>NZ_PHUJ01000003.1 GCF_002813375.1 Pseudonocardia alni | reverse complement strand
GGGACCCGCGCGACGTGGGGGAGCGGACGCTCAACGACGCCTCGACCGTGGCCGACTGGACCCGGATCATCCGGGGCCAGCTGGAGAGGTTCGTGTCCTTCGACGACGGGCCGACCGGCGCCGTCGCCGTCAACAACCTGGACTGGACCGGGCAGCAGACGGTCCTGGAGTTCCTGCGCGACCTCGGCAAGCACTTCCCGGTCAGCACGATGATCTCGCGGGACACGGTGAAGCGCCGCCTCGCCGGCGACGGGATGTCCTACACCGAGTTCAGCTACCTGCTGCTCCAGGCCCAGGACTATCTGCACCTGTACCGCGAGCTCGGGGTGCGGCTGCAGATCGGCGGCTCCGACCAGTGGGGCAACATCGTCGGCGGTGTGGACCTCGTCCGCCGGGTGACCGGTGACCACGTCCACGCGCTGACCCTGCAGCTGGTCACCGACTCCGAGGGCCGCAAGTTCGGCAAGTCCACCGGGGCGGCAACGTCTGGCTCGACCCGGACCGCACCTCGCCGTACGCCTGGTACCAGTACTTCGTGAACGTCGCCGACGCCGACGCGATCACCTACCTCAAGCTCTTCACCTTCCTCGACCGCGCCGAGATCGAGGCGCTGGAGACCGAGCTCGCCGAGAAACCGCACCTGCGTGGCGCGCAACGACGTCTCGCCGCCGAGCTGACGACGCTGGTGCACGGCGAGGAGCAGACCAAGCAGGTGACGACGGCGAGCCAGGCCCTGTTCGGCCGCGCGGAGCTCACCGACCTGGACGCGGCCACCCTCGGTGCCGCGCTCGCCGAGGTGCCGACGGCCGACGCCGGCCCGGCCGACACGATCGTCGACCTGCTCGTCGCCACCGGTCTGACCGACAGCAAGGGGGCCGCGCGCCGCGCCGTGAAGGAGGGCGGCGCGTACGTCAACAACGTCAAGATCATCGACGAGGAGTGGGTCCCGGTGCCGGTGACGTCCTCGACGGCGGCTGGCTGGTGGTGCGGCGGGGGAAGCGCAACCTGGCCGGTGTGCGGGTCGGATCAGCGTGATCGGCCGCTGACCTGCAGGAACACCGAACAGGTACCCCCTGTGAATCGCCTCCGGGCCGTCCTGTAACTTTCTCGTTGTCGCCAGGACGGGACGGACGAGAGCGAGACCGGCCGAGAGGCCAGGGACGCGGATCCGGCCCGGAGGCGACGGCCCACGAACTCCACTTCGGTGGAGATCAGGCCGCCTGGAGCGGAGCTTGACGCTGCGCTTCGGTACACGTAGCATAAGAGAGTTGCCTCCTAGCGAGGCCAGCTCTGATGCCCGGGGCGACGGTCATCAGGCCCGGTTCCCGAGTGCGGGTGTCTTTTGAGAACTCAACAGTGTGTCGAGCTATTTTGATTCGGTTTGGCGTTTTGTGCCAAATTGTTTGTTTGGTTGCAGCATTCGATCCCGTCGGGTGTTGTGGCCAGTTGTTTGTTGCAAGTCAGGGTTTTGTTGGAGAGTTTGATCCTGGCTCAGGACGAACGCTGGCGGCGTGCTTAACACATGCAAGTCGAGCGGTAAGGCCCTTTCGGGGGTACACGAGCGGCGAACGGGTGAGTAACACGTGGGTGACCTGCCCTCCACTCTGGGATAAGCCCGGGAAACTGGGTCTAATACCGGATAGGACCACTGATCGCATGGTTGGTGGTGGAAAGTTTTTTCGGTGGGGGATGGGCCCGCGGCCTATCAGCTTGTTGGTGGGGTGATGGCCTACCAAGGCGGTGACGGGTAGCCGGCCTGAGAGGGCGACCGGCCACACTGGGACTGAGACACGGCCCAGACTCCTACGGGAGGCAGCAGTGGGGAATATTGCGCAATGGGCGGAAGCCTGACGCAGCGACGCCGCGTGGGGGATGACGGCCTTCGGGTTGTAAACCTCTTTCGCCAGGGACGAAGAGCAATTGACGGTACCTGGAGAAGAAGCACCGGCCAACTACGTGCCAGCAGCCGCGGTAACACGTAGGGTGCGAGCGTTGTCCGGAATTATTGGGCGTAAAGAGCTCGTAGGCGGTGTGTCGCGTCGGCCGTGAAAACTTGGGGCTTAACTCTGAGCGTGCGGTCGATACGGGCATCACTTGAGTTCGGCAGGGGAGACTGGAATTCCTGGTGTAGCGGTGAAATGCGCAGATATCAGGAGGAACACCGGTGGCGAAGGCGGGTCTCTGGGCCGATACTGACGCTGAGGAGCGAAAGCGTGGGGAGCGAACAGGATTAGATACCCTGGTAGTCCACGCCGTAAACGTTGGGCGCTAGGTGTGGGGACCATTCCACGGTTTCTGTGCCGCAGCTAACGCATTAAGCGCCCCGCCTGGGGAGTACGGCCGCAAGGCTAAAACTCAAAGGAATTGACGGGGGCCCGCACAAGCGGCGGAGCATGTGGATTAATTCGATGCAACGCGAAGAACCTTACCTGGGTTTGACATGCACCAGACATCCCTAGAGATAGGGCTTCCCTTGTGGTTGGTGTGCAGGTGGTGCATGGCTGTCGTCAGCTCGTGTCGTGAGATGTTGGGTTAAGTCCCGCAACGAGCGCAACCCTTGTTCCATGTTGCCAGCACGTAATGGTGGGGACTCATGGGAGACTGCCGGGGTCAACTCGGAGGAAGGTGGGGATGACGTCAAGTCATCATGCCCCTTATGTCCAGGGCTTCACACATGCTACAATGGCTCATACAGAGGGCTGCGAGACCGTGAGGTGGAGCGAATCCCTTAAAGTGAGTCTCAGTTCGGATCGGGGTCTGCAACTCGACCCCGTGAAGTTGGAGTCGCTAGTAATCGCAGATCAGCAACGCTGCGGTGAATACGTTCCCGGGCCTTGTACACACCGCCCGTCACGTCACGAAAGTTGGTAACACCCGAAGCCGGCGGCCCAACCCTTGTGGAGGGAGCTGTCGAAGGTGGGACTGGCGATTGGGACGAAGTCGTAACAAGGTAGCCGTACCGGAAGGTGCGGCTGGATCACCTCCTTTCTAAGGAGTCCCATCATGTGATGGGGCACCACACGCTCTTTATTGGGTGTCTGTGGTTCCTTCATTGAATCGCATTTGCGGCCCCGTTCGTGGGTCGGGTGCGTTGGGTGGAACGCAGCACGTCGAACCGTTTGGCTTGGCACACTGTTGGGTCCTGAGAAGACGCCCTGTGGGTTGTTTTCTTTGGCCGCTCAGGTTGAGGGTTGTCCTAACGCCCCGGTTGGTTCCGGGTGTGGTGGTTTCTTCTTGGTCTGGTGTGGTTGTGGGTTGAGTGTTGCATAGTGGATGCGAGCATCTTGTTGTGGTCAAGTTGTTAAGAGCACATGGTGGATGCCTGGGCATCAGGAGCCGATGAAGGACGTGGGAGGCCGCGATAGGCCTCGGGGAGCTGTCAACCGAGCTGTGATCCGAGGGTGTCCGAATGGGGAAACCCAGCGCCCGTCATGGGGCGTTACCCGTACCTGAATTCATAGGGTGCGTGGAGGGAACGTGGGGAAGTGAAACATCTCAGTACCCACAGGAAGAGAAAACAATAGTGATTCCGTGAGTAGTGGCGAGCGAAAGCGGAAGAGGCTAAACCGTGTCCGTGTCAAGCCGGCAGGCGTTGCGGGTGCGGGGTTGTGAGACGTGTCGTTCATCTTCTGCCGAGGATGGGACAGCAAGTGCCTGTGTTAGCGGAACGACTCTGGGATGGTCGGCCGTAGTGGGTGATAGCCCCGTACGCGAAAACACTGGGTTCTGTTGTGGGCGTGTTCTCGAGTAGCAGCGAGCCCGTGAAATTCGCTGTGAATCTGGCGGGACCACCCGTCAAGCCTAAATACTACCTGATGACCGATAGCGGACAAGTACCGTGAGGGAAAGGTGAAAAGTACCCCGGGAGGGGAGTGAAATAGTACCTGAAACCGTGTGCTTACAAGCCGTCAGAGCCTTTCGGGGTGATGGCGTGCCTTTTGAAGAATGAGCCTGCGAGTTATGCTTCGTGGCGAGGTTAACCTGTGTGGGGTAGCCGTAGCGAAAGCGAGTCCGAATAGGGCGTCTGAGTCGCGGGGTGTAGACCCGAAGCGGAGTGATCTACCCATGGCCAGGGTGAAGCGTCGGTAAGACGTCGTGGAGGCCCGAACCCACCAGGGTTGAAAACCTGGGGGATGAGCTGTGGGTAGGGGTGAAAGGCCAATCAAACTTCGTGA
Source organism: Pseudonocardia alni (assembly GCF_002813375.1). Classification (NCBI taxonomy): domain Bacteria; kingdom Bacillati; phylum Actinomycetota; class Actinomycetes; order Pseudonocardiales; family Pseudonocardiaceae; genus Pseudonocardia; species Pseudonocardia alni. The sequence goes on along the minus strand of NZ_PHUJ01000003.1, from coordinate 5,682,387 downwards.
TAGCTGGTTCTCCCCGAAATGCATTTAGGTGCAGCGTCGTGTGTTTCTCACCGGAGGTAGAGCACTGGATGGCCTAGGGGGCCGACAAGCTTACCGAAGTCAGCCAAACTCCGAATGCCGGTGAGTGAGAGCGCGGCAGTGAGACTGCGGGGGATAAGCTTCGTGGTCGAGAGGGAAACAGCCCAGATCACCGGCTAAGGCCCCTAAGCGTGCGCTAAGTGGGAAAGGATGTGGGATCGCCCGGACAACCAGGAGGTTGGCTTAGAAGCAGCCACCCTTGAAAGAGTGCGTAATAGCTCACTGGTCAAGTGGTCCTGCGCCGACAATGTAGCGGGGCTCAAGCGCACCGCCGAAGCCGTGGCAATGACACTTTGGTGTTGTTGGGTAGGGGAGCGTCCTGCATCTGGTGAAGCCCGGGAGTGATTTACGGGTGGAGGGTGTGGGAGTGAGAATGCAGGCATGAGTAGCGAATGCAGAGTGAGAATCTCTGCCGCCGGATGACCAAGGGTTCCTGGGCCAGGTTGTTCCGCCCAGGGTGAGCCGGGACCTAAGGCGAGGCCGTCAGGCGTAGTCGATGGACAACGGGTTGATATTCCCGTGCTCGTGATAGTGCGTCCATGCCGAGGCTGGTGATGCTAACCATCCGAACCCACCTTCGCTCCTTCGGGAGTGTTGTTTGTGGGGGAGCGTGGGATCCGATCTGGTAGTAGGCAAGTGATGGGGTGACGCAGGAGGGTAGCTCCGCCACGCGGTGGTTGTCGTGGTGTAAGCCTGTAGCCCGAGTCCTAGGTAAATCCGGGGCTCATTAAAGGGTGAGAGGTGATGCGTAGCCGATTGAGGCGAAGAGAGTGACCCACTGCTGTCGGAAAGCTCTTGCGAGTGCTACGGGCCGCAACCAGCACTCGCTAGACCGACAGCATGGGATCACTCTCTTCGCCTCAATCGGCTACGCATCACCTCTCACCCTTTAATGAGCCCCGGATTTACCTAGGACTCGGGCTACAGGCTTACACCACGACAACCACCGCGTGGCGGAGCTACCCTCCTGCGTCACCCCATCACTTGCCTACTACCAGATCGGATCCCACGCTCCCCCACAAACAACACTCCCGAAGGAGCGAAGGTGGGTTCGGATGGTTAGCATCACCAGCCTCGGCATGGACGCACTATCACGAGCACGGGAATATCAACCCGTTGTCCATCGACTACGCCTGACGGCCTCGCCTTAGGTCCCGGCTCACCCTGGGCGGAACAACCTGGCCCAGGAACCCTTGGTCATCCGGCGGCAGAGATTCTCACTCTGCATTCGCTACTCATGCCTGCATTCTCACTCCCACACCCTCCACCCGTAAATCACTCCCGGGCTTCACCAGATGCAGGACGCTCCCCTACCCAACAACACCAAAGTGTCATTGCCACGGCTTCGGCGGTGCGCTTGAGCCCCGCTACATTGTCGGCGCAGGACCACTTGACCAGTGAGCTATTACGCACTCTTTCAAGGGTGGCTGCTTCTAAGCCAACCTCCTGGTTGTCCGGGCGATCCCACATCCTTTCCCACTTAGCGCACGCTTAGGGGCCTTAGCCGGTGATCTGGGCTGTTTCCCTCTCGACCACGAAGCTTATCCCCCGCAGTCTCACTGCCGCGCTCTCACTCACCGGCATTCGGAGTTTGGCTGACTTCGGTAAGCTTGTCGGCCCCCTAGGCCATCCAGTGCTCTACCTCCGGTGAGAAACACACGACGCTGCACCTAAATGCATTTCGGGGAGAACCAGCTATCACGAAGTTTGATTGGCCTTTCACCCCTACCCACAGCTCATCCCCCAGGTTTTCAACCCTGGTGGGTTCGGGCCTCCACGACGTCTTACCGACGCTTCACCCTGGCCATGGGTAGATCACTCCGCTTCGGGTCTACACCCCGCGACTCAGACGCCCTATTCGGACTCGCTTTCGCTACGGCTACCCCACACAGGTTAACCTCGCCACGAAGCATAACTCGCAGGCTCATTCTTCAAAAGGCACGCCATCACCCCGAAAGGCTCTGACGGCTTGTAAGCACACGGTTTCAGGTACTATTTCACTCCCCTCCCGGGGTACTTTTCACCTTTCCCTCACGGTACTTGTCCGCTATCGGTCATCAGGTAGTATTTAGGCTTGACGGGTGGTCCCGCCAGATTCACAGCGAATTTCACGGGCTCGCTGCTACTCGAGAACACGCCCACAACAGAACCCAGTGTTTTCGCGTACGGGGCTATCACCCACTACGGCCGACCATCCCAGAGTCGTTCCGCTAACACAGGCACTTGCTGTCCCATCCTCGGCAGAAGATGAACGACACGTCTCACAACCCCGCACCCGCAACGCCTGCCGGCTTGACACGGACACGGTTTAGCCTCTTCCGCTTTCGCTCGCCACTACTCACGGAATCACTATTGTTTTCTCTTCCTGTGGGTACTGAGATGTTTCACTTCCCCACGTTCCCTCCACGCACCCTATGAATTCAGGTACGGGTAACGCCCCATGACGGGCGCTGGGTTTCCCCATTCGGACACCCTCGGATCACAGCTCGGTTGACAGCTCCCCGAGGCCTATCGCGGCCTCCCACGTCCTTCATCGGCTCCTGATGCCCAGGCATCCACCATGTGCTCTTAACAACTTGACCACAACAAGATGCTCGCATCCACTATGCAACACTCAACCCACAACCACACCAGACCAAGAAGAAACCACCACACCCGGAACCAACCGGGGCGTTAGGACAACCCTCAACCTGAGCGGCCAAAGAAAACAACCCACAGGGCGTCTTCTCAGGACCCAACAGTGTGCCAAGCCAAACGGTTCGACGTGCTGCGTTCCACCCAACGCACCCGACCCACGAACGGGGCCGCAAATGCGATTCAATGAAGGAACCACAGACACCCAATAAAGAGCGTGTGGTGCCCCATCACATGATGGGACTCCTTAGAAAGGAGGTGATCCAGCCGCACCTTCCGGTACGGCTACCTTGTTACGACTTCGTCCCAATCGCCAGTCCCACCTTCGACAGCTCCCTCCACAAGGGTTGGGCCGCCGGCTTCGGGTGTTACCAACTTTCGTGACGTGACGGGCGGTGTGTACAAGGCCCGGGAACGTATTCACCGCAGCGTTGCTGATCTGCGATTACTAGCGACTCCAACTTCACGGGGTCGAGTTGCAGACCCCGATCCGAACTGAGACTCACTTTAAGGGATTCGCTCCACCTCACGGTCTCGCAGCCCTCTGTATGAGCCATTGTAGCATGTGTGAAGCCCTGGACATAAGGGGCATGATGACTTGACGTCATCCCCACCTTCCTCCGAGTTGACCCCGGCAGTCTCCCATGAGTCCCCACCATTACGTGCTGGCAACATGGAACAAGGGTTGCGCTCGTTGCGGGACTTAACCCAACATCTCACGACACGAGCTGACGACAGCCATGCACCACCTGCACACCAACCACAAGGGAAGCCCTATCTCTAGGGATGTCTGGTGCATGTCAAACCCAGGTAAGGTTCTTCGCGTTGCATCGAATTAATCCACATGCTCCGCCGCTTGTGCGGGCCCCCGTCAATTCCTTTGAGTTTTAGCCTTGCGGCCGTACTCCCCAGGCGGGGCGCTTAATGCGTTAGCTGCGGCACAGAAACCGTGGAATGGTCCCCACACCTAGCGCCCAACGTTTACGGCGTGGACTACCAGGGTATCTAATCCTGTTCGCTCCCCACGCTTTCGCTCCTCAGCGTCAGTATCGGCCCAGAGACCCGCCTTCGCCACCGGTGTTCCTCCTGATATCTGCGCATTTCACCGCTACACCAGGAATTCCAGTCTCCCCTGCCGAACTCAAGTGATGCCCGTATCGACCGCACGCTCAGAGTTAAGCCCCAAGTTTTCACGGCCGACGCGACACACCGCCTACGAGCTCTTTACGCCCAATAATTCCGGACAACGCTCGCACCCTACGTGTTACCGCGGCTGCTGGCACGTAGTTGGCCGGTGCTTCTTCTCCAGGTACCGTCAATTGCTCTTCGTCCCTGGCGAAAGAGGTTTACAACCCGAAGGCCGTCATCCCCCACGCGGCGTCGCTGCGTCAGGCTTCCGCCCATTGCGCAATATTCCCCACTGCTGCCTCCCGTAGGAGTCTGGGCCGTGTCTCAGTCCCAGTGTGGCCGGTCGCCCTCTCAGGCCGGCTACCCGTCACCGCCTTGGTAGGCCATCACCCCACCAACAAGCTGATAGGCCGCGGGCCCATCCCCCACCGAAAAAACTTTCCACCACCAACCATGCGATCAGTGGTCCTATCCGGTATTAGACCCAGTTTCCCGGGCTTATCCCAGAGTGGAGGGCAGGTCACCCACGTGTTACTCACCCGTTCGCCGCTCGTGTACCCCCGAAAGGGCCTTACCGCTCGACTTGCATGTGTTAAGCACGCCGCCAGCGTTCGTCCTGAGCCAGGATCAAACTCTCCAACAAAACCCTGACTTGCAACAAACAACTGGCCACAACACCCGACGGGATCGAATGCTGCAACCAAACAAACAATTTGGCACAAAACGCCAAACCGAATCAAAATAGCTCGACACACTGTTGAGTTCTCAAAAGACACCCGCACTCGGGAACCGGGCCTGATGACCGTCGCCCCGGGGCATCAGAGCTGGCCTCGCTAGGAGGCAACTCTCTTATGCTACGTGTACCGAAGCGCAGCGTCAAGCTCCGCTCCAGGCGGCCTGATCTCCACCGAAGTGGAGTTCGTGGGCCGTCGCCTCCGGGCCGGATCCGCGTCCCTGGCCTCTCGGCCGGTCTCGCTCTCGTCCGTCCCGTCCTGGCGACAACGAGAAAGTTACAGGACGGCCCGGAGGCGATTCACAGGGGGGTACCTGTTCGGTGTTCCTGCAGGTCAGCGGCCGATCACGCTGATCCGACCCGCACACCGGCCAGGTTGCGCTTCCCCCGCCGCACCACCAGCCAGCCGCCGTCGAGGACGTCACCGGCACCCGGGACCCACTCCTCGTCGATGATCTTGACGTTGTTGACGTACGCGCCGCCCTCCTTCACGGCGCGGCGCGCGGCCCCCTTGCTGTCGGTCAGACCGGTGGCGACGAGCAGGTCGACGATCGTGTCGGCCGGGCCGGCGTCGGCCGTCGGCACCTCGGCGAGCGCGGCACCGAGGGTGGCCGCGTCCAGGTCGGTGAGCTCCGCGCGGCCGAACAGGGCCTGGCTCGCCGTCGTCACCTGCTTGGTCTGCTCCTCGCCGTGCACCAGCGTCGTCAGCTCGGCGGCGAGACGTCGTTGCGCGCCACGCAGGTGCGGTTTCTCGGCGAGCTCGGTCTCCAGCGCCTCGATCTCGGCGCGGTCGAGGAAGGTGAAGAGCTTGAGGTAGGTGATCGCGTCGGCGTCGGCGACGTTCACGAAGTACTGGTACCAGGCGTACGGCGAGGTGCGGTCCGGGTCGAGCCAGACGTTGCCGCCCCCGGTGGACTTGCCGAACTTGCGGCCCTCGGAGTCGGTGACCAGCTGCAGGGTCAGCGCGTGGACGTGGTCACCGGTCACCCGGCGGACGAGGTCCACACCGCCGACGATGTTGCCCCACTGGTCGGAGCCGCCGATCTGCAGCCGCACCCCGAGCTCGCGGTACAGGTGCAGATAGTCCTGGGCCTGGAGCAGCAGGTAGCTGAACTCGGTGTAGGACATCCCGTCGCCGGCGAGGCGGCGCTTCACCGTGTCCCGCGAGATCATCGTGCTGACCGGGAAGTGCTTGCCGAGGTCGCGCAGGAACTCCAGGACCGTCTGCTGCCCGGTCCAGTCCAGGTTGTTGACGGCGACGGCGCCGGTCGGCCCGTCGTCGAAGGACACGAACCTCTCCAGCTGGCCCCGGATGATCCGGGTCCAGTCGGCCACGGTCGAGGCGTCGTTGAGCGTCCGCTCCCCCACGTCGCGCGGGTCCCCGATCATCCCGGTCGCCCCGCCGGCGAGGATGACCGGACGGTGCCCGGCCTCCTGGAAGCGGCGCAGGGTGAGCATCGGGATCAGGTGCCCGGCGTGCAGGCTCGACGCGGTCGGGTCGAAGCCTGCATAGATCGACACCGGGTCGTCGGCGGCGAGCTCCTTCGCGAGCGCGTCGCGGTCGGTGCTCTGCGCGATCAGGCCGCGCCACTCCAGGTCGTCGAGGATGTCGGTACCCACGGTGCCCATCTTGGTCGGGCCGCCGCGGACCGCGCACGCGGGTGGCTCAGGCGCTGCGACGACGGCGTGTCCCGGCCCGGTACGGGCTCACTGCCGGGGAGCCTTCGACCCAGAACCGCCAGGGCAGCTCGGCCGCCGCGGCGACGCCCACCCGAGGTCCGGTCCGGACCAGCTCCGGTGCGACCGGGTCGCCCGCGCGCAGCCGCACCCGTGACGCCGGGTCGGTGACGTCGGTCCCGTTGTCCTCGCGGCGCAGCCCGAGCAGTGCGGCGAGCCGCGCGGGACCGCGGGCCAGGTCGTTGTCGCGGCGGGCGGTGGGTCTGCGTTCCCGCGCGACCCCCGGGTCGGTGAGCAGCTCACCGGCTCGCAGCAGGACCGCGCCCGGCTCGCCGTCGGTGAGGCACGAGACGTTCGCGCAGAAGTGCATGCCGTAGACGAAGTAGACGTACAAGTGCCCGGGCGGGCCGAACATCACCGCGTTACGCGGGGTCGGGCCGCGATAACAGTGCGACGCGGGGTCGTCGCGGCCCCGGTAGGCCTCCACCTCGACCAGCCGCACCGCGACCGTGCCGTCGGGGGTGTCGGCCTCGAGGACGCACCCGAGCAGCCGCTCGGCGGCGGGCAGGACGTCGACGGCCAGGCCGGCCCGGTCCAGCAGACCGGCCGGGCCCGGCCGGTCGTTCCGGCCGGGCCCCGTCGTGTCGTCGTCCACCGTCAGCGGCGCGCGAGCGCCAGCTGCACGCAGGTCACGACACCGGCCATGGCCTTCTCGACCTCGTCGAGCGGGGGCAGGGTCGGGGCGAGCCGGATGGTCGCGTCCTGCGGGTCCTTGCCGTAGGGGTGCGTCGCACCGGCCGGGGTCAGGACGACGCCCGCCTCCTTCGCCAGCCGGACGACCTCCGAGGCGAGGCCGTCCGGGACGGTCAGGCTCACGAAGTAGCCACCCCGGGGCTTGGTCCACGACACGCCCTCGACGTCGGAGAACGCCTCGGTCAGCAGCCGGTCGACCGCGGCGAACTTCGGCGCGATCAGCTCGCGGTGCGCGGCCATGTGCGCCCGCAGCCCGGCGGCGTCCTTGAGGAACAGGGCGTGCCGCAGGTGGTTGACCTTGTCCGGGCCGATCGTCTTCTTCGACGCCAGCTTCAGCCACCAGTCGACGTTCGCCTGCGAGGCACCGAAGAACGCGACGCCCGCACCGGCGAGGGTGATCTTCGAGGTGGACCCGAAGACGAACGGGCGGTCCGCGTTGCCCGCCTCGGCGGCCAGGGTGAGGACGTCGGCAATCTCGACCTCCTCAGTGGTCAGGTGGTGCACCGCGTAGGCGTTGTCCCACATGATGCGGAAGTCCGGGGCGGCGGTCGGCATGGTGGCCAGCCGGCGCACGACCTCGTCGGAGTAGACGGCCCCGTCGGGGTTCGAGTACTTCGGCACGCACCAGATGCCCTTGATCGACGGGTCCTCGGCGACGAGCCGCTCGACCTCATCCATGTCGGGGCCGTCCGCGGTCATCGGGACGGTGACGAGGTCGATCCCGAGCCGCTCGCACACGCCGTAGTGGCGGTCGTAGCCGGGGACCGGGGCGATGAACGCGACCCGGCCGGCGTCGACCCAGCGCGTCGGGGCACCGGGCAACGCGGTCAGCAGGGCGTGCACGAGCGTGTCGTGCATCAGCTCCAGGCTGGAGTTGTTCGACGCCACCAGTTGCCCGACCGGGACCTGCAGCGACGGCGCGAAGATCTCCCGCAGCTCGGGCAGACCCTGGCCGCCGCCGTAGTTGCGGGTGTCGGTTCCGTCGGCCGCGCGGAACTGTCCCGCGCCCGGCAGGCCGAGCAGCTCGTGGGACAGGTCCAGCTGCTGCGCGGACGGCTTGCCCCGCGTCAGGTCGAGCTTCAGGCCAGCGGCCTTGAGCTCCTCGTAGGCTGCGGCAGGGTCGGTCATGCGGTTCCTCCGGTGAACTCTCGCGCTGCTGCGACCGCGGTACGCAGGTCGGTGAGCTGCTCGGCGACCCGGTCGCCGGCCGTCCCACCGCGCGCGTTCCGCGACGCGATGGAGCCTTCCACGGTCAGTACGTCGCGGACACTCGGGTCGAGTGCCGGGTGCACGGCGGCCAGCTCGGCGTCGGTCAGGTCCTCCAGTCCGACGCCGCGGGCCTCGGCGGCGCGGACGCAGCCGCCCGCGGCCTCGTGCGCCACGCGGAACGGGACGCCCTGCCGGACGAGCCACTCGGCCACGTCGGTGGCGAGGGTGAACCCGGCCGGGGCCAGCTCGGCGAGCCGCCCGGTGTGGAAGGTCAGGGTGGCCACCATCCCGGCGACCGCGGGGAGCAGGAGTTCCAGCTGCGCGACCGAGTCGAACAGCGGCTCCTTGTCCTCCTGCAGGTCCCGGTTGTAGGCCAGCGGGAGCCCCTTGAGGGTGGTCATGAGCCCGGCGAGGTTGCCGACGAGCCGACCGGACTTGCCGCGGGCCAGCTCGGCGACGTCGGGGTTCTTCTTCTGCGGCATGATCGAGCTGCCGGTGGAGAACGCGTCGTCGAGGGTGACGTAGCCGAACTCGGCCGTCGCCCAGAGGATGATCTCCTCCGACAGCCGCGACAGGTCGACGCCGATCATCGCGAGGACGAACGCGGCCTCGGCGGCGAAGTCCCGCGAGGCGGTCCCGTCGATCGAGTTGGCCGAGGACCCGGTGAAGCCGAGCTCGGCGGCGACGGCATCCGGGTCGAGCCCGAGCGAGGACCCGGCGAGCGCGCCGGAGCCGTAGGGCGACCAGGCGCTGCGCCGGTCCCAGTCGGCGAGCCGGTCGACGTCGCGCAGCAGGGCCTGGGCGTGCGCGGCCAGCTGGTGGCCGAGCAGCACCGGCTGGGCGTGCTGCAGGTGGGTGCGGCCGGGCATCGGCGCGCCGGGGTGGGCCTGCGCCTGGGCGACGAGGGCGTCGACGACGTCGAGCACGCCGGAGCCGACCCGTCGCGTGGCGTCGCGCAGCCACATCCGGAACTGGGTGGCGACCTGGTCGTTGCGCGAGCGACCGGCCCGCAGCTTGCCGCCCAGGTCGGCACCGGCCCGCTCGATGAGGCCGCGCTCCAGTGCGGTGTGCACGTCCTCATCGCCCGGGTCGGGGCCGAACGCCCCGGAGGCGACGTCGGCGGCGAGCTCGTCGAGCGCCTTGTGCATTCCCGACAGCTCCTCGTCGGTCAGCAGACCGGCGCGGTGCAGGACCCGGGCGTGCGCCTTCGAGCCGCGGATGTCGTAGGGGGCCAGTGCCCAGTCGAAGTGGGTGGACTTCGACAGCGCCGCGAGCGCGTCGGCCGGACCGGACGCGAACCGGCCACCCCACAGCGCTCCGCCACCGGCGACCGCGCCCTGTCGGGGGTCCGCGTCGGTCATGTCGGCTCTCCTTCTCGTTCGTCGTGCGTCCCGGCGGCCGCGTGGGCCCTCCGGGGCAGGTCCTGCAGCCGTTCCGCCAGCTCCGCCCCGGTGAGGGGCTCACGGGCGACGACGATGACCGTGTCGTCGCCGGCGATGGTGCCGACGACGTCGTGCAGTGCGGCCCGGTCGAGTGCGCTCGCGAGGTAGTGCGCCGCGCCCGGCGGGGTCCGCAGGACCGCCAGGTTCCCACTCGCGTCGGCGGACACGAGCAGCTCCCCCAGCAACCGGGCGAGCCGCCCCGTGCCGCCCTCGACCCCGCGCACGGGGCTGCCGTCCTCGGGGATGCGGTAGACCGGCTGCCCGCCGTCCGCGCCGCGGAGCTTCACCGCGCCCAGTTCGTCCAGGTCACGCGAGAGCGTGGCCTGGGTCGTCTCGATGCCGTGCCGCTCGTGGAGCAACCCGATGATCTCCACCTGGCTGCTCAGCTCGTAGTTCCAGACCACGTCGATGACGGCCGCCTGCCGGCTGGCCCGGCTCACCGGGTTCCTGCGGTCGCGGTCCGCCTCACCCATGCCGAAGGAGCCAGGTGAGCAGCGCCTTCTGCGCGTGCAACCGGTTCTCGGCCTCGTCCCAGACGGCGCTGGCGGGGCCGTCGAGGACCTCGTCGGTGATCTCGTCCCCCCGGTGGGCCGGCAGGCAGTGCAGCACGACCGCGTCCGGTGCGGCGCGCTCCAGCAGGGCGGCGTTCACCTGATAGGGCCGGAACGGCGCGACCCGGTCGAGCCCGTCGTCCTCCTGGCCCATCGAGGTCCAGGTGTCGGTGACGACGACCTGGGCGCCGGCGACGGCGGCGACCGGGTCCGCGACGAGCGTGACCGATCCCCCGGTCTGCTCGGCCCGGGTCTTCGCGTCGCGCAACACGCCGTCGTCGGGGGTGAACCCGGCGGGCGCGGCGATCCGGACGTGCAGCCCGGCCGTGGCCCCGCCGAGCAGCAGCGAGTGGGCGACGTTGTTCGCACCGTCGCCGAGGTAGGTCAGGGTGAGCCCGGCGAGACGGCCGAAGCGCTCCCGCACGGTCTGCAGGTCCGCCAGGATCTGGCACGGGTGGAACAGGTCGGTCAGCGCGTTGACGACCGGCACGGTCGCCGCGCAGGCCATCTCCTCGATCCGCTCCTGGCCGCTGGTGCGCCACACGATCGCGTCGACGTAGCGCGACAGCACCCGGGAGGTGTCGGAGATGGTCTCGCCGCGCCCCAGCTGGCTGGTGGTGCCGTCGAGGATGATCGCGGTGCCGCCGAGCTGGCTGATCCCGGCCTCGAACGACACCCGGGTGCGGGTGGAGGACTTGTCGAACACGACCCCCACGGCGCGCGGCCCGGCGAGCGGGCGCTCGGCGAACGGGTCGGCCTTGAGCCGGTCGGCGAGGTCGAGGACCTCGGCCTGCTCGGCCGGGGTCAGGTCGTCGTCGCGGAGCAGGTGGCGGACCATCAGTTCCCCTGCCCCTCGTGCTGGGCGGCGGCCGCGTCGAGCACGGCGGGCAGAGCCGTCAGGAACTCCTCGGCCTCGTCGCCGGTCAGGGTCAGCGCCGGGGCCAGCCGCAGCCGGTCCGGGGTGGCGTTGTTGACCAGGATCCCGGCGTCGCGCGCGGCCGCGGCGGCCGGGGCGGCGACCGGCGCGGTGAGGCCGACGCCGATGTGCAGACCGGCGCCGGAGACGTCGCCGACCAGGGGGTGGCCGAGACCCTCGATCCGGCTGCGGATCTCCTTGCCGAGCCGGTCGACGTGGGCGAGCAGCCCCTCGGCGGCGACCGTGTCGAGGACGGCGAGCGCCGCGGCGCACGACACCGGGTTGCCACCGAAGGTGGTGCCGTGCTGGCCGGGCTCGAGCAGCGCTGCGGCGGCGCCGAACCCGACGCAGGCCCCGATCGGGAGACCGCCGCCGAGGCCCTTGGCCAGGGTGATCGCGTCGGGGACGATGCCGTGCGCCTGGTGCGCGAACCAGTAGCCGGTGCGGCCGATCCCGGTCTGGACCTCGTCGAGGACCAGCAGTGCGCCGCGCTCGGCGGTGATCCGCCGGGCCTCCGCCAGATACCCCTCGGGCGGCACGATCACGCCGGCCTCCCCGAGGATCGGCTCCAGGAACACCGCGGCGGTCCGCTCGGTGACGGCGGCGTCGAGTGCGGCGACGTCACCGAACGGGATGTGGGTCACCCCGGCGGGCATCGGCTCGAACGGGGCCCGCTTGGCGGGCTGCCCGGTCAGCGCGAGCGCACCCATCGTGCGGCCGTGGAACGCGCCCTCGCAGGCGATGATCTCCGGCCTGCCGGTCCGGCGGACGATCTTGAAGGCGGCCTCGTTGGCCTCGGTGCCGGAGTTGCAGAGCAGGGTGCGGGCGTCGTCGCGGCCGAGCAGTGCCTGCAGCCGCTCGGCGAGCTGCAGCGCGGGCTCGGTGATGAAGAAGTTCGAGGTGTGGCCCAGGGTACGGACCTGCTCGGACACCGCCTCGACGACGGCCGGGTGCGCGTGTCCGAGCGCGTTGACCGCGATCCCGGAGTAGAGGTCCAGGTACGCGCGACCCTCGGCGTCCCAGACGCGGGCGCCCTCGCCACGGACCAGGGTCAGTGGCGGGGTGCCGTAGTTGTTCATCAGAGCGGCCTGCCACCGCTGCGCGTGCGTGGTCATGTCGTTCCCCCGGCTGTGGCGTCCGGCAGCACCATGGTGCCGACGCCGTCGTGTGTGAACACCTCGAGCAGGACCGAGTGCGGCACCCGACCGTCGATCACGTGGGCCTGTCCGACGCCCGACCGCACGGCGCGCAGGCAGGCCTCCATCTTCGGGGCCATGCCGCTCTCCAGGCGGGGCAGCATCGGCTCGAGCTGGTCCGCGGTCAGCGAGGTGATGATCGACTCCGGGTCGGGGTAGTTCGCGTAGAGCCCCTCGACGTCGGTGAGCACCACGAGCTTCGCGGCGTCCAGCGCGCCGGCGAGCGCCGCGGCGGCGCTGTCGGCGTTGATGTTGTGGACCTGGCCGTCGGCGTCCGGCGCGATCCCGGCGACGACCGGGATGCGACCCGCCGCGATGATGTCCAGCACCGCGTCCGGGTTGACCCTCGTGACGTCACCGACCAGACCGATGTCGACGGGCTCGCCCCCGACCAGCGCGGTGCGCTTCTCGGCCGTGAACAAACCCGCGTCCTCCCCGGACAGGCCGACGGCGAGCGGCCCGTGGGCGTTGATCAGCCCGACGAGCTCGCGCCCGACCTGGCCGAACAGCACCATCCGGACGATCTCCATCGTCTCCGGGGTGGTGACGCGCAGGCCGCCGCGGAACTCGCCGGGCATGCCGAGCCGTTTCAGCATCGCCGAGATCTGCGGCCCGCCGCCGTGCACGACGACCGGGTGGATACCCGCGAGCCGCAGGAACACCATGTCCCGGGCGAAGGCCTGCTTCAGCTCCTCGTCGATCATGGCGTTGCCGCCGTACTTGACGACGACGATCCGGCCGTGGAAGCGCTGCAGCCAGGGCAGCGCCTCGGCGAGCACACCGGCCTTCTCCCCCGCCCGCTTCAGCCGGGCCGGGGTCTCCGGGGACGGCGCGATCTGCGGCTGCGGCAGCGCGTCCGGGGCGACCGGCTCAGGAGGAGTAGGCACTGTTCTCCTCCACGTAGGCGTGCGACAGGTCGGTGGTCCGGATCTCGGCGGTGTGCCCGTCGGCCCCACCGGACAGGCCCAGCTCGACCTCGATCAGCACGTCCTTCCCGGACAGGTCGCAGTCGGCCCGGTCCCCGGCGACGACGGCGCCCTTGCACAGCAGCACGCCGTTGATCGTGACGTCGAGGCGCTCGGGGTCGATCTCGGCGTCGGCGTACCCGGCGGAGGCGGCGACCCGGCCCCAGTTGGGGTCGGACCCGAACATCGCGGTCTTGACCAGGGAGTCGCGGGCGATCGTGCGGGCGACGGTGACCGCGTCGTCCTCGGAGGCGGCGCCGGTGACCCGCACGGTGATCCGCTTGGTGACGCCCTCGGCGTCGGCCTGCATCTGCTCGGCGAGGTCGCGGCACACGCGGGTGAGCGCGGCGGTGAACACCGCCGGGTCGGCCTCGACGCCGGACGCACCGGAGGCCAGCACCAGCACGGTGTCGTTGGTGGACATCGAGCCGTCGACGTCGAGCCGGTCGAAGCTGTAGCGGACCGCCTCGCGCAGCGCGGCGTCGAGCGTGGCCCGGTCGAGGACGGCGTCGGTGGTGACCACGCTGAGCATGGTCGCCATCGACGGGGCGATCATCCCGGCGCCCTTGGTGGTGCCCCCGACGGTCCAGCCCGCCGGGTCGGTGACCGCGGACTCCTTCGGGACGGTGTCGGTCGTCATGATCGCGGCGGCGACGGCGGACCCGGCCTCGGGCCCGGACGCCAGCTCCGCGGCGGCCGACCGGACCCCGGCGAGCACGGTCTCCCGCGGGAGCTGCTCACCGATCAGGCCGGTGGAGCACACGGCGACGTCGATCGCGCCGCAGCCGACCACCTCGGCGACCTGCTCCGCGGTGGCGTGCGCGACCTGGAAGCCCTCGGCGCCGGTGCAGGCGTTCGCCCCGCCGGAGTTGAGGACGACCGCGCGCAGCGAGCCGGTGGTCAGCACCTGCTGGGACCAGAGGACGGGGGCGGCCTTGACCTTGTTGCGGGTGAAGACCCCGGCGGCCTCGGCGCGCGGGCCGTCGTTGACGACGAGCGCCAGGTCGGCCTTCCCGGACTTCTTGATCCCGGCGGCGATCCCGGCGGCCCGGAAGCCCTGGGCTGCGGTCACGCTCACGGCGCCACTCCCGTCGTCGGCAGGCCGGTGGTCTCGGGCAGACCGAGGGCCAGGTTCATGCACTGGACGGCGCCGCCCGCGGTGCCCTTGGTGAGGTTGTCGATCGCGGAGACGACGACCAGCCGGGCGGCGTCGACGTCGACGGTGACCTGCAGCGCGACCATGTTGGAGCCGAGGGTCTGCGCCGTGGTGGGCCACTGGCCCTCGGGCAGCAGCCGCACGAACGGCTCGTCGGCGTAGGCCTTCTCGTAGACCGCCCGGATCGCCTCGGCGTCGGTCGCCGGGTCGGCCAGCGGGGCGGAGCAGGAGGCGAGGATGCCGCGCGGCAGCGGCGCGAGCACCGGGGTGAAGCTCACCGACACGGGAGAGCCGAGCGCGGTGGACAGGTTCTGTGCGATCTCGGGGGTGTGCCGGTGCACGCCGCCGACGCCGTACGCCGACAGCGACCCCATGACCTCCGCGCCCAGCAGGTGCGGCTTGAGCGACTTGCCCGCGCCGGAGGTGCCGGTGACCGCGGTGATCACGACCTCGGGGGCCACCAGGCCGGCGACCAGGGCCGGGACCAGCGCGAGGCTGGTGCCGGTCGGGTAGCAGCCCGGCACCGCGACACGACGGGTGCCGGTCAGCGCGGCCCGGGCACCGGGCAGCTCGGGCAGCCCGTAGGGCCAGTGCCCGGCGTGCTCGCCGCCGTACCAGCGGTCCCAGGCGGCCGGGTCGGTGAGGCGGTGGTCCGCCCCGCAGTCCACGACGAGCGTGTCCGGCCCCAGCTGGGCCGCCAGCTCGGCGGACCTGCCGTGCGGCAGTGCGAGGAACACCGCGTCGTGTCCGGCGAGGTTCTCGGCCGTGCTCTCGCCCAGGACGCGGTCCGCGAGCGGGGTCAGGTGCGGCTGGTGCTCGCCCAGACGCGTCCCCGCGTTCCCGCCGGCCGTGAGGGCGCCGATCTCCACCTCGGGATGTGCGAGCAGCAGCCGGAGGAGCTCTCCCCCGGCGTAGCCACTGGCTCCCGCCACTGCGATGCGTACCACGTGGATGAGTATGCACGGCCTCGGAAAGCCATGCAATCGGTATTCACGATCGCGATCGGGCGGTGCGGAACCGGGCCCGGCGGCCGCGTGCGACGCCTAGTTTCCCGCGGGTGCGGCGACGGGTGACACGCGGGGTGGGACCGGACGCGGGCGCGCCCGCACGGAGGCGGTCGGTGGCGCGCACGGCGGCCGTCGCGACGGTGCTCGCGGGGCTGCTCGCCGGGTGCGCGTCGACCGTGTCCGGGACGCCGTGGCCGACGGGTCGAGGACCCGCGCCGTTCTCGTCCGGAGCGGGGCCGACGGAGCCCACCCGGCGTCCGCCGACGTCGTTCACGGTGCCGGGGCCGCTGTCGAACGGGCCGCTCGCCGCCCCGACCACCGACGGCCGCCCGACGGCGACGGTCCCGCCCGTCCCCGTGCCGCCCCCGTCCGGGGTCCCGTCCGATCCTCCCGACGGCGGGGCCGGCGTGGCGCGCACGGTGCCCCCGGTGCCGGTCGGGGACGGCGCGTCCCGTGTCCCGGACGGCCGGGTCCGGCCCTCCCCGGGTACGGCGCGCGCCACGGCCCGGCCCGCATCTCCGGCCGCTCCGGCCCCACTGACCTCGGACGTGGTGGCCGACGAGTGCCTGCTCGACCGGGCAGCGCTGACCGGGCTGCTGGGCGGGCCGCCGGTCGCGCCGGCGACGAACGCCGTCGTCACCCGCACCGACGGGACCCGCACCCGGGCCTGCTTCGCGCTCGCCGACGGCGTGACGGTGTCGGTCAACGTGTACACGACGAACCGGGGCACGCCGGCCGGCTACGTCGCCGGCGCCCGGCACGGCAGCGCGGTGACCGGGCTCCCGGCGGGGACCTCCGCGACGGTGCTCGACACCGTCGCCGGGCCGACCCTGCAGCTGGCCACCGCCCGGCACCTGGTGACGGTGGCGGTCGCGGGGCGGACACCGTCCCGCGACCGGTGGCGGGCCGCCGCGGTGGCCGCCGTCGCGGCGGCCCCGCGCTGAGCCGGCCGTGGCCCGGCACGGGCCCGCCACGGACCGGGGGTCAGCGCAATGCGGCTCCGTGCCGGGCGGTGGCCTCGGCGACCGCCGCGTCACGCGCGGCGTTCGCCTCCTCGCTGGTCAGCGTGCGGTCCGCGGCGCGCAGGCGCAGCGAGAACGCCAGCGAGCGGCGGCCCTGTCCGACCTGGTCGCCGGTGTAGACGTCGAACAGCCGCACCGACTCCAGCAGCTCCCCCGCGCCCGAGGTGAGCGCGTCGGCGAGGTCCGCGGCCGGGACCGTCTCGTCGGCGACCAGCGCGACGTCCACCGCGACCGGCGGGAACGGCGACACCCGCGGCACCGGCAGGTTCTCCCGCAGCGGGACCGCGTCGAGGTCGATCTCCGCGGCGGCGGTGCGGGCCGGCAGCCCCAGCGCCTCGACGACCTTGGGGTGCAGCTCCCCGGCGTACCCGACGACGGTGTCGGTGCCCGCGACGACGAGCTCCGCGCACCGGCCCGGGTGCCACGGCGCCCGCTCGGCGCGACGCGGCCGCAGCTCCACCCCGGCGGCGGCACCGGTCAGCCGGGCCGCCTCGACGGCGTCGGACCAGGCGGCGGGACGGCCCCGGCCCCACCAGCCGCGCGGCTCGCGGTTCCCGGCGAGGACGACCCCGACGTGCACGGGCTGGTCGGGCAGCGCGGCGCGCAGGGCGGCGTACTCGGCGTCGGACGGACGGCCGGTGACGGCGGGGTCGGGCATCGCGGGGGTGGTCTCCCCCGGCTGCACGACCTGCGCGATCGCGTACAGCGCGAGGTCCTCGGCGCCGCGGGAACGGTTGCGCACCAGCATGTCCAGCAGCCCGGGGAGCAGGGTCGTCGTGAGCCGGGACCGCTCGGCGTCGAGCGGGTTGGTGACGGCCACGGTGCGGCGGCGCTCGTCGTCGGCGGGCAGACCCAGGTCGTCCCAGACGGCGTCGGAGACGAACGGGAACGGCAGCACCTCGACGTGGCCGGCCTCGGCCAGGGCGCGCGACACCGCGCGGCGGCGCTGCTGGGCGGCGGTCAGGCCACGGCCGGCCGGGGCGGTGGGCAGCACGGAGGGGATGGCGTCGTAGCCCTCCAGGCGCAGCACCTCCTCCACCAGGTCGGCGGCCATGGTGATGTCCGGGCGCCAGGTCGGCGGGGTCGCGACGACGACGCCCTCGCCGCCGGCACCGGTGTCCAGCGAGACGGCGCAGCCGACCTGGGTCAGGCGGCGCACGGTGGCCCCGCGCGGGTAGTCGACGCCGGCGACGCGGTCGGGCATCGACAGCGGCATCCGCACGCTCGCGACGGCGGGGACCCCGCCGGCGTCGGTGCGGCCGTCGGCGAGGGTCCCGCCGCCGAGCTCGACGAGCAGCTGCGCAGCGCGCTCGGCCGCGACCGGCGGCAGCGCCGGGTCCACCACCCGCTCGAACCGCTTGGACGCCTCGCTGGGCAGCTTGTGCCGGCGCGCGGCGCGCGCGATCACCGGTGGGGAGAAGTGCGCGGCCTCCAGCAGCACGTCGACCCGGGCGCCGTCGGCGAGGTCCTCCGGCGCGGGGATCTCGGTGGACGCGCCGCCCATGACACCGGCGAGCCCGATCGGGCCGGAGTCGTCGGTGATGAGCAGGTCGTCGGTGTCCAGCGCACGGGTGTGGCCGTCGAGGGTCTGCAGCTTCTCCCCCGTCGTCGCACGGCGGACCTCGATGGCGCCGGTCAGGCGGGTCGCGTCGTAGGCGTGCAGCGGCTGGCCCAGGTCGAGCATCACGAAGTTGGTGACGTCGACGATCAGCGAGATCGGCCGCATCCCGGCCGAGAGCAGCGCGCGCTGCATCCACCAGGGGCTGGGCGCGGCCGGGTCGACGCCGTCCACCCGGCGCGCGACGAACCGCGGGCAGGCATCGGTGTCGGCGAGCCGCACCGGCCACGCGTCGCCGGTGGTCTCCGGGACGGTGACCCGGGTGACCGGGTCGGTGTAGTCGGCGTCGAGCGAGGTCGCGAGCTCGCGGGCGAGACCGCGGACGGCGAAGCAGTAGCCCCGGTCCGGGGTGACGGCGAGCTCGACGACGGGCTCGGACAGGCCGAGGACGTCGAGGGCGTCGTCGCCGGGCTCGGCAGTGCCGGGCGGCAGCACGAGGATGCCGCCGCTCTCGGCGCCGAGGCCGAGCTCCTTCGCCGAGGCGATCATGCCGTCGGAGACCTTGCCGTAGGTCGTGCGCTGGGCGATCGCGAAGTCACCGGGCAGCACCGCACCCGGCTCGGTGACGACGACGAGGTCGCCGACCGCGAAGTTGCGGGCACCGCACACCACGTAGCGGTGGCGCTGCCCCTCGAAGCCCACCCGGCAGTACCGGATCGGCTTCTTGAACCCGGTGAGCTCCTCGATCTCCTCGACCCGGGCGACCGTGACCGGCCCGGTGACCGCGGGGGCCGGATGGATCTCCTCGACCTCCAGCCCGACGCGGACGAAGGCGTCGCCGATCGCCTCGGGACCGGCGGGCAGCGCCGCCGGGTCGATGTGCCGGGCGAGCCAGGACGCGGACACTCGCACTGCTCAGAACTCCTCGTGTGGAAGCGGGGTGGGCCGGGTCAGACACCGAACGCGGTCGAGAAGCGCACGTCGCCCTCGACCATGTCCCGCATGTCCGGGATGCCGTTGCGGAACATCAGGGTCCGCTCGATGCCCATGCCGAACGCGAAACCGGAGTAGACGTCGGTGTCGACGCCGCAGGCGCGCAGGACGTGGGGGTTGACCATGCCGCAGCCGCCCCACTCGACCCAGCCGGGGCCGCCCTTCTTCTGCGGGAACCACAGGTCCACCTCGGCCGAGGGCTCGGTGAACGGGAAGTACGACGGCCGCATCCGGGTACCGGCCTCCGGGCCGAACACCGCGCGGGCGAACGCGTCGAGCGTCCCCTTGAGGTGGGCCATGGTCAGCCCGCGGTCGACGGCGAGGCCCTCGACCTGGTGGAACACCGGGGTGTGGGTGGCGTCGAGCTCGTCGGTGCGGAAGGTCCGGCCGGGGCAGGCCACGTAGACCGGCAGCTCGCGCTCCAGCAGCGACCGGACCTGCACCGGCGAGGTGTGCGTGCGCAGCACCGTGCCCGAGTCCTGCCCGCGCTCGGGGTCACCCAGGTAGAAGGTGTCCTGCATGGTGCGGGCGGGGTGGTCCTTGCCGAAGTTGAGCGCGTCGAAGTTCAGCCACGACGCCTCGACCTCGGGACCCTCCGCGACCTCCCAGCCCATCCCGACGAAGATGTCGGCGATCCGCTCGGACAGCTGTGTGATGGGGTGGCGCGCGCCGCGCGGGCGACGGTCCCAGGGCAGCGTGACGTCGACGGCCTCCTCGGCCAGCACCCGGGCGTCGCGCTCGACGAGCAGGACCTCGCGGCGCGCGTCGAACGCGGCCTGGGCCTCCACGCGGGCGGCGTTGACCCGCTTGCCGGCGTCGGCG
This sequence comes from Pseudonocardia alni, assembly GCF_002813375.1. Classification (NCBI taxonomy): domain Bacteria; kingdom Bacillati; phylum Actinomycetota; class Actinomycetes; order Pseudonocardiales; family Pseudonocardiaceae; genus Pseudonocardia; species Pseudonocardia alni. The sequence continues at coordinate 5,662,547 of NZ_PHUJ01000003.1, read as the reverse complement.
CGCTCGGGGCCGGGCAGCTGCCCCAGCGACCGGCGGGCCATCGGGATCGGGGCGCGGTCGCCGAGGTGCGCGGGCTTCGCCGCGGCCAGCGCGTCGAGGTCGCCCGCCTCGTCGAACGCCGTGCGGGCGGCCTCCACCGCGGCCTTCAGTGCATCCGGGTCGAGAGGGCTCGCCGTGTCGTTCTCACTCATGGTGCCCACGATCGTAGAGGGCGGCCGCGAGCCGGTTTCAGTCGCGCGCCGGGGACAGCTGCGGGGCGACGCCGGCGCGGGCCCCCACCGTCGCGTACAGGCAGATCGCCGCGGCGGTGGCGAGGTTCAGCGACTCGGCGCGGCCGTGGATCGGGACACGGACCCGGTGGTCCGCGGAGGCGTGCACCTCGGCCGACGGGCCGTGCGCCTCGCTGCCGAGGATCCAGGCGACGGGACCGGCGAGGGTCGGGGTGACCGCGGGGTCGTGCAGGTCGACCTCGCCGTGCCCGTCGGCGACGAGCGTGGTCAGCCCGGCCGCGCGACACATCTCGACGACGGCGGGCGCGTCCCGGTCGCGGGCCAGCGGCAGATGGAACACGCTGCCGGTGGAGGCCCGGACGGCCTTGCCGTTGTGCGGGTCGACGGTGTCCCCCGCCAGGAGGACCGCGTCGCAGCCCGCCGCGTCGGCGACCCTGATCACGGTGCCGACGTTGCCGGGGTCGGAGATGCCGTCGCAGACCGTGACGAATCCGGGGACCCCGGCCAGCGCGGTGGCGACCGGGACGTCGAGCAGGTCGCAGACGGCGACGATCCCCTGCGGGGTGACCGTCTCGGACAGACCCGCGGCGGCCTTGTCCGTCACCGGGGACACGCGGGCGCCGGAGCGCTCCGCGGCCTCCACCAGCTCGGGGTGGCGCTCGGCGGCGACGGCGGTGACGAACAGCTCGTGCACCGTCACGGCGGCGAGGGCCTCGCGGACGGCCTGGGCGCCCTCCACGAGGAAACGCCCGGTCCGATCGCGCCCCGCGCGCCGCAGCAGCTTGCGTGCCGCTGCGACGCGGGGAGTGCGTTCGGTACCGGGCGTGGAGTCCGCGGAGCGCTCGCCGGCGCCGCGCGACTCGATGTCGCCTCGGGTCACCTCAGGCCGCGGAGCCCTGCTCGGTGCCGACCGGCAGGTTCTCCTTCGCCACCGCGACGAGCGCGGCGAACGCGGCCGGGTCGCTCACGGCGATCTCGGCGAGGTTCTTGCGGTCGACCTCGACACCGGCGGCCTTGAGGCCCTGGATGAACCGGTTGTAGGTCATGTCGTTGGCGCGGGCCGCGGCGTTGATGCGAGTGATCCACAGCTGCCGGAAGTCGCCCTTGCGCGCACGACGGTCCCGGTAGGCGTAGTTCATCGAGTGGAGCATCTGCTCCTTGGCCTTGCGGTACAGCCGCGAGCGCTGCCCGCGGTAGCCGGCGGCCGACTCCAGCGTGGTGCGGCGCTTCTTCTGGGCGTTCACGGAGCGCTTCACGCGTGCCATGGGGTATCTCCTGGGGCTTCTCCGGCACTACCGCGATGGGGGTACGGCGTGCCGGGGTTCGTGAAAGGGGCGGAAGGTCAGTGACCGAGCAGCTTCTTGACGCGCTTCACATCGGCCTTGGCGAGCTCGACGGTGCCCGACAGGTCGCGCTTCTCCTTGCGCGACTTGACCTCGAGACGGTGCCGCAGCCCGGCCTGCTGGCGCATGAGCTTGCCGCCACCGGTGATGCGGACGCGCTTCGCGGTCCCCTTGTGCGTCTTGTTCTTCGGCATGACGTATCCGTTCGATGTCGGCCCCCGAGGTTCCGGGGGTCGGTGCGGGTACTGCGTGTCCCTCCCGTGCCCGGCTGCGGCCGGGCACGGGAGCGGGCTCACGCCTCGGCTTCGGCGGGGGCGTCTGCCGGGGCGTCGGAGCCGGCTGCCGCCGTCGTCTTGCGCGACGCCGGCTTCTTGGTCGGTGCCAGCACCATCGTCATGTTGCGGCCGTCCTGTTTCGGAGCGGCCTCGACGACGGCCATGTCACCGATGTCCTCGGCCAGGCGCTGGAGCAGGCGGTAGCCCAGCTCGGGACGCGACTGCTCGCGACCACGGAACATGATCGTGACCTTGACCTTGTTGCCGCCTTCGAGGAAGCGGATGACGTGACCGCGCTTCGTCTCGTAGTCGTGCTTGTCGATCTTCGGCCGGAGCTTCTGCTCCTTGATCACGGTGAGCTGCTGGTTGCGCCGGGACTCCCGGGCCTTCTGCGCGCTCTCGTACTTGAACTTTCCGTAGTCCATGAGCTTGCAGACCGGCGGGCGGGCCTGGCCGGCGACCTCGACGAGGTCGAGGTCGGCGTCCTGGGCCAGCTTGAGGGCGTCCTCGATGCGCACGATCCCGACCTGCTCGCCGTTCGGGCCCACGAGGCGGACCTCGGGCACGCGGATGCGGTCGTTGATGCGGGGCTCTGTGCTGATGGGGTCTCCTGTGTGACTCGCTGTGTCGCTACTACCTGCTGCCGGCGACGACAAGCGAAGACCCGTTGATCGGCCCGCGACAGAATGCTGCCGCGAAGCCGGACCATGGACCCGGACACCGTTACGATCACGGCGCGGGTGGGAGCGGGGCTCCACTTGACGCCCGGAACACACGTGTCAACGCGATCCCGGGTGGTCGCATTCCCGAGGGTAACAGGCTGCCGGTGCGCCGGGAACGCGGGGTCCGGGCCAGGACCTGCACGGACCTGGACCGGGGCCGGGCTCAGCCCGCGCTGGCGGCCTTGGCCCGGCTGCGCCGTGCGGTCGTCGGCCGCCCCGCGCCCGCGGTGCCGTTGCCGTTCGACGACGAGGTCCGCCGCCGGACCGGCGTGACCGGTGTGTCGTCCGGGGTGACCAGGTCGCGCAGGAACCGGCCGGTGTGGCTGTCGGGGTGTGCCGCGATCTGCTCCGGTGTCCCCTGGGCCACCACGGTCCCGCCGCCCGAGCCGCCCTCCGGGCCCATGTCGATGACCCAGTCCGAGGTCTTGATGACGTCGAGGTTGTGCTCGATCACGATCACGGTGTTGCCCTTGTCCGCCAACCCCTGGATGACGGCGAGGAGCTTGCGGATGTCCTCGAAGTGCAGACCGGTGGTCGGCTCGTCGAGGATGTAGACAGTGCGGCCGTTGCTGCGCTTCTGCAGCTCACTGGCGAGCTTGACGCGCTGGGCCTCACCGCCGGACAGCGTCGGCGCGGGCTGCCCGAGCCGGACGTAGCCGAGGCCGACGTCGACCAGGGTCCGCAGGTAGCGGGCGATCGAGGTGATCGGCTCGAAGAACCCGGCGGCCTCCTCGATCGGCATGTCGAGGACGTCGGCGACGGTCTTGCCCTTGTAGTGGACCTCGAGGGTCTCCCGGTTGTACCGGGCCCCCTTGCAGACCTCGCACGGCACGTAGACGTCCGGCAGGAAGTTCATCTCGATCTTGATCGTGCCGTCGCCGGTGCACGCCTCGCAGCGGCCGCCCTTGACGTTGAAGGAGAAGCGGCCCTCGGCGTAGCCGCGGACCTTCGCCTCCGTGGTCGCGGCGAACAGCTTGCGGACCTTGTCCCACACGCCGGTGTAGGTCGCCGGGTTGGACCGCGGGGTCCGCCCGATCGGCGACTGGTCGACCCGGACGAGCTTGTCGAGCTCGTCGATGCCGTTGATCCGGGTGTGCCGGCCCGGCACCTGGCGGGCGCCGTTGAGCCGGTTCGCCAGCACCGTGGCGAGGATGTCGTTGATCAGCGTCGACTTGCCGGACCCGGACACCCCGGTGATCGACACCAGGCCGCCGAGCGGCACGTCGACGTCGATGCCGCGCAGGTTGTGCTCGCGGGCGCCGACGATGGTCAGCCTGCGGTCGTGGTCGAGCTCGCGGCGCTCGGGCAGCGGGATCGACTTGCGCCCGGACAGGTAGGCACCGGTCAGTGAGGTGTCGTGCGACTCCAGGTCGGCGATGGTGCCGGAGTGCACGACGCGGCCGCCGTGCTCACCGGCGCCGGGGCCGATGTCCACCGCCCAGTCCGAGGCACGGATGGTGTCCTCGTCGTGCTCGACGACGATCAGGGTGTTGCCCAGCTCCTTGAGCCGGGTCAGCGTGTCGATCAGCCGCCGGTTGTCGCGCTGGTGCAGCCCGATCGACGGCTCGTCGAGCACGTAGAGGACCCCGACCAGGCCGGAGCCGATCTGGGTGGCCAGCCGGATGCGCTGCGCCTCGCCGCCGGACAGCGTGCCCGCGGCGCGGTCCAGCGACAGGTAGTCCAGCCCGACGTCGAGCAGGAAGCCCAGCCGGGCCTGCACCTCCTTGAGCACCGCGCCGGCGATCATGGCCTGCCGGTCGTCGAGGACCATGCCGTTCAGGAACTGCGAGCACTCGGCGACCGACATGTTCGACACCTGCGCGATCGACCGCTCCCCCAGGTCGCGGTGCGGCAGGGTCACCGACAGCACCTCGGGGCGCAGCCGGGCGCCGTTGCAGGCGGGGCAGGGGATGTCGCGCATGTAGCCCTCGTAGCGCTCCCGCTGCGACTCGGACTCGGTCTGCTCCAGGCGGCGCTCGAGGAACGGCATGACGCCCTCGAAGTTCGCGTAGTACGAGCGCTCGCGGCCGTAGCGGTTGCGGTAGCGCACGTGGACCTGGTCGTCGCTGCCGTGCAGCACCGCCTTCCGGGCGGCGGCGGGCAGCGTGCGCCAGGGGGTGTCCATCCGGAACCCGACCGCGGCGGCCAGACCGGACAGCAGCCGGCCGAAGTACTCCGCGTTGTGCCCGGACGACCAGGGCGCGATCGCGCCGTCGCCGAGGGACAGGTCCGGGTCGGGGACGACCAGCTCGGGGTCGACCTCCTTCTTGATGCCGATGCCGGAGCAGGCCGGGCAGGCGCCGTAGGGCGAGTTGAAGGAGAACGTGCGGGGCTCGAGGTCGTCGACGGCGAGGGTGTGCCCGTTCGGGCAGGCCATCTTCTCGGAGAAGCGGCGCTCGCGCTGCGGGTCGTCGTCGGGCAGGTCCACGAAGTCCAGCACGACCAGGCCGTCGGCCAGCCGCAGCGCGGTCTCCACCGAGTCGGTGAGGCGCTGCTTGGCGGTCGCCTTCACCGAGAGCCGGTCGACCACGACGGAGATGTCGTGCTTCTCCTGCTTCTTCAGCTTCGGGGGGTCCGAGAGCGGGTGGACCGTGCCGTCGACGAGGACGCGGGAGTAGCCCTGGGCCTGCAGGTTCCCGAACAGGTCGACGAACTCGCCCTTGCGGGTGCGCACGACCGGCGCGAGCACCTGGAAGCGGCTGCCCTGCTCCATCTCCAGGACCTGGTCGACGATCTGCTGCGGGGTCTGCTTCTCGATCCGCTCGCCGCAGGTCGGGCAGTGCGGGATGCCGGCGCGGGCGTAGAGCAGCCGCAGGTAGTCGTGGATCTCGGTGATCGTGCCGACCGTCGACCGCGGGTTGCGGTTGGTCGACTTCTGGTCGATCGAGACCGCCGGGGACAGTCCCTCGATGAAGTCGACGTCGGGCTTGTCCATCTGCCCGAGGAACTGGCGCGCGTAGGCCGAGAGGGACTCGACGTAGCGCCGCTGGCCCTCGGCGAAGATCGTGTCGAACGCCAGGCTGGACTTGCCGGACCCGGACAGCCCGGTGAAGACGATCATGCTGTCGCGGGGCAGGTCGATGTCGATGCCCTGCAGGTTGTGTTCGCGCGCGCCACGCACGACCAGCTTCGGCCCGTCCGGGACCGGCGACGCGCCCGGGGACAGGGCGGTGCCGGCGTCGCGGCGGTCGGTGCTGTGGTCGCTCACGTTTCGCGCCTCCTGGGGTGGCGGTGCCGTCCGGGTGATACCCGGTCGTAGCGCCCGCAGGGCTGGGGACATTCCGCGACCGGGCACCTGTGGCCGGTGAGGTTCGTCCCCACGTCCGCCGCCGATGCTAGGTCGCCCCACCGACAGCGAGCCCGTCGAGCCGGCCCCGCAGGCGGTCCGGCGCGGTGGATGCACACCGGGACGCGCCGGTCGGTCCGCACTGCACGGTACTCGCACGTCCGTTCGATCCGTCAGCGGCCCCGTGGGTGCGACCGGCGGGTTCTCCCCACCGCGGGATGTCGGTGCGGGCCGCTACCCTCCCGCTCGTGGACGTCCTGGAGAACTACACCGGTCACACCGACCCCGGCGGCGCGGCCATCCGCCGCGACCTGGAGCGGTTGAGCATCAGCAAGGTCTCGGTCGGCGAGATGGACAACAACGCCTACCTGCTCGTCTGCAAGCGGAGCAACGAGGCGCTGCTGATCGACGCGGCGGCCGAGCCGACCCGCATCGCCGACCTCATCGGCGCCGCCGACGAGCGTCCGGACCTGCGCCACCTGGTCACCACCCACCGCCACGCCGACCACTGGCAGGCACTCGGCGCGATCGCGGGCATGTTCGAGCCGCGGCTGATCGCCCACCCGCAGGACGCCCCGGAGCTGCCGGCCCCGATGGACGAGTTCGTCGAGCACGGCGACACGATCACCTTCGGCGAGATCGAGCTGGAGGTCATCCACCTGCGCGGGCACACGCCGGGCTCGCTGGCGCTGCTCTACCGCGGGGAGGACCGGCCGCACCTGTTCACCGGGGACAGCCTGTTCCCGGGCGGGCCGGGGAAGACCTGGTCGGCGGAGGACAACGCGCAGCTCATCGGCGACCTCGAGGAGCGGGTGTTCGACCGGCTCGACGACGACACCTGGTTCTACCCGGGCCACGGGGACGACTCGACGCTCGGAGCCGAGCGGCCGAGCATCCCGGAGTGGCGCTCGCGGGGCTGGTGACCCTCAGCGCGCCGCCGGGCCGCTGCGGGCGTAGCGGCCCGGCGTGACCCCGACCAGCCGGACGAACCGGCGGTGCAGGTGTGCCTGGTCGTGGAACCCCACCGCCGCGGCCGTCGCCGCCGGCGGGGTCCCGTCCAGCAGCAGCGACCGCGCCCGTTCGACGCGGCGGGCGTCGAGGTAGCGGTGCGGCGGCAGCCCGAAGCGCCGCGAGAAGGTGCGGACCAGGTGGCCGGGGTGGGCGTGCAGCAACCGCCCGGCCTCGGCGAGGGTCACCCCGTCGACCAGCCGGGTGTCGAGCAGGTCCCGCAGCCGGCCGGCCAGGTCGTCCGCCGGTGCCCGGCCGGGCCCGGCGGCCGTGTCCAAATGCCGGGCGAGACGTTCCGCGACGAGCGCGAGCCTGCTCTCGGCCTGCAGCTCCTCCCCCGGCACGACCAGCGCGCGGTGCAGCTCGTCGAGCCTGCGGCGCAGGACGGGATCGGCCACCCCCGGCCGGTCGACCGCGGGGCCGACCAGCCCGCCCGTCCCGGACGCCCCGGGATCGAGCGCGGCGGGGTCGAGGTAGAGGACCCGCTTACGGAAGCCGGAGCCGCCCGCCGCACGTCCGTCGTGCGCGACCCCGGGCGGCAGCAGCGTCACCGGGGCCTCCTCGGTCCCGTGCGGGCGCCGGTCCAGGTCGTAGCGGACGGCGCCGTCGTCGACGATCAGGACGGTCCACGTGGAGTGCGCGTGCAGCGGGTACCGGTGCCGGACGAAGCGGGCGTGCAGCACCTCGGCGATGCCCGGCACGCGCTGCGGCCGCCAGGCGGTGACGGCCTCGCCCGGCGCCCACGGCCCGGCACCGTTCATGTGAGGAACGTACAAGAGTGCGGACGCCCGCCCGTCGAGGATCGACGACGTGACCCTCTCCGCCCTGCTCCCCTCCTCCCCCGCACGCCCCGCCACCAAGATCGCCGTCGTGCTGCGTGACGACCTGCTCGGCTGGCAGGTCGCGAACGTGACCGCGTTCCTCGCCGCCGGGGTCGCGGCCGGCGTCCCCGAGCTGATCGGCGAGCCCTACGCCGACGCCGACGGCACCGCCTACCTGCCGACCCTCGGCCTGCCGGTACTCGTCCGCGCCGGGGACGCGACGACGCTCGCGGCCTGCCGGGCCCGGGCGGTCGGCCGCGGGCTGCCGGTGGCGGTGTTCACCGCGGCGATGTTCTCCACCGGCAACGACCACGACAACCGTGCGGTGGTCGCCGCGGCCCGGGCCGAGGAGCTCGACCTGGTCGGGGTGGCGCTGCACGGGCCGCGCAACGCCGTCGACAAGGCCCTCAGGGGGACGACGACCCATCCGTGACGGCCGGCGGGGCCAGCCCGGCGTCGCCGAACAGCTCCCGCCAGCGCGCCGCCGGGAGCCGGTCCAGCGGCCGGTCGGCGGACGCCCACGCCTCGGCGACGGCGCCGGGCAGCAGGTCCGCCCCGACCAGCCCGGCGTCGGTGAGCTCGGCGAGCAGCTGCGGCACGCGGTGCCCGCCGACCCGGGCGACGGCGGCGTCCCAGTAGGCCCGGGTGATCGGGCGGTCGCGGTCGAGCAGCGCGTTGACGGTGATCTCGTAGAGGGCCTGGCTCACGCGGTCAGGATGCCCCCTCGACCCGGCTCCTCCAGCGCGAGTCCGGTGGAGCGCGGGCCGAGCAGGCCGACATCGAGGCACAGCAGCACGATGAGCCCCGCTGCGCCGCCGAACACCGCGACCGGCCCGGCCGTGGCCGGCCGCGAACACGATGCCGAGCACGCCGATCGCCAGCACCGAGCCGATGATCAGCCACTTCCGCTCGAACCGATCGACCAGCGGGACCGACGCGAGCGAGCCGAGCGGGTACCCCGCGAAGCTGAGCGCGGCGTAGCCGAGCGACTCGCCGATGTCGAAGCCCGTGGCCACCAGGACCAGCGGCGCGAGCGTGCCGAAACCGTGGTAGGCGACGGTGTACGCCCGGGCCCGACGACACCACCGCCGCCGTGCCGACCGGGCCGAGCGCCCACTCGCGGGCCAGGAGCGGGGCGAGCACGCCGCCGAGGATCACCTCGTCCAGGTCGACGAACGACCCGATCCCCCCAGGACGACGAGTCGCCGGTGCCACCCCGACAGCGGCAGCGACTCCAGCACCGCCGCCGGTCCGCTCGTGGCTGTCGTGGGCCGTGCCTCGGTCGTCGCCGCCCCGGCAGTCGCTGGCATTGCTCACGCTTCCACGCCAACGATGGCGTGCGGTGACCGGTACGAGACGGGCGGCGTCCGGCAGGACCGCCGGGAGGGGCACGACAGACGGTCGTCGTGCACGGACGGTCACCGTGACGAGGCGACCGGCCGCCGTTACTGCTCCGAACGGCCGCTGTCGGGGGGCGGTCGACCCGCTTAGCGTCCCGGACCGATGAGCGCTCCCCACGCCGACGACCGCACCCCCGCGCGCCCGGAGGGCCGCCGCAACGGGCATCCGACGACGCTGCTGTCCGGCGCCGCACCCACCGACGGCGACCCGGCCCCCGGCACCGCCGCACCCACGCCCGGCCCGGTCCCCGCCCCGCGCGCCGGGGACGGGACCGCCGACCCCGCCGGGACGCCGCCGGAGCCCGCACCGGAGCCCACCGAGCTGACCGGACCGGTGGACGTACGGAACCGGCCGGGCCCGCGGACCCCGCCGATGCCCTGGCCCGCCGTGCCCGCCGAGGAGCGGTCGGTGGGCGGGGTCCCCGCACAGCGGACCGGCCCCGGCGGGGCAGGGAGCGACCGGACCGGCGGAGCCGCACCGTCCCCGGCCCGTTCGGCCGCCGGTCCGCACGCGCCGTGGACCGCGGTGCCGGCGCCCGGACGCGCCCCCTCCCCCACCGCGCCCTGGGCGGAACCGGTCCAGGGCGGTGCGCGCGCCGCCGCGCCCGTGCCGGTCGTCTACCCGCCCGGGCACGCCGCGTCCGGGACCCCCGCCGGCCGCTGGGACGCCCTGCGCGACCGGCTGTCCGCGGCCCGGCTCCCCGACGGCGGGCTACACGGCGCCGTCCCGCACCGGGCCGCGGCGATCGCCGTGGCCGCGACGCTCGCGCTGGCCGCGGCGGTGGTCGTCGCCGCCTACGTGGGATCCGAGCGCACCGGTGACCCCGGTGCGCCGCAGGGGTCCGGCACCGGTACCGCACCGGTCGCGGCGCCGTCGGACCTGGTCGCGGGCACCACCGCGGCCGACCCGGCCGCGTTCGGGTCGCCCGCGTCGTTCACCTCCCCGACCGGCAACATCTCCTGCCGGATCACCGGCGGCGCCGGGGACGGCGCCGTCCGCTGCGACGTCACCGCCCGCACCTGGTCGGCGGGTGACTGCCCGGACGCGGCGCTGGTCACCGGCGGGCCGGCGGGTGCCCGCACCGAGTGCGGCGGCGCGCCCGTCGGCTCCGGTGCGGCGGTGCTCGACTACGGCACCCACCTCACCGAGGGCGACGTCACCTGTGTGAGCTCCCGGACCGGCGTCGAGTGCCGCGACGCCCGCACCGGCGCCGGGTTCACCGCGGCGAGGGCGGCGTACCGGCTCTACTGAGCCGACCGCTAGCGTCACCGGCCGTGAGCACCGCCGACCCGTCCGTCGTCGTCGAGATCTTCACCGACGGTGCCTGTGTCCCGAACCCGGGACCGGGCGGGTGGGGTGCGGTGCTGCGGTACGGCAGCCACGAGCGCGAGCTGCACGGCGGCGAGCCGGAGCGCACGACGAACAACCGGATGGAGCTGACCGCCCCGATCCGCGCGCTGGACGCACTGACCCGGCGCAGCGTCGTCCACCTGCACACCGACAGCACCTACGTGCGCAACGGCATCACCCAGTGGCTGCCGCGCTGGCAGGCCCGCGGCTGGCGGACCGCCGCCGGGGAGCCGGTCAAGAACGACGACCTGTGGCGCGAGCTCGACGCCGCCGTCCGCCGCCACGACGTCACCTGGTTCTGGGTGAAGGGGCACGCCGGGCACCCGGAGAACGAACGCGCCGACCGGCTCGCGGCCCGCGGCTGCGAGGAGGCGGGCGGACGCGCGTCCGGCACCCGGTCCACACGCGTCCGGTGACGCCGCCGGGATAACGTCGGCCGCGTGGCCGACTCGTTCCCCCGCCTGCACGCGCGCACCCGTCGCTTCACCCTCGGGGTCCCCCGTGGGTTCACCGTCGCCCCGGACGGGTCCCGGGCGGTGTTCCTGCGCAGCCGGTCCGGCACCGACCCGGTCACCTGCCTGTGGTCGATCGACGCGGTGACCGGCGCCGAACGGCTGCTCGTGGACCCGGCGTCGGTGCCCGGGCTGCCGGGCGAGGAGGACCTGCCGGCCGCGGAGCGGGCCCGGCGCGAGCGGGTCCGGGAGCAGGCGGGCGGCGTCGTCGGCTACACCACCGACGCCGCGGTCACCCGAGCCGTGTTCGCACTGTCCGGGCGGCCGTTCACCGTCGCGCTGACCGGGGAGCCGGACGTGCGGCCGCTCGACGTCGGCGACATCGAGGCCGTGGTGGACCCGCGGATCGACCCGAACGGCGCCCGGGTGGCCTTCGTCGCCGAGGGCGCGCTGCACCTGCACGACCTCACGACCGGCACGACGACGGCCGTGCTCACCCCCGACGGCGACGACGTCTCCTGGGGCCTGCCCGACTTCGCCGCGGCCGAGGAGATGGACCGCCACCGCGGGTTCTGGTGGTCCCCCGACGGCGGCGCGCTGCTCGTCGCCCGGGTCGACGAGTCGCCGGTCGCGCGCTGGCACATCGCCGACCCCGCGCACCCCGACCGCGTCCCGACCACGGTCCGCTACCCCGCCGCCGGCACCCCGAACGCCCGGGTGGGGCTGGTCCTCGTCGCGCTCGACGGCAGCCGCACCCCCGTGACCTGGGACGACGAGACCTACGAGTACCTCGCCACCGCGGGCTGGGACGCACACGGCCCGCTGCTGTCGGTCCAGCCGCGCGACCAGCGCGAGGTCCGCACCCTGGCCGTCGACCCCGCGACCGGGCGGACCACCACGCTGCACTCCCAGACCGACCCGGTCTGGGTGGAGAACGTGCCCGGCGTCCCGGCGCGCACCGCGTCCGGGGCGCTGGTGCGGGCCGAGGACTCCGGCGGGGCGCGCCGGCTCGTCGTCGGCGACGCCTACCTGACCGGCCCGGAGCTGCAGGTGCGCGGGGTCGTCGGCATCGACGGCGAGACCGTCCTGTTCCGCGCCTCGACGGAGCCGACCTCGGTGGCCGTCTGGTCGGTGACCCCGGGGTCCGAGCCGGTCGCGGTGACGCCGACGACCGGGGTGCACGCCGTCGCCGCGGCGGGGGGCACCACCGTGCGCGTGTCCCAGGACCTCGCGACGGCGCCGCACGCCGTGCTCGCCACCGCCGCCGGGGCCGAGCACCCGGTCGCCGGGCACGCCGTCGACCCCGGGTTCGACCCGGCCCCGGTGCTGCACTCCCTCGGTGAGCGGGAGCTGCGCACCGCGGTGTTCCTGCCGTCCGGCCACGTGCCCGGCACCCGGCTGCCGGTGCTGCTCGACCCCTACGGCGGCCCGCACTCCCAGCGGGTGCTGCAGGCCCGCAACGCGCACCTGACCAGCCGCTGGTTCGCCGAGCAGGGTTTCGCCGTGCTGGTCACCGACGGACGTGGCTCCCCCGGCCGCGGCCCGGAGTTCGACCGCGCGATCCACGGCGACCTGGCGGGACCGGTGCTGGAGGACCAGATCGCGGCCCTGCACGCGGCCGCGGAGGCCTACCCCGACCTGGACCTGGGGCGGGTCGGGATCCGCGGCTGGTCGTTCGGCGGGTACCTGTCCGCGCTGGCGGTGCTGCGCCGGCCCGACGTCTTCCACGCGGGCATCGCCGGCGCGCCGGTCACCGACTGGACGCTCTACGACACCCACTACACCGAGCGCTACCTCGGGGCGCCGGGCGGCGAGCCGTACCGCCGCTCGTCGATCATCGACGACGCCGCGACCCCGCCGACCGCGGACCGGCCGCACCGCCCGCTGATGGTCGTGCACGGTCTCGCCGACGACAACGTCGTCGCCGCGCACACCCTGCGGCTGTCCTCGGCGCTGCTCGCGGCGGGCCGGGCGCACCAGGTGCTGCCACTGTCCGGTGTCACCCACATGACGCCGCAGGAGGTCGTCGCCGAGAACCTGCTGCTCCTGCAGGTCGGGTTCCTCCGCGACGCCCTCGTCGCGCGGACCCGGAGCGCGGACCACTCCGATCCGGTGTGACTCCGGCCACATGAGGCCGCCGCGGCGACCCGGTGCACGGCGCCCGGTCCGGGCACGGTCGAACGGGCGCCGCGCGGCGGGATCCGTCGTACGACACGCTGACGGCACCGGAACGAACGGTACGACGTGCGCCACCGGCGGCGTGACCGACGGACGGACGGGCGGACGGGGCGCCGGCACGCCGCGGGCGGGGCCCGCGCACCATCCCGCCGCCGGGCGCACATCATTGGGTGAAACACCTGTTTCGGCGACGGGCGACCACAGCACGCACCGGGGAATTCACCGGCCGGTCGTCGGACTGCGCCCCGCTCCGACATCGTCCGGCCGGCGTCGGGGATCGGCGCACCGCACGTCAGAGGCTCCGCCGGGGTCCGGAGCCGGATCGCCGTCACCCCTCCGTTCCGTGGGGGAAATGCGTCGGCACTGCCGAGCAAGATTCATTTCGCTGCCATTCCGGCCCGGCCCGACGACATTCTTTCATTGATCATCCGTCGTATGGTGAACGCCGTTTGCGGGTACCTCTGAGCTGCTGGATGTCCCTCTCGCCGCTATCATTGCGATCGGTTCGCAGCGAGCGGAATGCCGGGGTTGACACTCCTCCCCGGTCGGTGTGAAAGTGATCACCCAGCGGCCCGGGGAAATGAGATCCCGGGGGTGGGGTCACCTGCCCTCCCGAACCGGAACCGCACCCCACGATGACGTGAAGGGAGGTGATCGCCATGGAGCCGACCACCGACTGGGAGGCGCCGGAGTTCGAGGAGATCGGCTGCGCGCCCGAGGTGACGATGTACATCGCCCGTACCGAGGCGTGAGGCGACCCGACGGCCGGGGGCGCGCGAACCGCGGGCCCCCGGCCGTCGACACGGGAGGGGTGCGATGAGGATCCGGGTGCTGGGCGCCGCCGCGGGTGGCGGGTTCCCGCAGTGGAACTGCGGTTGTCCGGGCTGCCGCGCGGTCCGCGACGGCACACGGCCGACGACCCCGCGCACCCAGTCCTCGATCGCCGTCAGCCCCGACGGGGAGCGCTGGTGGCTGGTCAACGCCTCCCCCGACGTCCGCACCCAGCTCGCCGACTCCCCCGCCCTGCACCCGACCGGCGACCGGACCACGCCGCTGCACGGTGTCCTGCTGACCGACGCCGAGATCGACCACACCCTCGGCCTGGTCCTGCTGCGCGAGGGCCGCGGTGTGCACGTGCACGCCACCGCCGCGACGGAGCGGACCCTGCGCACCGGGACGGGCCTGCTCACCACCCTGGAGCGTTTCTGCCCGGTGACCTGGACCGAGGTGGTTCCGGGAGCGGAGCACGACCTCGGCGGGCTCGTCTACCGGGCGTTCGACGCCCCCACCGCCAAGCACGACCGGTTCGCGCCACCGCCGGCCGGATCGGGCACCGGCACCGACGGCACCGGTCGCGTCGTGGGGTACCGGTTCACCGACCCCGCGACCGGGCGGTTCGCCGTCCATCTTCCGGGCGTGCAGGAGCTGACCCCCGCGGTGCTCGCCGAGATCGACGGGGCCGACCTGCTGCTCGTCGACGGCACCACGTGGTTCGACGACGAGATGGTCCGGCTCGGGCTGGCCGCGAAGACCGCGCACGACATGGGGCACCTGCACGTCGGCGGTCCCGGTGGGAGCCTGGAACGGCTCGGCGGGCTGCGCGTGGGCCGCACGGTGTACGTGCACATCAACAACACCAACCCGATGCTGCTGGACGACTCCGACGAACGCGCCGAGGTGGAGAAGGCCGGCGCGCTCGTGGGGTACGACGGTCTGGAACTGGAGGTCTGAGTGACCGCATCCGACGCACTCGTCGAGCGGCTGCGGGCGCACGCCGCGAGCTATCACAGCGCCCACCCGTTCCATGTCCGCATGAACGACGGGACCCTGACCCCCGACCAGATCCGCGGTTGGGTGGCGAACCGGTTCGCCTACCAGGAGGCGATCCCGGTCAAGGACGCCGCGATCCTGTCGAACTGCCCGGACGTCGCGGTCCGGCGGCGCTGGATCAGGCGGATCACCGACCACGACGGGACGGCCGAGGACGGGCCCGAGAGCGGCGGCATCGAGGCCTGGCTGCAGCTGGGTGAGGCCTGCGGGCTGACCCGGTCGGAGATCACCGACCACCGCCACGTGCAGCCCGGCGTGCGCTTCGCCGTCGACGCCTACATCACCTTCGCCCGGACGAAGCCGTGGGTCGAGGCGGTCGCCTCGTCGCTGACCGAGCTGTTCGCGCCCGACCTGATGGCCGAGCGGCTGGCCGCGTTCGAGAAGTACTACACCTGGATCGACCCGGCCGGGCTGCAGTACTTCCGCAACCGGCTGTTCCAGGCGCCCCGCGACTCCGAGCACGCGCTCGAGGTCGTGCTGGCGCACTGCCACACCCCGCAGGAGCAGGACGCCGCGGAGGCCGCCCTGTCGTTCAAGTGCGACGTCCTGTGGGCGGTCATGAATGCGATCGATCATGCCTACGCGTGACAGCGCGACCGGCGCCGCGAAGGTCCCCCCGCAGCGGCGCGGCGACGGCACGGGCCGGCTGCCCGTGGTCACCGGGGAGTCCCGGCCCCGGCTGGGCCGGCACGTGCGGATGCGGCCGGACCGCCCGACCGGCGGCTGGGTGCTGCTCGGGCCGGAGACCGTCGTCGTGCTGAACCGGACGGGGCACGCCGTGCTGCGGCTGTGCGACGGGCAGCGCACCGTCGACGACCTCGTCGCCGCGCTGGTCGAGGACTTCGACGAGACCGACGCGCTGACCGTGGGCGATCAGGTCCGCGATTACCTCGGCCGGCTCGCGGCGCGCAACCTGGTGGCCCTCGGATGACCGCCGCCGCCCCCCGCCCGTTCGGGCTGCTCGCCGAGCTGACCTACCGCTGCCCGCTGGCGTGCGCGTACTGCTCGAACCCCATCGAGCTCGCCCGCTACGACGACGAGATGACCACCACCGAGTGGCAGCGCGTCTTCACCGAGGCCGCCGCGATGGGTGTGCTGCAGTGCCATCTGTCCGGCGGCGAGCCGCTGTTGCGACGTGACCTGCCCGAGCTGGTCCGCACCGCGTCCGAGCTGGGCATGTACACGAACCTGGTCACCAGCGCCATGGGTCTGTCCCGGCCGCGCGCGATCGAGCTGCGCGAGGCGGGCCTGGACCACGTGCAGGTCAGCGTGCAGGCCGACGAACCCGCCACCTCCGACCGCATCGCCGGGATCCGCTCCTTCGACCGGAAGCTCGAGGCCTGCCGGCTGGTGCGCGAGCTGGGCTGGCCGCTGACCGTGAACGTCGTGCTGCACCGGCAGAACATCGACCGGATCGCCGAGATCGTCGACCTGGTCGAGCGGCTCGGCGCGGACCGGGTGGAGCTGGCCAACACCCAGTACTACGGCTGGGCGTGGCGCAACCGTTCGGCGCTGCTGCCGACGCGCGACCAGCTCGACCGGGCCGAGGAGATCGTCACCGCGGCCCGCGCCCGGCTCGCGGGCCGGATGGAGGTCGTGCACGTCCTGCCCGACTACTACTCGGCGTACCCCAAGCCGTGCATGGGCGGATGGGCGCAGCGGCAGCTGACCGTCGCCCCGGACGGCGACGCGCTGCCCTGTCCGGCCGCGCAGACCCTGCCCCTGCCGCGGGCCTCGGTGCGCGATGCCGGCCTGGCCGAGATCTGGTCGTCCGCACCGCTGTTCACCGCCTACCGCGGCGAGGACTGGATGCAGGATCCGTGCCGCACCTGCGACCGGCGGGAGGTGGACCTCGGCGGCTGCCGCTGCCAGGCGTTCCAGCTCACCGGCGACGCCGCGGCCACCGACCCGGTCTGCCACCTGTCACCGCAGCACGACCTCGTGACCGACGCGGTCGCCCGGGCGAACGGACCGGAACCGGTGGACGTCGAGCTCGTCCCCCGGCCCCACCGCTGACCACGGAGCGTCCACCACCGTGGACGGCCGATCCGGACCGGCCGCGTCAGCGCAGGTGCCGGACGTCCCAGAACCGGTGGTCCGGGGCGTCGTCGCCGGTGTCCTCGCAGACGGGTGCCGGCTCCGCGAGCAACCGGTGCAGGTAGTCGGCCACCCCCGTCGCGACACGGCGGCGCTCGTCCTCGTCCGGCCCGGCGACGACGACCTGCCCGCGCACGCCGCCCGGCTCCGGCACCGTGTCGACGACCAGGGCGTTGCCGCCGCCGTCGACCGCCAGCGGCCACCAGCCCGGATCCCAGTAGCGGGCCCGCACCGGGTCACCCTCCCGCACCGTGATGTGGTCGTCGTCCCCGTCCTCGATGACGTCGAGCCACCCGCGGTACTGCACGACGGCCTCGTCGAGCGGGACGAAGCGGTAGGTCGCGGGGAAGATGCTCGTCGCTACCTCGGGCCGGGGTCCGGGGGCCCGTGGGTGGTCGTTCAGCTGACCGTCGGCGAGCAGGTAGAGCGCGGCCAGGTCGGCGGGGAACGGCGCTCCGAACACGGCCTCCGCGGCCCGGACCTCCTCCGCCGAGGCCGGCGGGCGGACGTTGGCGGTGGCCGGGAACCCGGCCTCGTCGAGCGCGCGCAGCCAGGCGGTCCACACCTCGGCGAGCCCGGCGGACGACGGGGAGGAGTCGCTCATGGGGGCAGCCTCGCACGGCGGGGCGGGCCCCGGGCGCGGACGGTGGAACCCTCTGGCAAGGTCGTGGCGCACCACAGCCTCCTCCCCGTCCGGCCGGAGGAGCACGTCTCCCAGGAGGGTCTCCCGTGACCGCACCGCAGAAGCCCGCTGTCGAGATCGTCGACGGCCCGCTGCCCACCGAGCTCATGACCCAGGACCTGGCCGTCGGCGACGGCCCCGAGGCCAAGCCCGGGGACACCGTCGCCGTGCACTACGTCGGCGTCTCGCAGTCCACCGGCCGCGAGTTCGACAACTCCTACGACCGCGGCCAGCCGCTGCAGTTCGGCCTCGGCGCCGGCCAGGTCATCTCCGGCTGGGACAACGGCGTCGCCGGGATGAAGGTCGGCGGCCGCCGCCGGCTCGTGATCCCGCCGCACCTGGGCTACGGGGCCCAGGGTGCGGGCGGCGTCATCGCCCCGAACGAGACCCTGATCTTCGTCTGCGACCTGGTGGGCGTGCGCTGACCGCGCTCCTGCTGATCTCCGACACCCACCACCCGAGCCGCGGGGCGGCCCACGCAGGTGGGCTCCCCGGGCCGGTGTGGGAGGCCGTCGACGCCGCCGACGTCGTCGTGCACGCCGGTGACTGGTGCTCGGTGGAGCTGCTCGACCGGGTCGAGGGCCGCGCGGCCCGGCTGCTCGCCTGCTGGGGCAACAACGACGGCGACGCGCTGCGCGCCCGGCTGCCCGAGACGGCGCGGGCGACCCTCGACGGGGTCCGGGTCGCCGTCACCCACGAGACGGGCCCGAAGCAGGGCCGCGAACGCCGGGCGCTCGCCGCGCACCCCGAGACCGACCTGCTGGTGTTCGGGCACTCCCACATCCCGTGGGACTCCACGGCCGACGGGTTGCGCCTGCTCAACCCGGGGTCACCGACCGACCGGCGCCGAATGCCGACCCACACCTGGATGACGCTGACCCTGCACGACGGCCGCATCGACGACGTCGTGCTGCACCACCTGTAGCGCCTCCTCAGTCGTCGTCATCGTCGTCGGGCTGCTGCTGCTGCCCCGGCGCCGGGTCCTGCTGCGCCGGGACGGCCGGCGGCTGCCGGTCGTCGTCGTCCATCTGCGTGACCGCCGGCGGGCCGCCCGCGTCGTCGTCATCGTCGTCGCGGGCGCCCTCGCCCGTGCCGAACACGAGGACCAGGCCGATCACGGCGGCCACGACGGCGAGCGCCGCGGACATCCGGTTCTTGGTGAGCATCGTCCCTCCCTGCGGGTGCTCAGTCGTCGACGGGGACGCCGCCGAAGACGGTGAGGCTGATGACGAAGTAGGCGATGTAGAGCGCGAGCAGCACCACGCCGTGCCAGCGGCGGATCCGCCCGGTTCCGAGGAACACCGCGGAGAGCACGGTGAGCGCGAGCAGCACGGGCAGGTGCCAGACCAGGGCCGTCGGGTCGACCACGATCGCCCCGCCGACCAGCAGGATCACCCCGAGCTTGCCGGTCACCGAGAACACGACGCTGCCCAGGACGTTGGCGACGGCGATCTCCGGCGCGCCGCGGCGGGCGGGCTCGACGGTGATCAGGAGGTCCTCCAGCGACAGGGCCAGGGTCGCGATCGTGACCCCGAAGACCGTGCCGCTGATCGCCCAGGTCTCGAGGATGCCCTCGGTGCCCTGCCCGGCGATCAGCGCGCCGACGACGAGCCCGATCAGCGCGATCACGGCGAACAGGATCGTCCGGCCGGGCGGCTGTGCGCGCGCGGCGAGGAAGCCGTCGTCGACGCGCAGGTCCTCGGGCAGCCGGAAGCCGGGCGGTCCGGTGGCCGCGTCGGCCCGGGGCGGACCACCAGGCCCACCCGACCCGGCCGACGCCGTCGCGGTCCCGCCCGCGCCGACACCGGCCTTCTCCAGCTGCTCGTAGACCTCAGCGTTGCGCCAGACGGGCCGCCGGGCCGAGTACTCGCGGTAGGCGATCCAGCCGACGAAGGCGACGAACAACAGGATCAGCACGACGCCGGTGCCGGCGGTGAGCAGCCCGCCGAGCGCGAGCAGGAACATCACCACCGGAGCGGCGACGTAGAGCGCGAGGTAGTCGCGCGGGACCTCGACGCGGGTCGGCGCGATGATCGCGGCGAGCGCCAGCACGACGCCGGTCAGCGCGATCGTGGTGCCGATGACGGCGCCGAGCGCGACGTCGCTGAGGTCCTCCATGTTGAGCACGACGCCGAACGCGAGATCGTCGAACTCGATCCCGGTGAAGACGACGGCGATCAGGAACAGCGAGATCGCCCACCGGCTCGCCACCCCGACCAGATAGCCGATGAGCTTCTCCGCGCTGTAGACCAGCACGGCGACACCCAGAACGAATTCGATCACCGGGATCATGCATCAGCCCCTCGCTACGATGCCAGGATCAACTGATCGTGAACGGGATCACCTGCCGATGCAACACTTGACACGGCAGACGCCATCGTCTCCGCAGGTCACAGGCACGGCGCGCCGAGCAGCGCCGGACACGGGTCCGCCCCGGTGTCCGATGGGGAACCGGACGCCGGGGCGGAGGACTGCCCGCCGGGGAGCGTGGGTCTCAGTCGCGCGGGGGCGCGCTCACCCGGTGGTCGGCCTGCTCGTCCTGGGCCTCGATCCGCGCGGCCTCCTCCTTGGTGCGGGCCAGCGGCGGCGCGGTGATCCCGCTGCCCTGCTCGGCCAGCTCGGGCTTCATCCGGACCGCGACGAGGCTGGCGACCGTGGTGACCGCGAGGACGCCGACGATGACGCCGAGCGAGAGTCCGATCCCGACCTCGGGGACAGGCACCGGCTGCCCGCCGTTGATGAAGGGCAGCTCGTTCTCGTGCAGGGCGTGCAGGGCGAGCTTGACGCCGATGAAGGCGAGCAGCACCGCGAGGCCGTAGGACAGGAAGACGAGCTTGTTGAGCAGCCCGCCGAGCAGGAAGTAGAGCTGGCGCAGCCCCATCAGCGCGAACGCGTTCGCGGTGAAGACGAGGTAGGGCTCCTGGGTGAGGCCGAAGATCGCCGGGATCGAGTCCAGGGCGAACATGATGTCGGTGACGCCGATGGCGATCATCACGATCAGCATCGGGGTCAGCCAGCGCTTGCCGTCGATCTTCACGGTGGTCTTGGCGCCGTGGTAGTCGTCGGTGACCGGGAAGGCCTTGCGGACCCACTGCAGGACCCGGCCCTCCTTCCACTCCTCGTCGTCGCCGCCGGCAGCCTGCTTGACCAGCGAGACGGCGGTGTAGACGAGGAACGCGGCGAAGAGGAAGAACACCCAGCTGAAGCGGTCGATGACCGCCGCGCCCGCGGCGATGAAGATGCTCCGCATGATCAGCGCGATCACGATGCCGACCAGCAGCACCCGGTGCTGGTGGAGGACCGGCACCTTGAACGCGGACATGATGATGAGGAAGACGAACAGGTTGTCGACCGACAACGAGTACTCGGTCAGGTAGCCGGCGAAGAACTCGCCGGCGTAGGTGCCGCCGGAGAAGAACCAGACCCCGCAGCCGAACGCGACGGCCAGCACCACGTAGAAGACGACCCAGCGGGTGACCTCACCCAGGGTCACGGCGTGCGGCTTGTGGTCGTTGAGCCACAGGTCCGCGCCGATCACCAGCACGAATCCGATGATGGTGACCAGCCAGACCCACAGGGGCACGTTCACGAAGTTCCTCCAGACCAGGGCAGCATCAGACAGCCCGAGGTCTCTCCCGCCACGGCAGCCCGTTCCTGCGGCTGCCGGGTGTGGCCGGTGGTGCCGGGTCCGCTCGCGAACCACGCTCGCGACGACACCGTGCTGACGACACCACCGCGGTAGGGATACTCCCCTGCGGTAGGTGAAGTGTCCTCCCTGGTCCGTTGCATGGCGAGTCGGGGTGACCCAGGGCACCCGGTCGGGGCCGGAAGTCGTCCTGTGTGTCCGGTTCAGCGGCGCGCGCGACGGCTGAGCCGGACCATGTCGATCTCCTCGCCGAGGTCGGTGATCGCGTGCACGACGAGACGGGAGTCGGTGCCGCCGGAACCGGGGGCCACCGCGCAGCGCAGGTAGGCGTAGCCGAGGTAGCGGGTCCGCGACCAGGTGACGGTCTCGGCCTGCTTCTGGTCGTCGGGGCCGGCCAGGAAGCTCGTGACCGGCGCCTGCTCGGTCTCGTGGCCGCGGACGCTGTCGGTCTCGCCGGGCTGCCAGCGGTAGCGGGGCCGTCCGCCGGAGCCGACGCAGACATAGGTGGTGCCGTCGGTCTCCGGGTGGACGGTGGAGCGGTCCGGGGCCGGGCGGGTGGGGCGGCCGTCGCGGATGGGGTCGGTGCGCTCGTACTGGTGGTTGTGGCCCTGCACGCACAGGTCGACCCGGTAGCGGTCGCACAGCGGCGCCAGCGCCCGTCGCACCCCGGCGTCGGAGGCGTGCGAGCCCGAGGTGGCGAACGCGCAGTGGTGGAAGAACAGCACGATCCACTCGATGTCCGGGTCGGCGCGCCAGCCGGCCAGGGTCCGCTCCAGCCAGGTCAGCTGGGTCCCGCCGGAGTAGCCGGCGTTGGTCGGGATCTCGGTGGAGAGGTCGTTGGCGTCCACGCTGACGACCCCGACGGTGCCGTGGGTGAACGCGTACACCGAGGGGCAGCCGCGGGGGCCGGTCCCGGGCAGCGCGAGCCGGGCGGCGTGACCGGCGTAGCCGTGCGCGGGGCCGTCGGCCCGGTTCAGGTCGTAGAGCGCCTCCATGTCGTGGTTGCCGGTGGCGAACATCCACGGGGTCGACGCGGCCGAGCGTTCGATCGCGGCGAAGTAGGTGCTCCAGACGGTGGGGTCGAAGCTGTCGTGGGCCTCGTCGTCCTGCGGGGCGCCGTTGCGGACGGGCCTGCCGGCGCCGGAGGGGTCGGCGTAGCAGATGTCGCCGGCGAGCAGGTGGAACGCGGGTGCCTCCGCGGCGACGAGCGCGGTCAGCGCCTCCGCGGGCGCCGGGCTGCGGTGGGTGTCGTCGGGCTTGTAGTGGTTCGGCTCCCCACCGGTGCTCACGCCCTGGTCGGCGAAGGCGGTGAAGGTGAACCGGTGCCGGGTGCCGCGGGGTGCGGCCGTCCGGAACGTGCTGGTGGCGGTGGTCGTCGTCGTTCCGCCGGGACCCTCGATGCGGAACCGGTAGACGTAGCAGCTGCCGGGGGCGAGGCCGTCGGCGCGGGCGTGGGCGAACCACTGGCGGGTGCCGCGGATGCTGCCGTCGACCTGCGGGACGAGGCTCTCCAGGGGGCGGACCTGCACCGGGAGGGTGAGCCCGAACCCGGAGTCGGTGCCGACGTCGACGACCATCCGGCCGGGCGGCGGGGCCGCGGTCAGCTCCCCGGAGAACGACATCGAGCGGGCCGGGTCGGGCCCGTAGGCCAGGTGCCGTCCGACGACGGTGACCGGCGCGGGTGCGGCGGCCGCGGCCACCCCGCGCGCCCAGGACGACCCGGACGCCGCGAGCGTCGCCAGGACTCCGGCGCCGCCGCGCAGCGCGGTGCGCCGGCTGACGGGGTGGCGTCGCAGGAAGGCGGCGAGCCAGTCCTGCTGGTCGGCGATCGTCATGTCGACGGCGAGTGCCCGCGGGACACCGACGCCGGGGGTCTCTCCGGTGGGGTTGACGCTCACACCCGGTGACGGTGCCGGGCCACGGCTTCCGGTCGGCGTTGCACGGCGGAACGTCGGGTGAACGCCCGGCGACACCCGGGGGTCACGCGCCGTTGGTGCGGCATTCATCCCGGGTGCCCGGTTCGCCGGGGCCGGTGCCGGTTCCCGTGCCGGACCGGTGCCGTGCGGCGGGCGTGGCGGGACGCACCCGCCGCCCGGCGACGCGGTCGCGGCGATCTGCGTAGTTTCGATGACGTGCACGTGCTCCCCCGGACCCGGTGGGTCCGTACCCCGATCGTGGCGGCGACGGTCGCCGCCCTGGTGCTGGCGTTCGCCCCGGCCGCGTCGGCCGCACCCGGTGTCCCGGTCGCCGCGCCGGCGCCCGCCGCGGCGGCCGACGACGGCGGCGCGGTCGCCGTGAGCGAGGAGGAGGTCGCCGTCCCGGCCGGCCCCGGGCAGCCGGGCACGATCGACCTGGACACCTCGCTCTACGTCCCCGCCTCGGCGACCGCGGCCTCCCCCGCGCCCGCGGTGCTGGTGGCGCACGGCTTCGGCGGCAGCAAGGCCTCCGTCGACTCCGACGCCCGCGAGCTCGCCGCCCGCGGCTACGTGGTGCAGACCTGGACCGCGCGCGGTTTCGGCGCCTCCGGTGGCTCGATCGGGCTGGACGACCCCGACCGCGAGGTCGCCGACGCGTCGCGGCTGGTGGACCGCCTCGCCGCGCGCGCCGACGTGCAGCGCGACGCCGACGGCGACCCCCGCGTCGGTGTGACCGGCGGGTCCTACGGCGGTGGCCTCGCCCTGCTGCTGGCCGGGTACGACCGGCGGATCGACGCGATCGTGCCGGTGATCACCTGGAACGACCTGGGCCAGGCGCTGTTCCCGAACAACGCCGTCCCGGCCGGTGCGACGCCGCCGGGCACGCCCGCGGCCGGTGCGGGCGCCGGCGACGGGGTGTTCAAGAGCGGCTGGGCCGGGGTGTTCTTCGGCTCCGGTGGCCGGGTGCCCGCGGGCGGGGACTCACCGGCGGGTGCCGCCGCCGGCTCGTCCGGAGGGCTCGGCGGCTCCGGCTCCGGCGGCTCCGGCGGTGGGGGCGGTTTCGGCTCGTCCTCGGGCGGGGCGTCCTCCTCCGACGGCACCGGCACGGGCACCGCGGGCGTGTCCGGGCCGGACGGCGCCGGCGGCACCGCGGGACCGGGCACCGCCGCCGGGACCGCGGACGGTCCGGGAGACGCCACGGCGACCGGCGCGGCCGCCGGCCGGAGACAGGACGCGTCACGGCCGGGGCCGGACCCGATCTGCGGACGCTTCGCCCGCGACGTCTGCGCCGCCTACGGCGAGGCCGCCCGCACCGGCCGCGTCTCCCCGGAGCTGGCCGAGCTGCTCCGCCGCTCCTCCCCCGCGACCGTCACCGACCGGATCACCGCACCGACACTGCTGGTCCAGGGCGAGCAGGACACCCTGTTCGGCCTCGACCAGGCCGACGCGAACGCCCGCCAGATCGCCGCGAACGGCACCCCGGTGTCGGTGCTGTGGTTCGCCGGCGGCCACGACGGCGGCGGCCCCGACTCCGAGGTCCGCGCCCGCATCGCCGACTGGTTCGACCAACACCTGCGCGGCCTGCCCGCGGCGCAGGGCACCACCGGTGGTCTCGCCGAGGCCCCCTTCGCCTACCAGGTCCGCAGCACCGTCCGCACCCGCGGCGACACCCCCACCGGCCGGACCGTCCTCGCCGGGGCCTACCCCGGCCTGACCGCGGGCTCCGGACCCGCCCCGACGACCGCGCTGCCCCTGGACGGCGGCGAGCAGACCGTCGTCCACCCACCGGGCGGGAACCCGTCGGCGCTCACGTCGCTGCCCGGCCTCGGCTCGGCGCTCGGGTCGCTGGGCTCGCTCGGCGGCCTGTCCGGCCTGACGACGCCGGGCCAGTCCGCCCGGTTCCTCACCGCGCCCGTCGCCGACGCGATGCAGCCCTCCGGGGCGCCGCGGGTGACGGTGCGCGTCGCGCGGGTCGCCGGACAGCCCGCCCCGGACACCGCGGTGCTGTTCGCGTCGCTCACCACGCTCACCCCCGACGGGCGCAGCACGCTGCTGGGCAACGCCGTCGCACCGCTGCGGATCGCCGTCCCCGCCGACGGCTCCCCCGCCGAGGCGACGGTGACGCTGCCCGGCGTCGTCGCGCCGGTGCAGGCGGGCAGCCGCCTGCTGGTGCAGCTGTCGACGACCGACCAGGGCTACGACTCCGGCGCCGACCCTGCGGTGTGGCGGGTCGGGCTCGCCGGGGACACCGCGCTGTCGGTGCCCCAGGTGCCCGGCCGCACCGAGTCGGCGGGGACCGTTCCGCTGTGGCCGGTGCTCGGGATCGCCGCGGTGCTGGCCGCGGCACTCCTGGTGTGGCTGGTGGCGCGGCTGCGGTCGCGCCGGACCGAGCCCTCCGACGACGACGTGCCCGGCGACGCGCCGCCGCTGGTCGTCCGCGGGCTGGCGAAGATCTACCGCAACGGGTTCGCCGCGGTGTCGGACGTGTCGTTCACCGTGCCGCGCGGTGCGGTGCTCGGCCTGCTCGGCCCGAACGGCGCCGGCAAGACGACCGTCCTGCGCATGCTCATGGGCCTGATCGCGCCCACCGCCGGGACGATGACGGCGTTCGGTCGCCCCGTCCGTCCCGGCGCGGCGGTGCTGTCCCGGATCGGCGCGTTCGTCGAGGGCCCCGGGTTCCTGCCGCACCTGTCGGGCGCGGAGAACCTGCGACTTTACTGGGAGGCCACCGGCCGCCCGCCGGAGCAGGCGCGGATGGAGGAGACGCTGGAGATCGCCGGGCTCGGCGACTCGGTGCACCGCCGCGTCGGCACCTACTCCCAGGGCATGCGGCAGCGCCTCGCGATCGCGCAGGCGATGCTGGGCCTGCCCGAGCTGCTCATCCTCGACGAGCCCACCAACGGGCTCGACCCGCCCCAGATCCACGCGATGCGCGAGCTGCTGCGCCGCTACGCCGCGGGCGGCCGGACCGTGCTCGTGTCCAGCCACCTGCTGTCGGAGGTGGAGCAGACCTGCTCGGAGGTCGTGGTCATGCACCGCGGCACGGTCGTCGCCGCGGGGACGGTCGCCGAGCTGATGGCGGCCGGGGGCGGCTCGTCGTTCACCGTGGACGACACCGGCCGGGCCCGGGCCGTGCTGGCCGCCCTCGACGGCGTCACCGACGTCGTCACCGGGGACCAGCCGGGCGTCGTGCACGCCCACCTCGACGGCACCGCCCGCGCCGACGCCGTCGCCGCGCTGGTGTCCGGCGGGGTCGCGGTCAGCGCGGCCGGGCCGCGCGGGCGGCTGGAGGACGCGTTCCTGGAACTGGTGGGCCCCGAGGGGCGCGACGTCGGAGGTACCTCGTGAGTGACGACCGTCAGCTCTCGACCCGCCGCGGGCACGTCGGCGACCTCGTGACCGGCCGGGCCGCGCCGCCCGCCGTCCCGGGACGGACCATGCCGCTGCGCACCGAGCTGGTCCGCCAGCTCCAGCGCCGTCGCACCCAGGTCGCGTTCGCGCTGGTCGTGGCGATGCCGATCATCCTGTGGGCGGCGTTCTCCCTCGGCGACGACGAGCCCGGGGCCCGTGGCCCGAGCCTGGTCGACCTGGCGTCGGGCAGCGCCGCGAACTTCGCGGTGTTCACGCTGTTCGCATCGGCGAGCTTCCTGCTGGTGGTACTGGTCGCGCTGTTCTTCGGCGACACGGTGGCCTCGGAGGCGTCGTGGTCGTCGCTGCGCTACCTGCTGGCCGTCCCGGTGCCGCGGGCGCGGCTGCTGCGGCAGAAGGCCGTCGTCGCGGGGGTGCTGTCGGTGGCGGCGCTGCTGCTGCTCCCGGTCGCGTCGCTCGTGGTGGGGGCGATCGCCTACGGCACCGGCGACCTGGTCTCGCCGATCGGGGAGTCGCTGCCGTTCTGGAGCGCGGCCGGGCGGGTGATGCTCGGCGCGCTGTACGTGACCGTGCAGCTGAGCTGGGTGGCCGGGCTGGCGCTGCTGCTCTCGGTGAGCACCGACGCCCCGCTGGGCGCGGTCGGCGGCGCGGTGATGGCCTCGATCGTCTCCCAGATCATCGACCAGATCGAGGACCTGGGACTCATCCGGGACTTCCTCCCGACGCACTACGGCGACGCCTGGTCGGCGCTGCTGGCGACCGACGTCGACTGGTCGGACATGACCTACGGGACGTTCTCCGCGGTCTGCTACGCGAGCCTGTTCCTGGGGCTCGCGGCGTGGCGGTTCCGCACCAAGGACATCACCAGCTGACCGCGGTGCCGGGCCGGCCGCGCGGCCCGGCACCCGGTCCGCCCTCAGACCATGACCACCCCGCCGTCGATCATGACGGCCTGGCCGGTCATGTAGTCGGAGTCCGGACCGGCGAGGTAGGAGACGAAGGCGGCGACGTCGTCGGCGGTCTGCACCCGGCCCAGCGGGATACCGGCCGCGTACTGCTTCAGCGTCTCGCCCTTCCCCGCGCCGCTGCGGGCGCCCATCTGCTCGTCGATCAGGTCCCACATGTCGGTGCCGACGATCCCCGGGCAGTAGGCGTTCACGGTGATCCGGTGCGGCGCCAGCTCCTTGGCCGCGGCCTGGGTGAGGGCACGGACGGCGAACTTGGTCGCCGAGTAGTGCCCGAGGAGGTCGAAGCCCTGGTGCCCGGCGATCGACGCGGCGCTGACGATCTTGCCGCCGGTCCCCCGGTCGATCATCACGCGGGCGGCGGCCTGCAGGCAGTAGACGACGCCGAACACGTTGACGTCGAAGATGGTGCGCAGATCGTCGGGTGTCACCTCGAGCAGCGGCTTGACCTGGGCGATACCGGCGTTCGCGACCATCACGTCCAGACCGCCGAGCTCCTCGGCGACCTGGCCGACCATCGCGGTGACCGCGCCGGGGTCGGTGACGTCGGCCGGGTAGGCCACCGCGGTCCCGCCCGCCGCGCGGATCTCCTCGGCGACGGCGGTGGCGCCGTGGGCGTCCCGGTCGTTGACCGCGACGGCGTGCCCGTCCCGTGACAGGCGCAGGGCGATGCCCCGCCCGATCCCGCGTCCGGCTCCGGTCACCACGGCGACACCCATGTCGGCCTCCCAGTTCGCTCGCGCGGGCCGCCGGGGGCGGCGTCCCTGCCGCGGCGGGACGTTCCCGCGACCCCAAGTCCAGCCGGTGACGCGGGTCACGGACAGCGTTGCAGCCGGGTTGCAGCGACGGGGTCGCTCAGTCGCGACGCAGGACGGCCACGCCCGGCGCGGTCGACTCCCGCACGACCCGGCTACCGGCCAGCCCCGTCAGGTCCAGCTCGATCTCGGGGGCGATCCGGTAGGGGCGTGCCAGCAGGATCCCGCCCAGGTTCCGGCGCAGCCGCGACATCTCGGCGCGGACGGTGACCAGGTGCGCCCGGTCGCCGTAGAGCCCCTGGGACAGCGTGGCGGCGTCCAGCCCGCTCGCCCCCGCACGGGCGAGCAGCACCAGGACCTCGGCGTGCCGGGTCGACAGCGGGTGCACCCAGCGGGTCGTGCCCTCGATGACGGCCTGCGGCGGACGGCCGTCCAGGTCCAGGCGCAGCCGCATCCGCCTGCTCCCGCCGGACGCCGGGCGCAGCAGCCAGCCGCCGGGCACCGGCTCGGGCAGGCAGGGCCCCAGCCCGTGGACGGCGATCAGGCGCTCCGGTACCGGTGCGGCGACCCGTTCGACACCGGGCAGCCCGGACGCGGCGGCGACCCAGCCGTGGTCGTCGACCACCAGGCCCGGCCCGGTGTCGCCGGCGAGCATCGGGGCGCCGATGGTGCGCAGCGCGTCGAGGCGGGCCTCGTGACGCTGCCACAGCCCGGCCTCGGCGAGCCGCACCGCAGTGTCGACGAGCGCGACGGTCGTCGGGTGGATGGTCTCGGCGGGCCCGGACAGGTCGACGACGCCGAGCAGCTCGCCGCTGCGCGGGTCGTGCACGGGGGCCGCGGTGCAGGTCCAGCCGTGGTGGCTGCGCACGAAGTGCTCGGCGGAGAAGATCTGCACCGGCCCTCCCTCGGCGAGCGCGGTCCCGATCGCGTTGGTGCCGACCGACTGCTCGGACCACTCCGCGCCCTCGGTGAACCCGAGCGCGTCGGCGCGGCGGCGGACCGCGGTCGAGCCCTCCCGCCACAGCAGGACCCCGTCGGCGTCGCAGACGACCATCACGTGCCGGGCGTCCTCGGCGACCGAGGTCAGCGCGGCACGCAACGCGGGCAGCACCGGCACCAGCGGTGAGGTCGCGCGGCGCTGCTCGACGACGGCGGCGTCCAGCGGGCCGGGCGGCTCACCGGCGTCGGGGTCCACGCCCTGGGCCCGGACCCGGTCCCAGGAGCGGGTGACCAGCCGACGTCCGCGCGCCGTGTCGTCGGGGCGTGCGTCGCCGGACAGCACCGCGTCGTGCAGCCGGGACAGCATCCGGGCGTGCCGACCGAGGTCGGTCCCCGGGCGGACGGCGCACACACCTGCCCGGTTCCGGTCGTCGTCGACTGGCTCCACCGGCACCTCCGGCTCCCACAGTAGGCGGGTGCCCGTGACCCGCGCCATAGTCGCGGGCGGTCGTGCCCGGGCGGCCCCCGCCGGAGGGTCAGGAGCCGACGCGACGCCGTTCGGCGTGCGGGGCCCGCGGACCGCCGGGACGGCCCGGGCCCCGGGTGACGTACCAGCAGCACAGTCCGAGGGTCAGCGCGGCGGGGATGACGTAGCTGGCCCCGAGGAACTGTTCCCAGAGGCTCCACTTCATCTCGACGCCCCACACGTTGGGCATCCACCGGAACGGCGCGATGTAGAAGATCGCGGCGATCACCGCGCCGACCGCGGCCCACCCGGCGCTGCGGTACCGCAGCGCGTGCGCACCGATCCCGATCAGCGCGGGCACCACCCACACCCAGTGGTGCGACCAGGCGGTCGGGGTCGCCATCAGCACGACGGCGGCCGTCGCCGACATCGCGATCACCGGCTCGGAGCGCCGGATGACCGGCACGGCCAGCGCCAGCAGGACGGCGACGATGCCCAGCCACAGGATGTGGAACCAGGGGTCGGGGACCTCCTGGCGGGCGAGCACGGCCTGCACGGTCTCGTTGGAGAAGAACGTCGAGCCGCTGACCCCGGCCGCCGGTCCCCCGACGAACCAGTACCGCACCGAGGAGTCGAGGTCGACGACGAACCCGATGCCGGTCGCGAGGATGCCGGTGACGACGGCGACGCCCGCCGCCTTCCAGTCCCGCCGCACCAGGAAGTACAGGACGAACCCGCCCGGGGTCAGCTTGATCGCCGCGGCCAGGCCGAGCAGCAGCCCGCGCGGCCACCAGGTCCGCGGGGCGAGCAGGTCGACCAGCACGAGCAGCATCAGCACGAGGTTGATCTGGCCGAAGGCGAAGGTCTGCGCGACCGGCTCCGTGAGCAGCGCCGCGGCCAGCACCGGCACGCCCAGCACGAACGGGGCCCGCCGCCCGCCCGCGGGCCACGCGACGCGGATCGTGAGCGCGATGCAGACCGCCAGCGACAGCACCGAGGCGATGAACTGGGCGGTGAACGCGACGGCGTAGGGCACCACGGTCAGCGGCACCATCGTGATCGCCGCGAAGGTCGGGTAGATGAAGGGCAGCTCGGGCCCGTGCAGGGGCAGCGGGAGCCGACCGTACATGTCACCGCCGTCCAGCCAGACCTGCACGCCGATCCGGTAGACGTCGAGGTCGAGTGCGTAGTCGCGCAGCCGGAACCAGGACCAGTACAGCGCCGCGGCCAGCAGCGGCACCGTGACCACGAGTGTCCAGGGGGTGAGCGCCGCCGTCCGCAGCCGTCCGACGAGGACCGCGGCGGCCCCGCCGCGAGCGGCGGGCACGTCGGGGTCGTGCGGGGTGCGGGTGACGGTCACGCGGGCTCCTCCGTGTGCGGCCGGGCCGGACGGGTACGGGCCGCGCGACGGGCGGAGCCCGGCGGCCGCTCGGGGACGACGGTGGACCACGGTAGCGGGGCGCGACCTCGCGCCCCGCCGCGGGACCCGCCTACGACACCCCGGCCGCGTCCATCCCCCGCAGCTCCTTCTTGAGGTCGGCGATCTCGTCACGGAGCCGGGCCGCCAGCTCGAACTGGAGGTCCCGTGCGGCGGTGAGCATCTGGTCGTTCATCTGCTGGATGAGGTCGGCCAGCTCGGCACGCGGCATGCCCGCCGTGTCCTTCGCCGCCACCCCGGAGCTGCCCGCCGCGGCCGGACGGCCCTTCTCCCCCGCCGCCCGCTTGCCGCGCGAGGCGTTGCGGCCCGACCCGCCGACAGGGACGGCCTCGGTGTCCTCGGCCTCGCGGTAGACCTGGTCGAGGATGTCGGCGATCTTCTTGCGCAGCGGCTGCGGGTCGATGCCGTGCTCGGTGTTGTAGGCGACCTGCTTGGCGCGGCGCCGGTCGGTCTCGTCGATGGCGTACCGCATCGAGTCGGTGATCCGGTCGGCGTACATGTGGACCTGGCCGGAGACGTTGCGCGCCGCGCGGCCGATGGTCTGGATCAGTGACGTGCCGGAGCGGAGGAAACCCTCCTTGTCCGCGTCGAGGATCGCCACCAGCGACACCTCGGGCAGGTCGAGGCCCTCGCGGAGCAGGTTGATGCCGACCAGCACGTCGTACTCGCCGGACCGCAGCTGCCGCAGCAGCTCCACCCGGCGCAGGGTGTCGACCTCGGAGTGCAGGTACCGGACCTTGATCCCGAGCTCGAGCAGATAGTCGGTGAGGTCCTCGGCCATCTTCTTGGTCAGCGTGGTGACCAGGACCCGCTCGTCCTTGTCCGTCCGCTCCCGGATCTCGGCGACCAGGTCGTCGATCTGGCCCTTGGTCGGCTTCACGACGACCTCGGGGTCGACCAGGCCGGTGGGGCGGATGACCTGCTCGACGAACTCGCCGCCGGTGCGGTTGAGCTCGTAGGGGCCCGGGGTCGCGGACAGGTAGACGGTCTGGCCGATCCGGTCGGCGAACTCCTCCCAGGTGAGCGGCCGGTTGTCGACCGCCGAGGGGAGGCGGAAGCCGTACTCGACGAGGTTGCGCTTGCGGGACATGTCGCCCTCGTACATGCCGCCGATCTGCGGCACGGTCACGTGCGACTCGTCGATGACCAGCAGGAAGTCGTCCGGGAAGTAGTCGATCAGGGTGGCCGGCGCGGTGCCGGCGCCGCGGCCGTCGATGTGGCGCGAGTAGTTCTCGATGCCCGAGCAGAACCCGACCTGGCGGATCATCTCGATGTCGTACTGGGTCCGCATCCGCAGTCGCTGGGCCTCGAGCAGCTTGCCCTGGTTCTCCAGCTGCGCGAGGCGCTCCTCCAGCTCGGCCTCGATGGCGCGCACGGCGCGTTCCATCGCCTCCGGGCCCGCGACGTAGTGCGTCGCCGGGAAGACCTTGATCTCGTCGACCTGCTCGACCTCCTCCCCTGTCAGCGGGTTGAGGTAGTACAGCGCCTCGATCTCGTCGCCGAAGAACTCGATCCGCAGCGCCAGCTCCTGGTAGGCGGGGATGATCTCGACGGTGTCACCGCGGACCCGGAACGTACCGCGGGTGAAGGACATGTCGTTGCGGGTGTACTGCACGTCGACCAGCAGCCGCAGCAGGCGGTCCCGCTCGACCTCCTCCCCGACCCGCAGCGAGACGGACCGGTCGAGGTAGGACTGCGGGGTGCCGAGGCCGTAGATGCACGACACCGAGGCGACCACGACGACGTCGCGCCGGGACAGCAGGTTCATCGTCGCCGAGTGCCGCAGCCGCTCGACGTCGTCGTTGATCGAGCTGTCCTTCTCGATGTAGGTGTCGGTCTGCGCGATGTAGGCCTCGGGCTGGTAGTAGTCGTAGTACGAGACGAAGTACTCGACCGCGTTGTTCGGGAGCATCTCCCGCAGCTCGTTCGCCAGCTGTGCGGCCAGGGTCTTGTTCGGCGCCATCACCAGCGTCGGGCGCTGCTGCTGCTCGATCAGCCACGCGGTGGTGGCCGACTTGCCGGTGCCGGTGGCGCCCAGCAGGACGACGTCCTGCTCGCCGGCACGGAGGCGCCGGTCCAGCTCGGCGATCGCGGTCGGCTGATCACCGGCCGGGACGTGCTCGCTGACCACCCGGAACGGGGCCGTGCTCCGCTCGACCGCACCCACCGGGCGGTGCTCGGAGTGCGCGCGCGGGGTGTCCGTCGGGGTGGTGCCCGCGTCCGGGTGTGCAGCGTCCTCCCGGGCACGGGAGTCCGCCGCGCTGCCCGGGACCTCGGTCGCGAATGCCATGACACCAGGGTACGAGCGACCCCCGACACTTTCCCCCCGTGCGCCCCGCCGGATCCTCCGGAGGAGGCAGGATGGGCGACCGTGCACCCGCCCAAGACGCAGACCTTCGACCCCGAACGGGGCGTCCAGGTCGACACCAAGGGGACCCACCGCGAGATCGCCACACTGCGCGAGGAGACCTGGGGGCTGTACCTGTCACGGCCCGTCGTCGCCCGGCCGAACGCCTGGTGGATCGAGACCTGGGTGCTCCCGGAGCTGGGCGTGTGCCTGTCGGACTGGCGGTGGCGGCCGGGGCACGAACGCGACCAGGACGTGTACGTCGACGTCGCCGCGATCACCCGCGAGGGCAGGCGGCTGCACATGACCGACCTCTACCTGGACCTCGTGGTGCGCCGCGGCCGCGGGACCGACGTCATCGACGTCGACGAGTTCGTCGCCGCCGTGGCGCAGGGGCTGGTCGGGACCGACCTGGCCGAATACGCCCTGGAGCGGTCGCACGCCGTGCTCGACGGGCTGGTCCGGCACGACCACGACCACGTGGCCTGGCTGGCGTCCCTGGGGATCGACCTGGGGCCGCGGGACCGGCCGGAGGACGCTCGCGACTGACCGTCGCCACCGACCGGCGACGCGGCCGGTCCGTACGGCGCGCCCGGGGCACCGACCGGCCGCGGCCGGGCCGGCCCGGGTGGGTCAGAGCGCGGAGGACTGCGCCGGGCCCAGGCCGACGGCACTGGTCGAGGTCTCCGGCGGCGTGGTCCCGGTGGTGGTCGTCGGGTCGGGCGAGGTGGTGGTCGGCGCGGCCGAGTTGGTCGTCGTCGGGACCGGGTCGGTCGTCGGCTCCGGGGTGCCCTCGTCGGTCGGCTTCGGCGTCGAGGTCTCCGGCGGCGGAGTCGTCGTCACCGGCGGCTTCGTCGTGGTCGGCGGCGCCGTCGTGGTGGGCGGCGGAGGCGTCGTCGGCTCGGGCGAACCCTCGTCGGTCGGCCGCGGCGGGGTCGTGTGCGACGGCGGGGACGGCTGACCGCCGCCGGTGGGCGGCGGCGGGACCACCGGCGCGCCGGGGGTGCCGGGCGCGGGGGCCGGACCGGGCGCGGGGGCGGCGGGCGAGCCGCCACCACCGGGCAGCGCGCCGCCCTGGGTCGCCGCGACGGTGGGGTCGAACGCCGGCGGGAGCCCGCCCTGACCACCGGAGGCCGCGCCACCGGCGTCGCCGGTCCGGACCGGGTCCGGGGCCGGGCCGCTCTCCTGCGGCGCGGCGATGGCGAACGGCGGGCCGACGAAGCTGCCGCCGGGGGCGGCCGCGGTCGCGACAGCGGTGATCCCGCCCAGCGACCCGACGGTGAGCACCGCCGCGGCCGCGGCCGAGGTGGCCCGGCGCGCACCGGCGGCGCGGGAGATCACGTCGTCGACGGCGGGCAGCGGCACCGCCGCGGCCAGGACGTCGTCGAGCCGGTGGAACTCCCGGTCGATGTCGGCGAAC
Source organism: Pseudonocardia alni (assembly GCF_002813375.1). Classification (NCBI taxonomy): domain Bacteria; kingdom Bacillati; phylum Actinomycetota; class Actinomycetes; order Pseudonocardiales; family Pseudonocardiaceae; genus Pseudonocardia; species Pseudonocardia alni. The sequence continues at coordinate 5,627,611 of NZ_PHUJ01000003.1, read as the reverse complement.
CCGTTCATACCCGTCCCCCCTCGGTGGCGGGTGGGTACCCGCCACGCAGGTCGTACTGCGGCGCCCCGTGACCCGGCGGCGGTCCCCCGACCGCGCCACCCGCCGGTCCGATGATCTCCTCCAGCACCTCGGCCATGCCCTCGGTCACGACCTCGCGACCGCGGACGAGCCGGCGCCGCACCTCGTGCTCGGTGACCCGCTCGAGCTCGGCGACCGCGCCGGTCGACAGGCCTGCCATGTGGTGCAGCACCACTGCCCGGCGGTCGACGGGTGCGAGCCTCCCGAGCGCCTCCAGGAGCGCCCCGGTGCGCGGGTCGGTCTCCTCCGGCGACGGCCTGCGACGGCGGCGCAGGATCCGCCCCCGCATCGACGTCCGGATCGCGACCCGCCGGACCCAGCCGACGGCCGCGTCCTCGTGGTCCGGGACCGCGGGCTCGGCGCGCAGCGCGGCCCAGCGTCGCCAGGCCCGCGAGTAGGCGTCCTGCACGGCGTCGTGCGCGTCGTGCGGGTTGAGCGTGATCGCGTAGAGCTGCGCGACCAGCCGCGGGTAGTGCGTCTCGAGGTGTGCGCCGAAGTCCGCACGCAGCTCACCGTGCGGGAGCGTGCGGTGCTGCTGGACGACCGCGCCGCTGATCGGCGGGGCCTCGTACTCGGCGCCGGTCCACGCGTCGTGGTCGATCGCACCCGGCTCGCCCGGCTCCGGCGCACCGCGGTACTCGTCCGTGTGGGGGAACGCGGGCGCGCGCTCGGGCTCGGCGAACTCGCCGTCCGCCCCGAAACGCTGGGCCACTGTGCTCAACCCCGTGTCCTCTCGTCGCCGTCACCGGACCCTCCGGTCCGGTGCCGATCACCCCGGTGACCGGCCCGATCGACGGGTACCCGCAGGTACCGCGGCCGATCCGGGCAGGAGCACCCTCTGCCCCGCCTGATCGACCAACGAGCGTGCGGCGTTACAGAAACGGGTCCGGCGCGACCCGATCGTCACGTTCCGCGTGATCTGCGTCCCGCGACGCTCAACCGTTCGGGTCGGATCGCCACTCCGCCGTGCACGCACGGTAGTCGCGCGGGTCCGGGTCATCGGCGTGCCGTTCCGCCGCCGCACGCTTGTGCGCGGCGTAGCCGGCACGGGCGGTCGCGTCGGCACGCAGCCGGTCCCGCAGCTCGATCGCCTGCCGCCAGGCGGGCGAGCCGTGCACCCGCACGGCCAGCACGGCGGCCCGCCCCGGGTCGGCCGAGCGGTGCACCCGCACCGTGCCCGTGGTCTCCTCCGGGGCGGCGGTGTCGACCGGGAACCCGGCCGCGACCAGGGCTTCGGTGACCGTGCCGGCGTCGGCGGGCGACTCCACGGCGAGCTGCAGATCGAGTACGTCGCGGGCGGGGAGCCCCGGGACGGCCGTCGACCCGACGTGGCCCACCCCGCGGCCGGAACCGCCCGCAGCGACCGCGACCCGCTCGGCGAGCCGGTGGGCCTGCGCCTCCCAGTCCGGGTCGTGCTCGACGAGCAGGGGCGGCCCGTCCGCGGCCGGGCGGCCCGTGCGCAGGTTCTCCTCGAACCCGGCGAGCCGTCCGTCCCACAGCGCGTCCACCCGGCGTCGGGTGTCGTCCGGTTCCCCCGAGTTGTCCAGCCAGACGTCGGCGACGGCGCGGCGCTGCTCGTCACCGGCCTGGGCGGCGATCCGGGCCCGGGCGTCCTGCTCGCTCATCCCGCGCGCGGACACCAGCCGCCGGACCCGCTCCTCGGCGTCCACCCCGACCACGACGACCAGCGGGAACGTCGGAGCCATGCCGCCCTCGACGAGCAGCGGGATGTCCTGCACGACGATCGCGTCCGCCGGGGCGGCGGCGACGATCGCGTCGGACCGGGCCCGCACCAGCGGGTGCACGATGCCGTCGAGGGTGCGCCGTGCCCCGGCGTCGGAGAAGACGACGGCGGCGAGGGCGGGCCGGTCGAGCCGGCCGCCGGCGTCGAGGACGTCCCTGCCGAAGGCCTCGACGATCGCCGCCAGCCCCGCGGTGCCCGGTTCGACGACCTCACGGGCGATCACGTCGGAATCGACCAGCACCGCCCCGCGTTCGACCAGTCGCGTCGCGACCGTCGACTTGCCCGCACCGATTCCGCCGGTCAGCCCTGTCCGCAGCACGTGATCACCGTAGCGGGCCGTGCCGGGGCGCCCCGGCCGCGCTCAGGTGGTGCCGCGTGCGTTGCCCGCGGCACCGGTGCCGGCCTGCGGGGCGGGCGCCGTCGGCGGTGCGGCGGGCGTCGGCCGCGCGGACGGCGGCTGCGTCGGCGTCAGCGCCGGGATGATGCGCTGGGCCAGGTCGGGCAGGGTCTCGGCCGCGGACCGGGTCTGCCCGGGAGCGGCCACCGGCAGGATGAACGTCAGCGTGTCGACGCCGTAGACCAGGGCGAGGGTGGTCTCGTCCGGCCGCTCGACGAGGACGCCGGGGACCGAGCCGACGGTGATGTCACGCGAGGCGGTGGCCGAGCCGCGCTCGGCGTTGGTGTTGAGCTGCCACTGACGGGTCGCGGACGCGGTGTCGCCGTAGCGGCCGATGTTGAGCTGGAACAGCACCGGGCCGGAGTTGCGCGCCCCGCCGAAGGCCTGGGCCTGGCCGCCGGCGCGGTAGGTGCAGGCGGTGCGCTCGGTGCGGTTCACCGACGCCTCGGGGACGCCGCGGACCGACTGGACCGACACCGACCCCAGGACCTGCCCGAACAGCGCTCCGGCCTGCTCGGGGTCCATCAGCTGCACACAGTCGGTGGGCAGCGCGATCGGGATCGGTTCCCGCCCTGCCTGGGCGGCGCCGGACTGCTCGGCCGGGAACGTCGGGACCGCGATCCCGGTGTCCCCGGACGCCGTGCCGCATCCGGCGAGAACCGCGGCGAGCAGGACGCCCGCGAGTGCGGACCGCCCGCGACGCAGGAACGTGCGGTCGTGGGACAGGGACTCGCCGGAACGCGTCCGGCGGACGGTACGGCCGGCCATGCACCCAATCTAGGCCGACCCGAAGATCGACTCCGGACGGCTGCGCGCGCCGTGACCAACCGCAGCCGAACCGTGATCTGCACCTGGCGTGTCCGCTCTGACACGCCGGGCGACGTGAACGGGCGTCGACCGGGGCCCGTAGGGCCCCGGAAACGGGCCGGGCCCCGGTGACCGTGACGGTCACCGGGGCCCGGTGTGGTGCTGGTGGCCGGTCCGCACGGGACCGGCCGGGGGTGATCAGGCCCCGCCGGAGAGCTTCTCCCGCAGCGCGGCGAGCTGCTCGTCGCTGGCGAGCGAACCACCCGACTCGGCCTGGCCACCGCCACCGCCGCCGGTCGACCGGTCCTCGTCACCGCCGGAGGAGTAGTTCGCCGGCGCGATGTCGTTGCCGCCCTCCGCCTCGGCCTCGGCGGCCTTGCGGATCTGCGCCATGTGCTGGTCGTAGCGGGCCTGCGCCTCGGCGTACTGCTTCTCCCAGGCCGCGCGGGCCTCGTCGAAGCCTTCCTTCCAGTCGCCGGAGTCGACGTCGAAGCCCTCGGGGTAGATGTAGTTCCCCTGGTCGTCGTACTCGGCGGCCATGCCGTAGCGGGTCGGGTCGAACTCGGTGTCGACCGTCATGCCCTCGTTGGCCTGCTTCAGCGACAGCGAGATGCGACGGCGGTCGAGGTCGATGTCGATGACCTTGACCATCGCGTCGTCGCCGACCTGGACGACCTGCTCCGGGATCTCGACGTGGCGCTCGGCCAGCTCGGAGATGTGGACCAGGCCCTCGATGCCCTCCTCGACGCGGACGAACGCGCCGAACGGGACGAGCTTGGTGACCTTGCCCGGCACGATCTGACCGATCGCGTGGGTCCGGGCGTACAGGCGCCACGGGTCCTCCTGGGTCGCCTTCAGCGACAGGGAGACGCGCTCGCGGTCCAGGTCGACGTCGAGGACCTCGACGGTGACCTCCTGGCCGACCTCGACGACCTCGCTCGGGTGGTCGATGTGCTTCCAGGACAGCTCGGAGACGTGCACCAGACCGTCGACCCCGCCCAGGTCGACGAACGCACCGAAGTTGACCACCGAGGAGACGACACCCTTGCGGACCTGACCGCGCTGCAGCTGGTTGAGGAACTCGCTGCGGACCTCGGACTGGGTCTGCTCGAGCCAGGCGCGGCGGGACAGGACCACGTTGTTGCGGTTCTTGTCCAGCTCGATGATCTTGGCCTCGATCTTGCGACCGACGTAGGGCTGCAGGTCCCGCACGCGGCGCATCTCGACCAGCGAGGCCGGGAGGAAGCCACGGAGCCCGATGTCCAGGATCAGGCCGCCCTTGACGACCTCGATGACGGTGCCCTCGACCGGCTCGTCGGCCTCCTTGAGCGCCTCGATCGTGCCCCAGGCGCGCTCGTACTGCGCGCGCTTCTTGGACAGGATCAGCCGGCCCTCCTTGTCCTCCTTCTGGAGGACGAGGGCCTCGACGAACTCGCCGACCTCGACGACCTCGGCGGGGTCGACGTCGTGCTTGATCGACAGCTCACGCGAGGGGATGACGCCCTCGGTCTTGTAGCCGATGTCGAGCAGGACCTCGTCACGGTCGACCTTGACGATGGTGCCCTCGACGATGTCGCCATCGTTGAAGTACTTGATCGTCTGGTCGATGGCGGCGAGGAAGTCCTCCTCCGACCCGATGTCGTTGATAGCGACCTGCGGCGTGGTCGGGGCGGCGGTGGTGTCGGTGGACATGTAGTGAGGTGCTCCGATGGATTTCTCTGGCATGGTCGGCCCGGTCGGCTCTGCTGCAGCAGCGCGCCCCGGTTCTGGTACGTGTAGCTGTGACGTTGTAACAGTCACCCTCTGGCGTCGATTCCCGTGGTCGGGAACATCGGTGCACGGACATCCGCGAGATCGGCGCTGGAGTGGCGCCGCGCGGTCGGCCGACACGTTGACCACGGTGCGGGAAGAATGCTACGCGGCCCGCAAACCCCCCGGCAATGCGGGTCCGCCATCCGCGGGAGCGCATGCGCTTGCGACGATCGGGTGGTCATGAGCAGCCGCGACGAGTACTTCTCCGCCGAGGACACCGTGGGGACCGCCGGTGTCGCCCGGCGCCGCGTCGGCAGCGCCGAGTCCGAGGCGGCCGGGCGCCGCTGGTGGGACGCCGACGCCGACGACTACCTGGCCGAGCACGGTTCCGACATCGGCGACGAGGCGTTCGTCTGGTGCCCGGAGAACCTGCACGAGGACGAGGCGGGCCTGCTCGGCCCGCCCGCGGACCTGGTCGGGAAGCGGGTGCTGGAGGTGGGCGCCGGCTCCGCCCCGTGCAGCCGGTGGCTGGCCCGCCGCGGGGCGCACCCGGTCGCGCTCGACGTCTCCGGCGGGATGCTGCGCCACGCGGCCCGGCTGAACGACGCGCTCGGGCTGCCGGTGCCGCTCGTGCAGGCCGGCGCCGAGCACCTGCCGTTCGCCGACGCCACGTTCGACCACGCCTGCTCGGCGTTCGGGGCGATCCCCTTCGTCGCCGACCCGGGTCGGGTCATGCGCGAGGTGCACCGGGTGCTGCGTCCCGGCGGGCGCTGGGTGTTCGCGGTGAACCACCCGATGCGCTGGGTCTTCCCCGACGACCCCGGCGAGCAGGGGCTCACCGTCGTCCAGTCCTACTTCGACCGGACCCCGTACCTGGAGGTCGACGGCGACGGCCGGGCCACCTACGTCGAGCACCACCGCACGCTCGGCGACCGGGTGCGCGATGTCGTCGCCGCCGGCCTGGTGCTCGACGACCTGGTCGAGCCGGAGTGGCCGGAGGGCCACGAGCGGGTGTGGGGACAGTGGTCGCCGCTGCGCGGCGCGCTGTTCCCCGGCACCGCGATCCTCGTGACCCACCGGCCGGGCTGAGCCGTCAGACCTCGAGGACCGCGCCGGTCTCCAGGTCGTAGCGGGCACCGATGATCGTGAGGTGGTTGTTGCAGACCGCCCCCGACAGCGACGGGTCGGACGTCAGCTGCGCGACGACCCGGCGGACGTTGGCGTCGACCGCGCCGGCCACGGCGCCCTCGCCCTCGCCCTCGCACACCGGGACGATGTCGCCGACCAGCGCACCCAGCGTCGACGGCGCCGGCGCGGGCTGCCCGGCGGCGACCGACACGGCCGCCTTCACCGCACCGCACTGGGAGTGGCCGAGCACCACCAGCAGCGGGATGCCCAGCGCCCCGGCGCCGAACGCCAGCGTGCCGAGCACCGCGTCGTCGACGACCTGACCGGCCGTCCGCACCACGAACAGGTCTCCCAGCCCCAGGTCGAACACCAGCTCCGCCGGGACGCGGGAGTCCGAGCAGGACAGGATCATCGCGGCCGGGGTCTGCCCCGCCACGGCGGCGGCGCGCTCCTCGGCGGACCGTCGCGGATCCTCGCGCTCGTCGCGCTGCCAGCGCCCGTTGCCCTCCAGCATCATCTGCCACGCCTGGGCCGCGGTTGGCCTGCTGTCGTTCGCCATAGGGTCTCCCTCGGTCGGCTTTCCACCGACCAAGATCGGCGAACGGGTCCGTGCGGGCAAGCATGCACGCCGCCGCACCCCTCCCGTGTGACGAGACCCGCACGGCCGGCGGCCCGGACCGTCTCGAGCCACTCCGCCCGGCCGGCGGCCGGGTCGTGGCGGGCACCGGCGACCGGGACCACGGGGCGCCACGTCGTCCCGGGCGGCGGCGCGTCGTAGGGTCGGCGGGTGCCGATCACCCCCGACCAGCTGCCGGAGCTGAGCTCCGAGCACGCCGACGAGCAGCTCACCGACCGGATGGGCATCGAGATCCTCGAGGCCGACCTCGACGAGGTCGTCGGCCGAATGCCCGTCGCGGGCAACCGCCAGCCCTACGGGCTGCTCCACGGCGGCGCCAGCGGCGTCCTCGCCGAGACCCTCGGGTCGACCCTGTCCGCGCTGCACGCGCTGCCCGAGCGGTTCCCGGTCGGGCTGGAGCTGGCCTGCACCCACCACCGTTCCGCCACGTCGGGCTGGGTCACCGGGACCGCGCGGCCGATCCATGTCGGACGGTCCACGTCGACCACCGAGATCGTCCTCGTCGACGACGACGGCCGTCGCGTCTGCACCGCGAAGCTGACCTGTCTGCACCGCGACACACGACCGCCGGTGACCTGACGCTCGCCCTGCGGCACCGTCGCGTTACGTCTCGGCTACGTCCTGGTCCGAGACGTCCGTACCAGTTCTCTCCTCGGCTACGTTCGCCCCCATCACCCATCAGGGTGTCGCACAGAGTCGTGTCCGACGACCCCACCGAGGACGAACGTTGTCACCACCCCCGCTCCCGCGCCGACCGCGCGCCGACCGCGCGGCCACCCCGCCCGTCGGTGCGTCCCGGCCCTCCCCGATCCCCACGACCGCACGGTGGCTGGTGGGCCTGCTCATCACCCTGCTGGGCGCGCTCGTCCTGTCCGGGACGGCCGCCGCGGCCACCGCCCCCGCCGGCCCCGTACCGGCCTCCCCCGGTGCCGTCGCCCCGTTCCAGCAGGCGGACGGCATCGACGTCAGCGGCACGCTGCGGAACCAGGACGGTCAGCCGCTGCCGGACGTACGCATCACCGCCGAGCGCGACGGTGCGCCGGCCGGTGAGACCCGCTCGGAGGCCAACGGCCGCTGGACCCTGACGGTCCCCGGCGCGGGCTCGTACCTGTTCCGGCTCGACGAGGCCTCGCTGCCGCCCGGCACCGAGGTCCTGCAGGGCGAGACCACCCGCGAGGTGACCGCCGGATCGCTGAACACCGTGGTGTTCCGCTTCGGCGCCGAGGTCGAGGGCACCGACACCGGCGGGTTCGCGACCTTCCTGCGGCTGCTCGTCGACGGGATCCGGTTCGGCCTGGTCATCGGCATCTCGGCGGTCGGCCTGTCGCTGATCTTCGGCACCACCGGCCTGACGAACTTCGCGCACGGCGAGATGGTCACCATCGGCGCCGTCATCGCCTGGTTCATCAACGTCGGCGGCGGCGTGCAGCTGATCCCCGCGACGATCGTCGCGATGCTCATCGGCGCCCTGCTGGGCGCCGCGAACGAGCTCGGCATCTGGCGGCGGCTGCGCCGGCGGGGCGCCGGGCTGATCGCCCAGCTCGTCGTCTCCATCGGCCTGTCGATCGCGCTGCGCTACCTCGTACTGATCATCTTCGGTGGCCGGTCGGAGTCCTTCGCCGACTACACCGGGCAGACCGTCCGGAACTACGGCCCGGTCGCGCTGACCGACAAGGACCTGTCGGCCATCGTCATCGCGATCGTCGTCCTCGTCGCGGTCGCGCTGCTGCTCCAGAAGACCCGCATCGGCAAGGCCATGCGCGCGGTGTCCGACAACCGGGACCTCGCCGCGTCGTCGGGCATCGACGTCGACCGCGTGGTGCTGTTCGTCTGGATGCTGGGCGGGGCGCTGGCCACCCTCGGCGGCGTGCTGTTCGCGCTGTCGGAGCTGTCCTCCACCGTCCAGTACGAGATGGGCTTCCGTCTGCTGCTGCTCATGTTCGCCGGCGTCATCCTCGGCGGCCTCGGCACCGCCTACGGCGCACTGCTCGGCTGCCTGATCGTCGGCATCCTGGTGCAGCTCTCGACGCTGGTGCTGCCGCTGGATCTCAAGTACCTGGGCGGGCTGGCCGTGCTGATCGTGATCCTCGTGTTCCGGCCGCAGGGCCTGCTCGGGTCCCGGGCACGGATCGGCTGAGGGGGCGGACATGATCGACTTCGGACAGCTCCTCACGGTCGGGCTCTCGCAGCTGATCGGCCCCTCGGCCATCTTCTTCGCGCTGCTGGCCCTCGGCCTCAACATCCACTTCGGCTACACCGGGCTGCTCAACTTCGGCCAGATCGGCTTCGCGCTGGTCGGCGCCTACGGCATGGGCATCTCGGTCGCGAACTACGGCGCCCCGCTCTGGCTGGGCGTCCTCATCGGCATGGCCTGCGGGGTCGCGCTCGCCCTGGTGCTCGGCATCCCGACGCTGCGGCTGCGCGCGGACTACCTGGCGATCGTGACGATCGCGGCGTCGGAGATCCTGCGCCTGATCACCCGGTCGACCTCGCAGACCGGGTTCACCGGCGGCACCCAGGGCCTCACCGGGTTCGCCGACTCCTTCGCCCGCGCCAACCCGTTCGGCACCGGCACCTACGACTTCGGGGTGCTGTCGCTGCGGGGGCCGGACCTCTGGTCGATCCTGGTCGGCTGGACGGTCGTCGGGCTGTGCGTGCTCCTCACCTGGCTGCTCGTGCGCAGCCCGTGGGGCCGCGTGCTCAAGGCGATCCGGGAGGACGAGGACGCCGCCCGCGCGCTGGGCAAGAACGTCTTCGCCTACAAGATGCAGGCGCTCGCCCTCGGCGGGGTGTTCGGCGCGCTGGGCGGCATCGTGTTCGCCCTGGCGACCCAGTCGCTGACGCCGGACTTCTACTCGCCGCCGCAGACCTTCTTCGCCTACGCCGCGCTCATCCTGGGCGGCGCGGGACGGGTCTTCGGCCCGGTGGTCGGCGCGATGGCGTTCTGGTTCCTGCTGTCGGTCGCCGACGCGTTCCTGCGCCAGGCGACGGCCGGGGAGTCGCCGCTGCTGCCGTTCATCTCCTCCCAGGACGTCGGCGCGATCCGCTTCGTGCTCGTCGGCCTGTTCCTGGGCCTCATGATGGTGTTCCGACCACAGGGCATCTTCGGACGCCGCAGGGAGGTGCTGGGCGATGGCCGCTGAGGACACGACCCCCGACCCGACCGTGACCGACCCGGCCCGCACGCTCACCGGCGTCGCCCCGGAGCCGGGCGTCGCCAAACCGGACCCGGTGCTCACCGTGGACGGCGTGACCCGCACGTTCGGCGGCCTGAAGGCCGTCGACGTCGCCCACCTGGAGTTCGAGCGCGGCGCCATCACCGGCCTCATCGGCCCCAACGGCGCCGGGAAGACGACCCTGTTCAACCTGCTGACCGGGTTCGACCGGGCCGACACGGGCTCCTGGATCTACGAGGGCAACCCCCTGCAGAAGCTGCCGCCGCACCGGGTGGCCCGCAAGGGCGTCGTCCGCACGTTCCAGCTCACCAAGGCCCTCGCGGGCATGACGGTGCTGGAGAACATGAAGCTCGGCGCGGTCGGGCAGCGCGGCGAGACCTTCCTCGGCGCGCTGTTCACCGGCTGGGGGGCGCAGGAACGGCGGATCACCGAGCAGGCCCGCGAGCTGCTGGCCCGCTTCAAGCTCGACACCAAGGCCGAGGACCTGGCCGGGTCACTGTCCGGCGGGCAGCGCAAGCTGCTCGAGATGGCGCGGGCCCTGATGATGGACCCGAAGGTCGTCATGCTCGACGAGCCGATGGCCGGGGTGAACCCGGCGCTCACCCAGAGCCTGCTGGGGCACGTGAAGTCGCTGCGCGACGAGGGCATGAGCGTCGTGTTCGTCGAGCACGACATGGACGTCATCCGGGACATCTCCGACTGGGTCGTCGTCATGGCCCAGGGGCAGGTGATCGCGGAGGGGCCGCCCTCGGCGCTGTCGTCGAACCAGGCCGTCGTCGACGCCTACCTCGGTTCGCACCACGACCAGGTCCTCGAGTTCGACGAGCACGGCAACCCGGTCGGGCAGACCGCGGAGATCGTCGCCGAGATGGAGGCCGCCGAGATCGAGGGCTCCCTCGCCGACGACGGCACCGGCACGGCCCACCCGGATCAGGAGGGGAAGCGCACATGAGCGAGCAGGCACCCGGCGCCGACCGGGCCATGACACCGGAGCAGGCCGCCACCCCGGAGGTCCACCGCGAGCTCGCCGAGGGCGCCGTGCTGCGGGTCGACACCCTCGTCGCCGGGTACGTGCCGGGCGTCGACATCCTGACCGGCAGCGACTTCTTCCTCCGCGACGGCGAGATCGTCGGCATCATCGGGCCCAACGGCGCCGGCAAGTCGACGCTGCTCAAGGCCATGTTCGGGCTGATCCCCGTGCGCAGCGGCACGGTCCGGCTGCGCGACGCCGAGATCACCGGGGCCAAGGCGCACGCCCTGGTCACCAAGGGGCTCGGCTACGTCCCGCAGCGCGACAACGTGTTCCCCTCGCTCTCGATCGAGGAGAACATGCAGATGGGTGTGTTCCTCCGGCCGAAGACGTTCGCGACCCGCTTCGACGTCGTCGCGGACCTGTTCCCGATGCTGGGGCAGCGCCGGAAGATCAAGGCGGGGTCGCTGTCCGGCGGCGAGCGCCAGATGGTCGCGATGGGACGGGCCCTGATGATGGAACCGTCGGTGCTGCTGCTCGACGAGCCGTCGGCGGGCCTGTCCCCGATGCTCCAGGACGAGGTGTTCGTCCGCTGCAAGCGCATCAACGCGGCCGGGGTCTCGGTCATCATGGTGGAGCAGAACGCCCGTCGCTGCCTGCAGATCTGCGACCGCGGCTACGTGCTCGACCAGGGCCGCGCGGCCTACACCGCGGGCGGCCGCGACCTGCTGAACGACCCGAAGGTCATCGAGCTGTACCTGGGGACGCTGGCCGGCAGCAGCGAGAAGAAATGACCTGACGCGCCGGTCCCGCGACGGCCCCGTTCCCCCAGCCACGGGGGGCGGGGCCGTCGTGTTCCCGGCGCCGGTCCACCGGGACCACCGGGCCGGTGCGCACCGGGTGCCGCCCGGGCGTGGTGCCCTGCGTCGCGCCGGGTGGCGGGCCGGGGCATCGTCCCGCCGGTGGGGCCCGGCCGGTCCCGAGCACGACGAGGGGGCGGGCCGTGGCGGCCCGCCCCCTCGTGTCGGTGCGTGTGGTGCGGTGTGTCAGCCCTGGGCGCCGACCCGGACGTAGGTGGTCGCCGCCTCGTCGATCTGGTTCTGGCCGTTGAAGGTCTGGACCCCGTACGACCCGGAGCCCGGCTCACCGGCGTCGGTGAAGTCGAGCGTGCCGGTGGCGCCGTCGTAGTCGACGTCACCGCCCCGGTCGAGGATCGCCTTGCAGCCGGCGAAGTCGGTGCACTTCTCGCCGTCCTTGGTGATCCCGTTGATCTGGGTCGCGATGTCCGCACCGTTGGTCGACTTCGCGGCCTCGGCGGCCAGCGCCGAGACCAGGACGGCGTCGTAGGACTCCGCCGCGTAGTTGAAGTCGGTCAGGCTCGGGTCCTGCGCGGTGAGCCGCTGCCGGAAGTCGCCCGACAGCTCGGTGAGCGGCAGAGTGCCCTTCATCCCGTTCAGCAGGCCCGCGGGCAGTCCCTCGCCCAGGGCGTTGCCCATGTTGCCGTCGGTGCCGTACACGGCCTTCTGGGCCGGTCCGATCTGCACCTCGCTCATGCGCGACAGGATCCGCTTGGACTCGTCGAAGCCGATGACCGCGACGGAGTCCGGGTTGAACTGGGCGACCTGGTCGATCTCGGGGTTGAACGACGCCGCGTTCGGGTCGTAGATGATCTTGGTGATCTGGTCCTGCGGGATGCCGGCGGAGACCAGGTTGCGCTCGGCGCTGTCCGCCAGGCCCGAGCCGTACGGGTCGTTGCGGGCGAGCAGCGCGACCCGCTGGCCACCGTCGGAGGTGATCAGCTGCGCGAGCGCCTGCCCCTGCAGGACGTCCGGCGGCGCGGTCCGGAAGTACAGGCCGCGGTCCTGCCAGCAGGTGAACTCGTCGGAGGTGTTGGCCGGCGAGAACTGGACGACACCCGCACCGGTGATCTTGTCGATGACCAGCTTCGACACACCCGACGCGGCCGCACCGACGATGACCTGCGTCCCGGCGCTGAGCTGCCGGTCGACGGTCTGGTTCGCGATGTCGGTGGTGTCGTCACCCGAGTCACCGCGCAGGTGCTGGACCGGGTTGCCGAGGACTCCCCCGGCAGCATTGATCTCCTCGACCGCCACGTCCACCCCCGCGAACTCGGGCGGACCGAGGAACGCCAGGCTCCCGGTCTCCGGCAGCAGGGAGCCGATCTTCAGCGGCGCGGTGCCGGGATTGCCGGTGGCCTGTGCCTGCGGCGGGGTGCATGCCTGCCCCGCGGCGGCGGGCTCCTCCGAGCCGCCGGTGGCCCCGCCGGAACCGGTGTCCCCGCCACCGCATCCGGCCAGTACCAGCGACGCCGCCCCGGCGAGGGCGGCGAGTCGCCACGTCGTTCGCGTCATTCGAATCCCCTTCGGTTCTCCGCCCGCCCGAAGCAGCGCGGGAGGATGGCGGAAAAGTAGTACGCCCGAACCAGGAAAGGGGACACCGTCACCACTCGTGACAGGAATGTGATCCGCCGACACCAGCGTGACACAAGTGGATCTTTTCCGGTGCCCGGACGGGCACATTCGGTAACCGGAATGGTCTCGTGATGCATCGGAACGGTGGCACCGGCCCCGTCGACGGACCGTCGGCCGGCGGGGCCCGGCAGGGTGGCCCGCCGGCCGGCACGGACGACGCCGGCCCCGCCGCGCGGTGCGCGACGGGGCCGGAACGACGGTGCCGGGCGGCGGTGGTCGACCACCGCCTGTGTCTCAGGAGGACTTGGCCGGAGCCAGCCCCTCGACGACCGCCTCGGCGACGGCCTTCATGGTCGTCCGGCGGTCCATCGCGGTGCGCTGGATCCAGCGGAAGGCCTCCGGCTCGGACATCTTCTGTGCGGTCATGAGCAGGCCCTTGGCCCGGTCGACGACCTTGCGGGTCTCGAACCGCTCGTTGAGCGAGGCGACCTCGTCCTCGAGCGCCTTCTTCTCGGCGAACCGGGAGACGGCGAGCTCGATGGCCGGGACCAGCTCGTGCCGGGCGAACGGCTTGACCAGGTAGGCCATGGCGCCGGCGTCGCGGGCGCGCTCGATCAGCTCGCGCTGGCTGAACGCGGTCAGCATGACGACCGGCGCGATCTTCTCCTCGACGATGGTCGACGCCGCCTCGATGCCGTCCTTCTTGGGCATCTTGACGTCCATGATCACCAGGTCGGGCTTCAGCTCGCGGGCCTGGATGATGGCGGCCTCGCCGTCACCGGCCTCACCGGCGATGCGGTAGCCCTCCTCGGAGAGCATCTCGGCCAGGTCCATGCGGATCAGCGCCTCGTCCTCGACGACCAGCACCCGCCACCCGGGCTGCGGGCCGTCCTCGGCCGGCGTCTCTGCGGGAACGTTGTCGGTCACCGGAGAACTCCTTCATCGGTCAGTGGGGTGTCCGGATCGCCCAGGCTACCGGCGGTACGGGTGCACAGCCGAACCACTTCGGCCTTTCGTGTGCGGAAACACGCTCCGCCGGCCGCATTACCCGTCCGATCGGGCAGGGGCGGCGGTGCTCACGCCGCCGGGCCGAGCGCGGCGTCCGGCGCGGCGACGGCGTCACGTCGCGCGACCGACGGCGAGGTCGCGTGCGCCGGCCGGTGCGCGCTCCCCACCCGGTCCGGGGCCGCCTCGGCGAGCGGCATGACGGTCGTCGGAGGTGGTGCCGAGGAACCGGCGCGGAGTGGCGTACTCGCGCACGGAACCGTCGGACGGGCGGGCCCGGACACCGTTCGTGGCGCGGCAGCCGCCGGAAGGGGGCGGGTCGCGCAGGACGCGGTCGGGGCGGGCGCCGACGATGTGGCGCCGCCATTGCCGAGCAGGATCGGGCGGGTGTGCCCCAGCCCGTCCACCCGGAGGAACATGCAGGCCAGGAGGTGGGGGCACCCCGGGACGCGGGGCCCGCAGCCGTGGGCCGACACGTCTCTCAGATCGACGAATGGTGCCCCCGGTGGGATTCGAACCCACACTGTACGGTGTTTGAGACCGCTTTCTCTGCCAGTTGGAATACGAGGGCGAAAGCAATTCGCTGCATTCTGTTGTGAACCGATCCTAGCGGGTTCCGGGCAACCCGCGGCAGCCGACCCGCCTCACACCGGCCAGCTCAGGAACCGGCTGCGCGGCGGCCCGTCCCCGAGCACGTGCAGCACCCCACCCGGTGCCGGGACGGGGTCGCTCCCCCCGGTCCCGGGCACGTCCGGCCAGCGCAGGGCGGGCGCCACCGACGGGGCGACGACGAGCGGGTGCCCGGCGAACGTCGCCGCCAGCGGGGTGTGGACGTGCCCGCACACCACCAGCGTCGGGTCGCTGCGCGCGGCGAGCAGGGCCTCGAACACACCGGCCTCGAGCAGCCGCATCCCGTCGAGGACCGGGTGCCCGACCGCGACCGGCGGGTGGTGCAGGGCGACCAGCAGCGGCGCGGGATCCCGGACGGCCTCGGCGAGCAGGGCGACCGCGGCGTCGGACAGCGCGCCGTGCGGCGCCCCGGGGACGAGGGTGTCGAGCAGCGCGACGGTGGTCCCGCCGGTGCGGTGCAGCCGGTCGCCCACCGGTCCGACGGCGTCGGCCATCGCGGCGCGGTCGTCGTGGTTGCCGGGCACGTGCAGCGCGCCGAGGCCGTCGAGCAGCCGTGCGGCGGAGGAGTAGGCCTCGGGGGCGCCGTCGTCGGCGAGGTCGCCGGTGACGAGCACGACGTCCGGCGCCGGGTCCAGCGCCCGGACCCCCGCGACGGCGCGGGCGGCCCGGCCGTCGGTGTCCGGGTGGCCGAGGTGCAGGTCCGAGAGCTGGACGACGGTGGTCACCGCGGGATCCGCTCCAGCAGGGCGGCCGCCTCCATGTGGTGGGTCATCGGGAACGCGTCGAACGCCCGCAGCGCGGCGGTGCGGTACCCGGCGGCGGCGAACAGGGACAGGTCGCGGGCCAGCGCGGCCGGGTCGCAGGCGATGTGCACGATCCGCTGCGGGGCGCGGGCGGCGAGGTCGCGCACCGCGGCCTTCCCGAGCCCGGCGCGCGGCGGGTCGGTGACCACGACGTCGGGGTCGGGGCCGAGCCGGCTGATCTCGCGCTCGGCGCGGCCGCGGACGAACTGGACCTGCGGCAGGTCGGCGAGCGCGGAGGCGCCGTCGGCGACCGCGGACGCGGCGGACTCGACGACCAGCACGGTCCCCGACTCCCCCACCTGGTCGGCGAGGACCGAGCCGAGCAGCCCGACGCCGCCGTAGAGGTCCCAGGCGACGCCACCGGTGGGGGCGTCGGCCCAGTCGCGCACGACGGACGCGAGGGTGTCCGGCAGTGCCGGGTGGACCTGCCAGAACGTGCCGGCCGACAGCTCCCAGGTGCGGTCCGCGGCGTGCACGGTCGCGCCGGAGCCGACCCGGGCGGCGCCGTCGCCGACGACGGTGACGTCGAGCTCGGAGTCGGGCCGGAAGCGGCGCTCCAGCACCGGCGGCAGCGCACCCGCCGGGACGAGCGGGCAGTCTCCGATCTCGCACACGTCGTGGCTGCGGTGGGCGCGCAGGCCGGGGACGCCGTCGTCGTCGACGGCCAGCCGCACCCGGGTGCGCCAGCCGAGCGGACCGCCGGGGAGCTCCTCGACCTCGACGGCCGCGAGGTCGGCGGTGGCGACGACCGCGGCGCCGGCGCCGAGTCGCTCCAGCTGCTCGCGCAGGACCGTCGTCTTCAGGGCGCGCTGGGTGGCGTGGTCGGTGTGCTGGAAGTCGCAGCCGCCGCAGCCCCCGGGCCCGGCCCACGGGCAGGCGGGCTCGACCCGGTCCGGGGACGCCTCCAGCACGGCGACGGCGTCGGCGCGGCAGAACGCCCCGCCCGGGTCGTCGGTGACCACCGCGCGGACCAGCTCACCGGGCAGTGCGTGCCGGACGAACACGACCCGGCCACCGTCCCCGTCGCGGGCCACGCAGTGGCCGCCGTGCGCGACGGGGCCGACCCGCAGCTCCAGCATGCGGTCGGTCCAGTCGGTCGCCGTGTCGGCGTTCACCGGTTCTCCTTCTTCGTCACCCGGGGCGCGGACGGGGTGCCGCCACCCGTCCCGACGCCCGCGCCGTCGCGGCGTTCGCCGGGTAGCTGCTCCATGCCCGGGTAGCCGCGCCGGGACGCCCCCGGCGCCTGCAGCGGCGACAGCGCCCGTGTGCGCGACGACGACGGCAGCTGCCACGGCACGCTGGTCACCATCACCCCCGGCTGGAACAGCAGCCTCGACTTGAGCCGCAGCGCGCTCTGGTTGTGCAGCACCTGCTCCCACCAGTGTCCGACGACGTACTCCGGGATGTAGACGGTGACGACGTTGCGCGGGGAGTCGCTGCGGATGCGCTTGACGTAGTCCAGCACGGGCCGGGTGATCTCCCGGTAGGGCGACTCGACGACCTTCAGCGGGACCGGCAGGCTCCGCTTGTGCCACTGCTCGACGAGCTTCTTGGTCTCGGAGTCGTCGACGTTGACGGTGACCGCCTCGAGGATGTCCGGGCGGGTCGCGCGGGCGTAGGCCAGCGCCCGCAGGGTCGGCTTGTGCAGCGTCGAGACCAGGACGACGGCGTGGTTGCGCGAGGGCAGGACGTCGTCGGACTCGTCGGCGACCAGCGCGGCGGCGACCCGGTCGTAGTGGAGCTGGATCATCCGCATCAGCACGAAGAACCCGCCCATCGCGACGATCGCGATCCAGGCGCCGAGGGCGAACTTCGTGACGAGCACCGTGACCAGCACGACGCCGGTCATGCAGGCGCCGAACCCGTTGATCGACTGGGCGCGGCGCATCCGGCGGCGTTCGGACGCCGAGGGGTCCAGCGCGAGCTCCCGGTTCCAGTGCCGGACCATCCCGGCCTGGGACAGCGTGAACGACACGAACACGCCGACGGTGTAGAGCGGGATGAGCCGGGTGACCTCGGCCTGGAAGCCGACGACCAGCAGGATCGCGAACAGCGCGAGCGCGACGATGCCGTTGGAGAACGCGAGCCGGTCGCCCCGGGTGTGCAGCTGACGGGGCAGGTAGCGGTCCTGGGACAGGATCGAGCCCAGCACCGGGAAGCCGTTGAACGCGGTGTTCGCGGCGAGGACCAGGATCAGCGCCGTCATCACGATGACGAAGAAGTAGCCCGGCGGGAAGTTGTCGAACACGGCGTCGGCGAGCTGGGCGATCATGGTGTGCTGCTCGTAGCCGGGCGGCGCGTCGGGGAACTGGCGGGCCGGGTCCTCGGCGATCTGGACGTGGGTGAGCTGGGCCAGGGCGATCAGCCCCATGAACAGCGACACCGACATCACGCCGAGCAGCAGCAGCGTGGTGGCCGCGTTCCTCGACTTCGGCTTGCGGAAGGCGGGCACCCCGTTGGAGATCGCCTCGACACCGGTCAGCGCGGCGGCGCCCTGGGTGAAGCTGCGCAGCACGAGCAGCACGAGCGCCAGGCCGGTGAACGCGTCGCCCTCGGCGACCAGGCGCAGGTCGGCACTCTCCGCCCGCACGGAGTCGCCGAGGATCAGCACCCGGGTCAGGCCCCAGATGATCATCGTCGCGACGCCGATGACGAAGGCGTAGACCGGGATCGCGAAGGCCGCGCCGGACTCGCGGATGCCGCGCAGGTTGATCGCGGTCAGCACGACGATCGCCGACACCGCGAACAGCACCTTGTGCTCGGCGACGAACGGCACCAGCGCACCGATGTTGGCCGCGGCCGCGGAGATCGAGACGGCGACGGTGAGGGTGTAGTCGACGAGCAGGGCGCTGGCGACGGTCAGTCCGGCGTTCTTGCCGAGGTTCACCGTCGCGACCTCGTAGTCGCCCCCGCCGGAGGGATAGGCGCGGACGTTCTGCCGGTAGCTGGCCACGACCGTCAGCAGGACGACGACGACCGCGAGACCGATCCACGGCGACATCGCGTACGAGGCGACACCGGCGACCGACAGGGTCAGGAAGATCTCCTCGGGGGCGTAGGCGACCGACGACATGGCGTCGGAGGCGAACACGGGGAGGGCGATCCGCTTGGGGAGCAGGGTGCTGGTCAGGCGGTCGCTGCGCTGCGGTCGTCCGACCACGAGCCGCTTGAGAGCGACGGCGAGCTTGGACACGGGGCGCAGCCTATGCCCCCGCTCCGCTGCGCTTCGCGATAGCGTTCACTCCGCGTCGTCGGCGTCCGCGTCGCCGCGTACAGAAGGAACGAATCGTACATCCCGGGCCCCCCACCCGGCGGAAGGACCCCTGACGCCATGCACGTCGTGATCATGGGATGTGGCCGCGTCGGCGCGTCCCTGGCCTCGGGCCTGGAGCGGCTCGGCCACGAGGTCGCGGTGATCGACCGCGACCCGCAGGCCTTCCGCAGGCTCGGCCCGGACTTCCGCGGGCGCCAGGTCGTCGGTTTCGGCTTCCACCGCAGCGTCCTCGACGAGGCCGGGCTGGAGTCCGCCGACGCGTTCGCCGCCGTCTCCTCCGGGGACAACTCCAACATCATCGCCGCCCGGGTGGCGCGCGAGAGCTACGGCGTCGGCAAGGTCGTCGCCCGGATCTACGACGCCAAGCGCGCCGCGGTGTACGAGCGTCTGGGCATCCCGACGGTCGCGACCGTCCCGTGGACGACCGACCGGCTGCTGCGCATGCTCCTGCCCGACGGCGTCGCCACCGCCTGGCGCGAGCCGACCGGCACCGTGGCCGTCCTGCCGCTGCCGCTGCACGAGGACTGGGTGGGGCGCCCGATCCGGGACCTGGAGCGGGCGACGAACTCGCGGGTCGCGTTCATCGTGCGGTTCGGCACCGGGGTGCTGCCGACCAAGGACACCACCGTGCAGCACGAGGACACCGTCTACGTGGCGGCGGTCTCGGGCACGGTCAGCGACGTGACGGCGGCCGCCGCGGCGCCGCCCGAGGAGGACTGATGCGGGTCGCGATCGCGGGGGCGGGCGCCGTCGGGCGGTCCATCGCGCTGGAGCTGGTCGAGTCCGACCACCGGGTCATGCTGATCGAGCGCGAGCTGACCCACATCGACCCGAACGCCGTCCCCGAGGCCGAGTGGGTGCACGCCGACGCCTGCGAGCTGTCCTCGCTGGAGGACGCCGGCATCGAGGGCTGCGACGTCGTGATCGCCGCGACCGGCGACGACAAGGTCAATCTGGTGGTCTCGCTGCTGGCGAAGACCGAGTTCGGGGTCCGCCGGGTGGTGGCACGGGTGAACGACCCGCGCAACGAGTGGCTGTTCGGGGAGAACTGGGGCGTCGACGTCGCGGTGTCGACGCCGCGGCTGCTGGCGGCGCTGGTCGAGGAGGCCGTCGCCGTGGGTGACCTGGTGCGGTTGCTGACGTTGCGCCAGGGGCAGGCGAACCTCGTCGAGGTGACGCTGCCCGAGGACACCCCGCTGGCCGGGCGGCCGGTGCGGGTGCTGGAGCTGCCGACGGACTCGGCGCTGGTGACGATCCTGCGCGGCGGCCGGGTGATCGTGCCCCAGCCCGACGACGCCCTGGAGGGCGGCGACGAGCTGCTGTTCGTGGCGACGACGGCGGTCGAGGAGGACATCCGCGCCGCCCTCATGTGACCCTGCCCGGCACCGGCGCGCGGACGTCGCGCGCCGGTGCGGGTCAGGCGGTCGCGGTGCGGGCGCGCTCGGCGCGCCGCACGATGAGGATCGTGGCCAGGATCGCGACCCCGGTGAGCGGGTAGCCCATCGCGAGCCGCGCGACGCCCAGCCAGGTCTCGGAGTCGGCCAGGTACAGCCCGCCCTGCACGACGACCTTCGCGAGGAAGGTCGTCGCCCACACCGCGGTGGCCCAGCCGTAGGCGCGGACCAGGTGGGGGTCCCGGCGCCACTCGGTGCCGTGTCCGTTGATGCTGTGCCAGATCACCCCGGCCAGCGGCCAGCGGACGATGATCGAGACCAGTGCGACGATCCCGAGGGCGCCGCTGTAGAGCAGACCGGGCAGGTAGAAGCCGCGGGCCTCGCCGGTCCGGCTCGCGACGAGCGCGCACACCCCGACGCCGAGCAGGCCGGAGATCGCCGGCATCACCGGGTCGCGCCGGACGAGGCGCCATAGCAGCACCAGCGCCCCGGCGCCGATCGCGGCGTACAGCGCGGTCCGCAGGTCGCCGAGGATGTTGGCGACGACGAACACCACGACCGGGATCGTCGAGGCGACGATCCCGGTGACCCCGCCCATCTGCTCGAGCAGGGTGGGGGTCGGAGCCTCGCCGCCCGCGTCCGTCGCCGGTGGCCCCGCGGGGCCGGTCCGGTCCGGGCCGGGCCCGGCGGCGTGTTCCGGTGCCGCCACCGGCCTGCCGAGTGGCGCGGTCCGGTCCTGCGGGTCCACGTCGGGGACACGCGGGATCCGGGTGGTCGGGGCGTCGTGGTGGTGGTCGTTCAAGCCGGTCCGATCCGTCGGCTCAGGAGCAGACCGCGAGGGTCCCGCGGGTCACTGCGCCTGGCAGATCTCGTAGTACGGGTTGTAGAGCACCTTGCGACCGTCGCGGACCGAGATCCGGCCACGGACCCGCATGGTGCGCCCGGCCTCGATACCGGGGATGCTGCGCCGGCCCATCCAGACCAGGGTGACACCGTCGGTGCCGTCGAACAGCTCGGCCTTCAGCGTGGCGTCGGCGCTCTGCGGACAGAGGTCGACGCTGCGGATCCGGCCGAGCATCGTGACCTCCTCGCCGCAGGCGCAGTCGCGGGCCGGGCGTGCCCCGGTCTCCTCGACGTCCTCGGCGAGATCGCGCGCGTCGAGCTCGTCGACGTCGCTGGTGAGTTTGCGGAGCATCCGGCGGAACGCTCCGCCATCCGTGCTGCCCATGTCTCTCCTCGGCCCGCATCCGGTACCGGCCCGGGGTCACCGGACCCTCCGGTGACCCGCACTCGCGTGGCGACCCGACAGGGTGTCGTGGTGGCCCCGAGAGCCTAACGCGCGGACGCTCCGGTTTGTGCCCGTGGCGGCCCTGACCTCCCGGTCACCGCCCCGCCGACCGGTTCCCGGGCCGCGCCCGGTGGTCGGCGGGCAGGCGCGGGCCGGGCGTACCGGACACCCGCGCCCACCGCGCTGCCGCTCAGTCCCGGCGGTGCCGTCCGAGGTCGCGGGGACCGGTGCCGCCCGCGCGCCGACCGGACGACCACTGGCCGGTGAGCCCGGACCCGCCCGCGGCACGGCCGGCGTCGAGCGCGTCGGGGACCTCGTCGGTGTCGTCGTCCGCGGTGCCGGTGCGGGCCGGGTCCGCGTCCGCGGGGTCCTCGGCGGCGCGGGCCGCGGCCCGTCCGGCGGCGGCCCGGCTGGCCCGGTAGTCGGCCAGGCCGGTGACGCCGCCGTGCCCGTTGGCACGGTCGGCCCCCCGCCCGTCGGCGTCGGGTCCGCGGTCGGCCGACGCGCTGCGGAGCAGGTCCTGCAGGGCGCTGCGTGCCTCGTCGGCCGAGGTGGGACCGCCTCCGTGCCAGGGGCGGCCCGCGTCGCCCGCGGCCCGGAACAGGTCGTCCCCGCCCGGGCCCGGCACGGCCCGGCCGTTCGTGCCCGATTCCGCCCGGTCGTCCGTTCCACGGTCGGACGGGCCCGGCGATGCGGGGCCCGTCACCGTGGGGTTCGGCGACGCGGGATTCGGCGACGCAGAGCTGGGTGATGCAGGGGCCGCTTCGGTGCGGTGTCCCACACCGGTCCTCCGGTCCTCGTCGGCGTCCGCGCCGAGCGGTGCGGAACCGGCGAGCGCGGAACCGGCGAGTGCGGGACCCGCGGGCGCGGGACCCGCGGTGCCGCTCCCGGCGTCGGGGACGGCGTCGGGTTCGCGGCGTCGTCCCCCGCCCGCGGGGGCGTCGAGGGCGACGGCGGCGAGCAGGTCGGCCACCGAGGTGCCCGCCCCCGCTCCGTGCCGGCCGGAGCGGCGGCTGGCGGCGATCTCGGCGGACAGCCAGCCGTCGTCGTCCGGGGTGGGGTCGGCGGGTGCCGTGTGGCCGGGCGCGTCCGCGGTGGGGCGGGCGCCCCGCCGACGACGGGTCGCCGCGGGCGCGGCGGGCTCCGGCGGGGCCGGGAGCCGGTCGAGCGTGGCCTCCATCAGCGGCACGTCCGACAGCGGAATGTCCTCGATGGCCCCGGTGGGCTGCGCCGCCGGTTCGGGGGTGGCGGCCGGGGTGTCCCGGGTGCGCCCGGCGAGCAGGTCCGCGGCGTCGACACGGGTGGCGTCGGCCGCGCGGTCACGCCGGGAGCGCCGGCCCGCCCCACCGGTGCCCGGTACGGCCGTGCCCGCGGCACCGCCGGCGGTGGTCGCGCTGCCACGGGTCTCGCGCCCGTCCGCGGCGTCACCGTCCCCGAGGCCGGTACCGGTCCCGATGTCGGTACTGCCGCCGAGGGCCGGGCCGACACCGGGAGCCGTGCCGGGGTCGAGAGCCGTACGGCCGTCGAGGGCGGTGCCGGACAGGGGGGCGCCGTCGTCGAGGGCGGGGGCCGGCACGGGGGTGCCGGTGTCCAGGATGTCGCCGGCCGACGCGCCCCGGCCGAAACCGGCGAGCGGGGTCGCGGACCGGTCCTCCTCGGCGCCCGCGAGCAGGTCGGCGACCGACAGCGTGGTCACCGCCGGGTCCCGGCGGGCCGGGGGCTCCACCGGCTCGGGCTCGACGGCCCGGACCGGGGCGGCTGCGGACGGCGCCGGGTCCGGTGCGTGCAGCGGCGCCGGGGCGTGGGTCGACGCGCGGCCGGGCAGCGGGCGCGCACCGGTGTCGGCCCCGGGCCGGACCGGGCCGGCCGCGGGCGCGACGCCACCCGCCGTCGGGATCGCGCCGGTCGGGCTCGCGCTGCCGGGGACGCCCCCGGCCGGGGCGGCACCGGCCGGGGCGCCGCCGAGCCGGTTCGCGCCGGTCCGGTCGGGCCGGGCCGGACGTCCGCGACGGCGGCCGGGCCGCGCCTCGGGCCCGGGGGTGACCAGCGGGCCGCCGGTCAGCGCGGTGCGCTCGGCGGGCGACTCGTCGGCGCGGACGGCGGGGGTGAGCTCCGTGCGCTCCGCGGGCAGCTCTGCCGGAGCCGCCGCGGCTGGGCGGCGGACCTGCGGCAACGCGCGGGTGCGCGGGTCGGCGTCCTCGACCGACGGGCGGGGCCCCCTCGGCCCCGCGGCGGGCTGCGTGGCCGGTGCCGGGGAGGCGGCGGCGGGCGCGGCGCGGCGCGGACGTGCCGGTCGGGCGGGCTCGACCGGCGTCGCCGGTTCCGCGGAGGCGGCGGCCGGCACCGGGCGGGCGCCGGTCGCCGGGCCGGACGGCACCGGGGTCGCGCCGGTGGTTCCCGACGGCACCGGGGTCGCCCCCGTCGCGCCGGTGGGGGCCGGGACGGAGACGGTGATGCTGGGCTTCTGGGGCCCGACCTCGGGCTGCTGCTCGCGCAGGTGCTCGGGCAGCTCCAGCGGCAGGACCGTCCGCGGCGGGTACGGCGACTTCCCGCGGACGACGATGATCCCCCGCAGCACGCGGCGGAGCTCCACGTCGAGGGCCTCGACGGTCTCCAGCGACGCCGTCGCCACGCCGTAGACCATCCAGCGCGGGCCGTCGCAGCCGACGAACACCGAGGCGGCGTTCTCGGTGCGGGCATGGAGTTCGCGGCCCCAGTCGCCGCGGGCGTTGCGCACCCGGGCGCCGCCCTTGCGCAGGGACTGCTCGATCTCCGCGGACAGGTCCGCCCACAGACCGGACGACCGTGGCGCGGCCAGCGCGCTCACCGCGATCCGGCCCTCGGCCAGCAGCAGGTGCACGGCCTGGGGGCGCTCGGCACCCGCGGGCTCCAGCTTCAGCTCGGCGCCGTAGGGCACCGGGACCTGCAGGGCACCGAGGTCGACGCGGGCGAGCGCGTCGGTCATCGACGGGTCGAGCTCCTCGACGTCGGCCGGGCCCAGTGGGCGGCCGCCGCTGCCGGGCGGCGGGACCGAGAGCGGGGCGTCGCCGACTCCGTACTCGTCCTCGTCGTACTCGTCCTCGTCGTCGTAGTCGTAGTCGTCGTCCTCCTCGTCGTCGAGGTCGTCGGAGGGCGGCGCGGAGCGGCGCCGGCCCCAGGACGGGTCGTCGGGGTCGCCGCCGTCGAAGCCCTGCGGGGTGCGGTCGCGGGCGTAGGCGAGCTCGTCGTCCTCGGCCCGGTGCGACAGCAGCGGCGGCTCCTCGTCGTCCCAGCGGCCGTCGGGGGCGACCCGGTCGTCGTGCCCGGCGGGTGCGGGGCCGGGCAGGCGCCCGGAGGCGCCGGGGGCCGGGGGACCGCCGGTGGTGTCGCGACCGACCGCGCGCACCGCCGTCGTCGCCGCGGCGGAGCCGTCGGGGGCGGGGACGGCACCGGTCCGCGGGCCGGCCGGGCGGCCGTTCCCCGGTACCGGGCGGCCGGCGGCGGGTACGGGGCCGTTGCGCCCCGGCGCGGGCGGCCTGCCGTTCGGCGCACCGGGTCCGGAGCCGTTGCGCGGGGCCGCGCCGTTCACCGGCGGCGCCCCGCGACGGACGTCCTGCTCGGCGTAGTGGTCGGCGTAGTCGTCGAAGTCGTCGATGTCGGAGTCGCCGTAGCCGGGATAGCCCGGATAGGCACCCGTCCCGGTGTCCTCGACCCCGTCCTCGGGACGGATGTCGAACATCCGACCGCGTGCGCGTCCCGGCATCTACTGGTCCCCTCCCCCGGCGACGAGCGCGGCGTTCCCGCCGGTCGAGCCGTGACCGGCGGCGCCGCGTACCGACGCGGGCAGCGCGGTGACCTCCACGAACCGGGCCGTCTCGACCCGCTGCACCACCAGCTGCGCGATGCGGTCCCCCCGGCGCAGCTCCACCGGCGTGTCCGGGTCGGTGTTGACCAGGCACACCGTGATCTCGCCCCGGTACCCGGCGTCCACGGTGCCGGGCGCGTTGACGATCGACAACCCGCAGCGGGCCGCGAGGCCGGACCGCGGGTGCACGAACCCGGCGTAGCCCTCGGGCAGCGCGATCGCCACCCCGGTCCCGACGAGCGCCCGGCGCCCGGGCAGGAGGACCACGTCGGTGGTCGTCACGAGGTCGGCCCCGGCGTCCCCGGGCCGCGCGTACGCGGGGTGGGGGACGTCGGGGTCGAGCCGCGTCAGCAGGACGTCGACGGACGCTGCTGCCGGCGGCTGGTCCGGGGGAGCGGGCACGGAACCGGGCACGGCGGGCGACGCTACCCTGGGCCTCGTGAGCGAACGGGTTCCGGAGACCGACTCTGCGACGGCTGGCCCTGCTGCGTTCGACGAGCGGTTGTCCGTCCCGGTGTGGTGGTACCTGCTCGCCGTCGGGCTCGGTGTCCTGATGGGCGCGCAGATCCACATGGGCTATCCCGGCCTGCGGGCGTGGCTGGGCTATCTGGTCATGGTGCCGCTGTGCGTCGGCGTCCTGTGGTGGATGGGCCGCAGCCGCACCACCGTCCGCGACGGCGTGCTGATCTCGAACGGCCGGGAGCTGCCGCTGTCCGCGGCCGGGGTCACCGACACCGTCGCGCGCGCCGACAAGCAGCAGGCGATGGGCCCCGACCTCGACCCGCAGGCCTACGTGCTGCACCGGGCGTGGGTGGGGCCGCTGGTGCGGGTCCAGGCGACCGGCCGCGACGAGCCCTACTGGGTGCTCAGCACGCGCCGTCCCGACGCGCTGCGGGCGGCGATCGCCGCGCAGGCGCCGCACCCCCAGCAGAGCTGACCCCGCGGACACACGACGGGCCCCGGCGGAATCCGCCGGGGCCCGTCGTCGTGGTCCCGCAGTGCGGGCCCGGTCAGGCCGCGCAGTCGCGGCAGAGGAACTGCCCGCCCGAGGTGCTGGCGAGACGGCTCCGGTGGTGCACCAGGAAGCAGCTCGCACAGGTGAACTCGTCCGCCTGCTTCGGCAGGACGTTCACCGTCAGCTCCTCGCCCGACAGGTCCGCGCCCGGGAGCTCGTAGCTCTCCGCGGTGTCGGTCTCCTCGACGTCGACGACCGCGGACTGCGCCTCGTTGCGGCGCTGCTTGAGCTCGTCGAGCGAGTCCTCGGCCATCTCGTCGGCCTCATTGCGACGTGGGGCGTCGTAGTCGGTCGCCATCAGGTCTCACCCTTGCCTTACGTCCGTGCTGCTCGATTCGGCCCTCGAACAGCGGTACTTCGCATCGGTTGGTCGTCGCGTGCCGCTGAGGAACGTCGCGGGAAGCGGGTTTGTGCCCGGCTCCCGGAGTGACGCCGGTCTCACCTTCCCCGCAGGTCCGGGTGGCTCGTCCGTCGCGCGTCCTGTCGCGGCCGGTCCGGCACCGGCGGCGGGGAGGGTAGCCCAGCGTCCGGCGGGCGTCGCGGCGAGTCCCCCGATCACGCCGGGTGTCGCCCGGGCGCGGGCGCCGCCGGGCGCACTAGTGTCGCCCGGTGTGACGACGAGCGCCCGCACGCCCACGCCCGGTGCCGACCCCGCCACCGTCGGCGCGTGGCTGTCCACGGCCCTCGGCGACGAACGGTGGCGCGAGGCGCAGCTCACCTCGATCGGCGCCGGGCGGTCCAACCTGACCTACCGGGTCTCCTCCCCCGCCGGCGCCGTCGTGCTGCGTCGTCCGCCGGTCGGCGAGGTCGCCGCGACCGCCCACGACATGGGCCGCGAGCAGCGCGTGATCTCCGCTCTCGGGCCGAGCGCCGTGCCCGTCCCCGCGGTGCTGGCCGCCGACGACGGCGACGTGCTCGGCGCCCCCTGCTTCGTGATGGAGCTCGTCGACGGCGTCGTGCCGCTCGACGACCTGCCCGAGGGCTGGGCGTCCACCGAGGCGCAGCGCCGCGCCGCGGGCGACGCGCTGGTGGACGTGCTGGCCGCGCTGCACGCCGTCGACCCGGCCGCGGCGGGGCTGGGTGACTTCGGTCGCCCGGACGGCTTCATGGAGCGCCAGATCCGGCGCTGGGGCACGCAGTGGGCCGCCGCCCGCGACGGCGACGACCCCGTCCCCGTCGACGCCGACGAGGAGTCCGAGCTCACCCGGCTGTCCGAGCGGCTGGCCGCCGACGTCCCCGCCGCGCAGCGGCACACCGTCGTGCACGGTGACTACCGGCTCGACAACTGCGTGTTCGACGCCGAGGACCCCGGCCGTATCCGCGCGGTGCTGGACTGGGAGATGTCCACCCTCGGCGACCCGCTGGCCGACCTCGGGCTGCTGCTCGTCTACTGGAAGCAGGACGGCGACGACGCCGTCTGGTCCGCGGCCCAGCCGCTGCCGAGCCCGACCGGCCTGCCCGGCTTCCCGACGCGGCGCGAGCTCGTCGGGGGCTACACCGCGCGCACCGGCCTCGACGCCGGCCCGCTGCCCTGGTACGTCGGGTTCGGCGCGTTCAAGCTGGCCGTCGTGCTCGCCGGGATCCTGGCCCGGGTCCGGGCCGGGTCGGTGCCCGAGGAGATGGCCGAGGGCCTCGACGGGTCGGTCGGCCCGCTCGTCGCGCTGGGGCACCACGTCCTGGACGGAGGGTCGTTCTGATGCTTCCCACCCGTACCCGCGGCGACCGTCCCTACGAGCGGCGCCGGTCCCGCCCCATCCTGGTCACCACCGCGCTGCTGGCCGTGCTGGCCGTGGCCACGTGGGCGGTCGTGCTGGGCACCGCCTCGGACGGCTCGGCGTCGACGAACTGCCCGGCGCCGTCGTCGGGGACCCTGGCGGGCTCCGAGATCGATCGGGCCGAGCTCGACTCCGCCGCCCCCACCGCCCCGGACGACGTCCGTTTCCAGGTCCTCAACGCCGGCGGGCAGCGCGGGCAGGCGAACCTGGTCTCGGCCGAGCTGAAGGACCTGCAGTTCGGCGAGGCCGGTACGCCGGGCAACGACCCCGCGTTCCCGGAGGGGGACCTGGACTGCATCGGGCAGGTGCGCTTCGGTCCGGCCGGTACGGCGTCGGCGTCGACGCTGGCGCTCGCGCTGCCGTGCGTCGAGCTGATCCGCGACGACCGGCAGGGCGCGGTGGTCGACGTCGTCGTCGGGTCGGCGTTCACCGACGTCGCACCGGGCCGCGCGGCCCGCGACGTGCTGGACCAGCTGTCCGCGCCGGGGACCGAGGGCGGTCCGCGCGCGGACCCGGGCCTGCTGGCCCAGGCCCGCGCCGCGGTCTGCTGAGCCGCGACCGTCCGGGCGGGGGGTCCGGACCGCTCAGACGGTGTCGGCGCCGCTGCGGCGGGCCAGCGCGGCCAGGTCGGCGGCGACCCCGGGCGCGGCGGCGAGGGTGACGTCGGCACCGAGGGCGTCGCCGTCGACGGGACCGCGGACGCCGGGGCTGCCCGCGACGTGCACGACGGCACCGGCCTCGGTCGCGATCAGCGCACCGGCCGCCCAGTCCCACCAGTTGCAGCCGTGCTCGAGGTAGCCGTCGAGCCAGCCGGCCGCGACCGCGCACAGGTCCAGCGACGCCGCGCCGGCCCGGCGCACGTCGCGGACCTCGGGGAGCATCGCGGCGACCATCCGGGCCTGGCGGGCGCGCCGCTCGGCGCGGTAGGCGAACCCGGTACCGACCAGGGACTGGCCCAGCTCGGTCGTCGCCGCGGCGCGCAGGGGGCGCCCGTCGAGGGTCGCGCCGAGACCGCGTCCGGCCGACCAGAGACGCCCGGAGGCGGGCTCGGACACGGCACCGGCGACGCCCTGCCCGTCGAGGACGGCGGCGATCGAGATCCCGTACCAGGGCAACCCGTAGAGGTAGTTCACGGTGCCGTCGATCGGGTCGACCACCCAACGCGCGGCGGCGGCGTCGCCCGCGCCCTCCTCCCCGTACACCGGCTCGCCGGGGCGCAGCTGCGCGAGCCGGTCACGGACGAAGCGCTCCACCGACGCGTCGGAGGCGGTGACGACGTCGGTCGGCGAGGACTTCGTCGTGACGCCGTCGTCGTGCGGTGCGGGCAGGCCGCGCAGGTGCTCCGCGGCCTCGGCCGCGACCTGCTCGGCGACGGCGCGCAGGGTGGCGGGATCGCTGCTCTCGTGCGGGCTCACCACCCCATCCGACCACGTGCGGAGCCACCCGGACGCGCGGGGCGGCGTGAGGTGCGTCCCCCCGGCCGGTACGCAGTTACAATGGAACGCGTACCCCGTCTCCGGGACGCGCGGCGACCACCATCGACGCCGGCGACCGAGGCGGTGGCAGGACAGGACATCCCGGCCGTCGTGGCCTCGTCTCCCCCGACGAGCGCGCCGCGACCGGGCCGCGTAACGACTCCAGCGCACGTAGCGAGAGGGCCCAGGTGGCAGCCGCAGACTCCGCAGCACGCAGCGACTCGACCGTCGAACCGACGTCGGGTACCGCATCCCGCAGCCGCCGTACTTCCGGCACCACGAGCACCGCGTCGGCGACGACCGGCACCGCCAAGAAGCCGGCCGCACGCACCCGCAAGCCCGCCGCGGCGGGTGGCACGGCGACCAAGGCCGCGCCGAAGACCGGCCCGCGCAAGGCCGCCCCGAAGAAGGCCTCCACCAAGAAGGCCGACGGCGACGAGCCGGACGCCGACGGCGACGAGGTCGTCCTCGAGGACTCCGAGATCGACGCCTCGGACATCGAGGCCGACCTCGCCGAGGCCGCGAAGGAGGAGACCGCCGACGAGTCGTCCGACGACGATGACGACGACTCCGACGACGAGACCAACACCGGCAAGAACCGGGTGGCACCGACCACCCGGGCGTCGCAGCAGAAGTCGGCGGACTTCGTCTGGGACGAGGAGGAGTCCGAGGCCCTGCGCCAGGCGCGCAAGGACGCCGAGCTCACCGCCTCGGCCGACTCGGTCCGCGCGTACCTGAAGCAGATCGGCAAGGTCGCGCTCCTCAACGCCGAGGAGGAGGTCGAGCTCGCGAAGCGCATCGAGGCCGGCCTCTACGGCGCCGAGCGCATCCGCAAGGTCTTCGAGTCCAACGAGAAGCTGTCCCCGCAGCTGCGGCGCGACCTGCGCTGGATCGTGCGGGACGGCGAGCGCGCCAAGAACCACCTGCTCGAGGCGAACCTCCGGCTCGTGGTCTCGCTGGCCAAGCGCTACACCGGCCGCGGCATGGCGTTCCTGGACCTGATCCAGGAGGGCAACCTCGGCCTCATCCGTGCGGTCGAGAAGTTCGACTACACCAAGGGCTACAAGTTCTCGACCTACGCCACGTGGTGGATCCGGCAGGCCATCACCCGCGCGATGGCCGACCAGGCCCGCACCATCCGCATCCCGGTGCACATGGTGGAGGTCATCAACAAGCTCGGCCGCATACAGCGTGAGCTGCTCCAGGATCTCGGGCGTGAGCCCACTCCCGAGGAGCTCGCCAAGGAAATGGACATCACCCCGGAGAAGGTGCTGGAGATCCAGCAGTACGCCCGGGAACCCATCTCCCTGGACCAGACCATCGGCGACGAGGGCGACTCGCAGCTCGGTGACTTCATCGAGGACTCCGAGGCCGTCGTCGCGGTCGACGCGGTGAGCTTCACCCTGCTGCAGGACCAGCTGCAGTCGGTGCTGGCGACGCTGTCCGAGCGTGAGGCGGGCGTCGTCCGGCTGCGCTTCGGTCTCACCGACGGCCAGCCGCGCACCCTCGACGAGATCGGCCAGGTCTACGGCGTGACCCGCGAGCGGATCCGCCAGATCGAGTCGAAGACGATGTCGAAGCTGCGGCACCCGTCGCGGTCCCAGGTGCTGCGCGACTACCTGGACTGAGCACCACCCGTTCCACGACGAGGGCCCCGCCGGACGATCCGGCGGGGCCCTCGTCGTCCGCGGTCAGAACAGGTCCGGCGTCGCGGGTGCGACGTCGTCGAGGAACGCGGTGATCGCCGGGACGAGGGTGGCCGTCTCCCCCACCAGGCCGATGTGCGAGGTCGCGGGCAGCACCACCAGGCGCGCACGGGGGACCTCCTGCAGCATCCCGGTCGCCGCGGCCCGTTCGTCACCGCCGCCGAGCAGGCGGAACATCTCCACCGCGTGCTCGGGCCGCACGCCGTCGGCGTCGCCGACGATCACCATGGACCGGGCCGTGATCGCACGCATCCGGTCGTCGGGGATCTCCTGGTCCTCGGCGTTGAGGACCTTCACCTTCTCCACCCAGGCCGCGAACGCGACGGGGTCCGGCGTGTGCTCCAGGAACGCGGACTCGACGGGCGAGCCGGCCAGTGTCGTCGCGTCCATCCCGGTGATCGCGGCGTGCACGGCGGGGTACCAGCCGTCGCGGCGGAACGTCGCGGCCATCACGACCAGCCTGCCGACGAGGTCCGGGTGCCGGAGCGCGAGCTGCAGCGCCACGCCGCCGCCCTGCGAGTAGCCCATCACGTCCGCCCGGTCGACGCCCAGGCCGCGGAGCAGCGCCGCGGCGTCGTCGGCGAACTGCTCGTAGGACAGCGCACGGGGCGCGTCCGGTGTCCGGCCCTGGCCCTGCATGTCGGCGACGACCACGGTGCGGTCGTCGGCGAGCCCATCCGCCCAGGCCGCCATCGAGCCGGCGGCCATGAACGCGCCCGGGAGCAGGAGCAGCGGTGGCGACGTCCCGAGCTCGCCGTACATCTCGTGGTACAGGTCCAGTCCGTTGACCGGCAGGTGCCCGCTCGAGGTCGGCGACGGGGTGGTGGTGGCCGCTCCGGTCATGGTGTCTCCCGCGGTGGGTCGAGGGTCCGTCCCTCTACCGACCGTGCCGGGGCCGCGGACTCATCGGCCCCGGCAGCGCCGTCAGCCCGTCTTGGACAGCTGCCCGCGCACCGCGCCGGTCCGGTACTGCTCGGTGTGGGTGTCGACGAACCAGGCCGCCGGGTTGGCCTCCAGGTCCTTGACCGTGAACCCGGTGCCGGTGTCGACGCCGCCGACGACCACGCCGGTGGTGAACGGCCCCTGCAGGCAGCCCGTGCTGGTCATCGGGCCACCGGGCGGGCCCTGCGGGTCCGGGAAGACCATCCGCGGGTTGCCGGACTCGTTCGGCTGCCCCTCCTGCAGGTGCGTGGCGGTCCGCGCGGGGCTGCTGAACGGCGGGGTGACCCCGGTCATCCGGATGTCGTAGCAGACGATGTCCTGCTGGCTGTTCAGGCGCAGGGTGAACTGTCCGCTCGCGCCCTGCTGGCCGGGCACCGGTGCGCCGTCGTCGGCGCGGACCGCGTCCGGGGTCAGGGTCGCGGTGAGCGTGCTGGTGAACGTGGGGGGCTCCGGTACGGGTGCGTCCTCGGCCAGCGCCGGTGACGCGGTGAATGCCAGTGCCGCCACCGCGCAGAGCGCGCCCCCGGCCCACCTGGTCGACCACGGTCCCATCGGTTCCCCCTCGTGTTCCACGCGTCGCTGCGGGCCAAGCATGCGGACACCGGGGGCCCGGCCGCGCCCCCTCGGGGCGTTGTCGACCGCTTCGTATGGGGCGCCGCCCGATCCGGTTTCGACCGGCCGATCGGGGGCAGGGCCGCCGAAAACCGGGCGATTCTGTCGGGGGTCGCGGTTAACGTCGATCATCGACGGCGCCGGAGATCCCGTAGCGCGGTCTCGTCGGGGGGGTCGGGGGTGCGCGCGCTGTCCTGGCGTCGGCTGGGTGGACCGGTGTCGGTCGTGGCGGTGGGCGCCGCGGTGGTGGCCGCAGTGGCGGAGGCGACGGCGGCGACCGTGGTGGGGGCGGTGGTGAGCGGGCCGACGGCCACCCTGGTCGCCGTGCTGGCCGCGCTGCTGCTGGGCGCCGCCCTGCTGGACACCCTGGGCCGGGTCCTGTTCTCCGGGGTGGTCGGGCGCGCGGAGGGGAGGCTCCGGTCGGACCTCGTGGGGTCCGCGCTGGCGCAGCCGCTGCCCGCGCTGGAGGACCAGGCGGTCGGTGAGCTCCTCGACCGGGTCGACGACGACTGCCGCCAGCTCGCCCAGCTCATCCGGCGGATCGGCTGGGAGACCGGCCGCTCGCTGCTGCGCTCGGTCGTCGCGTGGATCGTCGCCGGGCTGGTGTTCTGGCCGGCGTTCGTCGTGTTCCCGCTGGTCGCCGCCGTGATCGTGCTGGTGGCGCGGCCGTTGACGCCGCAGATCGCGCGGGCCAAGGTCGCCGAGGAGACGGCCTGGTCGGACCACGCGGCGCAGCTGGAGGAGGCGGTTGCCGGGCAGGACGACGTGCGCACCTCGCTGGGCCAGCCGCACGTGGTGGCCGGGTTCGCCCGCCGGGCGGCGACGGTCGTCGCGCGCACCCACGAGGTGTGCCGGATCGCGACCCGGCTCGGGCTGCGGACGGGCACCGTCGCGCACGCGCTGCTCGGGGCGCTCGCGCTCGGCGGGGTGTGGCTGGTCGCCGGCGACCCGGGCGGGATCGCCGCGCTGGTCACGCTGTGGCTGCTGGTCACCGCGTTCGTCGGGCAGATCGACGCGGTCGTCGACCGGATGCCCGACATCCAGGCCGGTCTGGGTGCGCTCACCCGGGTGTCGTCGCTGCTGGAGACCGAGCGGGAGCCCGTGGGCGGCCGTCCGCTGCCGCCGGGGTCCGCGTCGGTGGAGCTGCGCGGGCTGACCGCCGGATACGACGACGGGTTCCGCCTGGGCGGGATCGACCTGACCGTGCCGGCCGGCACGACGTGCGCGCTGCTCGGCCGCACCGGCTCGGGGAAGTCGACGGTCACCAAGGTGCTCTCGCGCGCCGTGGAGCCGCCGCGCGGGCAGGTGTTCCTGGCCGGGGTCGACGTGCGCGACCTGGACCTGGACGGGCTGCGCCGCGGGGTCGGCGTGGTCACCCAGCGCACCGAGATCCTGGCGGCGACGCTCGCGGAGAACGTCACACTGTTCGACCCCGCCGTCCCGCGCGGCGCGGTCGAGGCCGCGACGGCCGCGCTGGGTCTCGACGAGTGGGTCGAGGCCCTGCCCCACGGCCTGGACACCCGCCTCGGCACCGGCGGGATCGCACTGTCCTCCGGCGAGGAGCAGCTGGTGGCCTTCGCCCGGCTGCTGGTGCGCGACGTCGCCGTCGTCGTGCTGGACGAGGCCACCGCGCGGATGGACCCGCGCACCGAGGAGCGGGTGACCCGCGCGTCGCGGGCGCTGCTCGCGGGCCGCACCGGGATCGTCGTGGCGCACCGGCTGTCGACGATCCGCCGCGCCGACGCCGTCGCGGTGCTGTCCGACGGCCGCCTGGTCCAGCACGGTGCGCGGGAGCAGCTGGCCGCCGAGCCGGGCCGCTACGCCGACCTGCTCGCCGCGGACCGGTCCCTGCCCGGGTCCACGGGCGCCACCGGGGCCGTACTGACCGGGCCCGCGGGGGCGCGGCGCGACGGTGCGGTCGCCGACCCGGGGTCGCCGCTGCTGCACCGGGCGGTCCGGCGCGCGGTGCCGCCCGTGGACCCGGTGCCCGCTCCCCCGTTGTGGCGGGTCGTGCTGCGGCTGGCGCTGGCCCACCCGCGCTGGGGGCTGGCCGGCGGGTCGATGTTCACCCTCGCCATCCTGGGCTCGGCCACGGGTGTGCTCACCGGCTGGCTGTGGGGGCTCGTCGTCGCGGGGCTGGAGGGCGGCGGCACGCCGTGGGGGCCCGCCGCCGCGCTGACAATGGTGCTGATGCTGTTCCCGGTGTGGATCGCCGTCGCGTTCCGCACCTACCCGCGCTGGTGGTCCGCGACGACGCTGCGGCTGCGGCTCGGGGTGCTGCGCGGGCAGACCATGCAGCGGCGTGGTCCGCGCTCCCCCGCGGGCGAGGTCGTGGCGCGGGCGCTGGACTCGGATCGGATGATCCTCTACGTGGACCGCTGGGTCGACGTCACCAACTCGGTGGTCGTCGTCGTGGTGGCCGGGCTGGTGGCGGCCGACGTGCGCGCGGCCGGCGTCATCGGCGGGTTCCTGCTGGTCTGCGCGGGCGTCGCGGCGATCGGGGCGCCGTTCGCGGGGCGGTCCGGGCGGATCGCGGCCGATGCACGGGCCCGGTTCGGCACCGCGCTGGGATCGGTCCTGGAGTCGGTGCGCACGGTGAAGCTCGCCGCCGCGACCGGAGCCCTGCGGGCCCACCTCGCCGCCGTCGACGGCGACCGGGTCCGGGCCACGGTCCGCGAGTACCGGGTGCGCACCCTGCTCGACGGTGTCCCCGGCGTGCTGCTGCAGGGCGCGGTGGTGCTCACCTGGTCGCTGTACCTGGCCGGGACCTGGCCGCTGGCGACGGCGCTGCTGGTGTCGACCACGCTGAACGGGGCCGGGTTCCTCGGGCAGGTGTGCGCGGCCGCGGTCACCGAGGCCCCGATCGCACGGCGCTGGCTACGAGCCGTCGCCCCGTTCGCGGGTCCTGCGGACCTGACCCGGCTGCCGCCGGGGGTCGACCTGGCCACCGGGGCCGCGCCGGCCCCGGAGCCGGCGGAGCGCGAGCCGCTGCAGCGGCTGAGCCTGGAGAAGGTCACCGCCGTGCACGACGACGGCACCGTCGGCGTCGAGGGTGTGGACCTCGACATCGACGCGGGCTCGCTGGTGCTGGTCACCGGCCAGGTCGGGTCGGGCAAGTCCAGCCTGCTCGCGGGCCTGGCCGGGCTGGTCGGGCACGAGGGCGTCATCCGGTGGAACGGGCGCGCGGTCGACGATCCGCAGACGTTCCTGCGTCCCGGGCAGGTCGCCTACGTCGGGCAGGTCCCCCGGGTGCTCTCGGGCACGTTCGGCGACAACATCGCCCTCGGGCACGACCGGCCGGTGCAGGACGCGGTCGGCGACGCCCGGCTCGACCGGGACGTGGCCACGGCAGGCGGGCCGGACGCCGTCGTCGGACACCGGGGCATCCGGCTGTCCGGCGGGCAGGTGCAGCGGGTCGCGATGGCCCGGGCGCTGGCGACCGGCGCCGAGCTCATCGTCGCCGACGACGTGTCCTCCGCGCTGGACGTCCGCACCGAGATCG
The DNA here is from genome assembly GCF_002813375.1 of Pseudonocardia alni. Lineage (NCBI taxonomy): Bacteria > Bacillati > Actinomycetota > Actinomycetes > Pseudonocardiales > Pseudonocardiaceae > Pseudonocardia > Pseudonocardia alni. The sequence goes on along the minus strand of NZ_PHUJ01000003.1, from coordinate 5,591,225 downwards.
AGCTGTGGGCGGCGCTGCGCCGCCGCGGCAGCACCGTGGTCGGTGCGAGCACGAAGCGGGCGGCGCTGGCCCGGGCCGACCGGGTGGTCGTGCTGGACCGCGGGCGGGTCGCCGACGAGGGCACCTGGGACGAGCTGTCGGCCCGCTGGTCGCACCTGGCGGGCTAGGACCGGTCGCACCTCGTGCCGGGGGCCGGGCACCGGCCCGCGGTGGGTCGCCGCGGCCGACGGCCGGGCCCGCCTGCTGGTCCGGCCGGAGCCCGCCGACGTGGGTGCCGGGTCCGCCGGTCAGCGCAGGGGGTGACGTGCGAGGAAGGTGAGGACCGCGGCGGTCGCACGACCGTCGAGGAAGCAGGCGTGCCGGGCGCCGGGCAGCACGAGCAGCTCTGCCCCGGGGATCCGCGCGGCCAGGCGCCGTCCGTTCCCCGGCGGCGTGAACTCGTCGTCGGCACCGTGCAGGACCAGGGTCGGCGCGGTGATCGTCGCGATCGCGTCCCCGGCGTCGTGGCGGGCGCTCGCCCGGCGGTGCCCCGCCCGGGCCGCCGGGCTCATGGTGTCGTCGCCGAGCACGGTCAGCGGGCCGGTCGTCTCCGGACCGACCATCAGCCGTCGCAGCTCGGCGGCGTTGTCCGCCGGGTCGGCGAGGCGACGCAGAACCTCCGGGGCGGGAGGGACCGCGTCGGGTCCGCCCGCGGTGGTGCACGCGAGGACGAGCGCACCCACCCGGTCCGGGTGGTCGGCGGCGACCCACTGCGCGACCCGGCCGCCCATCGACGTCCCGTAGAGGTGGGCACGGTCGATCCCGGCCGCGTCCAGCACGGCGACGACATCGCGGGCGAGCCGGCGTGTGCTCCAGTCGCGGTCGACGACGTCGTCGCTGCACCCCGTGCCTGCGGTGTCCACGGCGACGGTGCGGTGCCCGACGAGATCCGCACGCACGGTGCTCCACCAGTGCCGCGAGTTCGCCTGTCCGGGCAGCAGCACCAGCGGGTCGCCGGTGCCCCGGACGTCGAAAGCGATGCCGGCGCCGTCCGGCGCGACGGCGCGCGCGGTCACTCCCCCGGCCGCGGCACGGTCACCGGCGACGCCCGCGCCGCGGTCACGCGGGCTCGCCCCCTCGGGCGTGGACGGGCCGGACGCGTGCTCCACGCCCGGAGGCTACCCATGGCGGCCCCGCGGACCATCGGGCGTCTCAGCCGCAGTGGTTCTCGTGCCCGGTGTGCGCTGCGTGCTCGACCTGCAGGGTGGAGTGGTCGAGGCCGAACCGCTCGCGCAGCATGTGCCCGGCCCGGTCGAGGACCGAGGTGTCCCCGCAGTGCGCGGACACCTCCTCGTCGACGACGACGTGCGCCGACATGGCCGGGGTGCGGTCGTTGATCGCCCACACGTGGAGGTCGTGGACGTCGGCCACCCCGTCGACGGCCAGCAGCGCCGCCTTGACCTCCTGGGCGTCGACCCCCTTGGGTGCCCCCTCCAGCAGGACGTGCGCGGCCTCGCGCAGCAGCGCCACGGCACGCGGGAGGATGAGCGCGACGATGAAGAGCGAGGCGATCGTGTCCGCGTAGGGCCAGCCGGTCGTCATCAGGACGACGGCGGCGGCGAGCACGCCCACCGAGCCGAGGGCGTCGCCGAGGACGTGCAGCATGGCACCGCGCAGGTTCATGTTCCCGCGGTCGCCGCCTGCCAGGACGGCGAGCGACACCAGGTTGCCGATCAGGCCGAGCACGCCGATGACCAGCAGCGGCAGGCCCGGGATCTCGGCGGGCACGAACAGCCGCTGCACCGCCTCGATCCCCACCCACACCACGACCGCGACGAGGGTCAGCGCGTTCAGCGCCGCCACGAGCACCTCGGCCCGGCCCATCCCGTAGGTCCGCGACGTCGTCGCCGGTCGGGTGGCGAGCACGCTGGCGATCAGCGCCGCGACCAGCGCCCCTGCGTCGGTGAGCAGGTGGCCGAGGTCGGCCAGCAGCGCGAGCGAGCCGGTGTACACCGCGCCCGCGGCGCCGAGGACCGCCGTGATCAGGGTGACGCCGAGTGCCGTCGCGAGCCGGCGGCGGTCGGTGCCCGCGCCGGCGTGCCCGTGGCCCGACCCGCCGCCGTGTCCGTGTCCGTGCCCCATGCGGCCACCATACATGCACACATTCGCATGTGAACCCCGCGAGGTCGGGTTCAGCCGGTGGGGACCGCCACCGCCTCGATGCTCAACGCCCCGTCCTCGACGCCGACCCGGGCGGTGCGGCCCGCGCCGATCCGCCCGTCGAGCAGCATCGACGACAGCGGGTTGTCGAGCTCGCGGCGGATGGTGCGGCGCAGCGGACGCGCCCCGAACTCGGGGGCGTGCCCGTGCTCGGCGAGCAGCGCGACGGCGTCGTCGCTGATCTCGAAGCCGATGTCCATCCGGCCGAGCCGGTCGCGGGTGTCGTCGAGCAGCAGCCGGGTGATCCGGGTGAGCTGCTCGGCCTCGAGCCGGCGGAAGACGATGGTCTCGTCGATCCGGTTCAGGAACTCGGGCCGGAAGACCTCCCGCAGCCGCGGCATCAGCCGGTCGCGCAGCACCGCGTCCTCCCGCTCGGCGGGGGTGGTGTCCGGGCCGGCGGCCGGGCCGAAGCCGAGCGTGGTCCCGTGCCCGGTGATCAGCTCCGACCCCACGTTCGAGGTCATGATGATCACCGTGTGCCGGAAGTCGACGGTACGGCCCTGACCGTCGGTCAGCCGGCCGTCGTCGAGGACCTGCAGCAGCGTGTTGAACACGTCCGGGTGCGCCTTCTCGATCTCGTCGAGCAGCAGCACCGAGTACGGCCGCCGGCGCACCGCCTCGGTCAGCTCGCCGGACTCGCCGTAGCCGACGTAGCCGGGCGGGGCGCCGACCATCCGCGCGACGGTGTGCTTCTCGCCGTACTCGCTCATGTCCAGGCGGACCATGCGGTCCTCCTCGCCGAACAGCGCGACGGCCAGGGCGCGGGCCAGCTCGGTCTTGCCGACCCCGGTGGGGCCGAGGAACAGGAAGCTGCCCACCGGGCGGTTCTCGTCGCCGAGCCCGGAGCGCGAGCGGCGGATGGCCTCGGCCACGGCGGTGACCGCGGCGTCCTGCCCGATGACGCGCTGGTGCAGCTCGTCCTCCAGCTTGAGCAGCCGGTCCCGTTCGGCCTCGGTGAGCTGGGCGACCGGGATGCCGGTGGAGCGCGCGACGACCTCGGCGATCTCCTCGACGCCGACGACGGGTGCGCGACCGTCGGGGTCGGTGGGGTCGGCGGTCAGCTCCTCGCGGGCAGCGGTGATCTCGTCGCGCAGCTGGGAGGCCTTCTCGTAGTCCTCGTGCGCGACGGCCTGGTCCTTGTCGCGCTGCAGCGCGTCGAGACGCTGCTCGACGGCCCGCCGGTCCACGGTGGGGGTGCGGGTACGCAACCGGACCCGGGCGCCGGCCTGGTCGAGCAGGTCGATCGCCTTGTCCGGCAGGAACCGGTCGGTGACGTAGCGGTCGGACAGCTCCACCGCCGCGCGCAGCGCGTCCGGGGTGTAGCGGACCTGGTGGTGGGCCTCGTAGCGGTCGGCGAGGCCGCGCAGGATCGTGACGGCGTCCTCCACCGACGGCTCGGGCACCAGCACCGGCTGGAAGCGGCGGGCCAGCGCGCTGTCGGACTCGATGTGGCGGCGGTACTCGTCGAGCGTGGTGGCGCCGATGACGTGCAGCTCGCCGCGGGCCAGCGCGGGCTTGAGCAGGTTCCCGGCGTCCATCGCACCGCCGCCGTCCCCTCCCCCGGTGCCCGCGCCGACCATCGTGTGCAGCTCGTCGATGAACACGATCAGCGCGTCGCTGTGCGACCGGATCTCCTCGATCAGCGTGCGCATGCGTTCCTCGAAGTCGCCGCGGTACTTGGTGCCGGCGACGACACCGGCCAGATCCAGCTGCACGACGCGGCGCCCGCGCAGGGTGTCGGGCACCTCGCCGTCGGCGATGCGCTGGGCGATCCCCTCGACGACGGCGGTCTTCCCGACCCCGGCCTCCCCGATCAGCACCGGGTTGTTCTTGGTCCGGCGGGACAGGACCTCGACGGTCTGCTCGATCTCGTCGGCGCGGCCGATGACCGGGTCCAACCCGCCGCCGCGGGCGGCCTCCGTGAGGTCCTGACCGTACTGGTCCAGGGTCGGGGTGCCGGTGTCCGCGACCGCGCCCGGGTCCGGGGTGCCCGTCGCGCCCGGCCCGGCGGGGGCCTGCGGGGTCATCGCGCCGGGGCTGAACCGGGAGCGGGCGAGCAGCCGGCCCGCGGCGGAGTCCTCGTTGGCGGCGAGCGCGAGCAGCAGGTGCTCGGGCCCGATGTAGCTCGACCCGAGCGAGCGGGAGATCTGGTGCGCGTCGAGCAGCGCGCGCTTGGCCGACGGCGTCAGCGACGGCGGCCGCCCCGCGTCGTGGCCACCGCCGGGGCGTGGCAGGCGCTCCTCCAGGATGCGGGCGATCGTGTCCGGGTCGCCGCCGGCCCGGGCGATCCAGCCGCGGGTGGTGTCGGTGCGGGCGCAGGCCAGCAGGATGTGCGTGGCGTCGAGGTCGGTGTCACCGCGTTCCGCGGCCTCCTGGGCGGCCCGGGCCATGATCTCGCGGGCACCGCCGCTCAGCAGCCGGGTCAGGTCGATCCGGTGCACCGGGCCGCGGGGGTCGCCGGGGCCGAAGAAGCCGGTCATCGTCCACCTCTCGTCGGGTCGGGGCGATCGATCGCATTCCCGGTGCCGGACCCGTCGAAACCGTCCGCCTCAGGACGCGGCGAGCACGTCCGCGGCGACGTCGCGGCAGACCTGCCAGCCGTGCTCGACGCCGAGCCCGCCCGGATAGGTGGTGAGGACGGCCAGCGCGCGGTCCTCCCAGGCCAGCACGCAGTGCACGTTCCAGCCGTCCGCGCCGTGCAGGGTCCAGCCGTTCTTCTCCGCGACGGCGCCGGGGAGCACGGGCCGGATCCCGGACCGCCCGTCCGGGGTGACGGCGTCGAGGTCGGCGAGCAGTGCGGGTCCGCCGGGCAGGCCGGGGGCGCGCTCGCGCACGCAGGCGAGGACGCGGGCGGCGTCGAGCGCGCTGACCTGCGTGTAGGACCACCACCCGGGCCGCGACGTCGACACCGCCACCCCGCACTCCGGTCCGAGCCGGGCGGTGCTCGCGTCGCCGCCGAGCGCGCGGTAGAGCCGTTCGGCCGCGCCGTCGTCGGAGGCGCGGACGGCGGCGGCGATGTCGGCACGTACGGCGGGCGGGACCGGGCGGCCCCGCTGCGCGGCGGCCCGCAGGGTGTCCAGGGCCAGCCAGGCCTTGATCGTCGACTCGGCCTCGCTGCGGCGGGTCGCGGCGTCCGCGGAGCCGGTCCAGCGGCCGTCGTCGGTGTCGAGCAGCGCCCAGGACACGGCGAGCCCTTCCTCCCCCTCCCGGTCGACGGCGAGCGTGCCGGGCGCGAGGTCGAGCGGGTCGGCCGTCGCCGACCCGGTGATCGCCGCGAGGAGCTCGCGCAGGGTGCCGGGCGGCTCCGCGTCGGCCGCGGGGGCGTGCTGCAGCCGGGCGGCGGGTGGGGGTGGCACGGCAGGGCCGGCCAGGGCCGTCGGCACCGGCCCGGCCGCCCCGGCGGCCCCGGCGGCCAGCACGAGCGCGGCGACGACGGCGAGCCCCGCCCCCCGGGCCGCCCGGGACCGTCGGCGTCCCGGCCTGCGCTCCGCCACGGCTCCTCCGGTCGCGGGCACCCGGTCGGTTGCCCACGACCGACATCGTGCCCCGATCGTGGCCGACTCGGACAGGGAGAACAGAACGTTCACACGGGATTATCAGGATCGTCGTCGCACCTCGTGCGGCGCGTCGTCACCCGGCGTCATACCGTCACGCAACGACCGGTCGACCGACGACGAGTGGGGGTGGCGGAGTGGGCTGGACGCGCACGATGCCGGTGGAACGGATCCTGGCCCGGAGCGAGCACGGCGACGGGGGTGCCGACGGACACGGGACACCCCTCAAGCGCACGCTGAAGGCCCGCGACCTGGTCGGATTCGGTGTCGGCATCATCATCGGCACCGGCATCTTCACCCTCGCCGGGGTCGAGGCCCAGCAGCACGCGGGCCCCGCCGTCACGCTGTCGTTCCTCATCGGCGCGGTCGTCGCCGGGCTCGCCGCCGTCTGCTACGCCGAGCTGGCCTCCTCGGTACCGACGGCGGGCTCGGCCTACACCTACGCCTTCGCCACCCTCGGCGAGGTCTTCGCCTGGATCATCGGCTGGGACCTGCTGCTGGAGTTCGGCCTCGGCCTCGCCGTCGTCTCGCGCAGCTGGTCCGGCTACCTGGCGTCACTGTTCGGGCTGCCGACGGCGTGGTTCGGGGAGGACGCGACGGTCAACATCGGCGCGGTGCTGATCATCGCGGTGCTGACGGTCGTCGCGGTCGCGGGCATCCAGCAGTCGGCGCGGCTGACGAACCTGCTGGTCCTGGTGAAGCTCGCGGTCTGCGTGCTGATCCTGGCCGTGGGCGTGTTCTACATCGACCCGGCCAACCTGCAGCCGTTCATCCCGCCGGCGCAGGCGCCCGAGGACGGCGGCTCGGTGTTCACCCAGCCGATCATCTCCGGGGTGTTCGGGCTCGCGCCGACCGTGTTCGGCGTGGGCGGCATGCTCACCGCGGCCGCGGTGGTGTTCTTCGCCTACACCGGGTTCGAGGCGCTGGCCAACCTCGGCGAGGAGGCGGAGCGTCCCGACCGCGACCTGAAGATCGGCCTGCTCGGCGCGCTCGCCATCTGCGCGGTGCTCTACGTCGGCGTCTCGATCGTGCTCACCGGGATGGTCCCCTACACCGAGATCGACACCGGCGCCCCGCTGGCGTCGGCGTTCGCCGGGGTCGGGCTGCCGTGGGTGGGCGCGCTGATCGCGCTCGGCGCGGTCACCGGGCTGACCTCGGTGATGATGGTGGAGCTCGTGACGATCGGCCGGATCGGCTTCGCGATGGGTCGCGACGGCCTGCTGCCGAAGGCCATCGGCACCGCGCACCCGACGTGGGGTACCCCGCACCGGATGACGATCGTCGGTGGTGTCGTCTGCGCGGTGATCGCGGCGTTCACCCCGATCACCGCACTGGCCGACATGGTGTCGATCGGCGCGCTCTCGGCGATGATCATCGTGGCGATCGCGGTGCCGGTGCTGCGCCGGACCCGCCCCGACCTCGACCGGCCGTTCACGGTGCCGTTCTCGCCGGTGGTGCCGGCGATCACCGCGATCGCGTGCCTCTACCTGATGCTGAACCTGAACCTGGACACGTGGATCCGGTTCGTCGGCTGGCTGCTGCTCGGCCTGGTCGTCTACGCCGTCTACGGGCGGAAGCACTCGTTCCTCGCACGCGAGGAACGGGAGGGTTCCGGGGCCGGGCGGGGCCGGGACTGAGCCGGCCCCGCCGGGCCGCGGGTCAGCGCTGCAGGGCCTCGCGGGGGGTGATCTCGCCGCGGGCCAGCGCCCGGCGGACCCGGCGGGCCGCGGTCAGCCTGCGACGGACCTGACGGACCGGCTCCACCTGCGTCGCGCGGTGCAGACGCTCGTTGAGCCGGCCCTGGTCGTGCCGGCGGTCGAGCAGCGACCAGGAGAAGGCCAGCGCGTCGTCGGCGCCCTCGAGGCTCTCCGGGACGGTCTCGAACCACTCCATGCTGGCCCGGGCCATCCGCTGGATGGGCGCCATCGCGGCGCGGCGACGCGCGTCGTACCCGGCGAGGGCGGCCTCGACGTCGTCGGTGCCGCGGGTCCCACGCGGGTACAGCTCCTCGGCCAGCGCGATCGAATCGGCGACCGCGAGCACGGTGCCCGAGCCGATGGCGAAGTGCGTGGTGTGCGCCGCGTCGCCGGCGAGAACGATGTTGCCGTCGCGCCAGGACATGTTCCGGACCTCGCGGAACTGCAGCCAGGGCGAGGACCCCATGCCGGGCGGGGCGATCAGCGAGTGCCCGTCGAGCGAGCGGGCGAAGACGCCCTCGAGCATCCGCATGGCCTCGTCGGGCGCCATCGTGTCGAGCCCCAGGCCCGTCCACGTCTCCGGCGTGCACTCCACGATGCAGGTGCTGACGCAGTCCGCCGCAGGGTAGGCGTGGAACCAGATCCAGCCGGCGTGGGTCTTCTCGAACGCGAAGGTGAACGGCCGGAACGGCTTGCTCGTCCCGAACCACACGTAGCGGTTCGCGCCGTGGGCGACCCGGGTGCCGAAGACGTCGGCCCGGGCGGCGCGGATCGCGGACCCGACCCCGTCCGCCGCGACGACGACGTCCGCGTCCGCGGTCAGCGGGTCGCGTGCGGTGTCACCGTCGGCGGCGACGGCGGTGTCGAACATGAGCTTCACGCCGACCTGGCGGGCCCGCTCCGCCAGCACCTCCAGCAGTCGCGCACGGCCGATGGAGTAGCCGTAGCGCCCGCCGAGGTGCACCGGGCGCCCGGACACCTCCACGACCTGGGAGTCCCACACGTGCGCCGCGGCCCGCACCTTCTCGGCACCGAGGGGGTCGGTGCGGAAGAGCTCGTCGAGGATGTCCTCACCGAGTGTGACCGCGAAGCCGGAGGCCGTGCCGGGACCGTTGCGCTCCGCGAGGACGACCTCGTCCTGACCGCCCGACCGCAGCCGGGCCAGGATCGAGAAGTACAGACCGGCCGGTCCACCACCGACGACCACGATCTTCACACCGGACCTCCATCGGATGTCATCGATCTGGGACGCGACGACCCTACGAACGTGGCGGGCCTGTGTGGACACCGGGTCCGACCACGATCGGTGACGGCGCCGACACCATCGGCGAACGGTGTCGGCCCGGAACGTCAGTCGTGCCGGCCGCGTAGGGCGGACCTCCGGACGCGCCGGGCGGTGGTCAGACCGCGCCGCACCTGACGCAGCGCGGGCACCTGGGTGGCGCGGTGCAGGGTGCGGTGGATGCGGCCCATGTCGCCCCGGCGGTCGGTGAGCGACCACGCGAACTCGACGGGGTCGGTGACCTGTTCGAGCTGGCGTCCGGCCTGCTCGAACCACTGCATGTTGCGCCGGGCGGCGTCCTGGATCGGGCCGATCTCGGCACGCCGGCGGGCGTCGTAGGCCGACAGCGCGGCGCCGCGGCCGTTCGGGCAGGTCAGGTCGGCCGCAGCCGTCTGACCGGCGACGCCGTAGAGGGCGTCGACCAGACCCATCGAGTCCTGCATGGCCAGCACGGTGCCCGAGCCGATCCCGAAGTGCGTGGTGTGCGCGGCGTCGCCGGCCAGCACGAGGTCGCCGTCGCGCCAGGTCCGGTTGCGGACCTCGCGGAAGCGCAGCCACGGCTTGTCCCCGAGCCCGCCGAGGGGCTCGATGAGCCGGCGGCCGGCCAGCGTGCGGTGGAAGACCGACTCGACGAGCCGGACGGCCTCGGCCCCGGACATGTGGTCCAGGCCCAGCGCCTCCCAGGTGTCGGGCTCGCACTCGACGATGCAGGTGCTGACCCCGTTCGACGAGGGGTAGAGGTGGATCCACATCCAGCCCGCGTCGGTCGGCTGGAAGTCCCAGACGAAGGTGTCGGAGTCACTGTCGGCGCCGAGCCAGACGTAGGGGTTCGTCCCCTCGTCGACGGTGGTGCCGAAGTGCTCGGCGCGCGCGGTGCGGATCCGGCTGCCGACGCCGTCGGAGGCGACGACCAGGTCGGCGTCGAGGTCCGCGCGGTCCACCGGGGAGCCGTACTCGATCGTCACGCCCAGCTGCTCGGCCCGGCGCGCCAGCACGTCGAGCAGGTCGACGCGGGCGATCGCGTAGCCGTACTTGCCGCCGACGTGCACCGGGCGGTGGTCGCCGACCCGGATCTCCTGTGCGTTCCACAGCCGGGACGCACGGCGCAGCGCCTCGCCTCCCGCCGGATCGTTGCGGAACGCGTCGTCGAGCATGTCCTCGCCGTAGGTGACGGCGAACCCGTGGGTCCGCCCCGCCTCGTTGCGTTCGTGCACGACGACCTCGTCGCGTCCACCGGACCGGAGCCTGGCGAGGACCGCCAGATACAGACCGGCCGGCCCCCCACCCGCGCAGGCGATACGCACGCGAGCCCCCTTCGGTTCATCAGGTCACCGGAAAGGATGCACCGTAGCGCAGCGATTGCGCGCCACGACGGGGTGTGTATGTCCGGGAGGTCCGACCCCGGCCGGTGACGGGCCGTCCGGGGCCCCTCCCCCTGGCACCCGGGTGGTCGACACCTGGTTAGCGTGGTGGTGTGCACGCACTCAGCGGGACGTCCCGCGCCGCCGTCCGGTGGTGCGCGCGATGAGCGTCGGGGAGATGGTCGCCGGCCGGGTCCGATCGGTCCGCCGCGAGATGGGCAACCCGCTCTACCGCAACGCCTACGCCCTGATGCTCAACACCGTCGTCAACTCCGGCTTCGGGTTGCTCTACTGGGTCTTCGCCGCCCGCGTGTTCAGCACCGAGGACGTCGGCCGTGGCAACGCCATGGTCAACCTGATGATGCTGATATCGGTCCTGACCTCGCTCAACTTCGGTCAGGCCCTCATCCGCTTCCTCCCGACGGCCGGACGCGACTCACGGTCGCTGGTGCGGCTCGCGTACGGGATCAGCGCCGCCATGGCGGTCGTCGGCTCGGCCGCGGTCATGACCTACTGCCACGTCGCCTACGCCCCCGGCGACCCGCTGCACGTCTCCCCCGGCTTCGCCGCGTGGTTCGTGGTCTCGACCGCCGCGTGGTCCATCTTCAACCTGCAGGACCAGGTCCTGACCGGGCTGCGCTCGGCGATGTGGGTGGTGCTGGAGAACGGCGTCTACGGCGTCGTGAAGCTCGGGCTGCTCGTGGTCGTCGCGTTCACCTCGGTGTCCGACGGCGTGTTCACCTCCTGGAGCGCGCCGGTCATCGCGCTGCTGGTGCCGTTCACCCTCCTGATCTCGCGGCGGCTGCTCCCCCGGCACACCGCCGAGACCGCGGACCGCGACGACGCGGGCGCCCCGGACCGCGCCACGCTCGCCCGCTACATGGGCGGCGACTACCTCGGCCAGGTGTTCAACCAGGCCATGTCGTCATTCCTGCCGGTGCTGGTGGTCATGACGATCAGCCAGGCGGCCAGTGCCTACCTGCTGCCGGCCCAGACGGTCTTCCTCGCGATGAGCATGCTGTCGATGGCGATCACCTCGGCGCTGGTCGTGGAGGGCTCCCGGAACCCGGCGCACGCGCACGTGTTCGCCCGGGCGGTGCTGCGGCGGATCTGCCTGCTGGTGTGGCCCGCCTCGCTGGTCATCGCGCTCGCCGCCCCGCTGCTGCTGTGGTTCTACGGGCCGCAGTACGTCGAGAACTCCACGACGCTGCTGCAGCTGCTGATGGTGTCCATGTTCCCGCGCGTGATCGTGACGATGTGGATGACCAAGTCCCGGCTCGCGAACCGCACCTTCCCCCTGGCCGTGCAGCAGCTCGTGCACTGCGTGATCGTGCTCGGCGGGATCCCGCTGCTCGCCCCGATGCTCGGGGTCGACGCCGTCGGCTGGATGTGGCTCGCGGGCGAGCTGGTCCTGGCGATCGTCTTCCTGCCGTCGGTGGTGCGCTGGCTGCGTCAGCCGGTCCCGCCGCACCCGCCCGGCGACGGCGGCACCGCCGGCCCGGACGGCCCGCACGGCCCGGACGGCCCGGACGGCCCGGATCCCCTCGCCCGGGACGACGACACCCGGCCCATCGGTGGGCCGGAGGCACGGACCCACGAGTTCCCCCGCGTCCGCGACTGATCCGCGGTCCTGCCGGCTCCGGCGCTCCCTCCGGCTCAGGGGGCTCGGAGCCTCGGGGCTCCGGAGGTCCCGGGGCACGGATCCACCGAGCTCCGGGGCTCCGATTCACCCGACCTTCCGGCTTCCGGAGGTCCGGTCCAGCGAACTCCGGGCTTCCGGGCGACAGACCGGCCCACGGTCCGCCGGCCACCCGAGGCAATGGCCACCAGCGCTTCTACTCGCGGGCGACCACAGCTGCGAGGCCGCGCCGCGGCACAGCACGGCACGCCGGCCCCCGGCCCACACCTGCCCCCGGCCCGGCGGTCCTGTCGCACCTCGGACGAGGTCGTCGCACCCGCCGCACGGGGTGCGACGACCTCGTCCGAGGTGCGACAGGTCGCGTGGGGGACCTCGTCGGCTGCAGCGATGCGGCCGTGCGCCCTGCCGAACCCCGCAGTCGTCCGCACCCCACGGAATCGCACCCCGCGCGACGAGGGTGGTCCTCGCCCACGCGCCGAGGAGCGCCCCACCGGACGACGTGCGAGACAGACCTGTCGATCAGTACGTGAGCGCTGTCCGACCAGGCGTCGGCAACGCTCAGGTACTGATCGATCGGCGGCGGGCGCCGTCCTCGCACGCTCTCCGCGGCCCGCATACCGGTTCCGCTCCGACGACCGCCAGGAAGGCACCTCGGGACCGGCGTGGGCGGCACACCGTCCCGACGCCACACCCCGTCGCGGGCGACCACACCTGTTGCCGAGGGTGTGGCCGCCCGCGACGGGGTGTGGATGGGGGCGGCGACCCGCGACGACGCACGGCGGCCGTCGCGTGGGGTGCCGCGGCCGGCGGCGGGTCGCCACGGGGTCGTCGGGGCTCGGCGCGGCGGACAGGTCGGGCGGAGGGTGTGCGGCGGCGAGGGCGGCGCAGGACGAGGGGCTGCGCGAGAGCTCGATGAGTGGACGAGCCGGGTGCATGGACGAGGCCGGTCCGCGCACGCCCGGCGGGTGCGGGGACCCGGCGCAGGGATGGACCCGGGTGGGTGCGCGCCCGGTGGAACGCACGGGCCGGGACGCACGCGAGGCCCGGCGGGTGCACGAGTCCGGGCGTACGCGGAGCCCGGTGGGCGCGCGGGCCCTCCGGGTGCACCGGCCCGGGGATACGCGCGAAGGCCCCGGTGGAGGCGAAGTCCGGGGCCCGTACGAGAGCCGGGGAGAGACGCGAGCCCGGGTGCGCCCGAGAGCCCGGTCAGGAGCGCCCGGTCAGGAGCGCTGGATGAACTTCTCCGGGATCGGGGTCCCGTTGCGCCACAGGTTCCCCAGCGCCCGGTCGAAGGCGCGGGGCCGCAGCCGGACGAGCCCGCCGCCCGGGTTGTGGGTGATCTCGCCGAAGTAGACGTGCCCGTCGACGTCGTAGAGGTCGACGCGGGCGAAGGTGAAGTCCTTGCCCAGCGCGCGGGCGATCTCCAGCATCCGCTCGTAGGACGCGGGCTTCTCGGGCAACGCGTCGGCCTGGGAGAAGCGCCCCGAGATCCGGAACGGCACCCAGTCCGGGTGCAGCATCGTCGAGGTGTGGGCGACGAAGCGGTCCTGGTCGATGACGACCATCGCCGGCTCGCCGTGGAAGACGAAGAACTTGTAGTCGGCGGGTGGCTTGGTGCCGTCCCCGATCATCTCCTCGACGACGGCGCGTGGGGTGAGCCCCTCGTAGGGGCGCTCGCGCCAGCCGTGGGTGAAGAAGTCGGTGCGCAGCCAGCGGGCGACCGTCGAGCGGATCTTCGCGTGGTCGGCGGCGGCCGGGTGGCGCACCAGGATCGTCATGTCGCAGCCGTGGGTGCCCTTGACGACGTAGGGACCCGCGGGGGCCTCCAGGTCGAGGTCCTCGGGCCGCTCGACCACCTGGATGAGCGGGATGAGGTGCTCGGCCCCGATCCGCTCGGCGACGTGGTCCCGGACGGCGTACTTGTCCGCGGTGACGTGCACCAGCTCGGGCTGGTCGTCGAGGTTCTTCTTCGCGAGCAGCTGGGACCAGGTCCGCGGCCGCCGGAACGTCGTCAGCTCACCCTGGAACAGGGCGTGGTGGGCGATCGCGAAGGCGCGGTGCGGCAGGAACCGGAGCCGCCGGGACAGCATCACCCGTGCGTCGAACGACATTCTCCGGACGATAGCGACCCTCTCCCACCACCCGGCTCACCGGCCCCGGACCGGGTGGCCCGGCGCCCGGGGCAACCTCGGATGCCGCACGGACGTCACCAACAGTGCGCACGCTCGTTGCCATTCGCGAGGAATGCCCGCAGCACGGCCTCGGTCGAGGGCGTGCCGAATGCTCTGCGTCACCCCCTACGGTGAATGCGGGGCCGACGGCGCCGAAGACCGGCGCACCCCGGAAGGAGCTGGCGACTGTGCCGATCGTGCGGAACCCTCACGTCCTCGTCACCGTGATCACCCCCGCCTACAACGTCGGTCCCTGGATCGGTGAGGCCATCGACTCGGTGCTCGCGCAGACCGAGTCCCGGTTCGAGTACCTCGTCGTCGACGACGGGTCGACCGACGACACCGCCGACGTCGTCCGCTCGCGCGCCGAGCGCGACCCGCGGGTGCGGCTGATCCAGGTGGAGAACGGCGGCTCGGGTGCCGCGCGCAACCGTGCCCTGGCCGAGAGCGCCGCCCCCTTCGTCGCGTTCCTGGACGGCGACGACCGCTGGCACCCCGAGTTCCTCTCGCACATGCTCGAGACCATGCACACCGCCCCGCCCGGGGTCGGGATGGCGTACTGCCACACCCGCGTGATGCTGGAGTCCGGGCAGGTCGTGGCGCTGCGCTGGCAGCCGTCGGGCAAGGTCGACATCGACAAGCAGCTGGTGGAGAACAACCCGCCGCACAACGGCAGCTCGCTGATGATCCGCCGGGCCTGCTTCGACCAGGTCGGCGGCTTCGACTGCTCGCTGCCCTCCGCGGTGGACTTCGAGATGTGGCTGCGGATCGCCGCCGGCTCGAACTACCCGCTGATGTGGGGCACCCGCCGCTGGCTGCTCGACATGCGCCTGATGCGCACCGGGTCGATCAGCTCCAACCGGCAGCGCCGGTTCGAGTGCCTGGACAAGGTCATCGCCGACTACGCCCCCCGGATGGGCCGCCGGCACCCGGGCATGGCCTACGTCCGGCCCGCGGTGTTCGCCTACCGCGACGGGCTGGACGACTTCGGCGACCGGTGGGCGCTGCTCGCCCGCGAGGCCGGGGCGACGGAACTCGCGAAGGACTCGTGGGGCCGGTCGCTGCTGGCCTGGAGCGGCGCGGGCCGCGAGCGTCGCGCGCAGCTGCGCAACGTCCGTGACACCGCCCGCAACGGTGCCTACAAGGGCATGTCCGGAGCGCTGCGGACCGCGGTGAGGATCAACTCGCTGCGGGGATGATCCCGGCGCGCGGCGGGTGTCCCCCGGCGTGCGACCGACCAGGGCGATCCCGTACCGCGGCGGCCTCACCCGCCGTCGTCGGGGACGGGGGTTCAGCTACCACGACGCGACCGGCGCCGCCGTCGCCGCGCCGGTGCGGGCCCGGATCGAGGAACTGGTGATCCCGCCCGCCTGGCGGGAGGTATGGATCTCCGAGCGGGACCGCGACCGCGCCGGAGCGGGCCGAGGCCGCCACGACGTGCCGGGTCGCCCGGGCACTGGGCAACACCCCGGCCGTCCAGCTACGTCGACCCGCGCGTGGTGCGGGCCTTCGAGGAGGGCCACACGGTCGCGGCCGGGCTGCGCCGCATCTCGCGCGGCGCCGGCGAGCACCGCACCCGGGTCGCCGTCGGACGGGCGGTGCTGCGGCTGCTGGAACGCCACAGCTGACCCGCGGCCCGCCGGTGCCGGCCGGTCGGCGCATGATGGGGCCGTGGTGGCAGTCGAGGCGGGCCGGACGGAACGACGGGCCCGGGCGGCGGTGGCCCTGGTCTTCCTCACCAACGGCCTGGTCTACGCGAACCTGCTGCCCCGCTTCCCGCAGATCAAGGCCGATCTCGGCCTGTCCAACACCCAGCTCGGGCTGGCGGTGGCCGCGATGCCGTTCGCGGCGCTGCTGGCCGGTCTGACCGCGGGCCCGCTCATCGCCCGGTTCACGTCGGCGAAGGTGGCCTCGTTCGGGATGGCGGTGATCGCGCTCGGCGTCGTGCTGGTGGGGTTCGCACCGTCCTGGGCGCTGTTCGCCACGGCCATGCTGCTGGTCGGGGCGTCCGACGCCGTCGTCGACGTCGCGCAGAACGCGCACGGGCTGCGGGTGCAGCGCCGCTACGGCCGGTCCATCCTCAACGGGTTCCACGCGCTCTGGTCGGTCGGAGCCGTCGCGGGCGGGCTGATGGGCTCGGCCGCCGCCGGGACCGGGCTGGCGCTGCCGGTGCACCTGGGGCTCTCGTCGCTGCTGTCGGTGGTGATCGCCGTCGCGGTGTACCCCCTGCTGCTGAGCGGCGCCGACGGCGACGACCGCCCGGCCCCCGACGCGGCCGACGGTGCACCGCCGCGGCGGCCGTGGACCGGGCTCGGCCCCCGCACCGTGGCGCTGCTCGCCGTGTTCGGGCTGGTCGCGATCTCCGGCACCCTGGTCGAGGACTCCGGCGCCACCTGGGCGGCGGTGTACCTGCAGGGGCTCGGGGCCGGTGCGGCCGTCGCCGGCCTCGGGTTCGTGGCGCTGCAGGGCTGCCAGTTCGTCGGCAGGCTCATCGGTGACCGGATGGTCGACCGGTTCGGCCAGCGCGCGGTGGCCCGCGCCGGCGGTGGGCTGGTGCTCGCCGGGATGGGGCTCGCGCTGGCGTTCCCGACGGTGCCCGGGACCGTCGCCGGGTTCGGTCTTGCCGGGTTCGGGGTGGCGACGCTCGTCCCGGCCGCGATGACCGCCGCCGACCACCTGCCGGGGCTGGCCCCCGGGACCGGGCTGACGATCGTCACCTGGCTGATGCGGGTGGGGTTCCTGGTGTCGCCGCCGGTGGTCGGGCTGGTCGCCGACGCGACGTCGCTGCGGGCCGGGCTGCTGGTCGTCCCGGTGGCCGGGCTGGTCGTCGTGCTCGTCGCGGGGGTGCTCTCCACCCGTCGCACCCGGGCCTGAGCACCGCCAGATCGGATCACTCGTGCGTCTCGACACGAATCGGACGACCCCTTAGCGTCAGGGCGCATGTCCTCCACCGTCCCGCCGGCGTCGCCGGGACCCGCACTCCGGTCCTCCCGCAAGGTCGCCACCGCCAGCCTGGTCGGCACCACCATCGAGTGGTACGACTTCTTCATCTTCGGCACGGCCGCGGCCCTGGTGTTCAACCAGGTGTTCTTCCCGTCGGTCGACCCCGTCACCGGCACCCTGTCCGCGTTCGGCGCGTTCGCCGTCGGGTTCATCGCCCGCCCGCTCGGCGGGGCGGTGTTCGCGCACTTCGGCGACAGGGTCGGCCGGAAACCGATGCTCGTCTACTCGCTGCTCATGATGGGCGCGGCGACCGTCGGGATGGGTCTGCTGCCCGGCTACGACACGCTCGGGGTCTGGGCTCCGGTCCTGCTGGTGACGCTGCGGTTCCTGCAGGGATTCGGCGTCGGCGGCGAGTGGGGCGGTGCGGCGCTGATGGCCGTCGAGCACGCCCCGTCGCACCGGCGCGGGTTCTACGGCAGCTGGCCGCAGGTCGGTGTGCCGCTGGGCCTGGTGCTGGGGACGGCGACGTTCGCGGTGCTGTCCGCGACCCTGACCGACGAGCAGTTCCTGGCGTGGGGCTGGCGGGTGCCGTTCCTCGCCAGCATCGCGCTGATCGGGGTCGGGATGTGGATCCGGCTCGGCGTCCACGAGTCGCCGGTGTTCCGGAAGGCGATGGACGAGAAGGCCGCGAACCGGATGCCGGTGCTGGAGGCGCTGCGCACCTACCCGAAGGAGATCCTGCTCGCCGCCGGGTCGTTCCTGGCGACGAACTCGACGTTCTACGTCTCCTCGGTCTGGCTGGTCACCTACGCGACGCAGTCCCTGTCCTACGACCGCACGACGATCCTCGCGGCGAACTCGGTGCTGTCGCTGTCGGACATCCCGCTGATCATGGCGTTCGGTCTGCTGTCGGACCGGATCGGGCGTCGTCCGATGTTCGTCGGTGGGATGGCGCTGCTCGCGGTGTTCGCGGTGCCGTACTTCTGGCTCGTGTCGACCGGCAGCATCTGGCTGTTCCTGCTGGGCGGGCTGGTCGTGCAGGTGGCGCGCTCGGCGGTGTACGGGCCGCAGTCGGCGTTCTTCGCCGAGCAGTTCTCCACCAGCATGCGGTACTCGGGGGCGTCGCTGGCCTACCAGATCGCGTCGATCCTGGGCGGCCTCGCGCCGCTGCTGTGCACCGCGCTCGTCGCGCTGACCGGGTCGCTCTACGCCGTCGCCGGCTACGTCGTCGGGATCGCGCTGGTGTCGATGGTCTGCTCGTGGCTGATGACCGAGACGCTGCGGTCGGGCCTGCGCGAGGACACCGCCGCCGGCGCCCGGACCTGACCCCTACCGTCCGCCGGTCGCGGTCACCGGCGTGCCCCGTCCGCGGGCACGCCGGGCCGCGACCAGGTCGGTGACCCCGAGCACGAGGGCCAGCGCCACCAGCCCGACGGTGATGAGCAGGCCGTGCGAGATGGCGTCCGCCCAGTCCCCGCCGGACGCGGTGAGCCTGCCGAAGAACACCGCGCCGACCGCGGACAGCCCGATCGCCGTCCCGATCCGCTGCCCGGTCTGCAGCACCCCGCCCGCGGTGCCGCCGGAGGTGTGCGGGATCTCCGACAGCGCGAGGGTCTGGTTCGGCGCGATCACCAGCCCGCCGCCCGCCCCGGCGAGCAGCAGCGGCCCGGCGATCGCGAGCCCGGTCCACGGGCTGTGCGCGGTCGCGGCCAGGACGAGGTCGGTGACGCCGAGCCCGACCATCACCGTCGCCAGCCCGACGACGATCATCGGCTGCCCGAACCGCGCCACCAGGCGCCCGCTGAGTGCGGAGGTGACGGCCGAGCCGAGCGCGAACGCCGTCATCGTCAGCCCGGTCTGCAGCGGGGTGTAGCCCAGCCCGTTCTGCAGGTAGAGGGTGAGCACGAAGAAGATCGAGGTGAACCCGGCGAAGTAGACGGTGCCCAGCGAGGCCCCGACGGCGTAGCTGCGGGTCCGCAGCAGCGCGAAGTCGATCAGCGGGTGACCGTGGACGCGCTTGGCCCGACGCTCCCAGGCCACGAACGCCACCAGCGCCGCGACCGAGACCGCGACCAGCCACCACGGCGCCGACGCCGGGTCCCGCTCGGCGAGCACCAGCGGCAGCATCAGCGCGACGACGGCGACGCCGAGCAGCACCGAGCCGCCCAGGTCCAGCGGGCGCCGCTCCCCCGTGGTCACGGTGTCGGCGGGCAGCAGCCGGAACGCCGCGACCAGCGCCGCGACGCCGATCGGGATGTTGACGAAGAAGACCCAGCGCCAGCCGTCGGCGTCGCCGGCCCAGGACAGCAGCAGCCCGCCCAGCAGCGGGCCGACCGCGGTCGAGATCCCGACGACGGCGCCGAACATGCCGAACGCGGTGCCCCGCTCCGGGCCGCGGAACAGGTCCTGGATGAACCCGACGACCTGCGGGGACAGCAGCCCGGCCGCGACGCCCTGCACCAGCCGGACCGCGACGAGCACCTCCGGGTTCGGCGCGAACCCGGCGACCGCGCTGGTCAGGGTGAACAGGGCGAGGCCGGTGACGAACATGCGACGGCGGCCGCGGTCGTCGCCGAGACGCCCGGACGCGACCAGGACCAGGCCGAACGTCAGCGCGTAGCCGGACACGATCCAGGACAGCTGCGCCGCCGAGGCCCGCAGGCCGGCCTGCATGGCGGGCAGCGCGACGTTGACGATGCTGACGTCGAGCAGGCTCATGAACCCGGCGACCAGGCAGACCGACAGCGCCCGCCAACGCCGCGGGTCAGGGGTGTAGGCCTCGGGCGCGGTGCGGTCGTCGCTCACAGTCCTCCATTCCGCGTCCTGGCGATGCGGGCCGCAACTCGAACCCGGGTCCTGCGGACACGCGTCACATCGTGTGGACTCACCGACCATGTGGACCGTAGAGATCGGGAACCGGTCGTGAGGGGCGCCGAGGCGCTGGTCGGGTCGCTCACCGCGGCCGGGGTCGACGTGTGCTTCATGAACCCGGGGACATCGGAGATGCACTTCGTGCAGGCGCTCGACGCGGTACCGGAGATGCGCGGGGTGCTGGCCCTGTTCGAGGGCGTCGCGACCGGCGCCGCCGACGCCTACGCGCGGATCGCCGGGAAGCCGGCGGCGGTGCTGCTGCACCTCGGGCCGGGGCTGGGCAACGGGCTGGCGAACCTGCACAACGCACGCCGGGCCGGGACGCCGCTGCTGTGCGTGGTCGGCGGGCACGCGACCGACCACGTCCGCTTCGACGCTCCGCTGGAGTCCGACATCACCGCGGTGGCGCGGACCGTGTCCGGGTGGGTGCACACCAGCGGTGACGTCCGCGACGTCGCCGCCGACGCGATGCGCGCCCTCGCCGCGACCGGCGAGCGCGGCGGGCAGGTCGCGACGCTGGTGCTGCCGGCCGACGTGTCCTGGTCGGAGAGCGCGTCGCCCGCCCCGCCGCTGCCGGCCGCCGGGCCGTTCCCCCCGGATCCCTCGCGGGTCGCCGCGGCCGCCGACGCCGTCCGCGCGCCCGGCGCGACGCTGCTGCTGGGCGGGCCGGCGCTGAGCGCGGCGGGGGTCGACGCCGCCGGGCGGATCGCCGCGGCCACCGGGACCCGGCTGCTCGTGGAGACCTTCCCCCGGTGCTGGGAGACCGGCGCCGGCCGGACCCGCATCGACAAGCTCGCCTACTTCGCCGAGCAGGCGATCGCGCAGCTGGACGGCACATCGTCGCTGGTGCTGGCCGGGGCGCGGTCGCCGGTGTCGTTCTTCGGCTACCCGGGGGTGCCCGGGGACCTGGTGCCCGAGGGGGCCGCCGTGGTGGGACTGGCCGACCCGGCCACCGACGCGACGGCCGCGCTGGAAGCCCTCGCCGACGCCGTCGCCGGCGACGCCGACCCCGCGCTCGCCCCGCACGAGGCGCCGGAGCCCGCGCCGGGGGCGCTCGACGTGCGGGGGCTGTGCGCCGCCGTCGCCGCGACGCTGCCGCAGGACGCGATCGTGGTCGACGAGGCGCTGACCGCGGCGGCGTCGCTGGCGATGTCGTTGCAGACCGCGCCGCGACACACCCAGATCGCGCTGACCGGTGGCGCGATCGGGATGGGGCTGCCCGCCGCGGTGGGTGCCGCGGTCGCCGCGCCGGACCGTCCGGTGGTGGCGGTGCAGGCCGACGGCAGCGCGCTCTACACCGCCCAGGCGCTGTGGACGATGGCCCGCGAGCGGCTCGACGTCACCGTCGTGCTGATCAACAACGCGGCGTACTCGATCCTGCGGGTGGAGCTGGCCCGCACGGGGGCCGGGGAGGCGGCGCACTCCGGGCGGGCGGGCCGGATGCTGGACCTGTCCGACCCGACGCCGGACTTCACCGCACTCGCGACCGGGCTCGGGGTGCCCGCCGAGCGGGTCACCACCACCGAGGGTCTGCTCGACGCGCTGCGTCGGGCACAGGCCGAGCCGGGTCCGCACCTGGTCGAGGCGATCGTCCCCGCCCTGGGCTGAGCCCCCTCGTCCGGAGGGCGCAGCCGGACGCTGCACGGGCCCGCGGTGCGCCGCACAGGTTCTTCCCTGTGCGGCGCACCCGGAGCTCGTGCGGCGCGGCGTCAGAGGGACAGCAGGCGGTCGAAGAACTCGCGGTAGCGGGTGAGCGCCTGGCGCAGGTCCTCGGTCGAGGCGTCGTCGCGGGAGAACTGGGCCTCCAGGTCGTCGCGCTGGCGACGGAACAGCGACTCCATCTCGTCGAGGATCTCCCCCACCAGGGCGTTCGCCCCGTGGACGGCGCGGCGGGGCTCGTCGACGAACTCGCCCTTCAGCGTCGACCAGCGGTCCTGGTACTCGCGGGCCCGGTCGGCCGGGAGCAGCGACGAGCCGCCGGTGGCGGGGTCGGTCGCCGCCGGGCCGGCCCCGGGTCCGGTCGTGCCGCCCCGCGGGTCACCGGGGTCGCGCAGATCGTCGTGCCCGCGGCCCGGTGTCGCGTCGTGGTGACGGCCGCCGGGCGCGCCGTCCTCCCGTACGGGTGCGCCACGGGTGGTCGCCGCGGCGGCCACGCCGGCCGCGGTCCCGCCTGCGGCCGCGGCGGTCCCGGCACCGCCCGCGGAGCCGGGCGCCGCGTCGTGGGGCGGTGCGCCCGTCCCCGGTGCGCCGTTCCCGACACCGCCACCGGGCGGGACCCCGCCCGCGTCGGCCGGTCCGCGGACGCCCGCCGCCGCGGGGTCGCCGAGGGTGTCCCGCCGTCCGGCCGGGCCGGCGTCGCGCGGGTCGGCACCCGGTGCGCCCGGGCCGCTGTGGGGGTCGCCGCCGGGCAGGTGCCCGCCACGGGGGTCGACACCACGCGGGTCCCCGCCCCGTACGTCCCCGCCACGCGGGTCGCCACCGCGCACGTCGACGCCCCGCGGGTCCCCACCTCGGAGGTCCCCGCCGCGCGGGTCGCCGCCCCGTACGTCCCCGCCACGCGGGTCGCCACCGCGCACGTCGACGCCCCGCGGGTCCCCACCTCGGAGGTCCCCGCCGCGCGGGTCGCCGTCCCGGGGGCCCGCGCCGCGGGGCCCACCGGCACCCGGGTCGGTGCCGAGCGGGGCGGCGACGCGGGGATCACCGGCACGCGGGTCGCCGCCGGGGTCGCCGGCCCGTGGGTCCCCGCCGGCCGCACGGTCCTCGGCCAGCCGTCCGCCGGGGGCGTCGCCCGGCCCGGCCCCGGGGCCCGCCAGCGGCGGGGCGTCCGGGTCACCGTGGCGCCGGCCCGGGACGCCCGCGTCCTGCTCGGCGGTGCCCGCCGCCTCGCGGCGCTCCCAGCCGGCGTCACGCTCGTCCTCGCTGCGGCCGGTGAACGCGTCCTTGATCGAGTCGGCCAGTCGGGCCGCCCTGCTGCTGCCCTGGTGCTCGCTCATGCCCTGGTCTCCCGTCGGGTGTCCTGGTCCGGTCCGCCCTGGCGGTGGCGGCCGTCGTTCTCGGGACGGCCACCGGAACCGGTGCCGTCGCCGTCGTCGAGCAGCGCGTCGATCAGTGCGCGGTAGCTCGTCACCGCGTGCCGGAGGTCCTCGGTCCCGGCTCGCCCGGCGGAGTGCTCACGGGAGATGGCCCGTGCCTCGCGGTAGCGCTGCGTGACGACCGGGTAGGCGACGGACAGGTCCTCCTCGCGGCGGTCGACGTCCTCGGCGGGGTACCCGCGGGCCGCCATGACGTCGGCGACGAGCGCGTCGGCGTCGTGCACCGCCCGCGACGGATCGTCGACGAACCCCTCCTGCACCTGCTGCCACCGGCGGCGGTAGCCGTCGCGCTCCTGCGGGTCGAGGGATCGCAAGGTCAGCGCGTCGTGGCGCTTGCGGCGCTGCGCGAGCTCCTTCTCCGCGTCGCGGGGGTCGTCCGCGTCGCGCACGGTGCGCTCGTACTCGGGTCCGAACTGGTCGCGGAGCTCGGCGGAGCGACGACGGCGCAGCATCGTCGCGGCGACCACGGCGAGTACGGCGACGACGATCACCACCACGGCGACGACGATGATCGTTGTGATGTCGGTCATAACGCGGTGTACCCGACTGCGCGGGCCGGAAACACGGAGCGTGGTTGTTGATCACGACAGGTGGTCACTGAATCGACTTGACCTGCACCGGGGTTCAGGGCGGGGCTGCTGCCGGGCCGGCTCGCCGTCGGGTTCCGGGGCGTGTCGGGGCTCGGGATGGGTGGGGCGTTCTCCGCGATCGCCTACCTGACCCTCGCCCACTCCGACGCCCACGACGTCGGCTCGCACTCCTCGGCGGCCCAGCTGCTCGACCAGCCGGCGACGGCGGCGTTCGGCGGTTCCGGCGGCGCACTGCTGGTGGCGCCGGCGTCACCGGCCGTCGCGCTGCCGGTGCTGCTGGTCGTGGTCGCGGTGCCCGCGGTCGCCGGTGCGCCGACCGCGTCGCGGACGCGGGTACGGGGCGCTGAGCCTCAGATCCCGGACGGGCGGGCGAGCAGCTCGGCCACGGCGGCGTCGATGAAGGCCGTGTCGACCGGGTTCTTACCGCCGCCGGCGAAGTGGCCCCACACCCCGGGGATCACCCGCAGCTCGGTGCCGGCCCGCATGTGCGACACCGCCCAGGCCTCGTCCTCGGGCGGGAAGTACAGGTCCTTCTCCGCGGGCATGACGATCGCCGTCGCCCGGATCGAGGCCAGCGCCTCCTCGGTCGAGCCGGCGCCCGGGGTCGCGCCGACATCGCCGTGCCACCAGGTGTCGAGCATGGTCAGCAGGTTGTTCGGGTCCCGACCGTCGAGGAAGAAGCCCTCCCAGAAGTCGACGACGAAGTCCTCGAGCGAGGTGTTGCCCAGCCGGCGCCACTCCTCGTCCCGGTAGAACGCCTGGGAGAAGCCCCAGCCGGCGTAGATCCGGGCGAACGCGCGCAGCCCCTGCGCCGGCGGGACCGTGTAGCGGCCGCCGTCGAACCCGACCGCGGCCTGGAGCGCGGCACGCAGCGAGTCGAGGAACACCTGGTTGTGCGGCGCGGTCCGCGGCGATCCGCAGAACGGCAGGATGCGCTGCACCATCTCGGGGTGGCTGACCGCCCACTGGTAGGTCTGGCCCGCGCCCATCGACCACCCGAGCACCAGCGGCAGCGTGCTGATCCCGAAGCGTTCGGTGACGAGCCGGTACTGGGCCTCGACGTTGTCGCGCACCCGGATCGGCGGGAACGACGGGCCGTCGTGCGGCACCGGGGCGTTCGACGGCGAGGTGGACAGCCCGTTGCCCAGCATGTTCGGCACGATGACGAACCAGCGGTCCGGGTCGAGCGCCATCCCCTCACCGATCAGCCACTCGTTGTCCCAGTGCCGCCCGGAGTACCAGGTCGGGTAGACGATCGCGTTGTCCTTCTCCGCGTTCAGCTCGCCGTAGGTGCGGTAGGCGATCCGGGCCGGGCGCAGCGTCCGCCCGCAGTCGAGCGTGAGGTCGTCGATCTCGAAGACCTCGTAGGGCTCGTCGCGGCCGAAGCGGGGCCGGGCGGTGGGCTCGGGGTCGGGCACGGGGGTCCTCCGGGGCTCGCGACGGTCGACCGATGGTTTCCCAGGAAATATGTTCCTGGGAAACCATCGGTGTCAAGGCCGGAGGGTCCCGCGGCTCAGCCGTCGCCCTCGATGTCGCCCTCGGACTCCAGGTAGGCCTGGCGCAGCGCGTCCAGCGTCGCGGACTCCGGACTCTCCCAGAGACCACGGTCGACGGCCTCCAGCAGCCGCTCGGCCATGCCGTGCAGCGCCCACGGGTTCGACTCGGCGAGGAACTTCCGGTTGTCCGGGTCCAGCACGTACTCGGCGGTCAGCGTCTCGTACTGCCAGTCCGCGATGACGCCGGTGGTGGCGTCCCAGCCGAACAGGTAGTCGACGGTCGCGGCCATCTCGAACGCGCCCTTGTAGCCGTGCCGCCGCATCGCGGCGATCCAGCGCGGGTTGACCACGCGGGCACGGAAGACCCGGGCGGTCTCCTCGTGCAGGCTGCGGGTACGCACCGCCTCCGGACGGGTCGAGTCCCCGACGTAGGCGGCCGGCGCGGTGCCGGTCAGCGCGCGCACCGTGGCGACCATGCCGCCGTGGTACTGGTAGTAGTCGTCGGAGTCGGCGATGTCGTGCTCGCGGGTGTCGATGTTCTTCGCCGCCACCGCGATCCGCCGGTAGGCGTTCTCCATGTCGTCCCGTGCGGGGACGCCGTCGAGGCCGCGGCCGTAGGCGTAGCCGCCCCAGGTGGAGTAGACCTCGGCGAGGTCGGCGTCGCCGCGCCAGTCACGGGAGTCGACGAGCTGCAGCAGCCCGGCGCCGTAGGTGCCCGGCTTGGAGCCGAAGATCCGGGTACGGGCGCGACGGTCGTCGCCGGTGCGCTCGCGGTCGGCCTCGACATGGGCGCGGACGTAGTTCTGCTCCGGGGTCTCGTCGAGCTCGGAGACAAGCTTCACCGCGTCGTCGAGCAGGGCCAGGACGTGCGGGAACGCGTCGCGGAAGAACCCGGAGATCCGAACCGTGACGTCGACGCGCGGGCGGCCGAGCTCCGCGAGGTCGATGACCTCCAGGCTGCGCACGCGACGGCTCGCGTCGTCCCACACCGGGCGGACGCCGAGCAGGGCGAACACCTCGGCGACGTCGTCGCCGGAGGTCCGCATCGCGCTGGTCCCCCACACCGAGAGGCCGACGCTGCGCGGGTACTCGCCGTGGTCGGCCCGGTAGCGCTCGACCAGCGACTCGGCCATCGCCTGCCCGGTCTCCCAGGCCAGCTTCGACGGGACCGCCTTGGGGTCGACGGAGTAGAAGTTCCGCCCGGTCGGGAGCACGTTGACCAGCCCGCGCAGCGGCGAGCCGGACGGGCCGGCCGGGATGAAGCCGCCGTCGAGGGCGTGCAGCACCCGGTCCAGCTCGTGCGCGGTGGCGTCGAGCCTGGGCACGACCTCGTCGGCGGCGAAGCGCAGCACCGCCGTGACCGCGTCCACGTCGACGCCCGGGAGCCCCCCACCGGTGCCCCCAGGGGAACTCTCGTGGCCTAGAGCGCTACGAGAGTTCCCCTGGGGGCCACCGGGGACGGGGGCCAGGTGCTCGGCGACCACCGCGGGGACGGCGGCGGGGTCCCAGGAGCAGGTCTCCATCGCCGAGCACAGGGCACGGGCGACGGTCTCGACGGCGTCGGTGCGGGTGTTCGACTCCGAGCCGTCCTCGACCAGGCCGAGCGCCTGGCGCAGACCCGGCACGGACTGCTCGCCGCCCCACATCTGCCGGGCGCGCAGCACCGCGAGCACCAGGTCGACGCGCTGCTCCCCGGCCGGTGCCTGGGCGAGCACGTGCAGGCCGTCGCGGATCTGGACGTCCTTGATCTCGCAGAGCCAGCCGTCGACGTGCATCAGCATGTCGTCGAAGACGTCCTCGTCGGGGCGCTGCTCCAGCCCGAGGTCCTGGTGCATCTGGGCCGCGGTCATCAGCGTCCAGATCTGCTGGCGGATCGCGGGCAGCTTCGCCGGGTCGAGCGCGGAGATGTTCGCGTGCTCGTCGAGCAGCTGCTCCAGCCGGGCGATGTCGCCGTAGGACTCGGCGCGCGCCATCGGCGGGATGAGGTGGTCGACCAGGGTGGCGTGCGCCCGGCGCTTGGCCTGGGTGCCCTCCCCCGGGTCGTTGACGAGGAACGGGTAGACCAGCGGCAGGTCGCCGAGGACGGCGTCGGTGCCGCAGGAGGCCGACATGCCCAGCGTCTTGCCGGGCAGCCACTCCAGGTTGCCGTGCTTGCCGATGTGCACGATCGCGTGCGCGCCGAACCCGCCCTCGGACTCGGGCGCGGCCAGCCAGCGGTAGGCGCCCAGGTAGTGGTGCGACGGCGGCAGGTCCGGGTCGTGGTAGATCGCGACCGGGTTCTCCCCGAACCCGCGGGGCGGCTGCACGATCAGCGTGACGTTGCCGCGGCGCAGTGCCGCGACGACGATGTCGCCGTCCGGGTTCTGCGAGCGGTCGACGTAGTGCTCGCCCGGCGCCTCGCCCCAGTGCTCCTCGACGCCGGACCGGAAGTCCTCGGGCAGCGTGTCGAACCAGCTGCGGTACGTCGCGGCGGAGATCCGGACCGGGTTGCCGGCCAGCTTCTCCTCGGTCAGCCAGTCCGGGTCCTGCCCGCCGGCCTCGATCAGGGCGTGCATGAGCGCGTCGCCGTCGCCGGCCTCGACGCCCGGGAACGCCGCCTCGCCCTCGGTGGCGACCGCGTAGCCCGCCGCGGCCATCGTCCGCAGGAGCGCCACCGTGGACGCAGGGGTGTCCAGCCCGACCGCGTTGCCGATCCGCGCGTGCTTGGTCGGGTACGCCGACAGCATCAGCACGATCTTCTTGTCCGCGTTCGGGACGCGGCGCAGCGTCGCGTGCTTCACCGCGATCCCGGC
Organism: Pseudonocardia alni; assembly: GCF_002813375.1. Taxonomy (NCBI): domain Bacteria; kingdom Bacillati; phylum Actinomycetota; class Actinomycetes; order Pseudonocardiales; family Pseudonocardiaceae; genus Pseudonocardia; species Pseudonocardia alni. The sequence continues at coordinate 5,563,538 of NZ_PHUJ01000003.1, read as the reverse complement.
GACCCGGGCGGCCCGCTCGTCGTCGGGGACGTAGACGGACAGGCCGTCGGCGTCGGTCTCCTTGAACGAGAACGGGACGGTGATCAGCCGGCCGTCGAACTCCGGCACGGCGACCTGGGTGGCGACGTCGAGCGGGGACATCCCGTCGTCGTTGGCCTCCCAGGTGGCGCGGGAGCTGGTCAGGCACAGGCCCTGCAGGATCGGGACGTCGAGCGCGGCCAGCTCGGTGACGTCCCACTCCTCGTCCTCGCCGCCGGCCTGCGCGCCTGCGGGCTTGGTGCCGCCCGCGGCGAGCACGGTGACGACCATGGCGTCGGCCTCGCGCAGCCGCTCCAGCAGCGCGGCCGGGGCCTGGCGCAGCGACGCGCACCAGATCGGCAGCGCGCGGGCGCCCGTCGCCGCGATCTGCTCGCAGAGCGCCTCGATGTAGCGAGTGTTCCCGGCCAGGAACTGGGCGCGGTAGAACAGCACCGCCACCGTCGGCCCGTCGACCTCCGTGTCGGGCAGGGACAGCTCGCCCCACTCGGGCAGCTCCACCGGCGGCGCGAACCCCTCGCCGGTGAGCAGCACGGTGTCGGACAGGAACGCGTGCAGCTGCGCCAGGTTCTCCGTGCCGCCCTGCGCCAGATAGGTGTGGGCCTCGGCCGCGACGCCCGCGGGCACCGAGGACAGCTCCATCATCTCCGCGTCCGGGGCCATCTCCCCGCCCAGGCAGACCAGCGGCGTCGCGCGGGCCCGCAGCAGGTCCAGCCCCTCCTCGAAGTAGCGGTACCCGCCGAGGACGCGGACGACGACGACGTCGGCCGCGTCGGCCATCTCCGCCAGCTCGTCGTGGGTGACCCGGTTCGGGTTCGCGAGGCGGTAGTCCGCGCCCGAGGACCGGGCCGAGAGGAGATCGGTGTCCGAGGTGGACAGCAGCAGGATCACCGGACGGCTCCGGGGGCGGTGTGGGCGCGCGTCATCGACGTACCTTCCTCGGGATCCTCGTCCCGGGTGGGGTGGCGCGGCGAACGGGCGCAGTGTCTGGCTCCCCCTCGCCGGGGCGAGGGGTCACAGTGGCGGGACCGCGCCGGACTCGCACCGGCTTCCTGGGGTTCCGCTCGCCGTCTTCGGTTGTCGTGAGTCACCATCGGTGGCGCCACCGGGTCACGTCAAGGAGCGCTCGACCAGGGTGGTGATCCGCACGTGCGACGGTGTGGCGGGGGCCGAGCCGAAGCCGAACCGGACCGGCGGGACGACCGGGGCCAGCCCGCCGCAGTCGCCGTCGTCCCAGCGGGCCGAGGCGGCGAGGACCCGGTGCAGGTCACGGGCCCCGTAGTACTCGCGACGGCCGTTGCCCGCAGTGCCGACGGTCCGCACCCCGGGCATCACCCGGCGGGCGATCGGGTCGATCGCCCGCAGCCACCACGGGTGCACGGCGAGCGCACCGGGAACCGCACGCAGGAGCCGGCCCAGCGGCGGGCGACCACCGACCCGCCAGCCGACCTGCAGCGGCCCGGCGACGACCCGGCGCCGGTCGTCGTGGGCGGTGTGGGTCACCGGGACGATCCGGACCTCGTCGAAGGTGTAGGTGGCCGCGACGAACTCCGCGACCCGCTCCGAGGGCGCGAGCAGGGTGCGGTGCCCGTCGGCGGACTCGGTCATCACGTCGGTGAACGGCCCCAGCGAGGTGTCCGGCCAGTGGCCCACGACGATCCGTCGGCCGGAGGTGGTGCCCAGGCCGGAGATCCAGCCGTCGAAACGATCGGTCACCGGGCCGGGTACCCCCGCCCTCGCCGGTCCTACACCGGCAGCCGGTCCCGGCCGGTCTCCCGCAGCGTCAGCACCGTCGCCACGCCGACCACGGCCACGCCCAGCACCCAGAACGCCGGGGACATGGGGTCGCCGGTGGACTGCACGAGCTGCGCGGCCACGTACGGCGCCGTGCCGCCCGCGAGGATCGTGCCGATGTTGAAGCCCAGCGCGACGCCGGTGTAGCGGATCCGGCGCGGGAACAGCTCGGTGAACTGCGGGAACGCGGGGACCTGGGCCAGGCCGTTCACCGCCATGTAGACGACGTAGACCAGCGTGACCACCACGATGCTCGACGTGGCCCCCAGCAGCGCGAAGGCCGGCCAGGCGATCACCAGGTACAGCGCGTAGGCCGACAGGAGCACCGGCCGTCGTCCGAACCGGTCGGTCAGCATGCCCGCGAGCGGGTAGGTCGTGCAGGCCAGGGCGATGCCGATCGCCGACGCCCAGTAGACCGCCTCCTTGTCGAAGCCCTGGGTCTGGATGAGATAGGTGCTGAAGTACGTCAGGCCGATGTAGCCGGTGCCGTTCATGGCGATCGCGATGCCCACGACCCGCAGCACCGCGCCCGGCCGCTCGCGGACCACGGTGAGCAACGGGCTGCGGACGACCTCACGCTGCTCGGCCATCGCCTCGAACTCGGCGGTGTCCTCGAGCGCGACCCGCACCCAGAGGCAGACGGCGGCGAGCGGGACGGCGATCAGGAACGGGATCCGCCAGCCCCAGGCCGCCATCTGCTCGGCGGAGGTGACGGCGGTGACGAGCCCGACGACCGCGGCGGCCACGGAGAAGCCCAGCGTCGACCCGATCGGCGTGAGCGAGCCGTAGAGCCCACGCCTGCCCGGGGGCGCCGACTCGGCGACGTAGGTGGCGGCCCCGCCGATCTCCCCGCCCGCGGAGAACCCCTGGGCGAGCCGCACCAGCACCAGCAGCACCGGGGCCAGCACCCCGGCGGTCGCGAAGTCCGGGAGCAGGCCGAGCAGCCCGGAGAACACACCCATCGTCACGACCGTGACGACCAGGGCGTGTTTACGGCCGCGCCGATCACCGAGTCGGCCGAAGAACCAGCCGCCGAGCGGACGCATCACGTAGGCCGACCCGAACACGGCCAGGGTCAGGAGGACCGAGACGGCGGGTTCCTCGCTCGGGAAGAACAACGGTCCGAGGGTGACGGCGAGGAAGGCGTAGACGCTGAAGTCGTAGTACTCGATGAGCGTCCCGACGCCGCCGGCGATCGCGGCGCGGCGGGCGGACAGGGTGGAGGTCGGGGCGGGGGTGGCCCCGGTCCCGGTGCCGGGCGGCGAGGTCGTCTCGGACACGTGTGCTCCTGATCGGCGTCGATCGGCGGGGAACGGGTGTTAGGTGCGGGAGTGTTCGGCCAGCAGCAGCTTCAGCGAGCCGCCGGCCTCGACGACCCGGACGACGCGGTCGCTGGGCGGGACGCCGCGCAGGGTGCGGCCGTCGTCGAGGGTCACGGCGGCGGTCCGCCAGTCCAGACGCAGGGCGTCGCCGGTCACGACGGCCCCGGCGATCCCGGGGACGGTGATCAGCGGCATGCCGTTGTGGGTCTCCCCACGCCAGAACCCCGGGGAGAAGGACTCGGCGAGCACCGCGGCCACCCCGAGGTCGCGCAACGCCACCATCGGCGGGTAGTGCGGGTGGCCGTAGCCGAAGTTCCGTCCGCCCACGATCACGTCGCCGGGCCGGACGCGGTCGGCGAACCCGGGGTCGTAGGCCTGCATGACGACGCCGCGCAGGAAGTCCGCGTCGTAGGACTTGATGTTCTCGACGCCGACGACGAGGTCGATGTCGAAGTCGTCGCCGAACACCCAGGCGACCCGGCCGGTGATCACGTCGGGCGGCGGCGGATACTCGCGGGCGGCGCTCACCGGCCGGTCACCTCCTGTGCGGGGACGATCGTCCCGGCCACGGCGCTGGCGGCCACCGTCGAGGCGGAGCCCATGTAGATGTTGGCGCCGGTGCTGCCCATCCGGCCCGAGATGTTCAGCACCCCGGTGGAGATGCAGTTCTCCTCGGGCTGCAGCGGCTTCTGGTAGCCGAAACAGAAGTCGCAGCTGGACCGAGCGATGTGCGCGCCGGCCGCGCGCAGCACGTCGAGCAGCCCCTCCTGCTCGGCCTGCCGGTGCACGGCGTCCGAGGTCGGGACGACGTTCAGCTCCACCCCGGGCGCGACGTTGCGGCCGTCGAGCACCAGCGCGGCCGCGCGGATGTCCTCGATCCGCCCGGACGCGCAGGACCCGATGAACGCCCGTGTCACGGCGGTGCCGTCGAGGTCGGCGGCGTCGCGGGTGTTCGCCGAGCGGGCCGACCCCGGCAGGACGACCTGCGGGACGATCGAGGCGAGGTCGTAGTGGTGGACGGCACGGTAGTCGGCGTCGGGGTCGGGGTACTGCGGGACGAACCCGTCGCCTGCCACCCGGCGGGCGTACTCGAGCGCGGTGCTGTCCGGCTCGAACACCGCGGAGACGGCCCCGGTGAACATCGCCATCCCGCACAGGCCCTGCCGGTGGTCGATCGCCATCGCCCGCGCCCCGGGCCCGCCGAACTCCATCACCTGGTGCGCGCACCCGTCGGCGCCGTGGTCGCCGATGATGCGGTGCACGAGGTCGCGGCTGTCCACCCCGGGCCGGAACTCCCCCGTCAGCTCGAACCGGGTGCTGGCCGGCACGTCCAGGAAGATCTCGCCGGTGACCCAGGCCTCGAGCAGGTCGCGGCGCACCCCCCAGCCGAGCGCGCCGAACGCGCCGGCGCCGGAGACGTGCCCGTCGAAGTGCACCAGGAAGTTGCCGGGCCGGGCGTAGCCGAGCTCGGCCATCACCTGGTGACCGATGCCGCGGGCCTCGTGCAGGGTGATCCCGTAGAAGGCGCACCAGTCACGGGTGACCTGGTGGACCTCCTCCTCACGGGCGTCGCCGCGGGTGAGCATGTGGTCGATGAACACGACGTAGCGCCCGGGGTCGGCCAGCTCACGGATCCCGAAGTCGTCGTGCATCTGCCGGAACATGACGTCGGTGTAGCCCGGGAAGTCGTAGGCGATCATGTGGTCGGGCCGGACCGGGAGGTTCTCCCCGGCCCGCACGTGCTCCACGCCCGCCGCGCGGGCAAGGATCTTCTCCGCCATCGTCGCGCCCATCGTCACACCACCGCCGCGGGCAGGTAGGCGTGCTGCTGGCGCTCGATCTCGTCCATCCCGATCAGGTCGACGAAGTCGTGGTGGGCCAGCCCGTCGGCGCTCACGGCCGCCGGTGCCTCCCCCTCGGCCAGGCGCCGCAGGCAGTGCCGTGCCGCGCCGGTGACGGCCATCAGCACCTGGGTCGGCAGCAGGGCGAGCCTGATGCCGATCTGCTCCATGACCTCGGGGGTGAACTCCCGCTCGGTCCACGCCGACGCGGTCAGGGTCGCGGTGAGCGGGACGCCCGCGACCTCCCGGCAGCGGGCCCACTCCTCGGCCGTGGAGAACGTCCGGGTGACGGGCATGATCATGTCCGCACCGGCCCGGACGTAGGACTCGGCGCGGCGCAGCGCCTCGTCCCCCTTCGCGTCGGTGCGCGCGATGACGATCATGTCGCCGGCCGCGTCGCGCACCGCCCGGACCTTGCCTTCCGCCTCGGCGAGGTCCACGAGCTCGACCTCGGCTCCCGGGATGAGCGGACACCGCTTCGGTGAGCGCTGGTCCTCCATGAACACCGCGGCCACCCCGGCGTCGGCGAACCGGCGCGCGGTGCGGGCCGCATTGATCGCGTTGCCGTAGCCGGTGTCGATGTCGGCGACCACGGGCAGTCGGCTGGCCTCACGCACGGTACGGACGGCCTGCAGGTTCTCCGACATCGTGTAGAGCTCGGCGTCGGGGTAGCCGAGCGCCGCCGAGATGGCGAAGCCGGACGCGCACAGCGCGGGGAACCCGGCCTGCTCCGCCAGCCGGGCGGTCAGCCCGTCCCAGACCCCCGGGGCCCGGACGAGTCCTGTCGAGATCATCTCGCGCAGATCCACTGAACACCTCTCTGTGTATCGTGATGCGATACGCGTTTCGAGAATGTGCCTCGAGGCGAGTTGTGTCAAGACATGCCGGAGCGGCGGTCACTACCCTGACGCCGGTAGGACGCGACGAATGAGGTGACCGTGGGCGGTGGCGCCCCTGCCGAGGGCCCGGAGACGACGAGTCGGGAGACCGTGGGGTCGGTGCTGCGCGCGTGCCGGCTGCTCGAGCACTTCGGAGCCGACCGGCCGGTGATCACCCTCGCCGAGCTGACCGCGGCGAGCGGACTGAACAAGCCGACCGTGCACCGGCTGATGACCTCGTTCGTCGAGGCGGGGTGGGTGCACCGCGATGCCGTGGGCGCCTACCGGATCCGGATGCCGGTGTTCGCGGTCGGAGCCGCGGCGCTGGCGGAGTTCGATCTGCGCACCGAGGCGCGCCCCGTGCTGGAGGGCCTGGCGGCGCGCTTCGGCGACACCGCGTTCCTGATGGTCCCGGCCGACGCCGGAGCGGTCTGCATCGACCGGGTCGAGGGCGGCAAGCCGCTCGTCGTGGCCGGCATCGGGATCGGCACCGTGCTGCCGTTCCATGCCGCGGCGGCGCCGGTGGTCATGGCGGCGTTCGACCCCGCCGTCCGCGAGCGGCTGCTGGCCCACGAGCTGCCCGCGTTCACCGACTCCACCCACACCGACCCGTCCGGGCTGGTCGCCCACCTCGACGAGGTACGGGCCACCGGCGTCGCGATCAGCCGCGACGACTACCTCGGGGGGGTGTCCGCGGTCGCGGCGCCGGTCCTCGGCGTCGACGGCGCACTCGTGGCCACCGTCAGCCTGGGCGGTCGGAGCGAGGACTTCACCGGTGCCGAGGGGGAGCAGCGCGCCGCCGCCGTCGTCGAGGCGGGGCGGGGGCTCAGCACGACGGTCGGCGCCCGCCCGGCCTGAGACCGGGCACTCTCAGTCCAGCCGGCGCCCGTCCGCCCCGAACAGGTGGACGCGATCCGGGTCCGGCGCGAGGTGCACACCCGCCCCCCGCGCCGGCGGCCGCCGCCCGTCCACCCGGGCGACCATCGGGTGTTCGACGCCGTCGACGCGGGTGCGCCCGTAGACGTAGGCGTCCGCGCCGAGCTCCTCGACCAGGTCGATCTCCAGCGGGATGCCATCGTCGGCGAGGTGCAGGTCCTCGGGGCGGACCCCGAGGGTGACCGCGTCCCCCGCCCCGCGCGGCACGGCGACGTCGACGCCGCCCAGCCGGACGCCGTCGGCGGTCACCGGCAGGCTCACCAGGTTCATCGCCGGCGAGCCGATGAAGCCGGCGACGAAGGCGTTCGCGGGCCGCTGGTAGAGCTCGCCGGGGGCGGCGCACTGCTGCAGCACGCCGTCGCGGAGCACGGCGACCCGGTCCCCCATGGTCATGGCCTCGACCTGGTCGTGGGTGACGTAAACGGTGGTGACGCCGAGCCGGCGCTGCAGCGACGCGATCTGGGTGCGGGTCTGCACCCGCAGCTTGGCGTCGAGGTTGGACAGGGGCTCGTCCATCAGGAAGACCTGCGGCTGGCGGACGATGGCGCGCCCCATCGCGACCCGCTGGCGCTGCCCGCCCGACAGCGCCTTCGGGCGTCGCCCGAGGTACTGCTCGAGATCGAGGATCCGGGCGGCCTCGGCGACCCGGCCGGTGATCTCGGCTTTCGGGACGCCTGCCATCTTGAGCGCGAAGCCCATGTTGTCGGCGACGGTCATGTGCGGGTAGAGCGCATAGTTCTGGAACACCATCGCGATGTCGCGTTCCTTGGGCGCGACACCGGTGACGTCGCGATCGCCGATGCGGATGTGGCCGTCGTCGACGCCCTCGAGCCCCGCGAGCATCCGCAGCGAGGTGGTCTTGCCGCAGCCGGACGGTCCGACCAGGACGAGGAACTCGCCGTCGGCGATCTCGAGGTCGAGTGCGTCCACCGCGGCCCGGGGGGACCCCGGGTAGCGGCGGGTCACCGCGTCGTAGGTCACGCCGGCCATGGTGGTGCTCCTTCGGTGTCGGAGTCGGTGTCGGTCTCGCGGTAGAGCTCGGGCCTGCGGTCGTGCAGGACGTGGTTGTGCGGGGTGAGGCGCTTGTCGCGGGCGGCGGCCGGGTCGAGCGTGGCCAGCAGCACGCCGGGCTCCCCCGGCGGCGGACCGCCGGGGCCGGCGAGCAGGTTCCCGTCGGCGTCGGCGATCACCGGCGCACCGAACCAGGCGACCCCGCGCTCGGTGCCGCAGCGGTCCGCGACCACGATGTGCACCCGGTAGGCCCCGGCGACGGCCCGGACCTTGGCGACCTCCAGCGGGTCCTGCCCGGCGGGGGTCGGGCGCCACGGCCAGTTCACCGGCACGGCGACGATCTCGGCGCCGTCCTGCGCGACCCGGCGCACCCACTCGGGGAACTCCAGGTCGTAGCAGACCATCGGGGCGATCCGGCCGGCCGCGGTCGCGACCACCGGAGCCGGCGCCTGGCCGGGGGTGAACAGCTCCTTCTCCCGGTCCCAGAGGTGCGCCTTGCGGTAGACCGCGCGGCGCACCCCGTTCTCGACGACGACGGCGCTGTTATACACGCGGCCGTCGGCCCCGAGCTCGGCGAACCCGGCGACGACGACGCAGCGCAGCTCCGCCGACAGGGCCGCGAAGCGGGCGACGGTGGGACCGTCGGCGGGTTCGGCGGCGGACCGCGCCTCCGCGGCGTCGGCGAAGGCGTACCCGCAGACGGTGAGCTCCGGCAGGACGACGAGCCGGGCCCCGCCGGCGACCGCCTCGCGCACCGCGCGCTCGGCGATCGCCGGGTCCGGGGCGTCGATCCACGCCGGGATCCGGCACGCCGCCGCCGTCACCGCACCGGCGGCACCCGGCACCACCGGTCCGGGCGCCGCCCCCGTCGGCCCCGTGGGTCCCGTCCCCGGCATCGGCCCGGCCTCAGTCGTCCTCGGCCGCGAAGGCCAGCACCGCGGCCGGTGCGAGGTAGCCGTCGGCGTCGAGCACCCGGCCCCGGTCCCGGGCGCCGGCCACGACCTCGCGCGCCCACTCGTGCCGGACCCGGCCGTCGCCACCGGTGACGACCAGCAGCTCACCGGTGCCGGGGGTGGCGATCCGGCCGCCGTCGGCGTCGAGCGCCGTCATCGACCGCCAGGCACCGGGCGGCACCGACAGGGTGTCCCGCGGGCCGAGCTCGACGGTGCGCGCGTCCTCGCCGGTGTTGAGGGTGACCGCCCAGTGGCCGGCCTTCACCGTCAGCACCTGGGTCGCGTCGTGCCGGTGGGTGAGCACGCCGTCCCCGGGCAGGGCACGCAGCCACGCCAGCGCGAACCCGTGCGGGTCGAGCAGCCGCGGTGCCGCGGCCCGGCTCTCCGCGGTGCCCCAGCCGATGACCGGGGCGAGCTCGGCGCCACCGCCGGGCAGCCGCGAGCACAAATAGGGCTCGGCCACCCACGGCCGGTCGGCGACGTGCACGACCCGGCTGCGGAACTGCTCGGGGGTGTAGACGTCGAGCCGGTCGATCTCGGCCTGCTCCATCGGCCGGATCAGCGCGACGTCGTCGGGCAGCGGGTCCCCGGCGACGGTGTCGATGAGCCGGTTGTCCGCCGTGAGGTGCAGGCCGTGACCGGCCGCCTCGGTCAGGACCGTGGGGCCCCAGATGATGCCGCCGGTGTCGTCGCGGCCCAGGACCGTGAGCAGGATGCCGTCGTCGTCGCCGACGTTGGTGAAGCCGCGGAAGATCCACGGCGGGACGGAGACGACGTCGCCGTCGACGCTGCGGTAGCCGCCCTGGGTGCCGTCGGGTCCCCACCGCAGCTGGTAGTCGCCGTCGAAGTTGATGAAGACCTCGGCGGTGAAGTGCAGGTGCAGGCTGTTCGTGGTGCCGTGCGGCATACCCGCCGCACCGAGGTTGAAGCCGTGCGGCTCGCGGAGGTTGACGTGCTGGGACGCGTTCTGCGTGACCCCGGGGCCGATGAAGGAGTAGTTGTCCTTCCGGTCCGAGCCGGGGGTGCGGCAGTCGATGAACGCGGCCTTGCACGGGACCCAGTCCGCGTGCCGGACGGTGCGGCGGGCGAGCTCGTCCGCGCTGACCACCGTGTCGTGCATGTCGGTGCTCCGGTCAGTAGATGTTGGTGTCGGTGAACGCCTCGGTCCGGCCGGCGTCGATCTGCGCACGCAGCGCGATCTCGTCGAACACCCGGACCTCCTTGACGATGCGGCCGTCCTGGACCAGGAACTGCGAGACGCCGAGCAGCTCCACCTCGCCCCCGGTGAGCGGACCGAACGCCGGTGTCCCGCGGTAGGTCCCGCGCATCACCCAGGTCACCGCGATCCGCAGGCCGGCGTAGCGCTCGGCGTGGTTCGTCTGGACGTCGCGGACCTCGAACCGGGCGTCGGGGAACGGTGCGACGAGCGCGAGCAGGTCGCGCTGGTAGCCGTCCGGACGCACGACGGTCTGGTCCCCGACGGTGTGCAGGAACAGGTCACGGTGCATGTAGTCGGTGACCTTCTGGTAGCGCCGGGAGTTCCAGACCTCGTCGAGGAACTCGAGCACCATCTCGCACTCGGGCCGGAAGTCGTCCGGCCGCGGCCCGCTGTCGCCGACGGCGAGCACGTCCTTCGGCGGCTCCTCGGTCATCGAGCCCTGGTAGCCGCGGAAACGCTGCCCCCGGGCCGCCTCCGCCGGGTCGATGCCCCGCTGCAGGCACTCGGCGAGCTCGTCGCGGACCACCCACTCCTCGACCATGCGGCCGCGGCGGTAGAGGCAGTTGGCGATGGTGCGCTTGCGGATCCGCTTCACGACGCCGTCGACGAGGATCTCGTCGGCCGAGAAGACCAGGTGCGAGCTCAGGAACGCGTCGTCGCCGCGGGCCTCCCACACCACGTCCTCCGCCTGACCGACGTGCTGCGGGGTGCCCGCGATGCGCATCAGGCTGCCCTCGATCACCCCGTCGCGGCCGATCACGGTGCCGAGCCCGCCGTGGACGATCGAGTCCGGCTCGTAGTTGTCGACGATGTAGGACACGTCCCGCTGGACCCAGATCCGGTCGGTCACCTCGCGGATGAAGTCGTCCGGGTCGTTGTAGGGCTCGTACGCGACCGGGTCGAGCGTCATGGTGGTCCTTCCTCGTCGATTCCGTCACCTCGCACTGTATGCGTATGCACAACCGACGGGCAAGGGTCCCGCGGGGATTTCCGGCGACGGGAGCGGCTACGCCCGGGGCGCGGCCACGGTGGCACGGGCGACGTAGTGCGTCGGGTACACGACGTGCCGCGGCGCGGCCCCGGGGTCGGTCAGCCGGGCGACGACCAGCCGCGCGGACTCCCGGGCGACCTCGTCGAGGTCGTAGGCGACGGTGCTGAGCCGGACCAGGGCCCAGCGTGAGGTGGGCAGGTCGTCGAAGCCGACCACCGAGGTGTGGCCGGGCACCGGGACGCCGGCCTCGGCGGCCGCGTCGAGCGCCCCGAGCGCGACGACGTCGTTGCCGCACAGCAGCAGGGTCGGACCACCGGCCCGCTCGTGCAGCGTACGGAACCCCTCGCGACCGGTCGCGAAGTCGAACGGACCGTGCAGGACGTCGCGCTGGGCGAGCGCCAGCCCGTGCTCGTCGAGCACCGTGCGGACGACCTGCTCGCGCAGCTCACCGGTACTGGTGTTGCGCGGCCCGAAGATGGCCCCGACCCGGGTGTGACCCAGGCGGACGGCCTCCGCGACCACCTCGCGCACGCCCTGCTCGGGGTCGACGGTCACCGCATCGGCGGCCACGCTGGGCGCGGTCCGGTTCAGGTAGACGAACGGCACGCCGCGGTCGCGCAGCCGGGCGGGCTGGATGGAGTCCACCGTCGTCGTCGAGAGCACCACCCCGGCCAGGCCGTGCGCGGCGACCCGCTCGGGCAGCGGCGCGGTCCCGGCCGACTCGGTGATCAGCACGAGCTCGTGGCCGAGGGCCTCCAGCTCGTGGTGCAGCGGGCCGATCATGTTCGCGTAGAACTGGTTCTCCAGGTCGGCGACGACCAGCCCGATCCGGTTCGAGCGGCCCACCGACAGCGCGCGCCCGATCGCGTTGGTCGAGTAGCCCAGCGCCAGGGCCGCCTCACGGACCCTGCGTTTGGTCGCCTCGGAGACCCGGGGGTGATCGGTGAGCGCGCGCGACACCGTCGGCTGCGAGACCCCGGCGAGCCTCGCCACGTCGCGACTGGTGACCATGTCCGCCCTTCCCCCGACCGCGCGTCGAGCCTAGTGCGCCCCGGGACACACCCTTGACAGCGGCGCGTCACCGCCGTTCACTGCGGAGCCGTAGCGCATACGTATGTTATGTCAGGGAGGACGGAATGTCGCAGGAACTGAAGAGCGCGACGGGGTCGGCCCCGCGCCGCAGCGACGAGGGCGTCGCCGCACGGGTGCGGGCGATCGTGGACGGCGTGCGGACGCGCGGCGACGCGGCGGTGCGGGAGTACGCGGACCGGTTCGACGGCCGCGCGCCGGAGCGCCTGACCCCCGCGCGGGTCGACGAGCTGGTCGCGTCGCTGCCGCAGCAGGTCGTCGACGACATCCGGTTCGTGCAGGACCAGGTCCGGAACTTCGCGCGGGTCCAGCGGGAGTCCCTGCACGACGTCGAGGTCGAGACGCTGCCCGGGGTGGTCCTCGGGCACCGGCACGTGCCGGTCGGCTCGGCGGGCGCGTACGTACCCGGCGGGCGGTACCCGCTGACCGCCTCGGCGCACATGACGATCGTGACCGCGAAGGCCGCGGGGGTGCCGCACGTGGTCGCGGCCACGCCTCCGATCCGCGGCGAGGTCCCGGCGGCGACGGTGGCGGCGATGCACCTGGCCGGCGCCGACGAGATCCACGTCCTCGGCGGGGTCCAGGCCGTCGCGGCGATGGCGCTGGGCACCGGGTCGGTCTCCCCGGTCGACATGCTGGCCGGTCCGGGCAACGCCTATGTCGCGGAGGCGAAGCGGCAGCTCTTCGGCGAGGTCGGCATCGACCTGTTCGCCGGCCCCACCGAGATCCTCGTCGTCGCCGACGGGACCGCGGACCCGCTGACCGTCGCCGTCGACCTGCTGTCACAGGCCGAGCACGGCCCGGACTCCCCCGCCGTGCTCGTCACGACCTCCGAGACGCTGGGCCGGGCCGTGCTCGACCTGGTCGGGCGGCTGCTGCCGGGCCTGCCCACGAACGACCTGGCCGGGCCCGCGTGGCACGACCACGGCCGGATCGTCGTGTGCGACGACGCCGACGAGATGTGGCGGGTCGCCGACGACCTCGCCGCCGAGCACGTCCAGGTCCTCACCGCCGAGCCCCGCGACGCCCTGGAGCGGATGCGCAACTACGGTGCGCTGTTCCTCGGGGAGAACACCTGCGTGTCCTACGGAGACAAGGTGATCGGGACGAACCACGTGCTCCCGACGCTCGGTGCCGCGCGCTACACGGGCGGGCTGTGGGTCGGGAAGTACCTCAAGACCTGCACCTACCAGGAGGTCCGCGACCCCGCGACGAGCGCCGAGCTCGGCCGGGTGTGCGGGCGCGCGTCGCGGGTGGAGCTGTTCGAGGGGCACGCCCGCTCCGGGGACCTGCGGGCCTGGCGGCACGGTGGGGACCGCATCGACTGGCTGGACGAGATCGCGCCGCTCGGGAGCCCGGCACCGGTGGCCGGGTCGTGAGCACGCCGGTCACGGGACGCACCGCGCTGGTGACCGGCGGCGGCAGCGGGCTGGGTGCGGCGATCGCGTCGCACCTGGCCCGTGCCGGGGCGCGGGTCGTGCTGGCCGGGCGGCGTGCCGACGCCCTCACCGCGACCGCGGCCCGGATCGGGCCCGCCGCCCGGGCCGAGGTGTGCGACGTCGCCGACCCGGACTCCGTCGCGGACCTGGCGGTCCGGCTCGCCGACGAGGAGGTCTCGATCGTCGTCAACAACGCCGGGATCGCCGGGCCGGTGGCCCCGCTGGTCGAGGTGAGCCCGCAGGAGTGGGACGAGGTGTTCGCGGTCAACGTGCGCGGCACCTACCTGGTGTGCCGGGCGTTCCTGCCGCCGATGCTCGACCGCGGGGACGGCGACGTGGTCAACGTGGCCTCGGTGTCGGGGAAGCGGCCGCTGGCCCGGCGCACGCCCTACTGCGCGTCGAAGACCGCGGTGCTCGGCCTGACCTCGACGCTCGCGTTCGAGGCGGGCCCGGCCGGGGTGCGGGTCAACGCGCTGTCCCCCGGCCCCGTCGAGGGCGACCGGATGGACCGGAACTTCGCGCTGGAGGCGCAGCGGACCGGCACCGACGTCGCCGCGGCGCGTGCGGCGTTCGTCGGGCGGGCCGCGCTCGGCCGGATGATCACCGCCGACGAGGTGGGCGCGGCCGTCGTCGCGATGCTCGCCATGCCGGGGCTGTCCGGCGCCGACGTCGACCTGTCCGCCGGGATGATCGCGTGAGGACGCGGGTCGCCGCCGGGGAGCGGCTCGCCGGGGCGCTGGTGCGGATGCCCTGCGAGGAGATCGTGGAGATGCTCGCCGTCGCCGGTCTGGACTTCGTACTGATCGACTGCGAGCACGGGCCGGCCGACGTGTCGATGCTGCGCGCCCACATCGCGTTCGCCGACGCGCACGGCCTGCCGGTGCTCGTCCGCCCCGGGGAGGACGAACACCACCTCGCCCAGCGGGCGCTCGACCAGGGCGCCCGCGGGATCGTCGCCCCGCACGTGGAGGACGCCGCACAGGCCACGGCACTGGTGCGGGCGCTGCGCTACCCCCCACACGGCACACGGGGGTTCGCGACCTACCCGCGGGCGGGGAGGTTCGGCAGCGTCACCGCCGAGGAGCATCGCGCGGCGGCCGAGGACGTGCTGGTCGTGGCGATGCTGGAGTCGCCCGGCGCCCTCGCGCGCGCCGGGGAGATCGTCGGCGTGGACGGGATCGACGGCTGGCTCGTCGGCGTCGCGGACCTGGGTGCATCCCGCACGGGCACCGACGCGTCCGTCGCCGGGATGCTGGAGTCGGTGCGCGCCGACCCGGCGGTCCGGGACGCCGTACGGGCCGACCTGGCGGGTTCGGCGGACGCGGCCGCGGCGTCGTTCGCGGGTGGCGCGCAGCTGGTGGTCTACAACCTGGCCGCGGTCATGATGGCGTCGTTCCGGGAGCTGGCCGCGGCGACGGGGTGAGCGCCGCCGCCGGAACCGGCGGCTCCGACCGTGATCACCACGAGCGAGGGTGCCGGTGCCACGAACGGCACCGGCACCCTCGCTCGTGTCGATCGTGCGCCCGGGCCGATCGGCGCCGGGCGCGGGCGGCCCGACCGCGCGACGCCCCGGAGCCGGCGCTCGGCACGTCCCCTGCCCCCGGGGGCACGTCCCCTGCCGCCGGGCACCTCGGCTCCCCCGCGTGCCGACGGCCGCGCGGTGATCCGCGGTGCGCGCGCAGAGCCGGTCCTCGCGCGCGTCCCGACACGCGCGAACAGCCGATCACCGCGCGGGCTTCGGATCAGCGGGTCCCGAGCCCGGTCCGCGCCGTGATCACGAGTTCGCGTGCAGTGCCTGCCCCATCACTGCCGGCCCGATCACTGCCCGCCCATCTCCCGAGCCCGCTCCCGGGCGTGCACCGTGGCCGTCCACCCGGCCACCAGTGTCGCCACGGTGTCCGGGGCCTCGACCGGGAGCAGGTGACCGGCGCCCGGCAGCACGTGCAGCCGGGCGTCCGGCACCAGCCCGGCGATCTCGGTGTGTCGCTCGACCGGGCACAGCCGGTCGAGCGCACCGGCCAGCACCAGGGTCGGCACCGCGACGGCGGGCAGGGCTGGGCGCTCGTCGACGCGGGTGCCCTGCAGCCGCAGCTGGGACGCGAGGCGCCGCTCCCCCGTCTCGTCGGCCATCCGCAGGGCGGTGGCGTCGAGCGACCGGTCGTGCAGCAGCAGCTCCAGGGGCTGCAGGGCGCGGGCGGGGGCGCCGTCGTCGAGCCGCGTGAGCGCCGCGTCCCAGCCGGCGCGCTGTTCGGGGGTCGGCGGGCGGGCGTTGGTCGCCATCAGGCACAGCCCGGCGACCCGGTCCGGGGCCCGCCGGGTCAGCGCCATCGCGACGATGCCCCCCAGGCTGAGCCCGGCGAGGGCGAACCGGGCGGGCAGCGCGTCGAGCAGCGCCTCGACCTGGTCGTCGAGCGTCGGCCGGTCGAGGACCGGGTGCTGCGCCCCGGCCCCCGCCGGGCCCCACAGCCGGGCCGAGCAGTTCATGCCCGGCAGCAGGACCAGCGGCGGGGACGGGACGGCGGGCACCGCTCAGCCCTTGACCGAGCCCGCGCCCAGACCGGCGACGAGGTAGCGCTGGGCGATGAACGCGAACCCGATCACCGGCAGCGTCAGCAGGATCGCGGCGGCGCCGGCCTGCTGCAGCATCGGCAGCGTCTGCCCGAGCTGGGTGGCGATGAAGACCGGGACGGTGCGGGCGACGACGTCGGTGAGCACGTTCGCCGTCAGGTACTCCTGGAACGCGAACAGGAACATGAAGATCCCCGCGGTCAGGATCCCCGGCCCCATCAGCGGCACCATCACCCGCCACAGGATCTGGAAGCGGCTGCAACCGTCGAGCATCGCGGCCTCGTCGAGCTCCTTGGGGATCTCGGCGAAGAAGTTGCGCAGCAGCCAGATCGAGAACGGCTGGTTGATCGCCACGAGTGCCGCGGCGACGGCGAAGGTCGTGTCGTAGATCCCCAGCGAACGCGACAGCTCGTACATCGGCAGCACCACGGCGAACCGGGGCAGCGCGCGGAAGATCAGCGCCGCGATGAGCAGCGCGACCGACACCCAGCCCGGGTAGCGCGACAGCGCGTACGCGGCGGGGATGCCGATCAGCAGCGCGATCACCGTGCTGATCAGCGCGACGACCAGGGTGTTGAGCAGGTACCGGTAGAACTCGGTCGTCTGCCAGAGGTCGACGAACGCGGTGAAGGTGGGCTCCCAGGTGAACACCGGCGGATCGAGGAAGGCGACGTCGGTCGGCTTGGTGACCGACATGGCCGTCCACAGCACCGGGCTCAGCATCACCCAGCAGATCACCAGCAGCAGGCCGCCGACCAGCACGGTCCGCCCGCGTGGGCGGCGGCGGGCCGGGGCGGGGCCGGTGTCGTCGGACGGGCCGGGGGTGGTCGCCGGTGGGGCGGTCTGCACGCTGCTCACTGGCGGGCCTCCTTGGCCATGTCCCGGATGAACGGGGAGAGCAACAGCACGATCAGGACGATGAGCAGCACGTTGATCGCGCTGCCGAGCCCCAGCTGCTGGCCGCCGTCCTGGAAGGCGATGTTGTAGATGTAGAGCATGATCGACTCGTTGCCGATCTGCGGTGCCTGCGGCGAGAGCGGGACGAGTTGGTCGAACGTCCGCAGCACGTCCATGATCGAGATGATCGAGACGAAGGTGAGGACGCCCCGGATGCTCGGCACGATCACGTGCCAGTGCACCCGCCAGCCGGTGGCGCCGTCGATCCGGGCGGCCTCGACGATCTCCCCCGGGACGCCCTGCAGCCCGGCGAGGATCACCAGCATGGCGAACGGCAGCATGAACCAGACCGTGTTGAGACCGATCATCACCCGGTTCGCCCAGGGCTCGGTGAACCAGAGGATCTCGGCCCCGGTGAGCTCGGTGATCAGGTAGTTGACGACGCCGCCGAAGTTGGAGTCGAACAGCCAGGAGAACATCGTCGCGCCGACGACGTTGGGCACGACGTAGGACACCAGGAGCACGCCGAGCACCCAGGGGCGGGACCGGCCGAGCCCGTTGACCAGCACGGCGAGCAGGTAGCCCCCGACCAGCAGGACGGCGACGACGGCGACGGTCAGGCCGACGGTGAACAGCACCGCCCGCCCGAGCCGGGGGTCGGACAGGGCCTGGGTGTAGTTGTCCAGGCCGAGGAAGGTGCCGGGTTCGCCGTAGTTGACCCGCTGCAGGCTCCACTCCACGGTCTTGTAGAGCGGGAACAGCAGCAGGCCGAGCATCACCAGCAGGCTCGGGGAGACCAGTCCCAGGAACTCGCGCCTGCGCATGGTCGCCTCACCTCGCTCTCGTGGGTGGTGGGAAGGGGGTCAGCGCCGGTACTCGGCGACGATCGCGGTCGCGATCTCCTGCATCTGCCGCTGGCCGTCCGGGATCGTCGTCCGGCCGGCCAGCACGTCGGCGACGACCGGGCGGGTCTCGTTGCTGATCCGCGACGTCCACGGGTAGGGCTCCGGTGGGGAGGCCCTGCCGATCGACTCCAGCTGGGCCCGCGCGAACGGGCTGCTGTCCGGGGTCACCATGCCCTCCCGGGCCGGGAACGCGCCGGGCACCGCGGCCCTCGACGACTCCGGCCCGACCGAGGCGGCGACGAGGTGGAACAGCAGGTCCCTGTCGACATCGGTGTTCTCCGGGATCGCCCAGCCGTCGACCGACAGCGTGTTGTAGAGCACGTCGCCGCCGGCCACCGACGGCGGCGGGGCGAACGCGAAGTCCGCGGCGAACCGGCTGTTGTCCGCCTCGGTGAGGTCCTTCATCCGGCCGCTGAACATGATCGCGATCGCGGCCGAGCCGTTGTACATCTGCTGCTGCACCGCGGGCTGGGCGAACGTCGTCACCTGCGGGTCCATGTAGGGCACGAGCGAGCGCAGCTGCTCGAACGCCTCCGCGGCCTGCGGGGTGTCGAAGTTCGGGCGGCCGGTGTGCCGGTCCACGTAGTCGGTGCCCAGCGAGCCCAGCGCGGCGTCGTAGGCGGTGGCGAGGTCCGAGCTCGCCAGCAGCGGCAGCGCCAGCGGGTAGCGGATGCCGCCGTCGCGCTGGATGCGCTCGGAGACCTGCCGCAGCTCGGCGAAGGTGCGCGGCGGCGTCAGCCCGAGCCGGTCGAAGACGTCGCGGCGGTAGGCCATGACGAACATCTGGGCCTGCATCGGGATGCCGTAGAGGGTGCCGTCGTAGGACATCGCCTCGCGCATCGCCGGGTTGAGCCGGTCCAGGTCGAACTGCGCGCCGTAGCGGGCCACCAGGTCGTCGAGCGGGTGGAGCTTGCCGGTCGAGGCCTGCTGCGGGACGACGAAGCCGTAGGTCTCGAGGATGTCGTAGGTGCCGAAGCGGCCGGCCAGTGTCGCGATCGTCTTCTGGGCCTGGCCCGCGTAGTCGATCGGCTCGTGGTGCAGCGTGACCCCGTCGCGCGAGCAGCTGCGCACCATCGAGTTGGTGAACGGGTCGATCGCCGAGGAGTTGTAGGCCAGGACGTTCACGTCCACCGGCGACGGTGGCGGTGGGAAGTCGCACGGGACGAGCGTGGCGGTGGCGGCGGGGGTCCGCGACCCGGCGCCGCATCCGGCCAGCAGCAGCACCACGGCGAGCCCCAGCGCCACCACGAGCGGGCGGCTGCCACGGCCCGCCGACCCACCTCCGACATACATACGCATGCGCGATCAGTCCCGGAGTGCGTCGAGCCGGATGCGGGCGCTGTCGCGGTGCCCGACGAGCTGCTCGAAGTCGGACACGGTCACGGTCGGCTCGGCCTGGGCGCGGGTCGCCTCGCGGGTCGCCCGCTGGTAGGTCAGCTGCTTGAGGAACCCGGCCACCGACAGTCCGCCGGTGTAGCGCGCGCCCCGGGTCGTCGGCAAGACGTGGTTGGTGCCGGACATGCCCTTGTCGGCGTAGGCCACCGTCGAGTGCGGACCGAGGAACAGCGATCCGTAGTTGCGCAGCCGGCCCAGCCACCAGTCGAGGTCCTCGGCGATCACCTCGAGGTGCTCCGGAGCGAGGGTGTCCATGACCCGGGCGACCGTCTCCCGGTCCGGTGCCAGGTAGACCGTGCCGTGGTCGCGCCAGGCCGCCCCGGCGATCGGGGCGGTCGCCAGGCCCGCGAGCTGCTTCTCGATCTCCTGCGGCACCTCCTCGGCCAGCCGCCCGGAGGTCGTGACCAGGGATGCGGGCGAGGTCGGCCCGTGCTCGGCCTGGGCCAGCAGGTCCGCGGCGACGGTCGCGGCGTCGGCGGTGTCGTCGGCGATCACGGCGACCTCCGACGGCCCGGCCAGCACGTCGATGCCCACCTGCCCGTAGAGCTGGCGCTTGGCCTCGGCCACGTAGGCGTTGCCGGCGCCGACGATCATGTCCGAGGGCGTCCCGTCGAGCAGCCCGAACGCCATGGCCGCGAGCGCCTGCACACCGCCGACGGCGTAGACCGCGTCGGCACCGCTGATGTGCGCCGCGTAGAGCACGGCCGGGTGCGGGCGGCCGTCGCGCGAGGGCGGGGTGGCCGCGACGATGTTCGGCACGCCCGCGACCCCGGCCACGCCGACGGTCATGAACGCGCCGGCCAGCAGCGGGAACCGGCCCGCGGGGAGGTAGGCACCGACGTTCTGCACGGGAACCAGGCGCTGTCCGCACACGACCCCGGGCAGCACCTCGGACTCGAAGTCCTGCAGCCGCGCCCGCTGCATCCCGGCGAACCGGCGGGTCCGGTCGGCGCCCGCGTCGAGCGCCGAACGCAGGTCCGCGGGCAGCTCGTCCCCGGCCCGGGCGAGCTCGGCGGGACCGACGAGCAGGTCGGAGCCGGTGAACCCGTCGAGGTCACGGGCGTAGCGCAGCACGGCGTCCATCCCGTCCGCGGAGATGGTGCGCAGCATCTCCGAGACGGTGGCGACCACGGCCGGGTCGCGCAGGTCTGCGCTGTCGGCGACGGCCGGCGCCTTCGCCACGGTGACGGGTGAGCCGATCCGCCGCATGTCCGCTTCAGTGAGGTGCATACGCATACACTAGAAGTCGCGGGCCGGACCTGACAAGGGCCGGACGACGTCCGGGCGGCTCAGCCCACCTCCCGGTACTCGGCGACGATCGCCGTCGCGATGTCCTGCATCCGCTGCTGCCCCTGCTCCACGGGGACCCGCCCGGCCAGCACGTCGGCCACCACCGGACGCGTCGCGACCGAGATGCGCGAGGTCCACGGGAAGGGCTCGGGCGGCGGGGCCTTCCCCAGCGCCTCCAGCTGCGCCGGCGCGAACGGGCTGCTGGCCGGCGTCACGCTGCCCAGCCGCGACGGGAACGCCGCCGGCACCGCCGCGCGCGCCGACTCCGGCCCCACCGACGCGGCCAGGAACCGGAACAGCAGGTCCGGGTCGACCTCGGTGTTGGCCGGGATCGCCCAGCCGTCGACCGACAGCGAGTTGTAGAGCACGTCGCCACCGGCGACCGACGGCGGCGGGGCGAACGCGAACTCCCGGGAGAAGCGGCTGTTGCGCTCCTGGACCAGGTCGAACATCCGGCCGCTGTACATGATCGCGATCGCGGCCGAGCCGTTGTACATCTGCTGCTGCACCGCGGGCTGGGCGAACGTCGTCACCTGCGGGTCCATGAACGGCAGCAGCGACCGCAGCTCGGTGAACGCCCGCGCCGCCGCCGGGGTCGTGAAGTTCGGGCGGCCGGTGTCGCGGTCGACGTAGTCGGTGCCGAGCGAGCCGAGGGCGGCGTCGTAGGCGGTGGCGATGTCGGCGCTCGCGAGCAGCGGCAGCGCCAGCGGGTAGCGGATCCCGCCGTCGCGCTGCACCCGGGCCGCGACCTCGCGCAGCTCGGCGAAGGTCCGGGGTGGGGCCAGGCCGAGCCGGTCGAACACGTCGCGGCGGTAGACGAGCGTGAACGGCTGGGCCATGGTCGGCAGCCCGTAGAGCTTCCCGTCGTAGGACAGCGCCGCCAGCATCTCCGGGCTCAGCCGGTCCAGGCCGTACTCCTCGCGGTACCGGGCGACGAGGTCGTCGAGCGGGCGCAGCTTCCCGGTCGAGGCGAACTGCGGCACGACCAGCCCGTAGGTCTCGACGATGTCGTAGGTGCCGTAGCGCCCGGACAGCGTCGCGATGGTCTTCTGGGTCTGCCCGGCGAAGTCGATCGGCTCGTGGCGCAGCGTCACGCCGTCCCTCGAGCAGCTGCGGACCATCGTGTTCGTGAACGGGTCGACGGCCGAGGAGTTGTAGGCCAGCACCCGCACGTCGAGGCCCTGTGCGGGCGGCGGGAACCCGCACGGCACGAGTGTCGCCGTCGCGGCCGGGGTGCGTGAGCCCGCGCCGCAGCCGGCCAGGAACAGGGCCAGCACCGTCACGACGGCCGCGGTGATCCGGTGGGGGCGCACCGCACCATGAGAACCCACCCGTGTGGGCGGGGCCACTCCACCCGTCGTGGTGACCCGGCGGTGTGGCTGCTTGCCCCGGCCCATCCGGCTGTCGAGAGTCCCCGCCGTGCCCCGTGTCCTGTCCGTCCTGTTCGCCGCGGTGCTCGGCTGCGCCGTCCTGCCCGCGGTCGCCCTGCCCGCGGCCGCCGACGGACCGGGGCGCACGTTCGTCGCCGTGTCGGTCGCGACCGTGTGGACCTCACCGGACAGCCCGCGCCCGCGGGACCGGGCCGCCGTCGCCGCCCCGGCCGACCCGGCCGCGTGGATGGGGTCGATGAGCAGCGCGGACCGCCGCGAGCTCACCACCGCCTCGCGGACCCAGACCCAGGCGCTGCTCGGCGCCCCGGTGACCGTGACCGAGCGCCGCGACGGGTGGGCGCGGGTCGTCGTTCCCGGCCAGCCGTCGGGCAAGGACGGCCGCGGCTACCCCGGCTGGGTCCCCGCGGCCCAGCTCGTCGACGACCCCGCGTTCGGTGCACTCGCCGCGGGGGCACCCACCGGCACCGTCGACGGCGTCGCGACGGCCTGGCTGTACCGCGACCCGGCACGCACCGAGCGGCTGCGCGAGGTCAGCGTCGGCACCCGGCTGCCGGTCGTCGGCGAGGCGGGCGACGCGGTCCGGGTCGCGCTGCCCGGCGGCGACCAGGCGTGGCTGGCGGCGGGTGAGCTGCGCGGAGGGGCCCCGCCCTCCCCGACCGGAGAGGGTCTGGTCACGACGGCGCGACTGTTCCTGGACCGCCCCTACCTGTGGGGCGGGCGTTCCGGGTTCGGCCCGGACTGCTCGGGGCTGACCGGGCTGTCCTACGCCCTGCACGGGATCACCGTCGGGCGCGACGCCTCCGACCAGTCCCGCGGCGGGCGCCCGGTCGACGACCCCGCCGACCTGCGTCCCGGTGACCTGCTGTTCTGGAACTCCCCGGCGACGCACGTCGCGATGTACGCCGGCGACGGCACGATGATCGAGGCCTTCGACGCGGCCACCCCCGTCCGGGTGACCCCGGTGCGGTTCGACGCGACCTACTCCGGTGCCCGCCGGTACCTGCCGTGACCTGAACACCTGACGAGGTGTGACCGCCGCCCCGGGCGGGTCCCCCCACCGGTCGCGGATGCCTACAGTGTCCGGCGTGCCGTCGCCGACCACCCGTACCCGCGCCGACGCCTGCCCCGGCGTCGTCTCGCCGCACGCGGCGGCGGACGGGGCCCTGGCGCGGGTCCGGCTTCCCGGCGGGACGGTCAGCGCGGCGGCGCTGCGTGCGGTCGCGGCGCTGGCCCGCGACGCCGGCGACGGCGCCGTCCACCTGACCTCGCGCGGGAACCTGCAGCTGCGCGGCCTCGACCCGGCCGACCCACGCCCGGTGGAGCGGCTGACGGCGGCCGGGCTGCTGCCGTCGACGACCCACGAGCGGGTCCGCAACGTGCTGGCCTCCCCGCTGTCGGGGATCGACGGCGGCCTCGCCGACGTCCGCGGCCTGGCCACCGCGCTCGACCGCGGCCTGTGCGCGCGCCCCACGCTGTCGGCGCTGCCCGGCCGGTTCCTGTTCGCCCTCGACGACGGCCGCGGCGACGTCGCCGCCGAGCGTCCCGACCTGTGCTGGCGGGCGCGGGGCTCCGACGAGGGCGAGCTGGTCGTGGCGGGCGCCGCGACCGGCCTCTCCTGTCCCCCCGCCGAGGCCCCCGTGCTGCTGCTCGACGCGGCCGCGGCGTTCCTCGACCTGCGGGCCGCCCACAGCGCCGACCCGGCCGCGCGGGCCTGGCGCGCCGCGGAGCTGCCCGGGGCCGCGACCGGGATCCCGGCCCGGCTCTCCGGCCGCAGGACGATGCCCGCGCCGGGACCCGGAGCCCGGTCCGCGGGCGACACCGGTGGTCGATCAGCACGTTCCCGCCGCGCGGAGGGCGGGAACGTGCTCGTCGGCGTGTCCGACGGCGGAGCACTGGGCGTCGCGCCCCTGCTCGGGCAGCTCTCGGCCGCGCAGCTCGACGTGCTGGCCGGTGAGGCCCCGGGGCTGCTGGTCACCCCGTGGCGCACCCTCGTGCTGCCCACCCCGGCAGCCGGTGCCGCCGACCGGCTGGCCGGGGCGGGACTCGTCGTCGACCCCGGGCACCCCGCGCTGCGGGTGAGCGCCTGCGCCGGATCGCCGGGCTGCGCGAAGTCGCTGGCCGACGTGCGTGCCCATGCTCTCGACCTGATCGGCCGGGGCGGCCCGCGGACGGGCGCGGGGCCGGACATGCTGCACGTCGTCGGCTGCGCCCGCCGCTGCGGCGCCCCGCACACCGCGCACCGCGACGCCGTGGCCATCGGGCCGGGCACCTACGTCATCGACGGACACACGATCACGACCGAGGAGCTCCGCTGAGCGGGTACGACTACATCACCGACGGCAACGAGATCTACCGCCGCTCGTTCGCGACGATCCGCGCGGAGACCGACCTCTCCGGGCTCCCGCCCGGCGTCGACGACATCGCCGTCCGCATGATCCATGCCTGCGGCCAGGTCGACCTCGTCGACGACATCGCCGCCTCCGACGGCGTCGTCGCGGCCGCACGCGCCGCGCTGCGGGCCGGTGCCCCGATCCTGTGCGACGCGATGATGGTCGCCTCCGGGGTGACCGCCGCCCGGCTGCCCGCGGACAACGAGGTGCTCTGCCTGCTGCGCGACGCCCGGGTGCCCGACCACGCGCGGCGGATCGGCAACACCCGGTCCGCGGCCGCGCTGGAGCTGCTCGCCGACCGCTTCGAGGGCGCGGTGCTCGCGATCGGGAACGCCCCGACCGCGCTGTTCCACGTGCTGGACCTCATCGACCGCGGCGACGCACCCCGCCCGGCCGCGGTCATCGGCATCCCGGTGGGGTTCATCGGCGCCGCCGAGTCCAAGGCCGCCCTCGCCGAGCGGACCGACCTGGAGCACCTCGTCGTCCACGGCCGTCGTGGCGGGTCGGCGATCACCGCGGCGGCGCTGAACGCGCTGGCCCACGAGCAGGAGATCATCGCGTGAACGAGCGTGCGAGTGCCGCGCAGCAGCACAGCGTGACAGGCACCCTCTACGGCGTCGGCCTCGGTCCGGGCGACCCCGAGCTGACCACGATCAAGGCCGCCCGGCTCGTCCGCGACGCCGACGTGATCGCCTACCACTCGGCCCGGCACGGCCGCTCAATCGCGCGCCGGATCGCCGAACCGCACCTGTCGGGCACCGCGATCGAGGAGGCGCTGGTCTACCCGGTCACCACCGAGGCCACCGACCACCCCGGCGGCTACCAGGGTGCGATCGACGCGTTCTACACCGAGGCCGCCGCCCGGCTCGCCGCGCACCTCGACGCGGGCCGCGACGTCGTGCTGCTCGCCGAGGGCGACCCGCTCTTCTACGGCTCCTACATGCACATGCACAAGCGGCTGGCCGGGCGCTACCCGACCGAGGTCGTCCCGGGCGTCACCTCGATCAGCGGCGCCGCCGCGGCGATCGGGCAGCCGCTGGTGGAGCGCGACGAGGTGCTCACCGTGCTGCCGGGCACGCTGCCCCGCGAGGAGCTCGCAAGGCGGCTCGCGGGCACCGACTCGGCGGCGGTGATGAAGCTCGGGCGCACCTTCACCACGGTCCGCGGGGCGATGGCCGACGCCGGCGTGCTCGACCGGGCCCGCTACGTCGAGCGGGCCACGATGGAGGGCCAGCGGACCGGCTCGCTGTCCGACGTGGATCCCTCGGACGTGCCCTACTTCGCGATCGCCCTGGTCCCCGGTGAGGTCGCCGCCTCGGTGCCCGAGGAGGCCGTCGGGTCCGTCGCGGAGCCCGGAGGCGCGGCGGCCGAGGAGCGGTCGGTGCGCGGGCCGGGTGAGGTCGTCGTGGTCGGGACCGGTCCCGCCGGGCGGGACTGGCTGACCCCGCAGGTCGCCCGCGCCCTGTCGGAGGTGGACGACCTCGTCGGCTACGGCCCCTACCTGGACCGGGTGCCGCCGAACCCGCGTCAGACCCGGCACGCCTCGGACAACAAGGTCGAGTCCGAGCGGGCGGCGCACGCGCTGGACCTGGCCGCCTCGGGGCGGCGGGTCGCGGTCGTCTCCGCCGGGGACCCGGGGGTGTTCGCGATGGCGACCGCGGTGCTGGAGGTGGCGGCGGAGCCGAAGTACCACGACGTCCCGGTCCGGGTGCTGCCCGGCATGTCCGCGGCGCAGGCCGTGGCGGCCGCCGTCGGTGCCCCGCTGGGGCACGACCACGCCCTGATCTCGTTGTCCGACCGGCTCAAACCGTGGGACGTGGTCGCGGACCGGCTGCGTGCCGTGGCCGCGGCGGACCTGGCGATCGCGATCTACAACCCGCGCTCGAAGGCCCGGCCGTGGCAGGTCGGCGCGGCCCGTGACGTGCTGCTGGAGCACCGTGCACCGGAGACCCCGGTGGTGCTGGGCCGCGACGTCGGCGGCGCCGGGCAGCGGATCGTCGTCACCACGCTGGGCGAGCTGGACCCGGAGCAGGTCGACATGCGCACCCTGGTGGTGGTCGGCTCGTCGACGACCCGGTCGGTCGAGCGCGGCGGCGCGACCGTCGTGTTCACGCCCCGGCACTACGGCCCCGGCGGCACGACGACCGACTGACCACATCCGCCGGTTGTCGACATCCTGACGGATGCCGGTTCCGCGCTAGCGTCACGCCGTGCAACTGCAGGTGCGGCGCTTCGGGCCCGACGACTGGGAGCCGGCCCGCGCAGCCCGGCTCGCCTCGGTACGGGACGGCTTCGGTGAGGACAGCGACTTCTACCGCGAGCAGGCGGCCATGGAACCGGCCGCCTGGCGGGCGGTCCTGGCCGAGCACGTCCGTTTCGGCGCCTTCGACGGCGACCGGCCGGTCGGCACCGCCTGCTGGCGGACCGGTGACGACGGCGACGGGCAGCTCTACGGCATGTGGGTCCATCCCGACGCGCGCGGGACCGGGCTGGCCGACGCGCTCGTCGACGCCGTCGTCGCGGCCGCGCGCGAACTCGGCTCGGCCACCCTGTCGCTGAAGGTGGAGCCGGGCAACGCCCGGGCGATCGCCTTCTACGTCCGTACCGGGTTCGTCGCCGACGGCGACCCCGGCCCGGGGCTGGTCGTCATGACCCGCCCGGTCTGACCGCGGCGGCGAGCCCCAGCAGGGCCGTCAGCCCGGTCAGGCCGGCGGGCCGCAGGTCCCCGTCGAGGCCCCGCAGCGCCGCGGTCGCCGCGCCGGCGGCCCGGCCGCGGCGAGCCCGGCCTCGGCGTCCTCCACGACCAGGCAGGCGGCCGGGTCCACCCCGAGCGCGGCCGCGGCGGCGCGGTAGCCCTCCGGGTCCGGCTTGCCGTGCCGCACGTCGTCGCGGGCGACGAGCACCGGCGCGACGATCCCGGCGGCGCCGAGGCGGGCGGCGGCGAGCCGCCGGTCGGCGCTGGTCACGACGGCCCACGGGACCCGCGCCGCGTCGAGGGCGGCGAGCAGGGCGTGTGCCCCGGGCAGCGCGTCGACGTCGTCGAGGTCGTCGTACTGCAGCTCCAGCTGGCGGGCCGCGGCGGCGTCGAGTGCCGCGCCGGACAGGTCCGGGCGCAGCAGCCGGATCGTGCCGTCGCTGGGCACCCCGTGCGCGACGCGGACCAGGTCGGCCCCGGCGACGCCGTACTCGCGCGCCCAGGCGGCCCAGGAGCGGGCGACCGCGGCGTCGGACCCGACCAGCGTGCCGTCCATGTCGAACAGGATCGCGGCGTACACACCGCACCTCCCTTTCCCTCGGATGGCGAGCCTATCGGCCTGGGAGGATCGCCCCATGCGAGCAGTACGGATCACCGCGTTCGGCGCACCGCCCGAGGTCGTGGACCTGCCGGACCCCACCCCGCCCGTGGGTGGGGTGGTCGTGCGGGTGGAGGCGACCGGGCTGTGCGCCAGCGACCGGTTCGCCTGGGCCGGGCACGACGATGACGTGACGCTCCCCCACGTGCCCGGCCACGAACTGGTCGGGCGCGTGGTCGCGACCGGCGCCGGGGTCACCCGGTTCCGGGCCGGTGACCGGGTCACGACGCCGTTCGTCTGCGGCTGCGGTGTCTGCCCGGACTGCCGGGCGGGCCGCGCGCAGGTCTGCCCGCACCAGCAGCAACCCGGGTTCACCCACGACGGGTCCTTCGCCGAGCTCGTCGCGCTGCACCACGCCGACCACAACCTGGTGCCGGTCCCCGACGACGCCGACGCCGCCGGCGCCGCACTGCTCGGCTGCCGGGTCGCCACCGCACACCGGGCGCTCGTCGGGCGCGGCGGACTGACCTCCGGGGAGCGGGTCCTCGTGCTCGGAGCGGGCGGGGTCGGGCTGGCCGCGGTGCTGATCGCGTCGGCGCTGGGCGCCGAGGCGGTCGTCGCGGACCCCTCGCCCGCGGCGCGGGACCGGGCGGTCGGGCTGGGCGCGGTCGCGGCGGTGGACACCGCGGACGGCCCGGACGCGGTGCGCGAGGCCGTCGGCGAGGGCGGCGCCCGCCTCGCGGTGGAGGCCGCGGGCCGCGCGGACGCCCTGGACCTCGGGGTCCGGTCGCTGCGCAGGCAGGGAACGCTCGTGCAGGTCGGTCTGCTCACCCGGGAGCCGGTGGTGCCGGTGCCGCTGATGATCGCGCACGAGCTGACCGTCACCGGCAGCCACGGGATGGCCGCAGCGGACTACCCGGAGCTGATGGCACTCGTCGCCGACGGGCGGCTCGACCCGGGCCGGCTGGTCACCCGGCGGACCGGGCTGGACGCGCTCGCCGGGGCGCTGGCCGCGGCTCCCGAGCCGGGCGGGATCCTCGTCGGTCTGCCCTGAGACCCGGCCGCGGACCGCTCGGCCCTCCCGGTGGAGCCGGCTGTGCCCTCCCGACTGGCGACGCGCACCGTCGTCCGCCGGACGGGCGACCGGTCCCCTGGTGATCAGTCCCCGAGCAGCCGGGCCAGCGCCGCGTCCACCGTGGGCTCCACCGCGACCCCGCCGGGCAGCGGCGGCCGGTCGACGACGAGGACCGGCACCCCGCGCTCCCGGGCCGCGGTGAGCTTCGGCGCGGTCGCCGCACCGCCGGAGTCCTTGGTGACCAGCACGTGCGGGACCACGGCCTCGAACAGGGCGCGCTCGCCGTCGAGGGCGAACGGGCCCCGGTCGAGCAGCAGCTCGTGCCGGGCGGGCAGCGGGCCGTCGGGCGGGTCGACCGCACGGATCCAGAACGCCGCGTCGACAGCCGCGAAGTGCGCCAGTCCCCCGCGGCCGGTCGTCAGCAGGACCCGCCCGGCCGGGCCGGGGAGCAGGCCGGGCAGCGCGGCCGCGGCGGCGGCGACCGAGGCGACCCGGTGCCACCGGTCCCCCGGCGCGGGCGACCAGCCCGGCCGGCGCAGCACGACCAGCGGCACCCCCGTCCCCGCGCAGGCGGCGGCCGCGTTCGCGGTCATCGTCGAGGCGAACGGATGGGTGGCGTCGAGCACCGCCGCGACCCGCTCGGCGCGCAGGTGCGCGGCCAGCCCCTCGGCACCGCCGAACCCACCGATGCGGACCTCGCCGTCGGGCAGGGCCGGGCTGCGCACCGCCCCGGCCAGGGACGACACGACCCGGACATCGTCCCGGCCTGCCAGCGCGGCGGCCGCGGCCCGGCCCTCGGTCGTTCCTCCGAGGACCAGCACCGTGCGGGGAGCGCTCACACCTGTGAGGGTAGGGGGATGGCGATCACGACCGTGGTGTTCGACGTCAACGAGACCCTGTCGGACCTGACCCCGATGGGGGCCCGGTTCGCCGCGCTGGGCGCTCCGGAGGGGCTCGGGCCGCTGTGGTTCGCCGCGACCCTGCGCGAGGGCATGGCGCAGGCCGCCGGTGGGGAGCTGACGCCCTTCGCCGAGCTGGCGAGGGCGACCGCGGCCGGGCTGCTGCGCCGGCACGGGGTCGCCGACCCCGACGCGGGCGCGCGGCACGTCGTCGACGGGTTCCTGGAGCTGCCGGTGCACGACGACGTCCACGGCGGGGTCGCGGCACTGCGGTCCGCGGGGCTGCGGCTGGTGACGCTGTCGAACGGCGCCGCGTCGGTGGCCGAGCGGCTGCTCGGCGACCACGGCCTGCGCGAGCAGTTCGACGCGGTGCTGTCGGTGGAGGACGCCGGGATCTGGAAGCCGGCTCCCGCCTCCTACGCGTATGCGCTGCGGACCTGCGGGGTCGACGCGGCCGAGTCGGTGATGGTCGCGGTGCACCCGTGGGACCTCCACGGCGCCGCCCGGGCCGGAATGGCGACGGCCTGGCTGGACCGCCACGGCGACACCTGGCCCGGGTACCTCAGCCCACCGACCTTCACCGTCGGCGCGCTGCCCGAGCTGGCCGGCCACCTGGCCTGAGCCCGCCGGGACGCCGGGAGCGGTGCCGTCCGGCCCGCTCTCCGTCAGACCGCCGCCAGCACCGGCTCGAACGCGATCTCGGCCGCGCCGACCAGCGCGCCGTCGCGGCCGAGCGGAGAGACCGCGAGCCGGGTCCCGCCCGCGGCCCGGCTCACCAGGCTGCGCCGGCGCAGCTCGGACCCGATCCGCTCGACCACCGAGGGCGGCAGCGCGCCAAACAGGTCGCCCAGCACGACGAGCTCGGGGGCCAGCATGTTCACCACTGTCACCAGCCCGGCGGTCATCCACCCGGCGTAACCCTCCAGCAGCCGGTCGGCCCGGCCCGGCACGACGGCCAGGTCGCGCAGCTCCGCGACGAGCACCCCGCGCGGGGTGTCCTCGGGCAGGCCGAGCGCGCGGCACAGCGCGGGCTCGCCCACCTCGGTCTCCCAGCAGCCGTGCGAGCCGCAGAAGCACTCCCGCCCGTCCGGGCGGACCATGAGGTGACCGAGCTCGCCGACGTAGCCGCCGGTGCCGCGCAGCGGCTGCCCGCCGGACACCACGCCGCCGCCGACGCCGACGTCGGCCGAGAGGTAGACCATGTCGGCGACGTCCCGGCCGATCCCGCGCAGGTGCTCGGCGAGTGCGCCGGCCTCCGCGTCGTTGGCGACCTGCACCGGCCGGGCGAGGACGGCGGCGAGCCGGGCCCCCAGCTCGACGTCGCGCCAGCCGAGGTTGGGCGCCTCGTGCACGAAGCCGTCGGAGCGCCGCACGACGCCGGGCACCGAGACCCCGACCGCCTGCTCGGCGACGCCCAGCTCGTCGCGCAGCAGGGCGGCGGACTCGGCGAGGTGGGTGATCACCTCGCCGGGCAGCCGGGTGGTGCGGTGCAGGTTCCAGCTGTGCCGGCCCAGGATCTGGCCGCCGATGCCGACCATCGCCAGCGCGACCTGCTCGACCCGGATGTCGACGGCGAGCACCACCGCCGCCTGCGGGTCGGGCAGCACCAGCAGCGACGGCCGCCCGGCCCCGGAGCGCTGGGCCGGGACGGCCTCGGTGACGACGCCCGCCTCGGCGAGCCCGTCCACCACCGCCTTGATCGTGCTGCGGTTGAGGCCGAGCTCGCCGGCCAGCGTCGCGCGGGTGCAGGGACCCTCGACGTGCAGCCGGCGCAATAGGACGGCCCGGTTGTGCCGGCGCGCGTCGTCGGGCCGGGTCCCCGATCCGGGCTGGGTCATGTCACCGGCCGCTGGCCGCCGCCCGGCGCCGTGACGCCACGTCGACACCGGCCGCGAGCAGCAGCACCAGGCCGGTCACCACGAACACGACGGCGGCGGGCTGCTTGAGCAGGCCCAGACCGTTCTGCACCGTGGCGAGCACCGTGCCGCCGATGACGGCGTTGCTGATGCGGCCGCGGCCGCCGAACAGCGACGTGCCCCCGATGACCGCGGCGCCGACCGCGAACAACAGGGTGTTGCCGCCACCGGCCGCCGGGTTCACCGACCCGATCTTCGACGAGTAGACGATCGCGCCGATCGCGGCGAAGGCGGTGGAGATGACGAACACCGACGCCCGGATGCGGGCGACGTCGATCCCGGCCCGGCGCGCGGCCTCCCGGTTGCCGCCGACGGCGTAGACGTGCCGGCCGAACCGGGTCCGGTCGAGCACCCAGGTGCCCGCGACGAGCAGCACCAGCACCACCGGGACGACGTAGGGGATCCCGGCGATCGCGATGACGCCGGGCGAGCGGTCCTGCACGAGTGCGAACGTCACCAGCCCGCCGAGCACCACCACCGCTCCGATCTTGAGTGCGACCAGCCCCGTCGGCGGCGCGACCAGTCCGCCGCGGCGCCGGGTCCGCAGGCGCACCACCTGGACGGCCGCGTAGCCGCCGGCGACGACCACGAACAGCACCCAGGACGCCGTGACCGAGAGATTGCCGTTCGCCACGGCGTTGATCAAGGGGTCGCGCAGCGCGATGGTGCCGCCGTCGCCGATGAGCTGCAGGATCACGCCCTGCCACGTGATGAACAACGCCAGCGTCACGACGAACGACGGCATCCCGATCCGGGCCACGAGGAACCCGGTGAGGCAGCCGATCACCACCCCGACGCCGACGGCGAGCCCCATCACGGTGAACGCGTTCGCCGGGACCCCGATCACGAGCACGACCGCGGTGAGCAGGCTGATCACCGACCCGGCCCACACCCGGACCAGCGCGGCGAGCACGGCACCGGCCAGCATCACCGCCACGAGGAGCACGAACACGGTGGTGCCGGTGGCGCCGAGCACGTTGCCGTCGCTCATCAGGTGCAGTGCCATCAATGCCGCCGCCAGCCCGGACGCCGTACCGGCGGCCAGGTCGATCTCCCCGGTGAGCAGCACGAACACCAGACCCATCGCGATGATGGTCGGGCCGGCGCCCTGCTGGAGCAGGTTCGCCAGGTTGAGCAGGCTCGGGAAGGTGCCGCCCGAGTCCAGCACGCTGAACAGCACGAACAGCGCGGCCAGGCCGAGCAGCGCCGGCAGCGAGCCCAGGTCACCGCCACGCAGGCCGCGCAAGTACGTCGTGATCGCCTCGCGGGTGGTGCGGGCGGTGGTGTCGATGCCGAAGTCGGCGGCCCGGTTACCGGGGTTCGCCCGGCGGGCCGCGCTCTGCTCCTGCTCGGGCGCGGGCGTCCGTTCGGTCACGGTGTCTCCTCCCGGGCCGGCGGGGCCGGACGGATCGGGGTGGGGGGCCATCAGGTCACCGCCTGCTCGGGCCGCGGCAGCCCGAGCTCGCCGGAGCGGCCCGCGGTGATGAGCTGGACGACGTCGGAGTGGGTGACCTCGCGGGTCGGGACCTGCGCGACCATCCGGCCGAGGTAGAGGCAGGCGATCCGGTCGGACACCTCGAACACGTCGGCCATGTTGTGGCTGATGAGCACGACGCCGAGGCCCTGCTCGGCCAGGCGTCGCACGAGGTCGAGCACCTGGCGGGTCTGGGCGACGCCGAGCGCCGCGGTCGGCTCGTCGAGCAGCACGACGCGCGAGTCCCAGAGCACCGCCTTGGCGATGGCGACGGTCTGGCGCTGCCCGCCGGACAGCGACGCGACCGGGGTCCGGACCGAGGTGACGGTGCGGACCGAGAGCGACGCGAGGGTGTCGCGCGCGGCCTGCTCCATCGAGCCCTCGTCGAGCATCCAGGAGCGGCCGCGCTCGCGACCGAGGAACATGTTCTGGACGATGTCGAGGTTGTCGGCCAGCGCGAGGTCCTGGTAGACGACCTCGATGCCGAGCCGGGAGGCGTCCGACGGCCCGGCGACGGTCACCGGCGCCCCTTCGAACAGGACCTCGCCGGAGTCGATCGGGTGGATACCCGCGACGCACTTGACCAGGGTGGACTTACCCGCGCCGTTGTCGCCGACGAGCGCGGTGACCTCGCCGGCGCGCACGGTCAGGTCGACGTCGTGCAGGACCTGCACGGCGCCGAAGCTCTTCGACACACCGCGCAGGGAGAGGATGGGGTCGGCCACTTTCGGGCACCTTCCACGTGGGCGTCGGCCGGGCCGCGGCGGGGTCTCCGCCGCGGCCCGGTCCGGCTGCGGGTCCTACTTGATGCCGAGCTGGCCGCAGGCGGCCTGGGTCTCGGCGTTGCAGATCTCCGAAGCCTTGACGTAGCCGGCGTCGGTGACCTTCTTGACCGAGTCCTTGGTGATGAGCTGCGGCTCGAGCAGCACCGACTTGACGTCGCGGTCGCCCTTCGGGTCCTCGACCGTCTGGGTGGCGACGCCGTCGGCGGCCGCGGTGTCGCCCTTGGCCAGGGCACCGGCGAGCTTCGCGGCGGCCTCGGCCTCCTGCTCGATCGGCTTGAACACCGTCATGTACTGGTCCCCGCGCAGGATCGCGGCGAGCCCGTCGGCGGTGGCGTCCTGGCCGGTGACCACGACCTTGCCGTTCAGGCCGTACTTGGCCAGCACCGTGACGATGGCGCCGGCGAGGCCGTCGTTGGCGGCGACGACGCCGTCGACCTTGCCGCCGTTACCGGTGAGGATCTGCTCGAAGGTGGTGCCGCCGACCTGGTTGTCCCACTTGTCGATCTTCTGGCTCTGCACCAGCTTCAGCGCCCCGGACTCGTACTTGGGCTTCAGCACGGTCTGCTGGCCGTTGTAGAACAGGGTCGCGTTGTTGTCGGTCGGCGCGCCCTCGATCTCGATGACCTGGGCGCCCGGCTTGTCGCCGATGCCCTGGACCAGGCCCTCGCCCTGCAGGGCGCCGACCTTCTCGTTGTCGAAGGAGACGTAGTAGTCGCTGACGCCGCCGAGGTTGAGCCGGTCGTAGTCGATGACCGGGATGCCCTGGGCCTTGGCCTTCTGGGCGACGGCGGTCCCGCCGTCGCTGCTGATCGATGCGATGATCATGACCTTGACGCCGCTGGAGATCATCCCGTCGGCCAGGGTGGAGAACTTCTGCTCGTCGCCCTGGGCGTTCTGGATGTCGGGGTCCATGCCCTCGGCGCGCAGCGCCTTGTCCAGCATGGGCTTGTCGAAGCCCTCCCAGCGTGCCGAGGAGTCGGTCTCGGGGAGGATCACCCCGACCTTCACCCCGCCGCCGGAGTCGCCGGAGCCGCCCGCGGACTCCCCGCCGCCGCCCGCGCTGTTCTGTCCGCAGCCCGCGACGGCCAGCAGCAGGCCGAGACCCGCCGCCGCGACCGCCCGACGCAGCCGGGGACCGCGCCCCGTGTTCCGTGCCCCCATCGGGGTCTCCCTCCACCACGTTGTGGACCGCTCGCATGATCACGAACGGGTGAATGTTGCGAGCGCCAACGTATTGGGCGGAACAGGGTCCGCGACAGCCTTCTGAATCGAGAGAGTTCCCCTTTCGTCATCACGATCCGGTCACGAACATCGACTTTGTTGCCCTGCGGCACGATCCGGACGGCCGCAACGGCACCGGAACGCCGTGGCGGGCGGCGACCACCGGTCCCCGCCCCCGGGGTCGATCCCCCTCAGCCGCGCAGGGTCTCCAGCAGGTCCGCCTCGACCGCGGCCAGGGTCGGGTCGGTACGGCTGCGCGGCCGCCCGGCGTCGACGACGACCTCCCGCACCACGGTCGCCGGGCGCGGCGAGAAGACCAGCACCCGGTCCGACAGCAGGGCCGCCTCCCGCACGTCGTGGGTGATCAGGACCGTCGTCCAGCCGTAGCGGGCGCGCACCGACTCCAGCCAGTCCTGCATCGCGGTCCGGGTGAGCGCGTCCAGCGCACCGAACGGCTCGTCGAGCAGCAGCACCTCGCGCCCCCCGACGACGGTGCGCAGGAGCGCCGCGCGCTGGCGCATGCCGCCCGACAGCGCACCCGGGCGGACGTCCTCGAAGCCGGCCAGCCCGAACGGCTCGAACAGCGCGCGGGCACGCTCGCGGGCCTCGCGGCGCCCCACGCCGGCGACCTCCAGCCCGAGGGTGGTGTTGTCGAGCACGGTGCGCCACGGGAACAGCAGGTCCTGCTGGGGCATCAGGCCGAACGGGGCGCCGCGCACCGGGCCGCCGTCGACCTCGATCCCGCCGGTCACCGTCGCCCCGTCGAGGATGCCCGCCAGGGCCCCGAACAGCGTCGACTTGCCGCACCCCGACGGCCCGACGAGCGTCACGAACTCCCCCGGCGCGACGTCCAGGTTCACCCCGGACAGCACCGGCAGGTAGCCGTAGGAGACCGACAGGTCACTCACCACGACCTTCACCGCGCACCGTGTCCGTCGTGGTCGGCCACGTACCAGGGCGTGACCAGGCGCTGCAGCAGGAAGGTCAGCGCGAACAGCGTCACCGACAGCACCGCGGTCACGCCGACGGCCGCGAGCACCAGGTCGGTGCGGAACTGGTTCTTCTGCAGCTGCATGAAGATCCCCAGGCCGGCCCGGGCGCCGACGTACTCGGCGAAGATCGCCCCGGTGACGGCGTAGGTGATCGCGATCCGCAGCGCCGTGAAGAACGACGGCAGCGCCCCGGGCAGCCGCACGTAGCGGAACCGCTGCCAGCGCGAGGCCCCCATCGACCGCAGCAGCGCGGTCGCGGACCGGTCGGTCGCGGCGAAGCCCTCGATCAGCCCGACCGCCACCGGGAAGAACGTCACCAGCGCGATGACCAGCACCTTCGGCAGCAGGCCGAACCCGAACCAGATGATGAGCAGCGGGGCGATCGCGACCACCGGCAGCGTCTGCGAGGCCACCAGCAGCGGGGTCAGCGCCCGGCGCAGCCACGGCGAGAAGTCCACCGCGACCGCGGCCGCCCAGGCCAGCACCATCGAGACGGTGAACCCGATCAGCGTCACCTGGACCGTCGGCAGCGTGTTCGCCCACAGCTCGGCCCGGAACGCCCAGCCCTGCTCGACCACCCGCAGCGGCGAGGGCAGCACCTGGGGGCGGGCGCCGTCGACGGTGACCGCGACCTGCCAGGCGACCAGCAGGACGGTGACCAGCGCCGCGGCCGGCCACAGCCGGCGGATCACGGTGCCAGGTAGTCGTTGGTGAACCAGGTCGAGAAGTCCGGCTTCTGCCGCACCGGGGCGCCGTCCGGCCCCGCGACGGTGCCCGTGTCGTAGAGGAACCCGGAGAACCCGGCCCACTGCTGCGGGGTCTGGAACCCGACGCGGCCCTGCGTGTCGCGCAGGAAACGCTCGCTGAGCATCTGTGCGCCCCGGTCGACCAGCGCGTCGGAGGTGAACGCGCCGGGGTTGGCCTCCTTCAGCATCCGGGCCGCGGTCGCCGGATCCTGCGCGGCCAGCGCGTAGCCCTTCTGGACGGCCTGCACGAACGCACGGGCCCGGTCGGGGTGGTCGCGCAGCCAGGTCGAGTTGCCCAGCAGCAGCACGTTGTAGGAGTCCGGGAAGCCGTAGTCGGTGTAACGGAAGGTGCGGATCGGCTCGCCCCGCAGCTGCGCCTCGATGCCCTCGACGTTGACGAACGGCTCGGTGAAGTCGGCCTGGCCGGAGTAGAGCGCCTCGTAGGCCGCGGTGGACAGGACCTCGGTGCGGAAGTCGCCGCGCCCGCCGTCGGCCCGGATCACGGCCTGCATCTTCTGGTTCTCACCGGGCCCGCCGAATCCGGCGTAGATCTTGCCGTCGAGGTCGCGCGGGCGCCGGATGTCGGTGCGGTCGGAGCGCACCGCGATCTCGGTCGCCCAGTGCTGCAGGATCGCCATCACCGAGGTGATGTCGGCGCCCGCGGCCTTCGAGAACGTGAAGGAGTCCTGGAAGCCCACGCCGAAGTCCGCGGCGCCGGAACCGACCAGGGTGTCCGGCGAGGTCTGGTTGTAGGGCAGGAACTCGACGTCGAGGCCGGCGTCGCGGAAGTAGCCCGCCTGCTGGGCGGCGAACAGCCCGATGTGGTTGGTGTTCGGCGTCCAGTCCAGCGCGACGCGGATCGGCCCGCCCCCGGCGGAGCCGCCGGAGCCGTCCTCCGCGGCGCAGCCGGACAGGGCCAGCGCGAGCGCCAGCGCGACGGCGAGTGGACGGAGAGCACGTGACAGCACGGGGCGGCCTCCCTACGCCGGTGTGACCCGGATCAGGTTCGAACGGTCGGCGGCCGGTCCTGCCGCCCTCTCAGCCTCGGTGCGCGGGCTCCCGCGGTACGACCGTGAACCCTACGCGGTCCGCCGGGTCCTGCCGGGACGACGTCCGCCACACCGGACCGGCCGGACACCCGCAGTCACCGTGGCCGTCCGATCCGATCACCTGCGGTGATCGTCGGGACGGCCGGGCGAGCCGCCGTCCGCGGCGCGGACCACGATCGTTATCCTCGCCACCACACCCGCGACGCTGTGTCACGAACCCCGCTCGCGGGAGCTGACGCGGAAGGGACGAGATGGCGGCCTCGCTCTGGACCTCCGGCACGACCGGGCGGCCGACGCCCGACCCGGCCCCCGCCCTGGTGCGGGTCGCGTTGCAGGCCGGCGCCACCTCCGTGGCGCACGCCGACATCGCCGCGATGCTGTCCGGGATCTGTGTCGCGCTGGTGCCCGCCGCCCGGGTCGGGGGTGCGGCGCTGCTGCTGCGCGAGCCCGCCGACCCCCGCGACCCCGAGGCCCGGCGGGTGTTCGGCTCCGACACCGCCGCGCTGCGCCTGGGTGAGCTGCAGCGCCGGGCCGACGCCGGGCCGGGCCCCGCCGCCGAGCGCGGCGACCGCACGCTGACCACCCCGGACCTGACCCGGTCCGGACCGCCCGAGCTGGCCGCCGCCGCGGCCGACTGCGGCCTGGTCCGCTCGCTGTCGGTGCCGGTCCCGGTCGCCGGGCGCACCGCGGGCGTCCTGCAGCTGTTCG
This sequence comes from Pseudonocardia alni, assembly GCF_002813375.1. Classification (NCBI taxonomy): domain Bacteria; kingdom Bacillati; phylum Actinomycetota; class Actinomycetes; order Pseudonocardiales; family Pseudonocardiaceae; genus Pseudonocardia; species Pseudonocardia alni. The sequence continues at coordinate 5,525,035 of NZ_PHUJ01000003.1, read as the reverse complement.
CCCGCGGCGGGCCCGACGACCCGCTCGGCGAGCGTCTGGTCGTCGCGCTGGCGCCGGTGGTGACCGCGCTGGCGGCCCGGCTCACCGACGTCCGCGAGCTGGCCCGGCTGCAGCTGCGCGCCGCGCCGCCGTCGGTGCCGGAACAGCCCGACGCGCTCGACCGCACCGCGCTGATCCCGGCGGCCCGCCGCTCCCCCGTGGTGCCGGTGGCGCCGCGAGTGCCCGCCCAGCGGCAGGCGCGGCACCGCAGGAACGACCAGGGCTGACCCGGGGTCAGGCTTCCGGCCGGTCCTGGCGGTCCGCACACCGTTCGAGGAGCTGCTGGTGTTCCTGCAGGTAGGCCGACACGCGCTGGCGGCTGACCCCGAACAGCCTGCCGATCCCGGCGATCGTCTCGCCCTCGCCGTGCAGCGCGACGGCCTCCTCGCGGCGGAACCGGCCACCGACGGCGCCCAGGCCGTCGAGGGTGCGGGTGAGGGTCTCCACGATCAGCGGCCGTGCCTCGCGCGGGACGATCGCCCGCCAGCTCAACCCCTGAGACCGCAGCTCCTGCAGCTCGGCCACCCGTTCACGGGCCGAGGACAGCTCGGCGACCGACGCCTCCAGCTGGGCGGCGAGGGCGGCCAGAGCGGCGTCGGCGTCGTCCGCGGCGGCGTCGCGGAGGTCCGCTCCGTCCTCGGCGTCACGCTCGGTCGTCGTCACACCATCGAGCCTACGGGGGTGGCGGCGACGGCCGGTGGGCGCGGCGTACCGTGATCCACGCAAGGGGGGTTGCTCCCTCGAACAGGGCAATCCCGACAGTGGGTGTGGAGGGCGCGCATGGGCCGGTACGACGTCGTCATCGTCGGCGGGGGATCCGCGGGGGCGGTGCTGGCCTCCCGGCTCACCGAGGATCCCACGCGGCGGGTGCTGATGCTCGAGGCGGGCCGGCCCGACCACCGCTGGGACCCGATCATCCGGATGCCCGCCGCGCTGTCGAAGGCGTGGGGCAACCCCCGCTACGACTGGTGCTACGTCACCGAGCCCGAGGCCGGTCTGGCCGGACGCCGGATCGCCGTCCCGCGCGGGAAGGTGCTGGGCGGCAGCAGCAGCATCAACGGGATGGTCTACCAGCGGGCCCACCCGGGCGACTACGACCGCTGGTCCCGCCTGCCCGGCTGCGAGCAGTGGAGCTCGGCCCACCTGCTGCCCTACTTCCGCCGCCTGGAGCGGCGGATGTCCGAGCGCGGCACCCCGCTGCCCGACGGCGGTCACGGGCCGCAGGTCCTCGAGCGCGCCCCGGCCGCGGGCCCGCTGAACGCGGCGTTCCTGGCCGCGGCGCAGCAGGCCGGGCACGCGCTGCTCGACTCCACGAACGGCCCGGTCCAGGAGGGCTTCTCCCGCACCGAGCGCACGATCTCGCGCGGGCGCCGCTTCTCGGCGACCGACGCCTGGCTGCACCCGGTCGCCGACTCACGGCCCAACCTGACCGTCCGCACCGGCGCCCTGGTCCGCGCGCTGCGCACCGACGCCCGCGGTACCCGGGTCATCGGCGTCCGCTACCGCGCCGCCGACGGCACCCTCCGCGACGTCGACGCCGGCGAGACCCTGCTCGCCGCCGGCTCCGTCGCCACCCCGCAGCTGCTCCAGGTGTCCGGCTTCGGCGACCCGGAGCACCTTGCCGGGATCGGCGTCGGGACCCGGGTGGCGCTGCCCGGGGTCGGCGCGAACCTGCAGGACCACCTCGCGGTGCACCTGCAGCACGCCTGCTCCCGGCCCATCTCGCTGGCCCCGCACCGGGCCCCGCACCGGCTGCCCGCCGCGGCGGCCCGCTGGCTCGTCTCGGGCACCGGGATCGGGGCCAGCAACCACTTCGAGATCGGCGGGTTCGCCTCCACCTCGATGGCCGGGGGCATCCCCGACGTCATGATGCTGTTCGCGCCGGTCGCGATGCGCTTCGCGCCGGACGTCCCGCCGGTCGGGCACGGCTACGAGATGCACGTCTCGGTGATGGCGGGCGACGTCCGCGGGACGGTGCGGGCGGTGTCCCGCGACACCGCCGTCCCACCGCGCCTGGTGCAGAACTACCTGGTCACCGACGGCGACCGGCGTCGCTGGGTGGAGGCCGTCGGCCTGGCCCGGGAGATCCTCACCCAGCCGGCGTTCGCGGGCCTCGACGCCGGGGAGACCTTCCCCGGCGAGGGTGTCCGCTCCGACGCCGAGATCCTCGCCTGGGTGTCCCGGCGCGCCCAGAACGGGCTGCACCCGACCAGCACCGCGCGGATGGGTACCGACGCCGACGCCGTCGTGGACCCGTCGACGCTGCGCGTGCACGGCACCGAGGGTCTGCGGGTCGTCGACGCGTCGATCTTCCCGGACGTGCCCAACGCCAACACCTACGGCCCGGTGGTGGTGGTGGCCGAGCGGGCCGCCGACATCGTCACCGGCGCCACCCCGCTGCCCGCCGACCCGGCGCCGTCGCGGCCGGCCGGGGCACGCGGGGCCCCGGGCACCGGCCCGGAGCCGCTCGCACCGGTGTCCTGAGCACCCCCGGACATACCGAACGGGGCGGGGATCCGATCGGATCCCCGCCCCGTTCGAGGGTCTGTGTGGGGGCGCGGGTGGCGCCCCGGGTGTCACTCCCCGGTCTGCACCTGCACCCCGGACTCACGCAGCTTGGCGGCGTGGGCGTTGCCGTGGTGGTTGCAGAACAGGAGTTCCCCACCGGAGGGCAGGATCGCGCGCACCTTGGCAGCCGCACCGCAGCGGTCGCAACGGTCGGCAAGGGTCAGTTCGGGCCGGGTCAGCGTTTCGGGCTGCATAGCGGTCTCCCTCCGTCGCGGCGGCGGGCTTCGGGCGCTCGCCGCCGTATCACTGTGACGACCGCACGAGCGGTTCGCCCACACCTGTACAGACGCTCGAGGCCCCTGCACGTGTTCCCGGGATGCGTCGCGACGTCCGTCACGTGTGGCGTGCGCCGCACGGTTCGGTGGCGCCGCGATGTACCCGCGGTGACCGGTTGCGTATGAAGTTGACTGCGTGTGAATCATGCGGGCAACTCGCCCGACGTGCAAGCGCGCCACGGTAAATACGGTGTGTCGCGGTCTACGGTGGCCGGGTGAGTCCCCGCCCGTCGCCCGATCGTGTTCCCGCTCCGTTGCTGTTCCTGGCCGGTGGGACCTCGATGTACGTGGGGGCCGCGCTGGCCGTCGGGCTGTTCGACCGGCTCGCGCCGTCGGCGGTCGCCGAGCTGCGCCTCATCGGTGCCGCGCTGGTCCTGCTGGCGTGGCGCCGCCCCGGCCGCGACTCGTGGCGCGGCGTCCGGCTCGTCCGCGCGGGGACGTTCGGGCTGGCCACGGCGCTGATGAACGTCGCCTACTACGAGGCGATCGCGCGGCTGCCGCTCGGCACCGCGGTGGCGGTCGAGTTCACCGGCCCGGTCGTGGTCGCGGCGCTCGCCTCGCGCCGGTTCCGCGACGTCGGCGCGGTCGGCCTCGCCGCGGCGGGCGTGCTCCTCATCGCCGACGTGCGCTGGTCCGGCAGTCCCGCCGGGGTGCTGTGGGCGCTGGGCGCGGCGGCGATGTGGGCGGCCTACATCGTGCTGGGCAAGCGGGTCGCGCGGGCCGGTTCCGGCATCGACGACCTGGCGACCGGGTTCACCGTGGCCGCCGTCGTCCTGGTCCCGCTGCTGTTCACCGGGGGTACGGGTGCCGCGACCGGGTTCGGGCTCGCGAACCTCGCGCCGCTCGCCGATCCGGTGGTGCTCGGCCTGTCCGTCGGGCTGGGTGTGCTCAGCTCGGTGATCCCCTACGTGCTGGACCAGGTCGTGCTGCGCCGGGTCGGGCAGGCCCGATTCGCGGTCCTGCTGGCGCTGCTGCCCGCCACCGCGACGCTGGTCGGGCTCGTCGTGCTCGGTCAGCTGCCGGGGCCGCTGGAGGCCGTGGGGATCGCGCTGGTCGTCGCCGCGGTGGCCCTGCGGTCCCGCGACGGCGACGAACCCGTCCCCGTTCCCGCCACGTACGTCCGGGATCGGTCCGCCCCGTCCTGACCGCTCCGGCGGCGCGACGTCCGCACGGTGATCCGGAGCTCGCGCGCTGATCCGCGGTCCGCGCGTGTCCGGACGCGCGCCCCGAGCGGATCAGCGCGCGCGGAGTGGATCACCGCGTGCCGGCCGTGGTGGCTCTCCGGTCCCCCGACGGTGCCGGGCCGGCCCCCACCGCGCCCGCACGGGCGGCGTCGTCCTCCGGCCCGCCGGCGACACGGCGGCCCGCCAGGGCGGCTCTCAGCGCCAGGACCGCAGGGTCGCGATGCGTTCCTCGAGCTGCTCGATGGTCGCCATCGCCACCGGCGGGCCGCCGCAGTGCGCCCGCAGCTCGTTATGGATCTTCCCGTGCGGCTTACGGGTCTTGTGGTTGTGCAGCGCGACCAGGGTGTTGAGCTCCTTGCGCAGCGTCTGCAGCCGCTCCCGCACGCTCTGCCCGCGCTCGGCGGCCGGCGGCGGGGTGGGCTCGGTCGCCGGGGTGGCGCGGGCCTGGGCGCCGGTGCGCGGCGAGCCCTTCGCGATCCAGTCGGCCTGCCGCTGGGACAGCAGGGTGCGCACCTGGTCGGGCTCCAGCAGCCCGGGCAGCCCGAGGTAGTCCTCCTCGTCGGCGGAGTAGGTGGCGCCCTCATAGATCAGCTGGTCCAGCTCGGCGTCGGCGCCGAGGGAGGTGAACGCCTTCTCCTGCTCGCCGGGCTCGTCCTTGACCGTGTTGGCCTCGTTGAGCTCGGCGTCGTTCCAGACCTCCTCGGGCCGCTGCGGCTTGCCGAGGACGTGGTCGCGCTGGGCCTCCAGCTCGCTGGCCAGGCCGAGCAGCACCGGGACGCTGGGGACGAACACCGACGCGGTCTCGCCCTGCCGCCGCGACCGCACGAACCGGCCGATGGCCTGGGCGAAGTACAGCGGGGTCGAGGCGCTGGTGGCGTAGACGCCGACGGCGAGGCGCGGCACGTCGACACCCTCGGACACCATCCGGACCGCGACCATCCACCGCTCGGTGGAGCGGGAGAACTCCGCGATCCGGTCCGAGCCGCCCGCCTCGTCGGACAGGACGACCGCGGGCCGGACCCCGGTGATGCCGGTGAGCAGCGCGGCGTAGGCACGGGCGGCCGTCTGGTCGGTGGCGATGACGAGGCCTCCCGCGTCGGGCATGCCGCCGTCGCGGTGGCTCTGCAGGCGGCGGTCGGCCGCGGCGAGCACCGCGGGCATCCAGTCCCCGGACGGGTCCAGCGCGGTGCGCCAGGCCATCGCGGTCTGCTCGCGGGTCAGCGGCTCCCCCAGCCGGGCCGAGATCTCCTCGCCCGCGCTGGTGCGCCAGTTGGACGTACCGGAGTAGGCCAGGAAGACGACCGGCCGGACCACGTTGTCGGCGAGCGCCTCGGCGTAGCCGTACTGGTGGTCGGCCCGGCTGCGCGGGGCGCCCTCGGCGTCGGGGACGTACTCGACGAACGGGATCGGGTTGTCGTCGGAGCGGAACGGCGTCCCGGTCAGGGCGAGGCGGCGGGTGGCGGGCTCGAACGCCTCGTAGACGCCCTCGCCCCAGCTCTTGGCGTCGCCCGCGTGGTGGATCTCGTCGAGGATCACCAGCATCCGGCGGTTCTCGGTGCGGTTGCGGTGCAGCATCGGGTGCGCGGCGACGCCGGCGTAGGTGATCGCGATGCCCTGGTAGTCCCGCGAGGTACCGCCCGCGGAGTTGCGGAACTCAGGGTCGAGCGCGACGCCGGCGGCCGCGGCCGACTCGGCCCACTGGTACTTCAGGTGCTCGGTCGGGGTGACGACGGTGATCGCGTCGACGACCCGGTCGCGCAGCAGCTCCGAGGCGACGCGCAGGGCGAAGGTCGTCTTGCCCGCGCCCGGGGTCGCGACCGCGAGGAAGTCCCGCGGCGAGGTCGCGAGGTAGCGGGCGAGTGCGCTGCGCTGCCACGCGCGCAGCGGGCGGGTCTCGGGCGACACGAGCTGGGTCTGCGACACACGTCTCCCCTGGTCCGTGGGTCGTTCCCGGGCGGGAACCGGCGATCCCCGGCAGGTCCGCGGGTCGACGCCGACCGGGCTGCGGGGCGCGGATCAGGGTAGCCGGGGGCCGCACCGTCGCCGCCCGGTGGGCGGGCCCGGGGCCTCCCCGGCGGTGACGGGCCAGGTCAGCCCCGGGGCGGCCGCGGACGGCGGGCGGTGAGGACGAACGCGGGCGGGACGTTGGCGAGCACCGCGCGGCCGTGCACGACCTCCTCGAACGCCGCGGCGAGCCGCCGCCGGAGCCGGCGGGCGGGCGGCAGCGACCGGGTCACCGAGTAGCCGAACTGGGTCAGGGCGCCGTCGGGGTGCAGGCAGCCGGCGACGACGTCGGTCAGCCACGGCTCGTCGCGCGGGTAGGCCGCCCACGGCAGCCCGGAGACGACCACGTCGGCGCCGCCGAGCCCGCGGGCGGCGAGCAGCGCGGGCAGCTCGGCCGCGTCCGCGACGGCGACGTCGAGCCCGGGGTGGCGGGCCCGCAGCAGCGCGGCCAGGCGCGGGTTCAGCTCGACGGCCAGGTGGTGGCCGCGGCCGCCGAGGCGCTCGGCGATGACGTCGGTGAACGCCCCGGTGCCCGGCCCCAGCTCGACGACGACCGGGTCCCCGGTCGCGGGGACCGGTGCGGTGGCGGCGAGGGCCAGCGCCCGGGAGCTCGGCAGCGCCGACGCCGTGCGCAGCGGGTCGCGCAGGAACTCCCGCAGGAACGCACCCGTCCCGGCCGGGGACGCGTGCGGGGACGGGGTGGACGGGGCGACGGTGCTCATCGGGCTCCGGGGTCTCGTGCGGCGCGACCGGGCCACCGTGCCGGTCCGGTCCGAACGCCGCCCGACGACGGGGTGAACGCGCCGCGACCGGTGGCGGTGGGGATGATGGAGGCGATGAGCGAGCGCGACCGCACCCCAGCCGACGCCGGCCCCCTCGCGCTGCCCGCGGCGGGACTGCGGCTGGCGGCCGCGGTGTCCGCCCGGCCGCTGCTGCTCCTGCGCCGCGGCGGCGACTGGGTCGCCGAGCTGGGCCGGGTCGGCCTGGGCCGCTCCGCCCTCGCCCCGGACGTGCCGGCCGGTCCGGTCGCGCCGGTGGCGCGGTGCGCGGCCCAGGTGCTGCTCGCGACGACCGGGGCGGTCTCCGGGCTGCTCGACGACGCCGTCGCGAGCCCGGACGTGCCGCTGCCCGCCGCGGACGCCGAGCGGCTGCGCGCGACCCTCGCCGGGCTGGCCGCCCTCCTGCTCCCCGGCCAGGGTCCCCTCGTGATCACCGGATCGGAAGGGAACGGTGCCACCGACGGCACCGATCCCTGCCGGGACGACGATCACGGTCGAGTCGCCCCGGTGGCCGCTGCCCCATGCCCCGGCCCGACCATGATCACCGGGTCGGAGGGGAACGGTGCCACGGACGGCACCGAACCCCTCCCGGACGACGATCACGGTCGGGTCGCCCTCGGGACCGCAGGCACCCAGGACTCCCCGGCAGCGGCCGAGGTCGCGGACCGGGTCTTCACACCCCCCGGAGCCGACACCCCGCCGGTCCCCTTCGACACCGGCGCCCGCGACGCCCGGGGCGGCCCCGTCCCCGGCCGCGACGTCGCCGCCACGCCCGGCGCGGTCGTCCTGCGCACCCCGATGTTCGAGCTGCTGCAGTACCTGCCGCGGACCGAGACGGTGTACGACACCCCGGTGCTGGTCGTCCCGCCGCTGGTGCACCGCTACTGGCTGGCCGACCTCGCGCCCGGGTACTCGCTGGTCGAGCACCTGCTCGGGAAGGGCCTGCAGGTGTTCGCGCTGTCCTGGCGCCCGGCGGGCCCCGCCGACGCCGACCGCGACCTCGACGCGCACGCCGCCGCCGTCCTCGACGCCGTCGACGCCTGCGGGCGCATCACCCGCGCCCCGCGGGTGTCGCTGCTCGGCGTGCGCACCGGCGGGCTGCTGACCGCGGCGGTGCAGGCCCACCAGGCGGCGATCGGGCTCGACGACCGGGTCGCCGCCGCCGCCTACCTGGCGACCGTCCTCGACCAGTCCGACGCGCTGCCCGGCTTCGCCCCCGACCCTGCGACCGTCGCCGAGACCGCGGGCCTGGCCGCCCGCGACGGCGTCCTCGACGGTGCGACGGCGGTGCGGGCCTGGGCGTGGCGGCGCGGCCCGGACCGGGTGCTGCCGTGGGCGGTGCCGCGCGGTGGCGGGACCGCCGACCTGGACGGACGCGCCGCGCGGGCGATGCGGGCGTGGGTGTCCGACCTGCTGCCGCTGCCCGCCGGGCTGCACACCGACCTCGCCGCCCTGGCCGCGGCGTCCGGCGACGGCGGGGGCCCGGACCGACCCGACGTGCGGGTCCTCGGCACCCCCGTGCGGTTCGCCGAGCTGCGTCGCGACAGCTACCTCGTCGCCGCCGACGACGACCCGGTGCAGCCCTGGACGGGCGGGTACCGCACCGCGCAGCGCCTCGGCGGAGCCTGCCGGCTCGTCCTGGCCCCCGGCGACCAGGCGGGCGCGCTGATCGCGCCGCCGTCGGTGGCGACCGGGTTCCGCGCGGCACCCTGCTCCACCGGCGACGGTGCGGCGCAGCGGTGGCGGGCCGGGGCCGAGGCCGTCGAGGGCTCCTGGTGGGACGACCTGGCCGCCTGGCTGGTCGAACGCTCCGGCACGATGCGCGACGCGCCCCCGGAGCTGGGCGGACGTCGACTGCGCCCGCTGTTCCCGGCCCCGGGGACCTACCTGGGCGAGCCCGCCCCCGTCTGAGGGTGGGGTCCGGGATCGTCACACCCGGGGCCGTCCGCACCCCACCGCCCGGCCGCGGCACCTAGGCTCGGCGGTGATGACCACTTCCAGCTCCCGGCCCGTCGGCGGCGCGGGCCTCGAGGAGCACGACGTGCTCGTCGGCGGCCGTGCCCTGCGCGTCGTGCGTCGCCCCGCCTCCGGCCCGGGCCCCCGCCGCACCCCGCTGCTGTTGTGCAACGGCATCGGCGCCGCCACCGACGTGCTCGACCCGCTGGTCGCGGCGCTGCCCGCGGACCTCGACGTCATCCGGTTCGACCCGCCGGGCATCGGCGGGTCGGCGGTGCCGCGGATGCCGTACCACCTGACGTGGATGGCGCACCGGCTCGGGCAGGTGCTGACGAAGCTGGGCGTGCGTGAGGCCGACGTCCTGGGGTTCTCCTGGGGCGGGATGCTGGCCCAGCAGCTGGCGATCAGCCGTCGCCGCCGGGTGCGCAAGCTCGTGCTGGCCGCGACCGGCCCGGGGGCGCTGATGATCCCGGCGTCGCCGCGGGTGATGGCGGTCATGACCTCGCCGAAGCGCCACCAGGACCCGTCCTACGTCGACGCCGTCGCCGCCCGCATCTACGGCGGCTCGCTGCGCGACCACCCGGAACGGGCCGCGGAGGCGCTCGGCGCGGGGGCCCGGCGCGGCCCGATGCGCGGCTACTACTACCAGCTGATGGCGCTCTCGGGCTGGACCAGCCTGCCGCTGCTGCCGGCGATCACCGCGGACACCCTGATCATCGCCGGCGACGACGACCCGATCGTCCCGCGCGGCAACGCCACGATGCTGCACCGCGGGATCCGCCGCTCCCGGATCAGCCGCTACCCCGGCGGCCACCTGGAGCTGCTGCTCGACCCGGAGCCGTTCGCGGCGGAGATCGACGCCTTCCTGCGGTCCTGACCCCGCCACCGCGCTGCCCCCGGCCGAGCGGGACCGCGCGGATGGACGCACGATGGCCGGGTGGCGCCCCCCGCACGGACGACAGGTGAACGCACGACCCCCGCACGCCCGGCCCGGGACGCCGTTCTGCGCCCGTGGCGCGGCCCGGCGGACTCCGCCGCACTGGCCGCGCTCGACGACGGCGCCCCGGGCATCGGCGTCGCCTGCGGACCGGAGTGGCACGACGACGCCGCGGCCGACCCGGCGCGGCTGCACCTGCTCCTGGAACGTCCGGGCGAGCCCGGCCCGGTGGGCTACGTCGTGCTGGCCGCACCCCGCGGCCCGGAGCCGGGGGTCGAGCTGCACCGGCTCGTGGTCCACCCCGACCGGCGGGGTACCGGGGCCGGACGGGCCCTGCTCGGTGCCGCCCTCGCCGTCGCCGGGGTACCCGGAGCGACCGGCGACGCCCCCGACGGGCCGCCGTGGGCGGGCCCGGGGCGGTTGTGGCTCGAGGTGGCCGCGGACAACGTCGCGGCGCTGGCGCTCTACCGGTCGGCCGGGATGGTCACCGAGACCGTGCTGCGCACGGTGCCCGGCGACCCGTCCTCCACCCCGCTGCGGCTGCTGCTCGCGCGGGGCTGAGGGGTCTCACTCCCCGTCGCCGCCACCCGGGGGGAGCCCCTCGAAGATCTCCTTGCACCGCGGGCACACCGGCGATCCCGGCTTGGGCGACTTGGTCACCGGGAAGGTCTCGCCGCACAGCGCCACGACCATGTTCCCCAGGACCGCGCTCTCGGCGATCCGGTCCTTCTTGACGTAGTGGAACATGTCCGGCCGGTCGTCACCGGTCTTGTCGGTGGTCTCCGGCCGGGTGTCGACCTCGGGCAGCGTCGTCGTGGACATGGCGCCCATGATGCCCGAGACCGGCCTCAGGGCGGGGAGGCGGTGCCGCCTCCCGTGGTACCCGTGGGCTGTTCGTCGTCGGTGGTGGGCCGGGGGCCGGCGGGATCGTCGCCACCCTGGTCGATCACCGGACGCGGACCGGTCTCGATCGCCCGGTGGTCCTGCCGGTGCCGGTTGGGCGTCTCCGCCTTGCGCGGCAGCCGGTCGTTCGCGATGAGCACCGCGATCCACGGCAGCGGCACCGAGATCGCGAGCAGGGTCACCGCGACCCACGGGATCTGGTAGAAGACGCCGGCGAGGATCATGCACGGGATCCGCATGCCCATCGTCCACTTGTAGCGCCGCTTGCGGATCTCCAGTTCCTCTTCGTAGGACATCTGCGCGTCCGTGATGAGAACGGGGTCCACGCGTCGCCGCTCAGCCACTGTCGAACCACCTCCCTTTCCATGGTGACACCCCTACGCGATCCCCGCGCGGGCGCCCGCCGGTCGCCTCGCGCACACCCGCGGGCCCGCCGTCGACGGTGGGGTCGAGCGTCTCCCAGCGGCGCAGCCGCGCGGCGAGCAGCCGCGACCACCAGACGACGTCGTCCGGGGTCGCCGCGATCGACAGCGCGGCCGCGGGCAGCCGCTCCCGCAGGGTCTGCGCGGTGGACTCCGGATGGCCCGGGTCCCCGGTCCAGGCCAGTACCTGCACCGGCACCGTGATCCGCTCCAGCTCCTCCGGTGCGGGGAGGTCGGTGGCGGCCGCGCCGCGCAGGACCGCCGGGAGCAGGTCGGCGCGCACGTCGGGCCCGGTCCGCGGGCGGCCCCGGGCTGCCGGGGGCAGGTCCGCGTCGTCGGCACCGGCGTCGAGCGCCGCGACACCGTCGGCCTCCACGGCCGACGCGGACCGCTCGTAGTCGCGGGACCGGGCGCGGCGGGTTCCCCAGGCGGTCGGCGGCAGCATCAGGGTGAGGCTGGCGAACCGGGCCGGGTCGGCCAGCGCGGCGTGCAGCAGCGTCCCGGCGCCCATCGACGGCCCGACCCCGTGCACCCGCTCCCCCGGTACGACGTGGTCGAGCAGCCCCAGCAGGTCCCGGGCCAGCGCGGGCCACCGGTAGTCCGCGGGATCGGTGGTACCCCCGGAGCGGCCGTGGCCGCGCGCGTCGTAGCGCAGCAGCCGGACGCCCTCGACCCGGGAGGCGATGTCGAGCCGCATCAGGGCCTCACGGCGACGGCTGGAGGTGAGGCCGTGCAGCGCCACCACCGCCGGACCGCCGGAGGTGTCGCGGACGTCGAAGTCCAGTGTCGCCCCGGCGATCCCGAACGTGGCCATGCGCTACGCCTCCCGATCTTCGTCGGCCTAGGTTATGGCCATGCGGCTGACGAGCGTGACGCACCTGCGCCTGCCCTACGGGACGCTGCTCGGCTACGACGTCGCCGTCGGCCGGACCGGGCACCCGGTCCCGGTCTCGTTCGACCAGCGCCGCCACGTCGGCCGCGGGGACCGGCCGGGCTCGTGGATGGCGATCACCTGCCGGCTGCCCGCGGTGGACCTCGACGCGCTGGCCGGGGCCTGGCTGGCGGTGCTGCGCCGGCACGGGACGCTGCGCACGGTGTTCTCCCCCGGCCCGGACGGCCCCCGGCTGCACGAGGTGGACCTGCGTCCCGGCCGCTGGGTCACCCACCCGGTCGCGCCCGGCCAGGCCGTCGACGACGCCGTCCGCCGGATGCTCGACGAGCGCTGCACCCCCTACGCGGCGCCGTCGCACCGACTCTGCGTGATCCTCACCGCGGACCGGCCGACGCTCGTCGTGGCCGCCGACCACGCCCACGTGGACATGTGGTCGCTGCTGGTGGTCCTGCGCGACCTCGTGCAGGGCCTGGGCGGGACGCTGCCGCCCGGCCCCGTGCGCCCCTTCGCCGAGCACACCGCCGCCCTGGCCGGCCGGGAGCCGGCGCCCGACGGGGTCCGGCAGCGCTGGGCCGAGATCCTGGCCGCGGGCGGCGACGTGATGCCCCGCTTCCCGCTGCCGCTGGGCGAGCTCACCCCCGCTCCCCCGGAGCGCGTCGAGGTGCGTGACGTGCTCGGCGTCGACGACTGCGCACTGTTCGAGCGCCGGGCCCGCGGGTCCGGGGTCTCGACGCTGGCACTGGTCACCTCGGTCATGACCCGCACCACCCGGGAGCTGGCGCACGCCCCGTTGCGCGCGGTGTTCCCCGTGCACAGCCGCTACGACGACCGCTGGCACGGCTCGGTCGGCTGGTTCATCACCAACGCGGTGATCGACGCGCGCGACCCGGACCCGCGGGCCTGCGCCGACGCCGTCCGCGAGGCCGTGCGGCTCGGCTCCTGGCCGCTCGACGACGTGCTGGCCCCGTGGGGCGGGATGCCCGAGGCGCCCGGCATGTTCGCGATCTCCTGGCTGGACCTGCGACGGCTGCCGGTGCGCATCGACCACGCCGGGCTGGACGCGCAGTACGTCAGCTCGGCGGGCGACGCCGACGGCGTGATGGTGTGGTTCGTCCTCGACGAGGCGGGCCTGCACCTGCGCTGCCGTTACCCCGACACCGACGAGGCACGGGAGAACGTCGGCGCCTGGCTGGACCGGGTCGTCGACGGCGTCCGGTCCAGCGCCCACCCGGCGGGCGCGGACGTCGTGCCGGCCGGGGACCGGCTCGTCGTCGACCGGGCCACCCGGGCCGACGTCGCGGCGGTCGTCGCGCTGCTGTCGGGTTCCGGGGACGCCGACGCAGACGACCCGGACCTGGCGCCCTACGAGGAGGCCTTCGACGCCCTGGACCGCGACCCCGGCCGGTTCCTCGCCGTCGCCCGCGCCGGCGACGGCCGGGTGGTCGCGACCGTGCAGCTCACGATCCTGCCCGGGCCCGCCCTGCGCGGCGCGACCCGGCTGCAGGTCGAGGGGCTGCGGGTCGCCGTCGGGTGGCGACGGCGCGGGGTCGGGTCGGCGCTGGTGGAGTGGGCGCACGAGCACGGGCGGGCCCGCGGCGCCGTCCTGGCGCGGGCCGGGGACACCGCCGGGGACGGGCCGCACCGGTTCCTGGCGCGGCTGGGCTACGAGCCCGACCGGGCCGGGTACACGCGGCCGCTCTGACCCCCGCCGTGCCCGGGCCGCCGGTCAGGCGCCGTCGGGCCCGTTGCCGAGCAGCGGCTCGTCGGCGGAGCGGACCTCGGAGCCGGGCAGGCCGTCGGGGTGCTCGTCGCGGACCCGGTCCAGCGCGTCCAGTGCGATCCCGAGGTGCTTGCGCTTGCTCGCCTCGTAGAACGCCCGCGCGCCGCCGGCCAGCTTGGGCTCGGCGTGCAGCGGCTTGTCCGACACGCACAGCAGGGTCGCGTTCGGGATCCGGTAGCGGAACCCGTTGGCGGCGATCGTCGCGGACTCCATGTCCACCGCCACGGCGCGGGCCAGCCGCATCCGGTGCAGCGTCGCGGCCTGGTTGAACTCCCAGTTGCGGTTGTCGGTGGTGTGCACGACCCCCGGCCGCCAGGTCGCCTCGGCCGCGCCGAGCGCGTCCATCAGGTAGCCGTTGAGCCGGATGCTCGGGATGACCGGCACGTCGGCCGGGAGCACCTCGTCGAGCACGTGGTCGGCCCGCTGGTAGGCGGTGGCCAGCACGAAGTCGCCCAGCTCCTGGCGGTTCCGCAGGCCTCCGCAGTGCCCGATCATGATCATGGTGTCCGGGCGGAGCACGGCGAGGTGGTCGGTGACGGTCTTGGCGTTGGCCGGGCCCACGCCGATGTTCACCAGGGTCACGCCGTCGCCGTCGGCGCCCGGGTGGTGGTAGGCGGGCATCTGGACGCCGGCGCGGTCGGGCCGCTCGGCGTCGGGGAAGCGCTCCAGGAACGACTCGACGTGCATCGCGTAGTTGGTGAACAGCACGTGCCGCTGGAAGGACTCGGCGGGGGTGCCGGTGTAGTGCGAGAGGCGGTCCAGCGAGAGCGCCATGCGCTCCGGGCCGAACAGGAACAGCTTCTTGACCCGCAGGTCGAAGCGGTCCTCGTCGAGCGCGGCGAAGAACTCCGGGTCGGTGAACGCCCGGGCCGGGCGGGCCGCGCGAGCGGTGACGGTGGCCCCGGCGGCGAGCAGACCGCGCAGCTCCCGGTGCAGGTAGCGGCGGATCGCGCACGGGCGGGCGAACTCCCCGGAGATGCGCGGGTTGTGCGTCGACCAGGGGCGCACGACCTCGAGCTCGGGGTACCAGCCGTCGTCGTAGACCGACTGGAGGGCGTCGAGCAGCCGGGCGATCTCGTGGTCGAGCTTCTCCGCCGGGACCGGCGGGCGGACCTGCTCGATCATCGCGGGCGTCACGACGCTTCCCCGTCGTCGGCGCCGTGCGCATGCAGCGCGCCCGGGGCGACCGCGACCGCCGACACGATCTCCAGCACGCGGCGGGCGAGCCCGTCGGTCAGCCGGTAGCGGACCAGCCGCCCCTCGCGGTGGGCGGTGACCATGCCGTGCGCGCGCAGCAGGCGGAGCGCGTGCGAGACGGCCGAGTCGCTCATCCCGACGGCGACGGCGAGGTCGGAGACGCAGAGGTCCCCGGCGTGCTGCAGCGCGAGCAGCAGCGACAGGCGGTTGACCTCGCCCAGGACGTCCAGGACGGTCGCGACCTCGGCCACCTTGGTGGCGTCGGCGAGCACCGCGACGGCGTCGCAGACCTGGTCCGGGTCGATCACGCGTGCGCCGGCGAGCGCCTCCGGAACCTTGTGCACGCCCGTGATGCTAGCCCTGTCGGCGGATCACTCCGCCGCAGCGGCCTTCTTCTCGCGCGCCGCGGCCTTGATCGCCTTCTTCGTGTCGCGCACCTCGAGCAGGGTCCGGGAGTCGACGACGTCGGCCGCGGAGAGCCGGGTGCCGTCGGCGCCGTAGTCCCCGGCGGCCTCCCGCCAGCCGTCCGGGGTGACCCCGTACTGCTTGCCGAGGATCGCGACGAAGATCTTCGCCTTCTGCTCGCCGTAGCCGGGCAGCGCCCTGAGCCTGCGCAGCACCTCGCGCCCGTCGGGGTCGTCGCGGGTCCAGATCGCGGCCGGGTCCCCGTCCCAGTCGGAGACGATCGCGCGGCACATCTCCTGCACCCGCCTGGCCATCGAGCCGCCGTAGCGGTGGATGGCGGGCGGGGTGGTGGCCAGCGTCGCGAAACCCTCGGGGTCGTGGTCGGCGATGACGCGCACGTCGAGCCCGCCGAGGCGCTCGTGCAGCTTCAGCGGGCCGCGGAACGCGACCTCCATCTGGATCTGCTGGTCGAGCAGCATGCCGATCAGCAGCGCGAGGGGCTCGCGTTCCAGCAGCGCGTCGGCCTCCGGTTCCTGGGCGATGCAGATCCCGCTCATGCCGCACAGGATGGCACGCGACAATGGGGGGGTGCTCCCCCATCTCGACGCCGGTGACATCGAACGCGTCCGCGGCTGTCTGCTCGACGCCGGCTACACCCCGGACGGCGTGCGCGCCCTGCTGGGCCGCTCCGCGCACGACGCGCTGACCCGCGGCGAGCCGGAACCCGCCGCCCGGGCCAGCCGCGACGGCGGGGAGCTCGGCACCCTGGTGCGGCTGTTCCTGCTGGAGGACACCGAGCCCGAGCCGGCGGTGACCGCGGCGCTCGGCGACCTGGACCCGCTGCTGGCGGGCCGGATCCTGCGCCGCACCCCGGAGGGCATCCGGGCCGCGCTGGACGTGCGCCCCTACGGCGAGGGCCCCGGCGCCGACGGCGAGCCGGGCACCGACTGGTGGGTGGTGTCCGACATCGACACCCCGGCCGCGCGGCAGGACCGCGAGCACGTCACCGGCGTCGGCGGGGCGTCGCTGACGCTGGCCGCGGCGACCGTCCGCCGCCCGGTCGGCACCCTGCTCGACCTCGGCACCGGCTGCGGGGTGCAGGCGCTGCACGGCTCCCGGCACGCGCTGCGGGTCACCGCGACCGACGTGCTGCCGCGCGCGCTGGCGCTGGCCCGGCTGTCGCTGGGGCTGTCCGGGGTGGAGGTCGACCTGCGGGAGGGCCCGTGGTTCGCCCCGGTGGCCGGGGAGCGCTTCGACCAGGTGGTGTCCAACCCGCCGTTCGTGCCGGGCCCGCCGCGGGTGGACTACGTCTACCGCGACTCCGGTGCGGCCGGGGACTCCGCGCTGGCCGGACTGCTGGGTGAGCTGCCCGGCCTGCTCAACCCGGGCGGGGTCGCGCAGCTGCTGGGGTCGTGGCTGCACGTGCGCGGCGAGGACTGGCCGGACCGGGTGCGGTCCTGGCTGCCCGACGGCGTCGACGCCTGGGTCCTGCAGCGCGAGGTCGTCGACCCGGGCCTGCACGTCGGCACCTGGCAGCGCGACGCCGGGCTGGTCCCGACCTCCCGGGCGGCCCGCGAGCAGGCCGGGGCCTGGCTGGACTGGATGGCCGCCGAGCGGGTGGAGGGGGTCGGGTTCGGCTTCCTCATGCTGCGCCGCACCGACAGCGAGCCGACCGTCGTGGTCGAGGACCTGCCCGGCGAGCTGGGCGAGGGCCTGGGCCGGGAGATGACCGGCTGGCTGGACCGGGTGGACTGGCTGCGCGCCCACACCCGCGACGAGGACCTGCTCGGCGCGCGCCTGCTGCTCGCCCCGGAGACGGTGCTCGAGTCGGCCTCGTCGGTCGACCCGGACGGCGGCTGGGCCGAGCTGTCGACGACCGTGCGCCGCTGGGGCGGCCCCGGTTGGGAACACCCCGTCGACGCCCCGGCCGCGGCGCTGCTGGCCGGCTGCCGTGGCGACCTGCCGCTGTCCGAGCTGCTCGCGCTGCTGTCCTACGCCCACGACCTGCCGGTCGACGCGCTCGTCGCGGCGACGCTGCCCGCGGTGCGGGAGTTCGTCCGGCACGGCCTGCTCCAGCCGGTCGACGGCTGGCCGCACCCGGTGCCCGCGCGGACCGCGGCCGCGTCGCCGTCGGGGCCGGTCGGGTGAGGGCCGTCGTCGCCCGCGTACGACGGGCGTCGGTGACGGTCGAGGCGCCCGACGGCACACCGCTGCGGGTGTCCGGTGAGATCGGGCCCGGGCTGCTGGTGCTGCTCGGCGTGCACGCCGACGACGTCGGCACCGACCCCGCCGCGACCGCGCGGAAGGTCGACACGATGGCTCGCAAGCTGCACGAGCTGCGCATCCTGCGCGACGAGCGCTCGTGCGCGGACGCCGATGCCCCGCTGCTCGTGGTCAGCCAGTTCACCCTGTACGGCGGGACCCGCAAGGGACGCAGGCCGTCCTGGTCGGCGGCGGCCCGCCCGCAGGACGCCGAGCCGGTCGTCGACGCGGTGGTGGCCGCGCTGCGCGGGCGCGGCGCCACCGTCGGGACCGGGGAGTTCGGCGCGCAGATGGCCGTGGAGTCGGTCAACGACGGCCCGTTCACGGTCCTGGTCGAGGTCTGAGCCCGGTACCGGTCCCCGGTCTCAGCCGTCTCTCACCGGACTCTCAGCCGGAAAGGGGACGATGGAGACATGGTCGCCTACCTGCTGTCCTGGTTGTTGGGGCTGTTCCAGCTCGTGCTGGTCGCCCGGGTCGTCGTGGACTGGATCGACGTGCTCGGCTCCGGGCGCGGCGGCGCCGTGCTCGACACCGCCCGCCGCATCACCCACGGCCTGACCGAGCCGGTCGTCGCCCCGATCCGCCGCCGCGTCCAGCCGGTCCGGATGGGCGCGGTCGGGCTCGACCTGTCGGTGCTGATCGTGTTCGTGGCCGTGCTGCTGGCGCGGCTGGTCGTGGTGCCGCTGATCCCGTTCTGACCCCGGGCCCGGGGTCAGCGGCGTGGCCCGAGCCGCAGCGCGACGACCCGGCCGTCGTCGTCGAGGCCGGCCTCGGCCCGCCCGTCGGTGACACCGCCGTCGCGGTGCACCCGCACGGCCCACTCCGCGGTGTCGCGGGCGACCTGCTTGCGGGTCGGGTCGACGGTGAACTCCCCGTCGAGCAGCTCGCCGAGGTGGGCGAGCAGCGGCACCGGGGACGGCCGCTCCCGGAACGGTGCGGTCGAGGTCAGGGTCGCGTCCGGGGTGACGGCGGCCGCGAGCGCGACCGGGTCGCCGTCGCGCACCGCCCGTTCGAAGGCCAGCGCGCCGAGGAACCGGTCGGCCGCGGCGGCGCCCCGGCGCTGCAGGTGGTCGAGGAACGCGACGTCGCGGTCGATCTTGGAGGCGGCACCGAGCAGCCGGGACCGCACCGCGCCGGCCGGCATCTCCAGCACCCGGAGGGTCACCTGCCGGTAGCCCGAGTCCGGGCCGAGGCTCCCGTCGGCGAGCAGCCGGTCGATCGTCTCGATGAACCCGAGCTCCTGGTTGAGCGACAGGTTGCCGGCCAGTGCGTTGCGCCGGTCGGCGATCTCGATCGGGCTGCGCGGCTCGTCGTCGATCTCCGACGGGTTGATCTGCACGACCCACAGCTCGTCGGGGTCGGTGTCGAGCAGGTCGCGGGTGGGCGGGTTCTGCGAGAACAGCCCGTCCCAGTGAACGCCGCCCGCGGTGTGCACCGCGCGGAACAGGGTGGGGATCGCGGCCGAGGCGAGCACGGTCTCGGCGGTCAGGGTGTCGGTGCGGCTGGAGAACGCCCGGAACTCCCCCGTCAGCACGTCGACGGCGCCGAGCAGCAGCAGCGGCGCGGTGCCTGCCGGGTCCGGACCGATGGCGGCGAAGTCGACGTGCCGCGAGACCAGGTCGAGGAACTGGCGGGTGCCGTCGAACGGGCGCGGCACCAGGTACGGGGTGCCTGCCGGGACGAGCCCGAGCCCCTGCAGCGCACCCGCCGTCACCACGCCCAGGTTGGTGAGGCGCTCCAGCGGGGTGCGGGCGGCGTTGTCGGCCCAGAACTCCTCCAGCGCCGTCGCCGCGGCCTCGCGCCGGTCGGGGGTCTGGCCGTCGCGCAGCCGGTCCCAGGCGACGAGTGCGCAGATCGCGCCGCCCGAGGTGCCCGAGATCGCGACGACCTCGGCCGGGTCCGCGGCGGAGCCGAGCGCGTCCGAGCGCAGCAGCCGGGCCAGGACCCCCGCGGTGAACGCGGTGTGGCTGCCCCCGCCCTGGCAGGCGATCGCGATGCGGCGGGGCCGGGTACGGGGGCTCATGGGGCCACCCTCGCGCGGACAGGCGGACAGCGACAGCGCGACCCGGTCACACACGACGACGACCCCCACCCGGGAGCCGGGCGGGGGTCGTCGTCGGGCGGGGTCACTTGCCGGCGGCGCTCCGGGTGGCGCGCGCGGTCTTCTCCGCGGCGGCCTCGGTGCTGCGCCCGGCGTGCTCGGTCACGGCCTCGGCGGCCTTGGTGGCCTGCTCGGTGACCTGGTCGAACACCGAGGTGCCCGCGCCGACGACGGTACGGGCGAACTCGCGCTGGTGGCCGAGCACCTGCTCGTAGAAGTCGAAGACGCGCTCGACGGCGGCACCCGCGTCGGGCAGCTGCGGGCGGTCACCGGCGCCGAACTGGCGGGCCAGGCCGCTCGCGGCCTCGGTCCACCCGCGGACGGACTCGGTGACCAGGTCCTGGCCCCGCTTGGCGATGTCGACGAACTGCTCGGTGGAGGCGGTCATCGGTGCTTCCCTCCCGGGAGACGTTTCTCGGCGTGGACGGGGTGCTGACGTGCACCCCGGCATGCCAAGAAAACTACGCACGCCCGTTAAGTATGTCAAGCACGGCAGCTCAGTCCCGCTGCACGAAGCTCCGGTACACCCCCAGCAGGGCCGCCTTCTGCTCGTCGGACAGCCGTGCGTCGGCCTCGATCGCGGCCTCGACACCCGGCGGCGACTCGGCCACGGGGGCGGCCTGCTCGGCCGGGGCGGCGTCGCCCGCGACGTCCGGGTCGCCGACCGACCAGCCGGCCCGGCTGAGCATCTGGTCGGTGTTGAGGTGCAGCGCGTCGGCGATCGAGCGCAGCACCTTCAGCGACGGCTGGTGCAGCCCCCGCTCGACCTGGCTGAGGTAGGCGTTGGACACCTTGGTCATCGCCGCCATCTCGCGCAGCGAGAGCTTGGCCATCTGGCGCTGCGCCCGGATGAACCCGCCCAGGGCGTTCACCTGTGCACTCCACGCGTCCTCGGCGGCCCGGCGGCCGTTCTCGCGCAGCTCGTCGGCGGCGGTCTCCCCGGCGCTCCGCGGCCGGCGCCCGCCGTGCGTGGGGGCCTCCCCCGCGCGGCTCACGGCGTCCCCGCCCGGAGGGGCCCGCGCGGCGGTCGCCGGCGCGCGGGCACAGAACGTACGCGGTCCATGGCGACGCATTCTCCCCGCCGGACGGCGGTTGCGCACGCATCCGATGCAGCGTCGACAGTGGACAGCGCAGACGACCATCCATCCTGGACACGGCACCGCCCCGGTGACCAGCGGTGATCACCGGGGCGGCGGCGGGGTCCGGGTGGCGGCTCAGCCGCGCAGCACGTAACGGCCGGGAGCGGGCTCCAGCGGCGGGTGCGCGTCCGACCCGATCTTCTTGGGCGCCGCGACCTCCTTGCCCGCGCGCTCGGCGATCCACGGCGTCCAGTCCTCCCACCAGGAGGCCTTGCGCTCGGTGGCGTCGTCGCGCCAGTCCTCGGCGCGGGCCGGGAGGTCGTCGCTCTCGCCGAACCAGTGCCGCGACTTCGGCGACGGCGGGTTGACCACGCCGGCGATGTGCCCGGAGTTGGACAGCACGAACCGCACCGTGCCGCCGAGCTTCGACGCCCCGGTGTAGACCGACTTCCAGGGCGCGATGTGGTCGGACTCGGCGGTGACGATGTAGCTGTCGGGCCGGATGTCGGCCACGTCGAGCCGCTCCCCCGCGAGCTCCAGCTTGCCCTCGGCGAAGCGGTTCTCCAGGTACAGCGTGCGCAGGTACTCGGTCTGCATCGCGGCGGGCATGCGGGTGGAGTCGGAGTTCCAGGTCAGCATGTCGAACGGCTTCGGGTCCTCGCCGAGCATCCAGTCGTTGACGACGTAGTTCCAGACCAGGTCGGTGGCCCGCAGCAGGTCGAAGGTCGTCTTCATGCTGGTGGCGGGCAGGTACCCGTCCTTACGCATGCTCCGCTCGAGCCGGTCGACCGTCTTCTCGTCGGTGAACACGCCCAGCTGGCCCGGGCCGGAGTAGTCGAGCAGCGTGTTCATCAGGGTCAGCGAGTTGACGTGCTGGTCGCCCTTGGCCTCCAGCCACGCCGTCATCGCGGCGGACAACGCGCCGCCCAGGCAGAGCCCGGCGACGTTGACCGTGTCCCGGCCGGTGATCTCGCGGACGACCTCCAGGGCCGTGACCGGGCCCTCCTGCAGGTAGTCGCTCATCGTCACGTCGGCCAGCGACGAGTCCGGGTTGCGGTAACTGATCATGAAGACGGTGTGGCCGTGCTGCACCGCCCACTCCACCAGCGACTTCTGGGGCGCGAGGTCCATGATGTAGTACTTGTTGATCCACGGCGGGCTCATGAGCAGCGGGATCTCGTGGACCTTGTCCGTCTGCGGCTCGTACTGGATGAGCTCGATCAGCCGGTTGCGGAAGACCACGTGGCCCGGGGTGACCGCGAGGTCCTTGCCCACCTGGAAGGCGCCGGGGGTGACCTGGCGCGGCATACCCTGGTTCTGCACGGCGTCGCGCAGCATGTTGCGCGCGCCCCGCACGATGTTCAGCCCGCCGGTCTCGACGATCTTCTTCGGCCAGGCCGGGTTGGTGACGACCGCGTTCGGCGGGGCCAGCGCCTCGACGATCTGGCCGACCAGCCAGTCCAGCTTGCGGCGCGCGGTCGGCGAGACGCGGGCGGCCTGCGACAGCTCGGTCAGCCGGTCGGCCAGCAGGGTGTGCTCCTGGCGGGCCAGGTAGTACCAGGCGTTGCCCTCCCAGGCCGGGTCGGCGTAGCGCTTGTCCTTCTCGGGCAGCGACGCCGGACCTGTGGTCGTCCGGCCGACGGCACGCGCGGCCGCGGCGGACACGGCCTTGGCCGAGTCGACACCGAAGCCCAGACCGGTGCGCAGCACCGCGCCGGGCCGGGTGACCAGCGAGCGGGCGGCCTCGCCGAGCGCCCCGCCGAAGCCGACCGGGTCGACCTTCGCGGCGAGCCCCTCGGGGCTGGCGAGCTCGCGCAGGTCCCGCACGAGACCGGCCGCCTGCCGTCGCAGCACCTCCGCGGCCTGGTTCGACGCGGCGGCGCTGCCGTTCTCGGACTCGGGCTGGGATACGGGCTGCGTGGTCACTGTTCGTCACTCCTGACGGCCGGTTCGGTCTCCGTGCCTGGGTTCCCGCGCTCCCTCAGGGAACGGGAGGCGCAACGGGATGGACACATGGTGACCGCGTACTCACCGGTAGGCAGCCCCGGATTGTTGTAAGGCCTCTCACCTGCGCTAAGCGAAGCAAGCACTACTCCGGAGTAGGCCAGCGCTTGCTTGGCATACCGATCGCGTTTTACCGTTCGGTAACCCGGATAGCCCCCGGTCATCAGAGTTGATGGGAGAGGCCCATGAGCACGGCGATCACCCGACGGTCCGCACCCTCCAGGGAGCACGGACCGCGTGCCCTTCCCGAGACCCCCGTGGCCGCGGCCACCGGGAGCGACGACCGGCCGGACCCCCTCCGGTACCTCGTGTCGTACAACACCCGGAACCTGACCAAGGTGGTGGCCGAGGTCGGCCGGGCCACCGGCGCCTACTGGATCGACGCGGTCCAGCGGATCGCCCGGCCCGGCGACGCCGCCCGGCGCGGGCTGCTGTGGATCTCGGCGATGGCCGACCGGCGCGAGCCGACCTGGCACCTGGCCAACGAGGTCGTGCTGTCGACGCCGTTCGCGTCGCTGCGTGACTTCACCGCCGCCGAGCACCGCGACGACGACGTGGTCCCCACCCTGGTGCTGCCGCCCCAGGCCGGCCACTCCTCGACCGTCGTGGACTACTCGCCGCAGCAGAGCCAGATCGCCATGATCCGCGCCTCGGGCCTGACGAAGGTCTACGCGCTGGACTGGCGGCCCGCCACGACCGCGACGAAGAACGTCACGATCACCGACTACCTCGAGGTGATCGACCGCTCCATCCGGCGGATGGGCGGGAAGGCCAACCTGGTGGGCGACTGCCAGGGCGGCTGGCTGGCGACGATCTACGCCGCGCTGCACCCGGACCGGGTCAACACCCTGACCCTGGCCGGTGCGCCGATCGACTTCCACGCGGGCGAGTCGGTGATCGCCGCCTCGACCCGGCTGATGGCGGGGACGATGGGGATGGCGCCGTACAAGGCGCTGGTCGCCGCGGGGGGCGGCAACATGCCGGGCTCGGCGGTGCTGTCGAACTTCATCTCGATCCAGCCGCAGTCGGAGATCTCCCGGCAGCTGCAGCTGCTGGAGAACATCGACGACCCCACCCACGTCGAGCGCTACCGTGTGTTCGAGGACTGGTTCAAGTACACCCAGGACATCCCCGGCGCGTTCTACCTGTGGCTGGTGGAGAACCTGTTCTGGAAGAACCGGTTGATCAAGGGCACGCTCACCGTCGACGGCCGGACCGTCGACATGGGGGCGATCGGCTGCCCGCTGCTGCTGCTGGCGGGCTCCGCGGACCACATCACCCCGGCCCCGCAGCTGTTCGCGGCGGCGGAGAAGGTCGGGACCCCGGCCGCGGACGTCACCTACCGGACGGCGACCGCGGGCCACCTGGGGCTGTTCATGGGCCGTGACGCACTGCGCCACGACTGGCCGGTGCTGATGGAGACCGTCTACGGCCACTCGGTGCCGTCGAAGAAGGACACCGGGGCCGGCAAGGCGTCGCGGCGGCGCAGCAGCGTCCGCGCCGTGGCCGACCCACGGGACACCCCGCGGGTGCCCGCACCCTGACCGGTACGCCCGGCCGGGTCGCTCTCTAAGAGGACCCTGAGAGAACCGCAACTGCATGTGACCGACGACACGGCCCCGCAGGCACATTTCCGGCCTGCGGGGCCTCGTCGTGGGAACGATCCCCGGAACGGCTGCGTTGACCCCGTACAGGGCAAGCGGCGAGGCCCATCAATCGCCCGCCGCAGCCCGCGCAGGGGAGGAAATGCACATGACGGTGACCACGACCGCTCCGGCCGTACCCGGCCCGCGCCTCACGACCGAGGCCCCCGCTCGCGCCACCGTGTCGTCGTCCGGCGCGAAGCGGACCGCCCCCAAGGTCGCTCGCAGCTCCCGCCGTCGCACCGACGGCGACGGAGGCACCGCACTGGAAGCCACCGTACCCGGTGCCGCGGCCGCGGTGGCGGAGGATCTCGACGCCCAGAGTCCCGCCGCGGACCTGGTGCGCGTCTACCTCAACGGGATCGGCAAGACCGCACTGCTGACCGCGGCGCAGGAGGTCGAGCTCGCCCGGCGCATCGAGGCCGGCGTGTTCGCCCAGCACCGGCTGGACACCGCCGCCGCCGACGGCACGCTGGACGGGCTGGACCTGCAGTACCGCCGCGACCTGCGCGCGGTCGTCCGCGACGGGCTGCTGGCCAAGAACCACCTGCTGGAGGCGAACCTCCGGCTGGTGGTCTCGCTCGCCAAGCGCTACACCGGGCGCGGGATGCCGCTGCTGGACCTGATCCAGGAGGGCAACCTGGGCCTGATCCGCGCGGTGGAGAAGTTCGACTACACCAAGGGCTTCAAGTTCTCGACCTACGCGACCTGGTGGATCCGGCAGGCCATCACGCGGGGCATGGCCGACCAGGCCCGCACCATCCGGCTGCCCGTGCACCTGGTGGAGCAGGTCAACAAACTGGCCCGGATCAAGCGGGACATGCACCAGCGCCAGGGCCGCGAGCCCAGCGACGCCGAGCTGTCGGCCGAGTCGGGGATCCCGGAGCACAAGATCCAGGACCTGCTCGACCACGCCCGCGACCCGGTGAGCCTGGACATGCCGGTCGGGTCCGAGGAGGAGGCGCCACTCGGTGACTTCATCGAGGACGCCGAGGCGACCGACGCCGAGAACACCGTGATCTCGAGCCTGCTGCACGACGACCTCCGCCGGGTGCTGTCGACCCTGGAGGACCGCGAGCAGAAGGTCATCCGGATGCGGTTCGGCCTCGACGACGGCCAGCCGCACACGCTCGACCAGATCGGCCGCGCCTTCAAGCTCTCCCGCGAGCGGGTGCGCCAGATCGAGCGCGAGGTCATGTCGAAGCTGCGGGTCGGCGAGCGCGCCGACAAGCTGCGCGCCTACGCGAGCTGACCCGGGCCGGCCGGGCGTCCCCCCACCCGGCCCCCGGTGACGGACGGCCGGCGGAGCGATCGCTCCGCCGGCCGTTGCCGTCTCGGGCACCCCGGGGCTCCCCACGAGTTCGGGATGCACGGCACGGGGAGTTCTACCGGATCGATTCCGGAGCGGTCACGGCGACACGGTGGCGGCCGCGACACGGCACGGCGTGTTCCCCACCACCCGGGTCCGGATCGTTGGCCGAGCGCACCGTCCCCGCCTAGGGTCGGGTCATGTCGCGTTCCCTCCCCGGCCCGGTCACCCCCGGCGTGACCCCGGAGTCCATGCGCGACGCACTGGGCGCGTTCGCGTCCGGCGTCGTCGTCGTCACCGCGATCGGCCCGGACGGGCCCATCGGGTTCACCTGTCAGTCCTTCGCGTCGCTGTCGCTGGACCCGCCACTGGTGAGCTTCGCGCCGTCACGCGGGTCCTCGACCTGGCCGCGCATCCGCGAGGTGGGCCGGTTCTGTGTGAACGTGTTGGCCGCCGACCACGAGCACCACAGCGCCGGGTTCGCCCGCTCCGGGGTCGACAAGTTCGCCGGGGTGACCTGGGAGGCGGCCCCGTCCGGCTCACCGGTCCTCGACGGCGTCGGCGCCTGGGTCGACTGCACCCTGTGGAACGAGTACGACGGCGGCGACCACACGATCGTCGTCGCCCGGGTCGACGCGCTCGGCGCGGACCCGGAGCGGCTGCCGCTGCTGTTCCACCGCGGCACCTACGCCCTCACCCCGCGGGCCGAGTCGTGAGCGGCACCGTGGGCCGGATCATCGGGGTCGTCGCGGGCCCGGAGCCGGGCGGGCGCACGGCGGCCGCCGTCGCCGGGATCCTCGCCGGTACCGGGGCCGACACCGCCCTGGTCGAGCTGTCGCAGACCCCCGTCGCCGAGGTCACCGCGGCCTTCGCCGACGCCGACGCCGTCGTGTTCGGCAGTCCGGTCTACCGGGCCGGGCACACGGCGTCGCTGCGCGCGCTGCTGGAGGCCACCGAGCGCGGGAAGTGGGGCGAGAAGACCGCCCCGCTCCAGGGCAAGGCGGCCGCGGTCGTGCTGACCGGCGCGAGCGGGCACCACTTCCTCGCCGTCGACGGGCTGCGGTCGGTGCTGGCCGGGTTCTTCGCCGTCCAGGTTCTGTCCCCCGGGCTCTACCTCGACCATTCCGGCTACGTGGACCGCAACACCCTCACCGAGGCCTCCGCGGAGCTCGCGGCGGCGCACGGGCGGGCGCTGGCCGACCTGACCACGGCCGTACGCGGCTCCGAAGCGCTGCGGGCGATCACGCCCGTCGTCTGAGGAGCCACCGGCACGTCACCGCCCCGTCAGGGCGGTGGCGATCCGGGCGCCCAGTGCCACGTTGTGGCGGTACACCGCGACGTTGACCTCCAGGCTGGCGTCGCCGGTCGCGTCGCGGACCCGCGCCAGCAGGAACGGCGTCGCGTCCTGTCCGCCGATCCCGGCCCCGTCGAGCGCGGCGAGGGCGTCGGCCAGGGCGGCGTCATGGACATCGGGCGGGAGCTGCTCGGCGGCCGGGACCGGGTTCGCCACCAGCAGCGCCCCGGGCAAGCCGAGGTCGCGGGCGGCCCGCCAGGCCGCAGCGGCCTGCTCCGGCGACTCCACCCGCTGGCCGACCCGGTGCCCGGAGTCGGCGACGTAGAAGCCGGGGAAGGCGTGCGTGCGGTACCCGGCGACGGTGACACCGAGGGTCTCCAGCCGCTCCAGGGTGGCCGGCACGTCGAGCACCGACTTCACCCCGGCGCTCACCACCACCAGCGGCAGCGCGGCGAGCGCGGGCAGGTCGGCCGACTCGTCGAAGGTGCGCGCGGCACCGCGGTGCACCCCGCCGAGCCCGCCGGTGGCGAACACCCGGATGCCGGCCCGGTGGGCGAGGTGCGCGGTCGCCGCGACCGTCGTGCCCCCGCTCGCGCCGGTCGCCACGGCCACCGGCAGGTCCCGGGCGGACAGCTTCGCCACGCCGGGGGATCCCGCCAGCCGGGAGAGCTCGTCGCCGGTCAGCCCGACGACGACCTCGCCGTCGAGCACCCCGATGGTCGCCGGGACGACGCCGAGCGAGCCGACGAGCTCCTCGGCCTCCCGGGCGACGGCGAGGTTGCGCGGTGTGGGCAGGCCGTGGGTGACGATCGTCGACTCGCACGCCAGCACCGGGCGGCCTGCGGCCAGGGCGTCGGCGACCCGCTCCCCCACCCTCATGCGGCGGCCGGCGCACGGAGGGCGGCCTCGGCTCCGTCGACGGGCGAGGTGCCGAACGCGATCGCCGAGCCGGGCGCGTGCCGGTGCACCAGGTTCACCACCCGCTCGAACAGCTCCAGGCACTCCGGGGGCTTCCGGAGCCCGCCGCCGACGAGCACGCAGTCGTAGCGGCGGGCGGTCAGCGCCGCGGTGATCCGGGGCAGCTCACCGTCCGGCCCGACGAGGACCTCGGTCGCCTCGATCCCGGCCGCGCGGTAGGCGTCGCGGCCCCGTTCCAGGGCGGTGAGCACGGGCGCCGGGTCGTACCCGGGGATCCGCGCCGGGTCGAATCCGATCACCAGCAGGGTCGTCACGTCCCCGCACGCTGCTCGCCGCGGCACCGGCCGTCAACCCTGCGGCGCCGGGACCGGGGGGCGGGCTGCCGAGCGGGCGCAGGCCAGCGCGATGAGTGCGCCGAGCAGGGTGAACCCGGTCGCGACCAGCACGGCGACGTGCCAGCCGGCCAGCAGCACCGGCACCGGCTCGTCGCCCGCCGGTGAGGTCAGCACCGAGGTCAGCGTGACGCCGACGGCGGCGCCCAGGTAGCGGGTGGTGTTGTTGATGCCGCTACCGGTGCCCGCCCGGTCCGGCGGCACCGAGGCGACCGCCTCGCGGCCGAGCGTCGCGTTCACGACCCCGGTGCCGACGCCGACGACGACGAGCGCGGCCAGGACCGCCCCGGTGCCGGAACCGGTCGCGAGCAGCCCGAGCTGACCGGCCGTCATGACCAGCAGGCCCACGCCGAGACGGACCCCGCCGGTGACCCGTTCGCTGATCCGGCGGGTGAGCAGCGCGGTCACGATGCTGGTGCCCGACCAGCCGAGCAGCAGCAGCGCCGCCGTCGCGGGGGCGGTGCCGTGCA
This sequence comes from Pseudonocardia alni, assembly GCF_002813375.1. NCBI lineage: Bacteria > Bacillati > Actinomycetota > Actinomycetes > Pseudonocardiales > Pseudonocardiaceae > Pseudonocardia > Pseudonocardia alni. The sequence goes on along the minus strand of NZ_PHUJ01000003.1, from coordinate 5,496,222 downwards.
CCGGGGCGAGCAGCGCGGGCAGGTAGGAGCTCAGCGAGATGATGCCGAGCCCGGTGGCCATGCTCGCGACGGTCGCCGCGACCAGCCCGGGATGGCGGAACAGCTCCGGCCCCGCCATCGGGTGCGCGACGACGAACTGGACGGCGACGAACCCCGCCAGCAGCGCCGCCCCGGCGACCAGCAGCACGACGGTCGTGGTGGTGACCGGCAGCCGCCGGGCCTCGGTGAGGCCGGCGAGCAGCACCGTCAGCCCGGCGGCGAGCAGCACCATCCCCGCGACGTCGACCGGGCGCGGCCGCCCGGCGGTGGACTCGGTGAGCAGCGTCGCGCCGGCGACGGCGAGCGCCAGCCCGGCGACCGCGACCGCGAGGTAGAGCACCCGCCACGGCAGCAGGCCCGCGAGCAGCGGACCGGCCGCGATCCCGGCGGCCAGCGCCGCGCCCCACAGCCCGGTGGCGGCCGAGCGGCGCGGACCCGGCGGCAGCGCGTGCCCGATCAGCGCGAGGCTGCACGCGACGACCGCGGCGGCCCCGACGCCCTGCCCGATCCGGCCGGCGACGAACCCGGCGGTGCCGGTGGCGAGCGCGCCGCCCGCCGAGGCCAGGGCCAGCACGACCGCGCCGGTCGTGAACACCGCGCGCCGCCCCAGCCGGTCGGCCAGGGTCCCCGCGGTCAGCAGCACCGCGGTGAGCCCCAGGCTCATCGAGCTGAGGATCCAGGAGCGCCCCGACGGCGAGGAGCCCAGGTCGGCCGCGATCGGGGCCAGGGTGGCCAGCGGCGCGGTGTAGCTGACCAGGGCCAGCATCGTGCCGAGCGACGCCACCGCCACCGTGCGTCGGGCCACGCCGCCACCCCCGTCATCACCGCGGACCGGTCAAGATCGGGACGGACGCTACGCCGTGCGGGCTCAGCTGGGGAGGCCGAGCAGCGCGGGCAGGTCCGCGACCGAGTCGATGACGGCGTCGGCGCCCGCCGCACGCAGCCGCGGCTCGCCGTGCGCCCCACCCCGCACCCCGACCGCGAGCCCCGCCCCCGCCCGGACGGCGGCGTCGATGTCGGCGGTCGCGTCACCGGCCACCGCGACCTGGGAGTGCTCGGTCCCGGCCCGCCGTGCCGCGGCGTGGAGCAGGTCGGGCTCGGGCAGGCCGCGGCCGTCGACGTCGGCGGGCGACAGGACCATGTCCGCCCGTTCGGTGAACTCCAGCGCCGACACCAGCCGGTCCCGCAGCTCGGGATCGAACCCGCAGGTCAGGGCCACGCTCAGGCCGGCGTCGCGGAGCGCGTCGAGGGTCTGCGCGGCGCCGGGGACCGGGCGGACGCGGCCCGCGTCCAGCGCGGCGTGCAGGTGGTCGGCGAACGCGGAGTGCGCGCGGCGGGCCCGGTACATGTCGCCGTCGAGGAGCTCGCCGAGCACCGTCATGACCGGGCGGTCCATCGTCGCGCGGGCCTGCCGGTCCAGCGCCGGGTAGCAGGGACCGTCGACGCGGACCCCGGCGGCGCGCAGGCCGGCCCGCAGGCCGGCGAGCACGAGCCCGTCGTCGACCATCGTCGTACCCGCCAGGTCGAGCACCGCCAGTTGCACGGGTGAACTCCACCGGCGCCGGATGACGATCACCCGACTCCTGGTCGACATCCGGGTGAACCGGCCGCGTCACTCCGGGGGCGTCACCACAGCTCGCCGTCGCGCCAGTCGCAGACCAGCGCGCGGGCCGGGTCGAGCGGCGCGTCGACGGGCAGGACGTGCACGGCGCCGCGCTCGTCGGGGGTGTCGACGACGCCGTAAGGGGTGAGCGCGGCGAGCGGGCCGCACCACGGTTCCCAGCCGTGCCTGCGGTAGAGCCGCGCGGCGCGGGCGGCCGCGCCGAGCGCCCCGAGCCGGTACCCGCCGCGCACGATCCGGTCCACCTCGGCCATGAGCAGCCCGCCGAGCCCGCCGCCCTGGCTCCCGGGCCGCACGGCCACGGCCTCGACGTAGCCGGTGCGCAGCGCGACGCCGTCGTGCAGCAGCCTGCGGCCCACGACGGCCGCGTGCCCGACCGGGTCGTGCAGCGGACCGGCCAGCACGTGCACCCCGCCGAGCGCGTGGTCGAACGAGGCGTCGTCGAACCCGCCGGCCCCGTCGGCGTCGGCGGGGAACGCGGCGTCGAGCAGGGCACGCAGGGCACGGAGCCCGTCGCGCCCGAGATCGGCGGTGGGCAGGACGGTCAGGCGCACCCGGGCGATCTTTCCGCAGCGCCCGGCGGCGTGGTCAGAAGGTCGGGAGCATCCATCCGAGCACCGGGGTCGACTGCAGGAACACCAGCACGCACAGCACCGCGAGCAGCCCGACGCTCCACAGGATCGTCCGCCGGAACAGCTCGGACTCCCGGCCGGCGACGCCCACGGCCGTCGCCGCGATGGTGAGGTTCTGCGGACTGATCATCTTCCCGACGACGCCGCCGGAGGTGTTCGCCGCGACCATCAGGTGCGGGTCCAGGCCCGCCTGCTCGGCCGCGGTCTGCTGCAGCGTCGCGAACAGGGCGTTGGCCGAGGTGTCCGAGCCGGTGACCGCGGTGCCGAGCCAGCCGAGGATCGGCGAGAGGAACGCGAACGCCGCGCCGGTCCCGGCGATCCAGGTGCCTATGGAGATCGTCTGCCCGGACAGGTTCATCACGTAGGCCAGCGCGAGGACGGTGGCCACGGTGAGGAAGGCGAACCGCAGCTTGTACGCGGTGGCGGCGAACTCCCGGACCGCCGTCGCGGGCGTGAGCCGGTACATCACCGCGACGCCGATGCCGCAGATCAGCAGCAGCGAGCCGGGCGAGGACAGCCACTGGACGCTGTAGGTCGTGGTCGACACCGGGTCCCCGGACGCGCCGAGGACCTGTCCGTCGAGCCCCGGCCAGCCGATCTCGATGTCGGTGCCGGTCAGGAAGGTCGACACCGGGCCGACCAGCTTCGCCACCGAGAACACCACGATGATCAGCAGGTACGGCGCGAAGGCCATGAACAGCCTGCCGACCGACAGCGCCTGCGAGCGCTCGGCGAGGGTGCGCTTCTCGGTCGCGACGGACCCACCGCCGTCGCCTCCCGGGTCCTCGACGGGTGCGTCGGCGGTGCGCTCGATGCGCAGCGTCTCCGTCGCCTCGGCGCCGCCGCGCGGCTGCCAGAAGCGCAGCAGGACCACGCCGGCCGCCAGCCCGGTCAGTGAGGCGACGATGTCGGTGAGCTCGACCGAGAGGTGGGTGGCGGCCAGCCACTGGGCGACGGCGAACGCGAGACCGATGACGAGCGCCACCGGCCAGACCTGGCGCACCCCGCGCCTCCCGTCGACGAGCAGCACCAGCAGCGTCGGCACGATGAACGCGAGCACCGGGGTCTGGTGTCCGACGACGGCGCCGATCTCGTTGTACGGGATCCCGGTGAGGGTGCCCGCGGTGATGATCGGCGTGCCGACCGCGCCGAACGCGACGGGGGCGGTGTTGGCCAGCAGCACGACGACCGCCGCCCGGACCGGGGAGAACCCGAGCGCCATCAGCATGACGCCGGTGATCGCCACCGGGGCACCGAACCCGGCCAGCGCCTCGAGCAGACCACCGAAGCAGAACGCGATGATGATCGCCTGCACCCGGGGGTCGTCGGAGATCAGCCCGAAGGCGGCGCGCAGGTCCTCGAACCGGCCCGCGGCGACGGTGAGCTGGTAGAGCCAGATCGCGGTGAAGACGATCCACATGATCGGGAACAGGCCGAACACCGCTCCCTCGGTGGCCGAGAGCAGGGCCAGGTGCACCGGCATCCCGAAGGCCGCCACCGCGACCGCGACGGCGACGACGAGTGCGGCCAGCCCGGCCCAGTGCGCCTTCCAGCGCAGGGCACCCAGCGTCACGAAGATCGCCACCAGCGGGAGCAGTGCGACGAGTGCGGACAGCCAGAGACTGCCGAGTGGTTCGGGATCTTGCTGGAACACGGATCTCCCCGGGGCGCCGTCGCCGATGACGGTTGCAGCCTGTCACGGTTCGCCCGGTGCCACCGGTCCGGCGGTCATCCGGGGCGTACCGGACAGGTGACGCGAAACGAGAGCACACTGTCGTTTGAGCGGTTACCGTGGGGTGCGACGCGCCCGCCGACCCTCCGGAGGCCAGCACCATGACCGACACCGCCACGGACTTCACGCTCCCGCTGCACATGCGCCGCGACCGGTTCCTGCCCGACGCCGAGCTGGAGCGCATCCGCGACTCCGGCGACGTCCCACGGGTGCGGACCGCCTTCGGCGCCGAGGCCTACCTCGTCACCCGCTACGACGACGTGCGGCACGTGCTCGGCGACGCCGCGACCTACTCCAACGCCGGGAGCGCCGAGCTGACCCGCCCGGACGCACCGCCGCTGTCGGAGCGCGAGCAGGAGCAGATGCGGGCCGGCCAGCTGCTGCTGCAGGACCCGCCGGAGCACACCCGGCTGCGCTGCTTCCTCACCCGCGAGTTCACCCAGCGCCGGATGGCCCGCCTGGAGCCGCGGATCACCGAGATCGTCGACGAGCACCTCGACGCGCTGGAGGCCGCCGGGCCGGGTGCCGACCTGGTCTCCCTGTTCGCCCTGCCGGTGCCGTCGATGGTCATCTGCGAGCTGCTCGGGGTGCCCTACACCGACCGCGACGAGTTCACCGCCCGGTCGACGCGCCTGCTCGACGTGTCCCTGCCCGCCCGGGAGCGGCTGGCCGTGGGCCGGGAGAACCGCGCCTACATGAGCCGGCTCGTCGACGCGGCTCTGGCCGACCCGGGCGAGGACATCCTCGGGATGCTGATCCGCGAGCACGGCGAGGAGATCAGCCACGACGAGCTGGTCGGGATCGCGTCGCTGCTGCTGATCGCCGGGCACGAGACGACGTCGAACATGCTGTCGCTGGGCACCCTGGCGCTGCTGGAGGACCCGGAGCAGGCCGCGCTGCTGCGCAGCGACCCCGAGCTGGCCCGGCCCGCCGTGGAGGAGTTGCTCCGGTGGCTGTCGATCGTGCACACCGGTGTGGTCCGGGTGACGACGACCGACACCGTCCTGCGCGACACCCCGATCCCGGCGCGGTCGCTGGTGATGTGCTCGCTGCCCACCGCCAACCGCGACACCGGGTCCGGGTTCGACGACCCCGCCCGGCTCGACCTCACCCGCGGCGCGGCCGGACATGTCGCGTTCGGGCACGGTGTGCACCACTGCCTGGGTGCCCCGCTGGCCCGGATGGAGATGGCGACGGCGTTCCCGGCCCTGCTCCGCCGCTTCCCGACGCTCGCCCCGGCCGGGCCGGTCCCGCCCGAGGCCTTCCGGGCCTACCACTTCGTCTACGGCATGCACACGCTGCCGGTGACCTGGTGAGGCCGGGCGATACCGTGCAGTGATGACCGCTTCGTCGCTCGACGGCTCCCCGGCGGGCCGTCCGCTGCGCGCCGACGCCGCCCGCAACCACCGCCGGATCGTCGACACGGCGGCCGCGGCGTTCGAGTCCGACGGAGCGGACGTCCCGCTGGAGGAGATCGCGCGCCGGGCCGGGGTCGGCGTCGCGACGCTGTACCGCCGGTTCCGGACCCGCGACGTGCTGGTGCGGGCGGTGCTGGACCAGGTGTTCGTCGCGGAGATCGAGCCGACCGCGGCCGCCGGGGACGGCGACCCCTGGGCCGACCTGGCCGGGTCGCTGGGCCGGGCGGTGGAGGCGATCGCCGGACGGCGGACGATCCTGCAGCTGGCCCGTGAGGCCGGCGCGTTCGACGTCGAGTCCGCCGAGCGCTACGGCCGGACGCTGACCCGGCTGCTGGACCGGGCGCGCGAGGCCGGTGCGGTGCGTCCGGAGCTCACCCCGCGGGACCTGTCGGCGGTACTGGTCATGGCGCTGGCCGTCGCCGAGGGGTCGGACGCGGCGGAGACGGCGTCGGGCGAGGACCGCGCCCGCTACCTGGCGCTGCTGCTCGACGGGCTGCGACCGGGCAACCCGCCGCTGCCCCCGGGCTCGGAGGAGCCCTAGCAACGATCGGGGCACGGTCGCTGTCGCGGGCGACGCGGACCCGCTACGGTTCCGGTCGTCCGCTCGGCAACGGCGCCGGGCGGATCCGCACTCCACCCCCGACCCGCCCGTCGCCGGGGCTCAGCCGCCGAACCGGTCGGGGTGCAGCCGCCGGGCGAGCGTCGCGACCGCGTCGGCGTTGCGGATGCCGGGGCTGATCTCGGCGAAGGTCGTGGTGAACACCTTCCCGTCGCGTACCGCGGGGACCGTCGCGAGCGCCGGGTCGTTCCGCAGACGCTCGGCCAGCGGCTCCGCGCCCTCCGGGCCGACGTCGCGCCCGCAGCAGGCCGGGATCACGATCACGTCCGGGCTCGCCGCGACGACGCCCTCCAGGGACACGGTGCGCTGCCGGCCGGCGAGGGTGTCGAACGCCTGCCGCCCGCCCGCGGCCTCGATGATCGTGGTCGCGACGTCGCCGGTGCCGAAGACCCGCAGTTCACCGGTACTGCCCGGGGAGTTCAGCATCGCCACCCGCGGACGGTCGGTGACGCCGTCGAGCCGGGCGGCGACGTCGGCGAGGGTGCCGCGCATGCCGGCGACGACCTGCGCGGCCCGGTCCTCGGCGCCCAGCAGGCGCCCGAGGTCGGTGAGGTCGCGTTCGACGCCGGCGAAGGACACGTCGTTGTCGCCGATGCTCTGCTGGTCGCCGCCGTCGGCGGTCGGGCAGTAGGCGCTGAACAGGAAGGTATGCGTGCCGGTGGCACCGAGCTCGGCGCGGGTGCCGAGACCCTCCCGGGTGAAGGCACCGGTGAAGCCGGAGACGACGAGGTCCGGGTCGACCCGCAGCACCTCCTCGCGCGACGGGTACTCCTCGGGCCAGTAGTCCTGCGGCCGGAAGTCCGGGTCGAGCTGTGCCGGCAGCGGGTTGTCCAGGTAGGCCGCGCCGACCAGCCGGTGCCCCGCCCCGAGCGCGAGGACGGCCTCGATGCCGTTCTGGAACATCGCGACGACCCGCTCCGGGCGCTGCACGTGCACGTCGACGCCGCAGTTGACGACCGCGTCGGCGGCGGGGCCCGTGCCGTGGTCGCCGTGCCCGGCGGGTGCCGCGACCGGGTCACCCGCGCCGCACCCCGCGAGGAGCACCAGTCCGGCGAGCAGCGGCGCCCAGCGGCGCGGGTTCCCGATCACCGCGACAGCATAGCCACGACACCTGAGCGACTCTTCAGATGTGCGGCTCTCGTCACGGCACGGTCCCCGCGCCGCCCGGCGTCAGAGCGCGTGCTGCAGGCGCTCCGCGAGCAGCCCCACGAACCGGGACGGGTCGGCGAGCTCGCCGCCCTCGGCCAACAGCGCCATGCCGTGCAGCAGCTCGACGGTGCCGCTCTCGTCCTTCCCCGCGGCGCGGGCGTCGCGCAGCCCGGTGACCAGCGGATGCGACGGGTTGAGCTCGAGGATCCGCTTCACCTTCGGCGGCTCCTGCCCCATCGCCCGGTACATCTTCTCCAGGGTCGGGGTCATGTCGAACTCGTCGCCGACGAGGACGGCCGGGGAGGTGGTGAGCCGGGTGGAGAGCCGGACCTCCTTGACGTCCTCGGTCAGCACCGCGGCCATCCAGGTGCAGAGGTCGGCGAACTCGGTCTGCTTCGCCGCCGCCTCCTCCTTCTCCTCGTCGGTCTGCAGGTCCACCTGGCCCTTGGCGATGGAGCGCAGCGGGGTGCCGTCGAAGCCGTCGACGGCGTCGACCCACACCTCGTCGACCGGGTCGGTGAGCAGCAGGACCTCGTAGCCCTTGTCCCGGAACGCCTCCATGTGCGGGGAGGCCTCGATCGCGGTCCGCGAGTCCCCGGTCATGTAGTAGATCGCGTCCTGGCCCTCGCGCATCCGCTCCGTGTAGGCGGCGAGCGAGGTCGGCGCGTCGGCGTCGTGGGTGGTCGCGAACGCCGAGACCCCGAGGATGGTGTCGCGGTTGTCGGCGTCGGACAGCAGTCCCTCCTTGAGCGCCCGGCCGCACTGCTCCCAGAAGGTCGCGTACTTCTCCGGCTCGTTGTCGCGCAGCGAGCCGAGCACCGACAGCACCTTCTTCACCAGGCGCCTGCGGATCGCCGAGATCTGGCGGTCCTGCTGGAGGATCTCGCGCGACACGTTCAGCGAGAGGTCCGCGGCGTCGACGACGCCCTTGACGAACCGCAGGTACTCGGGGACGAGCGCCTCGCAGTCGTCCATGATGAACACGCGCCGGACGTAGAGCTGGACGCCGCGGCGGGCGTCGCGCATGTGGAGGTCCATCGGCGCGACCTTCGGCAGGAACAGCAGCGCCTGGTACTCGAAGGTGCCCTCGGCGGCGAGCCGGATCGTCTCCAGCGGCTCCTGCCAGTCGTGGCTGACGTGCCGGTAGAACTCGGCGTACTCCTCCTCGGTCACGTCCTTCTGCGGGCGGGCCCACAGCGCCTTCATCGAGTTCAGCGTCTCGGGCGCAGCGTCGTCCGCGTCCCCCGCCGTGCGGGTTCCGGGAGGCATCCGGACCGGCCAGGTGATGAAGTCGGAGTAGGTCTTCACGATGCGCCGCAGCACCGAGGGGTCGGCGTAGTCGTGCAGCTGGTCCTCGGCGTCGGACGCCTTGAGGTGCAGGGTGACCGCGGTGCCCTGCGGGGCGTCGGCGACGGGCTCGATCGTGTAGGTGCCCTCACCGTCGGAGGTCCACCGCACGCCCTCGCCCGCGCCGGCCTTGCGGGTCACGAGCTCGACGCGGTCGGCGACCATGAACGAGGAGTAGAAGCCGACGCCGAACTGGCCGATCAGCTCCTGGCGGGCGTCGTCGCCGGCCTCCCGGAGCTTCGCGAGCAGCTCCGCCGTGCCCGACCTCGCGATGGTGCCGATCAGGTCGACGACCTCGTCGCGGGTCATCCCGATGCCGTTGTCGCGGACGGTGAGGGTGCGCGCCCCGGCGTCCGGCACGAGCTCGACGTGCAGGTCCTCGGTGTCGGCGCCCAGGTCCTTGTCCTGGTAGGCGGCGAGGCGCAGCTTGTCCAGCGCGTCGGAGGCGTTGGAGATCAGCTCGCGCAGGAAGACGTCCTTGTTCGAGTAGATCGAATGGATCATCAACCGCAGCAGCTGCCGGGCCTCGGCCTGGAACTCGATCGTCTCCCCGCCCGTCGTGTCGGAGTCGATCGTCTCGCTGGTCGACGGATCCGTGCTCACGTCAGTCGTCCTCTCTGGGTCGTCACGCTGGTGCGGTCGCGATTGTGCCGAACGGCGAGCGGCCGCGCGCCCGGTGCCCGACCCCTGCGCCGTCGTCGCCGGTGCGGTGACCGGTACCGTCGCCGCAGGAAACCCCCGAACCGGACGGATCACCCTCGTGCGCACGACCCGCAGCCCGGCCCGCCGCCTCGTCGCGGTGCTGCTGCTGTCGCTGGTCGCGGCGCTCGCCCCGATCGCCGGGTCGCTGACCGACGAGGCCGTCCCGGCCACGGCGGCGGCTTCGGTCGGGCAGGACGTCGCGCCCGCCGAGGCGCCCCGGCCCGCACTGCTGGGGCGCTCCGCGCACGACGGTCCGGTCGCCCCGGACGCGACCGGCCACCCCGGGCCCGCCCTGGACGTGCTGGTCCTCGACGCCGCCGGGCTCGGGCACGATGCGCCCGCGCCCGCCGACGACCGGACGACGGCCGCCGCCCCGAGGCCCGGGACCGGCGCGGACATCGGGTCGCGGGGCCCGCCGCGGGCCTGACCGGACGACCCCGCCGGTCGCCACCGCCCGCCACTCCCCCGCACCACCCCGCCGTGCCCCGGTCCCGACCGGGGCGCCCGCCGCCGAGGATCCCTGTGAAGCCACGCCCCGTGCTCTGGCGGGCGCTCATCGCGCTCGCCGTGCTCGCCCTGTCCTCCGTCGTCGCGCTCACCACCGCCCCCACGCTGGGGCTGGACCTGCGCGGCGGCACCCAGATCGTCCTGGAGACCCGCGACACCCCCGAGGTCGCCGCCGACGGCGAGGGCACCGACCGCGTGCTGGAGGTGCTGCGCGGGCGCGTCGACGGGCTCGGTGTCGCCGAGCCCAGCCTGGCCCGGTCCGGGGAGAACCGGATCATCGTCGAGCTCCCCGGGCTGACCGACCCCGCCGAGGCCGCGGAGACCCTCGGCCGGACCGCGCAGCTGACGATGCACCCGGTGCTCGGGATCGGCGACCCCGCCGCCGGGGGCGCCCCCGGCACCGACGAGCAGGGCCAGCCGCTCCAGCTCGGCCCACCGGCGCTGACCGGCGACATGGTGGGCTCGGCGATGTCCTCGCCCAACCCGCAGGGCGTCGGGCACATCGTGAACATCAGCTTCGACGGCGACGGCCCCGCCCGCTGGCAGTCCCTCACCGGCCAGGCCGCGTGCGCGCCGCCCGGCGACCCGCAGCGCCGGGTCGCGATCGTGCTCGACCAGCAGGTCATCTCCTCCCCGCAGGTCGTCGAGGACATCCCGTGCAACGTCGGCATGCTCGGCGGGCAGACCCAGATCACCGGCAACTTCTCCCCCGAGCAGGCCTCCGAGCTGGCCGTACTGATCGAGGGCGGCGCCCTCCCGCTGCCCGTGGAGATCATCGAGCAGCGGACCGTCGGCCCGACCCTGGGTGCCGACGCGATCTCCGCGAGCGCCTGGGCCGCGATCATCGGCTCGGCGCTGGCCGGGGCGTTCCTCATCGTGGTCTACCGGCTCGTCGGGTTGGTCGCCGTCGTCGCGCTCGGCGGGTACGCACTCGTCGCCTACTCGGTGCAGACCGGGCTCGGTGCCACGCTCACGCTGCCCGGCCTGGCCGCGTTCGTCCTCGCGGTCGGCATGGCCGTCGACGCGAACGTGCTGATCGCCGAACGTTCCCGCGAGGAGTACGCGGCGAAGCCACGCCTGGAACGCGCCTCGGAGATGGGCTATGCGAACTCGCTGTCCGCGGTCGGCGACGTCGCCGTGACCTCGCTGCTCGCCGCGGTGCTGCTGTTCGGGCTCGCGTCGGGCCCGGTCCGCGGGTTCGGTGTCACGCTGGTCATCGGTGTGGTGGTGTCGCTGTTCTCGGCGCTGGTGCTGTCCCGGCTGCTCACCCTGGCCGTCCTCCGGATCCCCGCGGTGAAGCGTAGGCCGGGCATCACCGGTATCACCGGGGTCGGCCCGGTCCGGCGCAGGCTCGAGGCGAGGGACCCCGGATTCCTGCGGCGGCCCGGGCGGTACCTCGCCGTCGCCGGGGTCGTGGTGGTCGTGATGGTGTCCGGACTGTTCGTGCGCGGCCTGGAGCTCGGCGTCGAGTTCACCGGCGGCCGGCTGGTCGAGTTCACGACGACGGACCCGGTGGGCGTGGAGCAGGTCCGCGACGCCGTCGCCACCACCGGGATCGGCGGGCTCACCGTCACCGAGACCGGCGACGGCGCGGTCGCGCTGCGCTCCGGCGAGCTCACCGACGCCCAGGTCGGGCAGCTGCGCGAGGTCGTCGGCGCGGCCGGTGGCGGCGCCGAGCTGCTGCGCGACGAGCTCATCGGCCCCAGCCTCGGTGCCGAGCTGGCCCGCGGCGGGATCATCGCGCTGGGCGTCGCGCTCGCCGCGCAGTTCCTGTATCTGGCGTTCCGGTTCCGCTGGACGCTCGGCGCCGGCGCGGTCGCGGCGCTGCTGACCAACGCGCTGGTCGTGGTCGGGGTGTTCGCCTGGACCGGGCGCACCGCCGACGGCGTGTTCCTCGCGGCGCTGCTCACCGTCATCGGCTACTCGGTCAACGACACCGTGGTCGTGTTCGACCGCGTGCGCGAGCACTGGGCACGCGATGCGAAGGCGCCGTTCCACCGGGCCGTGGGGTCGGCGGTGCTCTCGACGCTGCCGCGGACGGTGAACACCGGCATCTCGACGCTGACGATCCTGGTCATGCTGCTGTTCCTCGGCGGGGCGACCCTCGGGGACTTCGCACTGGCGCTGATCGTGGGCATCGTGGTCGGCACGGTGTCGACGATCGTCGTCGCCGGGCCGGTGTCGATCCTGCTGCAGCAGCGCTGGACCGGGCCCGCGCCGCGGACCTCCGGAGCGAAGCAGCCGGTCGGCAAGGCGGGACGGCGACACCCCTCGAAGGCCGACCGGGCACGGCGCCGCGCGGGCGACGGCGCGGTCGTCTGAGTGCGGCTCGCTCACGTGCGGTCCCCGAGGTCGAGGCGCTCGCCGCAGCGGTCGATCCCGGCGCGGATCATCGCGCCGTAGCCGTCGTCGGGCAGCGCCCCCACCCGGTCCCGGGCCCGGGTCAGGTGGTGGCGCGCCCGGTCGTCGCAGCCGAGGCGACGGTGCACGTCGGCCAGGTTCAGGTGCAGCGACGGCAGGAACCCGCCGACCGTCAGCCCGGCGTGGTGGCGCTGCGCCCGCTCGTCGGTCAGCTCCTCGGCGGCGGCCAGGGCGCGCTCGTCCCACACCAGCTCGGCGGCCGGGTCGTCCTGCACGTCCGCGGCGTAGTGGGCCAGCGTGCACCGGTGGAACGGGTCGCCGTCGGCGGTCACCTGCTCCCACAGGGCCTCGAACCGGGCGCGGGCCCCGGCCCGGTCACCGGCACGGCCCGCCTCGACGGCGGCGCCGACGGCGTCCATGACGGGGTCCGCGGTGACGGGCTGGTCCACGGGGGCCTCCGGTGCTCGGGGGTGGGTCGGGACGCATGCTGCACCGGACCCCCGACAGTTCCGCCCGAGCGGTTCCGCTCGCGCCGATGCGGACACCCGCTGTCCGCATCAGCGGCCAGGATGGTCGCCGTGACCCCGACCCTGCAGATCGCGTTCGACGCCGCCGACCCGCATGCCCTCGCGCGGTTCTGGGCGGCCGCCCTCGGCTACGAGGTGGAGGACCACACCGCCGTCGTCGACGGTCTGCTGGCCGCGGGCCACCTCGGCGAGGCCGACGTGCTCGTCGACGGCGACCGCCGCGGCTTCCGCGACGTCGCCACCGCCCGCGGGCCGGGTCCGCGGCTGTTCGTACAGCGGGTGCCGGAGCCGAAGTCGGCCAAGAACCGGGTGCACCTGGACCTGCAGGTCGGCCCGGAGGAGGCCCCCGCGGAGGTGGAGCGCCTGGTCGCGCTCGGCGCCCGGGTGCTGTGGACGACGGCCGACCGCGGCCCGGTCACCACCACCCTGTGCGACCCCGAGGGCAACGAGTTCTGCGTGTCCTGAGGTCGCCGCGACCGGCTCAGGCGGGCTCGAAGTCGTAGGTCCGCCCGCCGACCCGGAGCAGGTCGACGGCCGAGACCAGCCCGGCGTCGCCGCCGCCCTGGTTGAACCCGGCGGCGTAGGCGGTCATGTCCGGGTACGCGGCCATGATGTCGGCCAGCGTGCGCTGCTCGCCGCCGTCGCGGCACTGCCGGTAGGCGTCGACCCGGCCGATCTGCTGTGTCGTGCAGTAGGTGCCGGACCCGACGTCGTAGCGGGTCCAGGTGCCGGTCGGGGCCCGGTCGGGCAGGTAGGTGAGGACGTACAGGTCGCCGGCCTCCAGGGTGCCGCCGTTCACGTCGACGGCGATCGCGAACGACGGCATCGCCCCGCTCGACGACGCCGGGTCGCGGTAGGCCCAGTAGCTCGCGTCGGTGAACCGGGACAACGGCCCGGCGACCTCGTCGGTGACGTACTGACGCTTGTCCCCGTCGCCCGGGGTGCGCAGCTCGAGGGCTCCGCTGCCGCCGTCGGGCGGGGCGCCGTGGCGGGCGGTGAACCCGCGGCTGCCGGAACCCTCGTCGAGGGTCCCGGCGAACTGGTTCGACGCCGCCGGGGTGACGGTCACCCGCCCCGACGGGCCGAACGGGCCGACCGCGACGGCGGGCTGCAGCGAGGCGAGCCCCACGAGCGCGACGACGGCCGCGGCCGTGGCGATCAGTCCGTTCCGTCGTCCTCGACGCATCCGCCCTCCCCGAAGCCGGTCGTGGGGATCAACGACCGGGGACGCCCGGGGATACCGCCCGGTTCAGGCCAGCAGCGTGCCCGGCGCCGCCTCGTAGGGCTGGAAGAAGTCGTTGGCGGGCGCCCCGGCGAGGGTGAGCACCAGCGCGGGCACCGCGACGCCGTCGATCTGCTCGCGGAGGATGTCGGCGTGCCCCGCGTGCCGGGCGAACTCCTCGACCAGGTGCACCAGGTAGTAGCGGGCGTGGATCGGCCGCGCGTCGTGGATCCCGTGCCAGGGGGCGGGCGGGGCGGTCGAGTCGCCGGCCGGGTCGGTCTTCGCGACGGTGGCGAGCAGCTCGGCCCGGACCCGGTCGAACTCCTCGACGGTCGCGGCGACGGTCTCGTCGTCGCCGACGGTGAAGCTGCCGGTGAACAGGGCGACCGCGGCCGCGTCGAGCGGCTGCTCGGTGACGTCAGCGGTCAGCCGGTCCAGCGCGCCGCGCATGCAGTAGGCGGCGTGCTTGACCAGGCCACCGACGGACAGCGCGCTGCCGCACGGCGTCGCGCGGGCCTGTTCCTCGGTGAGGCCGAGGAGCGCGGAGCGGATCGCCGTGAGCTGCTGGTCGATGTAGTTCAGGAGGCCGGTGACCTCGTCGTGGCGGGCGGGTGCGTACATGGGGTCCTCCGGGTGCTCGGGGGCGGTTCGAGGACGACTGTGCCGCCCGATGCGGTCAGGTCCGGTCCTCGACGGCAGAGGAGCGCGTGCGGATCCGCTACCGGGCCGCGCCGATCCACGACAGCCACGCCGGCATCGCGAGCCGGGCGAGGCGGTCGTAGCCGTCGGCACCGGGGTGGGCGCCGTCTCCGTCGCGGACCCCGGTCGTCCACACCTCGTCGGCCGACAGCGCATCGAACACGTCGACGAAGGGCACCCCGGCGGCGTCGCACACCCCGAGGAACCGCGCGGTCAGGTCCCGCACCCGCCGGTTCACCGCGGCGTCGGCGATCGGCGGGGGTCCGACGACGAAGGCCGGCAGGCCCGCGGCCTCGGCCCCGGCGAGCAGCCGGGTCAGGTTCGCGACCGTGACGTCCGGCTCCACCCGGCACCGGCCGTCCTCCTCGACGCCGTCGTTCACACCGAAGGACAGGACCAGGCGCTCGTCGCACCCGGGGGCACGGCGTGCGCCCGTCTCGCGCTCCCAGCGGGCGAGGACGTCGCTGCTGGTGTTGCGGCGGATCCCCAGGTTGTAGGCGGTCGTCGGGACGCCCCGGCGCCCGACCGCCGCCACCAGGCGGCCGAACCACCCCCGGCAGTCGGGGTCACCGACACCGGCCACGACGGAGTCCCCCAGCGCGACGACGCGGAGGTCGCGGGTGCTGCTCACCGGCAGATCGTCAAACGTGCCCGGGGCGACCACGCCGCCACGCCCCCGTCCGCGCGGGGCCCCGGCCCGCGAGCCCGGTCCCGGAGCCGTCCGAGCGACACAGCACACCCGGGAATCCACTGGTCCGCAGACCGTCGCCGTGATTCGCTCCCGATCACCAGCCGTTCGGTGAGGAGTCGCCGTGATCGAACCGTCCGCAGCCCTGGGTGTCGTCGTGATCGCCCTCGGCATGGTCCTCACCCCGGGGCCGAACATGGTGTACCTGACCTCCCGGGCGATCTCACAGGGCCGGCGCGCCGGACTCGTGTCGCTCGCCGGTACCGCGGTCGGCTTCCTCTGCTACCTCCTCGCCGCGACAGCCGGGCTCTCGGCGCTGTTCGTCGCCGTCCCCGCCGCCTACACCGCGGTCAGGATCGCGGGGGGGCTCTACCTCGCCTGGCTCGCCTGGGGCATGCTGCGCCCCGGCGGACGGTCACCGTTCGAGGCCCGCGACCTCGCGCCCGAGCGCGACCGGCGCCTGTTCGGCATGGGGCTGCTCACGAACCTCCTGAACCCGAAGATCGCGCTGATGTACGCCGCGCTGCTGCCCCAGTTCGTCGACCCCGCCGACGGCGCCACCGGGAGCCAGCTCCTGCAGCTCGGAGCGGTCCAGATCGCCGTCGCGGTGACCGTCAACGGGCTGATCGTCCTCACCGCCGCGTCCGTCTCGGGGTTCCTGGCCGCACGGCCGCGGGCGATGACGGTCCAGCGGTGGGTGGCCGGCACCGTGCTCGGCGGGTTCGCCGTCAGGACCGCACTGGCCCCCGGCCCGGCGACGAGCTGACCCGACCCACGCGGGCCACAGGAGTCAGGCCGTCCCGGTCCTCCCCGGCGCCCCGGACGGCGTGGTCACGACCTCGCGCCGGTGCCGGCCCCGGTCGCGGACCGGGTGCCCGGCGGGGATCGGGCGCGGGCAGGGCTGGGGTGCGGACGAGCCGGTCTGTAAGCCGGATCCTGTTCCCGGGCACCTCACGGTGCTCCGTTCGGCGACCATCCATCTCGGCCTGCCGTCGCCGGCAGGCTCCAGCGGTCCACCCGCAGGCTCGGGCGGGCAGCCCTCATGCGCCTGCGCAGCCGTACACGTACGGCCTCTCGACCTTGCTCCGGGTGGGGTTTACCGAGCCACCCCGGTCACCCGGGGTGCTGGTGGTCTCTTACACCACCGTTTCACCCTTACCCCGCGGCTCCGGGGAGCCGCGTGGCGGTCTGTTCTCTGTGGCACTGTCCCGCGGGTCGCCCCGGGTTGCCGTTGACAACCACCCTGCCCTGTGGAGTCCGGACTTTCCTCGGCGGGACCCGGAGGTCCCGCCGCGGCCGCCCGACCGACTCGTCCGCGTACACGAGGATACTCACGCCGCGACGGCGGCCCGCACGACCTCCGCCAGTTCGTCGCCGCCGGGGCCGTCGGCGAGCGGCGCGCGCCATCCGCCCTGGTAGACGGCGCGGGCGAGCGGCTCCACCGGGTCGAGGGACTCCGGGCCGGCGAGCATCGCGAGGTAGGGCCCGAGCGCCGGCGCGATCCGCGGGTCGGCCGCCGCGGCGGCGAGGATCAGGTCGCTCGGGATGCGCCGGGTGAGGTCGACGTCGCCGCTACCGGGACTGGCTGGTCACGGTCGCGCAGTGCTCGCTGCTCACGTCCCGCAGAACGTCGTGAACGGCGGCGAGTCCGGCCCCGCGGGCTGGGCGTAGCGCTCGTAGCCCTCGCGCTCGGTGAACGGGTGCGCGAGGACCTGCAGCAGCCACTGCACCGGCTCCAGGTCCCCCTCGACGGCGGCGCCCAGCGCCTCCTCGACCAGGTGGTTGCGCGGCACGTAGACCGGGTTGACCCGGTCCATTGCGTCGGCGTCCGGACCGGCGGCCCGCCAGGACTCCAGCCACGGGTCCAGCGCGGCCGGGTCGGAGAGCAGGGCGCGGACCGGCCCGGCGTCGCCCCGGGCGGCCTCGGACAGCCGTCGGAAGAACAGGGTGTGGTCGGGCTTCTGGTCCTCGATCACCGCGAACAGGTCGGCGAGCAGCTCCGGGGTCCCGACGCCGATCTTGGCGAGGTAGCCGCGGTCCCGGGCGGCGAGGTAGGCGTCGGCGAAGCCCGCCAGCTCCTCGGTCGCGAGGCGCACCGCCTCCTCCTGGGAGTCGGCGAACAGCCCCAGCAGCGACTCGCCGAGCCGGGCGAGGTTCCACTGGGCGATGCCGGGCTGGTTGCCGTAGGCGTAGCGGCCACCGGAGTCGATCGAGGAGTACCAGGTCGCCGGGTCGTGGGCGTCGAGGAAGGCGCACGGGCCGTAGTCGATGGTCTCGCCGGAGATCGTCATGTTGTCGGTGTTCATGACGCCGTGCACGAACCCGATCTGCATCCAGCGCGCGACGAGCCCGGCCTGGACGGCGATCACCGCGCGGTAGAGCTCCAGCGGCGAGGACGCCTGCGGGTGGTGCCGGGCGATCGCGTACTCCGCGAGCCGGCGCAGCACGTCGATCTCCCCCGTGGCGGCCGCGAACTGGAAGGTCCCCACCCGCAGGTGGCTGGCCGCGGTGCGGGCGAGCACGGCGCCCGGCTCCGGGCCGCGGTCGCGCAGCACGGGCTCGCCGGTGGCGACGACGGCCAGCGACCGCGTGGAGGGCACCCCCAGCGCATGCATCGCCTCGGAGATCACGTACTCGCGCAGCATCGGCCCGAGCGGGGCCCTCCCGTCGCCGCCGCGGGCGAACGGGGTACGTCCGGACCCCTTGAGGTGCAGGTCGCGGCGGACGCCGTCGGGGGTGACCAGCTCGCCGACGAGCAGCGCACGCCCGTCGCCGAGCCGCGGCGAGTAGTTGCCGAACTGGTGCCCGGCATACGCCTGCGCGACGGTCGTCGCCGAGTCGGGCACGGTCGTGCCGGTGAGCAGCGCGACGCCCTCGGGGG
The DNA here is from genome assembly GCF_002813375.1 of Pseudonocardia alni. NCBI lineage: Bacteria > Bacillati > Actinomycetota > Actinomycetes > Pseudonocardiales > Pseudonocardiaceae > Pseudonocardia > Pseudonocardia alni. The sequence goes on along the minus strand of NZ_PHUJ01000003.1, from coordinate 5,478,078 downwards.
TGCGCAGCTGCGCCGGGTCGAGGCCCAGCTCACCGGCCAGGGACTCGTTGAGCAGCACCAGCCGTGCGTCCGGCGCCGGGGCGGCCTGCCAGGGCAGGTAGAGCCCGTCCAGGTCGCGGACGAAGGTGTTCTCGAACGCGATCTCGGTGGCAGCGGTCATGGGTTCCAGGCTACGGACCCGCACGGTCGGCTGCCGGGGAGGACCGCGGCGTTGCACCGGGATACCGTCCGGTGGTGATCGACCTCTCCCAGCCGTGGGCGCTGGTGTTCCTGCTGGTGGCCGGGCTGCTCGCGGGTGCGGTGAACGCCGTCGCGGGCGGCGGGTCGCTGCTGGTGTTCCCGGCGCTGCTCGGGGTGGGGTTCCCGCCGCTGGCGGCGAACGTCACCAATTCGGTCGCCCAGTGGCCCGGCTACGCCGGGCTGGTGCTCGGGGCCCGCCGTGAGCTGCCCGGACAGGGCAGGCGGATCGCGGTCACCGCGGTCGCCGCGGCGCTGGGCAGCGGAGTGGGCTGCACCCTGCTGCTGGTGCTGCCCAGCAGCGTGTTCGACGCCGTCGTGCCCGTCCTGGTGATCCTGGCCAGCCTCACGATGGCGGTCGGGCCGTGGCTCAAGCGCCGGATCGGCGACCCGGCCGCCCGGGGGCGGGACCGCACCCCGGCACTGTTGGTCGCGGTGTTCCTCGCCGCGGTCTACGGCGGCTACTTCGGCGGCGCCCTGGGCGTGGTGCTGATCTCGGCACTGTCGCTGTTCGCCCACGACGAGCTGCGCAGGCTCAACGCGCTCAAGGGCGTGCTGTCGCTGGTCGTCGCGACGGTGACGGTCGTCGTGTTCGCCCTCGGCGCCCCGGTCGACTGGCTCGCCGTCGCGCTGCTCGCGCCGACCACGCTGGTCGGCGGCTACGTCGGCGCACTGGTCGCGCGGCGGATGCCGGAGACCCTGCTGCGCTGGGCGGTGGTCCTGCTGGGCCTGGCCGTCGGCGTCGCGCTGCTGTTCACGTGAGCCTCCTGCTGGCGGTCGCCCTGCTGGCCGCGGTCCTGGCCGCCGCGACGCTGCGCCCGTTCGGGCTGCCCGAGGCCGTGGTCGCGGTCCCGGCGGCACTGGTCGCCGTCGTCGCCGGGCTGGTGACCCCGGCCGGGGCGTGGACCGAGATCGGCGAGCTCGCCCCGACCGTCGGGTTCCTCGCCGCGATCCTGCTGCTCGGGCACCTCGCCGACGCCGAGGGCGTGTTCCGCTGGCTGGGCGCGCGGCTGGCGACGGCGTCGGCCGGGTCCCCGCGACGGCTGCTGGTCGCCGTCTTCGCCGCGGCGGCCGGGACGACCGCGGTGCTGAGCCTGGACGCGACGGTGGTCCTGCTGACCCCGGTGGTGCTGGCGACGGCGGCCCGGCTGGGGGTGGCGTCGCGGCCGCACTCGTTCGCCTGCGCCCACCTGTCGAACTCGGCGTCCGGGCTGCTGCCGGTGTCGAACCTGACGAACCTGCTGGCGTTCTCGGCGTCGGGGGTGGGGTTCCTGACCTTCGCGGGGCTGATGGTCGGGCCGTGGGTGGCGGTGATCGTCGTCGAGTACCTGGTGCTGCGGTGGGTGTTCCGGCGCGACCTCGCCTCGGAGCCGGAGCCGGCCCCGGCCGGTCCCGCGGTGCCCGCGCCGGCCGCGCCGGTCGTCGCGCTGGTGGTGCTCGGGCTGACCCTGGCCGGGTTCGCGGTGGCCTCGCCGCTGGGCGTCGAACCGGGCTGGGTCGCCGCAGCCGGGGCCGCGGTGCTGGCGGTGCGGGCGCTGGTGCGGCGCGAGACCGGGCCGCTGCGCCTGGTCGCCGCGGCCTCCCCCGGGTTCTGCCTGTTCGTGCTGGCCCTGGGCGTGGTCGTCGCCGGGATCGGTGCGCAGGGGCTGTCGGGCTGGATCGGTGCGCTGCTGCCCGCCACCCCGGACCTGACCGGGCTGCTGGTCACCGCGGCCGTCGCGGCGGTGCTGGCGAACGTGGTGAACAACCTGCCCGCGACGCTGGTGCTGCTCACCGCACTCGGCCCGGCCGCGCACCCCGGCCTGGTGCTGGCGATGCTGCTGGGCGTCAACATCGGGCCGAACCTGACCTACGCCGGGTCGCTCGCGACGCTGCTGTGGCGGCGTATCGCCACCGGTTACGGCGACCCGCCGCAGCTCGGCACGTTCCTGCGCCTGGGGGTGCTCACCGTCCCGCTGGGCCTGCTCGCCGCGACGACCGCGCTCTGGGCCGGGCTCGCGGTGCTTCCCCGGTAGCGGCACGGCCCGGACGGCACGACGGCCCCACCCGGAAGGGGCGGGGCCGGTCGCGGACGGTGGGCAGGGATCAGAACTCGTGGGCCATGTCGTGGCCGAGGTCGGTGTCCGGGTCCATCTCGCGGGCCGGGACACCCATCGGGCGTGAGCTGCCGCGCCGCTGCTGGGGCAGCCGCGCGATCACCTTCATCTCGTGTGCCAGGTCGTAGCCGTAGTCGTGCTCGTGGATCTGCGACATCGCTGTCCTCACCGTCTCCCTGTTCCCCGCCGACACCGAGACTGTCGTTCACGCTCCGTAGGTTGACCACCCCGTACGGTGCACACGAAGCATCGCTCAGGTGAGGAAGGGGGACAACTGTCCGGAGTCGACACCGCCCGAACGGGGCAGGACGGTATCGATCCAGCAGGCGGTGACGGGCCGGTGACTACCGGAGGTCGTCCAGGTAGGACGTCTCGTTGACCAGACGCACCGAGGCGCCCCCGTCGGGGTAGAAGTCGGCGATGTTGAGGCAGGCCAGGTCCAGGTGCATGCGGTAGAGCACCTCGTCGCCGGCGCCGAGCGCGGTGCGCAGCAGCATCTTGATCGGCGTGACGTGGCTGACCAGGACCACCGTCCGACCGGCGAACTCCTCGACGATCCGGGCCCGCTCGGCCTCGACCCGCTCCCCCACCGCGCGGAAGCTCTCGCCGCCCGGCGGTTCGACGTCGGCGGATCCGAGCCAGCGGCCGTGCAGCTCGGGGTCGCGCTCGCGGGCCTCGGTGAAGGTGAGACCCTCCCAGCCACCGAAGTCGGTCTCGATCAGGCGGTCGCGGACCTCGAGGTCGGCCCCGGTCGTCTCGGCGACGGCGGCCGCGGTCTGGCGGGCCCGGCGCAGCGGCGAGGACAGCACCACGGCCGGTTCGACGCCCTGGCCCGACAGCCGGGTCGCCAGCGCGCGGGCCGCGGCGGCGGCCTGCTTCTGGCCCAGCTCGGTCAGCTCGGGATCGCCGTGGCCGGAGTAGCGGCGCTCGACCGACAGCTCGGTCTGGCCGTGGCGCAGCAGGATCAGCCGCGTCGGGGAGCCCGTCTGCCCGGTCCACGCGGCCGCGGCGGCCGCGGAGTCCGTCGACGCGGTCGCGTTCGCGGGCGGCTTCGGCGCCGGTCCCACCGCGCCGGACGGGTCCAGGCTGGGGTTCGACTCCCCGTCCATCGCCCGGTTGGCGAGCGCGTCGGCGCGGGCGTTGTCCTTGCGCGGGATCCACACGAAGGTGACCGCGTCGAAGCCCGCGGCCAGCTCGCGGGCGGTGTCGGCGAGCTCCTGCAGCGGCGGGTGCTTGATCTTCCAGCGCCCGCTCATCTGCTCGACGACGAGCTTGGAGTCCATCCGCGCCTCGACCTCGGTGGCCCCCAGGTCGCGGGCGGCCCTCAGCCCGGCGATCAGGCCGCGGTACTCGGCGACGTTGTTGGTGGTGGTCCCGAGGCCGTCGTAGACCTCACCGAGCACCTGGCGTGCGCCGGCGTCGAGCACGACCGCGCCGTAGCCGGCGGGCCCGGGGTTGCCGCGGGAGCCGCCGTCCGCCTCGACGACCAGCCTCACCTGCCACGCACCAGGATCGCGCCGCACTCCTCGCAGTGGACGACCTCGTCGGCGGCCGCCGTGCGGACCTGCCCGAGGAAGGTCCGGTCGAGCTCGAGCCGGCACGCGCCGCAGCGGGACTCGCGCAGCTGTCCGGCCGCGACCCGGCCGCCGGCGCGGATGCGCTCGTAGTCGGCGAGCAGGTCCGCGGGCAACGCGGCGACGACCTCGGTGCGGGCGCGGTCGCGCCCGGCGCGGGTGGCGTCGATGTCGCCCTCGGCGGACTCGCGCTTCGCGGTCACCTCGCCGAGGGCGGTCTCGGCCTCGGCCAGCTCGCCGCGGGCGTGGTCGAGCTCGATCCCGACGGCCTCGCGCTCCTCCATGATCCCCAGCTGCTCGTCCTCCAGGACGCCCTGGCGGCGGGCGAGGGTGTCGAGTTCGTGCTGCAGCTCGGTGGCCTGCTTCGCGGAGATGCCCGAGCCGGCGAGCAGGGTGTGGTCGCGCTCGGTGCGGGCCCGGACACCGTCGATGTCGCGTTCGAGCCGGGCGATGTCGCGGTCGAGGTCACCGGCGCGGGTCTCGGCGCGGACCAGGGCGTCGCGCGCCGCACGGACCCGCTGCTCGGCCTCGTCCAGCTGCGCGAGTTCGGGCAGCGTCGAGCGCCGGTGGGTGAGCCGGCCGATCTCGGCGTCCACCTCGGCCAGCGTCACCAGCTTCGCCTGCGCGGTGGGATCGGCCTTCATGCACTCGCCTCCGGTTGTCCTGCTGTCGTGTCGGATCCGCTGCTCGGGGCGGCGGTGGTCCAGGGGTCGGTACGGGCCCGCGAGACCGCGACCGAGACGCTACCTGCGAGGGCCTCGGCCACGACCCCGGCCGCCTGCCCGCACCACGGCCACTCCGAGGCCCAGTGGGCGACGTCGACCAGCGCGGGGGTCGGGCCGCCGGGGCCGGTCCCGGCGAGCGCGTGCTCGGACGCGGGGTGGTGGCGCAGGTCGGCGGTGACGAACGCGTCGACGCCGGCCCGGGCGGCCGAGTCCAGGGCCGAGTCCCCGGCGCCGCCGCAGACCGCGACCCGGCGGATCGGGCGCTCCGGGTCCCCGGCACCGCGCACCCCCCATGCGGTGGCGGGCAGCGCCGCGGCGACCCGGCGGGTGAATGCCGCGAACGGCTCGGCGGCGGTGAGCTCGCCGACCCGGCCCAGCCCCAGCGACGACGGCAGCGGCGCCATCTCCAGCAGGTCGAAGGCCGGTTCCTCGTAGGGGTGCGCGGCCCGCAGCGCGGCGACGACGTCGCGGCGCCGCGACCGGGGCAGCACCATCTCCAGCCGGGTCTCCGCGACGCGCTCCAGGCGGCCGACCGACCCGATGACCGGGGCGGCGCCGTCGAGGGGAAGGAACTGGCCGGTCCCGGCGGTGGCGAACGAGCAGTGCGAGTAGTTGCCGATCGCGCCGGCACCGGCGTCGGACAGGGCGGTGTGCACGGCGGCGATCGACGGGCCGACCGGCACGAACGTGACGATCTTGTCCAGGGCCGGGCCGGGCTCCGGTTCCAGCGGGCCGGACACGGTCAGCCCGAGGGCGGCGGCGAGCGCGTCGGAGACGCCCGGGTCGGCGACGTCGGCGTTGGTGTGCGCGGTGAACAGCGCGACCCCGGCCCGGATCAGCCGGTGCAGCAGGGCGCCCTTGGGGGTGTCGGCGCCGACGCCGTGCACCCCGCGGAGCAGCAGTGGGTGGTGGGTGACCAGCAGCTGGGCGCCGGAGGAGATCGCCTCGTCGACGGTCTCCGGGGTGGGGTCGACGGCGAACAGCACCCGGGAGACGGTGTCGTCGGGGTCGCCGCAGACCAGGCCGACCGCGTCCCAGTCCATGGCCAGCCGGGGCGGGTAGGCGGCGTCGAGGGCGGCGACGACGTCGCGCACCGTGCTCACGCCGACACCGCCAGCCGGCGCAGTGCGGCGTCGAGGGACTCGACGAGGCGGCGGACCGTCTCCGGCGGGCGGACCGCGACGCGCAGGTGGTCGGGCCCGAGACCGGGGAAGGTGTCGCCGCGGCGCACCGCGATCCCGGCCTCGCGCAGCATGCGCCGCACCGCCTCGCCGGTGCCGTCGGGCAGGTGCAGCAGCAGGTACGGGGCGGGCCCCGCCGACACGCCGACGCCGTCGAGGCCCGACAGCGCCGCGGCCATGGAGACGCGGTGTGCGGCGAGCTCGCGGGCCGTCCGGTCCGCGGCGGAGACCGCATCGGGCTCGCAGCAGGCGATGACCGCCTCCAGGGCGGGGGTGGAGACCGGCCACAGCGGGCGGGTCGCGGCGAGCCGGGCCAGCAGCTCGGGGGCGCCGAGCGCGTAGCCGGCGCGCAGCCCGGCCAGCGCCCAGGTCTTGGTCAGCGAGCGGAACACCAGCAGGCCGGGCACGCCGGCGTCGCCGGCGAGTGTCTCCGGCTCGCCGGGGACGGCGTCGGCGAACGCCTCGTCGACGAGCACGGTCCGTCCCGGGCGGGCGAGCGCGCGCAGCGCGGCGGCCGGGTGCAGCACCCCGGTGGGGTTCGTCGGGTTCCCGACGACGACGAGGTCGGCCTCCTCGGGCACCGCGGCCGGGTCGAGCGCGTGCCCGGTCGCGGCGTCGGTCAGCACCCGCACCACGTCCACCCCGCCGCCGCGCAGCGCGGCCTCCGGCTCGGTGAACCCGGGGTGCACGACGGCAGCGAGCCGGGGGCGCAGCGACGGGAGCAGCGCGAATCCCTCCGCGCTGCCCGCGAGCACCAGCACCTCGTCCGCGTGGCGGCCGTGCCGCGCCGCGACGGTGGCGCGGGCGCGGGCGTCGTGGTCGGCCCGCGGGTAGCGGCCGAGACCGTCCAGGGTCGCGACGAGCCGGTCCCGCAGCCAGGGCGGGGGGCCGTCGCCGATCACGTTGACGGCGAAGTCGACGAGCCCGTCGGTGGCCTCGGCGTCGCCGTGGTGCCGCAGGTCGTGCCCGCCCGCGTGATCCGTCCCGGCCGCATGGTGATCGAACGGCATCGGGCCACCCTACGGCGCGCACCGGTGCGCGGTGGACAATGGCCCGGCCACCACACCCGAGCGTCAGGGTCGACGTCGGTGCCCCCGCTCCCCGGAGGAACGTCGCAGTGAACGTCGTCTTCGTCTGTACCGGCAACATCTGCCGGTCCCCGATCGCCGAGAAGATCCTCGCCGCCGAGGTCGAGGCCGCCGGGCTGGCCGACCGGGTGCGCGTGACCAGCGCCGGGACCGGCCACTGGCACATCGGGCAGCCCATGGACGAGCGCGCCGCCCAGGTGCTGGCCGAGCACGGTCACGACACCGCCCACAGCGCCCGCCAGGTCGACTCGGAGATCCTCTCCGCGGACCTGCTGGTGGCGCTGGACATGGGGCACCTGCGGACCCTCGAGCAGTCGGTGCCCGATCCCAAGCGGGTCCGACTGCTGCGCTCGTTCGACCCGGCAGCCCCCGCGGGTGCCGAGGTGCCCGACCCCTACTACGGCGGCCCGGACGGGTTCGCCGAGGTCCACGCCATGATCGTCGCGGCGATGCCGGGCCTGGTCGAGCACGTCACCCGGAACGCATGACCGACCGCGTCGCCCGGCTGACCGGTCGTGCGGTGCGCGACGGGCCGGCCGGGCACCCCCCGCACGCGACCCTGGACGACGGCACCGTCGTCGTGGTCAAGGACGCCTCGGCGGACCCGGGCGCGGCCCCGGCCGAGGCCGCCGGGATGCGCTGGATCGCGGTGCCGGGCGGACCGCCGGTCCCCCGTGTGCTCGGCGCCGACGACGCGGTCCTGGTCACCGAGCTCGTCCCCCCGGGCCGGGCGACGCCCGGCGCCGCGGAGCGGTTCGGCCGGGAGCTGGCGACGCTGCACGCCGCGGGCGCCGACGCGTTCGGTGCCCCGCCGCCGGGCGGGCCGGCGCGGGCGTGGATCGGGCACACGCGGATGGAGAACCGTCCGCACGACGGCCCGTGGGCCGACTGGTTCGCCACCGACCGGGTGCTGCCCTACCTGCGGGCCGCCCGGGACCGCGGCGCCCTCGACCCGGCCGGCGCCGCCGCCGTCGACGACGTGTGCGGGCGGATCGGTGCCCTGGCCGGTCCGGACGAGCCGCCGGCCCGGCTGCACGGCGACCTCTGGTCCGGCAACGTGCTCTGGTCGGGCGACGGGGGCGGCGACGGCGCTGCGTGGCTGATCGACCCGGCCGCGCACGGCGGCCACCGCGAGTCCGACCTCGCGATGCTGGACCTGTTCGGGCTGCCGCACCTCGACGTCGTCCTCGCCGCCTACGACGAGCACTCCCCGCTCGCCGACGGGTGGCGCGAGCGGGTCCACCTGCACCAGCTGTTCCCGCTGCTGGTGCACGCCGTGCTGTTCGGGGGCGGGTACGGCGCGCAGGCCGTCGCGGCCGCGCGCCGTCTCCGCCGACTCCCCTAGTACGCCCCGTGCTCCCCGCGCAGCGGGAACCCGGCGGCCCCGCCGTCGGCGAGCTTCACACCCAGCACCTGGTGCAGCTGGATGTTGTTCAGCTCGAAGCCCAGCCGGCACGCTGCCATGTAGAGCCGCCACACCCGGGCCCGCCCGACACCGACCTCGGCGACGGCGTCGGTCCAGTTGCGCTCCAGGTTCGCGCCCCAGTCCCGCAGCGTCATGGCGTAGTGCTCGCGCAGGTTCTCCTCGTGCCGGATCTCGAAGCCGGCCTCGTTCATCGCGTCCACCAGCGCCGCGACCGGCTCCAGCTCCCCGTCGGGGAACACGTAACGGTGGATGAACGGGTCGGTGTGACGGTGGTCGGGCCGGTGCGGCTGGGTGATGCAGTGGTTCAGCATCCGCCCGCCCGGCCGGAGCTTGGCGTACATCGACGCGAAGTAGGAGTCCAGGTTGGCCTTGCCGATGTGCTCGGTCAGGCCGATCGAGGACACCGCGTCGTAGACGCCGTCGGGGACGTCGCGGTAGTCGAGGTGCCGGACCTCGGCCAGCTCGGACAGGCCCTCCCGCTCGATGGCCTCCTGCGCCCAGGCGGCCTGCTCGCGGGACAGGGTCACCCCGAGCGCGCGGACGCCGTGCTCGCGGGCGGCGTGGCGGACCATGCCGCCCCAGCCGCAGCCGACGTCGAGCAGCCGCATCCCCGGCTTCAGGTCCAGCTTGGTCGCCACCAGCTCGTACTTGGTGGCCTGTGCGGTCTCCAGCGACGCGTCGGCGTCGGGGTAGGCCGCGCAGGTGTAGGTCATCGACGGCCCGAGCACGAACTCGTAGAACCGGTTGGACACGTCGTAGTGGTGCGAGATGGCCTGCGAGTCGCGCCGCTTGGAGTGCAGCAGCCCCTTGGGGCGGGCCTCCAGGTCGGGCGGCGGCATCCGGTGCTCGCGCCAGTAGGGCAGCAGCCGGCGCGCCAGCCACAGCTGCTCCCGGCGCGGGATCGAGTGCAACGTCACCTCGGCCATCGCCCGCAGCGCGGTGTAGAGGTCCCCCTCCACGTCGAGCTCCTCGGTCACGTACGCCCGGGCCAGCCCGAGCGAGCCCGGGGCGCTCACCAGCCGGGCCAGCGCCCGGGGCGATTTGACCCGCAACGTGACCGGGGCGTCGTCGGGCCCCGACCGCGACCCGTCGAACCCCTCCACCCGCAGCTCACGCGTGGAACCCAGGACGTGGGACAGGATCCCCGCCACCGGCTCGGTCGTCGCGGCCCGCCGTTCCAGTACTCCTGTCATCGCCGATCCCTCCCCTGTCGATCCCCGCGGTGCGCTCGTCAGCGGCCGGTGACCTTGGCGAACAGGTCGGGAGACCGACCGTCCGGGTCGTACCGCTGCTTCACCGCCCGGTAGGCCGCACCGTTGTAGTGCGACCAGAACTCGTCCTCGCCGTAGTGCACGGTCGAGTACAGCGACTTGTGCCCGCCCAGGTCGGCGACACACTCCTCGATCAGCCGGTTGTGTGCCCACCGGTCCCCCGGCTTCTCCGCCACCGAGGACCAGAAGCCGACATTGACGTAGAGCCGGCCCGGCTCCATCGGGTACAGCGGCCAGCTCCGCTCCCCGCGCAGCTGCAGCGGGCACAGCCACACCGGCTCGATCCGGATCTCCCGGTGGAAGAACTCGAGGAACTCCGGGAGCCGCTCCACCGGGATCTCCACGTCCTGCACGACCATCTCCTCGGCGGTCCCGCCGAGGGCCTCCCGGACCCGGTTCGACGCGCCGTGACGCTGGTCGAGGGCGACGAGACGGCGGTAGACGTCCGAGCGGCGCAGGCGGCGTGGCCAGAACCGGCGCACCACCGGGTGCTGCACGCCGAACGCCCGCGAGCACCAGAACCAGTCGGTGTCCCAGCGCCACAGGTAGTCGTGCACGGTGAGGTGGTCGACCGGGCGGCGCTGCAGCGACCGGTAGAACACCTCCTGACCGGTGTAGTCGGAGATCCGGGCGCCCGGCATCGGGGCGTCGACGAACTCCCCGGTGGTCAGGTACTGCTCGTCGGGGCCGAACACGACACCGTCGAGGAAGTCCACCTCGCCCGCCGCCACGAACCGCTCGATCGCCGCCGACGCGGCGGAGGCGCTCGCGTACCGGTGGTGGGTGAGCTTCACGAAGGGCTTCACGGGCGCCAGCTCGACGACCAGGCGGACCGCGTAGCCGAGCGTGCCGTAGGAGTTGGGGAACGCCGCGAACAGGTCGGCGTGCTCCCCGTCGGGGGTGACGTGCAGCAGCTCCCCGGCCGGGGTGAGGACGTCCATCTCGAGCACCGACTCGTGCGGCAGCCCGTCGCGGAACGACGTCGACTCGACCCCGAGCCCGGTGACCGCGCCGCCGAGGGTGATGGTCTTGAGCTGCGGGACGACCAGGGGCATCAGCCCGTGGGCGAGGGTGGCGTCCACGATGGTCTCGTAGGTCGCCATCCCTTGGACCTCGGCCGTGCGCCGGTCCGGGTCCACACCGAGCACACCGTCCAGCGCGGAGGTGTCGAGGCGTCGCGCGGCGGCGCCGGTGTCGCGGTCGCCGAACCGGAACAGGTTCGACGACGGCTTCCCCAGCTGGACGGCGCCGGCTCCGGCGCGCGCCCGGCGCAGGTTCTCCACCGCGGCGTCGTGCGCGGTTCGGGTGGCGGTCCCGGCGAGCATGGCGGTGACGATAGACCCATATCGTTTGCGACGCTCATGATTAACGGAGGGTCCTCCGTCACAGGACGCAACGATCTTCCCGGCGGGCGGTACCGGCACCGTCGTGATGTCATCGCGCCCGTGGCACACACCAACGAGAACCCCGCGCAGAACGTCACCTTCCCCTCCGGCGGCGACACCGCGCACGGCTACCTGGCCCTGCCCGAGTCCGGGGCCGGACCCGGCCTGATCGTCATCCAGGAGTGGTGGGGCCTGACCGACCACATCGTCGACGTGACGAACCGGTTCGCGGCCGAGGGATTCGTCGCGCTCGCCCCCGACCTGTACGGCGGGCGCACCACGCACGACTCCGACGAGGCGGGGGCGCTGATGGGTGAGCTGCCCGTCAACGGCGCCGCGACCGACCTGGCAGGGGCGGTGGAGTTCCTGCTCGGGCGCGACGACGTCACCTCCTCGGCCGTCGGCGCGGTCGGCTTCTGCATGGGCGGCGGCTTCGTGCTGGTCCTCGCCGCGCAGCAGGGCGACAAGGTCGCGGCCGCCGTGCCCTTCTACGGGGTGCTCAAGGAGGACTACCCGTCGTTCGCGAACCTGACCGCGGCCGTGCAGGGCCACTTCGGGTCCGAGGACACCATGGCCCCGCCGGACGCGGTGGAGTCCCTCGCCGACCGCATCCAGGCCGAGTCCGGCACCCGCCCGGAGTTCCTGCAGTACCCGGCCGGGCACGCGTTCTTCAACGACGAGAACCACATGGGCACCTACGACGCCGAGCAGGCCGAGATCGCGTGGACCCGCGCGACGCAGTTCCTGCGCGAGCACGTCAAGTAGCGGCTCAGCGGGAGCGCAGCAGCTCCCGGGCCACGGCGGGCAGCGTGGCGGGTCCGGTGCGCAGCCGGACCCGCTGCGCGGCCGCGGTGAGACCGACGTACTCGTCGGAGGTCAGCACGATGTCCGCCGCGGCCACGTTCGACTCCAGCTGCGCCACGCTCGACGCACCGGGGATCGCCACCGTGTTCGGGTGGTACACCACCCACGCCAGCGCGACCTGCGACGGCGTCGCGTCGTGCGCGGAGGCGACGTCGCGCAGAGCGTCGGTGAGCGGGGCCAGCGCGGCCAGGTTCTCCGGCAGCCACTCCGGCTTACTGCGGCGCACCGCGTTGGTGGGCCGGTGGCCGGCGTCATAACGGCCGGTGAGCAGGCCCTGGGCGAGCGGGCTGTAGGCCATCACGATGCGGCCGTGCGCGGCGGCGTGCGGGACGAGGGCCGCGACGGGCCTGCGGCGCAGGAGGCTGAACTCGACCTGGTTGGACAGCACGGGTCCGCCGAGCGCCTCCTCCGCGGCCAGCCAGCGGTCCAGCGTGTACGACGAGACGCCGGCGTGGCGGACCAGCCCGGTCCGCTGCAGCTCGGCCATCCCACGCATCGCCGACGCGTCGCCGACCAGCGGGTGCGGCTTGTGCACCTGGTAGAGGTCGATCTCGGTCACCCCGAGCCTGGCGGCGGAGGCGGCCGCACGGTGCCGCAGCACCGGGCCCAGGGGCAGGACCGGGAAGAACTTCGTCGCGATCACGACGTCGTCGCGCCACCCGGGGCCACCGCAGGCGCGCAGCGCGTCGCCGAGGATCCGCTCGCTGCGCAGCGGGCCGTAGAGCTCCGCGGTGTCGAACACGGTGACGCCCAGCTCGCGGGCGCGGGCGACGATCCGCCCGGCCTCCAGCGCGTCGCCGTAGCCCCACTCGCTCGTGCCGAACTGCCAGGTGCCCAGGCCCATCACCGACCAGCGTCGTGGACCGGGACCGGGACCGTCGAGGTAGCGCACCTGCGCCAGTGTCCCCCACCGTCCCGGTCCCCGCCCCGCGTCCGTCCCCTCAGCGGACCGGGGCCCCCGGGCCCAGTGGGATCCCCAGTGCCCACCAGGCGAAGAACAGCAGCGTCCAGACCGCCGTCATGGCAACGGCCAGGGGCAGCGTGTACGACGCGAGCGTCCCGATGCCCGCGTCCTTGCGGTAGCGCTGCAGGAACCCCAGCGCCATCACGAAGTACGGGCTCATCGGGGTGATCGCCGTCGAGCCGGAGTCGGCGATCCGGAACAGCGCCTGGGTGGTCTCCGGCGGCACCTCGACCAGCATCAGCATCGGCACGATCACCGGCGCCGCGATCGACCACATCGCCGTCCCGCTGGTGACCATCACGTTCACCACGGTGAGCACGGCCAGCACCATCAGGAACACGACCGGGATCGGGACGCCGGTGGTGCGCAGCGCGTCCGCGGCGACGACGGCGAGCACGTCCCCGACGTGGGTCCAGTCGAAGTAGGCCAGGAACTGGGCGATCGCGAAGAACAGCGCCAGCACGGGGGCCATCTGCCGGATCCCGTCGGCCATCAGCTTCGGGACGTCGGCGGCGGTGGCGATCGTCCCGACCGCGCGGCCGAAGACGATGCCGAGCAGGCCGAACAGCAGCGCGATGACCGCGCCGATGCCCTCGACCAGCGGGGACTCGACGACCGAGCCGTTCTCGCCGCGCAGCGGGGACCACTCCGGGGCCATGACCGCGGCGAGCAGGACGGCACAGCCGAGCAGGACCCAGCCGGCGCGGCGCAGGCCGGTCCGCTCGGCCGCGGACAGGCTCAGCCCGGCGACGTCGTCGTCGGGGGCGTCGGGGTCGGGGTCCAGGTCGGGCCGCTTGGCCAGGACGACCCGGGTGACCAGCGTGATCACCAGCGCGAGGACGACCGAGGAGGCGATGTTGAAGAACCAGTTGCCGACCGGGGTCACCACGACCGCCGGGTCCACGATCCGGGCCGCGGCGGTGGTGATGCCGGCGAAGATCGCGTCGTTCGGGGTGGGGACCGGGCTGGCGTCGTAGCCGGAGGCGATCGCGGTGTAGGCGACGACGATCCCGAGGATCGGCGAGCGCCCGACCGCCCGGAACGCGAGCCCGCCGAGCGGCACCAGGATCACGTACGCCGCGGCCGACGCGACGTGCGCGACGGTCCCGGCGAACGCGACCGCGAACACCACCAGCGACGCGGGCACCCGGGCGACGCCGGCGCGCATGGCCGCGGCGAGCAGCCCACTGCGCTCGGCGACCGCGACACCCATGATCACCGTGACGATGGTGGCCATCGGCGGGAACTGCGCGAAGTTGTCGATCATCGACGAGACGGCCATCGCGAGGCCGTCGCCGGAGAGCAGGTTCCGCACCGCCACGGGCTCGCCGTCGGGTGCGACGACGGCGACGCCCGCCGCCGCCAGCCCGGCGCTGACCACGGCGAGGATCGCCGACAGCACCCAGAACAGCCAGAACGGGTGTGGCAGCGCGTTCCCGACCCGTTCGACGACGGCCATCGCCCGCACGAGTCGGGGCAGCTCCCGGTCCTGGGTGGCGGCGGGGGTGCTCATCGCGGTCCCCCGAGGCCGAAGAAGTCCCCGACCAGGGCGGTGGCGCGGACCGTCTGCGTGGTGACGCCGCCGCCGGAGTAGGCGGTCGCGCCCGGCCAGGTGTGGCCGCCGCCGTCGACGGCGACGTGCCGCACCCGGGCCCCGTCCCGGCAGCCGCGCCAGGTCGCGATGGTCACGTCGGGCTCGATCCGGCGGGTCTGCGGGCGGGCCCGGCAGCCGTCGCGGGCGACCCACTCGGCGACCTTCGCCGGGATCGCGGGCAGGCCGCGGTCGGCGTCGCCGGTGTAGGGGATGGTGGCGTCGCCGGTACCGTGCACGAACAACGCCGGGACCGGCCGGCCGGGCCGGCACGGCGGTTCGCCGTCGCGGTAGTAGGCGCCCGCGACCGGGGCGATCGCGGCGATCCGGTCGGGCATCCGGCAGGCCAGGATCTCGGTGAAGCCGCCGCCGTTGGACTTGCCGGTGGCGAAGACCCGGCCGGGGTCGACGCAGAGCGTGGACTCCAGCTCGTCGAGGAGGTCACCGGTGAAGGCGACGTCGTCGACGCCCGGCGCCGAGTACGGGGCGCCCTGCCAGGAGCGCTTCCCCTCACCGCCGGGGACCCCGTCGGGGTAGGCGACGACGGCGGGCAGCCCGGACAGGCCGGAGAAGTCCTCGGTGGTGGCGCCGTCGTTGCCGCGTCCGTGGAAGACCAGGACCACCGGGGTGGGCCGGTCGGGGCGGTACCCCTCGGGCAGGTGGACGCGCACGGTGCGGGCCAGGCCACCGCCGTCCACGGTGCGGACGGCCGTGGTGCCCGGTGCCTGCGGTGGGGTGAGGCCGCAGCCGGGGCTCCGCGCTCCGGCCGGGCCGCCCGCCGGTCCGGCGGCCGCGCCGAGGCCGGCAGCTCCGGCAGGTCCGGCGGGTGCGCCGGAACCGGCGGGTCCGGCCGGCGCCCCGGATGCGGTCGGGGCCACGGCGGCGTCGGACGGTGTCGGGGCGACGGCGGCGCCGGTGGTCAGGGCGGCCGCGGCCAGGCAGGCCGCCGCCACGGCACGCAGGCGGCGTCCCCCGGGACGTCGCGTCGCGCCCACGCTCGGGCGTCCCGGAACGGGCGGTGTCGCTGCGGACGGTCTCGGTGCGGACATGGGGTTCCCTTCGGACGGCGTCGTCGACGGCCGGTGCTGTGGCCCCGCCCGGGTCGCGGGCAGGGTCGTGCGACGGGGGCACCGGGTGGCGCCACCGCGGGAGTGCTGTGGGTCCGTGCGGGTCGGAGGGGGCGTCAGTCCCTGAGCCAGGCCGTGACGAAGTCGGTGATCCGGTCGACGATCGCGGCGACGATCGCCTCCCCGTGCTCCGGATCGGCCCGGCGGGGGTCGCCGAGGACCCCGTTGCCGGACAGACGGTCGTAGGGCGCGGTGAGCCTCGGACCACCGCGCCGGCGGGCCAGTGCGCCGAAGGCGTCGAGCTCGGCGAGCCGGGTGGTCCCGGCCGCGAGCCGGTCGGTGTGCACCAGGTGCGGTGCGACGGCGAGCATCTGCGCCGTCTCGGCCTGCCCGCTGTGCCCGCTGACCTCGGGCGGCCCGGCCGCGGCGACGACGTCGGCGGCCAGCGTGGTGAGCGGGCTCCAGGCGAACTGCAGGTCCGGACGGGCCGCGAGGAGGTCCTGCGCGACCGTCGCGAGGGTGGCGTCGTTCCCGCCGTGCCCCGTGACCACGCAGATCCGGCGCCAGCCGTGCCGGTACAGACCGTCGACGTACTCGCGGACGAGCGTGGCGAACGTCGTGGTGGTCAGGCTGACCGTGCCCGCGAAGGCCAGGTGGTGCGGCGACACCCCGACCGGCAACGACGGCCCGACGACGGCGGTGCCGCCCAGTGCCTCGGCGACCCGGTCGCAGACCGCCTCGGCGCGGATCAGGTCCGTCGCGAGCGGCAGTCCCGGCCCGTGCTGTTCGAAGGCCCCGGCCGGCAGCAGCACCACCGGGCTGTCGACGACGGCGGCCGCGGCCTCGACCGTCGTCATCTCCCCCAGGCGCCGCGTGCTCACGCGCCCACCGCCGCGGCGATGGAGGCGAGGTGCTCGCGACACAGCCGATCGGCCAGGTCCGGGTCGCCCCCACGGACGGCCTCGAGCAGCGCGACGTGCTCGGCGTGGTCGCGCTCGCGGTCGTCGTAGCGGTGCCGGATCTCGACCTGGTCGTGCGCACGCACGTGCAGCAGCGCCTCCACCGTCTCCCGGAGGAGCGCGTTGCCGCTGGTCGCGGCCAGCGCGACGTGGAAGTGCACGGCCGGACGGAGGTCACCGACCGGCGGGTGCAGGGCGTTGGTGACGCTCTCCGCGAGCATCGCCAGCCCCGCGGCGTCGCGCTCCCGGGCCGCGGCGGCCGCGATCGGCGGCTCCAGGACGAGCCGGGCGCGGATCAGCTCGTGCACGCCGTCGGGGGTCCGGGACGGCCGGTGCGGGTTGGCGAGCAGCCGCCGCCCGACCCCGGCGCCGACGTAGGTGCCCGAGCCGTGCCGGAACTCCACCGCACCGGTGGCCTCCAGGCGGCGCAGCGCCTCGCGGACGGTCGGGGTGGTGACCTCGAACCGTCGCGCCAGGTCGCGGGAGGACGCGAGCTGGTCCCCCGGGCCGAGGTTCCCGGTCCGGATGATGTCCATGATGTCGTCGGCCAGGCGCTCCGACAGCGTCTCCCCTGCGGTCATAAAGTGACTAAATCACTTAGAGACCTGACCGGTCAACTCTCTCCCGCCGCCTCCGCACGCCGGTGATCGCGATTCCGCGCGCTGATCCGCTGGGCGCGCGCGTCCGGACGCACGCGGACCGCGGATCACCGCGCGAACTCCGGATCACCGTGCGGGCGGGCTGCGGACGGACCGGGGACGGCGAGGCGCCGTCGGCGGCGGACGAACCGGGCCGCTCGGGCGGCAGTGGTCGGAGCGGGCCGGTCAGGCCCCGGCGGCGGCGGCCGGGCCGTCGGCGTCGTCGGGGGTGTCCGCGGCGGCGTCCCAGTCGGCCAGGGCCCGGTCGAGCTCGGGCCAGGTCGTGTCCCGGGCCCGGCGCCCGGTCAGCAC
Source organism: Pseudonocardia alni (assembly GCF_002813375.1). Lineage (NCBI taxonomy): Bacteria > Bacillati > Actinomycetota > Actinomycetes > Pseudonocardiales > Pseudonocardiaceae > Pseudonocardia > Pseudonocardia alni. Next base: position 5,460,700 of record NZ_PHUJ01000003.1, on the reverse strand, counting down.
GCCCAGGTGCCCGCCCGGCGAGGTCGTGAACCGCACCTCCGGGCTGCCGGTCAGCAGCGGAACGCCGGCGCGCACCGCCCGCAGCGGGGCGATGACGTCGTCCCGCCCGGCGACGACGAGCACCGGCACCCCGACGTCGGACAGCTCCACGTCACGCCCGCCCAGGCGCAGTCCGCCGTCGGCGAGGTCGTTGCTGCGCAGCAGCAGGTGGAAGATCTGCCCGAACACCCGCCCCGGGTAGCCGTGCATGTTGCTCATCAGATGGTCGACGGCCTCGATCTGGGCCAGGCAGTCCCGGTCGTCGATCCGCGACGCGATCGCCAGCGGCTTGGTGACGAGCTTGTCCACCGCGGTCAGCTGGAACGCCCAGCTCACCATCGGCGCCGGGAAGCTGCCGACGCCCCGGTAGATCGAGGAGATCAGCCGGCCACCGGTGATCTGCGCGAGCGGCCGGATCGGCGCCACCAGCGGCACCCGGGAGATGTCGACCGGGGTGCCGATCGCGGCGACCGAGCGCACCGGCAGCGGGTCGCGGGCCTGCACCGCGGCGGCGACGGTGAGCAGGGCGAAGATCCCACCGAGCGACCAGGCGACGAGGTGTACCTCGTCGTCGGTCTCCTCGGCGACCCGGCGGATCGTGTCGGGCAGCAGCTCGTCGACCCAGCTCTCGATGCCCAGGGTGCGGTCGGAGAACGACTTGGGACCGTAGTCGATCAGGTAGACGGTCCGGCCCTGCTGCAGCAGGTGCTCCACCAGTGAGCAGCCGCGACGCAGGTCGTAGGCGAAGTCCGGGGCGCCCAGCGGCGGCACGAGCAGCACCGGTGCACCGCCGGAGGGGTCCACACCGGACAGCGGGCGGTACCGGAACAGGATGCCCTGCGGCGAGCCGACCACCGCGTCGCGCGGCATCCGTCGCAGGTCGGCGAGGTGACCGACCACGGCCCGGTCCCACACGTTGGCGGCGGCGTCGACGAGATCCACGGGCGCACCCTACCGGCACGCGCGGGTCACCGACGGCCCGTGAGGACGACCGGAGTTACCGACGGGTATGTGAGACTGCCGGGCATGCAGCGCGAGATCTTCGACGACGAACACGACGCGTTCCGCGACCTGTGCCGGACCTTCATCGCGAAGGAGGTCACCCCGCACCACGAGCAGTGGGAGGAGGACGGCCAGGTCGACCGCGCGGTATGGACCGCGGCCGGGGCGGCGGGCCTGCTCGGCACCGCGGTCCCCGAGGAGTACGGCGGCGGCGGGGTCGACGACTTCCGCTACAACGCGATCCTGGCCGAGGAGATCGTCGCCGCCGGGGCCAGCGGGATCGGTTTCCCGCTGCACAACGACGTGGTGCAGCCCTACCTGCTGCGCCTGTGCACCGACGAGCAGAAGCAGCGCTGGCTGCCCGGGTTCTGCAGTGGTGAGCTGATCACCGCGATCGCCATGACCGAGCCCGGCACCGGCTCGGACCTGCAGGGCATCGCCACCAACGCCAAGCAGGACGCGAACGGCGACTGGATCCTCAACGGCTCCAAGACCTTCATCACCAACGGCATCCTCGCCGACCTGGTGATCGTCGTCGCCAAGACCGACCCGGACGCCAAGCACCTCGGCTTCACCCTGTTCGTGGTCGAGCGCGGGATGGAGGGGTTCGAGCGCGGCCGCCGCCTGAAGAAGGTCGGCATGAAGGCTCAGGACACCGCGGAGCTGAGCTTCACCGACGTGCGGGTGCCCGACGCGAACCGGCTCGGCGAGGTCGGCCAGGGCTTCGTCTACCTGATGCAGAACCTCGCCCAGGAGCGGCTGTCGATCGCCGTCGCCTCGGTGGCCGGCGCCGAGGCCGCGGTGGCGATGACGCTGGAGTACACCAAGGAGCGCAAGGCCTTCGGCCGCCCGGTGGCGAACTTCCAGAACACCCGCTTCGAGCTCGCCGAGATGGACACCGAGGTCTCCATCGCCCGGGTCTTCGTGGACCGCTGCATCACCGAGCACAACCGCGAGGGGACCGAGCTGTCGGTGCCCGACGCGGCCAAGGCCAAGTGGTGGTGCTCGGACCTGCAGAACCGGGTCGTCGACCGCTGTGTGCAGCTGCACGGCGGCTACGGCTACATGCTCGAGTACCCGATCGCCCGCGCGTTCGTGGACTCCCGCGTGCAGGCGATCTACGGCGGCACGAACGAGATCATGAAGGAGATCGTCGGCCGGTCGCTCATCGGCTGACGGTGTCCAGGGCCCGCGCGATGTCGGCCACGAGGTCGCGCGGGTCCTCCAGCCCCACCGACAGCCGCAGGTGGCCGAGCCGGCGGAACTCCGGCGGGAAGTGCGCCGCGCGGCCCTCACCGCCCGCGCCGACGTGCACGATCAGCGACTCGTCGTGCCCGAGCGACACCGCCGAGGTGATCACGCGCAGTGCGGCGACGAACCGGTTCTGCAGCTCCGGCGGACCGTCGAGGGCGAAGGCGAGCATGCCGCCGTACCCGCCGTCGAGGGTGCGGGTCGCGAGCGCGTGCTGCGGGTGCGACGCCAGCCCCGGGTAGGCGACGTACGCGACCTCCGGGCGGGACTCCAGGTACTCCGCGACCTGCTGCGCGCCGGCGCAGTGCGCGCGCATCCGCATCGGCAGGGTCACCGCGCCGCGGGCGATCAGCCAGGCGTTGAACGGGCTGATCACTCCCCCGGCGTCGACCATCGCGTCGGCGCGGATCCGCTCGACCAGCTCGCGGCGGCCCAGCACGGCACCGCCCATCGCGTCGCCGTGGCCGTTGACGTACTTGGTCAGCGAGTGCACGACGAGGTCCGCGCCCCGCTCCAGCGGCCGTTGCAGCACCGGGGTCGCGAACGTGGCGTCCACGCTGAGCAGGGCACCCGCCTCGTGTGCGACGGCGGCGACGGCGTCGACGTCGGTGATCCGGGTCGTCGGGTTCGCCGGGGTCTCGACGTGTACCAGCCGGGTCTCCGGACGGATCGCGGCGCGCACCGCGTCCGGGTCGGAGGAGTCGACCAGGGTGGCGGTGATCCCCCACCGGGCCGGCAGCAGCTCGGTGAGCAGCCGATGGGTGGCGACGTAGGTGACGTCGGAGCTGACGACGTGGTCCCCGGACCGCAGGAACGTGAAGAACACCGCGTGCAGCGCGGCGACGCCCGAGGCGAGCGCGACCGCGGCACAGCCGCCCGGCGACACCCCGGAGGGATCCTCCAGGGCCACGAGCTTGTCCTCCAGCCAGCCCTGGTTCGCCCCGCCGTTGCGGGTGTAGAGCCGGGTCGCGGTGCCCGACCAGTCCAGCTCGGAGGGGTCCTCGGGCAGCGCGTAGGAGTTGGCCGCGACGATCGGGCGGCGGATCGCACCGGTCCCGGGATCGACGTCGTTGCCCGCGTGCACCGCGCGGGTGGCGAGGAAGGGCGGTCGGTCGCCGGAGGTCACGCCGGAGATCATGCCTCGGCGATCGGCTCCGGGGCACGCAGCGACGGGCCCGCGTCCGGCACGACCAGCGGGGTGCCGGTCACCGGGTCGGGCAGCACCCGCGCCCGCAGCCCGAACACCTCGGCCAGCAGCTCCTCGGTGACGATCTCGGCCGGCGACCCCGCCGCGACGATCCGGCCGTCCTTCATCGCGACGAGCCGGTCGGCGTAGCGGGCGGCGAGATTCAGGTCGTGCAGCACCATCACCACGGTGCGGCCCGCCTCGGACTGCAACCGCCGCACCAGCTCCAGCACGTCGACCTGGTGGGCCAGGTCGAGGAAGGTGGTCGGCTCGTCGAGCAGCAGCAGGTCGGTCTGCTGCGCCAGGGCCATCGAGATCCAGGCCCGCTGGCGCTGGCCACCGGACAGCTCGTCGACCGGACGCTCGGCGAGGTCGGACAGGCCCGTCCAGGTCAGCGCCTCGGCGACGGCGCGCTCGTCGTCCGAGGACCACTGCCGGTACCAGGCCTGGTGCGGGTGCCGCCCGCGGGCGACGAGGTCGCCGACGGTCAGCCCCTCGGGCGCCAGCGGCGACTGCGGCAGGATCCCCAGCACCCGGGCGACCTCCCTGGTCGGGGTGCGGTCGATCCGCTTGCCGTCGAGCAGCACCTGACCGGTCCGGGCGGGCAGCAGCCGCCCCAGCGCCCGCAGCACGGTGGACTTGCCGCAGCCGTTCGGGCCGATGACGGTGGTGACCGCGCCGGGCTGCACCTCCAGGTCGAGCCCGTCGACGATGGTGCGGTCGCCGTAGCCGAGCGTGACCTGCTCGGCCGACAGCCGGACCACACCGGGACGGACGGGGTCGCCCGCCGTCGTCGTCCGGGAGGTGGTGGCCTCCGCGACGCTGATGTCCTCGACGGTGCTCATCGACGGGCCTCCTGGCGGGTGCGGGCGAGCAGGTACAGCAGGAACGGGGCGCCGAGCACCGCGGTCACGATGCCGACCGGGAGCTCGACGGACCCCAGTGCGGTGCGGGCGATCAGGTCGGACAGCACGGTCAGTGCCGCGCCCAGCACGAGGGAGACCCCGATCGGCGGGGTCCCGACCCGGCAGAGCCGGCGCGCGATCTGCGGGGTGACCAGTGCGACGAAGGCGATCGGGCCGGCGGCCGCGGTCGCGACCGAGGCGAGCCCGACGGAGACGAGCAGCAGCGCGGTGCGGGCGCCGTTCACCCGCACGCCGAGGCCGCGGGCGGTGTCGTCGTCGAAGCGCAGGGCGCCGAGCAGGTGCACCAGGGCCAGCGCCGCGGGCACGAGCACCAGCATGGAGATCGACAGCGGGACGACCTCGTTCCAGCTGCGCGCGTTCAGGCTGCCGTTGAGCCAGACCTGGGCCTGGGCGGCCTGGTAGATCTGGGCGACGGTCAGCAGCCACTGCACCGCGGCGACGAGCACGGCCTGGATCCCGATGCCGATCAGCACGAGCCGGAAGCCCTGGATGCCCTTGCGCCAGGCCAGGACGTACACCGCGGCCGACGACACGAGCCCGCCGATCAGGGCGGCGAGCGGGATGCCGAGCGAGGCGAAGGCGCCGCCGACCCCGGCCACGCCACCCCCGAGCACGATGACGAACACCGCTGCCGCACTGGCGCCCCACTGGACGCCGATGATGTCCGGGCTCGCGAGGGGGTTGCGGGCGACCGACTGCAGGATCGCGCCCGAGACGGCCAGCGCGCCGCCGACCAGCGCACCGACCAGGGTGCGCGGGAGCCGCAGCTCGAGCACGACGAGCTGCTGACCGGCGTCACCGCCGCCGAACAGCGTCGCCAGCACGTCGGTGATCGCGATCGGGTAGTCGCCGCGGCCCATGTTGACCGCGGCGGCGAGCACCAGCGCGACGGCACAGGCGAGCAGCACGACCGCGGTGCGGATGCGCAGCACGCCGGAGAAGCGGCCCGCGCGGACGGCGCGACGGCCGGGGACGGCCACCGTGCTCGGCGGGCCGGGTTCGGTCACGGTGCTCACACGGCCCCCAGCTTGCGACGGCGCACGAGCGCGATGAAGAACGGCCCGCCGATCAACGCGACCACGATGCCGACCTGCAGCTCACCGGGGCGGGCCACCACCCGTCCGACGACGTCGGCGAGCAGCAGCAGCACCGCCCCGGCGAGCCCGGAGGCGGGCAGCAGCCAGCGGTGGTCGGGCCCGGTGAACACCCGGACGACGTGCGGGACGATCAGTCCGAGGAACACGATCGGCCCGCAGGCGGCGGTGGCCGCCCCCGCGAGCAGCGTGATCGCGACGACGCCGACCACCCGGGTCCGGCGGACCGAGTGCCCCAGCGAGGTGGCGACGTCGTCGCCGAGGGAGAGCGCGTTGAGGGCGGGCGCGCTGGCCAGCGCCAGCGCCGTGCCCGCGAGGATGAACCACACCACCTGGCCACCGACCGCGGCGTCGCGCCCGGCGAGCGAGCCGACCACCCAGAACCGGTAGGCGTCGAGGCTGGTCTCGTCCAGCAGCACCACCGAGGACGTACCCGCCTGCAGCAGGAAGCTGACCGCCGCACCGGCCAGGGCCAGCGACACAGGGGTGGCGCCGCCGGGTGCCCGGGTGCCGATCACGAACACCACGACGCTGGCGACCAGCGCCCCGGCGAAGGCGAACCAGACGTAGCCGAACAGCGTGCTGACACCGAAGACGTAGATGCCGAGGACGACGAAGAACGCCGCACCCGCGTTGACGCCCAGCAGGCCGGGGTCGCCGAGCGGGTTGCGGGTGAAGCCCTGCACGAGCGCGCCGGCCAGGCCGAGCGCGATCCCGACCAGTACCCCGAGCAGGGTGCGCGGGATCCGCAGGGAACGGATGACCACGTCGTTCTCGCTGCCGGTCGGGGCGACCAGCGCGGAGAACACCTCGTTCACCGGGATGACCTTGGTCCCGATCGCGATGCTGGCGAGTACCGCGAGCAGCAGCGCCGTGGTCAGGGCGGCGAGGCCGAGCAACCGCCTGCGCCGGAGCGACCGCCGTGGGGGCGCCGGTTGTTCCACCGACGGTGGTCGGACGCGGATCGCGTTCACCTTGCTCGTGGCCCCCTGCTCGACCGGATGCCCCACCCGTCCGGTGCGGCTCCGCTCACCATAAGTGAGGCTGCCCTACGACAGAACACCCCCGTGCGTCACGCCGCCCGCACGGCGGGATGCTCGGGCGGTGCCCATCGAACCCTCCGCGTCCGGTCCCCCGCCCGTCCGGCCGCGGGTCACCGCGGTCATGGTCAGCTCCGCCGACGGGGCCGTGACGGCAGGCGGAGCGGGGTCCGGTGGCCTGTCCACCCCGGCCGACCGCGACCTGTTCCGCGCCCTGCGACGGTCGGCCGACTGCGTGCTCGTCGGGGCGGGCACCGCGCGGGACGAGGACTACCGGGGCGTCCGGCCACGCCGCCCCGGGCCGGACGGGCGGCCGCCCGGGCCGCCCCCGCCGGTCGTCGTCGTGAGCGGGTCGGCCGGACTGGACCCGGGTGCGCGGCTGTTCACCGACACCGTCACGGCGCCGGTCGTGCTGACCACGGCCGCCGCCCCCGCGGACCGGCGCGCCGCGCTGCGCGCCGCGGGTGCCGAGGTCGTGCTGCTCGACGACCTCTCCCCCGCCGCACTGCTCGCCGCGCTCGCCCGCCGCGGCCACACCTCCGTGCTGTGCGAGGGCGGGCCGACCCTGCTCGGCGCGCTGGTCGGGGCCGACGTCGTCGACGAGCTGCGCCTCACCCTGGTTCCGGTGCTGGTCGGGGGCCCGGAGGGACGGATCGCGACCGGGCCGCGGCCCCTGCCCGTACCGCGCGCGCTGCGCCTGGCCGGCCACGAGGCGGCCGCCGACGGGACCCTGCTGCTGCACTACGTCCGCGCCGCCCCCGGGACCCCGGCTCCTCCGAACGAGTGAACCACCGTGAGGGAGGGCCACGGACGGGCATCCCACGGGGGACACCACACGCACCGCGGCGGGCCCCCACCCGGGGCCGGCCCGTGAGAGGAGCACCGATGACCTCCGGCACCCCGACCACCACCCCCGCCACGACCCCGGCCGCGCCCCCCGCGGGACGCCTCGCCGACGGCACCGGCCAGGGCCGCACCACCATCGCCGCGTCCGTCGTCCAGAAGATCGCCGGCATCGCCGCGCGCGAGGTCTCCGGCGTGTACTCCATGGGCTCCGGCGCATCCCGCGCCTTCGGTGCGCTGCGCGAGCGCATCCCCGGCGGCGGCACCAGCGGCGCCTCCACCGTCGCCGGCGTGGCCGTCGAGGTCGGCGAGAAGCAGGCCGCGGTCGACCTGGACGTCGTCGTCGAGTACGGCGTCGCCATCGCCGACCTGGCCTCCGCGGTCCGCCGCAACGTCGTCGGCGCCGTCGAGCGGATGACCGGACTGGAGGTCATCGAGGTCAACATCTCGGTGAACGACATCCACCTGGCCGGCGAGGACGACAACCGCGACGAGGCCCCGGTGGCTCCGGCCCCGACCGGCCGCGTCGTGGAGTGACGGTGTCCGAGCCGACCCCGCCCGACGCCCGGTCCCCCGCCGCCGTGGTCACCGGTCCGCCCGGTGCGGCGGAGGTCGCCGCGCAGCGGCGCCGGGAACCGGCACCGGCCACGCTGGCCGAGCTGGTCGCCGAGGCCGTCGTCGCGCACCCGTCGGTGGTGCGGCTCGACGGCGGCACCTTCGGGACCGTCGCGACCTGGCTGTCCGGGCGGCGGTTGGTCGGCGTGCTCGTCGGCAGTACCGACGAACCGGTCGAGATCGGGGTGGTGCTGCGCCTGGACCGGCCGATCCCGGCTACCGTCGCGGCGCTGCGGGCGTCCCTCGCGCCGTTGGTCGACGGGGTCCCCGTCGACGTGACGGTCGCGGACGTGGAGGTCCCCTGAGGTGGAGGTGGGTACGGGATGGACGAGCCGGATCCCGGCGGGCACGGGGGCCTGACCCCCGCGCAGCGGTCGGCCTACCGCTCGTTCGTCCGAACCCACCACCCCGACCGCGGCGGTGACCCGGAGGTCTTCCGCGCCGGGCTGGCCCGCTTCCGCGCGCTCGCGGCCGACCCGCACGCCGGCCGGACGCCCGACCCGGACGACCGCCGCTACGACGCACCGATCGAGATCGTGCCCGACCTGCCGCTGCCGACCCGGGTCCTGGTGGCCCTGATCCGCACCATCCGACGTCGCACGCACCCCCGGGTCGACCGGCCCGGCCGGCACGCCCACCGCTCCACCCGTCCCGGAGAGGACATTCCATGAACGCCACCCAGACCGGCCTGCTCGCCGGCCTCCTGCTCGGAGTCGCCGGTGCCACCGGCGGCTTCCTCGCCTTCGTCATCACCCTGGTGCTCGGCATCATCGGCCTGGTCGTCGGCCGGCTCCTCGACGGCGAGCTGGACCTGTCCGGCCTCGGCCGGGGCCGCGACCGGTGAGCACCCTCCCCGACCCCGCCGAGCGCGGTGTCCTGGAGATCGACCCGGCGGTGCTGCGCACGATCGTCGAGTACGCCGCGGACACCGCCCCGGCTACCCGGCACCGCGCCCGGCGGGTCGCCGGGCTCGACGTCGGCGAGTCCGGGCCGACCGCCCGGGTGACCCGGCGGCCCGGTCCGGCACGGGGCACGGTCGGGGCCGCCGTCGGCGCGGCGACCGGCGACGCCGGTGAGGTCGACGTCCGGCTGCGGCTCACCCTGGCCCACCCCGGGTCGGTGCGGGCCGCCGTCGCCGACGTCCGGGAGCGGATCGACGCCGACCTGCGTCGCACCACCGGGCACCGGCTGCGCGGCCTGACCGTCGAGGTCGAGGCCCTCCGGCCGGAGGACGCCCGGCCGCGCCCGGACGCCCCGCGCGTGCAGTAGAACCGTCGGATCCTGAACGAGTCGGAAGAAGGAGGCCGGGCCCCGTGCGTGTCCTGCTCCGCGTTCTCGCGCCGCTGCTGAGCCTGGTGGTGGCCGCGATCGGCGCGCTCGTCGTCGTCGAGGTGGTGGCCGCCTGGGTCGGCCGGGTCTCCGGCGCCGGGCTGCTCGTCCCCTGGCGGGACTGGCGCACCACCGTCCAGAACACCCTGTGGACCGCCGAGCCGGTGCTCTGGATCGCCGTGGGGCTGATCGTCGTCGGGGCCGTGCTGCTGCTCGTCGGGTTGCTCGCCCGCCGCCACGACGTCGCCCTCGACGCGCCGTCGCCCGGGCTCACCGTCGCCACCGCGCCGCGGGTGCTGGCCCGGCTGGTCGGCACCCGGGTCCGGGCCGCGGACCCGGTGACCGCGGCGTCGGTGACCGCGTCGGCCCGGTCGGTCGTGGTGAACGCCCGCGGCCGCGGCGACACCGACGCGCTGCGCGAGGCGGCCCGCGGTGCCGCCTCCGGCGTCCTCGACGCGCTGCCCCTCGCGCGGCGCCCGCGCCTGACCGTGCGCGCCACCCCGGAGCAGCCGGGCTCGAAGGGAGTGCAGTGATGGCCGACGCCGTGACCTCGACGGGGAGCACGCCGGGGACCTCCGGCCCGAACCCGCGCCGCGCCGCCCGGACCGCGCGACGCGCCCAGTACCGCTCCGCGGGCGGCGCCCGCGGCGGGCTCGTCCTGCTCGGCGTGGTGCTGCTCGCCGTCGGTGTGCTCACCGTGCTGCTGGTGACCGGGGTCTTCGGGCAGGGCCGCCCGCAGCGCCCGCTGCTGGACCCGCTGGTCGAGCAGTTCCTGCTGGCCAACGGCACCGCCGCCCGCCTGGTCGCGATCCTGGCCGGTCTCGTGCTGGTGCTGCTCGGGCTCTGGTGGACCGCGCGGTCGCTGCGCCCGGAGAGCCGGCCGGACCTGGTCCTGGACGGCGGCCCGGACACCGAGATCCGGATCGGCGCCTCCGCCGCGGCCGACGCCGTCGCCGACGGGGCCGCCACGCTGCCCGGGGTGACCCGGGCCCGCGCCCGGATGGTCGGCAGCACCTCCGCGCCCGCGGTGCGCGCCACCGTGTGGGTCGGCGAGGACGTCGCCGACGGGGAGGTCGCCGAGATCTGCCGCCGCCTCGACGCCGAGATCCTGCCCGGGATCCGCGACGCGCTGGGGATGGCGGACCTCCCCGTCGCGGTCCGTCTGGAGCTGGACGCGGCCCGCCGCGACGACCGCCCGCGGGTCTCCTGACCCACCGGCCGGGTCCGTGACCCGGCTCACAGGGGCCGGGCCGGTCGGCGACCGTACGGTCGTCGGCATGAGCGCAGTGCTGGACGGCAGGACGGCCCTCGTCACCGGGGCGGGCAGCGGGATCGGGGCCGCCGTGGCCCGCAGGCTCGTCGCCGACGGGGCGAAGGTGTACGCGGTGGACCTCGCCGAGGACCGGGTGGCCCTACTGGCCGCCCAGAGCGACCTGGTCACGCCGCTGGGCTGCGACCTGTCCGACCTCGACGCCGTGGAACAGCTGCCCACCGACGTCGACATCCTGGTCAACAACGCCGGCCGCCAGCACGTCTCGCGGCTGGAGGAGTTCGACCCGGAGATGTTCTCGAACATCCTGCGCCTGATGCTGGAGTCGCCGTTCCGGCTGATCCGCCGGTCGCTGCCGCACATGTACGCCCGTGGCTGGGGACGGGTCGTGAACATCTCCTCCGCGCACGGCCTGCGGGCCTCGCCGTACAAGTCCGCCTACGTCTCGGCCAAGCACGGCCTGGAGGGCCTGTCGAAGGTCACCGCGCTGGAGGGCGCCGAGCACGGCGTGACCAGCAACTGCATCAACCCCGCCTACGTGCGCACGCCGCTGGTCGAGGCGCAGATCGCCGACCAGGCCCGCACGCACGGGATCTCCGAGGACGAGGTCGTCACGAGGATCATGCTCACCCCGGTGGCGGTGAAGCGGCTGATCGAGCCCGCCGAGACCGCGGAGCTGGCCGCGCTGCTGTGGGGGCCGGCGTCGGCGTCGATCACCGGCACGTCGCTGTCCCAGGACGGCGGCTGGACCGCCCGGTAGGGGTGCGGCGCTCACCGCGGCCACACCCCGGTACCGGCATGATCGGTGCTCGTGCGGCGGTGGAGTGTGCTCGGGGTCCTGCTGCTCGCCGTACTGCTGCTCGCCGGGTGCGCCGTCGGGCCGTCGCAGCGGCCGCCGGTGGCCGTGCGGGGCGAACAGCTGCCTGCCGCTCCCCCGACGTCGGCCGCGGGCCCGCCCGCCGACCCGGACCTGCTGCCCGACTCCGACCCGGTCCGCACCACCGGGTTCACCGACTGCACCGCCGGCACGGCCGCGGCCCTGACCACGGCGGGCACCCCGCTGCCCGCCGGGCGCGTGCTGTCCGTCGGCTGCGCCCGGCTCACCGTGCCCGCCGACCGGGACCGTCCCGAGCTGGGCCCGGCCCGGCTCGGCCTGACCCGGGTCACGACACCCGGCGCGGCGGACGGGCGCCCGGCGCTGGTCGTGCTGGGTGACACCGGCACCGACGGGTCCGCACGGGCGGCGGTGAGCCTCGCCGCCCGGCTCCCCGCCGCCGTCCTCGACCGCTACCAGGTGATCGGCGTGGACCGCCGCGGCACCGGCGAGGACCTTCTCGACTGCGCCCCGGTCGACGCCCGCGCCGCCCTGCTCGACGCCGGACCGGACCGCCGCGACGAGGCCGCCATGACGGCACTGCTGGAGCGGGCCCGTGAGGTCGTGCAGGACTGCAACCTGCTGCTGTCGGGCACGTTGACCAGCTACCGCGCCGCGAGCGGTGCCGACGACCTGGAGTCGCTGCGGTCCGTGCTGGGCGCGGCCCGGCTGGACCTGCTCGCCGTCGGCGACGGTGCCGACGCGGCGGCCGCCTGGATCGGCGCCCACCCGGGCTCCGTCGGGCGGGTCGTGCTCGACGGGCCCGGTGACCCCACCCTCGACGAGCCGGCCCGGACCGAGACCACGACCGCGGCGGCGGAGAAGGCCTTCGACGCCTTCGCCGGGGCCTGCACCGCGTCGCCGACCTGCCCGCTGGGTCCCGACCCGCGCGGCTACGTCGACGAGCTCGTGTTCCGCCTGTCCCGCACCGCGCTGCCCGTCGGCGACGGCGACGCGGTCACCGCGGGCGCGACGCTGCGCGCGGTCCGGTCGGTCATGTCCCAGCCCGCGCGCTGGCCTGAGCTGCAGTCCGCGCTGGTCGCGGCCGGCGACGGCGACCCGGCGGGGCTGGTCCGCATCCTCGCCCCGCTCGGGGGTCCGCAGGGCCGTTTCGACGCCACCCTGGCCACCCGCTGCAACGACAGCCGGGTGCGGGTCACCCCCGGTGAGGCCGCGGACCTGGCCGGGCAGTGGGCGCAGCGCTTCCCGCTGTTCGGGGTCGCGGCGGCGCAGGAGCTCGTGGCCTGCGGGCCGTGGCCGTCGGGTGGACCGGTCACCCCGGCGGCGCCGCGGGGCGCTCCCCCGCCCCCGGTCGTCGTGATCGGGACCGCGCAGGACCCGCAGTCGCCGCAGAGCGGTGCCGAGCGGACCGCCCAGCAGCTCGCGACGGGGCGGCTGGTGCGCTGGCAGGGCAGCGGGACCGGGGCCTACCCGCGCACCCCGTGCGTCACCGACGTCGTCGACCGGGCGTTGCTGACCGGCCGGGCGCCCTCCCAGCCCGTGGTCTGCCCTCCGTAACCCCGTGCTCCGGGCGGCTCACCCTGGGTAGGTCCAGACCATGGTCGGGATGCGACGAAACCGGCGCAGAAGGTCACGATTGCGTATCCGCCGTTTTCCGGGGCGGTTGCGGGAACAGCGTTGTCGGCCATCCTCACCTGCGACAACGGGCGTACGAAACGTTTCCGGAATGGCTACGCCATCGTCGCGGAACGGTCCGTTCGGCTTACCGGTGCCGCCGTTCTGCGGCTAGGCTCCGTCCGGCGAGCGGGAGACCGCAGGTCGTGCCCACCGCACCGGTGGGCGTACGCGAACTCCCGGTCACGTCGTTCGGGTGGGTGTAACGCCGAACGGACCCGACGACGAGTGGTGCGGAAGGACCGTGCCCCTGCCCCGAGCGGCGGGCACGGACCCCGGGCGGAAGGAGCACGGTGGATTTCTTCACCTATGTCGGCAGCCAGCTGAACCAGTTGGTGTTCTACGGCCAGCAGCATTTCCTGCTGGTCGCGATCTCGGTCGGAATCGCGGTCGTGATCTCGTTGGTGGCGGGCACCCTGCTGCACACCAATCGGCTGACTCCCGAGTCGTGGAGCCGGCCGGTCCGGGCGGGCTCCCGTGAGGCGTTGCTGATCATGTTCTCCGCCGCGCTGACGATCCCGTCGCTGGCGCTGTTCGGTCTGCTGCAGCCGATCCTGGGGCTCGGCGTCACGCCGTCGCTGACGGCGCTGACGATCTACGCGATCTACCCGGTGCTGCGTAACGTCGTGGCCGGGCTCTCCTCGGTGGACGACGCCGTCCTCGAGTCCGCCCGCGGGATGGGGATGGGTTCGGTCCGGCGGATGTTCACCATCCAGCTGCCGCTGGCCTGGCCGGTGATCCTGTCCGGCATCCGGGTCGCCGTTCTGATCATCATCGGTATCGCGGTCGTCGCCGGCGCCATCAACGGCCCGGGCTTCGGCTCCTCGCTCTTCCTCGGCCTGCAACGGCTGGGATCGGTCAACTCGTTCAACCAGGTTCTGGCGGCCACACTCGGCTGCCTCGTCGTGGCTGCGGTCTACGAGCTCGTCTTCTGGATCGTGCAGCGTTTCACCACCCCGAGGGGGATCCGTGTCTGATTCCGGCAAGCCGATGATCGCCCTCGAAGGCATCAGCAAGACCTATCCGAAGTCCACCACCCCGGCCGTGCAGGAACTCGACCTGCACGTACCCGAGGGCACCATCTCGATGTTCATCGGGCCGTCCGGCTGCGGCAAGACGACCACGCTGAAGATGATGAACCGGCTCATCGAGCCCAGCACCGGCCGCATCCTGCTCGACGGCGACGACGTCACCGACGTCAACGCCGACGAGCTGCGCCGCCGCATCGGCTACGTCATCCAGCAGGTCGGCCTGTTCCCGCACTTCACGATCGGCGACAACATCGCCGTCGTCCCGCGGATCCTCGGCTGGGACCGCAACCGGATCACCGCCCGGATCGACGAGCTGCTCCACCTGGTCGGGCTCGAGCCGAAGACCTACCGCGACCGCTACCCCCGCCAGCTCTCCGGCGGCCAGCAGCAGCGCGTCGGCGTCGCCCGCGGGCTCGCCGCGGACCCGTCGGTGATGCTGATGGACGAGCCGTTCGGCGCCATCGACCCGATCACCCGCGAACGCATCCAGGACGAGTTCCTGGAGCTGCAGCAGCAGATCGCCAAGACCATCTGCTTCGTCACCCACGACCTCACCGAGGCGGTCAAGCTCGGCGACCGGATCGCGGTGTTCGGGCCCGGCGGCGCGCTGCAGCAGTACGACACGCCCGACATGATCCTGACCCACCCGGCCAACGACTTCGTCGCCGAGTTCGTCGGTTCCGGTGCCGCGGTGCGACGGCTGTCGCTGCTGGAGCTGTCCCGCCTGGAGCTGCAGTCGGTCGACCTCGACGGGACCGCCGCCCGTAACGGCTCCCCCACCTACGAGGCCGACGCCGAGGGCCGCCCGGTGCGCTGGGCGTACCTGCCGGGCACCGCCGACCTGCCGAAACTGGTGACGGTGCCGCGCACCGGCACCGTCTACGACGCCGTCGACGTCATGCTCGACTCCCAGACCGAGCTGGTCGGTGTGGTCGACGAGCAGCAGCGGCTGCAGGGCGCGCTCTGGTGGCGCGACCTGGTCGAGGGCCTCAAGACCAAGGCCGGTTCATGAGCGCCCCCGCCGCCGAGGAGACCGGCGCGGCCGAGCCGTCCGGGTCGCCCTCGGCCGAGCCGGTCGTCCGCCGGACCCGCCGGCTGGACCGGTCGCTCGTCGTCAACCCGCTCATCGCCGTCGCCGGCGTGGTGCTGGTGCTGGTCTACGCCGCGTCCCAGGGGCTCGACGGCGTCGAGGCCTCGGTCATCAACGCGTCCTCGCTCGGGCAGCGGCTCGGCGAGCACCTGATCCTGACCGGGCTGTCCACCCTCGTCGTGATCATCGTGGCGATCCCGGCCGGCATCGCGATCAGCCGCCCGTCCGCGCGTCGTATCCAGCGTCCGATCCTGGCCTTCACCGGGTTCATGCAGGCGCTGCCCGCGTTCGGTGTGATCGTGCTGCTCGCGTTCTCCCCGCTCGGTCTCGGCCTGCCGACGGCCGTCGTCGCGCTCGCGCTGGCCGCGCTGCTGCCGGTGCTCACCAACACCGTCGTCGGGCTCCAGCAGGTCGACAAGGCGCTGATCGAGGCCTCCCGCGGCATCGGGATGTCGGCGCGGCAGACCCTGCTGCGCGTCGAGCTGCCGCTGGCGACGCCGGTCATGGTCGCCGGTGTCCGCGTCGCGCTCGTACTGAACGTCGGCACCGCGGCCCTGGCCACCTACGTCGGCGCCGGCGGTCTCGGCGAGCCGATCAAGGGCATGCTCGAGCTCGGCCGCCCCACCGGAACCCTCGTCGCGGCGACCATCGTCGCCGCGCTGGCCCTGATCGTGGACTGGCTCGCCGGTCTCGCCGAGTACGCCGTCCGCCGCAACGCCGGCTGACGCGGGCCCCGCTCGCCCCCGAATCCCCGCAGTACCGCATTCCCTGGAGGACACGTGAAGTTCGGACGATCCCGGCGTCTCGCCCTGACGGCGATGGCCGCCGCCGCGGCGCTCGCCCTGGCGGGCTGTGGCGGCCTGAGCGGCAGCGGCCCCTCGGCCTCCGGCGGCTCCCTGGCCCAGGCCGGCGACCTGAGCGGACAGAACTACGTCGTCGGCGGCAAGAACTTCGACGAGCAGCTGGTGCTCTGCCAGATCACCGTCGCCGCGCTCGAGTCGGCAGGCGGCAACGTCACCGACCGCTGCAACACCGGTGGCACCGACGTCACCCGCCAGGCACTGCTGGCCGGGGACATCAACATCTACTGGGAGTACACCGGTACCGCCTGGGCGTCCTTCTTCAAGGAGACCCGCCGGATCACCGACGACAACGAGCTCTACGACCTCGTCGCCCAGCGGGACCTGCAGCAGAACCAGATCCAGTGGCTGGACAAGGCCAACTTCAACAACACCTATGCCTTCGCCATGACCGAGGCGAAGTCACAGGAGCTCGGCATCACGACGCTGTCGCAGATGGCGGACTACATCAAGTCGGGCAAGGCACCGGCCGGCTCGGTGTGCGTGGAGACCGAGTACAACTCGCGTGACGACGGCCTGCGCGGCCTGGAGAAGACCTACGGCTTCACCGCACCGAACCCGCAGGTCCTCGCCACCGGCGTGATCTACCAGGCGACCGCCGACAACAAATGCCTGTTCGGCGAGGTCTTCACCACCGACGGCCGCATCCCGGGCCTGAAGCTCAAGGTCCTCGACGACGACAAGAAGTACCACGTCACCTACAACGCGGCGCCGACGATCAAGGCCGACGTCTACAACGCCAACCCCGCCGTCCGGCAGGTGCTGGCGCCGATCGCCCAGGCCCTGGACTACAACACCATCCTCGACCTGAACGGCAAGGTGTCCTCCTTCGGCCAGAACGAGCGCGACGTCGCCCGTGAGTGGCTGACCCAGCAGGGCTTCATCGGCTGAGGTGCCCCGGTACGCCCACCGCGTCCCCGCCCCCGCTCCACCGGGTGCGGGGACGCGGTGTGTTCCGGGTCGATCACCGTGTGTGCGTGGGCGTTGCGCCGACGGACGGATCGTGGTCGGCTGGCCGGACCATCCTCATCCCCGCGAACCAGGACGATCCCGTGAGCCCCTTCCCCGGCCGCAGGCTGCGGACACTGGTCCCGGCCCTGCTCGCCCTCGCGCTGCTGGCGGGCGGCTGCACCGGGCTCGCCGGAGGCGGGCCGCGGGCCTCCGCCGGGTCACTCGCCCCGCGGGTCGACCTGTCCGGCCGGACCTACGTCGTCGGGTCGAAGAACTTCGACGAGCAGCAGATCCTCTGCCAGATCTCGATCGCGGCACTGGAGTCCGCCGGGGCGTCGGTGACCGACCGGTGCAACGTCGGGGGCTCCGACGTGACCCGGCAGGCGCTGCTGTCGGGGGACATCTCCACCTACTGGGAGTACACCGGCACGGCGTGGGCGTCGTACCTGCGCGAGACCCGCACCCTCCCCGACGACCAGGTCCTCGCCGAGCTGCGCACCCGCGACCGTGCGCAGAACGGCGTGGTGTGGCTGGACCGCGCCGGGTTCGACAACACGTACTCCTTCGTCGTCGACGGGGCGACCGCGGCGCGGCTGAACCTGAACACGATCAGCGACATGGCCGCCTACGTCCGCTCCGGGCAGCCCGGCGACGTCTGCGTCGAGACCGAGTACGCCTCCCGCGCCGACGGCCTCGCCGGGCTCCAGCGCGCCTACGGCTTCGAGCTCCCCCGCGACCGCCGCGAGACCCTCGAACAGGGTCTGATCTTCCAGTCCACCGCCGACGGTGTCTGCCTGTTCGGCGAGGTCGCCGCCACCGACGGGCGCATCCCGGCGCTGGGCCTGAAGGTCCTCACCGACGACCGCGGCTACCACATCACCTACAGCGCGGTCCCGGTCTTCCGGGCCGACGTGTTCGACCGGGCCCCGCAGGTCGCCGACCTGTTCGCCCCGATCACCGCGGCCCTGGACCAGCAGACCATGCAGCAGCTCAACGGCCGGGTCTCGGCAGGCGGGCAGAGCCCCCGGGACGTCGCGCGGGCCTGGCTGGCCGAGCGCGGGTTCATCGGGAGCTGAGCCGTGGCGCGCCGGCAGGTCGACGAGGTCCGCGACGGCGTGGAGCTCACCAGTCTCGACGCCGAGGCCTTCGACGGCGCCGGCGTCACCAAACGGGCCCTGCTCGACCACCTCGACGCCGTCGCCGCGCTGCTGCTGCCCGCGCTGGCCGACCGGCCCCTGTCGGTGGTGCGGGCCCGTCCCGGCCAGGCGCCGTTCATGCAGAAGAACCTCCCGCGCGGGGCGCCCGGCTGGATCCCGACCGTGGACGTGTGGGCGGACTCGTCGCAGCGCACCGTGCACTACCCGCTCTGCCACGACCGCCGCACGCTGCTGTGGTTCGGCAACCAGCGCGCCGTCGAGTTCCACCCGACCCTCGTGCCGCACGGTGCGACGACCACCGGCGAGCTCGTCGTCGACCTCGACCCGCCCGACGGCGCCGGCTTCGATCGGGTCGTCGCCGCCGCGCACCCGGTCCGGGCGGCGCTGGCCGAGCTGGGCCTCGCCGCCGCGGTGAAGACCAGCGGCGCGACCGGCCTGCACCTGGTGGTCCCGCTGTCGGAGCCGCTCCCGGTCGAGGACGCGTTCGCCGCGACCCGCGCGGTGTGCGCCCGTGCCGCGACACTGGCCCCCGACGTCGCGACGACCGCGTTCATCCGGGACGACCGCGGCGGCCGGGTCTTCCTCGACCCGACGCGCGTGGGCGGGGCCACCCTCGCCGCGCCCTACAGCCCGCGGGCCCGCCCCGGCCTGCCGGTGTCGTTCCCCCTCACCTGGGACGAGCTGGACCGGGTCACGCCCGCCGACTTCACGGTGGGCACGGTGGCCGGGCTGCTCGCGGGCCGTCCGACCTGGGCGGAGCTGCGGCCCGGGCCGGCCCCGCTGCCGGAGGTCCTGCTCACCGAGGGCAGGGCGATCCCGGTGCCGCGGGTCGCGGCCATGCACGAGGGGAAGCGCCGCAAGCGCGCCCGCGAACGCGGTGAGTGATCACCCGTCGTGGAGGATCCGGCCCGCCCCACGGACGCTGCGCTCCACCACCGGTGATCACTCGTCGATGTCGCCCCGGGCGCGCCGGTAGATCCACCGGTCGGCGTCGGCGTGCGGACCGATCAGGACGTAGCCCCTCGGGTCCCCACCGGGGTCGGACAGCTCGATCGTCCGCGGCGGACGGCCCGTGGCGTCGGGGTCGATGCGCACCTGCTCGCCGGCGTAGGGGCCGTCGTCGATGACCGCGTACATGGCAGACGATTGTGCCACCCCGGGCGCCCCGCCCGGCCCCGTCGGACGAGGGGGCCGGGCGGGGCGTGGACCCAGGTCAGTTCGCCGACCCGGTCCTGGTGATCGTGGTGATCGCCAGGGTGGGCGCGGTGGTCGAGCCGCCCATCGTGTTGCCGTGGGTGTAGGGCTGCCCGACGACCACCTCGGCGCGGAAGAGGTCACCCTGCACCAGATCGGCGAGGGCGCTCTGCTCACCGGAGAGCAGCGTGTTGGTCCTGTACTCGTACCACTTCGAGTGCCGGACACCGTCGACGGGCCCGTCCTCGCCCGCCCGCCTCACTGCTTGCGCGCCCGGCTCGGCTGCACCCGCAGCGGCTCGCCGGGCATCTTCGGGTACTCCGGCGGGTACGGCAGGTCCCCCAGCCCCCGTTCGGCCTCGTCCTCGGCGTACCACTCCAGCGCGGTCGCGCAGCTCCCCCGCTCCTCACCCGCGCCGGCGTGCGGGTCGCCGTGGCGCCCCAGCAGACCGGGCACGGTGCGCAGGGTGAACTCGGCGGGGTCGACCTCGCCGAGGTCGTCCCAGGTGACCGGCATGGAGACGGTCGCGGCGGGCAGCCCGCGCACCGACCAGGCCGAGGCGATGGTGCGGTCGCGGGCGGCCTGGTTGTAGTCGAGGAAGACCCGCTCGCCACGCTCCTCCTTCCACCAGTCCACGGTGGCCAGCTCCGGGATGCGCCGGCAGACGCGGCGGGCGATCGCGATCACCGCGTGCCGGACCTCGACGAAATCCCACTCGGGCCGGATCGGGCAGGCGACGTGCACGCCCCGCCCGCCGGAGGTCTTGGCCCACCCGGTCAGCCCGGCCTCGGCGAGGACCTCGCGCAGCGTCTGCGCGACGACGACGGCGTCGCCGAAGTCGGTGCCCGGCTGCGGGTCGAGGTCGATGCGCAGCTCGTCGGGGTGCTCGGTGTCGGCGCAGCGGACCGGCCACGGGTGGAAGTCGAGGGTGTTGAGGTTCGCCGCCCAGGCGATCGTCGCGGGCTCGGTGACCGACACCGACTCGGCGGTACGGCCGCTGGGGAAGGTCACCGTGCAGGTCCGCACCCAGTCCGGCGCGCCCTTCGGGACGCGTTTGACGAAGAACGGCTCGCCGGCCACCCCGGAGTTGAACCGCTTCAGGTTGGTGGGGCGGTCGCGCAGCGCGGCGGTCATGGGCTCCCCCACCGCGACGTAGTACTCGACCACCTCGCGCTTGGTGATGCCGAGCTCGCCGAACACGACCTTGTCCGGGCTGGTCAGGCGGACGTCACGCGGCCCGTCGGGCCCGTCCACCTGCAGCATCACGACCTCACGGCTCGCCACCCGGCGAACCTACCCCCGGCATCTATCGTGTGCCCATGAGTTCCGACCGGTCCCCCCGGTTCGACGACGACCTGCTGGGCCTCGACCCGGAGGACCCGGAGGCGCGGGCGTTCGCCGCGCACCTGGACCGCATGCAGCGCGTGCCGTCGTGCTCGGTGGAGGGCTACATCCGCGGCGTCGGGGACTTCGCGGAGTCGGCGAACCGGCTCCGGGGGCCGCAGCGCGCCGCCGCCGTCGGGGTGACGGTGCTGCTGTTGCTCGTCGCGGCCTGGGTCATCGCGAACGCGGCCGGGTTCGTCGTCGCCACCTGGGTCTGACGACCGGCGGCACACGACCGATCAACGGGTTACCGTGGATGCATGGGTCTGTTCAGCCGCAACACCACCACCTCCGACGCCGAGCTCCCGGCGGCGCCGGTGCAGAAGACCGACGACGAGTGGCGGGCCCAGCTCAGCCCGGACGAGTACGAGGTGCTCCGCAAGGCCGGGACCGAGCGCCCGTTCACCGGTGAGTACACCGACACGACCACCACCGGCGTCTACCGCTGCCGGGCCTGCGGGGCGGAGCTGTTCCGCAGCGACTCCAAGTTCGAGTCGCACTGCGGGTGGCCGTCGTTCTTCACCCCGCTCGCGGGTGAGGCCGTCATCGAGCGCACCGACTCCAGCCTCGGCATGACGCGCACCGAGGTGCTGTGCGCGACCTGCCACGGCCACCTGGGCCACGTGTTCGCCGGGGAGGGCTACGGCACGCCGACCGACCTGCGCTACTGCATCAACTCGGTGTCGCTGACCCTCGAGCCCGCCGCGGAGTAGGGGCCGCCGGCCGGCGGCCCCCACCGCCGGTCAGGGCAGGGACGCGACGAGGTCGCCGACCTCGACCCGCGGGCCGGTGTAGAACGGGATCTCCTCGCGGACGTGGCGACGGGCCTCGGTGCCGCGCAGGTGCCGCATGAGGTCGACGATGCGGTACAGCTCATCGGCCTCGAAGGCCAGGATCCACTCGTAGTCGCCGAGGGCGAAGGCCGGGACGGTGTTGGCGCGCACGTCGGCGTAGTCCCGGGCCTCCTTGCCGTGGTCGGCGAGCATCGTCCGACGCTCGGCGTCGGGCAGCAGGTACCACTCGTAGGACCGGACGAACGGGTAGACGCAGACGTAGCGCTTCGGGTCCTCACCGGCCATGAACGCCGGGACGTGGCTCTTGTTGAACTCCGCCGGGCGGTGCAGCGCGGTCTGGCTCCAGACCGGCACGCTCGCCCGGCCGAGCGCGGTGGTGCGGCGCAGGTCGGAGTAGGCGGCCTGCAGCGACTCGATCTCCGAGGCGTGCCACCAGATCATGTAGTCGGCGTCGTGCCGCACACCGGCAAGGTCGTAGACGCCGCGGACGGTGACGTCCTTGTTGGCGAGCGAGTCGAGGTACTCGGTCGCCTCGCGGGCGGCGGCCGAGCGGTCGTCGCCGAGGCGGCCGGGCTCGACCCGGAAGACCGACCACATGGTGTAGCGGATGGTGTCGTTGATCGCTTTGACGTCCACGCGGGCCATGTCCGGCATGGTACGCGGCCGGTGAGGGTGCCCTCAGCGACCGGTCCGTGCGGCGAGCAGGGCCGGGGCGAGCCGCTCGGCGGCGGCCCGGGCGGTCGCGACACAGGCGGGGACGCCGACCCCGTGCAGCATCGACCCGGCGACCTCCAGCCCCCCGACAGCGGCCACGGCGGCCTCCAGCGCGTCGACGACCGCTCCGTGCCCCACGCCGTACTGCGGCAGACCGCCGCCCCAGCGCTGCACGAACGACGCGACCGGGACGGCGTCGACGCCGTCGAGCACGGCCAGGTCGGCACGGACACGGGCGACGAGCTCGGCGTCGTCGACCTGCAGGCTCGCCTCCTCGCCGAAACGGCCGATCGAGGCCCGGAGCCGGACCAGGCCGTCCTCACCGAGGTGGGCCCACTTCGTCGACGCGTGGGTGACGCCCTTGACCGACAGGGGCTCGTCCGCGGCGACCAGACAGCCGGAGGTGCCGGGCATGCCGGTGACGTCGGCGGCCCGGAAGGCGAGCGCGACGACCGCGGAGGAGGCGAGTTCGATCCGCCCGGCCGCGGCGGCCGCGGCCGGTGCGACCGGCTCCAGCAGCCGGCGGGCGGCGGGTGCGGGGACGGCGAGGACGACGGCGTCGACGTCGAGCGCCTCCGGCTGCGGGACCGGTCCGAGGACGAGCCGCCAGCCGTCGGGGCGACGGTGCAGCTCCCGCACGGTGACGCCGGTGCGCACCCGGGCCCCGGACGCGGCGACGAGTGCGGCGATCATCTCGCGGTAGCCGCCGCGCACGGCGCCGAAGACCGGTCCGACGGCCACCGGCTGCGGCACCGCGGAGGGGCCGGCCCCGGAGCCCCCGGCGGCAGTCGGCACGGCGGCCCGGCTCCCGGCGACCGGCGGTGTGGTGGCGCCGCCCCCCGCCGCCGGTGTCCCGGCGGCGAGGGTGCCGCTGCGCTGGCCGGACGCGGCCATCCCGGTACTGGCCGCCTCGGTGAGCGACCCGGCCCCGGCGTCGAGCGCGGCGGCCAGCGCCGGAACGGTGGCGCGCAGGCCGAGCCGGTCGACCCGCCCGGCGTAGACACCGCCCAGGAGCGGGTCGGCGATCCGGTCGACGACCTCGGGGCCGAACCGGCGGCGCAGCAGCGCTCCGAGCGCGACGTCGGTGCCCGGCTCCCAGTCCAGCGGCGTGGTCGGCTCGGCGGCGACCGCGGCCCGTCCGGCGTCGGACAACACTCCCCCGAGGTCGGCGTCACGGCCGGGCACGCCCATCAGGGTGCCGCGGGGCAGGCCGACGGTCCGCCCGCCGGCGCGGATCGTCGCCGTCGCCGCGGCGGGGTGGGTGAGCGCGTCGGCCAGCCCGATCTCGGTGAGCAGCGCGGGGACCTCGGGGCGGCGGACGAGGAAGGCCTCGGCGCCGACGTCGAAGGGCGTCCCCGCGAGGTCGACCGTGCGCAGCACACCGCCGAGCCGGTCACGCTGCTCGAGGACGACGATCTCGGCGGCCGGGCCGAGCAGCGCGCGCAGCCGGTGCGCGCAGGCCAGACCGGAGACACCGCCGCCGACGACGGCGACCCGGGTCATCGCGACGGACGGTCGCCCGTCGGCCCGGCCACGGGCTGGGCGTGCACCGTCTCGACGGTCCGGGTGATCACGTCCGGGTCGGTGGGGGGCAGGACACCGTGGCCGAGGTTGAACACGTGCCCGCGGGTGCGGGCCCCCTCGGCGGCGATCCGCACGACCTCGGCGTCGACGGCCTCCTGACCGGCGAACAGCACCGCCGGGTCCAGGTTGCCCTGCACGGGCACCGCGCCACCGGCCCGTCGGGCCGCGACGTCGAGCGGGGTCCGCCAGTCGACGCCGATCACGTCGGCGCCGGCGTCGGTCATCGCGCCCAGGAGCTCGGCCGTGCCGACCCCGAAGTGGATCCGCGGCACGCCGGCCCCGGCGAGCGCGCCGAGCACGGCGGCGGAGTGCGGCAGCACGAACTCGCGGTAGTCGCGCTCGGACAGCGCGCCCGCCCAGGAGTCGAACAGCTGGACCGCGTCCACCCCGGCGGCGACCTGCTGCTGCAGGAACGTGCCGGTCAGCACGGCGAGCTTGCCGAGCAGGGCGTGCCACACGTCGGGGGCGGAGCGCATGAGGGACTTGGTCCGCTCGTGGTTGCGGCTCGGGCCGCCCTCGATGAGATAGGAGGCGAGGGTGAACGGGGCGCCCGCGAACCCGATCAGCGGGACGCGGCCCAGCTCGGGCAGCAGCAGGCCGATCGCCTCGGTGACGCGCGCCACCTGCTCGGGCGCGAGCTCGGGCAGCGCCGCGACGTCGGCGGCGGTGCGGACCGGCGAGTCCACGACGGGGCCGGTGCCCGGCACGATGTCCACCCCGATACCCGCCAGGTACAGCGGCACCACGATGTCGGAGAACAGGATGGCCGCGTCCATGTCGTGGCGGCGGACCGGCTGCAGGGTGATCTCGCAGGTCAGGTCCGGGGTGAGGCACGCCTCGAGCATCGCGTTGTCCCGGCGCAGAGCCCGGTACTCCGGCAACGAGCGACCCGCCTGGCGCATGAACCAGACCGGCAGCCGCGACGGCGTCGCACCGCGCACTGCGTCGAGGAACGGTGCTCCCGCGAGGTCGCGGCGGGCGGGGGGTGCGGAGACGATGCCTGCAGTCATGACCTCCTGATGATCCCACGCGGACCGGGCCGGTGCTCGGGCGCCCCGGCGCGCCTGCCAGGGACGACGGGTGTCGCACCCTAGAGTCCGACGCCGTGCCGGACCCGAACTCACCACCACCAGCAGCGTTCCGCAGCGCGGTCCGCTCGCTCGCGTCGGTCCGACCGCGCCCCGAGCTCGTGGTGCGGCCGCTCGAGGCCCCGCCCCGGCTCGCGCCGTACAGCTGGGCGACCAGCGTCGAGGCCGACATCGGGCACCGCGGCGACGGGACCGACGACCTCGACGAGCCGGACACCTCCGGCCGGTTGATCCTGCTCCACGACCCCGACGGCCAGGAACGCTGGGAGGGCACGTTCCGGCTGGTCTGCTTCGTGCAGGCCCGGCTGGAGCCCGGCCAGCTCGGCGACGACATGCTGCCGCGGATCGGCTGGTCCTGGCTGACCGACGCGCTCGAGCACGCCGGCGCCGGGTTCACCGCGCTCGGCGGGACCGTCACCCAGACCTCGTCGGTCCGCTTCGGCGGGCTCAGCGGCGGCGGTGTCGGCCCCGGCGAGGGGCCGCCGCGGGAGGACGACGTCGAGCTGCGCGCCTCCTGGTCGCCCACGGAGAGCGACGGTGATCTGTCCCGACACGCCGTCGCGTTCGCGTCCCTGGTGTCGACCGCTGCGGGTCTGCCGCCGGTCGGCGCAGTGCCGTTGAGCCGATCACCCGGCTGAACGTCGCAGGTCAACGGCATGCGTCGGAAATCTTTCACCCGGAGGGGTGGGACCGCGCCCACATGCATGTAACTTTCCAGGCCGGAAAGACGAATGCACACCAGACGTTAGGCCGCATGGAGGGATACCATCTCTTCCATGGCACCCGCCCGGGCGGCCGAGCGCCACTCTCCGTCCCTCGGGTTCCGGTGTTGGTCGGGGGCGTACGACCGACTCCAGGAAGGTTGACGACGTGGCTGTACTTGGCCAGCAAGTGCCGGCGCAGAGCTCCGGCAGCACCACCGCAGGTGGCGCTCCGATCGGTGGAGCAGTGCTCTCGCCGGGGATCGTCCCGCAGCCGCGGGAGGAGCTGTTCTCGGTTCTCGTCGTGGACGACCACCCGCTGCTCCGGGAGGCGATCGCCGGACGGCTGCGCTCCATGGGAGCGGGCACCGTGCACGAGGCCGCCTCGGTCACCGAGGCGCGGGCACGCGCCCACGCCGCGGGTCCCTGCGACCTCGCGATCCTCGACCTGACCCTGCCGGACGGCAGCGGGCTGGACCTGGTCAGCGAGCTCCGCTCGCTCGGCTGGAACCGACTGGTCGTGCTCGCCTCCTCCGACGACCCGTACGCGGTCCGCTCGGCGTTCCAGGCCGGCGCGCAGGCCTACCTGCTCAAGTCGGCGTCGCCCTCGGTCGTGACCGACGGCGTCAAGCGGGTGCTCGACGGCGGCGTCTACGCCGACCCGACGGTCGCCCCGCTGCTCGCCACCGGGTCCCGCGTGCCGGGCACCGACAACACCCCGCGCGAGCTCTCGGCCCGCGAGGTCGAGGTGCTGCAGCTCGTCGCGGACGGCCAGTCCAACAAGGAGATCGGTGAGGCCCTGAACCTCTCCGCCCTCACGGTGAAGAGCCACCTCTCCCGGATCGGCCGCAAGCTCGGCACCGGCGACCGCGCCCAGATGGTCGCGCTCGCCATGCGCGCGGGGGTCATTCGCTGACTCCCGGGACCGGCGCCGCCGGCGGTACGGACACGACCCGGCCGCCGGCCTCGGCGACTCCGGACGGTTCACCCGATCCGGTACCGCTGCTCCGTCCCGCCGACGGCCTCCCCCCGGTCACCGCGACCCCCGACGACCTCGCCCGCGTGGCGGCGGCGATCGCCGGGGGCAGCGGCCCGGTCGCCGTCGACGCGGAGCGCGCCTCCGGCTTCCGGTACTCCCAGCGTGCCTACCTCGTGCAGCTGCGGCGTGCCGGGGCCGGGTCCGCGCTGGTGGACCCGATCCCGCTGCGCGGCGAGCTGGGTCCGCTCGCCGAGGCCCTCGACGGGCCGGAGTGGGTGCTCCACGCGGCCTCGCAGGACCTCCCGTGCCTGGCCGAGCTGGACCTGCGCCCGGCGTCGTTGTTCGACACCGAGCTCGCCGGCCGGCTGGCCGGACTGCCCCGGGTCGGGCTCGGGCCGATGGTGGAGAACCTGCTCGGCCTCGGCCTGGAGAAGGGGCACGGCGCCGCCGACTGGTCGCGCCGCCCGCTCCCCGAGGACTGGCTGGTCTACGCCGCGCTCGACGTCGAGGTGCTCGTCGACCTGCGCACGGTCCTGACCCGGATGCTCGACGAGCAGGGCAAGCTCGACTGGGCCCGCCAGGAGTTCGAGGCGGTCCGCACCGCCCCGCCGTCCCCGCCGCGTGCGGAGCCCTGGCGGCGCACCTCGGGCATCCACAAGGTCCGCCGCCCCCGCCCGCTCGCCGCGGTCCGGGAGCTGTGGCAGGCCCGTGACTCCCTCGCCGCCGAGCGCGACATCGCCCCCGGCCGGGTCCTGCCCGACGCCGCGATCGTCGACGCCGCGGTGCGCAACCCCGACTCCCCGCAGGCACTGGCCGAGCTGCCGGTGTTCCGCGGACGCTCCCAGCGCAGGCTGGCCCGCTACTGGTTCGACGCGCTCCGCCGGGCCGCCGACCTCCCCGAGACCGAGCTGCCGCGCGGCGCCGCCACCACCGACGGCCCGCCGCCGGTGTCGCGCTGGGCCGACCGGGACCCCGACGCCGCGGCCCGGCTCGCCGCCGCCCGCGCGGCACTGGCCACGGTCTCCGAGCGGCACGACGTGCCGGTGGAGAACCTGCTGCAGCCCGACCTGCTGCGCCGGGTCTGCTGGACCCCGCCCACCGACGGCGACCTCCCGGCCGCCCTGGCCGCCGGCGGCGCCCGTCCGTGGCAGGTCGAGCTGCTCGCCCCGCTGCTCGAACCGGCTCTGGCCACCCGCGCCCGCTGAGCCGCCCCGGGCCGCGTCCCGGGTGAGGCACCCGGACCGGGTCGGCGTCCGGTCAGCGGGCGAGGACCGGGGCCCCGCCCGAGGGCTCCGGGGCCGTGCTGTCGTCGGGCAGCGCGACGTGCACCTCCAGTCCCCCACCGGGCACCGCCTCGGCGTGCACGGCCCCGCCGTGCGCGGTGGCCACCGACCGCACGATCGACAGCCCCAGCCCGGAGCCGCGGGTGTGGGCGGTACGGGCCACCGGGCCCCGCCGGAACGGCTCGAACAGCTCGGCCACCCTGTCCGGGGCCAGCTCCGGCCCGGACGACGCGACCCGCAGCACGACCCCCGGCCCGGGCGTGCCGGTCCCGCAGCCGACCTCGATCCAGCCGCCGTCGCGGTTGTGCCGCACCGCGTTCTCCAGCAGGTTCGCCACCATCCGGCGCAGCAGCGGCTCGTTCCCCCGGGTCGTCGCCGGCCGGGGGTCGGTGCGCACGACCAGGCCGCGGACGGCGACGTCCCCGGTCACGGCCGCGAGCTCCGCGGCGACGAGCGCGGCCAGGTCCACCGGCACCCGGTCGGAGCCCGGCATCGCTCCCCCGGCCTCGGTGCGGGCGAGCAGCAGCAGCCCGCTGACCAGCTCGTCGCAGCGGCGGCCCGCCTCCCGGACGACCCCGGCCATCCGGCGCAGCTCCTCGGCGTCGGCGTCGGGGTCCTGGAGCGTCACGTCGATCTCGGTGCGCAGCACCGCGAGCGGGGTGCGCAGCTCGTGCCCGGCGTTGGCGACGAACCGGGACTGCGCGTCGAACGCGGCCTGCAGCCGGTCGAGCATCGCGTCGACGGCGGCGGCCAGCTCGGCGACCTCGCCACGGGCACCGGCGAGCGCGACCCGCTCGTCGAGCGAGCTCGCCGAGAGCCGCGAGGTGGTCTCGACGACCCGGCGCAGCGGGTACAGCACCCGCCCGACCAGCACCCAGGACGTGACCGCCCCGGCCGCGACGACCAGCGGGAACGCGATCAGCCCGGCCCGCAGCACCTCGGCGCGGGCCGCGGCGGCGACCGCGTCGCGGGCGGTCTCGGCAGGCACGGCGACCCCGCCGACGAACACCGTCCCGGGCAGCGCCGGGGTGCCCGCGACCACCGCGCCGACCAGCATCCAACCGAGCCAGAGCAGCAGCGCGGCGACCGCGGCGACGAGCGCCGTCGCGAGCAGCGTCAGCCGCGGCCGGAGGGCGCCCACGCCGTCACGCCGTGGGGGTCCCGTCGGCGGGCACCCGGTACCCGGCACCGACGACGGTGTCGATCGGCCCCGGCGCGCCGAGCTTCTTGCGCAGGGTCATGACGGTGACCCGCACCGTGGTGGTGAACGGGTCGGCGTTCTCGTCCCAGACGCGTTCGAGCAGCTCCTCCGAGGACACCACGGCCCCGCCCGCGGCGAGCAGGACCTCCAGCACGCCGAACTCCTTGCGGGTCAGCTCGACCGGCCGCCCGGAGCGCAGCACGGTGCGCCGGGCCGGGTCCAGCACGACGTCGCCGGCCCGCAGCGTGGGTGGCACCGCCGGGGTCGCCCGGCGACCGAGCGCCCGGACCCGGGCGACCAGCTCGGGGAAGTCGAACGGCTTGACCAGGTAGTCGTCGGCGCCGCGGGACAGTCCCTCGACCTTGTCCGCCGGGGTGCCCGACGCGGTGAGCATCAGAACCCGGGTCAGGCCGCCCGCCGCGACGAGCTCGTCGCACAGGTCGTCGCCGCTGCGGCCGGGCAGGTCCCGGTCGAGGACGGCGACGTCGTAGCGGGTCACCGACAGCTTCTCCGAGCCCTCGTCGCCGTCGTAGGCCACGTCGACGGCCATCCCGTCCCGGCGCAGGCCGCGCACGACGGCGTCGGCCATCGCCGGCTCGTCCTCGACGACGATGACGCGCATCAGCGGGTGCGCTCCCGCCCGGGAACGGCACCCTCGGGGGTCGAGGGGACCGCCGCGGCCGCCCACTCGGTGATCCGGCGGGCCATGTCCTGCTCGGTCAGCCCGGTCGCGGCGAGCACGTCGTCGCGGCTGCCGTGCTCCAGGTACTCCTGGGGCAGCGCGAGGTCGCGCTGGCGCACGTCGAGCTCGGCGGCGCGCAGCGCGTCGGACAGCGCGGAACCGAACCCGCCGTGCGTGCCGCAGTCGGAGACGGTGACCACGAGCTGGTGGTCGGCGGCCAGCGTGAGCAGCTCCCGCGGGACCGGCAATACCCACCGCGGGTCGACGACGGTCACGTCGACGCCCTGGTCGGCGAGCCGCCGGGCGACGGCCACACCGGCCGTCGCGAACGCCCCGACGCAGACGAGCAGCACCTGGGAGCGCCCGTCGGACGGCTCGTGCAGCACGTCGACCCCGGCCGGGCCGTCGAGGCGGCGCAGCGCGGGCACCGAGCCGACCACCGAGCCCTTGGGGTAGCGCAGGGCGGTCGGGCCGTCGGTGACCGCGGTGGCCTCCCGGAACTCCTCGCGCAGCGTCTCCTCGTCGCGGGGGGCCGCGACCCGCATGCCGGGCACGATGCCCAGCAGCGACAGGTCCCACATCCCGTTGTGCGACGGGCCGTCGCTGCCGGTGACCCCGGAGCGGTCCAGCACCAGCGTGACGCGCTCGCGGTGCAGGCCCACGTCCATCAGCAGCTGGTCGAAGCCACGGTTGAGGAACGTCGAGTACAGCGCGACGACGGGGTGCCGCCCGGCCCGGGCCAGCCCGGCGGCGGTGGTCAGCGCGTGCTGCTCGGCGATCCCGACGTCGACGATGCGGTCCGGGTGGGCGGCCGCGAACGGCGCCAGGCCGGTCGGGCCGAGCATCGCCGCGGTGATCGCGACGACGTCGGTGCGCCGCGACCCGAGCGCCACCATCTCCTCGGCGAACACGTCGGTCCAGCCGGTGACCGGGGTACCGGTGGGCAGACCGGTCTCCGGGTCGAACGCGGCCGGGCTGTGCATCTGCTCGGCCTCGTCGTTCTCCGCGGGCGGGTAGCCGTTGCCCTTGCGGGTGACCGTGTGCACGATGACCGGCCCGCCGAAGCGCTTCGCCCGGCGCAGCGCGGACTCGAGCTGGCCGATGTCGTGGCCGTCGACCGGGCCGAAGTACTTGAGCCCCAGGTCGGAGAACAGCTCCTGGGGGGAGAGCGCATCCTTCACCCCGGCCTTGAACGCGTGCAGGCCGGCGTAGAGCGCGGGCCCGACCACGGGGGTGCCGCGGACGGTGCGCTTGCCGGCCTCGAGCACCCGCTCGTAGCCGGGCTGCAGCCGCAGCGACGCGAGCCGGTCGGCCAGCCCGCCGATGGTCGGCGAGTAGGAGCGGCCGTTGTCGTTCACGACGACCACGACGTTGCGGTCCTCGCCGGCCGCGATGTTGTTGAGCGCCTCCCAGGCCATGCCGCCGGTCAGCGCCCCGTCGCCGATCACGGCGACGACGTGCCGGTCGACCCCGGTCAGGGCGTGCGCGCGGGCGATCCCGTCGGCCCAGGACAGCGACGACGACGCGTGGCTGGACTCGACGTGGTCGTGCTCGGACTCGGCGCGGCTCGGGTAGCCCGACAGCCCACCGGTCTTCTTCAGCCGGTCCCAGCCCTCCTGACGGCCGGTCAGCAGCTTGTGCACGTACGCCTGGTGCCCGGTGTCCCAGATCAGGGTGTCCTGCGGGGACTCGAAGACCCGGTGCAGGGCGATACTCAGCTCCACCACACCCAGGTTGGGCCCCAGGTGGCCCCCGGTGCGGGACACGGCCTTGATCAGGAACCCACGGATCTCGGCCGCGAGCGAGGTCAGCTCGTCGGGCCCGAGCCCTCGCAGATCGGCCGGGCGCCGGATCGCCGAGAGTCCCCGGTTCGTCGTCACGTACTGCCTCCTCGCCGCCGGTCCCGTTCGGGTGTCCTCCACGGCGGAGGGACCGCAGGGAGGACCGGCATCGACTCGTGGTCCCACTCTACGGACCGGTAGCCGAGGCGACCCGATGGCGCTGCCGGGCGCGGCGGGCGTCGTCCGTCACCCGGACGGTGCCCGCCGCGTCCCGTGCTGCGACGCGGTACGTCCACTGTTCTCACCAACCCCAGTTGCGCATTGTCGATCTCCTTTCGCACTCGGACCCACAGTTGATCGACACAATGACCGCGGCCCTTACCGCGGACGCCTTCACCAACCCCAGTTGCGCATCGGACACCCCTTTCCTGATCGACATCCCGCACGTCGCGGCGCCGCCGTGACATCACGGGACAGCAATTACCGGCATACCGACATCGTCTCTCACGCATTCATCGGTGCCGCCGCCGGAAAGGGTGACCCGCCGCCGCCCCGCGAACAAACCAGGGAGCACCATTGCGATATCAACAATCACCGGCCCGGCCGTGCGGCCGGGCACTCAGCGTGATCACGCCACTCGTCCGAGCAGCTACGACGCGATCACGAAGCCGTATCGATCACTGACGGCGACGAGTGCGGTTAGGATCACGGAGGGGCGGCACGCCGGTCGCTGCTGTGGACGGGCAGGATCGGGTGGGACGACGCCGGCGAGGGAGGGACGTATGGCCCGGGAACCGGTCCGGCTGCACCAGGTCACCCGCTGGCCGATCTGGTCCATCCCGGGACGGCTGCTCGGCCCGGTCCTCGCCGTGGAACTGCTGGCGGTCTGCCTGGTGCTCGCCGGTCTGCTGAACCCGCCCCGGCTCGACCACGCGACCCTGGTGCTGCTCGCCACGCTGACCGTGGCCGGGATCCTGCACACCGAGGTCGTGGCCGGCGTCGAACGCATCCGGCGCTACACCGCCGAGACCCACCACGTGAACCTGACCTCGGTCTGGACCTTCGCCTCGGCCCTGCTGCTGCCACCGGTACTGGGCGCGTTCGTGGTGGTGGTGGTCTACACCCACCTCTACGTCCGGGTGCTGCGGCCGGTGCCGCCCCCGGACCGCAGGCCGGTCTACCGCGAGGTCTACAGCACCGCGACGGTCATCCTGTCCGTGCACGCGGCGGCCGGGGTGCTCGCCGCGACCCGGCCCGGCGAGCTCTACGGCAGCCTGCCCGGCACCCTCGCACTGCTGCTCGCGCTGCTGACCTACACCGTCGTCAACACCTGCCTGGTCCTCGGCGTGGTCGCGGTGGCCAGCCCGGACACCCGGGTGGTGCGCATCCTGTTCGGCGGCGACGAGCTCACCCTGGAGCTGGCGACCCTCTGCCTGGGGGCGCTGACGGCGGGGGCGCTGGCCGCGAGCGGGCCGTTCGTCGCGCTGCTCGCGGTACCGCCCATCCTGGCCCTGCACCGCACGATCCTGGTCCGCCAGCTGCGCGAGCGGGCCGACACCGACGCCAAGACCGGGCTGCTCAACCACGCGGCCTGGCACCTGCGCGGGACCCACGAGCTGACCCTCGCCGAACGCGAACGGCGGCCCGCGGCGCTGCTGATCCTCGACCTGGACCACTTCAAGGAGATCAACGACACCCACGGCCACCTCTACGGCGACCAGGTCCTCGCCGCCACCGCCCAGATGCTGCGCGAGGAGCTGCGCGACCACGACCTCGTCGGCCGGTTCGGCGGGGAGGAGTTCGTCGTGCTGCTCCCCCGGCTCTCCGGGAACGACGGGCGCGAGGAGGTCCGGCAGATCGCCGAGCGTCTGCGCAGGCGGATCGCGGGCGGCTCCGGCCCGGTGGCACCGCCGGACGGGGTCCCGGCCCAGCGGCTGCCCGCACCGTCCCCGGGCGCCGCCCGGACCGACGGCCGTCCGTCGCCCCGGGCCGGCGCCGGGATCACCGTCTCGATCGGCGGGGCGCTGTTCCCCGACGACGGCCACGCCCTGACCGGCCTGCTCGAGGTCGCCGACTCCGCGCTCTACGCGGCCAAGCGGGCCGGGCGCGACGCCGTGCGGATCGGGCGCCACACCTTCCCGGCCGAACCCGAACACGCCTGACGCTCCCGCGCCGACGCCGCCCCCTTCGGGACGGAGCCGATCAGCCGCCGCGGCCCGGCGCCCCCGGCGGCCCGGCGGCCCGGCGCCCCCGGCGGCCCGGCGCCCCCGGAGGCCCGGCGGCCCGGCGGCCCGGAGCCCGGCGACCCGGTGGCGTATGCCCCGTCGTCCCGTCGCCCACGTCGTCGTGGGGCGGCCCCGGTGCCCGGTGCGGCGGACCCGGTCGCGCGGGGGTCAGCGGCCGGGGACGCTCCCGTCGCGCCCGGTCCGGACCTGGTCGCGCCCGGCCCGCTTGGCCGCGTAGAGGGCGTGGTCGGCGACCTGCAGCAGCTCGTCGAGGGACTCGCCGTCGCCGCCGGTCACCGCGACCCCGACCGACACCGACAGGTCGCAGATGGTGATGCCGCCGCCCGGGCCGTCGACGTGCACAGCCAGCGACCGGACGGTCCGCCGGATGCGCTCGGCCGCGTTGTGGGCGAGCTCGCGTCCCTCCGGCCCCACCGGCAGCCCGGCCAGGAGGACGACGAACTCCTCCCCGCCGAACCGCCCGACCGGGTCGACCTCGCGGACCTGGGCCTTCAGCGTCCCGGCGACGGCGGAGAGCACCTCGTCCCCGGCGAGGTGGCCGTAGCCGTCGTTGACGGCCTTGAAGTGGTCCAGGTCGAGGATCAGCACCGCGACGGCACCGCGCTGGCGCCGCGCCCGGGCGAGCGCCCGGTGCGCGCGGCCCCGCCACGCGACGGCGGTCAGCAGGTTGGTCTTGGCGTCGGTGTTCGCCCGCTCCTCCAGCTGCCGGATCAGTACCGCCCGGTGCAGCACCAGCAGCGGAGGGAGGACCAGAAGCACGAGCAGCACCTGGCGCTGCACGGCGAGCGCGGCCAGTACCGCCAGACACAGCGTCGCGCCCTCCAGCACGTGGTCGTCCCAGTCCCCCACCAGCCGTCGCCACTGGGGGCGGTGCGGCGAGGACAGCGCCAGCGCGGTCGCGACGAGCAGCTGGTTGACCAGTCCGTAGACCGCCATGGCCAGCAGCAGCGACAGGTAGCCGACCACCCGGCTCCCGCCGCCGACCCCCGCGGCCGCGGTGAGCGACTCGGACGGGACGAGGACCGAGGCGGCCATCGCGGCGAGCACGACGGTCGCGGTGGTGTAGGCGTGCCGGTACAAGTGCGCCCCGGCGGGACGCCAGACCCGCCACCACAGGTGGCCGTAGACGGCCACGACCACCAGGCCCGCCATCCCCGGCGACAGCAGCAGCGCGGCCGCGAAGGTCCAGACCGTCGACAGGTCGAAGTAGGAGACGTGTGCGACCCGCCGGCGCACCCGCTCGATGCCGGTCGCCAGCTCGGTGTGCACCGCGCCGAGCGCCGCGAGACCGAGTGCGCCCAGTGCCAGCAGGCCGGTGTCGCGGTCCCACGGCAGCCGGGCCACATCGGTCACGACGAGCACCACGGCGGTGAGCTCGACGAGCACCAGCACGGCGAGCACCCGCGCCGGCAGGCCGCGGAAGGGCCAGCGGGGACGTTCGGGCTCACCACTCCGGATCCCGGTCACGAGCACCTACCCGAACGGACGGGACCGATCGGCACACCGCGTTCGTCCGACACCGTCGATGTCACCCGAACGGGTATAATGGACGTCGATTCGTCACGTTGAGTGACACGAATGGCGGCGGTGCCGTCGTACCGGACGACAGGAGGTGACATCGTGCGCAACCGAGGCTGGTGATCACCGGGAACCACGCGTGGCGGGGTCATGCGACCGCCCCCGGACCGGCCGACCGGAGCATCCGGACCGCGCCGAGGGCGAGCACGATCCCCACCGCACCGAACACACCGAGCGCCGTCGCCGGAGCGGTCCACTCGGCCAGCATCCCGCCGGCGAGGACCGCGACCCCCTGGGTCGCCACGAGACCCGACGCGGCGACGCCCACGGCGCTCCCGCGCACCGCGCTCGGCGTGGCCCGCGCGAAGCCCGACTGGGCGGCGATCAGGCAGGCCGTGGCGCAGGCTCCCGACACCGCCCAGAGTGCGACCGCCTGCCACAGGCCGGCCGCCAGCGGCGTCAGTGCGAGCGGTAGCGCCGCCCCGACGGCCAACGGCACCAGGCCGCGCTCGCGCAGCCGGGCCGGCAACACGTAGGCGACGAGCAGGGCCCCGACCGCGCTGCCCGCCGGGTCGGCCGCCATCAGGAGCCCGGTCGCCGCCGGGCCCGCCCCGATCGCGACGGCGTAGGCCGCCGCCAGCGCCTCGGGCAGCACGAAGATGCCGAGCATCCAGGCCATGAGGGCCAGCGAGCGCCGCCGGGGGTGGCCGAACACGACCGGCAGGCCGGCCAGCGCCGACCGCCACCAGGCGCCGGACCGGGCCGCCCACCGCGTCGCAGACCCGGGCTCCGACGCCGCCGCGGTCTCCGCGGCGGTCGCCGCCGACGGTCCGGCCGCGACCGCCGCGTGCCGGGACCGGACACCGAGGGCGACGAGCACCGCCGAGCCGACGAACGTCGCGGCGTCGACCAGCAGTGCGCCGCGCGGGGTCAGCGTCGCGACGAGCAGACCGCCCCCCGCGAAGCCCGCCACCTGCGCCACCTGCACCGAGACCTGGCGCAGCGCCAGGCCTCGGGCGAGCAGGTCTCCGGACAGCAGGTCGGGCAACAGGGCCGAGCGGGCCGCGGTGTGCGGGCCGCCCAGCAGGACGACCAGCACCAGCAGCGTCCCCAGGACCGGCAGCCCGGGACCGGGCACGGCCATGGCGACGACGAGACCGGCCCGGACCAGGTCGGTCCCGATCAGCAGCCGGCGACGCGGCCACCGGTCGGCGAGGTGGCCGAGCAGCAGCCCGCCGAGCAGCGCGGGCAGGAAGGTCAGCGCGTAGACCCCCGCCGACCACGCGACCGAGCCGGTCTCGCTCAGGACCAGGACGGTCAGCGCGACCCGCGCGACCTGGTCGCCGGCGACCGACAGGATCTCCGCGGTCCACAGCGCGCGGAAGTCCGGGACGGAGAAGGGGCCGCGGACGCCGGCGGCGGGATCGGGGTCGCGAGGCTCGTCGCCTCCCGTCCCGGAGCCGCCGCGCTCGACCATCGGCGTGGGGTCCCTTCGGAGTCCGGCGTGGGTGGCCCGCTGCGGACCCGGCACCCGACCTCGGCACGGGGCCTACCGCCTCGGCGTCGGTGGCGGGCAGGAGTTCCCGTCGAGCCTAGGTACACCCCGCCCGGCCGTCGCCCCGGATGATGCGCGTGAAGCCGGGCGGCGCAACGACGGCGGCGAACGGCGTATGAGCGGCGTCACAGGCCCGCCACGTGCGCCATCGTCGACGGCAAACGGTCGACGGCAAGCGGTCGACGCGACCGTCACACAACGGTCCGCACCGGGATCAGAGCAGGTCCGCGACGTGGGCCGTCTCGTTCACCGTCCGGACCTTGCGCATCCCGTCGCGGGCGCACACCACCCGCGAGATCCCGACGTAGTCCAGCGGGAAGGGCAGGTCCCGGCCGATACCCAGCACCTCGGCGAGATAGGCGTTGACCACGCCCGCGTGCGCGACGACGACCACCGTCGCCCGCCCCGGGTGCGCCGCGACGACCTCCTCGATCCCGGCACACACCCGGGCCCGGAACGCGGCGCCGTCGACGTGCTCGGGCAGGTACCCGGCCCGCATCCGCTCCCACGCCGCCGGGTCGGCCTGCGCCATCCGGGCGACCGGCACGTAGAGGGAGCGTTCGGCGTCGTACTCGCGCAGGTCGGAGCGGGTGTGCGGGGTGAGACCGCGCTCGCGCGCGAGCGGCTCGGCGGTCTGGACCGCGCGGAGCATCGTGCTGGTGTGCAGCGCGTCGACCGGGGTGCCGGCCAGCGCGTCGACCAGCTGGGCCGCCTGGTCACGGCCCTGCGGCGCGAGGCCCGGGTCGGCGTGGGTGCCGTCGTCGTGCTCGACGGCCTCGGGCAGCGCGTGCCGGACGAGCAGCAGGTGCACCCGCTCAGCCCGGGACGTGCGCGTCGTGCCCGGCGGCCCGCAGCGCCGTGCGCAGGGCCTCGGCGTGCCCGTCCTGCTCGGCGCCGTCGACGGTGGCGGCCGCGTTCGCGAAGTCGAAGGCCCGCATGTCCCAGGCCGGGAACACGTGGACGTGCAGATGGGGCACCTCGAACCCGGCGACCAGCAGACCGACCCGGGGCGGCGACCAGATCTCGCGCACCGCGAGCCCGACCGTCCGCGACACCTCGGTCAGGTGGGCGACGAGCCCGGCGTCGGCGTCGACCCACTGGTCGATCTCCGCCCGCGGTACGACGAGCGTGTGCCCCGGGCCGAGCGGGTTGATCGACAGGAACCCGACGCACTGCTCGTCGGCCCAGACGAACCGGCCCGGGATCTCGCCGTTGATGATCTTCGTGAAGACGGTGGCCACGGAGCCGGACCTTAGTGGCCCGCGGCGCGGGGTGAGGAACGGCGGGCGCGGGGCCCCCGGCCGCCCTAGGATTTCGGGCATGCCCCGCACCATCGCCCGCAACGACCGCGTCGACCGGGACGAGCTGCTCGAGTTCATCCGTCCCCGGCACCACATGGTGCTGATGACCACCCGTTCCGACGGCGGTGTGCAGGCCTCCCCGGTCACCGGCGGCGTCGACGACGACGGACGCATCGTGATCGCCACCTACCCCGAGCGCGCCAAGTCGGCCAACGTCGCGAAGGCCGGCCGGGCCGCGGTCGTCGTGCTGAGCGAGGAGTTCGACGGCGCCTGGGTGCAGGTCGAGGGCGACGCCGAGCTCCTCACGCTGCCGGACGCGCTCGAGCCGCTGGTCGACTACTTCCGTGCCGTCTCCGGCGAGCACCCGGATTGGGACGAGTACCGCCGCGCCATGTCCGACCAGGGGAAGGCCCTGATCCGCATCACCCCGGCCCGGTGGAGCCCGGTCGCCACCGGCGGCTTCCCCGCCCGGCTCGCCGACTCCTGACCGTTCCTGGGACGATCGACCGCCCCCGTCCGCAGCTGCTGCGGGACGCGGGGGTGATGTGGCGTGGACCGCTGACGGCCCCGCCCACCATGCGGCAACGGTGCCCGCCCGACACAGTGTGAGCGTGCCCCCGGTCTGCGGCCGGGGCGCGCGACGAGAGGACGCAGACCATGCAGGCCTGGCCCGGGCACGCCTATCCGTTGGGTGCCAGCTACGACGGCACCGGCACCAACTTCGCCCTGTTCTCCGAGGTCGCCGAGGGCGTGGAGCTGTGCCTGTTCGAACCCGACCCGGGAGCCCCCGGCGGGCTCGCCGAGACCCGGGTGGCACTGACCGAGGTCGACGGCTTCGTCTGGCACGGCTACCTGCCCGGCGTCGAGCCCGGCCAGCGCTACGGCTACCGGGTGCACGGCCCCTACGACCCCGCCCAGGGTCTGCGCTGCAACCCGAACAAGCTGGTCATCGACCCCTACGCCAAGGCCCTCGACGGCCCGGTCGACTGGGACGAGGCCGTGTTCGGCTACAACTTCGGCGACCCGGACTCGCGCAACGACACCGACTCGGCGCCGCACGTGCCGAAGTCGGTCGTGGTCAACCCCTACTTCGACTGGGGCTCGGACCGCCCGCCGAAGATCCCCTACAACGAGACCGTCGTCTACGAGGCGCACGTCAAGGGCCTGACGATCCGGCACCCGGACGTCGAGGAGGACCTGCGCGGCACCTACTCCGGTGTCGCGCACCCGGCGATGATCGAGCACTACAAGCGGCTCGGGATCACCGCCGTCGAGCTCATGCCGGTGCACGAGTTCGTGCAGGACCACCACCTCACCGAGAAGGGCCTGTCGAACTACTGGGGCTACAACACGATCGGCTTCCTGGCCCCGCACCACGCCTACTCGGCGGGCTCGGTCCGGTCCGGGTCGCAGGTCGCGGAGTTCAAGGCGATGGTGCGCGACCTGCACGACGCGGGCATCGAGGTCATCCTCGACGTGGTCTACAACCACACCGCCGAGGGTTCGGACATGGGTCCGACGCTGTCCATGCGCGGCATCGACAACCACGCCTACTACCGGCTGGTCGACGACGACGCGCGCTACTACATGGACTACACCGGCACCGGGAACTCGCTCAACGTCCGCAACCCGCACACCCTGCAGCTGATCATGGACTCGCTGCGGTACTGGGTGACCGAGATGCACGTCGACGGCTTCCGCTTCGACCTGGCCTCGACCCTGGCCCGCGAGTTCTACGACGTCGACCGGCTCTCGACCTTCTTCGACCTCGTCCAGCAGGACCCGGTGATCTCGCAGGTCAAGCTGATCGCCGAGCCGTGGGACGTCGGTCCCGGCGGCTACCAGGTCGGCAACTTCCCGCCGCTGTGGACCGAGTGGAACGGCAAGTACCGCGACACGGTGCGCGACTTCTGGCGCGGCGAGGCCGGCACGCTCGGTGAGTTCGCGTCCCGGATCACCGGCAGCTCGGACCTCTACCAGGGCGACGGCCGCCGTCCCTACGCCTCGATCAACTTCGTGACCGCGCACGACGGGTTCACCCTGGCCGACCTCGTGTCCTACAACGAGAAGCACAACGAGGCCAACGGCGAGGACGGCAACGACGGCGAGAGCCACAACCGGTCCTGGAACTGCGGCGTCGAGGGTCCCACCGACGACGAGACCGTGGTCGAGCTGCGGGCCCGGCAGCAGCGCAACTTCCTGGCGACGCTGCTGCTCTCCCAGGGCACCCCGATGCTGCTGCACGGCGACGAGGCCGGGCGTACCCAGGGCGGCAACAACAACGTCTACTGCCAGGACAACGAGATCGCCTGGCAGGACTGGGAGCTCGCGGGCAAGCACGACGAGCTGACCACCTTCACCGCAGGCGTCGCCGCGCTGCGGCACGCGCACCCGGTGTTCCGCCGGCGCCGGTTCTTCGCGGGCCGTCCGATCGGCCGGTCGTCCACCAGCGAGGACGTCGCCGACATCGGCTGGTTCACCCCGGCCGGGCGGGAGATGACCGAGGAGGACTGGGACAACGACCTGGGCCGCTCGGTGGTCGTGTTCCTCAACGGCAGCCAGATCGCCGACGTCGACCAGCGCGGCCAGCGGATCGTCGACGACTCGTTCCTGCTGTGCTTCAACTCCTTCTGGGAGGACATCGACACCACGCTGCCGCCCGTCGAGTTCGGGCAGGCGTGGGAGATCGTCGTCGACACCCACTCGGGCGAGGTGCACCCGCCGAACGCCGCCGGCGTCACCGGGACCGACCTCGACCCGGTGTCCGCGGGCTCGGTGCTGACCCTGCCCGCCCGTTCCCTGCTCGTCCTGCGATCGAAGGGCTGAGGCGTGACCCGCCTTCCGGGATCGACCTACCGGCTGCAGCTGTCGGCCGACCAGACCTTCGCCGACGCCGCCGCGCTGACCGGCTACCTGGACCGGCTGGGGATCGGGGCGCTCTACGCCTCGCCGCTGCTGGAGTCCACGGCCGGGTCCACCCACGGCTACGACGTGACCGACCCGACCCGGGTGTCGGGTGAGCGCGGTGGTGAGCAGGGGCTGCGGTCGTTGCTCGCGACGCTGCGCGAGCACGGGCTGACGATGCTGATCGACATCGTCCCCAACCACGTCGGCGTCGCGAAGCCCGCGGAGAACCCGTGGTGGTGGGACGTGCTCACGCACGGCGAGGCGTCGCGGTGGGCGGGGCACTTCGACGTCGACTGGGGCGCCGGGCCGATCCTGCTGCCGGTGCTCGACGCCGACGAGGAGAAGGCGCTCACCGAGCTCTCGGTGACCGACGGCGAGCTGCGCTACTACGAGCACCGCTTCCCGGTCGCGCCCGGGACCGGCGAGGGGACCGCGCAGGAGGTGCACGACCGCCAGCACTACCGGCTCGTGTCCTGGCGGCGCGGCGCCGCGGAGCTGACCTACCGGCGGTTCTTCGACGTCAGCGACCTCGCCGCGGTCCGGGTCGAGGACCCGGCGGTGTTCGCCGACGCCCACCGCACGGTGCTCGACATCGTGCGCTCCGACGACACCGTCGTCGGGCTGCGGGTGGACCACCCCGACGGCCTGTCCGACCCGGGCGGCTACGCGCGCCGGCTGCGCGCCGAGCTCGGCCCGGGCCGGTGGCTGCTCGTCGAGAAGATCCTCGCGGTCGGCGAGGAGCTCCCGATCTCCTGGCCGGTCGACGGCACCACCGGCTACGAGGCGCTGCGCGAGGTCTGCGGGGTGCTCGTCGACCCGGACGGGGCGGGGCTGCTCACCCAGTTCGCCGCCGAGCACACCGGGGAGAAGCGCTCCGCGCACGCCGTCGAGGACGACGGCCGCCACCTCGTGGTCCGGGAGATCCTGGTCGCGGAGGTGCGCCGGATCGCCGACGCCTTCCGCGCGGGACCCGGCGCCGACTCCGGCACCACCGGGCTCGACCTGGCCGACGTCGCCGCCGGGGACCTGCACGACGCGGTCGCCGAGCTGCTGTGCGGGTTCCCGGTCTACCGCTCCTACCTCACCCCGGAGATCACCGAGGGCCGGGCGGCCGCCGACACCGCGGTCGCGGTGGCGCGCACCCGTCGCCCCGACCTGGCCGCGGTGCTGGGTGCGCTGCACTCCGGGCTGGTCCGCGAGCCCGGGTCGGACTACGCGACCCGGCTGCAGCAGACCTCCGGGATGGTCACCGCGAAGGGCGTCGAGGACACCGCCTTCTACCGGTACAACCGGCTCGTCGCGCTGAACGAGGTCGGGGGCGACCCGGCCCGCTTCGGGGTGACGCCCGCGGAGTTCCACGCCGGACTCGCCCGCCGGGAGGCCGGGCGGTCGCGCACCATGACCTCGCTGTCCACGCACGACACGAAGCGCTCCGAGGACGTCCGGGCGCGGCTCGCCGTACTCGCCGAGCGTCCCGCGTCGTGGGCGGCGAAGGTCCGCGAGTGGTCGGTGCGCCACCCGCTGCCGGACCGGTCGCTGGAGCTGCTGGCCTGGCAGTCGCTGGTCGGGGCGTGGCCGATCCCGGCCGACCGGCTCGCGGGCTACCTCGGCAAGGCCTCCAAGGAGGCCAAGCTGGTGACCTCGCACATCGACGCCGTCTCCGAGGTCGACGAGGCGGTCGCGGCCTGGCCGGAGCAGATCCTCGCCGACATCGAGCTCGTCGCCGAGATCGAGGCGTTCGTCGCGGAGATCGCCGAGCCCGGCTGGTCGAACTCGCTGGCCCAGAAGCTGCTGCAGATGGCCGGGCCCGGCGTGCCGGACGTCTACCAGGGCACCGAGCTGTTCGAGTACTCGCTGGTCGACCCGGACAACCGGCGCCCGGTCGACTGGGACGCGCGGCGCGCGATCCTGGAGCGTCTCGACGCCGGCGAGCAGCCACCGGTCGACGGAGGCGGTGCGGCGAAGCTGCTGGTCACCTCGGCGACGGCGCGGCTGCGGCGGTTCCGCCCGGAGCTGTTCAGCGGCTACGGCCGGGTCGACGCCCAGGGCACCGCGGCGGAGCACGCCGTCGCGTTCTCCCGCGGCGGGGGCGCGCTCGTCGCCGTCGCGACCCGGCTGCCCGAGGGGCTGGCCCTCCGCGGCGGGTGGGGCGACACCCGGCTGCCGCTGCCCGGCGGCTTCGACGACTGGCACGACATGATCGCGAACCGTCCGGTGGACGGTCCCGCGCCCGCCCTGTCGGACCTGCTCTCGCGCTACCCGGTCGCGCTGCTGGTGCGCCCGGCCTGACCCGGCACCGCCCCACCCTCCGGGCGGTCCCCAGGGGAACCCTCGTAGCGCTCTACGCCACGAAGG
The DNA here is from genome assembly GCF_002813375.1 of Pseudonocardia alni. Taxonomy (NCBI): domain Bacteria; kingdom Bacillati; phylum Actinomycetota; class Actinomycetes; order Pseudonocardiales; family Pseudonocardiaceae; genus Pseudonocardia; species Pseudonocardia alni. The sequence goes on along the minus strand of NZ_PHUJ01000003.1, from coordinate 5,417,241 downwards.
TTCCCCTGGGGGCACCCGTGGCGGGGGTCAGGGCTCGTCGACGACGTGCACGGCGGCCTCCTCGGCCGACGCACCCGCCCCGTCGATCCCGGCGTCGCCCGCCACCAGCTCCTTCTCGCCGCCGTCGCTGCCGTCGACGCTCGCGTCGTCGATCGTGAGGCGCCCGGCGCGGCGGTCGCCCACCTCGTCGTCGGCGAGCAGCTCGCCGTCGGTACCCGGGGCGTCCCCGAGCAGGTCGCCGGTGGCGTCGTCGACGTCGGAGAAGTCCTCCCGGGAGTCCGGGTCACCGACCACCCCGGCCGCCCGGGCGTCGTCGCGGCCCTCCGCGTCGGCGGTCGCGTCGAGCTCGGCCGCCCAGGTGTCGGGCTCCTCGTCGGCGAGGCGCTCGTCGAGGGTCTCGTCGTCGCGGTCGTTCCACGGGCGCTCGGGCGGTGAGTAGCCCTCGTCGAGCACGTCGGTGACGCCGCCGTACTCGAGGGTGTCCTCGGGCTGCAGCTGCGCGTCGGAGTCGAGGTCGTCACCGGAGTCGGGGTCGCTCATCACAGCAGCGTAGCGACGCGTGAGCCGACCCACCCCCGCCGGACGCGCCACGCGCCGCAAGGTGCGGAAGGATCGGCGTCCGTGACGGAGTTCGCCGTGTGGGCCCCCGACAGGAACCGCGTCAGTGTGCTGGTGGGTGAGCAGCGGATCGCGCTCGACCCCGCCCCGGGGGGATGGTGGCACACGGACCAGCCCGACCACGGGCACGGGACCGACTACGCGTTCCTGCTCGACGACGACGCCACGCCGCTGCCCGACCCCCGCTCCCGCTGGCAGCCGAAGGGGGTGCACCAGCGCTCCCGCGTCTACGACCACGACGCGTTCTGGTGGACCGACGACACCTGGACCGGCCGCGCGCTGGCCGGGTCGGTGCTCTACGAGTGCCACATCGGCACCTTCACCGACGGCGGCACGTTCGACTCCGCGATCGGCCGGCTCGACCACCTGGTCTCGCTCGGGATCGACCTGGTCGAGGTGCTGCCGGTCAACGCCGTCGACGGCCCGGTGAACTGGGGCTACGACGGCGTCGGCTGGTACGCCGTCACCGAGAACTACGGCGGCCCCGACGCCTTCAAACGCTTTGTCGACGCCTGCCACGCGCGCGGCCTGGGCGTGGTCCTGGACGTCGTCTACAACCACCTCGGGCCGTCCGGGGCCTACCTCGACCGGTTCGGGCCGTACTTCGCCGGCTCCAACATCTGGGGCCCGTCGCTGAACCTCGATGCCGCGGGCTCCGACGAGGTCCGCCGCTACATGATCGACAACGCGCTGATGTGGCTGCGCGACTTCCACGTCGACGGGCTGCGCATCGACGCCGTCCACGCGCTGCGCGACACCCGGGCCCAGCACGTGCTGGAGCAGCTCGCCGTCGAGGTGACCGCGCTGGAGGCACACGTCGGCCGCCCGCTGTCACTGATCGCCGAGTCCGACCTCAACGACCCGAGGATGATCACCGCCCGGGAGGGCGGCGGCCACGGCCTCGACGCCCAGTGGGCCGACGACGTCCATCACTGCCTGCACACCGTGCTCACCGGCGAGTCCCAGGGCTACTACGGCGACTTCGCCGAGGCGGGCCTCGACGGGCTCGCGCACGTGCTCACCCGCGGGTTCCTGCACGAGGGCACCTGGTCCTCGTTCCGGCGGCGCAGCCACGGCGCCCCGATCGACACCGCCCGCATCCCCGGCTCGCGGCTGGTCACCTACCTGCAGAACCACGACCAGATCGGCAACCGCGCCACCGGCGACCGGCTCACCCACACGCTGCCCCCCGGCCTGCTGGCCTGCGGCGCGGCGCTGCTGTTCACCTCCGGGTTCACCCCGATGCTGTTCATGGGCGAGGAGTGGGGCGCGCGGACGCCGTGGCAGTTCTTCTCCCGTTTCGGCGACCCGGGCCTGCAGAAGGCCGTCCGCGACGGCCGTCGCGCCGAGTTCGCCGACCACGGCTGGGACGACACCGCCGAGGTGCCCGACCCGAACGCCGAGTCCACCTTCACCGACTCCCGGCTCGACTGGTCCGAGCCCGAGCAGGAGCCGCACGCGACGCTGCTGCGGATGCACCGCGAGCTCATCGCGCTGCGCCGCGCCTGGCCGGAGCTGTCGGACCCGTGGCTGGACCGGATCGGGGTCGACGTCCACGAGCAGGCGCGCACGCTCGTCGTCGCCCGCGGGCGGATGCGGGTGGTGGTGAACCTCGGTCCGGAGCCGGTGACGCTGTCGCTCGGGTCGGAGATCACCCGGATCCTGCTGGCGTCCGAGCCGACGACGAGTGACGGCTCCTCGTTCACCGTTCCGGCGGAGGCCTTCGCCATCTGCCGCGTGGCGGAGTAGCGAGAGCCTCTCGCGTCACCCGTCCGAGTGTCGTCGTTCACCTGTTCGCCGGACACGTGACACGGCCGGGCCACACGAGACTGCGAGGGTCTGCGAGGTCGCGACGGTGCGATCCCGCGTTCGCCCCTGCGACAGACGTGAGGTCACGTGACGTCCACCCCCACCCGGTCCGCCTCGACGCCGACGGCGCCGGGTACGACCTCGCACCCCCCGCCGCGGCGACGGCGACGCTTCACCGCCCGGGACCGGCACGACTTCTGGGTGTTCCTCGCCCTGGTGCTGCCCAACGCCGCGCTGATCGTCGCCTTCGCCTATCGCCCGGTCATCGAGAACGTCCGGTACTCGCTGCTGAACTGGACCCTCGGGTCACCGTCGGCGACGTTCGTGGGGCTCGGGAACTACGTCACGTTCCTGACCTCGCCGTCGTCGGCGGAGATCGTCTGGACGACGTTGGTGTTCACCGTCGTTACCGTCGGCGGGTCGATGGTGCTGGGTCTGCTGATCGCGCTGGCGCTCAACCGGCGGGTGCCGGGGACCGGCGTCGCGCGGGCCGCGGTGTTCTCCCCGTACGTGCTGTCCGGGGTCGGTGTCGGGCTGGTGTGGCTGTTCGTGTTCGACCCGTCGATCGGGGTGCTCGGCGCGGTCGTCCGCGCCTTCGGCGGGACCGCACCGGACTTCTTCAACGACCCGTCGATGTCGCTGACGATGATCTGCATCGTCTACGTCTGGAAGAACATGGGCTACGCCGCGGTGATCTACCTGGCGGGCCTGCAGTCGATCCCGAAGGACCTGCTGGAGGCCGCGGCGCTGGACGGGGCGTCGTCGACGCGGACGTTCTTCCGGGTGACGCTGCCGCTGCTCTCACCGGTCACGTTCTTCCTGGTCGTGACCAGCGCGCTGAACTCACTGCAGGCCTTCGACCTGATCCGGATCATGACCCCGCTCGGGCAGGGCACGACCACGCTGATCTACGAGGCCTACCTGCAGGCGTTCGGGTCGAGCAACCGGGCCGGCTACTCGGCGGCGGTGTCGACGGTCCTGTTCGTGGTGCTGGTGGTCTTCACCCTGGTCCAGCTGCGGTGGATGGAACGGCGGGTGCACTACGCGTGACCACCACCGCTCCGGAGCCCCGGTCGTCCCGCGCGCTGTCGCCGCGGGCCCTGTTCGAGGTCGTGACCAGCGCCTACGTCCCGCTGCTGGTCGCCGTGCTCGTCGTGTTGTTCCCGCTGCTGTGGATGACGCTGTCGTCGTTCAAGCCGCTGACCGAGATCATCACCCAGACCCCGGCGCTGCTGCCCGCCGCGCCGACGACGGAGAACTACTCCACCGTCGCCGAGCGCCTGCCGTTCGGCCGGGTGTTCCTCAACTCGGTACTGGTCACCGCGGTCGGTGCCGCGCTCAAGGTGGCGCTGGCCGTGTTCACCGCCTACGGGCTGGTGTTCGTCCGCTTCCCGTTCAAGAACTGGATCTTCGCCGGTCTGCTGGTGACTCTGATGGTGCCGCCGCAGGTGGCGCTGCTGCCGAACTACACGCTGATCACCGCGCTCGGTGGCGCGGACACCTACTGGGGCATCATCCTGCCCGGTCTCGGGACGGCGTTCGGCACGTTCCTGCTGCGCCAGCACTTCCGCACGCTGCCGCCGAGCCTGCTCGAGGCCGCGGAGCTCGACGGCGCCGGGCACTGGCGCCGGCTCACCCGGGTCGTCCTGCCGGTGTCCGCGCCGACCGTCGCCACCGTCGCGCTGATCACCATCGTCTACGAGTGGAACGACTACCTCTGGCCGCTGGTGATCATTTCGAAGCCGGAGATGATGACGTTGCCGGTCGGGCTCACCCTGCTGGCCAACGTGGACAACCGGGCCGCGGCCTACGGCCAGCTCATGGCCGGGTCGGTCGCCGTCATCGTGCCGGTCCTGATCGTCTTCATCGCGCTCCAGCGCCACATCATCGCCGGGCTGACCCAGGGTGCGGTCAAGGACTGAGACCGCTCCCCGCTCCTCCTGCCCTCACCCCGAAAGGACCCCAGCTGCCATGCATCTCGACCGTCGCGGATTCCTGAAGTTCGCCGGCATCACCGGCGCCGCCGCGGCGCTGGCCGCCTGCGGTGGCCCCTCCACCGGCGGCGGCGGGCCCGCCGCCGTCCCGGAGGTCGACTACTCCGGTGTGCAGCCGGCGAAGGAGATCACCTGGTGGACGAACAACCCGGGCAGCTCGGAGACGGTGTCGCGCCAGATCATCGACGCCTACCAGAGGGCCAACCCGGGCACGAAGGTCAACCTGGTGACCGCGGGCGCGACCTACGAGGAGATCGCGCAGCGCTTCCAGACCGCGCAAGCGGGCGGCGGCTCCCAGCTGCCCGACCTCGTCGTGCTCTCCGACGTCTGGTGGTTCCGCTACTACATGCAGCGCTCCATCGTGCCGATGGACCCGCTGATCGCCGCGACCGGCATCGACACCGCCGACTACCGGCAGCAGCTGATCGAGGACTACCGCTACGACGGCAAGCTCTGGGCGCTGCCCTGGGCCCGCTCGACGCCGATCTTCTACTACAACAAGGCGCACTGGCAGAAGGCCGGTCTGCCCGACCGCGCACCCGCCACCTGGGCCGAGATGGCCGAGTGGGGCCCGAGGCTGCAGGCCGCCGGCACCGGTGCGCAGAAGGCGTACCAGCTCCCCGCGCTGGCCGACTACGCCGGCTGGTCGTTCCAGAACAACCTCTGGGGCGAGGGCGGCGCGTGGTCGGACGAGTGGGACGTCACCTGCGACTCCCCGGAGGCCGTGCGCGCGGTCTCGGCCCTGCAGAACGCGGTGACCTCGGGCTGGGCGGGCGTCGCCGCCACCGACGGCACCACCGACCTGGGTGCCGGGGCGGTGTCGGCGACGGTCGGCTCCACCGGCTCGCTGGTCACCGTGCTCGACGCGGCGCAGTTCGACGTGGGTGCCGGCTTCCTGCCCGCGGGCCCGGTCGCCGGGCCGGTGTGCCCGACCGGCGGCGCGGGGCTCGGGATCCCCGCCGGGGTCCCGCCGGAGCGCCAGCTCGCCGCGGCGGCGTTCGCGAAGTTCCTGACCAGCCCGGAGAACACCGTGCTGTTCTCCCAGGCCACCGGCTACCTGCCGCTGCGGACCTCGGCCGACACCGGCCCGCTGCTCGCCGAGACCCCGCTGCGCAAGATCGCCATCGACCAGCTCGACCGGACCCGCACCCAGGACCGGGCGCGCGCGTTCTTCCCGGGCGCCGACCAGGAGATCGCGCGGACCTGTGCCAACATCCTCAACCAGCGGGCCGACGTGCAGGGCGAGCTCACCACCCTCAAGGGCACGCTGACCCGGATCTTCGACACCGACGTGAAGCCCAACATCTGATGGCGGGACGCTGACATGGCAACGGTCACCTACGACTCGGCGACGCGGATCTACCCCGGGTCGGACACCCCCGCCGTCGACGGGCTGGACCTGGAGATCGCCGACGGCGAGTTCCTCGTGCTCGTCGGGCCGTCCGGCTGCGGGAAGTCGACGTCGCTGCGGATGCTCGCGGGCCTGGAGGACGTCGACGCCGGCGCCATCCGGATCGGCGACCGCGACGTCACCGACGTCCGGCCCAAGGACCGCGACATCGCGATGGTGTTCCAGAACTACGCGCTCTACCCGCACATGACGGTCGCGGCGAACATGGGCTTCGCGCTGACCAACGCGGGCCGCCCGAAGGACGAGATCGCCCGCCGCGTCGCCGAGGCGGCGACGATCCTCGACCTGGAGGGGCTGCTGGACCGCAAGCCGCGTGCCCTGTCGGGCGGGCAGCGTCAGCGGGTCGCGATGGGCCGGGCCATCGTGCGCGAGCCCGCCGTGTTCTGCATGGACGAGCCGCTGTCCAACCTGGACGCGAAGCTGCGGGTGTCCACCCGCACCCAGATCGCGTCGCTGCAGCGGCGCCTGGGCGTCACCACCGTCTACGTCACCCACGACCAGGTGGAGGCGATGACGATGGGCGACCGCGTCGCGGTGCTCTCGGGCGGGGTGCTGCAGCAGTGCGCCACGCCGCGCGAGCTCTACAAGCGGCCGGTGAACGCCTTCGTCGCCGGGTTCGTGGGGTCACCGGCGATGAACCTGGTGACGGTGCCCTCCCCCACCGACGGGTCGGTGTCCCTCGGTGGGGTGCGGATCCCCGTGCCCGGCGGGGCGTCGGACACGGTCACGGTCGGGATCCGTCCGGAGGACCTGCGCCCGGCCGGGGCCGGGGACGGGCTGGAGGTGACCGTCGACGTCGTCGAGGAGCTGGGGGCCGACGCCTACGTCTACGGCACCCTCACCGACGGCTCCGGGACCTCGCTCGTCGCCCGTACCGACGCGCGGGTCCCCCCGGGGCGCGGCGACCGGTTGCGGCTCGCCCCGGACCCGCAGCGCATCCACGTCTTCGACGGCGGGACGGGCGGGCGCCTGGCCTGACGCCCGGCGCCGTACGGGGCCCACAGCTGATCCGTTCGCGTTCGCCCCGACCCCGTTCGGCACCGATCGGCGACCGCTGGTTCCGGCCCCCTTGCGATGCCCCGTCGCGCCAGCGATGCTCCGAAGGGCCCCGCGCACGGACCGGGAACCGGCCCCGGGCGGGCGGGGCCGCCAGGAGCGGGTCCGACATCGCCGGCGCGATGCCCACGGGGACCGGCCGGGGCGTCGACGCCCCTGTCCGACCGGGGGCGGCGGGGCACGATGGACGGTCGCCCGGGGAGGACGACGATGCCCGAGAACCCCGACACCCACGTCTACCGCACCTACGACCAGATCCTGGCGGGCGCAGGGTCCGGCGCCGAGGCCACCCACCTGCGCCCTCGGGACTGGTGGCCACAACGGCTCGATCTCGCACCGCTGCGCAGACCGCACCCGCGTGACGACGACTACCCCTCGCGCTTCGCGACCGTCGATCTCGACGAGCTCGCCCGGGACGTCGACGAGGTGCTCACCACCTCGCAGGACTGGTGGCCCGCCGACTCCGGTCACTACGGACCGCTGGTGCTGCGCATGGCCTGGCACGCGGCGGGCACCTACCGCGCCGGTGACGGCCGGGGCGGAGCCGCCGCCGGCATGCAGCGCTTCGCCCCGCTGAACAGCTGGCCGGACAACCGCAACCTCGACAAGCCGCGGCGCCTGCTCTGGCCGGTGAAGCGCAAGTACGGCCGGTGCCTGTCCTGGGCCGACCTGATGATCTTCGCCGGCAACCGTGCACTGGAGTCGATGGGGCTCACGACGCTCGGGTTCGCCGGCGGGCGCCCGGAGGTGTGGGAACCGGACGACACGTACTGGGGCCCCGAGCGCAAGTGGTTGTCGGAGCGGCGCTACACCGGTCTCCACGAGCTCGACGAGCCGCTGGGTGCGAGCGAGATGGGGCTGATCTACGTCGACCCGCAGGGTCCGGCCACCAACCCCGACCCGAAGCTGTCCGCGCGCGACATCCGTCAGACCTTCCGCCGGATGGCCCTGGACGACGCCGAGACCGTCGCACTGATCGCGGGGGGTCACACGTTCGGCCGGATGCACGGCCCGGCGGACCCGATGGTCACCGCGGGACCGGAACCCGAGGCAGCTCCGCTGACCGCCCAGGGCATGGGCTGGAGCGGTGGTCACGGCACCGGCCTCGGCCCGGACACGGTGACCGCCGGGCTGCACGGCGCGTGGACCCGCACCCCGACCCGCTGGGACCACACCTACCTCGAGACGCTCTTCGAGTACGAGTGGGACGTCGAGCTGAGCCCCGCCGGCCTGTGGCAGTGGGTCCCCCGCGACGGCGGCGGCGCGGACACCGTGCCGGACCCGTTCGACCCCGGGGTCCGCTCGCACCCGGTCATGCTCACCACCGACCTCGCGCTCCGGGCCGATCCCGGGTTCGAGTCGATCGCGCGTCGCTACCTCGACGACCCGGACGAGTTCGCCGACGCCTTCGCCCGGGCCTGGTTCAAGCTCACCCACCTCGACATGGGCCCGGCCCGCAGATACCTGGGTCCCCTCGTCCCCGAGCAGCCGTTCCTCTGGCAGGACCCGGTCCCCGAGGTCGACCACGAGCTGGTCGACGACGACGACGTCGCCGCTCTCAAGCGGATGGTCCTCGGGTCCGGCCTGACCGTCGCCCAGCTCGTCGGCACCGCGTGGGCGTCGGCCTCGACCTACCGCGACACCGACAAGCGCGGAGGCGCCAACGGAGCACGGATCCGGCTCTCGCCCCAGCGTCACTGGGCGGTCAACGACCCGGAACAGCTCGACGAGGTCCTCACCGTCCTGGAGGGGGTCCGGGAGCGGTTCGAGGGGGCGCACACCGGCGGCAGGCGGATCACGATGGCGGACCTCGTCGTGCTCGGCGGGTGCGCGGCGGTGGAACGCGCCGCCGCGGACGCCGGGCACGAGGTCGTGGTGCCGTTCCGGCCCGGGCGCACCGACGCGACGCAGGAGTGGACCGACACCGGATCGTTCGCGGCCCTGCAGCCGCGCGCCGACGGGTTCCGCAACTGGGTCGGGGACACCTCCGGCATCGCGCCCGAGCACCTGCTGGTGGACCGGGCCGCGCTGCTGACGCTGACCCCACCGGAGATGACCGTCCTCGTCTCCGGGCTCCGTGTACTCGGAGCCACCCACCGCGGTTCCCGTACGGGCGTGCTGACGACGTCCCCGGGGACGCTGACCAACGACTTCGTCGTGAACCTCCTCGACGGTCGCACCCGGTGGTCGGCGAGCCCCGACGGCGACGGGTCCGTGTTCGAGGGCCGGGACGTGGACACCGGTGAGCTGCGGTGGACCGCGAGCCGGGTCGACCTGGTCTTCGGGTCCAGCTCGGAGCTGCGGGCGCTGTGCGAGGTGTACGCCGCGGACGACGCGGCTGACCGTTTCGTCCGCGATTTCGTCGCGGCATGGGTCAAGGTCATGGAGCTCGACCGTTTCGACTTGATCTGATCCTGCGCCCGGACAAGCGATCGTGGGCGGTCCGGGAAATTGCGTCCGAACGCGTCTGCGGGACCGGCGATCTCCGTGTGGGAGATCAGGCCCGGCCGGCGGCCGGCGCCGCCGGACGCACGGGACGCGGCCCCGGCACACGACGCCGGCACCGCCGGAGGCCGTCCCGCGCGGTGCCGGCCGCGGCGGCGGACCGGCCGCTCCCAGCGTGTGGACGTCGTCTCCGCACGGGCGGGGACCGGCGCGACCGGCAGGACCGGAGATCGGCTGCGCCCAGGACCAGCCGGAGTGGTCGCGACGGCCTCGGTACCCCCGTGACGTGCGGTTCGTCCGTGTCCACGGCTCCGGACCGGGCCGCGGCGACACCGCCGGGGCAGCGGCCCCGGGACTGCTCCGCGGGCTCCGAGGGGTACGAACGGTAGGCCGCGACCGGCGAACGGGGTCTGTTGCCCCGTCAACGGCGAGCCATACCGCAACACCCTCGTGCGATGTAACGTGTGTTGCGCGGCGGGTGATGGCAATCACCACCGGAATGGTGGCCGGATGATCGTCCCATTCCCGCAGCGGCTGTTGTATCGCAGTCGGCCGGCGCGCGGGACGCGCGTGTTCCGCACACACCGGCGCCGCCGAATTGCTTTTTTCTCAACGACGAGGAGGCGAAGCGATGACATCCATTCAGGACCGCGAGGACTCGGCCCAGGACAGCCGGGAGGAACTCCTGGCCGAACTCAGCGGGCAGAACCGCGCGACCATCGGCGCGGTGCTCGGGACCGGCTCGGTCGCCCGGGCGACCGAGCGTCCCGACGGCGTGATGGAGGCGACGATCAGGATCCCCGAGGACGCCATGACGTGGGATCCGGCGATCTTGATCATGCCGCACAGCGGCACGCTCGAGCTGACCATCATCAACGACGACAAGAACACCCACGCGTGCCTGCTGCCCAGCAACGGGGACCGGCAGTTCATCGGCCTGGTGAACCACTCCAAGGGGAGCGCGACGATCGAGCTCGACGGTCCCGGCTGCTACTGGTACGGCTCACCCGCGGGTAACGACGAGGGCCGTGGTCTGACCGCCGCGATCGTGGTGACCGGTGAGGTACCACCGGAGGCGAAGCTCGACCGTCCTGCCCAGCCGCGACCGTAAGAAGGGCGAATCACCATGACCATCGAGTACGTGGACGCAGGCAAGGCGTTCGACCACAGCAAGCTCTCGAACCTCCCGCACAGCGCACCGGACGTGACACGCGGGCTGGACTACGACCGGATCCTGCAGGCGCGCAGCGAGTCGCACAACTGGATCACCTACTACGGCGACTACGACGGCAAGCGCCACAGCCTGCTGGACCAGATCAACACCGGGAACGTCAAGGACCTGAAGGTCGCCTGGATCTTCCAGGCGAGCGCCACCGGCATGATGGCCTCGACCTCCACCTACGCCTTCGAGGCGTGCCCGATCGTCGTCGACGGCGTCATGTTCGTGACGGGCTGGGACGGCCAGATCTGGGCGCTCGACGCCGTGACCGGCGAGCAGCTGTGGCGCTACAAGCACGCCATCCCGATCGACGTGACGCTGTGCTGCGCCAACGTCAACCGCGGTTGTGCGGTCGCCAACGGCAAGGTCTACATGGTGACCCAGAACGCGCAGCTGGTCGCACTCGACGCCACCACCGGGCGCAGGGTCTGGCAGAAGACCATCGGCGACGTCCGCGCCGGCGAGAGCGCCTCGATCGCGCCGCTGGTCATCAAGGACTTCCTCATCACCGGCTCCGCCGGCGGTGAGTACGGCGTCCGAGGCCACATCGACGCCTGGGACCTGGAGACGGGCGAGCAGCGCTGGCGCACCTACACGGTGCCGAAGCCGGGCGAGCCGGGGTCCGAGACCTGGCCCGACGACGGTGAGGCGTGGCAGCGCGGCGGCGCGAACCACTGGGTCACCGGCACCTACGACCCCGAGCTGAACCTGTACTACGCGGGCACCGGCAACCCGGCCCCGGACTTCGACGGCGAGGTGCGCCCCGGCGACAACCTCTACACCGACAGCGTCGTCGCGCTGGACGTGGACACCGGCGAGATCAAGTGGCACTACCAGTTCACGCCGCACGACCTCTGGGACTACGACTCCACGATGGAGATGACCCTGTTCGAGCGGGACGGGAAGAAGCTCCTGGCCCACTTCGACAAGAACGGGTACATGTTCGTCCTGGACCGGACGAACGGCGAACTGCAGCACGTCACCCCGTTCGTGGACCGGATCGACTGGGGCGTCATCACGCGCGACGGCAAGGTCACCCCGCGCAAGTACCCGGACAAGGAGGGCGAGCCCTGCCACTTCTTCCCGGGACCGGCGGGCGCGAAGGAGTGGACCCACGCGTCCTACAACCCCGACCACGACCTGTTCTACGTCCCGGTCGCCGACGTCGGTGCCACCGCCACCCGCCGGCGCCGTGAGTTCAAGGAGGGCATGCCCTACTGGGGTGCCGCCGTCGAGGTCGACATCGACAACATGGCCGGTTCGGTCAGCGCGTTCGACTCGCACGGCGAGGAGAAGTGGCGCTACCGGCTCAAGGACATGCCGATGGCCGCCTCGACCCTGAGCACCGCGGGGAACCTGGTGTTCGCCGGCACGCCGGCGGGCGAGTTCCTGGGGCTGCACGCCGAGACCGGCGAGAAGCTCTGGAGCTTCCAGTGCGGCAGCGGCCATCACAGCAGCCCGAGCACCTTCACCGTGGACGGCAAGCAGTACATCGCGGTCCCGGTCGGATGGGGCGGCTGGCTGGAGGGCATCGTGCCGGGTCTGTCCGGACAGGGACACGGGGCATCACTGATCGTGTTCTCCCTGTGACACCGGTCCTCTGACCAGCACCCGGCCGGTGGGGACGTGGTCGCGTCTGCGGCCCCACCGGCCGGGTGTACCGGCCCGACCACGGAAACCGACGGTGATGACGATGACCCAGACCCCGGCCACACGACCGCGGCAGAACCTGCCGTGCATGCTGTGCGGCGAGCGCTTCGGGCCCGAGGACATGGCCCGCCACACCGAGCCGGTGGAGTGCGGCCCCTGCATCACCTGCGTCGGGAAGCCCGAATGCTTCGAGTGCCGGCTGATGTACTGCGTCTGCGACGTGCACCGTTACCGCGGCTGAAGGCCGCGGCCCGGGTCAGAGTTCGAGCGCGCGGCGGACCGTCGGGATGTTGCGGCGGGACACCGGCACGACCGTCTCGGCCGGGTCGTCCATGACGAGCACCAGCTCGCCCTTCTCCCGGCGTTCGACCTCCCGGATCCGGCTGAGGTTCACCACGAACTGGCGGTGCACCCGTAGGAAGCCGGCGCCGTTCAGCTCGGACTCGAGCCGGTCGAGCCCCAGCGACGCGGACCGCATCTGCCCCTCGTCGGTGGTCAGCCACACGTCGTTGCCGTCGGACTGCGCGAACGCGACCTCCGCCAGGCGCAGCAGGACCATCCTGTTCTCGCGGGCCGCGACGAGCCGGCGCGGCGGGGTCTGCGGGGCGGCCGGCGCGTCCGGGGCGTCCGTCGACGCGGGAAGCGGCTCGCCCTCCGAGACACCGAAGGAGACGACGTTGCCGACCAGGTGCCCGGCGAGGAACACGGGACGGAAGCTGATCGTCATCGGCTCGCGGGAGAGCCGGGTGAGGATCTGCGTCGAGCCGGTCCAGCCGGCGTCCCTGCCCGCCTGCCCCGCGGCGTACCGGGCGGCCCGGATGAACTCGGGCAGCTCGGGCCTCCACCGGACCGCCGGGTCCGGCGCCGGTGTGGAGCCGGGGATGCCGAGCAGCACCCCGGCGGTGTCGTCGGCGACGACGACCCGCCCGGCCGGGTCGACGCCGGCGAGCGGAGCTGTCGTCAACGACCGCGCGTGGTTGACCGCGGCGATCAGCTCGGTGCCGTCGCCCCGCGCGCGCTGGCGCAGGATGCGCTGCGTCGCGGACGCCGCGGTGCCGAGCCATCCCTGCGCCGACCGGGGGAGCTCGCGCCGCCAGCAGGAGATGTTCAGGACCGCCACCGGCTGTCGGCTCACCGCGTCGCGGACCGAGACCCCGGTGCAGTTCCAGTCCTGGAACGCCCCGCACCAGTGCTCGGCGCCGCGGACCGTGACGGGGGTGTGCGACGCGAGCGCGGTCCCCATGCCGTTGGTGCCGACCGAGCTCTCCGACCAGCAGTACCACTGCGCGAGGTTGGCCTCGGCGGCGAGTGCACGGGTCGCCTCGTCGCCCCACTGCGCGAGCACCCGGCCGTTGGCGTCGGCGATGGTGACGATCCCGCCCTCTCCACTCAGCTCGTGGGCGATGGGGCCGGCCCGGAACCCGAGCTCGGCGATGACGACGTCGTGTTCCAGGGTGTGGACGACCTCGGTCACGGCGGCCGGGGCCTCGGAGATGAGCGGGTCGACCCCGTACTGGTCCCGGCACCGGTGCCACGACACCGCGATCTCGGGCCGGATCCCGCTGAGCGCGTCGTCACCGGCGGCGAACCGCTCCCAGGCCCGCCGCACGTCGGCGTCCTCCGGGCCGGTGCCGGGACGCACTACCTGTGGCATGGCGACCGCCTTTGGTCTGTCTCGCTCGAGCGCGGTGATGCAACCTGACTCGCACGCTAAACGCACGGTCGAATCGAGGGCAAGCGGACTGCGCCGGGAGATCACGAACGGCGGGGAATGCGTGACAGGCGGGCGCGGCGCGCTCTCCGGGAGAAGCGTCCGATCACTGCGCCGTCGAAACGGCACACGCTTCCCCCGCATGCCGGACGTCGTCGGCTGAGTGTGCCGGCGCGGACGTTCCCGCGGATCCGGCACATGGCGCCGGCACCGTACGTGCCGGCGGGAGGAAATGCAGAACGGATGTGGGTGGCCGGGGCGAACTGACCCCGGCGCCCGGCGACAAGGAGGTCGCGATGACGGGGAGAGTCCCACCGCTGGTCCTGGCTCCGGAGCGGAGCGGGAGCCGGAACGTCGCCCCGCGGGGTCCGCTCGTCGCGGCGTCGTCGGTCCGCGAGGTCGCACGGACCTGGGAGGACTTCGCCGCGGGCAACGAGGTCAGGACCGGGGTGCGTCCCGAGATCCTCGCGTCGTGGTACCGGTGCCGGGACCGCTACGGGGTCGACAGCACCCTGGACGTCGCCCCCGGAGCCGGCAGCGGCGCGGAGAGCCCCCGGGTGGACGACGGCGTGGTGTTCACCGCCCTCGGTGGGCTGGGCGCGATGGCGGGCCGCGAGATCGAACGCGACGGGGGCGTCGTCACCGTCGCGGACAGCCGGGGGCGGGTGCTGGGCGCCTGGGGCGACTCGTCGGCGCGGCGCCGCGCCGAACTGCACAACCTCGCTCCGTGGTCGTCGTGGTCCGAGGCGTGTACCGGGACCAACGGGATGGGCACCTCGCTCGAGGTGGACGGTCCGGTGACCGTGACCGGTCCGGAGCACTGGTGCCAGGGGTTCCACGACTGGGCGTGCGCGGGCATCTCGGTGCGGGACGTGGTGACCGGCGCACCCGTCGCCTCCATCAACATCTCGCGGTGGAACGCGTCCCTCCCGCCTCTCGTGCTGCCGTGGCTGACGGAGGCCGTCGCCTGTGTCGAGCAGGTGATCCGCCGGCGGGCCGCGTACGAGGCAGATGTCGTCGTCACCGCGTTCGAGGCGCGGGCGGCCCGGACGCGGGGCGCACTCGTCGCGATGGACCGGGGCGGCAGCGTGATCGCCGCCGACGACGAGGCGGCCGTGGCACTGGGGCTCACCGGCGCGGCACCCGTCGTCGGGACGAGCGCGACCGCGGCGCGCCGGGTGCCCGACGTCCCCGGTCTGCCCGAGGTGGTCCGCTGGGCGATCGAACGGTCCGGGTGCGGCCCGGACTGGTGCGGACACGCCCGCCTGGCGGTGTGTCCCGGCGAGGCGGAGGTCCCGCTCACCCTGTGGCCGGTCGTCGACGGCCAGGGCGTGGTGGGACTGCTGTGCGCCGTCGGGGTCGCGGACGGGGAGGCCTACTCCCCCGGTGACGCCGGTGGCCAGGCCTCCGAGGTGCTCCCGCGGCGGGTGATCGGCGTGCGTGACGACCGGCTGGTCCTGCTGACCCCGTCGGAGATCCGCTACGCCGAGGCCGACCGCAACACCGTCTGGCTGGTCACCGAGCGGGGCCGGATCCAGTCCGCCACCCGCGGGCTGGACAACGTCGAACAGGCTCTCGCCCCGTTCGGGATCCGACGGGTCCACCGGCGCTACCTGGTGAACCTGCGCCGTGTGGCCGAGATCGAGCGGGGTCCGCGCGGTGAACTGTTCCTGATCACCGACGGCCGGTCGCACGAGGGCGTGCCGGTCTCCCGGCGCCATGCCCCGGACGTCCGGCGCAGGTTCGGCATCTGATCACCGACGCCGGTCGCGGACGGCGTCGACCTGGCGGCGCAGCCCCTCCAGCGCCCGTGCCGGATCCGCGGCCGAGTAGACCGCGGATCCGGCCACGAAGCAGTCGACGCCGGCCTCCGCCGCCTGCTCGATCGTGTCGGCGTTGATGCCACCGTCGATCTCGACGACCAGGTCCAGGTGTCCGGTGTCGACCAGTGTGCGGGCCCGGCGGACCGTGTCGAGGACATCCGGGTCGAAGGCCTGACCGCCGAACCCGGGCTCCACCGACATCACCAGCAGGGTGTCGAAGTGCCGGAGCACCTCGAGCCAGGGATCCAGGGGGGTGCTGGGCCGGATCGCGAGCCCCGCGCGGGCGCCTGCCGCGCGCAGGTCCCGTGCCAGGGCCACGGGATCGGCGGCGGCCTCGGCGTGCACCGTGACGTTGTGGGCACCCGCCTCGGCGTAGCCCGTCGCCCAGCGGTCCGGGTCCTCGATCATCAGGTGGCAGTCCAGCGGCAGGTCGGTCGCGGCGAGCAGCGAGGAGACGACCGGTAGGCCCAGGGTCAGGTTCGGCACGAAATGGGCGTCCATGACGTCCACGTGCAGCCAGTCGGCGCCCCGGCCGTCGACACCGCGCACCGCGTCCGCCTCCTCGGCGAGACGGGCGAAATCGGCGGAGAGGATGGACGGGGCGAACAGCGTTCTTCTCGACGAATGTCTCGACACCATTCGATCGTAGGGCGGCCGTTCCGGTTGTGGGGGTATTCGGGGTGCGGATCGGGTGATCGGTTTTCCGGATGTGTGGTGGTGTTGTGGGTGGGTGTCGGCGGGGCGACGGTGGGGGTGTTGTTCTTCCTGTTGTCGTGGTGAGGAGTTCGTCGTGCAGTTGCAGGTGGCTTTGGATGTTCTGGATCTTCCGTCGGCGTTGACGCTGGCGAATCGGGTGTCGGAGTTCGTGGACATTCTGGAGTTGGGGACGCCGTTGGTGAAGTCGGCGGGTATCGCGGCGGTGACCGCGGTGAAGGCGGCGCATCCGGACAAGTTGGTGTTCGCGGACCTGAAGACCGCCGATGCCGGTGAGCTGGAGGCGGATCTGGCGTTCGGTGCGGGTGCGGATCTGGTGACGGTGATGGGGGTGGCCGACGACGACACGGTGCGGGGTGCGGTCGCGGCCGGTGCCCGGCACGGGAAGCGGGTCGTGGCGGACATGATCGGGGTGGTGGACGGGCGGGTCGAGCGGATCCGTCAGGTCGCGGAGCTGGGTGTGGCGTTCGTGGAGATCCATGCGGGTCTGGACGAGCAGGCGCGTCCGGGGTACTCGATCGACCGGTTGCTGGCCGACGGTCGGGCGGCCGGGGTGCCGTTCTCGATCGCCGGTGGGGTGAAGGCGGACACCATCGGGTCGGTGCGTGAGGCCGGGGCGGTGGTCGCGGTGGCCGGTGGGGCGATCTACAACGCCGACGATCCCGCCGCTGCCGCCGCCGAGCTCCAGAAGCGCATCGTCTCGTGAGTGGAGCGCCCGTGGAGATACGACGAACGAGTCCGGAGACACCGGTGAACGCCTACGGCGACCTGATGCTGCAGACCGCACGGGTGGTGCGGATGCGCTACGTCCGCTGCGCCCGTGACCCGCGGTTGTCCCCCGCCGAGGCGGACGTGCTGGCGGACCTCTTCGAGCGGCTCGCCCGGGGCGACTCCGGTGTCGATCAGATCGATCCGAACGAGGCCATCGGTCTCGCGTTCCGCATCCTCGACGACGACAATCCGGAGTTCTCGAGCCTCTGGCCACGGCGCCCCTGAGCCCGGACGGCCCGTGGGCCGATGCGACGACGGCGGCCCGGGACAGGTACCTGTCCCGGGCCGCGGTCGTGCGATGTCCTCCCCCGGCGCGGGCGGGTCCGTCCCCGCAGCGGCGGGCAGGCTCAGCAGAACCCCGCGTGGAGGGGGTGTGCGCCGGCCGCGCCGAACCCGGCGGGCTGGCAGGTCGCCTCCAGCACCGACAGCCACATGTCGCCGTTCGGGTCGACCTGGTTGCGACGGCTGGTCATCAGGGTCAGCGGGACGTGGACGAACCGGCGACGCCAGCGCGCGACCGCGGCCTCGGTGCGTCCCGCCATGGCCGCGTGCACCGCGGCGTGCGCCAGGCGCAGGCAGTAGACGCTGTCGTAGGCGTTCGCGGCCACGCTGCGGATCGCGTAGCTGGGGTCGATGTAGCGGATCGTGGGGGCGAGGCCCGCGTCGGTGAGGTGCGTGCCGACGCGCTCCCGCAGGAGCTCGGCGACGTCGCCCAGCCGGACGTTCCCCGAGGCGTCGGTCGCCGACCCGGCCACCGGGTGCTCCGCCAGCAGGTCCTGACCCGCCCCCTCGGCGAGGACGATCACGACGTGTCCCGCGGTCCGCACGTGCCTCTCGACGTGCGCGAGGAGGCCGTCGTCACCGTCCAGGGCGAACGGCACCTCGGGGATCAGCACGATGTCGGCCAGACTCGAGGCCAGCGCCGCGTAGCTCGCGATGAACCCCGAGTGGCGGCCCATGAGCTTGACGATGCCGACACCGTCGCGGCTCGCGGCGGCCTCGACCGCGACCGCGGTGATGAACTCCGTGGCCCGGGCGAACGCGCTCTGGAACCCGAACGACTGGTCGGTGAAGGGCAGGTCGTTGTCGATCGTCTTGGGGACGCCGATGACGGCGATGTCGAGGCCCCGTGCCCGGATCGCCGTGCTGATGCAGGTGGCCGCGCGCATCCCCCCGTCGCCCCCGACCACGAACAGCATGTCGACACCGCGGGACACGAGGCTGTCGACCATCTCGTCCGGGTCGTGGCCGCCGCGCGAGCTGCCCAGGATCGTGCCCCCGGAGTTCTGGATGTCGCGGACGTCGTCGAGGGTCAGCTCGACCGTGTCGTCGACACGGGCCGCCGTCAGTCCCTCCAGACCGTTGCGGAAGCCGAGGATGCGCTCGACCCCGTAGTGCACGGTCAGCTCCTGCACCAGGCCGCGGATCACGTTGTTCAGGCCGGGGCAGAGCCCTCCGCAGGTGACGATCCCGGCGGTGACCCCCTCGGGCCGGAAGTAGATCCGCCGACGCGGACCTGCCGCCTCGAAGCTCGCGGCCTCGACGGAGGGCCGGTCGTGCTCGGCCAGCATCGAGACGGTGTCCTCGAGGAGGACCCGGTCACCCTCGGCCACGTAGTGCGGTGAGGTCTGTTTGGCGGTGAGCAGGCCCGCCATCGGCGAGTCGTAGCGGCACTCACCCAGTTCGCGGACCCGGAGGTCGTCCCGGTGCAGGGTCACGGCTGCTCCCTCCTCGTCCCGGTGGCCCGGTCGAAGGTCGTGTGGGTGACATGGCGGATCTGCCCGTCGGTGATCAGCAGGGACTCGACGACGGTGGTGCCGCCGCTGCTGCGGGGCCTGCCGAGCAACGGGCCCCCGTTCACCCCGGAGGCGGCGAAGAAGGCCGTGTCCGCCACCAGCTCCTCACAGCGCAGGATGCGGTCGGTCGACCGGCCCGCGGCGCGCAGGGCCACCGCCTCCGCCTCGCGCTGCGGTGCGAGCCGGCCCAGCATCCCGCCGCCGAGCGCGCGGACGGCGGCTGCCGTCAGCACACCCTCCGGGGTGCCCCCCACGCCGAGCAGGAGATCGACGTCGAGGGTCGGCGTCAGTACCGCCAGGCTCCCGCCGACGTCGCCCCCGGCCGGGGTCTGCACCGCCGCACCGGCCCGCAGCACCCGGGCGATCAGCTCCGCGTGGCGTGGCTTGTCCATGATCATCACACGCAGGTCGCCGACCTTCTTGCCCACGGCCTCCGCCACCTTGGCGACGGTGCGCTCGGGCGGGTCGTCCAGATCGACGACGTCGCGCGCGGCAGGCGGAACGACGATCTTGTCCATGTAGAAGCCGGGGCCGGGCGACCAGAACGATCCCGTCCGGCCGAACGCGATCGTCGCCAGCGCCCCGGGCAGGTCCCGGGCACAGAACGACGTGCCCTCCAGGGGGTCGACGGCGATGTCGAAGTCGGGCCCGTCACCGGTCCCGACGATCTCGCCGTTGAACAGCATGGGGGCGTCGTCCTTCTCCCCCTCCCCGATGACCACCGTCCCCCGCCCCGGTGCGCGGGCCAGCGCTGTGCGCATCGCCTCGGTGGCCGCTGCGTCGGCCGCATCCTGATCGTCACGGCCGGCCCACGGGTAGGCGGCCACCGCGGCGCTGCGGGTCGCCTCCAGGGCCACCGCCTCCAGTGTGCTGATGTCGGGTGCCGACATGTCGGGCTCCTCGGGTCGGTCGGGCGGGCACGGCGGTCGGACTCACTCGAGGTTGGCGTGCAGCCGCCAGAGGTCGCGGGCCTGGCTGTCCCCGGACTTCCAGAGCGTGTGGAACAGCGCGTCACTGATCAGCAGCACCGACTGCTCGAAGAGGCTGCCCGCGTACTGGACGGAGGCGCTGCCGTCGAAGTCCTGCTTGTCGGCGGCCGGCACCACCAGGGTCTCGGTCGCGATCTCGGCCAGCGGCGAGCCGGCCGCCGTGGTCAGTGCGATCACGTCCGCGTCCTGGGCCCGGGCCGTCTCGGCCGCCCGGACCACACGTCCCGTCGTGCCCGAGCCCGACGCCGCCACCAGGACGTCGCCCGCTCCGATCGCCGGAGCGGTGACCTCCCCGACGACGTGGGTCGGCAGCCCGAGGTGCATGAAGCGCATCGCGGCCATGTTCAGCGCCAGACCGCTGCGCCCGGTCCCCACGGTGAAGACCGTGCGGGCGCGCAGCAGCAGGGCGCCCGCACGGGTCCATGCCTCGGGCTCGATCCTGGCGCTGACCCGCTGCACCTCGTCGACGACGGCGCGGGTGGCGACCGAGAACTCGCCCGGGGTCAGGTCGTGGGTCATCTGGCGGGTCATCGCGTTCTCCCTCTCGTCGTCGTCCCGGTCATGCCCGGCCGACCGATGCCAGGCTGCGCCGGGCGGCCTCGGCCACGGCCGCGGCGGTGATGCCGAACTTCTCGAACAGCGTCGCGACGTCGGCCGACGCCCCGAAGTGCTCCAGCGAGACGATCTCGCCGGCGTCCCCCGCGATGCGGTGCCAGGGCTGCGCCACACCGGCCTCCACGACGACCCTCGCCCGGACCGACGGGGGCAGTACCCGGTTCCGGTAGTCCTCGTCCTGGCCGTCGAACCACTCCAGGCAGGGCAGGGAGACCACCCGGGTGGCGACGCCCTCCGACTCGAGCATCCGCCGCGCCCCGAGGGCGAGCTGGACCTCCGACCCGGTGCCCACGAGCACGACGTCCGGACGTCCCGACGAGGCCTCTGCGAGCACGTACCCGCCCCGTGCGACGCCCTCCCGCGAGGTGCCCTCCAGGGTCGGCACGGCCTGGCGGGTCAGGGCCAGGCCGGCCGGGCCCGCGTTCTCGAGCACCGTCCGCCAGGCGTACGCGGTCTCGTTCGCGTCGGCGGGGCGCACCACGGACAGGCCGGGGACGGCGCGCAGCGAGGCCAGCTGCTCGACGGGCTGGTGGGTCGGCCCGTCCTCGCCGAGCCCGATGGAGTCGTGCGTCCACACGAAGACGACGGGCAGCTCCATCAACGCGGCCAGGCGCACCGCGGGCCGCATGTAGTCGCTGAAGACGAGGAAGGTCCCGCCGTAGGGCCGGGTGCCCCCGTGCAGCGCGATCCCGTTGAGGATCGACCCCATGGCGTGCTCGCGGACGCCGAAGTGCAGCG
Source organism: Pseudonocardia alni (assembly GCF_002813375.1). Lineage (NCBI taxonomy): Bacteria > Bacillati > Actinomycetota > Actinomycetes > Pseudonocardiales > Pseudonocardiaceae > Pseudonocardia > Pseudonocardia alni. Next base: position 5,395,882 of record NZ_PHUJ01000003.1, on the reverse strand, counting down.
TCCGTCCGTGGGGCCGGGCGCTCCAGCTCGACGTCGAGATCCCGGCCGGGCCGAAGGAGTCCGCGCCGGCGATCGTCGTGTTGTTGCTCCCCGCCAGGTCCGCCGAACCACCCCACAGCTCGGGCAGCCTGTCGCCGAGCGCCGCCAGCACCGTCCCCGATGCCTTGCGGGTGGCGACACCGGCATCACCGGGCTCCCAGACCGGCAGGGCGTCCGCCCAGCCGGGGGGCAGCTCGCGTCGCCGGAGCCGGTCCAGCAGCGCCGCACGTTCCGGGTTCGCCCGGGCCCACGCGTCCGCCTCGACCTGCCACGCGGCGCGGGCGGTACGGCCGCGGTCGGCCGCCTCCCGCGTGTGCCGCAGCACGTCGTCGTCGACCTGGAAGCTGAGCTCCGGGTCGGCACCGACGCTGCGCTTGACCGCGGCGAGCTCCGCACCGCCCAGTGCGGCGCCGTGGACGGCGCCGGTGTTCATCAGCCCGGGGGCCGGATAGCCGATCACCGTGCGCAGCACGATCAGCGTCGGGCGGGTGCTGTCGGCCCTGCTGTGCTCGACGGCGTCGAGGAACGCCGCGACGTCCTCGCCGCCGTCGACGGTCAGGACCTGCCACCCGTAGGCCTCGTACCGTGCCGCGGTGTCCTCGGACAGCGCGATACGGGTGTCGTCCTCGATGGAGATCTCGTTGCTGTCGTAGATCACCGTGAGGTTTCCGAGCTGCTGGGTCCCCGCCAGCGACGACGCCTCGGAGGTCACCCCCTCCTGGATGTCGCCGTCGGAGGCGATCACGTAGATCCGGTGGTCGAACACGCTGGTGCCGGGCTCGGCGTCCGGGTCGAGGAGGCCGCGTTCACGCCGGGCGGCCATCGCCATCCCGACCGCGTTGGCCAGGCCCTGCCCGAGCGGGCCGGTGGTCGTCTCGACACCGGCCGTGTGGCCGTGCTCGGGGTGGCCCGGCGTCCGCGAGCCCCATGTCCGCAGGGACCTCAGGTCGTCCAGCTCCAGGCCGTACCCGCACAGGTAGAGCTGGATGTAGAGGGTGAGGCTGGAATGACCGGCGGAGAGCACGAACCGGTCCCGGCCGAGCCAGTCCGGATCGGTGGGGTCGTGCCGCAGGACCCGCTGGAACAGCGCGTGGGCGACCGGCGCGAGGCTCATCGCGGTCCCGGGATGGCCGCTCCCGCACCGTTCGACCGCGTCGGCCGCCAGCACGCGTGCGGTGTCGACGGCGCGCCGGTCGAGGTCGGTCCAGTCGGCGGGGACCCGGGGGGCGGTCAACCGGGCCAGCTCGTCGTCGGAGCGCGGCGGGGACACGGACGCCCCCGGCGGCGCGGTACGGACGGTCACCGGCCGATGCGCTTCTGGAGCTCGGCGGCGGCAGCGGCGGGATCGTCGGCGTTGTAGATCGCCCCACCGGCCACCGCGACCACCGCCCCGGCCTCACGCACCGACCCGATGGTGTCCGCCTTCACCCCACCGGCGATCGAGAACGGCACCCCGGCCGCCCGACCGTCGGCCAGCAACCGGTCGATCGAGTACCCCGGACGCGCCTGCTCGTCCAGACCCGCATGGATCTCCACGAACGCCACACCCAGCTCCGCGACCTGACGGATCCGCTCGACCCGCCCGTCCACCACCCCGATCATGTCCGCCACGACCCGCTTCCCGTGCCGGGCACCGGCCGCGACCGCACCCCGCACCGTGTCGTCGTCGGCCACCCCCATCACCGTCACCAGATCCGCACCCGCACCGAACGCCAGATCCGCCTCCAGCTCACCGGCATCGGCGGTCTTCAGGTCCGCGAACACCAACTTGTCCGGATGCGCCGCCTTCACCGCGGTCACCGCCGCGATACCCGCCGACTTCACCAACGGCGTCCCCAACTCCAGAATGTCCACGAACTCCGACACCCGATTCGCCAGCGTCAACGCCGACGGAAGATCCAGAACATCCAAAGCCACCTGCAACTGCACGACGAACTCCTCACCACGACAACAGGAAGAACAACACCCCCACCGTCGCCCCGCCGACACCCACCCACAACACCACCACACATCCGGAAAACCGATCACCCGATCCGCACCCCGAATACCCCCACAACCGGAAGGGCCGTCGGCGTACCCCGGTGCCGGAGGGGCGTCGTCGCGCCGGCGAGGGGATCCCGCCGCAGTTCGGACCGGGTCGGTCCGTCCCGGAGCTCCTGGCTGCGCCGCCACCCGATGCGCGTGTTCCGGGACGAACGGCGACCTAGGAGGAACGAACGAAGCAGTGTCGGGAACCGGCGGAGAACGGGGACGGAAAATACCCTCCGGTCCTCGTCACGCACCGCAGGAGACGCGAATCCCGCCTCTCGTACACGGATCACGTGCGTTCGTGTCCGTGCGGTTGACCCGTTCTCCCCCGGTCCGCATCATCGCCGGGCGCCGCGTTTCGACGGAGTTTCGCGGGCGGAGCGAGAGGACAAGAACGTTGGTGATTCCGTCCCGGATGCCTCAGCTCGCAGACCTCGATCTCCTGCTGTCGGTGGCGAGCCGTGGCAGTGTCGGAAAGGCAGCGCAGGAACACCGCATCTCCCAGCCTGCCGCCAGCACGCGGATCAGTGCGATGGAGAGACGACTCGGTCTCCGGCTGCTCGAGCGGTCGCCTGCCGGGTCGACGCTGACCACGGAGGGCGAGGTACTGGCGCGCTACGCACGCAACGTGATCCGGGCGGCCGACGAGCTGCTCGAGTTCGGCTCACGTATGGGGTCCACGGAGGCCCGCAGGCTCCGCATCGCGGGCAGCCCCGCGATCTCCGAGCACCTGATCCCCGACTGGCTGAACCACGCCGGCTCCACCACCGACGACGTCCTCGTCGAGGTGCGGACCGGCAACCTCGAGACGCTCCACCGCCTGGTCCTGGAGAGCCGGGTCGACCTCGCGTTCGTCGACGGATGGTGCGGTACCGGCGACCGGACGGGCGCGGCGCACCATGACGAGCTGGTGACCCGAGACATCTGCGACGACCGGCTGGCCGTCGTCGTCGGGCCCCGGCACCCCTGGGCGGACCGGAGGACACCCGTCACCGTCGCCGAGCTCGCGGGTGCACCTCTGGTGCTGCGGGAGCGCGGGTCGGGCCTGCGCGCGTTCACCGACGAGCTCCTCGCCCCGCACCGGCCCGCCGGCGGCCAGGTCGAGCTGCCCTCCAGCAGCGCGCTCAAGCTCGCCGTCGCCACGAGCAGACGGGTGACCGTCCTGAACGTGTCGACTGTCCGTACCGAGATCGCGGACGGTCGGCTCCACCTCGTCGCCGTGGACCACGAGATGCCCGGGCGTCCCATCCGCGCGACCTGGAACCGGCAGCGCGGGCTCACCGGGCACGCGGAAGCCCTCGTCGAGATCGCCGCGGCGAAGGGCTCGCCGCCGCCCGGCCCCCACGACGACCCGGAGACCGGAGGCACGCCCGGACGCGACCACGCAGGCCACCGGGCGATCGCATGACCGCCCGCGACCGTCAATTCCCAGGAGGGGACGAAGTGTCAGCTCTGAACAAGATCGCCCGCACGATGGTCTCGCACCGGCGGGGGATCCTCGCCGCCGACGAGAGCATCGGGACCATGTCCGCCCGGCTCGAGTCGGTCGGCGTCGCCCCGACCGAGGAGAACCGCCGCGTCTACCGCGAGCTCATCGTGACCACACCGCGGCTCGCCGAGTCCGTGAGCGGGGTCATCCTCGCGGACGAGACCTTCCACCAGCAGCTCGACGACGGGCGGTCGTTCCCCGAGTACCTGTCCGACATCGGGATCCTGGCGGGCATCAAGGTCGACACCGGGGCGAAGCCGCTCGCCGGGGCGTCCGGCGAGAAGATCACGGAGGGACTCGACGGGCTGCGCGAGCGCATCGCGGACTACGTGCGGCGCGGCGCGACCTTCGCGAAGTGGCGGGCGGTCATCACCATCGGCGACGGGCTGCCGTCGGACCGCGCGGTGCGCGCCAACGTGCACGCGCTGGCCCGCTACGCCGGCCTGTGCCAGGAGGGCGGGCTGGTGCCGATCGTGGAGCCGGAGGTGCTCATGGACGGCGACCACTCCCTGGCCCGGTGCCGGCAGGTGACCACGGAGACCCTCGAGGAGCTGTTCGAGGAGCTCGACCTCCTGCAGGTACAGCTCGACGGGATCGTCCTGAAGCCGAACATGGTGGTCCCCGGCTCCGGCAGCGGCGAGCAGGTCACGGTCGCCGACGTGGCCGAGGCCACGGTCGAGACACTGCGGGAGACCGTGCCCCCGGCCGTCCCGGGCATCGCCTTCCTGTCCGGGGGCCAGGACCCGGAGGTGGCGACGGAGCACCTCGGGGCGATGCAGGGTCTCGACCCGCTGCCGTGGGAGCTCACCTACTCCTTCGGCCGGGCGCTGGTCGGGCCCGCGCTGGAGGCGTGGCGGGGGCAGGAGCAGAACCGGGACGCCGCCCAGTCGGCCCTGTCCGCCCGTGCCGTGGCCAACGCCGCGGCGCGCTGACCGGCGCCTCGTGGTGCGGACGGCACACGGTGACGGGGTGGACCCGCCACCCGACGAGGTGCTGATGCTGGAACTCGTCCGCGCGACCGAGTCGGGCGCCGTGGTGGCCGGGCGGTGCTCCGGCCACCACGGCGCCGCCGGGACCAGGGGCGACGACCGCGACCCGGACCGGGACCGGGCGGTCGCCGCGATGCGCGCCCGTCTCGCCGACGTGGGCCTGCCCACCGCCGTCGCGCTCGGACGTGACGGCCCGTCGGGGCGCGCGCCGGCGTGCACCGCGGCGTTCGGGCTGACGCGCGGTACACCGTCGGCCGGTGGAGGGGCGCCGGCCGCGTTCGCCGCCGCGGTCGTGGCCCGGTCCGGAGCGGTCCGGGTGCCGCCCCCCGGCGAGCACGGTCTGGTCCTCGCCGTGGGCGCCGGCGTCCACGGTGCGGAGGTGGGTCACCCGGTGCCCGACATCCTGCGGGCTGTGGCCGCGGCGCGAGGGGTCCGCGTCACCGACCTGGTGGTCGCGTGCGCGGACACGGCGGGGCGGGGACCCGCCGACGCCGTCCGTGCCGAGGGCGCGCGGGCCGTCGTCCCGGCCGGGGGCGTCCTGGAGGGAGCGATCACGGCCGCGTGCCCGACGCGGCCCGTGGACCTGATGCTCGGGCACGGTCCCGCCGCAGAGGCCGTCCTCGCGGCGGCCGCGGTGAGGTGCCTGGGTGGTTCGGTGCAGTTCCGGACCGGTGCCGGCGGTCTGCGGCGCGCCGAGGACCTCGTGGGGAGCGGCGGGGTCGTGTTCTGCGCCACCGCGGTGGGCGACGGCACCCTGCTGCGTGGTGTGCGGGTTCGGGCAGGGCGCGTCATCACCCGGTCGCTGACGCTGGCGTCGGCTCCGCGGTCGGCCCGGCTGGTCGAGACCGAACACGGGCTGCGACCGGCTCCGGGCACCGCCGGGACCAGCGCACGGGCCGCGGACGGCGTCCGTCCGCGGCCCGTGCGGGGTGGCGGTCTCAGATGAGGCCGAGCGTGGCGACGGTGTCGCGCTCCTCGACCAGCTCGGCGACGCTCGCGTCGATCCGCCCGCGGGAGAACTCGTCGATCTCCAGGCCCTGGACGATCTTCCACTCGCCGTTCTCGGAGGTCACCGGGAACGAGGAGATGATGCCCTCGGGGACGCCGTAGGAACCGTCCGACGGGATCGCGGCGGAGGTCCAGTCGCCGGCCGGGGTGCCGTTGACCCAGTCGTACACGTGGTCGACGGCGGCGTTCGCGGCCGACGCGGCCGAGGACGCGCCCCGGGCCTCGATGATCGCGGCACCGCGCTTGGCGACGGTCGGGATGAAGTCGTTCTCCAGCCACTCCCGCTCGACCTGCTCGGCGGCGATCTTGCCGCCGACCTCGGCGTGGAAGAGGTCCGGGTACTGGGTGGCCGAGTGGTTGCCCCAGATCGTGAGCTTGCTGATCTCGTCGAGGCCGACGCCGAGCTTCTTCGACAGCTGCGCCAGCGCGCGGTTGTGGTCGAGGCGGGTCATCGCGGTGAACCGGTCCGCCGGGACGTCCGGCGCCGAGGCCTGGGCGATGAGGGCGTTGGTGTTGGCCGGGTTGCCGACGACCAGGACGCGGACGTCGTCCGCGGCACCGGCGTTGATCGCCTTGCCCTGCGGGCCGAAGATGCCGCCGTTGGCCTCGAGCAGGTCGCCCCGCTCCATCCCCTTGCTGCGGGGACGGGCGCCGACGAGCAGCGCGACGTTGGTGCCGGAGAACGCGGCGTTCGCGTCGTCGAAGATGTCGATGCCGCGCAGCAGCGGGAAGGCGCAGTCGTCGAGCTCCATCGCGGTGCCCTCGGCGGCCTTCACGGCCTGCGGGATCTCCAGCAGGTTCAGCTTCACCGGGGTGTCGGGCCCCAGCAGCTGCCCGGAGGCGATCCGGAAGAGCAGCGCGTAACCGATCTGGCCAGCGGCTCCGGTGACGGTAACGGTAACGGGGGTAGCAGACACGCCACGGACCCTAGCCCTGATCGCGCCCGCGTACCGCGACGGGGAGCACACCCACCGCCACGCGTGGCGGGAACCACACCGCCGGTAGCGTAGGGCGTGATGCGTGACGTCCCGGTGACCGGTCGTGCACCGGCGCCGGACCTGGCCCGCGGCGCGGCGCTGCTGCTGATCGCCGTCGCGAACGCCCACACCTTCGTCACCCACCGCGGCATCGGGGTGCGCGCCTACCCGCTCGACCCGACCGGCGTCGACGCCTGGCTCGCCGCGGCGCAGCTGACCCTGGTCGACGGCCGGGCCTATCCGCTGTTCGCGCTGCTGTTCGGCTACGGCATCGCCGGGCTCGCCCGCCGTGCGGCCCGCGACGGTGCCGGGCCCGACCAGGTCCTGGCGCTGGTGCGTCGCCGGGGCGGGGCGCTGTTCGCCGTCGGTGCCGCGCACGCGGTGCTGCTGTGGCACGGGGACTTCGTCGCCGCCTACGGGCTGATCGCGGTGGTCCTCGCGCCGGTGCTGGTCCGTGGGTCGACCGCGGTGCTGGTGCTCACCGGGGTGGCCGCGACGACGCTGCTGGCGCTGCTCTACGCCCCCGTCGCGCTGACCCGGTCCGACGCGGCGTCGGCGTCGCCCTCGCTGGTCGCGCCGGACGTGCTGTCGGCGGCGGTGGAGCGGTTCGGCGAGTGGTTGTTCGGCAACCTGCTGATCAGCGCGCTCGGGCTCCTGGGCGCGGCGGTCGCGGGGGTGCTCGTCGCCCGCGCCGGGTGGCTCGACGCCCCGGCCCGGCACCGGCGGGCGCTGCGCCGGGTCGCCGTCGCGGGGATCGGGGCCGGGGTCGTGGGCGGCCTGCCGCTGGGTCTGGTCGCCGCCGGGGTGTGGGTGCCCTCGGAGCCGGTGGCGCTCGTGGTCGGGGTGCTGCACGCGGTGACCGGCTACGCGGCCGGGGCCGGGTACGCCGCCGCCGCGGCGCTGGTGGTGGCCCGGGGGTCGGCGACCCGGCCGGTCGCGGGCGCGCTGGTGGCGCTCGGGCGACGGTCGCTGAGCGGGTACCTGGCGCAGTCGGTGGTGTTCGTCGGCCTGTTCCCGGCGTGGACGCTGGGGCTGGGGGCCGGTCTGCCGTTGTGGGCGGCGACGCTCTGCGGGGCCGGGGTGTGGCTGCTGACCGTCGTCGCGGCGGTGGTGTCCCGGCAGCGCGGCCGGCGCGGGCCCGCGGAGGTGCTGCTGCGGCGGCTGACCTACGGCCGCGCGTCCGCCGCGGCCCGCTGACCCCGCGCCGGTCCACCCGGGCCGGCGTCGACGGCCGCGGGGCCGCGGCCCGCCTCGCTACCCTCGCCGCATGAGCGGCACCCGCGGCGACGGCACCCACGGCGACCGGGCGGGCGACGGCCGGGACGGCGGCGCCGCCGTCCCGGGCTCCGGGCCGGACGGTCTGCCGCCCGCGTGGCAGGGCGCGACCGGCTGGTCCGGGGTGGACCCGCTGCCGTCCGGGTCCGCGGAGGTCGGGCCGCACGCCCCGCTGCCCGGCGCGCCGCCGTACCCGCCGGGCACCGAGCCCGAGCGGGCCGCGGTCGCCGACCGGCCGGCGGCGCTCCCGCGGCCGGCCGCGGTGCTGCCCCGGTGCCTGGCCGCGACGGCCGGCTGGGTCGCGGTGGCACTGCTGCTCGCGCTGGCCACCGGGGTCGCGTCCTGGCCGCTGCGCGGCGTCGCCCTGCTCGTCCCCTGGGGGCTCGCCGCCGTCGCACTGGTGTTCCCGGCCCGGCGCGGCGTGGGGCCCGGCGGGCTGGTCGCCCTGGCGTTCGCCCCGTTCTGGCTGGTCCACGCGTTCCTGGTCGGCCTGCTCGGCTGGTGAGCCGGATCAGCCCGCCGGAGGGACGTTGACGTTGCGGTGGAAGACGTTGTCCGGGTCGTAGACCGCCTTGACCGCAGCGAGCCGTGCATAGTTGGGGCCGTAGGTGGCGCGGACCCGACCGGCGTCGTCGCCCATCATCGAGTTGACGTACACGCCGGCGCCGAGCGCGTGCGGGGCCATCGCCGCGGCCAGGCCCCGGACCCACTCCCGCTCCGCGCCGAGGCCCTGCGGGTCGGTGGTGAGCCCGACCGCGAACAGCCCGAGCCGCGGGCTGCGCCCGCCGCCGAACGCGGTCGCGTCGTCGTCGACGGCGGAGAAGGCGCCGTCGAGGGTGTACAGGTGCACGACCGACATCGGCGAGACCTTCCGCGCGACGTGCGCGGCGAGGTCCTCGACGGCCGCGTCGGTCAGCGACGGCAGGAAGCAGCCCTTCTCGTAGCAGTGCACGCCCCAGCCGTTGGGCTCGTCGAACATCTGCTGCAGCGCCGTCCAGGGCATCGGGGTGCAGAACTCGAACAGCCGGTCCGGCAGCGTCGCGCGGAGCAGGTCGTGCACCTGCTCCGCGTCCGGGTCCGGGACGGCTCCGGTGGTGCCGACGACCATCACCGCCCATCCGGGACGCAGGCGCACCTCCTCCGGGACGAACGGGGCGGGCGGTGCGTTCACGGCGACGATCTGGAACCCGACCGTCGACGGCAGCCGCCCGATCGCGTCGCGGGCGGCGCGCAGCAGGGCCGGCCCGTCGTCGAGGCCGCAGAAGAACATCCCGACCGACACGAGCGGGCCGACCGGTACCGCCGTGAACTCGAACTCGGTGACGATGCCGCAGTTGCCGCCCCCGCCGCGCAGCGCCCAGAACAGGTCGGGGTGCTCGTCGGCGGCGGCCCGCACGACCCGGCCGTCGGCGAGCACGACCTGCGCCGACACCAGGTGGTCGACGGTCAGCCCGGCCCGCCGGGTCAGCCAGCCCATCCCACCGCCGAGGGTCAGCCCGCCGACACCGGTGTGCCCGATCTCGCCGGCCGGGACCGCGAGCCCGTGCTCCTGGGTGGCGGCGTCCATCCCGCTCAGCAACGCGCCACCGCCCACCCGCACCCGGCGGGCGTCGGGGTCGACGACGACGGCGTCGAGGTCACCCAGGTCGATCACCAGGGCGCCGTCCCCCGCGCTGTGCCCGGCGGAGTTGTGTGCGCCACCGCGGACGGCGACCTCCAGCCCGGACCTCCGGGCGTGGTCGAGGGCGGTCACGACGTCCTCCACGTCGGCGCAGCGGACCAGGACGGCAGGTCGCTGGTCGATCGCGGCGTTCCAGACCCGCCGCGCGGCGTCGTAGCCGGGGTCGGCGGGTCCGAGGACGGGGCCCCGCACCCGGGCGCGGAGGAGGGCGACGTGGTCGACGGTGGCGGTCATGGCGGTTCCCCCGGATCTGCGGGTCGATGGACGACGGCGGTCCACCGTGTCCCCCGTCACAGCCGCTGTCACGGTCCCGACCCGGATTTCGTCACGGTTGACGACGGCGGACCGGACCCGCGCCACGAATGGCGCACGTCGCTGCGGCGCGCAATGATGCCCGTCACGCCACCGAAGGAGGCCCCCGTGGACGGTCACGACCCGCAGGTGCTGATGATGGCCGACGTCGCCGACCGGTGGGTGGTGCGCTGCGACTGCGGGTGCGGGGTCCTCACCCAGTACGCCACCCGGGAGGAGGCCGACGAGGCGGCGGAGCAGGCCCGCGCCGAGGCCGGTCCCCCGGCGGCGAGCGAGGAGGTCGTCGACGACGCCGGGCGGGCCCCCGAACGGATCTGACCGCCGGGGGCACCCGGGTCAGTCCCGGCGCCGCGAGGTGATCACTCCGGTGTCGAACCCGGCCAGGTGCAGCCCGCCGGCGAAGCGCGCGTGCTCCACCTTGAGGCACCGGTCCATCACCACGGTCAGGCCGGCGGCCTCCGCGCGGCGGGCCAGCCCCTCGTCGAACAGGCCGAACTGGAGCCAGAACGTCGACGGCGCCGGGTCGAGGGCGAGCACCTCGTCGAGCACCCCGTCGAGGTCCTCGGGGCGGCGGAACACGTCGACCAGGTCCGGCACCACCGGCAGCTCCGCGAGCGAGGGGTACACCGGGCGCCCGAGGATCGTGGTCGCGTTCGGGTTGACGAAGTACACCTCGAACCCGGTCGAGGCCAGCAGGTAGGTGGCGACGAAGTTGCTGGCCCGGGCCGGGTTGGGGCTCGCCCCGACGACGGCGACGGTGCGGGTGTCGCGCAGGATCTGCTGCCGCCGCCACGCGGGCGGGTTCTCCCAGGTCACGCGGTCTCCTTCTGCGAGGCGGTGAGGGCCTGGTCGAGGTCCCAGACGATGTCGTCCGGGTCCTCCAGCCCGACCGAGATCCGGATCATGTCCTCGGGGACCCCGGCGTGCTCCAGCTGCTCGGTGGTCAGCTGCTGGTGGGTGGTGGACCCGGGGTGCAGGACGAGGGTGCGGGCGTCGCCGACGTTGGCGAGGTGGCTGCACAGCTGCACCGACTCGATGAACCGCGCCCCGGCGGCCCGGCCACCGCGCACCCCGAACGCGAACACCGCGCCCGGTCCCGCGGGCAGGTACCGGCGAGCCCGCTCGTGGTGGCGGTGCGACGGCAGCCCGGGGTAGGTCACGTACTCCACCCGCGGGTCGGCCTCGAGCCACTCGGCGACCTTCTGCGCTCCTGCCACGTGGGACTCCATCCGCTGCGGCAGCGTCTCGACGCCCTGCATCAGCAGGAACGCCGAGTGCGCGGACAGCGTGGCGCCGACGTCGCGCAGCTGCTCGGCACGCAGCTTGGTGAGGAACCCGAGCTCCTGGAAGTTGCCCCACCAGGTGAGCCCGCCGTAGGACGGGACCGGCTCGGTCATCCCGGGGAAGCGACCGTTGCCCCAGTCGAAGCGGCCGGACTCGATCACGACGCCGCCGAGGGTGGTGCCGTGCCCGCCGAGGAACTTCGTCACCGAGTGGATCACGATGTCCGCGCCGTGCTCCAGCGGCCGGCACAGGTACGGCGTCGCCAGCGTCGCGTCGATGATCAGCGGGAGCCCGGCCGCGTGCGCGACCTCGGCGAGCCCGGCGATGTCGGCGACCTCGCCACCCGGGTTGGACACGACCTCGGCGAAGACGAACTTGGTGTTGTCGCGGATCGCGGCGGCGTAGTCGGCCGGGTCGGTGCCCGGCACGAAGGTCGTGTCGACGCCGAAGCGGCGCAGCGTCACGTCGAGCTGGGTGATGGTGCCGCCGTACAGCCCGGCCGCGGCGACGGCGTGGTCCCCCGCCCCGGCGAGCGCGGCGAAGGTGAGGAACTCGGCGGCCTGCCCGCTGGCCGTGCACACCGCGCCGATACCCCCGTCGAGGCTGGCCAGGCGCTCCTCCAGCGCCGCCACCGTCGGGTTGGCGATCCGGGAGTAGATCAGCCCGTACTTCTGCAGCGCGAACAGCGCCGCGGCGTCGTCGGTGTCGCGGAAGACGTAGCTGGTCGTCTGGTGGATCGGCACCGCCCGGGAACCGGTCGCGGCGTCCGGCACCGTCCCCGCGTGCACGGCCCGGGTGCGGAAGCCCCAGGCCCGGTCCTGCTGATCATCGCGCTCGCTCACACCCCCCATCCTGCCCCGGCTACAGGTGGTCGCGCAGGAAGGCCCGTACCCGCTCCGTCGCGTCCGTCGCCGACGGCTCGTGGTACTCCGCGTGCAGCGGCGTCCGGCGCGCCACCGCGCCCTTCACACCCGGCGTGCGCGTCATGAACGAGTGCCCGGCCTCGGGGTAGACGACGACGTCGTGCGGGATCCCCCGCTCGGTCAGGTCGGCCTCCAGGCGCTGCGGGTAGCCGTCGGCGAACTGCGCGTCCCGCCCGCCGAAGCTGGCGACGACCGGGCAGACCGGTTCCACCTCGACGCCGGCGCGGCCGTAGAACGGCACCGCGACCCGGTACAGACCGCTCTGGGACAGCAGCATCGCGAACCCGCCGCCCATGCAGAACCCCATGACCCCGATCCGGTCGGCGTCGACGGTGGGCTGGTCGGCCAGCCAGCGCCGCGCGGACTCGCAGTCGCCGAGCGCGGCGCCGCGGCCGGTGGCCATCGTCGCCACCGTCGAGGCGATGCACAGCGGCTTCACCCGGCCGCGGGCGAACAGGTCCGGGATCAGCACGGTGTAGCCCTCGCGGGCCAGGTCACGGGCGACCCGGCGCATCTCCGGGGTCATCCCGAAGATCTCGTAGATCATCACGATCGCCGGGCCCGGGGTGGTGGTCTCGGGGCGGGCCAGGAAGCCGGGCAGCCTGCCGCCGTTGACACTGGGCAGTGAGATCTCGGACTCGACGGTCATGGGCGTGCGTCCCTCCCGGCGCGCGGGACCCGGACGAGTCCCTCCTGCATGGTGGTGGCGACCAGGCGGCCGTCGGCGGTGAAGAAGCGGCCGCTCGCGAGGCCGCGCCCGCCCGACGCGGCCGGCGAGAAGCACGAGTACAGCAGCCACTCGTCGGCCCGGAACGGCGCGTGGAACCACATCGCGTGGTCCAGGCTCGCCATCTGCAGCCCGGTCCGGGGCACGTCGTGGCGGGCGACGACCGACCCCAGCAGGGTCAGGTCGCTGGCGTAGGTGAGCAGGCAGACGTGCAGCAGCGGGTCGTCGGGCAGCTCGCCGTCGGCGCGCAGCCACAGCCGCAGCGGGTCGTCGGACGGACCGGGGTGGTCCTGCGACCAGGACGGCTCGTCGATCAGCCGGATGTCCAGCGGGCGCGGCAGCCCGGCCATCCAGCCTCCGTCGCCGCGGGCGGCGCGGGTGCCGAGGTCGTCGACGGCATCCGGCGCGGGGACGTCCGAGGGCATCGGCTGAGAGTGCTCCAGGCCGTTCTGCGGCAGCTGGAACGACGCCGACAGCGAGAATATCGGCTCGCCGCGCTGGATGGCGAGCACCCGGCGGGTGGTGAACGACCGGCCGTCGCGGACCCGCTCGGTCTCGTAGACGATCGGAATGCTCGGGTCCCCGGGCCGGATGAAGTAGGCGTGCAGCGAGTGGACGCCCCGGTCGGCCGCCACCGTGCGGCCCGCGGCGACCAGCGCCTGGCCCGCGACCTGCCCGCCGAACACACGGGGCAGCGACACCGGCGGGCTCACCCCGCGGAAGAGGTTGTCCTCCAGCCGCTCCAGGTCCAGCAGTGCGACCAGGTCGTCGAGGACGGCCTGGCCGCGCGGTTCACCGTCGGCTGCGGTCTGCGCGGTTGCGGAATCGGCACTCACGGTCGGTGAGTATGCCCAACCGGCCTCAGGCGTGGTCGTTCTCGCCCAGGCGGTGCACCCGGATCAGGTTGGTCGAACCGACCGTGGAGGGCGGCGACCCGGCGACGACGACCACCAGGTCACCCGGCTTGAACCTGCCGATCGACAGGATCGCGTGGTCGACCTGGCGGATCATCGCGTCGGTCGAGTCGACCTTGTCGACCAGGAACGTCTCGACGCCCCAGGTCATCGCGAGCTGACTGCGCACCGCGGGCTCCGGGGTGAACGCCAGCAACGGGAGCCGGGTGTGCAGCCGGGCCAGGCGGCGGACCGTGTCACCGGACTGGGAGAACGCGACCAGCGCCCGCGCCGAGAGCCGCTCGCCGATGTCGCGGGCGGCGTAGGACAGCACGCCACGCTTGGTGCGGGGCACGTGGTTGAGCGGCGGCACGTCGGCCGGGCCCGCCTCGACGGCCTCGACGATCTCGGCCATCGTCCGCACGGTCTTGATCGGGTAGCGGCCGACGCTGGTCTCGCCGGAGAGCATCACGGCGTCGGTGCCGTCGAGGACGGCGTTCGCCACGTCGGAGGCCTCGGCGCGGGTCGGGCGCGAGCTGGTGATCATCGACTCCAGCATCTGGGTCGCGACGATGACCGGCTTGGCGTTCTCCCGTGCGATCTGCACCGCGCGCTTCTGCACCAGCGGCACGTTCTGCAGCGGCAGCTCCACGCCCAGGTCACCGCGGGCGACCATGATGCCGTCGAAGGCGAGCACGACGGCCTCGAGGTTGTCGACGGCCTCCGGCTTCTCCAGCTTCGCGATCACCGGGACGCGGCCGGCGCCGGTGTTGTCCATGATCTTGTGGACGAGGTCGATGTCCGCGGGGCTCCGCACGAACGACAGCGCGACGACGTCGGCCCGCAGCGACATCGCGAACTCCAGGTCCGCGATGTCCTTGTCCGACAGCGCGGGCACCGAGATGTTCATCCCGGGCAGCGACAGGCCCTTGTTGTCCGAGACGGGGCCGCCCTCGGTCACCCGGCAGACCACGTCGTTGCCGTCGACGGCGACGACCCGCAGGCCGACCTTGCCGTCGTCGACGAGCAACCGGTCGTCGACCTGGGCGTCCTGGGCGAGGCCCTTGTAGGTGGTGGAGACCCGGTCGGGGGTACCTGCCACGTCGTCGACCGTGATCCGCACCTCCTCGCCGGTCGCCCACTCGGTGGGCCCGTCGGTGAAGCGGCCGAGCCGGATCTTCGGGCCCTGCAGGTCGGCGAGGATGCCGACGGCCCGCCCGGTCGAGTCGGCGGCGTCGCGGACCATCTCGTAGACGCGCTTGTGGTCGGCGCGGTCCCCGTGGCTGAAGTTCAGCCGGGCCACGTCCATGCCCGCTTCCACGAGGTCACGGATCCGGTCCGGGGTCGCCGTGGCCGGACCGATGGTGCAGACGATCTTGGTTCGACGTGTCACGGCTATCAGGGTAGCGCTGTCTGGAACGATCAGGACGACGGGAACCCGGCCTGTCGGCGTCCGGTTCGACGGTGTTCATCCCGGCGGTCACCGGTGGAGCAGACTGGGGGCGTGCGTGTCCAGCCGTTCGTCCTGTCGGTCCTGTTGAGCCTGGTGGTCCTGTTCACCCCGGCGTCCGGGGTCCCGACGGCACCTCCGGTTACCGACAAGGTCGTCCACCTGCTGCTGTTCGCGCTGCTGGCGTGGACCGGGCGGGCCGCCGGGATCCGGGTGTGGCAGCTGCTGGGCGGGCTCGTCGTCTACGCCGCGGCGTCGGAGGTCGCGCAGGCGTTGCTGCCGATCGGGCGCAGCGGGGACGTCCTCGACGCGCTCGTCGACGTCGCCGGGGCGGCGCTCGGGGTGGGGCTGGCCGTGCTGGTGGCGCGCCGCCGGCCGGGCCGCGAGACGTCATCGCGGCTCTGAGGCGGACCGGCCCCCACGGCCGCCCGTGGGACCCGGTCGGGCCGGCTCAGCCGGCGGGGCGCTGGGTGGCGTCGGCGAAACGGGCCAGGGTCGCCGCGATCGCCCGGGTGTAGCGGTCCAGCTTCACGGTGTCGACGTTGCCGATCCGGTCGCAGGCCGAGTGGTAGCAGCCGTCGTAGGCCCGGCCCGCCTCACCGCCCCAGAGCTGGGCCTGGGAGCGGGACTTGGTGTCCTCGTCGCCGGTGACCGCGCCCGCGACCGGGATGCCGACCTCGGCGAAGGGGCCGTCGTCGTCGCCGTAGAGGCCGATGGTCTCGGGCTGCGGGGCGCCCGCCGCGGCCAGCTCCTCGGCCAGCACCGAGGCGACGACGCCGGAGCCGGACGGGCCCCGCTCCTCGTCGTCCTCGCCGCGGCCGCCCTGCACGAAGTAGCCGCCGTTGGGCGAGCCGAGCATGTCGGCGTTGAGGTAGAGCAGGTGGTGCTCGCGCTCCTCCTCCGACAGGGACCGCACGTAGCCGGTCGAGCCCTGCAGGTCGTCCTCCTCCGAGCCCCAGAACCCGAAGGAGACGGTGGCGCCGACGCCCGGCTGCGGGCCGAGCGCGGTCGCCGCGGCGAGCAGCCCGGCGATGCCGCTGCCGTCGTCGTTGATGCCGGGGCCTGCCTGCACGGAGTCGAGGTGGGCGCCGGCGAGCACGATCCGGGCGGGGTCGCCGCCGCGGGTGCGGGCGACGACGTTGCGCAGCTCGCGGCCGTCCCCGGCGTCGTAGGTGGGGGTGGTGACGTCGAAGCCGGCGTCGCGCAGCACGCCGGCGACGTAGTCGACCGTCGCGTCGTAGCCGGGGGTCCCGGCGGCGCGGTTGCCGCCGTTGTCGTCGGCGATGCGTTCCAGGGCCCGCAGGTGCGGCACCGCGGCCTCGCCGGTCGCGGCGCCTGTGACCTGCTGGGACAGCGCCCCGGCGGGCGGCGGCGCGGTGGCGGGCCCGGCCGCGGTGCACCCGGCGACGACGAACGCCGCCGTCACCAGTGCCAGCAGCCCGTCACGGGTGCGCCGGCCCCGCGTCCGCCCCTGCACTCCCATGCCCACTCCCCCGTGCGTCGCCCCGGACCGCGTCGGCCCGTCCGCGGTGTTCGTACCCCGGTCGTCGTCCGGATCACCGCGCAGGTTGTCGACCGTGTCACGGAAACCCGTCCGGCGCCGCCCGGGCCGTCGGCGCGGCACGGTGACTCGGCCCGGCGACAGCGCGGCAGCGGTACGGCGGCGGCACGGCGCGGCACGGCACGGCGACAGCGCGGCGGCGGCACGGCGCGGAGACGGCGCGGCCGCGGCGGGTCAGCGGCGCGGGAGCTCGCTGGGACCGACGTGGTCGTCGAGCCACTCGGTGACCGGGCGGGAGGCCCGCCAGACCGTGCGGACCCGGTCCCGGGCCCGCGGGCCGTGCAGCACGTCGTCCGGCGGCCAGTTCCGCGACACGTAGAGCCCCTTGTGCCGCAGCAGGTCCAGCCGCGGATGGCCGGGGTCGGTGCCGCGCGGGCGGGTCTTGAGCGTCGCGCCGTCGACGGTGAACCCGGCGGCGCGGGCGGTGTCGAGCCGGGCCCGCAGGTCCTCGCCGCGGCGCTGGTCGTCGACGCTCTCGCGGTAGCGGGTCAGCTGGTCGGGCGCCATGTGGTAGTAGCCGCCCGCGGCGAGCATCCCGTCCGCGGACACCTCGACGTAGAACGGCTCGGCGAAGCCGCCGCAGTGGGTCTTGTACGGCGTCTTGTCCGCGGCGAAGCGCACGTCGCGGTAGGGCCGGAACACCTTGCCCGCCCCGAACTCCGGTTCGAGGTCGGCGAGCAGCGCCGTCATCGGGCCGCGGACGTCGCTCTCGTAGACCTCGCGCTGGTCGGTCCAGTACGCCCGGGAGTTGTCGGCGAGCAGGCCGTCGTAGAACTCGACGGCGCCGTCGCCGAAGCCCGCGAACGCGCTCACGCGTCCTCGCGCTCCTGGGGCGTGCCCTGCTCCCCGGGAGCGGTGGTGTCCTCCGGCTCGGGCGCGACGAACTCCTCGCGGCCGCGCCGGGCGAACGCGACGTAGAGCACCGCCCCGACGAACACGACGGCCGAGACGACGACGTTGATCCGGACGTCGCCGAACACGCGGGTCGCCGGATCCGTGCGCATGAGCTCGATGAAGAACCGGCCGAGGGTGTAGCCCGCGACGTAGAGCGCGAACACCTTGCCGTGGCCGAGCCGGAACCGGCGGTCGGCCAGCACGATCAGCGCGGCGACGACGAGGTTCCACAGCAGCTCGTAGAGGAAGGTGGGGTGCACGACCGCGATCGGCGTGGGGTCGAGCGCGACGCCGCCGAGCGGGTCGTCCAGCCCGGTCGCGGGGTCGACCCGACGGTAGATCTCCAGGCCCCAGGGCAGCGTGGTCGGGCCGCCGTAGAGCTCCTGGTTGAACCAGTTCCCGAGCCGCCCGATCGCCTGGGCGACGATGATGCCGGGCGCGACCGCGTCGGCGAACAGCGGCAGCGGGACGCCGTGGCGGCGGCAGCCGATCCAGGCCCCGACCCCGCCGAGCGCGATGGCGCCCCAGATCCCGAGCCCGCCGTTCCAGATCTCCAGCGCACCCCACGGGTTGCCGCCGGGGCCGAAGTAGGTCCGCCAGTCGGTGGCGACGTGGTAGAGCCGCCCGCCGAGCAGGCCGAACGGCACCGCCCACACCGCGACGTCGAGCACCGTCCCGGCCCGCCCGCCGCGCGCCTGCAGCCGACGCTCGCCCCACCACAGGGCGACCGCGATGCCGGCGATGATGCACAGCGCGTACGCCCGGATCGGGACCGGGCCGAGGTGCCAGACACCGCGGTCCGGGCTGGGGATCGAGGCCGGGAGCGCGGCGGGCAGGACGGTGGCGAGCGTGACGAGCACGGCTCAGCCGCCGTTGCGGCTGCAGGACGGGTGGAACCCGGCCGCGACCAGCCCGCGCACCGCGGCCGACGGGTCACCGCTGGTCACCAGGCCCTCGCCCACCAGCACCGCGTCGGCTCCCCAGCCCGCGTAGGTGAGCAGGTCACCGGGGCCACGGACGCCGGACTCGGCGACCTTGAGCACGTGCGACGGCAGCCCGGGGGCGATCTCACCGAAGACCGACCGGTTCACCTCGAGGGTGTGCAGGTTGCGGGCGTTCACCCCGATCAGGGTGGCGCCGGCCTCCAGGGCGCGGTCGCACTCCTCCTCGGTGTGCACCTCGACCAGCGGGGTCATCCCGAGCGACTCGACGCGGTCGAGCAACGAGGCGAGCACCGGCTGCTCCAGCGCGGCGACGATCAGCAGTACGACGTCCGCGCCGTGCGCACGGGCCTCGTGCACCTGGTACGGCGTGACGACGAAGTCCTTGCGCAGCAGCGGGGTGTCGACCCGGGCGCGGACGGCGTCGAAGTCGGCCAGCGAGCCGCCGAAGCGGCGCTGCTCGGTGAGCACGCTGATCACCCGCGCGCCGTTGGCGGAGTAGGCCTCGGCGAGGTCGGCCGGGTCGGGGATGTCGGCGAGCGACCCCTTCGACGGGCTGGCCCGCTTCACCTCGGCGATGACGCCGACACCCGGCTCGCGCAGGGCCGCCATCGCGTCCCGCGGCGGCGGCGCGGCCGCGGCCCGCCGTTTGATCTCGGCGAGGTCGACGACGCTCTCGCGCTCGGCGAGGTCCTCCCGGACTCCGTCCACGATGGACTCGAGGACGCTGGGTACGCGACCCGGTGTCCCGTTCGGGTGTCCGGCAGTACCGGCAGTGCCCGTAGTGCTCACAGGGCCGACTCCTCCTCCGCTCGCGCGTCGCCCGGACGTCGAGGTCATGCTAGTTCTCCCCCTCACGCGGGCCGACGGTCGGGTCGCCGCCGGCGTCGAGCCGTTCCCAGGCCGCCCGGTCGGGGTCGGCCGGTGTCGTGGCCGCCTGCGTCCCCGGTGCGGCGTACCGGGCGCCGAGCCGCGGCAGCCGCGGCTCGCGGACCACCAGCAGCACCGCCGCGGCGAGCGCGACGACCCCGCCGGCGACGGCCAGCCAGGGCCACGGCGTCGCCGAGACCGCACCGGAGCCCGCGGGGGCGTTCGGTGCGGTCAGCCCGGAACGGGCCGAGGCCAGCTCCACCGCCGACGGCGGCACGGCGACCAGCCGCAGGGTCAGCACCACCGCGGCCGCCCCGGCGAGCCCGACCAGCACGCCCAGCACGCGGCGGGCGATCCCGGACAGCGCGACCAGCGCGGCGACGGCCGCCACCAGCAGCGCCGCGACCGCGGTGACGGCGGGCTGCAGCTGCGCGCCGGTGGCGCCGAGCTCGACGGTGCCGCGGGTCGCGGTGGGCACCTCCAGCACGAACCACTCGGCCGCACCGGCACCCCACAGCGCACCGGCGCCGAGCAGCAGGCCGAGCACGGTCAGGCCGAGTGCCCGCCGGTCGGTGCGGCCCGCCGTGGGCGCGGCGGCGCCGTCGTCGCCGGGCGCCGTCACGCGCTGCCCGGGACCGGCGGGGGTGACATGGACCCGGCCGCGGCGACGGCCGAGAGCACCGCCCGGGCCTTGTTCAGGCACTCCATGTCCTCCGCGGCCGGGTCGGAGTCGGCGACGATCCCACCGCCCGCCTGCACGTACGCGGTCCGGTTGCGGATCATCGCGGTGCGGATGGCGATCGCGGTGTCGGCGTTGCCCGCGAAGTCGAGGTAGCCGACGATGCCGCCGTACTGACCGCGCCGGGTCGGCTCCAGCCGGTCGATGACCTGCATGGCCCGCACCTTCGGCGCCCCGGACAGGGTGCCGGCCGGGAAGCAGGCGACGACGGCGTCGAACGCGGTGCGGTCGCCGCGCAGCAGCCCGGTCACCGTCGACACCAGGTGCATGACGTGGCTGTAGCGCTCGATCTCGAAGAAGTTCCGCACGGTCACCGTGCCGGGCTCGCACACCCGGCCGAGGTCGTTGCGGCCGAGGTCGACGAGCATCAGGTGTTCGGCGCGCTCCTTCTCGTCGCCGCGCAGCTCCTTCTCCAGGAGCTGGTCCTCCTCGTCGGTCGCGCCGCGCCAGCGGGTGCCCGCGATGGGGTGCGTGGTGGCACGCCCGTCGAGCACGCTGACCAGCGCCTCCGGGCTGGACCCGACGATGGAGAACGGCGGCCCGCCCGCCGCGTCGTCGAGACGCAGCAGGTACATGTACGGACTCGGGTTCGTGGTGCGCAGGATCCGGTAGACCTCGAGCGGGTCGGCGTCGCACTCCATCTCGAAGCGCTGCGAGAGCACGATCTGGAACGCCTCGCCGGCGCGGATCTGCTCCTTGGCGTCCTCGATCGCGGCGTGGTGCTGCTCGGGGGTGCGCCGGCGGAGGAACTCCGGGCGGGTCGGGGTGTACACCGCGACCGAGCTGGGCGCGGGCACGGCGAGCTCGCCGGTCATCCGGTCCAGCCGGGCGACGGCGTCGTCGTAGGCCTGGTCGACGCGCTCGTCGGTGGCGTCCCAGTTGATCGCGTTCGCGATCAGGGTGACGGTGCCCTCGTGGTGGTCGAGCGCGGCCAGGTCGGTGGCCAGCAGCATGACCAGCTCGGGCAGCGCCAGGTCGTCGACGGCGGGGTCGTCCGGGTCCGCGATGCGCTCGACGCGGCGGACGATGTCGTAGCCGAGGTAGCCGACCATGCCGCCGGTCAGCGGCGGGAGCCCGGGCAGCGGCTCGGAGTGCAGCTCGGTGACCACGGTGCGCAGCGCGTCGAGCGGGTCGCCGGTGGTGGGCAGGCCGTCGGGCACCTCCCCGGTCCAGACCAGCTCGCCGTCGACGGCGGTGAGCGCGGCGGCGCTGCGGGCCCCGACGAACGACCACCGCGACCAGGACCGGCCGTTCTCGGCGGACTCCAGCAGGAACGTGCCCGCGGTCCCGCCCGCGAGCTTGCGGTAGACCCCGACCGGGGTCTCGTCGTCGGCCAGCAGCCGCCGGGTCACCGGGATGACCCGGTGCGCGCGCGCCAGCTCCCGGAACTCCTCACGGGTGGGGCTCACCGCGCCCAGGGCGGCGGCCGCGGGAGCCGCGGGGGCGGGGGCCCCGGTCGTCGTCGCGCCACCGGATGCGTTCTGGGTCCGCTGGGTCATGCGACTCATTGTTCCCGAGCAGTGACGGCCGCCCTCGCGCGGGTGAGGATGGGGCGCATGACCGATCCGAGCGCCACCGCACCCCCGGACCCGGGGGCGTCGCCACGGCGTCGTGGCCGCCGGTCCGGCGGCGCGGACACCCGGGCCGGGCTGCTCGCGGCCGCCCGCGCCGAGTTCGCCGACCGCGGCTTCGACGGCGCCACGGTCCGCCGGATCGCCGAGCGGGCCGGGGTGGACCCGGCCATGGTGAACCACTGGTTCGGCGGCAAGGAGAAGCTGTTCCTCGCCGCGCTGGACCTGCCGGTCGACCCCGGACGGATCCGGCGGATGGTGCTGGACGGCCCCGCCGACCGGGTCGGCGAGCGGATCGTGCGGGGGTTCCTGACGGTCTGGGACACCGGCGGCGGCGCCCCGATGGCGGCGGTGCTGCGCAGCGTCGCGGGTCACGACATCGCGGCCCGGATGCTGCGTGAGTTCGTCGGCGGCGCGATCCTGCGCCCGGTCACCCGGGCGCACTCCCCCGACCGGCCCGACGAGCGGGGCGCGCTCGTCGGCTCCCAGCTGATCGGGCTCGGCATGATGCGCTACGTGGTGCGGCTGGAGCCGCTGGCCTCGGCGCCGCGCGAGGACGTCGTCGCCGCGGTCGGGCCGACCGTGCAGCGCTACCTGACCGGGAACCTGGGGTCGACGAACCCCGAGGAGTAGGCGGCGACGACGGCCTGGGTCCGGCCCCGCGACCCGGTCTTGGCCAGCACCGCGGCGACGTCGGTCGTCACCGTGCCCACGTCGAGCGCCAGCTCCCCGGCGATCTCGGCGTCGGACAGCCCGCGCGCCATCAGTCGCAGCACGCCGGCCTCGCGCGCGGTCAGCCCGGCGGCGGCGAGCCGGTCGCCGTCGTCGGTGGCGAACCCGGCCACGAGCTCGCGCACCGCCGCCGGGAACAGCAGCGACTCCCCCGCGGCGACCGTGTGCACGGCCCGGACCACGTCGCGCGGCGGGGTCCGCTTCAGCAGGAAGCCACCGGCCCCGGCGCGCAGCGCGTCCAGGACGTGCCGGTCGTGGCCGAAGGTGGTGAGCACCAGCACCCGGGGCGGGCCGGGGCGGCGCAGCAGCGCCCGGGCCGCGGTGCCGCCGTCGACGGCGGGCATGCGGACGTCCATCACCACGACGTCCGGCGCCAGCCGAC
The DNA here is from genome assembly GCF_002813375.1 of Pseudonocardia alni. Lineage (NCBI taxonomy): Bacteria > Bacillati > Actinomycetota > Actinomycetes > Pseudonocardiales > Pseudonocardiaceae > Pseudonocardia > Pseudonocardia alni. The sequence continues at coordinate 5,373,117 of NZ_PHUJ01000003.1, read as the reverse complement.
CGGCCAGGCCCGGCACCTCGGCGCCGTCGGCGCTCTCGCCGAGGACGGTGATGCCGGGGTCGGCATCGAGCACCGCGCGCAGACCGGTACGGATCGGCGCATCGTCGTCGACCAGCAGGACGCCGATGCTCGCGTCACCCGTCATCGCTCCCCCCGGGGCCCGTCCCCGCCCTACCGCGCCCGTCGGTGTGTCCCCGTCCCGCCACGCCGACGTGCCGGCGACGGGTCCGCCCCACATCCACGGCGACGATCGTCGCAGATCGAGACGGTCCCGGGACCCGCCGCGGAAGCGCGGCGGGCGGGAGCGACCGACGTCTCGTACACAATCGACGCCGCCGGCGCGGCGAAAGCGGCACCAATCCCTTGATAAGGATCTTCCGCCCTCCTACTTTGTACACAATCACGAAGGGGTGGGTGATGACGGCGAACCACGGAGCACCCGCGGTCGACCGCGTGCACACCGCTCTGCGGGCCGAGATCCTCGACGGTGTGCGCCCCGCGGGGTCCCGGTTGCGGGAGGAGGAGATCGCCGAGGCCCACGGCACCAGTCGCACCCCCACCCGGGAGGCGATCCGTCGCCTCGCCGCCGACGGTCTGGCCGAGCTGACCCCACGGCGCGGCGCCGTCGTACTGGCGTGGGACGACGACGACCTCGACGAGCTGTTCGACCTGCGCGTGCTGCTCGAGGGCCACGCGGCGGCCCGCGCGGCAGTCTCCGGGCGGGCCGACCTCGCGCGGATGCGGGATCTGTGCGCGGCGATGGAGGCCGTCGAGGACCCGCCCGATCACGCCGAGATCACCCGTCTCAATCTGGCGCTCCACCACGAGATCCACCGGGCAGGCGGGCGGCGCGCCCTGCGTGAGCTGGTCGGACGAGTGGTCGAGGCCCCGCTGGTACGGACGACCTTCCGCCGCTACACCGCCGAGCGGCTGGCCCGCAGTTTCGCCCAGCATCGCGAGCTCGTGGCAGCCCTCGCCGCCCGCGACCCCGAGTGGGCCCGCGCCGTCATGACCGCGCACCTCCGCGCGGCCCGCGAGGTCGTCCGCGACCGCGCAGGCCCTCCCGACCGGACCGCGGCCGCCGACCGGCGGCCGTGACCACCGACTCTCCGCCGACGACGACGAGGAGCACCGTGGACCAGCACCACCCCAGCGCCGACAGCGCCGAGACCACACCACCCGATCCCGTCATCGTCCCCGGCGGCCGCGAACCGGTGCGCCGACCGTGGCTGTTCGCCGTGCTGCTGGTGATCGTGCTGGCCGGTACCCCGCTCTGGTACCCGACCGGGACGATCCGGCCCGTCGTTCTCGGGGTGCCGCTCTGGTTCGCGATCTCCGTGGCGAGCACGTTCGCCTTCGCGGCGTTCGTCTCCTGGATCTGCTTGCGGCAGTGGAACCTGGTCGAACCGGCCGAAGAGGCGGCCCTGCGGAGCGGGGAGGCCGACCGGTGACCGAGCTCGTCTTCGCCGGCCCGAGCGGGGTGGCCATCCTCTGCGCCTACGCCGTCGTGATGCTGCTGATCGGGTGGTACGCGGGCCGCGGCGGGTCCACCGGCACAGCACGCGGCTACTTCACCGCGGGTGGCGGCCTCGGCATGGTGACGCTGTTCTTCACCCTCTACGCGACCCAGTACAGCGGGAACTCGGTCGTCGGGTACCCGCCCCAGGCGTACCGGTCGGGCTTCCTGTGGTGGCAGTCGGTCCCTTTCATGATCGCCGTCATCGCGGTGTACCTGCTGTTCGCACCCCGTCTGTACGTCGTGGCGAAGCAGAGGGGTTTCGTGACGCCGACCGACTTCGTGCGGGACCGGTTCGGCTCGACGAAGCTGTCACTGCTCACCGTGGCCCTGATGCTGTGGGGACTCGGCAACTACGTGCTGGAGCAGCTGGTCGCCATGGGCCACGCCATCGCCGGGCTGACCGGCGAGACGATCCCCTACGAGGTCGGCGTGATCGGCTTCATCGTCATCATGCTGGTCTACTCGTGGACCGGTGGGATGCGTGCCGTGGCCATGACCGACGTCCTCCAGGGCATCGCCATGCTGGTCGGGATCGGCGCACTCCTGACCGGGGTGGTGACGCTGACCGGCGGGCTCGGCACCCTCACCACGTACCTGACCGAGACCTCGCCGGAGCTGGTCGGCGTCCCGGGCACCGCGGACGCCGTCAACTGGCTCGCAATGATCGTGATGATCGGTTTCGGGGCTGCGGTCTACCCGCACGCGATCCAGCGGGTGTACTCCGCCCGCAGCGAGCGGACGCTGAAGCGGTCCCTGGCGCTGATGGCCTGGATGCCGCTGGCCACGACCGGGGTCGTGTTCGTCGTCGGCATCGCCGGCCTGCAGCTGTTCCCCGGCCTGGACACCGGTGCGTCCGAACAGCTCGTCGGTCTGATCGCCAACGAGGTCGCGGCCCAGAACACGGTCTTCTACCTGCTGATGATCCTCCTGTTCGGCGGTGTCGTGTGCGCCATCGTCTCGACGGCGGACTCCGCGGTGCTGGCGTTCTCCTCGATCGTGGCGGGCGACCTCTACGGCCGCCACGTCGCACCCGGGGCCACCGACCGACGCAAGGTACTGGTCGGCAAGCTCGTCGGTGTCGCGATGGTGTTCGGCCTGCTCGCCGTCGCCTGGAACCCGCCCGGCACGCTGTTCAGCATCTTCGTGCTGAAGTTCGAACTCATCGTCCAGCTCGCCCCGGTCTTCATCCTCGGGCTGTACTGGAGGCGGATGGCGCCCGGCCCCACGTTCTGGGGGATGCTCGCCGGGGCCGTCGTCGCGGGTGGCGCCACGCTGCTCGACCTCGGGCCGTTCGGGGGCGTCCCCGCCGGGCTGGTCGGGCTCGCCGCCAACGTCGTCATCTGCGTCGTCGGATCGATGGCGGTCACCCGCACCTCGCGTACCGAGCGGATGGGCGCCGTCATCTGACCGCCGGTGCCGCGGCCGGCGGACGATCCGGGCAGCGTCGGGTCGGATGCCGCGTGACCGGTGGCCGCCGTCCGGGCCCGGCCGCACACTGGACCCATGGTCGATCTCTCCGCCCGGCTCCCCGACGCCGTCACCGACCGGCTCGCGACCCTGCGGTCGCGGGTCGGGTCGGCGGTGTTCAGCCGGGTCGCCGGGGACGAGGGCTCCGGCCGGCGAGCCCGCATCCTCGGCGCCGAGGGACCGCGCTGGTTCGCCGAGGACGCCGCCATCCGGACGGTGCACGGCGACGCGTCGATGTTCGTCGGCGGGCTGCGGGCTTTGCTGTTGCAGTCCCTGCACCCGCTGGCCATGGCCGGGGTCGCCGGGCACTCCGGGTTCCGCGGCGACCCGTGGGGACGACTGCAGCGCACCTCGTACTTCCTGGCCGCGACGACGTTCGGGCCGGCCGAGGAGGCCGAGCGGGTGATCGCGCGGATCAAGCGGGCTCACGTCCACGTCCGCGGGACCGCGCCGGACGGGCGCCCGTACTCGGCGTCGGACCCGCACCTGCTGCGCTGGGTGCACGTCGCAGAGATCGACAGCTTCCTCTCCGCGCACGACCGCTACGGCAGCACCCCGCTCGACGCCGCGGGTCGCGATGCCTACGTGGCCGACACCGCCCGCGTCGCCCGCGAGCTGGGCGTGCCGGACCCGCCCGAGTCCACCGCGGAGCTGCGGGCACAGCTCGACGGCTACCGGCCCGAGCTGGCCGGGACACCCGCGGCCCGCGACGCCGCGCGGTTCCTGTTGTGGGAGCCGCCGCTGCCGCTCTCCGCGCGGGTGCCGTACTCGGTGCTGGCCGCTGCGTCGGTGGGGCTGATGCCGCGCTGGACGCGGATGCCGCTGCGGCTGCCGTGGCTGCCCGTCGCCGAGGCCACCGTGGTGCGGGCCGGGGGGCACGCGATCACTGCCGGGATCCGGTGGGTCACCTCGGCACCCGCCCAGCCGCCACCGATGCCGCCGGTGCACCCGTGAGCGGTCAGACCCCGCCGCCACCTCCGAGCCGGGTCACGAGGTAGGTGCGTTCCTGCTCCTCGCGGCGTGCCTCGGCCTCGGCGAGCGACTCCGGGATCGGGTCCGTGTCGTGCTCGGCGACCCACTGCTCCGGACGGATCGGCTCGGGCATGGTCCGCCAGCGGGCACGCGGGTCGTCGCCGTCCTGCGTGTTCTCTTCGGGATCCATCTCCCGAGGGTGCCCGATCCGCCCCGTCGTCGCACCGGGGGACTCACACCCGGGCGCCGTCCCCGGCGAGCAGGACGTCGGTGCTCATGCGCCGTCCCCGGCGAGCAGGACGTCGGTGTCGAAACAGGTCCGGGTCCCGGTGTGGCAGGCCGGCCCCTCCTGGTCGACGACGACGAGCACCGCGTCGCCGTCGCAGTCCAGCCGCACCTCGTGCACGTGCTGCACGTGCCCCGACGTGCCGCCCTTGACCCAGTACTCCTGTCGCGACCGCGACCAGTAGGTCCCCCGGCCGGTGGTCAGGGTGCGGTGCAGCGCCTCGTCGTCCATCCAGCCGACCATCAGGACCTCGCCGGCGCGGGACTGGACGACGGCGCAGACCAGGCCGTCGGCGTCGCGCTTGAGCCGGGCGGCGACCGCCGGGTCCAGCGCGGACTCGGCCGCGGAGAGGCGCACGCTCTGTGCCGTCATCGGATCTCGACCCCCTCGCCCCGCAGGGCGTCCTTGACCTCGCCGATCCGGAGCTGTCCGAAGTGGAACACGCTGGCGGCGAGCACCGCGTCCGCCCCGGCGCGCACGGCCGGGCCGAAGTGCTCGACCGCGCCGGCGCCGCCGGAGGCGATCACCGGGACGTCGACGACCTTCCGGACCGCGGTCAGCATCTCCAGGTCGAACCCGGCGCGGGTGCCGTCGGCGTCCATCGAGTTCAGCAGGATCTCCCCGACGCCGAGCTCCTGGCCGCGCCGGGCCCACTCGACCGCGTCGATCCCGGCGGAGCGGCGCCCGCCGTGCGTGGTGACCTCCCAGCCCGACGGCTGCGGCTCACCGCCCTCCGGGACGCGGCGGGCGTCGACCGACAGCACGATGCACTGGCTGCCGAAGCGCCGCGACATCTCGTGCAGCAGCGTGGGCCGGGCGATCGCGGCGGTGTTCACCGAGACCTTGTCCGCGCCCGCGCGCAGCATCCGGTCGACGTCGTCGGGGGTGCGGATGCCGCCGCCGACGGTCAGCGGGATGAACACCTGCTCGGCGGTGCGGCGTACCACGTCGATCATGGTGCCGCGCTCCGACGACGACGCGGTGACGTCGAGGAAGGTCAGCTCGTCGGCGCCCTCGGCGTCGTAGACCCGCGCCATCTCGACCGGGTCGCCCGCATCGCGGAGCTCCTTGAAGTTGACGCCCTTCACCACGCGCCCGGCGTCGACGTCCAGGCAGGGGATGACGCGGACCGCGACGCCCATCAGGCGCTCACCGCCCGCACGGCCGCCAGGGCCTCGGGCAGGGTGAACCGGCCGGCGTAGAGCGCCTTGCCGATGATCGAGCCCTCGATGTTCACGCCGGTCGCGGCGACCTCGGCGAGCCGGGTCAGGTCGGACACCTCCGAGATCCCCCCCGACGCGATGACCGGCGCGGTCGTGGCCTGCGCGACCTCGGTGAGCAGCTCGACGTTCGGGCCCTGCAGGGTGCCGTCCTTGGAGACGTCGGTGACGATGTAGCGGGTGGCGCCGTCGGCGTCGAGGCGGGCGAGGACCTCCCAGAGGTCGCCGCCGTCGGAGGTCCAGCCGCGCCCCGCGACCCGGCGCCGGCCGTCGATCATCTTGACGTCGAGCCCGATCGCGATCTTCTCGCCGTGCTCGGCGAGGACCCGGCGGCACCACTCGGGCTGCTCCAGCGCCGCGGTGCCGAGGTTGAGCCGGGCCGCGCCGGTGGACAGCGCGCGCTCCAGGGACTGGTCGTCGCGGATGCCGCCGGACAGCTCGACCCGCAGGTCGAGCTTCCCGACCACCTCGGCCAGCAGCTCGGCGTTCGAGCCGCGGCCGAACGCCGCGTCGAGATCGACCAGATGGACCCACTCGGCGCCGCCGGCCTGCCAGTTCAGGGCAGCGTCCAGGGGCGAGCCGTAGCCGGTCTCGGTGCCGGCCTCGCCCTGCACCAGCCGGACGGCCTGCCCGTCGACGACGTCCACCGCGGGAAGCAACGTGAAGCTCACCGCGCCAGGGTATCCGCGCCGCTCGTAGCCTCCGGGGGTGGCCGAGGGGGACAGCATCTTCCGGCTCGCGGCGCGGCTGGACGCGGCGACCGCGGGCGCGGTGATCGCACGCTCCGACGTGCGCCACCCCCGCTTCGCCGGCGCCGACCTCGCCGGGGAGGAGATCACCGGCTGGGTGCCGCGCGGCAAGCACCTGCTGGCCCGCACCGCGGGCGGCTGGACCGTGCACTCGCACCTGCGGATGTCCGGGCGGTGGTCGGTGCTGCGGCCCGGGAGGCGGCTCCCCCGCGTCGTCGCGGCCGACCTGCGGATCGCGCTGCACCTCGTCGACGGCCGCACCCTGGCCGGGATCGGGCTGCCGGTGCTGGCGGTGCTCCCGACCCGCGACGAGCACACCGTCGTCGGACACCTGGGCCCGGACCTGCTCGGCGGCACCTTCGACGGCGACGCGGCCCTCGCCCGGCTGCGCGCCGACCCCGGCCGGGCGGTGCTGGCGGCGCTGCTGGACCAGCGCGTCGTCGCCGGGCTGGGGAACATGTGGGCCCAGGAGCTGCTGTTCCTGGAGCGGATCTCCCCGTGGCGGGAGTGTTCCGCGGTCTCCGAGCCCGGCACCCTCCTCGTGCGCGGCCGCGCGCTGCTGCGCGACGCGGTCGTCCGCAACCCCGCGCAGAACACCACCGGCCGGGTCCGGCCGCGGCACTTCGTCTACGGCCGTTACCGGCGGCCCTGTCTGCGCTGCGGGACCGCGGTGGCGTTCGCGCCGCCGGAGCGCACCCCGCACGGTCGCGAGACCTGGTGGTGCCCGCGCTGCCAGCGGTGAGCGCGCGGCCGTCGCCGGTCCGCCCTACCGTCGGATCATGGAACTCTCCGGGGCGCGGACGCTGGTGGTCGGGGCGACGGGCGTGCTGGGCGGCGCGCTCACCGAGGCGCTGCGCGACCAGGGCGCGACGCTCGCGCTGGCGGGCCGCACCGATCCCTCCGGGGCCGACGGCGAGCCCACGTTCGCCGTCGACGCACTCGACCTGGAGCGCTGCGCCGCCGTCGTCGACGAGGCGGCGGACGCCCTGGGCGGGCTGGACCTGGTGCTCGTCGCGATCGGGGTGGCCGGGTTCGGGGAGGAGTCGGAGAACGACGTCGTCACCGAGCACCTGCTGACGGTCAACGCGCAGGCGCCGATGGCGATCGGCCGGGCCGCGCTCGCGCACCTCACCGACTCCGGTGGCACGCTCGCGATGATCTCGGCGATCCTGGCCGACGTGCCGACGCCGGGGATGGCGGCCTACTCGGCGTCCAAGGCGGCGCTGTCGGCGTGGCTCACCGCGACCCGCGGTGGCGTGCGCAAGCAGGGCGTGCGGGTGCTCGACGTACGGCCGCCGCACATCGAGACCGGGCTCGCCGACCGCGCCGTCGCCGGGACGGTGCCGTCCGGCATCAGAGCGGGTTCCGACGTCGCGACGCTCGTCGGACAGGTGCTCGAGGCGCTGCGCTCGGACCGGCGGACGGTGACCTTCGACCTGCGCTCCGGGGAGTACGCGCTGGGCTGAGGCGCGTTCCGCGGAACGGCCACGGTCGTCGTGCGCGGCCGTCACACTCGCCGCCGTGCCTTCCCTCCGTTCCCGCAAGCGGGCCCGTGACTCCGACCGGACCGCGACCTGCGACCGGCTCGACGTCGCCTTCGCCGAGGGCCAGATCGACGGCGTCGAGCACCGGACCCGGGTCGCCGCCGCACTGCGGGCGGCGCACATCGGTGACCTCACCGCGCTCACCGCTGACCTGCAGCTTCCCGGCGTCGGGCGAGTACGGCGAGGGCTGTCGCCGGCCCGGAGCGTGGCGGCCTCCCCCACACGGCCGGACCGGGACGCGCCGGGCTACTGGCCGGTGCGGATCGGGGTGGCCGTCGCGCTGGTCGCGGCGATGGCCGTCGCGCACGCCGTCGTCTCCCGTCCGGTGCACCGGCCACCGGTGCCGCCTCCCACGGCGGCCGCGCCCGTCCCCGTCACCGCCCCGGTCGTCGTCGAGCCGGTCGACCTGCGGACCGACCGGGGACTGACCGAGCTGGTCGCGGCCGTCCGTCGCGTCTCGGGTGGCACCGTCGTCGACTCGCTGTCGGTACGCGGCCCCGACGACGGCGGGGTTCGGATCGCCGAGCCGGGGAACCGGCGCGCGGACCGGACCTACACCTGGACGCCGGGGGCCGGGCTCACGAGGCTCGACGTCGTGTCCGCGATCGCCCGTGACCCCGATCAGCGCACCGTCGACCTGGGCGGCCTCGACACGACCGCCCTCGCGGGGCTGCTCGCCGACGCACCTCGCGCGACCGGTGTGCCCGGCGCCCGCTCCGTGCGGCTGATGGTGTTCGACCCCGGCTCGGGCCCGGCCGTCGAGATCACCTGCACGGACGGCGCGGCACGGCGCGGCACGGTGACCGCGCGACCCGACGGCAGTGGGGTCGCGGTGTTCGCCGCGTCCTGACCCGGCGGCCCGTTCAGCCCGTGACCGACCGCAGCCAGTTCTCCAGGACCGCGGCGCCGGCGTCGCCGGACTTCTCCGGGTGGAACTGGGTCGCCGACAGCGGCCCGTTCTCCACCGCGGCGACGACGTCCTCGCCGTGGTGGGTCCAGGTGACCTTCGGCGGGGCGATCGCGTGCGAGGGCTCCAGGGTCCAGCGCCGGACGCCGAACGAGTGCACGAAGTAGAAGCGGGTGTCGGCGTCCATCCCCGCGAACAGGGTGGACTCCTCCGGCATGCGGACGGTGTTCCAGCCCATGTGCGGCAGCACGTCGGCCTGGATCCGCTCGACCGTGCCGGGCCACTCGCCGCAGCCCTCGGTGTCCTCGTCGAACTCGACGCCACGCTCGAACATGACCTGCATGCCGACGCAGATCCCGAGGACCGGGCGGCCGCCGGCGAGCCGACGCCCGATGATCTGCGGGCCACGGACGGCGTGCAGGCCCTGCATGCACGCCGCGAAGGCGCCCACCCCGGGGACGACGAGACCGTCGGCCTCGGTCGCCGCGTCGAAGTCGGACGTCACGGTGACGTCCGCGCCGACGCGTTCGAGGGCGCGCTCGGCGGAGCGCAGGTTCCCGGAGCCGTAGTCGAGGACGACGATGCGTGCCACGCGACCAGCGTAGTCGCCGCCTCGCGCGGCCCCCCGCGGCCCGGGGGCGGCGCCGTGATCATCAGTACCTGTGCGCTGCTCCGCCGGACCGGCGACGGCGCTCAGGTACTGATGATGACGATCGGACCGTGCGCGCCGCGGTCACCGCACCGGCGAGGACGGCGACGAGCAGGCACGTTCCGGCGGCGAGGGCGGTCACGCCGGCGTCGGGCACCGGGGCCACCGCGGTGCCGGTGGCCGTTGACAGCCCTGAGGCGAGGGCGGCCAGGGGCGGCACGGCCACCGCCAGGCCGAGCACGATCCCGAGCGTCGCGGCCGTGCCGGTCTCGACGGCGACGGTCGCGACGATCCGGGCCCGGGTCGCCCCGGCCGCGACGAGGACGGCCAGGTCGGCCCGCCGGGTCCCGGTGGCGGCCACGACGCCCGCCGCCACGGCCAGCGCGCCGTGGCCCGCCGACACCGCGACCAGCAGCGTCGCCAGCAGGCCGGTCAGCCGGGCGTCGACGGCGTACCCGGCGGCCGCGTGGGCCGCCGCGTCCCGCACGGTGACCCCGGCCGGTGGCGGGTCGGGCACCGCGCCCACCGGCAGGAACGCCGTGCGGGTGAGGGCCGCCGGATCGTGCGCGCGCACCTGGGATCGGTCGACGACGAGGTCCCCGCGCTGCTCGTCGGGTGGCAGGATGCGCGCGACCCGCAGCGGAACGACACTGCCGTCGGCGAACCGGGCGTCGAGAATCGCGCCCCCGGCGAGGCCGAGCGCGGCGGCCGTCGGGCTGGACAGGACCACCTCCCCCGGCCGCACCAGGCCGGGGTCGGCGGTCCCGACCGCGTCGACGGCGGTCGGTCCCGCAGGTCCTCCGACGACGAGCACGGTCGGCAGCGGGATCCGGGCGCCGGGGACGGCGAGGGCATGGGCGACGTCGTCGGGCAGGCCGGGCGTGCCGTCGCGCTCCACGGTCACCTGCCCGGCGAGCTGTGCGGTCCGCTGCGCCGGGTACGCGGCGGCGGAGGTCGCGACGAGCCCGCCGAGCAGCACCGCGAACCCGACCGCGACGACCACCGGCGCGACGACCGCGCCCGCCCGCTCCGGGTTCGTCCCGAGCTCGGCGCGGACCAGCGCCACGGTGACACGGCCGCCCGGGCGAGCGGTGCCGGCCCGCGCGAGCACGCCCACCAGCGCCGGCGCGAGCAGCGCGGCCGCGACCACCGAGGCAGCGCCGGTCGCGAGGGCGAGCCCGACACGGCCGTCGCCGGTCACCGCGGCGGTCCGGACCGCGAGCAGGGCCCCGGCGGCGAGCGCGAGCAGCCCGCCGACGAGCCGGCCCCGCGCCGGTCCGCGTCCGGAACCGGTGTCGTGGACGACGTCCAGCGGCGCCGCCCGGGCCGCCCGGCGCGCCGCGGCGAGACCACCGGTGACCGCGAGCAGCACCCCGGCTGCGCCCGCGGCGGCGAGCGGCCCGGCGACGGCGGGTACCGGAGCCGGCCGTGCGGCGTCGGCGGCGACGAGCACGGCGTGCAGCGGTGCGGCCGAGACGACCGCGAGCACCGTGCCCGCCGCCACGCCGAGGACCCCGACCAGCGCGGACTCGGTGAGCACGAGGCGGCGCACCCGGCCGGGCAGCGCCCCGGCGGCACGGAGCAGGCCCAGCTCACGGCGGCGCCCCGCGACGGCCGTGGACAGCGCGGCGCCGACCACGACGACGGTCGTGACCACGGTGAGCAGCCCGAGCGCGCCGAGGAGCTGGTCGCCGCGCCACCGCACCCGGGCGTCCTGGACCGGCTCGACGGCAGCGCGGTCGTCGCCGGTCAGGACGGTCGCGCCGGGCGGCGTCGGTGGGACCGCACCGAGGATGCCGATCGTCCGCACGCCCGGGGTGAGCCGGGCGGCCACGGCGTCGTCCACCCACAGGCCGGGGCCGTCGGTGGTGCCGGAGACGACCATCGTGCGGACGGTGTCGGCGAACTGCACCGCGAGCCGGTCGCCCGGACCGACGCCGAGCGTGCGCGGGACGAGGGCCTCGGCCGGGCCGCGGGGACGCTCGCCGGCCGTGACGCGGTGGCCGCCGAGGGCGAGCGACGCGACACCGTGACCGCCCTCCAGGTCGTCGGGGTCGCCCACCGGGCGTCCGCCGGGCAACGCGACCGCGGGGAACGTGCGGTCGGGCACCGCGGTCGTGCCGGGCGTCGCCGCGAGGCTGGCGGCGAGGGCGTCGGCCGCCGGGACGCTCCAGGGGATCCGCCCGTGCGAGCGCGGGGTCGTCGACGTCGCGACCGGCGGGGCGACGACCAGCGCGGACGTGACCGCGAGGCGTTCCTGCACCGCGGGGCGGGACGCGGCAGCGGCGAGCAGCACCGCCCCCAGCAGCCCGACCCCGACGGCGACGGCGAGGACCGCGGCGAGGAGCTCCCGCCACCGGCCGCGCACGCTCGCGACGGCGATCACCGGACACCGTCCCCGGCCGGCCCGGCGGGCCCGGTGAGCCGGTGCGCGACCGCGGCCGCGGCCGCACGGTCCCCGGGTGGGCCGGGCACCGGGAACCGGTCGGCGAGGCGCCCGTCGCGCAGCACCACGACCTCGTCGGCCCAGGCCGCGGCCGCCGGGTCGTGGGTGACCATCAGCGTCGTCGCGCCGCCGTCGACGGCGCAGCGGCGGAGCAGCGCCAGCACTCCGGTGGACGCGGCCGAGTCGAGCGCGCCGGTCGGCTCGTCGGCGAACAGCACCGCGGGCCGGGTGAACAGGGCGCGCGCGATCGCGACGCGCTGCTGCTGCCCGCCGGACAGCTGGGCCGGACGGTGCCCGGCCCGGTCGGCCAGCCCGACCTCGTCGAGGGCCGCGGCGACGGCGCGGCGCTCGACCCGGCGCCCGGCGAGCCGCGCGGGCAGGGCGACGTTCTGGGCCGCAGTCAGCGCGGCGACCAGGTTGAACGTCTGGAACACGACGGCGGTGCGCTCCCGGCGGGCCAGCGTGCGTCGCCGTTCGGACAGCGCCGCCAGGTCGGTGCCGCCGAGCAGCACGCGGCCCGACGTGGGGACGAGCAGCCCGGCAGCGCAGTGGAGCAGGGTCGACTTGCCCGATCCCGACGGGCCCATCACGGCGGCCACGGTGCCGGGCCGGGGCCGCAGCGAGACCCCGGCCAGTGCGCGGACCGGGGGCGCCCCGCGGGGGCGGTGGACGTGGTGCAGGTCGTGGAGCTCGATCGTCGTGGTCGGCATGTGCCGAGTGGACCGCCGGGGCCGGGTCCCACGCGGTCACCCGGACGGGAGTTCCGGGGTAGTGCCTGCGCTACCGCGCCCGGAGCGGGTGTCCGGCTACGTTGCCCGGCGTGCGGATCGTGACGGCCTGGCAGGCGGTGGACCAGCAGCCGCTGCGGTTCCTCGCGACGGCGTGGCCGTGGCGCTCGCTGGCCTTCCTCCTGACCGGTGCGCTGCTGGGGGCCGGGCTCGTCGGCGTCGTCGCGGTCGTGACGTCCGGGCTCGTCCTCGGCGGACCGTGGGTCGCCGCCGGCACCGCCGTCGTCCTGGTGGTGTCCGTGGGCCTGGCGGGCCGGCCGCTCGCCGTTCTGGAGCGGGCCCGGTTGCGCCTGGTCGACACCGCACCGCTGCCGGCCCCGCCGCGCCCCGCCGGGCGGTGGTGGTCGGCGGCCCGGTGGCGGGCCCCGCTGACCCGGCGCGAGATCGGGTTCGCGCTGCTCGCCGCGACCGCGCTGGCCGCGCTCGACGCCGGCGTCCTCGGCTTCTCCCTGGTCCTGCCGGTGCTGCTGTTCGTCTCCCCCGTCGACGACCCGACCGCCTGGCCGCTTGTCGCCCTCGGGGTCCTGCTGCTCGCCGCGACCCCGCGGACGGTCACCGCGTGGGCCGGGGCACGGGCGACCCTGACCCGCACCGTCCTCGGTCCGCGCGGCACCGAGCTGGGCCCCGACCTGTCCGACGTCTCGACCCGGCGGCTGCTGGGCGCGTTCGCGACCGAACGGGCCCGGATCGAACGGGACCTGCACGACGGCGCCCAGCAACGGCTCGTCGCGCTCGGGGTGACCCTCGGTCTGGCCCGCCTCGACGCCGTCGACGGCTCGGCCTGCGCGGCACGGCTCGACACGGCCCGCGACGAGCTCGGGCTGGCGCTGACCGAGCTGCGTGACCTGGTCCGGGGGCTCGACCCGGCGACGCTGGCCGACAACGGGCTCGCCGTGGCCGTCGCGGACCGGGCCCGGCGCTGCCCGGTGCCGGTCGAGGTGGACCTGCACCTGCCCGCCGAGCTGCCCCCGGCCGTCGCCGGGACCGCGTACTTCGTGCTCACCGAGGCGCTCACCAACATCGCCCGCCACAGCGGTGCCACCACCGCCTCGATCGGCGGGGGCCGGCACGCCGACCAGCTCGTCCTGGAGGTCCGCGACGACGGCCGGGGCGGCGCCGACCCGGCGGGCGGGACCGGTCTGTCCGGGCTCGCCGAGCGGGTCGCCCTCGCCGGCGGCCGGCTGCGACTGTCCAGCCCAATGGGCGGACCGACCCTGCTGCGGGTGGAGCTGCCGTGCGGGTGACCGTCGCCGAGGACTCCGTGCTGGTGCGCGACGGGATCGTCGGGGTGCTGACGCGGTTCTCCCACACCGTCGTCGGCGCGGTCGGCGACGCCCCGGCTCTGCTGGCGGCGGTCCGGGCCGACCGGCCCGACCTGGTCCTGACCGACGTCCGGATGCCCGCGGGCCCGGAGAGCGGGCTGCGGGCCGCGGTGGAGCTGCGCCGGGCCGACCCCGGCCTGCCCGTGCTGGTGCTGTCCCAGGTGGTCGCCCCGGTCGCCGCGGAGGAGCTGCTCGACACCGGCGACGGTGCCGGTGTCGGCTACCTGCTGAAGGACCGGGTGGCCGACGTGGCCGGGTTCGTCGCCGCCGTCGAACGGGTCGGCACGGGCGGGACGGTGCTGGATCCCGAGGTGGTGGCCCGGCTGGTGCGCCGACGCCGTGATCCGGTCGCGCGGCTGTCCCCGCGCGAGCGCGAGGTCCTGGATCTGATGGCGCAGGACCGGTCCAACGCCGAGGTCGCCGCAGAACTGGTGTTATCCGACGCAGCGGTGAACAAGCACGTCCGGTCGGTGTTCACCAAGCTCGACCTGCCCGCGGACGTCTCCGGGCACCGTCGGGTGCTGGCGGTGCTCGCCTGGCTGCGGTCGGCGGGCTGACACCGCCCGCAGGCGACCCCACCGGGCCTTGCGCACCACCGCGTCCGCCGCGCCTGCGGACGGGTACTCAGGGCGGTGAGTGCGGCGCCGGAGCCCGGGCCGCACTCTGGGCCGCGAGGGCGGCGACCAGCCGGGCCGCGGCCCGGTCCAGGGTGACGCTGCGGTCGGCCCGGCCCCGCCGGGTGCCGGTGAGCACCGCCGCCGCGACCGTCTCCCCGCCCTCCTCCACCGGGACGGCGACGGCGCGGATCGCCGGGTCCGCCAGCCCGTCGCTGCGGGCCAGCCGGGTACGGACGATCTCCGGTCGCTCGGCGAGGTAGGCCGCGACCGCCGGCGGGTCGTCGACCCCGGCCAGCGCGCGGGCGGACTCCCCGGGATCGCCCAGGGCCAGCAGCAGCCGTCCCGCCGCGGTGCGCAGCGGCGGGCGGGGCCGGTGGTCGTCGGTCACCCGTTGCAGCCGGTCGGGGGCCCGAGGACCGGCGTGGTCGACGTAGCGCACCTGCCCGCCGACCAGCACGGCGAGCGCCACGGGGGCCCGGGCGGCGCGGCTGAGCGCGTCGAGGTCGGTGTGCGTGAGCGCGGTCGGCGGGCCCAGCCCGGCGAGGAGTCCCAGCACGTACGGCCGGTGGCCCAGGACGTGTCCGCGCCCCCGCAGCCGTACCCAGCCGGTGACCCGCAGCTCGCGCAGCAGGTCCGCGGTGGAGCTGAGCGGCAGGTCGAGTGCGCGGGCCACCGCGGTCACCGACGGGGGTGTCGCAGCGGTCGCGACCAGCTCCAGGATGCGGTCGGCCCGGCCGACCGCGCGGGCGGAGGCGACAGGTCCGGACACCCGACCGACTCTACGGATATACGGAGAACGTGGAGAGTTCCGTCGTCCCGTCGCAGGCTGGAGTCATGACCACGACGACCCCGCCCGCACGGTTCCCCTCCGCCGCCGACACGGCGGCGGCCCTGCTGCCGGACGCTCGCCCGGTGCGCTCGACGCTGCGGGTGACGGGCTCGGACCCGCTCACGCCGTCGGTGCACCGGCTCGCCGACGCCATGTCCGCGGCTGCCGGGGCGTTCGGGCTGCAGGTCTGCGGCCTCGCCGAGGACGCCGGCGGCGCGCCCCGCGAGGTGACCGTCCGGGCGTCCGACGCGATCGACACGCTGCGGGCTCCGTTCCTGACGACCCTCGGCGGCGTGGACGTGCAGTCCGTGGCCGAGGACCCGACCGCGCTGGCGAACAACGGGTTCCGTCGGACCGCCGACGGCTGGATCTTCCTGATCACCACCTACCCGCACCAGCGCGACGCGGTGTGCCGGGTGCTGGACTGCCCGCCGCTGGGCGGGCGCATCGCCGAGGAGGCCGCCCGGTGGCGGGCGGTCGAGCTGGAGGACGCCGTGTGCGACGCCGGCGGGGTCGCCGCCGCCGTCCGGACCGGGGAGCAGTGGGCGGCCCACCCCGCCGGGAGGCATCTCGCCGGCCGCCCCGTGGTCGAGATCGAGCGGATCGGCGACGCCGCACCCGCCCCGGTCCCGGACCGGCTGCGCGTGCTCGACGACACCCACGTGATCGCCGGGCCGGTCGCCACGAAGCTGCTCGGCACCTTCGGCGCGGACGTCCTGCACGTGTCCCGCCCGGACCTGCCCGACCCGCTCGCGATGGTCGCGCTGACCGGCGGCGGAAAGCGCAACACCTGGCTGGACCTGCGCGAGGCGGCGCAGGCCGGGCGGATGCGGGAGCTGGTGGGCGGGGCGGACGTGTTCGTCAACGCCTACCGGGGCACCGCCGCCCGCGGCTTCGGCCCCGCCGACCTGGCCGCGCTGCGGCCCGGGATCGTCGCGCTGGACCTGCACTGCTGGGGCGCCGACGGGCCGTGGGCCGCGCGCGGCGGGTTCGACCAGCTGGCCTGCTCCGCGACCGGCTTCGCGGTCGAGGAGGGCCGGGACGGCACCCCGTCGCTACCGCCGACGCATCTGCTCAACGACTACCTCGCCGCCTGGCTCGGTGCCACCGGGGTGCTCGCGGCGCTGCGCCGGCGCGCCGTCGAGGGCGGCTCGTGGCGGGTGCGGGTCACCCTCGCCGGGGTCTGCACCTGGGTCCGGGGGCTCGGGATGTTCACCGCGGCGGAGGTCGCGGACCTGCCCCGGCCCGGTACGGCGACCATCGCCACGCACGCCGTCGACGGGCCGATGGGCCGGCTCGTCGAACCCGTGCTCCCGCTGGAGTTCGACGGCCGGCCCGCGCCGCTGCCCGGCCCGCCTCAGCTGCTGGGGACCGCCGCCGCCACCTGGTGACCGGCCGCCGCCCAGCCGATCGCCGGGGCGACCCGCTCGGCGATCGAGCGCAGCAGGTGCGCGTTGTACTCGACACCGAGCTGGTTGGGCACGGTGAACAGCACGTAGTCCGCCTCCCGCACCGCGGCGTCCTCGGCGAGCTCGGCGGCGATCCGGTCCGGGTCGCCGACGTAGCTGCGGCCGAACCGGGACCGGGCGCCGTCGAGGACCCCGACCTGGTCGTCCTCGCCGCGCTCACCGAAGTAGCGGCGGTCGAGGTCGGTCGTGACCGGGATGACGCTGCGCGACACCGACACCAGCGGGGTGCGGTCGTGCCCGGCGGCGGCCCAGGCCTCGCGGTAGCGCAGGATCTGCTCGGCCTGCAGCCGGTCGAACGACTCGCCGGTGTCCTCGGTGAGCAGCGTCGAGCTCTGCAGGTTCATGCCCTGGGTCGCGGCCCACTCGGCGGTGGCCCGGGTGCCCGCGCCCCACCAGATCCGGTCGCCGAGGCCCGGGGACTGCGGCTGCACCGGCAGCGCGACGTGCCGCCCGCGGGTGCGGGACGGGTCGGCGGGCGCCACCCCGGCACCGCGGATCGCGGCGAGGAACACCTCGGCCTTGGCGCGGGCGGCGTCGGCGTGGGTCTGCCCGTCGGCGGGCCGGTACCCGAAGGCCTCGGCGCCGTTCAGCGCGATCTCGGGCGAGCCCCGGCTCACGCCGAGCTGCAGCCGCTCGCCGGAGAGCAGGTCGGTCGCGGCGGCCTCCTCGGCCATGTAGAGCGGGTTCTCGTAGCGCATGTCGATCACGCCGGTGCCCATCTCGATCCGGCTGGTGGTCGCCGCGATCGCTGCGAGCAGCGGGAACGGCGCGGCCAGCTGGCGCTCGAAGTGGTGCACGCGCACGAAGGCGCCGTCGATGCCGATGTCCTCCGCGGCACGCGCCAGCTCCACGGTCTGGCGCAGCGCGTCGGCGGCGGTGGGGGTCCGGGACCCGGGGACCTCTCCGTGGTGCCCGAACGACAGGAACCCGATCTTCGTCATGCCCTCTGCAACAGAAGTTGAGGGCTCAACATTCCGTCAGAGGGCGCCCTTGGTGGACGGCACCCCGGTGACCCGCGGGTCGGGCTCGGTCGCGGCCCGCAGCGCGCGGGCGACGGCCTTGAACTCGGCCTCGGTGATGTGGTGCGGGTCGCGGCCGTCGAGCACCCGGACGTGCAGGGCGAGGTGCCCGTGGAAGGCCAGGGACTCGAAGACGTGCTTGTTCAGCACGGTCGGGTAGTGCCCGCCGACGACGAAGCCGCGCATCATCTCCGGCTCGCCGGTGCACACGGTGTAGGGCCGGCCGGAGACGTCGACGACGGCCTGGGCGAGGGCCTCGTCCATCGGGATCCAGGCGTCGCCGAAGCGGCGGATGCCCTTCTTGTCCCCCAGCGCCTGGCGGATCGCCTGTCCCAGCACGATCGCGACGTCCTCCACGGTGTGGTGGGAGTCGATCTCGATATCGCCCTCGGCGTGCACGGACAGGTCGAAGCTGCCGTGCTTGCCGAACGCGTCGAGCATGTGGTCGAAGAACGGGACCGTGGTGGTGATGTCGGTGCGCCCGGTGCCGTCGAGGTCGATCTCGACGACGATGCGGGTCTCCTTGGTGACGCGTTCGACGCGTCCGATGCGGCTCACCTTGTCGGTCATCACAACAGCTCCTGGGTGGCGAGGTCGGTGGCGGCGGCGAGGAAGGCGTCGTTCTCCTCCGGCGTGCCGACGGTGACCCGCAGCCGCTCGGGGATGCCGACGTCGCGGATCAGCACGCCCTGGTCGAGGAACCCCTTCCAGGCGCGGCCGGCGTCGGCGAAGCGTCCGAAGAGGATGAAGTTGGCGTCGGAGGCCACGACGTCGTAGCCGGCGGCGGCCAGCTCGCCGGAGATCCGGTCCCGCTCGGCGGCGAGCAGCGCCACCGAGCCGAGGGTGGCCTCGGCGTGGCGGAGCGCGGCCCGCGCGGCGGCCTGCGACAGCACCGACAGGTGGTAGGGCAGTCGCACGAGCTGGAGTGCGTCGATCACCGCGGGCGCGGCGGCGAGGTAGCCCAGCCGACCGCCGGCGAAGGCGAACGCCTTGCTCATCGTCCGCGACACCACGAGCTTGTGGCCGTGCGTCGCCAGCAGGGTCGTGGCGCTCGGGCGGCCGGTGGCCTCGGCGAACTCGGCGTAGGCCTCGTCGACGACGACCATGCCGGGGGCGGCGTCGACCAGCCGGGCCAGGTCGGCCGGGGCGACCGACTGCCCGGTCGGGTTGTTCGGGCTGGTCACGAACGTGACGTCCGGGGCCTTCTCGGCCAGGACGGTGACGGCCGCGTCGATGTCGAGGGTGAAGTCGTCGCGGCGCGGCACCGGGACGAACTCGGTCTGCGTACCGGAGGCGAGGATCGGGTGCATCGAGTAGCTGGGCACGAAGCCGAGCGCGGTCCGGCCGGGACCGCCGAAGGTCTGCAGGATCTGCTGGAGGATCTCGTTGGACCCGTTCGCGGCCCACAGGTTCGCCGTGGTCAGCTCGACCCCGGTCTGCCGGGACAGGTAGGCGGCGAGATCGCCCCGCAGCGCGACGAGGTCGCGGTCGGGGTACCGGTGCAGCTCACGGGCCGCCTCCTCCACCAAGGCGGCGACGTCGGCGACAAGCTCGGGCGGCGGCGGGTACGGGTTCTCGTTGGTGTTGAGCCGCACCGCGACGTCGAGCTGCGGCGCGCCGTACGGGCTCTTCCCGCGCAGGTCCTCGCGCAGCGGCAGGTCCGCGAGCCGGACCGTCGACCCGGCGGTCACGCCCCGGCCCCCTCGAACCGGGCGGTCACGGCCTCGCCGTGGGCGGGCAGGTCCTCGGCGTTCGCCAGGGTCACGACCCGGCCGGCGACCTCGGCCAGCGCCGCGCGTCCGTAGTCGACGACGTGGATGCCGCGCAGGAACGTCGCCGTCGACAGCCCGCCGGAGTGCCGCGCGCAGCCCCCGGTCGGGAGCACGTGGTTCGACCCGGCGCAGTAGTCGCCCAGCGACACCGGCGACCAGGCCCCGACGAAGATCGCACCGGCGTTGCGGACCTTCGCCGCGTCGCCCCCGGAGTCGGCGGTCTGGATCTCCAGGTGCTCGGCGGCGTAGGCGTCGACGACGGCGACCCCGTCGGCGGTCGAGGACACCAGGATGACCCCGGACTGCGGCCCGGTCAGCGCGGTGCGCACCCGCTCGGTGTGCTTGGTCGCGCCGACCCGGGTCTCCAGCTCGGCCTCGACCCGCTCCACCAGCGCGTCGGAGGTCGTGACCAGCACCGATGCGGCGTTCGGGTCGTGCTCGGCCTGCGAGATGAGGTCCGCGGCGACGTGCGCGGCGTCCGCGGTGTCGTCGGCGAGGATCGCGATCTCGGTGGTGCCGGCCTCGGCGTCGATCCCGACCAGGCCGCGCAGCATCCGCTTGGCCGCGGTGACGTAGACGTTGCCGGGGCCGGTGACCATGTCGACCGGCTCCAGCTCGGCGCCGTCGGTATCGGTGCCGCCGTAGGCCAGCAGCGCGACGCACTGGGCGCCGCCGACGGCCCACACCTCCTCGACGCCGAGCAGCGCGGCCGCCGCCAGGATCGTCGGGTGCGGGCGTCCGCCGAACTCCGCCTGCGCCGGGGAGGCGACGACCAGCGACTCCACGCCGGCCGCCTGCGCCGGGACCACGTTCATGATCACGCTCGACGGGTAGACCGCCAGCCCGCCCGGGGCGTAGAGCCCGACCCGGCGGACCGGGACGAACCGCTCGGTGACGGTGCCGCCGGGGACGACCTGGGTGACCACGTCGGGCCTGCGCTGCTCGGCGTGCACGATCCGGGCGCGCTCGATCGAGGTCTCCAGTGCCGCGCGCACGTCCGGGTCGAGATCGCGCAGGGCGGCGGAGATCGCCTCGGCCGGGACGCGCACGGTCTCCGGACGGACCCGGTCGAAGCGCTCGGTGGCGTCCAGCGCGGCGGCGGCGCCGCGGTCGCGCACGTCCTCCACCAGCGGGCGGGCACGCTCCAGAGCGGCGTCGATGTCCAGCTCGGCGCGCGGCATCATGCCGCGCAGGGTGGCCGGACGGGGCAGCGGTTCGGCTCGCAGGTCGAGGCGGCGGAGCATGGCCCCCAGGATACGGCGGCGGTCCGGCACGGTCCCATCCCGGCGGGGTGAGCCACGTCCTCGCCGTCGGTGGGCCGTGGCAGTCTCCGCGGCGTGACCCGCCACGTGAGCGACGCCGAACGCCGGGCCCGGCTGGTGACCCGGCACCGGCTCGCCCCGCACACCCGCACCGACGACGTCGTCGCGATCAGCGACGACCTGGTCGCGCTGCACTCCACCGACCCGGTCTCGGTGTACCTGTCGGCGGCGGCCCGGATGGCGACGCCGTCGCTGGCGCCGGTCGCGGCGGCGCTGCACGAGGACCGGACCCTGCTGCGCCACCACGCGATGCGCCGCACGCTGTGGGTGTTCAGTCGTGCCCACGCCGCCCTGGCCCACCACGCGGCCACCGTGGACGTCGCCGCGGTGCAGCGCCGTGACCTGCTGCGGCAGCTCGCGGCGGACGGCGTCGACGACCCGCAGGCCTGGTACGCCGAGGCCGCCGACCGGGTGCTGACGCTGCTGCGCGAGCACGGCCCGACCCCGGCCCGCGCGGTCGGCGTCGCGCTGCCCGACCTCGCCGCCCGGCGGGTCACGCTGCCCGGCGGCGGGACCCAGCCCGCGCACGGCCGGGTGCTGCTGGTGCTCGGCTTCGAGGGGCGGGTGCTGCGCGGCGAGCCGGTCGGGACCTGGGTCAACGGGCAGTACCGGTGGGCCGCCGCCGACGACTGGGTGCCCGGCGGCATCGGCGCTCCCCCGCCCGCCACCGCCGACGACGGCGTGCGCCGCGCCGCGGCGGCCGGGCTGGCCCGTGCCCACCTGCGCGCGTTCGGCCCGGCCACCCGCGACGACCTGCGGTGGTGGGCCGGCTGGACGGTCGCCACCACCCGCACCGCGCTGGCCGACGTCGGCGCCGTCGAGGTCGGGCTCGACGACGGCGGCACCGGTCACCTGCTCCCCGACGACCTCGACCCGGTCGCCGACCCCGGGCCGTCGGTGGCGCTGCTGCCGAGCCTGGACCCGACGACGATGGGATGGAAGGCCCGCGGCTGGTACCTCGACCCGGCGCACGCACCGCTGCTGTTCGACCGCAACGGCAACGGCGGCCCCGCGGTCTGGGTGGACGGCGCCGTCGCCGGGACCTGGGTGCAGCGGCCCGACGGCGCCGTCGTGACCCGGCTGTTCGGCGACGTCGACCCAGCCGCCCGCCGGGCGGTCGACGACGCCGCGGAGCGCCTGCGGGCGTTGCTGGGCGGGGCGCGGGTCTCCGCCCGCTTCCCGGCCCCGGTGCAGTCGGAGCTGCTGGCCGGGCCGTGAGCCGGGTGCTCACCGCGGGAAGACGACCAGGTTGCCGGCTCCGCTCCACGGTGTGGCGACGTCGACCCCGTCGGGAAAGGTCCCACGCCGCATCATCAGCGTGCTCGTCCCGGGGGTGTACCGAGCAGGGCGCACGAAGAGGTAGTTGACCCGCAGCAGGGCGCCGAGGACAGGGCCCGAGCGGTCGATCCGGTCCCGGACCCGCCCCAGCAGGGCGGCACGTTCGGACAACGGATCGTCGATCGCGCACCGGTCCTCGCAGAAGTAGGCCAGCGCACCGACCTCCCCCGCGCTGACGACCTTGCCGTGCAGCCCGCCCGCCACCCGTGCGTACTCCTCGGACGTCGCGTGGTTGGTGGAGATCGGCGCGATCCGCCAGCGCGCCCCGTCGTGCCCCGCGTAACCCGCCGAGAGGAGCACGAGCAGGACGACTGCCCCGCAACCCGCGCGGACCACGACCGGGGCGATCTCGGGCGCGTGCGCCCAGGCCCAGCCGGACACCGCGGCGAGCGCGAACACGACCAGTACCGACAGCGCACCGACAGCGGGGCCGTAGTACCAGTGGTACGGCGCCGTGCCGAGCAAGCAGAAAACCAGCAGGTGCGCGGCGGAACCCGCGCCCAGCACCAGTGCGGGAACCGCGCGGACTCCCTGCGCGAACACCCACAGCACCCCGGCGACCGCCCCTGCGACCGGACCGATCAGCGCGAGCGGGGTCGCCACGGGGAACACCCGGAGATAGAGACCGAGACCGTTGAGGACCGTCGTGCCACCCCAGTCCGCCCCCACCTTCCACAGCATCGTGTCGGGCACCGCCGACCCCAGGAGGATCCAGGCCAGCACGAACCACGGCAGGGCGGTCGTCACCGCGGCGGCGAACACGACCTGGGCCCGGCGCATCAGCGCCGGCACCGCGGCCGTCGCGGCAACGACGACCACGGCCAGATCCGGGCGGGTGAGCACGAGCAGCCCGCCCAGCACCCCGGCCGCACCGGGCCGTCCCACGGTCGCCGCCCAGCAGAGCCCGACCAGGAGCGCGACCGCGAGGTGGGTTTCCAGCCCGACGGTGGACACCAGCAGCGGGTTCACCAGCACGACCGCCGCGGCCACGGGCCCGGTCCACACCGGCCAGCTCCGCACGGAGGCGGTCCGCGCCGCCCACCAGCCCGTCGCCGCGACGCAGAGCGCGAACACGACTCCCGCCGCCACGACCGGTTGCCGCACCACCGCTGCCACGGCCGCGAGCAGCAGCACGTTCAACGGCGAGGTCGCGGTGTGGGCGACACCGTCGAGGTTCACCCCCCAGTGCGCGTGGAACGCGAGGTTCCGGGCGTAGGTGAGGGTGATGTAGGCGTCGTCAACCAACGCCCCGGACACCAGCGGGAACACCGCGAGCGTGGTGACGCCCGCACCCGCCGCCACGAGCAACGGCACCGACGGCACGAGCGGCCGGAACGGACGGCGACGGCGCCGTGCCGGTACAGCTGCCGTCCGGTACCGCAACGGGCCGGCGAACTCGGGGGGAGCGATGGCCATGCGGGATTGTGACACCATCGCCCAAGATCACGGACGCGGTTCGCGACGTGTCCGCGATCCGTACCCGTCAGTGGTCCCACCTCGACGTTCCGTAACGCAGAGTCACCGCGAGGTCGTTCGTCAGGATCCGGGAACGAGGTCCAGCCCCAGGTCCAGCGCGGTCACCGAGTGGGTCAGCCCGCCCACGGCCAGGAAATCCACCCCGGTCGCCGCGTAGTCCCGCGCGACGTCGAGCGACAGCCCGCCCGAGGACTCCAGCAGCGTCGGTCCGGCGCCGCGCCGGCGCACCGCCTCGGCGGTCTGCGCGACGGTGAAGTTGTCGAGCAGGACCAGCTCGGCGCCGAGTGCGAGGACCTCGTCGAGCTGGTCGAGCGAGTCGACCTCCACCTCGCACGGCAGATCCGGCGCCAGCTCCCGGGCCGCGGTCAGTGCGGCGGACACCGACCCCGCGGCGGCGACGTGGTTGTCCTTGACCAGCACCGCGTCGCCCAGGCCGAGCCGGTGGTTCACCCCGCCGCCGCACCGCACGGCGTACTTCTCCAGCAGCCGCAGGCCCGGCAGGGTCTTGCGGGTGTCCCGGATCCGGGCGCCGGTGCCCGCGACGGCGTCCACCCAGGCGCGGGTGGCCGTCGCGACCCCGGACAGGTGGGTGAGCAGGTTCAGCGCCGTGCGCTCGGCGGTGAGCAGCCCACGCACGGGGGCCCGCACGGTGAGTGCCGGGGCGCCGGCGGTGAGCCGGTCACCGTCGGCGGCCTCGGCGAGCACCGCATAGCCGCCCGCCCCCAGCACCTCGTCGAGCACGGCGCGCGCGGCCGGGGCCCCGGCGAGCACGCCGTCGGCGCGCGGGGTGAACGAGGCGAGGGCCACGGCGTCGGCGGGGACGGTGGCCGCCGACGTCGCGTCCGGGCCGTAGCGCAGGTCCTCCTCCAGCGCCGTGCGCACCACGCGCCGCAGGTCCGCCGCGTCCGGGGCCCCGATGCCGGTGGCCCCGCCGACCCCGGCGGCGACCCGGGTCATGCCGCACCCACCAGGGCGTCGGCGACGACCACCGGCCGGCCGGCCGCGTCGAGGCGCACCCGCAGCGACGACGCCTGGTGCACGTCGTCGCGGTCCGGGAAATCGGTGCGCACGTGGCAGCCCCGCGACTCGCGCCGGGTCCCCGCCGCGGCCAGCACCGCCTGCGCCAGCAGGGTCAGCGCCGCGTCCTCCACCCCCGCGCGGCCCACCGGGACACCGACGACGGTGGCGGCCTCGACCGCGTCGGACGCGGCGGCCAGCCCGGTCGCGTCCCGTCCGATGGCGGCGTGGCGCGACAGGGCGCGCTGCAGGGTCGCGCGGTCCGCGACCGGCAGCGCCGGGGCGGGCTCGACCGGCGCGGTGAGCAGCGCGGGCCCGGCCGCGGCCCGGTCCTCGCAGACCGCGCGGACCACCCGCTCCCCCACGACCAGCCCCTCCAGCAGCGAGTTCGACGCGAGCCTGTTGGCCCCGTGCAGCCCGGTGCGGGCGACCTCGCCCGCCGCGTACAGCCCCGGGACGCCGGTGCGGCCCCAGGTGTCGGTGACGACGCCGCCGCAGGCGTAGTGCGCCGCCGGGTTCACCGGGATCGGCTCGGTCCGCGGGTCGATGCCCGCCTCCCGGCAGGAGGCGAACACGGTCGGGAACCGGGTGGCGAAGCCCGCCAGACCGGTCGCGTCGAGCCAGGCGCACTCGCTGCCGGTCTCGGCGGCGTGCCGGGTGATCGCCGCCGCGACGACGTCGCGCGGGGCGAGGTCGGCCAGCGGGTGCACCCCGGCCATGAACGCGTGCCCGGCCCGGTCGCGCAGGACCGCGCCCTCGCCGCGGACGGCCTCGGTGACCAGCGGGCGGCGCCCGACCGCCGGGCCGGTCCAGAGCACGGTCGGGTGGAACTGCACGAACTCCAGGTCGGCCGCCGTCGCCCCGGCACGCAGCGCGATCGCGACGCCGTCGCCGGTGGAGGTCGCCGGGTTGGTCGTCGAGGAGTAGAGCTGCCCGTACCCACCGGTGGCCAGCAGGACCGCGGGGGCGCGCAGCACGCCCGTCTCCGCACCGCCGTCCCCGGCCAGGACGGAGAGCCCGACGACCCGGCCGGTCACGTCGCGCAGCGCGTCGTCGGCCACGTGCCCGTCGAGCACGGTGACGCCCGCCTCC
Source organism: Pseudonocardia alni (assembly GCF_002813375.1). NCBI lineage: Bacteria > Bacillati > Actinomycetota > Actinomycetes > Pseudonocardiales > Pseudonocardiaceae > Pseudonocardia > Pseudonocardia alni. Next base: position 5,347,297 of record NZ_PHUJ01000003.1, on the reverse strand, counting down.
CGGGTCGCCGCGACCAGCGCCCGCTCGACCTCGGCGCCGGTGGCGTCGCCGCCCGCATGCACCACCCGGAACGCCGAGTGCCCGCCCTCGCGGGTGCGGTCCAGGCGGGCGCCGCGCGCGTCGAACAGGGCGCCGCGCTCGCGCAGCCGCCGCACGGCGCCGGGCCCGCCGCGCACGATCACGTCGACCGCGTCGGCGTCGTTGAGCCCGCCGCCCGCGGCCAGGGTGTCCGCGACGTGCGCGCCGAGCGAGTCCCCCGCGACGTCGCCGAGCACGACGGCCACCCCGCCCTGCGCCCAGCGGGTGGCGCCCTCGTCGATGCCGTCCTTGGTGACCACCACGACGCGCAGCCCCGCGGCGGAGGCGTCCAGTGCGGCGGTCAGCCCGGCCACCCCGGACCCGACGACGACCAGGTCGGCGCCGGCCTCCCAGCTCACCCCCCGCGCCGTCACTCCCCACCTCCCGGCTGACCGATCTCGATCATCCGCTGCACGGCGGCGCGGCCGCGGGCGGCGAGGTCGGGGTCGACGTGCACCTCGTCGGTGCCCTCGCGGACCGACCGCAGCAGCGCCTCGGCGGTGATCATCTTCATGTAGGGGCAGGACGCGTTCTCGTTCACCGCGCGGAACTCGATCTCCGGGGCGGCCAGGCGCAGCTGGTGCAGCATCCCGACCTCGGTCGCGACCAGCACCTCGGTCGCGCCGGTCGCCCGCGCGGCGTCGATCATGCCGCCGGTGGAGAGGATCCTGACCTGCTCCTGCGGCACCGCGCCGGTGCCCGCCAGGTAGAGCGCCGAGGTGGCGCAGCCGCACTCGGGGTGCACGAACAGGTCGGCGCCCGGGTGCGCGGCGGCCCGCTCGGTGAGCTGCTTGCCGTTGATGCCGGCGTGCACGTGGCACTCCCCGGCCCAGACGTGCATGTTCTCCCGCTCCAGCGTGCGGCGGACGTGCGCGCCGAGGAACTGGTCGGGCAGGAACAGCACCTCGCGGTCGCGCGGGATCGAGTCGACGACCTCGACGGCGTTGGAGGAGGTGCAGCAGATGTCGGTCTCGGCCTTCACCGCGGCGGTGGTGTTGACGTAGGAGACGACGACGGCGCCGGGGTGCTCGGCCTTCCACTCCCGCAGCTGGTCGGCGGTGATCGAGTCGGCCAGCGAGCAGCCGGCCCGCGCGTCGGGGATCAGCACGGTCTTGTCCGGGCTGAGGATCTTGGCGGTCTCGGCCATGAAGTGCACGCCGCAGAACACGATCGTCGACGCGTGGGACTCGGCCGCGATCCGGGACAGCGCGAGCGAGTCCCCCACGTGGTCGGCGACGTCCTGGATCTCGGGCAGCTGGTAGTTGTGCGCCAGCAGGACCGCGTCCCGCTCGCGGGCCAGCGCACGCACCTCGTCGGCCCAGCCGGGGTCGGTCCCCGTGCGGCCGGGTGCCGTCAGCGTTCCGGTCATTGCGCCCTCCCGGGCCGTGTCGGGTTTTCGCCTAGCGGGCGGAAACTGATCGGATGGTAGCACCGCTCGCGCGCCACCGGCACCTCCGTCGTGACCGGGGCCTCACCTGACGGACACCCCGCCGTCACGTCCCGGTGCCGCGGCCGGTCCGCCCTAGGCTGGCCCCGTGACACCGCCACCCGCCCTGCACGAGGTCCTCGCCGTCGTGCTCAGGATCCGGGAGGGCCGGGCGGGCGCCCTGCTCTGGCAGCGGGCCCTGGACCCGGACGCCGGACGCTGGGCACTGCCCGGCGGCACCCTGGGTCCCGACGAGGACGTCGAGACCTCCGTGCGCCGCCAGCTCGCCGAGAAGGTCGACGTCCGCGAGGTCGCCCACGTCGAGCAGCTGTCGGTCTTCTCCGACCCGGCCCGCGTGTCCGGGAAGCGCCGCATCGCCACCGCGTTCCTCGGCCTGGTCCCCTCCGACGCGGACCCCGAGCTGCCCGGGGACACCGCGTGGCACGACGTCGAGGACCTGCCCGCGACCGCGTTCGACCACGCCGCGATCGTCGCGGCGGGGCGGGACCGCCTGCGCGCCAAGCTGTCCTACACCAACCTCGGGTTCGCGCTCGCCCCCGCGGAGTTCACGATCTCGGCGCTGCGCGAGCACTACGTCGCCGCGCTGGGCCACGAGGTGTCGGCGACGAACCTGCAGCGGGTCCTCACCCGTCGCGGCCTGCTGGAGCCCACCGGGGAGGTCGTCCCGTCGGGCCGTTCCGGCGGCCGCCCGGCCGCGGTGTTCCGGTTCACCGACCGCGGGATGCGGGTCACCGACGCGTTCGCCGTGCTCCGGCCACCTGCGCGACCCGGCGGGCCCCGCGAGGGCGTACTACCGTGAGCCGGTGTCCGCCATGCTCCCGCTGTTCCCGTTGGGGACGGTGCTGATGCCGGGTGCGGCGCTTCCCCTCCACATCTTCGAGCCCCGCTACCGCCAGCTCACCGTCGACCTCCTCACCGGTGCCGTCCCCGACCGCGAGTTCGGTGTCGTCGCGGTGCGCGAGGGCCATTCGCCGGACCGCTCCGGGGCCTCCGGGATGCACGCCGTCGGCTGCACGGCGGTGCTCATCGACGCCCGCCGGCTGCCCGACGGCCGCTACGACGTCGTCACCCGCGGGGCCCGCCGCTTCCGGCTGCTCGACCTCGACACGGACTCGCACTCCTACCTCAGCGGCGAGGTCGAGTTCCTGCCCGACGACACCGGCGACGAGGCCGACCCGCGGCTGGTGGCGATGCTGGAGCGTTCCGCCCGCGCGGCGCACCGCGAGTACTGCGACACCGCGTGGCGGACCGGTGACTGGTCCGAGCCCGCCGACGACACCCCCACCGCCGACCTCGCGCACCTGCTGGCCGGGGACTGCCTGCTGCCCCTGGGCGACCGCCAGCTCCTGCTGGAGCAGACCAGCGCGGTGCAGCGGCTCCGGGAGATCCGCCGGCTGCTCGCCCGCGAGCGCGGCCTGCTGGAGACCCTGCGGGCGGTGCCCGCGCCGCTCGGGTCGTTCTCCGACGAGCACAGCCCGAACTGAGCTCACCCGCCGACGGCGAGGTGCGGCCCCTCCCAGCGCCGGCGCAGCCACCGGTCGTGCGAGGTGACGACGACGGTCCCCGGCGCAGTGCCGAGCGCCGACTCCAGCTCCCCGGCCAGCCGCAGCGAGACGTGGTTGGTCGGCTCGTCGAGCAGCAGCAGGTCCGGGGCGTCGGCGACGGCGACGGCCAGCGCCAGCCGCCGCCGCTGGCCGAGGCTGAGCTCTCCGACCGCGGTGCCGTGCTCACGCGGGTGCAGCAGCCCCAGCTCGCGCAGCGGGACGGTCTCCGCCCGCTCCGCGCCGACGGCGTCGGCGTAGGCGGTCGCGGCGCTGCGGTCGGGCGGGCCGACGTCGGGGTCCTGGGCCAGCAGCCCGACCCGGCGCGCCCGCACGTCCACGGTGCCCGCGTCCGGTAGGAGGTCGGAGTGCAGGACCGCCAGCAGGGTCGACTTCCCGGCCCCGTTCGGGCCGGTGACCAGCAGCTTCTCCCCCACGGCCAGGTCGAGCAGGCTGAGCCGTAGCCGTCCGTCGACCCGCAGGTCCCGCACGCACACGGCGAGCCCGCCGGCCGCGGCGTCGCCGGTGAGGTGCCCGGCGAACTCCAGCGGCCGGGGCGGCCTGCGGACCGCCTCGCGCTCGGCGGCCTCCAGGCGGCGCTGCGCGTCGTGGACCCGGCGGGCCCGGGTGCGTTCGACGCCCGCCCCCTTGAAGGCGTGGATGAACTTGTCGTTGTCGCGCGGGCCGCGCCCGGGGGCGATCGTCGACAGTCCGGCCCGCGCCTTGTCCCGCAGCGCGGCGATCTCCTCCTGCTCCGCGGCGAAGCGCTCCTCCCAGCGGCGGCGGCTCGCCGCGGCGGCGTCGAGGCACTCGGTGAACGAACCTCCGTACCGGCGCCCGCCGTACCCGTCGGTGCCGAGCTCGCCGGCATCGAGGTCGAGCAGCTCGGTGCAGACCCGGTCGAGGAAGGTGCGGTCGTGGCTCGCCGCGACGACGACGCCGGGCAGCTCCACCAGCGAGCGTTCCAGCAGCTCCAGGGCGGCATCGTCGAGGTGGTTGGTGGGTTCGTCGAGCAGCAGCACCGCGGGGCGGCGGACCAGGGCGGCGGCCATCGCGAGCCGGGTGCGCTCGCCCCCGGACAGGGTAGCGACCGGCCGGTCCCGCTCCAGATCGGCGACACCGAGCGTGCCCGCGGTGACCTCGGCGCGCCGGTCCGCGTCCCACGCGTCGTGGGCGATCGCCCAGGCCAGCACCCGGTCGTAGGCGGCGGCACCGGTGCCGTCGGCCAGACCGGCGGCCAGGCGCTCCAGCTCGGCGACGGCGTCGTGCAGCGGGCGCAGCGCCGCGTCGAGCAGGTCGCCCACGGTCCCTCCGTCGCCCAGGTCGGGTTCCTGCGGCAGGTACACCCGGTCCGCGGGAACCGTGAGCGTCCCGCCGTCCGGGGTGTCGAGGCCGGCGAGCAGCCGCAGCAGTGTGGACTTGCCCGAGCCGTTCTCCCCGATCAGGCCGACCCGGGTGCCCGGCGCGGCGACGAGGTCGACGCCGTCGAGCACCGGCGGACGGCCGGCGCGGGTGGCGTGGGAACGGACCAGCCCGCGGGCGGTGACGGCGTGGACCTGCTCGGTCGATGACATGACGACGACTCCGGTGGAGACGGAGGAGGACCGCAGGGGCGTGTGCCGCGTCCGCGGTCGAGGGGGTCGTCAGTGCCTCATGATGACGGCGACCGTACCGGGTGCGCCCGTGCGGCGCACCCGGGTTTCAGCGCCAGCCGTAGCGCGCCCGCAGCTCGTCCGCGACCCGGTCGAACCGTGCCCGGTCCAGCACCGCGCCCTCCCGGCGGATGCCGTGCTCCTCGACCTCCAGCACCCGGTCGAGCCGGATGTAGGAGTCGCGGCCCTCGCGGTCCCAGGCGCCGGAGCCGATCCCGACCCAGTCCGGGTCGTGGGCCCGCTTGTCCTGGCTGGACAGCATCAGCCCGAGCAGCTCGCCGGCCGAGCGCCCGACGACGAGCAGCGGCCGGTCCTTGCCCTGGCTCGCGTCCTCCTCGTAGGGCACCCAGGTCCAGACGATCTCGCCGGGGTCCGCGGCGCCGTCGGGCTCGGGGGCGTAGGCGATCCGGCGGGCGCGGTCGCCGGTGGGCGCGGTGCGCACCCGCCCGGCCGTCGGCGGCGGGCCGGGCCGGGCGCCGCCGCCGTGACCGCGCCGCGGGGCCCGTCCGTCCTTCTGCGAGTCCTTCAGGAACTGCACCGCCAGATCCGCGGCCTTGCGCAGCACCGAGCCCCAGTTGATCGCCATGCCGCCCAGCCTGCCGCACGTGCGGCACGTCACGACGACCGGGCGCGCATGAACGGTTCCGCATACGGGAAGGCCGGGGGCATGAAGGCGACTCTGATCCACGGCACGCACGACATACGGGTCTCGTCCGACGTACCGGACCCGGTCATCCGTGACGACACCGATGCGATCGTGCGCGTGCTGCGCTCCTGCATCTGCGGCAGCGACCTGTGGCCGTACAACTCGGCCGACGACAACCCGCAGGGCGACCGGATCGGCCACGAGTTCCTCGGCGTGATCGAGGAGGTCGGGTCCGGGGTGCGGAACCGCACTGCGGGCCAGCTCGTCGTCGCACCGTTCGTCTGGGCCGACAACACCTGCGACTTCTGCGCGCAGGGGCTGCAGACCTCGTGCCGGCACGGCGGCGGCTGGGGCTCCGACGGTACCGACGGCGGTCAAGGCGAGGCGGTGCGCGTCCCGTTCGCCGACGGCACCCTGGTCCCGATGCCGGGCGAGCCGGACGACGCGCTGCTCGCGTCGATGCTCACCCTGTCCGACGTGTTCTCCACCGGCCACCATGCCGCGGTCTCGGCGCGGGTCCGCCGCGGGGACACCGTGGCCGTCGTCGGCGACGGCGCGGTCGGGCTGTGCGCGGTGCTCGCGGCGAAGCGCCTCGGCGCCGAGCGGATCATCCTGCTCGGCCGGCACACCGACCGCACCGACCTGGGCCGCGAGTTCGGCGCCACCGACGTCGTGGCCGAGCGCGGCGACGAGGCGGTCGAGAAGGTGCGCGAGCTGACCGGCGGCGACGGCGTGGACGCCGCGCTGGAGTGCGTCGGCTACGTGGAGGCGATCCGCACCGCCATCGAGGTGACCAAGGACGGCAGGCTGGTCGGTCGCGTCGGCGTCTCGCAGTACTCCGACATCCCGCTCGGCGTCGGCGAGTTCATGCGCAACGTCGGCGTGCACGGTGGCGTCGCCCCGGCGCGCGCCTACATCGAGGAGTTGCTGCCCGACGTGCTGGAGGGCCGCATCCAGCCCGGACGGGTCTTCGACCGCACCATCGGTCTCGACGAGGTCCCCGACGGCTACCGCGCGATGAACGACCGCGAGGCGCTGAAGGTCCTGATCAAGCCCTGACCTGCGCGGACGCCGGCGCGGCCCCCGCCACCGCGGGGGCCGCGCGCGGCGGCGGATCAGGACGAGGCGCGCTCGCCGTGCCGGCTGCACCGGGCCGTCCAACCGACCGGGTGGACCTGCACCACCATCCGCCGTGCGCAGTCCGGGCAGAACCGCGGCGGCTCCAGCTCGCGCCGCGCCGCGCACCGGTCGTGCCCGGCCGCGGGGTCCGGCGACCCGCACTGGTCGCAGTACCGGTCCCCGTCCTCGCGGGTCGGCGTGCCCACCGGCGCCGTCACAGCGTCTCGTTGAGGGCCTTGATCGGCATCTCCAGCTCGCCGAGCAGGTCGATGTCGGACTCGGCCGGACGCCCCAGCGTCGTCAGGTAGTTCCCGACGATCACCGCGTTGATCCCGCCGAGCAGGCCCTTGCGGGCCCCCAGGTCGCCGAGAGTGATCTCGCGGCCACCGGCGAAGCGCAGGATCGTGCGCGGCAGCGCCAGGCGGAACGCGGCGACGGTGCGCAGCGCGTCCGGCCCGGACATCGGCTCCAGGTCCCCGAACGGGGTGCCCGGGCGCGGGTTGAGGAAGTTCAGCGGCACCTCGTCGGGCTCCAGCTCGGCGAGCTGCCCGGCGAACTCGGCGCGCTGGTCCAGGGTCTCCCCCATCCCGACGATGCCGCCGCAGCACACCTCCATGCCGGCCTCACGGACCATGCGCAGGGTGTCCCAGCGCTCCTCCCAGGTGTGGGTGGTGACCACGTTCGGGAAGTGGCTGCGGGCGGTCTCGAGGTTGTGGTTGTAGCGGTGCACGCCCATCGCGGCGAGCTCGCCGACCTGCTCGGCCGTGAGCATCCCCAGCGAGCAGGCGATGTTGATGTCGACCTCGTCCCGGATCGCCGCGATGCCGGCGGCGACCTGGGACATGAGCCGCTCGTCGGGCCCGCGGACGGCGGCGACGATGCAGAACTCGGTGGCACCGGTCTTCGCGGTCTGCTTGGCGGCCTCGACGAGCATCGGGATGTCCAGCCAGGCCGAGCGCACCGGCGACGCGAACAGGCCCGACTGGGAGCAGAAGTGACAGTCCTCCGGGCATCCGCCGGTCTTGAGCGAGATGATCCCCTCGACCTCGACGTCCGGCCCGCACCAGCGCATCCGCACCTGGTGGGCCAGCTCGAGGAGGTCGTCGAGACGGTCGTCGGGCAGGTCGAGCACCTCGCGCACCTGGGTGACGGTGAGGCCGCGACCCTGGTCGAGGACCTGGTCGCGCGCGACGGTGAGGACGTCGGTCCGGGCGGTCGTCATGCCCGTGGATCCTGCCAGTCACCCGGCTGGATCGGACCCAGTGTGTCCCGGGCCACCGCGGCGAAACGGTCCGGTGTCACCCGTCCGAGGCCCTCGGGCAGCAGGCCCCGGACCAGCACCCGGGTGATCATCGGCAGGTCCTGGAGGTTGCAGCGCTCGGCCAGGTCCGGCTCCGCCGGCCAGGACCCGATCACGATCCCCGCGCAGGTCAGGCCGCGCACCCGGAGTGCCTCGACGGTGAGCGCGGTGTGGTTGAGCGTGCCGAGCCCGGCCGCCGCGACCACCACGACCGGGGCGTCGAGCAGCCGGGCGACGTCGGCGAGGGTGCCGCCCTCGTCGGTGAAGCGGACGAGCAGCCCACCCGCACCCTCGACGAGGACGAGGTCGTGGTGGTCGGCCAGCGTCCGCGCGGTCACCGCGGCCTGCTCCGGGGTCACCGGGCGCGCCCCGCAGCGCCGGGCCGCGGTCGCCGGGGCCAGCGGGTCGGGGTAGCGGGCCAGCTCCCGGGTGGTGACCTCGGGGACGAGGCGGGCGACCTCGTCGACGTCGCCGGGGTCGTCCCGGCCGACCCCGGTCTGGGCGGGCTTGAGCACCGCCACCCGCTCCCCCGCCGCGACCGCGACGGCGGCCAGCGCGGCGGTGGCGACGGTCTTGCCGACCCCGGTGCCGGTACCGGTGACGACCACGAACCGCCCGGTCACGCCGGGGCCCCCGTCCGGGCGTCGGCGAGTACCTCGGCGAGCACGCCGGTCGCGAACGACAGCTGCGCCCCGGTCAGCCCGGCGCGGGCGGTGAGCCGCAGCCGGGACGTGCCCGGCGGGACCGACGGCGGCCGGAAGCAGCCCACCCGCAGACCGCGTCGCAGGCAGGCGGCGGCCGCGGCGACCGCGGGGCCGGGCTCGCCCAGCACCACCGGGACGACCGCGGACACCGGCACCGCCGCGTCGCAGGCGGCGGCGAGCGCACCGGCGACCCGCAGCACGTCCGCGGCCCGCTCGGGCTCGGAGGCGAGCACCCGCAGCGCGGCCAGCGCCGCGCCCGTCGCGGCGGGGGCGAGGCCGGTGTCGAAGATGAACGAGCGCGCGGAGTCGACCAGGTGCGCGGTGACCGCGGCCGGGCCGAGTACCGCACCGCCCTGGCTGCCGAGCGCCTTGGACAGGGTCACGGTGGCGACGACGTCGTCCGCCCCGGCCAGCCCGGTCTCGGCGAGCAGGCCGCGCCCGCCCGGACCGCGTACCCCGAGACCGTGGGCCTCGTCGGCGAGCAGCACCGCGCCGCGGGCCCGGCAGACCCGGTGCAGCGCGGCGAGCGGGGCGAGGTCGCCGTCGGCGGACCCGACCGAGTCGGTGACGACGAGCGCGCGGGTCTCGGTGCGGGCGGCCAGCGCGGCGTCGACGGCGTCGACGTCGGCGTGCGGCACGACGACCACCCGGGCCCGGGAGAGCCGGCAGGCGTCGACCAGGGAGGCGTGCGCGGCGCCGTCGGACACGATCAGCGCGCCGGGGCCGGTCAGCGCGGTGACCACCCCGAGGTTGGCGGTGTAGCCGGAGGAGAAGACCAGGGCGTCGTCGTGTCCGCAGAACGCGGCGAGCTCGGCCTCCAGCTCGGCGTGCAGCGCGGTCGAGCCGGTGACCAGCCGTGACCCGGTGGCGCCCGCACCCCAGGTGCGCAGCGCCTCGGTCGCCCCGGCGACGACCCGCGGGTCGGTCGAGAGCCCGAGGTAGTCGTTGCCGGCGAGGTCGAGCGCGGGCCCGCCCGCGGGACCGGCCGGACGCGGGGACAGCCTGCGGCGCAGACCGGCCTCGGTTCGGGCGCGGGCGTGGGTGTCGAGCCAGGCCAGCGGGCGGGGTCCGGGCGGCGTCGGGTCGGGGCCGGTCACGCCCACACCCTAGGCACGACGGAGCCCCGCCCACCCTGGGGTGTGCGGGGCTCCGTGGGTCGTGCGGACGCCGGGTCAGGCCTGCGGCGCCTCGCCCTGCTGCTTCTCCTGCTCGGCGACGGCGGCACGGACCTCGTCCATGTCGACCGCCTTCACCTGGCCGATCAGGTCCTCGAGGGCCTCGGCGGGCAGCGCGCCCGGCTCGGAGTAGAGCACCACGCCGTCGCGGACGGCCATCACGGTCGGGATCGAGGAGATCCCGAACGCGCCGGCCAGCGCCTGCTGGGCCTCGGTGTCGACCTTGCCGAAGGTCACGTCCTGGTGCTTCTCGGAGGCGGCGTCGTAGACGGGGGCGAACTGGGTGCACGGCCCGCACCAGGACGCCCAGAAGTCGATGAGCACGGTCGTCCCGGGCGCGCCCACGACGTCGTCGAAGTTGTCGGTGGTCAGTTCCACGGTGGCCATACGGTCCCCAACGACGTCGTGGGTGCGGATTGTTCCCGGATGCGGGCTCAGACCTTCAGCAGCCGGCGGGCCGCGGCGGCGGTGACCCCGTGCCCGTGTCCGGCGGCGATCCGGTCGAGGTCCGAGCCCCCGGCGCCGAGGTCGGCGCGGGGCTCGACGAACCGGCCCGCGTCCTCGTCGAGGACGAGCACACGGGCGCTGCGGATGTCGTAGAACAGGCCCAGCACCTCGGCGCCGGAGTCCTGCGCCCGCAGCATCTCCAGCTGCATCGTGACGTTCACCATCGCCAGCTGGTCGGCCTCGCCGAAACCGTCCCGCGCGGCGGCGACGGCGACCGGGTGACCGTTCTCGTAGGCACGCAGCACCGGCCGCGCCTCGCGCAGCCACTGGCCGAGCGCGGAGTCCCCGTTCGCGCCGCCGGCGAGCAGCCCCTGCATCGCGCCGCAGCCGGAGTGGCCGCAGACGGCGACGATCGGGACGTCGAGGGTGCCGGTGGCGAACTCGACGGCGGCCGCGGTACCGGGCCCGACGACGAGGTTGCCGACGTTCTGCACGGTGAACACGTCGCCCGGACCGCTGTGGGTGATGACGTGCGGCAGCACCCGGGAGTCGGCGCAGGTGATCATCATCGCGGACGGGGACTGCCCGTCGGCGAGCCCGGTCATGGTCGGGAGGATCGCCTCGGAGGTGTTGTCGTGGTACGCGGCGACGCCCGCCATCAGCGTCCCCGACGCGCGCCCCTCGGTCTCCCTGCCCTGCCACTCGCCCCAGGTCAGGAAGCCGGCGCCGGGCGCGGTGGCGCGGCGGGCCTGCTCGGGCTCGATCACGGTCACGGTGGCGCCGGTGCCTTCGTGGCGGGCCTTCCAGGCGAGCAGGTGGTCGTAGGCGGCGTGGTCGAGGTAGTCGGTGACCAGCCGGACGGTGACGTCGCAGCCGCGCGGGACGGAGTTCAGCTCGCGGGACAGCCGCGGCACGGCCAGGAAGCTCAGCGAGCCCTCGACGACGAGCTCGCAGCTGCCGTCGTCGGCCTGCTCCAGGTGCGGGCGGGACCGGACGGCGCGCCAGAGCAGCATCAGCCCGGCCAGGACGAGCCCGAGGACGACGCCCTCGAGCAGGTTCAGGAACACGACGCCGAGCAGGGTGGCGGCGTAGATGGCCAGCTCACCGTGCTGCCGCGCGGTGCGGATCTCGGCCGGCTTGACCAGCCCGACACCCATCATGACCAGCAGACCGGCCAGCGCGGCCATCGGGATGAGCTCGATGACGCCGATCAGCACGATCGCGAACAACGCGATCCAGACGCCGTGCAGCACCGCCGACGCGCGGGTCTCGGCACCGGCCTTGACGTTCGCGGCGGACCGGACGATCACGCCGGTGATGGGCAGGCCGCCGATCATGCCGGAGACGGTGTTGGCCGCACCCTGGCCGAGCAGCTCGCGGTCGGTGTCGGTGCGGGTCCCGGGCCTCATGCGCTCCACCGCGACGGCGGACAGCAGCGACTCGACGCTCGCGATCAGCGCGATGGTCAGCATGCCGAACAGCACGCCACCCCAGTTCGACTCCGGCAGCGCTGGCAGCGACAGCGCGTCCAGGAGCGAGCCCCCCAGCTGCACCCGGACGACGTCGGCGAAGGCGAGGGAGACGACGGTGGCCGTGACGATCGCGACGAGCGCGGCCGGGACGACGGTCAGCTTCGCGGGCAGCCGGTTCCAGGTCAGCATGATCGCGATGACGATGCCGCCGAGGAGCAGCGCGGGCCAGGACAGGTTCGCGATCGCGCCGGGCAGCGCGGCGATCGAGTTGACGCCGCCGGTCTGCGCCTGACCACCGAACACGACGTTCAGCTGGCCGAGGGCGATGGTGGCGCCGATGCCCGCGAGCATGCCGTGCACGACGGCGGGCGGGATGGCCTGGGCGAACCGGGACAGCCGGGTCAGCCCGAAGACGATCTGCAGGACACCGGCGCCCGCGGTGATCAGCGTGGTGACCTGCCAGCCGAAGGTGTTGACCAGCTCGGCGACGATGACGGTCAGACCGGCGGCGGGACCGGAGACCTGGAGCCTGGAGCCGCCGAGCAGACCGGCGACGACGGCACCGACGACGGCGGCGATGAGGCCGGCCAGGATCGGGGCGCCGGAGGCGACGGCGATGCCCAGCGAGAGGGGTACCGCCACGAGGAACACGACGATCGAGGCGGAGAAATCCGCCCGGGCGTGCGGGAACGTGCGGCCGAACCAGGAGCCGCCCGGCGGCGAGTGCTCACCGCGGCCGGACTCGGCCGGGGCGTGCTCGTGGTCCTCCACACGGTGTTCGGTGTTACTGGTGGGGCTGGTGGTGCTGGAGTGACTGCGCGTGGGCACCGGATCCTCCGTGTCGGTCCGTGGGGGGCGCCGGACCGCGACGGTGCGGTCGACTGAGGCGGGTCGCGCGGTGCGCGACCGGCGGAGCGGGTGCGGCCGACCGGACGAATGCGATCGGCCGACACCGTTTCACCCCGACCACGGAAACGGATCATGATGAGAGCGCTTCTCATCGTTTCGGACGTCCACGACGAAACGCCCGGTCAGCGTCGTTCACCTCTGCGTAACGTGAGGTGGAACACACCGAAGTCCACCGGATCGGTGGTCCGGATCACGGTCTCAGCGCTGGTCCCGCTGCCCGGCAAGGGCTGCGGCCCGCATCCCGGCGGCGATCAGCGCCACGTCGTCGCGGCTGCTGACGAACGGCGGCATCGCGTAGACGAGGTTGCGGAAGGGCCGTAGCCAGACCCCGGCGAGCACCGCGGCGGCGGTCGCGGCGGCGACGTCGACCTCCTCGGCCATCTCGACGACACCGATCGCGCCCAGGATCCGGACCTCCCGCACGCCCGGCAGCGACCGGGCGGGGGCCAGCCCGGCGCGCAGCCCGGCGGCGACGTCCTTCACCTCGCGCCGCCAGTCACGTTCGAGCAGCAGCGACACCGAGGCGTGGGCGACGGCGGCGGCGAGCGGGTTGCCCATGAACGTCGGCCCGTGCATGAGCACACCGGCCTCGCCGTCGGTGATGCCGCGGGCCACCCGGGTGCTGCACAGGGTCGCGGCCATCGTCAGGTAGCCGCCGGTCAGCGCCTTGCCGACGCACATCACGTCCGGGGCCACGGCGGCATGGTCGGCCGCGAACAGCTCGCCGGTGCGGCCGAAGCCGGTCGCGATCTCGTCGAACACGAGCAGCACGTCGTGGGCATGGCACAGCTCGCGCAGCACGTGCAGGTAGCGGGGGTCGTGGAAGCGCATCCCCCCGGCGCCCTGCACCACCGGCTCGACGACGACCGCGGCCAGCTCGTCGGCGTGGGTCTCGACGAGCTCGGCGAGATGGGCGACGTAGTCGTGGGTGAAGTCCTCGGGCGGGGCGTCGGCGAACACCTGCTGCGGGAGGACGTCGGACCAGAGCGAGTGCATGCCGCCGTCGGGGTCGCAGACGCTCATCGCGCCGAACGTGTCGCCGTGGTAGCCGCGCCGCCACGTCATCAGCCGGTGCTTGCCGGGGCGGCCGCGGGACCGCCAGTACTGCAGGCACATCTTGATGGCGACCTCGACCGACACCGAACCGGAGTCGGCCAGGAACACGTGCTCCAGCCCCTCCGGGCTGACGTCCACGAGCAGCCGGGCCAGGTCGACGGCCGGGCCGTGGGTCAGGCCGCCGAACATCACGTGGCTCATCCGGCCGAGCTGGTCGCGCACCGCCGCGTCGAGCCGCGGGTGGCGGTAGCCGTGGATGGCCGACCACCACGACGACATCCCGTCGACGAGCTCACGGCCGTCGGGCAGCCTCAGCCGCACCCCCTGCGCGGACTCCACGACGATCGGCGCCCGGGTCGCCGGCATCGGCGCGTAGGGGTGCCAGACGTGGTCCCGGTCGGTGGCGAGCAGTGCCCCCGTGTCGAGCGGGGATCCGGAGAGGGTCGGGTCCGGGACACGCCCGGGGCCTGCGGTGGTCACGGACGCCCACGCTAGTGCCGACCCTCTACGCTGGCCCGACCATGGCCACGCCCGACTCCGTGTACGAGCCGGAGGGGCCCGACGGGTCGGCCCTGCGCCGTCGCGAGCTCGGGCAGACCTCCGCCCGATCGTTGCTGCTCACCGTGCTGGGCGAGTTCGTCCTCCCGGCCGGGGAACCGGTCTGGACCCGGGCCCTGCTCGACGTGCTCGGCGCGCTCGGGGTGGAGGCCAAGTCGGCCCGCCAGGCGCTGGCCCGCACCGCGGGCGAGGGTCTGCTGACCTCCGACCGCGACGGCCGCCGGGTCCGCTGGTCGCTCACCCCCGCCGGGTCGGAGCTGCTGTCCGACGGCGCCGCCCGCATCTACGGCTTCGGCCGTCCGACGACCGGCTGGGACGGCCGCTGGCTGGTCCTGCTCGCCTCGGTCCCGGAATCCCGCCGGCGCCTGCGCCACCGGCTGCGCACCCGGCTGGCCTGGGCCGGGCTGGGCTCCCCCGCCCCCGGGGTGTGGGTCAGCCCCGACCCCGGCAAGGAGGCCCAGGTCGCGGCGGTGCTCGACGAGCTCGACCTCGCCGGGTCCGGGTACTCCTTCGTCGGGCACTACGGCGGCATCGGCCGCGCCGACGACATCGTGGCCCAGGCCTGGGACCTCGACGTCGTGGAACGGGCCTACTCGGAGTTCCTCGACGAGTTCGGCCCCCACCTCGACCCGGCCTGCGACGCGTCCGCCGCGGCCGCCTCCGATCGCGGGGCCGGCGCGTCCGACGCCGACGACGGCGGCGACGTCCTCGCCCGCCAGGTCCGTCTGGTCCACGCCTGGCGACGGTTCCCGTTCCTGGACCCCGAGCTGCCCGCCGAGCTGCTGCCCGAGCAGTGGGCCGGGTCCCGCGCGGCGGAGCTGTTCACCACGCTGCACGAGCGCTGGGACGCCCCCGCCCGCGCCGCCTGGGCCGACCTGGCCCGCCGGGCCTGAGCCCTGCCCACCGCGACACCACGCCACGCCCGGGCCACCCGTCGCGCGCCGGCGGCACGGGCCGGTCGGCGCCGCACCCACACCCGTTGCCCGGCGGCCACCCCC
Organism: Pseudonocardia alni; assembly: GCF_002813375.1. Taxonomy (NCBI): domain Bacteria; kingdom Bacillati; phylum Actinomycetota; class Actinomycetes; order Pseudonocardiales; family Pseudonocardiaceae; genus Pseudonocardia; species Pseudonocardia alni. The sequence continues at coordinate 5,332,195 of NZ_PHUJ01000003.1, read as the reverse complement.
GTGGCAACGGGTGTGGACGCCCGGGGAGGGGTGTGGGCGGTCAGCCGCCGAGGCAGCCGGGACCGAGCAGGGCCTTCAGGTCCCCCATCAGCGCCGAGGTGTGCATGACCTTGAGCGAGTCGTCCAGCCGCAGGGCCGTCATCTTCGTGCCGTAGACCAGGGTCAGGTGCACCTCGGACGTACCGGGGTGGTGGGTCAGCACCTCCTTGAGCTTCGCGACGCGCTCGGGGGTGCACTGGTCGGTGCGCAGGCTGACCCGGATCGGCAGCCCGGCCTCGCCGGTGGCCAGCTCGGGCACCGCGAGGTCGTTCGCGATCAGCGAGACGCGGTCGTCGCGCTTGTTGACCCGCGCCTTGACCAGCACGATCGCGTCCTCCGCGACGTCGACGCCGACCACCTGGTACGCCCGCGGGAAGAACAGCACCTCGATGCCGCCGGCGAGGTCCTCGATCTGCGCCGACGCCCACGGCTCGCCGTTCTTGTTCACCCGGCGGTTGACGTTGGCGAGGATGCCGCCGACGGTGACCTGCGCACCCTCGGCGACCGAGCCCTCGACGATGTCGGCGATCGAGGTGTCGGACTTCGCGGCGAGCGCCTGCTCGAGGCCCTGCAACGGGTGCCCGGACACGTAGAGGCCGAGCATCTCCCGCTCGACGGCGAGCTTGTGCTTGGTGTCCCACTCCTCGTCGGGCACCTTCACGTCGAAGATGCCACCGAGACCGCCGTCGTCGCCCTCGCCCGGGCCGTCCAGCGACCCGAACAGGTCGAACTGGCCCAGCGAGGCCGCCTTCTTGGTGCTCATCACCGCGTCGATGGCGTCGGCGTGCACGAGCAGCAGGCCCTTGCGGGAGTGGCCGAGCGAGTCGAACGCACCCGCCTTGATCAGCGACTCGACGACCTTCTTGTTGCAGACGACCGCGTCGACCTTGCGCAGGAAGTCGGAGAAATCGACGAAGTTCCCCTTCTCCCGCCGCGCGGCGACGATCGCGTCGACGACGTTGTGCCCGACGTTGCGGATGCCGCCGAGGCCGAAGCGGATGTCGTCGCCGACCGGCGCGAAGTTGCGCACCGAGTCGTTGACGTCGGGCGGGAGGACCGTGATGCCCATCCGGCGGCACTCCGCCAGGTAGACCGCGGCCTTGTCCTTGTCGTCGCGCACCGAGGTGAGCACGCCGGCCATGTACTCGGCCGGGTAGTTCGCCTTGAGGTAGGCCGTCCAGTAGGACACCACGCCGTAGGCGGCGGAGTGGGCGCGGTTGAAGGCGTAGTCGGAGAACGGGAGCAGGATGTCCCAGAGCGTCTTGACGGCGTCGGCGGAGTAGCCGTTGTCCTTCATGCCCTGGGCGAAGCCGGCGTACTCCTTGTCCAGGATCTCCTTCTTCTTCTTGCCCATCGCGCGGCGGAGCAGGTCCGCCTGGCCGAGCGTGTAGCCCGCCAGCACCTGCGCGATGGACATGACCTGTTCCTGGTACACGATCAGGCCGAAGGTCTCACCGAGGACGTCCTTGAGCGGCTCGGCCAGCTCCGGGTGGATCGGCGTGATCTCCTGCCGGCCGTTCTTGCGGTCGGCGTAGTCGTTGTGCGCGTTCGCCCCCATCGGGCCCGGGCGGTACAGCGCGCCGACCGCGGAGATGTGCTCGAACTCGCTGGGCGCCATGCGGCGCAGCAGGTCCCGCATCGGGCCGCCGTCGAGCTGGAACACACCCAGGGTGTCCCCGCGGGAGAGCAGCTCGTAGGTCGTGCGGTCGTCGAGCTCGACCTCGTCCAGGTCGACGGCGGGCTTGCCGTTGAGCTCGATGTTCTCCAGGGCGTCGTCGAGGATGGTGAGGTTGCGCAGCCCCAGGAAGTCCATCTTCAGCAGGCCGATGGTCTCGCAGACGCCCATGTCGAACTGCGTGATGATCGCGCCGTCGGACTCGCGGCGCTGGATCGGGATCACGTCGATCAGCGGCGTCGAGGACATGATCACGCCCGCGGCGTGCACACCCCACTGCCGCTTCAGTCCCTCGAGGCCCCGCGCGGTGTCGACGATCTCCTTGACCTGCGGGTCCGCCTCGTAGAGGGCGCGGACCTCGGTCGCCTCGGAGTACCGCTTGTGCGACGGGTCGAAGATGCCCGACAGCGGGATGTCCTTGCCCATCACCGCGGGCGGCATGGCCTTGGAGATGCGGTCGGCGACGGAGTAGCCGGGCTGGCCGAACAGCACCCGCGCCGAGTCCTTGATCGCGGCCTTCGCCTTGATCGTCGAGTAGGTGATGATCTGCGCGATCCGGTCCTCGCCGTACTTCTCGGTGACGTAGCGGATCATCTCGCCGCGCCGCCGCTCGTCGAAGTCCATGTCGATGTCGGGCATCGACACACGGTCCGGGTTCAGGAACCGCTCGAAGATCAGCTTGTGCCGGATCGGGTCGAGGTCGGTGATGCCCAGGACGTAGGCGACCAGCGAGCCCGCCGCCGACCCACGGCCGGGGCCGCAGCGGATGCCGACCGACTTGGCGTGCTGGATGAGGTCCGCGGTCACCAGGAAGTAGCCGGGGTAGCCCATCTTGATGATGACGCCGACCTCGTAGTTGGCCTGCTGCCGGTACTTCTCGGTGACGCCGTCGGGGAACCGCATGTGCAGTCCCCGCTCGACCTCCTTGATCAGCCAGGACTCCTCGGTCTCCCCCTCGGGGACGGGCGCCTTGGGCTGGAGGTCCTGGCCGGTGGTGAAGTCGATGTTGCAGCGCTCGGCGACGAGCAGCGTGTTGTCGCAGGCCTCGGGGTGGATCGGGTCCCAGAGCCGGCGCATCTCGGCGGCGGACTTGAGGTAGAAGTCCTGCGCGTCGAACTTGAACCGGTTCGGGTCCGCGAGGGTCTTGCCGGTCTGGACGCAGAGGAGCACCTCGTGCGCCTTGGTGTCGTCCGGGTAGGTGTAGTGCAGGTCGTTCGTCGCGAGGCCGGGCAGGTCGAGCTTGTCCTTGAGCCGGAACAGGTCCTCCTGGACCCGCTTCTCGATCTCGATGCCGTGGTCCATCAGCTCCAGGAAGAAGTTGTCCTTCCCGAAGATGTCGCGGTAGTCGCTCGCGGCCTGGCAGGCGGCGTCGAAGTCGTGCTGCTGGAGCAGGCGCGCGACCTCGCCGGACGGGCAGCCCGTCGTCGCGATCAGGCCCTTGCCGTACTTCTCCAGCAGCTCGCGGTCCATACGCGGCTTGTAGTAGTAGCCCTCGAGGCTGGCCAGCGAGGAGAGCCGGAAGAGGTTGTGCATCCCCTCCGTGTTCTCCGCGAGCAGCGTCATGTGGGTGTACATGAGGTCGGGGTTGTTCTCGCTGCCGTTGCCCAGCGCGGTGCGCTTGCGCTCGTGCCGCGACCCGGGCGCGAGGTAGCCCTCCATGCCGATGATCGGCTTGACGTCGTGCGCCTTCGCCTTGCGCCAGAACTCGAAGGCGCCGTAGACGTTGCCGTGGTCGGTCATCGCGATGGCCGGCATCTCGTGCTTGGCGGCCTCGGAGAACAGGTCGTCGAGCCGGGCGGCACCGTCCAGCATCGAGAACTCGGTGTGCGTGTGCAGATGGACGAAGGAGCGACTCCCGGATCCGGCACTGCCCATGTGTGTCCCGCGCTCCTCTCCCGCGCCGCTGGGACGGCGCGGACCTCCGCTGGTGCGCACGCCCGTCGGGGCGGACGTGCCGACACCGGGCCGGCGGCGCGGACGGGCAGGGACATCGGCGCCGGTGCGCGGACCTGGCGGGGCCCGCTCGCCGGAGCCGGTGGACCCTGCGGGTCCGGACCGACCGGATCGGTGAGGGGCCCAGCGTAACGGTGGGGTCCGACGGTTCCGGCGACGGCGGCCGGGCACGATCGGGCTCCGCGTGTCGGGCCTGCTCACCCCCTGTCCACCCCGGACGACGGCGTGTCGCGGACGGTCCGGCGGCGGGTTAGGGTCGGGCCACGATGCCCACCGCCCCCGAGCCGACGACACCGCCGACCACGGTGGTGTTCGACCTCGGTGAGGTGCTGGTGCCGTCCGCGGGCCTGGAGCGCCGGCTGGCCGGGGTGTTCGCCGTGCCCGAACCCGTGCTGCGCGAGGCGTACTGGCGCCACCGCGCCCGGCACGACCTGGGCGACCCGCCGGACCGCTACTGGACCGCCGTCTGCGCCGACCTGGGCCTGGCACCCGAGCGCGCCCGGATGGACGCCGCCGAGCGGGTGGACGTCACGTTCTGGTCGACGCTGCCGCCGTCGTTGTCGATGCTGATCGCCGACCTCGCGCGGGCCCGGGTGCGCCTCGCCGTGCTGTCCAACGCGCCGCGCGGGCTGGCCTCCGCGGTGCGCGCCGCGGCCTGGAGCAGCCCGTTCGACCGGTTGCTGTTCTCCGCCGACGTGGGCGCCGCGAAACCGTCGCAGGACATCTTCCGGCGCGCCGACGTCGAGTTCGGCACCGCACCGGAGCAGGTGCTGTTCTTCGACGACCGCGTCGACAACGTCCGCGCCGCGTCCGCGCACGGCTGGGACGCCCACCGATGGGAGGGCGCCGCCCGGGCCGTGCGGGTGCTGCGCGAGCGCGGGGTGCTGGGCTGACCGGTCCCCCGGGACCCGGCGGCAGCGACGGTCGTGCACTGTCGTGCACTGCGATCAGGGGGTCCGCCGACCCCGGGCACCGTCGGGCTCGTGATCGCCACGCGTGCAGCGATCGGTGCCACATCCGGCACCGATCGGCTCGGTTGTGCTGATCATGGGCGGGCAGCCGGGGCGACCGGGGCCGCGCGGCCGGACGGGGCCGGGTCCGGGCGGGCGGAAGCCCGGGGGTGCCCGGAGGCCGGGGCCGGCCGGAGACCGCGAGGCCGGACGAGGTCCGCGGCCGGCCGGGGCCCGGGTCGGACGAGGACCCGGGCCTGACGAGGACCCGGGCCTGACGAGGGCCGGGAACGCGGCTCGGGGACGGGCGCGGCTCAGGGGACGGGACCGTCGTCGGGCGGCGGGCTCGCGGTGGTGGTCTGCTCGGGCAGCAGCGGCGACAGCGCGAGCTCCGGTGCGCTGGTCCCGGCCGGCGCGGCCTGCACGCCGCGCACGCCCGGGCGCGCGGCGAGCGCCTCGAGCCCGGCCCGGTCGGCGGTCACGACCAGCGCGACCACGCAGGCGCAGCCCGGGTCGGCGAGCGCGCGTCGCTCGGCCGCGGCCACGGCGGCCCGCCGGGTCAGTGCCGCGCGGGCCTCCGGGGTGGCCGCTCCCCCACCGTCGCGGGTGGCGCGGTCGGCGTCGGCCTCGGCGGCGTAGGCGGCCCGCTCCCGGGCGACGCCGAGCGCGGCCGACGGGTCCCCGGTGCCGGTGACCGGCTCGAACCGCAGCGCGGTCTGCACCCGGTCGAACGGCACCCGGAACACCGCGGTCGTGGTCGTCGTCCCGGAGCCCGCGGCCGCGGCGTCGGACGGGGCCAGCGGGCGGGTGAACTGCACGAGCGCGGGCACGGACACCCCCGGTGCGGGCAGCGTCGCGGGCAGCCCGGCGAGGTAGCCGGCGACGTCCTGGCCGGGGTCGGGACCCAGCCGCACCGACCCCGTCGCCGCCGGGGGCCCGGCCGACGGCCCGGACCCGGCGGCCCAGACGGCGCCGAGGAACACCACCGCCATGACCGCGGCGATCCACGCGAGCGCGCGGGTGCTCAGCCCCCTCACGCCGCTCAGTCCCGCAGGACGTCCAGGGCCGCGTCGAGGTCGGCCGGGTAGGGGCTGGTGAACTCGACGTGCCGACCGTCGGCGGGGTGGGCGAACCCGAGCGTGCGGGCGTGCAGCCACTGCCGGGACAGCCCGACCCGCTTGGCCAGCGTCGGGTCGGCGCCGTAGGTGATGTCGCCGACGCAGGGGTGGCGGAGCGCGGAGAAGTGCACCCGGATCTGGTGGGTGCGCCCGGTCTCCAGGTGCACGTCGAGCAGGCTCGCCGAGCGGAACGCCTCGATGGTGTCGTAGTGGGTGACGCTGGGCTTGCCGCTCTGCATCACCGCGAACCGGTAGTCGTGGCGCGGGTGCCGGTCGATCGGGGCGTCGATCGTGCCCGAGGACGGGTCCGGGTGCCCCTGCACCACCGCGTGGTAGCGCTTGTCGACGGTGCGTTCCTTGAAGGCCCGCTTGAGCTCGGTGTAGGCGTGCTCGGAGGTGGCGACGACCATCACCCCGGTGGTGCCGACGTCGAGCCGGTGCACGATGCCCTGCCGCTCGGCGGCGCCGGAGGTGGACAGCCGGAACCCGAGCGCGGCGAGCCCGCCGGTCACGGTCGGCCCGGTCCAGCCCGGGGAGGCGTGCGCGGCCACCCCGACCGGCTTGTCGACGACGACGATGTCGTCGTCGGAGTGCAGCACCGTCAGGCCCGCGACGACCTCCGCCGGACCCTCGATGACCGCGGGTGCCGGGGCGTCGGGCAGCTCGACCTCCAGCCAGGACCCGCCGGGCAGCCGGTCGGACTTGCCGGCCTCGCGGCCGTCGACCGAGATCCGGCCGGACTCGGCCAGGGTCGCGACGACGGTCCGGGACAGGCCCAGCAGCCGGGACAGCCCGGCGTCGATCCGCATGCCGTCCAGCCCGTCGGGCACCGGCATGCTGCGTACCTCACCCACGTTCGCGGCTCCCGTCGATCTCGATGCCGCGCACGGCCATCAGCACCAGCAGGATGCCGCCGCACACGATGCCGGTGTCGGCGATGTTGAACACGGGGAAGACGCTCCCGTCCGGGGAGAAGAAGGCCAGCATGTCCACGACGTGCCCGCGCATCGGTCCGGGTGCGCGGAAGAACCGGTCGACCAGGTTGCCCAGCGCGCCGCCGAGGACCAGGCCGAGACCGATCGCCCAACCGGTCGAGGCGAGCCGCCGCGCGATCCGGATGATCACGCCGACGACGACCACGGCGACGATCGTCAGCACCCAGGTGTAGCCGGTGGCCATGGACCAGGCGGCGCCCGGGTTGCGCAGCAGCGTGAGGTAGAAGAACCCGTCGATCACGGTGACCGGCCGCTGCCCCTCCAGCGTGGCGACGGCGGCGATCTTGGTGACGAGGTCGAGCGCCAGCCACACCGCGGCGATGCCCGCCAGCAGCGCCACACCGCGCCGTCGTACGGCGGGGTCGATCGGCGCGGTGGGGGGTGGGGGGTCGGCACTCACACCCGTGATTATGCGGGTCGCCCCGACACCGCCGACCGGCCGGTCAGCCGGCCCGCCCGCTCGGCCGGCCCCGGCCCTCGTGCCAGCGGACCAGTTTGCCGCCGCGGTCGACGTCGCGGATCCGCCGCTCGGTGTCCTCCCGGTTCTCCCGGGTGCTGACGACGAGGAACTGGTCCCCCTCGCGCAGCCGGGTGTCCCCGCCCGGGGAGAACGCCTCGGCGTCGCGTACGACCAGGCTGACCGTGGCCCCGCGGGGCAGCCGCAGCTCGCGCAGGTAGACGCCGTGCAGCCGGGACCCGGGGGGCACCTTCACCTGCAGGAGTTCGGCGTCGACCTCGTCGAGCGGGGCGGCGTCGACCTCGACGCCGCGGGTGTCGGTGCGCGAGACCACCCCGAGCAGCCGCGCCACCCAGGGCAGGCTGGTGCCCTGGACCAGGGTGAGCAGCACGACCAGCACGAACACGACGTCGACCAGCCGTTGGTTCTGGCCGCCGCCCTCGGTGACCGCGACGAGGGCGAGCACGATCGGCACGGCTCCGCGCAGCCCCGCCCAGGACAGGAACGCCTGTTCGCGCCAGGGCACCCGGAACGGCAGTGCGGCGGCGGCCACCGACAGCGGCCGCGCGGCGAGCAGGACGACCGCCGCGCAGATCAGCGCGGGCACCACGGCGGCGGGCAGCCGCTCGGGCACCGCGTACAGGCCGAGCAGCACGAACAGCCCGATCTGGGCGATCCACCCGGTGCCCTCGGCGAAGGAGACGACACCGCTGCGGTGCGGCAGCCGGGAGTTCCCCAGCACCAGCGCGGCGCAGTAGGTGGCGAGCAGCCCCGAGGCGTGCACGCCCTGCCCGGCGGCGAAGGCCAGCAGGCAGGACGCGATCGCCGCGAGCGGGTACAGGCCGGTCGACGGCAGCGCGGCGCGGCGCAGCGCCCAGGCCGAGCCCAGCCCGAGCAGGACGCCGACGACGGCGCCCGCGACGAGCTCGTAGACGACCAGCAGCGGCGTCGTCCAGCTGATGGCCTCGGTCCCGGCCAGGACGACGACGGCGATCACCACCGGCGCGTCGTTCATCCCGGACTCGAGCTCCAGGGTCCCGGCGAGCCGTTGCGGGACGGCGACCCCGCGCAGCACGGAGAACACCGCTGCGGCGTCGGTGGAGGACAGCACCGCGCCCCACAGCAGCGCGGTGCGCCACTCCAGGTCGAGCAGCAGGTGCAGCAGCCCGCCCGCGACGGCGATCGACACCAGCACCGACAGCGTCGACAGCAGCAGCCCGAGCCCGAGCGCGGGCCGCACCGCCGACCAGCGGGTGGTGAGCCCGCCCTCGGTGAGGATCAGCACGAGCGCGGTGAGGCCGAGGGACTCGGTGAGGCCGGTGTCGTCGAACCGGATGCCCAGCACGGACTCGCCGAGCAGCACGCCGATGCCCAGGTAGAGCAGCAGCGACGGCAGGCCGAGCCGCACCGAGACGCGCACCGCGAGCACGCCGAGCAGCAGCACCCCCGCGGAGATGCCGAGCATCAGTTCCAGACTCACCGGGGCCCCCTGCTCAGGGCGACCAGGTCAGGGTGACGGCGTCGGTGCGCCGGGGCGGGAGGTCCACCAGCGCGGCGGCGACCTCCTCGACGCGGTCGGCGGGCAGGCAGAGCCGGCGGGTGACCCAGGCGGCGTCGTGCGGCAGGCGGGCCGCACGGGTCCAGGTCAGGACCTCCGGGGCGACGCCCTGCTGTTCGCGCAGCACCGCGACGGCGTCGTCGTGGGTCGCCGACGGCGGCCGGACCACGTCGTGGAAGCGCTCCCACAGCGGGTCCAGCCAGGCCAGCGGGTGCTCGGTCAGCATCTCGACCACGACGCCGCCGATCCCGCCGCGGGTGCGGACGGCGCCGGTCAGCGCGGCGAGGAACGGGGGCAGGTCGACGACGTTGTGCAGCACGTGGTGGCAGACGACGACGTCGTGCCGCCCGGCGTCCCCGGCCGCGTCGGGCCAGCTGCCGTGCACGGTGCCGTGGGGCAGGTCCCGGGCGCGGGCCGCCGCGGCGAACACCGCCAGCATGTCGGCCTGCCGGTCGACGCCGACCACCCGCGCCACCGGCGACGGCTCGGGCCACGCCGCTCCGAACACGGCGTCCCCGCCCCCGCAGCCGACGTCGAGCACCGACGCCCCGGCGCAGGTCCACGCGGCGGCACGCTCGGCGATCGCCCGCGCCGCCCGGTGCGACGGCGTGTCGGCCGGCTCCGCGGGCGGGGTGAAGTCGGCGGGGTCGTGGGTCCACGGGTCGGCGGGGGCGTACCGGAGGACGTGGTCGGGGATCCCGCGGCCGAGCTGGCGTTCCCGCCACCGTTCCGCCGCGTCACCCATGGGGTGAGGATAGGGCCCGGTGGTTCTGCGGAGTTCCGGCCGGTCCCGGTCCGCCGGACCGTCCCCGCGCTGCCCGCCGGTGCCCGAGGGCGCGACGGTCGTGTGCCGGGTCGACGGGGTCCCGGCGACCGTCGAGGTCACCCCGGTCTCCGGCGCCGACCACCGCGTCCGTCACACGGTGGCACCCCGCCCCTGAGCGGTGGTCGGCGCCGGTACCGGTCAGGCCCGGGCGACCGCGGCCGACAGCGTGACCGACGCGCCGTCGGGGCCGACGACCTGCCCGCTCGACGCGCCGTCCCCGGCGGCGCCGTAGGCGACCGAGGTCGCCAGCACCTCCCCGGCGACGAACGCCTCGTGGGTCCGTACGGCGTCGAGCACCGCGTCCGGACCGTCGAGGGTCAGCGCGATCCGGTCGGACACGTCCAGACCCGCGTCACGGCGGGCCTGCTGCACGACGCGCACGACGTCGCGGGCGGTGCCCTCCGCGGCCAGCTCCGGCGTCACCGTGGTGTCGAGGACGACGAGCCCCGCGTTCCCGGGCAGGGCCTGGGTCCGCTCCGGGTCGGCGGCGACGAGCTTCTCGGTGAACTCGCCCGGCTGCAGCGCGATCCCCGCGGCCACGACGGTGTCGCCCTCCTGGGACCATTCCCCCGCCTTGACCGCGCGGATGCAGGTCTGGACGTCCTTGCCCAGGCGCGGTCCGGCGACCCGGGCGTTGACGGCGATCTCGAACCGGCCGTGCGTGGCGACGTCGTCGGTCAGCTCGACCGAGCGGACGTTGACCTCGTCGGCGAGCAGCCCGGTGAAGTCCTCCAGCGCCGTGGCGTCGCTCGCGGCGACGGTCAGCGCGGGCAGCGGCTGGCGCACCCGCACCTTCGCGGACTTGCGCAGCGACAGCGCCGCGCTCGCGACCTGCCGGATCCGGTCCATCCCGGCGACGAGGTCGGCGTCGTGCGGCAGCCCGGCTCCGGCCTCGCGCTGCGAGACCGACGGGTCGGACCCGGCGGGCCAGTCGGTGAGGTGCACCGACCGCTCCCCCGTGAGACCGCGCCAGATGGCCTCGGTGGTCAGCGGCAGCAGCGGCGCCGCGACCCGGCAGGTCACCTCCAGCACGGTGTGCAGGGTGTCGACGGCGTCCTGCCGCACGGCCGCGTCCCCGGACCAGAACCGCTCCCGGGACCGCCGGACGTACCAGTTGGTGAGGGTCTCGGCGTGGTCGCGGATGCGGTCGCAGGCCCCGGCGATGTCGTAGGCGTCCATCGCCGCGGTGACGCCGTCGACGAGGTCGGCGGTCTTGGCCAGCACGTACCGGTCGAGGACGTACGGGCTGTCGGTGCGGAACGTGCCGCGCTCCCCGCCGGCGTAGAGCGACAGGAAGTACCAGGTGTTCCACAGCGGCAGGATCGCCTGGCGGACGCCCTCGCGGATGCCCTGCTCGGTGACGACGAGGTTGCCGCCGCGCAGGATCGGGCTCGCCATGAGGAACCACCGCATGGCGTCGCTGCCGTCGCGGTCGAAGACCTCGTTGACGTCGGGGTAGTTCTTGCGCGACTTGGACATCTTCGCGCCGTCGTCGCCCAGGACGATGCCGTGCGCGACGCAGTTGCGGAACGCGGGCCGGTCGAACAGGGCGGTGGCCAGCACGTGCAGCGTGTAGAACCAGCCGCGGGTCTGGCCGTTGTACTCGACGATGAAGTCGCCCGGGTAGTGGTGCTCGAACCAGTCGCGGTTCTCGAACGGGTAGTGGACCTGCGCGAACGGCATCGAGCCGGACTCGAACCAGCAGTCGAGCACCTCCGGCACCCGGCGCATGGTCGAGCGCCCGGTCGGGTCGTCCGGGTTGGGCCGGGTCAGCTGGTCGACGTACGGCCGGTGCAGGTCTGTCGGGCGCACGCCGAAGTCGCGCTCGATCTCGTCGAGCGAGCCGTAGACGTCGGTGCGCGGGTGGCGCGGGTCGTCGGACTGCCACACCGGGATCGGGCTGCCCCAGTAGCGGTTGCGGGAGATGCCCCAGTCGCGGGCGCCCTCGAGCCACTTGCCGAACTGGCCGTCGCGCACGTGCGCGGGCGTCCAGTCGATCTCCTGGTTGAGCTCGACCATCCGGTCCCGGAACCGGGTGACGCGTACGAACCAGGAGTCGACGGCGCGCTGGATCAGCGCGTTGCCGCAGCGCCAGCAGTGCGGGTACGGGTGGTCGTAGGTCTCGTGGCGCAGCAGGACGCCCTGCGCGTGCGCGTTGCCGTCCTTGAGGTCGCGGATGACCTGCGGGTTCGCGTCGAACACCTGCATGCCGGCGTACGGCGGGACCTCCGTGGTGAACTCGCCGCGGGAGTCGACCGGGTTGACGACCTCGATGCCGGCCGCGTCGGTGACCTCCTTGTCCTCCTCACCGAAGGCGGGGGCGATGTGGACCAGCCCGGTGCCGTCCTCGGTGGTGACGTAGTCCGCGGCGAGCACGCGGTGGGCGTTCTCGCGGCCGGTGAAGAAGTCGAACGGCGGGGTGTAGCTCGCGCCGAGCAGGTCCGACCCCGTCACCCGCGCCAGGACCGGCGGCTCCTCCCCCAGCTCGCGGGCGTACGCGGCGACCCGGGCCTCCGCGAGCAGCCAGCGCTCGGAGTTCGCCTCCACGACCACGTAGTCGACGTCGGGGTGCACGGCCACGGCGAGGTTCGACGGCAGGGTCCACGGAGTGGTCGTCCAGACCAGGGCGAGGGCGCCGTCGGTCTCCGGGCGGTCCGGCGTCGACAGGCGCAGCCCGACGGTGACGGCCGGGTCCTGCCGGTCGGTGTAGACGTCGTCCATCTTGGTCTCGGTGGCGCTGAGCGGTGTCTCGCAGCGCCAGCAGTACCAGAGCACCCGGAAGCCGGAGTAGACGAGACCCTTGTCCCACAGCGACTTGAACGCCCAGAGGACGGACTCCATGTAGTCCAGGTCCAGGGTCTTGTAGTCGTTGTCGAAGTCGACCCAGCGGGCCTGGCGGGTCACGTAGTCGCGCCACTCGCCGGTGTAGCGCAGCACGGACGTACGGCACGCCTCGTTGAACGCGGCGACGCCCATCTCGTCGATCTCGGACTTGTGCTTGATGCCGAGCTGGTTCTCGGTCTCGACCTCGGCAGGCAGGCCGTGGGTGTCCCAGCCGAAGCGGCGCTCGACCCGGTGGCCGCGCATGGTGCGGTACCGCGGGACGACGTCCTTGACGTAACCGGTCAGCAGGTGGCCGTAGTGCGGGAGGCCGTTGGCGAAGGGCGGGCCGTCGTAGAAGACGTACTCGTCGGCCCCGTTCTCGCCGGCGGGGCGCCGGTCGACCGACGCGCGGAAGGTGTCGTCGGTGTCCCACGACGCGAGCACGTCCTGCTCGAGCGTCGGGAACGACGGGTGCGCCGGGACGTCGGGATAGCCGCTCACGTGTGTCGCTCCTCGTGCGTGCTCTCGCTTCGCACGGGGACGACGACGGCTCTGGAGAGCCGGGCCGCGGTACCACCCCGCTTGCCCGTGCACGGGTGTGCACGGGCCTCTCTTTCGACGGCGATGACGGGCCGCACCCGTCCGGTTCTACTCCGGCCCGGGGCCGTTTCTTCCGGAGGCTCCCCGGTGATGGCCGGATCGGTGCCTGTGGGACCAGGGTAGCGCGCGGTCGCGCCCCGTTATTCCGTGGGGCGCGCCGCGCTGCTGGTCAGCGGGCCTGGGCGGGGTGGCGGTCGCCGAGGGTCCGGTTCGGTGCGCACCAGCCGCACGGGGTGAACCCGAGCTCGACGGCCTCGCTGACCGGCAGCGGGATCACCGGGCGACCGGTGAGGGCCCGGCAGGTCTGCACGTGGTACCGGGGGTGTTCGTCGATGACGAGCACCTCGTCGGGCAGGCGCGCGGCGAGTGCGGCGAGGGTCGGGTCGCGCGGCTCCTCCGGGGAGTCGCCGTCGGTCCCGGTGGGCGCGTCGGCCCCGACGGCGTCGGTCGGGGTGCCGTTCGTGTCCACGCCGGCTCCGGCGGGCGTGCCCGCCGGTGTCCCGGCCCGGTCGTCGTCGGCCGGGGCCCCGGATCCGGCGGCCGCGGCGCCCACGGGGGCAGCGGCGTCGGGAAGGCCTGCGCCGGACGGGCCGCCCGCTCCGACCGGTCCGCCGGGGCTGCCCGCGTCCGGCCCGCCGGGTGCGCCCGCGGCGCGGGTCGCCGTGGTGGTGTCGGCCGCTCCGGGGGTGCGGGTCGCAATGGTCGCGTCCGCCGCCCCCGGGACGTGGTCCGCCGTGGTGGCGTCCGCCGCTCCCGGAGCGCCGTTCGCGGTGGTCGTGTCCGCCGTTCCCGGGGTACGGGTCGCGGTGGTCGCGTCGGAGGGGCCGGACCGGCCCTCCGGGCTGTCCGGCCGGTCGGATCCGGCGGCGGGCGGGGTGCCCGTGCCAGCATCTCCCGTGCCGTCGGCGCCCGAGCCGGTGCCCGAGCCCGAGCCGAAGCCCGGGTCGTCGGCACCGTCGTGGGCACCGGAACGTGCTGCCGGGTCCGAGCCCGACCCGCCGTCGCGGCCGGCTGCCACGGCACCGGCCGTCCCGGCGGCGACCGCGCCTGCGGCTGCCGCCGTCACGGCCGACGTCGTGCCGGCGGCGCCGGTTCCGGTCGGCCGCGAGTCCGTCGCCCGCGTCGTCGCCTCGGCGGGCGGTTCCGCGGTGCCGGGTTCGCCGGGGCCGGACCGTGCCGGGTCGCCGCCACGACCCGCACCGTCCTCCCCGTCCGGTCCCGCCGGGGCGCCCGCGTGCGACGCGGCCACCCCACTCGGGTCGGCCGCGTCCTCGGCACCGGATTCGGTCACCGTGCGTGACGAAAGTCCACCCGATCGAGATGCGCCGGGCGGTCCCTCCGCAGAGCCGGACGGCCTGACAACCGGCATCTGGATGGTCTGGTCGGTCGCGTTCTGCGCCGCCTCGGGCGTACCCGAGGCCGCGCCGCTGTCCGGCCGGACGACCGGCAGGACCTGCGTCGCGGGCTCCATGTCGGCGCCGTAGCGCGCCTCCATGTCGGCCCGGTCGGCCCGGTCCGGCGCCGCGGGGGCACCGGTGCCACGACCGGAGGCGTCGGCCTCCGCCCGGTCACCTGCCTTCACCGCGGCACGGGTCTGCCACCAGTCGTAGGCGAGCACCAGGCCCGCGATCAGACTGATGACCACCGATGTCCACGCCAGTGCCACCACGTGCAGGAACCATCCTGCGAGCAGCAGCACCAGCGCGATGACCACGAGGATCAGGACCAGCACCAGCATCGGCGAACTCCGTCGGTCGGCAGCGGCACCTGTCCGCTACCCGGTCGTCGTCGGTCGTCCCCGGCACCTCGGAGGCGCCGTGGGGCGGTCAGCTCCCGGTGTCGGCCCGCTGGCCGTACCCGGAGGCGGCGTACCCGCCGTTCGAGCCCGACCTGGTGGCACCGGTGCCGTCCGACGGGGCAGCCGAACCGCGACCCTCCAGGTCACGCAGCTGCGACTCCAGGTAGGTCTTCAGACGGGTGCGGTACTCCCGCTCGAAGGTCCGGAGCTCGTCGATCTTCTTCTCCAGAACGGACTTGTCGCGCTGGATGGCGCCCATGATCTCGTTCTGCTTGCGCTCGGCCTCACTGACCAGGCCGGACGCCTTCTCGCGCGACTGGCGCTCGAGCGTCTCGGCCCGCGTGCGGGCGTCGTTGAGCATGGTCTCGGCACGCGAGCGCGCGTCGTTGACCAGGCCGTCGGCCTTCGTCCGGGCGTCCGACAGGAGCTGCTCGGACTTGTTCCGGGCGTCCGACAGCATCGTGTCGGCCTCGTTCTTGGCCTCCGCGGTCAGGCGGTCCGCCATCTCCTGGGCGAGGCCCAGGACCTTGGCGGCCTGCACGTGGTGGTCACCGCCGTCGGCATCGGCGGGGCCGGCACCGGCCAGCTGCGGAGCGGGAGCACCCGCACCACGGCCCATCGGCGACGGGGAGGCGGCCAGGGCCTGGGTCTGCGCCGGAGCCGGCTGGCTCCGTGCCTCCTCCAGGTCGGCCTCGGCATCGCCGAGACGCTGCTCCAGCTGCGCGACCTGGTCGCGCAGGTCGTCGTTCTCCCCGATCAGCCGGGCCAGTTCGGCCTCGACCAGATCGAGGAAGGCGTCGACCTCGTCCTCGTTGTAACCCCGCTTCCCGATCGGGGGTTTGCTGAACGCGACGTTATGAACGTCGGCGGGCGTCAGCGGCATCGGATCACCTCATGCGGTCCTCGGCGGCACTCCCGGGTGACTGGGGCTCATCCCAGGAGCTGTGATCTGACGGCGCTCATCGAGATGAACACCACCAGCAACAGAACCATAATCGACAGGTCCAGTCCTACGCCTCCGATACGGACCACGGGGATCACTCTCCGCAGCAACTTGACCGGAGGGTCGGTCACGGTGAAGACGACCTCGAGCGCCACGGCGGGCGCTCCGGCGGGTCGCCACTGGCGCGCGAACGACCGGACCATCTCGACGACGATGCGGGCCGCGAGCAGCAGCCAGAAGAAGAACAGGACGTAATAGATCAGCGTCAGGATCGGGTCGGCCACGACTCAATCCTGTCGGAAAGCTCCGCGCTCGGCGAGCCTCCGCGCGTCGTCCGCGGAGACCTCGACGTCGGCCGGCGTGAGAAGGAACACCCGATCGGTGACCTTGTCGATGCTCCCGCGCAGGGCGAACGCCAGGCCCGCGGCGAAGTCCACCAGGCGTTTCGCTGCCGCGCCGTCCAGATCCGTGAGGTTCATGATGACGGGCACACCGTCGCGGTAGCGCTCACCGATGGTGCGGGCCTCGTTGTAGCTGCGGGGGTGCAGCGTCGTGATCGACGCCGGTCCCGCGGCCGCCCGGTCGCGCTGCTCCGGCACCGGCGCGGGGGCCACGACGGGCTCGTTCCGCTCCTCGCGTGCCGGACCCCGGAGGGTCTCCGGGTCCATCGCCAGCGCCCCGCGGACAGCCGCTCCGGGGCCGCCTCCGAGGGGAGTGGGAAGGTTCCCGCGCTCCGGGACCAGCCCGAGCGTCTCCCGCTCGCCGCGCGGATCCTGCCGCACGGCGCGCGCCGGACGGAGGGCCTCCCGCGCCGGGCGGGCGCCCCATCCGTCCTCGTAGCGGACCGCGGTCTCGTAGCGGTCGCCGTCGTAGGACGCCTGGTCGGCGAACCGACCGGCCCCGGCGGACCAACGGTCACCGCGCGGGCCGGCGTGGTGCTCGTGGCCGCCCCGGTAGTGATCCGGTTCGTCCACATAGTCCATCTCGTCGGCCGGGACCATGCCGAAGTACGCCTTCAGCCGGTACATCGCGCTCATCCGCTGTCCCCTCGCAGTACTGCTCGACTCCGTACGCGTCCCAACCGCACGCGCACCCCGCGTTCTGGCGACGGTCTCGCCGACGGTGCGGTCTCCGCCACCTGCTCAGTACCCACACCCACCAGCGATTACTCGGAGGCTATCCGCCGATCCCCCACAAGGGCCGTACCGACACGCACCACCGTCGATCCGTGACCGATCGCCGACTCCAGGTCCCCGCTCATCCCGGCGGACAGGACCGTCGCCCCGGGGTGCCGCCCGACGGTCTCCCGGTGCGCCTCGGCGATCCGCTCGAACGCCGCATCGGGCTCCCAGCCCAGCGGCGCGACGGCCATCAGCCCGGCCAGTTCCAGCCCCGGCAGCTCCGTGACCAGGTCCGTCAGCTCGACGAGCCCCTCCGGGGCGACGCCGCCGCGGTCGGCGTCGCCGTCGACGCTGTACTGCACGAGCACCGGCAGCGGGCCGCCGCGCTCCCCCGCGTCGCGGGCCTTCGCGACCTCCTTGTCGATCGCGCGGGCCAGCCGGGGCGAGTCGACGGAGTCGATCCGTGTCACCCACGGGAGCACCGTCCGTACCTTGTTCCGCTGCAGCCCGCCGACGAAGAACCAGTCCGGGGAGGCGTCCGGGCGCAGCGCCCGGACCTCGTCCACCTTGGACGCCGCCTCCTGCGCGCGGTTCTCGGCGAAGGCGTCCAGCCCGAGGTCGACCAGCGCGGCCACGTCGGCGGCCGGGATCGTCTTGGTGACGGCGAGCAGCCCGACCTCGGAGGGGTCGCGGCCGGCGGCGCGGCAGGCCTCGGCCACCCGCTCGCGGACGGCGGCCAGTCGGTCGGTCAGTTCGCCGACACGGTCGGCGGTGGGGGTGCGGGGATCGGACACGGCGTCCATCGTTCCCGCCCGCGGGGGCGCCCGCGAGCCCCGCGTGGCGTGGATCGCCGGACCGGGCCGCCGGTCAGCGCGGGTCGAGCCAGGTGATCCCGGCCTGGCGGCCGCAGCGGCCGTCGCGGCGGTGGCTGAACAGGTCCGGGTCCTCGACGGTGCAGCGCGGGTCGGTCGCGACCTTCGTGACGCCGAGGTCGGCGAGGCGGCGGGTGAGCCCGGCGCGCAGGTCCAGGCCGGCGGTGCCGGTGCGGGTGGTGGACGCGCTGCCCGGCAGCGCGGCGTCGACCTCGGCGCGCATGGCCGGGGGCACCTCGTAGCAGCGGCCGCAGACCGACGGCCCGAGCAGGACCTCCAGCCGTGCGGGCTGCGCGCCCAGTGCGGTCATCTCGGTCACGACGGCGTCGACGACGCCCGCGGCCGCGCCGACGCGGCCCGCGTGGGCGGCCCCGACGACGCCGGCGACCGGGTCGCCGAACAGCACCGGTACGCAGTCGGCCGCGAGCACCGCGATGCCGAGCAGCGGCACGTCGGTGACGACGGCGTCGACGTCGGCGATGTCCGGGGCGACACCACCGGTGCCGGGGCGGGCCCGCGGGGGCTCGCGCAGCACGGCGACGTCGCGGCCGTGGACCTGGTTCAGGAACACCAGTCCGGACAGGCCGAGCTCACGCACGACGCGGGCCCGGTTCCCGGTCACCGCGGCCGGGTCGTCCCCGACCCCCGACGACAGGTTGAACGAGGTGAACGGGCCCTCGGACCGGCCACCGGCCCGGGTGGTGGTGACCCGGCGGATCCGCGCGCGGCGGGTGCCGCCCACGCGGGCCGCCGTGGCCGGCGTCGGTAAGTCCGGCACGCGGGTCAGCGCCGCATGAACGGCGGGACGTCCACCTCGTCCTCGACCGGCTCGGCCGGACGCGCCGCGGGGTTCCCGCCGACGGTCCCGTGCTGGGCCGGGGCCGACGTCGGCGAGGCCGGCGCGGACATCGGACCGCTCGGAACGGCCGCGCCGTCGCCGCCGTGGTGCTGGGTGTCGCCCTGGCGCGGGGCCGGGGCGGTGGGCTGCGCGGGCGGCAGCGTCCCGGTGCGCTCGGGGGCGTGCGCCGTGGCGGGCAGGTGCGGCGCCGACGGGGTGGTCGCAGTCGTCGCGGCCCAGCGGGACTGGCCCTGCGGCTGCTGGCCCTGGTGCTGCTGGGTCTGGTGCTGCTGGGTCTGGTGCTGCTGGGTCTGCTCGGCCTGCTGCGGTGGCGCGGCCTGCGGTGCGGGCTCGGCGGACTTCTGGGTGCCGCGGGAGAACACGGCGGGCTCGAGCTTCTTGTGGGTCGGTGTGCCGCCCTCGAAGCCGGCCGCTATCACGGTGACCCGCACCTCGTCACCGAGCGAGTCGTCGATCACGGTGCCGAAGATGATGTTCGCCTCGGGGTGCGCGGCCTCCTGGACCAGCGACGCCGCCTCGTGGATCTCGAACAGACCGAGGTCCGAGCCGCCCGCGATCGACAGCAGCACACCCTGCGCGCCGTCCATCGACGCCTCGAGCAGCGGCGAGTTGATCGCCTTCTCGGCGGCCTGCACGGCGCGGCCCTCGCCGCGTGCGGACCCTATTCCCATCAGCGCCGACCCGGCCCCGGACATGACCGACTTGACGTCGGCGAAGTCGAGGTTGATCAGTCCGGGGGTGGTGATCAGGTTGGTGATGCCCTGGACACCGGAGAGGAGCACCTCGTCGGCGGAGCGGAAGGCGTCCATCAGCGAGACGCCGACGTCGCCGAGCTGCAGGAGCCGGTCGTTCGGGATGACGATGAGGGTGTCGCACTCGTTGCGGAGCGCCTGGATGCCCTCCTCGGCCTGCCCCGCGCGACGGCGCCCCTCGAAGGTGAACGGGCGGGTGACGACACCGATGGTCAGCGCGCCGAGCTTGCGGGCGATCGAGGCGACGACGGGTGCGCCGCCGGTGCCGGTGCCGCCGCCCTCGCCCGCGGTGACGAAGACCATGTCGGCCCCCTTGAGGACCTCCTCGATCTCCTCGGCGTGGTCCTCGGCGGCCTTGCCCCCGACCTCGGGGTTGGCGCCGGCACCGAGGCCGCGGGTCAGCTCACGACCGATGTCGAGCTTCACGTCGGCGTCGGACATGAGGAGGGCCTGGGCGTCGGTGTTCACCGCGATGAACTCGACGCCCTTGAGGCCGACCTCGATCATCCGGTTGACGGCGTTGACGCCGCCGCCACCGATGCCGACCACCTTGATCACTGCCAGGTAGTTGTGCGGGGGCGTCATGCGCGGCACCTTCCAGTCGCTCGGGGTCCGGGGTTCGGGTGGGTCAAGCTCCGGGTGCCCCGGGCCTTCGGGTGCGCACGCTAAGTGGAGTGCGGTGCCCGGGTCCAGCAGGCGCGCCGCACGACGACAACACCCCGCCCGGGTGGTTCGACCTCGCCGCCGGTGGAAACCCGCACGGTCGTCGGACGGTCACCCGCCGCAACCATCGGGTCGGGTGCGGCGGGTCAGCGCTGCCGGACGGTGACCAGCGACGGGCTGGAGACGTCGTAGACGGCGCCCTCGCGCTGCAGCACCGGTCCGAGGACCCGGGCCCGGGCGGCGGTCCGGTCGGTGTCCGGCCACGGGCCCCACAGGACCCGCCGGTCCTCGGTGAGCCCCAGCTCGAAAGTGGATCCGCCCCCGCCGAGCGACAGCGACTGCACCTGGTCGCGGACCGGGACCGGCAGTGCCTGCAGGACACCGACCGCGGCGAGGGTGGCGGGGTCGTCCGGGGCGACGCGCGGCAGCTGGAGCCGGGGCAGCCGCACGTCGGGCGGGGCGTCGCGGTAGACGAATCCGGCGACGTCGACGAGCTTCGGTCCGTCCGGGGTGTCGAGCAGCGCGGCCGGGGTGCGTTCGGTCACGGCCACCACCAGGGTGTCCGGCCAGGACCGGTCGACCTCCACCGCGGCGACGCCGGGGATGGCCGACACGCGGGCGGCGACGCCGTCGGTGTCGACCGCGGCGAGCGGGACACCGGTCTGGTCGCCCGCGGCGGCCTCGACGTCGCGGACGGGGATCTGGCGGGTGCCGTCGACCCGCACGGTGGCCACCGGGGGGCCGTACCGGCCCAGCGCCCACCAGCCGGCCGCGGACACCCCGAGGAGCACGACGACGGCGGTGGCCAGCAGAGCGACGAGGCGACGGCGCCGGTAGCGCGGGTCGCGGCTGCGGGACCGTTCGACCGCGCGGGCCGCCGTGCGCTCCCGGACCGCGGCAGCCGCGCCGCGTCCGCTCCCCCGGTCCGCCGGCTCGGCCACCTCGCCGGTGTCGGCGGCCCGGTCGCCGGCGTCCTCGGGCTCGTCGGGGCCGTCGGCGGCGGGGGTCCCGGCGGCGGCACGGCGTTCGGCGGCGCGGCGCTCCCGGATGCGACGGGCGCGCTCGGCGGCGCGGCGCTCCTGCTCGGGGTCACGGCGGCCCGGCGACCGGGCACCGTCCCGGGCCCGGTCGTCTCCGGTGTCCTGCTCGTCGCTGCTCATCGTGCCCCCGCTGTGCCGCCGCCGTGTCGCGCGCTCACCCCTCGCCGGCGAGCTCCCGCAGGATCTCCGGCCCGAGCGCGGTGACGTCACCGGCGCCCATGGTGATCACGACGTCGCCGTCGGTCGCGAGCGCGGCGATCGCCGCGGGTGTCCGCTCCCACGAGGGGGCTCGGTGCACCCGCCCGGCCGGCAACGTCACCGCGTCGGTGATGAGCGCCGGACCGACGCCGGGTTCGGGATCCTCCCGGGCACCGTAGACGTCGAGCACCATCACCTCGTCCGCCAGCGACAGCGACGCGCCGAACCCGGCGGCGAACAGCCGGGTGCGGGAGTACAGGTGCGGCTGGAACGCGACCAGGACGCGGCCGCGTCGCCCCTCGCGGACCGGCGCGGCCTCGCGGGCGGCGCGCAGGGTGGCGGCGACCTCGGTGGGGTGGTGGGCGTAGTCGTCGTAGACCGACACGCCGCGGGCGCGGCCCTTGAACTCGAACCGGCGCTGCACCCCGCCGAACCCGGCGAGGCCCTCCAGCAGCACGGCCGGGTCGGTCCCGACGGCGACGCCGGCGAGGAACGCACCGAGCGCGTTGAGGACCATGTGCTCGCCCGGGACGCCGAGGGTGAGCTCGTGCTCGGCGTCGCCGGTGCGGAACCGCGCACGGCAGCCGGTGCCGTCCGGGGTGAACTCGAGCAGCCGGGCGTCGTGCGGACCGGTCGCGGTGCGGCCGTAGCGCAGCACGGTGACGCCCGACTCCTCCGCCCGCACCGCGACCTCGGCGGCCCCCGGGTCGTCGACGCAGGCGACCAGCGTCGCGCCGGGGACGAGCCGTTCCAGGAACCGCTCGAACACCGCCCGGTAGGCGGCCTCGTCGCCGTGGTGGTCGAGGTGGTCGGGCTCGACGTTGGTGACGATCGCGACCGACGGGGCGAACGCGGTGAACGAGCCGTCGCTCTCGTCGGCCTCGACGACGAACACGTCGCCGCTCCCGTGGTGGGCGCCCGACCCGGACACCGACAGGTCGCCGCCGATCGCGAACGACGGGTCGGCCCCGGCGTGCTGCAGGGCGACGGTGACCATCGACGTCGTCGAGGTCTTGCCGTGCGTCCCGGCGACGGCGACCAGCCGCCGTCCCTCGGTCAGCGCGGCCAGTGCGACCGCCCGGTGGACGACGTCGTAGCCGCGCTCGCGGGCGGCGGCCAGCTCCGGGTTGGTCTCCCGGATCGCGGTGGAGACGACCACGGTCGGCGGGGTCTCGCCGCCGTGGCGCAGGTGGCCGGCGTCGTGCCCGGTCTCGACGCGTGCGCCGAGCGCGCGCAGCGCGGTGACCGTGCGGGAGTCCCGCGCGTCGGACCCGGAGACGGTCGCTCCGCGGGCGAGCAGGATCCGCGCGATCCCGCTCATCCCGGCGCCGCCGATCCCGATGAGGTGGACGTGGTCGGAGAGCACGCTCACCGGCCCGCCACCTCCATGACGATGCGGGCGATCTTCTCGTCGGCCTCGCCGTGCCCGGCGGCGCGGGCGCGGCGGCCCATCGCGAGGGCCAGGTCGGGGTCGGTGAGCATCGGCATCAGCTCGTCGATCGCGCGTTCGCCGTTCATGTCCTCGTCCTGCACGAGCTTGCCGCCCCCGGCCTCGACGACCGGGCGGGCGTTGAGCGCCTGCTCACCGTTGCCGTGCGGCAGCGGCACGTACACCGCGGGCAGCCCGACGGCGGTG
Organism: Pseudonocardia alni; assembly: GCF_002813375.1. Taxonomy (NCBI): domain Bacteria; kingdom Bacillati; phylum Actinomycetota; class Actinomycetes; order Pseudonocardiales; family Pseudonocardiaceae; genus Pseudonocardia; species Pseudonocardia alni. The sequence continues at coordinate 5,309,319 of NZ_PHUJ01000003.1, read as the reverse complement.
AGCTCGGCGACGGTGGTCATGCCGGACCGGCCGAGGACGACGTCCGCGGCGGCGTAGGCGAGGTCCATCCGCTCGATGTAGGGCACCGGCACGTAGCCGGGCCGTGGGTCGGCGGGGGTGCCGTTCTTCCCGTACGCGTGCAGGACCGAGATGCCCCGCTCGGTGAAGGCGGGCAGGGCCCCGGCGACCGCGTCGTTCAGGGTCCGGGAGCCCTGGGAGCCGCCGAAGACCAGCAGCACAGGGCCGTGCGGGGGGAGGTTGAAGTACGTCCGGGCCTCCGGCCGCAGCGACGCCCGGTCCAGGGTGGTGATCGAGCGGCGCAGCGGCATCCCGACCACCTCCTCGTTCGCGAGTCCGGTGCCGGGCACCGCGACGCAGACGGCGGAGGCGAACCGCGCGCCGACCTTGTTCGCGAGCCCGGCGCGGGCGTTGGCCTCGTGCACGACGATCGGCACCCGGCCGCGGGCGCCGAGGTAGGCGGGCAGCGAGACGAACCCGCCGAACCCGACGACGACGTCGGCCTCCGCCGCCTCCAGCACCTCCCGGACCCGCTTCACCGCGCCCCGGACGTTGCCGGGGAGCTTGAACAGGTCGGCGGTGGGCTTGCGGGGCAGCGGCACCGGCGGGATCAGCTCGAGCGGGTAGCCGCGGGCCGGGATCAACTGGGTGTCGAGGCCCTTCTCGGTGCCGAGCGCGGTGACCCGGGCTCCCGGGACGAGCCGCCGGATCGCGTCGGCGACGGCCAGCGCGGGCTCGATGTGCCCGGCCGACCCACCCCCGGCGACGACGACCGACAGGCCGCCCCGCACCGGCGCCGGCGCCTGCTCCCCCGCGGGTCGCGTGGTGGCGGGGCCGAAGGTGCGGGTCGCGTCGGGGCCGGTGGGTCCGGGCACGCCGGGCCCGGGCACGCCGTCGCCCTGCGGGTTCTGCTGCGGGCCGTTCGGCTGAGGGCCGGGTCCATGGGGGCCGGGTCCCTGAAGGCCGTGGGGCCGCGGACCGCCGGGCCCCTGGGGGGCAACCGGGCTCTGCGGTCCGGGTGCGACCGGGCCACCGGGGCCCTGCCACCCCGGTGCACCGGGCCCGCCGGGGCCGTACGGCGCGGGGGTGCCGGGGGCGGCCGGACCGAACCCGCCGGGGCCGACCGGGCGGAACGGCCCGGTTCCCGCCGTCCCCGGTCGGCCGGGGCCCGCGTACCCGGGCCCCTGACGTGCGGTGCCCTGTGGACCCGGCGCCTGCGGACCGGGACCCTGCGGACCCGGGCGGGCGGTGCCGGGGCCCTGCTGTCCGGGGCCCTGCTGCCCGGGGCCCTGCTGTCCCAGGCTCTGCCGTCCGGGGGCGGCGGGGCGGTACGGGCCGGTGCCGGTCAGGGCGTTCGGGCCCGCCGGGCCGGGACGCCCGAACTGCTGCGGGCCGGGGCCACCGGGGACGGGGCCGTGGGGACCGGCGCCGGGACGTCCGGGCGCGTACGGACCGGGGGCGGACCTGCCGTGCGGCGGGACCGGGCCACGGGGACCGGTCGCCGACAGCGCGCCCGGCTCGGGCCCGCTCTGCGGACCGGTGGCGGTGACGCCGGCGTGCTCACGCTCGCCGGGCTGCGCCGGGCGCTGCTGCGGGGCCGACGGGGTCCGGGCCTGCTGCCACCCGGTGCCCGACGGCGCGTCCGCCGAGGCGGCGGCCGGGAGCGCGGCGGCGTCGCCCGCGGGGTGCGCGACGGTCGGCGGCTCGCCGGCCGACTGTTCCCGGCGGGCCGGGGTGGATCCGGTGGAGTCCGGACCCGGGGTCGCCGGGCCGGTCTGCCGGGGCTCCTGCGGGCCGGTCCGCTGCGGGGTGCTCCCACCGGGGTCGGTCGCCGTGGGGTCCTCGGCCCCTGCGGTGCCCCGGCCGTCGGCGACGGGCTGCTGCGGGCCCGTCCCGGCGTCCGGTCCGGTCGTGTCGACCGTGTCCGGGCCGGTGGCGGCGTCGCTGCGGCCGCCGGGGGCCCGGGTGCCGTCGGTACCGGCGCCGGAGGGCGCAGCACCGTTCAGGCCGGCACCGTTCACGCCGGCACCGTTCACGCCGGCGCCGTGCGGGGCCGCCGCGTGTGGTCCGGTGGTGTGCGGCGTGGTGACGGTGGGTCCGGTGTCCGTCGCCGGGGCGCCGGGGACGTGCGGCCCCGGACCGGCGGGTGCGGGGCCGGCGGCGGGGCCGTCCTCCCCCGGGCCGGTGCGCGGCACGCCGTCCGCCGGGGCACCCGACCGGGTCGGGTCCGGGCCTCTGCGTCCGGTGCTCCCGCGAGGGGTGAACAGGTCGTCGGCCGCGCCGGGACGCGACGGCATCGCTCCGGGCGGCACCGGCCCCCCGGGCCGGCGGCGCGGCAGGCCGCCCGGCTGCTGTCCGGCGTCGTCGGCGGGTCGCGGTGCGCCGTCCAGGCCGCGCGGACCACCGTCCGGAGCGACGCCGTCCGGTCCGTGGGACACGCCGTTCGGGCCCTGCGGAGCGCCCTGGTCCCCGCCCTCGGCAGCGCCGCGCGGGACACCGTTGCGCGGGGCGCCGTTCCGGGAGCCGCCGCTGCGGGGGGCACCGTTCTGCGGTGCGGCGCTCTGCGGGGTGCCGTTGCGCAGGTCACCGGTGCGCGGGGCGTCGTGGTGGTCGGCACCGTTGCGTGCGACACCGTTCCGCGGGCCGTCGGTGTGCGGGCCGTCGTGGCGGTCGGCGCCGTCGGACCCGAGGCCCTCGTGCGGGGCGCCGTTCGCCGGCCGGGCCGCGCTGCGGTCGCCGTGCGCGACGCCATTCGTCCCCTGCGGCCCGTCGCCGCTGCGGGGGGCGCCCGGGCGGCGGGACTGCGCGTGCGGGTCCCACCCGGTACCGGGCAGCCGCTGCGGGCCACGCGGACCCGGCTCCACGGACGGCTGCGACGCGGGGACCTGCGCCGACGGGGACTCCGGAGCAGCAGAGGCATCGAACAGGTCGGCACCCGACGGGGACTCCGTGGGCCAGCCCGGCCGGCCGCCCGTGCCGCCCGCCCCGTCCGGGCCACCGAAGACCACACCGTCCGGCCGGACCTCGTGGGGCCCGGGAGCACGGCCGCCCATGGTCGGACGCCGGCCGGGCTCCCGGCCCGAGCCGGTGCCGTCGTTCCCGCCGGTCTGATCCGTACCCGTCACGCTCTCGTGCCCCTTGCGTCGTCCGTCGTGTCCGCTCCCACTCGGAGTGGGAGCGCCCTAGCGCGCCGCCCACCGCGACACCGGTGCCGGTGCGCGGTAGGGCTGCGGCAACGGCAGGCGCAGCAGCTTCGCCAGCCGCCCCTGCCCGTCCTTCCGGAGCGCGGCGACCGCCTCCGGCTCGTGCCGGGCCGCGTTCGTGAGCAGCCCGAACAGGAACATGGTCACCACCAGCGAGGTACCGCCGGAGGAGATCAGCGGGAGCTGCAGCCCGGTCACCGGCAGCAGTCCCACGACGTACCCGATGTTGATCGACGCCTGCACGACCATGCCCGCCGTCGACGTCGCGACGACGATCCGCAGCCACGGGTCGGTGTTGCGGGCGGCGATCCGCATGCCGGTGTAGGCCAGCGTCGCGAAGAGCGCGAGTACCGCGCCCGCCCCGACCAGGCCCAGCTCCTCGCCGATGATCGCGAAGATGAAGTCGTTGTGGGCGTTGGGCAGGTAGTCCCACTTCGCCCGGCCCTGGCCGAGGCCGACGCCGAACAGGCCGCCGTCGGCGAGCGCATACAGCGCCTGCGTCGCCTGGTAGGCCGGGCCCAGCGGGTCCGCCGACGACGACAGGAACGCCGTGATCCGGCTGGCCCGGTACCCGGCGGTCAGCCCGAGGATCACCGCGCCGGCCAGGCCGCCGCCCGCGATCAGCGCGAGCAGCTTCACCGGGGCGCCGCCGAAGTACAGCAGCGCGAGCATGATGATCCCGACCGAGATCGTCATACCGAGGTCGGGCTCCAGCACGAGCAGCGTGAAGATCACCAGCGTCACCGGGACGACCGGGTTGAGGGCGTGCTTCCAGCGGTGCATCACGGCGCGGCGGGCGGCGAGCACGTGGGCGCCCCACAGCGTCAGCGCGATCTTCACGCCCTCCGACGGCTGCAGCGAGACCGGGCCGAACGCGAACCAGGACCGGGCGCCGCCGCGCAGCGCACCGATCCCCGGGATCAGCACCAGGACCAGCGCGACCAGGCCGATGATCAGCAGTACCGGTGCCGCGGCGCGCAGGCGACGCGGGGGGACCCGCAGGCCCACGTAGAACAGCACCAGCCCGACCGCGCAGAACATCAGCTGACGGGTGAACACCGAGTACGACGAGCCGTCGCCGACCGACGACGCGGACAGCACCATCACCAGCCCGAACAGGGTCAGCAGCCCGAAGACGCCGAGGATCAGGTGCAGCGAGGTCAGCGGGCGGCGCAGCCAGCGCCGCAGCCGCAGCACGGCCCCGCGGGTGCCGGTCACGGCGGCCTGACCGAGCGTGCGGTCCGGCGCGGCCGGGCTCACCGGGACACCCCGGCCGCGGCCAGGCCGGCGACGGCGGCGGCGAACGCGTCGCCGCGGTGGGCGTAGTCGCGGAACTGGTCCATCGAGGCGGCGGCCGGGGCGAGCAGCACGACGTCGCCGGGGCGGGCCAGGCCGGACGCGCGGCGGACCGCGGCCGGCATCGGGTCCTGCAGGTCGGAGGGCGCCATCGGACCATCGTGTCCCGGCGCGACCTCCTCGACCGGGAGGCCGGGTGCGTGTCGCGTCAGCGCCTCGACGATCGGTGTCCGGTCCGTCCCGATCACGACGATCCCCGCCAGCCGCTCGGCGTGCGCGGCGGCGAGCCTGCCGAGCTCGGCCGGGTCGACACCCTTGAGCAGCCCGCCGACCACCCAGACGGCGCGGGCACCGGGCCGCCGGGCGGCGACGGCGGCCAGCGCGGCCCCGGCGGCGTGCGGGTTGGTGGCCTTGGAGTCGTCGAGGTAGGTGACACCGGCGTGCTCGCCGGCCGGGGCGCTGCGGTGCGGGCCGGGGGTGAACGCCGCCAGGGCGGCGCCGATGTGCTCCGGGTCCACACCGTGCGCGCGGGCCAACGCGGCCGCGGCGAGCGCGTCGGTGATCCCGGGCGGCCCCGGGGGGACGACGGCGTCGGCCGCCAGCAGTGCCCCGCCGCCGAACGCGCGGTCGGTCAGCACCCCGTCGGCGACACCGAGCTGTTCCGGTCCGGGCGGGCCGAGGGTGACCCCGACGCGTCGCGGTGCCGGGGACTCCCCGAGCAGCCGTGCGGCCACGGGGTCGTCGACCCCGCCGACCGCGACGTCGCCCAGCAGCGCGCGTGCCTTGGCCGCGGCGTAGGCGTCCGTCCCGCCGTGCCAGTCCAGGTGGTCCTCGGCGACGTTGAGCACCACGCCCGCGGCCGGGCGCACCGACGGCGACCAGTGCAGCTGGAAGCTCGACAGCTCGACCGCGAGCACCGCGTGGCCCCCCGCGACCGCGGTGACCACCGGGTGGCCGATGTTGCCGCAGGCGACGGCGTCGACCCCGGCGCGCGCGAGGATCGCGGCGAGCATCTCGGTGGTGGTGGTCTTGCCGTTGGTGCCGGTCACGACCAGCCACGACGGCGGTGTGTCGCGCAGCGCGCCGAGCCGCCAGGCGAGCTCGGGCTCCCCGATGACCTCGACGCCGAGCCCGGTGGCCTCGGCGACCAGCGGGTGGTCCGGCCGGCGCCCGGGCGAGGTGACGACGGTGCGGACCCCGTCGGGGATCCCGCCGCCACGCCACGGCTCGACACCGTCGGGCAGCGCGGACAGCGCGTCCGCGCGGTCGTCGGACAGGAGCACCCGGGCCCCCGCAGCCACCAGGGCCGTCGCGGCCGCGAGACCGGAGACACCGGCCCCCGCGACCAGGACCGGGTCCCCGCCGAACGGGCCGCTCACCCGGAACCCGACATGGACAGCCACTCGGAGTAGAAGATGCCCAGCCCCATCGCCGCGCAGATCGCGGCGAGCAGCCAGAACCGGATGATGACGGTCGTCTCGGCCCATCCGGCGAGCTCGAAGTGGTGGTGGAACGGTGCCATCCGGAACAGCCGGCGGCGCGAGGTGCGGAACACGATGATCTGCAGCGACACCGACAGCGCCTCGACCACGAACACGCCGCCGATGACGACGAGCAGCAGCTCGGTGCGGGTCACCATGGACAGCCCGGCGAGCAGGCCGCCCAGCGCGAGCGACCCCGTGTCGCCCATGAAGATGCGGGCCGGGGCGGCGTTCCACCAGAGGAACCCGATGCAGCCGCCCATCGCGGCGGCGGCGACCAGGCCGACGTCGAGCGGGTCGCGGACCTCGTAGCAGCCCGCGGTCGCGGCGATCGCGCAGTTGTTGCGGAACTGCCAGAACGCGATGATCACGTAGGTGCCGAGCACCATCGCGGCGGTACCGGCGGCCAGGCCGTCGAGGCCGTCGGTGAGGTTCACCGCGTTCGACCAGGCGGCGACGATCAGGTTGCACAGCAGCACGAACCCGACGACGCCGAAGCTCAGCACCGTGATGTCGCGGACGAACGACAGGCTCTCCGAGGCGGGCGCGAGGTTGCGCTCGTTCACGAAGCGCACCGCGAGCACACCGAAGATCGTCGCGGTCAGGACCTGGCCGACGATCTTGGAGGTCTTGTTCAGCCCGAGGTTGCGCTGACGACGGATCTTGAGGAAGTCGTCGAGGAACCCGACGACGCCCAGCGCGGTGGTCAGGAACAGCACCAGCAGCGCCGAGGCCGTGATCGGCTCCCGGGTGAACGCGTGCGAGCCCAGGTAGCCCACCCAGATGGCGAGCAGGATCGCCACGCCGCCCATCGTCGGCGTACCGCGCTTGGACTGGTGGCTCTGCGGGCCCTCCTCGCGGATCTCCTGGCCGAAGCCCTGCCGCGCGAAGAAGCGGATCAGGTACGGGGTGAGCAGGATCGACACCGCGAGCGCGAGACCCGCGGCCAGGAACAGGCCCCTCACCGGCACACCAGTCCTTCGGTCGTCAGCAGGCCGGCGGCGAGCCGCTCGAGCCCGGCGCTGCGGGAGGCCTTGACCAGCACGACGTCGCCGGGCCGGGTCCGCTCCCGCAGCAGGATCAGGGCGGTGGGCACGTCGGCGACGTGCTCGGCGCCGGGCCCGTAGTCGGGTGCGCCGACGGCGACCACCCGGGCCCCGGCGGCGCGGGCGTTCTCCGCTGCCGCGGCGTGCTCGGCGGCCGCGCCGTCCCCGATCTCGGCCATCGGGCCGAGGACCGCCCAGGCCCGGCGGTCCGGGCCGGCGATCTGCCCGAGCGCGACGATCGCGGCACGGACGGACTCGGGGTTGGCGTTGTAGGCGTCGTTGACGACGGTCACCCCGTCGGCGCGGTCGGTGACCTCCATCCGCCAGCGCGACGCCGGCGTCGCGGCGGACAGCGCCGCCGCGATCCCGTCCGGGGTGCCGCCCAGCTCGAGGGCGACCGCGGCGGCGGCGAGCGCGTTGGAGACCTGGTGCTCCCCCACCAGCCGCAGCGCGACGTCGGCCGAACCGGCCGGGGTGACCAGCCGGAACGACGCCCGGCCCGCGCTCAGGGTGACGTCGGTGGCCCGCACGTGGGCGTCCGCGGCGCGTCCGAAGGTGACGACCCGGGCGGGGGTGCGGGTCGCCATGGCGGCGACCAGCTCGTCGTCGGCGTTGAGGACGGCGACGCCGCCCCGCCCGCCGGGCAGGTCGCCCGGCGGCAGCGCCTCGACGAGCTCGCCCTTCGCCGTGGCGATCGCGGCGCGGGAGCCGAACTCGCCGAGGTGGGCGGACCCGACGTTGAGGACGACCCCGATCCGCGGTGGCGCGACCGCGCACAGCGCGGCGATGTGGCCGATCCCGCGGGCGGAGAACTCCAGCACGAGGTTGCGGGTGCCCGCGTCGGCGCGCAGCGCGGTGTACGGCGTCCCGAGCTCGTTGTTGAACGACTCCGGCGGCGCGACGGTCGGCCCCAGCGGGGACAGCACCGCGGCCAGCAGGTCCTTGGTGGAGGTCTTGCCCGCCGACCCGGTCACGCCGACGACGGCGAGCCCCGGCAGGGCGCCCAGCACGTGCCGGGCCAGGCGGCCCAGCCCGGCCAGGACGGCGGCGCCGGTCCCGTCGGGGTCGACCGCACCGAGGTAGGTGTGGCTGTCGCGGACCTCGACCGGCGGCACGACGACCGCGGGGGCGTCGACCTCGCGGCCCGCCAGCACCGCGGTCGCACCGCGGGTGACGGCCTGCGCGGCGAAGTCGTGGCCGTCGGCCCGCTCCCCCGGCAGCGCCAGGAACAGCCCGCCCGGCCCGATCCTCCGGGAGTCGAACTCGACGGCGGTGACCGGCGCGGCGGCGGTCTCGGTGTCGATGCGGTGCAGGCGGCCGCCGGTCACGGCCGCGATCTCCGCCGGCGTCATCTCGATCATCGCCCGCTCGCCTCCACCGGTCCGATCCGTCCTCCTGCCCGTGCGCGGTTCGTGCCGGGTGCCGGCACGCCCTGCCCTGTCGCCCCGCGGCGCGTCACGTCGCCGCCCGGATCGCCGCCACCAGCTCGTCGGTGTCATCGAACGGGTACTTGACGCCGTTGATCTCCTGGCCGGCCTCGTGGCCCTTGCCGGCGACCACCACCGCGTCGCCAGGGCGGGCCGAGCGGACCGCGTAGACGATCGCGCTGCGCCGGTCGCCGATCTCGATGACGTCACCGCGGGCGGGCTCGCCGAACGCGCCGTCGAGCATCGCGCGGCGGATCGCGCCGGGCTCCTCGCTGCGGGGGTTGTCGTCGGTCACGACGAGCACGTCGGACCGGATCGCGGCCGCGGCGCCCATCAGCGGGCGCTTGCCGGTGTCGCGGTCCCCGCCGCAGCCGAGCACGGTGATCACCCGCGCGTGCGGGCGGACCTGGCGGCGCAGCGCGTCCAGCAGCGCGGCGACGGCGGCCGGCTTGTGCGCGTAGTCGACCACGCCCAGCCAGGGCTGACCGGCGTCGACGCGCTGCATCCGGCCCGGCACCGACGCCCGGGCGAACCCGGCCGCGGCCACCTCGGGGTCGATCCCGTCGGCGTCCAGCACGGCCAGCGCGACGAGCGCGTTCGCGACGTTGTAGCGGCCGGGCAGGCTCAGCGTGACCGGCACCGCGAGCCCGCCGGGGCCGACCGCGGTGAAGGTCTGGGTGCCGTCGGGGTGGGCGGTGAGGTCGCGGACCGTCCAGGTGGCGGGCGCGCCGCGCGGGTCGGAGGAGACGGTGACCGCGTCCCGGTGGCGGGCCGCCAGCCGGCGGCCCCACTCGTCGTCGACGCAGACGACGCCGTGCCGCGCGGCCTCCACGCCCGCCCCGCCGCCGCCGAACAGCCGGGCCTTGGCCTCGAAGTAGTCGGTCATCGTGGGGTGGAAGTCCAGGTGGTCCTGGGACAGGTTGGTGAAGGCCCCGGCGGTGAACCGGGACCCGCCGACCCGGCCGAGCGCGAGCGCGTGACTGGAGACCTCCATGGCCACGTCGGTCACGCCGGCCTCGACCATGACCGCGAACAGCGCCTGCAGGTCCGGTGCCTCGGGGGTGGTGAACGCGCTGGGCAGCGCCCGGGCCGGGTGGCCGGGGACCTGGACCCGGGTCCGCACGGTGCCGAGCAGACCGGTGGCCCTCCCGGCCGCGGTCAGGCCCGCCTCCAGCAGGTGGGCGACGGTCGTCTTGCCCGAGGTGCCGGTCACCCCGAGCACCCGCAGGCGGGCGGTGGGCTCGCCGTAGACGGCGGCCGAGACCGGGCCGAGGACCTCGCGCGGGTTCGGGTGCACCAGCACCGGGAGCCGGGAGTGCCGGATCTCGGGGCGGTCCGCGCCCGCGCCGTCGGTGAGGATCGCGCCGGCGCCCGAGGCGATGGCCTGTGCGGCGAAGTCGGCGCCGTGGGCGCGGGCGCCGGGCAGGGCCGCGAACAGGTCGCCGGGGCGCACCGAGCCCGCCCGCAGGGTGGCGCCGGTGACGGTGTGCGGTCCGGCCGCGGGGTCGAGCAGCGGGCCGGGCCCGCTGCCCGCGGTGCGCGGGTTCAGCTCGGCGCCGGCGAGCCGCCCGAGCAGGGCGACGTCGACCGGGCGCACCTGCGACGGGCGGTCCGGCAGCGACTCGAGGGATCCCGCCACGTCACCCGTCCCCGTCCGGTCGCCCTGCACGCCACCCGGCCCGCCGCCGAGCGCGGATCCGCCGGTGCTCCGGGAGCGGGCGGTGGCTGCGGTGTGGAGGTCGGGCACAGGCCGGAGGTTACCGACCGGCGCGGGCCGCCCCTCGTCCCGGTCAGGCGCCCGCGACCGCTCGCGGAGGAGGTCGCGGCGGGCGGCGGAACGACGACCGGCACACGGCCGTCCGACGAGCCGGATACGGCCATCCGGCGCAGGTTCCGGGCCGGTGGGCGGCTCGTCGGGCGGGGTGCACGGCGGCCCGGCCGGGCCCCGTACGGGTGGGCAGCGGCCGGGACCGTCCGACGCAGCCGGACCGCACCCGGCCGCGCCGTCACCGGATCTGCAGGGTCTGCACCGGCTGCGGCGCGGTCTGGACCGGCACGGCGTCGCGCTGGGCCAGGTAGGAGGCGATGTCGTGGAACAGCGGCGCCGCGCTCGTCCCGCCCTTCGGGGCGTCGAGCATGATCCCGATCACGAACCGCGGGTCCTGGGCCGGGAGCATCCCGGCGAAGGTGATCCAGTACTGGGAGCGCGAGTAGGCCCCGGTCGCCGGGTCCACCTGCTGGGCGGTGCCGGTCTTGCCCGCCACCTCGTAGCCGGGCACCGCGGCGGCGGGCCCGGTGCCGGACTGGCCGTGCGCCTTCTGGGTGACGGCGGTGAGCATCGTCCGCAGGGTCTGCGCGGTCTGCGGCGACATCACCTGTACCGGCTCGGGCGCCTCGGTCGGTACCCGGACGCCGTCCGGGCCGGTCGTCGCGGCGACGATCCGCGGCGGTACCCGGACGCCGTCGTTGGCGATGGCCTGGTACATCCCGGCCATCTGCAGCACGGTCATCGACAGGCCCTGCCCGATCGGCAGGTTGCCGAAGGTGGAGCCGGACCAGGTCGCGCGGGCCGGGACCCGTCCGCCGCTCTCGCCGGGCAGCCCGACACCGGTCTTCTGCCCGACGCCCATCTTCGCGAGCATGTCCGAGAAGCGGTCCTCGCCGACCTTCTGCGCGGTCATCAGGGTGCCGACGTTGGAGGACTTCGCCAGCACGCCGGTCAGCGTGTAGCGGTCGACGCCGTGCGCCCAGGCGTCCTTGATCGTGCGGTCGGCGACCTCGATGCTGCCGGGCACGTCGAGCACGTCGTCGGGCTTGGCGACGCCGGCCTCCAGTGCGGCGGCCATGGTGACGACCTTGTTGACCGAGCCGGGTTCGAAGGGCGTGGTGACGCCCTTGTTGCCCAGCGAGTTCGGGTCCGCGGACAGCAGCTGGGCCGGGTCGAACGAGGTGTTGTCGGCGAGCGCGAGCACCTGCCCGGTGGCCCGGTCGAGGACGACGGCCGAGCCGCTGCGCGCCTCGGCGCGGCCCGCGTAGTCCGCGAGCATCCGCTGCACCTGGAACTGCAGGTCGGAGTCGATCGTCAGCTGCACGTCGGAGCCGGACACCGCGGCCTGCTCGGAGCGGACGCTGCCGGGGATGACGGTGCCGCTGCCCTCGGCGGTGTCGGCGATCTGGAAGCCGTCGCGACCGGCGAGCAGTTCGTCGTCGGAGGACTCCAGGCCGATCCGGCCGATCAGCTTCTGCGCGTCGGCGCTCCAGGTCGCGGCGCCGATGATGTTCGAGGCCAGCGTCCCGTTGGGGTACTGGCGCGCCTCGCGGCTCTCCTCGGCGATCTCCGGGAACTGCGTCCGGAGGTCACGGGCGGGACCGGGGTCGACCGCGGTGGCCATCACGACGTAACCGCGGTCGCTGTTCAGCGCCCGCTTCAGTTCCTCGGGGTCGCCGTGGGTCACCGCGGCGACGGCGTCGGCCATCCGGTTCTTGTAGGCCACCGCGTCCGCGCCCTTGGTGGAGTTGATCAGGCGCGGGTTGGTGACGAGCGCCTTGGACTCGGTGGAGAACGCCAGCACGGCGCCGTTGCGGTCGCTGATCGCGCCGCGCTCGGCCGGGATGACGATCCGGCTGGCGCGTTGCTTCTCCGCGTCCGCGGTCAGCGTGCCCGCCTGCACCGTCTGGACGACGACGAGCTTCGCCCCGGACACCAGCAGCAGGGCGGCCAGCGCCACCCAGGCCAGGCGCAGCCGGAACCGCGGGTCGTCGGCCGGGGACCGGCGCCGGCCGCCCCGCGGACCCTGCCCCCGCGGCCGGGGGCGCGGCGGCGCGTAGACCATCAGTTCCCGCCCGCCGCCCGGGTGTCGGCCGGGACCTCGTGCTCGGTGCCCTCACCGGCACCGGCGGCGCCGCCCGCGGCGGCGCCCGGAGCGGCGTCACCGCCCTCGGCGGCCGGGTCGGTGGTGGCCGCGCCCGGCTGCTGCCCCTGCTGCGCGGGAGGGGCCTGCGGGGCCGGTGCGTCGGCGGCGGGCGGGGCGGGCGGCGCCGCGGCGACGGCGGCACTCGGCTCCCCGACGACGTCGACGCGCCCGTCCGGTGCGACCACCAGGCGTGCCGGGTCGGTCACCCGGACCATGCCCTGAGCCGCGGCGCGGTCGGCGAGCGAGCCGGGGCTCTGCAGCACCGTGACCTCCTTGCGGAGCGCCTCGGACTGCTCGGTGAGCGACGCGGTCCGCTCCCGTGCCGCCTGAAGCGAGTAGGAGTCGGCCGCCGCGGCGGTCGACAGCCACAGCGTCGCGATCAGACCCGAGACCAGCAGGACCATCACGACCAGCACGAACTTCGCGCGGCCGGTGTTCTCCCTGGCCGCGCTACGGCGGCGCTGGTCGGCCACCCGTCGGGCGTCGCCGGGGCCGCGCTGGGCCGGGATCCGCGGAGGTGCCGCGGTACGACGGCTCTGGCGGGTGTCGGGCCGCTGCCGGCCACCGCCCGGGGTGCCCGGGCGCTCGATGACGGGTGTGCTCATCGGGGGTTCCTGCCTCTCCGCCGTGCCGGTGCTGCCTGCGTGCTCGGATCCGTGCCACGGGTGCTCACGGCCCGTCCTCCACGCGTTCCGCCGCGCGCAGCCGTACCGGGGCGGCCCGCGGGTTGCGGGCGATCTCGGAGTCGGACGCCTGCTCGGAGCCCCGGCTGAGCAGCCGGAACTCCGGTCCGTGTCCGGGAAGCTCCACCGGCAGGTCCACCGGCGTCCGCGAGCGGACGCGCTCGGCGAGCACGCGCTTGGTGATCCGGTCCTCCAGCGAGTGGTAGGACAGGACGACGATCCGCCCACCCGGGGCGAGCGCGTCCAGTGCCGCGGGCAACGCGTCGCGCAGGACCTCGAGCTCGCGGTTCACCTCGATGCGCAGTGCCTGGAAGGTCCGCTTCGCCGGGTGCCCGCCGGTGCGCCGGGACGCGGCCGGGACCACGCCGTAGAGCAGCTCGACGAGCTCGGTGCTGCGGGTGAACGGGCGCTTCTCCCGGGTCCGGACGATCGCGTTGGCGATCGGTCCGGCGAACCGCTCCTCGCCGTATTCCCGCAGGATCCGGCGCAGTTCGCCGGCGGCGTAGGAGTTCAGGACGTCGGCGGCTGTCGGCCCGGTGGTCGGGTCCATCCGCATGTCGAGGTCGGCGTCGCGGGAGTAGGAGAAGCCACGGGCGTCCTCGTCGAGCTGGAGCGAGGAGACGCCCAGGTCGAACAGGATGCCGTCGGCGGCGGGCACGCCCGCCTGCTCCAGCGCGCCGGCGACGTCGTCGTAGACGGTGTGCACCCGGTGCAGCCGGTCGGCGTAGGCGGTCAGCCTGCGGCCCGCGAGCTCGAGGGCCTGCGGGTCGCGGTCCATGCCGACGACGGTCAGCCGGGGGTGCGCGGCCAGCAGCGCCGCCGCGTGGCCGCCCATGCCGAGAGTGGCGTCCACGTAGACGGCATCGCGGTCGCGCAGCGCGGGGTCGAGCAGCTCGGAGACGCGGTCCAGCAGGACCGGGGTGTGCCGGTCACCGGGCGCGCGCTCGTCGCGCGGGGTGGCGCCGTCGCCGGAAGTACCGTCCACGTCCCACCCCCCGGTGCGCCGTCCGTCCCCGTGTGGTGCGTGCGTGTCGTGCGGGCCGTCGGTGCGGCGGCCGTACCCGGTCCCGGCCACGGGGGCCGGGACCGGGAGGGTCGATGTCCGTGGGTGTGGCGTGCCGGCTCCCACAACCGGTCCGCTCCACGCCCGAAGACGCGCGGGCGCCACCGCGCCACCCGAACTCCCCAGTCGGGGTGGGCGCCGGCGCCGTCCCCACCCGGGGGCCGTGCCGAGACGGACCTGGCACCGGGGAAGGTGTGCCAGGGCCGACTCGATCACGGCACCCGGGTCGGGGCGGCGACGGTGGTGTCGTCCGCTGTCGGTCGTGCTGTCCTGCTCAGGTACTGCCACCATCCGTCGTCCCGCCCGCCAGCGGAACTCAGAACAGCCCGGGCAGAACCTCCTCCTGGGCCTTGGCGAACTCGTCCTCGTGCCGCTCCTGGTACTCCTGCCAGGCCTGCGCGTCCCAGATCTCGGCGCGCGTGAACGCGCCGATCACCACGCAGTCCTTGGACAGTCCGGCGTACCGGCGCAGCTCGGACTGGATCGCGATCCGGCCCTGGCCGTCGGGGTTCTGCTCGTCGGTGCCCGAGAAGAGGTTCCGCTGGAACACCCGCGCCGACTCGTTCGTCAGCGGGGCCGCGGCGATCTTGCGCGCCATCTCGGTGAAGGCGTCACGGGTGAACACGTAGAGGCAGTGGTCCTGCCCTTTCGTGATCATGCAGCCGCCTCGCAACTCGTCGCGGAATTTTGCGGGCAGCGTGAGCCGCCCCTTGTCGTCCAGCTTCGGGGTGTAGGTGCCGAGGAACACCGACCCCACCTCCACCTGGGACCCCTGTTCGTCCCAGCGATCACCACACTACCCCACACTCACCCACCGTCAACCCGAGACGGGCGGATCTCCGACCACCGGTCCGATGTCTTCGCAGGTCAGAGGTGGTGGGGGACAGTGGGGGTGCGCGACGCGCCACCCGGTCGCGCGACGCCCGGAGGCCGTTTCCGGCCACTCCGGCCGCACCTGCGCCCACCGCTCCCCCACCGGCGTCGTCCCAGGTCAGGGACGGTTCTCGGGCCGATCGGGTCGTCCGGGGTGGGGACGGGTGGGGAGCCGGTGGGGGGACCGTGGTGAGCCCGGGTGGGGGGCGGTGGGGGGATCGGCGGACGCGCGGTGGAGCGGCGTGGGGAACCACCGTGGGGCGCCGTGGGGGCCTCGTGGGAGACCTCGCGCCCGGGGCCGCCGGGGCGAGTCCCGGAGCGCTCCGCGTTCGGCCGTACGGGGCAGCGGCGCGAGGCGGGTGGCGGCGCCCGGTCCCGATCGGGGGACGTTTGACAGACTGGGGTCACCCGAGCCGTCTCCTGAGGAGGCCCGTTGTCGTCGAGCGCGCCGTCCGCGCCCTCCGTGCCACCCGTCCCGTCGCCGTCCGGTGGTCCCCTCCGCCGGGCCGAGGCCGGCGGTGCGCACCCCGGTTTCGCGCCCGAGCCGATGGACGCCGCCGCCGTCGCCGACGCGGCGGGCCGGATCGCCGCCGCGATGGCCCGGATCATCGTCGGCAAGCCCGACACCATCCGGCTGGCCCTGGTCGCGATGCTCGCCGAGGGGCACCTGCTCGTCGAGGACGTGCCGGGCGTCGGCAAGACCACGCTGGCCAAGGCACTCGCCCGGGCCGTCGACGGGGCGGTGAGCCGGGTGCAGTTCACCCCGGACCTGCTGCCCGGCGACATCACCGGCTCGTCGGTCTACAACCGGCAGACCTCGGAGTTCGAGTTCCGGCCCGGCCCGGTGTTCGCCAACGTCGTGATCGCCGACGAGATCAACCGGGCCTCGCCCAAGACCCAGTCGGCGCTGCTGGAGTGCATGGCCGAGCACCAGGTCACCGTCGACGGCGGCACCTACCCGCTGGGTGACCCGTTCATGGTCGTCGCCACCCAGAACCCGGTGGAGATGGACGGCACCTACCCGCTCCCCGAGGCCCAGCAGGACCGGTTCACGGTCCGCGTCTCGGTCGGCTACCCGGACCCGGCGGCCGAGCTGGCGATGCTGGAGGAGCACGGCTCGACCGACCCGCTGGAGCGGCTGCGGCCGGTGACCGACCTGCGCACGCTGCGGTCGATGATCGCCGGGGTCCGCGGCCTGCACACCGCGGCGGAGGTGCGCCGCTACTGCGTCGAGGTCGTCGGGGCGACGCGGCGGCTGCCCGAGGTCCGCCTCGGTGCGTCGCCGCGCGCGACCCTGCACCTGCTGCGGGCCGCCCGCGCCTGGGCGGCGACCGCCGGGCGCGGCTACGTCGTGCCCGACGACGTCCAGGCCGTCGCCGTCCCCGTCCTCGCGCACCGGCTGGTGCTGGGCCCCGAGGGGGTCGCGGCCCGCCGGACACCGGCGGACCTGGTGCGGGCCGCCGTCGCGCGGGTCGCGGTGCCGTCCCCGCCGCGGAGCTGAGGTGGCGCCGACCGCGCCGCCGTCCGGGCCACCGGCTCCCGCCGAGCCCGGTGACCCGGCGGCACCCGGGTCGTCCGGGTCGTCGGCGCCGCTCGCGGCCGGCGCCGCGCCGCGCCGGGAACGGCGGGCCGGACTGACCGTGCGCGGGCGCTGCCTGCTCGCCGGCGGCGCCGCGATGGTCGTCTCGGCGATCGTGCTCGACGAGCGCGACCTCGTCCGGATCGGGGCGTTCGTGCTGTTGCTGCCGCTGCTGGCACTCGTCGTCGCGCTGCGGTCGCGCCGCTCGCTGCAGGTCGGGCGCACCCTGGAGCCGGCGCGGCTGGAGGCGGGCAGCGGCGGCACGGTGCTGCTGCGGATCGCCGGCGGCGCCCTGCTGGGCGCACTGCGGATCGCCGACCACGTGCCCGACGCCGCCGGTCCCGCCGACCGCTACCCGCCGCGGTTCACCGTGCACCGGCTCGGCCGGCGCGGTGCCCGGGTCGGCTACCCGGTGCGGCCCGCGGCCCGCGGCGCGTACCGGATCGGTCCGCTGCGCGGTCGCGGCACCGACGCGCTCGGCCTCGCCGAGTTCCGCCACGACCTGCTCCCCGCCGACCGGCTGCTGGTCCTCCCCCGGGTCACCCCGCTGACCGGGCGCCCGGCCCTGACCTCCACCGCCGCCGGGCGCGGCGCCGAGGGCGGCAGCCGTCCCGGCCCCGGCACCCCGGACGTGCTCATCCGCCCCTACCGCCAGGGCGACGAGCTGCGCCGTGTGCACTGGCGCTCCAGCGCCCGGCGCGACGAGCTGATGGTCCGCCTCGACGACCGTCCCGACCCGTCCGGCGTCACGCTGCTGATCGACCGGCGCGACAGCGCCCACCGCGGACACGGGCCCGCCTCCAGCCTGGAATGGGCGGTGGCGTTCACCGCCAGTGTCGCGGTCCATCTGCTGCAGCGCGGCGAGGCTGTCGCACTCGTCGACGAGTCCGGCGACACCGTCGGCGACGTGCCGCCCGGTGTGACCGGTGCGGACGCCGTCCCCCCGCGGCTGGAGTCGCTCGCGCTGCTGCGGCCCTCGGCGAGCACCGGGTTCACCGCGCCCGGCCCCGGGCCCGGGCACCCGGAGGGCGTGCTCGCGGTGCTCGGCGGGACCGCGCCGCAGGACGTCACCGCGCTGGTCTCGGCCTGGCCGCGCGGCGGGCACGCCGTCGTCCTCGACGTCGACACCTGGTCGGCCGCGACGCGGTCCCGCCCGGCGTCGGTCGCGGCGGCCGCACTGCGCCGCGCCGGCTGGCACGCCACCGTCGTCACCTCCGACATGACCGTCCAGCGGGCCTGGTCGGACGCCTGCGGCTCGGCCGGCATCACGGGGGCGACCGGATGAGCGCGCCGACCCGTCCCCCCGTCCGGCCCGCGCCGCCGCCCGCCGCGCCCGTCCCCGACGCCGCGCCCGCGGGCCGGACGCCGGGTGCCCCGGCCTGGACGGTCGTACTGGGACCGGTCGCGACGGCCGTCGCGGTGCTGCTCGCCGGGACGGCGATGAGCTCGGTCGTGCAGGGCGCGGCCTGGTTCGCCCACGCCGCCGTCGCGGTCGTGCTGGTCTCGCTGGTCGGCGGCCTGCTGCTGCCGCTGCGGGCCTGGCTGGTCGCGCCCGGCCAGCTGCTGGTCCTGGTCCTGCTGGTGACCGCGTGGTTCACCGGCAGCGGCGTGCTCGGGGTGCTCCCCGGGCCGTCGGCGTTCGCCGAGCTGTCGGGGCTGCTCGGCGGGGCCGGGCAGCAGATCGACAGCGGCCTGCCGCCGGTCGCGGCGAGCCCGGAGATCCTGCTGCTGGTCACCCTCGGGTTCGGCACGATCGCGATCGCGGTGTTCGGGCTCGCGGTGACCGTGGCCGCCCCGGCCGCGGCCGGGGTGCCGCTGCTGGTGGTGTTCGCGGTGCCGACGGCGCTGCAGCCGGGCCTGCTGCCCTGGTGGACCGTGGTCGCGGCGACGCTCGGCTACGGCGTGCTGCTGCTCCTGCGTCCGGACCGGCTGCGGCAGATCCCGGCCGGAGCCGCGGTCGTCGCGGTCGCCGTCGTGGGCTCGCTGCTGGCCGGACTGCTGGCATCGTCGGTGGGGACCTCGGGTCGCTTCGACGCCACCGGAGGGACCGGGGGCGACGCCGACGGCTCGATCGGGCTGAACCCGTTCACCTCGCTGCGCGGGCAGCTGACCCGCAGCGAGCCGCGGCCGCTGTTCGGCGTCCGTGGACTCCGGACCCCGACCTACCTGCGCGCGCTCACCCTGCAGACCTACGTGCCGCAGGAGGGCTGGAAGGCGGGGCGCCCGCTGCCGGGCGTGCCGCTGACCGGGCCGCTGCCGCCGTCGACGTCCGGGCCGGCCGCGTCGCAGGACGTGCAGGTCGAGAACCTGGGCTTCCGCGACTACTGGCTGCCGGTGTTCGGCGACCCGACCCGGATCGCGGTGAACTCACCGAGCTGGGCCTACGACACCGACGGCGGCATCGTCTACAGCGAGCGCGCACAGTCCGAGGACGGCTGGACCCAGTCGATGCGGCTGCCGGAGCCGTCGGCCGACCAGCTGCGCGCGGCGTCCGGGCCGACCACGGTCGACCGGGCCTACCTCGACGCCGACGGTGTCGACCCGCGGGTCACCGCGATCGCCCGGGAGGTGACCGCCGGGGCCACGACGCCGTTCGACCGGGCGATGGCGCTGGAGGACCACTTCACCGGGCCCGGCTCCCCGTTCACCTACAGCCTGGCGACCGCGCCGGGTGGCAACGGCGACGCCCTGGTCGACTTCCTGACCCGCGGCCGGACCGGCTACTGCGAGCAGTACGCCTCGGCGATGGCGGTCATGCTGCGCGCCGTCGACGTCCCGGCCCGGGTGGCGGTCGGTTTCACCGCAGGCGACGCCGACGGCTCCGGGGCCCGCACGATCACCACCGAGGACGCCCACGCGTGGGTCGAGGCGTGGTTCCCCGGCTACGGCTGGATGACCTTCGACCCGACCCCGCTCGCCGACGGCCGCACCATCGACCCGGCCTACGTCCAGCAGGCCCGGGAGCAGGACGGCGGCACGCCCGCCGCCGAGCAGACCCCGCAGCCCGAGCCGTCCGCGACGCCGCCGCCCCCCGAGGCCGGTGGCCCCACCCCGGAGCCTCCGCCCACCGAGGAGCAGGCGGCCGACCAGCCGTCGGCCGCGACCGGGTCCTGGTGGCCGCTGGTCGTGGCGCTGCTGCTGGCGGCCGCGGTGGTGCTGACCCCGGGCCTGTGGCGCCGGCACCAGTACTCCCGCCGGGCCGGGCTGGCCCGGGCGGGCGGCGACGGCGCTGCGGCGGCGGCATGGGACGAGGTCCTGGCCGCCTCCCGCGACCACGGGGTCCCGGTGCCGCCCGGGGACACCGTCCGCGCGGCCGCCGACCGCATCACCGAGCGGCACGGCCTGTCCGGGCGCCCCGCCGAGGCGCTGCGGGAGCTGGCGGGCCGGGTCGAGGCGAGCTGGTACGGCGGGATGCTGCCCGAGCCCGGCACGCTCGACGGCCCGGTGGACGAGGTGCGGACGGCGATCGCGGCCGGCGGGACGTCGTTGCGGGCCCGGGTGCTGCCGGCCTCGGTGGTTCCGGAGGCGGTCCGGCGCGGGCGCCGTCCGTCCGACGACGACCCGACGGCCGACGACGGCGCCGCCGACACCGACACGGCCGGAGAACCCGCCGAGCGGGGCTGACCCGCCCGGCGAGCGCCGTCGGCCCGCCCACCGTCCGCGCGATGATCCGCTCCGCGCGTGCGTCCGGACGCACGCGGGCCGCGGATCTCCGCGCGGGCGCGGGGTTCGCAGCCCCCAGCGCCCCGACCAGCGGCCGGCGTCCGGTCGGCGGCGTCACCCGGCCGACGGCGGTCGACGGCGCCGGTCCGGCCCGTGCGGCGGCTCCCGTCCACCGGCGACCGCTGGTGCCGACGGTCGGCACATCGGGCAGCCGGTGCCGGGCACACGACAGCGGGGCGGGTCACCGAGTCGGTGTCCCGCCCCGCCGGGCGTCGTACGGGCGGCCGGGTGGGCCGCCCGGTGTCACTCCTGCTCGAAGCGGCGCCGGAAGCGCTCCTCCATACGGCCGGTGAAGCCACCGCCGCTCTCGCCGGACTGCTTGTCCTTCGGGGCGGCCCCGCCCTGACCGGTCGTCTCCTCGCCGCCGCGACGGGCGCCGATCGAGGTGACCGCCAGCAGCGCGCCGCCGAGCATGGCGAGGAAGCCGACGATGCTGAGGATCGGCAGGTCGCCGAGCCAGAGTGCCCGGAAGGGAATCCCGGCGACGAGCAGCACGAGGCCCACCACGAACAGGACGGCGCCCTGGATGCGGCGGCGCCGGGCGGGCTTGCTCCGCCGGCTACCGCTGACCGAGGACGCGAACTTGGGGTCCTCCTGGTAGAGGGCGCGTTCGATCTGTTCGAGCAGGCGCTGCTCGTGCTCGGAGAGCGGCATGCCTTCACCTCCGGCACACGTAATCGGACGGTAGGCCGCAGTCGACCCGGGCCTCCTCGCCCCGGCCGGTACGACGGGCGCCCCAACCTGGGCGTCTGATGTCCAGAGTACGAGGCGAATCGTGCCGCGACCACCCGGACCGTCCAACCCGCTCGGCTGATCGTCGAGCGGACGGCGTGGCGCGGCGTGTCGTCGCTCACCCGGACTGTCGCAGACCCACCCGGACGGGGGTGGGCAGCCGGGTGAACGTCGGACGACCGGTCACCGACGGCAGCCGGAAGGCGACCGTCGGCCACCGGCGGCGGGGACGGGTGTCAGTACCGCCGGGCGAGCAGATGCAACCGCGGGGCGACCTCGGCGAGGGCGCCGACCTGCGACGCGAGCGCGTCCAGCTCGTCACGCTCGTCGCGGCCCGCCGTCTCGCCCTCCTGGCCGGGACCGGGCAGCCACGCCTCGAGGGTGCCGTCACCCTGCAGGATCTCGGTCCGCAGCCGTCCGGTCTCGGCGGTGAGCTCCTGCAGCCGGTGCGCGTCGAACCGGCGCAGCAGCCGGTCGTCGGTACCGGTGCGGCCCTCGGGGTCGGTGAGCAGGGCACGGGCCTCGGCGAGCCGGCCCGTGGCCAGTCGCCCGATGAACGCGCCGTAGCGCCCGACCGTCAGCACCGACACCGCCCCGCCCGGGGCGGCGGCCGCGGCGAGCGCGGCGAGCACCCGGCCCGGGCCGTCGACGACCTCGAGCAGCCCGTGGCCCAGGACGAGGTCGGCGCCGTCGGCCGGGGCGACCTCGGCGAGGGTGTCGACGTCGCCGTTCACCGGGGTGATCCGGTCGGTCACGCCGGCCTCACCGGCGCGCCGGGCCAGCGTCGCCAGCGCGTTGGGACTGGTGTCGACGACGGTCACCGCGCAGCCGGCGATCGCCAGCGGCACCGCCCACGTGCCGCTGCCCCCGCCGACGTCGAGCACCCGGGGCGCGGCCCCGGTGTCCCGGCGGACACGGTCGATCTCCCTGTCCAGCACCCGGAACACGGCGGCCCCGCGCGCTGCTCCGGCCTGCTCGCGTGTCGGCGATCCCACGGCACCGAGACTAGTGGCCCCCGCCGGTGCCCGGCCCGCCCGCCCGCCGGGACGCCCACGACCGGGCGCCCGACGATCACCTGCACTCCGCTCGGCGACCGTGCCGGACCGCACGGTACGTTGGGTGGGTGCAGGTCGTCGCCACGCTCAGTCTCAAGGGTGGCGTCGGCAAGACCACGGTCGCACTGGGTCTGGCCGGCGCGGCGCAGCGGCACGGCGTCTCCACCCTCGTGGTGGATCTCGACCCGCAGGCCAACGCCACCACCGCGCTCGACCCGGAGCCCACCACGGCGACCGTCGCCGACGTGCTGGACGAGCCGCGCCGCGCGGTGGTCGAACGGGCCATCGCGCCGTCGGCGTGGGGCGAGGGCCTCGACGTGCTGGTCGGCGCGGAGCAGACCGAGCGGCACAACCACCCCGACCCGGGGGCGGCGCAGCTGTACCGGCTGGACCGCGCCCTGCAGCGGCTGGCCGGCGAGCTGATCACCGACGACTCCGGTGGCTCCGAGCACGCCGAGGAGCGCTACCGGCTGGTGATCGTGGACTGCCCGCCGTCGCTGGGGCAGCTGACCCGCAGCGCGCTGTCCGCCGCGGACCGGGCGATCCTGGTGACCGACCCGACGATGTTCTCGGTGTCCGGCGTGCAGCGCGCGTTCGACGCGGTCCAGACCGAGCGCGAGCGGTCCAACGACCGCCTGCAGCCGCTGGGCGTGCTGGTCAACCGGGTGCGGCCGCGCAACACCGAGCACGAGTTCCGGATCTCGGAGCTGCGCGAGCTGTTCGGCCCCCTGGTGTTCAACAGCGTCCTGCCCGACCGCTCGGCGGTCCAGCAGGCCCAGGGCGCCTGCCTGCCGATCCAGGCCTGGGACACCCCGGGCGCCCGGGAGATCTCCGCGGTGTTCACCGCGCTGCTGGGCCGGGTGCTGCGCAGCGCCTCGCGCCCCGCCGCCTCGGCCTGACCGGCCCCTCCCGGTCCGTTCCTCGGCCCCGCCCGCTCCCGCTCTCCTGCCGTCCGCCGATCCGCTCCCCCGTGCGGCCCGCCGCTCCGGCGGACGGACCTCACCGGGGCAGCAGCAGCTGCACCCGGGTCACGAACTGCTCGGCCTGGCGCAGCAGGTCGTCGGCGGCACGCCGGTCGATGTGCCGCCCGATCCCGGCCTCGGCCTCGATCCGCAGCCGCGAGCACCCGGCGAAGAACGCCGCCCACTCCTCCAGCTCCGGAGCGACCTCGGCGAGGAGCCGCCAGACGTCACGCGGGGCGCCCCGGCGGGTCCGGGGCCGGGCCCGCATCGCCAGCACCGCCGCCCCGGCACGCAGCGCGGCGAGGTAGGCGGCCGGGTAGCGACGCAGCGGCTCGGTCTCCCGGTGCGCCTCGGCGAGCTGCTCGGCGGCCTGGCGCAGCAGCCCGAGCGCATCCCGCGACGGCGGGGCGGGCGCGGGCGACCGGAGGGGCACCGGCCCGGCCGGACGGGCCGCGCCCTCGTCCGACCCGGCAGCGCTCCCGGCCTGGCGGGCCGTGCCCCCGGCCGGACGGGCCGTGCCCCCGGCCGACCCCGCGGTGCTCCCGGTCCGCTGCGGGGCGCCCCCGTCCGCCGGCACGTATGCGCCCGGCAGGGGGATCACCTGCCCGGACCGGCCGGCGGCGCCTGTCTCCCCGGCCCGACCGGGCCGGCCGGTGCACCCGGTCCCGGCCGGGTCCGCACCGGTCCGGCCGCTCCCCCGCCGGGACGGCGCCGCCCCGGCGGCGGCCCCCGTACGGTCGGCGGCGCCCCGTCCCGCGCCCCGGGCCGCGCCGCAGTCCAGCGGCCACAGCCCGTCGGCGACCGGCCGCACCCGGCCGGACCGCCGCTCCGGCCGCGCGGCGCCCGCCGGGGCGTCGCCCGGCCGTCGCGCCCCGGCGGACCGCGGCGACGGCAGCGCCAGGTCCAGTTCCATCGTCCTGCTCCGCACGCGCACCTCCCGCATCTCCCGCACCTCTCAGTCGACCTTCACCAGGTCCCACACGCCCGGACCGGACCGCATCCGCAGCACCACCTCACGCGGCGGTTCCTGCGGGTCCTGCACCGACCGGGCGAGCACCCGCCAACAGCTCAGCCGATCCCCGCCCACCGGCATCGGCGACGGGAACGGCCACGGGGACTCCTCGATCCACTGGTCCCGAACCCCGGTGACCAGGAAATGTTCCCCGCGGCGCGACGGACGCCGCGAGAACTCGACCGGCTCACCGTTCTGCCAGCGCACGTCGATCGCCGCTGGCTGGCGGGACCGGAACAAACGCGAGAAGCCGCCCACTGGCATCACCACGCCCTCCACCCGGTGGCCGGGCCTCGGTTCCCACCACCGGAATCGGTCTCCGGGACGCCCGGCGACGGGGTGCTTCCCCCACTCCGCCCACCGGACGCCCGGCGTCGAACGCGCGTTCGACATACGTCAGTAGAACGCGTGTTCGATCGTCGCGTCAAGTCGGGTGACCGGGTGGCGCCACTCACCCACCGGCACCGTGGCGGGGTGCGCGGTCCGGACCCGCCGGGACCGGCCGGGCGTGGTGTGATGGGGACATGTACCCGGACACCGACCCCGCCCCGGCGCGGGCGTGCGGTCCCCGCCGGGGCCGGTGCTCGCGGTGACCGCCGCACCGTCACGGGCGCGCCTGGTCGGCCTCGGCCGCAGCGAGTTCGCCGACCGGCTGGGCGAGGCGATCGACGTCTACGTCACCGCGATGGGCTACCCGCGGTCGACCGCACGCCAGCGCCGCTCGCTGTGGCTCGAGCACTCCTACCGGCCGGGCTGGCGCTCGGTCGGCTGGCTCGACGAGCAGGACCGGCTCACCGGCATCGGCTACGGCTACTGGGGCGGCCCCGGGCAGTGGTGGTTCGAGGAGGTCCGCCGCGGGCTGCGTGCCCGTCGCGGGGAGCCCGGGGCCGTGAGCGCCGACTGGCTGACCGACTACTTCGAGCTGACCGAGCTGCACGTCCACCCGCAGGCACAGGGCTCGGGCATCGGCGAGTCGCTGCTGCGGGCGCTGGCCCGCGACGCCGCCCGGGCCCGGATGCTGCTGTCCACCCCCGAGTACGGCCGCGCCACGCCCGGCCGGGCGTGGCGGCTCTACCGTCGTGCCGGGTTCGTCGACGTGCTGCGCGAGCACCTGTTCACCGGGGACCCGCGCCCGTTCGCCGTGCTCGGACGCGAGCTGCCGCTGCTTCCCACGGATCACCCGACACACGCCCCCGAGTGACGCCGGGACCGTCGTACCCGGGTGGCACGATGACGCCATGCCGCCGCACCGCACCGCGCCGCCCGCACGCCGTCGATCCCGGACGCGTGCGCTCGTGCTGCTCGCGGTGCTGGCCCTCCTCGCGCTGACCGGTTGCACCCGGGTCCAGGTGGCCCTCGCCGTGCAGCCGGACGACACCGTCGACGGCACGATCGTCGTCGCGACGCCCGAGGGCGCACCGGACGGCCGCGGCCCGCAGCTGGAGGTCCCGGCCGACCTCGCGGGCGAGGTCGAGCTGTCGCCGTACGACCAGGACGGCTTCGTCGGCACCCGTGCGGCCTTCGAGAACCTGACCTTCGCCCAGGTCTCGCAGCTGAACCTGCTCGGCGGGAACGCGTCGGGACGGGCGAACCTGGAGCTGCGCCGGGTCGGGGAGCGGATCGCCGTGCAGGGCCGGGCCGACCTGACCACGATGCCGGTGGACCGGGCCGACGTGCGGCTCGCGATGAGTTTTCCCGGCGAGGTCGTCGAGTCCGACGGCGAGACCGACGGCGGCACCGTCACCTGGGAGTTCGTCCCCGGTGAGGTATCGCAGATCAACGCCTCGGTGATCTCGACCGATCCGAACGCGCCGTCGATCCTGGGCTGGTCGCTGCTGCTGGCCGGGCTCGTCGTCGTCGCGGCGGGGGCGGCCGTGCTGCTGGCCCGGCGCGACCGGAACCCGCCGATCCGGCGCTGAGGGCGCGCCGGACCGGCGGGGGTGGCCGACCGGAACCGGTCAGAGGTCGACCACGACCTTGCCCGTCGTCCCCGCCTCGACGGCCTCGTGCGCGGCGACGACGTCGTCGATCCCGAACCGGGTGACCGGCAGCGGGGTCAGCGCTCCGTGCGCGGCCGCGACGCCCAGCCCGTGGGCCGCGTCGGCCAGCACCGGGCGGGGCATGGTGTAGAGCAGCGCGAACCGCAGCACCGCGTTCGCCCCCATCAGCGCGCGGACCGGGATCGACGGATCCTGCGGGGTGGCGGCGTAGGAGACGACCGCGCCCCCGTTGCGCAGCACCGCGAGGTCCTGGGCCAGGTTGTGGGCGAGCGAGACCTCGACGATCCGGTCGACCGGTCCGGCGGCGTCGAGGATCGCGGCGCCGGGATCGCCGTCGCGGTAGTTGACGACGTGGTGCGCGCCGGCGGCCCGGGCCAGCTCGGCCTTCTCCGGACCGGACACGGTGGTCACCACGGTCGCCCCGGCCCAGCGGGCGAGCTGGATGCCGTAGTGCCCGACCGCGCCCGCACCGCCGGTGACCAGCACCGTCCGTCCGGCGACCGGGCCGTCGGCGAACAGGCAGTGGTAGGCGGTCATCGCCGGGACACCCAGGCAGGCGCCGAGGTCGTCCGGCGCGCCGTCGGGCAGCACCGTGGCCTGCTCGGCCGGCAGCACCGTGTACTGCGCGCAGGTGCCCCACTCGGCGAGCGCGGCGCCGCCGTCGCCGCCCGGCGACGCGAGCCAGGTCCAGACCCGCTGCCCGACCCGGGACGGGTCGACCCCCTCACCCACGGCGTCGATCTCGCCCACGCCGTCCTGGTGCGGGATGCGGACCCCGTCGAAGGGCCGTGACGTGGTGCCGTCGCGGGTCTTGGTGTCGGTCGGGTTGACCGCCGAGATGCGGACCCGGACCCGGACCTGGCCAGGACCGGGCTCCGGGGTGTCGATCTCACCGACGGTCAGGACGTCGCGGGCGGTGCCCTCACGGGAGTAGCCGGCTGCCTTCATCCGGGCCATCCTGCCGTCGCCGGTCCGGGCCCGCACCCGGTGCGGCACGACCGGCGTCAGGCGGCGTCGCGGCGCTCCTCGGCCAGGGCGGCGACGGTCTCGCGGGCGGCGGCCCGGCGGGCCTCGGCGCGACGACGCCGCACCCGCCACCCGACGACGCCGGCGACGACCACGACCGCCAGGACCACCCAGCCGGCGATCCCGAAGGCCTTCTCGAACTGCTCGGCGGCCTCGCGCAGCAGGAACCCGGCGGTCACGTGCACGGCCGACCAGACCGTCGCCCCGACGACGACGGCGGGCAGGAACCGCCGCAGCGGCAGACCGGACGCCCCCGCCGCGGCCGGGGTCATCGTGCGCACCACCGGCAGGAACCGGGCGCCGAGCACCGCCCACGGACCCCAGCGGCGCAGGGTACGGGCGGCGTCGTCCCAGGCGTCGCGGCCCATCCGGCCGATGATCCGCGACTCGCGCAGCCGCGGGCCGAAACGGCGGCCGATCGCGTAGCCGATCGCGTCGCCGCAGGCGGCGGCGACCGCGACCACCCCGGTGACCAGCACCGCGGCCGGGACGTCCGGGACGGCCATCGCGGCGGCGATGAGCACGGTCTCGCCGGGCAGGACCAGCCCGACGCCGATCGTGGTCTCGCCGAGGGTGACCAGCCCCGCGACGAGCACCACCACCCACAACGGGACGGAGGTCAGGAAGTCGATGATCTCGGTGATGGGAGGCTCCTCGGCCGGGGTGACGGGGCCGCGTCAGTCGACGCAGGGCACCCCGTCGGCGGTCAGCTCGGGCTGGGTGTCGGCGGGCGGGGTCGGGTCACCCCGGGGCGCCGCGGCCCGTCCGGTCCCGCTCTCCGCCGGGGCCGGTGTCGCCGGCGCGGCGGAGTCCGCGTCGTCGCCGTCTCCGGGGTCGGCCGGTGCCCCGGGCGCGGCCAGCCCGGCGAAGAACGCCGTGACCTGCCCCGGGTCGACCTTCACCGCGACACCCTCGCTGCCGGTCCGGTAGTCGGCCCGGCCGGTGGGGATGGTGCGGAAGGTGACCCGGTCACCGCGCAGCTGCGCGGCGTGCGCGAGCATCGAGGTGAGGTCCCAGCCCTGGTCGAGCACGACGGCACCGTTGACCGCCTGCATCAGGTCGGCGACGGCCGTCGGGTCGGTGAGGGTGCCCGCCGAGAGGAGCCGGTGGGTCAGTCCCGCGAGGAACGCCTGCTGGCGGCGGACCCGGTCGAGGTCCCCCTCGGGCAGCCCGTGCCGCTGCCGGACGAACTGCAGGGCCTGGGCGCCCTGCACGGTCTGCGGGCCCGCGGCGAAGTCGGCGCCGGAGTAGCTGTCGCGCACCGGGGCCCGGAGGCACACCGGGACGCCGCCGAGCGCGCGGGTGATCTCGGCGAACCCGGCCAGGTTGACCTGGGCGTAGTGGTCGATCGAGACGCCGGTGAGCTCCTCGACGGTGCGCACGAGCAGCCTGCTGCCCGCGGCGTTGGCCTCCCGCTCCAGGTCCGGCCCGCTCAGCCCCCGCCGGATCAGGTCCGGCCGGGCGATCGCCGCACCGCGCGCCAACGCAGAGTTGATCTTGTGTGTGCCGAGGCCGGGAACGTCGACCCAGGAGTCGCGCGGGATCGACACCGCGGAGGCGCCGAGGTCGGGGTCGTCCGGGATGCGGACCAGCATCAGGGTGTCGGTGTTGTCCTGGCCGTCGGCGTCGCCCGCGTCCAGGGCGTCGAGGACCTCGCGGGGCAGCGGGTTGCCGCGGGCGTCGACCCGGGAGTCGCTGCCGACCAGCAGGATGTCGGTCGCGCCGTCGGCGACGTGCGGTCCGGTCACGTCCGCGGTGGTCAGACCGCTGGTGCCGCCGACCATCGCCCAGCCGGCGCCGGTGGCGAGGAAGACCGCGACCGACAGTGCCGCGACGAGACCGCGGGCGCGGTGCCGCAACGAGGCGGGGGCGCGCTGCTCGGCGCGGGGCCAGGGGGCGACGGGGCGGATCGGGGTGGTGGGGCGGGTGCCGGGGTCGGCGGGCCGGGCCCGCGGGCCGGCCGACGCGGGGCGTCCGGCGGGCCGGGCCGGGCCGCCCGACGGAGCACCGGGGACCGCGCGCGACGGACGGGGGCCGGCCGGGGCGCCGGGGCGGGCCGCCGGCGGGCCGCCGGAGCGGGGCCACACGCCCGGCGACCGGGTGTCCCGCGGCGCCGTACCCCGGGTCCCGGCCCGCGGCGCGCCCGGAGCCGGCGGGACGCCGGGGACACGGGGTGCCCCGGCCCGGTCCGGACGCGGACGGTCCGGGGGCACCGGGCCCGGCGGCGGCGTCACGCGATCCCCCGCCCGCGGACGGCGCCCGGCTCACGCCTGCGGTCCTGCGCGGCCACCACGGTCCGGACCACCTCGACCACGCCGGCGTCGGCGATGACGTAGATCTGGTGGCGGCCCTCGCGGCGGGCACGGACCAGCCCGGCGAGCTTGAGCTTCGCCAGGTGCTGGCTCACCGTCGCCACCGGCTGGCCGAGAGTCGTCGCGAGGGTGCCGACGTCGCGCGGGCCGTCGGCGAGCAGCCAGACGATCTGCAGCCGCGAGGTCGCGGCGAGCATCCCGAACGCCGCGGCCGCGTCGGCCAGCAGCTCGGGGTCGAGGGGCTGCGGGTCCTCGGGGGCGGTCTCCACCGGGCCTCCAGACAGTTGCGTCACTTACGCAACTGTTACCGTACCGGGCGGCACCGGACGCGGTGCCGGGGACCGGAGGGACACCGTTGGACCGGACGATCGGGCGCGACGGTGCCGCGGCGCGGCCACCGCCCCCGCCGGCCGATCCGCCCGTCACGCCCGGCGAGCCCGCACTGCGGCACTGGGCGGGCGCCGACGCGTTCGCGCTGCTCCGGGGCCTGGAGTCCGCGCGCCGCGGCCTGTGCGAGGACACCGCCGCACTGCGCCTGCACGCCCACGGTGACAACGCCACCGATGCCGTCCGGCGCCCGGGCGCGGCCGTGTGGGCCCGCCGCGCGCTCGCCGGCCCGTTCTCCGGCCTGATGACCGTGCTCGGGGTGCTGCTCGCCGTCGCGGGCAGCCCCGGCAGCGCGACGCTGGTGCTCGTCGTCGCCGCGCTCGGCGTCGGGCTGCGCCTGTGGCACGCCGCCCGCAGCGACCGGCTGTCGCGGGAGCTGCGCGCGCACGCCGCGACCACCGTGACGGTCCGCCGCCGCCCGGCGCCCGGGACCGCACCGCGGGACAGCGAGGTGCCGCCGGAGGACCTGGTGCCCGGCGACGTCGTGCTGCTCGGCGCGGGCGACCCCGTCCCGGCCGACGCGCGGCTGCTGCACGCCCGGGACCTGCTGGTCGACCAGTCGTCGCTGTCCGGGGAGCTGCTGCCGGTGACGAAGGCGCCCCCGTCGTCGCGGGAGCCGCGCCCGGCGCCGCGGCGACGGCCGTCGCGGGCAGGGACCGACGACCGCCCGCTCACCGCGCTCCCGGCGCTGCTGTTCGCCGGGAGCACCGTGGTCCGCGGCACCGCGACGGCGGTCGTGCTGGCCACCGGGGCGCACACCCACACCGAGGAGCTGGCCGGGCGCGGCCGCCGTCCCCGTCCGGAGTCCGAGGTGGACCGGGGACTGCGGTCGGTGCGGCGGGCGCTGGTGCGCTGCATGCTGCTCGCGGCGCCGCTGGTGCTGCTGGTGAACGTCGAGGTGTCCGGTGACGTGCGGCAGGCGCTGCTGTTCGCCGTCGTCGTGACGGTCGGCCTGGCCCCGGAGCTGTTGCCGCTGATCGTCGGGACCACGCTGCTGCGCGGCGCGGCCCGGCTGCGCGAGTCCGGGGTGCTGGTGACCCGCCCGGAGGCCATCCACGACCTCGGCTCGATCGACGTCGCCTGCCTGGACAAGACCGGCACGCTCACGGAGGACCGGGTGGTGTTCACCCACTCCGTCGACGTCGACGGCCGCCCCGACCCCGCCCCGGCCGACGCGGCCGCGGTCGCGGTGCGCTTCCAGACCACCCCGCGCGACGGCCTCGACGACGCCGTGTCCGCCGCCGACCGGGACGGGTCGGCGCTGCTGGCCCACGGCCTGCTCACCCGGGTCGAGGAGCTGCCGTTCGACCACTCCCGGCGGCGCTCGGCGATGGTGCTGCGCGACGCGCACGACCCCGGTGAGCTGGTGATCGTGCGGGGCGACCCGGACACCGTGCTCCCCCGCTGCACCCGGGTCGCCCGCGACGGCGGGGCCGTGGAGCTGACCGCGTCGCTGCGGACCGCGGCCGCCGACGCCGCGGCCGGGCACCGCGCGACCGGGCTGCGGGTCGTCGCCGTCGCCACCCGCCGGACGCCGCTGCTGCGTCCGCTCGGCGCCGGTGACGACGACGACCCCGAGCGCGACCTGCTGTTGCTGGGCTTCGTCGGGATGGTCGACCCGGTGCGGGAGTCCGCGGCCCGCGCGGTGGAGCGCTTCGCCGAGCAGGGCGTCGCGGTGAAGGTCCTGACCGGCGACGACACCGCCGTCGCCGAGCAGGTGTGCGCGCGGGCCGGGATCGCGGTCACCGGGGTGCTCGACGGCACCGGGCTCGACGCCCTCAACGACGTCGCGCTGGCCCGAGCGGTGGCGCGCACCACCCTGTTCACCCGGCTCGGGCCGTTGCAGAAGGAGCGGGTCGTCGCCGCGCTGCAGGCCCGCGGGCACACCGTCGGGTTCCTCGGCGACGGCCTCAACGACGTCGGCGCGCTGCGGATCGCCGACGTCGGGATCGGCGTCGACGGGGCGGTGCCCGCCGCCCGGGCGGCCGCGGACATCGTGCTGGCCGACCGCAGCCCCGACGTCGTCGTCTCCGCGGTCGAGGAGGGCAGGCGGACCCTGGGCCGCGCCACCCGCTATCTGACCGTGACCGCGGCGCTGAACGTCGGCAACGCCCTGTCGGTGCTGGTCGCCTCGGCGGTGCTGCCGTTCCTGCCGCTGCTGCCCGCACAGCTGCTGCTGCAGGGCGTGCTGTTCGGGGTGGCCGCACTGTCGTTGTCGTTCGACCGGGTCGAGCCGGGCTGGACGGCGCGGCCCCGGCGCTGGGACACCCGCGGGATGCTGTGGTGCATGGCGGTCCTCGGGCCGCTGGCCTCGGCGTTCGACCTGGTCACGTTCTGGGCGGTGTGGCGCTTCCTGGGCCTGGACACCCCGCAGGAGCAGGCGGTGTTCCAGGCCGTCTGGTTCATGGAGGGGGTGCTGTCCCAGGTCCTGGTGCTGCTCCTGCTGCGGACCCGCGCCGGGCGCGCCGCCCGGCCGGTGGTGGCGACGGTGTCGGCCGTGGTCCTGGCCGGGCTGGCGGTGCCGTTCACGCCGCTCGCCCCCCTGTTCGGGATGGCGGCGCCACCGCCCGCGGTGTGGCCGCTGCTGGCCGCCGTCGTGCTGCCGTTCCTGTCGTGTGTGGCCGCGACGCGGCCGCTGTACCTGCGTCACGTGCTGGGGATCCGCGCCGCGGACCCCCGGCAGGAGAAGGAGAGGATCCGATGACCCCACCCGGACCGACCCAGCTGCTCGTCGTCCTGCTGGTCGTCGTGCTGCTGTTCGGCGCGAAGAAACTGCCCGACCTGGCCCGCTCGGTGGGCCGGTCCACCCGCATCCTGAAGTCCGAGCTGGGCGGGACCCCCGACGACGGCGCGGCCCGCTCCGAGGACCGGGCCCTCGAGGAGCGGCCCGCCGGGGAGCCGGCGGCCCGGGAGCGGGTCGCGGAGGAACGGACCACCGGCGAGCGCTGACCGTCGCGGGGCCGGGGACGCACGTCCCCGGCACCGCGGGCCGGTTCAGAGCAGCGAGGACCAGTAGGTCCAGAAACGCTGCAGGATCAGCCCGACGACCACCAGGAACCACAGCACCACCGGCACCGCGTGGTAGCCGGTGATCCGGGTGTGCAGCGCACGCGCGCCGCCGCCGAGGGCGTCCAGGGTCGCGAGCAGCGCGTACCAGAAGATCGGGATCGTCACCGCCCACACGACCATGCAGTACGGGCAGAGCGCGCCGATCCGGTACAGGCTCTGGACGATGAGGTAGTGCACGAAGAGGACGCCGAGCGCGGACCCGGCCGTCAGCCCCACCCACCACCAGCGCGGGAAGCGGGCCCCGGCCAGCAGGGCCGCACCCGTCGTCACCACGACCGCGAACGCCCCGATCCCGAGCAGCGGGTTCGGGAACCCGAAGAACGCCGCCTGCGGGGTCGTCATGACCGACCCGCAGGACAGCACCGGGTTGATGCTGCACGACGGCGTGTAGGCCGGGTCGATCAGCAGCTCGATACGCTCGACGGTCAGCGTGAACGCCGAGATCAGCCCCAGCACGCCGCCGACGACGAGCAGCCACGGCAGGAACCGCGGTACCGGCCCCGGCACGGCCGGGGCGCCGGTGGTGACACGGGAGAACTCCTCGGTCCGCGCCGTGGAGGGGACGCTCACCGGTTCACCGCGGCGTCGAGGGCGTCGGTGATGTCCTGCACCGAGCGGAGCTGCACCTTCTCACCGTTGACGAAGATCGTCGGGGTGCCCTCGACGCCCGCGGCGAGCCCGGCGTCCTTGTCGGCCTGGATCTTCGCGGCGGTCGCCGGGTCGGCGACGGCGGCGTCGTAGGCGTTCAGGTCGAGGCCGAGGTCCTGGGCGTAGCCGCGGAACACCGTCGCCGCGTCCGGGGACTCGGACCAGTCGCGCTGGGTCTGGAACAGGCGCTCGTACATCGGGTGGAACGCGCCCTGGGCGCGGGCGGCCTCGCCGGCGAGCGCGGCGGCCTCGGCGTTCTGGTGCATCGGCAGCGGGAAGTTGCGGAACACGAACTGCACGCGGTCGCCGTACTGCTGCACCAGCTGGTCCATGATCGGCTGGACCTGGCCACAGGCGGGGCACTGGAAGTCGGCGAACTCGACCAGGGTGGCCGAGGCGTTCGGGGCGTCGTTGAGGCGGGCGGCGTCGGCGGTGACGAGGCTGTCGGGCGCACCGGCGGCGGCGCCGGTCTCCGGGGTGCCGGGTCGCGTCGCGAACAGCAGCGCGGCCACGATCAGCGCGAACGCGCCGACGACGGCCAGGGAGATCTTGACGTTGCGGGTCATCGGGAGTCTTCCTCCACGGGGCCCGGCGCGGTGGCCGGGTCGGAACGGGTGCGGGGACGCGGTGGCGGGGTGACCGCACGCCTCAGTTGCGGTCCACGCAGAGGTGTTCCACCGGCGACGGCGCGCACAGCGTCCGTTCCGGTGCGGCGGGCGGCGCGGTGCCGGTGTGCCCGGCCGCCAGGACGGCGACCACGGCGACCGGCAGCAGCGACGGGGCGGGCACGTCGTCGTCGCGGCGGGGGGCCTGCTCGCAGTCCCCTGCGTGCATCAGCGTGAGCGGGTGCTGCGAGCAGTCCGAGCCGACGACGACCGCCGGGGCGGCGCCGTGGGCGCCCGGGGCGGTCGCGACGGCGGGGCCCGCGCACAGCACCAGGGCCAGGACCAGCAACGCCATCGGGGCGAGGACGCGCACGTGCCTCACCCCACCTCTCCGCTCCGACCACGGCCGGACGCCTCCGGCAGCGCCCACGACGATACCGAGGGGCCCTCGCCGCCCCGGTGCTCCCCCACGGCCCGCGCGGGTGGAGACCGGCCGCCGCGCCGGGACGCCCGGTCGCCGGACCGCTACGTTCGGTGCGTGAGCTTCCCCGATCCCGGCGCGGTGTGGCGCCCCGCCACGACCACCGAACGCGCCGTGACCTCCCCGACCGGCTCGTGGACCCGGTTCGCCGCACCCGGCGCGGAGGTCGGTGGCGGGTTCGGGCTGTTCGAGTCGTGGATCCCGGCGGATTCCCCCGGTGCGCTGCCGCACCTGCACACCGGGTTCACCGAGAGCTTCTACGTCCTCGACGGTGCACTGCGGGTCATGACCGGCGACACCTGGACCGAAGCCGGGCCGGGCGACCTGGTGCACGTCCCGCACCGGGGGGTGCACGCGTTCCGCACCGGCCCGGACAGCGACGCGCGGTTCCTCATCCTGTTCGTGCCCGGCGCACCGCGGGAGCGCTACTTCCGGGGGCTGGCGGAGTTCGCGGCGCGGGCGACCCCGCCGTCGGCGGAGGAGGTCGACGCGTTCGCGCTGACCTGCGACCAGATCAACCTGCGCGACCACCCCGGCTTCACCACGCCGCTCAGCTGACCAGGCCGGCCCGGAACGCCAGAGCGACGAGCTGTACCCGGTCACGCGACTGCGTCTTGGCGAGCAGGTGTCCGATATGGGTCTTCACCGTCGCCTCGGAGACGACGAGGTCGGCCCGGATCTCGGCGTTGGACCGGCCGTTGCCGACGAGGACGAGCACCTCCCGCTCCCGCGGGGTCAGGTCGGCGAGCGCGGCGACGGCGTCCACCGACGGCTCCGCGGCGGCCGGCTCGGGTGCGGTGAGCAGCGGCCGGGTGGCGCGCAGCAGCCGCCGGGTGGAGACGGGGTCGACGACCGAGTCGCCGCGGTGCACGGTGCGGACGGCCTCGATCAGGTCCTGCGGGGACACGTCCTTGAGCAGGAAGCCGCTGGCACCGGCGGCGATGGCCTCGGTGACGGACTCGTCGAGGTCGAAGGTGGTGAGCACCAGGACCCGCACCCCGGGGTGCTCGGCGACGACCCGGCGGGTGGCGGCGATGCCGTCGAGGCGGGGCATCCGTACGTCCAT
This sequence comes from Pseudonocardia alni, assembly GCF_002813375.1. Lineage (NCBI taxonomy): Bacteria > Bacillati > Actinomycetota > Actinomycetes > Pseudonocardiales > Pseudonocardiaceae > Pseudonocardia > Pseudonocardia alni. The sequence continues at coordinate 5,273,658 of NZ_PHUJ01000003.1, read as the reverse complement.
CAGCACGACGTCGACCTCGGTGCGGTCCAGCTCGGCGAGCGCGGCCTCGCCGTCACCGGCCTGGGCGACGACGGCGAGATCGTCGCACGAGTCGAGCACCATCGCGAAGCCGGTGCGGACCAGCTCCTGGTCGTCGACGAGCATCAGTCGTACGGGGTTCACCGTTCTCCTCGGGCCGGGGGTGTGAGGGGCAGGCGCAGCCGGACCGTCCAGCCGCCGTCGGCGTGCGGACCGGCCTCGACCGAGCCGCCGTGCAGGGCGGCGCGCTCCCGCATGCCGGTCAGGCCGTGGCCGCCGCGCGGCGGGGTGGGGACGGGGCCGCGGGCTCCCTCGTCGTGGACGCGCACGGTCAGCTCGTCGGTGGTCCACCGCAGGTCGACGTGGGTGGGCACGCCGGGCCCGGCGTGCTTGATGACGTTGGTCAGCGATTCCTGCACGATCCGGTAGACGGTCAGGCCGGGACCGGTCGGGAGCTCCCGCGGGGTGCCGATGGTCCGCAGGTCGACCGGCAGCCCGCCGGTGCGGACCTGCTCGACGAGTGCGGGGACGTCGCCGGCGCCGGGCTGCGGACGCGCCGGGTCGGTGTCGGTGTCGTCGTCCGGGCCGGTGTCGCGCAGCATCGACAGCAGCCCGCGGACGTCGGACAGCGCGGACCGGCCCGTCGACGCGATGCCGGAGAGCACCTCGACGGCCTTCGCCGGGTCGCGCTGCGCGGCGAACTGGCCGCCGTCGGCCTGGGCGATGATCCCGGACAACGAGTGGGCGACGACGTCGTGCACCTCGCGGGAGATCCGCGACCGCTCGGCCAGCAGCTCGAGACGGACCTCCTGGCGGCGGGCCTCCTGCAGCAGCCGGTTGCGTTCGCGCAGGTCCAGGGTGCGGCGGTGGGCGGCGCGGCGCAGCGACCCGAGCAGCCACACCAGCAGCGGGACCGTCGCCATCGCGCCGAACAGGGCCAGTACCACCAGCGGGGTCATGTCCGGGGAGGCGAACAGCGCCGCGGGACCGCGCGCCACGAACGGTCCGAACACCCCGACCGTGAGCACGACCAGCGCCAGCCAGCCGGCCCAGCGGGGCCCGTAGGCCACGGCCGAGTACCCCATGACCAGCGACGGCAGCAGGAACGCGGCCATCGTGCCGGGCAGCGCGAAGGAGCAGACCAGCGCGACGACCGCGGTGGCGATCGCGGCGGGCATCGGGTACACGCGGCGCAGCGGCACCGGCAGCGCCGCCAGCACCGAGACGACGAGCGCCTCGATCCGCATGTCCGAGCGGACACCCTTGCCCTCGAGGGTCCAGCTGATCGCGACCCAGATGAGCAGCGCGGCCAGCACGGCGTCGACGACGACGGGGTTGCGCCGCCCGAGGGCGACGGCCCGCTCGACGAGCGTGGGCGCCTCCGACGGGCTCGACCGGAGTGCGGGCAGCCGGCGCAGGGAGTCCCGCATCCGGGTCGCGATGCTCATCGCGCCTCCTCCCGCACCGGGTCCGATGATCCCCGGTACCCGATCGTGTCGGGCGCGCGGCCCGTCGTGCCGTTCTGCATGTCCCGAGCCTCCCGCGCCGCGGACCCGCCGGGCATCGGAGCGGGGTCCGATCCCCGGTCTCCGACCGTGGGCGGAGAACCGGCCGCGCGCACGGAGACGCTGTGCACCAGCGCCTCCAGCGGACCGCGCCCGACGAGCCCGCGCCAGGCCCACGCGGAGGCCACGGCCAGGCCCGCGACCAGCGCCGTCGCCGCCCACGGCGCGGTCTGCGGCCACTCGCCGAGCGAGGCGAGCAGCGCGATGTGCCCGGCGTAGAGGGTCAGCGCGAGCGCGCCGGTCGCCGTGAGCGGGGCGAGCAGCCGACCCCCGTACCGGGCGGCGAGCAGGCACAGGCCGAGCACGGCGACCGCGACCCCGGCGGCACCGACGACGTCGAACGGGCTGCCGCTGTGCGGGGTCGCGGCGAGCAGCCAGGCGGGCGTGGTGGTGGCGACCGTGCCCAGGGCGCTGCCGCCGAGCAGCTGCAGCGCGAGCTCGGCGGGGACACCGAGCCGGTCGGCGACGGGCGCGACCGACGCGAGGAGCGCGTCGCGGCCGCCCAGGACGTCCAGCGCCAGCCAGGACCCGCCGTACCCGAGCACCGCGCCGACGGCCCCGCCGGCGACCAGCCTGGTGCCCGCCGTGCGCAGGTCGAGCCGGCCGACCGCCATCCCGAGCAGCAGGAACGGCATCCAGGTCAGGACCGGGTAGGCACCGCTGAGCAGCACCGTGTCGAGCGCGTGCACGAGCCCGGCGGGCGAGGTGAGGTCGGCCAGGTGCACGGTCGCGCCGAGCACCGTCTGCCCGTCGGCGTCGGTCGGTGACCCGAACCGGGCGCGCAGCACCCAGGACAGCAGCGGCCCGGCGACCGCCCAGACCGCGGCGGCGACCGCCAGCGCCCGGGCCGGGGCGAACAGCACCGGCAGGAGCAGCCAGAACAGCACCCCGTAGACGACGAGGATGACCATCGGCCCGCTGCTGATCTCGGCCAGGAGCAGCCCGAGGACCACCAGGAGCAGTCCGCGGACCGCGATCCGGCGGCGCAGCCACACCCGGTTCCGCGCGGTCGGCGCAGCGAGGACGGGCGCGGCCATCAGGGCCAGCGACACCCCGCCGAGCACCGCGAACAGCACCGCCGCGCGCCCGTTCACCACCTGGACCGGCCAGGACGACCCCGCGGCGACGGCGACGTGCGCGACGATCATGCCGAGCACGGCGAGGCCGCGGGCGGCGTCGACACCGGCCACCCGGGCGCGCCCGGGACGGTGCCGGCCGCGCGGCCACGACCCGCTGCCCGGTCCGGCAGGTGGCGCCGACGGTGGGACGGGGGCCCGGTCTGTCGTAGTCATGCCGCAACGGTGCGGGCCGGGGCGCCCCGGGCGCGTCGGAGCGGGGAACGATCTGCGCTGTCCGACCACGGTCGTAGGGCCGCCCTCGTGGGCGACCCCTCCTCCGTGATGGTCGTCGCGCCCGGTCACGGTGCGCCGGCTGCACCTGCAGGCCCTGCGCACCGCCGCGGGCACACCGACGTCCTGGGGGAACAAGTGCCGGCGGCGGGCCGAGTCGCCCGCCGCCGCCCGTCCGTCGGCACTCCGGACTCAGGACCCTGATGGGGTCGTGGTGCCGCGGCCGCCGGTGCTGCCGCTGTCGGCGCCGCCGCCGGTCCTGTTGTCGCCGTCCCTGCCGCCGCCGTCCCTGCCGCGGCTGTCGGCGTTGCCCGCCTGCGGGGTGCCGGTCGACGGGCCGCCGCTGCCCGCGCCCTCGTCCGGTCCGGTGCCGGTCGCGTCCGGGGCGCCGTTCCCGGTACCCGGGCCGGATCCCGACCCCGATCCCGGTGCGGTGCCCGGACCCGAGGTGGGACCGGATCCCGCCGTGGGCTCGGGCCCCGGCGCGGTGCCGGGTCCCGCGCCGCCGTCGGAGGGCTGACCCGCGCCGGAGCCGCCGGGGTCCGACGGGCTCGTGCCCGCACCGGGTGTGACGGGCCCGCCCGGGTCCGAACCGCCCGGTGGGGTGCCGGGCGACCCCGGGGGCGCACCCCCGGCCGGGGCGCCGGGCTCTGCCGGGACGGTCCCGGAACCGCCGGGCGCCGGAGCGACCGGGCTACCCGGGCCGCCCGGGGCCGCAGGGCCGCCCGGGGCCGGTGCATCCGGTGCCGGCGGAGCGGCGGGTGCCGCCGGGGTACGGCGGACGCCCGGCGCCGGGCGCGGTGCCGTGGGATCGGCCCGCCGCTCCCCCGGGCCCGCGGACGGGTCCGGGCGGGACGCGCGGTCGGTGTCCGGGTCGGTGCGGCGCGGCTCCGGCGACACCGGCCGGTCGCGCTCCCCGGCCCCGGAGGAGCCCTCGGGCGCCGGGACGAGAGGAGCCGGGGCACCCGGGAGGCCGGCGGTCGCCCCGTCCGGGCGGGTCACCGCCGTCGGGTCGGTCGCGCCGGGCCAGCCTGCGCCGTCGCTCTGCTGGGAGGCCAGCGCGACCGCGCCCGCGGCCGCACCGGCGGCCGCGAGCAGCGACCCGACCAGCACCACGGCCGTGAGCCGGGGGATCGGGCGCGACGTGACCGCGGGGACACCGTGCAGGGTCGGGTCGGGGCCGGTCGTGGGCGGCCGGGGCGGGATCGCGTCGGGGGCCGGGACGGCCGTCGCCACGGTCGCGCCCGTCCCGGTGCTGCCCGGCGCGGCGGCCGCCGATGCCTTGCTCCCGGTCGACGGGATCGGGTCCGGGTCGGCGGGCACCGTCGTCCCGCTGTCCGGTCCCGTGGAACCGCTGCCCGATCCGGTGGAGCCGCTGTCCGGCGCCGTCGGCCGACCGGCCGGCGTGGGGGAACCGCTGTCCGGCACCGGGGGATCCGTCGTCGCGGCGCCCGGGGGCGCACCGTCCGGTACGACAGCACCCGACGGTGGGGCACCCGGGTGCTCCACGTCCGGATCCGGCGCCTGCGGGCCCGGGTCGACGGACCCCGGCGCGGTAGCCGGGTGGGCCGGCGTCGGCACGGCCGACACCGGCACGGCGGACGCCGGGTCGTCGGCGTCGGCTGCGAGGGCGTCCGGCGCTGCCGCGTCCGGCGCTGCCGCGTCCAGCGCTGCCGCGTCCAGCGCTGCGGCGTCCGGCGCTGCGGCGTCCGGCGCTGCGGCGTCCGGCGCTGCGGCGTCCGGCGCTGCGGCGTCCGGCGCCGGGCCTGCCGGAGCGAAGGTCGCCGGGTCCGGGGTTGCCGGGGCCGGCGTTGCGGCGCCCGGGGCCGCGGACACCGGGTCGGCAGGGGCCGGAGCACCGGGCACCGCCCGGGGTCGCGTCCCTCCCGCCCCGAAGGCCTCGATGCCCGGAGGACCGGGCTCGTCCGCGGGCGGTGCGACGGGTGGCGCCACCCCCAGGAACGGCGAGGTCGGCCGCAGCGGGGGCCGCGGAGGCGGCGGCCGGGACGGTCGGCGCGCGGGCCGTCCCGCTGGGTCACCGGTGGCGGGGTCGGCGCCGGTGTCTCGACGCCTCACCGCCCCTGCGTCGTCCGCGACCTCACCATCGGTGTGGTCGGCGTCCCCCTGCCCCGACACGAGGCCCCCTCTCCGCACGGCGTGCGCGCGATTGTCGAGCCCCCGGACACCGCACTCCAGGCCCCGCGACGGACGTGCACCCGTCCGGGGGCGTGGACCGCACGGCCGGGTGACCCCGTCCGGACGGGCCCGCCGACCTCGGACCGTCGGTACGCCTCCTGCGACGCACAGTGATCGGTAAGGGTGGCCTTCGCCTCGGATGCTCGTTCGGAGCGCGCGATACCACCGGTTACAGGTACGTTCGGTCACGATTCAGTGGGCCGTCCGGGTGAGTCCGGACGGTTCGTCGCGGCGAGGAGGGGAGGTCGGGTGTCCGTGGCCGACCGGCGAGTGACCGTCCCGCACCACGGTGCGGAGCGGTCGACGACGACCGCCGACCCTCTGCGCGAGGCCCTGCGCTCCCGTCACGACCGCGCCGCGACCGACGTGCGCGCCGCGGGACGCAGCGGCGACATGCCCGCGCTGCTGGACGCGACCCGTCGCGTCCAGCAGGTCCTCACCACCGCCCGTCGCGACCTCGGCCCGGACGACGCCGACACGCTCGTCGCCGAGGGGAGCCTCGCCGTCGCGCTGCTGCTGGGCTACGACCGTACCGGCGGGCTGGGGATCGCCACCCGCAACCTCGCTGCCCGCGAGGCGCTGCTGGGCCCGGACCACCCGGCGTCGCTCGCGGCCGCCGACGCCCTGGCCGCGGCCCACCGGGTGACCGGCGACGCCGAGGAGGCGGTCCGCCGGCACGAGGACGTGATCACCCGGCGGGCGCGGGTGCTCGGCGGGACCCACCCCTGCACGATCGCGTCCCGGGCCGCGCTGGCGCTCGCCCGTGCCGACACCGGCGACCTGCGCGGCGCGGCCGGCCTGCTCGCCGCCACGCTCGAGATCGCCGAGCGGGTACTCGGCGCCGGGCACGCGGTGACCGACGACGTGCGGGAGCTGCTCACCGACTGCCGCGCCGCGGCCGACACCGCGGGACACGTCACGGCACCCCCCACGGCGACCACCGATGGTCCCGCCGTGCGACCGGCCGCGGAGCCCACCGCCGGTCCCACCGCCGGTCCCGCCGTGCGGCCCGCCGGGGAACCCGCCGACGGGCCCGAGCCGCCCACGGGCGTCCTGCCGCAGATGCGCCCGCCGTCCGAGGAGCCCGAGCCCCCGACCGGCGTCCTCCCGCGGATGCGTCGTCCGCGCCGGGAAGCCGAGCCCACGACCGGGGTCCTCCCCCGGACCCCCGACCCGCGTGAGGAGACCCTCCCGCTGTTCTTCGACCGGCCCTCCGGCCCGCTGCCCGTGGTGCGCTGACCCGGCCCGGCGTCACGGACCCGCCGGCGAAGATTGACCATGGGGGCCGGTGTCGTCATCGTGGGCGGGGTCCGACACCGGTGTCGGCGACCAGGAGGTGGACCGGCCCGTGGGCAGGATGGACGACCGGACGGTGCTCGTCACCGGGGCCGGGCGCGGCATCGGCCGCGCCACCGCACTGCGGCTCGCCGGGGAGGGCGCCCGGGTCGCGGTGACCGACCTCGACGGCGACACCGCCGCCGCGACCGCCGCGGAGCTGGGCGGGGCCGGGACCGCGTACGCCCTCGACGTCGCCGACCCCGACGCCGTGCGCGACACCGTCGAACGGGTCCGCGGCGACCTCGGCCGGATCGACGTGCTGATCAACAACGCCGGCTGGGACAAGGTCGGCGCGTTCGTCGACTCCGACCCGGCCGACTGGGACCGGATCGTGCGGATCAACCTGTTCGGGGTGCTGCACACCGCGCACGCCGTCGTCCCGCATTTGATCGCGCAGGGGTCCGGGACGGTGGTGAACCTCGCCTCCGAGGCGGGCCGCGTCGGGTCCAGCGGCGAGGCGGTCTACTCCGCCGCCAAGGGCGGGGTCATCGCGTTCACCAAGACCCTCGCCCGCGAGGTCGCCCGGCACGGTGTCAACGTCAACTGCGTGTGCCCCGGGCCCACCGACACCGCGCTGTTCGCCGACGTCGTCGAGGGGAACGACCGGCTGCGCGACGCCCTGGTGAAGGCGATCCCCTTCCGCCGCCTGGCCCGCCCCGAGGACGTCGCCGCCACCGTCGCCTTCCTCGCCTCCCCCGACGCCGACTACCTCACCGGGCAGACCGTCAGCGTCAGCGGCGGCCTGTCCATGCTCTGACCGCAGCCCCCGGGAGGACCCCCATGACCCTCGACCCGAGCACCTACACCCAGCTGCGGTTCGAGCGCCGCGACGACGGCGTCCTGCTCATCACCATCGACAACCCGGCCAAGTACAACGCCGCCGACGAGGTCCTGCACGGCGAGCTCGCGCGGGTCTGGCGGGACGTGTCGTCCGACGCCGCCACCCGGGTCGCGGTGATCACCGGGGCCGGGAGGGCGTTCTCCGCGGGCGGGGACCTCGGCATGGTCGAGCGGATGGCCGGCGACCACGAGCGCGTCGCCCACATGCTCCGGGAGATGTCCGACCTGGTCTGGAACATCATCGACTGCGAGAAGCCGGTCGTGTCGGCGATCAACGGGGTCGCCGTCGGCGCCGGGGTGGTCGTCGCGCTGCTCGCCGACATCGCGATCGCCGCCGAGGACGCGAAGCTGGGCGACGGCCACGTGAAGCTCGGCGTCGCCGCCGGGGACCACGCCGCGATCATCTGGCCGCTGCTGGCCGGGATGGCGAAGGCCCGCTACTACCTGCTGACCGGCGAGATGGTCACCGGCGCCGAGGCCGAGCGGCTCGGGATGGTCGCCAAGGCGGTGCCGCGCGAGCAGGTCCTCGACGAGGCGCTGCGGGTCGCGCACGCCCTGGGCACCGGCTCCCAGCAGGCCATCCGGCTCACCAAGCGGGCACTGAACTCGTGGCTGCGCAGCGCCGGACCGGCCTTCGAGCAGTCCGCCGCCTACGAGATGTTGACCTTCATGGGCCCCGACGTGGTGGAGGGCGCCGCCGCGCTGCGCGAGAAGCGTCCCCCGAACTTCCCCTCGGCACGGGGCTGACCCTGGGGCAGGGTGGGTGCACGCGCGTCCCACCACACGCCAGGAGCACCACCGTGACCCTCACCGGATCGCCCGCGGAGACACCGCCCACCGACCCGGCAGGCCGCCCGGCCCTGCACGCCCTGCACGACCGGCTCGCCACCGCGGTCCGGCCCGCCGCCGTCGCCACCCGGGCGATCGACCGGCTCCGGATGGCGCACGACGCGTCGCACTTCGCCCGCACCCCGGCCGCGGTGGTGACGGCATCGAGCGCCGCCGAGGTCGCCGCGCTGTTCCGCGCCGCGGGCGGGGTGCCGGTGACCTTCCGCTCCGGCGGGACGAGCCTGTCCGGCCAGGCCGTCACCGACGGCATCCTCGTCGACGTCCGCCGCCACTTCCGCGGCATCGAGATCGAGGGCGACGGCGCCCGGGTGCGGGTCGGGCCGGGCGCGACGGTGCGCTCGGTCAACACCCGCCTGGCCCGGTACGGCCGGATGCTCGGCCCGGACCCGGCCAGCGAGGTCGCCTGCACCCTCGGCGGGGTCGTCGCGAACAACTCCTCGGGCATGGCCTGCGGCACCGCCGCGAACAGCTACGCGCTGCTGGACTCCGTCGAGTTCGTCCTGCCCTCGGGCACCACGCTGGACACCGGTGCCCCCGGCGCCGACGACGAGCTGCGCGCCCGCGAGCCCCGGCTGTGGGCGGGTCTGGCGCGGCTGCGCGACCGGCTCCGCGGCGACGCGGCGCTGCGCACCGAGATCGAGCGCCAGTTCTCGCTGAAGAACACCATGGGCTACGGCCTGAACTCCTTCCTCGACCACCACGACCCGGTGCAGATCCTGGCCCGGCTGCTCGTCGGCTCGGAGGGGACGCTGGCGTTTCTCGCCTCGATCACCATGCGCACCGTCCCGGTGCTCGCCCACACCCGCACCGGGCTGCTGGTGTTCGACGACCTCGCCGCCGCCAACCGCGCGCTGCCCGGCCTGGTGGACTCGGGCGCGGCGACGATCGAGCTGCTGGACGCGACGTCGCTGCGGGTCGGACAGGGCGATGGGGCTGCGGTCGACGCCGTCCCCCTCCTCGGTTCGCTGACCGTCGACGAGCACGCCGCGTTCCTCGTGGAGTACCGCGGGCACACCGTCGAGGAGGTCACCCAGCTCGCCGGGGACGCCTCCGGGCTGATCTCCGGGCTGCCGCTGCGGGGCCCGCGGGAGCTGTCCGCGGACCCGGTCGCGAAGGCCGGGCTGTGGACGCTGCGCAAGGCGCTCTACGCCAAGGTCGCCGGCGCCCGCCCGCCGGGCACCGCGGCGCTGCTGGAGGACGTCGCCGTACCCGTCCCGGACCTGCTCGCGACCTGCGAGGGCCTGATCGCGCTGTTCGCGAAGCACGACTACGACCACGCCGTGATCTTCGGGCACGCCAAGGACGGCAACGTCCACTTCATGCTCACCGAGGACCTCGACGACTCGGGCACGGCGGGCGGCCGGGACCGCTTCGGCCGGTTCACCGACGACATGGTCGACCTCGTGCTGGCCCACGGCGGGACGCTCAAGGCCGAGCACGGCACCGGCCGGATGATGTCGCCCTTCGTCCGCCGCCAGTACGGCGACGAGCTCTACGAGGTCATGCGGGAGATCAAGCGGCTCTGCGACCCGCAGGGGATCCTCTCCCCCGGCGTCGTCCTCGACGACGACCCGACCGCGCACCTGGCCGGACTCAAGTCCGCCCCGGCAGTCGAGTCCGAGGTGGACCGCTGCGTGGAGTGCGGGTTCTGCGAGCCGGTCTGCCCCAGCCGTGACCTGACCACCACCCCGCGGCAGCGGATCGTGCTGCGCCGCGAGATGGCCGCCGCCCGGGCCGCGGGCGACGAGGCCCTGCTCGCCGAGCTGGAGGCCGACTACGCCTACGACGGCGTCGACACCTGCGCCGTCGACGGCATGTGCGGCACCGCCTGCCCGGTCTTGATCAACACCGGCGACCTGGTGCGACGGCTGCGCGGCGAACGCGACCACGGCGCCGCGGGCGCGGGCTGGACCCTCGCGGCGAAGCACTGGGGCGCCACCACCCGGGCCGCCGGGCTGGCCCTCACCGTCGCGCGGGCCGTACCCGGCGCCGCACCCGTCTCGGCCGCGCTGCGCCGGGTCGCCGACCGCGAGCAGGTCCCGCAGTGGAGCCCCGACCTGCCCCGTGGCGGCGGGAACCGGGTCCCCGGCGGGCTCGTGTCCACCGACGCCGACCTCGTCCTGTTCTCCTCCTGTACCGGCGCCATGTTCGGCTCGGCGGGCACCGGCGCGGGCGAGGCGTTCGCCCGGCTCTGCGCGCGGGCGGGCCTGCGGGCGAGCGCACCCGCCGGCCTGGGGTCGCTGTGCTGCGGCACGCCGTGGAAGTCCAAGGGGCTCACCGAGGGCGCCGCGGCGATGGCCGAGCGGGTCCTCCCCGCGCTGTGGACGACGACCCGCGCCGGGGCGCTCCCGGTGGTGTCCGACGCGTCGTCGTGCACCGAGGGGCTGCGGGTGATGGTCGCGGCCGGGCCCGAGCGCTACCGCGGCCTGCGGGTCCTCGACGCCGTCGAATTCACCGCCGACCGGATCCTGCCCGCGCTCACCGTGCCCGCCCGGCTGGCCCGGCTCGTGCTGCACCCGACCTGTTCGGCCACCCAGCTCGGCCTGCTGGACCCGCTGCGGCGCCTGGCCGGGGCCGTCGCCGACGACGTCGTCGTCCCCGACTCGTGGAGCTGCTGCGGGTTCGCCGGGGACCGCGGGATGCTGCACCCGGAGCTGACCGCGGCGGCCACCGCACCGCAGGCCTGGGAGCTCGCCGGGGTCGACGCCGACGCCCACGCCTCCTGCAACAGGACCTGCGAGCTCGGCATGAGCCGTGCTACCGGGCGTGACTACGAGCACGTCCTGGAGGTGCTCGAACGGGTGACTCGATGAGCGATTCTCGTGATCCTGAGGCGTCTTTTTCGGTCAAGTCCTTGTTTAGACCCCCCGGGACCGGGGATGAATGTCCGTGATGCGCGTTCCGTCGGGGGTGACGCGCACCCGGAAGGAGTCCATGACCGTGACCGTGGTGACAGGTGGGGCCGCGGCGAACGCCGTGATGGCGGTCGTCCGGGTCGAGGCACCCGCGGGCGTCGAGGCGGACGTCGTGGAGGCAGAGCTGACCCGTGCCCTGTACACGCACCGCAAGCGTCCGATGACCGTCGAGCTGTCCCTGGCCGACGGCACCGGCCCCTGGCCGCGGCGCGGACCCGCCCGGTACGCCTTCGTCGCCGTGCTGACCATGTCCGGGTGCTCCGAGCCGGAGCGGCTCGCCGCCCGCATCGAGAAGACGGCCCGCAAGGCGATCCGGCGCCGTTTCGGCCGTCCGGCCACCGCCGAGGTCCGCACCGGGATCTCCGGCGCCGAGGCGGGCGCCTACTGGTTCAGCGTGCGGGGCACGCCGCACCGGCAGTGCTGACCCCCGCGGCGGGGTCGCGGCGTGAGACGGGCCACCGCTGTTTCCGTTCGGGCGCGCCCGTGCCGCATCCTGTGTGCCGCCGCCGGCCCGGGCGGGAGCCGACGAGACGGGGAACGACCACCGTGCTGACCATCCTCACCTCCGAGAACGGCGGTTGACCGCCGCCGCACCGCCTCCCCTCGTGGAGGCCGGCCCGAAGGGTCTCCGCACCGGAGCGCTGGGTCTGTGGGGCAACACCGTCATCGGGCTCGGCGCCACCGCGCCGGCCTACAGCCTGGCCGCGACGCTCGGCTACGTCGTCCTCGCCGTCGGCGAGAAGGCGCCCGCGATGTTCCTCGTCGCGTTCGTGCCGATGCTGTTCGTCGCCGTCGCCTACCGCGAGCTGAACCGCGCGGTGCCCGACTGCGGGACGACGTTCACCTGGGGCACCAAGGCCTTCGGGCCGTGGGTCGGGTGGATGGGCGGCTGGGGCGTCGCGGTGTCGGCGATCATCGTGCTGGCCAACGTGGCCGAGATCGCCGCCGTGTACACCCTGCGCGCGCTCGGGTTCGTCGCCGCCGCCGAGAACACGCTGGTCAAGGTCGGCGTCGGGGTGCTGTTCATCCTGGTCATGACCTGGGTCAGCCATCGCGGGATCGTGCTGTCCGAGCGGTTCCAGAACGCGCTGATCGTCTTCCAGATCGTGGTGCTCGCCGTCCTGGCCGCCGGGGCGCTGTGGCTCGTGTACTCCGGCGACGCCGGCCCGCAGGCCGTGCTGCCGAGCTGGAGCTGGTTCGACCCGACCGGGATCACCGGCTCCGCCGCCGCGCAGGCGCTGATCCTGTGCATCTTCGTGTACTGGGGCTGGGACGCCTGTCTGGCCGTCGGCGAGGAGACCCGCGGCTCGACGAGCACCCCCGGCCGGGCGGCGCTGCTGGCCACGGTGATCCTGCTGGCGATCTACGTCGTCGTCGCCGTCGCGTTGCAGTCCTACGCCGGGTTCGGCGCGACCGGGATCGGCCTGGCGAACCCCGAGCACTCCGAGGACGTGCTCACCCTGCTCGGCGCCCCGATGGGCGGCACGGTGCTCACCGCGGTGCTGCTGCTGACCGTCGCGGTGTCGGCGGCGTCGTCGACCCAGACCACAATCCTGCCCACCGCGCGCGGCGCGCTGGCGATGGCCGTCTACGGGGCGGTCCCGCGCCGCTTCGGCAGCGTCCACCCCCGCTACGCGACGCCCGGGTTCGCCACCGTCGTCATGGGGCTGTCCGCGGTGGTGTTCTACCTGGTGCTGGGACTGGTCAGCTCCGACGCGCTGCTCGACACCGTCGCCTCGCTCGGCCTGGCCGTGGCGTTCTACTACGGCATCACCGCCTTCGCCTGCGTCTGGTACTTCCGGCGCACCCTGCTCCGCTCGCCGCGCGACCTGCTGCTGCGCGGCCTGCTGCCGCTGCTCGGCGGCGTGGTCATGGTGTGGGCGTTCGTGCAGAGCTCGGTCGACATGCTCGACCCCGCCTACGGCGAGACCTCCTTCGGTCCGGTCGGCGGGGTGTTCGTGATCGGCGTCGGCATGATCGCGCTCGGTGTGCCGCTGATGCTGGCCTGCGCGGTGCGGCTGCGGCCGTTCTTCCGCGGCGAGACCCTCGACGAGGACACCCCGGTGCTCGTCCCGGAGACGGGGGAGCCGCCCTACGGCGGTTCCTAGGCCGCACGGGGTGCGCCGGCCCGGCCGGAGGGACGATGATCGGGCCGGTGAACGCCCGCATCCTGCTCGTCGAGGACGACCGCACGATCGGTGACGTCCTGCGCGGCAGCCTGACCGGGCACGGCTACGACGTCCGGTGGGAGCAGGCGGGCGGCCCGGCGCTCGCGGCGGCCGGGCACACCCCGTTCGACCTGGTCCTGCTCGACCTCGGGCTGCCCGACCTCGACGGCGTCGAGGTGTGCCGTCGGCTGCGCACGCTGCGCCCCGACGCGGTGCTGGTCGTGCTGACCGCCCGGACCGCGGAGATGGACGTGGTGCTCGGACTGGAGGCCGGCGCCGACGACTACCTGACCAAGCCGGTACGCCTGGCCGAGCTGCTCGCCCGGATCCGGGCGCACCTGCGGCGCGCCGGCGGCGACCGCACCGGGGACGTGCTGGAGGTCGGGGACCTGCGCGTCGACACCGGGGCGCGCCGCGCCACCGTCGCCGGGCGGGAGCTGGTCCTGCGCACCCGCGAGTTCGACCTGCTCGCCCGGCTCGCGACCGACCCGGGCACCGCGCTGAGCCGCGAGGTGCTGATGACCGACGTGTGGGACGCGCACTGGTTCGGCTCCACCAAGACCCTCGACGTGCACGTGGCCGCGGTGCGCCGCCACCTCGCCGCGCACGACGGCCCCCGGGTCCCGCTGATCACCACCCTGCGCGGGCACGGGTACCGCCTGGAGCTGCCCGGGGGCCTCCGGTGAGACGCCGCATCGTGCGCCTCACCCTCGTCGCGGTCGGGGTGACGCTGGTGCTGTTCGGGGTCCCGCTGGCCGTCGGGCTGGAGCGCTACACCGTCGCCCAGCAGCGCGAGTCGCTGCAGCGCATCGCGGACTTCGCCGCCCGCTCGGTCTACGACGACGTCGTCCACGACCGGGTCCCGGCCCGGCTGCCCGACGGCCGCGACGACGACACCGCCGTCGCGCTCTACGACTCCGACGGCGACCGCACCACCGGCGACGGCCCGCCGGAGGGCGACGAGGGCGTCGACCGGGTCCTGGACCGGGGTCTGTCGTCGTCCCCGCCGGGGCAGCTCGTCGCGGTGTCCCCGGTGACCGACGGCGACGACGTCGTCGGGGTGGTGCGCGCGGCCCGCCCGGCCTCGGCGGTGTGGTCCTCGCTCGTGCCGCTCTACCTCGGCATGGTCGCGCTGGCCGGGCTGGTGCTGGTCGCGGTGTGGGCGCTCGCGATGCGCCTGGCCGCGCACCTGTCGGCGCCGCTGGAGTCGATGGCCCGCGACGCGGCCCGGCTCGGCGAGGGCGACTTCGGGGTCCGTCCCGCGCCCACCGGCATCGGGGAGCTCGACCGTGTCGGGTCCGCGCTCGGCCACACCGCAGGCCGCCTCGACGACCTGCTGGCCCGCGAGCGGGCGTTCTCCGCGGAGGCCTCGCACCAGCTGCGGACGCCGCTGGCCGGGCTGCGGCTGCGGCTGGAGTCCGCGCTCGACGACCCGGCGCTGCTGCGGCCCGCGACCGTGGAGGACGGGCTGGCCTCGGTCGACCGGCTGGAGCGCACCATCGACGAGCTGCTGCTGCTCGCCCGCGAACGCAGCCGTGACGCCGTTCCGGTCGACCTCGCCCGGCTCTTCGACGAGGCGCAGGCCGAGTGGGGCGACCGGCTGTCCCGCGCCGGGCGGTCGTTCTCGGTGTCCCGCGACGGCGCCCTGCCCGATCCGCCCGCCTCCGCCGCGGCGGTCCGCCAGATCGTCGCCGCCCTGCTCGACAACGCCGTCCAGCACGGGGCCGGCGCGGTCGCGCTGACCGCGCGGGAGGCCGGGCCGGACGCCGTGGCCGTCGACGTCGCCGACGAGGGGCCCGGGGTGGCCGAGGAGGACCTGTCGGGCAGCGACGGCCGGCGCGGCCTCGGGGTCGCCCTCGCCCGGCGGCTCGCCGAGGCCGAGGGCGGACGGCTCACCGCCCGCCGGTCGCCGTCGGTGGTCACCCTGCTGCTGCCGCTGGAACCGGCCCGGGACGGCCGATCGCTTACCTCCTTCTAACCTCCACCTCATTCCCCGTGGCACACGGGCTCCCTACCGTCGGTACCGGACATGATCGACGACGGTCGGCACCGGGAGGCCCGCATGACCACGACGCCCGACCAGCGGATCCGCGACGCCCTCACCGCCGACCCGGTCCTGCGGACCCTCGGGTTCGACCACCGCTCCGTCGGGTCCGCGTCCCCGCCCGCGGGGCCGGGCATCGTGCTCGGCTGGTCCGGGCAGTGGGCGGCGTCGGGTTCGGCGGCGCTCGGCACGGTGGTCGTCGACGTCGTCGGCGTCGACGGACGCACCCGCACGGCGGTGCTGGCCCGGATCGAGGTCGTGCTGTCCGGGCTGCGCGACGGCCCCGTGCGACGGGTCGGGGCCGGGTCCCCCGCGGACGGTGTCACCGTGCTCGCCGGCACCGGCGAGCCCGCCGGCCGGACCGCAGCCGGCGCGACCGTCGGGTAGCGACCGGTCACCGCCCCCATCCGTGACGGGCCCGGCGGAACGGACACGACGGCGTATCCGCCCAGGTGGGGGGCCGTCACGGCGATCTTGACCTCGCGTACGGTGCGGCCCATGGCTTCCGACACGAGCAGGCCCACGGACGGCAGCACGGCGACCGGTACCCCGGAGACCGACGATGCGGCCGGCTCCGTCGCGACGGACCGGGCGACCGCCGACGGCCCCGCCACGACCGCCACCGACGCCGCCGACGGCGCGGCCACCGGCACGACGGCCACCGGCTCCACCACGGCGGGCTCCACCGTCACCGACGGCACCGCCACCGACGGCACCGCGACCGACGGCACCGCGACCGGCTCCGCCGCGACCGCGGGCGCGGCCACCGACGACTCCGCCACCACCGGCCGCGCCGCCCCCGTGCGCACCGCGGCCGCCACCCCCGCCGGGCCCCCGGCCGACACCGCCTCCGGCGGCGGCCTCGCCGGTGCGGGCGCCGTCGTCGCCGCGGGGCTCGGTCTCGCCTCGCTGACCGGCACCTCCGTCGGCGACATGCTGCGCGAGCGCGAGTCGCTCGTCGGGCAGATCCAGGCCGCGACCGGCAGCCCGGGCGACACCATCGAGTCCTTCTACGGCGCGCCCTGGGACGTCGCCGCCGTGGTCAACGGCGTCGTCGCGCTGGTCGCGGTCCTCGTCGGGCTCGTCCTGGTCCTCGGCCCGGCCGCCCGGCCCGCCGCGGGCGCCTGGGTCCGGCCGGTCGCCCTCGGCGGCCTGGTGCTCGGCGTCCTGGGGCTGCTGGTCTCCGGCGGCATGTACCTGGACCTGTTCGCCTCGACGCCGGTCCTCCCGCAGATGCCGGGCATCCCGGGCCTGGGCTGACCCGCCCCGGTCGGTGACCCGCGCCGGTCCCCGGACCCACCGCGGCACCGACCGGGTCACCCCGTTCACCCGCTCGATCGCTTCCGCTTCCGGTCGCCGCGGTCCCGTCCCTAGGTTCGGCGCAGGTCACCGCCCGGTGGCCCCGTCGCACCCGCCGACCGCGGGCGACCGGGAGGAACGCCGTGCCGCTTCGGTCCCCGTTCGCGACGACGCTCGTCGCCGTGGTCCTGCTGCTCGTCACCGGCGGTGTTGCCGCGGCCGGGCCGGCGGCGACGCCCGAGCAGCGTGCGGCCACCGCGGTCGAGGCCGCACTGCGCCAGATCGGGCTGCCGTTCGTGTGGGGCGGCAACGGGCCGGAGAACGGCGACCGCGGCTTCGACTGCTCCGGGCTGACCGCGTTCGCCTACGGCAAGGCCGGCGTCGTCCTGCCACGGACCGCGCACGCCCAGTACCGCCGCGGCCCGCGGGTCCCCGCCGGCTCCCCGCTGCGCCCGGGTGACCTGGTCTTCTACGGCACCGTCGACAAGGTCCACCACGTCGGACTGTTCGTCGGGCAGGACCGGATGGTGAGCGCTCCGACGTTCGGGCTGCCGGTGCAGACCTCCTGGTACCGGTGGCGCGGCGACGACTACCTCGGCGCGACCCGACCGGCGCAGGCCACCGACGGCGTCCCGGACCCGGCGGTCCGGGAGACGCCGGACCCGTCGATTCCGGACGAGCCCTGGTTCGACGCCCCCGCCGCACCGCGACTGCCCACGTCGCCGACGGCCCCGCGGCGGGCCCCGGCGACCCGCTGACTCCGCCGGTGGCACCGGGGGCGTGGAGCGGCGACGCCGGCACCCGCCCCGTCAGGACGCGTCGGCCACCGGGGTGTCGACCGCGACCACGGTGAGACCGAGGGAGGGCACCAGCCTCAGGGCCCGGGCCGCAGGCGCCGCCGGGTCCAGTACCACCACGACCGCGGTCCCGTGGGCACGGGCGCGGTCGGCGGCCGCGCGCAGGATCGTGACCCCGCGCAGTCCGAGGAAACGGACGGCGTTGAGGTCGAGTACGACCCGGCCACCCGCCGCGAGGTCGACGGCGGCGAGCACGCGCACCTCGACCGCGGGTCCGGTGGCGAGGTCGAGGTCGCCGGACACGCCGATGACGACGGTCGCGGCGGGACCGCACCCGACCTCGACCTGCGGGCCGGCGTGAGCGGGCTCGGGCTCGGGGACGAGGAGGAGACGACGGGATGGCGTGGGCGCGGTCATGGGTCCGCCAGGAGGGAGGTGGCCGGTCCCGTTGCGGGAACGGTCGGCCCGTGGTGCCGTCGGGGCACTGAGCTGTACCGGACGGCCGAACGGCGACGGCTCCGAGGAGGCGTCGCCCGAAGATGTGTCGAGCTGGACCGGGGTCGTCACGGTCGACGGCCCGGTCCGTCACCGTAGCCGTCGCCGGCACCGGGTGTCCAGGGTGCGGTCCGCTCCCCCGGCGGGCCGGCGCCCCGGCGGGGATACTCACGACGATGCCGACCGCACCGGAGATCCCCCGGGCTGCCGGGCCCCGACCGCCCGCCGGAGCCCGGTGACCGGGCCCGTCGTCGCCCGCCTCTGGCGTCCCGTCCTGCTCGTGGCGCTGGTGGGCGTCGCGGTCGTCGTCGCGATCGCCGTCGGGGTGCCCTCGGTGGAGCAGCTCCACGACGGCCTGGCCGGGACCGGATGGGCGGGACCGCTGCTGTGGGCGGCACTGTACGCCGGACTGTCGCTCACCCCGGTGCCGGTCAGCCTGCTCGCCGTGCTCGGCGGGGTGCTGTTCGGGTTCGGCGAGGGGCTGCCCGCCACGCTCGCCGGGAAGTTCGTCGGCGCGGCGGTCGGGTTCGCCCTGGCGCGGCGGCTGGGCCGGGACACGGTGCTGCGGCTGGTGGACCGCTCGGGCCGGGGCGCGGAGCGGATGGCGGTGGTCGACGACCTGGTGCGCCGTCGCGGCGTCCTGGCCGTGGTGGGGGTCCGGCTCGCGCCGGTCCTGCCGTACTCGGTGCTGAACCTGCTGTGGGGGCTGACCGCGGTCCGGTTCCGGCACTACCTCCTCGGCACCGTCCTGGGGGTCACCCCGGGCACGACGGCGCTGGTCGCGGTCGGCGCGTTCGGCACCGACCCCGGGTCGCTGCCGTTCCTGGTCTCGGTGGCCGGGCTCGGGGTCGTCGTGCTGACCGGGGTCGTCCTGGCCCGGCGCCGGCCGACCCGCTCGCGCGCCGACCCGCCCGCGAACGGCTGAGGGCTCAGCCGGGCCCGACCGTCGCGGCGACGGCGCGGTGGTCACCGACGTCGAGTGGCAGCACGGCCGGGTCCCGCCCGGTCAGGCGGCCGAGCGCGATCAGGTGGTCGAGCTGGGCACGCGGCGTCGCCGCCGGGAACGTCCGCCCGTCGACGAGCCGCCGGCCGCCGGTCACCATCGCGGGGAGCGAGCCGGGCAGGTTCAGGTCCCCGGCGACGACCACCGGCCCGGGCAGCCCCGCCGCCCAGCGCCGCAGCGCCCGGAGCTGGCGGACGGCCGTCGGCGGGGCGAAGGACAGGTGGGTCGCCACCACCGTGAGCGTCCCCAGCTCCGCGGCGACGGCGACGCGCGGCTCGTCGGGGAACCAGGCGAGCCGGGTCCCCCCGCCGGGGGCGGGCACCGGCACCGGCAGCCGGCCCCGTCCGGCCTCGAACCCCAGCACGTGCCACCGGCGCACCGGGAGCCGGGAGAACAGCGCGACGCCGTAGCGCGGCCCGGTCGCCGGGTCGCCGGGGCCGCGCAGGACCGGGGGGTCGAGCGGGGTCCACGACGGCAGCGGGTCCGGACGCGGCTCGCCGTGCATGGTCGCGGCGGAGCGCCAGTCCACGGCACCGAGCCCGGCCGCGAGCAGCGACGGCTGGTCGTCGCCCGCCGAGCGGGACTGGCCGGTGTCGACCTCCTGCACCGCGACGACGTCGGCGCCCACCCCGGCGACGGCCGCCCCGAGCGCGGGGCCGGTCAGGCACCGCCCGTCCGCCCCACGTCCGGAGGCGAGGTTCAGCGACGCGACCCGCACGGCCGCGGTCAGCGGGCCGCGGCGTGGCGTCCGCGGGCCCCGCGCAGCGCCGGGACACCGGCGAGGAGGCCGCGCTGCGGGATCCCGTCGACCGGTTCGGCGGCCGCCCCCAGCTCGGCGAGCACGTCGTTCGCGGCGAGCACCCCCGACATCGACGAGCGCTCCATCAGCCCGGCGAGGTAGGGCGTCTCCACGAAGTCACCGGCCACCCGCAGGCCGCGCGCGTCGGTCCGCACCCCCGGCCGGGTGCCCGCCGTCCCGGGCGGGAACGCGGGCGCGGTGGCCTCCAGCCGGTCGTACCGGTCGAGGACGGTCGCGTCCGCGGTCTCGGGCCACAGCACGGCCAGCTCGGCGCGCAGCGCGGCCGCGGCGGACGTCGCGTCGGGCTCGGCGCAGGAGTAGGAGTGCAGCTCCAGCACCGAGCCGCCGGTCGCGGCGGCCCAGCGGGCCGAGGGCTCCTCCAGCCGGGAGTAGACGGTGACCGAGTCCAGGGTCGGCTGGCCGCTGACGGCGCTGAACACCGCCCGTCCCGGGGCGACGTCGCGGTCCAGCCACAGTCTGCTGACCGCGAACGGGGGCGCGACGCGCAGCGCCGCGCACTGCGCGTGCAGCCGCGGCGCCGCCGCCGCCAGCGCGGGCGAGCCGGTGACGACCGCGCGCAGCGCGCCCGGGTCGAGGGCGAGCACGAGGTGCCGGGTGGTGGTCGCCGCGGGGCCCTCGATCCGCCAGCCGGCGCCGTCGGGGTGCACCGCGGTGACCCGCGCCCCGGTGCGGACCTGCGCCCCGAGGGAGGTGAGGTATCGCCACAGCGGCTGCCAGACGGCGGTGGCGTGGTCGGTGCACGGGGCGTCGAAGGCGATGCCCTCGGGGTTGCCGAGGAAGTAGTAGTGGAACATCGCGACGAGCTCGGCGGCGGACAGGTCGCCCTGGTTGCAGAAGAACGACCGGGCGAACGCCTCGAACAGCATGCTGCGGGTGCGCTCGGTCATCCCGAGCCGGTCGAGGAACGACGCGGCGTCGACGCCGTCGAGCTCGGCGGTGGTGGTGGCCCGGTCGTAGGCCAGCAGGGCGCGTCCGGCGTCGGGGTCGGCGGAGGTGAGCTCGCGGCGCGACAGGCTCCGGCTGCGCAGCGCCAGCGCGAGCAGGTTGAACGGCGGGGCGGCGGGCAGCCCCGACAGGTCCTCGTCGGGCCACCGCGCGGAGATCACCGGGTAGTGCCCGACCGGCCACAGGAACGACAGCTGCGGGTCGGCGCGGCGCAGGATCGACCGCCAGGTGTAGTACTGCCGGAAGAAGGCGTGGAAGCCGTGCTCGACCTGCGCGACGGTGCCGTCGGACAGGGTGTGCGGCCAGGCCCCGAGCCGTCCGCCGAGGTGGTCGGCCGCCTCGAGCAGGGTGACCCGCACCCCGCGTTCGGCCAGCACCACCGCCGCGGACACCCCGGCGATCCCGCCCCCGACGACGACCGCCTCCGACCCGGCGGGCACCTCACGCGGCAGCAGCGGGTCGGGTGTCACCAGCCGTCGTCGGCGCATGCGCAGCGGTGCGGCGCGGCGCCGCAGCGGGTCGGTCACAGGGTCCCTCCGGGACGGACGTGCGGACCGTGTCCGCCGGGGTGGCGGGCAGCGGATTCGTGGGCAGCGGAGTCGTGGGCAGCGGAGTCGTGGGCAGCGGAGTCGTGGGCAGCGGAGTCGTGGGCACCGCGGTGACGGGCCCCGGGGCGGTGGGCCGCGCGGTCGCGGCGCAGGACGAGCGCGTACGGGACCGCGACCAGCCCCATCAGCACCCCGCCGACCAGGGCCGAGCCGGGCAGGCCGAAGAACACCAGGTGGGCGAGCACCGAGGAGGCGTAGACCCACAGGTACAGCGCGGCCGCGGGCCCCGAGCGTCGTGGGCCGCCGGGCAGCGCACGGTGCAGCGTCCCGACGATCAGCAGCGAGACGACCAGCCAGCCGGCGTAGTTGGTCAGCGGGATGCCGGGCACCAGCGGGAGACCCGGGTCGGGGCGCGCCCAGACCCAGTGGCCCGCGTCGACCATCTGCGGGTCGAGGAACACGTCCCAGGCGGCCAGGGCGAACGCCCCGACGGCGACGACCCCCGGTCCGCGCCGGGCCAGCGCCCGGCCCACGACGAGCGCGGGCCAGGCCATCATCGTCCACGCCATGGGCACGACGAGCGGGACGCCTGCCACCTCGGCGCCGAGGGTGCCGGTGTAGGCGTAGTCACCGAACGGCCACCCCGTGGCGAGCCCGACGGACTCGGCGACCAGTCCCCCACCGCCGGCGACGCCGAGCAGCACCAGCCCGCCCCGGGTGCCGTGCACCCGGACGACGTCGGCGACCGCGGCCAGGAAGAACACCGCCACGCTCAGCACCGTCACCGACGTCCGCAGCGGGGCGGGGGTGAGCGGGTAGAGGATCTGTACGGTCACCGCTCCGGCGACCAGCACCCAGGCGGGCAGGGCCGTGCGCAGTGCCCGGGGGGAAGCGGCCAACGCCACGCGGGAACCTCCACACGGTCCGGTCGGGGGTGGTCCCACGGTGCCACCACCCGGGCACGCCCGCGCGTCGTCCGCGGCCGCGGCGACGTCGCGCGGCCGGGCCGCCCCCTCCGTAGGGTCGCCTGCGTGCTCCTCCGCCGGCCGCTGCGCGCCGTCCGTCCGCTCGTGGCCGCCGGGTCCGTCCTCGCCGCGGCCGGGACGGTGCAGGCCTGGGTGAACCGGGCCGGGCTGCGTCGCCCGCCCGCCGCGCCGCCCACGGTGACCGTGCCGGTGTCGGTGCTGGTCCCGGCCCGCGACGAGGCACACCGGATCGCACCGACGGTGCGGGCGCTGACCGGGCAGCGCGGGCTGGCCGACGTCGAGATCCTCGTCCTCGACGACGGCTCCACCGACGGGACCGCCGACGTCGTGCGCACCGCGGCCGCCGGCGACCCCCGGCTGCGCGTGCTCACCGGTACCCCGCCCCCGCCCGGCGTGGTCGGCAAGCCGCACGCCTGCGCCGCGCTGGCCGCCGCGGCCCGCGGCGAGATCCTGGTCTTCGTCGACGCCGACGTCGTCCTCGTCCCGGACGCCGTCGCGGCCGCGGTGGCGCTGCTGCGCGACCGGGACCGGCCGCTGGACCTGCTGTGCCCGTGGCCGCGGCAGGTCGCCTCCGGCCCGCTCGGCCGGCTGGTGCAACCGCTGCTGGCCTGGTCGTGGCTGACGACGCTGCCGCTGTCGGTCGCCGAGCGGTCCGGACGGGCGTCGATGGCCGTCGCGAACGGACAGTTCCTGCTGGTCGAGACGGCCGCACTGGCCCGGGCGGGCGGCTGGGCCGCGGTGTCGGGCGCCGTGCTCGACGACATCGGGCTGGCCCGGGCGGTCCGCGCCGCCGGGGGCCGGACCGGCATCGCCGACGGGTCGCAGGTCGCGTCCTGCCGGATGTACGCGTCCGGCGCGGAGCTGCGGGCGGGCTACCGCAAGTCGCTGTGGGCGGCGTTCGGCTCGCCCGCCGGGGCGGTCGCGGTCGGCGCCGGGCTGGTGCTGGTCTACGTGCTGCCCGCGCTCGCCGCGCTGACCGGGTCGCGGGCCGGGCTGCTCGGGTACGCCGCCGCCGTCGCCGGGCGGGTGCCCGCCGCGCGGTGGGTCACCGGGCCGTCGGGCGGCGGCGGCGCGGTCGACGCGCTCGCCCACCCGGTGTCGGTGCTGGCCCTGCTCGGGCTACTCGCGTCGTCGTGGGCGGGCAGGCTACGCGGCACGCTGAGCTGGAAGGGGCGTGCGCTGTGAGCCGGGTCGTGGTGGTCGGCGCCGGGCTGGGCGGGCTCGCGGCGGCGGCGCGGCTCGCCGCCGCCGGGCACGCGGTCACCGTGTTCGAGCGGGCCGACACCCCGGGAGGGAAGCTCGGCGTCGTCACCCGGGACGGGTTCACCTTCGACACCGGTCCGTCGCTGCTCACGATGCCGGACCTGCTCGACGACCTGTTCGCCGCGACCGGCGGTCCCGCGGACCTGCCGGTCACGCCGGTCGACCCGGCCTGCGGCTACGTCTTCGCCGACGGCACCCGGCTGGACCTCCCGCACGCCGTGGCCGCGGTCCCGGCCGCCCTCGACGCCGCCCTGGGCGACGGCGCCGGCGCGTCCTGGACGGCGTTGCACGAGCACTCGCGACGGCTGTGGGACCTCGTCGGGGAGCCGGTCCTGCGCCGCCCGCTCACCACGGCCGCGCTCGCCCGGATGAGCGCCCGCCCGGCCGACCTGCGCGCGGTCGCGCCGTGGCGGACCCTCGACGGGCTGGGCGCGCGGCTGCTGCCCGACCCGCGGCTGCGGACCTGGCTGAACCGCTACGCCACCTACTCCGGTTCCGACCCGCGCCGCACCCCCGCGGTGCTGGCGGTGACCGCCTTCGTCGAGCAGGAGTTCGGCGCGTGGTGGGTGCCGGGCGGGCTGCGCCGCATCGTCGACGCCGTCGTGGACCGCTGCGTCGCCCTCGGCGTCACGCTCCACCCGGGCACCCCCGTCGACGAGGTCCTCGTGGAACGCGGCCGTGCCGCCGGGGTCCGGGCCGGGGGCCGCGAAGTGCGGGCCGACGTCGTCGTGTCCGGGGTCGACGCGCACGTGCTGCACGAGCGGCTGCTCCCCCGCGACGTCGCGCGCCGGGCCCGCAGGCGGCTGCACCGCACGCCCCGCTCGACCGCCGGGTTCGTGCTGCTGCTCGGGCTGTCCGGCCGGGAGCCCGGGCCGGCGCACCGGGTCTGGTTCCCGCGCGACCAGCACGCCGAGTTCGACGCGATCTTCGGTCGCGAGCCCCGCCCGGTGCCCGACCCGACGGTGTACGTGCACACCCCCGACGACCCGGCGCTGCGCCCCGACGACGCCTCCGAGGGCTGGTTCGTGCTGGTCAACGCGCCCCTGCACGCCCCGGGGCGCGGTGTCGACTGGGACGCCCCCGGGCTCGCGGAGCGCTACCGGGACCGGGTGCTCGGCGTGCTCGCCGCCCGCGGCGCCGACGTGCGAGACCGCCTGCGGTTCGCCGAGGTCCTGACCCCGGCCGAGCTGGAGCGGCGCACCGGTTCGCCGGGCGGCGCGATCTACGGCACCGCCTCGCACGGCCCCCGGGCCGCGCTGCGCCGGCCCGCCAACCGCGGCCCGGTGCCGGGCCTCTACCTGGTGGGCGGGTCCGCGCACCCGGGCGGCGGCATCCCGCTGGTGCTGATGTCGGCCGAGATCGTCGCCGGGCTCATCGGCCCGGCGGGGACTCCGGGAACCGCGGCGGGGTCGTCCGGACCACGCCCACCGCGAGCTGCACCAGCCCGACCGCACCCAGGACCGTCCAGGTGAGGGCGAAGACGGTCCCCCACGACACCCCGACCAGTGGCGGGCCGGCCGGGAGCACCGCCGCACCGAGTGCGGGCAGGGCGACCACGACCAGCCGGGTCGGCCGCTCGGCGACGGTCACCGCGCCCACCCCCGGCATGCCGACCGACTGCGCGCGGGCCCGCAGGAACTCGTGCACGAAGACCAGCGCGAGCGCCGCGAGGACCCAGCCGGGCGCGGCGCCGAGCGCGACCAGCACCGCCCCGAGCAGCAGGTCCCCGAGGCGGTCGGCGACGGCGTCGACCACCGCACCCAGCGGCCGGGCCCGCCCGGTGCGCAGCGCGACGGCACCGTCGAGGCCGTCGAGCACCCCCGCCGCGACCACGAGCAGGGCTGTCACCGCCGTCCACGGCGCCCCGGCCGGCGCGACCGCCCATGCCCCGGCCAGCACGACCACGCCGGACAGCGACAGCACGTCCGGTGGGACCCGGGCGACCGGGCCCGCGGAGAGGACCCGCACCATCCGGAGCCAGCCGCGTACCACCGGGGAGGGCCGGATGCCGCCGTGCAGGGCCGACCAGCCGTCGTCGTCCCCGGTCGTCATCGGACCAGCGTGCCAGCGCCGCACGGGGGGCGCGCCGTGAACCGGGCCCGCGCCCTCGCCCGCCGGCTCGGGAACACCTTCCCCGGCAGCGACATCGCGCTGTGGGCCGCCGGTGCGACCTACTTCGGGGTGATCGGGCTGGTCCCGCTGGCGATGGTGGCGTTGTGGGGCGTCGGCGCGCTGGCCGGGCCGGGGACGGTGACCACGGCGATGGAGGCGGCGATCGGCGGGCTCCCCGGCGGGCACGGCACGCCCGAGGCGCTGCGCACACTGGCCGCGGTGTCGCTGTCGATGGCCTGGTGGCAGGCGCTGGTCGTGCTGTTCCCGGCCAGCCTCTACGGCGAGGGCCTGCGCCGCGCGTTCGTCCAGATGTCCGCAGCCCGCGACCGTCTCACCGGCTGGCGCGGCCGCGCCGGGCTGCTCGGGGTCGCGGCGGTCGCGCCGTTCCTCGTGCTGGTCGTGCTGGGCGCGGCGCCCTACGTCGGGCCGCTCTACGCCGCGGGTGGCTGGTCGCTGGTGTGGGGCGTCGTGGTCGCGTTCCACGTGGTGTGGGTGACGCTGTCGACCGCGCTGCTCGCGGTGTTCGGGCTGGTCGGGCCGGGGCGGCTGGGCCGGCGCGCGCTGGTGCTCGGCGCGTTCGGCACCGGGTCGGTGCTGGCCGGGTTCCTGCAGGGTTTCCTGCTGTTCCTGGCCATCCCGATCGAGTGGTCGGCGCCGTTCGCCGGGCTGCCCGTGGTCGGGACGGTGTCGGCGCTGGCGCTGTGGCTCTACCTGCTGCACATCCTGGTGCTGTGCGGGTTCCGCGCCACCGTGGTGCTCGACGAGGTCCTCACCGCCCGGGACCGGTGATCCCGGGCGGTGCGGACCTGCCGGTCACATGCCCATGCCGCCGTCGACCGGCAGGCCGGCGCCGTTGACGAACCGGGCGGCGTCGGAGGCGAGGAAGGTGACCGCGTCGGCGATGTCGGCGACCTCGCCGAGCCGGCCGGACGGGGTCAGCTCGACCACCGCCCCGACCGCGGCCTCGGGGCTCTCGAACAGTCCGAGACCGGCGGTCTCGACGGCGAGCTTCTGCCCCATCGCGGTCGGCACCAGCCCGGGGTAGACGCAGTTGACGCGTACCCCGTAGCCGAGCTTGCCCGACTCCATCGCCGCGACCCGGGTGAGCCGGTCGACGCCGGACTTGGTCGCGGAGTAGCCGGCGATCGCGGGGAACGCGATGGTGGCGGCGACCGAGGACACGTTGATCACGGCGCCGCCACGGCCCGCCGGGCCACCCGGGCGCATCGCCCGGAACGCGTGCTTGATGCCGAGCATCGTGCCGAGCAGGTTGATCTCGAGCATCCGGCGGACGTCGTCGGGCTCGGTGTCGACCAGCAGCTGGGTGACTTCGACGCCCGCGTTGTTGACCACGACGTCGAGGGCGCCGAACCGCTCCACGGTCTCGGCGACCGCGGCGGTCCAGGACGCGTCGTCGGTGACGTCGAGGTGCACGAACCCGTGCTGCTCGCCGAGGGACTTCGCCAGTGTGGCGCCTGCCTCGTCCTGCAGGTCGGCGACGACGATCCGGCCGCCGGAGTCGGCCATCGCGCGGGCCATCCCCTCGCCCAGTCCCTGTGCTCCTCCGGTCACCAGCACGGTGCGTCCGGTCAGGTCGATCTGCGTCACGGCGACTCCAGTGTCGATCGGTGATGGGGGCCACACCCTGCCGCGATCTCTGACCAGTTGTCAAGATATCGTCGGGCGGGCGTCCAGAACGAGGGCGTCGGAGGCGCAACGGTCGGTTACAGTGGCTGTCGAGCGGACGACGGGAGGGGGCCGCGTGGCACGGGCGAACCCGGTCGACAAGCACGACGCGCGCCGGCGCGCGCTGGCGGACTCGGCCCTGCAGACCCTCGGCGAGCTCGGCTACGCCCGGGCGTCGCTGCGCGAGATCGCGCAGAACTCCCCGTACAGCCACGGCGTCGTGCACTACTACTTCGCCGACAAGCTGGAGCTGATCGTCTACTGCGTGCGTCAGTACAAGGCGGTGTGCGTGACCCGCTACGACGGCGCCGTCGCCGACGCGACGACGGCCGACGGCCTGGTCACCGCGTTCGCGGACAAGCTGTGCGAGACGGTCGTCGACGAGGCCCCGATGCACCGCCTCTGGTACGACCTGCGCGCCCAGAGCATGTTCGAGCCGAACCTGCGCGAGGCCGTCGGCCAGATCGACCGCACCCTGGAAGACATGGTGTGGCGGGTCGTGACCCGCTACGCCGAACTCGCCGGCACCGAGGTCGCGCTGGGCCGGCACGCCGCCTACGGGATGGTCGACGGGGTGTTCCAGCAGGCGCTGCTCGGGTTCCTGAGCGGCGAGGACCCGCACGCGCTGGACACGCTGCGCACCGAGGTGCGCGACCTGCTGCCACTGACCCTGCGCCCGGCGCCGGTCGGCGCGGGCGCCGGGGCCTGAAGCCGGCACTCAGTCCGGCGCGGTGTCTTTCCCGCCGTGTGCCCGGGCGATGCCGTGCGCTGCGGCGCGCAGCGCCGGGACGAGGGTGCGGGCCCGGCCGTCGTGCGGCTGCACCGTCGACAGCGCCGCGACGACGGCCCCGTCCCGGCCGCGCACCGGGACCGCGACACCGGTCGCGTCGGGGTGCACGTGGCCCTCGGTGACGACGTGGCCGTCGCGCCGGACGCGGGCGAGTAGGACCCGCAGCCGGTCCGGGTCGGTCACCGTGGCGGGGGTCCGTCGTTCCAGGGGCGCCGCGAGCACCCGTTCCTGCTGCTCGGGCGGCGCGTGGGCGAGCAGCACCAGCCCCGATGACGAGACGTGCAGCGGCAGCCGCCCGGCGATCCGGGTCAGGTTGACCACCGCCCCGGGCGCGGAGAGCCGCTCCAGGAAGATGACCTCGTCGCCGTCGAGGACACCCAGCTGCACGTGGTGCCCGACGACCGCGTGCAGGTCCCCGAGGAACGGCAGGGCCGCGGCCCGCAGGGTCAGCGTCGGCGACGCCCGCTGCCCCAGCTCCCACAGCCGCATCCCGATCCGCAGCCGCCCGGAGCCGGTGCGGGTGAGCAGCCCCTGCTCGACGAGCTGCCCGACCAGCCGTGACGCGGTCGCGACGTGCAGCCCCGAGGCGCGGGCGATCTCGGCGACGCCCAGCTCGGCCCGCCCGGGCTCGAACACCGACAGGATCCGCACCGCCCGGGCCAGCACCGGTTCGCCCCCGACCACGGGTCGAGTCTGCCCCAGGGTGCCTCCCCGGTCACGCGGCCCGGTGGCGATCACCTGCCCGTGACGCCGCGACGGGCGGGCCGGCCCGGGCCCGTCGTCGCGGGTGCCCCGTACGGACCGTCGGACGGATACCGCCCCGTGGCTCAGCCCTGCGGGACGCGGAGGCCCGACATCCCGCCGTCGACCGCTAGGACGGCGCCGGTGAGAGAGCGCTGGTGCGGGTCGGCGAGGTGGAGGATGGCCCGCGCGACCTCCTCCATCCCCACGAGGCCCCCGGTCGGCTGGCGGCTGCGCAACGCCGCGAGCTCGGTGTCGGGGTCGGCGGCGGCGTCGAGCAGCCGGCCGATCCACGGGGTGTCCACGGTGCCGGGGCACACGCAGTTGACGCGGATGCCGTCGCGGACGTGGTCGGCGGCCATGGCCCGCGTCAGGGACAGCACGGCCCCCTTGCTCGCCGAGTACAACGCCCGGTCGGGCAGTCCGGCGGTGGCCACGATGGAGCCGACGTTCACGACCGAGGCCGAGCCCGCGCGGCGCAGTGCGGGTAGCGCGGCCCTGGTCGTGCGCACCAGCCCGAGCAGGTTCACGTCGAGAACCCGACGCCACTCGTCGAGGTCGTTGGCCTCGACGGTGCCGGCCGCGCCGACACCGGCGTTGTTGACCAGGATGTCGATCCGGCCGAACGCCGTCATGACCTCGTCGACGGCGGCGGTGACGGAGTCGTCGTCGGTGACGTCGGCGCGCACGCCGAGCAGCGGGCTCGGCACATCGCCCGGATCGAGGTCGAGCACGGCGACCCGGGCGCCGCGCGCCGCGAACAGGGCCGCCGTGGCTGCGCCGATGCCGGAGGCCCCGCCGGTGACGACGGCGGTCAGCCCGGCGAAGTCCGCGCGGGGGTCGGTGGTGGTGTCGGTCATGGCAGGGTCTGTCCTCCGTCGACGTGCCAGGACTGCCCGGTGACGAACCGGCTGGTGTCCGAGGCGAGCACCAGGGCCAGGTCGGCGACGTCCTGCGGGGTGGTGAGACGTCCCATCGGGATGCCGGTGCGGTACTTCGCGGGGTCACCGTGGATCTGGCGCTCCGGGCCGACGCCGAGCTCACGCCACTGGGCGCGTTGCAGCTCGGTGTCGCAGGAGCCGGGGCACAGCGTGTTGACCCGGATCTGCTCGGCGGCGAGTTCCAGCGCCAGGCAGCGGGCCATCATGTCCGTGGCCGCCTTGGACGCGCAGTACGCACCCAGGTCCATCCGCGGGGTCCGGGCACAGTTCGAGGTGACCACGACGATCGAGCCGGGCCCGCCGCGGGCACGCATGTGGCCCGCCGCGGCGCGCACCGACAGGAACGCCGCCCGGGTGTTGACGGCGAACTGGGCGTCCCAGTCCTCGACGGCGGAGGTGACCAGGTCACCGGCCCGCAGGATGCCGGCGTTGTTGACGAACACCTCGGGTGCCCCGAGCCGCTCGACGACCTCGGCGAACGCCCGGTCGACGGCGTCGGCGTCGGTGAGGTCGGCCGACACCGGGACGCCGCCGAGCTCCTCGGCGACCAACCGCGCGCCGTCGGCGTCCTTGTCGATCACCGCCACCCGGGCCCCGGCGTCGGCCAGCGCCGTGGCGATGGCCCGGCCGATGCCGCGGGCCGCGCCGGTGACGGCGGCGGTGCGACCGGTGAGATCGAGTGCGGTCACGACGCGACCTCCCCGGTGGTGTGGTCGGCGTACCGGGCCCGCATGGTGAGCAGGGACGCCAGGCTGATCACGGCGGTGGCGACGAGGAGCGCGGCCATCGGCCAGGACGCCTGGTCGTAGGCGACCAGCAGTGCGCTGGCCACGAGCGGGACCAGCCCGCCGAGCATGCCGCCGATCTGGTAACCCAGGGAGGCACCCGAGTAGCGGAGCGCGGGCGGGAACATCTCCGAGTACAGCGCCGCCTGCGGCCCGTACATCAACGGGTGCCCGATGCCCATGATCACGATGACACCGAGGAACAGCAGCGGTGTCGACATCGTCTCGATCAGCCAGAACAGCGGGAACGCGAACACCGCCACCAGGATCGCCCCGGCCGCGAACACCGGTCGTCGGCCGACCCGGTCCGACAGCGCGCCGAACAGCGGGACGGTGCCGCACATGATCACGGCGGCGACCAGGACGGCGGCGAGGAACGTGCCGCGCGGGATGCCCAGGTGCGACGTGGCCCAGGACAGCCCGAGCACGGTGACCAGGTAGAAGACCGTGTTGATCACGATGAACGCGCCGGCGGCGCCGAGCACACTGCCCGGGTGCCGGGCCAGTGCGTCGCGCACGGGCAGCCGTGCGGTCTCCCCGGCCGACTGCATCTGCGCGAACACCGGGGACTCCATCAGCCGCAGCCGCACGACGAGCCCGACGACGATGAGCAGCGCGCTGGCCAGGAACGGCACCCGCCAGCCCCAGGACAGGAAGTCCTCGTCGGGCAGGCTGCTCACCGCGGAGAACGCCGCGGTGGACAGCACGAGCCCGAGCGGGCTGCCGACCTGCGGCCACGACCCGTACCAGCCTGCTCTGCCGGGCGGCGCGTGCTCCACGGCCATCAGCACCGCACCGCCCCATTCGCCGCCGACGGCGACGCCCTGCACGAACCGGAGCGCCACGATGAGGACCGGGGCCAGGATGCCGATCTCGGCGAAGCCGGGGACCAGACCCATCGCCAGGGTCCCGAGGCCCATCGCGAGCAGCGAGACCACCAGCATCTTCTTGCGGCCGACCCGGTCGCCGTAGTGACCGAACACGATGCCGCCGAGCGGGCGGGCGGCGAAGCCCACCGCGTAGGTGGACAGCGAGGCGAGCAGGCCCGCACCCGGCGAGAACTCGGGGAAGAACAGTTTCGGGAACACCAGCGCTGCGGCGGTGCCGTAGATGTAGAAGTCGTACCACTCGACGGTGGTGCCGATCAGGCTGGCGAAGGCGACCTTGCTGCTCTGCCGCCGGTTGCCCGGTGGTGCGTGTACTGCGCTCACTGACGGCTCTGTCATGGCACGGGACCTCTTGTCGATCGATGTCAGGGGGTGGGGGCGGATCGAGCGCTGGGCGCCAGGGCGGCGTCGAAGGCGCTGGTGATGGCCTCGCGGGCCTTGCCGGCCCGGGCGGCGTCGCCGACGACGAGCACCGTGCTCCCGGGGTCGACGGGCAGTCGGCGGGCCAGTTCGGCGCCGCGTCCGGTGCGGAGCCGGTAGTAGAGCGCGTCCCGGATCCGCGGGGAGGCGAACAGGCGGGCAGCCGCCCGCGAGCGGGCGGCACGGGTGCGCAGCAGTCGGGGGACGACGGCGCCGAGGCCGAACCGGTAGTGCGCGCCGGTGGCCACGACCACCAGGTCGGCGCCGCGCAGGTCGTCACCGGCGGCTTCGGAGCCGTAGCGGAACCGGACGCCGCCGAGCCGGCAGGTCCGTTCCAGCTCGTCGATGTAGGCGGTGAACGTCGGTTCGGCCGCGGCGACGTCGTTGAACCGTGGGGCGAGCCCGGTGAGCCGGAACGCCCCGCCGGGGCGCTCCGCCCTGTCGATCACCGTGACGTCGTTGCCCTCGGCGACCTGGGAGGCGTAGGTCAGCCCGGCCGGTCCGGCGCCGAGCACCACGATCCGGCGGCCTCCCGGGGCGCTCGTGCCGGCGTAGACGTCCTCCCGGCCGGTCGCCGGGTTGACCACACAGGACAGCTGCGCGCCGGAGCGCATGTTCGTGATGCAGTGGTTGCAGGCCAGGCAACGCCGGACGGGGACTCCGGCCTGCGCCTTGGCCACCCAGCGCGGGTCCGCGATCAGCGGGCGGCCCAGGGCCACGATGTCGAGCTTGCCGTCGGCCACGGCGCGGGCGGCGAGGTCGGGGTCGCCGAGCCGCCCGACCCCGATCACCGGGACGTCGACGAGCTGCTTCATCCGTGCCGCGTACTCGACGAACGTCGCCGCGGGGTACGCCATCGGTGGGATCATCCGCTCGGCGGCGGGCAGGGAGCGGTAGTGCCCGGCGGTCACGCTGACCGCGTCGGCACCGTTCTGCTCCGCCCACCGGCCGACCTGCATGCCCTCGTCGGCGGTGAGCCCCCCCGGGAAGAAGTCCTCCACCCCGATCCGGAAGATCACCGGCAGGCCCGGGACCTCGGACTTGATGCGGCGCAGGATCTCCAGCCCGAACCGTGCCCGGTTCTCCAGCGACCCGCCGTAGGCGTCGGAGCGGGTGTTCTCCAGCGGGGACAGGAACTGCGAGATCAGGTAGCCGTGTGCGCCGTGCAGCTCGACCATGTCGAACCCGGCCCGCTGTGCGCGGGCCGCCGCGGCCACGTAGGCGTCGACCGTCTCGCGGATCCGGGCGGCCGACATGGCTTCCGGGACGGCGAGCTCGGCGTCGATCTCGAAGACCGGGGTGGGCACCGCCGACGGCGCCACGGGGGTGGTGCCGGAAACGACGGACCGCGCCCGGCTGCCGCCGTGCCCGAGCTGGATCGACGCCCGCGCCCCGGCCTCGTGCAGCGTGTCCACCAGCCGGCGCAGGCCGGGCAGGAACATGTCGTCGTAGATGCCCAGCTCGCGGAACCGGTGCTTGCCGGCGATCTCGGGTGAGGCCATCTCGACGGTGACCAGGCCGACACCACCGTCGGCGCGGGCCCGGTAGTAGGCGAGCGTCGCCTCGGTGACGTGCCCGGCGTCGTCCGCGAGGCGGGTGGTCATCGAGGGCAGCAGCGTGCGGTTGCGGAGCCGCACGCCCCCGATCTCGATCGGGTCGAACAGGCCGGGGACCTCAGCCACGGGGCAGCTCCGCCCGCTCGACGGCCGCCCGCAGCGTGGCCCGCTCGGTGTCGGGCACCGGCTGCAGGGGTGGGCGGACGTGCGCGGCGTCGATCCGGCCCAGCTGCGCCAGCGCCACCTTCATCCGGTTGTGCCCGTCCAGGAACGGATCCGCGTAGCAGGCCTCGGCGAAGGGCTGGATGCGGTCCCAGACCCGGCGTGCCTCACCCAGGTCCTGCTTCTCCACCGCGCGGAACAGCTCCACCTGCAGGTCCACGACGACGCTGCCGTGCCCGGAGAGGATCCCGTCGGCGCCGAGCACCAGGGAGGCGAGCAGCGAGCGGCTGAAGCTGGACAGCAGCGACACCGGCCGGTCCAGCGCTCGCAGCGCCCG
This sequence comes from Pseudonocardia alni, assembly GCF_002813375.1. NCBI lineage: Bacteria > Bacillati > Actinomycetota > Actinomycetes > Pseudonocardiales > Pseudonocardiaceae > Pseudonocardia > Pseudonocardia alni. The sequence goes on along the minus strand of NZ_PHUJ01000003.1, from coordinate 5,239,803 downwards.
CAGGTTGCGCTCGTAGGCGACGATGTCGTTCGACCACTCCTTCACCGCGACCACGCTGTCGATCTCGGAACAGATCCGGACCAGCGTGTCGGTGTCCAGCCGGAGTCCCGACGTCGCCGGGTAGACGAACGCGATCATCGGGAGCGACGTGGCATCGGCGATCGTGGCGTAGTGGCTCACCGCCATCTCCGGGCGCAGCTGTGCCCCGCCCTCGAACACGACTGTGGGGAACACGAGCAGCCCGTCGGCTCCGGCGGCTTCGGCATCCGCGGCGATCCGCGCGGCCTTGGCCGAGCCGTCCTGGTACACCCCGGAGATGACCGGGACCCGCCCGGCGACCTCGTCGAGGACGATGTCGAGCTGGCGGCGCTGCTCGTCCGCGGTCAGCGTGGCCACCTCGGAGGCGTGCGCGTTGGTCGTGATGCCCGCGACGCCCTCGACGTCGAGCAGCGCACGCAGGTGGCGGCGGAGGTTGGTCTCGTCGATCTGCAGGTCGTCGGTGAACGGGAGCAGATGCGCCGGGATCACCCCGTGGAAGGAGACCATCGTCGGTTCCGTCCTCTCGTCGTCGGCTCGGCTTCTCCTCGTCGGATCAGCGCGCTGACACCGACGCTAGGCCGGTCGACCATGCGGGATGAAATGCCGTTTCAGCACCGCTTATGCTTCCGGTGCATGACAGAGATTCCTGCGGAGCACGGAGTGGAGTTCCGGCATCTCCGCGCCTTCGTGGCCGTTGCCCGGGAGCGGAACTTCACCCGCGCTGCGCACCATCTCCGGATCACCCAGCCTGCTCTGAGCCGCACCGTCGCCTCGCTGGAACGACTGCTCGGCACCACGCTCCTGGCACGGAACCGCCGGACGGTGCAGTTGACCGCCGCCGGTCAGCAGGTCCTGCCACACGTGCACCGGGTGCTGGCGGCGCTCGACGAGGCGGTCGGCGCCGCGACCGGCGCACCTCCCACCCTGCGGGTCGGCTTCACCTGGGGCTCCACGGCCGAGTACACCGCGCCGATCGTGCGCGACTTCGAACGTGCCCACCCGGACGTGACGGTGGAGATCCGGCGTTACGACGACACCGTGGCCGGTCTGGCAGACGGGCGTACGCACGTGGGTTTCCTGCCGGGTGACCCCGGTGACCCCCGGTTCGGGACGCTGGTGCTCGCCGACGAGCCCCGCGTCGTGGCCCTGCCGGCGGACCACCGGCTGGTGGACGGCGGGACCGTGGTGCTGGACGACCTCGCCGACGAGGCGATCGTGATCAACGTGGTGTCGGGCACGACCACGCTCGATCTCTGGGAGCCGGCCCGGCGCCCGGACACCGTCGTGCATGTGCGGAACGTCGACGAATGGATGGAGGCGATCGCGGCCGGGCGGGGCGTCGGGCTCACCCCCGCGTCCACCGGACGGCTCTACACCCACCCGCAGATCCGCTACCGGCTCGTCTCCGACTCGCCACGGGTACCGATCACGCTGGCCTGGCCCCGGTTGGCCGCGCACCCGCTGGTCGCGGACTTCGTCGCCAGCGCCGAGCGCCTGCGACACCTGTCCGATCCCACCACCACCTAGGCCGGCGTGACCCGCAGCGGCATCGACGCCCAGGCGCGCATGGTGTTGTTCGGCCGTCGGCGCGGTGGCCCGGCGGGGGTGATCGTCGCGACCCGCGCGGCGAGCGCGGCCAGCACCGCCTCGGCCTCCAGCCGGGCGACGTGCTGGCCGACGCACTGGTGCAGCCCCATCCCGAACCCGACGTGGCCCGACGGGTCACGGTCGAGGTCGAAGGTGCCCGCGCCGGGGCCCCAGTGCCGAGGGTCCCGGTTCGCCGAGCCGAGGAACATCAGCACCTTGCGCCCGGCCGGGACCCGCACGCCGGCGAGCTCGGTGTCGGTCGCCGTCGTGCGGAAGAAGGTCTGTACCGGTGACTCCCAGCGGACCGCCTCGTCGAACGCGACCCGGGCGAGCCCGGGGTCGGCGCGCAGCCGCGCCCACTGATCCGGGTACCGGGCGACGGCGTGCAGCACCGCCGCGAGCCCGGTGACGGTGGTGTCGACCCCGGCCGACAGGAGCGACCGCACGACCAGCGGAGCCTGCTCGGCGGTGATGTCGCCGCGGTCGGCGGCGGCCCAGATGTCGGCACCGAACCCCTCCCCGGCCAGGGCGTCGCGGGCGCACTGGGCGTTCACCCAGGCCGAGAGCTCCCCGAGCCGCGGAAGCTTCTCCTCCAGCAGCGCGTTGCGCGGGCCGAAGGCGTTGAACAGCAGGTCGCCGTAGGGCAGCAGGTTCTCCCGGCCCTGCTCGGGCAGCCCGACGGCGTCGGGGAACACGCGCAGCGGGAACGCCTCGGCGACGGCGGGGACGGCGTCGAACTCGTACCCGCCGGCCAGCACCTCGTCGACGAGGATCTCGGCGTCGGCCGCCCAGCGCTCCCGCAGCACGCGCAACGCCCGGGGGCCGAGGACCTTCCCGAGCACGCGGCGGGGCGCGTCGTGGTGCGGCGGATCGGCCTCCAGCAGCAGCGACGGCGGCCGCCACGGTGGTTCGGTGTGGAAGTTCAGCATCCCGACCCCGGCCCCGGAACGGAAGGACTGCCAGTCGACGAGCGCGGCCCGGACATCGGTGTAGCGGCCGAGGGCGAGCACGTCGTAGCGGGTGAGCCGGACCAGCGGGCCCGCGGCGCGGAGTTCCTCGTGGAACGCGAGCGGGTCGGTGAGGACCTCGGGGGCGAACGGGTCGACGTCGGTGGTGGGCAGGTGGTCGAGCGCGGCCGTCATGGGCGCTGCCTTCCGGTCGGATCGGGTCGGGGTACGGCTCAGAGGTCGAGGACCAGTCGCGGGCCGACCGAGCGCGAGACGCAGACGAGCATGCAGTCGGCGGCGGCGCGCTCGTCGTCGTCGAGGACGGAGTCGCGGTGGTCCGGCTCGCCCGCCAGCACGGTCGTCTCGCAGGTCCCGCAGGTGCCCTGCCTGCAGGAGGACAGGACGTCGACGCCGGCGTCGGCGACCGCGTCGAGCACGCTGCGCCCGGGCGGCACGGTCACCTCGGTCCCGCGGCGGGCGAGGTGGACCGCGAAGGCGGTGTCGCGGACCGGGCCGGTCGCGCGCGGGACGAAGCGCTCGGTCCGCACCGTGTGCGACGGCCACCCGGCCGTGGTCTCGGCCAGCGCCGCGAGCAGCGGGGCGGGACCGCAGCCGTACACCCGGGTGTCCGGGGTGGGCCGCCCCAGGAAGCCGGGGAGGTCGAGCAGGCCGTGCTCGTCCTGCGGAACGATCCGGACCCGGTCCGCGTGGACCGCGAGCTCACGGGTGAACGCCATCGATGCGCGGGTACGGCCGCCGTAGAGCAGCGCCCAGTCCGCGCCGAGCAGGTCCGCCGTGGTGATCATCGGCAGGATCGGGGTGATCCCGATGCCGCCCGCGACGAACAGGTAGCGCGGGGCCGGGACCAGCGGGAAGTTGTTGCGCGGCCCGCCGAGACCGATCTCGTCCCCGACCGCGAGGCGGTCGTGGACCCAGCCCGAGCCGCCGCGTCCGGCGGGCTCGCGCAGTACGGCGACGCGGTAGCGGTGGGCGTCCCACCGGTCCCCGCACAGCGAGTACTGGCGGGTGTGCCCGCCGGGCAGGACGAGGTCGACGTGCGCACCGGGGGTCCAGTCCGGCAGCCGCCCGCCGTCGGCGGCGACCAGCTCCAGCGACACCACGCCGTCGGACTCCCGGTGGCGGCCCGCCACCCGGACCGTGCGGTTCTCGGCACCGGTCACCGCTGCTCCCCTCGTCGTCGAGGAGCCGAGCATCCGTCGCGAGGCCACCGTCCGGGAAGGCGACTCTCGCTCAGTGAGAGACCGGGTTCAGGCGGTTCCCGCCAGGCTCCGGCCGGCGGCCCGGCCGGAGAAGATGCAGCCACCGAGGAACGTGCCCTCCAGCGCGTTGTACCCGTGCACCCCGCCCCCGCCGAACCCGGCGGCCTCCCCCGCCGCGTAGAGCCCGGGGATCGGTTCGCCGTGGGCGTCGAGGGCGCGGGAGTCGAGGTCGGTCTGGATCCCGCCGAGGGTCTTGCGGGTCAGCACGTGCAGCTTCACCCCGATCAGCGGACCGGCGGCGGGGTCGAGGATCCGGTGCGGCGCCGCGACCCGCCCGATCCGGTCACCGAGCGAGCGGCGGGCGTTGTGGATGCCCTGGACCTGGGCGTCCTTGCTGTAGGGGTGGGCCAGCTGCCGGTCACGGGCCTCGATCTGGCCGCGGATCAGGGCCGGGTCGAGCGGCGGGGCGTCGGTGAGGGCGTTCATCCCCGCGACGAGCTCGTCGAGGGTGTCGGCGACGACGAAGTCCTCCCCGTGGGTCGTGAACGCCTCGACCGGGCCGGGCGCACCCCGGCTGAGCAGCCGTTCGCGGAGGAAGGCACTGCGGCGACCGGAGGTGATGTCGGGGTTCTGCTCGGAGCCCGACAGCGCGAACTCCTTCTCGACGATCTTCTGGGTGAGCACGAACCAGGAGTGGTCGTAGGGCGCGATGTCCGGGGTGGTGCGCAGGTGGCGCAGGGTGCCGAGGGTGTCGTAGCCGGGCAGGTACGGCGCGGGCAGCCGCCGCCCCAGCGCGTCGAACCACATCGACGACGGCCCGGGCAGGATGCGGATGGCGTGGCCGGGCCAGACCGGGTCCCAGTTCACGACGCCCTCGGTGTAGTGCCACATGCGGTCGCGGTTGACCAGCCGCACACCCGCGTCGGCGGCGATGTCGAGCATCCGGCCGTCCACATAGGCGGGCACCCCGGTGATCATCGACGACGGCGGGGTGCCCATCCGCCCGGGCCAGTACCGGCGGACCATCTCGTGGTTCGCGCCGATCCCGCCGGTGGCCAGGACGACCGCGGGCGCGGAGAGGGTGAACTCCCCGGTCACGTCGCGGTTGCTGGGTGCGCCGCGCGGCGAGTCGTCCGGGGCGAGGACGGCGCCGCGGACGCCGGTGACGGCGCCGTCGGTGCGGACCAGCCCGTCGACGCGGTGCCGGTGGTGGAAGGTCACCAGCCCGGCCTCGGCGGCGCGCAGGGCGGAGTCGACGAACGGTCCGACGACGCCCGTACCGGTCCCCCAGCTCACGTGGAAGCGGGGCACGGAATTGCCGTGGCCGGTGGCGGTGAGGTCGCCGCGCTCGGCCCAGCCGACCGTGGGGAGGAAGGAGATGCCCAGCTCGGTGAGGTAGGCGCGCTTCTCCCCCGCGGCGAACTCGACGTAGGCGCGGGCCCAGCGCGCGGCGTGGGTGTCCTCGTCGTCGAGGCGGTCGAAGCCGGCGCTGCCCTGCCAGTCGCTCCAGGCCAGCTCGACCGAGTCGTGCACCCGCATGCGGCGCTGCTCGGGGCTGTCGACGAGGAAGATGCCGCCGAAGGACCACCACGCCTGCCCGCCCAGGTCGACCGGCCCCTCCTGGTCGACGACGGCGACCCGGCGGCCCCGCCGGGTCAGCTCGTGGGTGGCGACCAGACCGGCCAGCCCGGCCCCGACGACGATCACGTCCGCGTCCATGCCACTCCCGTTCGTCGCCGGCCCACCGCACCCCGGCAGGGGCGGCCGGTACGCACAGAGGTATCAGATCCGCACCCGGGAACGGGTGACGGGCGGGTCGCGGCACCCGTGCGCCGCGACCCGCCCGCCGGGGCCCCGGGGTCAGCGCACGACGGTCGTGGTCACCCGTGTGGCGTTGTTGGCGAGCTTCGGGTCACGGACCTGCGACGGGGCGACGCCCGCGTCGAGGGTCCGCACCCCGGCCGCCGTGCGGTCCACGGTCACGGTGATCGTGAAGGTCCGCTCGGTGCCCGCGGCGATGCTCGGGACCAGGTAGGCGACGCTGCGGCCGCCGCTGACGATCCCGCCCTGGGCCGCGGTGGCCCGCAGACCGGTCGGGAGGGTGACGGCACCGGCGACCCGGGTCGCGGTGGCCGGGCCCGCGTTGCGGATGGTCACGGTGACGGGGGCGGTGGTGCCCGCCTTCATCGTGCCCGGCACGCCGAGCCTGATCGAGAGGTCGGCCTCCCGCGGGATCACCGGCGCGGGGGTCACGGTGAGGGCGAACGTGGTGCTCATCGTGCCGGCGGTGGCGGTGACCGTCACCGGGCCCGCGGTGTCACCGGCGGACAGTGCCGGGCCGGTGGCGACGCCGTCGGCGCCGGTGGTGGCGGTGGCGGTGGCCCCGCCGGGGAAGGCGGCGCTGCCGCCGGTCACCGTGAAGGTGACGTTCTGGCCCGCCACCGGGGCGTTGCCCGCTCCGGTGAGGGTGGCCGACAGCGGCTGGGCGAAGACGGTGCGGACCTGGGCGCTCTGCCCGTTGCCGCCGGTTGCGGCGAGCGCGGTCGGGACGACCGGGTTGTCGAAGTCCACCGTGGTGCCGTTGATCCGCAGGTTGTCGACGCCCGAGCGCAGCCCCGGGTTGCCGCTGCCCTGGTTGATCCCGATCCCGCCGATGACGACGGCGTCGGGCAGCGCGGCCTTCACCGCGGCGAAGTCGGCGGTGTAGGTGTCGAAGCCGTACCGGTTCGGCGTGCCGGTGCCGGTGATGCTGCCGCTGGCCCACCAGCCGCCGCTGCCCGCGGGGGTGCTCGACGCGGGCCACGTCTGCCACGCCCCGGTCTGCACCGGGGCGGTTCCGGTGTAGACCGGCTCGAACACCAGGGTCGTGAAGGTCGAGCCGTCCTTCATCGGGTTGACCGGGATGTTCAGGGCGGGTGCCTGCTGCGGGCCGCCCACCTGCTCGACGAGGGTCTGGTACTCGAGGTCGGTGATCTCCGAGAGCTTGCGCCCGTCGAAGGCCTGGGCGTACACGGTGACCTTGTCACCGCCGCCGGGGGTGTCCAGGCGCAGGTAGCCGTGTCCGGTGCGGGCCCTGGCATCGTCGACGACGGCGGCCGTACCGGCGTTGCGGACAGCCGTGCAGTACCCGGTCGGGCTCACCGTCGCGCCGCACGCCGGGATCTGGTCGTCGGAGACCCGGACGCCGTCGGCGGCGGCGGCGGTCCCGGCGACGAGCGGGACGAACCCGACCGCCGCCACCAGCGCGGCCGCCAGCAGGCGCCGTCCGCCCACCCGTGCTCCGTGCTCCCCGATCCGACGCGCCATGACTGCCTCCACCGCTCCGCCCGTCCCCGGGCCGTCGTCGCCGGGGCCTCTGCGCTCCCGACGGCCCCTGTGTCGTGGCGGCGGCTACGGTCGCTACACGACCTCATCAGAGCTGATGACCCACTCGGAGCATCACCAGGTGAGCCGGTCGGGGCACGGTCGGCTCCCACCGTCGACGCAACGACGACACGCAGACGGACACGCCGGACCGGTCGTCGGACACCGGCCACCGGTCCGCCCGCGGGCGGGGCCGGCCACCGACCGGACCGGGATTCGCAGCGCGTCACAGCGGTCCGGCCGACGGATCACAGGAGTGCCCTCTACCGTTGATCCGGTCAGCGGGACGAGCGTGGGAGGTGGACGTGCGGACCGACACCCGGCCCGGCCACGGCCCCTCCCGCCCGCGGTGGCACGTACCCGGGCTGCTCGGCGCCGCGCTCGCGCGGCCCGCGACCGGCGCCCTGTTCGACGGGCCGGCCGAGGACCCCGGTGACCACTTCTGCTCCGCCTCGGTGGTCGAGTCCACCACCGGCGACCTCGTCGTCACCGCCGCGCACTGCGTCGCCGACGGCGACGCGGACGCGACGACGGTGTCCGGCACCGCCGGGACGCTCGACGAGGACCAGTGGCAGCTCGACCGGCCCGGCCTCGACCAGGGTTCCAGCGGCGGCCTGTGGCCGACCGGCCCGGACGACTCGGAGATCCTGGCCGTCACCGGTGGCTACCAGCAGGGCGGGGACTCCCCCGACGTCTCCCACGGCGCCGACCTCGGCCCGGCCGTGCAGTCGGCGTACCGCTCGGCCGGGGGCACCGACTGAGCCGGCTCGTCGCCTGGTGGGACCGCCACCAGGTCGCGCTGTACCTGGCCGCGATCCTCGCCGGGGCGCTCCTCGGTCTCCTCGCGCCGCGGGTCGCGCCCGCGCTCGCCGCGTCGGTCACCCCGCTGCTCGCGCTGCTGCTGTTCGCGACGTTCCTCGCGGTCCCGCTCGTCGACCTCGTGCGGGCCCTGACCGGCACCCGATTCCCGGTCGTCGTGCTGGTGGCGAACGCCGTGGTGGTCCCGCCGGTCGCGATCGGACTGTCGCGATGGGTCGCCGACGACCGCGGCCTGCTCGTGGGCGTCCTGCTCGTGCTGCTGACGCCGTGCATCGACTACGTCGTCGTGTTCACCGGGCTCGCCGGCGGCGCCCGCGCGCAGATGCTCGCCGCGACGCCGCTGCTGATGGTCGCGCAGATGCTCCTGCTGCCCGGCTACCTGTGGCTCGCGGCCGGACCGGAGGTCCTCGCCGTGGTCGAGGCCGGGCCGTTCCTGCACGCGTTCCTCGTGCTGGTCCTGGCCCCGCTGGCCGCGGCGGCCCTGGTCCAGGGCCTGCGACGACGGCGCCCGACCGGCCGCGCAGCCCGTGTCGAGGGCGCCGTCGCCGGGGCGATGGTGCCGCTGATGGCGGCGACCCTGACCGCGGTCGTGGGCTCGCAGATCGCCGCCGTCGGGGCGCAGGCGCTCACCCTGGTGCGGCTGGTGCCGCTCTACCTGGCGTTCGTCGTCGCGGCCGTGGTGATCGGTCTGCTCACCGCCCGGGTGGCCCGCCTGGACGTGCCGGCCACCCGGGCGGTGGTGTTCTCGGTGACGACCCGCAACTCGCTGGTCGTCCTGCCGCTCGCGCTGGCGCTGCCCGGCGCGCTCGCCCTCGCCCCGCTCGCCGTCGTCACCCAGACCCTGGTCGAACTCGTCGCCCTGGTCGTGCTGGTACGGCTGGTGCCGGTGCTCGTCCCCGCCCGGTGAGCGGTCGGCCCGGTCACCGGGCCGGACCGCGCCCCGCCCAGCTCCACGCGTACGACGGGTCCTCGCAGGCCCGTCCGCCCTCACCGAGGGCCAGCGGCCGGAACGTGTCGACCATGACCGCGAGCTCGTCGAAGGACTCCGCGCCGAGCGCCCGCTCGACCGCGCCGGGCTGCGGGCCGTGGCTGTGCCCGCCCGGGTGCAGCGAGATCGACCCCTGCCCGATCCCGGAGCCCTTGCGGGCCTCGTAGTCGCCGCCGCAGTAGAACATGACCTCGTCGGAGTCCACATTGGCGTGGTAGTAGGGCACCGGCACGGCGAGCGGGTGGTAGTCGACCTTGCGCGGCACGAAGTTGCAGATCACGAAGCCGGAGCCCTCGAAGACCTGGTGCACCGGCGGCGGCTGGTGCACGCGGCCGGTGATCGGCTCGAAGTCGGCGACGTTGAACGTGTACGGGTACAGGCAGCCGTCCCAGCCGACGACGTCGAACGGGTGGGTGGGCACCACGTAGCGGGTGCCGGTGATCCCGTCGGGCCCGCCGCGGTGCTTCACCAGCACCTCGACGTCGGTCTGCTCGACGAGCAGCGGCGCCCCCGGTCCGTGCAGGTCGCGCTCGCAGTACGGGGCGTGCTCGAGCAGCTGGCCGTAGCGCGACAGGTACCGCTTGGGCGGGGCGACGTGCGACGACGCCTCGATCGCGTAGGCGCGCAGCGGCTCGGACCCGGTGGGGACCCAGCGGTGGGTCGTCGCCCGCGGGAGGACGACGTAGTCGCCCCCGGCCACGTCCAGCGCCCCGAACACGGTCTCCACGATCGCCGCCCCGGACTCCAGGTAGACGACCTCGTCGCCGACGGCGTTGCGGTAGAGCGGGCTGGTCTCCCCCGCCACGACGTAGGAGATCCGCACGTCGGCGTTGCCGAGCACCAGCCGGCGCCCGGTCACGACGTCGACCGACTTCCAGTCCGGGGTGCCGAGGTCGTGCAGCCGCAGGTGGCGCGGGAGGAGCGGCCGGTTGTCGGTCAGCGACTGGTCGCCCGGGTCCCAGGGGGTGGCGTCGACGATCGCCGACGGGACGCCCGCGTGGTAGAGCAGCGAGGAGTCCGAGGAGAAGCCCTCCTCCCCCATCAGCTCCTCGTAGTAGAGCGTCCCGTCGGGACGCCGGTGCTGGGTGTGCCGCTTCGGCGGGACGTCACCGGCTCGCCTGTAGTACGCCATCGTGGCCCTCCTCCGGTCCGTTCGATGTCCGTGCCCGTGGCGGTGGCGCCGTCGTGCCGCGGGCGGTCGCGCGGGCGAGGGCGGCCGCGACGTCGTCGCGGGACGGGGCGGCGAGCACGGCGGCGACGTGGGCGTCCGGGCGGAGCAGCCATACCTCGTCGGGCCGGGCGGCCAGGGCGGCCGTCACCGTCGGACCGCGTCCGTCTCCGTCCCCGTCTCCGTCCTCGTCCCCGTCCTCGTCGAGGGCTCCGGTGCCCGTGCGGCCGTCCAGCTCGGCGAGGGCGAGCACCCGGACCGGGCCGGGCGCACCGGCCGCCGCTGCGGCGACCGCGTCCGCGTCCGCCAGTGGGCCGGTGAGCAGCAGGAACCCGTCGCGGGCCAGCGCGCGCAGCCGTCCCGGACCGGCTGGGGAGCGCACCGGGGCGTCCGGGACGAGCACCCCCGGTCCCGCGGGCGGGACCTCGCCGCGGGCGGGGCGCCCGGCGAACGGGCGACGCGCGTCGGCGGTGGTCAGGGCGGAGTCGACGTACCAGAACGGCTCGGCCAGCCGGCCCGAGTCGACCCGCGCCCGGGCCGCGGGGTCGGTCGCCGCCGCGGCGAGGACCTCGGCGCGGGCCCGCACCCGCTCCGCGTCCCGCGGGACCAGGAAGTCCATCGTCGCGGTCGTGACGGCGACGTTCTCCCGGGCGGCCGCGTGCCGCTCGGCGTGGTAGCTCTCCAGGAGCTCCTCCGGCGCCCAGCCGCGGCCGACCCAGGCGATCTTCCAGGCGGCGTTCTCGGCGTCGGCGACGCCGGAGTTCAGCCCGCGGGCACCGAACGGGGACACCAGGTGTGCCGCGTCGCCCGCCAGCAGGACCCGGCCGCACCGCATCCGGTCCACCACGCGCGAGTGGAACCGGTAGACCGAGGACCAGACCACCTCGTGGTCGACGTCCCCGATGACCGCGCGGATCCGGGCGTCCAGCGCGCCGGACGCGGTCTCGGCGTCGAGGTCGTACCCGGCCGGGACCTGCCAGTCGATCCGGAACGTCGAGTCCGGACAGGGGTGGACCAGCACCTGGCGGCCCGGGTTCGCGGCCGGGTCGAAGTGGAAGCGGCGCTCGGTGGCCCACCCCGGGAGGTCGGCGCGGACGTCGCAGATCAGGAAACGGTCGTCGAAGCTGGTGCCCTCGAAGGTGACCCCGAGCAACTCGCGCAGCGCGTCGCCGCGGGCACCGGCACAGACGACCACGAAGCTCCCCGCGACCCGCCCACCGCCGTCGAGGGTGACGGCGGCACCGTCGGCGGACTGCTCCACGCCGACGACGTCGTGCCCCCAGCGCAGGTCCACCAGGGCCTCGTCGGCGATCCGCTCGTCGAGTATCTGCTCGGTCCGGGCCTGCGAGAGGTTCACGAACGGCGGGAACGCGGGCCGCCCCGGCTCGGCGAAGGTGTGGGCGAACAGCTCGGTGTCGCGGTGGAAGGTGCGCGCGGTGGTCCAGGTGACGCCCTCGTCGGCGATCCGGCGCCCGGCGCCGACGGACTCCCAGACGTCGAGGACGTCGCGCTGCTGACAGATCGCCTTCGACCCGGCCCGGTCCCGCTCCGGCCGGCGGTCCAGCACGACCGTCGGGACGCCGTGGCGGGCCAGCAGCAGCGCGGTGGTCTGCCCGACCGGCCCGGCGCCGAGCACCAGGACGGGCGACGACGGCCAGGCCGGCGCGGCGGACGTCGACATGGGGTTCCCTCCCCTCGCCGGTGCCTCAGCCCTGCAGCCGGGCCCAGACCTCCTGGTCGCGTTCCGCGGTCCAGATCACCGGACGCTCCACACCGGACAGCTCGTCCCACAGCCGGGAGACGTCGAACGGCAGACAGTGCTCGAAGATCGGCCAGTGCCCGTAGTCGTCGACGAGTGCGGCGTGGGTCGCCTCGAACGCCTCCTTCAGCGTGCCGCCGCGCCCCTGCACCGCGCCGACCTCCCGGATCATGACCTGCAGGAACCCGCGGGTCTGGGCGATCGCGGCGTCGACCTCGGCGCGGCCGCGGCTGACCGCGCCGCGCCCGCCGACGAGTTGCTCGGTGCCGAGCGCGGCGAGCCGGTCGAGGGTGTCGCCCGCCCAGTCGCGGTGGAACGCGTCACCGGTGTAGAGCGCGGCCCGGGCCTCCACGAGGTCACCGGCGAACAGGATCCGGTGCCGCGGCAGCCAGGCGGTGATGTCGCCCTCGGTGTGGCCGCGGCCGTGGAACTGCAGCACCAGCTCGCCGCGGTCACCGCCCAGGTCGAGGGTGAGACGGTCGGCGAAGGTGAGCGTCGGCCAGGTGAGTCCGGGCACGGAGTCGGCGGCCTCGGCCAGCCGCGGCATCCGCGCGAACTCCGAGGCCCAGTCCTCCATGCCACGCTCGGCGATCAGGGCCGCGGTCGTCTCGTGCGCGACGACGGTCTGCGCGTCGAACGCGCTCGCGCCCAGCACCCGGACCGCGTGGTAGTGCGACAGCACGAGGTACCGGACCGGCTTGTCGGTGTGCTCGCGCAGCATCGCGAGCCACTTCCGGGCGGCGACCGGGGTGGCGAGGGCCTCGAAGCAGACGACGAAGTCCTCCCCCTCGATCGCGCCGATGTTCGGGTCGCCCTCGGCGGTGAGGGCGTAGACGCCGTCCGCGAGCACCTCGAGGGTCTGCTCCTTGGCGGCGGTGTCGGCGGAGGAGGCGAAGGGCTTGGCCACGGCGGGTGTCCTCTCGGAGCCGGAAGACGGGCGGCGACCGCGGCGACCCGTCGTCGGGACCTCCGACCGGCCGGGCACCCCCGACGATCAAAGGTTGAATCACTTGTGCAGGACCGTAGAGGGCCGCGCCGCCCGGCGCCAGGGCCGATCCGGCGGCGCGCGCCGAGCGGTTCAGGTCCGCCGGTTGATCCAGTCCGCCCGGTGCGCCGCCCGGGCGAGGCGGACGAGCAGGGTGTTCAGGGCGGCGAGGTCGTCGGCGCCGAGCAGCGCCGCCCACTCCGACTCACGGCGGTTGTGGGTGCCGAACGCGGCGACCAGCCGGTCGGTCCCCGCGTCGGTCAGCGACAGGTGCACGGTCCGCCGGTCCCCGGCGGCGGGCGTGCGCCGGACCAGCTCACCGGCGGCGAGGGTGTTGGCCAGGCTGGACACCGCGGCCCGGCTCATCCCGCACAGCTCCGCCGCCCGGCCCGCCTCCTGCCCGCCCGCGACCCACAGCGTGAACAGCAGCCGGAACGCCGACCAGCTCCATCCGGCGGGGCGGTGCACGGTCGACTCGAGGTCGTAGACCAGGGAGCCGGCGATCCGGTGCAGGTTCAGCACCAGCGCCATGGCCTCGCGGTCGGTACCGGGGAGCCGATCGCCGGCGCGGGCGAGCGCGACGTCGGTGAAGGCGAGGAACCCGTCCGCGCCGTTCCCGCTGCCGTTCCCGCTGTCGTCCACGCTGCTCATGCTGTTGTCGGCCCCGCCCCGTGCGACCGCCTCCCGGCCCGGTGACCGCGCCCCGGCTGCCGGCGGGTCCCCGCCCGGCCCGGCGGTCCCGGCCCGGGCCGCGCCGCCGCCGAGCCCCGCGAGGAACGCGGCGACCACCTCGCCCGGCGCCGCCCCCGCTCCGCCCGGCCCCGGCGTGGCCCCCGATCCGCCCGACCCCGGCGACGTCCCCGCTCCGCCGGACCCCGGCTCGCCCAGTGCCTGCACCCCGTGGAGCAGGGCCAGCAGCTGCTCCACGAGCACCCCGTCGGGGGCCGGGGCGACGATCCCGCCCGCCCGCCGGCCCTCCTCGATCCGGGCCGCCAGCCGGGTCCGCCACCGCGCGGTCACCTCCGCGAGGACCGCGGCCGGCCCGGGTCCGGACGCCGCGACCCGGGCGAACGGCGTCCCGGTGTGCGCGATGACCTCCTCGCAGAACATGTGCAGCGCCGCCACCCCGGACAGCCCGGCCGCACGCCGCGCCACCCGGGCGTCGAGGTCGTCGAGGGCCCGCCGGAACGCGCACTCCACGATCGCGGCGCGGCCGGCGAAGTAGTGCGCCGGCGCCCCGTGTGCGACCCCCAGTGCCGCGCTGACCTCCCGCAGCGTGACCGCGTCCGGACCGCGCTCGGCGATCAGCCGCCAGGCGGCGTCGGCGATCTCGCCCCGGCGCTGCTCGTGGTCCACCCGCTTCGGCACGGCCGCTCCTCGTGGTAGCTCACGTTTTTTCTACACCAGGAGAACCATGCCGGGCCGTGCCAGATCCGGACGATCCTAGTCCATTCGGGCTAACGATGAGTCGTCGTCGCCCGTCACCGGGCTGCTCGGCCTGACCCTCGCGCTCGGCGGCTCGGACACCCCGCGCGAGGCCCCGCACGGCGCGAACACCGTCATGCCGGCCCGGCTGTTCGTGACGGTGCACGGCAGCGGGGGCGACATCGTCGACGCGCCCACCGGGCGGCCCCACCCCGACGCACCACAGGTGCACGTCGACGTCGAGCGGCGCCAGGTCGGGATCCGCGTGCCGCACTCCGCATGGGACCCCGCCGACGCGACGCACCCCGGCGGCGCCGTCGTCGGCGTTCTCCGACGCGGCCTTTAGGTTCCCCCAGCCCTTCGAGGCGCCCTACCGGAACCAGAAGCGCGCGATCGCGGACGGCGACCTCTCCGGGACGTTCTCGCCGGTCAACCCGTACCTGCGGGAGTTCCGCCACCTCGACGCGCCGGTCGACGCCGACGCCGAGGACGTGCTGGAGATCCGATCGGCCGGGGTCGGCACCGTGACCGTCGATCCGGAGCGCGCCGGCGTCGGGTGCGACGCCCGCCTCGACGTGCACACCGACGGCCCGCTGACCGTCATGCTCGACGACTGCGGCCGGACCGAGACCTTCGACGGCAGCGACTCCGGTGGCCTGGCGAAGCCGGCGACGTTCGCGCCCGCCGACCCGCTGGCGCCGCTCGGCAACCCGGCGCAGGGCACGCCGCTCCCGCCGGAGGTGGGCAACGCCCCGCAGGCGCCGCTGCAGGAGCTCCCGCCCCTGCGGTTCCCGCCGAACCAGCTCGGCCAGGACCCGGCGCCCGGTGACGGCGCACAGGAGTCCCCGACCGGCTGACCCTCCGCACGGGCACGGGCACGGGCACGGGCACGGGCCCCCGGGACACCCGGGGGCCCGCTCCGGTGGGTCAGGACGCGACTCAGGCCTTCAGCAGGGCCTCGGCCAGGGCGTCGGGGCGGGTGAAGCAGCCCTCGTGGCTGCCCGGCACGGTGACCGGGGTGACCCCGAGCCGCTGCGGGAAGCGATCCCAGCCGTACTCGCCGGGCGGCAGCGCGACGTCCTCGGTCGAGAGCACGTAGGCCACCGGCACCCCGAACGTCGCCGGGTCGATCGGTTCCACGGTCTCGGTGAAGTACTGCAGCGGCTGCGGCACCAGGAGCTCGTGCACCAGGCGCTGGACCGGCTCGTCGGCGTCGTTCATGAATGCGCCCTGCCACACCTCGAACGGCAGCGCCACGGAGTTGTCGCCCGAGGCGGCGGCCTGTCCCTCGAACAGCTCCCGGTACTGCGGGGGCACCTCGTCGTTGAGCGAGCGGCCCGCGGCGGGCACGAACGCGCTCCAGTAGACGAGCTTGCGCAGCCGGGGGGAGACCCGGTGCGCGGCACCGGTGATCACGTAGCCGCCCCAGCTGTGCCCGACGAGAGTCACGTCGGTCAGGTCGTGCGACTCGATCAGGTCGACGACCGCGTCCACGGTGTCGGACAGCCGGTAGCGGGTCGGGTCGTCACCGTCGTGCAGCCCCGGCAGGGTGGGGGTCAGCACGCGGTGCCCCGCCGCACGCAGCCGCTCGGCGACCGGGCGCCAGGCCCAGCCCCCGTGCCAGGCACCGGTCACCAGCACGAACGTCTCGGACATCGCTCACTCCTCGTCGAGGTCGGAACGGGGCAACGGCCCCCGGCGGGTGAGCCTGGCGGACCGGCGGGGCCCGGAGAAGAGGCCGTGCGGGTCGTGCCGAAAGGGGTCCCGACTGAGACGATCCGTGGAGAGATACCCCCTCGGTATCCGTGTCAGGATCAGAGTCATGGACGAATCAGTGGTGATCGTCGGTGCCGGGATCGGGGGCCTCTCGCTGGCCCTCTCGCTGCACGCCCGCGGCGTCCGGGTCACCGTGCTCGAGCGGGCGGCCGAGCTGCGCGAGGTCGGCGCCGCCGTCGCGCTGTCGGCGAACGGGCTGCGCCCGCTGGACGAGCTCGGACTGCTGGGCGAGTTGGAGAAGGTGTCCGCCCAGCCGACCGAGCTCATCCACCGCGGCTGGCGCGACGACGAGCGGGTGACCGCCTTCCCGGTCGGCTCCGACGGCAGCTACCGGCGCCGCTTCGGCGCCCCCTACCTGGGCATCCACCGCGCCGAGTTCCAGCGGGTACTCGCCGGCGCCTGCCCCGCCGGGATGGTGCGGCTCGGCTGCGAGGTGACCGCGGTCGACCCGGACGGGACGGTCACCCTCGCCTCCGGGGAGCGCGTCCGGGGCTCGGTCGTCGTCGGTGCGGACGGGGTGCACTCCCGGGTGCGCTCGGTCGTCGACCCCGCGGCCCGCCCCCACTACACCGGGACGTCGGCCTTCCGGGGGATCGTCGACGTCGCCGACGCCCCGCTGCTGCCCGACCCGGGCGCGATCCAGTTCTGGATGGGCCCGGACGCGCACGTGCTGCACTACGCGATCGGCCCGCACGCCGAGCAGATCAACTTCTTCGCGGTGCTGGAGGGCCCCGACCCGTGGACGGGCGAGACCGGGCCGACCGACACCGCCCCCGGCACCCTGGCGCGGGCCTTCGGCGGCTGGTCCCCGGGCGTCGTGCAGATGTTGACGGCGGTGCCGCAGTCCCCGCGCTGGCCGCTGTACACGCTCCCCCCGATGACGCGCTGGTCCCGTGGCCGCGTCGTCCTGCTCGGCGACGCCGTGCACACGATGCTGCCGCACCACGGTCAGGGCGCGAACCAGTCCATCGAGGACGCGGCGGTGCTCGCCGACCTGCTCGCCGCCCCCGGTGCGCTCGACGGCGGCCACACCGCGGTGTTCGACCGCTACCAGCGGCTGCGCCGGGCGCGGACCCGGTCGATCCAGCGCAGCTCGCTGGTCACCAGCGGGCTGCTGCACCTGCCCGACGGCCCGGCGGCCGACGCCCGCAACGCGGGGCTGACCGGGCTGGACCCGTGGTTGACCTGGATCCACGGCGTCGACGCGCGGGCCGGCACCCGGCCCGTACCGGCCTGACCCGGGATTCAGCTGATCCACCTCTGAATCGGACCCTTTCCGGTCTTTGTGTCTACAGAGTCGCGCGCCTACCGTCAGGTGACGCGCCGGATGCGAGGGAGGTGACGGGAATGGATCTGCGGCAGCTCCGCTACTTCGTGGCGGTCGCGGAGACGCGGCACTTCGGCCGCGCCGCCGAGCGGCTGCACATGGCCCAGTCCCCGCTCTCCCAGGCCATCCGCCAGCTGGAGAGCCAGGTCGGCGCCACCCTGTTCGAGCGCACCACCCGCCGGGTCGACCTGACCCCGGCGGGGGCGTCGCTGCTGGAGGACGCGCGGCGGATCCTCGCCGGTGTCGAGGACGCGCGCCGCCGCGTCGAGCAGGTCGCCGCGGGTACCGAGGGCGTGGTGACCGTGGGTGCCACCGACCTCGCCGCCTACCGGCTGCTGCCGCGGCTGGCCCGGGTCGCCGCCCGCCGGATGCCGGGCGTCTCGCTGCGGTTCCTGCCCGGGCTCCTCACCGCCGCCCAGGAGGACGCGCTCGACGAGCGCCGCATCGACCTCGCCGTGCTGCGCCCGCCGGTGGTGCGTCCGGAGATGTCGGTCCGCCCGATCGCCCAGGAACGGCTCCTCGCGGCGCTGCCGGCCACGCACCGGCTCGCCGGGGCCGGGACGGTCGCGCTGGCCGAGCTGCGCGGCGACGACTTCGTCGCCTACGGCGCCCCCGGGTCGGTGGTCGACTCGGTCGCCACCCAGGGCTGCCTGGACTCCGGGTTCCTCCCGCGGCGCCGCACCGAGGCCCGCGACACCCCCATCCTGCTCACCCACGTCGCCGCCGGTGCCGGGGTCGCGTTGCTGCCCGAGTCGGTGCGCGCCCTGGGCACCGAGGGCGTCGTCTACGCCGACCTGGACCGCGAGCTGCGCGTCGACCTGGCCCTGGCCTGGCGCACCGACGACGACTCCCCCGCCCTCGTCCGGCTGCTCGACGTGCTCGCCGAGCGCGCCCACGAGCTGGACCCCCGCCCCGCCACCGTCCCCGGAGGACCGCAGTGAAGATCGTGGCCGTCGAGGCGATCCCGTTCGCCGTGCCCTACCGCAAACCGCTGCGGTTCGCCTCCGGCGAGGTGCACTCCGCCGACCACGTGCTGGTGCGGGTGCACGCCGAGGACGGCGTCGTCGGCGTCGCCGAGGCCCCGCCCCGCCCCTACACCTACGGCGAGACCCAGGCCTCCATCCGCGCGGTGGTCGACACCGTCTTCGCCCCCGAGATCGTGGGCCTGAGCGTGTTCGAGCGGGAACGGATCCACGCCGTCCTGGACCGCACGATCGGCAACCCCACCGCGAAGGCCGCGATCGACATGGCCGTCTGGGACGTCATCGGGCGCCGGCTCGGCGTCGGCGTCTCCGAGCTGCTCGGCGGATACACCGACCGGATGCGGGTCTCGCACATGGTCGGCTTCGCCCCCGACGACGTGATGGTCGCCGAGGCGCAGCGGATGCGCGACGAGCACGGCGTCACCACCTTCAAGGTCAAGGTCGGCCGCCGCCCCGTCGCGCTGGACACCGGCGCCTGCCGGGCGCTGCGCGAGGCGCTGGGCCCCGACGTGGAGCTCTACGTCGACGGCAACCGCGGCTGGACCGCGTCGGAGGCGGCGCGGGCCCTGGACGAGATGGCCGACCTCGGCCTGACCCTGTCCGAGGAGCTCATGCCCGCCGACCAGGTGCTCGGGCGACGCTGGCTCACCGCCCGCACCACCGTCCCGACCGTCGCCGACGAGTCCGCAACCCGACCCGGCGAGGTGACCCGCGAGCTGCTCGACGGCGCCGCCACCATGATCAGCATCAAGACCGCGCGGACCGGGTTCACCGGCTCGCAGCGGGTGCTGCACCTGTGCGAGGGACTCGGCACCGAGGTGGTCATGGGCAATCAGGTCGACGGTCAGCTCGGCACCGCCTGCACGGTCGCCTTCGGCGCGGCGCACCGCCACACCAGCGCCCGCGCCGGGGAGCTGTCGAACTACCTCGACATGAGCGACGACCTGCTCATCGAGCCGCTGCGGATCAGCGGCGGCGAGCTGCGCGTCCCCGGCGGGCCCGGGATCGGCGTCGACGTCGATCCCGACAAGCTCGCCCACTACCGCACCGACACCTGAGCACCGCCCCACCACAGGAGAGAGACATGTCCGAGACCGCCACCGCCGCCGGCTCCGGCGCGAACGCCACCGCCACCTTCGCGAAGAAGGAGCGCACCGGCGCCGCCGCCGACCCGGCCCGGGTGTCCGCCATCGCCACCGACACCCTGCAGGCCCTGCACGAGGTCATCCGCAAGCACGAGGTGACCTATGCCGAGTACGACGCGCTCAAGGCGTGGCTGATCCAGGTCGGCGCCGACGGCGAGTGGCCGCTGTTCCTCGACGTGTTCGTCGAGCACGTCGTGGAGGAGGTCGCCAACGCCGACCGCCGCGGCGCCGTCGGCACCATCGAGGGCCCGTACTACGTGCCGGGCGCCCCGGTCATCGAGTCCGGGTCCGCGATGCCGATGCGTCCCGACGAGAAGGGCACCCCGCTGCTGTTCCAGGGCACCGTCACCGACCTCGACGGCACCCCGGTCGCCGGCGCGACGGTCGATCTCTGGCACGCCGACGACGAGGGCTACTACTCCCAGTTCGCCCCCGGCATCCCCGAGTGGAACCTGCGCGCGGTCGTCCACACCGGCGCCGACGGGCACTTCGCGTTCCACACCATGCAGCCCGCGCCGTACCAGATCCCGACCGACGGCTCGACCGGCGCGTTCATCGACGCAGCGGGCTGGCACCCGTGGCGGCCCGCGCACCTGCACCTCAAGGTGTCCGCGCCCGGCAAGCAGCCCGTCACCACCCAGCTCTACTTCGACGGCGGGGACTACGTCGCCGACGACGTCGCCCAGGCCGTCAAGCCGGAGCTGGTCCTGCACCCCGGCCCGGCCGCGAGCGGCACCGGCAACGAGGTCACCTACGACTTCGCGCTGGACCCCGCCTGATGGCCCGCTTCGCCGTCCGGATGGAGGTCGACCTCCCCGCCGACATGGACCCCGACGCCAAAGCCGACCTGCTGGCCCGGGAGAAGGCCTGGTCCCAGCAGTGGCAGCGGTCGGGTGAGTGGGTGAGCATCTGGCGCTGCGTCGGCGAGTACGCCAACCTCTCGATCTTCGAGGTGCGCGACAACGAGCAGCTCCACGAGATCCTGTGGGGCCTGCCGCTGTTCCCGTACATGACGATGCAGGTGACCCCGCTGGCCACGCACCCGTCGGACATCCACGCCTGAGCCCCGCCGGGGCGCCCGGACCCGGTGACGGGCGCCCCGGCGGCCACGCCGACGGCTTCACCGCCTCCGGGCACCCGGCCCGGGACCGGTTCGGCGAGCACCTGCTCGGCTGAGCCCGGCCCGTTTTTACCGTCGGCTTCCCCAGGGCTGTCCGCGGGCTGAGGTGGGGCGTCCTAGCGTCGGGGACACAGCGTCGACCGTCCCCGGAGGCCCGATGATCCAGCCGGATCTGCAGCTCGTCGGACCCGCCGAGTTCGCCCGCGACCAGACCCTGCTTCTTCTCGCCGGCGACCCGGCCCTCACCCGGTCCGGTGTCACCTTCGCGAGCGTCGTCGCGCTGCCGGGGATCGGCGGGTCGTACGCCGTGCCTGCCCGCGCGACCGAGGACGTGCTCGCCCTGACCTGGTCGCCGCCGCGCGCCGCGGCCGACGGCACGGTGTGCCAGCGCGTGTGCCTGTCGGTGGTCCCGTCCCGCGACGGGCACCGGCGCGGGGGCGCAGCGGTCCTGCGGGCCGCCGGGCGGGCACTGCTCGGTGCGGGCGGCTCGGTGCCCGGCGTCGCAGCGATCGGCGTCGCGCGGCCGCACATCCAGCGCTGCGTCGGCGACGGCGTCGTCACGACCGGGTTCGACGTCCTCAGCCGGGGCTGACCCCGGTCCCGCCCGGCCCGGCGGCGCCGCCGAGGAAGCCGCGGAGCAGCCACCCGGCCTGCGCGACCGCCGGCTCGGTGGAGTCCCCCGGTGACGTGGCGTGGCTGACCACCAGCCGCACCACCCCGTCGACGAGCCGGGGCAGGTCCACGACCCCGGCCAGGGCCGGGTGGAGCGCGGAGATCTCGCGCAGCAGCGCCGTCGCCGCCCGGTCGCGCACCACGTCGGGCCGGGCCGTCACCAGCGGGAGCAGGCTCTCCCCCACGCCGTCGTCGACGGTGAGGATCGACGTCAGGAGCGCGTTGCGCGCCCCGTACTCCAGCACGTCGCGGACCGCGGCCACCACGCCGGCGACGGCGTCCGCGGGGTGGGCGCGCATCTGTTCGCACATCACCGCGACGAACCCGTCGGTCTCGCGGCCGACCAGTGCGCTGCCCAGCTCCGCCTTGGTGCCGATCTCGTTGTAGAGGTGCTGGCGGCTGATTCCCGCACGCCCGGCGACGGCGCTCATCGTCAGCGACGACCACCCCGACTCCGTCGTGATGTCCCGCGCGGCGTCGAGGAGCCGCGTGCGGAGAACCTCCCGCCGCTCCCGCCGGAACGCACCCGAGCCCGCCACGCCTGCACTGTACAGAGCAACCACCGATGACTGATCTGTTGACAGATAACCCGTGATTGTCAACTATTCCTACGGGCGGTCGACGACGACCGCGCTCCGTCCGGTCAGGAGGCAGCCATGAGCACGGCGGCGGGAACCACACGCGAGGGAGCCGGCGGCGACCGGCCCGCGGACCCCGGGCGGCCCGTACCCACCCCGGGGATCACGCTCCCCGTCGTCGCACTGCCGACCCTGGCGTTGTTCCTGGGCTCGCTCGCGGCCTGGGTGGGGGCGACCGCCCTGGTCCTGACCGGGACCGACCCGTGGCGCTACCTGGTCACGGTGCCGGTGCACGCCCTGGTCACGTTCGCGATGTTCACGGTGCTGCACGAGACCGTCCACCTCGCGGGCGGACGCCTGCGGTGGGTCAACGAGGTGCTCGGCCGGCTGTCGATGCTGTTCGTGGTGGCCTGGGCCGCGTTCCCGATGCTGCGTTACCTGCACATCGAGCACCACCGCAACACCAACGAGGACACCTCCCGCGACCCCGACGCGTGGACCGAGTCGGGCCCGGCGTGGAGCTGGCCGCTGCGCTGGATGACCATCGACCTCTGGTACGTGCGCTTCTACCTGCCCCGGATCCCGAGCAGACCGCGGGCCGAGCTCGTCGAGCAGGCCGTGGTGTTCCTCGTCGTGGTCTCCGCGTTCGTCGCGACGGCCATGACCGGCCACGGCTGGGAGCTCCTGGTGATCTACCTGATCCCGCAGCGGCTGGGCATCGCGCTGCTCGCCTGGTGGTTCGACTGGCTGCCCCACCACGACCTCGGCGAGACCGCCCGGTCCGACCGGTTCGCCGCGACCCGCATGCGGGTCGGCTGGGAACGCCTGGTCACCCCGCTGATGCTCGGCCAGAACTACCACCTGGTCCACCACATCCACCCGACCGTCCCGTTCTACCGCTACCAGGACGTGTGGCGCCGGGCGATGTCGGACTGGCTCGACCGCCCGGTCCCGATCACGACGGTCCTCGGCTCGGACCTGTCCCCCGCCGAGTACCGGGCGTGGCGACGGCTGACCTCCCACACCGACCGCGACGCCGACCTCCCGACCCGCCCGCACCCGCTGCGCGTGACCGCGGTGGACCGGCTCACCCCGGACGCGGTCGCGGTCACCCTGGAGGTGCCCGGCGAGCTGCGCGACGTGTTCGCCCACCGCCCCGGCCGCCATGTCACCGTGGGTGCGCGGATCGACGGCGAGCTCGTGCGGCGCAGCTACTCGATCTGCTCCACCGACGGGTCGGCGCTGCGCATCGCCGTGCGCCGCGTCGACGGCGGACGGTTCTCGACGTGGGCGGGCTCCGCGCTCGCCGTCGGCGACACCCTCGAAGTCACGCCGCCCTCGGGGCAGTTCGTCCTGCCCGCCGGCCCCCGCGGGGACCGCACCGTCGCCGCGGTCGCCGCGGGCAGCGGCATCACCCCGGTCATCGCGATCCTCACCGCCGCCCTCGACGAGGACCCCGACCGCCGCGCCGTCCTGCTCTACGCCAACCGCGACACCGAGCACACGATGTTCGCCGACGAGCTCGACGCACTCGTCCGCCGCTCCGGGGGGCGGCTCACCGTCGTGCACCACCACTCGCGGTCCGGTGCCGCCGGGTCCGCCGACGGGTCCGCACCGGACGGCACGACGCGCACCGTCGTCCCGGGCCGCCTCGGCGCGGACCGGTTCGCCGAGCACCTCACCACGCTGCCGGTGGACGACGCGGACTGGTTCCTCTGCGGGCCGCCGCCGATGCTCGACGAGCTCGTCGGCGTCCTCGACGCCCACGGCGTCACCCCGGACCGGGTCCACCGGGAGTTCTTCGTCGCCCCCTCCGGCGACGACGGCGACGCCGTCCCGACCCGTCCGGCCGTGGTCACCGTGCGCCGCGGCGGGCGGGAGACCGTCACCCGGAGCCGGGGCACCGCGTCGCTGCTGGAGACCGCACTCGAGGCCGGGGTCGAGGCCCCGTACCTGTGCGCGGGCGGCATCTGCGGCACCTGCCGCGCGCAGGTCGTCACCGGCGCGGTGCACATGCAGCAGAACTACGCCCTCACCGACGACGAGGTGGCCTGCGGCGCGATCCTCACCTGCCAGTCCCGGCCCACCACCGACGAGGTGACCATCGACTACGACCGGTGACACGCGCATTCCGGTCGATTCCCGGGAACCCGGCAGCACCGGCGACCGCGGCACCGACCGGGGAGTGAGCGCGGTCCGCCGACCGGCCGGTCAGATCGCGCCGGTCAGCTCCCCGGTGACCACGCGGCGCTCGTTCTCCGTCCGCCAGGCGCGGTAGTCGGCGTCGTCGGCGGCGGTCCCGATCCGGGCGATGCAGTCGGCGCAGAGGTCCGCGACCTGCAGCAGGCAGTCCTGGCCGCAGTCCCGGCACGCGATGAGCTCAGCGATGGGGTCGTTCACGGTCGCTCCGGACATGACCCCGAGCCTACCGAGGGCGCCCGGCAGCCCCGGCGTGGCCGGTCCGACACGCGGGACCGGCCCCGGCGTCGACGCCGGTCCACGAGCCGGTCCGGCAGCGTCCCGGCGGGCGGCGTCCACGACCGCTCGGTCGCCACGGAGGCGCTCCGACCGAGGTGGTCGTGGGCGGGCGTCGGCGAACGGCCCGTCCGCCGCGTGGTCGAGCGGGCTGTCGAACGGCCCGTCGACGAGCCCGTTCACCTGGACGACGGTGTCGCAGATGCTGTCGCGCCGCGGAGACGAGTGGCGCACGTCCGGACGGGGTCGGCTAGGTTTTCCACGGCCGCCCGACGGGGCCGAGGAGGTGGTTCGTGCGCGGCGACGACGACGCGGTCGAGAGCACGCGGTCCGACCTCGTCCACGCCGCGATGGCGGCCCACGACTGGTCCTCCCACCCGCTCGGCCCGCCCGAGCGCTGGTCACCGGACCTGCGCAGCGTCGTCCGGATGCTGCTCGACTCCCGGTTCTCGATGTGGATGGCGTGGGGCCCGGACCTCACGATGTTCTACAACGACGCCTACCGGGGCGACACGCTGCGCGACAAGCACCCGTGGGCGCTCGGCCGCTCCGCGCGCGAGGTGTGGGCCGAGGTCTGGGACGACGTCGGCCCGCTGATCGGGTCGGTGCTCGCCGGCGGCGGGGCCACCTGGGACGAGGACCTCCTGCTGTTCCTCGAACGCAGCGGCCACCCCGAGGAGACCTACCACACCTTCTCCTACAGCCCGCTGCACGAGGACGGCGCCGTCGCCGGGATGCTGTGCGTGGTCACCGAGAACACCGACCGCGTGCTCAGCGAACGGCGCATGCAGACCCTGCGCGACCTCGCCGCCGACCTGGGGCCGACCCGCACCGGGGCGCAGGTGTACGCGGCGGTCGGGCGCGCGCTGGCCGGCAACCCGCAGGACGTGCCGTTCGGGCTGGTCTACGAGTTCACCGAGGACGACGGGACCCGGCTCGCCGGCTCCGCGGGCATCGCGGCCGACGCGCCCGGTGCCGATCCGGCCGGCTGGCCGCTCGACCCGGTGCGCGAGGGCGGCACCGCGGTCGTCGAGGACCTGGCCTCCCGCCTGCCGGGCCTGCCCCACGGCGCCTGGCACCGGCCGCCGTCGCACGCCGTGCTGGTCCCGCTCGCCGGGGCGCAGGGCGAGACCCGGATCCGGGGGGCGCTGGTCGTCGGGCTGAACCCGTTCCGGACCTTCGACGAGCGCTACCGGGCCTTCGTCGACCTCCTGGCGGGCCAGATCGGGGCCGCGCTGGTCGCCGCGGGTGCCTACGAGGCCGAGCGCGAGCGGGCCGAGGCGCTCGCCGAGCTCGACCGCGCCACGACCGACTTCTTCTCCAACGTCAGCCACGAGTTCCGCACGCCCCTGACGCTGATCATGGGACCGGTCGAGCGGCTGCGCGACGACCCGCCGGGGCCCGACCGGCTCGCCGCGGAGCTCGACGTCGTGCACCGCAACG
This sequence comes from Pseudonocardia alni, assembly GCF_002813375.1. Classification (NCBI taxonomy): domain Bacteria; kingdom Bacillati; phylum Actinomycetota; class Actinomycetes; order Pseudonocardiales; family Pseudonocardiaceae; genus Pseudonocardia; species Pseudonocardia alni. The sequence goes on along the minus strand of NZ_PHUJ01000003.1, from coordinate 5,213,984 downwards.
CGCTGCGCCTCGGGCGGCTGGTCACCACGCTGCTCGACTTCTCCCGGCTGCAGGCCGGACGGCTGCGCGCCACGTTCGAGCCGACCGACCTCGCCGCCTTCACCACCGAGCTGACCAGTCTGTTCCGGTCGGCGATGGAGCGCGCCGGGCTGGACTACACGGTGGACTGCCCGCCGCTGCCCGGGCCGGTCCACGTCGACCGGGAGTCCTGGGAGAAGGTCGTCCTCAACCTGCTGTCCAACGCGCTGAAGTTCACCCTGGACGGCCGCGTCGCGGTCGCCCTGCGCGCCGACGGCGACGACGCGGTCGAGCTGACCGTCGCCGACACCGGGGCCGGGATCGCGGCCGAGGAGCTGCCCCGGCTGTTCGAGCGGTTCCACCGCATCGCCGGCGCCCGCGCCCGCTCGACGGAGGGGTCGGGCATCGGGCTCGCCATGACCCGCGAGCTGGTCACCCTGCACGGGGGGACGATCACCGCGGCGAGCACCGCGGGCGCGGGCACCACGTTCACCGTCCGGATCCCGACCGGCACCGCCCACCTCGCCCCGGACCGCGTCGCCGACACGGCGTCGGGCGGCGCACCGACCGCGACCTCGGAGGCGTTCGTCGGCGAGGCGCTGCGCTGGCTGCCCGGCCCGGCACCGGCGCCCGCACCCGTCGTCGAGGAGGGGGCGGACGCACCGGTCTCCGCGGGCCGGATCCTCGTCGCCGACGACAACGCCGACATGCGCGAGTACCTGCAGCGGCTATTGGCCGACCGCTACGAGGTCCAGCTCGTCGAGGACGGGAAGTCCGCGCTGACCGCGGCCCGGGAACGCCCGCCGGACCTGGTCGTCACCGACATCATGATGCCGGTCCTCGACGGCATGGAGCTGCTCGCGGCGCTGCGCGGCGACCGTCGTACCGCCGGGGTGCCCGTCCTGCTGCTCTCCGCCCGGGCCGGTGAGGAGGCCGCGATCGAGGGCCTCGGCGCCGGTGCGGACGACTACCTGGTGAAGCCCTTCTCCGCGGCCGAGCTCGTGGCCCGGGTCAACGCCCACCTGAAGCTGGGGCGGGTCCGCCGCGACGCCGAGGCCCGGTTCACCGCCATGCCGATCTGGCCCCGGCCCTGATCTGGGTCGCGGACCCGGACGGCGCGTGGACCTACGTCAACTCCGGCTGGCAGGAGTTCACCGGCCGGGAGGCCCCCGCGGACCTCGGCGACGGCTGGACCGACGGGCTGCACCCCCAGGACCGGCAGCGCTACCGCGACCGCGTGACCCCGGCGCTCGCGTCCGGGACGGGCTGGCAGATCGAGTACCGGCTCCGCCGCGCCGACGGCGCCTTCCGCTGGATCCTCGAGCACGCCGTCCCGCTGCACACCGGTACCGACGGCACGGTCACCGGCTGGGTGGGCAGCGGCACCGACATCAACGCCCGGTACCGCGAGTCCGAACGCCAGACGCTGCTCGCCCGGCTCAGCCGGGAGCTGGACGGCTCCGACGGCGTCGACGACCGGCTGCGGCGGCTGACCGCGCTGCTCGTCGAGACCCGGCTGGCCGACGTGTGCACGGTCCGCCGCGTCGACGACGCCGGGCATCTCGTCCGCATCGCCCGGTACGGTCCGGACGCCGCGACCGAGGAGGCGCTCGACGAGCGCCCCGCCGACACCTCGTTCGGCCTCCAGGTCCTCGACACCGGCGCCGCCGTCCTGTGGGACGACACCGCCCCCGGCGCGACGGTCCCCGGCTCCTCGATCCCCGCACGCTCCGCGATCGGGGTGCCGCTGTCCGCGCGCGGCCGGACGCTGGCCGTCCTGGTGCTGGTCCGGGGCCCGCGGACCACGCCGTACACCCCTGACGACATCGAGCTCGTCACCGAGCTCGCCGACCGGGCCGCGCTCGCGCTCGACAACGCGCTGCTGCTCGCCGACGAGCGGGCCAACGCCGACCGGCTGGCGCTGCTGCAGCGGGCCACCGCGCAGCTGTCGGCCGCCGCCGACCCGACCGAGGTGGCCCGGACCGTCGTCACCCATCTGACGGCGCTGCTCGGCACCTGCCGGATCGCGGTCTACGAGCTCGACCCGGCCGGGCAGCAGCTGCGGGCACTGGCCCTGCACGGCGTCGCCGACCCGCAGGCGTGGCGCGAGGTGCCGCTGACCTCGCCGGTGCCGGCGGCGGTGACCGCCCGCCGGGCCCGCGCGCTGTGGCTGGAACCGGGCACCGACTGGCGGGAGCGCCACCCGGAGATGGCCACCCTGCTCGACGCGCAGGGCCACGCGACCGTCTTCACCCTCCCGCTGGTCACCGCCGCCCGTACCGTCGGCGTCATCGCGGTCGCGTTCGGGACGCCGCGCCCGCTCACCCCGAACGAGCGCGCCACCCTGCTCGCCCTGACCGACCCGGCCGCGCAGGCGCTCGAACGCGCCCGGCTCTACCGCGCCGAGCGGGAGGTCGCCCACACCCTGCAGCGCACGCTGCTGCCCACCCGGCTGCCCGACCTCGACACCGTGGAGATCGCGGTGCGCTACCAGGCCGGCGCCGCGGGCACCGAGGCCGGCGGCGACTGGTACGACGTCGTCGACCTCGGCGACGGGCGGGTCGGGCTGTCGGTGGGCGACGTCGTCGGACAGGGCGTCGCGGCGGCCGCGGTGATGGCCCAGCTGCGTACCGTGCTCTCCGGGGCCGTCCGGCAGGGCCGCGACCCCGCGTCCGCGCTGGACCTGCTCGACGAGTTCGCGACCTGGATCCCCGGCGCCCGCTACTCGACGGCGGCCTGCGTGGTCGTCGACCCCGGCCGCGGGGAGCTGCGCTGGGCGCGGGCCGGGCACCTGCCCGTGCTGGTCGTCGACGAGAACGGCAGCCGCTACCTCGCGGGCGGCCACAACCCCGTCCTGGGCCTCCGCGGCCGGCCGCCCTTCGGCGAGGGCGTCGCCCCGATCGCGGCCGGGCAGACGCTGGTCCTCTACACCGACGGGCTCGTCGAGCGCCGCGGCGAGGTCGTCGACGAGGGGCTGGACCGGCTGGCCCGGATCGCCGCCGAGGTCGCGGGGCTGCCGCCCGAGCAGTTCGCCGACCAGATCGTCGGCCGGGCCCTGGCCGGGGCCGCCCACACCGACGACGCCGCGCTGGTCTGCGTCCGCGTCCTCCCGCCCGACATCGACCTCACCGTCCCCGGGTCCGCCCGGGAGCTGCCGGCGATGCGCCGCCGGGTCCGGCGGTGGGCCGGCCACGTGGGCCTGGGCGAGGACCTCGGCGACGACCTGGTCCGCGCGATCGACGAGGCCGCCGCCAACAGCGTCGAGCACGGCTACGCCGAGTTCGACCCGCCCGGCGAGGTGCACCTGCGCCTCGGCTACACCCCGCACGACGGCGTCCGGGCCCGGGTCGCCGACACCGGCCGCTGGCGGCCGCCGCTGCCCGACCCCGGCTACCGCGGTCGCGGCCTGCAGATGATCCGCGCCATCGCCACCACCGCCGAGATCGACACAGCGGGCGGGGGCACCGTGGTGCGCATGCAGATCACACCGGACCCGCGCACGCCCGCCGTGGCGCAGCAGCCCGCGCCGCCCGTACGGCCCTCCCCCGGACGCCGGCGCACCGAGCTGCACGACGACGGCCGCAGCGGCGACGCCCACCGCCTCACCCTGGCCGGCGACCTCGACCTCGCCGGGGCCGCCGAGATCCGCGACCGGCTCCTGGAGCTGGTCGCCGCCGGGCCGGTGCTCCTCGTCCTCGACGGACCGACCTACGTCGCGAGCAACGGCGCCGCCCTGCTCGCCGAGGCCGCCGACCGGGCGGGCGCCCGCGGGCACCGGCTGCGGGTCGAGGTGCCGCCGGGCCCTGCGCGGCACGCGCTGGAGCTCTCCGGGCTGCTCACGCTCCTGGGGTGAGGGCCCGTAGGCCCGGCACACAGCTGCCTGCCGAGCCGCCGCGAGCGGGTCAGCGGCAGACCACGTCGTCGGGCGGGAGTGTCCCGTCCACCAGGAACGACGTCGTGACCCCCAGCGCGCACGGGGTGTCCCCGACACCCGCGTAGACGCCGTGGCCGCTCCCGTTCTCGACGACGAGCCGGGCCCGGTCGCCGAACTTCTCCCGGAGGAGTTCACCGCCGCGCAGCGGGGTCACCGGGTCGTGGCGGTTCTGCACGACCAGCACGTTCGCCGGGCCCTCGTCGAGCACAGCGACCGGCGGCTCGGCGGGCTCGTACGGCCAGAAGGCGCAGGGCAGCACGTTCGCGCTCGCCGCGCCGTACACGGGGAACCGCTCGCGGTCCTGCGCCACCGCCCGCTGGTAGACCGCGACGTCCCGCGGCCAGGCGACGTCGTTGCAGGTGGTGGCGAGGAACGCCGTGTACGCGTTGTCCTGCGGCGACGGGCCCGCGGGCGGTGCCGGGGCGGGCGGCGCGTCGCCGGACAGCAGCGACTGCCAGGCCGCGGCGGTGCTGCCGTAGAGCGTCGGGCCGTACAGGCCGACGAAGGTGGCCGCCCGGAACATCCGGCCGTCGACCCCGCCCGACGGCCGGTCGTCGAGCCGCGCGGCGAGCCGGAGATAGGTCTGCCGCACCTCCTCCGGGGTGGCGCCCAGCCCGTAGGTGCCGTGCCGGTCGGCGGCCCAGCGGGCGAAGTCCCCGAAGGTCTCCTCGGCGCCGAGTGCGTAGCGGCGGATGCCGTCGGGGTCGAGGTGGGTGTCACCGACGTTGCTGTCGAGTACGACGCGGTCGGAGCGGTCGGGGAACAGGGAGGCGTAGGCCGCCCCGAGCGCCGACCCGTAGGAGAAGCCGAGGAAGCTCGCCTTCTCCTCGCCGAGCGCGGCGCGGATGCGGTCCATGTCCCGGGCGACGTTGGCGGTCGTGACGTGCCGCAGGTGCCCGTTGCGGTCGTTCGCCGCGCACCGCTGCGCCACCTCCCGCGCGACCTCGGCCGTCCGCAGGACCGCCGCGTCGTCGGCGGCGTACGGCGGGATGTTGCCGATGTAGTCCTGGTCGGTGGTGAACCCGCAGCTCACCGGGTCCGAGTGACCGACCCCGCGGGTGTCGAACCCGATGATGTCGTAGCTCTCCTGCACGCTCGCCGGCAGACCGCGCTTCACCAGGTCGTTCGCGAACGCCAGCCCGGACCCGCCCGGGCCCCCGGGGTTCAGGATCAGGATCCCGCGGCGCTTCTCCGGCTTCGTGCTCGCCAGCCGCGACACCGTGATCGTGATCTGCGCGCCGTCGGGGCTGCCGTGATCCAGTGGCACCGGGATCTGCGTGCACTGCAGCGCCACCAGCGGCGCCACCACGTCCGCGGGGCAGGGGCCCCACTCCGGCACCGCCGCGGGTTCCGCCGCCCCCGCGGGTGCGGCGACCGCCGCACCGATCAGCCCGGCCAGCAGCGCCGGCACCGTCGCCCGTACGAGCCTCCGTCGTCCTCGCATCGTTCCCGTCCCCTCGTCGCGGTCGGGACGGACGCTAGGAACGCCGTCCGGCTCCGCACATCGATCCGACGGCCACGGCCTCCGACCGAAGTCGTAGTGCGGGACCTTCGGCCGGGCCGGGCGTGCCGCCCGGCCCTGCCCTGCACCCGGCGTCCGGCGGAGCATCGGATCGGGGACGACGGAGGAGGTCACCATGGTCGAGGCCGGGGTGCGGGGGCAGTTCACGGTGATGGTCGCGCTGGCCGGCGCCGACCGGCGGTCGCTGGACACCGCGGCCGCGATCGGGACCGAGCTGGCGGGGCAGGGACTGCGGCCACTCCTCGTCCGGGCGGGCGACGCCCACACGCTCGCCGGGGTCGCCGGGGTCGTGCTCGTCGGGGCGTGGGGCAGGCCGTGGGCCCGCGCCGCCGCGAGCCGGTTCCTGCACCGGCACGCGACCGTGCTGCGGGTCCGTCCGCTGTGGATGGTCGACGCCGCGCCCGCCGGGGACGGGCACCCCCACCCGGTGCCGGCGCCGGATCTGGAGCTCCCGGTGCGGCTGCACACCGCCGGGACACACGACGGGCGGGAGTGGGCGGCCGGGCTCGCCGCCGCGGCGGTGTCGCGGTGACGGCGTCGCCGTCCGGGCCGGACGTGCTGCGGCGGGCGCTCGCGGCGGCGGTGCGCGCGCCCTCGGTGCACAACACCCAGCCGTGGCGCTGGCGGGTCACGACCGACCGGCTGGAGCTGCACGCCGACCCCGACCGACGGCTGCCCTACACCGACCCCGACCGGCGCGACCAGCTGGTCAGCTGCGGGTCAGCACTGGGCTTCCTGCACGTCGCGCTCGCCGCGCTCGGGGCGGGCCACGAGATCGTCCGGTTCCCGACCGGGGACCGGAACCACCTGGCGACGGTCCGGCTCACCGGGACGCCCCCGGAGCCCGCCGACCGCACGGTCGCGGCGCTGGCCCGGGCCATCCCGCGCCGTCGCACCGACCGGCGGCCCTTCCGCGAGGGCGTGGACTCGCGGCACGCGCGCGCGGTCCTCGGCGAGCACGCGGCGCGCTACGGCACCACCCTGCACAGCGTGACCGACGCGGTCGCCCGCGAGCATCTCGCCGCGCTGGAGGACACGGCCGCGCGGGAGATCCGCGCCCGCCCCGGCCAGGCCGCCGAGCTGCTGGTCTGGACCCACCGCTACCCGGGTTCCCACGACGGTGTCCCGGCCGGGTCGCTCCCCCGCGGCGCCCCGTGGCGGCCGGGCCCCGACCTGGGTGTGCGCTTCCCGGGCGGCTCGCTGCCGGCCCGGGCCGCCGCCCGCGACGAGGCCACGATCATGGTGCTGACCACCCACACGGACGACGACCCGGCCCGGCTCGTCGCCGGGGAGGCCGCCGGGATCGTGCTGCTCGCCGCCACCGCGCTCGGTCTCGCGACCTGCCCGCTCTCGCGGGTGCTGGAGACCTCGCGGACCCGGGCGGACCTGGCCCGGCAGGTCCTGCGCACCGCCGACCACCCGCAGCTGCTGCTGCGCGTCGGCCGGGCCCAGGACGACGCGGAGCTGCCGGAGACACCGCGCCGGAGCCCCGCCGACGTCCTGCTGCACTGACCGCCGCACCGGCTGCCGCGCCGGCGTCCCGGTGACGGGGAGCACCCGGGCGCCGGGACCTTCGGCCCGCCCGGTGTGCCCGGAACGCCGGTTAGCCTCGGTCCGACGACGACCCGGCCCAGGAGGACGACGATGACGATCTCGGTGTTCCTGCTCGACGACCACGAGATCGTCCGCCGCGGGCTGGCCCAGCTGCTCGGCATGGAGGACGACATCGAGATCGTCGGCGAGGCCGCGACCGCGGCGCAGGCCCTCGCCCGCGTCCCCGCCCTGCGCCCGGACGTCGCACTGCTCGACGTCCGGCTGCCCGACGGCGACGGCGTCTCGGTGTGCCGCGACCTGCGCTCCGCGGTCGTCCCACCGCCGGCCTGTCTGATGCTGACCTCGTACTCCGACGACGAGGCACTGTTCGGCGCGATCATGGCCGGGGCCGCCGGGTACCTGCTCAAGCAGGTCGCGGGCGTCGACCTCGTGGGAGCCGTGCGCACGGTCGCGGACGGCGGTTCACTGCTCGACCCGCGAGCGACCGCCGCGGTGCTGCAGCGGCTGCGCACCGGCGGCTCCGACGCCGACGCCGACCCCCGCTACGACACCCTCAGCCCACAGGAACAGCGGATCCTCGGGCTCGTCGCCGACGGGCTCACCAACCGTCAGATCGGCGCCACCCTGCACCTGGCCGAGAAGACCGTGAAGAACTACGTGTCCTCGATCCTGCACAAGCTCGGGTTCTCCCGGCGCACCGAGGCCGCCGTGTACGCGGTCGAGCGCCGCCACGGGCACTGACCCGCTCAGTCCAGCGGGACCCGCCACCGCAGCCGGGTGCCACCGGTCGCGACATGCTCGGCGACCGAGGTGCCGCCGAGCTCGGCGGCCCGGTCGGCGAGGTTGCGCAGTCCGCCGCGCCGGCCGGTGGGCGCGATGCCGCAGCCGTCGTCGGTGACCTCCACGGTCAGCTCCTGCCCGGCGTCCACCGACACGTGCAACGTGCTCGCACCGGAGTGGCGGACCGCGTTCGACACGGCCTCGCGCACCACGGCCAGCAGGTGCACGCCGACCTGCGCGGGCACGACGGTGTCGATCGGTCCCGCGGTATCGACGGTCGCGTCGATCCCCGATGCGGCCGTCGCGTGCGCGACCACGTCGAGCAGCTGCCGCCGCAGACCGCCCTCCTCCTGATCCGCGGTGTGCAGGTCGAAGATCGAGGTGCGGATCTCGCGGACCGTGCGGTCCAGCTCGTCGACGGCCTGACCGACCTGCTCGCGCACGCCGCCGCCCGCGGGGTCGTCGCCGAGGCGGCGCAGCGAGCCCTGCAGCGTGAGGCCGACCGCGAACAGCCGTTGGATGACGTGGTCGTGCAGGTCGCGGGCGATGCGGTCGCGGTCGGCGAGCACCGCGACCTCGCGCTGGGTCCGTTGCTTCTCCTCCAGCTCCAGGGCCAGCGCCGCCTGCTCCGCGAACGACACCAGCAGCGGCACCTCCGACGGCCGGAACGGCGGATCGCCGGGGGCACGGCGGGCGACCAGGACCCCGCTCACCCGGGCCATGGCCCCCATCGGCACTGCGACCACCGGCCCGCTGGCGCCGTCACCGCTGACCGCGGCCTCGGAGACGTCGGCCAGGACCGGCTGACGGAGCTCGACGGCCCGGTGCAGGAGTGCGTTCTCCGGGCCGCCGACGAGCGGCGGGCGGCCCGCGGTCGCGCCCTCCCGGAAACCGCCGTCGTGGTCGGGGCCCAGCGCGAGCAGCGTCCCGTCGGCGCGGGACAGCTCCAGGCTGCGCCGGGCGATGAGCGCGAGCGTGCCGGCCTCGCCGGTTCCGGCCAGCACCTCTCCGCGGATCTCGGCCAGCGCCTCCAGCCACTGCTGCCGGAGCAGGCCCTGTTCGAACAGGTCGGCGTTCTGCACGGCGATCCCGGCCGCGGCGGCGAGCGCCATCAGGATCAGCTCGTCGTCGGCGGTGAACTCGGTGCCGGTGCGCTTCTCGGTGAGGTAGAGGTTGCCGTAGACGGCGTCACGGACCCGCACGGGGACGCCGATGAAACTGCGCATCGGCGGGTGGTGCGGCGGGAAGCCGACGGAGGCCGGGTGCGTCGACAGGTCCTGCAGGCGCAACGGCCGGGGGTCGGCGATCAGCTGGCCGAGCAGGCCACGGCCCTCGGGCGGGCGCCCCAGCGCGGTACGGGTCGCCTCGTCCAGGCCGACGTCGATGAAGCGGGCGATGCTGCCGTCCGGGGCGAGCACCCCCAGCGCACCGTAGCGGGCGTCGACCAGGTCGACCGCGGACTGCACGATCCGTTGCAGCGTGGTGTCCAGCTCGAGGCCTGCCGCGACCCCGAGCACCGCGTCGAGCAGCCGCTGCGTCCGGCGCCGGGTGGAGGCGATCTCGGCGAGACGCTCCTGCACCTCGGCGATGAGGTGGTCCAGGCGCAGCCCGGCCAGGATCCCGGAGATCTCCCCGGCCCCGTCACCGGTGTCGTCGGTCGTCACTGGCACCGCCTCCCCGGGGAGGCCGCGTCCCGGGCCGCCCCACCCCGACGATACGGCCGTCGAGGACCGGGACCTTCGCACCTGTCCGACCGGAACCGGCAGCGCCGACCATCGCCCCCGCAGGCACCGGTGAACGCCCGGTCCCGGGAAGGACGCACATCATGGACACCGTCGGTGCGGACGCGCCGGTCACCCCGATCCTCGGTCTCGACGCCGCGACGACCGCCCGGGTGCTGGCCACGGCGGGTCGGGCGCCGTCGCTGCACAACGCCCAGCCGTGGCGGTTCCGGACCGGCGCCGACCACGTCGAGCTGCGGGCCGACCCCGCGCGACGGCTGCCGGTCGCCGACCCGACCGACCGCGAGCTGCGGATCGGCTGCGGGGCGGCGCTGTACTCGCTGCGTCTCGCGCTGACCGGGGCCGGGATCCGCCCGCTCGTCACCCGCCTCCCCGACCCGTCGGACCCGGAGCTGCTGGCGGTGGTCCGTCGCGGCGCGACGATGCCGCCCACCCCCGAGCAGCGACGGCTGCTGGAGGCGGTGCCGCGCCGGCACACGAACCGGCGACCGTTCTCCGACGTCCCGGTGCCGGCCCCGACCCGCACCGCGCTCACCCGCGCCGCCTACGAGGAGGGCGCCTGGCTGCAGCTGGTGACCGACCCGGACGACCTCGCCGTACTGGGCCGCCTCGCCCGCGAGGCGCACGCCCGCCAGTCCGCCGACCCCGCCTTCGTCGCGGAGATGGCGGCCTGGACCGGGCGGCACGGCGGCCACGACGACGGTGTTCCCGCCTCCGCGGGCGGACCGCTGCCGGCCCCGAACCACCCGTGGGTGACCCGGGACTTCGGCGGCCCCGCCCACCCGCGGCCCGCGCCGGCCGCGTTCGAGTCGGCGCCGCTGATCGCGGTGCTGACCTCGCACCTCGACGGCCCCCGCGACGACCTGCGCGCCGGCGAGGCCCTGGCGCGGGTACTGCTGACCGCGACCGCCGAGGGCCTGTCGGCCTCGCCGGTGTCCCAGCTGGTGGAGGTCCCCGACGTGCGGGAACGGGTGCGCCGCTCGCTCGCCCGGGACCGGCCCCCGCAGGTCGTCCTGCGCCTGGGCCACGGGGTCCCCGTCCCGGCGACTCCGCGGCGCCCGGCCGCCGACCTGATCGACCCGGGCTGACCCGGAGCACCGGCCCGGGACCTTCGTCCCGGGCCGGCGGGCCCTCCGGTGGGCCGCGGACCACCCTTCGCCCGGAGCCCCGTCCACCGGCGCGGACGACGATCGGGTGACGGGTCCACACGGGACCCGCCGGCTCCGGAGGGCGTGATGGACCTCGACCTCGCGCGGTGGCAGTTCGCGATCACCACCGTCTACCACTTCCAGTTCGTCCCGCTGACGATCGGTCTGTCCCTGCTCGTCGCGGGCCTGCAGACCACCTGGTACGCCACCCGCGACGAGCGCTGGCTCCGCGCCACGAAGTTCTGGGGGAAGCTGTTCCTGATCAACTTCGCGATGGGCGTCGTCACCGGCATCGTGCAGGAGTTCCAGTTCGGGATGAACTGGAGCGACTACAGCCGCTTCGCCGGCGACGTCTTCGGTGCCCCGCTGGCGATCGAGGGACTGCTCGCCTTTGGGATGTTCCTCGTCGCGATCAGCGCCTGGAACCTGGTGCGCGGCCGCCACCGGGAGGTGTTCCACCCCTCCATCCGGGTCGGGCTGTGGACGACGCTCGCCGGGAGCCTCGGCGTCGTCCTCACCGGGGACCTGCAGGCCCGGCTGATGACCCAGCAGCAGCCGATGAAGATGGCCGCGGCGGAGGCGCTCTACGACACCGTCGCGCCGGCGTCGTTCTCGGTGTTCACCATCGGCTCGCTCGACGGCACCCGGGAGCTGTGGAGCCCGCGGGTGCCACGGCTGCTGTCGTTCCTGGCCACCGGCACCTGGGACGGCGAGGTGGCCCCCGGTGTCGTGACCTCCGAGCTCGCCGCCGGCATCACCGACCCGACCGCCCGCGACGCCATGGCCGCCTACCGCAGGCACGCGATCGCACCGGAGGCCGTCGCCGACGCCGTCGCCTACGCGGTCGGCACCTCCCCCGAGATCGACGTCAACGAGATCCTCGTCCGGCCGGTCCGGCAGCGCTGAGCGCCGGCCGGGCCGTCACCGGCCTGGCCCCCCGCCTCCCCGACGATCACCGCCGACCCGGCCGACGCCGCCGCGGTGCACGAGCGCCGCAGGGCTGCCCCGTCGGCGGCGGCCCGCCGCGCCTTCCGGCCCGGCTCCTGAGGAGGCTCCCGGCCGAGCTGCGACCGGGCGTGGGCGTGCGGCCCGGCGACCCGTGTGTCACATTACGGAGGCGCGACCGTGCCGTCCCGTGGTGCGGTTCCGGCCGTTCCCGCACCGGCCAGGGTCGCGTGGTCGCTGTCTCGGCGGCTCGTTCCGACGCGTGAGCCGTGCGGTCGTGAGGACCGCCCGTCCCGTGTCCCGAGGGTCGACCGGAGAGCTCGCATGACTACGTCCCCACCCACCGGCACGTCCCCCCGTCCGACGACGGCGGGCGGGTTCGGCGAGCTGGCCGCCCTGGTGTCCGGGGCGGGTCTGCTGCAGGAGGCCCGTCGCACCTACCTGCTCCTGTTCGCGGCGAACGCGGTCCTGCTCGCCGGCGGCCTCACGCTGTTCGTGTGGCTCGGCCCGTCCTGGTGGCAGCTGCTGCTAGCGGTGTTCTTCGCGGTCGTGACCACGCAGCTGGCCTTCATCGGCCACGACGCGGGCCACCGTCAGATCTTCGCCGGCCGGCGTGCCAACGACGTCGTCGGCTACCTGCACGGCGGGCTGGTCGGGCTGAGCTACGGTGCCTGGGTCACCCAGCACACCGCACACCACGCCCATCCCAACCACGCCGACGACGACCCGGACATCGACATCCCGGTGCTCGCCTTCAGTCCCGAGCAGGCCGCCGCCACGCGGGGCCCCGTCCGATGGATGGTCGGCCACCAGGCGTACCTGTTCCTCCCGCTGCTGTTCCTGGAGGGGTGGAGCCTGCACCTCACCGCCGTCCGGGCGATCCTGCGTCGAGAGGTCCCCCGCCCGCGGCTGGAGGCGGCGTTGTTCGTCGCGCACGCCGTCGGGTACCTGGGGGCGGTGTTCTGGGTCCTCGCGCCGGTGCAGGCCGTCGCGTTCGTCGTCGTGCACCAGGGGCTCTGGGGGGTGTACATGGGTCTGGCGTTCGCTCCGAACCACAAGGGGATGCCGGTCATCCCGGCGGGACGGCGACTGGACCACCTGCACAAGCAGGTGCTGACCTCGCGCAACGTGCTCGGCGGCCGGGTGCTCGACGTCGCGCTGGGCGGCCTGAACTACCAGATCGAGCACCACCTGTTCCCCCGGATGCCGCGCCCGCACCTGCGCCGCGCTCAGCCGATCGTGCAGGAGTTCTGCACCACCCACGGCCTGCCCTACACCCGGACCGGTCCCCTGCGTTCCTACGCCGAGGTCCTCCGCCACCTGCACGAGGTCGGCGCCCCGCTGCGGCGACCCACCGGGCCACCGGCCGACTGACCCGTCCCCGGGTCCGCTCGGGGCGACAACCCCGAAGGAGAACCATCAGCATGGACGACCCGACCCCCTCGACCGCCTCACGCGACACCACCCCGGACGAGCTGTGCCCGGTCTGCCCGCACCCCTGGGAGGATCACGACGCGATCGACCGGAGGTTCTGCTCGGCGAAGATCGCGGGTGGGTCCTCGCAGGGGTGCGTCTGCGCGAAGAAGTGACCGCACCGCGCCGTACCGCCGCCGGGGCGGGGTGACTACGTCGCCACCAGCAGCTGCTGCCCCAGCGCCCGCAGCGGGTCCGTGTCACGGGGCAGCGCCGCGACCGGCCGTAGACCAGCGGCGGCGAGCTCGGCCCACCACTGCCGTTCGGTCAGGAAGATCCGGTCGGTGCCGGCGCGCAGGTCCCCGCTGCCGGCGGCGGCCGCGCCCGGACGCGCGGACATGAGGAACTGCATCGACACCAGCGCCGGGAGGTGCTCGCGGGTCGACTCGACCAGGGCGAGCACCCCGCCGGGGGCCAGCACCCCGCGGAGGGCGGCGAGCGTCGCGCGGACGTCGACGGCGTTGTGCAGGACGTTCGCCGCGACGACGAGGTCGTGTCGGCCGTCGTGGGCGGCCAGGTCGGTGGTGACGTCGAGCAGCGCGGTCCGCACCCCGGGGAACCGGGTCGCGGCCAGGTCGAGGAAGAACCGTGAGACGTCGGTGAACAGGTAGTCGACCGGCGCCTCCCCCAGGCCGTCGAGGACGGCGCGGGTGCTGCCGCCGACGCCGACGCCCAGCTCCAGGACGCGCAGCGGCTCCGCCCGGGTCCGTGCGGTGGTCGCGGCGAGGTGGGCCAGCGCCCCGTTGAGGTAGGTGTTGATCGTGTTGTCCTGGTAGCTCGCCAGGGCGGTGGCGATCTCGCCGTCGGGGAACAGCAGCGCCTGCAGCGGCACCTCGTCGCGCAGCAGCTCGGGCAGGTGGGCCATGGCGGCGGCGAAGAACTCGACCATCGCGGGCGGGTAGCCCAGGTCGGTGCAGGCCGCGTGCAGCGCGCCGTCCGGCTGCGGCCCGGGGTCGCCGTGCGCGGCGAGCTCGGCCCGCCACCGCCGCACCAGCCACGCGTGCCGCGGGGCGACGTCGGGGTCCCCCGCGTCGAACACCGAGGCCATGGCACGCAGCGCGACGGCGTCGAGCCGGGCGACCGCGTCGGCGGGGCCCGCGTCGCCGGCCGGTGCGCCGCCGGACAGCGCGGCCCGGCCCGCGGCGTCGGCCGCGGCGACGTCGTCCGGCCCGGCGACGGGCAGCAGGACCGTCGCGTCGGTGCCGGTGAGTCGCCGCGCGAGCGGCCCGACCCGGCTCCGCACGAACGCGGGGAACGGCTCGTGGGCCCGGCCCGGGCCGGCCAGCCCGGCGGCGGGCCGGGCGGCCGCGGCGGCGGGCCGGGCGACCGCCAGCAGCTCGGGGTCGTCCGGGTCGAGCAGGACAGCGCCGCCGGGCGCCGTCCCGCCACGTCGGGCGGCAGGCCGACCGCGCCCAGCAGCCGGACCGCCTCGGCGCGGGCGCCGGCGGCGGACAGGCCATGGAGCCGGCGCAGCGGGCGGGCGACGGCGGCCCCCGCGGTGCGGGCCGGGTTGAGCTCGTGGACGGGGTGCTGCCCGACCAGCGCGACGACGCCCGGGGTGCGGTCACCCACCGGCCACGGCGTGGCGGCACCGGCCAGTGCGAGGGTGCCCCCCGGCCGCACCCCGGCCAGTGCCCGGAGCAGGGTGGTCTTGCCGCAGCCGGACGGCCCGGTGACCACGGTCAGCCCGCCGGGCCGCACGGGAACGACCACGTCCGCGGCGGCCCCGGGGACGGCCGTGGTGACGTGCCGCGCGTCGAGGACCGGTACCGCGGTGGGCGACGGCCGTGCTCCTGCCCCGGACGGCGGCGGACCGGCCGGGGACGGCGGCGGCGCGGGGGCGCCCACCCGCACGACCCGGTCGGCGACCGCGGCGACGGCCGGGTCGTGGGTGACGACGAGGGTGACGCCGCCGCGGGCCCGGAGCAGCTCGACGACGACGGCGGTCGAGGCGGGATCGAGGCCCGCGGTGGGCTCGTCGAGCACGAGCAGGGCGGGGTCGCCTGCCAGCGCCCTGGCGAGCGCGACCCGGCGGGCCTGGCCCCCGGAGAGCCGGTCGGGCCGCAGCCCCCCGACGGCCGCCGGGTCGAGGCCGACCGCACGGAGCGCCGCATCGGGGTCGGGGACGGGCAGCTGGGCCCGGGCGTCGCGCAGCGGGTGCAGCGCCGGGTCCTGCCCCGGCTGGCCGCCACCCCCTCGGTGGACGAGCTGCGGTACTGACCCGGGCGCCCCGGACCGCGTCCGGGGCGCCCGCCGGGCTCACCCCTGGCCGGGGGCGACCGGCAGACCGGTCCGGAACAGCTCCTGCTCCAGCCACACCGCCGCGGCGACGCCGCTCCCGGCGCCCACGCTCACCAGTGTCACGCCGTCGGGCAGCCCGGGCTGACGGGCCGCGTCGCCGGCGGCGGAGACCCCCGGGACCGAGGTCCGGCCGCACTCGTCGACGGCGATCGTGCCGTCGTCGAGCACGGTCGCGCCGAGGCTCCCGGCCAGCGCGGTGCCAGGGCGGGTCGGGGCGCGGTGGTAGATGCCGTCGCGGGCGAGGGTGGTGCCGTCGGCGAAGCGGAGCTCGAGCGCGCCCAGGTCGCCGTCGATCGCCGTGATCGGGGACTCCACGACCCGCACGCCGCCCGCCTCCAGGTTCGCCGCGACCCAGCCGGGCAGCTCGGCGGGGCCGTGGGTGGCGAGGACGACGTCGTCGCTGAACCGGTCCCGCACGTAGGCGGCGAGCATCCCGGCCAGGCCGTTGCCGATCACCACGAGCGCCATGCCGGTGGTCTCGTAGCCGTGGCAGAACGGGCAGTGGAACACCGAGCCGCCCCACCGCTGCGCCAGCCCGGGCACGTCGAGCGGCTCGTCGACCTGGCCGCCGGCCAGCAGCAGCCGACGCGCCCGCACGACGGCGCCGTCGTCGTCGAGGTCGAGGGTGAAGTCGTCGAGGGCGCCGCGCACGCCGACGACCCGGCCCGCCCGGCGGGTCACCGTCGGGTAGGCGTCGACCTCCGCGCGGCCGTCGGCGAGCAGCTGCGCCGGGTCCGCGCCGTCGCGGCCGAGGTACATGTGCATCTCGGCGGCCGGGGCGTTGCGCGGCTCGCCGGCGTCGACGAGCAGGACGCGACGCCGCTGGCGGCCGAGCACGAGGGTCGCCGACAGGCCCGCGGGCCCACCGCCGACGACCACCACGTCGTAGGTGTCGTTCACGCGTTCTCCAGTTCCGTGCGGACGGCGGGCAGGACCTCGGTCGCGAGGCGTTCGACGTTGGCGAGCACCGCGTCGTGCTCGCCGGAGGACTCGACGTGCAGCAGCACCCGGCCGGCCCCGCTCCCCCGGACCAGGTCGACGAGCCGGCGGACACAGAGCTCGGGCGGCCCGATCGGCTGGCGGGCGAGGATGCCCGCGGCCAGCTCGTCGGGGGTGGGCCGCGGACCGCGGTACTCCTCGACCAGCACGTACTCGGCGTAGCCGGAGGCGAACACCGGCGCCAACCGCTCGTAAACGACCCGTTCGGCCTCGGCGACCGAGTCGGTGACATGGGCCAGGGCCCCGGTACCGTGCACCGGGCGCGCCGCGGTGAGCTGCTCGTAGTCGGCGACCAGCCGTGCCTGCTCGTCGGCGGTCTGAGAGAAGAAGAACAGCATCGGCAGGCCGTGCCGGGCGGCCAGCTGCACCCCGGTGGCCGAGGTCGCGGCCACGTGCACCGGCGGGTGCGGACGCGTGTACGGCTCCGGGCCGGGTGCGACCTCGCGGAACCGGTAGTGCTCGGAGTCGGCGGACACCCGCCCGGTGAAGGAGTCGAGGACGAGGCCGAGCGCCTCGGGCAACCCGGTGCGCCACCGCTCGATGCCGGTGCCGAGGACCTCGTGGTCCACCACCGGCCCGGCCCGGCCGACGCCGAGGTCGAACCGGCCGCCGGAGAGCTGGTCGAGCAGCGCCGCCTGCTCCGCGACGTGCACCGGCGGGTGCGTCGGCAGGATCGTCACGGCCGTGCCGACCCGCACCCGCCGGGTGCGGCCGAGCAGGAACGCGGCCAGCGTCGTCGCGGAGGGGTTGACGCCGTAACCGGTCAGGAAGTGGTGCTCGGTGGTCCACACCGACGCGAACCCGTGCGCCTCGGCCGCCTGCGCGACGTCTGCGGCCAGCGCGAACACCTCGGTCGCGCTCTGCCCGGGGAAGCGGTGGGTGAACAGCATGACGCCGAACGAGGGAGGAGCCACGCGCTAACAGTATCGGATGTCGTTATCGCCTGCTGACTTGTCGGCCCACACGACGGCCATCGACCGTGGCGCCGGACGCCCCGGACCCGGACGCCTACGTCGGCACGTCCCCGTCCCGTCCGCACCGGACGACGTCGGCCACAGCCGGATCCAGCCTCTCACCTGCCGACCGTCCGATCGAGGGGTTCCCGCCCGACGCCGATCGGCCCTGTTAACGTCCCGGCGGATGTCCGAGCGCGACGAGGGTCGACGGCCGGGGAACCGCAGGGCCACGTGATCGTGGACGCGATGGCGGCGCTCGCGGGCTGCTTCGGCGCGGGCCTACTGGTGGTCGCGGCGGTCGCACTGATCGCGGAGTCGGGCCTGCTGGTCGGCGTGGTGCTGCCCGGCATCAGCGTGACGGTCGGACTCGGCGTCCTGGCCGGGGCCGGCGCGGTGCCCGGTGTCGCCGCGGGCCTCACCGCCGCCGTCGCCGGCGCCGCCGGGCCGAGCCTGGGCTACTGGCGGGCTCGACGGGGCGGCCCGTCGGCGCTGCGCAGCAGGCGCGGCATGCCGGCCGCGGCAGTCCGGGTGCTCCGCCTCGCCGAGCGTCGTCCGGCGCTCGCGGTGGTGCTCGGCCAGTGGTTCGCGGTGGTCCGGACCCTGGTCCCGCGCGTCGCGGGCGGCGTCCTGCCGTACCACCGGTTCGCGGTGGTCAGCATCCCGGTGGCCGCCGCCTGGGGACTCGGCACGTTCACCCTGGGGTGCCTGCTCGCCCAAGGCTCGGCGACTGCAGCCCGGCTGGTGGCGGCGCAGCAGACGACGGCGACCGTGCTCCTCGCGCTCCTGCTGCTCACGGTGGTCGGAGTACTCGTCCGCGGGTTCGTGCGTCGACGCGCGATCCCGGGTGGGGCGCGCCCCGCGGCCGACGTCGCGGACCGGCCCGGCCGACGTCGTCACCGGCGGTGAGCCCGGACCGGCGCGGCCTGGCTCAGACCCCTCCGGCCTCCTCCGCTGAGGGTGACCGCGCTCCGTCGACCACCAGGGCAGGGCGGGCGATCACGTCGACGAGGTGCTCGGCGCGCGCGGCCAGGGCGGGCTGGTCGCCCAGCCAGGCGAGGCCTGCGATGAGCGCGAGCAGGTCGGTCCCGTCGAGGCCGCTGCGGGCCTGCCCGGCTTCCTGGGCCCGGCCGAGCAGTCGCGCCCCCGACGCGCGCAGGCCGACGCAGGACTCGTGCAGGGCGGAGCGGGCTCCTCGACCGCCGAGACCATGGCTTCGGTGACACCGCGGTAGACCGTGGTGAAGCGAACGCACTCGCGCACCCAGGACAGGAGCGCCTCCTCCGGCGCCGCCAATGGCAGTGGCGCTGAGCTGGCTGTTGCAGCGATCCCCGAACATGCTGCTGATCCCGGAGGCGACATCGGTGACGCACCTGCGCGAGAATCTCGCCGGCGCAGCCACCGTGCTGTCCGAGCAGGACGTAGCGGAGCTCGACACCATCGGGCGCTGACCCGGCTCTCTGCGACAGGGGGCCCGCTCGGCGAGCGGGGGGCTGCTGCGCGCGCATCACACCCGAGCGGGCCGGGCATCCGGAAGCGGGCCACCTCGATGTCGAGTCGATGGAGCTACCTGCCGACCCGGCCTGCTCCAGACCTTCTCCACCGCGCCCGCCGGCTCGGCGACCGCGGACGGCTGGGCCCGCCGCCGCTGAACGGCGCGACCGCGACCTGGCCGTCGCGCGCGCACGCATGGCGGCGCTCACGGTCGCAACGCCTGTGTACGTGCACCCGAGAGCATCGTGCTGGAGACCCGGACCGTCGCGGGCGCGCCCGGTGCGCCGGACGTCCCCGTCCTCGTCTTCTCCCCCGTGCAGGGCACGGCCAGGCCGGCGCTGGTCTACATGCACGGGGGTGGTTTCGTCCTCGGCGACGCCGCCGGCGACCAGGAGCTCCCGGCCCTGCTCGCCGCGGAGCTGGAGGCGGTGGTCGTGAGCGTCGACTACCGGCTGGCCCCCGAGAGGCCCTTCCCCGCCGCGATCGACGACTGCTACGCCGTCCTGTGCTGGCTCGCGGGCCACGCCGACGAGCTCGGCGTCGACACGACCAGGATCGGGATCGGCGGGGTGAGCGCGGGCGGCGGACTCGGCGCGGGCACAGCCCTGATGGCGCGACCGGGGCGGCCCCGCGCCGCGCTTCCAGTTCTCCGCCGTCCCCGAGCTCGACGACCGCCTGGAGACCCCGTCGATGCAGACCTTCGTGGACACACCGTTGTGGAACCGCCCGAACGCGGTCGAGAGCTGGCGCCACTACCTCGGCGACCGCGACCCGTCCGAGGAGGTGTCCCCGTACACCGCGCCCGCACGGGCGACCGATCTGGCCGGTCTACCGCTCACCTACCTGTCCGTGTGCGAGTTCGACCCGCTCCGCGACGAGGGCATGGCATACGCGCAGCGCCTCGTTCGAGACGGCGTCCCGACCGAGCTGCACCTGTACCCCGCCACGGCTCCGGTGGCCTCGTGCCCACTGCCGAGCTGTCACGGCGGATGCGGACGGAGTTCGTCGCCGCGATCGGACGTGGGCTGGACTCGAAACCCGCCCCCACCGACGATGCGGTCGTCGCACCGGGGTTCCTGGCTACGTGAGCAGGAAACCGGCGTCCACGGGCACGGTCGTCCCCGTGATCCGCTTCCCGGCGTCGGAGCAGAGGAACGCGATCACCTCGGACACGTCGGCCTCGGCCAGGGCGTCCCCCGGCATCAGGTTGAACCGCATGGCGTTGCCGAGCCCCTCGTACTCGGTCAGCCACTGCGGACGCGCGGACGCGCTCTGCGGCTGCCCGGATCCTGCCGGCGAGCACTGCAACAGCGGTCATGGATGCTGCACTCGACAAGCCAAGCGGTGGCCGCACCCTCTCCGGCCGACACGCCGCACGGCCTGCATCAACTCGACGACGGCAACGCGGCCTCCCGGAGCACCGCGCCGTCCGAGCAGGGCCTACTTCAGCATGAAGCCGGCGTCCACCCGCACCTCTGTACCGGTGACGTAGCGGGCGTCGTCGCTGACCAGGAACGCGATCATCTTCGACACGTCCTCGGGCTGTACCACGTCCACGGGCATCAGGTTGCCGCGCATCGGGCCGGTGAGCCGCTCGTGGGTGCCCATCCAGTCGACGAACCACTGGTTGTTGGACATCTCGGTGTTCACGCCGGTGGGGTGCACGACGTTGACCCGGATCATCTCCGGCGCCAGCTCCCACGCCAGCGTGCGCATCAGCGCGATCAGCCCGTGCTTGGCCACGTTGTAGTGGGTGCAGCCGGCCACCGAGCGCAGGCCGCCGGTGGAGCCGGTGAGCGTGATCGCCCCGCCGCGCTTCCCGGAGATCATGTGCGGGATGAACGCCCGGCAGACCTTCCAGCCACCCGTGACGTTGATGTCGAGCATGTCCTGCCACTGCTCGTCGCTGAGCTGCCACGTGCTGTCCGCGGCGCCCATGACGCCGGCGTTGGACACCAGCGCGTCGACGCGTCCGAACTCGGTCATCGTGACGTCCGCGGCACGCTGGACCGCCGCGGTATCGCGGATGTCGGCCTCGATCGCCAGGCAGCGCCGGTCGTGCTTCTCCACCAGCGCCACGGTCTCGGCCATGTCGTCGGCGGTGCTCATCGCGTAGTCGATGGTGGCGATGTCGCCCGGCGCGTCGAGGATGACGACGTCGGCGCCCTCGCTCGCGAGCGTGACCGCGTGCGAGCGGCCCTGCCCGCGCCCGCCGCCGGTGATCACCGCGACCTTGCCGTCCATGCGGCCCATGTCAGTTCCTTCCGTCTCTCTCACGCAGCGAAGAACTCACGCAGGACACCGGCCAGCTCCGCCGGCTGCTCCAGCGCCATGCTGTGTCCGCACTCGGCGATCTCGACGTAGCGCACGTCGTCGCTCACGCGCTCCATCTGCCGGCGGGTCTCCTCGCCGATGAACAGTTCACTGGCCACCGCGAGCACCGGCATGGGCAGCTTGGTCCGGCCCCACTCCTCGTCGAGCGCGATGTTGGTGAACGTGGCGCGGTAGACCTCGAAGATCGCCCGCAGCCCGCCCGGCGCGGACGAGCAACGCGTCCACTCGGCCACGCAGTCCGGAGTGATCGCGGCGGGGTTGTAGGTCTCGTTCTTCATCCACGTCGACCAGAAGATCTCCTCCCGACCGCTGATCAGCATTTCCGGGAAGTCCGGGACGTGGAAGAAGCCGACGTGCCACAGGAAGTGGCTGGACCGCACGTTGTCGGCGGTGAGCGCCGACCAGTCCTCCAGCCCGAAGCCGGGCAGCAGCATCTCGCCGTAGGACAGCTTGGTGACGCGCTCGGGGAACGTGGCGGCGACGGCGTAGGCGAACGCGGCGCCCCAGTCCTCGCCCGCCACGGCGAACGTCTCGTGGCCCAGCTCGGTGAGCAGCGCGCCGACATCCTCGGCGATCGTGCCCATGTCGTAGCCGCCCTCGGGCCGCTCGGAGTCGCCGAACCCGCGCACGTCGGGGGCGATCACGGTGAAGTGCTCGGTGAGCAGCGGGATGACGCGGTGCCAGTAGTACCAGGTCTTCGGCACGCCGTGCAGCAGCACGAGCGCGGGCCCCGACCCAGCGGTGACGTAGTGCAGCCGCACCCCGTTGACGGTCTTGCGGCCGTGCGTGACGGGGGTGCCGGCGTGGTCGGTGACGTCCAACATCAGTGCTCCCTGGTGGTGCGGTCGAACCGGGTCACGATCTCCACCAGCGCGGCCGGGTTCTCCTCGGCGATCCAGTGCCCGGCCTGCGGCACCGACTCGACGGTGACGTTCTCGGCGACCTCGCGGCCCATCTCCTCGGTGACGGAGTCGAACAGGCTGACCTGGCCGTGCAGCCCGAGCACAGGCATCGTCAGCTTCCCGTTCGCCGCCAGTGCCGCCCGCGTGTCGACGGCGTCCTGCTCGAAGGCGCGGTAGAGGTCGAACCCGGCGCGCATCGCGCCCGGCTCGGCGTACGCGGCGGCGAAGTGGTCGGTGTCCACCGCGGTGGGGCGGAAGCCGAGCTTGTCGTAGAAGTGCTGCAGATACCAGCGCTCGCGGCCAGCGGTGAGTGCCTCGGGCAGGTCCAGGATCGTGTGGAACGCGAAGTGGAACAGGGTGGGGTCGTTCTTCATCCGGTCGTGCACCTCGGTGCCGGGCAGCGGCGCCTCCCCGTAGCCCATGGCGCGGGTGTCGCCGGGGTAGCGGAGGGCGTACGCGGTGGCGAGTTGGCCGCCCAGGTCGTGCCCGAGCACGAAGGCGGGCCCGGTCAGCCCGAGATGGTCGTGCAGGAGCTGGTGGATGTCCTCCGCCATCTCCCGCTTGGTGTAGCCACCGGGAGGCAGGTCCTCGACCCGTGGGTCCACGGTGCGGCCGAGGTCCAGACGCGGGCGCGACGTGTTGCCCGCGCCGCGGTAGTCGGGCGCCACGACGTGGTAGCCCTCGGCGGCGAACATCGGCAGGACGTGACGCCACTGCCACGAGGTCTCCGGCCAGCCGTGCAGCAGCACCAGCGTGTCCTCGCCGGTCCCGGCCTCGTAGTAGTGCATCCGGACGCCGGTCTCCAGCAGAGCGGTCCCGGTCATCTCCGCGAGGTCGTTCATGCCGCCACCGCCTCCCCGAAGAACTCCAGATAGATCCGCGCCAGCTCGTCGGGCCGCTCCAGGGACGGGTTGTGCCCACACCGCTCGATCACGACGCTGCGGACGTCCTGCGCGACCGGCTCCATCTGGTGGCGGACCTCGTCGCCGAAGAACGCCTCGCCGCCGACGGCCAGCACCGGGATGGTCAGCTTGTGTTCGAACTGGGGTGCGTTCTGCTCGCCGTCGAGGTCGTTGGCCCGGTACACCTCGAGGATCGTGTGGGTGCCGCCCGGCGACTCCAACCAGCGGACCTGCTCGTCGACGTCCTCGTCGGTGGCTGCGCTGGGGTCGTACATCTCGCGCTTCATGAAGAACGACCAGAACTCGCGCTCCCGGCCGGGCATGAGCATCTCGGGGTAGTGCGGCACGTTGAAGAAGTCCAGGTGCCACATCGTGCGGGTGTCCTCCTTCTTCAAGGTCCTGGTACGACCCGCGACGTCGTCGCTGCCGTACCCGAGCCCCGGCAGGAGCATCTCCTGGAACACGAGTTGCTCCACGCGGTCGCGGTGGAACGCGGCCACCGCGTAGGCGATGGCGGCGCCCCAGTCCTCCCCGACGATCCGGAAGCGCTCGAAGCCCAGGTGGTCGGCGAGCGCGACGATGTCCTGCGCCATCGTCTGGGTGTCGTACCCGGTCTGCGGCCGCTCGGAGTCGCCGTAGCCGCGGCAGTCCACCGCGACGACGGTGTGGTGCGGGGTGAGCAGCGGGATCACCTTGCGCCAGAAGAACATCGTCTTCGGCACGCCGTGCAGCAGGATCACCGGGTCGCCGGAGCCACCCATCGCGTAGTGGATGTTCACGCCGTTGACCTCGGGGCGGCCGTGGGTGAGCCGCTGTCCGGCGTGGTCGGTCATGTCGTAGGTGCCCATGGGGACCTCCGTTCCGTCCTACTTGAGCATGAAGCCGGCGTCGATCGGCACGGTCGTCCCCGTGATCCACTTGCCCGCGTCGGAGCAGAGGAAGGCGACGACGTCGGAGACGTCGCGCTCGGGCAGCGCGTCCACCGGCATGAGGTTGAAGCGCATGGCGTTGCCGAGCTCCTCGTGCTCGGTGAGCCACTGCGGGAAGTAGTCGTTGTTCGACATCGGCGAGCCGACACCCGTCGGGTGGATCGTGTTGACCCGGATCGACTCCGGCGCCAGCTCGCGCGCCAGCGTCCGCATCAGGCCGACGATGCCGTGCTTGGCCGCCGTGTAGTGGGTGCAGCCGGCGACCGCGCGCAGGCCCGCGATCGACGACGTGATGAGGATCGTGCCGCCGTTGCCGCCCGCGCGGATGTGCGGGACGACGGCGCGGCAGGACTTGAAGACGCCCGTCAGGTTGATGTCGATCATGTCGTCCCAGGCCTCGTCGGTGAGCTCCCAGGTGTTCTCCGACAGGCTGAGGATCCCGGCGTTGGCCAGGTGGATGTCGATGCGCCCGAACTCGCTCATCGCCGTGTCGGCGAGGCGCTCCATGTCCGCGGTCTTCCGGACGTCGGCCTCGATCGCGACGCAGCGCCGGTCGAGCTTCTCCACCGCGGCGACGGTCTCGTCCAGGTCACCGGGCCGCCCCGTCGGGAACGGGACGGTGGCCACCTGCTGCGTGATGTCGCAGACGACGATGTCGGCGCCCTCCTGGGCCAGCCGGATCGCGTGGGACCGGCCCTGCCCGCGCCCGCCGCCGGTGATCACGGCGACCTTGCCGTCGAGCTGCCCCATGTCAGTCCTTCCCGTGCTGCGCGAGCGCGCGGCGGTTGTGTTCGGTGATGGCGTCGGTCAGGTCGCGGTAGGGCTCGTCCCACGGGTCCTTGAGCCCCCAGCCGCGGCCGCCGGTGTTCTCCACGTAGCCGCACCAGTGCCAGCCGGCGAACCACGGCTCGTCGAGCACGGCGTCCAGGGCGGCGCCGTAGTCGACCCCGCGGGCGGCGTGGTCGGGCAGCCCCTCGCGGTGCGGGTTGAGCTCGGTGGGCGTCCAGTTGCCGGTGTCGGCGACGATCACCGGCTTGCCCCCGCACTGTTCGCGCCAGCGCGCGAGGTCCGCGCGCAGCTGCGTGCGGGACTCCTCGGTCGGCTCGGTGAAGTACTGCACCGACAGCACGTCGACGAAGGGCTCCATCGCCCGCAGCACCGGCTCCGGGATGCCTTTGTTGCCGTTGAACCGGTCGCCGAGGATCAGGTGGTCGGGGTCGTAGCGGCGGATCGCCGTCACGATCGTCTCGTAGTAGCGGCTCGCGACGTCGTAGAGCTTCTTCTCCCGCTCGGCCGCGTCCAGGCCCTGGAGCTCGGCGAAGTCGGCGCCGGAGGCGTGCGGCAGCCAGGCCGGGATGTCGACGAGGAAGTAGCCGAGCAGGTCGGGCGAGTCGGCGTGCTCGGCGGCGATGCTGCGCGCGAGGTAGTCGCACCAGACCGCGAAGTCGTCGCCTCCGTGAGCAGGGTCCATGGGCCGGAACGCGGGGTAGCCGTTCCAGTCCTCGATCTCCTGCACCGGCACCTGAGCGACGTAGGGGATGCCCGCCCCGCGCAGCTCGGCGGCCGACCACGGGGTGGAGTGCTTGAGGTCGATCGGGTCGCCGAACCAGTCCAGCGCCTCACCCCAGCCGCCGGCGACGTACTCCTGCGTCCAGCCCAGCGTGTTGAACGACCAGTTCCGCAGGTCGGCGACGGCCCCGTCGGCGATCCAACGTTCGCGGGAGCCGTAGCGCTCCCGCCAGATGTCGCGGTTGTAGGGGAACTTGAGGTTGGTCTCGTCCACGTGGTTCAGGGCCAGGGACAGGAACGGTTCCCCGTCCGGGTCGACCAGCCGCCCGTCGCGGACTGCGAACGTCGCCATCTCTACAGCTCCCCGGCGAAGAATCGGAGGTAGTGCCCGGCCAGCTCGTCGGGCGACTCCTCGGCGAGCTGGTGGCCCCACGGCAGGGTCACCGCCCGCACGTCGTCGGCGACCTCGTGCATCTGCCGCTCGTTGTCGGCGCCGATGAAGTGCTCGCTGCCCACGGCCAGCACCGGCATCGGGAGCCGGGTCTTCGCGGACTCCCTGTTCTGGTCGCCGTCGGTGAGCGTGGCCCGGTAGATCTCGCACATGCACTTCACGCCGCCGGGCGAGGAGTAGCAGCGCACGTACTCGTCGAGCGCGTCCGGGGTGATCGCCGACGGGTCGTGCGTCTCGTGCTTCATGAAGTAGGAGAAGTACTCCCGCTCGTGCCCGCTGATCAGCATCTCCGGGAACTCGGGCACCGAGTAGAAGTTGATGTGCCAGAGCCAGACGTAGCTGCGGACGTTGTCCGGGGTCAGGAACGAGTAGTCCTCCAGCCCGAACCCGGGAAGGATCATCTCCTGGTAGACCAGTTGCTGGACGCGGTCGGGGTGCCGGGCGGCGAGCTGGTAGGCGGCCGCGGCGCCCCAGTCCTCGCCGACCACCCGGAAACGGTCGTGCCCGAGCTCGGTCATCAGCTCGGCGAAGTCCTCGGCCACGTTCGCCATGTCGTAGCCGCCGTCGGCGTGCTCGGAGTCCCCGAGCCCGCGCATGTCCGGCACCACCACCTGGTAGTGCGGCGTCAGGAACGGGATCACGTGCCGCCAGTGGTAGGAGGTCTTGGGCACCCCGTGCAGGAGCAGGACGGGCTCCCCCTCGCCTGCGGTCAGGTAGTGCAGACGCACGCCGTTGACGGTGGCGCGGCCGTGGCGGACGAGGTCCCCGTTGTGGTCGACGATTCTCATGGGCTTCCCTCTCAGAGCAGGTCGTAGACGGTGCGGTTGAAGTCCGCGATCGGGTCGACGTACTCGCCGTACGGCTCGTCCCACGGGTCCTTCATGCCCCACCCGCGCGAGAGGTTCTCGACGTAGCCGCACCAGTGCCAGCCCAGGAGCCACGGCTCGCGCACCAGGTCGGTGAACGTGTCGATGTAGTGGCGGGCGCGAGTGGCCTGGTCCGGGACGCCGTCCATCGTGCGGTGGGGGTTGAGCTCGGTAGCGGTCCAGTTGCCGATGTCGGGGATGAGGATCGGCTTGCCGACGCGCTTGTACAGGCCGCGGGCGTGGGTGATCATGTGGTCGCGCGAGGCCTGGTCGTTGCCCGGGTAGTACTGCACCGACAGCACGTCGATGTAGGGCTTCGCGGCCTCGAGCACCACGTCGGGCAGCTCGTTGTCGCCGTTGTAGCGGTCGCCCAGGATCAGGTGGTGCGGGTCGTAGGTGCGGATGTGGCGGTGGATCGTCTCGTAGTACCTGGTGGCGATCTCGAACAGCTTCGCCTCGCGCTTGTCCCCCTCGAGCCCCTCGAGCCCCGGCCAGTCCGCACCCGCGGGGTGGCGGAACCACAGCGGCGCGTCGACGAACGAGTAGCCGATGAGGTTCTTGCTCGCCGCGGCGTCCACGCAGATGCTGCGCGCGAGGTAGGCGCAGTGGTCGTCGAAGTCGGCGTCGAAGACGTCGGGGTAGTACGGGCGCCCGTTCCAGTTCTCGTTCTCCGCCAGGCGCATCTGGATGATGTAGGGCATCCCGGCGGCCTCCAGGTCGGCCACCGTCCACTGCGACCCGTGCTCGACGACCACGATCTGCGACCAGTCGAACTTCTCGCGCCAGCCGCCGCCGATGTACTGCTGGGTCCAGCCGATCGAGTTGAAGCCCCAGTTGCGTAGGTCGGCGACGACGCCCTCGGAGATCCAGCGCTCCCGCGAGCCGCCGTAGCGCTTCTGCCAGACCTCCAGGTTGTGCGGGTACTTGAGGTCGGAGTCGTCGATGTGGTTCAGGCCGACGGACAGGAAGCCGTTGCCCAGCGGGTCCACGAGCCACCACCGGTCGCCGTCGCGGTCGAGCCGGAACGCCCCGGTGGCGTCGAAGGTCCAGCGAGTCGAGCCGCCGTAGCTGTCGATCTCGGACAAGGTCTTCCCCTCAGCGCGGGAGGCACGAACGCACGTAGGCGTCGGCCTTGGCCAGTTCGTCGGTGATGTGGTGCAGGGGCCAGCCGCCGGTGCCGTGGCACTTGAGGCTGGCGGGGCCGGAGTAGCCGACGCGGGCGAGCGTCCCGAGCGGGACGGCGTGGTCGAGGGTGCCGCCGACGCGGGGCAGCTGTTGCTCCCCCGCCCCGAAGTTCAGACCGTCGACGCCGTGGCGGTAGGCCCGGTCGATGTCCCAGATGTAGTAGTAGAAGAGCTTCCGGCGCTCGGCGAGCCAGGTGATGGCCTCGCTGATGCCGTCCTGCATGACCCACAGGTGTGGCGGGGCGAGGCAGATCCCGAGGTTCGGGTGGTCGATGTCGCGTACCAACCGCTTGATCTGCGCGAGTGTGTCGACGCCTTCGTCCCAGCGCTGCTCCTCGCCGTGACCGGACTCGAAGTCGGCGTTGAACGGCACGGTGAGGTGGTTCTCCACGGCGATCCGGACGCCGTCGCGGGCGGCGGCCTCCACCAGGGTGGGGAGGAACGTCGCGACGAAGTCGGGGTAGTTGGCCTCGCAGTCGAAGATCACGGTGTCGATGCCGAGGTCGCGGGCGAACTCGATGCGCTCGAGCATCTCGTCCTGTGTCTTCCCGTACATCGTCAGGCCGCAGGGGCGCACGCCGTAGCGGTCGAGCACCGCGCGGATCGCCGACGGGTCGTCGCCCGGGGTCACGTGGTGGGCCAGCGGCGCGGCCGAGGACCACAGGTTGACCTCGGTGAACCCGAGCCCGGCGAGTTCGCGGATCGCCACCTCGAGCGGATAGTCGTGGTACGGCAGGATCTCTGCGGTGTAGCGCACTTCTCTCCTCACGCCACGATCAGCGGCCGCAGGGTGCGGTGGGCGACCTCCAGGCCGGTGTGGATCCGGTCCTCGGTGCCGCCCCAGACCGGGTCCTCGTGCTCGACCGAGAGCACGCCGTCGAAGCCGCCCTCGTAGAGGGTGTCGACGACCCGGCGCCAGTCGACGTCGCCGAGGCCGGGCACCCGGTAACGCCACCAGCCGACGTCGAACGGGTCCTCGCGCCGCACGGCCTTGCCCGGCCAGCCGTAGCGGTGGCGCTCGTCCGGGAAGAGCTGGATGTCCTTGGCCTGGGCGTGCGGGATCCTGTCCACGTAGGGGCGCAGCGCCTCGACCGGGTCGATGCCCATCCACACCAGGTGGCTCGGGTCATAGTTGAGGTAGAGCCCGAGCGAGAACATCCACTCCCACAGCTCGGGCGAGTAGGCGAGGTTGCCCGGGTAGCCGTCCGGGTGCCAGCCCTCCATCACGCAGTTCTCGACGATCAGCTTGACGCCGTGTTCGCCGGCCCGCTCCACCAGCGGTGGGAAGATCTCCTCGGCGTCGCGCAGGTTCTCCGCCACCGTCCGGCCGGGATGGCGCCCGACGAACGTCCCGACGGTCGGGCAGCCGAGCAGCGCGGCGGCGTCGATGCAGGCCGCGAGGTGGGCGTGCACGGCGGCGCGTTCGGCCGGGTCGGGGTGCAGGTTGTTGTCGTAGAACGCCAGCGAGCTCAGCGTCAGACCGTGCTCGTCGAACAGCGCGCGCGTGGTGTCGGCCTCGCGCTCGCCGAACGCGGCGACGTCGAGGTGGCTGGCGGTGAACGGCCGGTCGCCGATCGCCGGCCAGGCCGCCACCTCGAGGGCCTCGTAGCCCGCTCCCGCGGCCCATCGGGCGATCTCGTCCAGCGGCCGATCGGGCAGACAGGCGGTGAGCATTCCGAGTTTCACGAGGGCACCTCCACCCAGGTCGAGGACTCCGACGAGCGGATCACCGCGTCGGTCAGTGCGGCAGCACGCAGGCCGTCGGCGAACGTGGGCAGCCCGTCCGGTGCATCGCCGTGGACCGCGGAGTAGGTGTCGGCCACGAACGCGTTGAAGCAGTCCTGGTAGCCCTGCGGGTGGCCGGGCGGGAGCAGTGAGTACCGTGCCGCGGCCGGCGAGTACGCGGGCGTGCCGCGGTGCAGCACCCGGTCGCCGTCGCGGTCACCGATCCACAGCTGTTCGGGCGACTCCTGGTCGAAGCGGTAGGCCGCCCGCTCGCCGTCGAGGGAGATGCGCAGCGCGTTGCGCCGGCCGAGCGCGGTCTGGCTGACCACGACCGAGCCGGTGGCGCCGCTGTCGGTCTCGAACTGGACGGTGCTGGCCGTGCCCCCGCCCGCGGTCGCGGCGAGCAGGCGGGTGATCCGGTGCCCGCTGGTGAACTCGACCAGGTCGCACCAGTGCACACCGACGTCGGCGAACGCACGGTGCGCGCCGCCCTCGGCGGCGTCGCCGCGCCATCCGGCCGGCGCTCCGGCCGCCTGCCAGTCCTGGAGGTAGGCACCGTGCAGCAGGTGCAGCGGCCCGGCCCCGCCCGCGTGGACCCGGGCCCGGATCTCCCGGGCCGCGGGGTGGAAGCGGTAGACGAAGGGCACCGTCGCGACCCGGCCTCGGGCCGCGGCGACCAGCGCCCGCGCGTCGTCCAGCGTCGTCGCGAGCGGCTTCTCGCAGACCACCGTCTTGCCCGCGGCCAGCGCCCGGCGGGCCAGGGCGACGTGGGTGGAGTTCGGGGTGCACACGTGCACCACGTCGACGTCGTCGGCGTCGATCAGGTCGTCGCCGCTCACGGCCGCGGTGCGGGCACCGAGGCGGACGGCGGCCTCCTCCGACCGGTCGGGGCGCGAGGCCGCGACGCGGGTCACCTCGCCCCCGGCCGCCCGGACGGCGTGTGCGTGCACGCCGCCGATGAACCCGGCGCCGATGATCCCGGCGCGGAGCCTGTCCGCCATCGCTTGCTCCTGTCTCAACTCGTCGTCACGGTCAGCCCGGCCCGGTCCAGCGCGCCGTCGAGCCAGGCGCGGCTGATCCGGGCCGCCTCGGCCGGGTCGCCGTCGTAGGAGTCCAGCTCGACCACCAGCCAGTCGTCGTAGCCGACCTCGGCGACGGCGGCGAGCACGCCGTCCAGGTCGAGCGCGCCGCGGCCGAGCGGCAGGAACGTCGCACCGTCGGACCCGAGGTCCTTGAGGTGCACGTGCCGGATCCGGTCCGCGTGGCGGCGGATGAGCGCGGCCGGGTCGCCACCACCGGCGGCCAGGTGGGCGGTGTCCGGGCAGAAGCCGATCGTGGACCGGGAGAACACGGCCTCGATCTGTTCCGGGGACTGGCCGATCGTGCCCAGGTGCGGGTGGTAGCAGGCGGACAGGCCGTGTTCCGCCGCGATCCCGGCGACCGTGTCGAGGGCCCGGGCGAGCCGGTCGTGGTCGCCGTCGGCGATCCCCTGCGCTCGCGGCGCACCGCCACCGACCACCAGCTGTGCCGCGCCGAACCGGGCGGCGTCCTCAGCGGCCCGGCGTACCCGGTGCAGTTCGTCGGGCAGGATCTCGGGGTAGACGAAGTTCCCGCCCGTGTAGACCCCGACCAGCGACAGCCCGGTCTCGTCGAGCAGCCGGTGCAGTGAGCCGGGGTGGTCGTCGCGGACCTCGGCGAACTCGCGCACGTTCCCGTCGAACATCTCGACGCCCCGGTAGCCGGCGGCGGAGATCTCGCGCAGCGCCCGGTCCATGTCTCCGGGGACCCGGTAGACGAGGTCCTTGACGCTGGTCACCCCGGCCGCGGCGCCGGTGACGCCGCCCCAGGTGATCGAGTGATAGCCGAGACGCACGACCCACCTCCTTCGGTGCGGCCACGGCGCCGCACTTGCGATCGATGCGATGACAGTAAAGTTTGATCTACACAAAAGTCAATGGACTATCCTCGGAAGCCTGGCCGAGGCGGAACGAGGAGGTCGCCGAGTGGGACCGTCCGTGCAAGGGGTCGCGCCGGACCAGCTGGACACGCTGGTCACCGTGCTCGACCTGGTTCGTTCCGGCGGCGCGCGCACACGTCCGGAGCTGGCCCGTCGCTCCGGGCTGGGACGCACGGTCGTCTCGCAGCGGCTCGGGCAGCTGGAGGCAGCGGGCCTGGTGACCGAAGGCGACCTCGGCACGTCCACCGGAGGCCGGGCGCCGCGCGAGCTGCGCTTCCGTGCCGATGCGGGGGTGCTGCTGGTGGCCTCGCTCGGGGTGACCGGATTCGACGCCGGTGTGGCCGACCTGAGCGGACGTCTGGTCGACCACCGGAGTCGCGCCTGGGACATCGCCACCGGGCCGGAGGCCAGCCTGAGCCGGGTGGAGAGCCTGTTCGACGAGCTGCTCGCCGACCGGGGCGCTCCCGCCGTCTGGGGCGTCGGTCTGGGGGTGCCGGGCCCCGTCGAGTTCGCCTCCGGTCGGCCGGTGGCGCCACCGATCATGCCGGGCTGGGACGGCTACCCGGTCCGCGACCGGCTGGCCACCCGCTACGACGCGCCCGCGTTCGTGGACAACGAGGTCAACCTGATGGCGCTGGGCGAGTACCGGGCGGGCCGGGGGGTCGGGTCCCCGGACCTGGTCCTGGTCAAGATCGGTACCGGGATCGGCGCGGGACTGATCTCCGGCGGACGGCTGCACCGCGGCGCGCAGGGCTCGGCGGGCGACATCGGGCACGTCGGGTTGACCGGATCGGTCCCCGGCGCGGAGCAGGTGGTGTGCCGTTGCGGCAACGTCGGCTGCCTGGAGGCGTTCGCGGGCGGTGCAGCACTGGCCCGGGATGCGACGGCGGCCGCCCTGGACAACCGGGGGGAGCACCTGACCGAGCGGCTGGCGAAGGCGGGCGAGATCACGTCCGACGACGTCGTGCGCGCCGCCGAGTTCGGCGATCGGGTCGCGGTCGAGCTGTTGTCGCGTGCCGGTCGCCTGGTCGGCGACACCGTGGCGGCCATCGTCAACTTCTTCAACCCGTCGACGATCCTGCTCGGCGGCCGGGTCGGGACCTCCGGCGATCTGCTGTTGGCCGGGGTTCGCCAGTCGGTCTACCGCCGGTCTCTGCCGCTGGCCACCCGCGACCTGCAGATCGCGCGGGCGTCGCTGGGCGAACGGGCGGGCCCGACCGGGGCGGGCTGCATGGTCGTCGACGAGCTGTTCGGCCGGGACCTGCTGGCCCGGTGGATCCCGCACGGCAGCCCCGCCGGGATGCCTGGTCTGCATCCGAGCTCGCGCGCAGACGCCTGACGGGACAGCGGTCCACGGCCCAGCCGGCGCCGAACCGTCGGGGCCCGCGGCTCGCGCCCTGGCCCACCGCGCAGTCGGATGGCGAACCGGGCGTCGTGCAGCGGTGGGCGTGCCCCACCGATCCGGTTGCCGCGGCGGAGGGACGACGGGCGGTGTGTCTCAGGAGCGGTGCGTCTCAGGCACGGTCGGTCCTCCCCAGCAGAGCGTCGGAGATGATCCGCAGCTGGATCTCCGACGTCCCCTCGAAGATCCTGGTGAGCCGCGCGTCCCGCCAGTAACGTTCGGCCGGGAAGTCGGTGGTGTAGCCGGCGCCGCCGTGGATCTGCAGGCCCTCGCTGGTCACCCGCTCGGCCATCTCGGAGGCCACGAGCTTGACCATCGAGGCCTGCGTCGGGCTGGGCCGGCCGGCGTCGACCGCGGTGCACACCTGGTACATCAGGGCCCGCGCGGCCTCGACCTGCGCCGCCATGTCGGCGATCGTGAACCGCAGCGCCTGGTTGACGCCGATCGGGCGGCCGAACTGGACCCGCTCACCGACATAGGCGATCGAGTCCTCCAGCGCCCCGCGGGCCAGCCCGATCGCGCGGGCCGCGGTGTGGATGCGGGCGGTGTCCAGGTCGCCCATGGCGATGCGGAAGCCCTTGCCCGGTTCGCCGACGATCTCGCTCGCCCAGGCGCCGTCGAAGGCGAGCTCCCAGGTCCTCCAGCCGTGGTACCCGATCTTGCGGACCGGGGTGCCGGTGACGCCCTCGGGCAGGGTGCCCCGTTGCTTGGGCATGAGGAAGCAGGTCACCCCGCGCGAGCGGTGCGCCGGGTCGACGGGCTCGGTCCGCGCGAAGACCTGCAGGTAGTCCGAGCCGTCGGCGAAGGTGCACCACATCTTCTGACCGGTGATCCGCCAGCCCTCGCCGTCCGGGACCGCGCGGCAGCTCAGGTTGGCGACGTCGGAGCCCGCCTCCGCCTCGGACAACGCGAACGCGCTGAGGAACTCGCCGCGCGCCATGGCGGGCAGGTAGCGGGCGCGCTGGTCGGCGTCGAAGCCGGCGGTGAACTGCTGCCCGCGGGCGATCAGGCTGGCCACGCTCATCCAGGCGCGGGCCAGCTCCTCGACGATGATCGCGTACTCGGACAGGCCCAGGCCGAGCCCGCCGTACTCCTCCGGGATGAGGATGCCGAAGAAGCCCAGCCCGGCCATCTTCTCCCGCAGGGCCATCGGGATCTCACCGTGCTCGGGGTCGAGCACGTTGGCGACGGGCAGGACCTCCTTCATCGCGAACTCGCGGGCCATCGCCTGGATCGCCAGGCGGTCCTCGGTGAGGAACGGTTCGGTCATCTCTCCGTCTCCGTGGGTCGATCGCGCAGGTGGATCCCGAGCCCGGCCCGGCCGGTGGCGAGGTGGTCGCGCAGGACGAGGTCGTCGTCGTAGTCCCCGCCGTTCTGCCTGCGGAACGGGAGCGGGGTCGTGTGCGGGACGGCGAGGACCCGCTCGCACAGCTCCCTCGCGGCCGTGGCGAACTCGTCGTCGGACACCCGGTTCGCGCCCGTGACGACGACGGGCGGCAGGACCTCGTAGCCCACGTAGAACAGGGTGCCGTGCTGCAGGGGGAAGAGCAGCTCCTCGAGGTGCCCGTGGACGCCGCGGGGTCCGAGGTCCGGTCCACGCCCGCCGACGGTGGTCAGGACGAGGGCCCGCTTGCCGGCGAGCGGGCCCTCGCCGTAACGCAGCGTGCGGCCGGGGTGGTCGGGATCGACGACGCCGTAGGCGAAGCCCTTGAGGAACACGCGGTCGAACCAGCCCTTGAGGATCGCGGGCATGCCGTACCACCACAGCGGGAACTGGACGACGAGCGTGTCGGCGGCCGCGACCTTGTCCTGCTCGGCGCGCACGTCCGCGCTCAGCGTCCCGGCGGTGCGGGCCTGGGCCGACACCGGCCCGACCCGGAACCGCTCGTCCGGGTCGTGGCCGTAGTCCGCCGCCGTGACCACCGGGTTCCAGGCCATGGCGTGCAGGTCGGAGACGACGACCTCGTGCCCGGCCCGCTCGAGCGCGGCGACGCCCGCGTCCTTCAGCGCACCGTTCAGCGAGCGGGGCTCGGGGTGGGCGAGGACCCAGAGGACCTTCACGCCACGAGCTCGACGATCGCGGCCAGGCCCTGGCCACCGCCCATGCACATCGTCTCCAGGCCGTAGCGGCTCCCGCGGCGACGCATCTCGTACGCCAGGGTGGTGAGGATCCGGCAGCCGGTGGCGCCCGCGGGGTGACCGAGGGAGATCCCCGAGCCGTTCACGTTGAGCCGCGGCTCGTCCGAGGGGAGGCCCCATTCCCGCAGGCAGGCGATGACCTGGGCCGCGAACGCCTCGTTGAGCTCGATCAGGTCGATGTCCGCCCACTCCAGCTCGGCGCGCTGGAGCGCCGTGGCGACCGCGGGCACCGGCCCGATCCCCATCGTCCGCGGCGGCACGCCGGCCAGCGCGGAGGTCACGATGCGGAGGAACGGGGTGAGGCCCAGCTCGGCCGCCCGCGCGGCGGTGGTCACCACACAGACCGACGCCCCGTCGCTCTGCCCGCAGGCGTTGCCCGCGGTCACCGTGGCGTCCGGGTCCTCGTGGCGGCGGACCGGCCGCAGCCGCGCCAGGTCGTCCAGGGTGAGACCGGCGCGCGGGTGCTCGTCGAGGGTCACCACGGTCTCCGGCGTGCGGCGGGTGCCAGGCACCGTGACCGGCACGATCTCCTCGGCGAACCGGCCCTCCTTCGTCGCCGCGACGGCCTTCTCCTGCGACCGGAGCGCGAACTCGTCCTGCTCGGTGCGGCTGATCGCGTACTCGGCGCGCAGGTTCTCGGCGGTCTCGAGCATGCCGCCGGGGACCGGGAAGTGCACCCCGCCCGCGGTGGTGCGGCCCCGGGTGATCCGGTTGACCATCCGCAGCTCGTCGCCGCGGACCCCTTCCTGCAGGCCCAGCGCGTAGTACTCGGCCTGGCTCATCGCCTCGACACCGCCGGCGACGACCAGGTCCGCCCAGCCCTGCCCGACGGTGAGCGCCGCCTGCAGGACGGCCTGCAGCCCGGAGCCGCAGCGGCGGTCGAGCTGCATGCCGGCCACGCCGACGCCGAGGCCCGCGTTCAGGGCGGCGACCCGGCCGATGGCGGGCGCCTCGCTCGTCGGGTAGCAGTAGCCGAGCACGACGTCGTCGACGTCGCCCTCCCCCAGCCCGGTCCGGGCGATCAGCCCCTGCAGGGCCTGGGTGGCCAGGTCCGCGGCGGTCAGGGTGGCGAACACCCCGCCGTCGACGCCGACCGCCGTGCGCACCGGGTCGCAGACGACCACATCGGACGGGCTCACGTCGGGACCTCCGTGCTGCTGTACAGCCGCGCCGCGAGCTCGCGCAGCGCGGCAGCCTTGATCTTGGAACCGTTGGTGCCGACGGTGGTCGGCATCTGCTCGACGAGGTGCACGGAGTCGGGCACCTTGAACGTCGCGAGGGCCTGGGCACACCAGGCCCGCAGCGCGGCCGGGTCCGGGGTGGTGCCGGGCACGGCCTCGACGAACGCGACGGCCCTGGTGTCCCCGTCCACGGTGACGCCGACGACCTTGCTCCGGGCCACGTCCGGGTGCTCGGCGAGGCGGATCTCGATCTCGGCGGGCTCCACGAGGAAGCCGCGCAGCCGGAACGAGTCGCCCATCCGGCCCGCGTAGTCGAACGCGCCGTCCGGGTGGACCGTGCCCAGGTCGCCGGAGCGGAACCAGCCGTCGGCGGTGAACGAGCGCGCACGGATCGCACCGTCGGTGTCGCCGAGGTAGCCGTCGACCACGGCGTAGCCGCGGAACTGCAGCTCGCCGGGCTCGCCCGCGGGCGGCGGCCCGCCCGTGACCGGGTCGACGGCGCGCACCTCGATGTCCGGGGACACGGGTCGACCGCCCGCCCGCCAGCGCGCGGGCGCCGGGTCGTGCTCGTGCCAGAACGACAGCAGCGAGAACAGCTCGCTGGAGCCGAAGATCCCCATGGTCGGGGTGCCGGTCTCCTTCTCGGCCCATTCCGCGACCTGGATCGACTTGCCGTAGAAGTCCCCGATGAGCAGGCGGCGGCACGCGGACAGGTCGCCGCCGTGGGCGCGGTGGCTCTCCATCAGCCGCCCGGCCACGTCGTCCGCGCAGGCCAGGTGCGTCACCCCGAACTCGCCCATGTGGGCCACGACCAGGTCGTCGTCGAACGTGGGCTCCAGCAGCGCCGCCCCGCCGGCGGCGATCGCGGCGAGCGCCGGGACGTAGCCGAAGACCCCGGACAGCGGCAGCACGACCAGGCTGACCGACTCCGCGTCCCAGCCGCCCGCGGCGGCGACGTTCCGGGCGTGGGTGGCCACGCCGCTGCCGAGGTGGGCGGCGAGCTTCGGCATGCCGGTCGAGCCGGAGGTCGTGAACGCCACGGCCAGGGCGTCCCGGGTGCCGCGCAGCGCCTGCGGGTCGGCCGCACCCGACGGCGGGCCGGGCACCCAGGCCCCCGCGCCGACGTCGTAGGTCGCGGCGGCGGCCTGGTCCGCGGGCGGGCGGCCGGGTCCGGTCACGACGGCGATGCCGGGGGCGGGCACGTCCGCCTCGGCGACCGCCTCGCGCAGCCTCGCCCGCAGGTCCAGGCCGAGGAAGTCGTGGGCGATCAGCACCACCCGCGGCCGGGCCCGGTCCAGGACGTGCGCGACGTCCGCCACGCCGTAACGGGTGTTGATGCCGATGACGTGGGCACCGAGCGCGGCCGCGGCGAACTGCGCCACCAGCGACTCGGACCAGTTCGGCAGCCACACGCCCACGCAGTCGCCCTCGCCGACGCCGTGGGCCCGCAGGTCCTCGCGCAACGTGAGGACGCGTGCGACCAGCTCCGCGCGGGTGACGCGGCGCGGGGCGGGCCCGCCGTCGATGACCACGGTGCTCTCCGGGGCGGCCGCGGCGGTGTCGGCCAGCAGGTCGGCCAGGGTGGTCGCGCGGCCGGTCATGCGGCACCCCGGCTCTCGCGGGCGCCCAGCTCACCGAGCCAGCCGTGCAGGACGTCGGCGAAGCCCTCGACCTCCTCCATCGGATAGTGCCCGATGCCGTCCAGCAGGGTGTAGCGGGAGTCCGGGATGAGCTCGGCGGCGCGCCGGACGTCGGCGGGGTCGAGCCACAGGTCGTCGTCCCCGACGACGAGGTGGGTCGGGCAGGCCACGCCGTCGAGCTCCGCCAGCACGTCGTGGGTGGCCCAGCCGATGAGGTCGCTGGTGGAGATCTCGGGGTCCTCGCGGCGGTGCATGCGCGCGATCAGCTCCGCCCGCTCGGCCGCCACCCGCCGCCCGACGACGGCGAGCGTCCCGAGGTAGGTCCGGTCCGACCGGCTGGGCGCGGCCGAGTCGACCAGCTCACGTTCCAGCCCGCGGACGCTCAGCATGGCGGAGTCGGTGCCGCCGTGCGCCGCCAGCGCGACGGCGCCGGCCAGGCGCTCGCCGCGGCGCACCGCGAGCTGCAGGGTGATGGCGCCCCCGATGGAACAACCCACCACGAAGGGCCGGTCCATCCCGAGCCGGTCCATGAGCTCCTCGCACCACTGGGCGTAGACACCCAGGTCCCGCACCGGGCCGCCGGGGGCGGGCTCCGAGCGACCGTGCCCCGGCAGGTCCGGGACCACCACCCGGTAGCCCAGCTCGGCGAGCCGCGGCTGGACCTCCCGCCACTGCACACCGTTCTGACCCGCCGTGTGCAGGCACAGCACCGGCTGCCCCGCGCCCTCCTCCAGCACGAAGGCGCGGGTCCCGCCCACCTCGACGTAGTCGGCCCTCATCGTGTCCCCTCCGTGCGGGCGAACGCCCGCGCCTCGTCGACCAGCGCGACGACCGCCGCGGTCAGCCGCAGGTACTCGTAGGCACTGCCCTCGACCTCGAACTCGTCGCGCAGGGTCCGCTCGGTGAAGTCGTTCCGCGGACCGGTCAGCAGCCCGGCCCACACGACGTCGGGCGCGGAGACGACGAACGTCGGCCCGTCCGGTGTCCGGGTCCCGGCCTCGAGCACCCGTCCCTTGTAGACACGGAACACCACCAGGTCGCCGCCGAGGCGCAGGCCGAGGGTGCCGTCCCAAGTGCCGGTGGCCCGGGTGAACGCGGCCGACTCGCCGAGCGCGGGGGCCAGTGCCCGCGCCCACTCCACGGACGGGAAGGACCGGCCGAGCCGGGCGCGGCGGTCGTCGACCGCCTCGCGCGCCGTGACCAGCGCAGCCGACCGGCCCACCTGCACGATCTCGTCGTGCTGGTTGCGGACCACCACGTGCCTGCCGACGACACCGTTGCGCAGTGCCGACGTGCGACGGGTGCGGGTCACCGTCATCTCGTAGGTGACCGAGTCGCCGACGTGGATCGGCGCCACGAAATCCCAGTGCGTGTCGAACGCCGCCTCGACGTGCCCCGACAGGCCGCGCTCGTGGTGCCAGCCGAAGAAGCCGGCCAGGCCCAGCGGACCGTGGACCAGCGGGCGGCCGTCGGCGGACCGGCCGTGCTCGGTGTGCAGCGCGGCCCGGTCCCCGCTGACCTCGGCGAAGGCCGCGACCACCGCCGCGGAGAAGCTCCGTGCCGGGCCGGTGTAGACCTGCCCGACCTCGAAGTCCTCGAAGTGGGGCGCGGCCGCCCCTGCCCCGGGCCCACCGGCGTACACCGGCGACCCGGTGGTGGCACTGGTGCTCATCGACCGTCCTCTCCGACGGGCCGTCGCGATCGTCGTACCCGACGAGCTCGCGACGACACGAACGAACGTTCTTACGCCTGCCATGCAATCAGCAGCTTCCCGGCCCGTCAAGAGCAGGAGCGCCGTAGCGGGTGCGCTACCGTGAGCGACATGAACGACCGTTCCCCGACCCTGGTCGCCGAGACGGGGCGGCGGAACGAGGCCGCGATCCTCAACGCCGCGATCCACGCCTTCGGCACCCAGGGCTTCAACGGCGCCTCGATGCGCGACGTGGCCCGCGGCGCCGAGACCAGCCTGTCCAACCTCTACAACTACTTCCCGTCGAAGTCGAAGCTGCTCGCCGCGGCGCTGCAACACGCCAACGCCGAGTTGCGCAGCCGCGTCCTGTCGGCCGTGGAGCTGGCCGGCGACGACGCCCCGTCCCGCATGCGCGAGGCGGTCCGCGCGCACGTCGGGTTCGTCGTCGAACACCAGACGGCGACCCTGGTGGCGACCAACGAGCTCCGCTACCTCGACCCCGAGGACCGCGCCGCACTGGTGGAGGACCGGGACGCCACCCAGGACGCCTTCGAGCGCATCGTCGCCCAGGGCGTCGCCGACGGAGCCTTCCGCACGCCCTACGCCACCGACGCGGCACGCACGATCCTCGGTGCCGTCGCGGCGATCGCGAGCTGGTACCGCCCGGACGGCGCACTGGGCCGCGGCCAGCTCGCCGAGCAGTACGCGCGCTACGCCCTCGCCCTGCTCGAGGCCCCCCTCACGCACTGACGCCCGCCGCGGGGGGCGACCCGGCGAGATGCCTCTTGTCCGCTGTGACCCGAGTCGCTAGCGTCTTAAGAACGATCGTTCGTACTCGTGTCGGAGCCCCTCGTTCTCCGGCACCCTCACCGCCGCACCGTTGCGGCCTGGAGGTGGACCCGGATGGACCAGCACGCTCCCCCGAAGAAGATGGGCCGGCTCGCTGCCGCGGCGGTCTTCGCCACCGCGCTCGAATGGTTCGACTTCCTCATCTACGCCACGGCCGCCGCCCTCGTGTTCGGGCACCTGTTCTTCCCCTCGGTCAGCCCGGTGGCCGGCACCCTGGCCTCCTTCGCGACGTTCGCCGTCGGCTTCGTCGCGCGACCGCTCGGCGGCATCATCGCCGGGCACGTCGGCGACCGCTTCGGCCGCAAGCCCCCGCTGGTCGCCGCCATGCTGCTGATGGGCGTGGCGACGTTCGCGATCGGCGTCCTGCCCGGGTACGCGACCATCGGGATCTGGGCACCGATCCTGCTGGTGGTCGCCCGCCTGGTCCAGGGCCTGGGCGTCGGCGCCCAGTGGGGCGGCGCCGCGCTGCTGCTCACCGAGCACGCCCCGGTCGAACGGCGCGGGTTCTACGGGTCGCTCGTGCAGACCGGCGCCATCGCAGGAGCGGTCGCGGGCAACCTCTTCTTCCTCCTGCTGACCACCATCCTGTCCGAGGAGCAGTTCATCGCCTGGGGTTGGCGCGTCCCGTTCCTCTCCGGCCTCGCCCTGGTCCTGATCGGCGCCTACGTGCAGCTCAAGATCGAGGACACCCCGGTGTTCCACGACCTGCAGCAACGGTCGGCGGAGTCCCGGCGCGACGCCGGACTGCGCAAGGCACCGCTCGTCCAGGCCGTGCGGCACTACTGGCGCGAGATCCTCCAGGCCGCGGGCGCGTTCTTCGTCGTCAACGCCACCTTCTACATCCTGATCAGCGGGATGCTGAGCTACGCCACCACACAGGTCGGCATGTCCCGGTCGGCGATCCTGTGGTGCGTCATGGGCGCGGGCCTGACACAGGTCGTGTCGATGCCGTTCTTCGGCGGTCTGACCGACCGGATGGGCTCGCGGAAGAAGCTCTACCTCACCGGCACGGTGCTGATGGCGGTCTGGGCCTTCCCGATGTTCCTGCTGATCGACACCGGCTCGCTGCCGCTGGTGTTCCTCGCCCTGCTGGTCGGGTTCACCATCCACGCGACGATGTACGGCCCCCAGGCCACCCTGTACGCCGAGATGTTCCCGGCGGACGTCCGCTACTCGGGTGCCTCGCTGGGCTACCAGTTCGCCTCGGTGTTCGCCGGCGGTCTCGCCCCGTTCATCATGACCGCGTTGCTGGCGGGCACGGGTGCCTCCTGGTCGGTCGCGCTCTACATCATCGCCACGGCCGTGGTCACCTTCGTCGCGGTGGTGACGCTGAAGGAGCGCTACCGCCGCGACCTCTACGAGACCTCCGACGCCGAGGCGGCCGGATCCGTCGCCACCCCGGGCTGAGCGCTCCGCCGGCTCCCGGCCCCACCGCCGCACCGGGATCGACCGGATGCCCCGCGGCGCCGCCTCGGCGACATCGGGCGCGCACGGACCCGACCACCCGGCGGGCGCCGGCCGCCACGGGCCGAAGGTCCCGCTCTTCCCTGCCGTCCGATCCTGACCCCCGTCCGTCGCGGTGGCCTAGCGTCGCCCCGGTCGGAAGGACGGCAATGGACCGGATGGCTGTGCAGCTGCGGAACGTCATCGTCGCCAGCGACGAGTACCGGCGCGCGGAGGCCGCCGCCCTCGGCGTCGGCCTCACCGAGTCCGCGGCCCTCGGCGAGCTCTACCACCGCGGGCCGCTGCCGCCCTCGGCACTGGTGACCCGGCTCGGCGTGGCGTCGGCGAGCGTCACCACGCTGCTGGACCGGCTGACGGCGGCCGGGCTGGCGCAGCGCGTGCCGCATCCCACCGACCGGCGCAGCGTCCTCGTCGTGCTGACGCCGCGCGGCCGCCAGGCGACCGCGGCGATGTTCACCATGTTCACCGAGGACATCCTGCGCGCGGTGCACTCCGCGCAGCCGGAGCACGTCCGCGAGTTCACCGCCGTCCTGGCCCGGATCGCCGCGATGCTGCACCAGCGGGTCGCGGACCCGGCGACCGTGCTGGTCGTCGTCCTGAACACGACGGTCGGCGTCGCGCAGGAACGTCGGGCCACCGGGGCCGAGGCGGCGCTGCGGGTGCGGGCCGCCCCGCGGGCGACGGAGACCTGGCCCCGGCGGGGCGGGCCGAGCGGTTCAGCTGCTCTCCGCGCCCGACCCGACCGGCTCGGCACCGCAGGTGACCCGTGCCGCCGCCGGAACCACCAGCACCGGGACGTGGGTACGCCGCAGCACGGCCAGCGCCGTGCTCCCGAGCAGCTCCGTCCGCCAGGTGGACCGCCCCCGAGACCCCACCACGACGACCGACGCCGCCTCCCGACGGGCCGCCTCGGCCAGGGCGCGGGCGGTCGCCCGCGCCGGGCCGGGCACCGGGTGCGGGGCCGGCACCCGCCGCAGGGTCACCCCGCGGCCGTCGCCGTCGAGCGGCACCGCGCCCCGATCGTCGTCGCCGACGACGACGGCGACCCGGGGCCGTCCGGGGAACAGCGCCTCGGCCTCGTGCAGCGCCTGCGCCGCCCCCGGCGACCCGTCCCACCCGACGACCACCGGCCCCGTCCGGGCCCGCTCGCGTTCGTCGACGAGCATCGGGAACGGCACGACGAGCACCGGAACGGGGCTGTGCTGGACGACGAGGTCGGTCGTGCTGTCCAGCACCGCGGAGACGCCGCTCAGGCCGCGGGCCCCGACGAGCACCAGGTCCGCACCGCTCTCCTGGGCCACGGCCGCGAAGCGCAGGCCGTCGCCGCCGTAGCTGCGTGCCACCCGCGCCGTGGCCGTCCACCCCTCCGCCCGGGCGACGACGCAGCCGAGCCGTGCCACCCGTTGGGCCTCGGCGGCACCCTCCTGCTCGACGAGCCCCATCAGCTCGTCGACGGTGCGGGCCCGGTCGACGAGCCGGCGTCGCAGGACGTCCCCGGCGAAGGGTGGCGTCCACAGGTGCAGCACGGTCGCGTCGGCGCCGGGCAGCAGGTCGGCGGCCACCCCCAGTGCGGCGATCGCGGCAGGCGACCCGTCGAACCCGACCAGCACGCGGGGGCCGGCCGCCGCCGGACCCGTCATCCCGCCACCCGCCGGGAGACCTCGGGACGGACGACGGCCACCGGGCAGGCGGCGTGGTGCACCAGGGACTGGGCGACCGAGCCCAGGACGAGACCGGCGAGACCTCCCCGTCCACGCGCACCGACGACGACCATCCCCGCCTCGGCCGAGGCCCCCTTCAGGGCCGCCGCGGGCGAGCCGTGGGTCACGTGCGTCGTGACCGGTACGTCCGGGTACTTCTCGCGCAGCGCCGCCACCGCCTGCTCCAGCTCCTCGGCCTGCGCGCGGCGCAGCTCCACCGTGTCGAGCAGCACCGCGACCGCCGGATCCATGGCCGGTTCCCCCCAGGCCCGTACGGCGACCAGTGCGGTCCGCCGCTGCGCGGCCGTCT
Source organism: Pseudonocardia alni (assembly GCF_002813375.1). Taxonomy (NCBI): domain Bacteria; kingdom Bacillati; phylum Actinomycetota; class Actinomycetes; order Pseudonocardiales; family Pseudonocardiaceae; genus Pseudonocardia; species Pseudonocardia alni. The sequence continues at coordinate 5,169,987 of NZ_PHUJ01000003.1, read as the reverse complement.
CGACGGCGTAGGCGAGTGCCGCCTCGGAGCCGTCCGACCCGTCCACCCCGACGACGACGGGGCCGTCGGCGGCCTCGTTCCCCCGTACGACGACGAGCGGGCAGTGCGCCGACGCGGTCAGTGCGACACCCGTCGACCCCAGCAGCAGACCGCGGAAGCCACCTCGTCCGCGGTTGCCGACCACGACGGCCGCGGCGTGCCGTGACTCGTCGGCGAGCACCGCGGCCGGTCTCCCGTCCCGGACGACGGTCCCGACCCGCTCGGGGGGCAGGAGCGGGGCCACCGCCGCGGCCGCCGCCCGGAGGTGGTCCTCGGCCGCCGCGACGGTGGCCGCCCTCAGCTCGGCCCACACCTGGGGTCCGGCGTCGGCAAGCAGCGGCGGGTCCGTGGCCACCGCGACCAGGCGCAGGGGGCGTCCGGCCGCGGCCGCGTCCCGGGCCGCCCACCGCACCGCCTTCAGCGCGGACTCCGACCCGTCGACACCGACGACTTCGGGGGACTCGTTCGCATCGTTCATCGGGCTCCCTCCCTCGTCCCCCAGGCTGGCCCACTGCCCGCCGTCCGCGCCCCGGCCGAAGGGCCCCCGCGGCCGGGCCGGAGGGCGCGTCCGGCGACGGACGGTGGCGCCGGGCTGAGCCGTCGGGACGCCTGCGGTCCGGCCACCACCGACGTCGAGGTCCGCCGGCTCCGACGGATCTCCGCGACGACGGTGTGGACGCCGGCGTAGCTGCCCTCGGGGAGGTCGGTCAGCCAGAGACGGAGGCTGCCGCCGACCCTCAGGCGTCGGCCTGCGCGAGGACGCGCCGGCGCGGCACCGGGGAACCGCAGCCCGTCGAGCACCCGGTACAGCGTCCACCCCAGGTGCGCGTCGAGTGCGACGTCAGCACCGGACGTGTCGTCCGTGGTGGTGCCGATCCGTCCCGGAGAAATGTCGCCGGAGAATCGTCGCGACCGGCTTGCACGGAACACATACCTCACGCCGTGCTGCAATCTCGGAATCGGAGAGAGCCGTTCCCCCGGCGCTCAGGGGAACACCGGGGCCGGCCACTCTCCCTGAGCGTGGCCGGCCCCGGCCCTCGTCCACCCGCCTGCTCCCCAGCGGCGGGTGGACGGCATCCCCCCGATGCCTCCATGGTGCTCGGGGCCGGCGGGGAGGCGAAGGGCCGAAAGGCCCGGGCCCGGTGGCGTCGGCCCGGAACCCTCTACCGGGGACCCGGGCGGCAGGGAGCGCGTCGGTACCCGGCAGTGAGTCGGCCGCTCACCTCGTCGACGAGGATCTGCAGGTCAGGGTCGTTCGGAGCCCCGTCCGGTCACCCACATCAGACCCGTGACGACGACCGCGAGCCAGGCTCCGCCGAGCGTCCAGCTGGTCGCGACGTCGGTGACCCAGTGCACCCCCAGGTAGAGCCGGCTGAGGCTGATCGTGAGGATCGCGGCGGCGGCGACGGCGCCGACCACGACCCGCCATCCGGGGGACCGCACCGCGCGCCCCAGGACCACGGCGACGATCCCGATGACCACGATCGCCCCGAGGGCGTGGCCGGAGGGCAGCGACAGGTCGGGCTCGACGACCAGCTGGGTCGCCACCGGTGGTCGGGTGCGGCCGTAGACGTCCTTGAAGGTCGGCACCAGCACCGCCACGCCGCCGGTCGCGACGGCGACGGCCACTGCGTCCCACCAGCGACGCATCACCAGCAGGACGGCGACGGCCGCCGCCGCGAGCAGCAGCGTCCCGTTCGTCCCCCCGTAGCGGCTGACCGCCTCCATCAGCGACGTCAGGTCCGGGGTGCGGTGGGCGACCATCCAGTCCAGCACCGGCCGGTCGGCCCCGGCGACGATGCGGTTCGGGGCGTCCTCCACCGCGTCGACGACGACGGCCTGCGCCATGTAGAACGCCACCGCCGCACCCGACCCCCACAGCACCGGGCCGGGGACACGGACGTCGCGACCGATCAGCGGGCCCGACGTCACCAGGCCCACCCGGTGGGCGAACAGGACGGCCGCGACGAGCAGCCATCCGAGTGTCAGGACGAGTCCCGCGGCCTGCTGTGCATCGGCGGTGTTCACCGCGCAACTGTCCCGCGCCGGTGCTGTGGCGGCGCTGAGAGCGCCGGCCCGGGACGTACGGGGACACCGGACGCGACCGTCCGGGCTCACGGCTGCGTCTGGTACTCCCGCGCGACGTCGACCAGCATCTGGTGCATCGCCAGCTCCGCCGGCGCCCGCAGCCGGTCCGGCCGGTGCGCCAGCAGCACCCGCCGCGACGGCGCCTCCCGTCCGAGGCCGAGCACCCGCACGTCGGGGCGGGGTGCACTGACCGCCGTCCGCGGGGCCAGCGCCACTCCGACGCCGACGCTGACCATCGCCTGCGCCTCCTGGTAGTCGTTCGCCTCGAAGGCGATGCGCGGTGAGAACCCGGCGGCCCGGCAGCTGCGTTCCAGCACCTCGGCCACCGGGTGGTCGTGCGCGCGGACGATCCAGTCCTCGTCGGCAAGCTCGGGCATGGTGACGCTGCGGCGGCGGGCGAGGCGGTGGTCGTCGGCGACGACGAGGACGGTCGGGTCGTCGAGCAGCGGGGTGAGCGAGAACTGCCCCGGGTCGACCCGGTCCCAGGCGTAGTCCCAGAGCAGCGAGATCCCGACCCGGCCGCTCTCCAGCATCGCGATGAGCTCGTCGTGGCGGGCGCTGCGGACGTCGAGCCGGATGTCGGGGTACTGGCGGCGGAAGCGGCTGACGACCCGCGGCATCAGCGCGCTCGCGATCGTCGGGAACGTACCGATCGCGAGCGTCCCGCGGCGCAGCCCGGCCAGCTCGGCGAGGTCCGCCTCGGCGGCCTCGAGGCGGCGCAGCACGTGCCGGGCGTGCCCGGCGAGCACCGCGCCGGCCTCGGTGGGGAGCACCCCGCGGGCCTGGCGCTGCAGCAGCGGCTGGCCGGCCTCCTTCTCCAGGCGGCGCAGCTGCTGCGACACCGCCGACGGTGAGTAGCCGAGCTGTTCGGCGGCCGCGGTCATGGAGCCGGAGTCGAGCACCGCGGCGAGCAGCGCGAGCCGTCGGACGTCGAGCACGGGGCCTCCGGGGGCCGGTCGGCCGCTCGAAGCGACCGATGACGAGGGGTCGGTGAATCGGCGTTGTACTGGGGGTCGTGCAGTTCTGCTTCACACAGCGGAGCTGGACGGTCTCGATCTGATGCCGGTCTGTCGCTCCGTTCCGGCCGTCACCAGCATGAAGCAGGACTTCACGAGGGTGCCACAACTCGTGATTGTGCTGCACGTCGGTCGGCGTCACCGTCGACGACGTCGCCGACCTCCGGCGGCCGCGCCGTAACTCCGGGAGCAGCCATGCGAGACATCTCCGCCACGTGGATGCGCGGTGGGACCAGCAAGTGCTGGGTCTTCGCCGCCGACGACCTCCGGGTCGACGGCCGCACCGCGGACGAGGTGCTGCTCCGGCTCTACGGCAGCCCGGACCCGCGCCAGATCGACGGCGTCGGCGGCGCGACGTCCACCACCAGCAAGGCCGTCATCCTCTCCCGCAGCACCCGCCCCGGCGCGGACGTCGACTACACCTTCGCCCAGGTCGGCATCGCCGACGGCCGGGTGGACCGGACCAGCAACTGCGGGAACTGCTCCGCGGTCGTCGGGCCGTGGGCGCTGCGCCGCGGGTGGGTCGTCCCCACCGGGGACGTCACCGAGGTCCGCGTCCACAACACCAACACCGGCCAGCTGATCGTGCTGGAGGTGCCGACCCCCGGCGGGCGCGTCGTCGAGGAGGGCCACGAGCACATCCCCGGGGTCCCGACCCCCGGCGTCGGCATCCGCATGTGGTTCGTCGACCCGGCCGGTCGCACGACCGGGTCGCTGCTGCCCAGCGGGAACCCGGCCGACGTCGTGCACGGCGTGCCGGTCACCCTCGTCGACGCCGGCGCCCCGGTCGTCGTCGTCCCGGCGGCGGCCGTCGGGATCACCGGGCACGAGTCGCCCGCCGAGATCGACGCGCTGCCGGGCCTGCTGGACCGGCTGGACGTGCTCCGCCGGGCCGCGGCCGTCCGCATGGGCCTGGCCGACACCCCGCGCGACGCCGCCCGCGCCGTCCCCAAGCTGGCGCTGGTCGCCGAGGGCGCGCCGGGCCGGTCCGACGTGGCCGTCCGCATGCTGTCGATGGGGCGCACCCACCCGGCACTCGCCGTGACCGGCAGCATCGCGCTCACCCTTGCGACCCGCACCGCCGGTACCGTCCTGCACGACCTCGTCGCGACGGAGCGGGAGGACCTGCTGATCGACACCCCGGCCGGCGTGATCGCCACCGTGTACGGCTGCCGTGACGGTCTGCCCGCGGTCGCGGTCCGCCGCACCGCGCGCCGGATCGCGGACGCGCTCCTGGCCCTGCCGGAGCCCGCGCCCGCCGCCACCGTCTCGACCGCCGCGGTGCACGCCGCCTGACACCGCCCCGGGACCGGCACCACCGGCCGGATCCCGCCCACACCCGGACCGCTCCGAGCCACGAAGGACAACGATGTCTCCGCAACTTCTCTCCATCCTGGTCCTGGCCGGCATGTTCGTCGTCGCGACGATGCTGCCGATCAACATCGGGATCCTCGCCTTCGTCGCCTCGTTCGTGGTCGGGACGTTCGCCCTCGGCCTCGACGAGAAGGAGATCTTCGAGGGCTTCCCGGTCTCGCTGTTCATCACGGTCGTGGGTGTCACGTACCTGTTCTCCGTGGCGAAGCTGAACGGCACCATCGACCTGCTCGTCGACGCCGGGATCCGCCTGGTGCGGGGCCGCGCGATCCAGGTGCCCTGGGTGCTGTTCGCCGTCGCCGCGGTGCTCACCGCACTCGGCACCTTCACCCCGGCCGCCGTCGCGCTGCTCGTCCCGGTCGGCATGAACTTCGCGTTCAGGTACCGCATCAGCCCGCTGATGATCGGCATGATGGTCATCTGCGGCGCGCACGCCGGGGCGTTCTCTCCGATGGCCGTCTCCGGGGCGCTGGTCTTCGGGATCGTCGCCGACTCCGGCCTCGCCGTGTCCCAGGCCGTGCTGTTCTTCGCCAGCCTCGCGTTCAACGCCCTGCTCGGCGGCATCACCTACCTGCTGCTGCGCCGTCGTGGCGAGGAGAGCTTCGTCGAGCGGCCCGAGCCCGCCGCCGACGAGCTCCCCACCGGGGGCGGCGGTGTGGCGACGATGGTCCGCACGCAGCCCCGCGTCGTGACCTGGCAGCAGCGCGCCACGCTCGTCGCGCTGGTCGGCCTCGTCGTCGGCGCCCTGGCCTTCCACCTGCAGATCGGCTTCCTGGCCCTGGCCGCCGGTGCCGTGCTGGCCCTGATGGACCGCGACAACCTCGGCAAGGCGATCGACGGCATCAGCTGGCCGACGATCCTGCTGGTTGCGGGCATGGTCACCTACGTCGGTGTACTGGAGCACGCGGGGACGATCGAGTGGGTCTCCGAGGGTGCCGTGCACCTGGGCGCCCCGCTGCTGGTGGCCCTGGTCCTGTGCCTGGTCGTCGGCATCACCTCGGCTTTCGCGTCCTCGACGGCGATCCTGACCGCGGTGATCCCGATGGCGATCCCGCTGCTGCTGACCGGGTCGCTGCCCGCGGCGGGCGTGATCGCGGCGATGGCCATCTCCACCACGATCGTCGACGTGTCGCCGTTCTCCACCAACGGCGCCCTGGTGCTGGCCAACGCCCGGGGTGTCGACCGCACCCGCTTCTACCGCCAGGTCATCACCTACACCTGCGGAATCGTGGCCCTCGGCCCGCTCGCCGCGTGGGCGGTCCTGGTCCTGCCCGGGGTGTTCTGACCCCGCAGGCCAGGACCCCCGACGACGTCGGGACGGGACCCCACCCACGCGACCGGGGCGTCCCTGACCGACCTCCGTGTGCCGGTACCCGCTCCCCGCGGGTGCCGGCACACGGCGTCCCGGGGCCGGGGCTGCCTGCCCGCCGACGACGACCACGCCGTCCGCGCCCGGCTGACGTCCGACGGATGTCCATCGGTGTCGATCGTCGAAGGCCGCCGCAACGGGGCAACAGCACCGGCCTCTGAGCTGCACCTCTGTGCGGCGGGCCGGGCTCGAACCGGCAACCTGACGGGTTATGAGTCCGCTGCTCTGACCAATTGAGCTACCGCCGCGGCGAGCCGGAGAGTACCGGAGCCGGGACACCCCGCACCCGCGTCACCCCGGTCCTCCGCCAGGGCCGCAGGGGACCCGGCCTAGGCTGCGACGCCATGCGGCTCGGTTACCTCACGCACGTCACCGGTGACGATCCGTCACGCGCCTACCGCGAGACGATCCGGTTGGCGGAGCGGGCCGAGGAGCTCGGGTACGACTCGTTCTGGGTGGCCCAGCACCACGACGGGCATCTCGGTGGGCGGCTGCCGTCGCCGCTGGTCCTGCTGGCCGCGGTCGCCGAACGCACCCGGCTGATCCGACTGGGGACGGCCGTCGTCGCGTTGCCGCTGGAGGACCCGCGCCGGCTCGCCGAGGACGCCGGCGTGCTGGACGCGCTCTCCGGCGGGCGCCTGGAGCTCGGCATCGGCGCGGGTGCCGACCCCGACGCGGCGCGACGCTTCGGGCGTCACCACGACGACCGGCACCGTGACACCGTCGCCGCGCTGGACGTCCTGCTGGAGATGCTGCCGCCCGCGCTCGCCGCGCAACGGGTGTGGTGGGCGACGGCGACGCCGTCGTCCGTGGACGCCGCCGCGGCCCGCGGGGTGGGTGTGCTGTCGGGCAGGCCGCCGTCGTCGGACGGCGACGTCGTGTCCGAGCTGGCCCGGTACTGGACCTACGCCCGCGGGGTCCCGCGCGTCGCGCTGTCCCGGCCGCTGCCGGCGGGCCACTCGACCGGCCGGATCATCGACGACCTGCTGGCCGACCCCGCCCTGCCGTGGGCGGGCGAGATCGTCGTGCAGGCTCAGCCGTCGACCGTGCGCGCCGACGTGCACGACGAGGTGATGGAGCGGGCCGCGCGCTTCGTGCGGCCGTTCCTCGGGGTGGCGGGGCCGGCGCACGGGCCCTCGGTCGTCGAGGAGGTCGACACCGACGAGCCCACGCCCGCGATGCGACCGCGGCCGGTGGTGCGGCCGCACCGGTAGGTCGTGGCGACCGCTCACCCCCGTCGCGCGAGCTCGGCCAGCCACTTCTTGAGCAGCACCGTCTCCGGCGCCCCGAGGACGTCGTTGTCGTCGGGCAGCGCGAGCAGGGCGGCCGCGGCGTCGCCGACCCCCGGCCCGCCGGGTGCGTGCTCCGCATGCCCACCGGTGATCGCGGCGAGGGTGGCCTCGCGCATGTCGGCCGACAGCCCGGGGTCCGGGCGCGCGGTGATGATCTGCCGCAGGGTGACGCCGACGTTGGCGGCGAGGACGTGGGCCGCGGCGCGTTCCGGGCGCACGGTGAGCCGGCCCCGGCGGTCGGCCTCCCGGGTCAGGCCGAGCAGGGCGGCGGCGGTTCCGTCCTGGGCGGACGGCCGCCGCCCGGGGGTGACCTGCCCGTACATCAGGGCGTAGAAGCCCGGGTTGGCGAGGCCGAACTCGACGTGGGCGTCCCACCCGTCGCGGATGTCCTGGATCGGGTCACCGCTGGACTCCTGGGCCCGCTTCGCGGACAGGTACTGCTCGAACCCGTGCTCGACCACGGCGTCGAGCAGGCCCTCCTTGCTACCGAAGAAGTGGTACAGCGTGGGGAGGCGGACGCCGGCGGCGTCGCAGATGGCCCGCAGCGGGACGGTCTCCCCCGGCGACGCCGCGATGAGGTCGGCGGCCGCACGCAGGAGCCGGTCCCGGGTCCCGACCTCGGCCGGTTGATCTGCCACGGGCCCACTGTAGGACGCCCGGCCGGGGCCGGGGCGCGGACCGTGGGCCGGCCACCGCCCTCCCCCGGCGCCCACCGGATCACCCTCAGCGCGTGGTGTAGCCGCCGTTGGCGAAGATCGTCTGGCCGGTGATCCAGCGCCCCTCGGTCGCGAGGAAGCGCACGATCGGCGCGATGTCCTCGATCTCGGTGAGCCGCCCGCCCATGGCCATCGACTTGTGGAACTCGACCCGCTCCGGAGTCTCCTGCGGGTAGAAGAACGGCGTGTCCATCGGGCCGGGAGCGACGTTGTTCACCGAGATGCCGCGGTCCGCGAACTCCTTGGCGGCCGCACGGGTGAAGTGCTCGACCGGGGCCTTGCCGCCGGCGTAGGTGGAGTAGCCGTCGGTGAAGGCCGCCAGCAACGACGTGACGACGGTGATGATCGCGCCGTTGTCGGCGAGACTGCGGCCCGCCTCCTTGATGAAGAAGTACGCGGCCTTGGAGTTGATGTCGAACATCGCGTCGTACTCGGCCTCCGTGGTGTCCACGATCGGCTTGCGGAGCACCTTGCCGACGGCGTTGACGGCGACGTCGATCGGCCCGAGCGACCCCGTCGCGTCGGCGAAGAGCTGCTCGACCTGCGCCGGGACGGTCAGGTCGCCCTGCAGGAGCACCCCTTCGCGACCCGCCGCCTCGACCGCCTTCAGCGTCTCCTCGGCCTCGGCGCGCGAGGACGCGGAGTTGTAGTGGATCGCGACGTTCGCCCCCGCCTCGGCGGCCTGGCGGCTGATGAGGCCACCGAGGTTCTTGCCGCCCGCGGCGACGAGCACGTTCCGGCCCTGCAACGACTGCGTGGTCATGCGTCCTCCCAGATCGAATGTATCGCTTGTATATTCCTGTGTATCAGTCATACAGAGCGATGTCGACCGGGGCCGCTCAGAACGCCCAGGTGCCGGTGATCAGCGCGACCCCCGTGACCGCCAGCAGCCCGACGACGACGTGCTCCCCCGTCCCACCCGTGCGGAACCGCAGCGCCCGCGGCCAGCGGATCCCCTCCAGCGGCCAGAAGGCGAACCGGTTGCCGTTCGAGGTCAGCTCGTCGCCGATCGCCCCGACCCAGCAGCCCGCGCCGGCCGCGACACCGGTCCAGACCGCCGTCTCCCCGGACAGCAGGAAACCGGTCCCCCACCACGCCAGCAGCCCGACCGCGGCCGCGAAGACCGGCGAGTGCGACAGGCCACGGTGCGAGACCCCGGTCGTCACCCGGGACAGCCACCGGATCGCCCGGCACAGGAGCCAGGTGACCGGTGGCAGCGACCGCGCGGCGACGCTCGACGGGTGGTCGAGGTCGGGCGCGAAGGCCGCCAGCGCGCACACCACCACGACCACCGGCACCAGTACCGGGGGCGGCGGGACCGCCGAACAGACCGCGAGCCCCAGCACCGCGCCCGACAACGCGTGCGTACGCCCCATCATCGTGACCCCAACCCCTTCCGAACGAACACGGAGGGTAACCGCGCGACACCGTGACGCCGGGCCGCCGACACGCGTGCCGGTCTTGACCGTGCCCGCCGGGCCGCGCAGGCTCGCAGCGTGACGGACCGGTGGCGCAACTGGGCGGGCAACCAGCGCACCCGTCCGATCAGGACGGTCCACGCCCGCGACGCCGACGACGTCGTCCGGGCGGTGCGCGACGCCGCCAGGAGGGACCTGCGGATCCGCCCGCTCGGCAGCGGCCACTCCTTCACCGGCATCGGCGTGCCCGACGGCGTCGCCCTCACCGTCCCCGCCGACCCCGCCGCGATCCGGCTCGACGGCGGGCTCGTCACCGTCCCGGCCGGGATCACCCTGCACACGCTGAACCGGTGGCTGTGGGCCCACGGCCGCGCCCTGCCCAACCTCGGCGACATCGAGGCCCAGACCGTCGCCGGCGCGATCTCCACCGGCACCCACGGCACCGGCGCCGGGTACCTCGGCATCGCCGACGGGGTGCGCGGGCTGCGCCTGGTCGACGGGCTCGGGGAGCTCCACGAGCTGGGCCCGGCCGCCCACCCCGACCTGTTCGACCTGGCGCGGGTGGGGCTCGGGGCGCTCGGTGTCCTGGTCGAGGTGACGCTGGCGACCGTGCCCGCGTTCCACCTGCACGCCCGCGAGTCCGCGCGCCCGCTCGCCGAGGTCCTCGACGGCCTCGACGACCTCGCCGCCGGCCACGACCACGTCGAGTTCTACTGGTTCCCGCACACCACGACCGCGGTGCTCAAGACGAACGACCGGACGGAACGGCGCTCGCCCGGGCGCGGCCGGGTCGCCGCGCTGGTCGACGACGAGGTGCTCGGCAACGGCGCGTTCGGGCTCGTCCAGCGCGTCGCCGCGCTCGCCCCACCGCTGGTCCCGCGGCTCAACCGGGTCATGGCCGGGCAGATGGCCGCCGGGGAGTACGTGGCCCCGTCGTACGCGGTGTTCTGCAGCCCGCGCCATGTCCGGTTCCTGGAGATGGAGTACGCCGTGCCGCGGGCCGCGCTGTCCGAGGCGTTCGACGGGCTGCGGGCCGCCGCCGCGCGGCACGCCCACGACGTCGCGTTCCCGGTCGAGGTGCGGATCCTGCGCGGCGACGACATCGCGCTGTCCACCGCGTACGGACGGGACACCGCCTACCTCGCCGTGCACGTCCACTCGGGACGCCCGCACGAGGCGTACTTCGGCGCCGTCGAGTCGGTGCTGTCCGCACTGGACGGACGGCCGCACTGGGGCAAGCTGCACACCCGCACCGCGGATCAGCTGCGGCCCCGCTACCCGCGGTTCGACGCGTTCGTCGCCGCACGTGACCGGCTCGACCCGGCGGGCCGGTTCCGCAACCCCTACCTCGACCGGGTCCTGGGAGTGCCGTGCACGTCGACGACCTGACCACACCCGCGCTGCTCGTCGACGCCGCCGCGCTGGAGGCGAACCTCGCCGACATGGCCGCGCTGCTGCCCGGCCCGCGGCTGCGCCCGCACGTCAAGGCGCACAAGACGACCGAGCTGGCCCGGCGGCAGGCCGCCCACGGCCACACCGGGTTCACCTGCGCCACCGTGCGGGAGGTGGAGGGCATGGCGGCGGCCGGGCTGGGCGCGGACCTTCTGCTCGCCAACGAGGTGCTCGACGCCCGCCGGCTCGGCGCCGTCGTCGGGTCGGGCGCGCGGGTCACCGTCGCGATCGACTCGGAGCAGACGTTGCGGGCCGCCGTGGACGGCGGCGTCCGCGAGGTGCTCATCGACGTCAACGTCGGCCTGCCCCGCTGCGGCATCGCGCCCGCGCGGGCCGGGGCGCTCGCCGACGCCGCCCGCGCAGCCGGGCTCGTCGTGCGCGGCGTGATGGGCTACGAGGGCCACCTGCAGATGCTCGACGACGCAGCCGAACGCGCCCGGCTCACCACCGAGTGCACCGACCGGCTGCTGGCCGCGCACGCCGACGTCGGCGGCGAGGTGGTCTCCGGCGGCGGCACCGGCACGCACGCGATGAACACCGCCTGCACCGAGATCCAGGCCGGGTCCTACGCCCTGATGGACACCGCCTACACCGCCGCCGGGCTGCCGTTCCGCCAGGCGCTGACGGTGCTGTCCACCGTGGTCTCGACGACCGCACCCGACGGCGACATGCCCGGCTGGGCGGTCGCCGACGCGGGCCTCAAGGCGTTCGGCATGGACCACGGCAACCCCACGGTGCCCGGTGGGAACGTGTGGTTCTGCTCCGACGAGCACCTGGTGTTCGCCGCCGACGCCCCGCCGCGCACCGGTGACCGGGTGCGGGTCGTGCCGGCGCACGTCGACCCGACCGTCGCGCTGCACGAGCGGATGCACCTCGTCGACGGCGACGAGGTGCTGGAGACCTGGGCGGTCGACCTGCGCGGCTGGTGAGGCCTACCGGCCGAACCTCTCCCCCAGCGCCGCCAGGCCCGCACCGAACACGCCGTTCGCGAACAGGCCCGCGAGGTCGCCCTCGTCGGTGCCGTCGGCGTCGAACTCGGTCCACCACTCGCCGAAGGTGTGCCCGACCGCGGTGACCGGGGCCAGCCGCACGGTGGAGACGTAGCGGCGCACCGGGAACGGCGACTCGAGGATCTCGTAGGTGAGGGCGTGGCCGCGCTCGTCGAGTGCGGTCAGCTCCTCGACGACGGTGCCGCCGCCGTCGGCGAGGGTCAGGCGTCGCTGCGCGCCGATCTCGCTGCCGGAGGCGCCGCGGATCAGCTCGCAGGTCGCGATCGCCGGGTGCCAGCGGTGCAGGCCACCGAAGTCGCGGACGTGCGGCCACACCTCGGCCAGCGGTGCCGTGATCACGGCACTGGAGTAGGGACGGGGCATCGGGGACTCCTCCTCGGGAGTGTCAGGACTGCCGGCGCAGGTGGGGGGCCTGCGCCGCGAGCTGGTCGAGCTGGCTGCGGACGTCGTCGAAGCCGCTGTCGACCCGCAGGTCCAGCGCGATCGACGCGGCCAGCTCCGCGGTGTCGTGGAAGGCGGTGCGGGCGACCTCGAGGCGGGCGCCCACGGTGCGGGCCACCTCGCTGCCCTGGCCCGCGCCCTCCAGGCTCTCCCCCATCCGCGCGGTGCGCAGGGCCTCGGCGAGCTCGGCGTCGAGGTTGCGGCCGATGTCGTGCAGCCAGTCCTTCGCCGGGCCGTCGGGCACCGTGCGCACGACGCCGTGGAAGGCGGTCACCGAGCCGACGCAGCCGGAGTAGGCGCGGGCCCAGCGCGACCCCGCGACGAGGCCGTCGGGCACGGAGGCGGGGGCGTTCCCGGCGGCCCGTCGCATGGCCTCGCGCTCGGCGGGGCTCGCGGAGCGCAGGTAGGAGCGGGCCAGCGCCTGGGCGGGCAGCCCGACGAACAGCACCGCCGGGACCGCGCAGAACACCGCCGAGGCGATCGCGTAGCCCAGCGTCCGGCCGAGCAGTTCGTCGGCCGGGTACTGCCCCACCTGCGTGATGCCGACGATCACCCCGATCAGCACACCGAGGGCCGCCCCGGCCAGCAGGAGCCCCAGCCACCCGTGCGCGGCGAGTGCGTGCGACACCCTGCCCCCGCGCACCGCCGTCCGTCGCCGCCAGTCCCCGCCGGGCGGCGGAGCGTCCATCCCGCGCGCCATCACCGCTCCAGCACGTTCTTGAAGGCGCGCGTCTGCTCGGTCAGCGCGGTCTCGGTCGGCAGCCGCTCCATCGACGAGGCCCCGTAGAAGCCGTGGCAGACCTTCGCCGTGCGGAGCACGTGCGCGGCGTCCTCGGGCATCGCGACCGGCCCGCCGTGGACGAGCACGAGCACGTCGTCGCGGACCTCCAGCGCCGCCTGCGCCCACTCGTCGACGAGCGCGACGCAGTCGTCGAGGGTCTTCGCGGTGCCCGCCCCGATCGCGCCGCCGGTGGTGAGCCCCATGTGGCACACCACGATGTCGGCGCCGGCCCGGGCCATGGCGCGGGCGTCGTCGGCGGAGAAGACGTACGGCGTGGTGAGCATGTCCTTGGCCCGCGCAGCGGCGACGAGGTCGACCTCCAGCGCGTAGCCCATCCCGGTCTCCTCCAGGTTGGCCCGGAAGGTGCCGTCGATCAGCCCGACGGTCGGGAAGTTCTGGATGCCGGCGAAGCCGAGCGAGGACAGCTCGTCGAGGAAGCGGTCGGTGAACAGGAACGGGTCGGTGCCGTTGACCCCGGCCAGCACCGGGGTGCGGCGGACCACCGGCAGCACCTCGGCCGCCATCTCGACGACGATGTCGTTGGCGTTGCCGTAGGCCAGCAGCCCGGCGAGCGAGCCGCGGCCCGCCATCCGGTAGCGCCCGGAGTTGTAGATGACGATGAGGTCGATCCCGCCGGCCTCCTCGCACTTGGCCGACAGCCCGGTGCCCGCGCCGCCGCCGACGATCGGCTCGCCGCGGGCGGCCATCCCGCCGAACCGCTCCATCAGCTCCGCGCGGCTGAACCGCCTCATCGCCGTACCTCCTGCCAGGCCGAGAGCACCGCGTCGGCGAACTCCGGGTCGTTGACGTGGTGCGCGACCCGCCGGACACCGTCCGGGGAGTCCACACCGGCCTCGATCGCGGCGAACAGCGCCGCGTCGGCCTCGGGATCGTGGAACGCCGCGCCCGGCGCGTCCAGTGCGGACACCCCGCCCAGCGGGAGCAGGAACCGCCACGGCCCGGTCAGCGCGTTCAGCTTCGCCGCCAGCCAGGCCCCGATCTCCCGGTTCTCGTCGACGGTGGTGCGCATCAGGGTGACGTTCGCGTTGTGCTCGTGGAACAGGCGGCCGGCGAAGCGTTCCGGGACGGTCGCGCGTGCGCCGAAGTTGACCATGTCCAGGGCGCCGCAGGACCCGACCCACGGCACCGCGGTGCGGGCGATCGCGTCGAGCCGGTCGGGGCCGCAGGCCATCACCCCGCCGACGAGCAGGTCCGCGACCTCGGTGGTGGTCAGGTCCAGCACCGAGTCGACCAGGCCGGAGTCGACGAGCTTCTCCATCGACGGCCCGCCCGAGCCGGTGGCGTGGAAGACCAGGGCGTCGACGTCGTCGCCGAGCCGTTCGCGGACCGCGGTGACCAGCGGCGTGGTCACCCCGAACATGGTCAGCCCGACGGCGGGCAGGTCGGCACCGGTCTCCGGCGGCGGGGCGGTGACGGCGGCGGCCAGCATGTGCGCGGCGTTGCCCAGTACCCGTCGCGAGATGCGGTTGAGGCCCGCGACGTCGGTGACGGCGTTCAGCATCGCGACGTCGCTCGCCCCCACGTAGGGCGCGGTGTCGCCGGAGGCGACCGTGGAGACCATCAGTGTGGGCACCCCGACCGGGAGGTCGCGCATCGCCGGGGTGACCAGCGCGGTCCCGCCCGAGCCGCCGAGCCCGAGGACGCCGCCGACGTCGTCGCGGCCGGCGAGGAAGGCCCGCAGCGCCTGCGCCATCGCCCCCACCGCGCTGCCGCGCTCGCCGGTGAACACCGCCTCGGCGCCACCGGGGTGGCAGGCGGCGACCTCGGCCGCGGTGACGTCCGGACCGGGGCACGCCGCACCGGAGGTGGACACGTCCACCCGGCGCACGTCGGCGCCGTCGGCGGCCATCAGCTCGGCCACCCAGGCCAGCTCGGCGCCCTTGGTGTCGAACGTGCCGATCACGTATGCGGTCCCCACACAGGAGTTCTACCCGGACCCGGGCACCCGGGGCGAGAGCCGGAGCCCGGACGGCGCAGGGCACCATGGACACGCCCCCTTCCGCCGGGCTCGTGACCTCGGGGCCCGTGACGTCGTTGGAGAGACATGCTCGGTCAACCGGACGACCCGCGAGGCATCGTGCTCCCGCTCGACGGGCGGCCCGGCGGAACGGAGACCGGCGCCCCCGACCGCAACGGTGGCCCGCGTCCCCTCCGCAACGGCGCCCCTCCCCCCGGCCCGGCACTGCTGCTGAGCTGGACCCCCACGCCGGCCGTCGACGACGACCGCACCTGGGCGACGCTGTCGGCGTCGAGCGAGCTGGCTCGGCGGCTCGCGCCCGACGCCGGCCGCGCACCCGCCGCCGGGCTCACCTTCCGGCTCGCGCTGCCCGAGGTGTTCGGCGCCGAGCCGCTGCTGCGCCTGGCCGGCGGCGAGACGGCCGCGGCGGCCCCCGGGTCGTCGGCGCTGGTACCGGTCGCACCCACCGCACCCGGTGACCGGCACGGCGCCGGGCTGGGCCTGCTCACCCTGACCACGGCGGCCGAGATCGCCGCGACGGGCACCCAGACCCGGGTGCTCGACGAGCTGACCGCCGCGGTCGACCAGCTGGCCCCGGCGTGCGTGATGCGGCTGGACTCGCGGCTCCGCGCGGCCGAAGAGTCGCTGCGCGAGGCCCAGACCGAGCTGCTCGAACGCGGCTCGCTCGTCGTCGACGGCGACGCGACCGGCAGCGGCTCCCCGTCGCGCGGGCTCGAGACGGCCGTCGCGAACCTGTCGGTCCTGCGCCACCAGACGCACGCCTGGATCGCGGGCTGGGAGCGGGTCGTCGCCGGGGCGGACCCGTCGGGCACGCCCGGCCTGGCGCTGCGCGACGCGCTCGGTGAGGTCGGCAAGCTCGGCTGGACCGGGTTCCCGGCCGCGGTGCACGGCGCCTACCAGGCACTCGTCCTGGACGCCCGGCGCATCCTGCTCACCGCGGCCGACCACCTGCTGCGCGCCCCGAACCGGCCGCTGACCGCGCTGCGGCCCCTGGTCGAGAGCGACCTCGCGGGCCGGGCCGCCGACGTCGCGCGGCTGCACCGGCTGCTGACCACGCTGTCGACGCTCCCGCAGACCGTGCGCAAGCGCTCCGGCGGGATGATGCCGAACCTGATCGCCGACCAGGCGGCGGCCAACGCACGCAGCCAGGCGCTGTTCACGCGGATGGCGAACGCGCTGCGCTCCCCGGTGTGGGACGGCCGGGTCGTCGTCGAGGTGCGGTCGCTCGACTCGGGCGAGCTGCAGGTGCTGCGTTCGGTCTGACCCCGGACACGTCACGGCCCTCCCGTCCGGCGCGGAGCCGGACGGGAGGGCCGTGGACGGGTGTCGCGGTGGGTCAGCGGGCGACGGCCTTGGCGCGCTTGCGCGCGTCCTTCGCCGACGCCTTGGCCTGCTTGGCGGCCTCGGCACCGGCCACCGACGCGCGGTCGGCCAGGTCCGAGCCCAGCTTCGCGGCCTGCGACTGGGCCTGGGTGACCAGGGTGGAGAAGCGGTCGGCGTACTCGGGGGCGCGCTTCTCCGCGCGGGCGGCGGCCTTGCGGGCCTGCTTCTCCCAGCGGACGCGGCGCTTCTCGGCCTCGCGCACCCACCTGTCACCGGTGCGCCCGGCGGCCTTGCGGTACCGGGCGCCCTTCTTGTCGACGACCTTCTCGAGCTGAGCACCGCGCTTCTCGGCCGCCTTCGCCAGCTTGGCGCCGCGCTTCTCGGCGGCCGCGGCCTGCTTCTGGGCGGCCTTCGAGGTGCGCTCGGCGGCGGCCGAGAGCTGCTCGGACCAGGTGGACGCCTTGTCCGAGGCGACCTCGGACAGGTGCGCGGCCTGCTCGGAGGCCTTGCCGCCCCACTCGGTGGCGCGCTCGCGCACGACCGGGCCGTACTCCTCGACGGCCCCGGTCAGCTTCTCCCGGCTGCCCGCGGCAGCCGCGGCGATCGAGGTACCCGCGCCGGCCAGTCCCGCGGCGAGCTGGGCACCGGTGTCGGAACCGGAGCCGGACAGCCGGGCCTGGGCCCGCCCGGCGGCCTGGCGCGTCCGGTAGGCGTGCGACGGCTTGCCGTGGGTGTCGGCGGCCGCGATGAGCAGCCCGCCGAGCAGGCCGACGTTCTTCAGGAAGTGGATCTGCTGGTCGGCGCGCTTCTGCTGGTCGGTCTCCTCCCAGAAGGGGTGCCCGGCCAGCGTGGTCGGGACGAGCGAGGCGGCCAGCGCGGTGGCCGACAGGCGGGGGAACTTGCCCAGCGCGAGCAGCGAGCCCGCCACGATCTTGACCCCGGCGTCGACCTTGATCAGCGTCTCGTTGTCCGGGCGCCGGTCCAGCGGGGCGTTCTCCACGACCTTGTCGATGGCCGGGGCGGCCTGGTCGAGGACGGGTTGTGCGGCGGGAGTCAACGCGTCGGCGTTCCGCAGCTCGTTGATTCCGCCGTAGATGAACACGGCCGCGAGGGCGGGTCGGGCTACACGTCGCAAGACTGGCATGGGGCACCTTTCCCCGGCTCGTCCGTCCGCAAACCCGGGGTGGGTGTGGCGTCACCGCCGTGGGATGGCAATCATGCCCGGGTGACGAACGGACGGCGGGCCATCGGGCTCGACATCGGAGGAACGAAGGTCGCCGGAGCGATCGTGGGCGAGGATGGCACGGTCCACGCCGAGCTGCGGCGCAACACCCCGGACACGTCCGATGCGGACACGATGACCACCCTGTTGCGGGAGATGGTCGAGGAGCTGCGCGGCGACGCCGAGGGGGCGGACGTGTCCGCGATCGGCGTCGGTGCCGCGGGGACCGTGGAGTGGCCGGTCGGCCGGATCCGCTGGGCACCCAACAACAACTACGAGAACTGGGACGTCCGCGGCCTGCTGGAGTCCGCGTGCGGGCTGCCGGTGGTCGTCGACAACGACGGCAACGTCGCCGGTCTGGCCGAGGCCCGGCTCGGCGGGACCCGCAACGACCACATGGTGCTGCTGACCGTCGGCACCGGCGTCGGGGCGGGGATCGTGCTCGACGGGAAGATCTACCGCGGCCCGCACGGGCTCGGTGCCGAGGTCGGGCACATGAACGTCAACCCGGACGGCCCGCAGTGCGGCTGCGGCAACTACGGCTGCCTGGAGGCGGTCGCGTCGGGAACCGCGCTGACCCGGATGGGCCGCAGCGCCGCCCTGCACGACCCGCGGGGCATGATCGCGACCCTGGCCGCGGAGGCCGGGGGCGAGGTCACCGGCCAGCACGTGACGATGGCCGCGATGGCGGGCGACAGCACGGCGGCGTCGCTGTTCCAGCGGCTCGGGCGGTCGCTGGGGATCGGCATCGCCAGCATCAACGCGATCTTCGAGTTCGAGGTCGTGCTGATCGGCGGCGGCCTGGTCGACGCGGGCGAGCTCCTGCTCGAGCCGGCGCGCCGGGCGGCCCGGGAGTTCCACTACGGCCCGCCCGAGGTCCGTCCGATCCCGCCGGTGCTGCCCGCCACCTACAAGGGCGACGCCGGGAAGATCGGCGCGGGGCTGCTGGCGCTCGAGGAGACGTGATCTCGCTCCGCGACCGGTTCGGGACACGACTACGCTCGGACGGGTGACACTCCTGCTCGGACCGGTGCTGCGGCACGTCGACGAGACCAGCGCACTGATCTGGGTGCAGACCTCCGACCCGTGCCGCGTCTCGGTACTCGGCTGCGACGCCGCGACCTTCGAGGTGGCCGGCCACCACTTCGCCCTGGTGCAGGTGACCGGGCTGACCCCGGGCACCCGCACCGCCTACGAGGTCCACCTCGACGGCGAGCAGGTCTGGCCGCTCCCGCACTCGCCGTTCCCGCCGAGCCTGATCGCGACGCGCGGCGCGGACACCGACGCACACCAGCGGATCGTCTTCGGTTCCTGCCGCTACGTGAAGCCGGCCGACCCGAAGCTGGCCCGGGAGTACGGCCTCGACGCGCTCGACGCCTACGCCGGCCGGATGGCCGGGCTGCCCCCGGAGACGTGGCCGACCACGCTGCTGCTGCTCGGCGACCAGGTCTACGCCGACGAGCTCACCCCACAGACCCGGCGGCGGATCGCCGGGCGGGGGGAGCGGCACCCGGACTGGCCCGACGACGAGATCGTCGGCTTCGACGAGTACTCGGGCCTCTACCGCGACACCTGGTCGGACCCCGAGGTGCGGTGGATGCTCTCCACCGTCCCCACCGCGATGATCTTCGACGACCACGACGTCCGCGACGACTGGAACACCTCCGGCGCCTGGCGCGAGCAGATCGCCCGCACGCCCTGGTGGTCCGAGCGCATCTGCTCCGGCCTGGCCTCCTACTGGGTCCACCAGCACCTGGGCAACCTGTCCCCCGCCGAGCTCGCCGCCGACCGGACCTGGCAGGAGGTGCAGGCCGCGGAGGGCGACGTCTGGCCGCTGCTGTCCGAGCGGGCCGCCCTGTGGGACCGCGAGACCGGCGACGGCGACGACACCCACAAGGACGAGCGGTTCTCCTTCTGCTGGGAACTGGGCCGCACGCGGCTGATCGTCATCGACTCCCGCAACGGGCGGATCGTCGAGTCCACACCGCGCCGGATGGTGTCCGACGCCGAGTTCGACTGGATCTCGGCGAAGGCGCTCGCCCCCGGCGACATGGACCACCTCGTCCTGGGCACCTCGGTGCCCTGGCTGATGCCCCAGGTCATCTCCGACCTGGAGGCCGCGACCGAGAAGGGCGCGAACGGGTCCGGCCGGGTCGCCGCCGTCGCCGAGTGGGCCCGCCAGGAGGCCGACCTGGAGCACTGGCCCGCGTTCGGGCACTCCTTCGCCCGGCTCGCCGAGCTGATCCGCGAGGCGTGCCGCCCGCGCGCCGGGGACGCCCCGCCGGCCACGGTGTCGGTGCTGTCCGGCGACGTCCACCACTCCTACGCCGCGGTCGCCGACGTGCACACCCACACCCCCGGGGACCGGCCGGGCCGCGGCCCGGAGGGCACCCGGGTCCACCAGCTGACCTGCTCACCGGTGCACAACGTGGTCCCCGCGGTGATGCGGGTGATGTTCCGGATCACCTGGTCGCGTCTGCTGGGCAGGATGACGACCCGCTGGACCCGCCGGACCGGGACCGGCAGCGCGGGCGTGGCCTGGGAGCGGACGACCGGTCCGCTGTTCGGCAACCTCGTCGCGACCCTGGAGACCGACGGACGACGGGCGTCGTGCCGGTTCGAGCGGCCGCGCTCGGCCGCGGTGCTCGACACCGCGGCCGAGGTCGTGCTGACCCCGCAGGCCCCGCCCATGGCGGCGCGGCAGCGGAGGGGGACCACCCCGGCGGTCTGACCGGGGCGGCGGCGACGGCCCGTCAGTACCCGGTACGGGCCAGCCAGCCCGTCCAGACCTCGGCGTCGCCGAGGACCTGGAGACGGTCGTCGTCGGCGGGGATGCGGCGGGTGACGCCCCGGAGCAGGTCGGCGGCGGTGCCTCGGACGGCGGCGTCGCCCTTGCCGTGCCCGTGCTCCCAGACCACGCGCCCGCCCGCGCCACGCACCATCCACTCCCCCGCCGCGTCCGGCACGTCGTCGGTGGAGTGCAGGTGCAGCGTGGCGCCGTCGGCGAGCGGTGGCTCGTCGGCTGCGGGGCGGGCGGCGAGCAGGCCCAGCCACTCCGAGACGCCGTCGGCGGCGACCTGCGGGTCGATCGGGAACGGCGCCCCGAGTGCGACGGCGGCGTCGGCGCGGTGCACCGTCGCCTCGTGCAGCCGCCGCCGCACCCACCACGCCGAGGGCTGCGGACCGGTGAAGGTCCACACCGGCGCGGTCGGCCCGGCCGCGACGACGGCGTCGAGCAGCTCGGTCGCACCGTCGCGCAGCCACTGCGCCGCGACCTCCGGGCCGCCCTCTGGCGGCTTCCCGCCGGGCACCTCGCGGGGGTCGAGGGCCTCGGTGGCGCCGGTGGCGACCATCCGGGCCGCCCACCGGTGCCCGCGCCCGACGTGGCGGAGCAGCTGCAGCAGAGACCAGCCCGGACAGGTCGGGACCGGGGTGGCCGGATCGGCCGTCGTCAGGAGGGTGGCCAGCCGGTCGTTCTCCGCGAGGAGGACGGCGGCGTACGGGTCGACCGCGGTGCGGTCCGGTGTCGTGGTCATGAATTCGTACCCCCGGTCGCGGAACATGTGGGCGGGTTGCGGCGAGTCGTGCATGACGATCGCGGAGTTCGGGTAGGTAAGGATCATGCCGCCTCATCGCGACTGGACGCGACGGGGCGCGGGGCGGGCACTGCTGTACTGGCCGTTGACGGCCTTCTTGTTGGTGGCCGCATTCCCCGCGTACTCCGTGGTGCTGGTCATCGCCTCCGGGATCCTGCTGCCCACCCTCGGGCTCGTCGCCGGGCTGGCCGGGAAGCGCTGGCGGGCGCGCAAGCTCGCCCGGGCGCGTCGTGCGCTGTCCGACGTCGTGGACCCCCCTCTACCCGCCGACGACGACCTCGTCGCGCACGAGGACGAGCCCGACGCGTTCGGCTCGGAGACGTCCTGGCCGACCGGCCGGCACGCCCGCCGGGTCCGCGAGCAGCCTGCTCCGGCCACCGGGGAGCCCGCGGCACGCGACGCGGCCTGATCCGCACCGTACGGCCCCTGTGACGCTCGCCGAGTTCCTTGTACGTCCGATACTAGGATGTCAAACTAAACCGGCCGGGACACCACCGTCCGCCCGGCGGGAGGAACGTCCCCGATGAGCACGGACACGAACGCACAGGCCGAGCTGCACGTCCCCACGCACCCGGTCCGTTTCGTGACCGCGGCCAGCCTGTTCGACGGGCACGACGCCGCCATCAACATCATGCGCCGGATCCTGCAGCGACAGGGCGCCGAGGTGATCCACCTCGGCCACAACCGCTCGGTCGACGAGGTCGTGACCGCCGCGATCCAGGAGGACGTGCAGGGCATCGCCATCTCGTCCTACCAGGGCGGGCACGTCGAGTACTTTTCCTACCTGGTCGAGCTGCTGCGCGAGCGCGGCGCCGGCCACATCAGGGTCTACGGCGGGGGCGGCGGCGTGATCGTCCCCGAGGAGATCGAGCTGCTGCACTCCCGCGGTGTCGCGCGCATCTTCTCCCCCGAGGACGGCCAGCACCTGGGCCTCCCCGGAATGATCAACATCATGATCCGGGAGTGCGACACCGACCTGACCGCCGAGGGCGCGTCGTCGGCGTCCGCGGTCGGCTCCGCCTTCGCAGACGGGGTGTTCTCCGGCGAGACCGCAACCCTCGCCCGCGCGCTCACGATGGCCGAGACCGGGACGCTGCCCGACGAGGTCCGCGAGCGCATCGCCGCCTCCGAGCGCCCGGTGCCGGTCCTCGGCATCACCGGCACCGGCGGCTCCGGCAAGTCCTCGTTGACCGACGAGCTGGTCCGCCGGTTCCGGCTCGACCAGGAGGACAAGCTCCGCATCGCGGTGCTCGCGGTGGACCCGACCCGGCGCAAGGGCGGTGGCGCGCTGCTCGGCGACCGCATCCGGATGAACGCGCTGTCCGGTGACCGGGTGTTCTTCCGCAGCCTCGCCACCCGCGGCAACGACGGCGGCTCGCTGCCCGAGCGACTCGGCGACACCATCGCGGTGCTCCGCTCCGCCGGGTTCGACCTGGTGGTCGTCGAGACGCCCGGCATCGGCCAGGGCGACGCGGGCATCGTCCCGTTCGTCGACCACTCGCTGTACGTGATGACGCCGGAGTTCGGTGCCGCCTCCCAGCTCGAGAAGATCGACATGTTGGACTTCGCCGACGTCGTCGCGATCAACAAGTTCGAGCGCCGTGGCGCCGAGGACGCCCGCCGTGACGTCGGCCGCCAGCTGGTGCGCAACCGCGAGGAGTTCGGCGCGACCTGGGAGGACATGCCGGTCTACGGCACCTCGGCCGCCACCTTCAACGACGACGGCGTCACCGCGCTCTACCAGCACCTGCGCGACCTGCTCGCCGAGGGCGGCCTGACCGTCGGCGAGGGACGTCTCCCCCGCGTCGACACCAAGACCTCCAGCGACTACGCGGCCGTCATCCCGCCGGAGCGGGTCCGCTACCTCGCCGACATCGCCGGTGCGGTGCGGGACTACCACGCCGACACCGAGACCCACGCCCGGGCGGTCCGCACCGCGCAGCACCTGCGCACCGCCGCCGAGCTGGTCGGCGGCGACGACCTGGACGAGGCGCTGCGCGCCGCGGAGAAGAAGGTCCCCGCCGAGTCCGCCGAGCTGCTGGAGTCCTGGCCGTCGCGGGTCGAGGACTACTCCGGCGACGAGTACGTCTACACCGTGCGGGACAAGGAGTTCCGCACGAAGCTGACCCGCGAGACGCTGTCCGGCAACCCGGTGCGCCGGGTCGCGCTGCCGAAGTTCGACGACGACGCCGCGCTGCTGCGCTTCCTGCGCCGGGAGAACCTGCCCGGCTTCTACCCCTTCACCGCCGGGGTGTTCCCGTTCAAGCGGGAGGGTGAGGACCCGGCCCGCATGTTCGCCGGCGAGGGCGACCCGTTCCGCACCAACCGGCGGTTCAAGTACCTGTCGGAGAGCTCGGAGGCCAAGCGGCTGTCCACGGCGTTCGACTCGGTCACCCTCTACGGCCACGACCCGGACACCCGCCCCGACATCTACGGCAAGGTCGGCACCTCGGGCGTCTCGATCGCGACCCTGGACGACCTCAAGGCCCTCTACGACGGCTTCGACCTGTGCTCGCCGACGACCTCCGTGTCGATGACGATCAACGGCCCGGCGCCGACGATCCTCGCCTACTTCCTCAACACCGCGATCGACCAGCAGGTCGACCGGTTCCGCGACGAGCAGGGCCGCGAGCCCGACGGGGGTGAGCGCGAGGAGCTCGTCGCCTACGCGCTGGCGAACGTCCGGGGCACGGTGCAGGCCGACATCCTCAAGGAGGACCAGGGCCAGAACACCTGCATCTTCTCCACCGAGTTCTCGCTGCGGATGATGGCCGACATCCAGGAGTGGTTCATCGCGCACAAGGTGCGCAACTTCTACTCCGTCTCGATCTCCGGCTACCACATCGCCGAGGCCGGGGCGAACCCGATCAGCCAGCTCGCCTTCACCCTCGCGAACGGGTTCACCTTCGTCGAGAGCTACCTGGCGCGCGGTATGGACGTCGACGACTTCGCGCCGAACCTGTCGTTCTTCTTCTCCAACGGCATGGACGCCGAGTACACGGTGATCGGCCGGGTCGCCCGCCGCATCTGGGCGGTCGCGATGAAGGAGCGCTACGGGGCCAACGAGCGCTCCCAGAAGCTGAAGTACCACGTCCAGACCTCGGGACGGTCCCTGCACGCGCAGGAGATGAACTTCAACGACATCCGCACCACGCTGCAGGCGCTCTGCGCGCTCTACGACAACGCGAACTCCCTGCACACCAACGCCTACGACGAGGCGGTCACCACGCCCACGCAGGAGTCGGTGCGCCGCGCGATGGCCATCCAGATGATCATCAACAAGGAGTGGGGTCTGTCGCTGAACGAGAACCCGCTGCAGGGCTCGTTCGTCGTCGACGAGCTCACCGACCTGGTCGAGGAGGCCGTGCTGCGCGAGTTCGAGTCGATCGCCGAGCGCGGCGGCGTGCTGGGCGCGATGGAGACCGGCTACCAGCGCGGCCGGATCCAGGACGAGTCGATGCTCTACGAGCACCGCAAGCACACCGGTGAGCTGCCGATCGTCGGCGTCAACACCTTCCTCAAGCCGGCCGACCCGGACGAGGCGCACCAGGAGATCGAGCTGGCCCGCGCCACCGAGGCCGAGAAGCAGTCCCAGCTCGACCGGCTCGCGGACTTCCAGTCCCGGCACCGCACCGAGGCCGAGCAGGCGCTGCGGCGGCTGCAGGACGTCGCGACCGGTGACGGCAACGTGTTCGACGAGCTGATGCGGGCCGCGCGGGTGTGCTCGCTGGGTCAGCTGACGACGGCGTTCTTCGAGGTCGGCGGACAGTACCGGCGCAACATGTGACGGCGGGCGGGGCCGGTCCACCCGGCCCCGCCTCCCTCACCAGCGGCCGCGCCGGTTCGGGATCCGCGCGGCCGCCAGGCCGACCACCGCGAGCGCCACCGCCAGCACCCCGTAGGCGATCCCGGCGGCCACGCCCGGGTCCTCGGCGGCGGTGACGGCGGCGGTCAGCACCGACACCGCGGCGATGCCGCCCATCTGCCGGAACATGATGCGCAGCCCGGACACCGCAGCGACCTCGTCGGGCACCAGGTGCATGCCGGCGTTGTTGGCGGCCGGCCCGGACAGGCCCGTGCCCAGGCCGAGCAGGGTGGAGCCGGCGAGCAGCCACACCGTGGGCCCGCCGAACAGGGGCGCGACCGCAGTGACCACCAGCCCGGCGACGACGGCGACCAGGCCCCCGAGCAGCAGCGGCCGGAAGCCCAGCCGGCGCAGCAGCGCGACCGCGGCCGCCGAGGTGACGATGGTGCCGATCGCGCGGCCGGTCAGCAGCGCTCCGGCGACGAACGCGGGCAGGTCGTAGCGGACCTGGGCGTAGAGCGGCAGGGTCGCCGAGAACCCGATCACCACGGCGCCGAAGACGACGTTGGTGACGTTCATGATGCCCAGACCGCGCCCGGCGAGCAGGTGCACCGGGACGACCGCGTCGGGCCGTCGCCGGGCGTGCCGGACGAACACCGCACCCGCCGTCAGCGCGACCACCCCGGCCAGGGCGGTCCAGCCGGGCCCCGACCCCGGCGAGCCGAGCCGGGTGATGGTGAGCATCGTGGCCAGCAGGGTCACGACGAGCAGCGCGATCCCGACGGCGTCGATCCGCGCGGTCCGCCGGTGCGGAGGGTCGTCGACCAGGGCCAGCCCGACGGCGACGAGCAGGATCCCGATCGGCACGTTCACCAGGAAGATGCCGTGCCAGGTCCAGGTGGTGAGCACCAGCCCGCCGACCAGCGGTCCGAGGATCGCGCCGATCGGGAAGACGCTGGTGAACAGGGCGAGCGCCCGGTCCCGGTCACGTCCGAACTGGTGCGCGACGATCCCGTTGGCGGCCGGCAGCATCACGCCGCCGGCGAGGCCCTGCACCAGCCGGCAGGCGATGAGCACGCCGATCGAGGGGCTGAGCGCGCTCAGCCCGGACATCACCGTGAACACGGCGACCCCGGCCAGGAACATCCGCCGGCCGCCGAAGCGGTCGGACAGCCAGCCGCCCAGTGGCAACGCCAGGATCTGCCCGACGGCGGCGACGGTCACGACCCAGCCGGTCCAGGCCAGGTCGGCGCCGAGGTCGCCGCTGATCGTCGTCAGCGCGGTGGCGACCGACGTCCCGTCGAGGGAGAACATCAGCAGCGCCAGACCGACGACGGCGAAGACCGGCACGCGCCGGGGCAGCGGGTCCTCGCCGGGTGGCCCGGCGGAGCCGTCCCCGGCCGGGCGGTGGGTGTCGTGGGCGGCGTCGGTCACGTGGTGGGCACACCTGTCTTCCCGGAGGAACCGGACATGATGTGCTTACCACAAGCTAAACAGTCGGGCGGTGGCAACGCCCACCCACGTCAGCGGCGGGACCGGCTCCGGCGACGCCCGCGGTTCCACCCGCCGAGGATGCCGATGGCCTCGACGAACGACTCGGCGGCCTTGGAGAGCTTGCGACCGGCCTTCTTCATCGGGGGTCCTCCCGGGGTGCTGCTGGGGTGGTGGGGGCTTCTCCACCGTGGCAGACGGCGGAGCGTGCCGGACGGCGGGGGTGTGCTCCACACGGGTGACGAAACGGACACATGTCCTCCCGTTCCGAAGACGATTCCACCTGCCCGGAGCACCGTCTCCCGGCGTGTCGCACACCTGCGTACGCGGACGGAGCAGCGCACCCCGTGTTCCGGAGCGTCACTCCTCCATGCGGAGGGACCTGCCCTTGTTCACCGCGCGTGATCGCCGGCGGGGCGGGATGCTGCTCGGACGGGTCTCGTCCCGGAGGGGGATCACCGATGTCACCGGACGTCATGCTGTGGGTCGTCGTCGCCGTCGTGGTACTGGTCGTGCTGGGCCTGGCCCTCGTGGTCGGGTCCCGGGTGCGCGGCCGCCGGAGGACCGCCGCCCTGCGCCGGCACTTCGGGCAGGAGTACGACCACGTCGTCGAGCAGTCCGGTGGGAAGGACCGCGGCGAGACCGAGCTGCGCCGTCGGCTGAGCCGGCGCCGGGAGCTGGACGTGCGCGACCTCGACGCCGACGAGCGCGAGCGGTTCGCCGGGGACTTCGCGGGTGCGCAGAACGCCTTCGTCCGCACCCCGCGGGCCGGGCTGCGCGACACCGACCTGCTGCTGCAGCAGGTGATGCGCACCCGCGGCTACCCGGTCGAGCACTTCTCCGAGCGCGAGGAGATGATCTCGGTCGACCACCCCGACCTGGTCGGGCACTACCGTGCGGCACACGCCGTCGCCGTCGCCGAGGACGACGCCGACACGGAGTCGCTGCGCCGGGCGATGCTGGACCACGGCTACCTGTTCGACGAGCTGATCGGCGCCGGGCACCCGGAGAGCACGCAGCGGACGCTGCCGGCGTCGTGAGCGGGACGGCCGAGCTGCCGGGCGCGGCCGGACCGGAACGCACCGACGAGATCCCGGCCGGCCTGCCGGGCGCGGGTGACGTGGTGGGCGGGCGCTACGAGCTGCGCCACGTGCTCGGCCGGGGCGGGATGTCGACGGTGCACCTGGCCCACGACCGGGAGCTGGACCGCCCGGTCGCGGTCAAGCTGCTGCTGCGCGCGGGCGACCACGGCGACGTCGCCCGGCTGCGCGACGAGGCCCGCGCCGCCGCCGCGATCGACCACCCCGGCGTCGTCACCGTGCACGACACCGGCACGACCGGGCACACGGCCTGGGTCGTCATGTCCTACGTCGAGGGCGAGACCCTCGCGCGGCGCATCGGGCGGACCGGCCCGCTGGAGCCGCGGGAGGTGACCCGGATCGGGGCTGCCGTGTCCGAGGCGCTCGCCGCCGCGCACCGGGCCGGGGTGGTGCACCGCGACGTCACCCCCGGCAACATCATCCTGCGCCCGGACGGGACCGTCGTCGTGACCGACTTCGGCATCGCGCGCCTCGGCGACGGCGCCGGGCGCACCCGGACCGGTCATGTGATCGGCACCCCGCTCTACCTGGCCCCCGAGCAGGGCCGCGGCGCCGCGCACCTCGACGGCCGTGCGGATCTGTACGCGCTGGCCTGCTGCCTGTTCACCGCGCTCACCGGACGGCCGCCGTTCACCGACGCCGACCCGCTCGCGGTGGTCGTGGCGCACCTGCGGGAGACGCCGCCACGGCCGTCGTCGCTGCGCCCGGGCGTCCCACCCGCGCTGGAGGAGGTGCTCCTGCAGGCCCTGGCCAAGGACCCGGACCGGCGCCCGCGCGACGCCGCGGCACTCGCCGCCCGGCTGCGCGCGGTGCACGGCGACCCGGCTCCCCCGCCGGTCGGCACCCGGGAGCGACCCGCCGGTGACGACACCGTCCCGGCCGCGCCGGGGGTACCCGGGGACGGGGCGGGGACGCACGCGCTGGACAGCACGCTGGCCGAGGTCGACCACGACGACGGTGCCGCCGCGGACCGCCGTCGCAGGGCCGGAGCGCTGCTGCTGGTGCTGGCCGCGCTGCTGCTGCTCGGCGCGGTCGTGGCCCTCCTGCTGTTCTGAACCGGGCTCAGGCGGGGGCCGGGGTGCGCCGCAGGACCAGGGCGAGGCCCAGCGCCCCGGCCAGCAGGGCGCTGACGTAGCCGACGACGCCCGCCCAGCCGGCGTGGTCGTAGGCGACCCCGCCGACGGCGCCGCCGATGCTGGACCCGGCGTAGTAGCCGACCAGGTAGAGCGACGACGCCTGGGCCGGCACCGCACCGGGCAGCATCGCCGAGCGCCGCCCCACCCAGGAGCTGGCGACCGAGTGGGCGCCGAAGAAGCCGACGGTCACCAGCAGCAGGCCGGCCAGGGTGGTGAGGAGCAGGTCGGGCAGGGTCACCCAGATCCCGCCGAGCGCGACCAGCGTCGCCACCCACAGCACCGGGCGGCGCCCGAACCGGTCCCCCAGCCTGCCCGCGCCGGTGGAGGCCCAGCTGCCGGCGAGATAGCCGAGGAACACCAGCCCCACCAGGGTGCCGGGCAGCGAGAACGGCGGGGCCAGCAGCCGGAACCCGAGGTAGTTGTAGACGGTCACGAACGCGCCCATCAGCAGGAACGCCATCCCGAACAGACAGAGCAGGCCCCGGTCGGTGAGGTGGCGGCGCAGCGGTCCACCGAGGTCGCGCAGGCGCGTGCGGGCCGGGGCGGGCGCCGTCGCGGGCGGCAGGAGCAGCCGGAACGCGACGGTCGCGAGCACCGAGACCGCACCGACGGCGGCGAGTCCGGCCCGCCAGCCGCCGAGCTCGGCGACCCAGGACGCGACGAGCCGCCCGGACAGCCCGCCGAGGGTGTTGCCGGCGATGAGCAGCCCGACCGCGCCGCCGAGGTGCCGCGGCGCGACCTCGTGGGTGAGGTGGGCCATCGACAGGGCCGGCAGCGCCGCGAGGGCGATGCCCTGCAGCCCGCGGACGACGACGAGGGTTTCGAAGGTGGGCGCCAGCGGGGCGAGCAGTGCGAGGACCGCCGACGCCGCGAGCGCCCAGGTCATGACCCGCGCGCGGCCCCAGGACTCGGTGAGCGCGGACAGCGGCAGTACGGCGAGGGCGAGGGTGCCGGTCGTCGCCGACAGGACCAGGCTGGCCGTCGACGAGGGCACGCCGAACTCCGCCGAGAGCGTCGGCAGCAGCCCCTGCACGCTGTAGACCAGCACGAACGTCGCCAGACCCGAGAGCCACAGGGCGATGCCGAGCCGCCGGTAGCCGGGGGTGCCGCGCTCGTGGGGCGGGGCGGACCGGGTGGCGGTCGGAGCCGGGGGACGCTCGGTCGTTGTCATCGCACACGACCGTAGGCGTCGGCGTCGGATGCGTCCAATGCATGTGTCGTCGAGGTAGCATGCATTGATGCATGAGTCGTTGGCACCGGCGCTGCACCGCTTCGTCGCGGTCGCGCGCGACGGTCACCTCACCCGCGCCGCGGAGCGGATCGGGGTCCCGCAGCCCACGCTGTCGCGGGCGATCGCCCGGCTGGAGAGCGAACTGGGCGTCGCGCTGTTCCGGCGGTCCGGGCGCGGGCTGGCGCTGACCGCGGCCGGGCGGACGCTGCTGCCGCGGGCCGAGGCCGCGCTGGCCGAGCTCGGTGCGGGCGTCGCCGAGCTGGCGGGCGACGCCGACCCGGTCACCGGCCGGGTCGCGCTCGGCTTCCTCGGGACGATGGGCACCTTCGCGGTGCCGGGGATCCTGCGGGAGTTCCGGGAGCACCACCCGCGGGTGCGGATCGAGCTGGTGCAGGTGCCGCACGCGGCACTGCTGGAACGGGTCCGTGACGGCCGGGTCGACCTGGCCCTCACCTCCCCCGTGCCCGACGAGCCGGGCCTGGTCGCGACCCCGCTGGCCGAGGAGGAGCTGCGCCTCGCGGTGCCGTCCGGGCACCGGCTGGCGGGCGCTGGTGCCGCGGACCTCGCCGAGGTCGCCGACGACCCGTTCCTGCTGTTCGCCCGCGGTTACGGGCTGCAGGGGGTGGTGGAGTCGTGGTGCGCGCAGGCCGGGTTCCGCCCGCGCCGGGCGTTCGAGGGCGGGGAGACGGCGACGCTGCGCGGTCTGGTCGGGGCCGGGCTGGGCGTCGCGCTGCTCCCCGCCGGGCCGGACGTGCCGGGGGTGGTGCAGGTGCCGGTGCGCAGCCCGCACACCGTGCGGACGCTGGGGATGGTGCACGCGGCCGACCCGCGGCCGACGGCGCCGGTGCGGGACCTGCGGGCGTTCGTCGTCCGGCACGGGCCACGGTGGCTGGCCGACCACGGGTGAACCGGGGTCGGCGGGCCCGGCGGACGGCCGCGGTGCTCGACGGGGACGCGTCCGGCCCGGCCCCGGGATACCGTCGGCCCCATGACTGCGCGGACTGCGGCACCGGTCGACGACGAGGGACGCGAGGTCGGAGTCCCGGGCAGCGTGCGGCGGGTCGTGTCGATCGTGCCGTCGCTGACCGAGGCACTGGAGGCGACCGCGCCCGGCATCGTCGTCGGCGCGACCGACTGGTGCACCCACCCCGGCGACCTCGGCGCGGAACGGATCCGGGGGACGAAGAACCCCGACGTCGAGCGGATCGTCGCGCTGGCCCCGGACCTGGTCGTCGCCAACCAGGAGGAGAACCGCCTCCCCGATCTGGACGCGCTGCGCGCCGCGGGGCTGCCGGTCTACGTCACCGACATCCGCGACGTCGACGGCGGCCTCGCCTCGCTGGGCCGACTGCTCGACGCCTGCGGGCTCGGCGAACCCGGCTGGCTGCGCGAGGCCCGCGAGCTGTGGGCCGACGTCGAGCCCGCGTCGCCGCGGCGGCGCGCCGTGGTGCCGATCTGGCGGCGGCCGTGGATGGCCGTCGGCTCGGACACCTTCACCGGCGCGGTGCTGGACCGGATCGGGATCGACAACGCACTCGCCGGCTCCCCCGAGCGCTACCCGCGGATCGACCCCGCGGCGCTGCCGGAGCACGACCTCGTCGTGCTGCCCGACGAGCCGTACCTGTTCACCGCCGACGACGGGCCCGAGGCGTTCGACGCGCCGTCGGCGCTGGTCAGCGGGCGGCTGCTGACCTGGTACGGGCCGAGCCTGGTGGAGGCGGCGCGGGAGCTGCCCGCCGCGCTCTGGACCCGCTGAGCGCCCCCGGGCGTCGTCACCGCGGCGGGACGAGCGCCGCGACGAGGGCACGCAGGTCGGCCGCCATGTCGAACCCGCCGGGGTCGGCCGGGGCGACCGGGGCGCCGCCGGGAGGGCGGTCGAGCAGCCACTGGACCTGCAGCCCGTCGGCCGCGGCCAGCAGCAGCCGGGCCACCCGGTCCGGGGTGAGCTCCCCGGCGGGCGCCGCGCCGGCTCCGGGGTCGGCACCGGGGTCCGCACCCGGACCCGCTCCGGGCTCCAGCTCCGCGGCGAGCGCGGTCCGCAGCCGGTCGTAGCGCCGGGCGAACCAGTCGTGGGCGGCGTGGCCCGGGTCGGTCGCCTCGGCCGAGGTGACCGCGTACAGCCGGACCAGACCGGGCTCGGACCCGTTGTCGCGCACGGTCTCCAGCAGCGCCTCGGGGCCGCTCCCGGGCTCGGCGCGCGCGGCGGCGGAGCGCTCGTCGCGGGCCTGCAGCACCGCGACCAGCAGCGCCTGCTTGGACCCGAAGTAGTGGAACAGGGTCGGCTCGCTGACCCCGACCCGGCGCGCGATCTCCTTCGTCGACGACGCGTGGAAGCCGCCGGTCGCGAACACCTCCAGCGCCGTGTCCAGGATCTGCTCCCGCCGCTGCCGCCCCTTGGCGTAGCGCCCGCGTCCCGTCGTCACCGGTCGAGGCTAACCCACGAATCCCGAGTGTCACTAGGTTTTCACGGGTACGGTGGCCCCATGCCTTCCGTCGACGAGGACCTGCTCACCACGCTCATCGCCCGGCTCGATCTGGAGGCGAAGGTCCGGCTGCTGACCGGGGCCGACTTCTGGTCCACCCCGGCCGAGCCCGCGATCGGGCTGCGCCGGATGGTGCTGTCGGACGGCCCGTCCGGGGTGCGCGGGGAGAGCTTCGACGAGCGGTCGCCGTCACTGTCGCTGCCGTCGTCGACGGCACTGGGGGCGACCTGGGACCCGGAGCTCGCCCGCCGCTACGGCTCGGCCCTGGGCGCCGAGGCCCGCCGGCAGCACGCCGACGTCGTCCTCGGGCCGACGATCAACCTGCACCGCACCCCCTTCGGCGGCCGCCACTTCGAGGCGCTGTCGGAGGACCCGCTGCTGACCGGCGAGCTCGCCGCGGCCTACGTGGAGGGGCTGCAGGCGCACGGGGTCGCCGCGACACCGAAGCACTACGTCGCCAACGACGCCGAGTCCGAGCGCTTCACCGTGGACAACGCGGTCGACGAGCGGGCGCTGCACGAGCTGTACCTGGCCGCGTTCGAACCGGCCGTCACCCGGGCCGGGGCGTGGGCGGTGATGTCGGCCTACAACGCCGTCAACGGCGCGACGATGAGCGAGAACCCGCTGCTCGCCGAGCCGCTCACCGGCGAGTGGGGCTTCGACGGGCTCGTGATGTCGGACTGGGGCGCGGTGCGCACCACGGTCGCGTCGGCGCGCGCCGAGCAGCACCTGGTGATGCCCGGCCCGGTGGGCGC
Source organism: Pseudonocardia alni (assembly GCF_002813375.1). Classification (NCBI taxonomy): domain Bacteria; kingdom Bacillati; phylum Actinomycetota; class Actinomycetes; order Pseudonocardiales; family Pseudonocardiaceae; genus Pseudonocardia; species Pseudonocardia alni. The sequence continues at coordinate 5,136,850 of NZ_PHUJ01000003.1, read as the reverse complement.
CTGGGGCGAGCGCCTGGTCGCCGCGGTGCGCGACGGCGAGGTCGAGGAATCCGTCGTCGACGGCAAGCTGCGGAGGCTGCTGCGCCTGGCCGCCCGGGTCGGCGCGCTGGAGGGGGCACCGACGCCGCCCGCCGTCCCGGCCGCCGAGGACGGCGCCGCCGTGGCCCGCGGGCTCGCCGCCGCGGGCAGCGTCCTGCTGCGCAACACCGGCGAGCTGCCGTGGGACGCCTCGTCGCTCGGCACGGTCGCGGTGCTCGGGCACAACGCCGCGCTCGCCCGCACCCAGGGCGGCGGGAGCGCCACGGTCCGACCTGCCGCGGTCGTCGCGCCGCTGGACGGGCTGCGCGCCGCGCTCGGCGAGGACCGGGTGCGGTACCGGCTGGGCGCGCAGGTCGCCGAGGGCGTGCAGCCCTTCGACCCGGCCACGGTCACCGACCCGGTCACCGGGGAACCCGGACTGCGCGCGGTGTTCCGCGCCGCGGACGGCTCCGCGCTGCGCAGCGAGCACCGGCTCGGCGCCTCGCTGATCTGGATGGGCGCCGAGATCCCCGACGGCGCCGAGACCGTCGAGGTGTCGGCACGGTGGGCACCCGAGCCCGGGACGCACCGGGTCGGGGCCGCCGCCGTCGGGCACGTGACGGTGCACGCCGACGGGACGGCGGTGCTCGACACCGAGGCCGTCCTGACCGGCGACGAGGGTCCGGGCGCGGCGATCTTCGAGGCCCCCTCGGTGACCGGGGAGGTCGGCACCGACGGACCGGTCGACCTGGTGTTCCGGTTCCGCCCGTCCGGCGGCGAGGCCGGCATGGCACTGTTCGCGCTCACCGTCGGGACCGAGACCGTCGTCGCCGACCCGCAGACCGAGGTGGCCGCGGCGGCCGCGCTGGCGGCGGCCTGCGACGTCGCCGTCGTCGTGGTCGGGACCAGCGACCGGATCGAGAGCGAGGGCTTCGACCGCACCTCGCTGGCGCTGCCCGGCCACCAGGACGACCTGGTCCGGGCCGTCGCCGCGGCCAACCCGCGCACCGTGGTGGTGGTCAACTCCGGTGCCCCGGTGCTGCTGCCCTGGCGCGACGAGGTGGCCGCGGTGCTGCTCGGCTGGTTCGGCGGCGAGCGCTTCGGCGACGCCGTCGCCGACGTGCTGCTCGGGCACGCCGAGCCGGGCGGGCGGCTGCCGACCACCTGGCCCGCCACCGGCGAGGAGCGCTCGGTGCTCTCCGGGCGCCCGACCGGCGGCGTCCTGCGCTACGACGAGGGCGTGCACGTCGGGCACCGCAACTGGCTGCGCCACGGCGAGACGCCGGCCTACCCGTTCGGGCACGGGCTCGGCTACACCACCTGGACCCTCGACGACGCCGTCGCCGGGCCCTGGTCGGCCGACGGCGTCGCGGTGACGGTCACCCTGACCAACACCGGCCACCGGGCGGGCCGCCAGGTCGTGCAGGCCTACCTGTCCCGGCCCGGCTCCGACGTCGAGCGGCCCGCCCGCCGGCTGGCCGGCTGGGCGGTCGTCGACGCCGCCCCCGGCACGACGACGGCCACCGTGGCGGTGTCACGGCGCGCGTTCCGCCACCGTGCGGGCGGGACGTGGGCGACCGAGCCGGGGACCTACGACCTGCACCTCGGGTTCTCCGTGTCCGACACCCCGCTGCACGCGACGGTGGAGGTCGTCGGCGAGGGCTGAGCGGTCAGCCCGTGGCGGGCTCGAGCGTGACCTCGTCCACCGGACCGGCGCGACGCACGTGACGCTGGACAACTCCGCCGACGACGTCCCGGTCGACGACCTCGTCGACCGGCTCCTGGCGGCCCGTTCCCGGCTGAGCCGGGCCGGTCGGGTCAGCCGGCGTGCGCGGCCCGCACCAGGTCCGAGCTCTTCTCCCCGATCATCATCGTGGTGATGTTCGGGTTGATCGCCGGCAGGAAGGGCATCGCCGACGCGTCGGCGACCCGCAGACCCTGCACCCCGCGGACCCGCAGCTGCGGGTCCAGGACGGCGCCCGGGTCGCCGTCGGCGCCCATCCGCGCGGTGCACGCCGGGTGGTACACGGTGTTGTGGGTCTTGGTGATGTAGTCGGCGAGCTCGTCGTCGGTCACGGCGTCCGGGCCCGGCGCCAGCTCGGCGGCGATCCACTCCTTCAGCTGCGGCTGCTCGGCGATGCGGCGGGCCAGCCGGACGCCCGCGGTCATCACCCGCATGTCGTGGCCCTCGGGGTCGGTGAAGTAGCGCGGGTCGACCCGGGCCCGGTCCCGGAAGTCGCGGGTGCGCAGCCGCACGGTCCCCCGGGACCGGCCACGGGTGACGTTCGGGGTGAGGCAGAACCCGTTGTCGGTGGTCGGGTAGCCCCACCGCAGCGTGTTCATGTCGAACGGCACCGAGCCGTAGTGCATCATCAGGTCCGGCCGGTCCAGGGCCGGGTCGGTACGGGCGAACAGCCCGATCTCCCACCACTGCGTCGACTCGGTGACCATCGGCTTCGCCGCGTCCCAGAAGACCAGGCCCTCGACGTGGTCGTCGAGGTTCGAGCCGACGCCGGGCAGGTCCGAGCGGACCTCGATGCCGAACTCGCGCAGGTGCTCCCCCGGGCCGATGCCCGAGAGCATCAGCAGCTTCGGGGTGTCGATCGCCCCCGCGGAGAGGATCACCTCGCGCTCGGCGTGCGCGGTCTCGCGGCCCGGGCCGATCCCCCGCTGGTACTCGACGCCGGTGGCGCGGGTGCCGTCGAACAGCACCTGCGAGGCCCAGCAGTCGGTGCGCACCTCCAGGTTCGGGCGCGAGCCCAGGATCGGATGCAGGTAGGACACCGACGCCGAGGCGCGGGTGCCGTCGGGGAAGGAGTTGATCTGGAAGTACCCGGCGCCGTCGGTGACGGTGTGGCCCTCGTTGAACCGCACCGTCGGCATGCCGACCTGCGCGGCGGCGGCCAGCACGGCGTCGCCGCAGGGGTCCTTCGCGGGGATCTGCATGAGGTTGACCGGGCCGGAGCGGCCGTGGCCGTCCCAGTCGCCGTCGTTGGTCTCCAGGCGCCGGATCAGCGGCCAGCACTCGTCGGCGGACCAGCCGGTCAGGCCGGACGCGGCCCACTCGTCGAGGTCCTCGCGCGGGGTCCAGAAGGCGATGCAGGAGTTGTGCGAGCCGCAGCCGCCGAGCACCTTCGCGCGGGCGTGGCGCATGTGGGAGTTGCCGCGCTCCTGCGGCTCGACCGGGTAGTCCCAGTCGTAGCCGGAGTCGAGCAGCGCCATCCAGTCGGTGAGCCGCAGGATGTTCGGGTCGCCGACGTCGGACGGGCCCGCCTCCAGCAGCAGCACCCGCGCCGCGGGGTCCTCCGAGAGCCGCGCGGCGAGCGCGCAGCCCGCCGAGCCGCCACCCACCACGATGTAGTCGAACCGGTCGGTCACGCCGTCTCCCCCATGCCCTGCTCGATCTCCTTCGCCCGGTGCTCGGGCAGACAGCCCAGCCCGTGGCGGCCGCGCAGCCGGAACCACGCCAGCCCGGCCAGCGCCACGACCCCGATGAACAGGAACGCGATGAACCGCAGCCACCCGGTGCCGTAGACCTCCTCGCGCGGCCAGGCCAGGTTGATCGCCATCGCCGCGCCCCACAGCACCGCGAGCACGTTCACCGGCAGGCCGAGACGCCCCAGCGAGAAGTACCCCTTCTGGCCCTCGTCCGGCCACTGCCCGCGCAGCCGCCGCACCAGCATCGGCACCGTGACCAGCAGGTACGCGATGTAGATCATGATGATCGCGACGCTGGTGACCGCGGTGAAGACCTCGGGCACGCCGATGTTCGCGACCAGGATCAGGATTGCGACCAGCCCGACGACGATCGCCGGCACCACCGGCGTCTTGTGCTTCGGGTCGATCCGCGCCAGCACGGAGCCGGCGGGCAGTGCGTTGTCGCGGGCCATCGCGAACATCAGCCGGATCGCCGCGGTGTGCACCGCGAGCAGGCAGACGATCACCGCGATGCTGATGGTGATCAGGAAGACCCGGCCGATCGTGCCGCCGGCGACCTCCAGCAGCACGAGCTGCCCGCCGCCGTCCTTGCTGCCCAGGCGCGGGTCGGCCAGGTCCGGTGCGGCCAGGATGATCCCGAGCAGGATCAGCCCACCGAGCACGAACGACGCGACGACCGCGCGCAGGATCGCCGCCGGGGCGGTGCGCCGCGGGTCGACCGTCTCCTCGCCGAGCGAGCTGGCGGTGTCGAAGCCGTACATCACGTAGGCCGAGGCGAGCGCCGCGACCAGGAACGTGCCGAAGTAGCCGCCGCCGCCCGCCGCCGGCGCCGGGGTCTCGAACAGCACCGAGACGGGGTTGCGGATGCTCAGCAGCAGCGCCACGACGATGACGACGGCGGCGATCAGCTCGATGAACACCCCGGTGGAGTTGATCCGCGCCATCAGCTTCACCCCGACCGCGTTGATCACCGTGGTGAGCACGATCAGGATCGCGCCGAGCAGCACGCCGTTGACGGCGGCGTCGCCCGCGTCGGAGGCGTCGCCGACGAGCTGGAAACCCGACCAGATCTGCGGGAACGTCAGCTGCGCGGCCAGCGCGACCGCCGCCAGCGACACCACCGAGGCGGTGAACATCATCCAGCCGGCCAGCCAGGACACGGTCGGCCCGGCCAGCTGCTTGGACCAGTTGTAGACCGACCCGGCGACCGGGTAGCGCCCGGCCAGCTCGGCGAAGGACAGCGCGACCATGAACTGGCCGGCGAACACCATCGGCCAGGACCACCAGTAGGCCGCGCCGCCGGTGCCGAAGCCGAAGTAGAACAGCTGGAACGTGCCGGTCAGGATCGAGATGTAGCTGATCCCGGCCGCGAAGCTGGCGAACTTGCCGATGCTGCGGTCGAGGGTCTGGCTGTAGCCGAACTCGGCGAGCCCTCCCCCGTCGCCGTCCGCGTCGCGGGAGGGGTCCCGCCGGGTCGGTTCGGGAACGGTCATCGTGGACCTCCTGGGCCGTTGCGTCGCGTCATCATGGCGGCCTCAGCGGCCCGAGAACCATCCCTGGGGCTGCGGAGCGGTGTTGGTCCACACGTGCTTGATCTCCTGGTACTCGGCCAGCCCGGTCGGGCCCAGCTCGCGGCCGTTGCCGGAGCGGCCCATGCCGCCCCACTCCGCGCCCGGGAAGTACGGGTGGAAGTCGTTGATCCAGACGGTGCCGTGGCGCAGCGCGGACGCGACCCGGTGGGCGCGGCCCATGTCGGCGGTGAACACCGCACCGGCCAGCCCGTACTCGGTGTCGTTGCCCAGGCGGACGGCCTCCTCCTCGGTGGTGAACCGCTCGACGGTCAGCAGCGGGCCGAAGGTCTCCTCACGGATCAGCCGCGAGTCCGGCGCGAGGTCGGTGATCACCGTCGGCAGGTAGAAGTAGCCCTTCCCGAGGTCCGGGTCGTCCGGGCGGGCGCCGCCGCAGCGGATCGTGGCGCCCTCGGCGCGGGCGGCCGCGACGAAGTCCTCGATCTTGGCCAGGTGCGCGGCGGAGACCAGCGGGCCGACCTCGACGCCGTCGGTGAGACCGTTGCCGAGCCGGATCCGCTGCGCGCGGCGCACCACCTCGTCCACGACCGCGTCGGCGACCGAGTCCTCGATGATCAGCCGGGCCCCCGCGGAGCAGACCTGGCCGGAGTGCAGGAACACCGCGAGCATCACGTAGTCGACGGCGAGCTCGAAGTCGGTGTCGGCGAAGACGATGTTCGGGTTCTTCCCGCCCAGCTCGACGGCGGTGCGCTTCACCGTCTCGGCCGACGCCCGGATGATCTTCTGGCCGGTGGACAGGCCGCCGGTGAAGCTGACCATGTCCACGTCCGGGTGCTCGGTCAGCGGGGCGCCGACCGACGGCCCGTCGCCGAGCACGATGTTCACCACGCCGGGCGGGACCCCGATCTCCTCGCACAGCTCCACCAGCACGATCGAGGTCAGCGGGGTGACCTCGCTGGGCTTGATCACCATCGTGTTGCCGGCGGCGATCGCCGGGGCGACCTTCCAGGACAGCTGCAGCAGCGGGTAGTTCCACGGGGTGATCAGCGCGCAGACACCGACCGGCTCGTGCACGATCCGCGACACCACGGCCGGGTTGCCGGTGTCGACGATCCGGCCGGCGTCCTTGTCGGCGAGCCCGGCGTAGTAGCGGAAGACGGCGGTGACGTCGTCGACGTCCTGGCGGCCCTCCGCGATCGTCTTGCCGGTGTCGAGGGTCTCCAGCCGGGCGATCTTCTCCCGGTCCCGCACCAGCAGGTCGGAGATCCGCCCGAGGAGCGCACCGCGCTCGCCGGTCGTGGTCCGCCGCCACGGTCCGTCGTCGAAGGCACGGCGCGCGGCGGCGACGGCACGGTCGACGTCGTCGGGTCCGGCCTGGTCGACCTCGGTGACCGTCGAGGCGTCGTAGGGGTTGATCACCGGGGCGGTCCCGGCGGACCCGGTGGTCCAGCTTCCGTCGATGTAGAGGCTCGGCACGGCGCGAGCTTTCACCGGGAACCGGTCGGTGTGCAAACCCGGGCCGGACACCCGTGTGCAGGGACACGGTCACGCCTTCCAGCCGCCCCACGTGGCAACGTACGGAATGCCGGGTTAGGGTTGCGCAATGAGCAACACGGTGCGCGGACGGGAGCCCGGGGTGCAGTCGGTCGACCGGGCCATCACCCTGCTGACCCTGCTGGCCGACCGCAGCGAGGCGGGGGTCAGCGAGCTCGCGGCCTCGCTCGACGTCCACAAGTCGACCGCCTTCCGGCTGCTCGGGGCGCTGGAGGAGCGCGGCCTGGTCGAGCAGATCGCCGACCGCGGCAAGTACCGCCTCGGGTTCGGGCTGATCCCGCTCGCCGGCCGTGTCGCCGAGCGCCTGGAGGTCACCACCCAGGGCCATCCGGTCTGCGAGACGCTCGCGGAGCGGCTCGGCGAGACCGTCAACATCGCCATCCCCGACCGCGGGTGGGCGGTCAACGTCGACCAGGCCCGCGGCCCGTCGATGGTCACCACGTTCAACTGGCTCGGCCGGATCACCCCGATGCACAACACCTCCAGCGGCAAGGTGCTGCTCGCCTCGGTCGTCCTCGACGACCCGGGAACGATGCCGGACACCGTGCCGGAGCAGGGCCGCGACACGCTCGTGGAGGAGCTGCGCCGGGTCCGCCGGCACGGGTACGCGTGGTCGCTGGAGGAGCTGGAGACCGGCCTCAACGCCGTCGCCGCGCCGGTGGTGGACCACGGCGGTGCGGTGGTGGCCGCGCTCTCCGTGTCCGGGCCCGCCTACCGGCTCTCCGCCGAGCGGATCGAGCGGATCACCCCGGAGGTCGTCGCCGCGGGGCGTGAGATCAGCCGTCGCATGGGGTTCTGGCGCGACCGCTGAGCCGCGGGCCTACGGCGGCGGGGCCGGCGCGGGCCCCTGCAGGCGTTCCAGCACCGGCGGCAGGGTGCGCTCCAGCTCGTCGCCGTGCCGCTCGAACTCGCGCCGCAGGAACGGCGCCGCCAGCTTCAGCAGACCCTTGAGCCGTACCCGGGCGTGGAAGCTCACGACGCTCCCCCCACCCTCGGCCGGCTCGACGACGATCTCCTCGGTCGCGGTGACCGTCGGGTTCTCCCCGACGAACACGACCCGACCGGCCGTCAGCTCCCGCAGCGTGTGGTCGAGCTCGCTCTCCCGTCCGCCCCACACCGACACCGTGTGCCAGGCGGCGCCGACCGCGACCGGGCCGCCGCCGTCGGAGCGGGTGCTGGAGCGCACGGTGGGGTCCCAGATCTCGCTGTGCCCGTGGTCGGCCAGGTAACCGAGCACCGTCTCCGCAGGGGTGGACACCGTCATCACCCGCTGGACGCCGACCACGACGCTCCTCTCCCCGACCGGGCGCCGCTCGGGACCCGGCCCGCTGCTCCCGACCGGCGCAGATGGTCTCACGGCGACCGGTCATGATCGCGAGCCCCGTGCCGGTTTCCCCGGAACGCCCGTGCCGGGGGCGCGCGGCACGCACACTCCTCCCGACGCGGGCGGGCCGGGCGGGCCCGCCACCGACGACGGAGGTGCCGCGGTGCACGACCGAGACCGACCGGGGACGCCGTGGACGAGTGGCGGGCCCCGCCCCGGACCGCGCCCGTCGTCGGACGGGACGGCGCACTCCGACCCGGACGGTCTCGACGGCGCCGCGACGGCGCTCGACCGCGTCGCCGAGGGCCTCACCGGGGACGCGGCGCTCGTCGGCCCCGCCGTGCCGGTGCCCGGCTTCGCGGCCGGGACGGCCGCCGCGGCCTGGGAGGACGCGATGGTGCGGGCCGTCCGGGAGCACGCGGGGCACACCGCGTCGACGGCGTCGGCCCTGCGCGCGGCCGCCGCGGCCTGGCGCGCCGCCGACGACGACGCCGCGGTGGCGTTCGCCGGACGCGCCTCGTGAGCGCCGGGCCCGCGCTGGGCGACCTCGTGACCGCCGACCCCGGCGCGTGGCTGCGCCGCGCCGGCACCTGGGACGGGGTGTCCCGGGCCCTGTCCGACCGCGCGGCCGAGCTGGACCGCTGCGCACCGGGGTCGTGGAGCGGGGCCGACGCCGACGCGGCCGCGCTCGCCCGCGCCGAGCAGGTGCGCAGGCTGCGTGCCGACGCGGGTACCGCGTCCCGGGCCGCGCAGGTGTTGGGCACCCACGCCGGTGAGGTGCTCGACGCCCAGCGCCGGCTCGTCGTCGCCGCACTGGCGGTGCACCCGCAGTTCGTCGTCGACCTCGAGCGCGGCACGCTGTGCGCCGGCCTCGGCGCGCAGCCGCCGGGTGTGTGGCGACTGCCGGCGATGGTCGCCCGCTTCGGAGCGGACCTGGTCCGCCTGTCCACCGCGGTCGCCGACGCCGTCGGCGCCGCCGCCCGGTCCGACCGCGCCACGGCCGCCGCGCTCGACGCGCTCCGCCCCGCCCCCGCGGCGGTGTCCCGCCCGGTCGCGTCCGCCGCGGCGCCGCCCGCCGGTGCGGACGGCGGCGCCGTGCGGTCCTGGTGGACCGGGCTGCCCGGGGCCGACCGGGAGCAGCTGCTGCACACCCGGCCCGGGCTCGTCGGCGGGCTGGACGGTGTGCCGGTCGCCGACCGGGATCGGGCGAACCGGGTCCTGCTCGACGCCGAGCTGTCCCGGCTGCGGGCCCGGGCGGCGCTGCTGGACCGGGCCGGGGACACCGCGGGCGCGGACCGCGCCCGGCGGGCCTCGGCCGGACTGGAGACCACCCGTCGACGCCTGGACGCCGGCGACGCGTACCTGCTCCGCCTGGAGCGCGGGACCACCGGCGGGCGGCTCGTGCTCGCCGTCGGCGATCCGGACCGCGCCGCGCACGTGCTCACCCACGTCCCGGGGACGACCGCGGGCTGGGGCACGGTGCCCGGTGACCTGGCCCGGGTCGAGGCGACCCGCGCCGCCGCCCGGGCGGCCGCGCCGGGCGGTGCCGTCGCCGCGGTCCTGTGGACCGGCTACGACGCTCCCCCGGACCTGCTCGCGGCGGCGGACCCCGCTGCCGCCCGCGCCGCCGCCGGGGACCTGCGGTCCTTCCAGGACGGCCTGCGGGCCGGGCACGCCGGACCGGTGCACCTGACCGTCGTCGGGCACTCCTACGGCTCGACGGTGCTCGGGAACGCCGCCCGGGGCGGCGGCCTCGCCGCCGACGACGTCGTGTTCGTCGGCAGCCCCGGGACGGGCACGGGGCACGCCTCCGAGCTCGGCAGCGCACCCGGGCACGTCTGGGCGACGACCGCGCGGCACGACCCGATCGGCCGGGTGCCCGGGGTCGAGGTCTTCGCGACCTCGCGCGGTCTCGCCCCGACCGGGCTCCTGCACGGCCCGGACCCGGCGGCACCGGGGTTCGGTGCACGGGTGTTCGACTCGGCCCCCGGGTCGGCGCTCCCGCGCCCGGACGACCCGGCCACCCCGAACGACGAGTCCGCGTTCGCCGCCGCGCACGGCGGCTACTGGGACCCCGGCTCGCCGAGCCTGCGCACCCTGGGCCGGATCGTCGCCGGAGCATCCGTTCCGCCGTGACACTCCGTCGTGATCGATCCGCTTTGCGAGACCACCGCACGGCCGTCCGGCCGAACGAACGACCGCTCAACGAACCAGAGATGGGCCAGGTCACAGGTAGTCGTCAGACCAACCGCGACTAGCCTGTCCCGGACGTGGGCACGGGCAGTAGCATGCGGGCGTGACCGAGACCGAGAGCAGACCGGCACGGCGCACCGGCCGTCCGCCACTGACCGACCGCGCGACACTGCTGGCCGCTGCGCGCGAGCTCGGCTTCTCCGACCTGACGGTCGGCGCGGTGACCGCCCGGGTCGGCGTGAAGTACTCCACGTTCTACCGCCACTTCCCCAGCCTGGAGGCGCTCGTCGCCGCGCTGGTGGACGACGTGGTGACCGACGACGTCTTCCCCGCGACCGACGAGGGCCGGTGGCAGGAGCAGATGCTGGCGTTCGCGGCGGCGACGTTCGACGTGATGGCCGAGCACCCAGGCCTCGCCCCCGCGATGGTGCGGCTGCCGGAGTCACCCGACGCGATGATGTCGGCGTTCCGGCGACTGACCGACCGGCTGCTGGAGGCGGGCTTCACCGCCGAGGACGCGGCGCTGGGCGCCTCGACCGCCATCCACATGGGAATGCAGCCGTGGCTGACTGCCAGCTCCTCCGGCACCGGGGACGCGCGTCGGCGCGACCAGGTGCTGGAGTCGGCCGAGCCGTTCGACGCCCAGATCCGGGCGGTGTTCCGCGACCGGATCGACGACCCGCCGCGCAGCTGGACGCTGAGCCGCGTCGAGCTGGTCGTCGCCGGGCTGGAGACCCGTCTGGCGTCCTGACCCCCGACACGACGACGCCCGGGGTGCTTCGCGTGAGCACCCCGGGCGTCGGCGTCGGATCAGGCGGTCAGGTGGGAACGACCTGGTCCGCCTGCGGACCCTTCTGACCCTGGGTGACCTCGAAGGTCACGGTCTGCCCCTCGTCGAGGCTGCGGTATCCGGAGGACTGGATCGCGCTGAAGTGGACGAACAGGTCCTGCCCGCCTCCGTCCGGCGTGATGAACCCGTACCCCTTCTCCGCGTTGAACCACTTGACGGTTCCCTGTGGCATCCGGATGTCTCCTCGCGTCTTGCCGGTTCCTACGGGGTGGACATTAGCCGTACCGGAGCCCGCCGTGCTACACGCGACGTGCGATCGGGTACCGGCGCGTCGCGTCGGGCGTCCCGTTCGCCCGTTTTTCCGGGCCCCCGGCGCGCTCAGCCGAGGATCGCGGCCAGCACCAGTCCGCCGCTGGTCGCGACGAAGGACAGTCCGCTGACGACGCGGAAGACCGGGTGCCGGACGACGTCCGGTCTCCAGGCCATCGGCAGGAACAGCGCCGGGTTGACCCAGGTCCCGAACACCAGTACGGCCACGAGCCAGCCCGGCAGCTCCGGCGCGGCCAGCCCGACGGCGACCAGGATCAGCCCCATCAACACGACGTCGAGATGCGCCTGCAGCAGCCGGCGCGGCTCCACGATCCCGATCCGCCGCCACGCGTCGGGGCGGGTCACCGACACGACCACCGCCCAGCCCAGCATCGCACCGAGAGCGAGCTCGACGAGCCCGATCCGCACCATCGCGTCCATCCGGTGATCGTGACGGTCGACCGGCGACGGACCGGCACCGGCTCACCGGCGCGGGATCAGCCCGCCCGCGTAGAGCGCCCACGCCACCAGCAGCGGCTGCCCGGCCAGCCGCGCGGCGCGCTTCGTGTCGGTGTCGAGACCGAACCCGTCGACGCGGTTGCGGTACTGGGAGACGTTGCCGGGGACGATCGCGGTGAAGAACGCGGCGGCCAGGCCGCCGACCCGGCGGCGCTCCTTCGGGAGGCCGGCCAGCGCGGCGCCGAGCGCGATCTCGGCGGCCCCGGAGAGCAGCACGACGTCGTCGGTGTCCATCGGGACCCACGGCGGGACCTGGGCACGGAACTCGCGGCGGGCGAAGGTGAGGTGCGAGGTCCCGGCGAACACCAGCATCGCGCCGAGCGCGAGGCGGGCGACGTCCTGCCGGGTGCGGGTGGCCGTCGTGCGCGTCATGTTCCGACCGTGCCACGACCCGGGCGGGCGGGCGCGCCGGACCGCACCGCCGGGCGCCCCGTCAGGGACGCTCGCGCAGCTCGATTCCGGCCGGGGTGGTGGCCCCCGCCAGCCCGCAGACCAGGTCGAGCTCGGCGACGACGTTCTGCAGCACCTGCGCGACGCCGCGGGCCCCGTCCAGGGCGAGCCCGTGCACGAACGGGCGCCCCAGCAGTACGGCGCGGGCGCCGAGCCGGACCGCGGTCGCGACGTCGGCCCCGGTGCGCACCCCGGAGTCGAGCAGCACCGGCAGCGCGTCGCCGACGGCGTCGACGACACCGGGCAGCGCGTCCAGTGAGGCGACAGCGTGGTCGATCTGGCGGCCCCCGTGGTTGGAAACGACGACACCGTCCACACCGGCGTCGGCGGCACGGCGGGCGTCGTCGGGATGCAGGACCCCCTTGAGCAGGATCGGAAGCCGGGTCCGCGAGCGCAGGGTCGCCAGGTCCTCCCAGGACAGCCGCGGTCGCGAGTAGACCCGCAGGAAGGTCTCCACGGCCGCCCTCGGGACGGGCGAGCGCAGGTTGTCCCGGAACCGTCCGGGGGCGTTGCGGGTGATCTCGAGCAGGGTGCGCACGGCCTGCGGGGTGACCTTGGGCGGCGCCCCGGCCGACGGCGCGGCGAGGGTCTGTTCCACGAGGCCGCGGAACACCGGGTCGGAGGTGTACTGGGCGATCCCGATGCCGCGGGCGAAGGGCAGGTGGCCCAGGTCGAGGTCGCGGGGGCGCCAGCCGAGCATCGTCGTGTCGAGGGTGACGACCACGGCGTCGCAGCCGGAGGCCTCGGCGCGGCGCAGGAAGCTGTCGACGAGCTCGTCGGAGGTGGACCAGTACAGCTGGAACCAGGTGGGGCCACCGACCGCGGCGATGTCCTCCATCGGCGTCCCCGCCTGGTTGGAGATCACCATCGGGACCCCGGCGGCCGCGGCTCCGCGGGCGACGGCGAGGTCGGCGCCCCGCCGGACCAGGTCCAGCGCGCCGATCGGGGCGAGGAGCAGCGGGGCGGGCAGCGTGCGGCCGAACAGCTCGACGGTCAGGTCGCGCTCGCCGACGTCGCGCAGCACCCGCGGCACGATCTCCCGGCGGGCGAACGCCGCCCGGTTGGCGCGCATCGTGGTCTCGGCGCCCGCGCCGCCGGTGACGTAGGCGTCGGCGCGCCGGCTCATGGCCCGCCGCGCGCGACGCTCCAGCTCGTCGGGACCGGTCGGGACCCGGGGACGGGCGCCGGAGACGCCCTCACGGTAGATCCGTTCCTGCCGAGCCCGGCCCGGTGCCGTCATGGCGCCCTCCCCCGTCGTCGCGCGGTCAGCCTACGGGCCGTGCCGACCGCCCCGGACGGACCCGGGGCCGGACCGCGTCCAGGGGGCGGCGGGCCGGACGGTCACCGTCCCCGCAGGTCGGCCAGGGTCAGGACCTGCCCGCGGATCCCCCAGCCGCCATCGGCGACCTCGTCGACGAGGACCATGGTGTTGGCGCGGACGTCGTCGCCGAAGGTGGCGGCGTAGAGGTCGGTGACCTTCTCGACGAGCTCGCGCTTGGCGTCGGCGTCGAGCAGGCCCGCAGGGACCTTCAGGTTGGCGAACGGCACGGGTGTCTCCTGTTCCGGGTGGACGGTCGGGTACGGCGTGGTGGTCAGTGCGGGTCGGCCGCGTTGAGGCGGGCGACGACCTCGGCGTACTCGCCGCGGGCCTCCGCGTGGCGCAGCGGCAGCACCCGGTCGACGAGCACCTCCCCGCCCGGTGTCGGGGCCTGGAGCAGGGTCAGCACCTCGGCGACGAAGTCGTCGAGCGGCATCGCGATCGGGCTGTCCTGCTGGCCGGGCAGCAGCTCCGTCGCCACCGACGGCGGCACGATCTCGACGAGCTCGACGGTGGTGTCGGCGAGCTGCAGGCGCAGCGACTCGGTGAGCATGTGCACCGCGGCCTTGGTGGCGTTGTAGCTGGGCGTCGCGGCGAGCGGGACGAAGGCCAGACCGGACGACACGGTGACCACCGACGCGACCGGCCGTCCCCGCAGGTGCTCCACGAGCGCGCCGATCAGCCGGATCGGGCCGAGCAGGTTGGTGGTGACGACCTGCTCGGCCGAGGCGAGGAAGCCCTCGGGGCCGTGCCAGTCCTCGACCCGCATGATCCCGGCCATCGCGACGAGCACGTCGAGGTCGGGGTGCCGGTCGAGGACCTCGGTCACGGCCTTCGTGACGCTCGCCGGGTCGGCCGTGTCGATCTCGACGGCGTCGAGGCCGGGGTGGGCGGCGACGAGCTCGTCGAGCAGGTCGCGCCGCCGGCCGCCGAGGACCACGGTGTTGCCGCGCTCGTGCAGCGCCAGGGCCAGGGCGAGTCCGATGCCGCTCGTCGAGCCGGGGATGAAGACGGTGCGTCCGGTGATCTGCATGTCCCCACCGTCGCCGCGCGGCGGACGGGACGGCAGAGACCGGTCATCGGGGGATCGCCGGTCCCTGGTTGCCCGGCGGGTGCCCACGGATACTCGATGCCGTGGACCGAGCAGCCCTGGCCGACTTCCTGCGCCGGCACCGCGCCGGCCTCCGCCCCGGCGATGTCGGGCTCCCCGACGGGCCGCGCCGGCGCACGGCGGGGCTGCGCCGCGAGGAGGTCGCGGCGCTCGCGGTCATGTCGACCGACTACTACACGCGGCTGGAGCAGCAGCGCGGCCCGCAGCCGAGTGAGCAGATGCTGGCGTCGCTGGCCCGGGCGCTGCGGCTGGGCAGCGAGGAGCTCGACTACCTGTTCCGGTGCGCGGGCCGCAACGCGCCGGCGTCGGGCCCGGTGTCCGAGCACGTGGCCCCGGCACTGCTGCGGGTGCTGGACCGGCTGCACGACAGCCCGGCCCTGATCCTGACCGTGCTCGGCGAGACGCTCGTGCAGAACGACATGGCCCGGGCGCTGTTCGGCGACCACACCCACCACACAGGGCTCGCCCGCAGCGAGGTCTTCCGCTGGTTCACCGACCCGGACGCCCGGCGCATGTACCCGCCCGACGACCGGCCCCGCCAGAGCCGCGCGCAGGTCGCGACGCTGCGGGCGGCACTGGCGATGCTCGGGCCCCGGTCGCGGGCCGGGGAGCTGGTGGGGGTGCTGTCGGAGCGCAGCCCCGAGTTCGCCGCCCTGTGGGAGCTGCACGAGGTCGGGCGCCGGTTCGCCGACCACAAGACGCTGCTGCACCCCGAGCTCGGCGAGCTGGAGGTGGACTGCCAGGCGCTGTTCACCGAGGACCGGTCCCAGGCGCTGCTCGTGCTCACCGCGGCGCCGCGCAGCGAGACCGGACGACGCCTGGAGCTGCTCCGGGTGATCGGCAACGAGCAGTTCAGCGCGGGCTGAACCGGGTACCGGTCATGCGTTCAGGCGCACCGGGAGCGCCGTGAGCGCGTGGATCAGCGTGCTCTCCCGGTACTGCCCGGGGGCGCCGGCGAGCACCATGTCCGGGAACCGCGCGAGCAGCGTCCGGAACGCGACGTCGGCCTCGAGGCGGGCCAGCGGGGCGCCGAGGCAGTGGTGGATGCCGTAGCCGAACGCGAGGTGCCCGGAGGTGTCGCGATCGGGGTCGAACCGCTGCGGGTCCGGGTAGCGCCCGGGGTCGCGGTTGGCCCCGATCAGCGAGACCAGCACGACCTCGCCGGCCGGGATCGTCACCCCGGAGTACTCGACGGGCTCGTCGGTGAAGCGGATCGTGGCGAGGTTGACCGGTCCGTCGTAGCGCAGGAACTCCTCGACCGCGTGCGGAACGCGGTCGGGGTCGGCGCGCAGCCGGGCGTGCCGGCCGGGGTCGCGCAGCAGCGCCAGCATGCCGTTGCCGATGAGGTTGACCGTGGTCTCGTGCCCGGCGACCAGCAGCAGGAACGCCATCGCGGTGACCTCGGTGGAGCTGAGCGAGTCGCCGTCCTCCGAGGCGCGGACGATCTCGGACAGCATGTCGTCGCCGGGGTGGGCGGACTTGTCGGCGACGAGCTCGGACAGGAACTGCGCCATCGACGCGGCGGCCGCGGCGCGCTCCTCGTCGGGGCCGCTGGAGAGCAGCAGGTTCGACCAGTGCCGGAAGTCCTCGCGACGCTCCCCCGGGACGCCGAGGATCTCGGAGATGACCGTCATCGGCAGCGGGAACGCGAAGTGGTCCAGCAGGTCCAGCTCGGGACCCGCCTGCTCGGCGGCGTCGGCGAGCTCGGTGGCGATCTGCTCGATCCGCGGCCGCAGCCGGGCGATCGCGCGGACGGTGAACGCCCGCCCGACCAGCTTGCGCAGCCGGGTGTGGTCCGGCGGGTCGGCGTTGAGCATGTGCCCGACGAGCGAGTCGGCGAACTGGCGGAACGAGGTCGCACCGTGCCGCTGCAGCACCTCGGGCAGCCGCCGGGAGTCCTTCCGCAGCCGCGGGTCGTTCAGCGCGGCGCGGGCGTCGTCGTAGCGGGTGATCATCCAGAACGTCAGCCCGTTCGGGCCGGTCGCACGGGTGACCGGACGCGCGTCGCGCAGCTCGCGGTAGAGCGCATCGGGATCGTCGAAGAAGTCCTGGTCCAGCACCACCGGCCGGGTGTCGTGGTCGATCGTCATCGTCGGCTCCTCGTCCTGGGTGACCTCGGCTCTCGCCAGGATTACACTCCTCGTGCAAAAATGCACTCGTGAGGAAAGGGACGGAACGGCGGCCGTCGGCCCGGGAGCGGAACCGGCGGTCCATCCTGGACGCCGCGCAGGCCGTGCTGCGCGAGGACCCGGACGCCTCCCTCGACGAGGTCGCGGCCCGCGCCGGCGTCGTCAGGCGCACCGTCTACGGTCACTTCACCAGCCGTCACGACCTGGTGGTCGCACTCGTCCGGGCGGCGTCGGCGGACTTCGTCGAACAGGTCGGGGAGGTCGACCCCGACGCACCCGACCCGGCCGGCGAGCTCGCGGCCACCCTCCTGCGCACCTGGAGCACGTCGCGGCGCTACGGCCCGGTCATCGCACTGGCCCGCCGGACCGCCGACGACGAGATCCGCGCCGCGATGGCGCCGTTCCACACGATCATGATCCGGCTGCTGGAGAACGGGCAGCGGGCCGGTGTGTTCTCCCGGCACGTCGCGGCCCCGGTGCTGGCCGAGGTGCTGCAGGCGGGGTCGATGGCCTACCAGCACGCCGCACGGGACGGGCGGTGGGACGGCGACGAGGCCGACGTCGCCCTCGGGCACCTGCTGACCCTCGGGGTCCCCGTGGCCGACGCGCGTGCCGCGGTCGCCCGGGCGACCGCGGCTTGACCTCGACCCGACTCCAGCTCCTACGGTCGCCGGCATGTTCACCGACGAGGAGATCAGCTACCTGCGCGGCCGGCGGATCGGCCGGCTCGCGACCGCCCGACCGGACGGGACGTTGCAGGTCAACCCGGTCGGATTCGGCGTCAACACGACGCTGGGGACCATCGACGTGGGCGGGTTCCGGATGGAGCGCAGCCGCAAGTTCGGCAACGTCGCCGCCAACGGTCAGGTCGCGTTCGTCGTCGACGACGTGCTCTCGACGGACCCGTGGCGGGTGCGGTTCGTCGAGGTCCGCGGACGGGGCGAGGCGCTGACCGAGCCGACGGACTCCGCGGGGCAGACGACGAGGTCGGGACCGATCATCCGGATCCACCCGACGCGGGTCCTCACCCTCGCACTGTCACCCGAGGATCAGCAGGTGGATCCGCACGAGGCGGGGGTCCGGGCGCGCGACGTGGGGTGAGACCGCTACAGCATCGCGTCGATCTCGCTGCGGTGGAACGCGAGCGGCGTGGCGGGGAACCCGTAACGGTCCTGGTGTCGTGTCCCCGACCCGCACCACCCGCAGCGGCCCACCGCGTCGTAGACCGCCCGGCCCTCCAACTCGGCCCGGCGGGCCGTGACTGCACGGTCGGCGCGGGTCGGCCGCGGGGCCGACCGCCGCGCGGGGCGCGCCGTCGATCGGCCGGACAGGCGGGAGTACAGCCAGATGCCTGCCACCGGCAGCGCGACCAGACCGGCGGCGACCACGAGCCACTGCAGGACGCCGATCACCGTGCCGACGACGAGGACGGCGAGCACGACGATCCCGATCGCCTGGGCGAGCTTGAGCACGACGTTCGACATCGCGGATCCTCCACGTCCGGTGCGGGTGGTTGCGGTCCCGATCTCGGATCGCCGCGGTATCGCGTTACACCGCCCCGGCGGGCCCGTGCACCGTCGCGCGCGGCGGTCAGCCGCCCGGTTCGCGGACGTCCGTCGACGGGCTCGTGCAGCACCCGGGCCGCGCAGCCATCTCGGCAGATGGACGGGGCCGGCGGGCCGCTGGACCACGCTCTCCCGCGGCAGGGCGATCCGGTCGAGACGGTGTACCTCACGGCGGGTACTCCAGGGCTCCGGGCGAAGGGCGTACACGGGAGCGGCCGTGACCGCGGCCGTCCACGACCGCCGGATCGTCCCCGGAGACAGAGCGACCCCCGGAACCATCGGTATGGCTCGGGGGCCGATCGCGGGTGGCTGCCCGGGTCACCTGAGCGACCCCGGGAAATGCTCCTCCGATTGGACTCGAACCAATAACCGCCCGATTAACAGTCGGGTGCTCTGCCATTGAGCTACGGAGGACCGTTCACGCCGTTCCAGGTGGTGTTCCCGGCGACGAGAAGAACTCTACAACACTCCGTACAGCCCTCTCGCAACCCCCCGTTCGGCCGCTGTTCCCGCAGGTCGGAGCCCCATCCGGGTGGCGGTCGGACAGCGGCCGCGGTCCGGGTACGGTCGCGGTCGGAGGTGAGGGGAATGGTCAAATTCCTCGTGGGTGTCGCCGTCGGGTACGTCCTCGGCACCAGAGCCGGTCACGAGCGCTACGAACAGCTCGTCCGTGCCTATCACCGGGCGGCGGACCACCCCGCGGTGCAGGGCGCCGCGGGCGTCGCGCGGGCGGGTGTCGAGGGTGCGCTCGACAAGGTGCGCGGCGGCCAGAACACCGGGCACTGAGGGCTCGCCCCGTCCCGTGACCCGTCCCCGGGCCACGGGACGGGCGGGTCAGCGTGTGCGGGCCACCGCGAAGACGCGGCGGAACGGGAACCAGGTGCCGCCGTCGGCGCTCGGCGGGTAGGCCGCCCGCAGCCGGGGCGCGAGCTCGCGGACGAACGCGTCGTAGGCGTCGTCGTCGAGGGCGTCGCGGACCGGGCGCAGGGCGGTGCCGGAGATCCAGCGCAGGATCGGGTCGTCGCCGTCGAGCCGCTGCAGGTAGGTCGTCTCCCAGGCGTCGACGTCGGCGCCCGCGGCGGCCAGGATGTCGGCGTAGCCGAGCGGGTCGAGCACCGTCTCGGTGCCGCGCAGCAGGATCCGGTCCCGCCACTGCGGGAGCGTCGCGACCTCGCGGGTCAGCACGTGTGAGGGGGCGTCGAAGTTGCCGGGGACCTGCACCGCGATCCACGCGCCGGGCGCGAGCGAGGCCATCCAGCGGCGCAGCACGTCGGGGTGCTCCGGCACCCACTGCAGCACCGCGTTGGTGACGAGCACCCCGGTGTCGCGGGGCGGGGTCCAGTCGCGCACGTCGACCTGCGTGGCGTCGACGCCGGCGGCGCGGGCCGCGGCGACCATGTCCGGGGAGGAGTCGAACGCCTCGACCGTCGCCGTCGGCCACCGACGGGCGAGCAGCCCGGTCAGGTGGCCGGGGCCGCAGCCGGCGTCGACGACCCGGGTCAGCGCGGGGTCGGTCTCGCCCACCCGGGCCAGCAGGTCCAGGAACGGGCGCGAGCGGTGGTCGTCGAAGGCGCGGTAGAGCTCCGGGTCCCAGCTGGTCGTGGTCACGGTTCCTCCGGGAGGCGTGCGGCGATGCCCTCGGCCAGCCTCCGGGCGGCGACCGGATCGGTCCCCGGGTCGGGCCGGACCTGCAGCA
This sequence comes from Pseudonocardia alni, assembly GCF_002813375.1. Taxonomy (NCBI): domain Bacteria; kingdom Bacillati; phylum Actinomycetota; class Actinomycetes; order Pseudonocardiales; family Pseudonocardiaceae; genus Pseudonocardia; species Pseudonocardia alni. The sequence goes on along the minus strand of NZ_PHUJ01000003.1, from coordinate 5,116,907 downwards.
CCAGCCCGTCGCGACCGGGGACCCGGCGCTGCAGCACCCAGACCCCTCCCCCGGGCAGCTCACGCCGGTTGCGGGTGCGGATGGACTGGGTGACCCGCTCCTGCACGGCCTGCGGCACCTTCCCCGGTTCGACGAGGCGGAACCGCAGCGGGCGCCCGTCGGCGAGCAACTCGGTGCCGGGGGCGATCTGCTCGGCCGAGGTCGGTGTCACGACCAGGCTGGTCTTGTCCCAGGTGGCCTTCGCGATCTCGTGCCAGCCCAGCCGCTCGCCGCCGGGCGGCCAGATCCCCCACGAGGTGACCACGAGCATCCCGTCCGGGGCCTGCGCGGTGGCGACGACGGCCTCGGAGTCGGCGAGGGCGTCGGCGACCGCGTCGGGCACCGGCTCGCGGCCGAGCAGCCGTGCCCAGAAGCCCGTCACGACGCGACCCCGGACGCCTGCTCGCGCAGCTGGATCTTGTACTGCTCCAGCGGGACGAGCACGCCGAACAGGTCCATGTACTCGTCATGGTCGGTCTCGGCATTGGTGCGCTGCAGCTGCGACTTGAGGTCGGCGATCTCGCGCTCGACCAGGCCGAGCCGGACCCCGGCGAGGACGCCGTTGACGTAGCGGACCTCGTCGGTGTTGCGCTTGGGGAGCTCCAGGTTCTCCACGGCCAGCTCGCTGACCAGGCGCTTGACGTCGTCGCCCGCGCCCTCGGCGACGACGGCGTCGAGCCAGTCCGACCCGTCCAGCCCGGCGCACACCCCGCCCGCGGCCATGATCGCCCGGTGCACCGCGGCCAGCTGCGGATGGGTGAACCCGGCCTCGGGCAGCTCGTCGAAGCCGGGTCCGACGACGCCGGGGATCTGCAGGGCCGCCTTGAGCGCCTCGCGCTGCAGGTGCAGCTGGGTGTCGTCGCGCTTCGGGGCGGGCAGCGGGGCGCGGCGCCGGGAGCGGCCCCCCTCGGGCGACACGCCGGCGCTCTCGCGCACCCGTCGCACGACGACGGCGATGTCGTCCCAGCCGACCCAGCCGGCGAGGCGCCGCGCGTACTCGTCGCGCAGGTCCTCCCGCTTGATCTTCGCGACGATCGGTACGCAGCGCTGCAGGGCGGCGACACGGCCCTCGGCGGTGTCCAGCTGGAGCTTGTCCAGCTCGGTGCGGATGACGAACTCGAACAGCGGCTCCCGGCGGGCGACGAGGTCGCGCACCGCGGTGTCGCCGTGCCCGAGGCGCAGGTCGCACGGGTCCTGGTTGTCCGGCGCGACGGCGACGTAGAGCTGCGTGGCGAAGCTCTGGTCACCGTCGAAGGCCTTCTCGGCGGCCTTCTGACCGGCCGCGTCGCCGTCGAAGACGAACACGACCTCACCGCGGTCGAAGGAGTCGTCGCCGATCAGCCTGCGGATGACCGAGACGTGCTCGCTGCCGAACGCCGTGCCACAGGACGCGACCGCCGTGGTCACCCCGGCCAGGTGCATCGCCATGACGTCGGTGTAGCCCTCGACGACGACCACCTGCCGGGTCTTCGCGATCTCCCGTTTGGCCTGGTCGAGGCCGAACAGCACGTGGGTCTTGCGGTAGACCGGCGTCTCGGAGGTGTTGAGGTACTTGGCCTCGATGCCGTCGTCGTCGAACAGCCGGCGCGCGCCGAAGCCGACGACGTCGCCGCCCAGGTCGCGGATCGGCCACAGCAGACGCCGGTGGAACCGGTCGATCGCACCACGCCTGCCCTCCTTGGAGATGCCGGCCTTGATCAGCTCGTCCAGCTGGTAGCCCTGTGCCAGCAGGTGCTTGGTGACGGTGTCCCAGCCCGCCGGGGCGTAGCCGCAGCCGAACTTCTCCGCGGCCGCGGCGTCGAAGCCGCGGTCGGCGAGGAACTGCACGCCCGCCCGGCCCGCGGGGGTGGCGAGCTGCTCGGCGTAGAACGCCTGGGCCTTCTTGTTGATCTCCAGCAGGCGGCTGCGGGTGCCGCGGTCGCGCTGCACCGAGGACCCGCCGCCCTCGTAGGTCAGCCGGACCCCGCACCGCTCGGCGAGCCGCTCGACGGCCTCGGGGAACCCGATGACCTCCATCTTCATGACGAAGTCGATGACGCTGCCGTGCTCGCCGCAGCCGAAGCAGTGGAACGTGCCGTGCGAGGGGCGGACGGTGAACGACGGGGACTTCTCGTCGTGGAACGGGCACAGGCCCTTCAGCGAGCCCGCCCCGGCGCGGCGGAGGGCCACGTACTCCTCGACGATCTCCTCGACCCGCGTGCGGTTGCGGACCTCGGTGATGTCGGCGTCCCGGATCCGTCCTGCCACGCCGGCCAGTCTAGGCGTCCCCGGCCCGGCGCCCCGGTCCGCCCGCTGCCGGTGCGACGGCGTCTCCGTCCGGCTGCCCGGACGGGGCGGCGACGGCGACCACCCGGCGGCCGCGCAGGCCGGGCACCCGGCCCAGCCCGACGAACATGCCGACCAGGGCGATGCCCAGGCCCAGTACCGCCTGCACGGTGAGCGGCTCGCCGAGCACGGGCACGGCGACCAGCGCCGTCGTCGCCGGGACCAGGTTGAGCAGCGACGACACGAACACCGTCGAGCGGCGTCGCAGCAGCACGAACATCAGCACGAAGGCGCCCGCCGAGTTCACGACTCCCAGGAAGGCCACGGCCGCCCAGCCCGACGGCGCGCGGGGCAGCCAGTCCGCACCGAGGAACGGCCAGGCGACCAGGGTCGCGACCAGCGAGGTCGCCATCTGGACCACGACGCTGGTCACCACGGGCGTGCTGTCGTTGAACCGCTTCTGGTAGAGCGTGCCGGCCGCCAGCGACAGCATGCCCAGCACCGGGAAGACGAGGTTGCCGCCGAGACCGGCACCGAGGTCGTCGGCCAGCACGACGTAGACGCCGGTGGCGCCGATCAGGAGTCCCAGCACCGGTCCGACGCCCAGGCGGGTGGCCAGCAGCAACGGGGTCAGCAGTCCGACCAGCAGCGGCGCCATCCCGAGGATGAGACTCGACAGCCCGGCCGGGACGCCGGAGGCGAGCCCGCTGTAGACGAAGGTGAACTGCCCGACCTGCAGCAGCAACGCCGTGACCGCGAGGTGCAGCCAGGACCGGCCGCGCGGCAGGCCCGGTCGCAGCACCGCGACCGCGGCGAGCATCACGACCAGCGCGATCACGAACCGCCAGAACAGGACCGCGGGCACGTCGGTCGACCCGGTCGCGATCTTGCCCGCGATGAAGCCGGACGCCCACAGCGGGACGAAGAGCACGGCCAGCACCGGGACGAGCCAACGCGAGGAGGTCACGCCCTCACTCCATCGCAGTGCTAACGATCGGGGCAAGCCGGGGTGGCGGGAGCCTCACCCCCGGGTCCGGTCAGGCCGCGACGACGGCCGGCGGCTCCAGGTCGGCGAGTGCCGAGGCCAGGTCCGGGTGGTTGCGCATCCCGTGCAGGACCGCCCGGACGCCCGGCACCATGCGCGGCGCGACGCGTGCGGCGCCGATCAGCCGGACGTCCAGGCCACGGTTCCGCGCCACGTGGCGCAGGTGGTGCAGCGCCCGCGCCCCGCGCGCGGTGACCCCGGTGCCCAGGTCGACGAGGACGTGCCGCACCGGCGCCCACCCGGCGCCGGCGACGGCGAGGTGCGCGTCGACCTGGCGCAACAGCGACGCGCCCGCCGCCGCGTCCAGTTCGCCCTCCACGCGGATGCGGAGGACGTCCTCCCGGGGACGGTCGGTGCGGGCCCTGCTCTCGTTCATCACGCTCTCCTCCCGGATCGTCGTCTCCCTCATATCTGTAGCGCACGGTGAAAATTTTCGCCATTGAGTAGCTACACTCGGAGTCGACGGACGACCGGCCCGGGTGTCCGGGAGTGCGCCGCGGGCCGCGAGAGAGGACCGACCATGGCACTGGACCGACTCGACGACCCCGACTACCCGACCGTCGCGATGGGCCAGGCCGCGCACCTGCTGGAGGTCGAGCCCGCCTTCCTGCGCAGCCTGGACAGCGCGGGCGTGGTGAATCCGCACCGCTCCGCCGGCGGGCACCGCCGCTACTCGCGCAACCAGCTGGAGCAGGCCGCCCGCCTGCGCACCCTGCTGGACGAGGGACACCCCCTGGGGTCGGCGTCGTGGATCGACCGGCTGCGCGGGGAGCTCGCCGACAGCGAGGACCGCCTCGGCGCCGCGCACCGCGAGATCGAGCGGCTGCGCACGGAGCTCGCACAGCTGCAGCCCGAGCTCGGCGACACCGCTCGCTCGATCCCTTGACAGCAGAAAATCTGAAGCTATAACTGGAGATATCCGGAGCTCCTCTCCGGAGTACCGACCCGACGAAGGACGACGAGGAGTCAGCCGGCCGGTCGCGAACCGGCACGGCTGGAAGGGAGTGGTTCACGATGCTGCTGCGTACCGACCCGTTCCGGGCCCTGGACCGGCTCGCCGCGCAGGCGTTCGAGTCCGGCGGCACATGGTCGCGCCCGGCGGCGATGCCGATGGACGCCTGGCGTCACGGTGACGAGTTCGTCGTGGAGTTCGACCTGCCCGGCATCGACCCGGACGCCGTCGAGCTCTCCGTCGAGCGCAGCACCCTGACGGTCAAGGCGGAACGACGGCCCACCCACACCGGAACCACCGACCAGGTCGAGTGGGTCGCCTCCGAGCGGGCCTACGGCGTGTTCGCCCGTCAGCTGCTCCTGGGCGACAACCTCGACACGTCCGCCATCCACGCGTCGTACGACGCCGGAGTGCTGCGCATCCGCATCCCGGTCGCCGAGGCGGCCAAGCCGCGGACGATCACCGTGGAGTCCGGGCACGATGCCGACCGGCCGAGGATCGGCACCTGACCCCCGGTGCCCGGGTCCGGCCGACTGCCGGGCCCGGGCACCGGGCGGCCGCAGCCGTCACCGCGCCCGGGTCCGGGCCACCGCTCTGCGTGGGAGGCGGGCTGCCCTGCCCGTCCCGGCACGCGCCGGGCGGGCAGCCCGTCCTGGGCGTGCCGGGCCGGCCACGGCGCCATCTCGACGAGCGCGAGCACGAGTACCCCGAGCGTTCCCCCGGCCGCCCCGGCCGTGGTGGACAACAGGTCGATGAGCGTGATCACGCCCCCGCGGTCCGCCCCGACCCTGTGAACGGACCGGGAGCCTCCTGGCAAGCTACTTCACCCTGAGTGACGAACACGCGGCGTGTTGGCGCGGTTCCGGCGCGCGCGTTCGCGACCATCTACTGCGTGCGTGTACGAGGTGTGCGGGTCGCCGGGCTTCTGGCGACGATGATGGTCATGGCCGGGTGCGGATCCCCCGGGTCGTTCGTGGACGTGCTGGACGCGGCGCTCGACACCGGCGCCGTCGACGTCGGTGTGGTCGCCCCGGTGACACCCGGGACCGTGGAGGGCGCGGCCGCGGGCAGCGCGTCGACGACGCTGAAGACGCTGGCGGTGAAGGGCCGGGCCCCGAAGACCGGCTACACCCGCGAGCAGTTCGGACGCCGCTGGGCCGACATCGACCGCGACGGCTGTGACCAGCGCAACCAGGTCCTCTCCCGGGACATGGACCGCGAGACGTTCAAGGCGGGCACGCACGACTGCGTCGTGCTCACCGGGTCGCTGCGCGACTCCTACACCGGCACCACCATCTCCTTCACCCGCGGTCAGGGCACCAGCGAGAAAGTGCAGATCGACCACGTCGTCGCGCTGTCCGACGCCTGGCAGAAGGGCGCCCAGCAGCTCGACGCGACCACCCGGGAGAAGATCGGGAACGACCCGCTGAACCTGATCGCGGTCGACGGCCCGACCAACGGCCGCAAGAGCGACGGCGACGCCGCGACCTGGCTCCCGCCGGACAACCGCTACCGCTGCGCCTATGTCGCGCGGCAGGTCGCGGTGAAGAAGAAGTACAAGCTGTGGGTGACCAGCGCCGAGCGCGACGCGATCGACAGGGTTCTCGGGACCTGCCCGACCCGCGCCGTGACCAGCGAGGCCGACGCGGCGAAGCCCGCGGTCACCCTGCGCTGACCCCTGCCGACCCGGCCCCGCCGTCCGACCGGGCGGCGGGGCCGGTCGGCGTCCCGGGGCCGGTGTGGTCTCAGGGCCGGCAGAGCGTGCGGTGCCAGGCGTGCGCCTGCGGGTCGGTCAGCGTCGCGACCTGGTCGATCACGACGCGCAGCCGCGCCCGGTCGTCGGGGGCGGCCGTCCAGTCCTCCGCGCGGGCCGGGTCCAGGGCACCGGGCCCCCGGGCGCACAACGCCGCGACGAGGTCGTGCAGCAGGTCGCGCTGGCGGGACTGCATCTCCAGCCGCCGCGGGTCGCTCATCACGTAGCGGGTGGCCAGCGCCTTGAGCACCACGACCTCCGCCGCCGCGACGACCGGGACCACCAGGTCGGCGCGGTGCCGGGCCAGCGGTGCGTCGCCGTAGGTGTCCAGGGTCGCGTCGGTGGCGGCCAGCGCGAACCGGCCCACCAGCTCGGAGGTCATCCGCTTCATCGCGACCAGGTCGTCGCCCGCGGCGGTGGCGGCGTCGAACCCGCGGACCGCACGGACCACCGGCAGCGCGTCGAGCCGGGCGGCGGCCTCGGCGCAGGCGCCCTCGTCCTCGCCGAAGCGCAGCGACGCCTCCACCGCGAGCGCCGCGCGCTCCGCCGGCGAGGACAGCACGGCCAGGTCCATGCGGCCGGCGTGCACCGCGTCCTCGACGTCGTGCACCGAATAGGCGACGTCGTCGGCCCAGTCCATGACCTGGGCCTCCATGCTCCGCACCCCCGGCCGGGCCCCGGCGCGCAGCCACTCCAGGGCGGGCAGGTCGTCGGTGTAGGCACCGAACTTGCGCTCCGCGCCGCGCCGCGCCCACGGGTACTTGGTGGCGGCGTCCAGCGTCGCCCGGGTCAGGTTGAGCCCACCGGGGACGAGACCGTCGCCGGAGCGTGCCTTCGGCTCCAGGCGGGTCAGGATGCGCAGGGTCTGGGCGTTGCCCTCGAACCCGCCGCACTCCGCACCCGCGACGTCGAGCGCCCGCTCGCCGTTGTGCCCGAACGGCGGGTGGCCGATGTCGTGGGCGAGCCCGGCGGCGTCGACGACGTCCGGGTCGAGCCCCAGCTCCTCGGCGACGCCGCGGCCGATCTGAGCGACCTCCAGCGAATGGGTCAGCCGGGTCCGCGGGATGCCGCTGACCTCGGCGCCCTCCCCCGGCCCGACCACCTGGGTCTTGCCCGCGAGCCGGCGCAGCGCCGCGCAGTGCAGCACCCGGGCCCGGTCCCGGGAGTAGGGGCTGCGCCGCTCGACGCGGCCGCGCTCCCCCAGCCCGGACCCCTTCGGGGCCTCGGGGTGGCGGCGCTCCGCGTCGGCAGCGGTGTAGCCCGGATCGGCCGGGGCGTGCTGGACGCTCATCCCAGACCGCTGCTGGCGGTGTCGACCGAGGCGTGGGTCAGCTCGTAGAACAACAGCGCACCGGTCTCGCGGTAGATGTAGCGGAGCTGCGTCTCACGGGTCTGCACGATCGGGCCGCTGCGGGTCGGTGAGGTGTAGGCCTTCAGCCCGGCGTCGCGGGCCATGGTGCGGGCCCGCAGGCTGTGCCACGGGTCGGACACCAGCAGCGCCGAGGACCAGCCCTGCTGCCGCGCCGTCGCCGCGACCGCCTGCAGGCTGCCGAGCGTGTCCGCGCCCTCGGGCACGGCCTCGACCGCCGAGGACGGCACGCCCTGCTCGATCAGCCAGTCCCGGCTGGCCTCCGCCTCGGTGTAGCGGTCCCCCGTCCGCCCGCCGCCGACGGTGACGATCCGCGGGGCCACGCCGTCGCGCCACAGCTGCTCGGCGTGTTTGAGACGGTTGGCCAGCACCGCGCTGGGCTCGCCGTTGTACTGGGCGGCGCCGAGCACGACGACCGCGTCACTGGGGCGCTGGTCGTCGACCCGGGCGACCTGCCACACCCGCAGCGCGGTCACCCCGACCACCGCGACGAGCATGACCAGCCCGCCGACGAGCAGCCGCGCGCCCCAGGTCATGCCGGTCCGCACCGGGCGCCGCACGGTGCGCCGGTCCGGGCCGGGCTCCGGCGGTGCGCCGCCGAGCCCGCGCCGCGACGACGTGCCGGTCATCCGCCGATCCGACCGGCGGAGGAGGCGAGCGCCGACGCCGAGCGCCCGGCGCGCAGCGCGACGACCTGGGCGACGATCGACACCGCGGTCTCGGCCGGGGTGCGGGCACCGAGGTCGAGACCGACCGGCCCGTGGACCGCGGACAGGGCGTCCTCGGTGACCCCGGCGGCGAGCAGCCGCTCGCGGCGCGCGGCCTGGGTGCGCCGCGACCCGAGCGCCCCGAGGAACCCGCGGCCGTGGGCGAGGCCGTCGAGCAGGGCCGCGTCGAAGGCCGGGTCGTGGTCGAGCAGCACCAGCACGTCGGCCTCGGTGAAGGCGGCGACGGCGGCGCGCGCGTCGTCGACGGTGGTGACGGTGCGGGCGCTCCAGCCGAGCAGGCCCGCCTGGGCGTGCAGGGCGGCCCCGAGCGCACCCTCGCCGACGACCAGCACCGACGGGACCGGCACCAGCAGGTCGACCAGGACCGCGGTGCCGTCGACGTCGAGCCGCTCGGTGGCCGTGGCCCCCCGGCGCAGCAGGGCGCGGGCCTGCTCGGCCGCCGCGGCGGTGACCCCGCCGAGGTCACCGGTGGGCTCCTCCAGGCCGGGCCCGGTGAGCACGAGGGCCGCGCCGGTGTCCACGACCGACAGCAGCGCGGCGGGCCGACCGGCCTCCAGCGCCTCCCCCAGCGCGGCGGCGGGAGCGGCGGGCAGCGGGTGGGCGAGCAGCGTCGCCCCGCCGGCGCAGGCGAGTCCGGCCGCGACCGCGGAGGACTCCCCGACGTGCGCCTCGCGCACCGTGGCCGTCCCGGACGCCGCCTCGGCGGCGAGCGGGTGCGCGGAGTCGTCGAGGGCGCCGAGGTAGAGCAGGCCGCCGACCTCGCCGTCGGTGGTGCCCGCGACCAGCTGGCCGGACTCGACGGAGCCGAACCCGTGCCGGTCGAGCACCCGGACGACGCCGATCCCCGGGCCGCCGGTCACCGCCCAGCGGCGCAGGGCCGCGCCCAGGTCACGACGGGGGTCGGCCGGTGGCCGTGCCGCGGAGGAGGTCGCCGAGGTGCTCACGGTCGCCAGGGTAGCGACGGGGCCTGACGGTGAGCTGAGAACGGGCTACAGCGCGCCGCTCACGAGGACCGTCCGTCGCGGTGGCCCGATCTCGTCGGCGACGTCGGACAGTGCCGACCGCACGGTGGCGGCCGCGACCACCACCCAACCAGGACCAGCACCGCGAACAGCACCACCGCCGCCCCGACGACCGGGGGCAGCGCCGTCCGCGCGGCCAGCGCGTTCGTGCCGGGCACCAGGGTGCCGAACGGGACGGTCACCGCCCACCAGGAGGCGCTGAAGGGCATCCCCCGGCGCAGGGCGTGGCCGATCAGCACCGCCGACAGCACCGTCCAGCCGGCCGCGAAGCCCCAGGCGGGCGCGCCGTAGCGCAGTCCCGCACCGATCGCGAGGCCGGCGAACGGCTCGGGCAGCAGCCCCTGTGCCTCCCCCGCGAGCAGGTTCGCCGCCGTCACCGACTGCCCGAAGGGTCCCAGCACGATGACGACGGTCGGGGTGTCGGCCAGGGCGAGCCCGGCCGTGCCGAGCCGGACCAGCACCCGTCGCAGCACGCCCAGCGCCACCGGCGACGCCGCCGCGAGCAGCACAGCACGGTCCCCACGACGCGCAGGCCCGGCTCCGGCACCGGGAACGAGGTGGTCGCGACCGCGACGATCCCGGCCCCCGTCACCGCCCCGGACCAGGGCGGACCGGCCTGTCCCGGGCGGGACGTGATCACGGAGGGGATGACCCGCCCCGGCGTTGCACCGAACACCGGTACCGCCGTTCGGGTCATCACAGGGTGACCACCGCGACGGCTGCGTGCCGGAACCGTACGATTCCGGCACGCGTTGAACGCGTCAGACACCCATCAGACCGCGAGTCAGGAGTCATGGACCCCACCTGCAGTCCGCGCGCCGACCGTCCCCGTGACGGCCGGCGACCCCGCATCGTCCTCGTCCCCGCCCACGCCGTGCACATCCCGGCCGGGCCCGAGACCCGGGCGGTGACCTCCCGGTGATCGGCACGATCCTCGGCATCCTCCTGGGCATCCTGGTCGTCCTCGTGATCACCGCCCTGACCGGCTACTTCGTGGCCCAGGAGTTCGGCTTCATGGCCGTCGACCGCTCCCGGCTCAAGGCCCGTGCGGCCGAGGGCGACACCGGAGCGTCCCGTGCCCTCGACATCACCCGTCGCACCTCGTTCATGCTGTCGGGCGCCCAGCTCGGCATCACCGTCACCGGTCTGCTGGTCGGTTACGTCGCCGAGCCGCTGATCGGTAACGGCATCGGTGAGCTGCTGGGCCTGGTCGACGTCCCGCTCGGCGTCGGTGTCGCGATCGGCACCGTGATCGCGCTGCTGTTCGCCACCGTCGTCCAGATGGTGTTCGGCGAGCTGTTCCCGAAGAACCTCGCCATCGCACGGCCGGAGCCGGTCGCGCGGTGGCTGGCGCTGTCCACCAAGACCTACCTGGCGCTGTTCGGGTGGCTCATCCGGATCTTCGACGCGGCCTCGAACCTGCTGCTGCGTGCGCTGCGGATCGAGCCGGTGCACGACGTCGAGCACTCGGCCACCCCGCGCGACCTCGAGGCGATCATCGACGACTCGAAGGACTCGGGTGACCTCAACCCGGAGTTCGCGGTGCTGCTGGACCGCGCCGTCGACTTCGGCGACCGCACCGCGCGGGCCGCGATGATCCCGCGGCCGCGGGTGTCGTGGGTCCGCGCCGACGCGACCGTCGAGAGCCTGGTCGGCCAGATGGCCGTCCAGCACTCGCGGTACCCGGTGCTCGGGCCGCCCGCCGAGGCGACGGACACGGAGAACGCACTGGAGCTGGTGGGCGTGGTCTGCCTGAAGGATGTGCTGGCCCTCGCCGACCGCGACGACCGGCCGTTCGACGAGGTGCTGGTGTCGGACCTGATGCGGGCCCCGGTGCTGGTGCCCTCGTCCCTGCCGCTGCCGCAGGTGCTGGCCCAGCTGCGTGCCGACGACGAGGAGCTGGCGTGCGTGCTCGACGAGTACGGCGGCCTGGCCGGCGTCATCACCGTCGAGGACGTCGCCGAGGAGCTCGTCGGTGAGATCACCGACGAGCACGACCAGGCCGGGACGGATCAGGCACTGCGGTCCGACGACGGCTGGGTCGTGCCGGGTGACCGGCACGTCGACGAGGTCGGCAGGCTGATCGACGCCGAGCTGCCCGAGGGCGGCTACCAGACCGTCGGCGGTCTGGTCATGGCCGAGCTGCAGCGGCTGCCGGACGCCGGGGACGCGGTCGTCGTGACGATCCCGGCCGAGAGCCCGGACGACGGGGACCGCGCCCTGCGTCTCGTGGTGCAGGAGGTCGACCGGCGGGTCCCGTCGGCGGTCCGCCTGGAGTGGACCGAACCGGTGACCGCCGGTTCCGAGCAGGACAGCGACGAGCGGGAGGTGCGGGCATGAGTGCCTTCGAGATCGTGGTGTCGATCCTGCTCGTCGCGGCGAGCGCGTTCTTCGTGGCCGTCGAGTTCGCGCTCGTCGCAGCCCGGAACTACCGGCTGGAGGAGGCGGCGCTGACCTCGGCGTCGGCACGGGCGGCGTTGCGCAGCGCCAAGGACATCTCGCTGCTCCTGGCTGGGTCCCAGCTGGGCATCACGCTGTGCGTGCTGGGGCTCGGTGCGATCACCAAGCCGGCCGTGGACGACGCGCTGCGCCCGGTCCTGGAGGGCTGGGGCGTCCCCGGCGGGGTCGCGGGGGTGGCGTCGTTCGTCGTCTCGCTGATCGTGGTGACGTTCCTGCACCTGGTCGTCGGGGAGATGGCGCCGAAGTCCTGGGCGATCTCGCACCCGGAGCGCTCGGCGATCATGCTCGCGATCCCGATGCGTGCGTTCATGGTGACCGCCCGCCCGGTGCTGCTGCTGCTCAACGGCGCCGCCAACCGCTGCCTGCGCTGGTGCGGGGTGGAGCCGGTGGACGAGATGGCCTCGGGCCGCAACGCCGACGACCTGCGCCAGCTGGTCGACCACTCGGCGAAGACCGGCACCCTGGACCAGGGGCGCCGTGACCAGCTGGTCACGGCGCTGGAGCTGGAGCGGACCCCGCTGGGCGAGCTCGCCCGCGAGCCGTCCGCGGTGGCCGCGGACGACGACGTCGCGGCGATCCAGGCGACCTGCCGCCGGACCGGTCACCTCCGGCTCGTCGTGCGGGACGGGGACACCCCGATCGGGTACGTGCACGTCCGCGACACGCTGACGCGCGAGCCGGGGACCCGGGCCCGGGACCTGATGCGTCCGGTGCTCACCCTGCCGGCGGACACGCAGTACCACACTGCGGTGAACACGATGCGTGAGCAGCGTGCGCACCTGGCGCTGGTGGAGTCCGACGACCGCCCGGTCGGCATCGTCACCCTCTCCGACCTGGTCGAACGGCTCCTTCCCGAGCCGGTGTAGGAGCGACCCCGGACCGGGTACCCGCGCTGCGCCCGGTCCGGGGCGGTCCTACTCTGGGTCGCCTCCCGATCACCCACGGAGGTTGTGATGACCGCTCCGACGCTGCGCCCCGCCGATCTCGACGACACGGCGCTGGCCAGGCTCAAGCAGCTCGAGGACCGCATCGGCGGCCCACTCGTGGCCTACCGGCCCGAGTCGCCCTACGCCGCGCTGACCGCCGAGCAGCTGGAGGAGGTGCGCCGCGCCGAGTCCGAGCTGGGCGTGCAGCTGCTGGCCTACCGACGCTGACCCACTCACGACGAACGCCCCTGCCCGGATCCCGGGCGGGGGCGTTCGTGGGTCCGGAGCCTGCTCAGCAGCCGAGCAGGCGCGTCGCCAGGTAGGTCTCGACCTGGTCGAGGGCGACCCGCTCCTGCGCCATCGAGTCGCGCTCGCGGATCGTCACCGCCTGGTCGGTGAGGGTGTCGAAGTCGACCGTGATGCAGAACGGGGTGCCGATCTCGTCCTGGCGGCGGTACCGGCGGCCGATGGCGCCGGCGTCGTCGAAGTCGACGTTCCAGTTCTTGCGGAGCTGCGCGGCCAGGTCCTTCGCCTTGGGCGACAGGTCGGCGTTGCGCGACAGCGGCAGCACCGCGGCCTTGACCGGGGCGAGCCTGCGGTCGAGCTTCAGCACGACCCGCTTGTCGACGCCGCCCTTGGCGTTGGGCGCCTCGTCCTCGGTGTAGGCCTCGATGAGGAAGGCCATCATCGACCGGCCGACACCGGCGGCGGGCTCGATCACGTACGGCTTGTACCGGGTGTCGGAGGCCTGGTCGTAGAACGACAGGTCGACGCCCGAGTGGTTCGAGTGCGCCGTGAGGTCGAAGTCGGTGCGGTTCGCGATGCCCTCGAGCTCGCCCCACTCCTGGCCGGTGAAGTTGAACCGGTACTCGATGTCGACGGTGCGCTTCGAGTAGTGGGAGAGCTTCTCCTTGGCGTGCTCGTAGTGCCGCAGGTTGTCCGGCGAGATGCCCAGGTCGGTGTACCAGCGGGTGCGCTCGTCGATCCAGTACTGGTGCAGCTCCTCGTCGCTGCCGGGCTCGACGAAGTACTCCATCTCCATCTGCTCGAACTCGCGCGTGCGGAAGATGAAGTTGCCCGGGGTGATCTCGTTGCGGAAGCTCTTGCCGATCTGGCCGATGCCGAACGGCGGCTTCTTGCGCGAGGTCGTCTGCACGTTCAGGAAGTTCACGAAGATGCCCTGCGCGGTCTCCGGGCGCAGGTAGTGCAGCCCCTCCTCGGACTCCACCGGGCCGAGGAAGGTCTTGAGCATCATGTTGAACTCGCGGGGCGCGGTGAACTGCCCGCGGGTGCCGCAGTTCGGGCAGGGGACCTCGGAGAGGTCGTTCTGGTCGGCCTGCTCCGGGTCGCGGCCCTTGCGCTCGGCGAACTCCTCGGCGAGCTGGTCGGCGCGGTAGCGCTTGTGGCAGGACTCGCACTCGACCAGCGGGTCGGAGAAGGTGCCGACGTGGCCCGACGCGACCCAGGTCTGGCGCGGCAGGATGACCGAGGAGTCCAGGCCGACGACGTCGTCGCGGCCGGTCACCATGGTCTTCCACCACTGGCGCTTGATGTTGTCCTTCAGCTCGACGCCGAGGGGCCCGTAGTCCCACGCCGACCGGGTACCGCCGTAGATCTCACCGGAGGCGAAGACGAATCCGCGCCGCTTGGTCAGCGCGACGATGGTCTCGATCTTGGCGGAGGTGGGCTTGCTGGCCACTGGCGGTACTCCAGAGAAGGTGGTTCGGAGGTCCCCCGGATACGGGGTCTCCCAGATTACCGACCCGCCATGCATCCCCACCCCCTGCCCCGCCCCACCCCCCCGCTCACCTACCGGTCGCGCGCTCGTTGCGAGAACGCTTTCCCGATCGGATGCGCGTTCTCCGAACCCGAGCGCGTTCAGAGAACCGTGGTGAGGAGGGAGTGGAGGCGGGTGGTCAGAGGGGTGATGGGGTCCAGGTCGTGCCACGTCCAGCGGACGACGTGGCGGACCCCGGGCTGGGCGCGGAGGGCGTCCTCGCGGCGCTTCTCCCGTTCGACCGCGTCGCCGAGGCGTTCCCCCGGACGCAGCGAACGGCCGTACTTCTCCATGCCGTCGAACTCGCCGATGACGCCCGCGTGCTCCCACCAGAAGTCGACCCGCCCGACATGGCGGCCCCGGGCGTCGCGGACGACGTGCTGGAGCTCGGGTGCGGGCAGCCCCGCCCGGCGCATCCGGACCCTGCTGCGCGACTCCCCCGGGCCGTCGGCGCGACCGTCGGCGACGACCAGGACCGCCCGCGCCCGGGCGACACCGCGTCGCCCGGCCGCGGCCCCGACCGCGGCCGCGAGCTCGTCGACCGTGACGTGCCCCCGGAACAGGGCTGCGTCGGCCACGGTGACGGCGGACTCGAACGAGCAGCTCCGGGCGACGTCGACCACGGTCCGGGCGACCGCGGTCACCGGCGTCGTCCCGACCGTGACGACGTCTCCCGCGGGGAGCGGTGCGGCGTGCAGGTGGACGTGACGGCCGGCCCGGCCACCGGCGGGCAGGTCCCGGGTGAGGTGCATCCGCCGTAGCGCGATCCCCCACGACGGCAGGCCGTGCATCACCACCGCGGTGGCGTGGCTCAGTACCGCGCCCGGAGCGAGCAGCGGGAGGGTCGCCTCGACGAGCCGCCGGTGCCGGGCGTCGGCGTCGGGCCGGGACGGATCGTCGGGCTCGACGTAGACGCCGGGCCGGACCCGGGTCAGCCGGCCCGCCCGGATCGCCGCCCGGACGCCCTCGTCGGTGTGGCCCTCCGCGAGCAGGTCGCGACGGCGGTGCAGTGACCCCATGGGACGACCCTGCCCCGTCGACCGCCCCCACGACCCCACGACCACCGCCTCTGTGGACAAACCACCCCGTCCGAGGACGAACCCGCGGACGCGCGTGCGTTCGTGGAACGCGTGTCCGATCGGGCACGCGTTCTCCGGCCCCGGACGCGTTCCCGGGTGTCTAGCTCAGCAGGCTGGGGTGGTGGACGGGAGCGGCGCCGGCGGTCACCGTGATGAGGGACTCGTAGGTCGCCTCCGTGGTCGTGTCGGCCTCGGCCAGCAGCGGGTGCACGTGCTCACGGACCTCGAACGGCCCCAGGGCGCGCCGGTAGGCGTCGACGGAGTCGAAGCGGACGGTCAGGACCCACTGCCCGGCATCCTCGATCGCCCGGCCCGCCTCACCTCCGCGGCAGCCCGGCCGGGCGGCCAGGAGCTCCAGCGCGCGGGCCGCGCGCGCGGTGAACGCGGCCTCCTCGGAGGGGGACACGCGGAAGCGGCAGACCAGCAGCACGGCGCGACGATAACGAACACGCCTACCATGTGGGGTGCGGCCGGCACGGCACAGCAGCGCCGGGGGGTGTGGCCGCCGCCTCCGGGGAACGGACGGGTCCACCACATGTCTGCCGCAGCCCAGACCACGCACGCACCGGGAGCCGGCCCGGGTGCGGACGACGACCACCACCCCGCGCCCGAGCCCGGCCCGACCCGCGACCCGCGCACCCTGGCCGCCGCGGGCGACCTGCTGCGGGCACTCGCCGCACCGGTCCGGATCGCCATCGTCCTGCAGCTGCTGGAACACTCCCGGTGCGTCCACGACCTGGTGGACGCGCTCGGGGTCACCCAGCCCCTGATCAGCCAGCACCTGCGGGTCCTCAAGGCCGCCGGGGTGGTCGAGGGCGAGCGGAAGGGCCGTGAGGTGCTGTACTCGCTGGTGGACGACCACCTGGCGCACATCGTGGTGGACGCCGTCGCCCACGTCGAGGAGGACACGTGACGGAGACGACCGACCGGACGACCACGGCGACGATGACGCAGCGGTCCACCGCCGGGCCGCGCGGCATCCGCGCCACCCGGCAGCGGGCCGCCGTCACCGCGCTGCTCGACCGTCTGGAGGACTTCCGGTCCGCCCAGGAGATCCACGAGGAGCTGCGGCGCGCCGGTGAGGGCATCGGTCTGACCACGGTCTACCGGACGCTGCAGACCCTCGCCGACGGCGGCGAGGTCGACGTGCTGCGGGTCGCGTCCGGCGAGGCGGTCTACCGGCGCTGCGAGACCGAGCACCACCACCATCATCTGGTGTGCCGCCGGTGCGGCGCCGCCGTCGAGATCGAGGGCCCCGCGGTGGAGTCCTGGACCGAATCGGTCGCGCAGAAGCACGGCTTCACCGAGGTGTCGCACACCCTGGAGATCTTCGGCCTCTGCGGCCGCTGCTCGGCGGGGTGACTCCCGGGGCTCAGTCCCCGCAGCCGGGGACGGCCTGCAGCTCCCGGCCCCGGGCGAACGGGTCGGCGGGGCGCGGGTCCGGGGTGGGCGCCCACCGGCCGTCGACGAGGGCGTAGGTCCAGGCCGGACCGCGCCGCGCCAGGTCGGTCAGCGCGTCGACCAGGCGGTCGACGTCGGAGGGGCCGGTGCGCAGGCCCAGCGAGGCCCGCACCGCGTCGCCGCCGCCGGTGAGCCGCTCCAGCAGCGGGTGCGCGCAGAACCGCCCGTCGCGGACACCGATGCCGTACTCGGCGGACAGCGCCGCCGCGACGAGGCCGGCGGGCAGCTCGCCGAGGGTGAACGAGACGGTCGCGGTGCGGTCGGCGTCGGGCCCGTCGTCGAAGCAGGACAGGATCCGCAGGCCGCGGACGGTCGCCAGGCCCGCGCGCAGCCGGGCGGCGAGCTCGCGCTCGTGGGCGGGCACGACGTCGTCGATCAGGTCCTCGAGGGTGCGGCAGGCCGCGCCCAGTGCGGCGGCGCCGAGCACGTTCGGGGTGCCGCCCTCGTGGCGTTGCGGCGCGGGCAGCCACTCGGTGACGGTGCCGCCCGGGCCGTCGACGGCGTCGTCGGCCGTGACGCCGACCGACCGGACCGCTCCCCCGCCCGCGACGTGCGGCTCTGCGGCGTCGAGCCAGTCCCGGCGGCCGACGAGGACCCCGGCACCGAAGGGCGCGTAGAGCTTGTGCCCGGACAGCGCGACGTAGTCCGCGCCCCACCCGGCCAGGTCGACGCGCCGGTGCGGGGCGAGCTGCGCTGCGTCGACGCACAGCCGGGCGCCCGCGGCGTGCGCGATCCGGGCGATCTCGGCGACCGGGAGGAGCTCGCCGGTCACGTTGGACGCACCGGTGACCGCGACCAGCGCGGCGTCGGGACGGGCGGCGAGCTCGGCCCGCAGCGCGTCGAGGGTCGCGGCGATGCTGTGGCCGGCCCGCACGACCCGGTGCTCGGCGCCACCGGAACCGCCCCGCCAGGCCAGCAGCGTCGCGTGGTGCTCCAGGTCGAGGGTCACCACCGGGCCGGGCACGGCGCGCGCGAGCAGGCCGAGCGCGTCGGTGGTGTTGCGGGTGAACACCGCGACGTCGTCGGCGCGGGCCCGGACGAACCGGGCGACGTCGGCGCGGGCGTTCTCCACCAGGGCGGTGCAGACCTTCGAGGTCCAGCCGGCGCCGCGGTGCACGCTGCCGTGGTAGGGCAGCACCTGCGCAACGTGCGCGGCGACGCTCTCCAGCGCCGGCGCCGACGCGGCGGAGTCGAGGTCGCAGTAGCGGGCCCACCTGCCGTCGACGAGCGGGACGGTGAGGTCCGCGCCGACGACACGGGGCAGCGCGTGCTGGACGGGACGCGACAGGGCGAGGGTCATGATCGGGCCTCCGGCCGATCTCGGGGACCCGGCGTGGCGCACGGATCCGCGCTTGCCGACTGCGGGTGTCGCGTCGGCCCGGTCATCACCCGGGGCACCCCACCGCGGAGGAGGGTTGCCGTCCAGCGAGCCGGGGCTTCGCGCTGGCACTCGTGACCTTCGCGGCCGAAGCTAGCAGACCGTCTCAGAAGGAGACACCGTGACCGTCGCCACCCCGGATAGCGTCTGAACGATGACCGACACGCAACCCGCCCCGGGCACGGTACGGCGGATCGACGTCCCGGAGTCCGGCGAGCTTGCCCAGCTGGCGGCGGTGTTCGACGACCTGCAGTACGTGCTGCAGTGCTGCGAGCACCTGGTGACCGCGCTCGGCGGTCCGGAGTCCGGCCCGGTCCGGGTGGCCGCCGACCCGGCCCTGGTCGAGGCACTGTGGACCGGCGCGGTGATCGGCTACGTGCGCTGCTTCTCCGGCCGCACCAAGACCCTCACGAAGGACGACCTGTCCTCCCTGGAGCTCGAGGGTGACGTCACCGGGTTCCACGACATGATGTCGACGCTGCGCGACCACTACGCGTCGCGGCACGTCAACCCGCGTGAGTCCTACGAGATCGGCGTCGCCCAGTCCAACGACGGCGACCCGCGCGGTGTCGCGGTCGTCTCCACCCCGCGCCCCCAGGTCGACGAGACCACGGTGCGGCTGCTCGGCCGGGTCGCCTACAGCCTGTCCGGCCTGGTGGACGCGCGGATGACCAAGGCCCAGAACGACGTGCTGGGCGTGGCGCACGCGATGACCGCGGGCCGGCTGGCGGCGCTGCCGATCGTGCACCTCAGCGACTCCGGGGACTCCGCCGGGGAGACCACGGACACCGACGGCTGACGGGTGCGGCCGTCCGTGCATGGACGGCCGCACACCGGCTACCCGGTCACCGAACGTCCACGACGAGAGGTGACCCATGACAGCCCGTACGACGACCGCCGACGCCGTCCGCAGCGCCCTGCACGGTCTGGAGTTCCCCGCTTCCAAGGACGACCTGGCGTGGACCGCCGAGCGCAACGGCGCCGACGCCGCGACGGTCGAGGCCCTGCGGGCGGTGCCGGCCGAGGAGTACTACACCTCGATCGGTGCCGTGGTCTCCGCCACCGACCTGCGCGACGACGACCCGGCCGCGCAGACCGCGGGCGACACCGACGGGGAGACCCGCGAGGAGACCGAGCAGCTGCGCCGGCAGCGACGCACCGGACACAACGCCTCGGGCCTGTCGGAGTCCGGCACGGACGCCGACCCGGTCAACCCGATCGCCGAGGAGCTCGGGACCAACCGCAAGAAGTGACCGGGCCACGGCCGGGGGTGCGCCCCCGGCCGGGCGGTCTCAGCTCTCGACCAGCTCCGCGCGCATGCTCGACGCCGAGGACACGACCAGCATCAGCAGGGTGCCCATCGGCCCCTCACCCAGCCCGGCCGCGGGGAAGGCGTAGCGCAGGGTCACGTCCCAGCCGCGCTCGCCGCGCACCGCCCGGGGCGTGCCGAACAGGCCCTCCCCCACCCCGAGGCCGACCCGGCGCGGCACGTCGTGCTCCGGGTCGTCGGACTCCGGCAGGTCCCACGCGACGACGCAGGTCAGGTTGAGGACGGGCAGGCCCTCCTCCAACTCGGTGCCCTGCACCACGCACAGCACGCCGCCGTGGGCGAAGGTCAGCGCGCCGTCGTCGTCGGTGGTGACGTCGTGGAATCGCTCCAGCGCCCTCCTGGCGATGGTGAGCA
Source organism: Pseudonocardia alni (assembly GCF_002813375.1). Lineage (NCBI taxonomy): Bacteria > Bacillati > Actinomycetota > Actinomycetes > Pseudonocardiales > Pseudonocardiaceae > Pseudonocardia > Pseudonocardia alni. The sequence goes on along the minus strand of NZ_PHUJ01000003.1, from coordinate 5,096,969 downwards.
TCCCGGAGATCACATCGGTGGTCACGGTGTCACTCCATCGTTCGGGACGGCGGCGGCCGTGTCGATGCTCGAGCCCGGTCCGCGACGCTCGGAAGCTCCCCCGAAACGCCGGTCCCGGCGCGCGTAGATCTCGATCGCCTGCCAGATGTGGCGCCGGTCGAAGTCCGGGAACAGCGTGTCCAGGAAGACCATCTCGGCGTAGGCGCTCTGCCAGAGCAGGAAGTTCGACGTCCGCTGCTCCCCCGAGGAGCGCACGAACAGGTCGACGTCGGGCATGTCCGGCTCGTCGAGGTACCGGGCCAGCATCCGCTCGTCGATCTTGTCGGGGTTGATCCGGCCCTCCGCGGCGAGGCGGGCGAGATGCCGCACGGAGTCGACGATCTCGGCGCGGCCGCCGTAGTTGACGCACATGGTCAGGTTCAGCACGTCGTTGCCACGGGTGCGCTCCTCGGCGATCTCCAGCTCCTTGATCACCGACCGCCACAGTCGCGGGCGCCGGCCCGCCCAGCGGACCCGGACCCCCATCGCGTCCATCTCGTCGACGCGGCGGCGGATCACGTCGCGGTTGAAGCCCATCAGGAACCGGACCTCATCGGGGCTGCGCCGCCAGTTCTCGGTGGAGAACGCGTACGCCGACAGCCAGCGCACGCCCAGATCGATGCATCCGCGGGCGACGTCCATCAGCGAGGCCTCGCCCCGCTTGTGGCCCTCCGTGCGGGGCAGGCCGCGGGCGTTGGCCCAGCGGCCGTTGCCGTCCATCACCAGGGCGACGTGGCGTGGCACCAGCTCCGGCGGGATCTCCGGGGGCCGGGCACCGGACGGGTGCGGTGCGGGAGGCTGGAACGGCACGTCGCCGACCTTACGTCGGGGACGGCGGACGGGTTCAGTCGCGGTGGTCGGGCTGCGGCCAGGCCGGCACGGCCGGGTCCTCCAGCCGCTCGATGGTCTCGCGCAGCCGGCGCATCCCGCGGTGCCCGCGGATCCGGTCGGCCTCCGACATCGGCTCGGACTCGTCGGGCCGGATCACCGGCAGCATCGGGATGGCCGGCCACGCACCGTCCTCGGTGCGGGCCCGGACCTGACGCATCGCGCGGGTGGGCCCGTCCTGCGGGGACTCCGGCATCGCCTCGGTGCGGACCGGGAACTGCTGGGTCGGCGGCACCGGGATGCGCTGCGTGGCGGCCGGGAGACGGTGGGTGCGACCGGTGTGGTCGTCGTCCGGCGGCGGGGTGTGGGGTCGGTTCACGACTGCCTCTCCGACGGGGCTGGGGTCCCCTCGATCACAGGAGCGTAACGAGACCGCGGAACCGGTTGCCCATCGAAAGCGATGATCACCCGGTGGAGTCGGCGGAAGTCCCGTGCGACGCGACCGGCGGCACCACGACGGGCGGCGCGTCCGTACGTCAACCGCTCGACGAAGCGGACGGGCCGCTCACGGCACCCCACGCCGGGACACACGTCCGACCGGACTAGCCGAGGAGAGCGTCCGGGGGTGTCGCTTCTCCGCCGTCCGGCGGTTCCGGGGCGGGCCCCGGCACCCCGGGTGCGACGACGGCGGCGGGCCGGACCCGGGCGCGGCGGTCGACCAGGGGCAGCGAGCGCAGCTGCCGCTCCAGATGCCACTGCAGATGCGCCGCGACCAGGCCGCTGGCCTCACGCCGGGTCGGGGTGCCCGAGGCGTCCGCGGTGTCCCAGTCGCCGTGCAGCAGCGCGGACAGCAGGGCCACCGTCTCGGTCGCCGGGGTCACCGAGCCCGGCGGGCGGCAGCGCGGGCACACCATGCCGCCCCCGGCGACGGTGAACGACCGGTGCGGGCCGGGGGTCGCGCAGCGCGCGCACTCCGACAGCGACGGCGCCCACCCCGCGTGGCTCATCGCCCGCAGCAGGAACGCGTCGAGCACCAGGGCCGGTTCACGGGCGCCGTCGGCCAGCGCCCGGGTGGCGCCGAGCAGCAGCAGGTACACCCGCAGGCTCGGCTCGCCTTCCTCGGACACCAGCCGGTCCGCGGTCTCCAGGATCGCGCAGCCGCAGGAGTACGCCGACCAGTCCGCGACGATCGCCGGGGCGAACGCGTCGACCGTCTGGGCCTGGGTGACCACGTCCAGCGTGCGCCCGGTGTAGCACTGGACATCGACGTGGTTGAACGGCTCCAGCCGTGCGCCCCACCGCGACCGGGTGCGGCGCACGCCCTTGGCGACCACCCGGATCTTGCCGTGCCGGCGGGTCAGCATCGTGATGATCCGGTCCGCCTCGCCCAGCTTCTGCACCCGGAGCACGATCCCGGTGTCGCGGTAGAGCTGGGCCACGCACCCAGTCTAGGTCCTGCTCAGAACCCCAGCTTGCGCAGCTGCTTCGGGTCCCGCTGCCAGTCCTCGGCGATCTTCACGTGCAGGTCGAGGTGCACCCGGGTGCCCAGCAGCTTCTCGATCTGGCGACGGGCGTCGCTGCCGACCTGCTTGAGCCGGGCACCGCCCTTGCCGATCACGATGCCCTTCTGGCTGGACCGCTCGACGTAGATGATCGCGTAGATCTCCAGGAGGTCCTTCTTCTCGATCGTCTCCTCGACGACGACGGCGATCGAGTGCGGCAGTTCGTCGCGCACACCCTCCAGCGCCGCCTCCCGCACGAGCTCGGCGACGAGCACGTCGGTCGGCTCGTCGGTGAGGTCGCCGTCCGGGTAGAGCTGCGGGCCCTCCGGCAGCAACCCGACCAGCAGGTCCGAGAGCAGCGACACCTGGAAACCCGACCGCGCCGAGGTCGGCACGACCTCGGTGAACTCCATCAGGGCCGACACCTCGGTGAGCCGCTCGGCGACCTGCTCGGGGCGGGCGGTGTCGGTCTTGGTGACGACGGCGACCACCGGGGTGTGCGCGGCGATCCGCCGCAGCTCCTCGGCGATGAACCGGTCGCCCTTGCCGACCTTCTCGTCGGCGGGCACGCAGAACCCGACGACGTCGACCTCGGACCAGGTCTCGCGCACCAGGTCGTTGAGCCGCGACCCGAGCAGGGTCCGCGGGCGGTGCAGCCCCGGGGTGTCGACCAGGACGATCTGGGCGTCCGGGCGGTGCACGATCCCGCGGATCGCGTGCCGGGTGGTCTGCGGGCGCGAGGAGGTGATCGCGATCTTCTCCCTGACCAGCGCGTTGGTCAGCGTCGACTTGCCGGCGTTGGGCCTGCCGACGAAGCAGGCGAACCCGGACCGGAAGCCCTCGGGCTGTGCGCCGGTCACGCCGCACCCAGCCGGTCGAGGATCTCGCGGCCGATCGGCAGGGCCGCCGTCGCCGCCGGGGACGGTGCGTTCAGCACGTGCAGGATCGAGCCGGGGCGGCCCGCGCCGTCCGGACCGGCCTGGTCGAGGAACAGGAAGTCGTCGACCAGGGTGCCGTCGGCCTTCACCGCCTGGGCCCGCACCCCGGCGCCGGCCGGGTGCAGGTCGGCGGCGGTGACGTCGGGCAGCATCCGCTGGATCTGGCGGACCATCGCCCGCGTCGACAGCGAGCGGCGGACCTCGCCGATGCCGTAGCGCCAGTGCGTGCGCGCCACCTTGACCATGCCGGGATAGGTCAGCGTGCCCAGCAGCTCCTTCGGTCTGATCGTGCGCCAGTCGTAGCCCTCACGGGCCATCGCGAGCACGGCGTTCGGGCCGGCGTGGACGGTGCCGTCGATGCCGCGGGTGGCGTGCACCCCGAGGAACGGGAACGCCGGGTCGGGCACCGGGTAGATCAGGCCGCGGACCAGCGAGGCGGCCCGCTCGGAGAAGCCGGAGTACTCGCCGCGGAACGGCACGATCCGCACCCCGGGGTCGGCACCGGCCAGGCGGGCGAGCTCGTCGCAGCGCAGGCCGCCACAGACGACCGCGCGGGTGCCGAGCAGGTCACCGCGGGTGGTGCGCACGACGACGTCGGACGGGCGGCGGGCGAACCCGGTGACGGTGCGGCCCAGGTGGACCTCGCCGCCGTTCTTCTCCACCAGCTCGCCGAGCTTCTCCGCAACCAGCCGGTAGTCGGTGATGCCGGTCGAGGGCACCCACAGCGCGGCGAGACCGCGGACGTCGGGCTCGTAGGTGCGGATGCCGTGCTCGTCGAGGCGGTGGTTCTCCACGCCGTTGGCGGCGCCGCGGCGGGCCAGCTCGTCGAGCCGGGGCAGCTCCTCGGGCTCGGTCGCGACGACGAGCTTGCCGCACACCTGGTGCGGCAGGTCGTGCTCGCGGCAGAACGCGATGGTCTCGGCACACCCGGCGACGGCCAGACGTGCCTTGTAGCCGCCCGGCGCGTAGTACAGCCCGGAGTGCACGACGTTGGAGTTGTTGCCGGTCTGGTGGTTCGCCAGGCGCTGCTCACGCTCGACGACGGCGACGCTGAGCCCGTTGCGGGTGGCGGCGTACGCGGTGGCCAGGCCGACGATCCCACCGCCGACGACGACCAGGTCGTAGCGCGGTGTCGCGGGCAGCCCGGTCACCGGGCACGCTCCGCGGGGAAGGTCGTGCGGGCAGCCATCAGGTCCTCCTCGCGTCCCGCCCGTGGCGGGACGGTCACGTCCGTCGGTCGCTCCCCGTGGCCGGGGGCGGCCAGGTCAGTGCCGGTCGGCGCCGGCGTGCTCGGTGGGGTCGCCGGCGACGTGGTCGGGCACGTCGGACTCCCGGGCGTCCCCGCGCGGCTCGTCGTGGCCGGTGTCCTCGGTCTCGGCCGGCTCCAGCGGGCTGACCAGCACCGAGGTGATGCGGACACGGCCGCGGGCGTCCTTGCCGCCCTCTCCCTGCAGCCGCAGCAGGCCGTCCAGCTCGGCGGTGGCGCCGGGCAGCGGCACCTTGCCCAGCCGTTGGGCGAGCAGCCCGCCGACGGTGTCGACGTCGGCGTTCTCCAGCGCCTCGTGCAGCTCGTCCTCGCGCGGGGTGCCGCGGAACCGGCCGGCGAACAGCTCCTCGAGGTCCTCGGCGGGCAGCCGGGCGGAGACCCGGAAGGCGCCGTCGGAGGCCTCGGCGACCTCGGGCACCTCCTCGGTGTCGTACTCGTCGGTGATCTCGCCGACGATCTCCTCCAGGATGTCCTCGATCGTCACCACGCCCGCGGTGCCGCCGTACTCGTCGACGACGACGGCCATGTGGTTGCGGGTGCGCTGCATCTCGCGCATGAGGTCGTCGCTGCGCTTGGAGTCCGGCACGAAGGCCGCGGGGCGCAGGATGTCGAGCAGCGGGACCTCACGCTCTCCGCGCCGGGCCTCCTCGCGGGCCCGGACCAGGTCCTTGAGGTAGGCGATGCCGATGACGTCGTCCACGCCCTCGCCGAGCACCGGGATGCGTGAGTAGCCGCTCTTGAGCGCCAGGCGCAGTACCTTCTCCACCGGGGTGTCGCGCTCGGTCCAGATGAGGTCCGGCCGCGGCACCATGATGTCGCGGACCGGGGTCTCCCCCAGCTCGAACACCGAGTGGATCATCTTGCGCTCGCCCTCGTCGACCACGCCGCGGTTGCTGGCCATGTCGACGAGCTCGCGCAGCTCCACCTCGGTGGAGAACGGGCCGTCGCGGAAACCGGGGCCCGGGGTGATCGCGTTGCCCAGCAGGATCAGCAGCTTCGCCAGCGGGGACAGCACGACGCCGATCGCGCGGATCGGGCCCGCGAGCAGCAGCCCGATCCGGTAGGGGTGCTGGCGGCCCAGCGTCCGCGGGCCGACCCCGATCAGGACGTAGCTGGCGAGCACCATGAGAACGCCGGTGAGCAGCAGCCCGATCCAGGTGGCGGAGAACAGCGGCGCGAGCGCGACGGCCAGCAGGATGATCGCGACCGTCTCGCAGGTGACCCGCAGCAGCATCAGCAGGTTGACGTGCCGCGGCCGGTCCGCGACGACGGCGGCGAGCGCCTTCGCGCCGGCGCGGCCGGCGCGCACCACGGCGTCCACCCGGGCGCGCGAGATCGACATGAGGGCCGAGTCCGCGGCGGCGAACACCCCGGCCAGCAGCACGAGCAGGACCGTCGCGACGATCAGCCAGACGGTGGTCACTTCTGCTCCTCGGAGAACGTGGTCGTGGGTCTTCCGGTCACCGGCCGGACTCGTCCTCGAAGCCGGCGGCACCGAGCAGGCGGTCGTCGCTGCGCTTCTGGGCGTCCCGGGCGCGCTCGCGGGCCCGGTCGGACCGCCAGCGGACCAGCAGCCGGTTCTGCAGTGCGAACATCTCGCGCTCGTCCTCGGGTTCGAGGTGGTCGTACCCCAGCAGGTGCAGGATGCCGTGCACGGTCAGCAGGTGCAGCTCGTCGGCCAGGGTGTGCCCGGCCTTGCGCGCCTGGTCCCGGGCGAAGGCCGGGCAGAGCACGACGTCGCCGAGCAGGGCCGGACCCAGGTCCGGCGCATCGGGGCGCCGGGTGTCCTCGACGAGGGAGTCCATGGGGAACGCCATGACGTCGGTGGGGCCCGGCTCGTCCATCCAGCGGACGTGCAGCTCCTCCATCGCGTCCAGCCCGACGGCGGTGATCGCCAGCTCGGCGGACGGGCTCACCTTCATCGCGTCCAGCGCGTACCGGGCCACCGACACGATCTGCGCCTCGTCGACCGTGATCCCGGACTCGTTGACGACCTCGATGCTCACGCCGCCGCTGCCCTGCCCCTGCTCGCCGATACGGATGTAGGGGGCAGCCTAGACGGCCGTACCGACGGTCCCGGTGCCACCCGCCCCCCGGTCACCGCCGCCGGTCGGGACGCCGCGCCGGGCCGTTGCGGGGTGCGCCGTGGCCGACGGCCGCCGTGCGGTGCTCGGACGCGTCGAACCGGGCGTAGGCGTCGACGATGTCGGACACCAGGCGGTGCCGGACCACGTCGGCGCTCTCGAGCCGGGAGAAGTGCACGTCGTCGACGCCGTCGAGGATGTCCTGCACGACGGCCAGGCCGGACCGGGCGTTGCCCGGGAGGTCGACCTGGGTGATGTCGCCGGTCACCACGATCCGCGAACCGAAGCCGAGCCGGGTGAGGAACATCTTCATCTGCTCGGGCGTGGTGTTCTGCGCCTCGTCGAGGATGATGAACGCGTCGTTCAGGGTCCGGCCCCGCATGTAGGCCAGCGGCGCGACCTCGATCGTCCCGGCGGCCATCAGCTTCGGGATGGACTCGGGGTCGATCATGTCGTGCAGCGCGTCGTAGAGCGGGCGCAGGTAGGGGTCGATCTTCTCGAACAGCGTGCCGGGCAGGTAGCCCAGCCGCTCCCCCGCCTCGACCGCGGGCCGGGTCAGGATGATCCGGTTGACCTGCTTGGCCTGCAGCGCCTGCACGGCCTTGGCCATCGCCAGGTACGTCTTGCCGGTACCGGCCGGACCGATGCCGAAGACGATGGTGAAGGCGTCGATGGCATCGACGTAGCGCTTCTGGTTGAGCGTCTTGGGGCGGATGGTCTTCCCGCGCCGGGACAGGATGTCCAGGCTCAGCACCTCGGCCGGGGACTCGCCCAGGCGCTCGTCGGCGGTGTTCTCCGCCGAGAGCATCTGCACGGTGCGGCGCACGTCGTCCGCACCGACCAGCTGGCCGCGCTCGGCCAGGGTGATCAGCTCGGCGAACACCCGCTCGGCGAACGCGACGTCGCCCGGGTCCCCGGACAGGGTCAGCTCGTTACCGCGGACGTGGACGTCGGCGGTCAGCTCCTCCTCGGCCGCGCGCAGGCTGTCGTCGCGGGAGCCGAGCAGGGACAGGACCGCGGTGTCCGGCACGGCCATCCTCGACCGGACGGTCCCGCCCGGTGCCGCGGTGGACCGCAGGTCGGTCCGGGGGGTGGAGCCGGGTTCGGTGCCGGTCAAGAGTGTGTTCGCCTGCCTCGTACGTCGGGTCGCCGGACTGCGCCGATCGTACCGGTCGGACCGCCGACGGCACCCGCGGATTCTCCCGCGGATCAGGCGGGGGCGCTCAGCCGTTCCACGGCCTGCAGCGCGGCGGCCCAGCCGGGGTGGGCGACGTCGATGAGCTGCAGGTGGTTCGCGCCCTCGACCCGCACGAGCTCCGACCGGTCACCGGCGGCCGTCGCGGCGGCGACGAAGTCCTCGCTCTGGGAGAGCGGGACCACCTCGTCGGCGGTGCCGTGCACGCACACCGACGGCACCCCGAGCGGGACGGCCTCCAGCGGACTGGTCGCCCGGAAGCGGGCCGGGTCGGCGCCCGGGGTCGCCGCGACGAGGTCGGCGACGGCGCCGTCGCCGAGCAGCATCCCGCCGGCCAGGTCGAGCACCCCGGCCAGCGAGACCACCCCGGCCGGGCGGACCACGGGCGTCGCGCCCGGGTCGCCGGGGGCGAGCGTCGCGCGCATCGCCAGCCAGCCCGCGAGGTGCCCGCCCGCCGAGTGCCCGAGCACGACGAGCCGGCGCAGGTCGAGCCGGGTGGAGCGCAGGGTGGCGAGGTGGTCGGCGGCCATCGCGACGTCGTCGAAGGTGGAGGGCCAGCCACCGCCGGCGCCCACCTTCCGGTACTCGATGTTCCAGACCGCGAAGTCCGCCGCGACCAGCGCGTCGACGACCGGACGCATGATCGTGAGGTCGGTGCCTGCCCGCCAGAACCCGCCGTGCACGACGATCACGGTGCCGCGGGGCAGGTCCCGGCTCGCCGGGAAGGTCAGCTCGCCGAACTGGTCGGGCTGGCCGCCGTAGGCCATCCGCTCGGTCCGCGGGGCGGTCTCGTCGCGCGGGGGCCGCCGCGGGGCCGCGGGGGCGTCGTTGCCGCAGGCGCCGAGCAGTGGAGTGGCGGCGAGGCCTGCCAGCAGCGTGCGGCGTCCGATCCGGGGAGCGTGGTCACTCACGCGGCGGATGATGACACCCGCGCCCGGTCCCCGACGACCGGTTCGCCGGATCGTGACCGGCGTCCGCGTCCCTCCCCGCCCTGCTCCCAGGGTCACCCTCGTAGCGCTCTAAGCCCCGAAAGTGACACTGGGGGCGCCCTGGGACGGGTCGGCGAGGGGGCTCAGCGGGCCCAGCGGCCGGTGCGCACGGCGAGCGCACCGAGCGCGACGCAGGCCGCGGTGGAGGCCCGCAGCACCTCCGGCCCCATCCGGACCGGGACGGCGCCGGCCTCGGCGAGGCGGTCGAGCTCGGCGTCGTCGACGCCGCCCTCCGGTCCGACGGCGAGCAGCACCTCCCCCGCCGCGGGCAGCGCGACCGAGGCGAGGTCCTCGCCCGCGGACTCGTGCAGCACCAGCGCGGAGTCGGCGGCACCGACACGGGCGGCGAGCTGCGCGGTGGTCACCGGGCCCGCGACGTCGGGCTGCCACGGGCGGCGGGCCTGCTTGGCGGCCTCGCGGACGGTGGACCGCCAGCGTTCGAGGGCCTTCGCGCCGCGCGGGCCGTCGTCCCAGCGGGTGACGCAGCGGGCCGCCTTCCAGGGGACGAACCCGTCGGCGCCGGCCTCGGTGGCGGTCTCCACGGCGAGCTCGCCGCGGTCGCCCTTGACCAGCGCCTGCGCGACGACGACGCGGACCGCGGGTGCAGCCACCCGGGTCACCTCGTGCAGCCGCACGGTCAGCGCGCCCCGCCCGGCGACGTCGACGACCTCGGCGCGGGCGAGCCCGCCCCGGCCGTCGGACAGCACCAGCGCCTCGCCGGGGCGCAGCCGTCGCACGGTCGCGGCGTGGCGTCCCTCCGGGCCGTCGAGCACCGTGTCGGAACCCGGGCCCGGGAGGGAGCCGACGTCGTCGACCAGGAACAGCGGCGCCGTCGTCACCGGGTCAGCGTCCGGTCCAGCTGTCGCGCAGCTTGGAGAACAGGCCGTGCCCGTTGCGGGAGCCGCCGATCAGGTCCGGCTGCTCCTCACCGCGCAGCTCGGCGAGCCGGCGCAGCAGGTCGGTCTGCTCCTTGTCCAGCCGGGTCGGCACCGCCACCTCGACGTGCACGAGGAGGTCGCCGTGGCCGTCGATCCGCCCGGTGGAGCGCAGCCGGGGCATGCCCTTGCCGCGCAGCGTGCGGACCGTGCCGTGCTGGGTGCCCGCCTCGACGTCGATCTCGGCGACCGAGCCGTCGAGCAGCGGCAACGGCAACGTGGTGCCGAGCGCGGCCGCGGTCATCGGCAGCGGGAGCGTGCAGTGCAGATCGGCGCCGTCGCGGGTGAACAGCTCGTGCGGCGCCTCCTCCACCTCGACGTAGAGGTCACCGGCGGGACCGCCGCCGGAGCCGACCTCGCCCTGGCCGGACAGGCGCACCCGCATGCCCTCGGCGACGCCCGCCGGGATCTTGACGGCGACGGTGCGGCGCGACCGGACCCGGCCGTCGCCCGCGCACTGGCGGCAGGGGTCGGGGATGACCTCGCCGAACCCGCGGCAGGTCGGGCAGGGCCGTGCGGTGACGACCTGCCCGAGGAACGAGCGCTGCACGCTCTGGATCTCCCCGGAGCCGCCGCAGGTGTCGCAGGCGGTGGGGTGGGTCCCCTCGGCGCAGCCGGAGCCCTGGCACTGGGTGCACAGGACGGCGGTGTCGACGGCGAGGTCGCGCTGCACACCGGCGGCGCAGTCCTCCAGCGTCAGCTCCATCCGGATCAGCGCGTCGGCGCCGGGCTGGACCCGGCTGCGCGGGCCGCGCCCGCGTCCGCCGCCGGCGGTGCCGCCGAAGAACGCGTCCATGATGTCGCTGAACCCGCCGAACCCGGCGAACGGGTCGCCACCGCCACCACCCCCGCCGCCGCGGGCGTCGAGGGGGTCGCCGCCGAGGTCGACGACCCGGCGCTTCTCGGGGTCGGTCAGCACCTCGTAGGCGGCGCTGACCTCCCGGAACCGTTCCTGTGCTGCGGGGTCGGGGTTGACGTCCGGGTGCAGCTCACGGGCGAGCTTGCGGTACGCCCGCTTGATCTCCGAGGCGTCGGCGCCGCGCTCGACGCCCAGGATCCCGTAGTAGTCGCGTGCCACCTGGCTCTTTTCCTCTGGGAAGTACGTACAACAACGATGAAAGGTCTACCGACCGGTCAGGATCTCACCCACGTACCGGGCGACCGCATGCACCGCCGAGATCGTGCCCGGGTAGTCCATCCGGGTCGGTCCGACGACGCCCATCCCGCCCAGCGGGGTACCCGATCCGTACCCCACCGTGACCACGGACGCGGTGCGCAGGTCCTCGGCCTCGTTCTCCTCGCCGATCCGGACCGTGACCAGGCCGGAGTCCTGCGAGGCCGCGAGCAGCCGCATGACCACGACCTGCTCCTCCAATGCCTCCAGGACCTGACGGAGCGAGCCGGGGAAGTCGGTGTGGCTGCGGGTCAGGTTCGCCGTGCCGCCCAGCACCATCCGCTCCTCGGGGTGCTCGACGAGTGTCTCGATGAGCACCGTCGCGAGGTGCAGCAGCGGGGTGCGCAGGTCCTCCGGCGCGGTGTCGGGCAGCTCGGCGACGGCCGCGGAGGCCTCGGCCAGCTTGCGGCCGTTCAGCGCGTTGCCGAGCATCTCGCGCAGCCGGGCGACGTCGGCGTCGGCGAGCACGTCGCCCAGGTCGACGACGCGCTGGTCGACCCGGCCGGAGTCGGTGATCAGCACCAGCATCAGCCGGGCCGGGGTCAGCTGCACGACCTCGAGGTGGCGGACCGTGGAACGGGTGAGCGTCGGGTACTGCACGACGGCGACCTGGCGGGTCAGTTGCGCGAGCAGCCGCACCGAGCGGCGCAGCACGTCGTCGAGATCGACGGCGCCGTCCAGGAACGTCTGCACGGCCCGCTTCTCGGCCGACGACAGCGGCTTGACCTGCGAGATCCGGTCGACGAACTGCCGGTAGCCCTTGTCGGTCGGGATCCGGCCCGCGCTGGTGTGCGGCTGCGCGATCAGGCCGTCCTCCTCGAGGACGGCCATGTCGTTGCGCACCGTCGCGCTCGACACCCCGAGGTTGTGCCGGTCGACGATGGCCTTCGAGCCCACGGGCTCCTGCGTCGAGACGTAGTCGGCCACGATGGCCCGCAGCACGGCGAACCGCCGCTCGTCGGCGTTCATCTCCTCGCACCTCCCCCGCTGTGCCCCGTCCATCCTAGGCGCCCTCGTGGCCGCGCGGCCGGGGCACGCGGCGTGGCACGGTGGGTGGGGTGATGTCCGCACGCCGCTTCGGCCGGCGCTCCCTGCTCGTCGGTGCCGGTGCCGTCGCCCTGGTCGCGGTGGGTACGACCGACCGCTGGCTCCCCGTCGGCGACGTCGCCGGGACCCCGGACCCGGCCGCGCTGCGGGCCCGGATGCTGGCGGGTGTCGTCCCCCACTCCGGCCTGGCGACGGCGACCGGCCGGCTCGGGCTGCCCACCGTCGCGCCGATCGGGTCCGCGGCCCGGCTGCTGTCCACGACCACCCGGATCCGCGTCCAGGTCGCCGACGCGGGCCGCTGGCGGGTCGACGAACTGACGCCGGTCGGCGAGGTCGACACCTACCGCGACGGACAGGTCGAGCGGATCTGGGACTACGGCGCGAACCGGCTGACCACGGTCTCCCCGCTCGCCCCGGTGCGTTTCCCGCGGGCCTCGGACCTCGCCCCGGCCGACCTGGCCCGCCGGCTGCTCGGCGCGACCCCCGACGACCCGGTGACGGCGCTGCCGGCACGGCGGGTGGCCGGGCGGGCCGCGGCCGGGCTGCGGGTGACCCCGGCCGACCCGGACAGCCTGGCCGGGCGGATCGACGTGTGGTCGGTCCCCGTCGGCGACGGCGCCCTCCCGGTCGCGGTCGAGATCGCCGCCCGGGACGGCGCGGGCCCGCTCCTGGAGACGGCGTTCGAGGCGGTGGACACCGCCGCGCCGCGGGCCGCGGCGCTGGTCCCGGCGCCGTCGTCGTCGGCGGAGCGGGTGCGGGCCCGTCCCGACGACCTGACCGGCTCGCTGCGCGGGGCCGGCGCGGTGCCCCCGCCGGACCGGCTCGCCGGCCGGGACCGGGTTGAGCTGCCGGTGTCCGGGGACGTCCCGGCCGCCGAGCTGCTGCCCGGGGTCGGTGTCTACGGCACCGGGGTCGGCCGGTTCGTGCTGGTCCCGGCCGGGCCGGAGGTCGTCGACGGGATCGTGCGCGGCTCGGCCGCCGCGGGCGGGGTGGACGTGGCCGGCCTGCCCGGCGGCTCGGCCGCCCGGGTGGCGACGCCGCTGCTCAGCCTCGTCGTCGCCCGTCGGCGACGGCGCGGGGTGCTGCTGGCCGGGACGGTGCGGCCCGGTGTCCTGGAGTCCGCCGCCGTCGAGCTGATGGGGACCCGCCGGTGAACGACCCGGTGGTCGCGACGCACGCCCTGACCAAGCGGTTCGGCCGCGTCACCGCCGTCGACGGCGTCGACCTGGCGGTGCCCGCCGGCTCCCGGTTCGGACTGCTGGGCCCGAACGGCTCCGGCAAGACGACGCTGGTGCGGATGCTGCTCGGGCTGGTGCACGCCACCTCGGGGTCGATCGAGGTGCTGGGCTCGCCGATGCCGCGGGCCGCCCGCACGGTGCTGCCGCGGGTCGGTGCGCTGGTCGAGTCCCCTGCCGCCTGGCCGGGGCTGTCGGGCCGGGCGAACCTGGCCCTGCTCGACGCGGCGGGCTCGGTGGGCGGCCCGCTGCACCGGCCCGCCGACCGGCGACGACGCGTGCAGGAGGCCCTGGAGCAGGTCGGCCTGGGCGGGGTCGACCGCCGCCCGGTGCGGGCCTACTCGCTGGGGATGCGCCAGCGCCTGGGCATCGCCTCGGCGCTGCTGCGCGCCCCGGCACTGCTGCTGCTCGACGAACCGACCAACGGCCTGGACCCGCGGGGCATCGGCGAGATGCGCACCCTGCTGACCGCGCTGAACGAACGGGGCACGACCGTGGTGCTGTCCAGCCACCTGCTCTCCGAGGTGGAGACGCTGTGCACCCGGGTCGGGGTGATGGACGCCGGGCACCTCGTGCTCACCCAGGACCTCGACGAGCTGCGGGCACCGACCGGCCGGGTCGTCGTCCGCACCCCGGCCCCGGCGGCCGCGGCGCGGGCGCTCGGCCGGGCGCTGGAGTCCGCCGACGGCGACCGGCTCGTGGTCCGCGCCGTCGACCCCGCCGGCCTCAACGCGCACCTGGTGCGGGCCGGGGTGCCGGTGGCGTCGCTGGAACCGGAGCGCCGCACCCTGGAACAGGTGGTGCTGGAACGCACCGGTGACGGCTCGGACCGGGTGGCGACGGCCGGGCGGGCGGTGGCGCGGTGATCCTCGTCGAGCTGGCGCTGCTGCTGCGCCGCACCCGGGTGTGGCTGTGCTGGCTGCTGCTGTGCGCGCTGCCGGCGCTCGTCGCGGTGGTCGTGTCGGCCACCGGGATCCTCCCGCCGCCCGGGCAGGGGCCCGCGTTCCTGTCCGCGGTCGCGACGAACGGGCAGATCTTCCCGGCGTTCGCGCTGGCGCTGGTGCTGCCGATCCTGCTGCCGATCACCGTGGCGGTGGTCGCCGGGGACACCGTCGCCGGGGAGGCCGCCGCGGGGACCCTGCGCTACCTGCTGATCCGGCCGGTCGGACGGCTGCGGCTGCTGGTGGCGAAACTGGTGTCGGTGGCGTTCTTCGTGGTCACCGCGGTGACGCTGGTGGTGCTGACGTCCTACGCGGTGGGGATCGCGGTGTTCGGCACCGGCACCACCACCGCCACCGGTGGTCTCACCCTGCCCCCGGTCGACGCCGGGCCCGGCTCGGTCGCGTCGCTGTCCGGGACGGTGATCGAACCGGTGGACCTGGCGACCCGGACCGGGCTGACCGTGGCCTACCTGGCGCTGTGCATGCTCACCCTGGGCGCGCTGGGGATCTTCTTCTCCACCCTGACCGACTCACCGCTGGCGGCGGCGCTGGCGGTGCTCGCGGTCGTGGTGACCAGCGCGTCGCTGCAGGCCCTCGACGCCTCGGCCGCCTTCGTCGACTTCCTGCCGACGGCGCACTGGCTGGCCTGGATCGACCTCTACCGCGACCCGGTCCTCTACGACGCCGCCCGCACCGGGGCGTGGGTGCAGGCGGGCTGGGTCGCCGTCGCCGTCGGGGCGGCGTGGGCGAACCTGGCGACCAAGGACATCGCGAGCTGAGTGCCCGCCGCGCCGGACCGCCTCAGCCCGCGGCGCGCAGGGTGCCGCAGGCGGCCGGGGCCTCGTCGATCGGTGCGGTGGACAGGGCACGGACGACCAGGCCGATCACGGCGTCGTCGGCGGGCAGGCCGCCGTGGCCCACGGTCGAGCCCGGGCACAGCTGCTGCAGCTCCACGTTGACCGCGCCGTCGAGGCGGGCCGAGGTCGGCGGGGTGACGACCTGGTCACGGTCGGTCCACACCGACAGCCAGGGCACCGCCGTCCCGGCCCCGGCGAGCTCGCCCAGCAGTGCCGACCCCGGGGCGAGCTGACGGCACGCCTGCGGGCACGCCTCCGGGGACACGGCCGCGGCGGAGCCGGCCACCGTCGTCCCGGCCAGCGGGGAGCCGATCGACACGATCCGCCGGGCCCGGGCCGGGCCGTCGTCGCGGATCGCCCAGAGCCCCGCGACGACGCCGCCCGCGGAGTAGCCGACGACGTCGACCGACGGCGCCCCGGCGTCGGTGGCGACGGTGACCGCGCGGTCCAGCACCGCCACCTGCCGGTCGAGGTCGCCGGTGCCGTCGCCGTCGAGGGCCAGGACGCGCGCGTCGCGGCCCTGGGCGCGCAGGGCCCCGGCGAGGACCTCCAGGCCGGTGCGGTCGCCGCCGTAGCCGGGGACGAGCAGGACCGGGCCCGGCCGGTCCTGGGCGACGGGCCCGCCGGCGCCGCGGGGCCCCTCGGGCAGGGCCGTGACGACCGCGGCCACCACGCCCAGCGCGACCAGCAGTGCGGCGACGACCAGCAGCGCCCGGCGGCGCGGGCTCACCGGGCCCCCGCCGGGGTGCCGGCCGCCGCGATGTCGTCGGCGATCAGCAGGTCGGTGACGACCCGGTCGGCCAGCAGCCGTCCGCGGTCGGTCAGCACCGCACGGCCCGCGGCGTGCGCCGCCGGGTCCAGCAGCCCCTCGGCGACGGCGCGGGCGGCGGCCGCGCGACCGCCGTCGTGCAGCAGGGTCAGGGCCATGCCCTCGGCGAGGCGCAGCCGCAGCATGACCCGCTCGGTGTGCCGCTCGTCCGCGGTGAGCTCCTCGCGACCGCCCTCGGGGGTCTCCCCCGCGGCGAGCGCGCCCGCCCAGCGCGCCGGGTGCTTGACGTTCCACCAGCGCGTCCCGGCCAGGTGGGAGTGGGCGCCGGGGCCGATCCCCCACCAGTCGCCGTCGCGCCAGTAGCCCAGGTTGTGCCGGCACTCGGCGCCGGGCAGCGACCAGTTCGACACCTCGTACCAGGACAGCCCGGCGTCGCGCAGCCGCGCGTCGAGCAGCTCGTAGCGGGTGGCGGCGACGTCGTCGTCGGGGGCGGGCAGCTCCCCGCGGCGGACCCGGCGGGCCAGGGCGGTGCCGTCCTCGACGATCAGCGCGTAGGCCGAGACGTGGTCCACCCCCGCGTCGAGGACGGCGTCGGCGGAGGCGCGCAGGTCGTCGTCGGTCTCGCCGGGGGTGGCGTAGATCAGGTCCAGGTTGACGTGACCGAACCCGGCGGCCCGGGCCTCCCGGGCGGCGGCGACGGCGCGCCCCGGGGTGTGCGTGCGGTCCAGTACGGCGAGCACGTGCGGGGCGGCGGACTGCATGCCCAGCGAGATGCGGGTGAACCCGCCGGCCCGGAGCCGGTCGAAGAACTCCGGTGAGACCGACTCGGGGTTGGACTCGGTGGTGACCTCGGCGTCGTCGGCGAATGGGAGGTGCTCGCGGGCCGCGTCGAGCACCGCGACGAGCCGGTCGGCGCCGATCAGCGACGGGGTGCCGCCGCCGACGAACACCGTCTCCACGGTGCGGTCCCCCACCGTGCGGGCGGCGAGCGCGATCTCGGCGCGGGCGGCGGCGAGCCAGCCGTCCGGGGACGCGGCGTCGCCCGCGAGCTCGGAGGCGGTGTAGGTGTTGAAGTCGCAGTAGCCGCAGCGGGTCGCGCAGAACGGCACGTGGACGTAGAGCCCGAAGGCCGGCGGCACGGAGGTCACGTCCGGCGAGTGTGCCACCGCCGGGCCGGTCGGTGCCGGGCGCACCTCGGGCCCGGACCGCTCCCCGACAGGTCCGGGGCGCACGGGGCGGGCCGGTCGCGACGGGGTGGCATCCGGGGGCCCCGCGGTGGACGACGGGTTCCACCGGGCCCGTGACCCGGGGATTCCGGGTGAACCGGACACCGCGCGGCGAACGTCCGGACCTATCCGCCCCTCCCTCCCAGGATGCGAACATCACTTTGTGGCAGGTCCGGACACCGTGGCACCCTGTGTCCGTGCCCGCACTCCGTCTCCGCCTCGTGGCGCGTCGCCACGTGGATCTGAACCGGACTCGTAGCGCGCTCTGTCGTCGTCGCTGATCCGACGGCCCCTCCCGAACCGCCCCGGGCCGCTCCGTGCCCTGTCCCGGGCCGGGGTGTGCCCGGTTCGCCCGACATCGGAGCACCCACCACATGGCGCCCTCGAAGACCGCACCCCGCCGCCCGAAGGGGCAGGGGCAGTGGAAGCTCGGCCACCGCGAACCGCTGAACCCCAACGAGCGCAGCAAGCGCGACGACAATCCGCTGAACGTGCGCGCGCGGATCGAGAACGTCTACGCCCGGCGCGGTTTCGACTCGATCGACCCCGCCGACCTGCGCGGACGGTTCCGCTGGATGGGGCTCTACACCCAGCGCAGGCCCGGGATCGACGGCGGCCGCACCGCGGCGCTGGAGCCCGAGGAGCTCGACGACGAGTACTTCATGATGCGCGTGCGCCTCGACGGCGGGTCGGTGGACGTCGCGCAGCTGCGTGCGCTCGGTGAGGTCTCGCAGCGCTACGGCCGCGACACCGCCGACGTCACCGACCGGGAGAACATCCAGTACCACTGGATCCGCGTCGAGGACGTCCCGGCGATCTGGAAGCTGATCGAGCCGCTGGGCATGCAGACCACCGAGGCCTGCGGTGACTGCCCCCGTGTGGTCATGGGGTCCCCCGTCGCCGGAGTCTCCGCCGACGAGGTGGTCGACCCGACCCCGGCCATCGACGAGATCGTGCGCCGCTTCATCGGCGACCGCGAGCTGTCGAACCTGCCGCGCAAGTTCAAGTCCGCGATCTCCTGGCAGCAGGACGTCGCACACGAGATCAACGACATCTCCTTCGTCGGCGTCGAGCACCCCGAGCACGGCCCCGGCTTCGACCTGTGGGTCGGCGGCGGGCTGTCGACCAACCCGCGGATCGCCGAACGGCTCGGCGCCTGGGTCCCGCTCGCCGAGGTCCCCGACGTGTGGCACGGCGTCGTCCAGGTGTTCCGCGACTACGGCTACCGCCGCCTGCGCCACCGCGCCCGCATCAAGTTCCTCATCGCCGACTGGGGCCCGGAGAAGTTCCGCCAGATCCTGGAGGACGAGTACCTGGGCCGGAAGCTCGTCGACGGCCCCGCCCCGGCGGTCCCCGAGCGGCCCATCGACCACGTCGGCGTCCACAAGCAGAAGGACGGCCGCAACTACGTCGGCGTCGCCCCGCCGTCGGGCCGCGTGTCGGGCACGACGCTGCTCGCCGTCGCCGACGCCGCCGAGCGCGCCGGGTCGGATCGCATCCGGTTCACCCCGTACCAGAAGATCGTCGTGCTGGACGTGGCCGACGACAGGCTCGACGGGCTGATCGAGGACCTGAACCGGCTCGGCCTGCCGGCCCGGCCCTCGACCTGGCGCCGCTCGACGATGGCCTGCACCGGCATCGAGTTCTGCAAGCTCGCGATCGTCGAGACCAAGGAGCGGGCGATCCGGCTGGTGGAGGACCTGGAGAAGCGCCTCGCCGACGTCGTCCCGGACGTGCCGATCTCGCTGCACCTCAACGGCTGCCCGAACGCCTGCGCCCGCACCCAGGTCGCCGACATCGGCCTCAAGGGCCAGATCGTCACCGACGCGGGGGGCAACCAGGTCGAGGGCTTCCAGGTGCACCTGGGCGGCGGGCTGGGGCTGGACTCCGGATTCGGCCGCAAGCTGCGCGGGCTCAAGGTCACCAGCGCCGAGCTGGGCGAGTACGTCGAGCGCGTGGTGCGCCGCTTCGCCGAGCAGCGCGACGGCGACGAGCGGTTCGCCCAGTGGGTCCTGCGGGCCGACGAGGAGGACCTGAAGTGAGCGGGCGCGTCACGCCGTTCCACTGCCCGTACTGCGGCGAGGAGGACCTGCGCCCGGCCGAGCGGTCCGAGAGGGTCCCCGGCGCCGCCTGGTGGTGCGCCGGCTGCCTGCGCACCTTCGTCGTGACCTTCGTGGGGATCGGCGTCCCCGAGACCTCGGGAGCGGAATCATGAGTGTTGCCCTGGAGACCGACCTGCGCGCCACCGCCGAGCGCGGTGCCGCCGAGCTGGGCCCGGACGCGACCGCCGAGCAGCTGCTCGACTGGGCCGCGGAGACCTTCGGCGACCGGCTGATCGTCGCCTCCAACATGCAGGACGCCGTGCTGGTCGACCTGGCCCAGCGGGCCCGGCCGGACATCGACGTGCTGTTCCTGGAGACCGGCTACCACTTCGCGGAGACCATCGGCACCCGCGACGCGGTCGACGCCGTCTACCCGCAGCTGCGCATCGTGGACGCGCAGGCGGACCAGACGGTCGCCGAGCAGGACGCCGAGTACGGCAAGGACCTGTTCGCCCGCGAGCCGGACCGCTGCTGCGCGCTGCGCAAGGTCGTCCCGCTGGAGCGGACGCTGTCCGGCTACGACGCCTGGGTCACCGGTGTCCGCCGCGTCGAGGCCCCGACCCGGGCGAACACGCCGCTGGTCACCTACGACGAGAAATTCGGCCTCGTCAAGATCAATCCGATCGCCGCGTGGTCCGACGACGACATGGACGCCTACATCGCCGAGCACGGGATCCTGGTGAACCCGCTGGTCGACGCCGGCTACCCGAGCATCGGCTGCGCGCCCTGCACCGCGAAGCCGAAGCCCGGCGAGGACCCCCGCTCCGGCCGCTGGGCCGGACGTGCCAAGACCGAGTGCGGGCTGCACGCATGACGACCGTGGAGGAGACCCCCGTGACCGCCGCCGTCACGACCCCGGCGCTGGACGCCCTCGACGCACTGGAGTCCGAGGCGATCCACGTGTTCCGCGAGGTCGCCGGCGAGTTCGACCGCCCGGTGATCCTGTTCTCCGGCGGCAAGGACTCGACGCTGCTGGTGCACCTGGCCATCAAGGCGTTCGCGCCGGCCACGGTGCCCTTCGGCCTGCTGCACGTCGACACCGGGCACAACTACCCGGAGGTCATCGAGTTCCGGGACCGGATCGCCGCGCAGTACGGGCTCCGCCTGGAGGTCGCCCGCGTCGAGGACTACCTCGCCGACGGGCGGCTCGTCGAGCGCGCCGACGGCACCCGCAACCCGCTGCAGACCCAGCCGCTGCTCGACGCGATCGCCGAGCACCGCTTCGACGCCGTGTTCGGCGGCGGCCGCCGCGACGAGGAACGCGCCCGGGCCAAGGAGCGGATCATGAGCCTGCGCGACGCGTTCGGCCGCTGGGACCCGCGCAAGCAGCGCCCGGAGCTGTGGAACCTCTACAACGGACGGCACGCCGCCGGTGAGCACGTCCGCGTCTTCCCCATCTCCAACTGGACCGAGCTCGACGTCTGGCGCTACATCCGGCGCGAGGGAATCGAGCTGCCGTCGATCTACTACGCCCACGAGCGCGAGGTCTTCCAGCGCGACGGCATGTGGCTCGCCGAGGGCCCCTGGGGCGGAGCGCGCGACGGCGAGCAGCTGGAGCGCAGGTCCATCCGCTACCGCACGGTGGGCGACGGCTCGTGCACCGGCGCGGTCGAGTCCACCGCCACCACCCTCGACGAGGTCATCGCCGAGGTCACCGCGTCGCGGCTCACCGAGCGCGGCGCGACCCGGGCCGACGACCGGCTGTCCGAGGCCGCGATGGAGGACCGGAAGAAGGAGGGCTACTTCTGATGACGGGCACTGCCGACACCACCTCCCGGTCCCTGCTGCGCTTCGCCACGGCGGGCTCCGTCGACGACGGCAAGTCCACCCTGGTCGGGCGCCTGCTCTACGACACCAAGTCGGTGCTGGCCGACCAGATCGAGGCCGTCGAGCGCGCCTCGGTCGACAAGGGGATGTCGACGCCGGACCTGTCGCTGCTCGTCGACGGCCTGCGCGCCGAGCGCGAGCAGGGCATCACCATCGACGTCGCCTACCGCTACTTCGGCACGCCGACCCGGGAATTCGTCCTCGCCGACACCCCGGGCCACGTCCAGTACACCCGCAACACCGTCACCGGCGCGTCCACCGCCGAGCTGGCGGTGCTGCTGGTCGACGCCCGCAACGGCGTGGTCTCCCAGACCCGCCGGCACGCCGCGGTGCTGTCGCTGCTGCGCGTCCCGCGCCTGGTCCTGGCGATCAACAAGATCGACCTGATCGAGTACGACCAGGCGAAGATCGCCGACATCGAGCGCGAGTTCACCGAGCTGACCCGCTCGCTGGGCTTCACCGACGACGCCGTCCAGGTCATCCCGGTGTCCGCGCTGGTCGGGGACAACGTGGCGTTCCGCAGCGGGAACACGTCCTGGTACACCGGGCCGACGCTGCTGGAGCACCTGGAGTCGGTCCCGGTCGACGGCCCCGACGCCGACGCCCCGTTCCGGATGCCGGTCCAGTACGTGATCCGCCCCAGGAACGGTGCCGAGTCTCGCTCCGCTGACGCTTCGCTCGGTGACCTGCACGACTACCGCGGCTACGCCGGCCAGGTCGCCTCCGGCACCGTCCGTCCGGGCGACGAGGTCGTCGTCCTGCCCGAGGGGCACCGCACCACCGTCTCCGAGGTCCGGACCGCCGACGGCCCGCTGGCCGCCGCCGGGGCGGGCCTGAGCGTGACGGTGCTGCTCGCCGACGACATCGACGCCCCCCGCGGCGCCCTGCTCGCGGCCGCGTCCGACGTCCCGGAGGTCACCTCCGAGATCGATGCGACGCTGTGCTGGCTGGCCGAGAAGCCGCTGCTCCCGGGCGCGCGGCTGCTGCTCAAGCACGGCACCCGCACCACCCAGGTGATCGTCGGGACGCTGGGGTCGCGGCTGGACACCGAGAGGGTGTCCTACGCCGCCGCCCCGGAGAAGCTGGAGATCAACGACATCGGTCGGGTGTCGCTGCGCGTCGCCGACCCGCTGCCGGTCGACTCCTACGCCCGGGTCCGCACCACCGGCGGGTTCCTGCTGATCGACCCGCCGACGGGCAACACGCTCGCCGCCGGTCTGGTGGGCGACCCGCTCGCGGCGGTGCCGGCCGCCGGCTGACCGCTCCGCGCCGTCCACGGCCCCCGCACCCGCTCCGGGTGCGGGGGCCGTGTCGTGCCGGGCGGGGTGCCCGGGCCGGGCGGTCGTGGCCCGGGTCACCCGGACGCGCCGACGAGGCACCCGCCGCGGCGCGTCCCCGCAGCTCAGCGCCCCGCGGCGGCCACGTGTCCGGACAGGTTTCCCGTCGTCCCGACCAGCGGACGACGACTTGTCGACCCCCTCGATCCGTTCCACCATGGTCGGGTGACCACGACCGCCGCCCCCGCCGACCGGACCCTCGCGTCCGGCCGCGCGCAGTCGGACCCGGCGGTCTCCTGGCACCTCGTCGCGCACCTCGAGCGGTTCTGGCCGTCGCGCCGGCTCGACGCGTTCGACGAGTTCTGTCGCCGGGGTTGAGGCACCTCCCCCGACCGACCTCCCACCACGTACCGCGGACCCCTCGCACGGGTCACGGACGCTCCCGCACGCCCGGCGTGCGCAGGAAGCAGGATCATGTTCGACCCCTCGCTCGCGCTCGCCGGCCTGCTCGTCGGCTTCCTCGTCGGCCTCACCGGAATGGGCGGCGGTGCGCTCCTGACCCCGTTGCTCGTCCTGGTGTTCAAGGTCAACCCGCTCACCGCGATCTCCTCGGACCTGCTGACCTCGCTGGTGATGAAGCCGGTCGGCGCCGCGGTGCACGCCCGGCGGCGCACCGTGCACTGGCGGCTCACCGGGTGGCTGGTGCTCGGCGCCGTCCCCGCCGGGTTCGCCGGCGCGGTGGTCATCGGGATGATCGGGAAGGGCGTCGGCGTCGAGGACCGGCTCAAGGTGTTCATCGGGATCGCGCTGGTCGCCTCGGTGCTGACCACGCTGTTCCGGCAGGTCATGGACCGGCGCGGCAGCCGCAACGCCGTCGACGTCGACGCGCCGGTGGACGTCCGTCCGCTGCGGACGGTGCTGATCGGCGTCGTCGGCGGGCTGGCGGTCGGGATGACCTCGGTCGGCGCCGGGTCGCTGATCATCGCGATGCTGCTGCTCGCCTACCCGCAGCTGCACCCGTCGCGGCTGGTCGGCACCGACATCGTGCAGGCGATCCCGCTGGTCGCCGCCGCGACGGTCGGGCACCTGTTCTTCGGCGACGTCCAGTTCGGCCTCGCCGCGGCGCTGCTCGTCGGCGCCCTGCCCGGCGTGTGGTTCGGCGCGCGGCTGTCCTCCGGGGGCACCGGCCGGCTCATCAAGCCGGTCGTGACCGCGGTGCTGCTCGCCTCGGCGCTCGCGCTGCTCGGCGTCCCCGGCCCGTGGGTGCTGGTGGCGACGGCGATCGCGCTCGTCGTGACCGTGGCCCTGCTGCCGCGCCGCCGCCCGGTCGTCGCCGAGCCGGAGCGGGTCCCCGAGCCGGTCGGCGCCCGCGACTGACACCGACCGGGTCCGGCTCCCCCGGGACGGCTCAGGCCGCCGGGACGGCGCGGGACGCGGCGCCGCGCAGGGCGCCCAGCACGGCGCGGGCGACGGCGTCGTTGTAGCGCAGGCTCTGCGCGTTCATCCCGGGCCGGGTGAACGCCCCGGCGACCTTGACCGTCGTGTGCGGCCCGACGGCGAACCGTCGCTCGTGCACCCCGCCGTCCGCGGTGTGCAGCGCGCCGTCGGCCGGACGGACCGACAGCAGGCCGGTGTTGCGTAGCGGGGCGCCGTCGTCGTCGTACAGGACCTCCTCGACGGCCTCGCCGCGGGCGAGCAGGCCGCGCAGCAGCCCGTCCACCGTGCGCGAGACGCTCGGGTCGGGCAGCCGGGCGTCGACCAGGACCCGGGTCGACACCGGACCCGCCCCGGCCAAGGTCGTGCTGGTGGCGTGGAAGCCGTCGGCGTCGATGTCGACGCTCATCCCGGCGCCGAGGAACCGCAGGTACCCGGCACGGGACAGGGCGAGCATCTGGCGGACCCGAAAACCGGGTGGGCCGGAGGCGACCGAGTTGAAGAACGACTGCCACCACGGCATGTCCCTCGCCTGCGAGCGCGGCGAGAGCACCCCGGACCCGGCCAGGCGGGTGGTCTCGGTGTAGACCGACAGCATCGCGACGAACGCGCCGAGGTGCGGGGTGTGCCGCTCGTCGACGTGCCGGCGCAGGTCCTCGGCGATGCGTTCGCGCACCAGGGGTTGCAGGGCGTCGAGGTCCGGGGCGTGCACGCCGTCGAGCGGGCGGTCCAGCGCGGTCAGATCGAGCCGGTCGAGCGGGTCGGGCACCAGCTCGGCGATCAGCGCCGCCTCCTCGGGCGAGCCGTGCGCGACGGCGGCGAACCGCCCGGCGAACTCGTCCCACCCGGCGCGGACGCGGTCGGGGTGGCCGACGAACAGCTCGTGGTACCAGCCCCAGCCGATCTCCTTGGCCATCAGCGGCCACACCCGGGTGGCGACGTCGACCGGGCCGCCGGAGGCGATGAGGTCGTCGGTGACGTCGGGGCCGAGGAACCGCGGCAGCGGCGGAAGCCCGGCCCGTAGCTGGTAGTGGGTCTTGGAGTGGTAGGTCGCGCCGCGCGGGGACCCGCCGACGAGTACCGGCTCCCGCCCGCACGGCTCGTACCGCAGCCGGCCCGGGTCGGCGTCGTCCGGGTCGGCGACGAAGCGCCCACCGCGGCCCTCGAACAACAGCACCACGAGGTCGACGAACGCCAGCCCCAGCCCGCGGGCCAGCACGGTCTCGCCCGGCGCGATCACCGAGAGGTCGGAGTCGGAGGTCTGCTCCGGGGGCAGGTAGCGCAGGCCGAACTCGTCGGCGCGGGCGGCGAGCGCGATCTCGTCGTCGGTGGGGGTGGCGTCGAGGTGCCCGGAGGCGAGCACGACGGCGTCGCCACGCAGAACGGTGCCGTCGGCCAGGGTCACGAGCTGCCTGCCGTCGGCCTCGTGGAGGGCCTCGGCGGTGGTGCGGTGCACGTGCACCCGCATCCCGGCCGGCGCCCGGCCGACGACCTCGCGCAGCACCGCGGCGAGGTAGTGGCTCTGCAGCCGCCGCGACGGGAACGTCGACGCCGTGACCTGTGCCAGCTCGTCGGCGAGCTCCGGGCCGAGCTCGGCCCGCGGGTCGCCGTGCTCGCGCAGGTCCTGCGCCCAGTCCCAGAACGACGGGCCGGGTGCCACCGGGCCGTCGCAGACGACCGAGGAATCGGTCCACATCGTGACGTCGGCGGCCATCGAGTTCATCGCGAGCAGCGGGGACTGCGCGTGCCGCCAGATGCGACCCGCCCCGGCCGGGAACGGGTCGACGAGGTGGACGTCGACGCCGGGCCCGGCGAGGGCGTCGGACAGCAGCTCGGGCGCACTCGCGACCATGCGTTCCAGCACGCCGGCCCCGCGGGGGCCGGCGCCGACGATCACGACGGACGGGGCGTGCGGGCCATGGGACATCGGGGCGCTCCTGGGTCGGCGGGCGGAGGTTGACGACCCCTCACGGCGCCCACCGCAGGCGGCACAGGTCGACGTGCCTGCGCCTCACCAGCCGGAGACCCATGGATGCCACGGTAGGTCGCCTCCCTCGCCGTGGCCACCCGCCACGGTCGGTCCACCGGCCTCAACGCCGTACCGGGCCCCCGGGATTCCGCACCCCGCCCGCGAGCGCGGGACCGGTGGCGGCACGGTCGTCAGGCGGCCGGGCCGGCCAGGGTGACGTGCAGCGGCCGGTCGGTCCCCGCCGTCGTGGCGACGGCCTCGGCGAGGATCTCCAGGACCGTCGCGTGGGTGCCGGGGTCGGCCGCGGCGAGCGGACCGTCGGCGACGACGAGCTCGACCGGTCCGGCGGGCAGCCAGGACAGGTCGCCGAGGCAGTCCGCCAGCGCGTCGAGGTTGTGGCCGTAGTACTCGGGGAAGCTCAGCGCCCGGCCGAGGGCGGACAGGACCGCGGCGCGGTCCGCGACCCCCTCGACGACGGCGACGAGACCGGAGCCACCGGCCCGCCCCCGGGCCGCGTCGACGGCGGGGGCGGTTCCGGCGCTCTCACGGGGAAGGGTGCTCACCTCGAGACGTCTACCACGACGAACGAGGCGTAGTGGTCGGCCGTGTAGTAGTACTCCCCGCCCGATCCGGTGACGATCCGCCGGGCGCCGCGGGTGCTCGCGCCGGGGGTCGGCACGGTGAACTCCGTGTAGTAGCCCGAGGACGTCGCGGGCAGGATCCCCTCCCGGTTCTGGAAGGTCGTCCCGTCCTGGCTGTACGGGTACGGCCCACCGGAGCGGATCAGCCGATAGGTGTCGGTGGCCTGGGACGGCAGCGACGACAGCGCCCGCACCGGCAGCCCGGACTCCTGCTCCCCCGGCACGGCGGCCGGGGCGGCGGGAGCGGCGACGGCGGCCGGCACGGCCGGAGCGGGTGCGGCGGCGGCCGCGGCGGGCAGGGCGAGGCCGAGGGCGGCCAGAACGGCGACGAGTGCCCCGACGATCAGGGCACGCGTCCCGGACCGCGCATCCGGTCGAATGATCATGGTCCGGACGCTAGGTGGGGTCACCCGTTCGGGTACAGACGTCGCGACGAACCGCCACCGTCCCGTCACCCGCCGTTTCCACGGCTACCGCGACGACCACCCTCCGTTCGACCGCCGACCGCATCGGCGGGTCCGTGACGGGCCATGATCACGACCGGTCACCGCGTAGGTGCGCCCGGTCACCGTGTCCTGCGTCGCACCCCTGTTCTACGCGCAGTAAAAGTGCGTTGAAGCGGGTACAACGGAGCTCGAGAGACCAGGAACGACTGCGCATGACACGCCCCGATCCCGACACGTTCAACGGAGAACGTCGCATGACCGCAGAGCTGATTCACCCCCTGCCCGAGGCTCCCGCACCCGTGGAGCTCCCGGCACCCCAGGCCGGCCGCTCGACCGTGGACCGGCTGCTGGACTCGATCGACGACCTGGTGCGCCGGCACCGCGCGCTCGCCGCGCACGACGGCGCCTCCGCCGCCCTGCACGCCGAGCTGATCGCTGCCGAGCTGGACCAGCAGGTCGCGATCCTGCGGACGATGCCCCGCCAACCCGGCAGGTGACCGCGCGGGTCAGAGCTCCGCTGCCGCCGGGATGATCTCCGACCCGAACACCCGCAGCGGCTCGATCGCCGCCACGTCCGGCACCACGGTGTGCACGTGCTGCACACCGAGTGCCGCGTAGCCACGCAGCTCCTCGACCGCGGCCTTCGGGTCGGCCGGGTCGAGCCGTGCCATGACCGTCTTCTCGATCTCGTCGTAATCGCGCCCGACCTCCTCGCAGCGGGTGCGCAGCACGTCCAGCTTGCGCTCCAGCTCGGGGCCGCCGAACAGGTTGCACGCGTCGGCGTACTGCGCGACCAGGCGCAGCGTCTTCCGCTCCCCACCGCCGCCGATCAGGATCGGCGGGTACGGCCTGCGCAGCGGCTGCGGCGTGTTCAGCGTGGCGCCGAGCCGGTAGTGGGCGCCCTCGAAGGGACCGTCGTCGTCGCTCCACATCTGACGGGCGATGCGCAGCGTCTCCTCCAGCCGCTCGAACCGCTCCGCGGTCGGCGGGAAGAACAGCCCGAGCCCGGTGGCCTCCTCGTCGTTCCAGGCGGCACCGATACCCAGCATCGCGCGCCCCTTCGACAGCACGTCCAGAGTGGTCACGGCCTTCACCAGCAGGCCGGGGTCGCGGTAGGTCACCGCGGTCACCCAGGCCAGCAGGTCGACCTTCTCGGTGCGGGCGGCCAGGTAGCCGAGCACCGTGTACGCCTCGAGCATGTCGGTCTCGACCGGCCCGACCGGCCGGATCTGCCAGAGGTGGTCCATGACGCTCACCCGGGAGAAGCCCTGCTCCTCGGCCGCGACGGCGATCCGGGACAGGTCGTCGGCCAGGCCCGTCGGCCCGGCCGGGTAGGTGAAGTCCGCGATGTGCAGTCCGATCTCCACGGCATGTCCTCTCGTAAACGGAGCCAACTCCGTTTCGAGCGTAGCCCTCTCCCGGCGACCGGCGCCACCGCGCCCATCGGACCACGGGCGTCGCCGGTTCGGTCGGCTCCGTCACGTCGCGCACGACCGTTCGGTGCGGTTCACTGATCCCGTGATCGCGCTCGTGCGGAGGCTGCACATCGACCTGGGCCGGACGGCCGGGGCCCTCTGTCCCCGCTCCTGACCCCGTCCCCCGCACCCCCTCGTACAGGAGATCACCCATGCCTCTCGTCACCTTCGCCGTCAGCGGCCAGGGCACCGGCGTCGCGCAGACCGTCGCGGTCGACGGCGCCGGCTACGTCATCGAGACCGACGCCTACCCCGCCTTCGGCGGCAAGGACGAGCACCCCAGCCCGCTCGCCTACACGCTCGCGTCGCTGTCGTCGTGCAACCAGGTCACCAGCTCGATCGTCGCGAAGGAGCTCGGCATCACGATCGAGCACGTGCGCTTCGACGTCGCCGCCGACTTCAACCCGACGACGATGACCACCGGGACCCACCGCGACGGCGAGACCACCTTCCAGAACCTGCGGGTCGACGCCGTGATCACCACCGACGGCACCGACGAACAGGTCGCGCAGCTGGCCCGGGAGACCGAGCGCCGCTGCCCGGTGTCGCAGCTGTTCGCCCTGGCCGGGGTGTCGATCACCAGCACTTGGACGAAGGCCTGAGGTCCTAGTCTGCGGGGGTGGCAGACACCGTCGACTCCCCCGAGCTCGTCCACCTGGCCGTCGAGGCCGGGATCGCGACGATCACCCTGGACTCCCCGCGCAACCGCAACGCACTCTCGGCGCAGCTGCGCCGGGAGCTGATCGCGCACCTCGACGCGGCGATCGCCGACGCCGCGGTACGGGTCATCGTGCTGACCCACACCGGCACGGTGTTCTGCGCGGGCATGGACCTCAAGGAGTCCCGCGGCGCGGGCGCCGAGCAGCAGGGCGTCACCGAGGTGCCGCGGATCCTGACGACGCTGTGGGACTCCCCCAAGCCGGTCGTCGCCCGGCTGTCGGGCCCGGCCCGCGCCGGTGGGGTCGGGATCGTGGCGGCGTGCGACATCGCCGTCGCCGCCGAGTCGGCCACCTTCGCCTTCTCCGAGGTCCGGATCGGGGTGGTGCCCGCGGTCATCTCGGTGACCGTACTGCCCCGGTTGTCCGCCCGCGCCGCGCACGAGCTCTTCCTCACCGGGGAGACCTTCGACGCGCGGCGCGCGGCGGCCGTCGGGCTGATCAACAGCGCCGTTCCGGCGGAGGCCCTCGACGACGAGGTGACCCGCTACACCGGCATGCTGCGCCTCGGTGCGCCCGGCGCCCTGGCCGGGGCGAAGGCGATGCTGCGCCGCGAGCGCCCGGCGACGATGTCCGACGACTTCGCCGCGATGAACACGCTGTCCGCCTCGTACTTCGCCTCCGAGGAGGGGCAGGAGGGCATCCTGGCCTTCGGGGAGAAGCGGACGCCGTCCTGGGTACCGGAGGGCTGAGCCCCGCGCCCCGGCCCGGCTCGCCCCGGCCCGGGCCCGCTCCGGCTCGACCAGGCCCGGCTGGCCCCGCGCCGGCCCGGCTCGCCACGGCCCAGCTCGCCACGGCCCGGGTCCATCCCGGCCCGGACAGCCGAGTGGCACACCGGGCACCTCGGACCCCCTCGGGCAGGTTCACGGCGTACCACTCGTCGGTGCGTGGTCCAGCGCCCCGGCCGATCTCCGCGACGATGCGCCCGGGCTCGTCGCGCAGGTCGAACCGGGTGTAGCGGTAGATCCGCCACCCGGCGTCGACGAGGCGGGTCACCCTCGTGGCGTCGCGCAGGACCCGGTCGGGGCCGGTGTGGTCGGCGCCCTCGTACTCGATGCCGACGCGCGGCGCGGGATAGGCGATATCGAGCCACACCGCGCGGCGCCGGGCGTCGTCGAGCACCGGGTGCTGGACCTCAGGTTGCGGCAGGCCGGCCCGGACCAGGAGCAACCGCAGCCGGGTCTCGGGCGGGGACATGGCGCGCCGGTCGGCGAGCCCCAGGACGCCGGGAACGCCGGCCACCCCGCGCAGCCCCCGGTAGCGGACCGCGAAGTTCAGCAGCAGGTCCGGAGCGAACCCGTGCCGGAACGCCAGCGCGTCCACCGCGACGACGGCGGCGGTCTCGTCGCGACCCCGGGCCAGGTCGAACGCGGTCCGCAGCGGCGTGGTGACCCGGACCCCGTCGCACCACCCGATCTCACCGGGGTGCAGCCGGTCGCGGCGCACGCGCACCCCGGCCGGGGCCCGGGCCCGGACCGGGAGCACCACGTCGACCGGCGCCCCGGCCGGCGCGCACGGTGCGCCGGACAGCTCAGCCGCGGCCCATCCCGCGATCACCCCGCGACCGCCGGACCAGCGGAACACCGCCCGGCACCGGTCGGCGTGTCCGAGCGGGACGAGGTGCCGGGCGGCCCAGGTGTCGGGCAGCACCCGGACGAACGCCGGGCCCTGCAGCCGTCGCGCCGTCACGAGGCCCGCGCCGACGGCGGCCGAGCCACGGAAGATGAGGGGCCACCCCGGCACGTCCACCGACGCAGGATCCGGGGACACCGCGCCGGGCGGGGCCGTTCGGCGTCGCCGGTGTGCGATCGCGAACCGGTCCGGTCGCCGGAGTGCGCCGAGTGGCACACCACGGACCCGGGACCGGCCCCGACGGGTCCACGGTGTGCCACTCGGCAAAGCGGGCCGGGCGGCCCGGAGAGCCGGGGGGGGTGCTGCGAGGGGGTCCTGCTGCGGCTCGGCGAAGGGGTTCCGCGGCGGCGGGGCGAGGTGCGGCGGTGGGGCGGTGGGGCGGGCCGCCGAGGGGCGGGGAGCCACCGGGCGCGCCTACCCTGGAGAGCATGAGCGTCCCCGTCGTCAGCACCGACCCGGGCGCGGCACCGGACCTGCTCGCCGGGCGGCGCCTCGTCGTGCTCACCGGGGCCGGGCTGTCCACCGACTCCGGCATCCCCGACTACCGCGGCCCGGGCGCACGACCGCGCAACCCGATGACCTACTCCGAGTTCGTGTCCGGGGAGCCCGCGCAGCGACGGTACTGGGCGCGCAGCCACGTCGGCTGGGCCCGGATGCGTCGCGCCGACCCCAACCCCGGACACCGCGCGCTGGCCGCACTGGGGGCGGCGGGCGTCGTCGACGGACTGATCACACAGAACGTCGACGGCCTGCACTCCGTGGCCGGCAGCCGCGGCGTGGTCGACCTGCACGGGCGCATCGACGAGGTCGTCTGCCTGGACTGCCGCCGCATCACCCCGCGCGACGCGCTGCAGGCCCGGCTCACCGCGCTCAACCCCGGCTTCACCGAGGCGCACAGCGCGCAGGTCGAGACGGCCCCCGACGGCGACGCCGCGGTGGAGATCACCGACGGCTTCCGGATCGCGCCGTGCGCGTCGTGCGGCGGGGTCCTCAAACCGCACGTCGTGTTCTTCGGGGAGAACGTGCCGAAGGACCGGGTGGCGCGCTGCTACGCGATGGTGGCCGCGCTGACCCCCGAGGACGGCGCGCTGCTCGTCGCCGGGTCCTCGCTCACCGTCATGTCGGGGCTGCGGTTCGTCCGGGCCGCGCACCGGGCGGAGGTGCCGGTCGTGATCGTCAACCGCGGGGCGACCAGGGGCGACGAACTCGCCGACCTGCGCGTCGACGCGGGCTGCTCGGAGGCGCTGGCCGCACTCGCGGCCCAGCCGGTCTGAGCGCTCAGGCCCCGCCGTCGCGACGCCCGCGGGGGGTGTCGAAGCGCCGGGTCGCCCGGTCGGCACCGATCGCGACCAGCGCGCACGCGGGCAGGACCACCACCGTCACGAACACGACCTGCGCCACGAACGGCAGGCCGGTGAGCCACAGCTCGAACGCGTCCCAGCCGTCGATGATCGTGCGCACACTCCACACGGTAGTCCCCGGGCCCAGGCATTAGGTTCGGGGCCATGTTCGCTGTCTACGCGCAGGAGCCCAACGCCGACGCTCCCCTCGACTCCCTCGTCGTGGGCGAGCGGCCCGACCCGGAGGTCCCCGACGGCTGGGTCTCCGTCACCGTCTCCGCCGCCAGCCTCAACATGCACGACCTGTGGACGCTGCGCGGGGTCGGCATCAAGCCCGACCAGTTCCCCATGATCCTCGGCTGCGACGGCGCCGGGACCCTCGACGACGGCACCGAGGTCGTCCTCTACCCGATCATCGGCGACCCTGACTGGCGGGGCGACGAGACGCTCGACCCGAAGCGCACCCTGCTCACCGAGCGCCACCAGGGCACGATGGCCGACACGGTGATCGTCCCGGCGCGCAACGCGGTCCCCGCCCCGAAGGGCCTCACCCCCGGCCAGGGCGCCGTCCTGGGCACCGCCTGGCTGACCGCGTACCGGATGCTGTTCACCAAGTCGGGCCTGCAGCCGGGCCAGACGGTGCTCGTCCAGGGCGCCTCCGGCGGCGTCTCGACGGCACTGGTCCAGCTGGGCCGCGCCGCGGGCTTCCAGGTGTGGGTCACCGGCCGCGACGAGGAGAAGCGCGCACTGGCCGAGCGGCTCGGCGCGCACGCCACGTTCGAGTCCGGGGCGAGGCTGCCGGGCAAGGTCGACGCCGTCATGGAGTCGGTCGGCGAGGCCACCTGGAAGCACTCCATGCGGGCGCTGCGTCCCGGTGGCCGCATCGTCGTCTGCGGCTCCACCTCGGGCCCGAACCCGCCCGCGGACCTGCAGCGGCTGTTCTTCCTCCAGCTCGAGGTGGTCGGCGCGACCATGGGGACGCGGCAGGAGCTCGCGGATCTCGTGAACTTCGTGGCGACGGCCGGGATCGCGCCGGAGATCGGGACAGAACTGCCGATGGACTCCGCGAAGGAGGCGTTCGAGGCGATGGCCGCGGGGCGCACGGCGGGGAAGATCGTCCTGACCCGCTAGGGCGTTACGTGATCCGGGTGTGATGCAGTCGTGATGTCGTTGGTGAACGTCAAGCGGTCTACGTAATCGCTGGTCGTCGGCCTATCGGTCATCGCTGCGTGACGACCGCCCGGCGCTCGGGGGACGTTTGCCCAGGACAGGGTCGGATTTCGCCCGTTCGGCAAGTACAGTGCGTCATCGTGACCGAGCCTTTGAGTCGACGGGCGTCGGGGACTGCCACCATGGCTGCCCCGACGCCTGGAGCCGCGGGTGTCGTCGAGTTCCTGGACCGGGTCGACCACGCCGTGGCCACAGCCCTGTCCACCAACCCGTCCTCGACGGACGTCAGCCGTGACGGCTGGCGGGTCCTGTTGATGCTCGCCCGCGGCACCGGCCGCAGCATGGGCGAGGTCGCGGGACACACGTCGCTGCCCGCCCCCACGGCCACCCGGATCGTGGACCGCCTCGTCGAGAAGAAGCTGGCCTACCGGTCGGCCGACCCGCTCGACCGGCGCCGCGTGCTGGTGCACCTGTCGGCCGAGGGCCGGACGGTCGTCGAGTCCGTCTGCCAGCGGGTGCAGCGCATCCTGTCGCCGCGCCGTGCCCCCGCCGCCCGGCCCGCGCCGTGCGACGGGCCGATCCCCGGCCCCCGGGCGGGCTCGGTCATGTAGACCGCCCCCGCGCTCCCCCGCCCCCCACCACGTACACGTCGGGCCCGACCCCCAGCCGGGAGTCGGGCCCGCTTCGCGTCCGGGGGGCTACTTCTTGGGCTTCTCGGTGGCCGTCCCGCCACCGGTGGACAGCGCGGCGACGAAGGCCTCCTGCGGGACCTCGACGCGGCCGATCGTCTTCATCCGCTTCTTGCCCTCCTTCTGCTTCTCCAGCAGCTTGCGCTTGCGGGAGATGTCGCCGCCGTAACACTTGGCGAGGACGTCCTTGCGGATCGCGCGGATCGTCTCGCGGGCGATGATCCGGGCGCCGACGGCGGCCTGGATCGGCACCTCGAACTGCTGGCGCGGGATGAGCTCGCGCAGCTTGGTCGCCATCGAGGTGCCGTAGGAGTACGCCGACTCCTTGTGCACGATCGCGGAGAACGCGTCGACGGCCTCGCCCTGCAGCAGGATGTCGACCTTCACCAGGTCGGCCACCTGCTCGCCGGCCTCCTCGTAGTCGAGGCTGGCGTAGCCGCGCGTGCGGGACTTCAGGTTGTCGAAGAAGTCGAAGATGATCTCGCCGAGCGGCATCGTGTAGCGCAGCTCGACGCGGGTCTCGGACAGGTAGTCCATCCCGCCGAGCTGGCCGCGCCGGCTCTGGCAGAGCTCCATGATGGTGCCGACGAACTCCGACGGCGCCAGGATGGTGATCTTGGTGATCGGCTCGCGGACCTCGGCGACCTTGCCCACCGGCCAGTCGCTGGGGTTGGTCACCTCGATCTCCTCGCCGTCGTCGGTGGTGACCTGGTAGACGACGTTGGGTGCGGTGGAGATCAGGTCGAGGTCGAACTCGCGCTCGAGCCGCTCGCGGGTGATCTCCAGGTGCAGCAGGCCGAGGAAGCCGCAGCGGAAGCCGAAGCCGAGCGCGGCCGAGGTCTCGGGCTCGTAGGTGAGCGCGGCGTCGTTGAGCTGCAGCTTGTCCAGCGCCTCGCGCAGGTCGGGGTACTGCGAGCCGTCGATCGGGTAGAGCCCGGAGTAGACCATCGGCTGCGGCTCGCGGTAGCCGGTCAGTGGCGCGGTGGCCCCGTTGCGCTTGGACGTGACGGTGTCGCCGACCTTGGACTGGCGGACGTCCTTCACCCCGGTGATGAGGTAGCCGACCTCGCCGACCCCCAGGCCGGCGGACGGCTTGGGCTCCGGGGAGACGATGCCGATCTCGAGCAGCTCGTGCTCGGCACCGGTGGACATCATCTTGATCTTCTCGCGCGGGGAGAGCTTCCCGTCGACGACCCGGATGTAGGTGACGACGCCGCGGTAGGTGTCGTAGACCGAGTCGAAGATCATCGCGCGGGCGGGGGCGTCGGCGTCGCCGACCGGGGCGGGGACCTGCGCGATGACGGCGTCGAGCACCGCCTCCACGCCCTCACCGGTCTTGGCGCTGCAACGCAGCACGTCCTCCGGCTCGCAGCCGGTGATGTGCGCGATCTCCGCGGCGTAGCGCTCCGGGTCCGCGGCGGGCAGGTCGATCTTGTTCAGGACCGGGATGATGTGCAGGTCCTTCTCCATGGCCAGGTACAGGTTGGCCAGGGTCTGCGCCTCGATCCCCTGCGCGGCGTCGACCAGCAGGATCGCGCCCTCGCACGCCTCGAGCGCTCGGGAGACCTCGTAGGTGAAGTCGACGTGGCCGGGGGTGTCGATCAGGTGCAGGACGTGCTCGGTCTCGACGCCGTCGGCGTTCTTCGCGGTCCACGGCAGTCGGACGTTCTGCGCCTTGATCGTGATGCCGCGCTCGCGCTCGATGTCCATCCGGTCCAGGTACTGGGCCCGGGCGTCGCGATCGCTCAGCACCCCCGTGACCTGCAGCATCCGGTCGGCCAGGGTGGACTTCCCGTGGTCGATGTGGGCGATGATGCAGAAGTTCCGGATGCGCTCCGGCGGGGTGAACGTGCGGTCGGCGTACGTCGTCACTCGGCTGTACTCGGCTTTCGCTCATGCGTGGGGCTTCGGGCACTTCGGGTGCTCAGGGCACTCGGGGCTCGGGGCACTGGGTCCCATCGTCCCATGTCGGGCCGGGCGACCGCCGTGGTGGCACCGCAGATCGTCACACGCCGTTCACGCGGCGCGTCCCGGCGTTGCCGCACGCCCGCCGATCGCGGACGATCGAACGGGTACGCCACCCCCACCCGGAGGAGTCACCGTGTCGGTCACCCCCGTCCCCCCGCTCGACCGACTGGGCGCCGCCCGCGTCGTACTGGCCCGCAAGAAGAAGCTGGGCCTCACCTGGGACAAGATCGCCGAGGCGTTGGGCCACCCGGTCGAGTGGTCCACCTCGGCCCTGCTCGGACAGCAGACGCTGACCCGCGAGCAGGCCGAGACCGCGGGTTCGCTGCTCGACCTGGACCCCGACGTCGTCGACGCGCTCACCCTCCCGCCGGTCCGCGGCGCGGCCGCGGTGGACCTCACCGACCCACTGGTCTACCGGCTCTCGGAGATGGTCCAGGTGTACGGAACGACGATCTCGGAGCTGGTCCGCGAGGAGTTCGGCGACGGCATCGTCTCGGCCATCGACTTCGAGCTGGACCTGCAGCGGGTGCCCGACCCCAAGGGCGACCGGGCCGTGATCACCCTCAACGGGAAGTTCCTGCCCTACCGCGTCTGGTGACCCGGCACAGGGCGCGACGACGCCGCTGGTAACCTTGTGCGTCGAGCGCTCGGCGTGCTCGCCCGAAACGGCCTGGACCCTCTCTCCAGTGATGCTGTTCGGTGCCGCCGGAGCGGACCCGGACGAGAACACTCACCAGCCGACCAGCAGGCAGGAAGACCAGAGGCAGACGTGGCCAACATCAAGTCGCAGATCAAGCGAGTCAAGACCAACGAGAAGCGCCGGCAGCGCAACAAGTCGGTGAAGTCGTCGGTCAAGACCGCGATCCGCCACTTCCGCGAGGCCGCCGACTCCGGCGCCGACAACGTCGTGGAGCTGCAGCGCAAGGCGGCCAAGGCCCTCGACAAGGCGGCCGGCAAGGGCGTCATCCACCGGAACCAGGCGGCCAACCGCAAGTCGGCCCTGGCCAAGCGTCTCAACGACGTCCAGGCCTGAGCCACCCCGGTTCTTCCGACGACGGCGCCGCCCCACCCGGGCGGCGCCGTCGTCGTGTTTCCGGACCCCGGGCGGCCCGGCACGGCCGGTGTCCCCGGGGCCGAGCGGGGCGGCACCGTCGCCGCTCCCGGGTCCCGCGGGGCGGCACCGTTGTCGCTCCCGGGTCCCCCGGGGCGGCGCTGTCGGAGCGCTCGGTGGTCCGGCCGGGTCAGCGCGGGGTGCGCGCGGACACGACGGCCAGCACGGCCCGCTCCAATGCGTACCCCGCGTCCGCGGCGACGCCCTTGACGTCGGCGTTCACCCGCGCCGTCGCCGCGATGGCGACGCCGAGCTGCTCCGGGCGCCACTGCCGGACCGTCTGCTGGGCCTTGCGGATCTTCCAGGGCGGCATGCCCAGCTCCCCGGCCAGCCGGTTCGGGTCGCCCCGCCCGGCCGAGCCGACCTTGGCCAGGGTGCGCACCGAGTCCGCGAGCGCGTCGGCGATCAGCACGTGCGGGACACCGAGCACCAGCGCCCACCGCAGCGCCTCCATCGCCGCCCGCCGGTCCCCCGCGACCGCCGCGTCGGCCACCGCGAAGCCCGAGGACTCGGCCCGGCCACGGTGGTAGCGCCGCACCCCGGCCTCGTCCACGGCGCCGCCGGTGTCCGCGACGAGCTGCGCGGCCGCGGCCGCCAGCTCCCGCAGGTCCGACCCGACCGCCTCGACCAGCACCGCGAGCGCCCCGGGCGTGATCGTGCCGCCGTGGCGGCGGACCTCGTCGCGCACGAAGTCCGACCGCTCGTCGGCGCGGGTGATGCGGTTGCAGGTCACGGTGTGCGCCCCGGCCTTGCGCATCAGGTCCAGGACCGCCTTGCCCTTCGCCCCACCGGCGTGCTGGACCACGAGCACGATCCCGTCGGCCGGGTCCTTCACGTAGTCGGCGATGGCGGCGGTCATGTCCTTGTTCGCGTCCTGACCGTGGGTGAGCACGATCACCCTGCCCTCCGCGAAGAGCGAGGGGCTGAGGTGCCCGGCGAGCTCGCCGGGTGCCACCTCGGAGGTGCGGAAGCGGCGCAGCTCGGTCTCCGGATCGCGCTGCCGTGCGCGCCGGACCAGGTCGGACACCGCCCGCTCGGCCAGGAACTCCTCGTCCCCGACGACCAGCTGCAGCGGCCCCGGTTCGCTCGTGCTGCTCACACCCCCATGGTGGCCCACACCTCCGACAACGGGTGAGCCGCGTCCCGACCGGAGGACGCCGTCTGGCGGTGGGGCAGCCCGCTCGCGTACGGTCGTCGTCGATTCCGGCGCCCGGCGTCCGGAGCACCACAACCGCATATGGCTCATCCAGAGGGGCAGAGGGAACGGCCCGTTGAAGCCCCGGCAACCGGCGTCGCACGACGATCCGCCCAGACCTGCGCGTTCCGCGTGGCGAGGACGTCGACGAACACGGTGCCAATTCCGGCCCGCCACGTCCGGCGGGACAGATGAGGAGATCTCGTGACTCTCACTGCTGCGCCCGAAACCACCTCCGCCCACGACCTCGGTTCCGCGCGCGCTCTCGCGTGCCGCGAGTGCCGCCACGAGATCCCGCTCGCCGCGGAGTTCGCGTGCCCGCGCTGTTTCGGCCCCCTCGAGGTCGCCTACGAGTTCCCGACGGTCACCCGCGCCTCCATCGAGGCCGGGCCGAAGTCGATCTGGCGCTACAAGGACCTGCTGCCGGTCCCGTCGACCGTCGAGCAGCACGCGAACACCGAGCCCGGCCTGACCCGGCTGATCGAGGCCGACAACCTGGCCCGCGCGCTCGGCGTCCGCAAGATCTGGATCAAGGACGACACGGGAAACCCGACGCACTCGTTCAAGGACCGCGTCGTCGCCGTCGCGCTCGCCGCCGCCCGTGAGCTCGGCTTCTCGGTGCTGTGCTGCCCCTCGACGGGCAACCTGGCCAACGCCGTCGCCGCCGCGGCCGCCCGCGCCGGCTGGGACTCGGTCGTGCTGATCCCGTCCTCGCTGGAGCAGGCGAAGATCGTCACCACCGCCGTCTACGGCGGCACCCTGCTCGCCGTCGACGGCAACTACGACGACGTCAACCGGCTCGCCACCGAGCTGGCCGCCGAGCACGAGGACTGGGCGTTCGTGAACGTCAACGTCCGGCCGTACTACGCCGAGGGCTCGAAGACCCTGGGCTACGAGGTCGCCGAGCAGCTCGGCTGGCGGCTCCCGCAGCAGGTCGTGGTCCCGGTGGCGTCCGGCTCCCAGCTCACCAAGATCGACAAGGGGTTCACCGAGCTCGGCACCCTGGGTCTGGTCGAGCCCACCCCGTACACCGTGTTCGGCGCCCAGGCCACCGGCTGCTCGCCGGTCGCGCGGGCCTTCGAGGCCGGCCACGACGTGATCCAGCCGCAGAAGCCGGACACCATCGCGCGCTCGCTGGCGATCGGGAACCCGGCCGACGGCCCGTACGTCCTCGACTCGGTGCGCCGCACCGGCGGCTCGGTGGGACACGTGTCCGACGAGGAGGTCGTCGCCGGCATCCGGCTCCTGGCCCGCACCGAGGGCGTGTTCGCCGAGACCGCGGGCGGGGTCACCATCGCGACCACCAGGAAGCTGCTCGAGGCCGGGGCGCTCGACCCCGACGCCGAGACCGTCCTCATGATCACCGGAGACGGCCTCAAGACCCTCGACGCCGTCTCCGGCGAGGTCGGCCCGACGGCGACCGTGCCGTCGACGTCCGCCGCGGTCCGCGAGGCGCTGGCGAACCGGGGCTGACCGGCCCCGCCGGCCGGGCGCCGGACGGGGGTCGCCCCGCGCGACCACCGTCAGCCCGGCCGGGTCGTCGCCGGTCAGGGCCAGGTCGCCGGACCGGTCGGTGCGTGCGACGACGATCCCCGCCCCGGCGAGCCGGTCCACCAGCTCCGCGTTGGGGTGCCGGTAGCTGTTGCCGTTGCCGACGCTGATCACCGCCGCCCGCGGCGCGACGGCCGTGATCAGCCGCGGGACCACCTTGCGGGACCCGTGGTGGGGCATCTTCAGCACGTCCGCTCGCAGGTCGGCCCCGGAGTCGAGCAGGTCGTCCTGGGCGACCAGCTCGGCGTCGCCGGTCAGCAGGATCGTCGCGGCCGGGGTGGTCGCGCGCAGCAGCAGCGAGATGTCGTTGACCGCCGTCCCGTCGCTGCCGTCGACCGTCAGGGGCGGGTGGACCGGACCGAGGACCTGCAGGCGCAGCTCCGGCCAGCCCAGCGCCATCCCGCGCGCGAGCCCCACCACCGGGGCACCGGCCTCCTCGGCACGCCGGGTGATGTCACGCAGCCCGGACGCCGGTTCCCGTACCGGCCCGACGGC
The DNA here is from genome assembly GCF_002813375.1 of Pseudonocardia alni. Lineage (NCBI taxonomy): Bacteria > Bacillati > Actinomycetota > Actinomycetes > Pseudonocardiales > Pseudonocardiaceae > Pseudonocardia > Pseudonocardia alni. The sequence continues at coordinate 5,056,905 of NZ_PHUJ01000003.1, read as the reverse complement.
GATGCCGCCCGCGGCGCGGCCACGCAGCGCGCCGGCGAGTCCGCCGTCGTGGTCGGCGTGGAAATGGGTGATCACCACGAGCTCCAGGACCCGGACGCCGAGCCGGTCCAGGCAGGTGTCGACGGCGTCGTCGGTCGGCCCGGTGTCGACCAGGACGGCGTGCCCGGGGGTACCGGTGGCGAGGACGAGCGCGTCGCCCTGACCGACGTCGCAGGCCACCATCCGCCACCCGGCGGGCGGCCATCCGGGCGGTGCGAACCGGGTCGGGACGAGGACGACGAGCAGCCCGACCAGCAGGGCCAGCAACAGCGCCCGCAGCCGGGGCACCCGGCCCATCGCCAGCAGCACGACCAGCACCCCGGTGAGCAGCAGCGCGCCGCCCGCCCCCGCGGGCCACGGCACGGTGGCACCGGGCACCGCGGCGGCCCGGTCCCCGACCACCACCAGCCACCACACGAACGGTCCCGCCAACCAGGCGCAGCACCATGCGGCGGCCGGGCTCACCGCGGACAGCACCGCACCGAGCACGCCCAGCACCGTCGCGGGGGCGACGGCGGGCGCCGCGAGCAGGTTCGCCACCACGGTGACCAGCCCGACTCCCCCGTTGAGCCCGGCGATCACCGGCGCGGTGGCCAGGGCCGCGGCGACCGGGACGACCAGTGCCTCGGCCGGTCCGGACGGCAGCCCGCGCCGTCGCAACGCCGCCGTCCAGCCCGGGCCGAGCAGGACCAGTGCACCGGTGGCGACGACGGAGAGCACGAACCCGGCGTCGACGGCCAGGGCGGGGGCGGCCAGCAGCAGGCCGAGCACGGCCACCGCCAGCGCGGGCACCGCCGACCGGGCCCGGCCGGCCGCGAACGCGATCAGCACCACCCCGCCCATGACCGCCGCCCGCAGTACCGACGGTGACGGCCGGGCCAGCACGACGAACCCGACCAGGACGAGCATCGCCGCCGCGGCCGCGATCCGCGGGTCGGTCCGGAACAGGCGCAGGAGGAGCAGCACCGCCCCGGTGATGATCGCGACGTTGGCCCCGGAGACGGCGGTGAGATGCGCGAGCCCGGCGGTGCGGAAGTCCTGCTCGGTCTCGGCGAGCTGGGCGCGGGTGTCCCCGATCGCGAGCCCGGGCAGCAGTCCCGCGGGTGCCTCGGGCAGCGCGGAGACCGCCGCGTCGCGCAGGCCGTCGCGCAGCGCCCCGGCCCCGGTCTGCCACCAGGGCGGCGCGGTCACGTCCTGCGGCGCACCCCGGACCGTCAGCACGGCGACCGTGAGGTCGGGGCGCTGTGCGGGCATGAGCAGCCCGGCGGCGGAGACCTCCTGGCCGGGGAGCAGCCCGGTCCAGCTCGCCGCCGGGGCCAGGAGCAGGAGCTTCCCGCCGGTGGTCGCCCGGTCCCCGCCGACGGTGGCCGTGACGAGCTCGGTGGGTACCAGCGCCATCGCCCGGGCGGCGCCGGACTCGTCGCCACCACCGGTGGTGCTGCGCAGGACCCGGGGGTCGTCGGTGAGCCGGACGCGGACCTCGGCGGCGGCGCCGCGGTCGGCGGGTGCCCGCAGCGGGTGCGACGCCAGCGCGGCCGCGTGGACGGTGACCAGGACGGCCGCGACGAGCGCGCACCCGGCCGCGGCGAGCACGATCGAGGACGGTGCCGCGGCACGGGCGCTGGTCCGGGCGCGGAGCAGCGCGACCGGCAGGGCGAGCGCGGCGAGGGCGGCGGCGGTGATCCCACCCGCGGTGCCGCCGAGCAGTCCGGCGAGGACGGCGGCCCACGTGGCGAGCGCGGCGGGGACGAGGCGCAGGTCGGGTGGGGCGGGACGCTCGGCCTGCCCCTCGTGCTCGTCGTCGTGCTCCCCGTGGACCGGGTCGGCCCGGCGGGCTCCGGCGCGGGTCACACCCGCACCAGTTCCTGGAGCTGGGCGAAGCGGCGCTCGCCGATGCCGTCGATCTCCCGCAGCTGCTCGACCCGGCTGAAGCGCCCGTTGGCATTGCGCCAGTCGATGATCTTCTTCGCGGTGACCGGGCCGACGCCGGGCAGGGCGTCGAGGTCGGACGCGGTCGCGGTGTTCAGGTCGATCTTCCCGCCGGGGGCGCCGGGCGGGGCGGGGGCGGCGGCCGCGCCCGGTTCGGTGCCCGACGCGGGCTCGGAGCCCGGGGCGGGCAGGACCGGGGCGGCGTCGGCGGCCGGTGGGACGCCGACCGCGATCTGCTCGCCGTCCCCGAGCCGCCGCGCCAGGTTGAGCACGCTGAGGTCGACCTCGGGCAGCGGGCCACCCGCGGCGTCGAGGGCGTCGGCGACGCGCGACCCGTCGGGCACCCGGACGAGGCCGGGCCGGACGACCCGCCCGACGACGCTGACGACGAGCGGCCCCGCGGTGACCGGGGCCGCCGCGGCGGGTGCCGGTGCGCCCGCGTCCGCCGACCGGTCCGTCTCCCCGGCCGCCGCCCCGCCGGGCACCGCCGTCACCTCGGGGAGGCCGCCGACGGGCTGCACGGTGGGGCGGTCGAGCCACACACCCACCCCGGCGACGAGCGCACCGACGAGCACCACCGCCACCAGCGCGAGCGCACCGGGGCGGCCCGGGTCGACCCGCGCCCCGGCCAGCGACGACGGCAGCCACCGCTGGGCCCGGCGGCGCAGCCAGGAGGGGCGTCCGCCGTGCGGGCCGTCGTCGGCGAGGGTCTCCTCGGGCGGGGCGGGGTCGTCCCGGGCCAGCAGGGCCAGGGGGTGGCCGGCGTCGGGGTCGGCGGTCCACACCGGCCTCGCGTCCTGCGGGTCGGCGGGCCACTCCGGTCCCGCACCGTGCGAGGCGTCGGGGTCGGCGTGCCGGACAGGTGTCGCACGGTGCGGGGTGTCGTGTCGGGAGGCGGGCCGCATCGGACCCGGCGGAACGGCACCGCTGACATCGTGCGGCGGGAGTGGCCCGGGTGCGGGCGGTCGTCCGGGGCGTGACCCGGCCGGGCCGGGAGGCACCGGCAGCGCGGGCAACGGGACCGTCGGGGGATCGAGCCGGTCCGCGACCGTGTCCGGCCGCCCGCGCCTCCCGATCCCGGCGAGCCGCCGGGCCGGGTCGAGGGCGGTGTCGGTCCTGGTCACGCATCCGACGCTAGGTCCGTGACACCCGTTCCGACCGGCCGGTGTCCGGCCTGTGGACGGATCCGTCGCTTGGGGACCGACGGCATCCCGTGGGCCGTCACGGTGCCGGATCGTCGGCGGTCCGTGCTACACACCGGCGGGGCCCGTCGGCCCGTGGCAGGGCGGCCGGAGCCGGCCCCCTCGACGAGGCGGTCAGCCCGCCGGCACCACCACGACCCCCACCAGCCCCGGTCCCGCGTGCGCCCCGATCACCGCGCCGACCTCGGAGACGTGCATCCCGGCGGCGTCGGGCAGCTGTTCGCGCAGCCGATCGGCGATGTCCTCGGCCCGGTCCTCGGCACCGAGGTGGTGCACGGCGACGTGCGCCCCCGGGCCCGCCGCGGAGACCGCGAGCGCGACGAGCCGTTCGGTCGCGCGCGAGGTCGTCCGCACCTTCTCCAGCGGCGCGATCCGGCCGTCGCGCAGGTGCAGGATCGGCTTGACCGACAGGGCCGTGCCCACCAGCGCGGACGCGGCACCGATCCGCCCGCCACGGCGCAGCCGTTCCAGGTCCTGCACCGCGAACAGGACCCGTGCCCGTGCGGCGACGGCACCGGCCACGGCCTCGACCTCCTCCGGGGCCTCACCTGCCCCGGCGGCGTCGGCGGCGGCCAGCACGGCGAAGCCCAGACCCATCGCGATGGCGCCGGAGTCGACGACCCGGATCCGGTCCGGGGCGACCGCCTGTGCGGCGAGCCGGGCCGCGTCCCAGGTGCCGGACAGCTCCCGGGACAGGTGCACGGCCACGACGGCGGGGGCGCCGTCGTCGAGCAGGGCGGTGAAGCGCTCGGCGAACGCGGCCGGGGTCGGGCGCGAGGTCTGCACCAGCAGGGTGCGGTCGGCGAGGGCGGTGATCAGCTCGGCGGCGGAGACGTCGACACCGTCCCGGGCGGTGCGCTCGCCGAGCCGCACCTCCAGCGGGACGACGTGGATGCCCCGCCGTTCCGCGACGCCGGGCGGCAGGTGGGCGGTGGAGTCGGTGACCACGGCGACCGGCGAGGGGGGCACGGCCGGACCCTATCCACCCGTCGGGCGGAACAGCGGTGCCAGTGCCCGCTGCGCGGCGAGGTAGCGGCCGTGCGCGTCGTCGAGGCGGCCGCGGGTGCGCGGGTCGGGGGTGAACTCCCGGTCGACCCGCACCATGCGCCCGGCGAGCTCGTCGACCGAGGCGGCGTCGCCGGTCGCGAGCGCGGCGAGCATCGCGGCACCGAGCACGCCGGCGTCGCGCTCGGCGGTGCGGCGCAGCGGCCGGTCCAGCACGTCGGCCTTGATCTGGCACCAGAGGTCGCTCGCCGCACCACCGCCGCAGGCGGCGATCGTGTCGGCGCGACGGCCGGCGGCGGCCTCCAGCGGCCCCAGGACGTGCCGGGCGGCGTGCGCGACGCCCTCCAGCACGGCGCGGCCCAGCTCGGCGGACCCGGTGGCGAAGCCCGCGCCGAGCCAGTGCCCTCGCAGGTCCGGGTCCCACAGCGGGGCCCGTTCCCCGGCGAGCTGGGGCAGGAACAGGACCTGGCCCGGGTCGGCGCAGGCGGCGCGGTCCAGCAGCTCGCCCGGTGCGACGCCGAGCACCGCGGACGCCCAGGTCAGGGCGTCGCCGCCGGCCTGGGTGGGCCCGGCGTGCACGTGCAGGCCGCGCCACGACGGGAACGTGACGATGCCCGGGGCACCGCCGCCGGGCGTCGCGGCGAGGGCCAGGACCTCCGAGGTGCCCGCGATGTCGATCGCGTCGCCGGGGGCGGCGATCCCGCCGCCGAGCAGCGCCGCCCAGGCGTCCATCGTCCCGACGGCGACGGGCAGCCCGGCCGGGAGCCCGCCCGCACCGGTGGTCTTCCCCGCGACCGACGCGGGGTCGGCCAGGGGCGCCGGCATCGCGCGCAGCCCGGGGACGAGCAGGTCGAGCCAGTCCGGGTACCGGCCGTCGGGGCCGAGGAGCCCGGTCGAGGACAACGGGTCGGCCACGGCGGTGCCGATGAGCCGTTCGAGCAGCCAGTCCTTGGGGGCGAGCAGCCTCCGTGCGCGGGCCCACGCGTCGGGCCGGTGCGCGGCGAGCCAGGCGGCGCGGGCGGCCGCGTGCGAGGCGTCGACGGTGCCCAGCCCGCCCCGGACCCGGGCCCGGTCGGCGGGGATGAGCCGCTCGGTCAGTGCCGCCGCGACCGGGCCGCACCGGCCGTCCTGCCAGGTGATCGCCGGGTGCACGGGGGCACCGTCGTCGTCGACGAACAGATGGGTGTTGATCTGGGCGCACACCCCGACCGCCGTCACCCCGGCCAGTGCCGGGCCGAGCGCGCCGACCACCTCGGTGAGCCCGGACCACCAGTCGTGCGGGTCCTGCTCGGCGTGCCCGGGTGCGGGCCGCGCGGTGGGATGGGCGGCCCGGGCCGCGGCGACCCGGACGCCGTCGCCGGTGAACACCGCGGCCTTGACCGAGGTGGTGCCCAGGTCGATGCCGAGCAGGGTCACGGCCGGTCCCCCACGGCCGCGAGGAGCCCGGCCAGCGCCTCTCCGACGGCGGCGTGGCCCGCCCAGCCCCAGTGCAGCCCGTCGGGGTTGCCGTGTCCACCGAGGACGTGCTCGCCGACCAGGGCGGGCACGTCGAGCACCGTCACCGCCGGGGCGCCGGCCGCCCAGCGGTGGATCGCGGCGTCGGTGGCGGCGCGGTGCGGGTGGGCCAGGCCGTAGTCGGCGGCGCGGTGCACCGACGGTGCCAGCGCCACCACCGGCAGCCCGGGGCGCAGCGCGTGCACCCCGGCGCGGCAGCGTTCCAGGTAGGCGGCGGTGAGGCGGGGCGGCAGGGTCGCCGGTCCCCCGCCGGGCAGCCGCGCCAGTGCCGGGGCCAGCCGCGGCTGGGCGCGCCGGTAGGCGCTGCGGGCCGCGTGGCGCAGCGGGGCGGGCCGCAGTACCGGGATCAGCTCGCGCAGCGCGGTCGGCAGCGGAGACGGCAGCGAGTCCATCCCGGACACCCCGAGCACGACCGCTCCGACCCGCGGCAGCGCCGCCCACACCCGCGGGTCCCCGGTGATCGCCGACCAGGCGTGCCGGGCGGTCCACCCGGCACGCGCGACGATCTCGGCGCGGCCCCCGAGCCGGGCGGCGGCGATGTTGGGCCACAGCCTGGGCTCGTCGGCCGGGCAGGGCCGCTCGGGGCCGTGGAAGGCCAGCGAGTCCCCGACGACCAGCAGGTCAGGCACCGATGTTGTACCCCGACAGGCGCCAGCGGGGGTGGTCGTCACGACGGGCGACGACGGCCCAGCGGGTGTTGCCCAGCCCGCCGATCACCGGCCAGGACGACTGCGGCAGGTCGAGCAGCCCGCACACCATCCCGGCGATCATGCCGCCGTGCGCGACGAGCAGCACGGAGCGCTCCTCCGGGTCGGCGGCGTACTCGAGGTCCAGCTCCTCGACGACCGGCAGCGACCGGACGACGACGTCGACCCGGGACTCCCCACCGGGCGGGGTGAACCGCGGGTCGGACCGCCACTCGGCGATCGCGCCCGGGTCGTCGGCACCGATCTCGGCGATGGTGCGCCCCTGCCAGTCCCCGAGGTGGGTCTCCCGCAGCCGCTTGTCCACCGACAGCGGCAGCCCGACGGCCTCGGCCACGGCGGTCGCGGTGTCGTGGGCGCGGGTCAGGTCCGAGGTGATGATCCGGTCGAACCGCTCCTGCGCGAGCCGCGGCGCGACGGCCGCGGCCTGCGCGCGCCCGGCGTCGGTCAGCCGGGTGTCCAGGTGTCCCTGCATCCGGCCGACGGAGTTGTACTCGGTCTGCCCGTGCCGCAGCAGGGTGACCCGGCGCAGCGTCATGCAGTGCCGTCCGGGGCGCCCTGGGGGTCGGGCACCTCGATCGCCGGGCAGTCCTTCCAGAGCCGGTCCAGGCCGTAGAAGCCGCGCTGCTCGGTGTGCATGACGTGCACGACGATGTCGTTGAAGTCCAGCAGGACCCAGCCGTTGTCCTTGTCGCCCTCGCGCCGGGTCGGCTTGCTACCGCGCTCGCGCAGCTTCTCCTCGACCTCGTCGACGATGGCCTGGACCTGACGCTCGTTGGCCGCCGACGCCAGCACGAAGCAGTCGGTCAGCGCGAGCTGGTCGGACACGTCGAGCGCGACGATGTCGACGGCCTTCTTGTCGGCCGCGGCGGCCGCAGCCACCTTCGCCAGCTCGACCGCCTCCGGTGATGCCGTCACCACACTCTTCCCTTCACGACCACGATTGACCTCGACAGTGTGTCAGCCGGGCACCGGGGGCTTGGGCGGCGGGCACCGGGCGGGATAGGTTTCCGCCTCACGGTGGATCGTCGAAGGAGACTCCCCATGCCCCTGGCGCCCGATCTCGAGGGCACGCAGTGCGAACCGGTCAGCTTCGCGTGGGCACGGGACGACGTGCTCCTCTACGCGGTCGCCGTCGGCGCGGGGGGTGAGGACCCCACCGCCGAGCTGTCGCTGACCACGGAGAACACCGGGGGCGTGCGGACGGCGGTGCTGCCGTCGTTCGCGGAGATCGTCACGGCGGGCGCGAAGGTCGACCTCGGTGACGTGGACGCCTCGCGCGTCGTGCACGCCGAGCAGGCGTTCCGGGTGGTCGGCCCGCTGCCGGTGGAGGGGCGGGTCCGGGTGACCGCGACGGTCACCGAGGTGCTCGACAAGGGGTCCGGGGCGCTGGTGCGCACGGAGGCCGAGGCCGTCGACGCCGGCACCGGCGAGCCGGTGCTGACCAGCACGAAGACGTTGTTCCTCGGCGGCGAGGGCGGCTTCGGCGGCACCCGCGGTGACAGCGCGCCGAGCCCCGTCCCCGACCGCGCACCCGACCACGAGGTGACCTACCGGACCACGCCCGGCCAGGCCCTGCTGTACCGGCTGACCGGGGACCGCAACCCGCTGCACAGCGACCCGCAGTTCGCCGCGAAGGGCGGTTTCGACCGGCCGATCCTGCACGGCATGTGCACCTACGGGTTCACCACGCGTGCGCTGGTCGCGACCGTCTGCGACGGCGACGCCCGTCGCCTCGTCGCGATGGACGCCCGGTTCACCCGGCCGGTCGTGCCCGGGCAGTCCCTGACCGTCTCCGTGTGGGACACCGGCGACGGCACGGTCGCGTTCCGGACCGCCGTCGACGGCGAGGTGGTGCTGGACCGCGGCACCGCGGAGGTCACGGCGGCGGCCCCGTCCGCCTGAGCGATCAGGACGCCGCCGCGGTGACCCGCGGCGGCGCCGGGTCCCCCGGGTAGTCCTGACCTCCCCGATAGGCGAGGGCGCACAGCGCGTCGAGTGCCGCGAGCTGCGGGTAGGTCCGGTCCGGGTCGCCCCGGTGCGGCCACCGGTGGTCCAGGTGGCGGAAGGTCACGGCGCGGTGCCGCGTGGTGGCCAGGAAGCGCGGGTTGTCCCGCACGAAGCGGGCGTAGGCGTGCCGGAGCGCGGGGTGGCGGCCCAGCTCGGTGCGGACGAACCGGTCGACGTCGGCGCCGATCTCGTGGACGTACTCCCCGCAGGGGGCGACGACGAACGGCACCACCCACGCCTCGTGCACGCAGAGCAGGTCGCGCACGGCGCGCTGGCGGTGCCCGGCGTTCTCGCTGCGCGACATCCACGCGGCGACGACGGCGCGGCGGCGCGTGCCCATCCGGGCCAGTACGGCCGACGACGGCCAGGGGAACGACGTCCGGAACGGGATGTGGACCAGGTCGCCGTCGACGTGCACGTCGTGGTCGGCGACGCCGCCGCCGGAGTCCTGCACGAGCTGCGCCGACACCGCGCCCCACGGGGCGAGGGTGTGCATCGCGGCGTGGGCGTCCCGGCGGACGGGCTGCGGCACCGCGCGGAGCAGCAGACCGGCCACCGTCGGGGTGGGGACCTCGATCACGAGGATCACCGTAGCCCGATCGGCGCAGCACAGCGTGACCGATGGTCGACTATTGCACTGCGTCGTCACCCGTTCGGCGCTGCGTGATCGGCAGCCGGTAGAGCGCGGCGGCCGGCTCGCGACCGTCCGGGAAGCGCCATCCGGCGGGCGCGGCCCCGGTGCGGACCCAGCCGGCCGCCCGGTAGAGGCGTTCGGCCGGGACGGACTCGACGACATCGAGCACCCCGTCGCGGCCGCGGGCCGCGAGCGCGGTGGCGACGCCGGCCAGCAGGGCGCGGGCGTGCCCGGCACGACGGACCGCCGGGTCGACGAACACCCGGGTCAGCCGCAGCGCACCGGAGTCGCCCGCGCCGTCGACATCGTCGGCGACGAGCGCGGCGTGCCCGGTGACCCGCTCCCCCACCGTGACGACCAGTGCGGTGACCAGTCCCGGCGGGGAGAGGAACGCCGCCGGGTCGGCCGGCCAGGTCGACGGGTAACGGTCGGCGGCGTGCACGGCACGCAGTACCGCGACGCAGCCCGGCAGGTCGTCGTCGGTGCGGGGGCGCACGACCACGTCGGGACGCCGGGTCAGCGCGGACGCAGGACGTAGCCGGTGTAGCCGTACTCGGCGCCGAACCGTTCCCGCACGGCGATCTCGTCGCCCACCTCGTCCAGCGCCGCCGGGTCGACGCCATCCTCCCGCAGGGTCGCGATCCGGCAGGCCAGCGGCCGGTAGTAGGCGTCCCAGTCGGAGTCGGGGAGCAGGTAGACCGCCTGCACCGTGTACCCGGCGCGCTCCGCGGCGGCGACGTTCTCCGCGGTCGTCCGCATCCCCGGGTAGCTCCTGTCCCAGAACTCCCGCGCGCCGGGCGACGGCTCGGTGGTCGTCCACTCGGCCTCGGTGAGGACCAGCACACCGCCCGGGGCGAGCAGGCGCCGCCAGCCGGCCAGCGCGGCGTCGAACCCCATGATGTAGGCCGCTCCCTCGGACCAGACGAGGTCGGCCTCGCCGTCGGGCAGCGGGAGGTCGTCCATCGCCGCGACGAGCGGACGCACCCGCTCCCCCAGCCCGGACGTCGCGGCGCGGGTCCGCAGCCGCCGGAGGAAGGGCTCGTGCAGATCGACGGCGACGACCTCACCACCGGTCGCCGCGGCCAGCGGGAGCGTCGAGGGGCCCGTCCCGCAGCCGATGTCGACGATCCGCGGCCGCTCGGGCAGGTCACCGGCCAGCCGCAGCAGCAGCGCCGTCGTCTCCTCCGATCCCGGCGCCTCACGGGGCAGGTCGTCGTGGGCGGCCAGGAAGACCTGCTCCAGCGGTGTGCTCACGCCCGCGCATGATGCCCGCACCGGGCCGTCACCGCACCACCGGAACGTGTGCATGATGGAGTGGTGCACGTCGACATGCTCCTGATGGCGATCCCCCCGCTCGCGATCTACTTCCTGTGCGCGGGTGTGGTCGGGGTGGAGAGCATCGGGGTCCCGCTCCCCGGCGAGATCGTGCTGGTCGGCGCGGCGCTGCTGGCCGCGCGCCCGGGGTCCCACATCGACCCGGTCGCCGTCGCGGCGTCGGCGACGGCGGGTGCGATCGTCGGTGACTCGATCGGCTACTCGGTCGGGCGCCGCTACGGCACCGGCCTGCTCGACCGGCTCGGCCGTCGCTTCCCGAAGCACCTCGGCCCGGCCCACCTCACCGTCGCCCGCCGCATCTTCGACCGGCACGGGGTGTGGGCGGTGCTGTTCGGCCGCTTCGTGGCGATCCTGCGGATCCTGGCCGGGCCGCTGGCCGGGACGATGAAGATGCGCTATCCCGCGTTCCTCGCGGCGAACGCCACCGGTGCGGTGCTGTGGGCGGGCGGCACGGTCGCGCTGATCTACCTGCTCGGCATCGTCGCCGAGACCTGGCTGAAGCGGTTCTCCTGGATCGGGCTGCTCGTCGCCGTCGTGGGCGGGCTGTTGGTGTCGCGGTACGTGCGGCACCGGGTCGAGCGGGCCGCCGCCCGGGAGGAGACGGCGACCTGAGCGCCGATCAGCGCGGCGCGTGAGCGGTGTAGACGATCCCGCCGCCGAACGAGCGGGCGTCGAGGAGCCGTAGCCCCTCGGCGTTCCAGCCGTCGGGGAACAGCCGCCGGCCGGCACCCTGGACCACGGGGTGGTGGAAGAGCCGGAACTCGTCGACGAGCCCGGCGGCGATGAGCGTGTGGCAGAGCGTGATGCTGCCGGTCAGCACGATGTCGGTGCCCGGCTGCTCCTTGAGCGCCGCCACCTCGGCCACCGGGTCCCCGGACAGGATCGTGGAGTTCTGCCACTCCGGGTCGGTCAGCGTGGAGGACACCACGTACTTGTCGACCTGGTTCAGGTAGTCGGTGATGCCGGTGGCGTCGTCGGTCTGCGCGGGCCAGAAGCCGCGGAAGTCGCAGAACGTGCGACGGCCGAGCAGGGTCGCGTCGGACGCGGCGTCCTGGCGGTGCAGCTCGGCCAGCATGTCGCCGCCGTCGTCACCTCCGGACCCGGCGCTCGGGTCGAACCAGTCGCCGAGGAACTCGACGGCGCCGTCGAGGGTGATGTTCTGGGTGATCGCGAGGGTGCGCACGGGAGGTGCCTCCACGGTCGTCGGTGCGTCGTACACCGGGGTCGACCGCGGAGGCGTCCCGGACTCATCGCTCGCTCAGCCGTCGACGACGGTGATCGCCGACGCCGGGCAGCCGCGCGCCGCGTTGCGCACGGCCTGCTCCTGGCCGTCCGGCGGGGTGTCGGTGAGCAGCTCGACGACGGCGTCGGAGTCGCGCTGGTCGAACACGTCCGGGGCGGTGAGCAGGCACTGCCCCGAGCCGACGCACGCGTGCTGGTCGACCTCGACCTTCATCGCGCTCCCCTCCCTCACCAGCGGACCGGCAGGCTGCGGACGCCGCCGGTGATGTGGTCGGTGCGCACGTCGAGCTCGTCCATGCCGACGGCGAGGTCCAGCCCGGGAAGCCGGCGGGCGAGCGTCGCGAACACCGCGCGCAGCTCGGTGCGGGCCAGGCTCGCGCCGATGCAGAAGTGCGGCCCGTGGCCGAAGCCGACGTGCCCGCGCTCGGTGCGGTCGGGGTCGAAGGTCTCGGCGTGGTCGAAGACGTCGACGTCGCGGTTGGCGGCGTTGACCGAGAGGATCACCGCGTCGCCGCGCGCGATCGTGACCCCGGCGATCTCCACGTCGTCGTGGGCGTAGCGCAGCAGCCCCAGGTCGCCGGGCGCGCCGAGGCGCATGACCTCCTCGATGACGGCGTCGACCCGGCCGTCCGGGTCCGCGGCGAGCCTGTCCCACTCGTCGCGGTTGGTCATCAGGAACAGGATGCCGAGCCCGATCCGGTTCACCGTGGTCTCGTGGCCGGCGAACAACAGCCCGACACAGAGCCGGACCATCTCCGGGTAGCCGAACCCGGGGTCCTCGGCCTGGGCCTGCACGAGGTCGGTGATGACGTCCTCGCCCGGCTCGGCGCGCTTGCCCTCGGCGAGCCCGGCCATGTAGCGGCCGAACTCCTCGCGGGCGACGTGGGCGTCCTCCCCGGAGAAGGTCGCCATCCGGTCGGACAGGGCGCGGAAGTACTCGCCGTCGGACTCGGGGACGCCGAGCAGCGAGCAGATGACCGCCACGGGCAGCGGGAAGGCGAGGTGGGCGTGCAGGTCCACGGTGGCATCCGGGCCCGCGGCGTCGTGCTCGGCGACCATCGCGTCGACGTAGCCGTCGACGAGGTCCTGCACGTGCCCGGACAGCGTCCGCATCCGCTTGGCGGAGAAGGCCGGGGTGAGCAGCCGGCGCATCCGGCCGTGCTCCTCCGCCTCGTTCTCGTAGGTGCCGGTCGGCCCGTCCTGGACGGCGGCGGTGCTGATCCTCGACGCCTTCTCCGGCTCCGGGTGCGACCGGCCGAACCGCTTGTCCCCGAGCAGCTCGCGGACCTCGGCGAACCGGGTCACCAGCCAGGCCGGGTCCCCGGCCGGGGTGGTCACCGGCGCGATCGGCGCCTCGCGGCGCAGGACCTCGTAGAACGGCGCGAGGTCGAGCAGGTTCGGTCGGGTGAACGGCAGGCGGGGACGCTCGGTGGCGAGGGTCATCGACACTCCTGGGGTCGTGGTGGTGATCCCCAGCCTACGATTTATTGGCAGTATCTGCCACGAATGTGCCCGGAGTGCGCCGGACCGTCCCCGAACGGGCGGGTCGGGGACGGTCCGGGCCCGCGGTCACGCCGGGCTGTCGAGCAGCTCCTGCAGGTACTGGTCGATCTGCGGCATGTAGGTGGGCGCGACGCCGAACAGGGCGAGGTGCCCGAGCAGGTCGTCGACGACGCGGATCGTCGCGTGCGGGGTCAGCTCCAGCTCGGCCTCGTGGTCACGGACCGGGAAGAACATGTCCTCGTTGATCGGGATGACCCGGGCGACGGACTCGTTGCGCCCGAGCGCCTCGGCGAGGTCGCCGCCGGTGTGACGGGCGACGTCGCCCCGTTGCCACTTCCACGCCATGCACAGCAGGTCGTTGGGGTCCATCGCGGTGAAGTACGGCTCCAGGAAGCCGGCCATGAACGCCTCGCGGGACTCGAACTCCAGGGCGCGCCACACCTCCTGCTTCCAGAACTCGGTGGAGAACCCCATCACCGCCCAGATGCCGGCGTGCCGCTTCAGCCCGGCCTCGACCTCGGTGTTGCTGCGGTAGTTGCCGCCGGCGAAGCCGGGGTCGGAGGTGATCGCCTCGACCAGGGCCTGCGTGTAGAGGAAGTCGTGCGGGGTGTTCTGCGCGGTCCCGGCGATCGGCGCGGCGCGGCGCACCTTCTGCGGGAACCGGACCATCCACTCGTAGGTCTGCTGCGCGCCCATCGACCCCCCGACGACCAGCGCGAGCCGGTCGATCCCGTAGTGCTCGCGCAGGAGCTGCTCCTGGGCACGGACGTCGTCGCCGATGCGGACGTGCGGGAAGTTCGACATCGCGATGCCCGCGTTGGCACCCGAGGCGTTGTGCGGGCTGGTCGACAGACCGTTGCCGATCTGGTTGACCACGACGATGAAGTACCGCTCCGGGTTCAGCGCGTGGTCCGGGCCGATGTAGACGTCGCGGAAGATCTGGTGCGTGCCCGAGTACCAGGTCGTCACGAGGATCGCGTTGTCCTTCGCCGCGTTCAGCGTGCCGAAGGTGGCCACCGCGAGCTGCAGGTCGGGGATCACCCCGCCCTCCTCCAGCGCGAACTCCCCCAGGCTGATCAGGTCGTAGTCGCCGTGGAACTCGTGGGTGTAATAGGGATTCTCGATCGCCGTCGGCTGCGCTGTCGTCCCGGTCGTCACTGCTGTCACGCTCCTGCTTCGTCGAAGACGCGGACCGGGGCCGACTCTTCTCCCTTGTGACGCGTGGCACAAGATCCCGACCGGGCCGTGCTCAGCTCCAGGCGACGACGAGCACCAGCATCGTCACGACGATGCCGAGTCCCAGCACCGTCATCAGCAGCCAGGCCGCGGCGTTCGGTGGCGCCGCGGCGGGGGCCGGGTCGGTACTGCGGCGCAGCTCGGCGAGCTGGGCGGGGTCGAGGATGGGCACGGTCAGGTCGTCGGAGTTCATATGGTGGTAACGCGCGGAGACGGGTCGCAGGCACTGCGTCCCCGTCTCTCGTGTGCCGCAGGAAGATCGATGTCGCGGACGGTGGTTCACGTCCGCCCACCGGGCTCACTTTCCGTAGACCGGGAACACGCGTTGCATGACTCACCGTGATCGGTCGGGTCGCGGCGTCGCACCTCGCAGAGGCTTCCCGGACCTCGCAGCCCCCGCAATGGCTGCGAGGTCGGGGCACGGTGTGCGGGGTCGGGTCGCCACACGCCGGGCGGCGGGGACGCGCCGTCGATCCGGGCGGACAGCCAGTCCCGTGCGTACCGCAGCGCGGTCGCGGCGACCGGGGTGTCGTGCCCGGCGAAGCCGTGCGGGACGCCCGGGTGGACGCGCAGGTCGACCTCGGCCCCGGCCGTCGCGAGCCGGGCGGCCATCGCGAGGTCGTCCTCCAGCAACACGTCGTCGGTACCGACCGTCATCAGCAGCGGCGGCAGGCCGGTGAGGTCGGCGAACACCGGGGAGAGGTCCGGGACGGTCCGGTCGGCGACGTGGCCGGCGTGGGCGCGCAGGAAGTACTCGCCGGCGATGCGGCGACCGGCCGGGGTGCGGGCGCTCAGGTCGTAGGTGCCGTACCGCAGATCGGCCCCGGCGACCCGATCGGCCAGACCGCGGTCGCGCAACCGCAGCAGCGTCGTCACGGCCAGGGTGGCCCCGGCGGAGACGCCCGTGAACGCGACCCGGTCGGTGCCGAACAGCTCCGGCGCCCGGTCGAGCAGCCACAGTGCTGCGGTCGCGCAGTCGTCGGGGGCGGCGGGCCAGGGGTGCTCCGGGGCGAGCCGGTGGTCGACAGCGACGACCGCGACGCCGAGCGCCTCGGACAGCGCCCGGTTCCCGACGTCGTCCCGCGCGGCCGAGCCCAGGTAGGAGCCGCCGCCGTGGATCTGCAGGAGCACCCCGCGCGCCGTGCCCGGCGGGCGGCAGATCCGCACCGGCACCCGCCGGCCGTCGGCGACGGCGGTGTCCCCCAACGCGGGCGGCACCGCGGGCGGTGGCGTGCCGGCCGCGGCCCGGACCGCGCGCAGCTCGTCGGCGTCGGCGGGGCCGCGGCCCGCCGGACGGGAACGGTAGAAGGCCCGGGTCCGCTCGGCGTCGGCCGGCGGGACCGGCACAGTCAGGGCGTCGAGGGTGACACGCACGGACCGGTCAGTCCTGCCCGCGGCGGGTCAGCACCATGGGACCGTCCTCGGTGATCGCGACGGTGTGCTCGGAATGCGCCGTGCGCGAGCCGTCGGCGGATCGGATCGTCCAGCCGTCCGGGTCGAACACGATCTCGTCGGTGGTCCGGGCGAACCAGGGCTCGAGTGCGAGGGTCAGCCCCGGGCGCAGGGTCAGGCCGCGGCCGGCCCGCCCGGCGTTCGGGATGTGGATGTCGCCGTGCATGGTGCGGCCGAGGTCGTGCCCGCCGAACTCGGTGTTGACCGGGTAGGCGTAGTCGCGGGCGACCCCGCCGATGGCGGCGGAGATGTCGCCGAGCCGGTTGCCCGGCCGGGCCGCGTCGATCGCGGCCTCCAGGGCGTCCTCGGTGGCCCGGATGACGCGCAGGTCGCCCTCGTCGGCCGTGGTGCCGACGACGACCGTCCGGGCGGAGTCGGCGACCCAGCCGTCGATGCTGACGGCGATGTCGGCGCTGAGGACGTCGCCGTCGCGCAGGACGTAGTCGTGCGGGAGCCCGTGCAGCACGGCGTCGTTGACCGACAGACAGATGACGTTGCGGAACGGGCCGCGCCCGAAGGACGGGGCGTAGTCCCAGTAGCAGGACTCGGCGCCGCGTTCGGCGATCATGCCGCGCACGTGCTGCTCGATGTCGAGGAGGTTCACGCCGACGTCGGCGATCCGGCCGACCTCGGTGAGCACCTCGGCGACGAACCTGCCGGTCGTGTGCATCCGGTCGATCTCGGCCGGTGTCTTCAGTTCGATCACGGTATTACTATACCGGACCGTCACGGCTTGCCGGTACAGTAATACCGACCCTACGCTCGATGCATGGTCCGTCAGCCCCTCACGCCCGAGCAGATCGAGGCCGGCCGCCGTCTCGGCGCGCTGCTGCGCCGGGCCCGGGGCGACCGCGACCCGGTCGACGTCGCGCGGGCGGCCGGCATCTCCCCCGAGACGCTGCGCAAGCTCGAGACCGGACGGCTGCCGTCGCCCGGGTTCGGGACGATCGTGTGCCTGGGCGAGGCGCTCGGGGTGCCGCTGGAGGAGCTGGCGGCGGAGTGGCGCGGGAGCGACGTGGCCATGGAGGCGGCCGGGTAGCGGTGCCCGGGTCTCCCGGGGCCGTGCGCCGGTCGGCCACCCGTCCGGCGGGCCCTCGCCGTCGACGACGCACCGGCCGGCACCGTCGAGCCACCGGCGCCACACGACCCGGTCGGGCCGCCGGTGGACCGGCGGCCCGTCCGCGTCGGACGCCTCGCGGTGGAACCGGGACACGAGCGCGTCGGACACACGCTCGAACTCGACGGCCTCCACGGGTCCCGGGTACCCGACGCGGCCGGGTCCGTCGATCGGGTTGCGGCCCGCCGGAATGGCCGACGACGGGGCGAGGTTGACCGGAGCGGTGCCGGACGGCGCCGGACACCCGTGGGAGGAGCACGAGATGAGTGACGCGTCGGCCCCGTTCGACATGGCGGCGATGAACCGCGCCGTGATCGAGGAGTTCCGGGCGACCGGAGGACGGGCGGGCGGCATGTTCGAGGGCAAGCCGCTCGTGCTGGTGCACCACACGGGAGCCCGGTCCGGCACCGAGCGGATCGCACCCCTGGTCCCGCTCCTCGACGGCGAGCGGATCTTCATCTTCGCCAGCAAGGGCGGCGCCGACACCAACCCGGACTGGTACCACAACCTCCTGGCGAACCCCGACACCCGCGTCGAGCTGGGCACCGAGACCCTGCCCGTGCGGGTGCGGGAGGTCACCGGTCCCGAGCGGGACGAGGTCTACGCCCGCCAGGTCACACTGGAGCCGCAGTTCGGCGAGTACCAGCGCTCGACGAAGCGGACCATCCCGGTGCTGGAGCTGCAGCGGACCTGAGCCCGCCCCCCGGTTCAGGCCCGCCGCGTGGCCGGCCGGTCGCCTGTCGATCAGTACCTGAGCGCGCTCGCGTGGGGCGCGCACAGCACTCCTGTGCTGATCGACGGGGACGTCGTCGTCGCCCGGGGTGGGTGGGGGCAGGATCCGCACTTCTCCCCGGGCGCGGCGCAGAGGTGCACCGGTACCTCCACCGTGGCGATCACACCCGGCCCACCGACGGGCCGGCCGAGCTCCCGTCCACCCGGCGGCCCTCGGTCCACGCACCTGCGCACGCGAGTGGCCGGGCCCTGCACCGCACCCGGACGCCCGTCGACACCGTCGGTGCGGTTCCGCGACGATCCGGGTCGGGCGGTCACGTACCGGATGTGTAACCGCGGGATGCCAGTCGGAGAAACCGCAGGTCAGGCGTCCGGATTCAGGTAGAGACTCCGCTTGGAGATGTACTGCCGCTGGGGGAACATCGACCACCCGAAACGCCGCTCGTCCGGCCACTGACCTGCGAATTCACTGGTTATGACTGGTCGTCCTTGGGCGTCGCTGGTCAGGCTGGTTTGTACCGGATTTGTACCGGCCTGCCGTGTCCCACTGCTCCACTACGTCGCTGAGCGCGATCCCCGACCGTCGCGGGCGACAGTCTGAGCCTGGGCGTTGGACAACGCTTGTTTCGTCCCACCGGGAGACGTAGGCATCGACTGACAACCGGCCGGTCCGGTGGCGCCCCCGCTCGCGAGGCATGGCGTTGACAAAATTATTTGTCAACGGTCAGGATGAGGGCATGCACGAGGTGAGCACCATCGAGGACCCGGCCGCTGCGGAGGCGTCGCTGGATCCCCTGCGGCGTCAGATCCTCGGGGACCTGATCGAGCCGGGGTCGGCTTCCACCATCGCCGCCCGGCTCGGCATCCCGCGACAGAAGGTGAACTACCACCTGAGGGTCCTCGAGCAGCATGGCCTGGTCGAGCTCGTCGAGGAGCGGCGCCGCGGCAACTTCACCGAGCGGATACTGCAGGCCACGTCCGCCTCGTACGTGATCTCCCCTGGCGCGCTCGGGCGGCTCCAGCCCGACCCGGGCCGTGCCCCGGACCAGCTTTCGGCGCGGTGGCTGCTCGCCCTGGCGTCCCGACTGGTGCGCGACGTGGGCACGTTGCTCGCGGGGGCGCAGCGAGCGCGTAAGCCGGTGGCGACCTTCGCCATCGACGGCCAGATCCGCTTCGCCTCCGCGGCGGACCGGGCCGCCTTCACCCAGGAGCTCGCCGCCGTCGTCACCGAGCTGGTGGCCAGGCATCACACCGGCCAGGAACCGGGGACGGCCGGGACAGGCAAGCTCAACCGCCTGGTCGTCGCCCTGCATCCCGCCGTTCCCGACACCGCCGACGGCCACCTCCGCTGATCTCGTCCACCACCCGTCGAAGCACCCCTCCGGCCCCCATCGGAGCAGGTCGGAACCACCGCTGAGGAGCACCGCCATGTCCAAGAACTTCGAGATCCGCAAGGCCGTCGTCCTCGAGGCCACACCCGAGCAGGTGTGGCGAGCTATCGCGACCCCGGAGGGCCAGGCCGCCTGGTCCCCGGATCCCTACCAGGCGAAGGACGGGATGGAAGTCGAGGCCACTGAGAACGAGCGCTTGGTCGTGCGCACACCGAAGGCCGAGAACGGCGCCTTCCATGCGTTCGAGTACCTCGTGGCGGCCGACGACGACAGCACCACTTCCCTAACTTTCGTTCACAGCGGCTACCTCGGCGACGACTGGGAGGCCGAGTTCGATTTCGGTGAGATGAGCGGCTACGGCTGGGACATGTATCTGCACACCCTGGCCGAGTACCTGAAGCACTTCGCCGGACGGCCCGCCAATTTCGTCACCGCCCAGGGGCCGCCGTCCTCTGCGACGCCGAACTCGTGGGCGACCCTAGAGAAAGCCCTCGGCGTCGAGGGTCCGTTCGAACAGGGGCAGAATCTGCGTCTGACCCCGCAGGGCCTGCCCGCGTTGGAGGGGGTGGTCGACTTCGCCTACCCCGCGTTCGTCAACTTCCTCGCGTTGCGCACGGACGACGGTCTCTACCGCTTCCACGACAACTCGGCGATGGGCATGCCCCAGGCCGTGGGCCACTACATCTACGCTGCCATCGACCGTCAGGCCACCGAGCAGGCATGGTTGGACTGGCTCGAGCGCGTGTTCTCCTGACCGCCCCCGGGCCTCATCCGCGCGGACGCGGTCCGACCCGGCGTGCGGTTCAGAAGTTGAAGCGGAACGAATCAGCACGATCCACGGACGTGTGAGGTTTGCGATCGCACACGCCCGACCTGCGTGACATCGCTCTCGCGGCTGTCGCTGTCTATCGCCGTTGGTGGACGCGCTGACGAAGGATTGACGAACAGCTATCTCGCCGCTCGGTCCCCGGGCAGACTGCCGTGTCGTCTGCTCCCCCGCCGACCGAATCCGTCGTCGACGCGCTGATCGACAACCCCTCCCCACCGAGGACGTCCGTATTCTGGCGCCGGCGGTTCCGGGCCTCTATGCCTGGTGGTCTCCTCTACGTCGGCCTCGCGACGAGGCTCCGCACGCGGCTCGCCTCGAACCACCTGCGTCGGAGTGGCAGTTCAACCCTGCGCCGCACACTCGCCGGCCTTCTGCTCGACGAGCAGGAGTACCGGACGCGCTGGAGCGATCGCGTCGTCCTGGTCGACGACGACGAAGCTCGGCTCACTCAGTGGATGAGCGAGAACCTGCGCGTCCCCTGGTGCGAGTACCCGACCCCCCGGGCCGGTGAAGCTGATGTCATCCGGGCTCTCGACCCGCCCCTCAACGTCGACCACGCCAGGGGCCGCCACCAAGGTCGTCAGACGGCCCGACGGCACTACTACGACAGCGCCGGGCCGCGTCCGTCCGACGGACAGTCGTGGCCGGCTTGGAAGCCCACGCCAAACTGGCGCTTGTCGGCCCCGACCAGGAGATACGGCGGACGGATCGACCCGGGACCGAAGTCGCGCTCGGTCTCGCGACGCTGAGGGAGCATGACATCGCTCATGCGAGTGAGAACTGACCGCCGACCACGTGCGGCGGCCAGCGCCAAGACCCTGGCGACCCGAAGGAGCAAGTCAAGCACCGACGACTCCGCCGTCGTGTGGATCTACCGGAAGCAGACCCGGCCGGTGATCGACGACGGCGCGACGGCCATCAACGAGCTGGACGCCGTCGTGGGCGCGGGAGGCTGGTCGTCGGTGAGGGCGCCGAGGACGCGGACGGCGTAGGCGGGGTCCATGTGCTCGCGGACCTGGTCCGGAGTGAGCTGGACGACGTCGACCTCGACGCCGAAGAGGTCCGCGTCGTCCGCCAGATGAAGCGGATGGTCGGTGCTCCCGCCTACCTGGGCGAGCTGAAGTCACGGTCGAGCCGCCGCACGGTCGAGCTGCCGGACATCGTCGCCGACGCGCTACGCGACCACATCGCCACCTACCCGCCTGCGGTCGTCGAGATCGAGGACCGGACCGACCCGCGCAACGTCGTCGTGCGGCCGGCCCGGCTGCTGTTCGTCACGGGCAACGGGCTCCCGCTGCACCGTTCGAACTGGTCGACGGTCTGGCGCTCGGCCGTGCGCCGGGCACGCCTCCCCCAGGGGTTCGGGCTGCACGGGCTCCGCCACTACTTCGCGACCCTGTTGATCCACAACGGGGCATCGGTCAAGACGGTGCAGCTCGCACTGGGACACAGCTCGCCGATGATCACCCTGAACACCTACGCGCACGAGTGGCCGGACGCCCTGGACCGCACTCGGATGCTCGTCGACACCGCGCTCGGTGCGGCTCTGCGCTGACCATCCGAGTCAGGTGATCTTGTACCGGATTTGTACCCGCGGGGGTGACCGTCGGAGAATTCGCAGGTCAAGCGTCCGGATTCAGGTAGAGACTGCGCTTGGAGATGTACTGCACCACCCCGTCCGGCACGAGGTACCAGACCGGCCTCCCCGCACCCACGCGCGCCCGGCACTCGCTGGACGAGATCGCCATCGCGGGCACCTCGACCGTCGTCACCGACCCCTGGGGCAGGTGCCCGTCGGCCAGCTCGTACCCGGGCCGGGTCACGCCGACGAAGTGCGCGTAGCGGAACAGCTCGTCGACCTTGCGCCACGACAGGATCTGCTGGAGGGCGTCGGCGCCGGTGATGAAGAACAGCTGCGCGTCGGGCATGGCGGCGTGCAGGTCGGCGAGGGTGTCCGCGGTGTAGGTGGGGCCGTCACGGTCGACGTCGACGCGACTGACCGAGAACCGGGGGTTCGACGCCGTCGCGATGACCGTCATCAGGTAGCGGTCCTCGGCCGGCGAGACGTCGCGGCCGGTCTTCTGCCACGGTCGCCCGGTCGGCACGAAGATCACCTCGTCGAGGGCGAAGCGGTCCGCCACCTCACTGGCGGCGACGAGGTGGCCGTGGTGGACGGGGTCGAACGTCCCGCCCATCACGCCGATCTTGCGCTGCATCGACGCAGACTATGTCGGTCGCCCACCCGGCGGCATCCCCGGATACAGGTGGCGGAACTGGACGCTGATGCGCGGACCGCTGCGCGCCACCTTCGGCACGCTGTGCTGCCAGGTCCGCTGGCACGTCCCGCCCATGACCAGCAGGTCGCCCGAGGCGAGCGGGAACGACACCGACGCCCCGCCGCCGGTCGGGCGCAGCCGCAGCGGCCGCGTCGCGCCGAGGGCGACCAGCGCGACGACGGCCTCGGGCCGCTCGCGGGCGACCCGATCGCCGTGCCAGGCCACGCCGTCGGCGCCGTCGCGGTAGAGGTTCACGCCGATCTGGGTGAAGTCGTGGCCGTAGCGCTCCCCCAGCGTCCGGCCCATGTCGCGCAGCCGGTGGGGCACCGCGTCGTCGGGCAGGACCCAGCGGTGGGTGAGGCGCGGCTCGTCGACCACGCGGTCGTACATGCGGCGGCGGTGGCCGCGGAACGGCACGGTCGCGCGGAGCAGCGCGAACAGCTCGTCCGCATCGGGGGCCCAGCCGACCGCGACGTCGACCCACGCCCCACCGGTGAGCTCGTGCCGGTACGCCGGGGCCACACCCCCGGTCGCGAAGAGCGAAGCCTGCCCGCCGACGTCCACCTCCCGAACGCTACGCCCGATCGAACGAGAGTTCGAGCGACGTCTCTGCGACGATCTTCGTCATGTCCTCGCGTGCCGACGGTGCCGTGCTGTCCTACCTGGGTCTGCGGCGTGCCGTCGGCGTGATCGGGATCCTGCTCCCGTTCGTGCTGGTGACGGGCGACCTGGCCCTCGGCGGCGACGGGCTGCAGGACTCCATCAGCCGCTACTACTACTCGCCGATGCGCGACGTGTTCGTCGGCTCGCTGTGCGCGGTCGGCGTGTTCCTCTTCTGCTACCGCTACGAGCGGCCGGACAACCGGCTCGCCAACATCACCGGGACGGCGGCGATCGCCGTCGCACTGCTGCCCACCCGGCCCGACGGCGCGGCGACGACGGCGGCGACCGTCGTCGGGTACCTCCACCTGGCCGCGGCGACGGTGTTCTTCGCGGGCCTGGCCTGGTTCTGCCTGGTCCTGTTCACCCGCGGCGGATCCGGGACGCGGAGCAAGGCTGCCCGCAACCTCGTCTACCGGGTCTGCGGCGCGACGATCGTGACCTGCCTCGTGCTGGCCGCACTGGACGCGGCACTGGTGCCCGACGCCGTCGCCGAGCGGTTCCACACCCTGTTCTGGCTCGAGGCCGTCGCGATCCTCGCGTTCGGTGTCGCGTGGTTCGTCAAGGGCGACACGATCCTGAAGGACCCACCGACGCAGGACCCGGCGCCGGTGATCTGACCCGCCCGTACGGCACCGGCCCCGCAACGGCGGACGGGCCGGTCCGGACACCCCTCGAGGGTCCGGACCGGCCCGTCGCGGGACCGGGGTCGGTCAGCCGACCGGGGTCGCCGGCGCCGACGGCAGGTCGCCGCCGGTGGCACCGGTGATCATGTCGACGACGCTGTCCAGCGGGGCCGGCAGCGCGAGGTCGTGCTTCTTGTCGTCGTGCTTCTTGTGGTCCCACTTCTTGTGGTGACCGTGCTTCTTGTGGTGGCCCTTGTCCTTGTCACCCTCGTGCTTCGAGTGACCCTTGTCCTTGCCACCCTCGTCGTAGCCGGTGGTGCCGGCGAAGGCCGCGGCGGGGGCCGCGACGGCCAGGGGGAGCAGCGCTGCGCCGACGAGCGCGCCGCGAACGGACTTCCGCATCTCACAACCTCCATGGTTGGTCGTTAGACCGTCGCAAACGGTCTTGCCCACTCAACGAGGGGCGACCGCGCCCGCAACGCGCATTCACCCGTTCGCGTCACCTGCGGAGATAACTGATAGTCAGATGTCGACTACGGCAGGTGGGTGACCGGATCAGCCGCGCGAGCGAGCGGCGGCGGCGGCCAGGATCGGCAGGTACGCGTCGAGCACCCACGGGATCGACAGGACCGACGGCGCCGAGCTCGCCACCACCCGGTCGGCCCCGACGACCGGGGCGAACCCGCCACGGGCCATCGCCGGCAGCAGCCCGACGCCGGGCGCGCTCCGGAAGGCCTGCTCCTCGGCCGGCGTCGCGAAGAAGCCGATGACGAGGTCGGACTCGACGCGCGAGAGCAGCTCACCGCTGACGGTGTAGTAGACCTCCCCACCGCCCGGCGCGTTCTGCTCGACGTAGGGCGCCAGGGTGAGCCCGAGGTCGGTGACCAGCTGGACGCGGACGTCGCCCGCCCGGAAGACACCGAGCGCACCGGAGTCCATCCCTCCGGTGTAGACGAACGTGGCACCCGCCAGCTGCGGGTACCGCTGGGCCGCCGTGCGCAGGCGCTGCCCGGTGGAGTCGATCAGCTGCCGGGCCCGCGCCGGGTCGCCGAACACCTGACCGGCGATCCGGGTCTGGTCCTGCCAGCCGGTGGAGTAGGGGGCGTCGGGGTAGGCGACGGTCGGGGCGATCGCGGACAGCTGGTCGTACTCGGCCCGCGTCAGGCCCGAGTAGGTGGCCAGCACCAGGTCCGGCCGGGCCGCAGCGACCTGTTCGATCGGCGTCACCGACAGGTCGTCGGAGCCGATGACCTGCGGAAACGCGCCACCGTGCGCGGTGATCGCGTCGCGCACCCAGGGCAGCACACCCTCGGCGTCGCCGCCGTAGACGGTGCGCGGGATCGCGACCGGCAGCACCCCCATCGCCAGCGCGACGTCGGTGTTCGCCGCGCTCAGCGTGACGACGCGCTGCGGCCGGTCGGGGACGACCGTCTCCCCCAGCGCGTGCCGCACCGTCACCGGGTAGCCCTCCGCGGCCACACCGTCGGCGCCCTGCCCGTCCTGCGGCCGGGTCCCGCACCCGGCGAGGACCAGCAGACCGGCGGCGCCGGCGAGGACGCCGCGACGGCTCACGGAACGGGCGGACAGGGGTGCTGCGGCACGCGGCACGGCAGGCCTCCTTCGATCTGGGAAGGCGAGCCTAACCTGACCTGAATGTCGTCTCTGCGTGATCCGCATCGCTCGTTCGGCGCCCCGGGGGCCGCACCCGTCGCGCGGGGCCGACACCCCGGCCGGAGCGTCCGGACCCGCGGGTAGCGTCGCGACCATGCGTGCTCCGGACACCGGCGACCGGGCCGACCGCGACGCCGGCCCCCGCTCCCCCGCGCCCGGGCCCCCGGCCCCTCCGCCCGCGCCCGGCGGACGTCAGCGGCTGCACGAGTCCGCGGCCCCGCCGCCCGCGGGTCCCCCGGGTGCACCCGGCCCGGTGCTGTCCCCGCCCGCACCGCCGGTGCCCGAGGGCCGTCCCGTCGACCGGCCCGGCGAGCCGGCCGCCGTCGCGCCGGCCGGGCCGTGGCCGACCGTGCGACCGCCGTCGCTGCGGGCCGTCGTCATCGGCCGGGTCGCGGCCGGGGTCGCGGCGGCGTGGTTCGGCGTCGTCTACTCGATCACCACCGACGTCCACGCCCGCGCCGACCACCTGCTGGCCGCGATCGTCGTCGGCGGGCTGCTGAGCCTGCTCGGCGTGGTGCTGCTGTGGCTGTCGGCGTCGCGGATCCCGGTGCGGGTCGCCCCGTCCCGCGGGCCGGACATGGGACTGGTGCGCGACCGCGCGGCCGCACGGAAGGTGCTGCGCTCGGGAGGCACCCCGGACGGTGAGCAGCGCAGGCTGATCGCCGTCGACGTGCTCGCCGACGCCCGGCTCCCGCAGGTCGCGGGCGCGGTGTTCGCGCTGCTCGGCCCGCTGGTCATGGCGGCGGTCAACGCCTCGGGGCCGCTCGGCTGGGCCGGCCCGCTCACCGCCGGGCTGATCGTCGTCGTGCTGGTGCTGGTCGGATGGCGGACGTGGGCCGCGCACGCGCTGCACCGGCTCGCCGACCGCAGGCACACCGTCCCGCGCTACGAGGAGTCCGGCGCGCCCTGGCGCCCCTGGCCCTGACCCCCGCTCCGGGGGCGCCGCTACAGGCCCGCGGCGACGAAGGACAGCTCGGCCTCCATGTCGGTGCGGGCGTCGTCGCCGTGCCGGTCCAGGGCGTAGCGGTGCCCGATCGCCGCGGCCAGCAGCCGGGCGGCGCCGCGGATCCGATCCGGTGCCCCGCCGCCGGTGTGCAGCACCTCGTGCACCGCGTCCTCCAGCTCGCCGGAGCGGCGCAGCAGCGCGTCACGGACGACCGGGTGGGTGTCGGCCTCGCGCCACAGCAGGTGGGACAGGACCGAGGACGCGTCGAGCGCCCGGTCCAGCGCGGTGACCAGCGCACGCAGCCCGGCGAGCACGTCCCCGGCGACGGCGACGTCCGCCCCGCGCACCGGGTGCGGGAGCCGTTCGACGAGCGCTTCGAGCAGGTCGGGCTTGCGGCGGAAGTAGTAGTGCACCAGCCCCTTCGGCACCCCGGCACGCTCGGCGATGCGCGAGGTGGGCGTCGCGTCGAAGCCGTGCTCGGCGAACAGCCCCTCGGCCGCGTCGAGGATGCGGTCCCGGGCGGGTGCGTCCGGGTCGAGCTCGTGGTCCACGGTGCGATCCTCCCCCGGACACGGCGGGGGCCGCGACCCCTCCGGGTCGCGGCCCCTCACCTGGTCGTCGTGCTGCCGGACGGTCAGTGCATGGCGACCGTGCGGTGTTCCGCGTTCGCCGCGGGCAGCGCCGAGGCCGCCACGACGACCGCGAGGACGCCCGCCACCCAGGACGTCCACGACGCCCCGGTCAGCACGCTGTAGCCCATCACCCAGGGGGCGAGGAACAGCAGCACGCCGAGCACACCGTGCACCCATTCGCTCGCCACCGAGCCGGGCACGGCGAGCGACCAGAGCGACGTGGCGGCGAGCACCACGCCCAGTACGACCATCGTCCACGCGGCGGCGGCGTTCGTCGTCGTCACGAGAGGCGAGAGGGCCGTCAGCACACCGATCACGAGAGCGGCCCAGTCCTGCCACCGCTGCCAGGTACGACCAGTGGTCCCAGCCATCGTCAGTCACCTTCTCCTGTGAGGTCCCTGTGGGGATGCCTCCGGTCTACTCTTGGTTGGCCGGCCGGTCAAGGCCGGGCGAACGGTGGCACAAGTGAGGTGCAAGTCCCCGGCCGGCGGGTGGGCGCACGGTCTGCGGTGTCGAGAGACCGACCGCCCCGAACCCGTAGGAGACCCCGGTGACCACCGCCCGCGACACCCGTACCGCCGACCTGGTCGGCATCACCCTCGCCCACCGCGTCATGCGGGTCGACCTGCACCGGCTCGCCGACGCCGCCCGCGCGATCGCCGACGGTGCGCCCTGCCCGGACCGGCGCGCCCACGCGCTGCGGACCTGGCTGGAGCAGCTGGAGCACGAGATCCACGGCCACCACACCGCCGAGGACGACATCGCCTGGCCGGTGATCGCCCGGCACGCCGGGCACGCCGTCGACCTGGACGAGCTCAGCGACGACCACGGCCGCCTCGACCCGCTGCTCGCCGCGGTGCGGGAGGCCGCGGCCGCCGTCGTCGCCGCGGCGCAGGGACCGGCCCGGGCGCGGGCGGCGGGCGTGCTCGCTGACCGGCTCGCCGTCGTCCGCGACGAGATCGACGAGCACCTCGACGCCGAGGAGCGCGACCTGTTCCCGGTGATCGAGCGCCACGTACCCGCCGACGACTGGGACGCCGTCGTCGCGCAGGTGCAGAAGTCCGGGCCGG
This sequence comes from Pseudonocardia alni, assembly GCF_002813375.1. Lineage (NCBI taxonomy): Bacteria > Bacillati > Actinomycetota > Actinomycetes > Pseudonocardiales > Pseudonocardiaceae > Pseudonocardia > Pseudonocardia alni. The sequence continues at coordinate 5,029,149 of NZ_PHUJ01000003.1, read as the reverse complement.
GCCTGCGGTTCATGCTGCCGCGGATCGTCGCCGTGACCACCCCGCAGGAGTGGGCCGGGATGCGCCGCGAGGCCGGGCCGGTGGTCGTGCTGATGGAGCGGCTGCTGCGCGGCGGCTACCGCAGGCGCTGTGCGCTGGTGTTCGGCACGTCCTGAGCCCCGGGAGCCGGTGCCGTCGAGTGGTCGGCGACGGCCGCCGGGAGCAGCCGCCGGGCGCGGTCGCGCCACACCGGGGCACCCAGCTCCGCGGCGACCCGCTCGGCCTCGCGCAGGTGGTGGACCCGGCCGCCGCCTGCCGGGTCGAGCAGCCCCTCCAGACCGGCGAGCACCAGGTCGGTGGGGCCGAGCGCGATCGTGCCCGACGACAGCCCCGCGACCGTGCCCGTCCACGGGCGCAGCTGCTCCCGGTACCGCGCGGCGACGTCCCGGTCGGCCAGGCCGACCGCCACCTCGGCGCGCACGCAGGTCCAGATCAGCCAGTAGTAGCTGCGGGCCAGCTCCGCGTCCGGCGCCCACACCTCGCGGGCCCGGACGGGGTCGCCCGCGTGCAGGTGGGCCAGCGCGAGGAAGTCACCGAAGGTCGGCGGCAGCGCGTCGCGGAGCGCCTCGAGCTCGGGGACCAGCTCGCCGAGGCGGCCCTGGTCGTACCGCACGACGAACCGCCCCAGCAGCCCCATCAGCGCCCCGTTGACCTGGCCGGCACCGACCAGCCGGGTCGCGAGCTCGGAGTAGCGCTCCTCGGCGGTGTCCAGCTCCCCCGCGACGAGTGCGCGCAGCGCCGCGAAGATGTAGGCCCAGCCGAGCGTGAACTCCAGCTGGCCGCCCGGGGCCCCGGCGACGGCGGCCTCCGCGTGCCGTGTCGCCGCGTCGAGGTCGTGGCGGCCGGCGGCGACCATGAGCTGCAGGTGGTGGGCCTGCGTGCGGTAGCCGGCGTGCCCGGCCCGGCCGCCGAGCTCGGCCAGCTCCTCCCCCACCGGGGCCAGCTCGTGCCACAGGTCCGGGGCGAGGACGGCGAAGAACCGGGCGTTGAGCGCCCGGCAGCGCAGCAGCGGGTCGACGCCGCGCCCGGTGAGCGCCATGGCCTCCGCCGAGGCGGAGCGGACCCGGTCGTCGTCGTGCCCCTCGATCTCGAACACCAGGGCGGCGAGCAGCCGCACCCGCCGGTCGACGGCGTCGGGCGGGGTCGCCGCGAGCTCGGTCTCGATGAGGTCGATCAGCTCGGCGTCGATGTTCTGGCCCGGCCGGATGGTCCAGCTGACCGGGGTGTCGTAGCTGGTCAGGACGGCGCCGAGCCACTGCGGTGCGGCGGCCGTCGCCTGGTCGACGGCGGTCCGGCGCTCGGTGAGGGCGGTGTGGCCGTCGCCGCCGCGGGCGAGCTCGGCGACCAGCGCGCAGCGCAGGGCGAGCTCGTCGTCGACGCCGGTCCCGGCCCGTCCGGCGAGCTCGACGGCGCGGCCGTAGAACCGGGCGGCCTCGCGGTGCGAGCCGAACCCGGCGGCGGCCGCGGCGGCGGCACGGACCGCGGCCAGGGCACGGTCCGGCTCGACGGCGGACCCGGCGGCGAGTGCGTGGTGGGCCAGCGGGACCGGGTCGTCGGGCCGCCTGCGGGTGAGGATCGCGTGGGCCGCGGCGTGCAGCCGGGCGCGACGCAGCTGCGGGATGTCGCCGTAGAGGGTGTCGCGGACCAGGTCGTGGGAGAACCGCAGCCGTCCCGGCCCGGGTTCGAGCAGCATCCCGCCGAGCACCGCGGGCTCCAGGGCGTCCAGCGGGTCGGCGCCGTCGGCGGAGGCGGCGAGGTCGAGGGCGTCGTCGGTGTCCAGGTCGCGGCCGAGCACCGAGACCCGGGCCAGCGCGGTGCGGGTGATCGCGGGCAGCCGGGCCAGGCGCCGGCGCAGCACCTCGCGGACCCCGGCCGGGACGGCGTCGGCCGCGGCGGACGGGCCCTCCGCGGCGACGAGGCGGGCCAGCTCGCGGACGAAGAGCGGGTTCCCGCCGGTCCGTTCGGTGATCCGGGCGACCAGCTCGGGCGCGGCGGCGGGCACGCCGTGCCGGTCCAGCATCCCGGCGACGTCGCCCGCGGTCATCGGCGCCGGCTCGATGCGGTCCGCCGTGGGCTCGGCGAGGGCGGCGAGCGCGGCCTGAAGCTCGGCACCCGCCTCGGCCGGGCGCAGGCCCGCGGCGACGAGCACGGGCAGCTCCGTGACCCCGGCGACGACCGCGCGCAGCAGGGCGAGGGTCTCGGACTCGGCGCGGTGCAGGTCGTCGAGGACCAGCAGCAGCGGCCGCTCCCGCCCCGCGACGGCGAGCAGCTCCACCACCGCCCGGGCCAGCCAGAACGTGACCTCGGCGCCGCCGGGCCCGGCCGGGGAGCGCAGCGGGGCGAGCCGCTCGCCCAGGTCGGCGGGCGGGTCGTGCGCCGTGACGAGCGCGTCGACGATCTCCCGCCACGCCCAGGCCGGCGGGGCGCCGTCGATCTCCGGGCACCGGCCGGTGACGGCCGTCCAGCCGTCGGCGGTCGCGGCGGCGGCGAACGCGGCGAGCAGCGTGGACTTGCCCGCGCCCGCGTCGGCGGCGACGAGCACCAGCTGCCCGCCGCCGCGGGCCCGCTCCGCGGCGGCGGTGAGCCTGCCGAGCTCGGCCGCCCGCCCGAGCAACGACGGCGTCCTCGCGGGCGGGTCGCCCGGTGCCGGTCCGGGCGGACGCGGTGCGGTCCCGGTCGCGGGCGCGTCGGCGCGGCCGGCGGGACCGACACCGGGACCCCCGCCGGTGCCGCCACCGGGGTCGCGGTGGGCGAGCACGTCCGCCTCGATCGCGCGCAGCCCGGGGCCGGGGTCGACACCCAGCTCGTCGGCGAGCAGGCGCCGGGTGCGGGCCAGCACGGCCAGCGCGTCGGCCTGCCTGCCGGTGCGGTACAGCGCGACGGCCAGCAGCCCGACCGCGTCCTCGCGCAGCGGGTGCTCCCCCGCCAGCGCCGTCAGGTCCGGGACGACGGCGTCGGCCCGGCCCAGCCGCAGCCGTGCGCGGGCCCGCCGCTCGACCGCGACCTGACGCAGCTCGTCGAGGCGTTCGGCCTCGGCGCGCGCCCAGGCGGCGTCGGCGAACTCGGCGTAGGCGGGACCGTCCCACAGCGCCAGGGCCTCGCCGAGCAGGGCGTCGGCCCGGTCCGGTGCGGCCGCGGCGGCGCGGTCGAGGAGGTCGGTGAAGGCGCGCGCGTCGAGCCCGTCGGGGCCGAGTGCCAGCGCGTAGCCGGGTGGGCGGCTGACCAGCACCGTCGGGACCGCCCGCGGGGACCGGTCGGGTTCGAGCACCCGTCGCAGCCGGGAGACGTGGACCTGCAGCCCGCCGTGCGCCTGCGCGGGCGGGGCGCCCTGCCACAGGTCCTCCACCAGCGTGTCGACGGCGACGACCTCGCCGCCGGCCGCGGCGAGCCGGGCGAGCAGCTCGCGGCGGCGGCCGGAGCCGACCTCGACCGCCGCGCCGCCGGCCGTCACACGGAGCGGGCCGAGGACCCGGACCGTGACCTTCTGCACCCCGGCAATCTAGGACGCGGCGACGCCGGTGTCAGCCCTCCCGGGGTGATCGCCCGGAGGATCAGACCGGCAGCAGCGCCTGGACGACGTCGGTGAGCTGCGCGGCGGTACGGCACTCGTGCATCGGGAGCACCTCGCCGTAGCGGGTGGCGGCCGAGTCGCCGGAGCCCCAGCTGCGCTCGGGCTCGGGGTTGAGCCAGTGCGCGTGCCGGACCCGCCCGGCCATCATCGCCAGCGCCCGCAGGTTGGGGTCGCGGTAGTTGGTGCGGCCGTCGCCGAGCACCAGCAACGACGTCCTCGGGGTGAGCGCGTCGCCGTGGTGCTCCAGGAAGTCACCGAACGCGCTGCCGTAGTCGGAGTGCCCGTCGAACGCGGTGAGCGTGGCCTCGCGCAGCACCCGCTGCATCACCCCGGACAGCTCCGCGCCGGGTTCGAACAGGTGCGTGACCTCGTCGGTGCGCTCGATGAACGCGAACACCCGCACCTTGGAGAACTGCTCGCGCAGCGCCTGGACCAGCAGCAACGTGAAGTGACTGAACCCGGCGACGGACCCGGACACGTCGCACAGCAGCACCAGCTCGGGGCGGCCGGGACGGCGCACCTTGTGCGCCGGGTCCATCGGCACACCGCCGGTGGACATCGACCGGCGCAGCGTGCGCCGCAGGTCGAGCCGGCCGCGGTTCGAGCGGCGCCGCCGCGCCGACAGCCGCGACGCGAGCCGCCGGGCCAGCGGCTGCACGGTGCGGCGCAGGTCGGCGAGCTGGGTGGCGTTCGCGGTGAGGAAGTCGACCTGGTCGGTCTGGGTGGGGGTGGTGGTGCGGGCGATCTGCTCGCGGCCGCGCTGCTCGGCGGTGCGGCGGCGGACCTCCTCGCGGACGACGTCGCGGAACCGGGCGATGCGGTCGCGGATCTCGCGGCGGCGGACCTCGGACACGAAGTCGGTGTCGCCCTCCTCCCGCAGCCCGTCGAGGATCCGGGCGAGCAGCGTGTCCGGGGACAGCGCGCCCAGCGCCTGGTAGGCCGACCAGTTCGGCTTCGCCGCCTGCCCGCGGACGCCCTGCCCGGCGGCACCGGAGGTCCCGATCGCGTCGACGGCGGCGCGGGCGAGCTCGCGCAGGGTCTCCTCGTCGCCGTCGCGGAGCAGGTCGGCGAGGATCTCGCGCAGCGCGTCGACGTCGACCGGGCCGGTGCCCTCCCCGGACTCGTCGTCGATCCGCGGGACGTCGACGTCGGACGACCCGGCGCCCAGCGCGGGCGGGAACCACAGGTCGAACAGCGCGTCGAAGGTGCCGCGCTGCCCGGAGCGGCGCAGCAGCGCCGCGGCGAGCCCCTCCCGCAGCTGGTCGCGGTGCAGCAGGTCCAGGGCGCCGAGCACGCGGGCCGCGTCGACGGTCTCCCCGGGGCCGACCGCGACGTGGTGGCGGCGCAGCGCGGAGACGAAGTCGACGAGGTGCCCGGGCAGGCCGTGCTCGGGGGCGAGCGCGGTGGCGGGCGGGGTCGTCACCGGTCCATCATGCGTGACGCGGGCGTGATCAGCGAGGGTGGCCGGCCCACCGTCCACAGGCTCCGGGCGTAGGACGCGGTGGTCTCGCCGGGCCAGGACCCGACCCCGGTCCGGCCGCCCGGGTCCGGGTGCCGGGTGCGGACGGCGTCGACCCCGCCCGAGTCGTCGCGGAGCACGTACACCGGCGCTCCGGTCGAGCCGCCGAGCCACGACCGGAGCGCCGGGGTGCACCGCGGTCCCACACCGCGGGGGTCCTCCGCCTAGAAGGCGGGGTCGATCGGCACCGGCTGCGGGGTGAAGGGACGGTCGCCCTCGACCAGGCGCAGTGCTCCGCCGTGGCCGCCGGGGCCGTTGGCGTAGTCGAGGATCTTCCGCAGGTCGCTGATGCCGTTCGTGCCGGGAGCCGGAGCCAGGTTCAGCGTCGAGAGGACGCCGAGGGCGCGGCCGTCGGCGGTCAGGTAGCCCGAGCCGGAGTCACCGGGCACGCCGGGCGGGACGGTGACGACGGTGTGCGTCCAGCCGCCGCCCCCGGTACCGGTCGAGGTGCCGGTCTTCGGCTTCAGCGCGCGCACGCCCTGGCGCAGCGAGGAGTTGCCGTAGCCGTAGACGATCCCGCCGGTCGCGACGCCGTCGGCGGCCACCCCGGTCGGGCCGCCGTAGAACGGCACCGTGGGGCTCGTGCGAGCGGCGTCGTCCGGGCTGAGCTCGACCAGCGCGAAGTCGTTGAACCGGCAGGTCTCCGGGTCGGTCTCGCCCCGCTCCTGCATGCTCAGCCAGGAGGAGTACACGAGCCGGCCCGGTGCGGCGGCGCCCTCGACCTCGACCGGGGTGCCGAGCGGGAGCGACCCGGCCTCGCACCCGTCCACCTCGGTGGATCCGCCGGTGCCCGCGCAGTGCGCGGCCTGCCCCAGGTAGGTCGCGGACCCGTCGGTGAAGACGAAGTTCGCGGTGCACTGCGCACCCTCGGGTCCGGTACGGGTCATGACCCCCGGGTGCACGCCGGCGTCCGGGGCGCCGTCCTGCGCCGACGCGGTGCCGGCGGTGGCGAGCCCGAGCGCGAGCACGGCGCCGGCGGCCAGTCCGGCGCGCAGCAGGCGGCCGGCGGTGCGGGGCAGTTCCGGGAGGGCGGTCATCGGTGGACCTCCGGTCGCTGGGGAGCGTGTAACCGGGACAACTCGCGCCACGCGTCCCGGTTACGCCCGGTGCCCCGATCGATCCGATCTTCACTCCATAGGGGTGCAGACCTTGACAGCCGATCAGCGGTGCGTGACTGGGCCGTTCAGTTCAGCCGCAGCTCGGCGGCGGCCTTGTCGGCGTCCGAGCGGTGCTTCAGCACGACACCGAGGGTGGCGCGGACGGCGTCGTCGTCGAGGGTGTCGAGGCCCAGGGCGAGCAGGGTGCGGCCCCAGTCGATCGTCTCGGCGACGCTGGGGGCCTTGCGCAGCTCCATCGCGCGCAGCACCCGCACGGTGCGCACCAGGGCGTCGGTGAGCTGCTCGGTCAGCTCCGGGACGCGGGTGAGCACGATCCGCCGCTCCAGGTCGGCGTCGGGGAAGTCCAGGTGCAGGAACAGGCAGCGGCGCTTGAGCGCCTCGGACAGCTCACGGGTGGAGTTCGAGGTCAGCAGCACGAACGGGCGCCGGTTCGCGGTGACCGTGCCCAGCTCGGGGATGGAGACCTGGAAGTCGGACAGGACCTCCAGCAGCAGGCCCTCGACCTCGACGTCGGCCTTGTCGATCTCGTCGATCAGCAGCACGGTCGGGTCGGTGCGCCGGATCGCGGTGAGCAGCGGGCGCGGGAGCAGGAACTCCTCGGAGAACACGTCGTCGCGGGTGGCGTCCCAGTCCGCGCCGTCGTCACCGCGCTGACCGGCGGTGATCCGCAGCAGCTGCTTGGCGTGGTTCCACTCGTAGAGCGCGCGGGCCTCGTCGATGCCCTCGTAGCACTGCAGGCGGACCAGCCCGGACTCCGTCGCCGCGGCCACGGCCTTGGCCAGCTCGGTCTTACCGACGCCTGCGGGGCCCTCGACGAGCAGCGGCTTGCCGAGCCGGTCCGCGAGGAACACCGTCGTCGCGACGGCGGTCGAGGCCAGGTAGCCGGCGTCGGCGAGCCGGGCGGTCACGTCCGCCACGGAGCCGAAGACCGGGCGGTGGGCGGGGCTGTCGGACGACACGCGATCATCCTGCACGCCCGGCCCGCCGCGCGTCGGACGGGTGGCCCGGCTCACACCCCGGCGGCCCGCGTCGGGTCGTTGTCGGGGGTCGGGTCCACCATGGGCGCCGTGACCACCGCATCGAGCACCGACCTGCGCGAGCGCGCCGAGACCGTCCTGCAGCAGCTGGCCGGCCCGCAGGCCCGGCTGCGCGAGGACCAGTGGAGGGCGATCGAGGCGCTCGTCGCCCAGCACCGCCGCGCGCTGGTCGTGCAGCGCACCGGCTGGGGCAAGTCCGCGGTCTACTTCGTGGCGACCGCGCTGCTGCGCGCTCAGGGCGCCGGGCCGACGGTGATCGTGTCGCCGCTGCTGGCGCTGATGCGCAACCAGATCGACGCCGCGATCCGCTCCGGGATCGTGGCGGTCACGGTGAACTCGGCGAACGCCGACGAGTGGGACGCGGTCTACGCCGACATCGCGAACGGCGACGTCGACGTGCTGCTCGTGTCCCCGGAGCGGCTCAACAACCCCGACTTCCGGGACCGGGTGCTGCCGGAGTTGGCGGCGAGCGCGGGGATGCTGGTGGTCGACGAGGCGCACTGCGTCTCCGACTGGGGCCACGACTTCCGCCCGGACTACCGGCGGCTGCGCACGCTGATCGCCGAGCTGCCGTCGGGGATCCCGGTGCTGGCGACCACGGCGACGGCGAACGACCGGGTCGTCACCGACGTGTCCGAGCAGCTCGGCATGGGGCGCGACCAGCAGGACACCCTGGTCCTGCGCGGCTCGCTGGACCGCGAGTCGCTGCGCCTGGCGGTGGTCCGGCTCCCGAGCCCGGCGCGGCGGCTGGCCTGGCTCGCGGCCAGGCTCGACGAGATGCCCGGCGCCGGGATCGTGTACACGCTCACCGTCCAGGCGGCCGACGACGTCGCCGAGTTCCTGCGCGAGCGCGGTGTCGCCGTGCGCTCCTACTCCGGGCGCACCGACCCCGAGGACCGCCTGGCCGCCGAGTCCGACCTGATGGAGAACCGGGTGAAGGCCCTGGTCGCGACCTCCGCGCTGGGCATGGGCTTCGACAAGCCCGACCTCGGGTTCGTCGTGCACCTCGGCGCGCCCGCCTCGCCGGTCGCCTACTACCAGCAGATCGGTCGTGCCGGGCGTGCCTTGGACCGGGCCGAGGTGGTGCTGCTGCCCGGCCGCGAGGACCGCGACATCTGGGCCTACTTCGCGTCGCTGGCGTTCCCGCCCGAGCCGCTGGTCCGCCAGACCCTCGCCGTGCTGTCGGACCGGCCGCAGTCCACTGCCTCGATCGAGACCCGGGTCGACCTGTCCCGCACCCGGCTGGAGATGCTGCTCAAGGTCCTCGACGCCGACGGCGCCGCGAAGCGGGTCAAGGGCGGCTGGGTCGCGACCGGCCGGGAGTGGGTCTACGACACCGAGCGACACGAGCGCGTGAACTCCGCCCGCCGGTCCGAGCAGCAGGCGATGCTCGACTACATCGCGACCACCGAGTGCCGGCTGGTGTTCCTGCGCCGCCAGCTCGACGACCCGGACCCGACGCCGTGCGGGCGCTGCGACACCTGCACCGGCACCGTCTGGTCCGACGAGGTGTCCGCCGACGGCGAGCAGGCCGCCGCCGAGCGCCTGACCCGGCCCGGGATCGAGGTCGCGCCGCGGAAGATGTGGCCGTCCGGGATGAAGGACATCGGGGTCCCGCTGTCCGGGAGGATCGGCGCGGGCGAGCAGGCCGCGTCCGGCCGGGCGATCGGACGGCTGTCCGACATCGGGTGGGGCACCCGGCTGCGCGAGCTCGTGACCGGCGGCGACGACCCGGTGCCGGCCGACGTGCTCGACGCGCTGGTCCGGGTGCTCGCCGGGTGGGGCTGGGAACAGCGCCCGGTGGGCGTGGTCGGGATCGGCTCACGCACCCGCCCGCACCAGCTCGACCACCTCGCCCGGCGGATCGCCGAGATCGGCAGGCTGCCGCTGCTCGGCACCCTGTCCCCCGCCGGCGAGCGCCCCGCGGCGACCGAGAACTCCGCCCAGCGCCTGGCCGCGGTGTGGGAGGGGCTCGACAGCGCGACCGTGCCGGACCTGTCCGGGGTGGACGGGCCGGTGCTGCTGGTCGACGACGTCGTCGACTCGGGCTGGACGATGACGGTCGCCGCGCGGGCGCTGCGGCGGGCCGGGGCTCCGGAGGTGCTGCCGCTCGTGCTGGCCGTCGACGGCTGACCGCGTCGTGACGACGACACTCCAGCAGGTTAGGTTAGGCAGACCTGATCTCATCGAGGAGTGTGCATGTCGCAGAGCCAGGCCCGTCGGATCCCGGTCCTCGTCGTCGTCCTCGCCGCCGTGCTGCTGCTCGCCGGGTGCGGCGGGCCGGCGGCCGCCCCCGCACCCGCCCCGGCCGGCACCGGCGACGGCACCTTCCCGGTCACGCTGACCCACGCGTTCGGGGAGACGACGGTCCCGGCGCCGCCGACCCGGGTGGTCGCGCTCGGCGCGAACGACCTCGCGGTGGCGCAGACGCTCGGTGCCCCCGTCGTCGGTGCGGTACGGAACCCGGCCGGGTCCACCCCGCACCTTCCCTACCTCGCCCCGCTCCCCGCCGAGGTGCTGTCGATCCCGGCCGAGCAGACGACCGTCGACCCGGAGCAGATCGCCGCCTTCCGGCCGGACCTGATCCTCGCGACGAGCGCTTACCAGATCGCCGACCGGGCGACCTACGACCGGCTCGCCCGGATCGCGCCGACCGTGGTCTACCCGCGGACGCTCTACGGCTCCCCCATGCAGGACGACGCGCGCCTGATCGGCCGGGCACTGGGCCGGGAGGCCGAGGTCGAGGAGCTCATCGGTGACGCGGACCGACGGGTCGCCGAGGTCCGCGACCGGTTGCCCGGCCTCGTGGGGAAGACCTACCTCTACGGACAGGCCCGCGGCGAGGTGCTGCCGATGGTCGTCGGCGAGCAGAACCTGTCGACGGTGTTCATGCGGTCGCTGGGCCTGCAGGTCCCGGAGTCCTTCCGGTCCGCACCGGCGTCGGACGCGCTGGCCCCCGGGACCGTCGGCGTCTCCTACGAGGAGGTCTCCCGGCTCTCCGAGGCCGATCTGCTCCTGATGACCTTCGCCGCCGCCGGTGACCGCGCCACGTTCGAGGGCAACGAGCTGGTCCGGCGGGTGCGCGCGGTCCGTGACGGCACCTACACCGCCCTCACCCTCGACCAGGCCGTCGCCCTGCAGGCCCCCAACGTGGTCTCCACCGGGTGGCTGATCGACCAGCTGCGGCCGTCGCTGGAGAAGATCGCCGCCACCGGCTGACCCGCCGCGACGACTACCCGCCGGTAGGGTCGTGGTCGTGAACCCACCCGACATCGCGCTGAAGGCCATGAACGCGGGCCACCGTCTGCTGATCCGGCTGACCGGTGGGAAGGTCGGCCACTCGGCGATGGGGATGCCCGTCGTCGAGCTGACCACCCGCGGCCGGCGCTCCGGCGAGCCGCGCACGGTGCTGCTCACGGCACCGGTCCACGGTGACGGGAGCTACGTCGTCGTCGCCTCCCGGGGCGGCGACGACCGCCACCCCGCCTGGTTCCTCAACCTGCGTGCGGACCCGGACGTCGAGGTCGCCGTGCAGGGCGGGCCACGCGTGCCCATGCGCGCCCGGATCGCCGACCCGGCCGACCGCGCGACGCTCTGGCCGCAGATCGCCGGGAAGTACCGCAACTACGCCGGCTACCAGCGCAGCACCACCCGGGAGATCCCGCTGGTCCACCTGGAGCCGCGCGGCTGACCGGCCACGCATCATCAGAGCAGATGATTCCGGAGATCCGGATCATCTTCGTAGGGTCGGGGTATGTCCGGTCCTGCCGTGCCTGCGGAGGCGGTCCCCCCGCAGGCGTCGTCACTGCAGCTCTCGGTCCTCGGTGGTGTGCGGGCGAGCCGTGACGGCGACGACCTGGCGCTCGGCGGGCCGCGCCCGCGGGCGCTGCTCGCCGCGCTCGTCGTCGCCGCCGGGCGTCCGGCCACCGAGGACCTGCTCATCGACGCCGTCTGGGACTCCGAACCCGCCCCGGCCTCGAAGCAGGCGCTGCACACCTACGTCGCCCGGCTGCGGGGTGTCCTGGAGCCCGGCCGCTCGGCCCGCGGGGCCGCGACGGTACTGGTCCGCGGCAGCGGCGGCTACGCCCTGGCCGTCCGGCCCGAGCAGGTCGACGTGTGGGCGATGCGCGAGCTCGCCGCCCGCGGCGCGACCGCGCTGGCGCAGCGACGCCCGCACGAGGCGGTGTCCGTGCTGGACCTGGCGCTGGCCACCGGCGACGGCACCCCGTTCGGCGACCTCGCCGACCGCGCCTTCCTGGCCGCCGAGGTGGCCGCGCTGACCGAGCTGCGCGCCGGGATCCGCGAGGACCGGGCCGCCGCCGCGCTCGCCACCGGCGAGGACGTGACGCTGCTCGACGACCTGGCCGCGCTCACCGCCGAGTACCCGCTGCGCGAGCGCGCGTGGGAGCTGCGGGCCCGCGCGCTCTACCGCGCCGGGCGCCAGGCCGACGCCCTCGCCGTCCTGCGGACCGCGCGGGACCTGCTCGCCGAGGAGCTCGGCGTCGACCCGGGGCCCGGACTCGCCGCGACCGAGCGGGCGGTGCTCGCCCACGACCCGGAGCTGCTGCACCGGGCCCCCGCCGCCGACGCCCCGGCGCCCGCCGCCGGGGCCACCCGCAGGCCGCTGCCGGTGCCGTCGACGGCGCTGCTCGGCCGCGACGACGACCTCGCCGGGCTGCGCGCCGCCCTCGACGCCCACCGGCTCGTCACCGTCGTCGGCCCCGGCGGGGTGGGCAAGACCCGCGTCGCGCTGGCCGTCGCCGCCGACACGGGCGGTCCGGTGTGGTGGACCGAGCTCGCCGACCTCGCCCCGGGGACCTCCGGCGCGCTGCTCGCCCCCGTCGTCGCCGAGGCCGCCGGGGTGCTCACCGCCCAGGGCGCCGACCAGCTCGCCGCCGCCCTGGCCGGCACCCCCGGCCTGCTGGTGCTCGACAACTGCGAGCACGTCCTCGACGCCGTCGCCGAGCTGCTCACCACGCTGCTGCCCGAGTGCCCCGGCGTGCGGGTGGTCGCGACCAGCCGCGAGCCCGTCGACCTGCCCGGTGAGCAGCTGCTGGAGCTCGCGCCGCTGTCCCCCGCCGCGGCCGAGCAGCTGTTCCTGGACCGCGCGTCGGCCGCGGCGCCCGGCGTGGCCCCCACCGGCGACGACCGGGCCCGCGTCGCCGAGGTCTGCGCCCGGCTCGACGGGCTCCCGCTGGCCGTCGAGCTGGCGGCCGCCCGCAGCCGCACCCTGTCGGTCGGGGAGATCGCCGACGCCCTCGACGACCGGTTCTCCCTGCTCGTGGGGGCCGGCCGGGGCACCCCCGCCCGGCACCGGAGCCTGGAGCACACCATCGCGCTGTCGGTCGACGACCTCGGCCCGGCCGATCGGTGGCTGTTCGGGGCGCTGTCGGTGTTCACCGGCGGGTTCGACTCGGCCGCGGCCGCCGACGTCGCCGGGGTGCCGGTCCGCGACGGGCTGGCCACGCTCGTCGCGAAGTCCCTGGTCGGCGTCGACACCGGCGCACCGGGCCCCCGCCGGTTCGCGCTGCTGGAGTCCCTGCGTGCCTTCGGCGACACCCTGCTCGACGACGCCGCGCATACGGCGGCCCGCACCGCGCACCGGCGCTGGGTCCTCGACGTCGTCACCGAGGCCGACGCCGCCTGGCTCGGCCACGACGCGGCCCGCTGGTTCGGGCGGGTCCGAGCCGAGCAGCCGAACGTGCGGGCCGCGTTCGGGGCCGCGCTCGCCGACGGGAGTACCGCCGCGGTCGACGACGCGCTGCGCCTGGCCGGGGTGCTGGGCTGGTACTGGTACCGCTTCGGCCGGGTCGCCGAGGGCATCGGGTGGGCCACCGCCGCGCTGGCCGCGGCCGGGCCGGACGCCGACCCGGAGGCCGTCGGGCTGGCGCACTTCGCCTCCGGTCCCCTGCGCTACCTGGCCGGTGACCCGGCCGGTGCGGCCGCCGACGTCGCCGCCGGGCTGGAACGGATGGACCCGGCCCGGCACCCGACGAAGGTCGCCCGCGGGCTCGCGTTCCGGGCCTACCTGGCCGCGGCGGCCGACCCGGCGGCCGCACAGGCCCTGCTGGGCGAGGCACTCGCGGTCTCGCGCGCGGCCGGGGACGGCCCCGGTGAGTCCGAGACGCTGATGGCCGCCGGGCACCTCGCGCGCCTCGGCGGGGACACGGCGACGGCGCTGGACGTGCTGCGGTCCGCGGTGGCCGTCGCGCGGCGGGCCGGGCACGGGTTCGCCGACGGGTCCTCGCGCTGGCACCTGGTGAAGACCCTGCTCGACCGCGGCGACCCGGCCGCGCTGGACGAGGCGGAGTCGCTCGTGCGGTTCCTCGGTGGCGAGCCCGACGTGACGTCCTGGCTGGTCGCGGTGCACGCCCTCGCGGGCGCGTTGGGGCAGTCCGGGGACGGCGTACGGGGCGCCCTGCTGCTGGGGGCGGTGTCCGCGGTCGGCGGCGAGGTCGGCTACCGGCCCGAGGAGATGGACCCGCAGGACTCCGAGCGCAACGTCGCCCTGGTCCGGGCCGCGCTCGGCGGCTCGGCGGAGCGGTACGCCACCGCGTTCACCGAGGGCGTCGCGGGTGGGCGGGCGGCGATCGCCGCAGTCCTCGACGAGCTCGGTGACGGCGGCACCGTCGCCACCCGGGTGGTGGGCCGGAGCGCCTGAGCCGCGCTCCGCGGGACCGCGTGCAGGACCCTGCAAGGCCGCTGCAAGTGGAGTGCCAGTGGCCCACCGCAGAGTTCGTGGTGTTCGCCCCACCGGCCGCCCGGGCCGCCGGGGCCACCACCCGAGGAGACACCATGAACGCCACCCTGCGCAGCCTCGCCCGGCTCGGCCTCATCGCCGCGGCGACGAGCACAGTCCTGTTCGGCACCACGGCCTGCAGCCTCGCCTCCGTCCCGGCGGACAGCGTCGAGCAGCAGATCGTCAGCAAGCTGGGCGCGCAGGGCGTCTCCCTCGACAACGGGAAGGCCGACTGCGCCACCGACCTCGACGCGACCGTCGGGGCGAGCCGGACCTGCGAGTTCCACTCCGGTGGCCAGCCGGTCGGCGCCGTCGTCACCGTCACCGCCGTCGACGGGGACACCGTCTCCTTCGACATCACCACCGAGCCCCGCCCGGTGCCGAAGGCGCTGCTGCAGGACACCGTCGGCTCGCTCGTCGCGCAGAACGCCGGCGTCCCGATCGACGCCACCACCTGCGACGGCGACCTCGCCCCCACCACCGGCCAGGCCGTCGGCTGCCGCGTCACCTCCGACGAGGACTCGATCGACGTCCGCGCGACCGTGACCGAGGTCCAGGGCGGTCTGGTCAACTTCGACGTCGAGCAGGTCTGAGCCGTGCGGACCGCGACCTGGCTCTCCGCGCTCGCACTGGTCCTCGTCGCCGGCGCCCCGCTGACCGCCTGCTCGACCGGGCCGGAACGGCAGGTGTGCGGGGTCCTGGAGGCCGACGGCGACGACTACCTCGAGGTGGACCCGGCCGCCTGCCCTGCGCCCGAGGCGGTCGTGTCACCGGCCGGACCGCGGTGGGTACCGGTGTCCGCACTCGACGACGACCACGACCACCACCGCACGGTCGTCGCCCGGTCCCCGGGTACACCGCGGACCTCCGCCGCGCGGACCCCGGCACCCCGGGCGACCTCGGCGCCGCAGACCACGAGGAGGACCACGACGAAGACGACGACGACGACGAGTCCGAAACGGACGACCCGGTCCCGGTGAGCACCGTGCCCCGGTCACCGCGGGCCGGCCGCCGGCGGGCGCGGGGTCCGCCGGCGGCCCGCCCGGGGACGCCGGGTGGGCCGGGGCACCGGGCCACGGGCTCCGCGCCGCCGCAGCGGTGCGGGACCGTGTCGCCCCGGGCCCGGCTCCGGGCCGTGACCCCGCGTGTCAGGCCGTGGCCGGACCCCAGCGCAGCGTCAGCCGGGTACCCGCGCCGTCCACCACCACGTCCGCCGGCCCGGCCCGGTCCACAACGGACCCGCGCTCCGCACCGCCACCGGGACCGGCGAGCGACGGGACGACCGCCTCGATCCGCAGGTCCGCCGCGTGCGGCCGGCCCGCGTCGACCCACCCCGCGACCAGCCCGGCCAGCCGTTCGGCGGCGCGGTCACCGTCCGGCCCGCAGGCCCGCACCGTCGCCTCCGGGTTCGCCAGCAGCACCGCGCACCCGTCGCCCGCGACCAGGCCCAGCGTCGCGCGGACACCACCGAGGTCGAACAGCGCCGGTGCCGCCCCACCCTCGGCCGGGCCGAACAGCCGCACCACCCCCGGGTCGGCGACCGCGCACCACAGCCCGAGCCCGTCCCACAGATCCGCCACCGTGCCCGCCGCTGCCACCGGCCGGTCGGAGCCCGCACCCGTGGTCGCGCGGGCCAGCGCCCGCGGGTCCGGGACGTCGGCGTCATCGGAGCCGCAGGCGGGCTGCACCCGCCACCGGCCGTCCGGCAGCGCGACCTCGGCGCCCGGGTCGGCACCCTCCCCGCGCAGCCGGACGAACGCGCAGCTGCGCACCGACCGCGAGTGCAGCCGTCCCGGAGCGGTGTGGACAAACGCCACCGACAGCTGGCTGCCGCGCACCGTGAGCGGCAGCAGCAGCCGGCCGCCGGGCGCGAGCTGGGCGACCCACTCCGGCCGAACGCCGGTGGAGCCGACGGTCAGCTGGATCCGGTCGTAGGGCGCCGCGGGCGGGTACCCGAGCGCCCCGTCCCCGACGACGACGTCGACGTCGTCGAACCCGGCGGCGTCCAGGTTCGCCCGGGCCCCGGCGACCAGGTCGTCGTCGATGTCGAGGGTGGTCACGGCCCCGTCCGGACCGACCAGCTCCGCCAGCAGCGCCGCGTTCCAGCCGGCCCCCGCACCGATCTCCAGCACCCGGTGTCCCGGCCCGGCCTCCAGCTGTTCCAGCATGATCGCGACCATCGACGGCTGGGAGACCGAGCTGACCGTGACGCCGTCGTCGATTTTGATCGGGACGGCGACGTCGGCGTAGGCCCCGCCGGGGTCGAGGGCCGGCAGGAACAGGTGGCGCGGCACCGTCTCCAGTGCCGCGCGGACCGCGGAGGTGCGCACCCGGCCGTCGCGGACCAGGGACGCGACCAGCGCGGAACGGGCGCGGTCGGCCGACATGCGGGCATTGTGCCCTGCCGCCGTCTAGAGCAGAACGAGGTCGTCCGCGTGGACGAGCTCGCGCCGCTGCTCGGGCGGCAGCTCGCGGGTCCGGCGGCCGATCATGTGCGGCAGCTCGGTCGCGTCGTAGGAGACGACACCCCGTGCGATGGCCCGTCCACCGGGGGCGAGCAGCTCGACGACGTCGCCGGCGTCGAAGTCACCGGACACGCCGTGCACCCCGGCGGCGAGCAGCGAGCGACGACGGCGGCGGACGGCCTCGACCGCGCCGTCGTCGAGGTCGAGGGCCCCACGGACGTCGGCGGCGTGCCGCAGCCAGAACCGGCGGGCACCCATCCGGGTCCCGGCGGCGCGGAACACGGTGCCGACCTCCGGGCCGTCCTCGGTGGTGGCCAGGGCATCGGCGATCCGGTCGGCGGAGGTCAGCAGCACCGGGATCCCGGCCGCCGACGCCATCGCGGCCGCCTCGACCTTGGTGGCCATGCCGCCGGTGCCCAGTCCCGACCCGGGGCGGGTGACGCTGACCCCCGCGAGCTCGGCCGGGTCGTCGACCTCGGTGATCAGCGACGTCCCGGGGTCGCGCGGGTGGCCGTCGTAGAGGCCGTCGACGTCGGAGAGCAGCACGAGCGCGTCGGCGCCGACGATGTGCGCGACGAGCGCGGCGAGCCGGTCGTTGTCGCCCACCCGGATCTCGGCGGTGGCGACGGTGTCGTTCTCGTTGACCACCGGAAGCGACCCGAGCTGCAGCAGCCGCTCCAGCGTGCGCTGGGCGTTGCGGTAGTTCGAGCGGCGGATCATGTCGTCGGCGGTGAGCAGCACCTGCCCGATGCCCTGCCCGTGCCGGGCGAACGACGCCGAGTAGGCGTGGGCGAGCAGCAGCTGCCCGACCGACGCGGCGGCCTGCTGGGTCGCCAGGTCACGCGGCCGGCGTCGCAGCTGCAGCGGCGCGAGGCCGGCCGCGATCGCCCCCGAGGAGACGAGCACGACCTGCGCACCGGCGGCGCGACGCCCCACCAGGGCGTCGACCAGGGCGTCGAGCCGGGCCGGGTCGAGACCACCGGTCAGGCTCGTCAGCGACGACGACCCGACCTTCACCACGATCCGCTTCGCCGCACCCAGTGCGGCGCGCGTGCTCACGCGGGTCTCACTCCTCGATCTCGTGGTCCGACGAGTAGCGGGCGCCCGCGGCGAGCTCGGCGTCGGACAGGTGGTTCCGGCGCGCGCCCCGGGCGCGCTTGCGCTCGGCGGCGCCGACCCGGTCGTTGCCCTCCAGCCGGATGTCGGTGCCGCGCCCGGTGAGCAGGGCGGCGACGCCGGCCGGGGTGGACGGCTCCCAGTCGAAGGTGACCTGGCCGACGGTGACCGGGCAGCCGGGGACGGCTCCGGCCTTGGCGAGCGCCTCCTCCACGCCGAGCCGGGCGAGCCGGTCGGCGAGGTAGCCGACGGCCTCGTCGTTCTCGAACGCGGTCTGGCGGATCCACCGCTCGGGGCGCTCCCCGCGCACGATGAACCCGCCGTCGAGCTCCGGGTCGGGCGTGATGGTGAAGCCGGTGTCGTCGACGGCGCGCGGGCGCAGCACGATCCGGCTCGGCTCGGCCTCCGGGCGCGCGGCACGGGCCGCGGCGACCCGCTCGGCCATCGCGAAGCTCAGCTCCCGCAGCCCGGCCCGGGACGCGGTGGAGATCGCGTACACCGGCCAGCCGAAGCGCTCGGTCAGGTCCTCGCGGACCATGTCGACCAGGTCCGCGGCGTCCGGGACGTCGATCTTGTTGAGCGCGACCAGGCGCGGGCGCTGGTCGATCCGCTCCCCCAGCGCGCTGGTGCCGAGAGCCTCGGCGTAGTGCGCCAGCTCGGTCTCCAGTGCCTCGATGTCGGACACCGGGTCGCGCTCGGTCTCGAAGGTCGCGCAGTCCACGACGTGCACCAGCACCGAGCAGCGCTCGATGTGGCGCAGGAACTCCAGGCCGAGGCCGCGGCCCTCGGCGGCACCCGGGATGAGGCCGGGGACGTCGGCGACGGTGAAGGTGTCGTCCCCCGCGCTGACCACGCCGAGCTGGGGCACGAGGGTGGTGAACGGGTAGTCGGCGATCTTCGGGCGGGCCGCGGACAGGGCCGCCACCAGCGAGGACTTGCCCGCGCTGGGGAACCCGACCAGGCCGACGTCGGCGAGGCTGCGCAGCTCCAGGGTCAGCTCGACCTCGTCGCCGGGCTCACCGAGCAGCGCGAAGCCGGGGGCCTTGCGGGCGGCGGAGGACAGCGCGGCGTTGCCGAGCCCGCCCCGTCCGCCCTCGGCGGCGACGAACCGGGTGCCGACACCGACCAGGTCGGCGACGACCTCGCCGCCGGCGTCGAGAACGACGGTGCCGTCGGGGACCCGCAGCTCCAGGTCCGGGGCGTTCGCGCCCTGCTTGAACGCACCCTGCCCCTGCGTGCCGTTCTTCGCCTCCGCACGGGGGCGGTGGTGGTAGTCGAGCAGCGTGTGCACACCCGCGTCGACGACGAGCACGACCGAGCCGCCCCGGCCGCCGTTGCCGCCGTCGGGGCCGCCGAGCGGCTTGAACTTCTCGCGGTGTACCGAGGCGCAGCCGTTGCCCCCGGCACCCGCGGTCGCGTGCAGCACGACGCGGTCCACGAACCGGGACATGACGGTGCTCCTGTCGTTGTCGTAACCGCGGCGGGGCCGCGGTGGGTGGTGACACGACGAACGGCGGGCCCCCCGTTACCGGGGTGACCCGCCGTCGGCGTCGCTGTGCTGGCGGGTCGCTCAGACCTCGGCCGGCACGATGTTCACGGTCTTGCGGCCGCGCTTGGAACCGAACTCGACGGTCCCGGCGGCGAGGGCGAACAGCGTGTCGTCCTTGCCGCGCCCGACGTTGACACCCGGGTGGGTGGCGGTGCCGCGCTGACGGATGAGGATCTCGCCGGCCTTGACCGACTGGCCGCCGAAACGCTTCACACCCAGGTACTGGGCGTTGGAGTCGCGACCGTTACGGGAGCTGGACGCACCCTTCTTGTGTGCCATGACGCGGGCTCCTTACTTGCCGATCGCGGTGACCTGGACCTTCGTCAGGGGCTGACGGTGCCCCTGACGCTTGTGGTACCCGGTCTTGTTCTTGAACTTGTGGATCCGGATCTTCGGACCCTTGGTGTGCTCGACGACGGTGGCCGTCACCGCGGAGGTGAGGCCGCTGGCGTCGGTGGTCACCTGGTCGCCGTCGACGAGCAGAACGGCGGGCAGAATGATCTCGGCGCCGGGCTCACCGTCGAGCTTCTCGACGGTGACCACGTCGTCGACGGCCACCTTGTACTGCTTGCCGCCGGTCTTGACGATCGCGTACATCGCTGACGCACGACTCCTGAACATCGGGGGCGCATCTGGTGCGCTCGGGCTTTCACAGCTCGCGCCGGTCCCCGGCGCGCACACCACGGCCCCCGTGCCGAACACTGTCGTGTGCAGAGGCGTGGCTTCTGTCGGTCAAGGTTACGCGACCCCGTCGGAGTGCTCTCCGCCGGGGTCGCCGTCACCCTCCGTCCTGGGGCGGACCCGCCGGACGGGAGGCCGCCCGGCGTGGACGGCGGGTACGGGTGACGGCCGCGGCGGGCTCCGGCTGCGCGGCGACGGCCGGAGCGGCCGCCGTTCCCGCGTCGGCCGGTGCCGTCGTGGCCGCCGGCGGAGCGGACTCCTCCGGCGTCGAGGCGGTCGTGATGACCACCGCCTCACCACCGCGGACCGGGGCGCCGCCGGAGCGGCTGACCCGGCGGCGGCGCGGTGCGGGTGCGTCGGGCTCCGGGGCGGCGGGGGGCGTCCCCGCCGGCTCCGGGGCCACGTCCTGGGCCGGGGCCACGTCCTGGGCCGGGGTCGCAGCCTGCGGGGCCCCGGTGGGCTCGGCGACCACCGGGGCGGCCGAACCGGTCAGCTCACCGCGCGGCTCGGCGACGACGGTCTCGTCGTCGGCCGGGGCCGGTGCGGGTGCGGCGTCGGTGACGGTGGTGTCGGCCGTGGCCGGCACGGAGACCCCGGTGGACCCGGCGGCCGCGCCGTCGTCGCCCTTCGGGCTTCTGCCCGCGGCGACGGCCGCGGCACCCGCGGCGGCGTCGACGCGCGCGGTGTCGCCGGAGCCGTCCCGGTCCCCGGCACGGTCGGAGCCGTTGCGGTGTCCGGAGCCGTTGCGGTCGGGAGCGTGGCGGTCGGCGTCGTGGCGGTCGGCGTCCCCGTTCCCGGAGCCGCCGTGGCCGGACTCGCCGTTGCCGGGCTCGCCGTTGCCGTTGCCACCGCGGCGACGACGGCGACGCCCGCCGCCGTCGGAGTCGCCGTTGCCGGCGTTCCCGGAGCCGGACCCGTTGCCGGATCCGCCGCCGTTGCCGTTCCCGTTGCCGGAGCCGTTCCCGTTGCCGGAGCCGTTCCCGTGCTGCCCGCCGTTGCCGGAACGGCCGTGCTGGTGATCCGGACCGGTGTCGGTCGAGACGATCACGCCCCGCCCGCGGCAGTGCTCGCAGGTGGTGGAGAAGTGCTCCAGCAGCCCGCCGCCGACCCGCTTGCGGGTCATCTGGACCAGACCGAGCGAGGTCACCTCGGCGACCTGGTGGCGGGTGCGGTCCCGGGCGAGGCACTCGGTGAGGCGGCGCAGGACCAGGTCCCGGTTCGCCTCGAGCACCATGTCGATGAAGTCGACGACGATGATCCCGCCGATGTCACGCAGCCGCAGCTGGCGGACGACCTCCTCGGCCGCCTCCAGGTTGTTGCGGGTGACGGTCTCCTCGAGGTTGCCGCCGGAGCCGGTGAACTTGCCGGTGTTGACGTCGACGACGGTCATCGCCTCGGTCCGGTCGATCACCAGGGTGCCGCCCGAGGGCAGCCAGACCTTGCGGTCCAGCGCCTTGAGCAGCTGCTCGTCGATCCGGTACTCGGTGAAGACGTCGGACGGGCCGGTGTGGCGGTGCATCCGGTCGGTGAGCTCGGGCGCGACGTGCCCGACGTAGCCGGACACGGTGTCCCAGGCGTCGGCGCCGGACACGATCAGCTTCGAGAAGTCCTCGTTGAACTGGTCGCGGACGACCTTGACCAGCATGTCCGGCTCCTCGTAGAGGAGCGTCGGGGCCTTGGGTGCGCCCGGGCCGGTCTTGTTCGCCTTCTCCTTGACGACCTCCCACTGCGCCTGCAGGCGGCGGACGTCGCGCTCGAGGGCTTCGTGCGAGACCCCCTCGGAGGCGGTCCGGATGATCACACCGGCGTCGGCCGGGACGATCTCCTTCAGCATCTCCTTGAGGCGCTTGCGCTCGGTGTCGGGCAGCTTGCGGGAGATGCCCGCGGCGCCGCCGGAGGGCACGTAGACCAGGAAGCGGCCGGCGAGGGAGATCTGCGTGGTCAGCCGGGCGCCCTTGTGGCCGACCGGGTCCTTCGTGACCTGCACCAGCACCTGGTCGCCGGAGGACAGCGCCTGCTCGATCTTGCGCGCCTTGCCGTTGAGGCCGGCGGCGTCCCAGTCGACCTCACCGGCGTAGAGCACGGCGTTGCGGCCGCGCCCGATGTCGACGAAGGCCGCCTCCATCGAGGGCAGCACGTTCTGCACGCGGCCGAGGTAGACGTTGCCGACCATCGAGCTGCCGGAGTTGCCGCCGGTGATGAAGTGCTCGACGAGGATGTCGTCCTCGAGCACGCCGATCTCGGTGCGGTCGGAGCGCTGGCGGATCACCATCTGGCGGTCGACCGACTCGCGCCGGGCCAGGAACTCCGACTCGGACAGGATCGGCGGACGGCGGCGGCCCGCGTCGCGGCCGTCCCGCCGCCGCTGACGCTTGGCCTCGAGCCGGGTGGAGCCGCGCACGCCCTGGACCTGGTCGTCGGAGGACGACCCGGAGTCCTGGCGGGACTCGCTCCGGGCCTCGCGGACCCGGGTGACGGTGTTGGGCGGGTCGTCCTCGGAACGGTCCTCGACGTCGGACCCCCCGCGACGACGACGGCGCCGCCGGCGGCGCGAGCCGCCCGGGGACTGCTCGTCGGAGTCGTCGGCGTCCTCGGAGTCGGAGTCCTCGGAGTCGGCCCCGGTGGAACCGGCGTCCTCGGAACCGGACTCGTCGGAGTCCTCCGAGTCGTCGCCGTCCTCGCCGGAGTCCTCGCCGCCCTTGCCGCGGCCGCGGCCACGACGGCCCCGGCGGCGACGACGGCGGTTGCCGTTCTCGTCCTCGCCGTCGTCGTCGGAGCCGTCGCCCCGGTCGTCGGCGTCGGTGGTCCCGTCGGGGTCGGCGTCGTCGGCCGCCGGGGTGGCGGCCCCGGAGTCCGCGGCCGGGGACGCGGTGGTGTCGGTGTCGCGGTCCTTGCGACGGCGGCTCTTACGGCCGCGGCGGGCGCCGCCGTCGGTGCCGTCCTCGCCACCGGGCTGCTCGGCCGCGTCGTCGACGGCGGGCTCGGCGGCCGCCGGGGCGGTCTGCGCGGCGCCCTGGGCGGTGGGGGCCTGGAACATCGGGACGGCGAAGACCGGCGCCAGTGCGGGCGCGGACCCGCCCCGGGAAGCACCGGAACCGGTGTCGAACGGGTTCGCCCGGACCTCGGTGGTCGCGTCCCCGGCGTCGGCCGAGTCGATGTCGAGCACGGCTGCGGCCTCGGCGAGTGCGGCGTCCGGCGTGTCGGCCGCGGGGGCGGCCTCCGCCGCGGCGGGCTCGGCCCCGTCGGTGGGGTCCGGGGAGGTGGCCCCGGCGGCGTCCGTGACCGGGCGCAGCGCCGCGACGACCTGCTCGGCCGTCGCACGGGTGATGCTGGACTGGGCGCTACGGACCTCCTGGCCCAGACCGACCAGGGTCGCCAGGACATCGCGGCTCGCCGTGCCCAGCAGCTTGGCCAGGGCATGGACCCGCATCTTCTCCGGCAGCTCGGAGAGCCCGCCGGTGCTACCGGCGGGCGCGTCGTTCACGGACATTCAGCTCCTTCGCCCCCGGGCGCCTCACGTCGGAGGCGGCCGCTCAGGGACCTTGCGCGTACGTTCCGCAGCTCGCGCGGGTTGCGCGGTACGGCACATCTGGTGTCGCTCCCCGGTCTTCGGGGATGGTGCTCGACGCCGGACCGGAGGCGGGAAGTGCCGTCCGCGTCAGGAACCGTCCGGCCGGGCCCGGGTCGCCGGGACCGCACCGAGCGGATCCACCAGGTCGCACCCGTCGTCGAGCAGGCCCTGCGCCAACCGGGTGGCCGTCACCGGTACCGGCGGCGCCAGGTCTGCGACGACGGTGAGCGCGCCCAGTACGTCATCGGGTCGGACGGTCGGTGTCGTCAGCCGTACGACCGCCGTCAGTATCGCACAGTCGGTGACCGAACCCGGGGAACCCGCCGCCCCGGACGGGACATGATCGGCCGGTGTGCCGCTCACCTGCGGTTCGACCGACAGAGTCACGACGGCGGCGCGCACGTCGATCTCCTTGCGCCCGGACGGGGTCACCCGGGTCACCACGACCGAGGTCTCGGCGAGGAACCGCTCGACCGCGGACCGCACCTCGGCGGGGTCGAGCCCGCGGATCTCGAGCCGCCAGCGGGCGGCGTCGATCCGGTCGGCCAGCGCGGGCGGCGTCGCGACCGCCGCCGCGACGACGTCGAGCCCGTCGGGCAGCGCCCGGTCCATGGCCTCCCGGACCAGCTCCGGGTCGACCTCGCGGGTCAGCCCCATCTCGACGTACTCGGCCTCGCTGGCCGCCCCGGTCGGGGCGGCACCGACCCAGGACAGCCGCGGGTGCGGGCTGAAGCCGTGCGAGTGCGAGACCGGGACACCGGCCCGGCGGACCGCGCGTTCGAAGCTGCGGGCCACGTCGCGGTGCGAGAGGAACCGCAGCCGGCCGCGCTTGGCGAAGCGCAGGCGGACCCGCTGCACCGTCGGGGGTGCCGGGTTCGCCGCAGCTCCTGCCTTCACGCGTGCCATGACCGGTGAGTCTAGGAGGCCGCCCGGCCGCCCCGACCGGGACGGTCTACTGCTCCAGTACCAGCAGCGCGTCGCCGGCGGGCCGGAACCCGGCACGCCGGTAGAACGCGGCGCTCCCCGCGGTCGGGGCGAGCATCAGCCGCCGGTACCCGCGGGCCCTGGCGTGCGCGACGACCGCCGACAGCAGCACCCGCGGCACCCCCGCCTCGGTGAACGCGGCGAGGACGAAGGCGTTCCCGACCTGCCCGGTGCGCGTGCCACGGCCCCCGGGGCGGGGCATCTGCACGGTCTCCAGCACGTTGATCGACCCGACCGGTGTCCACCCGGCGCGGTCGCTGCCCGCCTCGGCCACCCAGAACGCCCGGCGCGGCTGCTCGACCCGCCACCAGGCGGCGAACGACTCGGCGAACGACGGGTCCTCGACCGGCCGCCCGGCGCGCTCCTCCAGCCAGAGGCGGCGCAGCCGGGCGAGCGCGGCGACGTCGCGTTCGTCGGCGACCCGGACCCGCAGGCGTCTG
Organism: Pseudonocardia alni; assembly: GCF_002813375.1. Lineage (NCBI taxonomy): Bacteria > Bacillati > Actinomycetota > Actinomycetes > Pseudonocardiales > Pseudonocardiaceae > Pseudonocardia > Pseudonocardia alni. The sequence continues at coordinate 5,004,320 of NZ_PHUJ01000003.1, read as the reverse complement.
CCGCCGTACTCCCAGGAGGACCCGTCGGCGTCGGCGACGGCCGGGTCCGGGATCGAGGACAGTCCGTTCTCAGCCACCCGGGTGTGCGCCCCCGAGCGACCCCGCGGCCGAGGCCGTCGGGTTGACCACGGTCAGCGGCAGCAGGGTGGTCCCGCTGGGGCCGACCTCGATGTCGGTACCGGTGGACGGGCAGACGCCGCAGTCGAAGCACGGCGTCCAGCGGCAGTCGTCCTGCTCGCGGCCGTCGAGCGCGTCCTGCCAGTCCTCCCAGAGCCAGTCGCGCTCCAGGCCGGAGTCGAGGTGGTCCCAGGGCAGGATCTCGTCGGCGTCGCGCTCGCGGGTGGTGAACCAGTCCAGCGACACCCCCTGCGGCTCCAGGGCCTCGGCGGCGGAGTCGACCCAGCGGCGGTAGGAGAAGTGCTCGGACCAGCCGTCGAACCGGCCGCCGTCGCGCCAGACCTTCTCGATGACGGCGCCGACCCGGCGGTCGCCACGGGCGAGCAGTCCCTCGATCAGCGAGGGCTCGCCGTCGTGGTAGCGCATGCCGATGTTGCGGCCGATCTTCCGGTCGGCGTTGACCGCCTCGCGCAGCTTGCGCAGCCGGGAGTCGACGACCTCGGGGTGGCACTGCGCGGCCCACTGGAACGGGGTGTGCGGCTTCGGGACGAACCCGCCGATGGAGATGGTGCAGCGGACGTCGTTGCGCCCCGACGCCCTCCGCCCGGCCTCGATCACCCGGTAGGCCATGCCGGCGATCTCCAGGACGTCCTCGTCGGTCTCGGTGGGCAGCCCGCACATGAAGTACAGCTTGACCTGCCGCCAGCCCTGGGAGAACGCCTCGGCGCAGGTCCGGATGAGGTCGTCCTCGGAGACCATCTTGTTGATCACGCGGCGGATGCGCTCGGAGCCGCCCTCGGGGGCGAAGGTCAGCCCCGAGCGGCGGCCGTTGCGGGAGATCTCGTTGGCCAGGTCGATGTTGAACGCGTCGACCCGGGTGCTCGGCAGCGACAGCGAGGTGTTGGTGCCCTCGTAGCGGTCGGCGAGGCCCTTGGTGATCTCGGCGATCTCGGAGTGGTCGGCACTCGACAGCGACAGCAGGCCGACCTCGTCGAAACCGGAGGCGCGCACCGACGCGTCGACCATCTCGCCGACGCCCTGCAGCGACCGCTCCCGCACCGGGCGGGTGATCATCCCGGCCTGGCAGAACCGGCAGCCGCGGGTACAGCCGCGGAAGATCTCGACGCTGGCCCGCTCGTGCACGGTCTCGGCCAGCGGGACCAGCGGCTTCTTCGGGTACGGCCAGTCGTCCAGCTCGATCGTGGTGCGTTTCTGCACGCTCGCGGGGACCCGCTCGTCGGCCGGGGTGACGGCGGCGATGTGACCGTCGTCGGCGTAGGTCACGTCGTAGAGGGACGGCACGTAGCAGCCGGGCGTCGACGACAGCCGCAGCAGCAGCTCCCGGCGCCCGCCCGGGCGTCCCTGCGCCTTCCAGTCCCGCACGACGTCGGTGATGTCGCCGACGACCTCCTCGCCGTCACCGAGCGCGGCGAGGTCGACGAAGTCCGCGACCGGCTCCGGGTTGAACGCCGCGTGCCCACCGGCGACGACGACCGGGTGGCTCTCGTCGCGGTCCCGGGCGTGCAGGGGGATCCCCGCCAGGTCGAGCGTGGTGAGCAGGTTGGTGTAGCCGAGCTCGGTGGAGAAGGAGACGCCGAGGACGTCGAAGTCACCGACCGCGTGGTGGGCGTCGACGGTGAACGACGGCACCCCCGACTCGCGCATCAGGGCCTCGAGATCGGGCCAGACCGCGTAGCAGCGCTCGGCCAGTGCGTCGGCGCGCTCGTTGAGGACCTCGTACAGGATCTGGACGCCCTGGTTGGGCAGGCCGACCTCGTAGGCGTCCGGATAGAGCAGTGCCCAGCGGACGGCCGCGGAGTCCCACGGCTTGACCTGCGAGTTCCCCTCACCGCCGACGTACTGCACCGGCTTGGCGACGCGGGGCAGGATCGGCTCCAGGGCGGGGAATACGGAGGTGGGTGCCACGCTGCACCAGGGTAGCCACGTCCGTTCGGGACGAACCAGCGGGTCGCGTCCGACCGAACGCGGGGTGTGGAACCCGAGCAGTACACCGACGTCGGCGCGGTCCGGCTGTGCCACCGGTCCTTCGGCGACCCGGCCGGCCCGGTGGTGGTTCTGGTGATGGGCCTGGGTCGTCCTTGGACTGGTGGCGCGACGACCTCTGCGCCGCCCTGGCCGGCCGCGGGTTCCGGGTGGTGCGGTTCGACAACCGCGACGTCGGCCGCTCGACGCACCTGTCCGGCCCCGGATCTCGGCCTGGGGGTTCCTGACGCGCCGGGCCCGGCCGGTCTACACCCTGGCCGACATGGCCGACGACACCGGCGGGCTGATCGCCCGGGTCGCGCCGTCCGGGGCGCACGCCCGCTGAGGCACGCGTCACGGCGGACCGGCGGGCCGGGCACCTACGCTGGCGCCGACCTGCTCCCCACGCGCGTCCCCGAACTCCCAGGAGACCCCCGTGCCCGTGACCGACGCCGAGCTGCACGCCCGGTTCCGCCCGCTGTTCGAGAAGATCGCCGCCGGCGCGGTGGAGCGCGAGCTGAGCCGCAGGCTGCCCGTCGAGGAGATCGCCGCCCTGCGCGACGCCGGGTTCGGCGCGGTCCGGCTGCCGGTGGAGGCCGGCGGCGCGGGGGCCTCGCTGCGTCAGCTGTTCGCGCTCCTCGTCGAGCTGGGCGCGGCGGACTCGAACATCCCGCAGGCGCTGCGGACGCACCTGCTGTTCGCCGAGCTGTGGTCGGCCGGTGCCGCCGACGACCCGGTGCTGCGCGGTCGGCTGGAGCAGGTCGCGGCCGGCAGGCTCGTCGGCAACGCCATCTCCGAGCGCGGCGGCGTCGTGCGCAACTCCTCCACCACGGTGCTGCGCCGCGACGGGGACAGGCTGCTGCTCGAGGGCGAGAAGTTCTACTGCACCGGCACGCTCTACGCCGACCTCGTCGACGTCGTCGCGCTCGACGAGGACGGCAGCCGGGTGAGCGTGCTGGTGGAGACCTCCGCGCCCGGTGTCGAGCGGGTCGACGACTGGCGCGGGTTCGGGCAGAAGCTGACCGCCAGCGGCACGACCCGGTTCACCGCGGTCGAGGTCGACCCGGCCCAGGTGCGACCCGCCCCGACCGATGCCCACCAGCCGGTCCGGCAGGGGTTCCTGCAGCTGGTGCAGCTGGCGGCGCTGGCCGGGATCGCCCGCCGCGCCGCCGACGACGCCGCCGCCTACGTCCGCGACCGGCGCCGCAACTGGCCCTACGGCAACGCCGACCTGCCCAGGGACGACCCGCTGGTGCAACAGGTCGTCGGGAAGGTCGACGCGGCCGCGTTCACCGTCGCCGCCGTCGTCGACGCCGCGGCCGCCTCGCTGGAGCGGGCGTTGTCCGAGCCCGGCCACGGCCCGGCCGCCGAGCTCGACGTGTACCGGGCCCAGTCGACGGTGCCGCAGCTGGTGCTGGACGCGACCTCGGAGCTGTTCGAGGTCGGCGGCGCGTCCACCGTCGACGTCGACCGGGCGCTGGACCGGCACTGGCGCAACGCGCGCACCCTCGCCGTGCACAACCCGATCGTCTACAAGCAGCAGGTGGTCGGGGCCTTCGCGCTGAACGGGACGGTGCCGGTGCTGTCGCTGTCCCCGGGCGTCGCGGGCTGAGCGGGGCTCACCGGCCGGCGCGGGCGGTGAGGGCGGCGCGCGTGGCGTCGTCGGCGGCAGGAAGGTCTCCAGCGCCAGCTCGGCGAGGGTGACGTCGCGCCGAGCCTCCGGTGGTCGGGTTCGACATCGTCGTGACCGACGGCGACGGCCGGATCGCGCAGGTGCACGGCTTCGACGTCCTCCCCGCCCTGTAGCGGGCCGGGCCGGTCAGTGGACGACCGGCCCCGACGACGGGCCGTGCGCCCAGGACGGCGGCGGGCCGGGTTCGGCCCGCCGCCGCGGGACGACGAATGCGGCCACGGCCGGCAGCCCGGCCAGGAGCATCCCGTGCTGCAGGCTCAGCAGGTAGCCGAGCCCCCGGCCCAGCGCGAACGGCGCCTGCGGGTCGAACAGCGTCCACGCCGAGCCGGCCAGGAGCAGTACGGCCCCGGTCAGCGGTGCACCCGGGGACAGACGGGCGGCGAGCACCACCGCGCCCAGCAGCAGCCCGCCGACGAGCAGCAGACCCGAGCCGGCGGGGACCCGGTCGAGGTCCATCCCCGCACCGGCGACGACCAGCGCCACCGCCGTCTCGACGAGCCCGACCAGGATCCCCACCAGGTGCCGCACGATCGCCCCTCCGCCGACCCGGACGGATCGGAAGCTATCAGCGCTTCCCGTTCGGCAGGGCCAGTCGGTTGATCGTGCCCAGGACCTGCATGTACTGCTTCCACAGCGGCCCGGTCGTGTACTCCAGCCCGTACTCCCGGCACAGCTCCCGGACCTCGGGGGCGATCTCGGCGTAGCGGTTGCTGGGCAGGTCCGGGAACAGGTGGTGCTCGATCTGGAAGGACAGCTGGCCGGTCATCAGGTGGAAGTACCGGCCGCCGTCGAGGTTGGCCGAGCCCAGCAGCTGACGGACGTACCACTCGCCGCGGCTCTCGTCCTCCAGCTGCTCCTCGGTGAACTGGACCGCGCCGGTCGGGAAGTGGCCGCAGAAGATGACCGCGTGCGTCCAGACGTTGCGCACCAGGTTCGCGGTGAGGTTGCCCGCGAGCACCGGCAGGAAGAACGGCCCGGCCAGCGCGGGGAACGCGACGTAGTCCTTGAGGATCTGGCGGCCGGTCTTGCGGCCGATCGCCTTGATCTGCTGCCAGACCCGGCTCAGCGGCTTCTGCCCCGCCACGACCTTCTCGACCTCGAGGTCGTGCAGCGCGACGCCGTACTCGAAGAACAGGCTGAGCAGGAAGTTGTAGAGCGGGTTGCCCAGGTAGTACGGCGTCCACCGCTGTTCCTCGGACAGTCGCAGGATCCCGTAGCCCACGTCGCGGTCCTTGCCGACGACGTTGGTGTAGGTGTGGTGCATGTAGTTGTGCGAGTGCTTCCACTCCGCCGAGGACGAGACGTTGTCCCACTCCCAGGTCGACGAGTGGATCTTCGGGTCGCGCATCCAGTCCCACTGGCCGTGCATGACGTTGTGCCCGATCTCCATGTTCTCGAGGATCTTGGCGATCGAGAGCATGGCGGTCCCGGCGATCCAGGCCGGGGGCAGGACACCGGCGAACAGCAGCGCGCGGCCGCCGATCTCCAGGGCGCGCTGCTTGCGGATGACGCCGCGGATGTACTCGGCGTCCGAGGCGCCGCGCTCGGCGAGGACGCGGTCGCGGATGGCGTCGAGGCGACGGCCGAGCTCCTCGATCTGCTCGGCGGTCAGGTCGGTGGTCGCGGCCACGTCCTCGCGGCGCGACGACGGCACGAGTTCCAGCACCGGGCGCTGCGGGTGCTGCTCGCGGCCGGTCTCCTCCGGGCCGGGCTCGGCGTGCGTGGGGTTCTCCAGGACGGCGGTCATGAGGACCTCCTTCGGTCGGAGCGGGTGGATCAGGGAAGGTCGATGCGGGCGGGCCCGCACGCGGAGTTGATGCAGGTCTGGACCAGGTCGCCGGGCTCGCCGTGCGCCTCGCCGGTGCGCAGGTCGCGCACCCGGCCCTCGCGCAGCGGCAGCACGCAGCCGAAGCAGATGCCCATCCGGCAGCCGCTGGGCATGAGCTTCCCGGCGGCCTCCCCCGCCTCGAGGAGGCTCTGGCCGGACTCGACGACGACGTCGTCGCCGCCGAGGTCGACGGTGCCGCCGGTGCCCTCGGTGGCGCGGGCCGGCGGGGTGAAGCGCTCGGCGGTGACGCCGTCCCAGGCACCTTCCAGGGCGTCGAGCAGGCCGTCGGGGCCGCAGGCGTACACGGCCCGGTCGGCCCTGTCGGCGACGGCGGCGTCGAGGGTCGTGGGGTCGAGCCGCCCGGAGACGGCGCTGTGGCGCAGCACGACCCGCAGCGACGGGTGCCGCGCGGCGAGGCCGGCCAGCTCGGCGCGGAAGATCGTGTCCTCCGACGTGCGGGCGCCGTGCACGAGCACGACGTCGGGCATCGTCCCGGCGCGGTCGAGCGTGCGCAGCATGCCCATCACCGGGGTGATGCCGCTGCCCGCGGTGACGAACAGCAGCTTCTCCGGGAGCGGGTCGGGCAGGACGAAACCGCCCGCCGCCTGGTCGAGCTCGACGATCGTGCCGATCGGCAGGTCGCGGACCAGGGTCGGCGACACGGCGCCGCCGTCGACCTCCTGCACGGTCACGGTGAGGTGCTCGGCGTCCTCGGGCGAGGTCAGCGAGTAGCTCCGGGTGAGCCGGACGCCGTCGACCTCGACGCCGATGCCGACGTACTGGCCGGCGCGGTGCCCGGCCCAGGCGCGCCCGGGCTCGATGGTCACCGAGACCGCACGGCCGGTCTCGCGGCGACGGGCGACGACCCGGCCGCGCAGCGACGTGGTCGACCAGAGCGGGTCGACCAGTGTCAGGAAGTCCTCGGGCAGCAGCGGGGTCGTGAGGGCGCTCGCGGCGGCCAGCAGGCCCCGGCGGCGCGAGGTCGTGCCAGGAGCGGATCGGAACATGACATCAACTGTGCACGGTTTGATGTCACATAGCAACCGGTGCCTCCTGGATCCTGTGTCACATGCTCGCCTGTTATTCTTCGTGTCATGGTCGAGGACCCGGAGTCGGCGGACTGGCGCACCATCGACGAGCTGGCGCGGTCCAGCGGTGTCACGGTGCGCAACATCCGCGCCTACCAGTCCCGGGGGCTGCTGCCTCCGCCGCAGGTCAAGGCCCGGACGGGCTACTACGGCCCCGGTCACGCGGCGCGTCTGGAGCTGATCCAGGACCTGCAGGACGAGGGCGTCAAGCTCGACACGATCAAGAAGCTGCTCGACACCACCGGTGGCTCCACCGAGCAGGTCGTGCAGTTCATCCGGACCGTCCGCGCGCTGTTCGCGCCCGAGGACCGGCAGATCGTGCACCTCGCCGAGCTCGCCGAACGGTACGAGAGCACCGACGTCGGCGTCGCCAAGCGCGGGGTCAAGATGGGCCTGCTGCGCGAGCTGGGCGACGACACCTACGAGGAGATCAGCCCGCGGCTGATGAACGCCGCGGCCGAGCTGACCGGTCTCGGCATCCCGATCACTCGCTCGCTCGACGTCGTCGAGCAGCTGCGCAAGCACGCCGACGCCGTCGCCCGGCTCTACGTCGATCTGTTCCTCGGCGAGATCTGGCAGCCCTTCGACGCCGAGGGCCGTCCCGACGACCAGTGGCCGCGTGTCTACGAGACGATCGAGCGGATGCGCCGCATCTCCGGCGAGGTCATGATCGCCGTGCTGGAGCTGGCCGTGGCCGAGCGGGTCGACGTCACCTTCGGCCGCGACATCGTGCGCAACGTGAAGACCACGAGCGCGGGTCCCACGGTCGCACCCGACGCCGCGGAGCCGTCCACGGACGGGGCGGAGCGGTCCTGACCACCGGCGCCGGTCAGCGCCCGCGCAGCGCGCGGGAGACCACGGCCCGGGTGTCGGCGGGGTCGATGACGTCGTCGATCTCGAACACCGTCGCCACGCCGAGCGCCTTGCCGCGCTCGTAGTACCCGGCGACGAGCTCGTCGTAGCGGGCCCGCCGCGCGGTCTCGTCGGTGATCGCGGCCAGCTCGTCGCGGAAGCCGAGGCGGACCGCGCCCTCCAGCCCCATCCCGCCGAGCTCGCCGGTCGGCCAGGCCACGGTGAGCACCGGCGCGTGCAGGTCACCGCCGGCCATCGCCATCGCGCCGAGGCCGTAGCCCTTGCGCAGCACGACCGTCACCAGCGGCACCGTCAGCCGTGCGCCGGCGACGAACATCGCCCCGAACCGGCGGACGGTCGCGGTGCGCTCGGCGTCCGGGCCGACCATGAACCCCGGGGTGTCGCACAGCGACACGACCGGCAGCCCGCGGGCCTGGCACAGCGCCAGGAACGCGGCGGCCTTGTCCGCGGCGTCGCCGTCGATCGCGCCACCGAGGTGCTCGGGGTCGTTGGCGATCACGCCGACGGCGCGGCCGTCGAGCCGGGCCAGTGCGGTGACCAGCCCCGCGCCGAACCCGCCGCGCAGCTCGACGACGGAGCCGGTGTCGCACAGGGTGTCGACGACGCGGCGGACGTCGTAGGCGCGCAGCCGGTTCTCCGGGACGAGGTGGCGCAGCAGCCGCTGGTCGGCGTGCCCGCCGGCCACCGGGTCCCCGGCGACGTGGCGCAGGTACCGGCGGGCCGCGGCGGCCGCGGCCCGGTCGTCGGGCACGAGCAGGTCGACCACGCCGTTCGCCCACTGCACCGGCATCGGGCCGACATCACCGGGGGCGACGACGCCGAGCCCGCCGCCCTCGATCATCGCCGGGCCGCCCATGCCCAGGCTGCTGCCCTCGGTCGCGACGATCAGCTCGCAGGCCCCGGCCAGGGCCGCGTTGCCGGCGAAGCAGTAGCCGGCGACGACCGCGACGGTCGGGACCCGGTCGCGCAGGCGGGCGAACAGCCGGAAGGTCGGCACGTCGAGCTGGGTGACGGCGGAGGTGTCGGTGTCCCCCGGCCGCCCGCCGCCGCCCTCGGCGAACACGACGACCGGCAGCCGGTCGCGCTCGGCGAGCTCGAGGAGCCGGTCGGTCTTGCGGTGGTTGAGCACGCCCTGGGTGCCGGCGAGCACGGTGTAGTCGTAGGCCAGCACGGCGACCGGGCGTCCGCCGACGGTCCCGGTGCCGGTGACGATCCCGTCGGCGGGGGTGCGGGCGACGAGCTCGGCGGTGCTGCGCCGGGCCCGCTGCGCCGCCAGGGTCAGCGCGCCGTACTCGACGAGGCTGTCGGGGTCGAGCAGGTCGGCGACGTTCTCCCGGGCGGTGCGCCGCCCTGCCGACCGCCGGCGTGCGACGGCGGCGGGCCGGCCGGCGTCGAGCCCGCCGTGGTGGCGGTCGCGGACCTCGGCCAGGTCGGGCCGGATCCGGTCGGGGTCGACGTCCTCGCCACGGCCGGGGGCGTCCGCGGCGTCGGCGTCGGCGAGGACGGCGAGCAGCTCCCCCGCCTCGACCGCGTCCCCGACGGTGACGACGACCGTCTCCACCCGGGCCGGCCGCTCCGCGATGACCGGGTGCTCCATCTTCATCGACTCGAGGACGACGACCTCGCCGCCCGCGGCGACGACCTGCCCGGCCGGGGTGGGCAGCGCCACCACGACGCCGGGCCGGGACGCGCGCACGGCGGTCCGGTCCGCGGGGACCTCGACCGCCGGGCCCGGCGCCGATCCGTTCCCGGCGGCGTCACCGGTCGCGGGCGCACCGGGCGCGGGCAGCACGGTCTCGCGGGGCGCCGCGGCCAGCTCGGCCAGGTGCCGGTCGACGAAGGTGGTGTCCAGTGTCCCGTCGACCAGCTCGGGGCGGGCGAGGACGGCCTGCAGCAGCCCCAGGGTGACCGCGACGCCGGCCACGTCGAACCCGGCGAGGGCACGCCGGGCGGCGGCGGCCGCGGCCGCCGGCGTCGCCCCGCGGGCGACGACCTTGGCCAGCAGCGGGTCGTAGCGGGGCCCGACCCGGTACCCGGCGTAGCCGTGGGTGTCGACGCGGACCCCGCGCCCGGCGGGCGGCTGGAAGCGGGTCAGGGTCCCGGCGGCCGGGACGAGGGTCCCGAGCGGCCCGACGGTCTCGGTCGTCACCCGGGCCTGCACCGCGGCCCCGCGCGGCGCGGGCGGGGTGGCGAGGCCGAGGTCGGCGAGCCGGGCGCCGTACGCGACCCGCAGCCCCAGCTCGACGAGGTCGAGGCCGGTGGTCTCCTCGGTGACGGTGTGCTCGACCTGGATCCGCGGGTTGACCTCCAGGAACGCGATGTCCTGCCCGGCGAGCAGGAACTCGACGGTGGCGAGGCCGCGGTAGCCGTCGCACAGGCGCAGCGCGGCCTCGTGCAGCCGCGCGCGCACCGGGGCGGGCACGGCGGGGGCGGGCGCGATCTCGACGAGCTTCTGCCGGCGGCGCTGCGCGGAGCAGTCCCGGTCCCCCAGCACGACGGCGCCGGTGCCGTCGCCGAGGACCTGCACCTCGACGTGCCGGGCGGCCGGGAGGAGGCGTTCGACCTGCACCGCACCGTCGCCGAACGCGGCGAGTGCCTCGGACGAGCAGCGGCGCACGGCGTCGTCGAGGTCGGCCGGGTCGGTGACCGGGCGCATCCCGCGCCCGCCGCCGCCGGAGCGGGCCTTGACCATGACGCCGCCGCCGGGGCCGAGGCGGGACAGCAGCGCGGCGCCGTCGGCGGGTTCGACGGCCTCCAGCACCGGTACGCCGAGCGCCCCCGCGTGGTCGCGGGCGGCGGCCTTGTCCCCGAACAGCTCCAGCGTCCGCGGCGACGGCCCGACGAACACCACGCCGGCGTCCGCGCAGGCCCGGGCCAGCGCCGGGCTCTCGGAGGCGAACCCGTAGCCGGGGTGCAGCGCACCGGCCCCGCCGTCGACGGCGGCCCGCACCAGCGCGTCGACGTCGAGGTAGGCGGCGGCGCCGGTGCCGGGCAGCGCGACGGCGGCGTCGGCGCGGGCGACGTGCGCGCAGGCGGCGTCGTCGGCCGCGTGCACGGCGACCGTGCGCACGCCCAGCCCCGACGCCGTCTCCATGATCCGGACGGCGATCTCGGCGCGGTTGGCGACGAGCAGCGCCCCGGGGAGCGCGGGGCTCAGGACAGCAGGCCCGCGGCCCGCAGCGCGGCGCGGACGTCCTCGTGGTGCCACTCGTCCAGCGGCACCAGCGGCAGCCGGATCCCGCCGGGCATGAGTCCCAGCTCGGCCAGCGCCCACTTCACCGGGATCGGGTTCGGCTCGGAGAACAGCGCCGCGTGCAGGCCCGCGAGGTCGGCGTCGAGCGCGGAGGCGGTCTCGGCGTCACCGGCGACGGCGGCCTTGCACATCCGGGCCATCGTCTCGGGGGCGACGTTCGCGGTCACCGAGATGTCGCCGTGGAACCCGGCGAGCATCGACGCGCGGGCGGTGCCGTCGTCACCGGAGTACAGCGCGAAGTCGTCCAGGCCCAGCGCGACGAGCTCGCGGACCCGGTCCAGGTCGCCCTTGGCCTCCTTGAGGCCGACGATGTTCGGGATCTCCGCCAGCCGGGCCACCGTCGACGGCAGCATGTCGCAGGCCGTGCGACCCGGGACGTTGTAGAGGTACTGCGGGATGTCGACGGTCTCGGCGATCCGCTTGAAGTGCTGGTAGAGGCCCTCCTGCGGAGGCTTGTTGTAGTACGGCGTCACGAGCAGCGCGCCGTCGGCGCCGGCCGCCCGCGCGGCGCGGGTCAGGTGGATCGCCTCGGCGGTGGAGTTCGCCCCGGTGCCGGCGATGACCGGGACCCGGCCGTTCGCGACCTCGATGGTGCGCCGCATGACCTCGGTGTGCTCGAGCACCGACAGCGTGGACGACTCGCCGGTCGTGCCGACCGAGACGATCGCCGCGGTGCCCGCGTCGACCTGCCGCTCGACGAGCTCGCCGAGGGCCGTGTGGTCGACCTCGCCGCTGTCGTGCATCGGGGTCACGATCGCGACGATGCTTCCGGTGATCATGCCGGGCCTCCCTGGTACCGCTGCTCCTGCCGGTGCGACCGTAGCAAGCGGGACCGACGTCCCGGTGCGGGTTTCCTCTCAGCCGCCGGCTCAGCCCAGGGCCAGCCGGGCCGGCTGGACCGACCGCGTGATCCGGCGCACCGCCTGCACCGCGATCATCCCCGCCGCGACGGTCGCGACGACGGTGACGGCGATCGGCCGGTCGTTGGCGACGACGCCCAGCAGCGCCCAGCACAGCGCCCCCGCGAAGCCCGCGAACCCGGCGGTGGAGCCGACGACCGACAGCACGACCGCGGTGAGGATCACGAGCAGCAGGATCGCCGCGACCTGCGGGAGCACCCCGTCTGACGGCAGCCCGACCGCGACGCCGGCCGCCATCAGCCCCAGCACCAGCGCGGCCGAGGACCAGCCGAGATAGACGGCCAGCGGCAGTCGCATCGCCAGCCGTTCCGCCCAGCCGTCGGCGACGCTGCGGGACAGCCGTCCGTAGACGACACCGAGCGCGACGACGAGCAGGACCAGCAGCACCTCGGCGGTGACCACCCAGCGGTTCGAGAAGGCCGCGATCCACAGCGGGTTGAGCACCGCGGTCGCCGCGACCCACCAGCCGACGCGGCGGTGCACCTCGCGGCCGCGCTGGCCGGGCAGCAGGGCGTAGCCGGCGTAGACCAGCACGCCCAGGTAGATCAGACCCCAGATCGAGAACGCCCATCCCGCGGCCAGCAGCGGGGTGTCGTAGTCGCGCGCGACGGCGCCGATCCCCGACCCCCCGGACGCCGACACGAGTACCTGCAGGATCGCCAGGACCGCCACGACGACTCCACGGACCAGGTCCGCGGTCGTCGGGCGCGGGGTGAGCACGGTCATGGCCCACATGGTGGACCGCGGGGACGGCCTCTGCCATCCGGCCGTCGGGGGGATTCGATCTTCCCGCGGGCCGGGGGTCAGCCGAGCGGCAGGAAGAACAGGTGGACGTCGCGCGCGTCCTCCGGGGAGAGCAGCACCCCGCCGGGCAGCCTGCCGTACTCGACGAAGCCGCGGGCGGCGTAGAACGCGGGCAGCGGGGTGCCGCCGCGGGCGCCGAGGGTCAGCATCGCCAGGCCCGTCTCCCGGGCGTGGGCGACGGCGGCGTCGAGCAGGACCGTGCCGAGACCACGTCCCTGCAGGTCAGGGCGGACCATGAGACGCTGCACGTCGGCGCGGTGCGCGGCGATGCCGGTGCCCGGGACCAGGAAGACCGTGCCCAGCGGGGCGGTGTCCTCCCCCAGCACGAACATCCGGGACGCGCCGGACCGGGCGGCGTCGACGGTCTCGACCGCCAGTGCGCGGACCTCGTCCGGGTCGGCGCCGGGCACGAAGTCCACGGCGCCGCCGGCCTCGGTCACGGCGATCCAGAGGTCACCGAGCGCGGCGGCGGCGCCGGGGTGGGGGTCGACGACCCGGCGGACGGCCGGGACGCCTGCGGTCACAGGTTCGGGAACCAGAGCTTGATCTCCCGGTCGGCCGACTCCGGGGAGTCCGAGCCGTGCACCAGGTTGGAACCGGTCTCCAGGGCGAGGTCGCCACGGATGCTGCCGGGGGTGGCCTTCTCCACCGGGTCGGTGCCGCCGGCGATCTGCCGCCAGGCGGCGATGGCGCGGGGGCCCTCGACGACCGCGGCCAGGACCGGGCCGGAGGTGATGAACGACAGCAGCTCCTCGAAGAAGGGCTTGCCGTCGTGCTCGGCGTAGTGCTGGGCGGCCAGCTCACGGTCCACCGTGCGCAGGTCGAGGGCCACCAGACCGAGGCCCTTGCGCTCGATGCGCGAGACGACCTCACCGACGAGCTTGCGCGCGACGCCGTCGGGCTTGACCAGGACGAGAGTGCGTTCAGTCACGCGCGACAGGGTAGCGACGACCCGCCGGGGGTCCGGCACCCACCGTCACGAGTGCGCCCGGACCGCCGTGTGTCAGTCCTGCTGCTGCGACGGCAGCGTCCCCGCCGCCATCCGGCGGGCCACCTCGCGCCGCATCCAGACCAGGACCGCCCACACGAGGATGAACACCACCGCGACCACGACCAGCGAGGACAGGAACACCAGCGCCGCGACGAGCAGCGCCACCTGCAGCACCAGCGCCGCGGTGAGCCCCCACGGCCGCCGCTGCACCCCGGACGCCAGGATCATGGCGACGGCGATGCCCGCCACCACCCCGAAGCCGAGCGCGGTCGACCCGGTGCCGAAGCGCGGGAGCACCAGCAGCGCCAGGAGGACGACGATCGCCTCCAGGATCAGCGTCGCGGCGAACACGCCGCGGGCACCCTTCATGGGGTCGGTGGGCGGCGGCCGCACACCCTCGGGCACACCCGGCACGTCGCTCACTCCGGTTCCTTCCCGAACAGCGCCCGCGCCTCGCCGACGGTGACGACCGACCCGGTGACGACGACGCCGACCCCGGACCCGCCCGCCTCCTCGGCGATCTCGCGGGCCTGCTCGACGGCCTCGGCCAGCGACGGCTCGACACTGACCCGCTCGGACCCGAAGACCTCGGCGGCGAGCGCGCCGAGTTCGTCGGGGTCCATCGCACGGGGCGAGGAGTTGGTGGTGACGACGACCTCGTGCAGCGCCGGCTGCAGCCCCTCCAGGATGCCGCGGGCGTCCTTGCCCTGCAGCACCCCGATCACGCCCACGAGCCGGGTGAAGCGGAACTCCGAGCCCAGCGCGCCCGCGAGCGCGGTGGCTCCGGCCGGGTTGTGCGCGGCGTCGAGCAGCACGGTCGGCCGGTCCGGCCCGCCCTCGACGGGCTCGAGCCGCCCGGGTGAGCGGACCGAGGCGAACGCGGCGCGGACCGCGTCGGGGTCGAGGGGCTGCGCGGTGCCGGCGCCGACGAGCGCCTCGGCCGCGGCCAGTGCGACCGCCGCGTTCGACGCCTGGTGCTCGCCGTGCAGCGGCAGGAAGATCTCGTCGTAGCGGCCGGACAGGCCCTGCAGCTCCAGGCGCTGCCCGCCGACGGCGAGCTCCCGCTCCACGACGCCGAATTCGGCGCCCTCCCGGGCGACCTGTGCGCCGACCTCGGCGCAGCGCTCCAGGAGGACCTCGGCGACCCGCTTGTCCTGGGCCGCGAGGACGGCGACCGAGCCCTCCTTGATGATCCCGGACTTCTCGCGGGCGATGTCGGTGATGTCGTCACCGAGGTACTCGGCGTGGTCGAGCCCGACCGGCAGGACGACGGCGACGTGCGCGTCGGCGACGTTGGTGGCGTCCCAGCGCCCGCCGAGACCGACCTCGATGACCGCGGCCTCGACCGGGGCGTCGGAGAACGCCGCGAAGGCCATCGCGGTGAGCACCTCGAACTTGCTCAGCGCGGGCGCGTCGCCGCGCCCGGCGTCGACGAGCTCGACCAGCGGCTCCACCTCGCGGTAGGCCGCCACGTAGCGCTCGGGTGTGACCGGGCGGTTGTCCAGGTTGATCCGCTCGGTGGCGCGCTGCAGGTGCGGGCTGGTGTAGCGCCCGGTCCGCAGCCCGATCTCGGTGAGCAGCGCGTCGACCATCCGGGAGGTGGAGGTCTTGCCGTTGGTCCCGGTCAGGTGCACGACCGGGTAGCCGCGCTGCGGGTCGCCCAGTGCGTCGCACAGCGCCTGCATGCGCTCCAGCGACGGCTCCATCACCGACTCCGGCCAGCGCCGGTCCAGCGCCGCGTCGACGGCGAGGAACTCGGCGTAGCCGGTCACGGTGGACTGGGCCGGGACGACGTCGGGGTCTCCCCCGCCGCGGATCTCGTCCAGGACGGCCGCGATCAGGGCCTCCTGGGTGTCCTCCGGCGCCGCGTCGGACGCCTCGGGGGCGTCGGAGCGGTCCTCGCCACCGGGCTCGTCGTCCTGCTCCTGCTCGGCGTCGCCGCCGGACGGCTCACCGTCGGGCGAGTCGCCGAACCCGCCCTCGGCCCACCGGTCGCCGCCGTAGGTCGGCGAGTCGGCCTCGGTGAAGTCGTCGAACTCGTCGTACTCCTTCGCCACGGCGGGATCAGGCCTCCGGGAGCGCGGCGAGCCGCGCGGTGATGCGGTCGATGTCGGCGACGGCGGTCGCGTGCCGGGCACGGATCCCGTCGACGACCTCGGCCGGTGCCTTCTCGGTGAACTTGGGGTTGTTCAGCTTCTTGTCCGCGGCGTCGCGCTCCTTCTCCGCGGCGGCCAGGTCGCGGCCGAGCCGGGCGCGCTCGGCGGCGACGTCGATCGCCCCCGAGGTGTCGAGCTCGACGGTGACCGGCCCACCGGAGGTGGCGACCTCGAAGCTCGCGGTGACGGCGAGGTCGTCACCGGCCGGGTCGAGCCGGGTGAGGAAGCGCAGCGCGCGCTCGTGCGCGGTCAGCCCGGCGGCGTCGAGGCCGGTGAGGCGGGCGGCGACGGCCTTGCGGTCGGGCAGGCCCTGCTCGGTGCGGAACCGGCGGACCTCGGTGATGACCTTCTGCGCGTCGGCGACCCGGGCCGCGGCGGCCGGGTCGACCGGCGCCCCGGTGCCGTCGGCCGTCGGCCAGGCCGCGGTCACGACGGTCTCGCCGCCGGTCAGCGCGGTCCACAGCGCCTCGGTGACGAACGGCGCGATCGGGTGCAGCATCCGCAGCAGCGCGTCGAGGACGTGTCCGAGGACGGCCCGGGTGCCCGGCTCGGTGGCCGGGTCGTCGAGCTGGGTCTTGCACAGCTCGACGTACCAGTCGGCCAGCTCGTCCCATGCGAAGTGGTACAGCCCCTCGGTCGCCTTGGCGAACTGGTAGCCGTCGAGCAGCTCGTCGGTCTGCTCGCGGACCTCGGCGAGCCGGCCCAGGATCCAGCGGTCGGCGTCGGTGCGGTCGGCCTCGACGGGCAGCGGCAGACTCGCGTCCGCGCCCTTGGCCAGCGCGAACCGGGTGATGTTCCACAGCTTCGTGGTGAAGTTGCGGGACCCGGCGACCCACTCCTCCGACAGCGACATGTCGGTGCCGGGATTGGAGCCGCGGGCGATGGTGAACCGCAGCGCGTCCGCGCCGTAGGAGTCGATCAGCGCCAGCGGGTCGATGACGTTGCCCTTGGACTTCGACATCTTCTTGCCGTGCTCGTCGCGGATGAGCCCGTGCAGGTAGACGTCGCGGAACGGGGCCTTCCCCATCACGTAGGTCCCGAACATCATCATCCGGACGACCCAGAAGAACAGGATGTCGTAGCCGGTGACCAGGACCGAGTTCGGGTAGTAGCGCTCCAGGTCCGGGGTCTCGTCCGGCCAGCCCAGCGTGGAGAACGGCCACAGGCCGGAGGAGAACCAGGTGTCGAGGACGTCGGGGTCCTGGCGCCAGCCCTCGCCCGACGGCGGCTCCTCGTCCGGTCCGACGCACACGACCTCGCCGGCCGGGCCGTACCAGACCGGGATGCGGTGGCCCCACCACAGCTGCCGGCTGATGGTCCAGTCGTGCATGTTGTCGACCCAGTCGAAGTACCGCTTGGCCTGCTCCTTCGGGTGCAGGACGGTCTCGCCGGAGCGGACCGCGTCGCCCGCGGACCGGGCCAGCGGCTCGACCTTGACGAACCACTGCAGGCTCAGCCGCGGCTCGATCGGGACCCCGGTGCGCGAGTCGTGCCCGACCGAGTGCAGGTAGGGGCGCTTCTCGGCGACGATCCGGCCCTGCGCGCGCAGCTCCTCGCGGATGGCCTCGCGCGCCTCGAAGCGGTCCATGCCGTCGAAGCGGGTACCGGTCCCGGCGATGGTGCCGGCCTCGTCCATGATCGTCGGCATCGGCAGGTCGTGGCGGCGGCCCAGCTCGAAGTCGTTCGGGTCGTGCGCCGGGGTGATCTTGACGGCGCCGGAGCCGAACTCCGGGTCGACGTAGTCGTCGGCCACGACCGGGATCCGCCGCCCGGTGATCGGCATCTCGACCTCGGTGCCGACCAGGTGCGCGTAGCGCGCGTCGTCCGGGTGCACCGCGATCGCGGTGTCACCGAGCATCGTCTCGACCCGGGTGGTGGCGACGACGAGCGAGGCGTCCCCGTCGCCGTAGCGCATGGAGACCAGCTCGCCCTCGGTCTCGATGTGGTCGACCTCGATGTCGGAGATCGCCGAGCGCAGCGCCGGAGACCAGTTGACCAGGCGCTCGGCCCGGTAGATCAGCCCGTCGTCGAACATCTTCTTGAAGACGGTGGCGACGGCGCGGGACAGGCCCTCGTCGAGGGTGAAGCGCTCGCGCGACCAGTCGACACCGTCGCCCAGGCGCTCCATCTGCCCGAGGATCGAGCCGCCGGACTCGGCCTTCCACTGCCAGACCTTCTCCACGAACGCCGCACGGCCGATCGTGTGCCGGTCCGGCTCGCCCGCGGCCGCCATCCGCCGCTCGACGACCGACTGGGTCGCGATGCCGGCGTGGTCCATGCCGGGCAGCCACAGCGCGTCACGGCCCTGCATGCGGGCGCGCCGGGTCAGCACGTCGATGAGCGTGTGGTCCATCGCGTGGCCCAGGTGCAGGCTGCCGGTGACGTTCGGCGGCGGGATGACGATGCAGAACGGGTCCTTGTCCGACGACGGGTCGGCCCGGAAGTACCCGGCGTCGACCCAGCGGCGGTACATGTCGCCCTCTACCTCGCCCGGGGTCCACTTCGCGGGCAGGTCGGCGGTACGCGCTGGCAGGGTCTCGGTCACATGTCAAGTCTACGAGTCGACACCGACACGATTCCCGGCCCCCGGACCCGCGCGCTCAGGACCGGAAGTGCGCCTTGGGGATGACCCCGTGCACCCCGACGGTCCGGTCCACCACCTGCGAGACCGCGAAGTCCGCCGCCGCGGAGAGGTAGGCGTAGGCCGTCGCGCGGTCCATGCCCCGGTCCTCCTGCAGGAAGTCGAGCGCGTTGACCACGGCCCGGCGCATCGCGACGTCCAGGTCGCCCTTCTGGCCGCCGACGCTCCCGTCCGGGTCGGAGAGCCCGATGGGCACCCAGGCGTGCGGGGTCTCGCCGAACGGGTGGCCGAAGGCCACCGACGGCGCCGTACCCTCCCCCGGCCGGCACACGGTGAGCCGGAACGTGGCACGCAGCGAACCCTCCAGCGCGGTCAGCGCGACCTCCCCGTCACCCATCGCCAGGTGCGGGTCGCCGACGTGGAACAGCGCCCCCTCCGCGCGGACGGGCAGGTAGAACGCCGAGTCCGGGCCGAGCAGCCGGATGTCGATGTTGCCGCCGCCCAGGGTCGGCGGGATCGAGTTCAGCTCCGGGGCGTTCTCGGCGTCGGCCGCGGCGTGGGCGACCCCCATGGTGCCCATGAACGGGCGCAGCGGGAACGACACCTCCTGGCCCTCGCCGAACGCCAGGTGGGCCTCGGGGCCGTCCGCCCCGTCGCGGACCGGGGTGAACACCGAGACGGTGCCGTAGCGCGCGGGGTCGCCGGTGGCGCGCCCGTCGGTGGCCGGCGCGGCATGACCTCGTCGAGGGCGATCCCGGCGGGCGGCGCGCCGGACGCGGTGCGCCCGAGCGCCCCCTTCCCGTGCCTGCTGGAGACGACGCCGTAGGGCACCCGGGGCACCGCGGACAGGGTCTCGACCTTCAGGACGTCGCCGGGGCGCGCACCCTCGACGAACACCGGCCCGGTGATGACGTGCGGGCCGTCGGCGTCGACGTCGCGCGGTGTGCGCCGGTAGTCCCGGGCGACCGCGACGGCATCGGAGAGCACACCGTCGGCCGCGACCCCGTGGCGCCCGAACCACGCGACCGGGTCCCGGCCCTGGTCCTCCAGGATGCCCTCGTGGGAGACGGTGTCGATGGTGACGGTCTGCCCCGACCGCATCGTCAGCACCGGAGCGGCCCCGATCGCCGGGACGTAGCCCCAGCGCACGTCGGCCGGGTCGGACCCGAGGTAGTGGTCGCCGGGGATGTCGCCCGCACCGGGCTGCAGCGGACCGTCCGGCAGCGTCGCCGCGACGGACCCGGGGACGGTGGCGGACGTGCCGCAGCCGGCCAGCCCTCCGGCCGCGGTGACGGTGGCGGCCGCGCGGAGGAAATCGCGCCGGCCGAGCGCGGCGAGCAGCGGGCGGGGATCGGGGGGAGCCATGTCCCCACCCTCACCCGCGTCCGTGACGTCCGGATCACCGCTCGTTTACGCCCGGCCCACGGGCAGCAGCAGACACCACGGCCGCGGCCACCCCAGCACCCCGCCGACGGCCGCCGGGTCGCCCCGCCGGAGCAACGCCGGGTCGAACGCCCGCACCCGGCCGCAGCCGGGCTCGTAGACGCGCCACCGGCCGTCGTCGTCGACGCCCAGGACCAGCACCCAGTGCCGCGGCAGCCACCGGGATCCGACCAGCAGCGGGACCGGACCGACGGCGGCGGGCACCGCGGCGAGCGCGTCGCGGGTCGCCGGGCGGATCCGGAACGGTCCCGCGGCGGGCGCGTGCCGGCGCAGCCACGCCCGCATCCCCCACGGCGTCGTACCCAGGGCGCGCGGCCAGAGCCGGTTGGCCTGGCGGTGCGCGGTCTGCTGGGCGGCGGCGAACCGGTCCGCCACCACGCCGGGCCACCCCGAGCCGGCCAGCACCGCGGTCACCACCAGCACCGAGGGTCCGCACGTGACGCCGTCGACCTGGCGGCCGAGCAGGGTGCCGGGTGTGAGCTCGTCCATGGCGGACACCCTCCCCCGGCGGCGGGCGACGCGGCACCCCCGGCGGGTCTTCGGGACCGCCACGCGGCTACGGCCACGGCTGCCTGCCGGCACGGCCCCGGCGGTGAGCGCGTGTGGTCGCGGCCGGTCCGGGCGGACCCGACCCGGTGTCGCCCGGGTGGTCGGGCGGGTTCTCGCCCTAGGCTCGGCGACATGCCCGTTCTCACACCCGACGTCGTCGAGTTCCTCAACCACGGCACCCGTACCGGAATGCTCGGCTGGACGGCGAAGGACGGGCGCCCGCTCGTCGCGCCGGTCTGGTTCCTCGTCGAGGACGACACGATCGTCTTCGACACCGGGGCGGACACCGCGAAGGGGCGGGCGATCGTCCGCGACCCGCGGGTCGTGCTCACCGCCGACCTGCCCGCGCCGCCGTACGCCTTCGTGCAGGTGCAGGGCGTCGCCGAGATCAGCACGGACCCCGACGAGCTCCTGCGCACCGCGACCGCGCTCGGAGGCCGCTACATGGGCGCCGACCGGGCCGAGGAGTTCGGCCGGCGCAACGGCGTCCCCGGCGAGCTCGTCGTCCGGATCCGCCCGTCGAAGGTGGTCGCCCACCTCGACATGACGGCATGATCGGTTGACCAGTCCGGTTCATCGTCCACCGTCGCGGCGGGCGATGAGTTCGGCCGTCGGCGTCGGTCCATCACCCCGAGAGGACGGTGGACCATGACGCAGCTCGACCTCCGGCACGGCACGCAACGGGTCTTCGCGCACCTGCTGGTGAGCACCCTGGTGGTGTCGGTCGTGAACTTCACGGTGTGGTTCGCCGTGACGTTCTGGGTGTTCCTGGAGACGGGGTCGGTCGCGGCGACCGGCATCATCGCCGGGATCTTCCTGGTGGCGACGGCGCTGACCGGGATCCCGTTCGGCGGGGTCGTGGACCGGTTCGGCAAGCGCGCGGTCATGCAGGTCTCGGCGGCGGTGTCCGCCGTGGTCTACGCGCTGTGCCTGGTCCTGCTGCTGCTCGCCCCCGAGGGGGCGTTCCGCGACCCGACGGACCCGTTGCTGTGGGCGCTGGTCGTCGCGCTGATGCTGGGTGTGATCGCCGGGAACCTGCGCACGATCGCGCTGCCGACGCTGGTCACCCTGCTCGTCCCGGCCGCGGTCCGGGACCGCGCCAACGGGCTGGTCGGGACCGCGACCGGGGTGAGCTTCCTGGTCACCTCGGTCGCGTCCGGGCTGCTCGTCGCGGTGGACGGGATGCGGTCGGTGCTCGTCGCCGCCCTCGTCGTGCTGGTCGTGTCGCTGGTGCACCTGTCACGGGTCCGGATCCCGGCCGTGCCCGCACCGGCCGGCCCGGCCGTCCCCGTGACCGTCGAGGAGCGGGGCGGCCTCGACCTGCGCGGCACCGTCCGGCTCGTCGCGGGTGTGCCGGGGCTGCCCGCACTGATCGTGTTCTCCTGTGTGAACAACCTGCTCGGCGGGGCGTTCATGGCGTTGATGGACCCCTACGGCCTGTCGATGATGTCGGTCGCGGCCTGGGGGCTGCTGTGGGGCGTGCTGTCCGCCGGGGTGATCGTCGGCGGGCTCCTCGTCGCCCGGATCGGGCTGGGCAGCCGCCCGGTCCGGACGTTGCTACTGGTCAACGCCGTGCTCTGGGCCTCGACGATGCTGTTCCCGCTGCAGGCCTCGATCCTGATGCTCACGCTCGGCATGGCGGTGTTCATGCTGCTCATGCCGTTCGCCGAGGCCGCCGAGCAGACCGTGCTGCAGCGGGTCGTGCCCTACGGGCGGCAGGGCCGGGTCTTCGGGTTCGCGCAGAGCGTGGAGCAGGCCGCGTCGCCGCTGACCGCGTTCCTGCTGGCCCCGTTCACCGAGCTGGTGGTGGTTCCCTACATGAGCGACAGCGGCGCCGGTGCGGCCGCGATCGGCTCCTGGTTCGGCACCGGCACCGCCCGCGCGATCGCCCTGGTGTTCGTGGTCTGCGGCGCCCTGGGCGTGGTGCTGACCCTCGCAGCCCTGGCGAGCCGCCCCTACCGTCGTCTGTCCGCCGCCTACGCGACCGCGCCCACCGGTTCCGTCACACCCGCCGCGGAGGGTGCAGCCACCGCGCCCGACAGGTCCGACGCGGCCGACAGTTCCGACGCGGCCGACAGTTCCGACGCGGCCGACAGTTCCGACGCGGCTGACAGGTCCGACGCGGCCGCCGGGCCCGACACGGCCGGTGCTACCGATGTGCCCGACGCGGTCACAGGGACAGGCACGGGCCCGGACGCCGGGCGGGCCACCCCGCCCGCGGCCCCTCCGAGCCCGGCCGCGGTCCCTGCGACCCCGGCCGCCGTGGCCGTGACCACCACCCCCGTCCCCGGACCGGCCACCACCGCCCGGCCCCCCGCGGAGCCGGACATCGCCCCCCGGCGCTGACCACGGAGCCGTCCCCTTGATCCACACCCCCTGGCGGGCTCCCACACCCGTCGCAACAGGTGTGGGAGCCCGCCGGAGGGTGTGGACGCGGCCGGAGACGTCGTCGCACCCCGGCGGGGGTCGGCGCACCGCTGCCGGCCACGCCGGAGGCTGCGGACGCGGTCGTCAGGTCCGGCGCAGGGTGGTGGTCCAGAGGGAGGCGCCGGCCTGGTCGCGCAGGTGGACCTCCAGGGTCGTCCCGTCGGGGGCGACGTCGAGCTCCCCGAAGTGCTGGAACCCCTCCAGTGGGCTCGCCCCCTGCCGGGACGGTCCGCGCACGAACTCCGCCCGCGGACCGAAGGTCGGGTCGAGCTCGTTCGGACCGAAGGCACCGGCGTGCAGCGGGCCGGACACGAATTCCCAGAACGGGTCGAAGTCGGTGAACGCGGCGCGCTCGGGGGCGTAGTGGTGGGCGGCGGTGTAGTGCACGTCCGCGGTCACCCAGACCACGTTGCGGACCCTCCGCCGGCGAATCCCGGCGAGCACCCCGGCGATCTCGGACTCGCGCCCGCTCGGCGGCCCCGGCACCCCGTTGGCGACGGCCTCCCAGGCGGTGTCGCCGTCGGGCACCAGTACCCCGATCGGCATGTCCGAGGCGACGATCTTCCACGTCGCACGGGAGGACGCGAGCGCGTCGACGAGCCAGCGGGCCTGGGCCTCCCCCAGGATCCGCTCGCCGCGTCCGGTGTTGGCGGAGTTCGCGCTGCGGTAGGTGCGCATGTCCAGCACGAACACCTCGACGTGCGGGCCGAACGGCACCCGCCGGTACACCCGTCCGTCGACGGCGGTGCGTGGGTCGACCGGCTGCCACTCGTGGAACGCGCGGAACCCGCGGGCCGCGAGCACGTCCACCCGCTTCTCGGTGTAGCGCTCCCCCACCTCACCGGTGAGGATCTCCCCCGGGTACCAGTTGTTGGTGACCTCGTGGTCGTCCCACTGCACGATCTGACCGACCGAGGCGGCGAACCGGCGCAGGTTGTCGTCGCGCAGGTTGTAGGCGAACTGGCCGCGGAACTCGGTCAGGGTCTCGGCGACCTTCGCCTTCTCGGGCGTCATCTCGTTGCGCCACACCCGGCCGTCGGGCAGCGTGACGGTCTCGGTGAGCGGGCCGTCGGCGTAGACGGTGTCGCCGGAGTGCAGGAACAGGTCGGGGTCGCGGTCGGCCATCGCGGAGAAGATCCGCATGCCGCCGGTGGCGCGGTCGATGCCCCAGCCCTGCCCGACGACGTCGCCGGACCACTGGATCCGCACCGGCTCGCCGCGCCCGGGGACCGCCCGGAAAGAGCCGGTCAGCGGCGCGCTCGCGGGACCGCCGTCGAGCGGCTGGGCGACGACGCGGTAGTGCACCCGCCCCCGCGTCGCCGGGACCCGCAGCTTCCCGGTGAGGTCGGTGTCCGGGGTCAGCACCGGGCCGGGGACCCGCAGCGCCCGCCGGAAGTCCGGCGAGCCCGCGACCTCCACGACCATCCGCGACGGCCGGTCGGCGCGCGTCCAGACGAGCCCGGAGCCGGGCCGGACGTCACCGGCGGCGACACCGTGGGTCAGGACCGGCCGGCCGGAGCGCACCAGGGCGGGTGCGGCCGCAGCCGCCCCCGGCAGGACGAGGGTCGCGGCGCCGGCGAGACCGCCGGCGGCCGCGGTGCGGAACAGGGAGCGTCGGGAGAGAACCACGCCCGCCGTTCTAACCCGGACGAGTGATGACGAACCGGACCGTCCGGGTGAACGGCGGGCGAAGACTCAGCCGAACAGGGCGGGGATCTTCAGGACGAGCTCGTACAGCCCGTAGGCGAACGGCACGCCGACCCACACCCAGGCCAGGACGGCCCCGATCCACTGCACCGGCCCCCAGGTCGACGACCCGCCGGTCTCGGCAACGCTGCTCACGCGGTCTCCTTCTGGGTCGGGGTGCGGGCCGCCTGCGCGGACGGCTCGTGGTGCTTCGCGTCGACCGGCTTGATCAGCTCGTTGCAGACGAACGCGATGACCAGCAACACGATCATGATGATGAACGCGGTCGTGTACCGGGCCGGGCCCTCGACACCGGCCTCGATCCGCGCGTCGGCGATCGCGTTGACGATCAGCGGGCCGAGGACGCCCGCGGTGGACCACGCCGTCAGCAGCCGGCCGTGGATCGCGCCGACCTGGTAGGTGCCGAACAGGTCCCGCAGGTACGCCGGGACAGTGGCGAACCCGGCGCCGTAGAACGACAGGATCAGCACCGCGGCGACGATGAACAGCGCCCGCGACTGGTTCGGGATCAGCGTGATCAGCAGGTACAGCAGCGCGCCGACGCCCAGGTAGATGCGGTACATGTTCTTGCGACCCAGCACGTCCGACAGCGACGACCAGGCGATGCGCCCGGCCGAGTTCGCCAGCGACAGGATCGCGACGAACCCGCCCGCCGCCGCGGCGAGGGTGGCGGTGGCCCCGTTCTCCGCGAAGAAGTCCTGGAAGATCGGCGAGGCCCGTTCCAGGATGCCGATGCCCGCGGTGACGTTGAAGCACAGCACGACCCACAGCAGCCAGAACTGCGGCGTGCGGATCGCGGTGTTCGCCGAGACGTTGCCGGTCGAGATCATCCCGCTCTTCTTGGCCGTCGACGGGTCCCAGCCCGGCGGCGTCCAGCCCTCGGCGGGCACCCGGATGAGGATCCAGCCGACCGACATGAAGACGAGGTAGATCAGGCCCATCGTGAGGAACGTGGACCCGATGCCGGCCGAGGTGGCCCCGTCACCGGAACCGCCGAACGCCGACAGCAGCGAGTTCGTCAGCGGGGTCGCGATGAGCGCGCCGCCGCCGAAGCCCATGATCGCCAGGCCGGTGGACAGGCCCGGGCGGTCCGGGAACCACTTGATCAGTGTGGAGACCGGCGAGATGTAGCCGATGCCCAGGCCGATGCCGCCGACGAAGCCGTAACCCAGCACGACCAGCCAGTACTGCTCGGCGTAGAGGCCGAGACCCGAGATCAGGAACCCGGCGACGAAACAGCTCGACGCGACGACCATCGCCCAGCGCGGGCCGTTGCTGTCGACCTTCGTGCCGAACAGCGCCGAGGACAGGCCCAGCATGATGATGCCGAGCGTGAAGGGCAGCGCCGTGGCGACGCCCGACAGGTCGAGTGCGTTCGCCAGCGGGGTCTTGAAGACGCTCCAGGCGTAGACCTGGCCGATCGCCAGGTGGATGGACAGCGCGGCCGGTGGGACGAGCCACCGGCTCCATCCGGGTGGAGCAACGATGCGCTCCCGCGTGAGAAATCCGGACATGTCGCCCTCCGTCGTAGTTGACGGAGCAACGCTAAGTAGTGCGGAGGGGCGCAGCAACCCGAGCGGGTCTCGAAACGACAACGCCGGTCCCACCTGCAGGTGGGACCGGCGTCGGGTCGGTTCTGGCCGCGGCTCAGGCCGAGCGGTCGCGGCGCTCCCGGCGCTGCGGCTGGCGCGGGACGATCGTCGGGTTGACGTTGTCCTTGACCGTCTGTGCCGTCACGACGACCTTCGCCACGTCGTCGCGGCTGGGGATGTCGTACATGACCGGGAGGAGCACCTCCTCCATGATCGCCCGCAGGCCACGGGCGCCGGTGCCGCGCAGGATCGCCTGGTCGGCGACGGCGTCGAGGGCGTCCTCGGCGAACTCCAGCTCCACGCCGTCCATCTCGAAGAGCTTGCGGTACTGCTTCACCAGGGCGTTCCGCGGCTCGGTCAGGATCTTGACCAGGGCGTCCTTGTCGAGCGAGGTCACCGAGGCGACGATCGGCAGTCGGCCGATGAACTCGGGGATCAGGCCGAACTTGATCAGGTCCTCGGGGAGGGTCTCGGCGAAGCGCTCCGCGGAGTCCAGGTCCTTCTTCGAGCGGATGTCGGCGCCGAAGCCGATACCGGACTGGCCGACCCGCTCGCCGATGATCCGCTCCAGCCCGGCGAAGGCGCCGGCCACGATGAACAGGACGTTCGTCGTGTCGATCTGGATGAACTCCTGGTGCGGATGCTTGCGGCCGCCCTGCGGCGGGACGCTCGCGGTGGTGCCCTCGAGGATCTTCAGCAGCGCCTGCTGCACACCCTCGCCGGACACGTCGCGGGTGATCGACGGGTTCTCCGACTTCCGCGCGATCTTGTCGACCTCGTCGATGTAGATGATGCCGGTCTCGGCGCGCTTCACGTCGTAGTCGGCGGCCTGGATGAGCTTGAGCAGGATGTTCTCGACGTCCTCGCCCACGTAGCCGGCCTCGGTGAGGGCGGTCGCGTCGGCGATGGCGAACGGGACGTTGAGCATCTTGGCCAGCGTCTGCGCCAGGTAGGTCTTGCCGCACCCGGTGGGGCCGAGCATCAGGATGTTCGACTTGGCGATCTCGATGCCGTCGGAGGCGTCGCCGCCCGCGGCACGGCTGCGCTCGCCTGCCTGGATGCGCTTGTAGTGGTTGTAGACCGCCACCGACAGCGTGCGCTTGGTGGTGGCCTGACCGACGACGTACTGGTCGAGGAACTCGTGGATCTCGGTGGGCTTGGGCAGCTCGTCGAGCTTGACCTCACCGGCCTCGGCCAGTTCTTCCTCGATGATCTCGTTGCAGAGATCGATGCACTCGTCGCAGATGTAGACGCCGGGGCCGGCGATGAGCTTCTTGACCTGCTTCTGGCTCTTCCCGCAGAACGAGCACTTGAGCAGGTCCCCGCCGTCGCCGATGCGTGCCATAGGTGTCGATCCCCAGTCCTGGTCCGGCGTTCTCGCGTCGCGCCCGTCGCCCCGTGCGGATTGACGGTACCTGCCCGCGGCCCGCACGGGGACCGGAAGCGGTGTCCGGTTCCCCGGCGGGTCGCCGGGCGGTCACCGGCGGCCGGAACCGGCCGCCGGTGACCCGGGTGTCACTTGCCGCCGGCGGTACCGGACAGCTTGCGGCTCTGCACGATCTCGTCGACCAGGCCGTACTCCTTGGCCTCCTCGGCCGTGAGGATCTTGTCCCGGTCGATGTCCTCGCGCACCTGGTCCGCGGAACGGTTCGAGTGCCGCGCGATGACCTCCTCCATCCGCTTGCGGATGCGGGAGATCTCCGCCGCCTGGATCTCCAGGTCCGACACCTGGCCGTACACGCCCTGCGTGGCCGGCTGGTGGATCAGGATGCGGGCGTTCTCGACCGCCATGCGGCGGCCCGGGGTGCCCGCGCACAGCAGCACCGCCGCGGCCGACGCCGCCTGCCCGAGGCAGACGGTCTGGATGTCGGGACGGATGAACTGCATGGTGTCGTAGATCGCCATCAGCGACGTGAACGACCCGCCCGGCGAGTTGATGTACAGCGAGATCTCGCGGTCCGGGTCGAGCGACTCGAGCACCAGCAACTGCGCCATGGTGTCGTTCGCCGAGGTGTCGTTGATCTGCTCACCGAGGAAGA
This sequence comes from Pseudonocardia alni, assembly GCF_002813375.1. Classification (NCBI taxonomy): domain Bacteria; kingdom Bacillati; phylum Actinomycetota; class Actinomycetes; order Pseudonocardiales; family Pseudonocardiaceae; genus Pseudonocardia; species Pseudonocardia alni. Next base: position 4,976,276 of record NZ_PHUJ01000003.1, on the reverse strand, counting down.
TGATGCGCTCCTCGAAGAGCTTGTTGTACGGGTTCGACTCCTTGACCCCGTAGCTGGTGCGCTCCACGTAGGACGGGAGCACGTACCGGGAGCGGGCCGGGTCCGGCGCCCAGCCTCCGGGGCCGCGCAGGTCGGTCATCGACTCCGGGTGGCGAGGGTCGAAGGTGCTCACTTGTCGCTCCCGTTCTGCTCGCCGATCCGCCCGGCGTGCGTCACGACGTGGTCGACGAAGCCGTAGTCCTTGGCCTCCGGCGCGGAGAACCAGCGGTCCCGGTCGGAGTCCCGCTCGATGGTCTCGACCGACTGACCGGTGTGCTGGGCGATCAGCTCCGCCATCTCCCGCTTGGTGCGGCGGAACTGCTCGGCCTGGATGGTGATGTCGGCTTCGGTGCCACCGACGCCCGCGGACGGCTGGTGCATCATGATCCGTGCGTGCGGCAACGCCGAGCGCTTGCCCGGGGTGCCCGCCGACAGCAGGAACTGCCCCATCGACGCGGCCATGCCCATCGCCGTGGTCGCCACGTCGCACGGGATCAGGTTCATCGTGTCGAAGATGGCCATGCCGTCGGTGACCGAGCCACCGGGCGAGTTGATGTAGAGCTCGATGTCCTTGTCCGGGTCCTCGGCCGCGAGCAGCAGCATCTGCGCCGCGATGCGGTTCGAGATCTCCGCGTCCACCTGCTGACCGAGCACGATGATGCGCTGCTGGAGCAGGCGGTCGTACACGGAGTCGGACAGCGACATCGCGCTGATGCCGGACCGCATCTGCGGCCCGGTGCCGCGGCCCGCGGACGGGCCGGTGTCCTGCTGGCTCACTTCACCCTGCTTTCCGAAGTCGGGCCCGCCCCCGTGGCGCGGACGCCGCGGGAGAGGGTCCCGGAGTCTTCCTCTGGATCGCTCTCGGTTCTCCGGTGTCGGGTCTTGCGAACCCGTTCACGGTCCGGTTGGGGACCGGTTCGGAGCCGACCCTACGCGGAGCGGATGCCCCGCGTAGGGAACGACGCCCGATGTTCGCCGACAGCGCACGACGAGTCGTGCGGGACCGCGCGACGACCGCCGATCAGGCCTTCGCGTCGGCCTTGCCGGAGGCCTCGTCGGCGGTGGTGTCCGCGGCGTCGTCGGCGGTGTCGTCGGCACCGTCCACGTCGGCCGCGGGGATCTCCTCGACGGTGGTCTCGTCCTCGTCCGGCCCGAGCAGGTCGGACAGGTCGACGGCCTCGCCACCCGGCAGGGTGACGGTGGCGGCGCGCACCGCGGTGATCAGCGCCTTGGAGCGGCGGACGTCCTGGTAGATCACGCCGAGCTGGCCGGCCTGCTGGATCTGCTGGACGAACTGCTCCGGGGCCATGCCGTACTGCTGCGCCTGGTAGACGATCCGCTCGGTGAGCTCCTGGTCCCCGACCGAGATCTCCTCGCGGTCGGCCAGGGTGTCGAGCACGAGGCGGTAGCGGACGGCCTTCTCGGCCTCCTCCCGCGTCTCGGTGTCGAACTGCTCGCGGGTCTTGTCCTGCGAGGAGAGGAACTCGCCGAATTTGTCCTCGTCGTGGTCGAAGGCGTGCACCGCGTCGTGGGTGCGGGTCTCGACCTCGGCGGCGACGACCGACTCCGGCAGCGGCACCTCGGTGTCCTCGACGAGCTTGTCCAGGAGACGGTCGCGGGCCTGCGCGGCCTGCTCCATCCGCTTGGACCGGCCCAGACGCTCGCGCAGGTTCTCGGTCAGCTCGTCGAGCGTGTCGAACTCCGAGGCCAGCTGGGCGAACTCGTCGTCGGCGTCGGGGAGGTGACGCTCCTTCACGGTGGTCACCTTGACGGTGATCTCCGCGTCCTTGTCGGCGTGCTCACCGGCGACCAGCTTCGAGGTGAAGGTCTTCTCCTCGTCGGCCGACATGCCCTCGAGGGCCTCGTCGATGCCGTCGATGAGACCGCCCTGGCCGACCTCGTAGGAGAAGCCGGTGGTGGTGGCCTCCTCGATCTCCGTGCCGTCGACGGCGGCGGAGAGATCGATCTGGACGTAGTCACCGGACTGCGCGGGACGCTCGACACCCGCCAGGGTGCCGAACCGGGCGCGCAGCTGGTCGAGCTGCTCGGTGACCTCGTCCTCGGTCACCTCGGTCTCGTCGACCTCGACGGTCAGGCCGTCCAGGTCGGGGAGGGTGATCTCGGGGCGGATGTCGACCTCGGCGGTGAACGCGATGCGCTCGCCGTCGGCGATCTCGGTGACCTCGATGTCGGGCCGGCCGATCGGCTTGACGTCCTCGGACGTCACCACGGCCTCCTGGTACTTCACCGGGATCGCGGCGTTCACGACCTCGTCCAGGACGGGGCCACGGCCGATCCGGGCCTCCAGGATGCGGGCCGGCGCCTTGCCCGGGCGGAAGCCGGGGATCCGGACCTGCTGGGCGATCTTCTTGTACGCGCGGTCGAAGTCGGGCTTGAGCTCGTCGAACGGCACCTCGACGTTGATCCGGACGCGCGTCGGGCTGAGGTGCTCGACGGTGCTCTTCACGGTGGAACTCCTTGGGCGGTACGAGTGCTGCAACGGGCCGCGGCTCGCGCGGCCCCCGGTCGGTGGCCCCGCCCGCCGGCGCCGGACGATCCCGGCTCTGCGCCGGGCGTCCCGTGCCACCGGCCGCCGGGTACGTGGGACGCGCCCGGTGACGGCGGGGCTCGCGCGAGTCTAGGCGAGCCCGGTCACCGTGCGACGGCCCGGGCGCGGGTCACGGTGCGACGGACCCGCCCGGAGCCTCGCCCGCACCGACGTCGGCGACGGTCACGTCCACGGCCAGGGTGTCGTCACCGAGGACGGCACGGACCCGGTCGGCGACCTCGTCGGCGACCACGGCGAACGGCCTGCCCAGCCGCAGGACGACGGCGATCTCCACCGGGTCGGCCAGCCGCACACCCTGGACCCGGTGCCCGGGCAGGTACGACGCGATCGAGCCGAACGGGCCGCCGTCGAGCCGCAGCACCGACGGGTGGGCGAGCACGGCGTCCGCGACGGCCTGCGGGCCGGGTCCTGCGGCGGGGTCGGTCACGGCTCGGACCCTAGCCACACACGACGGCGGCGGCACCCCGCTGCGGGGTGCCGCCGCCGTCGTCGTGCGCGGGTCAGCTCGTGAAGGTGTCCTTGAGCTTCTCGCCGGCCTGCTTCAGGTTGCCGGTGGCCTGGTCCGCCTTGCCCTCGGCCTGCAGGTCCTTGTCGTCGGTGGCCTTGCCGGTGGCCTCCTTGGCCTTGCCACCCAGCTCCTCGGCCTTGTTGCTGATCTTGTCTCCGAGACCCATGGGGCTCACCTGCTTCCTGATCGCGTGTCCGGCGGGCGAGGGTGCGAGCCGGTCGCTACCGTCGCTGACCGGGTGGACTACCCCACCCTCCACTTCCCACACCCCGACGGGGCGTCCATGGCGAACGCACAGGTCAGCGGCCCACCGGCCGCCAGGCCCCCGGGCCCCGGCGTGCCGTCGGCACGGCCGGCGCGGGTGCCGTCGCGGGCCGCGCTGGACGAGACCACGCTGGTCGTCCGGGCCCAGGACGGCGACGTCGGCGCGTTCGAGGAGCTGGCCCGCCGTCACCAGAACGCCCTGTTCCGGGTCGCGGTCCGGGTGCTCGGCGACGCCACCGACGCCGAGGACGCCCTGCAGGACGCGCTCGTCGACGCCTGGCGGCGGATCGGCACCTTCCGCGGCGAGGCGGCCTTCTCCACCTGGATGTACCGGATCGTCACCCACCGCTGCACCGCGCTGGTCCGGCGGCGGCGACGGACCGAACCGCTCCCGACCGACGACGGGCCCGGCGCCCCGGCCGACGACCGCTCCCCCACCCCGGAGCGGGCCGCCGAGGTGGACGCGGAGATGGCGGCCCTGTCGCGGGCCGTGGCGTCGCTGCCGGAGGACCAGCGCACGGCCTGGGTGCTGCGGGAGCTGGAGGGGCTGGGCTACAGCGAGATCTCGCAGATCACCGGGGCGGGTGAGACCGCCGTCCGCGGCCGGATCCACCGGGCGCGCGGGGCACTGGCGGAGAGGATGCGGGCATGGCGGTAGAGAGGAGCGGGGCGGAGCGCGTCGAGCCGCTGGCCTGCGGCCGGGACGCCGCCGACGTCTGGGACCACGCGGAGGCGGGCGTGCTCGACGAGCACGAGCTGACCTGCCCGCACTGTATGCGCGCGCACGCGGACCACGACCGGCTCGGCGGGCTGGTGGCGCGGATGGCGGCCGAGCCGCTGCGACCGCCGCCGTCGGTGCTGGAGCAGGTGATGGGCGCGGTCGTCGCGGACCTGCGCCCGCACGAGCTGCTCGCCCTGGGGCCGGACGCCTGGCTGGGCAGGCCGACCGCGGAGGCGGCGCTGCGGCACGTCGTGGACACGATGGACGGGCTGCGGGCCCGTCGGTGCCGGATCGAGCAGGTGCGCGCCCCGGACGGTTCCGGGGAGGACCCGGCCGCGGTGTGGGTGCGGGTGACCGTCGCGGCCCGGTTCGGGGTCGACCTCGCCTCGGTCACCGCGCGCGTCCGGCAGATGATGATCTCGGCAGGGGACCGCACGCTCGGCGTGCCGATCGCCGGGGTCGACATCCTGGTCGAGGACCTGTGGGAGGAACCGGAATGAGCGGGCGCACGACGGTCACCGTCTCCGACCTGGCCGTCGCACGGGTGGCGGCGCGGCGGGTCCGGCGGGTGCCGGGGGTGGCGGCGCTGATGGGCGACGTCGCGCAGACCCTGCTGGGGCTGGCCGCGGACTGGCTGCCCCGTGACCCGGTCCCCGAGGAACTGCGGGTGCAGGGCCTGGTCGCGTCGGTGCACGGGCACGAGGCCGAGATCCGGGTGACGGTCGGGGTGCGGTTCGGCACCCACTGCGCCGAGCTGGCCGAGCGGGTGCGCCGGGAGGTGACCGAGGAGGTCGCGACGGTCTGCGGCCTCGACGCCCGGGTGCGGGTGACCGTCGCCGACATCGCGCTGCCTGCCTGATCCCCTCCGCCCCCCCGCGCGGTGTGCGCGGGAGGACCCGGTCCGGTGGGTCCGGATCAGGCCCGGCCGACGAGCACGCAGTCGCCGCAGGTCCCGCCGCCGGGGGCGCGGACGTAGAGGCAGCAGGAGCGGCGCCGGAACGCCCACTCGGTGTCCGCGTCGGTGTCGTCGAGGCGGAGCAGCCGGCCGGTGGCCCCCGACGGCAGCGGCCCGCGCAGCACCGGGTGGTCGGCGAGCGCGTCGAGCAGGGCCAGATAGCGGCGCCGGTCCGGGCGTCGCATGGCCTCCATCACCCGTGCCGCCCCGCCGATCGAGGACACGACGTTGCCGCGCAGTACCCGCGGCGACACCACGGCCCGGGCGGCGACGGCGGCGTACAGCGGATCGAGGTGGGTGGCGGCGAGCTCGCGGGCGAGCAGGTCCGCGGCGCCCGCCGGGTCGTCGGCGACGTCCGGGGTGGCGACGCCGGTGGGCCCGGCGGACAGGCTCGGCGCCCACGGGTCGGCGGCGCCGGGGTCGCGGCGCAGCTCGCCGAGCGACGGGAGCACACCGTGCAGGGCCACGGTCGCGAAGGGCATCGACACGATCCGCGCCGCGAGCCCCATGACCGCCACCGAGGCCCCGATCCGCCGGTCCCCGCCGAGCGCGGTGGTGACCTCGCCGATCCGCCGGCCGAGCGGGTCCGGGCCGCCGGGGACCGGCGCGGCGTAGAGGTCGGCCCACCGGACGGTCCCGGAGGCGGCGGGTGTCGCCACCGCGAACCAGGGACCGATGGTCGCGACGTCGGCGAGTACCTCCACCACCCGGCCGCCGGTCACCCGCCCGGGTGAAGCTTGCGGCGGCCCGGGTGTGGCGACGCGGATCGGGGGCACGTTCACGAGGGAGCAGTCTGCCCGACCCGGGGACGCGCTGCGTAACGGTGCGGACGCCCCCGGCGATCCCATGCAGGAGAACGCCGCTCCCGACGGATGGTCACGCCTCGCTCACCGTCCGGACACGAGCCGGCAACGTCGACCTGCTCGCATGGTCAGCGATCCACATCACGGGACCGGTGGGCCGCTCTCAGTAGCGCATCGCGGTGGCGGCGTGCGACTCTGTGCACTCGCCAGACCGCACTCGCCGGGGTGTGTGGTCGAACCGTGCCGCAGGAATGGCCGGGTACTGGAAGTCAGCGCCCGGCCGCTCGGCGTGCCCGGAAGAGGATTCCGTCCGCCGGTCACCCACCCGGCGGCACGGTGCACCTGAACGGCCCTCGTCGCACGTCCCACTCGGGCTGCGCGCTGTATTCTGAGAACCTTCTTCGGACCGCAGCGAGCTGCCCGGTCCGGGTCGTCCGATGCGGGTGACTCCAGGTGCACCGAGACGACAGGAGGAGCAGTTGGCCGCGATCAGTGACCAGACGCGTCGCCCCTCGCCCGGTGGGCTGTACGCCGCCGATCACGAGCACGACGCCTGCGGTGTGGCCATGTTGGCCGACGTCACCGGCAAGCGCAGCCACGCCATCGTGCAGAAGGCCATCGAGGCCCTGCTGCGCCTGGAACACCGCGGTGCGCGTGGCGCCGAGTACAACACCGGTGACGGTGCCGGGATCCTGATCCAGGTCCCGGACGCGTTCTACCGCGAGGTCACCGACTTCGACCTGCCCGCGGAGGGCGCCTACGCCACCGGCATCGCGATGCTGCCGCGTGACGAGGACGAGGCCGCCGCGGCGATCGAGCGGATCGACGCGCTCGCCGCCGAGGAGGACCTCACGGTCCTCGGGTGGCGCGAGATCCCGACCGACCCCGACGCCGCGGACCTGGGCTCCATCGCCCGGGACGCGATGCCCGGCTTCCGCCAGCTGTTCGTCGGCGGCGTGGAGCTGACCGGGGACGCCCCGGAGAACGCGCCCGCCGGCATCGAGCTGGAGCGCCGCGCGTTCTGCTTCCGGAAGCGGGTCGAGCACGACACCGAGACCTACTTCCCGTCGCTGTCGCCGCGCACCGTCATCTACAAGGGCATGCTCGCCGAGCCGCAGGTCGCCGCGTTCTACCCGGACCTGAACGACGAGCGCGTGACCTCCGCGCTGGCGATCGTGCACTCGCGGTTCTCCACGAACACGTTCCCGGCGTGGCCGCTGGCGCACCCGTTCCGCTACGTGGCGCACAACGGTGAGATCAACACCCTGCGCGGCAACCGGAACTGGATGGCGGCCCGCGAGTCGCTGCTGGAGTCCGCGAACCTGCCCGGCGACCTGTCGCGGCTGACCCCGATCGTCACCCCGGACGCGTCGGACTCGGCCACCTTCGACGAGGTCCTGGAGCTGCTGCACCTGTCCGGGCGCAGCCTGCCGCACGCGGTGCTGATGATGATCCCGGAGGCCTGGGAGCACAACACCGAGATGGACCCCGCCCGGCGGGCGTTCTACGAGTACCACTCCACGCTGATGGAGCCGTGGGACGGACCGGCCCTGGTCGCGTTCACCGACGGCACCCAGATCGGTGCGGTCCTCGACCGCAACGGACTGCGCCCGGCCCGCTACTGGGTCACCGAGGACGGCCTGGTCGTGCTCGCCTCCGAGGTCGGCGTGCTGGACGTCGCGCCCGACAAGGTCGTCCGCAAGGGCCGCCTCGAGCCGGGCCGCATGTTCCTCATCGACACCGAGCGCGGCAAGATCGTCGACGACGACGAGGTCAAGGGCGCGCTGGCCGCCGAGCAGCCGTACACCGACTGGCTGCACGCCGGTCTGATCCGGCTCGACGAACTGCCCGCGCGTACCCGCGAGACCCCGACCCACGAGACGCTCAACCTGCGCCAGCAGGCCCTCGGCTACACCGAGGAAGAGCTCAACGTCCTGCTCCGCCCGATGGCGGTCACCGGGGCCGAGCCGATCGGCTCGATGGGCAACGACGCGCCGATCGCGGCCATCGCCGAGCGCCCGCGTCAGCTGTACGACTACTTCATCCAGCTCTTCGCCCAGGTCACCAACCCGCCGTTGGACGCGATCCGCGAGGAGCTCGTCACCTCGCTGTTCAGCCAGCTCGGCCCGGAGCAGAACCTCCTCGACGCGACGCCGGCGCACTGCCGCACGATCGTCGTGCCGTTCCCGGTGCTGACCAACGACGACCTGGCGAAGATCGTCCACATCAACGACGACGGGGAGTTCCCCGGCTTCGCCTCGCACGTCGTCCGCGGCACGTTCACCGCCCGCGACGGCGGCAAGGGCATGCTGTCGCGGCTGGCCGAGATCAAGCAGGAGGTGTCCCGCGCGATCGAGAACGGGGCCCGCCTGATCGTGCTGTCCCAGCGCGGGGTGGACGCCGAGCACGCGCCGATCCCGTCGCTGCTGCTCACCGGCACCGTGCACCACCACCTCGTCCGGGAACGCTCGCGCACCCGCGTCGGGCTGGTCGTGGAGTCCGCGGACGCCCGCGAGGTGCACCACATCGCGCTGCTGCTCGGCTACGGCGCCTCCGCGGTGAACCCGTACCTGGCGATGGCCACGGTCGAGGATCTCGCCGAGCGCGGCGACGTCCCGGGTGTCGACGGCCGGACCGCGGCGAAGAACCTGGTCAAGGCGCTCGGCAAGGGCGTCCGCAAGACCATGTCGAAGATGGGTGTCTCGACGGTCGCGTCCTACACCGGCGCGCAGATCTTCGAGGCCGTCGGCCTGGGCTCCGAGGTCATCGACTCGGCGTTCCGCGGCACCGCGTCGCGGATCGGCGGCGTCGGCTTCGACGTCCTGGCCGAGGAGGTCCTCTCCCACCACCGCCGCGCCTACCCTGCCGACGACGTCCGTGCCTCGCACCGGGCGCTGCCGGTCGGCGGCGAGTACCAGTGGCGTCGCGAGGGCGAACTGCACCTGTTCAACCCGCAGACCGTCTTCAAGCTGCAGCACTCCACGCGGGCCGGGCGCTACGAGGTCTTCAAGGAGTACACGAAGGCCGTCGACGACCAGGCGCGGAAGCTGATGACGCTGCGCGGCCTGTTCACGTTCAAGGACGGCCAGCGCGAGCCCGTGTCCGTCGACGAGGTCGAGTCGATCGAGTCGATCATGACCCGGTTCGCGACCGGTGCGATCTCCTACGGCTCCATCTCCCAGGAGATGCACGAGACCCTGGCGATCGCGATGAACCGCATCGGCGGCCGGTCCAACACCGGTGAGGGCGGCGAGGACCCGGACCGCTTCACCGCGGACCCGAACGGCGACTCGCGCCGCAGCGCGGTCAAGCAGGCGGCGTCCGGCCGGTTCGGCGTCACCAGCGAGTACCTGGTCAACGCCGACGACATCCAGATCAAGATCGCCCAGGGCGCCAAGCCCGGTGAGGGCGGCCAGCTGCCCGGCGGCAAGGTCTACCCGTGGATCGCGACCACCCGGTACTCGACGCCGGGCGTCGGCCTCATCTCGCCGCCGCCGCACCACGACATCTACTCGATCGAGGACATCAAGCAGCTCATCCACGACCTGAAGAACGCCAACCCGCGGGCCCGCATCCACGTGAAGCTGGTGTCCCAGGTCGGCGTCGGGACCGTGGCCGCCGGCGTGTCCAAGGCGCATTCCGACGTCGTGCTCATCTCGGGCCACGACGGCGGCACCGGTGCCTCGCCGCTGTCCTCGATCAAGCACGCGGGCGGTCCCTGGGAGCTCGGCCTGGCCGAGACCCAGCAGACGCTGATGGCCAACGGGCTGCGTGACCGGATCACGGTCCAGGCCGACGGCCAGCTCAAGACCGGGCGCGACGTCGTCATCGCGGCGCTGCTCGGCGCCGAGGAGTACGGCTTCGCCACCGCCCCGCTGGTGGTCTCGGGCTGCATCATGATGCGCGTCTGCCACCTGGACACCTGTCCGGTCGGCGTCGCGACGCAGAACCCGGAGCTGCGCAAGAAGTTCAACGGCAAGGCCGAGTACGTCGTGAACTTCATGAAGTTCGTGGCGCAGGAGGTCCGCGAGATCCTCGCCGAGCTGGGCTTCCGCTCGCTCGACGAGGCGATCGGCCGGGCCGACGTGCTCGACGTCGACTCCGCCGCCCAGCACTGGAAGTCCAAGCACCTGGACCTCTCGCCGATCTTCCGGATCGCCGACGTGCCGGACGACGCGCCGCGCAAGCGGACCCGCGAGCAGGACCACGGCCTGGACAAGGCGCTGGACAACACCATGATCCAGCTGGCCGAGGGCGCGCTGCGCAACGGCGACCGGGTCCGCCTGGACCTGCCGGTGCGCAACGTCAACCGCACGGTCGGCACCATGCTCGGGTCCGAGCTGACCCGGGCGCACGGTGGCAAGGGCCTGCCCGACGACACGATCGACATCACGTTCACCGGCGCGGCCGGGCAGAGCTTCGGTGCGTTCGTGCCCAAGGGCATCACGCTGCGGCTGGTCGGCGACACCAACGACTACTTCGGCAAGGGCCTGTCCGGTGGCCGGTTGACCCTGCGGCCGGACCCGTCGTCGCCGTTCGCCGCCGAGGAGAACGTCATCGCCGGCAACGTGATCGGCTACGGCGCGACCTCGGGCGAGATGTTCATCCGCGGTGTCGTCGGCGAGCGGTTCTGCGTCCGGAACTCGGGCGCGGTGGCCGTCGTCGAGGGCGTCGGCGACCACGGTTGCGAGTACATGACCGGTGGCCGGGTCGTCGTCCTCGGGCGGACCGGGCGCAACTTCGCGGCCGGGATGTCGGGGGGCGTGGCCTACCTGCTCGACATCGACAAGAACCGGGTCAACCCGGAGATGGTCGACCTCGACCCGCTCTCGGACGAGGACCGGTCGATCGTGCACGACCTCGTCGAGCGGCACCACGCCGAGACCGGCTCGGCGGTGGCGCACGCGCTGCTCACCGACTGGGACAACGCGGTCGAGCGGTTCGGCAAGGTCATGCCCAAGGACTACAAGCGCGTGCTGCTCGCGACGGAGAACGCCGAGCGCGAGGGCCGCGATGTCAACCAGGCGATCATGGAGGCTGCTCATGGGTGACCCCAAGGGCTTCATGACCACTCCCCGGCAGACGCCCACCCGGCGGCCGGTGGACCTGCGGCTGATGGACTGGCGCGAGGTCTACGAGGACTTCCCGGCGAAGACCCTGGAGTCCCAGGCCGGGCGCTGCATGAACTGCGGCATCCCGTTCTGCCACCAGGGCTGTCCGCTCGGGAATCTCATTCCCGAGTGGAACGACCTGGTCTACCGCCACGACTGGCGCGAGGCGATCGAGCGCCTGCACGCCACGAACAACTTCCCGGAGTTCACCGGGACGCTGTGCCCCGCCCCGTGCGAGGCGGCGTGCGTGCTGGCCATCAACGACGACGCGGTCACGATCAAGCAGGTCGAGATCGAGATCATCGACAAGGCGTGGGACGAGGGCTGGGTCACCCCGCAGGTGCCCGAGGTGAAGACCGGCAAGAAGGTCGCCGTCATCGGGTCGGGGCCGGCCGGGCTGGCCGCCGCCCAGCAGCTGACCCGGGTCGGGCACGAGGTCGTCGTGTTCGAGCGGGCCGACCGCATCGGCGGACTGCTGCGCTACGGCATCCCCGAGTTCAAGATGGAGAAGGCGCGCCTGGACCGGCGCCTGGAGCAGATGGTCGCCGAGGGCACCCATTTCCGGGCCTCGGTCGACGTCGGCACCGACGTCACCGTCGAGCAGCTGCGGGCCGACTTCGACGCGGTCGTCCTCGCGGGCGGTGCGACGGCGTGGCGAGACCTGCCCGCCGAGGGCCGCGACGCCGAGGGCGTCTACCAGGCGATGGAGTTCCTGCCGTGGGCCAACCACGTGCAGCAGGGCGACCTGGACGCGCCGCCGATCTCGGCCGAGGGCAAGGACGTCGTGATCATCGGCGGCGGTGACACCGGCGCCGACTGCCTGGGCACCTCGCACCGCCAGGGTGCGCGCTCGGTGACCCAGCTGGAGATCATGCCGACCCCGCCCGAGCAGCGCACCGACAACATGCCGTGGCCGACCTACCCGACGGTCTACCGGGTGTCCTCCGCGCACGAGGAGGGCGGCGACCGGCTGTTCTCGGTCAACACCACCGAGTTCGTGAAGGACGCCGACGGCAAGCTCGCCGGCATCCGGATCGTCGAGGTCAAGCGCGGGGACAACGGCTTCGAGCCCGTCGAGGGCACCGAGCAGGAGCTCCCCGCGCAGCTGGTGCTGCTCGCGATGGGCTTCGTCGGCCCGGAGAAGGGCGCCCTGCTGAACGACCTCGAGGTCGACCTGGACGAGCGCGGCAACGTCGCCCGCGACGACCGCTACATGTCCTCCGCCGACGGCGTGTTCGTCGCCGGTGACATGGGCCGCGGCCAGTCCCTGATCGTGTGGGCCATCTCCGAGGGCCGGTCCGCGGCCGCCGGGGTGGACGAGTACCTGACCGGGCGCACCGTGCTGCCACGCCCGATCGACCCCACCGACCGGCAGATCGCCTGATCCACCCGGCGTGACGACAGGGCCCGGCCGTTCGCGGCCGGGCCCTTCGTCGTCCCGGGATCGTCCCCGGGCTCAGTCGAGGCGTTCGAGCTCGTAGGCGTCGTCGCCGATCCAGATGCGCACGCCCTCGGCGTCGTCGGAGATGTAGCCGTCCTCCTCCTCGCCGAGCTCGCGGATCGCGCCGAGGGCGAGCCGGTCGAACTCCACGACGCCGTCGCCCACGTCGACCGGCCGGTACTCCCGGGCCAGCATCGCGGTGCGGCACTGCGTCGCCAGCCACGTCGCGTTCTCCGTACCGACCTCGACCCGCCACCGCTCATCGCGCATACGAGAAGTATGGCCTGGATCTCTCCGTCCGTCGCCGGTCTTCTACCGGCGATCGTGACGGAGTGCTCCTCATCGGACGCACACCGCGATCCGCTCCCGCCCGTCGCGGGGGCGGCGCCGCTCACGGTGGCGGGCGAGACAGGAGCCACTGCACCCACAACCCGACGGCGGGTCGGGCGTTGAACCCCGTGACCGGCATCTGCAGAACCGGGAGCCCCTGTCGATGCCGGGCACCATCGGGTCATCGGGTACCGCGGCCACGCGCCGCGGGCCCGATGCCCGGTGGTGTATCCCGCCCCGGTCGCCGCGCGAGGCGATGAGTTCTCCGGGGCCAGCCGGTCGTAGGCGGTGAGTGCTCCGGAACCGCCGGGGCCGTGCCCGCGGAGGCCACCATGACCGCCCCCTCCCCCACCCGTCGTATGCCGGTCGCCGCACATCGTGCGCTGTGGGTGCTGCAGATCCTGCTCGGCCTGTTCTTCGTCCTGGCCTCGGCGCTGCCGAAGTTCTGGGGCGACCCGTTCGCCGTCGCGATCTTCGACGGGATCGGCCTCGGCCAATGGCTGCGCTACGTCGTCGGGTTCCTCGAGCTGGCCGGCGGGATCGGCCTGTGCACCCGGCGCTCGGCCGTACCGGCCGCCACCGGGCTCGTCCTGCTGATGGTCGGTGCGGCGCTCACCCAGGCATTCGTCCTGCACGGCGGGGCGCTGGTCGTCACACCGCTGGTCCTCGGCGCCCTGACCGCCGTGATCGCGGTCGCGCGACGGAACGAGACGCTCACCACCCCTCGCTGACCTGCGTTTACGCACAGCGATCATCGGGCATCTCCGGGGAGAGAAGACCGATCCGGATACCCCGGTTCGCCCGAGTGAGTCCCGCAAAGGGGAGGAACCCGCCATGGCCGACCGCCACGTCAAGCCGGTCGACGACGGCTGGACCGTCGAGAAGGAAGACGCCCAGCGCCCGAGTGCCCGTACGAGCACCCAGGCCGAGGCCATCACCCGGGCGGTGGAGATCATCGCCAACGACGGCGGCGGCAACCTCGTCGTGTACGGCACCGACGGCTCGGTGCGCGAACGCCGCTCCATCGACGCCGACGCCGACGCCGGCACCGCCACGAAGGCCGTCGCGAGCACCACCGCCACCGCGGCCGGTGACACCGCGTCGAAGGCCGCCGAGACCACCGGCAAGGCCGCCGACAAGATCGGTGCCGACACGCGGACCACCGCCAAGAAGGTCGCCGGCGAGACCGGTGACAGCGCGGCGAAGGCCGGCGAGACCGTCAAGAAGGGCGCCGACAAGGTCGCCGCCGAAGCCCGCAAGGTCGACGACCAGGGCAAGGACCCGAAGAAGGCGGGCAAGGCCGCCGCCGAGGCCGCGAAGGCCACCGGCGAGCAGCTGGCCGGGAACGCCCAGCGCACCGGCAAGCAGGTCGCCGGCGAGGTGTCGTCGTCCGCGGAGCGGTCCGCCGCCACCGTCAAGGCCGTCGCCGAACAGGGTGCCGACTCCGCGGTGCGCACCGCGGACCGGACCGCGCGCGTGAGCGCCCGCGTCGAGGACGACCTGGACGACACCGGGGCCCGCCTGGCCCGCCGGCTCTACGAGAACGGCGAGCGGGCCGCCTCGCAGCTGGACGACTTCGCCCTGCGCGTCTACAAGCCGCTGAACCCGATCCGGTTCACCAGCCGCGTCGCCGCCGGGGCGGTCGCCACCGCGTTCGGGGTGACCGGTGCGGTCACCTCGCGTGCGGGCAAGCTGTTCCAGCGCGGGACCCGCAAGGCCGCAGGCCGCTGAGTCCCCGCAGTACCGCGACCGCGCCCCCGCCGACCACGTCGGCGGGGGCGCGGTCGTCTGCGGTCAGGACGTCGGACGCAGCACGTAGTCGCCGGTGTCGTCGCTCCACTCCATCGCGATGAGGTCCCGGGCGCGGGCCGCCTTCGCGAAGGACAGGAAACTGCCGAAGCCGTAGCGCTTCTCGGAGAAGTCCGGGACCCGCTTGCGGAGCTGGTTCTTCAGCCCGGACAGCTGCGGCGGGTCCCCGGCCGCGGCGATCCCGCGCACCACGTCGACGAGCAGCGCGAACGCGTCGTGGTCGGCGTCCGGGTCGTCGGGCAGCGCCACCTCGGGGTCACCCTGCGCCGCACCGGTGGTCAGCGTGACCGCACCGCGGTCCTGCAGATGGCGCAGCAGCTCGCCGAAACCGCGGAAGCCGTGGTCGGCCTCGTCGAACGTGGGGTCCTTGCGCAGGATCGCGCGCTTGAGCCGCGACGCCAGGACCGGGCCGTCGGCCTGGCGGGTCAGTCCGACGAGGGTGCTGACGACGAGGCCCGCGACGTCGCGTTCCTCGGCCCCGGTGGTGGCGGTGTCGTCGCGCCCGTCGGAGAACGTGACGTCGAACGGGTCCGGCGGAACGACCGGCTCCGGCTCCGGGACCGCGACCGGGGCGGGGGTCGCGACCGGTCCCGCGGCCGGGGCCGGGGCGGGGCGCGGACTCCCCCGGCGACGACGCGGCGGTGCGGGCGCCTGGGTCGGCTCGACACCGGGGAGCCGGTCGTAGAACAGGAACTCGTCGCAGGAGGGCGGCAGCAACGCCGAGGTCGAGGACTGCACCCCGATCCCGATCACGCGCTTGTCCAGCTCGCGCAGCTTGTGCATGAGCGGGGTGAAGTCCGAGTCGCCGGTGCCGATGGCGAAGGTGGTGATGAACTCCCGCTCGTAGGCGAGCTCGATCGCGTCGACGGCGAGCTTGATGTCCGCCGCGTTCTTGCGGGAGCCGCCGATCCGCTGCGGGATCTCGATGAGCTCCACCTGGGCGCGGGCCATCAGGCGGCGGTCCTCGTCGAAGGAGGACCAGTCGGCGTAAGCGCGGCGGACCACCACCCGCCCGCGTTCGGCGAGCGCGTCGGCCACCGGGCCGAAGTCGAAGGGGACGACCCCGAGCCCGTCGCGGGCGCCGATCGCGAGGTTCTCGTAGTCGAGCAGCAGTGCGATGCGTTCGTCCTCGTGGGCCACCGCGGAAGCCTAATGCGCTGGCCCGGGTGCCCGCCCGCAGGGCACGGTTCACCGATGCGCGCGGACGACGTCGAGAACGCGGTGACGACGATGGTCGGAGCCCTGGGGGCGGTACCCGACGACGGCTGGTCCGCCCCGGCCGGACCGCTGGACTGGTCGTGCCGCGACACCGTGGTGCACGTCGCGGACGACCTGTTCGGCTACGCCGCCCAGGTGGCGATCGCCCCGCCCGACGACTATCCGCCGTTCGAGATCGTGGTGCCCGACGCCGTCGGCACCGCCGGGCTGTTGCAGGTCGCCGCGACCGGCGGGGCGATGCTCGCCGCCGCCGTCCGGACCGCACCCGGCGGGGTGCGCGGCTGGCACCCCTACGGCGACGCCGACGCCGCCGGGTTCGCCGCGATGGGCGTCACCGAGGTCCTGGTGCACACCCACGACATCACCCGGACCACCGACCCGGCGTGGACGCTGCCGGCGGCGCCGTGCCGGGGCGTACTCGCCCGGCTGTGGCCGGACGTCGACGCGGGCGACGACCCGGCCGGGGCGCTGCTGCACCACACCGGCCGGGCGTCGTGGCGTGGTGTGCCCGCGCCGGCCCGGTGGCGCTGGCACGGCGCGCCACGCTGAGCGGCGCCGGGGTGTCAGGGGGCGGGCGGTCAGCCGCCGTCCGGTTCCCCCTGCGACCCGCCCAGCGGCTGCTCGGCGACCTGGCCGGTCCACGCGGCACGCGCCCCGGAGTCCCCGATCCGTACCGTCGTCACCACCGCCCCGACCGCGACGACGACGGCCAGCACGGCCACGACCACCGTCACGACGGTCCCGCCGGGCGCCGTCCCGGCCGGGACCTCCGGGGCCCCGCCGCCGTCCGTCGCGGGGACGCGACGCCCGGCCCGGACCGCCACGACGTGGCGCACCGCGACCACGACGGCGACCACGGCCGGCCCGGCGGCCCACGGCAGCAGCCCGTCGCCCAGCTCGGCGTGGTCCCGGATGAGCGGGGTCCGCGGCAGTCGGTGCTCCAGCCATCCCCCCGCCCCGGTGGTCACCGGGACCAGGGCCAGGGTGGCCGCGGCGAGCACCACGGTCGGCCAGACCAGACGCACCCGTGGCGCGGGCCGGCCGCGACCAGCACCGGTCCGAGGGCGGTCAGCGGGACCAGCACCACGACGCCGTGCACCAGCGGTATGTGCGCCGGCAGCCCGACGATCGTCGGCTCCACACCGGCGACGCCAGGACCGGCGTCACCGCTCCGGACAGTGGACTCAGCAGATCCTCACCGGGTTCTCACCCGGGACTCACAGCGGCAGGGGATGATCTCGCGGGCACGACACGAGGAGAGCGGTCCATGGACGCCGGTACCACCGGGATCGACGCGGTCCCGATCACCACGTGGCAGTTCGTGACGGGGTTCGTCCTCGCCGGTGTGGTGGTCCTCGTGCTGGTCGTCCTGGGGGTCCGGCGGGCCGGGCGGTCCCGGTACCGGTCGCTGCGGATCCTCGCCCGGCTGGGTGCGACGGGCGTCGTCGCGGTGGTGCTGCCGGCGAGCGCCCTGGTCGGGGTGAACGCCGGTCTGGACTACCTGCGGACCGTCGGCGACGTGGCCGGGACCGGACCGGTGGAGGGGATCGGGGTCGCCCAGCTGCTGCTGACGCGGAAGGTCCCGGCGACCGGTCAGGTCGTGCAGATCCCGATCCCGGGGACGGCGTCGCACTTCGCGGCCCGGCCCACGGTCGTGTGGGTGCCGCCCGCCTGGTACGAACGGCCCCGGCCACAGCTGCCGGTGATCGTGCTGCTGCACGGGACCCCCGGCCGTCCGGTGGACTGGGTGGACTCCGGGGGCGCCGCCGACGTCGCGAACGCCTGGGCCGCCCAGCACCACGGGGTGGCACCGATCCTGGTGATGCCCGACGTCAACGGCACCTACACCGCGGACTCCGAGTGCGTCGACACCCCGACGGCGAAGGTCGAGACCTACCTGACCCGCGACGTGCCCCGGGTGGTGAGCAGGCTGCTGGGGACGCGGCCGCCGGGGCCGTCGTGGGCGGTGGCGGGGTTGTCCGAGGGCGGCAGCTGCGCGGCGATGCTGGCGCTGCGCCATCCCACGGTGTTCGCCACGTTCGGTGACTACGCCGGACTGCTCGGCCCGCGGGTCGGGGACTCCAACGGCGGAGTCCCGGACACCGTCGCCGGGCTGTTCGGCGGGTCGCAGACCGCGTTCGCCGCACACGACCCGGCGACGCTGCTGGCCGCGAACCGGGCCCCCGGGATCGCCGGCTGGTTCGAGGCGGGTGACGCCGACACCGATCCGGCCGCCGCCGCGCACACGCTGTCGGCGGTGGCGACCCGGGCCGGTGTCGAGAACCGGCTGGTGATCGTGCCCGGGGGCGGGCACGACTTCGACCTGTTCTCCCAGGCCCTGTCGGACTCCTATCCGTGGCTCGTGGGACGGGTGTCGGTCCCCGTGCCCTGACCCGGGGTCAGGGGGCGCCGAAGCCGGCCGCCCCGAGGACCTGACGACCCTCGTCGCCGTTCACGAACTGCACCCACTTCTGCGCCGGCTCGGCGTTCTTCGTGTTCTTCAGGACGACGATCGGGTACTGGTTGACCGCCTCCGACGCCTGCGGGATGTCGACGCCCTGCGCCTGCCCCGTCGACGCGGCGACGTCGGTCCGGTAGACGAGCCCGGCGTCGGCGTTGCCGGTGGTGACCTTCTGCAGCACCGATTTGACGTCCTGCTCCTCGGAGACGGGCGTGATGTCCACGCCGGCGGCCTTCTCCACCTTCTCCGTCGCCGAGCCGCACGGCACCTGCGGGGCGCAGACCACGGTCCGCAGGCCGGGCCTGCTCAGGTCCTGCAGCGACGCGATCTGCTTCGGGTTCTGCGGCGCGACCGCGATCTGCAGGGTGTTGGTGGCGAAGACCTCGGGCTGCCCCTGGGCGTTGCCCGCGTCGGTCACCTTGGTCATGTTGTTCTGGTCGGCCGAGGCGAACACGTCGGCCGGGGCGCCCTGGTTGATCTGCTGGGCCAGGGCCGAGGACCCGGCGAAGTTGAACACCACGTCCGTGCCCGGGTTGGCGGCCTCGAACTTCTTCTCCAGGTCACCGAACGTGCCGGTCAGCGACGCCGCGGCGAACACCGTCAGCGTGCCGCCCTGCGCCTCGCCGCCCGGCTGCGCGGCGGTCCCGCCGCCCCCGGCTCCCCCGCCGCAACCCGCCGGCGCGAACAGCGCCGTCACCACCAGCGCGGCGCCGGCCACTCGTCCTCGGATCCTCACGAACACCCTCCCGGGATCGACTCCCCGCGCCGTTCGCCGATCACGAACTGCGGCTCCGCGGGCATCCTATGCACGCAGTCACCGGTTAAGCACCCCTGATCGGTACGCAGAACCGGATCTCCGCCGGGCGGCTCGACCGTGGACTCCCGGGGATCGCTCAGCGTCCTCTGGGCTTGCTCTGCGCAACGACCGGAAGGGGCACCCGCGGTGGCGGATCGTGCCGCCACGACGCAGGAGACGGTGCATGGCGCTGGAGACGCTGGTCCCGCCGGGGGCCCCGACCCCGGGGACGACGGCGGTGGGGCGACCCGCGGGCGGGACCGGTCCACCCCGGGTCCGGCGGTGCGGCGATGAGCGCGGTCGAGACCACCGTCGAGATCGCACCGGAGACGTCACGGCGTCGCCGCCGCAGGCGTCGGGCGGGTGCCGTGCCGGGGTGCTCGTGGTGCTGCTCGGCGGCGCGGGCGCCGGGGTGGGCGCCGTGACGTCGGCCGCGCCCCCCGGTACCGGGCCGGTCGAGGCGACTGCCGAGCGGGCCCGCGACCACGGACTGAACTGGCTGGTCGCCGGCCTGGAGCAGCTCCAGTACGCCGTGGACCCGCCGTCCGAGGGCGGTACCCGGCCGGCGGGATCCCGCGGGCTCCGGGTGCGCTGTCGGACCCGGCGACGACGCCGCCGGTCGCGGCGGTCGCGGCGGTCGCCCCGCTGCCCGGGGAGGGCGCGTGGTGCGGTCGTGACCGGGCGGGGGCCCCGTCCCGGGACGGTCAGTCCTCGGGCGGGGCCTCGCCCAGCTCGTCGGCCTCCGCACCGGCGGCGGCGATCTCCTCCTTGACCACCCCGTAGGCGACCCCGGGCCCGTAACCCTTGCGCGCGAGCATGCCGACCAGCTTGCGGGCGCTGGACTGCCGCTCCTCGCGGCTCCCGACGGGCAGGCTCCGCAGCCGCCGTACGACGAGCTCGCGGGCCCGGTCGCGTTCGGAGTCGTCGTCGATGCCGGTGAGCGCCTCGTCGGCGATCTCGCGGTCGACGCCCTTGCGGTGCAGCTCCATCGCGATCGCCCGCTTGCCGAGGCCGCGGTGGCGGTGGCGGGACCGGACCCACTGTTCGGCGAAGGCCTGGTCGTCGACGAGTCCGACCTCGTCGAACCGGTCGAGGACGCGGTGCGCGACCTCGTCGGGGATCTCCTTGCGACGCAGCGCGTCGCCGAGCTCCTTGACCGTGCGGGCGCGGTCGGTGAGCAGGCGCAGGCAGATGTCGCGGGCGCGGGTCTCCTGCTCCTGCGGTGTCTCGACGCGTGGGGTGACGTCCTCACCCCGACGTCTCCCCCGGCCACGGCCCTCTCCGCGGCGCCGGCCACGGGGGGTGGTGCTCTCCTCGACCGGGTCCGGCCCGGTGCCCTCGGGCACGGCGGCGGTGGCGTCCCGGTCGGTCGCGCCTGCCGCGGCGCCCGGACGCCGACGCGGGGTCGCGCGGTCGCGACGGGGTCCGCTGCGGCGGGCGCCCCGTCCGGACAGCTCCTCGAAGGAGACCACACGGGGTGAGCCGGGTCCCGCATCGTCGACGCCGTCGTCGGCGCTCCCACCGGAAGCCGGCTCGGGGTGGGGGTCGGGGTCGTCGAGGGTCAGCCTGCGGACCGGGGCAGGGGCCGCCGCCCCGTCCGTCGCGCCGTCCGCCGCCGGTCCCGTGGACCAGGCAGCCGGCGGATCGGTCGCCGTCGTGAGGGCCTCGTCGGCACCGCTCAGCGCGGCGAACGAGACCTGGTGGGGGCTCGTGTCCCAGCCGGGGACCCCCGGGGGCTCGGCGACGGACTCGTCCGGCTCACCGCCGGTCGGGTCGGCGGTCCGGATCGCGGGCGGATCCTGCTCGTCGGTGACCGACGGGGTCACGCCGAACAGGTCGTCGAGCGGGACGGTGCGGGGCCTGGTCGGCTCCGCACCGTCCCGTCCGGACGTGCCTCCGGACCCGTCGCGCTCGCCGGTCACGCTCAGAAGTCGACCGGGGCCGGGAGGGGCTCGACCGGGCTGGTCTCCTCGGCGTCGACGACGGCGCCGATCCCCAGCTTCTCCTTGATGCGCTTCTCGACCTCGGCGGCGACGTCCGGGTTCTCCTTGAGGAACTTGCGGGCGTTCTCCTTGCCCTGCCCCATCTGGTCGCCCTCGTAGGTGTACCAGGCACCGGACTTGCGGATGATCCCCTGCTCGACGCCCACGTCGATCAGCGAACCCTCCTTGGAGATGCCGACGCCGTAGAGCACGTCGAACTCCGCCTGCTTGAACGGCGGGGCCACCTTGTTCTTCACGACCTTGACCCGGGTCCGGCTGCCGACCATGTCGGTGCCGTCCTTCAGGGTCTCGATGCGGCGGATGTCCATGCGGACCGACGCGTAGAACTTCAGCGCCTTACCACCGGTCGTGGTCTCCGGGGACCCGAACATCACGCCGATCTTCTCGCGCAGCTGGTTGATGAAGATCGCGGTGGTGCCGGAGTTGCTGAGCGCACCGGTGATCTTCCGCAGCGCCTGGCTCATCAGCCGGGCCTGCAGGCCGACATGGCTGTCGCCCATCTCGCCCTCGATCTCGGCGCGCGGCACGAGCGCGGCCACCGAGTCGATGACGATGATGTCGAGCGCGCCGGAGCGGATCAGCATGTCCGCGATCTCCAGCGCCTGCTCACCGGTGTCCGGCTGGGAGACCAGCAGGTCGTCGGTGTCGACGCCGAGCGCCTTGGCGTACTCCGGGTCGAGCGCGTGCTCGGCGTCGATGAACGCCGCGACGCCTCCGGCGGCCTGCGCGCTCGCGACCGCGTGCAGCGCGACGGTCGTCTTGCCGCTGGACTCCGGGCCGTAGATCTCGACGACGCGGCCGCGCGGGATGCCCCCGACGCCGAGCGCGACGTCGAGCGCGATGGAGCCCGTGGAGATGGCACTGATCGGGACGCGGGTCTGGTCGCCCAGGCGCATCACCGATCCCTTGCCGTGGTTCTTCTCGATCTGGGCGAGGGCGAGTTCGAGCGCCTTGCCGCGGTCCGGAGCGGACATCTCTTGACTCCTCGCTGGTGGTCGACGATCGGGTCCTGCTGGTGTCTTTCGGGGAGGCACACCACAACGGTATGGGGTACCCCTGACAGTTACGGGCCCGGATCGGCGCCTGTGGACAACTCGTCCGACACCGCGCTGCAGGACCGGTACCGCGGGCCCTGGCGGAACCGTAGACGAACACGCGTTCGATCCGACACCGCGACACGCCGACCGGGCACCCACGGGAGCCGAGCGGTCACCACGACCGCCCGGGGCGCCGCTACCGCCGTGCGGGTGGGACCTCGTAGGCCGCGCAGACCGCGCGCCAGACCCGGCGCAGGTCGAGACCCGCCTCGATCGCCTGCTCGACGGTCCGGCCGCCGAGGTCGGCGAAGACGTGGTCGCGGGACAGCGACGCCGCCCGCACCGGCCCGAACTCGCCCTCCATCAGTTCCCGGAAGTGGCTCAGTCGCACGCCCGCGAGGGTAGACGGGTCACCCGTTCCGTGTGGTGTCCGCCCGTTGACGGCCCCGGAGCCGGTAGCCTGGGTGATATGTCCGAACTGCTCGCGACCGTCCCGGTCGACGTCGCCGACGAGGTCCTCGCGACGACCGGCATCGGGTCGCCCCTGGCGTGGCAGGTCGTGTCGCTGCTCGCGCTGCTGTCCGCGCTGGTCGTGCTGGTGCGCTGGTGGCTCCACCAGCGCCGTCGCTGAGGGGCCCGCTCAGCCGGCCGCCGGGCGTCCCGTGCGGGCCGAGCGTGCTGCCACCAGCAGGAACGGCACCGTCGCCACGACCACCAGCGCGCCGAGCAGCGCGTAGGACGACACCGTCACGAGCACCCCGGCCACGATCCCGGCGGCGGCGCCGACCAGGTTCATCGCCACGTCCACCGAGCCCTGCACCCGCGGCCGGTCGGCCACCGCCAGCGACGCCGTGAGCTGCGCCGACCCGCCCACCACCGCTGCCGACCAGCCCAGACCGAGCAGCACCAGGCCCACCGACAGCAGGCCGGTCGAGGTCGGCGCGGCGAGGGCGCAGACCACCCCCGCCAGCGGCAGCAGCACCCCGGCACCGGCCAGCACCCGCGCCGGTCCGAGCCGGTCGGCGAGCCACCCGAACAACGGGCTGAGCGCGTACATCCCCGCGATGTGCAGGCTGATCACCAGCCCGACGACCGACAGCGCCGCGCCGCCGTGGTCCATGTGCACCGGGGTCATCGACATCAGCCCGACCATCACCGCGTGCCCGAGCACGATGCCGACCGCGCCGAGCAGCGCGGGGCGCGAGGCCCGCAGCACCGCCCACGGCCGCACCGCCGCGGCCCCGGGTGCGCCGGCCGGGGTCCCCGCGCGCTCCCGGGCCCGCAGCAGCGGGTCGGGCCGCAGACCCAGCCACCCGGTCAGGGCCGCCAGGGCGAACGCGACCGCGCAGAGCAGGTACGGACCGGCGACACCGGGCAGCCCGGCCGACACGGCCACGGAGTCCAGCGGACCGAGCAGGTTCGGCCCGGCGACCGCACCGACCGTCGTCGCCCACACCACCAGCGCGAGCGCGCGGCCGGCCCGCGCCGGCGCGGCCAGGTCGGTGGCGGCGTAGCGCGCGGCGAGCCCGACCGCCGTCCCCGAACCGATCAGCAGCAACGACACCAGCAGCAGCGCCACCGAGCCGGTCGTGGCCGCGACGACCGCACCGACCGCGCCGAGCAGTCCCACCAGGTGACCGCCGACCAGCGCGGGACGCCGTCCCCGGGCCTGGGCCACGCGTGCGACGACGGCGGCCGCACCCGCCGCGCCCAGCACGCTCGCCGTCGACGCGACGCCACCGACCGCGGGCGAGCCGGACAGCCGGGACGCGACCAGCGAACTCGCGGCGATCGAGGTCGCCACGGCCGTCCCGCCGAGCACCTGCCCGATCGCGAGCACCGCCAGCAGGCGGGGCTGGGCGGGGTCCTGCGGCGGGGAGGCGGCGTCGGGTGCGGCGGTCACGGGCGGATGCTGCCGTGCCACGGCCGCCGCGCGCCAGGGCGTTACGCTCCGGCCCGGCCACACGAGCGGAGGACGGTGGACATGGCGGGCACGACCCCGAACACACGCAGGTCGGCGGGCACGGACGACGCGGAGCTGCAGAACGCCTACCGCATGGTCTCCGACGTGCTGGCCGGAGCGGTGCGCGAGACCCTCGCCGCGCCGGGGCCCGACCCGGCCCGGTTCGCCGTGCGCAGGCTGACCGCGGTCGACCGGGACATGCCGCCGGACGCCACCCCGCCCGGCTGGTCGCTGGCCTTCCTGGTGCTGGCCGACTGGTACGACGCCGCCCGCACCGCGCTCGCCGACCACGACGACCGCTCCGAGCGGGCACTGGGCTGGATCGGGAGCAACCTGGGCCCGCGCTACGCGGCCCGGGCCCGCTACACGGTCGCCCCGCTCGTCGACCCGGCCGACGCCCGCGAGACCTCGCACTACGTCGACGCGCTGGGCGTGGACTTCCTGGCGTCGATGGTCTGGACGGTCGCGGCGGTCGTCGCCGAGTTCCCGGCCGAGGACACCGCGGAGGTCTGGCCCCGCACGAGGGCCGACGCCGCCCGCTGACGTCGCAGGTCACGCCCGGTCCGACGGGCGCTCGACGGGTGACTGTCGGACCCCACCCGCATGATGGTCGGCGTGACCGCACTCGAGGGCTTCTCCCCCGCCACCCGCCAGTGGTTCGAGGGGGCCTTCGCCGCGCCCACGGCGGCCCAGGAGGGCGCCTGGTCCGCGGCGCAGGCCGGGCGCAACGCGCTCGTCGTCGCGCCGACCGGGTCCGGCAAGACCCTCGCCGCGTTCCTCTGGGCGCTGGACCGGCTCGCCGCCACCCCGCCGCCCGCCGAGCCGAAGCACCGCTGCCGGGTCCTCTACGTCTCGCCGCTCAAGGCCCTCGCCGTCGACGTGCAGCGCAACCTGCGCTCGCCGCTGACCGGCATCCGCCAGGCCGCACAGCGGCTCGACGAGCCGGTCCCCGACATCACCGTCGGGATGCGCACCGGCGACACCCCGGCCGACGAGCGACGCCAGTTCCAGCGCACCCCGCCGGACGTGCTGGTCACCACCCCGGAGTCGCTGTTCCTGCTGCTCACCTCGGCCGCGCGGGAGTCCCTGCGCGGGGTGACGACGGTGATCCTCGACGAGGTGCACGCCGTCGCCGGGACGAAGCGGGGGGCGCACCTGGCGGTGTCGCTGGAACGCCTCGAGGAGATCACCGAGGCCACCCCGCAGCGGATCGGGCTCTCGGCGACCGTGCGCCCGGTGGACGAGGTCTCGACGTTCCTGTCCGGCACCCGCCCGGTCGAGGTCGTGCAGCCCGCGATCCCCAAGACGATCCGGGTCGAGGTGCAGGTCCCGGTGCCCGACCTGGCCGCGCTCGACGAGCGGCCCGCCCCGGGCAGCACCGACGAGGAGGTCGTCGGGTCCGCCGCGGGCACGGCGCGCAAGCCCTCGATCTGGCCCGCGGTGGAGGAGCGGCTGCTCGGCCTGGTGCGCGAGCACCGTTCGACCATCGTGTTCTCCAACTCCCGCCGGCTCGCCGAGCGGCTCACCTCCCGGCTGAACGAACTCGCCGCCGAGCAGGAGGCCGCAGCCCTGGAGGAGGCCGCCGACCTCGACGCCGACGCCCCGGGTGCGTTCCCGGCCGAGGCGGTCGGGCAGTCCGGGGTGGGCGGCGGGGCCGCGCCGACGGTGGCCAAGGCCCACCACGGCTCGATGTCGCGCGACCAGCGGACCCTGGTCGAGGAGGAGCTGAAGTCCGGCGTGCTGCCGTGCGTCGTCGCGACGTCCAGTTTGGAGCTGGGCATCGACATGGGGGCCGTCGACCTGGTCGTGCAGGTCGAGGCGCCGCCGTCGGTCGCGTCCGGGCTGCAACGGGTCGGGCGCGCCGGGCACCAGGTGGGCGCGGTGTCCGAGGGCGTCGTGTTCCCGAAGTACCGCGGCGATCTCGTGTCCTGCGCCGTCGTCGCCGAACGGATGACGACCGGGTCGATCGAGTCCACGCGCTACCCCCGCAACCCGCTCGACGTGCTGGCCCAGCAGATCGTCGCGATGGTCGCGATGGAGTCGTGGCAGCTGTCCGACCTCGCCGCGACGATCCGCCGGGCGGCCCCGTTCGCGGCGCTGCCGGACTCCGCGCTGCACTCGGTGCTGGACATGCTGGCCGGGCGCTACCCGTCCGAGGAGTTCGGCGAGCTGCGCGCCCGCATCACCTGGGACCGGGTCACCGACGAGCTGCGCGGCCGCCCGGGCGCGCAGCGCCTGGCCGTCACCTCCGGCGGCACCATCCCCGACCGCGGCCTGTTCACCGTGATGACGCCGGGCGGCGCGGACGGCGCCGGGTCGCGGGTCGGCGAGCTCGACGAGGAGATGGTCTACGAGTCCCGCGTCGGGGACACGTTCCTGCTGGGGACCTCGTCGTGGCGGGTCGAGGACATCACCCACGACCGCGTGATCGTCACCCCGGCGCCGGGGGTGCCCGCCCGGATGCCGTTCTGGAAGGGCGAGTCGATCGGGCGGCCGCTGGAGCTGGGCCGGGCCGTCGGCGCGTTCGTGCGCGAGATGTCCGGGCTGGCCGACGCCGACGCCCGGGAGCGCGCCGCCGCGGCCGGGCTCGACGAGTGGGCCTGCGACAACCTGCTGTCCTACCTGCGCGAGCAGCGCGAGGCGACCCGGCACGTGCCGAGCGACCGCACGATCCTGGTGGAGCGGTTCCGCGACGAGCTGGGCGACTGGCGCCTCGTCGTGCACTCGCCGTTCGGGGCGCAGGTCAACGGGCCGTGGGCGCTGGCGATCGCCGCCCGGATGCGGGAGCGCCGCGGGGTCGAGGTGAGCGCGTCGGGCGCCGACGACGGGATCGTGCTGCGCCTCCCGGACGCCGTGGACGACAACGGCACCGAGGTCGTCCCGAGCGCCGAGGACGTGCTGCTGGAGCCGGGCGAGATCGAGCAGATCGTCGTCGCGGAGCTGGGGAACTCGGCGCTGTACGCGTCGCGGTTCCGGGAGTGCGCCGCGCGGGCGCTGCTGCTGCCCCGGCGCGACCCGGGCCGCCGCAGCCCGCTGTGGCAGCAGCGGCAGAAATCGGCGCAGCTGCTGAGCGTCGCGGGCAAGTTCGAGCAGTTCCCGATCACCCTGGAGGCGATGCGGGAGTGCGTGCAGGACGTCTACGACCTGCCCGGCCTGCGCGAGCTGATGGGCGACGTCGCCGCGCGGAAGGTGAAGGTCGCCGAGGTCGAGTCGTCGCAGCCGTCGCCGTTCGCACGCAGCCTGCTGTTCGGCTACGTCGGGATGTTCCTCTACGAGGCCGACGCGCCGCTGGCCGAGCGCCGCGCGGCCGCGCTGTCGCTGGACTCGACGCTGCTGGCGGAACTGCTCGGCTCCGAGGCGATCCGGGAGCTGCTCGATCCGGAGATGCTGGCCGAGATCGAGGGCCAGCTGCAGCGCACCGACCCGGACCGGCACGCCCGCGACATGGAGGGCACCGCGGACCTGCTCCGCTTCGTCGGTGACCTGTCCGAGGCCGACGGGCGGGCCCGCGGTGTCGACCCGGCGTGGCTGGCGCAGCTGGAGCGCGACCGCCGGGCGCTGCGGGTGCGGATCGCCGGCGAGGAACGGTTCGTCGCGATCGAGGACGCCGGCCGGATCCGGGACGCGCTGGGCACGGCGCTGCCGGTCGGGGTGCCGGAGGCGTTCACCGAGCCGGTGCCCGACCCGCTCGGGGATCTCGTGCTGCGCTGGGCGCGCACGCACGGGCCGTTCACCGCCGCCGAGCTCGCCCGCCGCTTCGGGCTGGGCGTGGCCGTGGTCGCCGGGGTGCTGGAGCGGCTCACCGGCACCGGTCGGCTGATGAAGGGCGAGCTGCGCCCGCAGGCGTCGGTGCCCGCCGGTTCCGGCGGCGAGCTGGAGTACTGCGACGCCGAGGTGCTGCGACGGCTGCGGCGCGCGTCGCTGGCGAAGCTGCGGCACGAGGTCGAGCCCGTCGAGCAGCGGGCGCTGGGCCGGTTCCTGCCGCAGTGGCAGGGCGTCCAGGTGCGGTCGGGCTCCGAGCGGCGAGGCCGGGTGCGCCGCGCACCGGGTGCCGAGGACGTGCTCGGTGTGGTCGAGCAGCTCGCCGGGGCGCCGCTGCCGGCGAGCGCGGTCGAGTCGCTGGTGCTGCCGGCCCGGCTGCCGGGCTACACCCCCGCGCTGCTCGACGAGCTGACCGCCTCCGGTGAGGTGACCTGGGTCGGGTGCGGCGCACTGTCCGGGCAGGACGGCTGGCTGGCGCTGGCCCCGGCCGACGTGGCGGATCTGCTGCTGCCCGCCCCCGACCTGGACACCGCGGGCACTCCGCTGCACACCGCGGTGCTGGCCGCGCTCGGGCTGACCGACCCGGCCGCGCTGACCGATCCGGAGGCCGCACCGGACTCCGGGGGCGGCGCGCTGTTCTTCCGCGAGCTCGCGACCCGGGCCGGGGTGCTGCTGACCGAGCAGGACGAACCGGCCCCTTCCGACGACGACGTCGTCGCCGCCGTCTGGGACCTGGTCTGGGCGGGTGCGCTCACCAACGACACGCTCGGCCCGCTGCGGGCCCGGCTGTCCGGGGGCGGCGGACGGCGTGGCGCGTCCGGGCGGCAGGGCGGGGCGCACCGCACGGCACGCCGACCGGCCCGCGGGCGCTATGCGCAGCTGCGTGCGGGGCGGCCGTCGATGCCCAGCCGGACCGGGCCGCCGTCGGTCGGCGGGCGCTGGTCGGTGGCCGTGCCGCGCGAGCCCGACCCGACCCGCCGTGCGCACGCCACCGCGGAGGCGTTCCTGGAGCGCCACGGCGTGCTGACCCGGGGCGCGTTGGGCACCGAACGGGTCACCGGCGGGTTCGCCGCGGTCTACAAGGTGCTCCGGGCGATGGAGGAGTCCGGCCGGTGCCGGCGCGGCTACATCGTCGAGGGGCTGGGCGCGGCGCAGTTCGCGGTACCGGGCGCGATCGACCGGGTCCGGGCCCTCGCCGGGACCGACGGCGGCCCCTCCCCCGCCCCGCCGACCGGTCCGCGCCGCCTCGGGGCCGGGCCGGGCGCGGTCGTCGCCGACCCCACCGACCGCGCCGGTTCCGCCGACCCGGCCGGGTCCGTGGACCCGACCGGGGACGGCGAGCCCCTGCCCGACGACCTCTCCGGCGACGCAGCCGGGTTGCCGGGCTCCGACCTCTCCGGCGACGTTGCGGGGCCCCAGCCGGGCGACGACCCGTACGCGGAGGTGCCCGACGACCTGCGCGGCGGCCTGGGCGGGCTCGGCGGCGCCGGCCGCCACGGCGAGTTCGACGGCGCCGGTCGCCGCCCGCAGGCGCCGCGGGAGGCGTGGCGCGAGCTGTCCCGGGTGGTGCTCGCCGCCACCGACCCCGCCCAGCCCTACGGCGCGGCCCTGCCCTGGCCGGACACGACCGGCGAGACCCGGCACCGCCCCGGTCGCAAGGCCGGCGCCCTGGTCACCCTGGTCGACGGGGCGCCCGCGCTCTACGTCGAACGGGGCGGGAAGTCGCTGCTGTCGTTCACCGAGGACCGCGACGAGCTGCGCGCCGGCGCCGAGTCGCTCGCCGGGGCGGTGCACGAGGGCTGGCTCGGGTCGCTCGCCGTGGAGCGCGCCGACGGGCAGGACTCGCTGGTCTCGGCGCTGTCCGAGGTGCTCACCGAGGCCGGGTTCCGGGTGACGCCGAAGGGGCTGCGGCTGCGGGCCTGACCGGAGCCGCCGGACGGGGCCGGGCCGGCTGTCGGACCGGCCGGGCGGGTCAGTACCGGCGGTTGGCCAGGACCGGGACCGCCCGGCGGGCCGCGGTCACCGCGTCGAGGTCGAGGTCCACGACCAGGGTCCCCGGCGCGGCGTCGAGCGCCGCGACGAGCGAGCCGGTCGGACCGGCGACCGCGCTGATCCCGATCCCGGTCGGGGCGCCACCGGCGACCGGACGCCCCGCCGCCTCCGGGTCCGCCTGGTCGCAGGCCGCCACGAAGGCCGTCGTGTCGAGGGCCCTCGCGCGCACCAGCAGCTCCCACTGCTCACGCTTGCCCGGCCCCGCGCCCCAGGACGCGGGCACCACGACGACCTGCGCCCCGGCGTCGCCGAGGGTCTGGAACAGGCCCGCGAACCGCAGGTCGTAGCAGGTCGCGAGGCCGACCGTCACACCGTCGACGGTGACCGTGACCGGCCGGGCCCCCGGGGCGACCGTGTCGGACTCGGCGAACCCGAACGCGTCGAACAGGTGGATCTTGTCGTAGTGCTCCTCCACACCGGGCCCGGTGGCGAGCAGGGTGTTGCGGACGCGGCCGCCGTCGGCGGGAGTGAACATCCCGGCGACCACGGTGACGCCCGCGTCGGCGGCGAGCTCGCGGACCCGGGACGCCCAGGCGCCGTCGAGGGGCTCGGCGACCGGGCCGAGCGGCACCCCGAACCGGCACTGGGTGGCCTCGGGGAACACGACCAGCCGCGCGCCCCGGGCGGCCGCATCGGCGACGCCGTCGGCGACCAGGGCGAGGTTCTCCGCCGGGTCGGTGGTGGCGGCGATCTGGGCGAGGGCGATCCGCATGCGTTCTCCTGGGGTGGTTCGGTGTATACGTGTCGTATGCCGACGTCACGGGAGTCCGGTCGCGAGCGCGCGTTGCACTACCTGCGCGAGACCGTCCTGGTCGATCCGGAGGTGCAGGGCACGTTCCTCAACGAGAACGAGCTCGCCGGCCGGATCGGGGTGTCGCGCACGCCCGTCCGTGAGGCGTTGCTGCTGCTCGTGGCCGACGGCCTGGTCGAGATGCTGCCCGGTCGCGGCGCCTACGTGCCACCGCTGACCGGCCGGCAGATCTCCGAGCTGATGGACCTGCGCGGGGTCCTGGAGCAGCACGCCGCCCGCGCGGCGATGGACGCCCACGGCGTCCCGTTCGAGGCGATGGACGCGGCCCTGGGCCGGCAGCGTGAGCTCGCCGGCGCCGGCGGGGACCCGGCCGAGTTCATCGAGCTCGACATGGTGTTCCACCAGGCACTGGTCGACGCCGCCGGCAACACCCTGCTCTCGCGGACCTACGCCGGACTGCGGGTGCGCCAGCGCCGGGTCGGGGTGACCGCTCTGTTCCGGACCGAGGGCCGGCGCCAGGCGGTCTGCGCCGAGCACGGCCGGATCATGACGGCGCTGGCCGGGGACGACCCGGACGCGGCGGCGAAGGCGATCGACGAGCACCTGCAGCTGACCCTGCGCGTACTGCTCAGGGCGTGACGGACAGGTAGGCCTCGTCCTCGGCGTGGTCGGGGTCGCGCCCCAGGACCAGCCCGGTGACGGTCAGGGCGCAGGCGACGGCCAGGTAGATCGCGACCGGCACCCAGTTGCCCGTCCCGCCGGACAGCGCGGTGAACGCCAGCGGCGCGATCGCCCCGCCGACGACACCGGCGATCGTGTAGGCGAGCGAGCTGCCGGTGTAGCGCAGCCGCGGCGAGAACTGCTCGGTCACGAACGCGGCCTGCGGCCCGTACATGAACGAGTGCAGCGCGAGCCCGACGACCACGCCGAGCACGAGCAGCCCGAACGAGCCACCGGAGATCATCGGGAAGAACACGAACGGCCACACCCCGGCGATCGCGGCGGCGACACCGTAGACCACGCGCCGGTTGACCCGGTCGGTCAGCGCGCCCGCCAGCGGGATCGCGGGGAGCTGGAGGGCCGACCCGATGAGGATCGCGCCGAGCACCTCCGAGCGGGAGAACCCGAGCCGGCTGGTGGCGAAGGTGAGCACGAAGACGGTGAACAACGCGTAGCTGACGTCCGGGCCGATCCGGCTGAGGATCCCCGCGAGCAGCGGGCGCCGCTCGGCGGTGAACACCTCGCGCACCGGCGCGGACGGCCGGTCACCGGACTCGGCGATCGCCCTGAAGACCGGGGTGTCCTCCAGCTTCAGCCGGATCCACAGACCGAACGCGACCAGCACCGCCGAGAGCAGGAACGCCAGCCGCCAGCCCCAGTCGAGGAACTGCTGGTCGGTGAGCAGCACGGTGAGCAGCGCGAGCACGCCGTTGGAGAGCAGGTTGCCCGCCGGCGGACCGACCTGGGCGGCCGAGGCCCAGAACCCGCGCCGGCGGGGGTCGCCGAACTCGCTGGAGAGCAGCACCGCACCGCCCCACTCGCCGCCGACCCCGACGCCCTGGGCGAAGCGCAGCAGCACCAGCAGGATCGTCGCGGCGACGCCGATGGTGCCGTAGGACGGCAGCAGGCCGATCAGGAACGTCGCGACGCCGATCAGCACGAGCGTGATGACCAGGACCTGCTTGCGGCCGATGACGTCGCCGAGGCGACCGAACACGACGCCACCGAGCGGGCGCGAGACGTAGCCGACGGCGTAGGTCGAGAACGCGAGCAGCAGACCGGTCAGCGGGTCCGCGGCCGGGAAGAACAGCACAGGGAACACGAGGGCCGCCGCCGCGGAGTAGACGGCGAAGTCGTACCACTCGAGCGAGGTGCCGGTGAGGCTCGCGACGAACGCCTTGCGCAGGTCACGGCGGTCGACCGGTGGTGACGAGGAGGCGGACGTCGAGGTCATCGCGGACTCCCGGGGTCGGTGGTGGTCGGTGGACGGGCCTCATACTTGCTGTATACACAGTGTGTGCGCAACCCTCGCGCACATCGGTTACGCGACGTACACATCTGACGGAGGTCCCCCGTGACGCTCGAACTGGCCCTGCCCGACGGCAGCACCCGCTCGGTGGAGGTCCACCGGGTCTTCAACGCCGGGTACGCCGGACGCGCCCAGGAGGAGGTCGCCGCGCACGTCGCCGAGCTGGCCGAGCTGGGCGTGCCGGCCCCGGACACGGTGCCGGCGCTCTACCCGGTCTCGCCGTACCTGGCGTCGCAGACCGACCGGGTCCCCGCCCAGCACGGCCGGACCTCCGGCGAGGCGGAGTGGGCGCTGGTCGTCGGTGACGACGTGACCGACCCGCTGCTGACCGTCGCCTGTGACCACACCGACCGCGCCCTGGAGGTGCACGGCGTCGCGTGGAGCAAGAACGCGGGTCTCGACGTCCTGGGCCGGAAGGCCTGGCGGCTGTCGGAGGTCGCCGACCGGCTCGACGACATCAGCCTGCGCGCGTGGGTCCGTCACGGCGGCAGCGAGGAGCTCGTGCAGGACGCGACGCTGGCCGCCCTCCTCCCGCCCGGATACTGGGTCGACCTGCTGCGCGAGCGCGGCTGGCTGGTGCCCGGCACCGTCCTGCTGTCGGGGACCGTCGCGATGAGGCCGGGGGTCGACCAGTTCGCCGACGCCTGGCGGGTGGAGCTGCACGACCCGGCCACCGGCGACACGATCGGCCTGACCTACGAGGTCGACCGGCTCCCGGAGCCGATCGGCTGACCGGCCGCCCGGCGGCGACCGGTCGGCAGGCCCGGTGGACGTGGCCGGGATCGCCCGCGGGCACCCGGCGCCGGCCGTGACGCCCGCCGCATCGGCGGGCGCGGCCGCCGCCCGTACCGGGTGGCACCATCGTCGTCATGCTCCGTCACTCCCCCGGCACCCCGTCCCGTGACCGGCGTCTCGCTCTCGGGCTCGCGGGGCTGCTCGGCACCGCCGCCGTCCTGCACGTGGTGCGGCCCGAGCCGTTCGACTCGATCGTGCCGCGCAGCCTGCCCGGGGAGCCCCGGTTCTGGACCTACGCCTCCGGGGCCGCCGAGGGCGCCGTCGCCGCGGCGGTCGCGCATCCGCGGACCCGGCGTGCGGGCGGCTGGGCCGCGGCAGCGCTGTTCGCGGCGGTGTTCCCGGCGAACGTGTCGATGGCGCTGCACTGGAACCGCAAGGACCCGCTGTACCGGGCGATCGGCTGGGGTCGGCTGCCGCTGCAGGTCCCGCTGGTGCTGTGGGCACTGCGGATCGCCCGCAGCCCCCCGCGCGGCTGACCGGAGGGTGGGCGGCCGGTAGACCGAAGTCGATCGTCCACCGCCCGATGCCCGCTGCGCCGGACGGACCCCCCGGGGTCTGATGGCGCCGGGCCCGGGACCGCCGGCGTCCACGTCGTCGCCCGGGGGGACACATGACGTCGTCGACCACGGTCCGGGACTCCGGCGCTGCGCCCACGGCGGTTCCGCGGCTCGCGCGGCTGCCCGTCGGGATCGTCGCCGGGGTGGTGGCCGTCGTCCACCTCGTCATGGGGGCGCTGGGGCGCGGGTACTGGTTCGACGAGGCGCTGATGCTGGCGATCGGGCGGCACCACCTCGACTGGGGGTCGGCCGACCAGCCCCCGGTCGCACCGGCGCTGGCCGGGCTCGCCGACGTCCTCGCACCCGGGGTGAACGGGGTGCTGCGGATCGTGCCGTCGCTGGCGACGGCGGGCGCGGTCGTCGTCGCCGCGTTGATCGCCCGCGAGCTGGGTGGCGACCGCCGCGCCCAGGTCCTCACCGCGCTCGCCCAGGCCACCGGGCTGTGGGTGACGCTGTTCGGGCACTTCCTGACGCCGTACTCGCTGGAGCCGCTGCAGTGGGCGCTGCTGCTGTGGCTGCTGGTGCGCTGGACCCGGGTCCGCGACGACCGGCTGCTCCTCGCTGTCGGCCCGCTCCTCGGCCTGGCCGCGCTGACGAAGTTCCAGGTGATCCTGCTGGGCGCGGTGCTGGTCCTCGCGATCGGCGTGGCCGGGCCGCGGGCGATGCTGCGGCGGCCCGCGTTCTGGTGGGCCGCCCTGCTCGGGGCACTGATCGCGTCACCGACACTGGTGTGGCAGGCCGTGCACGGCTGGCCGCAGCTGCGCATGACGTCGGTCGTCGCGCAGGAATCGGTGCTGTTCGGCGGGCCGGGCCCCAACGCGGTGGCGATGCTGCTGCTGGCCGGGCTGCTCGGCACCGTGCTCGTCGTGGTCGGGACGGTCGCGGCGTTCACGACGCCGCGGCTGCGGCCGTACCGCTTCGTCGCGGTGGCCTTCCTCGTGCTGTGGATCGTGTTCGCGGTGACCGTGGGGCGTGCCTACTACCTGTGCGGGCTGCACGGTGCCGTCGCCGCGCTCGGGGCGGTGTGGTTCCAGGAGCGGCGCGCGACCGGGCGACGGCGGTGGTCCTGGGTGGCGTGGCCGGCCGGGGTGCTGTCGGTCGCCCTCGCCGCGGCGATGCTGTCCGCGAGCGCCGGGGCGGCCGACCCCGCCGTGCCGGAGCGGATCGTCGGCGAGGTCGCCCGCGTCCGCGACGGGCTGCCCCCGGACCAGCGGGACCGCGCCGTCGTGGTGGGCGGCTCCTACATCTTCGCCGCCTACGTCGACACCGCCGACCCCGCGCTCGGCCTGCCGCCCGGGTACAGCGGCAACCGCAGCTACGGCTACTTCGACCCGCCCCCGGACGACCACGACGTCGTGATCTTCCTCGGCCGGGACCCCGGCCTGCTGGCACCCACCGGGGTGGTACTGCGACCGGTGACCGACCTCGGCGACGGCAACCGCATCTGGCTGGGCGAGGGCCTGACGCGTCCGTGGTCGCAGGTGTGGCCGCAGCTGCGGACCCTCGTCGTCGACTGAGCCCGGGCCGGACCCGGCCCGCCCGGGTAGCGTCGCGGACGTGCCCGAGGGAGACACCGTGTACCTGGCCGGCAAGCGGCTGCACACCGCGCTGTCCGGGCACGAGCTGCTGCGCGGCGAGCTGCGCCATCCGCGCCTGGTCGAGCACGACCTGGCCGGGCTGACCGTGACCGGCGTCGTCTCCGTCGGCAAGCACCTGTTCACCCGGTTCGACGACGGCCGCAGCCTGCACAGCCACTTCCGGATGGACGGCTCCTGGCACCTGTACCGGCCGGGCATGCGGTGGCGCCGGGTCGCGCACGAGGCGCGCGCGGTGCTGGAGACCGCCGACCGGGTCGCGGTCGGGTTCGCCCTGCACGACCTGGAGCTGCTCGCCACCGACGACGAGCACACCCTCGTCGGTCATCTCGGACCCGACCTGCTCGACCCGGACTGGGGCCCCGGCCACGACGCCGAGGCGCTGCGCCGGATGACCGCCCGGGCCGGCCACCCGCTCGGGCTGGTACTGCTCGAACAGCGGGTCATGGCCGGTCTCGGCAACCTCTACCGCAACGACATCTGCTTCCTGCTGGGACTCACGCCCTGGGTGCCGGTCCGCGACGTGCCCGACCTGCCCGGGGTCATCGACCTGTCGCGGCGGCTGCTGTCGTCGAACAAGGACCGCCCGGAGCAGACGACGACCGGCTCGCTGGCCGCCGGCGAGGCGCACTGGGTGTTCGAGCGGCCCGGACGCCCGTGCCGCCGGTGCGGGACCCGCATCCGGACCGCAGACCAGGGCGACGACCACCGGGCCCGGGTCACCTACTGGTGCCCGCGCTGCCAGACGGGACCGTCCCCGCGCCCGGTGCGCCGGGCGACAGGCCCGCGCCGCGGTGCCCCCGGGCGACCGCCACCCGGCGCCGCCCGCACCCGCTGACCCCTGCTGCCACGGGCGCCACCGGCGGCCGGGCCTGCGGACAGCCGCCCGGGCCCGGACACACGTCCGCCGCGGTCCCTGGGCGGGACCGCGGCGGACGGGACGGAACGGGCGAGCGGCTCAGGCGGTGCCGGGCTGCTGCTGGTTCTGGGTGTTCTGCTGCTGGGCCGGCGCCGGCGAGGACGGCAGCTGCTGCTGCGCCTCCCCCTGGCCCACCTGCGGGGCCTGCTGACCCCCGGCGATCGGCGCCCCCGACATCGACGCCCGGATCTGCTCCAGCCGCGACATGCCGGCCATGTCGGTGGTCGACTGCTGGACCTCCAGCATCCGGCCCTGCACCGAGTTCTGGGCCAGCTCCGCGGACCCGAGCGCGGTCGCGTACCGCTTCTCGATCTTGTCGCGGACCTCGTCGAGCGAGGGCGCGTTGCGCGGCGCGGAGAGCTCGCTCATCTGCTGCAGCGACTTCGCGGCCTGCTCCTGCATCTTGGCCTGCTCGAGCTGGCTGAGCAGCTTGGTCCGCTCGGAGATCTTCTGCTGCAGCATCATCGAGTTCCGCTCGACGGCCTGCTTGGCCTGCGCGGCGGCACCGATCGACTGGTCGTGCAGCGTCTTGAGGTCCTCGACGCCCTGCTCCGCGGTCACCAGCTGCGTCGCGAAGGTCTGCGCCGACTGCTCGTACTGCTGGGCCTTCTGCTCGTCGCCCTGGGAGCGGGCCTGGTCGGCCAGGACGAGCGCCTGCCGCGCCGACGACTGCAGCTTCTCGATCTCGCCCAGCTGCCGGTTCAGCTTCATCTCCAGCTGACGCTGGTTGCCGATCACCGCGGCCGCCTGCTGCGACAGCTGCTGGTGCTGGCGCTGCGCGTCCTCGATGGCCTGCTGGATCTGCACCTTCGGGTCGGCGTGCTCGTCGACCTTCGACGAGAACAGGGCCGACAGATAGCTGAAGAACTTGGTGAATCCGTTGGCCATCTCTGCGCGTCCTCCGCCTGCGTTCGCTCGCGACCGTGCCCGCCACCACGGCGGGCGTGCGGACCCCGGACCGACCCCGCGTTCCCCCCGTGGTCGGCACCGGACCTCCGGCCCTGTCCATCCTGGCATCGCTGCCGGTCTGTCCGCACCCTACCGCGCAGGAGCGGTCGGCCGGGGCGGGCCGTGCGATCAGGCGGCCGAGGCCACCGGCCCGCCCGAGGACGCCGGCGCGGCGACCACGGAACCCGGCCGCCCGGCCAACCGCAGCTCGGCGTGCCGCTGCCCGATCGGGACGAGCACGTCGTCGCGACGGCCCGCGGCCGCGGCGGACGTCGCCGTCGCCATCTCGGCGGCGACGATGGTCAGCAGGTCCGGCACGGAGACCCCGAGCGCCTCGCAGATCGCCGCGAGCAGCTCGCTGGAGGGTTCCTTGCGCCCGCGCTCGACCTCGGAGAGGTACCCGAGGCTCACCCGCGCGGCCCGCGAGATGTCGCGCAGCGTGCGCCGGCGCGCGGTGCGCACCTCACGCAGCCCACTGCCGATCGCTTCCCGCAGCAGCATGTGCCCTCCTCGACTGCTCCCCGGACACCCGGTGATGTCTCACCGTACCGACTTCCCCGGTTCCCACGCGCCGTGACGCTGTCCGCCCACGGCGAACACCTCAACGCCGCGCGGGCCCCGGATCGTCCCCGCAGGTCAGGCGGTCCGGGGGCGGACGGCCTTGCGGACGTAGTCGGCGCCGGTCACCACGGTGAGCACCAGCGCGACGGCCATCACCGCCCACTGGAGGACGAGCACGGCGGTCGCGGCGGCGCCGGGGCCCAGCAGCTCCGGCAGCGGGAGCAGGAACAGCCCGATCGCGACGGTCTGGGCGACGGTCTTGGCCTTGCCGCCGCGGCTGGCCGGGATGACCCCGCGACGGCGGATCACGACGAAGCGCAGCGCGGTGATGCCGAGCTCGCGGACGACGATCACGATCGTCGCCCACCAGGGCAGCACCCCGAGGATCGACAGCCCGATCAGGGCGGCGCCCATCAGGGCCTTGTCCGCGATCGGGTCGACCAGCGCACCGAACCAGGTGACGAGCCCGCGGCTGCGGGCCAGCTGGCCGTCGAGCCGGTCGGTGGCCGCCGCGATCACGAACACGGCGAACGCGACCAGCCGCCACATCACGTCCTCGCCGCCGTCGACGAACAGCGCGACGACGAACACCGGGACGAGCAGCAGCCGCAGGACGGTCAGCGCGTTCGCGATGTTCAGCAGCGGCGGGTCACCGACTCCGGCGGTGCCCCCGGCCGGGTGCGAGCTCATCCGGCTGCGGAGGCCGCCGGGACGGCCGCGGCCGGCACACGCGGGTCGAGCAGTTCCAGGGCCTCCACCAGCAGGTCGACACCCTCGGTGTCCACGACGCGGCAGCGGACCAGGTCACCGGGTCGCAGCGAGTCCGGCTCCGGGCCGTCCTGCGCCGCCCCGACGACGGTGGACTCGCCGTCGGCGTCGGGGCCCTGGTGCGCGGCGCGGCCGGTGCAGTCGTCCTCGTCGCTCTCCCCGGACTCGACGAGCACGACGACCTCGGTGCCGATGCGTTCCTCGGCGCGCTGTTCCATCAGCTCGTCGACCAGCGCGGAGATCCGCGCGACACGGGCCTGCACCTCGGCCGGGTCGACGTGGCCGTCGTAGCCCTCGGCCTCGGTGCCGTCCTCGTCGGAGTAGCCGAACACACCGACGGCGTCGAGCCGGGCGCCGGTGAGGAAGGCCTCCAGCTCGGCGAGGTCCTCCTCGGTCTCGCCGGGGAACCCGACGATGACGTTGGAGCGGATCCCGGCCTCCGGGGCGAGCGCGCGGATGCGTTCGCAGAGGTCGAGGAAGTCGGTGCGCGACCCGAAGCGGCGCATCCGGCGCAGCACCCGCGCCGACGCGTGCTGGAACGACAGGTCGAAGTAGGGCGCGACGCCCGGCGTGGTGGCGATGACCTTGAGCAGGTCGGGCCGCAGCTCGGCCGGCTGCAGGTAGGCGACCCGGATCCGCTCGACCCCGTCGATCCCGGCGAGCTGCGGGAGCAGGTCGACCAGCGCGCGGGTGCCGCCGGGGAGGTCCTTGCCGTAACTGGTGGAGTTCTCGCTGACCAGGACGAGCTCGCGCACGTCCTGCCGGGCGAGCCAGGCGGCCTCGCCGAGCACGTCGGCCGGCGGGCGGGACACGAAGCTGCCGCGGAAGCTCGGGATGGCGCAGAACGCGCAGCGGCGGTCGCAGCCCGACGCGAGCTTCAGCGACGCGACCGGCCCGCCGGAGAGGCGGGTACGCGCGATGTCGGGCACCCAGTCGTGACCGGGGACCGAGACGTCCGCGGTGGCGGCGGGGCGCTCCACCGGCGAGATCGGGAGGAGTGTGCGGCGGTCGGTGGGGACGTGCGGGGCGGGAGCGTGCCCGCCCAGGACGTCGCCGAGGCGCTCGGCGAGCTCGGGGTAGGCGTCGAAGCCGAGCACCGCGTCGGCCTCGGGCAGGTCGGCGGCC
This sequence comes from Pseudonocardia alni, assembly GCF_002813375.1. Classification (NCBI taxonomy): domain Bacteria; kingdom Bacillati; phylum Actinomycetota; class Actinomycetes; order Pseudonocardiales; family Pseudonocardiaceae; genus Pseudonocardia; species Pseudonocardia alni. The sequence goes on along the minus strand of NZ_PHUJ01000003.1, from coordinate 4,936,386 downwards.
AGCTCGGCGCCGTAGCGCTCGGCGAGACAGCCCACGGCGACGACCTTCGCCCCCGCCGGACGGGCCACGTCCGACGCGGCCAGCACGGTGTCGATCGAGTCCTTCTTCGCCTGCTCGACGAATCCGCAGGTGTTGACGACGATGACGTCGGGGCTGCCGTCCTCGGCGTCGACCAGCTCCCAGCCGGACCCGGCCAGGCGGCCCGCGAGCTCCTCGGAGTCGACCTCGTTGCGCGCGCAGCCCAGCGTCAGCAGGGCGGCGCGCCGGGGTGCGTTCTCGGGGGAAGCCACGGGTACCAGGGTAGACGCCGGGTCCGACGGCCCCGGTCTAGGCTCTCCTGCCGTGCCCGAGCCCGTCCCCGCCCCGGTTCCCGACGTGATCGTCCGCCGTGCCCGCACCCGCGACGTCCGCCGGATCCGCGAGCTCGTCGACGAGTACGCGGGCACGGTGCTGCTGGCCAAGGAGACCGTGACCCTGTACGAGGCGGTCCCGGAGTTCCTCGTCGCCGAGGTCGACGGCACGGTCGTCGGCTGCGGCGCCCTGCACGTGCTCTGGGAGGACCTGGGTGAGATCCGCACGGTCGCGGTGTCGCCGTCGGTGCTGGGCCGCGGGGTCGGGCACCGGATCGTCGCCGCCCTGATCGACGGCGCGCGCGAGCTCGGGCTGGAGCGGCTGTTCGTGCTGACGTTCGAGAAGCAGTTCTTCGCCCGGCACGGCTTCGCCGAGATCGACGGGACGCCGGTGTCGGCCGAGGTGTTCGCGGCGATGCTGCGCAGCTACGACGCCGGCGTCGCCGAGTTCCTCGACCTCGCCCACGTGAAGCCGAACACCCTGGGCAACGTGCGGATGCTGCTCACCCTCTGACCTCAGCCGGTGGCGGCCCTCACCGCCGCGACCACGGCCCAGACCAGCGCGGCGACGATCGCGACGACCAGTGCCACCAGCAGCAGCACCGGCGCCAGCGCCACGACGACGCCGATCAGCACCTTCGCCGCGGTCCCGAGCGCGGCGAACCCGCCCTTGATCGCGCCCCACACCGGGTTGTCACCGCGGGCGAGGGCCTTGCCCGCGCCGAGCGCGGCGCCGAGACCGGGCCCGCCGTCGGCCGCCATCCGCTCCAGCGAGTCGGCCAGGCGGTCGACCTGGTCGCAGGCGAGCGCGGCGATCCGGTCGACGAGTGCGGCCAGGATCCGCTCCCCGGCGGCGCGCAGCTGCGTCATCGGGTCGGGCGGCGCCGGCGGGGTCGCCGTGCCCGGCTCCGGGGCCTGCGGGACCGCGGGGGCCTCCTGCGTCGCGATGCTCATCGGGTCCTCGCGGGGACGGCCATGACGATCGGTCCTCTCGGTTCCGGGTGTGTGTCGGTTTCCGCCCTCCCGGGCGGGGGAACGCTGCAGTCCATGCCGACGAGCGGAGGGAGCGCGGCCATGCGGCCACCGGACCGGTCGACGCTGGACCTGCTGCTCCTCGGCGCGGTGCACGACGCCCCTGGCGACGGGGCCGCGGTCCGCGACGCCGTGCTCGACCGCTCCGGCGGCGCGCTGGCCCTGTCGGCGGGCCCGGTGTACCGGGCGCTGCACCGGCTCGAACGGAACCGGCTGGTGCGACGCCCGGCCGGGAGCCGCGGGTACCGGCTGACGCCGGGCGGGGAGCGGGTGCTGCGGTCGCGGACCCGCGAGTTCGAGGCGCACGTGCGGGCGGTGCGGGCGGTGCTGCCCGGCGGGGGTGTCACGAGCGGTGCCGGGGCAGCAGCGGACCGAGCGGGCCGAGCTCGAGGTTCAGGTCCGCCGCGGTCAGACCGAACTCCGCGGTGAGCTCGTCCATCGCCTCCTCGAGGTGCATGAGGGCGCTGCCGAGGTCCTCGACCTCGTCGTCGGTGAGGTCGCCCTGCTCGACGCGGCGCAGCGCCTGGCGCTCCATGAGCTGACGCAGCAGCTCGACGATCGTCAGCACCAGCTTCATGAGGTCCCGGCGGACGGCGTCGCGGTCGATGTCGATCCGGCCGCCGGGGCGCGGGTCAGGCGTCATCGGGCGGCTCCTCCCCCGCCTGCCGCCCGGCCGGGGCGATCGACACGATCAGCGCGCGCAGCGAGATGCGGATCAGGTCCACCCCGGCCAGCGAGACGGTGACGTCCCCGGCCAGCACGACCCCGCCGGCGAGCAGCCGGTCCAGCAGGTCGACCAGCGCGACCTCGCGGTGGGCGAGGCCGGTCTCCCCCGTGCTCACCGCTCCTCCTCGACGAACGAGTACGGCACCCACGGCCCGGTGACCACGACGGTGAGCCCGGCGCCGTCCGCGGCCCCCGTGACGGCGGCGCGCCAGGTGTCGCGGTCGGCGTCGTCGACCAGGTAGGCGCCGTTGAGGACCATCGGCTCGGTGCGTCCGGTCAGCGCGGGGGCGTGCAGCCGGTGCCGTCGCGTCGTCACCGCGGCCCGCGCCGCCGCCTCGTGCAGCCGTTGCGCCGCGGCGTGGGCGGTGTCGTCGTCGCCCGCGACGCGGTCGAGCTCCCGGCGACGGCGGCGCAGGTACTCGGCCCCGGACGACGCCCGCCCGGCGTCGCGGCGCTCCGGCCGCGTCGTGGCGTAGGCCTTCACGCCCCACTCGGTGCGGCCCCGGAGCCGGTCCAGGACCTCGGCGAACGCGGTGTGCCGTTCGGTCAGCACGGCGCGGACCCGGTCGTCGTCGCGGTAGACCGTCGCGAGGGCGAGCGGCGCGACGACGGTGCGCGCACCGAGCGCGTCGACGACGGCGTGGTGCTCCCGCGCGGTGGTCGCCAGCCAGGTCAGGTCCTCAAGCCGGGCGGTCAGGGCGCTCTCGCCGAAGTCGGACTCGGGGACGGTGCCGGTGGCGGCCCAGAGCGCGTCGCCGCCGGTCACCGTGTGCACCGGGCGGCCGCCGATGCCGGTGAGCCCGGCCAGGTCGGGCGGGGCAGCGTCGCCCACGGCGTAGACGTAGGTCAGGTCCACGGCTCAGTCCTTCCCGCGTGCCGGGCGACGGGTGGTGGTCGTGCGGCGCCGCCGGGTGGCGGCGGGACGGGTGCGACGCGGTGGGGCCTCGGGTCCGTCCCCGTCCTGTTCCGCGCCGGCCCGGTCCCCGTGACCGGCCGGGTCGGGTCCGTCGTCGGGTTCGGCCTCGCCGGGTTCGTCCTCGCCGGGTCCGTCGTCATCGGTCTCGTCGGCCGGTCCGTCGGCGGCGTCGTCGGCGGCGGTCCCGTCGGTCTCGGCGTCGGTCTCGGCGTCGGCGACGGCCCGGTCGATCGACCTCTCGACGGCGGCGTCGTCGGCCCGGGCCGATGCCCCGTCAGGACCGTCGTGGGTGTCGTCGGACGGCGCGGAACGCTCGTCGGCGGGGAGCAGGCGTTCGAGGCGCTCCACCCGGTCACGCAGCCGTGCGTTCTCCTCCTCCAACTCGTCGCGGCCGCCCGACAGCGTCGGGTCGCGCTCCCACCAGTCGATGCCCATCTCCTTGGCGCGGTCCACCGAGGCCACGACCAGCCGGATCTTGATGGTCAGCAGCTCGATGTCGAGCAGGTTCACCTGGATGTCGCCGGCGATGACGATGCCCTTGTCCAGGACGCGCTCGAGGATGTCGGCCAGGTCGGTGCCCGACTGCTGGGGTGGTCGCTCGGTGCGGCGCTGCGGCGCACCGGGACTGCTCCAGCGGACGGCGTCGCTCATGGTCCTCCCTCAGTCGTCGTCGCCGCGGCCGCGCGGGTAGCGCCGGACCCGCTGGTACGACATCAGCTCGGCCTCGTCGTCGAGCTCGGCCTCGTAGACGGCGAGCACGTCGGAGGAGTCGGGGATGCGCTCGGTCTCGACGACCTCGACACCGACCAGCCAGCTGTCGTCCTGCCTGCGGACGAACGTGACCCCCTCCGGTGCGCGGCCGGTCATCTCCGCGATCTGTTCGACGGCGGCGCGGGCGGCCGCGCGGGCGCCGATGCGACGCCGGGGCGGGTCGGGTCGCGCCTCCGGCTCCGCGTCCTCAGGCTCCTCGCCCTCTGTCACCTCGTCGTCCGGTCCCTCGTCCTCGGGGGAGTCGTCCTCGTCGAAGCCGTCCTCCTCGTCGTCACCGAGCTGGTCCACGATCCCCTCGGGCTCGGGCTCCCCCTCCTCCTCGGACCCGGGATCGGGATCGGGCTCGTCGTCGGGCTCGTCGTGGGAGTCGAGGTCGGTCTCCCGGTCGTCCCCGGTATCGGTGTCGGCCTCGTCCCCGGTCCCGTCGTCGGCTCCCGTGTCGTCCAGGACCTCCTCGTCCCGGTCGCCCACCGGCTCCCGGTCCGGCTCGTCGCGGCCGGCACGTCCCCGCCGCGGGCCTCCGCCCGCCGGGCGACGCCGCCGCTGCGGGGGCTGCTCCTCCGTGTCGTCACGGCGACGACGCGGCGCCGCCGGGGCCCGGTCGTCGTCGCGGGGCCGGGTCCGGTGCGCGGGCCGCTCCCCGGTCGCACCGTCGTCGCCGGACCGGCGACGACGGGCGGGCTCGTCCCCGGCGGAGCGACGACGCACCGGCCGCTCGCCGGTGTCGCGACGCCGCTCGGACCCGCCGTCCCGTGCACCGCGTCCGCCCCGCTCCGACGGCGCGTCGGCGGCCCGGTCCTGCGCGGTGTCGGAGCGGCGGCGCGACGACCCACCGTCGGCCGGACGTCGCCGCCGGGGCGGTAGCTCCCCGTCCGCCGACCGACGGCGCGGCGCGGCGTCGTCGTCCACCGAGCGACGACGCGGCGGAGCATCGTCCTCCCCGGACCGACGGCGTCGTGGAGCCTCCCCCGCCCGTCGCCGCACCGGAGCCTCCGATCCGTCCCGCCGACGGGCCGGCTCTCCCGACCCGCGACGACGTGGTCGCTCGTCGGACGACCGGCCCTCCGGCTCAGCCACGGCCGTCCCCCGGTCGCCCCGTCAGCCGGGCCAGCAGGACCTCCTGACGCGCGTCGCGGTCGGCCTCGGAGATCTCCCCCTGCTCGTAGGCCCGTTCGGCCTCGTCGATCTGCCGGCGCACCGCGACCGGGTCGTAGAGCCGGGCGTGGGCCTGTTCCTGCAGCTGCTCCCCCACCCACACGACGCCGCGCAGCGGTGCGAGCGGCAGGCCGAGCAGGCCGCGCAACAGCCCCATCAGCCCTCGGCCTCGGGTGGTTCGGGCAGGAAGTCGTACGGTGCGACCGGGCCGATCAGGCGCAGCCGCACCCGCTCGTCCCACTCGTCGCCGAGCGCATCGACGGCCTGCTCGAAATCGCCCACCCGGTCGCGGTGCACCAGCAGCGCCAGCTCGACGGCGCCGTCCTCGGCGGCGGGCTCCTTCACCGACGTCGCGACGGCGAACGGGCCCAGCCGCTCCACGGCGAAGTCCGCGTCGTCGGACCGGATGCGCTCGACGTGGCCCGCGATCGCCTCACCGAGCCGGATGCGCTCGTAGTACGTGGCGTCCGGGTCCTTGCCGCGCACGGCCTCACCGAGCTCCTGGATCTCCCGGTCGGCCTCGACGATGTCCGCCACCAGGCGGTCGGAGTCGTAGCGGCCGGCCAGCACGAACTGCCGGCAGCCGTCGAGCTGCTCCAGCGCCCAGGCGAAGTACTCCTGGTGCGCGGCGAGGAGCTCGTCGACGACGGCGCGGTCGTCGTCGACGACGCCGCCGAACCGCATCGGCAGCACGGTCGTGCTCCCGGCCAGGGTGTTCACGGTGCGCTCGTGGGCCAGGAGGTCCTCGCGGCTGCCCAGCGGGGCGTCGCGCGGGACGTCGCTGACGACTGCGGCGAGCCGCCCGTGGTCGATCACCGCCACCTCCTCACCGCCGCCGACGGGGGTCAGCCCCTCGGGCAGGTCGATGTCGGCGGCGACGACGGCGTAGACGTAGGTCGCACTGCTCACCCGCTCCTCTCCTTCCGCGAGCGACGCTCACCCCGGAGGTCGTCGAACTTCTCCTTGCCCGCCTCGATCACTCCTTTGGTGGCTCCTTTCGAAACCCCTTTCGAGCCGCCCTCCGAGATGCCGCTGACCACCTCGCCGAGGTCCTTGCCGCCCTTCTGGTGCAGGTCGAGGCGGTTGGTGGCCTCCGCAAACCGCAGGTAGGTGTCCACACTGGCGACGACGATGCGGGCGTCGATCGTGACCAGCTCGATCCCGACCAGCGAGACCTTCACGAAGATGTCGATGACGAGACCCTTGTCCAGGATCAGGTCGATGACCTGGGCGAGGTCGCCCTGCGGGGCGCGGTCGACCCGGCCGCCGCCCCCCTGTCGATGGCTGACGGTCACGGTGTCCGTCCCTCCGTTCGCAGGTGCCGGGCCGGGTCAGCCACGCGAGCCCGCCGTGCGACGGCGACGGCTCCCGGCCCGTCGGCCGCCGTCCTCCTCCGGCTCGGGCTCCCCGGCCTCGGCGTCCTCCGGCTCGGCGTCGTCGTACTCGGCGTCGTCGTACTCCGGGTCGGGCTCGTCGGCCGGTTCCTCGTCCGCGGCGTCGGCGTCGGCGTCGAGGTCGTCCTCGTCGAGGTCCTCCTCCGCGTAGTCGTCGTCCTCGGCCGGTTCCTCCTCGGCGAGGTCGTCCTCCTCCGCGAGGTCGTCCTCGTCGAGGTCGTCCTCGTCGTACTCGGCGTCCTCGTAGTCGTCGTCGTACTCGGCGTCCTCGTCGTCGTACTCGGCGTCGCGCTCCTCCTCGAGCCCCTCCTCGTGGGTCTTGACGACCTCGCTGTCGCGGATCTCCCCGCGCCAGCCCTCCAGCTCCTCGCGATTGAGCAGGGTCTCGACCATCACGTGCCGGCCGTAGTGCTTGAACTCCAGCCGGGCCCGGCGGCCGACGGCGCGCCAGATGTTGCCGGTCTTCTCGAACAGGCCGACCGGGTAGTACTCGAGGATCAGCACGACGCGGGTCAGGTTCGGCGCGAGTTCGTGGAACGACACGCACCCGTTGGCATAGCCCTTGGCACCCTGCGAACGCCAGATGATGTGGGTGTCCGGAATCTGCTCGATGATCGTCGCGCTCCAGGTGCGCTTCGACCAGAACACCTGGGCCTTCCAGTTCGTCTTCTCGTCGGACTCCTGGTCGACCGACTGCACCTTCTTCATGAAGGTCGAGAAGTCCGCGAACTGCGTCCACTGGTCGTAGGCGACCCGCACCGGGACACCGACGTCGAGGTGCTCGACGATGTTCATGAACGTGAACTTGCCGCGGCCCCCGCCGGAACCACCGCCGCCGGCGCCGCCCTCGGAGTCCTCGGAGTCCTCGTCGCCGCCGAGCCCGACGGCCCCCATCACCTTGTCCTTGACGGCCGAGAACCCGCCCTTCACCGCGTTCGTCACCGGATTGCCCCCCTCCTCCGAGCCACCCCCGCCGAGAGCCGCGCCCAAACCGGTCCCGCCGTTCTCGGCGACGCCCGTCAGCCGCTCGGTGAGTCCCTCCACCTGGTTCATCGCGGCGCCGACCGCACGGTCGGCGGCGGCCTTCAACAGCAGCTGCCCGGCCTGTTTGAGGCGGTCGGTGGGCAGCTGGTCCAGCACCGAGGTGCTGCCGTTCTGCTCCTCAGCCATCGGCCCGCGCCTCCGACTTCCTCGTCGCACGCCCGCCCGAGCGCGGCGCCCGGCCGTTGCGCGAGCCGCCCTTGCCCGACGAGTCCGAGGACGAGGAGGACGACGACTCGGAGCTGCGGCCCGAGGAGGACCGCGCGGTCCGCCGGGCCGGGGCCGCGCGGCCCTCGGAGTCGGAGTCCGCGCCGTCCGACGACGACCGGCTCGACGATCCCGCACGTCCCGACGACGATCCCGAGCCCGACGACCGTCCGGTCCGCCGGCGCGGGGGGTCCTCGGAGTCGGCGTCGGCCGACCGCGGACGGCGCGCCTTCGACGTGGTGCCCGCGACCGCCCGGCCCGCTCCCCGCGTCGCCGACCCGGCCGCGCGGGTGCCGCTCTTCGCGGCCCGGCCGACCACCGGAGCCTCCCCGGCGGCGTCGCCGGCGGCGTCGGTCGTGTCCCCGACGGCGTCGGTCGCGCGCTCCGCGGTGTCCCCGGTGGCACCGGCGGCAGCACCGGCGCCCTCGACGGCCGCACCGGCCGCGTCACCGGTCTTCTCCACGCCCGCCCCGGCGGCGTCACCGGCGGCGCCGGCGACCTCCTCGACCGGCTTGCCGAGATTCTCGACCCGCTCGACGAGCGAGCTGGTCAGCGCCTCGAGCCGGTTGCCGGCCGCGGACACCGCGGCCTGTTTACCCGCCTCGAACAGCCGGCCACGCACGGCGTCGGACAGCCGGGTCAGCTCCGGCGACCCCGCCACCACCTTCGACGCCTGCGACACGATTCCGGCAGGCGTCAGATTCAGTTTCCGCCCGGCGAGCGCACCCCCGAGCATGATCGCCAGCTTGGCCTTCTTCGTTCTTCCCAACACATAGCCGCCGACGACGGCCATTCCGATCTTGGAGGCGTTGCTCATGACCCCGTCCCTCTCCATTGAGCGATTACCGGACAGCACTCCGGAACGCCCCGCGTTCCCCACCCTGAATCGGAACCATGACACACCACGAACCGATCTGCCTCCCCCGACGAATACGGATCGGAAGATCGTGCAATTCCGATCTTGCCCATCCGGTGACCATTCGATCACCACGGTGATCGAATGGACGTGGGATCGATTAAGGAAATGTTTCGTCCGAACGGAGCGATTGGGCGACGACCGCTCTAAGATCCATTCCGTGAAGGGCCCTGTCCGCTACGGCGGACGGCCGGGTGCGACAACCGCTCACTTTTCGGCCCCGCGGCCGTTCTCAGGATCGCCGGGCACCCCCGGTGGACCCCGTCGACCGTTCGACGAACGACCACGGAACACCTGGCGGCGCGGGCGCGTCCCGGCGTCGCCGACGACCGTCCGTTCCGGACTCCCGGCCGCCCCGTCCCGGCGGCGCTACCCTGGCCCGCATGTCCGACGGGGCCCGCCGCTGGCGTACCTCCGCCCGTCTGCGCCCGCTCGTGTCCGGGATCTGGTGCTGGTCCTCCCCCGCGGGCCCGGCGGGGACGCACCAGGGCGTGTCGAGCGCCCACCTGACCGTCGTGCTCTGCCTGGACGGTGCGGTCGACCTGCTCGCCGCCCCGGATCCGCGACGCGGCCCGGGCCGGTTCACCGCCTCGGCTGCCGGCCTGCACGCCGCACCCGCGGTGCTCGCGACCGGCACCCGGCAGGCCGGGATGCAGCTGGAGATGACCTGGCGCGGCGCCCGCACGCTGCTCGGGCTGCCCGCCGGCGAGCTGGCCGGCGACGTGGTCGACCTCGCACTGCTCCTCCCCGGCCTGGACACCCTGCTGGACCGGCTGCGCGCCGAGCCGGGGTGGGCGGGGCGCTGCGCACTGCTCGACACCGCACTGTGCGCCGTCGCCGAGGCCCGGGACCGTCCGGGCGACCCGCCGCCGGAGGTGGTGCGCGCCTGGGAGCTGCTGGCCCGCAGCGGCGGGACCGCGCGCGTCGCGGACGTCGCCGGGGAGGTCGGCTGGTCGCAGCGCCACCTCGGTGAGCGGCTACGACGCGAGACCGGGCTCGCGACGAAGGCCGCGGCACGGGTCCTCCGGTTCGAGCGGACGTGCACGCTGCTGCGCCGCCCGTCGGCTCCCCCGCTCGCCGAGCTGGCCGCGATCTGCGGCTACGCCGACCAGCAGCACCTGGCCCGCGACTTCCGCGACCTCGCGGGCACCACCGCGCTCACCTGGCGGGCCGAGCGGGTCCGGCCGGCGGCTCCGATTCGTCCACGACCGCGGCGCCCGTCCCCGGCACCCTCGCCCCCATGAGCGACCGGCCCGGCCTCTGGCCCAGTCTGTCCAGCCCCGGCCCGCGCGTCCTGGTCACGTTCCTGACCTCGGCACCGGACTTCACCGAGCGCGCCGTCCACACCGGCGACGACGGCGCGATCGTCCACGCCGAGCTGGTGCGCACCGGGTCCACCGGTGCCCCCGCCGCCGTGCTGCTCGGCCCCGCCCACGACGGGTGCCGCCCACCCGGCGGCGCGGCCGTCCACCTCGTCTGCGACGACCCGGACGCCCTGTTCGCCCGCGCCGTCGCGGCCGGTGCCACCGTCGTGCACGCGCCCTTCGACGCCGACGACGGCAGCCGCGTGTTCGCAGTCGCCGACCCGGACGGCAACCACTGGAGCGGGGGCACCTGGTACGAGTAGCGCGTGGTCCGCCTCGCCCTGCACACCCCGGAGATACCGCCCAACACCGGCAACGCGATCCGGCTCGCCGCGAACACCGGCGCCGAGCTGCACCTGGTCCGGCCGCTCGGCTTCTCCCTCGACGAGCGCGCGGTGCGCCGGGCCGGGCTCGACTACGCCGACCTCGCCGAGGTCGTCGTGCACGACGACACGGCCGCGTTCGCCGGCTGGGTGCGCGCCGCGGGGGCACGGGTGTTCGCGTTCGTGCCGGGCGCGCCGGTCCGCTACACCGACGTCGCCTATTCCGACGAGGACGTGCTGCTGTTCGGCCGCGAGTCGACCGGGCTGCCGCCGGAGGTGGCGGGCGCGGACTGGGTGACGGGCACGGTGGCACTGCCCATGCGGTCGTCGAACCGCTCGCTGAACCTGGCCAACGCCGCCGCCGTCGCCGTCTACGAGGCGTGGCGGCAGCAGGGGTTCAGCTGATCCCGTCGAGGAACCGGGCGATCCCGGTGTCGAGGATCCGCAGCAGGTCGTAAGGCGGGTCCCCGATCCGTCGCCGCGGCCGCTCCCGGGCTCGCCGAGCACCGGGCCGCGACCGCCGCGACGGCCCTCACGCTCCCGGGGTACCGAGCACCGGAGGTCAGGACTGCCGGATCGCCTGCACGTCGAGCTGGATCTGGATCGTCGACCCGACCACGGGCAGGCCCTTGGCGATGGTCTGCTGCCAGTTGAGCGTGTAGTGCTCGCGGTGCAGCTGGGTGGTGGCGATCGCGCCGACCCGGTCACCGTTCCACTCCGCGGCGCCCAGGAACGTGGTGTCCAGCGAGACGTCGCTGGTGAGGCCGTGCAGCGTGAGGTCGCCGTCCACGGTCCACCGGTTCCCGCCGTGCGCGACGAAGCGCACGCTGGAGAAACGGAGCTCGGGGAAGCGCTCGACGTCGAGGAAGTCGGCCGAGCGCAGGTGGGTGTCCCGGGCGGGGACGTTGGTGTCGACACTCGCCGCGTCGATCACGACGTCGACCGAGGACTCCTCGAACGGCTCGGCGATCCGGATCTGGCCCTGGAACCGGTTGAACCGGCCGTACACCTTGGACATGCCGATGTGCCGGGCGACGAAGCGCACCGAGCTGTGGTCGCCGTCGATCACGAAGACGCCGGGGCGCGGCGGGCGCAGCGCCGGGTCCTCGCCGAGGACGATGTGGCCCATGTCGGCGTGCTCGCCCCAGGACACCTCGACGACGTCGGTGACCTGCTGGTAGCCGCCCGCCTCGACGCGCACCCGGTACCGGCCGGGCATCAGCGACGCGGCGAACCGGCCGAACGGGTCGGTCTCGACGTACACCGCACGCCGGTCGGCGGGGTCCATCACGGACACCTCGGTACCGGCCAGGGCACCGCCCTGCTGGTCGCGGACCTGGCCGGACAGCACGCCGCCGGTCAGCGGAATCGGGACGAGCGCGTGCCGGTCGGTGGTGCCCCGCGCCGGGCGACGACGGTCCTTCTTCCTCCAGAACACCAGCCAGAACCTCCCCTGCCCGGCGACGACGGGCAGCACGACGTGCGGTCGCCGGCCGGCGACCCCTGGTCACTCTGGCACGAACGTGACCGTTCCGTTAACCCGTCGGCCCGAAAAGTCGATCACCGACGGTGTCGGGATCATCACCGCCCCGCGGCCGTCACCCGCGGCGTCACTCGTCGTCGTCGGCGATCTCGCCGCCGTCGGCGGTCCCGCCGCCGCGGATCAGGAGGAGAGCACCCTCCAGCTCGTCCGGCTTGACCAGCACGTCGCGGGCCTTCGAGCCCTCCGAGGGGCCGACGATGTTGCGGGTCTCGAGCAGGTCCATCAGCCGGCCCGCCTTCGCGAACCCGACCCGCAACTTGCGCTGCAGCATCGAGGTCGACCCGAACTGCGAGCTGACGATCAGCTCGGTGGCCTGCAGCAGCAGGTCGAGGTCGTCACCGATGTCGGCGTCGATCTCCTTCTTCTCGCCGGCCTTCTGCGCGGTGACGCCCTCGGTGTAGCTGGGCTCGGCCTGCTCCTTGGTGAACGCGACGACCTTGGAGATCTCGTCGTCGTCGACGAAGGCGCCCTGCATGCGGACCGGCTTGCCGGCGCCCATCGGCAGGTAGAGCGCGTCGCCCATGCCGATCAGCTTCTCCGCGCCCGGCTGGTCGAGGATGACCCGCGAGTCGGTCAGCGACGACGTCGCGAACGCCAGCCGGCTCGGGACGTTGGTCTTGATCAGACCGGTGACGACGTCCACCGACGGCCGCTGGGTCGCCAGGATCAGGTGGATCCCGGCCGCACGCGCCTTCTGTGTGATCCGGACGATCGCGTCCTCGACGTCGCGCGGCGCGGTCATCATGAGGTCGGCGAGCTCGTCGACGATGCACATGATGTACGGGTAGGGCCGGTACACCCGCTCGGACCCGGGCGGGGCGGTGATCTCCCCGGTGCGGACCTTGCGGTTGAAGTCGTCGACGTGGCGGACCCGGTTGGCCTGCATGTCCTGATAGCGCTGCTCCATCTCCTCCACCAGCCAGGCCAGCGCCGCGGCGGCCTTCTTCGGCTGGGTGATGATGGGCGTGATCAGGTGCGGGATGCCCTCGTAGGGCGTCAGCTCGACCATCTTCGGGTCGATGAGGATCATCCGGACCTCGTCCGGCGTGGCCCGCGTCAGCAGCGACACCAGCATCGAGTTGACGAAGCTGGACTTACCGGAACCGGTGGAGCCCGCGACCAGCAGGTGCGGCATCTTCGCCAGGTTCGCGACGAGGTAGTGGCCCTCGATGTCCTTGCCCAGCCCGATCCCCATCGGGTGCTGCTCGGCTCGGGCGTTGCCCGAGCGCAGCACGTCGCCGAGGCGGACCATCTCGCGGTCGGTGTTGGGGACCTCGATGCCGACCGCGGACTTGCCGGGGATCGGCGCGAGCAGCCGCACGTTGTCGTTGGCGACGGCGTAGGCGAGATTGCGCTGCAGCTGGGTGATCTTCTCGACCTTCACCGCCGGGCCGAGCTCGATCTCGTAGCGGGTGACCGTCGGGCCACGGGTGAAGCCGGTGACCTGGGCGTCGACGTTGAACTGGTCGAGGACCCCGGTGATCGCCTCGATCATCGCGTCGTTGGCGGAGCTGCGGGACTTCGGCGGCGGCCCGGCCTCCAGGGTGTCCGCCGGCGGCAGGATGTACTCGGTGTCGGACTGCGGCTCGCGGATCGCCATCGAGAGCTGCTCCCCCTCGAGCGGCTCGTCCGCGACCTGCGGCGTCTCGACGACGGGCTTGCGCGGCTTCGTCGCCGGCGGTGCGGCCGCGGCGGGGACGGCGGCGGGCACCTCCTCGTCCGGGACGCCGGGCAGCGACGGGTCCACCGGGGCCGGGGCGTGCTCGCCGTCCTCCGTCCGGAACGCGTCGGCCTCCGCGGCCCCCTGCCTGCGCCGCGCCGGGCGCCGCTTCTTCGGAGCCTCCTCGGCGTCCCCGGCCTGCCCGTCCCGCTCGGCGACGGCGTCGGCCACCGTGCGCGGGCGGCCCGCACCGGTGTCCTCCTCGTCGTCCTGCTCGGGCGGCAGCTGTCCGGTGAGCCTGCGGAAACGATCCGGCAGCTCCCGCACCGGGATGCCGGTGACCAGCAGGACCGAGTACAGCGTCAGGAGGACGAGAACGGGTACGGCCGTCCACAGGCTGAGCCCGGCCTTCAGTGGGGTCCCCGCGACGTAGCCGAGCGCGCCGCCCGCGGCACGCCAGGCGTCGGGCTCGGCGGGTGCTCCGGCACCCAGGTGCACCAACCCGAGCACGCCGAGGGAGAGCAGCAGGCTGCCGGTCACGATCCGCGGCCGGGCCTCCGGGTGCCCCTCGGTGGTGACCAGCACGATGCCGATACCCAGCAGGATCGCCGGCAGCGCGACGCCGGCCTGGCCCATCACCGCCTGCACCAGGAAGGTGAACCAGTAGCCGACCGAGCCGCCCGCCTGCCACCACAGCCCGGCGGCGGCGATGACGGCGAGCACGAGCATGCCGAAGCCGATGCCGTCACGGCGGTGCGCGGGGTCGATCTCGCGGGTGCGCCCGACCGCGCGCCCGGAGGCGCGGACGGTCTTCGCCACGCCCCGGCCGACCGCGTCGATCCCGCGGTCGACCAGGTCCGGTCCCTGGCGCCGGGCCGGCGGCCTGCGGCCTGCCGACGGGCGCTTGCGGGCGGTGGACGCGCGCGAGCCGGACCGCCCCGAGCCGCGGCCCGCGGCCGCAGTCGTGGTGGTCCTGCCCGTACCCGTGCGTCCCGCCATGTCACACACGGTAGCCCGGTTCGGTGATCGAACCGGGGACCGACGCGGGTGTGGAGGGGTCGACGACCCCTCCACACACTCAGACGGCGATGACCGTGGGGACGATCATGGGGCGGCGGCGGTAGGTGTCCGACACCCAGCGGCCGACGACGCGCCGCACGCCCTGGGCGATCCGGTGCGGGTCGGTGACGCCCTCGTTCTCCAGCCGGGACAGCTCGTCCTCGACCAGCGACTGGGCGGCGTCGAGAGCCTTCGGGTCGTCGGAGAACCCGCGTCCGGAGAGCGTCGGACGCGACAGCGCACGGCCGGTCTTGTGGTCGATCGCCACGTTGATCGCGATGAAGCCGCCCTCGCCGAGCGCGATACGGTCACCGAGAGTGGTCTCGCCCACGTCACCGACCGACAGCCCGTCGACGTAGACCTGCCCGACCTCGACCCGGCCGGTGATCGCCGCGCGGCCGTCGACGAGGTCCACGACCACGCCGTTCTCCGCGATGACCACCGACTCCTCGGGTACCCCCGTGCGACGCGCGAGCGCGGCGTTGGCCCGCAGGTGGCGCCACTCCCCGTGCACGGGCATGACGTTCGACGGGCGCACCGCGTTGTAGAGGAACAGCAGCTCGCCGGCCGGGGCGTGCCCGGAGACGTGCACCTTGGCGTTGCCCTGGTGCACGACTGTCGCGCCGAGCCGGGTCAGCCCGTTGATCACGCCGAACACGGCGGTCTCGTTGCCCGGGATCAGCGAGCTGGCCAGGATGATCGTGTCGTCCGGGCGGATCGTGATGCTGCGGTGGTCCCCGCGCGCCATCCGGGACAGCGCGGCGAGCGGCTCACCCTGCGATCCGGTGGAGACGAGCACGAGCTTCTCGTCGGGCAGGCGCATCGCCTCGTCGATGTCGACGAGCAGCCCGTCGGGGATGTTCAGCAGCGAGTGGTCGTCGGCCAGGCCCATGTTGCGGACCATCGAGCGCCCGGTCAGGCACACCTTGCGGCCGTGCGCCTGCGCGGCGTCGAGCACCTGCTGGACGCGGTGCACGTGGCTGGCGAAGCAGGCCAGGATGATCCGCGACGGCGCCCGGCGGACCAGGTCGGAGATGACCGGCCCGATGTCGGCCTCGGGGGTGACGAAGCCCGGCACCTCGGCGTTGGTGGAGTCGACCAGGAACAGGTCGACGCCCTCCTCGCCCAGCCGGGAGAACCCGCCCAGGTCGGTGAGCCGCCCGTCGAGCGGGAGCTGGTCGAGCTTGATGTCACCGGTGTGCAGCAGCAGCCCGGCGGGCGTGCGGATCGCGACGGCGACGGCGTCGGGGATCGAGTGGTTGACCGCGAAGTACTCGCAGTCCCACCCGCCGTGGGACACCCGGTCGCCCTCCTTGATCTCCTGCAGGTGCGGGGTCAGGCGGTGTTCCTTGCACTTGGCCGCGACCAGGGCGAGCGTGAACCGGGACCCGACGACGGGGATGTCCGGGCGCATGCGCAGCAGCCACGGCACGGCACCGATGTGGTCCTCGTGGCCATGGGTCAGCACGAGCGCGTCGATGTCGTCGAGGCGGCCCTCGAGGGTCCGGAAGTCGGGCAGGATCAGGTCGATGCCCGGCTCGGAGTCGGACGGGAACAGCACGCCGCAGTCGACGACGAGCAGCCGGCCCTCGTACTCGAAGACGGTCATGTTGCGACCGACCTCGCCGATGCCGCCGAGCGCGTAGACGCGCAGGCCGCCCCGTGCGAGGGCGGGTGGCGGGGCGTCCGGGAGCTCCGGGCGCTCGATGTTCTCCGGCGGCGCGGAGAGCGTCCGGCCGGGCCGGTTGCGTCGGTCGTTGCGCTGGGGACTCACAGGGGTTCGTGCCTCACATGGGTTCGTGTTCTCTGGTTCGTGTTCTGGGGCCCGCTCGGGTGCGGAGCCGGCGCACCTGCTCAGGTGCGGTGGTATGCGACCTCGGCGCCGACGTCGGCTGCGGTGCGTCCGCCCAGGGCGCCGTGGCCGGGCTGGTAGGCGGGGGCGTTCGGGCGGGCCTGCGGGTCCAGCGCCACCCCGGCGACGGCGAGGTCGCCGGCGATCGCCGCGACCTGGTCCTCGGTGGCGGGCGGCAGCGGCAGCCGGGTGTCGCCGACGTCGATGCCGCGCAGCCGCAGTGCCGTCTTGGCGAACACCGCGCCGCCGACCCGGCCCATCCCGCGGATCACCGGGAGCATCGCGTAGTGCAGCGCACGGGCCCGCTGGTGTTCACCGGCGTGGTAGGCGTCGATCATGGCGCGCAGCCGGTCGGCGACGACGTGGCCGATCACGCTGACGAAACCGACCGCCCCGACCGAGAGCCACGGCAGGTTCACCGGGTCGTCGCCGGAGTAGTAGGCCAGCGTGGTCGTGGCGAGCACCTCGGTGCCGACCCGCAGGTCGTTGCGTGCGTCCTTCACCGCGACGATGCGCGGGTTCTGCGCCAGGCGCTGGAAGGTGTCGACATCGATGCCGATCACGCTGCGCGGCGGGATGTCGTAGAGCATCACCGGCAGGTCGCCCGCGTCGGCGACGGCGGTGAAGTGGGCGAGCAGGCCCTCCTGCGGCGGCCGCGAGTAGTACGGCGTCACCACGAGCAGTCCGTGCGCACCGGCGCGCTCCGCGCTGCGGGCCAGCTCGATCGAGTGCGCGGTGTCGTAGGTGCCCGCCCCGGCGACGATCGTCGCCCGGTCCCCCACCGCCGACACGACGGCGCGGATCAGCTCCGACTTCTCGGTGTCCGACGTCGTCGGTCCCTCACCGGTCGTGCCGTTGACGACCAGCCCGTCGTTACCGAGATCGACCAGGTGGTTCGCCAGCTCCTCGGCCTTCGCCAGGTCCAGCTCGCCGTCGGCGTCGAACGGCGTGACCATCGCGGTCAGCACCTCGCCGAACGGTCGGCGCGGCGGGTGCTGCTGCCCGCCGGGGGCGGGCTCGGGACCGGTGCTCATGACTGGTGACGGTACCGCCCGGGGCCGACGGATCCCGGTCACATCCCGGACGGGGCGCCGCGGTAGGCCTCCACGTCGGCGGGCAGACCGGTCACCTCGACCCGCGCGGCGTCCCGGCCGAAGGCGTGCAGCACGAGCTCGGCGGGCTCGCCGGTCACCGTGACCACGCCGAAACCGGTCGCGACGACCTGGGTCGCGCCCTCCGGGCGGGCCAGGACCACGCCGACCGGGCTGCGCCGGAACAGCAGCTTGGCCTGGGTGTGCAGCAGGTTCCACAGCTGTCCGTCGCGCTCCGGGTCGGACGGGCGGGGCTCCCAGCCGGGCTCCCCGCGGCGCAGATCCTCGTGGTGGACGAAGAACTCGGCGCCGTTGGCGATCTCGTCGACCTTGCCGACCTTGAACGGCGACCACGCGGGCGGGCCCTTGCGCAGGTCGTCGATCATGTTCGGCCAGGCCGCGGACGCGTAGCCGTCCATCGCCTTGTCGGTCATGCCCGACAGGGCGGGCACCACGATCCCCGCGGCGTTCCACGGCTGCCGCTCCCGCACCAGC
This sequence comes from Pseudonocardia alni, assembly GCF_002813375.1. Lineage (NCBI taxonomy): Bacteria > Bacillati > Actinomycetota > Actinomycetes > Pseudonocardiales > Pseudonocardiaceae > Pseudonocardia > Pseudonocardia alni. The sequence goes on along the minus strand of NZ_PHUJ01000003.1, from coordinate 4,918,491 downwards.
AGGTGGGTGAGCAGGTCCCGGGCGTTCCACCCCTCGCACAACGTCGGGCGGTCGGGGCCCGAGCGTTCGAATTCGGCACACAGGGCGGCACGTTCGGCGGTGGCGAGGCTCACCGCCCCCAACCTAGTCCGGCCCGCCCCGGGCCGCACCGCGCGACGAACGGTCGACAAACGGCTGACGGAACGCAGGCCATCTGTAGCCGGTGATACAGATCTCACCTGTCCGTGTCCGGATACTCCGGTCCGTCCCACTACACGCTTCTCGACGGGGAGAACACACGTGACGAACGCTGCCACCACGCAGCCGCCGCGGTCGATGCGCCGGATCGCGCTCGCGAGCATGACCGGCACGGTCATCGAGTTCTACGACTTCTTCATCTACGGCACCGCCGCGGCCCTGGTGTTCAACAAGGTCTTCTTCCCCGAGCTCGGGGCGGCGGCCGGTACCGCGCTCGCCCTGGCCACCTTCGGCGTCGCGTTCGTCGCGCGCCCGTTCGGGTCGGTCCTGTTCGGCCACTTCGGCGACCGGCTCGGCCGCAAGGGCACGCTGGTCACCACGCTGCTGCTGATGGGCTTCTCGACGCTGGCCATCGGCCTGCTGCCCACCACCGGCACGATCGGCGTCCTCGCGCCGATCCTGCTCGTGGTGCTGCGCATCCTGCAGGGCCTCGCCGTCGGCGGCGAGTGGGCCGGTGCCACGCTGCTGACCGCGGAGAACGCGCCGACCAAGGCGCGGGGCAAGTACGCCCTGTTCCCGCAGCTGGGCCCGTCGGTCGCGTTCGCGCTGGCGTCGGCGACCTTCCTGGTCACCGCGCTGACCATGAGCAACGAGGCGTTCCTGGCCTGGGGCTGGCGCATCCCGTTCATCGGGTCGGTGCTGCTCGTGGCCGTCGGGCTCTACGTGCGGCTCGCGCTGGAGGAGACCGCGGGCTTCAAGAACAGCGGCCCGGTCTCGACGAAGCTCCCGATCACCGAGGTCTTCACCAGCCGTCCGGCCGCGGTGTTCCTCGGCGCCGGCTCGACGACCGCGGTCTTCGCCTTCTTCTACATCGGCGTCACCTACCTGACCAGCTACGGCACCCAGCAGCTGCAGCTGCCGCGGCCGTCGGTGCTGGCCATGGGCATCGTCGGCGGCATCGTCTTCGCGCTGACGACGATCGCCTCGGCGATCCTGTCCGACCGGGTCGGGCGCCGGAAGATGGTCGTCGGCGGCAACATCGCCTCGGTCGTCGCCGGGCTCGTCGCGTTCCCGATCATCGACATCGGCACGGTGTGGTCGTTCGGTCTCGGCCTGTCGCTGGTGCTCGGCGTCGTCGGCATCGCCTACGGCCCGATCGGCGCCCAGCTGCCGGAGCTGTTCCCGACCCGCTTCCGCTACACCGGCGCCGGGATCGCCTACAACCTCGCCGGCGTCTTCGGCGGCGGCGTGGTCCCGCTGTTCGCCGCGGCGCTGGCCGCGTCGACGCTGGGCAGCCTCGGCATCGGCCTGCTGCTCTCGGCGGTCTCGCTGATCAGCCTGCTCTGCACGCTGGCCCTGCCGCAGACCGACGCGGACTCCCTCGCCGAGCAGGACGCACAGCTCGCGGCCGCCTGACCGGCCACCGGTGCGGCCCGTCCGGGCGGGCCGCACCGCACCCACCCGGTGCCGGCGGCCGCCGGCCGGCACCCCCGGACCCCGACGGCCCGGACGCACCCCTCGGCGTCCGGGCCGTCCCGCCTACCCGCAGGCGCCCCAGCCCGCTACCGTCCGGACGGACCATCGGCGACGGCCGGGAGGCGGGACCATGAGCAGCGGCGCGGCGCGGCGGCCCGACGGCTCCGTACGCGCCCTGCCCGCCCCCGATCTCGACGACCACCCGGTCTCGCCGTTCCTGACCGCCCCGTGGACGTCGCTGACCTCGCGGATCGCGCAGCTGGGCAGCCCCCGCCACTACGCCCGCGGCGAGCACGTCTACACCCAGGGCCAGCTGTCGTCGCGGTTCCACCTCGTCGTGTCCGGGCGGGTCCGGATCTACCTGCACCGGCCCGACGGCTCGGAACGCTCCCTGGCCTACGCCGAGCCCGGCGCCAGCCTCGGCGAGGCGGCCTGCGTCGACGGACGGCCGCGCCACCTCGCCTCGGTCTGCACCCGGCCGTCGGAGATCGTCTCGGTGACCCGCGACGCGCTGCTGAGCGCCGCCCGCGAGGAGCCGGAGCTCCTGCTCGAGATCACCCGCCGGATCGCCTACAAGCAGCGGGTCATGCAGCTGCACGTGCTGATCGAGGGGCTGCCCGCCCGCGAGCGGATCGTCCTGCTGCTCGGCCACCTGGTGGAAGCCTACGGCGAGATCGCGCTCGACGAGGTGGCCCGGCTGTCGATCCGCCCCGCCGTCGACGAGCTCGGACTGCTCGTGGGGCTCACCCGGGTCACGACCAGCCGTGAGCTGTCCCGGCTGGTCGCGGAGGGCCTGCTGGAGAAGGAGGGACGCGGGTTCGTCGTGCGGGACCTACCGGACCTGCGACGACGGGTGCACGCCGTCCTGGCCTGAGCCGGTGCTCGGCGCCGGTACCCGCTCGGTGAGCCTCGCTCAGCCCTCGGCCACCAGTGGGCTGGAGGCGATCTCGGTGCCGTCGGCGAGGGTCTGGATCTGGAAGTCCGCGAACACGTTCGGCACCTCGACCTGCAGCTGGCGCAGGCACTCGACGGCGAGGTTGCGGATCTCGACGTCGGCGGCCTCGGAGGCGCGCATCGCGATGAAGTGCCGCCACGCCCGGTAGTTCCCGGTGACGACGATCTTGGTCTCGGTGGCGTTCGGCAGCACCGACCGCGCGGCCTGGCGGGCCTGCTTGCGCCGCAGCGTGCCGTTCGGCACGTCGGCGAAGCGCGCCTCCAGACCCTCGAGGAGCTTCTCGTAGGACGCGAGCGCGTCGGCCGAGGCCTGCAGGAACAGCTCGTGCAGCTCCGGGTCCTGGGCGATGACGTCGGGCTCCACCATCGCGGCGTCACGCTCGGGGACGTAGCGCTGCGAGAGCTGGGAGTAGGAGAAGTGCCGGTGCCGGATCAGCTCGTGGGTCAGGGAGCGCGAGATACCGGTCAGGTAGAAGCTGACCGAGCCGTGCTCGAGGACCGAGAGATGCCCGACCTCGAGGATGTGGGCGATGTAGCCGGCGTTGGTCGCGGTGCGCGGGTTCGGCTTGGTCCACGACTGGTAGCAGGCGCGGCCGGCGAACTCCGCCAGCGCCTGGCCGCCGTCGGCGTCGGTGGACCACGGGACGTCCGCGGGCGGGGTGAACTCGGTCTTCGCGACGAGCTGCACGGTCAGCGGGACGGTCTTCGGCGCGGTCTCCGGCATGCCGCGAGGGTAACGACCGGCGTCTCCGGCACCCGCCGGGCCCCGCGCCCGCACCGACGGTGGCGGCCGCGGCACCCCCGGTGCGCTGCGACGTCGCCACCGACGCCACGAACGAGTGGCGTGATGTCAGGCGTGACGCCATAGTGGTGTCATGGACCTCACGCCGTATGTCGCGCAGCTGCGCGACGACCTCGCCGCCGCGGCGGCCGCGGGCGACGAGCAGACCCGCCGCACGGCGGCCCTGCTCGGCTCCGCGATCGAGCCCGCCGCTCGGCTCGCGATCATGAACGCCCTGTCCGACCTGGCCTCGGAGGCGACCGCCGCGCTCGGCGACCGCTCGGTCGAGGTCCGCCTGCACGGCCGGGAGGTGCGCGTGTCGGTGTCCGGGGGCGACCCGGAGCCGGGACACTCCGCCACCCCGGACCCGGCCCCGGCGAGCGAGGGGACCTCGCCGTTCGGCGGCTTCCCGTTCGGCGGCGGCGGCTCCGGTGGCCCGGCCTCCGGTGGCTCGCCGTTCTCCGGTGACGCCGGAGACATCAGCCGGGTCACCCTGCGCATCGTCGAGCAGATCAAGGCCCAGGCCGAGCGTGCCGCCCAGTCCCAGGGCGTCTCGCTCAACACCTGGGTGTCCCAGGCGGTGCAGGGGGCACTGGCCGGCGCGGAGGGACGCGCCGGCCGTCCGCACCGCGACGGGCGCAACCTGAGGGGATGGGTGCAGGGATGAGCGACGAGCGGACGGGCCCCGGGCCGGACGACGGCAGCGGTGACGCCACGCACGGCGGCGACGCCCACACCGGCTCCGACAGCGGCCCCGGCGGGAAGGACGGCGGCCCCACCGGGGAGGGCTGCGCCGACGGCGGCGGCACCGGTCACGCGCCGACCGGCGACACCGACAGCGCGGGCACCGGCGGCGCCGGCTCCGGCGGCGACCACGGTTCCACGGGCGGCACCGGCCCCGCCGACACCCCCTCCCGCAGCGAGCGTTTCGACTGCGCCGGCGCCGCCGAGATCGAGGTGACGACCGGCGCCGGCCGGGTCCGGATCGACCTGGTCGACGGGGCCGACGAGGTCCGCGCGGAGGTCACCGCCGACCGCAGCACCGCGCCGTGGTCCGGCGGCCTCGGCGGGCTGCTCGACTGGATCGGCAGCTCGATGACCGGCGGCTCCGGCGTGCCCCGGGCCGGGGCGGGCTGGTCCGGCCGCGGGTTCGACCCGATCGTCGGCGCCCCCTGGGAGGCCACCGGCGACCCGTCGGCGGACGCCGTCGACGCCGTCACCATCGAGTGGTCGGTCTCGTCGCGACGCCTGGTGGTCCGCGGCCCGGACGACCCGGCCCTGGGCGCGGTGCCGCTCGTGGTGACCGTCTCCGCGCCCGCCGGGTCGCGGCCCGCGGTACGGACCGGCGCGGCCTCGGTCGAGCTGACCGGCCGGGCGTCCTGGGCCGCGGTGCGGACCGGGTCCGGCGCGGCCCGGGTGGCCCAGGTGCACGGCGACGCCGACGTCACCACCGGGTCGGGGTCGATCGACCTCGGCACGTGCTCGGGCCGGGCGCATCTGCGTGCCGGCTCCGGCGGCGTCGAGGCCGGGTCGCTCGGCGGCGCGTCGCGCATCCGGACCGGCAGCGGCGACGTCCGCGTCGGCGAGCTCACCGCGGACCTCGAGGTGCGCTCGGGGTCGGGGGACGTCGTCGTCGCCGACGCGGTCTCCGGTGACGTCCGGCTCGGCACCGGGTCGGGGTCGGTCCGGGTCGGGGTGCACTCCGGTGTGGCCGCCGAGCTGGACCTGTCGACCGGGTCGGGCCGCGCCCGATCCGAGCTCGACGTCCGCCACGACACCCCGTCCACGGCGCCCGCGGTGCGGCTGTCCGGACGCACCGGCAGCGGCGACGTCCTCGTGACCCGGGCGTCGGCCGTCGCGGTCTGACCCTGCGACCGGTGCCTCGCTCATCGAGATGATCGGCGAGCGAGGTACCGGCGTAGGCTCGGCGGCGTGGACCGCACCGAGATCGCCGCGACGAACGCCTCCATGACCGCCCGGGTGCTGCAGATGCCCACCACCCCCGTCCCCGACGGTGGTTACGCCCTGCGCGTGCTGCGTACCCGCGGGCGGCGCAGCGGGGAGCCGCGCGACACCCCGATCGGTGTCGTCGGGCACGGTGGCGCCGGCTACCTGGTCTCCCCCACCGGTGGGCGGGACTGGGTGCGCAACCTGCGGGCGACGCCGGAGTGCGCGATCCGCTCAGTCACGGGCGACGAGCCGCACCGCGCGGTCGAGCCCGGGCGCGCCGAGGCCGCGGCCGTCGTCGTCGGCTACCTGCGGGCACTCGACGTGCCGTGGGCGCTGTCGGCGTTCCCGGTGCCGGCCGACGCCACCGAGGAGCAGGTCGCCGAGTACCTGGACGCGATCGCCGTGTTCCGCCTCGATCCCGCCTGACCCCTCACCGGGCGGCGACCTCGGCACGGAGCTCGGCGGCCAGGTCCCCCCGCTCCCCCACCGCGACGCCGTCGAGCCCGATCCAGCCCGCCATCGTCGCGAGCTCCCCGGCCAGCTCGGCCGCGATCCGCGGGCGCGGGGCGCTCGCCCCGGGCTCGGCGAACGCGCCGGGCACCCGCAGCACCCCGGCCGCCCGGTCGGCCTTGAGGTCGACCCGTCCGACGAGCTCGCCGTCGAGCAGGAACGGGAAGACGTAGTAGCCGTACTCCCGCTTCGGCTCCGGCACGTAGATCTCGATGCGGTAGCGGAACCCGAAGATCCGCTCGGTCCGGTCCCGCTCCCACACCAGCGGGTCGAACGGGCACAGCAGCGCCCGCCCGGTCACCGCGCGCGGCACCCGGGCCGCCGGGTCCCGGTAGGCGGGCCGGTCCCAGCCGCGCACGCTCACCGGCTCCAGGGCACCCGCGTCGACCAGCTCGGCGATCGCGGTGCGGGTGCGCTCCGGGCCGAGCCGGTAGTAGTCGCGCAGGTCGGTCTCGGTACCGATGCCCAGCGCGGACGCGGACCTGGCCACGAGCTCGCGCGCGGCGTCCGCCGGGTCCGGTACGGGCTGCGCGAGGACCTCCGGGGGCAGCACACGCGAGGGCAGGTCGTAGTGGCGTTCGAAGTGGACACGGGTGCCGACCGACAGCTCCCCCGTCGCGAACAGGTACTCGCAGACCCGCTTGACCTCCGAGCGTTCCCACCAGGTCGCGCCGGGCGGGCGCGGGCGCACCTCACCGGCCCGTCCGTGCGGGGCGAGCGCCTTCTCGATCGCACCGGCACCCAGCGGCCCGGACTCCGCGACGACGTCGAGGATGTCCCCGGCCAGGGCCGGGTGCTTCTCCAGCAGCGGGCCGTAGTGCTTCCACCAGCGCCGCGGCAACGCCTCGTGCGAGAGCAGCGGCATGTCCTGGACCGGGACCAGACTCGCCTCGTGCGCCCAGGTCTCCGCCAGCAGGCGCGGTCGCCGGGCGCCCGGCGACCACGCCGCGTCGTCGAGGAGGGCGGTCGGGTAGGCACCGAGCCTGCTGAACAGCGGCATGTAGTGCGCGCGCACCGCGATGTTGACCGAGTCGAGCTGCAGCAGCTTCACCCGGTCCAGCACCCGTCCGAGATGGCGCCGGGTGACCGGCCCGGACGGCCGTGGGTCGGTGAAGCCCTGGGCCGCGAGGAACGTCCGACGGGCGACATCGGCTGAGATCGTGCGCACGGCCGGGATGCTGCCACGGGGCACCGACAGGATCCGGTACCGCCCGGACCGGCGGCCGGGCCGCACCACACGGGCGGCACCGGACCCGCGGCACCGCGCCGGGTGACATCCGGCCGGTCAGCTGCCGGGCGGTGGGCCGCCGGGGCCGCCGGCGCCCGGCCCGCCCCCGCCCGGGGCGGCACCCGCGGTCGGCTCGGTGGACAGGTCGACGGCGGCGGTCAGTGCGACCGTGTAGCCCGTGGCCGGATCGCCGGTGACGGTCGCGAGCTGGAGGGCGCCGCCGTCGTCGCCGAAGACGTTGTCGGACGCCAGGCTCAGCTCGGCCAGGTTGGACACCGACTGCTCGTATCCCGTGGTGGCGTAGACGGTGTCGCAGTCGGCCTGCGGCAGGGCGACCTGCGAGGTGGCGACCGCGTCGGCGGCGTCGGTGATGTCGGCCTCGGAGGGGTAGACCTCGAAGTGGATGTGCGGCCAGCGCCCCTTGTAGCAGGCCGGGAAGATGCTGGTGAAGCGCACCTTCCCGTCGCTGCCGGCGACCTGGACCCCTCGCAGGTAGTTCTCGTCCTCCAGCCCCTCGGAGTACAGGGAGTACCGGCCGTCGCGATCGCAGTGCCAGACGTAGACCGCGGCACCCGCCATGCCCGCGGCGGCCATGTCGGTGATCGTCAGCTCGAGGGTCATCGGCACCCCGGCCGCGGTGGCCGAGCCGGTGCCGAAGCTCGACCGGATGTCGCTGCGGACCACCCCGGACTCGGTCAGCACGTTCGCACCGTTGGTGCCGTCACCGGGGTACGGGCCGGCCGTCTCGTCCGGGATCTCGCCGGTCGTGGTCGCGGTCGTCGCCGACGGGGCCGCGGTACCACAGGCCGCGAGCCCGGCGGTGACGGCGCCGACGCCGAGCACTGCCAGCATGCGGCGCCTGCTCAGCAGGGTGCCGAGGTCGAACCCGAGGCCCTGGTCGACGACCTCGTCGTCGGGGCGGGGCAGATCACGGCCCTGGTAGCGGGGCATGGCGGGTCCTCCGGTGCGTCGTCGTGCGGAACTGTCGTGCGGAACCTGTCGTACGGAACCGACGACGACGGTAGGAACCGGGCATGGGACGCGGATCGGAACGACCTGTGCGCCGCCTGTGCACCCGGGCGGTGACGCCGGCGACCGGGGCGCACGGTAGGCATGTCCCATGGCCACCGCGACCGTCCGCCCCGCCACCGACGACGACGTCGGCGCGATCATGGCGATCCAGGACCGCACCTGGCGCACCGCCTACGCCGGGCTGCTGCCCGAGGAGGCGTTCACCGGGCTCACCTCCGACGCCGCGCGCTCGCACTGGAGCGACGCCGTGCACGCCGGGGACGGCTTCCACCTGTTCGTCGCCGTCGAGGGGGACGAGACCGTCGGGTTCGCCGCCGCCGCCCGCTACGCCGGGGCCGACGGCATGGCGATCGCCGAGGTCAGCACCCTGCTCGTGGAGCCGCGCTGGGGCAGGCGCGGGCACGGCGGTCGGCTGCTCGCCGCCGCCGCGGCCGCGCTGCGGGAGTCCGGCTCGGACTCGGGGCGCACCTGGGTGGCCGAGGCCGACACCGCCTCACGGAACTTCTACAGCCGCGCGGGCTGGGCGCCCGACGGCGCGGTGCGCACGCTGGACACCGGCTCGTCGACGCTGCGCGAGGTCCGCCACGCCGGGACGCTGGACCTGCACCTGGTCGGCTGAGGGCTCAGCCGAGCCCGAGCAGCGGCTCCAGGCCGATCGTCAGGCCCGGGCGGTCGCGCACGGCGCGCACCGCGAGCAGCACGCCCGGCATGAAGCTGGTCCGGTTCATCGAGTCGTGGCGCAGCGTGAGGACCTCGCCGTCGGTGCCGAGGATGACCTCCTGGTGCGCGATCAGCCCGGGCATCCGGACCGCGTGCACGTGGACGCCCTCGACGACCGCGCCGCGGGCGCCGTGCGGGTCGTCGGTGGTGGCGTCGGGGACCTCGCCGAGCCCGGCCTCGCGTCGTGCCGCGCCGATCACCGACGCGGTCCGCGCGGCGGTACCGGACGGCGCGTCGACCTTGCCGGCGTGGTGCAGCTCGACGACCTCGGCGGAGTCGAAGAAGCGGGCGGCCTGCGCCGCGAAGTGCATCATCAGCACGGCGCCGACCCCGAAGTTCGGGGCGACGAGCACGCTGCCGGAGCCGCGCTCGTCGAGGATCGCGCGGACCTCGTCGAACCTGGCGGCGTCGAAGCCGCTGGTCCCGACGACGGGCGCGACCCCGCGCGCCAGGCACTCGCGGATGTTGGTGATCGCGGCGCCGGGGTGGGTGAAGTCCACGGCGACGTCGGCGCCGTCGAGGGCGGACAGGTCGTCGCCCGCGTCCAGTGCGGCGACCAGCTCGGTGTCCCCGGCGGCCTCGACCGCCCGGCACACCTCGGAGCCCATCCGGCCCTTCGCCCCGAGGACCGCCACCTTGATCGTCCCGCTCACCCGTACACCTCGCGCACCTCGACGTCGTGGACCGCCGGGGAGTCTATGCAGCGGCCCGCGGTGATCCCGGATGCGGCACCGGACCGGTCGCACGCCGGTGCGGACGCTGCCCGGTCCGCGACCGCGGGGCACGGTCGGCCGGGACTCAGCCGACGACCAGGCCGCCGATCCACACCGCGACCGTCACCAGCCCGGCGGCGAGCTCGATGAGGATGCTCCAGCCGACGGCGGTGAGCGCCTCGCGTGCCGAGCGCCAGGCGGTGGCGGCGTCGGGCAGCCGGGCCAGCTCGGCCAGCCACACCCCGAGCACGAACCCGAGGAACAGCCCGACGACGGGCACGACGAAGAAGCCGACCACCCCCAGCACGAGCCCCGCGAACAGGGTGCGGGTCGGGACCCCGGCTGCCTTGAGCCGGCGTCCCGGGAGCAGGTACTTCGCGACCTGACCGGCGACGGTGACGAGCACCGCGATGCCGAGCACCCACCAGCCGACCGCGTCGCCGCGCGGGACCGCCCAGACCGCCACCCCGCCGACGATCAGCAGCGGCCCGGGCAGCACCGGCAGCACGATCCCGGCCAGGCCGACGAGCATCATCAGGCCGGCGACGACGGCGAGGGCGGTCATGACGCCCAGCCTGCCAGCAGGTCACACGCGTCGAGCAGACGAACCCGCGGTGACGGCCGGCTGTCATCATCACGAATGGGTAAACGCTGTGAGCCGGGTCTACCGATTTCTGGTACTGCCGTGCCAGCCTCGATGTCACCCGAAACAGTGACACCCGCTCACCTGCGGTCGTCCCACCACCCGCGCGTGCCGGTCACCACCACCGCACCGCGGACGAACAGAGAAGAGCAGCGTGCTCCGGTACCTCCTGCGCAGGGGCGCCGGGTGGCTCGCGATGATCGTCGTCGCGACCAACCTGGTCTACTTCCTCGCGAACTCGTTCCTCGACCCCCGGGTCAACTACCTGCAGCTGCGGCCGCCGCGCACCGACGCGGAGATCGCCCGTTCGCTGGGCCAGTACAACCTGGACTCGAACGTCCCGGTCCTGGAGCGGTGGTGGATCTGGGTCACCGGGATCGTGACCCGGTGGGACTGGGGCACCAGCCCGATCGGCGACCCGGTGAACGCGCAGGTGGCGTTCCGCGTCGTGGTGTCCGGGCAGCTGGTGTTCTTCTCGCTGCTGCTGTCGATCGTGATCGGGGTGGCGCTCGGGGTCTACTCGGCCCAGCGCCAGTACCGGCTCGGTGACCGCGCCGCCCAGCTGACCTCGGTGTTCACCCTGAACATCCCGTCGGCGGTCGCGGCGCTGGCGGTCGTGTTCGTCGCCATCGCGATCAACCAGGGTGTCGGCGGGACGCTGTTCTACGTCGCGGGGTCCGAGTCGCCCGGGGTCACCGGGTTCTGGCCGCTGCTCCTCGACCGGGCCCAGCACCTGGTGCTGCCGACGATCTCGCTGCTGATCATCTCCTACGCGGGCTACCACCTGCTGCAGCGCTCGATGCTGCTCGACGTGGTCAACTCCGACTACGTGCGGACCGCCCGGGCCAAGGGGCTGACCCGCAGGCAGGCCATCCGCCGCCACGGGCTGCGCAGCTCGATGATCCCGGTCGCCACCCAGGTGGCGTTCGCGATCCCGGCGCTGTTCACCGGCGCGGTGATCACCGAGAAGACCTTCGCCTGGCAGGGCATGGGCGACTACTTCATCCGCACCATCTCGACCAACGACATCCACGGCGTCGTCGCCACGGCGGCGTTCGGCGCGGTGACGACGGCGGTCGGCGCCATGCTCGCCGACGTCGCGGTCGTCGCCCTCGACCCGAGGGTGCGGGTGGGCTGACATGAGCCTGAACATGCCCGAGCTCGCCCCCACGGTCGGCGACGGCGCCGGGGCCACCGCGCCCCGCCGTCGCCGGGGCGCCCGCGCCGCACTGGTCTGGCGTCGCTACCGGCGCAACCGGCCCGCGATGGCCGGCCTGGTCGTCTTCGGCCTGCTGGTGCTGTTCTCCCTGGTCGGCGGGTTCCTCTCCCCCTACGACCACACCGAGGTCGACTTCGCGGCGCTGACCGCGGCGCCGTCGCTGGACCACCCACTGGGCACCACCGCCGGCGGCAACGACGTCTACGCCCAGGCCGTGCACGGCCTGCAGCGCTCGCTGACCATCGCTGTCACGGTCTCGCTGCTGACCACCCTGATCGCCGCGGTCGTCGGGGCGGGCGCGGCCTACCTGGGCGGCGGGCGGACCTGGGCGCGGCGCGGCGAGCGCGCCCTGCTCACCGTCGTCCACTTCCTGATGGTGGTGCCGTCGTTCCTGATCCTGGCGCTGGCCTCGCAGTGGGGGGCGGGCGACTACCGGATCCTGATCGTCGCGCTGACCCTGCTGGGCTGGATGACCACCGCCCGCGTGGTCTGGACGGTCGCGACGACGCTGCGCGAGCGCGAGTACGTCTCGGCCGCCCGCTTCATGGGCGTGTCCGGGCCGGGGATCGTGTTCCGCCACCTCATCCCGAACATCGGCTCGCTGCTCATCGTCACGTTCACCCTGAATGTGGCGAGCACCGTGCAGAGCGAGACCGCGCTGTCGTTCATCGGGTTCGGCGTGCAGATCCCCGACGTCTCGCTGGGCACCATGCTCGCCGACGGCGGCTCCTCCATGGCGACCGCGCCGTGGATCTTCATCGTGCCGTCGGTGCTCCTGGTGCTGCTGACGGCGTCGCTCGCGTTCGTCGGCGACGGCCTGCGCGACGCCCTCGACCCGACGTCGCGCGCGGGAGGCAGCGCATGAGCACCCCCGTGCTGTCCGTGCGCGATCTGACCGTCGCGTTCCCCTCCGAGGCCGGTCGGGTGGAGGCCGTCCGCGGTGTCGGCTTCGACCTGCTGCCCGGGCGCACGCTCGGCGTCGTCGGCGAGTCCGGGTCCGGCAAGTCGGTGACCTCGCTGGCCGTGATGGGGCTGCTGCCCGACACGGCGTCGGTGACGGGCTCGATCACGCTGTCCGGCCGCGAGCTGGTCGGGCTGTCCGACGAGGCGATGTCCGGGATCCGCGGCGACGACATCGGGATGATCTTCCAGGACCCGCTGTCCTCGCTCACCCCGATCTTCACCGTCGGCGACCAGCTCGTCGAGGCGATGCAGATCCACCGCGACATCGGCCGGGCGAAGGCCCGCGAACGTGCGGTCGAGCTGCTCGACCTGGTCGGCATCCCCGACCCCCGGCGACGCGTGCGCGCCTTCCCCCACGAGTTCTCCGGCGGCATGCGCCAGCGCGTCATGATCGCGATGGCGATCGCGAACGACCCGACCGTGATCATCGCCGACGAGCCGACGACCGCCCTGGACGTCACCGTGCAGGCGCAGATCCTCGACGTGCTGAAGGTGGCGCGCGACGAGACCGGCGCGGCCGTCGTCATGATCACCCACGACCTGGGCGTGGTCGCCGGGGTCGCCGACGACGTGCTCGTCATGTACGCCGGGCGCCCGGTCGAGACCGCCCCGGTGGACGAGCTGTTCGCCGCGCCGCGGATGCCGTACACGATCGGCCTGCTGGGCGCGGTCCCCCGCGTCGACACCGTCGAGCGACGCCCGCTGGTCCCGGTGCCCGGCAGCCCGCCCGCACCGACCGACCTGCCGCCGGGCTGCCCGTTCGCGCCGCGCTGCCCGGTCGCCGTCGACGCCTGCCCCACCGCGGAGCCCCCGCTGGTGCCGGTCCCGGGCCGCGACGGTCACGCCGCCGCCTGCGTGCGGACCGGCGAGATCGTCGACGGCGCGATCGGTGGCGAGCCGGTGTTCGCCGTCCCCGACCTGCCCGTCGGCGACGACGACGCCGACGACCGCGAGACCCGTCCCGCGGTGCTGTCGGTGCAGCACCTGCGCAAGACGTTCCCGCTGATGAAGGGGTCCCTGGTGCGACGCCGGGTCGGGACGGTGCACGCCGTCGCCGACGTCGACCTCGACATCCGCCGCGGCGAGACCCTCGGCCTGGTCGGCGAGTCCGGCTGCGGCAAGACGACGACGCTGCTGGAGATCATGAACCTGCTCCCGCCGGAGGGCGGGACGATCGAGGTCGCGGGCACCGACGTCGCGACGCTGCGCGGCCGCGCCGACATCGCCGCGCTGCGCCGGGAGATCCAGATCGTCTTCCAGGACCCGATGGGGGCGCTCGACCCGCGCATGACGGTCGGCGACATCCTCACCGAGCCGCTGCGGGCGGCCGGCTGGACCGACCGGGGCCGGGTCGCGACCCGGGTCGACGAGCTGATGGCGCTGGTCGGCCTGGACCCGGAGCACGTGGACCGGTTCCCGGCGGCGTTCTCCGGCGGGCAGCGCCAGCGCATCGGGATCGCCCGCGCGCTGGCGACGAAGCCGTCGCTGCTGGTGCTCGACGAGCCGGTGTCCGCCCTCGACGTCTCGGTGCAGGCCGGTGTGCTGAACCTGCTCACCGCGCTGCAGCGCGAGCTGGGACTGAGCTACCTGTTCGTCGCGCACGACCTGTCGGTGGTGCGGCACGTCGCGGACCGGGTCGCGGTCATGTACCTGGGCCGGATCGTGGAGTCCGGCGCGGTCGCCGACGTGTTCGGCAACCCGCAGCACCCCTACACGCAGGCGCTGCTGTCGGCGATCCCGGTGCCGGACCCGCAGGTGGAGCGCACCCGGCAGCGGGTGGTGCTCTCCGGGGACCTGCCGAGCCCGACCGACGACGCGCCGGGCTGCGCGTTCCTGGGCCGCTGCCCCCTGGCCCGGACCCTGTCCGAGCACGAGCGGTCCCGCTGCGCCGGGGAGACCCCCGCGCTGACGGTCAAGGACGGCGCCAGCGACGCCGACTCCGACCACCGCAACGCCTGCCACTTCCGCTGAACCACCTCCCACCCCGACACCGGGGGACCGAACGAAGGAGAGACATGCGCAGACCGATCCGACGCGGGGCGATGACCGCCGCCGTCGCGGCGCTGGCCCTGGTGCTGGCGGGCTGTGGCGGGGGTGGCTCCGACGGGCCCGCGCAGACGGGCGAGTCGCTGTCCACGACGCCGTCGTACAACGCCCAGCCGTACGAGAACGTCAAGGACGGCGGACAGGTCACGCTGCCGTTCCGTTCGGACCTGAACCCGCAGTTCAACGTCTTCCAAGGCGACATGACCACGGACACCCGGCTCGCCTGGGGGTTCTACAATCCGATGGTCATCACGTTCACCCCCACCGGGGACCCGATCGTCAACCCGGACTACGTGACCAAGGCCGACGCCGTCGACAGCGGGGGCAAGACCACTGTCACGTACACGATCAACCCGAAGGCCGTGTTCAACGACGGCACGCCGATCGACTGGCGGGCCTTCGAGTCGACCTGGAAGGCCAGCAGCGGCAAGGACCCGGCCTTCATCCCGAACTCCACCGATGGCTACGACCGCATCGCGTCGGTGACCCGAGGTACCGACGACAAGCAGGCCGTCGTCACGTTCACCGGGCCCAACCCGTGGTGGCAGGGCCTGTTCAACCAGCTCCTGCATCCGAAGGCCGCCGCCCCGGACGCCTTCAACAAGGGGTATCTGAACAACCCGCACCCCGAGTGGGGCGCCGGGCCGTATGTCCTGTCGAACTTCGACAAACAGAACTCGACGCTCACCTTCGAGCGCAACCCGAAGTGGTGGGGCAAGAAGGGCAAGCTCGACCGGATCATCCTGGTGCAGATGGAGCAGCAGGCGAAGGTCAACGCGTTCCGCAACGGCCAGCTCGACGCGACCGAGGCCGAGTCGGCCGATTTCCTCGCCCAGGCCCGGTCCGTGCCGGGCGCGGACATCCGCACCTCCGGGACCCCGGCCAACTACCTGCTGACCCTCAACAGCAGCACGCCGGTCCTCAAGGACACGGCGGTCCGCAAGGCCGTGTTCGACGGCATCGACCGCAACCAGCTCGTCAAGATCGCCTTTCAGGGTCTCGACTACACCGAGGACCTCGGTGGGTCGCTGGTGCTGCAGCCGTATCAGAAGGGCTACGAGGACAACCTCACCGGCGCCGTCTCGTTCGACCCGGAGCGCGCGAAGCAGGGTCTCGACGCCGCGGGCTGGGTTCCCGGGCCGGACGGCATCCGCGCCAAGGACGGCCAGCCGCTGAGCTTCACGTACGTGCAGACCGGTGACACCCCGACCAAGCGGGCCTCCTCGGGCGCCATGGTGGCGATGCTGAAGAACATCGGCGTCGACCTCAAGGTCCGCGTCGTCCCGTCGACGGACTTCTCGAAGGTCATGGCGAACAAGGAGTTCGACATGGTCTTCAGCGGCTTCAAGTCCTCGGACCCGTACGGCGTCGCCTACATCTGCCAGATGTACTGCACGGACTCGACACTGAACAAGTCCGGCACCGGCACGGCCGCACTCGACGCAGAACTGCGGAAGGTGAACACCCTGCCGACCGCCGACGAGCAGTACGCCGCCGCGAACGCGGTGGAGAAGAAGGCGCTGGCGACCTACGGTCTGCTCCCGGTGTACTCGGGTCCCTCGATCTGGGCGACCAAGCCCGGGCTCGCGAACTGGGGCGCGAGCCTGTTCGCCTTCAGCCCGCTGCCCGAGACCCTCGGCTGGCAGAACGGCTCCTGATCGACGACTCTGTGACGAGCACAGAGCCCCGGGCCGCCCGGTCCGGGGCTCTGCCCGTCTCACCCACCACCCCGGATGCCCCGAGAGTCACTCTCGGGGCCGTAGAAGCCACGAAAGTGACCCTCGGAGCAGGTCCGGGGGAGGTCAGGCCAGGTCGCGCAGCGCGGCGGGGAGGTCGTCCACGTCGCCGTAGGGACCCACCACGGCCGCGGTGAGCGGCTGGGCCAGCAGCTCCCCCGCCAGTGCGGCGACCTCGGCCGGGGTGACGGCGTCGATGCGGGCCAGGCTGTCGGCCAGCGACCGCTGCCGCCCGTGGTCCAGCTCGGCGCGGCCGAGCCGGTTCATCCGCGACGCGGTGTCCTCGCAGCCCAGCACCAGTCCCCCGCGCAGGGCGCCCCGGGCGCGGACGACCTCGGCCTCGGTCAGACCGTCGGCCGCGACCTCGGCGAGCACGTCCCGCACGACCGCGACGACCTCGCCCAGCCTCTCCGGGGCGCACCCGGCGTACACCGACAGCGCGCCGGCGTCGGCGTAGCGGACGGTCGAGGAGTAGACCTGGTAGGCCAGTCCGCGCTGCTCGCGGACCTGCTGGAACAGCCGCGACGACAGTCCCCCGCCGAGGGCGGAGTTCAGCACCGCCAGCACCGGCAGGCCGCGTCCGGCGCGACCCGCGGTGGGCACGCCGAGCATCATGTGGGCCTGCTCGGAGTCGTCGTCGAGCAGGCCGAGGGCGCCGGTGCGCACGGGGCGGGCCCCGGTCGCCGTCCGCGGCGGCACCGGGCGCGCGCCGGTGTGGCCCTGCGCCGCACGGTCCAGCGCGGCGGCGACGAGCTCCGCGACGTGGTCGTGGTCCAGGTTCCCGGCCGCGGCGACGACCATCCGCGGCGCCGTGTACTCCCCACGCCAGAAGCTGTGCAGGGTGTCGCGGCTCATCGCCCGGATCGAGTCCTCGGAGCCGATCACCGGGCGCCCGAGCGGATGGTCGCCGAACAGGGTCTCGTCGAACATGTCGCCGAGCAGGTCCTCCGGGT
The DNA here is from genome assembly GCF_002813375.1 of Pseudonocardia alni. NCBI lineage: Bacteria > Bacillati > Actinomycetota > Actinomycetes > Pseudonocardiales > Pseudonocardiaceae > Pseudonocardia > Pseudonocardia alni. The sequence goes on along the minus strand of NZ_PHUJ01000003.1, from coordinate 4,901,390 downwards.
CGTCGTCGCGCATCGAGATCTCCTCGAGCACGACGCCCCGTTCCAGCTCGACGTCGGTGTGGGCCAGCTCGGCGTCGGTGACGACGTCGGCCAGCACGTCCACCGCCAGCGCCACGTCGGTGTCGAGGACGTGGGCGTAGTAGCAGGTGTGTTCCTTGGCGGTGAACGCGTTCAGCTCACCACCGACGGCGTCCATCTCCTCGGCGATGCCTGCCGCGGTGCGCCGCCGGGTGCCCTTGAAGAGCAGGTGTTCCAGGAAATGCGCGGCGCCGGCCTGCTCGGGGGTCTCGTCCACCGAGCCGATCCCGATCCAGATGCCCAGCGCGACCGAGCGGACGCCGGGCACCGTCTCGGTGACGAGCCGGACCCCGCCGGGCAGATCGCTGCGGCGGACCGTGTCGGTGGTGTCGTCGGCGGTGGTCACGGGCGCCGGGGACACGCGGGCGGCGGCCCGGGAGGAGTCCCGGGCCGCCGCCGCGTGGTCGTTCTCAGGTGCCAACAGTTCAGCTCGGGTTGGCGGCCTCGGCCGGGGCCTCGGCGTCGACGGCGCCCTCGGCGGCCGGGGCCTCGGTGACGTCTGCGGAGGCGGACTCCTCCACGACCGGGATCAGCGAGATCTTGCCGCGGTTGTCGATGTCGGTGACCTCGACGCGCAGCTTGTCGCCGACCTTGACGACGTCCTCGACCTTGCTGATCCGCTTCCCGCTGCCGAGCTTGGAGATGTGGACCAGGCCGTCCTTGCCGGGGACGAGCGAGACGAAGGCACCGAACGCGGCGGCCTTGACCACCGTGCCCAGGAACCGCTCGCCGACCTTCGGCAGCTGCGGGTTGGCGATCGCGTTGATCATGCCGATCGCCTCCTCCGCGGAGGGGCCGTCGTTCGCACCGACGTAGATCGTGCCGTCGTCCTCGATCGAGATGTCGGCGCCGGTCTTCTCGGTGATCGAGTTGATCATCTTGCCCTTCGGGCCGATGACCTCGCCGATCTTGTCGACCGGGACCTTCACCGCGGTGACCCGCGGCGCGTACTTGCTCATCTCGTCCGGGCCGTCGATGGCCTCGCCGATCACCTCGAGGATGGTCAGGCGGGCGTCCTTGGCCTGGTTCAGCGCGGCGGCGAGCACCTCGGACGGGATGCCGTCCAGCTTGGTGTCCAGCTGCAGCGCCGTGACGAACTCCTTGGTGCCGGCGACCTTGAAGTCCATGTCGCCGAACGCGTCCTCGGCACCGAGGATGTCGGTCAGCGCGACGTAGCGCGTCTGGCCGTCGACCTCGTCGGACACCAGGCCCATCGCGATGCCCGCGACCGGCGCCTTCAGCGGCACACCGGCGTTGAGCAGCGACATCGTGGACGCGCAGACCGAGCCCATCGAGGTCGAGCCGTTCGAGCCCAGGGCCTCGGAGACCTGCCGGATCGCGTAGGGGAACTCGTCGCGGTTCGGCAGGACCGGGATCAGGGCCCGCTCGGCGAGCGCGCCGTGGCCGATCTCGCGGCGCTTCGGCGAGCCGACGCGGCCGGTCTCACCGGTCGAGTACGGCGGGAAGTTGTAGTGGTGCAGGTAGCGCTTGCGCGTCTCCGGCCCCAGCTGGTCGATCTGCTGCTCCATCCGGAGCATGTTCAGCGTGGTGACACCCATGATCTGGGTCTCGCCGCGCTCGAACAGCGCCGAGCCGTGCGCCCGCGGGACGACCTCGACCTCGGCCGACAGCGGCCGGATGTCGGTCAGGCCGCGGCCGTCGATCCGGACCTGGTCGGTCAGGATGCGGCGGCGGACCAGCTTCTTGTTCAGCGAGCGGAACGCGTTGCCGAGCTCGGACTCGCGGCCGACGAAACGCTCGCCGAGCTTGTCCAGCACCGACGCCTTGATCTCGTCGGTCCGGGTCTCGCGCTCCTGCTTGCCGGCGATGGTCAGTGCCTGCGCCAGCTCCTGCTCGACGGCCTCGGAGACCGCCTCGAAGGCGTCCGGCTGGTAGGCCGGGAACACCGGGTAGTCGGCGGTCGGCTTGGCCGCGACGTCGGCCAGCTGCTGCTGGGCGACGCACAGGCTGCGGATGAACGGCTTGGCCGCCTCCAGCCCGTCCGCGACGACGCCCTCGGTCGGAGCGGTGGCCCCACCGGCGACGAGGTCGATGGTGTTCTCGGTGGCCTCGGCCTCGACCATCATGATCGCGACGTCGTCACCGACGATGCGGCCCGCGACGACCATGTCGAACGCGGCGCGGTCGAGCTGGTCGTGGGTCGGGAAGGCGACCCACTGGGTGTCGGTCCCCGCCTCGTTCGCGATGAGCGCGACGCGGACGCCGCCGACCGGGCCGGAGAACGGCAGGCCGGCGAGCTGGGTGGACGCCGACGCGGCGTTGATCGCCACGACGTCGTAGGGGTCCTTCGGGTCGAGCGACATGACCGTCACGACGACCTGGATCTCGTTGCGCAGGCCGTCGACGAAGGACGGGCGCAGCGGGCGGTCGATGAGGCGGCAGGTCAGGATCGCGTCGGTGCCCGGGCGGCCCTCGCGGCGGAAGAACGAGCCGGGGATCCGGCCCGCGGCGTACATCCGCTCCTCGACGTCCACCGTGAGCGGGAAGAAGTCGAACTGGTCCTTCGGCCGCTTCGAGGCGGTCGTGGCGGACAGCAGCATGGTCTCGTCGTCGAGGTACGCGACGACGGACCCGGCGGCCTGGCGGGCGAGCCGGCCGGTCTCGAACCGGACGGTGCGGGTGCCGTAGGTGCCGTTGTCGATGACGGCGGTGCTCTCGTGCACGCCGTCCTCGGAGATGACGTCAGTCATACGGGGGTGTTCTCCTCGTCGTTGGGAGTGGTCTTCGTCTACCCCCACCACCGTGGCGCCGGCTCGATCCCCTGCTGGGCCGGTCTTCGATCGAAGCCCCCGGCCGCGCGTCGCGCTCCGGGGGCCACTACCGAGGACCGGCGGATGTCCGGTCGCCCGAGTGGCGGGCTCTGTTCAGTTGTGTCGTTCGGTGTCACGGAACGACCCGGCACCGGGAACCGGTGCCGGGTCGGCCGGGCGGGTCAGCGGCGCAGACCCAGCTTCTCGATCAGCGCGCGGTAACGGGTGACGTCGACCTCGCGCAGGTACTTGAGCAGCCGGCGACGACGACCGACCAGCAGCAGCAGGCCGCGCCGGCTGTGGTGGTCGTGCTTGTGCTGCTTCAGGTGCTCGGTCAGGCCGACGATGCGCTTCGTCAGCAGCGCGACCTGGGCCTCGGGGGACCCGGTGTCGGTGGCGTGGGTGCCGTACTGCTCGAGCGTGCTCTTCTTCTCGGCGGTGGTCAGTGCCACTGCTCAACTCCTTCATCCTTGAGACGGTCCGTGGGGCCATGACGTCCGACGACACCCGGATGAACCGGTGGGACGGCAGGAAGTCGGTCTCGGCCGCCACGGACTGCAGCCGGACCCGGTGTGAAACGGTACCAGCGACGGGTGCGCCGACCGCCTCCGACCCGTGTCACCCCGGTGTGCGGTCCGGTGTGCCGGGGCGGAGCGGGACCCGGTGGAGCACGGTGTAGCGGGCACCGGGCTCGCTGCGCACGAGCACCGCCTCCCCCGGTGTCCACCAGGGGCCCGCGGCGATGCCGTCGCCGCCCACGGTCGCGTCCCCGCGGCGCCGGTCCCACCGGGCCAGGGTGACGTGCGGGAGGTACGGCCGGGGCCCCGTCGCACCGGCCCGGGCGGCCAGGTCGGCGAGGGCGCCCGCGGCAGGGCCGTCGCGCTCCTCGACCCCGGCCCACAGCACGCCCGGGAAGGTGCCGGTGCCGGCGATCCGCAGCCGGGGCGCGACGGCACCGGCCAGGGCGATGTCCAGGGTCGCGGCGCGGGCGTCCGGGTCGTCGTCGCCGTGGAAACACAGCGTCACGTGCCAGGTCGACGGGTCGGCCCGGCGCGCGCCGTCCGGGAGCGGGGACGGAGCCCGGTCGAGGGCACGGGTCAGCGCCGCCACCGCCCCGGGCGGCGGCCACAGCGCGCCGAACAGCCGCATCCGCACAGCCTGTCAGCGCCGTCCGGCGGCGGCACGGCGCAGCACCTCCGCGATCTCCGGGAACGCCGGGGCCAGCTCGGCCGCCGCCGCGACGAGCCGGGCCGGCGCGCTCACCCCGCGCAGCGCGTCCTCCGCGGTCGGCTCGGCCGGGGCCCGTCGCGGCTGCGGCACCGCCGGCCCGGAGGCGGGGGCCTGCTCGGCGCAGCGGCAGCCGCCGGTGGGTCCCCACGGCGTCGGCTCCTGCCGGACCCGGGCCAGCAGCACGTCGCGCTCGGCGTCGGACACCGGGCCGTGCGCGAGCCGCCGGTCCAGCGCGGTCATCCGGCCCAGCACCGCCGGGTCCCCGATCTTGACCCGGCGCCCGCCCGCCAGCTGGGACAGCATCGCCGGGCTCAGCCCGACCGCGGCGGCGAGGCGGGCCTGGGTGATGCCGAGACCGGTCGTGAGCCGGCGGATGCGCTCGTCGAGGGGCTCGCCGTAGATCGCGCTCTGGCGGTCGCGGTTGCGCGCGATCTCCTGCGCCACCGGCTCCGCGGTGCGGGGGTCGTCCATGCCGGACAGCCTCGGCGACCACGCGGCGCGGGCGTGGTCGTTCGGCCCCGGCAGGGGGTTTTCACCTAACCCGGCGCCCCGTCGGGTCCGGTCGCGTCGCCGGCCGCGGTGAGGATCTCGCGGCAGGTCGCGACGTCGCGACCCATCTGCGCGACGAGCGCCTCGATGCCGTCGTAGTGCTCCTGGCCGCGCAGCCGCTCGACGAACTCGACGCCGACCTCGTGGCCGTAGAAGTTCTCGTCGACGTCGAGCACGTAGACCTCGACGGTGCGCACCCGCCCGGAGAACGTGGGGTTGGTCCCCACCGAGACGGCGCCCATCAGGCGGCGGTCGCCGATGCGGAACCAGCCCGCGTAGACGCCGTCGGCGGGGATCGCCGTGTGCGGTGGGCTGGCGACGTTCGCCGTCGGATAGCCCAGGTCACGGCCACGCTTGTGACCGTGCACGATCACGCCGTCCACCCGGTGCCAGCGGCCCAGCGCGTGCGCGGCGTCGCGGACGGCCCCGGCGTCGATGCAGGACCGGATGTAGGTGGAGGAGAAGGTCACGTCGTGGTCGGAGACGAGGTCGAGGGCCTCGCAGGCGAACCCGAAGCGACGGCCCAGCTCGGCGAGGGTCCCGACGTCGCCCTCGGCCCGGTGGCCGAAGGTGAAGTTGCTGCCCACGACGACGACGGCCGCGTGCAGCCGGTCCACCAGCACCTCGTGCGCGAACCCGGCGGGGGCCATCCGGGACAGCGCCTCGGTGAACGGGATGACGCAGAAGACGTCCGCGCCCGCCTCGGCCACGAGCTCCGCCCGCCGGTCGAGTGTGGACAGCCGGGCCGGGTGCGTGCCCGGCCGGATCAGCTCGGCCGGGTGCGGGTCGAACGTCACGACGACGGCGGGCAGGCCGCGCTCGTGCGCCCGTTCCACCGCGCGGGCGATCAGCTGCCGGTGTCCCCGGTGCACCCCGTCGAACACGCCGACGGTGACGACGCACCGGCCCCAGCCGGGCGGAACCGCCTCCAGACCACGCCACCGCTGCACGGTCGCGAGCCTAGGCGAACCGGGTGGGATCCCGTACAGCGGGCGACCGCGACCGGGCCCGGCCGTCAGCCCGCCGGGGCGAGCACGACGACCGGGCGGGCGGCGGCGCCGCGATCGGCCATCAGGGCCAGCGCGGCGCCGTCCGGGGCGAACACGCCGTAGGTGCCCTCGATCCCGGCCGCGGGCAGCGACTTGCCGAACCGCACGTCGGTGGCGGCGGAGGCGTCGAGGTCGACGCGGGGGAACGCCGTCGCGACGGCCGCGGCGAGGTCCAGCGACAGCCCGGGGTCCTCGGCGAGCTGCTCGACGGTGCGCGCGTGCTCCAGGGTGAACGGTCCGACCCGGGTGCGTCGCAGCGCGGTCAGGTGGCCGGCGGAGCCCAGCGCGGCGCCGAGGTCGCGGGCGAGCGCGCGGACGTAGGTGCCCGAGGAGCAGTCGACGGCGACGTCCAGGTCGCACCACGGCCCCTCGCGGCGCACCGCGAGCAGCTCGAAGGCGGACACGGTGACCGGGCGGGCCGGGATCTCGACGGTCTCGCCGTCGCGGACCCGCTGGTAGGCGCGCTTCCCGTCGATCTTGACCGCGGAGACCGCGCTGGGGACCTGCATGATCTCGCCCGTCAGCGCGGCCGTCGCGGCCCGGAGAGCGGCGTCGTCGGCATCGACCGGGACGGGCTCGCCGACGGGCGTGCCCTCGGCGTCGTCGGTGTCGGTGGCCTGCCCGAGGCGCACGGTGGCGGTGTAGGCCTTCGTGTCCAGCGACAGGTGCCCGAGCAGCTTGGTGGCCCGCTCGATGCCGACGACCAGCACCCCGGTCGCCATCGGGTCCAGCGTCCCGGCGTGGCCGACCTTGCGGGTGCCCATGATCCGGCGGAGCTTCCCGACGACGTCGTGACTGGTCGGGCCCCGGTCCTTGTCGACGATCACGAGTCCGGGCGGCGGGGGCGGGTTGCGTGCGGGCACGCCGGGACGCTAACGCGCCAGCCGGTACCCGACTCCACGGACCGTCACCACGACGTCGCGGGTGCCCAGCTTCGACCGCAGCGACGCCACGTGCGCCTCCAGGGTGCGTGCCGCGGAGGCGTCGGCGATCCCCCACACCTGCTCCAGCAACTCGGTACGCGGCAGCACCGCACCCTCGCGGCGGGCGAGCGCGGCGAGCAGGTCGAACTCCTTGCGGGTCAGCGCGACCTCGGCGCCGCCCGCGGTCACCGCGCGCCGGTCGAGGTCGACGACGACGTCGCCGACGCTCACCGTCGCGGCCACCGCCGCGCCGGTGGCACGACGCAGGACGGCCTCGATCCGGGCGACGAGCTCCTCGGTCGAGACCGGCTTGACCAGGTAGTCGTCCGCGCCCGAGCGCAGGCCCTGCACCCGCGCCGCGACGTCGCCGCGGCCGGTGATGGCCAGGATCGGCACCCGGGACCGCTCCCGGATCTCCCGGCAGACGCCGATGCCGTCGCGGTCGGGCAGGCCCATGTCGAGCAGCACCACGTCGGGCTCCCGCTCGGCGACGGCCGCGATGGCCGCGGACCCGCTGGTCACGAGGTCGGTCGGGTAGCCCTCGCGGACGAGGCTGCGGCGCAACGCGTCGCCGAGGATCGCGTCGTCCTCGACCAGCAGCACCCGCACGCGCACACCCTAGCCACGTTTCCTCAAAGCTTCCTCAAGCCCGGTGCCCCCGCGGTTGCCCCGCGAGACACCCCGGCCCCATCGTTTCCCCACCGCACACGTCGAGGAGGACGGACATGGCCGAGGTCGCCAACGCAGACGGCTCGTCCGGGACGGGGTCCACCACCCCCACCCGGACCAAGAAGAAGGTCTACACCCAGCTCTGGTTCTGGGTCATCGTCGGCATCGTCTCCGGGATCCTGGTGGGCTTCCTCGCCCCCGGGTTCGCCAAGGAGACCAAGTGGCTGGCCGACACGTTCGTCCAGATGATCAAGGTCATCATCGGCCCGGTCATCTTCTGCACCGTGGTCGTCGGCATCGCCTCGCTGGGCAACCTGGCCCGCGCCGGCGGTCTCGCCGCCCGGGCGCTGGGCTACTTCCTGGTCATGACCGTCATCGCGCTGACGATGGGGCTCATCGCGGGCAACGTGTTCCAGCCGGGCGCCGGATTCACCGGCCAGCCGAGCGCGTCCGACCTCGCGAAGGCCACCGACCAGGCCGCGACCGGCAGCCAGGAGTCGGGTGTCATCCCGTTCATCCAGGACTCGCTGCTCCCGCACAGCTTCTTCGGCCCGTTCGTCGAGAACTCGGTGCTGCAGGTCCTGGTGCTGGCGATCCTGTCGGCCTGCGCCATCTCCTCGCTGAACCCGGCCCTGCGCAGCCGCCTGGTCGGCGGCATCGAGGGCATCGCCCAGGTCATCTTCGGCATCATCAAGATCATCATGTGGGCCGCGCCGGTCGCCGCGTTCGGCGGCATGGCCTACACCGTCGGCCAGATGGGCGGCGGGTCGCTGGTCAACCTGCTCAAGCTGATGGCCGTGTTCTGGGGCACATGCGCGGTGTTCGTGGTCGTCGTCCTCGGCGCGGTCTCCTGGGCCGCCGGGTTCAACGTCTTCAAGGTCATCCGGCTGATCAAGGACGAGCTGCTGATCATCGTCGGCACCTCGTCGTCGGAGTCGGTGCTCCCCCGCTTCCTCACCAAGCTCCAGTCCGCCGGTGCGTCGAAGCAGACCGTCGGCATGGTCATCCCGACCGGCTACTCGTTCAACCTCGACGGCACCTGCATCTACCTGACCCTGGGTGCGCTGTTCATCATCCAGGCCGGGGGCGAGGTCCTGCCGATCGGCGCGCAGATCGCGCTGGCCGTGCTCATGGTGCTGACCTCGAAGGGCGCCGCCGGTGTCACCGGCGCCGGGCTGGTCACCCTGGCCGCGTCGCTGCAGGCCTTCGGCGGGGAGTTCTTCACCCCCGAGGCCATCGTCGTCGGCCTCGCGCTGATCGTCGGCATCGACCGCATGATGTCCGAGGGCCGCGCACTGACCAACGCGATCGGCAACGTCGTCGCCACCCTGGTCGTCGCCCGCTGGAACGGCGAGCTCGACCGTGAGCGGCTCGCCGCGGTGCTCGACGACCCGACGCTGGTCGAGGCCGACATGGAGGCCGCGCACGGTGGCGGGGCCGCGGACGCCGAGATCGACGAGGCCGCCGACGGCGCCGCGAAGCCGGACGCCGACGAGTCCCGTCGCGAGAAGGTCGGCGCGGGCTCCTGACCGGACACGTCCTCCTCCCATGACCGTCGCACCCCCGCGGAGCCCCGAGGCCCGCGGGGGTGTCGACGTCCCGGCCGGTGCACGGGTCCCACTGCCGCCCCCGCGGTGGCAGGCTGGGCCCGTGCGCCGGCCGCTCCGTTCCTCCCCGCCGCTGCGCCGCTCGCGGCTGGTGCGGCGGCTGTTCCTGCTGCAGGTCGTCACCGTGCTGCTGACCGTCGGCGGGCTCGCCGCGCTCGGCGGCTACGGGGCGAGCCGCCTGGAGCACGACGCCGCGGGCCGGCTCACCACCGGGATCGCGCTGTCGCTCGCCTCGGACCCCGAGGTCGTCGACGCCGTCCGCGACGGCGGCGGTCTCGCCGCCCTCTCCGCCCGCCTCCAGCCCATCGCCGAGCGGGTCCGGCGGGCCACCACCACCGGCTTCATCGTCGTGATGTCCCCGCAGGGCATCCGCTACAGCCACTACAACCCCGACGAGATCGGGCTGCCCTACCAGGGCAACATCGCCCCCGCGCTGGCCGGGCGGACCTCGACCGAGGTCTACACCGGCACCCTCGGGCCCTCGGTCCGCACCGTCACCCCGGTCCTGGTCGACGGCCGGATCGCCGCCGTCGTGTCCGTCGGCGTGCTGCAGACCCGGATCAGCGACCTCGCCCTGCGCTCGCTGCCCGGGATCATCGCGGCCGCCGCGGCGGCGGTGCTCGTCGGCTCGGGGCTGGCGGTGCTGCTGGCCCGGCGGCTGCGCCGCCAGACCCTGGGGCTGGAGCCCGAGGACATCACCGCCGCCTACACCCACCACGAGGCGGTGCTGCACGCCGTCGGCGAGGGGCTGCTGGTCGTCGACGGCGACGGGCGGCTCGTCGTCGTCAACGCCGAGGCCCGGCGGCTGCTCGGCCTGCCCGGCCACGACTCCCCCGACGACCCCGCCGTACCGGGGCGGCCGCTCGCAGGCCTCGGCATGGACCCCGCCGTCGCCGCCGTGCTCACGGGCGGGCTGCGCTCGGACCTGCGCGACCGGGCCGCCCTGGCCGGGGAGCGGGTGCTGCTGGTCAACAGCAGGCACGCCGGGCCGGCCGCGGGCCCGGGGACGCGGGTGTTCACGCTGCGCGACCGCACCGAGCTGGCCGGGGTGCTGCGCGAGCGCGACGAGGCCCGCGACACCGTCGCCGCGCTGTCGGGCCAGGCACACGAGTTCGGCAACCGGATGCAGACCGTCCTGACCCTGATCGAGCTCGGCGACACCGCCGACGCCGCGAAGGCCGGGACCGCCGCGCTCGACCGCACCCGCGGCCCCGCCGCGCAGGTCGTGGCCGCGGTCTACGACCCGGTCCTCGCCGCGCTGCTCGCGGACAAGGCGTGGCAGGCCGCCGAGCAGGACGTCACCCTGACCGTCACCGACACCTGCGACCCCGACGTCCTGCCGGACCTGCGGCTGCCGTTCGCCGCGGACGACCTGGTCTCGCTGGCCGGGAACCTCGTCGACAACGCGATCGAGGTGGTCGCCGGGCGCACCGGGGAGCGGTCGGTCGCGGTCGCGCTGAGCACCCCTCCGGACGGCCGCGAGCTGCGGCTGGAGGTCGCCGACAGCGGTCCCGGCGTGCCCGAGGACACCGCCCGCGAGCTGTTCACCTTCGGGTTCAGCACCCGGGCCACGCGCGGCGGCCGCCCCCGCGGCATCGGGCTGGCCCTGGTCGACCGGATCGCCCGCCGCCTCGGCGGGTCGGTGACGGTCGGTACCCGCGACGACGGCAGCGGCGCCGTGTTCACCGTGCGGCTGCCGCTCCCGGCCCCCGGGGACACCGGACCGCCGGAGGACTCCGGCGCCCCGGTACACCGGCCGGACGCCCGGGTGTATCGGCCGGACGATCCGGGCCACCGGTCGGAGAGCTCGGCCACCGGCCGGAACTGAACACCTGCCGCCAACGGATCCCGGCCCGCTGCGAACGCGACCGCGGCGCGGCACATCCGCCCGGTGCCCCGTCCCGGAGGCGCCGAGCGGTACGTGGTGAACCTCCGGGCCCCGCCACCGGGTGCCTGGTGTGCCACTCGGCCGCCCGGACTCCGTCGACGGGTCGCTCCACGCACCGCGGCAAGCGGGCCCCGTCGCCGCGCCGGGACCCGCAGCTCTGGGAGGGCCACATCGAGGGGCGCAGCGGGTCGGTCGGTCAGGCCCGGACCTCCCCCGGGACCGCCCAGCGCCCCGACCGCGCCCGCAGCCCCACCGCGACCAGGCGCACCACCATGAATGCGGCGAGCCCGGTCCAGATCCCGGCCAGCCCCCACCCGAACAGCAGCGACAGCCAGATCATCGGCAGGAACCCGCCGAGCGCGGCGAGCAGCGTCGTGGTGCGCAGGAAGGCCGCGTCACCGGCGCCGAGCAGCACGCCGTCCAGGGCGAACACCACCCCGGCGATCGGCTGCAGCGCGGTGAAGAACCACCACGCCGCGGGGATCGCCGCGAGGACCGCCGCGTCGCGGGTGAACACCGGCGGCAGGACGGGGTAGAGCGCGGCGAACAGCACGCCGAACCCGCAGCCGAGCACGAGGCCGTAGCGGGTGACCCGGGCGGCGAGCGACCGCGCCGGTCCGGTGTCCGCACGGTCGCCGTCCGCACCGTGTCCGCCGTCCGCGCCACCCAGGGCGGCCCCGACCAGCGACTGCGCCGCGATCGCGACCGCGTCGAGCACGAGGGACTGGAACACCCACAGCTGCAGCACGATCTGGTGCGCGGCGACGGACTCGGACCCGAACCGGGCGGCGACCGCCGTCGCGGACAGGAAGCAGGCCTGGAACCCCAGCGACCGCACGATCAGGTCACGGCCCATCGTCGCCTGCGAACGGAGCACCGCGGCGTCCGGGGCGAAGCGGACCGGGTCACCGGCGGGCGCGCGCCGGCGTTCGACGACCAGCGCCCGCAGGAACAGCGACGCCGCGACGGCCTGCCCCGCGACGTTGGCGATCGCCGAGCCCTCCAGCCCCCAGCCCGCCCAGTCCCCCGCCCCGTGCACCAGCAGCGGACAGAGCAGCGCGGACAGCAGGTTGCCGCCGATCACGATCCACATCGGGCGACGGGTGTCCTGCACCCCGCGCATCCAGCCGTTGCCGGCCAGCGTCACCAGGACCAGCGGGGCGCCGAACAGCGCGATCCGCAGCCACGACACCGCGCCCTCGGCGATCACCGGGTCCCCGGCGAGCAGCCCCGCCAGCGGTGCCGCGGCGAGCTGTCCGAGCACGACGACCAGCAGCCCGACGCCCAGCGCCAGCCAGGTCGCCTGCACACCCTCCGCCACCGCGGCCGACCGGCGCCCGGCACCGTAGAACCGGGCCGCGCGCGCCGTCGTCCCGTAGGACAGGAACGTCAGCTGGGTCGTGACCTGCGCGAACAGCACCGCCGCGACGGCGAGCGAGGCCAGCGGCAGCCCACCCAGCCGTCCGACGACGGCCGTGTCGACCAGCAGGAACAGCGGCTCGGCCGCCAGCACCGGGAGCGCGGGCAGGGCGAGCCGGAGGATGTCACGGGGCCCGCCCGCGATGGGGGCGGGCCGGGTCACCGACGGGGACGACGGCAGAGGAAGCAGAACGCGGGCGGCAGGTTGCGCCACACCGTTCGGGTCATCACGACCTCGTCGAACGTGTCGTGCAGGGCCGCCTTGAACCGCCGCGCCGAGGGCATCGGCAGGGTGTGGGAGTAGGCGAACGTCGCGAACGCACCGGTCTCCCCCACCGCCCCGACGACCTGGTCGAGGATCTCCTGCTGCATCGTCCGGTCGAACAGCGACCAGGGCAGCCCGGAGATCACCGCGTCGACCGAGGTGATGTCGCGCTCGGCGAGCAGCGCCCCCAGCTTGCGGGCGTCGCCGTTCACGACCTCGACGCCCGGGTGCCGGCTGCGCAGGTAGTCCGCCATCCGCGGGTCCAGCTCGACGGCCAGGTGCCGCCCCTCCGGGGACAGCCGGCGCGCGACCTGCGCGGTCACCGCCCCGGTACCCGGCCCCAGCTCCACGACGACCGGCGCGCCGTGACCCGGCGCGATACGGGCCAGCTTCGCCGACAGCCGCGGCGAGCTCGGCCATACCGCACCCACCTGGGCCGGGTTGCGCAGCCAGGCCCGGAGGAACTCCGGCCACCCGCTGGGCTCGTTGCCGTGACTGTCGTCGCCCCCGCGGGCCGCAGCGGGCTCGGATCGCACCGCTCACCTCCTGGTCTCGCGGGACACGCTACGTGCCCCGGTGCTGCGACACCGGACCGCCCCGAGGTCCATCCGATCGTGGTGTCGCGGCGATGTACCCCGGATGAACCCGATCAACCGGGCACGTGCTCAGCGGGCCAGCTCCGCCCGGAGCAGCTCCAGGAGCTCGTCGCGGGTACCGGAGCGCTCGAACCCGGCGGCACCGGTGTGCCCGCCGCCGCCGAGCGTCGTCGCCACCCGGGACAGGTCCGGGGACCCGTTGCCGCGCAGCGACACCGACCACTCCCCCGGTGCCGTCTCGGTCAGCAGCGCCGCCACCCCGCCCCCGGCCGCGGCCTGCAGCGGCCCGACCAGGGCGACCGTGCGGTCACGGAACCGGGTCGCGGTCGCCACGTCGACGGCGGCCCACACCAGGTCCGCCCCCGCCGCGACGTCCTCCTCCCGGTGGGCCCCGGCCAGCACCGTGGCCTGCGCGGCGAGCCAGGCGAACGGCACCGGACCGCCGATGTCCCGCAGCAGCGGAGCGGGCTCGACACCGGCGTCGACGAGCTCGGCGCCCAGCCGGAGCGCATCCGCACCACCACGCCGGAAACCGCCGGTGTCGGTGTAGAGCCCCGCGAACAGGGACCGGGCGAGGACCGCGTCCAGCGGGACGCCCAGCTCGGCGAGCACCGCCCGGACGAGAGTCACCGTCGCCGGGGCGCCCGGGTCGACGAGGTACCGGTCCGCGAACGCCACGAACGACGCGTGGTGGTCCACCGCCAGCGACGACCCGGACGTGTCCAGCACCGGCTCCAGGTCCCCCAGCCGGGGGGACGACGAGATGTCGCAACAGACCAGCAGGTCCGGCGCGCGCGGCGCGTCCACCGAGGCGACGACCAGCCCGGCGGGGTCGAGGGTGTCGACCAGCCCGGCGGGCACCGGGTCCGGCCCGCCGAACGACACGGTGACCGGGATCCCCGCGCGGTGCAGCGCCGTGGCCAGGGCCAGGGCGCTGCCCGCGGCGTCCGCGTCGGGCCGGACGTGCCCGACCACGAGCACGTCACGGGCCCGGCGCAGCACTGCCGCTGCCCCGGCCGGGTCGACCGGACCGGGACCCGGGACGGTCTCGTGCGCGCCGCCGGTCACTCGGCGTCGGTCTCCCGCGGGGCCTTGTACGGGTCCGCGTCCCCCGCCGGCGACGCCGTGGCCGCCAGCCGGGCCACCTCCTCGTCGGAGGCGCGGGTGCGGGCCAGCAGCTCCTCCATCCGGCGGGCCGTGTCCGGCACCGCGTCCAGCACGAACGCGAGGCTCGGCGTGTGCCGCACCCCGGTCTGCTGTCCCACCCGGCTGCGGAGCACCCCGCTCGCGCTCTGCAGCGCGGCGGCTGCCCCCGCGGTGTCCGGCTCCTCCTCCAGCGAGGCACCCATGACCGTGTAGAACACGGTCGCCTCGCGCAGGTCGCCGGTGACACGGGTGTCGGTGATCGTCACCATCGCCAGCCGCGGATCCTTCACCTCGTGCTCGAGGGCCTCCGCGACGATCTGCGAGATCCGCTTCGCGAGCTTGCGCGCGCGGGCCTGGTCGACCATGTCCTGCTCCTTCCAGCGGGTCGTGCGAGCCCGAGTCTAGGCACGGGTCGCGGGGTCACGCCGCGTTCGATTCTCGGTCCTGCCGGTTCGTCCCCCGACCGCCGGGACGCGGTGCCGCTGCGTCGTCTCCCGACCGCCGGGACGCGGTGCCGCTGCGTCCGTCCCCCGACCGCCGGGACTCAGTCGTCGTCGGGGCCGAACAGCCGGGTCCGGGCCGACAACAGCTCCAGCTCGGGGCGGGCGGCCACCAGCCGCTCGCACCGCTCCAGCAGGGCACGGACGTGCCCCGCGTCGGCGGCGACACAGCTCACACCGATCAGCGCACGCCGGTGCAGGTCCAGATGTCCCGCCTCGGCCGCCGCCACCTCGAACCGGCGCAGCTCGGCCAGCAGCGGACGCACCGCCGAGCGCTTCTGCTTCAGCGACCGGACGTCGCCGAGCAGCACGTCACACTCCAGGGAGCCGACGTACACACACACCTCCGCTGACGCCGACGGGGCGGCCGGTGACCGGCCGCCCCGTCGGAGCGCGTTCGTCAGCCGCTAGTCGCGCGGCTTCTCCCGCATCTCGAACGTCTCGATGACGTCGTCGACCTTGATGTCGCCGTAGGTACCGAGCGTCAGACCGCACTCGAAGCCCTCGCGGACCTCGACCACGTCGTCCTTGAACCGGCGCAGCGAGGAGATCGGGAGGTTCTCGTGGATCACCTTCGAGTCGCGCAGCAGGCGCGCCCGGGCGTTCCGGCGGATCTCCCCACTCATCACCAGGCAACCGGCGATCGTGCCGAACTTCGAGGACTTGAAGACCTCGCGGACCTCCGCGCGGCCCAGCTCGACCTCCTCGTACTCCGGCTTGAGCATGCCCTTGAGGGCCGCCTCGATCTCGTCGATCGCCTGGTAGATCACCGAGTAGTAGCGGATCTCGACGCCCTCGCGGTTGGCCAGCTCCGTGGCCTTGCCCTCGGCACGGACGTTGAAGCCCATGACGATGACGTTGTCCGCGATGGCGAGGTTGATGTCGCCCTCGGTGATACCGCCGACGCCGCGGTGGATGACCCGCAGCTCGACCTCCTCACCCACGTCCAGCTTCATCAGGGCTTCCTCGAGCGCCTCGACGGTGCCCGAGTTGTCACCCTTGATGATCAGGTTGAGGGTGTTGGTCTCCTTCAGCGCGGCGTCCAGGTCCTCCAGGCTGACGCGCTTGCGACGGCTCGCCAGCTCGGCGTTCCGCTCGCGGGCACGCCGCCGGTCGGCGATCTGGCGCGCGACCCGGTCCTCGTCGACGACGAGGAACGTGTCGCCCGCACCCGGCACCGACGTCAGACCGATGACCTGCACCGGACGCGACGGGAGCGCCTCGGTGACGTCCTGGCCGTGCTCGTCGACCATGCGCCGGACGCGCCCGGAGGCGTCGCCGGCCACGACCGAGTCGCCGACCCGGAGCGTGCCGCGCTGGACCAGCACCGTGGCCACCGGGCCGCGACCGCGGTCGAGGTGACCCTCGATGGTGACGCCCTGCGCCTCCATCTCGGGGTTGGCCCGCAGGTCGAGGGCCGCGTCGGCGGTCAGCAGGATCGCCTCGAGCAGGGCCTCGATGTTCGTGCCCTGCTTCGCGGAGATGTCGACGAACATGGTGTCGCCGCCGTACTCCTCGGCCACCAGGTTGTACTCGGTGAGCTGCTGACGGATCTTCTGCGGGTTCGCACCCTCGACGTCGATCTTGTTGACCGCCACGACGATCGGCAGACCGGCCGCCTGGGCGTGGTTGATCGACTCGACGGTCTGCGGCATCACACCGTCGTCCGCCGCCACCACGATGACCGCGATGTCGGTGGACTTGGCACCACGGGCACGCATGGCGGTGAACGCCTCGTGACCCGGGGTGTCGATGAACGTGATGAGCCGCTCCTCGCCCTCGAGCTCGGCCGCGACCTGGTAGGCGCCGATGTGCTGGGTGATGCCACCGGCCTCGCCCTCGCGGACGTTCGCCTTGCGGACCGTGTCCAGCAGTCGCGTCTTACCGTGGTCGACGTGACCCATGACGGTCACGACCGGCGGACGCGCCTCGAGCGCGTCCTCGTCGCCCGGGTCACCGAACTCGATGTCGAACGACTCCAGCAGCGCACGGTCCTCCTCCTCGGGGGAGACGACCTGCACGCGGTAGTTCATCTCCTGGCCGAGCAGCTCCAGGATCTCGTCCGAGACCGACGCGGTGGCCGTGACCATCTCACCGAGGTGGAACAACACCTGCACCAGCGAGGCCGGGTTGGCGTTGATCTTCTCGGCGAAGTCGGTCAGCGACGCGCCACGCGGCAGCCGGACGGTCTCGCCGTTGCCCTTCGGCAGGCGGACGCCGCCCACCGAGGGAGCAGCCATGGCGTCGTACTCCTGGCGCTTCTGCCGCTTCGACTTGCGACCCCTGCGGGCCGGTCCGCCGGGACGGCCGAAGGCACCCGCGGCACCGCCGCGGCCACCGGGACGACCGCCGCCACCGGGACGACCACGGAATCCACCGGCCGGGGGCGGACCACCGGGACCGCCGCCACCGGGACGGAAACCGCCGCCACCGCCACCGGGACGACCGCCACCGGGGCCACCACGGCCACCGCCGGGGCCACCACGACCGCCGCCGGGGCCACCACGGCCACCGGCACCGGCGCCGGGACGCCCGGCAGCCGGACGCGCGGGCATCATGCCCGGGTTCGGCCGCGGAGGCATGTTGCCCGGGTTCGGACGGGGACCGCCCGAACCCGGAGCGCCGCCCGGACGGGGCGGACGCGGCGGGGCCTCACCGGAACGCGCGGCCGGAGCCTCGGGACGGCCGCCGCCCTGCTGGCCGCCACCGCCCTGCTGGGGCTGCGGCGGGCCGGGACGCGGGCCCGGCTTGGGCGAACCCTGGCCGACGCCGAACGGGTTGTTGCCGACGCGCGGCTGGCGCGGGCCCGGACGGGCGCCACGCTCGCCGGGCTGGCCGGCGGGACGCGGGGCGCCGCCGCCCTGGCCACCCTGTCCCTGTCCCTGGCCCGGACGGGGCGCGGGGGCGGGCTTCGGCGCGGCCGGACCCGGCTTCGGGGCCGCCGGACCGGGCTTCGGCGCGGCGGAACCGGGCCGCGGCGCGGCCGGGGCCTCGGCGGCCGCGGCGGGGGTCTCGACGGCCGGAGCCGCCGGGGCCTGCGGGCCGGGCTTGGGCGCGGCCGGTCCCGGCTTCGGGACGTCGGTGCGCGCCGCGGGCTGCGCCGGCGACGGGGCACCCGGGGTGGGTGCCGCGGGGGCCGGCGGACCCGGACGCGGGCCGGGCTTGGGGGCCGGACCCGGGGTCGGGCGCGACGGCGACGGGGCGCCGGAGCCACCGGCGCGCGGACGACCGCCACCGGGCGCACCGGAACCGCGGCGCTGACCGCCGGCGGCGCCCCCACCGGAGGCCATCGCGTCGCGCAGCTTGCGCGCGACCGGGGCCTCCACGGTGGAGGAGGGGGACTTCACGTACTCCCCCAGGTCCTGCAGCTTGCTGAGGACCTGCTTACTGCTGATTCCGAGCTCTTTCGCGAGCTCGTGCACGCGGGCCTTGCCTGCCACTGCTCTCCTCATCCTGACCGGAGGCCGGGCGGCAGCATCCCGCTCGACCTCGAACCTAGTGTCGAAGCACGTTCATGGTGCGATCTTCACTGCTGGCTCATGACTGGTCGACCTTGCTTTCTTCCGATGACGGGTCCGAGAGGTTCCCGGGCCCCAGCGGGTCGCGCGACTCCTGCAGCCACCGCTTGACGGCGGTGACGTCCGGTGCCGAGCGGACGCGTAACGCCCGGGCGAACGCCGAGCGTCGCTCGGCCCTGTCCAGGCACCCCGTCGAGAGGTGCAACCAGGCACCCCGTCCGGGGAGACGGCGGCGCGGATCCGGAATGCAACGTCCGTTCTCCACGACCACCCGCAACAGTACGTCGGCCCGTTCCCGGGTCCGGCACCCCACACAGGTCCGGATCGGAACCGACCGGGTGTGCGTGGGCGACGGTCCGCGACCGCGGGCCGGTGACGAGTGTAGCGCAGAGCGGTCCTCGGGCATTCCCTCGCCCGGCCCCTGCTGTTGATCTCCGTCGGTCAGGACGGCTCCCCGGCGGGGTCGACCGGCCCACCGTCGGGGGTGACCGGGTCACGCGGGTCGGCGTCGCTGCGGATGTCGATCTTCCAGCCGGTGAGCCGGGCGGCGAGGCGGGCGTTCTGCCCCTCCTTGCCGATCGCCAGCGACAGCTGGAAGTCCGGCACGACGACGCGGGCGATCCGGGCGCGCTCGTCGAGCACGGTCACCGAGACCACCTTCGACGGCGAGAGCGCGTTGCCGACGAACTCGGCCGGGTCCTCGGACCAGTCGATGATGTCGATCTTCTCGCCGGCCAGCTCGCCCATCACACCGCGCACGCGGGCACCCATCGGGCCGATGCAGGCGCCCTTGGCGTTGAGCCCGGAGCGGGTCGAGCGCACCGCGATCTTGGAACGGAACCCGGCCTCACGGGCCACCGAGACGATCTCGACGGAGCCGTCGACGAGCTCGGGCACCTCGAGGGCGAACAGCTTCCGCACCAGGTTCGGGTGGGTCCGCGAGAGCGTGATCGAGGTGCCCCGCGGGCCGCGGTTCACGCCGATGACGAAGCAGCGGATCCGGTCGCCGTGCCGATAGACCTCGCCCGGCACCTGCTCGGCGGCGGGGAGCACGGCCTCGGTGCCGCCGGAGAGCTCGACCACGACGACGCCGCGGGCGTTGGCGCGCGCGTCGCGCTGCACGATGCCCGCGACGACCTCGCCCTCCTTGGTGGAGAACTCGCCGTAGGTGCGCTCGTGCTCGGCGTCGCGCAGCCGCTGCAGGATGACCTGGCGGGCGGTGGTCGCCGCGATCCGGCCGAAGCCCTCGGGTGTGTCGTCGAACTCCGGGCCGGGGGTGCCGTCCTCGGAGGCGTCGGCGGCGTCGCGGACCATGACCCGCACCACACCGGTCTTGCGGTCGATGTCGACGCGGGCGTCCGGGTGGTGGCCGTCGGTGTGTCGGTAGGCGGTGAGCAGCGCCGTCTCGATGGCCGAGAGGACCGTCTCGAACGGGATCTCCTTGTCCCGCTCGATCGCGCGCAGCGCGGGGATGTCGACGTTCACCGGTTCTCCTCGTCGCGGACGGTCTCGACGGCGCCGCCGTCGTCGTGGTTCGTGGGGGCCCCGTCGGCCCCGTCGGTGCTGCCGGACAGCGCGTCCGGGTCGAGCAGTGCGGTCTCCGCGGGCGGGGCGGGCTTGAACTCGACCTGCACCTGGGCGTGGCGGATCTCCGCGAGCGGGATGTCCCGGCGTTCGGGCGCCTTCCGGCCGGGGACCGCGACGGCGACCGTGTCGCCGTCGAGCCGGCCGACCCGGGCCTCGACGACGGTGCCGTCGGTCAGGGTGATCCGCGCCAGGCGCAGGTAGGCCCGTCGCCAGTGCCGGGGCTCGGTGAGCGGCCGGTCGATCCCGGGCGAGGTCACCTCGAGCGTGTACGAGCCCTCGATGAGGTGCTCGTGCGGGTCCAGCTCGGCGGCCGCGGAGCGGCTGAGCCGGGCGATGACGTCGAGATCGATGCCGGTCGCGGGCGAGGACTCGGGCAGGTCGACGACGAGCTTGACCGAGTGCCGTCGCCCGGCGGTGCGGACCTCCACGGCGTCGATCTCCAGCCCGGCCCCGTGGACCACCGGCTCGAGCACGCCGCGCAGCTGGTCTGCCAGCTGTGCGGGGTCCGGACTGCGCATCGGGTGACTCTCCTCGTGTCAGGGTGCCCGCCGGGGCGGCGGCCGGTCGGCGGGGCTTCGGGTGGGCGTCGATCGTGGTGCCGCGACCGCCGGTGGGCGGGCACGTCGGTCGCTTGCGGACGGCATACGACGGCGGCGCCGCACACCGCGACGCGTCCGGACGGGACCGGACGGTGCCGGTGACGGTGGGGACGGCCGACGAGCCTAGCGCGTCGGCCCGGCGGGCCGCCGGTCGGTGGCCCGTCGGTGGGCGGTCGTCCGCGGCCCGGGCGGGCACGGTCGGTGCCGGGCGGCCCGGCACGTGCTGGCAGCATGACCCGACGTGAACGACCGCGAGCCATCCGTGTCGCCCCGGGTGTCCCCGGCCGGGCCGCCGCCGTCGGTGACCCCGTCACCGGTGACCCGCCGCGGCGGTGCCCGCCCGACGCGGCGCCAGGTGCTGGCCACCACGGCCGCGGTGGCCGCGATGGTGCCGCTGGCGGGCTGCTCGAGCGCGACGACGCGCACCGAGGACGCCTCCGACGCCCTGCTCGCGCTCGCCGACGCAGCCCGGTCCGACGCCGCGCTGGTCGTCGCCGCGGTGACCGGCGACCCGTCGCTCGCGGGCCGGCTGGAGCCGCTGCGCGCGGCCCGGATGGAGCACGCCGCCGCGCTGGACCAGGCGGGCGGACGCACTCCGGGCCAGATCGCCGCCCCCGCGACACCGCCGTCGGGGGACCTCGCCGCGGTGCGCGACGCCG
Source organism: Pseudonocardia alni (assembly GCF_002813375.1). Classification (NCBI taxonomy): domain Bacteria; kingdom Bacillati; phylum Actinomycetota; class Actinomycetes; order Pseudonocardiales; family Pseudonocardiaceae; genus Pseudonocardia; species Pseudonocardia alni. The sequence continues at coordinate 4,880,337 of NZ_PHUJ01000003.1, read as the reverse complement.
TCGCCGGGTCGGCCCGCAGCGCAGGCGAGGTCGTCCCCCGCGCCTCGGCGCTGCAGGTGGGTCTGGTCGCCGAGGTCGCCGCCTGCTGCGCCACCTACGCGGCGGTCCTGACCGGGGCGCCGGCGTGAGCGCGGGTCCGCGGCCGCGGCAGTCCTCCGACGACGAGCCGCAGGTCCCCCAGGTCACCGTCGAGGCGCTGCAGCGGGCACTCGCCTGCGAGCACGCGGCGCTGTGGGCGTACAAGATGGCGCTCGCGTTCATCCCGCCGGAGTGGGCGACCCGGGCCCGCGGCGACATCGAGGCCCACACCACCCTGCGCGGTCAGATCACCCAGACCCTGTCCGACATCGGGCAGCGGCCGGTCTCGGCGCAGCCGGCGTACGCGGCCCCGCAGCCCGTCGTCGACGGGGTGTCGGCCGGGGCGCTGCTGGTGTCGGCCGAGACCGACGCGATCGCCGCCTGGCGGTCGGTGACCGAGCGGTCGTCGTCGGTCCCGCTGCGCGAGGCCGGGCTCAAGGCGATGGTCGAGTGCACCGGCCGGCTCGCGTACTGGCGCGGGGTCACCGAGCGGTCCCCCGTCGTACCGGTGTTCCCCGGCCGCAGCTGAGGGGTCGCGGCGCTCAGCGGAGCGCCGCGGCGGCCGCCTCGACGTCGTCAGGGGTGGTCGACAGGTGGAACGCCAGCCGGGCGGCCCCGTCGCGCACGGCGGCGGTGACCCCGGCCGCGGCCAGCCGGTCGGCCGCCCCCTCGGCGCGCACCGACACGATGGCCGACCCGGCGGGCGGCATCCCGAGCCGCTCGCGCAGGGTGTCGGCGAGACCGACGCAGTGCGCGCGCAGGCCGTCGGCGTCGAGCGAGGCCAGCCAGGGCAGCGTCACCGCGGCGCCGGCGTGGGCGAACCAGACGGGGGCCTCCTCGCCGCCGGCCGGTCCGGGCCGCGCGGGCGGGTCCGGGGTGTAGAGCCCGCCGCCCCAGCGGTCCCGGGTGCCGTACCAGCCCGCGGAGTGCGGGACGGGCTCCGGCCAGCACGCCCCGGCGGGCGGCCCGTCCACCCACGACGGACGCCGGGCCAGCCAGGCGGTGCCGCGCGGCGCGAGCAGCCACTTGTACCCGGCACCGACGACGGCGTCGGCGTCGTGCAGACGCAGCGGGAGCCACCCGGCGGCCTGGGTGACGTCGAACAGAAGCCGCACGCCGCTGCGGGCGCGGGCGGCGAGCAGTGCGTCGACGTCGGCGATCGCGCCGTCGGCGGACTGCACCACCGACACCGCGACGAGGTCGTGGTCACCGGCGTGGGCCGCCAGCTCCGGGAGCGGCACCTCGGTCACCCGGACCCCGCGGTGGGCCTGCACCGCGAACGGCCGGGTCACCGAGGAGAACTCACCGCGGGCGACGAGCACGCGGGTGCCGTCGGGCACCGACGCGGCGAGCGGACCGATCAGGCCGGAGGTCGTGGCGCCCTGCGCGACGTCGGCGACCGGCACCCCGGTGATCGCGGCGAACCCCGCGCGGGCCGCCTCGACGTCGTCGTCGAAGTCCTTCGGCGAGGCCGCGCCGACCGCCCAGCGCGCCACGACGTCGGCGACCACCGCCGACGCCCGGAGCGGCGGGATGCCGATGCTCGCGGTGTTCAGGTAGCCGGGCCGGTGTGGCAGTTCCCACCCGGCGAAGGTGACTGTGTCGTCCACGCTGCCCGAGCGTAGTGAGCGTCCTAGTGTCGGGGTCGTGCACAGCGAGCTGATCGAGATCCGGACCGGTTCCGAGGAGACCGTCGTGGACCTGACGCACCGGATCGAACGCTTCCTGTCCGACTGCGGTGCCGGTGACGGCCTGCTCAACGTCTTCGTGCCGCACGCGACGGCCGGCATCGCCCTCATCGAGACCGGCGCGGGCAGCGACTCCGACCTGCTCGAGCAGCTGCGCGAGCTGCTCCCCGCCGACGACCGGTGGCGGCACCGGCACGGCAGCTCCGGGCACGGGCGCGACCACGTGCTGCCCGCGTTCGTGCCGCCGTCGACGACGGTGCCGGTGATCGACGGCCGCCCCGCGCTGGGGACCTGGCAGTCGATCTGCCTGGTCGACACCAACATCGACAACCCGACGCGTTCGGTGCGGCTGACGCTGCTGCCGGGCTGAGCCCCGCCGCACGCCCCGGACCGCCGGGCGACCGCGGTCGGCCGCCCGCCGGAACACCGCGTCGGGGTCGCGCGACACCGCCGTACGCTGCGCCGGTGACCTCCGGCCGGACGACGACGACCGACCGCCCGGCTCCCGCGACACCGTCGCGCCCGGGCGACCCCTCCCCCGGATCCGGGCGACGGCTGCGTCCCGCGCTGGCCGCCGCCGTCGCCGTGCTGGTCGTGGCCGGCGCGGTGGCCGGGCTCGGCGGCATCCGCCCGGACTCCACCACGGCCACCCCGGCCGCACCGGCCCCGGCCGCGGAGCCCGCCGCGTTCGCCGTCACGCCCCCGCCGGGGTGGACGGCCCCGACCGCCGGCGCGCCCGCCCTGGACGTGTTCGGGGTGCCGTTCGCCCGGCTCGCCGAGGCGCCGCCGTTCGCCGCGGGCGACTGCCCCGTCGGCGCCGCGCCACGCGGGGTCGCCGCGGCCGCACTCGTCGCCGTCCCGGCCGGGACGACGGTCGAGCAGGCCGCGCAGGCGTTCGCCCGCGGCGCCGGGGAGTCGGCCTACGCCGGCTCCGCACCGCAGGTGGCGGTCGGGCCGCCCGGACCACGTCCGGGCAGCGGTGAACCGGGGACGTGGGTCGAGGCCACGGTCCGCACCGACGGCACCGCGTCGGGGGCCGGCGGGTGCCGCGCCACCGACGGCGCGGTCGGTGTGCTGGCGGTCCCCCGCACCCAGGCCCGGGACGGGTCGGTCGGCGTCGCGATGCTGGTCGTCGCTGCGGATGCGGGCGGCGGTCCGGGCGACGCGGTACCCCGCTCGGCCCTCACCGACCTCGCCGCCTCGGCGGTCCGCCCCGGCTGACCGGAGGAACGCACGGAGCGGGCCTCTCCGGCGAGGGACCCGCCCGTGCGGTGGCGGTGCCGCTCAGGCCCCGCGGACGATCCCCGCGACGAGCTCGGCGGCACCGGCGCGGTCGATCTCGCTCCGCTCGCCGGTGGCGCGGTCCTTGAGCTCCAGCTTCCCGTCGGCGAGCCCCCGCCCGACGACGACGATCGTCGGCACGCCGATCAGCTCGGCGTCGGCGAACTTCACGCCGGGGCTCGCCTTGCGGTCGTCGAGCACGACCGACAGGCCCTGGGCCTCCAGCTCGGCGGCGACGGCCTCGCCGCCCGCCAGCAGCTCCGCGGACTTGCCCGCGACGACGAGGTGCACGTCGAACGGCGCCACCGACCGCGGCCACACCAGGCCGGAGCCGTCGTGGGACTGCTCGGCGATCGCGGCGACCAGCCGGGAGACACCGATGCCGTAGGAGCCCATCGTGATCCGGACCGGCTTGGAGTCCGGGCCGAGCGCGTCGAGGGAGAAGGCGTCGGCGTACTTGCGGCCGAGCTGGAAGATGTGCCCGATCTCGATGCCGCGGGCGGCCTCCAGCACGCCGGTGCCGTCCGGGGACGGGTCCCCGGCGCGGACCTCGGCGGCCTCGATCGTGCCGTCCGGGGTGAAGTCGCGGCCCGCGACGAGGTCGACGACGTGGTGGTCGGCCTTGTCCGCGCCGGTGACCCAGGCGGTGCCGGTGACGATCCGCGGGTCCACGAGGTAGCGGACGCCGTTCGCGGCGAGCGCGCCCGGCCCGATGTAGCCCTTGACCAGGAACCCGTTGCGGGCGAAGTCGGCCTCGTCGAGCAGCGCCACCTCGGCGGGCTCCAGCGACGCCTCCAGGCGCTTCATGTCGACCTCGCGGTCGCCGGGGACGCCGATCCCCAGCAGCTCCCACTCGTCCGCGCCGGGCTGCCGGGTCTTCACCAGCACGTTCTTCAGCGTGTCGGCCGCGGTGAAGGTGCGCTCGGTGTGCGCGTTGAGGAAGGTCACCAGCGACTCGATGGTCGGGGTGTCCGGCGTGTGGTGCACCTGCGCGGCGGGCAGCCCGTCGAGCGGGACCGCGGGGGGCGCGGGCGTGGTGACGGCCTCGACGTTGGCCGCGTAGCCGCCGGGACCGCGGACGAAGGTGTCCTCGCCGGTCTCGGACTCGGCGAGGAACTCCTCCGACGCCGAGCCGCCCATCGCACCCGAGGTCGCGGACACGATCACGTAGCGCAGCCCGAGCCGGTCGAAGATCTTCACGTAGGCGTCGCGGTGCTTGCGGTAGGACTCCGACAGTCCCTCGTCGGTGAGGTCGAAGGAGTAGGAGTCCTTCATGAGGAACTCGCGGCCGCGCAGGATGCCCGCGCGGGGGCGCTCCTCGTCGCGGTACTTGTTCTGGATCTGGTAGAGGATGACCGGGTAGTCCTTGTAGGACGAGTACTCGCCCTTGACCGCGAGGGTGAACAGTTCCTCGTGGGTCGGGCCGAGCAGGTAGTCGCCGCCCTTGCGGTCCTTGAGGCGGAACAGGTTCGGGCCGTACTCGGTCCACCGGTTCGTCGTCTCGTAGGGCTCGCGCGGCAACAGCGCCGGGAACTGGATCTCCTGGCCGCCCATGGCGTCCATCTCCTCGCGCACCACCTTCTCGACGCGGCGGAGCACCGTGAGACCGAGCGGCAGCCAGGAGTACACGCCCGGGGCCACGCGACGGACATAACCGGCGCGGACCAGCAGCTTGTGGCTGGGTACCTCCGCGTCGGCCGGGTCCTCACGCAGGGTGCGCAGGAACAGCGACGACATCCGGGTCAACACCTGCAGAAGGGTAGCGAGGGACCCCGGAGCCGCTCATCCCGGTTCCGGAGCGGGCAGACTCGGGGCATGGGAGACGAACAGCACGAGCTGCTCGCGGGGGCACGCCAGGGCGTCCTCGCGACGATCAAGCGCAGTGGCATGCCCCAGCTGTCGCCGGTGACGCCGTACTACGACCGCGCGGCCGGGACGGTGCAGGTGTCGATGACCGAGGGGCGGGCGAAGACCGCGAACCTGCGGCGGGACCCGCGGGCGGCGCTGTCGGTGGAGAGCACCGACGGCCGCTCCTGGGCGACGGCCGAGGGCCCGGTCGAGCTCGTCGGTCCCGACGACTCGCCCGACGGACCGGCCGTGCAGGCGCTGGTCGACTGGTACCGCGCCGCCGCCGGGGAGCACCCGGACTGGGACGAGTACCGCGAGGTCATGGTCCGGGACCGGCGGGTGCTGATGACGATGCGGGTGCAGCGCGTCTACGGGGAGAACCTGGGCTGACGGCGTTCCGGCCGTGGCCGCGCCCGGTGGACGCGGTCCCGGCGGCTCAGACCGCCTCGTCCAGCAGCTCGGCCAGCAGCCGGGCCACCGTCGGCGTCTCCACCAGGAACCCGTCGTGCCCGTACGGCGAGTCGATCACCTTGAGCGGGTCGGCGCGCGGGATGCCGTCGGCCAGCTCCTGCTGGTCGGCGAGCGGGTAGAGCCGGTCGGAGGTGACCCCGGCGACGTAGGTGCGGGCGCTCACCCGCGACAGCGCCGCGGTCACCCCGCCCCGGTCGCGGCCGACGTCGTGGTGGTTCATCGCCTGGGTCAGCCGCACGTAGGACGCGGCGTCGAAGCGGTGCACGAGCTTGTGCGCGTGGTGGTCCAGGTAGGACTCCACGGCGTAGCGGCCGCCGTCGAGCGGGTCCTCGCCCGGCTGCGGGCCGCGGCCGAAGCGGGTCGCCAGCTCGTAGCCCGAGCGGTAGGACAGGTGCGCGATCCGGCGGGCCACGCCGAGTCCGCGCCACGGCCCCTCCGGCGTGTCGTGGTAGTCGCCGCCGTGCCAGTGCGGGTCGCCGGTGATCGCCTGGATCTGCGGGCTCGCCCAGCCGATCTGGTCCGCCGTCGACGCCGCGGGCCCGGCGAGCAGGAACAGCCGCCGTACCCGGTCGGGCTCGGTGGCCGCCCACTCCAGGGACCGCATGGACCCCATCGAGCCGCCGATCACGCAGGCGAACGCGTCGATGCCGAGCGCGTCGGCCAGGTACTGCTCGGCGACGACCGTGTCCCGCACGGTGACCGTCGGGAACCGGCTGCCCCAGGTCCGCCCGTCCGGCGCGCGGGACGCCGGACCGGTGCTGCCCTGGCAGCCGCCGACCGCGTTCGGCGCGACGACGAACCAGCGGGCCGGGTCCAGCGGGCCGCCCGGCTCGATCAGCCCGGGCCACCAACCGGACGTCGGGTGCCCGGGGCCGGCCGGACCCTCCAGGTGCGCGTCGCCGGTGAGGGCGTGCAGGACGAGGACGGCGTTGGAGCCGTCCGGCGCGAGCTCGCCCCAGGTCTCGTAGGCCAGGCGCACGCCCGGCAGCTCCCCGCCGGCCGCCAGCTTCAGCGGCGCGGGCAGGTCGAGGAAGTGGCGGCGGCCGGGGTCGTCCCCCTCCCGCCAGGCGCCGCTGGCGGGAGGGAGCTCGAAGTCGTTCACGGACACCAGGTAATCAGATCCGCTCTCAGGCGCCCTTCGCGGCGCGGAAACCGGCGTCCAGGTCGGCCTTGAGGTCCTCGATGCCCTCGAGGCCCACCGACAGCCGGACCAGGCCCGGGGTCACGCCGGAGGCGAGCTGCTCCTCCGCGGAGAGCTGGCTGTGCGTGGTCGACGCCGGGTGGATGACCAGGCTGCGGACGTCGCCGATGTTGGCGAGGTGGCTGTGCAGCTCGAGGGCGTTCACGAACTTCTTGCCCGCCTCGACACCGCCCCGCAGCTCGAAGGCCACGATCGCGCCGCCGCCCTTGGGCAGGTACTTCTGCTGGAGGGCGTGCCACGGGCTGGACGGGAGACCGGCGTAGTGGACCTGCTCCACCTCGTCGCGGGCCTCGAGCCACTCGGCCAGCGCCTGGGCGTTCTGGTTGTGCCGGTCCATCCGCAGCGACAGCGTCTCGATGCCCTGGATGATCAGGAACGCGTTCTGCGGGGAGATCGCCGGGCCGAGGTCGCGCAGCAGCTGCACACGGGCCTTGATGATGTAGGCGATCGGGCCGACGGCGTCGGTGAACACCGCGCCGTGGTAGCTCGGGTCCGGGCTGGTCAGGCCGGGGAACCTGTCCTTGTTCGCGACCCAGTCGAACGTCCCGGAGTCGACGATGATGCCGCCGACCGAGGTGCCGTGGCCGCCGAGGAACTTGGTCAGTGACTCGACGACGATGTCGGCGCCGTGCTCGATCGGCCGCACCAGGTACGGGGTCGGGACGGTGTTGTCGACGATCAGCGGGACCCCGGCGTCGTGCGCGACACCGGCGACGGCGGCGATGTCGAGGATGTTGCCGCGCGGGTTGCCCAGCGTCTCGCCGTAGAGGGCCTTGGTGTTCGGCCGGATCGCGGCCTTCCACTCCTCCAGGTCGTCGGGGTCCTCCACGAAGGTGACCTCGATACCCATCTTCGGGAAGGTGTAGTGGAACTGGTTGTAGGTGCCGCCGTAGAGCGAGGCGCTGGAGACGATGTGGTCCCCGGCCTCGGCGATGTTCTGGACCGCCAGCGCCTGCGCGGCCTGCCCGGACGCGACGGCCAGGGCCGCGGCCCCGCCCTCCAGCGCGGCGACGCGCTGCTCCAGCACGTCCTGGGTGGGGTTCATGATCCGCGTGTAGATGTTGCCGAACTCGGCGAGCCCGAACAGGTTCGCGGCGTGGTCGGTGTCGCGGAAGACGTAGGACGTCGTCTGGTAGATCGGGGTGGCCCGGGCGTTCGTGGTCGGGTCGGGTGCGGCGCCGGCGTGCACCTGCTTGGTCTCGAACGACCAGTTGGCGGTGGTGTCGGGGTCGGTCACGGTGGGACTCCTCTTCGGGTCGACCGCCGGTGTGAGCGTGCCGAGGCGGGCCGGGCCCGGGTCGGTCGATCGCGGCGGCTACAGGGGCTGTGGCGGGGCGGACGCGTACGTGGGCCCTCGGACGAGCGCGGGTCAGCGGCAGGGGCGACAGGCCGCGCTCGTGATCCGCATGCAGTCGACGTGGATGCGCGCCACCAGGCAGGTCACGGGCCCGAACCTAGTGCGGTCCCCCGGCGGGCACAACGGCCGCGCGCGGCGATCACTAGTCTGATGCGCCGTGCTCGTCCTGCTGCCGCCCTCGGAGACCAAGCGTGACGGCGGCGACGGCCCGCCGCTCGACCTCGCCGCGCTCTCCCACGACGCCGACCTCGGCCCCGTCCGCACGGACCTCTGCGACGAGCTCGTCGCACTGGCCGGCGACCGGCCGGCCGCGCGCGCCGCGCTCGGGGTGTCGCAGCGCCAGGACGCCGAGATCGACCGCAACGCCGCGCTGCGCACGAACCCGACGCTGCCCGCGCTGGACCGCTACACCGGGGTCCTCTACGACGCCCTCGACGCCGGCTGCTTCACCCGCGCCACCCGGGACCGGGCGCGATCCCGGCTCGCGGTGTGCTCGGCGCTGTTCGGACTCCTCGGGGCCGACGACCCGATCCCGCCCTACCGGCTCTCGGCGGGCTCGAAGCTGCCCGGCTCGGGCACCCTGGCCGCGCGCTGGCGCCCGGCGCTCGACCCGCTGCTGACCCGCATCGCCGACGGCGAGCTCGTCGTCGACCTCCGTTCCGGCGGCTACTCCGCGCTCGGGACGGTCCCCGGCGCGGTGACGGTGAACGTGCTGGCCCGGCGACCGGACGGGAGCCGGTCGGTCGTCAGCCACCACAACAAGTCGCACAAGGGCGGCCTGGCCCGGCTGCTGGCGACCTCCCGGGCCGAGCCCGCCGACGCCGGCGCGGTGGCCCGGATCGCGCGGCGGGCGGGACACGTCGTCGAGCGCGACGGCGACCACCTGGATCTCGTCATCCCGGCCTGAACCCCGGACACCGAGTCGGACATACGGCATGATCCGGGCATGGTCGAGCAGCTGAACCTGTGGGTCGCCGCCCTGCACCCGGTGTGGCAGTTCCTGGCGGTGTTCGTGATCGGCGTGGTGCCGTTCCTGGAGTCCTACACGGGCACGCTGGTCGGGACGGTCACCGGCATGCCGGTGCTCCTCGCCGCCGCCGGGGCGATCGCGGGCAACGTGCTGGCCCTGGTCGTCGCGGTGCGGCTGGGCGACCGGGCCCGGCGGGGACTCGGCCGCCGCGCGTCGCGGCCGCCGTCGGAACGGCGGCAGAAGGTGATCGCCCGGGTGGACCGCTACGGCGTCCCGGTCGCGTCGCTACTGGCCCCGACCCTGATGGCGATCTCGGTGACCGCGTTCGGGATGGTCGCTGCCGGACTGGACCGGCGGCAGGTCGTGGTCTGGCAGGTCGTGGCCGTCGTGGTGTGGGCGGCGCTGTTCGCCGCGGTCGGGCTCGGCGCACTCAGCGCCTTCGGCTGAGCGCGGGGCCCGCGCGGGGCGGAAAACCGGTGGCGGGCCGGGACGGCGTCCGGCAGGGTCGCCACCGGCCGGAGGGACCGGTGGCGCGGCAGGGCCGCGCGGTGCGAGCGGGGGGGGTGCGTACCGATGGCCGTCCGTCGTGTCCGGGTGCGCAGCGCGTACCCGCCCGCACCGTCCCCGTCGCGCGGCACGGCCGGTCCCTGAGGTCCGGCTCCGCGCGGCACCCCCTGCCGCCTCCGGAGCCGCACGTGTACTCCTCCGACCGTCCCGATCCCGTCCGCCGTCGCCGCCGTTTCGACGACGACGAGCCCCGCCCCCGTCCCGGCCGCGCCGACACCGCCGCGCTCGCCCTGGACGGCCGGGCCGGGCACGACCCCGACACCGCCGAGGTCCCCGGCGGTGGTGACCGCTGGTCCACCTGGCCCGGGCTGCCCGCGGGTGCCCGTGGCCCGCACCCCCGCCCCGGCTGGCTGGTGACCGACGCCGGCGCCGTCGACCACGAGCGCGGGGTACTCAAGACCGGCAAGGAGGCCGACGTGCACCTCGTCGAACGCGGTCTCCCCCGCCACGACGGGGTGCTGCTCGCCGCCAAGCGCTACCGCGACCCCGCGCACCGCATGTTCCACCGCGACGCCGGCTACCTGGAGGGGCGCCGCGTCCGGCGCTCCCGGGAGACACGGGCGATGGCGCAGCGCACCGCGCTGGGCCGCGACCTCATCGCCGGGCAGTGGGCGGCGGCCGAGTTCGCCGCGCTCGCCCGGCTCCACTCCGCGGGCGCCCCGGTCCCCTACCCGGTGTCGGTCGACGGGACCGAGGTCCTGCTGGAGTTCCTCGGCACGCCCGACGGGCGCGCCGCACCCCGGCTCGCCGCGCTGCGCCCGGACGCGGGCGAGCTGACCGGGCTGTGGCACGACCTCGTCGACGCCCTCGGCGTGCTCGCCGACCTCGGCTGGGCACACGGCGACCTGTCGGCCTACAACGTGCTCGTCCACCACGGCCGGGCGGTGCTGATCGACCTGCCACAGGTCGTCGACGTCGTCGGGAACCCGCAGGGGCCGGAGTTCCTGGACCGTGACGTCCGACGCATCGGCGAGTGGTTCGTCGCCCGCGGGCTCGACCCCGCCGCACCCGGGCGGCTCCTCGCCGAGCTGCGGGAACGCACCCTGCTCGGCTGACCCGGCCCGCCGTTCCCCCGGGGCGCGACGCGTGACGCCGCGTCGCGCCCCGGCGGCCCGGCACCGGGTGGCACGGGTACGGCGCGTAGTGTGGATCGACGAGCGCCCGGCCGCCAGAGCCGCCGGGCCGAGCCCTTCCATCACGGAGCGCGCACCGCGACGACGCGCCGCCGCGCCCGGGCCCGTCGGCCGAGCACACCTCCAACGAGGTCTCCGCAGGACGTGCCACGTTCTCGAGGAGACCTGTCTTGACCAGGCCGCAGTTCCGCCCGCCGTCGTCCGACGCCGGCACCACGTCCGACCGTCCCGCCCGCCGGCGGGCCACCCGCCCGTCCGGCCCGTCCGGCGACGCCGGCGCCCACCGCGGGTCGGCCCGGCGCGACGACCGCCGCACCGAGACCCGCGGCGACGACCGCCGCGACCGTCCCGCCCGCGACGACGACCGCCGCGACGCCCCGCGTCCGGCCCGGGGCGCCCGCACCGGCGGCCCCGCCCGCGGCGAGCGCTCCGGCGCCCCCCGTGCGACCCGCCCCGCCCGGGGCGAGCGCTCCGGCGACGGCGGTGGCAACCGCGCCGAGCGTCGCGAGCACCTCCAGGACGGGAGCCGGGTCGACCGCGGCCCCGCCCGGTCCGCGCAGCGCGGCGGTGACCGTCCGGCCGCCCGCCGCGGCCGCCGCGGTGGTGGCGCCGCCGCAGCGTCGCGTCCGGCCCCGGCCCGCGCCGCCGCCGTCGCCGCCCCGAAGGCGGAGCCGGAGCCGCAGTGGGTCGAGCCCGAGGACGGCATGCCGTCGTTCGCCGAGCTGGGCCTGCCCGAGCGCCTGACCAAGGCACTGGCCGAGCAGGGCTTCACCGCCCCGTTCCCGGTGCAGGCGGCCACGCTGCCCGACACCCTCGCCGGGCGCGACCTGCTCGGACGCGGCCAGACCGGGTCCGGCAAGACCCTCGCCTTCGGGCTCGCGCTGCTGGCCCGCCTGGCCGGGGAGCGCTCCCGCCCGACCGCCCCGCGCGGCCTGGTGCTGGTCCCGACCCGCGAGCTCGCCACCCAGGTCGTCGAGGTCCTCGCGCCGCTGGCGAAAGCGGTCGACCTGCGGGTGACCGACATCGTCGGCGGGATGTCGATGAACAAGCAGGTCGCCGAGCTCCGGCGCGGGGTCGACCTGCTGGTCGCCACCCCGGGCCGGCTGTCCGACCACCTGCAGCAGCGCACCTGCGACCTGTCCGAGGTCACGGTCACCGCGCTGGACGAGGCCGACCGCATGGCCGACATGGGCTTCCTGCCCCAGGTCCGCGCGATCCTCGACCGCACCCCCGCCGACGGGCAGCGCCTGCTGTTCTCCGCGACCCTCGACGGCGACGTCGACACCCTGGTCCGGCGCCACCTGACCGACCCGGTGACCCGCTCGGTCGCCCCGCCGACCGGCAGCGTCGCGACGATGGAGCACCACGTGCTCGTCGTCGACCGCGACGACCGGTCCCGCGTCGTCGCCGAGATCGCCGCCCGGGAGGGCCGCACGATCCTGTTCGTGCGCACCAAGCACGGCGCCGACCGGATGGTGCGGGTGCTGCGCCGCGAGGGCGTCGCCGCCGGGCCGCTGCACGGTGGCCGCTCGCAGAGCCAGCGCAACCGCGCGCTCGACGACTTCCGCTCCGGCGCGGTGCCGGTGCTCGTCGCGACCGACGTCGCGGCCCGCGGCATCCACATCGACGACGTCGGGCTCGTCGTGCACGTCGACCCGCCCGCCGACCCCAAGGCCTACCTGCACCGTGCCGGGCGCACCGCCCGGGCCGGTGAGGACGGCGTCGTGGTGACGCTGGCGATGCCCGAGCAGCGCGCCGAGGTGGACCTGCTCACCCGCCAGGCCGGGGTCTCCGCCGAGGTCTCGACGGTCCGCCCGGGTCACCCCGACCTGGTCCGCGTGACCGGAGCGCGGGAGCCGTCCGGCGAGCCGATCATCGTCGCCAAGCCGCCGAAGCCGGCACCCCGCCGCCGCCCGGCCGCGGGCGGGGCCGCGCGCACCGACCGGCCGCGTCGCCGGCGCTGACCTCCACCCGGGTCGCGGCCGCATCGCCGGTCGCGCCCCGTGCGGTCAGCCCCGGCGCGCCTGCCGGCGCAGCTGCAGGATCCGGCCCGTCCCGGGCACGGCGACCAGCAGGATCCCGGCGATCGCGGCGAACAGCAGCGCCACCCCGGTGGGCAGCGTCCCGGTCAGCCACAGGAAGTTGATCGCGACCGGCTCGGTGTTCTGCAGGATGAACACCAGCAGGAAGATCAGCACGACCGCCGAGAGGATCAGCGCGGCCCACAGCCCGCCGGTGCGGGTGTGCGGGATCGCGCGCTTCTCGGTGGTGGCCTCGGAGTCCGGGCCGCCGCCCTCCACCGGCACCGCCACGGTCGGCTGATCGGCCGTGGGGTCGGGTGTGCGCAGCGCCGGATGGGTCGCCGGGTCCGCCGTCGGGTCCTCCGGTCCGACCCGCCCCCAGGCCGGGGAGTCGCCGCCCCGTCGGTCGTCGCTCATCCGTTCCGCCTCCCTCTCCCAGCGTGTCCGCTCGTGCGCCCTCCGGTCCCGGGCACGCGCGGGAGTATCGCGCACTCGGCGTCCCGGCGACGGCGACGCGCGGGGCACGCCCGTCGTCCGGTCGTGCCCCACCGGCCGAGGACCTGCCGTCGGGCCGGCAGCGACGCCGAACCCCGCGAGCAGCGCACGTGGACCACGCCGAAGCCGTCCGGATCTTCTTCGCCGCCGCACCGGACGGGGTCGGGCCGGCCGGCGCGGTGACCGGCGGCGCGCCGGCCCGCCGGCGGCGCGACGCGCTCGAACCGGTCGCGGTGCACGCAGGCGGGCCGCGGGCCGAGCCCCGCTCAGGAGCGGCGGCGCTCCATCGGGACGTGCGGGATGCCGTCCTCGACGAACCGCTCCCCCGCCGGCACGAATCCGTGCCGGGCGTAGAACGGCTCCTGGATTTCCTGGGCGTCGAGCACGCAGGGGCGGTCCCCGACCTCGGCGAGCACCGAGTCCATCAGCCGGTGCCCCAGCCCGCGTCCGCGCGCGTCGGCACGGGTGCAGACCCGGCCGATCCGCAGCACCCCGCCGGGATCGGCCAGCAGCCGCAGGGTCGCGACGACCGTGCCGCCGTCGGCCAGCCAGTGGTGCCGGGTGCGCGGTTCGAGGTCGCGCCCGTCGAGCTCCTGGTAGGGGCACTCCTGCTCGACGACGAAGATCGCGGTGCGCAGCGCGAGCAGCGCGTACAGGGTGGCCGGGTCGAGGTCGGCGGCCCAGGCGCGGTGCAGGGTCGGGGTCGCCGCCGCGGCCGGTGTGGGAACGGTCATCCGCAGAGGGGTACCAGAGCGTCGCGGGCCCGCGGAAGCGGTTAGCCTCGCGACGTGGCCCACCATGATCTGGTCGTCATCGGCACCGGTTCCGGAAACACCTTCATCGACGAACGCTTCGCCGATCTCGACGTCGCGATCGTCGAGCACGGGGTGTTCGGCGGGACCTGTCTGAACGTCGGCTGCATCCCGACCAAGATGTACGTCTACGCCGCGGACGTCGCCGAGACCATCCGGCACGCGCACACCTACGGCGTCGACGGCACCGTCGACAAGATCCGCTGGACCGACATCCGGGACCGGGTGTTCGGCCGGATCGACCCGATCTCCGACGGTGGGCGCTCCTACCGGGTCGACCGCAGCCCCAACGTCACCGTGTACTTCGGGCACGCCCGCTTCACCGGCGAGCGCGAGCTGGGCGTCGAGCGCACCGACGGCTCCGGCACCGACACCGTCACCGGCGACCGGATCGTCATCGCCGCCGGGTCGCGGCCGAGCATCCCGCCGCTGGTCCGCGACGCCGGTGTGCCGTTCGAGACCTCCGACACCGTGATGCGGATCGACGACGTCCCGCGCCGGCTCGCGATCCTCGGCGGCGGCTACATCGCGTCCGAGTTCGCGCACGTGTTCTCCGCGCTCGGCGCCGAGGTCACCGTGATCGCCCGCGGACCGAAGCTGCTGCGCCACCTCGACGACACGCTGTCCGACCGGTTCACCGAGGTCGCCATCGCCCGCTGGGACTGCCGGCTGGGCCGTCAGGTCACCGCGCTGTCCGGCGACGGCAGCGGCGGCCCCGGCGAGGTGGAGATCACCCTCGACGACGGCTCCACCGTCGTCGCCGACACGCTGCTCGTCGCCACCGGCCGGATGCCCAACGGCGACCGGATGGACCTGGACCGGGGCGGCGTGACCGTGCACGCCGACGGCCGGGTCGCCGTCGACGAGTACCAGCGCAGCGTCTCCGCCGCGGGCGTGTGGGCGCTGGGCGACGTGAGCTCCCCGCACCAGCTCAAGCACGTGGCCAACCACGAGGCCAAGATCGTCGGGCACAACCTGGCGCACCCGGACGACCTGCGCGCCACCAACCACGACGTCGTCCCGGCCGCGGTGTTCACCGAGCCGCAGATCGCCTCGGTCGGGATGACCGAGACCGAGGCCCGCGACGCCGGGTTCGACATCGCGGTCAAGGTGCAGAACGTCGGCGACGTCGCCTACGGCTGGGCGATGGAGGACCGCACCGGCATCTGCAAGCTGGTCGCGGAGAAGGGCACCGGACGGCTGCTGGGCGCGCACCTGCTCGGGCCGCAGGCGTCGACGCTGGTCCAGCAGCTGATCCAGGCGATGGTGTTCGGCCAGACCGTCTCCGAGATCGCGACCGGGCAGTACTGGATCCACCCGGCGCTGCCCGAGGTCATCGAGAACGCCCTGCTCGGCCTGGAGATCTGAGGCTGCTCAGCCGGCGGCGCGCTCGGCCGGGTCGAGCGGGTCGCCGGGCGCCTCCGGGCGCGGCCGCGCCTCCGGGTCGTACGGCGTCGCCGGGCGGGTCTCCTCGCGCAGCTCCTCGAGCAGCCCGGTCACCGCGTCCATGATCTTCGCGGTGGCCGCGTCGAGGGTGGTCTTCGTGAGCGGCTTCCCGGCGAACTCCGAGAGGTCCACCGGCGGGCCGAGCGCGACCGTGACCCGCTTGCGCGGGAACGGCGTCGGCTTCCCGTCGGCGGGCAGGAAGTCCTGGGTGCCCCAGTTCGCCATCGGGATCACCGGGGCGCCGGAGCGCAGCGCGATCCGGGCGACGCCGTTCTTCGGCTTCATCGGCCAGTGCCCGGGGTCGCGGGTGTAGGTGCCCTCCGGGTAGATCGCGACGATCTCCCCGCGCTCCAGGGCGTCGATCGAGCCGGTGAACGACTCCGCCGCCCGCTTCGACGAGCGGTACACCGGAATGTGCCCGCCGTGCCCGAGCACCCACTTCACCACCGGCACCGACCACAGCTCGCCCTTGGCCAGGAACCGCGGGATCCGGCCGTGCGCGGTGCCGAAGGCGATGTCGAAGATCGGGTCGGAGAACGAGACGTGGTTGCCGACCAGCAGGGCGCCGCCGGTGCGCGGCAGGTGCTCCGCGCCGCGCCAGCCCAGCCGGGTCCCGAAGACGACGAACGGCCAGATCACCGCGATCGCGAGCCCGAACCAGAAGCCCGACCCGCGACGCCGGCGTCGCACCGTCGCCACGACCTTCTGCCACACCGTCAGCTCCGGTGGCACGCCCATCGTCGTCCTCTCCCCGCCCGTCCGTCCGCAGCGCCCGGTCCCGGGCGCACGACCATCTTCGCCCCTCACGACGACCGGGTGCGCCCGTGGTCCTACCCACCCCGGCCGTGACCACCGGGGGTGATGCACACCTCACCCGTTCGACCGATCCCCACGCGCCGAGATGTCTCGACGAGCAAGGTACTGCGGACCCGATCTAGGGTCGACGGATACGCACCGGTCGCGGACCGTGTCCGGGCCGACCCGATGTGAGGACGGTCCCACCGACCGGCCACCACCGGGCCGTCGGACGAACACGCGCCGAGACCGTCCCGGTGCCCCGTGCACCCCGTCCCCTGCGAGGCGCCCCGTGCCCGATCCGAGTCCGTGGCTGGAGAACGCCGGCGACCGACACCCCGAACCGGCCGGTGTCGTGCTCGTCGCCCACGGCGGGAAGTCGCACTCCACGGCGCCCGCCCGGCGCGGGCTGGCACTGCTGCGCATGCTGCCGTTCGCGCACTCCCTGGAGCGCGGCGGGCGCGCCCACCGGACCGAGGCGGGCTCGGGCGTCGCGGTGCACCTGCTGCGCTACCGGCTGAAGGGCTGGAACGGCCCGGCCATGGACGCCTACCGCGACGCCGAGTGGGCCGTCCACGAGCTCGCGCGCCGCTACCCGGGACGCCCGGTCGTGCTCGTCGGCCACTCGATGGGAGCCCGTGCGGTGCTGCGGGCGGCGGGCGCACCCGGCGTCGTCGCGGTGTGCGGGCTCGCCCCCTGGCTGGAGGGCTCCGACACGGTCGACCAGCTCGCCGGGCGGTCGGTGCTGATCGCCCACGGCGACCGGGAGCGGATGACCGACCCCGCGGCGTCCTACGCGTACGCCCTGCGCGCCCGGTCCGTGACCGACCGGGTCGCCCGCTTCGACGTGCTCGGCGACGGCCACGCCATGCTCCGCCGCGCCGGTGACTGGACCTCCCTGGTGCGACGTTTCGCACTCGGCGAGCTCGGGGCCGAACCCCGTGACCCGGTCATCGCGAACGCCATGGCGGAACCCGCCCCGGCCGGGCTGCGGGTCGCCCTCGAAGGAGTTGACAGGTGAGTGCACCGCAGGCGCGTCCGACCGTCGCCGTGGTCGGCAGCGGGGTGTCCGGTCTGACGGCCGCCTACCTGCTGTCCCGCAGCCACGACGTGACGCTGTACGAGGCCGACGCCCGCCCCGGCGGGCACGCCCACACCCACGAGCTGGCGTCCTCGGACGGCGGGACCACCCACGTCGACTCCGGGTTCATCGTCCACAACGACCGCACCTACCCGAACCTGCTGCGCCTGTTCGGCGAGCTGGGGGTGTCCACCCAGGACTCCGACATGTCGATGTCGGTGCGCTGCGACGGCTGCGGGCTGGAGTACGCCGGTGCCCGCAAGCTGGGTGGTCTGTTCCCGCAGGCCTCCAACGCGGCCCGGCCGGCCTACCTGCGGATGCTCGGCGAGGTCGTGCGGTTCCACCGGCACGCACGCCGGGTCCTGGCCGGGGAGTCCGCAGGCGATGTGACGCTCGGGGCGTTCCTCGCGATCGGCGGCTACTCCCGCTACTTCGTGCAGCACTTCATGATCCCGGTGGTGTCCTGCGTGTGGTCGGCGGGCGCGGCGCTCTCGCTGGACTACCCGGCGCGCTACCTGTTCACCTTCCTCGACCACCACGGCATGCTCGGGATCGGCGGCTCTCCGCAGTGGCGGACCGTCACCGGCGGGTCCCGCTCCTATGTGGACCGTGTCGTCAAGCAGCTCCCGGCGGTGCGCACCGCGACGCCGGTCCGCTCGGTCCTGCGCTCGACCGCGGGCGTCGAGGTCCGCGACGACGCCGACGCCGTCGCCGCGTTCGACCACGTCGTGCTCGCGACCCACCCCGACCAGGCGCTGGCGGTCCTCGGCGACGGCGCCACCGCCGACGAGCGGGCCGTGCTGGGGGCGTTCACCTACTCCCGCAACGAGACCTGGCTGCACCACGACACCTCGCTGCTGCCGCGCCGGCCCGGCGCCCGCGCGTCCTGGAACTACCTCAAGCCCGCGTGCGCGGACACGGCCGAGGCGCCCGTGCTGGTCAGCTACGACATGAACCGGCTGATGCGCCTCACCGACCCCGACGACTGGGTGGTCACGCTGAACGGCGCCGGGCGGATCGACCCGGACGCCGTCGTCGCGCGGATGACCTACGAGCACCCGGTGTACACGCCGGATTCGGTGGCCGCCCAGCGCCGCCTGCCGGAGCTGAACACCCCGGTCACCGCCTACGCCGGTGCCTACCACGGCTGGGGCTTCCACGAGGACGGCTGCGCCTCGGGCGTGCGCGCCGCCCGCGCGCTCGGGGTGAGCTGGTGAGCACCCCTGCGCTCTACGACGCCGAGGTCCGTCACGCCCGCCGGCGCGACCTGGAGACGGCGTTCTCGCACCCGATCTACTACTGGCTCGTCGACCTGGACGCGCTGCCGCGGCTGCCGTTCTGGCTGCGCCCGTTCGCGCGCTTCGACGCCCGCGACCACCTCGGGGACCCGGAGCGCGGGATCCGGGAGAACGTCGACACCTACCTGGCCGCGCACGGCATCGACCTGGCCGGGGGCCGGGTCCTGATGCTCGCCCACGCCCGGGTGCTCGGCTACGTGTTCAACCCGATCTCGGTGTTCTGGTGCCACCGCGCCGACGGCACCCTCGCCTGCGTGGTCGCGGAGGTGCACAACACCTACGGCGAGCGGCACTGCTACCTGCTGCACCCCGACCCGTCGGGGCGGGCGGGCGTGGACAAGGAGTTCTACGTCTCGCCGTTCCTCACGGTCGACGGCCACTACACGATGCGCCTGCCCGAGCCCGACGACCGGCTCGGCATCGCGATCACGCTGCACCAGGACGGTGCGCCCGCGTTCGTCGCCACTCTGGCGGGGATCCGCAGGCCCGCGACCACCCGGCAGGTGGCGCGCACGGTGCTGCGCCGCCCGCTGGTCACCCAGCGGACCGCGGCGCTGATCCGGCGGCACGGCATCGCGCTGTGGACGAAGCTGCCGGTCGTGCCGAAACCGGCCCGGCCACCACAGAACCGCGCGGGCCTCCCCGACGAACACTCCACACAGGATCAGCACCAGGAAGGGGTCACGCGATGACCATGCAGCACGACGGGATCGCCGTGCCCACCTCCGGTGGCGCGCGCGGCACCCGGCCCCGCACGCACGCCGTGCCCCGCCCCAACGAGGGTGTGTGGCCCGGTCTGGCGACACCGCCCGTGGCTCCGGCCAAGGCCCGGATCGCGGAGTCGCTGTTCCGCAACGCGGTCCGGTCGCTGCCGGTGCGTGTGGTGTTCCCCGGCGGGGAGCGGCTCGGTGCGGGCGGCCCGACCTCGCCGGTCATGCGCATCGAGCGCCCGTCGGCGTTCTTCCACCGGCTCGGCGCGAACTCCAAGATCGGTTTCGGCGAGTCGTACATGGTCGGCGACTGGACGACCACCGACCTGCCCGGGCTGCTCACCCCGTTCGCCGCCCGGCTGTCGACGCTGGTGCCGCCCGCCCTGCAGCGGCTGGGCCGCCGGTTCGCCGAGGCCCGCCGGCCCACCGCCGAGGTCAACTCGGTCGAGGGGTCGCGGGAGAACATCCACCGCCACTACGACCTGTCCAACGAGCTGTTCTCGCTGTTCCTCGACGACACCATGTCCTACTCCGCCGGCTGGTTCGCCGACGGTTCCGACGACCTCGTCCTCGCCCAGGAACGCAAGATCGACGGCATCCTGGACATGGCGGGCGTCGAGGCCGGGATGCACGTGCTGGAGATCGGCACCGGCTGGGGCGGGCTCGCGACGCGGGCCGCGCAGCGCGGCGCCCGGGTCACCACGCTGACGATCTCGCAGGAGCAGAAGACCCTCGCCGAGGCGCGGCTCGCCGAGGCGGGCGTGGCCGACCGGGTGCAGGTGCTGCTGCGCGACTACCGCGAGGCCCAGGGCTCCTACGACGCCGTCGTGTCGGTCGAGATGATCGAGGCCGTCGGCGTCGAGTACTGGCCGACGTACTTCGCCGCACTGGACCGGCTGCTCAAGCCGGGCGGGCGGGTCGGCCTGCAGTCGATCACGATGCCGCACGACCGGATGATGGTCGCCCGCAACGACTACACCTGGATCCACAAGTACGTCTTCCCCGGCGGGATCATCCCGTCGGTCGAGGCCATCGAGGACAACCTCGCCCGGCACACCGGCGGGCTGCACGTCGCCGAGCGCCGGAGCCTGGGCTACGACTACGCCCGCACCCTGGGCCACTGGCGCACCCGCTTCCTCGCTCGGTGGGACGAGGTCGAGGCGCTCGGCTTCGACGAGACGTTCCGGCGGATGTGGGAGTTCTACCTCGGCTACTGCGAGGCCGGGTTCCGCGTCGGCTACCTCGACGTCGTCCAGTTCTCGCTGCAGCGCCGCCCGTCCTTCTGAGAGGTGCCCCCATGACCACCACCCCCGCGGAGCGCCTCACCTCGCTCCTGGAGGACGTCCTCGGCGCCCCGCTCCCGGTGCGGCTCCGCGCCTGGGACGGCAGCGAGGCCGGTCGGACCGGCACCCCCGCCGACCCGAACCCACCGACGGTGATCGTGAACCGCCGCCGGGCCCTGCGCCGGCTGCTGTGGGCGCCGGGTGAGCTCGGCCTGGCCCGCGCGTTCGTCTCCGGTGACCTGTCCGTCGACGGTGACGTCGCCGACGGGCTGTCCCGGTTCTGGGCGCTCGCGAAGCCGGGGACCGGTTCGGCGACGCTCGACCTGCGTCAGAAGCTGGGTGCGCTGGGCACCGCGGCCCGGCTCGGTGCCGTCGGCACCCCGCCGCGGCCGCCGGCGTCGGAGGCCCGGCTGGGCGGGCGGCGGCACAGCCGTCGCCGCGACCGCGACGCGATCAGCCACCACTACGACCTGTCGAACGAGTTCTACGCCTTCCTGCTCGACCCGCAGATGGCGTACTCGTGCGGCTACTGGACCCGCGACGAGGGCCCCGACTACACCCTGGTCGACGCCCAGCGCGACAAGCTGGACCTGATCTGCCGAAAGCTCGGCCTGGCGCCGGGGATGCGGCTGCTCGACGTCGGCTGCGGGTGGGCCTCGCTGCTCGTGCACGCGGCCGAGCACTACGGCGTGCACGCCACCGGCGTCACGCTCTCGGCCCAGCAGCGCGACTACGGCGTCGAGCGGGTCCGCCGGGCGGGGCTGTCCGAGCGGGTGGAGATCCGGTTGCAGGACTACCGCGAGATCTCCGAGCAGCCCTTCGACGCCGTGTCCTCCATCGAGATGGGCGAGCACGTCGGGCAGGAGAACTACGGCGTCTACGCCGCACAGCTGCACCGCATGCTGCGCCCGCACGGACGCCTGCTGCTGCAGCAGATGTCGCGCGGGTCGGTCGGGGCGAACACCGCACCGGGCGGCGGCGCGTTCATGGAGGCCTACGTCGCGCCGGACATGTACATGCGCCCGCTCGGTGAGACGCTCGGGTTCCTGGAGCAGGCCGGGCACGAGGTCGTGGACGTCCACTCGCTGCGCGAGCACTACGTGTGGACGGTCCGGCCCTGGCTGGAGACGCTGCAGGCGCACCGCGACACCGCGGTCCGGATGATCGGCGAGGAGCAGTGGCGGATCTGGCTGCTGTACCTGGCCGGTGCGGCGCTGGCGTTCGAGGAGAACCGGATGGGTGTGCACCAGATCCTGACCGTGCGCCCCGGCGCCGACGGCGCCTCCGGGCTCCCGCGCAGCCGCACCGGGATCCTGGGGCTCGACCCGGCCGTCGGGTCCGCCCCGGCGGGCGCGCCGTCGCCGGCCGCGACAGCATGACCGGAGTGAACCCGTTCCCCTGGGCGGCGTGGGCCGTCAACCTCGGCGTCACCGCCGTCGCCGTCGCCGTGCTCATGGCCCTCGCGTACGCGATCGGGGTGCGGCGCGGCCGGCACGACGGCGTCGACGTCGTCTGGGGGCTCGGGTTCGTGTGGGTCGCGTTCGTCACCGCGGCGACCGCGACGGCCCTCGACCCGACCGGCGACGGCTGGCGGCGCGCCCTGGTGGTCGTGCTCGTCGCGGTGTGGGGCGGGCGGCTGGCCCGCCACATCGCGCGGCGCAACCACGGGAAGCCCGAGGACCGGCGTTACGTCGACCTGCGCGAGCGCGGCTCGATCGGCCGGCGCGTTTACCTCACCCAGGGCGCGGTGATGTGGGTCGTCTCGCTCCCCGTGCAGGTCGCCCAGTACGGCACCGCGACCACCGGATGGCTGGTCGCCGTCACCGTGGTCGGCGTGCTCGTCTGGGCGGTCGGGTTCACCTTCGAGTCCGTCGGCGACGCCCAGCTGGCCCGGTTCACCGCCGACCCCGCGAACCGCGGCGAGGTGATGGACCGCGGCCTGTGGCGGTTCACCCGCCACCCCAACTACTTCGGCGACGCCTGCGTCTGGTGGGGCCTGGGCATCCTCGCCCTGCACCACCCGGCCGGGCTGATCGGCCTCGTCGGGGTCGCCGTGATCACGGCGAACCTGATGAAGGGCACCGGCGCGGCGCTGCTGGAACGCGACATCGCCGACCGGCGCCCCGGCTACGCCGACTACGTCCGCCGCACCAGCGGGTTCCTCCCGCTGCCCCCACGTTCCTGACCCACCCCGCACCCGCGACCCGAGGAGACACCATGGCCGTCGGCGACACCGCCACCGACTTCGAGCTGCCCGACGAGGCCGGCGCACCGCGTCGGCTGTCCGACCTGCTGGCCGCCGGGCCCGTCGTCCTGTTCTTCTACCCGGCCGCGATGACCGGTGGCTGCACCGCCGAGGCCTGCCACTTCCGGGACCTCGCGGCCGAGTTCGCCGAGGTCGGGGCGCAGCCGGTCGGGATCTCCTCGGACCGGCCGGACAAGCAGAACATGTTCGCCGCCGCGAACGGCCTCGGGTTCCCGCTGCTGTCCGACGCCGACCACACCGTCGCGAAGTCCTTCGGTGCCTACCGCGCCTGGCTCCCGGGGAACTTCCACACCCGCCGCAGGACGTTCGTGATCGGCCCGGACCGCGCGGTCCTCGCCGAGATCGGGTCCGAGACCGACATGAACAAGCACGCCGACGAGGCGCTGGCCCTCCTGCGCGAGCGCGCCGCCGCCTGACCTCCCACGCCGGGCGGACCCGCCTCAGGGCAGGGTCAGGATCTCCGCGCCGTCGTCGGTCACCACGATGGTGTGCTCGAACTGCGCGACCCACGACTTGTCCTGGGTGACGACCGTCCAGTCGTCGTCCCAGGTGTCGTAGTCGATGCCGCCGAGGGTGATCATCGGCTCGATGGTGAAGGTCATCCCCGGCTCGAGGACGGTGTGCACGTCGGGCTGGTCGTAGTGCAGCACGACCAGCCCGGAGTGGAACTCGTGGGCGATGCCGTGGCCGGTGAAGTCGCGGACCACGCCGTAGCCGAAGCGCTTGGCGTAGGACTCGATGACCCGGCCGACGACGTTCAGCTCACGCCCGGGGCGGACGGCCTTGATGGCGCGCATCGTGGCCTCGCGGGTGCGCTCGACGAGCAGCCGCGCCTCCTCCGACACGTCACCGGCGAGGAAGGTCGCGTTGGTGTCGCCGTGCACCCCGCCGACGAACGCGGTGACGTCGACGTTGAGCACGTCGCCGTCGTCGATCACGGTCGTGTCCGGGATGCCGTGGCAGATGACCTCGTTGAGGCTGGTGCAGCAGGACTTGGGGAAGCCTCGGTAGCCCAGCGTCGAGGGGTACGCGTCGTGGTCGACGAGGAACTCGTGGACCACGCGGTCGATCTCGTCGGTGGTGATGCCGGGGCGGACGGTCTCCCCCGCGAGCTGCAGCGCCTGGGCCGCGATCTTCCCGGCGTGGCGCATCAGCTCGATCGTCTCGGGCGTCTGGATGTCGCCGCGGCGGCTGCGTGCCGGGGCCGGCTTGCCGACGTACTCCGGACGCGGGATGTGCGACGGCACCTCGCGGCTTGGGGTCGGCGTACCGGGGACGAGCAGCGTGCGGGTCGACATGACCCCCATCGTACGTCCGGGGCCCTCAGCGGGTCGGGGTGCGCGGGGCCCGCATCCGCGCGACGGCGGCGGAGATCCCCCGCCAGCCCAGCAGCAGCACCGCCAGCGAGATCGTCGCGACGACGGCGAACGACAGCGGCAGCCGCCCCAGGAACCCCAGCCGCAGCACGAGCCCGACGACCACGGCCCCGGCGAGCACGACTGCCCCGGCGCGCAGCGACGCCGGCGCCGACCGCACCCACGGCGTCGCCCAGGCCGCCGCGGCCCCCAGCGCGAACGGCAGCGCGGTGCCGAGCAGGCCGAGCACGCTGTCGGCCTCGGCGTGGCTCAGCCTCCCGAGGGCGGCGAACACCACGACGGCGACGAGGTCGGCCACGAACGCCAGGGCGGGGATCCGGCTGGGGTGCACGACGACCAGGGTAGGGCGCCCGGCGCCACGCCGTCCCGCCGCCGCCCGGCCGGTCGCTCAGCGCGGGACGCCCGCCAGGAAGCGCGCCGTCATCTGCACCGCGGGCCCGGACGACCCGCCGTCGACGATGAGGGTGGCGAAGGCCAGGTCACCGCGGTAGCCGGTGAACCAGCCGTGCGAGCGGTTGCCGCCGTCGGGGCCCGCGTACTCGGCGGTGCCGGTCTTGCCGTACACCTCGCCCTGCCCGGCGGCGGCCCGCGCCGTCCCGGAGGTGACGACGGCCCGCATCATCGGGCGCAGCTGGTCGAGCACCGCACGGTCCGGGGTGCCCGGCGCGACGGCGGCCTCGGTCGTCGCCCCGCGGATCAGCGACGGCGTGACGGGCGCGCCGTGCTGGACCGTCGCCGACACGAGCGCCATGCCGAACGGGGAGGCGAGGACGTCGCCCTGGCCGAAGCCGTCGCTGGCCCGCTGCAGGTCGTCGGTGGCGGGCGAGACGGTGCCGGTGATCGTCGTCATCCCGGGGATCTTCCAGTCCGCGCCGAAGCCGAGCGCCTTCCCGGCGTCCGGGAGGCCGCCGGGGGGCAGGCCGAGGGCGAGCCGGGAGAACGTGGTGTTGCAGGACTGCGCGAACGCCTCGGTCAGCGGCACGGTGCCGAGCACGAAGGAGTCCTCGTTGGGGATGGTGCGCCCGTCGATGACGGTGGTGCCGGGGCACTCGACCGGGGACTGCGGGGTGAGGTTCTCCGCCGGCATCGCCCCGTACGCGGTGACGATCTTGAAGGTGGAGCCGGGCGGGTAGCGGCCGGTCAGGGCCAGCGCGCCGTCGCGGTCGGCGGCCGCGTTCTGCGCCACCGCGAGCACCGCCCCGGTGGACGGCCGGATCGCGACGATCATGGCCTGCCTGGAGTCGGCGTCGACGGCGGCCTGCGCCGCGTCCTGCACGGTGCGGTCCAGCTCCAGGGTGACCGGCTTCCCCGGCCCGGCGGGCTGCCCGGCCACCGAGCGGACGGTCTCGCCGCGGGCGCCGACGACGTCGACCGACCAGCCGGGCGTCCCGCCGGCGGCCTTCTCGATGTCGGCGCGGGCGCCCTGCATCAGCTGCCCCGCGAAGCCCTGGTCGGGCGGCAGCAGGCGCGTCGAGGACACGAACCGGACGCCGGGCAGGTCGTAGATCCGGTCGCGGACCCGCTGGTAGTCGGGCTCCCGCAGCACGACGACGGTGTAGGCCTGCCCGTCCGGCACGGCGTTCGCGCCCGCGGTGATGCTCGACGCCGTGATCGCGGGGTCGATCGTGCCCAGTGCGGAGCCGAGCCCACCCGCGGCCTGCCCGACCTGCGCCTTGTCCAGGGTGACGGTGACGACCGGGGTGGGCGCGAGCAGCGTGGCCCCGCCGGCGTCGAGGACGGGCGCCGGGGCGGCGGTCACGGTGCGGGTCACCGGGCGCTGGCCGTCGGTGAGCCCCGGCGCGAACGCGGCGGGCGACCAGTCGACCGCCCAGCCGGTGTCGTTGCCCGCGGCGTCGTCGGCGGCGACGAGCGGCAGGTCCAGGGTGTAGTTCCAGGCCCGGCCCTGCCCCAGGTCCCAGGCGACCTCCACCGTCGACGTCGCGCGGTCGCCGTCGGTGCGGGTGCCGGTCACCCGGGCGGTCATGCCGGCCGGGGCGAGGTCGTCGCGGGACTTCTGCAGGTAGGCGCCCGCCGTCTCCGCGTCCGTGGTGTAGACGGCCGCGCCCGGCGCGTCCCCCGCGGCCCAGGCCGTGACGTACCGCTCGGCGGTCGTCCCGGCACCTCCCCAGGGGCGCAGCAGCGCCACCACGACACCCACCGCGACGAGCACGACGATCGCGGCGGCCAGGACCAGGGGGCGCTTCCGCAGGGTGGCGATCACGATCAGCGAGTATGCCGCGCCCGGTGTGAGGCCCGGGTGTCCGGGCGCCCCGTCAGTCCTCCGCCGCGGCCAGCGTCTCCCGCACGGTGCGCAGCATCGCGGTCAGCTCCGCGGTCCGGCCCGCGTCGAGGCCGATCGCCTCCGGTGCGGAGAACCCCTGCACCAGCGGCCGGGCCCGCTCCAGCGCGGCACGGCCGTCGTCGGTGAGCTCCAGACCGGCCCGCCGGCCACGGCCGCCCGGCCCGTCGCGGCGGACGAGGCCGCGGGCGACGAGGTCGGTGACCAGCTCCCCCACGCTCTGCGGGCGCAGCAGCACGATCCGGGCGAGCTCGGCCTGCGACGGCGGCGGCCCGCCCGTCCGTTCGCGGTCGGCGAGCTCGGCGAGCACGCCGAAGCCGGTCGCGGTCAGGCCGGCCCGGGCGAACACCCGGTGGAATCCCCGGGCGACGACGTGGGCCGTCCGGATGAGCTCCCAGAGCGGCACGTCCTCGTCGGGCACGGACCGACGCTATCAGGCGCCTGGTAGCTGCCCGTCGCTCACAGCACCCCGGCGAACGCCAGCGCGACGACCTGGGCCATGGCGTTGTGCACCAGGTGCGTGACCACCCCCGGCCACACCGAGCCGCTGCGTCGCCGCAGCTCACCCGCGACCAGCCCGACGACCAGCGCCGTCAGGAACACCACGTTCAGCCCGTGCGCCAGCGCGAACACCACGGCGCTGCCCAGCACACCGACGACGGCGCCGTAGCGCAGCAGCGCCGAGGTGACCACCCCGCGGAACAGCAGCTCCTCCCCCAGCGGTGTCAGCACCGCGAGGAACAGCAGCGACAGCGCCACCGACCAGGCCCCGCCGCTGCCCGCGTCGGCGTAGGCGCCCTGGATGTTCTCCGGCTCGATCCCGAGCGCGACCATCCCGACCACCAGCAGCCGGCTGACGATGAACGCCAGGACCGCCCCGGCGGCGCCGAGCAGCAGCCAGCGCACGGTCGTCGCCCGCACGCCGAACTCCGGCAGCGGGCGACGCCGGACCGCGACGGCCGCGGCGAACCCGGCGATGCCCGCGATCCCCGACAGCGCCGCGAGGAACAGGCCCCCGGCGAGCGGACCGGGGTCGAGGGTCCGCAGCACCAGCGGTCCGCCCCCGTAGGCGACGGCGGCCAGCACGACCAGGCCGACGACGACCTCCACCCACCCCGGGCGCGGACCGGTCCCGGTGACGACCGGCGACGCGGAGCTGGAACGGGACACGACGACCTCCCTGCTCGTGGTGGCGCGGCGGATGTCCGCAGCTACGGCCGAGTCGACACCGTGCCGTTGCGGCACGGTCAAGCACCGCGACCCGATCGTGCTCAGAACAGGACGGTGGCGAACCGCGCGACCTGCACGAACCCGACCCGCTGGTACGCGGACCGGGCCGGTGCGTTGAAGGCGTTGACGTACAGGCTGGCGCGGCGGCCCATCCCGGCGAGCGCGACCGCGACCGCCGACGTCCCGGCCGTGCCGAGCCCGTGCCCGCGCCAGGCCGGGTCCACCCAGACCCCCTGGATCTGGCCGACGGTGCGCGATAGGGCGCCGATCTCGGCCTTGAACACGACCTCACCGTCGTGGAACCGGGCGAACGCCCGCCCGGACGTGATCAGCTCGGCGACCCGGGCCCGGTAGCCCGCCCCGCCGTCGCCCTCGCGGGGGTCGACGCCGACCTCCTCGGTGAACATCGCGACGGCGGCCGGCAGGTAGCGGTCGAGTTCGGAGATCCGGACCGGACGCACCCGGGCGTCGGGCGCGATCATCGGCGGCCGTTCGAGGGTCATCAGCGGCTGGTCGGGCCGGATCTCCCGGGCCGGGCCCCAGCCCGGTGCGAGGTCCTCCCACAGCGGCAGGACGAGCTCGGCCCGCCCCACCAGCGACGAGCACACCCGTCCGGCCCGGCGGGCCCGGTCGGCGAAGGCACGCAGCGCCGCCCGGTCACCGCGCAGCGGCACCAGGTTCGCCCCGGAGAAGCACAGACCGTCCGCCGGGGCCCCGTGGGACCACAGCTCACCGCCGAGCCGCCACGGGTCGAGGCCGACCGCCTCGATACGGGAGGCGACCATGCACGCGGCGACCGGGTCGGCGTCGAGCACGTCGTGCACCCCGGAGCGGTGACGATCGTCGAGAAGCCGTGCTCCGGCCACCCTCAGCACGGGTTCATGATGCCACGCCGACGCCCGTCCGGTACCGGCACTCGCTCAGCCGACGGTCACCTGCGGTTCACCCGTCGCACCGTCCACGCTCTCGCCCATCTCCTCGGCGAGCCGCATGGCCTCCTCGATCAGCGTCTCCACGATCTTGTGCTCGGGGACGGTCTTGATGACCTCGCCCTTGACGAAGATCTGGCCCTTGCCGTTGCCGGAGGCGACGCCGAGGTCGGCCTCGCGGGCCTCGCCGGGTCCGTTGACGACGCAGCCCATGACGGCCACGCGCAGCGGGACCTCCATGCCGGTCAGACCTGCGGTGACCTCGTCGGCGAGGGTGTAGACGTCGACCTGGGCGCGACCGCAGGACGGGCAGGACACGATCTCCAGCTTGCGCGGGCGCAGGTTCAGCGACTCCAGGATCTGCTGGCCGACCTTGATCTCCTCGACCGGCGGCGCGGACAGCGAGACCCGGATGGTGTCGCCGATGCCCTGGCGCAGCAGCGCCCCGAACGCCACGGCCGATTTGATCGTGCCCTGGAACGCGGGCCCGGCCTCGGTGACGCCCAGGTGCAGCGGGTAGTCGCACTGCTCGGCGAGCAGCTCGTAGGCCCGCACCATGACGACCGGGTCGTTGTGCTTGACCGAGATCTTGATGTCGTGGAAGTCGTGCTCGGCGAACAGGCCCGCCTCCCACATGGCCGACTCGGCGAGCGCCTCGGGCGTCGCCTTGCCGTACTTCTCCATCAGGCGCTTGTCGAGCGAGCCCGCGTTGACCCCGATCCGGATCGGCGTGCCGTGGTCCTTCGCGGCCTGCGCGATCTCCTTGACCTGGTCGTCGAACTTGCGGATGTTGCCCGGGTTCACCCGCACCGCGGCACAGCCGGCCTCGATCGCGGCGAACACGTACTTGGGCTGGAAGTGGATGTCGGCGATCACCGGGATCTGCGACTTCTGCGCGATCGCGGGCAGGGCCTCGGCGTCGTCGGCGGACGGGCAGGCGACGCGCACGATGTCGCAGCCGGCCGCGGTCAGCTCGGCGATCTGCTGGAGGGTCGCGTTGACGTCGGAGGTCAGGGTGGTCGTCATGGACTGGACGGAGATCGGGTGGTCGGATCCGACACCGACCGGGCCGACCTGCAGCTGCCGCGTCCTGCGGCGCGGGGCCAGGGTCGGCGCGGGCGCGGACGGCATACCCAGGGAGACGCTCACGACCTCCACTATCCCACCGCGCCGCAGGACCCGCCGTACCCGGTGAGCAGGGGCACTACGTGCGGCCCTGGTTCTCCTGCGCGTCCTGCAGCGTCGAGCTGTGCGGCAGCCAGGTCGCCAGCTCCACCGGCCAGCCGTCCTCGGTCAGCACCCGCACGACGGCGGGGTCGTCGTCGAGGATCATCGCGATCTCCCGCTCGCGGGCGAGCAGCCGCAGGACCTCGCGCTTGACGTAGCGGGCGGGGCGGTGGTCGTCGTCGGGGCGCATGAACAGCGGCCCGGTCGGCAGGCCGAAGCCCCTCAGCCAGGTCTCGGTCAGCCTGCGGTTCCGCTCGGGGCGGCCGGTCAGGTAGACGACGTCGTGCTCGTCCTGGGCCGCGCGCAGCCGGTCCGCGCCCTCGTCGAGCAGCGGGTCGGCGTGCGCGGCGGCGAAGAACTTCTCCCACCGGTGCACGTCGAGGTAGTGCAGCCGGTGCGAGACGTCGGCGAGGACGCCGTCGATGTCGAAGACCGCCAGCGGGCGTGCGCCCTCGGGTGCTGCGCTCACCCGAACAGCCGCACCGGGTTGACGATGTCGGCGATCGCGACCATGACCGAGAACCCCAGGAAGACGATCACGAAGACGTAGGCGACGGGCAGGAGCTTGGCCGCGTCGACCGGCCCGGGGTCGGGGCGTCCGAGCAGCTTCGCTGTGTTGCGCTTGATCGCCTCCCAGATCGCCGGGACGATCTGGCCGCCGTCCAGCGGCGGGACCGGGAGCAGGTTGAGCAGGAACAGCGACAGGTTCACCGCGGCGAGCATGTTCAGGAACAACGCCACGTCCTGCTGCCAGGGCACGTCCTGCTGAGCGAGGATCTCGCCGCCGATCCGGGAGACGCCGACGACGCCCATCGGGCTGTCCTGCCCGCGCTCCTCGCCGAGGAAAGCGGCGCCGAACAGCGCCGGGATACGCGCCGGGATCGCGACGACGGCCTCTGCGGTGCGGGCCACCCCGTCGCCGATCTGCGCGACGGTCTCCCCCGCCGTCAGCGGCTGGTAGCTGGTGTTGAGCAGGACCCCCAGGTAGCCCGCGGTCACGGTGGCCTGCGGGTCCGAGGAGTTCCGGTCCGGCAGGGTGTTGGGGATGACGTCCACGGTCAGCGGGATCCGCCGGTCGCCGCGCTCCACGACGATCGGGGTCGGCCCCGACGACGCGCGGATCGCGTCCTGCACCGCCATGCCGTCGTCCGGCCCGAACTGCTGCCCGCCGACCTCGACGATGCGGTCGTCGGGCTGGACACCCGCGGCCAGCGCGGGCGCCAGCGGCGCCCCGGCCGGGCACTTCTCCGGGGCCTGGCCCTGCACCGCCACCGCCGGGAGCACGCACTCCTCGAGCGCGGCGATCTGGGTGGTCGGCGCGACCATGCCGACGCCCATGAACGTCACGAAGAACAGCGCGATCGCCAGGATCAGGTTCATGAACGGCCCGGCGAACATGACGACGATCCGCTTCCACGGCGACCGGGTCCAGAACTGCCGGTCCGCGTCCTGCGGGAGCACGTCGGCCTGGCTCTGGCGCCGCGCGTCGTCCATCAGCCCCTGGAAGGGACCGGTGCGACGGCTGCGGCCCAGCGTCCCGCCCTTCGCGGGGGGCAGCATCCCGATCATCCGGACGTAGCCGCCCAGCGGGATCATCTTGATGCCGTACTCGGTCTCGCCGCGGCGCACCGACCAGAGGGTGCGGCCGAAGCCGACCATGAACTCCGGCACCTTGATGCCGAACCAGCGGGCCGTGGTGAAGTGGCCGAGCTCGTGCCAGGCGATCGACACCAGGAGCCCGACGAAGAAGATCGCGATCCCCACGATCGTCCAGACGACGGTCACGACGCCGCCTTCTCACGCGCGTGGGCCCGCGCCCAGTCCTCCGCAGCCAGCACGTCGTCCACGGTAGCCGGGTCACCCGTCCAGGCGTCGGCGGCCTCCAGCACCTCGCCGAGCAGGTCGGTGATCCCGGTGTAGCCGATGGTCCCCGCGACGAACGCCTCGACCAGCTCCTCGTTGGCGGCGTTGAGCACGGCCGGGAGGCAGCCGCCCGCGGTGCCGGCGGCACGGGCCAGCCGCACGCCGGGGAACGCGTCGTCGTCGAGGGGTTCGAAGGTCCAGCTCTGCGCGGTGTCCCAGCGGCACGGCGCCGAGGCGCCGGCGATCCGGTCCGGCCAGCCGAGCGCCAGCGCGATGGGCAGCCGCATGTCCGGCGGCGACGCCTGGGCGATCGTCGAGCCGTCGGTGAAGGTGACCATCGAGTGCACGATCGACTGCGGGTGCACGGTGACGTCGATGCGGTCGTAGGGCACCCCGAACAGCAGGTGCGCCTCGATCACCTCGAGGCCCTTGTTCACCAGCGTCGCCGAGTTGATCGTGATGACCGGGCCCATGTCCCAGGTCGGGTGCTTCAGGGCCTGCTCGACGGTCACGTCCCGCATCGACGCGCGCGACCGGCCGCGGAACGGGCCGCCCGAGGCGGTGAGGACCAGCCGGTCGACCTCGGACTCCCGTCCACCGCGCAGGCACTGCGCGAGCGCGGAGTGCTCGGAGTCCACGGGCACGATCTGCCCCGGCGCGGCCGCCGCGGACACCAGCGGGCCGCCCGCGACCAGCGACTCCTTGTTCGCCAGCGCGAGCCGGGCACCGGTGGCGAGCGCGGCCAGGGTCGGGCCGAGGCCGCGGGAGCCGGTGATGCCGTTCAGGACGATGTCGGCGCCGCAGGCGGTGACCAGCTCGGTCGCGGCGTCCGGGCCGTCGAGCACCTCGACGCCGGGCAGCTCCTCCCGCAGCCGCACCGCCGCCGCGGCGGACGCGACCGCGACCCGCCCGACGCGGTGCGTGCGGACCTGGGACACCAGCAGGTCCACGTCCGATCCGCCCGCGGCCAGCCCGGACACCGTGAACCCGCCGGCGCGGGTGATCACGTCCAGGGCCTGGGTGCCGATCGACCCGGTGCTGCCCAACACGACGAGTGACTTCATCACCGCACATCATCCTCGGCCCGCGAGCTGTGCGACGATGACCCCGCACGGAGCCGGAGCAGGAGGACACACGGTGGCCAGCAAGGCAGTGGCGCACAGCGCAACGACCAGCAAGACCCGCGAGATCGCGGTTGCGTCCGGGGTCGACCCGGCCGACGAGCCGTCGGTCGACTGGGGCTGGCACCAGAACTTCTCCAAGGGTCTGCCGATCGCGGCCGCCGTCGCCGGCATCGCGCTGCTGCTGTTCACGATCGGCCACCCGACCAGCTGGACCGAGTTCCTCTTCTCGGCCGTGCCCGCCGTCGTCTGCCTGATCGGTGCGGTCGCGCTCCCGGTCTACCAGCGGCGTCGCCGACTCTGACCCCGTCGGGTGGCCGCGCGCGGTGCGGGTGAGCCGGTCGAGCTGACGATCGGCGACCGCGTGGTGCGGCTGTCCAGCCCCGACCGCGTCTACTTCCCGGAGCGGGGCGAGACCAAGCGGGACCTCGCCGCGTACTACACCGCCGTCGGCGACGGCGTCGTCCGCGCGCTGCGCGACCGGCCGTGCATGCTGCACCGCTTCCCCACCGGTGTCACCGGGGAGAAGGTGCACCAGAAACGGCTGCCGCGCGGCGCCCCCGACTGGGTCCGCACCGTCCGCGTGACCTTCCCGCGGTACAACCGCACCGCCGACGAGCTGTGCGTCGCCCACCCGGCCGACGTCGTCTGGGCGGTGCAGATGTCCACCGTCGAGTTCCACCCCTGGAACTCCCGCGCCGCCGACGTCGAGTCCCCCGACGAGTGGCGCATCGACCTGGACCCGATGCCCGACGCGTCCTGGGCCGATGTCCGCCGCGTCGCCGGCGTGGTGCACGAGGTGCTCGACGAGCTGGGCGCGACCGGGTTCCCGAAGACCTCCGGCGGCTCCGGACTGCACGTCTACGTGCGCATCCCGCCGGACCACGGGTTCGCCGACGTCCGCCGCGCCGCGCACGCGTTCGCCCGCGAGGTGGAGCGTCGCTGCGACCGCGTCGACCTGTCCTGGTGGCGCAAGGACCGCGACCCGGCGACGGTCTTCGTCGACTACAACCAGAACGCCCGCGACCACACGATCGCCTGCGCCTACTCGGTGCGCGGCACCCCCGACGCGCGGGTGTCGGCCCCGGTGGCCTGGGACGAGATCGACGACTGCGAGCCCCGGGACTTCACGATCGCCACCGTCCCGGCCCGCTACGCCGAGCTGGGCGACCTGCACGCCGGCATCGACGAGGCCGTGTTCGGCATCGAGCCGCTGCTGGAGTGGGCCGACCGCGACGAGCGCGACGGTGCGGAGACGCCCGATCTGCCCGATCTCGACGGAGACGGCCGCTAGGCTCGGCGCCCATGGACGACGGGCCACGTAAGGACGGGTTGAACCGCCTCGGGTACGGGATCGGCGGTGGTCTCGCCGTCGGGTCCGCCGTGTGGGTGCTGTCCGGCACGTGGTGGTGGCTGCTGGTCTTCCTCGCCGTCGGCCTGGCGCTCGGGCTGTTCCTGCGCGCGACGACCCCGGAGTCCTAGCAGTACACCTGGCCCGGCCCCTGCTCCCGGGCGCGGGCCCGCAGCCGCGCGAACTCGGCGACCATCGCCGCGCGCGACCAGTGCGCGTTGAGCCCCGAGGGGTTCGGCAGCACCCAGATCCCGGTCGTCCCCAGCCGGTCGGGCTGCTCCCCCACCGCCGCGTCGCGCCGCCCGAACGCGGTCCGGTAGGCCCCGATCCCGACGACGGCCAGCCACCCCGGCGCCCGCGCCGCGACCAGCGCGCGCAGCCGCTCCCCGCCGGCGACGACCTCGTCGTCGGACAGCTCGTCGGCCCGCGCGGTGGCCCGGGGCGCCATGTTCGTGATGCCGAGCCCGAGCCGCGCCAGCTCGCCCTGCTCGGCCGGTGCCAGCAGGCGCGGGGTGAACCCGGCCCCGTGCAGCACCGGCCAGAACCGGTTGCCGGGGCGGGCGAAGTGGTGCCCGGTCGCCGCCGACAGCAGGCCGGGGTTGATGCCGCAGAACAGCACCCGCAGCGGCGGGTCGCCGGGCCCGGGCAGGACGTCGTCGATCGTCGCGTCCCGCGCCCGCTCCAGCGCCTCCCGGTCGGGCAGTCGTCCCACACCGATCAGTCTGGCGCACCCGGCCGGTCTCCCCTCGGACGGGCGAGCCGGGATGCTCGCGCCGACGATCGGGAGGAGACTCGTCCGCCGTGGACCTGCCCGTGATGCCCCCGGTGAAGCCGATGCTGGCCAAGCCCGCCCCGTCGATCCCCGAGGGCAGGCTCTACGAGCCCAAGTGGGACGGCTTCCGCTCGATCGTCTTCCGCGACGGCGACGAGGTGGAGATCGGCTCCCGCAACGAGAAGCCGATGACCCGCTACTTCCCCGAGGTCGTCGAGGCGGTGAAGGCGCACTTCCCCCCGCGCGCGGTCGTCGACGGGGAGCTCGTCGTCGCCTCCGGGAACGCACTGGACTTCGAGGCGCTCCAGCAGCGGATCCACCCCGCGGCCAGCCGGGTGACGCTGCTCTCGACCGAGACGCCGGCGTCGTTCGTGGCCTTCGACCTGCTGGCGCTCGCCGACGACGACCTCACCGCGCGCCCGTTCGCCGAGCGCCGCGCGCTGCTGGAGGAGGCGTTCGCCGGCGTCGCCCCGCCGGTGCACCTCACCCCGGTCACCGACGACACCGCCACCGCACGCCGCTGGTTCGAGAAGTTCGAGGGCGCCGGGCTCGACGGGCTCATCGCGAAGGACCCGGCCGGGACTTACCAGCCCGACAAGCGCGTCATGACC
Source organism: Pseudonocardia alni (assembly GCF_002813375.1). NCBI lineage: Bacteria > Bacillati > Actinomycetota > Actinomycetes > Pseudonocardiales > Pseudonocardiaceae > Pseudonocardia > Pseudonocardia alni. Next base: position 4,844,757 of record NZ_PHUJ01000003.1, on the reverse strand, counting down.
AAGGTGAAGCACGAGCGGACCGCGGACTGCGTCGTCGCCGGTTACCGGGTGCACAAGTCCGGCCCGGACGCCGTCGGGTCGCTGCTGCTGGGCCTGCACGACGCCCGCGGGGTACTGGTGTCGGTCGGGGTCGTCGGGGCGTTCCCGATGGCGCGGCGCCGCGAGCTCATGACCGAGCTGCAGCCGCTGGTCACCGACTTCGACGACCACCCGTGGGCCTGGGCGAAGCAGCTGGAGGGCGAGCGGACACCGCGCAAGTCCGAGACGAGCCGGTGGAACGCCGGCAAGGACCTGTCCTTCGTCCCGCTGCGCCCGGAGCGGGTGGTCGAGGTCCGCTACGACTACATGGAGGGCGCACGGTTCCGCCACACCACCCAGTTCGTGCGGTGGCGCCCGGACCGCGATCCTGCCTCGTGCACCTACGAGCAGCTGGAGCGCCCGGTGAACTTCGACCTCGCGGAGGTGCTCGCCGGGCGCGGGTGATCCTTCTCCGTGGAACCCGCACCGCCCTGCGGGGGGCCCCGGACTCCGCGGAGAAGGATCACGACTGCGAACGGCGCCCCCGCGTTCGCCCGTGGCGCGCGCGGCTCCCGGCCAGGGTGCGCCGCATGGACCTGGACACGGTGCTGCGCGGCCAGGACGGGGTGTTCTCCCGGGGGCAGGCGCTGGCGTGCGGGATCTCGGCGAGGGCATTGCGCGCCCGGGTCAGCCGCGGCGCCCTGGTGATCGTCGCACCGGGGGTGTACCGGGCGTCGTCGCACCGGCCCACCGCATGGGGACGGGTGGTGGCCGCCGCGTTGTGGGCCGGGCCGGGCGCCGTCGTCGACGGGCCCGCAGCGGCGTTCCTGCACCGGATGTCGGTGCCCACCACCGCGTTCCCGGTCGTGGGGGTGACCGTGCCCGCGCCCGCGCGGCGCACACCACCGGACGGGATCCGGGTCCGCCGGCGCACCCTGGACGCGGCGGACCGCACGGAACGGCGCGGTGTCGCCGTCACGGCACCGGCCCTGACCGCGCTGGAGACGGCCGTCGCCCTCACCGACGGCACCACCTTCCTCGACCGGGTGCTGCAGCGGGGGTTGCCCTTCCCCGAGCTGCTCGCCGCGTTCCAGCGCGGGGTCGGCGCCCACGGCTGGGCCCGGGCCCGCGAGCTCGTCGTCGAGGCCGCCGACCGGGCCGACTCGCGGGCCGAGCGGCGCCTCGTCGCGCACCTGCGACGGGCGGGGCTCACCGGGTTCGTCCTCGGGTGGCCCTTCGGTCCGTGGCGGGTGGACGTCGCGTTCGTGGCGGAACGGCTCGCGGTGGAGATCGACGGCTGGGCGTTCCACTCGGACCCGGCCCGCTTCCGGGCCGACCGGCGCAAGCAGAACGCACTGGTCGCCGCGGGGTGGACGGTGCTGCGGTTCACCTGGCAGGACGTCCGGGACCGGCCGGGCGACACGGTGGGCCGGATCCGGTCGGCGGCGCTGCGGTGATCCTTCTCCGTGGAGCCCGGGGCACCTTGCGGGACATCGCACGCTCCGCAGTGAAGGATCATGGTCGGCAGCCGCAGGACTCCCGGTGCACGAAGGTCGTCGGCAGCCGCAGCGAGCGCCGTTCCGCGTCGGGCTCTGCCATGCGCCGCAGCAGCAGCCGGACCGCCTCCCGGCCGATCTCGGCGAAGGGCTGCGCGACGACGGTCAGGCGCGGGCTGAACGCGTCGGCCCACGGGAAGTCGTCGAACGCGGCCAGCGCCAGGTCCCCGGGGATGCTCAGCCCCAGGTCGTGGGCCGCCTGGACGGCGCCGATCGTCATCGCGTTGTTGCCCGTGACCAGTGCGGCAGGCCGTCCGGGCGAGGCCAGCAGTTCGCGCACCGCGACGCGGGCGGGCTCGCTGTCCGAACGCCCCTCCACCACCGGTCCTGGCGGGAGGCCGGCCCGGCGCATCCCGAGGCGGTAGCCCTCCAGCCGCTCGACGGTCGTCGACAAACCGGGGAGGCCCATCACGAAGCCGATCCGGTCGTGCCCCGCCCCGCCGAGGTGGGTCACCAGCCCCGCCACGGGCTCCACGTTCTCCGAGCCGACCTCGTCCAGCCGCCCGTCCAGCATCCGGTCGACCAGTACCGTCGGCACGTTCTGCGCGGCGAGCGCCTCCAGGGTCGCGGTGGACCCCCCCGAGGGGGCGAACAGCACGCCGTCCACCCGGCTACGGAGCTGCGCGACGGCCGTCGCCTCGTAGCCCGGGTCGTCGTGCGGGTCGGCGAGCAGCAGGGTGTGCCCGGCCGCGGCGGACTCGTCCTCGATCGCGTGCAGCAGCTCGCCCAGGTACGGGTTGGAGATCGCCGACAGCGCGAGCCCGACGGTCCGGGTGCGCGCGGTCGCGAGCGAGCGTGCGGCGGCGTTGGGCGTGTAGTGCACCTGCGCCATCGCCGCCAGCACCTGCTCGCGGGTGGTCTCCCGAACGGGCCGGGTGCCGTTCAGGACGTGGGACACGGTCGCGGTGGAGACCCCGGCGAGCCGGGCGACCTCGGCCATGGTCGCGATCACGCACCTCCGAGGCGGGTCACGGGTTGGCGACAGCGTACAGGCAACCGGTTGCGCAAGCGGTTGCTCCACGCATACCGTGCACCGGTCATACTGGACGGACGTGTCCCGGACCACACCGTTGCACACCCGTCGGAGCCCTCGACGACGAGGAGAGTGTCCGTGCGCCCGAGAACCAGGTCGCGTCCCGCCGTCCTCACCGCACTGCTGGCGGTCATCGGTCTCGCCCTCACCGGCTGCGCCGGTGCCGGCACGTTCGGCCTGCCCGAGGGTACGCGGATCGTGACGATCGCGATCGTGTCCAACCCGCAGATGGAGGACGCGATCGAACTGAGCCCGCGGTTCGAGGCCGAGAACCCCGGCATCACCGTGCGCTTCGTGAGCCTGTCGGAGAACGAGGCCCGCGCCAAGATCACCGCATCGGTCGCCACCGGCGGCGACGAGTTCGACGCGGTGATGATCTCGAACTACGAGACCCCGCAGTGGGCCCGCAACGGCTGGCTGGTCGACCTCGACCCGCTGATGGACGCCACTCCCGGCTACGACCGGGACGACTTCACCCCGACCATCCGCGGCGCGCTCTCCGGCCCGGACGGACACATGTACTCGGTGCCGTTCTACGGCGAGTCGGCGTTCCTGATGTACCGCAAGGACCTGTTCGAGCAGGCAGGCCTGACCATGCCCGCGAAGCCGACCTGGGACCAGGTGGCGCAGTTCGCCGACCGTCTCACCGACCGCGAACAGGGCCGCGGCGGCATCTGCCTGCGCGGCAAGCCCGGCTGGGGCGAGGTCATGGCCCCGGTCGACGCGATGATCAACTCCTACGGCGGCCGCTGGTTCGACCAGGACTGGAACGCCCAGCTGACCTCGCCCGAGGTGCGCAAGGCGGTCAACTTCTACGTCGACCTGGTCCGCCGCGACGGCCAGGCCGGTGCCGCGGGCTCCGGCTTCTCCGAGTGCGGCAACCAGTTCAGCCAGGGCAACACCGCGATGTGGTTCGACGCCACCGTCGCCGCGGGCCTGCTGGAGAACCCGGACGAGTCCAACGTCGTCGGGAAGGTCGGCTACGCCCCGGCACCCACCGGCGTCGACGGGCTGTCCTCGGGCTGGCTGTACTCCTGGGCGCTGGCCATCCCCCGCACCACCGCGGACAAGAGCCCGGAGCAGGTCGAGGCGACCTGGAAGTTCCTGTCCTGGATGACCTCGAAGCCGTACCAGAAGATGGTCGGCGAGGAACTCGGCTGGACCTCCGTCCCGCCGGGCGCACGCCAGTCGACCTACGAGATCCCCGAGTACGTCGCCGCCTCGCAGGCCTACGCGCCGCAGACCATCGCGGCGATCAACGCCGCGAACCAGGACCGGCCGACCCGCGACCCCGTCCCGTACACCGGGCTGCAGTTCGTCGGGATCCCCGAGTTCCAGGACCTGGGGACCCGGGTCAGCCAGCAGATCTCCGCGGCCATCGCCGGGCAGCAGACCGCTGACGAGGCCCTCGACCAGGCCCAGCAGTACGCCGAGACCGTCGGCGAGTCCTACCAGCAGAGCGGGGGCGACCGGTGACGACCACAGAGGCACCACCGCAGGCGGCACCGGAACGGCAGACCTCACCGGCCGGGGAGCGTCGCGACGGCTGGATCCGCCGGGCACCGCTGCTGCCCGCGCTGATCTTCACGATCATCGTCACGCAGCTCCCGTTCCTGGTGACGATCTGGTACTCGCTGCAGTCCTGGAACCTGGTGCGCCCCGGCAGCCAGCGCTTCGTCGGGCTGGAGAACTACGCGACGGTGTTCACCGACTCGCAGTTCCGCGGCGTCGCGCTGAACTCGATCCTGCTCACCCTGGGCGCGGTCGCGATCGCGATGGTGCTCGGGCTGCTGATCGCGCTGCTGCTCAACCGCGCGTTCGTCGGCCGCGGCATCGTCCGGACGCTGATCATCACGCCGTTCCTGATCACCCCGGTCGCCGGTGCGCTGCTGTGGAAGTCGGTGCTGTTCGACCCCACCTACGGCTTGGTGAACTTCCTGCTCTCGCCGTTCGGCGCCGGGCAGACCGACTGGGTGTCCACCTTCCCGCGGGCCGCGGTGATCGTCGCGCTGGTGTGGCAGTGGACGCCGTTCATGATGCTGCTGATCCTCGCCGGGCTCGGCTCCCAGCCGCAGGAGGTCCTCGAGGCCGCCCGGATGGACGGGGCGACCGGGTTCGCGGTGTTCCGCGAGGTGACGCTGCCGCACCTGCAGCGGTTCATCGAGCTCGGTGTCGTGCTCGGCGCGATCTACCTGGTCAACACGTTCGACACGATCTACATGATGACCCAGGGCGGTCCGGGTACGGCGTCGGCGAACCTGCCGTTCTACATCTACCAGCGGGCGTTCCTGGGCTTCGACATCGGCGAGTCCGCCGCGATGGGCGTGGTCACCGTGGTGGCGACGATCATCGTCGCCACCCTGGCGCTGCGCCTGATCTTCCGCAGCTTCTCCGCCGCCGAGGAGGCGTGATGACCGCAGTCGCCGAACGGACCTCCACCCCCGCGACGACGACGCCGCGGAAGGCCCCGCGCGGGGCCGGGCCGCTGCTGAGCGTGCTGGCCTGGATCGTCGGGCTCGGGTTCTTCTTCCCCGTGCTGTGGATGGTGATGACCGCCTTCAAGACCGAGGCGCAAGCCGTCACGATCCCGCCGACGGTGTTCTTCGTCCCCACGTTCGACAACTTCGCCGAGGTGTTCGGCGGCGGGGTCGGGCCCTACCTGCTCAACTCGCTGTTCGCGACGGTCGCCTCGACGGTCCTGGTGCTCCTGCTGGGCACCCCGGCCGCGTTCGCGCTGTCGCTGCGGCCGGTGAAGAAGACCCAGGACGTGCTGTTCTTCTTCATCTCGACCAAGATGTTGCCGGTCGTCGCGGCGATCGTGCCGATCTACGTCGTCGTGAACTACCTGGGCGCCCTGGACAACATCTGGACGCTCGTCGTGCTCTACACGGCGATGAACCTGCCGATCGCGGTGTGGATGATGCGGTCGTTCTTCCTGGAGGTCCCCAAGGAACTCCTGGAGGCCGCGAGCATGGACGGGGCGTCGCTGTGGCGCTCGCTGCGCGAGGTCGTACTGCCGATCATCTCGCCCGGCATGGCCGCCACCGCGTTGATCTGCATGATCTTCGCCTGGAACGAGTTCTTCTTCGCGGTGAACCTGACCGCCTCGCGGGCCGCGACCGTGCCCGTGTACCTCGTCGGGTTCATCACCTCCGAGGGCCTGTACTTCGCCAGTCTCTGCGCGGCGGCCACCGTGGCCGCGCTACCGGTCGTCATCGCCGGCTGGATCGCCCAGAACAAGCTGGTCCAGGGCCTGTCCTTCGGGGCCGTCAAGTGATCGTGTTCGTGGACAGGATGGGAGCCCGCCGTGGCTGACGTGGTGTTCGACCAGGCATCTCGGATCTACACCCCCGGAGCCAAGCCGGCCGTCGACCGGCTGGACCTGACGATCGAGGACGGCGAGTTCGTCGTGCTCGTCGGGCCGTCCGGATCGGGCAAGTCGACGGCGCTGCGGATGCTCGCGGGCCTCGAGGAGATCGACAGCGGCTCGATCCGGATCGACGGCGAGAACATGGTCGGGGTCGCCTCCCGCGACCGGGACATCGCCATGGTGTTCCAGAACTACGCGCTCTACCCGAACAAGACCGTCGGGGAGAACATGGCGTTCCCGCTGAAGATGGCCGGGATCGACAAGGCCGAGCGGGCGGTCAAGGTCAAGGAGGCCGCCGAGATCCTCGGCCTGACCGACTACCTCGACCGCAAGCCGCGCGCCCTGTCCGGCGGCCAGCGTCAGCGCGTCGCGATGGGCCGGGCGATCGTGCGCGAGCCGCGGGTCTTCCTGATGGACGAGCCGCTGTCGAACCTCGACGCGAAGATGCGGGTGCAGACCCGCACCGAGATCGCGGCACTGCAGCGACGTCTGGGCGTCACCACCGTCTACGTCACCCACGACCAGGTCGAGGCCATGACGATGGGCGACCGCGTCGCGCTGCTCGCCGACGGGAAGCTGCAGCAGTTCGCCAGCCCGGCCGACCTGTACGACCGGCCGCAGAACGCGTTCGTCGCCGGGTTCATCGGTTCGCCGGCGATGAACCTGTTCACCGCGAAGGTGACCGAGCGCGGGGTGACCCTCGCCGGGCGGGAGGTCGCGCTGCCCCAGGACGTCCGGTCGACGATCGGGGCGCACCAGCTCACCGAGGTGACCCTGGGCATCCGTCCCGAGCAGTGGACGGTCTCCCCCGACGGCGGCGAGGGCATCCCGGCCCGGGTCGACGTCGTCGAGGAGCTCGGGTCCGACGCCTACCTCTACGGCACCCTGGCCGAGTCCTCCGGCGACCTGTCGGCGACGGCGTCGCTCACCGGCTCGCGCGACGACGCCGTCGTCGTGCGGACCGCGGGGCGCACCGGGGCGCGGCGCGGGGACCGGGTCGCACTGACGCCGTCGGCCGAGGGGCTGCACCTGTTCCACCCGGAGAGCGGCGACCGGCTCTGAGCTGGTCCGCCCGGCGACGCGAGGGGGTCGCCGGGCGGGTCGGCCCGGACGCGACGCGGCGAGCTGCCGAGGGGGTCGCCGGGCGGGTCAGCCCGGATGCGACGCGGCGAGCTGTCCGCAGGCCGCGTCGATCTCCTGGCCGCGGGTGTCGCGGACGGTGCAGGCGACGCCGGCCGCGCGCACCCGGCGCACGAACTCCTCCTCGACGGGTTTCGGCGAGGCGTCCCACTCGCTGCCCGGCGTCGGGTTCAGCGGGATGAGGTTGACGTGCACCCGGGACGTGCCGATGTGCTGCCGCAGGACCTTCGCCAGCATGTCGGCGCGCCACGGCTGGTCGTTCACGTCGCGGATCAGCGCGTACTCGATGGAGACGCGGCGGCCGGTCGTGGTCGCGTAGCGGCGGCCCGCATCGAGGACCTCGGCCACCTTCCACCGGTTGTTGACCGGTACGAGGGTGTCGCGCAGCTCGTCGTCCGGGCAGTGCAGCGAGATGGCCAGGGTGACCGGGATCCCCTCCGCGCGGAGCCGGTCGATCGCCGGGACGAGCCCGACGGTGGACACGGTGACCCCGCGCGCGGAGATGCCCAGCCCGTCCGGGGCCGGCTCGGTGATCCGGCGGACGGCGGCGACGACCCGCTTGTAGTTGGCGAGCGGCTCGCCCATCCCCATGAACACGACGTTCGACAGCCGGGTCGGGTCGTCCAGCACGCCGTCGCGGGCCTGGGCGGCGGCGCGGCGGACCTGGTCGACGATCTCGGCGGTCGACAGGTTGCGCTGCAGGCCGCCCTGGCCGGTGGCGCAGAACGGGCAGGCCATCCCGCAGCCGGCCTGGCTGGAGATGCAGACCGTCGCCCGGTCCGGGTAGCGCATCAGCACGCTCTCGGCGAGCACGCCGTCGTGGCCGCGCCACAGCGTCTTGCGGGTGGCGCCGCCGTCGCAGGCCTTCTCGGTCAGCGGCGTGACCAGCGGCGGGAGCAGCGGGCGCAGCTTCTCCCGGACGTCACCGCCGAGGTCGCTCATGGTGTCGAGGTCGTCGGTGAGACGACCGAACCAGTGGCGGGCCAACTGGTCGAGGCGGAACCGCGGTACGCCGAGCTCCTGCGCGACGGCGGCACGGTCGGCCGGGTCGACGTCGGCGAGGTGGCGGGGCGGAGTACCGCGGCGGGGTGCGTCGAAGACGAGCGGGAGGCTGGACATGGCACCTCCAGTGTGCCAGCCCGGCCGCGGGTCAGCGGATCCCGGGGATGCGCACGTTGTAGCGCCGGGAGAGGTCCTCCAGGATCCCGAGCCTGCGCGCGGCCGCGACCCACAGCACGATCCCGGCGCAGAGCCCGGTCACCGGCACGGCGGATCCGGTCCCCTGCCCTTGGTAGGTCAGGGCCAGGAAGGCGCCGAACGCGGCGACGAGCAGCACCAGGCCGCCGGTCGCGACGAGGCTGCGCTCCTCCAGCACGGTGGACGCCTGGATCAGCAGTACCCCGACGAGGGCGGCGGACAGGGCGGTGGCCAGCTCGCCGTAGTCGACCAGGGACAGCAACGACGGCAGCAGCACGACCCCGGCCACGCCGATCACGATCAGCCGCTGCATCCGCCGCTTCCGCTCGGGGTGCAGGGTCACCGCCATCGCCGCGTTGCGCCGGCGCACGATCCACAGGTACGCGGTCAGGAAGATCCCGAGCGCGACGAGGACGGTGGCGAACCCGTTCCCGAGACCGCCCGCACCGACCACCCAGGCCAACAGGCCCAGGACGATCTCCAGGCTCGGCACGGGAACGCCCAGCGACGGCTGGCGCATCGTGTACGGCATGCATCCACGGTAGCGAGAGCGGCCTGGGACACGGCGCGGGTGTGGCGGAACGACACACCCGTCCTCCCTCGAACCGCACATCGTGGGAGGCTCGTCACGTGCCCGGGTCCCCGAGCCCCGGGCCGCCACCACCACACCGCCGGGCCCCGCCCGGCCTCCCCCAGGAGAGCCATGACCCTCCCCACGACGTCCTCCACCGAGCCCGACCCCGCCCCGCGCGCCGGAGGGCCCGCCGTCGGCCGCCGCGCGATGATCGCCGGTGCCGGCGTGGCCGCGATCGGCGCGGTCGCCGCCTGCGGTGGCGGCGGTTCCACCACCACCGACAACGGCGGGCAGGCCCAGACCGGGGACGCCCCGCAGGGCTCCCCCGGCACCGTCCTCGGCCCGGCGTCCGCGGTGCCGGTCGGCGGCGGCGCGATCTACGCCGACGCGCAGGTCGTCGTCACCCAGCCGCAGCAGGGGACGTTCACCGGGCTGTCCGCGATCTGCCCGCACCAGGGCTGCACCGTCAGCCAGGTCACCGACGGCCAGATCGTCTGCCCGTGCCACAACAGCCGCTTCTCCCTCGACGGCGCCGTCGTCGACGGGCCGGCCCAGCGGCCGCTCGACCCGCGGCAGGTCACCGTCGCGGACGGGTCGATCACCCTGGCCTGAGGCCGCTCCCGGCGCCGCGGGCTCAGGGCGGCAGGACGAGGCCGTCGGCGCGGCGCCGGGTGTGGAGCCGGTAGCCCACGCGCACGGTGCGGTCGGCGACGTCGTCGATCGCCCGGCGCGCGGTGCGGGCGGAGAACTCGATGCGCAGAACCTCCTCCAGGTCCGCGCGGGTGTCGAACCGCCAGGTCGAGACGACCCGGCGCAGCGCGAAGCCGTGGGCGGCGAAGAACCGGTCGACCGCGGGCGGGTCGTAGCGGGGCAGGTCGGCACGCAGCCACGTCCCGTACGGCCGCACCGTGAAATCCAGGTCGACGACGGCGAGCACCCCGCCCGGGCGCAGTACCCGCTCGGCCTCGGCGAGCCCCGGTTCACAGCCCGGCCCGAAGAAGTACGCGGTGCGCGCATGGACCAGGTCCGCGCAGGCGTCGGGCAGCGGGAGCCGCTCGGCGCCCGCGGTGTGCAGGGTGATGCGGTCGTCTCCGGCGACCCGCCGTCGTGCCCGTTCGACCAGCGGCGGGTGCGGCTCGACACCGGTGACGGTGGCGGCCTGCCCGGCGAAACGCGGCAGGTGGAAGCCGTCCCCGCAGCCGACGTCGACGACGTCGGCCCCCGCCCAGCCGCCGGTCTCGGCCCACAGCGCGGCCCAGAGCTCGCCGTCGGCGTCCTGGGCGCGGTTCTCGGTCTCGTAGACCTCGGGCCAGTTCCAGATGTTCGGGCTGGGGATGGCCGGGCCGGGTTTCGGCCGGCCGCCGAACCCCTGGTAGGTGCGCTTCACGCGATCGGGACGACGATCCCGAGGATCGCCCAGGCGACGAACGCGGTCGGCAGCAGCGAGTCCAGGCGGTCCATCAGACCGCCGTGCCCGGGCAGCAGGTGCCCCATGTCCTTGACGCCGATGTCGCGCTTCACCAGCGACTCGACGAGGTCGCCCAGCGTCGCGGTGGCGACCAGCAGCGCCCCGACGAGCGAGCCCCAGTACCAGGCCGTGCCGAGCAGCAGCGCGGCGCAGAGCGAGCCGACGAGCATGCCGGCGACCATCGAGCCCGCGAAGCCCTCCCAGGACTTCTTCGGGCTGATCGTGGGGGCCATCGGGTGCCGGCCCGCGACGACGCCCGCCGCGTACCCGCCGACGTCGGAGGCGACCACGCAGAGCAGGAATGTGAGGACCCGGCCCACGCCGTCCGGGGCGACGGTCAACTGCACGGCGAAGGCCACGAGCAGCGGGACGTAGACGGCCACGAACAGCGACGCGCTGATGTCGCGCACGAAGTGGGCGGCGCCGCTGCGCATCCGCCACAGCAGGCAGCCCAGCACGGTCGCGGCGAGGGCGATCGCGGCGCCCCGCAGGCCGAACGGCCAGGACAGCCAGACGACGGCCTGGCCGCCGACCAGCAGGACGGGCAGCGACACCCGGATGTCGGCGCCGCGACGCAGCGCACCCGCGAGTTCCCAGGTGCCGACCGCGGTGACGCCGGCCAGGACCAGCACGAAGCCCTGCCGCTCGATCAGCAGGCTCACCAGGATGACGACGCCGAGCCCGACGCCGACGGCGATCGCGGCCACCAGGTTGCGCCCGATCCGGGAGCGCTTGTAGCCCCTCTGCCCACGGACCGGCTTCGGCTCGACCGGCACGCCGGCCGGACCGTCACCGGGGAGGTCGGAGGTCACGGGGACGGCGGCGTCGGAGGAGGAGGGCACCGGGCTCAGACCTCGAGGAGCTCGGATTCCTTGTTCTTGACCAGCTCGTCGATCTGCGCGACGTAGCGGTCCGTGACGCCCTGCAGCTCCTTCTCGGCGCGGGCGACCTCGTCCTCGCCGGCCTCACCGTCACGCTGGATGCGGTGCAGCTCGTCCATCGCCTTGCGGCGCAGGCCGCGGAGCACGACGCGCGCGTCCTCGCCCTTGCCGCGGGCGACCTTGACCATGTCCCGGCGCCGCTCCTCGGAGAGCTGCGGGATGATCACGCGGATGATCTGACCGTCGTTGGACGGGTTGACCCCGAGGTCCGAGTCGGCGATCGCCTTCTCGAGCTGCTTGAGCTGGCTGGCGTCGTAGGGCTTGATGACCGCCATCCGCGCCTCGGGTATCGACACCGAGGCGAGCTGGTTCAGCGGGGTCCACGCGCCGTAGTAGTCCACGACGATCCGGGAGAACATGTTCGGAGTGGCCCGGCCGGTTCGCACCGACGCCAGATCGTCACGGGCGACCGTGACGGCCTTCTCCATCTTCTCCTCGACGTCGAAGAGGGTTTCCTCGATCACGGTTGCATCCCCCGGCCTGGTCGTACTCGCTGGCGGTCACGATCCTCTCACCCTCCGCCCGGGCGGTGCGCGGAGCACCACCCGGGCGGGGGTGGGACGGATCAGTTCTGGCCGACCTCGAAGCGCACGAAGTCGTTGATGGTCAGACCCGCCTCGTCGGCGACGGCCTTGACCGACTTCTTCGGGTCGACGACGGAGGCCTGCTCCAGGAGCACGACGTCCTTGTAGTAGCCGTTGACCCGGCCCTCGACGATGCGGGGCAGGACCTGCTCGGGCTTGCCCTCCTCGCGGGCGGTCGCCTCCGCGATCTTCTTCTCGTTCTCGACGATCTCGGCGGGGACCTGCTCGCGGGTCAGGTACTCCGGCCGGGCCGCCGCGACCTGCATCGCGAGACCGCGGGCGGCCTCGGCGTCGCCGCCCTCGTAGGCGAGCAGGACGCCGATCTGCGGGGGCAGGTCGGTGGCGCGCTTGTGCAGGTAGACGGCCGCCTGGCCGTCGACCCGGGCGTAGCGCTTCAGCTCGAACTTCTCGCCGATGCGGGCGGACAGGGCCTGCACGGCCTCGCCCACGGTGCCGTCCTCGAGCTTGGTCTCGCGCAGCGCGTCGAGGTCGGCCGGCTTCTCGGCGACCGCGGCGGCCAGGATCTTCTCGGCCAGCGCGATGAAGTCGTCGGACTTGGCGACGAAGTCGGTCTCGCAGTCCAGCTCGACCAGGGTGCCGCCGTCGGCGACGACCAGGCCGTTGGCGGTGGCGCGCTCGGCGCGCTTGCCGACGTCCTTCGCGCCCTTGATGCGGAGCAGCTCGACGGCCTTGTCGAAGTCGCCGTCGGACTCCTCGAGCGCCTTCTTGCAGTCCATCATCCCGGAGCCGGTGAGCTCACGGAGCCGCTTGACGTCGGCGGCGGTGTAGTTCGCCATCGGGTGTCTCTCGTCCTCTGGGTCGTGACGGGAAGGGGGTCACCGGGTCGCACCCGGCGGGCCCGTGGTGTGCGGGCCCGCCGGGTGCGCGCACTCAGTTCTGGGTGCCGTTGCTGGTGGACGCGGGGGCGGTCGCGGCCGCCGCACCGTCGCCACCGGCGGCGGAGAGGCTGGCACCGTCGGAGCCGACCTCGTTGCCCGCCAGGACGTCCTGCTCCCACTCCGGGAGCGGCTGCTCCGTGGCGGCCTCGCCGCCCTCGCCCCGGCGCTGGCCACGGGAGACCAGTCCGTCGGCGGCGGCCTTGGCGATGACCTTGGTCAGCAGCGCGGCCGAGCGGATCGCGTCGTCGTTGCCCGGGATCGGGAAGTCGACCTCGTCCGGGTCGCAGTTGGTGTCCAGGATGGAGACGACCGGGATCTTGAGCTTCCGGGCCTCGCCGACGGCGATGTGCTCCTTCTTGGTGTCCACGATCCAGACGGCGGACGGGACCTTGGACATGTCGCGAATACCGCCGAGGGTCTTCTCGAGCTTGTCCTTCTCACGGGTCAGCGTGAGGATCTCGCGCTTGGAGCGGCCCTCGAAGCCACCGTTCTGCTCCATCGCCTCGAGCTCCTTGAGGCGCTGCAGGCGACGGTGGACGGTCTGGAAGTTGGTGAGCATGCCACCCAGCCAGCGCTGGTTCACGTACGGCATGTTGACCCGGCCCGCCTCTTCGGCGATGGCCTCCTGGGCCTGCTTCTTGGTGCCGACGAACATGATCGTCCCACCGTGCGCGACGGTCTCGCGCACGAACTCGTAGGCGCGGTCGATGTACGACAGCGTCTGCTGGAGGTCGATGATGTAGATGCCGTTGCGCTCGGTGAGGATGTAGCGCTTCATCTTCGGGTTCCAGCGACGGGTCTGGTGCCCGAAGTGCACGCCGCTGTCGAGCAGCTGCTTCATGGTGACGACGGCCATGGCCTGCGTTCACCTCTCGGTCGGGCGCGGCGGATGCCGCGCAGGCGGTTCGTGGGCCCACCGGTCGGCGGACCACCCTGGCGCCCGCGGCGGAGCCGGACCCGCCCCCCGGGTCGCACGTGCGTGCGACGTCAGATGGCAGGACCGCCCGGCCTCCGCTCCCGACGCCGTACCCTGGGGGAACGGCGCGACGGGCGAGCGGGCGCGCGAAGTCACCACGACGGACGTGGTGCGGCCTCCAGTGTACGCCGGGGCCTTCGGGCCGATCGCGGCGGAGCCCGGTTCCGGCGGCGGTTGTCCACAACCGGCCGGTACGTCCACAGGACGACGGTCCACCCCGGCGACGAGCGGTCGTCGCCGCAGGCTGGACGGGTGCCTCTCCCCTCGCCGTCCGCTCCCCCGCCCCGGGGCCCGTGTCACGCGTCCCTGCCGGGATGGCGGACCGGGCTACGGGCGGGGGCGGTGCTGCTCGCCGTGGTGGTGACCGGAGTGGCGCTCGTGCCGCCGGGGGCGGCGGTCGCCGCACCGGTGGTCCCTTCAGCGGTGGTCACGGCGCCGGCGGTCACGGCGCCGGCGGTCACGGCGCCGGCGGTCACGGCGCCGGCGGTCACGGCGCCGGAGACCGTCGTCCCGACCACGGAGCCACCTCCCGGGGCCGACGGCATCCCGCCTCCGCCCGGCGACGGGCCCGCTCCGGGCGGGCCCCCGGACGGAGCGGGCCCGGCGCCCACGCCGCCGCGGCCACCCGGAGCGGGGATCCCGGCCCCGGGGGCGGACTACGCGTGGCCGCTGCTCCCGCCCCCGGCGGTCACCGCGGTGTTCCGCAAGCCCGCGTTCCGCTACGGCCGCGGGCACCGCGGCGCCGACGTCGGCGGCTCCCCCGGGCAGGCGGTGCTCGTCGCACGGGAGGGGGTGGTGGTGTTCGCCGGGCGGATCGCCGGGCGCGGCGTCGTCTCCGTCGACCACCCCGACGGGTTGCGGAGCACCTACGAGCCGGTGACCGCCGCCGTCGTCGCCGGGACGCGGCTCGCCGGGGGCGACCCGGTGGGGACGCTGGAACCCGGGCACATCGGGTGCCCGGTCGCGGCCTGCTTGCACTGGGGCGTGCGCCGGGAGCGGCTCGACCACCTGGACCCACTGGTCCTGCTGCGGCCTCCCCGGGTGCGGCTGCTCCCCTGGGAGGGGGCGCCGGAGACCGCGGAGGACGCTCCGGACCGGGTCAGCCCGCCAGCGCCGGCTGCATCGACGCCCGCAGCCGGGTGATCACCCGGGCGTGGAGCTGGCAGACCCGGGACTCGGTGACCCCGAGGACCCCGCCGATCTCGGCCAGCGTCCGGTTCTCGACGTAGTAGAGACGCACGACCAGCCGGTCCCGCTCCCCCAGCAGCCCGATCGCGGCACGCAGCTCCGCCCCGGTCTCCCTCCGGACCGCCGCGGTCACCGGGTCCACCGAGTCGTCGGCCGGGAGCGTCCACAGCGGCGAGCCCGCCGGGCCGCCCGCGCCGAGGTCCTCGGCGCTGACCAGGTACATCGGACGCCGGGCCTGACGGAGGTCGCGCACCGCGACGCCCAGCTCCGCGGCGAGTTCGCCGTCGGTCGCGGGGCGCCCGGAGCGGAACTGCACCGCCTCACGGGCACGTTCGACCTCGCGGCTGCGCGCCCGCACGGTGCGGGGCACCCAGTCCTGGGAACGCAGCTCGTCGAGCATGGCGCCCCGGACCCGCTGGGCCGCGTAGGCCTCGAACCGGATCCCGCGGCCGGGGTCGAACCGGTCGACGGCCTCCATCAGACCGAACGTCCCGGACTGCAGCAGGTCGGCGAGCTCGATCGACGACGGCAGCCGCACCGCCAGCTTCGTCCCCACACCGCGTACGAGCGGGGCGTGGTGCTCGACCAGGCATCGTCGCGCGGCGGGGGCGCGGGTGGCGAGGAACTCGCGCCACAGCGGCACGACAGCCGGCTCGACGGTCTCGTTCAGGTGATCCGGTGCGCCGTCGGGCGTGTCGCGGTGCGCCCGGTCCGTCGCCGGGACGAGTGCGATGCACGCCGGGGCCACGCCCGCCGGCGGTCGTCCGGTGGTGACGTCGCGGGGGCCGCGACGCGGGTGCCCGGGTGGGTCGGGGACCGGTACGAGGACGGCCGCGCGGGGCATGTCGGCCCCCGCGGCCCTCCGGTCGAGGGCCGTGGCCAGGGCGGTGGGGAACGCGTCGGGACGGCGGGGCGTCGTGGGGGACGCCTCAGGCCCGAGGGTGCGCCTGGTCATGAACCACCTTCAACCGGTCGACGGTCACATGCGTGTAGAGCTGTGTCGTCGACAGCGTAGCGTGACCGAGCAACTCCTGTACGTAACGAAGGTCGGCTCCGCCCTCGAGCAGATGGGTCGCCGCGGCGTGCCGCAGACCGTGCGGTCCGACGTCGGGGACGCCCGGTACCGCCCGGATCGAGCGGTGCACGACGGTCCGTGCGACGCGCGGGTCCAGCCGCCCGCCCCGCACGCCCAGCAGCAGCGCCGGCGGCGACGACGGGGTCGCCAGCGCCGGTCGGCCGTGGTCGAGCCAGCGGCGCAGGGAGCGCGCGGCGGGGACCCCGAACACGACGGTCCGTTCCCGGTCGCCCTTGCCCCGGACCCGCAGCGTACGGGTGGACTCGTCGACCGCCCCGACGTCCAGCCCGCACAGCTCCGCGACCCGGATCCCGGTCGCGTAGAGCAGTTCGAGGACCAGCAGGTCGCGCAGCGCCTCCGGGGCGTCCTCCGCCGCGCCGGACGTCACGGCGGCCAGTACCGCCGCGGTCTCCGCCGCGGCAGGCACCTCCGGCAGGACGGTGCCCGCGCGCGGCGACCCGAGCCGGGCGGCCGGGTCGTGGTCGAGCCGCCCGGTGCGCACCGCCCAGGCGCAGAACGTGCGGGCCGCGGCGGTGCGCCGGGCGACGGTGGCCCGCCCGGCGCCTGCGGCGTGCGTCGCGCCGAGCCGCCGACGCAGGTGGTCCAGGTCGAGCGCACCGAGGCGGGGGAGCCCGCGGAGCAGGTCGGTGAGGTCCGAGCGGTAGCCGCGGACGGTGTGCGGCGAACGGTTCCGCTCGTGGCGCAGGTGCCCGGTGAACTCCTCGAGCGCGGTGGCGACGTCCGGCGCGAGCCCGTCACCCCCTGCTTCCCCGTCACCCCCTGCGGACCCGGCGCTCCCTGCGGACGCGGCGCCGGCGGCAGGGGCGCCCGCCGGGCCCACGGCCGGTCCGTCGACCGCACCGGGGACCGGTCCGGTGGTCGCGGGACCGGAGGACTCTGTGCGCGCCATGCCCGGACGGTCCGCCGCCGCGGGGCCCCGGTCAAGGACCCGCCCGGCGTGCCGGACGCTGCCACAGCCCCTGGTGGTACTCGGCGAGCCCACGGTCCTCCAGCTCGGTCAGCGCTGCGCGCAGCTCGTCGGGTCCGACGCCCGCGGCCTCCCCGATCCGTCCCGGCGGCCACGCGGCCCGGGCGGGCAGCGCGTCATGGACCGCCAGCACCCGCGGGTCGAGCCCGTCGGTCGGGCGGGACTCCCCCTGCGGCGGCAGGGCGAGGTCCACACCCAGCCGGCCGACGACCTCCAGGACATCCTCGGGCCGCCCGACGAGGCCCGCCTGGTGGGAGCGGACCAGCTCGTGGCAGCCGACCGACATCCCCGAGGTCACCGGGCCCGGCACCGCCATCAGCGGGCGCCCGAGCGCGGTCGCGTCGGCGGCGGTGCGCTTCGTCCCGCTGCGTGCCCCGGCCTCGACGACGAGGGTCCCGACACCGAGTGCGGCCAGCAGCCGGTTGCGGACGAGGAACCGCAGCCGCCCGGGGATCGTGTCGGGCGGGTACTCGGTGAGCACCAGACCGGTCGCGGCGATCCGTTCCAGGAGACCGGTGTGCGCGGCCGGGTAGACGCGGTCCGGGCCGCAGGCCAGCACCGCGACCGTCGCGCCGTCGACGGCGAGCGCTCCGCGGTGCGCGGCCGCGTCGATCCCGAACGCGGCGCCGGAGAGGACCGCGACGCCGCGCCGGGCCAGCGTCGCGGAGAAGTCCGCGGCCACGTTCAGCCCGTACGGGGTCGCGGCACGCGACCCGACGACGGTGACCGACCGGTCGGCGAGCGTCGCGATCTCCCCCGGCCCGCGGGCCCACAGCGCGATCGGGGGCGCGAGGTCGGCCCGCGGGGCCTCGGCGAACGACCGGAACGGCCACGACGGCCAGCCCGGGTCCTCCGGCACGAGCAGCCGGGCCCCGGCGGCCGCGGCCGCCTCCAGGTCGGCGCCGGAGCGGTCGGTGCCCCGGCGGGCCGCCGCGGCGCGCAGCAGCTCGTCGGGGACGGCTCCGCGACGCAGCCGGTCGGCCGCCTCGACCGGCCCGTACCGGTCGACCTGGGCGACGAGGTGCCGGTTCGGGGGTTCGACGCAGCGCAGCAGGTAGGCGCGGGCGCGCAGGACCTCCTCGGGCACCGTGCCGGCATCGGTACCCGGGCGGACGGCCGGGACCGGGGCGCTCACGCGGCACCCCGCTCGCGGAAGTACAGCGCCGCGTCGACCAGGCCTCGGTCGGGCCGTTCGGCCCCGGCGAGGTCGCTGAGCGTCCACGCGACCCGCAGCGCGCGGTCCGCGCCACGGGCGCTGAGATCCCCGGCCCGCAGCCGGGCCTCCAGCGGTGCGATCACCCGGGCGGGCAGTGGGAAGCGGGTCCGCAGGGCGGGGCCGGGTACCTCGGCGTTGCACCGCCACCCGTGCTCCGACCAGCGCGCGACGGCGGCGGCGCGGGCGTCGAGCACCCGGCGGCGGACGGTCGCGGTGTCCTCGCCCCGCTGCTCGGTCACCCGCAACGCGGTCACCGGCTCCATCGCCACCCGCAGGTCGACCCGGTCGAGCAGCGGGCCGGACAGCCGGGACATGTAGCGGCGGCGGACGTCGGGGCGGCAGGTGCAGTCGCGGTCGATCGGCGGTGCGCACGGGCACGGGTTCGCCGCGAGGACGAGCTGGAACCGGGCCGGGTAGCGCACGGTGCCGTCGGCGCGGGACAGCCGGACCTCACCCTCCTCCAGCGGGGTGCGCAGCCCGTCGAGGACCGAGGCGGGCCAGTGCGGGCACTCGTCGAGGAAGAGCACCCCGCGGTGGGCCAGCGACACCGCACCGGGCCGGGCGACGCCGCTGCCCCCGCCGAGCAGCGCCGCCGTCGACGCCGAGTGGTGCGGCGCCACGAACGGCGCACACGTACTGAGTGCCCCGCTGTCGCCGAGCCGGCCGGCCACCGAGCGGATCGCGGCGAGCTGCAGCGCCTCGGCGCGATCGAGCGCGGGCAGCAGCCCCACCACGCGCTGGGCCAGCATCGTCTTGCCGGTGCCGGGTGGGCCGACCATCAGCAGGTGGTGCCCGCCGGCGGCGGCGATCTCCAGGGCCCGCCGGGCGTCGTGCTGGCCGAGCACGTCGGCCAGCTCGGGCGCCGCGACGGCCCGGGCCTCCTCCTGCGCGCCGTCGTGCCGGTGCAGCAGCCGGTTGCCCGACGCCCAGTCCAGGACGTCGCCGAGGCTGTCGGCACCGAACGCCTCGATCCCGTCGACCAGCGCGGCCTCGGCGAGCGCGGCACGGGGCACGACGGCGCGGACCATCCCGGCGTCGCGCGCGGCGAGCAGACAGGGCAGCACGCCGAGCACCGGTCGCAGCCTGCCGTCGAGGGCGAGCTCGCCGAGCAGCGCGGTGCCGCGCAGCCGGTCGGGTGGCACCGCATCCGCGGCGACGAGGACACCCAGGGCCAGTGCGAGGTCGAACCGGCTGCCGGTCTTGCGCAGGGTCGCCGGGGAGAGGGCGAGCACGATCCGCTCGTTGGGCCAGGTGCGGCCGGAGTGCACGATCGCGGACCGGACCCGGTCCTTGGACTCGTTGAGGGCGGCGTCGGGCAGGCCCACGAGGTGCACGCCGGGCATCCCGCCGCCGATGACCGCCTCGATCTCGACGGGGACGCCGTCGACGCCGTGCAGCGCCACCGACCAGATCCGTGCCGGGGGCCGCATCAGAACGCCGCCGGGTAGTGGGTGAGCGTGACCGGCCGGCCGGGCCGGATCAGGACCGCCACGACGTCGAACCTGATCTCGACCCAGCTCACCCGGTGGGCGGCCATGAACGCCTTCGCCAGCAGCCGGATCCGGCGTGTCTTGCGGCGGGTCACCGCCTCGGCGGGCTCGCCGTACCGGAGCCCGGAACGGGTCTTGACCTCGCAGAACACCAGCCGTTGCTGCGGGTCGACCGCGACGATGTCGATCTCGCCGTGCGTGCACCGCCAGTTGCGGCTGAGCACGACCATCCCGTGTGCCCGCTCGAGGTACTCGGCGGCGGTGTCCTCACCGCGACGGCCGAGCTCGTCCTTCGCTGCCATGGGTCCACGATCGGGCCGGGTGGGCCGCCCGCGGGGGTGGATCGGCCGGCTGTGGACGGATCCGCCGGTTGGGGACGGGCACCGCCGGCCGCGCCGCCGGAGCGGCGGACCCGTCGGTGGGGTCTGCTACGCGCTCAGCCCGGGAACTGGTCGTCGTCGGGGAGCCGCAGGTCAGGGGTGTCGAGCTCCTCGATGTTGACGTCCTTGAACGTCACCACCCGCACGTTCTTGACGAACCGCGCCGGGCGGTACATGTCCCACACCCACGCGTCGGACATGCGGACCTCGAAGTAGACCTCGCCGTCGGCGTTGCGTGGGGCGACGTCGACGGAGTTGGCCAGGTAGAACCGACGCTCCGTCTCCACGACGTAGGAGAACTGGGCGACGATGTCGCGGTACTCCTTGTAGAGCGTGAGCTCCATCTCGGTCTCGTACTTCTCGAGATCCTCGGCGCTCACCGGCCCGCTCCTCCTGTGACGATCTCCAACGGCTCCCACGCCCCGACCGTGTCCTCCGGGTCTCCGGGGTCGGGTTCCTGCTCGGGGAGTGCCCCATTGTGGACCAGCCCCGCCGGGACCTCGCGCCCGGCCACCGCGGCGACGTTCGCGAAGGAGAACCGGTGCTCCGGACAGGGCCCGTGTGCGCGCAGCGCGGCCTCGTGGTCCGGGGTGCTGTAGCCCTTGTGCACGGCGAAGCCGTAGCGGTCGTGCTCAGCGTCGAGCGCGGTCATGATGCGGTCCCGGGTGACCTTGGCCAGCACGGACGCCGCCGCGACGCAGGACGCCACCCGGTCCCCCTTCGGCACGGCGAGGGCGGGGCGGCCGAAGCCGCGGACCGGGAAGCCGTCGGTCAGGACGTAGCCGGGCCGGACCGCGCCCAGCGCGGCCACCGCGCGGCGCATGCCCTCGATGTTGGCCACGTGCACCCCGCGGCGGTCGACCTCGGCCGCCGGGATCACGACGACGGCGTGGTCCAGCGCCCGGGCGCGGATGCGGTCGTACCAGTGGTCGCGGGCGGCCGGGGTCAGCAGCTTGGAGTCGGTCAACCCGTCGAGGGCCTTCGCGTCCGCGGGCCGCAGCACCGCCGCGGCGACGACCAGCGGTCCGGCACTCGCACCGCGACCGGCCTCGTCGACGCCGGCGACCGGGCCGAGCCCGTGGCGCTGCAGGACCGTCTGCAGGGTCCAGGTGCCGCCGTCGCGGACGACGGCGCGCGGCGGACGCAGCCCGTCGGGCAGGACCCGTACGGGACGTCGGCGGGCACGCGGCCGTCCGGTGGGACGGGCGCGGCTGGGCGGAACCGGCACGGTGCTCCCGGTCAGGCTCTCCGGCGCCACCCGTGCGGGGGGCGCGTCGCGGGCAGGAAACGCTCGGCCTCGGCACGGGCGAGCAGAGCGCGTCGCCGGCCGGCCGCGAGCGGCAGGGTCCCCAGGATGCCCAGCGCCAGCGGCACCCCGCCGGGCAGCCCCGGGAGCCCGGCCGCCTCGGCGGTGGTCTGCGGGTCGACCGCGCTGACCCAGCCGAACCGGTCGAAGGGCAGCACGATCAGCCGGACCTTGCCGATGATGTTGGCCTCGGGGATGGGGCCGTGCCCCGCCGCCCGGGAGTCCGCGGAGTTGTTCCGCGAGTCGCCCATCATCCAGTACTGGCCCTCGGGGACCGTGATCGGGCCGAACGGGATCTGCCGGGCCGGGCCCGCCTCGGGCAGGTAGTAGATGTAGGGCTCCTCCAGCGGCTGCCCGTCGACGACGACCTGGTTCAGCGCGTCGCAGCAGGAGACGGTCTGGCCGCCGACGGCGATCACCCGCTTGACGAAGTCCTTCTCGTCGGGCGGGGCGATGCCGACCAGCGAGCCGAGCGACTGCAGACCCTTGAGCAGCGGGTTCTCGCTGCCCTCGCCGCTGTAGGTCTCGCTGGCCCAGCCGTCGGTGCCGCGGAACACGACGATGTCGCCCGGGGTGATGTCGGTGAAGTTGTAGGTGACCTTGTCGACGAGCACGCGGTCGTTGTTGCAGCCGGTGCAGCCGTGCAGCGTCGTCTCCATCGAGCCCGACGGGATGACGTAGACCTTCGCGAGGAAGGTCTGGATGAGGACCGTCAGCAGAATGGCGACCCCGGCCAGGAGCAGGATCTCCTTCCAGAACGCCGTCTTGGGCTTCTCCTCGCCCGCCGCGGCCGTGGCGGAGCCGCGGCCGGTCAGGGCGGCGATCCGGCCGCCGACGCCGACGGGGCCGCTGCGGCGCGCGGCGCGGCCACCGGTGGCGCGCTCCGGCTCGTCCGACGTGTCCTGCGGGTCGGCGGGGACGTCGTCGGAGTCCTCTGCCGGTTCCGCCGGGGCGACGGCCGGGCGACGCCGGCGCGGGGGTCGCGCCGGCGCGTCGGCGCCGGGATACGGGACGGCGGCGGTCCCCGCGTCGACGTCGACGTCGTCGCCGACCGGGGCGGCGGCCGCGCGGGCGCGCCGCAGGTCGGCCTCCGGAGGCACCCGGCGACGCGTGGTCGCGGCGGCGTCGGGGTCCGGCGGGGCCGGGCGACGGGTGGTCGGGGCCCCGTCTGCGTTCGGTGGGACGGGACGGCGGGTCGTCGGTGCGGCACCGTCGACGGGCGGGCCGACGGGCCGGCGACCGGGGGCACCACCGTCGGGGCGGGGCTCCGGGCGGGCGCCGTCGGAGTACTCGGCGGACGGGCCGCGGACGGCCGGCCGGCCGGGGGCGCGACCGCGCGGGTCGGGGCGGCCGGGGCCCCCGGGCGCGTACCCGTCGGGCCCGTGGCCCTCGGGTGCACGACCGTCCGCCGGGTAGCCGTCGACGCCGTGGCCGCGGGGGGCGTGGCCGTCGGGGGCGCCGGGCGCGGGGACGGAGGGGCCGAAGCCGGGGGCGGCGGGGGGCCGGCCGTTGCGCCGGGGCGCATCGGGGCCGCGGAAGGGCGGTGCGGCGGACGGATCGAACCCGGCGGACGGGGCCGCGGACGGGTCGAACCCGGAGGCCCGGCGACCGGGTCTGCCGTCGGGGGCGGGCTGGCCGGGGCCCGGGCGGACGCCGTGACGACCGGTGCCCTCGGGGCGCCCGGCCGGCGGCGCCGGATGACGGGGGCCCGGGGCCTGCTCCGGGCGGCTGCCGGGCGGCGGCCACGGCCTGCCGTTCGGTGCGGCGCCGGGCTCGGAGGCGTCGGGCCGGTTCAGCCGGGCCGCGTAGCGGGCCCGCAGCGTGTCCGGGCCCTCGGTGGCCGGGGCGGGCCGCTCCTCGGGGAGCGGGCCGCCCGCGTCGACGCCGTGTCGCCCGGAACGTCCGGCGGCGAGTTCGTCGAAACCGTTGCGGTAGCGACGCCCGCGGGGACGGGCCTCGTCGGCGCCGTCCTCCGGGCCCGCGTGCCGGGTACGGACCCCGCGCGGTGCGCCCTCGGGCTCACCGTCCGCGAAGCCGTCCCGGGCCGGCACCCCGTGCTGCAGCGCGGTCCCGAGCAGCCACTGCTGCTCGTCGCCGCCCGGTTCACCACCGGCGGGCGGCGGGTCCTCGGGGGCCCGCCGCCGACCGGGGCGCTCGGGAACATCGCTGCCGCGATACCGCCGGGGGCGGGCCCGGCGGTCGTCGGGGAGCTCGGGGAAGGCCACGCGTCGAGATTACGTCACCGGTCCGTCACGACAGGGTGACGGTCAGGACGCGGTGGTCTCCCGACGCTCCTTGATCTTCGCGGCCTTGCCGCGGAGGTCGCGGAGGTAGTACAGCTTCGCCCGGCGGACGTCACCGCGGGTGGCGACCTCGATCTTCTCGATGTTCGGCGTGTGCACCGGGAAGGTGCGCTCGACGCCGACGCCGAACGAGATCTTGCGGACGGTGAAGGTCTCGCGGGCACCCGAGCCGTGGCGGCGGATGACGACGCCCTGGAAGATCTGAGTACGGGTGCGGTTGCCCTCGATGACCTTCACGTGCACCTTGAGGGTGTCCCCGGGCCGGAAGTTCGGGATGTCGGAGCGCAGGGTCTCCGCGTCCAGTGCGTCCAGGGTGTTCATGTCGACGGTCCGTCCTCGTGTGTCGTTCGTGCGGGTCGTGCGGTGCCGGTCCCGGGTCGATCCGGGATCGCGCCCGGGCCACGGGGCGTGTGCCGTACGGCGACGACGCTCCTCACGTGGCGGGCTCGGCACGGCCGGCACCACCGGCGGGGCCGGGGGCACACGTGACCGTCACCGGGCACCACACGCGGCGCTGGCAACCCGTCCATAGTGCCAGACGGGCAGATCGCTCCGGACACCCGGTGGTGCGAGGGCCCCGGAGCGGCTCAGCGGGCCCGGTCGTACCGGACGGACCGGGCACCGCCGGTCGCCGGTGGGGGCCCGCCGGGCGACGGCGGAACGGTCCCCCGCGCCGGCCCCGGAGCCGGGCCGGCGCCGCCCACCGGCGGGAACGCTCAGGCGGTGGGGGCGTCGGCGTCGTCGTCGGGGCGCCCGGCGGCGAGTGCGGCGCGGTCGGCGGCGTCCAGGGCGTCCGGCCCGAGCGCGTCGAGCAGGTCGGGACGCCGGTCCCGGGTCCGTTCCAGGGCCCGGTCGCGCCGCCAGCGGGCGATCGCGGCGTGGTTGCCGCCGCGGAGCACGTCCGGCACGGCCAGCTCCCGCCACACCTCGGGACGGGTGTAGGACGGGCCCTCCAGCAGCCCGTCGGAGAAGGAGTCCTCGGCGGCCGAGCGCGGGTTGCCCAGCACCCCGGGCAGCAGCCGGGCGACGGCTTCGACCATCACGAGCACGGCGACCTCCCCGCCGACGAGCACGTAGTCGCCGATCGACACCTCGTCGACGGTGATGCCGCGGGCCCGGGCGTCGAGCAGCACACGCTCGTCGATGCCCTCGTAGCGGCCGCAGGCGAACACCAGCCGCTCCTCGGCAGCCCAGGCGTGCGCGGTGGCCTGGGTGAACGGCCATCCGGCCGGGGTCGGGACGACCAGCCGGGCGGGCAGGTCGGGGGTGGCCAGCACGTCGTCGAGGGCCTCGCCCCACACCTGGGGGCGCATCACCATGCCCGGCCCGCCGCCGTACGGGGAGTCGTCGACGGCCTGGTGCACGTCGTGGGTCCAGTCCCGCAGGTCGTGCACCGCGACCTCGAGCAGCCCGCGGTCGATCGCCCGCCCCAGCAGTGCCTCGCGCAACGGCTGCAGGTAGGACGGGAAGATGGTGACGACGTCGATCCGCACGGCGCGGATCGTCGCAGGCGCCCGTCCCCCCGTGCAGAAGGAGGTCATGCGATGCCGGAATCCTGGGCCGAGCCACTCTGGTCGACGGCGGCGCAGTGGAGCCTGCTGCCGCCGGTGCTGCTCGCCCTGCTGCTGACGACGGCGATCGGCCTGGAACGCGAGGCCGGCGCGAAGAGCGCCGGTCTGCGCACGCACGTGCTGGTCGGCGTCGGCGCGGCGGTGTTCATGGTCATCTCGAAGTACGGCTTCGCCGACCTGCTCGCGACCGAGCACGTCGCGCTGGACCCGTCCCGGATCGCGGCCCAGATCGTGTCGGGGATCGGGTTCATCGGTGCCGGGCTGATCTTCGTCCGGCAGGACGTCGTGCGCGGGCTCACCACCGCGGCCACGATCTGGCTGGCCGCCGCGGTCGGGACGGCGTGCGGTGCGGGCCTCGCCCCGCTGGCCGTCCTGGCGACGGCGGCACACTTCCTGGTGACCCGGGGCCTGCAGCCGGTCGCGCGGGTGGTGCGGCGGCACCGTCGTCGCCCGCCGGTGCTGCGGATCCGCTACGACGACGGCTACGGCGTCCTGCGCGGGGTCCTGGAGCGCTGCACCGCGGCCGGATTCTCGGTGGCAGGGGTGGCCGTGCACCGCGGCTCGGTGGCCGCCGACGGCGTCCGGGTCGCGGCGCTGACCCTGCGTCTCGACGGCCGGGGGGACCTGCCCGGCCTGGCCGCCGCGCTGTCGGAGACCGACGGGGTGCGCTCGGCGGAGACCCGGGTGGACCCGACCGAGGACCCGGACGACCCCGACCGCGCCGACGACTGAGCCGACGACCGGGCCCGGCTCAGCCCGCCCGGCGGGGCCGCCGTCTTCGAGGACCCCTCGAACGGGATGTGCCCGGCCCGCCACCGTCCGCGGCGCGGGCGGTCGAACGCGCCGGGTCCGAAGCCCGCCTCCACCGCGCTCCGGACGGCGTCGAGAGCGGCACGAGAACGGCCCGGCACCACGGGGTGCCGGGCCGGGATCAGTCCTGCGGGTCGAGCAGCCCGTCGGGCGGGTCGAGGACCACGCGTCCGCCCGCCACGTCGACGGTGGGCACGATCGCCCCGACGAACGGGACGAGTGCCTCGTGCCCGGCCGGCCGCCGGACGACCAGCAGGGACCCGCCGGGGCCGTGGACGACGTCGGTGACGGTGCCTGCCTCGGTCCCGTCGACCAGCTCGGCCCGCAGACCGGTCAGCTGGTGGACGTGGAACTCCTCCGGGTCCTCCGGCTCGGCGAGCGCGGAGGTCGGCAGCCGGAGCTGAACCCCGCGCAGGGCCTCGGCGGCGTCGCGGTCGGCCACGCCCTCGAAGAGCACGAGCCAGCGGCCCGAGTGGGCGCGCGCACCGGTGACGGTGAGCGGCCCGGGGCCCGCCGCGCGGGGCCGGTGGCCCTGCAGGACGGCACCGGGCGCGAACCGCTCCGCCGGTGCGTCGGTGCGGGGCTCGACGACGACCTCGCCGCGCAGACCGTGCACACGTACGACGACGCCGACCAGGACCTGGCCGGCGTCGTCGGGTGCGGAGCTCGTCACCGGTCGGTGTCGACGACGTCGACGCGCACGCCGCGACCGCCCACACCACCGATGACGTTGCGCAGGGCGGTGGCGGTGCGGCCACCCCGGCCGATCACCTTGCCGAGATCGTCGGGGTGCACCCGGACCTCGAGGATCCGACCGCGACGCCCGGTGACCAGGTCCACCCGGACGTCGTCGGGGTGGTCGACGATGCCGCGCACGAGGTGCTCGAGCGCGTCCGCCATGAGAGTCACGACTGGGTCGACTCGGTGGCCGGCTCGGCCGCGTCCTTGGTCGCGTCGGCGACGTCGTCGCTCTTCGTCGCGGCCTCGGCCGGGGCGGCGTCAGCGGTCTTGCCGACGCGGTCGCCACCCTTCTTCTTCGGAGTGGTGGCCGCGGTGGTCGGCTCCTCGTTCGCCGCCGCCAGCGCCTCGTTGAAGCGGGCCAGCTTGTCGGCCTTCTCGGCCTGCGGCTTCAGGGTGCCCTCGGTGCCCGGCAGGCCCTTGAACTTCTGCCAGTCGCCGGTGATCTCGAGCAGGTTCTGCACCGACTCGGTCGGCTGCGCGCCGACACCCAGCCAGTACTGCGCACGGTCCGAGTCGATCTCGATCAGGCTCGGCTCGTTCTTCGGGTGGTACTTGCCGATCGTCTCGATGGCCCGGCCGTTGCGGCGCGTACGGGAGTCCGCGACGACGACGCGGTAGTACGGCTGACGGATCTTGCCCAGACGCATCAGCTTGATCTTGACGGCCACGCTGTGGTGCTCCTCGCGAATGTCGATTCGTGCTGCGATGAGTCAGCCGGCCTCGCGTGGGGTTACGGGCTCGCTCACTCGTAGGTGTCGGCCGTGGCAGGTAGAGGGCCGGCCACGGACCCGATCGGCCATTCTGCCAGACGTCGTTCAGACCGCGGGAAAGGCCCCGACCAGCATGAGGGCCAGGGCCAGCCCGGGCAGGAAGTTGTTGACCGCGTGCGCCACGATCCCGGCGGTGACGCGGCCGGTCAGCAGCCGTGCGACCCCCAGCGGCAGGGCGACGACGAACAGCAGCGGCGCGCGCAGGAACTCGAGGTGGGCCAGCGCGAACACCGCCGTGGTCAGCACGAACACGACCCATCGGTTGCCGACCCAGTGCGCGATGGCGTTCCACAGCAGGCCGCGGTAGACGATCTCCTCGCAGACCGGGGCGACCACCACGACGCCGACCATCACGGCCAGCGCGACCGGCCACGTCGTGCGGATGCCCTCGAAGGCGACGCCGACCGAGGTCGTCAGGTCCGGGCCGACCAGGTAGAGGTAGGCCAGCGCGGCCGGGATCGTCACGAACAGCCCGGCGACGCCGATCAGCAGCCCGATGCCGACGTCCTCCCAGCGGAACCGCAGGCCCAGGTCGGCCAGCGGCCCGCTGCCGAACACCCGGGTCCAGACGACACAGGTGAGCGCGGCCAGGATCGTCGGGACGACGATCGCGAGCAGGACCTCCTGCGCGGAGTCGACCTCCCCCAGGCCCAGCGCCAGCAGGAACGACGAGCCGAGGAACACGATCTCGACGACCAGGAAGGCGAGCAGCCCGCGGAACGGTCGCGGCGGGGGCGGCGACGGCTCGATCCCGAACAGCCCGCGCCGCGGCGGCGGACCGTACGGCGCGCCCGGTCCGTAGGGCGCCGGACCACCCGGGCCGTACTGCCCGGGTGCACCCGGGGTGCCGTACTGCCCGGGTGCACCCGGGGTGCCGTACTGCCCGGGCCCACCCGGGGTGCCGTACTGCCCGGGCCCACCCGGGGTGCCGTACTGCCCGGGCCCGGCGGGGCCGTACTGCGCCGGCCGGTCCGGCCCCCCCGAAGGCGGCGGACCGGCGGGCGGCGGACCAGCGGCGTCGGACGGGGTGGAGCCGGCCGGGTCGTCGGCGGAGGCTCCGGGCGGTCCCGGCGGCGACCCGGGCGAACTGCTCATGCCCCCGTTGATACCCGACGTCCGCGGATCAGGACCACCGACGGGGCCCGCAGCACGCCGAGATCCCCCCGCGGGTCGCGGTCGTACACGACCAGGTCGGCCGGCGCACCGGGCACCGGACCCGCCGGGCGGCCCAGCCAGGACCGCGCGGCCCAGCTCGCGGCGCCGATCGGGTCCGGGTGCCCGGCGCGGGCCAGCTCGGCGATCTCGTCGGCGATCCGGCCGTGCCGGATGCCGCCGCCGGCGTCGGTGCCCGCGTAGACCGGGACCCCGGCCTCGATCGCGCGTCCGACGGTCTCCCAGGCGTGGGCGTGCAGGTCGCGCATGTGGCCGGCGTAGCGGGGGTAGCGCGTCGCCTTCTCCGCGATCCCGGGGAAGGTCTCGACGTTGATCAGGGTCGGCACCAGGGCGGTGCCACGGGCGGCCATCTCCTCGATGAGCTCGTCGGAGAGCCCGGTGCCGTGCTCGATGCAGTCGATCCCGGCCCGGATCAGCCCGGGCAGCGCCTCGGTGCCGAAGACGTGCGCGGTGACGCGGGCGCCGGCCCCGTGCGCCGCGTCGATGGCCTCGGCGAGCACCTCGTCCGGCCAGAGCGGGGCGAGGTCGGCGTCGTCGGGGCCCGCCGCGCGGTCGATCCAGTCCCCCACGAGCTTCACCCAGCCGTCGCCGCGGGCGGCCTGGGCCCGGACCTCGTCGACGAGCAGGCGCGGGTCGTCGAGCTCGGCGGCGAGCCCGGGAATGTAGCGCTTCGGGCGGGCGACGTGCCGCCCGGCCCGGATGATCTCGGGCAGGTCCTCGCGGGCCTGCAGCGGCGAGGTGTCGACCGGGGACCCGCAGTCGCGCAGCAGCAGGGTGCCCGCGTCGCGGTCGGCGCGGGCCTGCGCCGCGCACTCCTCCAGGTCGGTGACCGGGCCGTCCGGGCCGAGCCCGACGTGGCAGTGCGCGTCGACCAGGCCGGGGACGATCCAGCCGTCGGTGACCAGGTCCTCCGCCCCGGGCAGCGGCTCCGGGCTGACCCGCCCGGAGCCGTCGACGTACAGGTCGGCGCCCGCGGCACCGTCGGGGCCCAGCAGCGTTCCGCGGAGCCGCCACCCCGCGGCCGGAAGATCGGTCATGGGTGGCGACCCTAGCTACTTCTTCTTGCCGAAGTTCAGCTTCGACGGGTCGAACCCGGGCGGCAGCTGGTCGAGGTTGCCCAGTCCGGGCGGGAGCTGCTGCAGGCTCGGCGGCAGGTTCGACAGGTCCGGCGCCCCGGCCGCGGCACGGTTCGCGGGGTTGCCGCTGCGCCGGCCCTTCTTGGCCTGCCGGGCCTTGCGCGGGTTCTTCGGGACCTTCTTGGTCGCGCTGCGCCCGCCGCCGCCGAAGCCGAACTGGCCGGCCATCTGCTTCATCATCTTGCGGGCCTCGAAGAAGCGGTTGACCAGGTCGTTCACATCGGAGACCGACACGCCGGACCCGCTCGCGATGCGCTGGCGGCGCGACGCGTTGATGATCTTCGGGTCCTCCCGCTCGGCGGGGGTCATACCGCGGATGATCGCCTGCAGGCGGTCGATCTGACGGTCGTCGACCTGTTCGAGCGCGGCCTTCGCCTGCCCGGAGTTCATCCCCGGGAGCATGTTCAGGATGTTGCCGATCGGCCCCATCTTGCGCAGCTGCAGCATCTGCTGGAGGAAGTCCTCCAGGGACAACTCACCGGAGCTGATCTTCGCGGCAGCGGCCGCGGACTGCTCCGCGTCGAAGACCTGCTCGGCCTGCTCGATGAGGGTGAGCAGGTCGCCCATCCCGAGGATGCGCGAGGACATCCGGTCGGGGTGGAAGACGTCGAAGTCCTCGAGCTTCTCGCCGTTCGAGGCGAAGAGGATCGGCTGGCCGGTGACCTCGCGGACGCTCAGCGCGGCACCACCGCGGGCGTCGCCGTCGAGCTTGGTGAGCACGACACCGGTGAAGCCGACGCCGTCGCGGAACGCCTCGGCCGTGGCCACGGCGTCCTGACCGATCATCGCGTCGACGACGAACAGGACCTCGTCGGGCTGCACCGCGTCCCGGATGTCGGACGCCTGGCGCATCAGCTCCTCGTCGACGCCGAGACGGCCCGCGGTGTCGACGACGACCACGTCGTACTGCTTGTCGCGGGCGTGCGCGATGCCGTCGCGGGCGACGCCGACCGGGTCGCCGGGGCCCTCGGGGAGCTCACCGGAGCCGGTGGCGCCGGGGTGCGGTGCGTAGGTCGGGACGCCGGCGCGCTCACCGACGATCTGCAGCTGGTTGACCGCGTTGGGACGCTGCAGGTCGCAGGCCACGAGCAGCGGGGTGTGCCCCTGCCCCCGGAGCCAGCGCGCGAGCTTGCCGGCCAGGGTCGTCTTACCGGCACCCTGCAGACCCGCCAGCATGATGACCGTCGGCGGTTCCTTGGCCAGGTGCAGCCGCCGCGTCTCGCCGCCGAGGATCGCGACGAGCTCCTCGTTGACGATCTTGACGACCTGCTGGGCCGGGTTCAGGGCCTGGGAGACCTCCGTCCCCTTGGCCCGGTCCTTGATGCGCGTGATGAACCCGCGCACCACCGGCAGGGCGACGTCCGCCTCCAGCAGCGCGATCCGGATCTCGCGCGCGGTGGCGTCGATGTCGGCGTCGGAGAGCCGGCCCTTGCCGCGCAGGTCGCGCAGCGTGGATCCGAGCCGCTCGGAGAGGGAGTCGAACACCCTTACCAGCCTACTTGGCCAGCGCCAGTCCCCCACGGGCACCGGAGCGATCGGTGCGACGGACCGAGGACCAGCCGGTCTCGGTGCCCGCCCGCAGGGCGTCGGCGGTGTCGCGGGCGCGCCGCGCGTGCGCCGCGAACGGGCGCGAACGGACCACCCGTCCGCGTGCGTGCTGGCCGTCGAGTGCCTGGTCGGGGGCGGTGTCGAGCCACAGCAGGTGCGGTGCGCGGCCGCCGAGACGGGCCAGCGCGCGGATCGCGGCGCGCACCCGGGGCGCGGTCGCGGGCAGGTGGACCACGACGGTGTCCGCGGGGCCGAGGGCCGCGGTGACCACCGACGCCCGGTGGGTCAGGTGGGTCAGCCACCGGTAGGCCGGGTACGGCGTCGCGGCCGGGAGCAGCCGCGCGAGCACGGCCCGGGTGGTCCCGGAGTCGAGGACCCGGGTACCCGCCGGGGCGTCGAGCCCGGCGAGCAGCGTGCTCTTGCCCGCCCCCGGCAGGCCCGCGACCAGCAGCAGCGACCGCCCCGGCAGGACGACGACCAGCGGCGCCGCCGGGCCGTCGTCGGACGGAGGGCCGGGGCGAACGGGCACGCCGGTGCCGTCGGTATCGGCGCGGCGGTGCTCGGTGGGGCGGTGCTCGGTGTCGCGGGTCGGCGGGACGGCGCCGGTCGGCACGGCACGGGCGGTGGTCATGTGTGGTGAAACGGTCCGGTCGCCCGGATCGTTCCGATCACCCGGTGTGTCCGGCCCGCCGCGGACCGTCCCCGGCCCGGTCCGCCAGGCCGCGAGACGCACGTTCCCGCCCTCCGCGGGGCGCGAACGTGCTGATCAACGCCCCGGTGCGGGTGGGGCGGGCGCGGGGTGGGCCGGGGCGGCGGGGCCGGTGATGATCACCCGGTCGGCCGCAGGGCTACAGGGCGTCGGAGCCGCGCTCCCCGGTACGGACGCGGACGACGTTCTCCACCGGGACGACCCAGACCTTGCCGTCGCCGATCCGGCCGGTGTGCGCGGCGTCGACGACCGCCTGCACGACCCGGTCGGCCTGCTCGTCGTCGACGACGACCTCGACCTTGACCTTCGGGACGAAGTCGACCGAGTACTCCGCGCCCCGGTAGACCTCGGTGTGGCCCTTCTGGCGGCCGAAGCCCTGGACCTCCGAGGTCGTCAGGCCCAGCACCCCGAGCCCCTCGAGCGCGTCCTTGACGTCGCCCAGGACGAACGGCTTGACGATCGCGGTCACCAGCTTCATCGGTCCCCCTCCTCGGTGATC
Organism: Pseudonocardia alni; assembly: GCF_002813375.1. Lineage (NCBI taxonomy): Bacteria > Bacillati > Actinomycetota > Actinomycetes > Pseudonocardiales > Pseudonocardiaceae > Pseudonocardia > Pseudonocardia alni. Next base: position 4,812,098 of record NZ_PHUJ01000003.1, on the reverse strand, counting down.
CGCCCGGCCGGCCCGCGGCCCGCCGTGCGCATCGTGCTGAACTCGTACGCGGTCTCGGCGTGCTCGGCCTCGTCGATGCCGCCGTGCTCGTCGTCGGGGGCGGCGCGGAAGCCGATCGTCCGCGACACCACCCAGGCGATCAGCGCCGTCATCCCGAACGCCCAGACCGCCGCGACCAGCACCGACAGCGCCTGCCTGCCGAGCTGGGCGGGGCCGCCGCCGTAGAACAGGCCGTCGGCGCCCGCCGGGTTGACCGCGTCGGTCGCGACCAGACCCAGCATCAGCATGCCGATGACCCCGCCGATCCCGTGGATCGCGACGACGTCGAGCGAGTCGTCGTAACCGAACCGGTACTTCAGCCGGATCGCGAGCTGACACAGCAGCCCGGCGAGCACGCCGATCGCCAGCGCACCCCAGGTGTCGACGTAGCCGCAGGCCGGGGTGATCGCGACCAGCCCGGCGACGGCGGCCGAGGCGGCCCCGAGGCTGGTCGGACGGCCGTCGAGCCGGTCCTCCAGGACCAGCCACGCGACGACGGCGGCGGACGCGGCGGTCATCGTGGTGACGAAGGCGTTGGCCGCGGTGGCGCCGGCGGCGAGCGCGGACCCGGCGTTGAACCCGAACCAGCCGAACCACAGCAGGCCCGCCCCGAGCAGCACCAGCGGCAGGTTGTGCGGGCGCATCGGCTCGCGCGGCCAGCCGCGGCGGGCGCCGAGGACCAGCGCGAGCGCGAGCGCCGAGGCGCCGGAGTTCACCTCGACCGCGACGCCGCCCGCGAAGTCGAGGGCGCCGACGGTGTTGACCAGCCAGCCGCCACGCTGCGACACCGCTCCGTCGACGGCGAAGGTCCAGTGCGCGAGCGGGATGTAGACCACGACCACCCAGACCGCGACGAACAGCGTCCAGGCCCGGAACCGGGCACGGTCGGCGACGGCGCCGGACACCAGTGCCCCGGTGATCACGGCGAACATCAGCTGGAACATCGCGAACGCCTGCACCGGCACGTCGCCGACCAGCGCGTCCGGGTCGGTGATCCCGGCCAGCTCGAACCCGCCGATCAGCCCGCCGTGCGAGTCACCGAAGGCCAGCGAGAACCCGAACACGACCCAGACGAGGCCGATCACGCCGAGGCAGACGATGCTCATCATCATCATGTTGAGCACGCTCTTGGCGCGGACCATGCCGCCGTAGAACAGCGCCAGCCCCGGGGTCATGAGCATGACCAGGGCGGCACTGCCGAGCAGGTAGGCGGTGTTCCCGGTGTCCACGTCGACACTCCTCGTCGCACGCTGCACCGGGCGGGACCGCACCGGCGACGAGCATGATCGTCGCCGGGCTGCCGCTGTTGCAAGGCGACACGACCCGCGTCACGTCGTCGGTCGGGCCTCCCCGCGCCCGGCGGCCACCGCGAGGACCGCCTTCTCGATCTCGCTGCGGGCCGACCGGTCCGGGGACCCGCCGATGCCGAAGGAGTCGACGACCGAGGCGCCGAGGGTCTCGACCCGCGCCCAGACGAGGTCGACCCCGGTCCGTTCGAGGGCGGCGGTGACGTGGTGGAGCAGCCCGATGCGGTCGGTGCCGCGCAGCTCCAGCACGACCGCGCCGGTGGCCTCGTCGTCGAACCACAGCACCCGCGGCGGGGCGGTCCGTTCCACCTCCGGCGTCGACGGCGCGTAGTCGCGTTCCTTGCGGGCCAGCGCCTGCACCAGGTCCAGCGACCCGGCGCGCACCCGCACCAGGTCGGAGCGGACCAGCGCCGGGTCGGGCAGGCCGCCGAACCGCGGGGTCACCGCGAACGTCTCGACCGCGACCCCGTCGGACACGTTCACGTCGGCGGTGTGCACCTGCAACGAGTGCAGGGCGAGCACCCCGGCGACGGCCGACAGCACCCCGCGCCCGTCGGGCAGCGCGACGGTGACCGACGCGACGTCGTCGTCGCCTGCGAAGCGGACCTGCGGCTCCCCCGCCGCCGTGACGGCGCCGACCATCTCCCGGTGGGCCGGGTCCGGCGGGCCGGGCTCGACGAACGGGCGGCCGTCGAGCGCGGACAGGCAGCGCCCGGCCAGCCCCTGGATCAGGGTGCGCCGCCACGGGCTCCAGACGCCGGGCCCGGTGCCGAGCGAGTCGGCCTCGGCCAGCGCGCCGAGCAGCTCGAGGAGCAGCGCCACGTCGGCGTCGCCCCGGCCGGTCGGTGCGACCGCCTCGCGCAGCGTCTCGAGCACCCGCGACACCGTCGCCGGGTCCTCCGGGTCGCGACGGGTCGCGGTGTGGGGCAGCAACAGGTGGTGGCGCACCATCGCCGCGAGCAGCACGAGATCGCCCTCGCGCAGCCCGAGCCGCTCGCCGATCTGGCGCACCAGCGACTCGCCCACCACCGAGTGGTCACCGCCGCGGCCCTTGCCGATGTCGTGCAGCAGCGCGCCGACCAGCAGCAGGTCCGGGCGCGCGACCCGGGTGGTGAGCCGGGCGGCCTCGGCACAGACCTCGACGAGGTGGCGGTCGACCGTCCAGACGTGCGTGCGGTCCCGCGGCGGCAGGTCGCGGACAGCGCCCCACTCGGGGAACAGCCGCCCCCACAGCCCGGTGCGGTCCAGCGACTCGACCACCGCGACGGCGGCCTTGCCGGTCCCGAGCAGGGCGAGCAGCTCGGCCAGCGCCGTCCGCGGCCACGGTGCGCGCAGCTCCGGGGCGGTGTCGGCGAGCCGGGACAGAGTGCCCGCGGAGATCGGCAGCCCGGTGCGGGCTGCGGTGGCGGCGACCCGCAGGACCAGGGCCGGGTCCTTCGCCGCGGACGCGTCGCGGGCGAGCCCGACCTCCCCCGCGTGCTCGACGACGCCGGAGTCCAGCGGTCGGCGCACCGGCGGGCGGCGGAGCGCGGCGAGCCCCCGGCGGGGCAGCGCGTTGCGGGCCTGGCGCAGCCCGACCTCGGCCGCGAAGGCGACCGCGCGGGCCGCACCCGACAGGGCGCGGGCCAGGTCGAAACGGTCCCCGACCTCGAGGATCGTGGCGATGTCGTCGGCCTCCTGGGCGCGCAGGACGTCGCGGGCCCGGCCGGAGAGCCGGTGCAGCTCGGTGCGCACGTCCAGCAGCAGCGCACGGGCGGCGACGACGTCGGGCCCCGGCCGGTCGACGAGCTGGGCGGTGGCCAGGGCGTCGAGCAGCTGCACGTCCCGCAGGCCGCCGTGGCCGTTCTTCAGGTCCGGCTCGATGCGGTGGGCGACGTCGCCGTTGCGCCGCCAGCGGTCGGTGGTGGTGTCGACGATCTCGTCGAAGCGGCTGCGCATCCCGGCCCGCCAGGCCGCACGGACGGCGTCGCGGACCTTGCCGGTGAGCGTCGCGTCCCCCGCGACGTGCCGCAGCTCCAGCAGCCCGAGGGCCGCCCGCAGGTCGGTCGCCGCGATCTGCACGGCCTGTCCGGGGGTGCGCACCGAGTGGTCGAGCCCGATCCCGGCGTCCCAGAGCGGGTACCAGAGCTTCTCCGCGAGCGCGTCGACGTCGGTCCGGCCGTCGTACAGGAGCACGAGGTCGAGGTCGGACCAGGGGCACAGCTCGCGCCGGCCGAGCGCACCGACGGCCGCCAGCGCCGTCCCGCTGCCCTCACCGCCGACCCCGAGTGCCGCGCACCGGGAGGAGAGCCAGAAGTCGTGCAGGTCGACCAGCGCGGCCCGCAACGCCTCCGGGCCGTGGTGGTGCCGGCCGTTGGATTCCAGGAGGACCGATTTCGCCTTGACCAGGTCCGCCGCTTCGCCCGACCCGAGGACCGTCATCGCCCCGCGCCACCCGCTTCCTGTTCGTTCGAGTAGTGGACCGCTTACATGCCGTGATGTCCGATTCGAGTCCGGACGGCGGACGGCCCGCCGCACTCCGAGAAGGGAGCGCGACGGGCCGTCGCGAGGGACCGTCGGTCAGATGGCGTCGGCGCCGCGTTCTCCGGTCCGGACGCGGACCACGGTCTCGACCGGGGTCACCCAGACCTTGCCGTCACCGATCTTGCCGGTGCGGGCGGCCTCGACGACCGCGTCGACGACCTTGTCCTGCAGCGCGTCGTCGACCACGACCTCGACGCGGACCTTCGGCACGAAGTCGACCGAGTACTCCGCGCCCCGGTAGACCTCGGTGTGGCCCTTCTGGCGGCCGTAGCCCTGGACCTCGCTGATGGTCAGACCGAGCACGCCGATCTGCTCCAGGGCGCCCTTGACGTCCTCCAGGACGAACGGCTTGACGATGGCGGTCACGAGCTTCACGGGTCAGACCTCCTGCTTCGCGACGGGGGTGGCCTTCGCCTCGGTGGCGGGCTTCGGCGAGGAGCCGAGACCGCTGCCGCCGCGCAGGCCGGAGAACTCGTAGCCGGTCTCGGCGTGCTCCGCCTCGTCGATGCCGGCCTGCTCGGCCTCGTCCTCGACGCGCAGGCCCAGGGTGGCCTTGACGATGAAGGCGATGATCGCGGTCACGATGCCGCAGTAGACCAGCGTGGCGAGCGCGGCCACGGCCTGGCGCCAGAGCTGGTCGACGCCGCCGCCGTAGAACAGACCGTTGGTCTCGTCGGGGGCGATGTCGGTGGCGAAGAACCCGATGGCCAGGGTGCCCCAGAGGCCGGCGACGAGGTGGACGCCGACGACGTCGAACGAGTCGTCGTAGCCGAGCTTGTACTTCCAGCCGACCGCGTAGGCCGACAGTGCACCGGCGAGGACACCGATGGCGAGCGCGCCCAGCGGGGAGACCGAGGCGCAGGCCGGGGTGATCGCGACCAGACCCGCGACGATGCCGGAGGCGGCGCCGAGCGAGGTGGCCTTGCCGTAGCGGATCTTCTCGATCAGCAGCCAGCCGAGGATGGCGGCGGCCGTGGCGGCGATGGTGTTGGTGAAGGCGTAGGCGGCGGCCCAGTCGGCGGCACCGGACGACCCGGCGTTGAAGCCGAACCAGCCGAACCAGAGCAGACCGGCGCCGAGCATGACCATGGTCAGGTTGTGCGGGCGCATGGCCTCACGCGGCCAGCCGCGACGCTTGCCCAGGATGATGCAGAGGACCAGGGCGGCCATACCGGCGTTGATGTGGACGGCGGTACCACCGGCGAAGTCGAGCGCGCCCAGCGAGGTGGCGATCCAGCCCTGCTCCAGGTCGAAGACCCAGTGCGCGATCGGGAAGTAGACCAGGACGGCCCACAGGCCGGAGAAGAGCATCCACGCGCCGAACTTCATGCGGTCGGCGGCGGCACCGGCGATCAGCGCGACCGTCAGGATCGCGAACATCGCCTGGAAGCTGACGAAGGCCAGCTGCGGCAGCGTCTCGGCGGCCTGGTCGTTCGCCAGGATCGCGGTGAGGCCGAAGTAGGCGAACGGGTCGCCCAGCAGGCCGCCGCCGAGGTCCGGGCCGAAGGTCATCGAGTATCCGAACAGGATCCAGAGGACACCGACGAGGCCCAGCGAGCTGAAGCACATCATCATCATGTTCAGCACGCTCTTGGACCGGGCCTGGCCGCCGTAGAACAGCGCGACCCCCGGTGTCATGAGCAGTACGAGCGCGGCGCTCGCCAGGATCCAGGCGGTGTCGCCGCCGTTGAGGGCCTCTGCAGGCACTGTTCCTCCCATGTCCGTCCATCTGGCTGACTGGGGAGGAAGAATGGTGATCGCGTGTTTCGCATTCGGCGCCTGTCCGTTTCGTAACGGTTAACAGGCAGCCGCGACGGATGACGGTTGGGTTACCCAACCGGATCCGGAGGATCGAAGGTCATCCGGATGGTCCGGTTCGTGACATGGCGCACGGTGCGGGCCGTCCGCGACGGCCCGCACCGTGACCTCAGTCGAGCAGTGCCTCGACGAACGCGGTGGGCTCGAACGGGGCCAGGTCGTCGGGGCCCTCACCGAGCCCGACGAGCTTGACCGGCACCCCCAGCTCGCGCTGCACGCGGAACACGATGCCGCCCTTGGCGGTGCCGTCGAGCTTGGTGAGCACCACCCCGGTGACGTCCACGACCTCACCGAACACCCGCGCCTGGGTCAGCCCGTTCTGGCCGGTGGTGGCGTCGAGGACGAGCAGGACCTCGTCGACCCGGGCCTGCTTCTCGACGACGCGCTTGACCTTGCCCAGCTCGTCCATCAGGCCGGTCTTGGTGTGCAGCCGGCCCGCGGTGTCGAGCAGGACGGCGTCCACCCCGTCGTCGGTGCCGCGCTTGACGGCGTCGAAGGCGACCGAGGCCGGGTCGGCGCCCTCGGGCCCGCGGACGACACCCGCACCGGAGCGCTCGCCCCAGGTGACGAGCTGCTCGGCGGCGGCGGCCCGGAAGGTGTCGGCCGCGCCGAGTGTCACCCGGTGCCCACCCGCGACCAGCACCCGGGCGAGCTTGCCGGTGGTGGTGGTCTTGCCGGTGCCGTTGACGCCGACGACCAGCAGCACCGCGGGCCGCCCGTCGTGCGGCAGCGCGTGCACCGAGCGGTCCTGGCCGGTGCCGAGGGCCTCGACGAGCACGTCGCGCAGTGCGGCGCGGGCCTGCTCGGCGGTGCGGACGCCGCGGGTCGCGATCTGCTCGCGCAGCTTCTCGACGATCTCGGCGGTCGTCTCGGGGCCGAGGTCGGCCTGCAGCAGGGTGGCCTCGATGTCCTCCCAGGACTCCTCGTCCAGGTCACCGGCGCCGAGCAGGCCCAGCAGGCTCTGGCCGAGCCCGGAACGCGAGCGGGACAGCCGCCCGCGCAGCCGGCCGATCCGGCCCTCGGCCGGGGCGATGTCCTCGGTGGGCGCGCCCGGGGCGACCGGCGCCTGCGGGTCCGCCGCCCCCGGGCGCGCGACCGGCTCGGTCGGGGTGCTCGGTGCGGCCTCCGGGCGCGCGACCGGCTCGGTCGGGGCGCTCGGTGCGGCCTCCGGGCGCGCGACCGGCTCGGTCGGGGCACTCGGTGCGACCTCCGGGCGCGCGACCGGCTCGGTCGGGGCACTCGCGGCGGGTGGGGCCGGTACCTGCTCGGTGGTGCCGCCGTCGGGCGTCGCCACGGTCCCGGCAGCCCCGGAGGAGCCCTCGGCGCGGCGGAGCTGGCGGGTGGCCGGGTCCTTGCTGGCCTCGGCCGTGTCGATGACGCGGGCGTCCGGGGTACCGGTGACGGTCCCGGTCTGCTCGGTGGGGACGGTCGGGCTGCTGGGCGGCGCGGTCGACGGGACCGGCGGGGCGGTGCTGACCGGGATGCCCCCGGGCGGGGTGCGGGCCTCGGTCGCCCCGTCGACGACGGGGGTGCCGCCGGGCGGGGTCCGGACCTCGTCGGCGGTCGGTGCGTCGGCGGCCTCGGCGGGCGGCGCCGGCGCGGCCGGGGTGGCGGGGGTCGGTGTGGCGGCGGTCGGGGCGTCGTCGCCGGGGGCGCGCGGCCGCTCGGGCGCGGTGGCCGTCCCGGAGGAGAACGCGAACCCGCCCCCGGCCTGGTAGCTGCCGCCGGTGCGCGGTGGCTCGTCCGTACCGGTCCCGAGCTCGCGCTGCTGCTCGTCGGACCGCAGGCTGATGCGCCGTCGGCGGGCGATCACCAGCCCGGCGACGACGGCGATCAGCAACACCGCCACGACGATCGCGACGACGATCCAGAGGGTCTGCGTGGTCACGACGCCACCCTGCCACGCCCGGCCGACCCGCCGTGCAGGACGGGCCGGTCAGCCGGTCAGGAGGCGGGGCGCAGGCGCTGGGAGATGACCTGGGTGATGCCGTCGCCGCGCATCGAGACACCGTAGAGGGCGTCGGCGACCTCCATCGTCGGCTTCTGGTGGGTGATGACGATGAGCTGGCTGGTGGTGCGCAGCTCCTCCATCAGCGAGATGAGCCGGCGCAGGTTGACGTCGTCGAGGGCGGCCTCGATCTCGTCGAGGACGTAGAACGGCGAGGGCCGGGCCCGGAAGATCGCGACGAGCAGCGCCATCGCGGTCAGTGAGCGCTCCCCGCCGGACAGCAGCGAGAGCCGCTTGACCTTCTTGCCCGGCGGGCGGGCCTCGACCTCGATGCCGGTGGTGAGCATGTCGTCGGGGTCGGTGAGCACGAGCCTGCCGTCGCCTCCGGGGAACAGCGTCGCGAACACGGTCTCGAACTCGGCGGCGACGTCGTGGTAGGCGGTGGTGAAGACCTCGAGGATCTTGTCGTCGACCTCGCGGACGACGGTGAGCAGGTCACGCCGGGTGTTCTTCAGGTCCTCGAGCTGGGTGGACAGGAACTTGTAGCGCTCCTCCAGCGCCGCGAACTCCTCCAGCGCGAGCGGGTTGACCTTGCCGAGCAGCGACAGGTCCTTCTCGGCCCGCTTGAGGCGGCGCTCCTGGGTGGGCCGGTCGAACGGGACCGGCGGCGGCGCGGAGACCTGCTCACCGCGCTCGCGTGCGGCCTCGTACTCGGCGGTCTCGGCGGCCGACGGCGGCACCGGGACCTCGGGCCCGTACTCGGCGACGAGGTCGTCGACGCCGATGCCGTGGTCACCCAGGATCTTCTCGGTCAGCTGCTCCAGGCGCATCCGGGTCTGCTGGCGCACCATCTCGTCGCGGTGGACGGCGTCGGTGAGCTTCTCCAGCAGCGCGGTGAGCTTCGTCGTGGTGTCGCGGGCCTCGGTGTGGGCCCGCTCGCGTTCGGCGCGGGCGGCCTGGATCTCGTCGCGCTCGGCGGCCGCGGCGGCCAGGGAGCGTTCGATCCGCCCGGCGGCGACGTGCCCGGCGTCGACGACGAGCCGGGCGACCTCGGAGGCCCGCTCCCGTTCCGCGGCCGCGGCGGCGGCCCGGGACCGGGCGAGGCGCTCACCGTGCGCCTGGCGGCGCAGGGTCTCGGCGCGCCCGGCGATGGCGCGGGCCCGCTCCTCGGCGGTGCGCAGCGCGAGACGGCACTCGACCTCCTCGGAGCGGACCTGTTCGACCCGCTCGGCGGCCTCGTCACGCAGCTCGGTGTCGGGCTCGTCGTCGACCGGGGCGTCGGAGGCCAGCGACAGCTGGTGCTCGGCGGCCTCCAGCTCGATCAGTGAGTCCGACCGCCGCCGTTCGACGGTGTCGCGGCGGTCGCGCAGCCGCTCGGCCTCGGCGCGGGCGGAGGTGACGACCTGTTCGAGCCGCCCGAGCTGGGCGGCGGCGGCCGAGCGGCGCCGGTCGGCGTCGGCGACGGCGGCGCGGGCCGCGGTCAGGTCGGCCCCGCGGGCGGTCTCCTCGGCGCGGGCACCCTCGCAGGTGGGGCGCAGCGACTCCAGCTCGGCGTCGACGGCGTCGCGGGCGGTGACCGCGTCGTCGACGGCGGCCTGCAGCTGCAGCGCGCCCTCCCCTGCGCCGGTGCCGCCGCGGGCGGCGTGCGCGGTGAGCAGGTCCCCCTCGGTCGTGACCGCGGTCAGCCCCGGCCGGGCCCCGACGGCGGTGGCCGCCGCGTCCAGGCCGTCGACGACGACCACCCCGGCCAGCAGCTCCCCCAGCGCCGGGGCGAGCGCGGGCGGGGCGGTGACGAGCGCGGCCGCCCAGCGCCCGGCGGGCGGGGCGCCCTCGGGGACCGGGACCCGCACCCGCCCGGCGGAGCGGTCGGCCCCCGCGGCACCGGCGCCGACGAGCAGCGCGGCCCGGCCCGCGTCACCACGGCGCAGGGACCGCAGCGCGTCGGCCGCGGACACCACGGAGGCGACGGCGACGCCCTCGGCGAGCTCGCCCAGCGCCGCGGCGACCGCGGCCCGCCCGGACGGCTCGACCTCGACGAGCTCGGCGACGGCGCCGAGCACACCGTCGTCGCCGGAGTCGAGCAGGGCGCCGGTCCCGTCGCGGCGGACCAGGCCGACCTGCAGGGCGTCGACCCGGGCGCGCCAGTGCGCGCGGCGCTGCTCGGCGTCGCGTTCGGCGGCGACCAGCTCGGCGACCCGCTCGGCCGCGCTGCGGTGCGCGGCCTCGGCCTGCTCGACCCGGGCGGCGAGCGCGTCGGCGTCTGCGTCGTCCCCGGACACGCCGAGGGACTCCCGCGCGGTCTCCAGCTCGGCCTCGGCCTCGGCGGTGCGGGCGCCCGCCTCGGCGAGCGCCTCGGACAGCCGCTCGATCTCCTCCGCGGTCGCGGCGACGCCGGAGCGCAGCGCGTCGGCCTTCCCGGCGAGGGTGGCGATCCCGGCGCGGCGGTCGGCGATGGCACGCACGGCGGCCAGGTGCTCGCGCTCGGCGGCGGCGAGGGTCCGCTCGCGCTCGGCCTTCTCGGTGACGGCCTCGTCGAGCAGGCGCCGGGCGTCGGCGACGGCGGCGACCAGCTCGTCCTCCTGCTCCGCGACCGCGTCGGCCTCGGCCTCGGTCTCGTCCGGGTCGCGGCCGGGGGTGCGCCCCGCCTCGGCCGAGGAGGTGAGGTGGCGGACGCGTTCCTCGGCGAGGCGCACGGTGCCGCGCAGCCGCTCGGCCAGCGCGGAGAGCTGGTACCAGGTGTCCTGGGCGACCTGCAGCCGCGGCGCGTCCGCGGCGAGCGCGGTCTCCAGCTCGTCCTGGCGCTCGCGGGCGACGTCGAGCTGCTCCTCGACCTCGGCGCGGCGGCGCCGCGCCTGCTCCTGGGACGCCTCCTCACGCCGGGTCTCCTCGGACAGGGTCACGTAGTCGTCGGCGGCGAGGCGGAGCCGGGCGTCGCGCAGCTCGGTCTGCACGGCCTGGGCGCGGCGGGCGATCTCGGCCTGGCGGCCCAGCGGCTTGAGCTGGCGGCGCAGCTCGGCGGTGAGGTCGGTGAGCCGGGTGAGGTTGGCCTGCATCGCGTCGAGCTTGCGGAGCGCCTTCTCCTTGCGCTTGCGGTGCTTGAGGACCCCGGCGGCCTCCTCGATGTAGGAGCGGCGGTCCTCCGGCTTGGACTGCAGCACCCCGTCGAGCTGGCCCTGCCCGACGATGACGTGCATCTCCCGGCCGATGCCCGAGTCGCTGAGCAGCTCCTGCACGTCGAGCAGCCGGGCGCGGGAGCCGTTGATCTCGTACTCGCCGGCGCCGTCGCGGAACATCCGGCGGGTCACCGAGACCTCGGAGTAGTCGATCGGCAGGGCGCCGTCGGAGTTGTCGATGGTGAGGGTGACCTCGGCGCGGCCCAGCGCCGCCCGGCCGGACGTGCCGGCGAAGATCACGTCCTCCATCTTGCCGCCGCGCAGCGCCTTGGCGCCCTGCTCGCCGAGCACCCAGCTGATCGCGTCGACGACATTGGACTTGCCCGAGCCGTTCGGCCCGACGACGCAGGTGATCCCGGGCTCCAGGCGCAGCGTGGTGGCCGAGGCGAAGGACTTGAAGCCCTTCATCGTCAGCGTCTTGAGGTGCACGGGCGGGGATCTCCAGGGGCGCGGGGGCGACCAGGGTAGCCGGGCGGGCCGCCGTGCCCGACGGCCCGCCCGCGCACCCTCAGCCGGTGGGGGCGGAGGCGTTGACCAGCCAGCGGACGCCGAAGCGGTCGGTGAGCTGGCCGAACTCGTCGCCCCACATCTGCTTCTCCATCGCGACGTCGACGACGCCGCCCTCGGCGAGCCCGGCGAAGAAGCCACGCAGCTTGTCCGGGTCGTCGCCGGACAGGCTGACCGAGATGCCCGACGGCGGCCCCACCGGGCGCTGCGGGTCACCGTCGGAGGCCATCAGGGCGAAGCCGTCGGGGGTGCCGAGGTAGGCGTGCATGACGCCGTCCGGCGGCGGGACGGGGCCCTCGGCGCCCATGTCACCGAAGGTCATGATCTGCAGCTCGCCGCCCAGCACGGAGCGGTAGAACTCCATCGCCTCCCGCGCACGGTGGTCGAAGTGCAGGTACGGGGTCATCTGGACGGGCATCGGGACCTCCGGGGTCGGTGTGGGCACAGGTGTAGACCCCCGCACCGACAGAACTGAGCGGTCAGGCCTCGATGAACCCGGAGAATGCTCCGGACGGCTCAGCCCACTGCTCCGACACCGACGTCACCCGCCCCGGGGTGTCCCCGCCGCGCAGCAGCTCCAGCAGACGGTCGCAGGCGGCGCGGTCACCCTCCGCGGTCACCGCGACCCGGCCGTCGGACAGGTTGCGGGCCTGGCCGACGAGGCCGAGCTCGAGCGCCCGCGACCGCGTCCACCAGCGGAAACCGACGCCCTGCACCTGCCCCTGGACCCATGCGATCAGCCGAACGGTCGAATCCGTGTTGCCACTCACAGTGCTGGTACGTTACGCGGCCGTGACCCGACGACGCACACCGCGCGCCGCGAGCGCCGTGCTCGGCGGGGTGGGGGCCGGCGCCGTGCTGGCCATGGCCGCCCCGCTCGCCGCACCGGCGCTCACGGCAGTGGGCTCGCCCGACGCCGAACGGCCCGGTGGACCGGTCTCCGACACCCAGCCGCTCCGGGCGGTCGGCGCCGCCTACGCGACGACCGCCCCGGCCGGTGACGGCGCCCCGGTCGACGGCGCCGAGCTCGTCCGCGGTGCGCTCGCCGCCGCCCCGGCCGACCCGGGCTCCTCCGCCCGGACCGCGCTCGACGCGCTCTCCGCGCACGAGGCGGCCACCGCCGCGGCCGCCACCGCCGAGCCCGTCACCGGCCGCACCTCCGGGCCGGGCCCCGCGGCCCGTCCGGCGGTCCCGTCGGCGAGGGGCGCCGTGGCCGGGCTGTCCGGCGAGCTCGCCCGGGTCGTGGAGCTGACCAACGCCGAGCGGGCCGCCGCGGGCTGCGGTGCGCTGCGGGCCGACCCGCGGATCAGCGCGGCCGCCCAGGGCCACAGCGAGGACATGGCCGCCCGGGGCTACTTCGCCCACGACAGCCGCGACGGCCGGGACTTCGCCGACCGCATCACCGCGGCGGGCTACGACTCCCCCGGCGCGGAGAACATCGCGATGGGCCAGCCGGACGCGGCGACCGTCGTGCAGGACTGGATGGAGTCCCCCGGGCACCGGAAGAACATCCTGGACTGCTCGCTGACCACGATCGGCATCGGGCTGGCCGACGGGTACTGGACCCAGGACTTCGGCCGCTGAGGCCGGCTCAGCCGTCGAACCGGTACCCCATCCCCGCCTCGGTGATCAGGTACTTCGGCCGTGACGGCACCGGCTCCAGCTTGCGCCGCAGCTGGGCGAGGTAGACCCGCAGGTAGTGGGTCTCGGTGCCGTACTGCGGACCCCAGACCTCGCGCAGCAGCCGCTTCTGCTCGACGAGCTTGCCCCGGTGGCGCACCAGCAGCTCCAGGATCCCCCACTCGGTCGGGGTCAGGTGCACCTCGGCGCCGTCGGCGCGCGCGACCGTCTTGGCAGCGAGGTCGACGGTGAAGTCCGCGGTGGTGACCACGGCCTCGCCGTCGACGGTCGACACGGCGGCGCGGCGCACCGCGGCCCGCAGCCGGGCCAGCAGCTCGGACATCCCGAACGGCTTGGTGACGTAGTCGTCGGCGCCGGCGTCGAGCGCCCGGACCTTGTCGGTGGAGTCGGTGCGCGCGGACAGCACGATCACCGGCACCGTGCTCCACCCGCGCAGCCCCTCGACGACCTCGGTGCCGTCGAGGTCGGGCAGCCCCAGGTCGAGGACGACGACGTCCGGATGCCCGTCCGCGGCCGCCCGCAGCGCGGCCGAGCCGTCGGCGGCGACGAGCACCGTGTAGCCGTGCGCGGTGAGGTTGATCCGCAGGGCCCGGAGGATCTGCGGGTCGTCGTCGACGACGAGCACCCGCACCCCGTTCGCTGCGCCGCGCGCGGGCGCGTTCACGACGCCACCACGACGGCCGCGGCGGGCAGCGACACGACGACGGTGAGGCCCCCGCCGGGCGTGTCCTCGGCGGTGAGCTCGCCGTCCATCACCGCGGTCAGCCCGCGGGCGACCGACAGTCCCAGCCCGAGCCCGGCCACGGCGTCGCGGTCGCCGAGCCGCTGGAACGCCGCGAACAGCGCGTCCCGCTCGCGGGGGGCCACCCCGCGGCCGTGGTCGACCACCCGCAGCTCCACCCGGTCGCCGTAGGCGCTGGCCCGCAGCGCGACCTCGGACCCGCCGCCGTGGCGCAGGGCGTTGTCCACGACGTTGGCGACGACCCGGTCCAGGAGCCCGGCGTCGGCGAGCACGTCGGGCACGTCCTCGCCGATCTCCAACCGGACCCGGTCGGCGCCCTCCAGGCCGAGCAGCGCGGTCGCGGCGACCTCGTCGTAGCCGACCGGGGCGAGCAGCGGGGTCACCGCGCCCGCGGCGAGCCGCGAGGAGTCGAGCAGGTTGTCCACCAGCGCGGTGAGCCGGTCCGCGGACTCCTCGACGGTGGCGAGCAGCTCGGCGCGGTCGGCGTCGTCGAGGGGCAGGTGCTCGTCGCGCAGGCTGCCCGCGGCCGCCTTGATCGAGGTCAGCGGGCTACGGAGGTCGTGCCCGACGGCCGACAGCAGCGCCCCGCGGGTCTCGTTGGCCGCCGCGCGCCGCTCGGCGTCGGCGGCGCCGGCCTCGGCGCGCTGCCCGCGCAGCGCCAGCAGCGCCTGCCCGCCGACGACCTCCAGCAGCCTGCGATCCGCGGCGGGCAGGGTGCGGCCGGTCCCGACCAGGTGCAGCCCCTCGGCGACGACGACGTCGACGTCGGCCTGGTCGGGCCGCGCGCAGTCCCCGGCGTCGCCGGTGCAGGCGACCCGGCGCCACACCCGGTCCTCGCCGCGTTCGAGCAGCGCGACCGACCGCAGCGCCCACGTCTCGCGGACCTTGTCCAGCAGCCGCGGCAGCGGGTCGGAGCGGGTCAGCACGGTCCGCGCGAACGACGCCAGCAGCGCCGCCTCCGCCCGGGCCCGCGCGGCCTGCTCTGCGCGCCGCGCCGCCCGGTCGACGACCAGCGCGACGAGCACCCCGACCAGCAGCATCGTCGCGACGGTGAGGACGTTGCCCGGGTCGGCGATGACCAGGGAGTACAGCGGCAGGGAGAGGAAGAAGTTCAGCAGCAGCCCGCCGAGCAGGGCGGCGAGCAGGGCCGGGCCGAGCCCGCCGGCGAGAGCGGCGAGCACGGTGGCGAGGAAGTAGAGGACGACGTCGGTGGACAGGTCCACCCACGGTGACAGGACGACGCCCAGCACCGTCGCGACGGCCGGGCCCGCGACGGCGACGGCCCAGCCGAGCGCCTGGCGGGACGCGGGCAGAGCGGTGCGCAGTCGCGGCAGGCGCAGCGCGCGACCGGCCTCACGATGGGTGACCATATGCACGTCGATCGGCCCGGACTCCTGCACGACGCGTGCGCCGATGCCCGGGTCGAACACCCGCGCCAGGCGCGAGCGCCGCGACGTGCCGAGCACCACCTGGGTGGCGTTGGTGCCGCGGGCGAAGTCGAGCAGGGCGTCCCCGACCGACTCGCCGACGACGGTGTGGAACGACGCACCGACGCCCTCGGCCATCCGGCGCACCCGGTCGGCGGCGCCGACCTGGCCGCCGGACAGGCCGTCGCCGCGCAGCACGTGCACGGCCATCAGGTCCGCGCCGCCGGACCGTTTCGCGATCCGCGCCGCGCGCCGCAGCACCGTCTCCGACTCCCGTCCACCGGTCAGCGCGACGACGACGCGCTCGCGGGTCTCCCAGATCTCGTCCACCTGCTTCTCGCTGCGGTAGCGGCGCAGCGCGGTGTCCACCTCGTCGGCGATCCACAGCAGGGCCAGCTCGCGCAGCGCGACCAGGTTGGGGACCCGGAAGTAGTGGGCGAGGGCGGCGTCGATCCTCTCCGCGGCGTAGATGTTGCCGTGGGCGAGTCTGCGGCGCAGCGCCTCCGGGGTGATGTCGACGATCTCGATCTGCTCGGCGGCGCGCACGACGTCGTCGGGCACGGTCTCCTGCTGGCGGGCCCCGGTGATCGTCGCGACGACGTCGCCGAGCGACTCCAGGTGCTGCACGTTGACCGTGGAGATGACGTCGATGCCTGCGGCGAGCAGCTCCTGCACGTCCTGCCAGCGCTTGGCGTTGCGCGAGCCGGGCGCGTTGGTGTGGGCCAGCTCGTCGACCAGCGCGACCTGCGGGCGGCGCGCCAGTACGGCGTCGAGGTCCATCTCCTCCAGCCGGGTGCCGTGGTGCTCCACGGCCCGGCGCGGGACGGCCTCCAGCCCGTCGAGCAGCGCGGCGGTGCGGTCGCGGCCGTGGGTCTCCGCGACACCGACGACGACGTCGGTGCCGCGCCCGAGGCGGCGGTGGGCCTCGCCGAGCATGGCGAAGGTCTTGCCGACCCCGGGCGCGGCGCCGAGATGGATGCGGAGCTCACCCCTCATCCGGCCATTGTCGGCCCTGCTCACCCGCGCGCGTCCCGCACGGACAGGTTGAGTTCGGTGACGTTCACCCGCGGCTCCCCGAGGAACCCGAGGGTGCGCCCGGACGTCGCGGCGGCGACGAGCTCGCCGACGCGCGCGACGGGCAGCCCGGTGACCCGCGCGACGCGGGGCACCTGCAGGGCCGCGTACTCCGGGCTGATGTCCGGGTCGAGCCCGGACGCCGACGTGGTCACCGCGTCGGCCGGGACCGCCTGCGGCGCGACGCCCTCGCGGGCGGCGATCACCGCGCGGCGCTGGTGCACGGCGGCCAGCAGCCCGTCGTCGAAGCCGCCCTTGTTCGACCCGCCGGAGGTGGCGGTGTCGGCCGGGCCGAGACCGTCCTCGGCCTCCGCCGACGCCGCGGGCCGGGTGTGGAAGAACGGGTCGGCGGCCGGGTCGGGCGCGACCGGGTCGATCCCGATCAGCGACGACCCGGCGCCGCCCGGCAGCACCGAGCCCTCGGCCCGGGCCTCCAGGCCCGGGATCCGGGCGACGCCCCAGATCGCGAGCGGGTAGACGATCCCGCACAGGACCGTCATGACGAGGAGCACGCGCAGACCGGTGGCGGTCTGGCGGCGCAGGGTGGTGAGCATCAGATCCCCGGGACGAGACGGACGAGCAGGTCGATGAACGCGATCCCGGCGAACGGGGTGACGACCCCGCCGAGGCCGTAGACGAGCAGGTTGCGGCGCAGCAGCGACGCCGCCGAGGACGGCCGGTACCGCACCCCGCGCAGGGCGAGCGGGATCAGCGCGACGATGACCAGCGCGTTGAAGACGACCGCGGAGAGGATCGCGGACTCGGGCGTCGCCAGGCCCATCACGTTGAGCAGTCCCAGCGACGGGTAGAGCGCGACGAACATCGCGGGCAGGATCGCGAAGTACTTCGCGAGGTCGTTGGCGACGGAGAACGTCGTCAGCGCGCCGCGGGTGATGAGCAGCTGCTTGCCGATCTCGACGATCTCGATCAGCTTGGTCGGGTCGGAGTCCAGGTCGACCATGTTCCCGGCCTCCTTCGCGGCGGAGGTGCCGGTGTTCATGGCGACGCCGACGTCGGCCTGGGCGAGCGCGGGCGCATCGTTGGTGCCGTCGCCGGTCATCGCCACGAGCCGCCCACCTTCCTGCTCACGGCGGATGTAGGCGAGCTTGTCCTCCGGCGTGGCCTCGGCGATGTGGTCGTCGACGCCGGCCTGCGCGGCGATCGCCGCGGCGGTGCGCGGGTTGTCGCCGGTGACCATCACCGTGCGGATGCCCATCGCGCGCAGCTCGGCGAACCGCTCGGCCATGCCGGGCTTGACGACGTCGGACAGCTCGATCACTCCGAGCACGCGAGCACCGCGCCCGTCCGGGGCGTCGGCGGCCGCGACGACCAGCGGGGTCCCGCCGTCGTCGGACACGGTCTCGACGATGCGGTCGACCTCGGCCCGGTCGGCGGCCTGCGCCCACTCCAGGATCGCGGCCGCGGCGCCCTTGCGGACGACTTCGCCGTCGAGGTCGATACCCGACATCCGGGTCTGCGCGGTGAACGGCACGAACTCCGCGACGGCCTCCGCGGCGTCGGCCTCGGGGGCGAGCCCGTGCTCGGACGCGCAGAGCTCGACGATGCTGCGGCCCTCGGGCGTCTGGTCGGCCAGGCTCGACAGCCGGGCCGCGCGGGCGAGCTCGTCGGTCCCGGTGCCGCCCACGCCGTGCAGCGCGGTGGCGCGACGGTTGCCGAAGGTGATGGTGCCGGTCTTGTCGAGCAGCAGCGTGTCGACGTCACCGGCGGCCTCGACGGCGCGGCCGGAGGTGGCGAGCACGTTGCGCTGCACCAGCCGGTCCATGCCGGCGATGCCGATCGCGGACAGCAGCGCGCCGATGGTGGTCGGGATCAGGCAGACCAGCAGCGCGGTGAGCACGAGCAGCGGGACCTGCGTGCCGGCGTAGGCGCTCATCGGGGCGATCGCGACGACCGCGAGCAGGAAGATGATCGTCAGGGCCGAGAGCAGGATCGTCAGGGCGATCTCGTTCGGCGTCTTCTGCCGGGCCGCGCCCTCGACGAGCGCGATCATCCGGTCGACGAAGGACTCCCCCGGCCTCGTCGTGATCCGCACGACGATCCTGTCCGACAGCACGGTGGTGCCGCCGGTGACGGCGCTGCGGTCGCCGCCCGCCTCCCGGATGACCGGCGCGGACTCGCCGGTGATGGCGGACTCGTCGACCGAGGCGATGCCGTGCACGACGTCGCCGTCGCCGGGGATCGTCTCCCCCGCCTCGACGACGACGAGGTCGCCGAGGCGCAGCTGCGCGCCGGGGACCTGCTCCTCGGCGGCGTCGCGGTCGGCGGGCGCGTCGGTGACCAGCCTGCGGGCGACGGTGTCGCGCTGGGTGGCCCGCAGCGAGGCGGCCTGGGCCTTGCCGCGCCCCTCCGCGACGGCCTCGGCGAGGTTGGCGAACAGCACGGTGAACCACAGCCACACCGCGACGAGCACCGCGAACACGCTCGGGTCCGCGACGGCGAGCACCGTGACCAGCACGGACCCGACCCAGACGACGAACATGACCGGGTTGCGGGCCTGCACGCGTGGGTCCAGCTTGCGCAGCGCCTCGGGCAGCGCCGCCAGCAGCTGCCCCGGGGCGAAGGCCCCCGCGGCGACGGGCGCGGGCGCCGGGTCGGACGCCTGCGGCCCGGTGGTGGGCCGCTCGGTGGACACGGACACGTTCTCCTCCGGTCGGGGGATCCCCCCACCGCCGTCTGCTCCGAGGGTCACTTTCGTAGCGCTGTAAGCCACGAAGGTTCCCCTGGGGGCACCGCCGGAGGCGGGCGACGGGGTCGGAGTGGGGGCGGGGGGCGGGGTGGGACGCCGGCTCACGACAGGGCCTCGGCGATCGGGCCGAGCGCCAGCGCCGGGAAGAACGTCAGCGCCGAGACCAGCAGCACGGTGCCCCCGACAAGCCCGGCGAACAGCGGGCCGTCGGTCGGGAGCGTCCCCGCCCCGGCCGGGACGCGGCGCTGGCGGGCCAGCGAGCCGGCGAGCGCCAGCACCGCCAGCATCGGCACGAACCGGCCGAACAGCATGGCCAGCCCCAGGCCGGCCTGGAAGAAGTCACCGGTCGCGGTGAGCCCGCCGAACGCGGAGCCGTTGTTGTTGGCGGCCGAGGCCCAGGCGTAGAGGACCTCGGAGAAGCCGTGCGCCCCGTCGTTGTTCAGGGCGTCGGCGGTGCCCGGCAGGGCGATCGCCAGACCGGCCCCCAGCAGCACGAACGCCGGCATGACCAGGATCGACACCGCGGCGTAGGTGATCTCGCGGCGGCCGAGCTTCTTGCCGAGGTACTCCGGGGTCCGGCCGACCATCAGTCCGGCGAGGAACACCGCGATGACGGCGAGCACCAGCAGGCCGTAGAGGCCCGCTCCGACCCCGCCGGGGGCGACCTCGCCGAGCAGCATGTTCAGCAGCGTCACGCCGCCGGCGGCGCCGGAGTAGCTGTCGTGCATCGAGTTGACCGCGCCGGTGGACGTCCCGGTCGTCGACACCGCGAACAGGACCGAGCCGGGGATGCCGAAGCGCACCTCCTTGCCCTCCATCGCACCACCTGCAGCGAGCGCGGCGGGGCCGTTGGGGTGGGTCTCGGCGAGCCAGGCGGCGGCGAGCATGAGCGCCCACAGGCCGCCCATGACCGACAGCAGGACGACGCCCTGGCGGACCCGGCCGACCATGACCCCGAAGGTCCGGGTCAGCGCGACCGGGATCACCAGCAGCAGGAAGATCTCCAGCAGGTTCGCGACCGGGCCCGGGTTCTCGAACGGGTGCGCGGAGTTCGCGTTGACGATCCCGCCGCCGTTGGTGCCGAGCTCCTTGATCGCCTCCTGCGACGCGGCCGGGGCCAGCGGGAGGGTGTGCACCGAGCCGTCCACGGCGGTGATCTCCACCCCGGAGCGCAGCGACTGCACGACGCCGGTCGCGACGAGGGCGACGGCGGCGACGGCGGCGACCGGCAGCAGGATCCGGGTGACGCCGCGGGTGAGGTCGACCCAGAAGTTGCCGATGCGGCCGTCGTCGTCGCCGCGGGAGACGAACCCGCGGACCAGCGCGACCGCGACCGCCATGCCGACGGCGGCGGACACGACGTTCTGCACGGTCAGGCCGGCCATCTGCACGGTGTGGCCGAGCACCTGCTCGGGCACGTAGGACTGCCAGTTCGTGTTGGTCACGAACGACACCGCGGTGTTGAACGCCATCGCGGGCGACACCGAGGTGGCGCCGTCGGTGCCGCGGCCGAACCCGAGCGGGAGGAAGGCCTGCAGCCGCTGCATCAGGTAGAGCAGCGCGATCGAGACGAACGAGAAGCCCAGCACACCCGCGGCGTAGGTCGTCCAGCGCTGCGGGGACGCGGCGTCGATCCGGCAGACCCGGTAGACGAACCGCTCGATCCGCCAGTGCCGGGTGTCGGTGTAGACCCGCCCCATCCGGTCGCCCAGCGGCTTCCAGGTCACGGCGAGCAGCGCCACCAGCGCCGCCGCCTGCGCGAGCCCCGCCATCAGAACCGCTCCGGCCGGAGCAGCGCGATCACCAGGTAGACCAGCAGGGCCAGGGCGAGCACACCCCCGGCGATGTTCGCGATCACAGCTTCTCCATCCCGCGCAGGGTGAGCGCGAGGACGGCGAAGGACGCCACCAGCAACGCGGTGTAGGCCAGGTCGGCCACGGGACTCTCCTCGGTCGTGCCCACCCGCCGGCATGTCCGGCGGGCTGCGGGGATCGTGCGCCGCACCGGGGGTCGCGCCCGCGGCGATGACGGCGGATTGACGCCCACCGGGTCGCGCGTTGACGCGTTCTTGACGCCCGGTGGTGGCCATCACGTCCCCCGGACGGGCGGTCGATCTCAGGAACCCGTCACCACACGCGCGTGACGACGCCAACACCGCGTCAGGGGCCGGGCCGATCCGCTGCCGGGGGCGCACGCTCCCGCGCATGCTGCAGCGCCGCCCCGCCCGTCCGGTCCCGCCGCCCCTGTCCGGGGGCGCCGGGTTCGTCGCCGCGATCGCCACCGGCGTCGCCGCGGGGCTCGCCGCCGGTGCCGCGGGGGCCGCCGGTGGCGGGCCCGGCCTCGTCGCCGCGGTCGCGGTCGCCGTCGCGGTGGTGGGGACGGCGGCGCTCGCCGTCGCGACGACGGCGGCCGGTGCGTCGGCCGCCGCGGCGGTCTGCTGGGGGTTCGCCGACGGCTTCGGGCTGCACCGCCTCGCCGAGCTGCACACCGGCACGCGGGACCTGGAGCTCCTGGCCGGGCTGCTGGCGACCGCGCTGGTCGCCCACCTCGTCCCGGCGGTTGCGCGGGACAGCGCTGGTTACCCTGCTCGGTGACGGCCCGGGCACCCGCCCGGCCGGCCCGGCGGGGAGGTCTGTGCATGTCGGTGATCGACAACGCGGTCTACGTCGACGGCAAGCGGGCGGCGGCGCCCGACTCCGTCGACAGCGCGGTCGAGGCGCTGCAGGGCTGCCGTGCCGACCGCGGCGGCGACGCACCCGCGTTCTGCTGGATCGGCATGCTGCGGCCGGGCGTCGACGAGATCCACCAGGTTGCGGCGGAGTTCGGGCTACACGCGCTGGCGATCGAGGACACCGTCAACGCCCACCAGCGCCCCAAGCTGGAGCGCTACGGCAGCACCGAGTTCGTGGTGCTGCGCCCGGCCCGCTACGTCGACTCCGACGAGGTCGTCGAGATCGGCGAGGTGCACCTGTTCCTCGGCCCGGACTTCGTCATCACCGTCCGGCACGCCGCCGAGCCGCAGCTCGGCGAGGTCCGCGACCGGCTGGAGGGCGAGCCGGACCTGCTCTCGCACGGTCCGATGGCGGTGCTCTACGCGGTGCTGGACCGGGTCGTCGACGACTACTTCCCCGTCCTCGACGGTCTGCAGGACGACATCGACGAGATCGAGGTGCAGGTCTTCCGCGGCGACCCGAACGTGTCACGGCGCATCTACCAGCTGACCCGGCAGGTCATCGCGTTCCAGCGGGCCGTCGAGCCGCTGCAGGAGATCTTCGTCGAGCTGCGGGCCCGATTCGCCAAGTCCGGCGACGCCCCGGACCTGGAGCTGCGCCGGGCGATGCGCGACGTGATCGACCACGCCACTCGGGTGCGGGAGCGCGTCGAGGGGTTCCGCGACCTGCTCGGCAACATCCTGACGGTCAACTCGACCCTGGTCGCGCAGCGGCAGAACGAGGAGATGACCCGGCTCACCGAGGCGGGCTTCGCGCAGAACGAGCAGATGAAGCGGGTGTCGTCGTGGGCGGCGATCCTGTTCGCGCCGACCCTGATCGCCGGCATCTACGGCATGAACTTCGACGAGATGCCGGAGCTGCACTGGGCGCTGGGCTACCCGATGGCCATCGGGCTGATGCTGCTGCTCGGTCTGGGGCTGTACCTGGCGTTCAAGCGCAACGACTGGCTCTGAGGGCCGGGCGCACACCCCGCGGGTACGGCCCGGGTGCCGGGACGGCGGAGGTGGCCGCGGAGCGGCAGCAACCGTCGTCGACGGCCAGCGGACCCTGTGCGTGTCAAGGTGGCGCCAGTGGTGGCACCGGCGCCGTCAGGGCGGCGTAGCGGGAGCGGGCACGGAGGGGCCCGCGGGGTGACAACGGAGGGGCACGGCGCCCGCACCGGGCGCCCGCCACCAAGGAGTCATCCCGGTGACCCTCGCCGACCTGCTCCCCTCCCTCCGCCCGACGCTGGCCGCCCGCCTCGAGCCGGGCCTGTGGCCGGTCACGACCCGCGCGACCTCCGACGGCGCCCTGCAGATCGGCGGGGTCGACCTCGCCGGGCTCGCCGCCCACTTCGGCACCCCGGTGCAGGTGCTCGACACCGCCGACGTCCGGGCCCGCTGCCGCGCCTACCGGGCCGCGCTGCCCGACGCCGAGATCGTCTACGCCGGCAAGGCGTTCCTCTGCCGCGGGATGGCCCGCCTGGTCGCCGACGAGGGCTGCTCGGTCGACGCCTGCTCCGGCGGCGAGGTCGCGGTGGCCGCGGCCGCGGGGCTGCCCGGCGACCGGATCGTGCTGCACGGCACCGTCAAGACCGACGAGGATCTCAAGGCGGCGTTCGCCGCGGGCGTCGGGCGGATCGTGCTGGACTCTGCGGCGGAGGTCGACCGGATCGCCGCGCTCGCGCCGCACCGGCAGAAGGTGCTGCTGCGGATCAGCCCGGACGTCGACGCCGGCACCCACCCGGGGCTCACGACCGGCACCGCGTCGTCGTGGTTCGGGATGCCGCCCGCCGAGGCGTGCGAGGTCGCCGGACGGGTGCTGGCCCGCCCCGAGCTGGAGCTGGCCGGGCTGCACTGCCACCTCGGCTCGCAGGTGCCGTCGGTGTCGCGCTACGAGCGGGCCGCGGTCCGGATGGTGGGTGTGATCGCGGCGCTGCGTGCGCGGTACGGGATCAGCGTCGCCGAGCTGGACCTGGGCGGCGGGCACGCGGTCGGCTACGCCGAGGGCGAGCCCTGCCTGGACCCGGCGCTCTTCGGCCGGGCCGTGCGGGGCACCCTGGCCCGGGCCTGTGCGGCGCATGGGATCGACGAGCCGCGGCTGCTGGTCGAGCCGGGGCGCGCGGTCGTCGCCCGGGCCGGGGTGACGCTCTACCGGGTCGGCGCGGTGCAGCGCTGCGGCGACGGCCGCACCACCGTGCTGGTCGACGGCGGCATGAGCGACGACCCGCGCCCCGCCCTCTACGGCGCCCGCTACCCGGTCCGGCTCGTCGGGCGCGCCACCCGGGCGCCGCTGGAGACGGTCCGCGTGGCGGGGCGGCACTGCGAGTCCTCCGACGTGATCGCCGACGGCGTCCGGCTGCCCGCCGACGTCGCGCCCGGGGACCTGCTGGCGGTGCCGGTGTCCGGCGCGTACCACGCGTCGATGGCCTCGACCTACAACCAGGTCCCGCGCCCGCCGGTGGTCGCCGTCGCCGCGGGGGCGTCGCTGGCGCTGCTGCGCCGCGACACCCCGGAGGACCTGCTGCGCCGCGACTGCTCCTGACCCCCGCGTCGCTCAGCGACGCGGCCGCGGCGCCGGCTGGCACCGCGGGCAGGTGAACGACGAGCGGTTCATGAACGCGTCCCGGCGGATCGGGGTGCCGCAGCGACGGCACGCCCGGTCCGCCTGGCCGTAGACGTTCAGGGAGCGGTCGAAGTAGCCCGAGGCGCCGTTGACGTTGACGTACAGCGCGTCGAAGGAGGTCCCGCCCTGGGCGAGCGCCTCGTGCATGACGGTCGTCGCGGCGTCGAGGACGGCGTGACCCTGGGCCCGGGTGAGTTTCCCGGTGGGCCGGGTGCCGTGGAGCCGGGCCCGCCAGAGCGCCTCGTCGGCGTAGATGTTGCCGATCCCGGAGACGACGGTCTGGTCGAGAAGCGCCCGCTTGACCTCGGTGCGACGGCGACGCAGCGCCGCGACGGCGTCGTCGGCCGAGAACGCCGGGTCCATCGGGTCGCGCGCGATGTGCGCGACCGGCTCGGGCACCAGGCCGCCGCCCGCGGCCGCGGCGAGCGGGTGCACCGACAGCCCGCCGAAGGTGCGCTGGTCGACGAAGCGGAGCTCGGGGCCGTCGTCGTCGAACCGGACACGGACCCGCAGGTGCTTCTCGTCGGGCGCGTCCGGGGGCTCCACGAGCATCTGCCCGGACATCCCCAGGTGCGCGAGCAGTGCGTCGTCGCCGGGGCCCGCGGTGTCCAGCTCCAGCCAGAGGTACTTGCCGCGCCGCGCCGCCGCGGACAGCGTGCGACCGGTCAGCCGGCCGGTGAAGTCGTCCGCGCCGGTCGGATGCCGGCGTACCGCGCGCGGATGCAGCACCTCGACGCGGGCGATCCGCCGGTCCAGCACGTGGTCGGCGAGGCCGCGGCGGACGACCTCGACCTCGGGCAGTTCCGGCATCGACGGCTACCGCCCGGAGCCGGCACTCTCGTCGGACAGCGCGTGCCAGGCGATCTCGGCCGCCTTCTGCTCGGCCTCCTTCTTGGTGCGCCCCTCACCGCTGCCGAGGTCGCGACCCCCGACGACGGCCGTCGCGGTGAACACCTTCAGGTGGTCCGGGCCCTCCTCGTCGATCCGGTACTCGGGCACGCCGTGCCCGCCGGCGGCGGTGAGCTCCTGCAGGCTGGTCTTCCAGTCCAGGCCCGCACCGAGCAGCGGGGCACTGTGCAGCAGGTCCGCGAACAGCCGGTGGATCAGCTCGCGGGACGGCTCGAGGCCGTGCGCGAGATACACCGCGCCGAGCAGCGCCTCGGTGGCGTCGGCCAGAATGCTGGCCTTCGACCGGCCACCGGTCAGCTCCTCACCGCGCCCCAGGTACAGGTACGCGCCGAGGCCGTGCGGCCCGTCGTCCGGCGTCGGCAGCGCCACCGCGACGGTGGCGAGCGCGTGCATGTTGACCACGCTCGCGCGCAGCTTCGCCAGCTGCCCCTCGGGCAGGTCCGGGTGGTCCCGGTAGAGCCGCTCGGTGATCACGATCGACAGCACCGAGTCGCCCAGGAACTCCAGGCGCTCGTTGGTCGGCAGACCGCCGTGCTCGTAGGCGTAGGACCGGTGGGTGAGCGCCAGCGTGAGCAGCGCCTCGTCCAGGTCCACACCGAGTGCGGACAGCAGAGGTGACCGGTCCGTCACCGGACCGGTCACGCTCTTGTCGCCCACTGCTGCGATCAGGCCGGGCTGGTGACCTGACGGCCGTCGTACTGCCCACAGGTCGGGCAGGCGATGTGCTGCAGCTTCGGCTCACGGCAGGCGCGGTTCGAGCAGGCGACCAGGGTCGGCGCAGTGGCCTTCCACTGCGACCGGCGCGCACGCGTGTTCGACCGCGACATCCGGCGCTTGGGAACGGCCATGATGACACTCCTCGGTACTTCGAACGATCAGGTCTGCCCACCGGGGAGCGGGCTCACGTGGAGCCGCCGCTCAGTCGGTGGAGGGCAGACGCTCACGGAGCGCCGCCCAACGAGGATCCAGTGTCTCATGCCCGTGATCCGACGGGAGATCGGCCCACCTCTCGCCGCACTCGACGCACAGACCGGGGCAGTCCTCGCGGCACAGGGGCGCCATCGGGAGCTCGGTGACGATCGCGTCGCGCACGGTCTGGGTGAGGTCGATGCGCTCGTCGACCAGGCGCGGGATCTCGTCGGCGTCGGTGGTCTCCTCGGTGACCGAGTCCGGGTAGGCGAACAGCTCGCCGATCCGGACCTGCACGTCCTCACCGATCGGCTCCAGGCAGCGCGAGCACTCCCCCGCCAGCCGGGCATCGGCCGTGCCGGAGACGTAGACGCCCTCGGTCACCGACTCCAGGGACACGTCGAGCTCGACGTCGGACCCGCCGGGGACGGTGATCACCCCGGTCAGGCCGATCTCGGCGTCGCCCGACGGCGCGGGGACCGTACGGGCCACGGTGCGCTGGTTACCGGGGCGGCGGGCCAGCTCACGGGTGGAGAGGACCCAGGGGTTGTCGTCGGGACGGTTCTGGCTGCGCGCGGTGTTCATCTCACGGACCAGCGTACGCGGCCCGTTCAGTCGCGTCGTCGCACGTCGAACGCGTCGGCGACCAGGGCGCCCAGCTCCAGGAACGCGTCCGCGGTCGCCGGGCGGAGCCGGGCCGGGTCGACCCGGCCGCCGGTGGCCAGGTGCGGGTCGTGCGGGACCTCGACGACGCCGCGCACCCGCTGGGCGAAGTGCTCGCGGATCCGCGCGGCGTCGACCTCGGCGCTGCGCCGGTCGCAGGACAGCACGACCACCGCGTCGCGGACGAGGTCGCCGTGGCCGTGCGCGACCAGCCAGTCCAGCGTCTTGCTGGCCCGGCCCGCGCCGTCGACGGTCGGGGCCCCGACCACGACGACCGAGTCGGCGCGCGCGAGGGTGCCCTGCATCGTGGAGTGCACCATCCCGGTGCCGGAATCGGTGATGATGATGTTGAAGAAGCGGCCCAGGAGGTCGACCACGCGCTCGTACTCGTCGCGGGAGAACGCCTCGCCCGAGGCGGGGTCCTGCTCCGAGGCCAGGACCTGCAGGCGCCCGGCGAGGCTCGTGTAGCGGGACACGTCGGTCCAGGTGCCGACCGAGTCCAGATCGTTCAGCAGCTCGCGGACGGTGATCCGGGAGTCGCCGGTGAGGCGGTCGGCGAGCGTGCCGGCGTCGGGGTTGGCGTCGAGGACGACGGCCCGGTCCCCGCGGTGCTCGGCCAGCGCCTGTCCGAGGCAGGCCGCGACCGTGGTCTTGCCGACGCCGCCCTTGACCGACATGACCGCCACCCGGTGCGCCCCGGCCAGCGGCGCGCGGACCCGGGCCAGCAGCCCGGAGCGGAGCTCCTCGGCGTCGCTCGGGCCGGGGTTCACACGGCCGCCGGTGACGTCGTAGAGCGCGCGCCGCCAGCCGGTGCGCGGCCGGTCGGGCCGCGCGCGCAGCATGGTGTCCTCACGCAGGTCCGCCGCGGCCGCCCCGGGGTTCCCGCGCGGGGCCTCGGAACGTGGGAGCTCGGGACGCGGGACCTCGGGAGCCGGGGGCTGCGCCGGGTTCGTCACAGGGGGTCCTTCCAGCCGGTGCCCGTAGCGTGCCCACCAGGTCGTCGGGTCGGGTTCGGGCCGGCGTGCCATGCGCGGGAGGGTAGTACGGCGGGTGACCTGGATTCCTGCGTCCGGCGTATCCGACCACAGCAACTGCGCGTGGTGAAGCACCTTGCGTCGCAGCAGTACCCGTGATCACCCGGCCGCGCGGGCCGCCTGCCGGGTCGCGCCGGGCGTCTCGCCGAGCACCGCCCGGTAGCGACGGGTGAAGTGGGCCTGGTCGGCGTAGCCGAGATCGGCGGCCAGCCCGGCCAGTGCGGTGCCCGGGTCGGTCCGGAGTACCGCGGCGGCGTGCTGCAGGCGACGGCACTCGATCAGCCACAGCGGGGTCAGTCCGATGTGGCCGCGGACCAGGCGTTCCAGGGTCCGCGGTGCGACACCGACGAGCTCGGCGAGCTGGTCGGCGCGCAGGACGTCGGCGCGGGACTCGGCCAACGCGCAGGCCCGGTTGACCAGGCGTCCGGCGTCGGTGACCCGGTCCGCCAGCGGGGCGAGCCAGTCCCGCACCGTCGCGGCCGGGTCGCCGGCCGCCACGGCCGCGGTGAGCTCCGCCACCGGCGCGCCGCGGACCTTTTCGGCGGTCCCGCGCAGCGCGGCGGGTGCGGTGGCCGTGAACAGCGGGGTCGCGCCGGGCCGCAGCAGGACGCCGACGACCCAGGACCGCCCGGCCAGCTCCCGGACGTCGACGCCGGTGCGCGGCCCGTGCAGCGTCGCGGTGACCGGGTCGGTGACGAGGTTGAACGCCGGGTACTGCAGCACCCGCTGGCGCACCGTGCGCCCCGGCGGGAGGTCCCAGCGGGCGGTCCACACCCACCGGACGAGGTCGTCGAGCCCGATGGGCGCCCGGTCGAGCGTGACCTCGGGGGCACCCGGGTTCAGGTGTCCGCGCGACTCGACGGTCATCGACCAACCCCCCTGTCGGCAATGTTCAATCCGCGCCGTCGCGGGGCGGGGAGAGTCGTCGTATGGAGCTCACGAGCAGCGTCACCGGCGCCCACACCACCGACGGCCGTCCGCACGGGGTCACCTCGCTCACCCCGCACCTGGTGGCATCGCCCGCCCGCGCGGCGATCGAACTCTACTGCGCCGCCTTCGGGGCCCGGGTGCTCTCGGTCACCGAGATGGGCGGGATGGTCGGGCACGCCGAGCTGGAGCTGGCGGCCGGCCGGTTCACCGTCTCCGACGCGATGCCCGACCACGGCCTCGTCGCCGCCCCGGCGGGCGACCACCCGGTGTCGCTGTCGCTCGCGGTGTACGTACCCGACGTGGACGCGGCCGTCGCGACGCTGGCGGAGGCCGGGTCGACGGTGCGCGAGCCGGTCTCGACGTTCGTGTCCGGGGACCGGTTCGGCTCGGTCGTCGACCCGTACGGGGTGCGGTGGGCGGTGATGACCCGGGTGGAGGACCTGTCGCCGGAGGAGAGCGGGCGCCGGGTCGAGGAGTGGGCGGCGCAGCAGGGCTGAGGACGCAGCGGCCCGGTCGGCGCCGGCGGCGGTGGACGTCGGGGACGGGGCCGGCCGGCGTCGCGCTGCGGGGGCCGGTCGTCGGACGGTGTGCCGACGCCCCTGTGCTCCTGGACATCGTTGCGGAGCGCCTAGTCTCGGACGGTGATCTTCGCTGCTCTGCTGTCCGTCGTCCCGGCGACCTGAGACCGGTGTTCCGGTCCCGATCGTTCCCGCCGGCCTTCGCGACGGCATCGGTGTCCTTCGTGGTGGTCTGCGCCGCGGCCGGGGTGCCGGCACCGCTCTACGTCGTCTACCAGCGGTCCTACGGCATCTCGACGGTCGCGCTCACCGGCGCGTTCGCCGTCTACGTCGTGCCGCTGCTGGTCGCCCTGCTGTGCTGCGGCAGCCTGTCCGACCACGTGGGCCGGCGCCGGGTGGCGGTGCCCGCGCTGATCGTCGGCGCGGTGGCGTGCCTGGTCCTCGCCACCGTCGACTCGTCCGCACCGTTGATCATCGGGCGGGCGGTCCAGGGGGTGTCGGTGGGGCTCGCGCTGGCCGCGCTCGGCGGCTACGTCGTCGACCTGGCGCCTCCGGCGCGTCCCGGGCTGGCCGGGGCGATCACGAGCGGCGCGCCGCCGGGCGGCATCGCGCTCGGCGCGCTCGCCTCCGGAGCCGCGGTGCAGCTCGCGCCGGACGGTGCACCCGTCCGGTCCTTCGTCGTCGCGGCGGGACTGCTCGTCGTGGCCGCCGCGGCGCTCGCCCTGCTGCCGGAGACCGCGGCCCGGCGGCCCGGGGCGCTGCGGTCGCTGCGGCCGGAGGTCCGGGTACCCCGCGCCGCGCGCCGGCTGTTCCCGATGGTGTGTGTCGTCGTCGCGGCGACCTACGTCCTCGGCGGGTTCACCCAGGCGCTGGCCCCGTCGCTCGCGGCCTCCGTACTGGGCCGCGACGACCTGTTCAGCGGCGCCCTGGCCGTCGCCGTCTACCACCTCGCGGGACCGGCGGCGGGGCTCGTGGCCGCCCGGCTGCCCGCCGCACGCGCACTGACCGGCGGGGCCGTCGTGCTGGCGGCCGGCACCGCCGGCTTCGTCGGCGCGATCACCCTCGGGAGCTTCGCCGCCTACCTCGCCTCCGCGGTCGCGGCCGGGGCCGGGTTCGGCGTCGCGTTCGCCGGCGCGATCCGGGTCCTGCTCGACCGGAGCCCGGAGGGCACGCGCGCCGGCACCCTCGCCGCGGTCTACCTGTACTGCTACCTCGCGGCCGCCGTGGCGAGCCTGCTGGCGGGGGCGGCGGTCGACGTGTGGGGCCTGGCGCCGGTGGCGTCGGTCCTGTGCGGTGTGGTCGTGGTGATGTCGGTCGTGGGCGCCGCCGGGGCCGCGCTCCGGCTCCGCAGCTCGGTGGATCCGGGGTGAGCGCCGCGTCGGCGCCCGGCCGGGACTGCGCGAGCCGCCACGGCCGTCAGTCGATGAGGTCCATCCCGGTGCCGGTGCGGCCCTGCTCCGGGGGCCGTCCGCCGCCGTAGTTCGGGCCGTACTGGCCGCGCCAGATCTGGCTGCGCCCGCGCCCGACGACGCCGAGCGCGTTGTTCAGGGTGGTCTCCAGCTCGCCCAGGGTGGTGTCGACGTAGTCGTCGCACTCCCGGCGCAGCCGGTCGGCCTCGGCGTGCGCGCCGTCGACGATCCGGCCTGCCTCGGCGTGCGCGGAACGGACGACCTCGGTCTGGGACACCAGCCGGGTCTGCTCGTTCTGCCCGTCGGCGATGAGCCGGTCGTGCGCGGCCCGGCCGGCGTGGCTCATCCGCTCGGCCTCGTCCCGGGCCCGGTCGGTGACCTCGGCGTACTGGCGGCGGCCCTCGGCGACCGCGCGCTCCGCCTCGTGGCGGGCCTCGGCCAGGGTGCGCCCGGCCTCCTCCTGCGCCTCGGCGACGAGCCGCTCGGCCTCGGTGCGCGCGTTCTGCAGCGTCTCCTCGGCCTCGGCGTTCGCCGCGGTCCGGGTCTCCTCCGCCTCGCGCTCGGCCTCGGACACGACGTCGTCGCGCCGGTCGAGCACGTCCTGGGCGTCGTCCATCTCGCCCGGGATCGCCTCGCGGACGTCGTCGAGGAGCTCCAGCACGTCGCCGCGCGGGACCACGCAGTTCGACGTCATCGGGACGCTGCGCGCCTCCTCGACGATCGTCACCAGCGCGTCCAGCGACTCGAAGACCCGGTACACGAGACGGATCCTCTCACCGTCGCGGGCGCGGACCCGTTATTGGGCGCCGCTCCCGCGTGTCAGGCGAGCCGGTCCAGCAGCCGGGTGTGCACGCTCGGCGGGAGGAACGCGGTGACGTCGCCGCCGCCGCGGGCGACCTCCTTGACCAGCGAGCTCGACACGTAGACCTGACCGGGCGCACCGGGCAGGAACAGCGTCTCGACCCCGGTCAGGTGCCGGTTCATGTGCGCCATCGGGAGCTCGTAGTCGTAGTCCGTCGCCCCGCGCAGGCCCTTGACCATCGCCTGGGCGCCGCGCTCGCGGCAGTAGTCGACGACCAGACCCTGGAACGACTCGACCCGCACGCCCGGCAGGTCCGCGGTGATCTCGGTGAGCATCGCGACACGCTCGTCGACGGAGAACAGCCCCTCCTTGCGGGGGTTCACCAGGATCGCGACGAACACCTCGTCGAACAGCGCCGCGGTGCGGGCGATGACGTCGAGGTGACCGACCGTCGGCGGGTCGTAGGAACCGGGGCAGACGGCGCGACGGACCTCGGGCATGGCCGGAACCTATCAGCCGGTGATCACCGGTCAGGCCCAGCTGCGGTCCAGCGACATGTGCAGCTCGTAGCGGTCACCCCGGTAGCGCGACACGGTGTACTCGACCGGCCGGTCGCCGGAGCTGGAGGTCCGGTCGAACACCAGGATCGGGCGCCCGGCGGGGATCCCGAGCAGGACCGCCGAGGCCTCGTCGGCCTGCTGGGCGGCGACGGTCTGCTCGGCGCGGTCGATGGGGAGCCGGTAGTGCTCCTGCAGGATCCCGTAGACCGAGCCGCTGAGGTCGTGGACGTCGAGGTCGGGGACCTGTTCGGCGTCGTACCAGGCGTCGTCGATCGACATCGGCACCCCGTCGGCGACCCGCAGCCGCCGCAGGTGCCAGCACCGGCCGTCGGGCCCCTGGCCGAGCGCGCGGACGGCCTCCGGCGGTCCGGTGGTGAGCGCGACCTCGAGGACGACCGTGGTCGGGGTCAGCCCGAGCCTGCGCATGTCGTCGTGGAAGGACGCGAGGTGCAGCCGGGAGCGCGCGGTGCGGGCGGCGACGTAGGTGCCCTTGCCACGGACCCGGGTCAGCAGCCCGTCGCGCTCCAGCTCGCCGACGGCGGCCCGCACCGTCACCCGGCTCACGCCGTGGTCCAGGCACAGCCGGCGCTCGCTGGGGAAGGCGTCGCCCGGTGCGAAGTCCCGCGCGATCGTCTCCGCGAGCAGGATGCGGAGCTGTTCGTGCTTGGGCACGACCCCGTCGCCGATCCGGACCTCGCCGTTCATGGTGCTGTCCACCGTAGCCACTACCGCCCCCGTCCCGGTGCGCCGACCTGTCCGGTCGCGACGGGCCCGGCCCGCTCCCCGGCGGCCGCCCGGTCGAGCACGAGCGTGCAGCGCGGGTGGTCGCGCAGCACGGTCGCGGGCACGTCGGTCGTGACCGGTCCGGACACCGTCGCCGCCACGGCCGCGCGCTTGCCCGCCCCGGTCGCGACGAGCACGATCCGCCGGGCCTCCATGATCGTGGCCGGTCCCTGGGTGAGCACCCGGTGCGGCACGTCCGCGGGACGGTCGAAGAAGCGGGCGTTGTCGGCGCGGGTCCGCTCGGTCAGCGTCGCGACCCGGGTGCGCGAGCCGAACGCCGAGCCGGGCTCGTTGAACCCGATGTGCCCGTTGCCGCCGATACCGAGGATCTGCAGGTCCACCGGGCCGCACGCGGCGAGCAGCCGTTCGTAGTCCGCCGCGGCCTCGGCCGGGTCCGCGCGGGTGCCGTCCGGGGCGTGCACCGCGGCCGGGTCGATGTCGAGATGGTCGGTGAGCTCGCGGCGGATGACCTCGCGGTAGGACTGCGGGTGCCCCGCGGGCAGGCCCAGGTACTCGTCGAGCAGGAAGGCGCGGGCCCCGGCGAAGGACAGCCCCTCGTCGCGGTGACGGCGGACCAGCTCGGCGTAGGCGGGCAGCGGGGAGCTGCCGGTGGCGAGCCCGAGGGTCGGCGGCCGGCCGGTGCCGCGGGCCAGGACGTCGGCGACGGCGTCGGCGACCGCCCGCCCGCAGGCCCGCGGGTCGTCGAGGACCACGATCTCCATCACGCACCCCCGTCGGTGACGGGCAGGCCGGCGCGCAGCACCTGCTGCGGCCGCAGGTCCGCGTCGGTGACGAGCACGTCGGCGCGGTGGCCCGGGGCCAGCGACCCGACCTCGCCGTCGAGCCCGAGGAGCCGGGCCGGGGTGCGGGTCGCGGCGAGCACCGCGTCCTGCAGCCGCACCCCCGCGTCGCGCACCGTGGCGCGCACGACGTCGACCAGGCACGCGGTGCCGCCCGCGATGGGCCCGTCCGGGATCCGGGCGACGCCGTCGTCGACCCGGACCTGCATCGTGCCCAGGTGGTAACGGCCGTCGGGCATCCCGGCGGCGGCCATCGCGTCGGTGACCAGCGCGACCCGGTCCGGCCCGACCAGGTCGAACACCGCGGCGACGGTGTCGGGCGACAGGTGCACCCCGTCCGCGACGAGCTCCACGACGAGCTCGCCCCGGGCGGCCGCGGCCAGGCACGCCGCGACCGGCCCGGGCGCCCGGTGGTGCATCGGGGGCATCGCGTTGAACAGGTGGGTGGCGCTCATCGGCGCGCCGCCCGCCCGTGCGATCCCGGTCGCGGTGGTGCGGGCGTCGGCGTCGGTGTGGCCGATGCTCGGCAGCACCCCGTGCGTGGCGAGCACCGCGAGCAGGTCCGCCGCGTGCGCGGTCTCCGGCGCGTAGGTCACCGACGCGACGGCCCCGTCCGCCTTGGTGAGCAGCTCGTCGAGCAGCGCGGGGTCGCCCGGGAGGATCGCGCGCGGGTCGTGCGCGCCGCACCGCGCGGCGGCCAGGAACGGGCCCTCCAGGTGGATCCCGGCGAGGTCCCCGGCGACGACGAGCGGGCGCAGCGTCGCGATCCGCTCCGCCAGCACGGTCGGCGGGGCGGAGACCAGCGAGGCGACCGTCGTCGTCGTGCCGTGGGCGCGGTGGTGGGCGACGGCGGCCGCCGCCCCCGTCGCCGTCGCGTCCGGGAAGCCGTGCCCGGCGCCGCCGTGGTCGTGCACGTCGACCAGCCCGGGCAGCAGCAGCGACGACGACGCGGGCGGGAGCGGACCGTCGTACGCCGCGGCCGGGAGGACCGCGACGATCCGGTCCCCCGCGACCGCGACGACCGAGTCCGGGAGCAGCCGGCCGTCGGTGACGACGGTGCCGCGCAGCACGCGGTCACGCATCACGCGTCGTGGTCCGTCTCGAGCAGCGTCACGAGGCCGTCCAGCGCAGCAGGGGCGCCGTCGCCGTCGGCCCGCAGCACGACCTCGTCGCCGAAGACGACGCCGAGGGTCATGAGCCCGAGGACGCTGCGCGCGTCGACCGGGTCCTTCCCGTCGGTCGCGACGGTGACGGGCAGCCCGGTGGCGGCGGCGGCGCGGGCGAACAGCGCAGCCGGGCGGGCGTGCAGCCCCACCCGGGACGCGACGACGGCGGTGCGGGTGTGCACGGTGCTCTCCTGCTCCTCGGCGGCGGTCACCGGTCGGCCTTGCCCGCGGTGCCGGTGGTCTCGGTGGTGTCGGTGCCGGTGGTACCGGTGGCCTCGTCGTCCTCCCGGCCGGGGGTGCGCAGGTTCCAGCGACGGATCACGAAGCGGAACAGCACGTAGTAGACGACGGCGTAGGCGAGCCCGATCGGGATCAGCCACAGTGGCCGGGTGGACTGGCCGAAGTTGAGGACGTAGTCGATGGCGCCTGCGGAGAAGCTGAACCCGCTGTGGATGTCGAGCGCGTTCACCAGCGCCAGCGAGGTGCCGGTGAGCACCGCGTGGATCAGGTACAGCGGCCACGCCACGTAGACGAAGGCGTACTCGAGCGGCTCGGTGATGCCGGTGACGAACGAGGTCAGCGCGACCGAGACCATGATCCCGCCGACGACCTTGCGCCGCTCCGGACGGGCCTCGTGCCAGATCGCCATCGCCGCGGCGGGCAGCGCGAACATCATGATCGGGAAGAAGCCTGTCATGAAGGTGCCCGCGGTCGGGTCGCCCGCGAAGAACCGGGACAGGTCGCCGTGCACGCCGTTGAAGTCGCCGACCAGGAACCAGACGACCGAGTTGATGATGTGGTGCAGCCCGACCGGCAGCAGCAGCCGGTTGACCAGGCCGAAGACCCCGCCGCCGACGACGGCGTTCTCCCCGACCGCGTTGCCCAGCCCGGTCAGCCCGGCGTTGAACACCGGGTAGACCAGGCTCAGCACCGACGCGATCACCATCATCGACACGGCGGTGAGGATCGGGACCAGCCGGCGGCCGTTGAAGAAGCCGAGGAAGGTCGGCAGCGTCGTGCGGTGGAAGCGCTGCCACAGCAGTGCCGCGACCAGGCCCGCGACGATGCCGCCCAGCACCCCGAAGTCGATCGTGGCCTGCTCGCCCTTCGAGTCGAGCACCCCGGGCAGCAGCACCGGGGACAGCGCGGTGAACACGCCGTCCATCACGAGGTAGCCGACGAGGGCGGCCAGCGCGGTGGACCCGTCGGAGCGGCGCGCCCAGCCGATCGCGATGCCGAGCGCGAAGATCATCGGGAGGTGGTCGAACAGCGCGCCGCCTGCCGCGGCGAGCACGGCCGCGGGCTGCTTCAGCGCCTCGACGCCGCCGAGCAGGTCGTCCTGCCCGAGGCGCAGCAGCAGGCCGGCCGCGGGCAGGACGGCGATCGGGAGCATCAGGCTCCGGCCGAGACGCTGCAGGCCGGCCAGCCCGGCCCGTCGTCGTACCGGTTCCGCTGTGGAGGTGCTCATGGGCTCGCACTCCTCGTGAGGGTGTCGGCGACCGGGGCCGGTGCGCGGGCGTTGTGGAGCCGTCGCGTCAGCCGGTACGGTCTGGTTATAACCAGTGAGGGTGCGGGCTGGACGACACCCTGTCAAGACACTGGTCATAACCAGTTGCGACCAGAGGGAGACCTCCTATGAGCAGGGCCGACGACATCGTGGCGGGGCTGGGCGGGTCCGCGAACATCACCGACATCGAGGCGTGCATCACCCGGCTCCGGACCGAGGTCGGCGACCCCGGCCTGGTCGACGACGCGGCGTTGAAGGCCGCCGGGGCGCACGGTGTGGTCCGGTCCGGGACCGTCGTGCAGGTCGTGATCGGGCCGGAGGCGGAGAACCTCTGCGACGACGTCCGGGACCTGCTGTGACGTCCGTCGTCGCGCCGGTCGACGGCGCGGTGGTCGGCCCCGCGGGGGTGCCCGACCCGGTCTTCCGCGACGAGCTGCTCGGCGGCGGGACGGCCGTCGAGCCGCCCGCGGACGCCACCGAGGCGGTCGTGCTGGCCCCGGTCGCCGGCACCGTCGCGGCGCTGCACCCGCACGCCTTCGTGATCACCGCCGACGGTGGCCCCGGGATCCTGGTCCACGTCGGCATCGACACGGTCTCGCTCGGCGGGGCCGGGTTCACCACGCACGTCGCGAAGGGCGACGCGGTCGAGCGGGGCGCGCCGGTGCTGACCGTGGACCTCGCCGCCGTGCGGGCGGCCGGCCTCGCGCCGACCTGCCCGGTCGTCGTGCTGGACTCCCCCGCCGGCTCGGTGAGCGCCCCCACCGGGCACACGGTCCGCGCCGGCGACGAGCTGTTCCGCCTGTGACGGGCACCGTTCCCGACGGCGCCCCGGTCGTGTTCGACCTCGACGGCACCCTCGTGCGCAGCGAGCACGTGCACCGCCGGACCTGGGCCCGGTTCTTCGCCGAGTGGGACGCCGAGGTCGACGACGAGACCTACCGGCACCGGTTCATGGGCCGCCGCGCGGCCGACACGCTGCGCGAGGTCGACGGGCCGTGGCGCGACGCGGACCCCGACGAGCTCGCCGCGCAGCTGGCCGGGCACGGCTCCGCCCTCGCCGACGACGTCGACGTCGTCCCCGGCGCTCCCGCGCTGCTCCGGTCGCTGGCCGGGCGCGGGCACCGGCTCGCGGTGGTGACGAGCGCCCGCCGCGGCTGGGCCGACCGGGTGCTGGGCGAGGTGCTCGATGCGGCACCGCTGGTCGAGCTCGTCGTCACCGCCGAGGACGTCGTGCGCGGCAAGCCGGACCCGGAGGGCTACCTCACCGCGTGCCGTCGCCTCGACGCCGACCCGGCCGGCTGCGTCGCGTTCGAGGACTCCGTTGCCGGGGTGTCCTCGCTGGTCGCGGCCGGGATGGGCACCATCGTCGGGGTCCGGACGACGGCCGGGGACGCGGAGCTGACCGCCGCCGGGGCACACCGGACGGTGCCGGACCTGACGCCCGGCCGGCTGCTGGGCCCGGCGGCCTGATCCGGGCTCAGCTCCCGAGCGAGCCGTGGTGCAGGACGGTGTCGCCGTAGCGGCGGGACCGGCCCGCGGTGAACCCGGCGGGCCAGCCGAACTCCCCCGACGACTTCGCCCGCTCGACGACGACCGCCGCACCGGGCGCGAGCCAGCCGTGGGTGGTGGCGGCGGTCAGCCAGCCCGCGACCTCGTCGTCGGGCACCGCGTAGGGCGGGTCGACGAACACGACGTCGAACGCCCGCGGCGCGGGCCCGGCCAGCACCGTCCCGGCCCGCCCGGTGACGACCGACCCGCCGAGCCCGACCGCGGCCAGGTTGCGCCGCAGCACCCCCGCGGCCCGCTTGTCCGACTCGATGAACACCGCGTCGGTCGCGCCCCGGGACAGCGCCTCCAGCCCGAGCGCGCCCGACCCGGCGCACACGTCCAGCACGGCGGCACCGCCGAGACCCGGATCGTGGTCGAGCGCGGAGAACAGCGCCTCACGGACCCGGTCGGAGGTCGGCCGGGTCCCCGACGGCGGCACGGCGAGCCGTCGTCCGCCCGCCGTGCCCGCGATCAGCCTGGTCATGGCTCCATGGTGCCGTGCGGCTCAGTCCAGCTCGACCAGCAGGTCCCCGCCCTCGACCTGGGTGACCGTGCCGATCGCGAGCCGCTTGACGGTGCCGGCCCGGTGCGCGGTGATCGACGCCTCCATCTTCATGGCCTCGATGGTGGCGACGGTCTGGCCGTCGTCGACGGTGTCGCCCTCGGCGACCTGCAACGTCACGACACCGGCGAACGGGGCGGCGACGTGCGCGTCGTCGTCCTTGTCCGCCTTCTCCGCGGCCTTCACCTCGGTGGCGACCGACTCGTCGCGCACCGCCACCGGGCGCAGCTGCCCGTTGAGCGTGGTCAGCAGGGTGCGGTAGCCGCGCTCGTCGGGCTCGGAGACTGCCTCCAGCTCGATGATCAGGGTGACGCCGGGCTCCAGGTCCACGGTGTGCTCGAGGTCCTCCTCCAGCCCGTAGAAGAAGTCCTTCGACGACAGCACCGCGGTGTTGCCGTACTGCTCGCGGTGGGTGTCGAAGTCCTTGGTCGGGCCGGGGAACAGCAGCCGGTTCAGCGTGCGGCGACGCTCGTCCCGCAGCCCGCGACGGTCCTCGATGGACAGCTCCGCCTTCTCCGCCTCGGGGCTGCGGCCCTCCAGCGCGCGGGTCCGGAACGGCTCCGGCCAGCCCGCGGGCGGCGAGCCCAGCTCACCGCGCAGGAACCCGATCACCGAGTCCGGGATGTCGAAGCCCGCCGGGTCCTTCTCGAAGTCCGCGGCGTCCACCCCTGCCCCGACCAGGTGCAGGGCCAGGTCGCCGACGACCTTCGACGACGGCGTCACCTTCACCAGCCGGCCGAGCATCCGGTCCGCGGCGGCGTAGCAGTCCTCGATCAGCTCGAACCGGTCGCCCAGGCCGAGCGCGATCGCCTGCTGGCGCAGGTTCGACAGCTGCCCGCCGGGGATCTCGTGGTGGTAGACCCGTCCGGTGGGGCTGGCGAGGCCGGACTCGAACGGCGCGTAGACCTTCCGCACCGCCTCCCAGTACGGCTCCATGTCCCCGACCGCGGTCAGGCTCAGCCCGGTCGCGCGGTCGGTGTGGTCGGTGGCCGCGACCAGCGCCGACAGCGACGGCTGGCTGGTCGTGCCGGCCATCGAGGCGACCGCGCCGTCGACGGCGTCGACCCCGGCGTCGATCGCCGCGACCAGCGTCGCGAGCTGGCCGCCCGCGGTGTCGTGGGTGTGCAGGTGCACGGGGAGGTCGAACCGCTCCCGCAGCGCCGTGACCAGCTTCTTCGCCGCGGGCGGGCGCAGCAGGCCGGCCATGTCCTTGATCGCCAGGACGTGCGCGCCCGCGTCGACGATCTCCTCGGCCAGGCGCAGGTAGTAGTCCAGGGTGTAGAGCTTCTCGCCCGGGTCCGACAGGTCCGCGGTGTAGCAGAGCGCGACCTCGGCCAGCGCCGTGCCGGTGTTCCGGACGGCGTCGATGGCCGGGCGCATCTGGGAGACGTCGTTGAGGGCGTCGAAGATCCGGAAGATGTCCATGCCGGTGTCCGCCGCCTCCTGCACGAAGGCGTCGGTCACCTCCGTCGGGTAGGGCGTGTAGCCGACGGTGTTGCGCCCGCGCAGCAGCATCTGGGTGCAGATGTTCGGCGCCGCGGCCTTGAGCGCGGCGAGCCGGTCCCACGGGTCCTCGGCCAGGAAGCGCAGCGCGACGTCGTAGGTCGCGCCGCCCCAGCACTCCAGCGACAGCAGCTCGGGCATGGTCCGCGCGACGTAGGGCGCGACCGCGACCAGGTCCCGGGTCCGGATCCGGGTCGCCAGCAGCGACTGGTGGGCGTCGCGGAACGTCGTGTCGGTGACCGCGACCGCGGTCTGCTCACGCAGCCGGCGCGCGAAGCCCTCGGGCCCGAGCTCGCGCAACAGCTGCGCCGAGCCGTCCGGCGCGGGCGTCTCCAGGTCGACGCCGGCGGGCAGCTTGTCGACCGGCTCCACGACCAGCGGCCGGTCGCCGTTCGGCTTGTTGACCGTGACCTCGCCCAGGTACTGCAGGATGCGCGAGCCGCGGTCGGCCGACGGGCGGGCCTTGAGCAGGTGCGGGCGCTCCTCGATGAAGCTGGTGGTGACCCGGCCCTGCTTGAAGTCCTCGTCCTCCAGCACGGCGGCGAGGAACGGCAGGTTCGTCGCCACGCCACGGATCCGGAACTCGGCCAGCGCGCGACGGGCGCGCCGGGCGGCGTTGGCGAAGTCGTGGCCGTGACAGGTCAGCTTGACCAGCATCGAGTCGAAGTGCGCGGAGACCTCGGCACCGACGTGCACGGTGCCGCCGTCCAGCCGCACGCCCGGGCCGCCCGGGGAGCGGTAGACCGACAGCGTGCCGACGTCGGGCCGGAACTCGTTGGCCGGGTCCTCGGTGGTGATGCGGGTCTGCATCGCCGCACCGGTGAGGGTGATGTCGTCCTGGGTCAGCCGCAGCTCGGGCAGCGTCATGCCCGAGGCGATCCGCAGCTGGGCGATGACCAGGTCGCGGTCGGTGACCTGCTCGGTGACGGTGTGCTCGACCTGGATGCGCGGGTTCATCTCGATGAAGTGGTGCTTGCCGCGCTCGTCGAGCAGGAACTCCACGGTCCCCGCGTTGACGTAGCCGATCGTCCGCGCGAAGTTCACCGCGTCGGCGCAGATCCGGTCCCGCAGCCCCGGGTCCAGGTTCGGGGCCGGGGCGATCTCGACGACCTTCTGGTGGCGGCGCTGCACCGAGCAGTCGCGCTCGAACAGGTGCACGACGTTGCCGTCGGCGTCGGCCAGGATCTGGACCTCGATGTGCCGCGGGTTGACCACGGCCTGCTCCAGGAACACGGTGCCGTCGCCGAACGCGGACTCCGCCTCCCGGCTCGCGGCCTCGATCGCGTCACGCAGGTCGCCGGGCTCGGTGACCCGGCGCATCCCGCGTCCACCACCCCCGGCGACCGCCTTGACGAAGATCGGGAAGTCGATGTCCTCGGCCGCCGCGAGCAGCTCCTCGACGTCCGAGGACGGCTCGGAGGACTCCAGTACCGGCACGCCCGCCTCCCGGGCGGCGGCGACGGCGCGGAACTTGTTGCCCGTCAGGTGCAGGACCTCTGTCGGCGGCCCGACGAAGGTGATGCCCTCCTCGGCGCAGGCGCGGGCCAGATCGGGGTTCTCCGACATGAAGCCGTAGCCGGGGTAGACCGCGTCCGCGCCGGCCTTCTTCGCCGCCCGGATGACCTCCTCCACCGACAGGTAGGCGCGGACCGGATGCCCCGGCTCCCCGATCTGGTAGGACTCGTCGGCCTTCGCGCGGTGCAGCGAGTTGCGGTCCTCGTACGGGAACACCGCCACCGTCGAGACACCCAGCTCGAACGCGGCCCGGAACGCCCGGATGGCGATCTCGCCCCGGTTGGCCACCAGCACCTTGCGGAACATCGTTCTCCTCATCACGATCGGCGACGACGCCCGTGGCGGCGGGGGTTCCCGCGCGACGGACGCGTGATCCTGACACGACCGGCCAGGTCCCGACCACTGCTCGGGACAGGGTGCCCACACAGCGGGACGTCGTCCGGTCCCGCCGTGCCGGTGGTGCCCGGTGGCGTGGCACGACGTGCCGTCGCGGGGCCGGTGCGTGGCGAGATCCGGACACCTCGGGCACCGTGGGGCGGGTACCGGCCCCGTCGGCCGGCGCGGCGGGGAGGTGGTGGCGTGGTGGCCGTGGTGTTCCAGCTGCTGTCGTTCGCGCTGCTGGTGATGGCCGTGGTCGGCGCCTACCGGCGGCTGCGCGCCGACCGCGGCCCCGGTCCCGGCCCCGCCCCGGAACCGAGCGCACGTCCCGTGCTGTCGTCCGAGGCCGTTGCCGCGGAGCAGGCGTGGCGACGCGCGCGGGCGGAGTTCCAGCGGCTGCGCGCGGAGTTCGCCGCGCACGAGGCCGACCCGCTGGCCGTGCTGCGCCGCCCCGCGCTGTCGGACACCACGGTGGCGGCCACCGCCCGGTTCGTCGACGCGTTCGCCGAGGCCCAGGCGCTGGACACCGACGGCTACCCGGGCGAGCCGCACGCCGGGACCCACGTGCGCGCCGTCGACGCCGCCCGCCGCGCCTGGACCGCCGCGGTCGACGCCGCCGACCGGATCCGGCTCGCCGGGCTGGACCCCGGGGAGCGGCGCACCGTCGAGCGGGTGGTGAAGCTGCTGACCACCGCGCGGGACTCCGACTCCGAACCCGAGCGGCTCGCCGCCTACGGCCGCGCCCGCGTCGAGCTGGACCGGCTGGAACGGTCCGGACGGGTACACCTGCCCCGCCCGGCCCGCGCCCGGCTGGACGCCGCGGCCCGGGGCGAGCTCCCCGGGCCGTGACCGGTCAGGACTTGTCCAGGTAGGCGGCCCGCTCCTCGTCGCCGAGGGTCTCCCCCACCAGGTCCCGCAGCCGCGGGTGGCCGGCCAGGCCCGGGTCGTCGGCGACCAGGTGCCGGGCGTACACCTGGGCCTTCTCGATGACCTCGCCGTGGCGCAGCAGCGACAGCAGCTTGAGCCCCGAGCGGGAGCCGGACTGGCTCGACCCGAGCACGTCGCCCTCGCGGCGCAGCTCCAGGTCGAGGCGGGCCAGCTCGAAGCCGTCGGTGGTCCCGGCGATCGCGTCGAGCCGTTCGCGGGCGGCGGTCGCGGCGGGCATGTCGGTGACCAGCAGGCACAGGCCGGGTGCGCTGCCCCGGCCGACCCGGCCGCGCAGCTGGTGCAGCTGGGACAGGCCGAAGCGGTCCGCGTCGAGCAGCACGATCCCGGTCGCGTTCGGCACGTCGACGCCGACCTCGATCACCGTGGTCGCGACGAGCACGTCGAGCTCGGCGCGTTCGAAGGCCCGCATCACGGTGTCCTTCTCCTCCGGCGGGAGCTTGCCGTGCAGGATCCCGACCCGCAGCCCGGCCAGCTTCTCCTCGATCAGCGGGGCGATGTCGAGCACCGCGAGCGGGGCGCGCCGCTCCTCGCCGCCGTCGTCGTCCGGCGGGGGCTCCTCGGCGTCC
The DNA here is from genome assembly GCF_002813375.1 of Pseudonocardia alni. Taxonomy (NCBI): domain Bacteria; kingdom Bacillati; phylum Actinomycetota; class Actinomycetes; order Pseudonocardiales; family Pseudonocardiaceae; genus Pseudonocardia; species Pseudonocardia alni. The sequence goes on along the minus strand of NZ_PHUJ01000003.1, from coordinate 4,768,846 downwards.
TCCTTCTCCGTCCCGCCGACCCGGGGGCACACGACGTAGCACTGGTGGCCCGCCTCGACCTCCTCGCGGATCCGCTGCCACACCCGCTCGATCCACGACGGGTGCTCGGCCAGCGGCACGACCGTCGTCGCGACCGGGGAGCGGCCCTTCGGCAACCCCTTCAGCTCGGACACCGCCAGGTCCCCGTAGACGGTCATGGCCACGGTGCGCGGGATCGGCGTGGCCGTCATGACCAGCATGTGCGGGGCCTTCTCGCCGCGGGCGCGCAGCGCGTCGCGCTGCTCCACCCCGAACCGGTGCTGCTCGTCGACCACGACCAGCCCCAGCTCGGCGAACCCGACGGTGTCCTGGATCAGCGCGTGGGTCCCGACGACGATCCCCGCCGCCCCGGACTGCGCGTCGAGCAGCGCCTGCCGCTTGGCCTTCGCCCCCATCGACCCGGTCAGCAGTGTCACCGCGGTCGCGTCCTCCCCCGCGCCGAGCTCGCCGCCGCGACCGAGCGCGCCGAGCATCGCGCGCAGCGAGCGGGCGTGCTGGGCGGCGAGGACCTCGGTGGGGGCCAGCATCGCGGCCTGGGTGCCCGCGTCGACGGCCTGCAGCATCGCCCGCAGCGCGACGATCGTCTTGCCCGCGCCGACGTCGCCCTGCACGAGGCGGTTCATCGGGTACTCGCGGGCGAGGTCCGCGGCGACCTGCTCGCCGACCTCCTGCTGGCCCTCGGTCAGCGGGAACGGGAGGCCCGCGTCGAACGCGGCGAGCAGGCCGTCGTCGCGGCGCGGGCACACCGGGGCAGGCCGCGCGACGGCGGCCTCCCGCCGGAGCGCGAGCGCCAGCTGCACACCGAGCGCCTCGTCCCACACCAGACGGTGCCGGGCGGCGAACAGGTCGGCCTCGGTCTCCGGCACGTGGATGCGCCGCAGCGCCCGCCCCAGCTCGGGCAGCTTCTCCCGCTCGCGCAGCGACTCGGGCAGCGGGTCGGTCGGGTCGTCGATCTGCTCCAGGACCTGGCGCACCGAGCGCGCGATGGCCTGCGAGGTCACCTTCGCGTTCGCCGGGTAGACCGACAGGAACGGGCGCAGCGAGTCGCTCTCCTCGATCTCCTCGAACTGCGGGTGGGTCAGCTGCAGCCGGTTGTTGAACACCCCGACCTTGCCGGAGAAGACGCCGACGACGCCCTGCTTGATGAAGCCCTGCAGCTTCCAGCCGTTGAAGAAGGTGGCGTCGAGCTCGCCGCCCTTCTCGTCCCGGATGACGGCCTTGAGCATCTTCCCGCGCCGGTTGCGCATCTCCCGCAGCTCGGCGCGCGCCACCGCCGCGACGACGGTGACGTGCTCGCCCGCGACCAGCCCGGCGATCTCGGTGAGCCGGCCGCGGTCGACGTAGCGCCGCGGGTAGTGCCGCAGCAGGTCCCCGACGGTCTCCAGCCCGAGCGGGGCCAGCGCGTCGGCGGCCTTGCGCCCGAGCGGCCCGTCGAGCCTGCTGTCGAGGTCGAACCCGTCGTCCATCTACTCCACTCCCAGCACCAGCGGGTAGTCGCCCTGCTCCCCCCGGTGCACCACGACGTCGACCTCCGGGTGGGTGCGGCGCAGGTCCTCGGCGAACCGCTCCCCGAGCTCGTCGGGGGCGGCCGAGCCGAGCAGCACGGTCACCAGCTCCCCACCCGGAGTGAGCATGCGGTGAGCCAACCACAGGGCACCGACAGCGAGATCCGGGGCGATCAGCACGACCTCGCCGTCGGAGATCCCGAGGATCTCCCCCGGGCGGCAGGGACCGGCCCAGGTGAGCGCCTCGGCCTCCGCGACGGCCAGCCCACCGGTCCGGGTGGCGGCCGCGGCCTCGGCCATCGCGACGACGTCGTCCGGGGCGCGACGGGCCGGGTCGTGCACCGCGAGCGCGGCCAGGCCCTGCAGCACCGAGCTCGCCGGGATCACCACCACGTCGATGCCCTCGAACCGCACCCGCTCGGCCGCGGTCTCGGTGACCGTGCGCCGGTGCGTCGCGCACGGCAGCACCACGACGTGCTCGGCGCCGGTCGCGCGGATCGCGGCCAGGACCTCGTCGACGGTCGGGTCCGGGTCGGCGACCAGCACGTTCCCGCCCGCGGCCCGGGCCAGCGCCCCGGCCCCGCTGCTCTCGATCATCAGCAGGACCGCGCGGTCCCGGGTCGGCGGCGCCGGCGGCAACGCCTCGATCCGGATCCCCGACGGGCGCCCGACCGCCAGTCCCGCCTCGACCGCGGGCCCGGCCTCGGTGGTGTGCACGTGCACCATCACCCCGCCACCGCCGTCCCCGGCGAGACCGACCGAGTCCCCGAGCCCGGCGAGCCGGGCACGCAGCGTCTCCAGCGCGGCCGGGTCGGGCCCGGGCAGCCAGTAGGTGACCTCGTAGACCGGCTGGGGCACCCACGGCACGAGTTCGCCGTCGGCGGTGACCGTCGAGGCCGGACCGGGCGTCCCCACCTGCGACGACGGCGGCGGCCCCGGATCGCCGCCCGCCGCGGCGACCAGCGCGTCCAGCACGACGACCAGGCCCAGCCCGCCCGCGTCGACGACCCCGGCCCGCACCAGCTCGGGTGGGCGCCCGGTGGCCCGGGCCAGCGCGGCCCGAGCCGCGTCCGCGGCCACCCGGGCGGCCTCGGCGAGCGCACCGGTCGTGTCGAGGCCCCCGCCGTCGGGGTCGGCGCGGCCGGACGGGTCGGCGCGGCCGGACGGGTCGGCGCGGCCGGACGGGTCGGCGCGGCCGGACGGGTCGGGCAGGTCGGCGACCCGGGTGAGCTCCGCACCGGCGGAGGACGGCCCGGTGGCCGCCCCGGCCGCCACCCGCGCCGCCACGGCTGCGGCTGCGGCGTCGAGCACGGTGAGCGCGGTCCCCGGGCGCGGCGCGGACACCGCGACGGCCGCCAGCGCCGCGGCCCGCCGCAGCGCCCCGGCGAGCAACTCACCGGCCGGGGTGTTCGGCCGTCGTGCGGCCGCGGCCTCCAGCTCCTCGGCCAGGCCCCGGAACAGCTGGGACAGGATCAGACCGGAGTTCCCGCGGGCCCCGCGCACCGCGGCCGCGGCCAGGGCCGCCGCGGCACGCACCGGCCGGACGTCCTCGGCGGCGGGGTCCGCGGCGGGGGCATCGGCGGCCGGGGAGTCCCCGTCCAGCGGGGCCGAGGCAGCCGCACGGGCGGTCAGCAGCAGGTTCGACCCGGTGTCGTGGTCGGCGACCGGGAAGACGTTGATGCGGTCGATCTCGGCCCGGCCGGCGGTGAGCCGCTCGGCGGCGGCGTCGATCCAGCGGCGCAGCAGCGCGGGGTCGAACGGCGAGGCCACGGGCCCCACACTAGGTGCGCGGAGGCCTCCGGTGCCGCGGGACGGCCCCGCGCGCCGGTCACGACACGGGCGTGGCTAGAATTGAAGGCCGAGCCTCGGCACGTCCGTGCCGAGAATCTGTTCGTGAATCTGTTCGTCAACCCGAGGAGTGTCCGACGTGGCTGCCGTCTGCGACGTCTGTGGCAAGGGTCCGGGCTTCGGCATGTCCGTCTCGCACTCGCACCGCCGCACCCACCGCCGCTGGAACCCCAACATCCAGACGGTGCGCGCCGCGATCAACGGCGGCAACCGCCGTCGGATCAACGCCTGCACCTCCTGCCTGAAGGCGGGCAAGGTGACCCGCGTCTGAGTGCGCGAGACCCGAACCACGATCGAGGCCCGGTCCCCTGGGGACCGGGCCTTCGTCGTTCCCGGGCTCGGCTCAGCCGACCACGGAGCGCCACCAGCTGCGGCGTGCCCCGCGCACGGTGACCGAGCCCATGCCGACCTTGCCGTGCACCACGAGGTGCGGCCCGGCCGCCCCGGGCGTCGATGGCACCCGGGTCTTCACCTCGCCCCAGGACGCCTTCGTGCCGTCGACGTCGGCGGTGCCGCCCTCGGGCAGGACCAGCACGACCTCGCCCATCCCGAGTGCGACCTCGACGTCGATCCGCGGCGGCAGCGACCGCACCTCGGACAGGTCGAGGTGGATGGTCCCCATCGACGACGACAGGTGCAGCGCCGCGGGAACCTGCCAGTCCCCGGTGCGCTTGATCGTCCCCGCCGCGGTCGTCAGCCGCACCCGCTCCGACGGCGCGGGCGGACGGGCGGGGACGGGCGCCAGAGCGGTGACCGACGGCGGCAGCCCGCCCGGCAGGTCCGCCAGCGGCGGCTCCAGGTCCCGGGCGACGCGCGCGGCGTAGACCGCGTCGAGCCGTTCCTCCAGCTCGCTCAACGTGATGCGGCCCTCGCCGACCGCGTCGTGCAGCCGGCGGGCCGCCGCCTCACGGTCGGCATCCGATATGCGCATGTCCCCCGGGTCGTCCACCCGGTCCAGCCTAGGGCAGCTTCCAGTCGACGGGTTCCCCGCCGATCTCCTCCAGCAGGTCGTTGGCCCGGCTGAAGGGCCGCGACCCGAAGAAGCCGCGGTCGGCCGACATCGGCGACGGGTGGGCCGACTCGATCGTCGGCACGTCCTCCAGCAGCGGAGCGAGGTCGCGGGCGTCGCGGCCCCACAGGATCGCGACCATCGGCTCGGCGTCGCGGGCCACCAGGGCGCGGATCGCCTGCTCGGTGACCTCCTCCCAGCCCTTGTTGCGGTGCGAGGCCGGCTCCCCGGGGGCGACGGTCAGGCACCGGTTGAGCAGCAGCACGCCCTGCTCGGTCCACGGGGTCAGGTCACCGGAGGTGGGCGCCGGGTGCCCGAGGTCCTCGGCGTACTCGCGGAAGATGTTCTGCAGCGAGCGCGGCAGCGGGCGGGTCTCGGGGGCGACGGAGAACGACAGCCCGACCGCGTGGCCCGGGGTCGGGTACGGGTCCTGTCCGACGAGCAGCACCCGGACCTCGTCGAAGGGCTGCTGGAACGCGCGCAGCACGTTCGCCCCGGCGGGCAGGTAACGGCGGCCCGCGGCGATCTCGGCGCGCAGGAACTCGCCCATCGCGGTGATCGTCTCGGCGACCGGTTCCAGGGCCTGGGCCCACCCGGCCTCGACGACCTCGTTCAGCGGCTTGGCCATCAGCCCTCCAGCCGGCGCAGCTGCGACGCGAAGCGGCGGCCCCGGTCGACGTAGGACTCCACGGCGTACCGCCAGCGGTCGGCGGGCACCTCGTAACCGTCGCGGACGCGGGCGGGCACGCCCAGCGCCATCCGGTACGCGGGCACGTCGGCCTTCGGCGACACCACCGCGCCGGCGGCGACGACCGCGCCCTCGCCGATCGTCGAGCCGTTCAGCACCACCGAGCCCGACGAGATGAGCGCCCGGTTGCCGATGGTGGCCGCCTCGATGTGCACGTTGTGCCCGACGGTCACCTCGTCCCCGATGATCGTCGGCTCCCGCAGGGTCGTGTGGATGATCGACCCGTCCTGGATGCTGCTGCGGGCACCGACCTCGATCCGGCCGTCGTCACCGCGCAGCACCGCGGTGGGCCAGACGGTGGACTCCGGGCCCAGCGTCACGTTGCCGATCACGACGGCGTCCGGATGGACGTAGGCGGTCGGGTGGATGTCCGGTTCGGCGTCACCGAGCGCGTACAGAGGCACACCGCGAGGGTACGAAGCGCCCGCGGACCGCCACGCCGGGGGCCCCGAACCGTGTGCGTCGCCCCCCGGGGCGGCCGTCCTACCGCTCCGGTGCCCGGTCGACCCCGTCGACGCTGCGCGAGGACGGACCCGGCTCCGGCGACGACGGCTGAACCGTCCGCACCTCCCGGGCGCGCGCGTCGGCGTCGATGTCCTCCCCCAGGTCGTCGACGACGAGTGCGTCCCGGTCGATCGCGCCGCTGCGGTAGGCCGAGCGACCGACCACCTGCGAGATGACCGGCGCCGTCAGCACCTGGAACAGCACCACCAGGATCAGCGTCGAGGAGTTCTCGAACTCCAGGTTCACCGCGACGCCCAGCAGGATCAGCAGCAGCCCCAGGGTCTGCGGCTTGGTGGTGGCCTGCAGCCGGGCGGGCAGGTCCGGCAGCCGGACCAGCCCGAGCGCGCCGAGCAGGCAGGACAGCCCACCGGCAAGCATCAGCGTGGCGGAGACCACATCGAGCACGTCGTGCACGCCCATCAGCGGTGCCGCTCCCATCGTTCGACCAGGCGGGCCGCCGTCGCCGAGCCGACCAGCGCGATCAGCGCGACCGCGGCCAGCAGCGGGATGTTCGACCCGTCGGAGTAGATCGCCGCGTACACCGCGGCCGCCGCCACGATCAGCACGACGAACACGTCCAGGGCCGCGATGCGGTCCAGCGTGGTGGGGCCCTTCAGGAGCCGCCACATCGTCAGCGCCGCCGCGGCGGTCAGCATGATCAGTACCAGCGTGTGGACGACGGTCACCGGTCGTTCCTCCCCGCGTCCTCGGCGGTGACCGCGGCGGCGCACCGATCCCGGTCCTCCTGGCTGCCGACGGCGTCGATGACCCGCATCTGCAGCCGCATCATGTCCCGGCGAGTCCGTTCGACGGCGCCGGGTCGGTGCAGGCCGAGTGCGTAGACGTACCAGCGGTGCCGGGCGCGGTCGATCTGCAGCGTGAAGCTGCCCGGGGACAGCGCGCAGGCCGCGACGATCGTCGTCGCGGTGCGGTCCGAGCCGGTGCACAGCGGCAGCCCGACGATCCCGGACCGGGCGCGCGGCCCGTGCCGCAGCGTCACCATGCTGACCCGGATGCCGGAGACGACCAGGTCCGAGACCAGGAAACCCAGCAGCCGCAGCAGCTTCCACGGGCGGATCGGGAGCGGCTCGGGCAGTAGCGGCAGCGGGAAGACCGCCGTGACCGCGGCACCGACGAGCAGCCCGCCCACGATCGCAGCCGGGGAGAGACTCCCCCACAGCAGCACCCACACCAGCGCCAGCGCGAGCACCTGCGGGACCCGCCTGCGCACGCTCCCGCCCCGGGAGCTCGCACCCGTCGGCTCGGCGACGGAGTCGGGGGCCGGCGGGGGCACCCGGGCGGGGGTGGGGGCGTGGTCGGGCTCGGGCGGGTCGCCGACCTCGGCCGCTCCCATCTCGGCCTCCCGGCGAGCCTCCGGCGAGGACAGCACCCGGTCCTCGCGGTCGTCGCCGTCGGGGCGGTCCTGCGGGTCCGGGCCGTCGGCCGTGCCCGCGCCACCGCGGCTCGGGGTCTGCTCGCTCACGGGGTCACCTCCGGGGTGTCGCCGGCCGCGGTCCGCACGGTCGTGTTCCCGTCGACGTCGCCGGGCCGGCCGTCGGCGCTGATGGTCCCACCGCTGCCGGGGTCGGCGCCCGGCCCGAGGACGGCGTCGGTGTAGCCGGTCCGGTCGTGCAGGTCCACCCCGGCCCGGGCGGTCACCCCGGACAGCGGGCCGGCGAACAGGGCGATCGCGACGCTGACCACGACCAGCGCGGACGCGCCGACGTACATGCCGCGGGCGCTGCGCGCGGTCCCGACGACGAGCTCGTCGTTCGGGTCGTCGTCGGCGAGGGGCTCCTTGGGCGCGCCCCAGAACACCCGCACCCAGACCCGGGCGACGGCGTAGAGGGTCAGCAGGCTCGCCAGCACGACGACGGCGGCGACCAGCGCCCCGGCGGGGCCCGCGCCCGCACCGGCCTGCAGAAGCGCGAGCTTCGCGACGAACCCCGAGGTGGGTGGCAGCCCGGCGAGGGTGATCGCGGGGATCGCGAACAGCACGGCCAGGTGCGGTGCCCGCTGGGCCAGCCCACCCATCTGGGAGATCGACACCGTCCCGGTCCGCCGGGTGATGAGCCCGCTGACCAGGAACAACGTCGCCTGGACCGTGATGTGGTGGACGACGTAGAGCCCGGTCCCGGCGATGCCGTCGGGGGTGTGCAGGGCGAGCCCGAACACCATGAACCCGATGTGGCTGACCAGCAGGAACGACAGCAGCCGGTTGAGGTCGTCCTGGGCGACGGCGCCGAGTGCCCCGACCACCATCGTGACGGCGGCGATCACCAGCAGCAGCGTCGACGGGCTGTCCTGCGGGAACACCAGCGTCTGGGTGCGCAGCAGCGCGTAGATACCGACCTTGGTGAGCAGGCCCGCGAACAGCGCGGTGACCGGGGCGGGCGCGTTCGGGTAGCTGTCGGGCAGCCAGAAGTGCAGCGGCACGATCGCCGCCTTGATGCCGAACACCACGATCAGCACCAGGGCCAGGACCGCGCGCAGGCCCTCCGGCAGCGCGCCCATCCGCCCGGCGAGGTCGGCCAGGTTGACCGTGCCGGTGGCGGCGTAGACGAGCCCCACCGCGGTGAGGAACAGCAGCGACGAGGTCAGCGACACGATCACGTAGGTCATGCCGGACCGGATCCGCGACGCCGACGTCCGCCGGGTGATGAGCACGTAGCTCGACGCCAGCATGATCTCGAACGCGACGAACAGGGTGAACAGGTCGCCGGTCAGGTAGGCCAGCGACACCCCCGTCGACAGCAGCAGGAAGATCGGGTGGAAGGTGGTGCTGGCGGTCTCCCGGCCGTAGTCGGAGATCCGCTGGTCGATCGCGTAGACGAGCACCGCGAGGGTCACCACCGTCGAGATGAGCAGCAGCAGCGCCGACATCCGGTCGGCGACGAGCACGATGCCCATCGGGGCCGACCAGCCGCCGAGCTCGGCGACGACCGGGCCGTTCGCGTCGGCCGCGACCAGCAGCACGGCGGCGACGACGCACACCAGCGTCAGGGTCACCACGCCGATGACCCGCTGGGCCGAGGCGCGGCGGCTGACGACGACGCTGGTCGCGGCACCGAGCATGGGCAGCAGCACCGGCAGCGTGACCAGGGCCTGTAGCGGGGTCACCGGCGGCCCTCCTCGAGCTCGTGGGAGTCGGCGGTGTCCTCGGGCTCGGCGTCGGTCTCGTCCGCGGTGCCCTCCTCCATCGCGCCCTTGGGCTTCTGCCGGTCGGCGATGCGGCGGTCCTCCACGTCGTCCTGCACCTCGTCGTGCCCGACGAGCACCCAGGAGCGGTAGCCCAGGGCCAGCAGCAGCGTGGTGAGGGCGAAGGTGATGACGATGGCGGTCAACGCCAGCGCCTGCGGGAGCGGGTCGGTGATCTGCTCGGGCAGCACCGCGTCGAGGATCGGGGCGCGGCCGGGCGGGCCGCCGGAGACCTGCAGCAGCAGGTTCGCGCCGTGCCCGAGCACCACGATGCCGATCAGGATGCGCATGAGCGATCGCTGCATCAGCAGGTAGAACCCGACCGAGTACAGCACCGCGAGCACGATCGCCATGCTCAGGTTGATCGTGGTGTTCATCCGCGGCCACCTCCGCCCGGGACGTCCTCGCCGGCCTCGCGGGCGTCGCGGGCGATGCCGGAGCCGAGCGAGCGCAGCAGGTCGAGCACCACGCCGATGATCAGGAGGTAGACGCCGACGTCGAGCAGCAGGCTGGTCACGATGTCGAGGTAGCCGAACGGGCCGAAGGTGATGGTCCACTTGACCGAGGCGAGCACCGGATCGCCCCAGGCGACCGGGGCCAGTGCGGTGAGCACCGCGACGATCAGCCCGGTGCCGACCAGCACGGGCGGGCGGATCCGGAACCGGGAGCCCAGGTTGTCGTCGCCGCCCGCGATGTGGCGCAGCACGAACGCGAGCCCGGCGACCAGGCCGCCGGAGAACCCGCCGCCGGGGCCGTAGTGGCCCTCCAGCAGCAGGAACACCGAGAACACCAGCACCACGGGGAACAGCAGCCGGGCCGCGGCCTCTAGCACGAGGGTCCGCTCGCGGACGTCCGGGCAGGCGCCGGGGAGCATCCACCGCCCGCTGGGCTGGTCCATCCGGGCCCAGCTCTCGGCGTCCCCCGGCGGGGGTGCGGGCTTCTCCTGCGAGGCCGTCATCCGAGCACCTCCTGCTCGTGCTTCGGCGATCCCGAGCCGCTGCGCACGACCGTGCCGCCCTTCTTCTTGTCGTAACGGGTCGCGAGCACCAGGCTCGCGGTGCCGGCGGCACAGATCAGCAGCACGGTGATCTCACCGACCGTGTCGAGCGCCCGGAAGTCCACCAGGATCGCGCTGATCAGGTTGGTCGCGCCGGCCTCCGGCGCGCCGGCGATGAACGGCCCGGTGGTGGCGGGCGGCAGCGTGCGGGCCCCGGAGAGCACCACGGCCATCCCCGCGACGAGCAGGCCGCCGACCGCGGCGACCGCGGCCTTGGGGGCTCGGACGCGGCGCTCGCTGTCCGGCTCGTCGAAGTGGGCGGGCAGGCGTCGCAGCACGAAGACGAACGCCACCAGGGTGAGCGTCTCGACCAGGAACTGGGCGAGCGCCAGGTCGGGGGCACCATCGATGACGAACAGGCCGCCGATGCCGTAGCCGACGGCGCCGACCAGCAGCACCGCGGTGAACCGGCGGTGCGCCAGGCACAGCGCGATCGCCGCGACGATCACCATCAGCCCGACCGGGACCTGCATGATCGAGTGGTACGGCGCCTGGTCGGTCGGGAACGTGCCGGTCACGGCGAGGACCGGGCCGGGCAGCGCGATCAGTGTCGCGAGGATGCAGCCGAGGTAGACCGGCAGCGAGCCGATCTGCAGCCGGCCGGTGACCGTGATCGCCGAGCGCTCCAGCCCGGTCACGACGGCCTCGTACCCCCGCTGGGCGGACACGTGTGGCACCGAGAGGTGCCCGGTCAGGGTCTGTCCGTAGCGGTGCAGGAGGAGCCCGCCGGCCAGCGCGACGCCGGTGAACAGCAGCGGCAGCCCGGGAGTGTGCCACAGGGCCAGCTCGTAGCGGGCGGCGTAGGCGTCGCCGAGCGGGGGCAGCGACGCGGCGTAGGAGGCGGCGAGCTGCTGGACCAGCGGCGCGGCGAACCCGGCCGCGATCCCGGTCAGCGCGCACAGCCACGCCGGGCCGGACAGGCCGAGCGGGACCGGGTCGCCGCCGGTGGGGTGCAGCCCCTTGGTGGAGAACGCGCCCCACAGGAACCGTGCGGTGTAGGCGACGGTCAGCAGCGAGCCCGCGACCAGTCCGATCGCCGCGATCCAGCCGCGGACGCCGCCCTCGAGCACGAACGCCTCGAACGCGGCCTCCTTGCCGACGAAGCCGAGCATCGGCGGGAGCCCCGCCATCGACAGCCCGGCGAGCGTGGCGACGACGGCCAGCCCGCGCCGGCGGCGCCCGAGACCGCACAGCTCCCGCAGGTCACGGGTGCCGCAGGCCTTGTCGATAGCCCCGACCACCATGAACAGCGGCGCCTTGAACAGGCCGTGCGCCAGCAGCATCGCGATGCCGGCGAGCCCGGCCACCCGCGAGCCGGACCCGAACAGCACCATGAGGAACCCGAGCTGGGAGACGGTGCCGAAGGCCAGCAGCCGCTTGAGGTCGGTCTGGCGCATCGCGCGCCAGCCGCCCAGCACCATCGTCGCGAGGCCGAGCACCATGACCGGCGCCCACCACACGGGGTGCACCGAGAACGCGGGCCCGAGCCGCGCGACGAGCACGACCCCGGCCTTCACCATCGACGCCGCGTGCAGGTACGCCGAGATCGGCGTCGGGGCGGCCATCGCGTACGGGAGCCAGGGGTGGAACGGCAGCTGCGCGGACTTGGTCAGCGCGCCCAGCAGGATCAGCACGAGCGACACCGACAGCGCGACCGGGCTGTCGGGGGCGAGCGTCGCGGAGGTCGCGGCCGCGGTGATCTCCGGGATCGAGTACGTGCCGGCCAGCTGGCCCAGCAGCACGATCCCGAGCAGCATCGCCAGCCCGCCGAACACGGTCACGACGAGCGCCTGGACCGCGGCGCGGCGGTTCTCCCGGTACTGGCCGCCCTGCCCGACGAGCAGGAACGACGTCAGCGACGTCAGTTCCCAGAACACGTAGAGGGTCAGCAGGTCGTCGGCCAGGACCAGGCCGAGCATCATCCCGGCGAAGGCGACCAGCAGCGCCGCGGAGCGGGCCGCGTCGGTGGAGCGCGGTCCGAAGTACCAGGCCGCGTAGATCATGATCAGCGCTCCGACGCCGGAGACGAGCACGATCATCGCGATCGCGAGCGCGTCCATCCGCAGGCTCAGCGTCAGCCCCAGCTCGGGCGCCCACTCGACGCGGTCGGTCACCCCGCCGGAGAGTGCGGTCGAGGCCTGCGTCATCGCCCACACGAGGGTGGCGGCGAGCAGGGCGGCGCCGGCGCCGAACGCCAGCCGCCGGTGGTACCGGGCGAGCGCGGGCAGGCACAGCGCCAGGACGAGATGGGCGGCCACGACGGCGAGCACCGACACCTCCTGGGGTCACGGGGTCGTTCGGACCAGCGGTTCCGCTCACGTCACGGCCGGACCCGGGGAGCGCCGGAAGAGGCCGCCGCACGATCACCGGAAGGGACGCGGCGACGACGCCGGGGTCATCCTATCGGCGCAACCGGACGTTTCGCCCGTGACCGTACCGAGTCTCACGCCGGGAGCGGTTTGGCGAAGCACCGGGAGCGGGGGTCGTTCCGGTACGCACCGAAGTTGCTGGTCCGACGGTATCCGCTGGTCTCGTACAGCGCGATCGCAGCGGGCTGGCCGTCACCCGTCTCGAGGATCATGCGACGACGCCCGGCGGCGGCGGCCGCACGCTCCAGCGCGACGAGTACCGCCCGGGCGTGTCCCCGGCCGCGGGCGGCGGGCTCGACGTACATCCGCTTCAGCTCGGCGTCGCCGTCACGGCGCGCCGGGTCGGCCGGGTCGGCGTCGACGGCGCGCCACGCCCCGGTCGCGACGGGGACGCCGTCGTCGTAGCCGACCAGGAACAACCCGGACGGGGTCCGGAAGTCGGCCGGGTCGACGGGGGTGGCGTCGCCGTCGCCGTAGACCTCGCCGTAGAACGCCTGCAGCCGCCGCATCAGTGGCGTCACGTCCGGATGGTCGAGCCCCGCCACCCGCAGTTCGAGTTCCCCCACGTCCTCATGATCGGCCCCAGGTGACCGGCAGCGCACGCAGCCCTCCGGTGAGCACGTCCGAGCGCAGCTCCAGCTCGGTGCGCGGCACGGCGAGGCGCAGCGACGGGAACCGGGCGGGCAGCGCCCGGAACACCTCGGTCAGCTCGACCCGGGCCAGGCTCGCGCCCACGCAGAAGTACGGCCCGTGCCCGAACGCGAGGTGCGAGGACTTCCTCCCGGCGTCGAACCCGGTCGCCCCGTCGAAGTGCCGCGGGTCCCGGTTCGCCGCGCCCGGGGCGAGCAGGATCGCGTCGCCCGCCGGGATGTGCACCCCGGCGATGTCGACGTCGGCGTGCGCGTAGCGCGGGATGCCGCCGTTGCCCCCGCTGGGCACGGCCAGCCGCAGGACCTCCTCGACCGCCCCCGGGGCGCGCTCCGGGTCCGCGGCGAGCGCCGCCCACTCCCCCGGGCGGTCCAGCAGCAGGACGGTGCCGGTGTCGATCCGCCCGACCGTCGTCTCGTGCCCGGCGAACAGCAGTCCGGCACCGAGCGCGGCGAGCCGGTCGCGCTGCTCCGGCGCCGAGCCGAGCGCGGCGAAGTCCGACAGCACGTCCTCCCCCGGCTCGTCGTCCTTGCGGTCGACGAGGCCGCGGACGTAGGCGAACAGTGCCTGCGCGGCGGCCTCGGCGCGGGGCCGGTCGTGGAGCAGCCCGAGCTCGCCGGACCAGCGCCGGAACTCCTCGCGGTCGTCGTAGGGGACGCCGAGCAGCTCGCAGATGACCAGCACCGGCAGCGGGAAGGAGAACAGCTCGTGCAGGTCGGCGCCGGGACCGGCGGCCTCGACGACGTCGAGCTGCCGGGCCACCAGCTCCGCGACGTGCCCGGAGAGCCTGCGCATCCGGCGCGCGGAGAACGCGGGCGCGAGCAGTCTGCGCATCAGGGTGTGGTTCGCGCGCTCGGTCTCCGGTGAGTCGCCGCTCGGCCCGCCGAAGATCATCGAGTCGGAGATGCGCGCGGCCCGCTCCGGCTCGGGGTGGCTGCGGCCGAGCCGGTCGTCGGCGAACAGGGCGCGGGCCTCGTCGTAACCGGTGACCAGCCACGCGACATCACCGGCCGGGGTCCGGACCGGGGTGATCGGGGACCGCTCCCGCAGCCGGTCGAACAGCGGCGGGAGCTCGAGGACGTCGTGGCGCGGGAACGGGAGGCGCGGCAGGTCCGTGGCGTCCGGACCGGTGGTGGTGGTCACCCGCCCGACGGTACGAGCGCCGGCCGGTGGCCGCCTCCGTCCCGGGGTGGACATCGGGTTGATCCGTCCTCGCGGAGTCCCGCGCGCCCGGGAGGGCGTCGCGCACTCCGCGGAGAAGGATCACCGGCCACGGCCGGGTCAGGTCACCGCCGGCTGCTCCGCCGCGATCGGCGCCACCCGGCGCGCCCCCACCCACACCAGGCCCAGGCAGATCACCTGCACCCCCGCGACGACGACCAGCAGCACCGGGTACCCCGCGACACCGGTGAGCGCCGAGAGCAGCATGGGTAGCAGGAACCCCACGTAGGTCAGCGAGTAGAACACCGCGGTCAGCCCGGCCAGGTGCTCCGGCGCGGCGATCCGCTGCACCTCCTGCAGCCCGGACAGCAGGACGAAGCCGTAGCCCGCCCCCAGCAGCGCGGCGGCGGCGACGGCGGCCGGGACACTGCGCAGGCCCGCCGCGAGGGCGGCGACGAGCGTCCCCGCGACGACGAGCGCGAGCCCGACCCGGGTCGCGGCCAGCGGCGAGCGGGCGTCCACGAGACGCGCGGCGGACTGGGCCAGGACCCCGCAGCCGAGCGCGACGGCGGTCAGCAGTGTCGCGACGAGCAGCCCCCACCCCCCGGTGATCCCGTCGAGCGTGGTCGGCAGCACTGCGTAGGCGATCGCGGCTGCCCCGAACACCCACGGCGCGGCGGGCAGCACCAGCCACACGAACCGCGGGTGCGCGACGGCCGGGACGCGCAGATCCTGGCGCCAGGACCGGGAACGGCCCGGCTCGACCGTCTCCGGCGCGGCGAGCAGCCACCAGACGACCGGCACCGTCAGGACGATGTGCACCAGGTAGGGCAGCTCCATCGGCAGCGGCGCGGACTGCGCGAGCAGCCCGGCGACGAGCGGGCCGAGCCCGAACCCGGCGGTGAGCGCGAGCGCGGCGCGCCGGGCGCCCTGCCCGGGCCCGGACAGCTCCTTGACCCACGTCGTCGCCACCGCCATCGCGACGCCGACGCACACCCCGAACAGCAGCCGGCCGGCGAAGAGCAGTGCCTCGGAGAACGCGCCGAGGGCGAGGACGGCGCTGGCCGGGATCGACGCGGCCGTCGCGGGCACCAGCACCCGGCGGCGGCCCCAGCGGTCCGACGCGGGCCCGCCGACGAGCAGGCCCGGGGCGAGACCGAGCACGTAGACGCCGAAGAACGCGGCGACCACGGTCGGCGAGTAGTGCCCCTGCTCGCGGTACATGACCATCAGCGGGCTGAACTGGTTGGCGCCGTAACCGACGCCGAACAGCACGGCGGCCGGCCGCACCCACGGCTTCACGATCGGTCTCCTCCTCGGAACGCGACGACGCCCCCGGGAACCGGTCCCGGGGGCGTCGTCGTCGACGGTGGTGGTGGTGCGGCCTAGGCCGCGGCCTTGGCCCGCTGACGCCAGCGGGTGAGCGTCCGCTCGGTGTAGCCGTTGGGCTCGGCCGCCCCGCTGAACACCAGCTCCAGCGCGGCCCGGAACGACTCGCTGGACTCCAGGTCCTTCGCCATCGCGGGGTAGCCGTCCTCGCCGGCGTTCTGCTCGTCGACCACGGCGGCCATGCGGGCGAAGGTGTCGCGCACGGTCCCCTCGTCGACGACACCGTGCTGGAGCCAGTTCGCGACCAGCTGCGCGGAGATCCGCAGGGTGGCGCGGTCCTCCATCAGCCCGACGCCCTCCAGGTCCGGCACGGTGGAGCAGCCGATGCCCATGCCGACCCAGCGCACCACGTAGCCGAGGATCGACTGGGCGTTGGTCTCCAGCTCGTGGGTCACGTCCTCGGCCGACAGCGACGACGCGTCGGTCACCGGGACCTCGAGCAGCGTGCGCCGGTCCGCGGTGGCGCGGGAGGCGATCTCGTCCTGCACCCCGTGCACGTCGACGCGCAGGTAGTGCAGCGCGTGCAGGGTCGCGGCGGTCGGAGACGGCACCCAGGCGCAGTTCGCGCCGGCCTTCGGGTGGCCGATCTTCTGCTCGATCATCTCGGCCATCGCGGCGGGCTTGGCCCACATGCCCTTGCCGACCTGCGCGGTGTGCGCGAACCCGGCGGCCAGCGCGACGTCGACGTTGCGGTCCTCGTAGGTCTTCAGCCACGTCGTCGACTTCATGTCGCCCTTGCGCAGGACCGGGCCCGCGGTGAAGCAGGTGTGGATCTCGTCGCCGGTCCGGTCGAGGAAACCGGTGTTGACGAAGATGACCCGGTTCGCGGCCTCGGCGATGCAGGCGGAGAGGTTGACCGTGGTCCGCTTCTCCTCGTCCATGATGCCGATCTTGAGCGTGTTCGCCTGCAGTCCGAGGGCCTCCTCGACGGCGCCGAACAGCTCGACGGTGAGCGCGACCTCCTCGGGCCCGTGCTGCTTGGGCTTGACGATGTAGACGCTGCCCGCGCGGGAGTTGGTGTGCGGGCCCTTCCCCTGCAGGTCGTAGAGCCCGGCGACGGCCGAGACGAGCGCGTCGAGCACGCCCTCGGCGACCTCCTGATAGGCACCGTTGCCGTCGGCCGCCTTCACCGCGTTCGTCGTCATGTGGTGGCCGCAGTTGCGGACCAGCATCAGCGAGCGCCCGGGCAGGGTGAGGTCGGAGCCGTCGGCCGCGGTGTACTCGCGGTCCGGGTTGACCCGGCGGGTGACCGTCTTCCCGCCCTTGCGGAACTCGGCGGTCAGGTCACCGCGCAGCAGCCCGAGCCAGGTGCGGTAGGCCAGCGCCTTGTCCTCGCCGTCCACGGTCGCGACGGAGTCCTCGAGGTCGACGATCGTGGTGACCGCGGACTCGAGCACGACATCGGCGACGTCGGCGTGGTGCTGGGTGCCGACCTGGGTGGTCGGGTCGATCGTGATCTCCAGGTGCAGCCCGTTGCGGGTCAGCAGGACCGCGCCGCGGCCGTCGCCGTCGACCGGGCGGAACCCGGCGAACTGCGCGGGGTCGGCCAGCCCGACCGTGCCGGTCGCGCCGGTGTCGACGACGAGCCCGTCGGCCGAGGCCCGGTAGGCCGTGGCGTCGGCGTGGCTGCCCTTCGCGAGCGGGAACAGCTCGTCGAGCAGCTCGTCGGCGGCGGTGATCACCTGTGCGCCGCGGCGCTCGTCGTAGCCCTTCGCGAGCTCACCGTCCTGCGGGAGCGCGTCGGTGCCGTAGAAGGCGTCGAACAGCGAGCCCCAGCGGGCGTTGGCGGCGTTCAGCGCGTAGCGCGGCACGGTGGAGGGCACGACCAGCTGCGGGCCGGGAACCTCGGCGATCTCCGGGTCGACCCGGTCGACGTCGATCGTCGGGGACTTCTCCGGGAGCAGGTAGCCGAGGTCGGTGAGGAACTTCTCGTACTCCTCGACCGAGCCGGCCCCGTGCTCGCGGTGCCACTCGTCGATGCGCGCCTGGATCTCGTCGCGACGGGCCAGGGCGTCGGCGATCCTCGGGGCGAAGCGCTCCTGGAGCCGGGCCAGGGTCGCCCAGAAGTCGTCCGCCGTGAGGTCGACGTCGGACAGGAGCTCGCCCTCGACGAAGGACCTCAGGTGCTCGTCGACCTGCAGGCCGGCGGTGTCGGCCATCTGTGACCACCCTCTCCGTGTGGATGTCAGGACTGGTCGTATTTCTACCAGTGGATTATCTTTTCCGCATCACGGAAGTGACACGGCCCCCGTCCGTGACGTCGAACAGGCGTGGCGTCACCGTGTCGACGTACCCTCCCGTGAGCCCCGCCACGCGCAGCAAGGGAGTGCAGCGATGCCTCTGGCCCGCTCGATCCACGACGAGTTCGTCGCCCTCCTGGGCGCAGCGGACGTGCTCGACGACCCGGTCCGTACCCGGACCTACGAGTGCGACGGCCTGACCGGCAGCCGGGTCGTCCCCGAGCTGGTCCTGCTGCCCCGCACCGCCGAGGACGTCGCCGGGTGCGTGCGGATCTGCGCCCGGCACCGGATCCCGTTCGTCGCCCGCGGCGCCGGGACCGGCCTGTCCGGCGGCGCGCTGCCGGTGGCCGAGGGCGTCGTCATCGGGCTGAACCGGCTCAACCGGGTGCTCGAGGTCGACCCGGAGAACCGGCGCGCGGTGCTGGAGCCGGGCGTCACGAACCTCGAGATCACCGCGGCCGCGTCGCCGTACGGGCTCTACTACGCGCCGGACCCGTCGAGCCAGCAGGTGTGCACGATCGGCGGCAACGTCGCGGAGAACTCCGGCGGCGCGCACTGCCTCAAGTACGGCTTCACCACCAACCACGTGCTGTCGATGGAGGTCGTGCTCCCCGACGGCGAGGTGGTCACCCTCGGCTCGGACACGATGGAGCAGTCCGGGCCCGACCTGCGCGGGGTGTTCCTCGGCTCCGAGGGCACGCTCGGCATCGTCACCAAGGTCACCGTCCGGCTGCTGCGCACCCCCGAGGTCATGCGCACGCTGCTGGCGGACTTCCCGTCGGTGTCGGCGGGCGGCCGGGTCGTGTCCGACATCGTCGCGGCAGGGATCGTGCCCGCCGCGGTCGAGATGATGGACGCGCTGGCCATCGAGGCCGCCGAGGGCGCCACCGGCGCCGGCTACTCCCTCGACACCCCGGCCGCGCTCGTCGTCGAGCTGGACGGGACCGTCGAGGAGTGCGAGGAGCAGTTCGCGCTGGTCAAGGAGATCTGCGACCGGCACGGCTGCACCCGGCTGCACATCGCGGGCTCCCCCGAGGAGCGGGCGAACATCTGGCGGGGCCGCAAGGCCGCGTTCGCCGCGGTCGGCCGGATCTCGCCGGACTACATCGTCCAGGACGGCGTGGTCCCCCGGACCCGGCTCGCCGAGATCCTCGAACGGATCGACGAGATGGGCACCGACGCCGGGCTGCGCGTCGCGAACGTCTTCCACGCCGGCGACGGCAACCTGCACCCGCTGGTCCTGTTCTCCGCCGCCGAGGGCCAGACCGAGCAGGCCGAGCACCTGTCGGCGCAGATCGCGGAGCTGTGCGTCGAGATGGGCGGCTCGCTGTCGGGCGAGCACGGCATCGGCACCGACAAGGCCTGCTCCATGCCGCGGATGTTCGGCGAGGACGACCTGGCCGTCATGCGCCGCATCCGCGACGGCTTCGACCCCGACCACATCTGCAACCCCGGCAAGCTCCTGCCCACCCCGCGGCTGTGCGGTGAGAAGCCGGGGCTCTACCGGCCGCACCCGCTGGAGGAGGCGGGCCTGATCGAACGGCTGTGACCCGTCCGGCCGACCTGTCCGACCGACCCGTACGAGACCCGGAAGGGCCCGACGACATGACACGCGCTGCTCCCACCACGCTGCGCCCCACCTCGGCCAAGGAGGTCCGGGACGCCGTCCTGGACACCCCCGGCCGCCTCGCGATCACCGGCGCCGGCACCGCCACCGGCTGGGCCGGCCGCGCGGGCGACGACATCGCCGCGACGCTCGACCTCTCCGCACTGTCCGGGGTGATCCACCACAACCCCGGCGACATGACCGTCTCGGTGCACGCCGGGACCCCGGTCCGCGCGCTGCAGGAGCAGCTGGCCGAGCACGGTCAGCGCCTCGCGTTCGACGCCGCCCGGGTCGCCCGCGGCGCCACGGTCGGCGGGCTGCTCGCCACCGCCGACGCCGGCCCGTCCGCCCTGGTCTGGGGCGGTCTGCGGGACCTGGTCATCGGCACCACCTCGGTACTCGCCGACGGCACGATGGTCCGCTCCGGCGGGCACGTCATCAAGAACGTCGCCGGCTACGACATGGCCAAGCTCATGCACGGCTCCTACGGCATCTTCGGCCCGCTGGTCGAGGTCGTCCTGCGGCTGCACCCGGTCCCGAAGGCCGTCGCCTGCGTGGGCGTCGACGGCCCGGTGGCCGAGGCCGCGTCGCGGGTGCTGGAGCTGATGGCCAGCCCGCTGGAGCCGATCGCCGTCGAGTGGGTGTCCGGTGACCCGGGACGCCTGCTGGTCCGGTTGGAGGGCGGCGCCCAGACCCTGCCCGCACGGGTGGAGCGGCTGTGTGAGCTGCTCGGCGCCGACGCCCGGGAGGTGGGCGCGGACGCGTGGGACGCCCACACGTCGCTGACCGACGGTCCGCACGCCGGCGGTGACGGCGACGGACCCGCCCTCGACGGCGCCGTCGTCCGGATCGGGTGCGCACCGACCCGGCTGGCGCCGCTGGTGGAGCAGCTGCCCGCCACCGCCGTCACGGCCGGCCTCGCGACCGGCGTCGCGACCGTCACCGTGCCGGGGGCCGCCGTCGCGGAGGTGCACGACGCCGTCGCCGCAGTCGGTGGCACCAGCGTGCTGCGTGACCGGCCCGAGACCCTCGACGCCCCCGCGTGGGGCCCCGCACCGTCCGCACTCGCCCTGCTCAGGGCCGTCAAGACCCAGCTCGACCCCGAGGCCCGGTTCGCCGCCGGTCGCTTCGCTCCCTGGATGTGAGGCACGCATGACGAGCACCCACGAGCCCGCAGGCACCCCGACCGGGGCGGCCGAGACCAAGATCCCCCAGCAGGGCCCGAGCGCGTTCGACGACGTCCACCCGCCGCAGCGCGAGCTGCTCGACGACTGCGTCCACTGCGGCTTCTGCCTGCCGACCTGCCCCACCTACGTGCTGTGGGGCGAGGAGATGGACTCCCCGCGCGGCCGGATCCTGCTGATGGACCTGGCCGAGAAGGGCGACATCGGCCTCGACGGGCCGTTCACCGAGCACATGGACAACTGCCTGGGCTGCATGGCGTGCGTGACCGCCTGCCCGTCCGGGGTGCAGTACGACAAGCTGCTGGAGTCGGTGCGCCCGCAGATCGAGCGCAACGTGCCCCGCAGTACGTCGGACAAGCTGTTCCGCGACGCGATCTTCGCGCTGTTCCCCTACAAGCGACGGCTGCGGGCGGCCGCCCTGCCCGGCGCGCTGTACCAGCAGCTGCGGAAGGTCCCTGCGATCCGGAAGCTCGCCGAGAGGCTGCCCGGTCAGCTCGCGGCGATGGAGTCGCTGCTGCCGCCGGTCTCGGTGCGCGAGGCGTTCGCGACGCTCCCGGTGCACACCCCCGCGGTCGGCACCCGCCGGGCCCGGGTCGCACTGCTTACCGGCTGCGTGCAGGACGTGTTCTTCCACCGGGTCAACGAGGCCACCGTGCGGGTGCTCGCCGCCGAGGGCTGCGACGTGCTCGTCCCCCGCGACCAGCAGTGCTGCGGCGCGCTGGAGGTGCACGCCGGGCGCGAGGAGTCCGCGCTGGACCGGGCCCGGCGCACCATCGCCCGCTTCGAGACCCTCGACGTCGACGCGGTGGTCACGAACGTCGCGGGCTGCGGCTCGTCGATGAAGGACTACGGCCACCTGCTCGCCGACGACCCCGCCTGGGCCGAGCGCGCGGCGCGCTTCTCCGCCCGCTGCCGCGACGTGCACGAGGTTCTGGCCGACCTGTACTCCCGGGAGGACGACGGCGGCCCCCGCGCCCCGCGGACCCCGGTCACCGGCCGCATCGCCTACCACGACGCCTGTCACCTCGGGCACGCCCAGGGCGTCCGCAACCAGCCGCGCGAGGTGCTCCGGACCATCCCCGAGCTGGAGCTCGTCGACATCGCCGAGGCGTCGCTGTGCTGCGGCTCGGCCGGCATCTACAACATGGTGAAGCCGGACGCGGCCGCCGATCTGGGCGTGCGGAAGGCGGAGAAGATCCGCGACGCGAAGCCGGACGTCGTGGTCACCGCGAACCCGGGCTGTCTGCTGCAGATCGGCAAGTACCTGCCGAACGAGGACTTCGCCGACGTTCCGCTGCTGCACCCGGTGCAGCTGCTGGACGCGAGCATCCGGGGGGCGGCGGTGCCACGGCGCTGACCCCGCCCCTGTCAGGAGGGACGCCGCCGGGTACGGCCCACCGGGCGCCGGTGCGACCGGCGCCATGCCGTGGCGCCGGCCGTCCGGGTACGCCCGGGCGTCCCGCCGGCCGGGACCGGGGACCCGGGGTCACCTCCGGGGTGCCGCGGGACGGACGGGCCGGCACCGGTGGACGCGGCGGGGTCGGACAGCTCGTCCGGCCGCCGGTGCAACGCCCGCAGCTGGGCACGCAGCGCGACGATGTCCCACTTGCGGGCGGTGTGCTCCCGCTCGAGCCGCTCCAGCCGCCGGTGGGCCAGCACGAGCAGCACACCGGCGGCGATCCACCCCGCCAGGGCGGCCCACGCCACCACCGCCACCAGCCCCGACACGCCCGCTCCGTCCACCCGTCCCACCTGCTCGGCACTCACCGTAGCGAGCACCCGGGTCTCCGACGGCGTGCCGGGTGAGCCACCGCACACGTCTCCGGAGCACGTCACGTCGGTACCCTGGGTGTGCAGGCACCGCCGCCCCGCGCTCGCCTCCCGGGCCCGGCGGTGGCCCGTCCCGGATGCGGCCCGTGCGGGTGGACCCCGGCCCCGGCGGGTACGGGTCCCGGCGATGCGCCCCGCCCGAGACCGTGAGGAGGCCGGAGATGCAGCAGGCCGTCGGTAACGACCCGACCACCGCGAGCGATGGACCGGCCGTGGAGGAGACGACCGTGCACCCCGAGAAGACCCCGTCGCCCGATGCGCGCCACTTCCCCCAGACCCTGGTCGCGATGGACCCGCCCACCCTCCCGGCGGCCCACCTGACCCCGCCGCCCGCGGAGTTCCGGCAGTTCCCGGCCCCGCAGCGGTCGGTGCCCGGTCACCCGAGCCTGCGGAGCCGGCTGCGCCGGGTGCTGCTGTTCTGGCGTCGCGGCTCCTGATCCACACGACGACGGCCCGGACCCCGCAGCGATGGGGACCGGGCCGTCGTCGTCTCCGGGTCAGGCCGGCAGCCGGGTCGCCGCCCGCCGCAGGCCCACCACGATCGCGGCCAGTGTCAGCAGCACCAGGGTGAGCAGCACCGTGCCGGTGTTGAGCCCGACGCCGTGGATCAGCACGAACGCCAGCCCGCCCGAGAGCAGGCAGTAGTACGTCATCGGGATGATCGTCATCCGGATCACGTCGCCCTCCCGGCCGAGCAGCCCCACCGTCGCCGACGCGGCGACGACGTTGTGCACCGTGATCATGTTCCCGGCGGCGCCGCCGACCGCCTGGGCCGCGACCACCGTCTCCGGGGTGGCGCCGATGTTCTCCGCGGTCGCGAACTGGAACAGGGCGAACGTCAGGTTGGACACCGTGTTCGACCCGGCGACGAAGGCCCCCAGGGCGCCGATCCACGGTGCCAGGACCGGCCAGGCCGGCCCGGCGACGGCGGCGGCCCCCTCGGCCAGCGTCAGCGGCATCGAGGCCAGCCCGGTCGTGTTCAGCTCGGCACCGGAGTTGATCAGGATGCGGACCAGCGGCAGCGCGAACAGCAGCGCGACCGCGGCACCGGCGAGCTGGCGTCCCGACACGGCCCATGACGTCGCGACCTGGCGGCCGTTCATCCGGTGCAGGCCGTAGGTGACCAGGCAGACCAGCAGGAACACCGCGCCCGGCGAGTAGAGCGGCTGCAGCGTCTCGTCGATGCCGGTCCCGAGGATGTCCGCGGGTCCGACGGTGATTCCCGACAGCGCGTCCTTCACCGGCGCGACGGTGCGGGTCAGCACCAGCACCGCCGCGACGAGCACGTAGGGCGACCAGGCCAGCCAGGTGCTCATCCGGGTGCCGGTGACGCCGTCGTCGGCACCCGCGGAGATAGTGCCGGTCCAGCGGTCGAGCCACCGCTCGCGCGGCGGGAAGTCCCACACCGTGCGCGGCATGAGGAAGCCGCGGCTGGAGGTGAACATCACCAGCGCCAGCCCGACGAGCCCGCCGAGCAGTGACGGGAACTCCGGGCCGAGCAGGGCGGCGACCAGCACGTAGGGCACGGTCATCGCGAACGCGGCGTAGAGCGCGAACGGGGCGACCGCGAGGCCCTCGGCGAAGCTGCGGTTCTCCCCGAAGAAGCGGGTCAGCAGGCACACCAGGAACAGTGGGATGAGCGTCCCGGCGACCGCGTGCAGCGCCGCGACCTCGAACCCGATCGCGGACAGGTAGCCGGTCGCGTCCAGGCCGAGCGCGGCGGTGCGCGCGTCGACCTCCGCCGACCCGGACAGCCCCTGCCCGATGCCGGTGAGTACGGGCGTCCCGGCGGCGCCGAAGCTGACCGGCGTCGACTGGATCACCATGCCGACCAGCACCGCGGCCAGCGCCGGGAAGCCGAGCGCCAGCAACAACGGCGCGACGACGGCTGCCGGGGTCCCGAACCCCGACGCACCCTCGATGAACGACCCGAACAGCCAGCCGATGATGATCGCCTGGACCCGCCGGTCCGGGCTGATGCCGGTGAACCCGGCACGGATCGTCGCGAGCGCGCCGCTCTGGGTGAGCGTCTGCAGCAGCAGCAGCGCACCGAAGATGATGTAGAGCAGGCCGACCGCGATGATCAGGCCCTCGATCGTCGACGCGACGATCGCGGTGGTGCCCATCCCCCAGACCAGCGACCCGATCAGGGCCGCCGCGACGAAGCCGAGCGGCATCGCGTACTTCGCGGGCCAGCGCAGCCCGACCAGCAAAACCGCGACGACGAGGATGGGGGTGAGAGCGAGCAGGCTGAGTACGCCCAGGTTGTCCACGGTGACACCCCTCCGGTGCGGGGCGAATCGCGACACGTGCCCGAATCGCCCGATCGTGAGGGCACGATGTCACCCGTCCCGGCGCCGCGCAAGCACGATGTGGAATCAGTATTTCGCGAAGTGGACCCAGCCGCCGTCGCCGTCGTAGGGACGGCCGTCGACGGTGACCCCCGGGCCCGCCTCGTCCGGTGCCTCCACCGCCCCCACCTCGGTCCAGCCCTCGGGCAGCGGCGCGTCCCCGGGGAAGGTCGCCGCCAGCGCATGGTCCTCACCACCGGTCAGGACCCAGCGCAGCGGGTCCAGGCCCAGCGCGGACGCGATCTCCGCCATCCGCGGGGCCACCGTGAACGGCCGCGACCGCAGCCGCAGCGCCACCCCCGAGGCCCGCGCGACGTGTGCCAGGTCGGCCAGCAGGCCGTCCGAGACGTCGATCATGGACGTGGCGCCGGCGTCGGCGGCCTGCGGGCCGGCGGAGTAGGGCGGTTCCGGGACCCGGTGCGCGTCGACCAGCGCCGCCGGGGAGCGGAACCCGCGCCCGAGCACCGCCAGCCCGGCCGCGGACCAGCCCAGCCGCCCGCAGACCGCGATCCGGTCCCCCGCCCGGGCCCCGGAGCGCAGCACCGGGGCCCGGCCCTGCAGGTCCCCCAGCGCCGTCACCGAGACGACGATCACCGGCGCCGAGGTCAGGTCGCCCCCGACGAGCCCGGCCCCGGTCGAGCGGGCCTCGGCCCACAGCCCGTCGGCCAGCTGCTCGAGCTGCGCCGCGGGCGTCGACGAGGGGCACGCCAGCCCCACCAACAGCGACGTGGGCACCGCCCCCATCGCGGCGATGTCGGCCAGGTTCACGGCCGCGGCCTTGCGCCCGACCTGCTCGGGACTCGACCAGTCGAGCCGGAAGTGCACGCCCTCGACGAGCACGTCGGTGCAGGCGACGACCCGCCCGTCGGCGGCGGTGACGACGGCCGAGTCGTCCCCGGGACCGAGCTCCGTCGTAGCCGGTTGGACACGGTCCGTGGTGACCCGGTCGATCAGCGCGAACTCACCGACCTCCCGGAGTGAGACACCGGTCTCGGAACCGCCCTCGGGCGTGATCGCGGATGGGGACACGGGGGCGGCCTCCGGTAGGTTCTGCGTCCGACATTCCTGCCGCCAACCATCCGGCAGGTCGGCAGTTACCGGAAAGGGGCACGCCGTGGTGCAGGCATACATCCTCGTCCAGACCGAGGTCGGCAAGGCCGCCTCCGTCGCCTCCGAGATCGGGGGTCTGCCGGGCGTGGTCTCGGCCGAGGACGTCACCGGCCCGTACGACGTGATCGTGCGCGCCGAGGCGGACGACGTCGACGAGCTCGGCCGGCTGGTCGTGGCCCGGGTGCAGAACGTCAACGGGATCACCCGGACGCTCACCTGCCCCGTGGTCAAGCTGAGCTGAGACGGGCGCGGACGTGGCAGGGGCACGCATGTCACCACCGGTCGTGGTGGCGATCGCGCTGCCCCTGCTGCTCGCCCTCGTCGTGGCGGGGCTCGCGGTCTGGGCCCGCCTGACGACGGGGCCGGACACCGGCCCCCTGGAGCTTCCCGCGCAGGCTGCACCGCAGGCGTCGTCGACGTCGTGCGACGCGGTGCTGCGCGCGCTGCCGGCCGGCATCCCCGGCGACACCGGGGACCTCGCGCCGCGCGAGATCGACCCGCCGGTCCCCGGCGCGCGGGCATGGGTCGCCGAGCCGGAGCCGGTGGTGCTGCGCTGCGGCACCGAACGGCCGGCCGAGCTGGGGCCGACCTCGCCGCTGATCGTCGTCAACGGGGTGAGCTGGCTGCCGCTGGCGACCCCGCAGGGCGCGCTCGCGACGACCTACGCCGTCGTCGACCGCGGGGTGTACCTGGAGCTGTCCGCGCCCGCGGAGACCGGTCCGGGGCCGCTGCAGGCGGTGTCGGACGCGGTCGTCGACACCCTCCCGCCGCAGCCGGTGCGGGTCCGGTAGCTACCGCAGCCCGGTCCCGCGGGCCAGCGCGGTGTCGACCATGGTGCTGAGCAGCTCGGAGTAGTCGAGCCCGGTGACCGCCCACATCTTCGGGAACGCGGAGCTCGGGGTGAACCCGGGCATCGTGTTGACCTCGTTGACGGTGATGTCGCCGTCGTCGGTGACGAAGAAGTCGACCCGGGCCAGGCCCTGCACGTCGAGCGCGCGGAACGCGGTGATCGCCTTCCAGCGCAGCGACTCGGTGATCTCGTCGTCGAGCTTGGCGGGGATCTGCAGCTCGGAGGTGTCGAGGTACTTGGACTCGAAGTCGTAGAACTCGCCGTTGTAGCGCAGCTCGGCGGGCAGGCTGGCGCGGACGCTGCCGTCGGGGAACTCCAGCACCGCGCACTCGATCTCGCGGCCGGGCACGGCCGCCTCGACGAGCACCTTCGGGTCGTGCCGGCGGGCCTCGGCGACGGCGGCGTCGAGCGCGGCCGGGTCGGTGACCCGGGTGACGCCCATCGAGGACCCGGCGCGGGCCGGCTTCACGAACAGCGGCAGACCGAGCCGGTCGCGGTCGGCGAACCCGATGTCGGTGCCGGGGCGGAGCACGACGCCGTCGGCGACGTTCAGGCCCTCGGCGCGCAGCAGCTTCTTCGCGAACTCCTTGTCCATGCCGACCGCGGAGGCCAGCACACCGGCGCCGACGTAGGGCAGCCCGGCCATCTCCAGCAGACCCTGGATGGTGCCGTCCTCGCCGAAGGCCCCGTGCAGGATCGGGAAGACCACGTCGACCGAGGTCAGCGCCTCGCGCGCGTCGAGGCGGACCAGGCCGCGACCCGGTTCGCCGGGCAGCACCAGGGCCTCGGCGGTCCCGTCGACCTCGGGCAGCTCGCGACCCGAGATCGCCAGCCGGACCGGGTCGGACGGACCGACCACCCACGCGCCGTGCGGGGTGATCCCGACCGGGACCGCCTCGAACCGCTCCGGGTCGAGGTGGGTCAGCACGCTGCCCGCGGACACGCACGAGATCGCGTGCTCGGAACTGCGGCCGCCGAAGACGACGGCGACCTTGACCCGGTCGGCACTCATGGGGCCCGAGGGTAGGCGGCGGCTCCGCCGGGTCGCACAGCCGGGCGTCGGCCCGGCCACTCGGCACAGCCGGGCGTCGGCCCGGCCACTCGGCACAGCCGGGCGTCGGCCCGGCCACTCGGCACAGCCGGGCGTCGGCCCGGCCACTCGGCACAACCGGGCGTCGGCCCGGCCCTCGGCACGGCCGGGCGGGCCGCTCACCCCACCAGCGCCGCCAGCGCGGCGGTCAGCTCGGCCCGGGTCCCGGCGGCGTACCCGACGACCAGGCCGGACGTGCCGGGCCCGTCCCGGTGGTAGTCGGCCAGCCCGCGCACGGCGACGCCACGCCGGGCGGCCGCGGCGATCGCGGCCCGCTCCCCCTCGGGAGGGCGCAGCACGAGGTGCGCCCCGGCCGGGTCCCCCTGCGCGGCCCAGCCCGCCGTGCGGGCGGTGTCCAGGACCAGGGCCCGCCGCTCACGCAGCTCGCGGCGCAGCCGTCGCAGGTGCCGGGACAGGTCGCCGTGTGCGGCGAGCGCGGTGAGGACCAGCTGCCCCGCGGGCGACGGCCGGGTGCCGGTCCGGGCGCGCAGGTCCCGCCACGCGGCGACGACGGCGGGCGGCGCGACCGCCCAGCCGACCCCCAGCGTCGGGCTGAGGATCTTGCTCGCGGTGCCCAGGTGCACGACGTGGGCGGGCGCGAGCGCGGCGAGCAGGGGCAGCGGGGCGACGTCGTAGCGGAGCTCCCCGTCGTAGTCGTCCTCGATGACCAGGAAGTCCTCGGCGCGGGCACGCCCGACCAGGGCGACCCGGCGGGCGGCGGACAGGCGCACCGCGGTCGGGAACTGGTGCGCGGGCGTGGTGTAGACGGCCGCGCAGCCGGCGGGGACGGCGTCGACGACCAGGCCGTCGTCGTCCACGGGCACACCGAGGACCCGCAGCCCCGCGGCCCGCAGCGCGCTGACCGCCCGCGGGTACCCCGGCTCCTCGACGGCGACGGTGGCCCCCGCAGGCAGCAGCCGGGCCAGCTCGGCGACGGCGGCGGAGGTCCCGGCGGTGGCCAGCACGGTGCCCGCGGGCGGGGTGAGCCCGCGGTGACGCAGCAGGTGGCCGGTGACGGCGTCGTGGAACGCGCGCAGCCCGTCGGCGCGGGGCCGGTCGTCCGGGGGCGGATCGGCGGCGGCCCGCCAGGCGCGGCGCCACATCGCGGGGTCCAGCGCGGCGACGCACGGCCGCCCCGGGTCCAGCACCGACGGCTCGGCCTGCGGCCGGGGCCCGGCGGGCGCGGCCGGGCCCGCCGGGGCGGGCCCGGGGACCGCGGTCACGAACGTCCCCGCGCCGACCCGGCCGGCGACCCAGCCCTCGGCGAGCAGTTGGTCGTAGGCGGCGGCGGTGACCGTCCGGCTCACCCGCAGCGTCGTCGCGAGCCCCCGGGTCGACGGCAGCCGGTCGCCGGGGCGCAGTGCCCCGCCCACGGCCGCGGCGCGGAGACCGTCGGCGAGCTGGACCGCCAGCGGGGTCGCCGCGGCGCGGTCGAGGACGATCGGGAGATCCTGCACAGTGGCCTTTCGTCCGCGACCGGAAGTGGCCGTTCCAGGATGCCACTGTCGAGAGCCATCCTCGGCTGGTGACGCTCTCCCCCACCACCCGCAGCACGCTGGGCCGCAAGCGCGACCGGGCCGCCGTCGACCGGTCGGACCTGCACGCGGTCCTCGACGACGGCCTCGTCGCCCACCTGGGCTTCGTCCGCGACGACGCGCCCGTCGTCCTCCCGACCGCCTACGGCCGCGACGGCGACACGCTCTACCTGCACGGCTCGTCCGGGGCCCGCTACCTGACCGGGGACACGCTTCCCTGCTGCGTGACCGTGACCCACCTCGACGGCATCGTGCACGCCCGCGCGCTCATGCACTTCTCGATGAACTACCGCAGCGCGGTCGTGCACGGCGACGCCCGCCGCGTCACCGGCGACGACGAGCGTCTGCACGCGCTGCGGGTGATCGTCGAGCACCTCACCCCGGGCGCGTGGGACCACGCCCGCCGCCCGGACCGCCGGGAGCTGGCCGCCACCGCGGTGTTCGCGCTCGACCTGACCGAGGCCAGCGTGAAGAGCCGCTCCGGGCCGCCGTCCGACGACGAGGCCGACGTCGCCGCCGGTCTCGCCTGGGCCGGCGTGGTGCCGTTGCGGACCGTCGCCGGGCCTCCGGAGACCGCCCCTGACCTGCAACGACACCGGTCGGTTCCGGACCACGTGCGCGACCGTCGTCACACCGGCGGGTGACGTAGCCTCGGGGGTTCCGACGCAGCCCTCACCGCCCCCCGAGGAGGACTCGTGACCCCCGTCGTGCTGCCCGACGTACCCCTGCAGAACGTGACGCTGATGCCGGACTGCGTGCAGGACGCCGGTTCGTGGTGCGCCACGCTCTACCGCTGGACCAGCAACGACTTCCTGGCCCAGCACGCGGACACCCTGGTCAGCAGGACCGTGGCGATCACCGTGATCGTCGTGGTCGCGGTGCTGTTCCGGTGGCTGGCGCACCGGGCGATCGCGCGGATGGTCGACGGCGCGACCAACGGCCGGTTCACCGCGCTGGTGGGCCGGGCCCGCCGACTGCGTCCGGGTGGCGGCGCCGCCGTCGCGCCGGCGGCGGACCCGGGTACGCAGCGACGGGCGCAGCGGGCACGCACGATCGGCTCGGTGCTGCGCTCGATCGTCTCGGCGGTCGTGCTGCTCGTCGCGGTGATGATGGTGATGAACGAGCTCGGCTACCCGCTGGGCCCGTTGCTGGCCGGTGCCGGGGTGATCGGGCTCGCCATCGGTTTCGGTGCGCAGAACCTGGTGCGTGACTTCCTGTCCGGCATGTTCATGCTGCTGGAGGACCAGTACGGCGTCGGCGACGTCGTCGACGTCGGGGAGGCCGTCGGCACCGTCGAGGCGGTCGGCCTGCGGATCACCACGATCCGCGACATCAAGGGCACCGTCTGGTACGTCCGCAACGGCGAGATCCTGCGCGTGGGCAACATGAGCCAGGGCTACGCGGTCGCGGTGGTCGACCTGCCGATCGCCCACCACGCCGACGTCGAGGAGGCCACCGAGCTGGCCGGGAGCACCGCCACCGAGCGCGCCTCCCAGGACGACATCGCCGGTGACGTGCTGGAGGCCCCCGAGGTGCTCGGCGTCGACAAGATCGGCCCGGAGGGCGTCACGCTGCGGATCACCGTGCGGGTCAGTCCCGGCCGGCAGTGGGCGGTGCAGCGCGCGCTCAACGGCGCGATCACCGACGCGTTCGACGACCACGGCATCCCGCGGCCGATGGTCTACCCCGGCGCGGCCTTCGACGGCCAGGCGCAGAAGCAGAACTGACGACTCCTGGGAGACTGGTCGGCGTGAGTGCACCGCAGAACTTCTACGCCGAGGTGGGTGGCGCCCCGGTCTTCCACCGGATCGTCCACCGGTTCTACGAGGAGGTGGCCCGGGACGAGGTGTTGCGGCCGCTGTACCCGGAGGAGGATCTCGGCCCGGCCGAGGACCGCCTGCGGATGTTCCTGGAGCAGTACTGGGGAGGTCCGCGCACCTACTCCGACCAGCGCGGCCACCCCCGGCTGAGGATGCGGCACGTGCCGTTCACGATCGGCCCGATCGAGCGCGACGCCTGGCTGCGCTGCATGCGGATCGCCGTCGACGAGGAAAACCTCTCTCCGGAGCACCGCGAGCAGCTGTGGAACTACCTGCAGTACGCCGCGGCGAGCATGCAGAACTCGGAGTTCTGACCCGAGTAGGGGTATTACCACACACTGTGATCGCCGGCCCGGCCGTCCGGCGGCCATTCGAGTGGCATTCGGGCGCTTTCCGGGTTGATCCAGCGCTGAACGTGACCGAATGCGTCCGGTCTCGTTGGACGGGACGCCGCCCCGGCACGTCGGGCGGCTCGTAGTCACCCGTCTTGGGGGTTCATCGTGAGCGTCTCTCCCTCGCTGTCCGGTCCGCATCGGCACGAGCCGGTCGACGGGTCGTCGCGGCACACGCACCGCGGCGGTGACTCCGGGGCCCACCCCGACCGCCACGACGGCGAGGACGGCTCCTGGTTCACCGTCGTCCTGCGCGGCTACGACCGCGGCGAGGTCGACACCCGGCTGGCCGAGCTCGACCACCGCATCCACGACGAGATCCGCCGCGCGGACGCGGCCGAGCAGTCGCTGTCCGCGGCCCGCGCGCAGGTCCGGCGACTGCAGGAGCAGCTGGAGAACGACTCCGCCGCCCGGGCCGGTGAGGAGCGCCGCGCCGAGGAAGCCGGCTTCGGCCGCCGCGTCGAACGCGTCCTCCAGGCCGCCGAGCAGGAGGCGGCCGAGCTGCGCGATCGTGCGGCCGACGAGGCCGCGGAGATCGTGGAACGCGCTCGCCGCGAGGCCGAGGACCGTCGCTCCCGCACCGAGGAGGCGCTGCTCGGCCGCGCCGCCACCCTGGACCGCGAGTTCGCCTCCCGCAGCAGCACCCTCGACGACCGTGAGCACGACGCCGACCGCCGCGAGCGCGACCTCGCCGAGCGGGAGCGCACCGTGTCCGACCGGCTGTCCGGCGTCCGCACCGAGGCCGAGCGGATCCTCGCCGACGCCCGCTCCGACGCCGAGCAGACGCTGTCCACCGCGCGCGCCGAGGCCGCCGCGCTGCTGCGCGACGCCGAGCAGGGCGCCGGGGAGCGACGGTCGGCGGTCGTGCGCGACGTCGAGCGGCTCGCCGCGCTGCGCGACGACGTCCGGGACGAGCTGACAAGGGTGCAGCGCACCCTCGCCGAGGAGCTGGACCGTGAGCCGGTCTCGGCCGCCCTCGACGACGCCCTGTTCGGCCCCGCGCCCGTCTCCCTGCCGCCCGTCTCCCTGCCGCCCGTCTCCCTGCCGTCCTCGACCTCGGCGCCGGCGTCGGACGAGGGTTCGATCGCCTCGGTGTCGGAGCTCGGCAGCAGGCCGTCGGCCGACGCCGCCGGCTCGGAGGCCGGTGATCCCGCCGACGACGAGGACGAGGACGCGCCCGCCACCGGTTCCCTGCTCCTCGGTCCCGGGCACCGCCCGGCCGAGGAGGACCCCGACAGCACCACCGTCGGCCGCATCCCGCCGATCTCGCTCACCTCGATCGGGGTCCTCCCGTTCGGTGATCTCGGAACGGGGCGTGACCAGCCCCGGACCAGGACGGACGTCGCAGGTGGGACGACCAGGACGGGCCGGGGGGCCACCCGGGGTCCGGGCCCGGGGCGACGCTCGCGATAATCGAATCGTTATGTGCACCCGACCGCCGCAGAACGCATGACGTCGGCGCCCGGTCACCCGGGCCCCGACGACCGCTCCCCCCGGCGTGCCGACGGCCCGCCGGACCCCGAACCGAACCCCGACGGGCTCGGCGAGGCGATCCGGACCGGCCGCGTGCCGGTGGTCCCCGGCTCCCTGGTCGACCTGGTCATGCGGTCCGGCTCGGGCGAGCCCCCGGAGCCGGAGGCCACGTCCGAGGACGACGGCGCCCGGCGCGAGCCGACCCCGACCGGGTTCACCGAACTGGTGTCCCGCGAACGGGATCCCGCGCCCGCCCCACGTCCCACCCCGGGACCGCGGCCCGCTGCCCCCGAACCGCCGTCGGATGCGGGTGACTACGCCGATCTCGGCGACCTCGGCGACGACCCGCTGGGCGTCGGGCCGCTGCCCGACGAACCCGGCGACGACGGTCTCGACCCCCTGCACACCCCGGCGGACCGCTTCGCGCCGCCGCCGTCGTTCGCGCCGGGCACACCGGGCGGGACACCGCCCGCGACCGGCGGCATCCCGGCCGCGCCGACGCCCGGCCCGGCCGACGCCACGCCGGCGTCACCGCGGCCGGACCCGACGGACGGCGGCCCGGCGGCACCCCGTCCCGGCCCGGCGGACGCCGTTCCGGCGACTCCCCGGTCCGGCTCGTCGGACGTCTCCCCGTCGGCTCCCGGGGTGGACGCGGCGGGCACCGTCCCGTCGGCGCCCCGGCCGGACCCCACGCAAACGGGACGTCCCGGCCCCGGGCCCGGTGCGAACCGGCCCGACCCCGCCGCCACCCCCGCGGAGGGCGGTCGTCGCACCGATGCCGGTCCCGGGCCGGACGGTGTCCCGGTGACCGCACCCGCACCGACCGTCGTCCCGCCGATCGCGCCCACCCCGCGGCCGCTCGGCGACAGCACCCGCCCCACCGCCGGCTCCACCCCGGACCAGGACGCCGCCCCGTCGCCCTCGGCCGGGGACACCACGGAGTCCGGCGGCTCCGGCGCCGGGGACCGCGACGCCGCGGGACAGCACACCACCAAGCGGTGGCCGCCCCGCCCGGCGCGCAGCGGCGCCGACGGCCCGGAGACCGACATCCTGCCGCCCGGCGCACTGATCGGGCACTACCCGAGCGCGGACTCCTCCGACGACCGGACCGAGCAGCCGCCCGCGCGGCCCTCGACCCCGCCGTCCGGGAACCGACCGACGATGCCCGGTCGCAGACCTCCCGCGCCCGCGGGCCCGGAGCAGCGTCCGGTGCCCCGTCCGGCCATGGGTGGGGCCCCGTCCGGTCCGGCGATGGCCGGGCTGTCGGGCAACGACCTGTTCGCCACCGCCGGCGGCGACTCGGGCAGCGGCTTCGGCCGGCTCCCGGGCCGCGCCGACGACCCGTGGCGCTCCCGCGCCGACACCGCGGCCTCCGCGCCCGACAGCGACGGGCCCTCCTCCGACGACGTCCACCGTGACGACACCACCGGTGAGGGTTCCGCCCGGGACGACTCCTCGCGGGACGGCGATGCCCCCCGGGGCACGGCCTGGGGCCCGGACGGCGGTCCGGGTTCCTCCGTCGGCGGGCCGTCCGCGTGGGACCGGGACGCCCCGGCGTGGGACACCGGCCGTCCGCCCACGGACGACGCCGCACCGTCCCGCAACGTCGCGTTCCCGACGCCGGGGTCGTACGGCGACCCGCCGTCGCGCTCCGGGTCGGCCCCGGGTCACGCAGCCGCTGCGTTCTCCGGACCGGCGCGGACCGGGACGTTCCCCGCCCCCGGCGCGGGCCCGGACGAGCGGCGCGGCGGGCCGGGCACCGGGGCGTACCCCACCGACCGGCCCGGCGGACCGGGCACCGGCTCACTCCCCACCGACCGGCCCACGGGACCGGGCACCGGCGCGTTCCCGACCGACCGCTCCGGTGGTCCGGGCACGGGGGCGTACCCCGTCGACCGCCCCGGTGGGCAGGGCTTCGGTTCGTCTCCGACCGACCGGCCCGGTGCCCCGGGGGCCGGTGGCCGCCCGGACGGGCCCGGTACCGGCGCCCACCCGTCGAACGGCGCCCCCGGTGCCCGTTCCTGGGCCCCCGCCCCGGACCGCCTGGGCCCCGGAGGACCGGACGGGCGGCCCGCACCGCGACCGGACGCCCCGTCCGAGAACGAGACCACCGTCGTCCTGCGGCCCGTCGGGACCGACGGCGAGCCACCCACGCTGCAGGGCCTCACCCCAGTCACCGGACACCCGGACGCCCCGGCGGCGGACGACACGACCGGCCTCTCGGACCCGGACCGGTCGGACGCCTCGACGACCAGCCGCAACGCGGCCGCCGCGGCCTCGGTCGGGGCCGTCTCGGTGGCCGCCGCCCGCGCCGCGTCCGGCCGGGACGGCACGGTCAGCGACACCGGTCCGGGCACCGCGGTCCAGCCCGCGGCCGCGGAGGCCGCCGCCCACGCCGCGGTGACCGGCGAGAAGCCGCCGGTCACCCCGCGCCGCGAGGCGATCATGTCGGCGAAGCCGCGCAACGGCCGTCGCAGCCCGTCCGCGGCCGGGCTCGCGATCGCGCTGGCGATCGTGCTGCTCGGCGCGCTGACGCTGTGGGCGATGCTGTCGCCCAGCCAGTCCGACCCGGGCGCGAACGCGACCCGGCCCGCCGTCTCGGCCGGTCCGGGCACGGGGCCGCGTCCGGAAGCGGTCGCGTCCGGGGCGAGCCTGGCACAGCCGACGGTGCGGGCGACCGTGCCCCTCGGCGGCGCCCCGGTCGCCGTCGCGGCCGCCCCGGACGGCTCGACGGCCCTCGTCGCGGTCCGTGACGCGGACCGGCTCGCGGTCGTCGACACCGCGTCCGACGCCGTCACCGGGGAGATCGAGCTCCCGGCCGCCCCGCAGGGGGTGGTGACCTCTCCGGACGGCACCCGCGCCTACGTCAGCACCGCCGGTCAGGGCGGCGGGCAGATCGCCGTCGTCGACGTGCCGGGGCGGACCGTCGTCTCGACCGCTGCCGTCGGCGGGGACCCGGCCGCGGCCGCGGTGTCCCCCGACGGCCGGTTCCTCTACGTGCCGTCCCGCGCGGACGCCACCGTGGAGGAGCTCGACCCGAACGCGGGCACCGTCACCCGGACCGTGCCGGTGTCCCGCGACCCGTACGCGAGCGCCACGAACGACGCGGGAGACCGCGTCTACCTCGCCACCCGCGGCGCCGACCAGCTCACCGTCCTCGACCCGGACAGCCTCACCGTGCTCGGCAGCTTCCCGGTGCGTGGCGGCGCGGAGTCCCTGGCCGTCAGCCCCGCGTCGGTCCCGCGGACCGTGGTCGCGGTCGGCGGCCCGGAGTCCGGCACCGTGACCGTCCTGGACCCCGCCGACGGCCGCGAGATCGCGACCGTGCAGGTCGACGGCGGCGCCACCGGCATGGCCTTCGCCCCCGACGGCCGCCACCTCTACGTCGCGACCCGGCAGGCTCTCGTCACGGTCGACACCGGGTCCTGGCAGGTCACCGGGACCACCGACGTCGCCCCGAACCCGACCGCCGTCGCGGTCGCCCCCGACGGCCGCACCGGCTGGGTCACCGGCGACGGCGCGGTCAGCGTGCTGAACCTGACCTGACCCGTCCCGGCTGCGGGCTCGGACCGTCAGCGCGCGACCGACAGCGGCAGCGACACCACGCGCCGCTTCACCACCGCCCCGTACCGGGCGTCGAGCCGCATCCACGACCCCGACGCGGACACCCGCACCCGCGGCCCGTCGGTCTCCTGCGGCGCCGAGCCGAGGAAACCCATCCCGGACATCGCGAACAGCACCCGCATCGGCACGGTCACCGGGCGGCCCGCGTCCGGCGGGGACACCGTCAGTACCGTCTGGTCCAGCAGCGACGCCGGCGGCCCCATCGGGCCTGCGTGCTCGCGGGCCAGTGCCAGCCCCCGGTCGGCGAGCTCGTCGAGCTCCGCGGCGGGGACGTCGTCGACCCGGGACCAGCCGTCGTCGGGCGGGAGCTCGTCGAGCCACGGCGCGGGCGGGCCGGGGTCGACCGCGGCGGAACGGTCGACGGCCAGCGCCGTCAGCAGCGTCGACGCCTGCGCCGTGACCGGCAGCGCCGGGTCGAGCTCCCCGGCCACCGATCGGGTCACGAGCACGTCGAACGGGGTGCGGGCCCACGCGGTGACCCGGCCGGAACCGGCTGTGAGCCGGATCGTGGCGCTCTGGTCGAGCCGGGCGACGCGCGCGGTGAACGCGCCGAGGTCGTCGCGCTCGGTCGCGTCCGCCAGTCGCAGGGTCACGACACGCCTCCCAGGTGGCGCTCGAGGAAGTTCCGCTCGTCGACGGTGAGCCGGCGGACCCGGTCCGCCTCGAGGTCGTAGAGGGCCATCCGGGTCCAGGCGGTGACCGCGACCGGGTCGCCCGCGCCGGGCCCGTCGTGCAGGGCGTAGTCGAGGACGAACGACGCGGCCCGCAGCTCCCGCACGGTGATCGCGCACCGCAGCGGCTCGGGCCGCCACGGCAGCTGCCGCTTGTACTCCACGTGCAGCCCGGCGACGAGCAGCCCGGAGGAGAACCCGGCGAGCCCCTCCCGCCCGGCGGCGGTGAAGGCCAGCGCGACGCGGGCCTCCTCGACGAGCGTGACGATCCGGGCGTGGTTGACGTGGCGGTAGGCGTCCTGGTCGGTCCAGCGCAGCGGGACCTCGGCGACGAAGGCGGTCACGGGGAGCTCCTACCGGGCCAGTCCGCGCAGCTGACGCGAGATCACCGACAGGGTCGCGAGGTCCAGCGACGCCGACGCCCCGATCTCCTCCAGCGCGCTGCGGGCGCGCGCGAGCTTCGAGGAGTTCGCCTGCTCCCAGGCGGCGATCGCGTCGTCGACACCCGTGCCGGGCGGGGTCTCGCGCAGCGCGTCGAGGGTGATCGAGCGCAGCGACCCGTAGAGGTCGTCACGCAGCGCGAGTCGCGCCAGCGCGTGCCAGCGGTCCCCGCGGTCGAGCCGGGACACCGCGGTCAGCACCTGGTCGACGCCGAGGTGCTCGGACAGCGCGTAGTACAGGCGGGCCACCTCGGCGCCGGGCCGTGGTTCGGCCTCGCGGTCGGACAGCTCCACCAGCTCGACGACGTCGAGCAGCCCGTAGGCGTAGAGCGACAGCGCGGCCGACTCCACCATCTCCTCGGGCACCCCGCAGGCGCGCAGCTCCGCGGCACGTTCCTGAACCGCGTCGAGCTCGCGGCCCTGCAGCAGCTCGGGCAGCCGCGCCCGCAGCTCCGCGATGGGGCCGGCGAACCGGTTGACCTCCGCGCCGACGGCGAGCGGCTGCGGCCGGTTGGTCAGGAACCAGCGCGACACCCGGTCGAGCAGCCGCCGCGACTCCAGCACCACCGCGTCGGCGATCGGGACTCCGACCTCGGCCCGGCGGACGGCCTCCCACAGCGCGGGCAGCCCGAACACGCGGGTGGTGACGGTGTAGGCGCGCAGCACGTCGTCGGGGCCCGCGGAGATCTCCTCGCCCAGCCGGAACGCGTAGCTGATCCCGGCACCGTCGACCATGTCGTTGACCAGCGACGTACCGATGATCTCGCGACGCAGCGGGTGGTTGCGCACGGCGTGGTCGAAGCGCTCCCGCAGCGGGTGCGGGAAGTAGCCGGGCAGAGTCGGCGCGAACGCCGGCAGGTCGGGCAGGTCGGTCTGCAGCAGCCGGTGGGTGAGGTCGAGCTTGGTGTGGGCGAGCAGCGTCGCCAGCTCGGGGCCGGTGAGACCGAGACCGTCGGCGGCCAGGCGCGCGAACCCCGCCTCGTCGGGCAGGACCTCCAGCGTGCGGTCGAGCCCGGTGCGCCCGGCGAGGTCGGTGACCATCCGGGCGTGCACACCCACCATGCCCGGGGCGTGGGCGCGCGCGACGCCGAGCACCTGGTTCTGCGCGACGTTGTCGGCGAGCACGAGGGCGGACACCTCGTCGGTCATCGACGCGAGCAGCTCGTTGCGGGCGTCGCGGTCCAGGGAGCCGTCCGCGACCGGGCGGTCCAGCAGGATCTTGATGTTGACCTCGTGGTCGGAGCAGTCGACACCCGCGGAGTTGTCGATGGCGTCGGTGTTGACCCGGCCGCCGGCGCCGTCCGGGCCGCCGTGGCGGGCGAACTCGATCCGCCCGCGCTGGGTGAGCCCGAGGTTGCCGCCCTCGCCGACGACGCGCACCCGCAGGGCACGGCCGTCGACGCGGATGGCGTCGTTGGCCTTGTCCCCCACCTCGCCGTCGGTCTCGCCGGACGCCTTGACGTAGGTGCCGATGCCGCCGTTCCACAGCAGGTCGGCGGGGGCGAGCAGGATCGCGTGGATCAGCTCGGGCGGGGACATCGCGGTGACCGTGTCGGCCAGCCCGAGCGCGGCCCGGATCTCCGGCCCGACCGGCACCTTCTTCGCCGTCCGCGGCCACACCCCGCCACCGGCGCTGATCAGGGAGGTGTCGTAGTCGGCCCAGGAGCTGCGCGGCAGCTCGAACAGCCTGCGACGCTCGGCGTAGGAGGTCGCGGCGTCCGGGGTGGGGTCGACGAACACGTGCCGGTGGTCGAACGCGGCGACGAGCCGGATGTGCTCCGACAGCAGCATCCCGTTGCCGAACACGTCGCCGGACATGTCGCCGACGCCGACGACGGTGAACTCCTCGCGCTGGGTGTCGACGCCCAGCTCGCGGAAGTGCCGCTTGACCGACTCCCACGCGCCGCGGGCGGTGATGCCCATGGCCTTGTGGTCGTAGCCGACCGAGCCGCCGGAGGCGAACGCGTCGCCCAGCCAGAAGCCGTAGGACTCGGCGACGGAGTTGGCCAGGTCGGAGAACGTGGCGGTGCCCTTGTCCGCGGCGACGACGAGGTAGGAGTCGTCGCCGTCGTGACGCACCACGTCGGTGGGCGGCAGCGTCTCGGTGGCGCCGTCGGCGTGGGTCAGCAGGTTGTCGGTGATGTCGAGCAGCCCGGAGATGAAGGTCCGGTAGCAGTCCCGGACGTGCTCGGGCGCCGGCCCGGGCCTGCGCACGACGAACCCGCCCTTCGCCCCGACCGGGACGATGACGGCGTTCTTCACCGCCTGGGCTTTCACCAGGCCGAGCACCTCGGTGCGGTAGTCCTGCTGGCGGTCGGAGAAGCGCAGACCGCCGCGGGCGACCGGGCCGAACCGCAGGTGCACGCCCTCCACCGCGGGCGAGTACACGAAGATCTCGAACCGCGGACGGGGCAGCGGCATGTCCGGTACGGCGGCCGGGTCCAGCTTGAAGGAGAAGAACGGGCGGCCCCGGAACCAGTTGGTCCGCAGCGTCGCCTCGATGACGGCCAGCAGGCCACGCAGGATGCGGTCGGCGTCGAGGCCGGAGACCTGGTCGATCAGGGTGGTGACGTTCTCCAGTGCCCGCTGGTGGGCGGCATCGCGCTCGTCGGCGTCGGCCGTGGCCGGGTCGAACCGGGCGCGGAACAGGGCGATCAGACCCTGCGCGACCTGCGGGTGGGCGACCAGGACGCCGGCCGTGTACTGCAGGGTGAACAGCCCGCCGAGCTGGCGGGTGTAGCGGCTGTAGGCCCGCAGGACGGCGGCCTCGCGCCAGTGCAGACCGGCGCGCAGGACGAGCGCGGAGAACCGGTCGGACTCGGCGTCGCCCCGCCAGGCCGCGGCGAACGCCTCCTCGAACCGTCGCCCGGCGTCCTCGACGGTGACCGTCGGGACCGCGGGGGCTCCGGCGGGCTGCGGGGGCCGGAGCCCGAAGTCGTAGAGCCAGCAGCGACGGCCGTCGGGGCGGCGGAACTCGTAGGGCCGCTCGTCGACGACCTCGACGTCGAGCTGCTGCAGCAGCGGCAGCACACCGGTGAGGGTGACCGGGTCGTCGCCGACATAGAGCGCGAACCGGATGTCGCCCTCGATGCTGCGGTACAGCCGCAGGTCGAACGCGTCCTCGCCCTTCTCCCCCAGCGTCATCAGCCGCCGCAGGTCCTCGACGGCGCGCAGCGGGGTCACCGTCGCCTTGTAGGACTCGGGGACCCCGGCCAGCATCGGGCGGGCGGCGGGCCCGGCGTCTCCGAGCGCGGCGACGAGCAGGTCGTCCCACGTGCGGGTCGCCTCGGCGACGTGGACCTGCAGCTCGGCCAGGTCCACCGTGACCGGCTCGGCGCCGGGATCGGTGGTGATCGTCAGGTGCAGCAGCGCCAGCTCGACGTCGCCGACCTGCGCGGTGTAGCTGACGTCGGTGCCCCCGAGCCGGGTGCGCAGGATGTCGGTGATCTTCAGCCGGGTCGCGGTCGTGTAGCGGTCGCGCGGCAGGTAGACCAGACAGGACAGGAAGCGGCGGTACGGGTCGGGGTGGACGAACAGCCGCACCGCGCGGCGGGCGCCCGCCTCCAGCACACCGACGGCGGTGTCGTGCAGCCGATTCTGCGACGAGGTGAACAGCTCCGCGCGCGGCAGCTGGGAGAACACCTCGAGCATCTGCTGCCCGGAGTAGGAGTCGGCCGGGAAGCCCGCGCGCCGGATGGCGCCGCGGATGCGGCGGGCGACGACCGGGATGTCCAGGACCGACTCGTGCCGGGCCGGGACGGTCAGCATCCCGAGGAAGCGGTGCTCGCCGGTGACGGTCCCGTCGGCGTCGCGGGTGCGGACCCCCACGTAGTACGGGTGCACCGCACGCAGCACCCGGCTGCGCTCGCTGGCCCGGGTGAACAGGAGCAGGCCCGCGGGGTCGGCGGCGCCGGTCTCCTCGGGGAGGAAGACGTTCGCGCCGGCGTCGCCGGGGCGCAGCACGCCGAGACCGGTGTCGGTGTCGGGCCGCAGGCGCCCGTCCGGGCCACCCCCGTCATCGGTGCGTCGGGAGTAGTGGCGGTAGCCGACGAACACGAAGTGGTCGTCGACGAGCCAGCGCAGCAGGTCCGCGACCTCGGCCGGGTGCACGTCGTCCTCGTCGGTGTCGGCGGCCGTGGCGGCACCGGTCCCGGAGAGGTCGTCGGCGAGGGCGCGGGCGCGCAGGGTCATCGCAGCGGTGTCGTCGACGACCTGCCGGACCGCGGAGAGCGTGTGTTCCAGCTCGGCGTGCAGCGCGTCGGGGTCGAGGTCCCCGGAGGACACGAGGTCAACGTGCATCCACGACTCGACCGAGGCCCCCTCGGTGGGGTCGGTCGGGTCGGCGGCGGTGTCGACGCCGGTCAGCGTGCCGTCGGCGGCGCGGTGCACGACCAGGATCGGGTGCACGACGCGCCGCGCGGTGCCGCCGGCCCGGCCGATCCCGGCGAGCGCCGACTCGACGATGTAGGGCATGTCGTCGGTGACGATGTCGACCGTCACCGCGTCTCCCCCGGCGGCGGCCACCCGGACGGCGGCCCGGCCGGGTTCGCGGTGCGCGCCGAGCGCGAGATGGGTGTCGACGACGGTCGCCGGCCCGGGCAGCTCCGCGCCGCCGGTCGCGTCGGTCTCCGGGGTGTGCCGGGCGTAGAGACGGACGAGCTCCGCGGCGGCACCGCTCCCGGGGCGGGGATCACCGCCCGGCCCGTCGGTGCTCGTGGTGTTCCCGGTCTGCCCCGTCGTCCCGCTGCTCACGATCCACTCCGGCCCCGTGCGTGTGTTGACGGCCGTCACCCTATCCCGCGGTACCGACGCCATCGGCGGACCGGGACGGCCGCGTCCGCGCTGACCGGGCGAGCGGTTCCCGGCGGCCGGTCAGATCTCGCGGTAGGCCGCGAGGGCCCCGGCGAGCAGATCGGCGAGGCCCATGTCCTCGGGGATGCCTGCGGGCTCGGACGGGGCCGGCGTGGCCGGGGCGCCCGGTGTGCCGTCGCCCGGTGACGACGTCGTCCCCGGGGCGTCGGCGGCGCTGTCCTGCCGTCCGGGCGGCAGGGGTGACGCGCTGTCCCGCGTCGCGGGCGTCGCGGGCGGGGCGTCGTCGCGCGGGGGGCCGGTCGGCGGTTCGTGCCTCGTGGCCGGGCCGTCCTCCCGGATCGCGGTGTCCGACGGCTCCGATCCGTCCGCGGGGACCGCTCGGCGGGAGCGAGCCCGTCGGGTCGCGGTGCCGACGTCCGGCGTCCGCCCGCCTGCGTCCGGTCGGTTCCCGCCGGGTCGTAGGTCCGTCATCGGTGCGTGGACGGCGCCGGTCGACGGCTCGTCGTCGCCGGTCGCGGCAGCGTCACCGGTCGCGGCAGCGTCACCGGTCGCCGGGGCGAAGACGGCCGCCGCACCCCGCACCACGGTCGGTCCGGTCGCGGTACGCAACGTCCAGGTCCCCGCGCCCACGCCACTGCCGTCGGGCTCGCCGGACGCACGGTGGCCGCCGGCGGACGTGCTCTTGCCCCCGTCGAACAGACCGGCGGCCCCGCCGTGTCCGTCATCGGCCGGTGGGGTGACGACCCGCCCACGACGACGCGGCAGCGCTGACTCCCCCACTCCGCCGTCGTCGATCCCGGACCACCGCACCGGCAGCCCGGAACGTTCCCGGGCCGGGCCGTCGTAGCGGGAGGCGGCGCCATCCGGCACGGGGAGGTCGAGGTGGGCCCGGACTGCCTCGGCGAGGCGCCGGTCCGGTTCCGGGGGCAACGCGAACCGGGTGTCCAGCGGGTCCGGCACCGACGTGGGGTCCGCCGGGGCGGAACCGCCCCACACCTGCGACGGCTCGTCTGTCGCCCGCCCGGCGGAGTCGCCGCCCACCTCGTCGCGGGCCTCGTCGCGGGCCTCGTCGCGGGCCTCGTCGCGGGCGGAGGGGTGCGGCGCGGCGGGGTGTCCGGGGTCATGATCGCGGGCACCGGAGTCGTGGGCGGCCGGGGGCCGGCCGGTCCGGTCGCGGGCCGCCGGGTCCCGGACGGCTCCGTCGGAGCGCCGCCGCCCGCCGCTCCCGGGCCGGACGGTGAGACCGACGGCGCTCAACGACGCCGTCCCGTCGCCGGCGGCCCGTCGCCGCCCACCTCGGGCCGCTCGCTCGCCGGACAGGTCCAGCGGCGTCGCCAGCGCCGGCCCCGCGACCGGCTCCGGGGCGGCCGACAGCTCACCGGAACCCGGCCCCGCGGCGCCGGTCTGCGCGGCGCCGGGATGCCCGCCGGCCCGGGCCGAGGGGGCCTCGGGGAGGGGCGCCGGCGTGTCCGGCCCGGTCAGCTCGGTGACGATCTCGTCGCCCTCGACGCCGTGCGGTCCGACGGCCTGCATCCGCAGGGACGTCCCCGCCGGCAGCCCGCCCCGGCGCACGCGGCCGCCGAGGTGCGTCGCGAGCGACCGTGCCCAGAGCAGGACGGTGACGTGGTCGACGTCGGGCAGGGTGACCCGCACCGTGTCGTCGTCGCGACGTGTGGTTCCGGACGGCGGAACCAACCGGCGGGCCCGGGTGAGCATGTCGTGCAGGGCTCCCACCGTCGCCGTACCGGTGACGGTCTCGAGGTCGCCGTCGACGAGGTCGAGGACGATCGACCGCTCCGCCGTACCGGGTGGCCCCGTCGGGGCCGCGGGGGCCGTCGGTGCCGCAGCCGGGCCGCTGTCCCGGACACGGGCCGCGGCGGACGCGCTCGCCCGATCGGACCTCGTGTCGGCCTCCGGGGGGTTCGGCTCGCCCGCAGCCCGCTCGGCAGCCACGGTCGGCTCGCCCGCAGCCCGCTCGACGGCCACGGTCGGCTCGCCCGCAGCCCGCTCAACAGCCACGACCGGCTCCGGAGCGGGAGCCCCGTTCCGGCGGCTGTCGACGAAGCCTGGCCCGGCTGCCGGCTCGGCCCCGTGGCTGT
This sequence comes from Pseudonocardia alni, assembly GCF_002813375.1. Taxonomy (NCBI): domain Bacteria; kingdom Bacillati; phylum Actinomycetota; class Actinomycetes; order Pseudonocardiales; family Pseudonocardiaceae; genus Pseudonocardia; species Pseudonocardia alni. The sequence goes on along the minus strand of NZ_PHUJ01000003.1, from coordinate 4,724,244 downwards.
CGCCGGGCCGGTGGGCCGCGTCGTGCCGTGCTCCGTTCCGCGGGGCGGCGTCGGCCGGGCCGTGGGACCCGTTGCGGTGCGCGGCCGCGGGCGGCTCGGGGGCACGCCACTCGGCCAGGAGGGCGTCGGCGAGCGGCGACCCGCCTGCCGCGTCGGGTGTCCACGACGGGCCGGTCCACGACGGGTCCCGGGGTGCCGTCGGTGCCGGCCCGTCCGCGAGGAGCCCGGATACGCCCAGCGGGTCGGCGGGGTCGATGCCCGCGGGTCGTCGACCTCCGGCGTTCGTCGTGTCGCCCGACGCCCGGTCGGACGACCCTGCGGCGTTCGCCGTGTCCGGCGTACCGGTGGTGTCCGTAGTGCCCGGCGTACCGCTCGCCGACGACGCATCCGCCGCGAGGCCGGCCTCGCCGGGACGATGACCGTTCCGGTCCGCGCCCGTGGATCGGCCCACGGTCCGGTCGTCCGGCGACGGGTCGGCGGATCCGGCGCCGTTCATCGTGCCGGGGTCCAGGAGCAGGCTCTCCGACGGCGCCCAGCGCACCGGGAAGCGTCCGGCCGCCGGGAGGCCGTTCGTGGCCCCGGCTCCCGTGGCGCCGTCGTTCCCGGGCCCGGTCGGATGGTCGTCCCCGGCCCCGGCTCCGTCCGAGCGACCGTTCCTGCTCTCCGTGCCGGTGAACCGGTCGTCCCCGGGCCGATCGTCGGTCGGGCGATCGTGGTCGGGCTCGGTGTGGCCGGTTCCGGCGGGTCGGTCGGTCCCGGCACCGACCTCGCCTTCCTCGACGGGCGTCCCGGCGGGCGGGGCGGCTCCGTCCCGCCGGTCCGCGCCGGAGGGCGGGTCCGCGCTGGCGGGGCGAGACGCGGCGAACCCTGGTTCCGGCGTACTGCGACCGGCGCTGTCCCGGTTACCGGCACCGGGCCCGCCCGTGGGAGCACCGGCAACGGTGCCTCCGGTCGCGGGCGGACGTTCGGCGGGTACGGCAGGTGACCCGCCCGTGCGCGGGAACGGGGTGGGTCGCTCGGTGGTGCTGGTGCGGACGGCGGCGAGCGGCAGCAACGCCGCCACCGCGGCGCGGAAGCGCGTCCCGCGGTCGCGGTCGACCTGGTCGGCCTCCGTCGCGGCGCGCATGGTCTCCAGGGCCTCGCGGTACCGGCCCGAGCCCTCGTGCAGCTCGGACTGGGCGGTTCGGCAGGCCGCGACCAGCGCGGGGACACCCGCCTGTTCGGCGCCATCGGCGGCCTCGACCAGGGCGCGGGCCGCGTGGTCCGCACGTCCCGCCTGCACCCGGGCGAGCGTGAGCCGCAGCAGCACACCCTGACGACCGGCGTCCCCGGCCTCGCGCTGCACGGCGGCCGCGGCGACCGCGTCGGGCGGGACGTGCCCGGAGTCGAGCAGCGCAGTGATCCACTGGCTGAGCAGTGCCGCGGCGAGGTGGGTCGACAGCGGGCGGGACCCGGGCCGTTCCGGTGTCCACCCGAGTTGGGCCAGACCGCGCAACGCGCGGTCCACGGCGGCATCGTGTTCGCGCCGGGCCCGATGCACCGACCCGACGACGAGGTCCGCGTACGCCGCGGGTTCGCCACCGAAGCCGGACCCGCAGTCGTCGACGTCGCGGCGCAGCCGCTCGAGCTCGGCGGCGGAGGCGCCGGCGAGTGCGCAGCGCACCTCGACCGCGAGCCGGTCGAGGCGTAGCAGCCCCGGGTCCTCGCCCGGGGCGTCGTCCGGCAGGCCGACGACGAGTGCCCGAGCCGCCTCGAGCTCTCCGTCGGCCTGGGCGACCCCGGCCAGCTCCACCCGCAGGCGGGCACCCTCGGGGCGGGTGAGGACCTCGGTACCGGGCGCGCGGACGGGCACGGGGACCGTGCTGTCACCCGGGGTGGCATGACCGGTCACCCCGGCGACGACGGCAGTGGCGACGTCGCGGGCGTCCCCACCGGCGGCGTGGCCGTCGAGCAGCCAGCCCGCGGCCTGCAGCCAGCGCAGATCGTCACCGTCTGCGACAGCTCGCGCGCACGCCTGCTCGGCCAGTTCCGCGGTGAGCAGGGGCCGCTGCCAGCGCAGGGCCGCCGCCGTGCGCAGTTCGGCCGTCGTCGCGCCGGCGGCCCGACCTTGCAGGTCGAACGTCACATCGCCTCCCGTGAGTGACACCACCGTCCGGACCTCCCGAGGGAGCCGGTCTCCCCGTCACCGGGGACCGGCCCGACCGGATGGGGAGGTCCGGACCGGGCGGTGATCAGTCGCGGGTGAGCTTACGGTGGGTGACCCGGTGCGGTCGCGCCGCCTCCGCGCCGAGCCGCTCCACCTTGTTCTTCTCGTAGGCCTCGAAGTTGCCCTCGAACCAGAACCACTCGGCCGGGTTCTCGTCCGTGCCCTCCCACGCCAGGATGTGCGTGCAGGTCCGGTCGAGGAACCAGCGGTCGTGGGAGATGACCACGGCGCAGCCGGGGAACTGCTCGAGCGCGTTCTCCAGCGAACCGAGGGTCTCGACGTCCAGGTCGTTCGTCGGCTCGTCGAGCAGGATCAGGTTGCCGCCCTGCTTGAGCGTCAGCGCCAGGTTGAGGCGGTTGCGCTCACCACCGGACAGGACCCCGGCCGGCTTCTGCTGGTCCGGCCCCTTGAAGCCGAACGCCGCGACGTAGGCGCGCGACGGCATCTCGGTGTTGCCGACCTGGATGTAGTCGAGCCCGTCGGAGACCACTTCGAAGACGGTCTTCTTCGGGTCGATCCCGCCGCGGTTCTGGTCGACGTAGGACAGCTTGACCGTGTCGCCGATCTTGACCTCACCGGAGTCCGGGTGCTCCAGACCGACGATCGTCTTGAACAGCGTCGTCTTACCGACACCGTTCGGACCGATCACGCCGACGATGCCGTTGCGCGGCAGCGTGAAGGAGAGGTCCTTGATCAACTGGCGGTCGTCGAAGCCCTTGTCGAGGTGGGAGACCTCGACGACCTGGCTGCCCAGGCGCGGGCCCGGCGGGATCTGGATCTCCTCGAAGTCGAGCTTCTTGTGCCGCTCGGCCTCGGTCGCCATCTCCTCGTAGCGGTCGAGCCGCGAGCGGCTCTTCGCCTGGCGGGCCTTGGGGTTGGAACGGACCCAGGCCAGCTCCTCCTTCAGGCGCTTCTGGAGCTTCGCGTCCTTCTTGCCCTGGACGGCGAGGCGCTCGGCCTTCTTCTCCAGGTAGGTGGAGTAGTTGCCCTCGTAGGGGAAGGTGCGTCCGCGGTCGAGCTCGAGGATCCAGCCCGCGACGTTGTCCAGGAAGTACCGGTCGTGGGTGACCGCGAGGACGGCGCCCGGGTAGTTCGCGAGGAACTGCTCGAGCCACAGGACGCTCTCGGCGTCGAGGTGGTTGGTGGGCTCGTCGAGCAGGAGCAGGTCGGGCTGGGACAGCAGCAGCTTGCACAGCGCGACACGCCGGCGCTCACCACCGGAGAGGTGGGAGACCTCGGCATCCCCGGGCGGGCAACGCAGCGCGTCCATCGCCTGCTCGAGCTGGGAGTCGATCTCCCACGCGTCGGCGTGGTCGAGCTCCTCCTGGAGCTGGCCCATCTCCTCCATCAGCTCGTCGGTGTAGTTGGTCGCCATCTCCTCGGCGATCGCGTTGTACCGGTCGAGCTTGACCTTCACGTCGCCGAGGCCCTCCTCGACGTTCCCGAGGACGGTCTTCTCCTCGTTGAGCGGGGGCTCCTGCTGGAGGATGCCGACCGTCGCCCCGGGCTTGAGGAAGGCGTCGCCGTTGTTCGCGTTCTCCAGCCCTGCCATGATCTTGAGGACGGTCGACTTCCCGGCGCCGTTGGGGCCCACGACGCCGATCTTCGCCCCCGGCAGGAAGCTGATCGACGCGTTCTCCAGGATGACCTTGTCGCCGTGCGCCTTACGCACGTTCCGCATCGTGTAAATCAGATCCGCCACGATGCGATGGTAGATCGGGCCCGCTCAGCCGCTCGAGGCCGGTGCGGTCGCCAGCCTCGCGAGCTCGTCGAGCTCCGCGTTCTCGCCCTCGTCCGGGGTGTCGCCGTACCCGTCGTGGTCCGGCTCTTCGATGGGCGGGGCGCCCCACCGCGTGGCGGCGTCGTCGGTGTCCCGGGCCTGCGGCACCGACGGTGCCTGTGACACCGACGGACGGGGCGCGACGGCCGCCGGGGAGAAGCGGATGTCGAGCCCGACGCTGGACGGCTCGATCCGGATGCTCTGCCGCACGTCGCCCTCCCTGCCCGTCCACTCCTCGACATACATCCGGCCGATGACGATCACGCGGTGCCCCTTCTCGAACGTCCGCACCGCGTGCTCGGCCAGGGTCCGCCAGCACGTCACCGTGTAGTAGGTGCACGCGACGTCGTGCCACTGCTCGGTCATCGGGTCCTTGCGACGGTGGTTGACCGCGACCGTCAGGTCCGTGACCGGGATGCTGTTCGGGGTGTAGCGCAGGACGGGGGTGCGGGTCAGGTTGCCGACGATGGTGGCGGTGTTGTCGCTCATCGGATCCTCCGAGGCTCTGGGTGTGTTGTCCCCATGAGCTTCACCCGCCCACGCCCTGTCGACGAGGTCACTTCAGAGCCTGTGGACAACCGTGCCCGTTGGGGATGACCGGCCGTTCCAACCCGGTTCGGCCACGACGACTGTCGGTCCGGTGTGCTTCTCCCACCCCGACCTGTCCCCGTGGCCGGCATCCCGCGGCGGTGGCACCGCGGCAGCGCGGATCCCGTAGTCACATCACCTATCCCCCTGACAGGCGGAGACACGGGCCCGACGGACCCCGCCGCCTGATCGGAGGGGACACCATCGCTCGCCCGGCACCTTTCCGCTCTCTCGCGGACCGGACGCGGACTCCGGATCGCACAGCATCGGGTGTCCGACGATCAGCGGGAAGCCCCGGCACGGTCCGTCGTAGGCCGCCGGCCGTCGACGTCACGGAAGCCAGGGGCGCCGCCCCGGTGGCGGAACCGTGCGAACGCCACGAGCCGGGCACCGCACCCGACCGACGTGTCCGGCAGCGCCCGACGGGCCCCGCGATGCACACAACGCTCTCCGGGCCACCGTGCGCCATCTCCCGCAGCCTTCGTCCACCTCGCACGCGCCGCGGGTGAGCGCAGCCGGGACGGACCCCTCGTCGCCACCGTCTCCGCTCTCGCCTGCGGCGGGACTCCCTCGGTGGAACGGGCCCCGACACCGCGCTCCGACGACCGAGCTTCTTCGTACGACGCACCGGGCGCCCCGCGTCGCACACGTTGCTGCGACCTCGCAGCCCCTGCAGAGGGTGCGACGTCACAGGAAGGCATGCGAGGTGCGCCGACCCCACCGGCAGGACGGGACCGGATGCGACTCCCCCCAGAGAGCTCCACGCCCCGACCACCGGCCCCGAGGGACCCGCGCCAGGGACCACAAACGGACACACTCATGCCCGGCCCGGGCCGGCATCACGCATCGGACCGAAAAAAGTCCGGAAATGAGAAATGCCCCGGACTCGACAGTCCGGGGCACATCCCATGAAGTTGAATGTCGGCGACGACCTACTCTCCCACACCCTGGCGAGTGCAGTACCATCGGCGCTGGAAGGCTTAGCTACCGGGTTCGGAATGGGACCGGGCGTTTCCCTACCGCAATGACCACCGACAACACTATCCAACTATCACCCCACCCCCCAGAAAACCCCGAGAGGCGGGGGTCGAGCACACAAACCGACCCCACGATCCCCGGATCACCGGGAACATGGACGGTTGTGGACTCAGGGTCACACAGTGGATGCGAACAACTCGTTGTGGCAAGCCCTCGGCCTATTAGTACCGGTCAACTCCACCCCTCACAGGGCTTCCATCTCCGGCCTATCAACCCAGTCATCTACTGGGAGCCTTACCCACTCGAAGGTGGTGGGAGACCTCATCTTGGAACAGGCTTCCCGCTTAGATGCCTTCAGCGGTTATCCCTCCCGAACATAGCCAACCAGCCGTGCCCCTGGCGGGACAACTGGCACACCAGAGGTTCGTCCGTCCCGGTCCTCTCGTACTAGGGACAGCCTTCCTCAAGTCTCCAACGCGCGCGGCGGATAGGGACCGAACTGTCTCACGACGTTCTAAACCCAGCTCGCGTACCGCTTTAATGGGCGAACAGCCCAACCCTTGGGACCTACTCCAGCCCCAGGATGCGACGAGCCGACATCGAGGTGCCAAACCATGCCGTCGATATGGACTCTTGGGCAAGATCAGCCTGTTATCCCCGGGGTACCTTTTATCCGTTGAGCGACACCCCTTCCACAAGGTGGTGCCGGATCACTAGTCCCGACTTTCGTCCCTGCTCGACCCGTCAGTCTCACAGTCAAGCTCCCTTGTGCACTTACACTCAACACCTGATTGCCAACCAGGCTGAGGGAACCTTTGGGCGCCTCCGTTACTCTTTGGGAGGCAACCGCCCCAGTTAAACTACCCACCAGGCACTGTCCCTGAACCAGATCATGGCCCGAGGTTGAGACACCCAATTCGACCAGAGTGGTATTTCAACAACGACTCCACCACCACTGGCGTGATAGCTTCACAGTCTCCCACCTATCCTACACAAGCCGAACCAAGCATCAATACCAAGCTATAGTAAAGGTCCCGGGGTCTTTCCGTCCTGCCGCGCGTAACGAGCATCTTTACTCGTAGTGCAATTTCGCCGAGTCTGTGGTCGAGACAGCGCCCAAGTCGTTACGCCATTCGTGCAGGTCGGAACTTACCCGACAAGGAATTTCGCTACCTTAGGATGGTTATAGTTACCACCGCCGTTTACTGGCGCTTAAATTCTCCGCTTCGCCCCGAAGAGCTAACAGGTCCTCTTAACGTTCCAGCACCGGGCAGGCGTCAGTCCGTATACATCGTCTTGCGACTTCGCACGGACCTGTGTTTTTAGTAAACAGTCGCTTGGGCCTGGTCTCTGCGACCGGCCGTCCCTAGCCCGCAAGGAGCCTCAAGACAACCGGCCCTCCTTCTCCCGAAGTTACGGAGGTATTTTGCCGAATTCCTTAACCACAGTTCGCTCGATCGCCTCGGTATTCTCTACCTGACCACCTGTGTCGGTTTGGGGTACGGGCCGCAACAGCACTCGCTAGAGGCTTTTCTCGACAGCATGGGATCACTCTCTTCGCCTCAATCGGCTACGCATCACCTCTCACCCTTTAATGAGCCCCGGATTTACCTAGGACTCGGGCTACAGGCTTACACCACGACAACCACCGCGTGGCGGAGCTACCCTCCTGCGTCACCCCATCACTTGCCTACTACCAGATCGGATCCCACGCTCCCCCACAAACAACACTCCCGAAGGAGCGAAGGTGGGTTCGGATGGTTAGCATCACCAGCCTCGGCATGGACGCACTATCACGAGCACGGGAATATCAACCCGTTGTCCATCGACTACGCCTGACGGCCTCGCCTTAGGTCCCGGCTCACCCTGGGCGGAACAACCTGGCCCAGGAACCCTTGGTCATCCGGCGGCAGAGATTCTCACTCTGCATTCGCTACTCATGCCTGCATTCTCACTCCCACACCCTCCACCCGTAAATCACTCCCGGGCTTCACCAGATGCAGGACGCTCCCCTACCCAACAACACCAAAGTGTCATTGCCACGGCTTCGGCGGTGCGCTTGAGCCCCGCTACATTGTCGGCGCAGGACCACTTGACCAGTGAGCTATTACGCACTCTTTCAAGGGTGGCTGCTTCTAAGCCAACCTCCTGGTTGTCCGGGCGATCCCACATCCTTTCCCACTTAGCGCACGCTTAGGGGCCTTAGCCGGTGATCTGGGCTGTTTCCCTCTCGACCACGAAGCTTATCCCCCGCAGTCTCACTGCCGCGCTCTCACTCACCGGCATTCGGAGTTTGGCTGACTTCGGTAAGCTTGTCGGCCCCCTAGGCCATCCAGTGCTCTACCTCCGGTGAGAAACACACGACGCTGCACCTAAATGCATTTCGGGGAGAACCAGCTATCACGAAGTTTGATTGGCCTTTCACCCCTACCCACAGCTCATCCCCCAGGTTTTCAACCCTGGTGGGTTCGGGCCTCCACGACGTCTTACCGACGCTTCACCCTGGCCATGGGTAGATCACTCCGCTTCGGGTCTACACCCCGCGACTCAGACGCCCTATTCGGACTCGCTTTCGCTACGGCTACCCCACACAGGTTAACCTCGCCACGAAGCATAACTCGCAGGCTCATTCTTCAAAAGGCACGCCATCACCCCGAAAGGCTCTGACGGCTTGTAAGCACACGGTTTCAGGTACTATTTCACTCCCCTCCCGGGGTACTTTTCACCTTTCCCTCACGGTACTTGTCCGCTATCGGTCATCAGGTAGTATTTAGGCTTGACGGGTGGTCCCGCCAGATTCACAGCGAATTTCACGGGCTCGCTGCTACTCGAGAACACGCCCACAACAGAACCCAGTGTTTTCGCGTACGGGGCTATCACCCACTACGGCCGACCATCCCAGAGTCGTTCCGCTAACACAGGCACTTGCTGTCCCATCCTCGGCAGAAGATGAACGACACGTCTCACAACCCCGCACCCGCAACGCCTGCCGGCTTGACACGGACACGGTTTAGCCTCTTCCGCTTTCGCTCGCCACTACTCACGGAATCACTATTGTTTTCTCTTCCTGTGGGTACTGAGATGTTTCACTTCCCCACGTTCCCTCCACGCACCCTATGAATTCAGGTACGGGTAACGCCCCATGACGGGCGCTGGGTTTCCCCATTCGGACACCCTCGGATCACAGCTCGGTTGACAGCTCCCCGAGGCCTATCGCGGCCTCCCACGTCCTTCATCGGCTCCTGATGCCCAGGCATCCACCATGTGCTCTTAACAACTTGACCACAACAAGATGCTCGCATCCACTATGCAACACTCAACCCACAACCACACCAGACCAAGAAGAAACCACCACACCCGGAACCAACCGGGGCGTTAGGACAACCCTCAACCTGAGCGGCCAAAGAAAACAACCCACAGGGCGTCTTCTCAGGACCCAACAGTGTGCCAAGCCAAACGGTTCGACGTGCTGCGTTCCACCCAACGCACCCGACCCACGAACGGGGCCGCAAATGCGATTCAATGAAGGAACCACAGACTCAGAATGAGCAGAACTCACAGAGCATTGTGGCGCCCCATCACATGATGGGACTCCTTAGAAAGGAGGTGATCCAGCCGCACCTTCCGGTACGGCTACCTTGTTACGACTTCGTCCCAATCGCCAGTCCCACCTTCGACAGCTCCCTCCACAAGGGTTGGGCCGCCGGCTTCGGGTGTTACCAACTTTCGTGACGTGACGGGCGGTGTGTACAAGGCCCGGGAACGTATTCACCGCAGCGTTGCTGATCTGCGATTACTAGCGACTCCAACTTCACGGGGTCGAGTTGCAGACCCCGATCCGAACTGAGACTCACTTTAAGGGATTCGCTCCACCTCACGGTCTCGCAGCCCTCTGTATGAGCCATTGTAGCATGTGTGAAGCCCTGGACATAAGGGGCATGATGACTTGACGTCATCCCCACCTTCCTCCGAGTTGACCCCGGCAGTCTCCCATGAGTCCCCACCATTACGTGCTGGCAACATGGAACAAGGGTTGCGCTCGTTGCGGGACTTAACCCAACATCTCACGACACGAGCTGACGACAGCCATGCACCACCTGCACACCAACCACAAGGGAAGCCCTATCTCTAGGGATGTCTGGTGCATGTCAAACCCAGGTAAGGTTCTTCGCGTTGCATCGAATTAATCCACATGCTCCGCCGCTTGTGCGGGCCCCCGTCAATTCCTTTGAGTTTTAGCCTTGCGGCCGTACTCCCCAGGCGGGGCGCTTAATGCGTTAGCTGCGGCACAGAAACCGTGGAATGGTCCCCACACCTAGCGCCCAACGTTTACGGCGTGGACTACCAGGGTATCTAATCCTGTTCGCTCCCCACGCTTTCGCTCCTCAGCGTCAGTATCGGCCCAGAGACCCGCCTTCGCCACCGGTGTTCCTCCTGATATCTGCGCATTTCACCGCTACACCAGGAATTCCAGTCTCCCCTGCCGAACTCAAGTGATGCCCGTATCGACCGCACGCTCAGAGTTAAGCCCCAAGTTTTCACGGCCGACGCGACACACCGCCTACGAGCTCTTTACGCCCAATAATTCCGGACAACGCTCGCACCCTACGTGTTACCGCGGCTGCTGGCACGTAGTTGGCCGGTGCTTCTTCTCCAGGTACCGTCAATTGCTCTTCGTCCCTGGCGAAAGAGGTTTACAACCCGAAGGCCGTCATCCCCCACGCGGCGTCGCTGCGTCAGGCTTCCGCCCATTGCGCAATATTCCCCACTGCTGCCTCCCGTAGGAGTCTGGGCCGTGTCTCAGTCCCAGTGTGGCCGGTCGCCCTCTCAGGCCGGCTACCCGTCACCGCCTTGGTAGGCCATCACCCCACCAACAAGCTGATAGGCCGCGGGCCCATCCCCCACCGAAAAAACTTTCCACCACCAACCATGCGATCAGTGGTCCTATCCGGTATTAGACCCAGTTTCCCGGGCTTATCCCAGAGTGGAGGGCAGGTCACCCACGTGTTACTCACCCGTTCGCCGCTCGTGTACCCCCGAAAGGGCCTTACCGCTCGACTTGCATGTGTTAAGCACGCCGCCAGCGTTCGTCCTGAGCCAGGATCAAACTCTCCAACAAAACCCTGACTTGCAACAAACAACTGGCCACAACACCCGACGGGATCGAATGCTGCAACCAAACAAACAATTTGGCACAAAACGCCAAACCGAATCAAAATAGCTCGACACACTGTTGAGTTCTCAAAAGACACCCGCACCGCACTCACCCAACCCCCTGAAAAGGAGGCGGGATCCTGAAGACGGATCGCCTTGACCCACCAAGACAACCACACCGAGAAACTCGGCGAACCACCGGGGGTCGCTGTCCGCGGGGCCTGTTGACCGGGCCTCTCAGGGCCCGTTCTGTCCGGCTCACTCGCTGACAGGAAGAAAGTTACGGCATGGCATTCGGGCACGTCAAACCGGGGTCGGAAACCCGCGCTGACCTGGGCAAACCCGTCTCCGGGCCGCACGGCACCACGGTCGAGCCCGACCCTGTCGAGCGACGAACGGTCGCCCTGACGAGCTCACTCCGGATAGTGGTTGACCAGCGCCGATCGCGCAAGTGGAAGCTCACGACGGGGGCCGGAACCGGCGCTCCACCCGTCGTTCGTCCCGCGCCCGCCTGCCCGCCAACTGATTTCAAGATTTTTTTCGACCGTCCGCCGCGGCGTCCGGACGCGACGAGCGGTCGGCAGGCGGGAGCTCGTCCCCGACGGGGACCGGCCGGGGCAGGTGATCACGATCGTCGTCCGCAGTTGGCCGTTCGTCGTGGTGCCCCGTGGGAGCCGTCCGTCGGCACGCGAGACTCGGCGCGTGCACCCCGACGGAGACGTCCTCCCGCCCGTCCTGCACCGGCTGCGTGCCGGCGCGGAGCTCACCGCGGCGGCCTGGTGCCGTACCCCGGGTGCGACGAGCCGGGTCCGGGCGACCGTCGTCGCCGGACGGCTGGTGGTGGAGGCGGGGGACAGCGAGCCCCTGTGGATCAGGTCGTCGCCCGTGGCGCTCCCGCTGCGGACGCGGTCGGTGGACCGCGTCGCCGTGCCGATGCTGCTCCCACACCTACGGGACATCGACGGTCTCTTCGCGGAGCTGCGGCGGGTACTCGCCCCTCACGGGCTCATCTCGGTCCTGGTGCCGGCGCCCCGGTCGTTCGGCTGGGGTGGGGGCGCGCTGCGGAAGGCGGTGCGTGACGCGTGGCGGCACCGGTCGGCCGTCGAACACCCGGAGTGGCTCGCGGCCGCCGCGGACTTCGCCGTACTCGCCGACGACCGTCTCGACTTCACCCTCGACGGGGCCGAGCCGTCGAAGGGGGCGGACGAGCTGTGCGCGGCCGGCGTCTACCCGCCCGATCTGCCGGAGCGGGCCCGGGCGGAACTCGCCGCGCACCGTTCGGCGGTCCGCACGGTGCGGCTGCGCCGGGTGGTGGCCCGGCGTTGAAGGTCAGTCCGCGGTGGCGATATCGGCGACGGCCCCGGCGATCCGCAGGTCCTGACCCGGGGCGTCGACGTCGGCGATCTCCACGACGTCGGCGACGATCGCGGTGATGTTGTCGGGCCCGCCGCCCTCGTTGGCGAGTGCGATCAGCTGGGTGACGACCTGGTCGGGCTCGGCGCCGGAGGCGAGCTCGCGGTGCAGGGCCTCGTCGTCGAGCACCGCGGTGACCCCGTCCGAGCAGAGCAGATAGCGGTCCCCGGCGAGGATGTCGACACGGTCGAGGTCCGGGTCCGGCGCATGGTCGGTGCTCAGCGCACGCATCAGGACGGAGCGGCGCGGGTGGTGCGCCGCCTCCTCGAGGGTGATCTGGCCCTGGTCGACGAGCTGCTGGACCATCGTGTGGTCGTGCGTGAGACGGCTCAGCTCGCCACCCCGCAGCAGGTAGATGCGCGAGTCGCCGATGTGGGCGAGCGCGAGTTGGTCACCGGTGAGGAGCAGCGAGACGACGGTCGTGCCCATCCCCCGCATCTCCGGCTCGTCCGCGGCGCGGCGGGCCAGCCGATCCGTGGCGTCGTTGAGCGCCTCGGTCAGCTCGGCGGCGAGGTCGATGTCGCTGAGGTCCTGCGGGAGGCGGGCCTCCAGCTCGGTGAACACCGACACCGTCGTCGCACTCGCGATCTCGCCGTGGGCGTGACCGCCCATCCCGTCGGCCACGATCAGCAGTCGGCCGGTCGTCGCTCCGGAGTCCTGGTTCGACGTCCGGCGACGGCCCACATCCGACCCGATCGCGGATCGCAGTCCCAGCACCATGGGGACAGTATGGACGTCACGGTCCGTCAGCGTCGCAGGCGAGGCCCGTTCGGCGTGTGCTTCAACCGGTCGGATGGCACTCCGTCCAGCACACGGGCCGGATCGGGTGGTTCGTGACGACGGTGCCGCAGCCGTGATCGCTTGCCCTCCTCGCTACGGTGGGAGCGCACCGGACGGGGTCCGGGGCGGCCGGCCCTCGTAGCTCAGCTGGATAGAGCAAGAGCCTTCTAATCTCTAGGTCGCAGGTTCGAGTCCTGCCGGGGGCACAGTTTCCGCACACGACCGTGCCCCGCCGGATCACGACGGGGCACGGCCGGTGGGGGTCCGCGGGTCAGCGCAGGCGCACACTCGCGTCCGGCTCGACGGCGCGGAAGGTGAAGCTCTCCTCCAGGAAGAGATGCACCTCGCGGGCGTCGTGGTCGGAGTAGCCGATCGCCAGGTCCTGGCCGACGTCGAGCAGGAAGTCCCCGCCGCGCTGGCTGACGACCACGGCCCCGTCGAGGCCGTGGGCGCGCAGGATCTGCCCGCCGAGGATGCGGCTCAGGTGCTCGAACAGCGGATAGCCGCCGTGCTCGGCGGTCTCCACGATGCGGGTGTAGCCCTCGGGCGCGATCGCCATCGCGTAGGGGCCCTCGATGCCGTTGCGGCGCAGCTGGTCCACCGCACGGGCGACGGCGCCGGGGTAGGTGTCGGGGTTGTCGCCCAGGGCCACGGTGTCGTAGGGCGAGACGTCCGCGATGCCCGCGAAGCCGGCCTCCGGCCAGCCGTGGAAGATCGCGCGGTTCTCGATCGCGGCGGCCGCGCGGGCGGCGCGGGCGAGGTCGTCGAACTCCGGGTCCTGCGCGCCGCGCTGCAGGTCGTCGATCTCGTCGCGGGACACCGTGAACGGGACCCGGAACTCGGCGAGCGGCTGCACCCGGCGCAGGCGGGCCGTGATGCCGTCGACGGCCACGCCCGGCGGCGGCCCGTCGAGCCGCTGCGAGCGACCGAGGTCGACCGACGACGTCTGCCAGCCCGCGGTCCCGGTCCAGTCGGCGAGGCGTCGCCCGGCCAGGAGCGGGGTCAGGCGCTCACGCGCCTCGTCGTCGACGGCCTTCCACGCGGTCGTGGGGATGGGTGCCTTCTCCCGCAGGAGGTGGTCGTGCACCGCCACGGCTACTTCCCCTTCAGGCTGCCGATGCCGAGCCCGTCACGGGTCGGATCGGACGGGTCGATCTCGGCCTGGACCTCGTCGACGTAGGCCTCGGGGTCCTTGTCGGAGTTGTCGAGGCCCGCGGTGGTGGGGTGGGCGTCGAGGAACTCGGCGAACTGCCGGCCGAGCGACTCGCGCAGGCCGGTGGTGGCGTTCAGGCGGAAGTTGGCGAGGCCCTCGTTCTCCTCCTCGCCCATGTGCTCGTCGTTGGCGCGGCGGGCGGCCCACACTCCCTCCCACCACTGGCCGCTGCCGACCGGGCTGCGCTCGGCCTGCGCGACGCCGTCGCGGATCTCGTTGTGGTCCCCGATGGCGTCGAGCGTCTCGTCCTCCGGGTCCTCCCCGTGCGCGAGGAGCTGCGGGTAGAAGATCTTCTCCTCGGCGAGGGCGTGCACGTCGAGACGCGCGGCGAGCGGCTCCCAGAGGCGGGCGAGCTCACGGGGGTCGGAGTCGCGGGCCTGGAGCTCGTCCAGCGCGGCGAACTGTCGGCGGAACCAGGCGTGGTCGTCGAGGATCAAGGTGGTGATGTCCGGCACCCGCGCAGGCTACGACGGTCCGGAGCCGTCGTCTCCCCGAAGTCCCGGCGGTCGTCGGGGGTGCCGGAGGCGGAGGGCGAGGTCGGCGGCGGCCGGCCGGTCCCCCGGGTGCCGGCGGGTCGAGTCGGACAACGCCCGGTGCAGCCGGGCCGGCAGCTCGTCCGGGACACGCGGAGGCCGGTGCAGCCGGGCGACGGCGGACTCCACCGTGGTCCCCGGGTACTCCCGCTCCCCGGTGAGCGCCTCGAGCAGGACCAGGCCGAGGGCGTGCACGTCCGCGGCGGGCCCGACGGTCTCACCGGCGACCTGCTCGGGCGCGAGGTAGGCCGCGGTGCCCAGGACGGCGTCGGTCCGGGTCAGCACGGAGTGGCCCAGCACGCGGGCGATGCCGAAGTCGGTGAGCCGCGCCCGGCCGGTGTCGGAACAGAGCAGGATGTTGGCGGGCTTCACGTCGCGGTGCACCACCCCACGGCTGTGCAGGTGCGCGAGCCCCGACGCGATGCCGGCGCCGATCGCGACGGCCCGCTCGACCGGCAGCGGGCCACGGGCCAGCCGGGCCGCGAGCGTCTCCCCCTCGACGAGCTCGGCCACCAGGAAGGGCCGGCCGCGGTCGACGCCCCCGCCCAGCAGCCGCACCAGGCCCGGGTGGTCCAGGTGGGCCATGGTCCGCAGCTCACGGCACTGCCGGCCCACGCCATCGGCGTCGTAGCGGTCGAGGAACAGCTTGACCGCGACCACCCGGTCCTCGTGCGGGTCCCACGCCCGGTACACCGTCGCCGTCGACCCGATACCGACGTGGGTCGCCAGGATGTAGCGGCCGGCGATCACGTCGGTCTCCGGGACCGGAGAGCGCATCACTGCCATGACAGACGGTGCCGACACCACCTGTGCACCTGTCCAGACCGGAGCCCGTCGGTCACTCTCACGAGCACCCGTAAACAACCCGATGAGGCCATTCCCGGGACTCGGAAGGCCTTGCGGGACAGTGGCAGGACGACGATCCCCCCGCGCTCCGCCGGTGCGGCCCGCCGTCCGCGACCGGACGACCGGGCACGGCCGGCGGTGCCGGTGCACCTGCGCCGCGCGACCGCCGTCGCGCCACCGGCCGACCACGCCGTGCGGGTCGTCGCACACCCCGGCCGCGGCCGGGCGGGTCGCCGCCGGGCCTGCGAGGCTCGGACCGACCCCGTCCACCGTCCGAGGGAGCCTCCAGCGCCATGGCAGTCGAGACGCCGGCCGGGGTCTCCGCGGCGTCGGCCCTGCTGGACGCGGGCACGGCGCCCGGGTCGGCGCTGCTGTTGCGCGCGCTGCTGGAGGCCGCGCGGCTGCGCTACGTCGGACGCCCGACGACGCTGCGTTCCCGCGGGTCGGAGGTACGGCTGGTGCCGACGGCCGTCGCGTCGTCGGGGCTCGGTGCCCGGGCGCTGACGACCGGGCGGTTCGCCACGGTCACCCTGGCCGCGCGCGACGTCGTCCGGCCCGGCCTCGCGCTGCGCGGACTCACCGTGACCGCCGCGGACGTGCGGCTGCGCCCCGGCCTCGCGCCGGAACTGGTGGCCGGTCCGGTGGGGATCGAGGCCGAGCTCGACCCGGACTGGGTCGCCGGGCGCCTGCGGGAGCACCTGCCGCAGGTCGAGGTGGGTGTCGACGCCGACGGCGTCGCCCGCGCCCGGCTACGTCGCCGTCCCGGACTCGGGGCCGCCGACCTCGCCGTGTCGGTGGACGGACACACCCTGTCCTGGAAGGTCACCGGTCTGACCGTCGCCGGGCGGTGGATGGGGCCACCCCGGTCGGCGGACACCCGTCGCTCGGTGCGGGCGATGGTCGACCGCAGCCCGCTGGCGGCGATCCGCTCGGGCCGGGTCGAGCTGCCCGGGCTGCCCGGTGCGCTGCAGCTGCACGGGATCGACCTGACCCCCGGGCGGATCCTGGTGCGCGGCGGGCTCGACGGGTGGCGCCGCACCGTCCCGCTCGCGCGGATCGACGACGTGCTGCGCGGCGCGCTGTCATTGCTGGACCTGAGCCGCTGACCAGGGGCGGTCAGCTCCGGCGGAGCCGCCGGGTGATGGCGCCCAGGCGCGAGGCCGGGCGGCGCGACGGGAGCCGGCCGGCGACGGCATCGTCGAGCAGGGACCCGACGGTCTCGGCCGCGCAGGTGCGGTTGGTGCCGATTCCCCCGGACGGGCCCCGCTTGATCCAGCCGACGACGTAGTGGCCGGGACGGCCCTCGACGCGGCCCGCGTCGTGCGGGACGACGCCGCGGTCGTCGTCGAAGGGCAGGCCGGCGACCGGGCGGCCGCGGTGCCCGACGGCGCGCACGACCAGGTCGGCCGGGATGTCGGTCCCGTCGGCGGTGTGCACCCCGCGGGCCCGGGTGGTGCCGTCGACCCGTTCGGGCGCCGAGTGGAACCGGAACACCACCCGCGGGCGCTCCGCGGGCACCGACCAGTCGATCTTCTCCCGGCGGGCGCCGCGCAGCAGCGCGTGCGACGGGGACGCGGCGGGGCCGTCGAGGGACTCGGCGATGCGGGGGTCGTGCTCGTCGACCACGACCTCGACCGTGCTGCGGCCCAGCAGCTCGCGCAGCTCCGGCGCGGTCGCGGCGACCGCCTCCGGGCCACGGCGGGCGAGCAGCACGACCTCGGTGATCGCACCGGTGCGCAGGGCGGCCAGCGCGGCGGGATCGATCGGGGTGCCCTCCAGGTCCGCGGCGGGCGCGGTGAGGACCCGGGCGACGTCGATCGCGACGTTGCCGGTGCCGACCACGACGACCCGACCCACCGCGGTGTCGACGGCGTCACGCGGCACGTCGGGGTGGCCGTTGTACCAGCCCACGACGGTGTCGGCGGCGATGCTGCCGACTCGCCCCTCCCCCGGCAGGCCCAGGTCGCGCGGCACGGGCGCCCCGACGGCCCAGATGACGGCGTCGTGGCGCTGCGCGAGCTCGTCGGCGGTGACGTCGCGGCCGACCTCGGTGCCCAGGCGCATCCGCACCCGCGGGTGGGTGTGGAAGCGGGCGAAGGACTCCCCGATCCCCTTCGTCGACGGGTGGTCGGGCGCGACCCCGAACCGCACCAGCCCGCCCGCGACGTCGAGCCGGTCGTAGAGCGTGACCGTCGACGACGTGTGCAGGAGCAGGTCCTGGGCGGCGTACATCCCGGCGGGCCCGGTCCCGACGACGGCGACGTCGAGCGGGGCCATGTCCGCGGGCAGCGACCGTGTGAACGTCAGCGGGTACCACTCGTGGAACAGCGGGGAGTCGCCCTCCAGCTTCCCGGCGACCGGCTTGCCCTCGTAGTAGTCCGCGTTGACCTCGGCGTACCCGGCGAGCGACGCGCTCAGCCTCTCCACCGGGAAGATCGCGTCGACCGGGCAGGCGTCGGCACACGCCCCGCAGTCGATGCACGACCGCGGGTCGATGTAGAGCATGTCGGTCGTGGCGAAGTCCGCCTCGTCGGGCGTCGGGTGGATGCAGTTGACCGGGCAGGCCGCGACGCAGGACGCGTCGGTGCAGCAGGTCTGGGTGATCGCGAAGGGCACGGCCGGCTCCGGGTCAGATCAGGTTCGCGCGACGGTAGAAGTACAGCGCGGGCCTGGTCAGCAGGCCGCAGGATCCCAGGAACTCCATGAGCCCGGCGCAGGAGGAGCGCAGCAGCGCCTTGTGGTGCTCGTTGGCGGCCGCCTCGCGCAGGGCGCGCCGGGTGTCGAGACCGACGTTGGCGTAGACCTCCTCGTTCCACATGCTGGTCACGATGAAGTACGCGGCCATCGCGACGGCCAGCGCCTGCCAGTGACGACGGACGGGGCCGGCGCCGCGCAGGTTCTCCTTGGTCTCCTCGCGGGCGAACTTCATGTGCCGCGACTCCTCCACCACGTGGATGTTGGAGATGGTCCGCACGAACGGGGCGACCCGCTCGTCGCGCATCCAGTCGCGCTGCATGACGTCGAGGACCTCCTCGGCGACCAGGATGGAGGCGTAGGCGGCCTCGCCCCGCCAGGTGGCGGCGCAGAAGCGGCCGAGCGCGACCGTGGAGCGCTTCGGGACGTACGCGGGGGCACCGAGCTTCGCCGAGCCGCGGGCGAACATGATCGAGTGCCGGCACTCGTCGGCGATCTCGGTCAGGGCCCACTGGAACGACGGGTCGGTCGGGTCCTTGGCGTAGAAGTCCCGCAGGACCAGCTGCTGCAGGATCATCTCGAACCAGATGCCGGTGGAGGCGACCGAGGCGGCCTCGTGGCGGGTCAGCTCCTTGCGCTTCGCCTCGGACAGCTCCGCCCAGTAGTCGGTGCCGTAGAGGCTGCTCCACTCCGGGCTCATGCCGTGGTCGTCGGGGTTCAGCGGGGTCTCCCAGTCGACCTGGGTGGACGGGTCGAACGACAGCTCCGCGGACGAACGCAGGAGACGCTCGGCGGTGTCGTGCCGGTCGGCGGCGTGCCGGACGTCCCCGGTCTCGAGCCCGTGCTCCGGAACGGTGGCGGTCATGTCGACTCCTCGCAGACAACGACGTCAATGCTGTAACCGGCGGTAACGTTACCACCGGTTACACGTGACGCAAGTCCCGGATGCGGCACGACACGATCACCGGCCGGCGAGACCGGTGCGGGTGACGCACCGTCCACTCGGAAGGGTTATCGTTGCGATGCGCAACTAACCTGGGAGGTCGTGACGTGACACCGGAACGGGACGGACCTGCGGTCGTCGGCACCGTGCGGGGGCGGTCCGGCACCCCCGTGCCGGGCGCGACCGTCACCGTCACCGACCTCGACGGGCGCCAGCACGGGCGGGCCGTCAGCGGCGGCGACGGCACCTACGCCGTGGCCCTGACCACCGGCGGGACCTATCTGGTGGTGACCCGCACCGACGGCGCCGGGCCCGACGCCGGGCTGGTCGCCGTCGTCGGCTCCCCCGCGCGGCACGACGTGACCGTCGCCGGCGGCGGCACGGTGCGGGGCACGCTGACCGACGCCGCGGGCCGCCCGGTCGGGGGCGCCGCAGTCACGCTGATCGACACCGCGGGCGAGGTCGTCGCGCACACGCCGACCGACCCGGCGGGCCGGTTCCTGGCCGAGACCCCCGGCACCGGCCCGCACACCCTCACCGCGACCGCACCCGGGCACGGGCCGCTGGCCCGCACGGTCGACGCCGACCCGGCCGGGCCGCCGGTGGAGCTGCGGTTCCCGGCCCTGGCCGGGATCGCCGGCGTCGCGCGCAGCGGCGACGGCCGCCCGGTCCCCGGGGCGCGGATCGTGATCGGCGACAGCGACGGGCGCACCGTCGCCGAGACCACCACCGGCCGGGACGGCAGCTACGAGCTGCACGGGCTCCCGCCCGGACGGCACGAGCTGACGGCGAGCGGCTGGGCGCCGGTCGTCGTCGCGGTGCAGGTGGCGCGCGGCGCGACCACACCGGTCGAGGTGCGCTTCGGCGCCCCGGACCCGACCGACGACCGGATCGGCGACCCGACGAGGACGGAGCAGGGACGTGGCTGAGCTCTACGGACGGCTGAGCACCCCCGACGGCTGGCCGGTGACCGGCGCGACGGTCACCGTCATGGACGCCACCGGCGTGCAGCGGGGCCGGGCGGCCAGCCGGGCCGACGGCGGGTTCGCGGTGGCGGAGCTGGCGGCGGGGCCGCACACGGTCGTCGTCGCCGCGGCGGGGTACGAGCCGTCCGCGCGGGCGGTCTCACTGGCCGGGGACGGCACCGACCTGGGCCGCGTCGAGCTCGCCCGGGCGGGCGGCGCGGTGCTGCCCACCCCGGGCCTGTGGCGGATCGACCCGCAGCACTCCAGCATCCGGGCCACCGCGCTGCACCTGGGGATGAGCCGCATCCATGGCAGGCTGCGCCGGTTCTCCGGCGACCTGCGGGTGGCCGACCCGTTCGAGGCCAGCTCGGTGAGCGTGTCGATCGACGCGGGCTCGGTGGACTCCGACGACCCCGACCGCGACACCCACCTGCGGACCGCGGACTTCCTCGACGTCGGGACCCACCCGGCCATCGGCTACGAGGGCGACGGCCTGACCCGCGTCGACGCCACCCGCTGGACGGTGCACGGGATGCTGGCGCTCAAGGGCGTCAAGGCCCCCGTCGACCTGCACATGACCTACGGCGGCACCGGCCCCGACCTGTGGGGTGGCACCCGGGCGGCGTTCACCGCCACCACCGAGATCTCCCGCGACGAGTTCGCGATCGACTGGAACCAGTCGGTGCTGGCCGGGGTCCTGGCCGTCGGCCGGACGCTGCGGATCGACCTCGACGTGCAGGCCGTCCTGCAGGAGGACTGACCCACCCCCGGCGCACGGCCGCCCCGCCCGGACACGTGGTCCGGGCGGGGCGGCCGGCTCGGCCCGGGCGGCCCTGTGCACAGCAGCCCGGGGCGGGTCTCAGCTCAGGCCGTCCAGCACGCCGAACGCGGGCGCGGTCAGGTCGACCGGCTTCAGCGGGTCCTCGGGCGCCGCCGCCGGGACGTCCTTCAGCAGGTACACCGGGGTGTTGCCGTCCGCGCGGTCGCCTGCGGACTCGTTGAGGTCGGCCGAGTCGGAGGGGTGGGCCTCGCCGTCGTGATGCCAGACGGAGCCGTCGTAGTGCGCATCGCCGTGGCCGTGGCGGCTGCCGTGGTGGCCCTCGTCGGCGTGCGCGAGGCCGCCGGCCAGGGTGGCCAGCGCCCCGGCCCCGGCGACGGCGGCCAGCGCGCGGACGGTCGTACGTGCGGTCATCGTGTGAACCTCTCTCGTGGGGGGAGCGTCCGGCCGGTTCAGCAGAGCGAGTCGGCAGGCTTGGGGTTGGTCAGGCCGAACAGCGGCCGCAGCCGCAGCCCGGCCCAGGTGCCGCCGAGTGCGACGACGGCCCAGATCCAGCCGTGCAGGCTGAACGAGGCGATGCCGGAGAAGTAGGCACCGATGTTGCAGCCGCCCGCGAGACGCGCGCCGTAGCCCATGGCGATGCCGCCGAGGACCGCGCCGAGGGCGAGCTTCCACGGGATCCGCTTGTGCAGCACGAACGCGCCGCCCACCGCGGAGGCCACCAACGCGCCGATCATGATGCCGACGTCGAGGTTGGAGATGCGGTCGGCCAGCACCGGGGCGGCCAGCGACCGCGCGTTCGCCGGGACCTGCCAGTACGCCAGCCCTGCCATGTCGAACCCGACGGCCTGCAGGAGCTTCGAGCCCCACAGCGCGAACGCCGAGGTCACGCCCCACGGGGCGGCGGAGACGAACAGGACCGCCGCGTTGAGCACGGCGAGCACGACCGCGCCGACCCACATCGGCCACGATCCGCGCAGGACCCGCGCGACGCCGCGCGCCGACGGCGGGCGCTCCACCGGCGGCGGGGTGCGGCGCCGGGCGACCACCCAGGTGACCGCGGTGATCGCGGCCGTCACGAGCAGGGTGACGGCGACGGCGCCGGGGTAGCCGAGCAGCTGGGCCAGGTTGACGCTCGGGCCCTGCGGCACGGTCTGCGTCCAGAAGGTGTGGGTGAACACCGCGAACATCGAGCCGACGACGAACCCGAGCAGGGTCAGCACGATCGCGGACTGCCCGCTGCCGACGGCGAACAGCGTGCCCGAGGCGCACGATCCGCCGACCTGCATGCCGACGCCGAACAGGAACGCGCCGACGACGAGCCCGATGCCGATCGGGTTGGTGAACCCCTTCGGCTCGCCGGCGAGGGCGAACCCGGACGAGAGGATCACCGCGAACAGCACCGACGCCGTCGCCAGCATGACCATGTGCGCGCGGATCGCGGCGCCCTGCCCGACGGCGACGAGCTGGCGCCAGCCGGAGGTGAAGCCGAACCTGGAGTGGAACAGGGTGAAGCCCAGGGCCAGGCCGAGCGCGGCGGTGCCGACCATCGTCGCCGGGGCCACCGTGCCCACCCCGACCAGGAACAGCACGGCCAGGACCAGGCCGACGGCGACGACCCGCCACTGCGGCGGGGCGGCGGCGCGGTCCTGCGGCCCGAACGCGGTGCGCCCGCTGCCGGGCAGCTCGCGCAACGCGCGGGCCAGTGTGCCCGGCGACCGGCCGGGCGGGTCCTTCGTGATCGACACGGGAGCCTCCTCGTGGGTGGTGCTGGTCAGGGGGTGGGTCCGGCGGGGGCGCCGGTCCCGGGGCCGGTGTCCGCCCGCCCGGGCCCGGTCGGCGCGGAGCCGATCCGGACGATCGCGCCGCCCGGGAACCAGGCGGCCTCGTTGGGGGCACCGTGGTGCCCGCCGTCGTCGGCGTCGGCGGTCATCGGCACGCTCACCGGGGCGGCACCGTACAGAGCCGGTGCCGGGTCGGTGTAGGCCTCTCCGGTCGTCGCCGCCCAGGAACGCAGCCCCGACAGCGACGGGGCGGACCCCGGTGCGATGGCGGCGAGCGTCCGGACGTAGCGCTGCGGGACCTGTTCCTGCGGGCCGAAGTCCAGCGGGAGCAGGGTGCCCGGGCTCTGCCCGAGCACTCCCCCGGTCAGCAGCCACGGCGCGAGGTAGGTCCCGCCGAGCGCGGTCGGCGTGGTCTGCGCCGCGCGGGCGGTGTCGCGGACCGCCGTCGCGGCGTGCTGCCAGCCGGACACGACGACCAGGGCGTCGTCCGGGCCGGGGGCCGGGCGCACCGGCAGCCCGGCGGCACCGGCTTCGGCACGGACGACGTCGGCGGCCGCACGGGAGCGGGGCGACACGTCACCGGCGATCGCCAGGCCCGGCGCCCCCTGGGAGGCGAGCGCGCTGACGGTGCCGCGCAGCGCCAGGGCGTCGGCCGGGTCGAGCCCCTCCGACGGGCACGGTCCGGGCGCGGGGTCGCCCCCGGCCAGGATCCGTCCGACGGCGGCGGACAGGCACTCCGGCCCGTCGGCGCCGGTCGCGCCGCCGGGTGCGGTCCGGTCGGTGCCGACGTCGACCGGCACCGCGCGGGCCAGTCCCCCGGCGGTGAGGGTGATCGAGGTGGTGCCCTCGGGCAGGTCGACCAGTGCCCAGCCGCCCGGGGCGCCGGAGCGGGCCGTGAACGGCACGTCCCGGTCCCCGGTGCGGACGGCGTAGCCGGCGGGGGCGCCGGCGTCCCCGTGCCCGGGCATCGTGGCGTCGGGCCCGGTCACGGTGACCCCGGCGCCGGTGAGCTGGACGAGGTTGGGGCCGGGGCGCATCGGGGAGACCGCCAGGGTGAGCGGTCCGGCGCCGAGGTCGACCGAGCGCAGCAGGGCCTGTCCCGGGACGGCCGCGGGCGCCGGCGCAGGGAGGGCGGCGAGCAGCGTCGCCGCACCGACGGCGACGACCGCGGCCAGCACGGCGGGGGTGCGGACGCGGTCGCGTACCTCGTCGGCGCGGACGCGGTGGCCCGCACGGCGGGTCAGCACGCTCTCGGCGAGCAGCAGGGCCGCGACCGCGGCCGGGGCCACGACCGTCACCAGCGCGGCGCGGCCGAAGCCGGTGCCGTGCGCGTCGGTGAGCGAGAACGGTCCGGCGACGGCGAGCCGCACCGCGGCGAGCACGGCCCCCACCGTGCCCGCCGCGATACCGAGCACGCGCACCCGGGCGGGCCGCGTGTCGTCGTCGGTGCGGGTGGTGACCAGGTGCACCGCCGCACCGGCGGCCAGGGACCCGGCGACGGCGTACCCGGCGTCGAGTGCGAACCACGGCGCGGCGCCGGGGGTACCGGCGAGCTGGAGGACCAGCAGCGCCGTCACGGCGAGCGCGGGGAGCACGGCGAGTACCGGGCGGGAACCGGCGAGCAGCGCCGGTACCGCGGCCGTGACCACGAGGAGGAACAGGGTCCAGCCGGTGAGCCCGGCGCCGGACCGGGTCACCGCGGCAACCGCGGCGGAGACGGCGACGAGCGCCGCGACTCCCGCGACGACCCGCTCGGCGCGTCCGGGCCCGCCGGCCAGGACCCGGACCAGACCGGTTCCGGCCACCACGGCGAGCGCGGTGAGCAGGACCAGCCGCAGGGCCGTGTCCGCGAACGGCACGCCGCCGGAGGGTCCTCGGGCGAGGACCGCCGGGGCGGCCCCCGCCACTGCACGGAGCAGGGCGGGGGCGTCCCCGGCCGGGCCGGCGGGCAGGAGCCCGCCGGCCGGCACGAGCGTCGCGATCGACGAGGGGGACATCATCAGTCCTTGATGTCCTCGTCGGCCGCGACGAACAGCATCGAGTGCGGCTTGGCGTTGCCGAAGTCGCCGTGCGGCCAGTGCCGGCGGTTGAAGCTCACGCACGTGTCGCCGGTGTCCTCGTCCGTGAACGACTCGTCCAGGCTCAGCGAGCCGTCCGGGGCGATGTCGGTCATGCACAGGCGGTGGTCGCCGTCGAGCCCGGTGCGGGCCACGAAGTAGTTCGCGGTCGCGAGGCGCGTGGGCCGGTCGGTGTGGCGGTAGTAGCCGTCGTCACCGCGCTCCAGGTTGTCCAGCGCGCCCCAGTGCGGGCCCGCGCCGGTCCGGTCCGGGTTGATGCCGACCGTGCCCTTGATCGTCGGGCAGTCGCTCTCGGCGCCACCGGCGGTGGTCTCCTCGATCGTGTCGATCGAGCACTGCGGCGCGTCGCCGGAGGCCAGGAGCTTCTCGATGTCGAGTGCGATGACCCCGCCCGCGGTGCCCTTGTCGTCCGGGCCCAGCGTGCCGGCCTTGCGACCGATCGTGGCGTGGTAGAGCGTCGTGTCGTCGGCGCTGGTCTGGATCCAGCCGCCGTTGGCGCTCGGGCCGCCGTTCTCGCCACCGACGCCCAGCTCGGGCGCGGAGGTCCCCAGGTCGAAGACCTCCTTCCACTGCGGGTTCTCGGCGGTGATGTCCGGCGTGTAGAAGATCGCGCCACCCTGCATGGTCTGGGCGAACGCGCCCTTGTTCTCCGGCCGGTTGGTGACCGTGGTCTCCATGACGGCGCGGTTCTCGTTGCGCAGCGGGTCGACCCCGTTGCTGCGCGGACCGGTCGGCAAGTACTGCACCGACGTGACCTTCGGCTTGTTCAGGTCGGAGATGTCCCAGGTCCGCACGGTGGGCCGGCGCAGGTACGGCGACGGGTTCTTCACCGGGTCGAGGATGATCGAACGCGGCTCCGCGTAGTCACTGGTGACCATGGTGTTCAGGTCCTCGCGGACCTGGATGCCGTGCGGGTTCGCGCAGGTGGGGTTGCCCAGGGCCGGCATGTTGAGGCACTGGGTCGGGTCCTCGGGCGTCTCGGTCGCGGCCGGGGCCTCGACGAGGTTCCTGCCCTCCTGGTCGAACCGGATCACCGAGCCGGGAGAGCCCGCGAAGCCGTTGCCGGTGCGGACCTCGCCGTTGGTATACCGGCACGGGCCCGGGGCGACGGGGCCGCCCATGTAGGTGCCGTAGGCGGTGCCGTCCTTGAGGACCCAGTACGCGTCCGGCACCGAGCCGCAGAGCGTCTGCGACGGCAGCGAGATGCCGGAGAGCCTGATCTCCGGCAGCGCCGCGACGTCGAAGACGTAGGTGGCCGCGGAGAACAGGCCGCCCGCGTAGATCTTGTCGCCCTTGCGCCACGAGTACTGCATGTGGTGCGGCTCGTTCTCCACGAGCGGGCCGACGGTCGCGGTGTTGACGACCTTGCCGTAGTCCGGGGTGCCCTTGGTGACGTCGACGACGGCCAGGAAGTCCGGACCGGGGAGTGCGTCGCGGACCTTGTCGACCGGGTCGAGCAGCGACCCCGGCAGGTTGCGCACGTCGGCGACCGCGGTGTCGGCGATGTTCTCGTCACCGGCCCAGACCAGCGCGTACTCCTTCCTGGGTCCGTCGGCGGACTGCCGGCGGGCCTCCGGCAGGAGGTTGTTCTCGACCCAGTAGTTCTTGCCGTCGGCGCCGGTGACCTCGGACTTGACCTTGTCGATAGTTCCCTGGGCCGACGCGGGGATCGCGACGACCCCGGCGACGACGGCGGCGCTCGCGAGGGCGATGAGCCCCCGCCGCGCCCAGCGGGACCGCGGGCGCAGGCTCATTCGCCCGCTCCGCCGGACAGGAAGGGCGGGGCGATCTGCTTCGGGGCCTTCGAGACGACGTCGACCAGGCCGGCGGCGGGGACGCCCGCGGGGGCGAAGTCGCGCAGCTGCTGGATCGGCTGGTCGGAGTCGAACGCCTCGTAGGACGACTCGATCGGGGGCGCCGTCGGCGCCGGGTCCGGCTGGTCGTCGTTCGCGGGCCCGGAGGAGTCGGAGCTGAGGATCGGTCCGAGGTCCGGGACCAGGTCCGGGGTGGCCGCCTGGGCCGCCCCGGACAGGCCGATCAGAGCGGTGCCGGCGAGAGCGGCGCCGCCGGCGATCAGCCGGGCCCGGGACGCGGACCGTGCGCGGTGCTGAGGCACGACGTGTCTCCTTCTTTCGTGACAGGGAGCGAAGTGGAGTCCGATGTGGACATCCGCCGAGCGGCGAGCCGCGGCGTCGTCCGTCGTGGACGGCGCCGCGGGGCGCGGGCAGGTGCGGGCGTGCGCCACGAGGGGCCGTCGGACCCCGCCCTCCCGGGCCGCCGGGAGGGCGGGGCGGGAGGTCCGCGCGGGGGCGCGGTGGTGTCGGGGAGTGCGGGGGCGGTCCCGTGGCTACCGCGGCTGCGGACCCCGTGCCGGGGACGGCGTGCGGCGGAGCGCGGGCGCGCCCCGGGAGCCGGGCGCGGTCAGACGCCGGAACAGAGCGCGCTCGCCTGGCGGCGCAGGTCGACGTGGCGCCGAACCGCGAACCGGGAGACGAGGTGCATGGGAATCAGTAAACAGACCCGTTCGGACCAACTCGACACCGGACAGGTCCACAACATGGGAACGGGGTCGCAGAGCCCCGAGATCGGGCGCGGGGAGTGACCTGGGCTACTCCGTACGGACCGGGACGACCCGCCCCGCGGTGCCGGAACACGGCGAAACGAATCACCTGATCGTGTCAACGACGTCGGGAACCGGTTCGCTTCGAGGCTCTGACCTGGGACGCCGTACGACGCGACGGGCCGTACGGGAACCCGTCCGGACAACCCGGGCGGCCGTCGATCCCGTGACCGGCACGAGAGAGGGGTCCGGTGCCGCATCCGGCACCGGACCCCTCACCGTCGACGATCACCCCAGTCCGAGCATCCGCACCGCGTTGTCCTTGAGGATCATCGGCCGGACCTCGGGCTTCATCTCGAGGGTCTCGAAGTCCGCGAGCCACCGGTCGGGCGTGATGACCGGGTAGTCCGAGCCGAACAGCACCTTGCGGCGCAGCATCGTGTTCGCGGCCCGCACCAGCTGCGGCGGGAAGTACTTCGGCGACCAGCCCGACAGGTCGATGTACACGTTGGACTTGTGGGTGGCGATCGAGATCGCCTCGTCCTGCCAGGGCACCGACGGGTGGGCGAGCACCACGGTGAGGTCGGGGTGATCGGCGGCGACGTCGTCGAGCAGCATCGGGTTCGAGTAGCGCAGTTTGATCCCACGTCCGCCCGGCAGCCCGGCGCCGATCCCGGTCTGTCCGGTGTGGAACAGCGCGGGCACGCCCAGCTCGGCGATGGCCTCGTAGAGCGGGTAGAAGCGCACGTCGTCAGGTTCGAACGCCTGCAGGCTGGGGTGGAACTTGAAGCCGCGGACCCCGTGCTCGGTGACCAGCCGGCGGGCGCGGGCGACGGCCGCCTTGCCGGTGTGCGGGTCGACCGAGCCGAACGGGATCAGCACGTCGTCGTGCGCGGCGGCCGCGTCGGCGATCTCCTCGCTGGACAGCGGCGGGTGCCCGGTGCCCGACGGTGCGTCGACGGTGAACACCACCGCGGCGATCCGGCGTGCCCGGTAGTGCTCGGCGATCGCGTCGATGGTCGGCGTGCGGTCCTGGTCGGCCTTGAAGTACTTCGCCGAGGCGTCGAGCAGCTCCTGGTCGAGGGCCAGGCAGCCGTGGCCGTCCTGTTCGACGTGGACGTGCACGTCGATGGCATCGACGGTGGCGGGGTCGAGCGGCATGGCGGTCCTCTCCACGGAGGGTCAGGGGAGCTCGGTACGGGACTTGGCCTCGAGCAGCGCGGCGAGGACGCTGTCGCGGCGGGCGGCGAGCGCGGGGCCGTCGAGGTCACCCAGCTCGTCGCGGACGCCGTCGACCAGCGTCGCGGCCAGCTCGGGGGTGAGCGTGACCTGGCCGAGGTCGCGCCACCACCGCTCGGTGGGCGGACCGAGATGCTCCAGGATGTGCGCGAGGCCGCCGGGGCCGCCGGACAGGTGCTGGTTGGCGAACGGGCCGAGCACCGCCCAGCGCAGGCCGGGGCCGTGGGAGATGGCGGCGTCGACGTCGGCGACCGTCGCGACACCCCGCTCGACCAGCGAGTACGCCTCCTGCCACAGCGCGGCCTGCAGCCGGTTGGCCAGGTGGCCCGGCACCTCGGCGCGCAGCCGGACCGGCCGCTTGCCCAGCGCGGCGTAGAAGGCGAGCGCGGCCTCGACGGCGGACTCCGCCGTCCGCTCCCCCGGCACGACCTCGACCAGCGGGATGACCTGCGGCGGGTTGAACGGGTGCCCGACGAGCACCCGCTCGGGGTGCCGGGCGGCGCCGCGGGCGATCGTCGTCGGCAGGAGGCCCGAGGAGCTGGAGGCGAGCACGACGCCGGGGGCTGCGGCGGAGTCCAGCTCGGCGAACAGGGTGTGCTTGAGGTCCTCGCGCTCGGGGCCGTTCTCCTGCACGAACCCGGCGGGCCCGGCGGCGTCACCGGCGCTGTCGGCGAACACCAGGTTCGCCACCGGCAGCGGGCCGTCGTGGCCGGGGAACGGGCCGAGCGCGGCGAGGTCGGCACGCAGCCGGTCCTCGGCGCCCGGTGCGGGGTCGAAGGCGCGCACGTGCAGGCCGCGGGCCAGGAACAGCGCCGTCCAGCCGACGCCGATCACCCCCGTCCCGACGACGGCGACGGTGCCGACCCCGGCCGCGGCACCGGCGCCGCCGGGGGTCCCGGGCGCGCTCACGCCGGCGTCCCGGAGGCGAAGTGGACGAACGCGTCGAGCGCGGTCGGGTCGGCGAGCACGTCGCGGGAGGCGACGTCGTCGACGGCCGCGCCGAGCAGGATGCGCTTCACGGGGACCTCCAGCTTCTTGCCGGTGCGGTTGCGCGGCACGACCGGCACCGCCTCGATCCGGTCCGGGACGTGGCGCGGGGTGAGCTCGCCACGCAGCGCGGTGCGGATCCGGGTGACCAGGGCGTCGTCGAGGGGGGTGCCGTCGGCGGGCTGCACGAACAGCAGCAGCGCACCGTTGCCGCCCGCGGGGTCCTCCAGGTGCACCACGAGCGAGTCCTCGACCTCGGGCAGTTCCTCGACGACGCGGTAGAACTCGGCGGTCCCCAGCCGGACGCCGCCCCGGTTGAGGGTGGCGTCGGAGCGGCCGGCGACGACCGCGGAGCCGACGGCCGAGAAGCGGACCCAGTCGCCGTGCCGCCACACCCCGGGCCAGGTGGCGAAGTAGGTGTCGCGGTAGCGGCTGCCGTCGTCGTCGCCCCAGAAGCCGACGGGCATCGACGGCATGGGGGCCCGGATGACCAGCTCGCCGAGCTCGTCGACGACCGGGCGGCCCGCGTCGTCGACGGCGGCGGCGTCGACCCCGAGACAGGGCCCGGAGATCTCGCCGGACCACACCGGCTGGAAAGGGCTCCCCTGCACGATGCCGGAGCAGACGTCGGTGCCGCCGCTGCCCACGTTGAGCAGTACCTCCGGGCCGAACTGCTCGGCCACCCAGCGGTAGCCCTCCGGCGGGAGAGGGCTCCCGGCGGCGCCGATCTGGCGGACCGCGGACAGGTCGTGCTCGGCGGCCGGGCGCAGGCCCGCGGCGCGCGAGGCCATGAGGAACCCGGGGCTGGCACCCAGCAGCGTCGCGCCAGTCTCGGCGGCGAGACGCCACTGCCACCCGAGGTCGGGGTGGGCCGGGTTGCCGTCGATCAGCACGATCGAGGCCTGCCGCAGCAGCCCGGACACCAGCGCGTTCCACATCATCCAGGCGGTCGTGGAGTACCAGAGGATCCGGTCGCCGGGGCCGAGGTCCCAGCTCAGGGCGTGGTTCTTGAGGTGCTCGACCAGGATGCCGCCGTGGCCGTGCACGATCGCCTTGGGCAGCCCGGTGGTGCCGGAGGAGAACAGCACGCACAGCGGGTGGTCGAACGGGACCGGGTCGGCGCCCGGCTCCGGGTCGGCGGCCAGCAGCTCGTCCCAGGTCATCGCGTCGGGCACGGTGTGCGGCCCGTACGGCACGGCGACGACGTGGCGCACCCCGGGCAGCCCGGCGCGCAGGGCGGCGACCTCGTCACGGCGGTCGACGTCGCGCCCGGCCCAGCCGTAGCCGCCGACGGTGAGCAGCACGACCGGGTCGACCTGGCCGAACCGGTCGAGCACGCTGCGGGCGCCGAACTCGGGGGCACAGCTCGTCCAGACCGCGCCGAGCGAGGCCGTCGCGAGGAACGCGACGACGGTCTCGGGCAGGTTCGGCAGGTACGCCGCGACGCGGTCGCCGCGGCCGACGCCGAGCCTGCGCAGCCCGGCCCGGGCGCGGGCGACCTGCTCGCGCAGCCCGCCCCAGGTGAGCTCCACCCGGTCGCGGGTCTGGGAGTACGCGACGACGGCGACGTCGCCCTCGGGGCCGTCCAGGGCGTGCGCGGCGTAGTTCAGCGTCGCGCCGGGGAACCACTCGGCGCCGGGCATCCCCCGCCGCCCGAGCACCGCCCGGGGCGGGGTGTCGAACCGGACGCCGAGGTGGGTCGCGACCGCGGACCAGAACGCCTCGGGCTCGGTCACCGACCAGCGGTGCAGCGCGGCGTAGTCGGGCAGGGTCAGGCCGTGCCCGCGCTCGACGGCGGTGACGAACCGGCCGATCTCCGTGGTCTCCCGGACGTCGTCGGCGACGGGGCGCAGCAGCTCGCTCACCGGCGCACCTTTCCGCCGCGGCCGTCGAGGAAGGCCCGCATCCGCTCCTGGGCCTCGGCGCTGGACGAGGCGACGGCGGCGACCAGCGACTCCATCATGAAGCCGTGGTCCGGGGAGGCCTCGGCGATCCGCGGCAGCGCCTGGAGCACCGCGACGTTGGTGATCGCCGAGTTCCCGGCGACGGTGCGGGCCAGCTCGCAGGCGCGGGCCAGGCCCTCCCCCGGGCCGGTGCGGTAGTGCGACAGGCCCAGCGTGTGGCCCTCGTCGGCGTCGAGGACGCGGCCGGTCAGCATCATGTCGGTCATCCGGTGCACGCCGATCAGCCGCGGCACCCGCACCGACCCGCCGCCACCGACGAACAGGCCGTGCTGTCCCTCGGGCAGCGCGTAGAAGGTGGAGTCCTCGGCGACGCGCAGGTGGGTGGCCGAGGCCAGCTCCAGCCCGCCGCCGACGACGGCGCCCTTGAGCACCGAGACGACCGGCAGCCGTCCCTCGGCGAGCCGGGCGAACGCGCGGTGCCACATCCGGGAGTGCTCCATCGCCGCGACGACGTCGCGGTCGCCGAGCTCGGACAGGTCCAGCCCGGCGCAGAAGTGGTCGCCCTCGGCGTCGAGCACGACGGCGCGCACCCCCTCGGGCGGGCGGGCGAAGAAGTCCTCGATACCGAGCACGGTCGCGTCGTCGAGGGCGTTGCGCTTGCGGGGCCGGGACAGGCGCAGCACGGCCACCTCGCCCTGGCGTTCCACGGTCAGCGACTCCGGCAGAGAACTCACGACAGCTCCTCGGCGACGGCCGCGGCCGCACGCAGGTCGACGCGCCGGACCTTGCCGGACGCGTTGCGGGGCAGCTCGTCGACGAACCGCACGTACTTCGGGACCTTGTAGCGCGCCAGCCGCCCGGCGAGCAGCGCGCGCACCGCGTCGGCGTCGAGGTCGGTGCCGGGGCGCAGCTGCACGTAGGCCGCGCCGACCTCGCCCCAGCGTTCGTCGGGGACCCCGACGACGGCGCAGTCGGCGATGTCGGGATGGGTGACCGCGACCGCCTCGACCTCGGCCGGGTACACGTTCTCGCCGCCCGAGATGATCATGTCCTTGACCCGGTCGACGGCGAACGCCCAGCCGTCCTCGCCGGCCCGGAGCACGTCGCCGGTACGGAACCACTCCCCGCGCCGCGACGCCGCGGTCTCGTCCGGGCGGTTCCAGTAGCCGGGGCTGACGTGCGGCCCGCGGACCAGCAGCTCGCCGGGCTCGTCGTCGAGGGGGGCGAGCTCGCCGTCGCGCTCGACGGCGACGTCGGTGAAGAAGTGCGGCACCCCGACCGAGGTCGGCGGGTGCGCAGCCGTGCCGTCGCGGGTCGCCATGTGCACCCCGGGCGAGGCCTCGGTCATCCCGTAGCCCTGCTGCAGGGCGACGCCGCGCTCCAGCCAGGCCCTGGCGACCCGCTCCTGCACCGGGGACCCGCCGTAGACCACGGTGCGCAGCGACGACAGGTCCGTGCCCGCGAACGACGGGGACTCGCACAGCATCTGCAGCATCGTCGGGACGGCGGCGAAGCTGGTGATCCCGGCCTCGGCGATCCGGCCCAGGACCGCCGCCGGGTCGAACCGGGCGACCAGCTCGACGCTGCCGCCCTTGAACAGCGTGGGCAGCGTGACCTGGGAGAGCCCGACGCAGTGGAACAGCGGCGAGATGCACAGCGTGCGCTCGTCGGAGCAGACGTCGACGTGGGCGAGCTGGTTGACCGTGTTCCAGGTCAGGTTGCCGTGGGTCAGCACCGCCGCCTTCGGACGGCCGGTGGTGCCGGAGGTGTAGAGCAGCACGGCCGGGTCGTCGAGACCGGCACCGGCGTCGTCGCGGGCGGGCCCGCGGGCGAGGTCCTCGACGCCGCGCACGACCGGGATCCGCGGCGCGGTCGCGGCGACGAGGTCGTCGGCGTCGGGGCCGTGCACGAGCAGCGTCGCGCCGCAGTCGTCGAGCATGTAGCCGACCTCGGCGGGGGCCAGGCGGTAGTTCAGCGGGACCGCGACCGCGCCGAGCCGCCACGCCGCGAAGCAGGTCTCCAGGGTGGCGACGGCGTTCACCCCCAGCCAGGCGACCCGGTCCCCCGGCCCGACGCCCCGCTCCGCCAGACCGCCGGCGATCCGGGCGGCGCGCCCGGCCAGCCCGGCGTGGTCGATCGCCCGCTCCCCGTCGGACAGGGCCGGGGCGTGCGGACTGATCCGCGCGCGGCGGGCGGGCCAGGTGCCCAGCCCGAGGCCGGGACCGGTGATCGGGCTCATGGGGCTCCCTCGCTCCTTCATATCAAGCAAGTTGATAGCAAGGTGCTTGCCATGGGGTCAAGCATCGCCGTCCGGCGGGATCCCGTCGCGACCGGCCAGGGCGGCGAGGCACCGTTCGAGGGCGTCGGCGAACACCTCGGCCTGGTCGGGCTCCAGCGCGTCGAGCATCCGGCGCTCGACGACCCCGGCCGCGGCGTGGCAGCGGGCCAGCGTCGCGTCGCCGTGCGGGGTGAGCCAGACCTGCAGGATCCGGCGGTTGTCCGGGTCCGGCCGGCGCTCGACGACCCCGTCGCGCTCCATCGCGGCGACGAGCTGCTGCATCGCCTGCGGGGTGACGAAGTGTCGTCGCGCGAGCTGCGCCGAGGACAGCCCGCCGCGGCGCTCCAGCACGCTGAGCGCGGTGTACTGGGCCAGCGTCACGCCCAGCGGACGCAGCGCCTCCTCCATCCGGGCCCGCTCGGCCATCTGCAGGCGCTTGACCAGGTAGGTCAGCCGCTGTCCCCGCGTCCCCGTCGGTACCGACGCCGCATCCGTCACGTGTGCGATCCTAACGATCGTGGCGCTGATCACAAGTAACTTGCTATAAAGCTGCTTTCCATCTCACGGAAGGCAGGGAGCTGCGATGACGCACCCCCGGTTCTCCTCGACCCAGCGCCGGCGCGCGGTCCTGTCGAGCTACCTCGGCAGCCTGATCGAGTACTACGACTTCCTGCTGTACGCGACGGCCTCGGCCGTCGTGTTCAACGCGGTCTTCTTCTCCGACCTCGACCCGCTGGTCGGCACCGTCGCCGCCTTCGGCACGCTGGCCACCGGCTACCTGGCCCGCCCGCTCGGCGGGATCGTGTTCGGCCACTTCGGGGACCGCGTCGGACGCAAGAAGATGCTGGTCATCAGCATGGTCGTGATGGGCGTGGCGAGCACCCTGATCGGCCTGCTGCCGACCTACGCGCAGGTCGGCGCGCTGGCCCCGGTGCTGCTGATCGTCCTGCGGGTCGTGCAGGGCATCGCGGTCGGCGGCGAGTGGGGCGGCGCGGTGCTGATGTCGGCCGAGCACGCGTCGTCGCGGCGCGGGCTGTGGGCGAGCTTCACCAACGCGGGCGCGCCGAGCGGCATGGTGCTGTCGACACTGGTGCTGGCGCTGTCGGCGTCGCTGACCGGGGACGCGTTCCTGACCTGGGGCTGGCGCATCCCGTTCCTGCTGAGCGTGGTGCTGCTGGGCATCGGCCTGTTCGTCCGGCTGTCGGTCACCGAGACCCCGGTGTTCGCCGCGGCGGCCGCCGCACAGCCGACGACGCCGGCCCGCGCCCCGCTGCTGGAGGTGCTGTCCCGGCCGCGCAACCTGCTGCTCGCCGTCGGCGTGGGGTTCGGGGCCTTCGTCGCCCAGGGGACGCTCACCACGTTCCTGATCTCCTACGCCGTCGGTGCCGGGTTCGAGCGCCAGACCGTGCTGAACGCGCTGACGCTGTCCTCGCTGGTCGCCATCGTGGGGATCATCGGCTTCTCCGCGCTGTCGGACCGGGTCGGACGACGGCCGGTCGTCCTGGGCGGGGCGGTCGCCACCGGGCTGTGGTGCGTCGCCGTCTTCCCGATGATCGACACCGGCTCGGCGGTGCTGCTCACCCTCGCCGTGGTGGTCGGTCAGGGCGTGACGCACGCGGCCTGGTTCGGGCCGTCCGCGGCGCTGTACTCGGAGATGTTCTCCACCGGCTCGCGCTACACCGGGGCCTCGCTGGGCTACCAGATCTCCGGGATGGGCGCGGGCCTCTCGCCGGTGCTGTTCGCATCGCTGCAGGCCGCCGGGTTCGGCACCGGGACGCTGTCGGCGGTGATCGGGGCGCTGGCGCTGGTCTCGGTCGGGTCGGTGCTCGCCCTGCGCGAGACCTCCCGCGACGGGCTGGACGACCCGGACGTCCCCGCCCCCGCCGGCACCACCGGGAGGACCGCGACCCGCTGACCCGGCGGGCGGGCCTCAGGCCCGGGCGTCCTGCGGGGCCTCGGCGGGTGCCGGCAGGCGGGACGCGGCCAGCGCGACGACCACCGTCACCAGGGACACGCCCGCCGCGACCAGGAAGGCCGCGTGCACACCGGCCGCGTCGACACCGGCGCCGGCCGAGGCCAGCGTCATCACGGTGATGAACAGCGCCGTCCCCGCCGCGCCGGCGACCTGCTGCAGCGTGGTGAGGATGGCGCTGCCGTGCGAGTACAGCTCGCCGGGCAGCGAGCCGAGCGCGTCGGTCATCAGCGGCGTGAACATCAGCGCCAGCGCCGCGGACAGGCCCACGTGCAGCACCACGACCAGCCAGATCGGCGTCGCCGCGGCCAGGGTGGTGAACCCCCACATCACGATCGCGAGCAGCACCGAGCCGGGCAGCACCAGCGGACGGGCGCCGACCCGGTCGTAGGCCCGGCCGACGAACGGGCCCAGCAGCCCCATCACGAGCCCGCCCGGCAGCACCACCAGGCCGGCGACGAACGCGCTGTCGCCCAGCACCTCCTGGATGTAGAGCGGCAGCAGGATGATCGCGCCGAACAGCGACATGAACCCGGTCGCGACGAGCACCAGCGACAGCGAGTACCGGCGGACCGCGAACGGGCGCAGGTCCAGCAGCGGGGCCGTGCCGGTGCCGCGCTGCAGCCGGACCTGGCGGTGCACGAACACCGCCAGCGCCACCGCCCCGAGCACCAGCGGCACCCACGGCGGCACCGCGGTGTGCGCGCCCCCGGCGGCGGACTCGCCGATCGCGGACAGCCCGTAGACGATCCCGGAGAACGCGACCGCCGAGATCAGGACCGAGGCGACGTCGAGCGGGGCCCGCGTGGTCTCCGCGGCCACCCGCAGCCGCAGCGCCCCCGCGACCAGGGCGAGCAGCGCGATCGGCAGCACGATCCAGAACATCCAGCGCCAGCCCAGCGCGGAGAGGATCACCCCGGACAGCGTCGGGCCGACCGCGGGCGCCACCGCGATGACGATCGAGATCGTGCCCATCGTCTGCCCGCGGCGGCTCGCCGGGACCAGGCGCAGGATCGTCGTCATGAGCAGCGGGATCATCACCGCGGTGCCGGTGGCCTGCACGACCCGC
Source organism: Pseudonocardia alni (assembly GCF_002813375.1). Lineage (NCBI taxonomy): Bacteria > Bacillati > Actinomycetota > Actinomycetes > Pseudonocardiales > Pseudonocardiaceae > Pseudonocardia > Pseudonocardia alni. The sequence continues at coordinate 4,687,502 of NZ_PHUJ01000003.1, read as the reverse complement.
CCGGCCAGCAGGAACCCGAACGCCGGCGCGACCGCGCACAGCAGGGTCCCGGTGCTGAACAGGCCCATCGAGGCGAGGTAGACCGCCCGCGGCGGGAACCGCCCCAGCAGGTAGCCGGTGATCGGGATGACCACCGCCATCGTCAGCAGGAACCCACTGGTCAGCCACTGCGCGGTGGCCGGGGTGACCCGCAGGTCGGCGATCAGCGCGGGCAGCGCCACGCTCATGATCGTCTCGTTCAGGATCATCACGAACGCCGAGCCGACGAGCAGGGAGATGATCAGCAGGGCTCCGGCGGGCAGCCGCTCGGCGTCGCGGCCGGCGGCCGGCTCGGTGGTCACAGCGTGCTCCTCGGTACGTGACGGACGCGCCCACCCGCGGCGCCGGCACACGGCGCGGCCGGGCGACGGGGTGGCGGTGTGCGAGTGCACCACGGCCGGGCGGGCGGTGGCGAGCCGTTTCCGCCCGGGTGCGGAGGGGACAATGGCGCCATGTCCACCTACGACGTCGTCGTGGTCGGGGCCGGTCCCGCCGGCTGCGCCGCGGCACTCAACGTGTTGCGGCTGCGGCCGTCGGCGTCGGTGCTCCTGCTCGACGCCGCGGCCTTCCCCCGCGACAAGACCTGCGGCGACGGCGTCGCGGCCGAGGTGTTCGACCTGCTCGACGAGCTGGGTGCCACCGGGGTCCGGGCCCTCGGCGCCGCGGCACCGCGGCTGCGCCTGCGCACTCCCCAGGGCCGGGTCGTGCACCGCACCGCGCCCCGGCCGAACCGGGTCGTCACGCGGCTGGAGCTGGACGCGGCGCTGGTCGACGCGGCCGTCGCGGCCGGGGCGCAGCTGCGCCGCCACCGGGTCCGCACCGTCGTCCCGCACGGGGACCGGGTGCTGCTCGACGACGACATCGTCGCCAGGGCCGTGATCGGCGCCGACGGGGCCCACTCGGTGGTCCGCCGCGCGCTCGGCGCGCCGGGGGTGCCGCCGTCGTCGACGGCGGTGGCGATCCGCGGGTACACCCCGGTCGCCGCCGAGCCGGGGACGCTGTCGATCGAGTACGCCGGCGGCGCCGTCCCGGCCTACGCCTGGTCGTTCCCGATCGCGGGCGGCGGCGCGAACGTCGGCTACGGCGTGTTCGACGAACGCGGCGCCGGGAACCGGGCGTCGCTGCTGGAGCGGCTCGCCGCGCTGCTGCCCGGCCAGGAACCGGACCCGGCGACGCTGCGCGCGCACCACCTGCCGCTGTCCACCGCGCCCCGGTTCCAGCCCGACGGCCGGGTGCTGCTGGCCGGCGACGCCGCGGCGAAGGTGAACCCGCTGACCGGCGAGGGGATCTTCGACGCCGTCGCCTCCGGGATCCTCGCCGGGCGCAGCGCGCTGCGCGGCGACGACGCGGGCGCCGCCCACCGCGCCGCCATGGAGCGGACCTTCGCCCGCCACCACCGCCACGTCGGGGCGCTCGCCCGGCTGGCCGCGCGTCCCGCGTTCCTCGACGCCGCGATCGGCGCCGCCGCCCGGAGCCGGCGGGTGTTCGACTGCGCGGTCGGGTTGGGGCTGGCGCGGGGCACGGTCTCCCCCGCCGCACTGGCGGTCGTCGCCGCGCACCTGCCGGGTGCCGCGCTCGGCGGCGCGGTCCGGGGCCGCGCAGCCGCCCGCTCCGGGGTGTGAGCCGGTACCGGCCGACAGGCCGCGGCCGCCGGGCTCCGGTAGACAGGACGGCATGGAACAGGTCGTGCTGCTGGACGAGGAGGGCAACCCGGTCGGCGTCGCGGACAAGGCCACCGTGCACGGTGCGAGCACCCCGCGGCACCTGGCGTTCTCCTGCTACGGCGTCGACGACGCCGGCCGGCTGCTGGTGACCCGGCGTGCCCGCACCAAGACCGCCTTCCCGCTGGTCTGGACCAACACCTGCTGCGGGCACCCCGCCCCCGGCGAGGACATGGCCGACGCGGTGCACCGCAGGCTGGCCGACGAGCTGGGCATCCGCGCGACCGAGCTGCGGATGGTGCTGCCGGACTTCAGCTACCGCGCGTCGCAGGACGGGATCGAGGAGAACGAGCTCTGCCCGGTGTTCGTCGCCCGGATCAGCGGCGAGCCCGAGCCGCGCCCCGACGAGGTCGAGGACGTGGCCTGGTGGAGCTGGTCGCGCTTCCGCGCCGCCGCCGACGACCCGGCCTCCGGGCTGTCACCGTGGGCGCGGATGCAGGCCCCGCTGCTCGACGTGCTGGCCGACCCGCTGCTGGTCGGCGCCCGGGGCTGAGCCCGGGACTGGTGGAATGGGCGGGTGGTCCCCGACCTGTCCCCCGACCTGTCCGGCGCGCTCGGCGCCGCCCTCGACGACGCGCTCGACCGGGTCCCCGCCGCGCGGCTCGCGCCGGTGGTCGACCGGCTGATCCGCGACTACCGCAGCGGCACCGTGCCCACCGCGCCGATCCTGCGCACGGACGACGACGCGGCCGCCTACGCCGCGTACCGGATGCCCGCGACGCACGCGGCGGTCGTCGACGTGCTGGAGCGGGCCGCAGCGCGGGTACCGGAGCCGGTGTCGCTGCTCGACCTCGGCGGCGGGACCGGCGCCGCGGTGTGGGCCGCGGCGCAGGTGTGGCCGTCGCTGGAGCGGGCCACGGTGCTGGAGGCCGCGGCGCCGGCCCGGGCGCTGGGGCGCAGGCTCGCGGGCGGAGCTCCGTCGGCGCTGCTGCGCGGCGCCCACTGGGAGGCCGCGGTGCTCGGCACCGCCCCGGCGCTGCCGGACACCGACCTGCTGACCGCCTGCTACCTGCTCGGGGAACTGGCGGTCCCGGTGCGCGACGCCGTCGTCGACGCCGCCGCCCGGGCCGCGCGGGTGGTCGTGCTCGTCGAGCCGGGGACACCGGCCGGGCACGCGCGCATCCTCGACGCCCGTGCCCGGCTGCTCGCCGCGGGCCTGACCGTCGCCGCGCCCTGCCCGCACGACGGCGCCTGCCCGGTGACCGGTGACGACTGGTGCCACTTCGCCGTGCGCGTCGGCCGCAGTTCGCGCCACCGGGCGCTGAAGGCCGGCTCGCTGGGCCACGAGGACGAGAAGTTCTCCTACGTCGTCGCCGTGCGTGACGACGACGGCACCGTCGGACGGGCCCCGGGCCGGGTGGTCCGGCACCCGCACACACGCAAGGGACTGGTGACTCTGCGTGTCTGCGAGGCGGACGGGACGCTGCGGGACACACCCGTCCCACGCAGTCGCAAGGAGCTGTTCCGGCACGCCCGTGACACCGCGTGGGGCGACGCCTGGCCACCCGGGTGAGCCCTCCGGGTTGCTCGCAAGCGGGGGAGGCGAACGTCACAGACCGGACGCGCCGAGGAACGTTGTGAATCTGTAACACCGACCGGCATCGTGGGCGACTGACCGGGCGAGACGGCCATCAGGTGGGCCGCGAGCAGCAGCATTCTCACAGATCGAGCACGACCATGAACGACTTCGTCACCGGCGCCCCCGCCGACCGCCTGCCCACCCTCGTCCGCACCCGTACCGGATACCGCGTGTACGACCCGGCCCTGATCACCGGCACCGACTACGTCGTCGACGACGCGGGCGACCTCGTCTACACGAAGCTCCCGGCCGGTGCGATGACCGGCACCGCCGTCGTCGCCGCCGCCGTGGTGGCGCTCACCGTGGGTGAGAACAGCTGGTCCTGGTCGGCGCTGGCGTTCCTCGTCTGCCTGCCCGTCGCGCTCGGGCTGGCGATCGGGGTGCTCTCGATCATCCACGCGGTCACCGACCCGGTCCGGGCCTACCGCGCCCGCACCGGGCACACCCGTTTCGCCCGCGACATCGCCGCGACCGACCCCGCCTCCTGGCAACTCTGCGCACGCGCCGAGCGTCTCGCGGCGACGCCGTCGTGGCAGGCGGGACGGATCGACCCGACCCGCACCCTCGGTGTCCTGCTGTGGACCGCCGTGGCCGGTGGGGAGGCGTGGGCCGCCGACGCGCTGACCCAGCTGGCCGAGCCGGCGACGGGCCCGGACCTCACCCCGGTCTGAGCTCGGGTCTGCCCCCCGCCGACCGAGCCCCGCGTCGTGTCCCCAGGGTCACCCTCGTAGCGCTCTACGCCCCGAGAGTGACCCTCGGAGCAACAGCAGCAGAGGAGGACGGGTCAGACGGCGTAGCGGGCGACGGGGAGCAGGGCGTCGGCGTCGCAGCGGTCGGAGTCGGTCGCGACGCAGGCGCGCAGCGAACGTTCCAACGCGGCCTCGTCCAGCCCGGTCCCGATCAGGACCAGGGTGGTGCGGCGGGGCTCGTCGGGGTCCCACCGGCTCCGGCGGAACCGCACGTACCGGCCGACGGTGTGCAGGTCCCAGCGTTCCCGGTCCGGGGCGGCGGCGAAGCGCACCGAGCCCTTGATCCGGTACAGCCCGGACGGCCGGGCGTCGAGGAGGTCCTGCAGGCGGGCGGCGTCGAGCGGCTCGTCGCACAGGAACGTCAGGCTCTGGTAGCCGGCGTGCAGGTGGTGGGAGTGCGGCTCGTCGACGCGCTCGCCCAGCATCAGCTGGCGGCCCGGCACGATCTCGATGTCGAACAGCAGCGCCGGGTCCACCGCGCCGTCGCGGACCGGCACGATCGGGGCCCGCGGGTTCGCCTCGCGGCACAGCCGCCGGACCCGCCACAGCGGCCCCGGTCCCACCCGGTCGATCTTGTTCAGGACGACGAGGTCGGCCATGCCGACGTGCTTGTCGAGCTGGGGGTGGCGGCGCCGCGAGTCCTCGAACTCCGCGGCGTCGACGACCTCGACGAGCCCGCCGAAGCTCAGGTGCTGGCCCAGCGCGTCGAGCACGAGCTGGACCAGTGTGCCGGGCTCGGCGATGCCGCTGGCCTCGATGACGACGACGTCGATCTCGTCGCGGCGGCGGGTCAGCTTCTCCAGCACCGAGGAGACGCCACCCTCACCGACCTCGCAGCACAGGCAGCCGTTGCCGAGCCCGACGACGTCGCCGGCCTGACCGGCCACACGCATCGCGTCGATGCCGACCGACCCGAAGTCGTTGACGACCACGCCGATCCGCGCGTCCCCGCCCGCGGCGAGGAGGTGGTTCAGCAGTGTCGTCTTGCCGGCTCCGAGGAATCCGGCCAGCACCACGACCGGGATCTTCCGGGGCATCCGTCATGCCTACCACGTGCGTGTCGACGCACCGTGACGTGGTCGTGACCCGTCACGGACCTGTCCGGGGACCCCGATCGGGCCACTACAGTGCGGCCATGCCCGACACAGCTGCCGGACGCCCGCCACGCGGAGTGATCGCCGTCGCCGGAGAAGCCCTCGTCGACATCGTCCCCGTGACCGCGCAGCGGGAAGCGCAGGCGGACCGCGCATCGACACAGCAGTACTGGGAGCTCGCGCCCGGCGGCAGCCCCGCGAACGTCGCGGTCGGGCTGTCCCGCCTCGACGTGCCGGCCCGGATGCTGGCCCGGCTCGCCGACGACCTGCTCGGGCGCAAGCTGCGCGACCATCTCGAGGACAACGGCGTCGACCTGTCGCACTCGGTCGAGGCGGACGAGCCGTCGTCGCTGGCGATCGTGGAGCTGGCCGCCGACGGGCAGGCGTCCTACGACTTCCGGATCGCGGGCACCGCGGACTGGCAGTGGACCGACGACGAGCTCGCCGGCGCCCTCGACGACGGCCCGGCAGGCCCGGTCGTCGCCGTCCACTCCGGATCGCTGGCGCTGACCACCGCGCCCGGTCACGAGGCGCTGCGCGAGCTGCTCGCCTCCGCTGTGGACACCGCGACGGTGAGCTACGACCCGAACTTCCGGCCGCTGCTGATGGGCACGCCGGAGGAGATCCTGCCCGGCGTGCACGAGCTGCTCGGCGTGGCCGACGTGGTGAAGGTCAGTGAGGAGGACCTGGGCTGGCTGCACCCGGGCCGCGAGCCCGGCGACGTCGTCGGCGAGTGGCTCGAGCTCGGTCCGGCGGTCGTCGTGGTCACCCTCGGGGCGAACGGGGTGCTGGCCGGGACGTCGTCGGGGCTGCACCTGGTGCTGTCCGGCCGCACCGTCGAGGTCGTCGACACCGTCGGTGCCGGGGACAGCTTCTCCGCGGCGCTGCTCGCCGGTCTGCACCGGCGCGGGCTGCTCGGCGCGACCGCCCGCGACGACCTGTACCGCATCGACCGGCCGACCCTGGAGGCCGTGCTGACCGAGGCCGTCGCGGCGTCGGCGATCACCTGCTCGCGGCACGGCGCGAACCCGCCCACCCGCGCGGAGCTCGACGCCGCGGTCTGAGCCTCAGCGATGCTCGCGGGCGAGCATCGCGGTCTGCGCCTGCTGCTCGGGCTCCGACAGCTCGCGCGGCTTCCGGTCGGGGAAGTCGCGGGGCTGCCCGGTCGCGGCCGAGCCGGGCGGCAGGCTCAGCGTGGCCACGGTGCTCTGCGGCAGCGCCCACTGCCGGGCCCAGTCCATGTGCATCGCGGTGGGGCCGCCGGCGTTGCCGAAGTAGTCCAGCTGCATGGTCATGTTCATCGGGCGCGGCGGGAACTGGTCGGTGTCGGTGTTGGAGTACCACTCCTTCCCGTTCACGTACGCGGTGATCTTCTCCGGGGTCCATTCCAGCGCGTAGGCCGACCACTGCGTCGAGTCGTGCTCCACCGACCCGTAGTCCTGGTCGTTGCCCGGTCCGTAGTGGAGGAAGAAGCTGGTCTTCTGGCGGGAGTCGTCCATGATCTCCATCCAGTCGACCTCGCCGCCGACCGGGAAGTCCTCGGCCACCGGCCAGAGCAGCAGCAGCGCGTTGATCCCGCCCCGGCCCTCGTCCGACTTCACGCAGGCCTCCCAGCGGCCGTACTTCTGGCCGGGGTGCCAGCTGACGGCGCCGGTGTTGCCGTCGGCGTCGGCGGAGATGGTCATCGCCCCGTCGGCGACGGTGACCGCCTCCGGGGTGCGGGTGCCCTTCTTGTTGTGGCCGGGCTCGGGGCCGTAGGGGTGCCAGTCCGGCGGGACCGTGGTGCCGTCGAAGCCGGACTCGCGGGCGGGCGCGCCCCAGCCGAGCTCCTGCGCCGCGGTCTCGGTGCAGTGCGACGACGCCGGGGGCGCGGCGGGGTCGGCCGGGGTCGCCTTCGCCGTCCCGCCGGCCGGGCCGCCTCCCGGAGTCGCGGTGCCCGCGGCCGGGCCGGTCGGGTCTCCGCCGGCCGGGCCGGTCGGGGCGGGCGCGGCCGCGCCGCTGTCGTCCCGCGGGGGCGCCGGGTCGTCGGCGACGGTCCGGGTCACGGCGGCCGCCGGAGCCGTGGGTGCCGCCGACGCCGTCGACGCACCGGCCGTCGTGACCGCCGACAGCGCGAGCGTCGCGGCGAGCACCGCCACCGTCGTCCTGGTCCTGGTCCGCACCGTGGATCACTCCCGTCACTCGGTCACCTGCGGTCCCATCTCACGTGCGGTGGGTGAGGAGCACCAGTCGAACCACTCGTCCGGGGAGCGCGCGGACGGGTGGGATGCGGTCGCCCGTGGACGGACGGTGATCTTCCCGCGGGCACCGGTGACGTCGGGTGACCGGCCGGCGCGCGACGGCGGGTGTGGCACGCGTCGCCGCGCGGAGCGCCCCGCGCACGGAGGTCTCGCACCCCGGCGGGGGCTCACGCACCCGCAGCGACGGGTGCGGCGACCGCACCAGGGGTGCGACGCCGCGGGGCCGACGTTCCCGGGGCGCCACGAGGTGGGATCCGAGGACGGACGGCGCGTCCGCCTGCCACAGTGGCGGCGTGGCTCGCCCCGACCTCGCCGTCGCGCTGGACCTCGCCCCGCACCCGGAGGGTGGCTGGTACCGGCGGACCTGGACCTCACCGGTCGTCGTCGCGACCCCGTACGGTCCACGCCCCTCGGCGACGGCGATCCTCTACCTCCTCGACGCCCCCGGCCGGTGGCACCGCGTCCGGTCCACCGAGCTGTGGTGCCGGCACTCGGGCCCCGAGGCGGACCTGGTCCTCGGTGGTGACGGGCCGGACCCCGTCCCCGGGGCCCGGTTGCGCCTCGGGCCGGCCGGCCCGCAGCAGGAGGTCCCGGCCGGGGTGTGGCAGCGGGCGGAGCCGGCGGGGCCGGGGGCGGTCCTGGTCAGCTGCGTCGTCTCACCCGGCTTCGACGTCGCCGACTTCGAGCTGCGCTGACCCGGCACCGGAGGTCAGCGGCGCAGCAGGCCCGCGAGGTCGCGGGTGTTGCGGATCCGCTCCGGGTCCACCCCGCAGGCGACGGCGCGGGCGCAGCCGTGGTCGAGCCAGTCGAGCTGCCCGGGGGCGTGCGCGTCGGTGTCGATCGTGAATTCGCACCCGGCCTCGACGGCCAGGCGCAGCAGCCGCTTGGGCGGGTCGAGGCGCTCGGGCCGGGCGTTGATCTCCACGGCGACGCCGTGTTCCGCGCAGGCGGCGAAGACGGCGTCGGCGTCGAACTCGGACTCGGGGCGCGTGCGGCGGCCGGTGACCATCCGGCCCGTGCAGTGCCCGAGCACGTCGACGTGCGGGTTCGCGACGGCGGTGAGCATCCGCTCGGTCATCTCGTCGCGGGGCATCCGCAGCTTCGAGTGCACGCTGGCCACCACCACGTCGAGCGAGGCGAGCAGGTCCTCGGACTGGTCGAGGGCGCCGTCGTCGAGGATGTCCACCTCGATGCCGGTGAGCACCCGGAAGTCCGACCCGGACGCGGTGATCCGCTCGTTGAGCTGCGCGATCTGCTCGACCTGGCGCCGCAGCCGGTCCGCGGACAGCCCGTTCGCGACGGTCAGGCGCGGCGAGTGGTCGGTGACGACGAGGTAGTCGTGGCCCAGCCCGATCGCGGTCTCGGCCATCTCGGCGAGCGGGGAGCCGCCGTCGGAGGCGTCGGTGTGGCTGTGGCAGTCCCCGCGCAGGCCCTCGCGCAGCCGCAGCGCCGCCTCGGCCAGGGGCACCCCGGTGGCGTCGGCGCGGGCGACGGCGTCCTCCAGCCGTCGCAGGTAGACCGGTTCCTCCCCGGCGACGGACTCCCCCACGCAGCGCGCGGTCACCTCGCCGACACCCTTCAGGTCCGTGAGGCCGCCCGAGGCGTGCAGCCGGGCCAGCTCCTCGGCGTCGCGACCGCGCAGCGCGCCGGCCGCGGTCCGGAACGCGCGCACCCGGTAGGTCGACTCCTGGGCGCGTTCGAGCAGGAACGCGATCCGGCGGAGGTCGGCGACGGCGTCTCTCACCCCGCGCAGGCTAGCGGCGCATCCACCGGCGGGCGCGCCGCGTCCACGCCGTCTCCCACACCGTGGGCAGCCTGCGCTCCAGGTCGAGCATCGTCGCGGTGTCCCGGCCGTGCAGCACACCGAAGGTGAACCCGTTGTCCCGCTCGGCGCCGGCGCGGGCCCCGAGGGTCCGCAGGGTCTCCCGGGAGACGACGGCGTCCTGGTGCTCGCCGAGCACGTCGGAGACCTTCTTGAGCCGCTTCGCGAACGCCCGCGCGTCCTTCCCCACGCTGGGCCGGGCGACCTCGGTGGCGTAGCGGAGCTGCTTGCCGGTCTTGCGGGCGTCGTGCAGCGAGTCGGGGGCGACCTGACCGGCGTCGAGGTCGGCCAGCGCGCGTGCCATCCGCCGCTCCAGCTTGCGGGCCGTACGGCCCACCATCGCGGGAAGGACGGTGGTCGCGGGCTTGCGGGCCCGGCGCGACAGCGGCGGGTCGGCGAGCAGCCGGCGCAGCGCGCCCTGCAGCGCGGCGTAGCGCTCCCCGTCGACGACGTCGAGCACCGCCGCCCCGGTCTCGGCGCGGGTGCGGGCGAAGTGCCGGGTGACGGCGGCCTGCACCGGTCCCAGCAGCAGCTCCGGCTCCAGCGCGCTCAGCCGGGCGTTCAGGCGCTCCTCCTGGACCTCGGCGTCGCGTTCACCGGCCAGCGCCCGGCCCAGCCAGCGCAGCTCGGCGACCACGTGCGCGACCCGCGGGCCCTCCAGGAGCCCCGCGTAGGTACGCAGCGCGCTGCGCATCCGGCGGGCGGCGATGCGCATCTGGTGCACCGCGTCCGGGCGGTCGGCGCGCAGGTCCTGCTCGCGCGCGGCGAGCGCGTCGACCTGGTCCCCGAGGTAGCGCAGCAGCAGCGCACCGGCGCTGCCCGTGCGCCCGGTCCGCCGCGGCGGGTCGACGGGCGCCGCCTCGGCCAGCAGCGCGGTCAGCCGGGCGGAGCCGCCGCGCGGGGCACGGACGAGGCCGGTGGTGCGCAGGGCGTCGTCGAGCTGCTGCAGCAGGGCGGTCCCGGCCGTCCCCGGTTCGACGACGGCCTCGGTCCAGCTCTCGACGGTCGCCGACCCGCCCAGCGTCGCGACGTCGACCTGCTCGCGGGTCAGGGTGGCCAGGTCGCGCCCGGCGTCGTCGCGCATCCTGCTGACGGTGCGGGTGACGTGCACCCGGCCCACCGGCACCAGCGGCGCGCCGCCCCGGACCCGGCGGACGAGCGCGTCGATGCCGTCGGGGACCGACCGGTCGGCGACGCCCTCGACCTCGCTGCCGGACAGCGGGACGCGCAGGTCGTCGCCGGGGCCGGCGTCGGGCAGCCGCAGCACCCAGACCGAGCCGGGCGGCACCACCGAGGCCCGGTCGGGCACCACGTGCTCGACGACGAGCTCGATGCCCGCGGAGAACAGCCGCAGGTCGGCGGTGTCGAGACGTTCGACCTCGCGCACCTCGGCCGCCACCACCGGCACCACCTCGTGCACGCCGTCCACGCCGGACAGCCGCGGCGCACCGGTGTGCGCCGGACCCCGGTAGGTCAGGGCGAGCGCGGACGGGACCAGGGCCGGGTCGGTCGTACTCATCCTCCGGAGTTCCCCGGTGCGGGGACGATCACGCGCGGCCATCCGGGCGATGCGGCCGGTTCAGACGGCCTTGCCCGGGTTCAGGATGCCGTCCGGGTCGAGGGCCGCCTTCACCGCCCGCTGCAGGGCGAGCACCTCCGGGCCGAGCTCGCGCTCCATCCCGTCGCGCTTGAGCAGGCCGACGCCGTGCTCGCCGGTGACCGTCCCGCCCAGCTCGACGGCCGCGCCGATGATCTCGTCGAACGCGGCGCGGGTGCGGTCCCGGGCGTCCGGGTCGTCGTGCGGGGTGCGCGGTGCGGCCGGGCGGGCCGGGCGCAGCTTCACGGTGATCTCGGTGATGATCCCGAGCGTCCCCTCCGAGCCGACCATCAGCCCGGCGAGGTCGTAGCCGACGACCCCCTTCGCGGTGCGCCGCCCGAGCCGCACGACCTCACCGGTGGCGGTGACGACCTCGAGGGCGAGCACGTAGTCGCGGGTGACGCCGTACTTCACGCAGCACAGCCCGCCCGCGTTGGTCGCGACGTTGCCGCCGATCGTCGACCAGGGCGCCGACGCCGGGTCCGGCGGGTACCAGAGGCCCTGCTCCGCGCAGGCGGCCCGCAGGTCGTCGTTGACCACCCCCGGTTCGACGACGGCGAGCCTCTCCCCCGCCGAGATCTCCCGGATCGCGGTCATCCGTTCCAGGCTGACCAGGACACAGCCGTCGACCGCGTTCGCCCCGCCGGACAGCCCGGTGCCCGCACCCCGCGCGACGACCGGGACCCGGTGGGCCGCACAGGCCCGCACGGTCGCGGCGACGTCGGCGGTGGTCCGTGCCCGCACCACGCAGAGCGGCGTTCCGTACTCGGCCCACTCGGCCTCGTCGTGGACGTAGGGGCGCACGACGTCGGGGTCGGTGAGGACCCGGTCGGCGTCGAGCGCGGCGGCCAGCTCGGCGAGTACCGCGCGCCCGGCGGCGTCCGGGCCGGAGACGTCGAGCTCCGCGGGCGCGGTGGACCCGCCGAACGGCCGTCCCTTGGGCTCGACGACGACGGGGACGGCAGCGGTGGCGCGGTCGGGCATGCCCACGACGGTAGGTCGCCGACGCCGACGCGGCCAGGGCTCAGCGACCCAGCCGTCCCGCGAGCTCCCCGGCCAGCTCCAGCCCGGACAGCCAGGCCGTCTGCACCCGGGACCGGCCCCAGCCGTCCCCTGCCACGGCGACGCCGTCGTCGCCGAGGTGGAAGGTCTGCTCCCGCGTGCCGGCGGGGGCGGCGAGGCGCCAGCGGTGCACGTGCGTCCAGTCCGGCTCCCCGGTGATGCCCAGCAGCTCCCGGAGGGCGGCGGTCATCGCGGGCACCGCGCCGGCGGGGTCGGCGTCGTGGGCGCGGGCGAGGTCGCCGGTGGAGTGCGCGACGAGTACCGGGGCGTCGTCGCCGCGGCGGTCGCCGTCGTCGGCGACGAGGGACAGGACGGGGTGGTCGTTGACGAACGCCGCGGGCAGCCGCGGCCAGTCCCGCGCGGCGAACCCGGCGGTCAGGGCGAGCACCGGGTTCCACTCCCGCCCGGCGACCGCGGCGCCCGCGGGGGTGTCCGGGTCGAGCAGCCGTGCGGCCTGCGGGTCGGGCATCGCCAGCACGACGGCGTCGGCGCGCTCGCCGTCGACGGTCGGGCCGTCCGGGCCGGGGCGGACCCGCTCGACGGTGCGGCCGGTGCGGACGACGAGGTCACGGGCGGTGTCGGTGACCAGCGACCGCAGCCCGGCCGGTGCCGCGAACCGCAGCGGACCCGGGTTGTCCGCGCCCCGGACGGCGCCGTCGAACACCGCGAGGGTGTCGGTCCACCCGCGGACCAGGCCGTCGTCGCGCCAGCGGCGGACGCGGGCGTCGAACCGGTCGTCGGAGACGGTGAAGTAGGCGGCGCCGATGTCGGCGGGACGGCCGTCGTGGCGGTGCACCGCGAGCCGTCCCCCGGCTCCGCGGGCCCGCTCGTACACCGTCACGTCCACGCCGCGGGCGACCAGCTCCGCGGCGCAGGTCACCCCGGCGATGCCGGCCCCGATCACGATCACGCCCACACCGGGACCCTAGGCGGGGGTCGCCCCGGGAGCACGCCCACGGTTAGGGTGACCTAACAACGAGGGGGATGCGATGGAACACGTGACCGACGAGGCCAGGCTCCGGGAGATCATCGGCGAGGTGCCCGGGTTCATCCGGGACAAGGCACGCGACCGGGTCGATCCGGTGACCGCGGAGTTCCTGGCCGCGGCGCCGTTCTTCCTGCTGGCGACGACCGGGCCGGACGGCGTCGACGTCTCGCCCCGGGGCGACCCGGCGGGCTGTCTGCTGGTCCTCGGCGAGCACACGATCGCCTTCGCCGACCGCAAGGGGAACCGCAGGCTCGACTCGATGCGCAACATCCTGCACGACCCCCGGGTCGGGATGATCGTCGTCGTGCCGGGGTCGAACGACACCGTGCGGATCAACGGGCGGGCCCGGATCGTGCACCGGCCGGACTTCGCCGACCGGCTCACCGTGCAGGGCTCGACGCCCGAGGTGGCGATCGTCGTCGAGATCGACGAGCTGTTCCTGCACTGCGCGAAGGCGTTCCTGCGCTCGTCGCTGTGGGACACGGCGACGTGGCCGGGCAAGGGCGCGGTGCCCAGCGCCGGGAAGCTGGTGAAGGGCCAGTACCAGGTGCCCGGCCCGGCGCGGGCGATCGACGCGGCGCTGCGCCGCGACGGGCGGGTCAACCAGTACTGACCCGGCCGGCGCCGGTGGCCGCGTCGAGCAGGGCGGCGACGCGGTCGTGCCGGTCGCGCCACCACGCGGCACGGTCCGGGGCGGCGGCGACCGCGGCCCGGTGCACCGGCTCGGGCGCGACCCGCGGCACGGACAGGAAGCCCCGCTGCGGGGCGAGCGGCTCCGCGACGACGTCGGCGGCCAGCAGCGGGACCGTCCCGAGCCCGCAGGCGTGGTGCAGCTCCGGCAGCGCCCCGGCCAGCGCGAGTCCGGCGGCGAGCCCGACGCTCGACTCCACCGCCGAGGACACGACGACCGGCAGCCCGACCTCCTCGGCGATCCGCAGGGCCCGGCGCACCCCGCCCAGCGGCGACGCCTTCAGCACGACGACGTCGGCCGCCCCGGCCCGCACCACCCGCATCGGGTCCTCGGCGCGGCGGATCGACTCGTCGGCGGCGATCGGCACGTCCACCTTCCGGCGGACGGCGGCGAGGTCCTCGACCTCCCAGCAGGGCTGCTCGACGTACTCCAGTCCCCCGGCGGCCCGGTCCAGCTCGCCGATCGCGGCGACGGCCGTGTCGACGTCCCAGGCGGCGTTGGCGTCCACCCGGACCAGCCCGGCGGGGCCGAGCGCGTCGCGGACGGCGGCGACGCGCTCGACGTCCCCGGACAACGGGGCACCGGCGTCGGCGATCTTGACCTTCGCGGTGGTGCAGCCGGAGGCGCGCACGATCCGCTGCGCGTGCTCGGGGCCGACGGCGGGCACGGTGCAGTTGACCGGCACGCGGTCGCGCACCGGCTCCGGCCAGCCCACCTCGGCCGCCTCGCGGGCCGCGGCCAGCCATGCGACGGCCTCGCGGTCGTCGTACTCGGGGAAGGGGCAGAACTCCCCCCAGCCGGCCGGGCCGGACAGCAGGAGGCCCTCGCGCACGGTGATCCCGCGGAACCGGGTGGTCATCGGCAGGGAGTAGACGTCCATTCCCACTCGCTTCCTACCGCCAGTAACTTACTGCGGGTAAAGTCTCCGACGTGACCGCGCAGACCGTACCCGGCCCCCGCCGCCGCGTGCCCAGGGCGGAGCGGGAGCGTCAGATCGTCGACGCGGCCGTCGCCGTCTTCGGCGAGCGGGGCTACGCGGAGGTCTCGATGGAGCAGGTCGCGGAGCGGGTCGGGGTCACCAAGCCGGTGCTCTACACCCACTTCGGGTCCAAGGAGGGCCTGCTGCTGGCCGCGATCGCGCGGGCCCGGTCCGAGCTGCTCGACGCCGTCGCACAGGCGGCGGGGGCCGCGGAGTCGCCGGAGGCGATGCTGCGGGGCGGGACGCTGGCGTTCTTCCGCTACCTCGACCGGCGGGCGCCCGCCTGGCAGCTGTTCTGCTCCGAGGCCGGGGTCACCGACACCGCGCTGGAGGAGATCCGCGCCCAGCAGACCGACTTCACCGCCGCCCTGCTGGCCGCGCAGGTCCCCGGCACCGAACCGGCCCGGCTGACCGGCTGGGCGCAGGTGATCGTCGGGGCCTGCGAGCGGCTCGCCGTCTGGCGTGGCCAGGACGAGTCGGTCACCGCCGAGCAGGCCACCGAGTACCTGATGGACCTGGTCTGGACCGGCCTGGCGGGCCTCGGCCACCGGGCCTGAGCGCGTCCGGGACAATTCCCGGCCATGAGCACGACCGCACCACGCCTGCTGCAGGTGGCCCGCACCGAGCGGGTCACCCCCGGCATGGTCCGGGTGACCCTGACCGGCGAGGAGCTGGCCGGGTTCCCCGGGCACGGCCCGGACCGCCGGATCAAGATGTTCTTCCCGGTCGAGGGCCAGGAACGGCCCGCCGTCCCGCGCGCCTCGACCGGCGGACCGGTCTGGCCCGCCGGGGAGGCCCGCCCGGCGATCCGCACCTACACGGTGCGCCGCTTCGCCCCCGACGCCGGCGGCCACGGTGAGCTCGACGTCGACTTCGTCGTGCACGCCGGGCACGGCCCGGCCGCCGCCTGGGCCGTGTCGGCCGCCCCCGGGGACTGGGTCGGGGTGTCCGAGCCCGGCGGGCGCTGGGAGCCGGACCCGGCCGCCGTGCACCACCTCGTGATCGGCGACGAGTCCGCGCTGCCCGCCATCGCGACCGTCTGCGAGACCCTCGCCGAGGCCGCCCCCGGGGTGCCGGTCCGGGTCGTCGCCGAGGTCGCCGACGCGGGCGAGGAGCAGACCCTGCCCGGCGACGTCGCCGTCACCTGGGTGCACCGGGGCGACGCCCCGGCGGGTGAGCCGCTGGTCGCGGCGGTGCGGGCCGCACAGCTGCCGGGCGGGCGCGGCCAGGCGTGGCTGTCCGGGGAGTCCGCCGCGGTCAAGGAGCTGCGCGCGCACCTGCTCGGCGAGCGGGGGTTCGACCGGCGCGCCGTCTACGCCACGGGGTACTGGCGCGCCCGGTGAACCGACAGCCGGCGCACAGCTGTCGCACAGGTTCGTGCGGTGTGCTCCTAGCATGACCGAGGTGATGGACCGGGACGCCGACCCGCTGCGCCGCGCCGACGGCGGCCCGATCCGGGTGCTCGTGGTGGACGACGAGTCGACGCTGTCGGACCTGCTGTCGATGGCCCTGCGCTACGAGGGCTGGGAGGTCCGCGCCGCCGCCGACGGCATGTCCGCGGTGCGCCACGCCCGCGAGTTCCGCCCGGACGCGATCGTGCTGGACGTGATGCTGCCCGACGTCGACGGCTTCGAGGTGCTGCGCCGGGTCCGCGCCGACACCCCCGAGGTGCCGGTGCTGTTCCTGACCGCGCGCGACGCCGTCGAGGACCGGGTCGCGGGCCTCACCGCGGGCGGCGACGACTACGTCACCAAGCCGTTCTCGCTGGAGGAGCTGGTCGCGCGGCTGCGCGGGCTGCTGCGCCGCGCCGGGATGGCCGCCGCCCAACGCTCCTCGGAGCTGGTCGTCGGCGACCTGGTGCTCGACGAGGACGCGCACGAGGTGTCGCGCGCCGGCGACCCGGTGGAGCTGACCGCGACCGAGTTCGAGCTGCTGCGCTACCTCATGCGCAACCCGCGCCGGGTCCTGTCGAAGGCCCAGATCCTCGACCGGGTGTGGAACTACGACTTCGGCGGCCAGTCCAACGTGGTCGAGCTCTACGTCTCCTACCTGCGCAAGAAGATCGACGCCGGGCGCCGGCCGATGATCCACACGGTGCGCGGCGCGGGCTACGTGCTGCGTCCCGCGGCGGAGTGACCCGGTGGTCGTCACCCGCGTCTCCGGCCGGGTCCGCTCGCTGCGGGCCCGGCTGGTCGTCACGGTGCTGCTGCTGTTCACGGTGGCCTGCGTGGCGATCGGCGTCGCGACGACGCTCTCGCTCGACCGCTACCTGTCCACCCGGCAGGACCGCGAGCTGTCGTTCTCCCTGGAGGGCTTCGTCGCCCAGCAGACCGGGCGCGCCCCCGGGCGGCTGACCCAGGACGAGGGCGACGGGACCGGCACCCCGGCCGGGGACGGCGGCCGGCGCCCCGGCCCACCCGACGGGGTGTTCCTCGGGCCCGGCCCGAGCGCGAACGCGATCGGCGCGGTGTTCGACGACGGCCGTGTCGTCGTGGCCCGGCTCGCCCAGCGCGGCGGCACCAGCACCGCGGTGTCCGGCGACGACCTCGGCGCGCTCCGGTCGGTGCCCGCCGACACCGCACCGCACGACGTCACCCTGTCCCTGGGCGACTACCGGGCGATCGGCTGGACCGAGGGGACGACGACCTACCTGATCGCACAGCCGGACAACGCCGGCGCCACCGTGACCAGGCTCGTCGTCACCGAGCTCGTCGTGCTGGGCGGGGCGGTGGTGCTCGCGGGCATCGCGGCGGCCGTGCTGGTGCGTCGCGAGCTGCGCCCCCTCGAACGCGTCGCCGGCGTCGCCGCGCAGGTCGGGGACCTGCCGCTGGACCGGGGCGAGGTCCACCTCGCCGCCCGCGTCCCCGACCCCGACCCCCGCACCGAGGTCGGCCAGGTCGGCACCGCGCTCAACCACATGCTCGACAACGTCGAGGGCGCGCTCGCCGCCCGCCAGGAGTCCGAGACCCGGCTGCGGCGCTTCGTCGCCGACGCCAGCCACGAGCTGCGCACCCCGCTGACGGCGATCCGCGGCTACGCCGAGCTGTCGCGCCGCGAGCGCGACCCGGTCCCGGAGCGGACCACGCACGCACTGGCCCGGATCAGCTCGCAGGCCGAACGCATGTCCACCCTGGTCGAGGACCTGCTGCTGCTCGCCCGGCTCGACGCGGGCCGCCCGCTGGAGCGCGCCGAGGTGGACCTCACCCGGCTGGTCCTCGACGCCGTCGGGGACGCCCACGTGGCGGGCCGCGACCACCGCTGGCTCCCGCGGCTGCCCGATGAGCCGGTCACGGTCACCGGCGACGCCCACCGGCTCGCCCAGGTGGTCACCAACCTGTTCGCGAACGCCCGCACCCACACCCCGCCCGGCACGACGGTCACCGTCTCCCTCGACCGGCCCGCCCCCGGCCGGGTCCGGTTGCGTGTCGCCGATGACGGCCCCGGCATCGCCCCGGACGTCCTGCCGCGGGTGTTCGAGCGGTTTGCCCGCGGCGCCGAGGGACGCACCCGCGCCGGGAACGACACCCCCAGCACCGGGCTGGGCCTGGCGATCGTGGCCGCGGTCGTCGCCGCCCACGACGGGACGGTCGGGGTCGACAGCTCCCCCGGCCGGACGGTGTTCACCGTCGACCTACCGGTCTGAGTGCGGCTCCGCGGCCCCGGGGTCGACGGGCGGGTCGGCCGGGGCGAGATCGGTGGACAGCCGGCGGATGAAGTCGTCCATCGCCTCCTGCATCGTCTGGCGGAAGGCGCCGAGCAGCGACTGGGTGGCGACCGGCTGCAGGGCCTCGACCGCCGTGCGCAGGTCCGCGACGCCGCTGCGGGGCAGCCCGGCCGCGACGTGCGCCGCCCAGACCTGCTCCCGGAACAGCTCGACGAAGATCTCGGCGATCTCACGGGTGCGGGTCAGCAGCTCGTCGCCGACCTGCTGCACCGCCTCCGGCGCCAGACCGAGGGCGACGGCGTGCGCCCCGGACCGGACCATCGACGGGTTGAGCACGCGCAGCCGCCCCGGGCCGGTGCGCTCGATCATCCCGGAGGCGACCAGCTGCCCGACGAACTCCGGGGACGTCCGGGCGCCGGTCCACGCGGCCAGGTCCTCCTCGGCGAGCTCGACCGGCTCCTCCGGCTGCCACGGGGCGAGCATGCCGCGGTAGAGGCGCAGCGCCTCCTCCGCGCTGCCGGAGGGGGTCTGGTTGATCAGCACACCGATCGCGGCGAGCGAGAACCCGCGCCGCTGCAGGCCGGCGATCAGCTCCAGCCGGGCCAGGTGGACGGGGCCGTACCAGGCGGTGCGCCCGCGCATCTCCCCCGGCTGCAGCAGCCCGCGGGACAGGTGGGCACGCACGTTGCGGACGGTCATACCGGCACGCGCGGCGAGCGTGTCGATCGGGAACTCGTCCCCGGCCGTCGGCGTTCCGGACATCGGGGCGGATCCTACCCGGGGCAGCCGGGCGCGCACGGCGACGACGGGCGGGCCGCAACCACCCCGTGACCCGTGGCGACGACGGTCGCGGGCACTCACCCGACGATCAACGATGTCATCGGCTGCCCGATCCGCACCGCGACATCGAGCTGACACCGACCCACACCCGGTTCCTGCTGGTCATGGGCGCAGCGTAGCGGAACGTTGACACGAGTACGTGGCGGGATAGTACTGTTCATGGGTGTCGTCGTCATCACGGTCGACGCGCCCGACCCCGGTCGCATGCCCGCGACCGGTGCACGCCGGGCCGGCCGACGGGTCCCCCTCCCTGCCGGCCGGTCCGGTCCGGTCAGCGCGGTCCGTCGACGGCGCGACCGAGGTGCTCGCGCTGCAGCACCGCCATCCGGTACGCGTCGTGGTAGCGGCCGCTGGCGAAGTACTCCTCGCGCAGCTCGCCCTCGACGACGAAGCCGGTGCGTTCGTAGGCGCGCACGGCACGGGCGTTGTCGACGTCGACGACGAGGTACACCTTGTGCAGGTTCAGCACGCCGAAGGCGTAGTCGAGGGCCGCGGAGGTGGCGCGGGCGGCGAGACCCCGGCCCTGGAAGGCGGGGGCGACGATGATCTGGAACTCCGCGTTGCGGTGGATGTAGTCGATCTCCACCAGCTCGACCAGGCCGGCGCGCTCGCCCGCGCAGTCGATGACGAACCGCCGCTCGCGGTTGTCGTGCACGTGCCGGGCGAAGATCTCCTGCAGCTCGACGAGCGACTCGTAGGGCTCCTCGAACCAGTACGACATGATCCCGGAGTCGTTCGACAGCCCGTGGACGAACGGCAGGTCCTCGCGCTCGAGGGCGCGCAGCCGCATCTCCGGGGTGGGCGTACTCATGGGGCCTCCGCGGGCGACGGACCCGATGCCCGTCGACCCGGAAACCTACGAGGCCGGGGCGGTCAGCGCCCGGCGCGGGCCCGCTGCGGCGTGCAGGACGGACAGTCCCGCCACGGCAGGGCGCGCGCGTCGGCGGGCCGGGCCGCACCGCAGCGGCAGACGCCGGCGAGGCCGCCGAAGCCGGGCATCGACTTGGTCGGACGTCCCGCGCGGACCAGGGTGCGGCCGGAAGCGGACGTGCGTGTGGGCAGGTAGAGGCGCATCAGGATCCCCGACGGTGTGGTGGAGAGTTCGGCGACCTGTGGGTCACCGAGGGACACATCGTCTTCACCCTACGAAACATGACGGACATGCTCAGTGACCTCTGACACAGATCCCCGCACCGGACCCGGCGACCCGACGGGTGGCCCTGCCAGACTGCGCCGCATGGCTGGCTCCCCGCTGCTCCAGAACCTCTCCGGCACCGCCCGTACCGCCTACGAGCTGGGCAGCGGCACCGCCCGCGCCGCCGTGGCCCTGACCCGCTCGGGAGTCGTCCGCCCGCTCGGCCCCGGGAAGCTGTACGGGATGGGCCGGGCCCTGGTGCGCTACGGCAACAGCATCACCGCCGCGTTCGCCGTCGGAGCGGCCCGCCACCCGTACCGGCTCGCCGTCGTCGACGACGACGGGGTCACCACCTACGCCGAGCTGGAGGCCCGCACCGACAGCCTCGCGCTGGCGCTGCTCGACTCCGGCGCCGGGCCGGGCGCCCCGGTCGGCGTGCTGTGCCGCAACGCCCGCGCGCCGATCGAGGCGATGGTCGCGGCGGGCAAGGCGGGCGCCGACGTCGTACTGGTGAACACCGGGCTCTCGGCCGAGCAGCTGCGCGGGGTGCAGGAGCAGCAGCAGCTGCACACCCTCGTCGCCGACCCGGACTTCCTCGACATCGTCCCGGACGGGCCGCGCGTCGTGCTGACCCGCACCCCGGACGGGCCGCGCCGCGCGGGCGACCGCGCGCTCGACGACCTGGACGCGATGGTCGAGCGCGGCGGGCCGGGCGAGCTGCCGTTCAAGCCGGAGCCGTCCAAGCAGATCGTGCTGACCTCCGGCACCACCGGGACGCCGAAGGGTGCCAAGCGGCCGCACCCCTCGACCCTCGCCCCGGCGGCGTCGATCCTGTCGGCGATCCCGCTGCGCGCCGGTGAGCCGACGCACATCGCCGCGCCGCTGTTCCACACCTGGGGCAACGCCGGGCTGCTGCTCGCCTCGCTGCACGGCGCGACCGTCGTGCTGCGCCGCAGGTTCACCCCCGAGGGATTCCTCGACGCCGTGCGCGAGCGCCGGTGCACGACGGTGTTCGCGGTGCCGGTGATGCTGCAGCGCGTCCTGGAGTCCGACGCCGACGGCTGGGGCGACGGCGGGGACGACCCGGCGGGCCCGCGGATCGTGGCCGTCTCCGGGTCGGCGCTGCCCGGCGGACAGGCCAACCGGTTCATGGACCGCTTCGGCGACTGCCTCTACAACCTCTACGGCTCCACCGAGGTCTCCTGGGTCTCGATCGCCGGACCGGAGGACCTGCGCGACGCCCCCGGCACCGCGGGCCGCGCCCCGGCCGGGACCACCCTGGTCATCCTCGACGACGACGACACCCCGGCCGCGGCGGGCGTCGACGGCCGGGTGTTCGTCGGCAACGACCTGCCGTTCGAGGGCTACACCGGCGGCGAGGACGGCCTGGAGGAGCGCGACGGACTGCTCGGGACCGGCGACGTCGGGCACCTCGACGAGCAGGGACGGCTGTTCCTCACCGGCCGGGCCGACGACATGATCGTCTCGGGCGGGGAGAACCTGCACCCCGGCCCGGTCGAGGAGCTCGTCTCGGGGATGGACGGGGTGCTCGAGGCCTGTGTGCTCGGGGTGGACGACGACGAGTACGGCCAGCGGTTCGCCGCCTGGGTGGTGCTCGAGCCGGGAGCCGACGTCACCGCGGACGCGATCCGCAGCCGGGTGAAGTCCGACCTGGAGAAGTTCGCCGCCCCACGGGACGTGCACTTCCTGGACGAGCTGCCGCGCAACCAGACCGGCAAGGTCCTGCGCACGGAGCTCCCCGGCCGGGAGTGACCCGACCGGGCGTCCCGGGTTGAAGTCAGGGAAACCTTCCCTAAGATGGCCCGATGACGGTCACTGCGGCACGTGGCGCACTCGGCGGTCCCCCCGCCGGGGCGCCCGCCGGGGGCTGTGCCGGGCTGAGCGAGGCCGTCGGCGAGCCGATGACCGGCACCGCGCCGCACGTGCGCCGCCTCGTCGCCGTCGAGCACATCGGGGCGTGGCCGCGGAAGGTCGCCGACCACCCGGACCCGGCGGTCACCGCGCTCTGCGACCGGCTCCGCGCCGACGACGTCATCCTCCTCCTGATCCGCCGCCCCGGTCGCGAGGGCCGCTGCGACGCCGACGGCGACCGCACCGTCTACGTCGCCGACCTCGCCCCGGGCGGCTCGCGGGTGTGGGCGCGCACCGTGCGGGGCACCGACGACCTCGCCCGCATCGACCTCGACCCGGGTGCGGGTACCCCGGTCACCGACCCGGTGATGCTGGTGTGCGCGCACGGCAGGCGCGACGTCTGCTGCGCCGTCCGCGGCCGCGCGCTCGCCGGGGAGCTGGCCGCCGAGGGCGCCGACGTCTGGGAGTGCACCCACCTCGGCGGGCACCGGTTCGCGCCGACCGCGCTGGTGCTGCCCACCGGCTACGCCTACGGCCGCCTCGACACCGGCGGCGCGCTGGCCGCGTTGAAGGCCGCGGCCGGGGGCGGCGTCGACCCGTGGAGCTGCCGCGGGCACACCGGGCTGGACCCGGTCCGCCAGCTCGCCGAACTCGCCGTGCGCGAGCACACCGGCATCGGGGACGCGTCCGCACTGCTCGTCGATGCCGTCGACGGCCCGGGGGACGTGACCGTGCGGTCCCGCGACGGCCGGGTCTGGACGGTGCCGGTGGTCATCGACTCCTCGCTGCCGCCACGGCCGCCGTCCTGCGGGGCGGCCCTGGAGGCGGCGACGCCGCTGGTCGCGGGCACCCCCGTCGAGCACTAGCTGTACTGCCCGGACAGGTTGGTCAACCTGCTGATCGGTGGGAGACCACCGATGGCGGTGTGGGGCCTGTGGTGGTTGTACTCGTGCAGCCACCCGGGTAGCGCCTTTCGGCGTTGCGACTCGCCGGTGTAGAGCCGGGCGAAGGCCCAGCCGTCGGCGAGAGTGCGGTGGAACCGTTCGATCTTTCCGTTGGTCTGTGGGCGGTAGGGACGGGTGCGTTTCGGGGTGATCCGCAGCGCGTGGCAGGTGTCGCGCCAGGCGTGGGAGCGGTAGGCCGAGCCGTTGTCGGACAGGACTCGGCGGGTGGTGACCCCGCGGGCGGAGAACCAGGCCACCGCGCGGCGCAGCACAGCGATCGCGGTGGCGGCGGTTTCGCCGTCGTGGATCTCGGCGTAGGCCAGGCGGGAGTGGTCGTCGAGCACGGTGTGCACGAACGCCGTGCCCATCTTCGCCTGGTGGTAGGCGTTGCGAAGTTTCCCAGGGGTCGCGGCCCGGTTGCGGTCTCCCTGGGCGCGCCCGACATAGCGCCAGCCGCCGCCGTCGGGGATGTTGCCCAGCTTCTTCACATCCACGTGCAGCAGATCCCCGGGGGCGGGGTGTTCGTAGCGACGCACTGGTTCTCCGGTGGCGCGGTCGACATGGGCGAGGCGGTTGATCCGACACCGCACCAGCACCCGGTGCACGGTCGAGGCAGCGACACCGACCCGGTCGGCGATCTGGACCGGGCCCAGGCGCTTCTTCCAGCGCAGGTGCACGATCCGGCGCACCACCGGTGCCGGCGTCGCCCGCGGCGAGTGGTGCGGCCGGCTGGAGCGATCGGCCATGCCGGCCGGGCCGTCGGTGCGGTAGCGGTCGGCCCAGCGTTTCGCGGTCGGCCAGGCCACCTGGAACCGGGCAGCGGCCTGAGCGATCGGCACGTCGCCCTCGACGATCAGACGCGCCAGGCGCAGTCGGCCGCGTTCGGACAGTGGAGCGTTAGCGTGGACCACGAGGACCTCCTGTGGTTGTGGGTGCGGGTGCCTTCGACAGCTCCACACCCTCCGCAGGAGGTCCTCACCCTTCAAGATCAGCTAGATCGTGTCGTCACACGAGTTCGACCAACGTCTCCGGTCAGTACAACTAGCCGAACGCGCGCTCCAGGGCGCGGGCCAGGCCGTCCTCCGCGACGGTGCCGGTGGACTCGTCGGCGTCGGCGTGCACCTGCGGCGGGGCCTGCCCCATCGCGATCCCGCGGCCCGCCCAGCGCAGCATCGCGCGGTCGTTGTCGCCGTCGCCGACGGCGAGTACCTCGGAGCGGTCGACGCCGAGCCGGGCCGCGACCCGCGCGAGCCCGGACGCCTTGGACACCCCGGCCGGCACCAGCGTGACCCACGGCAGCTCGTGGTCCAGGGTCGGCTCGGTGCCGGGGACGTGCAGCCGGGCCGCCCGGGCGGCGGTCTCGTCCGGGTCGTGCCCCGGCCAGTACATGACGAGCTTGGGCGTCGGCTCGTCGAGCAGTCCGGCGCGGCCGACCTCGGTGACGGTGCCGGCGAGCACGCCGTCCGGGAACGGGGCGCTGACCCGCTGCCCGACGCCGACGTGCTCGCAGGCGAACACCGCCCCCGGGAACAGCTCGCTCATCGCGTCGAGGCCCGCGGTCACGGCCTCGGGGGCGAGCCGCTCCATCGCCAGGACCCGGCGGGTCGCGGTCTCCATCTCGACCGCGCCGTTCGAGGTCAGGGTGACGCCGTCGCGCAGCCCGATCGCGTCCAGCGCGCCGGCCACGCCGACGACGGTCCGGCCGGTGCACAGCATCACCTCGGCCCGGGTCCCGGCGAGCGCGATCGCGTCGAGGACCGCGGGGCTCGGGGGCCTGCGCCCGTGGACGATGGTGCCGTCGATGTCGAGCGCGACGAGCCTGATCACGGGGTCGACCCTACGTCGAGCCGGAACCGTGTGACGCCGTCGCGTGTCCCGGTGGGGCGCATCCCGATCCGCTCCAGCACCCGCTCCGAGGCGGGGTTGCCGGGCTCGACACCCGCGACCAGCGGCGAGGCCCCGGCCGTGCGGGCCAGCGCGAGCAGCAGGCGGGCGGCCTCGACGGCGTAGCCGCGGCCGCGGCGCGACGGCACCACGCCGTAACCGAGCTCGACGGCGGCCGGGCCGTCGTCGGGGGCGGGGAACAGGCCCGCGCCGCCGACGACCGTACCGCCGTCGCGTTCGACGAGCAGCCGGTGCCCGAGCTCGCCCCAGCCCGGCCCGGACGGATCGCGGGCGAGCAGCACCGCGACGATCCGGTCGCCCTCGGCCGGGAAGTCCGGCGCCCAGTCCGGGTGCCGGGTGCCGGCGACGACCGCGGCCGCGACCTGCGGGGTCCACCCGGGCAGCAGCAGCCGCGGGCCGGCCAGGACCGGCTCCGGGGTCGACGCGGGGACCGGCACGTCGCCGATCCTCCCCCGCACCCGCCCGCCCCGCACCGCGGCGCCGTCCCGCGTCACACCGCCCGCGTCCGCCCTGCGTCCCTGCGTCCCTGCGTCGATCAGTACATGAGGGCTGGCACGGCCCGGGCTCGCAGCGCTCAGGTACTGATCGACGGACCGGGGGGGTTGACCGGCACAGGTGGTTCACAGGTCGATCACCGGTTCCGCACAGCGCGGCGGAGCAGCGTCGCCCGGGTGACGAGCACCCTGTCCCGGCCCCGGCCCGCCCGCGCACCGTCCCCGCCGCCGACCCGCCGATGGCGGCACCTGCCGCTCGCGGTGCTGCTCGCCGCGACGGCCGCGCTGTACCTGTGGGGGCTGTCGGCCTCGGGCTGGGCCAACGCGTTCTACGCGGCGGCCGCGCAGGCGGGCGGGCAGAGCTGGTCGGCGTGGTTCTTCGGCGCCTCCGACGCGGCCGGCGGGATCACCGTCGACAAGGCGCCGGGTGCGCTGTGGCCGATCGGGCTGTCGGTGCGGCTGTTCGGGCTGTCGAGCTGGAGCGTGCTGGTGCCGCAGGCGCTGATGGGCGTCGGCGCGGTCGCGCTGCTGCACGCCGCGGTGCGCCGGGTCGCCGGGCCGGGGGCCGGGCTGGTGGCCGGGGCCGCGCTCGCGCTCACCCCGGTCGCGGTGCTGATGTTCCGCTTCGACAACCCCGACGCGATGCTCGTGCTCGTCCTGACCGGCGCCGCCTACTCCCTCACCCGGGCGGTCGAGCAGGGCCGCACCCGGTGGCTGGTGCTCGTCGGCCTCCTGGTCGGCTACGGCTCCCTCACCAAGATGCTGCAGGCGTTCCTGGTGCTGCCGGCGTTCTCCGCCGTGTGGCTGCTCGCCGCCCCGCTCGCCTGGTGGCCGCGGATCCGGGCGCTGCTCGTCGCCGGGGCCGCGCTGCTGGTCTCGGCGGGCTGGTGGGTGCTCGTCGTGGAGCTGTGGCCGGCCGCGGACCGGCCCTGGATCGGCGGCTCCCAGGGCGACAGCGTGCTGGAGCTGGTCTTCGGCTACAACGGCGTCGGCCGGCTCACCGGCGACGAGGTCGGCTCCGTCGGCGGCGGCGCGGGCGGACGTGCCGGTGGCTGGGGCGAGACCGGGCTGCTGCGGCTGTTCGGGTCGGAGATGGGCCGGGAGGCGTCCTGGCTGCTGCCCGCGGCGCTGGTGCTGCTCGGGGCCCTGCTGTGGTGGACCCGGCGGGCCCCGCGCACCGACCCGCTGCGTGCGGCGACCGTGCTGTGGGGCGGCTGGTTGCTGGTCACCGGGCTGACGTTCAGCCTGATGGCCGGGATCGTGCACAGCTACTACACCGTCGCGCTGGCCCCGGCCGTCGCCGCGCTGGTCGGGATCGGCGGGGCGACGCTGTGGCGGGACCGTGCGTCCGCGGCCGCCCGCTGGTGGCTGGCCGCGGCGGTCGCGGCGACGGCCGTGTGGGCCTACGCGCTGCTGCCCACGGCCTGGCTGGGGTGGCTGCGCCCGGCGGTGCTCGTCATCGGGCTCGGCGCGGCCCTCGCCCTGCTCGGGGTGCACCGGATGCCGCGGGTGCTCGCGGCGGGGGTGCTCACCGCGGCCCTGCTGGCGGGGGCCGGTGGGACGACGGCCTGGGCGCTGGGGACGGCGGCGACCCCGCACACCGGCGCGATCCCGAGCTCCGGGCCGGAGGGCTACGCGTCCGGACCGGGCGGGGCCCGGGGTGGCCCCGGAACGATGCGCGGGCCGTGGGCCGGTTCCGGGTCCGGCGCCCCGGGTGGCGCACCCGGCCCGGCCGGAACCGTCAGCGGTGGGGCCCCCGGGGCACCGGGCGCGACCGGGGGCGGCGCGGCTGCGGGTGCGGCCGGGAACGATGGGTCCGCGGGCGCCCCGGGTGCCGCGACGGCGGGCGGGCCGGGCGGCCGGTGGGCCGGTGGCGGACCCACCCGGGGGCCGGGCGGTGCCGGCGGGCGCGGCGGCGGCCCAGGGGGCATCCTCAGCGCCCCCACGCCGTCGTCGCAGGTCACAGGGTTGATCGCGGCGGACGCGGACGACTTCACCTGGGCCGCGGCCACGGTGACCTCGATGCAGGCGGCGGGTTACCAGCTGGCGTCGGGGGCACCGGTGCTCGCTGTCGGCGGGTTCAACGGCACCGACCCCTACCCGACGCTCGCGCAGTTCCAGCAGATGGTGGCGCAGCACCGGATCCACTGGTTCATCGGCTCCGCGGGCAGCGGGATGATCTCCACCGCCTCCGGCGGCAGCGACGAGGCGCGCCTCATCGCCGAGTGGGTCGCGGCGACGTTCCCGGCCCGCACCGTCGACGGCGTCACCCTCCACGACCTGAGCGCGTCGTGACCCGGCGGGCGGCAGACAGGCTCACAGCCGACGCACAGGTCGATCACACGGCCGCGACAGCGCAGGCCCCGATCGTCGATCCCATGACCACAGTCGTCGCCGGCCCCGCGACCGGCACCCACCCGGGCCACCCCGAGGCGCGTCCGTCCGACCGCGGCCGGACCGTGCTCGACATCGTCGTCCCCGTCTTCGACGAGGAGCGCGAGCTGGAGTCCTCGGTGCGGCGCCTGCACGCGTTCCTCACCTCCGGGTTCCCCTACTCGTTCCGGATCACCGTCGCCGACAACGCCAGCACCGACGCCACCCCGGTGATCGCCCGGCGGCTGGCCGCCGAGATCCCCGAGGTCCGCACGGTGCGCCTGGAGCAGAAGGGCCGCGGCCGCGCCCTGCGCCGGGTCTGGTCGGACTCCGACGCCGATGTCCTCGCCTACTGCGACGTCGACCTGTCCACCGACCTCGGCGCGCTGCTCCCGCTCGTCGCCCCGCTCGTGTCCGGGCACTCCGACCTCGCGATCGGGACCCGGCTGGGTCGCGGCTCGCGGGTGGTGCGCGGCCCGAAACGGGAGTTCATCTCGCGCAGCTACAACCTGATCCTGCGCGGTGCGCTCTCGGCACGCTTCTCCGACGCCCAGTGCGGGTTCAAGGCGATCCGCTCCGACGTGGCCCGGCGGCTGCTGCCGCTGGTCGAGGACACCGGCTGGTTCTTCGACACCGAGCTGCTGGTGCTGGCCGAGCGGTCCGGGCTGCGCATCCACGAGGTGCCGGTCGACTGGGTCGACGACCCGGACTCCAGCGTGGACATCGTGGCGACGGCCGTCGCGGACCTGAAGGGCGTGTGGCGGGTCGGCCGGGCACTGGCGACGGGTGCGCTGCCGCTGGCCGAGGTCCGCGCGCAGCTCGGGCGGGCGCCGCTGGCCCCGCCGGAGGTGCCCGGGGTGCCCCGGGCGATGCCGTTCCAGCTGGCCCGCTTCGCCGCGATCGGCGTCGCCTCGACGGCGGCGAACCTGGTGCTGTTCCTCGCCCTGCGGGGGGTGCTCGGGCCGATCGCGGCGAACGTCGTCGCGATGCTGTTGTGCGCGGTCGTGAACACGGCGCTGAACCGGCGGTTCACCTTCGGCGTCCGCGGCCGGGGCCGGGCGGTCACCCACCAGTTCCAGGGCCTTGTCGTGTTCGCCCTGGGACTGGGGCTGACCACCGGTGCACTCGTCGTTCTCGGAGTGGTCGCGCCCGGCGCGCACCCGGCCGTCGAGGTGGCGGTGATCGTCGGGGCCAACCTGGTCGCGACGGTGCTGCGCTTCGTCCTGTTCCGCGCCTGGGTGTTCCGTCCCCGGGCCTCCGCCACCATCCCGATGGAGAAGGCGACCCTGCAGTGACCAGCACCCTCGACCGGAACCCCACACGGTCCGACGCCTCCCCACCCCCGGCCGGCGGTTCGCACCGCCGGCTCCGGGCCGCATCGGTGATCGCTCTCCTCACCGGCACCGGCCTGCTCTACCTGTGGGACCTCGGCTCCTCGGGCTGGGCCAACTCCTTCTACGCCGCCGCGGTCCAGGCCGGGGCGAACGACTGGACGGCGTTCTTCTTCGGCTCGCTCGACCCGCAGAACGCCATCACCGTCGACAAGCCGCCCGCGTCGCTGTGGCCGATGGCGCTCGCCGCCCGGATCGTCGGGTTCAGCTCCTGGAGCCTGCTGGTTCCCCAGGCACTGATGGGCATCGCCGCGGTCGGGCTGCTCTACGCCGCGGTGCGCCGGGTGTCCGGGCACGGCGCCGGGCTGCTCGCCGGGACGCTGCTGGCGCTGACTCCGGTCGCGGCGCTGATGTTCCGGTTCGACAACCCCGACGCGCTGCTGACGCTGCTGCTCGTCCTGGCGGCGTACCTGCTGGTCCGTGGTCTGGAGGACGGCCGGACCCGGTGGATCGCCGCAGTCGGGCTGGTGCTGGGGTTCGCGTTCCTGACCAAGTCCCTGCAGGCGTTCCTGGTGCTGCCCGGTCTGGCTCTGGCTTGGCTGTGGGCCGCGCCCGGCCGTCCGTGGCGACGGGTGTGGCAGCTTCTCGTGGGCGGTGCCGGGATCGTCGTCGGCTCCGGCTGGTGGCTGCTCGCCGTCGCGCTGTGGCCGGTCGACGCCCGCCCGTACATCGGCGGGTCCGGGGACAACACCCCGCTCGGACTGGCGTTCGGCTACAACGGTCTCGGCCGCATCGTCGGCGGCGAGGGCGGCGGGCCCGGCGGTGGCGGGAGGCCCGGTGCCGCGTTCGGCGGCGGGATGCCCGACGCCGCCGGTCTCCCGGGCGGCGCGGCCGGTGCCGTGCCCGGGGGCGGCATGCCACCGGGCGGGCCCGGGGGCGGTATGGGCGCGGCCTTCGGCGGCCGGGCCGGGTTCCTGCGGATGTTCGGCGATTCCTTCGGCACCCAGGTCTCCTGGCTGCTGCCGGCCGCGCTGCTCCTGTTCGTCGCGGCGCTGGTGCTCCGTGGTCGAGCCGCGCGCACCGACGCGGTCCGCGGTTCGCTGATCGTGTGGGGCGGCTGGACGCTGGTGACCGTGCTGGTGCTGTCCTTCATGGAGGGCATCGTCCACCCGTACTACGCGGTTGCCCTCGCGCCCGGGATCGCGGCGCTGGTCGCGGTCGGCGCCCGCGAGCTCCTGCGGTACCGGGACCGCCGGTGGGTCCGTGGGGTGCTCGCCGTCGCCTCCGCCGGGACCGCGGTGTGGGCGTTCGTACTGCTCGGCGGGTCGCCGCAGTTCCTGCCGTGGCTGCGGTGGGTGGTGCTGGTGGCGGGCGTCGCCGCCGGTGCGGCGTTGCTGGTCCCCGCCCGGGGGCGACGGTGGCTCGCCGTGGTCCTCGGCGTCGCGGTCCTGAGTGGGGTCGCCGCGCCGGCCGCGTACGCGGTCCAGACCGCGGCGACCACGCACGAGGGCTCCACACCGATGGCCGGGCCGTCGGGCGCCGGCGCCGACCGGGGCATGGGCGGGCCCCGCGACCGACGGGGCGGGGCGGACCGGACCGACGGCACCGACGGCACCGACGGCACCGACGCGGGCATACCGGGGACCACGACCGGTGCCGGCCCGTCGGGCACCGGCGCCACTGATGCCGGTGGGCTGCCTGCCGGTGCCGCGCCGGATGGTGCCGGGCAGCCCGGCGCGGGCGGGCCGGGCGGGATGCCCGGTGGCGGTCCGGGAGGCGAGCGGACCAGCGCCCAGGTCGTGGCCCTGCTGCGTGAGGCAGGACCGGCCCGCTGGGCGGCGGCGACGATCGGCTCGCAGGGCGCGGCGTCGATGATGCTCGCCGCGGGCGGGGACAGCGCCGTCATGGCGATCGGCGGCTTCTCCGGCAGCGACGACTCCCCCACCCTGGAGCAGTTCCGGCAGTACGTCGCGCAGGGCGACGTCCGGTACTTCGTCAGCGGCGGCGAGCGGGGCGGCCCCGGCGGCGGCCGCGGCACCGGGGCGGAGATCACCGCCTGGGTCGCGCAGCACTACACCGCGACGACCGTCGACGGCACCACGGTCTACGACCTGTCCGCGCCGGCCCACTGACCGTCGTCGCCCGCCGAGTGGCACACCACGTACCCGGACCCGGATTCCGGACGCACGTGGTGTGCCACTCGGCGGCACCCCTCTGTCGGCCGCGCCACTCTGTCGGCCACGCCCCCCTTTCGGCCACAGTGGGGTCTCCGACGGCGTGCTCGGATGCTCCCGCCGGGTGCGGTTCGGCAGAGTGGGACCATGACCGCCACCGGCCCCCGCACCGGCGACCCCGGACCCGGGATCCCGACCGACGCGCTGCCGCTCCCGTTGCGCCCACCCGCGAACCGGGTCGACCCCCGCGCGATCTGGTGGTGGCGGCTCTCGGCGGTGCCGGTCCCGCTCGTGCTGCTCGCCGGCCAGGTCGTCGCGTGGTTCCTGCTGCCCGCGGTGCCGTGGCACGGGGTGCTGGTCGCGACCGTGGTGCTGACGGTGCTGTGGCTGCTGGTCGGGACGCTCGTCGTGCCCGGTCTGCGGTACCGGCTGCACCGCTGGGAGGTGACCGAGGACGCCGTCTACACCCGGTCGGGCTGGCTGGTGCGGGAGTGGCGGATCGCGCCGATCCCGCGGGTGCAGACCGTCGACACCGAGCACGGCCCGCTGCAGCAGGCGCTGCGCCTGGCGACGGTGACCGTCACGACGGCATCGGCCCGCGGCCCGGTCCGCATCGCCGGGCTCGACGCCGACGCCGCCGCCGAGCTCGCCCGCAGGCTCACCGAGACGACCGGGCGGCACAGCGGGGACGCGACGTGACCGAGCCCGTACCCGTCGCACCCGCGGACGGCACCGGCACGCCCCCCGAGGAGGTCGGCTGGCGACGGCTGCCGGGCCGGATGCTGCTCGTCGGCCCGGCCACCGCGCTGCTGCGGCTGGCCCCCGCGCTGGTCGTGCTGGTCCTGTTCGGCGCGGGCAGCGGCAACTCCACCCAGGTCTGGATCGCGGGGGCGGCGGTCGTCGTCGCGGTCGCGGTGGGCGTCGTGCGGTGGCGCACCACCCGCTACCGGATCACCGACGAACGCGTCGAGCTGCACAGCGGGCTGCTGAACCGGCAGCGCCGCTCGGTGCCGCGGGATCGGATCCGCACCGTCGACCTGACCGCACCGCTGCTGCACCGGCTCGTCGGGCTGTCGGTGGTGAAGGTCGGCTCCGGGCAGAGCGGGTCGGACGCGGGCCTCGACCTCGACGCCGTCACCACCGACGAGGCCGAACGGCTGCGCCGCGAGCTGCTCGCCCGCCCCGCCCCGGCACGCGGACCGGCCGCGGTCGCCGGCGGGACCGGGGCGGACCGGGCCCGGGTCGAGGGGAACGGTTCCGACGGGAACGGTGCCGACGGGGACGCGGCCGGCGGGGACGGGACCGTCGGCGAGGCGGATCCCGTCAACCCCGCGGGCGAGGAGCTCGACCGGATCGACTGGTCCTCGCTGCGCTTCGCCCCGCTGACGGTCAGCTCGCTGGCCGCGATCGGTGCGCTGGCCGGCGCCGGCTGGAACGTGCTCAACGAGACCGGCCTCGACCCGCGCTCGCTGCCCGGCGCGGACGCCGTCGCCGGGGAGCTGTCGGCCGCACCGGTCTGGGCGACCGTGCTCGTCTCGGTCGCGCTCCTGCTGCTGGTCATGGTCGCCGGCAGCATCGTGCTGTTCGTGGAGCGCTGGTGGGACTACCGGCTCAGCCGCGAGCCCGACGGCACGCTGCGGGTACGACGCGGCCTGCTGACCAAGCGGTCGCTGTCGGTGTCCGAGCAGCGGCTGCGCGGGGTGACGGTGTCCGAGCCGCTGCTGGTGCGGGCCCTGGGCGGCGGTGCCCAGGCCGGGGCACTGACCGTCGGGCTCGCCGGGGAGGACACGGACTCCGGCGGCGGCGCACTCGGCCCGCCGGTGCGCCGCGCGCACGCCCACGCCGTCGCCGCGACGGCCGCACGCGCGACCGGCCCGGTCACCGACGGCCCGCTGCGGGCGCACCCGGCCCGGGCCCGGGCCCGGCGCCTGGTGCGCGCGGTCGGCCCCGCGCTCGTCCCGGCCGTCGCCCTCGGGGTCTTCGCCTGGTTCGACGCCGCGGTCTGGCCGGTCGTCGTCGGCGTTGCGCTGGTCGTGGTGGCCGTGCCGCTCGCGCTGGACCGCTACCGCGCCCTGGGCCACCGGCTCGACGAGCGCTACCTCGTCGCCCGGCACGGGTCGCTGCTGCGCACGACGACCGCGCTGCGCCGCGACGGCGTCATCGGATGGCGGGTGCGGCAGAGCCTGTTCCAGCGCCGAGCCGGGGTGCTGACGCTGGAGGCGACCACCGCCGCAGGCGGCGGCGCGGTGCAGGTGCTGGACCTCGACCCCGCCGACGCCGTCGCACTGATGGCCGCGGTGACCCCGGACGCGGTCACCCCGTTCCGGGCCTGACCCGTGGGTCAGCGACGCCGGCGGGTCCCGAACAGGCTGCGGGTGATCTCGCGGGTCACGGTGTTGGTGAGCTGACGACCGGTCGGCGACTGCAGGAAGTCCCCGATCTTGGAGAAGAACCCGCCGCCCGGCGAGTCCTGCGGCGGGGGCGGCGGGGCCTGGCCCGGCTCCGGGGCGGGTGCCGGGGGCGCCTCGACCGGCGTCGCCTCGCCGCCCGGCCCGGCCGCGATGCTCGCGGTGAGCTTCTCGTAGGCGGACTCGCGGTCCACCATCTGCCCGTACTTCGCCTGCAGCGGTGAGGCGGCGGCGTCGGCGCGGACGTCGTCGACCGGCAGGGCCGCCATCAGCGAGCGCGGGGCCCGCAGCCGGGTCCAGGCGACCGGGGTGGGCGCGCCGCGCTCGGACAGCACCGTGACGACCGCCTCACCGGTGCCCAGCGAGGTCAGCGCCGACTCCAGGTCGTAGACGTCGGACTTCGGGTAGGTCCGCACGGTGCGCGACAGCGCCTTCTGGTCGTCCGGGGTGAAGGCCCGCAGCGCGTGCTGGATCCGCGCGCCCAGCTGGGACAGCACCTCGTTCGGCACGTCGGTGGGCAGCTGGGTGCAGAAGAACACGCCGACGCCCTTGGACCGGATGAGCTTGACGGTCTGCTCGATGCGGTCGAGGAACGCCTTCGACGCGTCGGTGAACAGCAGGTGCGCCTCGTCGAAGAAGAACACCAGCTTGGGCCGGTCGAGGTCGCCCGCCTCGGGCAGCTCCTCGTACAGCTCGGCGAGCAGCCACATCAGGAACGTGGAGAACAGCACCGGGTTCGCGGCGCGTTCGGCCAGCTCCAGCAGGGTGACGACGCCCTTGCCGTCAATCTGACGCATCAGGTCCGCGGGGTCGAACTCGGGCTCGCCGAAGAACTCCTCGCCGCCCTGGGCCTCCAGGTTGACCAGCGCGCGCAGGATGACCCCGGCCGTCGCCGGGGAGACCCCGCCGATGCCCTTGAGGTCGGCCTTGCCCTGGTCGGAGGTGAGGTGCTGGATGACCGCGCGCAGGTCCTTGGTGTCCAGCAGCGGCAGCCCGCGCCGGTCGGCCCAGTGGAAGATCAGGCCGAGGGTGGACTCCTGGGTGGCGTTGAGGCCGAGCACCTTGGCCAGCAGGATCGGGCCGAACTGGGTCAGCGTCGCCCGCACCGGGACGGCGACGCCGCCGTCGCCCAGCGACAGGAACTGCACCGGGTACGCGGTCGGGCTCCAGTCGTCGCCGGTGTCGGTCGCGCGGGCGGTGACCTTGTCGTCCGGCTCGCCCGCGCGGGCCATGCCGGACAGGTCGCCCTTGACGTCGGCGAGCAGGACGGGGACCCCGGCGTCGGACAGCTGCCCGGCCAGGGCCTGCAGTGTCTTGGTCTTGCCGGTGCCGGTCGCCCCGGCCACCAGGCCGTGCCGGTTCAGCGTCGCGAGGGGGATCCGGACCCGCGCCTGCGGGTCGCACACCCCGTCGACCATGACGGTGCCGAGCTCGAGCACAGCTCCGTCGGTGGCGTATCCGGCGGCGATGGTGCGGGCAGGTGTGTCGTCAGCCACGGCGCGAGCCTAGGGCACTCCCCCGACGGTGACGGCCGAGGCTCGCGCCGGTCGCGACGACGTCACCTAGGCTGTGACGATGACCGATCGGCTGGTGTGGATCGACTGCGAGATGACCGGGCTGGATCTGGGCTCCGACGCCCTGATCGAGATCGCGGCACTGGTCACCGACGGCGACCTCAACATCCTCGGCGAGGGCGTCGACGTGGTCATCGCCTGTGACGACGCGAAGCTCGACGCGATGCCCGACGTCGTGCGCGACATGCACGCCCGGTCCGGGCTGACCGAGGAGGTCCGGCGCGCGACGGTCACGATCGAGCAGGCCGAGAAGATGGTGCTCGACTACGTCCGCACCCACGTCCCGGACGCCCGCTCGGCGCCGCTGGCCGGCAACTCGATCGCGACCGACCGCGGCTTCATCGCTCGGGACATGGCCGAGCTCGACGGGTACCTGCACTACCGGATGATCGACGTCAGCTCGGTGAAGGAGCTGGCGCGGCGCTGGTTCCCGCGGGTGTTCTACGCGAAGCCGGAGAAGGGCCTCGCGCACCGCGCGCTCGCCGACATCCGCGAGTCGATCCGCGAGCTGGCCTACTACCGGCAGGCGCTGTTCGTGGCCCCGCCCGGTCCGACGACCGAGCAGGCGCAGGCCGCCGCGGCCGCGGTCGCGCACGTCGCGGCACCCCCGGAGGGCGGTACGACCCCCGCCTGACACCCCCCGGAGCGGGCGGGCTACAGTGGTTCAGCGCTTCCGGGAGTGCCCGGGAGAACGCATGGTGGGTGTAGCTCAGTTGGTAGAGCACCTGGTTGTGGTCCAGGGGGCCGCGGGTTCAAGTCCCGTCACTCACCCGGTCGCCGCCTCGGCGATCGATCCCATCGCACGCCCGGGATCGATCCTCCGTGCGTGAGCGAGGCACGACAACTCCACACGCGCCGTTAGCTCAATTGGCAGAGCAGCTGGCTCTTAACCAGCGGGTTCGGGGTTCGAGTCCCTGACGGCGCACGCAGGACCACAAGTGAACACATGCGCCGTTAGCTCAATTGGCAGAGCAGCTGGCTCTTAACCAGCGGGTTCGGGGTTCAAGTCCCTGACGGCGCACCGCCACGGCCGTCCTCCTCACACGGGAGGGCGGCCGTCGTCGTTCCCGGGTTATCGTCGCCCCAGATTGGTTAGCTCCGGACAAGGAGATGCCGTGGGAAACGACGTCGTCGTACCGGCCGGTCCCGCCGGACGCCGGCACCGGCTGCTGATCCTGGCCGTGCTGTGCACCAGCATCCTGATCGTCTCGATGGACGTCACGATCATCAACGTGGCGCTCCCCGCCCTGGTCACCGACCTGCGCGCCTCGATCACCGAGCTGCAGTGGACCGTCGACGCCTACACCGTGGTGCTGGCCTGCTTCCTGATGCTGGCCGGTGCGACGGCCGACCGGGTCGGGCGCCGCCGCGTCTTCCAGACCGGGCTCGTCCTGTTCGGGGTCGGGTCGCTGCTGTGCAGCCTGGCCCCGACGGTCGGCTGGCTGATCGGGGCACGGGTGGTCCAGGCGCTCGGCGGCGCGATGCTCAACCCGGTCGCCATGTCGATCATCACCAACGTCTTCACCGACGTCCGCGAGCGGGCCCGCGCGATCGGGGTGTGGGGCGCGATGGTCGGCATCTCGCTCGGCGTCGGCCCGGTGCTCGGCGGGCTGCTCGTGGACACCGTCGGCTGGCGGGCGATCTTCTGGGTGAACATCCCCGTCGTGCTGGCGGCCTGGATCCTGACGGCGCGGCTCGTCCCGGAGTCGCGGGCCGCCCGTCCGCGGCGGGCCGACCCGGTGGGGCAGCTGCTCGTGGTGGCGCTGCTCGGGTCGACGGTGGCAGCGGTGATCGAGGGGCCGCGGCTGGGCTGGTCGTCGGCGGGGGTGCTCGGGCTGGCGGCGCTGGCCGTCGTCGCGCTGGTCTCCCTGGTCGTCTGGGAGCGGCGCCACCCCGAACCGCTGGTGGAGCTGCGGTTCTTCCGGAGCGCCCCGTTCGCCTCGGCGACGGTGATCGCGGTCTGCGCGTTCGCGGCGTTCGGCTCGCTGCTGTTCCTGTCCGCGCTCTACCTGCAGGACGTCCGCGGGCTCGGTGCGCTGCAGGCCGGGCTGACCCTGCTGCCGGCCGCCGTCGCCACCACGGTGGTCGCGCCGCTGTCCGGGCGGATGGTCGCCGCCCGCGGGGCACGCCTGCCGCTGGTGCTGGGCGGGAGCGCGATGGTGCTGGTCGCGCTCACCTTCTCCCAGCTCTCCCCGACGACGCCGCTGTGGCTGATCCTGCTCGCGCACGGGCTGTTCGGCTGCGGGTTCGCCCTGCTCAACCCGCCGATCACGAACACCGCGGTGAACGGGATGCCGCCGGAGCGGGCCGGGGTCGCCGCCGCGGTGGCCTCGACGAGCAGGCAGGCCGGGCAGTCGTTCGGCGTCGCGGTCAGCGGGACCGTGGTCGCCACCGCGGCGAGCACCGCCGCCGGGGTCGCAACGGCGTGGGCGGTCGTGACGCCGCTGACGGTGGCGGTCGTGGTGCTCGGAGTGCTGGGGACGACGGCACGGGCCCGTGCCTCGGCGGCACGGGTCGCGGCGCTGTTCCCCGCGGCCCCGTCCCCCGCCCGGGCGTCCTGAGCGGGAGGAGCCTCCCCGACCTCAGACGGCGAAGAGCTGCCCGAGGTCGGCGAAGGCCTTGAACTCGAGCGCGTTCCCCGCGGGGTCGAGGAAGAACATCGTCCACTGCTCCCCCGGCTCGCCCTCGAACCGCACGTAGGGCTCGATGACGAAGTCGGTGCCCGCGGCGGTGAGCCGCTCGGCCAGCGCCCGGAACTCCGGGACGCTCAGGACCAGGCCGAAGTGCGGGACCGGCACGTCGTGGCCGTCGACGGGGTTGCTCCCGGCCACGCCGGCGCGCGGGGTGTCCGACGGCTCGCCGACCTGGTGGGTGACGACCTGGTGCCCGGCGACGTTCCAGTCCGTCCAGCGCTCGGCGGAGCGGCCGCGGCCGAAGCCGAGCAGCGTGCCGTAGAACTCCCGGGCCGCCTCGATGTCGTCCACCGGGATCGCCAGGTGGAAGGGCGGGCGGACGGACGTGACGGTCGCGGGGGTCGCGGGGGTCTCCGTGGTCGGTGCGGGCACAGCGGTACCTCTCCTTCGGTGTCGGGACACGTACAGCGTGCACGGACGCCCCCGGCGTCGCGCTCGACGGGTGCGGCGCCGGAGGACGCACGGTCGTCGCGGCCGCGGCGGGTGACCCGGGTCGCCCCGACATGACCGCGGAGCCCGCGCCCGCCACGATGGACCCCATGGCCCGACCCGACCACGCCGTCTTCCTCAAACGCTCGTTCTCGAAGATGGACCAGCTCGCGACCCCGTTCCTCACCGGACGGCGGCTGTGCCGCCAGCTCGCCGCCGTCGTCCCGCGCGGGACGAACGGCGTCGTCGTCGAACTCGGCGCCGGACCCGGGGTGCTCGCCGAGCCGATCCGCGAGCGGCTCGGGCCGCACGCGCGCTACCTCGCGATCGAGATCGACTCCGAGCTGGTCGCGCACCTGCGCCGGCACAAGCCGTGGCTGGAGGTCGTGCAGGGCGACGTCGCCGACCTGGACCGGATCCTCGACGAGGCCGGCATCACCGAGGTCGACGCGTTCGTCTCGACCCTGCCGTGGGCGGTGTTCCCCCAGACCCTGCGCCTGCAGGTCATGGGCACGATCGCGCGCCGGCTGGTCCCGGGCGGGGTGATGAGCATGATCATCACCTGGATGGCGCTGCCGAACCGGGTGCGGGTGCTGCGCGACCTGCTCGACACCCACTTCGACGAGGTCGTGGAGACCGCGACCGAGTGGCGCAACCCGCCGCCCGCCCGCACCTTCCTGTGCCGCCGGCCGCTCCCCCAGTTCAACTCTCTCGATGGACAAGACACTCGTTCGGTGAGCTAACATGGCCGGGTGACCGCGGAACGGACGATCGTCGCGGGCGGTGGCCCCGGCGGCATGCTGCTCGCCTACCTGCTGGCCCGGGCGGGCCTGCCGGTGACGCTGCTCGAACGCCACCGGGACTTCGACCGCGACTTCCGCGGCGACTCCCTGCACCCGTGGACCCTGGAGCTGCTCGACCGCCTCGGGCTGACCGGCCGGCTGCTCGCGCTGCCCCACGTGCCGGCCCGTCAGTTCCGGTTCCGCACGCCGAGGGGCGTGGTGACCACCACCGACTACGGCCTGCTCGACACCCCGTACGACTACGTGGCCCTGATGCCGCAGGCCCGCTTCCTCGACTTCCTCGCCGCGGAGGCCGCCGCGCTGCCGGCCTTCGAGCTGCGCACCGGGGCCGCCGTCACCGGACTGCTCGGGGCGGGCACCGCCGACGACCCGGTGCGCGGGGTGCGGCTGCGGTCCGGCGAGGAGCTCGCGGCGGGCCTGGTCGTCGCCGCCGACGGCAGGTTCTCCAGGATCCGGTCGCTGGCCGGGCTGACCGCACGGTCGCAGGGCGCGACGACCGACCTGCTGTGGTTCGCGCTCCCCCACCGCGACGGTGACCCGCCGGACGCCGACGTCGACCTGTTCCTGGGCACCCGCCACTACGTCGGGCTGCTCGGCGGCCCGGGCCGCTGGCAGGTCGGGCTGTCGTTGCCCAAGGGCGGCTACCCGGCGCTGCGCGAGGCAGGCGTGGAGTACGTGCGGCGCGAGGTGGCCGAGCGCGTGCCGTGGCTCGCCGACCGGGTCGGGCTGCTCACCGACCTCAACCAGGCGACGCTCCTCTCGGTCGACATCTCGCGCGTCCCGACCTGGCACCGACCGGGGCTGCTGCTGATCGGCGACGCCGCGCACGTCATCTCCCCGGTCGGCGGCAACGGGATCCTGATGGCCCTGCAGGATGCGCTCGCCGCGGCGAACCACCTGGTCCCCGCACTGCGGGCGGGCACGGTCGGCACCGCGACGCTCGCCGCGGTCCAGGCCGAGCGGGAGCCCGCGATCGTGTCCGTGCAGGCCCAGCAGGTCCGCATCGAGCGCGGGGTGGCACGGGCCCGCGGGCGCGGGCGCACCATCACCCCGCCGGCGTTCGTCCGGCTGCTGATGCGGGTGCCCGCGGTGCGCCGGCGCTCCGCCCGCGGCAACGCCTACGGCCCGGTACCGGTGCACCCGTCTCCGGAGCTGGAGCGGGCGCTCGGGCTCGGCCCGGCACCGGTTCCCGCCTGAGGCCGACGGCCGCGCCCCCGGTGCGGGACGTAGCGTCGGGCCGGTGAGCACCCCCGGACCCGCCACCGCGCCGACCGTCCCGCCCGTCCTCGCGGCCGCCGTCCCGCTGGCCGTCGTCGAGCGGGACGGCACGGTCGAGTCGGTGCACCTGGGCACCGTCGCGGTGCACCACCGCGACGGCACCGTGACCGGCTCCGGCGACCCGGACGTGGCGTTCCTGCCGCGCTCGGCGCTGAAGCCGGTGCAGGCGGTGGCGATGCTGCGGGCGGGGCTGGACCTCGACGACGAGCTGCTCGCGCTGGCCTGCGCCTCGCATTCCGGCGAGCCCGGCCACGTCGACGGCGTCCGGCGCATCCTCACCGGTGCCGGGCTCGACGAGGCCGACCTGGACAACACCCCGGACCTCCCGCTGGGGCCGGCGGCCGCGGCGGCCGTCCGTGCGGCGGGGGCGGGACCGTCGCCGGTGCTGCAGAACTGCTCGGGCAAGCACGCCGCGATGCTCGCCGCCTGCGTGTCCGCGGGGTGGCCGACGGCCGGCTACCGCGACCCCGCGCACCCGCTGCAGCGGCTGGTCCGGGAGACCGTCGCCGAGCTGACCGGGGTGCCGGTCGGCGTCACCACCGTCGACGGCTGCGGCGCCCCGCTGTTCGGCACCACCACGGCCGGGTTGGCCAGGGCCTTCGCGACGCTGGCGACGGCCGCCCCGGGCACCGCCGAGGGGCGGGTCGCGGCCGCGGTCCGCGCGCACCCGTGGTGGGTCGGCGGCACGGACCGGCCGGTGACCCGGTTGGCCGGCGCGGTGCCGGGCCTGGTCGCCAAGGACGGCGCCGAGGGTGTGCTGGCGGCCGCGCTGCCCGACGGACGGGCGTTCGCCGTCACCGTGCTGGACGGGTCGCCGCGACCACTGCCGGTCGTCGCCCGCGCCGTGCTGGAGTCCCTCGGCGCCGGGTCCGACGCACTCACCGCCGCGACCCGCACCGACGTGCTCGGCCACGGCACGCCCGTCGGCGCGGTCCGCGCCGTGGGCTGAGCGGTCCGGTCAGCCGCCGCCGTTCGCGCGCGTGTGGTCCGCGGCCCGCCCGAGGCGGGCGGCGACCGCGTCGAGGTGCTCCACCAGCTCGACCGGCTCGACCACCTCGAAGTCGACGCCGAAGAAGCACAGCCACACCGCCAGCGACTCCAGGGTCCAGGCCCCGGCCGCGAGCTCGCAGCGGTCCCCGCCGAGGTCGGTCACGATCCCCGACGCCGGGGTGACGTGCTCGGCGATCCGCTCCGCCGGGGCGTGGAACACGATCCGTGCCCGGTGCGGATAGGCACCCGAGGAGATGCCGCGCTGGGCGAACGCGGCGAGCCCGCCCTCCGGTTCCGGGCGCGGGACGAAGCGCGGCCCGGCGGGCAGCTTGGGCCGCATCCGGTCCACCCGGAAGGTGCGGCGGTCGTCGCGGCCGGTGTCCCAGGCGACGAGGTACCAGCGGCGCCCGGTGTGCACGAGGCCCTCGGGCTCGGCGACCCGGCGGGTCTCGGTCCCGTCCCCCGCGACGTAGTCGAACCGCAGGACCTCGTGGTCGCGGCAGGCGGCGGCCAGCGCGGACAGCACGTCCGCGTCGACGGTCGGGCCGCGCGCGGCGAGTGTGGACGTCGCGGTGCCCAGCGCGGCGACGCGGCGACGCAGCCGGTTCGGCAGGACCTGCTCCAGCTTGGCCAGGGCCCGGACCGAGGTCTCCTCGATGCCCGAGACCGACCCGCCCGCGGCGGTCCGCAGCCCGACCGCGACGGCGACGGCCTCGTCGTCGTCGAGCAGCAGGGGTGGCAGCGCGGCCCCGGCGCCGAGCCGGTAGCCGCCGGTCACCCCGGGGGTGGAGTGGACCGGGTAGCCGAGGGTGCGGAGCTTGTCGACGTCGCGGCGGACGGTGCGCACGTCGACGTCGAGGCGCTCGGCCAGGGCGGGCCCCGTCCAGTCGCGCGGCACCTGCAGCAGTCCGAGCAGGCGCAGCAGCCGCGCCGATGTCCCCATCACGACGACCAGTGTGCCGCCGATTCCGGTCCGATCCTGTCCTGGATGGCGGCGGACGGAGCGGAGTAGACCGGAACCAGGGCATCCGAGGAGATCGTCGGCACCACCTCCGGTGTGGAGGGGCGGCCGCGGCGACGCCGACGAGCCCGCGGGCTGAGCCCGCCCCGGCCCCGGGACGCCGGGAGGGGCCGTCTACGGTCGCCGCCGTGGACACGAGCGAGCGGGTCGGCCGGTACGTGCGGATGGTGGCCCTGGAGGGGCAGGGGACCGAACTGGCGGGCGCGCTGCTCCGCGTCGCCGACGACATGGCCGCCCAGCCCGGCTGCCTCGCCTACGTGGTGAACGCCACCCCCGACGAGCCCGACGTCGTCTGGGTCACCGAGATGTGGTCCGACGCGGCCTCGTCGGAGGCGGCACTGAGCCGCGACATCGGCGAGAGCGGCCTGGGCGACGTGCTGGCGCTGCTCACCGCCCCGCCGGACTACATCGAGGTCACCCCGCTCGGCGGGCCCGGCCTGACCGGCCTGCCCGGCTGAGCGCCGGGCCGGCCGGGCCGGCTCAGTCGCGGTCGGAGCGCTCCTTGCGGGCACGCAGCGACCCGGCGTGGGCGGTCATCGACGGGTCGTTGCGCGTCTTGATCAGGCTCGCGACGGTGACCACGGCGAGGATCCCCAGGATCACGACCAGGCTGGCCATGGTCGGGATCTCCGGGACGGCCGGGTTGATGTCGACGTGGGCCCAGTGCAGCACCAGCTTCACCCCGATGAAGCCCAGGATGACCGCCAGGCCGGTCGAGAGGTAGACCAGGCGGTCCAGCAGGCCCTTGACCAGGAAGAACAGTGCTCGCAGGCCGAGCAGGGCGAAGGCGTTCGCCGTGAAGACGATGAACGCCTCCTGGGTCACGCCGAACACCGCGGGGATCGAGTCGAGCGCGAACAGCAGGTCGATGCCGCCGATCGAGACCAGCACGATGAACATCGGGGTGGCGACCCGGCGGCCGTTGTCCCGGGTGAACAGCCTCCCGCCGTCGTACTCCTCGGTGACCGGGAAGAGCCTGCGCGCGCCCTT
The DNA here is from genome assembly GCF_002813375.1 of Pseudonocardia alni. Taxonomy (NCBI): domain Bacteria; kingdom Bacillati; phylum Actinomycetota; class Actinomycetes; order Pseudonocardiales; family Pseudonocardiaceae; genus Pseudonocardia; species Pseudonocardia alni. The sequence continues at coordinate 4,644,023 of NZ_PHUJ01000003.1, read as the reverse complement.
CACGACCAGATTGTCCTCGATGTCGGGGTCCTCGTCCTTGTGCCGGTAGAGCTGCACGGCGGTCCACAGCAGGAGCAGACCGAAGACCAGGAACATGAACGAGAACAGGTTCAGCAGCGTCGCCCCGACCGCGATGAAGATCGCGCGCATGATCAGGGCGAGCACGATGCCGAAGGTCAGCACCTTCTGCTGGTGCTCCTCCGGCACCGCGAACGTCGTCATGATCACGACGAAGACGAACAGGTTGTCGACCGACAGGCTCTTCTCGACGATGTAGCCCGTGAAGTACTGGGTGCCGAAGTCCCAGCCGTGGATCGTCGCGAACACCAGCCCGAACGCGATCGCGACCAGGATGTAGAACACCGACCAGGCGGTGGCCTCCTTGAATCCCACCCGGTGCGGCCGCAGCCAGCCCAGGACGAGGTCGAACGCGAGCAGCGCGATGATCACGCCGATCGTGACGGCCCATTCGAGGCCGCTGATCTCGAGCACCGGGTCCTCCTGCAGGTCACCACACCGACCACGCTGGTCGGTTGCGGAGCGCACCATATCGGGCAGTCAGGACACCGCGCCCGTCCTGAGGCCGGGCGCGGACCGCGATCAGCCCTTCGGACGCGCCGCGAAGACCCCCTCGGCGGGGAACGCCCCGTTCGCCAGGGCCGTCCGGACGAACGCCCCGCCGAGCTCCCCGAGCCGCGTGGCCCCGTCGGCGCCGAGCGCGGACCACGGGGCGGCGCCGAGGCGGTGGGTGTCGTTCTCGATCCGCTTGCGCAGTGCCGTGCCCTCCTCGGTCAGGACCGGTTCGACGGCGTCGTCCCCGGCCGTGTCGGCCGGCTGCAGCAGACCGCGGTCCGCGAGCCCGGCGACGGCGGCGTTCCACTCGGCGGCCGACCAGCCGCGGCTGCCGCGGGCGAAGGCCACGGTGAACCCGGTGCCCGTCGCGGTCGCGGTGACCAGCGCCTCCAGCCCGGACAGCCCGGCCTCGACCAGCAGCGCGATGTGCCCGTCGCCGCGGTGCTCGCGCAGGATCGACAGTGCGTGCCAGAGGACCAGGTGCGGCTCGGTCGGCCAGGGCACGTCGAGGTGGCCGGCGGCGAGCGGGCGCCCGTCGGGGGTGACGGCCCCGGCCGCGGTCCGGGCCAGCCCGGCGGCCTCGACCATCTCGGGCGAGGCGACGGCGTCGTCGCCCAGGGTGCGGCGCAGCGAGGCGTCGGCGACGGCGAACCGCACGTCGAGCAGGTCCGCTGCGGACACCAGCTCCCAGGCCCGCGGGACGGACTTCGCGACCAGGCGCGGGGAGAAGTTGTAGAACGTCGCGGTGACCACCGAGGCGCCGACCGCGCCCATCGGTGCGGCCCGCGGGGCGAAGTAGCTCATCCGGCCCGGCTCCAGCCCGGCGGCGGTGTAGGCCGGTTCGCCCTCGGGGGCGAAGTAGACCTGGGAGTGCAGCGGTTCCAGCCCACGGGCGAGGCGCCCGGCGGCGACGGCGGCGTCGTTCATGCCCGGACGTTAACCCGTTCAGAGCACTCCGGGCAGCACGAGCAGTGCCCAGGCCAGCAACGGCCCGACCAGCACGACCACGCCGGCGTAGGCGAGCATCTGCCGGTAGAAGCGGTCCCGGTCGACGTCGGCGGGCGCGTTGGCGAGCACCAGCGCCCCGTTCGTGGAGAACGGGCTGACGTCGACGACGGTCGCGGCCACCGCGAGCGCCGCCACCATCCCGACCGCGGACACCTCGCCCTGCTGCAGGAACGGCAGGGCCAGCGGGATCGCGACGCCGAGGATCGCCACCGAGGACGCGAACGCCGAGAGCACGCCGCCGACGTAGCAGAGCAGCAGCGCCGCGAGCAGCGGTGCGCCGATCCCGCTGATCCCCGAGGAGACCAGGTCGACCGCGCCGGCCTCCAGGAGCACGCCGACGTAGGTGACGACACCGCAGATCAGCAGGACGGTGGACCAGGAGATCCTCCCGACGACGTCCGGGCGGCGCGGGGCGACCAGCCGCAGCACGATCGCGACGGCGAGCGCGACGACGCCGACGTCCCAGCCGAACGCGGCGGAGCCGACGGCCATGAGCGCGATGCCGGCCAGCGTGATGCCCTGCTCCAGCCCGACCCGGCCGGCGACCGGGGCCTCGGTCATCGTGCCGGTCGCGGTTCCGGTCGCGGTGCCGGTGTCCCCGGCGGGGGCGGCGTCGGCGTCCGGCGCCTCGACCGGGTCGACCGTGCGCCCGACGAGCGACCGGCCGCCGAGCACCAGGAAGATCACGACGGCGATCACGACGTTGACCACGAGCGGGGTCAGGAACAGCGCGATCGGGTCGCTGGGCAGGCCCACGCCCGCCATCGTCGAGTTCACGAACGCGCCGTAGACGGTGATCGGCGAGAACGCCCCGCCGAGCGCGCCGTGCACGACCATCATGCCCATGAGCAGCAGGTTGATGCCGTAGCGCCGGGCGAAGGGCATCGCCAGCGGTGCGACGATCGCGACCGCGAACAACGCCCCGAGCCCCGAGAGCCCGCAGGAGATCGCGAAGAACACGAACGGCGCGAGCACCAGCCGCCCGCGGACGGCCCGCATCGCCCAGTGGACCAGCAGGTCGACGGTGCCGTTGGCCGTCGCCAGCGCGAACAGGTAGGTCAGCCCGACGAGCAGCAGGAACAGGTCTCCGGGGAAGCCCGCGAGGACGTCGTCGAGGCTCAGCCCCAGCACGCCGATCCCGACCGCGGCCGCGCCGAGCAACCCCAGTGCGCCGAGGTTGACCGGCATCGTCGTGGCGATCACGAACATGACCACCAGTACGGCGATCGCGATGATCTCGGGCCCCATCGGCCTCGCTCCTCGGTGTCGACCGGCCCGGACGGCGGTGACCGGGCCGGACGACACCGTGACAGATGACCCACATCGTGAGCAAGCGACCACATCGCGGTGTTCCGCAGTCTGGTCAACCGTTGACAGCCCACCGCGGACCGGCGCACGGTGCCCCCGTCGGTCACAGCGGGGTGGTACGGCGACGGCGTGGAGGGGCACCGGATGGGTCTGTTCGAGACGATGCAGCAGCGCTCCACACCGGTCCGGGCCGGCGTGATCGGTGCGGGCACGTTCGCGACGATGTTCCTGCACCAGGCGGCCCGGGTGCCGAACCTGCAGGTCAGCGCCGTCGTCGACCTCTCGGAGGAGCGTGGCCGCGCCGCACTGGACACCGCCGGGCTCACCGGGACCCGGGTCGCGACCTCGGTCGACGCGGTGCTCGGGGCCGACGACGTGGACGTCGTCGTCGAGGCGACCGGCTCCCCCGTCGCGGGCGCCGCGCACGCGCTGGGCGCGATCGAGGCCGGGCAGCACGTCGTGATGGTGACCGTCGAGGCCGACGTGCTCGTCGGTCCGGTGCTCGCGGCCCGCGCGGCCGAGCGGGGCGTGGTCTACACGATGGCCTCGGGCGACCAGCCCAGCCTGATCTGCGAGCTGGTGGACTGGGCGCGGACCAACGGCTTCGCTGTCGTCGCCGCCGGGAAGGGCACCAAGTACCTGCCGGAGTACCACCGCTCCACCCCGGAGACGGTGTGGGGGCACTACGGGTTCACCCCCGAGCACGCGGCGGGGTCCGGGCTGAACCCGGTCATGTTCAACTCCTTCCTCGACGGCACGAAGTCCGCGATCGAGATGGCCGCCGTCGCGAACGCGACCGGCCTGCTCCCGCCGGAGGACGGGCTCGCCTTCCCGCCCGCGGGCACCGACGACCTGCAGCAGGTGTGCATCCCGCGCGAGGCGGGCGGGGTGCTGGACCGGACCGGGACGGTGGAGGTCGTGTCGTCGCTGCACCGCGACGGGAGCCCGGTGGACCGCGACCTGCGGTGGGGCGTCTACGTGACGCTGGAGGCGCCGAGCGACTACGTGGCGGCCTGCTTCGCGAACTACGGACTGCGCACCGACCCCTCGGGCCGCTACACCGCGATGTACCGGCCGTACCACCTCATCGGGCTGGAGCTGGCGCAGAGCGTGTGCGCCGCGGGGGCCCGCGGCGCGGACTCCGGGCGGCCGCGGGGCTGGGTGGCCGACGTCGTCGCCACCGCCAAGCGCGACCTGGTCCCCGGGGACCGGCTCGACGGCGAGGGCGGCTCGACCGTGCACGGGGTCGTCCGCCCGGCCGCCGCGGCCCGGACCGGCGGGTTCCTGCCGATCGGGCTGGCCGACGGTGTCGTGCTGCGGCGCGCCGTCGCCGCGGGCGCCCCGGTGACCCGCGACGACGTCGAGCCGGTGACCGGGTCCGGTGTCGCCCACCGGCTGCGGGCGGAGCTGGAGGCCGGGTGACCGGCCCGACGCCGGAGGTCGGGGACCTCGCCGCGCATCCCGGCCTCGGCGACGCGGCGGCCGACCGGGTGCGGGGCCTGATCCTGTCCGGCGAGCTGCGCGACGGCGACCGGCTGGTCGAGCGCGAGCTCGCCACGCGGCTGGGGATCAGCCGGGGCCCGGTCCGCGACGCGCTGCGCAGGCTCGACGCCGAGGGGCTGGTCGTGCTGCTTCCCCGCCGCGGCGCCCGGGTCGCGATGCTGACCGCCGACGACGCCGAGGAGATCATCGCGCTGCGCGCCGCGACCGAGCCGCTGGCCGTGCGGGCCCTGGCCACGACCGGATCGGCGGGGCACGCCCGGGAGCTCGGCCGGATCGTCGACGACCTGCACGCCGCCTGCGCCGCGCGGGACAGCGCCGCCGCGGTGAGCCTGGATTTCGCACTGCACCGCCGGATCCACGAGCTCTGCGGACGACGACGACTGCTGCACATCTGGGAGACGATCTCGGCGCCGCTGCAGCACGTCTTCCGGCTGTCCCGCGACCTCTACGACGACCTGGGCGACATCGCCGACAGCCACCGCACGCTGCTCGACGACATCACCTCCGGCGACCCGGCCCGCGCCGAGGCCGCCGCGCGGGCCCACGTGACCCGCTTCGGACCGGAGCTGCTGCGGCGGATGCCGCGCGAGGAGGGGGACCAGTGACCGAACCGGACGCATCGACCGGACCGGGTGCGACGAGGGGGCCGGACGCGGAGACCGCCGCTCCGACCATGTCGGCGCAGCGCATCGCCGTCGCCAGCTTCATCGGCACCGCGATCGAGTTCTACGACTTCTACATCTACGGCACCGCCGCGGCCCTGGTCTTCGGCACGCTGTTCTTCCCCGACCTCGACCCCCTGGTCGGCACGCTGGCGGCGTTCGCGACCTTCGGCGTCGGGTTCGTCGCACGCCCGGTCGGCGCGGTCGCCTTCGGGCACTTCGGCGACCGGGTCGGCCGCAAGGCGACCCTGGTGGTCTCGCTGCTGACGATGGGGGTCGGCACCGTCGCGATCGGACTGCTGCCGACGTACTCGACGATCGGGATCGCCGCGCCCGTCCTGCTGGTGCTGTGCCGGTTCCTGCAGGGCTTCGGGCTCGGCGGCGAGTGGGGCGGTGCGGTCCTGATGGCCACCGAGCACGCGCCCGAGGGACGTCGCGGGCTGTATTCGAGCTTCCCGCAGGTCGGCCCGGCGGTCGGGTTCATCATCGCGAGCGGGGCGTTCCTCGCGCTCTCCGCAGCCCTGACCGACGCCCAGTTCGCCGCCTGGGGCTGGCGGGTGCCGTTCCTGGCCAGCGCGGTCCTGGTGGTCGTCGGGCTCTACATCCGGCTGCGGATCGCCGAGACCCCGGTGTTCGAGAAGGCGATGCGCGAGCAGGAGCGTGAGAAGGCGCCGGTCGCCGAGGTGGTGCGCCGCCAGCCCCGGTCCCTGCTCCTCGCGACCGGCGGGATGATCATCACCCACACGATCTTCTACACGGTCACCACGTTCAGCCTGTCCTACGGCACCTCCGAGCTCGGTCTGTCCCGTACGACACTGCTGGTCGCGGCCATGGTCGCGGCCGCGGTGATGGGCGTGGCGACACCGGTCCTCGCGGTGCTCTCGGACCGGGTCGGACGGCGCCGGGTGTGTCTGTGGGCCTGCATCCTGGCGGTGCTGTGGGCGTTCCCGCTGTTCTGGCTGCTCGGGACCGGTGACGGGGTCCTCATCGCAGTCGGCTTCTCGGTCGCGATGATCGCCTTCGCCGGCGTGTTCGCCCCGATGGGCGCGTTCCTGCCGGAGCTGTTCGCGACCCGCTACCGCTACACCGGGGCGTCGATCGGCTACAACGCCTCCAGCATCGTCGGCGGCGGCATCACGCCGCTGCTCGCGACGAGCCTGGTCGCCGCGACCGGCGCCTCCTGGCCGGTGTCGCTGCTGATCGCCGGACTGGCCGCCGTGTCCGGCCTGTGCGTGTGGGGCCTGCACGAGACCCGCACCGCCGACCTGACCGACGCCGGGGCGTTCACCCGCTGACCGCCCATCCCACCTTCACCGACGGCGGCCTCCGGCCGGGCGCCACGATCGCGAACCGCTCAGCGGAATCCGCAGTGGTGGACCGCCCGGTCTGCTACCGCTTCCCCATGCGGCGCGACACCTCCCACGACACGGCCCACGACACGGCCCACGACATGCTCGGCGGACCCGACCGGAGCTCCTGGGGTATCGCTGTTCCGCGAATTCGCTTACCGGGTAAGCGAATTCGCGGGAAGGGGTCGTCGGATCCGGCCGGCGGCTCCGACCCCGGCTCCGACCCCGGCTCCGACCCCGGCTCCGCCCGGCCACGCGGCGAGGACCGGTCGACCGTCGCGTCGGGTGGGGAGGTCCGCGGAACTCGCTTACCCGGTAAGCGAATCCGTCCGGACTCCACTCCGGGGAGCCCGCCTCCCGATGGCCTCGGATCATCGGAGGCCGTCCGAGACGCCGGGGGCACCGGGGCCGCCGGGGGCACCGGGGCCGCCGGGGACATCGGGGGCACCGGGGCCGCCGGGGACATCGGGGCCGTCGGACGGGACACGCGCGCGTGGCGGACGGAGGCGGAGGAGGACCGCCGGATCCGGGCCGAGACCGCGGAGGTGCTCGGACCGCTCCTCGCCAGGGCGGAGCTGCTCGGCTTCTACCGGATCCGGTCCGTCGCCGAGCGGTTCGGGCTGACGGTGCACGAGTACACGGTGCTCGCCGAGCTGCTGCTCGCCCGTCGGGCCATGACCGGCGCCGAGGTCGCGGAGACCGTCGGGCTCGCGACCGGAGGCACCACCCGGCTGCTCGCGCGGCTGGAGGAGCGCGACCTGATCGAACGCGAGCCGGATCCCGAGGACGGTCGCCGGCTGCTCGTCCTGGCGTCCGCCCGGGCCCACGAGATCCTCTGGGAGGACGTGACCGACACCGGCGCCCGGCGGATCGTGACCGGTGTCCCCGGGGAGTGGATCGACTGGTTCGCGCCGGTGACCGGGCGGATCCTCGACGTCGCCGTGCGCCGGTTCCAGGAGATGCGGGACCACCAGTACCGGGACCGGGTCCGCCGGCGTCGGCAGCGGGCGGCAGAACGCTGAGGCGTCCGCGGCACGTCCCCGCGAGGCTCAGTCCGGGCGCGCCCACCCCGTGCTCCGCTGCACCGCCCGCTTCCAGTTGTCGTGCTCGCGGCGGCGCAGACCCGGGTCCATCCTCGGCTCCCAGGCGGCCGCTCGGTGCCAGTTGCGGCGCAGCACCTCCGGGTCCGGCCAGTAGCCGACGGCCAGGCCGGCCGCGTACGCCGCGCCGAGCGACACCGCCTCCGAACCCAGGGGGCGTTCCACCGTGAGGTCCAGGACGTCGGCGACGCACTGCATGAGCAGGTGGTTCGCGGTCATGCCGCCGTCGACCTTCAGGCGGGTGACGGGAAGGCCGGAGTCGGCGTTCATCGCGTCGAGCACCTCACGGGTCTGCCACGCGGTCGCCTCCAGCACCGCGCGGGCGAGGTGGCCGCGGTGGATGTAGGAGGTCAGGCCGACGATCACCCCGCGGGCGTCGGGGTACCAGTGCGGGGCGTAGAGACCGGAGAAGGCGGGGACGACATAGCAGCCGCCGTTGTCCGGGACGGTCAGTGCGAGCGTCTCGATCCGGGCCGCCGTGGAGATCATGCCCAGCGCGTCGCGGAACCACTGGACCAACGAGCCCGTCATCGCGATGGAGCCCTCGAGCGCGTAGACCGGCCGGTCCCCGAGCAGGTAACCGACGGTCGGGATCAGACCGGCCTCGGACCCGGCGATGCGCGAGCCGGTGTTCTTCAGCAGGAACGCACCCGTCCCGTAGGTGCACTTCGCCTCGCCGGGCGCGAAGCACGTCTGGCCGACCAGCGCGGCCTGCTGGTCGCCGAGCGCCCCGGCCACCGGCACCCCGTCCAGCAGACCGGCACACCGGCCGTACACCCGGGAGTTCGGCACGATCGTCGGCAGCATCGCCCGCGGTACCCGCAACGCCGAGCACAGCGCGTCGGACCACTCCAGCGTGCGCAGGTCCATCAGCATCGTGCGGCTGGCGTTGGTGACGTCGGTGACGTGCACGCCGCCGTCGGGGCCGCCGGTCAGGTTCCAGATCAGCCAGGACTCCATGGTCCCGAACAGGACCTCGCCGCGCTCGGCGCCGTCGCGCGCACCGGGCACGTGGTCGAGCAGCCACTGCAGCCGGGGGCCCGCGAAGTACGTCGCCGGGCCGAGCCCGCTCACCCGGGCCCAGCGGGCGGCGTCGGCGTCGGCGGCAAGCCCGGCGACGATGTCGGTGGTCCGGGTGTCCTGCCAGGTGATCGCCCGCGCGAGCGGGACCCCGGTGCGGCGGTTCCAGACGACCGTCGTCTCGCGCTGGTTCGCGATCCCGAGCGCGACCACGTTCTGCGGCCCCAGGCCGGCGCGGCGCAGCGCGGCGGGCACGACCCGGGTCACCGCACGCCAGATCTCCGAGGCGTCGTGCTCGGCGCGGCCCGGGCTCGGGAAGTGCTGGCGGTGCTCGCGCTGGGCGACGGCGACCATCCGTCCCGAGCGTGTGAACAGCAGGCACCGCGTCGAGGTCGTCCCCTGGTCGATGGCGGCGACCACCCGCTCCCCCGCCGCGACCGTGCTCACGTCAGTCCCTCCAGCCCGTCGGCGATCTCCCCGGCCGCGGCGACAAGCTCGACGACGGGCTCGGGCCGGGCCCGCCCGTCGGCGGCGAACAGCTCCTCCACCGGCGCACCGATCCCGAGCGCCGCGACGGTCAGCCCACCCCCGCTGCGCACCGGTACCGCGAGGCCCCCGACCCCCGGTTCCCAGCCGCCTGCGTCGTCCGCCCAGCCGCGGCGGCGCGTCGTCGTGATCTCCCGGGCCAGTACCGCCGGGTCGGTCACGGTCGCGCGGGTGTAGGTCTCCAGCGGCTCGACCGCCCGCACCGACGCCGGCGCGAAGGCCAGCAGGCACCGCCCCCACGCCGTCGCGTGCAACGGCTGCGTGGTGTTGGTCCGCAGCCGCTGCGGTGTGTCGTCCGGCCGGAACACGTGGTGCACCAGGTCGACCCCGGCCCCGTCGGCGGACGGCACTCCCAGGTACACCGCGCAGCCGGTGCCCGCCGCCAGCGCATCGGCCCAGTTCATCGCCCGGGCGCGCAGGTCGTGCCGGTCCCACGGGGTGCCCAGCCGCCCCAGTCCCTCGCCCAGCAGGTAGCGGCCGGACGACGGCTCCTGCGCCACCAGGCCCTCCTCGCGCAGCGTGCGGAGCAGCCCGTGCGCGGTGGGGCGCGGCAGGTCCAGCGCCGCCGCCAGCTCGGCGAGCGCCAGTGGTCGCCCCGCACCGCCGAGCAGCCGCAGCAGCGCGGCCGCCCGCTCCACCGACTGGATCGCCCGCGCCACACCGCGATCGTAGGCCGTACGGACGCCATGTGTACTCGATCATGGGCCGATCGACCCGCAACGTTCGGCATCGTCGAACGGATCGCGTTGCCCGGCGCCCGGCGCGCTCCTAGCGTCGCGTCGCACACGGCGGGGCCGCCCGGCCCCGCGAGGGGGACTCACCCAGAAGGGGGTTCGATGACGAGCTCCGAGAACACCGCGGCCGCGCCCGCCACCACCGAGAAGGCGCCCTCGCTGCTCGGCGAGCTGAGCGCCGAGTTCGCGGGCACGATGATCCTCATCCTGTTCGGCGTCGGCGTCGTCGCGCAGGTGACGACCACGCCGGACGGCTCCAACGGCCAGTACGACTCCATCGCCTGGGCCTGGGGCTTCGGCGTCATGCTGGGCGTCTACGTCGCCGGCCGGATCTCCGGCGCGCACCTCAACCCGGCGGTCACGCTGGCCTTCGCCGTGTACGAGGGCTTCCCGTGGCGCAAGGTCGGCCCGTTCGTCCTGGCCCAGACCCTCGGCGCGTTCGTCGCCGCGCTGATCGTGCGGTTCGTCTACGCCGACTTCATCCGGTCGGTCGACCCGAACCTCACCGAGACCCAGGGCATCTTCTCGACCTCGCCGGGCGCGCCGACCACCATCACCACGGCGTTCTTCGACCAGGTCGTCGGCACCGCGATCCTGGTGTTCGTGATCTTCGCGCTGGTCCACCCCCGCAACAAGGGCCCGATGGCCAACATGGCGCCGTTCATGATCGGCATCCTGGTCGTCGGCATCGGCATGGCCTGGGGTGCGAACGCCGGCTACGCCATCAACCCCGCCCGCGACTTCGGGCCGCGGCTGGCCTCCTGGGTCACCGGCTACGACACCGCCTGGGTGACCGGCGACGGCACGCCCTACTGGTGGCTTCCGATCGTCGCTCCGCTGATCGGCGCCCTGATCGGGGGCGGCCTGTTCAAGGCCCTCATCGACCGATACATCCCCGCCGAGGACGCTCCGCAGGAGGTCGGGCGGGTCTGACCCGGCCGACCCCCGTCCGCCCGCCCCACCCCCGCCCCGATCCCCGCAAGAAGGAGAGCTCAATGGCCGAGTTCGTCGGCGCCGTCGACCAGGGCACCACCTCCAGCCGCTTCATGATCTTCGACCACAGCGGCAACGAGGTGGGTCGCCACCAGCTGGAGCACGAGCAGATCCTGCCGCAGGCCGGCTGGGTCGAGCACGACCCGATCGAGATCATCGAGCGCACCAACACCTGCCTGCAGCAGGCACTCACCAAGACCGGGCTGTCCGCGTCCGACCTGGTCGCGCTGGGCATCACCAACCAGCGTGAGACCACCGTCGTGTGGAATCGGCGCACCGGGCGCCCGTACTACAACGCGATCGTCTGGCAGGACACCCGCACCGACCGGATCGCGACCGCGCTCGACCGCGACGGCCGCGGCGACGTCATCCGCCGCAAGGCGGGCCTCCCGCCCGCCACCTACTTCTCCGGCGGCAAGATCCAGTGGATCCTGGAGAACGTCGACGGCGTCCGCGAGGCCGCGGAGAACGGCGACGCGGTCTTCGGCAACACCGACACCTGGGTCATCTGGAACCTCACCGGCGGCACCAACGGCGGGCTGCACGTCACCGACGTGACCAACGCCAGCCGCACCATGCTGATGGACCTCGAGACCCTCGACTGGGACGACGAGCTGCTCGGCTTCTTCGGCATCCCGCGCCGGATGCTGCCGGAGATCAAGCCGTCGTCGTCGGCGACCGCGTTCGGGAAGACCCTGGCGAACGGGCCGCTCGGCGGCGAGGTCCCCATCACCGGCGACCTGGGCGACCAGCAGGCCGCGACCGTCGGCCAGGTCTGCTTCGCCCCCGGCGAGGCGAAGAACACCTACGGCACCGGCAACTTCATGCTGCTCAACACCGGCACCGAGCTGGTCCGCTCGGAGTCCGGCCTGCTCACCACGATGTGCTACCAGTTCGAGGGCGAGCGTCCGGTCTACGCGCTGGAGGGCTCCATCGCGGTCACCGGCTCGGCCGTGCAGTGGCTGCGCGACCAGCTCGGCATCATCTCCGGCGCCTCGCAGTCGGAGTCGCTGGCCCGCCAGGTCGAGGACAACGGCGGCGTGTACTTCGTCCCGGCGTTCTCCGGCCTGTTCGCGCCGTACTGGCGTTCCGACGCCCGCGGCGCGATCGTCGGCCTGTCCCGGTTCAACACCAACGCACACCTGGCGCGGGCCACGCTGGAGGCGATCTGCTACCAGTCCCGCGACGTCAGCGACGCCATGACCCAGGACTCCGGGGTCACCCTGGAGACGCTGAAGGTCGACGGCGGCGTCACCCAGAACGAGCTGTGCATGCAGATCCAGGCCGACGTGCTGGGTGTGCCGGTCTCGCGGCCCGTCGTCGCCGAGACCACCGCGCTCGGTGCGGCCTACGCGGCCGGGCTGGCCGTCGGGTTCTGGAAGAACACCGACGAGCTGCGGGAGAACTGGAACGAGGCCCGGCGCTGGGAGCCGACCTGGTCCGAGGAGCAGCGCAACGAGGGTTACGGCCGGTGGAAGAAGGCCGTCGAGCGGACCCTGGACTGGGTCGACGTCCAGTAGGCCCCCCCCGGTGTCGCCCTCACCACACGTGAGGGCGACACCGGGCACACCCGCGATCGGACGGGTGTTCAACGGGTAGTCCCCCGGCGGGACAGCACGAGCACGAACCACTCAGGAAGGTCTGATCATGAAATCGGTGGCGCTCTCTCCGGAGGCCCGTACCACGGCGCTGCAGGCGATGGGCGACCGCGAACTGGACGTGCTGGTCGTCGGCGGTGGCGTCGTCGGCGCCGGTGCCGCCCTCGACGCGGCCACCCGTGGTCTGTCGACCGGGCTGGTCGAGGCCCGCGACTTCGCGTCCGGCACGTCGAGCCGTTCCTCCAAGCTCATCCACGGTGGTCTGCGCTACCTGGAGATGCTCGACTTCCGCCTGGTGGCCGAGGCGCTGCAGGAGCGGGGGCTGCTGATCCAGACCCTCGCGCCGCACCTCGTCCGCCCGGTGCCGTTCGTCTACCCGCTCAAGCACCATGTGTGGGAGCGCTTCTACGCCGGTGCCGGCGTCGCGCTCTACGACTCTCTCGGGCTGCTGTCCGGCCGGGCCCGCGGCCTGCCGCACCACCGGCACCTCACCCGTCGCGGCGCCCGCAAGGTCGTGCCCTCGCTGCGTCGCGACGCCCTGGTCGGGGCCCTGGAGTACTACGACGCCCAGGTCGACGACGCCCGCCACACCATGGAGATCGCCCGCACCGCGGCCGCCTACGGCGCGCACGTGGCGACCCGCGCCCGCGTCGTCGGACTGCTGAAGGACTCCGGCCGCGTGATCGGCGCGACCGTGCAGGACCTGGAGTCCGGGGACCGGTTCGACGTCCGCGCCAAGGAGGTCATCAACGCCACCGGGGTGTGGACCGACGACACCCAGGGACTCGCCGGCGAGCGCGGCCAGTTCAAGGTGCGCGCGTCCAAGGGCATCCACCTGGTCGTCCCCCGCGACCGGATCCGCGGCGACGCCGGGCTGATCCTGCGCACCGAGAAGTCGGTGCTGTTCGTCATCCCGTGGGGCCGGCACTGGATCATCGGTACCACCGACACCGACTGGGACCTGGACAAGGCGCACCCGGCGGCGAGCGCGGCCGACATCGAGTACCTGCTCGCGCACGTCAACGAGGTACTGGAACAGCCGCTGACCCACGAGGACGTCGAGGGCGTCTACGCCGGTCTGCGCCCGCTGCTGCACGGCGAGTCCGAGGCGACCTCGAAGCTGTCCCGCGAGCACGCCGTCGCCACGCCGGTGCCCGGTCTGGTCGTCGTGGCCGGGGGCAAGTACACGACCTACCGCGTGATGGCCAAGGACGCCGTCGACGCTGCCGTGCACTCGCTCGACGCGAAGGTGCCCGCCTCCTGCACCGAGAAGGTCCCGCTGCTCGGCGCCGAGGGCTTCACGGCGCTGCGCAACTCGACCCACCAGCTCGCCGCGCGCAGCGGGCTGCACCCGGTGCGGATCGAGCACCTGCTCGGCCGGTACGGCTCGCTGATCGACGAGGTCCTCGACCTCCTCATCGCCGACCCGACCCTGGCCGAGCCGCTCACCGGCGCCGAGGACTACCTGCGGGCCGAGGTCGTCTACGGCGCCTCGCACGAGGGCGCGCGGCACCTGGAGGACATCCTCGCCCGCCGCACCCGGATCTCGATCGAGACCTTCGACCGGGGCGTGGGTGCCGCCGAGGAAACCGCGACACTGGTCGCCCCGGTGCTGGGCTGGAACGACGAGCAGATCGCCCGCGAGGTCGACCACTACGTCAAGCGGGTCGAGGCCGAGCGGGAGAGCCAGAAGATGCCCGACGACGCCACCGCCGACGCCGCCCGGCTCGGCGCGCCGGACGTGGTACCGGTCAGCGGCTGAGCACCGCCGCGCCCCGTGAGCGAACCCGAGCGGACCCCGGACGGGCGGTACATCGTCGTCCGGGGCCGCCGGTGGCGCGCCACCGACCCGACGATCCCGGACGACGTGCGGTCCGCGCTGCAGCAGCACCTCGGAAAGGCCCGCGCCGAGGTCGGTGCCGGTAGGCGGACCGGCGACGACGACCGCGTCGCCGCCGCCCGGACGCGGGTGTCCGTGGCCAAGCACGGCCTCGGCGAGCGCGGCACGCCCTGGTGGGACCTGGACGACGACGTCCGCCGGGAGCGCTGGGAGACCGCGCTGCACGACCTCGGCGACAGACCCGCCGGCAGTTCCTGATCGAGGACCGGATCCGTCCGCGATCGGTCCTATCGTCGTTCCCGTCGGACCGGGACGGCCCCGGTCCGCGGACCCCGAGAGGCGGCCCCGGAGATGAACGCCACCGACGCGAAGCAGGCCCTGACCGGCGAGCGTGCCGAGCTGATCGCCACCCTGGAGCGGCACCGCGGCTTCCTGCTGCAGACCGCCGACGGACTGACCGAGGAGCAGGCGCGCACCCGCAGCACGGTGAGTGCACTGACGATCGCCTCGCTGCTCAAGCACGTCGCGGACACCGAGGAGCAGTGGTTCCGCTTCGCCGTCGAGGGCGCCGCCGCGTTCGGTGACGTCGAGGTCTACAACGACTCCGTCGACTGGGACGCCGTCGACGCCGAGGCCGGCGCGAACGGCGGTGACTGGTCCGCCTCCGGCGAGGAGTGGGTGGACACCCGGTTCGTCCTGGCCGACCACGAGACCCTGGAGTACCTGCGGGCCCGGGTCGAGCAGGTCGCCGCGCGCACCGAGGAGGTGCTGCGGACCGCGGACCTGGACTCGTCGCACGCCCTGCCGGTCGCGCCGTGGTTCGAGCCGAACACGTCCTGGTCGGTCCGCCGGGTCGCGATCCACATGCTCGCCGAGACCAGCCAGCACGCCGGGCACGCCGACATCATCCGCGAGGCGATCGACGGCGCGCGCACGATGGGCTGAGCCCCGGTACGCAGGCTCCGGGGGCGGCGTGGCTCCGGCGGCCCCGGACCGCGCGGGCCCGGCGCCGGGGTTACGTTGCGGCGGTGGCGGACCAGGTGAGCATCGCAGACATCGAGACGGCGGCGGAGCGGATCGCCGGGGGCGTGGTGCGTACCCCGACCGTCCCCTCCCCCGGGCTGTCCGCGGCCCTCGGCGCGCCCGTGCTGCTCAAGCTGGAGCACCTGCAGCGGGCCGGGTCGTTCAAGCCGCGCGGGGTCCTGGCCAAGCTCGCGTCGCTGACCGACACCGAGCGCGCCGCGGGCGTCGTTGCGGTGTCGGGTGGCAACCACGGGCTGGCCGTCGCCGAGGTCGCGGGCGCCGCGGGGGTGGACGCGGTCGTCGTCATGCCGCGCACCGCGCCGGCCCGGTCGGTCGCCGCGGCCCGCGCCGCAGGTGCCGACGTACAGCTCACCTCCGACATCGCGGCCGCGTTCGCGCAGGCCGGGGAGCTGCAGCGGGCCGGACGGACGCTGGTGCACCCGTTCGACGACCCGGTGATCGTCGCCGCGCAGGGCACCGTGGGGCTGGAGCTGGCCCGCGACGCCGTCGCTCTCGGCGAGCCGCCGACCGACGTGCTGGTCTCCATCGGCGGCGGGGCGCTGATCTCCGGGGTCGCCACCGCGGTCCGCGCGCTGCTGCCCGGCACCCGGGTGTGGGGTGTGGAGACCGTCGGCGCCGAGGCGATGTCCGCCGCCCTGGCCGCGGGCGGCCCGACGCCCGTCACGATCTCGTCGGCGATCACCACGCTGTCCGCGCCGTCGGCGTCGCAGCTGACCTACGACCACGTCCGTGCGCTGGTGCACGAGGTCCTCGTCATCGACGACGCCGAGGCCCACCGCGGCACCCTCACCCTCGCCGAGCACGCCGGGATCTGGGCCGAGCCGGCCGCGGGCTGCCTGGTCCCGGCCGCCCGCCGGATCGTGGAGCGGCACCCGGACGCCCGGCTCGCCCTGGTGGTCTGCGGCGGCAACGCCGACGTCGCCGACGTGGTCCGCGACGCGGCGCAGCCGTGATCACGGTCGTGGAGCGCAGCGCCCGCGAGGCGGGCGTGATGCTCCGCAACCGGTGATCACCGCGGGATGACCGTGTGCGGCCGGGGCGTTGGCCCGGGTGTGGAGCGGACCGGGGTCGTGGTGATCGGCGCGGGCCAGGCGGGCCTGTCGGCGGCGGCCGGGCTGCGGCGCGGCGGGCTGGAGCCGGGCCCCGGGTTCGTCGTGCTGGACGGCGAGGACGGCCCCGGCGGCGCGTGGCGGCACCGCTGGCCGACGCTGCGGATGCGCACGGTGAACGGCATCCACGACGTCGCCGGGGTCCGCTCCGGATTCGACGACCCCGGCGCCGACCCGGACCTCCCCGCGCGCGACGCCGTCCCCGCCTACTTCGGCCGCATCGAACGCGAGCTGGACCTGCGGGTCGTCCGCCCGGTGCACGTCACCCGGGTGTCCGACGCCGGCGGGTCCCCGGTCGTCGACACCGGCGGGTCACTGGCTGTCGACACCGACCGCGGCACCTGGGTCGCCGACCACCTGGTCAACGCCACCGGCACCTGGACCCGCCCGTTCGTCCCCGCCTACCCGGGCCTCGCGACCTTCCGCGGTACGAGCCTGCACGCCCGCTCCTACCCCGGCCCGCAGGCCATGGCCGGGAAGCGGGTCGTCGTGGTCGGCGGCGGGATCACCGCGGTGCAGCTGCTCCTGGAGATCGCCCCGTACGCCGCCGCGACGACGTGGGTCACCCGCCGGGAGCCCGAGTGGCACAGCACGCCGTTCGGGCCCGAGCAGGGGCGCGCCGCCGTCGCCCGGGTCGAGGAGCGGGTCCGGGCCGGGCTGCCGCCGCGCAGCGTCGTCGGCGTGACCGGGCTGGGGCTCACGGCCGGGGTGCGGGCCGGGATCGCGAGCGGGGTGCTGGCGCGCAGGCCGATGTTCACCCGGGTCGTGCCGGACGGGGTGGAGTGGTCCGACGGCACCCGCGAGCTCGCGGACGTGCTGCTGTGGGCGACCGGCTGGCGGCCCGCGCTGGGCCACCTCGCCCCGCTGCGGCTACGCGGACCGGGCGGCGGGATCGTCATGGGTGGGCCGCGCGACACCGGCGTCGTCGCCGACCCGCGGGTGCACCTGGTCGGCTACGGCCCGTCGGCGAGCACGATCGGCGCCGACCGGGCCGGTCGCGCCGCGGCGCGCGCGGTCCTGGAGCGGCTACCGGTCGCGGCCGGCGCCTGAGTCGGCGGCCTCCCGGCCGAGCAGCCGGTACTCCCGGATCACCATCACGATGATCGCGATGTCGAGCGCGGCGAGGAACGGCAGCACGACGGAGTGCGTGTGCCAGGCGTGGACCAGCTCGTACACGACGAACACCGCCAGGATCACCACCGCGGGCGGGTAGGCGGGGCGCCAGCGGGTCAGCAGCGCCGCGACCAGGCCGAGCTTGAGCACGCCGTGCAGCCCGAGGTAGACGATGACGAAGGTGCGGTCCCCGCCGGCGAAGCGGTCGACGCCCTCGGTCAGGTGCCGGGCCAGGGTGCCGTCCGGCGGACCGATCAGGTCGCGGGCCAGGATCTGCGCGACGACCCGGTGCAGCCAGTCCCCCGACACCAGCACCAGCACGACGGCGCCCAGCAGCTCCGCCGCCCCGTCGATGCCCTTCACGACCAGGGCGACGCGGAACAGCTGCTCGGTCCGGCGGGCCGAGGTCGTCGTCGCCGTCGGTCCGGCGGTCACCGGGTGATCCCGGTGTGGCCGAGGGGGTAGCGGCCGGGCTGCGGCCACATGCACAGCCCGTGCGGGCCGTCACCGACCGGGATCCGCCGGATCGGGTGGCCGTCGTCGGTGGAGAGCACGTACACCTCCCGGTCGTAGCGCCCGGACGGCCACAGGGTCCGGCCGTCGGCCGAGACGTTACTCATGTCGGGACCCGCCTTCCCGGGGATCCGCCGGAGCGCCTCCGTCACCGCGAGCAGGGCTGCGGCGGCCGCCGCGCGCAGCACCTCGCGCCCGGGACGTCCCGGCGGACGGCTCCACCCCTCTCGACCTCACGCCGCGGACTGTAGACCCTGCCCGACCTGCGAATTCGGTGACCCGAGGGAGGATCGGGACGGACCGGACGAGCCGGGCGAGACCATGGCGCGAACACGCGCCGGGGCGCTACAGTTATTAGCGATGCTCAACAAATCGGGACCGGCCGACCGGTACAAGTGGGTCGCACTGTCGAACACCACGATGGGCGTGCTGATCGTGACGATCAACATGTCGATCCTGCTGATCGCGCTGCCGGACATCTTCCGCGGCATCGGGATCGACCCGCTGGCGCCGGACAACATCGACTACCTGCTGTGGCTGATCATGGGGTACCTCGTCGTCACGGCGGTGCTGGTGGTCAGCTTCGGCCGGCTCGGCGACATGTACGGCCGTACCCGCATGTACAACCTGGGCTTCGCCGTCTTCACGGTGTTCTCGGTGCTGCTGGCCGCCACCTGGATGCAGGGCGACGCCGGCGCGGTCTGGCTGATCACGATGCGGGTGCTGCAGGGTGTCGGCGGGGCGCTGCTGCTCGCCAACTCGACCGCGATCCTCACCGACGCGTTCGGAGTCCACCAGCGCGGGCTCGCGCTCGGGATCAACTCCGTCGCGGCGATCGCCGGCTCGTTCCTCGGACTGGTCGTCGGCGGGGTGCTCGCCCCGGTGAACTGGCACCTGGTGTTCCTGGTGTCGGTCCCGGTCGGGGTGTTCGGCACGATCTGGGCCTACGCCCGGCTCCGCGACACCGGCGCCCGCCGCGCGGCGCGGATCGACTGGTGGGGCAACCTGACGTTCGCGGTCGGGCTCGTCGCCGTCCTGATGGGCATCACCTACGGCATCCAGCCCTACGGCGACGACGTCATGGGCTGGACCAGCCCGCTCGTCCTCGGCCTGATCCTCGGCGGGATCGCGGTGCTGGCGCTGTTCACCTGGATCGAGCGCCGGGTGCCCGAGCCGATGTTCCACGTCTCGCTGTTCTCGATCCGTGCGTTCACCGCGGGCAACATCGCGAGCCTGCTGGCCGCGCTCGGCCGCGGCGGGCTGCAGTTCATCCTGATCATCTGGCTGCAGGGCATCTGGCTGCCCGAGCACGGCTTCCCGTTCGAGACGACGCCACTGTGGGCGGGCATCTACATGGTCCCGCTGACGATCGGGTTCCTCGTCGCCGGACCGGTGTCGGGCATCCTGTCCGACCGCTACGGCGCCCGCGCCTTCGCCACGGTCGGGATGCTCGGTGCGGCCGCGACGTTCCTCGCGCTGCTGGCGCTGCCGGTGGACTTCGACTACCGGGCGTTCGCGCTGCTGCTGGCACTCAACGGCCTGGCGATGGGTCTGTTCAGCTCCCCGAACCGGGCGGCGATCATGAACTCGCTGCCCGCGCACCAGCGTGGTGCCGGGGCCGGCATGACCTCGACGTTCCAGAACGCGGCGACGGTGCTGTCGATCGGGGTGTTCTTCTCGCTGCTCATCGCGGGCCTGTCGACGACGCTGCCCACGTCGCTGCACGACGGGCTCGTGGCACAGGGCGTGCCGGAGCTCGCGGCGGACCGGGTCGCGGCGCTGCCGCCGGTCGGGATCCTGTTCGCGGCGCTGCTGGGCTACAACCCGATCGCGACGCTGCTCGGCCCGCAGGTCCTCGGCGCGCTGGCGCCCGCACAGTCGGCGTACCTGACCGGGCGGGGGTTCTTCCCGCAGCTGATCTCCGGCCCGTTCGCCGACGGGCTGACCTTCGCGCTCGGGTTCGCCGCCGTCGCCTGCCTGGTCGCCGCGGTGGCGAGCGCACTGCGCGGCGGGAAGTACCACCACGTCGACGGGCCCGTGGTGACCGACGGCGACGCGACCGACGGCGACGGAACCGGCGCGGCGCGGCCGGCGGCGACCCGCGGCTGAGGCCCGCCCGGCACACCGCGACCCCGGCCCGGCGGTGCCGGCGCCGGGGTGTCATGGCGCGGGGTCAGTCCGCGGCGACCTCGCTGCCGTCCTGGCTCCAGCGGGTGTGGAACTTGCCGTCGGCGTCGGTGCGCGCGTAGGTGTGCGCGCCGAAGTAGTCGCGCAGCCCCTGGATGAGGTTGGCCGGGCCGCGCTCGCGACGGTAGCCGTCGTAGTAGGACAGGCTGGAGGAGAACGCGGGGATCGCCACACCCTGCTCGGTCGCGGTCACCACGACCCGGCGCCACGCGTCCTGTGCGTTCGCGACGGCCTCGGTGAAGTACGGGACCATCAGCAGGTTGTCCAGGTCCGGGTGGGACTCGTAGGCCTCGGTGATCCGGTTGAGGAACTGGGCGCGGATGATGCAGCCGCCGCGCCAGATCCGGGCCATCGCGCCGAGGTCGAGGTCCCAGTCGTTGGCCTGCGAGGCGGCGCGCATCTGCGCGAAGCCCTGGGCGTAGGCGACGACCTTGGACGCGTAGAGCGCCTGGCGGATGTCCTCGACGAGCTCGTCGCGGTTCTTCCCCGAGCCCGGGGTCGGGCCGCCCAGAGTCGTCGAGGCCTCCCGGCGCTCGTCGCGCAGGTTGGACAGCGTGCGGGCGAACACGGCCTCGGTGATGCCGGTCAGCGGGACGCCGAGGTCGAGCGCGTCGATGGCCGTCCAGCGGCCGGTGCCCTTCTGCTCGGCCTGGTCGACGATCACGTCGACGAGCGGCTTCCCGGTCTTCTCATCGGTCTTGGCCAGCACGATGCCGGTGATCTCGATGAGGAAGGACTCGAGGTCGCCCGAGTTCCACTCCTCGAAGATCTTCCCGATCTCCGGCGCGGACAGCCCGGCGACGTGCGTGAGCAGGTCGTAGGCCTCGGCGATGAGCTGGATGTCGGCGTACTCGATGCCGTTGTGCACCATCTTCACGTAGTGCCCGGCGCCGCCGGGGCCGACGTGGGTGCAGCACGGGGTACCGTTGACGTTCGCGGCGATCGCGGTGAGGATCTCCTCGACCTCGCCGTAGGCCTCCTGCGGGCCGCCGGGCATGATGCTCGGCCCGTTGAGGGCGCCCTCCTCGCCGCCGGACACACCGATGCCCATGAAGCGCAGCCCGCGCTCCTCGCAGTACGCGGCACGGCGGTCGGTGTCGGGGAAGTGCGAGTTGCCGGCGTCGATGATGATGTCGCCGCTGTCGAGCAGCGGGGCCAGCTCGTCGATGACGGCGTCGACCGGCTTGCCCGCCTTCACCATGACGACGATCTTGCGCGGGGTCTCCAGCGCGTCGACGAACTCCTGCAGCGACTCGGTGCCGGTGAAGGCACCCTCGTCGCCGTAGTCCTTCATGAATTCGGTCGTCTTCGAGGTGGTGCGGTTGTGCACCGCCACCGGGAAGCCACGGCGGGCCATGTTGCGGGCGAGGTTCGCCCCCATCACCGCCAGCCCGGTGACCCCGATCCGGCTCTTCTCCGCCATCAGTGCTTCCTCCATGTCGTTCGGACGCCGCTGTACCCGACCCATCCTGGCCCGCGGCCCACGGCGGCGCAGCGAGGAGCGCGTGTCCCCTCGGTCACCCCGCGAGGAAGTCGGCGAGCAGCGCGCTCGCAGCCTCCGGCGCCTCCTCCGGGATCCAGTGCCCGCAGCCCTCGACGAGCTCGAAGCGGAAGTCGTCGACGTACGCCGAGGAGCCCCGCATCTGCCCCTCGGTGAGCGCGAGGTCGCCGTCGCTCCACACCCCCATCGTCGGCACCGTGATCCGCGGGGGCTGCGGGATCGTGGTGGGCACGAACGTCGCCGGGTCGATGTTGGCGCGGTACCAGTTCAGCGACGCCGTCAGGGCGCCCGGCCGGGACAGGTCGGCGAGCTGGCGGGCGGCCATCGGATGTCCCTCGGGCAGCGTCGCGTGCAGCCAGCCGCGCAGGAACTGCCAGTCGTCGGCCGGCATCACCTGCTCGGCGACGCCGGGGAACTGGAACCAGAGCATGTACCAGGACATCGCCTTCTGCCGGAACCCCGCGGTGGCGAACGCGGCCGGGTGTCCGACGGAGAACGCGGCGTAGCGGGTCACCCGCGGCGAGGCGAGGGTGAGGGCCCAGCCGAGGGAGGCGCCCCAGTCGTGCCCGGCGAGGGCGAACCGGTCGATGCCGAGCGCGTCCGCGACGCCGAAGACGTCGGCGGCCAGGGCCCGCATCCGGTAGTGCTCGACCTCGGCGGGCCGGTCGGAGTCCCCGAAGCCGCGCAGGTCCGGGACGACGACGCGGTACCCGGCCCCGGCGAGCGCGGCCGCCTGGTGGGTCCACAGGGCGGCCCGGTCCGGCCAGCCGTGCAGCAGCAGGACGGGGCTGCCGTCGCCGCCGGTGTCGTGCACGGACAGGGTGATCTCGGGCAGGGTCGTGCCGGGGACGGTGATCCGCTGCGGGGCCGGGAGCGTCATGGGCCGACCGTATCCCCGGTTCCCGCCCGCTGGGACGCCGCGCACGGCGGGGCCGCCGGTGGGGTGACACTGGCCCGATGGTCCGCCTCTCCCCCGACACGGACCGGGACGGCCGGGCCGTGCCGGTGGGCGTGACCGGCCTGGTCGGTGGCGTCGTCGGCGGGCTGATCGGCGGCGGCAGCGGAGTGCTGTTCGTGCCCGCGCTCGACCGGTTCACCGCGATGTCGCGGGCCCGGATCCACGGCTCGTCGACGATCGCGAACATCGGGGTCTGCGTCGCCGGTGCGGCCGCCTACGCGCTCGGCGGCGGGTCGCTGGACCTGCGGACCGGCGCCGGGCTGATCGTCGGTGGCACGGTCGGCGGGTGGATCGGCCCGAAGCTGCTGGCGCGCGCGTCGGAGACGCTGCTGCGGGTCCTGCTGGTGGCCGTGCTGGTGCTGACGGCGGCGAAGCTGCTCGTCGACGCGCTGGGCGTGCCGCTGCTCGGCGGGGCGGTGGTGCCGGCGTCGCTGGTCGCCGATCCCTGGTTCCTGTATCCGACGGCGACGGTGGTCGGCCTGGTCATCGGCGCCTGGGCGGGTGCGATGGGACTCGGCGGCGGGCTGCTCGCGGTGCCGGCGATGGTGCTGCTGTTCGGCACGGATCTGCACGTCGCGGCCGGGACATCGCTGCTGATGTTCATCCCGAACTCGATCGTCGGGACGGTCGTGCACCTGCGTCAGGGCACCGCGTCCGGGAAGTGGGGCACTGTACTGGCGGTGACCGCCGCGCCGGGCACGGTGGCGGGCGCGGTCCTCGGCCTGGCGCTCGACGCGGTCGTGCTGGGGCTGGTGTTCGGCACGTTCGCGACCGCGATGGCGGCGCGCGAGACCGTCGGACTGGTCCGCCGACGACGGAAATGAGTGCGCAGACGACCCGGAACGCGCTACCCTTCAGGGTGCGCTCAGAACACGAGAACGTGGACCAGCACCTTAAGTATAACACGGATGGCAAGACCCCGGCGACCTCCGCTTCCGCCTACGAGGCGGAGCTGACCCGCGAGACCCGGCACCTCCGCGGGCTGCACGCCCTGCTCGACGACGAGCTCGCCGCCGCGGGCGCGCAGGCCCGGGGCGCCGCCGCCGAGCGTGCCGGGGAGCAGCTCAGCGCCCGCTGGGAACGCGACGTGTCGGTGCACCGCGCCTCGGAGCGGGTGCGCACGCTCACCGCGGCCCGCGCGGGACTGTGCTTCGGGCGTCTCGACCACGTCGACGGGGCCGCCCCGACCCGGGTCGGCCGGATCGGGCTGACCGACCCGGCCGACGGCGAGAGCGCGCTGGTCGACTGGCGGGCGCCGGCCGCGCAGCCCTTCTACTGCGCCACCCCGGTCACCCCGCTCGGTGTGACCCGGCGCCGGCACTACACCGTCGCCGGCACCGCGCCGCACGAGCGGGTCGCCGGCTTCCACGACGACCTCCTCGACGGCGACGGGCCCGGCACCGGGACCGTGTCGGCGTCGGACCCCGCGCTCCTCGCCGCCCTCACCGCGCCGCGCGGGACCCGCATGCGCGACATCGTCACCACCATCCAGTCCGAGCAGGACGAGATCATCCGTCTGCCGCTGTCGGGCACCGTCGTGATCGAGGGCGGCCCCGGGACGGGCAAGACCGCCGTCGCGCTGCACCGGATCGCGTACCTGCTCTACACCCACCGCGACCGGCTCGCCCGCAGCGGCGTGCTCGTCGTCGGGCCGAGTGCGGGGTTCGTGCACTACGTCGGCGGGGTACTGCCCGCGCTCGGCGAGTCCGCGGTCGTGTTCACCACCCCCGGACGCCTCGCGCACGGCGTCGTGGCGGAGGCGACCGACCCGCCGGGGACGACCCGGCTCAAGGGCGACCTCGCGATGGTCGACGTGCTGCGCCGCGCCGTCGACGACCGCCAGGAGCTGCCCGGGGCACCGGTCGCGATCGAGATGGACGACGTCACCGTCGAGATCGGCACGGCGCCGGCCGCCGAGGCGCGCCGCCGGGCCCGTGCCACCGGGCAGCCGCACAACATCGCCCGCGCCACGTTCCGCGACACCCTCGGGCGGCTGCTCGTCGACCAGGGGCTGGAGCGGCTCGAGGTCGGTCTGGAGGACCCGCCGGAGCTCGCGGAGCTGCTGGCGGGGCTGGACATCCCGGAGATCGAGCCCGCCGGGGCGGCCGAGGTGTCGGCCGAGATGCGGGCCGAGCTGCGCGACGCGTTGCGCACCGACCCCCGGTTCCACGCGGCCGTCGAGCAGCTGTGGCCGGTACTGACCCCGCAGCGGGCCCTGGCCGAGCTGTACGCCGACCCGGACCGGCTGGCCGCCGCGGGTGCTCCGGAGTCGCTGCGGCGGGAACCGGGCACGCCGTGGACCGTGGCCGACGCGCCCCTGCTCGACGAGCTCGCCGAGCTACTCGGCCCGGTCCCCGACGGGACACCCGCCACGGCACCGGAGCCGGACAGCGCCTACGCCGCCGAGGTGCTGACCGTGCTGGAGTCCGCGGACCGGTCGCTCGCCGGGGAGGACCCGGACGAGCTGCGGCCCACCGACTTCGTGACCGCGGACATGCTCGCGCAGCGGCACGTCGCCGGGGTGCCGCTGACCGTGGCCGAGCGCGCGGCGTCGGACCGGGACTGGCGCTACGGGCACCTCGTCGTCGACGAGGCGCAGGAGCTGTCCGCGATGGACTGGCACGTGCTGCTGCGGCGCTGCCCGGCGCGGTCGATCACCGCGGTCGGCGACCTCGCCCAGCGCAGCGCCCCGGCCGGCGCCCGGGCCTGGGCCGACGTGCTCGCCCCGCACCTGGCCGGACGCTGGACGCACCGCACGCTGACGGTGAACTACCGGACGCCGTCGGAGATCATGGACGCCGCCGCGCGGGTGCTGGCGACCTACGCCCCGGACCGTCGCCCGCCGGAGTCGGTGCGCAGCACCGGTGAGCAGCCGTGGACGCGCACGGTCCCGGCCGGGGAGCTCGGCGCCGCGGTCCGCGCCGCCGTCGACGACGAGCGGGCCCGCACCGCCGACGGGACGGTCACCGTCATCGCCCCGCCCGGCACCGACCTGGGGGCCCCCGGCGTGCCGGTGCACACCCCGGTGTCGTCGAAGGGCCTGGAGTTCGACGCCGTCGTGATCGTCGACCCGGAGCGGATCCGGGCGGCCGACCCGGCGGACCTCTACGTCGCGATGACCCGCGCGACGCAGCGGCTCGGGCTCCTGGAGGTGACCGGCTAGAACGCCGGCCAGGGGATGGCCGGGCCGTAGCCGTCCGGGCCGGGGAAGCGCGGCTCGGCGAGCAGGTGGTCGATCCGGGAGCGCAGCGCCGCGACCTCGCGGCGGGTGACGTGCTCGCCGAGGACGTCGGCGAACTCGCCCGCCAGCCGGGCGCGCAGCTCCTTGAGGACGGCCGTGTGCTCCTCGCCGAGCTCGTCCCCGACCCAGCCCCACAGGACGGTGCGCAGCTTCGGCTCGGTGTGCAGGGTCAGGCCGTGGTCCACGCCGTAGACGTCGCCGTCCCCGGCGAGGATCACGTGCCCGCCCTTGCGGTCGGCGTTGTTGACGACGACGTCGAACAGCGCCATGTCCCGCAGCTGAGGGTGGTCGGCGTGGACCAGCACCACCGGGTCCCCCGCGCCGTCCCGGGCACGGAGCACCGGCAGCCAGCCGCCGGGGATCTCGTGCGGCTCGCACAGCTCGACCAGCGACTCGGTGGCGAGCTGGACGGTCTCCTCGGTGATGTCGCCGTCCAGCTCGTCGCCCGCGTCGTCGGCGGGTGGCTCGGACAGGGCGCCCTCGTCCCCCGAGGAGACCCAGGCCTGCACCATGCCGGTCCCGAACGGGGCCTGGTCGCGCAGCACCGTGGGCGGGACGACGTCGAGCCCGGAGATCTCGGAGACGAGGAAGGCACCGACCTCGCGCCCGGCGAGGGTGCCGTCCGGGAAGTCCCACAGCGGGCGCTCCCCCCGCACCGGCTTGTACACGCAGCGCAGCTCGACGCCGTCGAGGGAGACGGTGCCGAACAGGGTGGCGTTGGAGGCGTCGACCATCCGGCCCGTGATGTCCATGCGGCCGGTGCGCAGGACCTCGAACACGGCGGGGTCGCGCAGGTCGAGCGTCACTCCGTCCCGGCCACGGGGTTGCGGTCGTGGTAGCCGTTGAGGCGCACGCAGACGTGGCCCTCGGGGTCGAGCGGCTCGGCGCAGAGCGGGCACGGGGCACGGCCCGCGTCGACGACCTTCTCGGCGCGCTCGGCGAAGGCCTTGGCCGCCGTCGGGGACAGGAACACGCGCAGCGCGTCCGGGCCCTCCTCGGTGTCGTCGAGGACGACCGACTCGTCGATCTCCTCCTCGGTGACCGCGAGCAGCTCGACGACGATCGAGCTCGAGTCGGCGTCCCAGCCCAGGCCCATGGTCCCGACCCGGAACTCCTCCTCCAGCGGGACCGCGAGCGGGTCGCTGTCCGAGGACCCCGTGGCCACGGTCGCGCCGAGCAGGTTGTCCTCGCCGAAGCGCTTCGACACCTCGCCCAGCAGCGCCGTGATGCGTTCGGCCAGCACCGAGACCTGCTGTTTCTCCAGCAGCACACTGATCGTGCGGCTGCTCTCGATCGCCTGCAGGTAGAAGGCGCGATCGCCGGGCTCGCCGACGGTCCCGGCCACGAAGCGGTCGGGTCGGCGGAAGACGTGGATGACGCGTGCCATGACCCTTCCAGGGTAGGCGTATCCGGCTGCGGGGGCATCCCCGCGGTCACCTGTGGGTGCGTCCACCAGGGACGATGCGAGGTGGATCACCCCCCGCCTCACGCGTTCGTGGAACCCCCGACCACGGCGTCGGAGGCGTTCACCGGCTGTTCCTCGCCCTCGGCGGGCTTCGGCTTGGGGACCAGGCTCGCGACGTCGCCGGACTGCTCGTTCATCCGCGCGACGAACGGCCGCAGCTCGGTGTAGGTGACGACGCTCACCGAGCAGGTGTCGACGACGATCCGCTGGAAGTTGTCGAGGTGGCTGGCCAGCGCGTCGGCGAGGATCGCCTTGATCACGTCCCCGTGGCTGCAGGCCAGGACGATCGCGTCCTCGCCGTGCTCGGCCCGGACCCGGGCGACGTGGCGACGCACCGCCGCGACCGAGCGGGCCTGCATCCCGGCCAGGGACTCGCCGTCCGGGAAGGTCGCGGCCGACGGGTGCGCCTGGACGACCTTCCACAGGTCCTCCTTGAGCAGGTCGGTGATCTTCCGCCCGGTCCACGCGCCGTAGTCGACCTCGGCCAGGTCGTCCTCGACGACCGGCTCCAGCCCGCGGGCCGCCGCGAGCGGCGCGACGGTCTGGCGGCACCGCTCCAGCGGGGAGGTCACGACCGAGGCGATCGGCAGGGTCGCGAGCCGGTCGACGACGGCCGCCGCCTGCTCGCGGCCGCGGTCGTCGAGCTCCACGCCCGGGGTGCGCCCGGCCAGCACGCCCGCGGTGTTCGCGGTGGACCGGCCGTGCCGCAGCAGGATCAAGGTCGTCACGCCGACCGAGGCTACGGGAGTGACGGCGGTCAGTACGCGCTGACCGCGCCGAGCGACAGGGCGGCGAGCAGGGCGACACCCAGCGCGATCCGGTAGGCGACGAACACGTAGACGGTGTTGTTCTGCACGAACCGGAGCAGCCAGGCGATCACCGCGTAGCCGACGACGAACGCGACCACCACCGCCACGAGCATCTGCGCCCCGGACGGGCCGTCGCCGGCGAACACGTCGGGCAGCGTGAACAGGCCGGCCCCGAACACCGACGGGATCGCCAGCAGGAACGAGTACCGCACGATCGCGGGCCGGGTCAGCCCCAGGAACAGGCCGGCGGTGATCGTGCCACCGGACCGCGAGACGCCCGGGATCAGCGCCATGGCCTGGGCGAAGCCGAGCAGGATGCCGTCCTTGACGGTGATCCGTTCGACCGGCTTGACCTGCTTGCCGAAGCGCTCGGCCAGGCCGAGCAGGACACCGAACACGATCAGCGTGGTCGCGACCAGCCAGAGGTTCCGGGCGACGCCCTCGATCTGGTCCTTGAACAGCACCCCGAGCACCGCGATCGGGACCGACCCGATGATGACCAGCCAGGCCAGCCGGTAGTCGTCGGTGGCGCGGACCTCCGCGTCGCGGAACCCGCGCACCCAGGTGAGGAACAGGTGCCAGATGTCCTTGGCGAAGTAGACGATCACCGCGGCCTCGGTGCCGAGCTGGGAGACGGCGGTGAACGCCGCCCCCGGGTCCCCGCCGAAACCGACCGCCGAGACGATCCGCAGGTGCGCCGAGGAGGACACCGGGAGGAACTCGGTGAGCCCCTGGACGATCCCGAGGACGACGACCTCGAGCCAGCTCACGAACGGCTCCCGTCGCGGCCGCGGGCCGGGGCGCCCCGGTCCGGCGTCGTCCGGTCCTGGCGGCTCGGCTCCTGGATGATCACGGGCCGTCACCGTACTCGCCGAGACGGGGGTCACTCTGCGCGCCCTCACCGGTCCCGCGGGCCCGCGCGCCTAGGCTCGGCGACCGTGCAACGCAGACCGGTGGGCAGCAGCGGCCTCGAGGTGTCGCGGGTCGGCCTGGGCACCATGACCTGGGGCGAGGACACCTCCCCCGCCGATGCCGCGGACCAGCTGCGCGCGTTCGTCGACGTCGGCGGGACCCTCGTCGAGACCGCCGAGGACTACGGCGGCGGCGCCGCCCAGCAGGTGCTCGGCGGGCTGCTGCGGGGCACCGTGCGTCGCGACGACGTCGTCCTCGCCGGACGCGGCACGGCCGCCCCCGACGCGGGTGAACGGGCCTCGCGGACCGCGCTGCTGCGCTCACTGGACCGCACGCTGCGCCGGCTGGGCACCGGGCACCTGGACCTGTGGCAGTTCCCCGGCTGGGACCCCCGGGTGCCGCTGGACGAGACGCTGTCCGCGGTGCAGGTCGCCGTCTACTCCGGACGGGTGCGCTACGCCGGGCTGGTCGCCCCGGCCGGCTGGCAGCTGGCGACCGTCGCGGGTGGCGCCACCGCCGGGCCCGACCCGGCCGTCTGCCGTCCGGTGTCGGCGCAGGTGGAGTACTCGCTGCTCGCCCGGGAACCGGAGGCCGAGCTCCTGCCCGCCGCCCGGTACCACGGCCTCGGGCTGCTGGCCTGGGCTCCGCTGGGCCGGGGGGTGCTCACGGGCAAGTACACCGACGGCACCCCGGCGGACTCGCGGGGCGCGAGCGCGCTGCTGGCCTCGTACGTGGAGGCGCGCCGCACCGAGCACTCGGCGCGGATCGTCCAGTCGGTCCTCACCGCCGCCGACGGGCTCGGCACCTCACCGCTGTCGGTGGCGCTGACCTGGGTGCGGGACCGCCCGGGGGTGGCCTCGGCCGTCGTCGGGGCGCGGGATGCGGCCCAGCTGCGGGCCTCGCTCGCAGCCGAGGACCTCGTGCTGCCCGCCGAGATCCGCACCGCGCTCGACGACGTGAGCGACCCCGTCTGAGCCTCCCCCGCCGGCCCGGGTGCCCTTTACAGTGGGAATGCCCGACGCGACACCCACCGTTCACCCGGTGGGCACCGACGAGCACGGCACGACCGGGAGGCACGCATGACCGAGGGCGCTGGGAACGGGTCGGAGGACTCCGCCGCCGGGAATCGGGTGGCCGGGACTCGGGACGGCGACGGCTGGACCGACGACCGGTACGAGTACCGCCCGGTGCGCATCGAGGGGGACGTCTCCCGGCTGACGGCGTCGGTGCGGCTGGCGATCCAGGCCGAGTTCTCCGGCTGGGAGCTGTCCCGGCTGCGCCTCTACCCCGGCGGCGTGCGCAAGATCGTGCTGCGACGACGGCTCGGCGCCCAGCAGGGCCTGCTGCCCGAGCCCACCTTCTGACGGTCCCCGCCCGTCAGCCGCCGTAGGGCACCGTGATGAGCTCCAGGCGGTGCCCGGACGGGTCGTCGAAGTACACGCCCCGGCCGCCGTCGTGGGTGTTGATCTCGCCGGGACGGCTCCCGCCGGGGTCTGCCCAGTACTGCCGGCCGCGGGCGGTGATCCGGGCGAACGCGGCGTCGAACTCGTCGTCGGAGACCAGGAACGCGTAGTGCTGCGGGACGATCGTCGCCGGGTCGGCGTCCATGAAGTCCAGGTCGACGCCGTTGGCGACACGCACGACCCGGAACGGCCCGAACGACGTCGGCTCGGGCAGTCCCAGGATCTCGGCGAGGTACGCCGCCCCGGCGCGCTTGTCACGGGAGTGGACGATGGTGTGGTTCAGCTCGGCCATGCCCCCAGGATGTGACCTGCACCGCGGTTCAGGTCAAGACCCCTCTCAGGCGTCCTGCCAGCCGACCTCCGGCGGCGTGCCCGCCCCGCGCGGGCTGGGCACCCCCCGGAAGCCGTAGGGCGCGGGCTCGCGGCCGGGTTGCACGTACCAGCACTCCCCCGGCTCGCCCCGCTCCAGGATCTGCTCGACGGCCGCGGCGACGTCGTCGGCCCCCAGCAGCGGGAAGTCGCCGAACTGGGCGCGGACGTTGCCGATCAGCGGGGTGTCGGCGAACCCGGGGCACACGGCGGTGACCCGGATGCCCTCCCCCGCCAGCGCCGGGCCCGCGGCCCGGACGTAGCCGACGACGGCGTGCTTGGTCGCGGTGTAGAGCGCGTCGCCGGGCAGGCCGATCAGCCCGGCCAGCGACGCGGTCGCCACCACATGACCGCCCCCGGCGCGGCGCAGCGCCGGGACGGCGGCGTTGAGCCCGAACACCACGTGGTCGAGGTTCACGCCGAGGATGCGCCGGTAGCCGTCCAGGTCGAGGTCGGTGACGCCGGACTGGCCCGCCGTGATGCCGGCGTTGAGCAGCACGATGTCGAGCCGCCCGAAACGCTCCTCGGCCGCGGCCACCGCGGCGGCCATCGCCGCGGGGTCGGTGACGTCGGCCGCGTGGGCGAGCCCACCGGCCCTCTCCGCGACGGCCGCGGCGCCGTCGGCGTCCCGGTCGACGACCACGACCTGCGCACCTGCCGCCACCAGCCGGTCGACCGCGGCCGCGCCGATGCCCGACGCGCCTCCGGTGACCAGGGCGACCTTGCCCGAGAGATCCATGCCGCCACCCTTCCACCCGGCGGCCGGTGCCGTCACGGAGCGGGGTGCCGGGCCGGCCGGGCCCGGCGTCCCCGTCACACCGTGCGCAGGAAGCGGTCGAGCACCCGGGTGCCGAACCGCAGCGCGTCCACCGGCACCCGCTCGTCGATGCCGTGGAACAGCGACGCGAAGTCCAGCTCCGGGGGGAGCCGCAGCGGCGCGAAGCCGTAGCACTTCATGCCCAGCGTCGAGAACGCCTTCGCGTCGGTCCCCCCGGACAGCATGTACGGGACGATCTCGGCGGTCGGGTCCTCGGTGCGCAGCGCGGCCTGCATCGCGTCGGTCAGTGCACCCTCGAACGGCGTCTCGACGGCGGGCAGGTCGGTGACCCACTCGCGCTCGACGTCCGGGCCGAGCAGCTCGTCGACCTCGCGCAGGAACGCCTCCTCGCGGCCCGGCAGCACCCGGCAGTCCACGACCGCCTCGGCCGTCGACGGGATGACGTTGGCCTTGTACCCGGCGTCGAGCATCGTCGGGTTCGCGGTGTCCCGGACGGTCGCGCCGATGATCCGCGAGATCGGGCCGAGCTTGGCCAGTGCGCCCTCGAGGTCGTCCTCCGGGTACTCGACGCCGGTCAGCTCGGTCATCCGGTCCAGGAACGCCTGCACCGTGTCGGTGATCGTGAGCGGGAACGTGTGGTTCCCGAGCCGGGCGACGGCCTCGGCCAGGATGGTGACGGCGTTGTCGTCGTGCAGGAACGAGCCGTGGCCGGGCTTGCCCCTGGCCCGCAGCCGCATCCAGGCGATGCCCTTCTCCGCGGCCTCGATCAGGTACGCCCGCTGGTCCTCACCGAGGGTCAGCGAGAACCCGCCGACCTCTCCGACGGCCTCGGTGCACCCCTCGAAGAGATCGGGCCGGTGCTCGACCAGCCACTGCGCGCCCCACTTCCCGCCGGCCTCCTCGTCGGCGACGAAGGCCCACACGATGTCCCGCGGCGGGACGACGCCCTCACGCTTGAAGCGGCGGGCGACCGCCAGCATCATCGCGTCCATGTCCTTCATGTCGACGGCGCCGCGGCCCCAGACGTAGCCGTCCTGCACGGCCCCGGAGAACGGGTGCACCGACCACTCGCTCGCGTCCGCGGGGACGACGTCGAGGTGGCCGTGCATCAGCAGTGCACCGCGGGAGCGGTCGGCGCCCTCGAGCCGGGCGATCACGTTCATCCGCCCGGGCATACCGGACTCGACCAGCTCGACGTCGTAGCCGACCTCGCGCAGCTTGTCCGCGACGTAGTCGGCCGCCTCGGCCTCACCGACGAGGGTCTCCGGGTCGGCGGTGTTGGTCGTGTCGATCCGGATCAGCTCCGAACACAGCTGCACGACCTCGTCCTCGGCGCTGGTCGGGTCGTCGTTCGCTGAAGCGGTCATGGGCGTCGTTCTACCACCGGCGACGCGTGCCGACCCCGCCGCGACCCGGCCGCGGGCCTCGGCTATGCTTCCCCACGACGCGATCGAGAGATCGCGACGTCCGAGTGGCGGAATGGCAGACGCGCTAGCTTGAGGTGCTAGTCCCCGTATAAGGGGGTGGGGGTTCAAGTCCCCCCTCGGACACACATCCTCCGAAACCGGTCACGGTCCTCCGTGGCCGGTTTCGTGCGTTCCGGGCCCGTCGCCCACGTGTGAGGGAACGTCCCCGTGAACACCCGGGACGGGCACGGGCCCGCAGCCGGGTCAGCGCGGATCACGGACCCGGGTGCCGACGGCCAGCACCGCCCCCACCGCCGCGGCCCCGGCGAGCACCGCGAACAGCTGCGGGTAGCCCCCGAGCGGCCCGGCCAGCGCCGCCCCGGCCCACGGCGAGACCGCGACCGCCACCGGTCCGATACCGCTGTGGCCTGCAGCAGCGTCGTGATCCCGCGGGCCGCGCCGGTCAGCACCGCCGCGCCGACCAGCAGCCACGCCGGGCCGGGCAGCAGTCCCAGCAGCGCGGTCGACGCGGCCAGCGCCGCCAGGACGAGCACCGCCCGTGCCGGTGGGGCCAGCCGTCCCACGACGCGGGTGTAGAGGGCCCGCCCGGCGACCTGCCCGACCCCGCCGAGCCCGAGCGCCCAGGCCGCCGTCTGTACGTCGAGTCCCCGCTCGATGAGCAGCGGCACCTGGTTCACCGCGACCGCGAACCCGCAGAACGTGCCGAGGAACACCGCGGCCACGGTCAGCAGGAACGGGCGGCTGCGCGCGATCGCGCCCGGGTCGGCGTGCTCGGGCGGGGCGGGGGCCCCCGGCCACGGGCCGCGCAGCCCGAGCAGGTGCGCAGGGACCGTCACAACCAGCAGGACGGCGGCGAGCACCAGGTAGGTGCCGCGCCAGCCGAACCCGCCGAGCAGCGCCGCCGACAGCGGCGCGAACACCGTGCTGGCCAGGCCGCCGGCCAGGGTGAGCCCGGTCAGCGCGCGCACCCGGTCGCTTCCCCACCAGCGGGTCAGCGCCGCGAACGCGGGCGGGTACAGCGTCGCGGACTGCGCGAGCCCCGCGACCAGCCACGCGGCGAGGAACCACGGCCAGGACGGTGCGACGGCGATCCCGACGACGGCGGGCACCCCCAGCAGCGACCCGGCCGTCATCACCCAGCGCGGGCCCCACCGGTCCAACAGCCGTCCGACGACGATCCCGGCCGGCGCGGACACCCCGAGGCCCGCGGAGAACGCGCCGGTCACCGCGCTCACCGACCAGCCGGTGTCCGCCGAGATCGACGGGGCGAGCACCGGGAACGCGTAGTAGAGGACGCCCCAGCTGGTGATCTCGGTGAGGCACAGGACGAGCAGGACCCGGCGGCGGAACCCCGCGCCGGGCGCCGTCCGGACCTCGACCACCGTGCCACCTCGCAACGCCTGCTGCGGCGACCGTATCCCGAGGGTCGCTGGACCGCCCCGGGCCGCGTCGGCGACGATCGGACCGCAGGACCGACGCAGGACGACCCGGAAGGCGGCATCCGACGGTGCGACTCGACCCCACGACGGCGGCCGGCAGCGACTCCCCCATCGGTGCGGCCCTCGCGCTGGCCGGCGAGCGGGACCCGGCACGGAACGCGACGCACCCGTTGCTGGACCTGTCGCAGGCCGCGCCGCCGTACCCGCCGGCACCCGAGGTCGTCGAGCGCGTCGTCGAGGTCGCACGGGACCCCGGCCTGTCCGGCTACGCGCCGGTGCCGGGCATCCCGCCGCTGCGGCGGGCGATCGCCGACGAGCTGGCCCGCGAGCACGGCGGCGACCTCACCCCCGACGACGTCGTGGTCACCGCGGGCTGCAACCAGGCGTTCGCCGTGGTCGCCGACGCGCTCGCCGGTCCGGGCGACGAGGTGATCTCGCCGCTGCCCTACTACTTCAACCACGACATGTGGCTGCGGATGCGCGGCGTCACGCCGGTGTACCTGGAGCCCGACGCCGACCTGGTCCCGCGCGCCGCCGACGCCGAGGCGCTCCTCACCCCGCGCACCCGGGCGATCGTGCTGGTCACGCCGGGGAACCCGAGCGGGGTGACGGTCCCGCCCGAGGAGATCACCGCGTTCGCCGAGCTGGCCCGACGCCACGACATCGCGCTCGTCCTCGACGAGACCTACCGCTCGTTCCGCCCGGACACGACCGAGCCGTCGCACACGCTGTTCGCCGACCCGGCGTGGCGTTCGACCGTGGTCGGTCTGCACTCCTACTCCAAGGACCTGGCGATCCCGGCGTACCGGGTCGGGTCGGTCGTCGCCGGCCCGGAGCTGCGACGCCAGGTGCTCAAGCTGCTCGACTGCATCGCCATCTGCGCACCGCGGACCGGGCAGGAGGCCGCGGTGGCCGGGCTCACCCGCGCCGGGGTGTGGCGGGCCGACCGGGTCGCGGAGATCGCCCGGCGGCGGGAGTGGGTCGGTGCCGCACTCGCCGACCGCCCGGGCGGGTTCGAGGTCGCCGCGCTCGGCGGGTTCTTCGCCTGGGTGCGCCACCCGTTCCCGGACCGCCCGACCCTCGACGTCGTCCGGACGCTGCTGCTCGACCACGACACCCTGACCATCCCGGGCACCGCGTTCCTGCCCGACGACCGGCAGATGCTGCGGCTGTCGGTGGGGCGGGTGGACGAGGCGGGCGCGGCGCTGCTGGCCGAGCGGCTCACCGAGGCCGGGCGGCGGGCGGGGGTGGTCACCGGCTGACCCCGAGGCCCGGCGACGGAAGAGACCAGGACGTCCCGGTGTTCGCCGACCATGGACACCGGACTGCGCACCGGCACCGCGGCCGGCCGTTGGGTCATCACGGCCTGCGTGCTCGGCTCGGGCATGGCGATGCTCGACAACACCGTCGTCACGATCGCCCTGCCCCGCATCGCCGAGGACCTCGGCGCCGGATTCGCCGGTCTCCAGTGGACGGTCAACGGCTACACCCTGACCCTGGCCGGGCTGATCCTGCTCGGCGGCTCGCTGGGCGACCGGTTCGGCAGGCGGCGGATCTTCGTGACCGGGGCGGTCTGGTTCGCGCTGGCCTCACTGCTGTGCGGGCTGGCGCCGAGCGTCGAGGTGCTCGCCGCGGCCCGGGCCCTGCAGGGGGTGGGCGGGGCGTTGCTGACCCCGGGCAGCCTGGCACTGATCTCGGCGTCGTTCCACGGGGCGGACCGGGCGGCGGCCATCGGGGCCTGGTCCGGGCTCGGCGGGGTCGCGGGGGCGCTGGGCCCGTTCGTCGGCGGGACGCTCGTGGAGTGGTCGTGGCGGGCGGTGTTCCTGATCAACCTGCCGCTCGCGGCGGTCGTCGTCGCGGTGGCGGTGCGGCACGTGCCCGAGTCGCGTGACCCCGACGCCGCGCACCGGCTCGACGTCCCGGGCAGCGTGCTCGCGGTCGCCGGGCTGGCGTTGCTGACCTGGGCCGGGACGGCGGCCGGCGCCGGTGCATCGCCCGGACTGCAGGTGTGGGGCGCGGGCCTCGCCGGAGTGGCGGCACTCGTGGCGTTCGCACTGGTCGAACGGCGCAGCCGGTCCCCGCTGGTGCCACCGGAGCTGTTCACCGGCACCGGCGACGCCGGGGACGGGCGCCGGTTCACCGGCGCGAACGTCGTGACCGTCGCCGTCTATGCGGCGCTGGGGCTGCTGTTCGTGCTGCTCGCCGTGCAGCTGCAGATCGTGGCCGGGTTCTCCCCGTTGCTGGCGGGGACCGCGACCCTGCCGGTCACCGTGCTCATGCTGCTGCTGTCGGCCCGCGCCGGGCGGCTCGCGACGCGCACGGGCCCGGCACCGCTGGTCACCGGCGGGCTGCTGCTGGCCGCGGCCGGGATGCTGCTGGCGTCGCGGATCGGGCCCGGCGCGACCTGGCTCACCGACGTGCTCCCGGCGACGGCGCTGGTCGGGCTGGGGCTGTCCGCGGCCGTCGCGCCGCTGACCACGGCGGTGCTCGACGCGGCGGCGGACCGGCACGCGGGCGTCGCGTCGGGGGTCAACAACGCGATCGCGCGGGCCGCGGGCCTGCTCGCGGTCGCGGCCGTACCCGCGATCGCGGGGATCCGCGGGGACGCCCCCGCCGACCCGGCGTCGTTCGGGCCGGGGTTCACGAGCGCCATGTGGATCGGATCATCACTCCTCGTGATCGGTGCGGTACTTGCCGCCGCACTGTTACGGGGAGGGACCGAGACTCGCATCACACAGGCAACCGCTTAACCGTTCACACACGTATAACTCTGTGACAAGCGTTACTGCAAATGAGTGAGGCGTGAGTGATCAGTGCCGGGGACTCCACACTCATGCCCGGCGTCGCGCACCGCCCCTCACGGACCGTCACGAAGCCGCTGCTCGACGCGCTCGCCCTGGCGATCGAGGAGTTCGCCCTCGCCCCGTCCCGGGACCGGCCGATGGCGGTCGTCGGGCTCGTCCAGCGGTCGGAGTACCTCCGGCCGGCACTCGGCGTCTGGGACCGGCTCGCCGCCGTCTGCGGGGACGGCGCCGTCGTCGCCACCGTCGGCGACGCCCCCGACGGGTTCCCCGACGGCCTCGGGCACGTCCGTCTCACCGACGGCGAGGACGCGGCCCGCGAGTGGAGCGTCACCGTCCTGACGCCGCGGTCCGGGGCGACCGTCGTCGCCCACGACCTGGAGGCCGTCGACGGGGCGGCGCGCTCGCTGGAGCGGGGCAGGCTGTTCTCCGCCCGCTGGTCGTTCCGGCACGCCGACGCCCACTCCGAGCTGCTGCGGCTGCGTCACCAGCTCGGCGCGCGGCTCGGCTCGCGGCACACCGGCGGCCTCGACGAGGTGCTCTCCCGGGTCGTCCCCATCCCCGGCACGGCCACCGACCACCGTTACGACGCCGCCGCGGACGCCCTCGCCCGTGAGCTGTCGCTGGAACGCCGCCGCGCCGACGCCGCGCAGACCCGGCTCGACGAGCTCGAACCCGGCGCCGAGCGCGACCCGCGCAGCGGGCTGCCGACCCGGGCGTTCCTGGACCGCTGGCTCGACGGGTCCGCCCCGGGCACCCTGCCCCTGGGCCTGGTGCTGTTGCGGGTGCACGGGCTGGGGTCGATGACCCGGCGACACGGGTTCCGTGCCGAGACCGCGGTGCTCCGCGGGATCGCCCGGCTGCTCACCGGGCAGGTCGGGTCCGCCGGGCGGCCGGTGCGCGTCGGGCGCGAGGAATTCCTCCTCCTGCTGCCCGGCGCCGACGTCCGGTCCCTGGCCGCGGCCGCCCAGCGGCTCTGCGAGACCGTCGCCGGGCTGGCGGCGGTGTTCCCGTTCGTCCCGACGCCGTCGCACGCGGTGATCACCCGGACCCGGCACCGCCCACTTCCCCTCGAGGAGATGTGGGCGGCGCTCGACGACGCCGGGACCGGGGTCACGCTGCTGCGCGGCTGACCGCGCGGGCTCAGCCCCGGACGTCGGCCGCGATCAGCTCCGCGGTCCGGCAGGCCAGCGCGACCAGCGCCAGCGTCGGCCCGACCGCGCCGGCCGACGGGAACACCGCGCTGGAGGCGATGTGCACGTTCGGCGTGCCGTGCACCCGGCACTCCGGGTCCACGACGCCGGTGCGCGGCGACTCCGACATGCGCAGCAGCCCCATCTGGTGGGTGCCGTCGGTCATGTCCATGTCGTGCACGTGCTCCACGTCGGACAGGTCGACGTGGGCGAGCCCGGTCCGCTCCAGCTCCTTGCCGATCAGGGACAGCGACGTCACGATCGCCTCCCGGTCAGCGGCGGAGACCCGGTAGTCGACCCGCAGCCGGTGCTGGCCCAGCGCGTCGCGCTCGCGGTCGAGCGTGACCCGGTTCCCCGGGTCGGGGGTCTGCTCGGCGTCGAACCGCAGCCGGCAGTGCGCGGAGTCCAGCGGCATGAACGACGGCACCCGCCGCTCCCCGGTGATCCGCGGCCGGGCCCACCCACGGGCGAAGCGTGCCACCCGCAGCGGGTCGGCGGCGACGTTGCGCACGTGGTGGCCGATGTCGGTGGTGTGGCTGTACTGGGCGTGCGTCCCGGCGGCCTTGAACCCGGTGCGGAGCTTGCCCAGGCCCCAGTAGGTCAGCGCGAACGTCGACAGCAGCGCGTCGCCGTGCTCGGCGTCCTTCGGGTCGGCGAACCACAGCGCTGCCTTCAGGTTGCCCAGACGGTGGTCGGCCTGGACCTGCGGGGACAGCGAGAGCATCCGGCGGGCGTAGACGCCGTCGTCGGTGGGCAGGTAGCCCAGGCCCAGCGTGCGCCCGGCCGTGGTCAGCCGCAGCCGCCCGACCTCGCCCACCGGGTGGGTCATGTAGTGCCGCCCGACCTGGCCGTACTCGTCGCCGATCCCGGCTCCGGTCCCGGTGCCGCCGTAGCCGTCGGAGGCGAGCAGGATCCGGACCGACTCCAGGCCCCCCGCCGCGACGACGAAGTGCCGCGCCCGGATCCGGATGTCGCATCCCGGCCGCGGGACGACGACGGCCTCGGTCGCGGTGCCCGACACCGGGTCGCGCTCCAGACGGGCGACGGTGGCGTGCAGGAACAGCCGGATCCGCCCCGCCTTCGCCATGTTCTCCACGGTCGGTGCGAACGACGTCGGCGGGCTCCAGCGCCACAGGTCGTCCCAGCGCAGGGTGTCGCTGTGGATCCCGGCTGGGGCAGCCGGGAAGCCCGACTCCGGGGCCGAGTACTCGCAGGCGCCGGCGTCGAGGTGCCGCTGGGCGGCCGGGTACCAGGCGCGCAGCTCCTCGTGCCGGATCGGCCACGCGGCACCGGGCATCCACTCGCGGTCGGAGAAGTCGACGTCGTCGAGCGGGGCGCAGCGCCCGCCCCACACCAGGGAGGTGCCGCCGAGGCGTTTCTGCCGGACGGCGTCGACCGGGTCGTGCTTGCCCCGCCCGGTGATGCCCCGGTAGGTGTCGCGGGCGGTGCGGCTCAGACCCGGGCCGCCACCCTCCAGGACGACGACGCGCAGGCCGCGGTCGGCCAGCTCGGTCGCGGCCGCGGCCCCGGCCGGACCGCTGCCGATCACGCAGACCTCGGCCTCGAAGATGGAGCCGGGGAGCGCGCGCCGGGTGTCGATGAGCATGGAGGGCGGTTCCTTCCGAACGTGGTGCGGTACTGCCACCGATGGTGCCCCGGCTCGGCTGTGAGGACGCTGTGGCTGCTCCCGGCCTCCCGTCGCCGGGGGCGTGCCGACCCGCCCGGTACCGTCGTGTCCGGTTCACACGGTTCGCATCCGGAGGAGCACGGTATGGGACTCGCCGCCATGGCGACGACCGCACGGGGGATGGCCGCGACGGTCCGGGTCCTCGGGCGCGGGGAGCTGGGCCGCTTCACCGGCGGCGACCGCTCGGAGGTCGCACGGTTCGAGTCCGAGCTCGGCGGGTTCCTCGGGACCTCGCACGCACTGGCCGTCAACAGCGGGACCAGCGCCCTGGTCGCGGCACTCGTCGGCGCCGGGGTCGGCCCCGGCGACGAGGTGCTCGTCCCCGCCTACACCTGGGTGTCGACGGCCGCCGCGGCACTCGCCGTCGGCGCCGTGCCGGTCCTGGTCGAGGTCGACGCCTCGCTCACGATGGACCCGGCCGACCTCAAGGACCGGATCACCCCGCGCAGCCGGGCGGTGCTGCCGGTGCACATGCTCAACCATGTCGCCGACATGGACGCGATCATGGACGTCGCGGCCGCCCACGACCTCGTGGTGATCGAGGACGCCTGCCAGGCCATCGGCGTCACGTACCGGGGGCGCCCGGCCGGGTCGATCGGCCACGCCGGCGCCTTCAGCTTCAATCAGCACAAGAACATCCGCTCCGGCGAGGGCGGCGCCCTGGTCACCCGGGACCCGAAGCTGTTCGAGCGGGCGTCGATGTACCACGACGTCGGCAGCTACGAACGCGCCGGATTCGCCGGGGCCGACGCGGACCTGATCGTCGGGGTCAACCTGCGGATGCCCGAGCTGTCCGCGGCGGTGCTGCGTCCGCAGCTGGCCGGCCTGCGTGCGCAGCTCGCCCGGCGCGGGCGGCACCGCGACATCATGCTGTCGGCGCTGTCGGACCGGATCGGGCGCGACCTGGAGCCGGTGCCGCACCACGACCCGGCGCACGCCGCCGGGCTGGCGCTGGCCTTCCCGTCGGCCGAGGCGGCGGCGGAGTTCGGTGCCCGCCGCGGCGTGCACCGGCTCATCGACACCGGCCGGCACGTCTACACGAACTGGCGCTCGCTGCGGGCCCGCAACCCGCTGCACCCCGGGTTCGACCCGTACGCGGCCAACGGCACCGAGATCGACCACGGCCCCGGCGCCTGCCCGCGCACCCTGGAGATTCTGGCCCGGACCTGCGTGGTCGACCTCGCCCCCGAGCTGCCGACGCCGGCGTTCCGGCTGCTCGCCTCCCGCACCGCGGGCTGAGCCGCCCGGCGGGCCCGGCCCGGTCTCAGCCGGCCGGGGCCAGCACGGCCTGCACGTGGCCGTCGCGGGCGACGGTGCCGGTGACCGCGACCGGCACGTCGTGGGCGAACCCCGGCCCGCCGGTGACGAAGGTGTGGAACTCGCCGTTCTCCCCGCACGGGTCGACCCCCGGTGGCAGCGCGGCCAGGAACTCGGCGTCGAACACGGCCCCGGCGAGCCGCGCGGGGACCCGGCCCGGGTCGACGGCGACGACGACCGCCCGCAACCCGGCGTCGAGCATCCCGGCGGCCAGCGCACCGGTCGCCGCGCCCCACAGCGGGAACACCCCGGTGACCCCGGTGCCGACGAGGACCTCCTCGCGGAACGCACGGACGTCGGCCAGCGCCAGGTCGCCGTGCACCAGCCCGGTGACACCGGACGCGGCGGCCGGCGCGAGCGCGGCCCGCAGCCGGGCCCGGTACTCGCCGTCGGGGCACGACGGCGGCAACTCCACCCGGTGCAGCGGCAGGCCCAGCGCGTCGGCCTGGGCGGCGACGAGCGCGGCCCCCACGCCGTGCACCGCGATCTCCGCGCCACCGGGCCCTGCCGTGACGGTGCTGAGCAGCCCGGTCACCCGCGCTCCGGCCCGCCGCGCGGCGGCCAGCGCCGTCGCCGCGTCCTTGCCCCCGGACCAGCTGACCCACATGTCGGACACCCTGCGACGGTAGCGTCCGGACAGCACCGATCCGGTCACACACCGTGCTCCCACCGAGCGGACGGTGACCGGGTCGGGCTTCTGCCCCGCACGGCCGACGGCTACCGTGACCAGCGTGCCCGAACGCCACGACGACGCCACCGTGACGGCGTGGGCGTTGGCCGCGGGTGCCGGTGACACCGCCGCGCTCGCGGAGTTCGTGCGGGCGACCCAGGTCGACGTCCACCGCTTCCTCGTCCACCTCGCCGGCCGCGACGACGCCGAGGACCTCGCCCAGGAGACGTTCCTGCGGGCCCTGCGGTCGCTGCCCTCGTTCGCGGGCCGCTCCACCGCCCGCACCTGGCTGCTGTCGGTCGCCCGCCGGGTCGCCGTCGACGCGGTGCGCACCGCGGTCCGCCGGCCCCGCGTGCGGGACCTGGGCGAGGACACCCAGGAGGTGCTGGAGCGCGCGGCGCCTCGCACCGGCGCGCAGGAGGCCGTCCTGCTGCGGACGCTGGTCGACGCGCTGCCCGACGACCGTCGTGAGGCGTTCGTCCTGACCCAGGTCCTGGACCTGGGCTACGCCGAGGCCGCGCAGGTCTGCGGCTGCCCGGTCGGCACCATCCGGTCCCGGGTCGCCCGGGCACGCGAGGACCTGCTGCGCGCGCTCGGCGAGGACGGGACCGGGACCGCCGGGGCGGCCGCGCCCGGCGTCCGGCGCGCCGCCCGCCCCTGAGACCGCGCCGCACCCGACGCGTCCCACCGGGCCGCCGCCCCGACCACAGCGGCATCCGACCACAGCGGCATCCGGCCGCATACGCCCCCGGTCGCTGCACCCGACCGCCGCTGTACCCCGGGCCGTCGCGGCACCCGACCGCCGCCGCATCCGACCGCCGCGGCATCCGGGCCTCCGCGCCGCCCGACCACCGTGGTCCGACGGTCACGACGGGAGTGACCGGCGTCGCACCCACCGGACCGGTACGGGCGGGAACCGGACGGGCCCCACCGGCGACCACTTCCGGCGTGCGCCCCCGCACCTCCCCCGCCCCCGAGGAGTACCTGTGATCTCGTCGTTGCCGCTGGCCTGGGCCCTGACGGCGGTGTTCGCCGCCACCGGGTTCTACGCGCTGGCCCGCTGGGCCGCCGCGGTCTCGGAGCGCCGCTCCGCCGCGCACCGCACCGCGGAGCTCGCGCACCTGCTGATGAGCGCGGCGATGGTCGTCATGACCTGGACCTGGTACGGCAGCGCCGGGCTGTGGACCCAGATCGTCCTGTTCTCCGTGCTGGGTGCGTTCTTCCTGGTCACCGCGTCGCGCGGGGTGCCCTGCGGACCCTCGGGGCGGGTCGCGGGTGCGGCGCAC
Organism: Pseudonocardia alni; assembly: GCF_002813375.1. Lineage (NCBI taxonomy): Bacteria > Bacillati > Actinomycetota > Actinomycetes > Pseudonocardiales > Pseudonocardiaceae > Pseudonocardia > Pseudonocardia alni. The sequence continues at coordinate 4,600,507 of NZ_PHUJ01000003.1, read as the reverse complement.
GCACTGATGGCCGCGGCGATGGTCTGGATGCTCGCCGCGATGCCGCTGATCATGGCCTCACCGGCGGAGGCCGCGGGCGGCGGTGGTGCCCACGCCCACCACGGCGGCGGTGCCGCCATGGACATGTCCGGGACGGCCCGCGCGGCGGGCCCGGCCGGGTGGGCGATCGCGGTGACCGTGACGCTGTGCGCGGTGCTCCTGGCCGCCGCCGGGTACTGGGGTGCCCGCGCGCTGAGCCACGACCGCGACGCCGGGGACCCGCTGACGCCCGACGACGCGTCCACGACCGACCCGGCCGCCTGCGACTGCGCCGACCCCGCGGCGGCCCCGCAGACCGGTTCCGCGCAGCCGGCCCCGGCGGGGACGGCGACCACGGCCGGGACGGCGGGGGCGGCCACGGCGCTCGCCGAGCGGACCGGGGCCCCTGCGCGGACGGCGGGCCGGCTGGGCGCGCGCTCCGACGCCGCCTGCCACGCAGCCATGAGCGTCGGCATGGTCGTCATGCTCGCGGCGATGGTGGCGGGCTGGTGAGCGCCGGCCTCGACACCCGGCCCGGTGCGCCCGTCCCGCCGCCGGAGCGGCCCCCGCTGTTCCGGGGCCTGAAGGGACTCGTCACCCGGATCCACTTCTACGCGGGCCTGTTCGTCGGCCCGTTCCTGCTGGTCGCGGCGCTGACGGGGCTGCTCTACACGCTGTCGCCACCGATCGAGCGCTGGATGTACGCGGACGCGCTGACCGCCCCGGTCAGCAGCCCGGAGCTCCCGCTGTCCCGGCAGGTCGAGGCGGCCGTCGCGACCCAGCCCGGCCTGCCCGTCACCGAGATCCGGCCGTCGCGCGAACCCGGCGCGACGACCCGGGTGTCGTTCGACGCCGACCTGCCCGAGAGCTACAGCCGCACCGTGTTCGTCGACCCGTACACCGCGCAGGTGCGGGCCACCCTCGACACCTACGCCGAGTGGCTCCCGGCCCGCGGCGTGATCGACAATCTGCACCGCTCACTGCTGCTGGGCGCCCCCGGACAGGTCTACACCGAGCTCGCGGCGTCCTGGCTGGCCGTGCTCACCCTGTCCGGCCTCGTGGTGCAGGTGACCCGCCGGGTACGACGACGCCGGGAGCGGCTGCTGCCGCGGACCGGCGGGTCGTCGCGGTCGCGGCTGCGGTCCTGGCACGGCGCGGTGGGCGTCTGGGCCTCGGTCGGGTTCCTGTTCCTCGCCGCGACCGGCCTGACCTGGTCGCAGTTCGCCGGGGCCAACGTGGGCGCGCTGCGCACCGCCCTGGACTGGACGACGCCGTCGGTCAGCAGCACGCTGCCCGCCGCCGGTGGCGACGCGGCCGCGCCCGTGACGGGTGCCGCGACGGCACCGGTGGCCCCGCGGGCAGTCCCGGCCGTCGCCCAGCGGGTCCTCGACGCCGCGCGCGCCGACGGTCTCTCCGGACCGGTCGAGCTCACCCCGGGCGAGCCCGGCGGGGCCTGGACGGTCCAGCAGACGGTGCGCAGCTGGCCGTCGCAGCAGGACTCGGTCGCCGTGGACCCGGCGACCGGGACGATCACCGACCGGCTCGCCTTCGCGGACTGGCCGGTCGCGGCGAAGCTCGCCCGCTGGGGCATCGACGCGCACATGGGCCTGCTGTTCGGCACCGTCAACCTGGTCGCGCTCGCCGCACTCGCGTCGGCCGTGGTCGTGCTGGTCGTGTGGGGCTACCGGATGTGGTGGCTGCGCAGGCCGACCCGGCCGGACGGGTCGCGCGGACTCGCCGGGCCGCCCGGGTCCCGGGAGCGGCCCTCCCCCGCCGCGGTGGCGCTGGTCGGGCTCGCCGCGGTGCTCACCGGGCTGGTGCTGCCGGTGCTGGGGGTCTCGCTGATCGCGTTCCTGCTCGTCGACGCCCTGGTCGCGGCCCGGCGGGACCGGCAGACCGGCGAGCCGGCGGGCTGACCCGTCCGGGGCGCGGGCGCGCAAGGCCCCGCGCGAGCGGGTAGACCTGGGGTCCCGTTCCCCGCGAAGGAGTCCTCCCGTGTTCCGGACCTCACCCGCCCCCTGGACGACGGCGGACATCCCGCCCCAGCAGGGCAGGACCGTGATCGTCACCGGCGCCACCAGTGGCCTCGGGCTGGAGACCACCCGGGCCCTGGTGCACGCCGGTGCGCGTGTCGTGCTGGCCGTACGGGACACCCTCCGCGGCGAGGAGATCGCCTCCGAGCTCGGTGGCGCGGTGTCGGTACGCCGGCTCGACCTGGCCGACCTCACCTCGGTCCGCGAGTTCGCCGCCGGGTTCGAGGGCACCGCCGACGTGCTGATCAACAACGCCGGCCTGATGGCGGTGCCGTTCTCCCGCACCGCGGACGGATTCGAGACCCAGCTCGGGGTCAACTTCCTCGGCCACTTCGCGCTGACCGGTCTGCTGGCCGACCGGATCACCGACCGCGTGGTGACGCTGTCCAGCGTGGCCCACCGGATGGGCCGGATCGGCATCGACGACCTGAATTTCGAGCGCCGCCGCTACGAGCGCTGGACTGCCTACGGCCAGTCCAAGCTCGCCTGCCTGATGTTCGCCTACGAGCTGGAACACCGGTTCGTGGCGGCCGGGTCGCGGCTGCGGTCGATGGCCGCGCACCCCGGGTACGCGGCGACGAACCTGCAGTCGCGCACCGAGTCCGTCCAGGACGCGCTGATGGGCGTGCTCAACAAGGTGGTCGCCCAGTCCGCGGCGGCCGGGGCGCTGCCGACGCTGTTCGCCGCAACCGTCCCGGACCTGCCCGGCGGGGCCTACATCGGACCGGACGGCATCGGCGAGGCCCGTGGCAACCCGCGTCCGGTCGGGTCCACGGCGGCCTCGCACGACCGACGGATGCAGCGGGCGCTCTGGGAGCGCGCCGAGGAGCTGACCCGGGTCACGTACCCGCTGTGAGCGGACGGTGGTGCCGGGGCCCGGTCGCGCCGGGCCCCCGCACCACCGGGTGTCTCAGAGCTTCGAGACGCGGGTGAAGTTCTCCGGGACGATCAGGTCGTCGCGGGAGAGCTCGTGGATCGACTTCTTGCCCAGGCCCAGCAGCGCCTCGTCGATCCCCTTGTAGAGGATCGACAGGACGTTGGTGACCCCGCGCTCGCCCTGCGCGGCCATCCCCCACAGATACGCGCGGCCGATCAGGACCGCGCGGGCACCGAGCGCGAGCGCCTTGACGACGTCGGCACCGCGGCGGATGCCGCCGTCCATCACGACCTCGACCTGGTCCCCGACGGCGTCGACGATCGCGGGCAGCGCCCGGATCGCGGCCGGGGTGCCGTCGAGGTTGTTGCCGCCGTGGTTGGACACCGAGACCGCGGTGGCGCCCGCGTCGACGGCGCGACGGGCGTCGTCGGGGTGCATGATGCCCTTGATCATGAACGGGCCGCCCCACTTCTCGCGGAGCCAGGCGATGTCGTCCCAGGTCGGCAGCGGGGTGGTCCACCAGACGCCGTAGGCGCCGAAGAAGGTGGGGGCGTCGCCGCCGCCGGGGGGCGCCATGTTCGGGGCCTTGAGGTCCGGGATCCTCCCGGACTTCGCCCAGTCCAGCACGTAGCGCGGCTTGGTGATCATCTCGGGCGCGAACTGCAGCGCGGCCTTGACGTCGACCTTCTCGGGGATGGGCGGGCTGCCCCAGTCGCGGCGGGTGGCGAAGGTCCAGTCCAGGGTCACGATGAGGCCCTTGGCGCCCGCCCGCTTCGCACGCAGGGCGCGCTCGAGGATGTCCTCCTTCGACCCGGCCCAGTAGACCTGGAAGAAGACCTTGTCGTGGACCGCGCAGACGTCCTCGACCGAGCGGGACGCGAACGACGACAGGCCCATCGCCGTCGACACGGTCTGCTCGGGGTTGAGCGGATTCTGGATGTTGGAGCTGTGCGCGGCGCGCGCGACCGCGACCTCGCCCTCCGGGTCGACGGCCTGCACACCGGTCGGGGAGATCATGACCGGGAAGTCGATGTCGACGCCCATCACCGAGGTCTTCTGCTCCCGCTGCGGCGGCAGCCCCGCGATGTGCGGGCGGAAACCGAGCTCGTCGAAGGCGGCGACGTTGTCCGCCAGCGTGATCCCCTGCTCCGCGCCGGCGACCAGCGCGTAGTAGACCGACTTCGGCAGGCGCTTGCGCGCCCGTCGCTGCGCCTCCGCGACCGTCTCGAACCAGTCCTTCGTGCTCGCCATGCCTGCCCCTTCGCAGTCGGAGGTGTGCGCCCGGCCACCGTCGGTCGCGGCCGGCCCGACACGCCGACCGGGTACGAGACGGTCCCACGTGGCGGGTCTCACGGCACGGTAGCGTTTCGGCACCGAGTGCCACAATGACACCCGCCCGCAGCCCGTCCGATCGGCGGGGGAACGACCCTCCGCCCGACCAGCCACGACGCCGTCCCACGCCCGGAGAACGGACCGCGTCCACGACCGGCTGCCACGACTCGTGACGCTCCGCGGTCAGGCCCACTCCGAAGGCCCACCCCGGATCGTGTGGGACGGGAGGCCGGACCGGCCGTCGGTGACGCTCCGCTGTCTCGATACGGTGTGCCCGCAGTCACCGGTCAGCGGGCGGTGTGCCCGCGGCAAGGAGGAGCCGTGTACAGCCACGCGCGGGGTGGGCACGCTTCGGGCGCGACGCCCGCCGGCCCGGTCGGCCACGTGCTGCAACCCGGGTACGGCGCCGCGAGCAACCACCGGCCCATCGGGGTCCCGGGACAGCTCCGCGCCCCGGAGCCGCCGCAACCACCGCCTGCCGCCCCGGCGGGGACACGGCTCACCGTGCTCGCCGTCGACGACGAGGAACCGGCCCTGCTCGAGCTGGCGCACCTGCTCGGCGAGGACCAGCGGGTCGCGACCGTGCTGACCGCGCCGGACGCCACCGAGGCGCTGCGCATCCTGCACGGCTCGCAGGCCGACGCGAACACCCCGACCGTCGACGTGGTGTTCCTCGACATCCGGATGCCCGGCCTCGACGGCCTGGAGCTCGCCCGGGTGCTGAACGCGATGGCCGACCCGCCGCCGGTGGTGTTCGTGACCGCCCACGACGACCGCGCCGTCGACGCCTACGAGGTCGGCGCCGTCGACTACCTGCTCAAGCCGCTGCGCACCGAGCGCCTGTCCGGCTCGCTGGACCGCACCATGGCGCTGCGCGCGGCCCGCCGGACCGAGAGCGGCCCGCCGCCGGCACCGCCGCGCCACGGCGTCGAGCAGGGCGGCAGGCCCGATCCCGCGGCCGCCCGCCGGGGCGCCCCCGCCGCGACCACCGACGACGAGGTGGTGCCGGTCGAGCTGGCCGGCACCACGAAACTCGTCCCCCGCTCCTCGATCCGGTTCGTCGAGGCCCAGGGCGACTACGCCCGGCTGCACACCAGCGAGGGCAGCCACCTGGTCCGGATCCCGGTCTCGGTGCTGGAGGACCGCTGGGGCGAGGCCGGGTTCGTGCGGATCCACCGCGCCTACCTGGTGTCGCTGCCGCTCATCACCGAGCTGCGCATGTCCGGGTCGGGGTACGTGGTCCGCCTCGGCAACGGGCCGGGTGCGGTCGAGCTGCCCGTCAGCCGGCGACACACCGCGGGCCTCAAGCGGATCCTGCGCGGACGTCCGCCGCGTCCGCACCGCGGGCCGGAGGACGGCCCGGACGGACCCGTCGTCCCGCGCTGACGCGGGGTCGCCGACCGCGGCGGGTCACGGCTCGTCGCGTGGCCGACACGCCCGGTCACCTTCGGTTCTGCCGTGCGCGATCCTGTCGCCTAGCCTGGTGACCGGTGTCCATCTCGGGTGAGTCCTCGCACGTCCTGTCCGTCACCAACCGTCGTCGCCGCGCGCGTCCGCCTGCGCTGCTCGTGGCGCTCCTGACCGCGTGCGCACTGGTCGCGGGCTGCTCCGCGAGCGCCGCCGCCCCCGCCCCGGCTCCGGCCGCCCCGCCGTCCCCCGCGCAACCGGCGCCCACCTCCGCCGCGCCCGCGGTACCGGAGCTTCCCGGGGGTGGCACCGAGGTCTTCCCGGGCCGCCGGATGGCAGCGCTCTACGGCCACCCGGGCACCCCGTCGATGGGTGTCCTCGGCGAGCAGGACCTGCCGCGCTCGATCGCCCGCGCGAAGGACCTCGCCGCCGACTTCCAGCCGCTCGTGCGCGAGCCCGTCGTGCCGGCGTTCGAGATCATCACGACGGTCGCCGACCGCGCCCCCGGCCCGGACGGCGACTACTCGGCGGAGATGAGCGTCGACGAGCTGCGACCGTGGGTCGAGCAGGCCGGGAAGGCCGGCGTCTACGTGGTGCTGGACCTGCAGCCCGGGACCACCGACTTCCTGACCCAGGCCAAGCGCTACGCCGAGCTGCTCGCGCAGCCGCACGTCGGGCTCGCGCTCGACCCCGAGTGGCGGCTGGAGCCGGGCCGGCGCCACGGCGTGCAGGTCGGCTCGGTGACCGCGGCCGAGATCAACCGGACCTCGGAGTGGCTGGCCGGGCTGGTGCGCGAGAAGAAGCTGCCGCAGAAGGTGTTCCTCATCCACCAGTTCCGGGTCTCGATGATCTCCGACCGGCAGACCGTGGTCACCTCCCACCGCGAGCTCGCGACCGTGCTGCACGCCGACGGCTACGGCACCCGCCAGGAGAAGACCGAGACCTGGAACGCACTGCACGCCGCACCCCGTCCGCCGGGTCTGTGGTGGGGCTGGAAGAACTTCATCGACGAGGACGAGCCGACCTTCACCCCGCGCGAGACCTACGCCGTCCGGCCCGAGTCACCCGTCTTCGTGTCGTACCAGTGACGGGTATGTCCGCCCTGCCCGGCGCCACCCACCGGGGTGGGTGGCCGCTCACCGAGATCGTGATCACGGCAAGTACCCTCACCGGGACCCGAGCGTCGTCGTCGCCGCCGGGTGCGCAGGCACGTGCCGCGGCTCCTCCGCGCGGCACGGCCGCCCCGCCCGTGCCGACCAGTGAAGGGGGTGCCCCGGGTGGACGAACGACCGCAGGAGGGCTCCCGCCCGACCGGTCCGGACCGGCCACGACGACCCGGCCCTCCCGAGCGCGCCCGCCGCGACGACCGCCCGCACCTGCGGGACGAGGCCCGGCGCGGCACCCCGCCCCGGGACCTCGGTGAGACCCCGCCGCCGAACGACCGTCGCGACACCCCGCCGCCCGCCCGTGGCGGTGCCGCACCACCGCCCGGCCCCGCCGGGCCCCCGGCCCCGCAGTCCGGCAGGCCCGGTGACCGCAGGTCCCCGCAGTCCGGCAGGCCTCCCCAGGAGCAGCCGTCGGGCCCCCGGCGACGACCCGGTCCGCCCGCCCCCGGTACGCCACGGCCGCCCGCCGGTGACCCGCGCCGCGGAACCGGCCCCGCGGCGCGTCCCGGTGGCAGGCCCCCCGGCCCGCCGGACGGTGCCGGGCGGCCCGCCGAGGACGAGTCCTGGCTCCCCCGACGCGAGCGCGAGGCCCGGGCCGCGGCCCGGCGGGCCGCCGCCTGGTCGTCCCGCCCGACCCGGGAGGAGACCCCGGGCCGTGGTGGGCACAGCGACAGCAGGCCCACCGACATCCGTTCCATCCGCGCGACCCGTCGTGGCATCGGTGACACCGTGAAGGTCCCCGGCCGGCCGGACACCGCCGCGGAGCACCGGCGGCACCGCGCCTCCGAGCCCGACGCCCCGCCGGAGGAGCGTGACCGCGCGGCCCGGCTCAGCGGCGAGCTGCCGATCGTCCCGCGCCGGCCCGGTGGCCCGGTCTCCGGTGACGCAGTGCCCGGCGCCGCCGGTGCGTCCGCGCACACGGGTTCGCGTCCGGACGCACCGTCGCGCCCCGGGGGCCCCGCGGTCCCGAGCGGCCCGGGTCGGTCGGGTCCGGGCCAGGCGGGTCCGGGGCCGTTGCCGCCGGGTGGCCCCCGGCGCCCAGGTGAGACCCGTCCAGGTGCCCCCGACCTTCGGTCCGACGGCCGGCCCGACAGCGGCCCGCAGGCCGTACCGGGCCGTTCCACCGCGACCGGGCAGCCCGGCGGCGCCACCGCGCCCCCCTCCGGTGCGCGGTCGTCCGGCACCGCCCGCCCGGACGGCGCCCCCGGTCGGCCCGACACCGGCAGACCGGACGGACCGCAGGGGCGCCCCGCCGACACACGCCCGGCAGGTCCGGGCGGGTCCGCGCCGGAGGCCCCGCGCGACACCTCGCGTTCCGCTCCTCCTCGGCCACCGCACACCGGTCTCGCCGCCGGTGCCGCGGCAGGCACCGCCGCAGCAGGAACCGCCGCAGCAGGCTCGGCGGCGGGAGGCTCCGCGGCGAAGGCCCGGGGCGGCCGCGGTGAGAGGCGCGACGGGAACAGCACGCTGTCCCCGCCCGCCGGCAGGTCGGCCGCACCCGACCCCGCGCGGCGCACCCTCGCCGCCGCGCTCGGACTCACCGTGGCGTCCACCGTGGTGCCCGGCAGCGGACACCTCGCGCTGCGCCGCCGTCGTACCGGTGGGCTGATCCTCGGCACGGTGGTCGCGATCGTCGTCGGGCTGGCGGCGGTGGTGCTCCTGGCCCGGCGCTCGACGCTGCTCCAGAACCTGCTGTCGACGACCACGCTGACCGTCATCGCGGTGGCGCTGGTGGTCGCCGGGATCGCCTGGATCGCCCAGGTCGCGCGGACCTACGCACTGGCCCGGCCGCGCGGGATGCCGCTCGGCCGGAAGATCCTCGGCACCGGGACCGCGGCCCTGCTGTGCCTCACCGTCGCCGTGCCCTTCGGCTACGGCGTCGAGCTGATGAACTCCCAGCGCGGGCTGCTGAACTCGCTGTTCCAGGGCGGCGGGACCTCGGCGGCCGAGGCGCTGGGCAAGCCCCGGCTGAACGTGCTGCTGCTGGGCAGCGACGCCGGCGACGACCGGACCGGTACCCGTACCGACACCATGATGGTCGCCAGCATCGACACCCGTTCCGGCCGGACGACGCTGTTCAGCCTGCCCCGCAACATCCAGCGGGCCGAGTTCCCGCCGGGCAGCCCGGCCGCGGAGGAGTTCCCGGACGGCTTCCACGACCCGTCGCAGCCGTTGTCGGGCGACTACCTGCTCAACGCCGTCTACGCCTATGCCGAGCAGCACCCGGAGATCGCGCCGTCGGGACCGACGTCGTCGCCGGGCATCAACCTGCTCCAGTCCTCGATCGCGTACATGACCGGCCTGCCGCTGGACTACTACCTCGAGGTCAACATGGCCGGGTTCTCCTCGATGATCGACGCCGTCGGCGGAGTCACCGTGAACGTCGGGCCCGAGCCGATCCCGGTCGGTGGCGTCACCGCGTTCGGCAGGCACGTCACCCCGGACCGCTACATCAGCCCCGGGGTGCAGACCCTGGGCGGCGAGGACGCGCTGTGGTTCGCGCGCTCCCGCCGGGACGGCACCGACTACCAGCGGATGGGCCGCCAGCGCTGCCTGATCCAGGCGGTCATCTCGCAGACGACCGCGACCGAGCTGATCTCCCGGTTCCAGAGCATCGCCGCGGTGACCCGGGACAACGTCGCCACCGACATGCCCCAGCAGGTGCTGCCCGCGCTGGCCGTCCTGGCCGACGAGGGGTTCCGGCTGGAGAGCGTCGCGTTCGACCCGTCGCTGCCGGACCCGAACTCCTCGACGGGCTACTTCGTCACCGCCGACCCCGACGTCTCCTACATGCGCGAGGTCGTCCGCAACGCCATCGCCGACCCGGCCCCGGAGCCGGCGCCCGGGACCGCCCCGGCGCTCGCCGCCCCGACGGCGCAGCCGTCCCCGAGCACGGAGTCGTCGCGGTCGTCCTCGGCGAGCGCGTCGCCGACCCCCGACCCGGCCGCGGCGCTGCCGCAGTCGGTCGAGGAGTCCTGCGCGTCGACGGGCGCGGCCGACGTCCCCGCCGGGGGCGAGCCCGGCACGTCGCAGGACCCGTCCGCGACCGGTTCGAGCGGGGTCTCCGGCTCCGATCAGGTCGACGGCCTCCGTCCCGACCAGAACTAGCCCTCCGCGGCCGAGCCCGCCGCACCGGTCGGGCGACCGGGGCAGAGCGCCGCTCAGGCCGTCGCGAACGCCCCGAGCACGTGGTCCGGCCGGATCCCGTCGAAGTGGGAGCGCCAGATCCCGTGGTAGAGGACCTCCTCCTCGCTGCGCAGCGGCCAGGAGTCGGACGGGTGCTCGGGCACCCCGTCGGTGACCCCGGTGTCGGCCGCGGCGGCGGCCTTGCGGGCGGCCAGCTCGGCGAGCACGGTGCCGGCGCCGGAGCCGTCGCCGAACTGCTCCTTGCCGCGCCACAGCAGGTCCTCGGGCAGCCAGCCCTCGAACGCCTCGCGCAGGATCGCCTTCTCGGGGCGGCCGTCCGGGCACTGCTTCCACTCCGGCGGCAGCGCCAGCGCGGCCCGGACCAGGCCGGAGTCCAGGAACGGCTCGCGGGCCTCCAGGCCGAAGTACATGGTGGTGCGGTCGCAGCGCTGCAGGTTGAGGTGGTGCAGCTGCTCCAGCGAGCGGACCAGCTCGGCCTGCAGGGTGTCCGGGTCGGCGTACTCGGGGCCGTGGATGTAGGAGTAACCGGCGAACAGCTCGTCGGCACCTTCCCCGGTGAGCACGACCTTGACCTTCTTCGCCGCCTCGCGGGCGAGGATCAGGTTGGGCACCGCGCTGCGGACCAGGGCCGGGTCGTAGTGCTCGATGACCTCGACGGCGTGGTCGAGGGCCTCGGCGATGTCCTCGGGGGTCACCAGGATCTCGTGGTGGTCCGACCCGATGTGCGCGGCGACCTTGCGGGCCGCGATCAGGTCACCGGACTCGGCGGTCCCGACGGCGAAGGTGGGCAGCTGCTCGCCTCGGGCCCGGGCCTCCTGCGCGGCGATGGCCGCGACCAGCGCCGAGTCCAGGCCACCGGACAGGAACACGCCGACACCGACGTCGGACATCATCCGGCGACGGACCGCGGACACCACGGCCTCGCGCACCCGGGACAGGTCCGCGTCGTCCCAGCCGGGGCGGATCGCGCGGCGTGCCGGGCGGACCTCGACCGGCACGGCGTCGGCGAACCGCACCAGCCCCGACGACGGGCTCCACAGGCAGCCGGGCGGGAACGAGCGCACGTACGGGCGGTCCTCGGGGTCGAACGCGCGGAGCTCGCTGGCGAACAGCACCGTCTCCGACGGGTCCGGCGCGGTGTACGGGACAGCCCCGGACGCACCGCCGCCGCCGTCACGGAGCTCTGCCGGCGGCACCCAGTACAACGGCTTCACGCCGAACGGATCCCGGGCGACGAGCCCGGCGCCGTCGGTGCGCCCCATGGCGACGGCGAACATGCCGTTCAGCGAGGCGACCGCGGCCTGGCCGTCCCACATCACCGCGTGCAGCGCGGCCTCGGTGTCGGACTTGGTGCGCACCGTGCCGTCCGGGAACGCCTTGGCGATGCGCTCGTGGTTGTAGATCTCGCCGTTGCCGACGATCCACGCGGTGCGGGCGGCGTCGGACATCGGCTGGTGCCCGCCGCTGACGTCCATGATCGACAGGCGTTGGTGCCCGAGCCAGGCGTTCCCCACGACCTGCACGCCGGTGTCGTCGGGGCCGCGGTGCGCCACCCGGGCGAGCATCCGCTCGTACTTCCCGGGGTCGGCGGGCTCACCGCCCGGCCACGCCGTGGGTCCACCGAACGCAGCCACGATCCCACACATGGGCTCCATCGTCGCACGGTCGCGCGAACCCGCATCCCGGCTTCCGCTCCCCCACCGTGTGAGTTCGGACTCTGAAAGGCGTTTCCGGAGCGATCCGAATTGCCCCGGCGGCCGTGGGTTCGTACGGTCGGAGACCGGCCAGGACGGCCGCCGTCCACCGCCGACACCAGGACTCAGGGTCCGGAGGCGGGGACCGACACCGGCCATCGAGCAGGTGCGCGGTGATGCCGCGCCAGGACCGACCGACAAGGGGCGGACTCAGGTGAGCACGGCAGAGCACGACGAGCGGCAGGGCCGGCACAAGGTCGTGATCGTCGGCGGAGGGTTCGGTGGTGTGCAGGCCGCCAAGGCGCTCAAGGGCGCCGATGTCGACGTGACGATCGTCGACCGCACGAACCACCACCTCTTCCAGCCGCTGCTCTACCAGGTCGCGACGGGCATCCTGTCCCCCGGCCTGATCGCCCCGGCCCTGCGCCGGGTGCTGAAGAAGCAGAGCAACGTCCGCACCCTGCTCGCCGAGGTCGGCGACATCGACCTCGAGGCCAAGGTCGTCCACGCGGCCGCGCCGGACGGGCAGCGGATCGTGCTGCCCTACGACACCCTCGTCGTCGCCGCGGGCGCCACGCACGCCTACTTCGGGCACCCGGAGTGGGCCGAGCACGCGCCCGGCATGAAGTCGATCGAGGACGCCCGGCTGCTGCGCTCGCGCATCCTGGGTGCCTACGAGCTCGCCGAGGTCGCGACGACCGAGGAGGAGAAGCAGGCGTGGATGACCTTCGTGGTCGTCGGCGCCGGCCCCACCGGCGTCGAGCTCGCCGGTCAGCTCGCCGAGCTGGCGCAGTACGTGCTGCCGCGTGAGTACCGGTCGATCGACACCCGCTCCGCGCGGATCATCCTGCTCGACGCGGCGCCGGCGGTGCTGCCGCCGTTCGCGAAGAAGCTGCAGAACTACACGCGCAAGACCCTGGAGAAGAAGGGCATCGAGGTCCGCCTGAACACCATGGCGACCGGGATGGACGCCGACTCCATCACGGTGAAGGGCCCGAACGGCGAGGAGCGCATCACCGCCCGCACCAAGGTGTGGGCCGCGGGTGTCCAGGCCTCCCCGCTGGGCGAGCTGCTGGCGAAGGCCTCCGGCGGCGAGGTGGACCGCGCGGGCCGTCTCACCGTGGACCCGGACTGCAGCCTGCCGGACCGCCGCGACGTGTTCGCGATCGGCGACATGGTCTCCACCATCGACCGGCTGCCCGGCGTCGCGCAGGTCGCGATGCAGCAGGGCACCTACGTCGGCAAGCTGATCAAGGCACGGGCGAAGGGCGACGACACCACCCCGGCCCCGTTCAAGTACTTCGACAAGGGCTCGATGGCGACCATCGGCGCCCGCGAGGCCGTCGCCGACGTCCGCGGCATCAAGCTCACCGGCTGGCTCGGGTACTTCATCTGGTGCTACGTGCACGTGATGTTCCTGATCGGCTGGGGCAACCGCTTCGGCACGCTCTACAACTGGCTGCGGTCGCTGCGCTACGCCCGCTTCCGCGGGCACCGGCTGATCAGCGTCACCGCGTCCTACGACAAGGCGGTCGACCCGGAGAAGCCGCTGGGCGAGAAGACCGACGAGCGCGCCGAGCTGGACCCGCGGGTCTCGCCCGGCACGCCGCCCGCGCCCGAGCGCCCGGCCGCCACGGGCTGAGCCGGCCACGCACCACGACCGACGCCCGGGGGCACGTGCCCCCGGGCGTCGTCGCGTGCGCGGGTGGGCCGGGGCGTGGCACCGTGATCGGGTGACCCCGGCGATGCAGGTCCTGATGCGCGACATCGCACGGCTCTGGGACACCGCGGCCGACGCGCTCTACGACGCGGGCGACCCCGGCCCGGCGACGGCCGCGCTGGCCACCGACGTGAGCTGGACCGAACTGCCGACCGGCGCCGGGGGCCACGGCCGGGACGCGGTCGTCGCGCACCTGGCCGCCCTCGCCGCGGCCCGGCCGTCCGGGCTGACCCGGACCCGGGTGTCGCGCATCGTCGACGTCCGCCGGGTGGTCGACGAGGTCCGCGTCGGCTTCACCCACGACCGGGAACTGCCGTGGCTGGTGCCCGGGCTCGCCCCCACCGGACGCGCGGCGGAGGTGCTGGCGGTGCAGCTGGTGCGGGTGCGGCAGGGCCGGATCGACGAGGTCCGCACCCTCTGGGACGTCACGGGACTGCGCTCCGTGCTCGACGGGTGAGCCCATCGTCACCGCTTTCGCGCTTTCATGCCGCTGACCTGCGGCAACAGTCCCGCCCCCGCGCCGTGCGACGGGCGGTCGCCCGGGTGCGGTGAGCAGCGCCACGGACGGCGTCGAACAGGGCCGACACGCCCTGAGGAGGGGGTTCCCGCAGGTCGTGGCGATGTCTCTGCCAGTCTGTACCGCGATCGGAGATGGCAGTCCACCCCGGTGAGCGGGGTGCGTGAACCGAGAGGAGTTGTCAGCGATGGCTCTGCCCACCCTGACCCCGGAGCAGCGCGCCGAGGCGCTCAAGAAGGCGGCTGCGGCCCGTACCGCCCGCAAGGAGCTCCGCGACAAGATCGCCAGCGGCGAGGAGACCATCCCCGCGGTGCTGGGTCGCGCGAAGACCGACCAGATCGTCGGGAAGACCAAGGTCGCGGACCTGCTCAAGAGCGTCCCGGGCTGGGGCCCGGCGAAGGTCTCCAAGGTGATGGAGGAGGCCGGCATCGACGTGTCGCGCCGTGCCGCCGGCCTCGGCGACCGTCAGCGCGCCGCGCTGATCGAGAAGGTCGGCTGACCTTCCCCCAGCTCCTCGCGACGGCCCGGTCCGCACACTGTGCGGACCGGGCCGTCGCGCGTTCCGCGGGTCAGGCCCCGATGAGGCCGTGGCCGGCGAGGAACTGCTGGGCGACCGACGTGGCGCTGCGGCCCTCCAGGTCGACGAGCCCGTTGAGCTCGATCATCACCTCGACGGTGAGCAGCTCGCCCAGCGTCGCGGCCAGGGCCCGCAGCGGCGGGTACCGGTCCACGGTCTCCGCCCGGCAGGTCAGCGCGGCCAGCTGGGTGGTGAAGAAGTCCCGGTCATCGGCCAGCACGACGAGGTCGAGCGAGCGGATCCGCGCGTCGGTGGTGAACACCTCCGCGAGGTCGCACGGGCTGGACCGGGCGACGTTGACGAAGTTCAGCGCGAAGTCGTTCTGGTAGGTCTGCGAGGCCGGGAACGTGATGCCGTAGGCGGCCTGCATGTCGGCGAACTCGCGGTCGAGGAACTCCGCGGCCCCGCAGAACGTCGCCCGCGACTCATCGGCGGCGAAGTAGGGCCCCAGGTCGGACAGCGTCCGGACCTGCGCGAGCGGGCCGTCGGCGTCGCCGCGGCGGGCGACGGCGTACTGGTTGCCGAAGCGGGCGGGCCCGAGCCAGGCGACGTCGTTCCGCTCGAGGTCCTGGGCGGCGACAGCGTCGTAGAGCGCCCGCTCACCGGGGATGGTCGTGTCGTTGCCCAGGAACAACGTCCAGCCGGTGCCGGCGTACTCCCAGTAGACGTCGACGTCGCCCTGCTCCAGGGCCGCACGGACGATCGTGGAGCCGGACAGGCCGGTCCGGTCCACGGTGCGGGCCCCGCAGGCCTGCAGCGCCAGCAGGGTGATCGCGCCGAGCACCCGCTGCTCGGTGAACTCCTTCGAGCCGACGGCCAGCTCGGCGCCGGACAGGTCGACGTCGCGGGCCAGGGACCCGCCGCGCAGCTGCTGCGGCGACGGGCCGGCGACGGCGGCCGCGGCGCCGCAGCCCGAGACGAGTGCCGCGACCCCGGCGAGCAGGCCGGGCAGCGCGCGGCGCGGGAAACGGGTGGTCATCTCAGAGCCCCTTCGGATGCAGGACGTCCTCGGCGAGGCCCGCCAGCCAGTCGATGAGCAGCGCGAGCGCCGCGACCAGCACGCTGCCGGTGACCAGGACGAGGGTGCGGTTGGACGCCAGACCGTTGGAGATGATGTCGCCCAGCCCGCCGGCGCCGATGAACGTCGCGAGCGCGACGGTGCCGGTGGTGATCGTCAGCGTGGTCCGGACGCCGGCCAGGATCACCGGGACCGCGAGCGGCAGCTCGACGGAGAACAGCACACCGCGCCGGGTCATCCCCATCCCGCGGGCCGCCTCGATCACCGAGCGGTCGACCTGCTCCAGCCCGGCGATGGTGTTCCGGACGATCGGCAGGATCCCGTGGAGGACGAAGGCGAGCACCGCGATCACGGTGACCGGCAGGGTCAGGAACGCCACCGCGAACAGCACGATGAGACCGATCGACGGGATCGCCTGGCTGATGTTGGCCACGGTCAGCACCGGCCCGGCGAAGCGGCGGGTGGCCTCGCGGGTCAGCAGCACGCCCAGCGGCACCGCGATCACCAGCACCAGCACGGACACGACGGCGGTCAGCCAGACGTGCTGCCAGGTGCGGCTCGCGATGTAGGCGGCGTCGAGGCTGCGGGCCTCGATCGAGTCGAGCTCGCGGGAGGACACGACCAGGTACAGCGTCGTCAGCGCGACGACGACCACGAGCGGCCGGGCGAGCAGCGCCGCCCACCGCCGGGCCGGGCGGGCGGTCCCGTCCGGCCGCGGCCCGGTCGTCGCGCCCGGGCGGGCGGCGGTGACGGTCATCGGGCGACGCTCGGGGTGTCCTGGCCGGCCGGGGCCGCGCCCGCGGGCCGGTGCACGGTCGCCAGGATCGTGTCGAGGTCGAGCACGCCGCGGTGCACCCCGTCCCGGTCGACGACGGCCACGGCGTTCGCGTTCCCGGCGAGCATCGCGTCGAGCGCGGTGTGCAGGGTGTCCTGCGGCCCGATCCGCGTGACGACGGGCAACCCGTGGTCGAGCACGTCGCCCGCGGCGTCGCGGGGCAGCCAGCCCCGGGGGCGGCGCTCGCCGTCGAGCAGCAGCACGAACTCCCGCTCCCCCGCCCGCAGCGCGGCGACGCGCTCGTCGCGGGTGGCGTCGTGCCCGACCGTCGGCCAGTCGGCGAGGCCGACGTCGGCGACGCGGGTGAGGGTGAGCCGCTTGATCGTGGCCCCGGCCCCGACGAAGTCGGCGACGAAGTCGCTGGCGGGCTCGGTGAGCAGCCGTTCGGGGGTGTCGAACTGCTCCACCCCGGAACCGGCGTTGAACACCGCGATCCGGTCGCCCATCTTGACGGCCTCGTCGATGTCGTGGGTGACGAACACGATCGTCGTGCCGAGCTCGGCCTGGATGCGCAGCAGCTCGTTCTGCAGGGTCTCGCGGGTCAGCGGGTCGATCGCGCCGAACGGCTCGTCCATCAGCATCACCTCGGGGCCCGCGCCGAGCGCGCGGGCCACGCCGACGCGCTGCTGCTGGCCACCGGAGAGTTGCTTGGGGAAGCGGCCGCGGAACTCGCCCGGGTCGAGTCCCACCAGGGTGAGCAGCTCGTCGACGCGCTCGGCGATGCGGCGGCGGTCCCAGCCGAGCATCGTCGGCACGGTCGCGACGTTCTCGGCGACGGTGCGGTGCGGGAACAGTCCGGTCTGCTGGATGGCGTAGCCGATCCGGCGCCGCAGCTGGTCCGGGTCGACGGAGGTGACGTCGTCGCCGTCGAGCAGGATCCGGCCCGAGGTCGGCTCGATCAGCCGGTTGATGAGCTTCATCGTGGTCGTCTTGCCGCAGCCCGACGGGCCGAGGAACACGACGAGCTCGCCGCGCGGCACCTCCAGGTCCAGGCGGTCGACGGCGGGTCGCTCCTGCCCCGGGTAGCGCTTGGTGAGCTGTTCCAGCCGGATCATCGGCTCAGGCACGGATCCCCCTCGAGGTGGTCAGGCGGGTGAGCAGGGCGATCGCGGCGTCGAACAGGACCGCCAGCACGACGATCCCGGCGATGCCCTGCACGGTCAGGTAGATCGCGAACGGGGTGCCCGCGCTGGACAGGCCGGAGAGGATCAGGTTGCCCAGCCCCGGCCCGTTGACGGCCGCGGAGATCGCGGCGATGCCCAGCAGCAGCTGCGCGGCGACCCGGACCCCGGCGAGCACCACCGGCCAGGCCAGCGGCAGCTCGATGCCCAGCAGCAGCCGGGTGCGGTCCATCCCGACGCCGCGAGCGGACTCGGTGACCGCCGGGTCGACCGCGCGGAGCCCGACGATCGCGTTGCGGACCACCGGCAGCAGGCCGTAGAGCATCAGCGCGACGACCGCGGGCCCCCACCCGAGCCCGAGCAGCGGGATCAGCAGCCCGAACAGCGCGTAGGACGGCACCGTCATGATCAGCGACGACCCGTTGACGGCGGCCGCCCGGCCGAGGTCGGTCCGGTAGGTGGCGACGGCGAGCGGCACACCCACCACCACCGCGAGTGCCAGCCCCACCACGACGAGCGCGGCGTGCTCGAGGGTGTGACCGAGCACCTCGCCCCAGTTCGTGGAGAGATACTCCCAGAAACCCATGACCGGCATTCTCTACGCACACCGGACCAATCCCCCACCCGGTCGGCGGAGGCGGGTCGTCACCGGTCTGGCAGCCTGCGCATGTGGAGATCGCCGGCACCGTACGCGAGGTCGAGACCGAGCCGGGCGTGACCCTCTGGGTGCAGGACCTGCCCGCACACCGGCCGACGCCGGCGGCGCCGGTGCTGCTGGTGAACGGGGCGGGCTCGGCCGGGTACGGCTGGCCGGACGCGCTGGTCGAGGGGCTGCGCGAGCGGCACCGGGTGGTCCGCTACGACCATCGCGACACCGGCCGCTCGACCCACGCGTTCGAGGACCGGCCCTACGCCGTCGCCGACCTGGCGACCGACGCACTCGCGGTGCTCGACGGCTGCGGGATCGACCGGGCGCACCTGGTCGGGATGTCGCTGGGCGGGACGCTGGTCCAGCTGCTCGCGCTCGACGCGCCGCACCGCATGGTCAGCGCGACGCTGCTGTGCACCGCGGCGCTCGACACCGGCGACGCCGACCTGCCCGGCCCGACCCGGGACGTGCAGCGGATGTGGCAGGAGCTGGGCGACCCGCGCGACGAGGCCGGCGAGCTGGCCTGGCGGGTCGAGTACTGGCGACGCGTCTCCGGCGGGGTGCTGCCGTTCGACACCGCGGAGTTCGCCGCGCGGGAGCGGCGGATCATGGACCACACCGGGCGGGTCGAGCCGTGCACCGCGCACGCCCAGGCCGATCCCGACGGGCTGGACCGCGGCGCCGAGCTGGGCTCGGTCACGGTGCCGACGCTCGTCGTCGAGGCGCCGGAGGACCCGGTGCACCCGCCGCCGCACGCCGACCACCTGGCGGCGCGGATCGGGGCGGCCGCGCAGCTCGTCACGGTGGATGGGATGGGGCACGCCCTGCCGGACCTGCTGTGCGAGCCGATCGCGGCGGTGCTGCTGGAGCACGCGGCCGAGGCCGAGGAGGCGGAGGCCGGCCCAGTGGCACCGCAGGCGGGGGCCGACCCGGTGGCACCGCAGGCGGAGGCCGAGCCGGTGGCGCCGCGGGCGGAGGGGCTGCGGGAGGCCGGTCAGCCGACCCAGCGGTAGCGGCGCTCCGGGCGGCCGGTGCCGCCGTAGCGCAGCCGTACGGTGACCTGCCCGGTCGACACGAAGTGCTCCAGGTAGCGGCGTGCGCTGACCCGGGACAGCCGGGTGGCCTCGGCGCACTCGGTCGCCGACAGGTCCGCCTCCGCGTCGGTCCCCGAGTGCGCGCGCAGGGTGCCCGCGACGAGTTCCGCGGTCGGGGTGGTCAGCCCCTTCGGCATCCGTTCGGGGCCGCCGGGGGTGCGGGCCGGGGCGGCACCGGTGCCGCCGAAGAGCCGGTCGATGTCGGACTGGTCGCGGACCCGGTCCAGGTCGCGCCGGATCCGCGTCGCGCGGTGCACCTGGGCGGCGAGCGCGGCGGAGTCGAACGGCTTGACGAGATAGTGCAGCGCACCGCCGTGCAGGGCGGCGGCGACCGTGTCGGAGTCGTCGGCGGCGGTCACGACCAGCACGAACGGGTCGTCGGCGGCCCCGGTGCGCAGCCGCGTCAGCACCTCCAGGCCGGACATGTCGGGGAGGTAGACGTCGAGCAGCACCAGCTCCGGACGGAGCCGGGCGGCGGCGTCGAGGGCGTCGGCGCCGTTGTGCGCGACGCCGACCACGGTGCAGCCCTCGATCCGCTCCACGTAGCCGGAGTGGACCTTCGCGACCATGAAGTCGTCGTCGACGACCAGGACCCTCACACCCGCACCCCCGTCGGCGCCACCGGCAGCACCGCCTCGAACACCGCACCGACCCGGCCCGCCGGCGCCGGCCGCACCGCGATGGTGCCACCCCGGCGCAGACACGCCTGCCGGGCCAGGGCCAGGCCGAGCCCGCGGCCGCCGATCTCGGCGGCCTTGGTCGAGTAGCCGGCCCGGAACACCTCCTCGGCCAGCTCGGAGGCGATCCCGGGGCCGGAGTCGCGCACCTCGACCCAGACCTCGTCGCCGTCGGTGTCGCCGCCGCCGGCGAGCCCGATCTCGATCCGGCGCGGGCCGTCCCGCCCGGCGGTCGCGTCGATCGCGTTGTCGATCAGGTTGCCGAGCACGGTCACGAGGTCGGCGGACAGGTCAGGGTCGTGGTCGGGATCGGTCGGGTCGAGCCGGGACTCCGGGTCCAGGGCCAGCTCGACGCCGCGCTCGGCGGCCTGGCTGTTCTTCGCGACGAGCAGCGCGGCCGTCGCCGGGTCTCCGACGCTGGCGGTGACCTCGCGGCGCCATCCCTCCGAGGCGGCGACGATCCCGGCGACGAACCGGCGGACCTCGTCGTGCTCGCCGAGCTCGGTGAGCCCGGCGATGGTGTGCAGCCGGTTGGAGAACTCGTGGGCCTGGGCGCGCAGGGTGTCGGTGACGGTGTGCGAGGCGTCGAGCCGGTGCTGCAGGGTGGTGAGCTCGGTGCGGTCCCGCAGGGTGACCACGGCGCCCACGTCGCGGCCGTCGACGCGGATCGGGCGGCGGTTGAGCACCAGGGCCCGGGTGTCGCGCAGCACGAGCTGGTCCTCGCCGTCGGCGGCACCGGTGAGGACCTCGCGGAGCCGGTCGTCGAGGCCGAGGTCGGCGACGGCGTCGCCCTCGCGGGCGCCGGGCAGCTCCAGGAGCTCGCGGGCGACCGGGTTGAGCAGGGTGATCCGGTCGGCGGTGTCGAGCCCGACCACGCCCTCCTTGATACCGAGCAGCATCGCCTCGCGGCGCTGCACCAGCTCGACGATCTCGTCGGGCTCCAGGCCGAGGGTCTGGCGGCGGACCCGCCGGGCGAGCAGCAGCGACCCGAGGAGGCCGACGACCAGGGCCAGCCCCAGCAGCGCGCCGGTCTCCGCGCGGGCTCCGGCGAGGGACTCCCACGGCGACGGGGCGCGGATCCCGGCCGACACCAGTCCGGCGACGGCGCCGCGGTCGTCGATCACCGGCACCTGGGCGACGACGGTGCGCCCGTCGGGGTTGCCGACCCAGGCCCGGCCCTGCGGCGCGGTGCTGGCGCCGGGGTCGAAGCGCTGCCGGACCCGGGACGGGTCCGGTGAGGTGCGCACGACCAGCCCGGCGTCGACGATCTCGATCTCGTCGGCCCCGGACAGGTTCTCCGCGCTGCGGGCGAACGAGGGCAGCAGGTCGTAGCGGCGGGTCTGCAACGCCTCGCGCACGGTCGGTACGGACGCGACGTCCTCGGCGACCGACAGCATCCGGCGTCCCTGGGTCTCGCGGAACGACTCCGAGGACTGCACGGCGGCCAGCGCCGCGACCGCGCCGAGCAGTACGACCACGACCACCAGCTGCCAGACGAGGAACTGGCGGGCCAGCGGCCCACCCGTCCCCCCGGCGCGCCGTCGCATGCGCCCAGCGTAGGACGTGCGACGACGGCAGCGGCCACGCGAGGCGGTGGGGCCACGACGCGTCGCGCGGCCCACCCGGGGTGGACCGGCCCGGCCGCGGACGCGCAGACTCACCGGCGGCGGCACGGCGACGGGCGGGTGGGCATGGCGGGGACGGCGACGCGGCCCGGCGGGGCACCGATCGCCCGCCGCGCCCGCCGGGGTCCGGTCGTCTCGCTGGTCGTGGTGCTCGTGCTGGCCCTCGCCGCGGTCGTCGTCCCGATCGTGCTGACCGACGAGCCGCGGCCGCTGTCCGACCTGCGCATCCTGGTCCCCAACCCACCCGGCGGCGGCTACGACGTCACCGCCCGCAGCGCGGCCAAGGTGCTGTCCGACACCGGGATCGCCGGCCCGGTCGAGGTGTTCAACCTGTCCGGGGCCGGCGGGATCGCCGGGCTCGGCCGGGTCGAGGGCGAGGCGGGCAACGGCAGGCTGCTGATGAGCATGGGGCTCGGGATCGTCGGGGCGACCGCCTCCCGTGACACCCCGCTCTCGCTCGCCGGCACCACTCCGGTCGCGCGGCTGGTCGAGGAGTCGGAGATCGTCGTCGTGCCCGCGGACTCGCCCTACCGCGACGTCCGCGCGCTGCTCGACGCCTGGCGCGCCGCCCCCGGCGGGCTCACCGCCGGCGGCGGCTCGAGCGTCGGTGGGCCGGACCACCTCGCCACGATGCTGCTCGCCGAGGGCACCGGCATCGCGCCCGCCCGGGTCCGCTACGTGTCCTACGAGGGCGGGGGTCCGCTGCTCGCCGCGGTGCTGCGCGGCGAGGTGGGTTTCGCGGTGTCGGGGGTGGGCGAGTTCGCCGACCAGATCGGGTCCGGTGACCTGCGGGTGCTCGCGGTGACCGCGGGCGAGCGGGTGCCCGGCCTCGACGTGCCGACGCTGCGCGAGTCGGGGGTGGACGTCGAGTTCAGCAACTGGCGCGGGCTGGTCGCGCCGCCCGGGCTGCCCGACGCCGACCGCGCCGCGCTGGCCGACGCCGTCTCCGCGATGCGCGACACAGCCGAGTGGCGGCAGGTGCTGGCCGCGAACGGGTGGCGCGACGCCTGGCTCCCGGGCGCGGACTTCGCCCGGTTCACCGCCGCCGAGAACGAGCGGGTGGAGCACGTCCTGGGCGAGCTGGGGCTGCGGGCACGCTGACCCGCGCACCCGGTCCGCGGTGACCGCAACGACCACAACGACCGTTGTGGCCGTTACGGAGACATCGGACGGGTGACTCCGCACACTGCAACGCGTTCGCTTCGCAACGGTGAGATCGGACGCAGATGCCTCAGACGGCTCCTCCACGAATGCAGGACCGGCCCCCGCCGGACGCCCCCACGCCGCCCGTGCCGCGGCCCCGGGTCGGACCTCTCCTCGGCACGGTGGTGGCCGTGCTGGCCGCCCTGCTCCTCGTCCCGCCCGCGGTGGGCGCGATCGGGGGCGGCGGCGACGGCACCCAGCTCCGCGGGCTGCGGATGCTGGTCCCGAACGCCCCCGGCGGCGGCTACGACGTCACCGCCCGCAGCGCGGCCAAGGCCATGGAGGACGCCGGGCTGACCGGGTCGGTCGAGGTCTTCAACCTGCCCGGTGCGGGCGGCACGGTCGGGCTCGGCCGGACCGTCAACGAGGCCGGCGACGACCGGCTGGTGATGAGCATGGGCCTGGGCGTGGTCGGGAGCGTGTACTCCAACGACTCGCCGGCCACGCTCGAGCAGACCACACCGATCGCGCGGCTCACCGAGGAGACCGAGATCGTCGTCGTCCCCGGTGACTCGCCCTACCGGAACCTCGGCGACCTGCTGGCCGCCTGGCGGGCGGCCCCCGGGAAGACCCCGGTCGGCGGCGGCTCCTCCCCCGGCGGCCCGGACCATCTGGCCCCGATGCTGATGGCCGAGGGCGCCGGCGTGGACCCGCGCACGGTCAACTACATCTCCTACGACGGCGGCGGCGAGCTGCTCGCCGCCGTCCTCGGCGGCAAGGTCGCGTTCGGGGTGTCCGGGCTCGGCGAGTTCGCCGACCAGATCGCCTCGGGCGACCTGCGGGTGCTCGCGGTGACCGCGGGCGAGCGGATCCCCGGCCTCGACGCGCCGACGCTGCGCGAGTCCGGCATCGACGTCGAGTTCACCAACTGGCGCGGTGTCGTCGCGCCGCCGGGGCTGGACCCCGAGGGCATCGCCGAGCTGGAGCGCGCCTACGCCGAGCTGCACACGACGCCGGAGTGGCGCGAGGTGCTGGCACGCAACGGCTGGCAGGACGCGTACCTGCCGGGGCCGGAGTTCGGCCGGTTCCTGGCCGACGAGGACGCCCGCGTCGAGCGGGTACTGACCGGGCTGGGGCTGACGTGACGACCATCGGGGACACCGGGGACACCGGGACCGCTCGCTCCTGGTGGACGGAGCACTCGGAGCTGGGTGTGTCGGTGCTGCTGGCCCTCACCGGCCTGCTGGTGCTCGGCGACACCCTCGCCGAGGGCGGCGGCGGCAGCGCGTCCGACCCGCTCGGACCGCGCACCGTCGCGTTGGTGCTCGGCGCGGCGCTGCTGGTGCTGGCGGCGTTGCTGACCGTCGACGTCCTGCGCGGCGGCCGCGGCGAGGCCGAGGGCGGCGAGGACGTCGACCTCGACGTGCCGATGGACCTGCGCACGGTCGGGATGCTGGCCGGGGTGATCGTCGCGACGGCGGCACTCATCCCGCTCGCCGGCTGGCCGATCGCCGGGACCGTCCTGTTCGCCGGCGCCACCTACGCGCTCGGCTCGCGCGCGGTGCTCCGCGACCTCGGCATCGCCGCCGCGGTCTCGCTGCTGACCTGGGTGCTGTTCGACGCCGTGCTCGGCGTCGACCTGCCGGGCGGCCCGCTGATGGGGGTGTTCGGCTGATGGGCACGTTCGACCTGCTCATGAACGGGTTCGCGCACGCGCTGACCCCGCAGAACCTGCTGTTCGCCGCGTTCGGGGTGCTGCTCGGCACCGCGATCGGTGTGCTGCCGGGCATCGGCCCGGCGATGGCGGTGGCACTGCTGCTGCCGGTGACCTACGCGTTCGACCCGACCGGCGCGTTCATCATGTTCGCCGGCATCTACTTCGGGGCGATGTTCGGCGGGTCGACGACGTCGATCCTGCTGAACACCCCCGGCGAGTCCGCCTCGGTGATGGCGGCCATCGAGGGCAACCCGATGGCGAAGTCCGGGCGCGGCGCCCAGGCGCTCGCCACCGCCGCGATCGGGCACTTCATCGGCGGCATCGTCGGCGTGACCGGGCTGGTCCTGGTCGCCCCGCTGATCGCCTCGGTGGCCGTCGACATCGGCGCCCCGGACTACTTCGCGATCATGGTCCTGGCCTTCGTCGCCGTCAGCGGCGTGCTGGGCGCCTCGCGGGTCCGCGGGTTCGCCGCGCTCGCACTGGGCCTCACGATCGGCCTGGTCGGGCTCGATCCGATCTCCGGGCAGCCGCGGCTCACCTTCGGGGTGCCGCAGCTGGCCGACGGCATCGACGTCATCATCGTCGCGGTCGGGCTGTTCGCGATCGGCGAGGCGCTGTGGGTGGCCGCCCACCTGCGACGACGCACGCAGGAGGTCATCCCGGTCGGCCGTCCGTGGCTGGGCCGCGAGGACCTCAAGCGGACCTGGAAGCCGTGGCTGCGCGGCCCGTTCATCGGGTTCGGCTTCGGTTCGATCCCGGCCGGCGGCGCCGAGATGTCGACCTTCATGGCGTACGTGACCGAGCGGAAGCTCTCGAAGCACCCGGAGCAGTTCGGGAAGGGCGCCATCGAGGGCGTCGCCGGGCCGGAGTCCGCGGCCAGCGCGTCGTCGGCGGGGACGCTGGCGACGATGCTGACCCTCGGCCTGCCGACGACGGCGATCGCCGCCGTCATGCTCGCCGCGTTCCAGCAGTTCGGCATCCAGCCCGGCCCGCTGCTGTTCCAGAAGGAGCCGGACCTGGTCTGGACGCTCATCGCGAGCCTGTTCATCGGCCTGGTCATGCTGCTGGTGCTGAACCTTCCGCTGGCCCCGGCCTGGGCGAAGCTGCTGCGGATCCCGCGGCCGTACCTCTACGCGGGCATCCTGTTCTTCGCCTGCGTCGGCGCCTACGCGGTGTCCGGCCAGCCGGTCGACCTGCTGGTGCTGCTCGCGATCGGCGGCATCGGGTTCCTGATGCGCCGGTTCGGGCTGCCGGTGCTGCCGGCCATCATCGGCGTCATCCTCGGCCCGGACGCGGAGCTGCAGCTGCGCCGCGCCCTGCAGATCGCCGACGGCGACGTCACCACGCTGGTCTCCACCCCGCTCGCGATCGTCGTGTACTCGCTGATCGCGATCCTGCTGGTCGCCCCGGTCGTGCTCCGCGCGGTCCGCGCCCAGCGGGGCGATCGGGAGTCCGAGACGGTCTGACCCGGTCGGTGCTCCGACACGCCCCGCGGCCGCACCGGCCGCGGGGCGTCGTCGTCCGCGCGGTGATCCGTGCGCCGCGCGCGTCCGGACGCACGCGCGGCACGGATCACCGCGCGCAGCGGATCACGTCACGGCGCGGTGGGGCAGGATCGGGTCATGGGGTTCGACGCCGCCCGCGCGCTCGCCGAGACGCTGCTGGCCCACCAGCGCCCGGAGCTGTGGGAGCGCGCGCAGCGGGCGGCGATCGCGGCCCGCGCCGCCGCCGAGGACGGCGGGCACGACCGGGACCTGCTGATGACGGCCGCGGTGCTGCACCCCATCGGGCACTCGCCGGTCGCCCGCCGGACCGGGGACCCGCAGCGCGACGCCGCCCGGTTCCTCGAGGTCCGCGGCTACGACGCGCGGGTCGTCGAGCTCGTCGCCGGGCACGGCCCGCTCGCCGGTGCGCTGCTCGCCTGCACCGACGCGGCCACCCTCACCCCACCGGATACGGACGATCCGCCCGCAGGAGCGGCGCAGACCGTGTCGTAGCGCAATCCTGGGCCGGTGGCGATCACCGAGGCCCCGCGGCGGGTCCGCGACCCGTGTGGGCTCCTGCAGGACGCGCACCGCCCGACCGGCAGGGCCCGCACGCCCGGCCCGGACCGGAGCACCCGCGCCACGCCCGGTGCACGGTCACCGGCGGCGGCGAGGTCGCCCCGATCATCCGGGAGATCCTGCGGGAGGCCGGGCCCGACGTGGCCCGGCACCCCGTGGTGCACGTCGGCTAGAGCGGCCCGTAGTGGCCGGCGTGGGTCTCGCGGACGACGTTCTTGCGGATCTTCCCGGTCGAGGTGCGCGGCAGCTCGTCGGCGACGATCACCGCCTTCGGGACCTTGTAGGGGTCGAGGTGCCCGCGCAGGGCGGCCAGCAGCGCCTCCGGGTCGACCGTCGCGCCGGGCCGGGGCACGACCACCGCGGTGATCGCCTCGCTCCACCGCTCGTGCGGCAGCCCGACCACGACCGCCTCCGCGACGTCCGGTGCGGCCGCGTAGACGGCCCGCTCGACCTCCAGCGAGGCCACGTTCTCGCCGCCAGTCTTGATCACGTCCTTGACCCGGTCGGCGAACCACAGCACGCCGTCCTCGCCGAGCCGGCCGACGTCGCCGGAGTGGAACCAGCCGTGCCGGAACGCCTCGTCGGTCGCGGCGTCGTCGTCGAGGTAGCCGTTCATGGTGGACGGGCCGCGGTAGACGATCTCGCCCTCCTCCCCCGGGCCGAGCAGGGTCCCGCCGGAGTCCATGACCGCGACCCGGACCCCGGTGATCGGGGTGCCGACCGCACCGATGTGGGTCAGCTGGTGCTCGGGACGGAACAGGGTGGTGCACGGGCTCATCTCGGTCTGCCCGAACAGCAGCGCGAAGTCGCAGCCGAAGCCGTCCAGGCAGGCCCGGATCAGCGGCTCGGGCATCGGCGCCATCGCGTACACGGCGCGCCGCAGCGACGACAGGTCCCGCCCGGCGAACGACGGGTGCTCCAGCGCCGCCCGGTACATCATCGGCAGTCCGAACACCTGGGTGATCCGCTCGCGCTCGACGGTGTCGAGGAACGCGGCGGGCTCGAACCCCCGGGAGAGGTGGATCGTCGCCCCGACCAGCACCGCCGGGGTGCAGAACGCGTTGAGCTGCGCGGTGTGGAACATCGGCATCATCGCCAGGAAGCGGTCCGCCGCCGACCAGCCCGAGTCCAGCGCCGCGGAGAACGACTCCAGGGTGACCGCCAGGTGCGAGGTGACGACGCCCTTGGGGAACGACGTCGTCCCCGAGGTGTAGAGGTAGGACAGCGGGTCCCGGTCCTCGACCAGCACCTCGACCGGCCCGGCGCCGTCCCCTCCCCCGGCCTCGACGTCGGCCAGCGGGACCCGGGCGCCGGCCGGCCCGCCGGTTCCGGGCGCGACGAACACCTCGGTCACCGCGGGCACCTGCTCCCAGGCCGGCGCGAGCGCCGCGACCAGCTGCGCCTCGACGACGATCCCGCGGGCCCGGGAGTGGCCCAGGACGTAGGCGACCTCGTCCGGGCGCCAGCCCAGGTTCACCGGCACGCAGACCAGGCCGAGGCGGGCGCAGGCGTAGTAGACGGCGAGGAACTCGGCGCTGTTGCCCGAGGCCAGCGCGAGCGCGTCGCCGCGGGTCCAGCCGCGCGCGGCGAGCCCGCGGGCCAGCCGGTCCACCCAGGCGTCCAGCTCGGCGTAGGTCCAGGACCGCTCCCCGTCGACGACGGCGGTCCGCCCCGGCCGGGCGGCGGCGCTGCGGCCGAGCGCGTCGGCGACGTTGACCCGCCCGATCAGGTTCCGGTCGAGCTCGCCGGCACCCATCAGTACGACCTCGGCAGCCCGAGCCCGTGCTGGGCGACGTGGTTGAGGATCATCTCGCGGTTCACCGGCGCGACCTGCATGAGCCGGGCCATCCCCCAGTACGGGATCAGCCCGTACTCGCCGGCCAGACCGTTGCCGCCGTGGGTCTGCATGGCCGCCTCGACGGCGTGCGTCGCCGCCTCGGCCGCCGCGTACTTGGCCATGTTGGACTCCTCGCCCGCGGGCATCCCGCGGTCGTGCAGCCACGCGGCCTTGCGGGTCATCAGCGCCGCGAGCTCGGTCTCGATCCGGGCCCGCGCCAGCGGGTGCGAGACGCCCTGGTGGGCCCCGATCGGGGTGTCCCAGACCTGCCGGGTGCGGGCGTAGTCGGCCGCCTTGGCCAGCGCGAACCGGGCGATGCCGACGCCGAGCGCGGCGCCGGTGATCCGCTCGGGGTTGAGGCCGCGGAAGACCTGGCGGAACCCGTCGCCCTCGGCGCCGACCAGGTTGCCCGCCGGGACGCGGACGTCGTCGAAGTGCAGGACGTGCTGCTTGTCCGGGGCGATGAGGTCCACCGGCAGCGGGGTACGGGTCAGCCCGGGCGAGTCGACCGGCACGACGAACAGGCTCAGGCGCGCCTTCCCGTCCGGCGCCCTCCCGGTCCGCGCGACGACCAGCACGGCCTCGGCGTCGTCGGTGCCGGAGATGTAGTGCTTGGTGCCGGTGAGCACCCAGTCGTCGCCGTCGCGGTCGGCGCGGGTCGCCATCCGGTGGGTGTTGGACCCCGCCTCCGGCTCGGTGATCGCGAAGACCACCTTGGTGGAGCCGTCGGCGAGCCCGGGCAGCCAGCGACGGCGCAGCTCCTCGGAGCCGAACTCCCCGATCACCTCGGCCGAGATCGCCGCCGACACCAGCACCAGCAGCAGCGGGGCGCCCTGCGCCGCGGCCTCCTCGCAGACGATGGACAGCTCCACGAGCCCGCCGCCACCGCCCCCGTGCTCCTCGGCGACGTTGACGCCCAGGAACCCCGCCTGCCCCATCGCCTTCCACAGCTCGTGGGTGTGCCTGCCCTCCCGGGCGCACCGCAGGTAGTACTCGCTGCCGTAGGAGGCCGCGATGGCGGCGACGGCCGCCCGCAGGTCGCGTTCCTCGTCGGTCTCGGTGAAGTCCACGCCGACTCCCTAGTGATCCGTTGTTCACTTGTGGCGGACCGTACCGCGCGGATGCGATGCTGGAAAGATGCCGACGCGAACCAGCTCCGGAACCGCGGGACCCCCGCGGCGGCGCGACCCGGAACGCGGGGAGCGGATCCTCGAGGCGGCGGCCCGGCTCGCGGCCGGTCGCGGCTTCCACGCCGTCGGGATGGCCGAGATCGGCGCCGAGGCCGGCATCGTCGGGTCCGGGATCTACCGGCACTTCGCCTCCAAGGAGGCGGTCCTGCTCGCCCTGCTCGACCGCGGCATGGCCCGGCTGGAGGCCTCCGCGGCGGCGGCGCTGGCCGCGGGCACCCCCGAGCGCGAGACGCTGACCGTGCTGGTGGCCGACCACATCCGACTGGTGACCGAGAACCGCACCGAGTTCGCCGTCTACTACGGCGAGGTCCACACCCTGCCCGCCGAGGCCCGCCGCGACCTGCGGCGCCGTCAGCGCCACCACGTCGAGGACTGGGTGCACGTGCTCACCCCGCTGCGTCCGGACCTGTCCGACGGCGAGCTGCGCGTGCTGGTGCACGCCTGCGTCGGCGCGATCCAGTCGACGCTGTTCTTCCGCAGCGGCCTGGACCAGCACCGGCTGGTGGGATTGCTCGGCGGGCTGGCGCACGGTCTGCTCGGCGTCGACCCGGTCCACCGGTGAGGACCCGTGGTGATCTCCCCGGCATCCGGTTGACAACAACCCGCTCCCCCGGGTTCGGTGGAAGCGTGACCGGCTTCCTGCTGACCCGACGCCGTCACGTCGACAACCTCGTCGTCGTGAGCCAGGCCTGTCGCTGATCGCGTCACCGCAGGTCCGTTTCCTCCCTCTTCCCTCTCTTTCCGGCGCCGTCGTGTGCCCGTCTGCCGTTCCCGGCACACCCCCGAGGAGTCTCCCGTGTCCGATGCTCTCGCCACCACGCCCAACACCCGGATCCAGGAGCCGCTGAAGTTCGCGTACTGGGTCCCGAACGTCTCCGGCGGGCTGGTCACCAGCACCATCGAACAGCGCACCGACTGGGGCTTCGCGTACAACAAGAAGCTGGCGCAGACCGCCGAGAACAACGGCTTCGAGTACGCGCTGTCCCAGATCCGCTACATGGCCAGCTACGGCGCCGACCACCAGCACGAGGCCACCGCGTTCTCCCTCGCGCTGGGCCTGGCCACCGAGCGGCTCAAGGTGATCGCCGCCGTCCACCCCGGCCTGTGGGAGCCCTCGGTGCTGGCCAAGTGGGTCGCCACCGCCGACCACCTGACGAACGGCCGGATCGCGGTCAACATCGTCTCCGGCTGGCTGAAGGCCGAGTTCACCGCGATGGGCCAGCCGTGGCTCGAGCACGACGAGCGCTACCGCCGCAGCAACGAGTTCATCCGGGTGCTGCGCGAGATCTGGACCTCCGACGGCGGCGCCGAGTTCGCCGGCGACTTCTACCGGATCCGCGATTTCGACCTCAAGCCCCGCCCGGTCGACGTCCCCGGCCGTCCGCACCCCGAGATCTTCCAGGGCGGCAACTCCACCGCGGCCCGCTACAACGGCGGCGCCGTGTCGGACTGGTACTTCTCCAACGGCAAGGACTACGACGGCTTCTCCGAGCAGGTCGAGGAGGTCCTCGGCCACGCGAAGACCGCCGAGCGGCTGCAGCCCGTCCGGTTCGGCCTCAACGGCTTCATGATCGCCCGGGACGGCGAGAAGGAGGCCCGGGACACCCTGCGCGAGATCATCGAGAAGGCCAACCGGCCCGCCGTCGACGGCTTCCGCGACGCCGTCCAGCAGGCCGGCAACTCCACCGGCGACAAGCGCGGCATGTGGGCGGACTCCTCGTTCGAGGACCTCGTCCAGTACAACGACGGCTTCAAGACCCAGCTGATCGGCACCCCGGAGCAGATCGCCGACCGCGCCATCGAGTACAAGCGGCGCGGCGCGAACCTGCTGCTGCTCGGCTTCCTGCACTTCCAGGAGGAGGTCGAGCACTTCGGCGCGAAGGTGCTGCCGATCATCCGGGAGAAGGAGGCCGAGCTGGCCGCCCGCGAGCCGCAGCTCACCACCGTCTGACCGACACCGTCCGCACGGGCCCGGCGACCGTCGTCGCCGGGCCCGTCCGCGTTCGCGGGGCGCTCGAGACCGCGGCGCGCTTCACCCGCGAGCGGGCCGGGCCGTGGCTCCACGGCGGCCACGAGCGCGCCGTCGACGAGCCCTACCGGCTCGACCCCTACGGCGACCTGCACGCGAAGCTGTGGGCGGTCGAGGCGCTGGCCGACGCCGTCGCGCAGGAGATCACCTCGGGGATCCTCGAGGGCCTCGGGGCCCGCGCGACGACCACGGAACTGGGCTTTCGACCGGTTCCGGCGCAACGTCCGCACCCACACCCTGCACGACCCGGTCACCTACGAGCGGCGCGAGGTCGGGGCGTGGGTGCTGCGCGACGAGCTGCCCGAACCGACCTGGTACTCCCGACCGCCTGCGGACCCGGTCCCCCGGGACGACACCGCCCGCTCCGGTCGCGCCGGGGCGGGCGGTGTCGTCGCCGCAGTGGCGTCGCGGCGGGCCGCTCAGCCGACGGTCGTGCGGTCGCCCTCACCCGCGGGGGTGCGGTCGGCGCGGACCCGCGGGAGGAACCGGCCGGTCCGGGCGCGGTACTCGTCGTACTCGGCGCCCAGTGCGCTGCCCAGGCCGGGCTCGTAGACCGCACGGGCCTGGATCTGCACGGCGACCAGGATCAGCACCCCGGCGAGCACGCCGAGCAGGGTCGGGGCCATGAACAGCATCCCGGCGCACCCGACGATCAGGCCGGTCAGCGCGGGGTTGCGGACGCGGCGGTAGATCCCGCCGGTGGCGAGCACCGGGCGTCGCGCGGCGTCCGGGTCACCGGCCGCGGCCGCCCCGGCCTCGGTGGCCGAGCGGCGCCACACCGTGCCGAGCTGCAGCATCGCGACCGCGACGACGGCGAAGCCGAGCAGCAGCAGCCCCGCCCCGACGACGGCGACCGCCGGCCGGGCCAGCACCGAGATCGGCTGCAGGACGTCGAGGGCGACCAGCAGCGGCGCACCGAACCCGAGCACCGCGGCCAGCACGAACAGCGTGCGGGCCCACCAGGCCGGGCTGCCCGGGGTCCGGGCGACGTCGAGCCTGCGCTCCCCGCGGGCGCGGTGCGCACGACCGCGGAACCACAGCCCGGCGCCGACGGCGAGGGCCCCCAGCACCAGCGCGGCCCAGCCGAGCCCGTGGTGCCCGGCGACGTCGACCACGCGGCCCCAGGCGTCCTCGCCCCACACCTGCGGGACGGCCTCGTAGAGCAGCCAGGCGCCGAAGACGAAGAACATCACCGCGGCGCCGATCGAGATGGCCCGCTCCGGGAGCCGCTTGCCGAGCTGACGCCCGACGACGATGGCCAGCCCGTCCGCGGCGACCATGCCGACCGTGGACCCGGCCCAGATGCCGACCGACCCGGCGAGGGTGCCGTGCTGGGCGGCCAGGGTGATCGTCGCGAGCATCGTCTTGTCACCGAGCTCGGCGAGGAAGAACGCGACCGACGCGGCGACGACGGCGGACCCGCCGGCCCGCTTGGCCTTCGCCTCCTCGTCCTCGGAGAGGCTGTCGCCGCGCAGTGTCCAGGCACCGAACGCCAGGAAGGCGACCGCGGCGACCAGCGCGATCCAGCCGGTCGGGATCGATGCGCCCAGGCCGTAGCCGACGGCGACCGACACGAGGTGGGTCACCGAGGTGGCGATCGTGATCCCGATCAGGACCGGGATCGCGTTGAAGCGCGTCGCGAACGTGAGGGCCATGAGCTGCGACTTGTCGCCCAGCTCGGCCACGAAGATGACGCCGAAGCTGATCGCGAACGCGAACAGGAATCCGTCCATGTCCATCCCTCGATCTCGACCGGACCGAGGTTGGGGTGCCCTCGACCCGGTGTATCCGGATCGAAGGTCTCGCTCGCCTGGTGGTGGTCAGGCCGCTGCACCCGGGTCGGCCGTCGGAGTACGAGGCGGACCAGTATGTCGAGCGCAGCGTTGGGAGCTACTCCCCTTCGCGTACGCCGGAAACGGTACCTCATCGATCCAGAGCGTCTCGACACCTGATACGCATCCGGCGCTGTGATCGCCCTCTCAGCGCCGACCCCCTCCGATGGCTTAGCGTCGCGAACGAGTCGTGTCACCGGTGACCGAGGAGGACCCCCATGCCCGAGGCCGTCGTCTGTGCCGCCGTCCGCACACCGATCGGGAAGCGGAAGGGGTCCCTGGCCGAGGTCCACCCGGTCGACCTGTCCGCCGCCGTGCTGAGCGCCCTGGCCGAGCGGACCGGGATCGACCCCGCCGTCGTCGACGACGTCGTGTGGGGCTGTGTGAACCAGGTCGGCGACCAGGCCGCGCAGATCGGCCGCTACGCGCTGCTCGCCGCGGGCTGGCCGGAGACGGTGCCCGGGGTGACGGTGAACCGCGCGTGCGGATCGAGCCAGTCCTCGTTCGACTTCGCGGCCGGGATGGTGCTGGCCGGGCAGTACGACGTCGTCGTCGCCGGTGGGGTGGAGTCGATGACCCGGGTGCCGCTGGGCGCGGGGCGCGACCTGGGACGCCCCTACGGGCCGCTGGTGCGCGAGCGCTACCGCGCCGACCTGGAGTCCGGGGAGTTCCCGAACGGGGACTTCAACCAGGGCGTCGGCGCCGAGCGGATCGCCCGGGACTGGGGACTGTCGCGGACCCGGCTCGACGAGTACGCGGCACGCAGCCACGAGCTCGCCGCCGCCGCGATCGACGCCGGCGTGTTCGACGACCAGCTCGTCGACGTGCCCGGAGCGCCCGGGTTCACCGCCGACGAGGGCCTGCGCCGGGGCACCACCGCCGGCACCCTGGCCGCGCTGAAGCCGTCGTTCTCCGCGGACGGGGTGATCCACGCCGGGAACAGCTCGCAGATCTCCGACGGCGCGTCGGCGGTGCTCGTGACCACCCCGGAGCGGGCCCGCGAGCTCGGCCTGACCCCGATCGTGCGCTACCACTCCGGGGCCGTCTCCGGCGCGGACCCGCTGCGGATGCTGACCGGGCCCGTCCCGGCGACGCAGAAGGTGCTGAAGCGCTCCGGGCTGTCGATCGGCGACATCGGCGCGTTCGAGGTCAACGAGGCGTTCGCGCCGGTCCCGCTGGCCTGGCAGGCCGAGTTGGGCGCCGACGACGCCGTGCTGAACCCGCTCGGCGGGGCGATCGCCGTCGGGCACCCGCTGGGGGCCTCGGGCACCGTGCTGCTGACCCGCCTGGTGCACCACATGCGCGACCGCGGGATCCGCTACGGGCTGCAGACCATGTGCGAGGGCGGCGGCACCGCCAACGCCACGATCGTGGAGCTGGTCTCCTGACCTGCTAGGTTCCGCCCGTGCTGTGGGTGGGGATCGTCGCGCTGCTGGCCGGGGCGGCCTGCATCTGGGTCGCGGTCCGCACCCAGCGCCGGGTGCACGCGATGATGGCGGCCGAGACGCTGTCGGTGCCCGAGCTGCTCGACCTCGCGGGCGTCGCGGCGGAGCTCGCCGGGCGGCCGGGCACGTTCCGGAAGGTCTGTGAGGTCGTCGGGCAGACCGCGCCCGCCCCGGTCGGGGTGCTGCGCTCCGACCTCGCGGGCGTCGACTGCGTGTGGCACATGCAGCGGGTCGAGCGCCGGTTCGAGCGCCGTGAGCGCGACGACGAGGGCCGCACCCGGACGCAGACCCACACCGAGACCGTGTCCGAGCGGACGTCCCCGCACGGCTGGGCGCTGCTGCGCGACGGGCACACGATCGGCGTCGACCCGGGCGGGCGGCACCCGGACCCGGTGGAACGGGTGCTGGACCGGTTCGATCCGGCCGACGACCGGGGCCGGGGCGGGGACCGGACCGTCGGCTACCGCAACCAGGAGTGGGTGCTGCGCCCCGGCGTCGCGATGTACGTCCTCGGCGAGGTCGACGACCGGGACGGGCCACTGGTGATCCGGCCGCCGCAGGACGCCGGCGGGACCTTCGTGCTGTCCACCCGCACCGAGGCCGAGCTGACCGACTCCGACCGGCGCGCGCAGCGGCTGTGGGCCCGCGGCGGGGCCGCCCTCGCGGTGCTGGGACTGGTGCTCACGGTGGCCGGCGCGATCTCCTGACCTGCCCGGACCGCCGGCGAGGACCCGCGTGCCGGGCACTCTCACCCGATGCCCGAGCGATTCCCAGCGCGGTCACAGGGTCGTCTCAGGGTCACGGCGCACAGTTGCCCCATGACCGAGAACGGGCCGGGAACGGGCGAGTCGTCCGACGGACGGACCTCCACCGGAGGCGGCGCCACCGACCCCGTCCGGCCCGCGCGGCCTCACGAGGGGGCGGTCCCCGCCCACCCGGCCGGCGACGACGGCACCCACGCACAGGAGGCGACCACCGTGACCGACACCGACCACCGGCAGCAGGGCGGCAGCCAGGGAGGCGACCCGGGCGGCGGCCACGGGACCCAGACTCCGCCGCCGTGGGCGACGACGAGCAACCCCACGATCCCGGCCTACGGCGCGGGGAGCCCGCCCACCTCGGTGTACCCGCCGTTCCCGCAGCAGGGTCCGGCACCGAGGCCGCCGCGCCGGTTCGGTGCGGGCCTGGCCGCCGTCGCGCTGACGGCCGCCCTCGTCGGCGGTGCGGCCGGTGTCGGCGGCGCCTACCTGGTGCTCGACGGTTCCTCCACCCCGGCCACGCTGACCAGCGCCGCCGCCCCCGGCACCCCGGCCACCCCGGCCGACGGCTCGATCGCCGGTGCCGCGGCCGCGATCACCCCGAGCACGGTGGACATCCAGGTCCGCACCGCGCAGAGCGTCGCCGAGGGCTCCGGGGTCGTCCTGACCTCCGACGGCCAGATCCTCACCAACAACCACGTGGTCGGCAACGCCACCGACGGCGGCCGGATCACCGTGTCCACCGCCGACGGGAAGCAGTACCCCGCGACCGTCGTCGGCACCTCCCCCAGTTACGACCTCGCCGTCATCAAGTTGCAGGGCGCCACGGACCTGAAGCCCGCCACTCTCGGGGAGTCCTCGAGCGTGCAGGTCGGCGAGCAGGTCGTCGCGAACGGCTCGCCGCAGGGCCTGTCCGGTACCGTCACCGCGGGCATCGTCTCGGCGCTCAACCGGACCGTCACCGCGGGCGGCGACGGCCAGGCCCCGGTCGTCTACAACGGCCTGCAGACCGACGCCCCCATCAACCAGGGCAACTCCGGCGGTCCGCTGGTCAACCTGGCCGGGCAGGTCGTCGGCATCAACTCCGCGATCGCCACCGCCGGGCAGAGCTCCGGCTCGATCGGGCTGGGCTTCGCGATCCCGGTCGACACCGCGAAGCGGGTCGCCCAGGAGCTGATGGACTCCGGCGTCGCGACCAAGCCGCAGCTCGGCGTGCAGGGCTCGGTGTCGGCCTCCGGCGGCGCCCCGAGCGGGACCGCGGGCGCCCAGATCACGACGGTGGAGCCGGACTCGCCGGCGGCCGCCGCGGGCATCACGGCGGGCGACGTCGTCACCAAGGTCAACGAGTACCCGGTGTCGAGCTTCGCGGACCTGATCGCCCGGGTCGGCAACTTCACGCCCGGCCAGCAGGTCACGCTGACCGTCGGCAGCGGGTCCGGTGCCCGCGAGGTGCCGGTGACCCTCGGCAGCGTGCGCGACACCGCGGCCGCGACCGCCCAGAACGGGTCGCGCACCGTGCCCGAGGGCGGCGGTTCGACCGGTGAGCTGCCGTTCGGCATCAACCCCTTCGGCGGCGGCAACTGACCCGACCCCCCGGGGCGACGCCACGCCCCGGGCCCTGCTCCGGCCGGGCGCGACATCCCCCCTCCCGTCGCGCCCGGCCGGTTCCGTGTGGCGCTCCGTCGTGGCGCCCGCCGCCGGCGCGGGCGTCGCGATCCGGCCGGTGCACTCCGGGGTTCCTCCCGACGCTCCGAGCGCGGCACGGCCGGCGGGCTCGGCCCGACCACGCACCCTCAGCCGGTGGGATGCCGGGCCCGCAGCCGGGTCCGCACCCGCCCGGCCAGCGCCGTGACCAGTGCGACGACGGCGACCAGCCCGACCGCGAGCAGCGCGGCCACCAGCGGGGAGTCGGTGAGGTTGCCGGTCAGCACGCCGAGCACGCCGTAGAGCAGCGTCCACAGCACCGCCCCCGCCGCGACCGCCGGCACCAGCTTCGCCCAGGTCATCCCGGAGACCGCAGCCGCGATCAGGGTCGGCACCCGGCCCGCCGGGGCGACCCGTCCGACCAGCACGACCAGCCAGCCGCGCTCGGCGAACGCGCCGCGCATCCGTTCGATCCGGGCCGCGGTGCGCTCGCCGCCGAGCCGCCCGCCCGCGACCGCGGCACGGACCGGGTCCCCGGCCAGCCGGGCGACGGCGAAGGTGACCACGTCACCGAGCAGCGCCGCGGCGAAGGACAGCAGCAGCACGACCGGCAGCGACAGCGCGGAGCTGGTCATCGCCGTCGCGGCGGCGGCGCCGACGATCGCGCCGGTCGGCACGACCGGCAGCACCGACCCGAGCAGCACTCCCCCGGCGACGACGAGGTAGGCGATCCGCCCGGCGTCCGGGCTGAGCTCGGCGTCGAGCCACTCCTGCGCGGACGCGGCCAGCAGGTGCGGCGCGCTCACGCCGGTGTTCCGACGGCGGCGCCGGGCGGGAGCACGAGGGTGCGGGTGGGCAGCCGGGCCGCGGCGACGGCGTCGGCGAAGTCGTGCGGCGGGCGCACGAGCAGCTCCCGCATCCGGGACCCGGTCCGCCCCGGGACCGAGCACAGCCCGGCGACGGCGAGGGTGCCCCAGTGCACCGGCAGCGCGACGGCCGGTGCGAGCCGCCGGGCGGCCTCGGCGGCACCGGCCGGGTCGAGGTGGCCGGGTCCGAGGTTCGGGCCCCAGCCCCACACCGGCAGCGCGGCGAGGTCGATCGGGCCCTGGGCGGCGACGTCGTCGAGCCCGGGGAACAGGCCGGTGTCACCGGCGACGTAGACGCGCAGCCCGTCGCCCTCCAGCAGGTGCCCCATCGCGTCGGCCTGCGGGCCGTGGGTGAACCGGGGCCCCCACCGGTGTCCGGAGTGGTCGGCCGGTGTGCCGGTGACGCGCAGACCGTCGAAGACACGGGTCTGCCCCACGGCGAGCTCGGACACCCGGGCGACGCCGCGGCGGCGGAGCCAGTCGCCGGCGCCCGCGGGCACCACGACCTCCACCGCGCGCGGCAGCCGGCGCAACGAGGCGAGGTGCAGGTGGTCGGCGTGCAGGTGGGAGATCAGGACCAGGTCGGCCCCGGCGGGCCCCGCCGGGTCGACGGCCGGCGCGGTGCGGCGCAGCGGCCCGACCGAGGGCCCCAGCACCGGGTCGGTCAGGACGGTGCGCCCGCCGATCCGCAGCCGCAGGGTGCTGTGGCCGAGGAAGGTCGTCTCCGGCAGGTCCACACCGTCGAGTATCCCCTCAGGCGTTGCCGAGGACCCGGTCGACCGCGATCTGCAGCACCACCCGCGCGGGGTTCTCCCGGGGCTGCTTGTACTCGGCGGCGTAGCGGCGCTCGGCGTCGGCGACGACGTCGGGCTCGTCCCGCACGACGGCGCGGCCCTCCAGCGTGGACCAGGTGCGCCCGTCGACGACGGTGACGCTGACCCGGGCCCCGTCCGGCCCGGCCGCGGCGACGTTGCGCGCCTTCTGCGACCCGCCGCCGCAGATCACCCGGGCGGTGCGCCCGGCCACGTCGACGGTCACCCCCACCGGTACCGCGTGCGGGGTCCCGTCGCGGCGCGGGGTCACCAGGACGCACGGGCGGCGCTGGGACCAGAGCTCGACGAACGCGTCGGAGACACCGTCGTCGAGGGACCGGCGGCGGCGCCGGGGCGGTTCGGGGGTGGTCGTCACGGTCGCCATCCTGGACGTCGTGCCGGGTCCCGCGCGCCCCGGCACGCCGAGGCACCGGTCACTCCGGGCGACGCCACCCGCCCCGGTGATCCCCGTACGGGCGACTTTCCTGGCCCTGTCGACGGGGTGTCGCTTCACTCTCCGCCATCGGACAGGGCGTCGCGTTCGCCCCACCGGTCACCGGGATCACGTTCGTCACAGGGAGTGGATCATGACCGCACGTTCGCTCGTCCGCCGCACCGGCGCCGTCGCCGCGTCCCTCACCCTCGCCGCGCTCGCCGGGGTCCCGCTGGCCGGAGCGGCGTCCGCCGCGGAACCGGACGCCACCCCGGTGGCGAGCGCCGTCACGGCCCCGGCCGCCGTCGCCACCGCGGGCCCGGTCGTGACGGCCCCGGCCCAGGAGGACACCGAGGAGCCGCCCGCCGAGGAGCCCGCGGACGACGCGACGCCGGCCGACGAGGACCCCGGCGCCACCGCCCCGGACGCGACCGGTCCCGAGGAGACCGCGCCCGAGGAGACCGCCGCGGCCCCGGAGGCGACCACCCCCGCGGCCGGAGCTCCCGCGGCCGGGGCCCCCGCCGCCGGGCGCGGCAGCGACCTGGACTGCGTCGACCTCTCCCGGGCCCAGGCCCAGGCCGTGCTCGCCGCCGACCCCTCGGACCCGAACAACCTGGACCGCGACGACGACGGCCGGGCCTGCGAGGGCTCGGACCTCGTCGCGGCCGCCGGTACCGGGCAGGTCCGCGCGGTCCCGGGTGGTGGTGTCGAGGCCGGCGACGGCTCCGGCGGCGCCGGGGTCGACCCGACGGTGTTCCTGCTGGTCGGGACGGGCGCGGTCCTCGCCGCCGGGGCGGGCGTCGTCGTGTGGAGCGGGCGTCGCACCGGCCGCGCCGCGCTCCCCCTGACCACCCGCCACTCGTGACCCCCGCACCCGCCCCCGCTCCCGCGCGCCCGTGGGGACACCCCACGCGCGCCGCTCCGGAGAACGTGCTCCCGATCGGGAACGCGTCCTCCGGCCCCGCGCGCGTCCGGGGTCCGCGGGGGCCGCTCGGGCCCCGTGCCGTGCGACGGGTGTGGTGGGTGGTGCTCGTCGTGCTGGCACTGGCCGTCCCGCTCGGGGCGCCGCCGGTGGCGGTCGGCGGGGCGGTGCCGCCGCTGCCCACCACCACGCTCCGTCCGGCGGCGGCCCCGCTGCCGCCGTCGGAGCCGGTGCGGGTGCGGGCGCCCTCGATCGGGCTCGACAGCGGGCTCGTCCCGCTCGGCCTGACCGGGCGCGGAACCCTCGAGGTGCCGCCCGACGGCGCCGACACCGGCTGGTACACCGGCGCCCCCACCCCTGGCGCCCGGGGACCGGCGGTGCTCGCGGCGCACGTCGACTGGGACCACGAGCCGGGCCCGTTCCACCGGCTGCACGCACTGGCCCCCGGTGACCTGGTGTCGGTCGGCCGCGCCGACGGCACCACCGCGACCTTCGAGGTCCAGGCGGTGCGCCGCTACGCCAAGGACCGCTTCCCCACCGCGGCCGTCTACGGCGACCTGCCCGGCGCGGGCCTGCGGATGATCACCTGCGGCGGGACGTTCGACCGGGGTGTGCGCAGCTACACCGACAACGTCGTGGTGCTCGCCTCGCTGGTCGACCCGGGCCGCGGCCCGGTGTAGACGCCGGTCGGCCGGAACCGCAGACCGGGTTCGGCGTACTCCTCCAGGGCGTGCGCCACCCAGCCGACCGTCCGGGCGCAGGCGAACAGCAGCTCGCCCGCGTCCGGGCGCAGGTCGTGGGCGTGCATCAGCGCGGCGAGCGCGAGGTCGACGTTCGCGGCAGGGCCGTCGCCGCCGCGGTCCATCCCCGCGACGACGGCGTCGACGCAGGCCACGACGCCGTCCGCGGCCGGGTCGGCGCGCAGCCGGTCGAGCAGCACCGTGGCCCGCGGGTCGGTGCCCCGGTAGACCGAGTGCCCGAAGCCCGGGACCCGCTCGCCGGCCCGCAGCCGCTGGGCGAGCGCGCCGGACGGGTCGTCCAGGGCGTCGGCGAGGAAGCGGTGCGCGAGCCCGCTGACCAGTCCGTGCCGGGGCCCGTCGAGAGCGCCGAGCCCGGCCGAGACGACGGCGTGCACGTCGGCCAGGGTGCTCGCGGCGACCCGGGCCGCGACCGTCGACGACGCCAGGCCGTGGTCGGCGAGCAGGACCAGCGCGGCGCGGACGTGTCCGGCCGTCGCCGGCGCGGGTGCCCGGTCCGGGTCACGGACCAGTGCCGGAAGCAGCCGCTCCGCCAGGCCGGACCCGGCGACACCCGGCCCGCCCGCGGCTCCCGGGTCCCCGGCGAGCGCGGTCACGACCGTCCCCAGCAGCGACGACGCCGTCGCCACCACCGCTCCCGGCCGCGCGTCGGCGCGCAGCGGGTCGGCCGCGGCCACCGCGGCGACGGCGAGCCGGAACCGGTCGGTCGCCCGGGCCCCGGCGGGTGCGGCGGCGAGCACGGCACGCGCCGGGGCGAGCAGGTCCGGGTCGGCGTCGAACGGCACCCGGCCGGGGACCTCCCACAGCAGCGCCGCGACGTGCTCGAGGTCCTCCGACCCCGCGAGCGCGGGCACCGCCCGCCCGCGGAACCACGGCCCGCCGTCGGCGACGAGTGTGATCCGCGTCCTGATGCGCTCGACCGTCCCGGACGGCTCGCCCGACTCGCGGCCGCGCGCGGCGAGGGCCTCCACCTCGTCCTGGGCGAACCGGCTGCCCCGCCGCTGCGCGCCACGCACGCTGGTCAGCAGCCCGCGGCTGGCGTAGGCGTACACGGTCTCCCGCTTCACCCCGAGGCGTTCCGCGGTCTCGGCGACGGTCAGGTACTCCACGACGTGGACCGTATCAACATTGACTGGATCAATATTGACAATGGTTCCCGACGGGCGGACGGTCCGGTCATGACCAGCACCGACAGCATCGGCGCCGCCGCCGGGCAGGTCCCACCGGGCCTGCGCGGCGTCGCCGTCACCAGCACGCGCATCGGGGACGTCCGCGGCGACGAGGGCTTCTACCACTACAGCCGGTACTCCGCGGTCGACCTCGCGCGCACCCGCACCTTCGACGACGTGTGGTTCCTGTTCGTCCACGGCCGCCTCCCGGACGCCGGCGAGGCCGCGGAGTTCGCCGCCGCCACCGCGGAGCACCGTGCGCTGCCCGACGCCGTCGCCGCGCAGCTGCCCGCGATCGCCGACGCCTGCGGGCCCGACCTGCTCGCCGGGCTGGGCACCGCGCTGTCGCTGCTCGGCCCGCAGCACGGGATGCGCCCGCTCTGGGACGACCCGGCGGCGGGCACCCGCGACGCCGCCACCGTCTGCGCCGCGACACCGACCGTCCTCGCCGCGCTGCACCGGCTGCGGCACGGCCTCGACCCGGTCGGGCCGCGCACCGACCTGTCCTCCGCCGCGAACTGGCTGTGGATGCTGGACGGGGCCGAGCCCGCGCCGGCGCACGTCCGCGCGCTCGACGCCTACCTCGTCGCGACGGTGGACCACGGCTTCAACGCCTCCACCTTCACCGCCCGGGTGGTCGCCTCCACCGGCGCCGACGTCGCGTCCTGCGTGGTCGCCGCGCTCGGGGCGTTCGCCGGGCCGCTGCACGGCGGTGCCCCCGACCGGGCGCTGGAGAGCCTCGACGCGATCGACCGCGATGCCGGCGGCTCACCGGAGCGCTGGGTGGCCGACCGGCTCGCCGCGGGGATGCGGATCATGGGGTTCGGCCACGCCGTCTACCGCGGGCCGGACCCGCGCTCGGCACTGCTGCGCGAGGTCGCCGCGGAGCTGGGCGGGCCGCTGCCCGCGCGGGCCGCCGACGTCGAACGGCGGGTGGCCGCCACCCTCGCGGAGCTGCGCCCGGACCACCCGCTGTTCGCGAACGTCGAGTTCCACGCGGGCGTGGTGATGGAGGGCTGCGGGATCCCCCGCAGCATGTTCACGCCGACGTTCGCGGTCAGCCGGGTCGTCGGCTGGTGCGCGCACGTACTGGAGCAGGCCGCACAGCGACGCCTGATCCGGCCCTCCGCGGTCTACGACGGCCCGCCGCCGCCCGAGCCGGTCCCCGCACGCGGGAGGTGACCCGGCTTGCCGGACGGGTGACCGGCATGCTCATCTGATGGGTGACTCCCGCTTCAGCGGGGTCGTCCGCCGGCACGATCTGTCACCCACCACGGAGGTCGAGTGTTCCGGGCACGCCGTCCGCACCAGCAGCCCGAGAGCACCCACCCCGAGGGATCCGCACCGGTGCCGCCACGCCCCGGCGTCGCGATCGCCGTCCTGGCCTCCTGCGGGCTGCTCGTCTCGCTGGTCCAGACCATGGTCGTCCCGCTGCTCCCGCGGTTCCCGGAGCTGCTCGACGTCAGCGGGTCGACCGCGTCGTGGCTGATCACCGCCAACCTGGTCGCCGGCGCGGTGTCGGCGCCGGTGCTGGGGCGGCTCGGCGACATGTTCGGCAAGCGGCGGATGCTGCTGGTCGCGCTCGGCCTGGTCGGGGTGGGGTCGCTGCTCGGCGCGCTGGCGCCCGGGATCGGGCTGCTGCTCGTCGCCCGGGTGCTGCAGGGCGCCGCGTTCGGGGTGATCGCGCTCGGGATGAGCCTGATGCGCGACGTCCTGCCCGCCGACCGGGTCGGGTCCGGGGTCGGGCTGATGTCGTCCTCGCTCGGCTTCGGCGGGGCCATCGGGCTGCCGATCACCGGCGTCGTCGCCCAGTTCGCGAGCTGGCGCTGGCTGTTCGCCGGGGCCGCGGTGCTCGGCGTCGTGCAGATCCTGCTGGTCCGGTGGCTGGTGACCGAGTCACGGCTGCGCACCGGCGGCCGGTTCGACGTGCCCGGGGCGCTCGGCGTCGGCGGGGCGCTGGTGTGCCTGCTGCTGGCGATCTCCAAGGGCAACGACTGGGGCTGGGCCTCCCCGACCGTGCTCGGCCTGTTCGCCGGCACCGTGGTGCTGGTGGCCGTGACCGTCCGGTACGAGCTGCGCGTCCCCGCACCGCTGGTGGACCTGCGGGTCTCGGCACGGCCCGCGGTGCTGCTCACCAACCTGGCCTCGGTGCTGGTGGGCTTCGCGATGTTCGCCGGCTTCGTGCTCGCCACCCAGATCCTCCAGGCGCCGGTCACGACCGGCTACGGGTTCGGGCTCTCGCTCGTCGTCGCCGGGCTGGTGCTGCTGCCGATGGGCGGGTCGATGGTGGTGTTCTCCTCGGCCTCGGCGCGCCTGTCGCGGCTGCGCGGCCCGCGCACCACGCTGGTGATCGGCAC
The DNA here is from genome assembly GCF_002813375.1 of Pseudonocardia alni. Taxonomy (NCBI): domain Bacteria; kingdom Bacillati; phylum Actinomycetota; class Actinomycetes; order Pseudonocardiales; family Pseudonocardiaceae; genus Pseudonocardia; species Pseudonocardia alni. The sequence continues at coordinate 4,556,025 of NZ_PHUJ01000003.1, read as the reverse complement.
GCTCCTGCTGGGGGCGGGCAACTTCGCCTTCGCCGCGATGCCCTCGACGGTGCCGCTGCTGATGGCCGCCTCCACCGTGGCCGCGGTCGGCGCCGCGCTCGCCTACTCGGCGATCCCGCTGACGATCATGCGTGCGGTGCCGGAGTCGGAGACCGCCGCGGCGAACAGCCTCAACACCCTGGCCCGCCAGCTCGGCACGAGCTCGTGCACCGCGGTCGTCGCGGCCGTGACGGCGACCTACGTGCTCGGCGACGGCGGACCCCCCTCGGCGACGGCGTACACGATCTCCTTCGTCGCGGCGGGCGCCGCCGGGCTGCTCGCCACGGTGCTGGTGCTGCTCACACCCGCACCGGCGGCGGAGACCGTCGCGGCCCCGGCCCCGGCCACCGCCCGCGGCTGAGCACCGGACCACCCGGGAACGGTGACCCGGAAACGGCGACCGCATTCCGCCGACGCATTCCCTCCCGGATGCCGCCCGCCGGTCCGGCCCGCCCGTCGCGACCCCGTGCAGGATCGTCCACATCGGAGGCTCGACACCGTCCTCCCCCGTTCGGACGATGGTGGACCCCACCAGGTGCGGGTGACGATCGCCGCGCGGACTGTGACGCCGACGACCACGCTCCCGCCTGCATGTGCACGCGTCGGGACCGACCGGCCACGCCCGGTGATCATTCCATTGTGGACGACCTCCGCCCGCCAACCTGCGGATCTGCGGAATTCTTTCGGGGAACCGACGAGTAGAACCGACCGGTAACATTCTCGCCGGTAACAGTCCGAGTTGACCGACCATCCGTGAGAGCGCACACTCGGCGGCTGGATCACATTCCGATCGTGACTGTTCATCGATAGCGTTGCAGGCACCGCAACCGATCCGATCGACCAGGCCGCACCGCGTCCCGCCTGGCGATTCCGCCGGTCGACGCCGCTGCTGGAGGTCGTCACATGAAACCGTTCGTGGTCAACAACCACGACCGACTGGTCTTTCCCGCCAATTTTCTCGGAGAACTCGATTTCTCCGTCATCGACGATATGGAGCAGTTCACCGCCATCGTCGGTCGCGATTTCGAGGCAAAGGCGCCCACCGGCACCGACATCCTCGAGCGGGTCACCAGCGGCGCCTACGAGAGCCGCTTCGCACTGCTGCGCGACATGAGCCAGAACCTGTTCTGGGTCAACCGGTACACGCTCACCATGTTCGAGAAGCGTCCGACCCGCTGGCGTGACCTCCCCCGCCACCGGAGCGACGTCTTCCTCCCGCTGCTCACCCCGTGGCGCGACGGTGACAAGAAGGTCCGGGCCGTCGCCGACGCCTTCGCCGCGCTCCCCAGCACTTGGGACGAGGCGACCGAGCGCCGCATCTTCGACCTCCTCTTCGACGTCTACGGCAACCGTCGCCACCACGCGACCGAGCTGCCGGCCGTCAAGCCGACCGTCGAGCAGTTCCTCACCACACCGGGGGCGCAGACCTTCGTCGTGCCGCAGCACGACCCGGACTACCCGGTCTTCTCCTTCACCGAGATCCTCGACGCCCACGCCGAGCGTCCCGAGCTCGAGGCCCTGACCCGCTGGGCCATGGTGCTGCACAACCAGTACCCCTGGGACCGTGCCGCCACCGAGCTGCGGACCGCCGACGAGATCGGCGACGACGAGTACGTCATCGCCTTCCACCCCCGCAACCGCGACGTCGAGCAGTTCCTGGACCGCGCCACCGGCACCCGCCCGGCGCGCCGGGGCCGGATCTCGACCCAGTCCGACCCGGTCGAGCCCGCCACCCCGCTGCCGCCGATCCGGGTCCGTGAGGCGTTCGCGGTGCAGCCGAAGGTCGAGGCGCTCGCCGTCGTCCGGGGCGAACACGTCTGCTCCAACGACGACGTCGTCCGCAACTCCGCGTTCTCCTGGTCGCCGATGAGCGCCGACGAGATCTCCGCCAAGACCGGGATCGACCAGCGCCGCTACACCGAGCTGGACATCGAGGACCTGGCCTGGGCCGCCGCGGTACGCGCGCTGGAGCACTCCGGCCGTGACCGCTCCGAGATCGGCGCCGTACTCGTCGCCACCTGCACCAGCGAGCGGCTCATCCCGTCGCTGTCGACGTGGCTGTCCGGGCGGCTCGGGCTGCTCCAGACGCACTGCTCGGCCGACATCGTCGCCGCCTGCGCCGGGCTGCCCTACGGCCTGTCCGAGGCCGTGCGCCAGCTGCAGGAGGTGAACCGGCCGGTCCTGCTGGTCTGCGTCGAGAAGTTCTCCGACAAGATCGGTAACGTCCGCACCTCGCGGATGATCTTCGGCGACGGCGCGGCCGCGATGGTGATCGCCCCGGCCGCCGAGGGCGAGCCCGGCGACATCGACCTGCTGCAGACCTACGCGTCGGGCCCGGACACCCAGGTGAACTCGATCATCTGGCCGAACCCCGAGTTCGACAACGACATCACCGTCTACGGCCCCGAGGTCAAGGCGCTCGTCGCCCGCTACCTGTCGCAGATGATCGGCGAGCTCACCGATCAGGCCGGCCCCGACGGCGAGGGCTCGATGCTCGACGCCGTCGACCTGATCGTTCCGCACCAGGCCAACAAGACGATGATCCTGCAGCTGGCGGGCAAGGCGGGGCTCTCGGCCGACCAGCTGTACTTCAACATCGAGTCGATGGGGAACGTCTCCGCGGCGTCCATCCCGATCGCGCTGTTCGACTCCGTGGCCGACGGCGTCGTGTCCGGCCGGACCCGGGTCTTCGCGCCCGGCTTCGGGGCCGGAGCGGTGGGCGGCTACGCGGTGCTGGAGGTCGACCCGGCCGTGATGGCACCGGAGGTCCACCTGGACCCGACCGCCGCCGCACTGGCCGAGCCGGCCGTCGCACCGACCTCGGACGACGTCCGCATCGCCTTCGGCGAGTAGCCACGACCGGGTGACACGGGCCACAGTGGGCGGGAAGATCCCTGTCCGAGAGGTGAGCCCGCCCGCATTCCGGCACCGACCGGGCCACCGTCCGCACCGACCCGCCGACCGCACGACGACGATGTCGATGCGGCACACCGCCGCCGTCCCGTCGCAGCACCCGTAGGAGCAGTGAAGCCCAGCCATGTTCTCGCGCATCGCCATCGTCAACCGCGGCGAACCCGCCATGCGGCTGATCAACGCCGTCCGTGAGTGGAACGCCCAGAACGGGCCCGACCGCCGCCTGCGCACGATCGCGCTGCACACCGCCGTCGACCGGCGGGCGATGTACGTCCGTGAGGCCGACGAGGCCGTCCTGATCGGGCCGGACGACCCGGACCACATGGGCACCAGCCCCTACCTCGACCACGCCGAGCTGGAGCGCGCGCTGCGCGCCACCCGCGCCGACGCGGTCTGGCCGGGCTGGGGCTTCGTCTCGGAGAAGGCCGACTTCGCCGAGCTCTGCGAGCGGCTGGGGATCACCTTCGTCGGCCCGTCGGCCGAGGTGATGCGCCGGCTCGGGGACAAGATCGCCTCCAAGCAGCTGGCCGAGTCGGTCGGCGTGCCGATGGCGCCGTGGTCCGGCGGTCCGGTGGCCGACGTCGAGACGGCGCGCAAGGCCGCCGAGACCGTCGGCTACCCGCTGATGGTGAAGGCGACCGCGGGCGGCGGGGGCCGCGGCATCCGTTACGTGCCGGGCCCCGAGCAGCTCGACGAGGCCTTCGAGCGGGCCGCGTCGGAGGCGTCGAGGACCGCCGGGGACGCGACCGTGTTCCTGGAGCGCGCGGTGTCGGGCGGACGGCACGTCGAGGTGCAGGTCGTCGCCGACGCCACCGGCGACGTCTGGACCCTCGGGGTACGCGACTGCTCGGTGCAGCGGCGCAACCAGAAGGTCATCGAGGAGTCGGCGTCCACCGCACTCGACGCCGAGCAGGAGGCGCTGCTGCGCAGCTCGGCGGCCGAACTGGCCCGCGCCGCGGGCTACGTCAACGCCGGCACCGTCGAGTTCCTCTACCAGCCCGAGGAGAAGCTCCTCTCCTTCCTCGAGGTCAACACCCGGCTGCAGGTCGAGCACCCGGTCACCGAGGCCTGCACCGGCGTCGACATCGTGAAGCTGCAGCTGCACGTCGCCGCGGGCGGCACCCTCGCCGAGGTCGCACGCGGGGTCCCGGCGGCCCAGGGCTGGGCGATCGAGGCCCGGCTGACCGCCGAGGACCCGGAGCGCGAGTTCGCGCCCGCCCCGGGGCGCATCGAGCACCTGGCGCTGCCGTCCGGTCCGGGCATCCGGGTCGACACCGGCGTCGCCGCGGGTGACGTCATCCCACCCCAGTTCGACTCCATGATCGCCAAGGTGATCGCCTGGGGCCGCGACCGCGACGAGGCCCGCGCGCGGCTGTCCCGTGCGCTGCGCCAGACCTCCGCGGTGATCGACGGCGGCTCCACGAACAAGGCGTTCCTGCTGGACCTGCTCGACCGCGACGAGTTCCGCTCGGGCGAGCTGCAGACCACCTGGCTCGACACGATGATGGCCGACGGCTACGCGCCGCCGCGCCGCCTCGACGTCGCGCTGCTCGCCACCGCCGTGCAGAGCCACGACGGCCACGTCGCCCGCCAGCAGGAGCGGCTGTTCCGCTCCGCCGAGGCCGGCCGGCCCGAGGTGGGCTACGAGACCTGGCACCAGACCGACGTCACCGTCGCCGGGCAGTCCTACAAGCTGACGGTCGCCCGCACCCGCGCCGGCCGCTACACCGTCGAGCTGGACGGCGTGTCGGTCGACGTCGACGTCGAGCGCAACGGCGCCTACGAGCGACGGCTCACCGTCGGCGACCTGTCCTGGACCGTGCTGTCGGTCGCGCAGGAGGCGGACTACCTCGTCGAGGTCGACGGCTCCGTGCACCGCATCTCCGGCGGCGAGGCCGGCATCGTCCGCGCCCCCGCCCCGGCGATGGTCGTCGCGCTGCCGGTCACCGCGGGCCAGACCGTGTCCGAGGGCGACACCCTCGCCATCGTCGAGTCGATGAAGCTGGAGACCTCGCTGCGGGCGCCGTTCGACGGCACCGTCGCCGAGATCCTCGTCCCGGCCAACACCCAGGTCGACGGCGGCACCAAGCTCGTGCGGCTGGAGCCGTCGGCCGACGCGGACGCAGCAGGCCCCAGCGGGGAGCGCGCCGACCTGTCCGCGTTCGCCGCGGCCGGCGCCGACACCGACGCCGCCGCGACCGCGGCCGACGCGCTGTCCGCGCTGCGCTTCCAGGTGCTGGGCTTCGACGTCGACGAGCGCCAGGCCCGCCCGCAGCTGCGCCGCCTCGCCGCCGCCCGCGAGCAGCTGGCCGCCGACGACCCGGCCGTGCTGGCCGGGGAGACCGCCGTCCTGCAGATCTTCGCCGACCTGTGCCAGCTCTCGCGCAACCGGTCCGAGACCGACGACGAGACCGGCGAGACCGAGCGCAACCCGCAGGAGTACCTCTACGCCTACCTGCGCTCCCGCGACGCCGACGACGAGGGCCTGCCCGAGTCGTTCCAGGCCAAGCTGCGCCGGGCGCTGGCCCACTACGGCGTCACCGAGATCGACGGCGGGACCGGCCGCGCCGACGACCTGGGCCCGGCGCTGTACCGCATGTTCCTGGCCCACCGCCGCGCGCCGCAGCAGGTGCCGGTCGTGCTGGACCTGCTGAACTGGCGGCTGCGCCACCCGGAGTCGGTCGCGAACCTCTCCCCCGCGGCGCGCGAGGACTACCTGCGCACCCTCGACGAGGTCGTCGTCGCCACCCAGCTGCGGCACCCCGTCGTCGGGGACACCGCGCGGCTGGCCCGCTACCGGGCGTTCGACGCCCCGGTCGTCGCCGCCGAGCGGGACCGGGCGCTGGCCGAGGTCCGGGAGAGCCTGGACGTGCTCGCCTCGGACCCGGAGACCGCGGACCGGGCCCGCCGGATCGACACCCTCGTCGGGTCCTCGGAGCCGATCCTGGGCGTGTTCGGGGAGCGGCACGACGCCGTGCTGCTCGAGGTCATGACCCGGCGCTACTACCGGGTGCGGGTGCTGCGCGACCTGGAGCTCGTCGAGCACGCGGGCAAGCCGCTGCTGACCGCCCGCTACCAGCACCTGGGCCGGGACCGCACGGTCTTCGCCTCGGTGATCGACAACAACGACCCGGCCGCCGCGCAGGCCGTGTCCGACGAGCTGCGCCGCCGCGTCGGCGAACTCGACGGGGACCGCACCGCGCTCGTCGACCTCTACGTCACCTCGACCAAGGCCGACGACGGCGGTGACCCCGACGCCCGCGCCGAGCGCGTCCGCGCCGCACTGGGGAAGGTGCCCGCGCACCTGCACCGGGTCGCCGTCGCCGTCCGCCCGAACCCGCGCGCCGCGGGGACGACGAGCGAGGAGGCCGAGCCGCCGACCTGGTTCACCTTCCGGCCCGACGAGACCGGCGAGCTGGTCGAGGACCGCACGCTGCGGGGCATGCACCCGCTGGTCGCGGACCGGCTGCGGCTGTGGCGTTTCCGCAACTTCGAGCTGCACCGGCTGCCCGCCGCCACCGACGTGCACCTGTTCCGGGCCACCGGCCGCGAGGTCACCGCCGACGACCGGCTGGTCGCGATGGCCGACGTCCGCGAGCTGACCGTGCTGCGCGACGAGGAGACCGGGAAGGTCCGCTCGCTGCCGCAGTTCGAGCGCGCGCTCGACGCCTGCATCAACTCGCTGCGTGCCGCCCGCGCCGGGGACCGCACCCTGGCCCGGATGTCGTGGAACCGGATCGCGCTCTACGTGTGGCCGGAGGTCGACGTCCCGCTCGCCGAGCTGGACTCGGTGGTCCGCCGGCTCGCACCGCGCACGGCCAACCTCGGTCTGGAGCAGGTCCTCGTCGAGTTCCGCACCGCCGACCCGCAGGTCACCGGCGGCCAGGGCGGTCCGCGCTCGATGCTGCTGCGCATGTCGCGCCCGCCCGGCGCGGGGCTCACGGTCAAGCTCGACCAGCCCCCGACCGAGCCGATGCGCGAGCTCGACGCCTACGACCAGAAGGTGCTCAAGGCCCGTCGCCGCGGCGCCGTCTACCCGTACGAGATCGTCCCGCTGCTCACCGCCCCGGTCGACGCCGGTCCGGGCACCTGGCAGGAGTACGACCTCGTCGACCCGGCCGACCCGGCGCTGCCGGTGCCGGTCGACCGCGCGCCCGGCGGCAACAGCGCCAACCTGGTGCTCGGCGTCGTCTCGGTGCCGACCCGGCGCTACCCGGACGGGATGAAGCGGGTCGTGCTGCTCGGCGACCCGACCCGGGCACTCGGCGCGATCGCCGAACCGGAGTGCCGCCGCGTGCTGGCCGCGATCCACCTGGCCCGTGAGCTGGACGTGCCGATCGAGTGGTTCGCCGTATCGGCCGGCGCGAAGATCGCGATGGACTCCGGTACCGAGAACATGGACTGGATCTCCCGGGTGCTGCGCGGGATCATCGAGTTCACCCAGGACGGCGGCGAGATGAACGTCGTCGTCACCGGCATCAACGTCGGCGCCCAGCCCTACTGGAACGCCGAGGCCACGATGCTCATGCACACCAGGGGCATCCTGGTGATGACGCCGGACTCGGCGATGGTGCTCACCGGCAAGCACTCGCTGGACTTCTCCGGCGGCGTCTCGGCCGAGGACAACTTCGGCATCGGCGGCTACGACCGGATCATGGGCCCGAACGGGCAGGCGCAGTACTGGGCGCCGGACCTGGGCGGCGCCGTGGGCGTGCTGCTGCAGCACTACGCCCACACCTGGACCCAGCCGGGCGAGCGGTTCCCGCGACCCGCGCCGACCACCGACCCGGTCTCCCGTGACGTCACCACGGCGCCGCACTCCGGGCCGAACTGCGACTTCACCACGCTCGGCGAGATCTGGGCGCCGGAGACCAACCGGGAGCGGAAGAAGCCGTTCGACATCCGCTCGGTGCTGCGCGGCGTCGCCGACGCCGACCACCCGACGTCGGAGCGGTGGGCCGACATGCACGACGCCGACTCGGTCGTCGCGCTCGACGCCCACCTCGGCGGCCAGCCGATCGCGATGATCGGCATCGAGTCGCGGCCGCTGCCGCGGCGCGGGCCGCGCCCGGTCGACGGGCCGTCGCAGTTCACCGCCGGGACGCTGTTCCCGCGCTCGTCGCGCAAGTGCGCGCGGGCCATCAACGCCGCGTCGGGCAACCGGCCGCTGGTCGTCCTGGCGAACCTGTCCGGGTTCGACGGCTCGCCGGAGTCGCTGCGCGGCCTGCAGCTGGAGAACGGCGCCGAGATCGGCCGGGCCATCGTCAACTTCGACGGCCCGATCGTGTTCTGCGTGGTCTCCCGCTACCACGGCGGCGCGTTCGTGGTGTTCTCCGGAACGCTGAACGACAACATGGAGGTCGCCGCGATCACCGGCTCCTACGCCTCCGTGCTCGGCGGGGCGCCCGCCGCGGCCGTCGTGTTCGCCGGCGAGGTCAACGACCGCACCGCCAAGGACGAGCGGGTCACCGACCTGGAGACCCGGATCAAGCAGGCCGTCACCGACGGGGACGAGGCGACGGCGGCACGGCTGCGCGGCGACCTCGCCACCCTCCGCCCCGACGTCCGCTCCGAGAAGCTCGGCCAGGTCGCGGACGAGTTCGACACCAAGCACTCCATCGAGCGGGCGCAGTCCGTCGGCTCGGTGCACCGGATCGTCTCCCCCGACCAGCTCCGGCCGTACCTGGCCGACGCGGTCCAGCGGGGCATGAAGCGCACTCTCGACACCCTTGGAGGAAACGCATGACCGCGATCACCGATACCCACCCGGAGCAGCGCGTCGCCATCGTGACCGGGGGTGCGCGCGGGATCGGCGCCGCGATCACCACCGCGCTGGCCCGCACCGGGGTGCACGTCGCCGCGGGGTACTCGTCGAACTCCAAGGCCGCCGACGAGCTGAAGGGCAAGCTGGAGGCCGAGGGCGCGTCGATCTCGGTGCACCAGGGCAACGTCGGCTCGCCCGAGGACTGCCAGCGGGTCGTCACCGAGGTCCTGGAGCAGCGGGGCCGCGTCGACTACCTGATCAACAACGCCGGCATCACCGTCGACAAGACCGTCCGCAAGCTGACCGTCGACGACTGGCACGCCGTGCTGCGGATCAACCTGTCCGGGGCGTTCTACATGACCAAGGCCGTGCTGGAGCACATGACCGGCAACGAGTTCGGCCGGATCGTGAACATCTCCTCGGTGATCGGCCAGACCGGGGCGATGGGCCAGGCCAACTACGCCTCGTCGAAGGCCGGCCTGATCGGCTTCTCGAAGTCGCTGGCCCAGGAGGTCGCCCGCAAGGGCGTCACCGTCAACTGCGTCGCGCCGGGCTTCATCGAGACCGAGATGGTCGCCGCCGTGCCGGAGAAGGCGCTCGAGAAGATCGTCTCGAAGATCCCGGTCGGCCGCCTCGGCCAGGCCGACGAGATCGCCCGCGCCGTGCAGTTCCTCGTCGACGACCGCGCCGGCTACGTGACCGGCTCGGTGATCAGCGTGAACGGCGGGCTGGACATGGCGTCCTGACCGTCGTTCTCCCCGGCCGAGGGCCTCGCACAGTGTCGTGCGGGGCCCTCGTGCGTGCTCAGGGGCCCGTGGTCGCCCGGGTGTAGCGGTCGGCCAGTGCGCGCAGCCGCGCCACCAGCTCCGGTGGCTCGGTGACGTGGAAGTCCAGGTCGAGCAGCCCGATGTACACCGCGACGGTCTCGATGCTGTCCGCCCCGGTCACGAGGACGCAGTGCGTGTCGTCGACCTCCTCGACCGCGCCGACGGCCGGGTTGATCCGGGCGAGCACCGTCGCCGCCGGTGCGTCGACGGTGATGCGGACGTGCACCTGCCACCCGGTCGACGCGGCCTCCCGCAGGACCAGGGCCGGGTAGTCCCCGCCGGGCAGCGGGTCCGGGACGAACCGGCGGCCGGTCGCCGTGCGCGGGCGGACCAGGTCGACCCGCCACGTCCGCCACCCGCCGTCGAGCCGCCCGACCAGGTACCAGCGGCCCTGCCAGGAGACCATCCGGTACGGCTCGACCGTGACCGGCCACTCCTGCCCGGGCAGGTCGAGCCGCACGCAGGTGTGGTCGCGGATCGCGGTGGCGAGCTCGGTGAGCACCGCCGGGTCGACCTCCGGATCCGGGTCGACGGTGTCGGTGTTGCGCGGCCCCGCGACGGTGCCGTCGTGGATGGCGGCGACGCGGCGGCGCAGCCGGTCCGGGAGCACCTGGTCGAGCTTGGCCAGGACGCGGTCGCCGCTGTCCCCCAGCCGCCCGCCGCTCGCGCTCACGGTGCGCAGCCCGATCGCCACGGCGACGGCCTCGGCGTCGTCGAGCTGCAGCGGGGGCAGCCGCGCGCCGGGCCCGAGCCGGTAGTGCCCGGCGCCGCCCCGGACGGCGTGCACCGGGTAGTCGAGTCCGCGGAGCCGGGCGACGTCGTTGCGGATGGTGCGGGTGCTGACGCCGAGCCGCTCCGCCAGCTCCGGCGCGGTCCACTCCGGACGGCTCTGCAGCAGCCCGAGGAGCGCGAGCATGCGGGCGGCGGTGTCGGCCACGAGAACCTCCGGATCCGGTCGCGAACAGGAAGAGAACGTGCCTGATCAACCGGCACCGTAGTACCCATGACGCCGTTCACCGTGCAGATCCCGCAGTCCGACCTCGACGACCTCGCCGACCGTCTGTCCCGCACCCGGCTGCCCCGTCCCGCGCCGGGCGACGACTGGACCTACGGCACCCCGAACGCGTGGCTGGCCGCGACCGTCGCGTACTGGCGCGACGGGTTCGACTGGCGGGCCCAGGAGACCCGGATGAACGCCCACCCGCAGTACCGCACCGAGATCGACGGCCAGGTCCTGCACTACCTGCACGTCCCCTCGGCCGAGCCCGGCGCGACGCCGGTGCTGCTGCTGCACAGCTGGCCCGGCTCGTTCGCGGAGTTCCTCGACGTGATCGGCCCGTTGACCGACCCGGTCGCGCACGGCGGCCGCGCCGAGGACGCCTGCTCGGTGGTGGTGCCGTCGTTGCCCGGGTTCGGCTTCAGCACCCCGCTCGCCGAGGGCGGCTGGACCACCGCCCGGATCGCCGCGACGCTGGACACCCTGATGCGCCGGCTCGGCTACCCCTCCTACGGGGCACACGGCAGCGACGCCGGGGCGCTCGTCGCGCGGGAGCTGGGCCTGCTCGACCCGCCCGGGTTCCTCGGGCTGCACGTGCTGCAGCTGTTCTCGTTCCCGTCGGGCGACCCGGCCGAGTTCGAGCGGCTGGGACCGGACGACCACGCCGCGCTGGAGTTCATGCAGTGGTTCTCCTCGGTCGGCGGCTACAACGGGATGAACGCCTCCCGCCCGCAGACGATCGGGGCGGCGCTGGCCGACTCACCGGTCGGGCAGCTGGCCTACTCCGAGCTGTTCGCGTCCTTCGGCAACGGCACCGCGCTGGTGACCCGTGACCAGCTGCTGACCCAGGTGTCGCTGTACTGGCTGACCAACACCGCGGCGACCTCGGCCAGGATCTACTTCGAGGACGCACGCGCCGGCGCGGAGCCGCGGGTGAACCACGCCCGGACCGGGGTGGCCGTGTTCGCCTCGGACTTCCGGACCGTCCGGGTGTTCGCCGAGCGCGACAACAGCCGGATCGAGCACTGGAGCACCTTCGACGAGGGCGGGCACTTCGCCGCCCTGGAGCGGCCGGCCGACGTGGCGGCCGACATCCGGGCGTTCTTCGCCGGTTGAGGGGCGCTCAGCCGCGGCTGCAGAGCCCCTTGGCCGCCAGCACCCGCGCGACGGCGGTGTCGTTGGCCTGCGCCGTGATCCGCCCCTCGCTCAGCGCCTTCTCCGCGGCGTCGAGCAGCGGGGCGACCGGGGTGACGTTGGAGAACAGCGCCATGTCCGCGCCGGCGGTCAGGGCCCGGGTGGTGGCCTCGGCGAGCCCGAAGCGATCGGTGATCGCCTTCATCGCACCGAGGTCGTCGGTCATGGCGAGGCCGTCGAACCGGTAGTCCTCGCGCAGCAGCCGGTAGGCGGCCGGGGCGATGCTGGTGGGCACGTCGGTGGTCAGGCCCGGGACGTCGAGGTGGCCGAGCATGACCCCGACCCGCCCGTCGAGCGGCTTCCCCGGTCCGACGAGGTCGGAGTAGGGCCGGAGGTCACCGGCACGCAGCTGGTCCAGCGGCGGCGTGCTCACCGAGCCCTTGTGCGAGTCACCGGAGCTGTGCCCGTGGCCGGGGAAGTGCTTGAGGACCCCGAACACCCCGCCGGCCTGCTGCCCCTCGGCCCAGGCCGCGGCGTAGCGGGTGACGGTGGCCGGGTCGTCGGAGAACGAGCGGTCCCCGATGACGGCGGTGCGCGGCTGGTCGGAGACGTCGACCGACGGCGCGAGGTTCCAGGTGACACCACGTGCCTTCAGCTGTCCGGCGCGCTCGCGGGCGATCTCGGTGACCTCCTCGGGGCTGCCGGACGCGGCCATCTGCCGGGCGCTGGGGACGTCGCCGTCGAGCTCGTCGATGCGCTGGACACGGCCGCCCTCCTCGTCGACGGCGACGGCGAGCGGCGTGCGGGACGCCTTCTGCAGCGCCGCGACCCGGTCGTCCTGCAGCAGCGCGGTCGCGTTGCCGCCGAGGAACACCCCGCCGACCTGCGACCCCCGCACGATCGCGGTGGCGCCGGCCGGGTCGGCGGCGTCCACCCCGACCATCAGGCGCTGGGCGAGCCGGTCGCGCGGGGACAGCGCCGCCACCATCGGGGCACAGGTGTCCGGGTCCGGCTGTGCCGCCGGCGCCGCCTGCGGCTGTGCACCCGGCGGGGCGGCGGCGGTGCTGTTCGCGGTGAGCTGCGGCCCGGCGACGGCGACGAGCCCCGCCGTCAGCGCGCCCACGACGGCGGCGGTGAGCAGTCCGGTGCTGCGACGGCGTCGCTGCCGGATCACGGGGTGGGGTCGTCCAGGCACTCGCATCGCGACCATCGTGACAGGCCCGTCCCGGCCCGGCGCCCCCGCCGCGCCGCGGTCACCGGCCCCCCGGCCCGATCCGCTGCGCCGGGTGCGGGGCTCAGCCGACCGCGGGGACCCGCTCGGGCTCCGGCGGCGGGCCGGGCGGGGTGCCGTCGCCGAACGGGCGCCCGCCCAGCTCCTCGCGGCCGTGCGCGGTCGTCCAGCCGGCGGTGTCGGGCCCGTTCGGGACGATCCCGGTCGGGTTCACCGACGCGTGCACGCCGTAGTAGTGCTGCTTGACCTGCTCGAAGTCGATGGTGTCGCCGAAGCCGGGGGTCTGGAACAGGTCCCGGGCGTAGGCCCACAGCACGGGGAGCTCGGTGAGCTTGTGCCGGTTGGCCTTGAAGTGGCCGTGGTAGGCGGCGTCGAAGCGGACCAGGGTCACCCACAGCCGGATGTCGGCCTGGGTGATCGAGTCACCGACCAGGTAGCGGCGCGTCGACAGGTGCCCGGACAGCTCGTCCATCCGCGACCACAGGGCGTCGTAGGCACGGTCGTAGGCGCGCTGGGACGAGGCGAACCCGCACTTGTAGACGCCGTTGTTGACGTCGTGGAAGATCCCCTTCCCGATCTCGTCGATCGCCTCCGGGTCGGTCCACAGGTCCGGGGCGCCCTCGCGGTGCAGCCCCCGCCACTGGGTGGACAGGTCGCGCTCCAGCAGCGCGTACTCGTTGGTGACGACCTTGCCCGAGGCGACCTCGACCATGGCAGGGACGGTGACACCCTCGTCGTAGCCGGGGACGGCCTTCTCGTAGGCCTCGCGCAGGTACTCGATGCCGAGCACGGGGTCGACGTTCCCCGGGTCGAGGTGGAAGCGCCAGCTGCGCTCGTCGTGCAGCGGGCCCGCGATGCCCATCGAGATCGCGTCCTCCAGCCCGAGCAGCCGCCGGGTGATGATCACCCGGTTCGCCCACGGGCAGGCGCGCGCGCCGACGAGGCGGTAGCGGCCCGCCTCGACCGGCCACGGCGACGACCCGTCGGCCGTGATCCGCTCGGCCACCCCGAGCGCCTCCCGTACGAACTCACCACTGTCCTGGTCGGTCCCCATGCCGCCGACGCTAGCCCTGTGGTCGGATGGGCGCATGGGCGTCGACGGTGACCTCGCACGCGGTCTGTCCGAGCTGGTCGCGCCGGGTTCCCGGGTGGCGCTGGCCGACGGCTGCGGGCTCCCCTACGCGCTCGCCCGCCCGCTCTCGGCGGTCGCGGCCCGTGCCGGGGGTGTGCGGCTCGTGCTGGGCTGGGTGCCCGGCCCGGCCCCGGACCTCGAGCCGGACGCGTTCGCCGACATCCGCACCGTCGTCGGGGGGCCGGGAGCGCGGGCGCTGATCGAGTCCGGGCGCGCGCACCGGGTCCCGGCCCGGCTCTCGGCGACGCCGGCCCTGCTGGCCGGTCCGCTGCGCCCGGACCTGCTGCTGGCGACCGTCGTCCGCGACGACCGCGGCGACCTGCGGTTCGGCGCGGAGGCGTCCTGGATGCGCGGCCTGTACGACGCCGGGGTCCCGGTCGCGGCGGTCGTGTCCCGCTCCGCACCGCACGCCGACGCCGGTCCCCCGCTGGCAGGGGTGGCGGTGCTCGGTGAGGTCGACGGACCGGGCGGGGCCCCGCACACCGTCGCCACCCCCGCGCCGGGCGACGCCGACCGGGCGGTGGCCGCCGCGGTCGCGAGTCTCGTCCCGGCCGGGGCGCGGATCCAGTTCGGCCCCGGGCGGCTGGCCGCCGCACTCGTCGAGGCCCTGCAGGTGCCGGTCGCGGTGGACTCCGGGCTGCTCGCCGACGCGGTCGTCGACCTGGACGAGCGCGGGCTGCTGCGCGGGACACCGTCGTCGACGGCGCTCTACGGCAGCCCCCGGCTCTACGACTGGGCCGACCGGCTGGGCCGGGCCGGCCGCGGCACGGTCCGCCCGGTCGAGCACACCCACGACGTGTCCCGGCTCAGCACCGGCCCGGGGCCGCTGGTCGCGCTGAACACCGCGCTGGAGATCGACCGGGACGGCCAGGTCAACGTCGAGGGCGTCGCCGGTTCGGCGGCCGGGATGATCGGCGGGCACCCGGACTTCGCGGCCGCCGCGGTCCGCGGGCCGGGGTTGTCGGTGATCGCGCTGCCCGCGGCGCACCGCGGGCGCCCGACGCTGGTCGAGCGGCTCGGCGGACCGGTGACGACGCCGTCGCACGACGTCGACGTGGTCGTCACCGAACGGGGCACGGCGGACCTGCGGGGGCTCGGCCGCGCCGAGCGGCGACGCGCGCTGAGCGCCCTGTGGGGCGGCGCCGTTACGCCAGACGTGTGAACTCCGATCCACGGTGTGACCGGAACCACAGATCACCCGGGGTGAACGGATCACCGACGTCCCGGCCGCGGGCCACCGCCGGCCGGACGGCAGTGAGACGGCGTCCACTCCGGACCCACGATGTGTGACGACCACATGACGCCACTGGTGGGCCCGCACGCCGCCGGTCACCGCCCGGGTCCGCTCGCCGCCGCCCGGAAAATCCCCGAATGACCGGCCGAGTTGCGCATAGCACAACCCCGGCGGCCGTTCCAGTCTCACCCTGGGTGAGGGGACAGGGGCCGCGGGGACACCTACCGTCAGGGCCGTCCCGCACCCGAGCGCCGAGGAGGCGCGCCCCATGACGGCAGACCACCGCAGCGGGCTCCGGGGGCCCGCCAGCACCGTGCAGGAGTTCGGCGACGCCCCCACGGAGGTCCGCGAGTCCACCCATTACAAGCACGAGTACGTGCAGACGTTCGTCGACAAGTGGGACGAGCTGATCGACTGGCGGGCCCGCTACGCCAGCGAGGGCAGCTTCTTCGTCGAGCAGCTCCGCAGGCGCGGTGTCACCAGTGTGCTCGACGTGGCGACCGGCACCGGCTTCCACTCCGTCCGGCTGCTGGAGGAGGGCTTCGAGACCGTCGTCTCCGCCGACGGCAGCGCCGAGATGCTGGCGAAGGCCTTCGACAACGGGATGAAGTTCGGCGGGCACGTGCTGCGCGTCGTGCAGGCCGACTGGCGTTGGCTCAACCGCGACGTCCACGGCGAGTACGACGCGATCATCTGCCTCGGGAACTCGTTCACACACCTGTTCTCCGAGCGTGACCGCCGCCGGGCGCTCGCCGAGTTCTACGCCATGCTCTCCCACGACGGCGTGCTGATCCTCGACCAGCGCAACTACGACGCGATCCTCGACAACGGCTTCAGCTCCAAGCACCAGTACTACTACTGCGGCGACGACGTCGTGGCCGAGCCGGAGTACGTCGACGACGGCCTCGCCCGGTTCCGCTACCGGTTCCCCGACGGGTCCCAGTACCACCTGAACATGTTCCCGCTGCGCAAGGACTACACCCGCCGCCTCATGCACGAGGTCGGGTTCCAGCGGGTCGAGACCTACGGCGACTTCCAGTCGACCTACGCCGACGACGAGCCCGACTTCTTCGTGCACATCGCCGAGAAGGCCTACCTCGACCAGGAGGACGCCGAGTGACACGGACGACCCAGGACGCCGCCGAGCACACCGCCCGGTCCTACTACGACTCCGACGACGCCGACACCTTCTACTCCCGGGTCTGGGGCGGCGAGGACATCCACGTCGGCATCTACAGCGCACCGGACGAGCTGATCTCGGTCGCCAGCGCCCGCACGGTGACCCGGATGGCCGAGGTCGCCGGGGTCGGCCCCGGCACCCGGGTGCTCGACCTCGGGGCGGGGTACGGCGGCGCGGCCCGCCGGCTGGCGGCCGCACACGGGGCCACGGTGCACTGCCTCAACCTCTCCCCGGTGGAGAACGCCCGCAACGAGCGGATGACCCGGGAGCAGGGCCTGGACGGTCGGGTCGAGGTGACCACCGGCAGCTACGAGGACGTGCCGGTCGAGGACTCCTCGATCGACCTGGTGTGGTCACAGGACGCGTTCCTGCACTCCGGTTCCCGCGAGACCGTGCTGGACGAGATCGCCCGGGTCCTGCGCCCCGGCGGGCAGGTGGTGTTCACCGATCCGATGGCCGTCGACGGGCTCGACCAGTCCTCGATCCAGCCCATCCTCGACCGCATCGCACTGTCCACGATGGCCACGCCCGGCTTCTACACCGACGGGCTGGCGCAGCGTGGCTTCAGCGGCGTCCACTTCCTCGACCACGCCGAGCACCTGCCGACCCACTACCGCCGGGTACGCGAGGAGCTCGTGGCGCACGAGGAGGAGCTCTCGTCGTCGATCTCGGGTCCCTACCTGAGCGCCATGAAGGCGGGCCTGCAGCACTGGGTGGACGGCGGGCGGACCGGGAAGCTCACCTGGGGGATCGTGCACGCGGTCCGGACCTGAGGACGGTGTCCGGCCCGGGCCTCGCGCGGGGCCCGGGCCGGACGCGCTCAGCCGTCGTCGGCGTCGTTGCCGCCGTCGTCGCCGTCCTGCCGGCCGTCCTGGTCGTCGTCGCCGTCGTCGTCGCGGTCGTCGTCCGTGCCCTGCTGCTGCTGCTGTTGCTGCTGCTGGGGGGCCGGCTCGGGGGTCGCGGACCCGCCGCCGCAGGACGCGGCGGTGGTGAGGACGAGCGCGAGCGCCGCGAGGGTGCCGAGCAGCGCCCGGAGAGGGGTGGTTCGTCGCATACGCACGAGTCTTCCCGATCGCCCGGTCAGCCGCAGAGGAAGGCACGCACCGCCGCGGTGGTGGCGGCGGGCTGCTCGTCGACGAGGAAGTGCCCGGCCCCGGTGACCGCCTCCCCGGTGACCAGACCGGGATCGGCGGCCGCGCGGCGCCAGACCTCCAGCGGGCTCTCGCTGTTGGCGCCGACGACGCCGCGCTCGCCCCACAGCACCAGGGTGGGCGCGGCGATCCGCTCGCCCGCCACGTCGGAGGCGGCGTCATGCTCCAGGTCGATCGAGGCGCCGGCGCGGTAGTCCTCCAGCATCGCGTGCCGGGCCGCCGGGTCGGCGAACGCGCGTTCGTAGGTGGCCAGTGCCTCGGGCGGGTGCGCGTCCAGTCCGGAGCCCCAGCCGCCGAGCAGCGAGTGCAGGTAGCCGATCGGGTCCCCGGCGATGAGTCGCTCGGGCAGGTCGGCGGGCTGGATGAACAGGAACCAGTGGTAGTACGCCGTCGCCAGCGCCCGGTCGGTGTGGGCGTAGACGTAGGCGGTGGGGAGGATGTCGAGCAGCGCGGCCCGCGCGACGCGCTCGGGGTGGTCCAGCAGCATCCGGTGGGTGACACGGGCGCCGCGGTCGTGGCCGACCACGGCGAAGCTGTCGAACCCGAGCCGCGCCATGACGTCGACCTGGTCGGCGGCCATCGCCCGGAACGAGTAGCCGGCGTGGTTCTCGCCCTCGGTGGGGCGGCCGGACTCGCCGTAGCCGCGCAGGTCGGTGGCGACGACGGTGTGGTCACGTGCCAGGTCCGCCGCGAGCGGCCCCCACATGGCGTGGGTCTGCGGGAAGCCGTGCAGCAGCAGCACAGGCGGCCCCTCGCCGCCGCGCACCCCGTGGACGACGACCCGCTCCTCGGGCGGGCCGACGGTCAGGTCGAAGGCGTCGAAGTCGACTGTTCCGGGCACGGGTGCCGTCCTCCCTGGTCGGGTCGCGCGCCGGCGGCGGCCGGCCGCGCCACATCGAACACCCAGAACCGCAGCACCGCGAACCGCAGCAGCCCGCCGGCGAGGCTGGCGACCGCGACGACCGCGGCCTCCTCCCCCGGCGTGGTGGCCCCGGCCAGCTGGTGCAGTGCGAGCAGCACCGCGGAGGTGTAGGTCGCGTAGAACGCGACGGTGCCCGCGTCCTGCACCCACTCGCGCAGCCGGTGCGCGGGGGCGCCGTCGAAGGCGAAACGGCGGCTGGCCTCGGTGCTGATCGCGGTGGTGAGGACCAGCGCGACCAGGTTCGCCGGGACGGCCGGGAGCACCGGGCGGCACAGCAGGAACAGCGCGGCGTTCAGCGCCGTCGCCCCACCGCCGACGGCGGCGTAGCGGGCGAGCTGCACGGCCAGCGGGTACCGCCGCGACAACGCGACGACGGCACCGTTCACGCGCCCGGGGACCCGGGCCGCGGAGGTCGCCGGGTCCCCGAACGGCACGTGTGCCGCCGACTGTGCTGCGTCCACCGGTCCTCCCGCCCCCCGCTGGGTAGATCTTCGCAGGAGTACCCCCGACGGATCACCGGGAATCAACCGGACGCGTCACACCTTCACGGGGTGATGCCCCGGGCGGGTGCGCGCGCGGCCGGGCACCGTCACAGTGCGAGGAACACCGTCTCGCCCTCGCCGCGCAGGCGGATGTCGAACCGGTACCGGCCCGGGCCCTCCGCGACGGCGACGAGCGTGTGCCGGCGCGCCTCCGGGACCGCGGCGAGCAGCGGGTCGGTGGCGTGGGCGTCGGCGTGCTCGGGGAAGTAGATGCGGGTGACGACGCGGTCGAGGAGGCCGCGGGCGAACACCGAGACGTTCACGTGCGGAGCCTCGGCGGAGCGCGCATCGGAACCGTGGGGTGCCTCGTCGGGCAGCGCACCCGGCAGCACGGTGCGGATCCACCACCGGCCCTCGTCGTCGGTGGGGCAGCGGCCGAAGCCGCGGAAGCCCTCCACCGTGGACTTCGCCGCGCCGCGCGGGTCGTCGGGATGGTCGAAGCGGCCGTCCGGATCCGCCTGCCAGGTCTCGACCAGCGCGTCGGGCACGAGCGCGCCGGTGCCGTCGACCACGGTCCCGCCGACGAGGACGGCACCCGGGGTGCCGTCGGGCACGACGTCCGGGCCGTCCGGCCAGGGCAGCCCCAGCGACAGGTACGGGCCGACGGTCTGGGTGGGGGTCAGCGGCAGGCTCATGCGTGGGGCTCCTCGAACGGGGTGGCGCCGCGGCCGCGCAGCACGATGTCGAAGCGGAAGGCCAGCGCCCACTCGGGGCGGGTCGCGTCGAGGTCGAAGGTGGACACCAACCGCCCGCGGGCCTCCTCCGGCGTCGCGTTGTAGATCGGGTCCTGGCCGAACAGCGGGTCGTCCGGGAAGTACATCTGGGTGACCAGCCGCTGGGTGAAGGCACGCCCGAACAGCGAGAAGTGGATGTGGGCGGGGCGCCAGGCGTTGTGGTGGTTGCCCCACGGGTAGGCGCCGGGCTTGATCGTGGTGAACGAGTAGTTGCCCTGCGCGTCGGTGAGGACCCGGCCGCCGCCGGTGAAGTTCGGGTCGAGCGGGGCGGGCCAGTTGTCCCAGCGGTGGGCGTAGCGCCCCGCGGCGTTGGCCTGCCAGACCTCGACGAGGGTGTCCGGCACGGGGCGGCCGTCGGAGTCGAGCACCCGCCCGGCGACGACGATCCGCTGGCCGAGCGCCTCGCCGCCGGCGCCGACGGTGAGGTCGTCGTCGCCCGGGCGGACCGGGCCGGTGAGCAGCGGGCCGGTGATCTCGGTGAGCCGCTGGGGCAGGATCACCGGCTGCTCGGACGGCGCCCGCAGCGCGGTGCTGCGGTAGTCCGGTGAGAGCAGCGGTGCGTGGGTCCCGGCCGGGACGGGGGCGTAGCCCTGCATCGGCGGTCCTTCCTCGTGGTGGGTGGGATCTAGACGGCGCCGTGCGGGAGGCCGACGTAGTTCTCGGCGAGGCTCGTCGCGGCGGCGCGGGAGGTCACGGTGTAGCGCAGCTGGGAGCGCTGCAGGCCGACGCCGAACGCGTCGCCGCCCTCGGTGGCGGGGTCGAAACGGTGGAGCATCGAGGTCATGAACCAGGAGAAGTGCTCGGCCCGCCAGACCCGGCGCAGGCAGGTGTCGGAGTAGGAGTCGAGGCCGCCGGTGTCGCCGTCGCGCAGCGCGCGGACGACCGCCTCGGCGAGCACCCGGACGTCGGCGATCGCGAGGTTCATGCCCTTCGCCCCGGTGGGCGGGACGATGTGCGCGGCATCGCCGGCGAGGAACAGCCGTCCGCGGCGCATCGGGGAGGCGACCATGCTGCGCATCGGGGTGACCGAGGGCTTCTCGAGGAACTCGCCCTCGTTCATCGTGAAGCCCTCGCAGGCCAGGCGGGTGTGCAGGGCGTCCCAGATGCGGGCGTCGGACCAGTCGGCCGGCCTGGTGTCGTTCGGGACCTGGACGTAGAGCCGGGTCACCTCGGGGCTGCGCATCGAGTAGAGCGCGAAGCCGTCGTCGTGGTGGGCGTAGACGAGCTCGTCGGTGGTGGGCGCGGCCTTCGCGAGCACCCCGAGCCAGGAGAACGGGTAGACCCGCTCGGCGATGTCCGGTGCCACCAGCGGGCGGGAGACGCCGTGGAAGCCGTCGCAGCCGGCGATCACGTCGCAGCGCAGGACGTGCTCGGCGCCGTCGGCGTCGGTGTAGGAGACCGACGGGGCGTCGGTGTCGACGTCGTGCAGGGCGACACCGGAGACGCCGAACTCGACCGGCAGGCCCGCGTCGTCGACGCGGTCGGCGAGCAGGTCCTTCACGACCTCCTGCTGGCCGTAGACGGTGATCCCGGTGCCGACGAGGTCGGCGAAGTCGATCCGGTGGTCGGCGGCGGGGGCGCCGGGGGCCTCGGCGAAGCGCAGCGAGATGCCGGTGTGCGGCATGCCCTCGCGGTCCAGCCGTCCGGCGACGCCCATCCCGCGCAGCAGCTCGACCGTGGGTGCCTCCAGCACCCCGGCGCGGACCCGGGCCTCGACGTAGGCGCGGTCGCGGGCCTCCAGCACGACCGAGTCGACACCGGCCAGCGCCAGCAGCTTCGCCAGCACGAGCCCGGCGGGGCCCGCCCCGACGATGCCGACCTGGGTCCGGGACTCGCGTCGCTGCGTCATGGGAGTCACCTTCCCGTTCCCGGCACGGCCGTTCGACCGGGCTTCCGCTCTACGGAAGAATGCCCGGCCATGACGACGCGTCCGGTCCGCTCGGGGGTCACCGCGCGGGTGCTGGACGTGCTGGGCGCGTTCAGCGCGCAGGACCCGGTGCTCGGGCTGAGCGACATCTCCCGGCGCACCGGGCTCCCGCTGACGACGGTGCACAGGATCGCCGGTGAGCTCGCCGCGGGCGGGGCGCTGGACCGCGGCGACGACGGCCGCTACCGGATCGGGCTGCGGCTCTGGGAGATCGCGCACCTGGCCCCGGCCAGCCACGGGCTGCGGGAGGCGGCGATGCCGTTCCTGGAGGACCTGCACGAGGTCACCCGGCACAACGTGCAGCTCGCCGTGCTCGACCCGGACGACGCCGGCGAGGTCGTCTACGTCGAGCGGCTGTCCAGCCGCGACGCCGTCTCGATCGTCACCCGGACCGGGTCGCGGCTGCCGTCGACGGCGACCGGGGTCGGGCTCGTGCTGCTCGCCCACGCCGACCCGGCCGCGGTCGAGGCCGTGCTGGCCCGCCCGATCCGCCGGTTCACCCCGTTCACGGTGTGCCGCGCCGACGGTGTCCGGGCGCTGCTCGCCCAGGCCCGCACCGGCGGGTTCGTCGTGTCCGACCGGCAGATCGAGGAGGTGTCGATGTCGGTGGCCGCCCCGGTGCGCAGCGGGGACGGTCCGGTGGTCGCCGGGCTGTCGATCGTCGTGCCGGCCGCGACGAACCCGCACACCCTGGTGCCCGCGGTGCGCGCGGCGGCCCGCGGGATCAGCCGGGCGCTCGCCGCATCGTGATCGTTCCGTGCCGTGGCCGGTACGCCCGTCGTGGCGTTCCGTGCCACCGTGACGACGTGCGCGATTTCCGGATCGAGATCCCCGACGCCGAGCTGGACGACCTGCGTGAGCGGCTCACCCGCACCCGCTGGCCGGACCCGGCGACCGTCGACGGCTGGTCCCAGGGCGTCCCGCTGGACTACGCCCGCGAGCTGTGCGAGTACTGGCGCACCCGCTACGACTGGCGCCGCGTCGAGGCCGAGATCAACGCGTGGCCGCAGTTCCGCACCGGTCTCGACGGCGGCGGGGACGACTCGGTCGAGATCCACGTGCTGCACGCCCGCTCGAAGCACCCGGACGCGATGCCGCTGCTGCTCACCCACGGCTGGCCGGGCTCGCTGGTCGAGTTCCTCGGCGTGCTGCCCGCGCTGACCGACCCCGAGGACCCCGCCGACGCCTTCCACGTCGTCGTGCCGACGCTGCCCGGGTTCGGGTTCTCCGGCAAGCCCACGACGACCGGGTGGGGGGTCGAGCGGATCGCCGTCGCCTGGGCACAGCTGATGGACCGGCTCGGGTACGAGCGCTTCGCCGCGCAGGGCGGCGACTGGGGCTCGATGATCACCTCGGCGCTGGGGACCGCGGCCCCGGAGATGCTGTACGGCATCCACCTGACGATGGCGCTGGCGCCCAAGCCCGACGACGCCGCCGGGCTCACCGCGCAGGAGAAGGCCGACATCCGCTTCTCCAAGGAGTTCTCCCGCTACGGCTCCGGCTACTCCGCCGAGCAGTCCACCCGTCCGCAGACCATCGGCTACGGGCTCGCCGACTCCCCCGCCGCGCAGTGCACGTGGATCGTGGAGAAGTTCTGGGACTGGACCGACTGCGCGGGCCACCCGGAGAACGTGATCAGCCGGGACCGGCTGCTGGACAACGTCATGCAGTACTGGCTGGGCTCGGCCGGCGCGTCGTCGGCGCGGATCTACTGGGAGAGCTTCGCCCGCCGCCGCCTCGACGACGTCGAGGTCCCGACCGGCGTCGCCCAGTTCCCGCACGAGATGGTGAAGCTCCCCCGGTCCTGGCTGGAGCGCCGCTACACCGACCTGCGCTGGTTCTCGCGTCCCGACGTCGGCGGGCACTTCCCGTCGCTGGAGCAGCCCGAGTCCTTCGTCGACGAGGTGCGGGGGTTCTTCCGCACCCTGCGCTGAGGTCTCAGACCACCAGCACGGACGCGGTGAACGCGTGCAGGTGGTTGCCCGGCCCGACCGGTCCGATCTCCCCGGCGGCGAAGAAGCCGGCCACCCGGGGGCCGGGCGCGTCGCCGGACCCGCCCGCGTGCGGGTCGAGGCCGACGCGCACGGCGTGCACGTCGTGGTCGGCGTCGCCGAACATGCCGGCGCCGCGACCGTTGCAGGAGAACAGCAGCGCGCCCGCGGCCGGCGCGGCGCGGCGCACCGGGGCGAGCAGCTCGTGCAGGTCCTGGGCGGCGCCCGCGGCGTCGCGGACCTGGAAGCGCACGGTGGTGCCGATCTCGACGACGTCGCCCGCGATGACGGCGCCGTCGCCGACGTCGACGGCCAGCACCGCGCGGACCAGGAAGTCCCCACGGTCGTGGGACTCGGCGTACTCGTCGACTGCGACGCCCAGGTGCAGCCCGGTCAGCGCCTGTTGCTGCTCCTCGGGCGGCAGCGCGGTGACGATCTCGCGCAGCCGCTCCGCCGCGGGCCGCCCGGCGAGCTCGGCGATCCGGTTCTGCTCGGCGCGGGTGACGACCATCGGCGGCCCGATCGGGCGGCATCCCTGACTGACGACGACCCGCGCGCCGGACGCGCCGCCGAGCAGCACACCGACCGCGCCACCGTGGTGCACGGTGCCGCCGGCGAACAGCCGGTTGGCCCCGGGGCCGCCGGGGCCGCTCGCCAGGCCGCCGATCACCGGGAAGCCCGGGTTCGTCGACGCGAGCCGGTCCAGCACCCCGCTGACCGGGAACGCGAACGGGTCGGCGAGCAGGACGGCGACGCGGTCGTCCTCGGCGGGCGGGACCAGGCCGCGCACGCCGATCGCGTCGCGGCCGTCCGGTCCGGCGCCGGGCCGGCGCTCGGCGACCGGGAAGATCGCCCGGACCCGGGTGCCGGGCAGCGATGCCGCCCAGACGGCGACGGCGGGCTCGCCCTCGACGCCGCGGCCGTCGGCCATCACGCCGTGCGCGGTGGTCCCGATCGTCGCGCCGGGCGCGGCGAGCTCCATCACCCGCAGCCCCGCGGCCTCGACCTCCTCGACCGGCGCGGCAGCTCCCACACCGGGGCAGACGAAGAACACCACGAGGTCGGGGACGACGCCGAGCGCGGCCAGCGCCTGGCCCGTCGCGACCTCCGCGGCGCCGACGAGATCCGGCCCGACGGCCAGCCCGTCCCCGACCTGCACACCCTCACCGGAACCCACGGACGGTGACGCTACGTCAGCACACGGCTCCCGCACCGGTTCGGGCGTCCCGCACGGGGCCCGGAGCGGTGGGGGACGCCGGGTCCCGTGCGGGGCTCAGTGGCGGGGTCCGGGGACCCGGCCGGGCCGGGGCCAGAGGCGGTGGCGGGCGACGGCGTGGACGGAGGCGGGGCCCAGGGTGGCCGAGTCCGTGGAGCCGAACGGGTTGTCGCCGCGGACGTGCCAGCCGTCGGCGTCGGGGTGCACGGCCCGCTTCACCGACAGCTGTCCGGGGCGGGACGCCCAGGTCACGAGGACGGCGTCGCCGGGCCGGACGGGCGCACCGAACCGGACCAGCACGACGTCGCCGTCGGACAGGGCCGGGGACATCGACGGCCCCCGCACCGTCACCCTCCGCAGACGCATCACGGACTCCCTCCAGAGTGGATCTCTCGTGACGTGGTCGTCCTGCCCGACCACCGCCGCGAGGGTAGGGTCGCCGGTGCCAGAACGATCACCCCACCAGGGAGGACACTCATGCGGCTGTCCCGCATTCTCCGTCCGCGACTGGAGGCCACCGCGCACTGCGACCTCCCCTGCGGCGTGTACGACCCGGCCCAGGCCCGGATCGAGGCCGAGTCGGTCAAGGCGATCCAGGAGAAGTACCAGGGTAACGAGGACGTGGACTTCCGGGCCCGCGCCATCGAGATCAAGGAGCAGCGCTCCGACCTGGTCAAGCACCACCTGTGGGTGCTCTGGACCGACTACTTCAAGCCGCCGCACTTCGAGAAGTACCCGGAGCTGCACGAGCTGTTCAACAAGGCCACCAAGGCCGCCGGCGCGTCGGGCACCAAGGGCTCGAACGACCCGGCCACCGGCCAGGAGCTGCTCGACTACATCGCCCAGATCGACAAGATCTTCTGGGAGACCAAGCAGGCTGCCTGATCACAGGCCCCGAGACGGCGCTGACCAGCGGGGATCTTTCCCCGTGGTCAGCGCCGTCGTCGTTTCCGGGTCGTGGCACGTATATGCCTTGACCGGCATATACCTGTCGTGGCATGTTCAGCGGGTGCGTGACTCCTTCGACGTCCTGGCGGACCCGACGAGACGAGCCATCCTGGACCGGCTGCGGACGCCGCAGGGCTGCGTCGTCGGCGAGCTCGTGACCGCGCTCGAGCTGAACCAGACCGCGGTGTCGAAACACCTGCGCGTGCTGCGTCACATGGGCATGGTCGACGTCGTCGTCGAGTCCCAGCGCCGACGCTACGTCCTCCGGGCGGACGCGCTGGCCGAGATCGAGACCTGGCTCGCGCCGCATCGCGCCTTCTGGGAGGAACGACTCGACGCCCTGGGCGCACACCTCGACTCCCTCGACAGCCCCCACGGAGAGGATCCGTCATGAGCATCCAGGTCACCGTCGATCCCGACGGCCCGGTCCTGCGCTTCGCGCGCCGCTACCCGCATCCGATCGAGAAGGTCTGGGCCGCGCTGACCGAACCCGCCCAGATGAGCCGCTGGTTCCCCTGCGAGGTGCAGGCGGAGATGCGCGTCGGGGGAACGATCACGCTGACCTTCGAGGGCGGCGAGCAGGACCACGCCGAGATCACCGAGCTCGAGCCACCGACGGCGTTCGGGTTCACCTGGGCCGACGAGAAGCTGCGCTGGACCCTCGAACCCGACGGCGACGGCTGCGTGCTGCGTCTCAGCAACACCGTGCTCGACCCCCGCTGGTCGGCGAACACCGCCGCCGGGTGGGACCGCTGCTTCGAGACACTCGCCGCACACCTCGGCGGGAGCGACCTCGTCACCACGACGGGCCCCGACGAGGCCCTCATCGCGCACTACCGTGCAGTGCTCGCCGACCGCCCGTCGTGACCCGCGGGGTCGGACCGGCTCGTCGTCGACCTGCGCGGTGCGGTCGGCCACCATCCGCCGAGCAGCCGGGTGCTGCGCGAGCCGGTGGGCCTCACCGGCGACCGCATCCGCGAGGCCGCCTCGCCCTTCACCCTCCCGGCCGCTGCGTGGACACGGCACCATTCCCGGCGTGCGTACCCACGTCGCGCTGTTGCGCGGGATCAACGTCGGCGGCCACGGCACGGTCCCGATGGCCGACCTGCGTCGGGCACTCGGCGGGCGCGGCTGCGCCGACGTCGTCACCCACATCCAGTCCGGCAACGTCGCCCTGACCAGCCCCGCGGGCGACGACGAGGTCGCCGCGACGGTCGCCGCGGCGCTGGTCGAGGAGTTCGGGGTCGAGCGCCCGGTGGTCGTGTTCGGCCGCGACGACTACCTCGCCGCGGTGGCCGCGAACCCGTACCCGGAGGTCACCGCCCCGAAGCAGCTGCACGCCCTGTTCCGGGCCGGCCCGGTGTCCGACGACGACCGCGAGCGGATCGTGGCCGCGCTGGCGGCCGAGCGGGCGAAGGGCGGACGGGGCGACGCCGTCGCCCGCGGGCGGGTGGTCTGGCTGCACCTGCCCGACGGACTGGGACGCAGCGAGCTCGCCACCCGGCTGGCCGCCCGGACGAGGGCCGGCGACCAGGGCGGGACGATGCGGAACCGGGCGACCGTGGTGAAGCTGGCCGAGCTCCTGGGCTGAGCCGGACACGCGACGGCACCGCGGCCGCGTCCGGTCGGACGTGACGCACGGCGCCGTCGACGGCGGACTCGAGCTGCCAGAACGATCCCCACCGTGTCGCCCGCATTTCTGCAAGTGACTTGCAGAAGAGTACATGTGGCGAATCGCTGCGTCCATGCGTGCGCGTCGCCCGTCGCGGGTAGGCGGCAGTTGCTACATAGTGGCAAATGACCGCGCGTGGCATCCCGCCGCGCATCCCCGACGAGGAGAGGCCCCATGGCCGAGTACACGCTTCCGGACCTGCCCTACGACTACTCCGCTCTCGCCCCGCACATCGCGCCCGAGATCATGGAGCTGCACCACTCCAAGCACCACAACACCTACGTCCAGGGCCTCAACACCACCCTCGACAAGCTCGCCGACGCCCGCGACAAGAACGACTTCGGCGCCATCGTCGGACTCGAGAAGACCCTCGCGTTCAACCTCGGCGGCCACGTCAACCACTCCGCCTTCTGGAACAACCTCTCCCCCGACGGCGGCGACAAGCCCACGGGCGACCTCGCCGCCGCCATCGACGCCGACTTCGGCTCCTTCGACGGCTTCCAGGCCCACTTCACCGCCGCCGCCACCACCATCCAGGGCTCCGGCTGGGCCATCCTCGGCCACGACCGGCTCGGCGACCGCCTGCTCATCCACCAGCTCTACGACCAGCAGTCCCAGCTCCCCGCAGGCCAGACCCCCATCGTCCTGCTCGACATGTGGGAGCACGCCTTCTACCTGCAGTACAAGAACGTCAAGCCCGACTACGTCAAGGCCTGGTGGAACGTCGTCAACTGGGCCGACGCCGCCGAGCGGTTCGCCGCCGCGAAGGGCTGAGCCTTCCCCCACCGCGACCACGCCCCGCCCGGGAACCCCGGGCGGGGCGTCGCACCCTCAGCGGTGCGCGCCCGGCCCGGTGACGCCGGTGGCGCGCAGCAGCAGGTGCATCGCCAGGTCGACCGAACGCTCGCGGACGTCGGCGCGCCCGCCGGGCAGCTGCGGGTCGCGCGCGATGACCTGGCCGTCGGCGGTGGTCACGCAGAAGCAGACGTAGCCGACGGGCTTGGCCTCGGTACCGCCGCCGGGTCCCGCGACGCCGGTGACACCGACGCCGACGTCCGCCCCGAACCGCGCCCGCGCACCGTCCGCCAGTGCCCGCGCGACCTCCGGCGACACGGCCCCGTGCGCCTCGATGAGCGCGGCGGGGACGTCGAGCAGCGCGGTCTTGGCCTCGTTCGAGTACGCGACCACGCCCCCGGCGACGTAGGCCGACGACCCGGCCCGGTCGACGAGCCGCCCGGCCAGCAGCCCGCCGGTGCAGGACTCGCCGGTCGCGACCGTCCAGCCCTTCGTGGCCAGCGCCGCGGCGAGCAGCTCGTCGGTGGTGCTGCCGTCGTCGCTGATGAGTGCGCGGCGGTGGCGGTCGACGATGCGGGCGGCCAGCTCGCGGGCCACGGGCTCGGCGCCGGGCAGCGGGTGCAGGTCGACCTCCAGCTCCGAGCGTCGCAGGCAGGTGGTCACCTCCACCCCGGACATGTCGAGCTCGGCCTCCAGGACGCGCAGCGTCTCGGCGATCTCGGACTCCGGCAGCCCGGCGAAGCGCAGGAGCGTGGCCTCCGCACGGGGCACCCGGGTCAGCAGCTCCGCCACGGGCGCCGACTCCAGCGCGGCGGGCCACATGCCCTGCAGCTCGCGCGGGGGCCCCGGCAGCACGACGACCAGCGGCCCGCCCGGCCGCGTCACGGCCAGCCCCGGCGCGGTCCCGACCGGCTCGAGGACGCTCGCGCCGCGCGGCACCCTGGCCTGTTTGGCCGTCGCCGCGTCGAGCGCGGGCCCGGCCCAGCCGGCGCGGCTCGCCCAGCCGGCGACCCGGTCGTGGATCCGGCCCTGCAGCGCGGTGTCGACCTCCATCTCCGCGCCCGCGAACCCGGCGACGACCTCGGCGGTCAGGTCGTCGGCGGTCGGCCCGAGCCCGCCCGAGGTGACGACGAGGTCGTCGGAGGCGACGAACTCCAGCGCCGAGCGCAGGTCCTCCGGACGGTCCCCCACCAGCAGGACCCGCGAGACGGCGAAGCCGAGCTCGCCGAGAGAGCGGGCGACGAAGGGACCGTTGGCGTCGGTGACGTGGCCGGTGAGCAGCTCGCTCCCGGTGACCAGGACCGACGCGGTGGGACGGGACTCGCTCATGATCCGAACCTACCCGTGCCGGGACGTCCGCACCCCGTCGTGCGCGGGCTCACCATCGGTGCAGGTCCGGGGCGTCGGGACACCGTCCGGTGTGGACTCTCCACCCGTTCGGGTGGTGATGGTGCACGACACGCCGGGAACCGGATCACTGCGGCGTGTCGTCGCTTCGCGAATGCCGCTCGTCGTGCCCCCGGGCGGCCGCGGACAACCGCCCTCCGCGGCCGCCGTCGTCACCCGTACGGCGCACGATCGGACGGCACGGCTCCGACCTGCACCGACGCCGTCCGTCGCACCACATCCGGTGAACTCCGCGACCGCGCACACGCACAGTGTCCGTTGTCCGGCAACCGCGCACTCTCAGTGTGACCACAGCGGGCATACCCGACACTGTGTCCCATGTCAGGGATGTCTGCGCCGAACGACGCCGCGACCTGGGTCGGTGAACTGGACCGGCTCGGCCCGCTGCGTGATCTGCGGGTCGACCCGGCCTTCCGCGCCGCCCGTCTGCTCGTCACCGTCGGTGGCACTCCACAGGGCCAGGTGACCGTGCCCTTGCGTGGCGGTCGCGCCACGATCGCGGAGCTGCGGTCCGCACTGATCACCCTGGGGTCGCCCGAGCGGGTGGCCCCGGCTCCGGTCGCGGGTGACCCGGTGACGGTGGTGATCGCGACCCGCGACCGGCCCGAGTCGCTGGCCCGCTGCCTGCGCGCGGTCCTCGCCTCCGACCACCCGGCGCTGTCGGTCGTGGTCGTCGACAACGACCCGCCGGACGAGCTCACCCGCGACGCCGTCGCCGCCGCCGGGTCCCCGCGGGTCCGCTACGTGCGCGAGCCCCGCCGGGGCGCGTCGGTCGGGCGCAACCGGGGCCTGGCCGAGGCCCGCACCGAGATCGTCGCCTTCACCGACGACGACACCGAGGTCGACCCCGCCTGGGCCTCGCGCATCGCCGGCGCCTTCGCCGCGGACCCCGAGCTCGCCTGCGTCTCCGGCCCGGTACTGGCCGCCCGCCTGGGCAGCCCCGAGGAGCGCGCCGCCGACGTCGCCCTGGCCTGGAACAAGGGCTTCACCCCACGCCGGTTCACCCTCGCCGAGCCCCCCGCGGACTCCCCGATCTTCCCGTTCGCCCCCGGCCTGTTCGGCATCGGCGCCAACCTCGCCGTGCGTGCCGGGGCCGCCCGCGCCGTCGGCGGCTTCGACGAGGCCATGGGCCCGGGCACCCCCACCCACGGCGGCGAGGACTGCGAGTTCCTCGTCCGCATGATCCTGGCCGGCAACGTCCTCGGCTACGCCCCGGGCGCCTACCTCTGGCACCACCACCGCCCTGACCAGGCCGCGCTGCGCAAGCAGATGGAGGGCTACGCCGTCGGGTTGGGCAGCTTCCTGGCGAAGGTGGCACTGTCGCCGCAGGGCCGGTCGGTCGCGCTGCGCCGGCTGCCGGCGGCGGTCGCCCGGCTGCGCCACATCTCCGACCGCGAGGCAGGCGCCGGCGTGGCGATGCCCGCCGACGCCGACCAGACGCGCAACCGGGGTCTGCTGAACGGCCCCCGGGCCTACCTCCGGTCGCGCCGCGCGGTGCGGCGGGCCGGCGGAGCGGTGCCGCCGCTGGTCGGGCCGGCGCGGGCCGGGACGACCGCCCCGCACAAGATCCTCGCGACCGGCGGCCACCCGGCCGTCACGCCCGCCCTGCCGCACGTCACCGGCGGGTACCCGGCCGCCGTACCGGCCCGGCCCCAGGGCACCGGGCGCCACCCGACCGTCGCGCCGCCCCGGCCCCAGGGCACCGGGGGCCACCCGGCCGCCGCCCCCGGGCCGCAGGACACCGGGGGGTACCGGGCCGTCCCCGCCCGCACCGGTGGCCCGTACGGCGCCGGCCCCGCCCGGCGCGGCTGAGCCGCCCGCGGGTCCGCGGCGACGACCCTCCGCCACGACCGCGCTAGGACGTGCTGACGTCCGGACCCGGCCCCAGCAGGGCCGGGTCCGACGACGCGGCGACGAGCCTGCCGTGCGGGTCGGCGACCAGCCGTCGCGTCGTGGTGTCGAGGACCCCGAGGGTGCACTCCACCTCGGCCGCGAGATCGTCCGTGCGGGCCCCGTCGGCCGCGGCCACCCGGACGATCCGGTGACTCATCGTGAACGGTTTGCGCGCCGTGAACGCGATCACCGAGTCGATCCGCAGTTCGTCGCCGGCGCGCAGCTCGGCCCGGAAGTGCACCGTCGTCGACAGCAGCACGATCGTCAGACCGTGTGCGCCGAGCGCGTGCTGGGACAGCCCGGCGGCACGGAAGTGCTCCATCCGGGCGTGCTCGCCGTACTGGTGGTAGACGGCATGGTTGACGTGCCCGTTCACGTCCATCTCGTAGCTGCGGACACCGATCCGGACCCCGAACGGCGGAGACTGCTCGACGCTCATGCTCCACACCCTGCCAGCCGGGCCGGACCACCCCGGGCAGCGCGCCCGACCGTGTCCCGGGACGTTTGTGCCACCTGCGACCGCGGTCGTAGGGTGGGTGACCGCGCTGACTAGGCTGGTGCGGAGGCAGCACGAGCGGTACGTCAAGCAACGGCGGCCGGTTGTCACTCACGGTGACGTCGATGGCGCGTCCGGGAACGGACCACGAGCACGTCGACGGCGCCGACGGCGACGACTCGCGAGGGAGCACGACACATGAGCAGTGAGACGCCCACCGGGGTGGGGGGAGACCAGGGCCCCGACGTCGGCGAGGTCGTCCGCTTCGAGGTGACCGAGCACGGTGACGGCGCCGTCGTCGTCGGAGTGCACGGCGAGATCGACACGATGACCGCGCCCGTGCTGAGCGAACGACTCACCGAGCGGATCGGCTCCGCGAGCCTGCTGGTGGTGGACCTGACCCGGGT
Organism: Pseudonocardia alni; assembly: GCF_002813375.1. Taxonomy (NCBI): domain Bacteria; kingdom Bacillati; phylum Actinomycetota; class Actinomycetes; order Pseudonocardiales; family Pseudonocardiaceae; genus Pseudonocardia; species Pseudonocardia alni. The sequence goes on along the minus strand of NZ_PHUJ01000003.1, from coordinate 4,523,473 downwards.
CACGTTCCTCGGATCGGCCGGGCTGGCGGCGCTCGTCGAGGGCAAGGAGAAGGCGGAGAACGCCGGCAGCCGGCTGCGGCTGGTCTGCGGCTCGCACGCCGTCACCCGTGCGCTCGAGGCGACCAACCTGATGTCCCTGTTCGACGTGGCCGACGGCGTGCCGGAGGCGCTCCGCACGGCCTGACGACCTGGAGGCGTATGGGTGCCTGGTGGCCCCCGCGGTCTTCAACACCGACGTGGCCGAGCATCTCGGCCAGGCGGGTTCGATTCCCGTCCGCCTCCGCCGACCACCGCCCCCGACGACCGGGACGACGAGCCCCACCGCGATGAGCATCCCGCACCTGGACGAGCTGTCCCCCACCTCGGGTGACGGCCCGTCCGGCGTGCCGGAGCTCGCGGCCGCGGTACGCGAGGGGCGGCTGAGCGCGGCCACCGTCGCCGAGCGGCTCCTCGCCACCCCCGACGACGCGGTCCCCGTGGGCGCCGGGCTGGTGGTGGACCCCGGGCCGCTGCGCGCGGCCGCCGCGGCGCTCGACCGGCGCACCGACCGGTTCGCCCTGCCGCTGGCCGGGGTCCCGGTGGTGGTCGAGGACGGCATCTCCGTGGCCGGGCGCGGCGACGAGATCGTGCGCAGGCTGCGGGCCGCGGGCGCACTCGTCGCAGGGCGGGCGCGGACCGCCGAGCACGAGGTGGGCCTCGACGCCACCCCGGGTGGCCGGGCCACCGCGACCGTGGTCGCCTCCGGCGTCGTCCCGCTCGGGATCGGTGTCGACGGCGACGGCACGCTGCGCTGCGCCGCCGCCGCACACGGGATCGCCGCGCTCAAGCCGGGCCGCCGGGTGCTCCCGCTGCCCGACGCCGCCGAGCGACGCTGGTCCGGGCTGGCCGAGCCCACTCTGCTCGCCGGGCGCGCGGAGGACCTCACCGCGGTGCTCGACGCGCTCTCCCGCGGCACCGGCGGGCCGCCCGCGCCGTCGTCGGTGCTGCGGCTCACCACCCCCGCCGGTGCCGGCCCCGGGCCGGCCGCGGCGCCCGTCTCCTCGCTGGCCGCGTCGCTGCGCACCGGCCGTACCCGGCTCGCCGGGCCGGACTCGGCGTCCGCGGTGCACGCGGCGATCCGGCTGCTGCAGGACGCCGGGCTGGGCCTCGTCGCGGCCGACCCGCCGTACCGGGCCGTGCTGGTCGTGCACTCGGCCCGCCGCCGTCAGGCCGGACTCGCCCGCCGGGTGGAGGACCTCGGCCTCGACCCCGCCGAGCTGCCGCGCAGCGCCCGCAGCCTGGTCCGCCGCGGCCGCCGCGTCCGGCGCCTGGGCGGGCTGCGTCCCGCGACGCCCGCGTCGTGGCGGCAGCGGATGGTCGCCTGGCTCGACGACGCCGGCGCCGAGGCCGGTCTGCTGCCCGCCCCGCCCGGGGCGTCCGGGGCCGGGTCCACCGGGGTGGCCGCGTGGAACCTGGCCGGCCTGCCGTCGCTGGTCGCGCCCGTGTACCGGCCCGGGGAGCACGGCTGCGTGCAGCTCGTGGGCCGGCCCGGGTCGGAACGGCGGCTGCTCGCGACCGCCGCCCTGCTCGCCGGGGAATGATCCCCGGCCCGGCTCAGTCCGCGGGCGGGGACCAGACCCCCGTCGCGACGAACCGGTCGAGGGTCCGGGTGTAGGGCGCCAGGTCCATCCCCTGGGCGGCGACCCAGGCGTCGTCGTAGTAGCTGTGGCGGTAGCGCTCCCCGCCGTCGCACAGCAGGGTCACGACACTGCCCGCGCGTCCGGCGCGCAGCATCTCGGCGACGACCTGGTAGACGCCCCACAGGTTGGTGCCGGTCGACCCGCCCGCCCACCGGCCGGTGCGGTCGCGCAGGTGCCGGGCGGCGGCGACGCTGGCCGCGTCGGGCACCGGGACCATCCGGTCGATCACCGACGGGACGAAGCTCGGCTCCATCCGGGGCCGCCCGATCCCCTCGATCCGCGACGCCGCCCCGGTCGCGTACGCCGGGTCCCCCGCCGTCCACCCGGGCAGGAACGCCGACCCCTCCGGGTCGACGACGGCCAGCCGGGTAGCGAGCCGCCGGTAGCGCAGGTAGCGGCCGATCGTGGCCGAGGTGCCCCCGGTCCCGGCCCCGACGACGATCCACTCCGGCACCGGGTGCGGCTCCTCGGCCAGCTGGGCCAGGATCGACTCGGCGATGTTGTTGTTGCCGCGCCAGTCGGTCGCGCGCTCGGCGTAGGTGAACTGGTCGAGGTAGTGCCCGCCGGTGTCCGCGGCGAGCCGCTCGGCCTCGGCGTAGACCTCGCCGCCGTGGTCGACGAAGTGGCAGCGCCCGCCCTCCCGCTCGATCAGCGCGATCTTCTCCGGACTGGTCGAGCGCGGCATGACCGCCACGAACGGCACCCCGAGCAGCCGGGCGAAGTACGCCTCGGAGACCGCCGTCGACCCGGAGCTGGCCTCGACGACCGTGGTGCCCTCGGTGATCCAGCCCGACGCGAGCGCGTAGAGGAACAGCGACCGGGCCAGCCGGTGCTTGAGGCTGCCGGTGGGGTGCACCGACTCGTCCTTGAGGTAGACCTGCACGCCCCACTCGGCGGGCAGGTCCAGCACGTGCAGGTGGGTGTCGGCGGAACGGTTCGCGTCGGCCTGGACGCGGCGCATCGCCTCGTCGACCCAGGCGCGGGTACGGGCACAGGAACGGTCGACGGGCTGCACGCCCCCGACCCTAGGCCTCAGAGCCGGACCACCCCGGTCCCCTCGGTCACGGTGCCGATCCGGGCCGCGTCGTGCCCGCGCCCACGCAGCCACGCGACGGCCGAGTCGCCGCGGCCGGGGGCGGCGCCGAACAGCAGCCCGCCGGAGGTCTGGGCGTCGGACAGGACCAGCAGGTCCTCCTCGCCCGCGGAGCCCGCGACGACCCGGTCGTCGATCCAGGCGCGGTTGCGCAGCGTGCCGCCGGGGACGACGCCGTCGGCGACCAGCTCCCGCACCCCGCCGAGAAGCGGCACCGCAGCGACGTCGACGTGGGCGTCCACCCCCGAGGCGACGGTCATCTTCGTGAGGTGCCCGAGCAGGCCGTAGCCGGTGACGTCGGTGCAACCGGTGGCGTCCGCCTCGCGGGCGGCCGCCGCGGCGTCGGCGTTCGGAGTGGTCATGACGGCGACGGCGGCGTCGACGTCCGCGGGCACCCCGCGTTTCACCGCGGTGGTGGTCACGCCGATCCCGAGCGGCTTGGTCAGCACCAGCTCGTCACCCGGGCGCAGCCCGGCGTTGGTCAGGACCCGGTCCGGGTGGACCTCCCCCACCACGGCGAGGCCGTACTTCGGCTCCGGGTCGTCGATCGTGTGCCCTCCGACGACGGCGAACCCGCACCGCCGCCCCACCCCGGCGCCGCCCTCCAGGACGGCGGCCAGCACGTCCGGCCCGAGCTGCTCGGACGGCCAGCAGACCAGGTTCAGGGCGAACAGCGGGGTGCCGCCCATGGCGTAGACGTCGGAGACGGCGTTGGTGGCGGCGATCGCGCCCCAGGTCCCCGGGTCGTCGACGATCGGGGTGAAGAAGTCGGTGGTCGCGACCAGCGCACGGTCCTCGGACAGCCGCCAGACCGCGGCGTCGTCGCCGGTGTCGGTGCCGACCAGCAGGTCCGGATGGGACGGGGGCGTGACCGCCGCCAGGACCTCCCCCAGCTGGGCCGGTCCGAGCTTGCAGCCGCAGCCCGCGCCGTGGCTGAACTCGGTGAGACGACGGGCGACACCGGTGTCGGACATGCCCCCATCCTGGCAGCGTCGCTCCGTGGTCGCCCGCGTCACACACCGTCGACCGCCGGACTGCCGCCGTCCGCCGAACGGGGGCTGTCGGGCTGCGCCGGGGACACGGACACTGACGCACCGTGAACAGCTGCACGGGGGGTACGACGAGGTGACCGACGGTGTCACGGATACCGGCGCCGAGGTGACGGCCGAGGACGTACGCGACGACGAGACGACCCGCTCCGGGGACGCGGTCCCCCCGGCCGGGCCCGTTCCCGACGCCGTGCTCCCTCCGACGACGGCCGCCGGACTGCCGCAGCGCGCCCCGCGCGGCGGCGACGGCGCCCGCAGTGTCGGGCACACCGTCGAGGACCTGGTGGGCCGCCTCGCCGCGGCCGAGCACGCCCGCGACGCCGCCGAGCGCCGGGCCGAGGCACTCGCCGCCGCCCTCGAGGACGCCCGGTCCCGGCCCGCGGAGACCTTCGGCATGCGCGCGGACAAGGTGCTGCGGATGGCCGAGCACGAGGCCGCGATGCGGCGGCGCACCGCCGAGACCGAGGCCGCGCAGCTGGTGGACGCCGCCCGCGACGAGGCCGCCCGGATCGTCGACGACGCCCGCGCGGAGGTCGACCGGCTGCGTGCGGCCGGGGTGGCCGCGCGGCGGGACAGCGAGCTCGTCGCGGACACCGCGGCGTCGATGCACGCCCACGTGTCCGCGCTGCGGTCGTCGGTGCGCGAGGAGATCGCCCGGCTGCACGGGATGCTGGGGTCCGAGCTCGGCAGGCTCGATGCGCCCACCCGGGCCGCGCACGGCGCCGACCAGGGGGAGCGTGTCCGGCGCCCGGTGGGCGGCCCGGCGCACGCCCTGCGGACCGGGGAGGCCCCCGGGCCCGGCGAGCTCACGGCCGACGACGCCGCCGCGGTCGTGGACCCCGAGGAGGCCGTCGACCTGCCGGCTGTGGTGCTGCCCGAGCAGCGGGAGCCGGAGCCGCCGGCCGATGCGGCCCCGGCGACCGGCACCGCCGCCACCGCCGAGGGCAGCGGGCAGCGGACGTCCTGACCCCGGGCCCCGGAGCGCGACGGCCCGGAGCACGGGACAGCACGCTGTGACGGGGGTTACGGTGCACCGGTGACCCCCGCCGAGCCCGACCCGCGCCGGCGCGTCCCCCGGACCGACGTCGTCCTGGCCGACCCGGCGCTGGCCGGGGCCGCCGCACGGCTGGGCCGGCCGCGGGTCAAGCGCGCCGTCGTCGCGGCGCAGCAGGACGCGCGGGCGGGCCGGATCGCACCCGAGGAGGTCGCCGCCGTCGCCGGGGCGTCGCTGCCCGCCGCCGCGACCGGGATCCGGGCGGTCCTCAACGCGAGCGGCGTGCTGCTGCACACCAACCTGGGCCGGGCGCCGCTCTCGGCCGCCGCCGTCGACGCGCTGGGGGTGGCCGCGGGCACCTGCGACGTCGAGCTGGACCTGGCCACCGGGCGCCGCGGGCCGCGCGGCACGGACGCGCTGGCCGCGCTGCGCGACGCCGTCCCGGGTGCGGGGGCGGCCTGGGTGGCGAACAACGGCGCCGCCGCCCTCGCACTGGTCTGCGCCGCCCTCGCCGGCACCGGCCGCGAGGTCGTGGTCTCCCGGGGCCAGCTCGTCGAGATCGGCGACGGCTTCCGCATCCCCGAGCTGATCGAGTCCACCGGGGCCCGGCTCCGTCCGGTCGGCACCACCAACCGCACCCACCTGCGCGACTACGCCGGCGCGATCGGCCCGGACACCGCGTTCCTGCTGGTGGTGCACCCGTCGAACTTCGTGGTGACGGGGTTCGTCTCGGCCGTCGGGGTCCGGGAGCTGGCCGGGCTGGGGCCACCGGTCGTCGTCGACATCGGGTCCGGGCTGCTGACCCCGCACCCGCTGCTGCCCGACGAGCCCGACGCCGCGGGCACCCTCGCCGACGGCGCCGACCTCGTCACCGCCTCCGGGGACAAGCTGCTCGGCGGACCGCAGGCCGGTCTGCTCCTCGGCGGCGGGGGCCGCGGCGCCGACCTGGTCGAGCGGGTGCGGCGCTTCCCGCTGGCCCGGGCGATGCGCGTCGACAAGCTGACCCTCGCGGCGCTGGAGGCGTCGGTGGCCGGTCCGCCGACGCCCGTCCGGGAGTTCCTCGACGCCGACCCGTCCGCGCTGCGGGCGCGGGCCGACACGCTCGCCGCGGCCCTGGCCGCCGACGGGATCGACGCGACCGCGACGGACACCGTCGCCGGGGTCGGCGGGGGCGGCGCACCCGGGGTGGAGCTGCCCAGCGCCGCGGTCGCGCTGCCCGAGCGGTACGCGGCCGCGCTGCGCGCCGGTGACCCGCCGGTGCTGGGCCGGGTCGGCGACGGGCGCTGCCTGCTCGACCTGCGGGCGCTGCCGCCGTCGGCCGACGCGACGCTGGCCGGGGCCGTGCGCGCGGTGCCCGTGCGTCCGGAGACCTGAGCCGTGCACGTGCTCTGCACCGCGGGCCACGTCGACCACGGCAAGTCCACGCTGGTCCGGGCGCTGACCGGGATGGAGCCCGATCGGTACGCCGAGGAACGCCGACGCGGGATGACCATCGACCTGGGCTTCGCGTGGACCGAGGTGCCGGGGGCGGGCACGGTCGCGTTCGTCGACGTCCCCGGGCACGAACGCTTCGTCGCCACGATGCTCGCCGGGGCCGGTCCGGCCCCGGCGGCGCTGTTCGTCGTCGCCGCGGACGAGGGCTGGATGCCGCAGTCCGGGGAGCACGCCGACGCGCTCGCGGCCGCGGGCGTCACCGACGGACTGCTCGTGGTCACCCGCGCCGACCTGCTCGACCCCGAGCTGGCGCTCGACGACGCCCGCGCCGCGCTCGCCGCCCGTGGGCTCGGCGGCTGGCCCTCGGTCGCCGTCTCCGCCCGCACCGGCACCGGTCTCGACGCGCTGCGCGGCGCGCTGGCCGCGCTCACCGCACGGCTGCCCGCACCCGACCCGGACGGGCCGGTGCGGCTGTGGGTGGACCGGGCGTTCACCGTCCGCGGGGCCGGGACGGTCGTCACCGGCACGCTGCGCAGCGGCACCGTGCGCCCCGGCGACACCCTGGAGCTCGACGGCGACACCGGGCGGGCACCGGTGACCGTGCGCGGGGTGCAGGAGCTCGGCGAGCCGGTCGACGCCGCCGCCGCGGTCGCGCGGGTCGCGCTGAACCTGCGGGGCGTCCCCCGTGACCGGGTCGACCGCGGCGACGCGCTGCTCGGCCCGGGGGCGTGGCCGGTGACCGGGGAGGCCGACGTCGCGCTGCACGGGGTCGGCGGGCCGGTCCCGCTGCCGTCGTCGCCGGTCGGGCTGACCCTGCACGTCGGCTCGGCAGCCGTGCCGGTGCGGGTCCGCCCGCTCGGTCCCGGCCCGGCGGGTGGCGACCCGGTCGTGCGGCTGACCCCGGCACGGCCGCTGCCGCTGCGGATCGGGGACCGGGCGGTGCTGCGTGACCCGGGTGCCGGGCGGATCGTGGCCGGGGTGACGGTGCTGGACCCGGCACCGCCGCCGTTGCGCAGGCGCGGCGCGGCCCGCCGTCGGGCCGACGAGCTCGCGGGGGTCGGTGCCGTCCCCGACGCCGACGCCGAGCTCGCCCGGCGCGGCACCGTCCGGGCCGACGACCTGGTGCGCTGGGGTGTGCCCGCCGGCGAGGTGACCGCGCTCGCGGCCCGGGTCCCCGGCGCGGCGGGCCGGTTGCTGCACCCGGCCACCGCCGCGTCGTCGGCCGCCGCACTGGCCGCCGCCGTCGCCGCGCACGACGCCGAGGACCCCCTCGATCCGGGGCTGCCGCTCGCCGCGGCCCGGCGCGCCGCGGGGCTGCCGGACGTCGCGCTGGTGGAGGCCGTGCTGTCCGCCGTCGGCGGGGCCGGTCTCGTCCTGCGCGACGGGCGGGTGCGGGCCGCAGCGGACACCGGCCCGCCGGCGGCCCTGCGCGACGCCGCGGCCCGCGTGCGCGCCGACCTCGACGGGGCCCCGTTCGCCGCGCCGGGGGCTGCCCGGCTCGCGGAGCTGGGGCTCGGGCCGCGGGAGCTGGCGGTGCTCGACCGCGCCGGGGAACTGCTGCGGGTGGCCCCGGAGGTCGTGCTCGGCCCCGACGCGCCGGAGCGGGCGGTCGCCGCGCTCGACGGGCTCGACGGCGCGTTCACCGTCTCCGCCGCACGGGAGGTGCTCGGGAGCAGCCGCCGCGTCGTCGTGCCGCTGCTGGAGCTGCTGGCCCGCAGGGGCCTCACGGTGCGGATGCCCGACGGGACACATCGCCTGCGCTGAGCGGGCTCCGAGTGGCGACGCCGTGCCGCGGTGCCTACCGTCGACCCAATGACCGACCCCCGTCCGCCCGCCGCCGGCACCACCGACGGCTCGGGCGGGACGTCACCCGATGTCACCGACACCTGCGACGGGCTACGGCTGGAGACCTCCCGGCCCGCGGACGGGACGGTCGTCGTCGCCGTGACCGGTGAGCTGGACATGCTGACCGCCCCGGAGCTGCGGCACGCGGTGGCCGAGCAGATCTCCGCGGCCTCGCTGGTCGTGCTGGACCTCGACGGGGTCCGTTTCCTCGGCACCTCCGGGCTGGCGGCGCTGATCGAGCTGCGGGAGCAGGCCCACCGGGCCGGGGTCGAGCTGCGTCTGGCGTGTACCGAGCGGCGTGTCCTGCGCCCGATCGGCATCGCCGGGCTGCACCATCTGTTCGACATCCACGACGACGTGCAGGCCGCACTCGACTCCTGAGACAGTGACCTGAGTCACATCCTGGCGTGCCCGGATCCACCCGGCGGCCCGGCACAGCGCGCGGCGCGGAGGTGTGTGGCGGTGTCGTGAACAGGGGCGATGCCCGGTCCGTCCGACCGCGCGGCCGGCCCTGCACACCTCGCACGGCCCGTCGCTAGCACCGATCCCGACGTCGCGCAGGTTTGATCTCGAACCCCCTCGGGAACCGGGGTGAGGAGCCAACCCGGTCCTCCCGGGCCCCGAGCGACGAGGTGAGCACGTGAGCGACGTTTCCCGGCTTCCCGGCCCGATGGACGACGTGTGGCAGTGGCAGCGACTGGGTGCGTGCCGCGGCATGGACAGCGCCGTGTTCTTCCACCCCGACGGGGAGCGCAACCCCTCCCGGTCGCGTCGCACCGAGCGCGCGAAGCAGGTCTGCCGGGGATGTCCCGTGCTGCAGGAGTGCCGCCGCTTCGCGCTGGCCAGCCGTGAGCCGTTCGGCGTGTGGGGCGGGCTGGGCGAGTCCGAGCGCCGCGCCATCATCGAGCGTCGCGACGCCGAACACATCGTCGCCGAGCAGGGCCCCGGCCTCGCCGCGGTCGTCTGACGGACCACGTACGACGGATCACTGACGACGGATCACCGATCCGGCACGGCCCGCCCGGGTTCCGGGCGGGCCTTTCTGCTGCTCGGCCGTTCCGCCCGCTCGGCCGACGTCACACCGCCGAGGGCAGGGCCTCCGGCTCCGTGACGCCCTCCGCGACGGGTCCGGCGGGCCGGTAGGGCAGCACCGGCAGGCCGTAGACCCGGGCGACGCGGCGCACCGCGCGGCGGACCACCTCGATCTCCGGGTCGTCCACCGGCCCGGCGGCGGCCGGGGCCACGCACCAGGTGTCGTCGTCGGGGTCGAACCCGACCAGCTCCGAGAGCGCCGCGACGAGGTCCGCCTCGTCGCCGTCCTGCACCGCCCAGCGCAGCCCGAGCCGGTGCAGCCGCACCCGCTCGACCGGCAGCGCCTCGACCGGCACGTCCTCGGTGTCGTCCTCGGCCGCCAGCAGCTCCCGCGCCTCGGCCGGTGTGAGCGGGCGCCGGGTGGGGGCCGGGTCGTCCCGCACGACCAGCAGGTCGGTCTCCCCCGCCTCACCGGAGAGCGCCGCGAGCGGGCCCCCCGCACGGGCGGACTCCGCCGCGGTCAGTGCCACCGCGACCAGCCTCCGCGGTCGCGTCGTCCCCTGCCTCACGCTCGCCCCCGTCGATCCCACACGTCGTCGTCCGTCGAGTACAACGCCCGGATCCCCGATTCGGGTGCCGATTACCCACCCGGACGGACGAGTGGGGTCACCCGGTCCACGAGCGGGCGACGACCCCCTGTCCACAGCCCACGGACGGCGCCGACCGCAACACCACCGTGACCTCGGCCCGACCACCGGTAGCGCGGATGGGCCGGACGGTCGAACGCCGCAGGCCCGCCGCCGGGCGGAGCACCGCCGGTGGGCGGCCGCCCCGGACGGTCGACCCCGGACGCCCGACGCAGCCGGTAGCGGTCGACTCGGCCGGCCGGGACCGCCGACACGGCAGACCGGCCGCCGATCGGGTCGGCCGGTGCGGCCGATCGGGTCGCTCCGCGCAGCCGGGTCCGGGCGGGTGACGGTCCGGTCGACCGGACCGTCAGGCCGGGTGGTCCAGACGGATCGCGAGCAGGGCGATGTCGTCGTCGAGCCGGTCCGGCAGGCAGACCTCGAGCACCCGCTCCACCACCCGCTCGGGGTCGGCGTCGGACGGCAGCTCCTCCAGCGTGCGCTCGATGAGCTCGGTGCGGGCGTCGGCGTCCTCACCGATGATGTCGGTCAGACCGTCGGTGTAGAACACGAGCAGCGACCCGGCGGCACACGGGACCGTGGCGCCGCCGCGGTGTGCCCCGGCGGCCCGCCCGAACTCCGGCACCGCGCCGAGCATCGGCGAGTGGTGCGCGTCGAGCCGGTGCAGCCGGCCCTGCGGGTCGCGCAGCAGCGGCGCCGGGTGCCCGGCGTTGGCGTAGGTCAGCTCGCGTCCGCCGTCGGGGCCCACCGGCCCGAACCGGGCGTACACAGCGGTCGCCATCGCGGCGATGTCCAGGCCCTGCACCAGCTGGTCGCAGCGGTCGAGCACCGGCCCGGGCGCGTCGCCGCCCCAGGCGTAGGAGCGCAGCACACCGCGCAGCTGCCCCATCGCGGCGGCCGCCGACAGGTCGTGGCCGACGACGTCGCCCACCGCGGCACCGACCGAGCCGTCCGGCATCGGCAGCACGTCGTACCAGTCCCCGCCCACCTGGTTGCCGTCCGCGCCCACCAGGTAGCGGGCCGCGACCCGCATCCCGGGGACCTGCGGCAGCGCCGGGAGCAGGCTGTGCTGCAGGGTGGCCGCCGCGGCGCGCTCCACCTCGTAGAGCCGGGCGTTGTCGACGGCCAGCCCGGCGCGGCCCGCGAGGTCCGAGGCCAGGTGCAGGTCGCGCTGGGTCCAGCGACGGCCGTAGGGGAACTGGGTGGACAGCGTCACCAGGCCGAGCACCCGGCCGCGGCCGAGCAGCGGGACGACCATCGCCGAGCGCAACCGCAGCCGCTCGTAGGCGTCGGCCGCCTCCGGGTCGTCGGGGTGGACCTCGCGGCCGTCGTCGGGCAGCTCCTGCACCAGGTACGGCTTGCCGGTCCGCACCGCGGTCTCGGCCTGCTGCTCGATCCGCACGGCCCCCAGTGGACCGGACCGCGACAGCAGCGCCTCGTCGTCGGCGTCGCGGGCGGCGACGGCCATCCGTTCGCGGGTCGCCCCGTCGGGGGTGTCGAGCAGGTCCACCGTGCACAGGTCGGCCAGCTCCGGCACCACGATCCGGGAGAAACGGCGGCAGGCGTCGGCCACGTCGAGCGCCGTCGTCATCTGGGTGGTCGCCTCGGCGAGCAGCCGCAGCTGGGCCCGCGCGGCCTCGGCGTCGGCGAGCGCCGCCCGCCGCTCCTGCTCGACGACGACCCGCTCGGTGACGTCGCTCTGCACGCCGACGAAGTTGACCAGCTCGCCGTCGCCGTCGTGCACCGGCGAGATGGACACCTGGTTCCAGAACGCGGTGCCGTCGCGCCGGTAGTTGAGCAGCACCTCGGTGATCGCCCGCCGTTCCCGCAGCGCCTCGCGCACCCGGCGGACCGCGGACCGGTCGGTGTTGGGGCCCTGCAGGAACCGGCAGTTGCGCCCGGCCACCTCGTCGAGGGGGTACCCGGTCAGACGTTCGAACGACGGGTTCACCCAGGCCAGCGGGTCGTCCTCACGCTGTGGGTCGGAGATGGTGAACGACATCTCGGTGGCGAGCACCGCACGGTCGCGCAGGAACCCCATCCGGTCGCGGTCCCCGCCCTGGCCGGCCTCGGAGTCCGACAGCGGCAGCAGCACGGCCAGCGCCCGGCCGGGCCCGGTGGCCGAGGACTGCGCGTAGGTGCCCTGCCCCTGGGCTCCGGGGTCGGCCAGCGCGAACCCGGTCACCCAGACCAGGGTGCTGCTGGCCGTGGCCCCCTCCCCCGGGACCGGGACGCCGTCGCGGTCGGGCATGAGTCCCGGTCCGTGCAGCGCGACCGGCTCGCCGGACACCGCCTCGCCGGAGGCGATCCGGGCCAGTGGGGACCCCTCGCCGGTGTACGGACGGCCGTCCAGGTCGGTCAGCCGCGCGGCCTCGCTCCACTCGCGGACCCCGATGGGCAGCCGCACCGGGCGGTCACCGGCCAGCTCCAGCGCGGTGGTGTTGGCGTAGACGATCCGGCGCTCGGAGAGGTCGATCATCAGGACGGCCACCTGCGCCCCGCCGCGCACGTGCGGCATGGCCGGGGTGCTCGGCTGCTCCCCGAAGGACTCCACCGAGGTCGCGACCGCCTGGTCGACGGCCCGGTCCACCGCGTCGCCGGGGGGACCGGCCGGGGCGCCGGGGCCGAGATCGGAGTACCGCGTCACCCGGGCGAGCCTAAGGGCAGGCGCCGTGCCGGGCCCGCCGAGCCCGGCCGGTATCGTCGGGCCCGGTCTCCTGTCGTGGGTGGACCGGACCCGGCGCGGGCCAGGACGGCCCCGCCGCGGCCCCGGTGCGTCGTGCGGCGCGAGAAGACACCTGCCCGTCGAGAGCACGGCGGCGCTCCACAACGCTTCCGCGCCGTCCGGCGCCCGACACGGAGGTGATCACCCTGCCCGGATCCGCGCCGGCGCAACCGTCCCGGGGGGACGGGGACGCCGAGCTGGACGGCACCGACTCCGCCCACCTCGGCGTCGGCTTCTCCTCACCGCGCAGCGGCCTGACCGTGCTCACCGTGCGCGGCGAGGTCGACACCCTGACCGCACCGCGTCTCGAGACCGCCCTCGACGAGCTGCTGGACCGCGCCCCCGACGGCGACGGCCGCGACCTCGCCGTGGACCTGGAGGGCGTCACGTTCCTCGCCTCCAGCGGCCTCGGTGTGCTCATCCACACCGCCCGGCGGGCCGCCCGGGACGGACGGCGGCTGTTCGTCGTCGCCACCAACCGGGCCGTGCTCCGGCCGCTCGAGGTCACCGGCTCCGCCCAGCTGTTCACCGTCCTGCCCGACCAGGAGGGCATTCCCGGCGCCTGAGCGGGCACCCGGTCCTGCACACCCCCGCCGGAGGCGACATGATCCGGCCCGACACCCCGTCGCACGAAAGGACTCGTCAGCGTGGCCCAGGAGGACGTGGCAGGCACGGCGCACGGCGCCGGCACCGACAACACCGTCGAGATCAGGGTCGCGGCGCGGCCCGCGCTGATCCCCACGGTCCGTGCGGTGGCCTCCGACCTCGCCGCACGCGCGGACTTCGACCTGGACGCGGTCTCCGATCTGCGGATGGCCGTCGACGAGGCGTGCGCGACGCTGGTCGCGATGGCCGCTCCCGGCTCGCCGCTGCGGTGCACCTTCGCCGTCTCCGACGAGCGGATCGAGGTCACCGCCCGGGTCGAGACCGGCACCGGTGCGCAGCTGCCCACCGACTCCTTCGGCTGGCGGGTCCTGCAGACCCTGGCCGACCACGTCGCGGTCGAGTCCGGTGAGGAGGACGGCGGGCGCCCGGCCCTCACCATCCGCCTGCACAAGCTCGCGGGTCACGGGCTGTGACGTGACGTCGGACCCTCAGTACGCCCACCTCACCCCGCTGCTCGAGCAGTACGCGGGTCTCGACGACGGCGACCCCCGTCGGGAACAGCTGCGCGATCAGCTCGTCACCGGCTACCTGCCCGTCGCCCAGCACATCGCCCGCCGGTTCAACCACCGGGGCGAGCCCCTCGACGACCTCGTGCAGGTCGCGACGGTCGGGCTGATCAACGCCATCGACCGGTTCGACCCGGAGAAGGGCGGTGAGTTCTTCTCCTTCGCCGTGCCCACGATCTCCGGTGAGGTACGCCGGCACTTCCGGGACCAGAGCTGGTCGATGCGGGTGCCGCGGCGGCTCAAGGACATGCACGTGTCGATCAACGGCGCGGTGTCCGAGCTGTCCCAGACCCTCGGTCGCGCGCCCCGGCCCTCGGAGCTCGCCGAGTACCTCGACCTGCCCGTCGCCGAGGTCCTGGAGGGCCTGGAGGCCGCCGAGGCCTACCGCAGCTCCTCGCTCGACGAGATGCTGTCGTCGGAGGACGGCAGCGCCACCGTCGGCGAGCTGGTCGGCGACGCCGACGCGGAGCTGGACCGGGTCGACTACCGCGAGTCACTGCGCCCGCTGCTCGCCGAGCTGGCGCCCCGCGAGCGGACCATCGTGATGCTGCGGTTCTTCGGCAACCGCACCCAGACCCAGATCGCCCAGGAGGTCGGCATCTCCCAGATGCACGTCTCCCGGCTGCTCGCGCAGACGCTGTCCCGGCTGCGCAACCGGCTCGACCCGGAGGACCGCACCTTCTGACGCCCGGGCCGCGCGGCGACGCCGTGCCCCGTCCGCGAGGATCGGGGCGGGACCGGCGCACCGTCCGGGCCCGGAGCAGGGAGGTAGGAGATGAGCGTGCCGGAACACGTGCTGGTGGTCGGCGCAGGGCTGGCCGGACTGCGCACGGTGGAGAACCTGCGCCGGGACGGTTACGAGGGCCGGATCAGCCTGGTGGGGGCCGAGGAGCACCTCCCCTACGACCGCCCGCCGCTGTCCAAGCAGTTCCTGGCCGGTGAGTGGGAGCGCACCAAGGTCGACCTGTGCACCGCCGAGGACCTCGACGAGCTCGGCGTACGCACCCACCTCGGCCGCTCCGCGGTCGCCCTACGGCCCGCCGAGGACCCGGCCGACGGCTCCGAGGTCGAGCTCGACGACGGCACCGTCCTGCACGCCGACGCCGTCGTCCTCGCCGTGGGGGTCACCTCCCGGGTGCTCGACGACCAGCCCGACTCCGCGCACCTGCTGCGTGCCGTCGACGAGTCCGAGCAACTGCGCGACGCGCTGGCCTCGGCGTCGTCGCTGCTGGTGGTGGGTGCCGGGTTCATCGGGGCCGAGGTCGCGAGCACCGCCCGGGACCGGGGTGTCACGGTGACCGTGGTCGAGACCGGCAGCGTGCCGATGGCACGGCTGCTGGGCGAGCAGGCCGGTGCGGTCGTGGCCCGGCTGATGGGCGATGCCGGGGTCGACCTGCGTACCGGGGTGTCGGTGTCGGAGCTGACGGACTCGGGCGCCACGCTCTCCGACGGGTCGACGGTGAACGCCGACGAGATCGTCGTCGGCGTCGGCGGCATGCTCGACCTGGGCTGGTTGGAGGCCACCGGCGTCGACGTCGCCGACGGCATCCCCTGCGACCACCGCGGCCGGGTCGACGGGCTGCCCGGAGTGTGGGCGGCGGGCGACGCGGCCGCCTGGACCGACCCGGACACCGGCGAGCGCACCCGGCTGGAGCACTGGACCTCGGCGAGCGACCAGGCCGCCGCGGTCGCCGCGGACATCACCGGCACGACCCCGCCGCCCGCCGCGGTGCCGTTCTTCTGGTCCGACCAGTTCGGTATGAAGATCCAGCTCGTCGGGCGGCCGGACCGCGCGGACTCGCTGCTGCCGCTGCACGGCGAGGGTCTCGACGACGGCCCGGTGAAGGGCACGGTGCTCGGCTACCTGCGCGGCGACGACCTCGTCGCCGTCGCCGGGTTCGGCGCGGCCCGGCTCGTCGCCCGCTACCGCCGCCCGCTGGCCGAGGGTGCCGACCGCGCCGCGACGCTGGAGCTGCGCGACTCGCTGTCCTGACACACGAACGCCCGGCCGGTGCGGGCACCGGCCGGGCGTGGCGTGCAGGCGGTCTAGCGGAAGATCGAGCGGACGATCGCCAGCCCGACCAGCGCGCCGACCGCGATCAGCGAGTACTTGACCTTCGGGTCGGCGAGCCGCTCCGCGAGCTGCTCCTTGCCGCCCTCGATGAGGTTCTTCGGGTTCGCCCGGTCCGCCAGGGCGTCCAGACTCTCGGCCAGCGCGTCCCGGGTCTTCTCGATCTCGCGCTGGATGTTCTCGGGGTCGCGGGCCACCACGTCCACCTCCGGTTCGGCCGGTACGCGTCCGCGCCCGGGACTCCTGCTGCTCGCGCCCGACGCTGCCCCGACACCGACGTCCGGGCACCGCGAGCGGCGTGGCACACACCGTAGCCACCGCAGGGTCCGGTCCGCGCGCCCGGCCACCGGCGCGCCGCCGATCGGGTCGGCCCGATGGTCGTCCGCGCCGCATCCCGTCCACAACCGGCCGGTACGTCCACAGGCACCGCACTCGGCTCCGCGGCCCGCCCGGCGGGTGGCACGCTGATCGTCATGAGCACACGGCTGCAGGCGGGCGACACCGCCCCCGACTTCACCCTCGCCGACGCCGACGGCACGGCCGTCTCCCTGGCGGACTACCGCGGCCGCAAGGTCGTCGTCTACTTCTACCCGGCGGCGAGCACCCCGGGCTGCACGAAGGAGGCCTGCGACTTCCGCGACAACCTCGCCGAGCTGAACGGCGCGGGCATCGACGTACTGGGCATCTCCCCGGACAAGCCCGCCAAGCTCGCGACGTTCCGCGACAACGAGGAGCTGACCTTCCCGCTGCTGTCCGACCCGGACCGCGAGGTCCTCACCGCCTGGGGCGCCTTCGGTGAGAAGAAGCTCTACGGCAAGACGGTCACCGGGGTCATCCGCTCCACCTTCCTGGTCGGCGAGGACGGCACGATCGTCGACGCGCAGTACAACGTGAAGGCGACCGGGCACGTGGCGAAGCTGCGCCGGGACTGGAAGGTCTGATGCCCGTCCGGCCGGCGGGCGCGGGGTGAGCGGACGTGCCCCGCGCCCGCCGGTGGACCGACGAGGAGCTGGTCGCGGCGGTGGCGGTGTCGCGACGGTTGAGCGAGGTGTGTCACCGGCTGGGCATCCGGCCCGGGCGGTACGACCAGCTGCGAGCCCACATCGTCCGGACCGGCGCGGACGCGAGCCACATCCCGGGCGCGCTCGACCCCGGGCACCGCAACCACCGACGGCGCTACACCGACGGCGAGCTGCGGGCGGCCGTCGCGGCCGAGGTCAGCGTGCACGCCGTGCTCCGGCGGCTCGGGTACGAGCCCAGCGGCGGCATGTTCCGGGCGGTGGTCGCGCATATCCGGACGCTCGAGCTCGACACGACACACTTCACGGGGCGTTCCTGGGCCCGGGGCCGGACCTTCCCGGGGCGGCGGGCACGCCCGCTGGCGGACATCCTGGTTCGCGGGTCGAGCTACCGCAGCAGCGCGACCCTGCGCCGGCGGCTCGTCGCGGAGGGGCTGAAGGCCGCGCGGTGCGAGGGGTGTGGCCTGACCGAGTGGCAGGGACGACCCGTCCCGCTCCAGCTCGACCACGTGAACGGCGACCACACCGACAACCGGCTCGAGAACCTTCGTATCCTGTGCGCGAACTGCCACGCCCTCACCGATACCTGGTGCGGCCGAAAGAACTAGCCGGCGTACTCCAACTGGCAGAGAGACACGGTTTAGGTCCGTGCAAGTGCGGGTTCGAATCCCGCCGCCGGCACGCGTCGCGTCGCCCGCCTCACCCGGCGGGCGGCGCGGTCCGGGTCGGCTCCGCGCCCCCGGGCGCGACGGCGTCGGCCTCGTCCGGCAGTGGCCGCCGCGCGGCGAGCAGCACCCCACCGAGCCCGAGCACCGCGCAGATCCCGGAGACCAGCAGCAGGGCCGGCGGCACGTGCCCGGTCACCGCGTCGCCGAGGGCCACGACGGCGATGGTGCTCGGCGCCGACCCGATCACCGTCCCGACCAGGTAGGGCCAGAACCGCACCTGGGACAGCCCGGACAGGTAGTTGAGCACCGCGAACGGCACCATCGGGATCAGCCGCAGTGACGTCACCGCGAGCACTCCGTGGTGGTCGAGCCTGCGGCGCACCCAGACCGCGCGCGGGTGGCCGGCGTAGCGGGCGACGAGCCGCCCACCGGTGACCCGGACGAGCGCGAACGCCACGACCGCGGACAGCGCGGTCGCGAACAGGGTCAGCGCCGCACCGCCGACGGCGCCGAACAGCACCCCGGCGGACACGGTGAACACCGTCCGGGGGAAGGGCGGGACGTTCAGCGCGACCTGGAGCAGCACGAACACGACCGGGCCCCAGATCCCGGCGGACTCCACGGCCCGGCGCAGCTCACCGAACCGGGGGACGGCGGACAGCCCCAGGGACCGGGCCACGAGTACGACGAGTGCGGCCGCGAGCACCAGCCCGAGGCAGCCCAGCAGAAACCGCCACCACCGCACGGAGATCACGGTACCGAGACCCGTGCCGGTGCCGTCGGCCGCGGTCGTCGCACGTGACCGGGCTCCCCCGTGTGCGCCGCCGGCCGCAGCCGTCCGGCGTGGCCGGGCACCTCCGGACGCGCCACCGGCCGCGGTCGGCGCGCGTGCCGTCGCGGTCGGCCGTGAGAGGCTGCCGACCATGAGCGACTCGGGTATCGACCCCGCCGAACTGGACGCCGACGGGCTGGCCGTGCGCCGCGAGGTCCTCGGCTCGGACTACGTCGACGCGGCGCTGGGCCGCGTCGACGACACGACCGCGGACTTCCAGAAGCTGATCACCCGCTATGCGTGGAACGAGATCTGGACCCGCCCCGGGCTGGAGCGCCGGATGCGCTCGGCGGTGACGCTGACCGCGCTCGTCGCGCACGGGCACTGGGAGGAGTTCGAGCTGCACGTGCGGGCGGCCCGGCGCAACGGCCTGACCCGCGACGAGATCGTCGAGATCATCCTGCAGACCGCGATCTACTGCGGGGTCCCGGCGGCGAACTCGGCGTTCCGGATCGCGCAGCGCGTCCTCGCCGAGCCCGCTCCCGAGTAGTCCTCAGCCGTCGGCGAGCAGCGCCTGCAGGTGCGGGACGAGCGCGCGCAGCGCGGTCCCCCGGTGCGAGGCGGCGTCCTTCTCCTCGGCACTGAGCTCGGCCGAGGAGCGGCCGTCGCCCTCCGGGGCGAAGATCGGGTCGTAGCCGAAGCCGTTCTCCCCCCGCGGGGCGCGCAGCAGGGTGCCCCGCCACGTCCCGTGCACCACGGTGCGCCCGGGCACGGAGGCCTCCGCGTCGGGGCCATCGGTGCCGACGGTGTCGCCGGAGGCGGGGTCGGTGTCGGGGCCTGCGGTGGCCGCGTCGGGCGTCACCAGCGCGGCGGCGCACACGAACGCGGCGCCGCGGCGCTCGTCGGGGACGTCGGTGGTCTGCCCGAGCAGCAGCTGCAGGTTGGCCTCGTCGTCGCCGTGCCGGCCGGACCAGCGGGCGGAGAAGATGCCCGGCATGCCGTTCAGGGCGTCGACGGTGATGCCGGAGTCGTCGGCGATCGCGGGCAGCCCGGTCGCGGCGGCGGCGTCGCGGGCCTTGGCGAGCGCGTTCGCGGCGAAGGTCGCGCCGGTCTCGGTGGCCTCCGGGAACTCGGGGACGTCGGCGAGCCCGACGATCTCCACCCCGGAGAGCCCGGCGGCCTCGGTGATCCGGCGCAGCTCGACGAGCTTCTTGGCGTTGCGGGTGGCGAGCAGGATCCTCACGCGTCGCCCTCCCCCGCGGTGTCCGGGGCGTCGGCGGCCTGCGCGGCGATCTTCGGGTGCGGCGCGGCGAGCACCTCGACCTGCAGGCGGGCCAGCTCGGCGATCCCGGCGAGCGCGGAGTCCAGCATGGCGTCGAGGGTCGAGCGGGAGAACGTGGCGCCCTCGCCGGTGCCCTGAACCTCGATGAGGGTGCCGGTCTCGGTGGCGACGACGTTCGTGTCGACCTCGGCCCGCGAGTCCTCGGAGTAGGGCAGGTCGAGCCGGACGCGGCCGTCGACAACGCCGACCGACACCGCGGCGACCTGGCAGGAGATCGGCTTGGGGTCCGACAGCTTGCCCTGCTCGCCGAGCCAGGTGACGGCGTCGCACAGGGCCACGTAGGCGCCGGTGATGGCCGCGGTGCGGGTGCCGCCGTCGGCCTGCAGGACGTCGCAGTCGATCGCGATCGTGTTCTCGCCGAGCGCGCGCAGGTCGATGCAGGCGCGCAGGGACCGGCCGATCAGCCGGGAGATCTCGTGGGTGCGGCCGCCGATCCTGCCCTTCACCGACTCCCGCGACGAGCGGGTGTCGGTGGCCGAGGGCAGCATCGCGTACTCGGCGGTGACCCAGCCGAGGCCGGATCCCTTCCGCCAGCGCGGTACCCCGTCGGTGACGCTGGCGGCGCACAACACCTTCGTGTCACCGAACTCCACCAGCACCGATCCCGCGGGGTGCTTCTGGAAGCCCCGGGTGATGGTCACCGGCCGCATCTCGTCGTCGGTCCGGCCGTCGGCCCTGCCCTCTGTTCGTGTCACCCGGCCATCGTAGGAAGCCGGCTCAGACCTCGAACACCGCGTCGGGCCGGGCGAGCTCGACGGTCCCGCCGAAGGCCGCCTTGGCCTCGGCGCCGAGGGACTCGCGGTCGAACCAGGCCGGGACGTGGGTGACGACCAGCCGCTGCGCCCCGGCGGCCGCGGCGTGCTCGCCCGCCTCCCGTCCGGACAGGTGCACCCCGGGCGGCCCGGCCTCGGCGTGCGGCCAGCTGGCCTCGCAGAGCAGCAGGTCGGCGTCGCGGGCGGCCTCGACGAGCCCGGGGCAGGCGGCGGTGTCCCCGGAGTAGGTCAGGACCCGGCCGCGGTGCTCGAGGCGCAGCGCGTAGGCGGGGCAGACGTGCACGACCTCGTACGCGGTGACGGTGACGGCGTCCTCACCGGTGCCGACGGTGAACGGCTCCCCCACCACGAGGTCGTGGAAGGAGAAGACGTCGGTGAGATCGGTGCGGGCGTAGTCGGACTCGGTGACGGCGTCGGCGCGGGCGAAGCGGGCGTGCGCACCGGCCGGGGCGTGCACGACCAGCTTGCGCGCGGTCGCGTCGAACGGGGGCCGGGGGTGGTAGCGACGGTGCACCACCAACGACGGGAAGTCCGAGCAGTGGTCGGGGTGCAGATGGCTGAACACCGCGGCGTCGAGGGAGAACGGGTCGGCGTGCCGTTGCAGGGCGCCGAGGGTGCCGTTGCCGAGGTCGAGCGTGAGGCGGGTCGCCCCGGCCTCGACGAGGTAGCCCGATGCCGGGGACTCGGGTCCGGGGCCGCTGCCGGAGCACCCGAGAACGATCAGCCGCATGCGCGACCCTAACCCGTTCGTGAGGTACGCCGCAGCCACCAGAGCCCGACGAACGGCAGCACCAGCGGGACGAAGCCGTAGCCGGCGCCGAAGTGCGACCAGACCGTCTCGCGGGGGAAGTCGGCGGGGACGAACGTGGTGAACGCGCCGACGGCGAGCACGCCGACGAGCTCGAAGACCACGGCGGACCAGGCGAGGCGGCGGAAGCCGGGGCCGGTGCCCGCCAGACCGACGGTGGCCAGGATGTAGACGAAGCCGGCGAGCGCGGACAGCGAGTACGCGAGCGGCGCCTCGCCGAACCGTTCGGCGATCTGCACACCGGCCCGCGCCGAGGCCGAGAGCGCGAAGATGCCGTAGACGGCGATGAGGATGCGGCCGGGGCCGGTGGCGGTGGCGCGGGGCTCAGGCACCGGGCACCCCCGGGATCCACAGGCCCTGCAGGCGCAGCACGGCGACGAGCGTCCCGATCGCGCCGACGGCGATCACGGCGCCGCCCCAGCGGCTCGGCTCGGCGGTGGCGAACTGCAGTGCGATCACCGGGACGCAGACCGCGACGGCGAGGTAGATGAGGAAGGTCGACTGCTCGGGCAGGGTGACCCCGCCGAGCAGGACCCGGTACGCCGCGATCGCCGCCTGCACGACGATGAGCGCCACACAGATCCCGACGGCGACGGTGTGCACCCGGCTCGGGGGCCGGTTCAGCGCCGTTGTGACCAGCCCGAACAGCGCGGTGGCCGAGAGCGCCACGGTGATCACCAGGACGAGCGTTCCGATCACGGCGGGAACGCTACCCCCGCCTCCCCCGACCGCCGCGCCGGACCCGCCCGCGCCCGGTCCGCATCCACACCTGTCGACCGGTTCCCACACCTGCTGCGGCAGGTGTGGGTCCGGGGAAGCGGGTGTGGCTGTCAGGCGGACGGGAGCGCGGCGCCCGCGCGGCCCACGACCGAGCCGATCTCGGGGCCCAGGAACCGGCGGCCGAGCCGTGCGAAGGGTTCCGGGTCGCCGGTGGCGAGGAAGCGGTGCGGCGCGGGCGGAGTCGTGTCGTCGCGCAGCAGGTCGTGCGCGTGCAGGGTCCGGACCAGGGTGCGAGCCGTCTCGTCGGCCGAGGACACCAGCGTCACGTCCGGGCCGAGGACGATCTCCAGCACCCCGGACAGCAGCGGGTAGTGGGTGCAGCCGAGGACGACGGTGTCGACCCCGGCGCGCTGCAGCGGTTCCAGGTACCCCTGGGCGACGCCGAGGACCTGGCGTCCGCTGGTGGTGCCGCGCTCCACGAAGTCGACGAACCGGGGGCAGGCCACCGAGGTGATCTCGGTGTCGCGGGCGGCGTCGAAGGCGTCGGCGTAGGCACCCGAGGCGATGGTCGCGGCGGTGCCGATGACGCCGATCCGGCCGTTGCGGGTGGTGGCGACGGCGCGGCGCACGGCCGGGCGGACGACCTCGACCACCGGGACCGGGTAGCGCTCGCGGAAGTCGGCGAGACAGGCCGCCGAGGCGGAGTTGCAGGCGATGACCAGGGCCTTGACCCCGGAGTCGACGAGCTCGTCGCCGATGGCGAGCGCGAGGCGCCGGATGTCGGCCAGCGGGCGCGGCCCGTAGGGACTGTGCGCGGTGTCGCCGACGTAGACGATCTGCTCGGCGGGCAGCAGGTCGATGACCGAGCGGGCGACGGTGAGTCCCCCGACTCCGGAGTCGAAGATGCCGATCGGGGCGTCGATACCGGGCGCGTCGCTCACACCCTAGGAGGGTAGGCGGTCGGCCTTGGCCACCCAGTAGGCGGCGACGACGCCGCCGACCGCGCCGAACAGATGACCCTGCCAGGACACCGACGGGTCCGACGGCAGCACGCCCCAGAGGATCGAGCCGTAGAACAGGAAGAGCACGAGGGCGAGCAGGATCTGCCTGCCGTTGCGGGCGTAGAACCCGCGCACGAGCAGGAACAGGAACCAGCCGAAGACGATCCCGGACGCGCCGATCACCGGGGCCGGCGACACGAGCCACACCCCCAGCCCGCTCACCAGCCAGATCGTGGCGGTGACCGCGAACCACTGCACCGGCCCGCCGGACATCGCGAGGAACCCGAAGATCAGGAACGGCAGGCTGTTCGCGGCGAGGTGGGCCCAGTCGTCGTGGACCAGCGGCGCGGTGAGGACACCGGTGAGCCCCTCGGTGCTGCGGGGGTAGATCGCGGCGGCGGACTCGACCATGCCACCGGAGGCCTGGTCGACCGCCTCGAACACGTAGAGCGCGGCGGTGAACACCAGCATGATCACCGCGGCGCGCACCGGTGCCGGCGGCAGCACGCGGGCGGGACGGCCGTCCGGGAGCGCGGTCATGTCACCCACGGTACCGGCCCGGCCGCCCGATTCGCCCGTTACGTACCGGTTCGGCCCGGTCAGGCCCAGAGGTGACCGTCGATGCCCTGCGCGGCCGTGCCCAGGTCGCCGGAGTAGGCCCCGGTGGACAGGTACTTCCAGCCGCCGTCGCACACGATCATGACGACGTCGGCGCGCTGCCCGGCGTCGAGCGCCTTGTTCGCGACGCCGAGCGCGGCGTGCAGGATCGCGCCGGAGGAGATCCCGGCGAAGATGCCCTCCTGCTCGACGAGCTGGCGGGTGCGGCGCAACGCGTCGTAGGAGCCGACCGAGAACCGGCCGGTCAGCACGGTCTCGTCGTAGAGCTCCGGGACGAAGCCCTCCGAGAGGTTCCGCAGGCCGTAGACGAGCTCGCCGTACCGGGGCTCCGCCGCGACGACCTGCACGTCGGGCTTGTGCTCGCGCAGGTAGCGCCCGGCGCCGACGAG
The DNA here is from genome assembly GCF_002813375.1 of Pseudonocardia alni. Classification (NCBI taxonomy): domain Bacteria; kingdom Bacillati; phylum Actinomycetota; class Actinomycetes; order Pseudonocardiales; family Pseudonocardiaceae; genus Pseudonocardia; species Pseudonocardia alni. The sequence goes on along the minus strand of NZ_PHUJ01000003.1, from coordinate 4,499,622 downwards.
GGTCCCGGTGGTGCCGAGCCCGGCGACGAAGTGGGTGATCGACGGCAGGTCGCGCAGGATCTCGGGGCCGGTTCCGCGGTAGTGCGCGTCGGTGTTGGCCGGGTTGCCGTACTGGTAGAGCATCACCCAGTCCGGGTGCTCGGCCGCCAGCTGCTTGGCGACGGCGACGGCCTGGTTCGAGCCGCCCGCCGCCGGCGAGGAGATGATCTGTGCCCCGTACATCGCCAGCAGCTGGCGACGCTCCTCGGAGGTGTTCTCCGGCATCACGCAGATGATCTCGTAGCCCTTGAGCCTCGCGGCCATCGCGAGCGAGATCCCGGTGTTGCCCGAGGTGGGCTCCAGGATCGTGCAGCCGGGCGTGAGCAACCCCTGCTTCTCGGCGTCGGTGATCATCGCCAGCGCGGGCCGGTCCTTGATCGAGCCGGTGGGGTTGCGGTCCTCCAGCTTCGCCCACAGCCGCACGTCCTCCGACGGCGACAGGGACGGCAGCCCGACCAGCGGGGTGTCGCCGACGGCGTCCAGCAACGAGTCGTAACGCACGGGTTCTCCTCACACGACGGCACCGGGCGGGGACGCCGCCCGGTGCCGGGGTCCGGTGGGGCTCAGCGACCGCCGGCCACGGCCGGGAGGATCGTGAACGTGGAGGACTCGGAGACCGGGGCCTCCAGGCCGCCGGCGAAACGGATGTCCTCGTCGTCGACGTAGATGTTGACGAAGCGGTGCAGCTTGCCGTCGGTGATCAGACGGTCCTTGATGCCGCTGTGCCGCGACTCCAGGTCGTCGATGACCGCCGAGACGGTGTCGCCCTTCGCCTCGACGGTCTTCTCACCGTCGGTGTGCGTGCGAAGGATGGTGGGGATGGAGACGGAGACGGCCATCTCTGTGATCACTCCTGGTGGGTCGCTCTGGCGTGGATTTCTCACGCGCGACAACGCGGCCGGAGTACGGCGACATTCCCGCGCGACCTCCGGCGCGGGTGCGCGAGAGGGTCGATCAGGCCCGGTCGGGCACGTCGTCGGAGCCGGTGTGGGAGAACATGTAGGACTCCACGACCGCCAGCTCGTCCTCCACGACCTCGCCGTCGGCGAGGTGGTAGGAGCGCACCTCGGGCTCGGCGTCGGCGGTGGCGAGGCCCACGATCAGCCAGTGCTGGTCGGGGGTCCACTCCATCTGGGCGACGTCCTTGGGCGACGGGTAGGCCTCGGGCAGGCCGGTGTGCGCCACCGGGCGCCGCGGCAGCCGCGTGTGGGAGTGGACGACGAGCATGCGGCGCTCACCGGCCGCGTCCAGCTCGCGCTCCAGGCGGATGTCCTCGGCCGGGGCGAAGGCGAAGTCGCTCGCCACCTCGTCGGCGTTGGTCATCGGCACGTAGCGCTCGGGGTGCTCGCCGGTCTCGGGACCGACGAGCTGCCCGCACGACTCGACCGGGAAGTCCCGGCGGGCATGCGCGACGATCGCATCGACGAGGTCGGACCGGAGGACGAGCACGACCCGAGGATACGCGGCCACGGCCACGGCCCCGAACACCCGCCGGGCCGGAACCGCCCGTTCACGCACTCGACACCACGGTCGGTGATCCCGGCCACGGCCTCCCGTACGGGGGTGCGGCCATACTGCCCTGCGTGCCCTCCTCCGGTCGCCGTGTCGGACTCGTCCTCGCCGCCGTGCTCGTCGTCGTCCTCGCGGTGGGGGTCACCGTCGAGGCGGTGACGCTCTCGGGTCGCCCCGCCGCGGGCGCGCCGGGCTCCGGCACGGTGCGGCTCATCGCGCTCAACGACCTGCACGGCAACCTGGAGCCGCCCTCGGGGTCCTCGGGCCGGGTGACCGACGACGCCGGCGCGCAGGTCGAGGCCGGCGGCACCGCGTTCGTCGCCGCGCACGTCGCGGCGCTGAGGGCGCAGGCCCCGGCGAGCGTGGTGCTGTCCACCGGCGACAACGTCGGCGCGTCCCCGCTGGCGTCGGCGCTGTTCCGCGACGAGCCGACCGTCGAGGTCCTGGAGCGGATCGGCGTCGCCGCGTCCGCCGCGGGGAACCACGAGTTCGACGAGGGCATCACCGAGCTGCGCCGGCTGCAGCGCGGCGGCTGCCACCCGGCCGACGGCTGCCGCTTCACCCCGTCCTACGACGGCGCGTCGTTCCCGATCCTGTCGGCGAACGTGACCGAGGGCGGGAAGCCCGCGCTCGCCGCGTCGACGGTGGTGGAGGCGGGCGGCGCCCGGATCGGCGTCATCGGCGCCACCCTGTCCGAGCTGCCCGACCTGGTCTCCCCCGACGGCATCCGCGGCCTGGAGGTCGGCGACGAGGTCGCCGCGGTCGACGCGACGTCGCGCGAACTGACCGCGCAGGGGGTGCGGGCACAGGTGCTGCTGCTGCACCAGGGCGACGAGGCGACCGGCGACGGCGGCCCGGACGCCTGTGCGATCGAGCCCGGCGGGCCGGGGTCGCGGATCGCGGCCGCGGTGTCCGCCGACGTCGACGCGGTGTTCTCCGCGCACACCCACCAGCAGTACGCGTGCTCGGCGACAGACCCGGCCGGGAACCCGCGACCGTTCGTGCAGGGCCTGTCGTCCGGCAGGTTGCTGTCGGTGGTCGACCTCGCCCTGACCGGCGACGGCGACGTGGACCGCGGCGCGACGACGGCCCGCAACGAGGTCGTCACCCGCGACGTCGCGCCCGACCCGGCCGTCGCCGACATCGTCGACCGTGCGGTCGCGCAGTCGCGGCCGCTGGCCGAACGGCCGGTCGGAACGGTGACCGGGCCGCTGCTGCGTGCGGCCGCGCCGACCGGGCTGTCCCCGCTCGGCACGGTCATCGCCGACGCCCAGCTGGCGGCCTCGCGCGGTGACGGCGCACAGCTCGCGCTGACCAACCCCGGCGGGGTGCGCGCGGACCTGGTGCCGGGCCCGGGCGGGCGGGTCACCTACGGGCAGGCCTACACGGTGCAGCCCTTCGGCAACATCCTGCAGACCATGACGCTCACCGGCGCTCAGCTGCGCGCGGTGCTCGACCAGCAGTTCACCGTCGACGACGGTCCGACGGTGCTGCAGAGCTCGTCGAACCTGCGTTACACGGTGGTGGCCGGGAACCGGGTCGGTGACATCTCCATCGGCGGCGTCGGAGTCACCGACGACGGCCGCTACCGGGTCGCGACGAACAACTTCCTGTCCGCGGGAGGCGACGGCTTCGACACCTTCACCGCCGGGACCGAGCTGGTCGGCGGCCCGGTGGACCTCGACGCGTTCGTCGCGTACCTGGGCGCGAACCCGGGCCTGGCCGCGCCGTCGACCGACCGGATCGTGCGCCGCTGAGGGTCGGCCGGGCGGGTCAGAGCCCGCGGACGCGGACCCGGACCAGGGAGTCCTGCACGTAGGTCAGCCAGTGGTAGACGCCCAGGTGCTGGGCCCGCGGGTCGTCGTCGGACAGCTGCTCGGGCATGTCCTCGTTCACGTCGAGGGCGGTGCCGAGCGCGAGCCGCACGTCGTTGAGGGCGGCCAGCCAGGCGTCGACCTGGGCCTCGGTGAGCTCGAGCCGTCCGCCCGCCTCGGGCAGGGTGTCCAGGACGGTCGCCGCGGCGGTGTCCTTGGCCTCGATCAGCGACGGCTCGTGCAGCGAGCGCATCCCGCCGGCGAGGTCGGAGTCCTCGGTGGTGAAGTCCGGCAGCAGCCGGGCCAGCACCCGGTCGGTCGGCCGCGACGTCGGACCGGTGCGGATGCCGGTGAGTTCGGCCAGCTCGTCGGTGGGCGCGAGCTCGGCACGACCGGCGAGCATCTGGCGGATCTCGACGAACAGCCCCCGCAGGACGACGGCCTCCTCACCGGAGAACCCGGACGTGTAGCGGACGCGGTCGCCCCGGCCGCTGCGCTTCCAGCCGTTCACGCTCAGGCCCGCTGCATGGTGGCCCACAGGCCGGCCGCGTGGAGCTGGGCGACGTGACCCTCCACGGTGTCCTTGTCCCCCGCCGACACCGCGGCGCGTCCCTTGTGGTGCACGTCGAGCATCAGCGCGGTGGCCTTCGCCTCGGGGTAGTGGAACACCTTCTGCAGCACGTAGGTCACGTACGACATGAGGTTGACCGGGTCGTTCCAGACGATGGCCTGCCACGGCGTGTCGGGGCCGGCGGACTCGTCCAGGTCGGGCGTGACCTGCTCGGTGGGCGCCGGGGACGGCGCTGGGGACGGCGCGGACATGCACCCCATGGTGGCACAGGAGCCGTAGGCTCCCGGCCATGACCGGCACGGCCCTGCTGACCGACCGCTACGAGCTGACGATGGTGGCGGCGGCCCTCGCCGACGGCACCGCGGAACGCCACTGCGTCTTCGAGCTGTTCGCGCGCCGCCTGCCCGACGGGCGCCGCTACGGCGTCGTCGCCGGGACGGGGCGGCTGCTGGAGGCGCTGGAGAGCTTCCGGTTCTCCGCCGCCGACCTGGAGTTCCTCGCCCCGGTCGTCGACGCGGCGACCCTGGAGCGCCTGGGCGACTACCGCTTCTCCGGCGACGTCGACGGCTACCCGGAGGGCGAGCTGTACTTCCCCGGCTCCCCCGTCCTCACCGTGACCGGCACCTTCGCCGACGCGGTGATCCTGGAGACCGTCGCCCTGTCGATCTACAACCACGACTGCGCGATCGCCTCGGCGGCGGCCCGGATGGTGACCGCGGCGGCCGGCAGGCCGCTGATCGAGATGGGCTCGCGGCGCACCCACGAGGAGGCCGCCGTGGCCTCGGCCCGGGCCGCGTACCTGGCGGGCTTCGCGACGACGTCGAACCTCGCCGCGGGCGCCCGGCACGGCATCCCGACCGCGGGCACCGCCGCGCACGCCTGGGTCCTGCTGCACGACGACGAGCCGGCCGCCTTCGCCAGCCAGGTCGCCGCGCTGGGCACCGGCACCACGCTGCTCGTCGACACCTACGACATCCGCCGCGGCATCGAGCACGCCGTGGCGGCCGCCGGGCCCGGGCTGGGTGCGGTCCGCATCGACTCGGGCGACCTCGGCGAGCTGGCCCGCCAGGCCCGCGAGCAGCTCGACGCGCTCGGCGCCACCGGCACCCGGATCGTGCTGTCCGGCGACCTCGACGAGTACGCGATCGCCTCGCTGCGCGCCGAGCCGGTCGACTCCTACGGCGTGGGGACCTCGGTGGTCACCGGGTCGGGCTCGCCGACGGCCGGAATGGTCTACAAGCTCGTCGAGGTCGACGGACGCCCGGTGGCCAAGCGGTCGAGCGCGAAGGAGTCCCGCGGCGGGCGCAAGGCGGCGCTGCGCCGGTTCAAGCCGACCGGGACCGCGGTCGAGGAGGTCGTGTACCCCTACGGCACCGACCCGGTCCTCGGGCCGCACGACCGGGCGCTGCCGGTACCGCTGGTGCGGGACGGGAAGGTCGTCGCCGACGACGTCGTCACCGGGCTGGAGGCCGCCCGGGAGCGGCTGCGGACGGCGCTGGTCGCCGTACCGTGGGAGGGGCTGAAGCTGTCCCGCGGCGAGCCTGCGATCCCGACCACCTTCCTCACCGGGAGCTGAGCCATGGCACGAGCGTTGATCGTCGTCGACGTCCAGAACGACTTCTGCGAGGGCGGCGCCCTCGCGGTGACCGGCGGGGCCGCCGTGGCCGCCGGGATCGGGCCGCTCGCGACCGCCGGCCGCGACGGGCGGGTCTACGACCACGTCGTCGCCACCCGGGACGTGCACGTGGACCCGGGGCCGCACTTCTCCGACACCCCGGACTTCGTCGGCTCCTGGCCGCCGCACTGCCGCGCGGGGACGCCGGGCGCGTCGTTCCACCCGGCGCTGGACGTGGCGCCGATCGAGTGCGTCTTCGACAAGGGCGCCTACACCAGCGCCTACTCCGGGTTCGAGGGCGCCAGCGCGAACGAGTCGGGCACCCCGCTGGGCGACTGGCTGACCGAGCGCGGGGTGACCGAGGTCGACGTCGTCGGCCTGGCGACCGACCACTGCGTCCGGGCGACCGCGCTCGACGCGTCCCGGCTCGGGCTGGCGACGACGGTGCTGCTGCACCACTGCGCCGGGGTGGCCCCGGAGACGACGGAACGGGCGCTCGCCGCGCTGACCGAGGCCGGCGTGGAGCTGCGCACCGCCTGACCCCCCGGGGCGCCGCGCTGGGACAGCGTGCCCATGACGATCGACGCGGCGCCGGCGCCGGACACGAACAGCGCCAACGGCCCGGCCGGCACCATGGTGGTGTCGGACAGCAGGTGGATGCCCTGGGCGACGCCGGACACCGCGGAGAGGATGAACGCCGCGGTCAGCACGACGATGATCGTCGCGAGCACGCCGGCCCCCGGCACCCCGTCGACCCCAGCCGACGGTCTGCATGCCGCCGCCGATCTGGAACGCGCCGAGACCGAGGGACGCGGCCGAGCCGAACAGCGTTGCGACGATCGCGAGGATGTCGATCGCCCTGCCGATCGCCCCGTCGGCGGTCTTCTGCCCGATCAAGTGCCAGCGCGGCCCCGATCCCGAAGACCGTCCGGTCCGTGCGGGGGTGCTCCGGGGTCCTCGGTACACGACCGGGGATCGACCTGCGTCATGACGTCTCCACCTCTGTCCGGGTGCGGGGGAAGTGCGGTCCGTACGCCGCTCCGTGGGCCGTGCGGTCCCGCGGCCGGGATCGTCGACGCGACGGGTGGACGGGGAACGGGGCCCGCCGGCCGGCCCCGGGGGGCGGCGGACGTGCGGCGATCGGCCGGGATCGACACCCGGCAGCACCTACTCCTCATCAGATACTCGAGTAATATATCTGTGCACGTTACTCTGAGGCTGAAGCGGCGATCAAGACCCGATCAGCCGCCCGGAGTCCGACGACACCGGAGTCGCCACCGTGCCGCCGGCAGTTCCGTCGCCCCACCCGCGGCGACCGGTCCACACCCCGGGCCTGCACGAACACCACCGCCACGGCCCCTTGACACCGACCCGGGGGACGCGCTCCCATCGTGGTGCGCATAGAGCGACTCGTTGCTTGTTACGCAACAGTTTCCGGTATTTCTCGTGTGTTTCCGCGGCCCCGATCGGCGCCGTCGTCATCGCGTCGGAATCCCACTGCAGGAGTTGATCCGCTGTGCCGCAACGTTTCCACCGTGACCGCACGCCGGTCGCCTCCGGCGCCCGGCCGTCACGCGGGCCCCCGGTCCCGCGGCACCGGCCCCCGTCACACCCGATGCCGTCGCACCGATCCCGCGCTCGGCCCGCCGGGCACACACCCGTCGACGGCACCCGACCTCGCGTCAGACCCGCAGCCGCACGCCCGACCGTCGCCCACGAGGAGTACCGCCATGACGACCGGCGAGTTGTCGATCCCCGCCACCGAGGGGCAGAGCCTCCCGGACAGCCTGCGAGAGACCCTCGCCGGCCACTACTACACCGACCCCGCGATCTTCCGGGCCGAGCAGGACAACATCTTCCACACGACGTGGTTCTGCGCGGTGCTGGCCACGGACCTGGACAAGCCCGGCGCGTTCGAGACCGTCCGGATCGGACGGGAGAGCGTGATCGTCACGCGGGCCAGGGACTACTCCGTGCGGGCCTACCTCAACGTCTGCCGGCACCGCGGCGCGCGGCTGTGCACGGAGGACAAGGGCGAGGTCAAGCGCTCCTTCCAGTGTCCGTACCACGCCTGGACCTACGGCCTGGACGGCAAGCTCGTCGCGGCGCCGAACCTCAGCTCGATGCCCGACGTCGACAAGGTCGAGTACGGCCTGCACACCGTGCACGTCCGCGAGTGGCTGGGCTACGTCTGGCTGAGCCTGGCCGAGGTGCCGCCCTCGTTCACCGAGACGGTGATCGGTGACGTCACCACCCGGCTCGGCTCGCCGGACGCGATCGTCGGCTACGACGTCGAGAACCTGAAGCTCGGCCGGCGCATCTCCTACGACGTCAAGGCGAACTGGAAGCAGATCGTCGAGAACTTCATGGAGTGCTACCACTGCGCGACGATCCACCCCGAGCTCACCGAGGTGCTGCCCGAGTTCGCCGACGGCCTCGCCGCCCAGTACTTCGTCGGGCACGGCGCCGAGTTCGGCGAGGAGATCAAGGGGTTCACCGTCGACGGCTCGGAGGGGCTCGCCCGCATCCCGGGCGTCGCCCAGGAGCAGGACCGCCGCTACTACGCCATCACCGTGCGGCCGTCGGTGTTCATCAACCTGGTCCCCGACCACGTGGTGTTCCATCGCATGTTCCCGCTGACCGCCGAGCGGACCCTGGTCGTCTGCGACTGGCTCTACCTGCCCGAGGTCGTCGACTCCGGCGCCGACATCGACCGCTCGGTGGAGCTGTTCCACCGGGTCAACGTCCAGGACTTCGACGCCTGCGAGCGCTGTCAGGTCGCGATGGACTCGCGCTCCTACGAGAAGGGCGGCGTGCTCGTGCCCAGCGAGCACCACATCGGCGAGTTCCACGACTGGGTGCGCGACCGGGTGGGCTGACCCCCGCTCCGGCCCGCACCACCACGACCGCCCCGCCCGGCCCGCCGGCGCGGGGCGGTCGCGCACCCCCTTCCCCTTCCCCTTCCCCTTCCCGTCACCGGCACCGGCACCGGCAGGAGCGCACGGACGCCGTGGCACCCCACCAGAACGCGTGGCACCCCACGCACCGGGTGCCGCGAGACGCGCGGCGTCGCCGAGCCGGCCGGCGGCAGGCGAGGCACGACGGAGAGAGCGCGGAACGGCCCCGCCCCCGCGGTGCGGGGACGGGGCCGTGGGCTCGCGGAGCGGGCGCTACCGGAAGACGACCGTGCTGCCGCCGGTCAGCAGCACCCGGCGCTCGCAGTGCCAGCGGACCGCGCGGGACAGGGCGAGCGCCTCGGCGTCGCGGCCGACCATCTGCAGGGCCTTCGGATCGTAGGAGTGGTCGATCCGGATCACCTCCTGCTCGATGATCGGGCCCTCGTCCAGGTCCGGGGTCACGTAGTGCGCCGTGGCGCCGACCTGCTTCACACCGCGCGCGTAGGCCTGGTGGTAGGGACGGGCACCCGTGAAGCCGGGCAGGAACGAGTGGTGGATGTTGATCGCCCGGCCCTCGAGGGCCTTGCAGGTCTCGTCGGAGAGCACCTGCATGTAGCGGGCCAGCACGACCAGCTCGGCGTCGTAGGCGTCGACCAGCGACAGCAGCTGCGCCTCGGCCTCGGGCTTGGTCTCGGCGGTGACCGGGACGTGCACGAACGGCAGGCCGGCGGCCTCGGCCATCGGGCGCAGGTCGGGATGGTTGGACACGACCGCGACGATGTCGGCGCCCAGGCTGCCCGCCCGCCACCGGAAGATCAGGTCGTTGAGGCAGTGGCCCAGCTTGGAGACCATGACCAGGATCCGGGCGGGGGCGCCGTCGTGGAAGGTGAACGTCATCCCGAACTCGGCCGCGACCGCCTCGAAGTCCCGGCTGATCGCGTCGAGGTCCACGTCGTGCTCCGCGCCGACCCGGGTGCGCAGGTGGAGCCGGCCGCGCAGCGGGTCGTCGAACTGCTGGTACTCGCCGATGTCGCAGCCGTGCTCGAACAGGAAGGCGCTGACCGCGCGCACGATGCCGGTGCGGTTCGGGCAGCTCAGGGTCAGGATGAAGGAACGGGACACGGCGGCCTCTCCTCGGTCGGACGCGGTCCGCGGAAACCGCGGCACGGCGTAAACAGTGCATTGATATATCAGTCTTGGTCAAGAGGTGTGGGCACGTCCGCTGACTGTTAGGCACGTCCGTCGCGTTAATATGGGACCGTGACCGCTCTTCCCGACGACGCCGAGCCGGAGTACACGTCCCTCGCCGACAAGGCGTACACGGTGATCCGGGATCGGCTGATCATGCTCGACATCCCGCCGATGACGGCCATCGACGACGTCGCCCTCGCGAAGTCCCTCGAGGTCGGTCGCACCCCCGTCCGGGAGGCGCTCAAGCGGCTCGAGATCGACCGGCTGGTCGTCTCCTACCCGCGCCGAGGGACGTTCGCGACCGGCGTGGACATCACCGACCTCGCCTACATCTCCGAGATCCGTGTGCAGCTCGAGCCGCTCGCCGCGCGCCGTGCCGCCGAGTACTCCGGCCCCGCGATCCGGGCCGACCTCGCCGAGCTGGCCGACACGATCGACCGGATCGACGTGCGCACCCTGGACCGCGACGAGCTGATGCGCTGGGACCTGCACGTCCACCGGACGATCTACTCCGCAGCGGCCAACCCGCACCTCGAGGACACCCTGATCCGCTACGACAACCTGGCGACCCGGATCTTCTGCCTGTTCCTGGACCGGATGACGCACTTCGACCAGCACGTCGGCGAGCACTCGGGCCTGCTGCGGGCCATCGCGGGGCAGCAGGCCGACGAGGCCGCCGACCGGGCCCGGGCGCACGTCATCGGGTTCGAGAAGGCCGTCCGCGAGGTCGTCTGAGCCTCCGCGCGCCCGCTCAGACGTGGGGCGGGTGGGTCATCGGCGGATCTGCTCCCGTACGTCGTCGGTCACCGTGTCGGCCCGGCGCAGCAGGTCGTCGACGCCGGTCAGTGCCGCGGACAGCTCGTCGCGCGCCGGCGGGTCGGTGAGGCCGCCAGGTTGATCTCGACGTCGAGCCGGGCGGTGCCGGCCGCGGCCCGGGCGGCGTCGGCCGCGGCTCCCCCGTCGCTGATCACGTGGGGGTTGCCGATCGGCCGCAGCCGCTCGGCGAGGTCGCCCACCTGCTCCGCGGCGCGGATGACCTGCGCCGGGATCCGTCCCGCCTCGACCAGTGCGGCGGCGATCGCCGCGGTGCGGGCCCGACCCGCCTCCTCGGTGTCGCGCGAGCGTGTAGGCCGCGCCGAACGCGCGGGCGTCGTCCTCGGCGAGTCCGAGGCCGGTGATGCGCAGCGCGTCGGCCCGGTTGCGGATGTCGAGCACGGTGTCGGTGTGCCCGGCGTCTCGCTCGCCGTCGGTGTGGCGGGCGACCATGCCGAGCAGGGCGGCGGCCTGCGCGAGGTGCTGGCCCGCCGTCGCGCCGCCGCCCGGGGCGGGGACGCGGGCGGCCAGGTCCCAGAGGAACCGGTCGAGGGTGTCGGAACGCATGGGGTCCTTCCGTGCGGCGGTGCGACGGGGGTGGCACGTCGGGGCCCGGGGCCCCGGGGGGGCCGGCCCCGGGCCGTGCGGGTCAGCGCCGGATGCGGCTCATCTCCGGGTCGAACAGCGGCTCGGCCGCGACCGAGGCGCGGATCCGCCGGTCGAAGTACTGGATCTCGACCCCTCCCCCGACCGGCAGCCCGGCGGGCAGCCAGGCGTAGGCGACCGGGGTCCCCAGGGTGTAGGCGTACGCCGCGGAGGTGACGTAGCCGGCGGGCTCGCCGTCGACGAACACCGCCTCGTGGCCGAGGACGACGCTGCGGCCGTCGTCGATCGTGAGGCAGGTCAGCCTGCGGGTGACGGCGTCGGGGTCGATCTTCTCGACGGCTGCGCGGCCCACGAAGTCGCCCTTGGTGTGCGGGCGGACCGCGAAACCGAGACCGGCCTCGTACGGGTTGTGCTCGGTGGACATGTCCGCGCCCCAGGAGCGGTAGCCCTTCTCCAGCCGCAGGCTGTTGAACGCCGCGCGCCCGGCCGCGACGACGCCGAGCGGGCGCCCGGCCTCGTACAGCACGTCCCACAGCTTCCGGCCGTACTCGGCGCTGGTGTAGATCTCCCAGCCGAGCTCGCCGACGTAGGACAGCCGCATCGCCGTCACCGGGATGCCGGCGATGTGCGCGGACTTCGCGCGGAAGTACTTCAGCCCCTCGTGGGAGAAGTCGTCGCCCGACAGCGGCTGCACCAGGTCGCGGGCCAGCGGGCCCCAGACGCCGATGCAGCAGGTACCGCCGGTGATGTCGCGGACGACCACCGAGTGGTCGTCGGGCAGCGCACGCCGCAGATGGTCGAGGTCGAGGTGGGAGTTCGCGCCGACCTGGAACAGCTGCTCGCCCAGCCGGGCGACGGTGAGGTCGCTGCGGACGCCGCCGGCCTCGTCGAGCATGAGGGTGTAGGTGACGGCGCCGACGGACTTGTCCATCGTGCCGGTGGTCAGGCCCTCCAGGAACGCGCACGCACCCGGCCCGGACACCTCCAGGCGCTTCAGCGGGGTCATGTCGTACATCGCGACCGCGGTGCGGGTCAGCCACGCCTCGACCGCGACGACCGGCGAGTGGAACATCGCCGACCACGCGTCGCGGGACGGGGCACGCCACTCGGCGGGCAGGTCCTTCGCCAGCACCGCGTTGGCCTCGTACCAGTGCGGACGTTCCCAGGCGTGGGACTCCAGGAAGAACGCCCCGAGCTCGCGCTGGCGGTCCACGAACGGGCTGGTCCGCAGGTCGCGCGGGGACAGCTTCGGCTGCAGCGGGTGCAGCACGTCGTAGATCTCGATGAAGTTCTGCTGCGAGGTCTCGTCGACGTAGGCGTCGGTGGTCTCGACCTCGTCGAAGCGGTGCACGTCGCAGCCGTGCAGGTCGAGCTCGCTGCGGCCCTCGACGAGCAGCTGCGCGACCGAGCGGGCGACGCCGGAGGAGTGGGTGACCCACACGGCCTCGGCGATCCAGAAGCCGGCGACGTCGGCGGACTCGCCGATCAGCGGGCCGCCGTCGGGGGTGAAGGAGAAGACCCCGTTGAAGCCGTGCTCGATCGTGGAACGCTGCAGACCGGGCAGCAGCTGCGTGCTCTGCTCCCACTGCAGCGCGAAGTCGTCGGAGGTGAAGGGCAGCATCGAGGGCTGGGTGCGCTCGCCTACCTCGCCGTCGCCGACCTCGGGCAGGTCGGAGATCGACACCGGCATCGGGCGGTGGGCGTAGGAGCCGATGCCGATGCAGTCGTTGTGCTCGCGGTAGTAGAGGTCGGCGTCCTGGTGGCGCAGGATCGGCAGCCGCGCCTCGATCAGCTCGTCGTTGCGGCCGACGAGCTGCTCGACCTGGGTGGTGCGGGCGTACTGGTGGGCCAGGGGCAGCAGCGGCACCCGCATCCCGACGAGCTTTCCGAGCTCGCGGCCCCAGAACCCGGCGCAGGACACGACGATGTCGGCGGGGACGGTCTCGCCGTCGGCGGTCTCGACGCCGGTGACCCGGCCGCCGGACTGCGCGATGCCGGTGACGCGCACCGAGCCGCGGAAGACCGCACCGCGGGACTCGGCACGCCGGGCCAGCGCGACGACCGCGCGGGCCGCCTTGGCCAGGCCGTCGGTGGGGGTGTGCAGGCCGCCGAGGACCTGGTCGGCGTCGAGCAGCGGGTGCAGCCGCGCGCACTCGGCGGCGTCCACGACCGACGCCGGGACCCCGCGGGAGACCGCCCAGCCCCGCTTGCGGTGCAGGTCGGCGAGCCGCTCCGGGGTGGTCGCGACCTCCAGGCCGCCGACCTGGTTGAAGCACCAGCCGCCGTCGACGTCCAGGCTCTTCAGCTTCTCGACGGTGTAGGTCGCGAACGCGGTCATGGTCTTCGACCCGGTGGTCTGGAAGACCAGGCCGGGGGCGTGCGAGGTGGAACCGCCGGTCAGCGGCAGCGGCCCCTGGTCCAGGACGGTGACGTCGGTCCAGCCGCGGGTGGTGAGCTCGTCGGCCAGGTTCGCCCCGACGATCCCGGCTCCGATGATGACGACACGGGGGGTCATGGTGGTCTCCTTCTGCGTGGTCGTCGGGCGGGTCAGCCGGCGAGGGCCGGCGACGCGGCGGGGTCGGCGGCGGGGTCGTCGCGGAACTCCTGGGCGGCGTCGAGCAGCCAGTCGGCGAGGTGGCCGGCGAACGAGCTGCGGACGTGCACGTCGAGGACCGCTCCCCCGTCGGCGTCGGCGGCGGCGTCACGGGCCAGGAGGAGCACCCCCGCCCCGCCGAGCAGCGTCTGGGCGCTGCGCCCGGCCGGGAACGAGCGCGGGTGCAGGTCCAGCGAGCAGCCGAAGGACAGCAGCTCGCGGGCCAGGCGCCCACCGATCCGCAGCACGACCCGCTGGGCGGAGGTGTCGACGGCGGCGCCGCCTGCCTCCCCGGCGACGAGCGCGCGCAGCGCCGCCTCGGAGACCGCGGCGTTCCCGGAGCGGCTGGTGACCAGCCACTCGTCGGGTCCGAGCCAGACGACCTCGCCGTCACCGGCGGCGACCCAGGTGTTCGCACCTGTCGGCAGCGCGGTGCCGAGCGCGGCGTCGACACCGGCGCGGGCCGGGCCCGCCGGGTCGAGACGCAGGGTCACCGACTGCGCGGTCGGCAGGACCTCGACCGAGAGGCCGCCGTCGGTGTCCCGGGCGAGCCCGGTCAGTGCCGTGGCGTGGGTGTCGAGCGGGTGCGTGGTGGCGAGCTCAGCCGTCACGGCGGGCTCCTTCCGGGTCGACGAGGACGGGTCCGGTGATCTCGACCGGGACCAGCGCCCCCTGGTGCGGGACGTGCACGACGTCGCCGATGCGGTCGCGCCCGCCCTCGAGCAGGGCCAGCGCGAACGGCCGCTCCAGCTCCGCGGACAGGTAGCTGGACGTGACGTGGCCGAGCATCGGGACCGGCGGCGGGGGCAGGGTGCCGTCGGGCGAGAACTCCACGATCTGCGCCCCCTCGGGCAGCCGGGTGCCGCGGTCGGTGGGGAGCAGCCCGACCAGGTGCTTGCGCATCGGGTCGGTGTTGGAGGCGCGGGCGAAGGAGCGCTTGCCGACGAAGTCGACCTTCTTCTTCGACACCGCCCAGCTCATCCCCAGGTCGTGCGGGGAGACGGTGCCGTCGGTGTCCTGCCCGATGATCGGGTAGCCCTTCTCGGCGCGCAGCACGTGCATCGTCTCGGTGCCGTAGGGGGTGATGCCGTACGGCTCGCCGGCCGCGACCAGCCGCTCCCACACGGCCAGGCCGTACCGGGAGTCGACGTTGACCTCGAACGCCAGCTCGCCGGAGAAGGAGATCCGGGCCAGCCGGACCGGCACCCCGTCGAGCTCGGTGTCGCGCCAGGTCATGAACTCGAACGCCGCGGCGGAGGCGTCGACACCGGGGAACACTGCGGAGATCACGTCGCGCGAGCGGGGCCCGACGACCGGGAACACCGCCCAGTGCTCGGTGACCGACGTGAGGTTCACCTTCAGGTGCGGGACCTCGGTCTGGCGCCAGTCCTCCAGGTGGCCGAGCACCGAGGCGGCGCCGCCGGTGGTCGTGGTGAGCAGGAACCGGTCCTCGGCGATGCGGAGCACGGTGCCGTCGTCGGTGACCATGCCGTCGTTGCCGCACATGACGCCGTAGCGGACGCGGCCGACCTTCAGGCTGCTCATCAGGTTCGTGTAGACGAGGTCGAGGAACGTGTCCGCGTCCGGGCCCTGGACGTCGATCTTGCCGAGCGTGGAGCCGTCCATGATCGCGACGTCGCGGCGGGCCGCGGCGCACTCGCGCAGCACCGCGGCATCCATGTCCTCACCGGCCCGCGGGAAGTGGCGGGGCCGCTTCCACTGGCCGACGTCCTCGAACACCGCGCCGTGTGCGACGTGCCACGGGTGCACCGCGGTGGTGCGGACCGGGTCGAACAGGTCCCCACGCTCGCGGCCGGCGAGCGCGGCGAACGACACCGGGGTGTAGGGCGGGCGGAACGTGGTGGTCCCGAGGTCGCCCGCCGGGCGGCCCAGCAGCTCCGAGGTGATCCCGGAGGCGATGGTGCCGGAGGTCTTGCCCTGGTCGTGGGCGGTGCCGATGGTGGTGTAGCGCTTCACGTGCTCCACCGAGCGGAGCCCGGCGCCGACGGCCCGCTCGATGTCGGCGACGGTCGCGTCCCGCTGGACGTCGACGAACTGGCGCGCGGAGTCACCCGCGGTGCGCCACAGCACCAGGCCGGGGGTGCGCGCGGGCTCCGGGGCGCAGCTCGGGGCGTCGCCGCCCGCGCCCTCGGCCAGGCAGCCCGCCAGGTCGAGGATACCGTTCGCGGCGCCGACGACCTCGGTGCCCGCGATCGCGGCGCCGGGCCGGAACGCGCCCAGGCCGGCGTCGAAGACGAGCTGTCCGCGCACGTGGCTGAACAGGTGCGCGGTGGGCGTCCAGCCACCGGAGACCAGCAGCAGGTCGCACGCCAGCACCTCGGTGCCGTCGCCGGTCGCGACGTGCGCGGCGGACACCCGGCCCGCGGCGTCGCCGTCGGAGCCGACGACGGTGGCGCCGGCCGTCACGGTCGCCCCGGCCTCGGTGCACTCCCGCGCGCGCTCGGTGGGCGGCGTGGCGCGGGCGTCGACGAGGGTGACGCGCGCCCCGGCCCCGGCCAGGTCGGCGGCGGCGAGGTAGGCGGCGTCGTCGGTGGTGAACACGACGACCTCGCGTCCGGCGAGCACGCCGTAGCGGTGCAGGTACTCCCGCGCCGCGGACGCGAGCATGACACCCGGCCGGTCGTTGTCGGCGAACACCACGGGGCGCTCGATCGCGCCGGTCGCGACGACGACCCGCCCGGCCCGGATCCGGTGCACCCGCTGGCGGGACCGGTGGGTGGGGGCGGCCGCGCCGAGGTGGTCGGTGCGCCGCTCCAGGGCCAGGACGAACCCGTCGTCGTAGTGGCCGAAGGCGGTGGTGCGCTGCAGGTGGCGCACCTCGGGGTTCTCCGCGAGCTCGGCGACGACGTCGGCGACCCAGCGGTGCGCGGCGCGCCCGTCGATCCGGTCGGTCGGGACGAGCGCGCCACCGGCCTCCGGACGGTCGTCGACGAGCACCACGCGGTCGCCGCGGCGGGCCGCGGTGCGCGCGGCGAGCAGCCCGGCCGGGCCGGCGCCGATCACCAGGGTGTCGCAGTGGGCGTGGCGACGGTCGTAGCGCGCGGTGTCGGGCACCGTCGCGAGCCGGCCCTGACCGTTCAGGCCGCGGGCGACCAGGCCCTCGTGGAGCTCGACGGTGGCGGCCTGCAGCATCGGCTCGGGGAACGGCTCCTCGATCTGCACGAGGCCGACGGGGTCCTCGGTCCAGGCCCCGCCGATGCCGCGCGGGCGGCCGAGCTTGACCGACCCGCCGAGCACGCGCACGCCGTGTGCGAGCAGCGCCGAGGCCAGCGTGTCGCCCGGGTGCCCGGAGTAGTTCTCGCCGTCGAAGACGAAGTTCAGGGTGCGGGTCCGGTCGATGCGACCGTAACCGTCGACGCGGGTCATGCTCGGGCCCCCGGGATCTGCGGCCGGACCCCGCCCATCGGGTAGACGGCGAGGAACCGGTAGGTGTGGGTGTCACGGACGGCGTTGAACCAGCGGCGGCAGCCGGCGGAGTGGCTCCAGCGCTCGGCGTGCGGGCCCTTCGGGTTGTCCCGGAAGAACACGTAGTGCGCCCACTGCTCGTCGTCGAGCTCGGCCGGCGCGGCCGGGTACTCGACGTGGGCCTGGCCGCCGTAGTGGAACTCGACCTCCTCGCGGGGGCCGCACCAGGGGCAGTCGATGAGTTGCACGGTGGTGGCTCCTGGGGTCAGTGGGCGACGCCGGCGGCGCCGTGCTCGTCCACGAGCGCGCCGGTGACGAACCGGTCGAGGGAGAACGGGGCGATGTGCGGGTGCAGCTCGTCGGTGGCGATGGTGTGGGCCAGGCACCAGCCCAGCCCGGGCGTCACCTTGAAGCCGCCGGTCCCCCACCCGGAGTTGACCAGCACGTTGGAGTACGGCGTGCGGCCCACGATCGGCGATGCGTCCGGGGTGACGTCGACGATGCCCGCCCAGCTGCGCAACAGGTGCGCCCGCGCGAACACCGGGAACAGCTCGACGGCGGCGGCCATCTGCCGCTCGATGATGTGGAAGGCGCCGCGCTGCCCGTAGCCGTTGTAGGAGTCGACGCCGGCGCCCATCACGAGCTCGCCCTTGTGCGCCTGGGAGACGTAGACGTGCACCGCGTTCGACATGACGATCGTCGGATGCACCGGCTCGAGCAGCTCGGACACCAGCGCCTGCAGTGGGTGCGACTGCAGCGGGGTGTCCACGCCGAGCCGGTCGAGCAGGGTCGAGGTGTGCCCGGCCGCGCAGAGCGCGACCTGCCCGCACGCGATGTCGCCGCGGCTGGTGCGGATCCCGGTGACCCGGGCGTTCCCGTCCTCGACCGAGCCCTCGGTGACGAAGTCCAGCACCTCGCAGTCCTGGATGAGGTCGACCCCGGCGGAGTCGGCGCGACGGGCGAAACCCCAGGCGACGTAGTCGTGCTTGGCGATGCCGGCCCGGGGCTGGTAGGTCGCGCCGAGCACCGGGTAGCGGATGTCGTGCGAGACGTTGACGATCGGACAGATCTTCGCGACGTCGTCGGGGCCGAGGTACTCGGCGTCGATCCCGTTGAGCCGGTTCGCCTCGACCCGGCGGACCGAGTCGCGCACGTCCTGCTCGGTGTGGGCGAGGTTCAGCACGCCGCGCTGGGAGAACAGGATCGGATAGCCGAGGTCCTCCTCCAGCCCCTCCCACAGCTTCAGGGCGTGCTCGTAGATGAAGGCCGACTCGTCCAGGAGGTAGTTGGAGCGGATCAGCGTGGTGTTGCGGGCCATGTTGCCGCCGGCGAGCCACCCCTTCTCCAGCACCGCCACGTCGGTGATCCCGTGGTTCTTGACCAGGTAGTGGGCGGTGGCCAGCCCGTGCCCGCCGCCGCCGACGATGACCACGTCGTAGGAGCGCTTCGGCTCGGGGTTGCGCCACAGGACGTCGGGGTGCTCGGGCAGGTGCGCCCCGGGAGGCGTGTTCCCGGTGCCGGTCTTCTCGGTGCTCATGCCGTCAGCTCCGGGTAGAGGGGGTGGCGGTCGGCGAGGACGGTGACGCGGGCGGCGAGCTCGTCGAGCTCGGCGTCGCCCGCGTCGGGGCGCAGGGCGCGGGCGATGATGTCGGCGACCTCGGTGAAGTCCTCGGCATCGAAGCCGCGGGCGGCCAGCGCGGGGGTCCCGATCCGGACCCCGGAGCTCACCATCGGCGGGCGCGGGTCGAACGGGACGGCGTTGCGGTTGACGGTGATGCCGACCCGGTGCAGCCGGTCCTCGGCCTGCTTGCCATCGAGCTCGGAGTCGCGCAGGTCGACCAGGACCAGGTGGACGTCGGTGCCGCCGGAGACCACGCCGACGCCGGGCTCGGTCACCAGCCGCTCGGCGACGATCCGAGCGCCGGACAGGGTGCGCTGCTGCCGCTCGGCGAACGCGGGCTCACCGGCGAGCTTGAACGCGACGGCCTTGGCCGCGATCACGTGCTCCAGCGGCCCGCCCTGCTGGCCGGGGAAGACCTGCGAGTTGAGCTTCCTGGCGAGCTCGGCGCGGGCCAGGATGATGCCGCCGCGCGGGCCGCCGAGGGTCTTGTGGGTGGTGCTGGTGACGATGTCGGCGTACGGCACGGGCGACGGGTGCAGCCCGGCCGCGACGAGGCCCGCGAAGTGCGCCATGTCGACCATCAGGTACGCACCGACCGCGTCGGCGATCCGCCGGAACTCGGCGAAGTCGAGCTGCCGCGGGTAGGCCGACCAGCCGGCGATGATCAGCTTCGGGCGGCGCTCGTGGGCCAGGCGCTCCACCTCGGCCATGTCGACGCGGTGGTCCTCGGCGCGGACGTGGTAGGCGGCGACGTCGTAGAGGCGGCCCGAGAAGTTGAGCCGCATGCCGTGGGTGAGGTGCCCGCCGTGGGCCAGGTCGAGGCCCAGGATCGTGTCGCCCGGGTCGAGCAGCGCGGCCATGGCGGCCGCGTTGGCCTGGGCGCCGGAGTGCGGCTGGACGTTCGCGTAGTCGGCGCCGAACAGCGCCGTCACGCGGTCGATGGCGAGCTGCTCGATGACGTCGACGTGCTCGCAGCCGCCGTAGTAGCGGCGGCCGGGGTAGCCCTCGGCGTACTTGTTGGTGAGCACCGAGCCCTGCGCCTGCATGACGGCCAGCGGGGCGAAGTTCTCGCTGGCGATCATCTCCAGGGTGCCGCGCTGGCGACCCAGCTCGGCGGCGACGGCCGCGTGCACCTCCGGGTCGGTCTCGGCGAGCGTCCCGTCGAGGACCCCCGTCGCACCGTTCGACGGACCCCGATCCACGGCGAACGTCGTCATGGGCACCTCCAGATATCTTCTCCAGCAGACTGATATATCAACTGTCTGCGGTTAGCCTCGCACGGCACTCCCGGCAGGTCAAGCGCCTGATCGTGGTGCGCGCGAGCGGGTCCGGACACGCCTGCGGCGCAGGTCCTCGTGAGGACCTGCGCCGCAGGTGACGTGCCGGGTCAGGCGAGCCGTTTCGCCAGCTCCCGGCGCATCCGCCCGAAGGGCCGGGGACGGTCGACGCCGAGCACGCCGACGGCCTCCCCCGCGGCGTCGAGGAACACGGCGAGGAACCCGCCGTCGGCCCCGGGGTCGCCGTCGTCGATCCGGACCGAGCCGTCCGCGACCCGGTGTCCCGCGAACTGGATGCTGTGCCCGTACTGGTCGGACCAGAAGTAGGGCACCGCGTGGTGGGTCGGCAGCGAGTGCTCGGTCCCGAGCAGCGCCGCGGCCGCGACGGACGGCTGCTGCAGCGCGTTGGTCCAGTGCTCCAGGCGCAGCCGGGAGCCGGTGTAGTCGCGATGGGTGCTGGCGCAGTCCCCCACTGCGACGACGCCGGGCAGGGTCGTGCGGCCCGCGACGTCGGTGACGACCCCGTCGTCGAGGTCGAGGCCGGAGCCCTCCAGCCACTCGACGTTCGGGATCGCACCGATCCCGACCACGACCACGTCGGCGGGCAGCGCGCGGCCGTCGGTGAGCTCGACCCCGGTGACCCGGGGCGATCCGACGAGCCGGGCCACGCCCGTGCCGAGGTGCAGCGGCACCCCGGCGGCGGCGTGCAGGCGGCCGCAGGCGGTGCCCATCTCGGGCCCGAGGGCCCGCTGCAACGGCACCGGGGCGGCCTCGACGATCGTGACGTCCAGACCGAGGCCGTGGGCGGTCGAGGCGACCTCGGCCCCGACGAACCCGGCGCCGATCACCACCAGCCGCCGGCCCGGGACGAGGTCGGCGCGCAGGGCGCGGGCGTCGTCGAGGGTGCGCAGGGTGTGCACCCCGCCGGGCAGCTCACCCGGCAGGTTCCGGGCGCGGGCGCCCGTGGCGAGCACGACGGCGTCCGCCGAGAGGGTCGAGCCGTCGTCGAGGGTGACGGTCCGGGTCGGACCGTCGAGGGCGAGTGCGGTGCGGCCGAGGCGCCAGACCACGTCGAGCGCGGCGTCGTCGTCCTCGGTCAGGGCGATGGCGTCCTCGTCGGAGATCCCGGCGAGGAACTCCTTGGACAGCGGAGGGCGGTCGTAGGGGACGTGCTTCTCGTCGCCGACGACCGTGATCGTCCCGGTGAAGCCCTGGGCGCGCAGGGCTCGCGCCGTGGCGAGGCCGGCGAGCGAGGCGCCGACGACCGTGACGTCACGCATCAGGTGCCGACCTGTACGCCCGAGCGGACGCCGGTCGCGGCACCGGAGGCGGGGACCGACTCGACGACGTGGACCACACCGTCGGCGATCACCACCTGGTGTGTGCGGACGGGTGTCTTCGCGGGCGTTCCGCTCGGCATCCCGGTCCGCAGGTCGAAGCAGGCCGCGTGCAGCGGGCACTCCACCGCGCAGTCCTCGAGCCATCCGTCGGACAGCGAGGCGTCCTGGTGGGTGCACGTGTCGTCGATGGCGTAGAGATCGCCGTCGACGTTGAAGACGGCGATGGGCACCGTCCCCTGGACACGAACGGACTCCCCGACGGGGAGGTCGGACAGCTCGCCCACGAAGATCATGCTTCCTCCACTGTTGCCTATCGCGAAACTCGCCATGCCATGCGCAACCGTATGGTGAGGCCGCAGGTCGCAGCCGTCAACGAGCGATTTCTCGGCCGGCCCGGACGAGGCATCGGCGTCACGACGTGGAAATGTGAGCGGCTGTCCCCGGTGACCGGAAAGCCCCGAAAACCGGCACCGGCACACTCCGGGCCGCCCGTCGACGAAAGATATATCACTCGTGGACAGGTGACACCACGGCCGCGAGAATGATGGTGTGGCGATCCTGCATCGCCACGTCGGCGCGGCTGCCGCGGCGCGGCCGATCGATCCGAGGAGACCCCATGACCGACGGACCGCGCAGGCCCCGGCGCCGCGGCCCGGTCGCGGTCGCGGTCGAGGAGGAGCGCACGGTCCGACGGGCGGCTGCGGCGGCCTCGGTCGGCAACGTCGCCGAGTGGTACGACTTCGGCCTCTTCTCCTTCCTCTCCGCGGTGGTGCTCAACCGGGTCTTCTTCCCGGAGGCCGGCGAGTGGTCGCTGGTGCTGACCCTCGCCACGTTCGCGGCCGCGTTCGTCGTCCGGCCGCTCGGCGGGTTCGTGTTCGGCCCGCTCGGGGACCGGATCGGCCGCACCCGGGTGCTCGCGTTCACGGTCCTGCTGATGACCGTCGCGACGCTCGCGCTGGGTTTCGTGCCCTCCTACGAGACGGCCGGGATCGCCGCGCCGCTGCTGGTGCTGCTCATCCGCATGCTGCAGGGCTTCTCCGCGGGCGGGGAGTACACCGGCGCACTGACCCTGGTCGCGGAGTACGCGCCCGACCGGCGTCGCGGGTTCTTCGGCAGCTGGCTGGAGTTCGGCACGATCACCGGCTACACCCTCGGCGCCGGCGTCTGCGGTGTACTCGTCGCGGTGCTGCCCGAACAGGACCTGCTCGCCTGGGGCTGGCGGATCCCGTTCCTACTCGCCCTCCCCCTCGGGATCGCCGGCATCTACCTGCGGATGCGCCTGGAGGACACCCCGGCGTTCCGGCAGCTCATGGAGCGCTCCCCCGCGCTCGCGACGATGCCCTACCGGCGGGCGATGCAGATCCTGGTCCGCCGCTACCGGGCACCGGCCCTGGTGACCGCGGCGCTGGTGGTCGCCTGGAACGTCACCAACTACGTGCTGACCAACTACATGCCCACCTACCTGACCGGGACGCTCCCCCGGCACGGCCGGCACGGCGCCTCCGGGGCCGCCACCGGCGCCATGCTCGTCGCGGTCATGCTGGTCATGCTGTGCGTGATCACCGCGGTGGGCAGGCTCAGCGACCGGGTGGGCCGCAAGCCGGTCCTGATGGTCACGAGCCTGACGCTGGTGGCCGTCGGGCTGCCCGCGGTCCGGCTGATGCGCGACGGCATGATCGGCCAGTTCGTGGGCCTGCTGCTGATGGCCACGGTGCTGGTCGGCTTCGCCGCGGTGCTGCCGTCGACACTCCCCGCGCAGTTCCCGACGCTGGTCCGCTACGGCGGCCTGGGCGTGGTGTTCAACCTGTCGGTGTCGCTGTTCGCCGGCACCGCGCCGACGCTGATCGAGACCGCCGTGACCGCCACCGGCAACCTCGACTGGCCGGGGTACGTCCTCGTCGCCGCGGGCCTGGTCGGCGTGGTCGGCGTGGTGTTCCTGCCCGAGACCGCGGGCCGCCCGCTGGCCGGGGCCGCCCCGCTGACCTCCAGCGCGGACCTGCCCCCGCCGCCGCTGTCGCCCGAGGGCGTGCCGCTCGAGCAGCCCTACGACCACACGCACTGACCCGCCGCGGACCGACCGTCGCACCCCTCTTGGCATGATTGATATATCAGTCTAACATCGTCGCTATGACCAGAGCCCGGCGTGGATCGGAGCGGCCGTGAGCATCTCCGTGTTCGACATGTTCACGGTCGGGATCGGACCCTCGAGCTCGCACACCGTGGGCCCGATGCGGGCCGCGGCCCGCTTCGTCGCGCGGCTCGCCGACTCGGGCGAGCTGCCCCGTACCGCGTCGGTGCGGGTCGAGCTGTTCGGCTCCCTCGGCGCGACCGGGCACGGCCACGGCAGCGTGAAGGCCGTCGTGCTCGGGCTCGCCGGGCACGAGCCGCACCTCGTCGACCCGGTCGGTGCCGACCCGATGGTCGCCGACGTCCGCGCCGGGGGCCGGATCCGCCTCGGCGGGACCCACGCGATCACCTTCGCCCCCGACGACGACGTGGTCCTGCACCGCAACCGCCGGCTCGACTTCCACTCCAACGGCATGCTGCTGCAGGCCTTCGACGCCGACGGCGCCGTCCTGGACAAGCGCGAGTACTACTCGGTGGGCGGCGGCTTCGTGCTCGACTCCGACGAGGCGGGCCGCCCCGTCCTGGTGGAGGACGCGACCCCGGTCGCGTACCCCTTCACCACCGGCGACGAGCTCCTCGGACTCACCCGCACCCACGGGCTGTCGATCTCCGACATCATGCTGGCCAACGAGCTGTCCCGGCGCACCGAGGACGTGGTACGCAGCGAGCTGCTCCACATCTGGTCGGTGATGCAGGAGTGCGTCGAGCGCGGCGCCCGCACCGGCGGCACGCTGCCCGGCGGCCTGAAGGTCCGGCGCCGGGCGATGGCGCTCCGCGAGCGGCTGGAGGCCGCGACCGGCGAGCCGGACGCGCTGCACGCGATGGAGTGGGTGACGCTCTACGCCCTCGCCGTCAACGAGGAGAACGCGGCCGGCGGGCGCGTCGTCACCGCCCCCACCAACGGCGCCGCCGGGATCGTCCCGGCCGTGCTGCACTACGCCGAGCGCTTCCTGCCCGGCTTCGACGACGACTCCGTCGTCCGGTTCCTGCTCACCGCGGGCGCGGTCGGGGTGCTGTTCAAGGAGAACGCCTCGATCTCCGGCGCCGAGGTCGGCTGCCAGGGCGAGGTCGGGTCGGCCTGCGCGATGGCGGCCGCCGGGCTCGCCGAGATCATGGGCGCCACCCCGGAGCAGGTCGAGAACGCCGCCGAGATCGGCATCGAGCACAATCTCGGGCTGACCTGCGACCCGGTCGGCGGGCTCGTGCAGATCCCGTGCATCGAGCGCAACGCGGTCGCCTCGATCAAGGCCATCACCGCGGCGCGGATGTCGGCGCACGGCGACGGGATGCACCACGTCTCGCTGGACACGGCCATCACGACGATGCGGGAGACGGGCGCGGACATGCAGGACAAGTACAAGGAGACCGCCCGCGGTGGTCTCGCGCTGAACATCGTCGAGTGCTGAGCCGTGTTCTCCGGACAGGACGAGCTGGAGCGGTTCCTGCTGTCGCGCCCGGCCACCGGGCGCCGCAACGGCGCCGCACCCGACGCGCCCCGTGAGCGCACCCGCGAGGTGCTGGCCGGGCTGGGTGACCCGCAGGAGGCCGTGCGGACCGTGCACGTCGCGGGGACGGCGGGCAAGGGGTCGGTGTGCGCGTTCGTCGCGTCGCTGCTGACCCGGCACGGGTTCCGGGTCGGCGTGCAGGTCTCGCCGCACGTCCACGGCATCCGCGAGCGGTTCCGCACCGGTGACCTCCCGGTCCGCGCGGACGTGCTCGACGACCGGCTCGCCGCCGTCGCGCGTTCGGTGGCCGCGCTGGCCGCCACGGTGGCCGAGACCCACCCGGGACGCCCGGTGACCTGGGTACTGGCGCCGGCCCGGGACAAGGACCTGGGCGAGGCAGTCCGGGCGGTCGCCGGGGGTGAACCCGTCGTGGTGACCGGGTCGTTCCGGCTGCCCGGCGCGGTCGCGTCGCGTCTGGACCGCCGGGCCGTTCCCGAGGGGCAGCCCGCATGACGACCACCGAGGACGTGTTCGTGGACTTCGACAGCCCGCGGTCGCTGGCCGACCGGGCCTACGTGGCCATCCGGGACCGGCTGATCATGCTGGAGATCCCGCCGCTGGCCCCGATCGACGACGAGGCGCTGTCGACCCGGCTCGGCCTGGGCCGCACCCCGGTGCGCGAGGCGCTCAAGCGGCTGGAGACCGAGCGCCTGGTCGTGTCCTACCCGCGACGGGGGACGTTCGCGACCGCCGTCGACATCTCCGACCTGCGCGACGTGTGCGAGGTCCGGACCGTGCTGGAACCGACCGCCGCGCGGCGGGCCGCCGTCGTCGCCCCGCGGTGGCGGCGCGACGAGCTGCGTGAGCTGGCCGGGCGGGTGGCGTCGCTGGAGGCGCCGCGGATGGGCCGGATCGAGCTCATGCGGTGGGACGTGACGGTCCACCGGTCGGTGTACCGGGCCGCCGGGAACCCGTACCTGGAGGACACGCTCACCCGCTACTACCACCTGGCCACACGGATCCACTGCCTGTTCCTGGACCGCATGGACCAGGTCGGCCGCCACGTGCACGAGCACGCGGCGCTGCTGACCGCGATCGCCGACGGCGACGCCGACCGCGCCGAGGCTGTCAGCCGCGACCACGTCGTCGGCTTCGAGACCGCCGTCCGCGCGGTCCTCTGAATCGGCCCTCCGTCGCCGAGATGCAGCTCAGCGGGGTGTGGAGATCTATAACTCCCGCTGAGCCGCATCTCGGTGGATCGTGGCGGGGTCAGTCCCGGAAGCGGAACGGGGCGAGCTTCTCCGCGAGGAGGACCGGGTCGCCGTCCTCACCCGGGGCGTGGTGGAAGCCCTCGGCCTCGGCCAGGCCGATGAGCTCGCGGTCGTGGAACAGGCCGCAGACGTAGCGGACGGTGTCTTCGCCGATCTCGGTGACCGCGACGCGCATCTGGTAGATGCCCGGGTAGTGCACCTCGGCGAGGTACTGGACCGACAGCGTCGACGGGGAGAGCCCGTCGAGCGGGCCGCCCTCGGGGTAGCCCAGCACGTCGGAGTGCAGCTCGGCGAGGCCGTCGAGGTACCAGGAGGCCAGCGCGACGTTGTTCACGTGGCGGTTGGTGTCCAGGTCGGTGAAGCGGGTGCGGACGTCCCAGCGGAACGGGTAGTTCTCGCGGACGGTGCGGGCGTCGCCGCGCTCGGGACGGACCGGGGCGGGGGCCTCGATGCGCAGGGTGGTCAGCGCGCCGCGGACCTCGTCGGTCAGCGGGGTCGGGGCGTCGCCGTCGGTGTGCACCGAGGTCGACTCGCCGGTGGCGACGCACTCGTCGCCGGCGAAGACCGCGTACCGGTAGGAGAACGACGTGGTACCGACATGGCTGACGCCGACGCCGATCCGGTAGGACCCGGTGACCCGCAGCGGGGCCAGCACGTCCACCCGGATGGCGGCGAGCAGCAGCCGCACGCGGGACTGCAGGCGGGCGACCAGGTCGGCGCCGAAGGTGTCGCGCTCGACGGCGACGCGGGCGTCCTCGA
Organism: Pseudonocardia alni; assembly: GCF_002813375.1. Taxonomy (NCBI): domain Bacteria; kingdom Bacillati; phylum Actinomycetota; class Actinomycetes; order Pseudonocardiales; family Pseudonocardiaceae; genus Pseudonocardia; species Pseudonocardia alni. The sequence continues at coordinate 4,472,705 of NZ_PHUJ01000003.1, read as the reverse complement.
ACCAGCGCACCAGGGCGTCGCGGCCGATCCGGCGGCTCGGGTCGAGGTCGGCGTAGCGGGCCTCGTGCTCGATCAGCACCGGGAACATCCCCGGCTCGGGCACGGTCGGCGTCGTGATGGTTGCTGTCACCCCCCCATCGTGACGCTGTGTCGCCGCTCACCGGCAACCGGCCGTCCGGTATCACACCCGGTGAGCGGTCCGGGTACGCCGGGTGCGCGGTCCCGGGTGCCGGGCGGCACGGTCACGGCCGGACCTGTCGGGGGCGCTCGGTAACCTGCCGGACGTGCCTCCCCCCTCGACGGCCCCCGTGCGGACCCAGGACCTGCCCGGTGTGCACGAGCTGCTCGAGGTGGCCGTCACCTCGGTCGGCGGCTCCCGCCGCGAGGGCCAGGACCGGATGGCCGACGCGGTGCGCCGCTCGCTGTCGTCCGGAGAGCACCTGGCCGTGCAGGCGGGCACCGGCACCGGGAAGTCGCTGGCCTACCTCGTGCCCGCGATCCGGCACGCGATCGCCCGCGACACCACGGTCGTCGTCTCGACGGCGACGATCGCGCTCCAGCGCCAGCTCGTGGACCGGGACCTGCCGCGCGTCGCGAAGAGCCTGAAGAAGGTGCTGGGCCGCGAGCCCACCTTCGCCATCCTCAAGGGGCGGCGGAACTACCTGTGCATGAACAAGCTCCACGGCGACATGGACGACGATCCGGGCGACGAGCAACTGTTCGACGCGTTCGCCATCTCGGCGCTCGGGCGGCAGGTGAAGCGGCTGCACGAGTGGTCGTCGGACACCGGGACCGGGGACCGCGACGAGCTGGTCCCCGGCGTCCCGGACTCCGCGTGGCGGCAGGTGTCGGTGACCGCGCGGGAGTGCCTCGGCGCGAGCCGCTGCCCGGTCGGCGAGGACTGCTTCGCCGAGAAGGCGAAGGCCGAGGCGGGGCGGGCCGACATCGTCGTCACCAACCACGCCCTTCTCGCGATCGACGCCATGGGTGAGGCTCAGGTGCTCCCCGAGCACGACGTCGTGATCGTCGACGAGGCGCACGAGCTCGTCGACCGGGTCACCGGCGCGGCCACCGCCGAGCTGACCGCGGGCACCGTCGCGACCGCGGCCCGGCGCTGCGGAAAGCTCGTCGACCAGGACACCGCGGACCGGCTCGCGGAGGCCGGTGAGGGTCTCGCCGCGGTGCTGGAGGACATGCCCCCCGGGCGCTGGGAGTCGCTGACCACCGCCGCCGCGGGCGCACTGAACGCGATCCTGTCGGCCGGGGCGGGCTGCCGGCAGTCGATGGGCGCGAACAAGCGCAGCGACGACGCCGACCCCGAGGGCGCCGCCGCGCGCAAGCTCGCCCAGGCCGTGCTCGACGAGGTCGTCGACACCGCCGCGCGGCTGCTGGAGACGTTCTCCGAGACCGACGCGGCCACGCGCCGCGACGTCGTCTGGCTGGGTGAGCAGGGTCCCGACGGCTCCCGCCACAAGGTGCTGCGGGTCGCGCCGCTGTCGGTGGGCGGGCTGCTGCGCGAGCGGCTGTTCAACACCCGCACCACCGTGCTGACCTCGGCGACCCTGGCCCTGGGCGGGTCGTTCGACGCGCTGGCCCGTCAGTGGGGCCTGCCGGCCTCGCAGCCCAGGGAGGCCGGGGCCACCCCGCCGTCGAGCGTCGACGAGGGGCACGGCCCGGTCCAGGACCCGGAGGCGCCGCGCTGGCAGGGCCTCGACGTCGGGTCCCCGTTCGCGCACGCCAAGTCCGGGATCCTCTACCTCGCCCGGCGGCTACCCAGCCCCGGCCGCGACGGCCTCGCGCCGGAGACCCTCGACGAGATCGAGGGACTCGTCCGCGCCGCCGGGGGCCGCACGCTGGGTCTGTTCTCCTCGACCCGCGCGGCGAAGCAGGCCACCGAGGCACTGCGCGGCAAGCTCGACACGCCCCTGCTGTGCCAGGGCGACGACTCCACGATGCTGCTGGTCAAGCGGTTCGCCGAGGACCCGGAGACCTCGCTGTTCGGCACGCTGTCGCTGTGGCAGGGCGTCGACGTGCCCGGCCCGTCGCTGTCCTGCGTGATCATCGACCGGATCCCGTTCCCGCGCCCGGACGACCCGCTGATCGCGGCCCGGCAGAAGGCCACCGACGCGCGCGGCGGGAACGGCTTCCTGTCGGTGTCGGCGACGCACGCGGCGCTCCTGCTCGCCCAGGGCGCCGGACGGCTGCTGCGCGCCACCGACGACCGCGGCGTCGTCGCGATCCTGGACCCGCGGATCGCGACCGCGCGCTACGGCGGCTTCCTGCGGGCGAGCCTGCCCCCGTTCTGGGAGACCACCGACCGGGAGAAGGTGCACGGCGCACTGCGCCGGCTGCGCGAGTCCTCGTGACCGGCTCCACACGGCGGACGGGCCCCGACCCGATATAGGTTGTGTGCAACCAATCGAATCCGGAGGCGCACCCGTGGCGAACTACACGACCGAGGCCACCTCGACCGGCGGCGGCCGCGACGGCCACGTCCGCAGCGACGACGGCTTCATCGACCAGGACCTGACGATGCCGCCGGAGCTGGGCGGCCCCGGGGGCGCCACCAACCCCGAGCAGCTGTTCGCCGCGGCCTACGCGGCCTGCTTCCACGGCGCGCTGAGGCTGGCCGCCCGCACGGCGAAGACCACCGTCCCCGACGACACGCAGGTCACCGCCACCATCCAGCTGGCGCCCGACGATGTGAGCTTCCACGTGGCCGCCGACATCACCGCGCACCTGCCGGGTCTGGACCAGGCGGCCGCCGACGAGCTCGTCGAGGCAGCCCACCAGGTGTGCCCGTACTCCAAGGCCACCCGCGGCAACGTCGAGGTCACCCTCACCGCGACCGTCTGACCGCGGGGCCCGGGTGCTCACGGTGCCGGGGGGATCTCCGGCGCCGGGATCTCGAAAGCGTTCAGCAGCGCCGACACCGACAGGTACATGCCGGTGAGGTGCACGGTGTCGAGCACCCCGTCGCGGCCGAGCGCGGCCTCGGCCGCGGCGTAGGTCCCGTCGGACACCCGGTGGGTGCGGACCAGCTCGTCGACGAACCGGTGCACGACGAGCTCGTCGCCGGTCAGCACGTCGGCGGCGGCGCCGTCGTGCAGCGCCCGCACCGCGTCCTCGGTCAGCCCGACCGACCGGGCGACGGCGGTGTGGGCGTACAGCTCGTACGCCGCGCCCCAGGCCGCGCCGACGGTGAGGATCACGACCTCGCGCACGGTGGCCGACAGCGACGAGTCCCGCTGGTCGGTGCCGACCCATCGGTTGAAGGCCTTCCCGGGGCCGGGCCGCAGCACGAAGGCGTTGAACGGGCCGATGAGGCCGCCGTCGTCGTCGGTGGCGGCGAAGCCGGACTCCTCGGCCCACCGGACCGAGCCGGAGTGGAGCCGCTCGGCGGTGGCGCGCTGCTCGTCGTCGAGGTCGAGGGACTCGTTGCGGGGCAGCCGGCCGCCCCAGTCGCGGGCACCGGCGGAGGGGTGTGTGGTCACACCCGGTGGATCACCGCCCGGCGGTCCCGGCAAACGCGGCCCGGGCCAGCGCGAGGCAGGTCATGGTGCCCGGGTCGACCTCCGTGAAGCCGGCGTCCCGTACTCCGACCACGCCGTCGGTGCCGTCGTCGGCGACCGGGCACAGCCGGTCCCAGGCGGCCCGGTCCGCGGTCCGCACCGCGCACACCGGTGCCGCACCGACCGGCCAGCCGAGGGCCGCACCGAGCAGCATCGTGGCGTGCCCGACCTGCGCGGCCGCCTTGCCGACCGTCATCTCCGCGTACGGGGACAGCAGCACCAGCGGGGCGCCCGGATCGGGCGGGCCCGGCTCGTCGACGGGCAGCTCGGTGCCCCCGATCTGCAGCCGCGACACCACCTTCGGCGCTTCGTCGACCGGTCCGGGCAACAGCGCGCGGGCCTCGGCGTCGCCGACCTGCACCGTCACGCCGGGCAGCTCCTGGACCGCACGCCAGTGCGCGCCGCGCGCCCGGCGGGCGATCTTGCGGATGCGCCCGTCCACCCAGGGGGCGACGGCGTCGGACCACTCGCCGCCGGGCTGGGCCCGCGGGTCGGTGCAGACGGCGACCGCGGCCGTCGCGGCGGCCTCCAGCAGCGCGGTGCGTCCGGGGAGCGGGTCGCGCTCGATCCGCAGCACGACCGGCATAGCCCGGACGACGCCGTCGGCCTCCGGCGCGATGTCGCGCTCCCGCGCCCCGGACCCGTAGCGGCCCGCGAGCAGATCCAGGATCGGTGCGGGACCGGTCACGCCAGCGGGACCCGGCGGAGCACACCCTCGGCGGCGTCGGCGGCCTCGACCTCGGTGCGGGTGATGCCCAGGACGAACAGCACGACGTCGAGGTAGGGCACCGACACCGAGGTGTCGGCGATCTCGCGCAGCGCCTGCTTGGCGTTGAACGCCACCCCGAGCCCGGCGGTGGAGAGCATGTCGATGTCGTTCGCGCCGTCGCCGACCGCGACGGTCTGGTCGAGCGGGATGCCGTGGGCCTCGGCGAACCGGCGCAGTGCGACGGCCTTCCCGGCCCGGTCGACGACCTCGCCGACGACCCGCCCGGTGAGCTTCCCCCCGGAGATCTCCAGCTCGTTCGCGGCCACGAAGTCGAGCTTGAGCTCGCGGGCGAGACCGGCGATGACCTGGGTGAACCCACCCGAGACGACGCCGCAGCGGAAGCCGAGCCTGCGCAGCGTGCGGATCGTGGTGCGGGCGCCGGGGGTCAGCTCGATCCCGGCGGCCACCTCGTCGACGACGGAGGCGGGCAGCCCCTCCAGCGCGGCGACGCGGCGGGTCAGCGACTCGGTGAAGTCGAGCCTGCCCGCCATGGCCTCCTCGGTGACCCGCCGGACCTCGGCCTCGACGTCGGCCCCCGCGCGGGCGGCCAGCATCTCGATGACCTCGCCCTGGATCAGGGTGGAGTCGACGTCGAACACGATGAGCCGCTTGCTGCGCCGGGCCAGCCCGGCCCGTGTCACCGCGACGTCGACGCCCGCCTGCCGGGCCACCCGGACCAGCCGCCTGCGCAGCGTGCCGGGCGGGTAGTCGTCGGCGTCGCCCTCGGGGACCGGGGAGACGAGCAGCTCCAGCCCGGTCACCGGGTAGTCGGCGACCCGGCGGATGGAGTCGATGTTGGCGCCGACCGCGGCGAGTTCCGCGGCGATCGCGCCGAACGCGCGGGCCGTGATCGGCCTGCCCAGGACCGTGACGACGTGCGTCGACGGCGTCCGGGCGGCCTGACGGCCGTCACGCTGGATCTCGATGTGCACGGTCATGGCGATGGAGTCCATCGCCGCGCCCACCGTCTCCTGCAGGTCCTCCGGATCCCCTGCCGGCACGACGAGCGCGCCCAGGGTGAGCCGGCCGTTCACCACGACCTGTTCCAGGTCGAGCAGCTCGACGCCGGCCGTGGTGAGCGCGGTGAACAGCACGGAGCTGACACCGGGCCGGTCCGGCCCGGTCACCGTGACAAGCACGGTGGGCCGGGCCGGACCGGGAGGGACGGGGTGAGCCGCCGACACCTCAGGTCGACTTGGGGTCGTCGTCCGGCATGGACTCCTTGCCGACCTGCTGCGCGAGGACCTCGGTCGGGTGCGCCCGGTTGCCGACGTGCGCCTCGGCGCGCGCCTTCTCGACCAGGTGCGGGTAGTGCAGGTCGAACGCCGGGCGCTCGGAGCGGATCCGGGGCAGCTCGGTGAAGTTGTGCCGCGGCGGCGGGGACGAGGTGGCCCACTCCAGCGAGTTGCCGAAGCCCCACGGGTCGTCGACGGTGCAGACCCGGCCGAACCGGTAGCTCTTGAACACGTTGTAGAAGAACGGCAGCGTCGAGGCACCGAGGATGAACGCGCCGATCGAGGAGATCGTGTTCAGCGTGGTGAAGCCGTCCGAGGGCAGGTAGTCCGCGTAGCGACGCGGGTAGCCCTCGTTGCCCAGCCAGTGCTGCACCAGGAAGGTCAGGTGGAACCCGAGGAAGGTCAGCCAGAAGTGGATCTTGCCGAGCTTCTCGTCGAGGAAGCGGCCGGTCATCTTCGGGAACCAGAAGTAGATCCCGCCGAAGGTCGCGAACACGATCGTGCCGTAGAGCACGTAGTGGAAGTGCGCGACGACGAAGTAGGTGTCCGACACGTGGAAGTCCACCGGCGGCATCGCGAGCAGGATGCCGGTCAGGCCGCCGAAGAGGAACGTGACGAGGAAGCCGACCGAGAACAGCATCGGCGTCTCGTAGGTGATCTTGCCCTTCCACAGGGTGCCGATCCAGTTGACGAACTTGACGCCCGTCGGGATGGCGATGAGGAACGTGGTGAAGGCGAAGAACGAGAGCATGATCGCGCCGGTGGCGTACATGTGGTGCGCCCACACCGCGACCGACAGCGCCGCGATGGCGATGGTCGCGAAGACCAGGCCCTTGTAGCCGAAGATCGGCTTGCGGGCGAACACCGGGAAGATCTCCGAGACGATGCCGAAGAACGGCAACGCGACGATGTAGACCTCCGGATGGCCGAAGAACCAGAACAGGTGCTGCCAGAGCACCACACCACCGTTGGCCGGGTTGAAGATTTGCGCACCGAGGTGGCGGTCCGCGGCCAGCGCGAGCAGCGCGGCGGTCAGGATCGGGAACGCGATCAGGATCAGCAGCGCGGTGATGAAGATGTTCCAGGTGAAGATCGGCATCCGGAACATCGTCATGCCGGGCGCGCGCATGCAGACGATGGTCGTCACGAAGTTGACGCCACCCAGGATCGTGCCCAGGCCGGAGACGACCAGCCCCATGATCCAGAGGTCACCGCCCGGCCCCGGCGAACGCACCGCGTCCGACAGCGGGGTGTAGGCGAACCAGCCGAAGTCGGCGGCACCACCGGGGGTCAGGAAGCCGGAGACGACGATGAGGCCGCCGAACAGGTACAGCCAGTACGAGAACGAGTTGAGCCGCGGGAACGCGACGTCGGGGGCACCGATCTGCAGCGGCACGATGTAGTTCGCGAAACCGAAGACGATCGGCGTCGCGAACAGCAGCAGCATGATCGTGCCGTGCATGGTGAACAGCTGGTTGTACTGCTCGGTCGACAGGAACTGCAGTTCCGGCCGCGCGAGCTCGGCGCGGATCAGCAGCGCCATGACCCCGCCGACGGCGAAGAAGCCGAACGACGTCGTCAGATAGAGGATCGCGATGTCCTTCGGGTCCGTCGTCCTCAACATCTTGAGGAACGTGGATCCCTTGCCCTCACGCCGCGCCGGATACGGGCGCGTCGAGATCGGCTTGGGCTCGACGGCTGTCACCTGGGCCTCCATGCACTTGCCTGACCTGAGCACGTCCTCGCGGACGGGCAGACTCTACTTCCCGACCGGCGAGCGGCGCCCGTCCGGTCCGGGAGATCCACTCCGTGGGTCCCGGCTCGTCGCACGGCGCGCGCCGATTGTGCTCTACGGAGAGTAGAACCGACAGCCCCCGACCGCGCACTCAGGGCGCCCTTCACCCGGATCAACAGGTCGCCGGCGGTGTGCGACGGTGGAGATGTGGTGGTTCCGACACCCCCGCCGGGGACCCGTCGCCGGGAGCCCGGCTGGGACGTACTGCGCAGCACCTTCGTGCTGCTGGTCGTGCTCTACCACGCCACGCACCTCGGCCCGGTGCTCCACCCGGAGCTGGCGCCGCGCAGCGTCTCCTTCGACCACCAGGTCGGGGCGAGCCTGCTGCTGGTCGTCTCGGCCTACTTCGCCTGCGCGACGCTCGGCCGCCACTCCCCCGGGCGCTACTGGTGGGGGCGGGTCGCGCGGCTGCTGCCGGCGTTCGTCGTCGCGGTGCCGCTGGCCTGGGTGGCCCTGCGCTTCGTGTCCCCGCCGGACTGGGCGTCGCCGCCGGCCCGGGAGATGGTCGTCAACTGGCTGATGCTGGGGAACTGGGACACCGAGCGCTACCCGTGGCTCGACCCGGCGTTCTGGACGTTGCCCCTGCAGCTGATGGCGTTCACCGCCGCCGCGGTGCTGAGCGTGACGCGCTGGGGGTACGGGCCGCGGCTGCGGGTGCTGCTGTGGGCGATGGTGGTCGTCCCGCTGCTGCTGTGGCCGCTGCGGGCGCGGCCGGGCGACGTCGCCGACCCGCCGTGGTGGTACCGGACCGTCGTCGACGGGCTGGGGTTCCACCGGTTGCACCTGTTCGTGGCCGGGATCGCGGTGTGGCTGTGGTCAACCCGGCGGATGCGCACCCCGCACGCGATCGCCCTGCTCGCGGTGTGCGGCCTGGCCCAGTTCGTGCACGGCCTCGAGCCGGGGCCCGACGGCGTCGTGCGGATCGACATCGACCACCTCGACGCGGTCGCCGCCGCGCTGGTCTGCGCCGGGATCGCGCTCGTCGCCGTGGTGGCCCGGCTGCCCCGGCGGGGCTCGCGGATGCCCGCCCCGCTGGCGACGGCGGCGCGCAGGCTCGCCGGCATCTCCTACGGCGTCTACCTGGTGCACCAGACCGTCGGCTACGTGCTGATGCGCCGGCTGCAGGACCTCGGCGCCGGGCCGCTGCTGCAGTCCGCGGCGATGCTGGCGACGGCGGTGCTGCTCGGCTGGGTGCTGACCCGGCTGGTGGAACGCCCGGCCCACGCCGCGCTGATGCGGGCGTGGGACCGGCGCGCGGGCGTCACCTGAGCGGCTCGAAGACCTCGGTCCAGATCTCGGGCGCGGTGGCCGGGTTGGGCTGCGCGTCGACGATGTAGAACTCGGTGCCCAGCCCCATCGCGAACACCGGGTCCGGCATCGTCAGCATGAAGTGGTCGGGGCCCATCTGGCTGGCGTGCGCCCGCATCGAGGCCCGCTTGGTCTCGGCGTACTCGACGGCCTCGACCCGGTGGGTGATCTCGGACTCGGGCTTGCCGAACGACGGGTCGTCGGGGATGTCGAGGGAGAAGTCGGCGCCGCCGTCGGCGCGCAGCCCCTTCATCCCGCGCAGCAGCCAGTCCCGGTTGGTGGTGTTCTGCGCGACGACCGGCACCCCGGCGAGCTCGCCCGCGCGGGCGCCCACCCGGTGCACCTGGATGTGGTCGGGGTGGCCGTAGCCGCCGTTGTCGTCGTAGGTGGTGAGGACGTCGGCCTCCTCCTCCTCGAGGATCAGCGCGAGCCTCTTGGCCGCATGCTCCACCGGGGCCTGCCAGAAGCAGTAGGGGGCGTCGTTGCTGGGCTCGCCCATCATCCCGGAGTCGACGTAGCCGAGGAACTCCACGCGGGCGACGCCGAGGGCGCGGGCCGAGGCGTGGCACTCCGCGGAGCGGCGGACCGGCAGCTGCTCCCCTTCGGCCAGGACGCCGGGTACCGGCTCCCCCAGCTCGCCACGGGTGGCGAAGACGAGGACGACGCGGTGGCCGAGCGCGGCGGCCTTGGCGAGCGTGCCGGCGGTGCCGATCGACTCGTCGTCGGGATGGGCATGGAAGCTGACGAGGGTCCCCACGGACGGTGAGCCTAGGAGCCGGTCCCGGCCGCCCCGCACCGGCCCGTCGTCGATCTACACACCGTTGACGCGCCGTCCGATGTGTGTAGCATCACAGGTCCCCGAACCGGCACAGGAGCCACCCACCATGGCCGATGTCGTCAGCGTCGACAACGTCGATCCCGCCCACACCACCGTGCCCGTCCCCCGCAGCGCGCAGCAGGCGCCGGCGGCGTTCAACGCCGCCGCGCACCTCACCGCCGCGCGGGTCGAGGCCGGGGACGGACACCGCACCGCCGTCCGGTTCCCCGGTGGCTCGCTCACCTACGCCGCACTGACCGACCGGGTACGGCTCGTCGCCGGGGCCCTGCGCCGGGCCGGCGTGCGGCCCGAGCAGCGCGTGCTGCTCGTGATGCCCGACGACGTCGAGCTGTTCACCGCGATCCTCGCGACCCTGTGGGCCGGCGCGGTCGCCGTGCCGTGTTCGACGATGCTGACCGGACGCGAGCTCGCCGTGCTCGTCCGGGACTCGCGGGCGACCACCGTGATCGGCGGCGAGACGTTCGCCGAGCACCTCACCGAGGCCGTCGCGGGGGCGCCCGACCTGGAGCGCGTCGTACTGACCGGGGCCGACCCGCTGGTCGCCGGGGTCACCTCCCTGACCTGGGACGCCCTGCTCGACGGCGCCGACCCGCTGCCCGAGCCGCACCCGACCTGGGGGGAGTCCCAGGCGCTCTGGCTCTACACCTCGGGCACGACCGGCAAGCCCAAGGGCGCCATGCACCGCCACGACGACATCCGGTTCGTCGCCGACACCTACGGCCGCCAGGTCCTCGGAATCCACCGCGACGACGTCTGCCTGTCGGTCGCGAAGCTGTTCTTCGCCTACGGCATCGGCAACTCGATGTTCTTCCCGCTCTCGGTCGGCGCCTGCACCGTCCTGGAACCGTCCCGGCCGAACCCCGAGCACTACTCCCGCCTCGCCGAGCAGCACGGCGCGACGCTGTTCTTCGCCGTCCCCAGCTTCTGGGGCCCGATGATCGCCGCCGAGCTGCCGCGCGAGCGGTTCGCCACCGTGCGCCGCGGCGCGTCGGCGGGCGAGGCGCTGCCCGCGCGGATGTTCCACGGCGTCCTCGGCCGCTACGGCTTCGAGGTCCTGGACGGGATCGGCTCCACCGAGGCACTGCACATCTTCATCTCCAACCGGCCGGGCGAGGTCGTGCCGGGGAGCTCCGGCTTCCCGGTCCCCGGCTACGAGGTGGAGCTGCGACGGCCGGACGGCAGCGTCATCGACGGCCCCGGCGAGCAGGGCATGCTCTACGTCGCGGGCGACTCGGTGTGCACCGGCTACTGGTGCCGTACGGAGATCAACCGCGCGGTGTTCCAGGGCCGCTGGATGCGCACCGGAGACCAGTACGTCCGCGGCGAGGACGGGTCGTGGACCTGCCTGGGCCGGGCCGACGACGTCCTCAAGGTCGGGGGTATCTGGGTCTCCCCCGGCGAGGTCGAGACCCGCCTGCTGGAGCATCCGGGGCTCGCGGAGGCGGTCGTCGTCGGGATCCCGGACGACGACGGGCTGGACAAGCCGGTCGCGTTCGTCGTGCCCCGCGACCCGGCGGCGGCGCCGTCGGAGGCCGAGCTGGTCGCGTTCTGCCGCGAGGGGCTGGCCTCGTTCAAGCGGCCGCGCGCCGTGGTCACCGTCGACGAGCTGCCCAAGACCCCCACCGGGAAGATCCAGCGCTACCGGCTGCGCGCGCACGCCGCCGCGCTGCCGGGGGCCACGGGGCACCCCGGCGATCCGGAGACGGTGGTCTGAGGACCGTCCGGGGTGTCTCGATGTTGGACGTTCGCTCGACCCGGGCCGCTCCGCCGGGGTTCACTCGGCGGACACACCGACGGCGAGGAGGCCGGCGTGGACACGTGGGACTGGATCCCGGAGACCCCCGCGACCTGGGACGACCGGAAGGGCCGGGTGCTCGACGGTCTCGACCCCGCGCTGTTCGGCCTCGGCCGTCCCGGCGACGGCGACCCGCTCGGCGACGAGTGGTGGCGCGTCGAGGACACCGACGGCACGGCCGTCGCCTACGGCCGGCTCGACGGCAGCTGGGGTGACGCCGAGATCCTGGTCCTCGTCGCCCCCGCGGCCCGGCACTCCGGCGTCGGCTCGTTCGTGCTGGAGCGGTTGGAGGCCGAGGCGGGCCGGCGGCGGCTGAACTACCTCTACAACGTCGTGCCGCACGGCCACCCCGACCCCGAGCCGGTGACCGCCTGGCTCACCGCACGCGGCTTCGCCCGCAACGACGTCGGCGAGCTGCGCAAGCAGGTCCCGGCCGCGCTGGTGCAGAACCAGGGCTGAGCCGGCCGGGCCACACCCCGACACTCCACACTCTTCCGTCGCCACGTCATCTGGTTGTAGTCTTTGATGGCCGCAACGACGCGTGGAGGAGCGGAGTCCATGAGCAGTGCAGACCCGTCCGTCGACCCGGACGACGGAGACGTCCCGCCGGTGGACTTCGACCGCGACCCGTCGGGCTACCGGCACTGGCAGCTCGCGCTCGACCCGCACGACCCCAAGGTCGCGTACGTGAAGCTCGACGTCGACGAGGCGGGCGGCCTCGTCCCCGGCTACGAGCTGAAGATGAACTCCTACGACCTCGGCGTCGACATCGAGCTCTACGACATCACCCAGCGGCTGCGGTTCACCCATCCCCGGGTCAGGGCCGTCGTGTTGACCAGCGCCAAGGACCGCAACTTCTGCGCGGGCGCGAACATCCGGATGCTCGCCGGGTCCTCGCACCCGTGGAAGGTGAACTTCTGCAAGTTCACCAACGAGACCCGCAACGGCATCGAGGACGCGACCGCGTACTCCGGCCAGACCTGGATCGCCGCCGTCAACGGCACGGCCGCCGGCGGCGGCTACGAGATGGCGCTGGCCTGCGAGCGGATCCTGCTGATCGACGACAATTCCTCCACCGTCGCACTGCCCGAGGTCCCGCTGCTCGGCGTGCTGCCCGGCACCGGCGGCCTCACCCGCGTCACCGACAAGCGCCGCGTCCGCAAGGACCGCGCCGACGTGTTCGCCACGAGGTCCGAGGGCTTCGGCGGGAAGCAGGCCGTCGAGTGGAAGCTCGTCGACGAGGTGATCCCCAAGCGCCGCTGGGACGAGACCGTGGCCGAGCGGGCCGTCGAGGCCGCGGCGGCGTCGACGCGGCTGCCCGCGGACGACGGGATCGAGCTGCCCCCGCTGGAGCGCACCGAGACCGCCGACGGCATCACCTACCCGCACGTGCGCGCGGAGTTCGACCGTGACCGGGGCCTGGTGGAGATCACCGTCGACGGGCCGGGGGGCGGTGTCCCGGAGAGCATCGAGCGCGTGCACGCCCTCGGCGCGGACTTCTGGCCGCTGGCCATGACCCGCCAGCTCGACGACCTGATCCTGCGGCTGCGCAGCAACGAACCCGAGCTGGGCACCTGGGTGATCCGCACCCGGGGCGACGTCGAGGACGCGCTGGCCTTCGAGCGCGTCATCGAGCAGCACTCGGGCGACGACTGGCTGGTCAACGAGATCCGGCACTATTTCAAGCGCACGCTCAAGCGCCTGGACGTCACCAGCCGCAGCCTGATCGCGCTGGTCGAGCCGGGCTCCTGCTTCGCCGGTGCGCTGCTGGAGCTGGCCCTGGCGTGTGACCGCCAGTACATGCTCGACGGCACGATCGAGGGCGACGAGCAGGGCGACGAGGCCCAGATCATGCTCACGGCGTCGAACTTCGGCACCTTCCCGATGCCCAACGGGCCGTCCCGGCTCGCGAGCCGCTTCCACGGCGACGACGACCACGTCGCCACGCTCCGCAAGGAGGTGGGGCGCCGCCTCACCGCGGGCGAGGCGCTGGAGCTGGGCCTGGTCACCGACGCCCCGGACGACATCGACTGGGACGACGAGGTCCGCATCATGCTCGAGGAGCGGGCCTCGCTCTCGCCGGACGCGCTGACCGGGATGGAGGCCAACCACCGGTTCGTCGGGCCGGAGACGATGGAGAGCCGCATCTTCGGCCGGCTCACCGCCTGGCAGAACTGGATCTTCGTGCGCCCGAACGCCTCCGGGCCGGAGGGCGCACTGCGCAAGTACGGGACGGGCCGCAGGGCCGACTTCGACCGCAAGCGGGTGTGAGCCATGAGCATCGACTACTCCGAGAAGATCCCCAACAACGTCGACCTCGCCGGGGACCGCAAGCTGCAGCGCGCCCTGGAGTCCTGGCAGCCCAACTTCCTCACCTGGTGGAAGACGATGGGCCCGGCCGTGCCGACCCAGGACGTCTACCTGCGCACCGCCGTCGACGTCGGCAAGGAGGGCTGGGCGCAGTTCGGCCACGTCGCGATGGAGGAGTACCGCTGGGGCGTGTTCCTCGCCGAGCGCTCCGACGACCGCCGGATCGCCTTCGGCGAGAACCGCGGCGAGCCGGTCTGGCAGCAGGTGCCCGGCGAGTACCGCGCCGACCTGCAGCGCCTGATCGTCATCCAGGGCGACACCGAGCCGGCCTCGGTCGAGCAGCAGCGCCGCCTCGGCGAGACCGCCCCCAGCCTCTACGACCTGCGCAACCTCTTCCAGGTCAACGTCGAGGAGGGCCGCCACCTCTGGGCGATGGTGTACCTGCTGCACGCCTACTTCGGCCGCAACGGCCGCGAGGAGGCCGAGGCGCTGCTGCAGCGCAACTCCGGCGACCTCGACAGCCCTCGCATCCTCGGTGCGTTCAACGAGGAGACCCCGGACTGGCTGTCGTTCTTCATGTTCACCTACTTCACCGACCGGGACGGCAAGTACCAGCTCGGCACGTTGAAGGAGTCCGCCTTCGACCCGCTCTCGCGCACCTGCGAGTTCATGTTGAAGGAGGAGGCCCACCACATGTTCGTGGGCACCACCGGTATCGACCGGGTGATCCAGCGGACCTGCGAGCTGATGCGCTCCCACGACACCGCCGACATCGCCCCGCACGGCGGCATCCCGCTGGACGTGATCCAGAAGTACATCAACTTCCACTACTCGGTCAGCCTCGACCTGTTCGGCTCCGAGCAGTCGACGAACGCGGCGAACTACTTCACCGCCGGGCTCAAGGGCCGCTGGCAGGAGGAGCGGCGTCGCGACGACCACGTGCTGACCGAGGACGGCTACGGCATGGAGCAGGTCCGCGACGGCGGCGTCGTCACCGACGAGGTCCCGGCCCTGCTGGCGCTGAACCTGGACCTGCGCAACGAGTACGTGAAGGACTGCCAGTCCGGGCTGAAGCGCTGGAACCGCATCCTGGAGAAGAACGGGTTCGACGACCGCGTCTACCTCCCGCACGTCGGGTTCAACCGGCAGGTCGGGCTGTTCTCCTCCCACGAGCTCACCCCGAAGGGCGACCTGATCTCCGCCGATGTGTGGGCGTCCCGGCAGGACGACTGGCTGCCGTCGGAGGCGGACCGGACGTTCGTGCAGAACCTGATGCGCCCGGTCTACGAGCCCGGGAAGATCGCGGGCTGGATCGCGCCGCCGTCGAACGGGATCAACGGCAAGCCCTTCGAGTACGAGTACGTCCACCTCGCCTGATCGTCCACAGCGGACCGTTCACCGAGAGTGGTCACCGTTCGCCGAACGGGTGACCGTTCGCCGCCCGTCGCGCTCGCGCGCCCCCGGATCGGGCCCGTTGACTGAGCCCGTGATCACAGGACGGGGTGCGGCGGGCACACAACGCGACGGCGACACCGCCGACCGGGTCGACGACCGGGTCGGCGGCGCAGGTGTGGCCGCCCGGTTCGGCCGCGACGCCGCCGACGACGCGTCGCCCCCGGTGTTCGGCACCGCCCCGTGGGGCTACCGGCGGGCCGGGGTCGACGCCTGGGCGAGCTGGGTCGCCCGCCTCGTGGAACAGGGCCGCCGGGAGACCGTCCGGGCGGACAGCGCGGAGGCCACCCTGCAGGCGACCCTGCAACGCCTCGACGAGCTGGAACGACGGCACGACCCGGCCCCTGCGTCCCCGATCCCTCCGTCCCCGGAGGCCGCGTCCCCGGAGGCCGCGTTCCCCGAGGTCGCGGGTACGGGTTCACCGGACACGGGATCGAACGCTCCGGGCACCTCGGGCACCGGCGCCCCGGCCGCGCTGCCCCGGCGTCGTCCCGGTGCGGCGGGCGCCCCCGCGGCGCCCGGCGGCGAGGAGGGGCAGCGCCTGCGGGTGGTCGAGACGACCCTCGGCGAGGTCATGGCCCTGCTGCAGCGCCTGGCGCCCTGACCCGTCCGCCCCGCCCGACCGGACGCAGACCGCGCGCCCTGCGGGCCTCCCGACCCGGGCTCCCGACGCGTCGTCAGCCGAAGTTCTCGACGTGCACGCGCCGCTCCGGCACCCCGGCGTCGAGCACGGTGCGCCGGACCATCGCGGTCCACCGGCCGGGCCCGCACACGTACACCTCGCGCACCGCGATGTCCGGGATCCGGGTCCGCAGCGCGGCGAGGTCGTCGGCCCGGCCCGCGTCGGCGCCCCACCACGACCCCGCCCCCCGGCGACGCCCGGGCGAGGCCACCACGTGCAGGTTCCGCTCCCGGGCGAGGCGGGTGAACTCCCGTGCGAACAGCGGCTCGCGGGTGAAGCGGTGCACCACCACGACGTCGGCGGACTCGTTGAGGAACTTCTCCGCCAGCGCCCGCAACGGGGTCATCCCGACGCCCGCGCCGATCAGCGCGACCCGCGGGCTGGTCCGGGTGCGCGGGGTGAGCCTGCCGTAGGGGCCCTCGATGTAGACCCGGGTGCCCTGCCGCAGGTTCGGGACGGCGGCGCTGCCGTCGCCGAGCTGCTTGACGGTGATCCGCAGCGAGCGGGCCGTCGGCGGTGCCGACAGCGAGTACGGGTTGCCCGCGGGCCAGCCACGCCCGGACCGGAACCGCCAGACGAAGAACTGCCCGGCCGAGGCGCCGAGCTCGCGCAGCCGGTCGCCGGTCATGTGCACCGACACGCTGCCGTCGCCCTCGGGCAGCACCGCGGCGACGGTGATCCGGTGGCGGCGCGACCGGAGCACCGGGACCGCGACCCGCCAGACCACGACGGCGAGCACCGCGGCGGACCACAGCCCCCACCAGAACACCGTCCGCGACGGCGAGGTGGTGAACTCCCGCCCCGCCCACAGCTGGTGCGGCAGCGCGAGGAACACCCCGGCGTAGCCCCACAGGTGCAGCAGGTGCCACCACTCGTAGCGCAGCCGGGTGCGGATCCACCGCGCGCTGGTCACGACGACGAGCACCACCAGGACGGTGCCGAGCGAGGCCGCGACCATCCCGGGCCGGGTCCACGTCAGCTGCCAGAACCCGGCGGGGACGCGGCCCGCGCCGGCGGGGCCGTGCGCCCAGCTCGCGCAGCCGACGTGCGCCAGCATCCCGGCGAACGAGGCGATCCCGGTACCGCGGTGCAGTGCGATGAGATGCCGCTGGCCGAACGCGTGCTCCAGCAGTGGGATCCGGGCGGCGAGCAGCACCTGCCCGAGCAGCAGCAGCGACGCCAGCAGCCCGCAGAGCCGTCCGGTCTCGGCGACCGCGCGGGTGCCGCCCTCCAGCAGCCCGGCGGGGCCGCCGCCGTCGACCCACCAGGCGAGGACGAGCAGCACCGCCAGGGCGGCGAGCACCCCCGTCGCGCGGCGGACCCGGCGGTCGGCGCGGGCGACGTCGCGCGCGGGGACCGGTGGGTCCGGCTTGAAACGGCCACCGGGCACGCGCACGGTGGGGGCGAAGAGGGACGACACAGTGCCGTCATCCTCCCCGACGCCGGGCGTCGCCGTCGCCGGACCCGGTCCGGCGCACCGGGCCGACCGCCGGCCGCCACGACCGGGTGGCCGCCCGGGCCGTCCGGGGCCGGTCCGTGGGGCGGGGAGAAGGATCGTCGTCGATGTCCGACTCGTTCCTCACCCTGCTCGTGACCGTCCTCGCGGTCGTGCTGCCCGTCGTGCTCGCGGTCGTCGTCACCGTGTTCACCGTGCGGCGGATCCGGCGCGACCCCCGACGGCTGGGCAACGCCTACTGGCTGCTCGCCGCGGCGGTGAGCCTCGGGTGGGTGCTCGCGCTCGCCGGGTCGGGCGGCAACCCCGTGTTCGGTGCGCTCGTGCTCGCCGTGGTGCTGTCGCCGCTGATCACGGTGGTGTTCGCGGTGTTCTGCGTCCTCAACGGCGCGGTGATGCTGCGCCGGGAGCGTTTCTCACTCGGCAACTCGCTGTCGCTGCTCACCGGCCTGGCGATCATCGGGCTGCTCGTCGCGGTCTGGCCGGTGCTGGCGCTGCACTCGCTCGTGCTGCGCGCGCTGTGGCTGGCCTGCCTGGCGGCGGCGGCGTTCCTGGCGTTCCAGTTCGCCGCCTTCCTCGGCTACGCGCGGCTCTACCGGTGGCTGGTGCGCGACCGGCCCGCGGACTGGGTGGTCGTGCTCGGCTCCGGGCTGCACGGCAGCGAGGTGCCGCCGCTGCTGGCGTCGCGGATCGCGACCGGGATGGACGAGCTGACCCGGCGTGGGGCCGGACGGCTGGTGCTGTCCGGCGGGAAGGGCGACGACGAGCGGCTCGCCGAGGGCGAGGCGATGGCGCGCTGGGCCGCGGCGCACGGCGCCGACCCGGCGGTGCTGACCGCGGAGACCGACTCGCGGACCACCGAGGAGAACCTGCGGTTCAGCTCGGCGCTGGTCGGCGACGGCCCCGGGGTCATCGTGACCAGCAACTACCACGCGTTCCGGGCCGCGCTGCTGGCCCGGCGGCTCGGCGTCGACGCCCAGGCCGTGGGGGCGCCGACCGCCGGCTACTACTGGCCCAGCGCGGTGCTGCGCGAGTTCGTCGCGGTGCTGCGGGAGTACCGGGTGGCGAACGCGGTGCTGCTGGCCCTCGTCGCCGTCCCGGTGCCGCTGGTGCTCGTGCTCGTCGGCAGCTGAGCCGGCTGAGCCCGGCTCACCCGCCCGCGGCCGCCGGGGACGGCGGCGGCAGCGGCGGGCACTGCCGGTCCGACCGGTCCCCGCCGGTGCGCTTCGGCAGCGCGCCGGTGAGCAGGTAGTCGGCGACCGTGTCGTCGGTGCACGCGATCCCCGACAGCGACGACGAGTGGGTGTGCCCGCCGACGCCCTCGACCAGCGACGAGCCGGGGAAGGTCCGCCGGGCCTGGAGTGCGCCCTCGTAGGGGGTGGCGCCGTCGTAGGTCTCGGAGATCAGCAGCGGGCCGGTCCGCAGCGTCCCGGCGACCTTCGGTGCGGGCCCGGGCTTCACCGGCCAGTCCCGGCACGGCGCGTTGTACCAGGCGTTGCCCCAGGTCTCGAACGGCGCCTTCCGGTCGGTGGCCGTGTTGTCGCGCTTCCAGGTGGCCCAGTCGTGCGGGAACGGGGCGTCGGTGCACTGGGTGGCGAGGTAGACGGCGTAGTTGTTGTCGTCGGTGGGCGAGCCCGCCTGGTCGTAGGCGGCCTTGAGCGCGGCCGCGTCCTTCTTCGTGCCGGCGACGAACGCGTCGGCGACGGAGGTGTACTCCCCCACGTTGTAGCCGGCGCGCAGGAAGATGTCGGTCCACTCCGAGGACCCGATCCGCCCGCCCAGCGGGGCCTTCCGGAACTCCGCGGCGAGGTCGTAGAAGCGCTTCTCGACGGCGTCGCCGGTGGTGCCGAGGTGATAGGTGGCGTCGTTCTTGGCGACCCAGTCGAAGAAGGTCTCGATGTTGCGCTGGAACGCGACGTCCTGCTTCAGGTTGGCCCGGTACCACCAGTCACGGGGGTCGACGACGCCGTCGAGAACCATCCGGCGGACCTTGTCCGGGAACATCGTGGCGTAGACCTGGCCGAGCATCGTGCCGTAGGAGAAGCCGTAGTAGTTGATCTGCGGTGCGCCCAGGGCCCGGCGGATCAGGTCCATGTCGCGGACGGTGTCCTCGGTGCGCAGGTGCGCGAGCAGGTCGCCGCCGGCCTTGCCGCACGCCCGGGCGTAGGCCTCGGCCTTCGGCAGCCACGCCTTCTCGGCGCCGTTCTCCGGCCGGTAGTCGGGGCGGGCGTAGCCGCCGTAGTCGGCGTCGCAGGTCAGGGCGGGACGGCTCATGCCCACCCCGCGCGGGTCGAAGCCGATCCAGTCGTAGGCGGCGCCGGCGTTCTTCGGGACGGCGCCGCCGAGCCGGGACAGGCCCAGCCCGGGGCCGCCCGGGCCACCGGGGTTCACCAGCACGACGCCCTGGTACTGCGCCTGCGGCACGGTGTGCCGGATCCGCGACACCGCGATCTCGATCTTCTTGCCGGCGGGCTGCGCGTGGTCCAGCGGGACCTTCAGGAAGCCGCACTCGGCCTTGGCCTGCTGCAGCGACGGGCTCGTGCACGGACCCCACGTGATGCCCTGCCCCGGCGGCGGCGGCGCGGGCGCGGCCAGGGCCGGCCCGGCCGTCCCGAGCGTCACCCCGACGGCGACGAGCAGCGTGATGATCGTCCTGCGCACCGGCTCCACCTCTCCGGGCGCACGCGCCCGCCCCCCGACCGAGAGGCAGACGTTGCCATTGGCAACGCTGTGTCCACAATCGCCACGCCCGACGGTGCCCCGAACGGACCAGCGCGGGTCGGGACGGGCTCAGCGGCGTCCCCCGCAGCCACCGACGAGAGCGCACGCCGCACACAGCGCGGACGGCACCAGACCCTCGACGACGTCCGCGGCGGCCGCGGCCCCGCCGGCCGCGCGGGCGGTCGCCTTCTCCTCGGCGCAGCGGCGCGCGACCTCCTCCGACGAGGACACCCGCAGCACCGCCTCGCGCAGCGTCTCCGGGGTGACCGCGTCGGCGGGCAGGTGCTCGCCCACGCCGAGCGCGGCGATCCGGTCGGCGTTGCCGAACTGGTCCACCGCCTGCGGGACCGCGACCATCGGGACGCCGTGCCACAGCCCCTCGGTGCAGCCGCCCATCCCGGCGTGGGTGACGAACGCCGACGCGTGCGCCAGCACCGCCAGCTGCGGCACCCACTCCCGGACGGTGACGTCGTCGGGGACCGCGCCGAGGTCGGCCGGGGCGACGTGCGGGCCGGTGGCGAGCACGGTCTGCCAGCCGGTGCCGGTCATCGCCTCGACGGCGGCCCGCCAGAACTGCGGCCGGTCGGTGTAGGCCGAGCCGAGCGACACCAGCAGCAGCGGGGCCTTCGGCTTGGGCCACAGCCCCTGGTGCGAGCGGTCGCCGATGACCGGGCCGACGAAGGTGTAGCGGTCGCGGTCGACCCGGTCGAGCTCGGGCTGCATCGCCTCGGGGATCAGCGCCACCGAGCGGTCGGGGCGGCCGAGGAACTCCCGGTTCCCGACGCCGGCGCCGACCTCGTCCAGCCAGGCGTCCAGCTCGCCGCGCCAGGCGAGCCCCTCGGGGGTCTCCAGGAACGCGAAGGCCTCGGCCATGTCGGTCTCGAAGCCGTCCCAGGCCACCATGTGCGGGGACAGCTCCACCCGCGGGATGCCCCGGACCCGGGAGAACGCGTGCCCGGCCCAGCCGCTGCCGTCATAGCAGACGACGTCGGGGTGCTCGTACTGCAGCGCGTCGGCGATCTGGTCGTAGGCGGAGCGGGCCTCGGCGGAGAACAGCCGCATGGCCTCGATCCCGCCGTCGGGCCACTGCTCGCCCTTCGCCGGGTCGGGCAGGTCGGTGCGGATCCGCAGCGGCGTCGCCCCGGTC
Source organism: Pseudonocardia alni (assembly GCF_002813375.1). NCBI lineage: Bacteria > Bacillati > Actinomycetota > Actinomycetes > Pseudonocardiales > Pseudonocardiaceae > Pseudonocardia > Pseudonocardia alni. The sequence goes on along the minus strand of NZ_PHUJ01000003.1, from coordinate 4,451,628 downwards.
GCGGCGACGGCCTCGGCGAACCGCTCCGGGACCGGGTAGGTGACGCGGTGGCCGCGGGCGACCAGCTCGGCCATCACCGGCAGGTTCGGGTGGACGTGGCCGTGCGCGGCGGTGGTCGACATGAGGACGTGCACGACCCGAGTGTGCCTTGACCGGCCGGTCGCGCGCCGACGAGGATCACCGGAATGGCCCGGCTGCGCTGCGACGTCGTCGCCGACTCCCTCGGACTGGCCACCTCGGTCACGGTGCTGCTGCCCCAGCCGTCGCGGACCCGGATCGGCGCCGGGGTGCGCGACCTCGACGCCCCGCCACCGGTGCTCTACCTGCTGCACGGCCTGTCCGACGACGACACCGCCTGGACCCGCTACACCGCCGTCGAGCGGTACGCCGACGAGCTGGGGCTCGCCGTCGTCATGCCGCAGGTGCACCGCAGCTTCTACACCGACCAGGCCTACGGCGGCCGCTACCGCACCTGGGTGACCGAGGAGCTCCCGGCGCTGGTGGCGCGGTTCTTCCGGGTGTCGGCCGACCCGGCGGAGACGTTCGTGGCGGGGCTGTCGATGGGCGGCTACGGCGCGCTGTCCTGGGCGCTGGCCGAGCCCGGCCGGTTCGCGGCCGCGGCGTCGCTGTCCGGGGCGCTCGACCTCGCCGCGCTGGCCGCGGGCCCGCCCCGCGAGGAGGACCCCCGGATCTGGGAACGGATCCTCGACGGCGCCCCGGTGGCCGGCACCGAGGCCGACCTGTCCACCCTGCTCGCCCGGCTCGACCCGGCCGCGGCGCCCGCGCTGTACGTGTGCGCCGGCACCGAGGACCCGCTGCACCCGCAGTCGGTGCGCTTCGCCGAGCTGGCCCGGGCCGCCGGGGTGTCCGTGAGCACCGCGTTCGGCCCCGGCGAGCACGAGTGGGGCTACTGGGACGCCCGGATCCGCGACGTCCTGGACTGGCTGCCGCTGCCCCGCTGACCCGTCCCGGACCGGGCGCTGCGCTCCCGTGGTCGGCGGCACGGTTCCGCGACGCTCGACGACCGGCACCCGCGTCGAGGAGCACGTTCGCGCCCTCCGCGGGGCGGGAACGTGCGCCTCGGTGTCAGCGGGGTGCGCGCACCAGGCGCACGGGCTCGCCCGTCGCGGGGTGCAGGAGCAGGGCGTCGCCCTCGGTCTCGACGTGGACGGCCTCGGAGACCCAGCGCGCGACGGGCACGTTCTCGCAGCCGATCATCGTGCTGAGGCCCGCCGTCGCCCGCAGGGCACCGCCGTCGCCGAGGGTCCACTCACCGCTCTGGCCGTTGCAGCCGTCCGAGCCGGTCCAGGTGCCGTCCGGGGCGAACTCGGCGAACGCCCGGCCCTGCGCGGTGCCGTCGGCGGGCAGCCAGCGGACGCCGGTGAGGTCGGCGGCCGTGGCCGCGTGCGGACCGGTGGTGCCCGCACCGGCGGCCGTGGCGCCGCCGGTGCCGCATCCGGCCAGCAGGAGCGCGGCGAGGGCGGTGAGGGCAACCGTCCGGATCGTCACGCCCCAGGTGTACCGGATCGGAGCTCCCGGCCGCTCCCGCGGCGCGGCACCAGGCGCCGTCGTCGACCGCCGGGCCCCGGGCGGCGGCACGGGACCGGATCAGCTCCCGGGCTCGTCGTCACGGTGCGCGGCACCGATCTCGAAGGCGGGCAGGCAGACGGCCACGTACTCCGCGCCGTCGGGGCCGGGTGAGCTGTAGCGCACCCACTCCCCCGGCGCGGTGTGCACGGCCTGCCCGGCGGCGACGTCGAGCTCCCCGCCGTCGAACTCGACCCGCAGTGCGCCGCGCAGGACCAGGGTGTACTCGTCGAACTGCGGGGTCTGGCCGGGCTCGGCCCAGCCCGACGGGCTGCGCATGTGGGCGACCGAGACCCGGCCGTCGCCGGAGTTCACCCGCCCGACGTACTCGTCGATGGTCTTCGGCGGGGTCCCGGCGGCGGTGACCCGGCTGGCGTTCTCGATCAGCTTCGGCACGACACCATCCTGCCGCCTCAGCGCGCGGCGAGCGGCCGGGGTGCGGGCAGCGCCGGTGCGGGGCGCCCGTCCACCGGCTCGGCGGGGAACGGTCCACCGTGCGCGGACAGGTCGATGCACACCGACCGGGCGGGCGGCGCGACGAGCACCGTCTGGTCGGCACCGGGCCGCATCGGGTGCCGGTGGTGCGCGGCGACCCAGCTGCGGTCGCGCCAGTGCCCCTCGACCCGGACCACGCCGACCACCTCCCGCGGTGTCCCCGCGGGACGACCACGACGGTACCTCGCGCGACCCGGCCGCCGGGAATACCCTGGGGGGGTATAATCGCTGCAGCCGGTGTCCACGACGTCGGGAGGTAGACGATGCACGGCGAGCCACGGGCGGCCTCCGCCCCGCAGGAGCACGGGACGCACCCCGGCGGCGTCCCCGGGGCCCACGGCAGGCACGCGGGACACGGGCACGCGGACCACGCGGCGGTGTTCCGGGACCGGTTCGTCGTCGCGCTGGTGCTCGCCGTCCCCGTCGTCGGTTTCAGCGCGATGACCGGGATGCTGCTCGGGTACTCGCCCCCGGCGTGGTCGGCGTGGATCCCCCCGGTGCTCGGCACCGTGATCCTCTTCTGGCCGGGCCGGCCGTTCCTGGCCGGCGCCGTCGCCGAGATCCGGGCGCGCCGGCCCGGGATGATGCTGCTCATCGGCATGGCCGTGGGCGTCGCGTGGGTGGCGAGCCTGCTGAGCTCGCTCGGTGTCGGCGGGCTGGACTTCTGGTGGGAACTGGCGCTGCTGGTCGTGATCATGCTGCTCGGGCACTGGCTCGAGATGCGTGCGCTCGGGCAGGCGTCCGGGGCCCTCGACGCGCTGGCCGCGCTGCTGCCCGACACCGCCGAGCGGGTCGGCGCCGACGGCACGGTCGGTACGGTCGCACCGGCCGACCTGGTCGTCGGCGACGTGGTGCTGGTCCGGTCGGGCGCCCGGGTGCCCGCCGACGGCACGGTCGTCGACGGTGCCGCCGAGGTGGACGAGTCGATGATCACCGGGGAGTCCCGGCCGGTCCCGCGCGGCACCGGCGACCGGGTGGTGGCGGGCACCGTCGCCACCGATTCGGCGCTGCGGGTCCGGGTCGACGCCGTCGGCGAGGACACGGCGCTGTCGGGCATCCGTCGCCTGGTGGAGAACGCGCAGGGTTCGCGCTCCCGGGCCCAGGCACTCGCCGACCGCGCGGCGGCGCTGCTGTTCTGGTTCGCCGCGGGTGCCGGGGTGGCGACCTTCGCCGCGTGGACGCTGCTCGGCGACACCGCGCAGGCGGTCACCCGCACCGTCACCGTGCTCGTGATCGCCTGCCCGCACGCGCTCGGGCTGGCGATCCCGTTGGTCATCGCGATCTCCACGGCCCGCGCGGCACGCTCCGGGGTGCTGGTCACCGACCGGCTCGCGCTGGAGCGCATCCGCACCGTCGACACCGTGCTGTTCGACAAGACCGGCACGCTCACCACCGGCAGCCCGCGGGTCGTCGGGACCGCGGGCGCTGCGGGCACCCTGGCCCTGGCCGCCGCCGTCGAGGCCGACAGCGAGCACCCGCTCGCCCGCGCCGTCGTCGCCGCGGCGGACGGGCGTGCCGTCCCGGCCGCACACGGGTTCCACTCACACACCGGACGCGGGGTGTCCGCCACCGTCGACGGGCGGCCGGTCGCCGTCGGGGGTCCGGCGCTGCTGCGCGAGCGCGGTCTCGACGTGCCCGCCGAGCTGACCGGCGACGTGCACCGGTGGGGCGACGACGGTGCCACCGTGCTGTACGTGGTGGCCGGTGCGGACCCCGGCGAGGTGGTGGGCGCGCTCGCCCTCGCCGACGCGGTCCGCCCGGAGTCCCGGGCCGCGGTCGACGCCCTGCACGCCCGCGGCGTACGGGTCGTGATGCTCACCGGTGACGCGCGCCCGGTGGCCGAGGCGGTCGCCCGCGACCTGGGCGTCGACGAGGTGGTCGCCGAGGTGCTGCCCGAGGGCAAGGACGAGGCGGTGGCCCGGCTCCAGGACCGCGGCGCGGTCGTCGCGATGGTCGGCGACGGCGTGAACGACGCCCCGGCGCTGGCCCGGGCCGACGTCGGGATCGCGATCGGGGCCGGTACCGACGTCGCCGTCGCCTCGGCCGGGGTGGTCCTCGCCTCCTCCGACCCGCGCGGGGTGCTGTCGGTGATCGCGCTGTCCCGCGCCGGGTACCGGAAGATGCTGCAGAACCTGTGGTGGGCGGCCGGCTACAACCTGGTCTCGGTGCCGCTCGCGGCCGGGGTGCTCGCCCCGGTCGGGTTCGTGCTCCCGCCCGCGGTCGGCGCGCTGCTGATGAGCCTGTCCACGGTCGTCGTCGCGCTCAACGCGCAACTGCTGCGCCGGGTGGAGCTGCGCCCGGACCGGCTGGTCAGCTGACCCGGGGTGGCGCCGTCGTCGCCCGGAGCACCAGCCGGGTCGGGACCTCGACGTCGCCGGGGACGTCGCCGCCCAGCGCGGCGAGCAGTGCCCGGGCGGCGAGCTCGCCCTGGCGGCGGACCGGCTGGGCGACCGTGGTGAGCTCGGCGACGGCGGCCGAGTCGTGGTCGTCGAACCCGACCACCGACACCTGGCCCGGCACCGCCACCCCGGCACGGCGCAGGGTGCGCAGCACACCGACGGCGAGCTCGTCGGACATCGCGAACACCGCGGTCGGCATCGCCGGGAGGGAGAGCAGCTCGGCGGCCGCGGCGTCGCCGTCGGTCACCCCGGCCCCGGTGGCGACGACCGGGCCGCGGGGTCGCCCGGCCTCGGCGTGCGCGTCGGCCCAGCCGTCGCGCCGGTCGGTCGTCGTGGCGCGGCCGTTGGCCTCGTCGGGGTCGAACGACACCAGCGCGACGCCGCGGTGGCCGAGCCCGAGCAGGTGCCGGACGGCGGTGCGGGCTCCGGCGCGGTCGTCGATGCCGATCCGCGGCCGTCCGGGCATGTCCCCGCCGAGCACGACGACCGGGATGCCCAGCGCGTCCAGCGCCGCGGCCTCGGTGGTGTCGATCGCCGAGGCGACGACGATCAGCCCGTCGGCGCGCCCGCGCACCGGCAGCGTCGCGAAGAAGTGCGCCCGCGCGTCCGGGTCGCCGAGGTTGTGGAGCTGGGTGACGTGCCCGGCCGCGGACAGCACGCCCTCCACCCCGGCGACGGCCTCGGCGAAGAACCAGCGGGTCGGGAAGCGGGCGAGCACGGCGACCGTCAGCGGCCGGACGGGGACGGAGTAGCCGAGGGAGGCCGCCGCCCGGCGGACGCGTTCGCGGGTGTCGTGCGAGACGGGGGTGCCCTCGCGCAGGGCGCGCGACACCGTCGCCGGGGAGACCCCGGCGAGCTCGGCGACCCGCCGGACACCCACCCGGCGTACGACCTCGCGCACCGGCTCGTCCGTCACGGGGGTCATCGTGCCCGCGCCTCGACAGCGGTTGCAACCGGATGAAACACTCTGCAACACCGCCCCGCCCCACGATCCGCACCCGGGAGCATCATGTCCGTGCACGAGCAGGACTGGTGGCGCAACGCCGTCGTCTACCAGGTCTACATCCGCAGCTTCGCCGACGGGAACGGCGACGGGACCGGTGATCTCGCCGGTCTGCGCAGCAGGCTCGACCATCTCGCCCGCCTGGGCGTCGACGCGATCTGGATCAATCCCTGGTACCCGTCGCCGCTGGCCGACGGCGGCTACGACGTGGCCGACTACCGCGCGATCAACCCGATGTTCGGCGACACCGCCCAGGCCGAGGCCCTGATCGCCGAGGCCCACGCGCGCGACATCCGGGTGCTGCTCGACATCGTCCCGAACCACCACTCCGACGAGCACGTGTGGTTCCGGCAGGCGCTGGCCGCGGGCCCCGGCTCGCCCGAGCGCGAGCGCTACCTCTTCCGCGACGGCCGCGGCGAGAACGGTGAGCTCCCGCCGAACAACTGGGAGTCGATGTTCGGCGGGCCCGCGTGGGAGCGGGTCGTGGCCCCCGACGGGACGCCGGAGCAGTGGTACCTGCACCTGTTCGACATCCGGCAGCCGGACGTGAACTGGGAGCACCCGGAGGTCCGCGCCGACTTCGAGGAGACCCTGCGCTTCTGGTTCGACCGGGGCGTGGACGGGTTCCGCGTCGACGTCGCGAACTCGATGGTGAAGGAGCCCGGGCTGCCCGACGTCGTCGAGGGCGTGAACGACGCCCAGGACGGCGGCCACCCCTACCTCGACCGCGACGGCGTCCACGACATCTTCCGGTCGTGGCGCCGGATCGGCGACGCCTACGACCCGCCGCGGGTGTTCGTCGCCGAGGCCTGGGTGCCGGACCCGCAGCGCCTGGCCCGCTACCTGCGCCCGGACGAGCTGCAGACCGCGTTCAGCTTCAACTTCCTGACCGCGGCCTGGCTGGCCGAGGACCTGCGCGACAACATCGACGACGCGATCGCCGAGAACACCCGGGTCGGCGCGCCGGCGACCTGGGTGCTGTCCAACCACGACGTCTGCCGGCACCCGAGCCGGCTGGCCCGCAAGCCCGAGGCCGGGCGCGGCTGGAACCTCGACGACGTGATCGCCCTGCCCGCCGACCCCGAGCTCGGCCTGCGCCGGGCCCGCGCGGCGACGCTGCTCATGCTCGCGCTGCCCGGCACCGCGTACCTCTACCAGGGCGAGGAGCTCGGACTGCCCGAGGTCGAGGACATCCCGACCGACCGGCTCGACGACCCGACCTGGGAGCTGTCCGGGCACACGCTGCGCGGCCGCGACGGCTGCCGCGTCCCGCTGCCCTGGGCCGCGGGCGAGCCCGGCTTCGGGTTCGGCCCGTCCGGGACACCGTGGCTGCCGCAGCCGGAGGTGTTCGCCCGGCACGCGGCCGACGTGCAGGAGGCCGACCCGGAATCGGTGCTGCACCTCTACCGGGACGCCCTGGCGATCCGCCGCGCGCACCCCGCACTCGGCGGCGGCGCGCTGACCTGGCAGGAGTCGCCGGAGGGCACGCTGGCCCTGGCCCGCACCTCGGACTCCGGCGACGGCGGCTTCACCTGCCTGGTGAACGTCTCCTCGGCGCCGGTGTCGCTGCCCGAGGACGCCGAGGTGATGCTGTCCAGCGGCCCGCTCACCGCCCGCGGCGAGGTCCCCGCCGACACCGCGGTGTGGCTGCGCCACTGACCGGCGCGCCCGTCCCGGACGCCCCCAGGGGAACTCTCGTGGCTTTGAGCGCTACGAGGGTTCCCCTCGGGGCAGCCCCCCGGGGTCAGGCCACGATCGGCAGCCCGGCGAACCAGACCTCGCGCAGCGTGCGCTCGGTCCAGCGCCAGACCCGCCGCGCGGCGACCGGGTCCAGTGCGTGCGTGGCGACCCCGCCCGCCACGCCCGGCCCGGCCGGTCCCGCCTCCGCGAGCCCGGCGAAGTAGCGCCCGCTGATCCCCCCGACCAGCGGCGACGCCGCTGCCAGCACGACCGTGGCGGCCCCCCGCTCGGGGTCGGTCCCCGCCGGGCCGGGGTCGGCGGCGTTCACCGCGATCCCGTCGCCCGACCAGCGACGCGCGGCCTCGACCGCGTGCAGCAGCGCCGCGCTGCGGGAACGGGCGTGGGCGAGGTGGCCGTCGTAGCGCTCGTCGGAGAAGTGCGGGTCCTCCGGGTCGAACGCCGCGTCCCGGTGGGCGGCGGAGGTCACGGTGACCACCCGCGCGCCATCGACCGCCGTGAGCGCCCAGTGCAGTCCCGAGGTGAGCGACGCCGGCCCGAGGTGGTTGACGGCCAGGTGCAGCTCCCAGTCGTCGACGGTGCGGGTCAGCGGGGCGCCGGTGACGGCCGCGGCGTGCACGAGCATGTGCAGCGGTCCGTCCCACAGGCGCACGAAGCGGGCGATGGAGCGCTGGTCGGAGAGGTCGAGCTCGCCGACGGCGACGCGCTCGTTGCCGGTGTCGGCGACGATGCCGTCACGGGCGGCGGCACCGGCCTCGGCGTCGCGGACGGCGAGGGTGACCTCGGCCCCGGCGGCGGCCAGTGCGCGGGCGGCCGCGAGGCCGACCCCGGTGGTCGCACCGGTGACGACGGCGCGCCGGCCGGTGAGGTCGACGCCGGCGAGCACGTCGGAGGCGGTGGTCCCGGCCGGTGCGGCCGGCAGGATGACACGGGAGGTGGCGGTGGTGGACAGCGGACGGGATCGGTCGGTCGTGGAGCGGAACAGCATGGCGTGATCCCTTCTGAGCACCGGGTACGCGGTCGGTGACGTCGTCGTTGCGTCGCCGTGTCCCGGGGACAAGTAAACGGAGGATCCTCCGTATGACTCGGGACTCTATCCGGAGCATCCTCCGGATCGCAAGACGTATCGTGGGATCGTCAGTCCCACCCGAGGAGGCACCGTCATGGGCACCAGCACACGTTCCGGCCTGCGTGCGGACGCCGCGCGCAACCGTGAGCTGCTGCTGGCCGCGGCCGTGCGCGCGTTCACCGCGGAGAGCCGTGGCGGCCCCGCCACGACCCTCGACGGCATCGCGAAGGACGCCGGCGTCGGCATCGGCACGCTCTACCGGCACTTCCCGAACCGGGACTCCCTGGTCGAGGCCGTGTACCGCAACGAGCTCGACCGGCTCTGCGCCGCCGCCGAACAGCTGCGCACCGAGCTGCCCGCGGACCGGGCACTGCGGGCCTGGATGGACCGCTTCGTCGACTACGTGATCACCAAGAAGCACCTCGCGGACTCGCTGCACGCACTCGTGGCCTGCGGGCACAACCCGTTCGCGCAGAGCCGCGAGCGGATGGTCGAGGCGGTCCGCCTGCTCCAGAAGGCAGGCATCGCCGACGGCACCCTGCGTGCCGACGTCGACGCCGCGGACGTGCTCGTCGGCACCAGCGGGATCTGCATGGCCGTCGCCGACCCGCAGGGCCGCGAGCAGGCCGGACGCCTGCTGGACCTGCTCGTCGACGGCCTGCGCCCGCGCTGAGCCCCGGCCCGGCCACCCCGCGTGATCGTCCGGACACGTAGGATCTCCCGCGGACGAGGGCCCCGGCCCGGACGAGCACGGAGGCATGATGGGTGAGCTGTTGCGCGGCGGAACAGGCGTCGCACCCGCTCCCCCGGCCGACCTCGTCGCCGCCCCCGGCTACGGGGCGCGCCGGATGTACCAGGCCTACCTCGCCGCCTGGAGCCGTCACGTCGACCCGGTGCTGACCGGCCCGCAGTTCGCGGTGCTCTCGGCGATCCGTGCCTACCCGGAGTCCGACCAGAGCTCGTTGGCCGGCGCCGTCGCCCTCGACACCTCGACGATGGCCGACGTCTGCCGCCGGATGGAGCGCCGCGGACTGATCGAGCGCACCGAGTCCCCCCGCGACGCCCGGCGCAAGATCCTCTCCCTCACCGACGACGGCGCAGCCGCCCTCGTCGAGGTCACCCGCCGGACCCGGCGCCTGGACGCGGAGCTACTGGCCGCGGTGCCCGACGACCGGCGCTCGGAGATCGCCGGTCTGCTCAACACCCTCGGCGCCCACTGGGAGGCGGTCGCGGAGCGGACGTCGTTGCCCGGCAACGACTGAGCCCGGCCGCCCGGGTTACGTCCCGGTTTCCCTTCCGGGTCGTTCGCACGAAAACCTTGCGTATCCGGATAGTACGTGCTCGGATTACTTCTCGTGCGGGCCACGTCACAGGCCCGACGGACGCGAGGAGGTAGTCGTGGCACCCAGCCAGTCCCTGGAGATCACCATCACGGGCGGCGGTCTCGGCGGGCTGACCGCCGCACTGGCCCTGCGCCGTCAGGGCTTCCGGGCCACCGTGCTGGAGGCCGCGCCGCAGCTCGGCGAGGTCGGTGCCGGCATCCAGACCGCCCCCAACGCCAGCCGGATCCTGTTCGGCCTGGGGCTGCGCCGGTCGCTGGAGCGGATCCACACCGCCCCGCAGGACCAGGTGCGGCGCCGCTGGGCCGACGGCTCGATCATCGCCCAGCTCCCGCTCGGGCAGCAGGTCGTCGACACCTACGGCGCCCCGTACTGGCACTACCACCGCGCCGACCTGCACCGGATCCTGCTCGAGGCCTGCCTCGACCCGGACGGCCCCGGCCCCGCGGTCACCGTGCACACCGACGCGAAGGTCGTCGAGCTCGACCGCACCGACCCGGACCGCCCGGTCGCCGTCACCGCGCGCGGGCTGCGCGTCGCGGGCGACGTGCTGGTCGGCGCGGACGGCATCCGGTCCGGTGTCCGCGACCTCGCCGGGTTCGACGACACCCTCGTCTTCTCCGGCGAGATGGCCTACCGCGCCCTGATCCCCGGCGAGCTGATCGCCGCGGACCCGGCGACCCGGTTCCTGCTCGACCGCTACCACTCCACGATCTGGTACGGCCCCGGCAAGCACCTGGTGCACTACATGATCCGCCACGGCGAGTACCTCAACGTCGTCGCGATCGTGCCCTGCACCGAGCAGGTCGAGCGCGACTGGAGCGCCCCGGCGACCGCCGAGGACCTCGTCGCCGACTTCGCCGACTGGGACGACCGCGTCCCGGCGATGCTGTCCAAGGCCAAGGACGACGTCTCGGTGTGGGCGCTCCACCGCCGCCGCCGCGATCCGGTCTGGATCGACGGCCGGGTCGCCCTGCTCGGCGACGCCTGCCACGCCATGCTCCCCTACCAGGCCCAGGGCGCCTCCCAGGCGATGGAGGACGCCGCCGTGCTGGCCGAGGAGCTCGGCGCGGTCGGCCGCGGCGGGATCGACACCGCGCTCGCCCGCTACGTGCAGCGCCGCGCCAAGCACGCGGGCGTCGTGCAGGACGCCTCGCTGCAGAACATGGACTTCTACCACCTGCCCGACGGCCCCGAGCAGCGCGAACGCGACGAGAAGCTGCGCCGCTTCCAGGGCGAGTCCGACGTGTCGTACGACTGGCTGTGGCGGGGCTCCCCGCTGAACGACCCGGACGACGAGTCCGTCACCTACCCCTTCGCCCGATAGAGGAGCACCGACATGCGTACCGGAGACCAGGTCGTCCAGGACCTGCCCTGGCGCTGGGGCGTCCAGGGGAAGATCTTCCTCATCGGCGGCCTCGGCTACATGTTCGACGCCTGGGACGTCGCCCTCAACGGCTTCCTCACCCCGCTGCTCGGCGTCGAGTTCGACCTCTCGACCGGCCAGCGCGGCCTCGTCGCGACGGCCAACCTCATCGGCATGGCCGTCGGCGCCGTCGCGTTCGGCACGATCGCCGACCGGATGGGCCGCAAGCGGGTCTTCAGCATCACCCTGCTGATCTTCGCCCTGTTCTCGGTGCTCGGCGCCTTCTCCCCCAGCTGGGAGATCTTCCTGGCGCTGCGCTTCCTGGCCGGCATCGGGCTCGGCGGCTGCATCCCGGTCGACTACGCGATCGTCAGCGAGTTCTCACCCCGGCGCTACCGGGGCAAGGTGCTCGCCGCGATGGACGGCTGGTGGCCGGTCGGCACCACCCTCGCCGGGCTCTCGGCGACGCTGCTCGTGCCGGTCGAGGGCAACTGGCGCTGGATGCTCGCGCTGATGGTGCTGCCCGCGCTGCTGCTGTTCTGGATCCGCCGCGGTGTCCCGGAGTCCCCGATCTACCTGGCCCGGACCGGCCGCGAGGCCGAGGCCCGCACCGTCATCGACGACATGGTCCGCCGCACCGGCGCCCCGGTGGAGCAGTACGCGATCACCGCCGCCGCACCGGAACCGACCACCTCGCGGCGCCGCGGTCTCGGCGCGCTGGGCGAGCAGCTGAGAATGGTGTGGGCGTTCAACCCGCGCATCACCGGCGTCGCGTGGTCGCTGTTCATCACCGTCATGGTCGTCTACTACGCCGCGCTGTCCTGGATGCCGTCGATCCTGCGCGCCCAGGGCATGGGCGAGGTCGCCGCGTTCGCCTCCACCACCGTCATGAACGCGGTCGGCATCCTCGGTGTCATCACCTCGGTGCTGCTGGTCGAGGTCGTCGGCCGCAAGTGGGTCATCGGCGTCGCCGGTCCGTGCGCCGCGCTGTCGCTGGTCGTGTTCTCGCTGGTCATGGGCTCGCCGACGGCGGCGGTCGCGATGATCGCGGTGTTCGGGTTCTTCGCCCTGGTCGTCATCCCGGTGATGTACGCCTACGTCTCCGAGCTCTACCCGACCGAGCTGCGGGCCTCGGGCTTCGGCTGGGCGTCGTCGTCGAGCCGGGCGGTCACCGGGTTCGTCCCGCTGATCTTCGGCAGCCTGCTGTGGCCGGTGCTCGGCCTGCCGCTGACCTTCACCCTGATGGCGCTGCTCGTGTTCGCCGCCGTGACGTTCATGGCCCTCGGCGCCCCCGAGACCCGCGGCCGCGAGCTGGACCGCATCACCGGCGACGAGCAGACCCTCGACGCACCGGCCGTGGAGCGGGTGGAGAAGGCGTGAAGCCCGCCGCGTTCACCTACCACCGGGCGTCGTCGGTGCGCGGGGCGGTCGACCTGCTGACCGAGCTGGCCGACGACGAGCCCAAGCTGCTCGCCGGCGGGCAGAGCCTGGTCGCGATGATGAACTACCGGATGGCCCGGCCCGGGCACCTGATCGACCTCACCCACGTGCCGGGCCTGGCCGGCATCCACCACGCCGACGGGGCACTCCGGATCGGCGCGCTCACCACCCACCGGGCCGTCGAGCGGGCCGACCTCGGGCCGGACTTCGCGGTCCTGTCGGCCGCGATGCGCTGGGTCGGGCACCTGCCCATCCGCACCCGCGGCACCGTCGGCGGGTCGATCGCGCACGGCGACGCCACCGCCGAGTGGTGCCTGCTGGCCGTGCTGCTCGACGCCGTCGTCGTCGCCGAGGGGCCGGGCGGGCGCCGGGAGGTCCGGGCGCGGGAGTTCTTCCTCGGCCCGTTCACCACCGCCCTGGACCCCGACGAGGTGATCGTGGAGATCGTCTTCCCCCGTCCCGCGCCACGCGCGGCGCTCACCGAGTACGCCGACCGCCGTGGCGACTTCGCCGTCGTCGCGGCGGGGGTGGACCTGGGCACCGGGGAGGTCGTGCTCGGCGGGGTCGGCGCCGTCCCGGTGCGGGTGCCCGACGCCGGCACGCCGGCCGAGGTCGCCGACGGTCTGGAGCTGCGCGACGAGGCCGGGATCCCCGCGGAGTACCGCCGCGGGCTGGTCCGCACCCTCGTCGCCCGGGCCCGCGAGGAGGCCGCCCGTGGCTGAGCCCGGATTCCGCCGCGACGGCAGCTGGGTCGGCGCGTCCGTCCCGCGCCGGGAGGACCCGCGGCTGCTCACCGGCCGCGGCCGCTTCGTCGACGACATCACCCTGCCCCGGATGTTGCACGCGGCGTTCGTGCGCAGCTCCGAGGCGCACGCCCGGGTGGTCGACGTCGACCTGTCCGAGGTCCGGCAGGTGCCCGGCGTCGTCGCCGCGTTCGACGCCGCCGATCTCGCCCTGGGCGACATCACCGCACTCCTCGACCGGCCGCTCGAGGAGTTCGTCCCCACCTCGATGCCCGTGCTGGCCGGCGACAAGGTCCGCTACGTCGGCGAGCCCCTGGCCGTCGTGATCGCCACCGACCCCTACGCCGCCGAGGACGGGGTGGAGGCCGCCGTCGTCGAGCTCGACCCGCTCGACCCGGTGGTGACCGAGGCCGCCGCGCTGGCCGCGGCCGGTCCCCCGGTGCACGACGAGGCCCCCGGCAACGTGCTCGTCGACGTGTCGCTGTTCGCCACCGAGGGTATCGACGGCATCTTCGACGAGGCGCACACGGTGGTCACCGTGGAGGCCCGCACCGGGCGGCAGAACGCGCTGCCGCTGGAGACCCGCGGCGTCGTCGCCGACTGGGACGACCGCGACGAGCAGCTGGTGGTGCGCACCTGCACCCAGGTCCCGCACCAGGTGCGCACGGTCCTGGCCCGCTGCGCCGGGCTCGACGAGAAGCAGGTCCGGGTCGTCGTGCCGGACATGGGCGGCGGGTTCGGGCAGAAGTGCGTCGTCGGCCGGGAGGAGATCGCCGCCGCGGCCGCCGCGCGGCGCCTCCGCCGTCCGGTGAAGTGGATCGAGGACCGGCGCGAGGCGCTGACCGCGAGCTTCCTGGCCCGCGAGCAGCACTACACCGCCCGCGCCGCATTCACCGCCGACGGGGAGATCCTCGCCCTGGAGTCCGACGTCGTCTGCGACATGGGCGCCTACTCCTGCTACCCGTTCACGGCCGGGATCGAGCCGCTGATGGCCTCGGCGGAGATGCCCGGCGTCTACCGGGTCCCCGCCTACCGGGTGCGCGGGCGCGCGGTCACCACGAACAAGGCGCCGACCGCGCCGTACCGCGGGGTGTCCCGGCCGCAGTACGTGATGGTGATGGAGCGGCTGATGGAGCGCGCCGCCCGCGAGCTCGGGCTCGACGCGCTGGAGGTCCGCCGGCGCAACCTGATCACCGAGTTCCCCTACCGCGGGGTCAACGCCATCACCTACGACCCGGGCTCCTACCGGGAGTCCCTCGACCTGTGCGAGCAGGTGCTGCGCGACGAGGGCTGGCCCGGGCGCACCCTGCCCGACGGCCGGGTGCTGGGCATCGGCTACTCCTGCTTCTCGGAGCGCACCGGCTACGGCTCCGGCGCGTTCGCGGCGCGGAGGATGCAGGTCGTCCCCGGGTTCGACCTGTCCCAGATCACGATGGACCTCGACGGCACGGTCACCGTCACCACCGGCACGCTGTCGCACGGCCAGAGCCACGAGACGACCTTCGCCCAGATCGTCGCCGACCGGCTCGGCCTGCCCTACGACAAGGTCAAGATCGTCCAGGGCGACACCGACCGGATCACCTACGGCTGGGGCTCGTTCGCGTCCCGCTCGGTGACGATCGGCGGGTCCGCGGCGGCCGCGGCGGCGGTGAAGCTGGGCGACCAGCTGCGTGCGCTGGCCGCCCACCTGGCCGACGCCGACGTGGACTCGGCCGAACTCGACGGCCGCGGCGGGGTGCGCGCCGGGGACCGCACGTTCTCCTACGCCGAGCTGGCCGACGTCGCCTACCTGCGCGCGCACCTGCTGCCCAAGGAGGTCGGGCCGGGCCTGACCGCGACGGCGAGCTTCGACGTCGGCGGCGACGGCACGTTCTCCAACGCCACCCACGGCTGCGTCGTCGCGCTCGACCCGGGCACCGGCGGCGTGGAGATCCTGCGCTACGTCTGCGTCGAGGACTGCGGCGTCGCCATCCACCCGCGCGTCGTCGAGGGGCAGGCCCGCGGCGGCATCGCCCAGGGCATCGCCGGGGCGCTGTTCGAGCAGGTCGTCTACGACGAGCTCGGCCAGCCGCTCGCGCCGAGCTTCATGGAGTACAAGGTCCCGACCGCCGCCGAGATCCCCGACGTGCGGATCGAGCACCTCGAGACGCCGTGCGCGTTCACCGCCGACGGCGCGAAGGGTGCGGG
Organism: Pseudonocardia alni; assembly: GCF_002813375.1. Taxonomy (NCBI): domain Bacteria; kingdom Bacillati; phylum Actinomycetota; class Actinomycetes; order Pseudonocardiales; family Pseudonocardiaceae; genus Pseudonocardia; species Pseudonocardia alni. The sequence continues at coordinate 4,436,301 of NZ_PHUJ01000003.1, read as the reverse complement.
TGAGGGCGGCACCATCGGCGCGCCCGCGGCCGTGCTCAACGCCGTCAACGACGCGCTGCGCCCCACCGGCGTCGAGCTGGACTCCACCCCACTGTCGCGCGCGGACCTGTTCGCCGCGCTGAACCGGGAGGCACCGTGACCGACATCCAGCTGGTCGAGCTGACCGTCAACGGGGAACGTCACGAGCTGGCGATCCCGCCGCGTCGCACGCTGGCCGACGTGCTCCGCCACGACCTGGGGCTGACCGGCACCCACGTCGGCTGCGAGCACGGCATCTGCGGGGCGTGCACCGTGCTCGTCGACGACGCGCCCGCCCGCGCCTGCCTGCTGTTCGCCGTGCAGGTGGAGAACGCCGCGATCCGCACGGTCGAATCGCTGTCCGGGCCCGACGGCGGGCTGTCGGACCTGCAGCAGTGCTTCGGTGAGCACCACGGGCTGCAGTGCGGGTTCTGCACGCCCGGGTTCCTGATGCTGGCCGAGGGCTACCTCGCCGAGGAGCCCGACGCGAGCCGCGAGGAGATCCGCGAGGTCGTGGCGTCGAACCTGTGCCGGTGCACCGGCTACCAGACCATCGTCGACGCCGTGGAGGACTGCGCGGGCCGCCGCCGCGCCGCGCTGCAGTCCGCACTGGACTCCGCCCCGCAGCACGCGACACAGTCCGCACCGCAGTCCGCACTGGACGGAGCATCCGCATGAGCCCGAACCCCACCGGTCTGCACGGGGCCGGTACCGACGCGACCTACGCGACCGCCGGGTTCGGCGCCGCCGCCCGGCGCGGGACCCGGCCCGCGGTCGTCGTCGTGGACCTGACGGTCGGGTTCACCGACCCCGCGCTGCCCACCGGCAGCGAACTGTCCGAGGTCGTCGCGGCGACCTCGACGCTGGTCGAGGCGGCCCGCACGCTCGGCGCGCCGGTGGTGTGGACGACGATCGCCTACACCCCCGCCGAGCTCGACACCCTGCCCTGGCTGGTGAAGGCGCCCGGCATGCGCTCGCTGGTCGAGGGCTCGGCCGCCGTCGGCTTCGACCCCCGGCTCGACGTCCGCGGCACCGACCACACGCTCACCAAGAAGGGCGCGTCGGCGTTCTTCGACACCGGGCTCGCGACCCTGCTCCGGTCGTCCGGTGTGGACACCGTGCTCGTGTGCGGGGCCACCACCTCGGGCTGCGTCCGCGCGAGCGCCGTCGACGCCGTCCAGTCCGGGTTCGGTGTGCTGGTGCCGCGGGACTGCGTCGGCGACCGCGCGGCCGGGCCGCACGAGGCGAACCTGTTCGACATCCACGCGAAGTACGGCGACGTGGTCGGTCTCGACGACGCGCTCGCCTACCTGAAGGGACTCCTGTGACCGTCACGTCCACCCTGGTCCGGCAGGTCCGCCAGGACGCGCTCGCCGACCTCGCCGACGTCCCCGCCGTGTCCCGCTGGGCCCGGCACGGCGACGTCGCGCTGCACGCCCTCGACTACGGCGGCGACGGCGTCCCCGTCCTGGTCCTGCCCGGCATCACCAGCCCCGCGGTGACGATGGACTTCGTCGCCCGCGAGCTCGTCGACCTGTGCCGCCCGGTGGTGCTCGACGTCCGCGGCCGCGGGCTGTCCGACACCGGGGGCTCATGGACCCTCGACGACTACGCCGGGGACGCCCTGGCCGTGCTCGACGCGCTGGAGCTCGGCCCCGACACCATCCTGTTCGGGCACTCGATGGGCGCCCGGATCGCCGCCGTCGCCGCGACGCGACGGCCGGTCGGCGGTGCCGTGCTCGTCGACCCGCCGCTGTCCGGTCCCGGCCGCGCGCCGTACCCGACGACGCTGGAGGCGTTCCTGGGTCAGCTGCACGAGGCACAGCGCGGCACCGACGCCGACGGGGTGGCCCGGTCCTGGCCGCGCTGGCCACGCCGCGAGCAGGAGCTGCGCGCGCGCTGGCTGTCCTCCTGCGACGAGGCCGCGATCGCCGCGACGCACGCCGGATTCGAGTCCGAGGACTTCTTCGACGCGTGGCCGCACGTCCCGGCGCCGGTGACCCTGCTCCACGGCGCGGACTCCCCCGTCGTGCCCGCGTCCGGGGTCGCCGAGATCGCCGCCGCCCGGCCCGACGCCCGGCTCGTCGCCGTCCCGGACGCCGGGCACATGGTGTTCTGGGACAACCCGGCCGAGGCGCTGGGGCTGCTGCGCACGATGCTCACCGGGCTCCTCAGGGGCTGACCCCGCCCTGCCCGCCCCGCACCGGCTCCCGGGATCGGGTCCCGTCCGGCCGGGGCCGGCCGGTCCCGCCCAGCCGGGGCCGGGCCGGAGCGGCACGATGATCGGCGCGGGCCTACCGTCTCGGTGTGCAACCGTGCCCGCGCCCGACCACGTCCCTGCTGCGGGCGGCCACCCTCCTGGTGGCCGCCCTGCTCCTCGCCGGCTGCTCCGCCGGCCGCCCCGCCGCCTCGTCGGCGCAGGACACCGAGCCCTGGCCGGGACAGACCGCCTCGGAGCGCGTCGGCGCCCCGGGGCTGGAGGCGCTGCGGACCAAGTTCCGCTTCTTCGCCCAGGACCCCTGCTGGTCGGGCGACCCGGCGACGGTCTTCCCGCGCTGCGGCCGGTTCACCACCGAGATCCGCAACGCCCTGCCCCAGGTCCGCCAGGACGCACCGGCCGCGGCCGCGCAGGCCGACCTCGTCGGGAAGGCTCTCGACGACTTCGCCGCGAAGGGCTGCCAGGCCGACCCGGGCACCCTCGCCGAGGGCGACGCCGCCGTCTGCGGCCCGGCCTTCCACGCGGTCCAGGAGACCGTCCAGGGCATGGCGACGGCCGCCGGCGCCGGGACCTGAGGGTCCAGCCCCGTCCATGATCACCGGTTGTGGAGTCCGGAGTGCGCTCGACGACCTCTGCGCTCCACAACCGGTGATCATGAACCGGTGGAGTCGCACCGTCACCCCGCGGCGGCCCCGGCGAGGAACGCGTCGAGCTCCGCCCGGGTCGGCGCGGTGGCCGGCCCGTACCGGGTGACCGCGAGCGCCGCGGCCGCACCGGCCCGCGCGACCGCCTCGGACCATGCGGTGCCGCGCAGCAGCTCCGCGGCCAGGACCCCGCAGTGGGCGTCCCCGGCCCCGTTGGTGTCGACGGCGTCGACCACCGGCGCCGGGACGGCCTCCACCGCCCCGTGGCGGACGACCACGCAACCCGCGGCACCGTCGCGGACGACCACGGCCGCGTCGTCGCGCAACCGCCGGGCCAGGGCCCCGGCGGCACGCGCCGCGGTCGGCTCCCCGGTGACCAGCCGCGCCTCCCGCGCGTTGGTGCTCAGCACCCCGGTGGCGGCGAGCATCCGCTCCCACAGCGCGTCCGGCACGTCCGTGACCAGGGGCCCCGGATCGAGCAGGACCGTCGCCGAGGACTCCTCGGCCGCGGCGACCACCGACGTGGCCTTGTCCGGGACGAGCAGGCTGTAGCCGGAGACGTAGAGCACGTCGTCGGCGGTGGTCGCCGGGAGCCCGGCGGGCGGCACCGTCTCGACCCCGCTGCCGGTGACGAAGGTCCGTTCCCCGGACGGGTCGACCAGCGTCACGCAGACGCCGGTGTCGCCGCCGGGATCGGGCGGCGCGGTCGCCGTGACGCCCTCCGCGGCCAGCGCGGCCCGCACGAGGTCACCGTGCGGACCGGTGCCGTGCCCGCCGGCGTAGAGGACCTCGGCCCCGGCCCGGGCGGCCGCGGCGACGACGTTGAACCCGCCGCCGGGCAGCATCGTGGTGCCGGTGGCGAGCACGTCGCCGCCGGGCGGGGGCAGCGCGGGCACCCGCATGACCAGGTCGACCAGGACCTGTCCGGAGTGGACGAGCCTGCCGGTCACCGCTGCTCCCGGGCCCCGCCCAGCGCGGCGTACACCCCGGCGGCGACGACGAAGGTGATGACCCAGGCCAGCCCGTTCTCGCCGAACCAGGTGCCGGCCAGCGGCCCGGTGAACCACGGCTGCGCCGACGGCCCGACGGTGGCGAACAGGTAGCCGACGACGATCGCCAGCGCCCAGGCCGCCGTCGCCCGCGGCTCGATCCCGCCGCGGTACCAGTAGCCGCTGCCGCGCGAGGTGTCCATCAGGGCCACCGGGTCGTAGTGGCGGCGACGCAGCATGTCGACGGCGAACACCCCCACCCAGGCGGTGATCGGGACGGCGAGGGCGCTGATGAAGGCGATGAACGGCGGGTAGAACCCGTCGGCGATCAGCATGAAGTAGATCGCGCCGGCGAAGGTCACCAGCACGTCGACGACGACGGCGTACACCCGCGGCAGCCGCACGCCCAGGGTCAGCGTGGTCAGCCCGGCCGAGTAGACCGACAGGTGGTTGGACAGCAGCAGCCCGCCGAACGCGGCGACCAGGTACGGGATCGCCATCCAGGCCGGGAGCAGGTCGCGGATCGCGGCGACCGGGTCGTCGGCCGTCGCCAGGGTCGGGTCCCCGGCGGCGAGCAGGCTGCCCAGCGAGATCAGCAGGACCAGCGGGATGCCCGCACCGGCCGCGGCCGAGGCGACCAGCGCACCGGCCCGCACCGACGGGGACTGGTAGCGCGACATGTCGGCCGAGGCGTTGGCCCAGCCGATCCCGGTGCCGGCGGCGATCACCCCGACCGCGGCGACGACCGCACCCGACGGGGCGGGGGCGGCCGCGGCGACCGCGGCCCAGTCGACGGTCGCGACCAGGAACCCGCCGACGACGATGTTCAGCGCACCGAACACCCAGGTCGCCCAGCGCTGCACCGCCACGAGCACCGCGTGCCCCAGCCCGGCGACGAGCACCGTGCACAGCACGAACACCGCGATGCAGGCGATCGTGATCACCGGGTGGTCCTTCGCCGACGGGCTGGTGCCCGCGACGATCGTGACCAGCGACAGCAACGCGAACGCGGCCGTGGTGGTGTTCACCGTCTCCCAGCCCAGCCGCGACAGCAGCGACACCAGGGTCGGTCCGATGTTGCCGCGGGCGCCGAACACCGCGCGCGACAGGGTCAGGCCGGGTGCCCCGCCGCGCCGACCGGCGATCGACACCGCGCCGACGATCGCGAACGACCCGACGCTGCCGAGCACCGCGGCGAGCACGGCCTGGGTGATGTTGAGCCCGGACGCGACCAGCGTCGCGCCCAGCGGGAGGCCGAGGATGGAGATGTTGGCGGCGAACCAGACCCAGAAGAGCTGGCCCGGGCGGCCGTGCCGCTCGGCGACCGGGACGGGCTCGATGCCCCGGGTCTCGAGCGTCCCGTTCCCGGCGGTGCCGGTGTCGGTCGTGCTGGTGGCCATGGCGGCCTCCTGTCAGGAGGGAAGGCGGAGGCGGAGCAGCCCCTCGACCACGTCGTCGAGGGGATCGAGCAGGGGCGCGTTGACCCGGCGGACGGTGCCGACGAGGTCGGCGGGCAGTGCGGCGGCGCCGTGCACCGCCCCGAGGACCGCGCCGCAGATCGCGGCGACGGTGTCGGTGTCGCCGCCGAGGGACGCGGCGGCGACCAGCGCGGCCCGCGGGTCGTCGCCGAGGGCGGCGGCGAGCCCGAGGGCGGCGACGACGGACTCGGTCGCGGTGACCGAGGTGCCGACGACGTCGGTGACGGTGTCGGCGAGCGCGACCCGGTCGAGACCGGGCAGGACCCGGAACGCGACGTCGAGGCGGGCGGCGACGTCGGCGCCGGCCGCCCAGCCGCCGCGTCGCGCACCGGCCCGGGCGGCGTCGAGCGCGGCGTCCAGCGCGGCAGGGAGCCCCGCGCCGGACACCCCGGCCGACACCGCGGCGGCCACCGCGGCGGCGGCCGCGATCCCGGGCGCGGTGTGGTGGGTGACGACCGCCGACTCGACCACGGCGTCGAGCAGCCGCGGGCCGGTGTGCGCGATGCCGACCGGCGCGACACGCATCGCGGCGCCGTTGGTGACGCCGTCGCGGCCGGCGAGCTCGGGGGGTTCGCCGTCCGCGAGCCGGGTCAGGGCCCGGCGGGTGGAGGGGCCGAGCAGGTCCAGCGACCCGCGCCGGATCATGTCCTGCTCCCACGTCTCCAGGGCACCGGCGAACACCCGGGCCGGGACGTGGCCGTCGTGGTCGAGCAGGATGCGGGCGAGCAGCAGCGCCTGCTCGGTGTCGTCGGTGACGGTGCCCGCCGGGAGCTTCGGGGCGATCGGCTGGTCGTCGGCACCGTCGAGGAGCCGGTCGACGACGCCGTAGCGCTCGGCGATCGCCGACCGGGACAGCGACTGGGTGGGCATGCCGAGCGCGTCGCCGACGGCCAGGCCGAGCAGCGCGCCGAGCGCGCGGTCGCGGGCCGGGTTCACCGCCCGCCGCCGAACTCGAGGTGGAACCGGAAGCGCTGCGGGTCCAGGAGGCTGACCACGTGCTCGACGAGCCCACCGGTCGCGTCCCGGGTGACGCGCACGGCCTGCAGGAACGGCTCGCCGGGGGCGCGTTCGAGGGTGGCGGCGTCCGCGGCGTCGAGCGGGGCCACCGAGATCCACTGCTCCCCCGCGACGCCGGTCAGCCCGGCGGCGGCGAGGGTGGCGGTGATCGAGCCGTCGACCAGCCCGGTCGCGGGCAGCTGCGCCAGCACGCCGGTGGCGGGCAGCGACGCCGTCTCCAGCGACACCGGGACGGTTCCGGCGCGGCGCAGCCGGCGCACGGTGACCAGCGGGCCGTCGTAAGCGGTGGGGCCGGGATCGCCGCCGGGCGAGATGCCGAGCAGCTCGGTGCTCACGGCCGCACCGGACGCGGCGAGCGCCTGCGCCCAGCCGAGCCGCTGGTCCAGGGGCGACCCGTCGAAGGTCACGAACGACCCGACGCCGGTCTCGGTGGTGATCAGGTCGCGCCGGGCGAGCTCGGCCAGCGCGCTGCGGACGGTGCCGCGGGAGACGGCGTAGGTGCGGGCGAGCTGGTTCTCCCCCGGGAGCTGCTCGCCGTGCGGCAACCGGCCGGAGCGGATCCGCCCGGCGAGGTCCTCGACGAGGCGTGCCCTCTTGGAACGCCCACCCTGTTCAGACATGTACAAACATGTACAGCACCGGGCCGGCCGCTTCCACCCCCTGTCCCGGACGCCCGGCACTCCGTGATCCTTCTCCGTGGAGCCGGGAGCGCCCTCCGGGGACGCCCGCACTCCCCGGAGAAGGATCACGTGGACGCCCGGCCCGCGGACACGACGAGGACCCGCGTGCCGGCGCGGCACGCGGGTCCCGGTCGTACGGCCTCAGCCGGCGAGCAGCGCCCCCGCCCCGGGGACCCGTGGCTCCAGCCCGAGCCCGGTGAGGATGCGGTACGTGGTCGCGGTGGCGGCGGACAGCACCGGGATGCCGGCCTGGTCCTGCACCGCCTCGATCGACGGCAGCGACGGCATCTGCACGCAGGCGCTGAGCACCAGCGCGTCGGCGCCGGTCAGGTCCAGCCTGCGCCAGTGCTCGCGCAGGTCGGCCGGATCGAGCCGGGCGACGGCGAGGTTGTCGGGCACCTGCAGCGACAGCGAGTCGACGACCTCGACCCCCGCGTCCTCGAGGTAGTCCACGACCGCCTTCGTCAGCGGCTCCATGTACGGGGTGATGATCGCGACCCGCGTCGCACCGAGCGCGGCGATCCCCGAGAGCAGCGCTCCGGCACTGGAGACGACGGGGGCGTCGGAGCCCTCCGCCCGCAGCGCGGCGGTGATGTCGTCCTCGGCGGTGCAGTGGTAGCCGGGGCCCTGCGCCATGATCGCGACCAGGCAGGCCGTCGCGACGACGTCCGGCCGGGCGTCGGCCAGCTCGGCCGCGGCCCGCTGGGCCTGGGCGTTCATCGCGCGCAGCTGCTCGGGGGTCACGTGCTGCATCCGGGCCCGCGCCGCGTGGAAGACGAACCGGTCGTCGGGCAGCACGTCCTCCCGGGCGCGCAGCATCCGCGGTAGCTCGGTCTCCATCGTCAGGTTCGAGGACGGGACGATCATGCCGATGTGGTGGTCGCGCGTCATCGGCGCGCCACCGGCTTCATCTCCGGCACGGTCAGCTCACCGGCGTCGACGATCAGCTCGTCGTCGAGGAACAGGGAGTTGCCGCGCATCGGGATGTCGAAGTGGCAGGCGGTGTCGTTCGGGCCGCCGAGCTCGTTGTTCGGGCCGATCGAGAACATGACGTTGCCGTAGAAGCTGCGCAGCTCCATGCCCATGCCGCCGCCGAACTGGGTCAGGCCGTGCCAGTGGGCGCGCTCGTCGAGACCCCAGCCGACGTGGCTCATGCCGTAGCCGCGCGGGTCGTCGAAGGACTCGATGTAGGAGCGGAGCAGGTCCGCGTCGAGACCGGAGGAGCCGGCGCCGCCGCGGATGTCGCGGATGAAGCCCTGCTCGATGGTGATCTCCACCGGGGTCTGCACGTAGGTGTTGAACGGCAGCAGCACGTCCCCGGGGGCGAGGACGATCTTCCCGTCGACGCCGTCGTCGGAGCCGCCGGTGAACACGAACGCCGCGGGCCAGTGGTCCCAGCGACCGGGGGTGTCGGTGTAGCCGTACTCGCTCAGCGTCGGGTACATGCCGAGCTGGTAGGTCACGTCGGTGCCGTGCGGGCTGGTGATCCGCATGGTCGAGGACTTGGCCAGCAGCTCCGCGCCGGTCTCGACGCGTTCGCGCAGCTCGGTGGTCGGCATCAGCCGGGCCAGCAGCTCGGGCGGCTCGACCGCGGTGAGGATGCGGGTGCCCGCGTCCTGGATCGCGAACTGCTCCTTGCTGAACAGCAGGAACGTGCAGTCCACGACCATGTCCGCGGCCTTGAGGGCGTCCACGGCCAGGGGGATGTTCCCCAGGCCGGAGTCACCGACCGCCCAGGCACCGCCCGCGCTCGCCGGCGACGGCAGCCGCATGTGGTAGCCGGTCGCGCCCAGCTTCTGGATCGCCCAGAGGAACGCGTCGGCGTACTCGGTCCGTTCCGCGCCCCGGGTGAGCACGACGACCGTCTCCCCCTCGTGCACGCCCGACAGCGTCAGCTGCTGCAGGCAGATGTCGTTGAACAGGTTCTGGTCCATCGCGCACCTCCGTGTCTCGTCCTATTAATCCGAGCACGTACTATCCGGATACGCAAGACCTTCGGACGGGCGGAAACGGCACCGTCACACGGGGCGGATCAGCCGGGGGCGCCGTCGCAGACGGACTTCAGCGACCGCCCGAGGGCGTTGCGGTGGACCTCGTCGAGCCCCTGCGCCTGCTCGACCGCGGCCTGGGCCAGGGTCGACGGGCACTCCTCGTTCGCCCGGGCCGGTCCGGCCAGCTTCAGGGCGGCCACGAGCTCGTCGCCGATCCGGTCGAGCTGCGGCCGCACCCGGGCCAGCTCGGGCCGCTGCGCCGGACGCGTGTCGGGCCGGTCGGTCCACTGCCGGATCAGGTCGTTCTGCACCTGGGTGCTCGCCGCGATCTGGTCGGCGACGACCCGGGCCGTCCAGTCGGGGTCGATGCCGTCGCGGGCCGCGTCCGCCCGCGCCTGCGCGACGACGGCCGCCTCCCGCGCCGGGTCGGTGACGGCCGCCCCGGTCCCGAACTTCGCCGCGGCGACCTGGTCGGAGACCTGGGCGCGCTGCGCGGACAGCTGCACGACCCGGATGAGCCCGTCGGCCGGGGACGCGCCGGGCGGCCCCTCGGTCAGCGGGAGGGGCTGGTCGCCGCACCCGGCCAGCAGGCCCAGGACCAGGAGCGCCCCGGCCAGTGCGGTACCGCGTGTGCCGATCACAGCGGCGAGCCTACGACCGCAGCGGTCGCGCCCCACCGCCGCCTGCGGCGATGCTGGCGGGCGTGGACACCGCGGTCATCCTGGAAGTGGCGCTGAACGGCACGACGACGCGGGAGCGCAACCCGCACGTGCCCCGCACCCCGGCGGAGGTGGCCGAGCAGGCCGTCGACGTCCTCGACGCGGGCGCGGCGATCGTGCACCACCACAACGACGAGCCGATGTTCACCGTCGACGGGGTGCACGCCGTCGAGCCGTACCTGGCGGCCTGGGACCCGGTCGTGGCCGCGCACCCCGACGCGCTGCTCTACCCGACGATGGCGGCCGGGGCCCGGGACATCCCGGTGACCCGGCGGTGGGCGCACGTCGAGGAGCTGGGCCGGCGCGGACACATGACGCTGGTCGACCCCGGCTCGGTCAACGTCGGCCTGCTCGACGACGGGACCTGCCCGGACGCGGCGGCGCCGGAGCCGTACCAGAACTCCTTCGCCGACACCGAGTACATGTTCGCCCGCACCGCCGAGCTGGGCGCCGCCCCCAGCATCTCGATCTTCGAGCCGGGGTTCCTGCGCACCACGCTGACCCTGCACCGGCACGGGCGGGTCCCGCCGGGCGCGATCGTGAAGCTGTACTTCGCCGACCGGCTGCAGTTCGGGCTGCCGCCGACGCCCGCCGCACTGGAGGCCTACCTGGAGCTGCTGGAGCCCTCGGGCCTGCCGTGGTCGGTGGCCGTGCTGGGCGGTGACGTCGTCGCCTCCGGGCTGGCCGAGCTGGCGGTGCGCCGCGGCGGGCACCTGCGGGTCGGCCTGGAGGACTTCGACGACGGCAGTGGCACGGCGCCGTCGAACCGGGAGCTGCTCGACGGTGCCCTGCGCGTGCTGGACCGGGTGGGCGCGACACCGGCCTCCCCCGCGGCCGCCCGCGACATTCTCGGAATCCGGCCCCGCGGGTGATCCTTTCACCGTGACACACCGCGGGGGCGTGTTTCCGGTCGACCCGGACACACACCCCCGCGGGGAATTCGGCGACGCCGGCCGTCAGTCGGTCCGCGGATTCCCGCGGCCGGCTCCGGCCGGCCCGGTCAGAACCAGGCCTTCCGCCCACCCACCGGACGTCCGATCGCTCCGAGGATCAACAGGACCACACCGACGATCACCAGAAGACCGCCGATGTAGTAGAGGAGCTGGATGCCGGCGAAATACCCCACCAGCAACAGGATCAGACCAAGAATGATCATTTCGTGTCCCCTCCCAGGAATGTGAGGGGAAAGTACTCACATACGGGTTCCCGTGCAGTGCGGGAATCGATTCCGATGCGCGTGTCGTGACCTGCGGTGCGCCGGACGGTGCGCGGGCGCCGTCACACGACGGAACGGTTCGGCCCGGTGCCGGACCGGGAACACGGCCCTCGCACCCCAGCGCGAGGAGGAACGACATGAGCCGCACCGTGGCCGACCAGATGATCGAGCTGCTGCACCAGGCCGGCGTCGAACGCATCTACGGGCTGGTGGGTGACAGTCTCAACCCGATCGCGGACGCGATCCGCCGCGACGGCCGCATCCGGTGGGTGCACGTCCACAACGAGGAGGCCGCCGCGCTCGCGGCCGCGGCGGAGGCCCAGCTCACCGGGCGGCTCGCGGTCTGCGCCGGCAGCTGCGGCCCGGGCAACACGCACCTGATCCAGGGCCTGATGGACGCCCACCGCACCGGTGCGCCGGTGCTGGCGATCGCCTCGCACATCCCGTCGACCCAGATCGGCACCGGCTACTTCCAGGAGACGCACCCGGAGCGGCTGTTCACCGAGTGCTCGGCGTACTGCGAGCTGATCTCGCGGCCCGAGCAGATGCCGCGGATGCAGCGGATCGCCATGCAGACCGCGCTCGCCGAGTCCGACGTGGCGGTGCTGGTCCTGCCCGGCGACGTCAGCGCGCTCGACGCGCCGAACGACACCGGCACCTCGCACCTGGCCCCGCCCACCGGCGTCGTGCGGCCGTCCGAGGAGCAGGTGGCCGAGCTGGCCCGGCTCGTCGACGCCGCGGACACCGTGACGCTGTTCGTCGGCGCCGGGATCGAGCACGCCCGCGAGCAGGTGCTCGCCCTCGCCGAGAAGGTGAAGGCGCCGATCGGCCACTCGCTGCGCGGCAAGGAGTGGATCCAGTACGACAACGCCCACGACGTCGGCATGTCCGGGCTGCTCGGCTACGGCGCCTGCTACGAAGCGACCCACGAGGCCGACCTGCTGGTCCTGATCGGCACCGACTTCCCCTACGACTCGTTCCTGCCGCAGGCCCGCACCGTGCAGATCGACACCGACCCCGCGCGCCTCGGCCGGCGCACGTTGCTGGAGCTTGGTGTGCACGGCGACGCCGCGTCCACCCTGGACGCGCTGCTGCCGCGGATCGCGGAGAAGACCGACCGCTCCTTCCTCGACCGGATGCTGCGCCGCCACGCCGAGGCGCTGGAGAAGGTGGTCGGCGCCTACACCCACAAGGTCTCCGACCTGCGCCCGATCCACCCCGAGCACGTCGCGGCGGTCCTCGACGAGGAGATGGCCGACGACGCGATCGCCACCGTCGACACCGGGATGTGCAACGTGTGGGCGGCGCGCTACCTGTCCCCCAACGGCCGGCGCCGGATCATCGGCTCCTACCGGCACGGGACGATGGCCAACGCACTGCCGCACGCGATCGGCGCCCAGCTCGCCCACCCGGACCGGCAGGTGGTGTCGCTGTCCGGCGACGGCGGGCTGACCATGCTGCTCGGCGAGCTGCTGACCGCGGCCGAGCACGACCTGCCGCTGACCGTCGTCGCGTTCAACAACGGATCGCTGGGCATGATCCGGCTAGAGATGATGGTGGCGGGCTACCCGTCCTTCCAGACCGACCACGGCCCGGCCGACCTGGCCGGGATCGCCCGCGCCGCCGGCCTGTACGCCGAGGCCGTCGACGACCCGTCCGACGTGCGCGCGGCGCTGCGCCGGGCGCTGGACCACCGCGGTCCGGCGCTGGTCGACGTGCGCACCGACCCGAATGCGCTGTCCATCCCGCCGCACATCACCGCGGCGCAGGTCCGCGGGTTCGCACTCGCCGCGACCCGCACGGTGCTCGACGGCGGCGTCGGGAAGATGGTCGAGCTGGCGCGCAGCAACCTGCGGTCGATCCCCCGCCCCTGAGCAGGGCGCCTCAGCCGGCGCGGGCGGCGAGCCCGGGAGCCGAGACCGCGTGGTCCAGCGCGATCGCGGCGGCCCCCCGGAGCACGCCGTCCTCGCCGTGCGCGTCGTCGTGCACCGGCGGCGCGACGGCGCGGCGGAAGGCCATCAGACCGTCGTCATAGGCGACGGCGAACGCCTCCGGCGCCGCGGCCCGCAGCGCGGGCCCGAGCCCGGCCAGCACGACGACCTCCGGGTCGTGCGCGTTGACCAGGCCGGCGACGCCGCGGGCCAGCGCCGCCGACGCGCTCGTCACCGCCGCCGACGGGCCGGACTCACCGGCCGAGGCGCGGTCGAGCACGGTGCGTGCGTAGCTGTACGGAGCGTCCGGCTCGGGCTCGCCCAGCATCCGGGCGAGCGCCCGGCCGTCGACGCCGGTGGTCCAGCAGCCGCGGGCACCGCAGGCACAGCGGGCGGCCGGGTCACCGAAGGGCAGGTGCCCCAGCTCCCCCGCCGCGCCCCGGGCACCGGCCTGGGCACGCCCGTCGAGCAGCAGCGCGCCGCCGATGCCCACCTCGACGGTGAGGAACAACGCCGTGCCCGCACCGGCCGCGGCACCGTCGCGGACCTCGGCGACGCCGGCCAGGTTCGCGTCGTTGCCGACCAGCACCGGCAGGCCCAGCCCGGCACCGATCCGGCGCACGTCCAGCGGACTCCAGCCCTGGCCGCCACCGGACTCGGCGAAATGCTCGTCGACCACGGTCGCAGCGACCCCGATCCCGACCGCCACCACCGGTCCGGGCGCCTGCGCGACCAGCTCGCCGACCACCCCGTCCAGCTCCGCCGCGACGGCGTCCGGGTCGCGACGGCGGTGCGGGCCCGACCGCAGCGTGGCCGGGACCCCGTCCAGCCCGGCGAGCCCCGCCCGCCAGCCCTCGAACCGCACGTCGACGGCGACGACCCCCGGCCCGTCCGGGTTGGGGGCGAGCGTCGTGGTCGGCCGCCCGCGCCCCCCGCAGGGCGCGCGCTGCTCGGTGACCCAGCCGAGGTCGCGCAGCCGGGCCGCGATCTCGGTGGCCGAGCCGCTGGCCAGACGCAGCCGCCGTGCCAGCTCGACCCGGGTGAGGCCGGGTTCGCGGCGGACCTCGTCCAGGACCTCCGCGGTGGCGCGCCAGCGGTCGGTCTCCGCGCGCCCCGGCGCATCCGTGGCGGAACGTGAACCGGCTGACATCGACGTCATCTGGTTTGACACCTCCGGCCTGCCTGGATTTATCCTCGTGTCGCGATGAAAAAGGCTCTCACCTCCTCCCAGTCTCCCACCACCGGGCCCGCGCTCGCCGCGATGGCCCTCGGCGGCTTGGCCATCGGCACCACCGAGTTCGCCTCGATGGGTCTGCTGCCTGCCTTCGCCGCCGACCTCGGCGCCACCGTGCCGCAGGCCGGCACGGCCATCAGCGCCTACGCGCTCGGCGTCGTCGTCGGCGCGCCGGTGCTCGCCGTGCTCGGCGCGCGGTGGCCCCGCAAGCACCTCGTCCTGGCCCTGGCGGGCGCGCTGGCGGTGACCAACGTGGCGTCGGCGTTCGCCCCGACCTTCGGCGCCTTCGTCGCCACCCGGTTCCTGGCCGGGCTGCCGCACGGCGCCTACTTCGGCACCGCATCGGTGCTCGCCGCCTCGCTGGTCCCCCGCGAACGACGACCCCGGGCGATCGCGACGGTCATGAGCGGGCTGATGATCGCCAACATCGTCGGCGTCCCGGGCGCGACCTGGCTCGGGCAGAACGCGGGCTGGCCCGCGGCCTACCTGACCGTCGGCGCCGTCGCGGCCCTCACGATGCTGGCCGTCTGGCGGCTGGTCCCCGACGTCCGCGACGAGCGCCGCGGCTCGGTGCTGGGTGAGCTGTCGGCACTGCGCCGCGGCCAGGTCTGGATCACGATGGCGGTCATCGCGACCGGGTTCGGCGGCTCGTTCGCCGTGTACAGCTACATCACCCCGGTACTCACCGAGGTGTCCGGGCTCGCCACCGCGGCCGTGCCGCTCGCGCTCGCCGTGTTCGGGGTCGGCATGACGCTCGGCAACCAGGTCGGCGGCCGGCTCGCCGAGACTGCGCCGGTCCGCACGATCGCCTCGGGGCTCGCCGCCGCCGCGGTGTCGATGGCCCTGTTCGCGCTCACCGCGTCCTCGCCGGTGTTCGCGCTGGTCACGCTGTTCGCACTGGCGTTCACCACCACCGCGACCACACCGGCGCTGGCGACCCGGCTGATGGACGCCGGTCGCGAGGGTCCGACTCTGGGCGCGGCACTGCACCACGCCGCGTTCAACGTGTCCAACGCCCTCGGGGCCGCGCTGGGTGCCCTGGTGCTGGCCGCCGGATGGCGCTGGACCGCGCCCGCCGCGGTCGCGACCGTGCTGCCACTGCTGGGGCTGGCCGCGTTGGGGGTTGCGGTTCGGATGGAGCGCTCCGAGCGGCGCGAGGAGCTCGCCCTCGCTGCCTGAGGACCGCCTGGTAGCTCACACAAGCGAGAGGTGTCGATCAGATCACCTCCGGGAAGCCTGCCCTCGAGTTGATCGTTGCGTAAGACAACGATCACGTCGAGAGGAGCTCGGACATGTCCGCCGATCTGGACAGCGCCACCGCGCCGCGCCACGGCGCCGCCACGCAGAGCGGGGCCGCCCTGCACAGCGACGTCGAGGAGCTCCTCGACGCCCTCGCCGCCGACCGCGGCCGCGAGGCCGTGGTGCACCGCGACCGCAGGATCACCGCGGGCGAGCTCGCGGACTCCGTGCACCGGCTCGCCCACACCCTCGACGGCCGGGTCGAGCCGGGCCGGGTCGTGGCGCTGCTGGCCGGTAACACACCCGGGGCGGTCGTCGCGCGGCTCGCGGTGACGCTGCTCGGGGCGGGCATCGCCCAGCCGCACGAGGGCCTGTCCGCCGCCGCGCAGGCCCGCATCGTCGACGACGTCGAGGCGCCGCTCGTCCTCGCCGACGCCGACGCCGCGACGACCGCCGAGCCCGTCCTCGCGCTGGTCCCCGGCGTCGACGTGCTCTGGCTCGGCCCGCACGGCACCGACACCGACGTGACGGCCGAGGCCGCGACGGCGTCCACCGAGCCGGTCCGGGGCCGCGCCCGGCCGGACGCCATCGAGCAGATCCGGCACACCGGCGGCACCACCGGCCACCCGAAGGGCATCACCTACACCTTCGACCACCACCGTCGCGGTGCCGCGATGCGCCGCGGGGCAGGCGGGTTCGGCAGCGGCGACGCCGGCGCGCGGCTGCTCGTCGCCACCCCGGTCGCCCACGTGGGCGGGTCGCTCGCCGACCGCACCCTGGCCGACGGCGGGACCGTCGTTCTCCAGGACGGCTTCGAGGCGGGCGCCTTCCTCGCCGCGGTCGAGCGGGAGCGGATCACCCACACCTTCCTCCTGCCGCCGCTGATCTACCGGCTGCTCGACCACCCCGACCTGGACCGGACCGACCTGTCGTCGCTGCGGTCGCTGGTGTACGGCGGGGCGCCGGCCAACCCGCGGCGCATCGCCGAGGCGCTGCGCCGGATCGGCCCGGTGTTCACCCAGTTCTACGGCCAGACCGAGGCCGGCGGGATCAGTGTGCTCACCGCCGAGGAGCACCGGGACCCCGACCTGCTCGGCACCGTCGGGCGGCCGATCCCCACCACCACGATCGCGATCACCGACGCCGACGGCCGCCCCGTCGCCCCGGGCGGGCGCGGTGAGCTGTGGGTGCACACCGGCATGGAGATGGACGGCTACTGGAAGCAGCCGGAGCTGACCGCCGCCACCGTCGTCGACGGGTGGGTGCGGACCGGCGACGTCGCCCGCCAGGACGCCGACGGCTACCTGCACCTGCTCGACCGGGTCAAGGACATGATCGTCGTCGTGGGCGGGCACGTGTACACCTCCGAGCTGGAGGACCTGCTCATGGAGCACCCGGCCGTCCGGCACGCCGCGGTCTTCGGGGTGCCCGACGACGACGGCACCGAGACCGTGCACGCCGCCGTCGTCACCGACTCCCCGGCGCCGAGCCCGGACGAGCTGACCGGCCTGGTCGCCGAGCGCGCCGGCGCGATGTACGTGCCGGACACCGTGGAGTTCGTCGAGCGGATCCCGCTGACCGGGATCGGCAAGACCGACAAGAAGCGGCTGCGCGCCGAGCTCGTCGGTCAGCCGCGCTGACGGACCGCCTCGTAGAGCACCACGGCCGCGGCGATCGAGGCGTTGAGCGAGTTGACCCGCCCGCGCATCGGGATGACCACCGTGGCGTCGGCCCGGTCGAGCCACGCGTCGGTCACCCCGGTGGCCTCGGTCCCGATGACCAGCGCGGTCGGCCCGGTCAGGTCGGTGCCGGCGAGCCCGGTCGTCCCGGCCGGGGTGGTGACGAGGGTGGCGATGCCGCGCCGGTCGAGCCAGTCGAGGACCTCGGTGGTGGACGCGGACGCGACCGGCACCGCGAACACCGTCCCCTTCGACGCCCGCACCACGTTGGGGTTGGCGAAGTCGGTGCCGCCGCGCTCCGGGGTCGCGATCACCACCGCGTCCACCCCGCACGCCTCGGCGGTGCGCAGCATCGCCCCGACGTTGCCGGGCTTCTCGACACCCTCGGCGACGAGCACGAGCGGGTCCGGGCCGAGGTACAGCTCGTCGAGCGGGCGGCCGGGGGCCGGCGCCACGGCGAGCCAGCCGTCCGGGGACTCGCGGTAGGCGATCCGGGCGAACACCTCGCGGGTCACCGAGAACACCCGCGCCGACGGCATCCGGGCCAGCAGCGCATCCGACCGCACGAGGTCCGGCGCCCAGTACACCTCGGTCGGCTCGACGCCGGCGTCGAGCGCGAGCGCCAGCTCGTCGTGCCCCTCGATCACGGTGACGGCCGCCGCGTCGCGGTGGCGGCGGGTGCGCAGCCGGACCAGGTTCTTGACACGCGGGTTGGCGGTACTGGTCAGGTCGGGCACCCGACGAGCCTAGGACGGCGGGGCGTCCGGGGACCGGCCGGGACCGGGTGCCCCGTCCGGGTCTCCGGAGCGGACCGCGAGCCACCCGGCGGTGACCGCGGCCGCGGCGGCGAGCACCGCCAGCGGGGCGGCGAGCGCCGTCGTCGCGACGAATGCGGTGGCCAGCCACGGCGCGGCGAACCCGGAGTAGGCGGCGGTGTAGAACAGCCCGTTCACCGCGCCCCGCCCGGACGCCGGCGCCAGCCGGCCGACGCGGGTGAGCCCGGCGTTGAGGCAGAGCCCGCCGCCCGCGCCGAACAGCACCCCGGCCACCGCGACACCCGCGACGGCGGCCGGTCCGGGTGGCGCGAGCAGCGCGGTGACCGTCGCGGCGGCGGCCCCGAGGGCGCCCAGCCCGGCCCCGGCGGGCCCGGTGCGGCGGCCGAGGCGGTGCGCGAAGGGCTGCACCAGCGTCCCGGTGCCCAGGGTCAGCGCGGCGAGCAGCCCGGTGAACGCGACCGCGCCGGAGATCCCGGGCAGCAGCAGCGGCAGCACGGTCACCGCGACCGACGGGAACGCGTACACGCACACCGCGGTCGGCACGACCACCCGCACGAACACCCGCCGCGCGGCCGGGGTCAGGCCCGGCCGGGGCAGCAGGCCGCGGGACGGCGGCCCGGCCGGGCGGGTCCCCGTCCCGACGGTGGCGAGCACCGCGGCGACCGCCACCACCAACAGGGCCACGTGCACGAGGTAGGGCAGGGCGAGCGGCAGCGGCCCGGAGGTCGCGAGCAGCCCGGAGGTCAGCGGCCCGAGGCAGAAGCCGGCGGTCTGGGCGACCGACGCCGCCCGCGCGGCCCGCGGCGCGCCGTCCGGCCCGGCGAGGTCCTGCAGCCAGGCGCTGCCCACCGAGAACACCGCACCGGACGCCAGCCCCTGCAGGAACCGGGCCGCGAACAGCAGCCACAGCGCCGACGCCCCGCCGAGGAACAGCAGCGACGCCCCGGCGACCCCGGCGGCGACCGGCAGCAGCACCCGGACCCGCCCGAACCGGTCCGACGCCGGCCCGCCCAGCAGCAGCGACGGCGCCAGCCCGAGCGCGTACACCCCGAAGATCGCGGCGAGCGTGCTCGCCGACAGATCGAGCTCGGCCCGGTAGACCAGAAGCAGCGGGGTCGGGACGTTCGTGCCGAAGGCCGTCGCGAACAGCAGCCCGCAGGCCGCGAGCCACGTCCGGTCCCCCCGGCCTCCCTGCCGCACGGCCGCATCCTGCCAGCCGGGGGTTACCTACCGGTAGCCTCCGCAGCGAGGACCGGCGACGAGGACGGAGTGACGCGACATGGGTGAACCGACGGGGATCGCGGTCGAGGTGGCGGACGGGGTCGCGCGGCTGCGCCTGGACCGCCCGGAGGCGGCGAACGCGCTGCACGAGCCGATGTGGTTCGGGCTGCGCGACGCGGTGCGCGAGCTGGACGCCGACCCCGCCGTGCGGGTCGTGGTGATCAGCGGCAACGGGCGGCACTTCTGCTCGGGCATCGACGTGTCGATGCTGGGCGGGCTGCGCGAGACCGCGTCGGACGACTCGACAGGACACGGCGCCGACGCGCTGCGCCGCACCATCCTCGACCTGCAGGACTGCCTCACCGCGATCGAGCGCTGCCGGAAGCCGGTCGTCGCCGCGATCCAGGGCGTCTGCCTCGGGGCAGGCCTGGACCTGGCCGTCGCCTGCGACCTGCGCTACGCGACCGCCGACGCGTCGTTCGTGCTGAAGGAGGTCGACATGGGTCTGGCCGCCGACGTCGGCGTGCTGCAGCGGCTGCCGCGGATCGTCGGCGAGGGTGTGACCCGCGAGCTGGCCTACACCTGCCGGCCGGTGTCGGGCACCGAGGCGAAGGAGCTGCGCCTGGTCAACGACGTGTACGCCGACGCCGACGCGCTGGAGGCGGGCGTCGCCGAGCTGGCCGCGTCGCTGGCCGCGAAATCGCCGCTGGCCCTGCGCGGCACCAAGCACGCGATCACCTACGCCCGCGACCACTCGGTCGCCGACGGGCTCGACCAGATCGCCACCTGGAACGGCGGCCAGCTGGTCTCGGCCGACCTGACCGAGGCCGTCAGCGCGTTCATGGAGAAGCGCCAGGGCGTCTACCGGGACTGACCCGGCCTACCGTCGCCCGACGACCTCCCCGACGACCGCGTACATCCCTACGGGTGGCTGCCCGTCCTCGGCCCGCCAGTCGCCGACGTCGACCAGGCCCGGTTCCAGCAGCTCCAGCCGGTGTCCGGGCCGGTCGACGAACAGCCTGCGCAGCAGGGCGCGGTCCCGGGAGCGCGCCGGCTGCGCGGTGTCCCGGGTGAACCGCTCGATGGTGCGCATCCGCTCGGCGGAGTACGGGTCGTCGACGTCGGTGCTGCCGTGCGACACGACGAGCATGCTGCCGGGCCCGAACGCCGTCACGTAGCGGTCGAACAGGGCACCGAGCAGGTCGTCGTCGCGGACGAAGTGCAGCACCGACACCGCGAGCACGGCGACCGGCTCGGCCGGGTCGAGCAGGCCCGCCACACCCGGCGCGGCGAGCACGGCCCCGGCGTCGGTGAGGTCGGCGGCGGTGATCGAGGCACCGTCCACACCGGTTAGGATCTGGCGGCTCATCGCGACCGACACCGGCTCGACGTCGACGTAGGCCACGCGCGCCGCGGGGTCGGCCCGGTGGGCGATCTCGTGCACCGGCTCGGCGGTCGGGATGCCGGACCCGAGGTCGAGGAACTGGCGCACCCCGCGGTCCAGGCAGGCCCGCACGGCCCGGCCGAGGAAGGCCCGGTTGGCGAGCGCGACCTCCCGGGTGTCGGGCAGGGCCGCGAGCAGGCGCTCGGCGAACTCCCGGTCGGTGGCGAAGTTGTGGGCGCCGCCGAGCATGTAGTCGTAGACGCGGGCCGGGTTGGGGAGCGTCAGGTCGATCTCGTCCACCGGGTCGGGCACGGGCTCCGAGGCGGTCATGGGCGTCACCCTCTCGCCGGTGTCTCCCGGGTCGCAAGTCCCGCCAGGACATCGTGCAGCTCCGCCGCGGTGCCGGGGGCGACGCCGGGGCGGCCGGCCAGCTCGAGCAGCCGCGCGACCGCGGGCGCCCAGGCCGGCCCGAGCCGGGCGTCGGAGAGCAGCGCGGCGTCGCCGAGGATCTGCGCGGCCGGGCCGCGCCGTACCCGCCCGCGCGCGACGACGGCGACGTCGTCGGCCCAGCGGTGGGCGAGGTCGACGTCGTGGGTGGACAGCACGACCGCGGTCCCGGCGCGCTGCAGGTCCGCCAGCACGACGACGAGCTCCTCCACCCCGGCCGGGTCCAGACCCGCGGTCGGCTCGTCGAGCACCAGCACCCGGGGCCGGACGGCGAGCGCCCCGGCGATCGCGACCCGCTTGCGCTGCCCGAACGACAGCCGGTGCGTCGGCCGGTCGGCGAGGTCGGCGATGCCGACGGCGGACAGCGCGTCGTGCACCCGGGCGTCGACCTCGGTCTCGTCGAGACCGAGGTTCAGCGGGCCGAACGACACGTCCTGCGCGACGTCGGCGGAGAACAGCTGGTCGTCGGGGTCCTGCAGGACGAGCTGGGCGGACTCGCGCAGCCGCAGCAGCCCGCGGCGGGTGCGGCGGACCGGCTCGCCGTCGAGCAGGACCTGTCCGGCCGACGGGGCGAGCAGCCCGAGCAGCAGCCGGAACAGGGTGGTCTTGCCGCCACCGTTGGGGCCGAGCACCGCGAGCCTGCGCCCCGGGTCGACGACGAGGTCCGCCCCGTCGAGCACGACCGGCCCGTCCGGGTAGGCGAAGACCAGCCCGCGGGCCTCCAGGACCGCGGTCACGGGACGACCACCAGGGCCAGTACGGGCACGGCGACGAGCAGCACCGTGCTCGCCGCGACGAAGGCGGGCGAGACGGTGCGGGCGGGTACCCGGACGCGCAGCGAGCCGTCGTAGCCGCGGGAGGCGAGGCCGGCCTCGAGGCGGCGGGCACGGTCGAAGGCGCGGACGAACACGGCCCCGCCCTGCCCGGCCAGCGACCGGAAGGTGGTCCGCCGCGTCCGGAATCCCATCCGGAGGGACTGGGCCTCCCGGACCGCGGTCAGCGAGTCCAGCAACAGGAACAGCATCCGGTAGACGAGCAGGGTGATCTCCAGGACGGCCGGCGGCACCCACCGCAGCCGGGGCAGGGTGTCGGCGAGCGGCGTCGTCGCGGCGAAGAGGATCAGGCAGGTCACCGCCGCCAGCGAGCGTCCGACGAGAGCGGCCGCCCGGGCCGGTCCGCCCGGCGCGAGCGCGAGCCACGGGTCCCCGCCGACGGTCACCAGCAGGGGCAGCGCCCCCACGATCACGAACCCGAGGGGCAGCGCGAGCAGCCGCAGCGCGGTCCGCCACGGCACCCGGGCCCCGCCCAGCAGCAGCGCCAGCGCCGCGGTACCGGTCAGCACGGCCCCCGGCCACGGTGGGAGCGCGACGGCGAGCAGCAGCAGCCCCAGGGCGAGGAACGCCTTCTCCCCGGGGTGCCGGGACCGCCAGCGGTTGGCGTGGGCGGTCTCGTCGATCAGCAGCATCAGCTCTGCCGCGCGGCCTTCTCCCGGCTGCGGGTGCGGGCGACGCCGATGCAGTAACCGAGCACGCCCGCGCCGGCCGCGGCCTGCATCGCGAAGATGCCGGACTCGATCTCGCCCGACGGCGGCTCCCACACCGGGCTGAACCACGGCCGGTAGCCGGTGGCCTCGATGGCCTCGCCCGCCTGGCCGTCGGACCCGGCGTACTCGCCGGGCACGAACAGCACCGGCACCGCGAACAACGCGACGACGGCGACGACCAGCAGGATGTTCACGACGGTCGAGCGGCTCACGCCGACGCCTCCTTCTCCGGGCCCTGTGCGGTCGCGGCCGGGGCGGGGCCGCCGGTGTCCGTTCCCGCGGCCGGGCGCAGCACGCCGAGGCGGCGCAGCTCGTCCGGGGTGATGCGCACGAGCAGCCGCACGACGAGCACGGTCAGCAGCCCCTCGGCCACGGCCAGCGGGATCTGCGTGATCGAGAAGATCGATGCGAAGGTGACGAACGCTCCGCCGAACCCGGAGGTGGGGTCGGGGAACGCGAGCGCGAGCTGCGCGCTGGTGATCGTGTAGGTACCGAGGTCACCGAGGAAGGCCGCGGCGAACACCGCGGGCCCCAGCGAGCCCCCGATCCTGCGGACCACGACGTAGGCGCCGTAGGCGATCCACGGCCCGGCGATCGCCATCGAGAAGGCGTTGGCGCCGAGCGTGGTGAGCCCGCCATGGGCGAGCAGGACGGCCTGGAAGAACAGCACCACCGTCCCGAGCAGGGCCATCACCGGTGGTCGGAACAGCACCGCGCCCAGCCCGGTTCCGGTCGGGTGCGACGACGACCCGGTCACCGACGGGATCTTGAGCGCCGAGAGGACGAAGGTGAACGCGCCCGCCGCGGCGAGCAGCAGCGTGGTGTCCGGGTCCTCCCGCACGCGGCGCACCACGGCGCGGGCGCCGTGCACGACGAACGGCGCGGCGACGACGGTCCAGGCCGCCGCGTGCAGCGGCGGCAGATAGCCCTCGGCGATGTGCACGGGCGAACGCTACGGCCACGTCGTTCGCTCGTGCAAGCCTGAACATCCGGTCAGGTGTGCAGGCCCTGACGCACGGGACGCCCGGACCCGGCCGGGTCCGGGCGTCGCCGGTGGCTGCGGTGTGCCGTCAGAGTCGCAGGCCGTTGGTGTGATGCACCTCGGCGGGGCGCTCGGCGGTCGCCTTGTGCTCGGCCGCGGCGGCCAGCCGGCCCGCCTCCTGCTCGGCCTCGCGACGTCGGTTCTCCCGCTCGGCGGGCGTGGTCTCGGGCGTACCGACCCCGCTGCCCGGCCGGCCGGCGACGACCTGCTCCTCCGCCAGCCTGCGGGCCTTCTTGTCCGCCTTCGCGGCGGCGTCGCGCTTGGCGACCTTCTTCAGCCGCGCGGCCTTGGCCGTCCTGGCGGCCTTCTTCTCCTCGGCCGCGGCCTTCTCCTGCTCGGCACGCTCGGCCTTCGCCTGCTTACGGGCCTTCTTCTCGGCCTTCTCGGCGGCGCGTACGGCCTTCTCGGCGTCCTTCTCCTCCTTGCGGCGAGCCTTCTTCGTGTCGGCCTTCGCGGCCTCGACGGCCTTCCGGCCGCCCTTCTTGTCCTTCTTGCCCTTCTTCGCGTCGGCCTTCTTCCCGGCCTTCGCATCCTTCGCCGACGGGCCCGACACCCCGGCCTCCTGGGCCGGGCCGGCGGCACCGGCCGCGATCAGCGCGGCCTGCTGCGCCTTCGCGGCGGCCCGCTCCGCCCTGGCGGCCGCCACCTCGGCGCGCCCGGCGGCCGCGGCCGACGAGCGCTCCGCCTGCTTTCGGTCACGCTCGGTGGCGAACGTCTTCTCCTGCACGGCCATACCCGGTTCCTCTCCTGTCGTCGCGACCGGCGGCACGGCACGGAACCGGTCGGTGGGGCACCGACCGGCCGCGGACGTGCGGGTGACGGGTCGCGGGACGACGGTCTCGCTGATGTCTCGGTGTGCGCGGCACCGTGGCCCGGTGGGCGGACGACGGCGTGCGCGGAACACGACAGGGTGCCCCGGGAGGCCGGTGGGGAAACGCGCAGGTGACGGCGAGGTGATCAGGACCGGTCCGGTTGCCCCGGTCGGACCACCACGGCTACCCGGTCGTCGTAGCCGGCAGGCGTCAGCCGGCCTCGGGGACCCCGTCGTGGTGGGTCTGCTCGTCGGCGAGGTGTCCGCGCAGGGTCACCAGGGTCCGGGCGAGCAGCCGCGACACGTGCATCTGCGACAACCCGACCTGGGCGGCGATCTGGGTCTGGGTCTGGTTGCCGAAGAACCGCAGCATGAGGATGGTCCGCTCCCGCTCGGGGAGCTTGCGCAGGGCGGGACGCAGCGACTCGCGGGCCTCGACCGCGTCCATCCCGGCGTCGATGCCCCCGACGATCTCGCCGAGCGGGTTGTCGGTGTCACCGACGAGCTGGTCGAGCGAGTCCGACCGGTAGGAGTCCTGGGCCTGCAGCCCCTCGATGACCTCCTCGCGGCTGATGCCGAGATGCTCGGCGAGCTCGGAGACCCTGGGGGCACGGCCGTGCCGCGAGGCCAGCTCCTCCTGGGCGCGGGTCATGCGGCTCTGGATGTCCTTGAGCCGCCGCGGCACGCGCATCGACCAGGTGCGGTCGCGGAAGTACCGGCGGATCTCCCCGGTGATCGTGGGGACGGCGTAGGCCAGGAACGGGGTGCCCTGGCCCGGGTCGAACCGGTCCAGCGCGTTGATCAGCCCGATCGTGCCGACCTGCTCCAGGTCCTCGACGGGCTCGCCGCGGTGCCGGTAGCGCCCGGCGATGTGCCGGACCACCGGGTGGTAGCCCCTCGCCAGCTCGGAGCGCAGCCGCTCCCGCTCCGGGTCGTCGGGCTCGGCGGCGGCGAAGGCGTGCAGGGGCGCGAGGAGGTGGGCGTACTCGTCGGGGCGGGCGTCCGCGGCCTCGTGGGCGGGCCCGGGGCCCTCAGGTGCCGGGTGCCCGGGACCGGCGTGCGCGGTCGCGACGTGCCCGGCCGTGCCGTCGGCGGTGTCGCCGCTCGTGCCGTCCACCGGGTCCCCCACCGTGTCGTCGGCCCGCGACGCCTCGGCTCCCTCGGCGTCCGTGCTCGGCTCAGCCATGCCGTCTCCGCGGCCGGCGATGATCGACTGCCATCACCGACCGACGGTAGGCCGGGTGGCGCGGGCCCGCACGTCGAACGTCGCGTGACCTGGTCGGCTGTCGATCGACGGTCACTCCGATGAGTTGCACGGCGACCTGATGGGTACTGCTCTGCCATGTCCCCGACTCTGTGTGTCGAGCTGCCCGTCGAACCCGGGTCGGCAGGTCGCTCCCGCCGGGAGACCGGGAGGTGGCTCGCGTCGCTGTGCGGGACCGACGAACAGTGCCCGACCGTGCAGGATCTCGTCCTCGCGGTGAACGAGGCCGTGTCCAACAGCATCGAGCACGCCTACGGGGCCACGGGCTCGGGCGGGGCCGCGACGGTTCTGCTGCGCGGGGACGCCGAGGGGTACCTGGTGCGGATGGAGGTCAGCGACCGCGGCCGCTGGCGCGACCCGCCCACCGACCCAGGCCACCGCGGACGGGGTATCGGGATGATCGAGGCGGTCGCGGAGGACGTACGGGTGGAGCCGGGTCCCGACGGGACCACCGTCTCGTTCCAGGGCCGGATCGGCCGCTGTCCGGGGCTCTGCATCCCGGCGTCCTGACCCGTCCCCGCGCTCGGGGACCCCTGCAACGACAGGGTCGCCGCACCCCACGCCCGAGGGCGGGTGACGGCGACCGGTTCTCATCGGGCCCGATCCGGCTGCGGACCGGGCGTGGTGGTGCGGTGGTCAGTCCCGCATGGAGGTGGACGGGTCGTCGGACCGGTGTCCGCGGTGCCCGGCACGGGCGACCGGGGTGTAGCGCCCGTCGTGGCGGGCCTGCTCGCTCTCGGGGTGGGGCCAGGTCGTGTTCGCGTGCTGCGTGCTGCTCTCACTCATGGACACAGAGTGCCCACCGGACGTTCCGGGCAAGCGGAGCGCAGGAGTCGGCTCGGTAACACCTGCGCCCCGCCCGGGTGAAGTCGCCCGCCGGTCAGCCCGCCTTCGTGAGGCTCTTGATCGAGGACAGGATGTCCTGCACGCGCTCCTTGGCGTCGCCGAACAGCATCTGGGTGTTGTCCCGGAAGAACAGCGGGTTCTGCACTCCCGCGTAGCCGGTGGCCATCGACCGCTTGAACACGATCACGTCCTTGGCGTCCCACACCCGCAGCACCGGCATCCCGGCGATCGGCGAGCCCGGGTCCTCCGACGCGGCCGGGTTGACCGTGTCGTTGGCGCCGATGACCAGCACGACGTCGGTCTCGGCGAGATCGTCGTTGATCTCGTCCATCTCCAGGACGATGTCGTAGGGCACCTGGGCCTCGGCGAGGAGCACGTTCATGTGCCCGGGGAGCCGCCCCGCGACCGGGTGGACGCCGAAGCGCACGTTCACGCCGGCGTCGCGCAGTGAGCGGGTCAGCTCCGCGACCGGGTACTGCGCCTGGGCGACGGCCATGCCGTAGCCGGGGGTGATGACGACGCTGTCGGCGTTCGCGAGCAGCTCGGCGACCCCCTCGGCGTCGACCTCGCGGTGCTCGCCCTCGACGGCGGCGGCCGCCGAGGAGGTGGCACCGAACCCGCCCGCGATGACCGAGACGAACGAGCGGTTCATCGCCTTGCACATGATGTAGGACAGGTAGGCACCGGAGGAGCCGACCAGCGCACCGGTGATGATCAGCAGGTCGTTGCCGAGCAGGAAGCCTGCCGCCGCGGCGGCCCAGCCGGAGTACGAGTTCAGCATCGACACCACGACCGGCATGTCACCGCCGCCGATCGAGGCGACCAGGTGCAGGCCGAGCAGCAGTGCCAGCACCGTGAGCACGGCCAGGATCCACATCTGCGGCGAGATGACGAAGACGACCGTCAGCACCGCGAACGCCACGAGCGCGCCGAGGTTGAGGACATTCTTGCCGGGCAGCATCAGCGGCGCCGACTTGATCTTCGCCGACAGCTTCAGGTAGGCGACCACCGAGCCGGTGAAGGTCACCGCGCCGATGAAGACGCCGACGGCGACCTCGGCGTGGTGGATGCCCAGCAGCGAGCCCTCGAGCTGTAGGTGACCGGACTCGACCTCCAGGAAGCCGTTCCAGCCGACCAGCACCGCGGCGAGGCCGACGAAGCTGTGCATGAGCGCGATGAGCTCGGGCATCCCCGTCATCTCGACGACGCGGGCCCGCCAGAGCCCGATCGCCCCGCCGACGACGACGGCGACCAGCAGCAGGGCGACGCCCAGCCCGGACGCCTGGCCGAGCGCGACGACGGCCGTGGCGACCAGCGCGATCGTCATGCCGGCGATGCCGAACAGCACCCCGGACTTGGCGGTCTCGTGCCGCGACAGCCCCGCGAGGCTGATCACGAACAGGATCGCGGCGATCAGGTACGCCGCAGTGGTCCACGTCTGCACGGCTCAGCTCCTCGTGAACATCTGCAGCATGCGGCGGGTCACCGCGAAGCCACCGACGATGTTGATGGCGGCGAGCAGCACCGCGACCGCGGCGAGCCCGATGACCAGGGCGTCGCCGCCGGTGCCGATCTGCAGGATCGCGCCGACGACGATGATGCCGGAGATCGCGTTCGTGACCGACATCAGCGGCGTGTGCAGCGCGTGGTGCACGTTGCCGATGACGTAGAAGCCGATGACGATCGCCAGCACGAACACCGTGAGGTGCCCGGCGAGCTCGGCCGGAGCCAGAGCCGTGACCGCGAACAGCGCCAGCGCGCCGACGATCCCGGCGGCGAGACCCGCGTACGGGGAACGCGGCTTCTCCGGCTCCTTCTCCTTCGGCTCCTCGGCCGGCTGGGCGGCGGGCGCCGCGCTCACCGTGACCTCGGGCGGCGGCCAGAGCGTCTCCCCCGCGTGCGCGGTGGTGATGCCGCGGACCACCGTGTCGTCGAGGTCGAGCGCGAGCCGCCCGTCCTTCTCCGGGGTCATGAGCTTGAGCAGGTTGAGCACGTTCGTGCCGTAGAGCTGCGAGGCCTGCGCGGGCAGCCGGGCGGCCAGGTCGGTGTAGCCGACGACCGTCACGCCGTGGTCGGTCACGACGACCTCGCCGGCCACCGAGCCCTCGACGTTGCCGCCCTGCGAGGCCGCCATGTCGACGACCACGCTGCCCGGGCGCATGGACGCCACGTCCGCGGCGGTGATCAGCTTCGGCGCGGGGCGCCCCGGGATCAGCGCGGTGGTGATGATGATGTCGCAGTCCGCGGCCTGCTCGGAGTAGATCTCGGCCGCGCGCTTGTCGTAGTCCGCCGAGGTGGCCTTGGCGTAGCCGTCGGTGGAGGCCTCCTGCTCGACCTCGACCGCCAGGTACTCGCCGCCGAGCGACCGCACCTGGTCGGCGACCTCGGAGCGCGGGTCGGTGGCCCGCACGACCGCGCCCAGGCTGTTGGCCGCGGCGATGGCGGCGAGCCCGGCGACGCCCGCCCCGGCCACGAGCACCTTCGCCGGCGGGACCTTGCCCGCCGCGGTGACCTGACCGGTGAAGAACCGGCCGAACACGTGGGCCGCCTCGATCACCGCCCGGTAGCCCGCGATGTTGGCCATCGACGACAGCACGTCCATCGACTGGGCCCGCGAGATCCGCGGCACCGCGTCCATCGACAGTGCGGTGACGCCCTGGGCGGTGAGCGCCTCGGTCCGCTCGGCCTCGAAGCGCGGCGCGAGCATGGCGATCAGCACGGACCCCTCGCGCAGCTTGCCGATCTCGTCGGGCTGCGGGGCGTTGATCCGCACCACGATGTCGGTGTCCCAGACGGGACCGTCGACGACGTCGGCACCGGCCTCGGCGTACGCCTCGTCGGTGAACCCGGCACGGGCACCCGCCCCGGACTCGACCGTGACGGCGTAACCGAGGCCGACGACCTTCGCGACCGTCTCGGGGCTCATCGCCACGCGGGTCTCGGGCTCCGCCTCCGCGGCCACGCCTATCCGCATCGCCGGTCCCGACGGGTCAGGGCTGTCGCTCATGCACTCTCCTCGATCTCGCGCGCGCTTCGTCGCTCACGCTGGTCGCGGGCCTTTCGGAAGGTAATGCCGGAACCGGGCGTGTGCAGTCACGACTGCGTCACAGGCCGGGATCCGACCCCTTCGTACGGGCAGGCGCGGCGGTATGAGCCCGACGCGGCGGCACCGTCGGCGGTTCCGCCCACGAGGAGGTGGGCCGGTTCGCCGACGGGCGCAGCGCCGGTGCGACCGACAGCAGGAGTGATCTATATCATATCGATGGCGGTCAGGGCCGGTCCGGGTCCTGCCGGACGTTCCCGGAGACCGGCTCGGAGTAGAACTGCCGGGCCCACCGCCGGTAGCGGCCGACGGGCCCATCACCCGGCGCCAGCTTCGGATGCTCGACGTAGATCTGGTGGTTCCACACCGGGAAGTCCGGAGCGGCGTCCCGGAGGGTGATGTGGTGCGCCAGGCGGCTGAACAGCTGCGAGAGCGGGTCGGTGATCAGCCGGCCCAGGACGTCGGGCACGAACGGGACCTTCTCCAGCGCCACGGTGGCGCCCAGGCGCAGGTGGAGCCTGCCCGGCGCCGTGGGGGTCGCGTGCAGCAGGACGTACATCTCGCCGAGCGGGCCGAGCCTCGCCACCGCCGCCAACGTCGAGAGCCCGACGACGGTCAGCTCGTAGGACGCGCTGGGGACCAACGCCCGCCCTCCCGCGGTCACCGGGATCGTGCAGGTGGGCTCCCCGATCACCGGATCGGCGTCGATGGTGAGCCCGCTCAGGCCGTGCAGCTGGGTGAGGTGCCCGAAGTCGAACGCGTTCTCGACGATCATCTGCGGATGGCCCGCGAGGTCGACCGTGGTGTGCCGGAAGACGCTGGGCCGCGGGCCGTGCAGGGCGGGCACCTCCCAGGTCGGCGGCTCTCCCAGCGCATGCCGCCACACGTAGACGGAGCTGTTCACCTCGCACACGTCGTACCGGGTCAGCGCGGCCTTCGGCGGCTGCAGCCCGTAGCCGGTCGCCACGCAGGTACCGCTCGGGTCGAAGGCGAACCGGTGGAACGGACAGACGATGTTCTCGCCCTCGACCGCGCCGCCCGCCCCCAGATGTGCTCCCAGGTGCGGGCAGTAGGGCCGCACGGCCCGCAGCACTCCCCCGCGGGTGCGGTAGAGCACCACCTCCTCCCCCATCAGCGTGCGGGTGAGGACGCCACCGGGCGGGAGCTCGTCGGAGAAGGCGAGGCAGAACCAGCCGTCGGGATAGGGCAGCGCGGTCGCGGTCAGCGCATCCGCGCGGGCGGGACCGGAGTCGTCGTGGACGTAGCGGGTGACACCGGACATCGCAGGTCCTCCGTGGTGGTGGGGGTGCTCACGGGCGGGGCCGCCGGCCCCAGGCGGAGATCAGCAGGAACGGCAGGTCGGCATGCCCGGGGTCGTCGAGCAGGGCGAGGCAGCCGGAGATGTCGTCGTCGGAGACGAGATCGTGCTCGCGCAGCAGCGGGCCGAACTGCTCCAGCGAGACACGGACGAGGCCGGTGGCGTTTCCGGTCGACCCCACGACGCCCGGGGTGCAGAGCACGCCGACCTCCACCAGCCCGGCTTCGGCGAGCATCAGCGGCAGGCCGGTGGCCCACCCGATGTCGGCGCCCATCCGGCCGGACGCGAGCCGGGAGAGCCCCTCCAGGCAGCGGTGGAAGGCGGTGCGGCTGCCGCCGGGCGGGGTGATGCGGAGCGTGGCGTCGACGCAGACCCACCCGCCCGGCGCGGTCCACCCCACCATCCTGGCCAGCGCGGCGGCCCGGTCGGGCAGGTGCTCCAGCAGGGCGCGGGCGTGCACGAGGTCGAACGAGGCGGCCGGGAAGTCGTCGTACAGGACGTCGTGCCGCAACGGCGTCAGGTTCGCGACGTCGGTCGGGAGCAGGGTGGTGTCGAGATCGGTGACCACCACCTCACCCGGCGCACAGCGCTGGGCCAGCCAGCGCCCGACCGACCCGGTTCCCCCGCCGAGCTCCAGGCACCGCCAGCCGGGCACCGGGTCCAGTCCGTCGAGGGCCCGTCGGGAACCTGCGTCGGCGAACTCCTCGTGGGCCCGGAGTCTGCGCAGCTCCAGCGGCTCGTCGTGGTCGAGGTGACCCGCTCCGTAGCCCGCCGTCATGCCGGGCACCCGGCCCCGGCCGAGGGCTCGCCGACCGCCGGTGCGGCGCCCCGTGCCACGACCCGCAGGGTCAGGCCGCGTGCGGTGATGGTGGCCTCCACCGCGGGCCGGAACGGCTCCGGTGAGAGCGGCTCGACGCGCCAGCGCCGGAGGACCGCGTGCAGCGCGGCGACCATCTCGGTCAGTGCGAACCGGTCGCCGATGCACTTGCGGGCGCCGGCGCCGAAGGGGAGGTAGGCACTGCGGTCGGGAGCCCGGTCGACCCACCGGCCGGGATCGAACCGATCGGGATCGGGGTGGAGATCGGCTCGGTGCTGGATCAGGTACGGGCTGACGGCGACCACGGTGCCGCTCGGCAGCGCGACGCCGCCGAGCTCGGTGTCGGACGTCAGGGTGCGGGTGAACAGCCACGCGGGCGGGAACAGCCGCAGGGTCTCGGTGAGGACCCGGCCGGTGACGCCGTCGAGCGGCGGCGGTTCCGCCCCTCCTGCCGCGCACGCCTCCGCCGCGACCTGGTCCTGCACCTCGGGGTGGGTGGCCAGCAGGTGGAGCGCCCAGGCGAGGGTGTTGGCGGCGGTCTCGGTACCGCCGATGAAGAACGTGAGCACCTGATCCGCCAGCTCGGCGTCGGTGAGCGTCTCACCGTCGTCCACCGCTCCCAGCAGCGAGGACATGAGGTCGCCGTGGTCGGTGGGGTCGGCGCGGCGGTTCGCCACGATCGTCGCGACGACGTCGAGCAGTCGTCCGCGGGCCTCGTCGAACCGGCGGTTGAACGGGATGGGCAGCCGGCTCAGCAGCGGCGGCGTGAGCATCCGCCGGAACACACCCCGCACGAGCGTCGTCGTGTCGTCGATGCTCCGGTCGACCACGTCCGCGGGCAGCTCACCGCTGAAGATCGTCTCCATGGTCGCGCGGGCGGTGAGCGTCATCATCTCGCGGGTGACGTCGAGGTGCTGCCCGGTGTGCCACGCGATGCTGCTCGCCTCGGCCGTCGCGGCGAACACCTCGGCGTAGCCGGGGAACCGGTCGCCCTGGAACGAGGGCTGGCACAACCGCCGCTGCCGGCGGTGGCTGCTGTGCGGGCAGGTCGACAGGCCGTTGCCGGCGACCTCGCGGATCCGCTCGATCACCGGGCCCTCCTTGTCGTAGGTGCGGTCGTCGAGCAGGACCTGACGGGTCACGTCCGGGTCGCAGGCCATGACGACCGAGAAGGGGCCCAGCCGGATCCGCGCCAGCGGCCCGAGCGCGGGCAGCGACGAGGTGAACGCGAGCGCGTCCCGCAGCAGCGGTACCGCGTGGCCCAGCACCGGCAGCGCGCCGGGTGCGAGCGGGATCGACGGGGGGCGGGGCATGGTCACCTCGTTGTCTCGGAGGGTCCGGTCACCACGTGACGGGCAGGTCGTGGACGCCGTAGATCAGGCCGTCGTGCTTGAACCGCACCTCGGACGGCTCGACGGCGAGGCGCAGGGTGGGGATGCGGCGGTAGAGCGTGCCGTAGACGACCTGCAGCTCGACCCGCACGAGCGGCTGCCCCAGGCACTGGTGCGGGCCGAAACCGAACGCCACGTGGTGCCGGGCGTCGCGGCGGATGTCGAGCCGCTCGGCGTCGGGGAAGGCCTCGGGGTCGCGGTTGCCGACGTCGTTGGGCAGCACGATGCCGTCGCCGGCGCGGATCGTGGTCCCGTCGGGGAGCGCGATGTCGGCCAGTGCCACCCGGCGCCGCGCGGAGTGCACGATGGGCAGGTACCGCAGGAGCTCCTCGGTCGCGCCCACCACCAGCGCCGGGTCCCCGGTCGTGCGCAACGCCGCGAGCTGCTCGGGGTGGCCGAGCAGCGCGAGCGTGCCCAGCGCGATCATGTTGGCCGTGGTCTCGTGACCGGCGACGAGGATCAGCAGGAGCATCGACGCCAGCTCGGACGAGGTCAGCTCACCGGTGGCGACGTGCCGGGCCGCCATCCTCGACAGGATGTCCTCGGCCGGGTCGGTGAGCCGCCGCGCGATCAGGTCCTCCAGGTACCCGACCAGCCCCCGCTGCGCGGCGAGCACCTGCTCCACCGTCGAGTACCGGTGGATGAGCACGTGGCTCGACCGCTGGAAGAACTCGTGGTCGGCGTAGGGCACCCCGAGCAGCTCGCAGATCACCATCGTCGGCACGGGCAGTGCGAAGGCCGCGACGAGGTCGACGGGACGCGGTCCGTCGAGGATCGCGTCGATCCGCTCGTCGACGATCCGCCGGATCGTGGGCCGGAGGGCCTCGACCCGCCGTACGGCGAACGGACTGGTCAGCATCCGGCGCAGCCGCCGGTGCTCCGGATCGTCCATGGTGATGAAGGAGCGCGCGTCGGCGTGGCGTGCCTTGATCCCGGCCGTGACGTGCGGATAGCCGTCGTTGGTGGGGTCGGCGCTGACCCGCGGGTCGCTGAGCAGCTCGCGCTGCAGCGCGTGTCCGGTGACGAACCACGGCGTGCTGCCGTCCCAGATGCGGACCCGGCCGACCGGCCCGCGCGCGTGCAGTCCGAGCAGCTCCGGCGGCGGGTCGAACGGGCAGCCGGCCGCACGCGGCAGGGGGAACTCGGGGATCGGGGCGGTCATGCCGCGGTCCGTCCGGGGACGGGCGCGGTGATCTCCAGGACCGCGGCGGTCCAGCGGAACCCGAGCCCGAAGCTCACCACGAGCACGCGGTCGCCGGGCACGACCGTCCCGCCACGGAGCAGCCGGTCGACGGCCAGCAGCAGGTCGCACGGTCCGGCATGGGCGACGTGGCGTCCGAACGTCCAGCTCGTGTCGGCCGCACGGGCGTGCAGCGGTGGCCCCGACAGCAGGACGTCGAGCACCGCCGACCCGATCGCGACGACGGCGGTGTGCGCGACGTCCGCCGGTCCGAGACCGGCTTCCTCCAGCACCTGCTCGACGCAGGAGCGCGTGGCCTCCTGCAGGGAGGTGATGTGCGGGGCGAGCCCCGTCTGCTCGACCGCCATGCGCCGGCCCGTCGCCCCGCCCGCGACGCCGGCCGCGGCCCTGCTCATCTCCTCCAGACGGGGCACCGCGGCGTGTGCGGTCGCCACCAGCCGGGCCCGGCCCGGCGCACGGGTGAGCACCGCCGCCCCGCCCGCGTCGCCGGCGAGGTAGCCGATCTCGTGGACGAAGTCCCAGCGTTCGGCGGGGAAGCGGGACCCCGCGGTGACCATCGCCGCCCGTGCGTCCGGACGTGCGGTGAGGTGCTCGGCCGCCGTGACCAGCGCGGCCGCACCGCCGTCACTCGCGGCGCCGATCTCCATCCCCGTCGCCACCGTGGTGCCCAGGGCGCGCAGCAGGTAGGGCGAGGGGGTGTAGTGGTCGACGTCCTGGAAGCTCGCGTGCACGAGCAGGCTCAGGTCGGAGCCGACGGCACCGGCGTGCCGCAGGGCCTTCAGCGCCGCGCGTGCCGCCATCCCGACGGCCGTGTCGCCCGTGGCCACGGCGGCGGAGCCGAACCCGTTGGCGTCGGCCGCCGAGGGGGTGTCCGGCCGGGCACCTGCCCGCGGCCGGATGGGCGGGATCCACGACCCGCTGCCCGCGATGTTCACGTCGGACCAGAGCACCAGTGCCTCCTCAGGCGGGGACGGGCCGGTGGTCGTCGGCCCCCGGACGGACCAGACGCCCCGGTTCGCTGCTCGAGAAGGCGGTGACGCCGCGGACCCGGACCAGCACCCGGCCGTCGGCGGCCGCGGTGAGCACTCCGGACGCGGTGTCGTGGCCGAGCCGGACGACCGGGTGGCGAGCGGCGAGGTCGCAGTCGTTGCCGGCGCACCCCAGATCGACCTCGGCGATACCGGCGAGGGGGCCCGGCACCGGTGGTCCGCCCTCGGCCCCGTCCCGCGGCACGAGCAGCAGGTGGGCGAGCGCGTCGATCAGGATCGAGGGCACCGTCGTCCCGCCGAGCTCGGCCGAGAACCCCGCGTGGTCGAACGAGAACAGTGCACTCGTCCCGTCCGGCCCGTGGGCGTGGGCCGAGGTCCCGGCGAACGGCCCGCTCAGCGCCAGTACGGGATGTCGGTCGTAGATCGGCATCCGGAACCCCGGGACGGGGGTGTGCGCCCGCAGGTCCGGCGCCGGGCCGAGGTGGGGGCGGACCGGGGCGAGCAGGACGTCCGCCTCGTAGCAGAGGTCGCCGAACCGGAGCACCTTCCCGGTCGCGCTGACCCGGTTCGTCGTGACCCGGACCGAGACCCGGGCCCCGGCGGGATCCTCGGTGGTCACCCGTGCGGAGACCGTGACGGTGCGGGGAGGACCGTCGGGCCGCACCGTCACCGAGGCGTGGCAGGCGAGGTCACGGAAACCGGTGACGGCCATCTCCGGCCGCAGCCGGGTCGCGGCGGCCGCGGCGGCCTCGAGCGCGAACGTGCCGGGGAGCACGACGGCGCCGTTGACCCGGTGGTGGCGCATCCACCGCCCGTCCCGCTCGTCGAGCGTGCGGGGGTCCCACGTCTTCGTCGCGACCACCCAGGACCGGCCCTCCATCGTGATGCCGTCGAGGAGCGGCGAGGCCGGTTCCGGACCCGGGACGGCGGGGTCCGGGACGTCGGGGGGCGGCATCGGCGGGGCGTCCGGTCCGATGCCCCGGCGGGCGAGCATGGCCCGTTCCGGCCCGCGCAGGAAGAACGTCAGCCCGTTCGCCGGCGGGTGGGCCAGCGACGAGAGGAACTGCGCGCACCCCTGGGCCGGCGTGATGTAGGCGTCCATGTTGTTGCGCCGCAGCGTCTCCTCCATGGCGACGCTGCTGGCCACGCCGACGTCCTTCCAGCCGCTCCAGAGGATCGCGATCTCCCGGTGCCCGGTGGGCAGGTCCCGGTCGGCGGCGGCCGTGGCGTACTCGAGGTAGGAGTTCACCGCGCAGTAGTCGACGTCGCCGGGCGCCGGCGCGACCGTGGCGAGGGTGCTGAAGGTGGCGAGGATCGTCGGTGGTCGTCCGGCGAGGGCGTGCTTCAGGTTGCGGTAGCCGGTGGCCTTCGTGGCCCGCACGGCCCGGAAGTCGGCGAGTGCCTTGGCGTGCAGCGCGCGGGGGCGCAGGTCGAGCACGGCGTTCACCACGAGGTCGACGCGGCCGTGCCGGTCGTGGATCTCGTCGAGGACGGCGGTGGTGGCCTCGCCGTCGAGCACGTCGCAGACGCGGTGGTGCACGCGGTCGGGACCGCAGACCTCGGCGAGCCGCCGCAGCGTCGCCCGAACCTCCCGGGCGGCGTCGAGACGGTCGTACCGCGCCTTGAGCTCGCGCAGGCTCAGCTCGGGATGCAGGCGTCGCTGCTCGGCGATGAACTCCGCCTGGGGTACCGGCTCGGTGGGCGGGCCGGCCGGGACCGGGGTGCGGCCGATCAGGTAGACGTGCGGTCGCTCGACGCGGACGGCGAGCGCGTGCAGCAGCTCCGGCGTGATCCCGCGTGCGCCGCCGAACGCGACGACGACCGAGCCCGGCCCCAGCGGGATCCCGCCCGGGCCGGCGGGCACGCCGTCCGGGCAGACGTCCATCCGGGCCCAGCTCCCGTCCCCGCGGGCCGCGACCGTGTGCAGCGGACCGGCGTCGCCGCTCGCGCGGGCCAGCTGGTGCAGTGCGGTCAGCGCGTCGGGCGCCGCGGTGAGCAGCGCGGCTCCCCCGCACTGGGTGATCTCGGCGCGGACCGAGCGGACGAACCCGGTGAACAGGCCGGCGAGCGGGTGCGGACGGTCGCCGGGCAGGGCGTCGAGCAGCGCGGCGCCGACGGTTCCGCCGTTGCGCAGCGCCGGGAGCAGTGCCTGGGTCGTGGTCAGGAGCAGGTCCTGCAGAATCTCGGCACGCTCGACGTCGGCGGGGGCGTCACCGCGGTCGGTGAACCGCGTCAGCACCCGCACGTGGGCCGGGACGAACGGGAGGTCCGCGAGAGCGCCGGCCGCGTCCTGCGCGGCGACGCCGTCGGTCGTCCACACGGCGACGTCGACGCAGCCCTCCAGTGCGGCCGCGAGGTCGGCGGAGTCGGTGACGACGA
The DNA here is from genome assembly GCF_002813375.1 of Pseudonocardia alni. Lineage (NCBI taxonomy): Bacteria > Bacillati > Actinomycetota > Actinomycetes > Pseudonocardiales > Pseudonocardiaceae > Pseudonocardia > Pseudonocardia alni. The sequence goes on along the minus strand of NZ_PHUJ01000003.1, from coordinate 4,398,776 downwards.
CGGTGCCCGGCGGCACCGGGTGCGGCAGGGTCCTCCCGGGCGGAGCGGGCATGTCGACGAGGTCCACCGTGCCCCGGGTACCGATGTCCGGTTCCGGTGCGTCGGCGGGCCGCACCCCGGTGAAGCGCAGGCCCGGTGTGGCCGGGTCGCTCGCACCGACGAGCGTCTCGCGGCCGGTGACGACACCGTGCAGCAGCGCGAACAGCGCATCGACGGCGAGGTAGGTGCGATCGGGCGCGGGCGGCGCGGGCGGCGCCGCCCCCGGACCGGCCGACGCGACCGTTCCCAGGATCGGCAGACCGTGGCGCTCGGCGGTCGAGCGCCGGGCCAGTGCCACGACGGCGGCGCCCTCCGCGATCGTCGCCCCGTCCGGTACGAGCGGACCGAGATGTCCGTCCCAGCCCCGGACCGGTGCCACACTCACGGCCCCCACCAGCGCCAGCGCGCAGGCCCCGTGGCGGAGCTGACGCATCGCGAGGTCGAGTGCGGCGGTGCCCGAGTCCCGGTGGTCGTAGACGGCCACGCCGAACCCCTGCAGGTCGTCGTAGTTGGTCACCCGGCCGGCTGCGATGCAGGAGACGGCACCGGTGAAGTCGTCCTCGCTGATGTCGGGAGCGAACGCGTCGACGGCGGCGGTGAGCCGCTCACGCAGCGTCGCGACCATGCCGGGGTCGGGCAGCAACCCGAGCGCGTCGGCGCACTCGGCGGCGTGCACCCGGACGGCCATCCGGGTGGCGTGCCTGCTGGGCAGCGCCGACCCGATCAGCAGCGCGGTGTCGGGACGCAGGTCCCCGGCCGCGGCGCCCAGCTGCGCCAGCAGCGGGTCCACCGCCTGCAGCACCATCAGGTGGCTCGGGTCCATGTGCGCGGTGGTGCGTGGCGGGATCCGCACCTCGCGCGGCGACGGGACGGGGTACGGGTCGCCGAATCCTGCCGAGGGACCGGGCCCGGTACCCGCCAGCCAGGCAGCCGTCGCGTCGCGGTCGGAGCCGGGCAGGTGCGTGTTCCAGCCGACGACGACGAGGTCCTCGGGGGGCACCCTGGCGGGCCGCCGGGTCGGGACGCGGTCGGCCAGCACGGCGTGTGCGTCGGCTCCGCCGAGCCCGAACGACGAGACGCCGACGATGCGTGGGCGGTCCGAGGGCCGCCAGCCGACGTCGGCGACGGGCACCCTGAGCCGTTCCTCCCCCTCCAGCAGCGCGTGCGGGGCGATCCGGTCCGTCTGGGCCGGGATCGCCCCGTGCTCGATCGCGGTGAGCGCGTGCGCGACCGAGACGAGCCCGGCGAGCACACCGGTGTGTCCGAAGACCTGCTTGTTGGAGGTGAGCAGGCAGGTGCGCCGCCTCTCGCCGAGCCGCGCCAGCAGGGCCCGGGCCTCGACCTCGTCCCCGGTCGGCGTTCCGGTGCCGTGGGCCACGATCCAGTCGAGGTCGTCGGGTCCGACACCGGCGTCGGCCCAGGCGCGGGAGATCGCCAACTCCTGACCGCGTTCGGCCGGGGCGTGGATGCCCTTGCCCCGGCCGTCGGCGGCCAGGCCGGTACCGAGCACCAGCCCCCGGATCTCGTCACCGTCCGCGACGGCCTTGGCGTGGGTCTTGAGGACGAGCGCCACGGCACCCTCGGCGAGCAACGTGCCGTCAGCGTCCCGGTCGAACGGACGTACCCGGCCGCTGGGGGTGATGCCCTGGGCCTTGCAGAACAGGGTCAGCAGGGTCGGCTCGGCCACCGAGGTGCCGCCGGCGAGCGCGACGTCGCACGTGCCCTCCCGGAGGGCCTTCACGGCGGCGTCGAGCACGTAGAGGCCGCTGGCGCAGGCGGCGTCGAGCGTGAGGTGCCGGGCGTCGTCGGGCACGAGCCCGCCGAGTGCCACCCGTGAGACGGACGCGGGCTGGTGCATGAGCGGGTCGGCACCGCTGCCGGAGTAGTGGGCGAGCACGGCGTGCTCGGCCATCTCACCGAGCCAGTCCCCGCCCGAGTCGGCTGCGGTGGTCCCGCGGAGCATGCTCGCGTACTGCGCCCCCAGGACCGGGGCCCGGTCGCCGAGCCCGATGTGATCATGCGCTCCCGTGGTGACGGCGAGCCACCGGTCACCCGCTCCGCGGCGCACACCGTCGAGTGCCTGTACGGCGCAGTGCCGCAACCAGCGCGCGGTCGGTGCCACCCCGGGGTGGTCGCGCAGTCCGTGCGGCTCGCTGAGCGAGCGCGGATCCGGGACGAAGCCGGTGAGGTAGCCGGCCCGGCGGGCGTGGAAGCGGTCGGGCACCGTGGGGTCGGAGGCGTGGAAGTGCTCGAGCGCGAAGCCGGTCGGTTCGCTCGCCTGCAGCGTGGCCTCGCGCAGCCGGTCCCACAGCTCGCGCCGGTCGTTCGCGCCGGGCAGCGCCACCCCGATCCCGACGACGGCGACGGCGTCGTCGTCGGCAGCGACGGCCTCGGCGCGGGGCTCCTCGGAGGGGGTCCCGGCCACGGTCCCCGCCGGCTGGGGCCCCCCGCTCGGCGGTCCGGCGGGCGCGGGCGACGCCGACCCCCGCGCGGGAGCGGCGTGCGCGGCGAGGTTGCTGTGCAGCTGGAGCGTCTGCATCCCGGTGAGACCGATGCCGCCGTCGGCGACGAGGGTCTGCCCGGTGACGAACCCGGCGTGCGGGTGCAGGAAGTGGCAGATCAGGTCGGCCGCGTCCGGCGTCGAGATCGTGCGCCGGAGCAGCCGCTCGTCGTCGGAGCGGTCACCGATCGTGTCCGGGTCGGCGAGCGACCTCACGATGTCGCTCGCCACCGAGCCCAGCAGGACCGTGTTCACCCGGATCCCCCGCGGGGCCAGCTCCAGCGCCAGGTAGCGGACCAGCGACTCGGCGGCCGCCTTCGTCACGCCCCCGGGCCCGTAGCCGGGCACCGGTAGGTGGGACCCCACGGCGGACAGGCACAGCACCGCCGCGCCCGAGCGGCCGTCCATCAACTCCGCCGCCCGCCGCGAGCAGTGGTAGGGCCCCATCACGTTGGTGCGCCAGGCCCGTTCCCAGTAGACGTCGTCGACGTCGAGCAGCGGGAGGAAAGCGCCGGCCGCGGCGTTGTTCACCAGGATGTCGAGACCACCGTGCCGCTCCCGGACGAGGTCGAACATCCGGTCGACCTCGGCGGTCTTGGCCACCGAGGCGCGGATGAAATCGCAGGATCGGCCTGCGGCACGCAGCTCCGCCTCCAGTTCCCGGGCCGCCTCGACCGAGTGGAAGTAGTTGACGATCACGTGCGCGCCCCGGCGGGCCAGGCTCCGCACGATGTCGGCACCCAGACTGCGTGCCGCGCCGGTGACCAGCGCGATCCGCCCCGTCAGGTCGTCCGGGGAGCCCTCGTGCCCGTTCACGCGGCCTCGCCGACCGCTCCGCCGGCCACGACGGCGTCCGCGATGCGCCGCAGTGAGCCGAAGCCCAGCAACGAGGCGTTCGAGCGCAGGTCGGGCAGGTCGAACAGGTCCGCGACCTGCCCCACCAGTGCGACCTGCTTGAGGGACTCGACGCCGAGGTCGGCCTCCAGGCTGTCGTCCTCGCCGAGGAGGTCCGGCGGGTAGCCGAGGTAGCCGCCGTAGAGGTCACGCAGCTGCGCCAGGACGGCGTCGTAGTCGCGGGTTCCGCTGGAGGGTGCCGCGGCGGGTCCGCCAGGCTCGGGACGCGTCGCCGGCGTGACCTCCGCGGCCGGCGCCGGTGTCCGGACCGCGGCCGGCGGGTCCGCCGCGGGGGTGGGTGCAGAGACGGTCGGCTCGGAACGCACGGCGACCGGGGCCCCCGGGCGCGCGCCGTTCGATCGCGGGGTGCCGGTCGTGGGCCGGGCCGGGACGGCGGGAGCGTCGCGCTCGGCCAGCGGCACGGCGCACCGCACGCCCGGAACGCTCGCCTGGATCATCTTCGCGACGACCGCACGTTCGCCGCACTCGACGAAGACGTCCGCGCCGGCGGCGTGCAGCTCGCGGATCGTGTCCAGGATGCGCACGCGGGCGGTGAGGGCCCCGGCCATGAGCTCCACGGGGTCGTCGTCGACAACGTCACGGCCCAGCCACGGCGAACACACCCGCATCCGGCCTCCGCCGTAGGGCACACGGGGCGCACCGGCGCGGAGTTCCCTGGCCGACCGGGCCAGTGCGGGCGAGTGCGTGGGATGGGGCACGTCGAGCCGGTTCGTGGGCCACCCCGCGGCCGCGGCCACCCGTTCGATGTCGGCGGTGAGCGCGGTCGGACCGCTCAGCACGCTCTGATGGGGCGCGTTCTCACATGCCAGCACCAGATCGGGGTGTCCGAACAGGCCGGCGAGGTGCTCCGCCCGGCGGCCGTCCACCCCGACGGCGATCATCCGGCCCTGCCAACCCTGTCTGGTGAGCGCTCGGGACCGGGCCACCGCGAGCCGGACGGTGTCCTCGATCGAGATGTACCCGGCCGCGGCGAGTGCCCACAGCTCTCCGACGCTCTGCCCGACGACGGCGACCGGGTCGACGCCCGTCTCGACCAGCGCGCGTTGGGTGGCGATGCTGACCGCGAAGATCTCCACGTACTGCAGGTCGGGGCCCCGCTCGGGAGCCACCTCGCCGCCCTCGACGAGTCGGGGTGACACCGCTGGAAGGTCCAGTTCGCGGGCGGCGTCGTCGACGCGGGCGAGCACCTCGCGTACGCCGTGGTGCCGGGCGTGCAGATCGTGCAGGATCCCGCCACGCGGCGCGGGCACCGTTCCCGGCATGACGAGGACAGAGGTCGTGTTCACGCGTCGTCCCTCTCGGTTGGACAGACCGAACAGGTCCGATCCTCGAGGTCCACGGCCAGGGATTTCCTTAGTGATCACAAGAATCCGCAGCAGGTGTGGCTCTCGATTCGCACGTCCCCGTGACGTCCGGTCCCGCTGCCTGCGTCCGGTCGAGGGACGAGCAGGGACGCGGCGGTCTCGGCGGCTCGTCGGCGGGCCTCACCCTCGGCTCGTGTCCGGTGGTGGCCGAGGTCGCCGCCGATGACGGCCCCGTCGACCGAGGCTGTTGCTGCTCGTGCCCGGATACGCCCGATGGGGTGTGTTCGTCGGCCACGACGTCGTCATCGTCGCGATGGGACGGGCAACAAAAAAGCCAGGACCGAAGTCCTGGCTTTTCGTATCGGGTGGAGCTGAGGGGATTCGAACCCCTGACCCCTTGACTGCCAGTCAAGTGCGCTACCAGCTGCGCCACAGCCCCTTGCGACATGAAGAACACTACACGGGCCGGTTTCCGGCTCGGAAAGGGGGGTGCCCCGGGCGGCACCGGCACCTACCTTCGGCCCCGTGCAGCCCTCTGACATCGGACGACTGGTCACCCTCGGCGCCCCCGCGGTGTCCCCGGACGGCACGGTCGTCGCCGTCGCGGTCCGCCGCGTCGACCTCGGCGCCAACCGGTACCGCACTGCGATCTGGCTCACCCCGACCGACGGGAGCAGCCCACCGCACCGGCTGACCGGCTCCGAGCACGGCGACTCCTCCCCCGCCTGGTCGCCGGACGGGACGCGGCTGGCCGTCGTCACCGGGCGGGAGGGCGGCGGCGCGCAGCTGCGGGTGCTGCCGATCGGCGTCCCGGGCGAGCCGGTGGTGGTCTGCGAGCGTCCGGAGCCGGTGTCCGAGCCGGTGTGGTCGCCGGACGGCACGCGGATCGCGTTCGTGTCCCGGGACCGGGCGGCCCGCTGGGCCACCGGCGACGACGACCGGGCCCGCGAGCCGCGCCGGATCGACCGGCTGTTCAGCCGGTTGGACGGGGAGGGCTGGATCATCGACCGGCCGTCGACGGTGTTCGTCGTCGACGCCGGGGGTGGCGACCCGGTGGCCGTCGCCGGCGGGCCGTACGAGCACTCGTCGCCCGCCTGGTCGCCGGACGGGCGGACGCTGGCCGTCGTCGCGGACCGCGAGCCGGACTGGGACCTGGACGAGACCGCGCGGATCTACCTGGTCGACGCCACGGGTGGCGGGGGCGGGCCGCGGCGGCTCACCCGCACCGGCCGCCATCACACGCACCCGTCCTGGTCGCCGGACGGCACCCGGCTGGCCACCCTGGCCTCCGACGACCACCTGGCGTCCCCGGCACACGCGTCGCCGGCGGTGGTCGACGTCGCGACCGGACGGGAGGACGTCCTCGCGACCGGTGTCGACCGCACCTGGCGGCCGTTCCCCGGCGCCCGCGCCCCGATCTGGGACGACGGGCACCTGCTCGTGTCCTGCGAGGACCGTGGCGGGATCCACCTGTACCGGGTCGCGGCCGACGGCGCGGGAGCGGGCACCGCGCAGGCGCTGCTGACCGGCGAGCGGGCGGTGACCGCCTACGACCGCGCGGGCGGGACCACCGTCGTCCTGGTCACCGACCACGACCACCTCGGCGAGCTGCACGTCATCGACGACGGGTCGCTGCGCCGGCTCACCTCGCTCACCGAGCCCTTCCACGACGCCGTGCCGCGCGGGCGCACCCCGGTGCGGCTGGCCGTGCCGTCCCCGGCCGGGGACGGCGACGTCGACACCTGGGTGCTGCTGCCGGACGAGCCCGCCACCGGCGACGGCGGGCTGATCCCGGTGCTGCTGTCGATCCACGGCGGCCCGATGACCCAGTACGCCGACGCCTGGTTCGACGAGTTCCGGCTGTGGGCGGGCGCCGGCTACGCGGTCGTCTGGTGCAACCCGCACGGCTCGACCGGCTACACCCAGGACCGGGTCCGGGCGATCCGCAGCCCGCTGGCGGAGACCGCGCCCGGGACCGGGTGGGGCGGGATCGACGCCGACGACGTGCTCGCCGCGCTCGACGGCGCCCTCGCGACCTTCGACCAGCTCGACCGGGGCCGGGTGGGCGTGCTCGGCGGGTCCTACGGCGGCTACCTCACGTCGTGGCTGGCCGCCCACCACTCCGCCCGGTTCGCCGCCGCGTGCAGCGAGCGGGCGGTGAACAACCTGGAGTCGATGGAGTGGAGCTCCGACGTCGCAGGCGCGTTCCGCCACGACATCGGGGTCTCGGTGCTGGACGCGCCGGAGGAGTTCCGGCGGATGTCCCCGCTGCACCACGTCCGCGGCATCGACGTGCCGATGCTGATCCTGCACTCCGAGGACGACCTGCGGTGCCACGTCGAGCAGGCCGACGCGCTGTACCTCGCGCTGCGGCTGCTCGGGCGGCCGGTGGAGTACTGGCGGTTCCCGGAGGAGAGCCACGGGATGTCGCGCGACGGGTCGCCGCGCCACCGCGTCCAGCGGGCGCAGATCATCCTCGACTTCTTCGGCCGGCACCTGGGTGGGCGCAGGCCGGAGCAGGTCCCCGCCGGCTGAGCTGCGACGTTCAGCCGGCCCGGCTGCGCCCGTCCTCGTCGTCGCCCAGGTCCTCGATGTCGGCGCCCTGGTCGTCGGTCTCCGGGCCGACGGACCGCGGCGCGCCGTCGACGGCCCGGACCGGCTCACCGACGGGCTCGCGCAGCCGTCGCAGGGCGGGGTCGTCGACCCAGAACTCGTCGAACCCGTGCTCGGCGAACCGGTCGGCGACACGGTGCATCGCGATGTCGTGGCGCACGTAGAGGTGCGCGAGCAGCACCGCGGCCGGGTCGTCGGTGTAGAGGCCCCAGGTGCGGTCGGCGGTGAGCCCCCCGATCACGGCCTGGTCCCGGTCCGCGACGACGAGGAGCATCCGCCGGCCGAGGTTGTCCTCGACCATCGACGGGGCCGAGTAGCGGTGCTCGGTGTGCCAGCCGACCGGGTCGTCGTCGGCGCCGAAGACGACCGTGGCCACGTCGACGCCGTGCTCCTCGGCCCGGCGGATCGTGGGCTTGAGCGCCTCGACGTCCTCCGGCCAGCCGAGCACGTACAGCTCGGAGCGGGCCGCGGCGGCGACGTCCTCGGCCCGTTCGAGCAGCATCCGGCGCTCGGTCAGCGAGTGCACCAGCCGCACCTGCGGTGGCGCGGTCAGCCGCGGGATCTCGTTCTGCAGGATGCCCAGCGTGCGGTCGAAGTCGCGGCGCATCCGCTCCAGCAGCGTCGCGGGCGGCAACGGGACGTAACCGGTGCCGTCGGCGGCCCGCACCTCGAACGCCGCGCCGCGGCCGACGAGCTTGCCCAGCGTCTCGTAGACGGTGCTGCGCGGCACCCCCGACCGCTTCGCCACCTCGTAGCCGTTCACCGCCTCGCCGGCGCCGACCAGGGCGACGTAGGCCTTCGCCTCGTACCCCGACATGCCCAGACGTTGCAGTTCTTCCGTCACCCGCCGCACGGACATTGCGAGATCATCTCACTCATTCGGCACCGTCCCGCGACGTGGTGCCGCGGCCCCGTCGCGCACGACGGTCTCCCTATGATCGGTTGCGGACGACGGATTGATACGTCCGGATCCGCACCATCATCACAATCGAGGACCCGGAGCGCGCGCCACACCGGCCCGCATCGCCGCGTCCGCCTCACGCAGGATCTCGCGCATCGCCGCTCCGGCACCCGCCGGGTCACCGGACCGGACGGCGTCGGCGACGTCGCGGTGCAGCCGGATCGCGTCGGGCTCCGGCCGGCTGGGCATCAGGTGGTGCCGGGTGCGCCCGGCCAGCACCTCGGCGACGACGTCGCCCAGCGCGGCCACCATCTCGTTGCCCGAGGCCGCGAGCAGCGTGCGGTGGAACACGACGTCGGCCTCCAGGTAGGCCAGCAGGTCTCCGGACCGCCCGTGCACGGTCATGTCCATCACCGCGCCGACGAGCGCACCGCACTGCTCGGGAGTGGCCCGGTCGGCGGCCAGCTCCGCGGCCAGCGGCTCCACGCCGCAGCGCAGCTCGGACAGCGACCGCAGCTGCTCGTCGCGGCCGGGACCGTCCAGCCGCCAGCGGATCACCCGCGGGTCGTGCACGTTCCACTGCTCCCGCGGGGCGACCGTCGTGCCGACCCGGCGCCTGCTGCGCACCAGGCCCATCGATTCCAGTACGCGCACGGCCTCCCGGACGACGGTGCGCGACACGCCGTAGCGCGCGACCAGCTCCTCGGCCCGCAGGACCTCGCCCGCCCCGATGGTCCCCGCGGCGATCGCGGTACCGAGCCGGTCCAGGACGTCCCCGTGCAGACCCTCCGGTGCGCCACCCACGCCCCGAATCGTGCCACTGCATGGGCCCGGCGACGCGATACGACATACCTGAACCGATTCGGTGTTGAAAAAGTACTACGAATAACCGACGCTGGTCCCACCACGGTCCGGGTAGTCCCGGTCCGCGTGCCGATGCCGCCACACCCGTGAGGAGCCGATGCAGTGACGCACCAGCCGGCGACACAGCAGCCACCACCCCACCCGCTCGTCGTCGTGATGGGGGTGTCCGGCTCCGGGAAGTCCACCGTCGGCGCCGCCCTCGCCGACGCCCTCGGCGTCCCCTTCACCGACTCCGACGGCCTGCACCCGGCCGCGAACGTCGCGAAGATGGCCCAGGGGATCCCGCTCACCGACGCCGACCGCGAGCCCTGGCTCGACGCCGTCGGCGCCCGGCTGGCCGAGCACACCGGCACCGGGCTCGTCGTCGCCTGCTCGGCGCTGCGCCGCGCCTACCGCGACCGGCTGCGCTCGCACGCGCCGTCGACGGTGTTCGTGCACCTGTCCGGCGACGCCGCCGTGCTCGCCGAGCGCATGGGCGGGCGCTCCGGGCACTTCATGCCGACCGCGCTGCTCGACTCCCAGCTGGCCACCCTGGAGCCGCCGGCCGCCGACGAGGCCGCGACGACGCTGGACATCCGCCGGCCGGTCGACGAGATCGTCGCGGGCGCCGTCGCCGTCACCGGGCCGGAGGTGGCCCCGCGATGACACTGCACCCCGCACTCGTCCTGGCCGCGGAGCAGGCCCAGCCGGTCGCCTCCGCCGGTCGCCTGGTGACCGCCGCGCTGGTGGGCATCGTCGCGCTGGTCCTGCTGATCACGCAGTTCTCGCTGCACCCGTTCCTCGCACTGACCATCGGCTCGCTGCTCGTCGCGGGCGTGGCGGGTATGTCGATGGGCGACGCCGTGGAGGCCTTCTCCGACGGCTTCGGCTCCACCGCCGCGAGCGTCGGCACGCTGATCGCGCTGGGCGCGATGTTCGGCAAGCTGCTCGCCGACTCCGGCGGCGCCGACCGGCTGGTCGACACGATCGTCTCCCGCTCCGGCCCGCGGACGCTGCCGTGGTCGATGGCCGCCGTCGGCGCACTGATCGGCCTGCCGATGTTCTTCGAGATCGGTCTGGTCATCCTGATGCCGGTCATCTTCCTGGTCGCGCGCCGCGCCCAGGTCTCTCTGATCGCCGTCGGCATCCCGGCACTGGCCGGGCTCTCCGCCATGCACGGCCTGGTCCCGCCGCACCCCGGCCCGCTCGCCGCGATCGGCATCCTCGACGCCGACCTGGGCATCACCCTGGTCCTCGGCGTGCTCGTGTCGATCCCGGTCGTCGTCCTGGCCGGGCCGCTGTTCGCGAAGGTCGCGGCCCGCTGGGTCGACGTGTCCCCGCCGGCGCTCTTCGAATCCCGGGTCGCGGCCGGGACCAGCACCGCGTCCAGCGGATCGGCCGGTGCCACCACCGGCACCGACCCGGACACCGGCTCCGGCAGCGGCTCGGGCGGCGACGCCGCCGCCGCCGATCGCGACGCCCCGGACGGCGGGCCCACCCGGCGCCCCGGGTTCGCCGCCACCCTGCTCACCGTGCTGCTGCCGGTCGTGCTGATGATGGGCAAGGCCGTCGGCGACATCGCCGCACCCGAGGGCAACCCGGTACGCGCCGCGCTGGACTTCGTCGGTACCCCGCTGGTCGCGCTGCTGCTCTCGGTGCTGGTCGCGATGGTCACCCTCGGCACCGGATCCGGCATGAACCGCGCCGGGATCATGGGTTCGCTGGAGCGGTCGCTGCCCGCCATCGCCGGGATCGTGCTGATCGTCGCCGCGGGCGGTGGGTTCAAGCAGACCCTGGTCGACACCGGGATCGGCGCGATGATCGCCGGCTGGGCCACCGGCGCCGGCATCTCCGCGCTGTTGCTGGGCTGGCTGGTCGCGGTGGCGATCCGGCTCGCGACCGGGTCGGCGACGGTGGCGACGGTGACCGCCGCGGGCATCCTCGTCCCGCTGCTGCCGACGCTCGACCCGACCCAGACCTCGCTGCTGGTACTGGCGATCGGCGCGGGCTCGCTGTTCTTCTCCCACGTCAACGACGCCGGGTTCTGGCTGGTCAAGGAGTACTTCGGGCTCACCGTCGGCCAGAACATCAGGACCTGGTCGATCATGGAGACCGTCATCTCGGTCTCCGGCCTGGTCCTGGTGCTGCTGATCGACCTGGTGATCTGACCCCGCTCAGACGACGACGCCGGCCCGGGTCGCCGGGTCGGCGCCGGTCGTCCGGCCCGGCCCGGCGACGTCGCGGGCGGTGCGGGCCAGGCGCCGTACCGCCTCGGCCGTCACCGGACCGGGGTGGGTGAAGGGCACCCGCAACCGGTCGGTGAACGCGTGCCCGGCCCCGAACCGCGGGCCGGGCGCCAGCACCAGGCCGTGCCGCGGGGCGGCCGCGGTCAGCGCCGTCGAGACGTGCGCACCGAGGTCGCACCACAGCGCCAGCCCGCCGTCGGGAACGGTGAAGCGCCAGTCCGGCAGGGCCGCGGCGAGCTCGGCGACCAGCAGGTCGCGGCGGGTGCGCAGCACCCCGACCCGTTCGGCCCGCAGCACGTCGAGCCGCTCCAGCACCTCGACGGCGACGAGCTGCTCCAGCACCGGCAGGGCCAGCTGGGCGCGGGCCAGCCGTCGTCGCATCCGGGCGGCCCGCTCGCGGCCGGCCCGGATCCAGCCGATCCGCAGCCCGCCCCAGGCAATCTTGCTCAGCCCGCCGACGGTGACGACGTCGTCGGGACCGGCGGCGTGCACGGCGCACGGCAGCGGCCCCGTGGCGCCCTCGCGCAGGTCCAGCTCGGCGAAGGTCTCGTCGACCAGGGCGACCGTGCCCTGGCGGGCCAGGCGCTGCACGAGCCGGGCGCGGGCGTCGTCGTCGAGGAGGCGGCCGGTGGGGTTCTGGAAGTCCGCCATCAGGTACGCGACCCGCGCCGCGGTCTGCCGGGCGGCCCGCGGCAGCACGGTCTGCGGGGTCGCGTCGGCGCCGTCCGCCGACACCGGGACGGGGACCGCCCCCGCGTCGGAGACGACGTCGAGCGCCGACGGGTAGGTGGGGTGCTCGACGAGCACCCGGTCACCGGGCCCGGCCAGCTCGGCGACGACGATCCCGATCGCCTGCAGCGCCCCGCCCGTCACGACGACCTGCTCCGGTCCGGTCGGGAGCCCCCGGGCGGTGAACCGGTCGGCGATCGCGGCCCGCAGCGCGGGCAGGCCGTCCGGGCCGTAGCCGTGTCCGGCCAGCTCCGCGGCGCCCCGTTCGACGGCGCGGGCGACCAGGTCGGGCAGCACGGCGGGCGCGGCGGGCGCGGCGTGGGCGAGGTCGATCGTGCCGCGGTCCACCGGCCCGGGCGCCCAGACCCCGTCGACGCCCCCGGTGCGGTCCGGGAGCCGCACCCAGGTGCCCGCCCCGTGCCGGGCGTCGGCCCAGCCGTCGTCGCGCAGGTCGCGGTAGGCGCGGGCGACGGTGACCCGGCTGACCCCCAGCGCCTCGGCCAGCGCCCGCTCCGCCGGCAGCCGGGTGCCCGACGGCAGCCGGCCGTCGCCGGTCAGCACCCGTACGGCGTCGGCCAGCACCCGGTACGCCGGGCCGCGCCCGCCGTGGACGTCACCGCACAGCGCGGCGAGGCGCTCCGCCCCGGCCCCCTGCGTCATTCCCGATCCACTTTCGCTCGAGTGGCACGGTGACGACAGGCCACCGATCGAGGCAGCATGCCATCTCGTGACGATCGACAGCTCCCGCTGGTCGCTGCGGATGCCGCGGCGCACCCGGCGGCTCACCCAGCTCGTGGCCGGCCTGGTCGCCTACGCGGTCTCGATGGCGCTGATGATGCGCGCGGCCCTCGGCTCGATGCCGTGGGACGTGTTCCACCAGGGCGTCGCCGGTCGTACGGCCCTGTCGGTGGGCGCGGTGACCGTGGTCGTCGCGGTCGGGGTGCTGCTGCTGTGGATCCCGCTGCGGGAACGACCGGGGCTGGGGACGGTGGCGAACGTCGTCGTCATCGGGGCCACGGTGGACACCGCGCTCGCGGTGCTGCCCGCCCCGGAGGCGCTGTGGCTGCGGATGGCGTACGCCGTCGCCGGGATCGTGCTGAACGCGGCGGCGACGGCGGCCTACATCGGGGTCGGGCTGGGGCCGGGCCCGCGGGACGGGCTGATGACCGGGCTCGCGGCCCGCACCGGCCTGTCGGTGCGGCTGGTGCGGACCGCGATCGAGGTGACGGTCGTGCTCGTCGGGTGGGCGCTCGGCGGTGTCTTCGGCCCGGTGACGGTGGTCTACGCACTCGCCGTCGGGCCGCTGGTGCAGTGGTTCCTGCCGCGCTTCACCGTGGGTGCGGTCAGCCCGTCACCTTCGACAGCCAGTCCCCCTTGCTCAGATCCATCTTGACCCCGTTCACCATCACCGTCGGGGTCCCGAAGCGGCCGCCGGGCGCCACCGCCGGGTCGGCGACGGCCGCCTCGGTCGCGTCGGCGATCGCCTGGGTGTTCGCCTGGCGGGTGACGCAGCCCGCGAAGTCCCCCGTGGCCCCCAGCTCGGTGCCGAGCGCGGTCAGCTCCTGCACCGTCTTGCCGGCACTGCCCTCGGCGGGCTGGTCGGCGTACAGGCGGGAGTGGTAGGCGGGGAAGATCCCGGCGTCGGCGGCGCACAGCGCGGCGTTGCCGGCGCGGGTCGAGTAACCGGGCGGGGTCGAGCGCTCGTCGAGGATCACGACGTGGTGGTAGTTGATCTTCGCCTTGCCCTCGTTCACGGCGGTGGTGAGCTGGTTCCCGACACCGCTCTCCAGCTGTCTGCAGGCGGGGCAGAGGTAGTCCTCGTAGAGGTCGACGGTCACCGGGGCCGCCTGGTTCCCGGCCTTCACGACGACGCCGTCGCGGGTCACCGGGTAGGTCGCGACGGTCGCCTTCTGGTAGTTCTGGTACAGCACGTAGACGCCCGTGGCCAGGGCGATGACCAGCACGAGCGCGCCGATCCCGAGGTTGCGACCGAGCCCGCTCGAGGTGCGTGCGGAGCTGATCCCCGCCGCCTGCAGCCGGGCCTGCGCAGCCTGCCGGCGCTCGCGCTCACTCTGTCCCATCAGTGCTCCTCCGTCGCGTCCGCCGGCGCCCGCCGGTCGTGGTCGTGTGCCGCGGCCCGGTCCTCGCGCCCGTCGAGGGAGAACAGCGTCCGCGGGCGCACCACCAGGTACACCGCGGCCGTGAGGAAGGCGAGGTCGCGCAGCAGGGCCAGGCCGTAGCCGGTGTCGTCGGGGTCGACCGGCCCGCCACCGCCGAAGCAGCCGCAGTCGATCGCCAGCCCGCGCGCCCACGCCTGCACCAGCCCCGCGACGAACGCGAGCAGCAGCACGGTGCCCACCACCGCGGCGAGCCGGGTGGCGAGGCCCGCGAGCAGCAGCAGGCCGAGTGCGATCTCCAGCGGCGGCAGCAGGGTCGCGACCGGCACGACGAGCGCGTCCGGCAGCACCCGGTAGGCGGCGACGGCGACGGCCGTGGTGAACGGCTCGGACAGCTTCACCGCCCCCGACACCAGCCAGACCGCGGCCAGCCCCAGCCGCAGCACGGTGCCCAGCACGTCGAGCGGGCGGCCTGCGGTCACGACCGGGGAGCCTAGCGAGCCCGCCGGTTCAGAACTCCTCGCGGGCGGACTCCTGCTCCAGCAGCGCGTCGAGATCGGTCAGCCGCTTCATCGTGGCGACGGCGCGGGCGGTGCGGTTGTTGCCCGCCAGCATCTCCTCGTGGCGGTGCACGAACTGCCAGTAGCCCGCGGTGAAGGGGCAGGCCTTCTCCCCCACCCGCACCTTCGGGTCGAACGCGCAGCCCGAGCACAGGTCGGTCATCCGGTCGATGTAGGCGCCGCCGGAGGCGTAGGGCTTGGTGGCCATCCGGCCGCCGTCGGCGTGCTGGCTCATCCCGATCACGTTGGCGGGCATCACCCAGGCGAACCCGTCGACGAACGCCGTCGCGAACCAGTCGTTGAGCTCCGCCGGCCGGTAGCCACGCTGCATGGCGTGGTTGCCGAGGATCATCAGGCGCGGGATGTGGTGGGTCCAGCCGCGGTCGCGGACCCCGCCCAGGGCGTGCGACAGGCAGTTCGCGGTGACGGCGTCGGCGTCCAGGTCGGTCCACCAGTCCGGCAGCGGGGTGCGGGCCCGCAGGTGGTTGCGACGCGTGTAGCCACGCCCGAAGCGCCAGTACAGCTGCCAGACGTACTCCCGCCAGCCGAGGATCTGCCGGACGAACCCCTCGACGCTGGACAGCCGGGCGTCTCCGTCGTGGTAGGCCTGCTCGGCGGCGTGCACCGCCTCCAGCGGGTGCAGCGCGCCCAGGTTCATCGGCACCGACAGCAGCGAGTGCGCCATGGCCCAGTCCTGCTCCAGCACCGCGTCCTCGTACGGGCCGAAGGTGTCGAGGCGGTGCCGGACGAAGTGCCGCAGCGCCCGGGTGGCCTCCTCGTGGGTGACGGCGAAGCGGCGCGGCCCGTCCTTGCCGACCGTGGGGTACCCGGCCGCGTCGAGGTCGGCGCGGACCTGCTCGTCGATCCCGTCCTCGCGGGGCTTCCAGGGCGCCTCCACCTCCAGGCGCTCGGCGCCCTTCGGCGGGGACTCGCGGTTGTCGTGGTCGTAGTTCCACTTCCCGCCGACGGGCTTCTCGCCGTCCATGAGCACGGAGAACCGCTCGCGCTGGGCGCGGTAGAACTCCTCCATCCGGAAGGTCTCGCGGTCGCCGGCCCAGTCGTCGAACTCGTCCTTGCCCAGCGCGAAGGTCGGGGTGGGCCGGACCTCGGTGACCAGACCCTCCTTCACGAAACGGCGCACCATGTCCGAGGCCGGGAACGACGTGGGCTGGTGCACCACCACCGGGCGGCCGACCTGCTCCAGCGCCTCGCGGTAGGTGTCGGTGCGCAGGTAGGTGGCCCGGTCGCCGAGCTGCTCGGCGAGGTGACGCATCCCGGACAGCACCAGGTGCAGCTTCTGGCGGTGGTGGCGCCGCCGGCCCAGCGCCCGGGTGGACTCGACGATCACGATCTCGCGGTCGGCGAACTCCTCGGTGTCCCACACGTGGGGGCCGAGCTGGTCGGCGAACAGCCAGAGCGGAGCCGTGTCATCGGACGACATCGACCCAGTGTCGGGGTGGTCGCACACCGCCGCGCGGCGAGCGCGGCCGACCTATCGTTGCAGACGTGAACGATCCGGAGCTGGAGGCGGAGCTCGCCGACCACAGCCACGACCACTCCCACCGTGACGTCTCCGGCGGCTGGCTGCGCGCGGCCACCTTCGGTGCGATGGACGGCCTGGTCACCACGATCGCACTGATCGCGGGCGTCGGGGGCGGCGGGGCGGGCCGTGACGTCATCGTGCTCAGCGGGCTCGCGGGTGTCGTCGCGGGGGCGTTCTCGATGGCGCTCGGCGAGTTCGCCTCGGTCGGCACCCAGAACGACGCGCTCGACGCCGAGGCGGCCGTCGAGCGCCGTGAGCTGGCCCAGCACCCCCGCGCCGAGCAGCACGAGCTGGCCGCCCGGTTCCGGGAGATGGGCCTGTCCGAGCAGACCGCCGACGCCGTGTCCCGGGAGGTGCACCGCGACCCCGAGCTGGCGCTGCGGATGCACATCAGCCAGGAGCTGGGCGTGAGCCTGGACGACAAGCCGTCGCCGTGGGTGGCGGCGGTGTCGTCGTTCGCCGCGTTCGCGGTCGGCGGGCTGATCCCGCTGATCACGTTCCTGCTCGGCTACGGCTCGCTCGCGCTCGGCCTCGCCGTCGGCGGCGTCGGCCTGCTCGCCGCGGGGGCGCTGACCTCGCGGTTCACCTCCCGGTCGTGGTGGTCGGCGGCGCTGCGCCAGCTGGCGTTCGGCGCCATCGCCGCCGGCGCCACGTACCTGGTCGGCATGCTGATCGGCGTCAGCGCCGCCTGAGGGTCAGTCCTCCACACTGATCACCCGGGCCGGGCACACGTGCTCGGCCTCCTTCACCGCGTCCCGGTCGCCCTCGGCGGGCGAGTCGGTCAGCAGCTCGACGATCCCGTCGTCGTCCTGGTCGAAGACGTCGGGCGCGGTCACGACACACTGGCCGGCCCCGATGCACAGTTCCTTGTCCACGATCACGCGCATGGTCATCAGAATGCCACCGGCAGCGCGTGCACGCCGTAGACGGCCATGTCGTCGCGGAACGGGATCTCCGAGTCCGGCACGGTGACCCGCAGTCCCGGGAAGCGCCGCAGCAGCGCCGGGTAGGCGATCTGCAGCTCGAGGCGGGCCAGTGGCTGCCCCAGGCACTGGTGCACCCCGAACCCGAACGCGACGTGCCGGTTCGTCCCGCGGGTCACGTCGACCTCGTCGGGGTGCGGCCACTGGCGGGGGTCGCGGTTGGCGGCCTCGGCGGCGAGCACGACGCCCTCCCCCGCGCGGATCGTGACCCCGCCGATCTCCAGGTCCTCGGTCGCGACCCGGCGGCGGCCGACGTGGGTCACGGTCAGGACCCGCAGCAGCTCCTCGACCGCGGCGCGGACCTGCGCGGCGTCGCCGTCGCGGACGACGGCGAGCTGGTCGGGATGGTGCAGCAGGGTCAGCGTGCCGAGCGCGATCATGTTCGCCGTCGTCTCGTGCCCGGCGACGAGCAGCAGCAGCGCCGAAGCGCTCGCCTCGTCGACGGTGAGGTCCCCGGCCGCGACCCGGGCGGCCATCCCGCCGAGCACGTCGTCGCGCGGCTCGTCCAGCCGCTCCCGGACGAGGCCGGCGAGGTAGTCCTGCAGCGCGTCCGACGCCGCGGCCGACGCCTCCGCGCCCGAGGTCAGGTCGACCATGATCCGGCTCTGCGCCTCGAAGAACGCGTGGTCGGCGTAGGGGACCCCGAGCAGGTGGCAGATCACCAGCGACGGCAGCGGCAGCGCGAACGCCTGCACCAGGTCGGTCGGGTTCTCCCCCGCTTCCATGGCGTCCAGCAGCGCGGTGACGGTCTGCTCGACCAGCGGCCGGAGGCGCTCGATACGGCGCACGGTGAACTCACCGATGAGCATCCGCCGGTGCCGGGCGTGCTCGGGGCCGTCCATCATGATGAAGCTGCGCCGGCGCCCCCGGGAGCGCACGCGGCGCGACCGCGACGCGGCCGGGTAGCCGTCGCGGTCGGCATCGGCGGACAGCCGCTCGTCGGCGAGCGCGGCGCGGACGTCGTCGTAGCGGGTGACGAGCCACGGCGTACTGCCGTCCCAGATCCTGACCCGGGCGACCCCCGGCTCGGCGGGGCACTCGTCGTCCCGGATGCGGGCGAGCTCGGCGGGCGGGTCGAAGGGGCACCCGCGCGTCATCGGGTAGCTGGGCACGAGGTCGGTCACGGCGGTCATCGGCATCACTCCCGCCGAGGATGTTAGCAATGCACAGTTTCATTGCGCAACGACCTGTGCAGAGAGCAGAAACAGGAACGACCCCGTCCCGGGATCGGGACGGGGCCGCTGGGCGGTGGAGGTGCCGGGAATCGAACCCGGGTCCTCCGTCGGTTCACGAGGGCTTCTCCGTGCGCAGTCCGCTCTGTCTCTACTCGGATCCACCGGTCACGCGAACAAGCCGGTGTGACGATCCCAGCCGCTGTTGGATGTCCCCTGCGGTTCCGCGGCCGGACCGCAGGGTGAGTCCCCTGAATGATGTCGGGAACCGGAGCGGGGACGCCTCCGGCCCGACAGCCCCTACCTGAAAATCAGGCAGCGAGCGCGTAAGCGCTCTGGGCAGTGCGACTGTTGTCGGCACTTATTTTTTTGCGACGCATGGTTAACGAGATCATCGTCGCCTTCCTCGGCACGCTTCACCTCGATCAACGATCGGAGTCGAAACCGTTCACCCCCTGGTCGGGTCCCGGAGGACCCGCAGTCCACCTGCACTCCGCTCGGACGTACCCGGGCGGACGCACAGCATAACGCCCCGCGCCCGCCCGATCATCCCGGTTCCCGGTGGCGTCTCATCCCGCCGCGACGTCGTAGGTGTGCCCCGCGGCCCGCAGCCGGTCGACCAGCACGTCACCCAGCGCGGTGGCCGGGGTGAGGCAGCCCGCACGGTCGGGCAGCGCGGACCCGCCCAGGGCCAGTGCGAGGCCCGCCTCGCCGAACATGACCGCGGTGGCCCCGTAGCCGGGGTCGCCGGGGCCGGAGACCCGCACCCGGTAGCGACGCCCGGACTCGGTCTCGGCACGCACGTCCATCCGGAACCAGCCGCGCTCGCGGGTCCGCTCCGACGGCCCGGTCCCGGGCGCGGGCAGCACCCGGTCGAGCAGCGGGCGGATCGGCGGCACCATGAACGCACCGACCAGCGCGCCGAGCCCGCCGGTGACCACACCCGCGGTGACCGCCCCGGACACCCCGCGACCACAGCCCTGGAGCTCGCCGTAGCGCAGTCCGCGGCCGTAGGCGTGGTCGAGCAGCGCGTTGGAACGGCGCACGATCCGGGTGTTGTAGGACGCCATCACGAACGGCGCGGTCCAGGTGCCGTCCGGGAGCCGGGCGGGCGGTCCCGCGTCACCCGGCTGCGACGGCGTCGGCTCGGCCGACGGGTCGGGGCTCAGCGAGTGCGGGCGGGCGGCCAGGCGCCGGGCGTCGCGGTCGGTGCGGACGGTGTCGAGCTGCCCGCGCAACGAGTCCACCGTGCCGCCGGAGACACCGCCGCGCATCGTCGCGACCGTGCGGACCTCGGTGAGCCCACCCGCGCCGTCGGCCTGTGCGGCCCGGTGCGCGAGGAACACCCCCAGGTCGGAGGGGACGGAGTCGTAGCCGCAGGAGTGCACGATCCGCGCGCCGCTCGCGCGGGCGGTGTCGTGGAAGCGGTCGATCGCCTCGCGGACGAACAGCACCTCGCCGGTGAGGTCGGCGTAGTGGGTGCCGGCCCTCGCGCACGACCCGACCAGCCCCAGGCCGTACTTCGCGTACGGGCCGACCGTGCTCAGCACGACGCGTGCGCCCGCGGCGAGCCGGTCGGTCGCGGCCGGGTCGGCGGCGTCGGCGACGATCAGCGGCCAGTCCCGCGCCGACGCGGGCAGCGCCGCCCGGGTCGCGGCGAGCTTCGCCTCGGAGCGGCCGGCCAGCGCGATGCGCACCCCGGGCGGGGCGTGCTCGGCGAGGTGACGGGCGATGAGGCCGCCGACGAAGCCGGTCGCGCCGTAGAGGGCGATGTCGACCGGGGCGGCCGCGCCGTTCCCGTCGTTCTGCGGGCTGACCATGTCTAGGAGCTCCTCGGGGTCTCGGCCGCGGGGCCGGGGGCGGCGTGTCGGACGGGGTCGACGCCCAGCAGCGCGGCCGGGGCGTCGTACAGGACCGAGCGCAGGAACGCCGCGCCGAGGCGGGGCTCGGCGGCGGCCCAGCCGGCGATCGCGGCGAGCTGCTCGGCGTAGGCGTAGGGGATGTTGGGGAAGTCGGTGCCGAGCACGATCCGCCCCGGGTGCTCGGCCAGGCGTGCCGACCAGTCCGGCGGCAGCGGCGCGATCCGCTGGGAGAACGCGGTGCCGACCATCGTCGTGTCGAGCACCAGGTTCGGGAACCGGTCCAGCAGCTCCAGCGCGCCCCGGAAGTCCGGCATGCCCGCGTGCGCCAGCACGATCCGCAGATCGGGGTGCGCCGCCAGCACCTCGGCGAAGATCCCGAGCCCCGTGTGCTCGCCGGGGATCGGGCCGTCGCCGCAGTGGACGACGGCGGGCACGCCCGCGTCGGCCAGCAGGCCCCAGGCGTCGCGCAGCAGGGGGGCGCGCGGGTCGAACCCGCCGACCTGGACGTGCACCTTGACCATCCGCACCCCGTCGGAGACGGCACGGCCGAGGTAGTCCACCACGGACGGTTCCGGGTAGAGCGTCGCGGTGCGCACCGCGCGCGGGTGGGCGTCGGCGAACCCGCCGGCCCAGCCGGTGAGCCACTCCCCCATGCCCGGCTTGTGCGGGTAGGTCAGGGGCGCGAACGCGAGCACTCCGAGGCGTTCGAGGATCGCGTAGCGCTCCTCCTCGGGTAGCCGGTACTGCACCGGCCACGGGGTGCCGTAGTGGGTCTCGGCGTCGTCGAAGTAGGCCCAGACCTTGTCGAGCATCCGCTGGGGCAGGAAGTGCACGTGCACGTCGACCAGGCCGGGCAGGTCCAGCTCGGCGGTCCAGCGGGGCACGTCGGCGTCGTCGACCGGTGGCAGGGGGAGATCCACGGCCCCACCCTAGGCGGGCCGTGGCTCAGCCGCGCAGGTCCCGGGCCCGCCCCTTGGCCGCACGGCCGACGGCGCGCGCGATCTCCTTCTGCGCGTCCTTCTTGGCCAGGTCGCGGCGCTTGTCGTAGTCCTTCTTGCCCTTGGCGAGCGCGAGCTCGCACTTGACCTTGCCGTCGTTGAAGTACAGCGACAGCGGCACCAGGGTGAGCCCGCCCTCGCGGGTCTTGCCCATCAGTCGGTCGATCTCCCCGCGGTGCAGCAGCAGCTTGCGGGTGCGGCGCGGCTCGTGGTTGGTCCAGCTGCCGCGCACGTACTCCGGGATGTGCAGGTTGCGCAGGAAGATCTCGCCGTCGTCGATGGTGGCGAAGGCGTCGACCAGCGACGCCCGCCCCAGACGCAGGCTCTTCACCTCGGTCCCCTTGAGCGCGACCCCGGCCTCGAACTCCTCCAGGATCGCGTAGTCGTGCCGGGCCCGACGGTTCTGCGCGATCACCTTCCGGCCCTGTTCCTTCACACGACAAGCCTACCCGCGTACCGCCACCGGTATCCGACCACGGCGGCCCCGGAGCAGTGCCCGTGCACGTCGGCGCCACCTCGTGCAGATTCAGCGCAAGAGCAATGCTCGCGTATCAGACCGATGATCCCAGAAGCGGACGTGACGACGACGGCGCGGGGTGAGCGCTCAGACCTTCACGTAGGCGCGCAGGGTCACGTAGCCGGTGATCCCGGCGACGAGGGCCCCGGTGGGCACGAGCAGCGCCGAGACCACCAGCACGTCGGTGATCCGGACCGGCGGGATCACGCCGGCCTGACCCATCGCGGCGAACAGGTCGTCGACGACCGCGTACTTGGCGGCGACCAGGCCGATCCCGGCGAGCGCCCCGCCGACGGCCCCGGCGATGGCGGCCTCGACCAGGAACGGCAGCTGGGTGGTCCAGCGCGTCGCCCCGACCAGGCGCATCACGCCGACCTCGGTGCGCCTCATGAACGCCGAGACCTGCACCGTGTTGGAGATCAGCAGGACCGCCGCGAGCGCCTGCACGACGGCGAGCGCGAACGCCACGTTGCGCACGCCGTTGAGGAAGTCGAACAGGGTCCCGACGACGTCGCGCTGGTCGATCACCCCGCGCACCCCCGGCCGGCCCTCGACGGCGGCCCGGGCGGCCGCGGCACCCGCCTGCTGGTCGGTCAGGGTGACCCGCAGCGTGGCGGGCAGCGACTGCGGCCGGGCGACGTCGGCGACCGACTGCCCGGCGAACAGCTCGCGGAAGCGGGTCCAGGCCTGTTCCTGGGACTCGAACGAGACCGAGCCGACGCCCGGGGCGGCCTCCAGCGCGCTCCGCACCGACGCGCACGTCGGCCCGCTGCAGTCCGGGTCGGTCTCCGAGACGTCCGGGGTGAGCGCCACCTGGATCTCGAGCCGGTTCGTGTAGAGCGCGGAGATGTCGTCGATGGTGCGCAGCACGAGCAGGCCCGCACCGACCGACATGAGGGTGACCGCGGTGGTCAGCACCATCGCGACGGTCATCGTGACGTTGCGGCGCAGGCCGGAGGAGACCTCGCGGGTGAGCAGGGCGGGGCGCATCTACCGGCCCGCCCCGTACACCGCGCGGGCCTCGTCGCGCAGCACGCCACCGTCGGCCAGCTCGATCACCCGGCGGCGCATCGCATCCACGATGGACGAGTCGTGGGTGGCCATCAGCACCGTGGTGCCCGCGCGGTTGATGCGCTCCAGGACCTGCATGATCTCCCGTCCGGTCTCGGGGTCGAGGTTGCCGGTCGGCTCGTCGGCGAGCAGCAGCGGTGGGCGGTTCACCGACGCCCTGGCGATCGCGACGCGCTGCTGCTCGCCGCCGGACAGCTCGTGCGGCAGCCGCTCCGCCTTGCCCTGCAGCCCCACCATCTCCAGCAGCTCGGGCACCGCGATCCGGATCTCCGAGGGCGTGCGGCCCAGGACCTCCAGCGCGAACGCGACGTTGCCGGCGACGGTGCGCTTGGGCAGCAGCCGGAAGTCCTGGAAGACGCAGCCGATCCGCTGGCGCAGCTTCGGCACCTTGCGCCGGGGCAGCCCGGCGACGTCGAGGCCGTCGATGAGGATGGATCCCGAGGTGGGGACGTCCTCGCGCAGCAGCAGCCGCAGCAGCGTCGACTTGCCCGACCCGGACGGCCCGATCAGGAACACGAACTCGCCCGCACCGACCGTCGCGGAGACCCGGTCCAGCGCCGGGCGCCCGGACGCCGGGTAGCGCTTGGAGACGTCCCGCAGCTCGATCACGGAGCGGGACGGTACCGCCGCCCGGAGTACACGGGCCGTGACGACACGCCCGTCAGGCCGGTCCGGCGGCGACCGGGTCCCGCGACGGGTCGAGCGCACCGGCGAGCCGGTCCAGGACGGGGACCGCCGCACGCAGCGCGACCGCGTCGGCACCGTCCAGGTCGCCGAGCGCGCGCCGGATCTGCCGCGTCCAGGCGGCGTCGAGGAGCTCGCGGTGCCGGACCGCCCGGGCCGTGGGGTACAGCAGCGCACGACGGCCGTCGGCCGGGTCGGCACGGCGCTCGACGAGGTCGCGCTCGACCAGCGACCGGACGGTGGCACTGACGTTGCTGGGCTGCAGCCCGAGACCGCGGGCCACCGCCGACACCGGATGCCCGGGCCGCGCCGAGACCCACCGGAGCACCTCGTGCTCGGATCCGGTGATCGCGTCCAGGCCGACCGCGCGTTCGCCCGACGCCCGCAGCACCCGCGACAGGTCGTGGACGGCGGCCACCAGCGCCGCCCAGTCCTCGCGCTCCTTGATCTCCGTCACAGACGCGATACTACTCGACCATTCATATATATTTTCATAACTGATCGCCCGTGGGAGAGAGGACCGACATGACCGTGGGTACCGAGCAGGCCGCACCGAGGACCGCGCGCGGCCGCACCGTGCCGGACGGCGTGTGGATCGGCGTTCTCGCGCTGCTGACGGCGGTGGCGCCGCTGGCCACCGACATGTACCTGCCCGTGCTGCCGACCGTGGCGACCGAACTGGGGGCGTCGGCGTCGGCGGCGCAGCTGACCCTGACCGCGTTCCTGGTGGGGCTGGCGGTCGGGCAGCTGGTGATCGGCCCGCTCTCGGACAGCTGGGGGCGGCGACGCCTGGTCCTCGCGGGCACGGTCCTGCTGTTCGTCGCCTGCCTGGCGAGCGCGGTCGCGCCGTCGGTCGCGGTGCTCGTCGTCGCCCGGTTCCTGCAGGGCTTCGGCGGGGCGGCCGGCCTGGTACTGAGCCGCGCGATGATCTCCGACCGCACCGCCGGCGCGCGGACCGCGCAGCTGTTCTCGCTGATGATGGCGATCAACGGGATCGCGCCGGTGGTCGCGCCGGTGATCGGCAGCTCGCTCGGCGGGGTCGTCGGCTGGCGGGGCATCTTCGTCGTGCTCGCCGGGCTGGCGCTGCTCATGCTGGTGTCGTCGCTGCTCGCGGTGCACGAGACGCTGCCGGCCCCGGCCCGTACCTCCGGCGGTGTGCGACGGACCTTCGCCGACGTCGGCGCGCTCCTGCGCCGCCGTCGTTACGTCGGCTACGTGCTCGCGTTCGCCACGTCGTTCTCGATGATGTTCGCCTACATCTCCGGATCGCCGTTCGTGCTGCAGCAGACACTCGGCCTCTCCACGACGCAGTACGCCCTGGCCTTCGGGACGAACGCGGCCGGGCTGGTGCTGGGCAACATCGTCAGCAGCCGGCTCGCCGCGCGGGTCGCCCCGCGCCGCCAGCTCGTCGTCGCCGTCGGGGGGCTGGTCGTGCTGTGCGCGGCACTGCTCGTCGTGGTGCTGCTCGGCGCCGCCCGCTGGCCCGTCCTCGTGCTGCTGTTCGCGACCCTGGCCACGCTCGGGTTCGTGATGGGCAACAGCGCGGCGCTGGCGACCGGCGAGGTCCGCGACCGCGCCGGGACGGGCTCGGCCCTGCTGGGGGCCACCCAGTTCGGCCTCGGCGCCCTGGTCTCGCCGCTGGTCGGGTCGAGCGCGACGGCGATGGCCGTGACCATGCTGACCGCGGCCACGCTCTCCGCCGTGTCGCTCACCGCCCTGACCCGCGGCGCGACCGCGCCGCGCTGAGCCGGCACCGCCGTCCCGCCCGCCCCGGCTCGCGACGCCGAGATGCCGATCAGAGCCGTCCGTCGCCCCGCGCACGACCCTCGACTGCATCCCGACGGGCGCGAGCCCGACCGCCCCGCGACGCCGAGATGCACCTCAGCGGGAGTTGTCGATCTCCGCGGCCCGCTGAGCTGCATCTCGACGCACCGCGGCCGGGTCGGTGCGAGGCGCGAGCGCGGAAGTGCGGGGGCCGTCGTCAGGGGGCGGTGATCTCCACCGGCAGCCCGGGGTCGCTGAAGGAGACGGTCACCGCACCCGGGACCGCGGCGCCGGCGTTCTGCGTCCCGGCGGCCGGGGCCTGCGGCTCCAGGCGCAGCCGGAGCAGCCGTCCGCGGTCGGCGGGGGCGGCGTCGGGAGCACCGAGCCAGGCGGTGAACCGCGGGGTCGGCGAGACCAGCCCGGCGAGCTCGTCGAGCCGGGTCCCGACCGCGGGGTCCGGGGCGCCGGCCCGTGCGGCGGCGAGGTCCACCGACCCGGTGTAGGTCGTCGCGGCGACGCCGTCGACGTCGGCTGCCCCCGGCGCGGCGACGACGTCGCGCAGCCCGGGCGCGGCGTGCAGCATCCCGCCGACGGCACCGACCGGGAGGAGCCCCGTGGACAGCGGCTGCCAGCGGTCGCTGCCGCCGAACCGGACCCAGGCACGGTCGTCGAGCACCCTGACCCGGGCACCACGGGTGCCGAGGGCGACGGTGAGGTCCGCGGCGAACGGGGTGAAGCGGGCGGGGCCGGAGGCGCGCACCGGGCCGGTGACCGAGTCCAGCTCGACGTCGACCCGCGCCGACCCGGCGCCGGCGAGCGCGGTGCCCGCGGCGGCCACGGTGTCCTGCGCCGACGGCGCGGCGGACGCGGCCGGAGCCCCGTCGACGGCCGGCTCCGGGGACCCCGTCGTGCATCCGGCCAGGGCGAGGACGAGGAGGGCGCCGCAGACGGCGGACGCCCGGCGACCCCGGCTCACGAGGCCGATTCGGTCTGCTTGCGCCAGCGGATGCCGGCCTCGATGAACTCGTCGATCTGGCCGTCGAGCACCTGCGAGGGGTTGCCCTCCTCGTGCTCGGTGCGCAGGTCCTTCACCAGCTGGTACGGGTGCAGCACGTAGTTGCGCATCTGGTTGCCCCAGGAGGACCCGGCCTCCTTGAACGAGTCGCGCAGCTCGCGCTCCTCCTGCCGGCGCCGCTCCAGCAGCTTCGCCTGCAGCACGGCCATCGCCGACGCCTTGTTCTGCAGCTGGGAGCGCTCGTTCTGGCAGGCGACGACGATCCCGGACGGGATGTGGGTCAGCCGGACCGCCGAGTCGGTCGTGTTGACGCCCTGGCCGCCGGGCCCGGACGCGCGGAACACGTCGACCCGCAGGTCCTTCTCGTCGATCTCGATGTGGTCGGAGGTCTCGACGACCGGGGCCACCTCGACACCGGCGAACGACGTCTGGCGGCGGCCCTGGTTGTCGAACGGCGAGATCCGCACCAGGCGGTGGGTGCCGGCCTCGACCGACAGCGTCCCGAACGCGTACGGCGCGTGGACGGCGAAGGTGGCCGACTTGATGCCGGCCTCCTCGGCGTAGGACGTCTCGTAGACGTCGGTGCCGTAGCCGTGGCGCTCGGCCCAGCGCAGGTACATGCGCAGCAGCATCTCGGCGAAGTCGGCGGCGTCGATGCCCCCGGCCTCGGACCGGATGGTCACCAGGGCCTCGCGCTCGTCGTACTCGCCCGAGAGCAGGGTGCGGACCTCCAGCGAGGAGATCTCGCTGCGGAGCTTCGCGCGCTCGGCGTCGGCGTCCGCGACGGCGGACTCGTCGCCCTCGTCCTCGGCGAGCTCGTAGAGCACCGGCACGTCGTCGAGGCGGCGGCGCAGGTCGTCGAGGCGGCGCAGGTCACCCTGGGCGTAGGCCAGCCGGCTGGTGATCTGCTGGGCGGCGTCGACGTCGTCCCAGAGGTCCGGCCGGCCCGCCTGCTCGGACAGTTCCTCGATCTCCTGGCGCAGCCGGGGCACGTCGGCGACGGCCTCGATGCTGGACAGCGTGGTGTCGAGGTCCTTCAGGTCGGCCTGGACGTCGGAGTTCACAACGCTCGAGGGTACGCGGGGGTGGGACCCGGTTCAGTCCTGGGGGATCGCGTCGATCAGCTTGATCATCGCCCGGGTGTGGGCGACGGCGAAGTCCGCGACCGGACGGCCGTAGGGATCGTCGGTCGCACGGGCGGCGGCGCGGGCCACCGCGAGCCGCTCGGCGTAGGCCTCGCGGGCGGCCGCGACGAGCTCGGTGCGCTGCTTGACCGTCAGCGTCCCCGCGTGCAGCAGCCGCAGCACCAGCGGGCTGCGGACGGCGTCGGCGTCGCCGCCGGTGGCGAGCCAGTGCTTGAACGACCGCTTGCCGGCGGCGGTGATCACGTACTGCTGGCTGGCCCGCGGGCCCTGCTTGCCCAGGCGCAGCAACGCCTCCTCGGTCAGCGCGGGCAGCTCGCGGTAGACCTGGCTGCGGGTGACCGAGAAGAACAGCCCGAACCGCTCACCGGCCACCGCCACCAGCTGCCCACCGGTCATCGGCCCGCCGTGGAGCAAACCGAGGAGGGCGGCGGCGGTGGCGTTGACCGGTGTGACGGGTGCCATCGTCCGACGGTCCCACGTCCGCGCCGGGCGCGCGAGTCCACAGCGCACATCCGCCCTGAGCAGACGGGGTGCACTGTGGCCTCACGCGGCCCACGGAGGGGTCAGGCCCCGATGGTCAGGGAGGCGATCCGCTCGCGGGAGACGGCGACGTCGCCGTACTGGCCGGCGAGCCGCTTGGCGCGCTTGTAGAAGAAGTGCGCCTCGTGCTCCCAGGTGTAACCGATGCCGCCGTGGAACTGGATCATCGCCGCGGTCGCCTGGAGCGCCACGTCGCTGCTCTTGGCCTTGGCGACGGCGACGGCGAGCTCGGCACCGTCGAGCCCGGTGTCCACCGCGTGCGCGGCGTAGAGTGCCGCGTGCTCGGCCATCGTGACCCCGACGTGCAGGTCGGCCAGCGCGTGCTTGAGCGCCTGGAAGGACCCGACGGGCACACCGAACTGGGTGCGCTCGCGGTCGTAGGCGACGGTGCGGGTCAACGCCTCGCGGGCGATGCCGACCAGGTCCGCGGCGACCAGCACGGTCGCCCGGTCGGTCAGCTGCTTCTGCAGCTCGACGGTGGTGCCGGGCAGCGCCTCGGCGGTCCCGCCGTCCAGCGACGCGAGCCGGGTGGTGCCGTCGTAGCTGCCGACCGGCGACGCCGTGGCGCCGGTGATCAGCGCCAGCCCGGGCAGGCCGTCCTCGGCCGGGGCGACGACGACGTCGGCGAGCGCGCCGTACTCCACCACCGGCAGACCGGTCGCGGCGCTGCCCCGGGTGGTGAACGCACCGACCGCCTCGCCCGCGGCGAGCTTCGGCAGCCAGGCCGCCTTCTGCTCGTCGGAGCCGGCGAGCCGGATCGCGTCGGCGGCCAGCACGGTGCCGCGCCACGGGCCGGGGGCGACACCCGCCCCGAGCGCCCGGGCGATCACCTGGGCCTCGACCAGGCCGAGACCGAGGCCGTCGTGCTCCTCGTCGACGGTGACCGCGGTCCACCCCTGCTCGCCCGCGGCGCGCCACAACGACGCCGGGTTGCCGTCGTCGGACGGGTTCTCGACGACCGTCCGCACGGCGGCGAGGTCGAAGCGCTCGGCCAGGTAGTCGCGCACCGCGGCGCCGAACTCCTGCTGGTCGGAGGTGAGTGCGAAGAACATGTGTCCGCTCCCCTTACCGCGGCAGGCCGAGCACGCGCTCGGCGGTGACGTTGCGCTGCACCTGCGACGAGCCGCCCCAGATGGTGACCGAGCGCGACCACATGGCCTGGGCGTGCAGCGGGCGCAGGTCGGTGCCGTCGGGCAGCGCGTCGAGCGTGGCGTCCTCGCCGAGGATCCGGTCGTAGACCTCCCACAGGTCCTGGAACGCCTCGGACCACTGCAGCTTGGTCATCGACGCCTCGAACCCGAGGTCACGGCCCTGTTCCACCTGGGTGAGCACGTGCATCGAGTGCAGACGCAGGCACTCCAGCTCGGTCAGGACGCGGGCGAGGTCGTCCCGGATCACCGGGTCGTCCGCGCGGCCCAGCCTCCGGGCGACCGCCGCGATCTCGTCGTACTGACGACGGAACTCGGTGTACTGCGAGATCCCCGACGCACCGCGCTCGAAGGACAGCAGCAGCATCGCGGTGCGCCAGCCGTCGCCGATCTCGCCGAGGCAGTCCGCGGCGGGGACACGGGCGTCGTCGAAGAAGACCTCGCCGAACTCGCTGGCCCCGCTCATCTGGCGCAGCGGCCGCGCGGTGACGCCGGGCTGGTCCATGTCGATGAGCAGCATCGAGATGCCGCGGTGCTTCTCCGACCCGGCCTCGGTGCGGACCATGGTGAAGATCTTGTCGCCGTGCACCGCGTTGGTGGTCCACACCTTCTGGCCGTTGACGACGAAGTCGTCGCCGTCGCGCACGCCCTTGGTGGACAGCGCGGCCAGGTCGGACCCGGCGCCCGGCTCGGAGAAGCCCTGGCACCACACGACCTCGTTGCGCAGCAGCGGGCCGATGATCTCCTTCTTCTGCGCGTCGGTGCCGATCGCCATGACCGTCGGCGCGAGGAAGGTCAGCCCGAGCGGGTTGACCGTGCGCGGCGCCTGGGCGCGGACGGTCTCCTCGTCGTAGATCGCCTTCATGCCGGGCGTGCCACCGCGGCCGCCGTACTCGACGGGCCACTGGATGCCGGCGAACCCGGCGTCGGCCTTGTCCCGCTCCCAGTCGCGCCGCAGCCGGAAGCTCTCGGAGTCCTCGAGGGACTCCCAGAACCCGGGGTGGGTCCACTCCTGCGGGATGTGGGCGCCGAGCCAGGAGCGCAGTTCCGCGCGGAACTCCTCCTCGGCCGGAGTGAAGGTGAGGTCCATGGATGAGCACCCGTTCTTCGTGTGAGGTCGGCACTGTCCCGCCCCGGAGCCTTCCATACCCGCCGGTAACCTGCCTCCTGCGGCGTGTCCGTGGCCCGGGCGGTATGCAGGGAGTAGCCTTTCGGTATGCGCAGCGAGCGGGTGACGGTCACGCTGCCGGCGGAGCTGGTGGCCGAGGCGAGGGACGCGGTGTCCCGCGGATCGGCGTCGAGCCTGTCCGCCTACGTGGCGGAGGCCGTGCAGGCACGACAGGACCGGGACCGTTCCCTGGCCACCCTGGCCGACCTCTACGGCGGTCCCCCGCCGGCCGACGAGCTGGATGCCGCGCGCCGTTCGCTGCGCCCGGTCCCGCCCGTGGCCGTCGGCTGAGCCCGCGATGATCGGCGGACGCGTACTCGACTCCTCGGCTCTGGCGGCCTTCGCGACCGGTCGCCCCGTCTACATGCGTGCCCTGGTCTGGGCCGCGGTGGAGGAGAACATCGTGCTCGCGGTGCCCAGCGCCGCCCTCGGTCGCGCCTGGTCGATGGTCGATGCCGAGCACCACGCCGCACTGCAGGTCCTGCTGGGTCTGCCGAACACCGTGATCCACGAGCTGTCCCCGGAGAGCGCCCAGGAGGCCGGACTGCTGCTGGCCTCCCAGGGGCTCGACGACATCGTGACCGGCCAGGTCGTCACCGCCGCCCGGCGGCGGGGCTGGCCCGCGGTCACCGGGGACCCGGGGGCGCTGCGCAAGCTCGACCCGATGGTGCCGATCGAGGAGCTGCCCTGAGCGTGCTCAGGCGCTCCCGTCGCGCAGCCGGGTCCGGAGACGCGCCAGCTCGTCGTCGGTGAGGCCGTTCTCGCGCAGCCAGCCGACCGGACCGCCGTGGCGCTCGTCGAGCAGCCGCAGGAACTCGGCCATGACCTCGGCCCGCGGGCGGTGCCGATCCAGCTCGTCGACACCGGGCATCGGCTCGCCCGAGGCGGTCGTCCACTTCCGGAACAGGGCGTCGATCCGGGTCGCGGACAGCGCGTAGTCGGCGGTGATCTCCTCCCGCGGTACCCCGACCGCGGCGCACACCAGCGCGACGAGCACCCCGGTCCGGTCCTTGCCCGCGGCGCAGTGCACGACGGTCGTCCCGGAGTCCAGTGCCGCGATCCGGCGGACCCCGTCGACGACGTACTCACCGCGGCCCTCCAGGTAGGCGAGGTAGTGGGCGAGCATCGGGTGGGCGTCGCCGAGGTCGACCTCGGGCAGCGCGATCCCGGTCTCGGGGATGAAGCTGAGCCGGTGCACCGGCACCCCGGCTGCGGCGAGCGCACCGAGGCCGTAGGTCGTGCGTTCGTGGTCGGTGCGCAGGTCCAGCACCTGCGCGACGCCCAGCTCGTCGGTGAGGTACGCGACGGCGGCCGGCCCCAGCCCCTCCAAGGACTCGGTGCGCAGCAGGACGCCGGTGCGGACGCGGCCCCCGCCGTCGAGCGGGAGGCCGCCGACGTCACGGGCGTTGGCGAGGCCGTCGACGGTCAACCAGCGGTCCGGTACGAGATCGGTCACGACCCCAGGTTAGGCAGCCCGGGGCGCCACGGCAGCGGTCGCAGGGCAGGGTTCACCGGCCGTGCACCGGCGGGCGGCGCAGCGCGGCGGGCAGCACCCGGGCACCGTCGCCGTACGCGGCGGCGGCGTCGTCGGGGTTGACCAGCCGGCAGGTCGTCATCGACAGGCAGCCGCAGCCGATGCAGCCGTCGAGTCCGTCGCGCAGGGCGGTCAGCGCGTCGATCTGCTCGTCGAGCCTGCCGCGCCAGGACCGCGACAGCCGGGCCCAGTCCGACCGGGTCGGCGTCCGGTCCGCGGGCAGCGCGTCGAGGGCGGAGCGGACCTCCTCCAGCCCGACCCCGATGGACCGGGCCGCCCGGACGAAGGCGAGCCTGCGCAGCACGCTGCGCCGGTAGCGGCGCTGGTTGCCCGAGGTCCGGGTCGCGGAGATCAGCCCCTCGCGCTCGTAGTAGCGCAACGCCGAGTGCGGGAACCCGCTGCGCTCGACGATCTCCCCGATGGTCAGCAGGTCGCCCGCGTCCATGCCCGTCCCCGTCCTATTACCCCGCCGCGGCCGCCCCCACACGCCGGTCCGCGCATCGGGACGGCCCGTACGAACCTCGAGCCGACTCCAGTATTGCGCCGTTCGTCGCGAGCCCGCCACCTGCGGGGACCGCCGTCCGTCGGCCGAGGCACACCGTCCACCGGGTTGCGCCCCGCACGCCATCAAGATCACGGAACCGGTGAACGGTGTCTGTCGCGCGGCGACCGACGACCCCGGGGCTGGACCCCCGCGGCGGGGCCCTCTACGGTCATCCCCAGTCATCACGGCCCGATCACGAGCGGGCTGGAGCCGGACTCCCCGACCGGCTCACCCGGGACCCCCGACCCGGCCGTTCGTGCGCGGCGCCGTCCGTGATCTGAAAGGCGTTTCCTTGCCCGGACACCGCTCCCCCGGTGGCCACCACGGGTTCCCCCGACCCGTGGCGACCACACCCGCAGCGACGGCCGCTGCACCGTCCCTCCGTTCCTCGCGGCACGGCGGCCCCGCGCACGCCGCGCGTCGTGCGGGCACCCGCACGGCCGCCACCGGCGCCGCGTTCGGCGTGCTCGCCTCCGGCGCTTTCGCCGCGATCGTCCCGACCACTCTGGACGGGACCTCGACGCAGGCCGACGCCGAGGAGGGCGGCACCACCGCCGCCACGACGCTGGCCGCGTACTCCGCGAACATCCCCTCGGCCACGAAGGCCACGGACGGATCGACCTCCGGCTTCTTCAGCCCGGTCTCCTTCGCCCAGCCGTCCGCCGCGTCGGGCGCGCTGCAGGCCGCCGCCCCCGCCCAGGACGCCGACCTCGCGTCCATGGGCAAGGCGCACGAGATCGCGACGAAGATCGCCGCCGAGCACGCCAAGGCCGCCGCTGCCGAGAAGGCACGCCAGGCCGAGAAGGCACGGATCGACGCGATCGTCGCCCAGGGCGGGCTGGACGGCTGGATCGCCGAGGCCCTGGACCACATGGGACTGTCCCAGGCCTACGCGAGCGGGCTCAAGCGGATCATCCTCAAGGAGTCCAACGGGAACCCGCACGCCATCAACAACTGGGACTCCAACGCCGCGGCCGGCAACCCGTCCGAGGGCCTCATGCAGGTCATCCCCTCGACGTTCGCGGCCTACGTGCACCCGGACTTCGCGGACCGGTCGATCACCGACCCGATCGCGAACATCACCGCGGGCGTCCGCTACATGATCGACCGCTACGGCATCGACACCCTCGACGCGGGCGGCCGGGTCGGCAGCCACGGCGGATACATCGGATACTGAGCGAGACCCTGACCCCACGAGCGGCGGTCACCGGGGGAACCCGGTGGCCGCCGTCGTCGTTGTAGGGGTCGAATCGTAAACTTCCCTTTACCCGATCGTGCCCGCAACGAGGAGCTGCCACTCGTGTCGTCCCCCGGTGGAGCCCCCGCCAGCCGCACCACGACGACGGCCGGGGGCGTCGCGCGCTCCCGGTTCCGTCCGGAGCTGCAGGGTCTGCGCGCCCTGGCGGTGGTGCTGGTGGTCGTCTACCACGTCTGGGTCGGCCGGGTCTCCGGCGGCGTCGACGTGTTCTTCCTGATCACCGGCTTCCTCATCACCGGTGGTCTCCACCGGGCGGCGGCGCGGGGCGGGGTCGACGTACTCGCCACGTGGCGCCGCCAGTTCTCCCGGCTGCTACCGGCGGTCACGGTCGTCCTCGTCGCGGGCGTGGTGGCCGGGTTCTCGCTGCTGCCGGAGAACCGCTGGATGCCGACCGTCCGGGAGACGGTCGCGTCGCTGCTGTTCCTGCAGAACTGGGAACTGGCACACAACTCGGTCGACTACGCGGCCCGCGACAACGCGGCCAGCATCGTCCAGCACTTCTGGTCGCTGTCCATCCAGGGTCAGTTCTACCTGCTCGCGCCGCTGGTCGTGGCCGGTGTCGCGATCGCGACCCGGCGCGACGGGGCCGACCTGCACCGGCGGCTCACCGGCACGCTGCTCGCCGTCGGCGCGGCCTCGTTCGCGTACTCGGTGTACCTGACGCTGGTGAACCAGCCGCTCGCCTACTTCCACTCCGCGACGCGGATCTGGGAGTTCGCGCTCGGCGGGCTGCTCGCGCTGTGGATCTCCCGGATCGAGGACCGGCCGGAGCTGACCCCCGGCACCCGCGCGGTGCTCGGCTGGGGCGGCGTGGCCGCGCTGGTCTCCTGCGGGATCCTGCTCCAGGTCGACCGCGCGTTCCCCGGCTGGGCGGCGCTCTGGCCGACGCTGGCCGCGGCGATGGTGCTGGTCGCCGGGCGGTCCGGGCACCGGTTCGGCGTCGACCGCCTGCTGTCGGGACGGGTGCTGCGCACGATCGGCGACATCTCGTTCCCGCTGTATCTGTGGCACTGGCCGATCCTGACGCTCACGCTGGTGCGCACCGGGCAGGACCGGCTGGACCTCGAGCAGGGCGCCGCCGTGATCGCGGTGTCGTTCGTGCTGGCCTGGCTGACCCACCGGTTCGTCGAGCAGCGGATCGCCGAGCTCGACGTGCGCCACGCGCTGCGGACCGGCGGGGTGCTCGCGCTGACCGTGCTCGTCGCGGCGGGCTCCTGGTACGGGCTGGCCGCCGCGCGGGCGTCGACGCCGGTACTGGCGGGCTCGCCGTCGCACCCGGGCGCGGTGGCGCTGTCCCCGCAGTTCGACCTCGCCTCGCTCGACCCGGCCGACGCCGAGCTGACCCCGTCGCTGGTGCAGGCGCCCGACGACTGGAGCTACCGCGGCACCCACTGGGACTGCGGGCCCTCCGAGCACGGCGCGGAGCTCGAGGTCTGCACCGTGCCCGCGCCGGACCCGGAGACCTCGGAGCGGACGGTCGCCGTGGTCGGCGACTCGCACGCCCAGCAGTACGCCGCCTCGCTCGCGGTGATCGCCGAGCAGCGCAACTGGTCGATGGTGGGCATGTTCCGCGGGGCCTGCCCGATGTCGGTGCGCTCGGAGACCGTCGCCGACGACCAGGGCTGCACCGACTGGAACGCCGCGGTGCACGACCAGCTGGTCGCGATGCACCC
This sequence comes from Pseudonocardia alni, assembly GCF_002813375.1. Lineage (NCBI taxonomy): Bacteria > Bacillati > Actinomycetota > Actinomycetes > Pseudonocardiales > Pseudonocardiaceae > Pseudonocardia > Pseudonocardia alni. Next base: position 4,363,390 of record NZ_PHUJ01000003.1, on the reverse strand, counting down.
CGACGCGGTCCTGTCACTGGCCAGCCGCGACGTGCGGCCCGGGCTGCACGAGCAGACCCCCGAGGGGTTCGTCCAGGCCTGGCAGCGGCTCGACGCGGCCGGGATCCCGGTCGTCGCCGTCCGCGACAACCCGCGCTTCGACTTCAACGTGGTCGACTGCGTCGCCACGCAGGGCCGGGGCGCACCGGCCTGCGAGATCGACCGGCACACGCTGTACCAGCCGTACCCGCCGTGGTCGGCGGTCCCGGGCGTCCCGCCGAACGTGGTGTTCGCCGACGTGGCCGACGGCATCTGCGACCCGGCGGTCTGCCGCAGCGAGGTGGGCAACGTGCTCGTCTACATGGACGACAACCACCTGACCGCGACCTACGCCGAGACCCTCGCCCCGACGCTCGCGACGGCGTTCGACCACCTCGGCTGGTGAGCCTCAGACCGGGCGGACGCTCCGCCCGGCCACCGAGACGACGTCGCCGCGACGGAGCTGGGCGCCCCGGCGGTGCTCCGGTGCCCCGTTGACCGTGACCTCGCCCGCCTCGAGGATCTCGCGGGCGTGCACGCCGTCCTCGGCGAGCCCGGCGAGCTTCAGGAACTGACCGATCCGGATCGGCTCCTCACGGATGGGCACGTCCTGCGGGGGCTGTGGCGTCCTCATGTCCCCAGTGTCCCCGCCGTAGCATCACCCGGCGTGGGTGACCACTACTTCAGCGCCACGCCGTCCGTCGCGAGCCACCGCGGGTCGGTCCGCCTGCACACGTCCGACGTGGACCTGTCGCTGGTGACCGACACCGGGGTCTTCTCGCACAGCCGCCTCGACCGCGGGACGAGGGTGCTGCTCGACACCGCACCCATGCCGCCGGTCCGCGGCCCGCTGCTCGACGTCGGCTGCGGCTACGGCCCGATCGCGCTCACCCTGGCCAGCCGGCGCCGCCGGCTTCCGGTGTGGGCGGTGGACCTCAACGAGCGCGCGCTGGGCCTCACCCGGGAGAACGCCGACGCGGCCGGGCTGGGCAACGTGACCGCCTGCCGTCCCGAGGAGGTCCCCGACGACGTCACCTTCGCCGGGATCTACTCCAACCCGCCGATCCGCTCCGGCAAGACCGCGCTGCACGAGCTGCTGCTGCGCTGGCTCCCGCGGCTCCTCCCGGACGGGCGGGCATACCTGGTGGTGGCCAAGAACCTGGGTTCGGACTCGCTGCAACGGTGGCTGAGCGACGAGCAGGGCTTCCCGACGACCCGCCTGGCCTCCGAGCGCGGCTACCGGGTGCTGGAGGTCGCACCGGCGCCCTGAGCGGGCGGGAGCAGCCCGTCGACGAGTGCGTCGACGACGGTGTCGGTCGGGGTGTCCGGGTCGATGGACAGGGTCAGCCGGTCCAGGAGCAGGCCGTCGACCGCGTAGTGGAACAGCGCGATCTCCGCGGGCCCGCCGGGCAGTCCCGCGGCCCGGTTGTAGGCGACGTCGGCGGCGAACCCGGTGCGCAGCCACTCCCCCATGACCTCGGCGACCTCCGGGCGCCGGGCGGCCTCCAGGCGGAGCTCGAACAGCGCCAGCGTCACCTCCCGCTCCGCACCGAGCCGGCGCACGATGTCGCGGACGTGGTCGGCGAACATCGCGGGCCCCGCCTCCCCCGTACGCAGCCCGGCGACGGTGTCCGGGTCCGGCGCCAGCCGCTGCCCGATCCGGTCGGCCAGCGCACGGACGAGCTCGGCACGGGTCCGGAAGTAGTTCGACGCCGTGCCGGTCGGGACGCCGGCCTCCCGGTCCAGCGCGCGGTGGGTCAGCCCCCGGGCGCCCTCGCGGGCCAGGACGGCCAGCCCCGCGTCGGCCAGCCGCTGCCTGCGGTCGTCGTTGCGTGCCATGCGGGCACCCTAGACGAACCACGACGCCTGTTGTACTTTCGACGACCACGACACCCGTCGTGGTTGTCTCGACCCGGAGGTCTGCGCATGCGCGAGCTCGTCTACTACGTCGCGGTCTCGCTCGACGGCCGCATCGCGGCCCCCGACGACACCTTCGACGCCTTCCCGCAGACCGGCGACCACATCGACATGATCCTGCGGGAGTGGACCGACACGGTCCCGGCCGTCGGGCTGGAGGTGCTCGGGCTGACCGCGGACAACAGCCGGTTCGACACCGTGCTGATGGGCTGGAACACCTACGCCGCGGGCCTGGCGGTCACCGCCGACCCGTACCCGCACCTGGAGCAGTACGTCCTGTCGCGCAGCCGTCCCGCCGACGCGGTGCCCGCCGGGATCACCCTGACCGGGCACGACCCGGTGGAGCTCGTCCGGGAGCTGAAGCAACGCACCGGCGCCGGCATCTGGCTCTGCGGGGGCGGGCGGCTCGCGGCCGCGCTGGCGGGCGAGATCGACCGGCTGGTGCTCAAGGTGAACCCGGTCGTGCTCGGGGCGGGCAAGCCCCTGTTCGACGACGGCGGCGGGTACCGGCCGCAGTCGTGGGACCTGGTGCGGTCGACGCCGTACCGCTCCGGAGTGATCGTCGCCGAGTACGCGCGGGTCCCCTGACAGGACGAAGGCCCCCGGGGTGCTCCCCGGGGGCCTTCGTGAGTGGTAGCGGGGGCAGGATTCGAACCTGCGACCTCTGGGTTATGAGCCCAGCGAGCTACCGAGCTGCTCCACCCCGCGCCGTCCGGGACCGCGTGCGATCCCGTCTGTGTTGTGTCACCACCGTACACCGGCCGTTCACCGGACCTCCGAGGGGGGTCGCTCCCGGCGACGGGGCCGGACCCCACGAAGAACGAAGGCCCCCAGGAGATCCTGGGGGCCTTCGTAGGTGGTAGCGGGGGCAGGATTCGAACCTGCGACCTCTGGGTTATGAGCCCAGCGAGCTACCGAGCTGCTCCACCCCGCGCCGAACGGAACCACGTGCGTTCCGTCTGTGTTGTAAGAGCAACCCTACACGCCGGGCCGGACCCCACCCGCAGGGGGGTCCGGCCCGACGATGATCAGCCGCCGGCGCCCTGGAACGCCGCGACCGCACGGTCCAGTTCGGCCAGCGCCTCGCCCTGCCTGGCGAAGTCACCGGACTGCTGGGCCGCCTTGAGCTCGTTCAGCGCCGCGCGGATCTGCTGCGCCGCGGTCGCCTGCGCCGCGTTGGGCGCCGCCGGGGTCTGGGCGCCCTGTCCGTTCGGCGTGGCCGGCGTCGTGGGCGTCGTCGGCTGGGCGGGCTGCCCGGTCGTCGGAGCGGCACCGCCCGCGGCGGCACCGGCTCCGGCGCCGAACACCTCGTCGAGGGCCCGGGACAGGCTCGCGTCGTAGCCGAGCCGGTCGCCGTAGAACACCAGGACGCGGGCCAGCTGCGGATAGGTCGAGTTGTCCTGACCGCCCGCCCGCTCGATGTACACCGGCTCGACGTAGAGCAGACCACCGGCCACCGGCAGCGTCAGCAGGTTGCCGTAGTCGATCGTGGTCTGGTTCTGCCGCAGCAGGTTCAGCTCGGAGGAGACCTCGGGCGAGCCGAGGAACCGGGCCTGGACCTGCTGCGGGCCGAGCGTCTGGGTCTCGTTCGGCAGCTGCAGCACGGTCAGCTTCCCGTAGGTGTCCGGGTCCGAGCTGGCCGAGACGTACGAGGCGAGGAACTGCCGCCGCAGGCTCACCAGCGCGCTGGTGAGCTGGAACGACGCGCCCTCCTGCCCCGGAAGACCCGCGTAGATGTAGTACGGCGGCTGCGCGTCCTGGCTGCCGCCGTTGCCGCCCTGCACGGTCGGGTCGGACGGGACGTCCCAGAACGACACGGTGGAGAAGAACTCGTTCGGGTCGTCGACGTGGTAGCGGGTCAGCAGCTCACGCTGGACCTTGAACTGGTCCTCCGGGTAGCGCAGGTGGGCCTGCAGGTCCGGGGTGATCGCCGAGCGCGGCTCGACCGTGCCCGGGAACGCCTTCTCCCAGGTCTGCAGCACCGGGTCGGACTCGTCGAAGGCGAAGAGCTTCACGGTGCCGTCGTAGGCGTCGACCGTGGCCTTCACCGAGTTGCGCAGGTAGCTGATCGTGTCGTTCGGCAGCTGCTGGCCATTGGGCCCGAGCCGGGAGTCCGACGTGGCGTCGCCCAGCTGCACGCGCTCGGCGTAGGGGAAGTTCTGCAGCGTGGTGTAGCCGTCGACGATCCACTGCACCCGCCCGTCGACGACGGCCGGGTACGGGTCGTTGTCCAGCGTCAGCCACGGGGCCACCGCCTGCACGCGGTCCCGCGGGTTCCGGACGTACATGATCCTCGAGTCGGCGTTGATGGAGTTGTTGAACAGGATGTTCCGCTCGCCGTAGGCCAGCGCGAACACCGAGCGGTTGAACAGCCCGCCGATCGGGACGCCGCCGGCGCCGGTGTAGGTGTACTGCGCCTCGTCGGAGTCGTACTCCCGCGGCGCGGTACCCGGCTCGGCACCGACGATCGAGTACTGGTTGTCGAGCAGCTCGCCGTAGTAGATGCGGGGCTGCTGGACGGGCACGAAGCCCTGCTGCTGGGTGTCGGAGACCTGGAAGTTCGGCAGGCCGCCGGAGCCGCCCGCATCCTCCAGGGCCTCGTTCACCTGGTTCGCCGGAGCGGCCACGATCCCGTTGCCGTGGGTGTAGACCAGGTGCCGGTTGATCCAGTCCTGCTGGTTGTTCACCAGGCCGTTGGCGTTCATCTCGCGCGCCGCGACGACGTAGTCACGGGTCTCGCCGTCGACGGTGTAGCGGTCGATGTCGAGGTTGGGCGAGAACCCGTAGAAGTTCCGTCGCTGCTGGAGCTGGGTGAACGTGCGATTGAGCTTGCCCGGGTCGAGCAGCCGGATGTTGGGGATGGTGTCGGTGTCGGCCCGGACCTGGGCCGGTGTCGCCTCCGACGTGCCCGCGTAGGGCGCGATGTCGACCTTGTCCGGCCCGATGCCGAAGGCGTCCCGGGTCGCCGCGATGTTGCGTTCGATCGACGGGGCCTCGTTGACGTTCGCGTTGGGCGCGACGACGAACTGCTGCAGCACCAGCGGGAACGCCGTGCCGACCAGGATCGAGGAGACGACCAGCATGACCACGGCGACCGCCGGGATCTGCAGGTTCTGGCGGAACGCGGCGACGAAGAACGCGAGCGCGCAGATCACCGCGATGACCAGCAGGATCAGCTTGGCCGGCAGGACCGCGTTGAGGTCGGTGTAGGTGGCGCCGTAGAACGTCTGCGCATTGCGGTTGGACCACAGCAGGTCGTAGCGGTCGAACCAGTACGCAACGGCCTTGAGCAGCACGAACACTCCGGCGAGCACGGCGAGCTGGGCACGCGCGGCGGTGGAGACGAAGCCGGAGCGGCCGGACAGCCGGATGCCCCCGAAGATGTAGTGGGTCACCAGCGCGAGCACGAAGCAGATCGCGACGGCGACGAACAGCCAGTTCAGGCTCATCCGCAGGAACGGCAGGGTGAAGGCGTAGAACCCGATGTCGTTGCCGAACTCGGGATCGGCGCGGCCGAACGGGGTGCCGTGCAGGAACATCTGCACGGTCTGCCACTGCGTCGGCGCCGCGAGCCCGGCGATCAGGCCGATCACGACCGGAACACCGACGGCGAACAGGCGCAGGCGCTGGATGATCGTGGTCCGGTAGCGCGCGACCGGGTCCTCGGGTCCGGACACCGGCACGAAGACCGGGCGGTAGCGGTAGGCCAGCCACAGCGTCAGCGCGACCAGGCCGCCCACCACCAGGGCCACGACCCCGAAGAGCACGATCTGGGTGAACAGCCGGGTGAGCTGGACGCTCCGGAAACCGACCTCGCCGAACCACAGGTAGTCGACATAGAAGTTCAGCAGCCGCGAGCCACCGAGCAGAAGCACTACGAGGACGCCCGCGGCGACCAGCAGGATCCGGGTTCGGCGGGTCAGCGACGGCGCTCCCACAGGGGGCCGCATGGACGACACGGGCACACTCCACAGTTCGGGTACGACTCGTGGAGAGCGCGGCCGGCTGGGGCGACGGCACGGTTCTCCGAGGGCAACTGTACGGAGGTTCGGTGAAGTCGCGGTCGGGTCCCGGTGTGTCGGGACGAAAACGACACATCGGGCGGCACCCACCGGGCTCTCCGACCGCATCGTCGCAGGACGGGCCGGGGTCGGGCGCGCCGTCGTCGTCGCACGATCGTAGGGTTCCCTCCCGTGGGCGTTCGATCTTCGACGTGGGTGACCGCGGTCCTCGTACTGCTGGCCCTCACGGCGGTCGGGACCGTGGTCCCCGCGCCGGTCGTCGCCCTCGGGCCGGGGCCGACCTTCGACACCCTCGGTGAGGTCGAGGGCACGCCTGTCGTGTCCGCGGAGGGCCTGCCGACCTACCCGACGACCGGGCACCTGAACATGACCACCGTCGGCGTCACCGACGGGATCTCGACGCTGCGGGCGCTGGGCATGTGGGCCTCGGGCACCTACCGGCTCGCGCCGCGCTGGTCGCTGTACCCGCCCGGCGAGTCCACCGAACAGGTCACCCAGGCCAACCAGCAGGAGTTCGACGGCTCGATCGCGAACGCCGAGGCCGCGGCGCTGACCCACCTGCGCCTGCCGACCCGGGTCACGGTCGGCGCGCTGACCGACGGCTCGCCGTCGGCGGGGGTGCTGGAACCCGGCGACGAGATCCGCGCCGTCGGCGCCACCCCGGTGACCTCGGTCCAGGGCCTGCTCGACGCCATGGGGACCGCCCGCCCCGGGCAGCCGGTCACTCTCACCGTCCGCCGCGGGGACGCCGCGCCGCGCCAGGTCGCCGTCACCCCGGCCGCCCACCCGGACGACCCGGCGCGGGCCTTCCTGGGCATCACCCCGGCCACCTCCCCAGCCGAGGGACAGAAGCTGACCATCACCCTGGGCGACGTCGGCGGCCCCTCGGCCGGGCTGATGTTCAGCCTGGCGCTGGTCGACAAGCTGACCCCGGGTCCGCTGACCGGCGGCCGGTTCGTCGCCGGCACCGGCACCATCGACGCCGAGGGCCGGGTCGGGCCGATCAGCGGCATCCGGTTCAAGATGCTGAAGGCCCGCGAGGTCGGTGCGCAGACGTTCCTGGTGCCCGCCGCGAACTGCACCGAGGCCGCCGAGGACGCGCCCGACGGGCTCCGGCTCGTGCGGGTCGGGACCCTCGACGAGGCGGTCGGGGCGCTGACCACCCTCGACACCGGCGGTACGCCGGCCGGCTGCTCGTAGTTCCCCGGTCCGCTCCCGGCGAACACCGCCCCACCAGGCCCGATCCACCGGCTGTCGGGGCGGCGACCACCCCCCGGGCCCGCGTACGGTGGACGCCATGAGCGACGTCCCCTTCGGCTTCGGCCCCGCCGACCGTGACCGCGACCGCGAGCCCGGCGACCAGCCCGACTCGGGTTCCGGCGACGCCTCCGGCAAGGACGGGGGCACGTCGGGCAAGGACGGGAAGGGCGAGCCCGAGGGCCCGAAGGACCCGTTCGGCTTCGGGTCGCACCCCCAGTCCGACGACCCGTCGGGCGCCTCCGGCGGCGCGGGCCAGAACCCGTTCGCGGCGTTCGGCATGGGCGGGATCCCCGGCATGCCGGGTATGCCCGGCGGGGGCCAGTTCGACATGAGCCAGCTCGGGCAGATGCTGTCCCAGCTCGGCCAGATGCTCTCCAGCAGCGGCTCCTCCGACGACGGCCCCGTCGACTACGACCTCGCCGCCCGGATCGCCACCCAGCAGCTCGCGCAGTCGACGTCGTCGCTCACCGACGCCCAGCGCACCGGGGTCGCCGAGGCCGTGAAGCTCGCGGAGCTGTGGCTCGACCCGGCGACGTCGTTCCCCTCCTCCGGCGGTGAGGTGAAGGCCTGGACGCCGTCGGACTGGGTGCGGGCCGGCATGCCGACCTGGAAGCGGCTCTGCGACCCGGTCGCGACGCGGCTGTCGTCGGCCTGGGTCGAGGGTCTGCCCGAGGAGGTCCGCGGCGCGGCGGGCCCGATGCTGGGGATGCTCGGCAAGATGGGCGGGATGGCGTTCGGCAGCCAGCTCGGCCAGGGCCTGGCGCAGCTCGGCAAGGAGGTGCTGACCTCCACCGAGCTCGGCATCCCGGTCGGCCCGGAGCGCACCTCCGCACTGCTGCCCGAGGCCGTCGCCCGGTTCACCGAGGGCCTGGACCGCCCGGCCGGTGAGGTCACGCTGTTCCTCGCCGCGCGCGAGGCCGCCCACCAGCGGCTGTTCACCCACGTGCACTGGCTGCGCGAGCGGCTGCTCGGCGCCGTCGAGGAGTACGCCCGCGGCATCACCGTGGACACCTCGCGGATCGAGGAGCTCGCCCGCGGGATCGACCCGTCGAACCCGGAGTCGATCCAGGAGGCCATGCAGTCCGGCATGTTCGAGCCGGAGGACACACCGCAGCAGAAGGCGGCGCTGGCCCGGCTGGAGACCCTCCTCGCCCTGATCGAGGGCTGGGTGGACACCGTCGTCGCCGAGGCGCTGACCGAGCGGCTGCCCGGGGCCGAGGCGATGCGCGAGACGATGCGCCGCCGCCGTGCCTCGGGCGGGCCCGCGGAGCAGGCGTTCGCGACGATCGTCGGGCTGGAGCTGCGGCCGCGGAAGCTGCGGGCCGCGGCGGACCTGTGGAAGCTGCTGGGCGCCGAGCGCGGCGTGGAGGGCCGCGACGCGGTCTGGGCGCACCCGGACCTGATCCCGTCGGCCGACGACCTGGACGACCCGGCCGCCTTCGTGCGCGGCGGTGCGACCGGCGGGGCCGTCCCGGACGACCCGATCGCCGAGCTGGAGCGCCAGATGGCGGCCGACGCGGAGAAGGGGAAGACCGAGGCGTCCGGGACCCCGGAGGAGCCCGGGACGGAGAAGCCCTCCGCGGAGGACACCGACGGCGAGGACGGGACGGACCGGAAGGACTCCTGAGCCCGGCTCAGGTCCCGGTCGCGCGGACCGGCTCCATCCCGGGGCCGGTCCCGCCGAACCCGCCGACCTCACCGTCGGCGTCGGCGACCCCGTCGGGCTCGTCGGCAGTGGCCGGGTCGCCGTCGACACCGGTGATGCCGAGCTCCGCGGCCGCGTTGAGGCCCTCCAGGTAGCCGATGGCCCGCTCCGTGCGCGGGTAGCGGCGCACCCAGGACCAGAAGACGTCGTCGTGCGCGGCGGACAGCAGGTGGGCCAGCTCGTGCACCAGCACGTAGTCGACGACCCAGCCCGGCGCGTCCCGCAGGCGCTCGCTGATCCGGATCGTGGCGTCGTCGGGGGTGCACGACGCCCAGCGGGTGCGCATCGTCGGCACCCACCGGATCGACGACGGCCGCGCGCGCCCCTCCAACCAGCGCTTCGACAGCTCCAGGCCGCGGCGCGCCAGTGCCTCGTCGTTGTTGCGGCCCGGTGAGCGGCGGCGGGCCTCGCTCGCCTCGACGCGCCGCACCATCTCCGCGACCCAATCGCGTTCCTGTTCGGCGGACATCCAGCCCGGGATGAACACGACGAGCCGTTCCCCCTCCCGCCGGGCACTGACCATGCGCTTCCGGCGGGCGCTGCGTCGGACCTCTACCGGGGGACTCGCCATGGCTCCAGGGTAGGCCGCCCCGGTTCGCGGATGCGAACGGCGCGGACGTGTTCCGGCCCCGTCGCCGCACGGAGCGGGCACCGTGGCACCGGTGACCGGACTGCCCGCACGGCTCGCGCTCGCCGCCCACCTCGCCGTCCTCCCGGCCGGGCCACGAGCCCGCCGGATCGGGTCCGGCCCACCCCGGGCCCGGCTGCTGGAGGAGCTGTCCCCCGCCGCCGTCGACGCACTGGACCGGCTCGCCGACGGCCCGTGCCCGACCGGTGCGCTCACCCGGGGCGACGACGAGGTCGCGGTGCTGCTCGCCGTCCTGTGGCGGGCGGGGCTGCTCGCCGACCCGGACGTCGTGGACCGGGTCCGGCGGCGCCGGGAGGGCACGCTGGTCGAGGTCCGCGGCGACGGCGCGCTCGCCGTGGCGGTCGTCGCCGGGCTGGCCCGGGCCGGGATCGGACAGCTGTACCCGCAGGTCGGCGGGGTGACGGGCGCCGACGACGTGCTGGCCGGGCTGCCGGTGGGGCCGGGCCGGGACCGCGGGGAGGAGCTGCGCACGTTCCTGCGCGACGCCGGTGTCGACACCGATCCGCCCCGGCGGGTGCCCGCGGACCTGGTGGTGCTCGCCGACGACGGGCCGATGCCGCCGGAGGCTCCGTCGGAGCACCTGTTCGTGGCCCTGCGCGACGGCCGCGGCGTGGTGGGGCCGCTCGTCCTGCCGGGCCGGGGGCCGTGTCCCGGTTGTGCGGGGGCGCCCGGTGCGGCCGGCGGACCGTCGTCGGCGGCACCGCACGTGCTGGTCGCGACGGCGGCGGTGGCGGTCGGCCAGGTGCTCGCCGCCGTCGACGGGCCGGTGCGTGGCGGCCGGCCGCCCGCGTCGTGGGGAGCGGTGCTGGAGGTCGACGCGGACGCGGCGACGGTCCTCACCCGTCCGGGGTTCCGACGACCCGGTTGTTCCTGCGGCACAGCGGCTGCAGCGGTACCGGACAGCGCACCGGGGCCCACCGCGCCGTGCGGGAATCCCCCGGCCGGGTGGACAATCACCGTGTGAGCGACATTCCCCGAAGAACCGCCTCGCGCACCGCCAAGCTCGCCGGCCTCCCGCTCGGCGTCGCCGGACGTGCCGCAGCAGGGTTCGGGCGCCGTCTCACGGGTGGTGACCGCGACGAGATCGCGGCCCAGCTCGCGACCAAGAGCGCCGAGCAGCTGTTCGAGGTGCTCGGCGAGCTCAAGGGCGGCGCGATGAAGTTCGGGCAGGCGCTCAGCGTGTTCGAGGCGGCCGTGCCCGACGAGTACGCCGAGCCCTACCGTGAGGCGCTCACCAAGCTGCAGTCCGCGGCGCCGCCGATGCCCATGGCCGACGTCGACTACATGCTCACCCAGCAGTTCGGGCGGTCCTGGCGGTCCCGGTTCGCCGACTTCGACGAGACGCCCGCCGCCTCGGCCAGCATCGGCCAGGTGCACCGCGCGGTCTGGAAGCGCGACGGCCGCGAGGTCGCGGTCAAGGTGCAGTACCCCGGCGCCGAGGAGGCGCTGCGCTCGGACCTGCGTCAGCTCGGGCGGATGAGCCGCATCCTGCAGCCGCTGGTCCCCGGTATGGAGATCAAGCCGCTGGTCGCGGAGCTCAAGGACCGCATGGAGGAGGAGCTCGACTACCGCGACGAGGCCGCGTACCAGCGCGAGTTCGCCGCGTTCTACGAGGACGACCCGGACGTGAAGATCCCCCGCGTGGTCGGTTCGGCCCCCAAGGCCGTCATCACGGAGTGGGTACAGGGCCGCCCGCTGGCCTCGATCATCCGCGACGGCACCCGCGAGGAGCGCGACCACGCGGGCAACCAGCTGGCCCGCTTCCACTACTCGGCGCCGGACCGCGCGCACCTGCTGCACGCCGACCCGCACCCCGGTAACTTCGGGATCCTCGACGACGGCCGTCTGCTCGTCCTCGACTTCGGTGCCGTCGCCCGGATGCCCGACGGCATGCCCCCCGAGCTGGTCACGATGACCAAGTACGCGCTCGAGGGGCGCAGCGGCGACCTGATGGCCCTGATGCGCTCGGCCGGGTTCGTCCGCGACGGCGCCCGGATCGAGTCCGAGCAGATCCTCGGCTACCTCGCACCCTTCACCGAGCCGCTGGGGTCCGAGGAGTTCCACTTCAGCCGCCGATGGATCCAGAAGCAGGCCGAGCGGGTCGGTGATCTCCGTAGCCCGGAGGCGGCGATCGGCCGGTCGCTGAACCTGCCCCCGCGGTTCCTGCTGGTGCACCGGGTGACGATGGGGACCGTCGGCATCCTGTGCCAGCTCGACTCCCACGTGCGGCTGCGGGAGATCGTCGCCGAGTGGCAGCCGGAGATGTTCGAGCCGGACGCCCCGACCGGCTGACCTCCCTTCGCTACTCCGGTCCTGCGGGACGGGGGTGTCCTGTCGTCGCTTTGCTCTGCTCACCGATACGCAGCAGCGCAGGTCGGCGCCGCTGGCGGGGTCTTCGGGGGCGTCGTGGGGTCAGGGGCGGACGCGGAGCCCGTCGAGTACCCGGTCGAGCGCGGCCCGCGCCGCGCCCCGGTCACCCGCGCTCCCCGGTCCGGTCGTCCTACCGCCACCCCGTCGTGGGTCCGACCCGCCGGTCGGCGGTTCCGCGCCGGCCCCGGGTCGCTGGCACCGGGCCGCTCCCGGTCGGCGCCGGCTCCGGGTCTCGCTCCCCATGGGCCGTGCCGGGCTCCGCGAGCCACATGGCGTGCTCGTTCATGGCTCCCGACAGCAGTCGGGCCAGCGGCTCGACCGACTGCGCACCGGCGCCCCGCGCTCGCCGGGATCGGCCGGCGCCTCGACAAGGTGCCGTCCCGACGACTCGGCGCCCAGCTCGCGCCGGCGCGCCCCAGCCCAGCAGGCCGTGCCCGTCGACGAGCATGATCCGCGCCGCCGACGGCTCCGTGCGGCGCCGAGGAACACCCGGCACCCGGCGACGAGCCGCCCCCACGGGTCGGGGACCGCCTCCCCGCGTCGACCACCCGATCCGCCACCCGGTCCGCCACCGCTCCAGGACCGCGGCGAACAGCGCCGCGCTGCCGTCGAACTGATGGGAGGGCGAGCCCGTCGTCACCCCGGCCCCGGCGACGACGGTCGGCAGCCCGACCGCGCCGTACCCGTTGTGGGCGAACAGGCAGTCCGCCTCGTCCAGCAGCGCCTACCGGGTCCGCTCGCGCTGTCCGGACCGAACGCCACGCCCCCTCCCCAATTGACGTACCGATGGTACGTCACTAGATTTCACATACCGTATGTATGCGAATGGGAGGGTGCCGTGCTCCGCAGCTGCTACCCGGTCCTCGCGACGGCCGATGTCCCGGCCGCCCGCGCGTTCTGGACCGGCCCGATGGGATTCGAGGTCGTCTTCGACACCGACTGGTACGTCAGCCTCCGTCGCGGACGCTTCGAGCTCGCCGTCCTCGACCGGGACCATCCGACGATCCCGGCGGCGTACCGCGGCCGGTCCGCCGCCGGGACGCTGGTGAACCTCGAGGTCGACGACGTCGACGCCGAGTGGGACCGTCTCGTCGTCCGCGGTGGGCTGGAGGCGCTGCTCCCGGTACGCGACGAGGACTTCGGGCAGCGGCACTTCGTCGTCGCCGGGCCGGACGGGGTACTGGTCGACGTGATCACCGAGATCGTTCCGTCGGCGGAGTTCGCCGACGCCTTCACGGAGTCGCCGGCGCCCTGAACTGGGGTGTTGCGTATCGGTGAGCAGAGCAAAGCGACGAGGAGGCACCCTCTCCCACCGGCGGACCGGCAGGTCCCGGACACGACGGTGCCCCGCCCGGACGTCGGGTCCGGACGGGGCACCGATCGCATCGGTCGGCGGCGGGATCAGCCGGCGCGCAGCCGCGCCCGCTCGGCGCGGGAGGCGGCCCAGGCCGCGATCCGGGACCAGCCGCGGCCCGCGGTGAGCCGGCGTGCGAGCCGGTGCTCGGCCGCCGCCCGTTGTGCCTCCTGCTGATGGGATCTCGCCAGCGCTTCCTGGATGAGCGTCATCACGTTCTCCTGGTTCACGAGGTGGGACGAACGGTCGGTGCGGGGAATCGGTCGCACGGCCGGTACCGGCTTCAGGTCGTTCATGTCTCGGTCTCCTCGGGTCTGGTGGGTCGGCGGCGCCGCGGTGCGCGTCGCGCCCGTACGGCTGCGGTCAGCGGCTCGCGGCCAGGGCCAGGGCCCGGTCGCGCTCCAGGTCGGCCTTGCGGGGACGCCCCCTCGGGCGCTTGCGTGGGATCACCCGACCGTGGTCGAAGATCTCGCCTCCCCACACACCCCACGGCTCGGCGCGCTCCAGCGCACCGTCCAGGCAGGCCTGCCGGAGCGGGCAGCCGCCGCAGCGGGACTTCGCCTCCTCCAGCTCGGCCGGGGCCTCGGCGAACCACAGGTCGGCGTCGCCGTTGCGGCAGGGCAGGGCTGAGCCCACGCTCGGCACGGACCGCAGCCGCACCTCGTCGGGTCCGGCGCCGCCGCCGGACTGCTCGGTGATCATTCCGCCGTCACACGGAACGGATCGCACGTACACGATCGACCTCCTCGATCGAACTTCTCTGTAACTGGTCAGACCGGTCTGGTCGGGATCTGTCATCTCTCGGGACGGAATCGGGGACAAAAAAATCGGGGCCGCGGAACCCGTGTGCGTGGGTTCCGCGGCCCCGATGGGACTCGCTGGGTGCTGAGGGTCAGGTACCCCCTCGGCGCCCGGGAACGAACGCAGCTGTGCACTTGTCATCGAAGATCGGGCCGGTGACCGCGACCGGCATGCCGCCCAGCGGGTACACCTCACCCGTGGCGCGGAGCGTCGACGGCGCGAGCAGCGCCACCCCCTGGTGGCGACGACGGACGCCGGACTCCCCGGTGACCGCGATGCCCGCGTGAGCGACGTCGTGCGCGACGACGGTCTGCTCCGGGACGCACACCGGGGCCGGGACGGACAGGGTGGTGCCGATCAGGTCGGTCGTGTCGATCGTGCCCATCTCGTCACCTCCTCCGGTTCCGTCCGCGGTCTCCCGCGCGACGCGTCTGTGTCGGGAGCATGGCGCTCCACCTGGTGCCGACGACAGTAGAAGTGCTGCGCACGGCACGGCAACCGATTATTCGAAGTCTCGCCGGAAGTTCACGCCGATCCCTACCGAAGAGGGGGTCGTGAACCCTCCGCCGCGTGCTCGGCGAGCACCCGCAGCACGTCGTCGCCGTAGCGGTCCAGCTTGGCCGCGCCGATCCCCGGGATGCCCACCAGCGCCGACGGTCCGGCGGGCCGCTGCTCCGCGATCGCGGTGAGCGTCGCGTCGGTGAGCACGACGAAGCCGGGCACGTCCTGCGCCTTCGCCGCCGCCGACCGCCACTGCTTGAGGCGGTCCAGCAATTCCAGGTCCACATCGGACGGGCAGTCGTCGCAGCGCAGGAGCTTGGTAGCGGTGGTCCCGAACAGCGGGGTCCCGCAGACGCGGCACTTGGGCCGGGCGCCCCCGGGCCGGCGCTCGCCGGCCACCCGGGACGCCGGGTGCGAGTCCGGGATCAGTCCGTACAGGAACCGCGAGCGGCGTCGCTTCGGCCCGCGCCCGGAGGCCCGGGTCAGCGACCACGACATCGACAGCACCCGCCGGGCGCGGGTGACGCCGACGTAGAACAGCCGGCGTTCCTCCTCGACGGCGGCCTCGTCGTCCCCGGCGTGACCGATGGGGAGGGTGCCGTCGGCGAGCCCGACGAGGAACACCGCATCCCACTCCAGGCCCTTCGCCGCGTGCAACGACGCCAGCGTGACGCCGTTGACGACGGGCGCCTGCGCGTGGTCGGCGCGGGTCTCCAGCTCCCCGCACAACCGGCGCAGGTCGGCCTGCCGCTCGACCGCGGCCAGCTCCTCGGCGACGCCGACCAGCGCCAGCAGCGACTCCCACTGCGCGCGCAGCGTCGCGCCCTTCGGCGGCTCGTCGGTCAGTCCGGCGCGGGCGGTGAGCACCGCGCGGGTGACGTCGACGAGGTCGGTGCCCGGCCGCTGGTCCGGCGCCGCGGTGCGCAGCGCGAGCATCGCCCGGCGGATCTCGGGCCGGTTGAAGAACCGCTCCCCGCCGCGGATCTGGTAGGGCACGCCGGCGTCGGACAGGGCCTGCTCGAACGCCTCGGACTGGGCGTTGATCCGGAACAGCACCGCGATCTGCGACGGCTCGGTGCCGTCGTTGATCAGGGTCAGGATCCGGCCCGCGACGGCGGCGGCCTCCCCGGCCTCGTCGTCGTGCTCGGAGAAGTCCGGGTCGGGGCCGGGCGGGAGCTGCCCGATGAGCTGCAGCCGGGACCCGGCGGGCCGGTTGCGGGCGGCGCCGATCAGCTGGTTCGCGCAGCCGACGATCTGCGGGGTGGAGCGGTAGTCGCGCTGCAGGCGCACGACCGCGGCGTCGGGGAAACGGCGCGGGAACTCCAGCAGGTACCGGGGGGAGGCGCCGGCGAAGGTGTAGATCGTCTGGTTGGCGTCGCCGACGACGGTGAGGTCGTCGCGGTCGCCGAGCCAGGCGTCGAGCAGGCGCTGCTGCAACGGGGTGACGTCCTGGTACTCGTCGACGACGAAGCACCGGTAACGGGACCGGAACTCCTCGGCGACGCCGCCGTGCTCCTCCAGCGCGATCGCGGTGTGCAGGAGCAGGTCGTCGAAGTCGAGCTGCTCGCTCGCGTTCTTCAGCTCCTCGTACGCGGCGTAGACGGCGGCCACCTGCTCGGCCGGGCCGGGGGTGTCGCGGCGACGGCGGGCGACCTCGGCCGCGTAGTCCGACGGGGCGACCAGGGTCGACTTCGCCCACTCGATCTCGGAGGCGAGGTCGCGCAGCGCGTCGGAGTCGGTGCCGGCCCGGGCGCGGGCGGCCGCCTGGCCGACGAGCCGCAGCTTGCCGTCGAGCAGCGGCCACGGGCTGCCGCCGACCATCTGTGGCCAGAAGTAGCGCAGCTGACGCAGCGCCGCGGCGTGGAAGGTGCGGGCCTGCACCCCGGAGGCGTCGAGGGCGCGCAGCCGGGTGCGCAGCTCCCCCGCGGCGCGGGCGGTGAAGGTGACGGCGAGGACCTGGGTGGCGGCGACGTGGCCCGAGGTCACGAGGTGGGCGATCCGCCGGGTGATCGTGCGGGTCTTACCGGTGCCCGCCCCCGCGAGGACGCAGACCGGGCCGCGCGGCGCGTGCACCGCGGCCCGCTGCTCGGGGTCCAGACCGTCCGCGCCGATCGGGGCCGCCGGGTCCGGCACGGCGCGGGTCGCACGGGCGGGGCGGGTGGTAGATCGGGACGGCACCCACCCATCCTGACACCCACCCCCGACGGTCACGGGTCGCCCGTCCCGCCCGTCCGGGTGCCGGGCAGGTCACAGCGGGGCGGGAAGAATCCCGCGAGCGGGCCCGTTGCACCCGGTATGGCGGACCTGACGATGTACACGACCAGCTGGTGCGGCTTTTGCCGTCGTCTCAAGCTGCAGCTCGACCAGGCCGGCATCGGCTACCGCGAGATCGACATCGAGCGTGAGCCGGACGCCGTGGCGTTCGTCGAGAAGGCCAACGGCGGCAACCGCACGGTGCCGACCGTCGTCTTCCCGGACGAGTCGGTCGCGACGAACCCCAGCTTCTCCGAGGTGAAGACCCGGCTCGGGGTCTGACACCTCCCCTGATCTCCCACCACGGAGCGCGGCGGCCCGCCACCGGTACCTCACCGGGGGCGGGCCGCCGCTTCGTCTGCGGGGTCAGTTCCCGGCGGCGGCCCAGGACTCCAGCATGGTGCGTGCGATCGAGACCTTCCCCGGCAGCATGACCACCGGTCCGTCGGTGGGGTCGGGCTCGTCCCGGGTGCCCCAGTCGCCGCGGGCCAGTGCCGCCCGCAGCGTGTCCCGGGTGATCCACACGGCGTCGGCGATCTCGCCGTCCTGCGGCGTCAGCGGGACCTCCGGGTCCCCGATCGCGTGGAAGCCGACCATCAGCGACCGCGGGAACGGCCACGCCTGGCTGCCGAGGTACCGCACGTCGGACACGGCGATGCCGACCTCCTCGGAGATCTCGCGGTGCACGCACGCCTCCAGCGACTCGCCGGACTCGACGAACCCGGCGAGCACCGAGTAGCGCCCGGCCGGCCACACCGGCTGGCGGGCGAGCAGGACGCGGTCCGCACCGTCGTGCACCAGGCAGATGATCGCCGGGTCGGTGCGCGGGTACTCCTCGTGGCCGTTGTCGCAGACCCGGGCCCAGCCCGCGTTGTGCGGGCGGGTGCGGGTGCCGTCGATCGCGCAGAACCGGGCCCGGTCGTGCCAGTTCAGCGTGGCGACCGCGCCGGTGAGCAGCCCGGACCCGAGCGGGTCGAGGAACGCGCCCGCGGCGCGCAGGTCCGCCCATTCCCCCTCGCCGGTGAAGATGTCGCTGTCGGCGGTGCGTTCGGTCCCGACGCGCACCGCCCAGTACGGGACGCCCTCGCGCTCGCCGAGCAGCACGGCCTCGGCCGGCGGCTCCGCGGCGACGTCGGTGCCCGCGCGGGTCCGGACGTGCCCGCCACGGCCCGCCGCGTCGTCCCAGGCGGCGGCGTCGACCTCGCGGAACTCGCGGCCCGGTTCGACCTCCCAGTCCACCGGGGTGCGTCCGGACTCGTCGACGACGACCACGCGCGCCGTCGCCCACGTGTCGCGCACGTAGGCCGGGTCCAGGCGCCGGTTCTCGTCGCGGGAGAGCGCGTTGCGCGACAGCACCGGCTCCTGGGTCAGGGAGAAGTCCCCGGGGCTCATCGCCCGCCTCCGCGGACCACGCCGCCGAGCGCGGCGAGCGGTGGCCCGACCACGTCGGCGTCACCGACGACCACCCCGGTGAACCGGGTCGGTGCGAACAGCGCGGTGGCGGCCGCGGCGACCTCGTCGACGGTGACCGCCTCCAGCCGGCGCGGCCGGTCCCGGAGCCAGTCGACGTCGAGCCCGGCGGCGTGCAGCGCGGACAGGGTGCCGGCCAGCGCGGACTGGCTGTCCAGCGAGATCAGCAGCGAGCCGATCGCGTAGCGACGGGCCGAGGTGACCTCCTGCTCGGTCGGCGGGACCGCGACCATGCGGCCGAGCTCGTAGCGGGTCTCGAGCAGGGCGGCGGCGGTGACGTCGGAGGCGACGTCGGCGTCGAGACCGAGCACCGCGCCACCGGGCACGAACTCCTGCCCGGAGTGCGCGCCGTAGGTGTAGCCCTTGTCCTCGCGGATGTTCTCCATCCAGCGCGAGGAGAAGTAACCGCCGAACACGAGGTTCGCGAGCTGGAACGCGGTGTAGCGCTCGTCGGTGCGGTCCAGGCCGGGCGCGGTGAGACGCAGCTGGGACTGCACGGAGCCGGGCCGGTGGACCAGCTCCAGGTCGCCCGCCTGCGGCACCGGCGGGGCGGACAGCCACCGGGCGGGGTGGTCTCCGGTCCACCCCCCGAGCCGGCGGGCGACCTCGGCGATCGCGGCCTCGGGGTCGATGTCCCCGACGAGGACCAGGCTCGCCCCGTCCGGGACGACGAGGTCGGCGTGCAGCTCCCGCACGCGCCCGGGGGTGACCGCGGCGACGGCCTCGGCGGTCGGCATCTCCGAGACGATGGGGTGGTCGCCGAAGCGGCGGCGCATCAGCGCCTCGCGGGCGACGGTGCGCGGCTGCGCGCGGGCGACGGCGATCCGCTCGGCCAGCCGGGACCGCTCGCGGGCGACCTCGACGTCGGAGTGGGTGGCGGCGGTGAGGACGTCGGCGAGGACGTCGAGGACCGTCGGCAGACCGGTGGCCAGCGCGGAGCCGCCCGCCTGCAGGTACTCCGGGTCGACGGCGACGCCGAGTTCCCCGCCGACCGAGGCGAGCGCGTCGTCGATACCGATCCGGTCGCGGCCCGCGGTGCCGGTCAGGATGGTCTCGGCGAGCACCTCGGTGCCCGCGGTGCGGGCGGCGTCGGCGACCGGCTCCGGCGAGGCGGCCGGGATACGCAGGACGGTCTCGACGAGCGGGACCCCGGGGCGGCGCGCGGCCAGGACGGTCAGCCCGTTCGGCAGGGTCTCGGTGAGCACGTCCGGCAGCGGCACCTCCCTGGTGCGGCCGAGCGCGGGCAACGGGCGGGGGCCGCGCTCGGTGCGGCCGATCTCCTCCGCGCTGCGGTGTGTGCGGGCGGCGCTCACGCGGAGCCCCCTTCGGTGTGGTTCACGGTGCCGGGACGGGTCGGGGCGCTCACGCGTCGCCGTCCCCGGACGGTTCGGCGGCCGGCTCGACCAGCAGAACGGCCCGCCCGGCCGAACGCAGCCGGGCGGCCGCGGCGGCGACGTCGGCACCGGTCAGGGCGGCCAGCCTGCCGGGGAGCTCCACGGCGAGCTCGGCGCGGCCGTAGAGCAGTTCGCGGGCGCCGAGCCCGAGCATCCGGTACATGACACGGTCGTCCTCGCGGTGCAGCGCGGCGACCCAGCGGGCGGTCTGGCGCTCCAGCTCCTCGGTGCCGGGGCCCTGCTCGGCGAGGCGGTCCAGCTCCTCGTCGACCGCGGCGGTGACCCGGTCCGCGGACACCTCGGCCGGGTGCACCGCGGTGATCGTGAAGGTGTCGGGGTCGCGGGCGTCGAACGGGCCGCCCATCAGGCCGTTGGACGCCGAGACGTCGGTGACCAGGCCGGCTCCGTCGGCGCCGCCGTGGACCAGGCGGCGCTGCAGCCGCGAGGCCTCGCCGTCGGCCAGGACGGTGGCGAGCATGGCGTGGGCCAGGTAGGCGTCGGGCTCCGCGGCCGGGTCGGGGACGCGGTAGCCGAGCGCCAGGGCGGGTAGCGGGGCGTGGGCGTCGGCCACGGTCTGCCGCCGCTCCGCGCCGGGAGCGGGCTCGGCGAACGACGGCCGCTGCGGGACGGGCCGGGCGGGGATGTCCCCGAAGTGCCGCTCGACCAGGGCGAGGGTGCCGTCGACGCCGTGCTCGGACAGGTCACCGTGCACGGTGACCAGCGCGTTGCCCGGCGCGTAGAAGGTGTCGAAGAACGCGGCCGCGTCGTCCAGGCTCGCCTGCTCCAGCTCGGAGAAGTCGCCGTAGCCGTTGTGCGCGTTCGGGAAGGTGTCGTAGAGGACCGGCGGCAGCAGGATCCACGGGAACCCGCCGTAGGGGCGGTTGTGGACGTTGAGCCGGATCTCCTCCTTCACGACGTCCACCTGGTTGCGCAGGTTCTCGACGGTGAGCTTCGGGGCGCGCAGCCGGTCGGACTCCAGGAACAGCGCCCGCTCCAGCGCCGCACCGGGCAGCACCTGGAAGTAGTCGGTGTAGTCCTGGTGGGTCGAGCCGTTGAAGATCCCGCCCGCGGACTGGACCTGCCGGAAGTGCTCCAGCTTCTCCAGGCTCTCGCTGCCCTGGAACATCAGGTGCTCGAACAGGTGCGCGAAGCCGGTGCGGCCCTCCGGCTCGGAACGGAAGCCCACGTCGACGTGCACCGAGACCCCGACCACCGGGGTGGCCGGGTCCGGGACGACGAGCACGCGCAGCCCGTTGGCCAGCGTGGCCCGGTGCAGCTCGAGAGCGGATTTGTCGGCGATCACGGACACGGGAGCGAGGCTATCCCCCACCCCCGACAACCTGCCCGGTCAGGCGTGCTCGGGCGGCAGGATCACGAACTGGCGCAGCCCGAGGTCGCGGTAGGTGACCGGGCCGCGGGGGCCGGGGGTGTGATCGACGTTGATGCCGGTCTCGGGCAGCCCCAGCAGCTTGTAGCCGTCGAGCAGCCGCGACGGCGCGTTCCAGAACACCCCGGTGCCGGTGTAGCGGTCGATGAAACGGTGCGCGACCTGCTCGTCGGCGGCGCAGATCGTCGCGGCCAGGCCGGAGGTCTCCCGGGCGGCGGTGTCGGCGGCGTCGTCGGGGCCGTCGACGACGGCGACCGTCACGTGCGCCTCGGCGCCGGAGTCCAGCGCCCACTCGTGACCGAGCGGGTGGTCGTGCGGGGGCAGCGACAGCGCGATGCCGCGGGCGTCGAGGGCGGCCTTCGCGACCGGCAGCAGGGTGTCGTAGACGGGCCGGTCGACGAGCAGCAGGTTGAGCCGGTTGCAGACGCCGAGCCGGTCGGTGGAGTCGGTGACCAGGCGCGTGACGTCGGCCTCGGTGGCGCTGGCGTCGAGGTAGAGGACGCCGCCGCCGTCGGCGTGGGCGAGCACCCGGGTGCCCGCGGTCGCGCCGAGCACGGACAGCTTGCGGGTGACGTCCCCGGACCCGCGGACGACGACCAGCGGCACCAGGTCGGGCAACCCGACGAGGGCCTCGGCGCCGGCGTGGCCGGGCAGCGGGACGAGCTGCACGGCGGCCTCGGGGAGCCCGGCGTCGGCCAGTGCGGGGCGCAGCACCTGCTCGACGAGCGCGGTGGCACTGCCGAGCGCGGCGGACCCGGTGCGCAGGACGGCGGCGCTGCGGGCCTTGAGGACCTGCGAGGCGACGTCGACGGTCACGTTCGGCCGGGCCTCGAACACCGCGCCGATGACGCCGACCGGGATGCGCCGCTCGAACACCCGCTCGCCGGTCTCCAGCGTGCGGACCGGCCACTCGGTGGGCGGCTCGGGGGTCGCGGCGAGCACCTCGAGCTGGGTGGCGATGCCGGCGAGCCGCTCGGGGTCCAGCCGCAGCCGGTCGAGCAGGCCCGCCGCCATGCCGTTCCGCTCGGCGGCGGCGACGTCGGCGGCGTTGACCTCGAGCAGCTCGTGCGCCCGGTCCCGGATCAGCGAGGCGGCGGCGCGCAGGGCGTCGTCGATCCGGCCCTCGCCCGCGGCGCGGACGGCCGGGGCGGCGGCCCGGGCGCGCTGCGCGGCCTCACGGACGGCGGCGGACTCCGGCGCCTCGGTCGTCTCCTGCGGGGTGGTCACGGTGCTGCTCACGCAGGTCAGGGTAGGCGGTCGTCGCCACGGGCCCGACCGGGTATCCGGCGAGGACGGCTCAGGGCGCAGCGGCCGGCACGGCGTAGACGACGATGTTCGACTCGTAGCTCCCCGCCGCCGGGTCGAACACCCCGCCGCAGGTGACGAGGACGAGCTGCGGGTCGCCGTCGCGGCGGAACACCTCGCGGGGCAGGTCGTGCTTGCCGTACTCGCGACGCGCGACGACCCGGTAGGCCGCGGTGCGGCCGTCGGCGCCACGGACGACGACCGGCTCGCCCGCGACGAGCTGCGGCAGCACCGACAGGAACCCGATGCCCTGGGTGCGCGAGTCGACGTGACCGGCGATCACGGCGCTCCCGGACGCGCCGCCCGGGAGGACACCGGGGGCCCACCAGCCGACCGTGCGCACCTGGTCGGGGACGACCATCCCGCCGTTCGGGGCGGTGCCGACCGCGTCGACGGGGGCGGACAGGCCGCGGGCGGGGAGCTCCAGGACGGACGGGACGACCGGCGGCGACGCGGCACCGGGCTCGGCCACGGGCAGCGGGTAGACCGCCGAGACGGTCCACGGCTCGCGCGGCGCGATCGGCGCCGGGCCGGTGGAGCGGGGCAGGGGGCCGGTGCGGTCGCCGGGGCCGGGGAGCGGGCCCGCCGGGAGCCCGGCGGACGCGGGTGGGGGCGGGACCGAGGGAGCGGGCGGGCCGGAAGGACCGGGAACAGCCGCCCCCGGCAGCGCCGCGGCGTCGGGCGCCCCGACCACCGGAGCCGGGTCCGGCGGCGCCAGGACCGGCACCGCCCGGGCCACCGGCACCGCACGCGTCGCGGCGGGGGCGGTTCCCGCGGGCACGGCGCCGAGGTCGCTCGCCTCGACGCGGGCGTCGTCACCGAGTGCGAGACCGGCGCCGGCGCCCAGCAGGGCGGCGCCGAGGATCAGCAGCGCGGCCGCTCCCCGTACGCCCCCGGCCGGGCGCCGGCGCCGCGGTGTCACGCGCGGGCGCGACGCAGCCGGACGGCGCCGGCGACGAGCAGCAGCAGCCCGGCACCGCCGAGCGCGACGGGCAGCGCGGCGTCGGACGCCGACGCGGCCTGACCGCCGGTGCCGGCGTCGACGGCGGGCGCGCCGGAGCCGCCCCGGCCCGCGGCGTCACCGGAACCGGAGGCCGAGCCGTTGCCGGTGCCGTTGCCGGTGCCCGCACCGGGCGCGGTCCCGTCGCCGGACCCGGCGGCGTTCCCGTCGGCGCCGTTCCCGTCGGTGCCGTTCCCGTCGGTGCCGTTCCCGGGGTTGTCCGAGCCGGAGCCCGGGGTCGTGGCCCCGGCCTCGGCCGCGGCCTGGTCCAGCTTGGTCTTCAGCTCACCCAGGTTCGTGAGCTGCGCGCGGGCCTGATCGAGCTGCTCCGGCGGCAGGCCGGGGACGTTCAGCAGCTGCTGGGCCTGGTCGCTGAGCTGTCCGACCTGCTCCTGCGCGGCCTGCAGCCAGCCCTGGTCGAACTGCTCACCGGTGCGGGCCTTGAGGTCGTCGACCTGGGACTGGATCTCCGGGGAGACCTGGTCGGGCAGCGAGACGCCGATCGACGACGCCAGCCCCCGCAGCTTGTCGTTGATCTGCTGGCCCTCGCCCTGCACCTGCGGCGCGAGCTCCTTGACCTTGTCCCCGACGCCCTGCTCCAGGCCGATGCCGCCGAGCGCGGCGAGGCCGAGCGCCTTCTGGTGCGCGTCGCCGAACGCCTGGCGCGGGTCGCCGACGCCCGGGACCTGCGGGAGGTTGTCGGGCAGGTTCGGCACCTGCGGCGTCTCGCCACCGCAGGCGGTCAGCCCCACGAGTGCGGCCGCGGCGACGGCGGCACCGACGGTGCGGCTGATCCGGCGCGGGTGGTTCGTGGTCGTCGTCATGCGAGTCATCCCCCGGAGGTAGCGGTGTACGCCTGATGGGCTATCGGCTTACTCCGGACGTTGCAACTCGAACCACACGACAGGTCCTACGCGGGCGGCGAGTGGTTATCGCCGACGGCTGAGCGGTGCCGGGGCCGAGGGCGGCGGGACGACCGGGCCGACGTCGCCGTCGGGGGCCTCGTCGAGGTCCAGGACGACCGGGGCGTGGTCGCTGGGGAGCTTCCCCTTGCGCGCCTTGCGGTCCACCCACACCGCCGCGCGACGGTCGGCCGGGCCCGACCCGGCCAGCACCAGGTCGATCCGCATCCCCTGGTCCTGGTGGAACCGGCCGGCCCGGTAGTCCCAGTAGCTGAACACGCGCTCGTCGGGCCAGCGCTCGCGCAGGACGTCGCGCAGCCCGGTCCCGAGCAGCGCGGCGAGCGCGGCCCGCTCGTCGGGGGTGACGTGGGTGGCGCCGTCGAACAGGGAACGGTCCCAGACGTCGTCGTCGGTGGGGGCGATGTTCACGTCCCCGGCCACCACGGTCGACGCGGGGTCGCCCGTCGCGACCAGCTCGCGCAGTGCACCGAGCCAGCGCAGCTTGTAGGCGTAGTGCGGGTCCTCCGGGCTGCGGCCGTTCGGCACGTACACCGAGGTGACCCGCAGCCCGCCGCAGGTGGCGGTGACGGAGCGCGCGTCCGGGACCTCCAGCCCGCCCTCGGTGAAGACGGGCTCGTCGGGCAGGCCGCGCACGACGTCGTCCAGACCCACCCGCGACAGCAGGGCGACGCCGTTCCACCGGCCCTGGCCGTGGTGCGTGCTCGCGTAGCCGCGCTCGGCCAGTGCCTCGTCGAAGGCCGCGGCGAAGTCGTCGTCGGAGAGCTTGGTCTCCTGGAGGCAGACGACGTCGGGTTCCCGCTCGTCGAGCCACGGCAGCAGCCGCGGCAGCCGGGACTTCGCGGAGTTCACGTTCCAGGTGGCCAGACGCACGCCCCGACCCTACGAGAGGAAGCGCGTCACCGACCGGCGGATGCCCGCGACGTCCAGGCCGTGCGCGGCGTCGTGGTCCTCCGGGCTGCCGTAGCGACGCAGATCGGCGGCGCCGACCCCGAGCCCGAGGACCCGGTGCCGCAGGTCGGCGAGCGCGTCGGAGACGTGCCGCACCGAGGTCCTGGCGAGGTAGGGCTCCACGAGCACGACGTCCGGCTCGGACAGCGTGGCGCGCAGGCCGGCCGCGTCGAACGGGCGGACGGTCCCGGCGTACAGGACGGTCACGTCCAGGTCGGCGACGGCGGCGAGCGTCCGGTCCGCCAGGGGCCCCACCGCGACGACCGTCCCCCGGCGCCCCCGCCGCAGCACCGTCATCGACGGGCCCGCCCCGTAGGGCCGCGCGTTGGACGCGCCCGAGAGCCGGACGTAGACCCGGTCGTCGCCGGGCAGGGCGGCCCGCAGCTGCGCCTCCGCCTCGTCGGCGTGCCCGGGCACGTGGACGGTCCAACCGTCGAGGGTGTCGAGCAGCGGCACGTCGCGCGGGCCGAAGTGGGTCTCCCCCGCACCCGCCATGTCGTAGGACCCGCCGGCCGACACCAGCAGCGCCCCGACGCCCTGGTGCCCGAGGTCGAGCTTGAGCTGCTCGTAGGGCCGTTCGACGAGGAACGGCGCGAAGGTGTGCACGACCGGGCGCATCCCGGTCAGCGCGAGCCCACCGGCGGCGGAGACGAGCAGCTGCTCGCGGATACCGACGTTGATCACGCGGTCGGCGAGGTCGGGCGGGACGTCGACGTAGCCGGCCCCGATGTCGGCCAGCAGCGCGACGGCCCGCGGGTCGAACGCGATCAGCTCCGGCAGCAGCGCATAAAAGCGTTCCCGCAGGTCGGGCGGGGTCACGGGGTCGGAGGGAGTGGGCTGCTGCGTATCGGTGAGCAGAGCAAAGCCGGTCATCGGTGGCTCCCCTTCGGTTCGACGTGCGCGACGACGGCGAGCGGTCGGTCGGGGTGTGCGGTGCGGAAGGCGCGTTCCAGGTCGTCGTGATCGCGGCCGTCGGCGTCGACGGCGACCCAGCCCTCCGCGGTGAAGCGTCCGGCGATCCCACCGGGCCAGCCGTGCGACGCCGAGCTGTTGTCGACGACGACGGCGCTCAGCCCGGACAGCCCGGCGCGGCCCGCGTACTGGATCGCCTCGAAGTTGGAGCCCTCGTCGAGCTCGGCGTCGCCGACGAGGACGACGGTGCGCGCGTCGCGGCCCTGCAGCAGCAGCCCCGACGCGGTGCCGACGGCCAGTCCGAGCCCGTGGCCGAGCGAGCCGGAGGAGATCTCCACCCCGGGCACGAGCGTGCGGTCGGGGTGGTGCCCGAGGGTCGAGTCGTACCCGGCGAACCGGTCGAGCAGGTGGTCGTCGAGGAACCCGCGGGCGACGAGGACGGCGTAGAGCGCCATCGGGCCGTGCCCCTTGGAGACCAGGAAGCGGTCGCGGTCGGGGTCGTCGGGGTGCTGCGGGTCGACGCGCAGGATGCGGTCGTAGAGGACCCACAGGACGTCGAGGGTGGAGGTCGCGGCGGGTTCGTGCTTCTCGTCGCCGGTCATCCGGGTCATCAGCCCGGCGAGGTCCGCGTAGCCGGTCGGTGATCGCATGCGACCACTCTGTGACCTGAAGTCGGCTTCAGGTCAAGGGCCGAGCTACTCCTCGTCCGGCGGGGTCGCCTTGCGGACGTAGAGCAGCTGGTCACCCCGCTCCAGCGCGTCGACGGCGGCCGAGTCGACCCGGTGGAGCTGCTCGCCGCGCACCACGCCGAGCACGATGTCAGGCAGGTGCCGCGGGGAGCCGCCGACCTCGGTCGGCTCGACCTGGCGCTGGGAGATCGCGAAGCCGGCGTCCGGGGTGAGCAGGTCCTCCACCACCTCGACGACGGCGGGCGAGCGGGTCGCGACGCCCAGCAGCCGCCCGGCCGTCTCGTCGGACACGATCACCGAGCTGGCGCCGGACTGGCGGAGCAGGTGCACGTTCTCCGCTTCGCGCACCGCGGCGACGATCGAGATCGACTTGGACAGCTCACGGGCGGTCAGGGTGACCAGCACCGCGGTGTCGTCGCGGTCCAGGGCGACGACCAGCGTCGTCGCCAGCTGCACCCCGGCGATGCGGAGCACCGCGGAGCGGGTCGCGTTGCCGGACACGGTGACCAGGCCCAGCCCGGAGGCCACGTCCAGCCGCGCCCGGTCGGTGTCGACGACGACGATCTTCCCGGGGTCCACGTCGTCGCCGAGCAGCGTCTCCACCGCCGCGCGCCCCTTGGTGCCGTAGCCGACGACGACGATGTGCTCGCGCACGCGCGACCTCCAGCGCTGGATCCGGAACGACTGCCGCGAGCGCTCGGTGAGCAGCTCGACGGTCGTACCGACGAGGACGATCAGGAACAGCACCCGCAACGGGGTGATCACCGCGATGTTGATGGAGCGGGCCATCGGGCTGACCGGCACGATGTCGCCGTAGCCGGTCGTCGACAGCGACACCGTCGCGTAGTAGAGGGCGTCGAGCAGCGAGATCTCGCCCGTACCGTTGTTGTCGAGGTAGCCGTCACGCCCGAAGAAGACGATCAACGTCGTCGCGCCGAGCGCGAACACCGCGATCGCCAGGCGGGTCACCAGCGAGCGCACCGGGCCCGACCGCGGGTCCGGCATCCGCAGCGCACCCTCGACCTGGGGGTCGAGTTCGCTGAGCCGGGTGGAGCCGATCACGTGCGAAGGCTAGCGCCCAGGTCGCGCCGCACCGACCGTCCGGGCCCTATCCTCACTCAGGTGTCGGCCGAGGGGGACCACGAACGTGTGACGCCTGCTGCGCGCACGTCGCTGCGGCCGCGGCTGAGCGCGCGCCGGTTCCGCGGCGGTGCCGCACCCGGACCGGACCCGACCGAGGCCCTCGAGACGGGCGTCGCCGTGGCCGCGGGCCTGCGCGAGCCCGCCGGGTCCGCCGCCGCGACCGAGGCGCTGCGCCGGCTCGCCGGGCTCTGCGGCGCCGAGGCGGCGGGCCTGGTCCGGCCCGGCCTGCCCGACTCGTGGTGGGGCCCCGGCCGCGCCGACGGCGTCGCGCTCGCCGGGCGGGCCCGCGGGCGACGGCTCACCGAGGCCGGCCGCACCGCGCTGCCCGTCGGCGACGGGCCGGTGCTCGTCCTGGCCGGTGGGGTCGGGTCGGCCGCCGCCCGCCGGACCGCCGCGTTCGTCGCCGACGCCCTCGAACGCGCCCGCCTGACCGACGGCGAGGCCGAGGCCGAGGCCGCCCGGCTGCGCGCGCTGCGGGCCCAGATCTCGCCGCACTTCGTCTACAACGCGCTCACCACGATCGCCTCGTTCGTCCGCTCGGACCCGGCGCGCGCCCGCGACCTGCTGGAGACCTTCGCCGAGTTCATCCGGCACTCGCTCGCCGCACGCGGCGACTACGTGCCGCTGGCCGGGGAGTTCCGCTCGGTCGAGGCCTACCTGACCCTCGCCCGCGCCGTGCTCGGCGAGCGGCTGCGGGTGCAGGTGCGGGTGGCGCCGGAGGTGCTGCCGGTGCCGGTCCCGGTGCTGGCGCTGCAGCCGCTGGTGGAGAACGCGGTGCAGCACGGCGTCGAGCGCTCCCCCGACGGCGGGCTGGTACAGGTCAGCGGCGAGGCCGAGGGGGACGTCTGCGTGATCACCGTCGACGACGACGGGCCGGGCATGAGCCCCGAGCACGCCCGCGCCGTACTGGCCGGCACCGCCGAGGGCGCCGGGCTGGCGCTGGTGAACGTCGACCGCAGGCTGCGCGCGGTCTACGGCCCCGATCACGGCCTGGTCATCGAGACCGCGCCCGGCGCGGGCACCCGGATCGTGCTGCGGATCCCGCGGTTCCAGCCCGGGGTGGTGATCTGAGGTGACACCCCCCGCCGAGCCACTGCGCGTACTGGCCGTCGACGACGTCGCCCCCGCCCTCGACGAGATCTGCGCGCTGCTGGCCGACGCGCCCGACGTCGGCGAGGTCGCACGGGCCGGCGGCGCGGTGGAGGCGCTGCGCGCGATCCCCACCGGCCGGTTCGACGCCGTCTTCCTCGACATCACCATGCCCGGGATGGACGGCCTGGAGCTCGGCGGTGTGCTGGCCGCGATGGCCACGCCCCCGGAGATCGTCTTCGTGACGGCGTTCGAGGAGCACGCCGTCGCCGCGTACGGCCTCGGCGCCGTCGACTACCTGCTCAAACCGGTCGGCGCGGACCGGCTCGCCGACTCGCTCGGCCGGGTGCACCGGGCCCGGGCGGGCCGCTCGGCCGCCGGGCCGGGCACCGCGGGGGGGACCGCACCGGAACCGGCCGGGCCCGCGCTCCCCCGCGTCGACGAGCTCGCCGTGCTGCCGGTGGAGGCCGCCGGGCGCACCCGCTACGTCCGCCGCGAGGACGTCCGCTTCGTCGAGGCCCACGGCGACTACGTGCGGCTGCACCTGCCCGGGGGCTCACACCTCGTGCGGATCCCGCTGTCCCGGCTGGAGGAGCACTGGGACCCGCACCGCTTCGTCCGCGTGCACCGCAGCTTCCTGCTGCACCTCCCCGCGGTCCGCGAGCTGCGCAGCGACGCCGGCGGCGGCCTGCTCGCCCACACCGATGCCGGTGACGTGCCGGTCAGTCGTCGCCACGCCCGGGACCTGCGCGACCAGCTGCTCGCCGCGGCCACCGCCGGGGCGCTCGACGGCCACCGCGCCCCCGACGGCGACGGCCCGGGAAGCGGCCGGGGGCGGCCGTGACCGCCCGCCCGCGCCGGGTCGCGGTCAGCGCACCGCCCGAGCGGGGTACCGCCGTACCGCGCCCACAGCCGGCCGCGGCGCTCGACCCGGGGCTGACCGAGCGGGCCCGCGGGCTGCGCCGGGCCCAGCTGCGGCGCGCCGTGGTCACCCTGGCCTGCGCCGCGGTGCTGCTGTTCGGGCTGCCGGTGCTGCTGCGGCTCGCGCCGGATCTGGCCCAGTGGCGGGTCGGGGGGCTCCCGCTGGGCTGGATCGCGGTCGCCTGGCTCCCGTACCCGCTGCTCGGCGGGCTGGCGTGGTGGCATCTGCGCCGGGCCGAACGCGCGGAACGCCCGTGACGGCCGCCGCGGTCGTCGCCCTGCTGCTGGTCACGGTGCTGATCGGGGCACGTGGCGTCGCGGCGATGCGCACCACCTCGGACTTCCTCGTCGCGTCCCGGCGGACCTCGCCGATGCTCAACGCAGCCGCGGTCTCCGGGGAGTACCTGTCGGCGGCGTCGTTCCTCGGCGTCGCCGGGCTGGTGATCAAGGAGGGCACGGGGGCGCTCTGGTACCCGGTCGGGTTCGCCGCGGGCTACCTGCTGATGCTCGCGCTGGTCGCCGCGCCGATGCGCCGCTCCGGGGCACTGACCGTGCCCGGGTTCGCCGAGGCCCGCCTCGGGTCGCGGTCGCTGCGCCGGTTCTGCGCGGTGGTCGTCGTGGTGATCGCGGTGCTCTACCTGGTGCCGCAGATCGTCGCGGCCGGGCAGCTGCTCACGCTGGTGTCGGGCGTCGACTACTGGGTCGGGGTCGTGGTGTCCGGGCTCGCCGTCGGCCTGACCCTGGCGCTGGGCGGGATGCGCGCCGCCACCTACGTGCAGGCGTTCCAGTTCGCGCTCAAGCTCCTGCTGTTCGCCGGGCCCGCGATCTGGCTGCTGCTGCTCGCCGGGCCGCAGCTGCGCGCCGACATGGTCGCCCCGCCGGAGTTCACCCGGTTCACCGCCGAGACCCCGGTGGACTTCCGGCTCGACACCGAGCTCGTGCTGACCGAGCCGACCGTCGTGGTCGTCGACGGGATGCCGGTCCCGCTCACCCCTGGCCCGCACCACGCCGCCGCCGACGCCGTCTGGGTCTTCCCCGACGGTGCCGCCGTGCCCGAGCTGGGCGGCGACGGGGCGTCGCTGCCGGTGCCCGGCGGCGCCGAGTGGGCACTGCCGCTGCTCGGCACCGCCGATACCTCGCCGCTGCTGACGACCTGGTCGGTGCTGGTCGCGACAGCGCTGGGGACGATGGGGCTGCCGCACATCATCGTGCGCTTCCACACCAGTCCGGACGGGCGCGGCGCCCGGCGCACCGCGGCGATCACCGTCGCGATGCTCGGCGCGTTCTACCTGTTCCCGATCGTCTACGGGCTGCTCGGGACGGTGCTCACCCCCGAGCTGTACCTGTCGCAGGGCACCGACACCGCGATCGTCACGCTGCCCGGCCGGGTCACCGGCGGCGGCACCGCGGCGGCCCTGACCGCGATGCTCACCGCGGGGGCGTTCGCCGCGTTCCTGGCCACCTCGCTCGGGCTGCTGCTCGCGCTGTCCGGGGCGCTCGCCCACGACCTCATGCCCTCGGGGCTGCGCCGGCTGCGGCTGACCGCGCTGGCCGCGTCGGCGGCCGTCGTACCGGCGGCGCTGCTGATGGTGCGCGTCGACGTCAGCGCGGCGGTGACCTCGGCGTTCACCGTCGCGGCGTCGACGTTCTGCCCGCTGCTGGTGCTCGGCCTGTGGTGGAAGGGGCTGACCGCGCGCGGCGCGTACGCAGGGATGGTCACCGGGCTGCTCGCGACGGTCGGGTCGATGGCGCTGGGCGCCGCGCTCGGGCTCGGCGGGACGGCGGGCATGCTGCTCGCCCAGCCCGCGCTGTGGTCGGTGCCCTGCGCGTTCCTCGTCATGATCGCCGTGTCACTGGGCGATCACGTTCCGTCGAACGCGGAAGCTACGATGCTGCGGCTCCATCTGGCCGATCGGGAGTGAGCGCTTTAGCGTAGCGGCGACATCGAAGTCAAGACCGCTCGTCGTTCGGTGCCGCGCTCGATCGTCCGGTCGTCGGCCGCTTGCATCTTGGGCCGCCCGGAGCGTGCGTGTGGGGTTCCGCACACGGCCCGAAGGCCCTTTCCTGGGTCCGGTCCCGTGGCCGTGCGTGGCTTGTGCAAGGAGGCATACGTGAGTACGACCGAGTCCGACGAGCAGCCCGGCGGTCCGACGCCGGGAACTCCCGACTGGGCCGCCGCACAGGCGAGCCCCGACTTCCAGGAGCTGCGCAGGCGTCTGCGCGGGTTCGTCTTCCCGGTCACCGCCGGGTTCCTGGCCTGGTACCTGCTGTACGTGCTGCTCGCGACGTTCGCGACGGACTTCATGGCGATCCCGGTGCTGGGCAACATCAACCTGGGTCTGGTCCTCGGGTTGCTGCAGTTCGTGTCCACCTTCGCGATCACCGTGGTCTACATCCGCTTCGCCGGCCGTGTGCTCGACCCGCTGTCGTCGAAGCTCCGCGGAGAGATCGAGGGAACCCGATGAGCCCGACCGTCCTGGCGGCGACCGCGGACAGCAACCCGGCGCTGAACATCTCCATCTTCCTGGCGTTCGTGATCGTGACGCTGGGGATCGTCTTCTACGTCAACAGTCGGCAGGCGAGGAAGACCGCCGCCGACTTCTACACCGCGGGCGGGGGTTTCTCCGGCACCCAGAACGGGTTCGCGATCGCCGGTGACTACCTCTCGGCGGCGTCGTTCCTGGGCATCGCCGGCGCCATCGCGATCAACGGCTACGACGGCTTCCTCTACTCGATCGGCTTCCTGGTCGCGTGGCTGGTCGCGCTGCTGCTGGTCGCGGAGCTGCTGCGCAACACCGGCCGTTTCACCATGGGCGACGTCCTGGCGTTCCGGATGAAGCAGCGCCCGATCCGCGCCGCGGCGGCCACCTCCACCCTGGCGGTGTCGTTCTTCTACCTGCTCGCGCAGATGGCCGGTGCCGGTGCACTGGTCTCGCTGCTGCTCGGCATCTCGGGCGGGTTCGCCCAGGGTGTCGTGATCGCCGTCGTCGGCGTCGTGATGATCGCCTACGTCCTCATCGGCGGCATGCGCGGCACCACCTGGGTCCAGATGATCAAGGCGGTGCTGCTCATCGTGGGCGCGCTGGTCATGACGATCTGGGCACTGGCGCTGTTCGGCTTCAACTTCTCGTCGATCATGCAGGCCGCCGCGGACGGCTCCCCCAAGGGCGAGGGCCTGTTCGCCCCCGGCCAGCAGTACGGCGCGTCGTTGACCTCGAAGATCGACTTCATCTCGCTCGGCATCGCCCTGGTGCTCGGCACCGCGGGCCTGCCGCACGTGCTGATGCGCTTCTACACCGTGCCCACGGCCAAGGAGGCCCGCCGCTCGGTCGAGGTCGCGATCTGGCTGATCGGCCTGTTCTATCTGTTCACGCTGGTCATCGGCTTCGCGGCCGGTGCGCTGGTCGGGCCGGAGGCGATCCAGGCCGCGCCGGGCAAGGTGAACTCGGCCGCGCCGCTGCTCGCCGCCGCCCTCGGCGGACCGGTGCTGCTCGGCATCATCGCCGCGATCGCGTTCGCGACGATCCTGGCGGTCGTCGCCGGGCTGACGATCACCGCGTCGGCGTCGTTCGCGCACGACGTCTACATCAACGTGATCAAGCGGGGCGAGGTCGAGGACACCGAGGCCACCCAGGTCCGGGTCGCCCGGCGGACCGCGATCGTGATCGGCATCGTCGCGATCGTCGGCGGCATCCTGGCCAAGGACCAGAACGTCGCCTTCCTCGTGGCGCTGGCCTTCGCGGTGGCTGCGTCGGCGAACCTGCCGACGATCCTGTACTCGCTGTTCTGGAAGCGGTTCAACACCACCGGCGGCCTGTTCTCGATCTACGGCGGTCTGATCAGCACCCTGGTGCTGATCGTCTTCTCGCCGGTGGTGTCGGGCGCCGAGACGTCGATCTTCTCGGGTGTGGACTTCGCCTGGTTCCCGCTGGCCAACCCCGGCCTGGTCTCGATCCCGCTGTCGTTCCTGCTCGGCGTGGTCGGGACCTACATCGGGCAGAAGCGCCACGACGGCAGCAAGTACGCCGAGATGGAGGTCCGGTCCCTGACCGGTGCCGGCATCGCCAAGGCCGAGGCGCACTGACCGCAGGCCACCCCCACGCGGAGAGCCCGCGTCCCCGTCCCCGGGGGCGCGGGCTCTCCGCGTCCTGCGGCTACACCTCGGCGGCGGAGACGGTCGGCACCCCGGCGACGAGCTCGTGCAGCGCGCGGGCGTCGAGCAGGTCCGCCGGGCGCAGGGTGACGCCGTCGCGGACGTAGTGGAACGCCGCCCGCACCCGGTCCGGCTCGACGTCCTGCAGCGCCGCCCATGCCAGCCGGTACGCGGCGAGCTGCACCCCGACCGCCTGCCTGCGGTCCTCGGCGGGCAGGCGACCGGTCTTCCAGTCCACGACCGTCCAGCCGCCGTCGGGGTCGGCGAACACCGCGTCCATCCGGCCGCGCACGGCGACCCCGGCCAGCACCGTCTCGAACGACACCTCGACGTCGACGGGCCGCCGGTCCGCCCACTCCGACGCCTCGAACGCGGCCTGCAGCTCGGCGAGCTCGGTCGCGTCGGCCTCCGAGGAGACCGACTCGTCGGCGGCGCCGGGCAGCTCGTCGATGTCCAGCAGGCGTTCCGCGCCGAAGCGCTGTTCCAGCCAGGCGTGGAACGCGGTGCCGCGGCGGGCGTGCTGGTCGGGCGGCATCGGCACCGGACGGCGCAGCCGCACGGCGAGCGCGTCCGGGTCGTCGGCGAGCTCGACGAGCCGGCTCACCGACAGCCGCCCGGGCAGCGACACCGTGGGCCGCTGCGCGGCGGCGGCCCGCTCCGCGAGCAGGACGTCGACGTCGGCGGCCCAGCCCTCGGGATCACCCTCGGCGTCGACCACGCCGGCCCCGGGCTCCGCGTCGGGAGCCGCCGGCAGCTCCAGTGCGAGCTGGTCGGCGGGCGCGGCGCGGCGCGGCCGCTTCGGGCGCCGGGCCCGCAGCGCGGTACGGACCAGGTCGGCCCCGGAGCGCACGTCGTCGGCGCGGTCGCCGAACGGGTCCGGCGGCCACTGCGCGGTCCGTTCGACGCCCAGCGCCGGGTTGCCGGTGTCCAGCTCGGGCGGCGGTGCCCACTGCTCCAGCACACCGACCTCGGAGCCGCCGGGGCCCTCCAGGATCTCGGCGAGCTCGGTCAGGAACACCGACGGTTCCTTCGGCTTCTCCCCCGTCGCGGGCCAGCGGTGCCCGGACACCAGCAGCACCCGTTCGGACCGGGTGAGCGCGACGTAGAACAGCCGGCGTTCCTCGGCGAGGCGGCGCTCGTCGAGGGCGTCGTCGTGGTCGTCGAGCGCGGTCTCGACCTGTTTGCGGTCGGCGCCGGGCGGGGGCAGGTGCAGGCCGGGCAGGTCGTCGGCGTCGCCGCGCAGCGGGACCGGCAGCGCGGCCGGGTCCTTCAGCCAGGAGCCGGACATCTTGCGGCCGGGGAAGACCTGCGCGACCAGGTGCGGGACGGCGACGACCTCCCACTCCAGCCCCTTCGCCGCGTGCACGGTGAGGATCTGCACCCGGTCCGGCGCGACCTCCACCTCGCCGGGGGTCAGCCCCTCCTCGGCCTGCTCGGCGGTCTCCAGATAGTCGAGCAGACCCGGTAGCGACGGCACGTCCGCACCGGCGGCGAAATCCGCGACGACGTCGGCGAACGCGTCGAGGTGCGCCCGGCCGGTGGGGCCGGGGCGGGCCATCGTCTCGACGTCGAGGAGCAGGGTCCGCTCGACGTCGGCCACCAGGTCGGTCAGCGGGGCCGCGGTGCGGGCGCGCAGCTGGGCGAGCTCACGGCCGATCCGCCGGATCCGGTCGAACCCGGCCGGGGAGTAGCGCTCCGGGCCACCCGGGTCGTCGAGGGCGTCGACGAGACCGGCCTGCTCGGCCTGCTCGCCGGGCAGTGCGCCGAGGGCCAGGTCGGCGGCCGACAGCGGCCCGGGGCGGGCCGGGCGGTGCGGGACGAGCTCGCGGGCGCGCTGCCACAGCGCGGCCAGGTCGGCGATCCCGAGCCGCCACCGCGGCCCGGTCAGCAGCCGGACGGCGGCCGGCCCGGCGAGCGGGTCGGACACCACCCGCAGCGCGGAGACGAGGTCGCGGACCTCGGGGGTGGACAGCAGCCCACCGAGTCCGACCACCTCCACCGGGACCCGCCGGTCGCGCAGCGCGGCGGCGAGCGCGTCCATGTCGGAGCGGCGCCGGACCAGCACGGCCGCGGTGGGCGGGGTGCCTTCGTCGTGTCCGGCGTGCCAGCGCCCGGCGATGCCGTCGGCGGTCCAGGCCACCTCGGCCGCGACGTCGGGCAGCAGGGCGGCCCGGACGTCGCCGGGGCCGGCGCCGTCGAGCGGGCGCAGCTCCCCCACCCGCACGGTGCCGGGCGCGGTCCGCAGCGGCTCGGAGACCCGGTTGGCCAGGACGAGCACCTCGGCCGGGTTCCGGAAGCTGGTGAGCAGCCCGTGCACGGGCGCGGGGTCACCGCCCGTGGCGGGGAAGTCGGTGCGGAAGCGCGCCAGGTTCCCGGCGCTCGCGCCCCGCCAGCCGTAGATCGACTGGCAGGGGTCGCCGACCGCGGTGACCGAGCGGTGGTCCGGGCCGTCGTCCGGCTCCGGGGCGAGCCCGGGCGGCACGCCGAACAGGGCGCGGAGCAGCACCCGCTGGGCGTGCCCGGTGTCCTGGTACTCGTCGAGCAGCACGGCCCGGTACTGGGAACGCTCGATCCGCCCGACCTCCGGGTCGGCCTCGGCGATCCGGGCCGCGAGGGCCATCTGGTCGGCGAAGTCCATGGCCTGCTCGGCCTGCTTGCGCCGGGCGAACTCCTCGACCAGCGGCAGCAGCTCGCAGCGCATCCGCTGCCCGGCGATGCGGGCCTTGTACCCGGCCGAGGGCTCGGCGCGCTGCCGCTTGCCGGGCGGGGCGTGCTCCAGCACCGGCAGCATCCGCTCGGCGAGGCGCCGCACCTGGTCCGGTTCGACGAGGTGCTCCCCCAGCTCCCCGGCCAGGGAGAGCAGGTAGCCGGTGACGGTCGCGGGGACCCGGTCGATCTCCAGGTCCGCGGCCCAGGTGGAGACGACCCGGTGGGCCAGCTGCCAGGCCGCCGTCGGGCCGAGCAGCCGGGCGGCGGGCTCGGCGGGCAGCCGCAGCGCGTGCTCACCGACCAGGCGACCGGCGTAGGCGTGGTAGGTCGCGACGGTGGGCTCGCCGGCCAGCAGCGCGGCGCGCCGGGCACCCGACGGGTCCAGGTCGTCGAGCAGCCGGGCCCCGGCGAGGCGGCGCAGCCGGGACCGGACGCGGGTGCCGAGCTGCTGGGCGGCCTTGCGGGTGAAGGTGAGCCCGAGGACCTGCTCGGGCAACACCCGGCCGGTCGCGACCAGCCAGACGACGCGGGCCGCCATCGTCTCGGTCTTGCCGGCCCCCGCCCCGGCGACGACGAGCGCCGGCCCGGCGGGCGCGGCGATGACCGCGGCCTGTTCCGCGGTCGGCGGGTGCAGACCGAGCGCGTGTGCCAGCTCGGCG
The DNA here is from genome assembly GCF_002813375.1 of Pseudonocardia alni. NCBI lineage: Bacteria > Bacillati > Actinomycetota > Actinomycetes > Pseudonocardiales > Pseudonocardiaceae > Pseudonocardia > Pseudonocardia alni. The sequence continues at coordinate 4,325,838 of NZ_PHUJ01000003.1, read as the reverse complement.
GGGGTGGGGTCCACGCGGACCGTTCTACCCGGCGTCACCGACAGGTCCGCCACCCGGCGCCGTCCCGGCCCGGCCCCGGCGGCGGATCAGCGGCCGGCGTCGTCGACCGGTGCGAGGACGCGGGCCCAGTCGACCTGCAGGCGCACCTCGTCGGGGGTGGTCGCGTCCGGGCCGGGGATCCACCCCGACGCCGGGCCCTGGTCGAGCTGGATGGCCAGGTGCATCGGGGTGGTGGGGATCGCGCGGCGGTCGGTGACCTCCCACTTCTTCACCCCGTCGACGTACCAGGTGATCCGGTCCGGCAGCCACTCCAGGGCGAAGGTGTGCCACTGGGTGAAGTCGCCGGGGGTGTCGGTGGACAGGATGTGGTTCTGCGCGCCGTAGTGGACGAAGGCGGTGGCCGCATGCCGGTCGCCGAACGGGATCTCCATCATGTCGAGCTCCCCGTCGTCGGGGAACCGCTCGGAGTCCGGCCAGAGCAGGATCGCGGGGCTGTAGCCGTTGCCGACGTCGGTGCGGGCGCGGAACTCCCAGCGGCCGTAGAGCTGACCGTCGTGCATCGCGACACCGCCGGAGACGCCCCCGCCCGTGGCCCGGGGGCGCGCGGTCACGGTGAGCAGGCCGTCGCCGACGCCGACCGCGGACGGGCGGCGCAGGCCGTTGCCGAACCCGCCGGGCGAGTTGTAGACGCTCCAGGTGGAGCGGTCGACGCGGGAGCCGTCGAACTCGTCGCCACCGACCTGGCGCCACTGCTGCGGCGGGGGCGGGGGCGGGGGCGGCGGGGGCGGCAGCTGGTTGTCCAGTGCGGAGGTCGCCGGGTCGGCGGCGACGGCCGTGCCGTCCGGCGGGACGAGCACGGTCCAGGTCAGCCCGGCGACGGCGACGAGCACCAGCGCCATCGCGCCGGTGCCGTGCGCGATGCGGCGGCGCAGGCCGGTGACGGCGCGGTCCGGGCGCTCACGACGTTCGGTCCGCCCGGCACGGTCCGCCCGTCCGGCACCGTCCGGGATCTCGGCCCGGACGACCGTGGCACGGGCTCCGCGGTCGGTGGGGCGGATACGGGAGGTCGCGTCGACCGGCTCCGGCGTCGTGGGGACACGCACCACGGGGGTCCTCGCCACCGGGGGCCGGACCGCGGGTGCCTGCGCTGCCGCCGGAGGCCGGGGCGCTCGGCGTGGGCCGGGGACGGGGTCCGGGGCGGTACGCGTCCCCGGGGCGGCGTGCGACGGCGCGGGCACCCCGCGTACGGAGCGGCGGGACTCCGGGACTCGGTCGACGGGGGCGCGGTCCGCGGCGGGCAGGGCGACGGTCGACGCCACGATGTCCTCGGGGCGGGCGACGGGTCCGCGGGCGGCACGACGCCCGTCGACGGGCGGCTCGGGCGAGCGGTGCCGACCGGAGTCCGCGGTGTCCGGCCGGTCCTCGGAACGGTGGGAGCCGGGACGGCGGGCGTCGGACCCGGCGGGGGCGGCGTGGCGCGACGGGTCCGGGCGCTCCCCGGCCCGCGACACACCACTCCCCGATTTCTCCACGCAAGCAGGACGCGCGGGCCCCCGTTCGGTTGCCCCGTCAGGAGGTCGCGCGCGTCACCCCGCCTGCGACCCGGGATCAGGCCGGCGGGTTCCCGACGGTCGCGGGGGCACCGTAGGACCGCAGGACCTCCGGCACCGTGACCGTCCCGTTCGCGTCCTGGAAGTTCTCCATGATCGCGAGCATGGCGCGGGCGGTGGCGCCGGTCCCGTTGAGCGTGTGCACGTTCTCGGTCGGCGCTCCGGCCTCGCGACGGAACCGGACGTTCAGGCGTCGTGCCTGGTAGTCGGTGGTGTTGGAGCACGAGGTGATCTCGCGGTAGCGCTCCTGGACCGGGAACCAGGCCTCGATGTCGTACTTCTTCGCGGCCGGGTTGCCGAGGTCGCCGACGGCGATGTTCTGCACCCGGTAGGGCAGCCCCAGCTCCTGCACGATCGACTCCTCGTGGGCGAGCAGCTCCTCGTGCACGTCCTGGGAGTTCTCCGGCAGGCAGTAGACGAACATCTCGACCTTGTCGAACTGGTGCACCCGGAACATGCCCTTGGTGTCCTTGCCGGCCGCGCCGGCCTCGCGGCGGAAGTTCGTGGAGAACGCGACGTAGCGCGCGGGCAGCGTGTCGAGCTCGACGATCTCGTCCATGTGGATCCCGGCGAGCGCGACCTCGGAGGTGCCGGTGAGGTAGAGGCCGTCCTTCTCCAGCTCGTAGAGGTTCGACGCCTCGGTGGGCAGGAAACCGGTGCCGTACATCGCCCGCTCGTTCGCCAGGACCGGGCCGAGCACCGGGACGAAGCCCTCGCCGGCGAGCTTGTCCATGACGTAGCGGAACAGGGCCATCTCGAGCCGCGCGACGTCGCCGAAACGGTAGGCGAACCGCGACCCGGACAGCCGCGCGCCGCGGGCCATGTCGACCCGGCCCGTCGACGACGCCAAGTCCAGGTGGTCGCGCGGGGTGAAGTCGAAGACCGGCGGCTCGCCCCAGGTGCGGACGGTGACCGCGTCCTCCTCGGCCATGCCGTCGGCGGCGGTCGGGTCGGGCAGATTCGGGATGCGGGCGAGGAGCTCGGAACGCTCGACGTCGGCGGCGGCGAGGGAGTCCTCGGCGGCGCGCAGCTCCTCCTTCTCCTGCTTGAACTGCTCGACCTGCTCGGGGGTGGGCTTGCCCTTGGGCCGCTGCTTGGCCGCGGCGCGCAGGCTGCCGACGCGGTCGGTGGCCTCCCGCCAGCGGGCGTCGACCTCCAGCAGGGCGTCGAAGTCCGCGGACGCGCCGCGACGGGACAGCGCCGTGCGGAAGGTGTCCGGGTCCTGTCGGGCCGCCTTGAGGTCGATCACTGCTGTTCCAGCCTCTCGCGTAGTGGAGGGGCCATCGTAGGACCGGGAATGATCGGGCCCGCGCGGTGGTACTCACCACCATGAGTGTTTCCCTCGGCAGGTACGGCGTCTGGCGGCACGAGACCGGGTTGTCCCCCGATCTCGCCGTGGAGATCGAGAAGCTCGGGTTCGGTGCGGTGTGGGTCGGCGGCTCCCCGCCCGGGGACCTCGCGCTGACCGAGTCGCTGCTCGACGCGACGACGTCGCTGGCCGTGGCCACCGGCATCGTGAACATCTGGGCCACCCCTGCCGACGAGGTCGCGGAGTCCTTCCACCGCATCGAGGCGCGGCACCCGGGCCGGTTCCTGCTGGGGATCGGCGTCGGGCACCCCGAGGCCACCAGCGACTACACCCGCCCGTACGCAGCGCTCGTCGCCTACGTGAACCGGCTCGACGAGCTCGGCGTCCCCACCGAGGGGCGTGCCCTCGCGGCGCTGGGCCCGAAGATGCTCGACCTGGCCCGTGAGCGGTCCGCCGGGACGCACCCGTACCTGACCACGCCCGAGCACACCCGTTCGACCCGCGAGCGCTACGGCGCCGGAGCGCTGATCGCGCCGGAGCACAAGGTCGTGCTCGACGACGACCCGGCCGCCGCCCGCGCCCTGGGCCGCCCGGCCGTCGAGAAGCCCTACCTGGGCCTGGTCAACTACCGGAACAACCTGAAGCGGCTCGGCTGGGCCGAGTCCGATCTCGACGACGGCGGCAGCGACGCCCTGATCGACGCGCTCGTCGCGCACGGCACCCCCGAGCAGGTCGCGGCCCGGCTCGAGGAGCACCTCGACGCCGGCGCCGACCACGTCTGTGCCCAGGTCATCACGCGCGGGATGGCCGAGCCGGAGGGCGACCTGCGGCGGCTGGCGAGCGCGCTGGGGCTCGGCAGCGCGGGCTAGCCCGGGCCGGGTGCGCCCCACCCCCGACGACCTGTCCCTGCTGGGACCGTTGCGACGGCCGGCGCCACTGATCGTGGCGGCGGCCGTCGCCGTCGTCGCGGTCCTGGCCTGGGCCTACCGCGGCGATGCGACCGCCGGGGCGGAGCGACCGGGGCGCCGACCGCCGGGTCCGGGACCGGACCCGCTCACCCGTCCACCACCGTCCGGCCGGTCTCGACTGCGGGGCAGCTGGTGCGGACCGGGCACCGGTCGCAGTCCGGCCCGGCGCGGGCGACGAACACCGCACCCGCCGAGTCCTCGGCGCAGGTCATCAGCACGTCGCGCCAGTGCCCCATCTCCTCCGGGCGCAGCGCCGCCTGCTGCGGCTCCTTCGCCTCCCCGTTGGCTTTGCGGTCGGCCAGGAACAGCAGCCGCGCCCCGCCCGGCTCCACCCCACCCCCGACGAGCTGGTCGAACGCGCCGAGCGAGGCCGCGAGCTGGTAGACGGCCAGCTGGTGGTGCTCGGCGGTGGCCCGGGCCGAGGTGGCCGTCTTCCCGGTCTTGACGTCGACGACGACCGGGCGCCCCTGGTCATCGCGTTCGAGCCGGTCGACCCGGCCGCGGAGCCGGACCCGCCGGGCCGCCCGCGCGGCCCCGCCGCCGCGCCCGGCCGCGCCGTCGCCGTCGGTGTCGACCGGCAGGAGCGCGGCCCCCGCCGGGTCGTCGTCGCCCGCACCGATGCCGCCGGGGGGCAGGCCCGGGTCGTCGCCCTCGCTGTCGCCCTCGCCGTCCAGGTCCAGCTGCACCGGCTGCTCGACGGCCACCAGCTCCAGCCCCTCGGTACGGCTGCGGCGGACCCAGTCGTCGAAGGCGGCGAGCATCTCCCGCACCCGGACCAGCTCGCGGCGCCCGAACCACGGCGCCCCGGAGTCCAGCCGCCGCCACGCCGAGCGCAGCGCCTCCTCCAGCTCCACCGGGTCGGCCCCGGCGGCGCGGGCCTGCACCAGCGCGTGCACCAGGGACCCGGTGACCGCCGACAGCGCGCCGGTCTCGTCGCCGCCGTGCCGGGACAGCACCCAGCGCAGCGGGCAGCCGGCGATCGTCTCGACGTCGGAGGGCGAGATCGGGACGAGCTCGCCCTCGGCGCGCAGCGGGGCGCCGTCGGACAGGTCGGCGACGCCGTACCAGTCGTCGGGGTGGGCTCCGGGGACGCCGTCCGCGGCGAGCCGGGCCAGCTGGGTCGCCGCCCGGTGACGACGTGCGGCCCGTCCCGGGTCGCCGTGGTCGGGCTCGGTGACGGCGCGCCGCAGCTCCCCGACCAGCTCGGCCGTCACCAGGGAGCGCTCGGGCCGGTGCACCGGGCGGGCCTCGGCGGCGTCGGCGGGGCGGGGGTCGAGCTCGTCGAGGAACCGGGAGGGCTGCTCGTCCTCCCCCTGCACGGCGCTGACCAGCAGCGTCGTCCGGGCACGGGTGCAGGCGACGTAGAACAGCCGCCGCTCCTCGGCGAGCAGTGGCGCCGTGCGGGAGACCGCGTCGTCGGGGGCGGCGACCCCACCGACGAGGTCGACGAGCCGTTCATGGCCGAGCAGGCTGCCGCGCAGCCGGACGTCGGGCCACAGCCCCTCCTGCACCCCGGGCACCGCGACGACCGTCCACTCCCGGCCGCGGGCGCCGTGTGCGGTGAGCAGCTCGACCGCGCCGCCCCGGGGCGCCTGCGGGGCCAGCGTCTCCCCCGGCAGCTGCTGGTCGAGCAGGTACTCCAGGAACCCGCCGACGTCGGCGCCGGGCAGCCGGTCGGTGTAGCGGGCGGCCGCGTCGAACAGGGCCAGGACCGCGTCGAGGTCCCGGTCGGCGGCCGCTCCGCCGGGGCCGCCGCGGGCGCTGGCCTCGCTCCAGCGCTTCGCCAGGCCGGTGCGCCGCCACACCTTCCACAACGTCTCCTCGACCTGCTCGCCCGCGCCGATCGAGCGGGCGGCCGTGTCGAGGAGGCGGCCCACGTCGCGCATCGGGGCGGCCTCGGCGGGCGAGAGCATCGGCAGCGGGTCGGGCCGGCCCGCGACGGCGTCGCGCAGCATCCCGACCAGCAACGGGTCGCTGCTCGCCGCGGCCGGGTCGACCTCGCCCGCCTCGACGCGCTCGTCGTCGGCGAAGGTCCGCACGTCGTGCCCCGCGGCGGCGTGCATCCGCAGCAGGCCGCGGCGCAGCCGTCGCATCCGCATCGGGTCACCACCGCCCAGCGGTGAGGTGAGCAGGGAGGTCGCGAGGTCGGCGTCGACCGCGGACGGCCGCCATGCCGCGCGCAGCACCAGGAGCAGCGGCACGACGGCGGGCTGGCGCGGCAGCGGCACCTCGTCCGGTGGTGCGGCCAGCGGGACCCCGGCCGCGGCCAGCGCCCGGCGCAGCGCGGGCAGGGTGCGCCGCGCGGACCGGGACAGCACCGCCATGTCCGACCACGGCACCCCGTCGACGAGGTGTGCGCGCCGCAGCCGGTCGGCGATCCAGCCGGCCTCCGCGGAGGGCGACCCGAACACCCGGACCTGCAGGGACTCCCCCACCCCGGCGCCCGCCGCAGCCGGCACGGCGTCGGGCACCGGTTCCGGTACCGCGTCCGGGGTCGGGTCCGGCACCGCGTGGTCCCCCGGGGCGGGCCCGGGACCGCGACGGGTGCGGGTCACCCCGGCACCGGGCAGCTTCTCGGCCACCCGCAGCCCGGCCGCGCGGACCCCCGGCTGCTGGCGGTGGTCGACGGTGAGGACCTCGGTGGGCGCGTCGAGCACGGTCAGGCCCTGCGGGTCCGCACCACGGAAGGTCAGGACCGCCTGGTCGGGGTCGCCCGCGAGCAGCGTGGACCCCGCGTGCTCGGCCAGCGCCGCGACCAGCTCCATCTGCTGCGGGTCGAGGTCCTGCGCGTCGTCCACCAGGAGGTGACGGACCCGGCGCCGCTCCTGCTCCCGCAGGTCCGGGTCCGCGGCCAGGGTGTCCAGCGCGGCGGCGACGAGCTCGGCGGAGTCCAGCGCCGGGGCCGTCGCCTGTGGTGCGCCCCGCCCCGCCGCCCCGCGGAGCAGCGTGACCTCCTCGTAGGTGCGGAAGAACCGGGCCGCGGCGACCCACTCCTCGCGCCCGTGCTCGCGTCCCAGCTCGGCCAGCTCGCGTGGCCCCAGTCCGCGCTCGGCCGCCCGCAGGAGCAGCTCCCGCAGCTCCGCGGCGAACCCGGGCAGCCCGAGGGCCGGGTCGAGCCGCTCCGGCCAGCCCGAGCCGGTGACGGTGCCGCCCCAGCCGTCGATCTCCCCGGCGAGCAGCTCGCGGACCACCACGTCCTGCTCGGCCGAGGCCAGCAGCCGCGGCGGCGGGTCCTCGTAGCGCGCGGCGTGCAGCCGCAGCACCCCGAACGCGTAGGAGTGCACCGTCCGCACCAGGAGCTCGCGGGTGGTGTGCACCCCGAAGTCCCCGGCGAGCTCACCCCCGCCCGCGGTCAGCAGCGACGTGAGCCGGCCGCGCAGCTCCTCCGCGGCCCGGCGGCTGCCCACCAGCAGCAGCACCGACCCCGGCGGCTCCCCGGCCCGGATGCGGCGGACCACCGCGTCGAGCAGCAGGCTCGTCTTGCCCGTGCCCGGGCCGCCCAGCACCCGCAGCGCGCCGCGCTCGTGCGCGAGCACCCGCGCGGCGGCACCGGTCCACTCCCGCACGGGAGCGGGCCGGGGGTCCGCACGCACCAGGCGCGGCGACGCCTGCTCGGGGGCTGTTCGGCTCATGGGGCGATGAGACCACGGGGCACCGACAGCGTCAGACTGCAGGCGTGGACTCCGAGACCCTGGAACGGGTGCGCGAGGTCGTCCGGTCGATCCCGCCCGGGCAGACCCTCAGCTACGGCGAGGTGGCCGAGCTGGCCGGGATCCGCTCGGCGCGCCTGGTCGGCCGGATCCTCGCCGAGGACGGCCACGACCTGCCGTGGCACCGGGTGCTGCGCTCCGACGGGCGCTCGGCCCCGCACATCGCCGCCGAGCAGGCGGCCCGGCTGCGGGCCGAGGGGATCCTGATGGTCGACGGCCGGCTGCCCCGCGAGCACCGCAGACGCTGAGCCGGTCCTCGGCCTCGCGGAGCTGCCGCGCCTGCTCGACGCCGTCGCGACCGGGGGCTCCGGATCCCGCTGCGGGTGGCGGAGCTGGGCGACGTGGAGCGGGCCTGGACCGCGGACGCTCCCGGACGTCTGGTGGTCACGACAGCCTGAGCGCTCTGCTCACCATGACGCAGCACGTGGCCCGCCGCCCGATCGAGGCGCACGTTCTCGCCCTCGCCGGGGCGGGAACGTGCATCTCGATGCGCCGGGCCGAGCGACGTCACGAGGCTCGACGGGGCTGCCGGGGGCTGCTGCGTATCGGTGAGCAGAGCAAAGGGGCGGCCGATCAGGGCGCCGCGCGACCTTCCACCCAGGTCGCGTCGCGGTCCCGGTCGTGCCCGATGTGCGCGACGAGACCGTGCCCGCCGAACACCTGCGCCAGCACCGGAGCCTGGGCCGTGCCCGTCTCGATCAGCAGCGCCCCGCCCGGCGCGAGCCACTCCCCAGCCCCCGCGGCCACCCGGCGGGCCGGGTCGAGGCCGTCGCGGCCGCCGTCGAGTGCGGTGCGGGGCTCGTGGTCGCGGGCCTCCGGGGGCATCGAGCCGATCGCGCCGCTGGGTACGTAGGGGGTGTTCGCGACGAGCACGTCGACGCGTCCCCGCAGCCCGGTGGGCAGCGCGGCGAACAGGTCACCGGTGTGCACCGCCCCCACCCCGGCCAGGTTCTCCGCGGCACAGACGGTCGCGACCGGGTCGGCGTCGGCGGCGTGGAGGTCGACGGCGGCCCGGCGCGCGACGGCGAGCCCGAGCGCACCGCAGCCGCAGCACAGGTCGACCACGAGCGGGCGCCCGGGATGCGCGGAGCCCGGCAGCGCGGCGACGGCCGCGTGCACCAGCGCCTCGCTGCGACGGCGCGGCACGAACACCCCCGGGGTGACCCGCACGGTCAGCCCGTCGAAGTCCACCCGGCCGAGGACGTGCTCGAGCGGCTCCCCGGCGATGCGGCGGCGCACCAGCACCTCCAGCTCCGGCCCGTCGGCCGCCGCGGCGAGCAGCGCGGCCTCGTCCTCGGCGAACACGCAGCCCGCCGCCCGGAGCCGGGCGACCAGGTCCGGGTCGGGCCGGGGCACGGTCAGGCGGCGAGCACCGCGGCGGCCCCGGCGGCGTAGCGCTTGAGGACGGCGGTCACCACGTCGTCGTGCACGCCCAGCGGGTCGGCGACGACGTCGGCCCCCGATCCGAGCAGCCGCGTCTGGAAGACCCCGGGGGCCAGGAGCCAGGACGCGACCGCGACCCGCTGCTCCCCGGCGTCGTGCAGCCGGGCGACCAGCTCGGTCACCGACGGGCTGCCGGTGGCGGCGAACCCGACCGGGACCGGACGGCCGACCCGGCGGGCGAGCATTCCGGCGCTCGCGTGCACCTGGGCGACCGCGGACGGGTCCGACGAGCCGGCCGCGGCGAGGACGACGGCGTCGCCGTCGCGGTAGCCGGCCGTGCGCAGCCGGTCCAGGGCCGCGGCGGCGAGCAGCGGGTCGGGACCCATGGAGCGGGTGACCGGGAACCGGGCCGGGTCGGCGCCGACCTCGGCGAGCTGGGCGGGCAGGTCGGTGCGCACGTGGTAGCCGGCGGCGAGGAACGCGGGGACGACGACGGCGCCGTCGTGGCCGCGGTCCCGCAGGCCGATCACGGCGTCGACGACCGTGGGACCGCGGACGTCGACGTAGCAGACCTCGACCTGCGGGCCGCGTGCGGCGACGGCCGCGGCGAGCGACCGGATCACCGCGTCGGCGGCGTCGGAGCGCGACCCGTGCGCGACGAGGAGCAGCGGGAGCCCGGTCACCGGGTCACCTCCGGGTCCTCGGCGCAGTGCGCGCCGTGCTCGGGTTCGAGTGCGAGCCGGTAGCCGCGGCGCACCACGGTCTGCACCAGGCCGGGGACACCGAGCGCCGCGCGGAGCCTGCCGATCGCGTTCTCGACGGCGTGCTCGTCGCCCGCCCCACCGGGCTGCGCGGCGAGCAGCTCGGCGCGGGACACGACACGGCCGGGACGCTTGGCGAGCAGCCGCAGCAGCGCCATGGGCGTCGGCGGCAACGGGCACAGCGTGCCGTCGACGAGCACCGCGTGTCCGCGCAGCTCCAGCTGGTGGCCGCCGACCGGGAGCCTGCGGGCGCGGGCCGGGGCGACGGACTCGCAGGTCCGCACCATCGCGCCGAGCCGGGAGCGCTGCGGCTGCACGGTCGGCACGTCGAGCGCCTCCAGCGGCGCCGCGGTGACCGGGCCGACGCACAGCGCCAGCACGGGGCCGCGCAGCGCGGTGAGCAGGTCCTCGCGGAGCCCGCGCTCCCCAGCGCGGGCGAGGATCCCGGCCGCGGCGGGAGCGCTGGTGAATGACAGGACGTCGATCCCGCCGGCCAGGGTGGTGTCGATCAGCCGGTCCAGCGGGCCGAGGTCCAGCGGCGGCGCCCACCGGTAGACCGGCACCGTGACGACCTCGGCGCCCGCCATCTCCAGGGCGTCGACGACGTCGGGCAGCGGCTCGCCGTGCAGCTGCACCGCGATCCGGCTGCCCTCGACGCCGCGGTCGAGCAGGTGCTCCAGCACCTCGGCGGTGGACTCCGACTCCGGGGACCAGGCGTCGACCAGGCCCGACGCGCGGATCGCGCCACGCGCCTTGGGGCCGCGGGCGAGCATCTCCGAGCGGCCGAGCGCGGCGAGCAGGTCCTCGCCCAGCCCCCAGCCGTCGGCGGCCTCGATCCAGCCGCGGTAGCCGATCCCGGTGGTCGCGACGGTGATGTCCGGTGGTGCCGCGACGAGCTCGCGGGTGCGGGTCTCGAGGTCGGCGTCGTCGGCGAGGGCCACGATGCGCAGCGCGGGCCCGTGCTGGATGGTCGCGCCGCGGCGCTCCAGCATCGTGGCGAGTTCCTCGGCGCGCCGGGCGGCGGTGATGCCGACGGTGAACCCGGCCAGCGGTGGCACCACGGCCGCGTCGGGCGCGGCGGCGGTGTCTCGTGCGGCGGATCGGGTCACCGGTTCTCCGTTCCTCCGATACCCCGGCCGGCCGGCGCGGAGGACGCGCGGAGGTCGCCGGGAGCGTCGCGGGTGGTGGTGGGCACGACGGCGTGGGAAGGCCCGTTCACCGTAGCCCGACCTGCAGCGCGTCGCCCATGACCCGCACCGCGAACGCGGGCAGGCTCACAGCGTCGCCGTCGGCACCGTCGAGGCAGCGGCCGTCACGCAGGGCGAAGACCTGCTTGTACAGCGGCGAGGCGACGGTCGGTTCGCCGCCGCGGTCGCCGACGATGCCGCGCGAGACGACCGCGGCCCCGGTGAACGGGTCGATGTTGCCCAGGGCGTACACCGAGCCGTCGGCGAGACGGAACAACGCGACCTGGGTGTCGCCGACGAGTGCGGCGGCCCCCCGGCCGGGCTGCAGCCGGTCCACCGGGCAGACGGTGAGCCAGCCGGTGGGCTCGGTCCCGGCCGGGGCGGGCGCGGCGGTCGTGGTGGTGGTCGCGTCGAGCCGGGTGGTCATCGGGAGGACACCTCCGGGAGGCCGATCAGGACGGGCTCGTCGGGACGGCCGGGGGCCGGGACGTTCTGTCCCCGCTCCTCGACGAACCGGACGGTGGGGTCGGGGGTGTCGGGCGCGTTGACGAAGGAGACGAACCGCTCCAGCTTCTGCGGGTCGGCCAGGACGCCGGCCCACTCGTCGGCGTAGGAGTCGACGTGACGGGCCATCGCGGCGTCGAGCTCGCCGCAGATGCCGAGCGAGTCGTCGACGATCACGGCGCGCAGGTGGTCCAGCCCGCCCTCCATCGCCTCGATCCACGGCGCGGTGCGCTGCAGCCGCTCGGCGGTGCGGACGTAGAACATCAAAAACCGGTCGATCGTCCGGACCAGCGTCGCGGTGTCCACGTCGGACACGAGCAGCTCGGCGTGGCGCGGGGTGAAGCCGCCGTTGCCGCCGACGTAGAGGTTCCAGCCATGCTCGGTGGCGATCACGCCGAAGTCCTTGGACCGGGCCTCGGCGCACTCGCGCGCGCAGCCGGAGACGCCGGACTTGAGCTTGTGCGGACTGCGCAGCCCGCGGTAGCGCAGCTCCAGCTCGACGGCGAGGCCGACCGAGTCCTGCACGCCGTAGCGGCACCAGGTCGTGCCGACGCAGGACTTCACGGTGCGCAGCGACTTGCCGTAGGCGTGCCCGGACTCGAACCCGGCGTCGACCAGGCGGCGCCAGATCGCCGGCAGGTCCTCGACGCGGGCGCCGAACATGTCGATCCGCTGTCCACCGGTGATCTTGGTGTAGAGCCCGTAGTCGCGGGCGACCTCGCCGATGACGATCAGGCCCTCGGGGGTCACCTCGCCGCCGGCGATCCGCGGCACCACCGAGTAGGTGCCGTTGCGCTGCATGTTCGCGAGGAAGTGGTCGTTGGTGTCCTGCAGGGTCGCGCGCTCGCCGTCGAGGACGTGCTCGTTGTAGAGCGTCGCGAGGATCGACCCGACGACCGGCTTGCAGATGTCGCAGCCCGACCCGCGGCCGTACCGGGAGATCAGCGCGGAGAACGAGGTGATGCGCGCCCCGGCGACGATCTCGAAGAGCTCGGCGCGGGAGTGGTCGAAGTGATCGCACAGGGCCTTCGAGACCTCGACGCCCTGCTGGGCCAGGATCCGGGCGAGCGCCGGGACGCACGAGCCGCAGGTGGTACCGGCGCGGGTGCACGCCTTCAGCTCCGGCACGGTGTGCGCACCGTCGGCGATCGCCGCGCACAGCGTGCCCTTGGTGACGGCGTTGCACGAGCAGATCTGGGCCGAGTCCGGCAGCGCGGACGCGTCGGGCTCGGCGCCGCCCTTGGAGATGAGGGTGACCGGGTCGTCGGGCAGCCGGGACCCGACCAGCGGGCGCAGCGCGCCGTAGCGCGACGCGTCGCCGACCAGGACACCGCCGAGCAGGGTGGACGCGTCGTCGGACACGACCAGCTTGGAGTAGGTCCCCTCGACCGGGTCGTTGACGACGATCTCCAGCGCGCCCTCGGTGACCGCGTGCGCGTCGCCGAAGCTGGCGACGTCGACGCCGAGCAGCTTGAGCTGGGTGGACATGTCCAGCTCCTCGGGCGTCATCCGGGCCTCACCGCCGAGCAGCCGGTCCGCGACGACCTCGGCCATCGCGTAGCCGGGTGCGACCAGGCCGTAGGTGCGGCCCTCCAGCGCGGCGCACTCGCCGATCGCCCAGACGGCGTCGTCACGGGTGCGGCAGCGGTCGTCGACCCAGACGCCGCCGCGCTCGCCGACCGGCAGGCCGCAGTCGCGGGCGAGCTGGTCGGAGGCCCGGATGCCGGCGGAGAACACGACCAGGTCGGCGTCGAGCTCGACGCCGTCGGACAGCGTCCCGACCAGCCTGCCGCGGTCGGTGGACACCGCGGCCAGCGACACCCCGGTCCGCACGGCGATGCCCTGCGCGGTGACCAGTCTCTCGAGCAGCGCACCGCCGCCCGCGTCGACCTGCACCGGCATCAGCCGCGGTGCGATCTCGACGACCTGCGGGGACAGCCCGAGCAGCCGCATCGCGCGCGCCGCCTCCAGGCCCAGCAGCCCGCCGCCGACGACGATCGCCGACGGCCGTCCCCTGCGGCCCGGGTCGTCGGCGGCGGCCGCGGCGGCGGCCTTGATCGCGTCCAGGTCGTCGAGGGTGCGGTAGACGAAGCAGCCGGGCAGGTCCTTGCCGGGGACCGGCGGGACGAACGGGTACGAGCCGGTGGCGAGCACCAGCGCGTCGTAGGTCAGGGTGCGGCCGGACGCGGTGGCGACCCGGCGGGCGTCGCGGTCGACCGTCGCGACGGCGTCACCGAGGTGGTAGGTCACCAGCGGGTCGCCGCGCAGCTCGTCGTCGTCGAGGCGCAGCTCCTCCTCGGAGCGTCCGTCCACGTAGGAGGACAGGGCGACCCGGTCGTAGGCGCGGCGGGTCTCCTCGCCGAGGACGGTGATCTCCCAGTCCCCGGCGGTGTCCCGGTCCCGCATCGCGGCGACGAGGCGGTGGCCCACCATGCCGTTCCCGACGACGACCAGACGGCTCATGCTCTGCTCCTTCATGCCGCGCTCTCCTGCGGCGGGTCGATGTCGGCCAGCCAGTCCCGGATCCCGCAGACGACGTCGCGGCAGCTCCCGCAGCCGGTGGCGGCCCGGGTGCGCCGCGACAGCGCGTCGACGTCGTGGGCGCCCGCGCGCCACGCGGTGACCAGCGCGTTCTTGGTGACGCTGTTGCAGCGGCAGACCACGGCACTTCCCGGCATCCGGACCGGGTCGGTGGCGGGCGACGTCTCGCCGGGCAGGGCGCGGCCGAGCAGCAGCGCGAGCCGGTCGGAGGGAGCGGGGGCGCCGGAGTCGTACAGCTCGGTGATCATGGCTGCGGCGTCGGGGAGTCCCATGAGGACGGCCCCGACGACGCGGTCGTCGCGCAGCGCGAGCACGCCGTAGCGGCCGCGGCGGGGGTCGGAGACGCGCAGCTCCTCGTCGCCCGCGGTGGGGTCGCCGAGGGCGGCGAGGTCGATGCCGCGGGCCTTGAGCCGGGTGACCGGGCGGGTGCCGCGGTAGCGCGCGGCCGGGTCGGTGCCGGTCAGCAGGTCGGCGAGGACGGCGGCCTGCTCCCAGCCGGACTGCACGAGCCCGCCCGGGGCGCCGGCGTGCTGCGCGCAGTCGCCGAGGGCGTGCACCCGGCCGTCGTCGGTGGCGAGGCGGTCGTCGACGAGGACCGCGCGGTCGACCGCGAGCCCGGCGTCGGCGGCCAGACCGGTGTTCGCGCGCACCCCGGCGGCGACGACGACGTGGTCCGCGGCGATCCGGGAACCGTCGTCGCAGTCCAGGCCGGTCTCGGGGTCCCAGGCCTTGGCGCCGACACCGCAGCGGACGTCGACCCCGAGCCCGCGCAGCGCGGTCGCGAGCACCTCGCCGGCGCCCGCGTCGAGCTGGCGCTCCATCAGGTGGGTGCGCGGGTGCACGAGGGTGACGGCGACACCGCGTCCGGCGAGCCCGCGGGCGGCCTCGACCCCCAGCAGACCGCCCCCGACCACGGCGATCCGCGCGCCCGGCACGGCCGCGTCGAGGATGCGCCCGCAGTCGTCGAGGTCGCGGAACAGGCTCACGCCGGGGGCCGGGACCTCCGGGGCGCCGGGGTCGGCGAGACCGTCGACCGGCGGCAGCCAGGCGCGGCAGCCGGTGGCGAGGACCAGCTCGTCGTAGGGGTGGACGGTGCCGTCGTCGGCGTGGACGACGCGCGCGGTCCGGTCGAGCGCGGTCGCCGCGACGCCGGTGTGCAGGTCGACGCCGTCGACGACGGGCAGCGTGACCATGGCGGGCCGCAGCCCGCCGGCGAGCACGGCGGACAGCAGCACCCGGTTGTACGCGGGGCGGGACTCCGCGCCGAGGACGGTGAGCGTCACCCGCTCGCCGTCCGGGTCGCGCCGGCGGACCTCCTCCACGAAACGGGCACCGACCATGCCGTGCCCGATCACCACCACGCGCCTGCTCATGACACCGACGGTAGGAACGGGGGGTTACGGGCAGAACGCCGGCCGTTGCACGGGCGTTACGAGGTCCTCATTCTCGGCGGGCGGCGTCCGTGAGCCGGGACCTCGCAGCGGTTCCTCCCACCTCGCAGCCTCTGCAGGATGTGCGAGGTGGGGCGGGACCGTGCGAGGTGCGCCTGTCGCAGCGGGGGCGGCGCCCACCGCCCGCGCGGTGATCCGCAGAGCGCGCGGTGATCCGCAGAGCGCGCGGTGATCCGCTGCTCGCGCGTGTCCCGACGCGCGCGAGCCGCGGATCAGCGCGCGGACCGACCCGCGCCGGTGGGGCTCAGCTCGGCGGCGGTGCCGGTCCCGGATCCGTCGGACGGGTTCCGGCCCGGCGAGGCGGGTTCCAGCCGCACCGCGGCCACCTTGAACTCCGGCATCCGGCTCACCGGGTCCAGGGCCGGGTTGGTGACGTTGTTCGCCGCCCCCGCCCCACCGAAGTGGAAGGGCAGGAACACCGTGTCCGGGCGCAGCGAGGCGACGCAGCGGACGCGCGCCGTCGTCCTCCCGCGCCGGGACACGACGTCGGCCAGGTCGCCGTCGGCGAGACCGTGCCGGGCGGCGGTGTCCGGGTGCACCTCGACGAACACCTCGGGCGCGACGTCCGCCAGCTCGGCGACCCGCCGGGTCTGCGCGCCGGACTGGTAGTGCACCAGCACCCGCCCGGTCGTCACGGTCAGCGGGAAGCCGCCGCCCGTGCCCTCGTCCGGCTCGACGTGGTCGACCGGCAGCATCCGGGCACGTCCGTCGGGGTGGCCGAAGCGCTCGGTGAACAGCCGCGGGGTCCCGGGGTGGTCGTCGGCGGGGACGGGCCAGTGCAGGGCCTCGCCCGCGTCGAGCCGGTCGTAGGACACGCCCGCGTAGTCGGCGATCCCACCGGCCGAGGCGCGCCGCAGCTCGTCGAACACGGTCCGCGGGTCGGCGGGGAACTCCCCCGGCGCGTCGAGGGCCGCGGCCAGTCCGGCGATCACCTCGAGGTCGGTGCGCACCCCGGGCGGCGGGGCGAGCGCGCGACGGCGGCGCAGGACCCGTCCCTCCAGGTTCGTCATGGTCCCCTCCTCCTCCGCCCACTGGGCGACGGGGAGCAGGACGTCGGCGCGCAGCGCGGTCTCGCCGGGCAGCACGTCGGCGACGACGAGCAGATCCAGTGCGTCGAGCCGCTCGGCGACGGCGCGGGCGTCGGGCGCGGAGACGAGCACGTTCGAACCGAACACCAGCAGCGCACGCGGACCACCGGGGCGGCCGAGGGCGTCGAGGAGCTCGACCGCGCTGCGGCCGGGCCCGGGGATCGAGGGCTCCGGCACCCCCCACACCCGTGCGACGTGCGCGCGGGCGGCCGGGTCGGCGATGTGCCGGTAGCCGGGGAGCTGGTCGGACTTCTGTCCGTGCTCGCGCCCGCCCTGGCCGTTGCCCTGCCCGGTGATCGTCCCGAACCCGGAGCCGGGGCGGCCGGGCAGGCCGAGCGCCAGCGACAGGTTGATCCACGCCGTCACGGTGTCGACGCCGTGCGCGTGCTGCTCGGCACCGCGCGCGGTGAGCACGTAGCGCCGCGTGGACTCCGCGAGCCAGCGCACGACGGTGCGCATGTCGGCGGCGGCGACGCCGCAGACCCGCTCCGCGCGCTCGGGCCACCACTGCGAGGCGATCGCCCAGATGTCGTCGAAACCGGTCGTCCGGCCGTCCACGTAGGACAGGTCGAGGTGCCCGTCGACGACGGCGGCGTGCAGCATCCCCAGCGCCAGTACCAGGTCGGTGCCCGGGCGCGGCGCCAGGTGCAGCCCGCCGGAGGCGAGCGCACGCTCCGCGGTCGGGGTGCGCCGCGGGTCGACGACGACCAGGCGCGCGCCGGTCAGGTGCGACATCAGGGGCGGCATGGTCTCGGCGACGTTCGCGCCGGCGAGGACGACCAGCTCGGCGTCGTCGAGGTCGGTGACGGGGAACGGCAGCCCGCGGTCGACGCCGAACGCCCGGTTGCCCGCGGCGGCCGCCGAGGACATGCAGAACCGTCCGTTGTAGTCGATCTGACTGGTGCCCAGCGCGACCCGGGCGAACTTCCCGAGCAGGTAGGCCTTCTCGTTGGTCAGCCCGCCCGCACCGAACACCGCGACCGAGTCGGGTCCGTGCTCGGCACGCAGGGCGGCGAGCCGAGCGGCGACGCCGGTGAGCGCGTCGTCCCAGCCGGTCTCGACGAAACCGGCCGTCCGCGAGGTCCTGACCAGCGGCGACGTCAGGCGTTGCGGATGGGTGAGCAGAGCGCCGGAGGTCCAGCCCTTCTGACACATGCCCCCGGCGTTGGTCGGGAAGTCACGGGCGTCGACCTCGCCGGACGGGCCGACCCACTGCCCGCACTGCAGGGCGCAGTACGGGCAGTGGGTGGCGGTCCGGTCGTCCGGACCCACGGCTCAGACCCGGGCCATCGCGGCGGCCTCGGTGCTCCCGGCCGGTGCCGGGCGCGGCCGCACGTACACGGCCCAGGTGACACCGATGCAAAGGACGTAGAAGGCCAGGAAGCCCCAGAACGCGGGCGTGCCGGACTGCACCGTCATGAACGACTGACGGAAGGCGAGGTTGATGAACAGCCCGCCCAGCGCGCCGACCGCACCGGCGATGCCGATGACGGCGCCGGACAGCCGTCGCGCGGTGTCGAACGAGGTCCCGCGGTCCGCGCCCCCGGCGATCGCGACGCGCGCCCGCCCGGTGAAGATCGCCGGGATCATCTTGTAGGTCGACCCGTTGCCGACGCCGGACAGCGTGAACAGGGCGATGAAGCCGATCGTGAACAGCGTCAGCGACTCGATCCCCGACGCGAAGATGATCACCAGCGTGGCGACGGCCATGCCGACGAAGTTCCACAGGGTGACCATCGCGCCGCCGAACCGGTCGGCGAGCTTGCCGCCGTAGGGGCGGATCAGCGACCCGATGAGCGGGCCGATGAAGGTGACCGCCGCGGCCTGCAGCGGCGTCCGGTCGAACTGGTTCTGCAGGACCAGGCCGAAGGCGAACGAGTAGCCGATGAACGATCCGAACGTCCCGATGTAGAGGAACGACATGATCCACGTCTGGCGGTCGCGGCAGGCCTCGGTGAAGGCGCCGGTGTCGTTGGACATCGCGGCGATGTTGTCCATCCGCTTCCACGCCAGGAACGCCGAGATCGCGATGAACGGTAGGTAGACCGCCAGCAGCACCCGCGGGGAGCCCGCGCCGAGGGTGGCGATGACGAGCAGGCCGAGCAGCTGTGCGACCGGCACGCCGAGGTTGCCGCCGCCGGCGTTGAGCCCCAGCGCCCAGCCCTTCTCCTTCTCCGGGAAGAACGCGTTGATGTTCGCCATCGACGACGCGAAGTTGCCGCCGCCGACCCCGGCGACCGCGGCGACGACCAGCAGCGTCGTGTACGACACGCCCGGCTCCAGCACGACCATCGCCAGGATCGTGGGCACGATCAGCAACGACGCCGCGAAGATCGTCCAGTTGCGGCCGCCGAAGCGGGCGACGGCGAAGGTGTAGGGCAGCCGCAGGATCGACCCGACCAGCGTGGGTACGGCGACCAGGAAGAACTTCTGCGCCGCGGTGAACCCGTACTCGGGCCCCATGAACAGCACCAGGACCGACCAGATGGTCCAGATCGAGAAGCCGATGTGCTCGGAGAAGATCGACTGCCACAGGTTGCGACGGGCGATCGCCGAGCCTGTGCGCTGCCAGAACCCCTCGTCCTCGGGGTCCCAGTGGTCGATCCAGCGGCCGCCGATGCGGCGCCCCGGGGCAGAGGTGGTGGTCACGGATCGGTCTCCTGATCGCCGGCGGTCACGTCGACGACGACGCTAGGGAGCCCCAGTTTCCGACGGGTGGCCCCGTGTGACACCCCCGCAACGCTTATCTCACACGGGTGTCGCGACGGCTGTGAGCCGCCTCAGCGCATCGGGACGCCGAGCGGGGCGTCGCAGAACGCGCCGCCCACCCGGTGGTGCACCGGGTCGGCCGGGTCCGGCTCCGCGCCGTCGAGGAGCTCCTCGGCGAAGACCTCGGCGTCATCGCGCGGGTGGAAGCCGATCGCGGCGCCCTCCGCCGGCGACCACCAGCGACGGGTGTTGGCCGACACGCCCCACACGACGTGGTGGCCGCGGGTGCCGGGGGCGACGGCCGCCTCGACCAGGCGGGCGGCGTCGTCCGGGGACAGCCAGGTCGCGAGCATCCGGGCGTTCGACGGCCGCGCGAAGCAGCTGCCGATCCGCGCGGAGACCACGGTCAGGCCGAACCGCTCGTGGTAGAGCCTGCCCAGCCCCTCCATCGCATGCTTGGACCAGCCGTAGTAGGTGTCCGGGGCGGGCCCGACGGTCGCCGGCAGCGGGACGCCGTCGTCGCGGGTGCGGAAGCCCGCGGCGTGGTTGCTGGAGGCGAGCACGACGGTCCGCACCCCGGCGGCGACCGCCGCGTCGAGCACGGTGCGGGTCCCCTCGACGTTGACGGCGAGGATGTCGTCCCAGCCCGCCTCACCGCTGATCCCGGCGAGGTGGACGACGGCGTCGGCACCGGCCGTCGCGGCGGCGACCGCGTCCGGGTCGGTCACCGAGCCGGTGCGGACCTGCTCGCCGGGACGGGCCTGCAGCTCCGCGGTGTCGAGCAGGCGCAGGATCCGGCCGTCGCGGGCCAGCCGGGGACGTAACAACGTCCCCATGTTCCCCGCGGCGCCGGTGAGCAGCAGCGTGCTGGGAGCGGCCACGTCAGAGCCGGCGGCTGACCAGGCTCGCGACCCGCTCGATCCCGGTGAGCGACTCGGTCGTCGCGTCCGGGTGCTGGGCGTGCAGGGCCAGCCGGTAGAGCACCGCCCGCAGCAGCGACTGCGGCCACTCGGGCAGCTCCGACCAGCGCTCGATCAGCTCCTCGTCGGCACCGCCCCAGGCGACCGCGTCGACGACGACGACCGCCGCCGCCCACTCCGCGGGCCGCCAGAACGGCACGAGGTCGAGCACCGCGGGCCGCCCCGTCGGGTCGAACAGCATGGCGCCGAACAGCTCGCCGTGCACGACCTGCGGGGTGAGCCGGATCGTGCGGCGGTGCGCGGCGAGCTCGGCGAACAGCCGGCCGCCGGTCTCGGGGTGCAGGTCCAGGCGGCGCTCGCCGAACGCAGCGGCCGCGGACCGGGACAGCAGGTCGTCGCGGTCGTCGA
The DNA here is from genome assembly GCF_002813375.1 of Pseudonocardia alni. Lineage (NCBI taxonomy): Bacteria > Bacillati > Actinomycetota > Actinomycetes > Pseudonocardiales > Pseudonocardiaceae > Pseudonocardia > Pseudonocardia alni. Next base: position 4,305,289 of record NZ_PHUJ01000003.1, on the reverse strand, counting down.
GCAGGCGCGGGCGCAGCACGGTCGCGGTGGCGGCGTGCAGCCGCAGCGACGCGGCGACGACCTCGTCGTGCCGCGGCTCGGGGACGCCGGGCACGTGCCGGGACGCGGCCCAGCCGCCCACGACCCACCGGCCGTCCGAGCTGCGGACGGGGCGGGCGAGGCGGACGCCGTCGACCTCGAGGTTCTCCAGGACCGTCGCCGACCAGGCGGCGACGACGTGGTCGGACACCGGCCGCAGCAGCACGTCGCCGCACTGCCAGGCCCGCTGGCCCGCCCACACGACGGGACGGGGGGACGTCTCGCGCACGCCGAAGGCGGTGCGGACGTGCTCGGGCAGGACGCTCGCGGCCGGCGCGGTGGCGAGCGTGCGGGCAGCGGTCACAGCGGGGACGGTACCCGCGTCATCGGCCCGCGATCGTCGCGCCACGCCCGAACCGCGCGACGCGCCACGACCGATCGGGTGAACGGTGGACCGATCGGGGCCGGTGGAGCAGCTACCGGGCCGCGCGCGGGTGCGCTCCCCACGGCCCCCGGGTGGACGGCTCCGTACGAGCCGGCCGCGGGCGGCCCCGTCAGTACCAGGAGCTGCCGCCGCCCTGGTCCGAGTCCGACCCCGACGACCGCGAGCCGGAGTCCGAGGACGAGGAGCGGGAGTCGTCCGAGCTGCTGCTCCGCGACGACCCCGAGTCCGACGACCCCGAGTCCGACGACCCCGAGTCGGAGGAGGACGAGGAGCCCGAGCCGGACGACCGGGACGACGACGAGCCCGGGTCCGACGACCGGGCGGACGAACCGGAGTCCGAGGACCGGGACGACCGCGACCCCGAGGATCCGGAGTCGGAGTCCGATCCGGAGGAGCGGGAGCCGGAGGACCGCGAGTCCGATCCCGAGCCGTCGGAGGAGCCGGACGAGCCGCCGGGCCGGGCCCCGGAGGACCCGCTGCGCTCGGCCATCTGCTCCGCCGCCTGCCGGTCGGCCTCCGCCAGCACCGGCGCCGCCGCCTCCCGCCCCATGGCGGACTCGACGTAGGACCCGGCCACGGCGCTGACGATGCCGCCGGAACCGCGGCTCCCGCCGGACCCCTGCGCTCCCGAGCCGGAGCGCTCCGTGCCGGAGCTCTCCGCCGGGGCGGTCGACGCGGGCGGGCTCGCAGGGGACGCGGCCGCGCGCGGCGCGGGCTCCTCCCGCGGCGCGGGGTCCTTCCGTGGCGCGGGGGCGGACCGGGCGGGGGTCCCGTCGGACGGACCGGAGGAGCCGGAGGACCCGGAGGACCCGGTGTCCGAGCCGCCGGAACCCGAGCCGGACTTCTTCCCGGTCAGCCCGCCCGCGACGTCGTCGACACCCCGGCCCAGCGATTCGGCGGTGTCCCCGACGCCCTGCGCGGCCTCGCCGACGCCGTTTCCGACCTTCTTGACCGGCCCCTCGGACGACGCCGGTACGACCTCGGGCCGATCGGCCTTCTTCGCGGCGCCCGAACCCGCACCCGGACCCGCACCGGAGCCCGCGCCGTCCCCGGGGCCCGGCTCGCCACCGGTCAGGCCGGCGACGCCGTCGGCGGCACCGGACACGGCACCACCCAGCTTCTCCCCCGGGCCTGCGTCACGGCCGGGCGTGCTGCCCGGGCCGCGGGCCGAGGCGCCCTCCGGCCCCTCGGCCCGCGGCCGGGTCTCGTCCAGCGGGCCCCGCGGGTCCGGCGGGCCACTGGTGCCGACGTCGTCGCGCTCGCGGTCCCCGGCGGTCTCCCGGCCCCCGGCCAGTACCTCGGGGTTGCGGCGCACCCCGGACGGCTCCGGGGTGGCGGGGTCCTCGCCGCGGGCGAGGGCCAGCACGTCGTCGGAGACCTTCTCGGTCTCGTCGCCGTCGCCGGGCAGCGGGGCGGTGCGGGCCCGGTCGATGCCGTCGTCGATGGCGGCCAGCCGCTCCGCGCAGGCGTCGCGGTTGCGGGCGCGCAGGTCGCGCTGCTCCTCCAGCGACGCGGCCGCGGCCATCTGGTCGGGAGTCCGGCGGGTGGCCGGCGGCAGGTCGGCGACGATCCGGTCCATCTCGGCGAGCTGCTGCTCGGCGGCGGCCAGCGCGTCCACGGCGTCCTGCCGGGACGTGTAGACCTGCAGCTGCGACTGCAGGGCGGCGCGCTGCTGGAGCAGGGTGTCGCGCTGCTGCTGCAGCTTCGCGACAGCGGCCGGGGTGCGGTCCGACTCGTGCGCGGACGCCTGCCAGGTCCGTTCGCTCGCGTTGAGTGTCCCGAGCTCGTCGTCGAGCGCCGCCAGCGCGATCCGGGCCTGCCCGGCCCACTGGTCGGCGGTGCGGTCCTGCGGCGCCGGGGCCCCGGTCACCGCCGGCGAGGTCGTCAGCGCGTACCCGCCGAGGAGCACGGCCGTCGCCCCGATCAGGGCCAGCGTGCGCCGGTGCCGCAGCGGGCTGCGCGGGGCACGCAGCGGTCCGGGTCGGTCCGGGCCCGCCGACGCGGCCTGCCGCGCCACGACGGGACGACGGGTCGCCGTCCCCCGCCGGGCGGGCTCCACGCGCTCGTCGGCCTCGACGGCCTCGGGCTCACGCAGCCACGGCAGCGTGTCGGCGAGCCGCTGGTCCCCCGCCGCCTGTGCCGCGGCCCGGCGGACCTGGCGGGCCGCCAGCCGGTGGGCGGCGGAGCAGTAGCGCCGCTGTGGACGGTCGCCGGACACGTCCCCCGTGGGCTCCAACGGTGCGTCGCACCCCTGCAGGGCGCATGTGCGCAGCGAGTCCTCCACCGAGCGTCCTCCCGACCTAGTGATCGCGTGCATCCCCATGTCGCGGCGATCGGTCGACATGTTTCGCCCAACGGGCGAAATGCAGGGCTGAACGGACGATGTTCACTCGGACGGTCGCGTGCGATCGATAAGCGGTCACGCTGTGCCACACCAGGAACGGCGACGGCCGCCGTCCCGGGTGTACCGGTGACGGCGGCCGTCGGTGTAGGGCGGAGCGGGTCGGCCCCGGTCAGTAGGTGGGCTGCGACGGGTCGATCTGCTTGACCCAGGACAGCACCCCGCCGCCGACGTGGACGGCGTCGCGGAACCCGGCCTTGTGCAGCGCGGCGAGGGCCTCGGCGGACCGGCCGCCGGACTTGCAGTGCAGCACGACCGGCTTGTCCTGGGCGATCTCCGACAGCGCGGCACCGGACAGGATCCGGTCCTTCGGGATCAGGACCGAGCCCGGGATCTTCACGATCTCGTACTCGTGCGGCTCGCGGACGTCGATGAGCTGGAACTCCTTGCCCGCGTCGATCATCTGCTTGAGCTCGCCGACGGTGATCGTGCTGCCGGCGGCCGCGTCCTGTGCCTCCTGCGTCACGGTGCCGCAGAACGCCTCGTAGTCGATCAGCTCGGTGATCTTCGGCGTCTCCGGGTCCTTGCGGATCTTCACCTGGCGCCAGGTGGTCTCCAGCGCGTCGTAGATCACCAGGCGGCCGAGCAGCGGCTCACCGATCCCGGTGAGCAGCTTGATCGCCTCGTTGACCATGATCGAGCCGATCGACGCGCAGAGCACGCCCAGCACGCCGCCCTCGGCGCAGGACGGGACCATCCCGGGCGGCGGCGGCTCGGGGTAGAGGTCGCGGTAGTTGAGGCCCTGCCCGTTCGGGGCGTCCTCCCAGAAGACCGACGCCTGACCCTCGAACCGGAAGATCGAGCCCCAGACGTAGGGCTTGCCGAGCAGCACCGCCGCGTCGTTCACCAGGTAGCGGGTGGCGAAGTTGTCGGTGCCGTCCAGGATCAGGTCGTAGTCCCGGAAGACGTCCAGCACGTTCTCGCTGGTGAGGCGCTCGTCGTGCAGGCGGACGTCGACGAAGGGGTTGACCTCACGGATCGAGTCGCGGGCCGACTCGGCCTTCGGGCGGCCCACGTCGGACTGCCCGTGGATGACCTGACGCTGCAGGTTCGACTCGTCGACGACGTCGAACTCGACGATGCCGAGGGTGCCGACGCCCGCGGCGGCCAGGTACAGCAGGGCGGGCGAGCCGAGGCCGCCCGCGCCGACGACCAGCACCTTCGCGTTCTTCAGGCGCTTCTGCCCGTCCATCCCGACGTCGGGGATGATGAGGTGGCGGCTGTACCGCTCCACCTCGTCCTTGGTGAGCTCGGCTGCCGGCTCCACCAGTGGCGGTAGCGCCATCTCGTCCACTCCTCGCGGGTTGCGTGCGGGTCTCAGGGCGTCTCAACGCGCCACGTGCGCGTCATCTTCCCGCACCCGCTCCGACCGGCACCGTGTCCCACAGCGCGGCGACGGCGTCGGCCACCGCCGCGGGCCGCTCGATCTGCGCGACGTGCCCGGCCCGGGGCAGCACCAGCAGCCGCGCCCCGGGCAGTGTGGCCGCCGTCCGCGCGGCCAGCCGCGGGGACACGATGCGGTCCTGCTCGCCCCACACCACCAGCGACGGCACCCGCACCCGGGCCATCCGGCGCCAGATCTCGCGCCCGGCCCACAGCCCGAGCAGACCGCGGGTGGCGCCGTCGGTGGCCGCGCCGGCCCAGGGCAGCGTCGCGCGGTGCTCGTGCTCGGAGATCAGCTCCTCGAGCCGGCGGGCGGAGCCGCGCTGCGGGTCGGCGAAGCAGACCTTCACGATCCGCTCGGCGCGGGTCCGCAGCGGCTCCTCGGCCAGCGCCCGCCGCGCGCCGCGCCCGAGCAGCGGCACCATGGCCAGCGCCATCCGCGGGTCCGACAGGCGTCGCGGGTCGGGGCGCCGGTCCGGCACCGCGGGCGAGACCAGGGTGAGGCTGCGGACGAGCTCGGGACGGCGGGCCGCCACCGTCGTCGCGATCACGCCGCCGAGGGAGTTGCCGACCAGGTGCACCGGGCGGTCGCGCCCGGCCAACCAGCACAGCAGCGCGTCCGCCATGCCGTCCGGGCCGAAGTCGGCGACGGCGGTCGGCTCGGACAGCCCGAACCCGGGCAGGTCGACGGACAGGCCGGCCGCCCGTGGGGCGAGGAGCCCGGCGAGGTCGGTCCAGTTCGTGGCCGACCCGGCGAGCCCGTGGACGTAGACGGCGTCGGCGTCGGCGGAGCCGGGGGTCTCGCGCACGTGCAGGGTGACCCCGCCGGAGGTGACCGCGCGGCCCGGCCACGGCGGGCGCTCCGCCGCGGCCCGTTCCGCGTCCGCCGGTCCCGCGGTGCCCGGGGACGTCGCGGCACCCGGCGCCGTCACCGGGGCGGGCACGGTGACGGGCGGGTGAACGGACATCGACGAGGCGGCGACCATCCGACCAGCATGACGTGTCGTGCGCGTCACCCGCCGCGCCGGGTGATCCCCGTCTCGCTGTGATCACCGTCCGCATCCGGCACTCCACGGAGCGCAACGAGATCGCGCCCCGGACGTTGTACCCCGTGGACGACGCGACGGAGGAGGTGGGCATGGGGCGGATCGCGGGATCGGCCGCGGCCCGGCTTGCCGGTTTCGGCGCCGCGTCGGTGCTGGTGTTCACCGCGGCCTGGACGGCGGGCGGTGCGGTGGGCACGCTCTCGGCGACCCCGGCCGCCGACGCGCGTGCCGGCGACGAGCGCGGCGACGACGGAGTCCTCGCGGCCGGCCTGGCCACCGGCGACGCGACGACCGGCGCGGGCGGCGTGCTCACCACCGCGGCCGGCTACACCCTGACCCCGGTCGGGACCGTCCACCCCTGGCGCGAGCCCACCGAGGTCGCGTTCACCGTGACCGGTTCCGACGGCGCCCCGGTGACCCGGTTCGACGCCCCCGCCGACGGCTCCGGGGTCCTGGACGTCGCCGTGCTGCGACGCGACGTCGCCGGCTACATGCGGCTGCGCGCCACCCAGGGCCCCGACGGCGTGTGGCGGGCACCGGTCCGGTTCCCCGGCCAGGGCGTGTGGCGGCTGTACGCCGGGTTCACCCCGACCGGCGGCCCGCACCTGGACCTCGGGACCGACCTGCACGTCCCCGGCACCTACGGTGCCTTCACCTTCCCGGCCGAGAACCGGGCGGGGCTCTGCGGGGGCAGTGACCAGCAGGTCCGTCTCGACGGCGCCCTGGTCCCCGGCGGGGATTCCCGGCTGTTCGCGACGGTCGGGCGCGACGGCACCCCGGTCACCGACCTCGAGCCCGTCGACGGCGGCGCGTTCGGCCGGATGACCGCGGTCCGCCAGGGCGACCTGGCCCGGTTCCCGGTCCGTCCCGAGATCACCGGCGCGGCCGCGACCGACCGGTCCGGCCCCGGGGTGGCGTTCGCGGTGTCGGTCCCCGCCCCGGGCAGCTACCGGCTGTTCCTCGACTACCGCTCCGGCGGTGTGCTGCGGTCGTGCGAGTTCACGCTCCCGACCGCCCCGGGGAGCTGACGGCGGTTGCGTCCGGTCCTGCGGGCCGTCGCCCCGCCGGTGGCGGCCCTGTTCGCCCTGCTGCTGCCGCTCGCCGGCCCGCCACTCGCCGGCGCGGCGTGGGCCCCGCCCTGCGCGGCGGCGGCCCTGCTGGTCGCCCTCGCCGTCGTCGCGACGACGGGGCGCCCCGGTCTGGGCGTCGCCGGGCGTGGCCTGCGGGAGGGCACGGTGACCGCCGAGACCGGCGTCGCGGCGGCCGTGCTCGCCGCGCTGGGGTGGTCGGCCGCGGTGCTGGCCGTCGCGGCGGTCTCGCCCGCGGGTCCGGACGCGGTGCCGGCCGACCCGCTCGCCGGGCCCGTCCTGCTGCCCGGCGCCGCCGCGGTGCTGACCGTCGTCGCGGCCGCGGTGCAGCGCACCGGGCGCCCGGCCGACGGGGACGCCGACGAGGTCCGCGCGGGCCTGCGCACCGTCGCGGACCGGTGGAGCGCCCTGCTCACCCCGCCCGCGGCGCTGGCCGCGGTCGCGGTGACCGCGTTCGCGGCGGGCACCGGCACCCCGTGGCCCGTCGCGGTCCCGGCCGGGATCGCGGTGCTGGTCGGGGCCTGCCCGGTGCCGCTGCTGGCCGCGTTGCCGGCGGCGCTGCGGGCCGCGGACCGGGCGGGCGGGGACACGGTGCGGCTGCCGTCGCCACTGCCCGGGCGTCGCGAGCCGGTGGGCTGGACCGGGCCCGCGGGCGGCCCGGGACTCGTGGGCCGGGTGGACACCGTCGCGCTGGCCGGGCCGGACGTGCTGACCGGCACCGGCCCCGGGACGGTCACCGTGCACGCGGGCCGGGGCGAGGACCCGGCACTGGTGGTGCGGCTGGCCGCGTCGGTCGCGGCGGGCGCGCGGCCCGGGTCGGACCTGCGCGTCGCGGCGCGGGCGCTGGCCGACGCCGTCGACGGCCCGGTGCCCGACGTCGCCGAGGCCGACGAGCAGCCCGGCCTCGGGGTGTCCGGCCTGGTGGCCGAGCTGCGGGAGCCCGGCCCGGGCGACGGCGGCACCACGGCGACCGTCGTCGCGCACGCGGTCCTGCTCGGCGGCCCGGACTGGCTGGCCGAGCACGGGATCCGGGTGCCCCCGCCGCTGTCGGTGCAGCGCGAGCGGGCGGTGGCCGAGGGCCGCGCCGTCCTCGTCGTCGCCTGGGACGGGTGCGCGCGCGCCGTGCTCGCGCTGCCCCGGGCGCCGCACCCCGCGGCCCGACCGGGGGTGACGGAACTGGCCGCGGCCGGGGTCGCGCCGGTCCTGCTCACCCCCGACGACGACGGCGCCGCCCGCGCCCTCGCCGCGGCGTCCGGTCTCGACCCGGCCGACCCCGACGCCGTCCGCCCGGGGCTGGACGCGGCGGCGCGGGCCGCGGCCGTCGCCGGGCTGCGGGTACGCGGCCGCACGGTCGCGGTGGCGGCCGACCCGGCCACCGACGAGGCCGCCCTGGCCGCCGCCGACCTGGCCGTGGAGCTGGTGCCCTGGCCCGCCGCCGACGGGGCCGGACCCGGGGCCGCGGACGGCCCGGACGACGGCCCGGACGCGCGGCCGGACCCGGTCGTGGTGCCCGCACCCGGATCGGAGAGGATCTGCGCCCGTGGCGGCCCCGCTGAGGTGGCCGCCGCCCTGCTGATCGCCCGCCGCGCGCGGGCCCAGGTCCGCGCGTACGTCCGTGCGGCCGTGGTGCTCGCCGTCGCCGGCGTGGTCCTCGCCGTACTGGGGACGCCCGCGGTCGTGGTGGCCGCCGTGCCGGTCCTGGGTGCGCTCGGGCTCGCCGCCCGGGGCCCGCACCGCCGATCGTGAGAGGTTGTCACCCTTCTGCGGAGAAGCCCGTTCACGGATCGTTCGTCAACGCGGTTACCTGCTAGTAGGGTATTCCCACGACGGGTGAGAGGTAGGGGGCCCATGACCGGAACCGCCACGCCACGGGGCGCACGACTGTCCCGCGGTGCGCGGCGCGCCCAGCTGCTGCTGGCCGCCCGCGACGTGTTCGCCGACCAGGGCTACCACGCCGCCGCGATGGACGACATCGCCGAGCGGGCAGGCGTCTCCAAGCCCGTGCTGTACCAGCACTTCCCCGGGAAACTGGAGCTGTACCAGGCGCTGCTCACGACCTACGCCGAGGAGCTCGTCGAGCGGGTCTCCAACGCCATCGAGCGGACCGAGCACAACAAGGAGCGCGTGCAGGCCGCCGTCGCGGCGTACTTCGACTTCGTCGCCGGCGAGGGCAAGGCCTACCGCCTGGTGTTCGAGTCCGACCTGCGGGGCGACCCGGAGGCCGCGGCGCTGGTGGAGAGCGCGCTGGACCGCTGCATCGACGCGGTCGCCGGCGCGGTCACCACCGACGCCGGCCTGGACCAGGACCGTGCGCGGCTGCTCGCCGTCGGTCTCGTCGGGCTGAGCCAGGTCGGCGCCCAGTTCTGGCTGGACTCCGACCAGCGGGTCCCGCGCGACGAGGCCGTGGCGCTGATGGCCTCGCTGGCCTGGCGGGGCATCGCCGGGTTCCCGAAGCAGGGCCTCGACCAGATCTGACGACCCGGCCCCGGCGGCGGGGCGAGCGGCTCAGGCCGCCTGCTCCGCCCCGGCCCGGCGCACCAGCGCGGCGATCCGGTCGGTGACCCCGCCGACCCGCTCCACCGGGAGCATGTGCCCGGCGCCGGGGAACACGGTCAGCTCGGCGCGCGGCAGGCTGCGATGGATCCGCCGGGCGAACCGCGGCGGTGTGAGCCGGTCCCGGGTCCCCACGAGGATCTCCACCGGCAGCGACGAGAACGCCGCCAGCGCCTCGTCGCGCTCGTGGCTGGTGAGGGTCGGGGTGAACCCGGAGACCGTCGTCGGGCGGCAGTCGGCGATCGCCTCGCAGGTCGCGCGGACGGCGAGCCGGTCCGGCCGGGTGCCGAGCAGCAACGGCTGCAGCCCGGCCCGCAGCAGCGTCGGGTGGGTCGACAGCGACCGGCGCCCGGTCCACAGCGGGCTGACGGTCACCTTGTCCTTGCCTGCCAGGAACATCTTCGCGGGCCGCCCGGTCATCCCGAGCGTCGCCGCCGCCCCGAGGCCGCCGCTGGCGGTCGCGACGAGCGCGACGCCGGTGACCCGGGACGCGACGAGGTCGGGGTGGCGCTGGGCCAGCGCCATCGCCGTCATCCCGCCCATCGAGTGCCCGGCGATCACCAGCGGCCCGGTCGGGGCGAGCCGGGTGATCACCTCGGCCATGTCGTCGGCGAGGACGTCGAGGGTCTTGAGCTCGTCGGGGGTGTCGTCGGAGCGGCCGTGCGCGCGGTGGTCGTAGCGGATCACCCGCGGCGCGGGGCCGCCGCCGGGCGCACCGACGGCGAGGGCGTCGGCGACCGGGGCCCAGCAGCGCTCGTCGAGGGTCCAGCCGTGCGCCAGCAGCACCGTGACCGGCGCCGACTCCGGGCCCGAGACCCGGGCGAACAGGCCGGTCCCGTCACGGGTGACGATCCGTGTGCTCATCGCGGGATGCCTCCTCAGATCAGGTGGGCGCGCTTCCACAGGGTCTCCGTCGGGCCGCCGACGATCCCCTGCTCGCGCAGGAACGGCACGAGCTTGCGCGAGGACCAGCGCAGCATCTCGTGGTGGTGCGGGTTGGCCAGCGCCGCCTTCCGCCCGACGGCCGGGGCGATCCCGACGCTGCGGTACACCTCGGGGTGGATGAGGTTGCGGGCGAGGACGAACGCGATCCGCGCGGTGAGGTAGCGGGCCCAGGCGCGCTCGGCGCGGTTGGTCCTCGGCATGATCCGCTGCAGCTCCTCCCGGGCGTAGCGGACGTGCCGCGCCTCCTCGGTGACGTGGATCTTGTTGATCATGCGGGACAGCGGCTGGACGCGCTCGTCGCGCATGCCCTCGCGTTGGAGCTGGTCGAGGATCTCCTCGACGAACAGGGTGCCGGCGAACATCGCCGGGCCGGTCCCGATGGTCTTCATCAACCGGCCCTGCTCGTGGGTGAGCCGCCGCGGGGCGTAGTCCGGCACGCCGTAGCGCTCGGTCGCCTTGGCGAACATCATCGAGTGCCGGCACTCGTCGGCGATCTCGACCAGGGCGTACTGGATGTGCGCGCGACGCGGGTCGCGGTCGTAGGCGTAGCGCAGCAGCATCTGCATGAGGATCATCTCGAACCACAGCCCGATCCGGGCGACGCTGCAGAACTCGTGCACCGACAGCGTGATCCGCTGCTCCTCGGTGAGGCCGTCCCACAGCGGCGTGCCGTAGAGCGACACGCGCTCGGGGACGATGCCGTACCTGCCCTCGACCAGCGGGGCGTCCCAGTCGATGTCGATCGACGGGTCGTAGGAGGTCGTGACCGAGCTCTTGAGCAGCCGTCGGGCGGTGTCCTCGCGGTCGGCGAGGTTCGTCTTGCTGCCGGTGCGGGCGGGAGCGCTCATCGGTCGCGCCTTCCTGCTGGGAGGGGCCTGCGGTGGCGGGTTCCACACCCGGAACCCTTGCTGTTACCGACGGTAACGGTTACCACTGGTAACGTGCCCCAGGACACGAGGGATGTCAAGCCGGACGCGCGCAGCCGCCGACGGGAGGAACGGCGGACCGAGATGGTCTCCGCCGCCGTCGAGGCGATCCGCGAGCACGGCCCGGGGGTCTCGGTCGCCCAGATCGCGGCCGCGGCCGGCATCACCAAGCCGGTGCTCTATCGGCACTTCGCCGATCGCGCCGACCTGCAGCGGGCCGTCAGTGAGCACGCCGCGGACATGTTGATGCAGCGGATCTACCCGGTGCTGGCGATCGATGCCGAGCCGATCGAGCACGTCGCCGCCGTCATCGACGCCTACCTCGGGATGATCGAGGACGAGCCCCAGCTGTACCGGTTCGTCGTCGCGAACCCGGCCGAGCCGGTGCCGGGTGCCGAGATCGCGCAGGACGTCCGCGGCCAGATCGGCGCCCTGCTGACCACCCTGTTCGGGGAGCGGCTGCGCGCCGAGGGCCGCGACTCCGGCGGCGCCGAGGCGTGGGCACACGGGATCATCGGGATGGTCCAGACCGCGGGCGAGTGGTGGCTGGAGCGCCGGACGATGAGCCGAGACGCACTCACCAACTACCTGTCCGCGCTGATCTGGGGCGGGATCGCCGGCGTCGCCGGGATCGACTCCCCCACCGCGAACGCCGACATCCTGCGGCTGGTCCCCGAGCCGCAGGTGCACGACGCCTCGGGGCGCGACCGGTGAGCGGCGACCACGATCACGACGAGGGCTACCGCGGCCCCGCCACCCTGGTGCTCGACGGGGAGACCGTCGACGTCGAGGTGCTCCTCGACGCCCGGCACGAGCCCTTCGACGGCAGGCTCCACTGGTCCGGCCGGGTCGCCGCGCACCCCCGGCTCACCGCGCTGCTCGGCAGCCGCGGCGGCACCGCCGAGGTCCGGACGCCCGGGCACGCCGCCGTCGGCACGCTGTCCGAGCCGGACGTGTGGGACCGGTTCCGGATCACCGGCACCGGCAGGCCGCCGTTCGCGCTGGACGGGCCGCCCCCGCCGGAGACCGACTGACCCGCGCCCACCGGCTCCGGACACGCGTCGGGCCCGGTCCCGCGGACGGGTACCGGGCCCGGACGACTCCGTGTGCGTTCAGCCGCTGAGGCCGAATCCGACCCGGCGCTCCTCGGACGGGCCGATCTCCACGTACGAGATGCGCGCGACCGGGACGACGTAGCGACGGCCCTCGTCGTCGGTGAGGTCCAGCAGCCCGTCGTCGGACTTCATCGCCCCGCTCACGAGCTGGGCCACCTCGTCCGGCGTGCGGTCGCTGGACACCACGAGCTCCCGCGGGGTCTCCGCGATGCCGATCTTGACCTTCACCGGTGGTCCTCCCGATCCGTCACTTCTGATCACCTTGCCCGCGCCAGGCTAGTCCAGATCGGGCCGGAGCATCGGCGAGCCGGGAGCGGACGGCCGGGCCGGGGCTCAGGAGAGTCCGAGCCTGCCCATCCGGCGGCCGTGCGCGGTCTGCACCGTCCGGATGAGCCCGGCCACGCCGCCCTTCTCCCCCGAGCCGAGCACGATGAACTCGGCCAGCTCGTCGCGCTCGGCGACGACCCGCTGGGCGTGGGTGACGGCCTCGCCGAGCAGCCGCCTGCCCCACAGGGCGAGCCGGTCGCGCTGCGCCGGGTTGGCGGCGCAGGCGGCCTGCACCTCGCGCTCGGCGAAGGCGGAGTGCCCGGTGTCGGCGAGCACCCGCTGCACCAGGTCGCCGGTGCCGGGGTCCACCCAGCCCGCGACCTCACGGTAGAAGTCGGCGCCGAGACCGTCGCCGAGGTAGGCCTTGACCAGCGACTCCAACCAGCTCCGCGGGGCGGTCGAGGCGTGGTAGCTGTCGATCAGCGCGACGAACGGCGCCATCGCGTCGGCGACGGTGATCCCGCTGCGGCCCAGGTGGTCCTCGATGAGGCGGAAGTGGCCGATCTCGGCGGCGGCCATCGTCGACAGCTGCGCGCGGCCGGCCAGCGTCGGCGAGGCCCGGGCATCCTCGGCGAGCCGGTCGAACGCCGACAGCTCGCCGTAGGCCAGCACGCCGAGCAGCTCCACGGTCGCGGCCGTCGGCGCGTCGCCTCCAGTGGTCATGACCGTCACCCTAACCGGGCCGCACGGGCCCGCCGGGCGGCCCGCGACGGCCGCCCGGGCCACGGGGCGAGACAACTCACCACACCCGGCGACGCCCGCGCCGTCGTGTTCGCGCGCCGCGACGGGTACCATGCGGGCAGCGCGTCACCGGATTTCGGGCTCATGGAACTCCATGCGGACGCGCCCACCGCGCGGGGACCGGGTAACGGGACGAGCGGCCGACACGGCCGAGCACGTCTCACCGGGACCCGCACCCGAACTGGTGCGCGCAGCGCCTCGGCGGCTCTCCCGCCCGGACCGTCCCCGACGGCCCGGGGCCGGTCGACGAGCCACGCCACGGCTCCTGTGCGCGGAGAGAGGCGATCACACTGTCCCGAGTCGACAGCACCGACACCCCCGAGGCCGACCCGGGCTTCCTGCCCACCGGCATCACCCCCAGCGAGACCCCGCTCGGCGTGACCAACCCCGGCGGCGAGAAGCTCCCCCCGACCTTCGCCGAGCTCGGCGTCCGGCCCGAGATCGTCTCCGCGCTCGCGGAGAACGACATCGTGCGCACGTTCGCGATCCAGGAGCTCACCCTCCCGCTGGCGCTCGCCGGCGAGGACGTCATCGGCCAGGCCCGCACCGGCACCGGCAAGACGCTGGGCTTCGGCGTCCCGCTGCTGCAGCGGATCACCCCGCCCGGTGAGCGTGCCGCGGCCACCGCCGAGGGCGAGGCCGCCGACCGCACCAAGGACGTCCCGCAGGCGCTCGTCGTCGTCCCGACCCGCGAGCTGTGCGTGCAGGTCGCCCGGGACATCGCCGCCGCGGGCAAGAACCTGGGCGTGCGCGTCGTCGCCATCTACGGCGGCCGTGCCTACGAGCCGCAGCTGGAGGCCCTGCGCAAGGGCGTCGACGTCATCGTCGGCACCCCGGGCCGGCTGCTCGACCTCGCCGAGCAGCGCCACCTGGTCCTCGGCCGGGTCAAGGCGCTCGTCCTCGACGAGGCCGACGAGATGCTGGACCTGGGCTTCCTGCCCGACGTCGAGCGGATCCTGCGCATGCTCCCCGAGGAGCGGCACACGATGCTGTTCTCGGCCACCATGCCGGGCCCGATCGTGCAGCTCTCGCGCGCCTTCCTGACCCGCCCGACGCACATCCGCGCGGAGGAGGCCGACCAGGGCTCCATCCACGAGCGGACCAAGCAGCTCGTCTACCGCGCGCACGCGATGGACAAGGTCGAGCTGGTCACCCGGGCCCTGCAGGCCAGGGACCGCGGCCTGACAATGATCTTCACCCGGACCAAGCGGACCGCCCAGCGGGTCGCCGACGACCTCGCCGAGCGCGGCTTCGCCGCCGCCGCGGTGCACGGTGACCTCGGCCAGGGCGCCCGTGAGCAGGCGCTGCGCGCGTTCCGCGCGGAGAAGGTCGACGTGCTGGTCGCGACCGACGTCGCGGCCCGCGGCATCGACGTCACCGGCGTCACGCACGTCATCAACTACCAGTGCCCCGAGGACGCCAAGACCTACGTGCACCGGATCGGCCGCACCGGCCGCGCCGGGCGCGAGGGCGTCGCGGTCACGCTGGTGGACTGGGACGAGACCCCCCGCTGGAAGATGATCTCCGACGACCTGTCGCTGGGCATCGACGAGCCGGTCGAGACCTACTCGACCTCGGACCACCTGTTCACCGACCTCGACATCCCGACGACGGCGTCCGGGCGGCTCCCGCTGTCCGCGCGTACCCGCGCCGGGCTCGACGCCGAGTACATCGACTCCGAGGGCGACCACCAGGGTGCCCGCAAGCCGCGCGGCAGCCGTCGTGACGGCGCCGGGCGCGACGGCGGCGGCCGCGAGGGCAGCCGCGACGGCGACGGCGACGGCGACGAGGGCGGTCGCCGCCCGCGGCGCAACCGGTCCCGTTCCCGGACCCGCGGCGGGGTCGCGGTCGAGGCGGGTGCCTCGGCCCCCGCCGAGGGTGCCGCCTCCGCGGGCTCCGCCGAGGGCGCCCCGCAGAACGGGCCGGACGCCGGCGCGTCGGCCGAGGGCGGGGCGGCCAAGCCGCGCCGCCGTCGTCGCCGCGGCGGCTCGCGGCGCGGACCCGGCGGCGGCGAGTCCGCCGACGGGGCCGACGCGGCCGCCAGCTGACCCCACGCGTGCTGCGCGGCCGACCCCTGCGGGACCGGCTCCCGCTCCCGGGCGTCCCCGCCGAACGACGACACCGCGGCGACCGACTGGTCGCCGCGGTGCTCGTGCTGCTGCTGGCCGGGGTCGCGGTGCTCTACGCCGTGCAGAGCCCGGCCGCACACACCGAGTCGGTGACGGCAGCGACCGCGCCCACCCCACCGCCGCCGGTCGGCCCGGTCCCGGCCGGGTTCGGCGAGCTGTGGCGGGCGGCCAGCCCGGACACCCCGGTGCCGCTGGCGGTCGGGGACGGCGTCGTCGTCGCCGCGGGGGCGCGGGTCTCCGGGCACGACGCCCGCACGGGCGCCGAGCGCTGGAGCTACTCCCGTGACCTGCCGCTGTGCACCACCGGGTTCGCCGACGGCCGCGTGCTCGCGCTCTACCGCAACGACGAGTACTGCTCCGAGCTGTCCACGCTCCAGCCCGACTCCGGGGCCCGTGGACCGGCCCGGACCCTCGACGCCCGGCCCGGCACCCGGCTGATCGGCCAGGACCCGGTGGTCGCGACCGGCCAGGACTACGTCGAGACCTTCCGCTCCGACCTGGTCCGCACCGCCGAGTACGGCACGGTGCGCGCGCTGGAGGAGCCCGGCTCGCAGCCGCGGTCGGGGTGCACGTTCCGCTCCTTCGCCGCCGCCGAGGACCGCGCCGCGATCCTGGAGCGCTGCCCCGGCGAGCCGTCCGAGCGGCTGACGGTGCTGCGCCCCAGCGGGACCGAGGGTGACCGGCCCGCGTTCGACTCGTCGTCGGTCACCGGTACCGACGGCGCCCAGGTGGTCGCCGCGTCGTCCGAGCGCGTCGCCGTCCTGCTCCCGGGCGCACCCCGCCTGGCCCTCTACGACCGGTCCGGGCGCAGCATCGGCGAGTTCCCGGTCGACGCGGGGGCGACGGTCGCCGCCCCCGCCGACGGTGTCGCCCGCACCACGGCCGACGACCGGCGCCGCTACTGGTGGACCGGCGGCGCGACGGTCGCGCTGGACACCCGCAGCCTCCAGCCGCTCTGGAGCCTGCCCGGCACGCTGGGCCCCGGGACCCGCTACGGCGACCGGCTGCTCGTGCCCGTCCCCGGCGGCATCGCCGACGTCGACCCGGCCACGGGTGTCGTCGCCCGGACCCTGCCGGTGGACCGCGGCCCGGTCACCGCGCCGGTCCTGCTCGCCGTCCAGGGCGCCCTGCTGGTCGAGCTGCGCGGCGACGAGCTCGTCGTGCTGGGGCCCGCCGGCTGAGCCGGCGTCGGCTCCGCGCGGCTACAGGAACCAGCCGAACCCGAGCACCAGCGACGCCGTCACGACCACCCCGAGCGCGGCGAGCAGACCGGCGCGGTCCCGCCGCCGGTCCGCGACGACCTGGCCGACGACGGCGACGACCGCCGCCCCGACGTGCGCGACGATCGCGCCGGAGCCGGGCCCGGGGACCCCGCTGTTCCCGGCCGCCCACTCCACGGCGACCAGCCCGAGGGCGAGCACGACCAGCCCGCCGGCGAGCACGCCGGCCAGGCCGCGCACCAGCCGGGCCCCGGCGCCGTCGACGTCGGGTCCGGGTGTGCGGCGCCGCGCCCGCCGCCGGCCCTCCTCGGCGCGGCGGCGGTCGGCCCGCCGGCCGGGCGCGCGGGCGGCGGGGTGCTCGTCGGCGCGCGGTGGCTCGCCCGCGCCGGAGGACAGCCCGCGGCGGGACCCGGCGTCGCCGCGGCGCGGTGCGCGGCGGGCCCCGGGCAGGGCCTCGGTGGGGTGCGGACCGGCCGGAGGCCCGAGGCCGCCGCGCCGCCCGGGCGGGCCGGACGGCAGGGCCGGCGGGCGGGGGCCGTAGCCGTCGGGGCCGGGGTGCGGGCGTCCGTGCGACGGCCCGGCGCGGTACGGGGCGGGCGGGCCCGGCGGGCGGGGCGGGAGCGGGGGGCGGCCGCGGGGCGGCGGGCCGGGGAACTGCGGGTCGGCGGTCACGGTGCGAGCAGGTCCCACGGTCGCGGCTCCGGGACGGCGGCGCGGCCCGGGGCGCAGTTCCGGCGGACCGCGCAGGTCCCGCAGTGCGCGCCGGTGCGGGCCGGGAAGAGCGCGGCGGCGTCGCCGCCGTCGGCCAGCGCGGTCGTCGCCCCGGCGGCGGCGTCGGCGGACTCCGCGGCCGCGGCGACGTGCCGGTCGAGGGAGGCCTGGTCGTGGGTGTGCGCGGCGACGGTCCCGGTCGGCACGTGATGCAGCTCGACCGTGCGGCAGGGACGGCGGAACACCGCGGCGGTGGCGACGGCGTAGAGCGCGAGCTGCCGGGAGTCCGCGGCGTCGGCCGCGGTCGGCACCCGGCGCCCGGTCTTGAAGTCGACGACGACGGCCTCGCCGTCGCGCGCGTCGATCCGGTCGACCCGGCCCTCGACCAGCAGCGGCCCGGCGGGGGCCCGCACCCAGCGTTCGACGGCGAGCGGCTCGTCCCGCCCGGCCGGGCCGTCGACGGCGGCGGCCAGCCAGTCCCGAGCGCGCTCACGGTACCGGGCGGCCTGGGCGTCGTCGGCGAACCCCTCGCCGGTCCAGTGCCGGTCCACCAGGGACGCGGCCTGCTCCGGGGTGCGCCGCTCAGCGGGCAGGGCCGCCAGCGACCGCAGCGCCAGGTGCACGACCGCACCGAGCGTGGTGTGGGCGAACCCGCCGCCGCGCGGCGGGGCCGGGCGGTCGACGTGCACCATCCGGTAGCGGCGCGGGCAGGCGTCCCAGGTGTCGAGCCGGGCCGGGGTGACCCGGTGCAGCGCGGTCGCACCGAAGCCGGGGTCGAGCAGGTCCAGGCCGAGCTGACCGTCCGGGGTCCCGGTGGCGGGAGCGGTGGTCCGGGCCATGGGCGCCACGGTACTCCGGGACGGTCACCGACCGTCGATCACTCCCGGCGACGCACCGTCACGCGGTGCCGCCGGATCCGCCGTGCAGCACGGGGACGCCGGTGGCCCGTTCGGTCAGTGCCGCGTAGACCTCCGAGTCGGTCGTCTCCTCGGCGAGCGGGGTCGTCTTGTTCGTGCCGTGGTAGTCGCTGGAGCCGGTCGTGAGCAGGCCGTGCTCGAGGGTGATCCCGCGCAGCAGCTCGCGGTCGGCCGGGGCGTGGTTCGGGTGGTCGACCTCGATCCCGCCCAGCCCCCAGCCGACGAGGTCGACGAGCACCGACGGCTCCACGACCACGCCGCGCCTGCGGGCCAGTGGGTGCGCGAACACCGCGACCCCGCCCGCCGCGACGATCATCTCGACGGCCGTCTCGACCCGGGTGTCGGCCCGCGGCACGTAGTAGGGGCTGTCGTTGTGCAGCAGCTCGGAGAAGGCCTCGTCGACCGACCCGACGACGCCGGCCGCGACGAGCGCGCGGGCCAGGTGCGGCCGGCCCGCGCTGCCGCCCTCGGGCAGGTGTGCGAACACGGTGTCGACGTCGACCGGGTACCCGTCGGCGGCCATTCGCCCGATCATCGTCTCCAGTCGCTGCACGCGCTCGGACCGCAGCCGCTCCTGCTCCGCGACGATCGCGGCGTGCTCCGGGTCGAACAGGTAGCCGAGCAGGTGTACCGAGCAGCGCGGCTCGCCCGTGCGGCCGGTCGGGCTCAGGCAGGAGAACTCCGCGCCGCGCACCAGCGCGAGACCGGCCGGCAGCGCGGCCCCCGCCTCGGCCCACCCGGCGGTGGTGTCGTGGTCGGTGATCGCGACGACGTCGAGCCCCGCGGCGCCGGCCGCCCGGACCAGCCCGGCCGGGGAGTCGGTGCCGTCGGACGCGGTGGAGTGGGCGTGCAGATCGATGACGGACACGTGACCGACACTAGCGCCGCGCGGCGCGCGCGCATCCCGCGACGGGACACGCGGGTCAGCGCCGCCAGCGCGGTTTGGCGAGCATGCCGGTCGCGCGGGTCTTGCCCTTCTCCCCGAAGACCAGCTCGGAGAGCGCCTCGTAGATCTCCTCGGGGCGCGGCATGTAGTCGATGCGGTTCAGCGCCTGGATCTGGCCCGCGGACTCGACGACCATCGTCCCGTAGCCGAGCATGCGCCCGGACAGCGAACGCTGGAACGTCAGGTCGGTGACCTTGCCCAGGGGCATCATGCCGACGTTGTGCACGATGATCCCCTGGGCGATCATCACCCGCTTGTCGGTGATCACGATCCGCTCGATCCACCAGAGGATCGACAGCGCCGTGTAGCGCAGGACCGCGACGACGACCAGGTAGAACGCCAGGTTGTCGACCACGACGTCCAGCACCGGGTCGACCCCGGGCCCGTCGAGCAGCTGCTCGACACCGATCACCACGATGATGAACAGCGCCGTCTGCCAGATGTGTTTGACCATCACCGCCCAGTGCTGGCGCACACGGATGACGCGCCGCTCCGTGGGGAGCAGGTACTCGTCGATCTCCCGGGGCGCGAGCACGGGCTCAGATCAGGTTGGTGACGAAGGTCGAGACGGACTGCGCCGCGTCGTAGAGGATGTTGCCCACGTTCGAGACCGAACCGGCCGCACCATTGGGATTGGTGATCACCAGGAAGATCCCCAGCGCCACCGCTACCAGGATCAGGATCTTCTTCACGTTCCCTGCCCACCCGTTTCTCGGTGTGTCGGACACACAGACATGTCATTGGTACCGGAGGGCCGACTGGCCCCGGTACCGGCACCCGAGCAGCGTACCGTCGTTCCGGATGACCGACAGTAGCCGACACGTCGCCTGCGTGGGTGGAATCGTGTTCGACCCGGACGGACGATTGCTGCTCGTCCGCAGGGCGAACGAGCCTGGTCGGGGGCTCTGGTCGGTCCCCGGCGGCCGGGTCGAGGCGGGCGAGAGCGAGCACGAGGCCGTGGTCCGCGAGCTCGCCGAGGAGACCGGTCTGACGGTCGTCCCCGGGCGCCTGGCCGGGGTGGTCCTCCGCGGCCCGTACCGGATCGCCGACTACGTCTGCACCCTCGCGACCGGCGACGGCATCCCGCGGGCCGGCGACGACGCCACCGACGCCCGGTTCGTCGACCGGGCGGACTACGCGACGCTGGCCGTCGTCGAGGGCCTGACCGAGACCCTCGGCGGCTGGGACTGCCTGCCCCGGACCTGACCGCCACGGCGGGTGCCCGTCCGGCCCCGCGGTATGCGTGTGGGTGACACACGACGGCCCCCGCTCCGGGACGGAGTCGGGGGCCGGTGCCGGCGTGGTGTGCCGCGGGTCAGACCTGCGGCGTGGGGCGGCCGGGCTGCTCCCCGCCGCGGCTGTCGCCGTAGGACCGCTTGGGCACCATGACCTTGCGGCGGAAGGTGCACACGACGGTGCCGTCCTGCTTGTAGCCGCGGGTCTCGACGTACACGACGCCGCGGTCGTCCTTCGACTTCGACGGGGTCTTGTCGAGGACCTCGGTCTCGCCGTAGATCGTGTCGCCGTGGAAGGTCGGCTTCGTGTGCTTGAGCGACTCGACCTCGAGGTTCGCGATCGCCTTGCCCGACACGTCCGGCACGGACATGCCCAGCAGCAGCGAGTAGATGTAGTTGCCGACCACGACGTTCTTGCCGAAGTCGGTCGTCTCCTCCGCGTAGTGCGCATCCATGTGCAGCGGGTGGTGGTTCATGGTGAGGAGGCAGAACAGGTGGTCGTCGTACTCGGTGACCGTCTTGCCGGGCCAGTGCTTGTAGACCGCACCGACCTCGAACTCCTCGTAGTAGCGCCCGAACTGCACCGTTCACGCTCCCATCACGCTGTCGATTCGTTGCGGGGGTAATCTATCCGGTGGCCCGCGCGAGGAAGGGCGGTCCGGCTCACACGTGCACGGTCGGGGATGTCACATCTCGGTGACGTCCGCCCGCGCACGGACGAGACACAGGACGTCCACCGGAACAGCTAGGGAGGTGAGTGCGGTGTCCGCGTCCCAGACACCGGCGAGCAGTAGGTGCCGCCTCCCGCTGCACACGGCCCCGGAGCACGTCACGGGCTGATCCCGGCGGGAGGCGAGTTCCGGCCCGGCGGCCGCCCTGCGCGGTCGCACCGTTCCCCGGTGCCGCTCGCCCCCCGAGCCGCACCGGCACGCCCGGAGGTGGTCCTCGTGATGCCCTCGCTCTCCCAGCTCCGCCCCACCATCCGCCCGTCCCGCCGCGCCGAGCGCGCCGCGGCGCGGGCCGCCGCGAGCCCGCCCGTCCGGCTGCGTGTTCCACTGTCCGCCTACGTCGTCGACTGCGCCGTCTACGTCGACGGCCGCCGGCTCCCCGGCCGCTGGACCCACGACGAGGCGATCGCCGAGGTCCGCGAGCGCGGCGAGGGCTTCGTCTGGATCGGGCTGCACGAGCCGGACTCCGAGCAGATCGCCGGCGTCGCCGAGACCTACGGGCTGCACGAGCTCGCCGTCGAGGACGCGGTGCACGCGCACAACCGCCCCAAGCTCGAGCGCTACGACGACACGCTGTTCATGGTGCTCAAGACCGTCCGCTACGTCGGGCACGCCGACCCGACGACGTCGAACGAGATCGTCGAGACCGGTGAGGTCATGGCCTTCCTCGGGCGCGACTTCGTCGTGACCGTCCGGCACGGCCGCCACACCGGCCTGCGGGAGGTACGGCGGCGGCTCGAGGACGACCCGGAGCAGCTGTCCCTCGGCCCGGCCGCGGTGCTGCACGCCATCGCCGACCACGTCGTCGACTCCTACATCGAGGTCTGCGGGCAGATCGAGGACGACATCGACGCCGTCGAGGCCGAGGTGTTCTCGCCGCGCTCGACGATGAACCCCGAGCAGATCTACGTCATGAAGCGCGAGATCCTCGACCTGCGTCGTGCGGTGATGCCGCTGGTCGGGCCGATGCGCAAGCTCGCCGAGGGTTACAGCGCGCTGGTCCCGCACGACGTGCGGTCCTACTTCCGCGACGTCGACGACCACCTCGGCGGCGTCGCCGAGCAGGTGGCCGGTTTCAACGAGCTGCTGACCACCCTGGTCGACGCGGTCCTCGCGAAGATCAGCATGCGGCAGAACAACGACATGCGGAAGATCACCGCCTACGCGGGCCTGATCTCGGTGCCGACGATGATCGCCGGCGTCTACGGCATGAACTTCGACTCGATGCCCGAGCTGCACTGGGACTTCGGGTACCCGATGGTCCTGATCGTCATCGCGACGCTGTGCGGGCTGCTGTACCGCAACTTCCGCCGCAACGGCTGGCTGTAGGCCCGGGACGCCCGCCGGTCAGACCCGGCGGGTGCCCGTCGGCGGGGTCGGCGGCTCGTCGTCCCCGGCGGGCGGGGGCGCGTCCCCGGGGCGTGGCCGCGGGGGGCCGGGGCGCCGGAGCCCGACCGGGCGGCGCGGACGAGGGCCGGGCGTCGGGCGCCGGGGGCCCGTGGTGCCGGGTCCGGCAGGTCCGGGCTCGGCAGCGCCGCGGTCGGGTCCGGCGGCACCGGGGTCGGACTCGGCGGCACCGGACCCGGGTTCCGCGGCGCCGGGGTCGGAGGGCTCGGGACGGGGGTCCGGCAGCCCGTACCGCAGCGCCCGGGCCACAGCGTGCCCGCGCGGGCGGGTGTCCGGGTCGTCGTCCTCGGTGGGGGCGGGGTCGTCCGCCGCACCGGACGGGGCCGGGTCCGCGGCGCCGTCGGCGTCACCCTCCCCCACCTCCACCCCGTCGTCCTCGAGCACCTGCTCCGGGAGTGTCTCGGCGTAGCCGGGGTCCTCGGGGCCGCCCTCGTCGACGGGTTCGGTCGTGTCCCCGGGAGCCGGGGCGGGCTCGTCCCGGAGGGGCCGCCACCCCGCGGCGGCGATGGCCGAGCGGCGGGCGCGGCGTTCCTGGCGCTCCCCCACGACGTCGGGCTCGTCGGGGCGCCGTCCCAGGAACGTGTGCACGAGGTGCTGCTGGACCCCGCCGACGGTCTGGACGCGGACGTCGTCGAACCCGGCCCGTTCCATCCGGTGCACCATCTGCTCGGGCCCGCCGGCCGTCGCGATCCGCCTGGCCCGGTAGCGGGCGAGGTCCGCGGCCCCCCAGCGCAGCGAGGCCATCGGGAGCATCCAGGTCCAGTTCGCCGTCGTCCAGCGCATCCGGCTCCGGCCGCCGACGGCGTAGTCGTGCACCGCCAGCGGGGCGCCGGGCGCGAGCAGGCTCAGCAGCCGGCGCAGGCCGTGCTCGGCGTCGGGCAGGTTGGACACCAGGAAGGACGCGAGGATCCCGTCGAACGGGCCCTCGATGCCGGCCTCGGCGAGGGTCTCCAGCCGGGAGTGCACGAACGTCACCCGGGGCGACCAGTTCTTCTTCCGGGCGACGGCGAGCATCTCCGCGGACGCGTCGACCGCGACCACCTCGGCACCTCCGACGCTGGTCAGCAGCGCCTCGGTGGACACCCCGGTGCCGCAGCCGACGTCGAGCAGACGCAGACCGTGGCCGTCGCCCAGGCCCATCCGCGACGCCGACACCCGCAGGTGGGTGCGGTAGCCGGGCAGGGTCGCGACGAAGGCGTCGAAGCCCGCGGCACCCCGCCCGTAGGCACGGTGCACCGTGGCCGGGCGGATCTGGTCGCTCTCCTGCCACGCCTCGCCGCTCACAGTGCCTGATCCTGCCCGCAGCAGCCCGTGTCCGGAACCCGACGCGCCCTCCCCGGTGGGGTGTGACACCCACCCGGGAGGGCGCGCTGGGCCGAACGTGCAGCTCCGGCCACCCGTGCGGCGCAGCGGGTCCGGCCGGAGGCGGGGTGCCGCCTCAGCAGCAGCGGCCCTGCGGGTTGCTCTCCTGGTACGCGGTGCGGGCCCGCCAGTACTCCCGCTCGGTCATCGGCGGGTGGTCGTGTCCGCTGCGACGGTGGTGGTCGAGGTAGCGGTCGTACAGATCCGCCCCGATCACCCCGCGCCACCAGCCGTGCAGCGCCCGCAGCCGGGCCAGCGTCGTGGCCGCCACGGTCGGTGCCGCCACGGTCAGTGCCCCGACCGGGCCGGGGTGCCGACCGTCTCGGTCCACTCCTTCTCCAGCTCCTTCTCCGCCGGGGTCGCGACCAGGCCGGCCGGGGCGTAGAGCCGCGAGGGAACCGGTTCCTCCTCGTGGTCCGGGCGGCCGCCCGTCGAGATCGACGTCCGGGCGGCCAGGACCGCGGCGACGATCACGACGAGCGCGAGCGTCACGAACAGGATCGACAGCGTGCCCTGGACGAAGGTGTTGCGGACGACGGCCGCCATCGCCTGCGGGGTGCCCGCGGTGCCGAAGCTCGTCTCCCCGGACGCGATGGCCTCCCGGAAGGCGAAGTGCTGCGCCCAGTACCCGATCTTCGGGTTCGAGGAGAAGATCTTGTACATCGACGCCGTGACCGTCACGACGGCGGCGAACGCCAGCGGCACGACGATGATCCACAGGTAGCGCACGTGCCCGCGCCGGGCCGCGATCGCCAGGCAGACCGCGAGCGCGATCGCCGCCAGGAGCTGGTTCGCGATGCCGAACAGCGGGAAGAGCGTGTTGATCCCGCCCAGCGGGTCGGTCACGCCCATCAGCAGGATCGCGCCCCAGGCACCGACCATCAGCCCGGTGCAGATCCAGGCGGCCGGCCGCCACGAGGTGTCCTTAAACCTCGGGGCCACGGTGCCGATCGCGTCCTGCAGCATGAAGCGCGCCACCCGGGTGCCGGCGTCGACGGCGGTGAGGATGAACAGCGCCTCGAACATGATCGCGAAGTGGTACCAGAAGCTCATCATCCCGGGCCCGCCGATGAACTGCTGCATGATGTTCGCCAGGCCGACCGCCAGCGTCGGCGCACCCCCGGTGCGGGAGACGATCGACTCCTCGCCGACCAGTGCCGCGGTCGTCGCCAGCTGGTCGGGGGTGACGTTGACGTTCATCAGGCCGAGCGAGTTCACGAACGCGGCCGCGCCCTCGACGGTGCCCTCGGTCAGCGACGCGGGCACGTTCATCGCGAAGTAGAGCCCGCGGTCGATCGACAGCGCCGCGACCAGCGCCATGATCGCCACGAAGGACTCCATGAGCATGCCGCCGTAGCCGATGAAGCGGGTCTGGCGCTCCTTCTCGACCAGCTTGGGCGTGGTACCCGAGGAGATCAGGGCGTGGAAGCCGGACAGCGCGCCGCAGGCGATCGTCACGAACAGGAACGGGAACAGCGACCCGGCGACGACGGGGCCGTCGTCGCGGCCGGCGAACTCGCTGAACGCGGGCGCCGCGACCTCGGGGCGGACGACGATGATCGCCACCGCGAGCAGCACGATCGTGCCGATCTTCATGAACGTCGACAGGTAGTCGCGCGGGGCGAGCAGCAGCCAGACCGGGAGCACCGCGGCCACGAAGCCGTAGACGATCACGCCCCAGGCGATGGTGGTCCGGTCCAGGGTGAACAGCGCCTGGCCCCAGCCGGTCTCGGAGACCCAGCCGCCGGCGACGATCGCGCCGATCAGCAGCACGAAGCCGATCCAGGAGACCTCGGAGACCTTCCCGGGCCGCAGGTACCGCAGGTAGACGCCCATGAACAGGGCGATCGGGATGGTCAGCGCCACCGAGAAGACGCCCCACGGGCTCTCCCCGAGCGCGTTCACCACGACCAGCGTGAGCACCGCGATCAGGATGATCATGATGGCGAGGGTCGCGATGATCGCCGCGATCCCGCCGACCCGGCCGAGCTCCTCGCGGGCCATCTGGCCCAGCGAGCGCCCGCCGCGGCGCATCGAGAAGAACAGCACCAGATAGTCCTGGACCGCGCCGGCGACGATGACGCCGACGATGATCCAGATCGTGCCGGGCAGGTACCCCATCTGCGCGGCCAGGACCGGTCCGACCAGCGGACCGGCACCGGCGATCGCGGCGAAGTGGTGGCCGTAGAGGACCCGCCGGTCGGTCGGCAGGAAGTCCTGGCCGTTCTCCTTGTACTCGGCCGGGGTGGCGCGCCGGTCGTCCGGACGCAGGAGCTTGTTCTCGATGTAGCGGGAGTAGAACCGGTACGCGATCGCGTAGGTGCTCACCGCGGCGAACACGAACCAGATCGCGTTGACCGTCTCCCCGCGCACCAGCGCGAGCATCACCCACGCCAGCCCGCCCAGCAGGGCGATCCCCGCCCACACCGCGATCTTCCACGGTGTCCACGCCCGCTGTTCGGCGAGGAGCACCTCCTCGTCCACCGCCGCCGGCGGGAGCTCGCGCCCCGCCGGTCCGCCCGACACCTGTGTCATCGCGCCCCTCCGATATGTCCGACGCGCGAACTATAGGAGGCGGTGTGCCCGGTGGGAACCGATGTCCGCTTGCCGGCGCACGACGGCCGCCGCCACCCGGTCGGGTGACGACGGCCGCGGGGTCGTGCGGGCGGGGCGGGGGCCGGTCAGAAGCCCCCGCCGGGGCCGCCCATCGCCAGCTTGGCCAGCATCTCGCGGGCCCGCTCGGCGTTGCGCGGCTCGCACAGGACGTCGTAGCGGCCCGCCACCATCTGGCTGGCGGACTGGAAGTCCCGGCGGCCCTTGCTCGCGCTGTAGCTGACCGCGGCGAAGGCCATGAAGAACACCGCCCCGGACACCAGGCCGACGACGATGGGCAGGAAGTTGCCGTCCGGGGAGAACACGAACAGCAGGACACCGACGAACAGACCCAGCCAGGCACCCTGCGCCGCGCCGGAGGCGAGCACCCGGCCCCAGGTCAGGCGGGCGATGACCCGCTCGACGAGCATCAGGTCGACGCCGACGATCGTCACGTCGGCGACCGGGAAGTCGGAGTCGGCGAGGTGGTCGACGGCCCGCTGCGCCTCCTCGTAGGTGGCGTAGGAGCCCACCGGCCACCCGGTCGGCGGAGTGGGCAGCTGCGGCAGGCCCGGAGCCGGACGAGTCTGGCCGCCGAAGGGGTTGGTCATGGCGTGCTCCTCGTGGAAGATGTCCTGTCTCGTCGTCGGTGCAACGTTCGACCCGACCGCGACGTGCCCCGAACACTAGTCGCGGAGCCGCAGGTCACACCCCACCGACCGGACGACACGGCCCCGCACCCCGGGACGGGGTACGGGGCCGTGGACGCGGGTGCGGTCAGCGCAGCTTGTAGTCGCGCAGCAGACCCCGGGAGATGATCGTCTTCTGGATCTCCGAGGTGCCCTCGCCGATGAGCAGGAACGGCGCCTCGCGCATGAGACGCTCGATCTCGTACTCCTTGGAGTAGCCGTAGCCGCCGTGGATGCGGAACGCCTCCTCGGTGACCTCCTTGCAGTACTCCGAGGCGAGCATCTTGGCCATGCCGGCCTCGACGTCGTTGCGCTCGCCGCGGTCCTTGAGGCGCGCGGCGTTGACCATCATCAGGTGCGCGGCCTCGACCTTGGTCGCCATCTCGGCGATCTTGAACGCGATCGCCTGGTGCTGGACGATCGGCTTGCCGAAGGTCGAGCGCTGCTGGGCGTACTCGACGCCCAGCTCGAACGCCCGGATCGCGATGCCGCAGGCACGGGCGGCGACGTTCACGCGGCCGACCTCGACGCCGTCCATCATGTGCGCGAAGCCCTTGCCACGCTCCCCGCCGAGGATCTGCTCGCCGGAGATCCGGTGGTCCTTGAACACCAGCTCGGTGGTGTCGACCCCCTTGTAGCCCATCTTGTCGATCTTGCCCGGGACGATCAGGCCGGGGGCGACCTCGCCGTAGCCGGTGGGCTTCTCCACCAGGAACGTGGTGAGGTTCTGGTGCGGACGCTCGGCGCCCTCGTCGGTCTTCACCAGCACCGCGGTCAGGTTCGACGTGCCACCGTTGGTCAGCCACATCTTGGCGCCGTCGATGACGTAGTCGTCGCCGTCCTGCTTCGCACGGGTCTTGATCGCCGCGACGTCCGAGCCGAGATCGGGCTCGGACATCGAGAACGAGCCACGGGTCTCGCCCGTGGCCATCCTCGGCAGGTACTTCTCCTTCTGCGCCTGCGTGCCGTGCTGGCGGAGCATGTACGCCACGATGAAGTGGGTGTTGATGACGCCGGAGACGCTCATCCAGCCGCGGGCGATCTCCTCGACCACCAGGGCGTAGGTGAGCAGCGACTCGCCGAGGCCGCCGTACTCCTCCGGGATCATGAGGCCGAACAGCCCCATCTCCTTCATCCCGTCGACGATGTCCTGCGGGTAGGTGTCCGCGTGCTCCAGCGCCGTCGCGTGCGGGATGATCTCCTTGTCCACGAACGAGCGGACGGTGGACAGGATCTCGGTCTGGATGTCGGTCAGACCGGCGGTCTGGGCGAGCCGGGCCATGCTGATTACTCCTCGGTGAGCGTCGTCGGTCGGCGGGCGGTCGGGGCCTCAGCGCTGAGGTTCGTTGCGCGAGCTGCGCTCACGCCTCCGGCGGGGTCCACTTGTCGGTGCGGGTCATGCCCGCCGCGCGGCCCTTGCCCGAGATCACCAGCGCCATCTTGCGGCTGGCCTCGTCGATCATCTCGTCGCCGATCATCGCCGCGCCGCGCTTGCCACCGGCCTCGGAGGTGAAGTACTCGTAGGCGTCGAGGATGTTCTCGGCGTGGTCGTAGTCGCTCTGCGCCGGGGAGAAGGTCTCGTTGGCGGCGTCGATCTGGCCGGGGTGCAGCACCCACTTGCCGTCGAAGCCCAGTGCCGCGGACCGGCCGGCGACCCGGCGGAACCCGTCGACGTCCTTGATCTGCAGGTACGGGCCGTCGATGGCCTGCTTGTCGTGCGCGCGGGCCGCCATCAGGATCGACATGAGGATGTGGTGGTAGGCGTCGCCCACGTCGTAGCCGGGGGGCTGCTCGCCGACGACCAGCGACTTCATGTTGATCGAGGCCATGAAGTCGGCCGGGCCGAAGATGATCGTCTCGACCCGCGGCGACGCGGTGGCGATGGCGTTGACGTTGGTCAGGCCCAGCGCGTTCTCGATCTGCGCCTCGATGCCGATCCTCCCGACCTCGAGACCGTTGGTCTTCTCGATCTGGGTCAGCAGCAGGTCGAGCGCGACGACCTGCTCGGGGGTCTGCACCTTCGGCAGCATGATCGCGTCGAGGTTGGCGCCGGCGCCCTCGACGACCTCGACGACGTCGCGGTAGGTCCACTCGGTGGTCCAGTCGTTGACCCGGACGACGCGGATCTTCTCGCCCCAGCCGCCCTCGTTGAGGGCCTCGACGATCGTCGTCCGCGCACCGGGCTTGGCCAGCGGGGCGCAGGCGTCCTCCAGGTCCAGGAAGACCTGGTCGGAGTTCAGCGTGCGAGCCTTGTCGATGAACTTCTGGCTCGATCCGGGCACGGCCAGGCAGGACCGGCGGGCGCGGAGGGTGGTGCTCACAGGCGGGCTCCTCGTCGAGATCGTCCTCGCCCGCGTCGCGGCGACGACGTCGTCACGACACGGGCGTTCGGGCTGGGGACTGATGCTGGCACGACGACGGCCGCGGCGCCCCGTCCAGGTGATTGGTTTCTCACCCGCCGGTGGTCAGGTGGGGTTACCCGTCGGTCACCCCTGTTCGGGAGGTGGGGTCAGGGAGCCCCTGGCCACCGCGACGACGGTCCCGCCGACCCAGCTCCCGACGGCCCGGCCGCCCTCGGTGCGCACGCCGGCGTACAACGTGGACGGACGGCCCATCTCCACCCCCTGGGTCACGACGAAGGAGTGCTCGCCGTCGTCGGTGACCAGGCCGCGGTCGGCGAGGAAGATCCCGAGCGCGACGGCGGCCGAGCCCGTCGCCGGGTCCTCGGGGACCCCGATCCCGATGCCGAACATGCGGGCGTGGACCCGCTCGGCGGTGGCGTCGACGGCGGCGACGAGCAGCCCGGTCGCGCCGCTGTCGGCGACCGCGGCGGCCAGCGCCGCGGGGTCGGGCACCGCGCGGGCGACCGCACCGGCGACGACGAGCAGGATCGCGAAGTCGGTCCCGGCACCGGCCACACCCGGCACGGCGGCGCCGTCGACGTCGTCGGGGCCGAGGCCGAGCGCGGCGGCGAGGCGGACGGCGTTCAGCTCGGCGCCGACCGACGGCGCGCCGCCCCACACCCGGGCGCCGGTGTCGTCGACCCGCACGGGCAGCAGCCCGGCCCCGCACTCCTGCACGCGGTCGCCCTCGCCGATGACGCCGTCACGGGCCAGCACCCAGGCCGTGCCGACGCTGGGGTGCCCGGCGAAGGGCAGCTCGGCGAGCGGGGTGAAGATCCGCACCCGGTAGTCGGCGCCGCTCTCGCCGTCGCCGGTCGGGGCCAGCGGGAACGTCGTCTCCGACAGGTTGAACTCCCGCGCGATCGCCTGCATCCGGGCCGTGGACAGCGCCTCGGCGCCGTGCACGACGGCCAGCGGGTTACCGGCGTACGGACGGTCGGTGAACACGTCGACGATGTCGTAGCGGAGGGGTTCGGGGCCCTGGCCGGGATCGTGCTGCGGCTCGTTCACGGCGGGCGAGCCTAGTCACACGTCCGGGGCGGTCGCGGTACCGCCGGGGGTTCTAGTCTCGGCGCCATGGCCTCGGTACGGGTGTTCGTCGCGCGGATGGCCGGCCTGGCCGTCTACGGCCCGGACGGTGAACGGATCGGCAAGGTCCGCGACGTCGTGGTCTCGCTGCGCGTGGACAGTCATCCACCGCGGGTGCTGGGCCTGGTCGTGGACCTGTCCGCACGCCGCAGCATCTTCGTGCCGATGCTGCGGGTCGCCGACATCGCGCCGACCGCGGTGACGCTGGCCAGCGGCTCGGTGAACCTGCGCTCGTTCGACCAGCGCCCGAACGAGACCCTCGTGCTCGGGCAGCTGCTGAACTCCCCCGCGACGGTGCGCGAGGGCGGGACCGAGGGCTCGGTCATCGACGTCGCGGTCGAGCCGAGCCGGACCCGGGACTGGGTGATCACCAAGGTGGCGCTGCGGTTCCGGCGGACCCGGCTGGCGCGCAGGCCGCGGGTCGAGGTGTTCGGCTGGGAGGCCGTGTCCGGGCTCGACGTCGCCGCCGCGCAGGGCGCGGACCGGCTGCTCGCGGTGTTCGACTCGATGCGCCCGGCCGACGTCGCCGCGGCACTGTCGCGGCTGCCCGACGACCGGCAGCGCCACGTCGTCGACGCCCTGGACGACGAGCGGCTCGCCGACGTGTTCGAGGAGTTGTCCGAGTCCGACCAGCGCGAGCTGCTCGGCTACCTCGACGACGACCGCGCCGCCGACGTCCTGGAGGCGATGAGCCCGGACGACGCGGCGGACCTGCTCGGCGAGCTCGACGACGACGAGGCGGGCCGGCTGCTGGAACTGATGGAGCCCGACGAGTCCGAGCCCGTGCGCCGCCTGCTGCGCTACGAGTGGGACACCGCGGGCGGCCTGATGACCCCGGAGCCGATCACCCTGGCGCCGGACGTGACCGTCGCCGAGGCGCTCGCCCGGGTGCGCAACCCGGAGGTGCCCCCGGCGCTGGCGTCGATGGTGTTCGTCGTCCGCCCGCCGACCGCGACCCCGACCGGGCGCTACCTGGGCTGTGTGCACACCCAGCAGCTGCTGCGGGCGGCACCGTTCGAGCTGGTCGCGGGCATGGTCGACGCCGACCTGCCGCAGCTGGGGCCCGAGGCCGGGCTCGGCGAGGTGACCCGCTACTTCGCCAGCTACAACCTGGTGGCGGGCCCGGTCGTCGACGCCGAGGACCACCTGCTGGGCGCGGTCACGGTCGACGACGTGCTGGACCACCTGCTGCCGCAGGGCTGGCGCGACCGCGACCTCGCCCCGGGCGAGGTGCACGGCGGCGCGGTGCGGGCCGCGGACGGCGCCGGCGACCGTACGCACGACGGGGAGGTGCACGGTGCCTGAGCCCGGGATCGGACGGCGGCTGGACCAGCCGCGCGTCGGGCGTCGGCGGTTCGAGGTGGACCCGGACGGCTTCGCCCGCTTCTCCGAGCGGATCGCCCGGTTCCTCGGGACGGGCCGCTTCCTCGCGATCCAGTCGGTGATCGTCGTCGTGTGGATCGCGCTGAACCTGGTCGCCTGGTCGATCCAGTGGGACCCGTACCCGTTCATCCTGCTCAACCTTGCCTTCTCCACCCAGGCCGCGTACGCCGCACCGCTGATCCTGCTGGCCCAGAACCGGCAGGACGACCGGGACCGGATCGCGCTGGACGAGGACCGGCGGCGCGCCGAGCGGACGAAGGCCGACACCGAGTTCCTCGCCCGGGAGCTGGCGGCGCTGCGCCTGGCCGTCGGGGAGACCGCGAGCCGGGACTACCTGCGCGGCGAGCTGGAGAAGCTGGGTGACCGGCTCGACGACGCCGTGGCCCGCAGCCGCGGCGAGGAGCTCCCGGTCGAGCCGGGTGCCCGGAAGAAGATGCGCAAGAAGGAACGCTGATCGCTCAGGAGCGGTCGGGGACCAGGCGGCCCATGATGCGCTCGAGCGCCGCGAGGTCGTCGGCGCCGAGCCGCTCCACGAAGTGCGCGCGGACCCCGCGCAGATGGGTGACCGCGGCGGTGCGCAAGCGGTCGTAGCCGGTGTCGGTGAGCCGGGCGGTGACCCCGCGGCCGTCGTCGGCGACCTTGGCCCGGGCGACGAGCCCGACCCGTTCCAGCCGGTCGACGAGCCGGGTGACCCCGGAGCGGGAGAGCAGCACGGCGTCGGCCAGCTCGGTCATCCGCAGCCGGTGGTCGGGCGCCTCGGACAGCTGGACCAGCACGTCGTAGGCGGCCAGGGACAGCTGCTGCTCGCCCTCCAGCTCGGTCTCGAGCTGCTTGGTGATGCCCGCGTGCGCGCGCAGGAAGCTGCGCCACGACGCGAGCTCGGCCGGGGTCGGGACCACGCGGCGGCGCGCCGGGTGCTCGCGCGTCGGGGCGCCGCTCGTGTCGTCCATCGCAGGGATGCTAGAGACACCCGCACCACCTCGTCAGCGCGGACGTGCCGCGCGACACCGCCGGTGACCCGGAGACCCCGGAACCACCCACGTAGCATGGGGTGACGCGAGAGGAAAGAGGTCGTAGGAGCCCATGTCCGTCACCGGCAGCACCAGCACCGTCGTCGAGGCCGTGCGCGCAGCCCTCGGCACCGTCGAGGACCCGGAGATCCACAAGCCGATCACCGAGCTGGGGATGGTCAAGAGCGTCGACGTCTCCGCCGACGGCCTCGCCCACGTCGGGGTCTACCTGACCGTCGCGGGCTGCCCGATGCGCGAGACGATCACCTCTCGCGTCACCGAGGCGGTCTCGAAGGTCCCCGGCGTCGAGCGGGTCGAGGTCGAGCTCGACGTGATGAGCGACGAGCAGCGCACCGAGCTGCGCCGTTCGCTGCGCGGCGACGCCGACGAGCCCGTCATCCCCTTCGCCCAGCCCGGCTCGCTGACCCGCGTGTTCTGTGTGGCGTCCGGCAAGGGCGGCGTCGGCAAGTCCTCGGTCACCGTCAACCTGGCCGCGGCCATGGCCCGGCGCGGGATGAAGGTCGGCGTGGTCGACGCCGACATCTACGGCCACTCGGTCCCACGCATGATCGGTGCCGCGGACCGGCCCACCAAGATCGAGAACATGATCATGCCGCCGCAGTCGCACGGCGTGAAGGTCATCTCGATCGGCATGTTCACCGACGGCAACACCCCGGTCGTCTGGCGTGGCCCGATGCTGCACCGCGCGCTGCAGCAGTTCCTCGCCGACGTGTTCTGGGGCGACCTGGACGTGCTGCTGCTCGACCTGCCCCCGGGTACCGGCGACGTCGCCATCTCCACCGCCCAGCTCGTGCCGAACGCCGAGCTGCTGGTCGTGACCACCCCGCAGCAGGCCGCCGCCGAGGTCGCCGAGCGGGCCGGGTCGATCTCCACCCAGACCCGCCAGCGCCTGGCCGGGGTCGTGGAGAACATGTCCTGGATGGAGATGCCCGACGGCTCGCGCAACGAGATCTTCGGCTCCGGTGGCGGGCAGATCGTCGCGGACTCGCTGAGCCGCACGGTCGGCACCACGGTGCCGCTGCTGGGCCAGATCCCGCTCGATGTCGCGCTGCGCGAGGGCGGCGACGCCGGCACCCCGATCGTGCTCGGCAAGCCCGAGTCGGCCGCGGCGCAGGCCCTCGACGCGATCGCGGAGAAGCTGACCGTGAAGGCCCGCGGTCTGGCCGGGATGAGCCTGAACATCTCTCCCGTCGGGCGCTGACCCGCACCTCCGACGACGACGAGGCCCCGCACACCGGCAGGTGTGCGGGGCCTCGTCCGTTCCCCCGGGGGCGGATCTCAGGACAGCGCGTCGTTCAGTGCCTTGGTCCAGAGCGCCAGGCCCTCGTCGACCTGCTCGGCGGTCACGACGAGCGCCGGGATCATCCGGACGACGTTGCCGTACACACCGCAGGTCAGCAGGAGCAGGCCCTGCGCGGCGGCCGCGGCGTGCACCTTGGCTGCGGTGGCGCCGTCGGGCTTGCCGTCGGCGTCGACGAACTCGATGCCGACCATCAGGCCCCGGCCGCGGACGTCGCCGATGGCGGCGATGCCCTGCGCGGCGTCCCGGACGCCGGCCAGGAGCTTCTCGCCCTGCACGCGGGCGTTCTCGACGAGGCCCTCGCCCTGTACGACCTCGAGCGTGGCGAGCGCGGCGGCACAGGCGACGGCGTTGCCGCCGTAGGTGCCGCCCTGCGAGCCGGGCCACGCCTTCTCCATGAGGGCCTTCGGCGCGGCGATGGCCGAGAGCGGGAAGCCGGACGCGAGCCCCTTGGCGGTGACGATGATGTCCGGGGTGAGGCCCTCGGCGTGCTGGTGGCCCCAGAACTTCCCGGTGCGGCCGTAACCGGTCTGGACCTCGTCGGCGATCAGCAGGATGCCGTGCCGGTCGGCGCGCTCGCGCAGCCCGTGCAGGAACGCGGGCGGGGTCGGGACGTAGCCGCCCTCGCCCAGCACCGGCTCGACGATGAACGCGGCGACGTCGGACGCCGGCGCGGTGCTCGCCAGCTGCCGGTCGAGCTCGGACAGGGCGAACGCGACGGCCTGCTCCTCGGACCAGCCGTAGCGGTAGGCGTAGGGGAAGGGCGCGAACGCGACCCCGCCCATCATCGGGGCGATCCCGGCCCGGATCTTCGCCCCGGAGGTGGTGAGCGCCGCGGCACCCATGGTGCGGCCGTGGAAGCCGCCGTCGAACGCGATGATCAGCTGCCGGCCGGTGGCCTGGCGGGCCAGCCGCACCGACGCCTCGACGGCCTCGGAGCCGGAGTTGGTGAAGAACACCGAGTCGATGCCCTCGGGCAGCACGTCGCCCATCCGCTCGACCAGCGTCAGCAACGGCTGGTGCATCACGGTCGTGTACTGGCCGTGGATCAGCGTGGCCACCTGCTCCTGGGCGGCCGCGACGACCGTCGGGTGGCAGTGCCCGGTGGAGGTGACGCCGATGCCGGCGGTGAAGTCGAGGTGGCGGCGCCCGTCGGTGTCGTACAGGTAGACGCCCTCACCGCGGGCGGCCTGGACCGGGGTGGCCTGCTTGAGCAGCGGGGACAGCTGTGCCATGGGTTCGCAGCTCCTGATGCGTCGAGGGTGGTGCGTCTCGGGTTGTCGAGTTGTCGACAATCCTAGGGAAGCACGGCCGGGTGGGTCCGGGCAAGGGTCGGTCGGGCCCGCCTTTGCTCTGCTCACCGATACGCAGCACGCGCCCGGAGTGCCCTGGCGCAGCGGCCCCGGACGGGCCCGCGATGCCGGGCGGACAGCCCTCGGCGGCGTCGAGATGCAGCTCAGCGGGAGTTGTCGATCTCCACCGCCCGCTGGGCTGCATCTCGGCGCACGCGCGACGCGGGTGGCCGGCCCGCCGTGCGGCCGCCCAGCGCCCGCGCGGGGCCGGTGCTGCGTATCGGTGAGCAGAGCAAAGGGACGAGCGACGAGCCCCCTCATCCCGGACGTGGCGACGAGGAAGGTCCTGGTCAGGCCAGTAGCGCGGCGATCACCAGCAGCACCGGGACGGCGACGACGGTCGAGGCCAGTGCCACGTCGCGGGCCAGCGGGACGGCGCGGTCGTAGCGCACGGCGTAACCGAACACGTTCTGCGCGGTGGGCAGGGCGGCCAGTACCACCGCGGCGAGCAGCGCCGGGCCGGTCAGGCCGAGCACGCCCGCAGCGAAGGCCCAGGCGATCAGCGGGTGCAGCACGTTCTTGATCAGGACGGCGGTCCACACCGAGCCCGCGGTCTCCCCCGCCCCGGGGCGGCGGGCGCCGTGCAGGGAGATGCCGAACGCGAGCAGCATGGCGGGCACCGCGAGGTCGGCGAGCAGCTCGACCGGGGCGGTCACCGGCTCCGGCAGCACGACGCCCGTCGCGGAGACGGTCAGCCCGGCGGCGGTGGCGATCGCGATCGGGTTGCGCAGCGGGGCGAGGGCGACCCGGACCCACCCGGGGCGTTCGCCGCGGCCGTCGCCGGGCAGGACGTCCATCAGGGTCGTGAACAGCGGGGTCAGGATCGCGAGCTGGAACAGCAGCACCGGGGCGACGGCGGCGGAGTCGCCGAGCACGTAGGCCGCGATCGGGATGCCGAGGTTGCCCGCGTTGACGTAGCCGGACGCCATCGACCCGACGACGACCTCGCCTGCCGGGCGGCGGCGCAGCAGCGCGACGGGCACGAACAGCAGGCAGGCCAGGGTGCTGGTGAGCGCGGTGACGACCAGCCCCGAGGACAGGACGGCGCCGACGTCCGAACGGCTGAGCGTGGTGAACAGCAGCGCGGGCGTCGCGACGAAGAAGGCGGTGCGGGCGAGGACCTTCGAACCCTGGTCACCGAGCAGGCCTCCGCGGCCGAGGACGTACCCGACGACCACGACGACGCCGATGACCAGGAAACCTTCGAGGACACCCACCACGTGCCGACATGTTACGTATGCGAACTAGTCCCCGGGGTGTCCGGCGGTTCGGTTCGCAGGCGCTCAGGCCGCCCCGGGCATCGCGGCGAGGATGCGGGTGACGGCGTCGTCCATGTGGGCGGCCAACCGGTCGAGCAGCAGCTCGGTGCGGCCGTCGCGCAGGGCGTCGCGCAGCCGTTCGTGCTCGGCGAGCAGCGCCCGGGCGGGCGGGGCCGTCTGCTGGAACGCGGCGAGGCACATCCGGGTCTCGACGAGCAGACCCTCGGTCATCCGGCGCAGCCGCGGGCTCCCCGACGCGGCGACGAGCGCGGCGTGGAAGTCGTGGTCGGCGTCGGCGAGGGCCACGGCGTCGCCCGCCTCGGCCGCGGCGGCCATCACGCCGAGCGGGATCTCCAGCGCGACGACGGCCGCCGCCCGGTCACCCTCAAGCACCTTGAGCGCCGCGGCCCGCTCGACGGCGGTGCGGGCCAGGTAGACGTCACGGACGTCGTCGGGACCGAGCTCGCGCACGAACAGGCCGCGGTGGCGTTCGCTGCGCAGCAGCCCCTCGGCGACGAGGCGCTGCATCGCCTCGCGCAGCGGGCCGCGGCTCACCCCCAGCCGGTTCGCGAGGTCCACCTCGCCGAGCTGGGTGCCCGGCGCGAACGTGCCGCGCATGATCGCCGCACGGATCCGGTCGGCGACGATCTCCGCGGTGGAGCGCCGGCTCACCGGCTCGAGCTCCGAGACGTCCAGGCCCACGACTCACCCTCTCCGGAACAGTGTCCCCAGGCCGGGACGGTCGACGTCGGCCCCGGCCACACGCAGGCCCTGCCAGATGCTCACCTGGTTCGCGGTCAGCACCGGCCTGCCCACGCGTGCGTCCAGCGCGTCGAGCACATCCACGGTGTGCAGCGCGGTGTCGGGCAGCAGCACCGCGTCGGCGCCGGGCGCGTCCGAGGCCACCGCGGCGGCGAACTCCAGCACGGTCTCCGGCGGCAACGTCCCGACCTCGGCGGCGGTGATGATGTCGCGGGCGGACAGCGTGTGCACGGAGATGTCGTGGTGGGTCAGGAAGTGCACGAAGGCGCCGGCGACGTCCGGCGGATAGGTCGCCCCGACCGCCACCGAGCGGATCCCGAGCCGCCGGCAGGCGTCGACGAAGGCGAACGACGTGCTCGACGTCGGCACCCCGGACACCCGTTCCAGCGCCGCGACCTGCCGGGCGGCGCCCTCGGGGCCGAAGATGAACGACCCCGAGGTGCAGGCCCAGACGACCGCGTCCAGCGGGCCCGCCTCCGCGGCGACCCGGCGCGCGCCGTCGGCGAGGACCTCGTCGCCGCCGATGGCGAGCAGCGCGTCCTCGCGGTGGGCGTCCTCGGGCATCTCGGTGTGGACGAGGGCGAGCCGACTGCCGTCGGTCAGCAGCTTCTCGGCGCGCGGGTAGTCGTCCTCGGCGGAGAAGCCCGGGTAGAGGAATCCGACCGTGCTCATGTTGTCGACAATCCTACAGAGACCGGGGTCATCGCAAGGGTCACGACGCCCGCGAGTAGACCAGCCGCTCCCCCACGCTGCCCGCGCGCCACACGTCGTGGCAGGCGGTCGCCATCTCCTCGAGCCCGTCGACGATGGTGGCGAACACGTTGCCCGGCACCCAGCCGACATCCCCGTTGAGCAGCAGGTTGTTGCGCCCGTAGAAGATCGCGAGGTCGATCCCGCCCTCGGCGGCGTCGATGCCCTGGTCGTCCTTGAACGCGCTGTCGAGCATCCCGCCGTGGAAGTCGAAGTAACAGACGTCGCCCGGGATGGGCGTGACCGTCGGGTTCTCCTGCCCGATCCGCGGGCCGAACCGCGGGACGATCGTGTAGACCTCGTTGCGGGCGTACTTGGCGTGCTGCGCGTCGCCACCCTGCGGGCCGTCGGCCAGCGCCTCCCAGACCGCCGCGGCGGTGCGCGGCGCCTCGGCCTCCAGCAGCCTCGCGGTGCACGCGACGCCAC
This sequence comes from Pseudonocardia alni, assembly GCF_002813375.1. Classification (NCBI taxonomy): domain Bacteria; kingdom Bacillati; phylum Actinomycetota; class Actinomycetes; order Pseudonocardiales; family Pseudonocardiaceae; genus Pseudonocardia; species Pseudonocardia alni. The sequence goes on along the minus strand of NZ_PHUJ01000003.1, from coordinate 4,266,611 downwards.
GCTTCGCGAGCTCGATCCTGATCAGCTTCGTCATCCGATCCCCCTGTCCGATACGCGGATTGTTGACAATCGTAGGTGTGCTTCCTAGCGTGTCAACGCCGCCCGACCTCCCTACCGACAGGATCTCCCGTTGCCGGTTTCCGCTGGTCAGGACCCCATCACCGTCGCCGTGCTGCACGGCGGGGAGACCCCGCCCGGCCTCGAGCGGCACGCCGGTGACGCACGTCTCCGCTTCGCCGCCGACGCCGGCGAGCTCGCCGCCGTACTGCCCGGCAGCGACGTGCTGCTCACCTGGGACTTCACCTCCGACGCCGTCAAGGACGTCTGGGAGGCCACCGACACCACGGCGCTGCGCTGGGTGCACACCGCCAGCGCCGGCGTCGACCGGGTCGCGTTCCCCGCCCTGCTCGCCTCGGGTGCGACGCTGACGAACTCGCGCGGGGTGTTCGACCGCCCGATCGCCGAGTTCGTGCTCGGCGCGGTGATCGCGTTCGCCAAGGACACCGCCCGCTCGCTCGCGCTGCAGCGGGAGCGGACCTGGCGCCACCGCGAGACCGAGACCGTCGCCGGGAAGGTCGCGACGGTCGTCGGGAGCGGGCCGATCGGGCGCGCCGTCGCCGACCTGCTGGGCGCGGTCGGGATGCGGGTGCGGCTGGTCGGCCGGCGCGCCGCGGACGGTGTGCACGCCTTCGACGAGCTGCCCGGCCTGCTGCCCGACACCGACCACCTGGTGCTCGCCGCCCCGCTGACCGACGCGACCCGCGGGATGCTGCACGCCGGGACGATCGCCCTGCTGCCCGAGCGGGCGCGGGTCGTCAACGTCGGCCGGGGCGCGCTCGTCGTGCAGGACGACCTGACCGACGCGCTCGCGACCGGGCGGCTCGCCGGCGCCGCCCTGGACGTGTTCGAGGTCGAGCCGCTGCCCGCGACCTCGCCGCTGTGGGCGATGGAGCACGTGCTCCTCTCCCCGCACATGTCCGGTGACGTCGTCGGCTGGAAGGACATGCTCGTCGAGCTGTTCGCCGACAACCTCGCGCGCTTCCGGGACGGCCGGGAGCTGCGCAACGTGGTGGATCCCGAACGTGGGTACGTGAGCTCATCCGCAGGAAAGGTGTGACTGCTGTGACGACCGCAGACCTCAGCGCGACCGAGCTGCTGGCGGGCTACCGCAGCGGCGAGATCTCGCCGGTGCAGGCCACCCGCGACGCGCTGGACCGGATCGAGGCGCACGACGGCGCGGTGAACGCGTTCTGCCTGGTCGACGCCGACTCGGCGCTGTCGCAGGCGAAGGACTCCGAGGCGCGCTGGCAGGCCGGGGAGCCGGTCGGGCCGCTGGACGGCGTCCCCACCTCGATCAAGGACATGCTCCTGACGATCGGCTGGCCGACCCGCCGCGGCTCGACGACCACGTCGCCGGACGGCCCGTTCGAGGTCGACGGTCCGCCGGTTGCCCGGGTCCGCGCCGCCGGGGCGGTGCTGATCGGGAAGAACACCACCCCCGAGCTGGCCTGGAAGGGCGTGACCGACTCGCCCCTGACGGGGGTCACCACCAACCCGTGGGACCCGACGAGGACGGCCGGCGGCTCGTCCGGCGGATCCGCATCCGCGGTGGGGCTGGGCATGGGCCCCCTGTCGCTGGGCACCGACGCAGGCGGCTCGGTCCGCATCCCGGCCGCGTTCACCGGCACCGTCGCGCACAAGCCGACCTACGGCCGGATCGCCCACTACCCCGGTTCGGCGTTCGGGACGCTCGCCCACGTCGGCCCGATGACCCGCACCGTCGCCGACGCCGCGCTGCTGCACGACGTCGTCGCGCAGCCCGACACCCGCGACCCGTGGGTGTTCGACGTGCCCCGCGAGTCCGCCGTCGAGCGGCTCGCCGGGGGCGCGCAGGGCCTGCGCATCGCGTTCTCCCCCACCCTGGGGTTCGTCGACGTCGACCCGGAGGTGGCGGCGCTGGTCGCCGAGGCGGTCGCGGTGTTCGCCCGTGAGCTCGGCGCGACCGTCGAGAATGCCGACCCCGGTTTCGCCGACCCGATCGAGCCGTTCCACACGCTCTGGTTCGCCGCGGCCGCGAAGTCCCTGGAGCCGGTCGGCGCCGAGGCCAGGAAGGCCATGGATCCGGCGCTGGTGGAGATCGCCGAGCAGGGCGCCGGGGTCTCGGCGCTGGACTACCTGGGCGCGATGGCCGTGCGCAACGAGCTGGGGACGCTGATGGGCGCGTTCCACTCCGAGTACGACCTGCTGCTCACCCCGACACTGCCGATCACCGCGTTCGAGGGCGGCCGTGAGGTCCCCGAGGGCTGGCACGACCCACGCTGGACGTCGTGGACGCCGTTCACGTACCCGTTCAACATGACCCAGCAGCCCGCGACGTCGGTGCCGTGCGGCTTCACCTCCGCCGGCCTGCCGGTGGGGCTGCAGGTCGTCGGGCCGCGGCACGCCGACGCCACGGTGCTGGCCGCCGCGCACGCCTACCAGCAGGCGACGACGCACCACCTGCGCAGGCCCCCGCTGCTGGGCTGACCCCGTCCCGCACGACGCCGGCGCCGCACCCCGGGATCGGGTACGGCGCCGGCGGAACGGGTGGGCTCAGGTGGCGTCCCAGTCGACCGGGGGCTTCTCGCCCGAGGTGAGCGGGGGCTGCGGCTCCCGGACGGGCGGCGGGGTGCTCGCGGTGGCCGCGCCCCCGGCCGCCGCCACGCCACCGGCCGCCGCGGCGGTCCCGGCGCCGGGGGCGAAGCCGTTCGGCTTGACCGGGCCGGCGAACCCGTCGTCGGAGAACAGGCTGCGGGTGATCGCGGTGCGCGGGTTGAGCGAGCGCAGGCTGCGCAGGTCGTTCAGCGGCTGCTGGATCTGGTCGAACTCCGGGCCCAGCTCCTTCTTCAGGTGGTCCTGGGCGCCGGTGGCGAACTCCTTGACCTTGCGCACGGCGCGGCCCAGCCACGCCGCCGCCTCGGGCAGCCGCTCCGGGCCGAGGATGAAGAGCCCCGCCACGACCAGGACGAGGATCTCCGGCATGCCGATGTTCTCGAACACAGCGCCAGCGTACGGGTACTAGCGCTGCCCGAGCGTGACGGTCACGGTGAGCGGTCGTCCCTGACGGACGAGACCCACCGGGACCTGCTCGCCGGGGGCGTGTTCGCGGACGGCGACGACGAGCTCGTCGGCACTGGCGATGGGGCGCCCGGCGACGTCGACGACGACGTCGCCGTCGGCGATCCCGGCCGCGGCCGCCGGTCCCCCGGCGACGACGTTCTGCACCTGGGCGCCGTCGGTGGCGCCGTCGGTGACCGAGCGGGCGTTGACACCGAGGTCGGCGTGCGCCACGCGGCCGGTCCGGATGAGCTCCTCGGCGATGGCGCGGGCGTCGTCGATCGGGATGGCGAAGCCCAGGCCGATCGAGCCGCCCTGTGCCCCGGACTCGGCGCTGCCCGCGCTGCGGATCGCGGTGTTGATGCCGACGACGGCGCCGGTCGCGTCCACCAGTGGGCCGCCGGAGTTGCCGGGGTTGATCGCGGCGTCGGTCTGCACGGCGTCGATCACCGCGTCGCCCGCACTGCCCTCGGGGTCGAGCCGCACCGGGCGGTCGACGGCCGACACGATCCCCGTCGTCACCGTGCCCGCCAGGCCGAACGGCGACCCGATAGCGATCACCGCGTCACCGACGGCGAGCTCGCCGGAGCGGCCGATCGCGGCGACCGTCGGGTTCGCGACGGGCACCTTGACCACCGCGAGGTCGGTCATCGGGTCCGCACCGACCACGGTGGCCGGGACGCGGGAGCCGTCGGAGAACAGGGCCTCGATGGTGCCCTGGCCGGGTCCGGTCGCCGGCGCGACGACGTGGTCGTTGGTGAGCACGTAGCCCGCGGGGTCGATCACGACGCCGGAGCCGTTGCCCGCCTGGTTGCCGACGGTCACCTCCAGCGAGACGACCGCGGGCAGCACCCGTGAGGCGACCTCCGACACCGAGCCGGGCGGCCGTTCCCGGGCGGGCTCGGTCGCGCTGAGCACGGCTCCGGGGCTGGTCAGTGCGCTCGCCGCGGTGGCCGTCCAGTGCCCGACCAGGCCGCCTGCCGCACCGACGACGAGGGCGAGCACGCCGAGCAGCGCCAGCGCGCGCGGCTGCACCCGCTTGCCGAACAGGACCTCGCGGACGCTCAGCCGGGGGCCGTCGGGCCGGGGACCCTCACCGGGGTCGTCGCCGTCGCCGGGCGGTGGGGCGGCGACGACCGGCGTGCCCGGGTCGCGCCAGGGGTCGCCGGTCGAGCCGCCGGGCCAGAACGGGTCCTGCTCGGCGCTCTGCTCACCACCGCGCAGCGCGTCGCCCGACGCACCGGGCGGACGCTGCAGACCACCGGCGGGGTCGCCGTCCGGTGCGCGGTCCGGGCGGCCGAACGCGCGGGCGACCGCGGCGGTCGGTGGGGGCACCGTCGGCAGCGACCCGTTCGACCCGAGGTGCGGCGACGGCGGCGCGAACGAGCTGCCGACGCCGTCCGGGCGGCCGAAGGCGGCCTGCTCGCCGGGGTCGGTCGCGGGACGGTCCAGCGGGCGGGGGCGCAGCCGCGGCGGGGCGGAGCCGTGGGCCTCCGGGTCGGCCGCGCCGTCCGGGCGGGCGCCGCGGTCGTCGCTCACCGGGTCACCCCGGAGTCCGGGGAGACTGCTCCCGACGATCGATCAGCCGGCACGGCGTCCACCCAGTACACCCGCTCAGCCTGCCCGGCGGGCGGTGAAGTCGGTGTATCGGTGACGCGTCAGCGCGTCGGCGAGATGTCGGCGTCACCGGCCGGCGTGGCCGAGGTCGTCGGCGACAGCGGCGCACCGGTCGAGTCCACCGTGGTGGCGGCCGGGACGGCCGTCCGCCGCGACGAGGCGGGCACCGGGGTGGCCGCGAACCGGGCGACGGCCGCGGCACCCGGGCCGGGGACGGCCGGCCCGGTCGGGGTGGCGGTCGTGGCGGCGGGCAGGCCGAACGCGAGCGCGCCGAGCGCCAGCCCGGACACGGCGGCACCGGTGCCCAGACGCACCCGTCGCGACCGCCCGGCGCGACGGCCGTGGTCGCCCTCGACCGGCGCCGGGCGCAGCACCGACACGAGCTGGCCGTCCGGGGTGAGCGACAGGCCCGCCGGCGGCGGGGGCAGCTCGGTGTCCTGCGGGATCGCGCGCAGCGTCGACATCAGCGACGGCGGCAGCGTGGGGGCGTCGGCACCGCGCAGCGCGGTGCGGGCCCGCCGCTGCTCGGCGACCTCCACCGCGCAGTCGGTGCAGCGCTCGAGGTGGCGGGTGGCGCGGTCGTGCGGGCCGGCGGCCAGCTCGTCGTCCACGAAGGCGACGACCGCCTCGAGCGTCAGGTGGGTCGTCCCCCAGTCCGGGGGGACGACCTGGAAACGCCGTCGCTCGGTCACGGGACCAACTCTGCCACCGGACCGCGGTCGGATGCCACCGCCTGCTCCTCCGCCGCGGCCGCGCGGTGCCGCTCCAGCGACGCTCGCAGCGCGGTCCGACCCCGGTGGATGCGGCTGCGGACGGTGCCGAGCTTCACCCCGAGGGTGGCGCCGATCTCCTCGTAGGACAGGCCCTCGACGTCGCACAGGACGACGGCGACCCGGAAGTCCGGGGGCAGCTCGTCCAGCGCGGCCTGCAGGTGCGGGTCGAGGTGGTTGATCGCGAACACGGTCTCGGGCTCGGGGCCACCGCCCGGGAGACGGTCGGTGTCCTCGGGCAGGCCCTCCATCCGCAGCCGGGCGCGGCGGCGGACCATGTCGAGGAACAGGTTCGTGGTGATGCGGTGCAACCAGCCCTCGAAGGTGCCCGGCTTGTAGGACGCCAGGGACCGGAACACCCGGATGAAGGTCTCCTGGGTGAGGTCCTCCGCGTCGTGCTGGTTGCCGGACAGGCGGTAGGCGAGTCGGTAGACGCGGTCGGCGTGCTCCCGGACGACCTCGTCCCAGGTGGGCGGGGTCCAGTCGGCACCCTCACCGGGGCGGGTACCGGCGGCGGCGTCCCGGAACGGGGCGTCGTCGGTTGCGCGAGGGGCGGACATCGGGGCGGGGCACCTCCGTGGAGTCGCGACCGTGTCGTGGTGTCGATCGGCCGCGCGGCTTCGTTCGTTGCACCACAGACTGCCCGCCACCCATGAGGAGGATGTGAAACCCGTCTGAGAGAAGTCTGTGAAACCGACGACGGATCATGCGGCGATAATCTTGCGCCATGAGCACACCCGCGGGGGCGGCCGCGTACGCCGAGGGCTACCTCGCCGAGGACGACGCGTGCGGCGAGGCCCGCGCACTGGGCACGGCGGCGGGCGCGCACCCCATCTCCGCGGCGGGCGGGGCGGCGCTGTCGGTGCTGGCCGCGACGGTCTCCGCGCGGGCCGTCGTCGAGATCGGGACCGGAGCCGGGGTGAGCGGGCTGTACCTCCTGCGCGGCATGGCCGGCGACGGGACGCTGACCACCATCGACGTCGACCCGGAGCTGCAGCGTTCGGCCCGGCGCACCTTCCTCGCCGCCGGGTACGGACCCGGGCGCGCGCGGCTGATCAACGGGATGGCACTGGAGGTGCTGCCGCGACTGACCGACGGCGGCTACGACCTCGTCGTCGCCGACGCCGTCCCCGCCGAGTACCCCGGCTACCTGGCCGAGGCGATCCGGCTGCTGCGCCCCGGCGGGGTGCTGGTGCTGGAGGGTGTGCTCGACGGTGGCCGGGTCGCCGAGCCCGGTGCCGTGCACGGTCCGGGTACGGCCGCACTGCGCGAGACCGCCGCGCTGGTCCGCGACGACGAGCGCCTGCTGTCGGCGCTGCTGCCGGTCGCGGACGGGATGCTCTGCGCCGTCCGCAGGTGAGCGGAGCGAACGCGGCATCGACACCGCAGGTGAGCGCGGAGCCGCAGGTCGGCGCTACTGCGCCGTGACGCCCTTGCCGAGGACGACGACGCCGCCGTTGGAGACGGTGTAGCGGCTGCGGTCGAGGTTCAGGTCGACGCCGATCAGCGCGCCGTCGGGGACGACGACGTTCTTGTCGAGGATCGCCCGGCGCACGACCGCGCCCCGGCCGATCCGGGCGCCCGGCAGCACGACCGAGTCCGAGACCTCGGCGCCGCCCGACACCGACACGTTCGGGCTGATGACCGACCGGCGCACGATCGCCCCGGAGATGATCGTGCCCGCGCCGACGATCGAGTCCTGCGCGATGCCGCCCTCGACGAACTTCGCCGGCGGCAGCGCGGGCATCGCGGTGCGGATGGGCCAGCGCTGGTTGTAGAGGTTGAAGATCGGGTGCACCGAGACGAGGTCGGTGTGCGCGTCGTAGTACGCGTCGATGGTCCCGACGTCGCGCCAGTAGCCGGCGTCGCGCTCGGTGGCGCCGGGGACGACGTTGTCGGCGAAGTCGTAGACGTGCGCGTCACCCTTGGCGACGAGCGCCGGGATGATGTCCCCGCCCATGTCGTGGTCGGAGTCGGCGTTCGCCGCGTCGGCCTTCAGCGCGTCGAGCAGTGCCTCGGTGGTGAACACGTAGTTGCCCATCGAAGCGAAGGTCACCTCGGGGTCGTCCGGCACGTGCGGCGGGTCGGACGGCTTCTCCAGGAACTCGGTGATGCGGCCGGTCTCGTCGGAGGCGATGCAGCCGAACGCCTTGGCCTCGGCCCGCGGCACCCGGATCCCCGCGACGGTGACGCCCGCGCCGGACTCGGCGTGCTGGGCGATCATCTGCGCCGGGTCCATCCGGTAGACGTGGTCGGCGCCGAACACGGCGATGTACTCGGGCTGGTCGTCGTAGACCAGGTTGAGGCTCTGGAAGATCGCGTCCGCCGAGCCGGTGTACCAGCGCCTGCCGAGCCGCTGCTGGGCCGGGACGGTGGTGATGTACTGGTCGAGCACCGACGACAGCCGCCACGTCGTCGAGATGTGCCGGTCCAGCGAGTGCGACTTGTACTGGGTCAGCACGCACAGCCGGTCCATCCCGCAGTTCACGAGGTTGGACAGCACGAAGTCGATGAGCCGGTAGTTGCCACCGAACGGGACGGCGGGCTTGGCACGGTCCGCGGTGAGCGGCCAGAGCCGCTTCCCCTCGCCACCGGCCAGCACGATGCCGAGAACCCTTCCGGGAAGACGTCCGGACGCGGTCGGTCGCATGGCGTGAACACTAGTGGGCGCCCGGTGGCGGGGCCATACGTCCGGCCCCGCCGGGCAGGGTCGGACCGGATCGGACGCAGCGATCGCCCGGCGGACTCCTCGCGCCGCGTCCGCCCGCCCGCCCCGGTAGCGTCCCGGCCCGTGCGCGTCGGCCTTCTCACCCGTGAATACCCGCCCGCCGTCTACGGCGGCGCCGGAGTCCACGTGGGACATCTCGTCCCCGCCCTGCGGGAGCTCGTCGACGTCGACGTGCACTGCTTCGCCGAACCGGGCAGCAACGCCCCGGCCGACGCGCGCGCACACTCCGCGCCGCCGCTGCCGGACGGGGCGAACGCGGCGCTGACCACGCTCGGGGTGGACCTGTCGATGGCCGCCGAGCTGGAGCGCTGCGACGTGCTGCACTCCCACACCTGGTACGCCAACATGGCGGGCCACATCGGCGGTCTGCTGCACGGGCGCCCGCACGTGGTCACGGCCCACTCGCTGGAGCCGCTGCGGCCGTGGAAGGCCGAGCAGCTCGGCGGCGGGTACCGGCTGTCGTCGTGGGTGGAGCGGACCGCCTACGAGGCGGCGGACGCCGTCATCGCGGTCTCCCACGGCATGCGCCGCGACGTGCTGAACGCCTACCCCGCGATCGACCCGGACCTGGTGCACGTGGTGCACAACGGCATCGACACGCAGTTCTACGCGCCCGACCCGGCCCGCGACGCGCTGCTCGCCCACGGCGTCGACCCGGACCGGCCGCTCGTGGTGTTCGTCGGCCGGATCACCCGGCAGAAGGGCCTCGGGCACCTGGTCGCGGCGGCACACCGGTTCGACCCGTCGGCGCAGGTCGTGCTCTGCGCGGGCGCCCCGGACACGAAGGAGATCGCGGCCGAGACCGAGCGGGCGGTGGCGGAGCTGTCCGCCTCGCGCGACGGCGTCGTGTGGATCCAGCGGATGCTCGCCACCGCCGAGGTCCGCCAGCTGCTGTCGGCGGCGACGGTGTTCGTGTGCCCCTCGGTCTACGAGCCGCTGGGCATCGTGAACCTGGAGGCGATGGCCTGCGGTACGGCCGTGGTCGCCTCCGACGTCGGCGGGATCCCGGAGGTCGTCGACGACGGCGCGACCGGCCTCCTCGCGCACTACGACCCGGCCGACACCGCCGCGTTCGAGGCGGCACTGGCCGAGGCGGTCAACGCGCTGGTCGCGGACCCGCGGCGGGCCGCGACGATGGGTGAGCGGGGCCGGGAGCGCGCGGTCGCCGAGTTCGCCTGGGCCGAGATGGCCCGGCGGACGCTGGAGGTCTACGAGTCGGTGGCCTGAGGCCCGTCACCAGGCCCCGGGTACGACGACGGCGGGACCGGTTCCCCGGCCCCGCCGCGTCGTGTCCGTTCCGTCGGCCGTCAGCCGACGGTCGACTTCAGCGCCTCACTGAGGTCGGTGGCCTCGTCCGGGGTCATCTCGACGACGAGACGCCCGCCGCCCTCGAGCGGGACGCGCATCACGATGCCCCGGCCCTCCTTGGTGACTTCCATGGGCCCGTCGCCGGTGCGGGGCTTCATCGCGGCCATTCGTCCGTCCTCCGTCAACATCCACAACTGTCGTTCCCCGGTGCGCGCTCGGGGCACGCGCCGACCGTGGGACCACATTGTCCCCCATCACCGGCGCCGAGGTGCAACCGAGGCGATCACGGCTCGGCAGCGATACCCGCGGCGTTCACGCAGCGCAACGGCCCGGCGACGCTACGGCGACCCCGGTCCGGTCCGCCGCGGGCCCTCCGGGGCGGCCCCGGCACGCCAGCAGTACGCGACGTGGTCGTCGACCAGACCGGTCGCCTGCATGAGTGCGTAGCAGGTGGTGGGACCGACGAACCGGAAGCCGCGCTTCTTGAGCGCCGTCGACAACGCCGTCGACGCGGGCGTGGAGCCGGGGACGTCGGACAGCCGTGCCGGGCGCGGGTGGTCGGCCGGGTCGGGTGCGTAGGAGGCGAGGAACGCGCCGAGGTCGTCACCGGCGTCGAGGAGGTCGAGCACGGCGCGGGCGTTGGAGATCGTGGCCTCGATCTTCATCCGGTTGCGCACGATCCGGGCGTCGCCGAGGAGGCGGGTCACGTCGTCGTCGCCGAAGCGGGCGACCGTGTCCGGGTCGAAGCCGGCGAAGACCTCGCGGAACGCCGGGCGCTTGCGCAGCACGACGATCCAGGACAGCCCGGACTGGAACGCCTCCAGGCTCATGCGCTCGAACCAGGCCGCGGTGCCGTGGACGGGGCGGCCCCACTCGTCGTCGTGGTAGGCGACGTAGTCCGGTGCCGAGAGCGCCCAGTCGCAGCGGGGGCGGTCGTCGTGGGCCGCGGGGTCGGGCGATGTCACCGGCCGGCCCGGTAGCGGTCCTCGGTCCGCTCGGCCATCCCGCGCAGCGAGTGCGCGACCCCGGCACGGAACGCGGGGCGCACCAGCGGCCAGCCGAACCGGCCGAGCGCACCGAGCGGCAGGTCGAGCAGCTCGGTCCACAGGAACCGCGACCGCGCCGGGCCCAGCTCCACGACGACGAACACGCCGTCGCCGCGGATCACGGTGCCGGTGTGGGTGACGACGATCCGCCGCTCACCCGTCGCACCGGCGGGCGGTTCGGTCCACTCGGTGACCCGCATCGTGTCGGCGACGCCGAGCGGCCCGACCCCGGTGACCGCGCGCAGCTCGGTGCCGACCGAGCGGCCGTCGCCCGCGGTGATCTCGACGGTCGTGCCGAGCATCCAGTCCGACTGGCCCTCGAGGTCGGAGACGACCTCCCACAGGACGTCGGCGGGCACGTTGACGTCGACCGGGACCGTCAGTTCCACCCGGCCGCCACCGGCCGGGCGCACGCCCGGGGTGCGGTCGCCGACCTCGCCGTCGCGGCCGTCCCCGCTCCTGCCTGCGGTACCGCCGTCACCACTGCCGTCGTTGCTCGTCACCCGGGTCCTCCTCGGCGCGCATCCGCGCGATCGTCGCCTCCAACCGGGCCACCCGGTCGGCCAGCTCGTGCCGGTCGGTCCGGACCCGGTCCAGCTCGCCGGCCAACCGGTCGAGTGCCCAGTCCACCTCAGCCATCCGGTATCCGCGCAGCACCTGCTGGAAACGCAGGTCGCGGACGTCGGTTCCGGAGACCTCGCGGGCGGGCAGCCGGGTGGGTGTCGCGTCCGGGGCGAGCGGGGCGAGCTCCTCCCCGCGGCCGAAGACCGCGGCCGCCAACACGAACACCAGCGCGGCGACGCCGGCCAGCACGAGCACGTACGCGAGGGCGGTCCCCATGCCGCCATCTCATCACGCCGGTCCGACGACGGGTCTCACCCCACGCGGGCGGCGGGTGCGACCACCGGCTCGGCGGACCCTCCGTCGCGCACCCGGCCCGGTGGGGGCCGGTCCACCTGGCGCAGCGGACGGGTCTCGGTGCGCCATTCCGTCTCCGCGCCGTGGCCGGTGTGCACGTGGCCGGGGAGGGCGTCGTCGGGGAGGAACGCGGTGAGTCCGGCGCCGGAGTCCTCGACCCCGCAGCGGGCCAGGGCCGTGGCGAGGACCTCGCGGGAGGTGCGGCCGAGCTCGTGCAGCGGGCGGTTGCGGTGCCGGCGCACGCCGAGGTCGGCCTGCGCGATGGCCGCGGTCCCGCCGACGACGGTGTCGGCGTCGGTGTCGAGCAGCAGACCGATGTCGACGCCGTAGCCGGTCGCGAACGGGAGCCGGTCGAGCAGCTCGCGGGTGGCGGCGTACTCACCCCCGATGGGCTGGCGGACGTGCCGCAGCCCGGGGCGGAGCGCGGCGAGCAGGGGGCGGGCGAGCAGCTCGGTGACGCGGCCGCCCTCGTGCCCGCTCGCGTCGTCGGGGCCGCAGGCACCACCGGGGCCGCCGGGGCCGGTGAGCGGACGCCGGTGGTAGCCCTTGACCAGCGCGGTCCCGGGCCGGGTGAGCAGCGGCGCGAGGAGCCGTTCGACGAGCTCGGGGTGCGGGTCGACGAGGTCGGCGTCGACGAAGCAGACCAGGTCGGCCGGGCGCGGCCCGTTCCCCAGGGCGACGACGGCGCGCCACATCGCCTCGCCCTTGCCCGGCAGCACGTGGACGCCGGGCACCGCCCGCTCGCGGCCGAGCACCCGTGCCCCGGCCGCCGCGGCGTACTCCGCGGTGCGGTCGGTGCTCCCGGAGTCGAGGACGACGAGGTCGTCGACCAGCGGGAACGGGCCCTCGCACAGCCGGGTCAGTCCGGCGACGAGCGCACCGACCGTCGCCTCCTCGTCCAGGGCGGGCAGGACGACGGCGATGCGACGGCCGTCCTTGCGGGCGGCGAGCCGGGCGGAGAGGGTCACGGGCTCAGGTGAGCGGACGGGCGCACTCGTCGAGCGCCGCGCCGGCCAGCCCGGCGGGGTCGGCCGGAGCGGAGTCGCCGCCGCGGACCTGCCGCAGCCGCTCGATCGGGGCCCGTGAGGCGAACCCGCGGTCGGCGAGGCCGGCGACCCAGTCGACGAGGCCGTCCCAGTGGCCGTCGGGGTCGAGCAGCACGACCGGCTTGCCGTGGAGGCCGAGCGACCCGGCCGTCCAGACCTCGAAGAGCTCCTCACAGGTCCCGATGCCGCCGGGCAGCGCGAGGAACGCGTCGGCGCGGTCCTCCATATGTTGCTTGCGCTCGCGCATGCTCTCGACGACGAGCAGCTCGTCGCTGTCGTGGTCGGCCCACTCGCGCTCGACCATGGACCGCGGGATGACCCCGACCGTGCGGCCGCCTGCCTCCCGGGCGCCGGCCGCGACCGCACCCATCATCGATTTGCGGCCCCCGCCGGACACGAGCGTCCAGCCGCGGGCGGCGACGGCACGGCCGACCTCCCGGGCGAGGTCGAGGTAGTGCGGGGCGACGCCGTCGGAGCTGGCGCAGTAGACGCAGACGGCGAACCCGGGCTCCGGACCGGCCATCAGTGCGTCTCCTCCCAGGCGTGGTAGGCCTCGTTGACCACGTCGACGGCGTCGTCGATGTCGTCGGTGACGTGCAGCAGGTCGAGGTCCTTCTCACCGATCTTGCCGTCGGCGAGGACGGTCTTGGCGATCCAGTCGTAGAGGCCGCCCCAGTAGTCGCTGCCGAGCAGGACGACCGGGAACTTCGTGACCTTCTTGGTCTGCACGAGGACGAGCGCCTCGAACAGCTCGTCGAGCGTGCCGAACCCGCCGGGCAGGCAGACGAACGCCTGCGAGTACTTCACGAACATCGTCTTGCGGGCGAAGAAGTAGCGGAAGTTGATCCCGAGGTCGACCCACGGGTTCAGGCCCTGCTCGAACGGCAGCTCGATGCCGAGCCCGACCGAGAGCCCGCCCGCCTCGGAGGCACCGCGGTTCGCGGCCTCCATCGCGCCCGGGCCGCCCCCGGTGATGACGGCGAACCCGGCCCCGGCGAGCCGCGCCCCGAGCTCGCGGCCCAGCTCGTACTCCGGGGAGCCGGCCTGCGTGCGGGCCGAGCCGAACACGGTCGCCGCGCGCGGGAGTTCGGCGAGCATCCCGAACCCCTCGACGAATTCGGCCTGGATCCGCAGCACCCGCCACGGGTCGGTGTGCACCCAGTCGGCCGGGCCCCGGGAGTCGAGCAGCCGCTGGTCGGTGGTGGTCGGCTCGATGCTGCGTTCGCCGCGCAGCACCACCGGGCCACGCTGCTTCTCGGGCTGCTTCTCGTGCAGCGTCCGGGGATCGGCGTTCTCGTCGGCCATGACGATCACGGTATTCGGGCGGCGACGACCCGTTCCCGCCGGTGGGGTCGTCGGCGCGGGCCCGGCCGGCTCCGATCAGGCGGAGCGGCCCGCGAGGTAGCGGCGCAGCACCGCGGTGCAGGCGGTGATCGCGTCCTCGGCGACGTGCTCCTCGCGGGTGTGGGCGAGGTTCGGGTCTCCGGGCCCGTAGTTGACCGCCGGGATGCCCAGCGCGGCGAAACGGGAGACGTCGGTCCAGCCGTACTTCGCCCGCGGCACCGCCCCGGTCGCGGCGACGAACTCCGCGGCCGCCGGCGCGGACAGGCCCGGCAGCGCCCCCGGCGAGAGGTCGGTGACGACGAGGGGGAACCCGTCGAACACCTCTCGGACGTGCTCGACGGCCTGCTCGGCGGACCGGTCCGGGGCGAACCGGAAGTTCACGGTGACGACGCACTCGTCGGGGACGACGTTGCCCGCGACCCCGCCGCCGATCCGCACGGCCTGCAGACCCTCGCGGTACTCGCAGCCGTCGATGTCCACCCACCGCGGCCGGTACGCCGCCAGCCGCGAGAGGATCTCCCCGGCCCGGTGGATCGCGTTGTCCCCCAGCCACGACCGCGCCGAGTGCGAGCGTCGTCCCGAGGCCCGCAGCTCGACGCGGAGGGTGCCCTGGCAGCCGGCCTCGAGGGTGCCGTCGGTGGGCTCGCCGAGGATCGCGAGGTCGGCGTCGAGCCAGTCCCGGTGCTCGCGCTCGATGCGGCCGAGCCCGTTGCGCTCCGCCTCGATCTCTTCGCAGTCGTAGAAGACCAGGGTGAGGTCGTGCCTCGGCTCGGCCAGCGTGGCCGCGAGGTGCGCGAAGACGGCATCGCCGGACTTCATGTCGGAGGTGCCGCAGCCGTGCACGATCCCGTCGGCGCGGCGCGACGGCACGTTGTCCGCGATCGGCACGGTGTCGATGTGTCCGGCCAGCAGCACGCGGTGCGGACGCCCCAGATCGGTGCGCGCGAGCACCGCGTCACCGGACCGCAGCACCTCCAGGTGCGGTGCCTGGGTCCGCAGCGCGGCCTCGAGCGCGTCGGCGAGGCGCCGCTCGTCACCGGACACACTGGCGATGTCGACCATTGCGGCCGTCAGGGTCACCGGGTCGGACGTGAGGTCCAGCGCGGGCAGCGTCGTCGTCACCGGCCCGACGCTACCGACCCGCCCGGGCGCCCCTCCCCCGCGACCCGGCCGTGCTCGGGCACTCCGGACCGACCGCCGCGGCGCCGGATCGACGTCCCGGCCCGGTGCCGCGTCGCCGGGGGTGGGCTCCCTGGTCGTGGCTTTGCTCTGCTCACCGATACGCAGCACGGGCCCACGGGCGCCTCTCGCGCCCCTCCCGTCGGACCCGGATCGGGGCAGGGTCGGGGGCGTGAACGGTCTCCGTCCGCTTCCTGGGGGCCGTCTCCGGCCTGCCCACTGCGTATCGGTGAGCAGAGCAAAGCGACGCACGGACGGCCACCTCCGGACGACCGATCGGGCCGCGGCCCGCCGCGTCGATCATCGCGGGCACCGGCGACGGCCCGGCTGTCCACAAGTGCGCGAGTTGTCCACAGGTTCGCAGGTCGCCGGCGCATTCCGGGCTCGCGGAGGCAGGGTCGGTGCATGGACATCATCGAGGGCGACCGGCTGCCCGCGGAGCCGCCGCCGGCCCCGGTCGACGTCGTCGTCCCGGATCTGTCCGGTCTGGTCCGGCGGGTGCGGCGCAGCGCGGACCTGTCGCAGCGGGAGCTCGCGGAGCGGACGGGGCTGGCCCCGTCGACGATCGCCCGGATCGAGAGCCGGTCGCTCGCGCCGGCGCTGGACACGCTGGCCGCGATCCTGTCGGTCGCGGGGCTCCGGCTGGTCGTCGTCGACGCGGAGAACCGGCGGGTGCCACCGATGGAGGACCCGCCGGGTGACCTGCGGGACGGAGCGGGGCGCAGGTTCCCGTCGCATCTGGACGTGATCCTCGACCCGCTGCCCGGTGAGTGGTGGGGCGACCGGTACGGCTGCGCCCGACCGCCGGAGACGTTCCACCGGGATCGGCCGCTGCGCGACGCGATGCGGCGGCGCAGCGTGTGGGAGGTGCGGGTCGCGCAGTTCCGCACCATGCCGCCACCGCCGACCATCGAGCACTGGATGATGATGCAGGCCCGGTGCCGGGCGTGCGGGCGGCTGCCCGACCCGCCACCGCCGCCGTTCGCGCCGACCGCGGTGCTCCGCTATCTGCAGGCCGCGGCCCTGCTGCTCTCGGTACGGGCAGCCGATCATGAGGACGTGTCCCGGCGCACCCACCGCGGCGTGCCGTGGGCGACGGCGGGACGGTAGGTTCGGGGCCCGTGAGCACCGAGTACCGCCGCGAAGGCGCTTCCGGAACCGGCCTGGCCACGGTCACGACCGACGGCACCGTCCTCGACGTCTGGTACCCGGCGCCGGTGCTGGCCGGGGGCGCGTCCGACGACGCCGTCGACCTGGCGCACCTCGTCGGGACCGACGAGCTGCGTGGAGTCCGCACCGAGGTCGTGCGCACCGAGATCGCCTCGCTGGCCGACGCGCCCGCCGATGCCGCCGACGTCTACCTGCGGCTGCACCTGCTCAGCCACCGCCTCGTCCAGCCGCACCAGGTGAACCTCGAGGGCCAGTTCGGGCTGCTCACCAACGTCGTCTGGACCAACCACGGCCCGTGCCCGGTGCCCGGGTTCGAGCTCACCCGGGCGAAGCTGCGCGGCCGCGGCCCGGTGACCGTCACCCATGTCGACAAGTTCCCGCGGATGGTCGACTACGTGATCCCCGCCGGCGTCCGCATCGGTGATGCCGACCGCGTCCGGCTCGGCGCACACCTCGCCGAGGGCACGACCGTCATGCACGAGGGCTTCGTCAACTTCAACGCCGGCACTCTCGGCGCGTCGATGGTCGAGGGCCGGATCTCCGCCGGTGTCGTCGTCGGGGACGGCTCGGACGTCGGCGGCGGTGCCTCGATCATGGGGACGCTGTCCGGTGGCGGCAAGGAGGTCATCTCGATCGGCCGCCGCTGTCTGCTCGGCGCGAACGCGGGCCTGGGCATCTCCCTCGGCGACGACTGCGTGGTCGAGGCCGGTCTCTACCTCACGGCGGGCACCAAGGTCACGCTGCCCGACGGCAGCACCACCGCGGCGCGCGAGCTGTCCGGTCAGAACGGGCTGCTGCTGCGCCGCAACTCGGTGTCCGGCACGGTCGAGGCGCTGGCCCGTACCGGCGACGGCATCGCCCTCAACGCAGCGCTGCACGCCAACTGACGGCCCGGCAGCGGTTCGCGGCGGAACGACCCACAGAAGCAGGACGGCAGGGACATGGTGGGTATGGACGGGGCTGCGCAGCCTCCGGGGAACCTCTACGGCGCCGCGGACCTCGGTGAGCCGCTGACCGCGGGACCGCAGGACCCGGCGGTGGCGCACGTCCGCGCGCTGCTGGACAAGCGGCTGCGCGCGATGCTGCGGCACGAGCCCGGTGTGCGCGACGGGTCCGAGATCGAGGACCTGCACCAGATGCGGGTCTCCGTGCGGCGGATGCGGGCGGCGCTCAAGGCTGCCCGCCCCCTGCTCGACCACACCTGGGCGGACCTGCTGCGCGCCGAGCTCGGCCGGCTCGGCCGGGCGCTCGGCCCGGTGCGCGACCTCGACGTGATGATCGCCCGCCTCCGCGGTGAGGTGGCCACGCTGCCGTCGGCCGAACTGGCCGCCGGTGAGCGACTGATCGCGGTGCTGGAGGCCGAGCGGGTCGGTGCGCGGGCCGAGATGCTCGACGAGCTCGACTCCGACCGGCACGCGGCACTGCGTCGCTCGCTGGTCGAGGCCGTCTCCGCTCCGCTGCCGGAGCCGCCGGACGAGGTCGCCCGCCCCGAACTGATCGAGCTGGTCCGGGCCGAGACCCGCAAGCTCGTCAAGGCGGTGCGCCGGGCCGGGCCGAACCCGCCGGACATGACCCTGCACGACCTGCGGATCCGCACCAAGCGGCTGCGCTACACCGGTGAACTCGTCGAACCGGCGATGCGCGACGCGGACGGGTCCCGCACCGGCGACGCCCGTCAGGTCCGCCGGATGTTGAAGGCCGCCGCCGGACTGCAGGAGGTCCTGGGGGATCACCAGGACGCCTGCGTCGCCGAGCACCGCATCCGCGCCCTGCTCGACGAGCTGGGCCCCGGCCCCGACGCCCACGAGGTCTTCGTCGGCGGCCGGTTGGTCGAGCGGGAGCGGGCCCGTGCCGAGGCGCTGCGCGAGCAGTGGTGGGCCGCGTGGGAACGTCTGGCCGAGCAGGCCGAGGCGCTCTGAGACGGCACCCGCTCAGCGCGGACGGTCCCCGATCCTGACCACCGCGCCGCCCTGCAGCGCGGCGCCGATCAGAAGCAGCGCGATCGCGGCCGGGAACCCGGCGGAGTCGATGACCAGGCCCATCACCAGCGGCCCCACCCCGGCGGAGAGGTAGCCGATACCGAGGCCGAAGCCGCTGACGGCGGCGCTGCGGGCAGGGGTCGGCGTCCGCCAGGCGATCACGGTCAGTCCCAGCGGGAACCCGGCACCGACCCCGATCCCGATCAGGATCGCCCACAGCCACGGCAGTGGCGTCCCTTGCGCGGGGGCGAGCAGCACCCCCAGCGTCCCGGCGGCCGAGCTGAGTACGGACAGCGCCGCCCAGAACCGCCACCGGCGTCGTCGCTCGGCCGCGGCCGGGAACAGCAGCGCCGACGGGATCTGAGCAATGCTCCACACGGCGAGGAGGAGCCCGGCCCCCTGGGGCGACCAGCCCTGCGACTCGTAGAACGGCGACAGCCAGGTCAGCCAGCCGTAGAAGATCGTCGACGTCCCGGCCAGGTAGCAGGCGACACGGCGGGCGAACGGGTCGTGCCGGACCCGGACCTCCTCGGCGAGCGAGGGGCCGCCGCCGGTCGCCTCCGCGGCGCCCACGGGCTCCCGCCGGGCGTGACCGATCCGGCTCGCGACCGGGATCCACACCGCGACGGCGAGCACCGCGGGCACCGCCCACACCGCCAGCGACCACGACCAGCCGCCGAGCGCGACGGCCAGCGGCACCGCGACCGCGGACGCGACCGTCGCACCGATCATCATCGAGACGACGTAGGCACCGGTCACCGCACCCGCACGCTCGGCCAGATGCTCCTTGACGACCCCGGTGAGCAGCACCCCGGACACCCCGATGCCGAGCCCGACCAGCACCGAGCCACCGACCAGCGCGGGCAGCGCCATCACCGACCGCAGCAGACTGCCCACCGCGATCGTCGCCACGGCGACGCCGAGCAGCCGCTCACGGCCGACCCGGACGGCGACGGCGGCGGCGCCGAACGAGCCCACCGACATCATCAACACCGCGCCGGCCTGCACCAGACCGGCCGCGCCCGCCCCGATCCCGAGGTCGGCCCGCGCGGTCTCCAGCAGCGGCGGGTACCCGGCGAGCCCGGCCCGCAGGTTGACCGCGAGCGCCAGCACCCCGAGCAGGACCAGGGCGGGCCGGACGACCGGCCGGGACCGGGCCACGGGGGCGCCAGGCCCGGCGCCCCCGGGTAGGTCCGGACCACCGGGACGCGGTGCCTGCATTCGACGGCTCCTTCGCCTGCCGGCTCGCTGCACCGGCCTCGTCGCTACCGGGGCGATCCTCTCCCGGGATTCTTGCCTATCGCAACGACGGCGACGGTCAGGCCGCGCCGAGCCGCTCGACCGCGGCGTCGATCCGCTCGTCCGGCGCGGTCAGCCCGACCCGGACATGCTGGGCACCGGCGGGTCCGTAGAACTCACCGGGTGCGACGAGGATCCCCAGGCCGGCGAGCCGGTCCACGGTCTCGCGGCACGGCTCGTCCGCGCTCGCCCACAGGTAGAGCCCGGCCTGCGAGTGCTCGACCGTCAGCCCGGCCTTCTCCAGCCCGGCCCGCAGGCGGGTACGACGGGCGTCGTAGCGGGCGGCCTGCTCAGCGACGTGCGCGTCGTCGGAGACGGCCGCCTCCAGCGCGGCCTGCACCGGACGCGGCACGATCATGCCCGCGTGCTTGCGGACCTCCAGCAGCCCCGACACCAGCGCCGGGTCCCCCGCGACGAACCCGGCGCGGTACCCGGCGAGGTTCGACACCTTCGACAGCGAGTGGACGGCCAGCAGCCCGGTGGTGTCGCCGTCGCAGACGTCGGGGTGCAACACCGACCGCGGGGCCGGGTCGGCGTCGCCGGGCAGTCCGAGGTAGCACTCGTCGGAGGCGACGACCGCGCCCCGCTCCCGTGCCCAGGTCACGACCTTGCGCAGGTGCTCGACCGGCAGGACCCGGCCGGTGGGGTTCGACGGCGAGTTGAGCCACACCAGCCGGACCCGGGCCGGCCCCGCGGCGGTGAGGCCGTCGGAACGGACGTGCCCGGCCCCCGCCAGCCGCGCCCCGACCTCGTAGGTCGGGTACGCGAGCTCCGGGATGACGACGGTGTCGCCCGCGCCGAGGCCCAGCAGCGTCGGCAGCCACGCGACCAGCTCCTTCGAGCCGATCGTGGGCACCACCGCGGCCGGGTCGACTCCGGACACCCCGAAGCGCCGCTGCAGGGAGGCGACGACCGCCTCGCGCAGCGACGCCGGGCCGTGCGTCGTCGGGTAACCGGGCTCGGCGGCGGCCGGCCCGGCCACCGCGTCGCGCAGCACCCCGGGAACCGGGTCCACCGGGGTGCCGACCGACAGGTCGACGATGCCGTCCGGGTGCGCCGCCGCGCGCTCACGCGCACCGCTCAGCGAGTCCCAGGGGAAATCGGGGAGGTCGAGCCTGCTCACTCGTCGTGTTCCTGCGGGGGCAGGCTCTTCGCCGGCTCCACGTCACGGTCGACCTTGCCGAGCTTCGAGGCGCCGCCGGGCGAGCCCAGCTCGTCGAAGAAGTCCACATTGGCCTTGGTGTAGGCGGCCCACTGGTCGGGGACGTCGTCCTCGTAGTAGATGGCCTCGACGGGGCAGACCGGCTCGCAGGCCCCGCAGTCGACGCACTCGTCGGGGTGGATGTAGAGCATCCGTCCACCCTCGTAGATGCAGTCCACCGGGCATTCCTCGATACACGCCTTGTCGAGCAGGTCGACGCAGGGTTCGGCGATCACGTAGGTCACTTCGGTGGTCCTCCACTCGGAGCAGCGGGCACCCGGAGATCATGTGGTGGCGGGGTGCCCGGTCAAACTGGGACGCCCGCAGGTTAACCCGCGCCCCCCGGCGGGGCAGGAGTGAGGTGGTCGGCTTCATGCTCGACGAGCTGGCAGGACGGCGGGTGGCCCTGCGCCACCGCATCGCGCCGGAGGGCGCACCGGGCCCCGGACTGACCGACGCGGTCGGTGAGCTGGAGCCCGACGGGCCCGACGCCGTCGTCGTGCACACCCGGTCGGGCCCGGTCCGGGTGCGGCGCGACGCCGTCGTCGCCGTCCGGGAGGTGCCGCCCGCCCCGGCCCGGCGGGCGTCCCGCGCGGCGGTGGACCGGCTGGAACGCGTACGGGCGGCGGCCTGGCCGGCGCCGGTCGTCGAGGAGCTGGGCGGCTGGCTGCTGCGCGCGGCCGGCGGCTGGACGCGGCGGGCGAACTCCGCGCTCGCGCTCGGCGACCCGGGGATGCCGGTCGAACGAGCCCTGGAACGCGTGCGGGAGTTCGCCGGGCGGCACGGCATCGCCCCGACGGTGCAGGCCCCGGTGGACGCGCCCTGGTCGAACCGGGTGGCCGAGGCGGGCTGGGTGCGGGCCGAGGACCCCGGGACCTGCACCGTGCTCGTCACCCGCGCCGCGTCCGACGGCCCGGCGCCGCAGTGGCCCGCGACGCCCGGACCGGACTGGTGGGCCGCGCAGGGCGAGCCGGAGCCCGGGCCCGGCGCGCCCGCGTGGGCGGTGCTGACCGGGGTGCTGCGTCCCGGTGAGCAGAGCGGAGCGACGGGCACGGACCGCGTCGAGGTCGGGTTCGGCACGCTCACCGACGCCGTCGGGACGCCGGTCGCGTCGGTGCGCGCCGCCGTCGTCGACTCCCACGTCTACGTGTCACGGCTGTGGGTCGTCCCGGCCGCGCGGCGCGGCGGTCTCGCGGCCCGGCTCACCGGGCAGGCGCTGTCCTGGGGCGCGGCGCACGGGGCGCGGCACGGGATGCTCGACGTCGCCGACGACAACACCGCCGCGCTCGCCCTCTACCGCGCCACCGGCTGGACCGACCACCACCGTTACCACTACCTGGTCCCCCCGGATGCGGTCTGACCGGAGGGTCAGGGGCTCAGGCGAACCCGCGGCGGAGCAGCCAGGCGCGGGCCTGCTTGGCGGCGCGCTTGAGCCCCGACCACTCCCCCAGGTACTTCCCGACGACGCCGACGACCGGCAGCAGCCCGAGCCACTGGTGGTAGAAGCGGCCGTGCGGGCGCTTGCCGAGCTCGTCCTCGACGCCCCACAGGGCCCGTCCGAGACGCCACACGGCGCTGCCTACGCGCTTGAGCGTGGCCCGCTTGCCGTCGCCGGCGAGATCACCGGTGAGCTCCTCGGCGCGGGCGTCGGCATCGGCGTCCTCGGCCGCGGTGAGCTCCCGGGCGGCGAGGTCGAGCTCGCGCTGGAACAGCACCGACGCCAGCAGCTCGACGAGCCGGTCCTCCGAGCGGACGCCGTGCTCGCCCGCGATCGCGACGAGCAGCAGCCCCTCGCCCGCCGCGCCGACGGCGTCGGACACCGGCAGGGTGCGGGCCAGTGCCCCGCCCAGGCCGGGGATCGCGGCGATCAGCGTGGTGAACCGGCCGACCCGGTAGACCCACCAGTCGGTGCGGGCGGGGACGTCCATCGACGCCCAGGCCGAGGTGCCGGGGACCTTCACCGACGCCAGCGCGTCGAGGATTTTGTCGGCGAGCGAGCGTTCCTCGTCGGTCGCGTCCTCCGGACGGTCCGAGCCGGGCGTCACCCGGGCCCGCAGGCCGAACGGGTCGGACTCGCGCAGCCCGTCGAGCACCGGCCGGGTGGCCCGTACGAACGGGCGCAGGACCTGCACCAGGTCGTCGTCGGAGATCGTCATCGGGTCACCCTTCGGTCGTTTCGGCCGTCCGCCAGCCGGTCGAGCGCCCTGCGGAACGACACGACGCCGGTCACGGCGCCTGCGACGAGCAGCAGCAGCGACTCCCAGTTCACCGGGAGCAGGAGATCCCCGCCCGGGCCGAAGAAGCCGAGCACGAGCACCGCTGCGAACCAGACGACCAGCGGGGCCGCCGCACCCGCCGGGGTCGGGAGGATCTCGGTGGCCGTGGTGTGGATCAGCCACGGCAGCGAGACGACCACGATCACCGTGCCCAGCGGCACCGGGACCGGGCCGATGTAGAGCATCTGGAACATCAGCTCGAAGGCCACCAGCAGCAGCGAGATCACCAGCAGCACCAGCGCGAGCGGGAGCCTCGTCACGTCGCTCACCCGTCGACCCCCTCGAACAGATCCGTCTCCGTCGTGCCGGGCGGCGCGCCGGCGAGTACGTACTCCTCGACCCCCAGCAGCGGCTGGACGATGCCGTTGCTCATCGCGAACGCGACCCAGCCGTCGCCGCTGCGGACGTCGATCTGGGTGGCGTGCGCCCGCATCGCCGCGACCCGCTCGTCGTCATGGGCGTCGACGTCGACCCGGGTGGTGACGGCGGCGGCGTCGTGGCCGGGGTGCTCGTCGGGCGCCGGCCAGCGGAGCCCGGTGCGGTCCGGGTCCCCGCCGAGCGCGGAGTGCAGCTCGGAGAGCCCGTCGTCGAGCAGCGCGCTCGACCGCACCGCGAAGTACAGCTTGGCGACGACGTCCGGGCGCGCCCCCGCCGCGGCGACGACCAGCTCGTGCGCCCGGACGTGGTCGGGATGGCCGTAGCTGCCGTCGGAGGCGTAGGAGACCAGCACCTGCGGGCGGACCTCGTCGATGATCTCCAGCAGCTGGGCGAGCTGGGTGCCGAACGGCTCCGGGGCGGCGAACGCCCGCGGGTGCAGCTCCGGCGGGAGCGCGGCGCGGGTGCCGTGCCCGGCCAGCACCATGCCGGAGTCGCGCCAGCGCCCGGGGCCGCCGAGCCAGCGGTGCCGGGGCCCGCCGAGGGCGGCCAGCGCGGCGTCGAGCTCGCGGATGCGGTAGCCGCCGAGCTGGTCACCGCGGTCCGGGGCGAGCTCGGCCAGCTCCGGACCGATCACCTCGCCCTCCTCCCCGAGGGTGCAGGTCACCACGGTGACCTCGCAGTCGGGGTCGGCGGTGTAGCGGGCGATGGTTCCGCCGGTGGTCAGGGTCTCGTCGTCCGGGTGGGCGTGGACGAGCAGGAGGCGACGAGCAGGCACGCCGGGAGCCTACGGGGCGATGATCGACCCCGCCGCGGCGTGGGGGACGACGGGCAGCGGGAACTCCGCCGCCTCCCCCGTCGCCGGGGGGAACGTGATCGTCGCGCCGGTCAGCGGCACGGTCGGGACAGCGGTCCCGCCCAGCCCCGCGGGTTCGACGCCGTCGCGGACCAGGAGGTCGCCCAGGGCCGCGATCATCGCGCCGTTGTCGGTGCACAGCCGGGGCACGGGCACCCGCAGGGTGATCCCGGCGCCCGCGCAGGCGCGCTCCATCTCGGTGCGCAGTACCCGGTTCGCCGCGACCCCGCCGACCATGAGCAGGGTGTCCGCGCCGCGCTCGGCACACGCCCGCAGGGCCTTGCGGACCAGGACGTCGACGACGGCCATCTGGAACGACGCGGCGACGTCCGGGACCGGGACGGCGCGGCCCGCGTCCTGGGCGGCCTCGACGTGCCGGGCCACGGCGGTCTTGAGCCCGGAGAAGGAGAAGCCGAACGCGGCGTCGCGCGGACCGGTCATCGGGCGCGGGAACGCGATCGCGGCCGGGTCGCCGTCGAGTGCGGCCCTCGAGACCGACGGGCCGCCCGGGTACGGCAGGCCCAGCAGCCGGGCGACCTTGTCGAAGGCCTCCCCCGCCGCGTCGTCGACGGTGTCGCCGAGGTGCTCGACGGGGTCGCGGGCCAGGTCGCCCAGCGCCAGCAGCGAGGTGTGCCCGCCGGAGACGATCAGGCAGACGCAGCGGTCGGGCAGCGGGCCGTGCTCCAGGACGTCGACGGCGGCGTGCCCGGCCAGGTGGTGCACCCCGTAGAGCGGCACCTCCAGCGCCGCCGCGTACGCCTTGGCCGCCGCGACGCCGACGTGCAGCGCGGGCGAGAGCCCCGGCCCCGCGGTGACGGCGACGGCGTCGATGTCGGACAGCGACACCCCGGCCGCCTCGACCGCCGCGCGCACCATCGGCGTCACCGCGCTCACGTGGGCGCGGGCCGCGACCTCCGGGACCACACCGCCGAAACGGGCGTGCTCGTCCGCCGACGACGCCAGCCCCTCGCCGAGCAGCACCCCGTCCCGGACGAGACCGGCACCGGTCTCGTCGCACGACGTCTCGATCCCCAGAACCAGCGACACGCCACCCAGTTTCGCACCGGGTGGCGTGTCGTGGCCGTGGGGTCCTGCTCGGACGGGTCGTGCTCGGTCAGGTCCGCAGGAGCGCGCGCTCCTCGGCGAAGTGACAGGCCACCCGGTGCCCCGGGCCGGACGCGATCTCCAGGACCGGCTTCTCGTCGATGCAGCGCGCCTTGTCGGCGTCGGACAGCTCCAGGTGCTTCCAGCACCGGGTGCGGAACCGGCAGCCCGACGGCGGGTCGGCCGGGTTGGGCACGTCCCCGGTCAGCACGATCCGCTCCCGCACCCGCTCGACCGCCGGGTCCGGGACGGGCACCGCCGAGATCAGCGCCTGGGTGTAGGGGTGCTGCGGCCGGTCGAACAGGTCGTCGCGGTCGGCGACCTCGACGACGTTGCCCAGGTACATCACCGCGACGCGGTCGGAGATGTGGCGCACCACCGACAGGTCGTGGGCGATGAACAGGTAGGTCAGCCCGAAGTCGCGCTGCAGCTGCTCGAGCAGGTTGAGCACCTGGGCCTGGATGGACACGTCCAGGGCCGAGACGGGCTCGTCGAGCACCACGAACTTCGGGTTGAGCGCGATCGCCCGTGCGATGCCGACGCGCTGGCGCTGCCCGCCGGAGAACTCGTGCGGGTAGCGCTCGGCGTACTCGGCCGAGAGCCCCACGGTCTCGAGCAGCTCCGGGATCGTGGAGTCGGTGAGCTCGCCGCCGAGCAGCTCGTACTTCTCCGACAGGATCGATCGGACCGTCATGCGTGGGTTCAGCGACGCGTACGGGTCCTGGAAGACGATCTGCATGTCCTCCCGGGCCGAGCGCAGCTCGGACTGCCCGAGCGCGGTCACGTCGCGGCCGTTGATGTGCACGCTGCCGGCGGTGGGCTCGTGCAGCCGCAGGATCGCCCGGGCCGCGGTCGACTTGCCGCAGCCGGACTCGCCGACCAGCGACAGCGTCTGCCCCTCGGGGATCTCCAGGTCGATGCCGTCGACGGCCTGCACCACACCGACGGTGCGCTGGAACAGCACGCCGGAGCGGATCGGGAACGACTTGGTCAGCCCCGCGGTGCGCAGCATCGGCTCGCCGGTCGCCGTCTCCGCGACGTGTGCCTCGGACACCGGCACGACCGGCTCGCGCGGCGTGGCGGCGGCTTCGCCGACCTCGTCGGAGTGCAGGCAGGCGTGCAGGTGACCGGGCCGGTCGGTGAGCTGGACCAGCTCCGGGGTCTTCTCCGCGCAGGACGACGTGGCGAACCGGCAGCGCGGGTGGAACGCGCAGCCCGACGGGACGTGCGCGAGGTTCGGCGGCTGCCCGGGGATCGGCTCCAGCTTCTCCGGCCGGGCCTGGTCCATCCGCGCCAGCGACGACAGCAGCCCGTAGGTGTAGGCGTGCCGCGGCTCGGCGAAGATCTCGTCGTTGGTCCCGGTCTCGACGACCCTGCCCGCGTACATGACCATGATCCGGTCGGCGTGCGCCGCGACCAGGCCCAGGTCGTGGGTGATCAGGACGATCGCCGTCTCGCGCTGCTCCTGGAGCTTCTCGAGCAGGTTCATGATCTGGGCCTGCACCGTGACGTCGAGCGCGGTGGTCGGCTCGTCGGCCAGCAGGACCTTCGGGTCGTTCGCGAGCGCCATCGCGATCATCGCGCGCTGGCGCATCCCGCCGGAGAACTCGTGCGGGTACTGCGACGCCCGCGCGGCCGGGTTCGGGATGCCGACCTCGCCGAGCAGGTCGACGGCGCGGCGGCGGGCGGTGACCTTGCCGGCCTGCCGGTCGTGCGCCCGGATCATCTCGGCGATCTGGTCGCCCACCCTGTAGACCGGGTTCAGCGCGGTCAGCGGGTCCTGGAAGATCATCGCGATGTCCTTGCCGCGCAGCTTGCGCTGCTCGGACTCCGACATCGTCAGCAGCGAGCGGCCCTCCAGCAGCACCTCGCCGCTGGGGAACGTCGCCGGCGGGGTCGGGACGAGGCCCATCAGGCTCATCGCCGACACCGACTTGCCGGAGCCGGACTCGCCGACGATCGCCAGGGTCTCGCCCCGGTCGACGTGCCAGCTGACGCCGTCGACGGCCTTGACCACACCGGCGTCGGTGGAGAAGTGCACCCGCAGGTCGCGGACTTCGAGCATGTGCTCGGTCATCTCAGTTCCCCCCGCGCAGCTTCGGGTCGAGCGCGTCGCGGAGACCGTCGCCCACGAACGCGAACCCGAGCGTCGTCAACATGATCGCCAGGGACGGGAACAGCCACAAGTGCGTGACGCCGTCCGCGGACAGGTAGCGCGCGGCCGAGCTGATCAGCCGGCCCCACTCGGGCACGTCCGGCGGCACCCCCACCCCGAGGTAGGACAGCGACGCCATCGCGACGACCACCACACCGATACTGGTGAGCGAGTAGACGAGCACCGGGGCCACCGCGTTGGGCAGGATGTGACGGCGCAGGATGCGGCCGGTCCCGGCCCCGATGGAGCGGGCGGCCTCCACGTACTCGGCCTCGCGCAGCGCAAGAACCTGGCCGCGCATCAGGCGCGCGGTGGTCATCCAGCCGAGCGCGACCAGCGCGATGATCACCGGGACGATGCCGTTGCCGGTCGCCCGCACGATCACGATCGCACCGACCAGCGCCGGAAAGGCCAGGAAGATGTCGATGACCCGGCCGATGACCGAGTCCCAGGCGCCACCCTTGAAACCGGCCAGCGCGCCGAGCGAGAGCCCCAGCAGCAGGGAGAACAGCACGGTGGAGATACCGACGATCATCGCCAGCCGCGTGCCGTAGATGACACCGGAGTAGAGGTCGCGGCCGAGGACGTCGGTGCCGAAGAAGTGCGACCCCGATGGCGGCTGCAAGGTGTTGAGCAGGTTCTGCTCGAACGGGTCGTACGGCGTCGAGAACGGCGAGATGATCGCGACGACGACCAGGAAGGCCACGATGACAAGGCCGACCATGGCCAGCCGGTTACGGCGGAAACGCCGCCAGATCTCGGCGAACTGGCCGGGGCCCTGGGGCCGGCCGACGGGGCCCGCGGACGGGACGGTCGGTAGCGCAGCGGCCGGGTCGGCGTCGCCGGTGTTCGGGGCGCCCCCGGGCGAGGACGAGGTGGTGGCCGCGCCGGAGGTGGGAGGTGAAGGGTTCATGAGGGTTCGCCTCGCGAGGTGTCGGGACGTGGGCCGGGACGAGCGCGGTGCGCGTCAGTTCAGCCGGATCCGCGGGTCGAGGTAGGCGTAGAGGACGTCGACGACCATGCTCAGCAGCACGTAGGCGACGACCGTGTAGATGACCACGGCCGTGATGATCGGCGCGTTGTTCGTCGTGATCGCCCGGGAGAGCAGGTAGCCGACGCCGTTGTACTGGAAGACGGTCTCGGTGATGATGGCGCCGCCGACGTAGGACCCGAGTGTGAGGCCGACGAAGGTGACTACGGGCAGCAGTGAATTGCGCACCGCGTGGCGGCCGATGACCGTCCGTTCGGGCAGCCCCTTGGCGCGTGCGGTCCGGACGTAGTCCGCGCGCAGCACCTCCAGCATCGATCCACGCATCAGCCGTGCGACGAACGCCGCCTCGATCACGGCAAGCGTGAACGCGGGCAGCAGCACGTCGAAGTACCAGGGCACGTCGACGGTGAAGCTACGCGGTACCGGCGGGAACGGTCCTACGCCGGACACGTTCGCGACGAGGAAGATCGCCAGCACGAAAACCGGGATGCCGATCATGACCGTGGTGAGGACGGTGACGAAGGCGTCCCAGAACGAGTAGCGGCGGACGGCGGCGAGGATGCCCGCGCTGACCCCGAACAGGATCAGGAAGAGCACCGCGACCAGGCCGAGCACGATCGTGTTCGGCAGGACGTCGAGGATGAGCTCGCTGACCGGCCGTCGCTGGTCGAAGTCGACGCCCATGTCGCCGATCGCGAGGTTGCCGAGGTAATTGGCGAACTGGATCAGCAGCGGCTGGTCCATCCCGAACTTCGCGCGATTGAGGGCGGCGATCTCGGGCGGGACCGCCTTCTCCCCGGAAGAGGCGAACGGGTCGCCGAGCGCGAAAGTGGCCAGGAAGATCAGAAATGCGGCGACGACGACGACCAGGAGTCCCTGGAGTACGCGCCGCAGGATGAAGCGGCCCATGTGGTGGCTTTCCCGTCGGGTGCGGACCGCGTCCGCGCACCCGCTCCCGGGTCACGGGAGCAGGTGCGCGGACGGGCGGTCACTTCAGGGTGATGGTGTCCAGCGTCGGGTTCTCGAAGAAGTCCATGCCGATGTTTCCGAAGCGGTCGGTCGCCGCCAGCCGGTACTGCTGGCGCTGGAACATCGGGATGATGGCCAGGTCGCGACCGATCGCGATCTGCTCGGCCTGCTTGTACAGGTCGTCGCGCTGGGCCTCGTCCTTGGTGGCCGCGGCACGGGCGAGCAGCTGGTCGAACTCCGGGTTGGAGTAGCGGCCGCGGTTGTTGCCCAGTGCAGGCTCGGTCGGCGATGCCGCACCGATGGACTTGGTGTCGAGCAGCGGCCCGAGGAAGTTGGCCGGCGTCGGGTAGTCCGCGCCCCAGGCCGACCGGTAGATGCCTGTCGCGTCCGGCGCCTGCTGGTTGTCCAGCAGGTCGCGGAAGGGCACGCCCGAGTAGTTGACCTTGATGCCGAGGTTCTGCTCGATCTGCTGGCGGACCGCCGCGGTCCACTCCTCGTGGCCGCCACCGGTGTTGAACTGGAAGTTCAGCTCGGTACCGGGCTGGAAGCCTGCCTCCTGGGCGAGGCGCTTGGCCTCGTCCGGGTTGAAGGTGCACGCGTCGCAGACACCCTCCTGGTAGGCCTGCGGGAACGACGGCGGCACGATCGCGGTGGCCGGGGCCTGCCCGCCCTGGAAGACGCCTGCGGTGATCGCGGCGCGGTCGATGGCCATCGAGACCGCCTTGCGCGCAGCGACCGAGTTCATCGGCGGCTTGGTGACCTGGACCGACAGGTAGTTGATGCCCGCGGTCTTCTTGGAGATCCACTTGCCCTGCGGGTCGAACTCGTCACGGGCCTGTGACTGGACCGGGGTGGGCATCCGGGCCCAGTCGAACTGGCCGTTACGGAAGCCGTTGTACTCGGCGTCGGCACCGGTGTCGGCCGGGGTGATGGTGATCTCGACGGCGTCGAGGTTCGCTTTCGGGCCCGCCGTGTAGTTGTCGTTGCGGACCAGCTTGATGCCGCGGTCGTGCTGCCACGGGCCGTCCATCCGGAACGGGCCGTTGCCCAGCGGCAGGTCGTTGTAGGTGGTGTTGTCCGCCGCACCGGCCGAGGCCGGGACCGGAGACAGCGCCGGGTGTGCTGTCCGCAGCTCGAACTCGCAGTTCGGCTCGGACAGCGTGACGGCCAACGTGTTCGGGTTCGTGGCGTTCACCCCGGACAGAGTGGTCGCCGTCCCCGCCTGCATCTGCTCGTAGCCCTGCACCTGGTTCAGGTGGTAGGCCACCTCCGATGCGGAGGCCTTCGCCGTGGTCCGCTCCCAGCCGCGCTTGAAGTCAGCGGAGGTCAGCGGGGTGCCGTCGGAGAACTTCTGGCCCGGCTTGAGGTTGAACGTCCACTGCGTGCAGTTGTCGTTCGAGGTCCAGGTATCGGCGACACCGGGGTACTCGTCACCGTTGGGCCGGACCTGTACCAGACCGGTGAAGAGCTGCTTGGCGACCAGGGCACCCTCGGACTCCTGGACGTTGTACGGGTCGATCGCCGTCGGCTCGGTGAGCCCCATGCGGAACACCCCGCCGGGCTTGCCCGGGACCTGCTCCGGGTCCGGCGTCTCCGGGAACCCCTGCCCGGCCTGGGCCGCGCCCCCCGAGGCCCCCGTGTTGCTCTGCTGGCTGCAGCCGGTGAGGACGAGCCCCACGACCGCGGTCAGGGCGATGGCCGAGGCGGCCGCCCTTCTTCCCCTCATCTGCCGTGCCTCTCGAGATGTCGTGGGCGCACGCCGTTGTCGCACCCGTCCGGGACGCGACGGACCACCGGATGTGTGCCGGGGCCCGTCGGGAGGCACGCTAGGAATCGCGGCTCTCCAGCAGCGAGGTCCGACGCCGGTCGTGGCGAAACGGTGACCAGTGAACGGCGTAACGGGCTCGCAGCCGAACCGGACAGTAACAACGGGACCGTTGCGTCGCACAGCCCTCGATGCATGCCGAAACACAGTTGGTACTTACGTACCACTCGCCGTCACCGTGCAGCAGCGGAGTGCGTCCGAACGGACGCGTCCGACGGTGTCAGTTCGGGTCGTCGTCGCCGGTCGGGCGCTCGCCCGAGCCCTCCGGCTCGGCCCAGGTCCGGGCGCCCGACATCGGGCCGGTCGCGATCGGGCCGGGCGTGACCCGGGTGGCCGCGTCGGTCTGCGGGTTGCTGATGACCAGACCCTGCGCCTGGTACAGCGGCAGCGCGGGCAGCTGGCGCCACAGCACCCGCTCGGCCTCGGCGACGACGGCCGGGTCCGGGCTCTCGGCGACCAGCAGCTCGTCGAGCAGCGGCTGCAGCGCGGGGAAGCAGGCCACGCCCGGCAGCTCGCCGGGCACCGCGTCCGCGGGGCAGCCGTAGTCGGAGTCCAGTCGCGGCCCGACCGCGCCGTAGGCGGCACGGGGTGCGACGAGCACGTCGACGGCGACCGGGGTCCCGGAGTCGGGGGAACCGGACGTCGTCGGGGCGGCGGTCGTCGTGGTCGGGGCCGCCGGGGGCGTGGTGACCGGTGCGGCGCTGCCGCCGGGCACCGGGCCCGCAGCCGGGGCGGGAGTGGTGGTCGGGGTCGGCGTCGTCGGGGCGACGCTCGGCTCGGTCAGCAGGTCCGGTGCCGACGGGGCGACGATCGTGACGCCGATGCCGCCGGCCTTGAGCTGCTCGGCCACGACGCGGGCGACGTCCACGTCCTCGGTCCGCTCGGCCCCGGCGCCGATGACCACGCCGAGCGGGCGCCCGCCGAGGGTCCACCGGCCGTCCTGACCACGGACGTAGCCCGCCTCGGTGAACGCGGCCGCGGCGGCCGCCGCATCGGGTCGGCCGGGGGCGCCGGCGGGAGCGGTCGGCGCGTAACCGGGGTCCGACGGGGCGGCGCCGAAGGCGTTCACGGCTACGGCGTCGGGGTTGACGCGCTCGCGGATCGCGTCGCGGTCCAGCAGCGCCGCGATGCCCTCGCGGACCCGGGGGTCGGCCAGGGGGCCGTCGGTGGTGCGGAACTCCAGCTGCTCGACGGCCGGGCGCGGCCCGCTCTGCACCGTCGGCGGCTCGGGGCTCCGGGCCAGGACGTCGAGGGCCTGGGTGATCTCCGGCCGGGCGTCGGGCAGGGCGAGGTCGACGCCCTGGCTCTCCAGCGCCGTCGGCAGGGTGTTCGCCGGGATGCGGCGCAGGATGATCTCGTCGACCACCGCGGCGGTCGCCCAGTACGGGTCGTTGCGGGCGAGCAGGACCTCGCCGCGGAGGCGGTCGACCTGCATCAGCCGGAACGGGCCGCCCGAGGCGGGCACCCCACCCGCGAACGGGGCGGTCCAGCCGCCCGGCGCATCCTTGAGCAGGTGCGCGGGCAGCAGGTTGCCGAACAGCTCCCGCCAGTGCGGGTAGGGCTCGCGGAACACGACGTCGACGGCCTTGCCCGCGGCACGCGAGCGCACGTCGGTGATCTCGCGGTAGCCCGCGGCACCGATCGTGTTGGGCCGGCTGCGCATCTGCTGCCAGAGGTAGACGAAGTCCTCGGCGGCGATCGGGGCGCCGGTGGACCACCCGGCGTCGCGGTTGAGCTCGTAGCTGACGGTGAACGGGCTCTGCGAGGTGACCGTCGCGGACGTGGCGACGGTCGTGTCGAGCTGCGGCACACCGCGGTCGTCGGGCCGGAACACCGACGGCAGCGTCATCGACGCGATCGCCGTGGTGACTGCCGACTGGTCCGACCGCAGGTGCGGGTTGAACCCGGGCCCGAGGTCGTCGACGCCGACCACCACCCGGGTGGGGGCGGTGACCGGCTCGGTCGGGCGGTTCGTCTCCGGCGGGGGCGCCGGCTGCGGGTCCGCCGCGCAGCCCGTCAGCGCCAGCAGGGCGACCAGCAGGAGCGCCGGGAGCGCCCGGAAGCGTCGACGTGCTCTCACGTCCGCAGTATCCCCACCGGGGCGGGCACGCCCGCCGGACGGGGTCCGGCGGGCGCCTCCGCTCTGCTCACCGATACGCAGCGGGGCCGGATGTCGGTGAGGCCGTGCTCTGCTCACCGATGCGCACCACCGCAGCGCACGGGCCGTGCGGGTCACTTCGTGGCGTTGGCCGCGGCCTTCGCGCGGGACCGGGCGCGGGCCCGCAGGTTCGGGTCCAGCTCGATCTTGCGGATCCGGACGTTCTCCGGGGTGATCTCGACACACTCGTCGGTCGCGCAGAACTCCAGCGACTGCTCGAGGCTCAGGATCGTCGGCGGGATCAGCTTGACCAGCACGTCGGAGGTCGACGAGCGGATGTTGGTCAGCTTCTTCTCGCGGGTGATGTTGACCTCGAGGTCCTCGTTGCGGGTGTACTCCCCGACGACCATCCCGCCGTAGACCAGCGTGGTCGGCCCGACGAACAGCGTGCCGCGGTCGGCGAGCTGGTCGATCGCGTACGGGGTGACCGGCCCGGAACGGTCCGAGATCAGCGAGCCCTTGTTCCGGGTCCGGATCTCGCCGACCCAGGGGCCGTAGCCGTCGAAGACGTGGCTGGCGATGCCCGCGCCGCGGGTGATCGTCAGGAACTCGGTGCGGAAGCCGATCAGGCCGCGGGACGGGACGCGGAACTCCATCCGGACCCGGCCCTCGCCGTGCACCATGTCGCCCATCTCGCCCTTGCGGGCGGCAAGCAGCTGGGTGACGGCACCGAGGCTGTCCTCGGGCACGTCCACCGACAGCTGCTCGAACGGCTCGTGCAGCGTGCCGTCGACGGTCCTGGTGACCACCTGCGGGCGGCCGACGGTGAGCTCGAAGCCCTCGCGGCGCATGGTCTCGACCAGGATCGCCAGCGCGAGCTCACCGCGGCCCTGGACCTCCCAGGCGTCGGGGCGCTCGGTCGGCAGCACGCGGATGGACACGTTGCCGACCAGCTCGGCGTCGAGCCGGCCCTTCACCAGGCGGGCGGTCAGCTTCTTGCCCGGGTGCGGGTCGCGGCCGGCAAGCGGCGAGGTGTTGGTGCCGATCGTCATCGAGATGGCGGGCTCGTCGACGTGGATGCGCGGCAGCGCGACCGGGGACTCCGGGTCGGCGAGGGTGTCGCCGATGGTGACCTCGGCGATGCCCGCGACGGCGACCAGGTCACCGGCGCGCGCCTCGTCGGCGGGGACGCGGGTCAGCGCCTCGGTACGCAGCAGCTCGGTGATCTTCACCCGCGGCGTGGTCCCGTCCTCGCGGCACCAGGCGACCTGCTGGCCGCGGCGCAGCACGCCGGCACGGACCCGGCACAGCGCGATACGGCCCAGGAAGCTGGACGCGTCGAGGTTCGTGACGTGCGCCTGCAGCGGGGCGTCGACGTCGTCGGCGGGCGGCGGGACGACGTCGAGCAGGGTCTCGATGAGCGGCTCGAGGTCGTCGGAGTCCGGGAGCTCACCGTCGGCCGGACGGATCCGCGAGGCCTTGCCGGCGCGGCCGGACGCGTAGACGACCGGGAGGTCGAGCAGGTGGGCGGTGACCGACTCGTCGAGCTCCAGCTCGTCGGCCAGCTCGAGCAGCAGCTCGAGGGACTCGTCGACGACCTCGGCGATCCGGGCGTCGCCGCGGTCGGTCTTGTTGACCACGAGCATGACGGGCAGGCCGGCGGTCAGGGTCTTGCGGAGCACGAAGCGGGTCTGCGGCAGCGGGCCCTCGGAGGCGTCGACGAGCAGCACCACGCCGTCGACCATGGACAGGCCGCGCTCGACCTCGCCGCCGAAGTCGGCGTGGCCGGGGGTGTCGACGACGTTGATCGTCGTGCCGTGCCAGTTCACCGCCGTGTGCTTGGCGAGGATCGTGATGCCCTTCTCGCGCTCCAGGTCGTTGGAGTCCATGACCCGGTCGACGAGCTCGGCGCGCTCGGCGAAGGCACCGGACTGGCGGAGCATCGCGTCGACGAGCGTGGTCTTGCCGTGGTCGACGTGCGCGACGATCGCGACGTTGCGCAGCTCGGGTCGGCCGGCCCGATCGGGCACGGCGTCGCTCTCGAGCGAGGAACGAGCGTCGAGGGCCGAGGCGGAACGAGGGATGGTCACACCTCAACGGTATCCGCTGCAAGCCCTTCACCCTGCCCCGGGCGCAGGTTAGCCTGACCTCATCATGGGCAAGGTCAAGAAGAAGTGCTGCCGGTCCAAGCCGAAGCGGTGCAAGAGCTGTCCGGTCGTCGCACTGCGGCTGCGCAAGGCGGGTGCGGACGATCTGAGCGGCAAGGCACTCACCCGCGCGATCAAGATCGCGCGCATCTACTGAACGGACGTATGACCCGCTGACCTGCGACGACGTCGCGCTTCGGGTTGCGTGCGCACCGCCTGTCCGGTAGGGCGGCGGCAGGCCGGTCGACGTCGTCCGGCAGGTCCGGGTCGTCGTGCGCCCGGACCCCGGACCGGCCTTCATGATCACCCCGTGCGCTGCGACGACGCGTCCGGTGCGCGGTGCCGGCATGGCCGGAATCACAGTCGTCCGAGTGGTCCGGTGACACCGTGTGTGGTGGCGTTCGCCGATCGTTCACCCCGCGGCCCGCCCCGCGGTACCGCCGGGCCCCGCCGGGTGCCCGGTCACGGCTTCGCGGAGGCGGTCCAGGAGCTCGTCGGGGCACCGGAGCTCCGCCGGTTCGACGACGAGCGTCCGCCATCCGTGCCGACGCAGCACCGCCCGCCGCCACGCGGGGCCGCAGCCGTCGGCGCCGGTCCCGGAGTCGACCGGGTCGTGCACCTCGACCGCCAGCCGGGCCGCGGGGAACGCGAGGTCGAGCAGCACCCCGGCCACGGTGACGTCGGTGCGCCAGGCCCGCACCCCCCTCCGGGCGAGCAGCGCCCGCAGCCCGTGCCGGGCCCGGACGGCGACCCGGCGCGACGCCCCGGCCAGCATCCGGCCGACCGGGGCCGACCCGTGCGCACCGAGGCTGCGGGCGTGTGCCTCGACCAGTTCGGCCGCGCCGACGGAGCCCGTGGTGAGCACGTGGTCGAGCAGCGCCTCCCCGGGTACCGACGGGTCGGCCGCGGCCTCCAGCACCGCCGCCGCGGGCCGGGCGACGACCGCACCGTCGTGGGTGACGACGTCGCGCAGGTCCAGGTCCCGGCGCCGGACGAGGACCCCCGCCCGCGACCGCGGAGCCCGCCGGCGCGGCACGGTGACCGTGACGACCGCGGGTGCGGACGGGAGCAGCCCCCACCACCAGGCCGCGGCGGCCCCGGTCAGCACGGCGTCCTCCCCCGCCCAGAGTGCGGCGGCGCGGACCCGGGACCGCTCGCTCGGCGGGTGGGCGGTGTGCCGGTACACGCGGGGGTGCACGGGGATCCAGCGCCGTGCGGCGAGCCTGCGGTCGACCTGGTCGGTGGACAGGCCGTGGGCCAGCGCCTGAGCCCGGGTGACCAGGCCGTCCTGCGCGGCGACGAGCCGGGCGAGCGGGTCGGTGCCGCGCGACGTGCGGCGGCGGGCCGCCCCGTGCGCGGCGGCCGGGAGGACGGACGGGACGGAGGCGGTGGTGTTCCGGTTCATGCGGCTTGGACGACGCCCGGCCCGGATCGGTTCCGCCGACCCGGCGGTGATCGTCGTTCCGGCACCGGGGACCGCGCGTCAGGTCCGCAGCAGATCCACCAGCTCGGCGACGACGGCCCGGTCGGCGTCGAGCCAGCCCAGGGCCGCCACCTCGTGCGGCCCCACCCAGCGCAGCGCCCGGTGCTCGCGGGCCTCCGGCTCCGGGGAGCCGGCCGCCGCCCGGGCGGTGTGGATCCGCAGCACGCGTCGCCCGATCGGCAGGTCGGTGCCCAGCCGCTCCCCGACCACCACCCGGGCGCCCAGCTCCTCGGCGCACTCCCGGACCAGCGCCTGCTGCTCGCTCTCGCCGTCCTCGACGCCGCCGCCGGGCAGCTCCCAGCGTCCCGCCAGCTCGGCCGGGTAGGAGCGCTGGGCGACGAGCAGCCTGCCGTCGCGGACGATCGCCGCTCCCACGACCACCCCGGCCCGGCCCAGCTCCGCGACCCGCTCGGCGAGCACGTCACGGCGGGCCCGGAGCAGCCGCGCCCCGTAGTGGCGCAGCACCGGGTCGGAGAGGCGGCCGAGCGCACCGAGGGGCGGCTCCCAGGTGAGCTCGTCGTGGACATGACTGCAGCCGCCGTCCGCGGGCGTGACCCGGGTCGAGTGCCGCAGCACCGCCGCCGGACCCGCCGCCAGCTCCGACCACAACCCGTCGGCCCCGGCGCGGGTGATCCGGGTCCGGCAGGCCGGGAACCCGCCGGGCAGCGCGACCCGGATCTCGTCCCCGGCCACGAGCAGCGCCGACGGTGCGGTGAACCGGGCGCCCACCCGCGCGACCGCGCGGGCCGAGGGGGCGGATTCACGCAGCACCCCCGCGACGAGTCGGGGCGGTCCGTCCACATGATGGTCCAGGCTCAGCACCGGCACACCGCTGATCCTCGCAGCCGTACCCGCACCCGGCCGGGCCGACCGATCTCGCCGAAACGGCCCGCTCGCGGCGCTGCACGGTCACGCTGGATCCCGTGTACCGGACGTCCGCCCCCGCCGACTCCCCCGAGCCGACCGCCGCGCCCCGCCCACCGGCCGTGCGCGCGATCGGCCTGTCCCGCGGTTTCGGCGCGGTGCGCGCGGTCGACGGGGTGGACCTCGACGTGCCGATGGGCGCAGTCCTCGGGCTGCTCGGCCCCAACGGCGCGGGCAAGACGACGCTCATGCGGATGCTGCTCGGGCTGCTCGCCCCCACCGACGGCGACGTCGAGCTGCTCGGACGGCGGCTGCCGTACCGCGCGTCGGAGGTGCTGCCGCACGTCGGAGCCCTGGTCGACGCGCCCGCATTGCACCCGCACCGCACCGGCCGGCAGAACCTCCTGCGGGCCGCGGCCGCCGAACCGCTGCTGGACTCGGCACGGATCCCGGCCGCCGTCGACGCCGTGCTGCGCCGGGTCGGGCTCGCCGAGGCGGCCGACCGCCGTGCCGGTGAGTACTCCTCGGGGATGCGGCGGCGCCTCGGTCTGGCCGTGCCGCTGCTGACCCGGCGACGTCTGGTCGTGCTCGACGAGCCGACCGACGGGCTGGACCCGGCGGGGACCCGCGAGGTGCGCAGGCTGATCGCTGAGATGAACGCCGCGGGCGCGACGGTGATCGTCAGCTCGCACCTGCTCGGGGAGATCGAGGCGACCTGCAGCCACGTCGCGGTGCTCCGGGCCGGGCGCCTGCTGTGCGCCGGCCCGCTCGACGAGCTCGTCGACTCCGGCCCGTCGGCGCTGGTGGTGACGACGCCGGACGGCGAGCGCGCCGTCGCGGCCCTGCTGGCCCGGGGCATCGACGCCGAGCCGGGAGCCCGGGACCGGGTGTTCGTGCCGGCCGGGCCCGCCGCGCCGGACGTCGTCGCGACGCTGGTGCACGCGGGTGTCGCCGTGCACGGGGTGACCCGGCCCGCCGCCCGGCTGGAGGAATTCTTCGCCCGGCTCACCGGGGAACCGGCCCCGGCGGGTGCCGGGTACGGAGCGGGACGGTGAGCGCGGGCGTGCGTCCCGAGCACACCCGGGGCACCGCGGCTCCCCGGCCCGACGACGACTGGGCCGCCGCCCCCCTCCCCCGGACCGGGCCGTCTCCCTCGGAGGCACCGGCGCGGGTGCGGTCCGCGGGCTCCACCCGCCCGCGCTCCGGCCCGACGGCACGCCGCCCCACCTCGGCGCCCTTCGGCCGGCTGCTCCGCTCGGAGCTGGAGCTGGCGCTGCTGCGTCCGCGCACCGCGGTCGTCCTCGCGGCGGTCGCACTGGTGCCGCTGCTGGCGACGATCGCGCTCGCCACCGACGCCGGCCGCCTGTCCTTCGCACTCGGGACCCTGACGGTCGCGCTGTCCGAACCCGCGGCGTTCGCGCTCGGGATGCCCGTGGTGCTCGTGGCGGCCGACGCGTTCGCCGCGGAGCGTGCCCGCGGCACCCTCGACGCGTTGCGGTTGTCCCCCGTCGGCCCGGGACGGCTGCTCGGGCTCAAGGCCGCCGCGGTCGCGGTGACCTCGCTGCTCGCCGCGGCGACGACGGTCGTCTCCGCCCTGGTCTGCGGCGGCCTCGCCCTGGGTGCCGGCCCGTTCGGGGTGGGCGCCACCGTGGCCCGGGCCCTGGTGCTCACCGGCTGGGCCGCGGTGCAGCTGTGCGGGCTCGGGATGCTGCTGCTGGCGATGTCGGCGCTGGTCCGGCGACCCGCCGGGGTGGTCGCGACCGGTCTGGCCGCGCTGACCGTCGCGCCGCTGGCGACCGTGCTGTGGGAGCCGATCGCTCCGGTCCTGCCGTCCGGGCACTGGCACGAGGTCCTGGCCGGGATCCTCGCGGTGCCCGCCGACCCGTCGGCCCTGTGGGCGACCACGGCGCGGGCGGCCGGCTTCGCCGTCGCCGGGGCGGGTGCCGTGGTCTTCGCCCTGACCCGCCGCGACGGATGAGCGCTCCCGGCCGGTCGCCGCTCCACCGGAGCGGGCTGCTCCACCGGGAGGATTCGGACACCCTCCACCGCGACGGGGTGCGCCGTCTGCGCCACGATGGGGCGATGCCCACCCCGACGCTCACCGACGCCGAGATCGCCGACGCCCTGCAGAAGCTGCCCGGTTGGGACCGCGACGGCGACTCCATCGTCCGCACCGCCACCCTGCCCGACTTCGAGGCCGCGATCGCGGTGGTGGACCGGGTCGCCGAGGACGCCGAGGCCGCCGACCACCACCCGGACATCGACATCCGCTACGCCACGCTGACGTTCCGGCTGTCCACGCACTCCGAGGGCGGACTGACCGCGAAGGACGTCGACCTCGCCGCGCAGATCTCCGACCGGCTCAGCACCGCGGGCGGCTGAGCCGCCCCGGGCGGCCGCCGCTCCGGGAACGGGCGGACGCCGCTCAGAACCGCCGGTTGGCCAGCACCGGGATCTGCTCGCGCACGGTCGTGGCCGCCGCCGGGTCCACGTCGACCACGAGCAGCCCGGGCTCGGCGCCGAGTGCGTCGACGACCTCGCCGCGCGGGCCGGCGACCAGGCTGTACCCGATCCCGGTCGGCGCCTTGCCGTGCTCGCGGCCGACCGTCGTCGGGTCGGCCTGGTCGCACGCGACGACGAACGAGCC
The DNA here is from genome assembly GCF_002813375.1 of Pseudonocardia alni. Lineage (NCBI taxonomy): Bacteria > Bacillati > Actinomycetota > Actinomycetes > Pseudonocardiales > Pseudonocardiaceae > Pseudonocardia > Pseudonocardia alni. The sequence goes on along the minus strand of NZ_PHUJ01000003.1, from coordinate 4,226,120 downwards.
GGTGTCGAGCGCACGGGCCCGCACCAGCAGCTCCCACTGCTCGCGCTTGCCCGGGCCCGCGCCCCAGGAGGCGGGTACCAGCAGCACGGTGGCGCCGCTGTCGGCGAGGCGCTGGTACAGACCGGGGAAGCGCACGTCGTAGCAGGTGGACAGGCCGACCGTGACCGGCTCGTCACCGCCCACCCCGACCACGACCGGCTCGGTGCCGGGCTCGACGGTGTCGGACTCGGCGAAGCCGAACGCGTCGAACATGTGGATCTTGTCGTAGTGGGTGTCCACACCGCCGCCGGTGGCGAGCAGAGTGTTGCGGACCCGGCCGTCCCCGGACGGGGTGAACATCCCCGCGACGACGGTGGTCCCGGCCGCCGCGGCGACCTCGCGGACCCGCGTCGCCCACGGTCCGTCCAGCGGCTGCGCGACCGGGCCGAGCGCGACCCCGAAGCAGCACATGGTGGCCTCGGGGAACAGCACGAGCTGCGCGCCTGCGTCGGCGGCCGCGCGGGTGCGGCGCTCCACCTCGGCGAGGTTCTCCTCGGGATCCGGGGTGGACACGATCTGGGCGAGGGCGATCCGCATGTGCCGGTGGTACCACGCCTGCCGCCGGCGTGGGGTACGGTCGGTGCGTGCTGAACGCGTACTACTGGTTTCGCCGGCCGGCCCGGGATGGGCTGGCAGGTGCCGTAGCGCGCTGACCTCCATCCCCTCGAGCCGGCATTCCAGACCGGCTCGGTCGAGGTGATCCGGGGCGGTCCGCCGGGTAAGGACCACCGTCTCCGATGAGTGCGAGCACCACCCCCCTGCAGGTCGCCCCGACCGACGACCGCCGCATCGAGCGGATCAGCCCGCTGATCTCGCCCGCACTGCTGCGGCACGACCTGCCCTGCGACCCCCGGGTCGCCGAGACCGTCACCCGCGGCCGCGCCGCGGTCACCGACATCCTCGACGGCGACGACGACCGCCTGCTCGTCGTCGTCGGGCCGTGCTCGGTGCACGACCCGGACGCCGCCCTGGACTACGCCCACCGCCTCGCCGCCCGGGCCGAGGAGCTGTCCGGTGAGCTGTGCGTGGTCATGCGTACCTACTTCGAGAAGCCGCGCACGACCGTCGGCTGGAAGGGCCTGATCAACGACCCGGGCCTGGACGGCACCTTCGACGTGAACCGCGGACTGCGCACCGCGCGCACGCTGCTGCTCGACATCTCCGCGCTCGGGCTGCCGGTCGGCTGCGAGTTCCTCGACCCGATCACCCCGCAGTACATCGCCGACGTGGTCACCTGGGGCTCGATCGGCGCCCGCACCGCGGAGAGCCAGGTGCACCGCCAGCTGGTCAGCGGCCTGTCGATGCCGGTCGGGATCAAGAACGCCACCGACGGCGACATCCGCGCCGCGATCGACGGGATGCGCGCGGCCGCGGCGTCGCACGTGTTCATGGGGGTGAACGCCGACGGGCTCGCCGGCCTGGTCACCACCACCGGCAACCCGGACACCCACGTCATCCTGCGCGGCGGGGCCACCCCCAACTACTCGGCCGCCGACGTCGCCGCGACCGCCGACGGGCTGCGTGCGGCGGGCCTGCCGGAGCGGGTCGTCGTCGACGCCAGCCACGGCAACAGCGGCAAGGACCACGTGCGGCAGGCCGGCGTCGTCGCGGAGCTGGCCGAGCGGATCGCGACCGGCGAGCGGGCCGTCACCGGGCTGATGATGGAGAGCTTCCTGGAGGCGGGACGCCAGGAGCTGGGCCCGGACATGGTCCGCGGCCGCTCGGTGACCGACGCCTGCATGTCCTGGGGCACCACCGACGAGCTCCTGGGCACGCTCGCCGACGCCGTGCGCCGCGGCCGCCGCTGAGCCCCGGGCCGCTCACCCCGGGCCGTCCAGCCGATCGAGGACCCGCCGGCGCAGCAGCTCGTACTGCGCGCGGCAGCGCCGCGGCGGGCCCTCCGGGCGCACGACCACCCGGGGCGGGTGGACCGTCTCCCCCGTGGCGAACTGGTCCCGGGTGAGGTCCACCTCGGCGCCGCCGGGCAGCCGGTTCCACCAGTGGTAGCCCTGCAGGCGGCCGTCGGCCTGCCACACCTCGGCCAGCAGCAGGTCACCGCCGAACAGGTCGTGCAGGACCAGTGCCGTCGCCCCGCACTGGCCCCGCGACGGACGGTCCGGGGTCCAGTCGGTGACGTCCGCGACGTCGCAGGTGTCGCGGCTCCAGGAGGCGCGCAGCGCGGCCGCCACCCGGGCCGGGACGGGTGGCGAGGCCGGGGGCGACGGCAGGGCGCTGGTCATGGCTCCGACGCTACGACCGACCCCCGACAGTTCCGCGCCGCCGCAGGTCAGCCGACCGGCGGAGCGAGGTGCCTGGCCATCAGGACGTCGTCGACGGCGACCCCGTCGATCACGAACTCGGCGCGCAGCACCCCCTCCTCGACGAAGCCGCAGCGGCGGTACAGCTCCCGGGCCCGGGTGTTCGGGCCGAGGACCCGCAGCGTGACCTTGCGGCCGCCGCTCTCGCGGGCGCGGGCCACCGCGGCGTCGACCAGCGCGCGGCCGACGCCGCGGCCGGTGTGCCCGGGGTGCACCGCCAGACCTCCGATGCAGCGGACGTGGTCGTGCGCCGTGACCGCGGGCGGAGCGGCCCCGACGATCACATACCCGGCCACGGCGCCGTCGTCGTCGGCGACGAGAACGTCCCCGACCGCTGTCCGGTCGAGGAACGGCTCGGGCCGCGGCGGGGCCGGGCTGACCTCCGCGGTCCAGGTCAGGGCGTCGATCCGGGTCAGCCCGGGGTCGTCCGAGGGTGTGGCGGGCCGGACGGTCAGCACCGCGGGGCCGGACGGCCGACGGGCCGGTCCATCCGCGTCTCGCTGATGCCGTCGGGCCGCTCGACGACGCCGCGGTCGACGAACCCGAGCCGCCGGTAGAACGCCGCGGCGCGGTCGTTGCCGATCACCACGTGCAGTGCCAGCGTCCGCGCGCCCCACCCGGCGGCGCGGTCGAGGACCGCGTCGACGAGTGCGGTCGCGGCGCCGTCCCCGCGTGCGTGCGGGGCGACCCACAGGGCGATGAGGTCGGCGACGCCGTCGCCGTCCGGCGGGACGGCCACGACCTGACCGGCGGGGCGGCCGCCGACCTCGACCACCAGGTACCGGCCGGGCGCGGCCAGCCGGTCACGCCACTCCCGCTCCCCCGCGCCGAGCCAGTCGGTGAGCCGGCTGTGGAACGCGTCGGGCGCCTCGGCCAGGGCGGCGAGGCGCAGGTCGCGCCAGGTCTCCCAGTCGTCGGGCCCCAGCTCCCGGACGGTGATCACGCATGGCCTCCCGGACGGACGGAGGCGCCGAACCTAGCAGCGTCCCGGAGCGGTCCCGCCGCGTGTCCGGCGATCGACAATCCTGATGAGGTTGGTCCGGACGGCGCAACATCGGCCCGCTGTCCGGCGAGACGACCGGCATGACCGCGCCGCGCCGCCGCACCCGCCCCACCGGACCCCGTCTGCTGCTGGCCGGCGCCGTCCTCGCGCTCGCCCTGTCCGGGACCGGGGTCGCCGGGCCCGCCTCCGCGGGCACCGGCTGTTCCGCGGCCTGGACCGCGGCCGGATGTCCCTGATCCCGCCCGGCAGGCAACCGGACGCCCGATTCGGTACGAACTCCAGTCATGCTGCCCGAACCGCGCCACCGCGCCCGGACGCTCCTGTCCGCCTGGTCCACCGGCCCACGCCGCATGATCGCGATGCTGGCCGTGCTGGTACTGGTCGCCCTCGGCATCGTCGGGGGGCTGACGATCGGCCGGATGTCCGACAGCCCGGCCCTGGCCGGCGAGCCGGGGACGGCCGCGCTCGGCCCGCTCACCGGCCCGCCGACGTTGTACGGGCGGGTGCAGCGGGTCGTGGACCCGGCGACGGTCGTGGTGGACGTCGGGGGCCGTCCGGTGACGGTGTCGGTGATCGGCGTGGACACCGCGTCGACGCCGCCGTGCGCGCGGGCCGACGCGCAGCGGTTCGCCCAGGATTTCCTCGACGGTCAGGAGGTCACGCTGGTGCCGGACCCGACGCTGCCCGCTCCGGCGGCGGACGCCCCGACGTGGCCCGCGTACCTCGTGATCGGGACACAGCAGTCCTACACCGACGCTGCGCTCGTCGCGGGCTGGGTGGACCCGGGGCAGGGCCGCTACCGGCCGGGCTTCGAGGCCGGGCAGCGCATCGCGCAGGACCGGCGGGCCGGCATGTGGGGGCCGCCGTGCAACCGGACGTCCTGACCGCACGGCGACGCGGTGGGCCCTCGCAACCGGGTGTCACCCGTTCGGCAGAATGGTGAGCGTGGATCCCCGGGCGGTGCGCACACGACGGCGTCTCCAGGACGCGCTGCTCGCGCTGGCCAGGGAGCGCGCCCTCGAGGCGATCACGATCGCCGACGTCGCGGAGCACGCGTCGGTGAACCGCAGCAGCTTCTACCAGCACTACACCGACAAGGAGATGCTGCTGGCCGACGCGCTCGCCAACCGGGCGGCGGACGCCGGAGCGGACCTGTCGGACCTGTCGATGGACGACATCGGGCCCGAGCCGCCCGCGGCGCTGCTGCGCTGGTTCATCCATCTGGCCGAGCACGCCCCGCTGTACCGGCAGGCGCTCGGCGGTGCCGCGGCGCCGGACGCAGCGGCCGGGATGCGCCGCCGGATGCAGTCGGTCGTCGCCGACACGACGGTGCGGCTGGGTGTCTCCGAGGACGCGTTCGGCATGCCGCTGGACGTGTTCGCCGCCGGCCTGACCTGGACGCTGCTCGGGGTCGCGGCCAGCTGGCTGGAACGGGACCCGCTGCCCCCACCCGACGTCGCGGCCGGGTGGGCGTGGCGGATGCTGGTCCGCCGGGACTTCTGAGCTCCGCTCGGAGGGGCCGGTCGGCCGTACCGCCCGGGCCGGGTCAAGCGGCCCGGGCGGTACGCGCCTCGCGGGTGTCCCGCGGAGCTCAGCCCTGGACGATGCCGGAGTTGCCCTGGTCGACCGTGGTGGTGGACTGCGACACCGGGCCGCTGGACAGCAGGCCGCCGATGTTGATCGACGGGTTGACGGTGGCCGCGACGTCGACCAGGCCGCCACGCTGCGAGGCGTGCCCGCCACCGCCGTGCTTGCCGCCGGACTGCAGGATCCCGCTGTTGGAGTCGTCGACGGTGGTGGTCGACTGCTGCACCGGGCCGGAGTTCAGGATGCCGCCGACGTTGGCCGACGGGCTGACGTCCAGGCCCAGCCCGACCAGGTCGTCGACCTGCACGGCGTCGCCCGCGCCGCAGCCGCTCTGCACGATGCCGGAGTTGGACCGGTCGAGCGTGGTGGTGTCCTGGGAGACCGCACCCTGGTTCAGGATGCCGCCGATGTTCAGCTGCGGGTCGACGGCCGCGTCGAGGCCGAGCAGGCCCCCCTTCTGCGAGGCGGACGACGGCGCGCAGTCGCGGCCCTTGTCGTGGTGCTTGCCGCCGTCGCCGTAGTCACCGGCGAAGGCCATTCCGGCCGAGCCCAGGACCAGCGGGACGGACAGGACGCCGGCGGTGGCGATCCGCCGGGCGTTACGACGGGCGGGGGTCGTCTCGGGGGCGTTCATGGCACTCCTTCTGTGGCGATGTGATCCGGCCGTCGTACTGACACTCCGTCACTGGCCGGTGCCGCAGAACGTACGGACGCCGATCACCGAATCGAGAGCACCCCCTCGTTCGGGCGGCGTTATGTCCGTTTCGGTGCGCCCGGACCGACCGTTCGCCGCTGATCAACTACACACAGTGCTATCCGTCAGGTGTCGTTTAGCTACTCTCCGTAGAAGATCGACAGCTCGGCGATCGTTACAGACAGACACCGGGAAGTGGGATGGATCACAGCAGCGCAACGACGGGACGGAACGGGCGTCTCTAGCTCCCGGAGTCACCACCGGACCCGCCCGGTAGTCCTCCGACACCCGCCACCACCTGCGGGAATGGGCCGTCCGGCGCGACGGGACTCGACCGTTCGTCGCGCGGGGTGCGGCCGTCGGGTGTGTATCGATCGCCGAACGGCGGCACGGTACGGGGCTGGACAGCCTTTCGCACCAGACTGTCGCACGCCGGCGCGGTCGCTCACGATGGTCAACGACGTGGTCCGTCCGGAGTAACGCTGTCGGTGCAGATCACTCCTCCGCCGGGTCATCCCGCCGCCGCGGCGGTGCCCGCCGGCCGGAAAGCCCGGTGACGCACCGGCCGGGTGACCGCGATCCTGGGCGGGTGCACATCGGACTGAGGCGCCTCGACGAGATCCTGCTGGCGGCGTTGTGCGACACGGCAGCCGCCGGGGCGGACCCGCTCGAGGTGATGCCGCCGGTGCCCGGCCCACCCGGCTGGACGACGCCGCGGCGCGCGGCGTTCGTCGCGTTCCACCGGGAGCGGTCGGTCGCGGCCCAGGTGCCGGTGGAGCGGACCTGGGCCGTCGTCGTCGACGGTGAGGTGGCCGGGGCGGCGCGGCTGGAACCGGTCGAGGGCGGCGAGGAGGCCGGGATCTGGCTGGCCCGGCCGTGGCGGGGTCGCGGGGTCGGCGGGGCGGTGCTCCGGATGCTCGTGGCACGCGCCGACGGCCCGGTCGTCGCGGAGACGACCCCGGCCAACGCCGCGGCGGTCGCGGTGCTGCGCGGGCTGGGCGCGGACGTGACCGTCGACGACGACGCCGTGCACGGCCGGCTGGGCTGAGCCGGCCGTGGATCCTGGCGACATGGGCGTCCTCGCCGCGGGCCGGCGGCACTCGGCCGGACTGCGGGCGGACGGGACCGTCGTCGCGGTCGGGGACGGCCGTGCCGGGGAGTGCGCCGTCGACGGCTGGACCGACGTCGTCGCCGTCGCGGTGGGGAACGTCCACACCGCCCGCAACACCGGCCGCGCGCACACCGTCGGGCTGCACGCCGACGGCACGGTCCTGGCCACCGGCCGCGACGACGACGGCGAGTGCGCCGTCGCCGGCTGGCACGGGGTCGTCGCGGTCGCCGCGGGGTGGCGCCGCACGCTGGGGCTGCGCGCCGACGGCACCGTGCTCGCCGCGGGGCGCGCGGCCGAGGGCGCGTGCGCGGTCGACGGGTGGCGCGGGGTCCGGGATCTGACCTGCGGCGACTGGCACTCCGTCGGACTGTGCGACGACGGCACCGCGGTCGCCACCGGCAACGACCGGTACGGCCAGTGCGCGGTCGGCGGATGGCGCGACCTGGTCGCGGTGTCCGCCGGATACCTGCACACCGTGGGGCTGCGGGCCGACGGCACGGTCGTGACCACCGGGCGGGGCGGCGGCGACGTCGCGGGATGGCACGACGTCGTCGCGGTGTCCGCGGGCAGCGGTCACACGGTGGGGCTGCGCGCGGACGGGACGGCCGTCGCCGCCGGGGACGACGACCTCGGACAGTGCGCCGTCGGGACCTGGCGGGACGTGGTGGCCGTCGCCGCCGGGTCGGCGCACACGATCGGGCTGCGGGCCGACGGGACCGTCGTCGCCGTGGGCGAGGGCTCCGGCGGCCGCTGCGACGTCGACGGCTGGACCCTGGCCGTCACCGCACCGGGCGGATCCTCGGGTGCGTGATCAGCCCGTCGCGGGAGGTGAGGTCGGCCGGCCGGTGTCCACCACCCGGCCCGGGTGACCGATCACTTCCGGACGCCCTCCCGGTCGTACCGGTCATGCCCTCCGCACACACCGCACGCCGCATGTTCGGGCTGACCGAGCCGATCTGCCTGGCCACCTACCTCGCCGACGAGCCGAACGAGGAGCTGGCCGCGCTCGGCCACCGCACCTACTGGGACGGCTACTTCGCGAGCCGGGCCGCGCCGCTCGGCCGGGTCCCGGCCGAGGTCGTGCACGCGGCGTTCTACAGCTTCGCCGACGGCGAGGCCGCCCGGCACATCCCGAGCGCCTGGGCGACGGTCCCGCCGGAGGAGTCCTTCGCCGCGTGGCGACGGGGCAGCGTCGCGGCGCTGCGCCGGATCCTCGGCGCCGAGCTGTCCGGTTCGCCCGGCGTGGCCCGGGCCGCCGACCTGCTCACCACCGCCGCGACGAGCGCCCCCACCGAGGGCCGGGTGATGTACGCGGGGATGCGCACCCTGGAGGTCCCCGGCGACCCGCTGACCCGGCTGTGGCAGTCCGCGACGACGCTGCGCGAGCACCGCGGCGACGGGCACGTCACCGCCCTGCTCACCGAGCGGATCGGTGGCACCGAGGCCCACCTGTTGTCCGCGCTGGACATGGGCGTCCACCCGCCGGAGACGTTCGGGCGCGTGCACCACCTGCCGGCGGCCCGGCTGGCCGATGTCATGTCCGGTCTGCGGCGACGCGGCCTGGTCGACGACGACGGGTGGCTCACCGACGCGGGCCGGGAGGTCACGGCGCGCGTGGAGGCGCTGACCGACGAGCTCGCCGCGCCGCCGTACGCGGCCCTGTCCGACGCGGAGCTCGACGAGCTGGTCGCGGAGCTGGAGCCGCTGTCCACGGTGATGACGGCGGCCTGGTCGCAGTGACCGCCGGTCAGGGCAGCAGCACCGCCACCGCCGCCCGCGCCTGCCGCGCCGGATCCGGGCTCCCGCCGATCGCCGCGGTCACCATCGCCCCCTCCGCGAGCAGGCAGACCGGCTCGACGGGATCCACGCCGGCCGCCGACGCCCACTCCCCGAGCTGCCGGTGGAACAGCTCCTTGTGGCTGCGCACCTCGCGCAGCACCGGCTCCGAGGTGCTGCCGAGCTCGCCGTAGGCGTTGATCCACGCGCAGCCGCGGAACCCGGGCCGGGCGAACCACTCCCCCAGCCAGTCGAAGGCGGCGAGCAGCCGCTGCCGCGGGTCCCCGACCCGGGTCACGTACGCCGCCAGGTCGCCTCGCCAGCGCTCGTCGCGCCGACGGAGCACCGCGACGACGAGGTCCTCCTTGGACGGGAAGTCCCGGTAGATCCGCGTGAGCGGGAGCCCCGACGCCGACCTGACCTGGTCCATCCCGACGGCCCGGATGCCGCGTTCGTAGAACAGCAGCTCCGCTGCGTCCAGCAGGGCGTCCCGGTCGAGACGGGCCTGATCCTCGGTGATGGCCGCGGGCACCGATGACCTCCTTGACATCGAGAACGATCGTTCCCTACGTTACCGGAGCAGATCGAGAACGCTCGTTCTCGACTGACCGAGGAGACAGTCGTGACCGATGGCCGTCCGCCCTACCCGCCGTTCACCGCGGAGACCGCGCGCCAGAAGGTGCAGGCCGCCGAGGACGCCTGGAACACCCGGGACCCCGAGCGCGTCGCGGGCGCGTACACACCGGACTCGGTGTGGCGCAACCGCGACACCTTCGCCACCGGCCGGCAGGAGATCGTCGAGCTGCTGACGGCGAAGTGGCAGCGCGAGCAGGACTATGCGCTGCGCAAGAGCCTGTGGGCGTTCGACGACAACCGCATCGCCGTCCGATTCCAGTACGAGTCCCGCGACGCCGACGGCCGATGGTGGCGCAGCTACGGAAACGAGCTGTGGGAGTTCGACGAGCTGGGACTCATGCGGCGGCGCGAGGCCAGCATCAACGACGTCCCGATCACCGAGGCGGAGCGGCGGATCCACGGCCCGCGCCCCGAGTCCGAGCGGGGTGTCGACATCCCGCTGCGGTGAGCGGGGTCAGACGAAGTCGGCGCCGATGGTGTTCCGCATCCGGGTGAGCAGGTCCTGCTGCTCCCGCCCGGGCTGGTCCGGCGCGGCGGGCCGGATGCGGCCCTCGACGTCGTGCAGCGGGATGTCCGAGCGCCCGATCGGGGAGATGCGGGCCATCGACCAGCGGGAGAACACCCGGTCCTCCACCGTCGCCGACTCGACGACCGACACATCGGTGTGCCGGTCGTCCTCCCGGATCTTCTCGAAGAGCTCGGTGACGACCGTCTCGTCGCCCTCCAGGGTCTGGACGAACCAGTTGTCGGAGATCAGCAGCGCCCCGGTGACACCGGCCTTCTTGTTCTTCGACCGGGCCACGTCGAAGATCTCGGCGAGGACCTCGTCGCGGCGCTCGCGCGGCACCGTGCTGTGACTGCGGTAGATCAACCGGTGGACCTGCTCGGCCATGTGGGTTCCCCCGTGTCGGTCGGGCCGCGTCACCGGGTCGGGCGCGGAACCGTCACGAGCCCGGCCCCCGGGTGATCGTCACGGCGGATCCGACGGTAGTGGCGTGGGACACACTGCAGCGTCGCGATATGAGACAGCGCGTCGGGAGATCGGGCGTCAGCGACCCCGTCGAACCGGACCGGCAGCGGAGCACCCCCGCCGGTGACGTCGCGCCGGGTCAGCAGTCGCTCCGGGGCACCAGACCCCGCTCGCACAGGTACTGCATCTGGGTCTCGCCGCTGGTCGGCGCCCGGCCCGCGGACGTGCCCGGGTCGAGATACCCCTGGTAGGCCGAGCACGACGGGTCGAACCGCCCGGCGGCCATCGCCCGTGCCGCGCAGTCGTCACCGGACGTCCTCGCCCGGCTCTCCTCCGCCGCCCGCGCCTCGGCGGCCGCAGCCCGGTCCATCGCCCGGCGGGCCGCGACGATCGCGGTGTCCACCGCCGCACCCGGCTCGGCCCGGGACAGCACACCGGCGGCGGGCGCGAACGGGACGGACACCGAAGCGGCCGCGGACTCCGGGGTGGTGACCCGCTCGGCGCCGGACGCGGCGGCGCACGCGCTGGTGGCGAACACGGCGGCGACGACGGCCGCCACGGCGAAGCGGCCCATGCCCATCGTCGTTCCCCCAGCCGGTCACACCGGCCCCGCCCCGGGACCGGCCCACAGTGTCGTGCGTGGCGCGACGACGGTCAGCGCGTACGCCGGATCGTCACCCCTTCTGATGAGGGACGACGGGCGGGACCGCCGCGGGTCAGACGTTGAAGCGGAACTCGACCACGTCGCCGTCGTGCATGACGTAGTCCTTCCCCTCCATCCGCACCTTGCCCGCGGACTTCGCGGCGTTCATCGACCCTGCGGCGACCAGGTCGTCGAACGAGACGATCTCGGCCTTGATGAAACCCCGCTCGAAGTCGGTGTGGATGACCCCGGCCGCCTGCGGCGCGGTGGCGCCCTGCGGGATGGTCCAGGCGCGCGACTCCTTGGGCCCGGCGGTCAGGTAGGTCTGCAGCCCGAGGGTGGAGAACCCGGCCCGTGCGAGCTGGGCCAGGCCCGGCTCGTCCTGCCCGATGGACTCCAGCAGCTCGGCGGCGGAGGAGTCGTCGAGCTCCAGCAGCTCGGCCTCGACCTTGGCGTCGAGGAACACCGCCTGGGCGGGGGCGACGAGCTCGGTGAGCTCCGTGCGCCGGGCGTCGTCGGTGAGGACGGCCTCGTCGGCGTTGAAGACGTAGAGGAACGGCTTCGTGGTGAGCAGGGTCAGCTCGCGCAGCAGCTCGGTGTCGGCCTTCGCCTGGAACAGCGTCCGGCCCTCGTTGAGGATCGCGACGGCGGCGTTCGCGGCGTCCAGGACCGGCTTGCGGTCCTTCTGGGTGCGGGCCTCCTTCTCCAGCCGCGGGATCGCCTTCTCCAGCGTCTGCAGGTCGGCCAGGACCAGCTCGGTCGCGATCGTCTCGATGTCGCTCGCGGCGTCGATGCGGCCGTCGACGTGCACCACGTCCGGGTCGTCGAAGACGCGCACGACCTGGCAGATCGCGTCGGACTCACGGATGTTCGCGAGGAACTTGTTGCCCAGGCCCGCGCCCTCGGACGCGCCCTTGACGATGCCGGCGATGTCGACGAAGGACACCGACGCCGGGATGATCTTCTCCGACGAGAAGATCTCGGCCAGCGTCCCCAGGCGCGCGTCGGGGAGCGGGACGACGCCGACGTTGGGCTCGATCGTCGCGAACGGGTAGTTCGCGGCCAGCACGTCGTTGCGGGTCAGCGCGTTGAACAGGGTCGACTTGCCGACGTTGGGCAGGCCGACGATGCCGAGGGTGAGGGACACGGACGACCAGGGTAGTCGGGTCCGCTCAGCCCGGTTCGAGCCGGTAGCCCGCGCCGCGCACGGTCGCGATCCAGCCGGCGCCGAGCTTGCGGCGCAGGTAGCGGACGTAGACGTCCACCACGTTGGACGACGCCCCCGACTCGGCGGGCCCCCACACCAGCCGGAGCAGCTGGTCGCGGGACAGCACCTGGCCCGGGTGACGCAGGAACGTCCCGGCCAGCGCGCACTCGCGCGCCGACAGCTCGACGGTGCGGCCGTGCACGCTCACGTGCCGGGTACGGGGGTCGAGCTCGAGCCCGTGGAAGGTCAGCACGTCCGGGTCCGGGACGGGACGGGCGCGCTCCAGCCGCAGCCGGATCCGGGCCACCAGCTCCTCGAACCGGAACGGCTTGGCCATGTAGTCGTCGGCGCCGCCGGTCAGCCCGGCGACGGTGTCGTGCACGCTGTCGCGCGCGGTCAGGATGATCACCGGGACGGCGCTGCCCGCCGCCCGCAGCCGGCGCAGGACCTCGAAGCCGTCCATCCCCGGCAGCCCGATGTCGAGCACCAGCAGGTCGAACCCACCGGTCACGGCGTGGTCGTGCACACCGGCCCCGTCGGCAACGACCGTGACCTCGAACCCGGCTCCGACCAGGCCCTTCTTCACGAACGACGCGATGCGCGGCTCGTCCTCGGCCACCAGGATCCGGCTGCTCACGTCTCGCTCCTCGGCAGGTCCAGCGTGAAGGTCGCCCCGTGCCCGGGTGTGCTCTCGAGCAGCACGCGGCCGCCGTGTGTCGTCGCGATGGCCTCGACGATGGACAGCCCGAGACCGGCGCCGTCGGAGCGGGGCGCGTCGTCGCCGCGCGCGAAGCGCCGGAACACCCGGTGCCGGTCCTCCGGTGCGACGCCCGGTCCGGAGTCGGCCACCCAGATCCGCACCCGCCCGTCGACCGCCTCCGAGCCGAGCGCGATCCGGTCGCCGTCACCGGTGAACCGGGTCGCGTTGTCGGCCAGCGCGACGACGGCCTGGGTGATCCGCTGCGGGTCCAGCCGGCACCGCACCGCGGCCACCGACTCCAGCCGCCAGTCCCGGTCGGCGAGGCCGGTCAGCTTCTCGAACAGCTCCCGGGTCAGCACGCCGACGTCGACGGTCTCGGTCCGCAGCAGCGACGGCTGCTCGGCCCGGGTCAGCGCGAGCATCTCCGACACCAGCCGGTTCATGCGCTCCAGCTCGTCGTCGACCAGGGCGACGGTCTCGGCGACGTCGTCGGGGTCGCGCGGGTCGAGCACCCCGAGGTGCCCCCGGACGATGGTGATCGGGGTGCGCAGCTCGTGCCCGGCGTCGTCGACGAACCGCCGCTGGGACACCATCCCGCTCTGCACCCGGTCGAGCATCGCGTTCAGCGTGGTGGCCAGCTCGGCGATCTCGTCGCGGGCCCGGGCCCGCTGCGGCACCCTGCGCGACAGGTCCCGCCCGGTGATGGTGCGGGCCGTCGCGGCGACGTCACGCAGCGGCCGCAGGATGCGCCCGGCCACCAGCCACGCCCCGACCGCGGACAGCAGCGCCGTCCCGAACCCGACCAGCCCCATCAGCCGCGCGGCCTCGTGGGCGAAGCCGTGCTCGCGCTCGGTGAAGTAGCCGATCACGATGACGCCGCGCTGTGGGTCGCCGGCGAGCCCGACCGGCAGTGCCGACCAGCGCACCTCGCCCGCCGAGCTGAGGTAGGAGCCGCGGGTGGGACGGCGGACGTCCGCGACCAGCGCGGCGAACGCCGGGTCCTCGCGCAGCAGCACCCGCGGGCTGGTCCGCCGGGACTCCCAGCGGAAGCGCCCGTCGAGGTAGCCGAGGAACTTCTCGTTCGGCCGCGCGACGTTGGCGGCGATCACCGACCGCAGGATCTCGTCGACCGAGGAGTACGGCTGGCCGGTCGTCGGGTTGACGCCGGTCTCGGTGACGCGGGCGAACTCGGCGATCTCGGAGTTCAGCGCGTCGTCGATCCGGCGGTCGGTCTCGTCGATCAGCAGCATCCAGGTCAGCAGCGTGACGACGCCCAGCGACGCCAGCACGAGCAGCAGGACCCATCCGACGATGCGGGTGCGGGCCGCGGTCGCCCGCCCGGCGCGACGGGGCCCGGGGCCGGTCTCGACGGCCTCGGTCGCGATGATCGCCTCCAGTTCGTCCGTGCCGACGACCATGATCCCGTACCCACCCCGGGACCAGGACACGACACCCACCAGGAACGATCACCCTCAGTCTCCGTCACTGCTCCGATGGGCGTAAGGCATACTCCGTCGCACGACGCACAGGTGACGCACAGCCATCGTCGAACGGCTCCCATCACCCGGACGGCCGCGCACCACATCCGTCCGGGCCGAGCTTCGACGACCGAGACCGAGGGGGACGTCGTGCGCCTGCCCGGAATGCACGCCCTGCTGACCGCGGGGATCGCGGTCCTGACCACCGCCGGGACCGTGTCCGCGGTGTCGCTGACCGCGGCCGGCCGGGAGGAGCCCGCACTGCCCCCGGCACCGCCGGTCGCGCCCGCCCCGCCGGCACCCGCTCCCCCACCGCTCGTCCCGGCCCCGGCACCGGCCCCGTCGGGCGGGAGCGCACCCGTCGTGCGTGACGACACCGGCGGCGTCACCCGGGAGCGGGAGACGGCGGCCCCCGAGCCGGTCGAACCCGCCCCCGTCGCGACCCCGGCCCCGGCCGACCCGCCGCGCACCACCCCGGAGCGGACCCGCGAGCGCCCGTCGGGGGTCCCCGACCGGGACGCCTCGCGCGAGGAGGAGGTCCGCTTCGCCTGCGAGCAGGGGTGGGTGTCGGGCGCGCTCTGCCCGTAGACCGGATCCCGGACACCGGTGACCGATTCCCGCCAGTGACGGCGGTCGCGGAGTGGCATCGTCGGTGCCGTGCTGCTCGACCACGACGCCTGTTACCGCGCCGTCGCCGCCAAGGACGCGCGGTTCGACGGCCAGTTCGTCACGGCCGTGCGCACCACCGGCATCTACTGCCGCCCGTCCTGCCCGGTACCGCCTCCGCGCTCGCGCAACGTCGAGTTCCTGCGCACCGCGGCCGCCGCGCAGACCGCGGGCTACCGGGCCTGCCGGCGGTGCCTGCCCGACGCCGTCCCCGGCTCGCCGGAGTGGAACCTGCGCGCGGACGCCGCCGGGCGGGCCATGCGCCTGATCGCCGACGGCGTCGTCGAGCGCGACGGGGTCCCCGGGCTCGCGTCGCGGCTGGGCTACTCACCCCGCCAGCTCGGCCGGATCCTCACCTCCGAGGTGGGCGCCGGACCGCTGGCCCTGGCCCGCGCGCAGCGCGCGCACACCGCCCGCATCCTGGTCGAGACCACCCCGCTCGGGCTGGCCGACGTCGCGTTCGCCGCCGGGTTCGGCAGCGTCCGCCAGTTCAACGACACCGTCCGCACCGTCTACGGCGTCCCGCCCTCGCAGCTGCGCGCCGAGGCCGCCCGCCGGTCGCGGACCCGTGAGCCCGGTCCGCCGGGGGCGCTGGTCCTGCGCCTGCCCTACCGGTCCCCGTTCGACCCGCACGGCCTGCTCGACCACCTCGCGGCCCGCGCCGTCGACGGCGTCGAGGCCGTCACCGGCGGCACCTACCGGCGCACGCTGGCGCTGCCGCACGGACCGGCCGTCGTCGCGCTGGACCTGACCGCGCGGGCCGGGGCCGTGGTGGCGACGCTGCGGGCGTCCGACCCGCGGGACGTCGGGCCCGCGGTGTCGCGGCTGCGCCGGCTGCTCGACCTCGACGCCGACCCGCTCGCCGTCGACGCCGTACTGGGCGCCGACGACGCTCTCGCCCCGCTGGTCGCCGCGACGCCCGGGATCCGGCTGGCGGGCACCGTCGACCCGGCCGAGACGGCGGTGCGCACGGTGCTGGGCCAGCAGGTGTCGGTCGCCGCCGCCCGTACCGCCGCGGCCCGTCTCGCGGCCGTGCACGGGACGCCGCTGCCCGCCGAGCTGCGCGACGACGACGGGCCGCACCTGCTGTTCCCGGGGCCGGGGACCCTCGCCGACGCCGACATCGCGGGGCCGGCCCGGCGGGCGTCGTCGCTGCGGGGGCTGTGCGCCGCGCTCGCCGACGGCACCCTCGCCCTCGACCCCGGGCGCGACCCGGACGGGCTGCGCGCCGAGCTGTGCGCGCTGCCCGGGATCGGTCCGTGGAGCGCCGGCTACCTGGCCATGCGCGTCCTGGGCGACCCCGACGAGCTGCTCGCCTCCGACCTCGCGGTGCGCCGCGGAGCCGAGGCGCTCGGACTGCCCGGCGACGAGGCGGCGCTCACCGCGCGCGCCCACGCCTGGGCCCCCTGGCGGTCCTACGCCGCCACCCATCTCTGGCGGGCCGCGACGTCCGCCGCCACCACCACTGCTCGGAGGAGCGCATGAGCACAGCGACGTGGTCCACACGGGACACCCCGGCCGGGCCGTTCACCACCGTCGTCGACGACGACGGACACGTCCTCGCCTCCGGCTGGACCGCCTCGGTCGACGAGCTGCTCGCCCTGGTGCACCGCTCGCTGGCCCCGGCGACCGTGGTCGAGGGCGACCTCGGTGCGGTCGGCGAGGCGGTCGACCGCTACCACGGCGGCGACCTGTCGGTGATCGACGACGTGCCCGTCCGCCAGCGGTCCGGCCCCTACCGGGAGCTGGCGTGGGACGTGCTGCGGACCGTCCCCGCGGGGGCACCGGTCACCTACACCGGCTACGCCGAGAAGACCGGCCGCCCCGCGGCGGTGCGGGCCGCGGCGGGTGCCTGCGCGTTCAACGCGGCGGCGCTGTTCGTCCCGTGCCACCGGGTGCTGCGCACCGACGGGAGCCTGGGCGGGTTCCGCTACGGCCTGGCCGTGAAGCGGTGGCTGCTGGAGCACGAGGCGGTCTGAGACCGCCGCGGCGGCCGCGGATCGCGCACCGCGGCCGCCGCGTGGCCGGTGGTCCGGGGCGACGGCCCCGGGTCAGCGCTCGGTGACCGGCCCGACCTGGATGCCGGCGTCGACGCCGATCGGTCCCCGGGCCAGGAAGCCGCCCGGGACGTCACCGCCGGGACCGTGCAGCGAGAACTGCACCTCGTTCGCCCGTGCGGGTCCGGCGGAGTCGCGGACCTGCACGTCGAACTGCACGGGCTCGCCCGGCCCGAACTCGACGGCGCGGGTCTGGTCGCCGTAGGGCACCGCGACCTCGGAGGCGCGCGGCGAACCGTTCAGGCTGAACACCAGGTCCGACGGCGATCCGGACAGAAGGCACGGCGACGTGCCCGGGGCCGCGCTGAGCACGACCGTGTAGTGACGGTGTCCGGCGCTGCCCGGGGCCGGGTGGATGGTCGCCTGCTGGTTCGCCGGGCGGCAGGCACCGGGCGCCGGGTCCCCCGCCGGCGTCGCGGGTGCGGCCGAGGCGACCCCGGCCGGGACGAGCACGGCCGCGGCGGCGACCGCCAGGGCGGCGGTGGTCGTGGCGGCCGTACGGCCGATGGTGCGGGCGAGTCGGCTGGTCGTCACGGGTACCTCTCCCACTCTCGCGGTGTGCCCGGGCCCCCCGGCCCGGACCGTCGGCCCCCCGAAGGTCCGACACCGGGAAAGACGTGTGCATCGCGAACCGGTTCGCCCGGCGTGGCATCCGCCTCGCCGGGGCAACCCGGCCGGCCGCCGGCCGTCCCCCGTGCGTGCCCGTGCGAGACACCCGGCTCCGGACACGCCGCTGAGCTGCGGCGACGCGGAACTGTCGGGGGTGCGGTGCACGCTGCGGGGGTGGACGTCCTCAGCCTGCTCCTCGGATCGCTGCTCGGCGCGGCGGTCGCCGCCGCCGTGGTCTGGTCGGTGGCCGCCGCCCGGTTCCGGGCCGAGGCGGCCGAGGCGGCCCGGGCCGCCGCGAACACCGCCGCCACCACCCGGGCCGACGCGGCGGGCCTGCGCGCCGAGCGCGCCGCGCTGCTCGAACGGGTCGAGGAGCTGCACGAGTCCCTCGACGACGCGACGATCCGCGCCCGGCGGGCCGAGTCCGACGCCGCGGGAGCCACCGCCGCACTGCGCGCCGAGCGGGAGGCCCGGGCCGGGGCCGAGGCCGCGACGGTGCGCCGCGAGGCCGAGCTGAAGGACTCCTTCGCCGCGCTGTCGCAGGACGCGCTGGCCCGCAACAACGAGGCGTTCGTGGCGCTGGCGGAGAGCAGGCTCAAGGAGGCGACCGCCGCGCTCGCGGCGAAGGCCGACGGCGACCAGGCCGCCCGCGCGAAGGCCGTCGAGCAGCTGCTCGACCCGGTCTCGGCGGCGCTGGGCCGGGTCGAGGGGCAGCTGCGGACGGTGGAGAAGGAGCGCGAGTCCGCCTACGCCGGGCTCCGCGAGCAGGTCAGGGCGATGGCGGCGAGCTCGGACAAGCTCGGCACCGAGACGAAGGCGCTGGTCAACGCGCTGCGGGCGCCGCAGGTACGGGGCCGGTGGGGCGAGATGCAGCTGCAGCGGGTCGCGGAGATGGCCGGCATGCTCGAGCACTGCGACTTCTCCACCCAGGTGTCCGCCGCCGGGGAGGACGGCGGGGTCCGCCCGGACATGCTGGTCCGGCTCGCGGGCGGCAAGCAGGTCGTCGTCGACGCGAAGGTGCCGTTCGCGGCCTACCTGCAGGCGGTCGAGGCCTCGGACCCGGACGTGCACACCGAACGGCTCGCGGCGCACGCCCGGCAGCTGCGCACGCACGTGGACCAGCTCTCGGCCAAGGCCTACTGGGAGTCGTTCGAGCCGACACCGGAGTTCGTGGTGCTGTTCGTGCCGGGTGACCCGTTCCTGGAGGCGGCGCTGCGCTCGGACCCGGGGCTGCTGGAGTACGCCTTCGGCCGCAACGTCGTGCTCTCGACGCCGACCACCCTGGTCGCGCTGCTGCGCACCGTCGCCTACGGCTGGAAGCAGGAGGCCCTGGCCCGCAACGCCGCCCAGGTGCACCGGCTCGGGCGCGAGCTGCACGGGCGCCTCGCGACGATGGGAACGCACGTCGCGAAGCTCGGCCGCAGCCTGGACGCGGTGGTGGACAGCTACAACCGGACCGTCTCCTCGCTGGAGGCGCGGGTCCTGGTGAGCGCCCGGAAGTTCACCGAACTGCAGGTGTCCGACACCGAGCTGGGGACGCCCGCGACGGTCGACCGGACCCCGCGCGGCGTCTCCGCGCCCGAGCTGGTCGCCTCCGCCGGGGACTCGCTGGTGTCCCTCGAGGATCTCGGGCGGCCCGACCACAACCGGTCGGACGGCACCCGATCCGGCGGTGGCCGACCCGACGGCGCACATCCGGGCACGTTCGGCGACGGCGACACGGCACGCGACGAGGCGACCGGGACACCGTGGCGGGAGGGGTTAGGCTGACCGGGTGACCACGGCCCGATCGAGCTCGGCCCGCCGGCCCGGCCGGGGCCCAGCCCCCGCGCGCGGTGGCTGGCCGGTGCGTGAGCGGTCCCTGCTCCCCCCGGTCCTCGGTGTCCCGCCGCTCGCGGCCACCGGTCTGGCCGTCGGTACCACCGCCCTCGGGGTCCTGGTGGACCTGCTACGGATCGGCACCGTCGGCCGGGTGTTCGAGGTCTGCTACCTGATCGGCTGCGTGCTCGCGGTGTCCTGGGTCCGCCGGCGCGGGCTGTTCCTGCCGGCCGTGCAGCCGCCGCTGCTGCTCGCCGTCGTCGTGCCGCTGGTCGCGGTGCTGATCGGCGCCCCGTCCGGCGGCGGCACGGCGCAGAGCCTGCTCATGGCGGGCGCCCCGCTGATCAACGCGTTCCCGGCGATGGCGGTGACCACGCTGGCCGTGCTGCTCGTCGCCGGTCTGCGTGTGCTGCGCCAGCGCCTCGGCCCGGACGACGCCGTCGGCCGGCTGCGGCAGCGCCTGGGCCGCGACCCGGGCGGGTACGACCCCGACGGCCCCGGTGGGCGGTCCCGGGCTCCGCGCGGCGCGGGCGGCGCGACCACGGGGACCGCGTCCCGGTCCCGCACGACGGGCACCGCCCGCACCGGGTCGGCCACCGGGTCTGCACCGACCGGTTCCGCGCGCCGCGACACGGCCCGCACCGGGTCCACCGGCCGTACCGGGTCCACCGGCACCGGGGTCTCGCGCACCGGATCCGTCGCACGGTCGGCCGGGACCGCGCGGTCCGGCTCCTCGCGCGCCGGGTCCTCACGCACCGAACCGTCCCGCTCCGAGCCCTCCCGCGGATCGACACGCGGCGCGACCGGCCGGACACGCCGCGACACCCGCTGACGGCCGTCCGGCGCAGCCACGGTCGTCCGGACGCATCCGCCCAGGTGGACGGCCGGAACGTACCCCGCAGACCGCCCGGGTGGCGACGGATCGGACAATGGGAGCAACCCACTGCACTCCCGAGCGTCTTCCCATCGGGGGGCACGGCGTGACCCCGCCGCTCCCCGACGCACGACGGAACCACTGGAGAGCCATTGTCGACCACCCGCAGCCCCCGCAGGACGCGACCCGCGATCGTCGTCGCGCTGGTCGCCGCGACCGTCGCGCTGATCGGCGTCGGCACCGCGGTCGCCGGGACCCCGGCCGCGCAGGCCTTCCGGGACCAGCCGCTCGTCGCGGGCACCCCGTGCACCGTCACGGCCCGGGCCTGCGTCGATCTCGACACCCAGCGCTCCTGGCTGTTCACCGACGGGAAGATCACCCACGGGCCCGTCCCGGTCGCCATCGGCGGCCCGGGCAAGGAGACCCCGGTCGGCCACTCCCTGCGGGTCTACCGCAAGGAGCAGCTGCACAAGAGCGGCGAGTACACGATGACCAACGGCGAGCCCGCCCCGATGCCGTGGGCGGTGTTCTTCCAGGACGGCGGCATCGCCTTCCACGAGGGCCGCACGGACACCCCGTCGGCGGGCTGCGTCCGGCTCACCCCGGAGAACGCGAAGCTCTGGTTCGACACCCTGCAGATCGGCGACCAGGTGCAGGTCGTGTCGGCGAAGCAGGTCCAGGCGGACCGCACCGCAGGCTGACCCCCCGCCCCGTACACACGTGAGGCCCCGGACCGAGTCGGTCCGGGGCCTCCGTCGTGTGTGCCGCGGTCAGTTCACCGGGGTCAGGCCCAGCGACCGGCCGCGCGGCGGGCGCAGCTCGCGGGGCAGCGAGAAGGTCAGCGTCTCCTCGGCGGTGTCGACCTCCTCGACCGAGCCGAAGCCGCGCTCGGCGAGGTACTCGACGACACCCTGCACCAGGATCTCCGGGACCGACGCACCGCTGGTGATCCCGACCGTCGTGACGCCGTCGAGCCAGGACTCGTCGATCTCGCGGGCGTAGTCGATCAGGTACGAGGCACCGGCCCCGGCGCCCAGTGCGACCTCGACCAGACGCACCGAGTTCGACGAGTTCCGCGACCCGACGACCAGCACCAGGTCGCAGCGCGGCGCCATCGTCTTCACCGCGACCTGGCGGTTCTGCGTGGCGTAGCAGATGTCGTCCGACGGCGGGTTCTGCAGCTTCGGGAACCGCTCGCGCAGCGCACGGACGGTGTCCATCGTCTCGTCGACGCTCAGCGTGGTCTGCGACAGCCACACGACCCGCTCCGGGTCGCGGACGGTCACGGAGTCGACGTCGGCGGCGGACTCGACGAGCTGGATGTGCTCGGGCGCCTCACCGGAGGTCCCCTCGACCTCCTCGTGCCCGGCGTGCCCGACGAGCAGGATGTCGTAGTCCTCGCGGGCGAACCGCTTCGCCTCCTGGTGGACCTTGGTCACCAGCGGGCAGGTCGCGTCGATGGTCTGCAGGCTCCGGCCCGCGGCCTCGTCGCGGACCGCGGGCGAGACGCCGTGCGCGGAGAACACCACGTGCGCGCCCTCCGGAACCTCCGATGCCTCGTCGACGAAGATCGCACCGCGCTCGCGCAGCGTCTCCACCACGTGCTTGTTGTGCACGATCTCCTTGCGGACGTACACGGGGGCGCCGTACTGGTCGAGCGCCTGCTCCACCGCCTCGACGGCACGGTCGACGCCCGCGCAGTAGCCGCGGGGCTTGGCGAGCAGGACCTGCTTGGCAGAACCGGACATGGCCCCCAGGGTACGGACCGGCCCGGGAGCGGGCAGCCGTACGTGACCGGCCCGACCGGCGCCCGGTGCGCCCGGCGCGACAGGCGGCCACGGATCAGGGGACAATGGCGTGCATGTCTCCGCTGCCGTTCCCCGTGCGGATCGCCGCCGGCCTCGTCGTGACCGCCGTCGAGCAGGCCCGAGAGCTGCCGCGGCACGCCGTCGAGCTGCCGGTGACCGCGGTCAGCCAGGCGCTGCAGGTGTCCATGCGGCTCCAGCAGCGGATCACCGAGCTGGCCATCAAGGGCGACCGCGCGCTGGGCACCCTGCGTCCCGCCGACGACATCCCCAGCTGGGCGACCTTCGACGACGATCTGGCCGACGGCGCCGACCTGTCGCTGCCCGACCCGGAGCCGATCGCCCCGCCGCTGCCGCCCGCCGCTCCCCCGGCCGGGCGCAACGGCACCGTGTCGTCGCTGCGGCCCGCCCGCACCGGCATCCCGATCGACCGGTCGCCCGCGTCGCCGCGTCCGGCGTCGGCGTCGAACCGGGCCGAGGCGGGTGCGACCGCGCCCGCCGTGCTGCCCGAGTACCCGACGATGACCGTGCCCCAGCTGCGCGGCAAGCTCCGCACGCTGAGCCTCGACGACCTCGCGGACCTCCTCGCCTGGGAGACCGCGCACGAGAACCGGCCGCCGTACGTCACGATGCTGACGAACCGGATCGCGACGGTGTCCGAGAACCGTTGAGCGCCACGACCTCCGAAGAGGACCCGTGGCCGGTCCGCACGGTCGCCCGCAAGATCGCCGAGTGGGTCGACCGGCTCGGCGCGGTGTGGGTCGAGGGCCAGCTCGCCCAGGTCAACGCCCGCTCCGGGACCGCGTTCCTGACCCTGCGTGACCCGGCCGCGGACATCTCCCTGCAGCTGACGGCGCCGTCGTCGCTGGTGCGCGACGCCGGCGGCGCCGTGACCGAGGGCAGCCGGGTGATCGTGCACGGCAAGCCGTCGTTCTACCTGGGGCGCGGCACGCTGTCGCTGCGCGTCGACCGGATCCGCGCGGTCGGGCTCGGCGAGCTGCTGGCCCGCATCGAGCGGCTGCGCAGGCTGCTCGCCGCGGAGGGGCTGTTCGACCCGGCCCTCAAGCGGCGCCCGCCGCTGCTCCCGCACACCATCGGCCTGGTCACCGGGCGCGACTCGGCGGCCGAGCACGACGTCGTCCGCAACGCGACCTCGCGCTGGCCCGCGGTGCGGTTCCGGATCGAGAACGTCGCGGTGCAGGGCGGGCTCGCCGTCGAGCAGGTCGTCGGCGCGCTGCGGGCCCTCGACCGGGACCCGGACGTCGAGGTCATCGTGCTCGCCCGCGGTGGAGGCAGCGTCGAGGACCTGCTGCCCTTCTCCGACGAGACGTTGTGCCGCGCCGTCGCCGCCTGCCGGACCCCGGTCGTGTCGGCCATCGGGCACGAGCCGGACACCCCGCTGGTCGACCACGTCGCCGACCTGCGCTGTTCCACCCCCACCGAGGCCGGACGCAGCCTGGTGCCCGACCTCGCCGAGGAGACCGCGCGGATCTCCGGGCTGCGCGACCGGGCCCGCCGCGCGCTGCACGGCTGGGTCGACCGCGAGCAGCACCGCCTCGACGACCTGCGACGACGGCCCGTGCTGGCCGATCCGCTGCGCATCGTCACCTCCCGGGAGGGCGAGATCGCCGACGCCCGCACCGCCGCCCACCGCGCGGTGCTGCGCCGGCTGGACCGGTCGTCGTCGGAGCTGGAGCACCTGGGTGCCCGGCTCGCCGCGCTCGGCCCGACCGCGACCCTGGCCCGCGGCTACGCGATCGTGCAGCTCGCCGACCGCACCGACGACGACGTGCCCCCGCTGCTGCGGTCGGTCGCCGACGCGCCCGCCGGCACCGGCCTGCGGATCCGGGTCGCCGACGGCGCCGTCGCCGCCACCGTGACCACCACCCCCGACCCGGAGACCTGATGAGCGACCGTCCGGCAGTGGAGACCCTGGGCTACGAGAAGGCCCGCGACGAGCTCGTGGAGGTCGTGCGCGCACTGGAGGTCGGCGGCCTCGGCCTGGACGAGTCCGTCGCGCTGTGGGAGCGCGGCGAGGCCCTGGCCAAGCGCTGCGACGCCCAGCTCGCCGGCGCCCGCACCCGCATCGAGGAGAAGCTGGCCGACGCCGAGTCCGACGACGAGGCCTGAGCCTCCCGCACGGTATCCGGCGTCCCACACGGGTCCCGATCCGATGCGGGACGCCGGATCCGGTGTGGGAGGTCATCGGGTCGGCAGCCTGGTCCGGAGGCGGGTCAGGAGGGCGGCGGGGGCGTCCAGGTCGCACCAGGTCCACCGGACGACGTGCAGGCCCAGATCGCGGAACCGGTCCTCGCGGACCTTCTCCTCGGTGCTCACCTGGCCCGCCGTCCTCCCCGGTGGGAGCAGACGCCCGTACGTGATCTCGCCGTCGAACCCCCGGACGACGGTGGACAGCCGTCCCACCAGAAGTCGACGGTGGCGAGCCACCGGCCGGACCCGTCGCGCACCCCACGCTGCAGGTCGGGAGCGGGGAGCCCGGCCGTGTGGAACAGGACACGGCTCCGTGACTCCCCGGGGCTCGGCGCCGTGCACGACCGCGGCGGAGATGTGGCTGACGACGGCGGGCGGGCGGGCGAGCCGACGCACCACACCGCGCACGGCGCGCTCGTGCGCGGCGACGAGTTCCTCCCAGCGCCCGCCGGGTCCCGTCGCCGCCCCGGGCGCTACGGCACCGCGGTACATCCCGCGGCAGAGCCGCACGATCGCCCCGCGCCCAGAGCCTGCCGGATCTCGGCCTCGCTCATCCCCGCGGCGATCAGCTCCGAGCGCCGCACGGGCGTCGTACCGGGCAGAGGTCCATCCCGTCCGCCGGCCCCGCCCGGGCACGTGTGGACGACTCCCCGCGATGTGGACAACCACGTCCCACAGGGGTTCCGGTGTCGCACAGGGGATCGGAGACCGTGTGGCACGCCGGAGCCTCTGTGGGGCCCGCCCTCAGGAACCGGGCGGGTAGACGCGGGCGGCCGTCAGGGCGGTGGCCAGGGTGGTGAACTGCTCGTCCGACGCGGAGCCCGTCACCAGGACGCGGACCTCCGGCCGACCGGGCAGCGTCGCGACCCGGAAGGGCTCGCCGCCCTCGGCGCCGTAGACCTCCCAGGCCAGGCCGCCCGCCTGCACGGTGCCGCGCATCGTCGGCGGGCCGTCGCCGCGTCCCGCGGAACCGGACTCGGTGGCGAGGACACCCTCGACCGAGCCGTCGGTCTGGACCAGGCTCAGGAAGTCCGCGTCGGGGGTGACGAAGCCGATGCGCACGGCGGTGCCGCCACCCTCCACCGGGCCGCGGTCGGTGGAGTTGACCCGGAACGGGACGTCCGGAAGCCGCAGCGGGAAGGTCGAGCCACGGGCGTACTCGGCGATCCGGGCCGGGGCGTCGACGGTGGGGGCCGACGCGGCGTCCTCGGCCGGGGTGCCGGGCGAGAACGAGCAGGACCCGCCGACCGAGAAGATCAGCAGGGCGACCGGGACGAGGATCAGGCACGCCCAGATCAGGTCGCGCACCGACGCGTCGCCGCGGGCGGGCTTGTGCATCGCCTGCGGACCCGCCTCGGGGATCCGGCGGGTCACCGGCGGCGGCTGCGGCCTCCCGGACCCGGCCGCACCCGCGGGCGCGGCGGCCGGGTCCGCAGCCGGAACCGGCCCCGGGCCGGTGCCACCGGCCGTGGCCCGGTCGGCGGCCCCGGCGGTACCGGAGGTCTCGGCCGGGTCCGGGACAGCCGGGGGCCCGGCGGGCTCCGAGGAGTCCGGCGACGGCGTTCCCGGGTCGTGTCGTGCGCTCACGTGTCCATCGTCCCAGGCATGGCGTCGGTCGCTCATCGCTGCTCCCCCGACGTCGGGCGTGCGAGGATCGCCGGGCGCCTCCCCGCACGCCCGTGGCAACCCGGACGAGGGGACGTCGCCGACGAGCACGCCGCCCGTGAATGGAGACGTATCCGTGAGCCAGCCCGCCAGCCCCGCCACCCCCCGCCGTCGTGAGGCGCCCGACCGCAACCTGGCGATGGAGCTGGTCCGGGTCACCGAGGCCGCCGCGATGGCCGCGGGCCGCTGGGTCGGCAAGGGCGACAAGAACGGCGGGGACGGTGCCGCCGTCGACGCCATGCGCCAGCTCATCTCCTCGGTGTCGATGCGCGGCGTCGTCGTCATCGGCGAGGGTGAGAAGGACGAGGCCCCGATGCTGTTCAACGGCGAGGAGGTCGGGAACGGCGAGGGCCCGTTCTGCGACGTCGCCGTCGACCCCATCGACGGCACCACGCTGATGGCCAAGGGCATGCCCAACGCCCTCGCGGTGCTCGCCGTCGCCGAGCGGGACGCCATGTTCGACCCGTCCGCCGTCTTCTACATGGAGAAGATCGCGGTCGGGCCGGAGGCCGCGGACGCCATCGACATCACCGCACCGGTCGCGGAGAACATCCGCCGCGTCGCCCGGGCCAAGGAGATCGACGTCGCCGACGTCACGGTCTGCGTGCTCGACCGCCCGCGCCACGAGCAGATCGTCACCGAGATCCGCGCGGCCGGGGCCCGGATCGCGTTCATCTCCGACGGCGACGTCGCCGGTGCCATCGCCGCCGCTCGTCCCACCTCGGGCGTGGACATGCTCTACGGCGTCGGCGGGACCCCGGAGGGGATCATCACCGCGGCCGCGCTGAAGTGCATGGGCGGCGAGATCCAGGGCCGGCTGTGGCCCAAGGACGACACCGAGCGCGAGAAGGCCCTCGCCGCGGGCCACGACCTCGACAAGGTCCTGACCACCGCCGAGCTCGTGCGCGGCGAGAACGTCTTCTTCTGCGCCACCGGCATCACCGACGGCCCGCTGCTGCGCGGCGTCCACTACCGGGGTGGCGGGGCGACCACCCAGTCGATCGTGATGCGGTCCAAGTCCGGCACCGTCCGGCTGATCGACGGCTACCACCGTCTCACCAAGCTGCGCGAGTTCTCCTCCGTCGACTTCGACGGCGTCGAGGGCGAGGCCCCGCCACTGCCGTGAGGTTAGGCTCACTTAACACTGCGGGACGGGTCGCGGAGGAGTAGACCTCAGCCCATGAGCGAGGACTTCCGCATCGAGCACGACACCATGGGCGAGGTCCGGGTCCCCGCCGACGCGTTGTGGCGGGCCCAGACCCAGCGCGCGGTGGAGAACTTCCCGATCTCCGGCCGCGGCCTGGAGCGCGCCCAGATCCGCGCGCTCGGCCTGGTCAAGGCGGCCGCGGCCCGGGTGAACGGCGAGCTGGGCGTACTGGACGACGACCGGGCCCGCGCGATCGCCGCGGCCGCCGACGAGGTGGCCGCGGGCGGGCACGACGACCACTTCCCGGTCGACGTCTTCCAGACGGGCTCGGGCACGTCGTCGAACATGAACGCCAACGAGGTGATCGCCTCGCTGGCCGCCCACGCCGGCACCGGCGTGCACCCGAACGACCACGTCAACGCCTCGCAGTCGTCGAACGACGTCTTCCCGACGACCATCCACCTCGCCGCCACCGAGGCGCTGGCGACCGAGGTCGTCCCGGCGCTGCAGCACCTCGAGGCCGCGCTGCGCCGCCGCGCGGCGGACTGGTCGGAGGTCGTGAAGGCCGGCCGCACCCACCTCATGGACGCCGTCCCGATCACCCTCGGCCAGGAGGCCGGTGGCTGGGCCAGCCAGGCCGGCTACGGCGCCGCCCGCGTCCGCGACGCGCTCCCCCGCCTCGCCGTCCTGCCGATCGGCGGGACCGCGGTCGGCACCGGGCTCAACGCTCCGGACGGGTTCGGCGCCGCCGTGGTCGCGAAGCTGCGCGAGGCGACCGGCCTGGAGCAGCTCGCCGAGGCCACCGACCACATCGAGGCCCAGGGCTCCCGCGACGGCCTGGTCGAGGCCTCCGGCGCGCTGCGCACCGTCGCCGTGTCGCTCTACAAGATCGCCAACGATCTGCGCTGGCTCTCGTCCGGGCCGCGTACCGGGCTGGCCGAGATCCACCTGCCGGACCTGCAGCCGGGCAGCTCCATCATGCCGGGCAAGGTCAACCCGGTGATCTGCGAGGCCACGATGATGGTGTGCGCGCAGGTCATGGGCAACGACGCGACGGTCGGCTTCTCGGGCAGCCAGGGCAACCTGGAGCTGAACGTGATGATGCCGGTGATGGCGCGCAACGTCCTGGAGTCCGCCCGGCTGATCGCGAACGCCGCTCGGCTGCTCGCCGACAAGGTCGTCGACGGCATGGAGGCCGACCTCGAGCGCACCCGCGAGTACGCCGAGTCCTCCCCGTCGATCGTCACCCCGCTGAACTCGAGGATCGGCTACGAGGAGGCGGCGGCCGTCGCGAAGCAGGCACTGAAGGAGCGGAAGACGATCCGCGAGGTCGTGATCGAGCGCGGCCACGTCGCGAACGGCACCCTCACCGAGGACGAGCTGGACCGTGCCCTGGACGTGCTGGCGATGACCCGCGGCGAGAAGCGCTCCTGATCCCGGCTGCGCCCGGTCACCGGCCGGGCGCACCGGGTCAGTCCATCCGCTGTCCACCTCCGCGTCCCCGTTCGGTCCACATCGACGTGACACCGTGTGTGCGTCAGTCGATCACCATCACCCGAACGGACCTCCCCGATGCCCGACCAGCGCTTCGCGTACGTCCCTGTGCACGATCTGCGCTCCGGTCGCTGCACCGGGGTCGAGGTCGTGCCGCGCCTGCACCACGACGCGGTGGCCGTCGCGGCCCGCGACCGCGGCTGGGACGCCCGCCGGATCGCCGAGCTCGACGCGGGCACCGCGGTCTCCGCGGTCGCGTCTGCCCGGTCCTGGGGTGCCGCCGTCCCGGTGCAGGTCGACGTCGCCGCGGACACCGTCCTCCACGCCCGCGGCCGGCTGCGCGCCATGCTCGGCGGCACCTCCGACCCGGTCGCTCCCCTGCTGGAGGTCGGCCCGCCGATCGCCGCGGCCGCACCGGCGGAGCACCTCGTCCTGGCACTGGCCGAGCTGCGGCGCTGGGGGTTCCGGATCGGTCTCGACGGGGCCGGGCGCGCGTTCGGTCCGGAGCTCGTGGCCGCCGTTCGGCCGGACGTGGTGAAGCTCGAGCCGGACCTCTGCGACGGAATGCTCGACACGGGGACCGGTGCCGCCGTCCGTGCCGTGGTCGAGGTGTCCCGCGCGGTCGGGGCGCCGGTCGCCGCGACCGGGGTCCGCGACGCGGCCCGGCTGACGGGGCTGTTCGCGATCGGGATCGCGTTCGCCCAGGGCCCGTTGCTGGGTGGGACGCGCGCCGCCCCCGAGGCCGACCCGGCGACCCGCGCGGAGCTGCTCGGCCTGCTGAGCGCGATGCCACAGCCCGCCGCCGGCCGGGCCGCCGCCGTCCGTCCCGTCCCGGGGCGTCCCGGGCCCGGCCACCCGGCGCCGGAGCGCGGCGGGACGCCGGAGCCGGCCGCCACCCCGGTGCCCGTCCCGGCCGGTCCCCCGGTGCGCGGGCTCGCCGTGCCGGCCGTGACCCTGCCCGACGACGCCGTCGGCGACACCGCCCGCGAGGCGTTGCGCGCCCGTCCCGACTCGGGCGGGATCGTCCTGGTCGACCGTGCGCACCGGCCGGTCGGCTACCTCGACCGCAGCCGCGTCCTGCTCCAGCTGGCCGGCAGGTTCGGGCACGCCCTGTGGGCCGAGAAGCCGGCGGCCGAGCTGGCGGACCCGCCGCGGACCGTCGACGAGCGGACCCCGCTGCACCGCGCGATGGAGATCGGTCTGTCCGGCGACCCGGCCCGCGGCTACGACGACCTGGTCGTCGTCGCACCGGACGGCACCTGCCGCGGGGTCGTCCCGGTCGCCGAGCTGTGGCGCCGCGCGATCCTGCCGCCCGCCGCGTCCGGCCCGCGCCCCGTCCCGGTACCACAGGCGGCGCGCACCGCCTGATCCGACGACGCGCGAACTGTCGGGGGTCGCTGCTTCACTGACCCGGTGCTGTTCACCGACGTCGTCACCACCTCGGCCGCGGTCGGGGCGACCCGCGCGCGCAAGGAGAAGACCGCCGCGCTCGCCGGGCTGCTGCGCACCGCCGCGCCGGCCGAGGTCGTGCCGGTCGTCGCCTGGCTGTCCGGGGTGCCCCGGCAGGGCCGGATCGGGACCGGCTGGCGGACGCTGTCGGGCGTCGACGTGCCGGCCGCGGCGGAGCCGTCGCTGACGGTGGAGCAGGTCGACGCACTGCTCGACGAGCTGGCCGGTACCGCGGGGACCGGCTCGGCGGCCCGGCGCCGCGAACTGCTCACCGAGCTGTACGGCGCCGCGACCACCGAGGAGCAGCGCTTCCTGCACCGTCTGCTCACCGGCGAGCTGCGCCAGGGCGCGCTGGAGGGGCTGATGGTGGACGCCGTCGCCGCCGCCTCCGGGGTGGCCGCGCCCGCGGTGCGCCGCGCGTTCATGCTGTCCGGCCGGCTGCCGGAGACCGCGGCCACCGCGCTGACCGGCGGGCAGGACGCGCTCGCCGCGGTCGGGCTGGAGGTGGGCAGGCCGGTCCGGCCCATGCTCGCCGCCCCCGGCGACTCGCTCGACGCCGCGCTGGCCGCGCTCGGCACCGACGTCACCGTCGAGCACAAGCTCGACGGCGCCCGCATCCAGGTGCACCGCCGCGGCGACGAGGTGCGGGTGTGGACACGCACCCTGCGCGAGATCACCGACGGCGTGCCCGAGCTGGTCGAGCTGGTGCGCGGACTGCCCTGCGACACCGCGGTGCTCGACGGCGAGACCCTTGCCCTCGACGACGACGGCCGCCCCCGCCCGTTCCAGGACACGATGAGCCGGTTCGGCACCGAGGAGCGGGTACCGGAGGTCCTGCTGTCGCCGTTCTTCTTCGACCTGCTCCACCTCGACGGCCGTGACCTGGTCGACGAGCCCACCGAGGTCCGGCTCGACGCGCTCGCCGGGCTGCTCGCCGCGGACACCCACGCCGCGCTGCGGATGCCGGGGGTGCGGCGGCCGTCGCCGGAACAGGCGGCCGCGGTCCTCTCCGAAGCGCTGTCGGCGGGGCACGAGGGCGTCGTGGTGAAGGACCTGGCCGCGCCGTACGCGGCCGGGCGGCGCGGCAGGGCCTGGCAGAAGGTGAAGCCGGTGCACACCCTGGACCTGGTGGTGCTGGGTGCCGAGTGGGGCTACGGCAGGCGTACCGGGTCGCTGTCGAACATCCACCTCGGTGCCCGGGACCCGGACGGCGGGGAGCCGGTGATGGTCGGCAAGACGTTCAAGGGGATGACCGACGAGCTGCTGGCCTGGCAGACCGCGACCTTCCCGGAGTACGAGACGGCGCGCGAGCCGGGCGTGGTGCACCTGCGGCCCGAGCTCGTCGTCGAGATCGCGCTCGACGGCGCGCAACGCAGCACCCGCTACCCGGGCGGGGTCGCGCTGCGCTTCGCCCGGGTGCTGCGCTACCGCCCGGACAAGACCCCGGCCGAGGCCGACTCGCTCGACGCGGTGCGGGCGCTGCTGTCGGGCTGAGCAGCCGCGGCGCCGTCGCGGGCCACCGGGACCGAGCCCGCCGGGTCGGCGCGCAGCACGCTGACGGCGAGGACCCGGCCGTCGTCGCCGGTCAGGGCGCGTTCGGCCCCCAGCAGCGGGGCACCGGCAGCGACGCCGAGCAGGGCCGCCGAGTCGGGGTCGGCGGGCACCGGGCCGGACCGTGTCCCGGCCCGCGCGGGACGCAGCCCGGCGTCGGCGAGCTGCCGGTCGAACGGGCCGGTCCCGGGCACCGCGAGCAGCAGCGCCGCGGCCTCGGTGGCCAGGTAGTGGGTCTCCAGCACCGCGCCGCCACCGGCCGTCTCCGAGACGCACTCGGTGCGCAGGCATGGTGTGCCGACGGGGACGCCGAGCCAGTCGGCGAGCACGTCGGGCGCGGCGATCCCGGTGCGTTCGAGCCAGCGCGGGACCCGGGTGCCCGTGCCCGTGACGGCGGTCCGGCCGGGGTAGTGCGGGCGGGCGACGATCCGGTGCGCGGTCGGCCCGGGCCGCAGCAGCCCCTCCTCGCGGAGCAGCCCCAGCGCGGCACGGACAGCGCTGCGCGGTACACCGTGGCCGACCATCAGCTCGTCCTCGCCGGGGAGCAGGTCCCCGGTCCGTGCGCGCCCGGCGACCGCGATGCGCAGCAGGTCCCGTACCCGGCGCGCGTCGGACGCCCGCACGTGGTGGGACGGCGACGGCACCGGCATGTACCCGACGGTAGGCACGCGGGGTTGCCCGGCGGTTCCCCTCACATGACGGACGCGTGACAACGCCCCGGGGCGTAGCATCCCGACATCGTGCGCTTCCTCGACGACCGCCGGCCCGAGCACGACCTGACCTACGACGACGTCTTCCTCGTCCCGCGCCGTTCCACGGTGACGTCCCGGTTCGACGTGGGCCTCACCGCCCCGGACCGCTCCGGGGCCACGGTGCCGGTTGTCGCGGCGAACATGACCGCCGTCGCCGGCCGCCGGATGGCCGAGACCCTCGCCCGCCGCGGCGCCCTGACGGTGCTGCCGCAGGACGTGGCGACCGACGCCGTCGCCGGGATCGTGTCCTGGATCAAGTCCCGGCACCCGGTGTGGGACACCCCGCTGGTGCTGCGCACCTCCGACGCGGTGGCCGACGCGCTGAACCTGCTGCCCAAGCGGGCCCACGACGCCGTCGTGGTCGTCGACGACGGCGGCCGCCCGGTCGGGACCGTGTCCGAGGCGCACTGCGTGGGGGTGGACCGCTTCACCCGGCTCGCCGACGTCCTCGACCCGGACCCCCTGGCGCTGCCGCTGGGCACCGAGCCGCGGGAGGTGTTCGAGCGGCTCGACGCCGGCCGGAAGGCGGTGGCGCTCGGCCTCGACGGCGACGGCCGCCTCGCGGGCCTGCTCACCCCGCTCGGCGCGATCCGGGCCGGGATCTACTCCCCCGCCCTCGACGGCGCGGGCCGGCTCCGCACCGCGGCCGCGATCGGTATCAACGGCGACGTCGCGGTGAAGGCGAAGGCCCTGCTCGACGCCGGTGTGGACGTGCTCGTCGTCGACACCGCGCACGGCCACCAGGAGAAGATGCTCGACGCGCTCGGCGCGGTCCGCCGTGTCGTCGACCAGGCCGGGGCCGCGGTCCCGGTCGCCGCCGGCAACGTGGTCACCGCCGAGGGCGTCGCCGACCTGGTCGACGCGGGCGCCGACATCGTCAAGGTCGGCGTCGGCCCCGGCGCCATGTGCACGACCCGGATGATGACCGGCGTCGGGCGCCCGCAGTTCTCCGCGGTCGCCGAGTGCGCCGCCGCGGCCCGCGAGCGCGGCGCCGTCGTCTGGGCCGACGGCGGGGTGCGCCACCCGCGCGACGTGGCCCTCGCCCTCGCCGCGGGCGCGGCCTCGGTGATGATCGGCTCCTGGCTGGCGGGCACCTACGAGTCCCCCGGCGACCTGCTGCGCGACGAGCACGGCCGGGCGTACAAGGAGTCGTTCGGGATGGCGTCCAAGCGCGCGGTCGGCGCCCGCACCCGCGGGGACAACGCGTTCGACCGTGCCCGCAAGTCGCTGTTCGAGGAGGGCATCTCGTCCTCGCGCCAGCGGCTGGACCCGGACCGGCCGGGCGTGGAGGACGTGCTCGACGAGATCTGCTCGGGCGTCCGCTCCGCGTGCACCTACGCGGGCGCGCGCTCGGTCGACGAGCTGCACGAGCGCTCCGTCGTCGGCGTGCAGACCACCGCCGGGTTCACCGAGGGCACCCCGCACGGCCTCTGACCCACCGCTTGACCCGGTGCGTGATCCGGCGCACGGTCGGGTCATGGCCGCCCCCACGCAGGACACCACCACCAGCAGCAGCTCCGGTACCGCCGCTCTCGGCGGCGGCGGTACCGGCGGTCTGCCCACGCCACCGACGTTCGCCACCTCGGCCGAGGAGCGGCTGCACCGCAAGCAGCAGCTCGCCGGCGCGTTCCGGATCTTCGGCCGGTTCGGCTTCGGCGAGGGCATCGCCGGCCACATCACCGTGCGCGACCCGGAGGACCCGGAGATGTTCTGGGTCAACCCGTTCGGCATGAGCTTCCGGCACATCCGGGTCTCGGACCTGATCATGGTCGACCACCACGGCACGGTCCGGCACGGGAACCGCCCGGTGAACCAGGCCGGGTTCGTCATCCACTCGGCCGTGCACGCCGAGCACGCGCACGTCGTCGCGGCCGCCCACGCCCACTCGGTGCACGGCAAGGCGTGGTCGTCGCTGGGCCGCCCGCTGGACCCCATCACCCAGGACGCCTGCGCCCTCTACGAGAACCACGGCGTCGTCCACGAGGGGGCGGGCGCGGTCGTGCTCGACCCGGAGGCGGGCCGGGCGCTGGCCCGCGGCCTGACCGGCCGGAAGATGGTGTTCCACCAGAACCACGGGATCTTCTCCGTCGGCGAGACCGTCGCCGAGGCCGCCTGGTGGTTCATCTCGACCGAGCGCAACTGCCAGGCACAGCTCCTCGCCGAGGCCGCGGGGACGCCGACGCTCGTCGACCACGCCAACGCGCGGTTCACCGCCGAGCAGACCGGTACCCCCTACGCCGGCTGGTTCTCCTACCAGCCGCTGTGGGACGAGGTCGTTCGTACCGACCCGGACCTGTTCGACTGAGCACACGGCCCCCGTCCGCGGCTGCGGACGGGGGCCGGGCCCGGCACCTCAGGAGTTCGGTCCCTCCAGCATCTCCGTGACCAGCGCGGCGATCGGCGAGCGCTCGCTGCGGGTCAGCGTGACGTGCGCGAACAGCGGGTGGCCCTTGAGCTTCTCGATGACGGCGTTGACACCGTCGTGCCGCCCGACGCGCAGGTTGTCGC
Organism: Pseudonocardia alni; assembly: GCF_002813375.1. Lineage (NCBI taxonomy): Bacteria > Bacillati > Actinomycetota > Actinomycetes > Pseudonocardiales > Pseudonocardiaceae > Pseudonocardia > Pseudonocardia alni. The sequence goes on along the minus strand of NZ_PHUJ01000003.1, from coordinate 4,191,352 downwards.
GCTGCGCGACGTCGTGGGTGAGCACGACGCGCGACGCCGTCCCGAGCCGGGACAGCACGGTGAGCAGCACGTTGCGCTCCAGCGACTGCGCCTCGTCGACGATCACGAAGGTGTCGTGCAGCGACCGGCCGCGGATGTGGGTCAGCGGCAGGACCTCCAGCAGCCCGCGGGCGATGACCTCGTCGATGACGTCCTGGCTGACCATCGCGCCCAGGGTGTCGAAGACGGCCTGCGCCCAGGGCTGCATCTTCTCGACCTCGCTGCCGGGCAGGTAGCCGAGGTCCTGCCCGCCGACGGCGTAGAGCGGCCGGAAGACGACGATCTTGCGGTGCTGGCGGCGTTCCAGCACCGCCTCCAGTCCGGCGCACAGCGCGAGCGCCGACTTGCCCGTCCCGGCGCGGCCACCGAGGGAGACGATCCCGACCTCGTTGTCCAGCAGGAGGTCCAGCGCGATCCGCTGCTCGGCGGAACGGCCGTGCAGCCCGAACGCCTCCCGGTCCCCGCGCACCAGCTTGACCCGCTTGTCCGCGGTGACCCGTCCGAGCGCGTTCGACGCTCCCACCAGCCGCAACCCCGTGTTGCAGGGCAGGTCGCGGGCCTCGTCGTGGTCGATGACGCCGTCGCGGAACAACGCGTCGACGTCCTCGGGGGTCACCTCCAGGTCGGTCATGCCGGTCCAGCCCGAGAACAGCACGTCCTGGCCGTGGTACTCGTCGGCGTCCAGACCGACCGCGGCGGCCTTGACCCGCAACGGCATGTCCTTGGTGACCAGCGTGACGTCCGCCGGCGCGGCCGGGTCCGCCTTGAGGTTCAGCGCACAGGCCAGGATCCGCGAGTCGTTCGAATCGGTGCGGAACCCGGCCGGCAGGACCGTGGGATCGGAGTGGTTCAGCTCGACGTGCAACGTGCCACCGGACTCGCCGATCGGCACGGGTGCGTCGAGACGGCCGTGCTTGACGCGCAGCTCGTCGAGCTGGCGCAGCGCGGTCCGGGCGAACCAGCCCAGTTCGGGGTGGTGACGCTTGGCCTCCAGCTCACTGATGACGACGAGCGGCAGGACGACCTGGTGCTCGTCGAAGCGCTGCAGCGACCAGGGGTCGGACAGCAGCACGGACGTGTCGAGCACATAGCAGCGGGTGGTACCTGCCGGTGCGTCCCCGACGGACCCCTGCGGTGCGGAGGTCGGGTCGGTGAGGGCGGGACGACGATCGGTCACGGGTGCTCCCTCGCAGGCGCGGCACCGCGCCTGCTCTGCGTCGGGCCGGCCGGCCCCGGTGCGGGCCGCGACGACGCGGAGGGACCATGGCGGTCCTCCGGCCGGCACGCCCGCAAGGGCCGGGTGCCGGCCCTCTCGGGTGCGTGTGACACCACTCCAGGGCCTCCCGAACGGGCCGCATCGGGTACAGCCCGTCGTCATGGACGCTACTAGTGGTCACCCTCGTGCGGTCAATAGCAACTCTCCGTCGGATCCCTACGTTGACCCCTGATGGAATAGTCGTAACGTGCCGTTCATCGTGTGATCGGTACCGTCCGACGTCGGATCGGGTAACAGCACCTCGTTCGGTGGCGAGCCGTTCGGCTCAGCCGAGGCGCGGCGGACGGAGCACTCCGACCGGAGCGGGAGCCGGTCCACCGCGTTCCGGACCGTGCGCGGCGCCACCGTCGGTGACCAGATCCGACGGCAGGACCGGGGTGTCGAGCAGCGTCGCCAGCGCGGCGGCGGGACCCTCCGGGGCGGTGGCGAGCCGGGCGCGCACGAGCGGGCCGCCCTCGGCGTAGGTGACCGGGTAGGTGCGCCACTGGGGATGGTCGAGGAAGTCGAGCATGCGCCGCGCCCGGTCGTCGTCGACCAGCAGCCAGCGTGCGAGGTGGGCGAGCACCGCGTCGGGGCCTGCGCCGTCGACGTGACGCATGAGGGCGGCGTCGAGCCGGACCCGGCCCAGCAGGTCCAGCTCCCGTTCGATCCGCTCGGCCGCCGGGCCGTCGAGGTGCACGCCCGCGCCCGCGAGGACGCGTTCGGCGACCGCGCCCCAGCCGGGGCCGGGCACGACGGCGACGGCAGCCTCCGCCGCCCCCTCCGCAACCAGCCCCTGCGGGCTGTGGACCAGCCGCAGGGCCAGCTCCGGGTACCGCTCCGACGCGACCTCGGCCCGGCAGTACTGCAGGTGGTGGCCGGGATAGACCTCGTGGGCGAGCAGCGGCAGCAGCGACCCGGCCCGCTCCCTGCCCGTCGTCGCGACCGAGATCCGGCTGCGCAGGCCGCCGCGGTAGCGGGTGAACGCCGTCCAGGGCCGGGCGCCGACGAGGTCGACGTCGGCGCGCTCGCCGTCCGGGAGTCCCAGCATGTCGTGGGTGCGGCGGCGCAGCTCGGCGACGACGGCGGTGACCGCACCGGCCAGCCGTTCCACCGGGACGACGTCGGCGGCCCGGTGGTCCCGCATCCGGGCGGCCAGCGGACCGCGCCCGGGCAGCACCGCCGCCAGCCTGCGGTGCGCCTCGTACAGCTCGTCCGGCTCGCTGCGGCGCGGGAGCACCCCGAACAGGTCGCGGACCTGCTCGACGTAGCCGACGTCCTCACCGGCGAGCAGCCGGGCCCGGCAGCGCAGCGCGACCAGGAGCGCGTCCAGGTGCCGGCGACGACCGTCCGGGAGTCCCGCCGCTGCGACCTCCGCACGCAGCCTCCCTGCTGTGCCGACCAGCGCCACCGGGTCCTGGACCGGCTCCGCGGCCACCCGCCGGGCGATCGACGGGTACGGCGGCGGCCCGTCCAGCACACCCGGCCGCAGCCGGTCCACCCGCGACGCGAGCTCCGCCGTCGCGTGCAGCAGGTCCATCCCCGGAGCGTAGGCGGGCCCGGTGCGGAACGACGGTAAGGGCCGCCGGTGACGCGTCCGTTCGGACGTATCCGACCACGCAGAGTGCACGATCCGTGTCGGTGACAGCTCGGTCGCACGGGACCGGAACAACCTATCTGGGGAGTATCGGAACCGTCAGTGAAAGTGTACCCCGATAGGGTCACGAGATTTGTTTCGCCGGAATAACAGCGGTAGCTTTCTTGCAGTCGGTACGGGCTCCCCCTCGTCAGCGTGCCGGCACGCGTGAGACCGGCTTCGGGCGGACTCGAGACTCAACAGGAGAAAACTGTGCTGAAGAAGGCTGGAATCGTGGTTGCGGCCTCCGCCGCGTCCCTGCTCGCCCTGTCCCCGCTCGCCTTCGCCGGCGACAAGGACGGCGACCACGGCCACAAGGGCGGCCACCACCACGGTGCCGAGAACGTCATCGACAAGGACGCCAAGGGCCTCATCGCCGGCCTGAACGGCAACAACGTCAACGTGCCGGTCCAGGCCTGCAACAACAACGTTCCGGTCAACGTGCTGGGCGTGCAGGTCCCGGTCGAGGACGCCTCTGCCCTCAACGGCCTCACCGGCGCCCTGGGCATCCTGGGCGACGCCAAGGCCAAGTCCGGCGACTCGGTCACCGACCAGTCCGACAACTGCGGCCAGGAGGCCGGCGCCGGCGACTCGATCGGCTGATCTCCTCGCAGATCTGAGAATGCCCCGGAGCTTCTGCTCCGGGGCATTCTTGCGTTCCGATCCGGACCCACTCCCGGGTGACCGGGAATCCGTCGGGTCACCGTTTTCCGGACCATGGGGGATGTGTTCACCCCGTCGTGTCGATGCCGCCGGGCGGCACCCCGATCTCTCGGGCGCCTGACCACGCTCCGTACACGTAGCCCGCCTACGCTCGTGCCCGGCCGTCCTCGCACCCGCGGCCGTGCTGCGGCTCGGCGACACCCGCGCCCGGCGCGCCTCCTGCCGCCCGACCGCCGTCACGCCCGGCCGCCGTGAGGCCGATCGACTTCCCAGCGCCCCCGCACGCGCCTGCCGTCCAGCTGCCTCGCGGCCCTCGGTCACAACGTGCCCGTCGCCCGATTTCCCAGCGGCCTCGCACCCGACTGCCTCCGGTCACCCAGCGGCCCTCGTGGCCGACCGCCCCCGTGCCGACCGCCGACACCCCGGCCGTGCACGCCACGTCCGGCGCTCACGACCTCGCGCGAGATGCCGGACGCCGCCGTGAGCACCGGTTGTGGAGCGGAACATCCGCGTCGCGGACGCCTGACTCCACAACCGGTGATCATGTGAGCCCCCACCGCCCGGTCCGGGCCGAACCGGGTCGCCCGCACCGGTCCGGCACCTACGGCACCCCCGGCCGGCCCGCCGACCTCCGCCCCGCACCGGCACGGCCCACCCCCGAGTTCCGCTCCCGAGGCCCGCCCGGCTCGACCGTCCCGGCCGGCGCGGGCCTCGTCGGGGCCCGGCCGTCGGGGGTGGCCACCCGAGCGGCGGGCCGCACAGCAGGATCCCGGTGCCGCCGACACCAGTCAGACGTCTCCCCCGGACGGCTCCCACCCCGCTGCCCCGTCCGCCGCAGCGCCGACACGCCCGCACGCCACGCCGACCGCGCTGCGATTGCGGCGACGAATCCCCAGGTACACGAATGGTTCGCCGACTCCGCCGAAGAATTACGTAGGGTCAGATTGTCGAGCGCGAAAGCGTCCGTTAGATTGACACGCAGTCGATGCGGGCTCCCCGGTTCGAGCGTCGACAGGTACTGAGAGTTGCGCACCTTGGTCGGGCGCGCTCTCCGACTAACAGGAGACGGACTGTGCTGAAGAAGGCTGGAATCGTTGCCGCGGCCGGCGCCGCGTCGCTCGTCGCGCTGAGCCCGCTCGCGTTCGCGGGTGAGCACGGTGGCGACACCCACATCAAGGACAGCGGTAACACCAAGTCCCACGAGAGCTACTTCAGCGGCAACAAGGCCAAGGCCTCGACCGTGGAGGACTCCGAGGGTGTCGCGCAGAAGAACAGCGCCGGCCTGGTGAACCTGTCCAACAACAACATCAACGTCTCGCCGCAGGCCTGCGGGACCGCCCTCAACGGCAACAGCCTGGTCCAGGGCGCCCTGGGCGGTCTGTTCAGCGAGGCCTACAACAAGTCGGGCGTCGAGTCGGACAACAGCGTCGACTGCACCAACGCCGCCGACAACGGCGACAAGGTCGACATCGACGGTGGCAAGCACCACGGCGGTGACAAGTAAGACCTCGCGTCACCGACGCGCGGAAGGCCCCGGGAGTCCGCTCCCGGGGCCTTTCCCGTTTCCGGGGATCGCGATCCCTGTTTCCGGGGCTTCTATAACGAGTGAGTCGACCGGAAGTTACGGTCGATCTGAATTCATCCGCCGAAACGTCGGTGCCGTGCGCCGAAGTCGCGCAACGCCCGCAGGAAATCGACGCGGCGGAACTCGGGCCAGTAGGCCTCACAGAACCAGAACTCCGAATGGGCCGACTGCCACAGCAGGAACCCCGACAGCCGTTGCTCGCCACTGGTCCGGATGACGAGGTCCGGGTCGGGCTGTCCGGAGGTGTAGAGGTGCTCCGCGATGTGGTCGACGTCGAGCGATTCCGCGAGCTCCTCGATCGTCCGTCCCGCCTCCGCCTGGGTCAGCAGCATCTTGCGGACGGCGTCGGCGATCTCCTGGCGGCCGCCGTAGCCGACGGCGACGTTCAGCTGGATGCCCCCGCGGTCGCCGGTACGGGCGACCGCCGCGGTCAGCCGGTCGGCCAGGCTGCTCGGCAGCAACTCCATCGCGCCGACGACCCGCAGCCGCCACGGGGTGTCCGGGCCGGAGAGGTCGTCGACGACCCCGGCAATGATCTCCAGGAGGTCCTTGAGCTCCTCCGGAGAGCGGGTGTCCAGGTTGTCGGTGGACAGCAGGAACACCGTGACGACCTCGACGCCGGCCTCGGAGCACCAGCCGAGCATCTCGGCGATCTTCGCCGCGCCGGCACGGTGCCCCTCCGCGGGGTCGGCCAGACCCGCCTCCCGCGCCCAGCGGCGGTTGCCGTCGAGGATGAGCGCCACGTGCCTGGGCTGCTCGGCCCCCGCGATCTGACGCAGGATCCTGCGCTCGTACACCGTGTAGAGCAGGTCTCGGAGGGCCACGTACAGGGAGCCTAGTCCCGGGTGTGGTGTTCGTCCGCCGGACGGGACCCCTGCCGTCGCGACCCGTAACGTCGGGGTGCGTGAGCATCGCCCCGTCCGCCCCGCTCAAGCCCCGTATGCGGGGCTGGCTGCACCTGTGGAGCCTCGTCGGTTCCGTCTTCGCGTGCGCCGCGCTCGTCAGTGTCGCGGGGGCGCTCGTCGGGGCCTCCGCGGCCGCGGCCGCGGCCGTCTACACGCTGACCACGTTCGGCCTGTTCGGGATCAGTGCGCTGTACCACCGGCGCACCTGGGTCGACCCGGCCCGTCGACGACTGATGAAGCGCCTCGATCACTCGATGATCTTCCTGTTCATCGCGGGCACCTACACGCCGGTCTCGGTGCTGGCGCTCCCCGCGGCGACGGCCACCTGGGTGCTCGCCGTCGTCTGGGGCGGGGCGCTCGCCGGGGTCGCGCTCAAGCTCGCCTGGCCGACCGCGCCGGCCTGGGTCGGGGTGCCGATCTACGTCGCGCTCGGCTGGGTCGCGGTGTTCGTGCTGCCCGGACTGCTGGCCGGCGGTGGCGTGGCCGCGCTCGTGCTGCTGCTCGCCGGCGGGGCCCTCTACACCGTCGGCGCGGTCATGTACGCGCTACGACGGCCCGACCCGTGGCCCGCGACGTTCGGCTACCACGAGTTCTTCCACGCCGCGACGGTGTTGGCCTGGGCCTGCCACCACGTCGCGATCTGGCTGGTCCTGCTGCGCTGACCCGGTGCTTCCGCGGGTCGGCGACTCAGGAGCGGGCCGGTCCCGGCTCACCGCGGTCGGTCGCGGTCCCGGATGCGGTGCCGGCCGGGTCGGATCCGCCTTCCGCGGTGTCCTCACCGTCGAAGGACTCCGGGAGCCGGGTGATCCGCTTGCTCATGTTGCGGATGAGGAAGACCGTCGCGAGCAGCAGGAGCAGCACGATCGCCAGCCCGGCGGGGGCCGCGTTGCCGAACTCGGGCAGCTGCCCGGGGGGCGGGGGCCGGTCCTGCATCGGGACGAGCAGGCCCGTCACGACCTGGTTCACCACAGCCGTCACGTTCTCGACCTGCACCGCCACGCGCCTCCGTACTCCGGTTCCCGGATCACCGGCACCACCCCGCAGCTGCGGGAGGGGCCGGTGACCAGGCTACCCGCGGAGCCCGCGTGCCCTCATCCGGCGCGACGGCGCTCCCCGCCGATCTCGACGGGGATGCCGGCGAACAGGTCGTCCTCCGGGACCTCGGTGTCGACCAGGGACTGGACCAGCTCGTAGTCCTCGGTGGGCCACACCCGGGCCTGCACCTCGAGCGGGGTGAAGAAGAACCTGCTGTCCGGGTCGATCTGAGTGGCGTGTGCACGCAGCGCGTCGTCGCGCCGGCCGAACCAGTCCGAGCACGGGACCTTGGTGGTCACCCGGGTGCCGGGGTCGGGCCGGTCGCTCTTCCAGTTCTCCAGCCACTCCGCATACGGCGACTCCTGGCCGGACTCGACGATGGCGTTGTGGAAGGCCTCCAGCCGGGCCTTGGAGAAGCCGTGGCCGTAGTAGAGCTTCATCGGCTGCCACGGAGCCCCGGCCTCCGGGAAGCGTGCCGGGTCGCCCGCGGCCTCCCAGGCCGCCATCGAGATGACGTGGGTGCGGATGTGGTCCGGGTGCGGGTAACCACCGTTCTCGTCGTAGGTGACGATCACGTGCGGGCGGAACTCGCGGATGACCTTCACCAGGGCCGCGGTCTGCTCCTCGACGTCACCCAGGGCGAAGCAGCCCTCGGGCAGCGGGGGCTTCGGATCGCCCTCGGGCAGGCCGGAGTCGACGAAGCCCAGCCAGACGTGCTGCACGCCGAGGATCTCGGCGGCGCGGGCCATCTCGGCGTTGCGGACCGCGGTCATGTTCTCCAGGACGTCCGGCCGGTCCATCGCGGGGTTCAGGATGCTGCCCCGCTCACCACCGGTGCAGGTCACGACCATGACCTCGTGACCCTCGTCGACGTACCGGGCGGTGGTCGCCGCGCCCTTCGACGACTCGTCGTCGGGGTGGGCGTGCACCGTCATCAACCGGGGACGCTCGCCGGGCGCCGGCGGCTGGACCGGGCGCAGGGCGGACGGGGTGTACTGCGTAGCCATCGGGGCGGGTTCCTCCACGGTCACCGGACTCGGGTCCCGCACCGGTCGGCTGCCGGCGGCGGGCGGCGAGGTCGTGCTCAGGGACGATCCTGGCAGAGGGGACCGACAGGAACCGCGCCGAGCACGGGCTCCGGCATCGGCAACGCCGTCACCCGCACGATCTGTTCCCGCCGGGGCACCCGTCTGCGACGGACGGTTGACGCCGACGCGACCGGGGCGGTGGTGCGGCCACCGACAACCCCGTCACCTGCGAATATTCCTCGACGGGGAACTATCCGGTACGCGCGCCCGTTCACCGAAAGGCTGCGATGAGCGGCACGCTCCGTGGTAAGGTGAGCCCTACACGACCCGCAGGCGGGTCGTGTTTTTCCTTACTCGGGGCGTGCCGCTCGGAGCCGCCACCCCCGTGTGCCCGCCGGGCGCCAGGCGTCCCGGCGGTGACACGTCCTGTTTTCCTGGAGGAGTTGATGACGGTGACGGACACCCAGGCCACCTGGCTGACCCAGGACGCCTACGACCGGCTGAAGGCCGAGCTGGACGGGTTGATCGAGAACCGGCCCGTCATCGCCGCGGAGATCAACGCCCGCCGCGAGGAGGGCGACCTGAAGGAGAACGGCGGCTACCACGCGGCGCGCGAGGAGCAGGGTCAGCAGGAGGCCCGGATCCGTCAGCTGCAGGAGCTGCTGCGCACCGCCCAGGTCGGCACGGCGCCGTCCAGCTCCGACGAGGCCTCCCCCGGCACCGTCCTCGAGATCCGCTACGAGGACGACGACGAGGCCGAGAAGGTCCTGCTCGGCTCGCGCGAGGAGGGCAGCCACGGCGACCTGCAGGTCATCTCCCCGAACTCCCCGCTCGGCGCGGCGCTGCTCGGCGCGAAGCCGGGCGACACCCGCGAGTACCAGCTGCCCGACGGCGGAACCATGAAGGTGACGCTGGTGTCGGTGGAGGCCTTCACCGGCTGACCCACGACCACCCGCGGAACGGGCCCGGCCGGTCGGCCGGGCCCGTTCGCGTGTCGGAGCCGGTCGAGCGTGTCGGAACCGGTCCGGGCGGTCGGAGCGGGCCGGGGCGGGTCAGGGCGTGGCGACGGAGTGCCCGGCCTCGCGCAGGTCGGCGACGATGGCGTCGCGGTGCTCGGGCCCCCGCGTCTCCACGCTGAGCTCCACGTCGACCTCCCCCACCGCGAGCGTGCCCCTGATCCGCGAGTGCGCGACGTCGGTGACGTTGGCCCCGAGCCGACCGACCCGGGCCAGGAGCTCGGCGAGCGCGCCGGGGCGGTCGGGCATCCGCAGGTGCAGCGTGAGGTAGCGGGACGAGGCGACCAGCCCGTGCCGGATGACCTGCAGCAGCACGAGCGGGTCGACGTTGCCGCCGGACAGCACGCACACGACCGGCCCCGGCCAGCGGTCGGGCTGCTCCATCAGCGCGGCGACGGACGCGGCACCGGCCGGCTCGACGAGCATCTTCGCCCGTTCCAGGCAGTGCAGCAGTGCCGCGGACAATGCGTCCTCCGACACCGTGACCATCTCGTCGATCAGGCTGCTGACCTGGGCGAACGTGACGTCGCCCGGGCGGCCGACGGCGATCCCGTCTGCCATCGTGCGCATCCCGCCGACCGGCATCGGCTCGCCGGCCGCCAACGACGACGGCCAGGCCGCGGCACCTGCGGCCTGCACCCCGACGATCCGGACGTCCGGGCGGGCGGCGCGCAGGACCGCGGCGGTCCCGCCGAGCAGGCCACCACCGCCCGCGGAGATCAGCACGGTGCCGGCGTCGGGGACCTGGTCGAGGATCTCGCAGCCGACGGTGCCCTGCCCGGCGATGATGTCGGGGTGGTCGAAGGGGTGCACGAACACCGCACCCGACCGTTCGGCGGCCGCGGTGGCGGCCGTGACGGCCTCGTCGACGGTGCGGCCGGTGAGCACGACCTCGGCGCCGTAGCCGCGGGTCGCGTCGACCTTGGGCAGGGCCGCCCGCTCGGGCATGTACACGGTGGCGCGCACGCCCAGCAGCCGTGCGGCGAGCGCGACGCCCTGGGCGTGGTTGCCCGCCGACGCCGCGACGACGCCACCTGCACGTTCGTCGTCGGAGAGGCGGGCGATGCGGGTGTAGGCACCGCGGATCTTGAACGAGCCCGTGCGCTGCAGGTTCTCGCACTTCAGACCGACCCGGGAGCCGGTCAGGTCGGACAGGGCGCGGGCACCGGCGACGGGCGTGGTGCGCACGACGCCGGAGAGCAGTTCGCGGGCGCAGAGCACGTCGTCGGCGGTGACCGGGGGGATGACGGGGGCGGCCATCCCGGCAGTCTCGCACCGCCCCGGGTAACCTCGCCGATGTCTCACCGGGCGTGACGTCTCCTGCGCGCCCGGTGTCGGGAGGGACTCGCGAATGACGCGTCTGCGCACGACAGCACCGCTGCTGCTGGCCGCCGGACTGGCCGCGCTCGCGGTGGCGACCGTGCACGACGCGGGCTGTGCCGACCCGGGCCGCTACGAGGCCCGCGGCGACGGCACGTGGTCGCTGGTCGGCGGCTGCGTGGACCCGGGTGACCTGGTCATCCCACCACCGCCGGTGGTCCAGCCCCCCGCGCCGTCGCCGGAGCAGTCGCGCAGCTGAGCCCGCCGGGCGGCGCTACCGGGCCGCGTCCAGCGCGGCCCGCAGGTCGTCGAGAAGGTCGTCGGCGTCCTCGATGCCGACCGACAGCCGGACCAGCGAGTCCGGCACCTCGAGCATCGATCCCGCGGTCGAGGCGTGGGTCATCTCGCCCGGGTGCTCGATCAGCGACTCGACCCCGCCCAGCGACTCGGCGAGGGTGAACAGCCGGGTGCCCGCGCAGATCCGCAGGGCCGCGTCGCGCCCGCCCGCGGCGAGGAACGACACCATCCCGCCGAACCGGCGCATCTGCTTGGCCGCGACCTCGTGGCCGGGGTGCCCGGGCAGGCCCGGGTAGAGCACCGAGGCCACCGCGGGGTGCGCGGAGAGCATCTCGGCGACGCGCTCGGCGTTGTCGCAGTGGCGCTCCATGCGCACCGCGAGGGTCTTCGCGCCGCGCAGGGTCAGCCATGCGTCGAACGGGCCGGGCACCGAGCCGGTGGAGTTCTGGACGAACGCGATCTGCTCGGACAGTGCGTCGTCGTCGGTGACCAGTGCACCGCCGACGACGTCGGAGTGGCCGCCGACGTACTTGGTCGTGGAGTGCACGACGACGTCGGCGCCCAGCGCCAGCGGCGTCTGCAGGTACGGGGAGGCGAAGGTGTTGTCGACGACGAGCCGCGCGCCCGCCTCGTGCGCCACCCCGGCCAGCACCGCGATGTCGGCGATGCCGAGCAGCGGGTTGGTCGGGGTCTCGCACCACACGACCCTGGTCGTGGGCCGCAGCGCCGCGCGCAGGGCGTCGTGGTCGGCGAGGTCGACCGGGGTGTGCTCGACGCCGAACCCGGACAGCACCTTGTCCACCAGCCGGAACGTGCCGCCGTAGGCGTCGTGCGGGATGACCAGGTGGTCACCGGGCTTGAGCAGGATCCGCAGCAGCGTGTCCGTCGCCCCCATCCCGGAGCCGAACGCGTGCGCGTGCCGGCCGCCCTCCAGGGCGGCGAGCTGGTCCTGCAGCACGGTCCGGGTCGGGTTGGCGCTGCGGGAGTACTCGTACCCCCCGCGGGTCCCGCCGACGCCGTCCTGGGCGTAGGTCGAGCTGGTGTGGATCGACGTCGTGACCGCGCCGGTCGTCGGGTCCGGGACCTGGCCGGCGTGGATCGCGCGCGTGGAGAAGCCCTGCATGGACGCCGAGGCTACTCCCGGCGCCCGTGCGGGCCGGATCAGGCGTTGCCGCCGAGGAAGGCGATCACGTCGGACCGGGTGACGACGCCCGCGGGCTTGCCGTCCTCCAGCACCAGCGCGGCGTCGGCCTTGGCGAAGGCCTCCATCGCGTCCTGCACCGACTCGCCGGCGCCGAGGGTCGGCAGCGGCTCGGACATGTGGTCCTCGAGCCGGTCCGAGAGCTTGGCCCGCCCGGTGAACAGCGCGTCGAGCAGGTCGCGCTCGCTGACCGACCCGGCGACCTCGGCCGCCATGACCGGCGGCTCCGCCTTGACCACCGGCATCTGGGAGACACCGAACTCACGCAGGTAGAGCGCGGCGTCGGCGACGGTCTCGTTGGGGTGTGCGTGCACCAGCGCGGGCAGCGCGCCGTCCTTGCGCCGCAACACGTCGCCGATGGTCGCGCCCTGCGACGGCGGGAGGAAGCCGTAGCTCGCCATCCAGCGGTCGTTGAAGACCTTGCCGAGGTAGCCGCGGCCACCGTCGGGCAGCAGCACGACGACCACCGCGTCCGCGGGCAGCGTCGCGGCGACCCGCAGGGCGGCGACGGTCGCCATCCCACAGGAACCGCCGACGAGCAGCGCCTCCTCACGGGCGAGGCGGCGGGTCATCTCGAAGGAGTCGGCGTCGGAGACGGCGACGATCTCGTCGCAGACCTCGCGGTCGTAGGTGGTCGGCCAGAAGTCCTCGCCGACGCCCTCGACCAGGTAGGGACGCCCGGTGCCGCCGGAGTAGACCGAGCCCTCCGGGTCGGCGCCGATGATCCGCACGGCGCCGTTCGACTTCTCCTTGAGGTACCGCCCGATGCCCGAGATGGTGCCGCCGGTGCCGATCCCCGCCACGAAGTGGGTGATCCGGCCCTCGGTCTGCTGCCAGATCTCCGGGCCGGTCGAGTGGTAGTGCGACTCGGGGTTGGCCGGGTTCGCGTACTGGTTGGGCTTCCAGGCGCCCTCGATCTCGCGGACCAGCCGGTCGGAGGTCTGGTAGTAGGAGTCGGGGTGCTCGGGGTCGACCGCCGTCGGGCACACCACGACCTCGGCGCCGTAGGCCTTGAGGACGTTGCGCTTGTCCTCCCCGACCTTGTCCGGGCACACGAACACGCACTGGTAGCCCTTGCGCTGGGCGACCATCGCCAGCCCGACCCCGGTGTTGCCCGAGGTCGGCTCGACGATCGTGCCGCCCGGGCGCAGCTCACCGGAGGCCTCGGCGGCCTCGACCATCCGCAGGGCGATGCGATCCTTCACCGATCCACCGGGGTTCAGGTACTCGACCTTGGCCAGGACCGGCGGGGCGATGCCCTCGGCCGTCGCTCCCAGCCGGACGAGGGGCGTGTTCCCGACCAGATCGACGACGTGCTCGACGTAGCGCATGCACGCATCCTCCCACCGCTCACTCGCGCAAGACCTCGTGCATCCCGCCACCGGGGGTCCACCAGCGCACCACGAGACGGTTCCGCTCGTCGTTGAGCCCGGTCCAGACGACCTCGGTGAGATCGACGCGGAACGCGTCCCCGGTGACCGGCCCGGACAGCGGGCCCTGCAGCACCGCCCGGCCCGACACCTTCAGGTCGCCGTCCCCGAGGTCCCCGCCGGACTGGTCGGCCGGTGCGGCGTGCAGCGCGAACCGCGGGTCCCGCCGCAGGTCGGAGCCCTTCCGGGCGCCCGGCATCGACCCGAAGGAGAGCTCGGTGTCACCGCCGGCGTCGTCCAGCACCACCTCGATCCCGGAGACGCGCGGTGCCCCGTCGGCGCGCAGCGTCGCGATCACGAGCGCGATCCCCCGCCGCAGGATCCGCTCGGACAGATCGGCGAACGCGGGCTCGGCCCGCCGGAAGTCTCCCCACGACGTCATGGACCAGAGCATGCCGCGGACCCCTGACGGTTTCGTCACGCCGTCTCCCGAACATCGGTTACCGACAAGTACGGTCTGGTCGAGAGGTACCTGCGATGGAGGAGGACGTCCCATGCCCGAAGCCGTGATCGTCGCCGCGGCCCGGTCCCCGATCGGCCGCGCCAACAAGGGCTCCCTGGCCGGGATGCGCCCGGACGACCTGACCGTGCAGATGGTCCGCGCCGCCCTGGGCCAGGTCCCGCAGCTGGACCCGGCCGAGATCGACGACCTGATGCTCGGCTGCGGCCTGCCCGGTGGGGAGCAGGGCAACAACCTGGCCCGGATCGTCGCGATCCAGCTCGGCTACGACTCGCTACCCGGCACCACCATCACCCGGTACTGCTCGTCGTCGCTGCAGACGACCCGGATGGCGCTGCACGCGATCAAGGCCGGTGAGGGCGACGTGTTCGTCTCCGCCGGTGTCGAGACCGTCTCCCGCTTCTCCCGCGGCACGTCGGACTCCTGGCCGGACACGCACAACCCGCTGTTCGCCGACGCCGAGGCCCGCACCGCCGAGACCGCGGAGAAGGGCACCGAGACCTGGACCGACCCGCGCGACCAGAGCCTCCTGCCGGACGCCTACATCTCCATGGGACAGACCGCGGAGAACCTGGCGCGGTACAAGGACGTGTCCCGCGACGACATGGACCGCTTCGCGGTGCAGTCGCAGAACCGTGCGGAGAAGGCCATCGCCGACGGCTTCTTCGCGCGCGAGATCACCCCGGTGACGCTGCCCGACGGCACGGTCGTCGACACCGACGACGGCCCCCGCCCCGGCACCACCTACGACAAGATCTCGCAGCTCAAGCCCGTCTTCCGCCCGGACGGCCGGATCACCGCCGGCAACGCGTGCCCGCTCAACGACGGCGCCGCCGCCCTGGTGATCATGTCCGACACGAAGGCCGAGCAGCTCGGCGTCACGCCGCTGGCCCGGGTCGTCTCGACCGGTGTCACCGGGCTGTCGCCGGAGATCATGGGCTACGGCCCGGTCGAGGCCTCCCAGCAGGCGCTGCGGCGCGCCGGGCTCACCATCGACGACATCGACCTGGTCGAGATCAACGAGGCCTTCGCCGCGCAGGTGCTGCCCAGCGCCCGCGACCTGGGCATCGACGAGGCCAAGCTGAACGTGCACGGCGGCGCGATCGCGCTGGGCCACCCGTTCGGCATGACCGGCGCCCGCATCACGACGACCCTGATGAACGGCCTGCGCAGCACCGGCGGCCGCTACGGGCTCGAGACGATGTGCGTCGGCGGCGGCCAGGGCATGGCGCTGGTGATCGAGAACCTCGCCTGACCCCACGGCGCCCACGAACGGGCCGGTCCGCCTCGCGCGGGCCGGCCCGTCGGCGTCACGGGGTCAGGCGGCGTGGCCGGGCGGGTCGATGCGCACGCCGGTGGCCTCGATGTCGGCCTCGGTCCGCAGCCGGGCGAACTCCCGGTCGGCGTCGAGCGCGCCCTGGGTCCCGCCCGCCTCGACGTGGGCGCGCAGCGGCGGGTCCTCGACGCCGACGGCCCGGCAGACGTCGAGCAGGACGTCGTCGTAGGCGGCCAGCAGCGCCAGGCGCCGGACCCGGGTGGCCGGCTGCGGCCCGCGGCGCAGCCGGTCGAGGCGGCGCAGATCGGCGACGAGCCGTTCCAGCGGCGGCCCGATCGGACGCGACGGAGCCGGGCGGCGGTGCCGCGCGGCGACCCGGCGCACCAGGCGGGGCAGGCGCACCAGCAGCCCCACGAGCACCGCGGGCCCGAACGCGATCCCCAGGAGGATGGCGATCCCGGTGACGACCGGGTCGTTCCCGGGCACGACACCGACGCTACGACTCCCGGCCCCGCCGGGCCACCCCCGGACACGACGACGCCGCGGACACCTGAGGTGTCCGCGGCGCGCGCGACCGGAGGGGGCGATTCCGGCCGCACCCGGCCCTCACGGGCCGGGTCGTGGGTGGCCGGTCAGTCCTGGCGCAGGTAGCTGAGCAGGCGCAGGATCTCGATGTAGAGCCAGACGATCGTGGTCATCAGGCCGAACGCGAGGTACCAGGAGTACTTCGCCGGAACACCGGCCTTGACCGCGTTGTCCGCGGCGTCGAAGTCGAGCAGCAGGCTGAACGCCGCCACGCCGATCACGACGATGCTGAACAGG
Source organism: Pseudonocardia alni (assembly GCF_002813375.1). Taxonomy (NCBI): domain Bacteria; kingdom Bacillati; phylum Actinomycetota; class Actinomycetes; order Pseudonocardiales; family Pseudonocardiaceae; genus Pseudonocardia; species Pseudonocardia alni. The sequence goes on along the minus strand of NZ_PHUJ01000003.1, from coordinate 4,175,384 downwards.
ATGGCCAGCGGGCCGCCGTCACGGAGGCCGAAGCCACCCTCGGTGAAGAAGCTCGCGACCAGGTTGGCCAGCATGAGGACGACGACGCCGATCAGCGCGCCCATCATCCACTTGGTGAACCGTGGGGTGACCCGGACGGCACCGGTCTTGTAGACGACCAGCATCCCGAAGAACACACCGGCGGTGCCGATCACGGCCTGGACGCCGATGCCCCGGAGGTTCGGGTCCATCTGCATGAACCCGGTGATGCCGCCGAGGGCGACACCCATCGAGCCGGAGTAGAGCAGCGTCAGGACGGCGCTGGGCTTCTGCCTGAAGATGACGATCAGGGACACGACGAGCCCGACGATGAACGCGGGCAACGCCAGGATGTAGAGACCCGACAGCACGGTCAGGGTGCCCGCGACCAGAGCCAGGGCAGCGCTGATGGCGGTCTTCTGGACGACGTCGTCGACCGTGATCGGCCGGCCCGTGTCCTGCGTGGCCTGGGTCGGGTCGACGTAGGACGACTGGGAGCCGGCCATGGCGGCGCCCCCGCCCATCATGCCGCCACCCGAGCGGTCGAACGTGGCGTAGCCGCCCTGCTTCTGTGTGGGCAGGTTGCGGAACGCCGGGTTGCTCGTGGAGCGCACCTGGATCCTCCTCGACGGACGTGTGCGGGGCCCACCTCTGGCAGGCCCTCACACGTGTGCAACGCCGAGGGAGCGCCGGGGGTTCCCGCTGGTAAAAGAAAATTTACCGCGTCCGGGGCGTCCGGCGTCAGTCCCGTCTCCCACACCGGGCGATGATCACCCTCCCGGGCGTCTCACCTGCGGGAACGTGGACGTCGGCGGCAGCGGTTCGGCACGCACCGCCGGCATCTCGGGCGTGGTGTCGACGCGACGATCGTCGGCGGTGTCGGCGCGCCCGTCGGACAGCGGCGCGTCACCGCGCATCTCCGCGCGGATCAGCGCGGGCCAGCGTCCGACCGAGCCGAGCGCGGCCACCGCGGCACGGCGACCCGCGGGACTGGCCAGGGCGGCGACGACGACGAGCAGCGCGACGGCGACGACGACCACGCTGCCGGAACCCGGAGCGAACACGGGCGTACCTCCTCGCAGAAGCGGGCGCCCGGCCGGGGGCAGCCGGACCCACCCTCGCGTCGTACAACGATCCCGTGGCAGGTCGGTCACGGGCCGTCACCTCGCAGCGGGCGCACCCGGGCGGGCCGCACTACTGTCGGCGCCTCCGGCGACGACACCTCCGTCGCCCCCAGTGAAAGGACGGTCCGGACATGTGGGCCCTGCTCTCCCGGCACCTGCGCGTATGGCTGCTCCTGGCGGTCGGTGCACCGCTGCTGGCCTGGCTCCTGGGCAAGATCGGCGACGCCGTCGAGCGCCGCCGCGGCCCCAACACCCTCAGCAAGCTGACCCGCTCGGGCCGCCGCTACCTGGAGCGGCGCACCCGGGGACCGCTGCGCCGCCACGAGCAGACCGACCCGGAGCGGCTCGCCCGCTGACGGGTCCCGCTCCGGTACCGGACGACTCAGGCCGGCAGGACCCGGCGCAGGCCCCAGCCGCGCCGGCGGGCGGGGCGCCGCGACGTCACCTCCGCCGGTGGCGTCGGATCGAGCTGCACGCAGCGGCCGCACGGGGTCCCGGCGACGTCGATCAGCGGGGCCGGGGACACCAGGTGGCCACACAGGGCCGCATACCGGCCGGTCCGCATCGAGTGCGGTGCGCAGAGTTCCGAGTCGGTCACCTTGTGTGCACGACCGTCGAGAACGGACGTCACCGTGAGGACGTCGGGTCCGCCGGCCTCGTTCATCCGTCCGGCGGTCACGACGACAGCCACCCGGCGGCAGATCCGTGCGTCGACCGGCGCATTCACGGGCCCCCTCAGCGTGTCGGTGCTTCCATCGTCACGGATGACACGTGCGGATGCAAGATCGCTTGCACAGTCTTTCGACACTCTCCGCAGTCAAACGGACGCAGCGGACACACCCGGAGGTCCCCATGCCCCACCCGAACGGCACGCGCGCAGCAGATCTCGGCCCCGTGACGTGGCGCCGCCCCGCCGGCGGGCGGAACGTGGAGTTCGCCGTACTGGACGACGGCCAGGTCGCGGTCCGCAACGCCCGCGACCCCGACGGCCCGGTGCTCGTCTACACCCCGGCCGAGATCTCCGCGTTCGTCGACGGTGCCAAGAAGGGCGAGTTCGACGACATGGTCGACCCCTTCCGCGACTGAGCCGGGCTCACGGCAGCAGCGGGTCCGCCTCGCGCCACAGCCGGGCGACGACCTCGGACGCCGGGTCGGTCGTCGCACGTCCGGCGGCCTGCCCGGCCCAGTGGTTGACCCGGTCGACCGCGCCGGGCTCGCCCGCGCGGTAGCGGGCCACCAGGCGTCGCTGATGGGGGTAGGGCGCCGGGGCCGGGGCGCCCGGCACGGTCCAGGCGCGGACGTAGTCGGTGGCGATGCCGCGGGCCAGCCGGCCGGTGTAGGCACGGGTCGTCGTCGTGCCGGTGGGGTCGAGGCCGTCGAGCCGGGCGGACCAGCCGTCGTCGATCCCGGCCTCGGGGCAGCGCAGCAGCGCCGTCCCCACCTGCACCGCGCTCGCGCCGAGGGTGAGCGCGGCGGCCAGGGCCCGGCCGTCCCCGATCGCACCGGCGGCGACCACCGGGACACCGACGGCGTCGGCCACCCACGGGACGAGCGCGAGCAGCCCGACCGAGACGGCCTCGGCGTCGGCGGGGTCGGTGGTCCCGCGGTGCCCGCCGGCCTCCATGCCCTGCACGACGACGGCGTCGGCCCCCGCCCGCTCCGCCGCGATGGCCTCGGTGCGGGTCGTGACCGTCGCGAACCAGGCGCAGCCCGCACCGTGCACCGCGGCGACCTGCTCGGCCGTGAACAGCCCCATGATCGTCGAGACGACCGCGGGCCGGGCGGCCAGGACGGCGACGAGCTGGTCGGAGAACGACGGTCCGGGGCCGCCGGCCGGTGCGGGTGTGCCGCCCAGGCTGTCGAGGTAGGCGGTCTGCAGGCCCACGTCGTCGTCGGCGGGCGGGTCGGGGATCCACAGGTTGAGCTGGAACGGCGCGGTCCCGGCGAGCGCGCGGAAGCGGGCGGCCCAGTCGGCGATCGCCTCCGGGGTGTCGTTCACGACGCCCGCGGCACCCATGCCGCCCGCCGCGGCGACCGCGGCCGCCAGCTCCGGTGGGCAGGCCCCGGCCATCGGGGCCTCCAGGACGGGCACCCCCAGTCCGTGGCGTGTGCAGAAGGACTCGGCCCGGCTCCGTGCGCTCACCGCCCTGAGTGTGCCATTCCACCGCGGGTGGACCGGGGCGCCGCGGACGGGAAGGATCGGCCCCGTCCCCGCCCCGCAGTGCGAAGGAGCCCGCTCCCCCTCATGACCGGACCCTCGTTCCTCGAGCAGCTGCGTGCGCACGCCCCCGAGCTGCTGCCCTCGCACCTCCCGCGCGACCCCGCCCAGCGGGTCCCGGCCGACCTGGACGTCCCGCACGGCACCACGATCATCGCCCTGACCTGGGCCGACGGCGTGCTGCTCGCCGGTGACCGGCGCGCCACGTCCGGCAACCTGATCGCACAGAAGGACCTGGTGAAGGTCGTCGGCATCGACGACACCTCCGCCGCCGGGTTCGCCGGGTCGGTCGGGCACGCGTTGCAGATGCTGACGATGTTCGCGGCCGAGGTGGAGCAGTACGAGAAGGTCGAGGGCGCGCCGATCAGCCAGGACGGCAAGGTCCGCAGGCTGTCGAGCATCGTGCGGGAGAACCTGGGCGCGGCGATGCAGGGCTTCGTCGCGCTGCCGCTGTTCGTCGGCTACGACCCGACCGACCCCGACCCGGTCCGCATCGTCACCTACGACCCGACCGGCAGCATCAAGCGCGCCCGGTCCGGCTACGTCGGCATCGGGTCCGGCTCGCAGTTCGCCGAGGCGTCGCTGAAGAAGCGGCACGATCCGGGCGTCGACCGGGCCGGCGCGATCGCGCTCGCGGTCAACGCGCTGTGGGACGCCGCCGACGACGACACCGCCACCGCGGGCCCCGACCTCACCCGGGCGATCTTCCCGAACCTGATCACGGTGACCGCCGACGGCGTCGAGGAGATCGGTGTCGACGAGGTCCGGGCGGCGACCGAGCGGATGCTCGCCGAGCGGGCGGAGCGTCCCGGCGGCTGATCCGGGTCAGGGCCGGGGCGGGCCGCCGGCCCGGCCGATGACTTCCTCGACGACCGGACCCTTGGCGTCGGCGTAGAGGTTCATGTCGGCCCGCTCCCGTCCGGTGAGGCCGCGCTTGTGCGCCTCGTAGCGCGCCCGCTCGTCGTCGTGGGCGCGGAGCCGGTCGCGGAACACCAGGTAGCGCGTGATCTCAGGACTGCCCTGCGCGTAGCGGTGCAGGTTCACCGGCAGGTCCCCGACGGCGCCGAGCATGCGGGCAGACTGCCTCGGTGTCCACGCTGCGCTCGGTCGCCCCGGTCTTCGCCACCACCGCTCTCGACCGGTGGCTGGACCACTACCGGGCGCTCGGGTTCACCGTCGAGCGCTACGGCTCGCCGCGGCAGGACTGACCGGATCAGCCCGCCTTCTCCCGCCGGTCGACCACCACGACCACGACCGCGGTGACCACGAGCAGGACCGCGGGGTAGGCCCACGGCAGCGCCGGCGAGTCGCCGACCACGAAGGACCACAGGCCGATCCGGCCGGTGACCAGGTACTGCAGCAGCGGGATCACGCCGAGGACCACCCCGAGGAACCCGGCGACGTTCTGTGCCGTCTTCACATGCCCTCCCCAGATTGCAATGCGCTCGCATTGCAACAGTGTGCGGCTCGAGTTGTCAATGCGACCGCATTGCTACGGTGACGTCGTGCCCCGCTCCGTCGACCACGACACCCGCCGCTCCGAGATCGCCGACGCCGTGCTCGCGCTCGTCGCACGGTCGGGCACCGAGGCGGTCTCGCTGCGCTCGGTCGCAGCCGAGGCCGGCATCTCGATGGGCCGTGTCCAGCACTACTTCGCCAGCAAGGACGCACTGCTGCTGCACGCCCTGGACCGGTCGCACCGGCAGATGGAGGAGCGGATCGAGACCAGGGCCCGGGCTGTGGGCGGCGGCGACCGGACCGTCCTCGCGACGATCCTCGACGAGCTGCTCGGTGAGCATCCGCGGACCCGTGACGCGCTGCGCATCCACGCCGCCTTCGCCACCCGCGAGGTCGACGAGCGCGCGCGGGCGATCCTCACCGACGGCGACGACGAGATCCGTGCCCTCGCCGTCCGGGTCGTCGGCGACGCCGGGTCGGCCGACCCCGACACCGACGCGCACGCCCTGCTCGCCCTGACCGCGGGGCTCAGCACGGAGGTCGCGCTGCACGGCGCCCCCGTCGACCGCGCCCGGCGGACCCTGACCGCGATGCTCGACCGGCTCGCTCCCGCCACGGCGCGCGGACCGGCCGGCGACCCGGAATGATCCGGGCGGTGCGCCCCTGGTTCCCGCTCCTCGCCGGCTCGGTGTTCTACGCGTTCGCCCTGGTGTGGGCGGCCGGTGAGCTCCCCGAGGACCGGGTGCCGCTGCACTTCGACCCCACGGGCGTGCCGACCGCGTTCGGCAGCCGCGCCTGGTTCCTGACGCTCGGCACGCTGTTCGGGCTGCTCGTCGCCGGGATCGGCGCCGGGCTCTACCGCCTGGTCGCGACCGGCTCGCTGGCACGGGTGTCGGTGCCGCACCGCGACTACTGGACGGCGCCGCAGCGGATCGGACGGCTGCGCCACATGCTCGCCGAGGACATGGGCCGGACCTTCGGCGCGACCCTGTTCCTGCTCACCGTGGTCCCGGTGACGGCGGTGTACGCCACCCGCACAGATCCGCCGAGGCTGCCGGTCGGAGCGGTCTGGGTGGTGCTGGCGCTGCTGGTCGCCGGGATCGTCGGGTACTGCGTCTACCTGGCGCGGTACCGGTACCGCCCGGCCTGAGCGCCCGTGATCACCGGTTGTGGAGCGCAGCGACCGCCTCGCGAACGCTCCGCTCCACGACCGGTGATCACGCGTCGGTGACGGGCCGGCGCAGGATGGTGCGCAGCTTCTCCGGGCGGTCCGGCGGGGGTCGCCGAGGCAGCTCTCGTGGTGGCGGCCGGTCATGCGCAGCCCGTTTCCACCGTCGTGGACACGAGCCCGTCCTGGCGAAGGTGCGCGCGGCACGGGAAGGTGCTGCGATGGCACGGATCGGACCGGGGGACGTCACCCTCACCATGGCCGACCTGCGGGTCGTGACCCGGTTCGCCGCGGAGTGCGCCGCCGAGGCCCTCCCCCTGTTCGACGCGCCCGACGACGGCCGCCCCCGCGCGGCGCTCGCCGCGGCGTGGGCCTTCGCCGACGGCGCCGAGCGGTCGCGGCTGCAGCGGGTGACCGCCGTCGACGCTGCGCGGGCGGCGAAGGACGCCCACACCCCGGCCGGCAGGCACGCCGCACTGGCCGCCGCCGACGCCGCCGCGTCCGCCTACCTGCACCCACTGGCGAAGGCCACCCAGGTCGGGCACATCCTGCGCGCGGCAGCCCACGCCGCCCACGCCGTCGAGCTGGCCGACGGCGACGCGCCCCGCAGCGGCGACGCGCAGCTCGACCGTGCCCGGCGGCGCGCGACACCGGAGCTGGTCGACGTCCTGTGCCGCTACCCGCGCGCGGCGGCCGGCCGCAGCCGCGTCGCCGCGCTGACCACCGCACTGGACGACGCGCTGCGCGACCGATGAGTGCGGGGCCGCGCGGCGGTCTCTCCTGCCATCTCCTCGGTCGGCGACGCCTGACGCTCACGCGCCGCGGGCGACCCCGGCGAGTGCGGCCTTCGCGAACGCCTCAGGCTGCTCGACGTGCACGAGGTCCCCGGCGCCGTCGACGGCCCCGGTGCGCAGTCCGGGGACGACGGCGGCGACGCGGCGGTGCAGATCGGCGTACCACCCGATGCTCCGCCCGCCGAGCAGGACGGTTACCGCAGGGGCGTCCTCACCGAGCGCCTCTCCCCCGCCTGAGGTGTCCGGCGCGGGTCAGCGGACGCGCTGATAGCGCAGGTGCACGGTCCCGCCGTCGAACACGCGCTGCTCGACCAGGCGCAGCCGCAGGTCCGCCCCGAGCGGCAGGTACCGCTTCCCGCCGCCGAGGACGACCGGCACCACCCGCGGGCGGAACTCGTCGACCAGGTCCAGCAGCGACGCGGCCAGACCGGGCCCGCCCACGGCCAGCTCGCCGTCGGTCTCCTCCTTCAGCCGGGCCACCTCCTCCAGGGCGTCGGCCCGGCGGACGAGACGGCACCCGGGCGCGACGGAGGTCAGCGAGTCGGAGAACACCACCCGGGGGATCGCGGTGTAGAGGTGCGCGAACTCCGCCTCCACCGGGTGGCCGTCCGCCCGCTCGGGGGCGGTCCAGAAGTCCTCCATGATGTCGTAGAGGTTGCGGCCGAACAGGAACACCGACGTCGCCCGGGTCTGGTCGTTGGACAGGCGGTGCACCTCCTCGTCGGGGTCGCCGAAGGCGATGCTGCCGGTGGGGTCCTCGACGAAGCCGTCGAGGGACATGCTCATGGAGTAGCTGAGGAAACCCACGGGCGTCAGACCTTCCGGTTCCAGAACTGGTGGATGCGCCCACTCGGCGAGGCGACCGACTCGACCGTGAACCGGTCCTCGACTCCCTTCAGCCCCTCCCACGGGGACACCCCACGCCCCAGCACGATCGGCAGGATCACCACGTGCATGACGTCGACCAGGTCGGCGTCGAGGAACTGCCGGATCGTCGAGGGTCCCCCACCGAGTCGCACGTCCAGGTCGCCCGCGGCCTTCTGCGCGACCGTCAGCACTTCCTGCGCCGACCCGTCGACGAAGTGGAAGCTCGTCCCGTTCGCGAACTCGATCGGCGGCCGCGGGTGGTGGGTCATGACGAACACCGGGGTGTGGAACGGGGGCTCGTCGTCCCACCAGCCCTGCCAGCCGTCGTCGGTCCAGGGGCCGGTCTGCGGGCCGAACTTGCGCCGCCCCATGATCTCGGCGCCGATGCCCTGGGCCCACGTGCTGGTCAGGGCGCGGTCCAGGGTGACGGGGGCGTCCACCCCGCCGATCCCGTGGATGAACCGCCCGTCGAACCCGGCGAAGAGCCGTCCGGCGTCGCCGATCGGGGCGTCGAGGGTCACGTGGTCGCCGGCGGCGTAGCCGTCGAGCGAGATGAACAGGTTGTGCACCCGGGTGCGGGGCATGGGGCCTCCTCGGTGAACGCGCGGACCGCGTCGCGACGGTGGACCGCCGGGGGCGGCGGAACTCATCGGTCGACGCGGGTCCGGCTGCTGGCCGGCGTCGTCCGGGACCGGCTCGTCGTCGAGGCGGGGCGCGGTCCGGCACGGGCCGACGCCCGGATGACCGAGACGGAGCGCATCGTGGACACCGTCGTGGCCGGACCGGCCGGGCAGCACCGCGTCCTCGGACGAGCTGCTCACCCCGTTGACGCCGGACCGGTGGGGCCGGCCGGTCCCGGACCGTCGCGAGTGCAGGCATCGACGAGCCCGCGCAGAGCCCGTGACCCTGCCGGTTGCTCAGGAGCCGATCGCGACGATCCGGGTGACGACGAGCGTCACGAGCCGGTCCCCGGGGTGGATCGCGGCCAGTACGGCTCCGACGGTGGCGCGTACGGAGGTCACCGACGGCCCGGACGCTCGTCGAGGTGGACGGTGACGGCGTCCCCGGCCTGCTTGCCGATCATCGTCCGCACCGCCGCGGTCACGGGCAGCTTGTGCGTCCCGTCGCCGAGCGCCATGACGGAGCTCTGGAACGGGTGGCCGTCGATCGTGCCCGGACCTTGACCGGGCCGCGGGTGGCGAAGAACTCGGCCGACCAGTCGGTGCGCAGGTAGACCCACCCGCCCGGCGCATCGCTCTTCTCGAGCGTGGCGGTGAACGTGTGGTCGAGGGCGTGGGAGGCGACGGGATCGCTCGTCGGGTCTCCTTGTCGGGTGGCTGTCCGCGGGTCTGCCCGATCTGGACGACAGCACCACCGCCGCCCGGGATCGTGCGTGTGCCCCTGGCGACCGCAAGCACGGACAGCGTGTTGCGCTCCTCCGCAACATGGTGGGGCGGTTCACGGGTCGCGATGCTCGCCGTTGCTTCTCCTCGCACAGCAGAAGGCCGAGCAGCCGGTTCGCTCCGAGAGCCTGCGGCTCCGGATCCGCGGATCGTGCACCCGTGATCGCGGCTGGACTTCGAACCCGGGCGGTACCGCCGCACCGGTCAGGACCGGCTACGACCGGACGACATCGTCTCGGTTCCGTCAGGCGTCAGCGCTGGTCAGAGGGGTAGTCGGGAGATGGAAGCGGGGTGCCCCCGGTCGGACTCGAAGCGACACCGGGACCTTTCTAAGGGGGAGCCGGGGTGCCGACACCGCCACCACACCGACCTGGGCAGATAGCGATTCCGGTCGGCTGCGTCGCCGAACTTCACCACGCATTCGGCACGGGCATGTCGATGGCGCTAGGGCCGATGGTTGGCACGGACAAGTGCGGAGCGTCGCCTCGTGAAGACGATCCCGACGAGCAACAGGCTCAGCGACAGCATGTAGACCGCGAAGGCCCAGCCGGACGGGGCCCCGCTGTCCAGAGTCAGAAGCGTGATCGTGGCTCCGAGTCCGACCATCACGTAGAACAGCAGGTTCTCCGAGTCGGGGTCATGCCAGGCTTTCCGGATGGTGGGCAGCGCCGCTGCCGCATCGGCTCCGACGGCGACGATCACCGCGGTGGGAGCCGCGTCGAAGCCGACCCACACGACGAGGGCCGCGACGGCGATCACCGCACAGACGACGTCGAAGGGGCCGATCGTCGAGTAGCTGTGTCTCGTCACAACGGCCGAGACGACGACGATGAGCGGGCCGAGTCCTGCTGCCAGAGTGAGCACGGCAGGCAGGCCGACTCCGGCGGAGAGCTGCGCGAAGAAGCCGATCAACGGTGCGACCGCCCAGAGGACCCACGTCACGAGGTTGGGACGGGCTGTTCCGGCGATCGTCGCGATCGCGTAGCGGGTGCTGCCTACCAGGCCGAGTACGGCACTGAGGAAGACCCAGCTCGGATCGAGCACGGCCCCTCCACTTCGCGATTGCTGTCGGCGAACTACGTGAGGGATAGATGCTTCGGGGGATGCCGACGTGTCTCCCCCACACGCCCGGCCTCCTGGTGATCTCCTCGCGGCGCGGGTTCCCCCCTGCCAGGCTCGGCGCGCCGTGAGGAGGTCACTGCCGCACTCCCTTGATCTCCGAGCGGTGTCGGGTCCGGGCGGAGCCCGGGGCCTTGTCGTACAAGCCCTCGAAGGTGTCTGACCAGCGCCGGGAGACTGACTCTCCAAGCTGCGTTATGGCACGGTTATCAGGCCAGAGTGAGTCCGACGGTTCGCGAGCAGCGAGGAGGCACTGATCTTCGTGGAGACACAAGAACTGCACTCGGTCCTTCAGGCGCAAGCGGAGCGGCTCCTCAGCGTGCCGGGGGCTGACCAGGACACAGACCAGCAGTACACCCGGATCTGCGATGACCTGGTGCGAGCGGTACCCCACGCCAAATGGGCTGCGCTGACCACTCAGGACCGGTCGGGGTTGCACTGCCTCGCAGCCACCGACAAGCGCATCCCGGAGTTGGCCCGGGTCATGGTGGACTGCGGACACGGGCCGTGCATCGATGCCATCGCGGCCGGTTCCCTGAGTGAGGTCGTCATCGACGACTTCACGGAGGCCGGCGATCGGTGGCCGGTCTTCGCCCCAGCCGCCGCCAGTGCGGGGATGCGCAGCGTCCTGTGCCACGCCATGGCCCCTGAGGAACATCCGATCGGTGCGATGACGGTGTGGTCGGACGAGGTCGGGGCGTTCAGCGACGACCGCTCGCGCACCATCATGGCCGCGTTCGTCACACAAGCCGCGGTAGCGGTGTACGGCGCGCAGCGCGCCGAGCACCTCGTGAAGGCTTTGACGAGCCGCGACGTCATCGGGCGGGCCAAGGGAATCCTGATCGAGCGGTTTCGCTTGACCGATGACAGCGCTTTCCGACTGCTGGTGCGGTCCTCCCAGGACGTCAACATGAAGCTCTGCGACGTGGCCGAGGTTCTCTGTCGTGAGGCGGAAGCACGGGCGATGACGGTGCCGCAGGCGCGATCGGGATCTGGCTCCGACTTGGCACGGTAGCGGGGCCGGCGCTGCCGGCCCCGCGCCGCCGCCAGGCGGCGCCGTGACGAGTGTCGTCTCCTGACCCGGAACCCGGTCACGGCGATCGCATGGACGATCCCGCGCACGGTGAAGTCGGTGGACAAGCGGGTCGTCGTCAACGCTGCGCAGGCCCGGGCGCTGCTCTCGGCTGCCGGAACCCAGAGGCCCAGTGGTCCCGGGCTCGTCGCCTTCCCCGGCCTGCTCTACCACGCCGCGCTGCGGCCGGGTGAGGCCGTGACGTTGCGGGCGGCTGACCTCCGGTTGCCCGACGATGGCTGGGGCGAGCTGCTGCTGACCGGCTCCACCCCGGAGGCCGGCGCTTCCTGGACCGACAACGCCGGCGCCGCGAGGAGCGGGAGTTGAAGTACCGGGCCCGCGGTGAGACCCGCTCGGTCCCCTCACCACCACCACTCATGGCACTACGACGGGCGCACCTCGCCGAGCACGGCACGACGCCGGACGGCCGGCTGTTCCGCGGTGTCCGCGGCGGCGATCTCCCGGAGGGCACGTACTGCCGTGCCTGGCGGAAGGCCCGCGCGAGCGCTCTGACCCCCGAGGATGCCGCCTCACCTCTCGCCCGACGCCCCTACGACCTCCGCCACGCCGCGGTCTCGACGTGGCTCAACGCCGGTGTGCCGTCGACCCAGGTCGCCGAGTGGGCCGGACACAGCGTCGGGGTCCTGCATCAGATCTACCCGAAGTGCATCGTCGGCCAGGAGGACGCGGCACGGGAGCGGATCGCAGCGGCGCTCGGGGACGGTTCCGGTGCCTGAGTTTTCAGCGCCTGTTCAGCGCAGGCACCCGGTGAACCCCGGTCAGCACCAGCGCGCGCCGGACAACTTCATCGTGGTCGTGGCGGGTGTAACGACTGGTCAGAGGGGTATTCTCGACGTCGAAGCGGGGTGCCCCCGGTCGGACTCGAACCGACACCGGGACCCTTTTAAGGGGAGCCGCGAGGCCGGTGCCAGTGGCCCGTTGGCCTGCGCAGACAGCGCTGTCGGTCAGCTCGGCAGCCAAGCTTCGGCACGTATTCGGCACGTTGACTCTCAGCGCAGGGGAACCCTCACCTCTCCTGCTTCCCGCCGGCAAACCTCAGACCTCGTCCGGCCTGCGGTCCAGCATGAGACCGCCCGCGCCTGCGAATCATCCGCGCCCACACCGACCGAGCGGAATGTGATCATCTTGTGCCCCGTCGCCCCTCACCCACGATGCATTGCCAGTCCAGAGGGTGAGGGCCAGCCTATTCTGACCTGTGCATCCGACACCCGACCCCGAGGACTAATGGCGTGCGCGAACTGGTCTCCTGGCTGAGAGAACTTCGAGAAGAGATCCAGAACTCCACATCCCAAGATCCGGCATTACTGGACAACACATACAAGCGAGTGGCTTATCCGCGTATCGAACCCCTCCACGGCCCCGGATTCCTACGTTTCCAGGGCCTTGAACATTACCACCGACCTGGCCACGGACCCGAGTCGCTATCTCTTATCCAAACCGTCCAGGCGAGGCGAGAGCAGGACCCAGGAATAGGCGAGGAAGATGCACTTAACCGACAGATCGGTGCGGTGCTAGCACTCAGCTTGGACCGTTCAGTGGAGGTTCCGAGCGAGCGACCCTATCCACTTTCTGGATCCACAAGGACGGCATTCATTCCACTCAACGCCGCTCACGATCGCATTCTCCACGCGCCAATCTCCGACGTCGACGACGTCAACCTAAAATTCGAGGAGGTCGCCGGCAAGTTCTGCTCCATCGAAGATTCCGGTGACCTCGTCGCACTTGGAGCTGCAACTGAGATGCACTACGGCGCGTGCAGCATCTACAAGACTAGTATGCCTAGCGCGTACGTTCTAGCAGTCGGCGCACTTGAAACTCTTTCCGCCCGATTCGGTGATCCCCATAGCGAGTGGAGCCACTGGGAACGGTCGACTCGATGGGACGAAGTAATCGACGACCTTGCCCTAACTTCAGCCCAGGCGGAATCAATTCGAGCAGAGCTAATGCGTGACAGGCAAGTTCGACTAGGTCAACGTTTTGCAGCCTACGTCATGCAGGGGTTTGAGTCCCGCGACTGGCTATCTAATTGGAAAGAGTGGACGTGGGGGTACGACGGCTCAACAGGCGAACCCAATGGTGGCGAATGGACTGCAGTCGATATGAATCCGCAAATTCCTTCCGACGAAGGCAGGCTCTGGCGAGCCATCAAGAAAACATACGAAGCTCGTTCGAAGTTTGTACACAGCGGTAGCGACGACCTAGCGATACATCGAGATATGCAGCGGCAAGTACAGAACAACGAGGGTGCGCAGGCACTCCCATTCACGGTAATTCGCGCACTTCTTGCCCGATCGATCTTGCGGGAGCTCGACGAGCTATCGAGCCCAGAGGTCCTCCCGCGAGTCATTGGGGAACTCTAACCATGAACCTCGGAACCGTCATGATTGCTGGGCTCCGATACCGCGTGTGACCTAGGGATTCCCACCCGCGGCCTCGTGGTTGTTCAGGGTCGATTCTGGCCCTTGTCGCGTCGTTTCGTGTTCCAAAAGCGTCCCACGCGGGGGCTTCTCCCCCACGCGCCCGGCCTGCTGGTGATCTCCTCGCGGCGCGGGTTCACCCCTGCCAGGCCGGGGAGCGGGGTGCAGGGCACGGGGTCCAGCCTTGCGCCCCGCTCCCCGGTCTGGCTGCCGTCTCGGCGCGCCGTGAGGAGATCACCAGCCCCGCCGCACTCTCCTGATCTCCGAGCGGTGTCGGGCTCGGGCGGAGCCCGGAGGTTCTCGCCTCCATCAGCTGTTCCCAGCCAGCGGGCCCGACTTGGACCGAAGAACATCTACGGTTCCGGCGTGTACCCGTCTTGGAGCTACTACCCCCGCAACGTCAGACCCCCGTCGTGGGCCGAGCAGCTCGTGCGCGCCGTGTCGGATGTCGAGGCCCTGGTCTCCACCGTAGATGCGCGGCCGGCGCCCCTTCGAAGCGACGACGTACTCCAAGCGCTTGCACCGGGCCTCACCGAGCTCGGATACGCCGTCGAGACGGGCAAGACTGCCGCAGGACGCATTAAGCGCCCTGTCCTCTTCGGAGAGAACGGCGAGCCGAGCGTTTCCTACGAGATCGATGCCTTTCACGACCACGACGGCATCGTGGTGGAGGTCGAGGCGGGCCGGGGCGCCCGAGGGAACGCGAACTACCGGGACATCGTCCGAACATCTCTCATCGTCGACGCGCACTACCTGGCGCTACTGATGCCAGTTGCCTACCGGCACAAGAGCGGCGGCCGAGATGTGGTCGTCCGGGCCTACGCGGACACGCGCAGTCAGCTGGATGCGATCTATGCCTCCGAGCGCCTGAAGCTGCCGTTCGCTGGCGTGCTGCTCGTCGGCTACTGAGACGTGCTCCTTGGTTGGATCAGCTCCGCTCCGCGGCCTGGGGCCGGGTAGCCGGACCACGGCGCCGCGAACGGGCCGGAGGTGCAGTGAGCGAGCGACGGGGGCCGGCGTGGCCGGCCCCGCGCCGCCGGAGGCGGCGCCTTGATCTCATAGAGGCATACTCGGCAGAAGACGCGATCGAGTACACCTGAGCACTTCCGTTCAGTGCCCAACGTCCGATACTCACCGGACCCTTATTGCTTTGGCCTCGGGCGGCATCGCGATGGCGAGTCGGCCACCCCTATGGAGCTAGTGGATGCTGCTGGTCCGCAGCTAAAGTACGGACGTGGTCAAGAAGAAGCGCAGGCGAAGTCGTAAGCTAATCCCCGCGAGCATTGATATTGGCGTAGGCACACTCTCGCTTGATGGGCATCGAATCGTCTACTCCCCCAACCCCGATGAGGATCAGCGCGAGGCGGGCAGGAGCGCGATGCTTCAAGCCTTCGCCCTAGATGAAAAACAGCACAACGATCGGTATGAATCTCTCCTCCGACTCATGGGGAGCGTTGGGCCGTTCGACCTGCTCGCACGCGCCTCAGCCATCTATGCGTCGATCAACCCCGACACATTTAAAGAATCCGAGAACAACCAGAATCCCGCCCATATCGAGTATCTTGCACTACAGTGCTTGCGCACAGACTGGCCTGAGCCAGATCCCGACCTGAACCCGCCGCAAAAATTGAACTCAACGATGCAGGCGTTGGCACTTATTCAAGAGATGTTCATCGCAGAGGCCCAGAACATCACGGTCGAGCGAGAACAGGAACGGAGTACAGGTCTTCCAGATCCAAATCTCGACCACGTCGCAAGGACACGCCTCGCAGCACTCGGCATTCGCAACATGGCGTACTTGAAGCACGCCGAGAAGGTGATCGAAGGATGCCTTTCGCCCCTTGCCGAGCGACTAATCGAAATTAACGGATTCTGCGCCCAAGACGCATTGGATGTTATGCATGCTATACCGCAAATCTTGAACGTACGATCTGAGACTGTTCAGCTGGAACTTGCCGAGCAGGTCAAGTATCTAACTGTTGAACTCAAGCGCGCCCGACGCGGAAGAAGCACTAGCTACCCAATCCCGCCTGAGCTGCTTACCATTTCGTTCGATAAGGCGCAGTTCGAGATTAGAATGCGCGCTCTCTCGCACCAGCTTGCGGGCGCACTAGAGATATCAACGATCCAAGCGACTGACATCGCAGAGGTGTCCAGCGTTCCGGTAGCGAGATGCGCAGCGGTACTAGAGGCGTTCACGTGTCCAACTAGTGAGTATATGCACGAGCGCCACTGGCGGCCCAGTGGAGCCCACCCACTCACTCAGAGACCCATTGTAGAGACCGACTCAGGCTATATTCTTGCATCGCCGCCCTCGATGATAGACGCGATCAGGCCGACGATCGAAAACTTGATTCAGTCGCGCTCTCCGAAACTTTGGAGCAGCTATCAGAAACGGCGGGCCGCGTACTTAGAAGATGCTGCCGCCAGTCTCCTAGCGGGCGCTCTACCCGGATCGAGGAGCTGGAAGAACATCCACTGGAAAGTCACCGAATCCGTCAAAGGCGAGCTAGATGGAATCGTAACCGCCGACACCATCACTCTACGTCTGCAGTGCAAGGCAGGACGAATCACAGATGCAGCTCGGCGCGGTGCACCAGGAAGAATGAGCACCGACGTTAAGAAAACGATATCCGATGCAGCCGATCAACACGCCGAGCTTTCGATGCAGCTCGCATCTAACGATGCGTCAGCCCTGGGGTTCAGCATAGAACAGGCGGAAGCGCTTCGAGCACTCTTCCAGATCGAAATCATCTGCACTCTCGACGACGTCACTGTATGGTCCACAGAAGCGCACAATTTGAGGCGCCTGGGCGCTTTCAAAGACAACGTAGGTATTCCATGGGTCGTTTCGATAACGGATCTTATGGTCATCACCGAGATGCTTAAGGGTGTTGAGCTCGCCCAGTATGTCATCCGCCGACAACGCATGGAGCGCGATGGGCGCGTCTCGGCTCATGACGAGCTCGACTGGCTGGGACACTTCATCACAGAGGGCCTATATTTCGACTACATATTCAACTCTCCTAATCCACCCCACGGGTACCGCCTCCTCAGTTACACAGAGCAGTTCGACGAGTGGTACCTGTACGAAGCCGGGTTCAGGACGGTGGAGACAGCGAAGCCCGAGATCCCAATCGGTGTCGACTTGCGACGCCTCCTTGAGAAGTTAATGCAACGCTGTCCGAAAAATTGGGTGTTGGCAACCCTTTGCATTCTTGACGGAGACGATCAGACTCGGAACGAGTGGGACCGTGTCATACGAACCGTCTACAAAAGGAGCGCTCAACGCGGCGAATCAGACGCGTCCATCCTCCTTGGCAACGGCGTAGGAGTGACGTTTATCCGTCGAACGTTCACATCGATGGAAAAAACGGAGCAGCACACAGAACGCTACATTCAGCGTAAGCTGGCAGAGCTAGAAGTAGCCTACTGGATTGGCATTGCAGAAGGCAAAGGTGGTGAATTAAGGATTGTAATTCCGTCGTGCGTAAACATTCGGAATCTTGCAGATCAGTTCTTGACGCCCATGTACGCGCGGTCTTGATGTATCTCGTGCTAGGACTTGCGAGACACGGCTTGAGGTCACCAGAAGGCGAACACTAGGGATGGTTCGACTGAATCGGTACCATAGAAATGGACTGTTTCGCCCAGTCTCTGCCCGCCGAGCCGTTCGTAGAGCCGGATTGCGCCGCGGTCCTTGGCCATGACATCCAACGCAACCGAACGTCCAATACTGCTCGCATGATCCAGCGCAGCAGTCATGAGCATCCGCCCCGCTCCCACGGTGCGGTGTTCAGGATCGACGAACAACCGTACAACGATCGCTAGGTCGGACGGCTGCCTACCGGTTCGTTCGGTCCAGATCTGCGCGGCGTCGTCAGCCGGGTCGGCCGCGGTCAGCGTGATCTGTCCGATTGGTATTCCGTCCACTACTGCGGTCCAACTAGCCAGCGCGCGCGGATGGCGTAGCCACCCGGTCGGATCTGCGACCCCCTCAACGGGGTAACCGTCCTGCTCATGGACTCGCAGGAGGATGTCAGCCAAGGAATCCAGGTCTTCGGCACGTCGGAGCCGGACAGTGCAGCTCACCGATCCTCCACCGGCATGTCGTAGTCCAGCGCGGAGTAGTCGGCGCGCATGACAAAGCGAGTGACCTCGAACGGCTCGCGGTCGGCGTCGATGCCGGTATGCCACAGCTCGATCACCGGTACCCCGTCGGGGATCGTCATAAGCTGAGCCTCCTCACGAGTGGGCATTCTCGCCGAGATCTCCTCACGGACGTGGGCGATCACGTGACCGAGGGCCGCGAACTGACCGTAGATACCCTCCGGGCCCAGGTCGGCGGAGTCTCCCAACGGGGTTCCTTCGACCAGACTCCACGCCGCGTAGGTGACGCCGATCTGCAACGGCTCGCTGTCGGCGAAGTACCAGTTCTCCCGCTGCACGACGGGAGTTCCGGGCTCAATCATGAGCCGTTCGGCGACCGCCGGAACTGCCTCGACCCGGGTGATCCGAGAGTCCACATGCGGTGTCCGGCCCTGCGCGACAGCTTCGGCGCCGAACGGGCCGAGCTCATTGGTGGAGCGCATCGCGGCGCTGTAACGGCGGCGGCCGAACCGCATCCAGCGCGGCTTGCTGCGGACGAACACTCCGCGCCCGTGCTCAGCGCTTACTAGGCCCTCGCGGCGCAGCGCGGCGATGGCCTCGCGGGCGGTATTGCGGGCGGCTCCGTGCTGCTCGGCCAGTGCGCGCTCCGAGGGGAGCTTGTCGCCGGGCTGGTACTCGCCCGAGGTGATCGCCTCGCGCAGCTCGTGCGCAATGGCCCTGTAGTCGCTGTTGGCGCCTCGCGGCGCCCGTGCCGAAGACGTCATGTCTTCACGATAGCGAACTGGCCTGAGCCAGTCACTTGACCCACTGGCTTAAGCCTGCTGTACTGGCTCAAGCCAGTAAGACTAATCACACAACCAGGAGGCTAGTCATGGCGATCACCAACAAGTTCCCCGTCGCGATGGGCGACGTGTTCCCGCACGGAGCGTTCGTCGTGTCGGAGGTCGAGCCCGTGCGCGACTTCGACAAGTCCGCCCCGGGGCGCCCGGTGCAGCAGCTCGACAAGGACTCCGGCCTGCCGGTGTGGTCGGTGTCGGTCCTCGACGCGGACCCGGCAGCACGGCGTACGGACAAGACGGTGACGGTGAAGATCGCCGCGCCGCACCAGCCGGTCCCGCCCGAGGCCGCCGCGGGGCTGCCGTTCCGCCCGGTCGAGTTCGACGGCCTCACCGTCACGCCCTACGTGCAGGAGTCCGGTGGCCGGCCCCGGGTGGCCTACAGCTTCCGGGCGGCCGGGATGCGTGCTCCCGGTCACCAGCGCCCCGGTCCGGGCAAGAACCAGGACGCCGCCTGACCTGCGCTCGTGCAGGTGGAGGGGGGCCCGCTGCAACGGGCTCCCCCTCCGGATCTCCCTTACCCCACGCCCTAGCCAGGCATCTGAGTTCGGAAGGACACCGACCCTAGATGAACACCCACACCGCACCCGCGACCCCCGCCGACACCGTCGTTCCAGCGGCTCGTCTCGTGGAGGCCGGCCTCCGCCGCACCAGCCGCGCGATCCGTGACACTGTCCGACCCCCGGCCGGGGACCTGCTCGCCCACGCCGCCCGAGCCCGTCGGCTCGCTGAGCTCCACACCCGCCGGGCCCGCTGGTGGGCGATCCTGCAGCGCGACACCGCCACCAACGGCGTCCCGGTCGTCTACGTCCAGGCCGTGGTCACCGCCGTCCTCGACAACGAGCGCCAGGCCCGCTACTGGACCGACACCGCCGACGACTGGCGCGCCCTCGCCGACCAGCGGCCCACCTCCGACGTCGCCGGAGCCATGTCCAACTGGACCGACCTCGGCCTCACCGACCCCACCCCACCCGGACTCCCGGACACCTCGGCGGTGGCCCGATGAGCGCCCCGAGCCAGGGCCGGCCGGTGCTGCGGCTCGTCCCGATCACCGACTCCCCCGCCACCGCGACTGGCCCCCGCTGGCGTGAGGACGCCGCGTGCGCCGGGCTGGACACCGAGCTGTTCTTCCCGGTCGACGACCGCGCCGCCTCGGTCGAGACCCCGCGCCGGGTCTGCCGGGGCTGCCCCGTCCGCGCCGCCTGCCTCGCCGACGCCCTGGCCACGGAGGACCCGGCCCGGCGCTACGGCATCACCGGCGGCACCACCCCCGGCGAGCGCCGGACCCTGCACCGCGCCGGACTCACTATCACTACCACCCCGGCTGCGGGCGGTGACGTTGCATGAGCACCGCCAAGCCGACCCGGTGCGAGGTCTGCCGGACCCCGCTCCACGAGCGCCCGGACCCGCGTCGCCGCCGGTGCGCTGATCATCTGGACCAGCTCGCCCTGGTCCCGCTCACCAGCGTCCGCCCGGTTCGTCGGAAGGGAGGCCGCACGTGATCACCACTGCCGCGTCACCGGCTGATGTGCCGCTTTCGGTCAACCAGATCCTCGCCGTCGGTGGCGCCCTGGTCGCGGTCGCCGTCTACGTCCTCTACAAGGTCGGCCACTACCTCGTGAAGGTCGTGGAGGCCCTCGCGACCGCCGCGGTCGTGTTCCTCGCGCTGTGGTTCGCCGCCAAGGGCCTCGTCCTCGCCGCCGCGTGGACGGTCCGGCACTGGCGCACTACGACCACGGTGACCGCGGTGTCGGCGTGGTGCTGGTGGTGGGGCTGGCCCTCGTTGCTGGTCACTCTCACCGCCGTGGCGGCTGCGCTCGGGGTGTGGCGGGTCGCGTCGCTGCCCTCGTTCGACCGCGGGGCCGGGCGTCACCTGCGGTCGTGGTGGCAGCGCTGGCTGGTCTACGCACCCCGGATGCCACGCTGGCTGCGATCGGTCGGACTCACCGTTCCCGACCGAGCGGGTGCGACGGTCATCCAGGTCAACCCGCTGCGCCGCACCGCCACCGCACCTAGGGAGCGCCCGCGCCGCGACCAGCTCCCGCGCATCCTCTCGGTCCGCTCCGGCCCCTCGTGGGATGAGGTCAAGGTCCGTCTCGTGCCAGGGCAGACCCCGGAGGATTTCGACACCGCCGCCCGTGCCCTGGCCGTGGCGCGTGGGGTGAACCGCTGCCAGGTCCGCGAACTCGCACCCAATGTGGTGTCGATCGACTACCAGCGCCGCAACCTCCTCGACGTCGTCGTCACCGCACCTGACCTCGACGCGATGGCCGGCCTGTCCGGGGACGCGATCGACCTGGACCGGGTGCTATCCGGGGCGACCGAGTACGGCACCCCCTGGCGGCAGTCGGTCCGCGGCAGCCACACCCTCATCGGCGGCGCCACCGGCGCAGGGAAGGGCTCCCTGATGTGGGCGCCCCTGCTCTCGATCGCCCCGGCCATCCGCGACGGCCTGGTGCGGGTGAACGGGATCGACCCGAAGGGGATGGAGCTGGCCTACGGCCGCGACGTGTTCCACCGCTACGCCGTCACCTCGAAGGACGCCCTGGCGCTGCTCGACGACCTCGTGGAGCAGATGGAGACCCGCAAGCGCGCCCACGCCGGAACGACCCGGCTGGTCCCGATCACTCGGGACACCCCGTTGGAGATCGTGGAGTTCGACGAGATCGGCGCCCTGCTGCGCTACGTCGGCGACCGCAAGACCCGCGAGGCCATCACCGAACGGATCGCGCTGCTGACCACCCAGGGCCGGGCGCTGGGGTTCACCGTCCGCGGCTACGTGCAAGAGCCGTCGAAGGACACCGTGCCCGTGCGGGAGTTGTTTCCGCGCCGCATCTGCCTGCGCGTGGCCACCAAGAGCCACGTCGGGATGGTGCTGGGCGACAACGCCTACGAGCGAGGTGCGTGGGCGAACCGCATCGGCGAGTCCGAGGCCGGCGTCGGGTACCTGTTCGGGGAAGGAGTCCGCGAACCCCTGCGCGTCCGGGCCGCCTGGGTTCCGGATGACGCGATCAAGGCATTGGAGCGGTTCGTCACCGCTCCCTCGCCGGACCCTGCTCGTCGGCCCGCGCCGGTGTTGCCATTCCGGCCCGAGACGCCTGCGCTGCCTGCCGGAGGTGCCGCGTGACCGCCCCGGAGAGCCCCACCGTCCCGGTCGACCAGGACAAGCTCACCCGCGCCCAGAAGGCCATGCTCGCGCTCTCGAACGAGGTCGCCACGCAGCTCGCCGAGGACCACGGCGTCTGCGTCCGCCCGCTGGCCATGCGCCGGATCGACCAGAGCAGCGGGCGGGTCGACGTCGTCCCGGTGCCGTGTGGGTCGACGCGGGAGGACCAGTGCCGGCCGTGCGCGGAGAAGGCCCGACGCCTGCGCATGGTCCAGTGCCGCGAGGGCTGGCACCTCGAGGACGAACCGATCGCCAAGCCTGCTGACCCGACCGCCGCGCAGAAGGACCTGATGACGGTCCGGGCGGACCTGCACGCCGCCTACACCGACGCCCGCGCCAAGGGCGACGAGGAGGAGTGCGAGGAGATCCGCGACACCGTCGCCGAAGTCGACGCCGAGCTACGTGCCCTCGGAGTCCGCGGCCGCCTCGCTCCGCTCGACCCGACACCGCGGACCGTGCGCCGCTCCACCCGCCGCCGGCAGGACGCATCTAACCTGCCCCGCCGCCCGGTGGAAGACCGCACCCTCGGGCGGGTGTTCGGCGGGAAGTACCGGCCCTCCACGTTCCTCACCCTCACGCTCGACACCTATGGGCGGGTGGACAAGCACGGCGCCGCCCTCGACCCGGACACCTACGACTACCGCCGCGCCGCCCGCGACGCGATCCACTTCCCCAAGCTGCTGGACCGGTTCTGGCAGAACACCCGCCGCTGCGTGGGCTGGGACGTGCAGTACTTCGGCACCGTGGAACCCCAGAAGCGTGGGGCACCGCACTTCCACGCCGCCATCCGCGGCACCGTCCCGCGTTCGGAGCTCCGAGCGATCACCGCCGCCACCTACCACCAGGTCTGGTGGCCGGCCCATGACGAGATCGTCTACAGCGGGGACCGGCTCCCCCGCTGGGACCACCACCACAAGGCATTCGTCGATCCCGAGACTCGCGAGCCCCTGCCCACCTGGGACGAGGCCACCGACCCCGACACCCTCGCGGCTCCGGCGCACACGGTGGTGTTCGGGCCCCAGGTCCACGTCAAGGGCATCCTCGGCGGCACCGAAGAAGCCGGACGGCACATCGGCTACCTGACCAAGTACCTCACCAAGTCCGTCGGACAGGCCGCCGGCCTCAACGACACCGCCACGTCCCGCCAGCGCGAGCACGCCCGCCGCCTGGCCGCCGAGCTGGCCATCACCCCGTGCTCGCCGCGCTGCCCCATCTGGCTGCTCTACGGCATCGAGCCCAAGGGCGCCCGACCCGGCACGACACCAGGGCATTGCAAGGGCAAAGCCCACAAACCCGAACACCTCGGCATCGCCGGACGCCGCGTCCTGGTCTCCCGCAAGTGGTCCAACAAGTCCCTGTCCGACCACCGCGCCGAGCGGACCGCGTTCGTTCGGCAACTCCTCGACCGCGCCGGAGTCCAGCCCGCCTACGCCGTCGACGACGGCCCCTTCACCTGGGAGACCACCAAACCTGGCGACGCCGACGTACCACCCCGCACTGTCCTGCTCCTCCATGCGATCAACCAACGCTCCCGATGGCGCGCCGACTACGACGCCGCCGTCCTGGCCACTAGCGATTCCCCACCCGACCGTTCGGCAACTGAGGGAGCAGCGGCATGACGAAGACGACGGAGCGGCTGACGGTCATGCAGGTGTGCGCCGAACTCGGGATCTCGCGGTCGACGTTCTACGAGTGGCGGGCGAAAAACCGGGCCCCGCGGTGCATCAAGCTCCCCAACGGTGACCTGCGGGTCCGTCGTGCGGAGTTGGAACGCTGGCTCGACGCGCACGAGGAGGC
Source organism: Pseudonocardia alni (assembly GCF_002813375.1). NCBI lineage: Bacteria > Bacillati > Actinomycetota > Actinomycetes > Pseudonocardiales > Pseudonocardiaceae > Pseudonocardia > Pseudonocardia alni. The sequence continues at coordinate 4,151,796 of NZ_PHUJ01000003.1, read as the reverse complement.
GGCCTGATGGAGACCTCCTACGACGTGCGGATCTGGAAGGTCGAGGTGTACTCGGGCGCACGGACCACGACGCACACCGTGAAGTGGTCGGTTGCTGGGCGACGCTGGCGAGTCCCGTACAAGACTGCGGCTCTGGCTGATGCTTTCCGGTCCGAGCTGCTGGTCGCTGCGCGGCGCGGCGAGGCGTTCTCACTGGACACCGGTCGTCCGATGTCGATGGATCGCTCCGAACGGCGCGTCGGGTGGCTCGCGTTCGCCCGCGACTACGCAGCGATGAAGTGGCCGCACCTGGCTCCGAACTCGCGACGCAACACGGCGCGGGCACTCACCAACGCCACTCTGGCGCTGATCACGAGTGGGCGAGGCCGGCCGGACGACGCCACGTTGCGCAAGGCTCTGACCGCGTGGGCGTTCAACGTCCGGGCCAGCACGAACACCTCGCCGCCGGAGCCGATTGCGCGTGCGTTGGCATGGCTGGAACGGAACACCCGTGAGGTGGGTGACCTGGCCGAACCGGCCGTCGTACGCGCTGTCCTGGACGCACTGACAGTTCGTGGCGACGGTGGCCGTGCAGCCCCGGCCTCGATCGCTCGGCAACGTGGCGTCGTGGTCAACCTCGGCGAGTACGCGGTGGAGCGTCGGCTCCTGACCCGCAACCCGGTGACCGCGATTGCGTGGAAGATCCCGCGCACGGTGAAGACGGTGGACAAGCGAGCGGTCGTCAACACCGTCCAGGCCCGCGCCCTGCTGTCCGCCGTCGGCAGCCAGAAGCCGAGCGGCCCGGGCCTGGTCGCCTTCTTCGGCCTGCTCTACTACGCCGCGCTGCGTCCGGGTGAGGCTGTGACACTCCGCGCCGCTGACCTTCAACTTCCCGACGAGGGCTGGGGCGAGTTGCTGCTGACCGGATCCACCCCGGAGGCCGGCGCTTCTTGGACCGACAACGGCCGACGCCGCGAGGAGCGAGAGTTGAAGCACCGGGCCCGCGGTGAGACCCGCTCGGTACCGTCTCCCCCACCGCTCACCGTCCTGCTGCGGGCGCACCTCGCCGAGCACGGCACGACGCCGGACGGCCGGCTGTTCCGCGGTGTCCGCGGTGGTGATCTCCCGGAGGGCACCTACTGCCGGGTATGGCGGAAAGCTCGCGCGAGCGCTCTCACCGAGTCGGAAGCCGCTTCGCCGCTCGCCCGACGCCCCTACGACCTCCGCCACGCCGCGGTCTCGACCTGGCTCAACGCGGGGGTGCCCTCGACCCAGGTCGCCGAGTGGGCCGGACACAGCGTCGCCGTCCTGCACCAGATCTACGCGAAGTGCATCGTCGGCCAGGAGGACGCCGCCCGGCAGAGGATCGCCGACGCCCTTGGGGCTACCCCGTGAGCGACGAAACTTCGGTACGTATTCGGTACAGCCACCCGCCGAGCACCGGTCAGGGCCGGGCAGGGCCGGGCACGACCGGACAACATCATCTCGGCGTCGTCGGGTGTAATTGCTGGTCAGAGGGGTATTCTCGACGTGGAAGCGGGGTGCCCCCGGTCGGACTCGAACCGACACTGGGACCCTTTTAAGGGGCCTGCCTCTGCCGTTGGGCTACGGGGGCGCCGCGACAGCGTAGCCAGGGCGGGAAGGACTCATGCCGAGCACCGAGAAGGTCGACCTCCGGGGCGCCGCGGCGACCCTGCTGATGACCCTCTACATGCGACGCCTGGACGCCCGGTCCCGCCGCCCGATCCTGGGCGACCCGTGGGCGGAGCCCGTCTGGGACCGCATCGAGCACGATGTCCACGGCCTCTGGCAGTTCACCGGCGACGTCTCGACCATCGTGTGCCGCGCCGCGATCCTCGACGGCTGGACACGGGAGTTCCTCTCCACCGAGCCCGCCGGGCAGGTCCTGCACCTGGGCTGCGGGCTGGACAGCAGGCCGTTGCGGGTCGGGGTGCCGTCGACGTGCCGCTGGGTCGACGTCGACCAGCCCGAGGTGATGGAGGTCCGACGCCGGCTCTACGACCTCCCCGACAGCATCGAGCAGGTCCCCGGCTCCGTCACCGACGACGACTGGTGGTCCGCCGTCGACCCGACGCTGCCGACACTCGTCGTCGCCGAGGGGCTCTTCATGTACGTCCCGGCCGATGCCGTGCACGCCACCGTCGACCGGGTCGTGTCCGGAACACCCGCGGCGACGCTGGCGTTCGACGCCGTCGCTCCGTGGACGGTGCGTGCCTCGCGCTGGACGCCGACGTTCCGCGCCGTCGGTACCGAGTTCCGGTGGTCGTGGAATCCCGCGGAGTTCGCGCACCGGCACCCGTCGCTGACCGAGCGCGACGACATCTCGATCTACGACGAGGTGTCCTTGCGTGAGCCGCGGGTGTGGCTGCGCCCGCTGTTGTCGGCGGCCGGGCACGTCCCCGCCATGCAGGACGCGATGCGCCTGCACCGCTTCACCACCGGCTGAGCCGCAGGACCGGGACGTCGCCGAGATGCAGCTCAGCGGGCGGCAGCCCGTACCGGAACGCCGCTGAGCTGCATCTCGGCGACGTCTGCGGCGCGGGGGACGCGAGGCGACCGGACAGGCGGGGGCGTCGCGGCGGAGGGTGTTGCGTGGAGGTGAGCAGAGCACAGCCACGCCGGAGGAGCCCCCCGAGCAGCGGCGAGGATGTTCATCGTCGGATCGGCGACAATCCCGCGGCCCGCGCGGTATCCGCCAGGACCTGCTCGACCATGGCCGGGGTCAGCCGTCCGGTGAAGGTGTTCTGCTGGCTCACGTGGTAGCAGCCGAACAGCTCCAGCGGCTCCCGGTCGGGCCGGGCCGGGGCCAGCGTCACCGACGCCCCGTGCCCGAACTTCGGGGCCGGCCGCGGGACCGTCCACCCCGCCCCGGCGAGCACCGGCAGCAGCGCCTGCCACCCGAAGCCGCCGAGCACCATGACCCCGCGGACCGTCGGCGCGAGCAGGTCGAGTTCCTGCTCCAGCCAGTTCCGGCAGGCGTCGCGCTCGGCCGGGGTCGGCTTGTTCGCCGGCGGCGCGCAGTGCACGGGCGCGGTGATCCGGACCCCGTGGAGCGCCAGGCCGTCGCCGATGTGCGAGGCGGTCGGCTGCGAGGCCAGTCCGACGGCGTACAGCGCGGCGTAGAGCACGTCGCCGCTGCGGTCGCCGGTGAACATGCGCCCGGTCCGGTTGGCGCCGTGCGCGGCGGGAGCCAGCCCGACGATCAGCATCCTCGCGTCGGGTGGACCGAAGCCGGGCACCGGGCGTCCCCAGTAGGTCTCGTCGCGGAACGCGGCCCGCTTCTCCCGGGCCACCTGCTCGCGCCACTCGACCAGCCGCGGACAGGCCCGGCACTCGGAGATCCGCTGGTCCAGGACCGCCAGGTTCATGCGATCGATCGCGCGATCCCGTCGAGGATGTCGTGCTCGGAGACGACGACCCGGTCGATCCCGGCGCGCGCATGCAGCTCGTCGGCCAGGGCCTGCACGACCAGCGCCCCGGCACCGATGACGTCGACGCGGCCCGGGTGCAGCGAACCGTGCTTCTCCCGCTCCGACCGCGACGACCGGATCAGCAGGTCCGCGACCCGGTGCAGGTCCTCGCGGGTCAGCGTCGAGCCGTGCACCTGCTCGCGGTCGTAGGCGGGCAGCTCCTGGGCGATCCCGGACAGCGAGGTGATCGTCCCGGCCACCCCGACCCAGGTCGTCGCGGTCTCGACCGGCACCGATGCGAACGCCTCGGCCAGCACCTCGGCGGCGACCGCACGCGCGGAGTCGATCTCGGCGTCCGACGGCGGGTCCGAGGGCAGGCAGCGCTCGGTCAGCCGCACCGACCCCATGTCGACCGACTTCGCCGCGGTCACCACGGCGGCCCCGTCGCGCAGCTCCCCCACGACGACCTCGGTGGACCCGCCGCCGACGTCGGTCACCACGAACGGGCCGTCGTCGGGGTCGAGGTCGCCGACGGCGCCGACGAACGACAGCCGCGCCTCCTCGTCGCCGGAGATGATCTCCGCCTCGACGCCCAGGGTGTCGCGGACCATCGCGAAGAAGTCCTCGCGGTTCGACGCGTCCCGGGTCGCCGACGTCGCGACCATCCGGATCCGCTCGGCTCCCTTACGGCGGGCGGCGACGGCGTAGTCGACCAGCGCCACCCGGGTCCGCTCCAGCGCCTCCGGGTCGAGCCGGCCGGTCGCGTCGACGCCCTTGCCCAGCCGCACGATCCGCATCTCGCGGTGCAGGTCACGCAGCTCCTTCTGCCCGTCGAACGCCTCGGTGACGTCGGCGACCAGCAGCCGGATCGAATTGGTTCCGCAGTCGATGGCGGCGACCCGCGACATCGGCACTCCCTGCTCTCGGCGACCGTCGGGCCTCACCGTAGTCGGGATCGGCCGGTGGAGCCGCCCGTCCGGGTTACCCTCCGGTAATGGCGACGACGCACACCCCGGCCCCGGTGTCCGACCTCGGCACCCACGAGGTCCTCAACCAGGTCCCGCCGCGCTCGGACGGCGACCTGCTCTCCGCGGACCCGGCCGTCGTCGAGGCGCTCGCGCGGGAGGGCGGGGACGCGGCGGCGCTGGAGTCGGTGGCCGCGGCCGTCGGGACCGCGGAGCACCGCGAGCACGCCCGCTCCGCGAACGCCTGCGAGCCGGAGCTGCGCACGCACGACCGCACAGGGCACCGCGTCGACGAGGTCACGTTCCACCCGTCCTGGCACGAGCTGATGCGCACCAGCGTCGGACACGGCCTCGCCGCCGCTCCGTGGGCGGAGGAGCCCGGAACCGGCGCGCACGTCACCCGCGCGGCGGGCTTCTACCTCACCTCGCAGGTCGAGCAGGGTCACCTGTGCCCGATCTCGATGACCTACGCGTCGGTACCCGCACTGCGGCACGCGCCCGAGCTCGCCGCCGCCTACGAGCCCGGCCTGACCGCCCGCCGCTACGTGCCCGGCCTCGCCGTCCCGGCCGGCAAGGACGGCCTCCTCGCGGGCATGTCGATGACCGAGAAGCAGGGCGGCTCCGACGTCCGCGCCGGCACCACCGTCGCCACCCCTCAGCCCGACGGCAGCTACCGCCTCACCGGCCACAAGTGGTTCACCAGCGCCCCGATGAACGACCTGTTCCTCACCCTCGCCCAGGCCCCCGGCGGGCTGACCTGCCTGGTCCTGCCCCGGGTGCTGCCCGACGGCACGCGCAACGCGATCCGGCTGCAGCGGCTCAAGGACAAGCTCGGCAACCGGTCCAACGCGTCGTCGGAGATCGAGTACGCGGGCGCGGTCGGCTGGCGGGTCGGTGACGAGGGCCGCGGCGTCCGGACGATCATCGAGATGGTCTCGATGACCCGGCTGGACTGTGTGCTGGGCTCCGCGGCGACTGCGCGGGCCGCGGTCACCGAGGCCGCGCACCACGCCGCGCACCGGTCCGCGTTCGGGGCCCGACTCGCCGACCAGCCACTGATGCGGGAGGTCCTCGCCGAGCTCGCCGCCGAGACCGAGGCCGCGACAGTCCTGGCGCTGCGGCTGGCCGGCGCCGTCGACCGGGGTGAGACGGCGCTGCTGCGCCTGGCCCTGCCGGTGTCGAAGTACCTGGTGTGCAAGCGGACCTCGACCGTCGTCGCCGAGGCGCTGGAGTGCCTGGGCGGCAACGGCTACGTCGAGGAGTCCGACCTGCCCCGGCTCTACCGGGAGGCGCCGCTGAACTCGATCTGGGAGGGCTCGGGCAACGTCACCGCGCTCGACGCGCTGCGCGCCATCGCCCGCGAGCCGCACGCCGTCGAGGCACTTCTCGGCGAGATCGACCTCGCCGCGGGAGCCGACCCGCGGCTGGACGCGACGGTCACCGCGCTGCGCGCCGAGCTGGCCGCGCCGGAGGAGCGCCGGGCCCGCCGTCTCGCTGAGCTGGCCGCGCTGGCGCTGCAGGGGTCGCTGGTGGTCCGCCACGCCCCGACGGCCGTCGCGGACGTATTCCTCGCGACCCGGCTCGACGCCGACGGGCCGCTGCGCACGGCCGGGACGCGGCCGGGCAAGGACAGCGTCGGGGTGCTGCTGGAGCGGGCGACGCCGGGGATCTAGAGGCAGGGCGGCCCTGACCGCCACCACTCCCCGATCTCGTCGAGGGCCTCGTCGCCGAACGGGTTCACCCCGGACCCGGCGGCGAGGGCGTGCGCGACGTGCACGTGCAGGCACTTGACCCGGTCCGGCATCCCCCCGGCCGTGACGTCGGGGTGCGTGGCGAGCGGCTCGATGGCGTCGCGCTCGGCGAGATAGGTCTCGTGGGCGCGGCGGTAGGCGCCGGCCAGCTCGTCGTCGACGGCCAGCCGCTCCTCCATCTCCCGCATCCGGCCCTCGGCCTCGAGGGTTCCGATCCGCGACGCCAGCCGGGCGCAGGTCAGGTAGTACAGCGTCGGGAACGGGGTGCCGTCGGGCAGCCGCGGCGCGGTCTGCACGACCGCCGGGTGCCCGGACGGGCAACGGTAGGCGACCGCGAGGACCCCGCGCGGGGCGCGACCGAGCTGGTCGGCGACGGCGTCGAGGTCGGCCTGGGCGACCGGGCCCGGCTCCAGACCGGGCGGACGGGAACGAGTGCTGCTCACACCGTCATCGTCGCGGGTCGCCCGTGACGTCGTTCCACAGGGTGTGGAACCAGGGCACGCCGGGCTCGGCCTGGCCGTCCTCGACGACCGGCGCCGGCGGGGCCGGGAACTGCACGACGTAGGGGGTCTCCCCCGGCTGGACCATCCCGAGCCGGGACCGGGCCTGCGCCTCGACCTCGGCCGGATCCGAGAGCCGGGCGCGGTCGGAGGACAGCCGCGCGACGTCGGCCTCCAGCGCCTGCTGCCGGTCGGAGACGTCGGCCAGCTCCTGGCGCTGGGCGACGAAGTTGTGCAGCGGCACCGCGACGGTCAGTGCGAGCGCGCAGACCACGATGGCCAGGATCGCGGCCCGCTTCGTCGACGACAGGCCCAGCAGCCCGGTGGTGCGGGCGACGACCTCGCCGGCGCGGGACCGGGCGCGGGTCAGACGGGGCCGGGCGCCCTGCGGTCCGGCCGGCCGCGACCGCGCACCGGAGCCGCCCGTCGACGCGGGGGCCCGCGCCGAGCGTGCGGTCGTGGTCCGCGGCTTGGCCGCGGCACGGCCACGCCCCGTGCCGGTCGTGCGCGCACGAGCGTCCCGTCCACGTCCCCGACGGTCCGCCATGCACCCTCCCGTCCGTCCCGGGTTCCCTCACCCGTCAGTGCCGCCCGTACCGCTCCGTGGCGACCCGTCCAGCATGCCGCCCGATCGGGCGCCGGTGGGGGCGCCGCGCCGGACCGTCCGCAGACGATCCGGGCGGCACCGGTGTCACCGACGGGTGAACGACCGGAGCGTCAGCCCTGGCCGGGTACCTGATACCGCGGGAACGCCAGCTCGCCGTTGTAGCGGGCGGCGTCACCGAGCAGCTCCTCGATGCGCAGCAGCTGGTTGTACTTCGCCACCCGCTCGGACCGCGCCGGGGCGCCGGTCTTGATCTGGCCGCAGCCGGTCGCGACGGCGAGGTCCGCGATGGTGACGTCCTCGGTCTCCCCGGAACGGTGGCTCATCATGCAGCGGTACCCCGCGTTGTGCGCCATCGTCACCGCGTCGAGGGTCTCGGACAGGGTGCCGATCTGGTTGACCTTCACCAGCAGCGCGTTCGCGGCGCCACGGGCGATGCCGTCCTCGAGCCGCTCCGGGTTGGTGACGAACAGGTCGTCGCCGACGAGCTGCACCTTGTCGCCGATGGCCTCGGTGAGGCCGACCCAGCCGTCCCAGTCGTTCTCGTCCAGCGGGTCCTCGATGGACACCAGCGGGTAGGAGTCGACCAGCTCGGCCCACACCTCGGACAGCTTGTCCGCGGTGATCTTCTTGCCCTCGAAGGAGTACTTGCCTGCCTCGTGGAACTCGGTCGCCGCGACGTCGAGCGCCAGCACGACGTCGGTGCCCAGGGTGTAGCCGGCCCGCTGCACGGCGGCGGCGATCAGGTCGAGCGCCCCGCGGGTGCCGCCCTTGACGTCGGGGGCGAAACCGCCCTCGTCGCCGAGGCCGGTCGACAGGCCCTTGTCCTTCAGCTCCGACTTCAGCGCGTGGTAGACCTCCGCGCCCCAGCGCAGCGCCTCGCGGAAGGTCTCCGCACCGATCGGGGCGACCATGAACTCCTGCACGTCGACGGAGGTGTCGGCGTGCGCACCACCGTTGAGGATGTTCATCATCGGGACCGGCAGGACGTGCGCGTTGGAGCCGCCGACGTAGCGGAACAGCTCCAGGCCCGAGGACTCCGCCCCGGCCTTCGCGACGGCCAGCGACACGCCCAGCAGGGCGTTCGCGCCGAACTTCGACTTGTCCGGGGTGCCGTCCAGGTCGACGAGGCGCTGGTCGACCAGTCGCTGGTCCACCGCCTCGACGCCGACGAGCTCCGGCCCGATCTCGTCGAGGACGGCCGCGACGGCCTTCTCGACGCCCTTGCCGCCGTAGCGGTTCTTGTCGCCGTCCCGCAGCTCGACGGCCTCGTGTTCGCCGGTCGAGGCGCCCGACGGGACCGCGGCACGCGCCAGCGTGCCGTCGTCCAGCGCGACCTCGACCTCCACCGTGGGGTTGCCCCGGGAATCGAGGATCTCGCGTGCCCCGACCTGCTCGATGACCGCCACCGTGACTCCTGTTCTGATCGCGGGTGTCGTCCGGTGCGTCAGCGTAGTCACCGGTCGGCCCCCGGCGGGGGACGCTTGCGTCACCCTGCTCCGCACCGGCGGTCTGTCAAGACCTCGCGTCCCGCCCGGATCGCACCTAACGTAAGGGTGACCATGAGCAGTCCCCGTGCGAACCACCAGGACCCGGTCGCGGCGTTCCGCCGTGCCGACCGGCTGCTCTCCCGGCACCGCCCGCTCGAGGCACTCGACGCGCTCCGCCCCGTCCTCGACGCCCACGGTCCGGACGAGCCCGGCGACGCCTCGGTACACCTGCTCGCCGGCCGCGCCTATCTCGACTCGGCACAGCTGCGGAAGGCCGAGGCGTCGTTCGTCCGGGTCGTCGAGATGGATCCGGCCGACCACTACGCGCGCTTCGCGCTCGGCAAGACGCTGCAGCGCCAGGGCAGGCTCGGCGAGGCCGAGACGCAGCTGAAGATCGCCTCGGCGATGGATCCGCGCCCGGAGTACCAGGAGGCGCTGGGCGAGGTGCGGGCCCGCATCGCGCTCGCACCCGACCGTCCCTGAACTGCGAAAACGGATCTTCCGGGGCGAATGCCGCGCGAGCCTTCCCCGCTCGATCGGGTGAGGTTAGCCTTCCCGCCCGGCAGCACACCCTCACCTGGTGACTGCTCGTAGTGGTCATGCTGCAGGAGGTCGCATGCTGGGGAACGCGCTCATCGGGCTGCGCGAAGGACTCGAGGCCGCGCTGGTCGTGGCGATCCTGGTCGCGTTCCTGGTCCGCACCGGACGTCGCTCCGAGCTGCCCAGGGTGTGGGCCGGCGTCGCGCTCGCCGTCGCCGTCAGCGTCGGCGTCACGCTCGGGCTGACCCTGACCCAGCAGGCACTGACCTTCTCCGCGCAGGAGGCGCTCGGCGGCTCGCTCTCGATCATCGCGGTCGGCTTCGTCACCTGGATGATCTTCTGGATGCGCTCGCACGGCCGGACCCTGTCCCGGGAGCTGGAGGGCGCCCTGGACCGGGCCGTGTCGATGGGGCCGTGGGCCGTCGTCGTGATGGCGGCGCTCGCCGTCGGCCGCGAGGGCCTGGAGACCGCGATCTTCTTCTTCGCCGCCGCGCAGGCCGCGGGCGAGACGGCCGGGCCGCTGGTCGGGTTCCTGATCGGCATCGCGATCGCCGTCGCGCTGGCGTACGCGATCTACCGTGGCGCGCTGACGATCGACCTGGGCCGGTTCTTCACCGTCACCGGCTTCCTGCTGATCTTCGTCGCCGCCGGGATCCTCGCCTACGGCGTGCACGACCTGCAGGAGGCCGGGATCCTGCCGGGGCTGACCACGTTGGCCTTCGACGTCAGCGACGTGATCCCCGCCGACTCCTGGTACGGCACGCTCCTCAAGGGGATCTTCAACTTCTCACCGCGGACGACCGTGCTCGAGGCCGTCGTCTGGTCGCTCTACGTCGTGGTGGTCCTGGCGCTGTTCCTGCGCCCCGCCCGCCGGCGCGCGCCCGCCACCACCGTCGCCTGAACCCCGCACCGTCCACGGTGTCGATCCCTCTAGGAGAACGCACGATGTCCCCCGTCACGCGCACGGCCGCCGGCCTGGCGTCGCTCACCGTCGCCGCCGCGCTGCTGGCCGGCTGCACCTCGACCGCTCCCACCGCGCAGGGGGCGGGCGACGGCGGCCCGATCACCGTGAACGCCACCGACACCGCCTGCGAGATCTCGACCGCGCAGGCCCCGGCCGGCACCCTCACCTTCCGGATCACCAACGCCGGCAGCAAGGTCACCGAGTTCTACCTCTACGCCACCGGTGACCGGATCATGGGCGAGGTCGAGAACATCGGCCCCGGGCTGTCCCGCGACCTGATCGTCGAGGTCCCCGACGGCGGCACCTACACCACCGCCTGCAAGCCCGGCATGTCCGGCGACGGCATCCGCGCCCCGTTCAGCGTCACCGGCTCGGCGCAACGCGCCACCGACGCGAACGCCCAGCTGGCCGCGGCCACCGCCGGCTACAAGCGCTACGTCGACTCCCAGGTCGGCGCGCTCGTCCCGAAGACCCAGGAGTTCGCCGACGCGGTCAAGGCCGGCGAGGTCGAGAAGGCCAAGGCGCTGTTCCCGGTCGCGCGCACCTACTGGGAGCGCATCGAGCCCGTCGCCGAGTCCTTCGGCGACATCGACCCGAGGATCGACGGCCGGGAGGACGACGAGCGTGACCCGGGCGTCGGGTTCACCGGGTACCACCGGCTGGAGAAGGACCTGTGGGTCACCGGCCTGCAGCCCGACTCGGCCGCGATCGCCGACCGGCTCACCGCCGACATCACCGACCTGGCCACGCGCACCCGGACCGTCGAGCTGACCCCGGTCCAGCTCGCGAACGGCGCGAAGGAGCTCCTCGACGAGGTCGCCACCGGAAAGATCACCGGCGAGGAGGACCGCTACTCCCACACCGACCTGTGGGACTTCGCCGCGAACGTCGAGGGCTCCCGCGCCGCGGTCGCCGCACTCCGCCCGACGATCGACGCCAACGACCCCGCGCTCGGCCCGGTGCTCGACCAGCGGTTCGAGGCCGTCGAGACGCTGCTGCAGGGCTACCGGGTCGGCGACGGCTACCGGCTGTACACCCAGCTGACGCCGGAGGACACCCGCGCGATGACCGCAGCCGTCGACGCGCTGTCCGAGCCGGTCAGCAAGGTCGCGGGCACCGTGACGGCATGAGCCCATGGCACCTGTCCCGGCGACGGCTGTTCGGCCTGGCCGGCGCCGGAGCGGCGCTGGCCGGGGCGGGCGCGGCCGCGGGCTACGGGCTGTCCGGCGCGCCCGCCGCCGACGGCGTCGTCGCCTTCCGCGGCGAGCACCAGGCCGGGATCGTCACCCCGGCCCAGGACCGGCTGCACTTCGTCGCGCTCGACCTCACCTCGACCGACCGCGCCGCCGTCGCCGATCTGCTGCGCCGCTGGACCGCCGCGGCCGAGCGCATGACAACCGGCCGGGAGACCGCCGAGGGCGGCGCGATCCCGGCCAACCGCTACGCCGCCCCGGCCGACACCGGCGAGGCGCTCGGGCTCCCGGCCGCGTCGCTGACGCTGACCTTCGGTGTGGGCCCGGGGTTCTTCGACAAGCTCGGGATCGTCGACCGCCGCCCGCCCCAGCTCGCCGGGCTCCCCCGGTTCCAGGGCGACCGGCTCGACCCGGCCCGCTCCGGCGGGGACCTGTGCATCCAGGCCTGCGCCGACGACCCGCAGGTGGCCGTGCACGCGGTCCGCAACCTGGTCCGCGACGGCTTCGGCGTCACCGAGGTGCGCTGGTCGCAGCTGGGGTTCGGGCGGACGTCGTCGACCTCGACCGGGCAGGCGACCCCGCGCAACCTGTTCGGGTTCAAGGACGGCACGAACAATCTCAAGGCCGAGGAGCCCGATCTGCTCGCGCAGCACGTGTGGGTCGGCGACGAGGGCCCGGACTGGCTGCGCGGCGGCTCCTATCTGGTCGCCCGCCGGATCCGGATGCACATCGAGACCTGGGACCGCTCCGGGCTCGACGAGCAGGAGCAGATCATCGGCCGGGACAAGGGTGAGGGCGCTCCGTTGACCGGCACGGCCGAGTTCGACCTCGCCGACCTGACCGCCACCGGTCCGTCGGGGCCGGTCATCCCGGACGACAGCCACATCCGGCTCGCCTCCGCCGAGGCCAACGGCGGCGCGCGGATGCTGCGGCGCGGCTACAACTTCGTCGACGGCACCGACGGCCGCGGCCACCTCGACGCCGGGCTGTTCTTCGTCGCGTTCGTGCGCGACCCGCTGACGCAGTACGTGCCGATGCAGCGCAGGCTGGCCCGGTCCGATGGGCTCAGCGAGTACCTGGAGCACAACGGCTCAGCGGTGTTCGCGGTCCCACCCGGCCTCGCCGAGAGCGACGACCACTGGGGACGCACGCTCCTCGCCTGACCCGCACGCCGCGTCCCGCCGGCACGGCCGCGCCCGCCGGGGTGCGGGCCGGGTCAGGGAGCGGGCGGCGCCGGGACAGCGGTGCGCTGCGCGTAGTCGGCGGCGGCGGCCCACACGTCGCGGGCGTAGTCGCCGGAGGCGTTGTAGGCGAGCACCCCGCGCCACCAGTCCCCGGCGTCGGCGACGTCGCGACCGTTCGCGCACAGGTAGCCGGCCGCGGCGAGGGCGGCGTCGTCGACCTGCTGGGGGTCGGCGACACCGTCGCCGTTGCCGTCGGCGCCGTAGCGCGCCCAGGTCCCGGGCAGGAACTGCATCGGCCCGACCGCGCGGTCCAGCACCGGGTCACCGTCGAGGCGGCCGCCGTCGGTGTCGGCCACCCGGCGGGTGCCGCCGGTGCCGTCGAGCGGGATCCCGATGATCGGCGGGTCGACGCGGCCGTCCGGGCCGGGCTCGGCGCCGCGGAAGGTCGCGTGCCGGGACTCGATCCGCCCGACCCCGGCCAGCGTCGCCCAGCTCAGCCGGCAGTCCGGGGTGCGCTCGCGCTGGCGCAGTTCGGCGTTCGCGTAGGCCTGCAGGGTCCGCTCGGGGATGTCGGCCTCGGTCGCGGTCGCCCGGGCCCACGCGACGACGTCGGTGCCCGCGGGCAGCGGCGCGGACGCGGGCGGGGCGGACTGCCGGTCGACCGGGGTCCGGGGCAGCGACGGCCCGAAGTCCGGGCCGGTCGCCAGCGCGACGAGCACGATCAGGGCCAGGATGCCGCCGATGGCCGCGAGCAGCGACTGGGTGCGCACGCTCCCACGTTACCGACGGGTATCACCCGATCGGGGTGCGGGTCAGGGACCGTCCCAGTAGCGGCGCCACTCCTCGGCGGTCAGCGCGTGCGGGTCGAGTCCGTCGGCGGCGGCGGCCTTCTCCGCCGACCGCACCCGCGCCTCGAACTCCCGGGCCGCCGTCCGCAGCGCGGCCTCCGGGTCACCGCCGCGGAGCTGTGCGGCTGCGGCCAGCCGGAACAGCGCCGCGCCGGCACCGTCGTCGGCGGGCAGCAGGTCCGCGGGCAGCCCCGCCTTCGCGGTGCGGGAGGTCAGCTTCGCGGCGAGCGCGACGGCCGGCTGGACCGTCGCGATGCCGTCGACACTGGACTCGCGCTGCTTCTCGGCGCGCTTGAGCTCGTCCCAGCGGCGGTCCTGGTCGGCGGCCGTGGCGACCTGCTCCCCCGCGGCGAACACGTGCGGGTGGCGGCCGACGAGCTTGTCGACCAGCCCGGTCGCGACCTCGTCGATCCCGAACGGGGCGCCGTCGTGCTCGGTGGCGACGCGGGCGTGGAACAGCACCTGCAGCAGCACGTCGCCGAGCTCCTCGCGCAGCTCGGTGCGGTCACCGTCCTCGATGGACTGATAGAGCTCGTAGCACTCCTCGACGAGGTAGCGCAGCAGCGAGGTGTGGGTCTGTTCGGCGTCCCACGGGCAGCCGCCGGGCGAGCGCAGCCGGTCCATCACCGCGACGGCGTCGAGCACCGCGTGCCCGGTGGGCGGCGGCACCGCACCGGGGTGCGCGGCGGCGGGGTGGCCCGCCGGGACCAGCAGCACCGTGCCGTCGGCGAGCCCGGCGGGGTCGGTGCCGGTCCAGTCGGCGGCACCGGCGGCGGCGCCCGCGTCGAGACCGGGCACGGCGAGCACGTCGGTCGCGGAGCGCAGCAGCGGCAGTGCCGCGGCCGGGAGTGCGGCCCCGCGCCGGGGGCAGACGACGACCGTCGCGGCCATCAGGGAGCGGGCGGGGTCGGGTTGCCCGCGGCGACCGGGAGCACCACGGAGGCGTCCTCGGCGGTCGGTACGGCGAGCATCTGGATCGGGTCCCACTCGCCGTAGCGGGGGTTGAGCTGCACGCCGGTGCGCAGCGCGGTGGGGGTCAGCATGCGGATCCCGGCCTCGGACAGCGAGCGCTGGTCCAGCTGGCCTACCGCGTCGCCCGGGGCGGGGGCGCCGAGGTCGCGCTCGGTCACCCGGACCACGACCCAGCCCTGGCCGCTGCCCAGCGGGAACGCCGCGACCCAGCCGGCCGGGATCCCGATCAGCGGGGTGAGCGCGGCCTGCGGGGTCTCGGCCGGGCGGATCGCGAGCCCGCGCTGGGTGGTGCCGGCACCGGCCAGCGCCGCCTCGGCCCGCTGCCCGCCGGCGGCGACCTCACGGGCCAGCGTGGTGGCCTGTGCCCGGTCCTGGGCGACCGCGACGTCCGCGGTCACCGACAGCCGCGGCAGCTCGCGGCGGGCGAGCTCGGACAGGGTCAGCTCGTCCCTGGTGGCGGCCTGCGCACCGCCGACCGCCAGCGACGACTCCTGCACCGCCTGCTCGCCGCCCTGCCGGGCGATCGCCGCGGCGACCTGCTGGTCGGACACGGTGACGCCCTGCTCCGGGGCGGTCAGGCCGATCAGGTCGCGGATCACCAGCTGGGACACCACGGCCCGCCCGATGTCGGCCTCGGACCCGCCCTGGGCCTTGAGACCGTCGACCAGCCCGGGCCGGGTGAGCACCGAGGTGATCGCGGGCTGCACGGTGGCGAGCGGGATCGACGTCTCGCCGACGATCGCGGCTGCGTCGACCCGGCTCGGTCCGGTGCCGCAGCCGGCCCCGGTGACAGCGACGGCCCCGACGATCAGCAGGGCGGCGGTGATCCTGCGAGTGCGCACGGCGGTCAGCCTCTCACGCGATGTGGTGCCGATCTCCCCCGCCCGGCCGGCCCGGTAGTGCGGGCCGGGCCGCCGACGGCCGCCCCGCGAGGTCCGGCGGCCGCGCGGGCGGGTGCTCGTCGAGCCGGGCCAGGGCCATCGCGATCGCCCGGTCCAGCTGCGGGTCCCGTCCCGACGCCCGGTCCTGCGGGGTCACCACCACCTCCACGTCGGGGTCGACGCCATGGTTCTCCATCGTCCAGCCGACGTCGTCGAACCAGGTGGCGTAGCGGGGCTGGGTCACCAGGGTGCCGTCGACGAGCCGGTAGCGGCTGTCGATCCCGATCACCCCGCCCCAGGTCCGGGTCCCGACGACCGGGCCGACCCCGAGCCGCTTGATGGCGGCGGTGACGATGTCGCCGTCGGAGCCGGAGCGCTCGTCGGCCAGGGTCACCACCGGCCCGCGCGGCGCCTGCTCGGGGTAGGTGGCGGGTGCGCCGTGCCGGGGCAGGTCCCACCCGATGACGCGGCGGGCGAGCTTCTCCACCACCAGCTGCGAGGTGTGCCCGCCGCGGTTGCCGCGCACGTCGAGCAGCAGGCCGTCCTTCGCGGTCTCGCGGGCGAGGTCGCGGTGCAGCTGGGCCCAGCCGTAGCCCATCATGTCCGGCACGTGCAGGTAGCCCAGCCGGCCGCCGGAACGCTCGGCGACCTCGGCGCGCAGCCGGGCCACCCGGTCCTGGTAGCGCAGCTCGTCCTCGGAGTGCAGCGGGCGCACCGCGACGCGGCGGACGGTACCCGCGTCGGGCCGGTCGGGGCCGGAGCGGACGGTGAGCTCCACGGTGCTCCCGGCCGTCGCGACGAGCAGTGGCGCGACCCCCCAGTGCGGGTCCAGCGGGCGCCCGTTCACCTCCAGCAGCACGTCCCCGGCCCGCACGTCGACGCCCGGCCCGGACAGCGGGCTGCGCGCGGCGGGCGCGGAGGTCTCCGGCGGCAGGACGCGCCGGACCCGCCACCCCGGTCCGCCTGCGGGGTCGGGTTCCAGGTCCGCCCCGAGCAGGCCGGGGCGCCCGGTCGGGTCGCCCCCGGCGCGGCCGCCCATGACGTAGGCGTGCGAGGTCCCCAGCTCGCCGTGCAGCTCCCACAACACGTCGAGCAGGTCGTCGTGGCTCCCGGCCCGGTCGACCAGCGGCCGGTACCGGGCGGTCTCGGCGGCCCAGTCGACGCCGGCCATGTCCTCGACCCAGAAGTGGTCGCGCATGAGACGTGCGGTCTCGTCGAACATCTGCTGCCACTCCGCGACCGGGTCGACGGTGACCACGAGCCGGCGGGTGTCGATCGTGAACTCGTCGCCGCCCGCGTCGTCCTCGGGTGCCGCGGAGCCGCCCCGGTCGGCGCGCAGCAGCCGCACCGTGCCCCGGTCGCGGACGACGAGCCGGGTTCCGTCGCCGCTCACGGCGAACGACGACGCCGGATCGGCGACCACGGTGACCGTGCGCCGGGCCAGGTCGAACCGCTCCAGCACGGCGCGGTCGGGCTCGGCGTCGTCGTCGGGGAGGCTGTCGCCGAGCACGCCGGTGCCGCCGGGCAGCCGCAGCCACACCAGGCCGCCCCGGACCGCGGCGAGCCGGGTGTAGCGGGCGGCCTCGACCGGAACGCCGACGACCCGGTCGGCCAGGCCCTCGACGTCGACGACGACCTCCGGCGGTACCTCGTCGGCGTCGCGCCCGGACCGGCGACGGCCGCCACGCGCCCCGCTCCGGGCCTGCGTCCCGGCCCCGGTCGCCGCGGCCACCGCGCGGCCCGCACCGTCGGCGGCTCCGTCACCGGACGGCTCGGGCTCGTCGCCGGGCTCCGGCGGGGCCGGGGGCGTCGACGGGGTCGCGGGCGGGTCGTCCGGGCCTTCGTCGGCCGGGTCCACCGGGCGGCCGTCCGGCCCCGCCCCGAACGGCGACGGCGTCCGCGCGGCCAGCGGCACCAGGAACGGCTTCCAGCCGGTGCCGAAGGTCAGGTCGAAGGAGTGCTCGTCGTAGCTGGGGTCGAACACCCGCCGGGACAGGAACGCCAGGTGCCTGCCGTCGGCGGTGAAGACCGGGTCGCTGTCGTGGAAGCGGGCCGGGGTGACCTCGGCGTGCTCGCCGTCGGCGACCCGGGTGAGCACGATCCGCGACAGCCCCTCGGGGGCCGGGTCGCACCAGGCCAGCCAGGCCGAGTCCGGTGACCAGGACACGTCGGAGGGCTCGCCCGCGGTGCCGCGGTGCAGCTCGCGCAGCTCCCCCACCGCCCGGGCCGGGACGGCCTCGTCGACCACGCCGTCGTCGGGCCGGTCGTCGGGGCCGGGTTCCGGGTCCGGTGCGGGATCGGCGCCGGTGTGCAGCACCAGCAGCCTGCCGTCGTGCGTGGTGAGCGCGACGGCGGACCCGTCCGGTGCCGGGGCCAGCTCCAGGACCCGTCCGATGCCGCCCGCGGCGTACCGCGCCCGCTCCGGGGCGTCCGGGAGGTGCGGGTCGAGCGGGGCCACGACCACGGCGTCCTCGCCGGTCGCGTCGTCCACCCATACGGCGCGGTGCGTGCCGAGCGGGTGCGCGAGCCGGGCCCGCACACCGGGCTCGGCGAGCAGTGCGCGGGCGGGGCCGTCGCGGTGGGTGAGCCGGTGCACGGTCCCGCGCACCGACACGATGCTCGTGCGGCCGGTGCGGTCGGGCCGGACCGGGCCGAGGTCGGCGGGCAGCGACGCGCGGAACGGCTCGCGGGCGCGCCGCGGCCCGCCGGGCCGGACGTCGATCCGGCGCGGCTGCGAGGCGGCGGACAGGTCGTCCAGCAGGAAGATCTCCCCGGCCGACTCGTAGACCACCCGGCGCCCGTCGGTGCTCGCGTGCCGGGCGTAGAAGTCGGTGCCGCCGCCGGACCCGTGGTCGGTGTGCCGGCGCAGGTCGGTGCCGGGGTCGGCGAGCGGGACGGAGTAGACGTTCCCCCAGCCCTCGTGGTCGGAGACGAACGCCAGCCGCGGGCCCGACCCGTCGTCGACGACCATGGGGCACTCCAGCTGCCCGGCCAGGGCGGCGAGGACCCGGGTGAACTCCCCCGTCCCGGCGGTGTCGAGCCACAGCCGGCCGGCGCGCCCACCGCGGTAGCGCTTCCAGTGGGCCGCGTCGCGCCCGCCCTCGACCTGGGTGAGCACGGCGGGTCCGCCGGGCTGGTGGGCGAGCGCGGAGAGCGTGCCGTACGGCAGCAGCCGCGGTGCCCCGCCGGTCGCCGGGACCGCGTACGCCCACAGCCGAGAGGTCGCGTCGCCGTGCGCGGACAGCGCGACCACCGCGCCGTCGGGGGTCCAGCCCGCGGCGCGGGTCGGCGCCTCGCCCCACCAGGTCAGCCGGGTGGGCGTGCCACCCTCGGCGTCGACCCGGTACACCTCGGGTGCGCCGTCGCGCCGGGACGCGAACGCGACGGACCCGCCGTCGGGCGAGAAGCGCGGTGCGGTGACGGGCACCCCGTCCGCGGTCAGGCGGTGGGCCCGCCCGCCCTCGACCGGAGCCGTCCACAGGTCGTCCTCCGCGACCAGGACGAGCGTGTCACCCGACAGATGGGGATGGCGCAGGAAGCTCACACGGCGACGTTAGCCGCACGCACCGACATTCCGGACCCGCCCGCGGCGGGGTCCCCGGTGCAGACGCAGCGCAGCGGGGCGAAGCCGTTGAAGCCCACCGAGGAGTAGCTGGCGGTGTAGGCGCCGGTGTGCAGCAGCCGGACCACGTCACCGGCGCACAGGTCGTCGGGGAGCAGGTAGGGGTGCCTGCGGTAGAGCACGTCGGCGCTGTCGCAGGTCGGCCCGGCCAGTACGACCGGGGAGCGGGGGCCGTCGTCGTGCGCGGTGCGGATCGGGTAGCGGACCAGCTCGCCCTCGGTCTCGGCGAGCCCGCCGAAGCGGCCGACGTCGAGGTAGACCCAGCGCGGACCGGCGTCACCGTCCCGGTCGGACACGAGCACGACCTCGCTGTGGAGCGTCCCCGCGTCGGCGACGAGGCCCCGGCCCGGTTCGATCATCAGCTCCGGCCGGTCGTCGCCGAACTCCGCGGCGACCGCCTCGCGGATCGCGTCCCCGTAGTCCGACAGCGGGCGGACCTGCGCGTCGTAGTGCGCGGGGAAGCCGCCGCCGAGGTCGAGCAGGTCGGGTCGCAGCCCGCGGGCGCGGACCCGGCGGAACACCTCCGCGGCGTCGGCGATCCCGGCCCGCCACGCCCCCGGGTCGAGCTGCTGGGAACCGACGTGGAACGACACCCCGGCGGCCCGCAGCCCGGCCGCGTCGGCGTCGAGCAGCAGCGACGCGGCCGCGGCCGTCGAGCACCCGAACTTGCGGTCCAGCGGGAAGCAGGAGCCCGCGCCGGTGCAGGTGACCCGGACGAACACCTCCGCCCCCGGCGCGCAGCGCGCGATCTTGGCCAGCTCGGCGGCCGAGTCGACGGCGAACCGCCGCACTCCGCTGCGGTGCGCGAACGCGATGTCGCGTTCCTTCTTCACGGTACTGCCGTAGGAGATGTCCGCGGGCCGCGCGCCGGCTGCGAGGCACAGTTCCAGCTCCGGCCGGCTGGCGACGTCGAATCGCGCACCGAGACCGACCAGGAATGCGACGAGCCGCGGGGCCGGATTCGCCTTGACCGCATAGAACAGTTTCGCGCCGGGAAGTGCACGCCCGAATTCGGCGTACCGTTCCCGGACGGCGTCCAGGTCCAGTACCAGGTACGGAGTGCAGAGTTCGACGGATTCGGTGGAGACGGGCCGGCGATCGGACATCGGACACACCTCTTTCCCGGACACAGGGAGTTCACGACGGAAACGGCGTTCTGATCCGCCGTCGATCCGATCGTAAAACAGTGCGGATCACGTCCGTGGGGTGCCGTGGATCACCGGGGGAAACGGGAACCCACGTCGCGCGATTGATCCCGACAACTCCGGCGAGCGGTTCGCCGGCGTCCGTCCCGTTCCGTCCCGGAAACGGCACGGACGCCGACACCCGATGTTCTTCGGTGCAGCACCCGGTGTTCATCAACGCGGCGTCAACGCCGCGTCGGGGCCGCGTCAGGACGAGGCGGAGCTGTGCACCGGGGTGGAGGTCGGCACGATCTGCAGCAGGAGCTCCGCGCACCAGCCGAGCAGCTCGACGTCGCGCATGGCGGCGCCGCCGGTCCGGTTGCCCTGCACCGGCTTGGGCACCGTGACGACCTGCGCGGCCGCCTTGTACTGCGCCTTGGGGTAGAGCCGGCGCAGCCGCAGCTGGGCGGAGTCGGGCAGCTGCATCGGACCGATCCGCAGCTGGGTGCCCGCCGACGCGACCTCACGGATGCCGAGGCGGCGGCAGAGCTGGCGGAACCGGGCGACCTCCAGCAGGTTGCGCACCGGGGTCGGGGGCTCGCCGTAGCGGTCGGTCAGCTCCTCGACGATCGCGGTGAGCGCGGCGTCGTCCGGCGCCTCGGCGATCTTGCGGTAGACCTCCAGGCGCAGCCGCTCGCCGTCGACGTAGTCGTGCGGGACGTGCGCGTCGACCGGCAGGTCGACCCGGACCTCCTGCAGCTCCTCCGGCTCGGCCCCGATCTCCCCGCCCGCCTGCCTGCGGAACGCCGCGACGGCCTCCCCGACCAGGCGGATGTAGAGGTCGAACCCGACGCCGGCGATGTGGCCGGACTGCTCGGCACCGAGGATGTTGCCCGCGCCGCGGATCTCCAGGTCCTTCATCGCGACGGCCGCGCCGGAGCCGAGCTCGGAGTGCTGGGCGATGGTGGCGAGCCGGTCGTGCGCGGTCTCGGTGAGCGGATGCTCCGCCGGGAACAGGAAGTAGGCGTAGCCGCGGTCGCGGCCACGCCCGACCCGGCCGCGCAGCTGGTGGAGCTGGGACAGGCCGAGGGTGTCGGAGCGTTCGACGATCAGGGTGTTGGCGTTCGAGATGTCCAGGCCGTTCTCGACGATCGTGGTGCAGACCAGCACGTCGAACTCGCGGTGCCAGAACGCGCTGACGGTCCGCTCCAGCAGGTCCTCGTTCATCTGCCCGTGCGCGACGGCGACCCGCGCCTCGGGGACGAGGTCCTGGATCTTCTTGGCCGCCCGGTCGATCGAGCTGACCCGGTTGTGCACGTAGAACACCTGGCCGTCGCGCAGCAACTCGCGGCGCAGGGCGGCGGCGACCTGCTTGTCGTCGTAGGCGCCGACGTAGGTCAGGGTCGGGTGCCGCTCCTCGGGCGGGGTGGTGATCGCCGACATCTCGCGGATGCCGGCGAGGCTCATCTCCAGGGTCCGCGGGATCGGCGTCGCGGACAGGGTGAGGACGTCGACGTGCGCCCGGAGCGCGGTGATGTGCTCCTTGTGCTCGACGCCGAAGCGCTGCTCCTCGTCGACGATCACCAGGCCGAGATCCTTGTAGCGGATGCCGGTCTGGAGCAGCCGGTGCGTCCCGACGACGACGTCGACGGTGCCGTCGGCGAGCTTCTCGATCGTCTCGCGCGCCTCGGCCGGGTCGGTGAACCGCGACAGCCCGCGCACGGTCACCGGGAACTGGCGCATCCGCTCGGAGAACGTCGACAGGTGCTGGGTGGCGAGCAGCGTCGTCGGGACGAGGACGGCGACCTGCTTGCCGTCCTGCACCGCCTTGAACGCCGCCCGCACCGCGATCTCGGTCTTGCCGAACCCGACGTCGCCGGAGATGACGCGGTCCATCGGGACCGGACGCTCCATGTCCCGCTTGACCTCGTCGATCGCGGAGAGCTGGTCGGGGGTCTCGGTGTAGGGGAAGGCGTCCTCGAGCTCGCGCTGCCACGGGGTGTCCGCGCCGAACGCGTGCCCCGGCGAGGCCTGGCGCGCCGCGTAGAGCTGCACCAGACCGGCCGCGATGTCCTTGACCGCCTTGCGGGCGCGGCTCTTGGTCTTGGCCCAGTCCCCGCCGCCGAGCTTGTTGACGGCGGGCTGCTCGCCGCCCACGTAGCGGCTGATCTCGTCGAGGGCGTCGGTCGGCACGAAGAGCCGGTCGGCGGGCTGGCCGCGCTTGGAGCTGGCGTACTCCAGCACCAGGTACTCGCGGGTGGCGCCCTGGACGGTGCGCTCCTTCATCTCGATGAAGCGTCCGATGCCGTGCTGGTTGTGGACGACGAAGTCGCCGGGCTGCAGCACGGCCAGGTCGACGGCGTTGCGCTTGCGGGGGGTGGTCTTGCGCGGCGCGGTGTCGAGCCCGGCGCGGCTGCCGGTCAGGTCGGCCTCGGAGACGACGACCAGCCCGACCTCCGGCGCGGTGAACCCGTTCAGCACGCGCCCGCAGGTGACGGTGACGATCCCCTTCTCCGGGGCGTCGGCGAGCACCGGGACGGCGGAGGCGGGGACCTCGGCCTCGCGCAGCTGCTCCAGCGAGCGGTCGGCGGTGCCCTGCCCGGCCAGCACGAGCACCGCGGCGCCGCCGGTGGCGACGTGCGCGCGCAGGTCGGTCAGCGCGCGGTCGGTGTCGCCCCGGTAGGGCTCGATCTCGTGCACGCCCGCCACGACGACGTCGTCGGAGCCCGACAGCAGCGGCGACAGCGAGACCACCGGGCGGCCGGTCGCCGTCGCGTGGTCCAGCGTGACGCGCAGGTCGCGGTAGGCCGACCCGGAGACGTCGATCGGGGCCTCGCCGCCGGAGCCGGACGCCAGCCAGGACGCCTCCAGGAACTCCTGCCCGGTGCGCACGAGGTCCGCGCAGCGGGTGCGGATGCGCTCGGGGTCGGCGAGCAGCACCCGCGTCCCGTCCGGGAGCAGGTCGGTGAGCGTCTGCATCTCCCCGCCGACCAGCGCCGGGATCAGCGACTCCATGCCCTCGCCGGGGATGCCCTCGGACAGCTTCTCGAGCAGCTCGCGCAGCGGGTTGCGGTTGAGGCCCGCGGTCTCGGGCTGCTCCAGGGCCAGCTCGCCGGCCCGCTCGCGCACCGGGGTGGTGAGCAGCAGCTCGCGGCACGGCGGCACGTCGATCCGCGTGACCTCGCCGACCGAGCGTTGGTCCGCGACGGAGAACGACCGCACCTCGGAGACCTCGTCGCCCCAGAACTCGACGCGCACCGGGTGCTCGGCGGTCGGCGGGAAGATGTCGAGGATGCCGCCGCGCACGGCGAACTCGCCGCGGGTGGTGACCATCTCGGCGCGGCTGTAGGCCAGCTCCACCAGCCGCACCAGCAGCTGCTCGAAGTCGTACTCCTCGCCGACGGCCAGCGTCACCGGGGCGAGCGTGCCCAGCCCGGGCGCGACCGGCTGGATCAGGCTGCGCGCCGCGGTCACGACCACCCGAGGGGCGGTCTCCGCCGAGGAGAGCCGGTGGAAGATCGTCAGCCGGCGGGCGACGGTGTCCGGGCGCGGGGACAGCTTCTCGTGCGGCAGCGTCTCCCAGCTCGGCAGTACGACGACCGGCGCGCCCGCGCAGTCGTGCACCGTGTCGGCGGCGGCGCCCGGCGCCTCGCCGTGGCCGAGCAGGTCCGACACCGCGGCCGCGAGGTCCTCGGCCTCCCGGTCGGTGGCGGTCACGGCGAGCACCGTGGAGGTCTCGGCGAGCCCGGCGGCGAGCAGCGGGCGCACCGCGGAGGGACCCTCGACCTGCACGGCAGGGGTCTCACCGGCGCGGGTGTCCGCGGCACGGGCGGCGTCGACGGCGGCGCGGAGACCGGCGTCGGACAGGGCGGAGGTGAGCAGACCGGACAGGATGGCCACGACGGCGCTGGCTCCTCGGTGGAGGTGGGCTGGCGGTGCGCGCGGCGACGGGGGCCGGCCGCGGGCAGGACAGACCCCTGCCCGGGTCGCGGTAGGGCTCCCGACCCGGTCGGGGTGCCGACCTCCGAGTTTACGCCTGGCCCACGCGGGCGCCGACCGAGGCGTCGGTGTCCCGCGGCACGTCCCGCTCAGAGCAGCCCGTCGCGCTCCAGGGTCGCCTCGTAGAGGTCGAGCATCCGCTCGTCGTCGCCCCCGGCGGCGACGGCCGCGTCGGCGTAGGCCTTCTCGAAGCGCTCCTGGTTGGCCTGCCAGGTGCGACGGAAGGTGTCGGCGTCACGACGCCAGTAGCCGAGCACGCCGTAGGCGCCGGGCGGCAGGCCGCGCTCGTGGCGCAGGTGCTTGCGGGCGGCGCGGGTCGCGGACGCCTCACCGCCGACGTAGACGTAGCCGGGCCCGTCCGGCAGCGCCAGCCCGGCGACGATCTCCGCCAGCCGGCTGCCGGTCTCGCTCGCGGGCTCGCGGCGGACCCGCGCCCGCGCGGGGAAGTCGGCCGGGACCTCGTCGATCTCCAGGACGACCTCGGTGTCGATGCCCTCGGGTGTCTCGGTGACGATCCGGGCGAGCGCCGGGAGCGCGGCCGCGTCGCCGACGAGGATCTGCCAGCCGACGCCGGCCGGGCGCTTGAACCAGCTGTTGGAGTGCGAGACCTCGATCTCGTCACCGACGCAGGCCCGCCGGGCCCAGCCGGCGCCGACCCCGCCGGGGTGGCAGACCAGGTCGATGGACGCCCGGGTGCGGCAGGGGCTGACCTCGCGCAGGGTGTACCAGCGACCGTGGTCGTCGCGGCCGCCGTCGGGCAGCGGGAAGTGGAAGACGCAGGCCTCGTCGGGGACGCCCGGCAGGCCGAGACCGGCGAGCCCCTCCCCCTCGAGCTCGGCCCGGACGAAGACGTCCGAGAGCCGCTGCAGACTCACCACACGGACCGCCGCCCGGTCCTCGGTCACGACCGACATCGCCGCCTCCTCCATAGGTGAGGCTCAGCTAACCATGAGGGAGCGGACCACACCAAACGGATCTTCCGGACACGGTGTCGCACAGCGCGACTACTACGTTGCATCGTAAATGCTCACCCGATCGTGTGCGCTAGCGTCGACAGACGTCAGGCGGGTTTCCGACCCCGAGCCAGCACGGAGGAGCAAGCGGTGATCACGGTCTACCTCAACCGCCGGATCGACGACGACGCGCGCCGCGAGTCCCTGTTCCGGGGCGACTTCCACCTCTACAGCGGGATCGGCGGCGCGAACGCCCTCGCCGACCACGCCAAGGACCTGATCGGTCAGGCCTTCGAGGGTCTGGACCCGGAGCGCGCCCAGTACGAGATGGACGTCGACGAGTTCGTCCGCCGCGTCGAGCCGCTCAAGCGCGAGTTCACCAACGGCGACCGGACCAAGGCGCTCTGCCAGCAGTTCGCCGTCGACTTCGGCGTCGACCCCGAGCGCACCTACTTCGACATCCCGCGGCTGCGCGTGATCCCGGCCGACCAGTTCCTCACCGCCGGTGTGTCCTACAACTACAAGGCGCACCGCGACATGTGGTACGGCCACCCGCAGCAGCTCGTGAACTACTGGACCCCGGTGTTCGACGTCGTCGGCGACAACGTCATGAGCATGTACACCGACTACTTCGACCGTCCGGTGAAGAACGGCTCGAACCAGTACGACTACGACGAGTGGGTCGCCAAGCACCGCACCGCGGCCGCCGGCGAGAAGACCACCGACACCCGTCCGCACCCGCTCCCGCTGGAGGACTTCGAGTCCCGCGGCGAGATCCGGATCGCCGGGCAGTCCGGTGACGTGTTCATGTTCTCGTCGAACCACCTGCACGCGTCGGCGCCGAACACCTCCGACGTCACCCGCTTCTCCTACGACCTGCGCACGATCAACCTCGACGACGTCCGGGCCGGACGCGGCCCGCGCAACGTCGACTCGGGCGCGACCGGCACCACGCTGGGCGACTTCCTGCGGGTCTCCGACCTCGCCCCGCTGAAGGCCGAGGAGTTCGAGGACGCACTCACGCACGCCTGAGCCCACCGCCCTCCCGACGGCCCGGTACCGCGAGGTGCCGGGCCGTCGTGCTCTCGACGCCCCGGCCCCGCCTGGCTAACGTCGTCCCGATGAGCGGTGAGCTGCGACCGGTGGACGCCCGCGTGCGGGCACTCGAGTCGATCCTGGTCGAGAAGGGCTACGTCGACCCGGCCGCACTCGACGAGATCGTCGAGACCTACCAGCACCGGGTCGGCCCGCGGAACGGCGCGCACGTCGTCGCCCGGTCCTGGACCGACCCGGACTTCGCGGCCCGGCTCGCCGACGACGCGACCGCGGCGGTCGCCGAGCTCGGCTACGGCGGTCGCGGCGGCGAGCACCTCGCCGCGGTGTTCAACTCACCGGGCGAGCACCACCTCGTCGTCTGCACCCTGTGCTCCTGCTACCCGTGGCCGGTCCTGGGTCTGCCCCCGGTCTGGTACAAGTCGCCGGCCTACCGGTCGCGGGCGGTGCTGGACCCGCGCGGCGTGCTCGCCGACTTCGGGACCGTGCTCGACGACGACGTCGCCATCCGGGTGCACGACTCCACCTCCGAGCTGCGCTACCTGGTCGTCCCGCAGCGTCCGGCCGGCACGGACGGGTGGTCCGCGGACGAGCTCGCCGCGATCGTCTCCCGCGACGCCATGATCGGCACCCGGCTGGTGTCGGCGTGAACGGCGCGCACGACCTCGGCGGCGCGATGGGCTTCGGGCCGGTGGAGCCCGAGCCGGAGGACGTCCGGTTCCACGCGGACTGGGAGCCGCTGGTGCTGGCGCTGACCCTCGCCGCGGCCCGCCCGGGCGGCTGGTCGATCGACGAGTCCCGGCACGCCCGCGAGTCGCTTCCCCCGCCGGTCTACCTGACCCTGACCTACTACGAGATCTGGCTCGCGGCGACCGAGAAGCTGCTGGTCACCCACGGCCTGGTCGGCGCCGACGAGCTCGACGCCGGGCGCCCCCTGCGCCCGCGCGCCGACGCCCCGGCCGCGCTGGACGCCGACGCCGCCGCCCGGGTGCTGGCCACCGGCGCCCCGACCGAGCGCGACGACACCGGCCCGCCCCGGTTCGCCCCCGGCGACCGCGTGCGGGCCCGGGTGATGCACCCGCGCGGGCACACCCGGCTCCCCCGCTACGTCCGCGGTCGCTGCGGGACCGTCGAGACCCACCGCGGGACCCACGTGCTGCCCGACGCCCGCGCGCACGGCCACGGCGAGTGCCCGGAGCCGCTCTACACCGTGGTGTTCACCGGCCCCGAGCTGTGGGGCCCGGACGCCGACCCGACCACGACCGTCTCCGTCGACGCCTGGGAGTCCTACCTTGAGCCCGCCTGACGGCCCGGTCTTCGACGAGCCGTGGCAGGCGAGCGCGTTCGCGCTGGCCTTGGCCCTGCAGGACACCGGGACGCTGGACCGGCAGGAGTTCGCCGAGACCCTGGGCGGCGAGCTGGACACCGGCCTGGACTACTGGGACGCCTGGCTCGCCGCGCTGGAGCACCTGCTCGACGGGCTCGGCGTCGCCGACCGCGGCTCGGTCGAGGAGCGGACCGGCGCCTGGCTGCGTGCCGCCGTCGCGACCCCGCACGGCGCGCCGGTCACGCTCGACGCCGACCCGCTGCGCTCCTAGACGACGGCCCACACCAGCGCGGCCGCGGCGAACCCGACGACCGACAGGATCGTCTCCAGCACCGTCCAGGTCATCAGGGTCTGCTTCACCGTCATGTTGAAGTACTTGGCGACGATCCAGAACCCGCCGTCGTTGACGTGGCTGGCGATGATCGACCCGGCCGACACGGCGACGACAATCAGCGCGAGCTGCGGCTGGCTGTAGCCGCCCGCGGCGACGGTCGGGCCGATGATGCCCGCCGTCGTCACGATGGCGACGGTCGCCGAACCCTGGGCGATCCGCAGCGCCGCGCTGATCAGGTACGCCGAGGCGATCACCGGCAGCCCGATCGCGGTCATCGAGCCGGCCAGTGCGTCGCCGACGCCGGTGGTCTGCAGGACCTTGCCGAAGAACGCCCCCGCCCCGACGACGAGCAGGATCATCCCGACCGGGCGCAGCGACTCGCCGGAGATCCGGCCGAGCTCGGCCATCGACGTCCCGCGCCGGATGCCGAGCAGGTACAGCGCGAGCAGCACCGACAGCGTCAGCGCGATGGCCGGGGTGCCGAGCAGCACGAGGACGTCGCGGAACACCGTGCCCTCGGGGAGCGTCACCCCCGCGACGGTCGCGGCGAGGATGAGCACCAGCGGGACCGCGATGATCGAGGAGATGAGCGCGACCGACGGGGGCGCGGCCACCGCGACCGCGGTCTGCGGGCCGGCCGTCTCCGCGGTGCGGACACCACCCGTCCCGCCGCCCGGGTCACCGTCGCCGTTGCCGTCGCCGGCGTCGCGCGCGGAACCGGCCGGGCCGGGGGCGGCGGCCGGGGCGGCCCCACCGGGCAGGTCCTCGGGCACGCCGACCTGGATCCGCCGTCCGATGAACGAGCCCCACCAGACGCCGCTGACCAGCCAGGCGGGAACGCCGCAGAGCAGGCCCATCGCGATCACCCAGCCCATCCCGACGCCGAGCAGCCCGCCCGCGGTGACCGGTCCGGGGTGCGGCGGCAGGAACGCGTGGGTCATCGACAGCCCGGCGAGCATCGGCATCGCATAGAGGACCAGCGAGCGGCCGCCGCGGCGCGCGGCCACGTAGACCAGCGGCGCGAGCACGAAGATGCCGATGTCGAAGAACACCGGGATGCCGAGCACCAGCCCGGTGACACCCATCGCGAGCGGTGCGCCCTTCGGCCCGAACAGCCGGAGCAGCCGTTCGGTCAGGGCGTCCGCACCACCGGAGCGCTCCATGATCGCGCCGAGCACGGTGCCCAGCCCGATGATCGGGGCGATGTGGCCGAGGATCCCGGCGAAGCCGGTCTCGAACAGCGAGTCCGACGCCTTGATCGGGGTGCCGACGAGGTCGGTGACCGACACGCCCGCGACGAGCGCGACCAGCACGCCGGTGACGATGAGCGCGATGAACGGCTCCAGCCGTAGTCGCATGATCATGATCAGCAGCAGCGCGACGCTGACGGCGGCGAGGGTGAGCAGGCCGGCCGTGTCGTTCTGCAGCCAGTCGAGGAAGGTCATCGTCGTCCTCCGGTGGGGTGGGTGCCCGGTGCGGTGCGGCCGTCGGCCCGGCGGCGCAGCGCGCGACCGGCGAGCGCGTCGGTGCGCTCCCCGCCGTCGATCGCGAAGGCTCCGTTGACCAGCACGTACGGGATGCCGGCCGCCTGCTGGGCGGGCTCGGCGAAGGTGGCGGTGTCGGTGACGGTGTCCGGGTCGAACACGACCAGGTCGGCGGCCAGGCCCGGCCGGACGCGACCGCGGTCGGCCAGGCGGAGCCGGTCGGCGGCGCGTCCGGTGAGGTGGTGGACGCACTCCTCCAGGGAGAACAGCCCGAGCTCGCGGCAGTAGTGGCCGAGGTAGCGGGGGAAGGTCCCCCAGGCCCGCGGGTGCGGCTTCGCCCCGACGAGCAGGCCGTCGCTGCCGCCGGTGTGCCGCGGGTGGCGCATGATCGCGCGGACGTTCTCCTCGTGCCCGACGTGCTGCAGGATGCCGGTCCCGAAGTCGTCGCGGAGCAGGATGTCCACGCAGGTGTCGAACGGATCCGCTCCGGTCGCGCCCGCGATGTCGGCGACCGTGCGCCCGACCGTCCCGGCGAGCTCGGGGTTCGTGACCCCGCTGATCTCGATCGTCTCCCACTCGGCGACGACGCCGTGGCAGCCGTCGGAGCCGTGGACCTCCAGGTCCTCGCGGATCCGGGCGAGGGCGGCCGGGTCGCGCAGCCGCTCGCGGGCCGCGTCGAGGCCGCCGGACTGGCACCAGCTGGGCAGGATCGCCGACAGCGTCGTCGCACCCGGCAGGTACGGGTAGGTGTCGAGGGTGATGTCGACGCCGCGGGCGACGGCCGCGTCGAGCAGCGTGATCAGCTCCCCGGCCCGGCCCTTGTTGGGGCCGAAGTTGAGCGTGGCGTGGGCCAGGTGCAGCGCGCACCCGGACCGCTCGGCGACGCCGACCATCTCGGCGTAGGCCTCCAGCGCGCCCGCGCCGTAGCTGCGGTGGTGCGGGGAGAAGAAGCCGCCCCGCTCCCCCACCGCGGCGCACAGCGCGGCGAGCTCGGCGCCGTCGGCGTACATGCCGGGGGTGTAGGTGAGCCCGGCCGAGAGGCCGACCGCGCCCTGGTCCATGCCGGTGCGGACGACGTCGGCCATCCGGGCGATCTCCGCCTGGGTGGCGGGGCGGTCGTCCCAGCCGCAGACCAGCGCGCGGACGGTGCCGTGCGGGACGAGGTAGGCGGCGTTGCCGGCGATGCCCTCGTCGAGCCGGTCCAGGTACTCCGCGACGGTGCGCCAGGTGAAGAAGTCCGCGCCGGGGTCGCCGTTCCAGCCGGCGATCGCGCGGCGCAGCACGGGCAGCACGGCGTCGTCGACGGGGGCGTAGGACAGCCCGTCCTGGCCGATGACCTCGGTCGTCACGCCCTGGGAGACCTTCGCGAGGTGCGCGGGCTCGGTGAGCAGGCGCAGGTCGGAGTGGGCGTGCATGTCGACGAACCCGGGGGCGACGACCATCCCGTCCACCTCGACGACCCGCTCGGCCCGTCCGGCCGCGTCCGGCCCGACCGCGGCGATCCGGTCGCCCTCGACGAGCACGTCCGCGGTGTACCGGGGCCCGCCGGTCCCGTCGACGACGGTGCCGCCGCGCAGCAGCGTGCCCATCAGAAGAACGTCCGGACGAGCTCGACGACCTGCGGGTCGGGGTCGGTGCCGTCCAGCACCGGGATCCAGCGCCACTTGTCGAACGCGGTGCACGGGTGCGAGAGCCCGAGCCGGACGACCTGCCCGATCCGGACCTGCTCCTCGGTGCGCAGGAACGCGTGCTGGTCGTTGACGGCGGTGACCGTCCCGGTCAGCGGCCGCGAGGGCGACCCGAGGTCGTCGGCGATCCGCTGCGGCTCGGGCAGCCCCTCGTCGAACGGGACGTCGCGCTTGCCCGCGTCGAGCAGCGCCAGGCCGGGCTCGGGGGTCGACACCACCCGGGCGGTCACGTGCATGGCCGAGCGGAACGGGCGCTGCTCCTCGTCGCGGGCCAGCGGGGAGATGCCGCGGTAGAAGCCGTCGTCGTGGACGAGGTAGGCGCCCGAGCGCAGCACGACGCGGGTGCGCGTGTCGGCGAGCCCGGCCAGCGCGGCGACGACCTGGTCGAAGTAGGCGCTGCCGCCCGCGGTGACCACGACCTCGTCGGTCCCGTAGGACGGGGCGAGCCGGCGGTGCAGCTCGGCGAGGTCGTCGAGATAGGCGCGGACGGTCGCCAGTGACGCCTCCGACGGGTCGTGCGCGAGGGCCCCCTCGTAGCCGCCGACCCCGGCCAGCGCCAGCACCGGGCTGGCCACGACGGCCGACGCCACCCGCTCGGCCTCGGCCAGGGTGCGCGCGCCGGTCCGGCCGCCGGGCGCCCCCAGCTCGACGACGACGGCGAGCGGCCGTGCCGGGGACCCCGCGGCGGTGGTCATCGCGGTGACGGCGTCGACCGAGTCGACCCAGCTCAGCACCTCCAGGTCCGGGTCGGCGTCACGCGCGGCGGCGACGGCCCGCACGCCTGCCGGGTCGACGAGCGCGTTCGCCAGCAGCACCCGTCGCACGCCGGCGTCGATCGCGATCCGCGCCTGCCACGGCGTCGCGACGGTGATCCCCCAGGCGCCGTGGCGCAGCTGCAGGTCCCACAGCGCGGGGGCCATCGTCGTCTTGCCGTGCGGGGCGAGGTCGACGCCGTGTGCGGCACACCAGCCGGCCATCCGCTCGGCGTTGGCGTGCAGGGCCGCCCGGTCGAGGGTGAGGACGGGTGTGGCCAGGTCCGACAGCCGCGGCCCGCCGGCGAGCCACTCGTCGACCGTACCGGGCAGCGGCGGGACCGACTTGGCGTACGGGCCGGGCCGTTCGGCGCCGAGCGACGCGTACCGGAGCATCCCGTTCTCCCCTCTGAGCAGGTACGTTGCGTATTTTGCAGCGATTGTTGCGTATTTCGGTGCGGCTGTTCTAGCATCAGCGCGACAGATCGGTCAACGACGGCGGAGGAGAACCCAGCAGTGGAAACCCCGGGCCGCAGCGCCGTGGTGTGCTTCGGCGAGGCCCTCGCCCTGGTCCCCGACGCGGCCGCCGTCGACGACCCGCGGGCCCCCGCGCACGCCGCGGGCGCCGAGGTGAACGTCGCGCTCGACCTGGCCGCGGCCGGCGTCGCGGTGGCGTGGGTCGGGCGTCTCGGCGACGACCGGCACGGCGCCCTCGTGCAGCGCACGCTCGCCGCCGCCGGGGTCGACACCGGTGGGATCGGCGTCGACCCGGACCTCCCGACCGGCCGTTACGCCAAGTCCCCGGCGCCCGACGGCGGCACCGTCATGACCTACCGGCGGTCCGGGTCGGCGGCCTCGGCGGCCGGGCCCGAACTGCTGGAGCTGCCCGCGGTACGCGACCGGATCGCCGACGCGGACTGGGTGCACGTCAGCGGGATCACCGCGGCCGTGTCGACGTCCTGCGCAGCCGCGCTGGCCGCGCTGCTGGCCCGCCCCCGCCGGTACCGGGTCGTGTTCGACGTGAACTGGCGCGAGCAGATGTGGCCCGACGGCGACCCGGCCCCGGTGGCCGCGCTGGCCGATCGGGCCGACGTCGTACTCGTCGGGGCGGACGAGGCGCGGCGGGTGTTCGGCACCGACGACCCGGCCCGGCTGCGCACGCTGCTGCCCGGCCCGGAGCTGGTCGTGGTCAAGGACGGCGCCCGGCGCGCACTGGCCGTGCACCGCGACGGCGCGGTCACCGAGCGCGCGGCGCTGGTCGTCGACGTCGTCGAGCCGGTCGGGGCGGGCGACGCGTTCGCCGCCGGGCTGCTCACCGGCCTGGTCCGCGGCGAGGACGTGGGCCGCTGCCTGCGGCGGGGCCACCTCGGTGCCGCCGCGGTGCTCGTCGTTCCCGGCGACTCCGCCGCACCGCTGCCCGAGCACCTGCTCGACCTCGACGACGACGCCTGGGCGACCCTGCGCGTGAACGCCGACCGGGAGGCCGTGTGAGCACCAGCCTGACCAAGGCGCTGCGGATCCTGGTGGTCCTCGGGGAGGGCCCGGCGTCGCTCGACGAGCTCGCCACGGCGCTCGAGGTGCACAAGACGACCGTCCTGCGGCTGCTGCGCACCCTGGCCGACGAGCACTTCGTGCACCGCGACGACCACCACCGCTACCGGCTCGGCTCGCGGCTGTTCGAGCTGTCCTCGCGCGGGCTGGACCAGCGCGAGGTGCGCACGGTCGCCGCACCGCACCTGCACGCGTTCAACCGGGCCCACGGCCACACCGTGCACCTGTCCGAGCGCGACGACGGCGAGATCGTCTACATCGACAAGCTGGAGTCGCTCGACAACGTGCGCATGGCGTCGCGGGTCGGGCTGCGCGGACCCGTGCACTCCACCGCCGCCGGGAAGGTGCTGCTCGCCGACCTGCCCGCGGCGGAGCGGAACCGGGTGCTCGACGACGTCGACTTCCCCGCCCGCACCCCGCACACGATCACCGACCGCGACGCCTACCTGGCCGAGCTCGCCCGGGTGCGCGAGCAGGGCTGGGCCCAGGACCGCGAGGAGAACGAGGCCTCGATCAACTGCATCGGGGCGCCGGTCCGCGGACCGGCCGGAACCGCCGTCGCGGCGGTATCGGTGTCCGTGCCGACCATCGTCGCCGGCTACGACCAGCTGATGGAGCTGGTCCCGTCACTGCTGGCCGTCACCGGGACGATCTCCCGCGACCTCGGCTGGCGCCCGACCCGAGAGGATCCCCCCGCATGACCACCGCCGCCAACGGCACCGTGACCACCACCGACGCACCCGCCCCCGCGCACACCTTCAGCCAGGGCGTGCGCAAGGGCGGCCTGCTGCAGGTCTCCGGGCAGGGCCCGATGGACCCGGAGACGAAGCAGTACATCGCGCCGGGCGACGTGCACGCCCAGACGCTGCGGACCCTGGAGAACGTCCGCGCGATCCTGGAGGCGGGCGGCGCCTCGGTCGGCGACGTCCTGATGTTCCGCGTCTACCTCACCGAGCGGGAGCACTTCTCCGCGATGAACGACGCCTACGGCGAGTTCGTGTCCCGGCACGTCCCCGACGGTGCCGCGCTCCCCGCACGCACCACCGTGTTCGTGGGCCTCCCCCACGCCGAGATGCTGGTGGAGATCGACGCCCTGGCCGCCTCGGCCGCCTAGCAACTCGCCGAGATGCACGTTCCCGCCCCCACCGGGGCGACAACGTGCGTCTCGACAGGGCGACGTCGATCGGGCGTAGCGGAACCGTGCTCCCGGCCACGGGAACGCGACGCTCGAGAGGCGTCGGCCGAAACCGGGCTGCTGCTCTACCCGCGGCTCATTCAGCGGGCGTAGCGCTGCTCCGCCCGCGCCCGGGCCTTCGCCGCCTCCACCTCACGGTCCTTCGGCGGGGCGGTCGTGGTCAGCCCGCCGAGCAGCTCCCGGGTCGCCTCGGCGACGGCGGCGACCGCCCGTTCGAACACCTCGGCGTTGGCCTGCGACGGCTTCGCCGCCCCGGCGATCTTGCGGACGTACTGCAGCGCCGCGGCGTCCACCTCGTCGGTCGTGGCCGGCGGCTCGAAGTTGTGCAGCGTCCGGATGTTGCGGCACATGGGCACCCCCTGGATATGACGACGGCCCGCCCCGCGACCGTAGCGCGGGACGGGCCGTCGACCGAGTGCGAACTACCGGACGACGTGCATCGTCCCGTCGAGCTCCCCCGCCGCCTGGCGCCGGTTCAGCACCGCGAGGCGGGTGAAGGAGTTGTCGAACGCGTCCTGGGTGAGGCCGCGGTTCCGGTACTCGGTGGCGAGCTGCTCGGCACCGGCCGGGATCGTCCAGGACGCCTCGAAGCCGAGCTCCTTGCGGGCCCGGGCGAAGTCGACCCGGTAGGAGCGCGGGTCGTTGCCGGCCTCACCGGTGATGTTCAGCGTCGAGCCGGGGACGGCGTCGATCACGGCCTGCGCGATCTCGGCGACGGTCCGGTTGTTCGTCTCGGTTCCCACGTTGTAGGCCCGGGCCCGGACGACGTCCGCCGGGGCGCCCAGCGCCGCGACGACCGCACCGGCGATGTCCTCGGCGTGCGCGAGCGGACGCCACGGGGTGCCGTCGGACAGCACGGTGACCTCGCCCGTGAGGATCGCCCGGCCGACCAGGTTGTTCAGCACGATGTCGGCGCGCAGCCGCGGCGAGAACCCGAACGCGGTCGCGTTGCGCATCGAGACCGGCACGAAGTCGGCGTCGGCGAGCTCGGCGAGGTCGTCCTCGACGCGGACCTTCGAGATCGCGTACGGGGTGACCGGCTTGAGCGGGGCGTCCTCGTCGACGAGGTCGTCGCCGGACTGGGCGCCGTACACCGAGCAGGTGGAGGCGTAGACGAAGCGGCCGACACCGGCCTCCTTCGACAGCCGGGCCAGCCGGGTCGAGGCGTGGTGGTTGATGTCGTAGGTGATCTCCGGGGCCAGCGAGCCCAGCGGGTCGTTCGACAGCGCCGCCATGTGCACGACGGCGTCGAACCCGGCCAGCTGGTCGACGGTGACGTCCCGCAGGTCGGTCGACATCCCGTCGACGTCCGGGGTGTCCAGCGAACCCAGCACGCAGTCCGCGAACAGCCCGGAGTCCAGGCCGATGACCTCGTGACCGGCGGCGGCGAGCAGCGGCGCCATCACGGTCCCGAGGTAGCCCTGGTGCCCGGTGAGCAGTACGCGCATGAGTATCCCTTTCTCGGCGGTGTGTGCGGGGTCAGAAACCGCTCGGCTCGGAACCGACCATCGGCGCTGCGGACAGCGTCAGCTTCTGGATGTGGAAGCCCTCGGCGTAGCGGGCGTGGCACTGGACGCCGCGCACGCGGGCCAGGCCGCGGAAGGTCTCGTCGTCGAACCAGGTCCGGTCGCGCTGGCTGCCGTAGTGCTCGTTGAGCTTGGCGATCTTCTCCGTGAGCACCGGCTCGGACAGCGGCAGGAAGGCCGTCGGCTGGGCGAGGTCGCCCTCCCACTTGAGGATCTCGTAGCCGAGCGTCAGGTGGTCGCGGAACGCGGTCGGGATCATCTGCGACAGCGTCCGGTGGTCCTGGTGGGCGTCGTGCGGCGACGGGCCGATCACCAGATCCGGCTCGCTGTGGCTGCGCAGGTCCTCCAGCGCCATCTTCGCCCGCTCCCAGTGCTGCGGGACGCGGCCGTCGGGCAGGTCCATGACGACGACGTCGAGGTGCGCGCCGGGGGTGAACGCGGCCAGTGCGGCCCGCTCCTCCTCCTCGCGCAGCGACCCCGCCCCGGTGAGGACCAGCGCGGTGACCTGCACCCCCGGATAGGCGCGGCACAGCTCCAGGAGCATCCCGCCGGCCCCGATCGGGATGTCGTCACAGTGGGCGCCGAGCAGCAGGATGCGGTCCAGCCGCTCGGGCAACAGGTTCAGCACGGTCTCTCGTTCCCCCCGGAATCGCGGCCTAGTCGCGCTGGTGGCTGCTGCGGTGCATCTCGGCGATCGCGGCCTGCAGCGGGTCCTGGTCGGTCTCGTGGGACTCCCAGAGCATCCACGGTCGCGCGCCGCTCTGGTAGGCCGCCTCCAGCGCGTTGCGCTCCTTGACGGTGTCCGCAGGCTGCCAGAAACCGCGGTGCCGGTAGGCCGACATGCGGCCCTTGCGCGCCAGCGGGGCGGCGGCGTCGGCGATCAGGTCGCAGTCCTTCTCGAGGAAGTCGAAGATCTCCGGCCGGAACATGAGGTAGCCGCCGTTCTCCCAGATCGGCATCTCCTGCAGCGTGGTGATCGACTCGAGCCTGCCGTTGTCGTCGACGTCGACGCAGTGGAACGCCGACTGCGGCGGCACCGCCATCAGCTGCCCGACGGCGTCGGTGCCGGCGAACTGCTCGACCATCCTGTCCAGCGGGGCGTCGGTGAGGACGTCGGCGTAGTTCGCGTGGAACATCTCCTCGTCCTTGACCAGCGCCTTCACCCGGCGCAGACGCTCACCGATCGGCGAGTCCAGACCGGTGTGGACGAACGTGATGTTCCAGTCCTTGATGTCGCTGCCCATGAGTTCGACCTCGCCCTGGTGCAGCACGAAGTCGTTGGACTCGGTCTCGTCGTAGTCGAGGAAGTAGTTCTTGATGTGGTGCGCGCCGTAGCCCAGGCACAGGACGAAGTCCTTGTGGCCGAAGTGGGCGTAGTAGCGCATCACGTGCCAGATCAGCGGGCGCGGCCCCACCGGGTGCATCGGCTTCGGGAGGTCGGACGCGCCATCGCGCATCCGCATGCCGTAACCACCGCAGAACAGGACGACCTTCACGTCAGACCACCTCGAGCGACGGGATCGGGAAGACCAGCGTGCCGCCCCACTCGCGGACGTAGGACAGCTGCTCGGTCAGCTCGGTGCGCAGGTTCCAGGGCAGGATCAACACGTGGTCGGGGCGGTCCTGCGCGATCCGCTCCGGAGCGAAGATCGGGATTCGGGTGCCCGGCGTCAGCCGCCCGTGCTTGTACGGGTTCCGGTCCACCGTGTACTCGAGCAGGTCGGGCCGGATGCCGCAGTAGTTGAGCAGGGTGTTCCCCTTGCCCGGGGCGCCGTAGCCGACCACGCGCTTCCCCTGCCGGCGGGCGTCGATGAGGAACGACACGAGGTCGTCGCGGATGGTGGAGACGGCCTCGGCGAACCCGTCGTGTCCCTCCGGCGTGTGCAGCCCGGCGGCCGCCTCGGCGGCCAGGACCTCGCGGACCTTCGCGCTCGGCTCACCGGCGACGTCGGCCGGGCGCGCCCACATGCGGATCGAGCCGCCGTGGGTGTCGAGCAGCTCGACGTCGACCAGGGTCAGCCCGCCCGCGGCGAGCGCCCGCTGCCCGGTGAGCAGCGTGTAGTACTGGAAGTGCTCGTGGTAGATCGTGTCGAACTGCTTGCGCTCGACGAGCGTGAGCAGGTGCTGGACCTCGATGGAGACCCAGCCGTCGTCGGCGACCATGGCGCGCAGTCCCTGCGCGAAGCCGACGACGTCGGGGATGTGGGCGAACACGTTGTTGCCGCAGACCAGGTCCGCCGGGCCGTGTTCGGCGCGGACCCGGGCGCCGGTCTCCGGGGTGAGGAACGCGGTGAGCGTCGGGACGCCCTTCTCGCGGGCGGCCTCGCCGACGTTCACGCTCGGCTCGACGCCGAGGCAGCGGATGCCCTTCGCGACGACGTGCTGGAGCAGGTAGCCGTCGTTCGAGGCGACCTCGACGACGAACGAGCCCGTGTCCAGCCCGGCGCGCTCGGCCGCCGAGTCGACGAAACGGCGCGCGTGGTCCACCCAGGACGAGCTGAACGAGGAGAAGTAGGCGTACTCCTCGAACGTCTCCTCCGGGCTGATCTCCGGCGGCAGCTGAGCGAGCAGACACGAGTTGCACACCCGCACGTGCAGCGGAAAGGTTTGCTCGGGCTGTTGTGCCGTCTGCTCGGTGAGGAACAGTTCGCAGGGCGGTGTGGCGCCCAGGTCGCAGAAGCTGCGCAGGTCGGTCGTGCCACAGAGACGGCACGTCAACGCGGTTCCGGACCCGATCGACGACGTCGTCCCGGAAGCATCCGTGTTCAGCACGCACGGAAGTGTGTCAACCCGACGGGTGTCCGCCGCGCCCGGGGTGCGGGTCACCCTTTCGTGGGTGTTTGTCCGTGTTCCCGCTCATCTCCGGCCGGCGCGCAGGGCGGGTGCGCTGCAGGGACGGCGTCGCCGACGTGTCACGATGACGAGGCCCCACGATCCGCCGTGGTGTAACGGCAGCACCTCGGATTTTGGTTCCGATGGTCCAGGTTCGAATCCTGGCGGCGGAGCAGGCCGCTGGTGTGCGACACGGCCCCGGGGCCAGGACAGCGCGGTCGGCGGCGAGACGGCGGCGACGTTCGCGGCCCCGACGACGGAGGCCACCTGCCTGCGCCCGAACTGCGGCATCAGCTCGGGACCGGCCCGGCCTCGAACTCGCGGCGCTCGGCCGCGGTGGCGTGGTACATCAGGACCACCTCCGAGTCGATCCGGCCCGCCTCCTCGAAGCTCGTGTCCAGCTCGTTCGTGGTCGCGCCGTAGGAGTCGACGACGAACCCGAGCTGGGCGAGCAGCTGTGCGCGGCTCGGACGCGGTGTCACCACGGGGTCGCTACGCTCCGGCGGCGTGACCCACGCGACCGAACGCGCAGTCCCACCACCGGAGCCCCAGGACGTCACCGCCCCGCTCACCGCCGCGGCTGCCTTCCTCGTCCTGCGGGTGGTCGACGGGCCGGACTCCGACGCCAGGGTCCGGTCGACGCTCGCCGCGACCTCCGACCTCGTCAAGAACGTCCGCATCGGCGCCGACGGCGCGGCGTTCCACTGCACCGTCGGGATCGGGCACCGGGTGTGGGAACGGGTCGTCGGCGAGCCGCCGCCGCGCGAGCTCGCACCGTTCCGCGAGATCACCGGCGCGAGCCACACCGCCGTCGCCACCGAGGGGGACCTGCTCTACCACCTGCGGGCGGACAGCACGGACCTGATCGTCCGCTTCGAGATGATGCTGCTGGACTCCTTCGGCGACACCGTCACCACCGTGGACGAGACCACCGGCTTCCGCTACCGGCACGGCCGGGACCTGCTCGACTTCGCCGACGGGACGGCCAACCCGGACGGGACGGGCCTCCCGGCCGCGACCCTGGTCGGCGAGGAGGACCCGGCACACGCCGGCGGCAGCTACGTCGTCGTCCAGAGGTACCTGCACGACATGGCCGCCTGGCGCGGGCAGGACGTGGCCACCCAGGAGGAGATCGTCGGGCGGACCAAGTTCGACGGGGTGGAGCTGCCGGACGCCGAGGAAGGCCAGAAGTCGCACAAGACGCTGTGCACGATCACCGACGACGACGGCGTCGAGCACGACATCCTGCGGGACAACATGCCGTTCGCGTCGCCGGGGCGCGGTGAGTACGGCACCTACTTCATCGGCTACTCCCGGCGCCTGTGGGTCGTGGAGACGATGCTGCGCCGGATGTTCGTCGGCGACCCGCCGCCGCTGCACGACCGCATCCTCGACTACTCGACTCCGACGACCGGGTGCACGTTCTTCGTCCCCGCCCGGCCCGTCCTCGACGGCCTGGACGACTGACCCGGACACGACGACGCCCCCGTCCGGATCCGGACGGGGGCGTCGCAGGTGTCGTGCTCAGCTCTCCAGCGCGGCGTCCAGCGTGATCTCGACGCCGGTCAGCGCCTTCGACACGGGGCAGCCGGCCTTGGCGGCCTCCGCGGCCTTGGCGAAGCCGTCGGCGTCGAGTCCGGTGACCTCACCGCGCACCTTCAGCGTGATGCCGGTCAGCTTGAAGCCGCCGTTGTCCTTGTCCGGGCCGAGCGAGACGTCGGCCGAGACGTCGAGGGACTCGGGGGTCCCGCCCGCCTCGGCGATGTTCGCCGAGAGCTGCATCGCGTAGCAGGCGGAGTGCGCCGCGGCGATGAGCTCCTCGGGGCTGGTGGTACCACCGGCGTCGTCCGCGGCGCGCTTGGGGAAGCTGACCTCGTAGGTACCGACCTTGGAGCTGGACAGCTCGACCTGGCCGGAGCCCTGCTCCAGGGAGCCGTTCCATGCGGTGCGGGCGCTGCGCGTGGGCATCGTTACCTCCGTGTCGTGGGGACCGATTTTGCACAACCGATCACTCGGCAGTCTTCTCCGCCCCAGCCGTTCCCGCCACCCCGGACCGCGAAACGCCTCCGGTCACTGCGGGATGTTGGTGACCTCGACCCGGTCGCCGACCTGCAGCGAGTTGAACCAGCGCTCCGCGTTCGCGCGGGACAGCCGGACACAGCCCGCGGACTCGGTCTCGGTGTTGCCCTCGTGGAAGGCGATGCCGCCGGGGGCGAAGAAGACCGCGAACGGCATCGGCGCGTTGTTGAACTCCGCGCTGCGGTGGTCCTTGTTCTTCCACTGGACCTGGAAGACGCCGGCCGGGGTGCGCTGGCCCTTCTTCCCGAACGACGCCGGGACCGGCCCGGCCTCGATCTTCCCGTCGCGGATCAGCCACGCCGTGCTGTTCGCGAGGTCGACGCAGGCGCGCGCGGCCGCCGAGCAGGGCGTCCCCTCGGCGCGGCCCGGACCACCCCGGTCGGACGCCGTCGGCGCCGCGGACGCGGTCCCGATCATCCCGGCGGTCAGCCCGGCCAGCACCAGGGCCGCCACCGTG
Organism: Pseudonocardia alni; assembly: GCF_002813375.1. Lineage (NCBI taxonomy): Bacteria > Bacillati > Actinomycetota > Actinomycetes > Pseudonocardiales > Pseudonocardiaceae > Pseudonocardia > Pseudonocardia alni. The sequence continues at coordinate 4,110,518 of NZ_PHUJ01000003.1, read as the reverse complement.
GCCAGGACCGTCATCACCCGGGGCCGCCGGCGGCGTCCCTCGACCTCGCGCGTCATCGCACTCCGCTCATCATCGCGGACGGTGACCGGTCGGTCACCGCCGTCTGAACGGTGGAACGAGACCGGCACCCGACCGGTTACCACCCGAAGGGTTGATCTTGTGTTTACGGCGGCATCCCCGCGGGCGTGACGGGCCCGCCGGGTCACCCGGGGCCGTCCCCGTACGATGCCGTACCGGCACGGCGCGTCCCGCGTCCTCCGCCCGGCACGGGCGGCGAGTCCGGCAGGAGGAACCGAACATGCCCGAACCCGACCGGGCCGGCACCGGTGACCGACCGGCACCCGGAACGGCGACGGTCGCAGCCGGCATCGTCCTCGCGGCGGGCGCGGGCTCGCGGATGCGGTCGTCGACACCGAAGGTGCTCCACGAGCTGGGCGGGCGCAGCATGCTCGGCCACGCGGTGCACGCACTGGCCGGTACCGCGCCCGAGCACCTCGTGGTCGTCGTCGGACACGAGCGCGAGCGGGTGGAGCAGGCCGTCGACGGCATCTCCGCCGCCCTCGGGCGCACCGCCACCACCGCCGTCCAGGAGCAGCGCCTCGGCACCGGCGACGCGGTCCGCAGCGGCCTCACCCCGCTCCCCGCGGACCTGACCGGCACCGTCCTGGTCACCTACGGCGACGTCCCGCTGCTCGACACCGCGACCCTGTCCGCGCTGGTCACCGAGCACGCCGGCCGCGGCGCCGCGGTCACCCTGCTGACCTGCGAGGTCGCCGACCCCACCGGCTACGGCCGGATCGTGCGCACCGCCGACGGAGCCGTCACCGGGATCGTCGAGCAGACCGACGCGACACCGGAGCAGCGGGCCATCGTGGAGGTCAACTCGGGCGTCTACGCCTTCGACGCCGCGTTCCTGCGCGCGGGCATCGCGGGCCTGGCCGCGCACAACGCGCAGCAGGAGCTCTATCTCACCGACCTGGTCGCCGCCGCCGTCGCCGCGGACCGGACGGTGCACGCCGTCCGCTGCGACGACGAGTGGCGCGTGCGCGGCGTGAACGACCGCGTCCAGCTCGCCGAGCTCGGCGCGGAACTGAACCGCCGCGTGCTGCGGGAGTGGATGCTGGCCGGGGTCACCGTGGTCGACCCCGCCACCACCCGTGTCGACGTCGACGTGCGGCTCGCGCGCGACGTCGTCCTGCACCCGGGCACCCAGCTGCACGGCGCGTGCGAGGTCGACGAGGCCGCGGTCATCGGGCCCGACACCACGCTGACCGACACCGTCGTCGGGGCCGGCGCGAGCGTCGTCCGCACCCACGGGTCGGGGTCCCGGATCGGGCCCGGCGCCTCGGTCGGGCCGTTCGCCTACCTGCGCCCGGGCGCCGTACTCGGCGAGCGCGGCAAGATCGGCACGTTCGTCGAGGTCAAGAACTCCGACATCGGCGCGGGCACCAAGGTCCCGCACCTGACCTACGTCGGGGACGCGACGATCGGCGAGATGAGCAACATCGGCGCCTCGTCGGTGTTCGTCAACTACGACGGCGTCCGCAAGCAGCGGACCGTCATCGGATCCCACGTGAAGACCGGGTCGGACACCATGTTCATCGCCCCGGTCACGGTCGGGGACGGCGCCTACACCGGCGCCGGGACCGTGCTCCGCGACGACGTCCCGCCGGGGGCGCTCGCGGTGTCGGGTGGAGCACAGCGCACCATCGAGGGGTGGGTGCCGCGCAAGCGGCCCGGAACCCCCGCTGCCGAGGCGGCACAGCGGGCGGGCAGCGACCCGTCCACGAACGGCACGACCAGCAACGACGGCGCAGGTCACACCACCTCCGCCGGTACGACAGACCCGAGAGACCTCAGCCGAGGAGGCACCGCACGGTGAGCGCGATCGCAGGCACTCCCAAGAAGAACATGATGCTGTTCTCGGGGAGGGCGCACCCGGAGCTCGCCGAGCACGTGGCGAAGGAGCTCGACGTCACGGTCACCCCGCAGTCGGCCTACTCCTTCGCGAACGGCGAGATCTTCTGCCGCTTCGAGGAGTCGGTCCGCGGGTCCGACGCGTTCGTGATCCAGGCGCACTCCGCCCCGATCAACGACGCCATCATGGAACAGCTGATCATGGTCGACGCGCTCAAGCGCGGGTCGGCCAAGCGGATCACCGCGGTCATGCCGTTCTGGGGCTACGCCCGCCAGGACAAGAAGCACCGCGGCCGCGAGCCCATCTCGGCCCGCCTCGTCGCGGACATGTTCAAGACCGCGGGCGCCGACCGGATCCTGACCCTGGACCTGCACACCTCGCAGATCCAGGGCTTCTTCGACGGCCCCGTCGACCACCTGTTCGCGCTGCCGGTGCTCGCCCAGCACATCAAGAGCACCCGGCCGACCGACAACTTCGCGGTCGTCTCCCCCGACTCCGGCCGGGTGCGCCTGGCCGAGCGCTGGGCCGAGACCCTCGGCGGGACCCCGCTGGCGTTCATCCACAAGACCCGGGACCCGCTCAAGCCGAACGAGGCCGTCGCGAACCGGGTGGTCGGTGAGATCGAGGGCCGCTGCTGCGTGGTCATCGACGACATGATCGACACCGGTGGCACCGTCGCGAAGGCGGTCGAGGTGCTGCTCAAGGAGGGCGCCTCGGACGTGATCGTGGCCGCCACCCACGGCGTGCTGTCCGGTCCGGCCACCGAGCGCCTGGCGAACTGCGGCGCGTCGGAGGTCATCTTCACCGACTCGCTGCCGATCCCGGCCGAGAAGCGGTTCGACAGCATGACCGTGCTGCCGATCGCCCCGCTGCTGGCCGAGGCGATCCACCAGGTGTTCGAGGACGGCTCGGTCACGAGCCTGTTCGACGGCAACGCCTGAGCACTCCGCACGTCCGCCGACGGCGCCCCACCCGCGGGTGGGGCGCCGTCGGTCGTTCCGCCTCAGCCCTCGGTGGCCAGCCCTGCCAGACCCGGCGCCCCGGCCCGGCCGGTGGCGTCCTGCAGCCGCCGCAGCACGTCGTCGAACAGGGCCGCGTCGGAACCCAGCAGGTCCCGGTAGCGGTCCAGCACCCCGGCCGCCGCGGCGTCCCACTCCGCGAGTGCCGCGCGGCCCCGCTCGGTGGCGACGACGAGCACCCGGCGCCGGTCGACGACGTCGGGCCTGCGGTGCACGAGGTTCGCCGCGGTCATCCGGTCCACGAGCTTGGTCGCCCGCGGCGCCAGCAGCAGCGCGTGCTCGGCGACCACGCTCATCGTGCAGCCGCCGCGCGAGGCGAGCAGGCCGAGCACCCGCCACTGGTCGACGTCGGACCCGCAGCCGCGCAGGGCCTCGTCGAGCTCCTGGTCCAGGGTCCGGCCCACCGCGCAGAGCAGGCGCAGCGACTCGTCCCCGGACGGCCGCACGTGTTCCGCGGGCTCCGACATGAGCGCATCGTAACCGGACGTTTTCCGACGAGGCGCTAGGTGGGCGACGCCACGATGGATAGCGTCACCTGCATGACTCCGTTCCCGGACCCCGGGCGCGCGACGGCGGTGCCGGCGCGCGGGAGCGAGGTGCTCAACGTGGCGCTGGTCGTCCCGCTACAGGGTCCGGCGGGCATCTTCGGCCCGTCCTGCGAGACCTGCGCGACGCTGGCCGCCGAGGAGGTCAACGCCGCGGGCGGGGTGCTCGGCCGGGAGCTGAACCTGGTGCCGGTCGACGGCGGCGCGCCACCCGCCGTCGTCGCCGCGGAGCTCGACGCGCTGGTCAGTGCCGGCGCCGTGGACGCGGTCACCGGCTGGCACATCTCGGCGGTCCGCGAGGCCGTCGCGCCCCGGATCCGCGGGCGGGTGCCCTACGCCTACACCGCCCTGTACGAGGGCGGCGAGCAGCGACCGGGGCTGTTCCTGACCGGGGAGACCCCGGACCTGCAGCTGGGCCCGTCGCTGAGCTGGTTCGCCGAGGCCGCCGGGGTGCGCCGCTGGACGATCGTCGGCGACGACTACGTGTGGCCGCGCCGGTCCGCGCAGGTCGCGACCGAGCACCTGCGCCGGATCGGCGGGACGGTCTGCGACGAGATGTACGTCCCGCTGGGCACCGAGGACTTCTCGCGCGTGCTGCTCCGGGTCGAGGCCAGCGGCTGCGACGCCGTCCTGATGCTGCTGATCGGCAACGACGCCGTCGAGTTCAACCGGGCGTTCTGCGTCCTCGGGCTGGACCGGGAGATCCTGCGGTTCAGCTCGCTGATCGAGGAGAACGTGCTGCTCGCCTCGGGCCCGGAGAACACCCGCGGCCTGCTCACCTCGGCCGGCTACTTCGAGGACCTGGCGACGGCGTCCGGGCTGGACTTCGCGGCCGCGCACGCCCACCGCTTCGGCCCGGACGCGCCGGTGCTCAACAGCCTCGGCGAGTCCTGCTACGAGGGCGTCCGGCTGCTGACCGAGCTCATGCGCCGGGCCGGGTCGCCGGAGGTCCCGGCGATGACCGCGGTCGCCGAGGGGCTGGCCTACGAGAGCCCGCGCGGAACCGTCGAGGTGCACGGGCGGCACCTGCGCCAGCAGGTGTTCCTCGCCGTCGCCGACGGGGTGGCCTGGGACGTCGTCCAGCAACTCTGACGGGTCCGTTGACACCCCGGCCCGTCGGTCGTACTTTCCCAGGAAAATATTTCCTCAGATGCATGTCGGGTCGCCCGGCGTGCCGGGAGGTACGACCGTGGCGCTCTACGTCTACCGGTGCGGGGCCGACGGCCCCGTCGAGGAACGGCACCCGATCGGCAGCGCCCCCGCGACGGCGCGCTGCCCCACCTGTGGGGAGCAGTCCCCGCGCGTCATCACCGCACCGATGCTCGGCCTCGCCGACCGCGGCCGGATGGCCCTGATCGACCGCACCACGGCCACCGCCCACGAACCGCAGGTCGTCTCCGCCCCACCGCCGCGCCCGCTGCGCCCCGGCGGGCCGCCGCTGCACCCCGCCACCCGCGGTCTGCCGCGGCCCTGACCGCGTCGACCTGCGCCGCGCCGACCGCCTCACCCCTCCGCCCCGCCCGCGTCCGCACCGACCCCGGGAGTGTCCGATGCCCAGGAACGTCTTCCCCCTCGACAGCACCAGGACCTTCACCGACCAGCAGCTGACCGGCCACAACCGGTGGCACCCCGACATCCCGGCGCAGGTCCACGTCAAGCCCGGGGACACGTTCCGGGTCGACTGCCGCGAGTGGTTCGACGGCGCCATCCACAACGACGACTCCGCCGACGACATCCTGAACGCGCCGCTGGCCGGGGTGCACGTGCTGTCCGGGCCGATCGCCGTCGACGGGGCGCAGCCGGGTGACCTGCTGATCGTCGACATCCTCGACGTCGGGCCGATCCCGCAGGAGGACTCCGGGCCGCTGGCCGGGCAGGGCTGGGGCTACACCGGCGTGTTCGCCACCCGCAACGGCGGCGGCTTCCTCACCGAGCAGTTCCCCGACGCCTACAAGGTCATCTGGGACTTCCAGGGCGGGACGGCCACCTCCCGGCACGTCCCGGGGGTGTCGTTCACCGGGATCGTCCACCCCGGGCTGATGGGGACGGCGCCGTCGCCCGAGCTGCTCGGCCGCTGGAACGCCCGCGAGCAAGCGCTGATCGACACCGATCCGGAGCGGGTGCCGCCGCTGGCCCTGCCGCCGAACCCGGACTCGGCGATCCTCGGCTCGCTGACCGGCGCCGACTTCGACCGGGCCGCCGCGGAGGCCGCGCGCACCGCACCGCCCCGGGAGAACGGGGGCAACCAGGACATCAAGAACCTCACCAAGGGCAGCCGGGTCTTCTACCCGGTGTTCGTCGACGGCGCGAACCTGTCGATGGGCGACCTGCACTTCTCCCAGGGCGACGGCGAGATCACCTTCTGCGGCGCGATCGAGATGGGCGGGTTCATCGACCTGCACGTCGACGTCATCAAGGGCGGCATGGCGACCTACGGCGTCTCCGAGAACGCGATCTTCGTACCGGGCAACACCGACCCGCAGTACAGCGAGTGGATCGCGTTCTCCGGCACCTCGGTCACCCTCGACGGCGAGCAGCGCTACCTCGACTCGCACCTGTCGTACCAGCGGGCCTGCCTGCACGCGATCGACTACCTGACGAACTTCGGCTACTCCCCGATCCAGGCCTACATGATCCTCGGGGCGGCGCCGATCGAGGGCAGGCTGTCCGGTGTGGTGGACATCCCGAACTCGTGCTCGACGGTCTACCTGCCGACCGGGATCTTCGACTTCGACGTCAAGCCCGGCAAGAACGGCCCCCACCGCATCGACCCGGGTCCCGGCGTGCCCCACTCTGTGGCCTGAGCAGCCGGTTCCGTGGTCGTCCCGGGGGGCTGGCCCCAGGACGACCACGGGCCTGGCGTAGGCTTCTCGGCATCTCCGCGGCGAGGGCGGGTGCACTCTTGACCCGCCGTGATCGACGTGGGCCGATCCCGGTCGGCTCCTCGCCGCGCGCGCCTTCCACCGCAGACAGTTCGAGGAGCAGTTCCCGTGGCCCAGACCCGCATCCCCGCCGAGACCCGGACCGAGTTCGGCAAGGGCGCCGCCCGTCGCACCCGTCGCGCCGGCAAGATCCCCGCCGTCCTCTACGGCCACGGGACCGACCCCGTCCACCTGTCGCTGCCGTCGCTGCAGTTCGCCGCGGTCGTCCGCGAGCAGGGCCGCAACGCCGTGCTGGAGCTCGACGTCGACGGCAGCAGCCCGCAGCTCGCGCTGACCAAGACCGTGGTCGTGCACCCGCTGCGCCCCTACATCGAGCACGTCGACCTGCTCGTCATCAAGCGTGGTGAGAAGGTCGAGGTCGAGCTCGACGTCGTCGTCACCGGCGAGGCCGCCCCCGGCTCGCTGGTCACCCAGGACCTCAACACCGTCCTGGTCGAGGCCGACGTGCTGAACATCCCGGAGAACATCGAGATCTCCGTGGAGGACGCCGAGATCGGCACCCAGTACTTCGCCAAGGACCTGAAGCTCCCCGGTGGCGTCGAGCTGCGCACCGACGAGGAGTACCTCGTCGTGCAGGTCGTCCCGGCCCCGACCGAGGAGGACCTCGAGGCCGAGGTCGACGCCGAGGGCGCCGGTGTGGTCGAGGAGCCGTCCGACGAGGAGCAGGCCGCCGAGGCCGAGACCGAGGGCGACTCCGCCGAGGGTTCCGCGGACTCCGAGGGCGACTCCGAGTCCTCCGACAAGTGAGCCCCGTGCCGGGGCCGGCTCTCGTCGTCGGACTCGGGAACCCGGGTCCGGACTACGAGGGCACCCGGCACAACGTCGGTACCCGCGTCGCCGCACTGCTGGCGACGCGGGCCGGCGCCGGCCGGTTCTCCGCGCACAAGCGGTCGAACTCCGACATCGCGCAGGGCCGGCTCGCCGGTCGCCCGGTGACCCTGGCCGTCCCCCGGACGTACATGAACCTCTCGGGTGGCCCGGTCGCCGGGCTCGTGCAGTACTTCTCGATCCCGCCGACCGAGGTGATCGTCGTCCACGACGAGCTGGACCTCGACTTCGGCGTGGTCCGCCTCAAGCGCGGTGGTGGCGAGGGCGGGCACAACGGCCTGCGCTCGATCAGCAAGGCGCTCGGCACGAAGGACTACCTGCGCGTGCGGTTCGGCATCGGCCGGCCGCCGGGTCGCCAGGATCCGGCGGACTACGTGCTCAAGCGGTTCTCCGGCGTGGAGAACAAGGAGCTCGACCTCGGTCTGGACCTCGCCGCGGACGCCGCCGAGGCCCTGCTGTCCGAGGGCCTGGAGCCGGCGCAGAACCGGTTCCACCCGCTGTCGGGCTGAGCCCCGCCCTCCACGGGAGCCCCGGTCCCTCGCAGGGACCGGGGCTCCCGTGCGTCCGGGTCAGCGGCGGGCGGTGAGCAGGTCCGCCGTCGCGGCGCGGCGCAGCTTCCCCGACGGCGTCTTCGGCAGGCTCCCCGGCGCCAGCACGGCGACCTCGGCCGGCCGTACCCCCACCGCGGAGACGACGCGGCGGATCACGTCGTCGCGGATGGCACGCACCGCCTCGGGGCCGTCGGCCCCCTTCGCCTCGACGGCGACGGCGAACGACTCCCGGTGCCGCCCGTCACCTGCTGGGATCCGGACCGCGACGACGTTGCCCGCGCGCACGCCCTCGACCGCACCGGCGGCCCGCTCGATGTCGGTCGGGTAGATGTTGCGCCCACCCATGATGATCACGTCCTTGGTGCGGCCGCACACGACGACGGCGCCGTCGGGGGTCAGGTAGCCCTCGTCGCCGGTGTCGAACCAGCCGTCGCGGTCCTGGGTGGACAGCGGGCCGTCGACGGTGAGGTAGCCGGGCGTCACGGCGTCGCCGCGCAGGTGCAGCACCCCGACCTCCCGGGGGCCCAGCACGTGACCGCCGCTGCCGACGACCTTCACCTCGATCCCGGGCAGCGGCGGTCCGAGCTCGGGGAACTCCCGCGCCGGACCGGTGCCCGCGGGCTCGGCGCGCCGGTGCGCCTCCAGGGACTCGGCGTCGACCCGGTCCACCTTCAGCCCGGTGTGGACGGGCGCGAAGGACACCCCGAGCGCGGTCTCCGCCATCCCGTAGGCACACAGGACCGACTCCGGTCGCAGCCCGAAGCGGGCACCGGCGTCGGTGAACGCCGCGACGGCCGCCGGGTCCACCGGCTCGGCGCCGTTGAGCGCCAGCCGCAGCGAGGAGAGGTCGAGCGCGCCGTCGTCGACCCGGGCGAGCTGGCGGGCCAGCACGGCGTAGGCGAAGTTCGGCGCCGCGGTGACGGTGCCGCCGTAGGACGAGATCAGCTCGGCCCACAGCCGCGGGCGGCCCAGGAAGTCCGCGGGGGTGACGGTGACCAGGTCCAGCCCGACCGTCATGGGGACGGTCAGGAACCCGACCATCCCCATGTCGTGGAACAGCGGCAGCCACGACACCATCCGGTCGGTCGCGACGTCCAGAGCGGACGCGGTCACCATGGCGCCGATGTTGGCGTGCAGGTTCGCGTGGGTGATCCGCACGGCCTTCGGGGCGGCGGTGGAACCGCTCGTGAGCTGCAGCAGCGCGGTGTCGTCCTCGTCGGCGACGGCGGCGTCCGCGACGAACGCGGCGGGGTCGCCGGTCAGCGAGTCGAGCATCCGGAACGGGACGCCCCGCTCGGTCAGCACCGGCGCGAGCGCATCGAAGGGCGGGCCGAGCAGCACCATCGCGGCGTCGACCATGCCCAGGGTGGTCACGGTGTCGGCGGCCCACTCGGCGAGGTCGGTGCGCGGGGTCGGCTGGTGCAGCATCGTCACGCTGCCGCCGCACAGCCACACCGCCTGCGCGGCGGGGGCGATCGCCGCGGGCTCGCCGGCCAGCACCCCGACGGCGCCGCCGAAGGGCAGGGCAGGGCCGCCGTCCTCGCCGGGGCGTCGCAGGGCGTCCGCGATCCCGCGGGCCGTCTCGTGCACCTCCGCCCAGGAACGCCGCACGGGCTCGCGCGGCTCCCCCGTCGTCATCCCACGGGCGAGCCCGCCGGGAACGGTCGCGGACTCCAGCAACGTCGCCAGGAATCGGGACATGGGCCCGAATGTAGCGACGAACCGCCCGTGCGGGGCGGCACGATCGACGACCGGCCGTACGCGGCGCGCCGCGGCGTAGCATCCGGGCGCATGGCCGAGCCGCACACCGACCCCGCTCCCGCCGACCTCTCCGCCGCCGTCGACGCCGTCCTCCCGGGCGCGCGCACGGACCTCGAGGCGCTGGTCCGCATCCCGAGCATCTGGGCCGACCCGGCACACGCCGAGGACACCCGCCGCTCCGCGGACGCCGTCGCGACGCTGGCCCGCGACGCGGGCGCCGCCTCGGTCGAGATCCTCTCCGCAGACGGCGGGGCCCCGGCCGTCGTCGCGCACTGGCCCGCACCCGAGGGCATGCCGACGGTCATGCTCTACGCCCACCACGACGTCCAGCCCACCGGCGGCGACGACGAGTGGAGCAGCCCGCCGTTCGAGCCGACCGAGCGCGACGGGCGGCTCTACGGCCGTGGCGCCGCCGACGACAAGGCCGGCGTCATGACCCACCTCGCCGTGCTCCGCGCCTACGAGGGACGGCCGCCGGTCGGGGTCGTGCTGTTCATCGAGGGTGAGGAGGAGTCCGGTTCCCCCACGCTGACCGCGCTCCTGGCCGAGCACCGCGAGAAGCTCTCCGCCGACGTCATCGTGATCGCCGACGCCGCCAACCCGGCCGTCGACGTCCCGGCGCTGACCACCAGCCTGCGCGGCCTGGTCGACGTCGTCGTCGAGGTGTCGATGCTGGAGCGTCCGGTGCACTCCGGGGTCTACGGCGGCCCGATCGGGGACGCGCTGACCGCGCTGTGCCGCACCCTGGCCACCCTGCACGACGACAAGGGCGAGGTCGCCGTCCCCGGCCTGGTGCGCGGCAGCTCCGACGCGCCCGACCCGGACGAGGCCACCTACCGCTCCGACGCGGGCCTGCTCAACGGCGTCGAACTGCTCGGCACCGGCTCGATCCCGGACCGCGTCAATCACGCGCCCGCCGTCGCCGTGCTGGGGATCGACGCGCCCAAGGTCGCCGAGGCCTCGAACGTGCTGCTCCCCCGCGCCCGCGCGATGGTCAGCATGCGGCTGGCCCCCGGGCAGGACGCCCGTGAGGCCCAGCGCGCGCTGACCGAGCACCTGGAGGGCAACGTCCCGTGGGGCGCGCACGTGTCGGTGACGCCCGGCCACGGCGTCGCCGAGCCGTTCAGCCTGTCCTCGACCGGCGAGGTCTACGACCACGCCCGCGCCGCGTTCTCCGCCGCCTACGGCAACGACGCCGTCGAATCCGGCATCGGCGGCTCGATCCCGTTCATCGCGGAGTTCGCGCGGACCTTCCCGGGCGCGGCGGTGCTGGTCACCGGGGTCGGGGACCCGGCCAGCCGCTGGCACGGCATCGACGAGAGCCTGCACCTGGGCATGTTCGGGCGCGGGGTGCTGGCGGAGGCCCTGCTGCTGGACCGGCTGGCCGGGGGGGCGTGACCGTCCGGCCCGACGGGTACCCAGGGGTCATGAAGTTCGGTATCGCCACGTTCGTGACCGACGAGGGCATCCGCCCCGGGCCGTTGGGCCGGGCCCTGGAGGAGCGCGGCTTCGACTCGGTGTTCCTCGCCGAGCACTCGCACATCCCCACCAGCAGGGAGTCGCCCTACCCCGGCGGGGGCGACCTGCCGCGGGTGTACTACCGCACCCTCGACCCGTTCGTCGCGCTCACCGCGATGGCGGGGACGACCACCGACCTGCTCCTGGGCACCGGGATCGCGCTCCTGCCGCAGCGCGACATCATCCACACCGCCAAGCAGACCGCCAGCCTCGACCTGGTGTCCGGCGGACGGCTGCTGTTCGGCGTCGGCGCGGGGTGGAACCGCGAGGAGATGCGCAACCACGGCGTCGACCCGAGTACCCGGGGACCACTGATGAGCGAGCAGCTGCACGCGCTGCGGGCGCTGTGGACCGAGGACGAGGCCGAGTTCCACGGCGACCACCTCGACGTCGAGCGGTCCTTCTCCTGGCCCAAGCCGGTGCGCACCCCGCCGATCTACCTGGGCGGGGAGAGCGAGGCCGCGCTGAACCGGCTCGCCGAGGTCGGCGACGGCTGGCTCCCGCGCGGGCACACCTCCTTCGACGAGATCCGCCGCGTCCGTGACGACCTCGCCGAGCGGGGCAAGCCGGACGTGCCTACCACGGTGTTCGGCGGGGAGCCGGACCCGGATGTCGTCGCGGGGTACGCCGAGGCGGGCGTCGAGCGGGTCACCTTCCTGCTCCCGACACTGCCCGAGTCCGAGACCCTCGCGAAGCTCGACGAGCTGGCGAAGGTGGTCACGGCGTCCGGCTGAGTGCCCCCAGCACCAGCGCGGTGAGCGCCTCCGGGGCGTCGAGCTGGATCAGGTGCCCTGCCCCGGGCACCAGGTGCAGCTCGGCCCCCGGTACCGCTGCGGTCAACCGGTGCGCTCGGTCGACCGGTATCCAGGTGTCCTCGGTGCCCCACACCACCCGCACCGGCAGGTCCAGCTCGCCGTAGCGCGGCTCGACCTCGTCGGTGAAGCGCTGGTCGGCCTGCGCGATCTGGCGGTAGAACGCGGCCGCACCCCGCTCGCCCAACCACGGCCCGACCAGCGCGTCCTCGTCGGCGGGCCGCAGGGGCCGGTGCGCGGCACCCCGCACGTAGGCCCGGACGAGGGCCTCGTGCAGCGGCCCCGGCAGCGCCGCGAACACCTCGGCGTTCTCCCGCACCAGCCGGAAGAACGGCGAACCCCACGGGGCGAGCGCGACGACGTCGACCAGCGTCAGCGACCGGTAGGCCGCGCCGTGCAGCAGGTGCGCACGCAGGGCGACGGCGCCGCCGTAGTCGTGGGCGACGACGTGCGGCGGCTCGGGCAGGTCCCACCGCTCGAGTAGCCCGGCCAGCACCCGGCCCTGTACGCCGAGCGAGACGTCCGCGCTGTGCCCGGACACCCCGTAGCCCGGCATGTCCCACAGCAGGACCCGGTGCGACCCGGCCACCGCCGCGGCGATCGGCGCCCACAGCCACGACGACCAGGGGGTGCCGTGGCAGAACACCACCGGCGGTCCCGAGCCCCGTGCGGTCCAGCGCACCCGGTGACCGTCCACGACGAACTCGTCATCCAGTTCCACGGTCCCACCGTGCCACGACACCCCGACATCGTTCCGGGGCACAATGACCATGATGTCGATCCGGCTGCTCGGCCCGCATCGCGGTGACAGCCGCGGGCGGCGGACTCACCGCCACGAGCCCGGTCCCGTCGCCACCCCCCGACTGTGGCGACGGAACCGGCCCGTCTCTCCCCCCGCGCCCCGGCGAGGCTCCCCAGCCCGCCGTGACGCGAGTACGACGGTATCCGCGCACCCGGGGGCCGCGGATCGGTCGAACTACTGATTTCTTACCCGGGGTCTCTCCTACCTGGGTAGGAGAGACCCCTCATCCCTCGGCGCGCTCGGCGGCCTCGAACCACTCCAGCTCGACGCTCTCGCGCTCGGCGACGACGGCCTTCAGCTCCCGGTCCAGCTCCATCAGCCGGCCGGGCTCGGTGGCGGCCTCGGCGAGCCGGGCGTGCAGCTTCTCCTCCTGCGCGGTGAGCTGCCCCATCCGTCGTTCCAGGCGCTGGGCGTCCTTGCGGGCGGCCCGCTGCTCCGCGGCGCTCGCCTTCGGCCCGGCCGCCTGTGCGACGGGCGCACCGGCCGGTACCGGCGCAGTCGGTGCGGCTCCGGCGGGGCCGTGGCCGGTGGCGGCACGGCGGGTCAGGTACTCGCCGATCCCGCCGGGCAGGTGGGTGAGGTGTCCGTCGCCGAACAGGGCGACGACCTGGTCGCAGACCCGCTCGGTGAGGTAACGGTCGTGGCTGACGACCACCAGGGTGCCCGGCCAGCCGTCGAGGAGGTCCTCCAGCCCGGCGAGGGTGTCGACGTCCAGGTCGTTGGTGGGCTCGTCGAGCAGCAGGACGTTGGGCTCGTCCATCAGCAGCCGGGTCAGCTGCAACCGCCGTCGCTCGCCACCGGACAGGCGTCCGACCGGGGTCCATTGGCGGGCCGCGGGGAACCCGAGCCGCTCCAGTACCTGCGACGCGGTCATCTCCTGCTTGCCGAACCGCACGTACTTGGCGACGGCCTCGGTGGCCTCCAGCACGCGCATCTCGGCGGGCAGGTCGACGAGCTCCTGCGACAGCTGCGCCATCTTCACGGTGCTGCCCTGGACACGCCGGCCCGAGTCGAGCGCGCGTTCCCCGGACAGGGCACGCAGCAGCGTCGTCTTGCCGGAGCCGTTGACCCCGACGATGCCGACCCGGTCGCCCGGGCCGAGCCGCCAGGTCACGTCGTCGAGCAGGGTGCGCCCGGCGACGGAGACGGTCGCGTCCTCCAGCTCCAGCACGGTGCGCCCGAGCCGGTTGGTCGCGAACGCCATCAGCTCGACGGTGTCGCGCGGCGCAGGCACGTCGGCGATCAGGGCCTCCGCGGCCTCGATCCGGTAGCGGGGCTTCGAGGTCCGGGCGGGCGGGCCGCGGCGCAGCCAGGCCAGCTCCTTGCGGGCCAGGTTGCGGCGGCGCTGCTCGGCGGCGTCGGCCTGCCTGCCGCGCTCGGCGCGGGCGTAGACCCAGTCGGCGTAGCCACCGGTGTAGGACTCGACGCGCCCGTTCGCGACCTCCCAGGTCCGGGTGCAGACGGTGTCGAGGAACCAGCGGTCGTGGGTGACGACGACGAGTGCGATCCGCCGCGCCGTCAGGTGCGTCGCGAGCCAGCCGATGCCCTCGACGTCGAGGTGGTTGGTGGGCTCGTCGAGGACGACGAGGTCGAGCTCCCCGATCAGCGCCGCGGCGAGCGCGACCCGGCGCTTCTCGCCGCCGGACAGGCCGTCGGTGGGCCGCTCGATGTCGGAGATGGCGAGCCCGTCGAGGACGTCGCGGACCCGGGCGTCGGCGGCCCACTCGTGGTCGGCGCCGTAGTCGGCGAGGACGATGTCGCGCACCGTCGATCCGGCCGGGAAGCGGTCGTGCTGCACCAGGTGCGCCATCCGCAGGCCCCCGAGGCGGCTGACCCGGCCGCCCTCGACGGGCCGGTCGCCGGTGATCACGTCGAGCAGGGTCGACTTCCCGCCGCCGTTGAGGCCGACGACGCCGATCCGGTCGCCGCGCTCGACACCGAGCGAGACGCCGTCGAGCAGGACACGGCTGGCGTCACCGGGCACGTGCGCGGTGACGTTCTCCAGGTTGAGCAGGTTCTCGGGCAACTACGTCTCCACCGTCGGGAAGGTCAGGCACGGACCGGGGGCCACGAGCCGGAGCTCGAGGGACCGCCGCGGTCGGGGGGGTGGTCGCCGCCGGTCTCGGAGGTGTCGACGATGCGGGCGCCGCCGGCCGGGCCGTGGGCAACCCGCACCGTCCGGCACACCCCCATGCCGGCGAGCTCGGTCGCGACCTCGACGGCCGAGTCGGCGTCGGCGCACAGGAACGCGCAGGTCGGCCCGGACCCGGACACCAGCCCGGCGAGCGCGCCGGAGTTGACCCCGGCCCGCAGGGTGCGGCGCAGGTCCGGGGCCATCGAGACGGCGGCCACCTGCAGGTCGTTGCCCAGGTTGAGCGCGAGCCGCCGCGGGTCCCCGGAGGACAGTGCCTCCAGGACGGGCTCGACCGGCCGCTCGGCGATCGGGCCGTCGCCGCGCAGCCGGTCCAGCTCGGAGAACACCGCCGGTGTGGACAGCCCGCCGCGGGCCAGCGCGATCACCCAGTGCAGCCGGTGCCGGGCGAGCACGGGGATGATCTTCTCGCCGCGGCCGGTGCCGAGCGCGGTGCCGCCGTGCAGGCCGAACGTGACGTCCGATCCGAGCTCGGCGGCCAGCTCGGCCAGCTCGTCGCGGCCCAGCTCCAGCCGCCACAGCGACGACAGCGCGACGAGTGTGCCCGCCGCGTCCGCGGAGCCGCCCGCCATGCCGCCCGCGACCGGAATGCCCTTGCGCAGGGTCACCCGCACGTCCGGGGCGCGCCCGGCCTTCTCCGCGAGCAGCTCGACCGCTCGCCAGGCCAGGTTGGTGGCGTCCAGCGGCACCTCGGCGACGCCGTCGCCGTGCACCTCCAGCGCGGGCTCCTGCGCCTGCTCGACCGAGATCTCGTCGAACAGGCTGACGGCGTGGAACACCGTGACGAGGTCGTGGAAGCCGTCCGGCCGCACCCCGCCCACGGCGAGGTGCAGGTTGATCTTCGCGGGAACCCGGACGGTGACCGGTCGCGGCACGGCGGACAGCACCGCTCAACCCTACGGGCAGCACGGGACGGGCCGCCGCCGCCCGGCATCCGGGGTGGCCGGGCTCACCGGTCCGGCCGATCCGACCCCGACCGATCCGACCTCGGCCGACCCGTCCTTTGCGGCGCGGCACCGGGTGACGCGGCAGGGCGACCAGGCCGGTCACGGGCACCCGTCTCCCAACGAATTCGCTTACCCGGTAAGCGAAATTCGGAGAACCGGCACCCTGCGCGGGCCGATGGGCAGGATCACGCTGCCGGTGGGACCGCCACGGCCCGCCCCACCTGACACCGCCCCCACCCGACACCGCCCGATCTCCCACCGTCGACACCGGGATCGTCCCCACCGATACCGTCTCTCCGGCGAATTCGCTTACCGGATAAGCGAATTCGCACACCAGGCATCCGCGACCGCCCGGTGCGGACCGCCGCCTGACCGATCAGCCGGCCCACCGCCGACGCCCGCTCCCGGAGGAGGCGTCCGCTCCCGGAGGAGGAGCTACCGGGTGAGTGACTCCGCGGAGCCGGTGCGCTCCGCGGCCGCGCGGCGCTCGACCAGGTGGCGCGGCGTCGCGAAGCAGGCGACGGCCACGAACCCGATCACCAGCACGGCCGCGGGCAGCAGCATCGACTGGGCCATCGCCGTCGCGAAGGGGACACGGAGCACCTCGGGCAGCGGGCCGCCGGTCGCGGCGACCTCCGGGGAGCCGCCGATCGCCGACGCGCCCGGGACGAGCGCGGCGATCCGCGACTCCATGAGCACCGCGATGCCCGCACTGCCGAGCACCGCGCCGACCTGACGGGTCGTGTTGTAGACACCCGACCCGGATCCGGCCTGGTCCATCGGCAGGTTACGGGTGGCGCTGGTGGAGATCGGCGCCCAGACGCAGGAGTTGGAGATGCCGAGCAGGGTGAGCGGCAGCAGCAGCTGCCAGACCGGGGTGTCCGGGCCCATCACCCACGCCAGCCAGGCCAGCGCGATGACGAACGTCGACATCCCGAAACCGCCGATCAGTCGCGGGTGGACGCGGTCGGTCAGCCGACCGGTGTACGGCGCGAGCGCGCCGGAGAAGATCGCCAGTGGCGCGAGCAGCAGCGCGGCCTGGGTCGGGGTGAAGCCGCGCACGCTCTGCGCGTAGATCATCAGCGGGAAGCCCTGCGCGGTGATCGCGAAGCCGACGGTGCAGATCGCGATGTTGGCCAGCGAGAAGTTGCGGTCCCGGAACAGGCGCAGCGTGACCAGCGGCTCGCTGGTGGTGACCCGCTGCCACCACACGAACGCGACCAGCACGACGACGCCGCTGCCGATCAGCGCCCAGATCCCGGCACTCCAGCCGAACTTCTGGCCCTCCTGGATACCGAAGACCAGCAGGAACATGCCCGCGGCGGACAGCACCACACCGACGACGTCGAACCGGCGGCGCGAGGTCTCGAGCGAGGGCACCAGCCGCCAGGCGGCGACGAAGGCGATCACCCCGACCGGGACGTTCACGAAGAAGATCCACTCCCAGCCGAGGCCGCCGACGAGGAGCCCGCCGACGATCGGCCCGGTGAGCGTCGCGATGCCGGCGACGGCGCCCCACAGGCTCATCGCGCGTCCGCGCTGGGCGGCCGGGAAGGTCCGGGTGATGACGGCCATGGTCTGCGGCGTCATCATCGCGGCGCCGAAACCCTGGGCGACCCGCGCGACGATCAGGGCGCCGACGGTCGTCGTGAGCCCGCACCACAGCGACGCCAGCGTGAACACGGCGAGCCCGCAGAGGTAGACGCGCTTGGGCCCGAACCGGTCCCCCAGCCGCCCCGTGACCAGCAGCGGGACGACGTAGGCGAGCAGATAGGCGCTGGTCACCCAGACCACGGAGTTGACGTCGGCGTCCAGCGACGTCAACAGCGCCGGCGTCGCGACGGTGACGATGGTGGCGTCGACCAGGATCATGAAGAACCCGATCACCAGCGCCCACAACGCGGGCCACGGGTTCGTCCCGTCGGCGCTGACCACCTGTTCCCTCGACCGCGTCACCACGCCATCATGCGCCGCCCCCGGCACGGTCCGGTCAGGCGGGAGGGGGCCCCGCCGGGCGGTTCCGGGCGATCCGGGCGAAGTCGGACACCGCCAGGGTCTCGGCGCGGGCGGTGGGGTCGACCCCCGCGGCGCGCAGGGCCTGTTCGGCCGCCGCGGCCGAGCCGGCCCAGCCCGACAGCGCTCCCCGCAGCACCTTGCGGCGCTGGGCGAAGGCCGCGTCGACGACCGCGAAGGTCGCCGCCCGGTCGGCGTCGGCGGGCGGGTCGTGCCGGGTGAAGGCCAGCAGCCCGGAGTCGACGCCGGGGACCGGCCAGAACACCGCGCGCGGCACCGGCCCGGCCCGGCGGGCGGCGGCGTACCAGGCGAGCTTGGCGCTGGGGGCGCCGTACTCGCGCGAGCCGGGTCCGGCGGCGAGCCGGTCGGCGACCTCGGCCTGCACCATGACCAGCCCGGTCCGCAGCGACGGCAGCTCGGCGAGCAGATGCAGGATCACCGGCACCGCGACGTTGTAGGGCAGGTTCGCGACGATCGCGGTGGGCGGCGCCGCACCGGGCCCGGCGTCGGCCGCGAGCCGGTCCGCGCCGACCCGCATGGCGTCGGCCCCGGTCACGGTGAGGCGACCGGCCAGCTCGGGGGCGCGCTCGGCGACGGTGTCGGGGAGCAGCCCGGCCAGCACCGGGTCGATCTCGACGACGTGCACCCGGGCCGCGACCGGCAGCAGCGCCAGGGTGAGCGAGCCGAGACCGGGGCCGACCTCGAGGACGACGTCGTCGCCGTCGACGCCGGCCGACTTCACGATCCGGCGGACGGTGTTGGCGTCGTGGACGAAGTTCTGGCCGAGCTTCTTGGTGGGGCGCAGACCGAGCCGCTCGGCCAGCACCCGGACGTCGGCCGGGCCCAGCAGGCGGGCGGTGGCGGTGGTCCGGCTCCGGTCGCCGTCGCCGTCGCCGTCGCCGTCGCCGTCGGCGTCGGCGTCGGCGTCGGCGTCGATGCTCCGGCTCCGGCCGCCGTCGGTCCCGTGGTCGCTCACGGCACCATTCTCGCCGGGCACCCCGGGCGGGGTGCGTGCGGGATCAGCTCAGGCCGAGCTTGGAGGAGCAGGACGGCCAGGCGCTGTAGCCGCCGCGGTCGTCCTTGACCTTCTCCGCGACCGCGATCTGCTCCTCGCGGGAGGCCTGGTCCGCGGTCGGGGCGTACTGCCCGCCGCCGTAGGCCTGCCAGGTCTGCTTGTTGAACTGCAGCCCGCCCTGGTAGCCGTTGCCGGTGTTGATCGCCCAGTTGCCGCCGGACTCGCACTTGGCCAGCTTGTCCCAGGTCCCGCCGTTCGAGACCGCGGGCGCCGAGGACTTCGCATTCGCGGCGGCCTTCTCGACGGTCTCCTCGACCTTCTTCTTGGTGCCGACCTTGACCACGCGCGGCATGGCAGGGGTGTCCTGACCGGCGCCGACGCGCTCGCGGGCGATCTCGCGGCCCTGGTCGTAGGTGACCCGCCAGATGATGCTGCGGGCGCCCTCACGGCCCGGGTCGACGACGGTGCGGGTGCCCTCGTCGAGCGACGGGTCCTGCACCTCCTGCTCCGGCGCCGGGAGCTTCTGCGACTCGACGATCTGGGCGTTCACGATGTCCGAGCCGGTGGTCGGGGCGGCGACCGGGGCGAACGACGCGGGCGAGGAGGGCCGGTCGAGGTTCATCGACGCCGTGCCGAGGTCGGTGGCGTTCGCGGCGAGCCCGGCCCGGAGCTCCTGAGCGGGCTGCTCGGCCGGGGCGGTGAGCACCGCGGCGGCGAGGCCGCCGGTCGGGACCGAGAACAGCGCGGCCGCAGCGGCCGTTCGGACCCCGGCCCGGGAGCGGGCACCGGCGGTGCGGTGACGGCCCTCGTAGGTGACGTACCCGGCCTCGTCGCCGGCGAGACCGGCGGGCGCGATGACGGGGAGCGGTCGCGTGAGCTCGTCGTCGGCGAGCGGTGCGGCGTGACGCGAAGACATGACTTCCCGGGGGCTCGGCTGTCCGGGGAGGGGCCATGACCTGCGGGAACGACGACCGGCGCGGTGCCGGGGAGCGGAACCGTCGCTGGGGAGCGGACCGGTCGTCGTCCCGCGGGTCGGGGGAGCGACCCCGTCCCGGCGGGTACGACGAGGGACGTTAGCGGACCGTGACCCGGCGCAGCGTTTCCGACGCGCGCGTGGCGACGAGCGGACTGTGATCGACGGTGAGTGACGACAACCCCGCCATTCGTCACGGCGGACGGCGTCAATCGGTTGTGCGCAGCCGGAAGATCCGTTCGGCGTTGCGGCGGGCCGTCTCGGCGACCAGGGCCTCGGACTCCCCGCGGGTCGCGGCGATCCCCCGCACGGTCCACGGCAGCACGTAGGGCTCGTTGGCCCGGCCGCGGTGCGGGTGCGGGGTGAGGAACGGCGCGTCGGTCTCCACGAGGTACTGCCCGGCGGGCACCAGTGCCGCGGCGGCCCGCAGCTCGTGGTTGTTCTTGAAGGTGACGGGCCCGGCGAAGGACAGGACGTACCCGGCGTCGGCGCATTCCCGGGCCATCGCGGCGTCGCCGGAGAAGCAGTGGAAGACCACGGTGTCCGGGGCGCCCTCCTCGCGGAGGATGCGCAGGACATCGTCGTGGGCGTCCCGGTCGTGGATCATCAGCGGCTTGCCGGTGCGCTTGGCCAGCCCGATGTGCCAGCGGAACGCATCCTGCTGCGCGGCGGGCGGGCTGTGGTCCCAGTAGTAGTCCAGGCCGGTCTCGCCGATCGACACGACGCGGTCGTCGACGGCCAGCCGCTCGATCTCGGCGAGGTCGGCGGCCGGTACCCGTGCCGTCCGGGTGGGGTGCAGCGCGACGGCCGCCCACACCCGGTCGTCGGCGTGCGCGGCGCGGACGGCGAACCGCGCGCCGTCGAGGTCGTCGGCGATGGTGACCGCGCCGACGACGCCGACCGCCGCCGCCCGGTCCATCGCGGCGACGACGTCGGCGTCGGTCTCGCAGCCGCACGCGTCGAGGTGGGTGTGGCTGTCGATCGTCGGCGCGGCGAGCGGCTCCGGCGGCTCGGGACGCGGCCGGCGGCCGTGTCCGCTCACTTCCGGACCGGGGCCCACTCCGGCCCGGTCTCCCCCAGCTCGGGCGCGAGCTTGGCGATGATCGGCGACGGCTTGGCCAGCGGGCGCCCCACCTCGATCGGCGTCGACCCCCAGTGGGCCTGCTCGGCGGCGTAGTCGCCGGTGAGGACCGGGTAGGCGGGGCCGTCGCCGAGGTCGTCGACGGTCGTCTTCTCCGGCTGCGCGGCCCACACCCCGGTGCCGCCGAGCGCCTCGTGCACCTTCTGCGCCGCGTGCGGCAGGAACGGGGTCAGCAGGGTGTTGGCGTCCTGCACGACCTGCAGCGCGGTGTGCAGGATCGTGTCCCGGCGCTCCGGGTCGTCCTTGCGCTTCCACGGCTCCTGGTCGGACAGGTACCGGTTCGCGGCGGTGACCACGCGCATCGCCTCACCCGCGGCCTGCTTGAACCGGTTCCGCGCGAGCAGCCCGCCGACGGTGTCGAACCCGGCCCGCGAGTACGCGAGCAGCTCGGCGTCGGCCTGCTGCGGCGCCGTCGGCGTGGGGACCGCGCCCACGTTCTTGTGGGCCATCGAGATGGACCGGTTGACCAGGTTGCCCCACTCGTTGGCCAGCTCGAAGTTCACCCGGCGGACGAACTCGTCCCAGGTGAAGTCGACGTCCTGGTTCTCCGGCCCGGCGACGGCGATGTGGTAGCGCAGCGCGTCCGGCCCGAACTCGCGCAGGAAGTCGCCGACGTAGATGACGGTGCCGCGGCTGGTCGAGAACTTCGACCCGCTCATAGTCAGGTACTCCGAGGACACGACCTCGCTGGGCAGGTCGAGCGTCCCGTACGGCCCGGGCTCGCCGCCGCGGTCGCCCGCGCCGTTCTGCCCGAGCAGGATCGCCGGCCACATCACCGAGTGGAAGGTGATGTTGTCCTTGCCCATGAAGTAGAAGGCCTCGGCGGCCGGGTCGGTCCACCACTGCTTCCACGCGTCCGGGTCCGGGCCGCGGCGGGCCCACTCCACCGA
The DNA here is from genome assembly GCF_002813375.1 of Pseudonocardia alni. Taxonomy (NCBI): domain Bacteria; kingdom Bacillati; phylum Actinomycetota; class Actinomycetes; order Pseudonocardiales; family Pseudonocardiaceae; genus Pseudonocardia; species Pseudonocardia alni. The sequence continues at coordinate 4,088,691 of NZ_PHUJ01000003.1, read as the reverse complement.
GGCGGACAGGTAGCCGATGACGGCGTCGAACCAGACGTAGATCTTCTTGAGCGGGTTGTCCGACCAGACGTCGAGCGGGACGGGCACGCCCCACTCCAGGTCGCGGGTGATGGCGCGCGGCTTGAGGTTCTCCACCAGGTTGGCGGAGAACTTGAGCACGTTGGGGCGCCAGTCGGTGCGGGTCGACAGCCAGCTGCCGAGCGCCTCGGAGAAGGCGGGCAGGTCGAGGAAGAAGTGCTCGGTCTCGACGAACTTCGGCGTCTCCCCGTTGATCCGCGAGCGCGGGTTCTTGAGGTCGGCCGGGTCGAGCTGGTTGCCGCAGTTGTCGCACTGGTCGCCGCGGGCGCCGTCGTAGCCGCAGATCGGGCAGGTGCCCTCGATGTAGCGGTCGGGCAGGGTGCGGCCGGTGGACGGGCTGATCGCGCCCAGCTGCGTCTTCGGGACGACGTAGCCGTTCTTGTACAGCGCGGTGAACATGTCCTGCACGACGCGGTAGTGGTTCGACGTCGTGGTCCGGGTGAACAGGTCGTAGCTCAGCCCGAGACCCTGCAGGTCGTCGGTGATCACGCCGTTGTACTTGTCGGCGAGCTGGCGCGGGGTCAGCCCCTCGGCGTCGGCCTGGACCTGGATCGGGGTGCCGTGCTCGTCGGTGCCGGACACCATCAGCACCCGGTCCCCCGCCATCCGCCGGTACCGGGCGAAGACGTCGGAGGGCACACCGAAGCCGGACACGTGGCCGATGTGCCGGGGGCCGTTGGCGTAGGGCCACGCCACGGCGGTCAGCACGGCTTTGCTCATGCCCTCCAGCGTATTCACCGTCGCCATCACGTTCCGCGGCGGCACATCACCAAAGATGGGGATAGCTCCCGGAGATGGGTGTCGTTCCCCCTAGAGGTGCCATAGTGGCGCGCATGGACCGGGGTGAACGGGACCGCGAGGCCCTCCTCGACGCGGCCCTGCAGCAGTGGGCCGACGGCGGCTGGTCCGCCGTCGACCCCCGTTCGGCCGCGGAACAGGCCGGGCTGCCCGCCTCCGCCGCGGCGGAGTTCGCCTCGGGCGTGGAGCTCGGGTGCGCGGTGTTCGACCACGTCGTCGACGAGCGTGCCGCCGCCACGATGGCCGCGGTGCAGTCGGCGGCCCCGAACCCGGCCGCCCAGATCAGGGCCGCCCTCACCGCGTGGTTCGACGACGTCGACCGCGACCCGCGCCGGGTCGTGGCGCTGGTCGACGCGGTCGGCTGTCCTGCGCTGCTCGCGCGCCGGCGCAGCGCCAACCGCGGCTTCGCCGAGCTCATGGTCGGTAGCGCCGCCGACTCCCGGATCGAGCCCGACGACCTGCGCGTCGCCGGTCACTTCTGTCTCGGCGGGATGGGTGAGATCGTGCTGGCCTGGCTGGACCCGGAGAGCCCCGTCACCCGGGAGCAGGCCCTGGAGCACGGGGTCCGGCTCTACGAGTCCTGCCTGTTCACACACTGAGCGGCCCCCCTCATCCCAGCGCCCGGTCCAGGTTGATCGCGGAGCTGATCAGCGACAGGTGGGTGAAGGCCTGCGGGAAGTTGCCCAGCTGCTCCCCGGTCAGGCCGATCTCCTCGGCGTAGAGGCCCAGGTGGTTGCCGTAGGAGAACATCTTCTCCAGCGCGATCCGGGCCTGTTCCAGGCGTCCGGCCCTGGTCATCGCCTCGACGTTCCAGAACGAGCACATCGAGAACGTGCCCTCCTCGCCGTCGAGACCGTCCGGCGAGTCCTCGACGTCGTAGCGGAACACCAGGGTGTCGACGACGAGGTCGTCGTTGATCGCGTCCAGGGTCGCCAGGAACCGCGGCTCGGTGGGCGCGCAGAACTTCACCATCGGCATGAGCAGCACCGAGGCGTCCAGCGTGGTCGCGCCGTAGCGCTGCACGAACGACCCGCGCGGCCCCACGTCGGGGTTCCAGCCGCGGTCCATGATCTGGTGGTAGATCTCGTCGCGGGTGGTGGTCCAGGCCCCGACGTCGCCGGGCAGGCCGCGCCGGCGCGCCATCCGGATCATCCGCTCGACCGCGACCCAGCACATGAGCCGGGAGAACACGTGGTCCTGGCGGCCCGCACGGGTCTCCCAGATGCCCTCGTCCGGGGAGTCCCAGTGCTCGCGCAGCCAGTCGAGGATCGTGCAGAGGTTCGTCCAGTCCTCGTGGCCGACGCCGTCGCCGTACTTGTCGTACAGGTAGACCGAGTCGATGATCTCGCCGTAGATGTCGAGCTGGAGCTGCGCCGACGCCCCGTTCCCGGCCAGCACCGGGCGCGAGCCGCGGTAGCCGTCGAGGTGGTCGAGCTCGACCTCGTCGGGGGTCTCGTCGCCGTCGATCGTGTACATGACGCGCAGCGGGCCCTGGTCCCCGTCGCGGGTGCTCCCGAACCGGCCCGACAGCCAGCCGATGAACGCGCCCGCCTCCTCGGTGAACCCGAGCCGCAGCAGCGCGTAGAGGGTGAACGCGGCGTCGCGCATCCAGACGTAGCGGTAGTCCCAGTTCCGCTCGCCGCCCAGCTGCTCGGGCAGCCCCATCGTCGGCGACGCGATCACCGCGCCGGTCGGCTCGTGGGTGAGCAGCTTGAGGGTGAGCGCAGAGCGGTGCACACGCTCACGCCACCGCCCGGTGTACGACGAGTGCGCCAGCCAGTCCTTCCAGAACGAGACGGTCCCGGTGAACAGGGTCTCCGCGGCGTCGTCGCAGGCGGTGGGCTCCCCGGTCGCGTCCACCTCCAGCACGAACACCTCGGTGCGCCCCTCGGCGGTGCGGAACTCCGCGCCCGCGGCGTGGTCGGTGATCTCCAGCTCCACCGACGACGTCAGGTCCAGGGTGACGCCGCTGCCGGTGAAGCGGATGCCGGCGCCCGCGCTCTCGACCTTCGGGGTCTCCCGGGCGTAGTCGGGTCGCGGGACCACCTCGACGGTCATCGGCACCGACCCGCGGACCCCGGTCACCCGGCGGACGAGCCGCTGGCGGTGGTCGGGGTCGTGCGGGCGCAGCACCACCATGAGGTCCTGCACCTCGACGATGCCGTCGGCGGTGAGGAATCGGGTGATGAGGATGTTGGAGTCGGGGTAGTAGAACTGCTGCTGGCTGGCGAGCTCGGTCTCGTCGACGCACGGCGCGAGCCGCCAGTGCCCGCCGCGGTCGGTGTCGAGCAGCGAGGCGAACACGCTGGGCGCGTCGAACCGGCCCGGGCAGAACCAGTCGACGGTGCCGTCGGTGCCGACGAGCGCCGCGGAGCGCAGGTCGCCGATGATCCCGTGCTCGGCGATCGGGAGGTAGCGCTCGCTGCGCGATGGGCTCACTCCGGCACCCGCCAGCCGCGCGGGCCGGGCAGGTCGAGCGCGTCCTGCGGGCCCCAGGACCCGTCGGAGTAGGTCTGCGTCCGCGGCGGGTCGGCGAGCACCGGGTCGCACAGCTCCCAGAGCCGCTCGACCTCCTCGGTCGTGGTGAACAGCGTGCGGTCCCCCTTCATGACGTCCAGGAGCAGCCGCTCGTAGGCCTCCAGCGCGTCGTCGGGGTCACCGACGCTGTCGAGGTCCAGCCGCATCCGGCCGCGGCCGACCTTCAGCTCCGGGCCAGGGACCTTCGCCCGGACGTCGAGCTCGGCCGACACCTGGTCGGCCAGCTCGATCACGAGCTCGGTGGGCGGCCCGTCGTGGGCATCGCCCGTGAACGACCCGCCCGGGAACATGGTCAGCGCCGGCTCGTCGAAGCCGATCGTCACGGTGCGCCGGGTCGCGCCCATCGCCTTGCCGGTGCGCAGGAAGAACGGGACGCCGAACCAGCGCCAGTTGTCGACGTAGGTCTCCAGCGCGACGAACGTCTCGGACTCCGAGTCGTCGGCGACGCCCTCCTCGTCGCGGTAGGAGGCGTACTGGCCGAACACCACCCGCGACGGGTCGAGCGGGCGGATCGATCCGAACACCTTCGCCTTCTCCGCGTGCAGCGCGTCCGGCGCGATCTCGTACGGCGGCTCCAGCGCGACGAACCCGAGGATCTGGAACAGGTGGGTGGAGATCATGTCGCGGAACGTGCCGGTGGACTCCATGAACGACGCCCGGCCCTCGATCCCGATCTCCTCGGGGACGTCGATCTGCACGTAGCGGATGTTCTGCCGGTTCCACACCGGCTCGAACAGGCCGTTGGCGAAGCGCAGCGCGAGGATGTTCTGCACCGACTCCTTGCCGAGGAAGTGGTCGATGCGGAAGATGTCGGCCTCGTCGTAGACGTCCTTCAGGCCCGCGTTCAGCTCCTTCGCGGACTCCAGGTCGGTGCCGAACGGCTTCTCCAGCACCAGCCGGGAGCGCTCGGCGATGCCGGTCTCCCCCAGCATCGCGACCATCGGGGTCATCGCGGTCGGCGGCACGGAGAGGTAGACGAGCCGGCGCACGTCGCCGGAGCCGAGGTCCTTCTCCGCGCGCTGCACCGCGTCGGCGAGGTCGGCGCCGTCGTCGGCGTCGGAGACGACGAAGCTCAGGCGCGGCGCGAAGTCGTCCCAGCCGGTGTCGTCGGACAGCGCCTCGCGGATGCGGTCGCGGAACTCCTCGTCGGAGCCGGGCGAGTGCCGGCCGGACCCGATCACCCGGAAGTCCTCGGGGAGCAGCCCCTCGTTCTGCAGGTGGAGCAGCCCCGGGAAGAGCTTGCGCTTCGCCAGGTCGCCGGTGGCGCCGAACAGCACGATCACGTGCGGGGGCAGGTCCGAAGGCATGACTCCCGGCTACCCCCGGGCGGCCCCGGTCATTCGGCGGCGCCGGTCACGAGCGTGTTTCCGACGGCCGGTGTGCGCGGCGTACCGTTGCGGGGGTGAACGTCGACGTGACGCCGCTGCCCGGGATCGGGGTGCGGAAGGAGATCGAGCTGCGCAGCGGCCGCCGGGTCGGGGTCATCGCGCACCGCGACGGGAAGATCGACCTGATCCTCTCCCGTGCCGACGACCCGGACGCCTGCGTCGCGGAGCTGCCGCTGACCACCGAGGAGGCGGGCGCCCTGGCGAACCTGCTCGGCGCCCCGCAGCTGGTCAACCAGCTGAAGGACGAGCACGCAGACCTCCCGGGCATCACCACCCGCAAGATGCCGATCAAGCTCAACAGCCCGTTCGACGGCCGCCCGCTCGGCGACACCGCGCTGCGCACCCGCACCCAGGTGTCGGTGGTCGCGATCATGCGCGCGGGCCAGGTGATCCCGTCACCGACGCCGGACCACGTGCTGGCCGCCGGGGACATCGTGATCGCCGTCGGGACGGCCGAGAAGCTGGAGCAGGCCGCCGACATCCTCGCGCGCGGCTGAGGCCTCCCCGGTAGTCGTGGACCACACCGCACTCGAACTGCTCGAACTCGGCGCCGTCTTCTTCGGGCTCGGCCTGCTCGGCAGGCTCGCCCAGCGGATCGGCCTGTCCCCCATCCCGCTCTATCTGCTCGGCGGCCTCGCATTCGGCGCAGGCGGCGTCATCCCGCTGGGCGACATCGGCGACTTCACCTCGCTGGCCGGCGAGGTCGGCGTCGTCCTGCTGCTCCTGCTGCTCGGGCTCGAGTACTCCGCGGTCGAGCTCGTCACCGGCCTGAAACGGTCGTGGACCGCCGGGATCGTCGACATCGTGCTCAACGCCGCGCCCGGCGTCGCCGTCGCGCTGATCCTGGGTTGGGGCACGGTCGGGGCGATGGTGCTGGGCGGGGTCACCTACATCTCCTCCTCCGGGATCGTCGCGAAGGTGCTGTCGGACCTGGGCCGGCTCGGCAACCGGGAGACGCCGGTGGTGCTGTCGGTGCTGGTCTTCGAGGACCTGGTGATGGCGCTCTACCTGCCGATCCTCACGGCGCTGCTGCTCGGCGTGACGCTGTGGGGCGGGATCAGTGCGGTCGCGGTGTCGCTCGCGGTGATCTCGGTGGTGCTGGTCGTGGCCCTGCGCTACGGCCGCTACGTCTCGGCCGTCGTCGACTCCGACGACCGCGAGGTGTTCCTGCTCAAGGTGCTCGGCGCCGCGCTGCTGGTCGCCGGGTTCGCCCAGGCCATGCAGGTGTCCGCCGCGGTGGGCGCGTTCCTGCTGGGCATCGCGATCTCCGGCTCGACCGCGGAGAACGCGACGAAGCTGCTGGAGCCGCTGCGGGACCTGTTCGCCGCGGTGTTCTTCGTGGTGTTCGGCCTCTCGACCGACCCGCGGGCCATCCCGCCGGTGCTCGGCTGGGCGCTCGTGCTCGCCGTGTCGACGGCCGCGACCAAGTACGCGACGGGCTGGTGGGCGGCGAAGCGCGCACGGATCGGGCGGATGGGCCGGGCCCGCGCCGGGGCCGCGCTGATCGCCCGCGGGGAGTTCTCGATCGTCATCGCCGGGCTGGCCGTCGGCTACGCCGCCGTGCCCGCCGAGCTGTCCGCGCTGGCCACGGCCTACGTGCTGATCATGGCGGTGCTCGGCCCGATCGCCGCCCGCTACGTCGAGCCCGTCATGCGGGCGATCCCGACGCGCACCCCCGCGACCGTCTGAGGGCCGCCGCGTCGGATTCGGGGCGCCAGTGTCTCGCCGGCCGGCTCAGCGACCCTCTGAGCCCTGCAGCCGGTCGATCGCCTCGTCGTCCGGAGCGGCACCCGACCCGTCCACCCCGGTCCGCAGTCCGCCGAGAACGAGGGACAGGGCACGACGCCACGTCGTGTCGTCCTGCGGGCCTCCGGCCCGTTGCACCGCACCGATCATGATCTCGATCAGCACGAGGTCCCCCGCCCCGATGCCGGGCGCGACGCTGCCGTCGGCGCGGTCCCGCTCGAGCAGTCGCTCGGCGAGTGGGCCGATCCGCTCGCGAGCCCGAACGGCGAGGGCGGTTCCGTGTGGGCCGGTACGCAGGACCTGCGACAGGCCGAGCTCCGCGGCCTGACGTTCGGCGACCGCGGTCACGAAGCGCTCGACGCATCTGCCGTGCCGGTCCTCCGCCAGCACCCGCTCCGCCAGCGCGACCACCCCGTCGACGTGGGCGTCGAACAGGGCTTCCACGAGGGCTTCCCGGTCGGCGAAGCGCCGGTACAGGGTGCCGATACCGACCCCGGCGGCACGGGCGATGTCCTCGAGGGCGACGCCGAGCCCATGCTCCAGGATCTGCTGTGCGGCCGCATCGAGGATGCGGCGGCGGTTCCGTTCGGCGTCGCGGCGCAGCGGGGGGTCCACGGTCACCACACGACGGTACGGACCGCGATCCGCCCGGGGACGGGGCACGTCGGTGGATGCGGCCGGGCGGGGCGTGTCACCACGGTCGGTGCACCACCCGGTCGACCGAGATCCGCAGCAGGACCCGCGCCCCGGCGCTCCCGGGGACCGCCCGGTACGGGCCGCCCGTGTAGCGCTGCGCCAGCTCGTCGATGTGCTCCGCCGCGCCCTCCTTCGTGAACGCGACGACATGACCGCGCAGCCCCCAGTAAGCGGCGTCGTCGGTGCCGCACACGGCCACCGAGACCCGGGGATCGCGCCGCAGGTTCGCGAGCTTGCGGTGGCCCTCGACGGTGTTGACCAGGACGTGGGTGCCGTCGGTGTCGACCCAGGTCTGGGTGAGCTGGGGCTTCCCGTCGGCGTCGGTCGTGGCGACGAAGCACCGGACGCCGGAGCGCAGCAGCTCCAGCACAGGCGCGGGCAGTGCGATCGGCGTGCTCACCGCAGCCCCACGAAGGTCGCCCGGATGTCCTCGACCAGCGCAGCCGGCTGCTCCAGCGCAGCGAAGTGTCCACCACGGTCGTGCACCCGGTGGTGGACGACGTGCTCGTAGCGGGACTCGATCCAGCGCCGCGAGGCCCGCACGGGCTCACGCGGGAACACGCTCACCCCGAGCGGGGTGGGGTTGGCGCCCCGGCGCCCCGGGGTCTCCTGCGCCGCTTCCCAGTACAGCCGGGCCGACGAGGCCCCTGCCCCGGGGATCCAGTACAGCATGATGTCGTCGAGGATCGAGTCGAGCCCGAGAGCAGCGGCGGGGGCGCCGTCGGTGTCGGACACGTCGAGGAACAACCCGTAGATCCAGGCCGCGAGCCCGACAGGATTGTCGGCGAGCAGGTAGCCGATGGTCTGCGGTCGCGTGCTCTGCGCGAACGCGTAGGCCGACATCCCGTCGCGGTACCGCGTGGCCGAGGCGATCATCTCCTGTTCCTCGGCGTTGGCGCCCGCGACCTCCTCGGCCGTCGGGAACGCGGGGATCAGGTTCAGGTGGATCCCGCGCAGACCGGGTGGGACGTCACGGCCGAGGCGGTCGACGACAGCGGCCCCCCAGTCGCCGCCCTGGGCGCCCCAGCGCTCGCCGTGACCGAGCCGGTCCATCAGGACCGCCCACGCCCGGGCGATGCGACCCACGTTCCACCCGGGGCCGGTCGGCCGGTCGGAGAAGCCGAATCCGGGCATCGAGGGGACGACGACGTGGAAGGCGTCCTCGGCCGAGCCGCCGTGGGCGACAGGGTCGGTCAACGGCCCGATGACGTCGCGGAACTCGAGGATCGATCCGGGCCAGCCGTGGCACAGCAGCAGCGGGAGCGCATCGGCTTCGGGCGAGCGTACGTGCAGGAAGTGCACGCCGAGGCCGTCGATCTCCGTGCGGTACTGACCGAACCCGTCGAGCACGGTCTCGGCGCGTCGCCAGTCGTAGTCGGTGCGCCAGTACTCGACGAGCTCCTGCATCGCCCGCAGCGGCGGCCCCTGAGAGGTGTCGGTGACCGTCTCCGGCTCGGGCCAGTCGACGTCGGCCAGACGGGCACGCAGCCGGTCGAGGAGCACGTCGGGGACGTCAGGTCGGAACGGTGTGATGAGCACCGATCGACGCTAGCACGAAGCGGAGGCTTTCATCCGTTTCGTGGTGGAGGTGGTCGCCGTCAGTCCCGGGCGGCGAGGGTCGCGTTGTAGAGGTCCCGCTTCGGCACGCCCGCGGCCTCGGCGACGGCGGCGACGGCGTCCTTGAGACGCTCGCCGTCGTCGGTGCGCTCCCGGACGGCGTCGACCAGCGACTCCACCGGCGGCGCCTCCCGGGCCTCGGCGCCGGCCAGCACCACGGTCACCTCGCCGAGCACGTCGCCGGAGGTGGCCCAGGTGTGCAGCTCGGCCAGGGTGCCGCGCACGACCTGCTCGTGGGTCTTGGTCAGCTCCCGGCACACCGCGGCACGGCGGGACTCCCCCAGCACCGCGACGGCGTCGGCGAGGGTGTCCGCGGTCCGGCGCGGCGACTCGAAGAACACCACGGCGCGGCGCTCGTCGCGCAGGGTCCCCAGCCACCGGCGGCGCTCGCCGGAGCGGCGCGGCGGGAAGCCGTCGAAGCAGAACCGCTCGCACGGCAGGCCGGACAGGACCAGCGCCGTGGTCACCGCGGACGGGCCGGGCGCGCAGGTGACCGGGAGGTCCTCCGCGGCGGCCGCGGCGACGAGCCGGTAGCCCGGGTCGGAGACGGCGGGCATGCCGGCGTCGGAGACGACCAGCACGGTCGCGCCGTCGCGGACCGCGGCCAGCAGGCCGGGGAGTCGCTCGGCCTCGACCGCGTCGTAGTGGCTGACGATCCGGCCCGTGTACGTGACCGGCAGTGCCGCGGCGAGGGTGCGGAACCGGCGGGTGTCCTCGGCGGCGATCACGTCGGCGGTGGCGATGAGCTCCCGCAGCCGCGGCGAGGCGTCGCGCGGGTCGCCCAGCGGGGTCGCGGCCAACACCAGGCGTCCGGTGGACCGGGCCGTGTCGGGCGTGGAGTCGGGGGCGGGAGTCACGCGGACCAGCCTACGATCGGCGGCGATGGCCTCCACGACCGCCGACGCCGGGAGCCGGGTCGCCGGGGCGGCCCCGGAACCCGGGCTGACCCCGCGCGGCACCCCGCCCCCGCTGCGCCGCGCCGATCCCGGCCCGGCCGCCCGGCTCGGGGCGCCGCCGCCGTCGGACCGGCTGCGCGGGTGGCTGGTGACCGCGGGCGTCGTGCTCGTCGCGGCGCTGCTGCGGTTCTACGACCTGGGCGAGCCGACCGACCGCGGTACGCCGGTCTTCGACGAGAAGCACTACGTCCCCCAGGCCTGGGACATGGTCCGCAACGGCGGGGTGGAGTCCAACCCCGGCTACGAGAAGATCGTCCACCCGCCGCTGGCGAAACAGCTGATCGCGCTGGGCCAGATGGTGTTCGGCTACGACGGCGTCGGCTGGCGGGTCTCGGCCGCGCTGGCCGGGGTGCTCACGGTGCTGCTGGTGGTGCGGGCCGGGCGTCGGCTGACCCGCTCGACCGCACTGGGCGGGCTGGCGGGGCTGCTGCTGTGCGCGGACGGGCTGTCGCACGTGCAGTCTCGGATGGGGATGCTCGACGTCTTCTCCGCGCTGTTCGTGGTGGCCGCGTTCGCCGCGCTGCTCGCCGACCGCGACGACGTCCGCTCCCGGATGGCACGGGTCGTCGCGCAGGGGCGGGTCGGCGACACCGTCTGGGGCCCGCGGTGGGGGGTGCGCTGGTGGCGCCTCGCCGCGGGCGTCTCACTCGGCCTGGCCGGCGCGGTGAAGTGGAACGGCGCCTACTACGTCGCCGCGTTCGGGGTGCTCTGCGTGCTGTGGGACGTGTCGGTGCGCCGCCGCGCCGGCGTCACCCGGCCGTGGGTGGGCACGATGGTCCGCGACGTCGCCCCCGCGCTGTGGGCGCTCGCGCTGGTCCCGGTGCTGACCTACGTCGGGTCCTGGTGGGCGTGGTTCGGCAGCGAGACCGGCATCGACCGGCACCAGGTCGGCCGGGAGATCGGCACCGGCGGCGCGTTCGCCTGGCTGCCCGACGCACTGCGCTCGCTCTGGTACTACCACGGCCAGGCCCTCGCCTTCCACGAGAACCTGACGACCCAGTCGGCGGGCGCGCACCCGTGGGAGTCCAAGCCCTGGACCTGGCCGATGGGGCTGCGGCCGATGCTCTACCGCTACGCCGACGACGCCACCGGCTGCGTAGAGACCGAGTGCGTCTCGGCGGTCATGCTCATCGGAACGCCCGCGCTGTGGTGGCCGGCGATCCCGGTGCTGCTCTGGGGTCTGTGGCGGGCCGTGACCCGGGTGGACTGGCGCTGGACGGCGGTGCTCGTCGGCTACGGCGCGGGCTTCCTGCCGTGGTTCCTCAACCTCGACCGGCAGATGTACTTCTTCTACATGATGCCGGTGGTGCCGTTCCTCGTGCTGGGCGTCGTGCTGGCGATGGGGCAGATGCTGGGCCACTCCCGGATGAGCGCGCAACGGCGACGGAACGGGTTGCTCGTGGTCGCGACGTGGGTGGCGCTGATCGGGGTCAACTTCGTCTGGCTGTGGCCGATCCTGGTCGGCGACCCGATCACCACGGCGCACTGGCAGGCCGAGCTGTGGCTGCCGTCGTGGCGCTGAGACGTTGCTCCGTCCGGGTGAGGCACGGAACCGCGGAGGCAGCGGCGACGACGACTCCGGCGTGAGCCCCGTTCTCCGCCGCCTCGCGGTCGCCCTCCCCGCCGTACTGCTCGCCCTGGTCGCCGGGGCCGCCCCGGCCTGGGCGCACACCGAGCTCGAGTCCAGCTCGCCCGCCGCGAACTCGCAGGTGGGCACCGCGCCGACGTCGGTGTCGCTGACCTTCTCCGAAGAGATCGCGGCCGCCGACGCGTCGGTCTCGGTGACCGGCCCGGACGGCACCGACCACGCGGCGGGCCCCGCCACCGGCGAGGGCGCCACCCTCACCGTCCCGCTGCGCCCGCTCGGCGCGGCCGGTGCGTACACGGTCACCTACCGGGTGGTCTCCGACGACGGCCACCCCGTCTCGGGCACGGTGCCGTTCACCCTGACCTCCCCCGGCCCCGGCGCGGCCGCTACGACCCCCGCACCCGCCGCCGCAGCGCCGACGGCCGCCGCGCCGGAGACCGCGCCGCAGACCATCCCCGCCGCGGCCGACGACGGCGGCGCCCCGGTCTGGCCGTGGGTGGTGCTCGCCGTCGTCGTGATCGGGGCCGGGGCCGTGTTCGCGCTGCGCCGGTCGCGGGCCTGACCATCGACGGGACCTCCCCCGGCGGCGGCGTCCTCCGCGACCCGGTCCGCGAGCCCGCGCCCGCGGTCGCCGGGTGGGTCGCGGTGCTGGTGGGGGCCGCGGTCGTCGTCGCCGGGGTCACCGGTGGCATCGGGCCGGACGGCGTCGCGCTCGACCTGGCCCGGACGGTCGTGCGGGCCGCGGCGGACCTGGCCGCGGTGGTCGCGGCGGGTGCGACGCTGGTCGCGCTGCTCGCACCCGACCGGGTTCCCGGCGCCGACCGGGTCCTGACGACCGTCGCGCCGCTCTGGCTCGGGGTGCTGCTGGTCGAGACGTTCGTCCGGGGCGCGGTCGTGTCCGGGCGCGGGCTCGCCGACGTGCGCGGCCCGGACCTGCTGGGTTTCCTGGCCGGTCCGCGTGCCGGGACCGGCCAGCTGGTGGCGCTGGCCGCGGTGCTCGCGCTGATCGGCGTCGCCGGGTCGCGGCCGGCCCGGCCGGGCGCCGGTCCGGGGCCCGCGGTGCTGGCGCTGATGGTGGTCGTCGTCGCGGCGGCGGCGCCCGCGGCGACCGGGCACACCGCGGCGTCGACGGTCGCGGCGTACGCGGTGCCGGCGGTCGTCGCCCACGTCGCGGCGGCGCTGCTGTGGGTGGGCGGGCTCGGCGCAATGCTGGTCACCGCCCGCGACGCCGACGTGCGCACCGTCGCGGTGCCCCGGTTCTCCCGGCTCGCGCTCGCCGCCGTCGTCGTGCTGGGGGTGACCGGGCTGCTCGCCGCCACCGCGCGGCTGACCTCCCCCACGGACCTGGTCACGACGGCCTACGGCGCGGTCGTCCTCACCAAGGTCGTGCTGCTGGCCTGCGCCGCCGCGCTGGGCGGCGCGACGCGGGCCCGGCTGCGCGCCGGGCGGCTGCCGGTGCAGGTGTGGGCGGCGGTGGAGGTCCTCGTGCTGGTCGCGGCGACCGGCGTCGCCGCGACCCTGACCCACACCGCCTGAGCGGTCGGCGGGAGGCGAGGTCAACCGCAGGCCGGAAGACCGAGCCCGCCGCGGGACGCCGGCTCCAGGTACACCTCCGAGAGGTAGCCGGAGCGCCCGTCCGGCCAGCTCACCCGGTACCAGAGCTCGGACTCGACCCGGTGCGGGTTGCGCGCGGCGGGCGAGTCGAGGTTGTGGTTCCACATCCGCTCACCGACGACCGTGCAGGTGGCGGGCAGCAGCGCCCCGCTGACGACGTCGGTGCCGTCCTCCCGGCAGCCCCGGGTACCGCAGAACGCGATCGCCCGTGACGAGAGGTAGGCGGGCCCGGAGTCCTCGACGAGGTCCTCCGCGCCGAGCGCGACCTTGTTCTGGACCGTGACGACGACCGGTCCCGCCGCGATCGGTGTGCCCGCCGTCCGGGCGGTGAACCAGCCTGCGGCGCCCGAGGCCATGCCGGTGACCAGTACGGCGACGACCACCGCCCGCGTCGTACGTCCCCCGGTCTCCTGCGGGCCCGCCGCCGGGGCCGCGGTCGCGTCCGGGACCGCAGGTGCTCCCGCGGACGGTGGCGGCACGTCCGCGGAGAGGGTCGCCGTGGACCTCGCCGGGGCCGTGGCGGGCGACGCGGGCGCTGCGGGAGCCGCGGCCAGCACCGCGTGCCGGCGCGCCCAGCCCCGTACCTCCACCTCGGGCACCCCCACGGCGGCGAGCACCGTCGTCACCAGGTCGGCGCGGGGCAGGCGGGGTCCGGTGCGGGCGTTGCCGATCGCGCTCTTGCTCCAGTTCGACCGCTCCGCGGCCTCGCGGACGGACACGCCGCGGGCGTCGAGCGCGGCGGCGAAGTCGCGGCAGAACTGGTCCGGGGAGTCGAGGGGACGACCGTCAGGGGATTCGGTCACCCGGACGAGTATCCGGCCTGCGATCACGAGGGGCCAGGGGGAACGGGCACCGTCCCACGAAGATCGTCACGATTGACGAGAGGATCTCGCGATGACCAGGTGCATCCGCAGCGACCACAGGCCGTCGTCCGCGGCGGAGGTGTGCATCGGCACCCGGTCGCGCTCGACGAAGCCACGGGCCCGGTAGAACGGGACGCCCAGGTCGTTGCCCTCGGCGACGCTCACCCACATCCCCGTCGCGCCGTGGTCGCACAGCTGGGCGGTGACGTGGTCGAGCAGCCGGGTGCCGATCCCCTCGCCGCGACGGTCCGGGTCGAGGTAGAGGACGTAGAGTTCGCCGACGCCGGCCCCGGTGATCGCCCCGCCGGCCGCGCCGACCACCGTGCCCGCCTCCTCGGCGACCACGTAGCCCAGCCAGTGCGGCGGGGCGGGGACGGTCTCGGACCGCACCCTCGTCTCGTCGTAGAAGCGGACGACGACGGCGTCGACGAACGCCTCCGGCAGCAGGTCGCGGTAGGTGGCCCGGTAGGCGCGGGTGCAGACGTCGGCGATCCCGGGGGCGTCGGCGGGGACGGCGGCGCGGACGGTGGGCGCGATCGGATCGGCCATGTGACCACAGTAAGCCTGCCACGAGGAACGGCCGGACCCGTCGGGTCCGGCCGTGTGGTGGTGGAGCTGAGGGGAATCGAACCCCTGACCTTCTCGATGCGAACGAGACGCGCTACCAACTGCGCTACAGCCCCAAGTGTCTCAGGCCCGCCCTCGCGGGCTGACCTGAAGAACCCTAACAGACCCCTATTCGCCCACCGCACGCCGGTGGGGGGTGCCCGTGTCGAACTCGTCGGGCTCCTCCTCGGCGTCCACGTCGACCAGCGACGTCCCGGCCGGGACCGGCGGCGGCGGGGCCGCGGCGAGACGCGGGAGCGACGACTCGTGCTCGGTCCCGACGGGCCCCTCGACGGTGCGTCCGCGGGCCGGGAGCACACCCAGCGGCTCGCCGGTGCCGCGGACCCGGGTGGGCTCACCGTCGTCGGCGGTCCAGTCGTCGTCCTCGTCGGTGCCCGTGCTGACGGTGGCGGCGGTCGCGCGGATCTCGTCGTCGGCCCGCTCCTCGGCGGAGGCGTCGCGGCCGCGGTGGGCCCACTCGTCGAGCTCGGGGTCGTCGGCGGCCGGGGACTGCCGGGTGCCGGCCAGGCGTGCGGCGCGGCGGGCCCGGATGCCCTCCTCGATGCGGACCTGGCGGCGCAGATAGGTCAGGTAGCCGACCAGGCCGGCGCCGACGACACCGGTGACCCACCAGAACACCGTCGAGACCAGCAGCGCGGCCGCGCCGGCGGCGAGCAGCAGGACCAGCAGACCGAGCACGACGCGCTGGCGGAACGCGTACTTGGCGTGCGCGGCCGCGGCGGCGGCCTCGGGGTCGAAGCCCCCGCGGCCGGGGCGGTAGCGGGCCGGCGGGCGGGACCAGCCCTCCTCGTCGAGGTCGTCGACCTCGTCGAGGCCGTCGGCGCCGGTCCCGTGCTCGTCGTCGGCGTCGACGGGCCCGGCGGGCTCGTGGTCGTCGTCGGGCCGGGGGTCGCGCTCCCGGTCCGACCGGACCCGCTCGTCGGGATCGGCGTCGTCGTGGCCGACGAGGTGGTCGTCGTGGTCGTCGCCTGCGGGGCCGCGGACGCGGCCCTCGTCGTCGATCTCGGTGTCCTCGACGTCGTCGTAGGCGTACTGGTCGGCCTCGTCGGAGCGCTCACGGGGAGCGGGGACGTCGTCCCGCGCCTCCGCCAGCTCGCCGACCGTGGTCGGACCGGATCGCTGTGTCACAAGAACCTCCGGGTGTCGATGCCGCGCGGGACGTTCCAGCACCCGCCCGGACAGCAGCGCCGGGCTGAGCCGGGCCACTTCCTGCTGGCGCCGGGCGACGGTCGGAACGAGGATCAGCAGCCAGAGCACGACCAGACCCACGAAGATCAGAGAGCTGGGCACTGCTGCCTCCTCCCCCGACCGGCGCAGTCCACCCGGTGGAACGGCCCCGATCCGCGCCACCACCGATCACCGTAATCGGGCGGACCTCCGCACCCGGGTCGCGACGCGCCGTGGTCCCTCGGACGGAGGGTGCGAAACCAGGGACGTGCGGTACACGTGTGACTCCGGTGAGTGATCAGGCGAGGTGTCGGTGCTGCGCAGGGTCAGGCCCGCGAGGCGCGTCCGTCCCGCACCAGCCGGGCCGCGAAACCACCCGGCGGGACCTCCTCGGCGGTCACCGCGTAGGCGTAGTGGTCGCGCCAGGCGCCGTCGACGTCGAGGTAGCGCTGCAACAGTCCCTCGCGGCGCAGCCCGAGCCGGGCGAGCACCGCGATGCTGGCCACGTTCTCCGGGCGGACCGTGGCCTCGACGCGGTGCAGCCGCACCGGGCCGAAACAGTGGTCGAGGACGAGAGCGACGGCCGCGGTGGTGATCCCGCGCCCGCCCAGGGTCGAGTCGAGCCAGTAGCCGACGTAGCCCGACAGCAGCGGCTCCCGCACGACGTTGCCGACCATGACGTGGCCGGCCATCGCCCCGTCGACGGTGATCGCGAACGGCAGCGACAGCCCGCGCCGGGCGGCCCCGCGCAGCAGCCACCATCGGCCGGGCCACTCCACCCCGGAGTTGCGGCGGGACCACCCGCCGTGGGTCGTCGGCTCCCAGGGGCGCAGGAAGTGCTCGTCGCGCACCCGGATCCGGGCCCAGTCACCGCCGTCGCGCAGCCGCACCGGGCGCAGCCCCACCTCGTGCCCGCGCACCCGCAGCGGTCCGAGGACGGCGGGCCAGCCGGGGTGACCGCCGGGCGGTTCGGGGACGGCGGACGGCGGCACGCGGCTCAGTTCCGCCCGCGGGGAACCAGCTCGACGTGCTCACCGACGGTCATCTCGGTCACGTCCTCGTCGATGACCGCCAGCGCGTTGACCTCGGACAGCACCGCCAGCAGGTGGGTGCCCGACACACCGAGCGGCTGGGCGAGCAGCTCGCCGCCGTCGTCGGAGCGCAGCAGCCGCGCCGGGATGTAGGACCGGCGCCCGGCCGGGGAGACGATCGGGGAGGTCAGCCGGGCGGTCCAGGTGCGCCGCATCGGCTCCTGGCCCAGCGCCAGCCGGATCAGCGGCCGGACGAACACCTCGAACAGCACCAGCGCGGTCGCCGGGTGCGACGGGAACAGGAACACCGGCACGGCGTCCGGGCCGAGCCGGCCGTAGCCCTGCGCGGAACCGGGGTGCATCGCGACGCGGGTGTCGTCGATGCCACCGAGGTCGGCCAGCCCGCTCTTGGCCTCGGCCGCGGTCGTCCCGCCGCCCGCACCGCAGACCACGACGATCTCCGACGCCGGCAGCAGGTCCTCGACGGCGCCACGGATCTCCGCGGCGCTGCCGCCGACGGTGCGGGGCCGGTTGGTCTCCGCGCCCGCCTCGCGGGCGGCGGCGACCACGGCGTGCGAGCAGACGTCGGCGACCTGCCCGGACGACGCCGAGCGGCTCACCTCCACCAGCTCGTCGCCGACCGAGACGACCGAGACCCGCGGCCGCGGGTGCACCAGCAGCTTGTCCCGGCCCGCGGCGGCGAGCATCGCGACCTGGGCCGAGCCGACGACGTCGCCCTCGCGGACGGCGACGTCACCGGACTGGACGTCCTCCCCCACCCGGCGCACGAAGCCGGCCGACGGCACGCCGCGGCGGATCGTGAGGCGCGCGGTGCCGCCGTCGGTCCACCCGAGCGGGGCGACGGCGTCGGCGAGGGTCGGCAGCGGCGCCCCCGCCGCGACGCGGACGGCCTGGCCGGGCTGCAGCCGCAGCGGCTGACGCGACCCGGCGGCGATCTCGCCCACCACCGGGACGGTGACCGGGGAGGCGTCGGTGGCCCCGGCCACGTCGACGCTGCGCACCGCGTAGCCGTCGATCGCGGCCTGGTCGAAGACCGGCAGCGGACGCGCCGCGACGACCTCCTCGGCGCTGCGCAGCCCCTGCGCGTCGGTGATCGCGACGCGCACCGGGGCCGGGCGCACCGCCACGTCCAGGATCCGGGACAGGTGATCGGTGACCGTGCGCACTCTCAGTCCTTCAGTCGCTCGTTCAGCCAGGTCCGCAGGTCCTCGCCGTACTCCGGGTGCTGCAGCATGAAGTCGACGTAGGCCCGCGCGTACCCGGCGGGGTTGCCCAGGTCGTGGCGGCCGCCGCGGTGCACGACGACGTGTACCGGGTGCCCCTCGGAGATCAGCAGCGCGACGGCGTCGGTCAGCTGCAGCTCACCGCCCGCGCCGGGGGTGATCCGGTCCAGCGCGTCGAAGATCGCACGGTCGAGCAGGTAGCGACCGGCCGCGGCGAAGGTCGACGGAGCCTCGTCCGGGGCGGGCTTCTCGACCATCCCGTGGACCTGCTTGACGTCGTCGTCGCCGGTGTCGGAGACCTCGAAGACGCCGTAGGCCGAGATCTGCTCGCGCGGCACGTCGAAGGCGCAGAGGACGCTGCCGCCGTGCTCCTCGCGGACCTGCGCCATGCGGGCGAGGACCCCGGTCGGGAGGACCAGGTCGTCGGGCAGCAGGACGGCGACGGCCTGCTCGTCGTCGGCCAGTGCCGGGCCGGCCTGGGCGACGGCGTGGCCGAGGCCCTTGGGCTCGTACTGGTACACCGAGTCGACCTCGAGCAGGCCGGGAGCGCGGCGGACCTTGTCGGCCAGCTCGCCCTTGCCGCGGCTCTCCAGGGTCTTCACCAGCTCGTCGTCGGTGCGGAAGTAGGCCGCGACCGAGTCCTTGCCGGGGGAGGTCACGATCAGCAGCCGCTGTGCGCCGGCCTCGGCGGCCTCCGCGGCGACCAGCTCGATCCCGGGCGTGTCGACGACGGGGAGCAGCTCCTTCGGCACGGCCTTGGTCGTCGGCAGGAACCGGGTGCCCAGACCCGCCGCCGGGACGACGGCGGTGCGGAAGGCCCCGGTGCCGCTGGACGTCTGCACGCTCATGGTCGGCGAGCCTAGCCACAGCTCTAGCCTGGAGCCGTGACGGCTCGCGCGGAGGACAGGGGTGGATCGTCGCCTGATCAGGGTGGGCGAGCCGCTGACGCCAAGCGGTCACTGCGGCGCACGCTGCTGGCGGCGCGTCGCGGGCGCCCGGTCGCCGACCGGCTGGCGACGACCGCCGCGCTGTCCGCGCACCTGTGCGCGCTCGCCGCCGCGACACCCGGCCCGGTGGCCTGCTACCTGCCGATCGGCACCGAACCCGGCGGTGCGGGACCGGGCGTGCCGTCGCTGCCCGACGCGCTGGTCGCCGCCGGTCATGATGTCCTCGCCCCGGTGGTCCCGGACGCGCCGGGCCCGCTGGACTGGACCGTCCACCGCGGCCCGGACGACCTGGCCCCCGGGCCGCTCGGGGTCGTCGAGCCGACCGGTCCCCGGCTCGGGCCCGCCGCGCTCGCGTCGGCCGGCCTGGTGGTGGTGCCCGCACTGGCCGTCGACCGGCGCGGGCGACGCCTGGGCCGCGGCGGCGGCTTCTACGACCGGACGCTCGCGCTCGCCGCGCCCGGCGCCCTGCTGGTCGTCCCGCTGCACGACGGCGAGCTGCTCGACGACGTCCCGGCCGAGGACCACGACGTCGCGGTGGGGGCCGCAGTCCTGGCTCGGGACGGGGTGGTGCATCTCTCGCCCTGACCGTGTGGACGGGTCGGAGCGACCGTTGCCTCGGAGTATGCTGGCACTCGTTCTCGCCGAGTGCCAGCCCGCGGGCGGGCACCGCCCCAGTTCGTCCGGAGGATGTTGTGCCGACCTACCAGTACGCATGCACCGCGTGTGACCACCGCTTCGAGGCGGTGCAGTCGTTCTCCGACGACGCCCTCAGCACCTGCCCGAACTGCGGCGGGAAGCTGCGCAAGGTCTTCTCCTCGGTGGGCATCGTGTTCAAGGGCAGCGGCTTCTACCGCACCGACTCCCGCTCGGGCTCGGTGAGCAGCGGGTCCGGGGCCTCGTCCGAGTCGGCGAAGTCCGACAGCTCATCGTCGAGCTCGTCGTCCTCGGACTCCTCGTCCTCGTCGAGCTCCTCGTCCTCCTCGGACTCCTCGTCGTCGAGCTCCTCGTCGAGCTCGGCCGGCGCGTCGTCCTCGAAGGCCGCCGCTTCCTGATCCGTCCACAACCGGCCGGGTTGTCCACAGGCCGGTGGATCGGCCCGTCACCGGCCGAGTCCCGCCCTAGCGTCGGAACGACGACGGCGGAGGGGCGGCCATGGCGGAGCAGACACAGCGGGCGGACCGCCCGTGGGACCGGCTGCTGCGGCGGCCCTCCTGGTCACGGGCGTTGCTGGCCCGCCGGGTGCTGGCCGCCACCCTCGCGGTCGCGGCCGTGGTCGTGGCACTGCTCCCCGCCGCGGGTGACGAGCGGGTCCCGGTACTGGTCGCGGCCCGTGACCTCGCCCCCGGCACGGCACTGGGCCCGGCCGACGTCGTCGTGGCCTCCTGGCCGCCCGCCCTCGCCCCCGCCGGTGCCCTGACCGCGCCCGACGCCGTGGCCGGGCGGCTGCTCGCCGGACCGGTGACCGCGGGCGAGCCGATCGGCGAGCTGCGGCTGGTCGGATCCGCGCTCGCCGTCGTCACCGGTGGGCCGGGCGCCTCGGCGGTGCCGCTGCGCCCGGCCGATCCGGCGGTGGCCGCGCTGCTGTCCCCCGGTTCCCGGGTGGACGTCGTGGCGGGCGACCCGGACGGCGCCCGCGTGCTGGCCGCGCGGGCCGGGGTGGTGGCGGTGCTGCCACCCGCCCCCGGGGCCGCCGGGGCGCGGGCGGACCCGGGACCGCTGGTGCTGGTCGCGCTGCCCGAGGCGGAGGCGACCGCGGTGGCCGCCGCGACGCTGGCCGGCGAGGTCACGGTCACCCTGCGCTGAGCCCCGCGCCGTCCCCGCGGTGCGGGCCGCCCTCGGTCTCCGAACGCGCTCCGGCCGGTCAGCCGCCGTGGTGCGGGGGACGGTTCTCGGTGAACCAGCGGTCGGGGTCCGCGGTGTCGCGCTCGTCGGCGGCGCCGTAGTCGGCCCGCTCGTCGGCGGTGGTCGAGGGGTCGTCGCCGAAGATCTCCTCGATCCGTCGGCGCATCCGGTCCGCGGGCTCGCTCATGGCCCCATGGTGCCGTGCGCGGGCGGCGCGGGTGGACACCGATCCCGCGTCACCGTGCCGTGCCGTACTCGCGCCGCCCCACGACGACGCGTCCGGGTGACACCATGGGGTCAGCCGTACGCATCCGCCCGGGCGACCGGGCGACGACAGGAGAGGTGGACCACTCATGGGGTTCCTGGACAAGGCACGCGAGGCGGCCGAGAACGCGATCGAGAAGGCGAAGCCGCACCTGGACAAGGCGATGGAGCAGGCCGGCCCGCACCTGGACAAGGCCAAGGAGAAGGCAGGGCCGCTCGTCGAGAAGGCCGCCGAGAAGGTCGACCAGGCCACCGGGGGCAAGTACTCCGAGCAGATCGGCGGGGTGAAGGGCAAGGTCGAGGGTGCACTCGGGCACACCGGCCCGGCCGCTCCGGGCGCCGGCACGCACGGCGACGCCGTCCCGCCGGTGCCGCCCGCCCCGCCCGGGGGCGACGCATTGGCGCCGCAGGGCAACCCGGCCGCGTCGCAGCAGCCCCCGGCCGTCCCGCCGGTGCCGCCGGAGCGCAAGGACGACGGCGGCGTCCCGCCGGTGCCCCCGGCGAACTGACCCCGATCACGACGAACGGGCCCCGGCTTCCGCCGGGGCCCGTTCCCGTCGCGTGACCGGTCGTGCGACCGAGCCGGCGGGGCCGGTCAGTCGTCGAGGCCGGACAGCTCCGAGATGACGTGCGGGACGAGCGGGGTCAGCGTCGCCATGCCGTCGCGGACGGCGGCGCGGGACGCCGCCAGGTTGACCACCAGCGTGCTGCCCGAGACGCCGACGACCCCACGGGACACCCCGGCGTCGACCGCACCGGCGGCGAGGCCGGAGGCGCGGATGGCCTCGGCGATCCCCGGCACCGGCCGGTCGAGGACACCGGTGGTGGCGTCCGGGGTGACGTCACGGGGCGACACGCCCGTGCCGCCGACGGTCACCACCAGGTCGACGCCGCCGATCACGGCGGTGTTCAGCGCGCTGCGGATGGCCACCACGTCGCCGGGGGCCGAGACCACGCCGTCGACGAGGAAGTGGGCCTCCTCCAGCAGCTCGGTGACCAGCGGCCCGGTGCCGTCGGACCGCTCACCCGCACTGACCCGGTCGTCGACGATCACCACGAGGGCACGGCCGATCTGCGGACCCGACATCTCCATGGCGGTCACCCTAGCGTCGGCCGGGACGCGGCCCGGGGGAGGCCGTGCCGGTGCGGGGAGGGGGGACCGGCACCGACACGACGCTCCGGGCGTATTCGGTGGGGCACCACCGAATACGGGGACACCCCATCACGCCGGTTGTTCACCCGTCAACGACGTGCGGTGCGCGCCACCCACCCGGCCCCGTCCGGTCGGACGGACTGCACCCGGGCAGGCCCTCACTGCTCGCCCAGTGTCACCTCGACGGTCCGGGTCGCCCCGCCGGCGTCGACGACCTCCAGCTGGACGACGCTGCCCGGCGGCTGCGACCGCACCGCGGCCTGCAGATCGGTGCCGGTGGTGATCCGCTGGTCGCCGAGCCGGGCGACGATCTCCTGCAGGCGCAGCCCGGCCTTCGCGGCCGCGCCGTCCGGGGTGACCTCCTGGATCACCGCGCCGCGCAGCTGCGGGTCGTTGCCGACGGTCACGCCGAGCACGGCGTGCGTGGCCTTGCCGCCGCCGCGCAGCTGGTCGGCGATCCGGCGGGCCTGGTTGATCGGGATGGAGAAGCCGACGCCGATCGAGCCGCCGCCCGGCCCGGCCGTCGCGATGGCGGAGTTGATGCCGACGACCCGGCCGTCGGAGTCCACCAGCGGGCCCCCGGAGTTGCCGGGGTTGATCGCGGCGTCGGTCTGGATCGCGTTCAGCACGGTGTCGCTCGCCCCGGGCGCGCCCGACTCGGCGGGGATGCCGACGGCCCGGTCGACGGCCGAGACGATCCCGGTGGTGACCGACCCGCCGAGCCCGAGCGGCGACCC
Source organism: Pseudonocardia alni (assembly GCF_002813375.1). Lineage (NCBI taxonomy): Bacteria > Bacillati > Actinomycetota > Actinomycetes > Pseudonocardiales > Pseudonocardiaceae > Pseudonocardia > Pseudonocardia alni. The sequence continues at coordinate 4,065,797 of NZ_PHUJ01000003.1, read as the reverse complement.
GAACGCGGTGACCTGCTGACCGACCCGGACGCGGTCGGAGTCGCCGAGCTCGACCGCGCTCAGGCCCGGCAGGTCCGTGCGCACGAGCGCGATGTCGGACTGCGGGTCCTGCCCGACGATCGTCCCGATGGCGGTCCGGCCGTCCTGCAGGACCACGCGCAGCGTGCCGCCCTGGGCCGCCGGGGCGACGACGTGGTTGTTGGTGAGGATCAGGCCGTCGTTGCCGACGATCATGCCGGAGCCCTCGCCGCGGTCACCGACGTTGCCCGCGCCGCCGTCGACGCGGATCTGCACGACGGCGGGCAGTACCTTCTCGGCGACGGCCTCGACCGAGCCGGACGGCGCCGTGCCTCCCGACCCGCCTGTGAGGCGCGCACCGATCAGGCCGCCGAGGGCACCCGCGACCAGCGCGATGAGCAGCCCGGCCGCGAGCAGGACGACACTCCGGCGGCCGCGGCCGGGCGGGCGCCGCGGTGCGGGCGGCGCACCGACCGCCCACGGGGGCGGGGCAGGCTCGCCGGGGGCGGCCGCGCCGGTCGCGTCCGGGTGCGCCGGGAGCTCCCGGGCCCCGTCCGCCAGCACCGGCGTCGTGTCGGTCGAGGTGTCCGGGGCGGCCGCGTCGGGCGTGGCACCGCCGGAGCCCGCGACGGGCGCGTCTGCGGCGGTGGAGCCGGGGCGGGCCCACGGGTTGGCGGGCACGGCCCAGCGGTCGGTGGGCGGATCCTGGGTGGAGACGGCCTCGGTGTCGGGGCCGTGGTCGTGGTGCGGGGTGGCGTCCTCGTCCGCCGGGGTGGCGGCCGACGCTCCGGCCGCGGTCGTCGCGGCGGTCGTGCCGGACCGGGTGGACGCGTCGTCGTCGGTCGTGCCGGACCGGGTGGACGCGTCGTCGTCGGCGGTCGCGGGCGTCGTCGCGGACTCCCCGCCCGCGCCGGTCGCGGCGGTGTCCCCGGCCGGGCCGGCCTCGGCGCCGTCCCCGGCGCCCGGCGAGCCGGTGGCCGGAGCGTCGGTGACCCCGTCCGACGCGGACCCGTCGGTGGAGGACCCCGACGAGGACGACCGCGGCCCGTCCTCCTCCGGGGCGGCGTCGCCGGAGGACCCGGCCGGTCCCGCGGTGGCGGCGGGCCCGCCCTCGCGGCCGGCCGCGTCCCCGGAGGCCCCACCGGACGTCCCCGCTCCGGTGCGGGTCGGCTCGTCGGGCGGGTTGTCCTGGGTCATGCGTCCACCGTCCGTCGTCTCCGTCCGTCGTGTCACCGCTGTGTCACGTCGTGTCACACCAGGCTATGGGCTGTCCGGCTCCGCCACGTACCGGCCCGGCAGGGCCATCGAGAGCAGCGCACCGCCCTCCGGGGCGCGCCCGGCCCGCACCTCTCCCCCGTGCCGTGCCGCCGCCTGCGCGACGATCGACAGCCCCAGCCCGGAGCCGGGCATGGTCCGCGAGGTGTCGGCCCGGTAGAAGCGGTCGAACACGTGCGGCAGGTCTTGCGCGGCGATCCCCTCACCCGCGTCCGCCACCTCGATGACCAGCCACTCCGGCGAGATCGGCACCATCGACAGCCGCACCGTGCCGCCGGGCGGGCTCCACTTCACGGCGTTGTCGAGCAGGTTGAGCACGGCCCGTTCGAGGGCGCTGGCGTCGCCGTCGAGGATCCACGGGGTGCGGTGGACGTCGAACTCGACCTCCCCCGCGCGTCGCTTCACCCGGTCCAGGGCGCGGTCGACGATCTCGGTGAGCTCCAGTGCCTCGCTGGTCATGGTCGGGGCGTCGTCGCGGGCGAGCTCGACGAGGTCCCCGACGAGGTGGGACAGCTCCTCGACCTGGGCGCGGACGTCGTCGAGCAGCTCGGTGCGGTCCTGGGCGGGCAGGTCGGGGGTGTCCGGCCGGTCGGCGGAGGCGAGCAGCTCCAGGTTGGTGCGCAGCGAGGTCAGCGGGGTGCGCAGCTCGTGCCCGGCGTCGGCGACGAGCCGGCGCTGCTGTTCCCGCGACGCGGCCAGCGCGCCGAGCATCGTGTTGAACGACTGGGTGAGCCGGGCGAGCTCGTCGGACCCGGAGATGGGGATCGGGCGCAGGTCACCGGTCTTGGCCACGCGTTCGGTCGCCGCGGTCAGCCGCAGCACCGGCCGCAGCCCGGTCCGGGCGACGGCGACCCCGGCGAGCGCGGCCAGCACGACGCCACCCAGCCCGACGATCGGCAGCGCGGTGCCCATCCGGGTCACCACCCGGGTCATCGTGTCGAGCCGCTGGGCCAGCACCAGCGCGCGGCCGTCCCCTGCCCGGACCGCGACGATCCGGTACGGCACGCCGTCGAGCTCGGCGGTGCGGCCCGGCTGGGTCGGCCCGCCCTGGGCGACCTCGATCTCCGGCTCCCCCAGCGGCGGCCGCGACGACTCGTCCGCCGAGGTCGCCACGCCCGAGGAGTAGACGAGCGCGATGTGCAGGTCGGCCGCGCCGAGCACGTCGGGCGGGAGCGCGGCGAGCAGCCGCGGGTCGATCAGGTCGCTCTGCGCCGCGGCGTAGGCGCGCTGGCGCAGCGTCTCGTCCAGCGAGCTGGTGAGGTTCTGGCGCACGACGAGGAACGCGGCGGCGGACACGAGCAGCACCATCGCGGCGGCGACGAGTGCGGCGAGCACCCCGATCCGGGCGCGCAGCGTGAACCGCTCACGGTCCGGCTCGGCCGCGGGCCCGCGGCGCCACCAGCGCTCGGCCCGCTCCTCGTCGGGCGGGAGCAGCTGGGTCACGGCGGGGTGTCCCGCAGAACGTAGCCGACACCGCGCACGGTGTGGATCAGCCGGGGCTCGCCCTCGGCCTCGGTCTTGCGGCGCAGGTAGCCGACGTAGACCTCCAGGGCGTTGCCGCTGGTCGGGAAGTCGTAGCCCCACACCTGCTCGAGGATCTGGGCGCGGGTCAGGACCCGGCGCGGGTGCGCGAGCAGCAGCTCCAGCAGGGAGAACTCGGTGCGGGTGAGGCTGATCGGCCGTCCGCCCCGGGACACCTCGCGGGTGTCGGGGTCCAGCGACAGGTCGCCGAAGGTGAGCGCGGGGCTGGTGCCCGCGTCGTCGTCGGCGTCGGGGGTGCGGCGGCGCAGCAGCGCGCGCAGCCGGGCGAGCAGCTCCTCCAGCGCGAACGGCTTGGGCAGGTAGTCGTCGGCGCCGGCGTCGAGCCCGGCGACCCGGTCCGACACCGCGTCGCGGGCGGTGAGCACGAGGATCGGGAGCGCGTCACCGGCGCTGCGCAGCCGCCGGCACACCTCCAGCCCGTCGACGCGCGGCATCATCACGTCCAGGACGAGCGCGTCGGGCCGGTCGGTGAGCATCTTGTCCAGCGCGACCTGGCCGTCCTCGGCGAGGTCGACCTGGTAGCCGTTGAAGGCCAGCGAACGACGCAGCGAGTCACGGACCGCCTTGTCGTCGTCGACCACCAGAATGCGCATGGGCGCCAGTCTCGCCGACGGCTCTGAGAGGAACCTGAGCAGGCCCTGATCAGCGGATGGTGATCAGGGCCCGGTGATCAGGACGCCTTGTAGGCGGCGGCCATGTCGTCGCCGCCGTGCCCGCGCTCCGACGCCCGCCGCAGCCGGTCCCGCACCGCGGGCGCGACGTCGAGCCGGGTGCCCGAGGCCTCCGCCGCGGCGACGATCAGGCCCGCGTCCTTGGCCGCGTTGTCGACGGTGAAGCTGGGCGTGAAGTCGTCGTCGAGGATCGCCTTCGCCTTGTTCTGCAGGTAGGGCAGGTCCAGCGGACCGCCGGCGACGGCGTCGAGGAAGGCCTGCGGGTCCACCCCGAGTCCCTGGGCCAGCGCGACCGACTCCCCCGTCGCCGCGGTGATCGCCAGCACCCAGCTGTTGGCGACGAGCTTGAGCCGGCTCGCCTGGGCGGTCGTGTTGTCCTCGGCGACCCAGACCGTCTGCCTGCCGACGGCGTCGAGCACCGGGTCGACGACCGGACGCGCCGCGGGGTCGCCGGCGACGAACACGACGAGCTGCCCGGACTCGGCGGGCGCGCGGGTGCCGAGCACCGGCGCGTCGAGCAGGGTCAGGCCGTGGCGTCCGGCGATCGCGCGGAGCCCGTCGAACGGCTCGACGCCGACGGTGGTCGTCTGCAGCCACACCTGGCCCGGCGCGAGACCGCCGGCGGCCTGCTCCAGGACGGCGGTGACGTCGTCGGCGTCCCCCAGCATTGTCACGACCACGTCGGCGCCGCGCACGGCGTCGGCCGGGTCGGTGTGCAGGGCCGCGCCCGCGTCCGCGAGCGCCTGCGCCTTCGCCGCGGTCCGGTTCCAGACCCGCAGGTCCAGCCCGGCCGCGAGGATGTTGTGCCCCATCCCGGCGCCCATGATCCCGGTTCCCAGCAGTGCCACGGTCGTCATGGACCCACCGTAGGTCGATCTCCGTGGGAGCGCCGACGCGCCTGCGCGGCACTGCCGGCACGCCGACCGGGTACCCGGGTGGGATGAGCGACGAACTCGAGTTCTTCTTCGACCCGATCTGCCCGTTCTGCTGGGTCACGTCCCGCTGGGTGGTGGAGGTGGGCCGCCTTCGCGAGCTGGCGGTGCACTGGCGCCCGTTGCCGCTGGCGATGCTGAACGAGGGCATCTCCTACGAGGAGCGGCGGAAGGTCTCGGAGTCCTACCCGGACTCCCACCTCCGCGGCCTGGAGATGCTGCGGGTGATCGCCGCGGCCGAGGCGGTGGCGGGTCCCGAGGTCGTCGGGGACCTCTACACCCGGTTCGGCGAGCTGGTGTGGGACTCCCCCGCACCCGACGGCGAGGGCTTCGACCCGGTCATGCGGGTCATGGCGCAGCAGCGGGACCTGCGTCCGGTGCTGGAGGACCTCGGTCTGGACCCTGCCCTGGCCGACGCCGCGACGGGCACCGACCTCGACGAGGGCCTCGCCGCGAACGTGGCGGAGGCCCGGCGGCGGTGCGGCGACGACGTCGGCACCCCGATCCTGTCGTTCTCCCCGCCGGACGGGCCGGCCCTGTTCGGGCCGGTGATCGACTCCGTGCCGTTCGGCGAGGACGCGCTGCGGCTGTGGGAGGCGACGTACACCCTCGCCACCTGGCCCGGGTTCGCCGAGCTCAAGCGGAGCCTGCGGTCGTTCCCCGACACCCCGCTGACCGCGCGGATCGCGCACGGGGAGACGACGGTGCGGTGACGATCTCTGCTTCACTGGAGACGTGACCGACGCGGGCGATCTCGGCTTCTCCAACCGGACCGGGCGCCCGCCGGGCCGGGTGATCACCGCGGTGTCCCGGTTCGTGCCCGCGATCCGCCGGGTGCAGCAGCAGATCGAGCCCTACGCCGCGTACTGGGAGCAGCGCAACCGCACCGAGCTCGCCCGGACCGGGCCGGTGTGCGTCGCGCTGGGCGACTCGATGGCCCAGGGCGTCGGCGCGTCGGCCCCGGAGCGCGGCTGGTTCGGGCAGCTGATCCCGCTGCTGCCGGGCTGGCGCACGGTCAACCTGTCCCAGTACGGCGCCCGCGTCGACGACGTCCTCGACGCGCAGCTCCCGGCGGCGCTGCGGCTGCACCCGGACCTGCTGCTGTGCCTGATCGGGTCGAACGACCTGATGCAGCCCAAGCACCAGGAGGGCGTCGGGAGCCGGTACGCGGCCCTGCTCGACCGGCTCCCGCGCGGCACGGTCGTCGGCAACCAGCCGGGCACCTTCGCCGCGGCGGTGCAGGTCAACGGCCTGATCGACGACGCCGTGCGGCGCCGCGGGCTGGTACTGGCCGAGCTGCGGGACCCGCGGACGCGGCACTGGCGCGGCAAGCTCGCCTCCGACCGGTTCCACCCCAACGACCGCGGCTACGCCGCCATCACCGAGGTGTTCGGGGAGGCGCTGCGTCGCGCCGGGTACTGAACCCCGTCACACCGCCGCGGCGGCCGCGCGCGCCCGGGACGCCGCCGTCCGGTCCCCACGCCCGGCCGGCACCGCGACGACCAGCCCGACCACGGCCAGCCCGGCCGCGACGACGTTCGGCGAGGCGTAGCCGTAGCCGGCCGCGATCACCATGCCGCCCAGGGCGGCCCCGATCGCGTTGGCGACGTTGAACGCGGCCTGGTTGGCCGCCGAGGCCAGGTTCGGCGCGTCACCGGCGCCGCTGATGATCCGCAGCTGCACCGCCGGGACCAGCGCGAACGTCGTCACGGCGAAGGTGAACAGGGCGACGACCGCGGTCGCCTGGTTCTGCAGGGCCGGCACGAACAGCAGCGCGACGACGGCGTCGGCGACGAGTGCGCCGTAGATCGTCGGCATGGTCGCGATGTCGGCCAGGCGGGCGCCGACCAGGTTCCCGACGGTCATGCCGACGCCGAACAACGCGAGCAGCAGCGTGACCTCGGTCGGGGTGAACCCGGCGACCTCGACCAGCATCGGGGTGATGTAGCTGTAGGTGCTGAACAGCGCGGCCCCGCCGACCGTCGCGATCAGCAGCGCCGTCCACACCGGACGGTGGGTGAGGGCGCGCAGCTCGGCGCGCAGGCGCACCGGGGTGGCGTCGCGGACGTCGGGGACGCAGGCGGCGACGGCCACCGCGGCGACCGCGGCGATCACCCCGACGACGCCGAACACCGGCCTCCACCCGAGCTGCTGGCCGAGCAGGGTCCCGACCGGGACGCCCGCGACGTTGGCCAGGGTCAGCCCGGCGAACATCGTCGCCATCGCGCGGGCCCGGCGGTCGGCGCTCACGAGCCCGCCCGCGACGACGGCGCCGATCCCGAAGAAGGCGCCGTGCGGGAGCCCGGCGAGGAACCGGGCGGCGAGCACCGGCAGGTAGCCGGGCACGACGGCGGACAGCACGTTGAACGCGGCGTAGCCGGCCATGAGTCCGATGAGGACGTGCTTGCGCGGGAACCGGTTCGCCGCCGCGATCAGCAGCGGGGCCCCCACGACGACGCCGACCGCGTACGCCGAGATCAGCCGGCCCGCGCCGGGGATGTCGACGGCGAGCCCGCCGGCGACGTCGGGCAGCAGGCCCATGATCACGAACTCGCCGGTGCCGATGGCGAAGGCGCCGACGGCGAGTGCGGCGAGCGCGAAGGCGGGACGGGTGGTGACGGCACGCATCGGGTGCCTCCTCCGGGACGTGGCGGGACAGGGAGGCGGCGTCGTCGTCGCGAATAAACACGCTAGACGAGTAAATAGGCGACGCGCCAGCCCACCGCGCTGTCCGCCACGTCACCCCGCCTTCTGGTTGGCTGTGCCGGTGAGCACCCCGAAGCTGCCGCGCAAGGTCTACGACGCCGAGCTGCTCCGCCTGCAGGGCGAGCTGCTGCAGATGCAGGAGTGGGTCCGGGCGTCGGGCGCACGGGTGGTCGTGGTCTTCGAGGGACGCGACGCCGCGGGCAAGGGCGGGGCGATCCAGCGGGTCACCCAGTACCTCAACCCGCGGTTCACCCGGATCGTCGCACTGCCCGCGCCGACCGAGCGCCAGAAGGGGCAGTGGTACTTCCAGCGCTACATCGAGCAGCTGCCCGCGGCCGGCGAGATCGTGCTGATGGACCGGTCCTGGTACAACCGCGCCGGCGTCGAGCGGGTGATGGGGTTCTGCACCGAGACCGAGTACCGCCGCTTCCTGCGCCAGGCGCCGGTGTTCGAGAACATGCTCGTCGAGGACGGCATCCACCTGCGCAAGTACTGGTTCTCGGTCAGCGCCGAGGAGCAGGCGCGGCGGTTCGCCGAGCGGCTGGAGAACCCGCTCAAGCAATGGAAGCTCTCGCCGATGGACCTCGAGTCGATGACCCGCTGGGACGACTACTCCCGCGCCCGCGACGACATGCTGATCCACACCGACACCGAGCACGCGCCGTGGTGGATCGTCGAGGCCGAACAGAAGCGCAACGCGCGGATCAACATGATCCACCACCTGCTCGGGTCGATCCCCTGGGAGCCGGTGGCGCGACAGGTGCTGACGCTGCCGGACCGGAAGCCGTCGACGGGCTACGAGCGCCCGCCGCGCGAGGTGCAGCGCGACGTGCCCGACCACGCGTCGACGCTGATCTAGGTCACACCCACCCGGACGGTACGGCCGGTACCGGATAGCGTCCCGGCGAGCGACGATGCGGCACGGACGCCGCGCGAGAGGCGGTGCACCCGTGGGTGTCGTGCTGTTCACCGGGTTCCCGGGGTTCCTCGGGTCGGCCCTGCTGCCGCGGACGCTGCGCCGAGCGCCCGACGCGCGCGCGGTCGCACTGGTGCAGGCGAAGTTCCTCGACCAGGCCCGCACGACGCTGGCCAGGATCGAGCGCGAGGCGCCGGAGATCGCCGGGCGCACCGACCTCGTGGTCGGGGACATCACCGTCGACGGACTGGGACTGGAACGGGCCGAGCGCGAGCGCCTGCTCGGCGGACCGCTGGAGATCTTCCACCTGGCCGCGGTCTACGACCTCTCGGTGCCGGCGGACGTCGCCTGGCGGGTGAACGTCGAGGGCACGCGGCACGTCGTGCGGTTCGCCGAGGCCGCGTCGCAGCTGGCCCGGCTGCAGTACGTGTCGACCTGCTACGTCTCGGGCCGCTACGACGGCATCTTCTCCGAGACCGACCTGGAGCTCGGCCAGCCCTTCGCCAACCACTACGACCACACCAAGCACGAGGCCGAGCGCGTCGTGGCGAAGGCCCGCGACGCCGGCCTGCCGGTGTCGGTCTACCGGCCCTCGGTCGTCGTCGGGGACTCGGTGACCGGTGCGACGCAGAAGTTCGACGGCCCCTACTACCTGCTCCAGCTGCTGGCCCGGCAGGGCCGGACGGCGTTCGCGCCGCTCCCCCGCGCCGCGTCGCGGACCCGGTTCAACCTGGTGCCCTCGGACTACGTCGTCGACGGGATCGCCGCGCTGGCCGGGCACGGCCCGGCGGTGAACCGGACGTTCGCGCTGGCCCAGCCGGCCCCGCCGACGGTGACCGAGATGTGCGAGGTCTTCGCCGACCGGCTCGGCAAGCAGCTGCGCGTGGTGCCGATGCCGGTCGGGCTCGCCGCGTTCTCCATCGACCACGTACCCGGCGTCGGACGGCTGTTCCAGGTCCCGTCGAGCACGCTGGAGTACCTGACCCACCCGTCGCACTACGACACCGACGCGACGACGGCGATGCTCGGCGGGCTCGGCGTCCACTGCCCGTCGTTCGCCGGGCACGTCGACGCGATGGTCCGCTTCTTCAGCGCGAATCCGCAGGTCGGAACGGCTGCGATGGTCTGACGCCGGGAGGTCTACCGTCTCCGGCGTGGCCATCGAGCGGAACGACGTGCTCCTCGCGGCCGCGACCGTGCTCGTGCAGAACCCGGCCGCGTCGATGTCGGAGATCGCGACCGGCGCCGGCATCAGCCGGGCGACCCTGCACCGGCTCGTCGACGGCCGGGAGGCCCTGCTCTCCGAGCTCAGCGAGATGGGCGTGGAGCGCGGGATCGCCGCGATCCGGGAGGCCCGGACCGACGAGGGCGACCCGATCGAGGCGGTGCGCCGGGTCATCGTCGGCCTGCTGCCCTCGGTGGACCTGTGGGTGCTCGCCGAGCGCATCCAGTCCAGCGACGAGGTCCTGGCCCGCTACGCCGAGATGGACACCCTGCTCGTCGAGCTGTTCCGGCGCGGCCAGCGGAGCGGGGCCTTCTGCGTGACCCAGTCCGCGACGTGGATGACCGAGGCGCTCTACGCCCTGCTGACCCGGGCGGTGCTCGCCGCGCACGACGGCAGGCTCGGCCGGCAGGAGATCGCCGGGGTCACCGAGCGGACGCTGCTGGCCGGGGTCGTGGAGACCGCCGACCGCAGCCCGGCCACCCCCTGACCGTCGAGTCCGTTTCCTCCTCGTTCGTCCACTACGCTCGGGGCGTGCTCACCCGTGCCTCCGGCATCGCCCGCTCGCTCGCGACCTACCACGGGATCCCGGGCCGGCAGCGCCGGATGCGCCGCTTCTACTCCGCGTTCCTGCGTCCCGGCGACCTCGCCTTCGACGTCGGCGCGCACGCCGGCAACCGGGTGCGTGCCTGGCGGGCCCTGGGGGCGCGGGTGGTCGCCGTCGAGCCGCAGCCGGACTTCACCCGGCTGCTGCGCCTGTTCTTCGGCCGCGACGACGCCGTGACCGTCCTGCCCCTCGCGCTCGGCGCCGCGGCGGGCACCGCCCGCCTCGGGGTCTCCCGCGCCACCCCCACCGTCTCGACGCTGTCGCAGCGCTGGCGCGACACCGTCGCCGACGACGCCGGGTTCAGCCGGGTGACCTGGGACTCCTCGATCGAGGTGCCGGTCAGCACGCTCGACGCGCTCATCGCCGAGTACGGCGTCCCGGCCTTCTGCAAGATCGACGTCGAGGGCTTCGAGGCCGACGTCCTCGACGGGCTGTCGCGCCCGCTGCCCGCGCTGTCGGTGGAGTACCTGCCCGCCGCACACGACGCGACCCTGGAGTCGCTCGCCCGCATCGAGGCCCTGGGCCGCTACGTCTACCGCTACTCCCCCGTCGAGACGATGACCTGGGACACCTCGGCCGGCGACCGCTGGGTGGACGCCGCCGAGCTCCGCGCCCTGCTCGACCGGCGCCGCCCGCTGGGCCGCTCGGGCGACGTCTACGCCCGCCACGTGCCCGCCTGACCGCACCGCCGGGTCGATCACCGGACAAGTCGGGCATGCTGGACACCTGATGCTCCGGAAGACCAGCGGTACCGCCCCCGTCGCCCTCCAGGTCGCGGCGGGCGCGGCGCTGCTCGCGGCCGTCCTCGCCGTGCTCGTGCCGACGGCCGGGGCCGGTGCCCTGCGGGTCACCGGCGCGGCCGTCGTCGGCGTCGTCGCCGCGGCGCTGCTGCTGCGGGCCGCGCGCCGCGCCGGGGAGCGCACGCTCGGCCCGGCCGGGGTGGTCACGGTGGCCCGGGGGGCGCTCGCCGTGGCGGTCGTCGCGCTGGTCGGGCTGGACGGCGCCGGAACCGTGGCGCTCGTGGCGCTCGTCGGCGTCGCGCTCGTCCTCGACGGCGTCGACGGCCCGGTCGCGCGCCGCACCGGCACGGCGACCGCGCTGGGCGCCCGGTTCGACATGGAGACCGACGCCTTCCTGCTGATGGTGCTGTCGGCGCACGTCGCGGCGACGACCGGGCAGTGGTGGGTCACCGCGCTGGGCCTGCTGCGCTACGCCTTCGTCGCCGCCGGGCGGGTCGCCCCGTGGCTGCGCGGCGAGCTCCCGCCGCGCTACTCGGCCAAGGTCGTCGCCGCCCTGCAGGGGATCGTGCTCGTGGTGACCGCGGCCGGGGTGTTGCCCGACGCCGTCGCGCTCACCGCGGTCGGGATGGCGCTGGCTGCGCTGGTGTGGTCGTTCGGCGTGTCGGTGGTGCAGCTGTGGCGGGCCGCCGACCGGCACCCGTTCCACGCCCGACGGGCCGGGGCCGCGCTGCTCACCACGCTCTGTCTCGCGCTCGTCGGCGGGATCCTGGTGCTGCCCGCCGACCCGGTCGCCCTCGACCCGGCCGGGCTGCTGCGGCTGCCGATCGAGGCGGTCCTCGGGGCCGCGGTGCTCGCGCTGCTGCCCGGGCGGGCCCGGCGGGTCGCCGCCGCCCTGGCCGGGGCGCTGCTCGCCGCGCTCGGGCTGCTCAAGCTGGCCGACATCGGGTTCCTCACCTTCCAGGGCCGCCGGTTCGACGCCGTGTCCGACTGGTCGCTGCTGGGCAACGCGCACGACTTCCTGCAGGGCACCGCCGGCGCCGCCGGGACGGCGGTCGTGGTGCTCGCCGCCGTCGTCGCGGTGGGCCTGGTCGTGGCGACGGCCGCCGCGGCCGTCCGGCTCGGACGGCTCGCGGCCCGGCACCGGCGGGCCACCGTCGGCGTCGCCGCGCTGCTGGCCGCGGCCTGGCTGGTCGTGGGCACGGTCGCCGACGCCCGCCTGGTCCCCGGGGTGCCGGTGGCCGCCGCCGACGGCGTCGCCGAGGTCGCGCACCGTGCCCGGCAGGTCCCCGAGACGCTGCGGGAGCGCCGCGAGCTCACCGAGAGCCTGGCCCGCGACGGCTGGGACGGCGCCCCGCCCGACGCGCTGCTGTCCGCGCTGCGCGGCAAGGACGTCGTGATCACCTTCGTGGAGAGCTACGGCCGCAATGCCCAGAACGCCCCCGCGATGGCGCCCCGGATCCGGCCGGTCCTCGCCGAGGCCGACGCCCGCCTCACCGCGGCCGGGTACGGCGCGCGCAGCGGCGTGCTCACCGCACCGATCAGCGGCGGCGGCAGCTGGCTCGCCCACGCGACGCTGTTCTCCGGGCTCTCCATCGCCGACCAGGGCGCGCACGACCGGCTCACCGCGTCCGACCGGCTGACGCTGCCCCGCGCGTTCCGCGACGCCGGGTGGGAGACCACCGTGATCACCCCGGCGACGACGCGGGAGTGGCCCGAGGCAGCGTTCTTCGGCCACCAGCGGGTGTACGCCGGCGACGACCTCGGCTACACCGGCCCGCCGTTCAGCTGGTCCCCGATGCCCGACCAGTACACCCTCGACGCGTTCTCCCGGCTCGAGCTCGACCGCCCCGACCGGGGCCCGGTGCTCGGCACCGTGGTGCTGACCTCCAGCCACGCGCCGTGGTCGCCGGTGCCCCCGCTGCTGGACCCGGCCGGGATCGGCGACGGCGCCGTCTACGGGCCGTACGCCGGCGGCCAGCAGTCCTACGACACGATCTTCTCCCTGGACCGGGAGACGCTGCGCGGGGACTACCTGACCTCCCTGGAGTACGCGCTGCGCAGCGCCACCGGCTGGGTCGCCGACCGCCCGGAGGGCGACCGGGACCTCGTCGTCCTGATGCTGGGCGACCACGAGCCCGGCGCGACGGTGTCCGGGCCCGGCGCGGGCTCCGACGTCCCCGTCTCGGTCATCACCCGCGACACCGACGTGCTGGACCGGATCGACGACTGGGGCTGGACGCCCGGGCTGCTCCCGCCGCCGGACGCGCCGCCGTGGCTGATGGCCGAGTTCCGGGACCGCTTCCTGGCCGCGTTCTCGTGACCGGTCAGGACGCGCGGTAGCGCAGCAGCACCAGGTCCCCCATCGGGCGTGCCTCGACCAGGGACATGCCGCGCTGCGGGCACTGCGGGAACCGGCCGTCGTGCACGAAGCGGGGGGCGCGGGCGTCGCCGACGAAGAACGGCGCGACGACCACGTGCAGCTCGTCGACCAGCCCGGCGGTGAGGAACGCGGTGTGCACGCCGCCCCCGCCCTCGACCAGCAGCCGTCGCACGCCGCGGGCGGCCAGGTCGTCGAGCACCGCGCACGGGTCCGGCGGGTCCCCCGCGGCGACGACCTCGGCGGCGTCGCCGAGCAGGTCCCGCAGTGCGGGGGCCGCGTGGCCCGCGGTGAACACCAGCGGCGCGTCCCCGCCCGCGAACACCCGCGCCGCCGGGTCCAGCGAGGACCCGGTGGTCAGCACGACCCGCCGCGGCGACGGCGGGCGGCCGTCGGCGACCCGCCCGGCCCGGCGCTCCGCGCAGCGCACCAGCAACCGCGGGTCGTCGGCGCGCACGGTCCCCGCGCCGACCAGGATCGCGTCCACCCCGGCGCGTACGGCGTCGACGCGGTCGAGGTCGCCCGCGTCGGAGAGCACCAGCGTGTCGGGACCGGCGTCGTCGATGTAGCCGTCCAGCGACATCGCGACCGACGCCAGCACGTGCGGCCGGTCCATCAGATCACCTCCGTGTACCGGGCAGGCGCCCGATACGTCCGGATACTGTCGGGGCCGTCGGCGCGCCGCGCGCCGGGATCGGGGACGGTGGAGTGGGGCACGAGGCACGGGCGTTCTGGCTGGCCGCACCGGGGCACGGCGAGATCCGGACGGTGCCGGTGCCCGACCCCGGGCCCGACGAGGTGCTCGTGCGCACCCGGTACACCGCGGTCAGCCGCGGCACCGAGACCCTGGTGTTCCGCGGCGAGGTCCCGGAGTCCGAGCACGAGCGGATGCGCGCCCCGTTCCAGGACGGCGACTTCCCCGCCCCGGTGAAGTACGGCTACCTCGCGGTGGGCGAGGTCGAGCAGGGCCCGCCGGAGCTCGCCGGGCGGACCGTGTTCTGCCTGTACCCGCACCAGAGCCGGTTCGTGGTGCCCACCGACGCGGTCACCGTCGTCCCCGACGACGTGCCCGCCGCGCGCGCCGTACTCGCCGGCACCGTCGAGACCGCCGTGAACGCGGTGTGGGACGCCGCCCCGCTGGTCGGCGACCGGATCGCCGTCGTCGGGGCGGGGATGGTCGGGGCGTCGGTGGCCGCGGTCCTGGCCGGGCTGCCCGGCGCGCGGGTGCAGCTCGTCGACCCCGACCCGGACCGGGCCGTCGTCGCCGCGGCGCTCGGCGTCGGGTTCGCCTCTCCCGACCACGCCGAGGGCGACCGGGACCTCGTCGTGCACGCCAGCGCCACCCCGGCCGGGCTGGCCCGCTCGCTGGAGCTGCTCGCACCGGAGGGCGAGGTGGTCGAGCTCAGCTGGTACGGGACCCGCTCGGTGCCGCTGCCGCTGGGCGGGGCGTTCCACAGCCGCCGGCTCACCATCCGCGCCAGCCAGGTCGGCACGGTGTCCCCGCGCCGGGCGCGCCGCGGCTACGGCGACCGGATGGCGCTGGCGCTGCGGCTGCTCGCCGACCCCCGGTTCGACGCCCTGGTCGGCGGCGACTGCACGCTCGACCAGCTGCCCACCGTGCTCGCCACGATGGCGGCGGGCGGGCCGCCGTCGCTGTGCCTCCGGGTGTCGCACCACGGGGGTCAGTAGCCGGTCGCGGTGTGGCCGCGCGGCGCGTCCGGCGCGGCGTCGACCTGCGGCAGGACGTGCCCGAGCCGGTCGCGCTTGGCGGTCAGATACCGCACGTTGTGCTCGTCGGCGGGCTCCAGCACCGGCACCAGCTCGGTGACGACGATGCCGTACCCGGTCAGCGCCTCGACCTTCGCCGGGCTGTTGGACAACAGCCGCACCCGGCCGATCCCGAGGTGGCGCAGCACGACGGCGGCGGCCCCGAAGTCGCGCACGTCCACCGGCAGGCCCAGCGCGACGGCCGAGTCGATGGTGTCCAGGCCGTCCTCGTCCTGCAGCACGTGTGTGCGGATCTTCGCGAGCAGGCCGATGCCGCGGCCCTCGTGCCCGCGCAGGTAGACGATCACGCCGCGGCCCGCGCGGACGACGGCGTCGATCGCGATCGACAGCTGCGCCCCGCACTCGCAGCGCCGCGCGCCGAAGACGTCACCGGTGAGGCACTCGGAGTGCATCCGCACCAGCGGCGCCTCCACGTCCGCGGGGTCGCCGTGCACCAGCGCGAGGTGCTCGGGACCGCCCTCGTACTCGCGGAAGGCGATCGCACGGAACTCCCCGTGCCGCGTGGTCAACCGGGACTCGGCGAACTCGTGTCGGTCGTCGTGCACCGTTGCTCCTCCATGATCGGGCAGGGCCGTGAGAGCCTCGCCTGCGTGAATCCCCTCCCGGTCGACACCACCGAGGACGTCCGGGAGCGAGGTGCCTCCGTGGCCCTGCTCCCGGTCGGGAGCCTCGAGCAGCACGGACCGCACCTGCCCCTGACCACCGACACCCTCGTGGCGTCCGCGGTGGCCGCCCGGATCGCGCAGGCCCACCCCGTGCGCGTCCTGCCACCACTGACGATCTCCTGCTCCCACGAGCACGCCGCGTGGGCGGGCACCGTGAGCATCTCCGCGGCGACGCTCGGCGCGGTCGTCTCCGACGTCGCCGCCTCGCTGCGCGCTTCCGGCACCACCGCACTCGTCCTGGTCAACGCGCACGGTGGGAACCACGTCCTGCGCAACGTCGTCCAGGAGGCCTCGGTCGGGCCGCTGCCCATGGCCCTGTTCCCCGTCTCCGAGGACTGGACCGCCGCCCGCCGGACCGCCGGGTGCGCCACCTCGAACACCGCCGACATGCACGCCGGGGAGCTGGAGACCTCGATCCTCCTGCACACCGTCCCCGACCAGGTCCGGCCGTCGTACCGCACCGCCGACCACGTCGCCGACGAGCGGCCGTACCTGCTCACCACCGGGCTCGCGGCCTACTCCGCCGGCGGTGTGGTGGGACGGCCGTCGCTCGCCACCGCCGACAAGGGCCGGGGCCTGCTCGACGCGCTCGTGGTCGCCTTCGAGGGGCACCTGCGGGTGCTCGCCGGGCGCTGACGGCGCGGTCTCCCGGGCCGCCCGGCGGCGCCGCAGCACCACGAGCGCGCCCGGTGCGACCCCGACGAGCGCCAGCACCCCGTAGGCGACGGCGGCGGCGAGCCCCTCGGCCGCGGACAGTCCGACCGCGGCGAACCCGGCCGCCGCGGCCGCCTCGCGCGGCCCCCACCCGCCGACGGTCAGCGGGATCGTCATCGCCAGCAACGCGACCAGCAGCAGCGGCAGCAGGACGGTGAGCGGGGCGGTCGCCCCGGCCGCCCGCGCGGCCAGCACGAACAGCGTGAGGTGGCAGGCCAGTGCCCCGGCCGAGGTCAGCACCACCCCGGCCGCGGTGCGCGGGCGCAGCACGGTGCGCGCGTCGGCCCACACGCGGCCGAGCCGGGCGCGCAGCAGCCACCCGACCCCGGCGAGCGCGGCCACGACGACGACCGCGGGCAGCACCGCGCCGCCCGGGACCGCCCCGGCCGCGGCCCGCAGCAGGTCCGGCTGCAGCGCCAGGACGAGGGCGACGGCCGCCACCGCGACCAGGTGCCCCGCGACCCGTTCGAACACCACGGCCCGGACCCCGGCGCCGAGGTTCCCCTCGCTGCGCCCGTGGCTGACCGCGCGGTGGACGTCGCCGAGGACCCCGGCAGGCAACAGCGAGTTGAGAAAGGTGGCGCCGTAGCAGTCGGCCACGGCGCGTCCCGCAGTCAGGCCGAGCCCGATCGAGCGGGCGACCATCCGCCACCGCCAGGCGCTGAGCACGGTCGCGACCGCGCCGAGCAGCAGCGCGGCGACGACCGCTGCCGGCCCCACGCCGCGCAGCCGCTCCAGCACCGGCCCGACACCGACCTGCACGACCAGCGCGGCCAGCAACCCGGCCCCGGCGAGCAGCCGCAGGGCCGGACCCACCCGGCGTCTCACGGCCACTCCCCCGGGACCACCAGCAGGTCGATGTGGCCGACCGACACGGTGAGCTTCCCCGCGTCGAGGGCGCGCTCGCGCCGGTCACGGTAGGCGCCTGCGTGTGCGGCGAGGCCGGGACGCTGCGCGCACGCCGCGTCGAGCCGTCCGGCCAGCCACTCGCGGAGCAGCGCGGGCCGGTCGGGGCCGAGCCGCCACGGCGAGTCGGCGGTGCGGACCCGCGCGCCGTGCCGGGCGAACGCGGCCGCCGCGGCGGCGGGGGCGTCCGGCCCGAGCATCCGCCGGCCGTTCTCGTCGCGGCGCTGGTGGTCGTCGAAGGCGGCGCCGATCTCGGCGTCGAGCGGGTCCTCGGGGTGCAGCCGGACCCGGCCGGACACGGTCAGGGTGAACAGCACGGGGCAGCCGGCGGCCGTGCAGACAGCGGCCAGGGCGTCCATCTCGTCCGCGGTGAGCAGGTCGAGCAGCGCGGAGGCGGTGATCAGCGACGTCCCGGACAGCAGGTCGGCGCCGAACCCGGTGAGGTCGCCGGGCCCGGCTTCACCGGTCACCCCGCCGGGGAGCGACGCGACGGCGTGGGAGAGCACGACGGGGTCGCGATCATGCAGGACCCAGTGCTGGCCACCGGGCCGGGCGAGGCGCGGGGCGAGCCAGCGGCCCATCGACCCGGTGCCGCAGCCGAGGTCGCGCAACAGCAGCGGGCCCGGCGGCAGGAGGTCGCGGACGGCGTCGGCGAGCACGGTCGAGCGCGCGTCGGCGTCGGCGGGCTCGCGCAGGGCGAGCCACTCCGGCGGGCAGACCGGATTGCCCGCCGCACCCTGGATCGGGACGGCGGTGTGGTCGATGCGACGGTCGGCGCCGCGGTGGTCGGCGGCGGGGCTCACGGCAGCACCGCGCAGAGGGCTCGGGCGGTGTCGGCCCAGCCGTCGAGCCGGTCCCGGCGGTCCCGGGCTGCGGCGCGCAGGTCCGCGCGCATTCCCGGGTCGGTCAGCCAGGACCGCAGCGCGCCGGCCAGCGCCTCCTGGTCGCCGGGCTCGACGAGCAGCCCACCGTCGCCGAGCGCCTCGGGCACCCCGCCGACCGCAGCGGCGATCACCGGGACGGCCCGGGCCAGCGCCTCGGTGACGACCATCCCGTAGCTCTCGGTGCGCGAGGGCAGCACGAGCAGGTCCGCGGAGGCGTAGGCGGCGTCGAGGGCGGGGCCGGTCAGCGGGCCGGTGAGGGTGATCCGCCCGGCCAGGCCGTGCCGGTCCACCGCCGCGCGCACGGCCGCGGCGTGCGCGGGGACGCGGTCGAGCGGCCCGGCCAGGCGCAGCGTCCACTCCCGGTCGGCGACGCGGGCGAGGGCCTCGACCAACAGGTCGTGGCCCTTGGTCGGGGTGAGCGCCCCGACCGCGAGCAGCCGGGTACCGGCCGGGTGCGCGGACGTCATCGGGGCAGCGTCCACCCCCGGCGACGCGACGTGCACGCGGGCGACGGGCAGTTGGTGCAGACGGACCACCCGCCGTGCCGTCCATCGGCTGGTGGTGACGACGGCGGCTGCCGCGTGCAGCGCCGCGCGCTCCCGGGCCCGGCGGTCCGCGACGACCGCCGCGGCGAGCCCGTGCTCGTCGCCCAGCGGCAGGTGCACCAGGACGACCACGCGTACCCGGCCGGTGTGACGGGCCAGGACCCCCGGCGCGGCGCAGGCGACGAGCCCGTCGAGCAGCACCGACCCGCCGTCCGGGACGCCCGTGAGCGCCGCGTCGAGCCGCTCGAGGGCGGCCCGGTCCGGGTCCGGCCAGCCGCCCACGACGGCGATCTCCCGCACGGGGCGGTCGAACGCGGCGCAGACACCGCGGTCGTAGCGGTTCCCGCCGCTCGGCGAACGCGGGTCGTCGATCCCGGCGGGGACGACGACGTGCACCGCACGCCCCGTGGTGCGGGGCGGTGCGGGAGCCGTCACAGGTCCCGCTCGTAGCTCGCCCACGCGACGTGCGACTCGTGCAGCGTCACCGTCACGCCGGTCAGCCCGCCGGCGTTGCCGCCGAGCTTTCCCGCGCCGATGCGGTCGGCGAGCCGGTCCGCGATCGCCCGGGCCAGGAACTCGGTGGTCGTGTTGACGCCCGCGAACTCGGGGTGGTCGTCGAGGTCGCGGTGGTTGAGGTCGGCGAGCGTCTCCGCGAGCTGCGCGGTGGCCAGCCCGATGTCGACGACGATCCCGTCCGGGTCCAGCTCAGGGCGCCGGAAGGTGGCGTCGACGAGGAAGGTCGCGCCGTGTCGCTGCTGCGCCGGTCCGAAGACCTCGCCGCGCAGGCTGTGCGCCACCATGACGTGGTCCCGGACGGTGATGCTGAACAATCGGTCCTCCTGCGTGCGGCGCCCCCTGAACCGGATGTCCAGATCAAAAGCGGGCAATGTTCATGAAACCACCGTGCGGGCGACGCGGCGACCGAGCCGCGTCACGGGGTGGCCCGCGCTGGTCACGCGCATGCGCCCGGCTGCTGCGACCTGTCATCGGTGCTGCCCGAGCGAATGAGGCGTGACACACGATGGTCACCCTTGAGGCAATCATGTCTCATTAGCTACTCTCGTGGCGCGATTCGGACACAGCAGCGTCCGCGTCGACCACTACGAGGAGGTAGCCGATGACCACCCACGAGACCCCGATGCCGTCCTGGTCCGAGACCCTGCGGGACGCCGGCCGACGCACCGGGAACGTGCTCCGCGCGATCTGGGTGGGCATCGACACCTGGAGCGCCGTCACGCACGGCCGCGCCCCGGCCCGTCGCTGACCCCCGTCCCCCGGTGCGGCACGTCCGCGCCGGGGGACGCCGTCGTCCAGGCCCGGTCCGCGTCCGGCGGCGCCAGCCGCGGGTGCAGCTGAGCCCAGGCCAGCAGCCCCAGCGCGGCGGCGACGGCGAACGTCCCCGCCGTCCCGATCCGGCCGGCCAGCCCCCCGGCGAGCGGTGAGCCCACCGTCTGGCCGACGCCCAGGGCGAGGCACGCCCACGTGACCGCGCGTGCGGGGGCGCCCGGGAGGATGTGTGCGGCCCACAGGATGCACAGCCCGGTCAGCCCGATGTAGCCGGCGCCGAACAGGCCCGCCGAGACGACCGCACCGGCCAGGCCCGGCTCCGGCAGGGCGAGCAGGGCGATCCCGGCCGAGAACAGGGTCCAGACGACGAGCCCGACCGTCCGCAGCCCGTACCGCTGCGCCGCCCGTCCCACCGCGCCGCCGACCACGCCGACCACGCCTATCGCGCACCAGGCGACGGTGCCGACGACCGGCCCGGCGCCGAGCTCGTCGAGCCGCGCGGTCGAGAAGGTCCAGTACGGCGCGCTGACCAGCCCCAGCAGCCCGGCGACGGCCAGCAGCGGCAGCACCCGGTCGTGCCCGCGCTGCGTGGGCGCCGCCTCGGGGACCCCCCGCGGCAGCGACCACGCGGCGGCAGCGGTGACGACGACCGCGACCAGACCGAACCCGAGCCAGACGGCCCGCCAGTCCCCCGGCAGCAGCGGCGTGAACGCGGTCAGCGCGAGCCCCGCCCCGGTGCCGGTGTTCGCCCAGGCCTGTGCCCGGGTGCGCGCGGCCGCACCGACCGTCTCGACGACGAGCTGCGCCACCCCGGGCGTCGCGATGCCGGCCCCGGCCCCCGCCATCACGATCGCGGCACCGAACACCACCACGCCGGGGGCGAGGGCCATGAGCAGCAGCCCCACCGTCGCGGAGACGGCGGCCGCGATCGTGGCGCCGCGCGCCGACCGCGCCGACAGCGCCGGGGCGGCGAGCAGCCCGAGGACGTAGCCCGCCGTGGAGAGCCCGCCGAGCACGCCGACCGCGGCCGGGGTCAGGCCGAACGTCTCGGTGAACCGGGGCACGAACAGTCCGTAGGCGTAGCGGGCGACGCCGTAGCAGAGCGCGATCACCCCCGCGCCGAGCAGCGCGGTGGTCCACCAGGGCCGGTCGGTGGCGGGCGCAGGTCCGGGCCGTTCGCAGCTCGCCGTCATGCCGATAGTGAACAGACCGGTCAGTTTGTTCGCAACCCGTGTCGATCGATGGAATCGTTTATACTGCTGGAGTCGGTCATCAGAACAGACCGTTCAGTTTCCCCCAGGAGGACGTATGGCACGCACACGGCGCGGCGATGCCGGGGCGAAGGTGCTCGACGCCGCGTCCCGGCTCTTCTACCGGGACGGCATCAACACGGTCGGGGTGGACACCGTCGCCGCCGCGGCGGGCGTCACCAAGACGGCGCTGTACACGAACTTCGGCTCGAAGGACCGGCTCGTCGTCGCCTACCTGCGGGACCGCGACCGCCGGTGGCAGTCCGACATCGACCGGATCACCGCCGACCACGCGTCGCCGCGGGACCGGATCCTCGCCGTGTTCGACGCCTACGAGACCTGGCAGTCCCGGGAGGGCTTCCGCGGCTGCGCGTTCCTCAACGCGGCCTCCGAGCTGCCGCGCCTCGACCACCCGGCCCGCGAGGTCGTCCGGCACCACAAGACCGCGCTGCGCAGCTACCTGCAGACCCAGGTCGAGCGGCTGGGGACGGCCGAGCCGGCCCCGGCGCTCGCCGGGATCCTGATGATCCTTCTGGAGGGGGCGGCCGCGATGGCGGTGGTCGAGCGCGGGACGGGGCCGATCCGCGCGGCCCGGGAGGTCGCCGACGGGCTGCTCCCGGCGGCCTGAACGGTCACACCGGGACGGGTCCGTGCGGGTGCTGGTCGTCGACGACGAGCCGGTGCGCGTGGGTCCAGCCGTGCACCGAGGGGCTGGCGGTGACGACGTGGGCGTGGTCGGCGTCGTGGTCGTGGCGGTGCCGCACGAGGTCGGCGCCGGCCGTCGGCCAGACCGTGACCGCCACCCCGAGCGCGACGACCGCGAGCCCGGCGAGGACCGACCAGGCGACCGTCCAGCCGGCCGAGACCGCCAGCCAGCCGGTGAGCGGGTAGGTGACCAGCCAGCAGGCGTGCGAGAGCGAGAACTGCGCGCTGAACAGGGCGGGCCGCTGGCCGGGCCCGGCCGAGGTGCGCAGAAGGCGACCGGTGTTGACCATGATCCACCCCGGGCCGAAGCCGACCAGCGCCCACGCGAGTGCCGCGGTCGTCCACGACGGTGCGGCCGCCAGCAGCAGGGTCGCGCAGGCCGCCAGGCAGGAGACCGCCGCGCCGGCCAGCATCACCGTCCGGACCGGAAGCCGCCGGGCGGCCCACGGGGAGGCCAGCGCCGCCGCGGCCGTCCCCGCGCCGGACACCGCGAGCAGCAGCCCGACATCGGCCTCGGTGCCCCCGAGCAGGTCGCGGACGACGTTCACCGTCGTCACCAGCGACACCACCCCCACCGCGGCGACGACGACGTCCAGCGCCAGCAGCCCCCGCAGCTGCGGGACCGCCCGGAACAGCCGGACCCCGAGCAGCAGCCGGGTCGCGAAGCCGCCCTGGGCGCGGCCCGCGACCGGCGGGACGGCCGTCGACGCCACGAGGACCGCGGAGAACACGAACCCGGCACAGGTGCCGACGAACAGCGTCGAGTAGCTCGTCACCGCGACGGCCGCCGCGGCCAGCAGCGGGCTCAGCACCGTCTCCGCGCTGCTCGCGAGCTGCGAGGCCGACAGCGCCGCGGCGTAGTCCCGCTCGTCGGGGACGACGTCGGGGATGACCGACTGGAACACCGGGGTGAAGGTCGCCGAGGCCACCTGGAGCACCGCGACCAGGACGAACACCTGCCAGATCCCGGTCACCCAGGGCAGGACGAGCACGACCGCCGCGCGGACGACGTCCGCACCGACCATCAGCATCCGTCGCGGGACCCGGTCGGCGACCGCGCCGACGACCGGCCCGACGACGACGTAGGCCACCATCTTGATCGTCAGCGCCGAGCCGAGGACGAGCGCGGCCCGCTCGCCGGCCAGGTCGTAGGCGAGCAGCCCGAGCGCGACCGTCGTGAGCCCGGTCCCGACCAGAGCGACGATCTGGGCCGTGAACAACCGGCGGAACCGCGTGTTCCGGAACAGCGATCGCACTGGGCCTCCCCCGTCGACTGCGGGGACCGTAGAACGATTTCCCGATCGCCCCAACGGATCAGTTGCCAGAGGAAAGCAGCAGCCTCCCGACGCGAACTGCGAGATAGCGGCGGCATCGTCCCCGCTCCACGAATCCGCAGGTCAGACGCGGCCCGTGGCACTGTTCCGACTGCGAGGAGGTCGCTGTCGCCGTGAACTCGCAGAATCCTTCCGGTGTCGTAGTGGGCGACGTCACGGCGACGATTCCCGGATTCCGCGCGGACGGCGGATCCGCCGTCCCACGGCGCGGCGGGCAGCACCGACGGTCCGGCGGGGAGGCGTCCGGGTAGGCTTCCGTCAGGCCCTCGTAGCTCAGGGGATAGAGCACCGCTCTCCTAAAGCGGGTGCCGCAGGTTCGAATCCTGCCGGGGGCACTACACCGTGACCAGCGGCAACGCTGTTCGCGATCGCGAACGACTTCGCGCCGTGGAACGAAACCCGCCTACGCTGCGGCGGGGGAGCGCAGGTCACGGGGACACATCGAGGAGCTGCCGAGCGGCGCGTCCCGAGCCATCGTCGTCGCGGGCGTCGATCCGCTGCCGGGGCGCAGCCGCCGGCTCAGGGAGACGGCGCGGACCCGCACGGAGGCCGAGAACAGCGCTGAGCTCGTGAGTCGGGCGGGGAACGGGTCCGCGGGCGCGGCCGGAACCGTGGTGCCGTGCTCGGCACGTGTGTGGCGACCCGATCGAGCAGGCGGGGACGCCGCGATCCTCGACACGCTGCGGTCCTGCGGCTGGGAGACGAAGGCTGCGGCATCGTCGACGGCCGCGCTCGGGGTTACCGCACGAGTTCGCCGCGGGCACCACTCACGGCAAGCACGGGTACGACTGCGTCACCTGCCTGCCGCCCGGGGCCGGCGACACCGCTGGCCGGTCCCTCGGGAGCGGACCGGCGTAGCCGATCGCCGGTTACAGCCCGTCCGCAGTGGCGGACACTCGCGACGACGTCTGCTCGGCGTGACCGAGGCGGTCAGTCCCTCTCGTGCGGTCGCGCGGCGTGGCCCGGGCGCCCGCGCGTGCGGCGCTGCTCCTTCATCTCGGCCTCCATCAGATGCCGCCGCCCACCGACCAACTCGTCGCGCACCGCTCGGTCCAGGTCCAGCGTGGTGCGGTAGTAGCCGTCGTCGTACTCCTCCACGACCTGGAAGCTCCACCGCCCCGCGACGACGTTCAGCCCGATCAGCTCGGTGGTGATCCGGTCCGCCAGATCGTCGCGACCCATCCCCCGCAGGCCGCCGACGACCTCGTCGAGCATCTCGTCGGCGTACCCGGTCATCTGGTGGAAGGCGTAGAGGTGCCCGCGGGCCCGTTCGATCGTCTCGACGGCCTCGGCCAACTTGCCCACCGTGGCCACCGCCTCGTCCGACACACCGTCCGGTCGGCGGTGCTCCGGGGCCGGTCGGTCGTCGTCGCGGCGGTCCTGCTGGTGGTTCTCGGACATGCGGGGGTCTTCCCGGTTCCAGCCCCCGGGAACCGTCCTGCCGACTCGAGCAGGGACCGTCATCGCGCCGCCCAGACGAATCGCCCGGACCGTTCCTGCTGGTCGCGAGGCTGAACTGCGTGCGGCGGGCCGGACGGGCCGACGCCGGTGCCGGGGGGCCGCGGTCCGGCGTCCAGCCGGTGTCAGAGCCAGCCGCGTTCGTGCGCGTGGCGCGCGGCGTCGTGGCGGGTGGCGGTGCCGGTCTTCTGCATCGCGCTGGACAGGTAGTTGCGAACGGTCCCGTGGGCGAGGTGCAGCCGGCGGGCGATGTGTGCCACGGAGTAGCCCTCGCGGGTCTCGGCGAGGGCGTCGATCTCGCGGTCGGTGAGCGGGCAGTCGTCGATCACGGATGCCTCGAGGACCTCGTGGGCGATCCACCGACGCCCGGCCCGCAGCTCGTGGACGACCGCGACGATGTCCTCGGGGTCGGCGCTCTTGCTCATGAAACCCTGCACCCCGAGCTTGAGCGCCCGGCGCAGGACACCCGGGCGGGCGTGCCGGGTGAGCATGAGCACCGCCTGCTCGGGGTGGTGTTCCCGGATCCGCGCGACGGCGTCGAGGCCGTTGGCCCCGGGCATCTCCAGGTCGACGACGAGCACGTCGGGACGGTGCTCGAGGGTCTCCCGCACGGCCCCGTCGCCGTCCTCGGCCTGGGCGACGACGACGATCGTCCCGTCCTGGGGCAGCAGCGCCGCCATCGCGGTCCGCAGCAGCTTCTCGTCGTCGGCCAGCACGATGCGGACGGGCTCAGCGCCGGCCATGGCCCCCACCTCCCGTGGGTCGGGCCGCGCCGGTACCGCGCGTGCCCGCCCCGGGGCTCGCGAGCCGGGCCGCGACGGTGAACGTCGTCGGGGTGGTGGTCACGTCCAGGTCGCCGCCGGCCGCGGCCAGGCGGTCCCGCAGGCGGGCGAGGCCCCGCAGCTCCGGCCCGGCGTCCGCGGCGGGGGCGACCCCGTCGTTGGTGATCTCGACCCGGGTCGCCGACGTGGTGATGCGCACGGTGCTCGGGCGGGCGTGGCGGAGCAGGTTGGTCGTGGCCTCGCGCAGCACCTGGGCGAGCAGCGGGTGGGCGGGGGCGGCGCCGGGGTCGTGGTGGACCTCGACCGTGATCCCGGCGGCCTCGCCCAGCCGACGGGTGTTCTCCAGCTCGGCGGTCAGGTTGAGCTGGTGGCGCGCGTGGGCGAGTTCGCGGGTCCGGGTGAGGGCGTCGTCGACGAGTCCCCGGATCTCACCGAGCTCGGCGACGGCCGTCGCGGCGGCGTCCTCGCCGCCGCCGCGGACGAGGCCCTGGGCGTAGGCGGCCTTGAGCTTGATGACGTGCAGCGAGTGCCCGTGGATGTCGTGCAGGTCGCCCGCGAACCGCATTCGCTCGTGGGCGACCGCCAGCTCGCGCTCGGCCTCGCGGGCCCGTTCCAGACGACGCACGACGACCCACGCGTACTCGGAGACGACGATGACGCCGGCGACGAACAGGGTGCCGAGCAGGGGCAGGAGCACGTACTGGCCGGCGAGGGTCACGGTGGGCGGCCGGGGCAGGAGCGCCGCGGCACCGGACGCCGCGACGACCACGGCGAGCGCACCGACCCACATCCGCCGGTGACGCGGGCGGGCGGACACCAGCAGCGACCCGATGAGCGCGAAGGGCACGAAGGTGATCGGGCTCGCGGCGCTCAGGGCCGCGACGAGCCAGTTCACCCCGGTGAAGGCCAGGGTGAACACGGCGCCGCGCGAGTAGCCGTCCAGGCTCCACTGCCGCAGCACCCCGAGGGCCAGGACCAGACCCACGGCGACGATCAGGCCCTCCCACCAGCTGTGCGCCGTGAGCACGACACCGACCACGCACAGCGGGGCGATGGCGGCGAGGGCGGTGAGCATCGCGGCCCGGCGCGCCCGGGCGGCCGCGGTCCCCGCGGCCGCACCGGTGTCGGCGCCACCGCTCACGACGACATCGGTCACGGCGGCGGCATCGGAGTCGGTCACGGGGCTCCCGGTGGGGCGGTCGGTCACGACCGCGTCGGCTGAGGGCGGCGCTGCTTCAGCGTGCGCCCGACCAGAGTCTTGCCGATCAGCCCCACGACGAGCACGGCGAGCGCCACCCACTGCAGGGATCCGTTCCGCAGGAAGAACGCGGTGACCGGCTCGGGCAGGACGGTGAACAGCCCGGTGTCGTAGGCGAGTCCGACGTAGGCGATGACCACGGTCACGGAGAGGACGGTGACGGCAGTGAGGACCAGGTCCAGCAGCTTCATGGTCGTCAACGGTCCGGCACGCTCCTCGGCGACGGTAGTGACACGGCGTCATGTGCTGCGGTGACCTCACGCCACTGTGCCACCGGTGCGTGCGCGGGTGCGATGGGACACGACCCGATCGACCCGAGGAGACGACATGTTCCGCTCACACCTGCTCCGGCTCGCCGTGGGAGTGGTGTCGCTGACCGCCGTCGCCGCCTGCGGCGCCCCCGCCCCACCCGGAGCAGCCGCCGCGGCCGCGACCACACCGCCACCACAGCTCGCCGCCTTCCACGACCAGCAGATCACCTGGCAGCCCTGCGACGGGTTCGCCACCTCGGCGGCCGACCGGGCCCTCTACGCGAACGACCGCTTCGACTGCGCACGCGTCCAGGTCCCGCTGGACTACGCCGACCCCGACGGCCCCCGCGGGCAGGTCGCCCTGCTCCGGGCGAAGGCACGCGGCGAGAAGATCGGTTCGCTGCTGGTCGACCCCGGCGGTCCGGGTGGATCCGGTGCGAGCTTCGTGGCCTCCCTGGGCCCGGTCTGGGACAACGTCCCGGTCGGGGAACGCTTCGACGTCATCGGGTTCGACCCGCGCGGAGTCGGCGCGTCGACACCTCGGGTGGACTGCTTCACCGACGCCGAGACCGACCGCAACGCACTGCCCTCGACCTACCTGTTCGACGTCGCCGACACCGACCGGGCCCGCGACATCGCCCGCCGCTGCACCGACGCGACCGGCGGAGTCGAGGCGCTGACCAGCGTCGGGAGCGACAAGGTCGTGCAGGACATGGACGTCCTGCGCGCCGCCCTGGGCGAGGAGAAGCTCACCTACCTCGGCTACAGCTACGGCAGCGAACTGGGTGCGATGTACGCCCAGACGTTCCCGCAGAACCTGCGCGCCATGGTCGTCGACGGCGCCGTCGACCCCGACATCTCCGAGGCACAGCTCCGTCTGTCGCAGTTCGCGGCCTGGCAGAAGGCCTTCGACGACCTCGCCGCCACCTGCGCCACCGAGCCGGACTGCCCGCTGGGCACCGACCCGGCCCGCGCGACCGAGGTCTTCCAGGACCTCACCCGCCCCCTGCTCGACCACCCCGCCCCCACCACCGACGGCCGCACACTCACCTACGCCGACATGGTCCCGGCCGTCTACAGCTCGCTGTTCTCCCCCGCCCAGCGCCCCCAGCTCCTCCAGGGCCTCCGTGACCTGGCCGCAGGACGCGGCGACACGCTGCTCGCCCTGCGCGACGCGTCCCTCGGACGCGGCCCCGACGGCCACTACGGCGGCCCCACCCACATCGACGCCAACCTCGCCACCCGCTGCATGGACAACCCTCGCCGCACCCCCGCCGAACAGGCCGAGCTGCGTGACCGGGCCCGGCGAGCCGCCCCGTTCCTCGACCCCGGCCGCCCCGGCGGACCCACCCACTACGAGTGCGAGGGGTGGCCCGAGCCCCCCAGCCGGACCCTCCCCTGGAGCACCGACACGGCCGGGCTGCCACCCACCCTGACCCTCTCGCTGACCGACGACCCGGGAACCCCCTACCAGGGCGGTGTCCACCTCGCCCGAGCTCTGGGCGGCAGCCTGCTGACCGTCGAGGCGGCCCAGCACGGCATCGCCCTCTACGGCGGCAACGCCTGCGTCGACCGTGCCGTCACCGACTACCTCGTCGACCTCGTGACGCCGCCGCCGGGCGCGCGGTGCGGCGGCTGACCGGCCTCGGGAGCCCGGCCCCACGCACGATCAGCGGTGCCGTGCTCCCGCTGGACCAGGACAGCGCCGTGCGGCGGTTCTCGCCGCCGGTCACCCGCCGTGCCCGACAGCCGTACCACCGACTTCCCGGGAGGGACACCATGACCGCGCTCCGCCGGACGACCGACATCCTGCGCTCGGACCCACGGGGGCTGACACTGCTCGTCGCGCTGATCTTCGGCGCGCTCCTGCTCGGTATGGGGGTCGGCGTCCTGTTCCCCGACCTCGAGCTGCCCACCCTGGTCGCGGGCGGTGTGTCCGACGACCTCGTCCGCACGATGATCACGAATCCCTGGCTCTTCGGGACCACGATCCTCCTGATCAACCTGTTCGTGGCCGCCGTCGGTGGCATCGTGGTGCCCTCGCTCATCGTGCCCTTCCTGGGCATCCCCGTCATCACGCTGTACATGTTCAACGTCGGCGTCTCGATCGCGCCGACCGATCCGACGACCGCGACCGTGCTCGTCCCGCACGCCCTGACGCTGCTGATCGAGCTCACCGGCTACGCCATGGTCATGTTCGGGGTCTACCAGCTCGGTCGCGGTTGGGTCCGCCCGTCCTACCTCGGAGCGCAGACGCGCCGTCGCGCGTACGTCGTCGGCCTGCGGCGCCTCGCGCGACTGGCGGTGCCGACGGTCGTGGTCCTCGTGGTCGGCGCCTACTACGAGGCGTTCTCGGTCGTGTACCTGCTCCCCCGGCTGCTGGTCGGCTGAACGCGAGGTCGACGAGGTCGGCGGCATCCGCAGCCGCCGGTCCCGATCACGGCATCGTCACCACGGGATCCCCCTCGCGGTCACCACCGCGTCGGCCGCGACCGGCCAGCCCACCAGTCCCAGCAGACGCTCCACCGGTGGGGCGGGCGAGCCGACGAGCAGCACCGCCGTGCCGCGCTCGTCGGCGAACTGCTCCGCCTCGAGCAGCACGCTCAGCCCCGCCACCCCCAGGAACTCCAGGTCCGACAGGTCGACGGCGACCACCGCCGGACACGCCTCGACCTCCCGGCGCAGGTCGTCGCGCAGCCGCGGCGCGCTGCACGCGTCGACCTCACCACGTGGCCGCAGGACACGGACGGGGGCCGCCCTCGCGACACCGGCTTCGATCCGTGCGAGGCGTGTACCTGTCCGGCTGAGCAGCGTCATGGGCCCAGCATCGGGGGCCGGCCCGCGTCGGTCTTCGGCTCCGCAGCGCGAAGCGGAACGCCGCCACTCGGTCTCCGAGGACACCCGGCCACGACCGGCACGCCGGGCGATTTGGGCCTGCGGGGTCGATGCGGAACCGCTGTGGAGCAGTGAGAACGCCTCCACCGACCGAGTAGCAGGAAGGCCACCGACCGTGCCGTCCACAGACGACTCACCGACGTTCGAGCAGATCGCCACCATCGGCGGTCTGCCGGTGCGCGTGCACGACCACGTCTGCCTCCTGTACCGGGGTGCGGACCAGCGGGACGCGCTGATGGCGGCCTTCCTCGCCGAGGGCCTCCGCGCGGGCCACCGGTGCTACTGCATGATCACGCCCGACCGGCACCGCGGGATCGCGGACGCGGTGGCCGCGCTCTCCGAGCCGGGCACGGGGTGCACGGACGGCGCGGCGCCCGGCGCCCCGGGGCACATCGACTTCGTCGGTCCCGGCGGGAGCCACCTGCACGACGGCGGATTCATGTCCGACCGCATGCTGCGCTTCTGGGACGACTGGGGGGACACGACCTTCGACCGCGACGGCGTGCTCCACGCCCGGATCGTCGCGGACATGAGCTGGGCCATCCCGCTCGTCGGCACCCCCGGGTTCGTGATGGACCTGGAGCGCTACGAGACCCGGTTCACCCTGTGGTCGAGCCGTCGCCCGCAGGTCACGGCCTTCATGTACGACCTGGACAGCTTCGACGGCGACGTGATCGTCCCCATCGTCCGGGCGCACCCGACGGTGTGGATGAACGGGGTCATCCTGACCAACCCGTACTACCTGCAGAGCGAGTACTTCTCGGAGGCCGAGGCCGAGGAGCTGAACCACCATGCCGCGGCCACCCGACGACGGCCACCACGGTGACGGCGGTGGTCCCCGGCCGTTCTGGGCCCGCGCCCGGATCGACGGGACCGCACTCGACGTCGTCACCACGCTCGTCCGCGCGCTGGCCGCGCACTCCACGGCCGGGGGCCTGGCCGACCCGTTCGCCCACTGTGTCGCGGTGGCCGCCGCCATCCTCCTCGCCGGCGGAGCGGGCACGTTCGACCTCTGGGAGGAGCCGGGACGGCTGGTGTGCCACGTCGCCCGCGGCGACGCGCCGGGGGCGACCGCGCCGCGGCCGGACCCGCGGCGGCTGCGGCTGGTCCCCCGGACCGCGACGCCGGGCGGTCCCGGGCCCGGCATCGTGGTCGAGCTCGGCCCGGGCCGGGTGACGGTCGTCCTGCTCGTCCCGTTCGGCTGACGCGCTCCGGACCCGGGGGACGTCGTCGCCCGCCGCGGCGGACGGGTCGTGGTCAGTACACCTGCCGGACGAGGTCGGTGGCGCGCTGCCACTGGTCCGTGCCGGGGTTCGACGCGTCCGGGTCGACGGCCCGGAGGGCCCGCGCGAGGGCGATGCCGAGACCACCGAAGAGCTCCGGCAGCAGCGCCTCGGTCTCCTCGGAGAACGTCACGTCGGCCGGCGGCCTGCGCACGGCCGCGGCGAGCACGGCGCGGACCTCCGTCGCCTCGTCCAGCTCGTCGAACTCGCGCATCCGCTCCTGGAGCCCCTTCGGGATCGGCAGGTCCATCGGGGCGATGACGTCCCGGCCGTTCCACCGGGCCGAGTTCCGGCCCGCGACGGCGACGTCGTCGACCAGCCCGTCGACGAACTCGCGGAACCGCTTCACGTCGCTCCGGTCCACCCGCAGCCCGGCCACCGAACGGAAGAACCTCTCGAACACCGGGACACCCGACGGGCCTGCCATGCCGACACCTCCTGCTACCGCGCGTGTGCCAGGTGCTCGTGCACCAGGCGGACGGCCATCGCTCCCTCGCCGACCGCGGAGGCCACCCGCTTGGTCGACCCGCTGCGCACGTCGCCGGCCGCGAAGACACCCGGGACGCTCGTCTCCAGCAGCCCGGGCGACCGTCGCCGGTCCCCGCCCCCGTCCCCAGCCGACCGGCCGGTGCACACGTAGGCACCGGAGTCGAGCGCGACGGTGCCGCCCAGCCACCCGGTGCACGGGTCCGCGCCGATGAACACCATGAGCTCGCGGGCGGGCAGGGTGGACCGGGTACCGTCCCGCGAGTCCTGCACGACGACGGCCTCCAGCAGGCCGCGCTCACCGACCAGGTCGCACACCTCGGTGTGCAGGTGCACCTCGATCCGCGGGTCGCGCTCGATCCGGTCGGCGAGGTAGCGCGACATGTACTCGTCGAGCCCGCGCTCGCGCACCACCAGCCGGACCGTGCGGGCGTGGTCGGCGAGGAAGAGGGCGGCCTGGCCGGCCGAGTTCCCCCCGCCCACCACCACGACCGGGTCGTCCACGCACAGCTGCGCCTCGATCTGGGTGGCGGCGTAGTAGACGCTCGTCTGCTCGAACTCGTCCAGCCGGGGCACGGGCAGGCGCCGGCAGTGAGCCCCGGTCGCGACGAGCAGCGCACGGGTGACGAGGGTGTCGCCGCCACGCAGCCGGACGACGTGGAGCCCGCCCGAGGTGTCCAGCGCGACCGCCTCCGCCGGCGCGTGGGTGGTGGCCCCGAACTTGACGGCCTGGACCTCGGCCCGCTCGGCGAGCTCGGTGCCCGAGATGCCGGCCGGGAAGCCGAGGTAGTTCTCGATCCGCGACGTGGTGGCCGCCTGACCGCCGGTGCCCACGGCGTCCACGACCTGGGTGCTCAGCCCCTCGGACGCTCCGTAGACGGCGGCGGCCAGACCGGCCGGACCGGCACCGACGACGACCAGGTCGAGGGGCCGGGACCGGCGGTGCCGCACGGGACGCTGCCCGACCAGGGCGGCCAGCTCGGCCGGGTCGGGGTTGCGCAGCACGACGTCGTGCCAGATCACCACCGGTGTCTCGGCGGGCGTGATGCCGACGGTCCGCAGCAGCGACTCCGAGCCCGCGTCGGACTCCAGGTCGACGAACCGGTGGGGCAGGCGGTTGCGCATCGCGAACTCGCGCAGGGCCCGGGTGTCGGCCGAGAAGCGGGACCCGACGATCCGGAAACCGTGTCCCTCGCCGATCGCCAGGGAACGCCGCAGGAGGGAGGCGCGCAGGATCTCGTCGCAGAACTCGGCGTCCCGCAGCAGGCACTCGCGGAGCCTGTCCCGCGGCACCTCGAGCACCTCACCGGGCTCCAGCGCGACCGCGGTGGAGAACGCGACCTGCCCGGTGAGCAGGCCGAGCTCGCCGAGGAACCGGCCCGGCCCGTGCACCCGCACGATCTGCTGCTCCGGGGTGCCGAACGCCGCGACGACCGCGACCCGGCCCGCGAGGACGACGACGAACCCGTGGTCGGGACGGCCCTCGACGATCAGCAGGTCGCCGCGCGACGTCGGCCGCCGCACTCCGCGGGCGCTCAGCATCCGGACCCGGTCGGTGCCCAGCCGGGGGTGGGCACCCGAGAGGTCGGGGGTCTCCCCCGGCGGGGCCACGGCCAGCAGGTCGTCGACGGCGGGTGCGCCGCCACCGGCCGCGGGGCTCATACGAGCACCTCGTCCACGTAGCACCACCGCCAGTTCTCGCCGGGCTCCAGCGAGGCGACGATCGGGTGGCCGTGCACACCGGCGTGCGCGCGGGCGTGCCGCATCGGGGACGAGTCGCAGCACCCGACGTGCCCGCAGCTCAGGCACAGCCGCAGGTGCAGCCACGGGGTGCCCATGCGCAGGCACTCCTCGCACCCTCGGGTCCGCGGCCCGACGTCCCGGATCCAGCTCACGTGCGGGTCGACCCCCGTCGGGCGCGGGACGGTCACCGCCGGTCCCCCGCCACCAGCGCCGCACCGATGCCGACCAGCCAGGAGTCCTTGGCCAGCGCGACGCCGTCCGGGGTGGGGAACGGCGTACCGGGTCGGCGCATCCCGGGGGTCCGCGCGTACAGCCCGAGCAGGCCGGCGCCGAACCCGAGGAGCCCCAGACCGGCCAGACCGGCCGGGACGACCGGGACGAGCAACGCGGCCCCGAGCACCACCTCGGCCGCGGCCAGTGCCCTCGTGAAGGTGACCGGCCGGACCGCACCCAGGAACGGGTAGGTGCCGGTGGCTAGTCCGTGCAGCTGCCCGGCCGTGTCCTCGTCGGGGTCCCACTTCTGCAGGCCGGAGTCCAGGACGTAGGCGCCTGCGGTCAGCCGCAGCGGCAGCTGCCAGGTCGGGTTGCGCCGGCTCATGGCGACTCCTCGGTCTCGTCGGGACCCGGGGCCGAGGGACTCGGTACCGGGGGGTCCAGGCCCGCGAGGGCGTCGTCGAGCCAGCGCCGCAGCGTCGCCACCGGAGCGGCCCCCGGCTGCCGGGCGACGACCTCGCCGTCGCGCAGTACCAGCAGGGTGGGCACCGCCCGGACCTGGAACCGCGTGCCGGTCTCGGGCGCCCGGTCGACGTCGACCTTCACGAGTTTGATCGCGCCGGCCCGCTCGGTGGCCAGCTGCTCCAGCACCGGGCTGACCATCCGGCACGGCCCGCACCAGGTCGCCCACAGGTCCACCAGCACCGGGACCGACGGCTGCTCCGCGACGGCGGCGAAGTCGTCGTCGCCCGCGTCGGTGATCCACGGCAGCGGGTTGCGGCAGTTGCCGCACCGGGGGAACCCCCCGGCCACCGACGGCACCCGGTTGCGCGAGCCGCAGTGCGGGCAGGTGACGACGGTCCGGCGCGCGGCCGCGTCGGCGGTCACGGCGCCGACCCCGCCGGGACGTCGTGGGAGACGACGAGCTCGCCGCCCTCACCGAGGTCCAGGTGGATCGTCGCGCCGTCGGGCACCGCGTCGCGCAGCAACGCCCTCGCGATACCGGTCTCGACCTCGTGGGCGATGTAGCGGCGCAGCGGCCGGGCCCCGTACACGGGGTCGTAGCCCGCACGGGCGATGTGGGCCAGCGCCGCCGGGCTCACCTCCAGCTCCAGGCCGCGGGCGCCGAGCCGGCGTCCCAGGTCGCCGACGAGCAGCTCCGCGATGCGCTCGATCTGCGCCGGGGTGAGCGGGGTGAACAGCACCGTGTCGTCGACCCGGTTGAGGAACTCGGGCCGGAAGTGCGCACGCAGCTCGGCCAGGACCAGGTCCCGCGCGTCGGGCTTGAGCTGCCCGTCGGCGGTGACGCCGTCGAGCAGGTGCTGCGACCCGATGTTCGACGTCATGATGATCACGGTGTTGCGGAGGTCGACCGTCCGGCCCCGGGCGTCGGTGAGCCGGCCGTCGTCGAGTACCTGGAGCAACGTGTTGAACACGTCGGGGTGCGCCTTCTCGATCTCGTCGAACAGCACCACCGCGTACGGACGTCTGCGCACCGCCTCGGTGAGCTGGCCGCCCTCGTCGTGGCCGACGTAGCCGGGCGGGGCCCCGATCAGCCGCGAGACGGTGTGCCGCTCCTGGTACTCGCTCATGTCGAGCCGGACGATGTTGTCCTCGGAGTCGAACAGCGCCCGGGCGAGCGAGCGGGCCAGCTCCGTCTTGCCCACACCGGTCGGGCCGAGGAACAGGAACGAGCCGCTCGGCCGGCGCGGGTCCTTCACCCCCGAGCGGGCCCTGATCAGGGCGTCCGCCACGGCCTGGACCGCCTCGTCCTGGCCGACGACGCGTTCGTGCAGCACCTCGTCCAGGCGCAGCAGCTTCTCCCGCTCGCCCTCGGTGAGCCGGGCGGTCGGGATGCCGGTCCACAGCGAGACGATCTCGGCGATCTCGTCGGTCGTGACCACCTCGCGCAGCAACCGGCGCTCCCCCTGCTTGTCGGTCAGCCGCGCCTCCTCCGACCGCAGGCGCCGCTCCAGGTCGGCGAGCTCGCCGTAGCGCAGCTCGGCGGCCCGGTTCAGGTCGTAGTCGCGCTCGGCCTCCTCGACCTCGCGGCGGACCCGCTCCAGGTCGGCCCGCAGCTCCTGGACCCGCCGGATGGCCTGCCGCTCGGCCTCCCACTGGGCCCGCATCGCGTCGGCCCGGGCCCGCAGGTCGCTCAGCTCGGCACGGAGCTGGTCGAGCCGGGCCCTGCTCGCCGGGTCGTCCTCCTGGGCCAGCCCCGTCTCCTCGATCTCCAGCCGGAGCACCGCGCGGGTGATCTCGTCCAGCTCGGCGGGCATCGAGTCGATCTCGGTCCGCAGCCGGGCACACGCCTCGTCGACCAGGTCGATGGCCTTGTCGGGCAGGAACCGTTCGGTCAGGTAGCGGTGGGAGAGGGTGGCGGCGGCGATCAGGGCCGCGTCCTGGATGCGGACGCCGTGGAACACCTCGAACCGCTCGCGCAGACCGCGCAGGATCGACACGGCGTCCTCGACGGTCGGCTCGTCGACGTGGACGGGCTGGAAGCGGCGCGCCAGCGCGGCGTCCGCCTCGACGCGCGTGCGGTACTCGTCGAGGGTCGTCGCGCCGATCATGTGCAGCTCGCCCCGGGCGAGCATCGGCTTGAGCATGTTGCCGGCGTCCATGCTGCCCTCGGCGGCACCCGCGCCGATCACCGTGTGCAGCTCGTCGAGGAACAGCAGGACCCGTCCGTCGGCCGCCCGCACCTCGGCCAGCACCGCCTGCAGGCGCTCCTCGAACTCTCCGCGGTACTTGGCGCCGGCCACCAGCAGGCCCATGTCGAGCGCGACGACGATCCGGTCCCGCAGCCCCTCCGGGACGTCGCCGCGGGCGATCCGCTGGGCCAGTCCCTCGACGATCGCGGTCTTCCCGACGCCGGGGTCGCCGATGAGCACCGGGTTGTTCTTGGACTTGCGGGACAGGATCTGCACCACCCGGCGGATCTCGGCGTCGCGGCCGATCACCGGGTCCCGGTCCCCGGAACGGGCGGCCGCGACGAGGTCCTGCCCGTAGGTGGCCAGCGCCTCGTAGGTCCCCTCCGGGGTGGCCGACCGGACGCGCTGGTTGCCGCGCACCTCGGCGAGCCGGCCGAGGAACGCGTCGCGGGTGATGCCGTGCCGGCCCAGCACCCGTCCGGCCGGGCTGCGGTCGGCCTCGGCGAGCATCGCCACGAGCAGGTGCTCGACGGAGACGTACTGGTCGGCGAGCCGCCGCGCCTCCGCCTCCGCCTCGTCGAGCAGCGTGGCCAGCCGCGCCGAGACCACGACCCGGCCCTGCGGGGCACCGGCGCGGGTCGAGCGGGGGACGCGCCGCAGCTCGGCCTCGACGTCGGCGGTCAGCCGGTCCACGTCGACCGCCATCGCGTCGACCAGCCGCGGGATGAGACCGTCGGGCTGCTGGAGCAGCGCGAGGAGCAGGTGCAGCGAGTCGGTCTCGGCGTGTCCGGCCCGGGTCGCGGCGTCCTGCGCCGCGGCGAGTGCCTGCTGGGACTTCCGGGTCAGGCGGTCGGCGTCCATCAGGAGATCCACCCTCGGGTCGTGTCGTGCGCGGCGCGCTGCGTCCGCAGCGCCGTCTCGAGACGGCCGATCCGGTCGAGCAGCTCGACGATCAGGCCCAGTGCGGCGTAGTTGACCGGGAGCCCGGAGCGCAGCCGCTCGATGCGGCGGACCGCGGCGAGCTCGCCGGCGGGGACGGACAGCCGGCCGTCGGTGTCGGGTGTCGCCCGCAGCAGGCCGAGGGCGAACAGGCGGTGCAGGTGCTCGGGGTGAACGCCGCTGCGCCGGGCGAACTCGGCCTGGCTCAGGGGCCGGCCGGGCCGGACCAGCAGGGGATGGGTCGTCACGATGTCGCCGCCTTCCGCCGTCGGGCGCCGTGGGTTCCCGGGCGGGTGGGTTCCCGTCTCGGGTCGAACGTGGACACCTGTGCGAGCTCGGAGAACAGTTCCCGCTCCCGCTCGGTGAGCCGGGCCGGTACGTGCACGCCGAGCTCGGCGACGAGGTCGCCGCGGACCCCGCGGCGACCGGGCATGCCCTCGCCGCGCAGACGCAGCGTCCGCCCGGTGGAGGACCCCGGCGGCACGGTCACGGTGACCTCGCCCCCCGGGGTGGTCACCGGCACCGTCGCGCCCAGCGCCGCCTCCCACGGGCTCACCGGCAGCCCGACGACGATGTCCCGCCCGACCAGCCGGTAGCGCTCGTCCGGGAGGATGCGGACGACCAGGTACAGGTCACCCGCCGCGCCGCCGCCCAGGCCGCGGCCGCCCTCGCCGGCCAGCCGGATGCGCTGCCCGTCGACGACGCCCGGCGGGATCGTCACGGTGTAGGTGCGCGGACCGGAGGTACCCGACAGCTGCATCTCCCGCCGTCCGCCGTGATAGGCCTCCTCGACGGTCAGCGGGAGCTCGGCCTCCTGGTCGGCGCCGCCCACCGTCGCGCCCCCGCGGCCCCGGCCGAACAACCCGCCCAGCAGGTCCTCGATGTCGACCCCCGCCCCGCCGACGTCGGTGAACCCGGCTCCGGCGACCCCCGCGTCCCCGAAGCCGGAGAACCCGCCGTCCCGGGTGGCTCCGGACCCGCCGCGGCTCCCCGCACGGGACACCCGCTCCTCCCAGTCCTCCGGCACCCGGCGGTGGTCGTCGCCGAAGCGGTCGTAGCGGCGCCGCGACGACGGGTCCGACAGCACGTGGTAGGCGTCGTTGATCTCCTTGAACCGGTCCTCGGCCGCCGGGTCGCGGTTGACATCGGGGTGGTTGGCCCTGGCCAGCCGCCGGTAGGCGGCCTGGATCTCCTCCGCGCCGGCGTCACGACCGACGCCCAGGACCTCGTAGTGGTCGCGCGCCACGGCTACCGCCCCGACCCGCCGGTCACGGTGACCGTCGCAGGTCGCAGCTGCCGTTCCGGCTCGCCGTAGCCCGGTCGCTGCACGGCGGCGACGGCGCCGGCGGGCAGCCCGGCCTCCTCCGGGCTGACGACCGCGACCACCTCGTGGCGGAGCGGGTCGAACGGGACGCCGACGTCGTCCTGCCGCGGGTAGCCGAGCTCGGAGAGCACGGTCAGCGCCTGCTCCCGCACCGCCCGGACCCCCGCCACGATGGCGCCCGGGTCGGCGTCGGCGTGCGCGAGCGCCATGTCGATCGTGTCCAGCACGGGCAGGAAGGCACCCGCCACCCGCGCCCGCTCGGCGGCCCGTTCCCGGGCCAGGTCGCGGGCCGCGCGCTTGCGGACGTTGTCGAGGTCGGCGACCGCACGCCGCCACCGGTCCTCGACGTCGGTCCCCGCCGCAGCGGCGGTCCCGGTCCCGGTCTCGGTCCCGTCGCCGCGCTCGGTGTCCTGGTCCTCCGGTGACGGGACGCTCATCGGTGTCCTCTCGGTCGGCTCTCGGCGGTGGTGGCCGGTCGGGGTCGTCATCCGCTCCGGTCGAACTCGGCGTCGATCACGTCGTCGTCCACGGCGTCCCCGTCGGGGCCGGCGCCGCCGGTCTCCCGGGCACCACCGCTCCCGGCGGCCTGCAGCCCGCCGATCACGCTCTGCAGCTCCGTGGACAGCTCGCGGAGCCGCTCGCCCGGGGCCTGCTCCTCGACGGCCCGGCGTGCGTCGGCGATCGCGAGCTCCGCGCGGGACCGCTCGTGGGCGGGGACGGCGTCGCCGCGCTCGTCCAGCAGGCGCTGCGCCCGGTACGCCAGGGAGTCGAGCTCGTTGCGGGCGTCGACCTCCTGGCGCAGCTGCTGGTCGGCCGACCGGTTCTCCTCGGCCTCGGCGACCATCCGCTCGATGTCGGCACCGTCCAGGTTGGAGCTCTCGGAGATCGTGATCCGCTGCTCCTTGCCGGTGTCCTGGTCGCGGGCGGTGACGTCGAGGATGCCGTTGGCGTCGATGTCGAACGTGACCTCGACCTGCGGCTCGCCCCGGGGGGCCGGCCGGATGTCGGCGAGCTGGAACCGCCCGAGCACCCGGTTGTCCGCGGCACGCTCGCGCTCGCCCTGCAGCACCACCACGTCCACCGCGGGCTGGTCGTCCGCCGCGGTGGAGAAGGTCTCGCTGCGGCGCACCGGCACCGTCGTGTTGCGGTCCACGATCCGGGTCATCACCCCGCCCTGGGTCTCCACGCCCAGCGACAGCGGGGTCACGTCGAGGAGCAGCACGTCGGAGACGTCGCCCGTGAGCACGCCGGCCTGGATGCCGGCGCCGACGGCCACCACCTCGTCCGGGTTGACCGTCATGTTGGGGTCCCGGCCGCCGGTGAGGCGCCGGACCAGGTTCTGCACGGCCGGGACCCGCGTGGAGCCGCCGACCAGGATGACCTCGTCGATGTCGTCCGGGCTCATCCCGGCGTCGCT
The DNA here is from genome assembly GCF_002813375.1 of Pseudonocardia alni. Lineage (NCBI taxonomy): Bacteria > Bacillati > Actinomycetota > Actinomycetes > Pseudonocardiales > Pseudonocardiaceae > Pseudonocardia > Pseudonocardia alni. The sequence goes on along the minus strand of NZ_PHUJ01000003.1, from coordinate 4,026,010 downwards.
CATCGCCTGCCGCAGCGGGCCCATGGTCCGCTCGAGCAGGTCGCCGACGAGCTCCTCGAATGTCGAGCGCATGAGCGAGGTCGTGAGATGTTTGGGCCCGGTCGCGTCCGCGGTCACGAACGGCAGGCTGACCTGGGTCCGGGTGACCGAGCTGAGCTCGACCTTGGCCTTCTCGGCGGCCTCGAACAGCCGCTGCAGGGCCTGCGGGTCCTCCCGCAGGTCGATGCCGTTCTCCTTCCGGAACCCTTCGGCGAGATGGTCCACGATCCGCCGGTCGAAGTCGTCGCCGCCGAGGTGGGTGTCGCCCGCGGTGGCCCGGACCTCGACCACGCCGTCGCCGACGTCGAGCAGGCTGACGTCGAACGTGCCGCCGCCGAGGTCGTAGACGAGCACCGTCTCGTGCTCCTTCTTGTCCATCCCGTACGCCAGCGCCGCGGCCGTCGGCTCGTTGATGATCCGCAGCACCTCGAGGCCGGCGATCCGGCCGGCGTCCCTGGTCGCCGTGCGCTGGGCGTCGTTGAAGTACGCCGGGACGGTGATGACGACCTCGGTCACCTTCTCCCCGAGGTGGCGGCTCGCGTCGTCGACCAGCTTGCGCAGGATCATCGCGCTGAGCTCCTCGGGCGCGTACAGCTTGTCCCGCACCCGGATCCGCGCGTTGCCGTCGTCGTCCGGCACGACGTCGTAGGGGACCTGGCCGGCCTCCTGCTCGACCTCGGCGAACGTCCGCCCGATGAACCGTTTGACCGAGGAGATGGTGCCCATCGGGTTGAGGATGGTCTGGCGGCGGGCGAGCTGGCCGACCAGCCGGTCACCGTTCTCGGCGAACGCCACGACCGACGGGGTGGTGCGGGTCCCCTCGGCGTTGGGGACGACGTCGGCCTGTCCGCCCTCCCAGACGGCGATGACCGAGTTGGTGGTGCCGAGGTCGATGCCGGCGGCCCTGGCCACGGGTCACACCTCCCGGTCGAGCAGCCGGGTCGCCTCGTCGGCGACCTCCTCGTCGACGACGAGGTCGAAGTGCCGGGGCTCCACGACCGTGATCGAGGTGAAGTCGCGCCGGCCGCGCTGGAACGCGTAGACGACCAGGCCCACGACCGCGCCGAGCACGGCGCCGAGGACCAGGCCGTACGCCGCGAGCAGCAGTCCCCCGATCAACGGGTCGATCCAGGCGAACAGGCCGAAGATCCAGCCGATCAGGGCTCCGGGCACCGCGCCGGACAGCGCTCCCCGCCAGACGGCGGTGACGACCGTCAGCCGCCCGACGATCTGCTCGACCGACCGCAGGTCGCGGCCGACGATCGCGGCCCGCTGCACGGGGAACCCGTGGGAGGTGAGCCGCTCGACGGCCCGCTCGGCCGCGGGGTAGTCGTCGAACGTCGCGATCCGCCGTCGGCCGGAGCGCGTCGTCGAGCCACCGTCCGGAGGAGCCGTCGACGTGTGGTCGGTGACGGGGGTGGAGGGTTCGGACATGGGTGTGCTCTCCGATCCGGAGGGGCCGGCCGCGACGATCCGTCCGCCGGCCCGGGCCGCGGCTGGCGGGCTACTGGGAGGACGAGGCGAGTGCGACCCGCCGGGGCTTGCTGGACTCGCTGACCGGGACGAGCAGGGTCAACACCCCGTCGGCGAGGTCGGCGGTGAGGCCGTTCGGGTCGAGGTTGTCGCCGAGGAACAGCTGCCGGCTGAACTCGCCGTAGGTCCGCTCGTCGGCGATCACCTCGTCCCCCTCCGCCCGCTGCGGCATGCGCCGGGCCCGGATGGTGACCACGTTGTTCTCGACGGTGACGTCCACGTCGTCGCGGTGCACCCCGGGCAGGTCGAGGTGCACCGCGAAGTCCTCGCCCCGGCGCAGGGCCTCCATCGGCATCGTGCGGGCAGCCGGCGGGAGGCTTCGCTCGGCGAGCCGGTCGAGCTCGCGGAACGGGTCGAAACGCATCAGCGTCATCGGGGCTCCAGATGGGTCGTGGGGCGCTGCCGGGGCCGGCCCGGCACCGCTCGGCGGTCGCGACGACAGTGGCGGAGGCGCGTCGGTTCCGACTCGCTCCCGGGGACCCAACCTCGGCGCGTGTCCTCGGCCTGCCGGGCCGGCGAGGCCCCGGGCCTCGGGGACCGCACGGTGCCCGTGACCGGCCCGACAGGGCGAACCGGAGCCCGTGGGTTGGCACCGGACGGTCCACGCCGTACGACCACGCCCCTGTCACGGTGGGCCCGGCCCGCTGCCCGCGGGCCGGCAGCGGGAGACGGGAGGCCGGCGGATGACGAGTGGCCGTTGCGGCGGGCGGCCGCGCTGATGCCGCCCGACCGGGCGTCCCTGCGCGCCGTCGGAGGCCGCCTCGGCCGGACGGAGCGGAGTAGGGTCCTGCCGACGGCGGCCGGACGACCGCCACCGCCGGCGCCGCTCGGTCGAGGAGCCGTCATGGACGATCGACAGCAGATGGTCGAGCTCCGCATGCAGATGTCGAACGTCTGCAGCATGTTCGCGCTGGCGATGGTCATGTTCGACCGGGTCGAGGAGCCGGACATCCTCCGGCTGGCGATCAGCTCGGTCTCCGCCCTGGGCCCCTACCGCCCGCTGGGCTCCTACCTGGTCGACGAGACGGGGATACGCACCGCGGACGGCGACACGGGCCTCGTCGCGCCCCTGCTCGACCTGGACGGGAAGGAGGGCGGTCTCGACGTCCCCGGGGCCGCCTGGGTCTGGGCCTTCCCCATGCGGGCGGTCAGCGGGCACACCGGCTACCTGGTCGTCTCGGCCGGGCGGGAACCCTCGGTCGACCAGCGGTTCCTGCTGACGACGCTCGCCCAGCTGACCGGGGCGGCCCTGGTCAGGGCGGACCTGCACCGCCGGGAGAAGGCCGGCACCACGGAGCTGGGTGAGCTCAGCACACGCCTCGCGTCGACCAACCATCAGCTCCAGGACGCCGTGGCGGACCTCCAGCAGCGTCAGCGGATCCACGAGACCCTGACCCGGGCGGCCGCGCACGGAGGCGGCGCATCCGGGATAGCCGACGCCGTCCACACCCTCACCGGTCTGGTCGTCGCGGTCGAGGACCGCTTCGGCAACCTGCTCGCCTGGTCCGGCCCGGGGCGTCCGCGGACCTATCCGCGGCCCAGGCCCCGGGTCCGCGACGAGATGCTGGCCGAGGTCCGGCGGAACGGGCGGGCCATGCGCCACCGTGAACGGATCGTGGCGGTCGCCCAGCCCTACGACGAGGTGCTCGGTGTGCTCAGCATCGCCGACCCCCGCCAGGAGGCCGGCGAGCGGGACGTGTTCGCGCTGGAGCACGGCGCGGTGGTGCTGGCCGTGGAGCTGTCCCACCAGCGTGCGCTGGCCGAGGCCGACCTGCGGCTGCGCCGCGACCTCGTCGACGACCTGATCAACGGCGCCGACGGCGAGAGCGCCTCCGCGCGCGCCGCGGTCATCGGGCACGACCTCCACCGGCCGCACCAGGTGGTGGTCGCCCGGTGGAGCCCGGCGAGCGACGAGGCGCTCGTCGAGGCCCTGCGCCGGGCCGGGTCCCGGGTCCTCGGCGTGACCCCGCTGACCACCCGGCGCAGGGGCACGGCCGTGCTGGTGGTGCCGCAGCCGGACCCGGCCGACGGGCGCCCGCCGCCCTGGGTCGAGCTGCACGACGTCGTGGCCTCGCTGCTGCGGTCGACGAACGGGTCGATCGGCGTGGGGCGGCCGTGCGAGGACCCGTCCGGGCTCCCGCAGTCCTACTCCGAGGCCATGCGTGCGCTCGAGGTCAGGACGGCCGCGGCGGGCGCCGGTGGCGCCACCACCTTCGACGAGCTGGGGATCTACCGGCTGCTCGCCGCCGGCGACGGCGACGGGGAGGTGCGGGGGTTCGTCCGAGAATGGCTCGGCACGCTCATCGACTACGACACCGCGAACCGGTCCGACCTCGTCACGACGCTGTGGCAGTACTACGAGTGCGGCGGCAACTACGACGCCACCGCGCGTGCCCTGACCATCCACCGGAGCACGCTGCGCTACCGGCTGCGGCGCATCCGCGACCTGTCCGGGCACGACCTGGGCGCGGTCGAGAGCAGGCTGAACCTGCACGTGGCGTCGCGCGCCTGGCGGGTCCTCGGCGGCGCGGGTGCGGCCCGGGAGCGCACCCGTCCTCCGGGCGCGGTCCCGGGCCGCTGATCCACCGCACCCGTTCCCGCCCGGGAGTGCCCCGGTCAGGGCAGCTTCGACGCCACGACGTCGAGCCGCACGATGTCGGGCGCCGTCGCGAACAGCTCGTCGGCCCGCTCACCCAGCGCCTGGCCGACCCGGCCCTGCAGGTGGGCGGTGCGGCCGTCGTCGTCGGGGAAGAAGTCGACGATCGCGTACGTCGTCGGACCGAGCCTGACGGCGAACCAGGCCACGGTGGCCGGCTCCTCACCGACCAGCGAGCGCCCCGCCTGCAGGAACTCCTCGACGTCGCTCTCCTTGCCCGGCCGCGCCTCCAGTGTCACGAGCAGTCCCACTCCGACCGACATGTGTTCTCCCCTCGACGGTGGTCCGATCCGGCTGCCCGGGTCCGGCCGAGATCAGGATGGGAGGCGCGGAGGGCCGCGGCCTCGGCCCGCCGGGTCCGACCTCGGCGGTGTGGCTGGACGTGCCGGGCCGGGTCGCGGCACCGCAGCGCGACCCCGCTCCCCCCGCTGCCGCCGGGTCGTACCGGGCGGTGACCGCGCACCATGTCCGTTCGGGTGTAGTGCAGGTCCCGGCCAGATCCTGCCCGGCCTCGCCCGCCGGTGCGGTGGCAGGGCCGCGCCGGTCACCTCCGACCGCGTCCTGAGCTTTGCCGAGCTCGAGGCCCGCAACCGGGCCCGGGTGATCTCCCGGGCACGGACACACGGCCTGCTCCGACCGCCGGTGCCGGCCTGCCCCGGCCGGGGCGGCCACGGCCCGCCGGGCCGGACCTCGACGGTGTCGCTGGGCATGTCGGGCCCGATCGCGGTGCCCCGGGGCTCTCTAGCGTCGTGACCGCGCCACAGGGACCCGCCGGGCCCGGCGCACCAGCTCACCGCAGCCACCGGAAGGGGAGCACACCCCTGATGTCGCCACAGCTCGCCACCGACCACCCGGGACGGGAACGGCCCCGCACGGCCACCGGACCCGACCAGGACCCGACCACCGTGCTCCAGCGGCGGGTGGACAACCTCGCCCGAGCCCTCCACACCCGGGACGCGATCGGTCAGGCCAAGGGCATCCTGGTCGCCCACTACGGCATCGAGGCCGACGAGGCGTTCGCCCTGCTGACCCGCATCTCCCAGCACACCAACACCAAGCTCGCCGACCTCGCCCTCACCCTGGTCACCCGGGTCCGCGAGCGCAGACCGGCACTCCCGCAGCACTGCCGCGTCGTCACCGAGGTCGTCCAGGGCCTGCTCGAGCGGCCCGGGCACCCCGGCGCCGGCCGGCCCGTCCGGGACGGGGTCGACCGGTGACGGCCGGGGACCTGCACGGCCGGACGGTCGCGATCCTCGCCGCCGACGGCGTGGAACGCGTCGAGCTCGACCTCCCCCGCGGCGCGCTCTACGGCGCCGGGGCCCGGGTCGAGGTGCTGTCCATCCACACCGGATCGCTGTGGGCCCGGGAGTGGGACAAGGACCCCGCGGGCACCGTCACCGTCGACCGGGACGTCGCCGAGGCCTCGGTCGACGACTACGACGCCCTGCTGCTGCCCGGGGGCACGGTCAACCCCGACCAGCTGCGCACCCACCCGGTCGCGGTCGAGTTCGTTCGGACCTTCGTGGCCACCGGCAGGCCGGTCGCGGCGGTGTGCCACGGCCCGTGGACCCTCGTCGAGGCCGACGTGGTCCGGGGGCGCCGGCTCACCTCGTGGGCGAGCATCCGCACCGACCTGCGCAACGCGGGCGCCGAGGTCGTCGACGAGGAGGTCTGCGTCGACGGCCAGTTCGTCACCAGCCGGTCCCCGTTCGACCTCCCCGCCTTCTGCGCCGCGATCGTCACCCGGTTCGCCGCCGTGCCCGCCCGGGCCTGACCGACGCACCGGGCACGGGGGCGGACAGCACACGGACCCGTCTGCGGGAGGAACCGCCACCCGATGCCCTCCGCCATCGCCACCGCCCGCGTGGACGGCCGGACCGAGGTCGTCCGCACCCCCTCCCGAACCGCTGCCCGAGCAGACCGGCCGGACCGCCGCACCCGGCGGCCGGCCCCGAAAGGACACGACGATGCGACAGATCGAGACAGTGACCCTCGAGGAGGCCCGCCGGGTGATCGCCGCGGGCGAGCGGAAAGCCCACGAGATCGGCTCTCCGAGCAACGTGGCGGTGGTCGACGCGGGCGGGAACCTGGTGGCCCACATCCGGATGGACGACGCCTGGATGGGCAGCATCGACATCTCGATCAACAAGGCCTTCACCGCACGGGCCTTCGACATCCCGACCGGCGACCTCGCGACGAGCTCCCAGCCCGGCGAGCAGTTCTTCGGCATCAACGGCTCCAACCACGGCCGGGTGATGATCTTCGCCGGCGGGGTGCCGCTGCACGGGAGCGACGGGAACGTCGTCGGCGCGGTCGGGGTCTCGGGAGGCAGCGGGGAGCAGGACCGGGTCGTCGCCGAGGCCGCCGAGGCCGCGTTCCGGCCCGTCCCGGCCCCGGCCTGACCACCGGCCGGAGTGACCGGAGCCCTCGTGGCGGCGCTCCTCGGGGCCCGCGCGTCCGTCCCGGCCCCGGCGGGTCCGATCAGCCCGCGGTGAGGAAGGGCTGCAGGAGGACGTCCGCGACCTCCGTCGCGATCCGATCCAGGGACAGCGGGCCGTCGGGGCGGTACCAGGAGTGCAGGTTGCCCAGGGCCCCCAGCGCCGGCAGCACGGCGATGCTCGCCCGTCGGGGCGGGACGCCGTGCTGCTCGGCGACCTCACACGCGAGGGACCGGACGACCTGTCCGTGCTCGCGGCGCAGCTCCGCGAGCCGGGAGGCGATCGCCGGGACCGGCACCGACATCAGGAAGAGCGAGGCGAACGCACGGAAGTCGCGGAGCTCGATGATCGCCTGCTCCACGAACAGCAGCCGCAGCCGCTCCCCCGCGGGCAGGTCGCGCGCCACGATCGCCCGGAGCCGGTCGAGCACCTCGGCGTGCCCGTTCTCCACGGTGCGGAGGAACAGCTCCTCCTGGGAGGAGTAGTAGTGGTGGAGGCTGGGGCCCCGCAGGTCCAGCCGGGCGCCGATCTCCTCGAATCCCGCGCCCTCGTAGCCGCGCTCCGCGACGACGTCGGCGGCGGTGTGCTCGACGAGCCGGCGACGGGCGGCCCGCTTGCGGGCCACCCGGTTCTCCCCGGCGTCGTGAACCCGTGATCGCGTCCCTGCAGTGTCCCCAGCAGGCGATCGAGGACAGCGCGGTCACGAGCTCGTGCAGGTCACCGGGGTCGAGGGGCGCGCACCCGGGGTCGACGTCACGACCGCTGCGGGACCGCCCGGCCAGGTCCACCGCGCGGTCGATGAGTCCTCGACGTGGTCCCGAACGAACACGGGACGGCGCAGGGCGATGCACCGACGTCCCATCTCTAGAACTCCCAGCGGCTCGGACGCATCCCGTCCAGGACGGGACGCCCCGCACTCAGCCCCGGTCGGCGGGCGGACGGCCTCCCAGCTCGTGGGTCGCGTCGCGGGCGGCCGTGACGACCGGGCCGACGAGCCGTTCGACGTCGGCCGGACCGATACGGGAGGTCGGGAACCCCACGCCGAGGACCACGGCGAGATCCCCGGTGTGGTCGCGGACCGGGGCGGCGACCGAGCCGACGTCGGGATGCCGCTCCCCGAACGCCACCGCGACACCGGCGGCGCGCACCTCGTCGAGCTGCCGGTCCAGCTCCACGGTCGAGGCCGGGGTGCGGTCGGTGAACCGCTCGAGCGTGGCCTCCCCCAGCTCGCTCCGGGCGCCCGGATCGAAGGCGAGGAACACCTTGCCGGGCGCGCCGGCGTGAATCGGCATGACCATGCCGACCCGGAACGGCCGCATCACGACGTGCCGGGTCTCGGCGGCGGCGACGATCGTCCGGAAGGTGCCGTCACGGACGTAGAGGCAGGCGCTCTCGCCGGTCTGGTCGCGCAGGTCCGCCAGGAGCGGCCGGAGCAGCCGGACCGCGTCGAGCCCGAGTGCCCCCGGCGCGGCCCAGCGCACCAGCGCGATGCCGATCCGGTAGCGGTCGCCGTCGCGGTCGAGATAGCCCTCGGCCACCAGGTCCTGCACGAGGCGCTGACACGTGCTCGACGGCAGCCCGGTCGCCTTCGCCAGGTCCCGCAGCGTGGGCTCGGGGGACTCCAGGGTGAAGCTGTCGAGGATCGAGCTGATCTTGCGCAACACCAGCGTGCCACCGCGCCCGTCCCCCTTGCTCCCCGTCACGAGATCACCCTCCGGCCGTCGGTCACCTGTTGACATCGCAGCCTACAGCCCGGATTCTGGGTTGGCCACCCACTATGTGGGCTCAGATCACGGCACAACGGAGTGAGGTCCCCACACATGACCGGTTTCGCGCAGCCCGGAGCCCCCGGAGCGTCGCCCCCTCGACCGACCCGCGTCGGCCTGATCGTCCCGAGCTCGAACACGACGATGGAGACCGAGCTCCCCGAGCTGTTCGCCCGTCAGGCCGCGGCCACCGGGCACCGGTACACGTTCCACTCCGCACGCGCGGCACTGAAGAACGTGACGCGCGAGGAGCTGCTCGCGATGGTCGGGAAGGCCGCCGAGTGCGCAGTGGCCGTGTCCGACGCCGACGTCGACGTCATCGCCTACGCCTGCCTCGTGGCCGTCATGGCCCAGGGCCCGGGCGCGCACGCGGAGTCCGAGCGGCTGATCGCCGAGGCGGCCGCCGGCAACGGCCACCCCGCCGAGGTCGTCAGCAGCGCCGGAGCCCTGGTCCGCACGCTGACCGGGATGGGCGTCGGCCGCGTCGCGATGATCACGCCCTACATGCGGCCGCTCACCCGGATGGTCTCCGACTACGTCGAGGGCTCGGGGATCGAGGTGCTGGACGCGACGAGCCTGGAGGTCGACGACAACCTCGCCGTCGGCTGCCTCGACCCCGGTGCGCTGCCCGGGATCGCCCGCAGGCTCCGGCTCGAGGGGGCAGAGGCCGTCGTCCTGTCCGCGTGTGTGCAGATGCCGTCGCTGCCCGCCGTCCAGGCCGTGGAGGACGAGCTCGGGCTGCCGGTGGTGACCGCGGCCACCGCGACCACCCACGAGGTGCTCCGGGCGCTCGGACACACCCCCGCGATCAGCGGCGCCGGCCGCCTGCTGGCGGGATGAGGGCGTCATGACACTCTCCGTCCTCGCCTTCCTCGTGCTCGTCGCCGCGTTCGTCATCGGTTCGCTGACCAGCATCAGCGCGGGCCTGCTCGCGCTCGTCGCGGCGTTCGGGGTCGGTTCCCTGGCCGCCGGCCTGCCGCTTTCCGACGTCATCGGCGAGTTTCCCGCCGGGCTGTTCCTCATCCTGGTCGGGGCGACGCTGCTGTTCGGCATCGTCCGGGAGACCGGGACCATCGACCTGATGGCCTACTGGGCCGAGCGGCTCGCGGGCGGCCGCCGGCTGCTGGTCCCCGTCCTCATGTTCGCCCTGGCCGCGCTGCTGGCCGCCGCCGGCGCGTTCACCCCGGCGGCGATCGCCATCGTCGCGCCGGTCGCCCTGGCCCTGGGCTCCCGGTTCGGGATCAGCTCGCTCGCGATGGGGCTGGTCGTCATCCAGGGCGCGAACGCGGGCGCGTTCTCCCCGGTCAACCCGTTCGGCGTCATCGCCAACGACATGCTCGACCAGGCCGGGGCCGGTGGCGACGCGACCCTGCGGCTGTTCCTGTCGGTGTTCGCGTTCAACGCGGTGCTGGCCGTCGTCGCCTACGCGGTCGTGCAGTCCGCCGTCGGATGGCTCGACCGGCGGTCGTCCGCCGCGACCCCGGCGGGCGACACCGACAGCCCGACGGCCGGGCGGGAGCCCGGTCCGGGCGGTGGCGCGGCCACCGCGGTGGCCGAACGCACGGCCGTCTCCGGGATCACCCGGGTCCGGGCCACCCCGATGCGGATCCTGACCCTCGTCGGGATGGGCTCGCTGCTCGTCCTCACCACCGTGCTCGGGATCGACGTCGGGGTGGCGACGCTGGTCATCGCCCTGGTCCTCATCATCGTGCGCCCCTCGGTGCAGAAGCCCGTCATCGACGCCATGCCCTGGTCGGCCATCCTGCTGGTGACCGGCATCGTCACCTACGTCGGCATGCTGGAGAGCATCGGCGCCCTCGACGACCTCCAGGAGGGCATCGCCGGGCTCGGCAACGCGTCGCTCGCCGCGCTGGCGGTCAGCTACGTCGTGGGGCTGGCCTCGGCGTTCGCCTCGACGACCGGCACCCTGACGGTGATCGGCCCCGTCGTCGCCCCCATCGCGGCGGACCCGACCCTGTCGGTGGTCGGCGTCGTCACGGCGGTCGGCATCAGCTCGTCGGTGGTGGACACCAGTCCCATGTCGACCAGCGGCGCGCTGCTGATGGCGAGCGCGCCGCCCCGGCTGGAGCGGATGTTCTTCCGCGCCCTGCTCCTCTGGGCGATCGCCATGATCGCGATCGTGCCGGTGGTCGCCTGGCTGCTGTTCGTGCAGCTCGGCATCGGCTGAGGTCGCCGACGCCGACCGGGCGCCCAGGGCCGGGCCGTGGCGCCCGGCGGGGCCCCGGCATCCCCGGGGCCACGCGGGGTCAGACCGCTCCGGCGCGGATCGCGGAACGGCGTCGCTCCTCGTCCGCGGTCACCTCCTCGGCGCGGACCGCGGTCGCGGCGGCGCGGGCCGCGGGGACCACGATGACGCCGTCGTCGTCGGCAGCGACGACATCGCCGGGCTGCACCACCACCCCGCCGACGGCGACCGGCTCGTCGATCCGTCCGGGCCCGTGCTTGAACGGCCCGGCCGGAGTGGTCGCCCGCGCCCACACCGGGAAGCCGATCCTCTCCAGCTCGACGACGTCGCGAGCCGCCCCGTCGATCACCATGCCGGTCACGCCGCGGGCCAGTGCCCGCTCCGCGATGAGCTCCCCGATCAGGGCCCGCGTGGTGTCGCCGTGCCCGTTGACCACGATCAGGTCACCGCGCCGGACGTTCTGCAGGGCCCGGTGGATCGCCGCGTTGTCCCCGCTGCGGACCCACACGGTGCGGGCCCGGCCGACCGCGCGGGCACCCTTGTAGAGGGCGTGGATGCCGCCGTCCATCATGCCCATGCGGTCCTGGGCGTCGCCGATCGTCGCCACCGCGAGCCCGCGGTAGGTGTCCAGGAGGGCCTCCTGGTCGACGAGCTGTTCGTCGGCGAGGGTGTGGTGCAGCTGCGCCGTCGCGCGGGTCATGCCCGGTGCCACCCCCAGCTGGTCGAGCAGGTGGACGGCCGCATCGGACTCGCCGGCGCGGCGCGCCGCGTGCTTGGCCGTGCCGATGTGGAGGCGCTCCCGGGTCGCCGTGCCGTCGGCCAGCTCCCCGTCGATCTGCCGGGCGACCCACTCCTCGGCACCCGCGGCCCGCCCGGCCCGCAGCGCCTCGGTGATGAGCGCTCCGAGCCCCTTCATCCACGTCGTGCGCAGCAGCTTGCGCGCCGATGCGTCGCCGGGGGCTCCCCCGATGTCGTCGACCTCGGCACCGAAGGAGCGGAACCGTCCGGCCGCGGCCGTGGCCCCGGCCCCGCTGATCACCACGCTCGTCGCGATGCCGTGGCGCGGCACCGGCCCGATCACCGAGACGTCGGCGAAGCGGCCCGCCCCGACGGCGTCGGCGATCAGGATCTTGGCCGCCGGGTCCCCGGCGTTCATGTCGGCGTAGACGGCCGACTCGTCGAGGTGTGGTGCGACGGCCTCGGCGGCCGACTGCGCGTGGCGCCCACCGACGAGGCTGAGCACCAGGTCCGCGCCGCGGACGGCGTCGGCGGGACCGGCCTCCCGCCGCACCCCCACGGGCGTGGGGACCGACGCCGGGTCGTAGCCGGTGACGGTCCATCCGTGAGCCGCGAGACCGGAGGCGTAGACGGCGCCGGCCTCGCCGAGTCCCAGAACGGTGGCGTGCATGAGAGAGCCTTTCTCGAGATGGAGCGGGTGTTCGGGCGGCGGGATCGCCCGGTGTCAGTCCCCGGTCGACGCGTCCTCGGCGGGCTCGCGGTCCTCCAGGTAGCCACCGGCGAAGGCGATGAGCCCGAAGACGACCGCGGCGCCGATGGCCGGGACCAGCAGCACGTCCGAGGCCCCCGAGACGAGTGCGGGTCGCATCAGGACGACACCGAGGGCCTGGAGCACGACGAGGGCGGCGCCGATGAGGACGAACACCGCCATCGCCGTGAGGAACAGGATCCTGGCGACGGACCGGGCGCGGTCGCGTACGCCGACGGGACTGGTGCGTGTGGTGGTGGACATCGGCTCGTCTCCTCGGGGCCGGGCGGGATGCGGGCGGGGTGCGTCGTTCACAGCGACACCGGCAGGACGCCCCACGCGATCAGGCATCCGATCAGCAGGACGGGGAGCATGAAGTAGACGATCAGCGGGACGAAGGTCTTCTCCGGCTTCGCACCGGTGAGTCCGGCTGCGACGAAGATGGATCCGGAGGCCGGAGGCGACGAACCCTCGGTCGAGGCGAACACGAGGATGGCCGTCACGGCGAGCACGGGGTCCACGCCGACGGCGACGAGCGCGAGCAGGGACACCTGACCGACCGCTGTCAGGGTCGCGGTCGAGGACAGCGGCCCGGCCACCACGGCCACCAGCACCGCGACGAGCAGGACCATCACGTACTGGTTGATGGCCAGACCGCCGAGGATGCGGTCGACGTCGTCGGCGAGCCCGAGGCCGTTGAGGACCTCGCTCGCCGCGACGGCGAAGAACAGCAGCGAGCCGATGACCGCGAGGCGGGGCATGGCGCCGGTGGTGAAGTCGAACCAGCCCGCGCGGGTGCTCGGCAGCTGCTTGCGTCCGACGACCAGTGCGATCGCCGTGATCAGCACCGGGATCCAGATCAGGATCGAGATGTCGCCGAGGGAGTCACCGAGAGGAGTGTCCGTCCCGAGGAGATCCGACAGCGGGCCGACGGTGAGCAGGATCGGCACGAACGCGCCGACCATGATCAGCGGGGCGGCTCCCGCCGCACGGACGCTGGCGCGCAGCGGGGTGATCGCCTCGTCGTCGACCCGGGTGATGCCGTCGCGGCGGACGAACCAGAAGATCAGCAGGAACCGCCACACGATCTGGTAGATCCCGGCCATGAGCAGGGCGAGGTAGATCTGACCGGTGGTCACCATGGAGCCGGCGAAGCCGATCATGATGACCATGGAGGCGCTCGGCGGGAGCGCCGCGCCCATGCCGCCGTTCCCGGCGAGCATCGTGGCACTGCGTGTCGGGCTCCAGCCGCTGCGGACCATCCACGGCCCCGTGAAGGAGCCCGTGGCGGCGGTGTTGCCGGAGTTGGACCCCGACAACGCCCCCATGACCGCCGACCCCGCGGTGTCCACGAGTGCGGGGCCGCCGCGCAGCCGCCCGAACACCGAGTTGAGGATCGCCAGCAGCCGCTGGATGAGCCCGAGGCGGTCGATCACGTACGCCATCAGCACGAACGCCATCGCGGCGAAGAGGACCTCGTGCTCCAGTGCGCCGACCATGCCGTCGAGCAGGGCCCGGGGCGCTCCGGTACCGGCGAACAGCGCCGTGACCAGCAGGCCGATCAGCATGGCCTCGCCCATGTTCCGGCGCAGGACCACGTTCCAGGTCACGATGACGGCGATGAACGCACAGAGCGCTAGGAGCGCGATCGGCATGTGGACCAGTCCCGACGTCGATGTTGGACTCTGGTGAGAAGATGTCTCACAGAATGGAAGTCTTGCTCGCGGAATGAGTGTGGGTGGTGGTTCCGGGCCTGTCAAGGGCGTCGTCGCGCCCGCTTGGCGAGGCGATCTACCACTGTGTGAGAAGGTGGGCGCGCGTGGTCGGCGACGGAAGTGGGACGGCATGGACAAGAGCTCGACGATGCGGTCCCTGGAACGGGCCATCGACGTCCTCGAGGTGCTCGACGAGGCGCGTCAACCGCTGCGGCTCACCGAGATCGCGCGGCGCGCAGGACTGCCGGTGCCCACCGCGCAGCGCATCCTGGCGGTGCTCGAGTCGCGGGACCGGGTCGAGCGCAGCGGTGCCGGCTACCGTCCCGGCGTCGCCCTCACCTTCGGTGCGCACGCCTACCTGACGACCAACCCGCTGCTGCTCGTCGCGAGTCCGGTCCTCATCGACCTGGCGGTCGAGACGGGGCTGACCGCGTCGCTGTTCCGGGAGTACGACGACACCCGCGTCGTCCTGACCCGGGCGCACGCGCAGCGCAGGCTCCGGTACGAGCTGCCGGTCGGGGCCCGGCTGCCGTTGCACCTCGGCGCCGGCAAGGCGCTGCTGGCCCAGCGGAGCGCGGAGGACGCCCGCGCGCTGCTGGAGAGCCTCGGCGAGACCGCCGAGTACCCGGCACCCGACGTCGAGGCGGTGCTGGCCGACCTCGCCCGCACCCGCGAACTCGGCTACTCGGTGGCCTACAACGAGCGGGCCCCCGGGGTCGCCAGCGTCGCCGCGGCGATCCCGCTGCACGGCGACGTCCGGGCCGCCGTCCAAGTGGCGGGCTACGCCGAGGACGTCCCCGAGGCCCGCACGGCCGCGCTCGGCCTCGAGGTGCAGCGCGCCGCGCTGGCCATCGGCCGCGCGGTCCCCACCGGCTGAGACTCCGCCCGGGCGGCGGTGCCGCCGGTCACGAGGTGGTGGTGCCCCCGTCCGCCGAGCGGGAGGCGTCGAGCAGGAAGGGGACCCGGGCCCGCTCGCAGACGGCCTCGAGCTTCCGGAGCAGGCTGCCGGGCAGGGGAACGCCGTGTTCGGCCCGTTCCTCGCGGTGCCGACGTTCGGGATCGCCGGCGACCACGACGGGCGCCTCGGCGTCCACGGGCGGCGTCTCGCGCAGGGTGTCGAGCAGCTCGTCGACGTCGTCGAGGTATCCCCCGTCGGGGCGCAGGACGGACGGGTCGAGAGCGAGGAGGAAGTGCCCGATGTCCTCCGGGGCCCCGGGCGGCCGACGCGCGGCGAGATCGGCGCCCGACAGCGCGGCGCTCAGGATCTGGACCATGACCGCCAGGCCGTACCCCTTGTGGCCGCCGGTCGCACCGTCGCCCCCCAACGGGGTGAGCCCGCCGTACAGGTGCTCGTGGAGGTAGGCCATCGCGGCCGCCGGATCGGTGACCGGGTCCCCCGCCTCGTCGGTCACCCAGCCCTGCGGCACCGGCCGGCCGAGCAGGTCGAAGACCTTGACCTTGTTCGCGGCGACCGTGCTGGTCGACATGTCCAGTACGAACGGCGGGTTGCGCCGCGCGGGCGCGGCGAACGCGATCGGGTTGGTGGTCAGGCGCGGGAGCGCACCACCGGTCGGTACGACGCTCACCACCTTCGCCGACGTCGTGACCAGGCCGATCAGCCCGGCCTCGGCCGCCATCGCGGCGTAGTAGCCGGCCGCGCCGAAGTGGTGGGAGTTGCGCACCGACACCACCCCGACACCGGCCGCGCGGGCCATCCCGATCGCCAGCTCCATCGCGGCGACGGCGGCCGGGTGACCGAGTCCCCCCTGCGCGTCGACCAACGCCATCGCGGCGGTCCGGCGGACGACCTCCGGCTGCGCGTCGAGCCGCAGCCGTCCCGAGCGCCACAGCTCCTCGTAGGACATCAGCATCGATATCCCGTGCGAGTCGATCCCGGACAGGTCGGTGTGGGTCATCACCGCGGCCGTGGTCACGACCTGCTCCGGTGCCATCCCCCACGCCGTCAGCACGCCGGCGATCTGGGCCCTGATGGTGTCCGCAGGGAAACGGAGCATGTCCACGGGAGTCCTCACCTCGGTCGAGCGCGCCGGTCGTCGCGACACGAACCCGACTTTCTCCCGCTGGACGGTAGCAGCTTCCACGAAGTGAGAGAGACGGTCGGTCCGTCCCCGGCTCGCTGCCGGGACGGACCGACCGTCCGGTCCGAGGCGGCTCGGCGGACACCGCCCCGGAGCGTTCCCGGGGAGGGCGGTCAGCCCTTCAGCTCCGGGAAGTCCTCGTAGCGCCACTCCCCGCCCGCGGCCGCCCCGGCCTCGTCGCGCTCGCGGGCCCGCAGCTCCACCCGCCGGATCTTGCCCGAGATCGTCTTCGGCAGCTCGGAGAACTCGATGCGCCGCACCCGGAGGTAGGGCGCCAGGTGGTCCCGGGTGTGGGCGAAGATCGCGGCCGCGGTCTCCCGGGTCGGTTCGTGGCCGGGGGCGAGCGCGACGTAGGCCTTCGGCACGGCGAGCCGGACCGGGTCGGGCTGGGGCACCACGGCCGCCTCCAGCACCGCCGGGTGCTCGACGAGCACGCTCTCCAGCTCGAACGGCGAGATCTTGTAGTCGCTGGCCTTGAACACGTCGTCGGTGCGGCCGACGTAGAACAGGTAGCCGTCCTCGTCGCGGGTTGCGGTGTCACCGGTGTGGTAGAAGCCGCCCGCCATGGCGTCGGCGGTCTTCTCCGGCATGTCCAGGTACCCGGCCATCAGGCTGGTGGGCCGCCGGGACAGGTCGATGCAGATCTCGCCCTCGGTCCCGGAGACCTCGCCGGTGAGCTCGTCGACCAGCACCACCGGGACACCGGGCAGCGGACGCCCCATCGACCCGGGCTTCACCGCGGAGCCGGGCGTGTTGCCCACCGACGCCGTCGTCTCGGTCTGGCCGAACCCGTCGCGCAGGGTCAGGCCCCACTGCGCCCGGACCTGCTCGATGATCTCCGGGTTGAGCGGCTCGCCCGCCGCGATGACCTCGCGCAGCGAGCCGGGTCCGCCGGACAGGTCGGCCTTGATCAGCATCCGCCAGACCGTCGGCGGAGCGCAGAACGTGGTGACGCCCTTGTCCCGGATCTGGCCGAGCAGCGACGCCGCGTCGAAGCGGGTGTAGTTGTAGAGGAAGATCGTCGCCCCGGCGATCCACGGCGCGAAGAAGCAGCTCCACGCGTGCTTGGCCCAGCCCGGCGAGCTGATGTTGAGGTGCACGTCGCCCGGGGTGATGCCCAGCCAGTACATGGTGGACAGGTGCCCGACCGGGTACGACGTCTGGGTGTGCTCGACCAGCTTCGGCCGGCTGGTGGTGCCGGAGGTGAAGTACAGCAGGAGCCGGTCGTCGGCGGTGGTGCCCGGGTGCTCGACCGGGGCGTCGTCGACGTCGCGGGAGTCGGCGAGGTCCAGCCAGCCCTCGGCGGACCCGCCGACCGAGACCGCGGTGAGCCCGTCGAGCAGGCCGTCGAACTTGCCCGTGCAGGACGCGTCGGCGATCACGAACCGCGCTCCCCCGCGCTCCAGCCGGTCCGGCAGGTCGACGGCGCCGAGCGCGGTGGTCGTCGGCATGATCACCGCGCCGAGCTTCATCACCGCGAGCATCGACTCCCACAGCTCGACGCGGTTGCCGAGCATGACCAGCACGCTGTCCCCGCGCCCGACGCCGTGCGAGGCGAGCCAGCGGGCCACCTGGTTGGAGCGGCGGCGCAGCTCGTCGAAGGTCCAGGCACCCTCGGCACCGTCCTCCTCGACGATGCGCAGCGCGGTCCGCGACTCGCCGTCGGCGATCACGTCGAACCAGTCGTGCGCCCACTGGAACGCGCCGTCGAACTGCGGCCAGGTGAAGTCGGCGACGGCCTTCTCGTGCTCGCCGTGCAGCGCGACGAGCCGGTCACGGGCGTCGCGGTAGATGTCGTGGTTGGCCATGGGGCGGACGACCTCCGGGTCGGTGGTGCGGGTCAGACCGTCGTCGGGGCGGTCGCGGGGCGCTCGTGCTCGAGCGCGACGTTGCGGGTCTCGTGCAGCAGCGACACGCAGACCAGGGAGATCACGCCGATCAGCGAGAGCATCACGCCGATCGCGATCGAGCCGTACGCCGCGGCCAGACCGGGCGCGACCAGCGGCGGGATCGCCCCGCCGAGGACGCCGGCGAGGTTGTAGCCGAGCCCGGCGCCGGTGTAGCGGTGCCGGGCCGAGAACAGCTCGGGCAGGTAGGAGCCCGCCGGGCCGTAGGCGACCGCGAAGATCACCAAGGTCCCGCAGAGGCCGATCGCGAACGCGGTGGCACTGCCGGTGTCGAGCAGCGGGAACAGCGCCAGCGCCCAGACGATCCCGGCGACGCAGGACGTCCGGATGACCGCGCGACGCCCGAACCGGTCCGACAGCATCCCGGCGACGACGATCGCGAGCCCGAACACGACGGCCGCGGCGATGCCGATGCCCAGCACCACCGGGCGGTCCAGGGCCGCACCCTGCGGGTTCGTGCCGTAGGCGGTCAGGTAGGCCGTGCCCATGTAGAAGAACGCGAACAGCATCGACAGCGCACCGGCCGACAGCAGGACCTCACGCGGCTGCGCCCGGACGGCCTCCAGGAAGGGCAGCCGCTTCGAGCGGTCGAGCGCGGCCGCCTCCGCAGCCGCGCGCCGCCGGGCCTCGGCGAACGCGGGGGTCTCCTCGATCGAGAGCCGCACCCACAGCCCGACGCCGACGAGCAGGATCGACAGCAGGAACGGGATCCGCCAGCCGTAGGTCAGGAACGCGTCGTCGGTGTCACCCATGACCAGACCGGTGACCAGGAAGGTGCCCGAGGACAGCGCGAACGCGATGGCCGGGCCGAGCTGGGGGAACACCCCGTACAGGCCGCGCTTCTCCTTCGGCGCGTACTCCGCGGTCAGCAGGGTCGCACCCGCCCACTCGCCGCCGACGGCGAAGCCCTGGCAGAACCGCAGGAAGACCAGGATCAGCGGGGCCGCGACGCCGATCGTCTCCGCGCCCGGGAGCAGTCCGATCAGGACGGTCGCGATGCCCATCAGCAGGAGCGTCGAGATCAGGGTCTTCTTCCGGCCGATCCGGTCGCCGTAGTGGCCGAACACGATCGCGCCGACCGGGCGGGCGAAGAACGCCACCGCGAACGTCGCGAAGGAGGCGACGGTGCCCGCGGTGGAGCCCAGGGCCGGGAAGAAGACCTTCGGGAACACCAGCGCCGCGGCCGTCCCGTAGATGAAGAAGTCGTAGAACTCGATGGTGGTGCCCGCGCAGCTGGCCGCGGCCACCCTTCTCAGGGGGACCGGTGCGGGGGTGGTGGTCATGCGTGGCTCCTCGTCGAGCGCGGCCTGGTGGAAGCACCGAGACTCGCCGCAGCGGACCACCACCCGCTACCAACCGAAGTCAGTGTTCGGATCCACGGATCGGGCCCCACGGCCCGGTCGACGTGCCTGCCGCCGTGCGGTCGCCGGTGCGGCAGGCACAGCTGATCTGCCCCCGGCACTCGGGCAGGTGACAGGCTGGAACCGACCGGGCCGATTGACGTGCCGGGGCGTGTCTGGCACAACAACCCCGCCGGACATGACTCGTTGCACGTGACGAGGTCGTCCGGAGCCGGCGACGACGCCGCCAGGACGGGGAGGAGCACTCGTGCAGGACGACGACGCAGTCGCGCGGGCCCTGGACCGGGTCATGCCCCGGCGTCTGCACGAACTCAGCGCGACGACCGGCCTGCCCGTCGTCTTCGGCGGGACCACCCGGACGGTGGGCGACGAACAGCAGCTCTCGATCAACCAGCTGATCGGCACCTTCGGCGACTCGCTGCGGCTGCTCAGCGTCCTGACCGGACGCGGACTCGGCGGTGCCGCGATGGCCCGCCGGATCCCGTGCCGGGTGAGCGACTACGCCTCGACCCCCGGGATCACCCACGACTACGACCACGTCGTCGTGGAGCACGAGCGGCTCGCGTCGATCCTGGCGTACCCGATCGTCGTCCGCGGCGCGGTCCGCGGGGTGATGTACGGGGCGATGCGCGAGCACCGGCCGATCGGCGACGTCGCGGTCCGCAACGCCGGCATCGTGGCCGCCACCATCGCCCGGGACGCCACGACCCTGCTCGACCAGCACGCTCCCCCGGCCGTTGCGTTCCCGGCCGCGGCGGACGCCGGGAGCCGGACCGACGCACTGCTCGAGCTCGCTGCGCTGATCGAGAGCACCGGTGACCCGGAGCTGCGCGAGCGGCTGCGCCGGATCCACGCCGGCCTCGCCGGGGTGCGCCCGACCGCGGGCCGGACGGTCGGGGAGACGCCCGCCCTCTCCCCGCGGGAGATCGAGGCGCTGCGGCACGTCGCGGTGGGCGCGACCAACGCCGAGATCGCCGCGCAGCTCGGGATCACCGTGGGAACGGTCAAGGCCTACCTGCACAGCGCGATGCGCAAGCTCGACACCCAGAACCGGGCGCGGGCGGTCATCGCGGCCCGCGCGGCGGGCCTGATCTGACCCGCGGCAGGTTCCGTGACCGTTCGTGGCCGGTGGTTCCGCCGCGCTGCCACCGCAGCGGGTCCTCCCCCGGCGCGGCGTGGCCCCACCGGACGGACGCCGGGGATCCCGGCAACGTGCCGCCACCGGTCCCCCGGGGGGACTGCCGTCGCCGTGGCCCGTTGGGCCGCCGCCGGACCGGGGTGAACCCCTCGCGCCCCGCGCACGAATCCAGGGGTGGAGGTGAGGCGGATGCTCCTGACCCGCGACGAGTCACGGGCCCTGGAACTGCTCGACGCGCGCGAGGTGGACGTCGACCTGCTGCGCCCGGCGGTGGCCCGGCACCTGCTCGCCCTCGGCCTGATCGACGCCGACGGGAGCGTCACCGCGGCCGGTGCGGCCGCCGTCGAGGAGGTCTACGCGACGCGGTTCGCCGACGGCGTCGCCGAGATGAAGGCCCGCATCCGGCACCACGGGCTCGGCCGCCCCGGGGGCTGAGCTCCGCCGCACACGCTCCGCTGCCCGGGGTCCGGAACACGTCACCCGCGGTGATATCCGGGCCCCGGGACATTCTTTCCCGCATTTCTCCGAACCTCCGCGCTCCGGCCGTCGAATACAGGAGCAGAGGTCGCCGGGAATCGCCCGTCGGTCGGTGCGATCTGAGGAGAACCACCATGGCGAATTCAGTACGACGTGTGATCGGTCTGGCCACGATCGGCCTGGTCGCCGCCGCGACGACCGCGCTGGGCGCCGGGGTCGCCTCCGCGCAGGAGACCCCTCCCCCGGTCGCGATGATCTCCAACCTGACCGGCAAGAGCACCTCGGTCGCGCTGGACAAGGGCTTCACCGACGCGCTGACCTCGCTCGACGTCACCCCCGGCCCGTTCGGGTCCGCCTCGATCACGGACGGCTCCGCGTCGTTCCCGATCACCGGTGGCAACGTGACCGTCTACAAGCCGGACGAGGTCCTGCCCTACGTGCAGGGCAGGATCGAGCACATGGGCAGCGGGCTCACCCTCACCAAGGGTGACACCGAGGTCACGCTCGACAACTTCGTGATCGACCCGGGCGACCCCGCCGTGCTGACCGGCCGGGTCCGCGCCGGCGGCCAGACCGTCGCCGAGTCGACCACCCTGTTCGACCTCAACGGCTCGACCCTGAAGCCCATCACGATCGACCAGTCGGCGGGCACCGCGACGCTGACCGGCACGACCGTCACCCTGAACGCCGGGGCCGCCGAGGCCCTGAACGGCGCCTTCGAGACCGACGCCCTCAAGGGCGGCACCACCATCGGCATCGCGACGATCGTCGTCAACACGACGAGCGGGACCATGCCGATGCCGCAGGGTGGCGTCGAGACCGGTGGTGGCAGCACCTCCGGCACCGACACGGCGCTGGTCGTGACCGGTGTCGCGCTGCTCGCCGGCTCCGCGCTGGTGCTCGTCGTCCGCCGTCGCGGCGTCCGCGGGCACTGATCCACTCCGGGTGTGCCGTCCGCACAGGCGGGCGGCACACCCGGCTCCGGTCGTGGTGGTCCACCACGACCGGTTCCCCGATCGGCACCAGGACCGGAGCACCCGATGACCGCACCACACCCGTCCCGCGTCCGGCGGCCGCTCGCTCTGCTGAGCGCGCTGCTGCTGGCCGTCGCGGGTGTGGTCGTACTGGTGTCGGCGCTGACCGCGGGCGGCCCCCCGGAGCCGGTGGCCGCGGCCGCCGGCCCAGTGGGACCGGCCGTGGTGGGCACCGCGCCCGCGGGGGCCCGGCCGGTGGGGGAGGTGCTCCCGCCCTCTCCGCCCCGGTCGATCTCGATCCCGTCGATCGGGGTCGAGTCGGTCGTCGACCAGTCCGGTCTCGCGCCGGACGGCACCCTCGAGGTCCCGGCCCCGGGCCCCGGCTACGACCGGGCGTCCTGGTACCGCGGGTCGTCGGCACCGGGCTTCCGCGGCCCGTCGGTCATCCTCGGCCACGTCGACTCGGCCGCCGAGGGACCATCGGTGTTCTACGACCTCGGCCGGATGCGTCCGGGCGAGGACATCACCGTCACACGGGCCGACGGAATTGCCGCGACATTCCGTGTCGACGAGGTCCGGTCGTTTCCCAAGAATGCGTTTCCGACCGAATCCGTCTACGGCGACGCCGACCGCGCGGAACTGCGCCTGATCACCTGTGGCGGATCTTTCGACTCGAGCGCACGGAGTTATCGGGACAACACCGTGGTGTTCGCCCATCTCGTCGGCAGCAGCCGCGGCTGATCACGACGGTCGGTCCGCGGCCGGCGCCGTGACGCCCTCTCCGACGGCCAGGGTGTCTGGTACGCCCGGCGCACCACGTCCGAGGTGCCCGTCCGCCACCCCGTCGGAGGCACCGTGCCGCCGCCCGCCACCGACCGGCTCCCGGTCGTCGACCTGTCCCGCTTCCGCGCCGGTCCGGACGAGCGGGCGGCCTTCCTCGCGGAACTACGTCGCGCCGCGCGTGAGGCCGGGTTCTTCTCCGTCACCGATCACGGCCTCCCCGACGACGTCCTGACCGGTACGGACGCGCTCGCCCGCCGCTTCTTCGCGCTGCCCCTGCAGGACCGTCTCGCGATCGAGAACGTCCACTCCCCCGGTTCCGCGGCTACACCCGGGCCGGGACCGAGCACACCGGTGGCACCGCCGACCGGCGCGAGCAGATCGACATCGGGCCGAGCGCGCCGCCGTCGAGCCCGGTCCCGGGGAGCCGGACCGGCTGCGGCTGATCGGCCCGGACCAGTGGCCGGCCGCCCTGCCCGAGCTGCGCGAGGTCGTCCTGCGCCGGCAGACCGAGATGCTGCGGGTCTCCCGCGAGGTCCTGCGTGCGCTCGCCGCCGCGCTCGGCCGGCAGGAGGCCTACTTCGACGGCTGGTCCGACGCCCTCCCGGTGCCGGGCTCGTTCGTGGTGAACATCGGCGAGATGCTGGAGATCGCCACCCGCGGCCACCTCACCGCGACGCGGCACCGGGTGGTGTCGCCACCGCCCGGGGTCGACCGGATCTCGGTGCCGTTCCGCCTCGCGCCGCACCTGGACGCCGTCGTCGCGCCGCTCGACCCGCCGGCCGAGCTGGCCGCGGACGTCCGCGGGATCAGCGAGGACGCCGACAACCCGCTCGACGCGCGCTACGGGGAGAACGCGCTGACCGGCTGCGCTCGCACCCCCGGGTCGCGCAGCGGCACTGGTCCGACGTGCCGGCGCGACGCGTCCGACCCGGCGCCGCCGTGGGACGAGCCGTCATCCGGCCCCCTCGCCGACCGCGCGCCGCAGTCCGCCCCCGATGCGCTCCATCGTGGCCCCGTAGGCCTCGGGGAGGTCGACGTCGAGCCGGTCGGCGAGCACGAACAGCCACCAGAGGCACTCGGCGAGCTTGTGCCGCAGCTCGGCGTCGGTGTCGCCGTCGATGTCCCAGGTGCGCTCGGCCGCGAGCACGAGCCGTCCGACGTAGGCGGCGTCGTGGGTGAACCCGAGCGCCAGCTCCGGGAGGGTCCAGGTGCGCCCCAGCAGCCGGCCCTCGAGCTGCTCGTAGAGCGCGCGCACCTCGCGGGCGCGGCTGCGTGCGTCGCCCAGTCCGTCGTCGGCCGGCCCGGTGTCGTCGGTCATGGTCACGCCCCTCGTCTCGTGTGACCACGACGCTAGGTCCGGTTCCGGACCGGTCCTGTCCGGAACCGGCGACGGTGGCCCGCGTCACGGGTTGTGCTGCAGCGCCAGCAGCTCCTCCAGCCGGGCCACGACGTGCTCGCGGACCTCGTCGGGTCCGAGTACCCGGAACGGAACCCCGAGCCGGAGCAGGAACTCCGCGATCCACCGTGCGTCGAGGCCGCCGACCGTGCTCAGGGTCCGGTCCGGGCCGTCGGCGCGGTGCCGCGCGATGCTCGCCGGGAGCAGTGCTCGGGTCTCGTCGAGGGAGCGGTGGATCTCGACCTCGGCGTAGGTCGCGTAGGGCGTGGTGGTGATCGCCTCCTCGACCAGCGCCGTCGCGTCGACCTCCCTGCGGCGCGGGTCCGCCCGGCCGGTGACGGCGACGGCCGCGACGCGGTCGACCCGGAACACCCGCCAGTCCCGGCGGTCGAGATCCCAGGCGGCGAGGTACCACCGGTGGGCGGTGCGGACGACCTGCTCCGGCTCCACCGCGCGGGTGCTCTCCGCCCCGTGGCGGTCGCGGTAGCGGAACCGGACCCGGTCGCGGGTCCGGGAGGCGCCGGCGAGCGCGGTCAGGGTCTCCGGGTCCACCTCGCCATGGGCGTCCGGCCGCACCCCGGCCTCGGCGATCGCGAGGTCGAACCGGCCCAGTGCCTCGGCGGCCCGGGACGGCAGGGACCGGCGCAGCTTGAGCAGGGCCGCCGGCGCCGCGCGTCCCTCGCCGTCGGGGTGGCTCCACGCGAGCCGCCGCAGCGCGATCGCGGTGGCCAGCGCCTCGTCGTCGTCGAGGCTCAGCGGGGGCGTCCGGGACCCGGCGACGAGCCGGTACCCGCCGAACGGGCCGGTCGCGGTCTCGACGCCGTACCCGAGCTCACGCAGCTTGACGACGTCGCGGCGGACGGTCCGCTCGTGCACGCCCAGCCGGTCCGCCAGCTCGGCACCCGACCACTCCGGGCGGGTCGACAGGACCGTGAGGAGCTGGAGGAGCCGGTGCGAGGCGCTGAGCACCGTCGCAGGATAGGTCCGGGTTCCGGACGGGAACGGTCCACAACCGCTCCTACCGTCGGCGGTACCGCGACTCCCCACCGGAAGGATCCCGATGACCACCGATGCCGTGCCCACGACCCCGCACCTGGCCGCCGCCGACGAGCCGGAGCTGGTCGTCGCGCCCGCCACGACCTTCGTCTCGCTGCGCGGCAGCGGGCGCCCCGGCACCGAGGCGTTCCACCGGGCGAAGCGGACCGTGCGCACGGTGGAGCGCGCGCTGCCTCCCGCGCGGCGGGTGCCCGGCGCCGGGGCCGTCGTGGAGATCCTCTACCGGTACCCCGAGGGCTCGGCCCCGGTCGGGATCGCGGACTTCTACTGGATCAACCCGGTCGACGACCTGGAGTACCGGGTGCTCGCACAGGTCGACCCGGCGACGACCGATGCCGAGCTCGCCGCCGCGGCGGACGGGGCGGACGTCGAGCTGCACACGCTGCCCGAACGCCTGGTCGTACAGGTCCTGCACCACGGCCCGTTCGCCGACGAGCGGCGGACCCTCGCCGACCTGGGCTCGTTCGCCGCGGGCCACGGATTGCGCCGGGTCGGCGACCACCACGAGATCCATCTCGACCCGTTCACCGCGAGCACGCCGCAGGACCACCTGCGGACGATCCTGCGCGACCCCGTGGGCCGGTGAGGGTCCGATGTCCCGCAGGGCCACGTTCTCGGTGTCGTGCCCGTTCGCGCCCGGTCGCGCCGCGGGCGTGGCGGAGCAGCCTGGTACACGGCGGGGGCGCTGCCCGCGGCCATCACCCCGGGCCTCGACGATTCATGCGGCCCGCGGGACACGGCGGTAGCGTTCGCACCACGGTCTCCCGACCGTACGAGAAGCGCATCCGCCGCCCCTGACCCCGGCGACGTTCCGACGGTGATGGGGCAGGCGTGGGTCACGAAGGCGACAGGCGGACTCCGGCGGAGCTGCGACCGGATCCCGACAGTGTGGTCCCCGGCGCGCGGGAGCTCGCAGGGCTGCTGCGCGGGATCCGCGGCGGGGACCTGGACGCGCTGCGCCGGTTGTACGACGCCACCGGGGCGCTGGTCTTCGGGACGCTGTTCACCGCGTTGCAGGACCAGGACCGGGCCACGGAGGCGACGGAGCGCTGCTTCCTGTGGCTGTGGCGCACGGCGCCGTCGGTCGACTCCGGCCACCCCTGCGCGCTCACGTTCCTGTTGCGCGCGGTGCGACGGGAGCTGGCGGACCCGCCGCCGGAGCCCTGATCGCGATCGCGGCCGGGGCCTGCTCCAGCGGTCCCGCGCCGTCGTGTTCCCACTGAGCGTGACGGTGCTCGGCCAGGACGCGGAAAGCCTGCACGGGTGAGGCGGTGGGATCCTCGGTCAGGACCTGGATGCCGAGGTGATCAGCGCCGGCGGTGAGATGGTCGTCGACCCGAGCGTCGATCATCTCCGGGGAACCGTGAGCGACCAGGGCGTCGATGAGTGCGTCTCTGCCCGATCCGTCGATATCGGCGTCGGTGAACCCGCGCCGCAGCAGGTTGTCAGTGTAGTTGCGCAGGCCGAGGTAGGGGTTCTGCACCGCAGGCCGGCCCGTCCTCCGCCCCCGATCGGCGTCCTGGCTCAGTACGACCTTGTGTTCGGGAGCCAGGAAGGCGTTGGCGCCCGGCATTTCCCGCGCAGGGCGAGTGTGTGCGGGGACGATGATCGCGCTCTCGGTAGCGGCGACCATCTGCTCGATCAGGACCAGGTCACCGTCCGGGGCCACCCCGATTCCCACCCAGATCGTCCGATATCCCGGCCTCGGGTCGAGGCGCGTAGTCGGTACGAGGGGCATCACCCGGTGCAGGGTTGAGCCATGCCCCACGGGTGCCGAATCGGTCGTGCACGTCAGTGGTCTCCTGTCATGCCGACGAGGCGGCGGTACCGAAGATCGGCCAACAGATCTCGGTGGCGGTGAACCGGGCCGGATCTGTAGGGGTGCCGCCGAAGTAGTGTTCGCGAATGGGCCCCTGACTGCTGATCAGATGCTCGTTGACATAGATCCCCAGGGCCGCGTAACTGCGGTCGATGCCATCGTGGCCGCCCGGATGGGTGAGCACCGCGAACTCGGTCCTGGGGAGGACCTCGGCCCGGACACCCTCTGGCGGATCGACCGATGGTGGTGCGGGGACGAACAGGGTTGCGCGGCCCTGCTGTTCGAGGAACAGCGCTCTCTCGTAGAGGCCGCCCGGCACCACCGCGTCGGGCGCGCCTGCGGCCGTGGCGACAGCCCGGTGCAGTGTCCGCAGTGCCGCTGCGAACCAGTCGTCGATCTCGGAGACGTCGATGGTGGCGCTGACGGACCACACGGCGAGCGCCGGCTCGTGGCGCAACGTGACGTCGGAGGGAGGGCTCGCCGGGGCGAGCAGTTCACGCAACGCCCCCACGGTGTCACGGGTCTGCGCGAGCGCAGCCTCCATCTGCTCGAGATGGGTGGTGATGATCTCGGTGCGGGCCCCGGCGTCGTCGGTGCTCAGGAGCGCCTTGATGTCGGGGATGGACATGCCCAGGGAGCGGAACCGGCGGATGATGTGCGCATGGTCGACCTGGCCGGTGTCGTAGAAGCGGTAGCCGGTGCCGGGGTCGATTTGGGCCGGTTCGAGAATGCCGATGTCGTGATAGTGGCGTAGTGCCTTACGGCTCAGACCGGTCATCAGCGCGAAGTCACCGATCGAGACCTGGGCCCCCATGGCGTCCTCCTCTACGTCGCGTCGCCTGTCGGACGAGGCGATCCTGGAGCCTCCCCCCAGGGCAAGGTCAACATCGCGGGATGCTCGGGACCACGGGTTGACCTTCCCCTCACGGGAAGCTCCACCGTGGGGCCATGTCCACAGCAGAATGGGAAGCACTCCCGGAAACCGTGAAGACGTTCATGACCGCACTCGACTCCCAGGAGTTCGATCGGGCCCTCGCCACCTTCACCTCCGATGCCGTGGTGACCGATGACGGGCGCGACCACGCGGGCACCGAGGAGATCGAGGCCTGGCTGGCGACCGCGGCCACCGGGTACACCTACACCGCCGAGTTCAGCGGTGCGTCCACGACCGACCGAGGCGTCGACGTCGGGCAGCATCTGGAGGGCGACTTCCCGGGTGGGGTCGTCGATCTGAACTACCGTTTCACCCTCGATGGTGCAGTGATCAGTCGGCTGGTGATCGAGCCGTGACACGGCGATGGTTCATCACCGGTGGCACGCCCGGCAACTTCGGGATGGCCTTCGCCGAGGCGGCGCTCGACACCGGTGACCGCGTGGTGGTGACCTCCCGCCGCCCGCAGGAGTTGGTGACGTGGGCGGACCAGTACGGTGATCGCGTTCTCGTCGTGCCGCTGGAACTCACCGACGCGACACAGGTGCAGCGCGCGGTACGAGCAGCCGAGGAGCACTTCGGCGGTATCGACGTGCTGGTCAACAACGCCGGCCGCGGCTGGTACGGATCCATCGAGGCGATGGACGAGTCCGCGATGCGGTCGATGTTCGAGCTGAACTTCTTCGCCGTGCTCTCCGTGACCCGCGCGGTGCTGCCGGGGATGCGCGCCCGCGGCGACGGGTGGGTCGTCAACGTGTCCTCGGTGGCCGGGCTCATCTCGGCGCCCGGATTCGGCTACTACAGCGCGACGAAGTTCGCCGTCGAAGCCGTCACCGACGCGCTGCGCGACGAGGTCGCCGCACAGGGCATCTCCGTGTTGACCGTCGAACCGGGAGCGTTCCGCACCAACGCCTACGCCGGATTCGCCGACGACGCCGTCGAGGAGGCGATCCCGGTGTACCACGAGATGCTGGAGCAGGTCCGGGCCGTCTTCGTCGGGATGGACGGTCTGCAGCCCGGCGACCCCCACCGCGGTGCCCGTGCGGTGATCACGGCGATGTCCCAGGATCCGCCGCCCCGCCGGCTGGTCCTGGGCAACAGCGGATACGACGCCGTGACCGATGCGCTGGAGAAGGACCTGGCCGACCTGCGGGTGAACGAAGATCTGTCCCGCAGCGCGGATTTCCCCGCCTAGCCGTGCTCCCCGAGAGGCTGCCCGGGACCGGTGGGTGTGGCTGCCTGACGACGACGGCTTCCCCCGCTCCGGTGGTGATGGGGAGGGGGAAGCCGCCTTCCGACCGGCAGAGGATCTCGAGAGCCGGCCCTCCGGATCTCACGACACGCTCAGGCGGTCGCGCGGGTCCCGACTCCGGCCAGCAGCGTCGCGACGTCGTCGTCGTTCCCGGCGGCCGACGCCCGGTCGAGGCAGCGCCGCGCGTCGGCGTCCGAGCTCTCCGGCGGCACGACGAGCAGGCACAGCCGGCCGTGCACCCCGAACACGTCGACGACGTCGGGCGGGGTGCTGGCGAAGCCGCCGAGGCGGATCAGGTGTCCGTCGGTCGTCGTCCGGCGCGGCACCGACGACCAGGTCCGCAGGCTGTACCCGACCCGGGTCACCGGGCCGAGCCGGTCGCCGACCCCCGCGCCGAGCTCACGCAGCTCGTCGACCAGGACGCGCGAGCGCGGCCACCACGCCCCGTCGACCTCCCCGACCGGCCTCGGGTCCTCCTTCAGCGCGACACGCGCCGCGGACGGGCGCGGCGGGGCGGCGGGGCGGGTGGGTGACGGGGTGCGGGAATCGCTCACGGTGTGGCTCCGTTCGGCCGCCGCGGGCCGGCGGGCGGCGCCCTGCAGGGCGGCCGTCCGGCGGGACACGGGCGTGGTCACGGC
Organism: Pseudonocardia alni; assembly: GCF_002813375.1. Taxonomy (NCBI): domain Bacteria; kingdom Bacillati; phylum Actinomycetota; class Actinomycetes; order Pseudonocardiales; family Pseudonocardiaceae; genus Pseudonocardia; species Pseudonocardia alni. The sequence goes on along the minus strand of NZ_PHUJ01000003.1, from coordinate 3,996,340 downwards.
GGAGCAGGACGCGTCGCCGTGTGGACCCGGGAACCCCGGCGGATCCTCCGGTTCGTGCGTGCCCCGGACTGCGGGGCATCCGGCTGTCCAGCAGCACAGGGCCGTGGCCTCGACGGTACGCCGATCGGGCCGGCCGCGCGGGTCCGTCGCCACGCCCCCGGGCCGAGGTCGTCACCGTGCTCCCCGCGGGGCGGGCGGGTGTCAACGATCCTCGCGGGGCGGGGCGCCGGCTGGCTACGCTCGGCCCGTGGATACCGGCGCCGGGGTCGAGGCGGCCGCGCGGCGGGTGCGGCACGCCCGGCACGTCGGTGACGTGGGTGCCCGGGTCCGCCCGGTCGTCGCGGAGTCCTGGCAGCGGTCTCTCGACCTGGGCGTCGACCTCGCCCGGTCCGCGACCTACGTCGGCCACGAACCCGGGCCCGCCGCGGTCGCCGAGGCCGAGGAGGTGTTCGACCGCTTCCTCGACGGCACTGCCCGCCTGGACTGCGCGGTGCTGCTCGTCGACGGTGACGGGATCGTCCGCGTCCGCCGCGACGCCTGCCCGGACCTCGCCGCGCTGCTCGACGCCGTCCTCGTCGCACCGGGCTTCCGGATCGCCGAGCAGGACGTGGCGACGACGGCGTCCGCGCTCGTGCGGGCCACCGGTCGCGCCGCCCGGGTCGACGGTCCCGAGCACCTGCACCCCGACCTCGCCTGCCTCACCGAGGCCGCCGCGCCGGTACCGTCCGACACCGACGCGGCACCGCAGACGGTGGTGGTCGTGGCGCACCTGTCGGCGCCGGGCGGCGCGTCGGCGTTGCGCGCGGCCGTCGCCGCCGAGCTGGCCCGCCAGGTCGGCGAGCGCGTCCGGGACCGCGAGCACCGGTCCGGGCGGATGCTGCACGCCCGCTTCGACGACGTCTGCGCACGCTCCGGCGCGGAGTGGGTCGTCGCGACCGACGGCCGGGCGACCCTGTGCAGCCCCGGGTTCCGGGCCCTGCCCCGCGAGGACCGGGACCACCTGCTCGACCGGGCGCTCGCCGACGCCGCTCTCGCAGACCCGCCACCCGCCGGGTCCACGGCCGAGCTCCCGTCGGGCCGCCGCGACGACGTCGTCACCTCCGTCGTCCGCGACGGCGCCGCCGTCGTGGGCCACGTCAGCTCCGGACGGCGCAGCCTTCCCGTACCGGCCGGGTCCCGCACGACGGACGCGATGCGCCGCCAGGGGTCGCACGTCGCACCGACCGCCCGCCGCGACTTCGCGGCCGACTTCCGGGACGCGCACGCCGACGGCGCCGCCGCCGAGGTGCGGCGCCGCGCGAACCGCGAGCTGCTCAGCCCCTACCTGCGCGCCCGCCGCGACGTCGCGGCCGCGGTCGCCGCCCGGACCAGGCACCTGCTCCTCGTCGGCGAGCCGGGGGTCGGGAAGCAGACCCTGGCCGTCGAGCAGTTCCGCCGCAGCCACCCGTCCGGGTCGGTGCAGGTGCTCGACTGCGCGCGGATCGCGGAGTCCGGAGGCCCCCTCCTGCCGACGGTCCGCGGCACCGACGGGGACCGGCCGCGGCTGCTCGTCCTGCGCCGGCTCCCGCTGCTCGGGTCGGTCGCCGCGCGGCGCCTCGACGAGTCGCTGCGGGTGCTGGTGGCCACACCCGCGGCACCGACGGTCGTCGGGTGCATCGACACCCCTTCGGTCGACGCCACCCGGCCCTACGGGCTGCTGCTGCGCCACTTCCACGACACGGTCCGGGTGCCCGCGCTCCGGTACCGGGCCGACGAGCTCGGCGACCTTGCGCGGTCGGTGCTGCACTCGCTGTCAGGCGGCCGGTCGCTGAGCCTGAGCATGCAGGTGCTGCGGGTCCTGGAGGGCTACGCCTGGCCGGGGAACCTGCGTGAGCTGGAGGACGTGCTGCGCTACGTCATCGCCCGCAAGCCGGTCGGCGTGGTGCAGGCACCGGACCTGCCGTCGTCGTGCTTCACCGGCGGCGCACCGCGGATGTCGATGCTCGAGGCGGCGCAGTGCGACGTGATCATCCAGGCCCTCTACGAGGCGCGCGGCAACCGCTACCAGGCCGCCGAGCTGCTGGGGATCGCCCGGTCCTCGCTCTACCGCAAGATCGATGCGTTCGGGATCAGCTACATCGGCTGAGGTGTCCCGGGACCGGGACACACCGTCGTCGCCGGTGGTCGTGCCGCCCGCGGAGTCGTCCCAGAACGGGACAGTCACATGCGCACTCCCGCATTAGCGTCGGGCCCGCCGACGCTCTCGGCACCCCCTGCGACCAACGGAGTGAGCAGATGAAGGCACTCGTCTACCACGGACCGGACGCCAAGGCCTGGGAGGAGGTCCCGGACCCGACGATCCAGGACCCCACCGACGTGATCGTCAAGGTCGACACCACCACGATCTGCGGCACCGACCTGCACATCCTGCAGGGCGACGTCCCGGCCGTCACCGACGGCCGCATCCTCGGCCACGAGGCCGTCGGCACGATCACCGCCGTCGGCGACGCCGTGTCCGGCTTCGCCGTCGGCGACCGCGTCCTCGTCCCGGCGATCACCAAGTGCGGCCGCTGCGACTACTGCCAGCGCGGTATGCCGTCGCACTGCCAGACCGTCGGCGGGATCGGCTGGATCTTCGGCCACCTCATCGACGGCACCCAGGCCGAGTACGTCCGGGTCCCCTACGCCGACACCTCGCTCTACGCCGTGCCGGAGTCGGTCACCGACGAGCAGGCGATCTTCCTCGCCGACTCGCTGCCGACCGGCTACGAGGTCGGTGTGCTCGCCGGGAACGTACGGCCGGGCGACACCGTCGCCGTCGTCGGCGCGGGTGCGGTCGGCCTCTCCGCGATCCTCACGACCGGCCTGTGGGGCGCGTCGAAGGTCATCGCCATCGACTCCAACAAGTTCCGGCTGGAGAAGGCCGTCGAGTTCGGCGCCACCGACAGCGTCGAGGTCGGGCCGGGCACCGTCGCCGACGTGACCGCGCTGACCGACGGGCTCGGCGTGGACGTCGCGATCGAGGCCGTCGGCTACCCGGAGACGCTGCTGACGGCGGCGTCGCTGGTGCGCCCGGGCGGCACGATCGCCAACGTGGGCGTCCACGGCACCCCGGTGGAGCTGCCCATGCAGGACATGTGGATCTCCAACGTCACGCTGACGATGGGCTTGGTCGACACCGTGTCCATCCCGACGCTGCTCAAGATGGTCGCGGGCGGGCGGATCCCGGCGGAGAAGATGGGCACCCACTCGTTCACCTTCGACCAGATGGACGAGGCCTACGACGTGTTCAAGAACGCCGCGGCGAACCAGGCGCTCAAGGTGGTCATCACGCCGGCGTGACGTCCGCTCCCGGGGCCCCCGTGCGGGCCGTCAGGAGAACGACTCAGCCGGTGATCGTCCTCCTGCGAGCGCGGTAGGCGGCCGCCTTCACCCGGTTCCCGCACTCGTCCATGCCGCACCAGGTGCGCCGCGCGCCACGGGAGCGGTCGAGATAGAGCCGGGTGCAGCCGGGGCGGCCGCACTCCTTCAGCGGGGTGTCCCGGTCGGCGAGGACGGCGACGGCGTCGCGCGCCAGCTCCGCGAGGACGGCGTCGGCGTCGCCGGTACGGCGGGTGCCGTGGTCGTCGAGCTGCACGGTCATGCCGGGACCGCGGGCCGTGCCGTTGACGACGGCCAACGCAGCGGGGTCGAACGCCCGCCCGGCCAGCCGGTCGGTCGCGAGCCGGTGGACCGCCTCCCGCAGGTCCCGCGCGCGCCCGAGGACCTCCGGGGTCACGGTCACGCCGTCCGGGAGGTCGGCGCAGGCGTCGATCCAGCGAGCGAGGTCGGCGGGCCCGGTGAGCAGCTCGGTCGGGTCGGTGCGCCGCCAGGTGACGGTGCCGACCAGGTCGAGCGCGGCGCTGCCGCTCACGAACGCGAAACCCACGTCACCATCTTGACCGGTGACGCATCGGCACCGCAAACTGCGTCACCAGTCGAACCGGTGACGCCGTCGCCGGACGATCCCGGGGAGTCGCTGATGACGATCGACGTCGTCGTGTTCGACGTGCTGGGCACGCTGGTCGACGAACCGTCCGGCCTGCGCGACGCGGTCGCCGCGGCCGCGCCCGGCACCGACCGCGACACCGCAGCGGACCTGGCCGGGCTGTGGCAGGCGCACGTCGCGGGCGAGCAGGAGCGCATCGTCGCGGGCGGGCGTGCCTTCGTGCCCGGCCACGTGCTGGACGCCGAGGCCGCGGCGGCCGTCGCGCGGCGGGCGGGTGTCGGCGACCCGCAGGTCGTTGCGACGCTGGCCGGCGCCGGTGCGCGGCATCCGGCGTGGCCGGACACGGCCGACGGGATCGCCCGCCTCGCCGGCCGCTTCCCGGTGGTCGGACTGTCGAACGCGAGCCGCTCCACCCTGCTGCGACTGGCCGCCGGGGCGGGGCTGCGCTGGCACCTCGCACTGTCGGCGGAGGGCGCCGCGTCGTACAAGCCCGCCCCGGAGGTCTACCGGCTCGCGATCGAGGCCGCGGCGGTCCCGCCCGATCGGCTCCTGATGGTCGCGGCCCACGCGTGGGACCTCCGGGGTGCGGCGGCGGCCGGGATGCGCACCGCATACGTCGACCGGCCCGGCGGCGACCCGCCGGGCGCACACGACCGGTTCGACCTGCACGCCACGGACCTGACCGACCTCGCCGACCAGCTCACCCGGACGGGGGCACGACCGTGCTGATCACCTTCTCCTTCACCCGTCTCGCCGTGCAGGTCCGGCGCTGGTTCGAGATCGGTGCCGACGCCACTGGCTGGAGCAGCGGCCCTGAACCTGCACGCCGGGCTTGACCCTCACACCGTGACAGGGTCTGGGGTGGAGCCATGACCACACCGCAGGACCTCCGGTCGGCCCTGGCCGCCGACGACGCCTCGACCCGGCTGCGGGCGGCGCTCGCCGCCGGGTCGACCCCCGACCCCGCACTCGCCGGGGTCCTGGTCGAGCGGTGCGCGGCCGAGCCGGACGCCTTCGTCCGCGACATGCTGTCCTGGGCGCTGACCCGGCTCCCGGCTGCCGACGTGCTGCCCCGCCTGCGCATCGAGCTCGGCTCGCCCCGGCCACGGGCGCGGGCACAGGCGCTGCACACGCTGTCGAAGATCGCCGCCCCGTCGACGTGGCCGTGGGTCACCCGCGACCTGCTCCGCGACCCCGAGGACGACGTGGCCCGCACGGCCTGGCGCGCCGCCGTCGTGCTCGCCCCCGCCGGAGAGCGGGCCGCGCTGGCCGGGGAGCTGGCCGGGCAGCTCGGCCGCGGCGACCGCGACGTCCGGCTCAGCCTGAGCCGGGCCCTGGTCGACCTCGGCGACACCGCCGGCGCGGCGCTCGCGCGGGCCTCGGAGGACCCCGACCCGGCGGTCGCCGCGCACGCGCGTGCCACCGTCGCGCTGCGCGCGGACCCGGACGCCGGGTTCGACGCCGCCGTCGCGGAGGCGCAGCGGGTGGTGGCGCTGGGCCCCGGCCGCGGGACGATGGCCGGGTGCTGATCGGGGAGGTGGCGCGGCGCAGCGGGCTCAGCGCCCGGATGCTGCGCCACTACGACGCCGTCGGGCTGGTCCGGCCGACCGGGCGCACCGTCGGCGGCTACCGCGAGTACTCCCCCGCCGACGTCCGCAGGCTCCTCCATGTGGAGGGCCTGCGGACGCTCGGGCTGTCGCTGGCCCAGGTGGGGCGGGCGCTGGCGGACCCGGCGTTCACGCCGTCGGAGCTGGTCGCGGACCTGGTCCGGGCGACCGAGGACCGGTTGACCCGCGACCGGGAGCTGCTCGCGCGGCTGCGCACCGTCGACGCCGCGGAGCCGGGGAGCTGGGACGAGGTGCTCGACGTCGTCGGGCTGCTGCGGGCGCTGGCCTCCCCCGCGGCCGGGCACCGTCAGCAGGCGGCGCTGGCCGCGACGGCCGACGCCCCGCTGCCCCCGGAGCTGCTGGCCCGGACCGCGCTGGCCGAGCCCGACCCGCACGTCGCGGGGGCACTGCGGTGGGCGCTGGCCCGTTCCGGCGACCCGGACGGCACCGCGGCGGCGACGCTCGCCGCCGGCCTGCGGTCCGCCGACGTCGCGGTCCGGCGGCGCGCGGTGGACGCGCTCGCCGAGACCGGCACGGCACCGGAGGCGACCGCGGCACTCGTCGACGCCGTCGACGACCCGGACCCGGAGGTGCACCGGCGCGCCGTGCTGGCCGCGGGCGGGCGCGGGGTGACCGCGACCGTGCCCGCCCTGGTGGCGCTGGTCGTCGCGGGGGTGGACGACGTCGCCGCCGCGGAGGTGCTGGCGGCGCTGTCCGAGGACGACCCCGCCACCTCGGCGCGGGTACTCGACGCGCTCGACGGCGCGCTCGACGGCGCCGATCCGGCCGCACGGATCCGGCTGGCCCAGGCGCTGGTCGAGCAGCCCGGGCCCGGGGCACGGGAGGCGCTGCTCCGGCTCACCCGCGACGACGACCGCGCCGTCGCCCTGGTCGCAACGGCGTTCGCGGGGCGTCCGGGCCGAGCGGCACCGCCGCCACGGCCGGGCCGGTCCACCCGGTCGCTCGGACAGGCCCCACCCCGGGCCCGTCCGTAGACTCCCGCCGTGGCCAGGCGCCTTCGCGACACCCTGAGCGCTCCGGCGCGACCCGTCCTGCGGTACTGGAACGACCTGCCCATGCGCGTGCAGGGGCGCATCACGATCGGGCTGCCGCTCGTCGCGGTGCTGATCTCGGCCGGGCTGGCCCTGACCGGGAACCTGCAGCGCGTCGACATCGAGACCGATATCCAGCGCAAGTTCGAGATGACCGGATCGCTCGGCGAGCTCACCACGCTCATGGTCGACGCCGAGACCGGGGTGCGCGGCTACCAGCTCACCGGGCGCACGGAGTACCTGGAGCCGTTCACCGACGCGTCGGCGGAGCTCCCGGCGGTGCTGGGGCGGCTGGAGACGCTGGCCGCGGCGGAGCCCGGGGAGAAGCCGCGCACGGACAAGCTGGCCCGGATCGCCGAGCTGCGGGACCTGACGTCGAAGCAGATGACCGACCTGGCCCGGCAGCGCGACGTCGTCGCCGCGGGCGGGGACACCGACGGCGAGATCCGGCAGGACCTCGCCTACGGCAAGAACCTCATGGACGGCATCCGCAGTCGCGTCGACCAGATGCGGACCGGTGAGCGGGAGCTGCTCGACGACCGGATCGAGGAGATCAACCAGATCCGCCTCCGCGACTACCTGTCGGTCGGCATCGCGCTCGCGGTCGCCGTGCTGACCCGGTTCCTGGCCTGGTTCCTGCACCGCAACGGCATCCTGCGCCGGGTGGACCGGCTCGCCGACACCGTGCGCGTCATCCGCGAGGGCGGCCCGGTGCCCGAGCCGCCGCCGGTGAAGCGGGACCGGATGGGCGAGCTCGAACGGGAGGTCCACCTGCTCGAACCGGCCGCCCCGGCGCGGCGCGACGACGCCGTTGACGGACGGGTGTGACGCGGGACACGATCAGGCGGCCACCCACTGCCCGAGGAGCCCGCATGAGCACCGACGCCTCCGTACCCACCCGCGCACCCGGCAGGCTCGGGGACCCGGCGACGACGATCGGCGACGACCCGCGGGCCGACCCGCGGATGGTCGCGGTGCTGGAGGGATTCGGGCTGACCGGGCACGCCGACGACGCCCCGATGGACCGCACCGCGGGCCGCCCGGCCCTGCTCGGGTTCGTCGACGCCGTCGAGGAGGGCTTCGAGGGGCTCTTCGCGGCGCTGGCCGCGAGCTGGGCCCCGATGTCCGGCATCGACCGCACGACACGGACCGTGCCCGCCGCCGACGGGCACGAGATCACCCTGCACGTCCATCGACCGACAGGTGTGGACGGGCCGCTGCCGGTCGTCTACCAGGTGCACGGCGGCGGGATGGTCATGCTGGCCGCCGAGGGGCCGCTCTACGTGCGCTGGCGCGACGAGCTGGCCGCCGAGGGCGCCGTCGTCGTGGGGGTCGAGTACCGCAACGGCGGTGGGCGGCTCGGACCGCACCCGTTCCCGGCGGGTCTGGACGACTGCGTCACCGGCCTGCACTGGGTGCACGAACACCTCGCGGAGCTGGGCGGCACGCACGTCGTCGTCACCGGGGACTCCGGCGGGGCGAACCTCGCGCTCGGGCTGGCGGTCCGGGCCGGTCGCGACGGCTGGTCCGGGCGGATCGCCGGGGTCTACGCCCAGTGCCCCTACGTGCTGGGGTCCTGGGACCGGCCGCCCGCGGACCTGGCGTCGCTGTGGGAGAACGACCGCTACTGGCTCAACCGGGAGCTGTTCCCACTGCTCGCCGAGGTCTACGACCCCGGCTCCGCGCACGCCGACGACCCGACCTGCTGGGCCGCGGCCGCAGGCCCCGAGGACCTGCAGGGGCTCCCGCCGCACGTGATCGCGTGCGCGGAGCTGGACCCGCTGCGCGACGAGGGGCTCGCCCACCACCGTCGGCTGCTCGCGGCGGGGGTGCCGTCGGTCGGGCTCGTGTACCCGGGGCTCTGCCACGTCGGGATGATCCTGTTCCGCGACGCGATGCCCGACGTCTACGCGCACGCCGTGCGCGACGTCGTCGGCTTCGCCCGGTCGGTGCGCGGCTGAGCCCGCCGGGTCAGGACACGGCGGGCGGGGCGGCGGGCAGGTCCGGGTCGTCGCCGGTGTCCGGGCGCACCCGGCGGCGGCACCCCAGCACGACCAGGTGTGCGTCGAGGACCCGGGCGAGCAGGACCCGGTCGGCCCGGGCACCCGCGGCCGGGTCGGTCAGCATGTCGGCGACGTCGTGCTCGCTGCCGGTGCCGCCGAGACCCGCGTAGCGGATCCAGACGTCGTAGGCGGACAGCCCGGAGAGCGCGGCCCCGGCCGGGAGCGACACCGTCACGGGTTCCTCGGGCACGACCATCCGCCCCGTCTACCCGGCTCCAGGCGGTTCAGACCCCCGGGCGCCCCTTTCTGTGCGTCGTGTCCGCCTTGTCGGACCGTCCTGGGCCTGGTGCGCATCATGGTGGTCGAGGACGACGACCCCGGGATCAGCTCGGGTCGATCCGCAGGATCCGGTCGTCGTCGCCGTTCGAGGTCGTGACCAGCAGCGGACCGCCGGGCACGGCGTACACCCCGCGCAGCCGGCCGGAGTCCCCGTCGAGCGCCGCCGGGATCTCGACGTCGGAGACCGCGCCGTCGGTGCCCTCCGGGCCGACCCGCATCAGCAGCAGCTTCTGCCCGCGCAGCGCGGCGACGGCGAGCATCCCGTTCCGCTGCCCCCACGCGGCGCCGTCGAGGAACGCGGAGCCGGCCGGCGCCTCGGGCGGGCTGCCGGAGGCCCACACCGCGGGGACGGCGTCGGGGAAGCGGTCCCGGTCGGTCATCGGGACCGACTCGTCGTAGGTGGTCACCGTGCCGCCCTGCGAAGGATCCCAGCCGTAGTTGCCGCCCGGGCGCAGCAGGTTCACCTCGTCGTCGCGGGTGGGGCCGTGCTCGGCGGTGAAGACCCGCCCGGTGCCCGGCTCGACCGCGACGCCCTGCACGTTGCGGTGCCCGGAGGTGTACACGAGCCGCTGGGCCGGGTCGGCGGCGTCGGCGAAGGGATTGCCGGCCGCGGGCCCGCCGGTGGCCGGGTCGACCCGCAGCGTCTTGCCGCCGAGCGAGGTGAGGTCCTGCGGGGTGGCGGGCATCGCCGCGTCGCCGGTCCCGACGACGAGCGCCCCGGTGTCGTCGACGGCGACCCGGCAGCCCGAGTGCCGTCCGCCCGAGGCGATCGGCAGGCCGCCGACCAGCGGGTCCGCGACCCGGGTCGCGGTGGCCCCGTCCGCGGACAGCGTCCAGGTGACCAGCCGGACGTCGACCGGGCTCCCGTTCTCGGCACGGGTCTGGCAGGTGGTGAACCGGTTCGAGGTCGCGAAGTCGGCGTGCACGGCCAGGCCCATCAGCCCGCCCTCGCCGCGGGCGAACACGTCGCCCAGATCGGCGGCGACCGGGGTGACCGCGGTGCCCGGGTCGAGCGAGGCGAGCAGCGACAGGCGCCCGTCCCGCTCGGTGACCAGCGCCCGCCCGTCGGGCAGCACGCCGACGCTCCAGACGTGGGAGAGCCCGTCCGCGACGACGACCGGCGCCAGGTCCCCGGCCGCAGCCGGGGCGTCGGTGGTGGGCGGCGCGGGCGCCGGCTCGGCGGGCGCGGGTGCGGCGGCGCCGCAGCCGGCGGCGACCATCAGGGCGACGGCCGCGGCCGCCGTCCCGGCGCGACGGAGACGGGCGGGCTGCGGGTCACGGGTCACACCGGTCATCCTGGCCGGAACCGGGCACGACGGCAGCACGGGTGTGGTCGCGCAACACACCGGCGGTCACGGCGCGTCGATCCGCACCTCGAGCGACCCGAGGCGCTCGAACCCGAGGTCCGACGGCCCGTCGGCCGGTGTGGCGAGCCGCAGCGCGGGGAACCGCTCGACCAGCGCGTGCAGCGCCACCTCGATCTCCTGACGGGCCAGCGCGGCCCCCAGGCAGTAGTGGGCGCCCTGGCCGAACCCGAGGTGCCCCTCGCCGCGGCCCGGGTCCCGGGTCACGTCGAGCTCGTCGGGCCGGTCGTGCCGACGCGGGTCGAAGTTCGCGGTGACCAGCCCGGCCGTCACCGACTCCCCCGCCGCGATCCGGGTGTCGCCGACGACGACGTCGGTGCTCGCGTACCGGGGCGTGCTCACCGGGACCGCGCCGCAGGTCCGCACGATCTCGTGCACCGCGGTGGGCCACCGCCACGGTTCGGCGCGCAGCGTCGCGAGCTGGTCGGGGCGGGTCAGCAGGGCCAGCGTCGCCCGGGACAGCACGTGCGCGGTCGTCTCGAACCCGGCGACGACCAGGTCGAACAGCAGGACGTCCAGCTCGTCGGCGGTGAGCCGGTCGCCGTCGTCGTGCACCGCGACGAGCACGTCGACCAGGTCGTCGCGCGGGTCGGCCCGCCGGGCCGCGACGAGCTCGTGGATCTGTGCGACGACGGCCCGCGCCACGTCGGGCATCCGCTCCGGGTCGGGTGCGACGAGCAGCGCGGCCAGCTCCCGCCAGAGCCCGCGCTGCTCCACCGGGACGCCGACGAGCTCGCAGATCACCGCGATCGGCAGCGCGCGGAACACCGTGGGCAGCAGGTCGACCGGGCTGCCGTCGGCACCGGCGGCAGCGACGTCGTCGAGCAGCTCGGCGGTGAGCTGCTCCACGCGGGGGCGCAGCGCGGCGACCCGGCGCACGGTGAACGCCCGGGAGACGAGCCGGCGCAGCCGGGCGTGGTCGGCGCCGTCGCGGACGAGCAGGCCCCGGCCGAGGTGGTCGAGCTCCGGCGGCAGCCCGAGCCCCGTCAGGAGCGTGCCCATGACGTCCCCGGCGCCGGGCACCCCGGCGGGGTCGTTGCGGAACCGCGGGTCCAGGAGCAGGGCGTGCACGTCGTCGTGCCGGGTGACGAGCGACGCAGCGACCATCGGCGACTCCGGCATCGCGACGACGGGCCCCTGTTCGCGCAGGCGCCCGAAGGCGGCGACCGGGCAGGTGGTGCGGTCCACGACGTACTCCCTCGACGGCGTCAGCAGGTCCGGTCCATCGGACACCGTGCCGTCGCGGCAGGGTCAAGCCCGCGGCGCCGACCGACCTCCGTGGCGCCACACCCTTGACGATGGCGCCATCGTGCGCCATCGTTGCGCCATGGAGTTGGACGGATATGTCGACCGCCTGCGCACCGAGTTCGCCGCACTGGGCGAGGCCGCTGGCGAGGACACGCGGGCGGCCGCGGAACGGCTGCTCACGCCCCTGACGTCGACGACCCGTCTGGTCCTGCTCGAGGCGCTGGCCGCAGCGGCCGACGAGATCACCCTCGAGCTCGCACCGGGGTCGGTGCACGTGCGGCTGCGCGGCAGCGACCCCGAGTTCGTCGTCACGGCGGGGTCGGCCCCGCCGTCGGCACCCCCGGCGACGACGGAGGCGCCACCCGTGGCGCCATCGCCACCGGCGGGCGCCGACGGCGAGTCCGGACCGGTCGCCCGGATCAACTTCCGGCCGCCGGAGACGCTCAAGACCCGGATCGAGGAGGCCGCCGGGCGGGACGGCCTCAGCGTGAACACCTGGCTGACCCGTGTGGCCGCGGCCGCGCTGGACCACCCCGCCACCGCGCCCGACCGTCCCGACGCCGCCCGCCGCGGCCGCGTCGGCTGGTTCGGCTGAGCCACACGACCTCTGCCACCCACCCCTGACCCACGGCGTCACCGCGACGCCGAGGAGGCGATGCCCCGTGCCCACCTACGACACCCCCGAGCCCGTCACCGCGATCGTCGACCTCGCCATCGGCGAGCTACGGGTGACCGCGTCGGACCGCACCGACACCGTCGTCGAGGTCCGCAGCTCCGACGCCGACCGCGCCCACGCCGACCGGGTCCGGGTCGAGCTGACCGGGCGTGAGCTGCGCATCACCGGCCCGCAGCTCGGGCTGCTGCAGAAGCTCACCCCGCGCACCCCCGGCCGCTCGATCGAGGTGGGGATCGCCCTGCCCGCCGGGTCGGCGCTGACCGCCGCCACCACCCACGGCGGGATCGTCGTCGAGGGCCCGCTCGGGGCCTGCGAGGCTCGCACCCGCTTCGGCGACGTCCGCGTCGACGACGCCGCCTCCGCAGACCTGAGCACCGGCTTCGGTCATGTCCGGATCGGCGGCACCGTCACCGGGGACGCCACGGTCCGCTCCGACCACGGCGGCATGCAGATCCACCGCATCGGCGGCACCGCGACGCTGAGCAGCAAGCACGGCGGCATCCGCGCCGACGAGCTGACCGGCGACGCCGAGCTGACCGGCACACACGGCCCCATCGACGTCGACGAGCTCGGTGCGGGCGCCCGCGTGCGCACCGCCTACGGCGACGTCCGGCTCGGCCGCGTCCACCGCGGCGAGGTGTCGCTGACCAGCACGCACGGCCGGCTGGAGATCGGCGTCGCGCAGGGCAGCGCCGCCTGGCTCGACCTCGACACCACCGGCCGGGTCGGCAACGACCTCGCACCGCGCGAGGCCCCGGACGGCGACGCCGTCGACACCGTCGCCGTGCACGCCCGGTCCCGCGAGGGCGACATCGTCGTCCGCCGCGCCTGACCCCCGCCGGCCGCGATCCCACCCCCGAGCCCGTCCACGAGAGGAACCACCGTGCCCACACCCCCGCCCGCGATCGCCGTCGCCGCCCTGCACAAGTCCTACGGCGACCACGCCGTGCTCCGCGGCATCGACCTCGACGTCCCCGCCGGAACGGTGCTCGCGCTGCTCGGCCCGAACGGCGCCGGCAAGACGACGCTGGTCCGGATCCTGTCCACGCTGCTGCCACCGGACTCCGGACGCATCCGCATCGCCGGGCGCGATCCGGCGACCGACCCCGACGGCGTCCGCGCCGCGATCGGGGTGACCGGCCAGTTCTCGGCCGTTGACGGCCTGCTCACCGGTGCGGAGAACCTGCGGCTGATGGCCGACCTGCACCACCTGCCCCGCGAGGCCGCCCGGGCCCGCACCCGGGAGCTGCTCGACCGCTTCGACCTCGCCGACGCCGCGGACCGGCGCGCCGGGACGTACTCCGGCGGGATGCGCCGCCGCCTCGACCTGGCCATGACCCTCGTCGCCGACCCCGCCGTGCTGTTCCTCGACGAGCCGACCACCGGGCTGGACCCGCGCAGCCGCCGCGACCTGTGGGACGCCGTGCGCGACCTCGTCGGCCGCGGCGTGACCGTGCTGCTGACCACCCAGTACCTGGAGGAGGCCGACCAGCTCGCCGACGACGTCGCCGTCCTGGACGGGGGCCGGCTCGTCGCCCGCGGCACCCCGGCGCAGCTCAAGGCCCGGGTCCCCGGCGGGCACGTGCGCCTGCGCTTCGCCGACGACGACGCCCTCGCCGCCGCCCGCACCGTGCTGCCCGCCGCCGTCGCCGACACCGCCGCGGTGACGCTGCAGCTGCCCGCCGCCGGGGCCCGCGACCTGCGGGACCTGCTGGACCGCCTCGCCGGGACCGGGGTGGAACCCGAGGAGCTGACCACCCACACGCCCGACCTCGACGACGTCTTCCTGGCCCTCACCGGCCACCCGAGCACCCCGGAGGTGGCCGCGTCATGAGCGCCGCCGTCATGGGCACCACCGCCCTCGACCGTCCCCGCCTGCTCACCGACTCGGTGACGATGCTGCGCCGCCGCATCCGGCACCTGCGCCGCTACCCGTCGCTGACGATCATGCTGATCGCCCAGCCGCTGGTGTTCCTGCTGCTGTTCGTGGTCGTCCTGGGCGGCACGATAGGCGCCGGGCTGGGCGGTGACCGCAGCGACTACCTGGCCTTCGTCACCCCCGCGGTGCTGCTGCTGACCGTCGCGAGCGTCGCGATGGGCACCGCCATCGGGGTCGCCACCGACATGACCGAGGGCGTCGTCGCACGGTTCCGGACGATGGCGATCGCCCGGTCCAGCGTGCTCACCGGGCACGTCGCCGGCGCGTTCGTGCAGACCGCGGTGGGTCTGGTCGTCGTGCTCGGGGTGGCGCTGGCGCTCGGGTTCCGCAGCGGTGCCGGGCCGCTCGCCTGGCTGGGCGTCGCCGGGATGCTGGTGCTGCTCACGGTCGCCCTGACCTGGCTGACCGTGGCCCTCGGGCTCGCCGCCGCCAGTGTGGAGACGGCCAGCAACACCCCGATGTTCCTGATGTTGCTGCCGTTCCTGGGCAGCGGGTTCGTGCCGGTGGACTCGATGCCGGCCGGGCTGCGCTGGTTCGCCGCGTACCAGCCGTTCACCCCGGTCATCGACACCCTGCGCGGACTGCTCGGTGCCGGGCCCGGCAGCGGGGCCGGGCTCGGTACCGACGCCGCGCTCGCCGTCGGCTGGTGCGTGGTGATCACCGTCGGGAGCCTGCTGTGGTCGCGGCGGCTCTACGAGACCCGCGCGGCGCGCTGAGCGTCAGCCTTCCGGCGGGCGGTCGACGTGGACGGGCAGGGCGGGCAGCCGCTCGAACCCCAGCCGCGACGGGCCGTCCGCCGGTTCGGCGAGCCGGAGCCCCGGGAAGCGTGTGACCAGCGCCGACAGCACGACCTCGACCTCCTGGCGGGCCAGCGCGGCGCCGAGGCAGTAGTGCGCGCCGTGCCCGAACCCGAGGTGCCCCTCGCCGCGTCCGGGGTCGCGGCGCACGTCCAGCTCGTCGGGCCGGTCGACGACGCGCGGGTCGAAGTTCGCCGGCAGCAGGCCGGGCAGCACCGCGGTCCCGGCGGGCACCGGTGTCCCGGCGATCTCGGTGTCCTCGGCCGCGTAGCGCGGGGCCCCGGCCGGGATCGGGCCGCAGGTGCGGACCAGCTCGTGCACCGCTGTCGGCCACAGCTGCGGGTCCGCCCGCAGCGCGGCGAGCTCGCCCGGGCGGCTGAGCAGTGCGAGGGTGCCCTTGGCCAGCACGTGCGCGGTCGTCTCGAACCCGGCGACGGTCAGGTTCACCGTCATGTCGACGAGCTCCTGCTCCGAGAGCCGGTCGCCGTCCTCGTCGTGCGCCGCGACCAGCCCGGACAGCAGGTCGCCGGCAGGCTCCCGGCGACGGGCCTCGATCAGGTCCCGGACGTGGGCGACCATCCCCCGGGCGACGTCGGGCATCCGCGCGGGGTCGGGCTGGATCAGCAGCCGGGCGAACTCCCGCCAGCGGTCCCGGTCGCCCTCCGGCACGCCGACGAGCTCGCAGATGACCGCGATCGGCACCGGGTAGGCCAGCGCCTCCACCAGGTCGACCGGGGTGCCGTCGGCACCGGCCGCGGCGACGTCGTCGAGCAGGCCGTCGACGATCGCCCCGACGCGGGGGCGCAGCCCGTTCACCCGGCGCACCGTGAACGCCCGCGACACCAGCCGGCGCAGCCGCGCGTGGTCCTCGCCGTCGCGGCCCAGCATCGGACGGCGGAGCAGGTCGAGGTCCTCGGGCAGCCCGATCAGGCCGGTCTGGGCGTTGCGCAGGAAGTTCTCCGCCTCCGGCACCGCGGCGGCGTCGTGCCGGAAGCGGTCGTCGGTGAGCATCGCGCGGACCTCGGCGTGCCGGGTCACCATCAGCCCCTGTTGGGTCGGCCGCCCGGGCACCTCCAGCGGGATCTCGACGGCCGCGGCCACCTCGCGCAGCGCGGAGAAGCCGGCGACCGGGTCCGACGGGTCCACGGTGTCCGGGCCTGCGGTCGTCGCGGTCGGCGCGGCGGTGGTCGTGTCCTCTGCCATGGGCCCAGTCGACACCGTGCCGTCGCGGCATGGTCAAGCCCCGCGATCGGGCGGGTTCGGTCCCGTTCGTCCCGCTCTCCCCGTAGGCTCCGCGCGTGCGCACGGATTCGGCCATGCAACGGACGGTGACCCGGTGAGCGGACTGTTCGCCCTGCTCGACGACGTCGCGGCGCTGGTGCGCCTGACGACGGCCTCCCTCGACGACGTCGCCGGCGCGGCCGGGCGCGCGGGGGCCAAGGCCGCGGGTGTGGTCGTCGACGACGCCGCGGTCACCCCCCGCTACGTGCAGGGGCTCAAGCCCGAACGCGAACTGTCGATCATCTGGCGGATCGCCAGGGGCTCGCTGATCAACAAGATCGTGTTCATCCTGCCGGTCGCGCTGATCCTCTCCCAGTTCGCGCCGTGGCTGCTGACACCGATCCTGATGGTCGGCGGCTGCTACCTGGCCTACGAGGGCGCGGAGAAGCTCTGGGAGTACTTCTCCGGGCACTCCGAGCATCCCGAGGAGCGCGACGAGAAGGTCGCCACCGACCCGGCCGAACACGAGCGGACCGTCGTCTCCGGCGCCGTGCGCACCGACTTCATCCTCTCGGCCGAGATCATGGTCATCGCGCTGAACGAGGTGGCGGCCGAGGGCATCGTGTCCCGGGCGATCATCCTGGCCGTCGTCGCCGTCGCGATCACCGCGCTCGTCTACGGCGCGGTCGCGCTCATCGTGAAGATGGACGACGCCGGCCTGGCCCTGGCGAAGCGCGGCTCCGGCCCCGTCGCGTCGTTCGGGCGCGGGCTGGTGAAGGCCATGCCGATCGTGCTGACGACGCTGTCGGTCGTCGGCGTCGCGGCGATGCTGTGGGTCGGCGGGCACATCCTGCTCGTCGGGATGGACGAGCTGGGCTTCTCCCCGATCTACGACCTGGTGCACCATCTGGAGGTGGCCGTCGCCGACGCGACCGGTGCGCTGGGCGGGTTCCTGGGCTGGCTCACCAACACCGTCGGCTCGGCGATCCTCGGGGTCGTGGTCGGCGCGGTGATCGTCGCCGTGGCGCACCTGGTGCCGAAGCGGAAGAAGAAGAACGACACCGACGACGACGCCGAGGCCGCCGGGACCGCCGGCGCCTGACCCGGGAGGCCGCCGTGAGCCGCATCGAGATGCCGTCCGGCGAGACGATCGACGTGCTGCACAGCGGCGCCCCGGCCTTCGAGTTCGAGGCCGTCGTTCCGCCCGGGGTGGCCGGTCCCCCGCCGCACCGGCACCGGGGCGCCACCGAGTCGTTCACCGTGCTCGAGGGCGTCCTGCGGGTACGGGTCGGGGGCTGGACGAGCCTGCTGCAGCCCGGCGACGGGATCGTGGTGCCGCCCGGCGTCACGCACTCGTTCGGCAACGGGGGCGACGGCCCGGTGCGCGTGCGCACCGTCGAGACCCCCGCCGGGTCCCTGGAGGAGCAGTTCCGGATCCTGGCGACGGCCGGGCGGCTGCCGCCGCTGCGCCGCCTCGCGCGGCTCAACGTCGCCCACGACCTGGACTTCTCCCTCGCCGGGATCCCCGACGCGGTGCAGCGCCCGCTGTGGCGGTTGCTCGCGGCGCTGCCCGGTCCGTCATGATCGGGCGATGGGAGACACCGGCGTCTTCGTGCCCTACGGCGCGACCCACTGGGCCGCGCTGACCGTCGGGGTCCTCGGCGCCGTCGCGCTGGTGGCCCTGGGCCGACGGCTGCGCGGCACCCCCGCCGAGCCGGGCGTCTCGCGGGCGTTCGCCGTCGTGGTCGTCGTGCTGCTGGTGCCGCTGCAGCTGCGGCTGCTGACCCCGCAGACCTTCGACGTGCACATCTCGCTGCCGCTGCAGCTCTCGGACCTGTCCTGGGTCACCGCCGCGGTCGCCCTGTGGACACGGCGCTGGTGGGCGTGCGCGCCGCTGTACTACTGGGGTCTCACGCTGACCCCGCAGGCGCTGCTCACCCCGGCCACCGACTCCCCCGACTTCCCGCACGTCGCGTTCCTGCACTTCTGGGCGCTGCACCTGCTGGTGACCTGGGCCGCGGTGTACCTGACCTGGGGCGCCGGGGTGCGGCCGACCTGGCGCGGGATGGCCGTGACGCTGGCGGCCACGATCGCCTGGGCGGCGGTGGTGCTGCCGTTCAACCTGGCCGCGGGCACCAACTACGGCTTCCTCGCCCACAAGCCGACCAACGCGTCCGCGCTGGACCTGCTGGGCCCGTGGCCGGTCTACCTGGTCGTCGAGTTCGTGCTGGTCGCGGTGGGGTGGGCGGTGATCACGTGGCCGTGGACGCGGCGGCGGGAACGGGAACCGGCCTGACCGGCAGCCGCTCCGCCAGCCCGTCGACGAGGTGGTCGAGCACCGCGCGGACCCGCCGGGGCGGGTCCGCCCCGTGCACCGCCAGCAGGTCCGCCGACGGGGTCGGGATGTCCGCCAGCACATGCACCAGCTCCCCCGACGCGAGCAGCGGCGCGACCTGCCACAGCGAGCGCATCACCAGCCCGCGCCCGGCCCGGCACCACGCCGTCGCGACCTCGCCGTCGTTGCAGGTCATCGCGCCCGTCACGCGGACCCCGGCGGCGTCGGCGTCGGTCCCGAAACGCCAGTGGGCGTAGGCGGTGTCGTTCTCCCGGATCACGATGCAGTCGTGTCCGGCCAGGTCGGCGGGGGTGCGCGGGGCGCCGCGGCGGCCCACGTACGACGGCGCCGCGCACACCACGCGCCGGTTGCGGTGCAGAACCCGGGCGTGCAGCCGCGAGTCGGGCAGCGGTCCGACCCGCACCGCGAAGTCGTAGCCGGACCCGCCGACGGCGACCGGCAGGTGCGACAGCTCCAGGTCGATGCGCAGGTCCGGATTGGCCGCCTCGAACGTGCCGAGCAGCGGCGCGACGTGCGCCCGGCCGAACCCCATCGACGAGTGCACCGCGATCCGCCCGTGCAGCCCCGAGCGACGCCGGCCGATCTCGTCCTCCAGGTCGTCGATCCGGCCCAGCACGTCGCGGGCGCCCTCGGCGTAGCGGCGGCCCTCGTCGGTCAGGGTGAGACGCCGGGTGGACCGGTTGACCAGGCGCACGCCCAGACGTCGTTCCAGGCGGGCGAGCCGCTTGCTGACCGCCGACACCGACACACCCCACTGGCGCGCCACCTCGGTCAGCGTGCCCGCGGCGGCGACCCCGGCGAAGAAGCGCAGGTCGTCGAACTCGGGCAGTTCCACACCCGCTCCTTTCCCCAGCGGAAAGACTGTCCGGCCCGGACGACGGTTCACCGCGTCCGGTTCGCCGATCAGGATAGAAGCAACCGAGTCGAGGAGGACACGACATGACCGCGCACCGCATCGCCGTCATCCCGGGCGACGGGATCGGCAAGGAGGTCGTCCCGGAGGGCGTCCGCGTGCTGACCGCGGCCGCGGAGCGGTTCGGGATCGGGCTGGAGTTCACCGAGTTCGGCTTCGCCAGCGCCGACCACTGGCTCGAGCACGGCACGATGCTGCCCGAGGACTGGTTCGAGCAGCTGCGCGGCTTCGACGCGCTGTTCTTCGGCGCCGTCGGGTGGCCCGAGGTGCTGCCCGACCACGTGTCGCTGTGGGGCAGCCTGCTGCAGTTCCGCCGCCGCTTCGACCAGTACGTCAACCTGCGCCCGGCCCGGCTGCTGCCCGGCGTCGCGTCGCCGCTGGCCGGCCGGTCCCCCGGCGACGTCGACATGCTGATCGTCCGGGAGAACACCGAGGGCGAGTACTCGTCGGTGGGCGGGCGGATGTTCTCCGGCACCGACCGCGAGATCGTGATCCAGGAGACCGTCATGACGCGCACCGGCGTCGACCGGATCCTGCGCTACGCCTTCGAGCTCGCGCGGCGGCACCCGAACCGGCACCTGACCTCGGCGACGAAGTCCAACGGCATCGCGATCACCATGCCGTACTGGGACGAGCGGGTCGCGGCGATGGCGGCGCAGTACCCCGACGTCGACGTCGACTCCTCCCACATCGACATCCTGGCGGCGCGGTTCGTGATGAGCCCGGAGCGGTTCGACGTCGTGGTCGCCAGCAACCTGTTCGGCGACATCCTGTCCGACCTCGGGCCGGCCTGCACCGGGACGATCGGCATCGCGCCGAGCGCGAACATCAACCCGGAGCGGGAGTTCCCGAGCCTGTTCGAACCGGTGCACGGGTCCGCACCGGACATCGCCGGGAAGGGCGTCGCGAACCCGGTCGGCCAGATCTGGTGCGGGTCGATGATGCTGGAGCACCTCGGCGAGCACGAGGCCGCGGCGGCCGTGCTGGCCGCGGTCGAGGACGTCGTCGGGCGGGGCGGCGCGACCGTCACCCCGGACCTGGGCGGCACCGCGACGACCGCCGAGCTGGGCGCGGCGATCGCCGAGGTCGTGCGGGGATGAGCCCGTCCGGACCCGGCCGGCGGGCCCCGGCGGCCGGGCGTCGCGGCTCAGCCCGCGAGGAGTGCGACCAGGCGACGGGCCGCGTCGGGCGGGAGCCTGCGACGGCCGCGCAGGTGCCGGAACACCGGCGCGAGCACCGGATCGGCCAGCAGCTCGGCCCGCGGCACCGGCCGTCCGACCGGCACGACGACGCCCGCCGCGTGCCGTCCGCCGGGGTGCGGCTCGGCGGGGCCGGTGAACGCGAACAGCGCGGCGACGCCCCCGTCCGGCCCGGTGCGGTACACCACGGCCCGGTCGCCCGGCGCGGTCCCGGCCAGGCAGCAGGGCTCCGGAGGCGGGTCGGCGACCTCGCCGGCGTCCCAGAGCAGGACGGTGTCCGGCAGCGCGGCGTCGGGTCGCACGGGGTCGGTCGGCACGGGGTCGGTCGGCACGGGGTCCGGCGGCGGCATGCCGCCCGTCCTACCCCAGCCCACGGGGGTCCGGCACGATGAGCCCGCGGACCCTGCTGCCCGCCCCGTTCACCGCCCGCACGGTCGACGCGGCGGGGACGGCGGTGCACACCGTGACCGGCGGATCCGGGCCGCCACTGCTGCTCCTGCACGGCTACCCGCAGACCCACGCGATCTGGCACCGGGTCGCGCCGGTGCTCGCCGACCGGTTCACCGTCGTCGCGACCGACCTGCGCGGTTACGGCGACAGCGCCAAGCCGCCCCCGGGCCCGGACGACGCCGCCTACGCCAAGCGCGCCATGGCCGCCGACCAGCTCGCCGTCATGCGGGAGCTGGGGTTCGACCGGTTCGCCGTCGCCGGGCACGACCGCGGCGGCCGGGTCGCGCACCGGCTGGCCCTCGACGCACCGGACGCGGTGTCGGCGCTGGCGGTGCTCGACATCGTCCCGACCCGGCACGCGTTCGACACCGCCGACGCCGGCTTCGGGCTGGGCTACTGGCACTGGTTCTTCCTCACCGCCCCGGCCGGGATCCCGGAGCGGCTCATCGGGGGCGACCCGGAGTTCTGGGTCACCGCCCGGATGCGGTCGCGCCACCACGGCGGCACCCCGTTCGACGACCGCGCCGTCGCCGAGTACGTCCGCTGCTTCGCCGACCCGGCCGCGATCGCCGCGTCGTGCGCCGACTACCGCGCCGCGGCCGGGATCGACCGCGTCCACGACGGCGCGGACGCCGGCCGACGGGTGACCGCGCCGCTGCTGGCGCTGTGGGGCGCGCACTCCTTCGTCGGGCGGTCCTACGACGTCCCCGCGGTGTGGGACGGCTACGCCACGGACGTGCACGGGACGGCCCTGGACGCCGACCACTACCTGCCCGAGGAGCGCCCCGAGGAGGTGGCGCGGGAGCTGACCGCGTTCCTGACGGGGTGATGCGGCCCGCTCAGTCCGTGATCCGGTACTGCGCGATCTTCCGGTAGAGCGTCGACCGGGCCACCCCCAGCGCCGCGGCCGCGGCGGCCCGGTTCCCGTCGGTGTCGCGCAGCGCGGCGACGATCGCGTCCCGCTCGGCCCGGTCCACCGCCCGCAGCGTCCCGGACGGCGCGCTCTGGCAGGACTCGGGCAGGTCGGTCGCCTCGACCACACCCACCGGCCGCCGGCCCAGGGCCGCGGTCAGCGCGTCGCGCAGCTCGCTCACGTTCCCCGGCCACGGGTGTCTGCCCACCGTCCGCAGCGCCCCGGCGGACAGCCGCACGTCGCGGCCGGGGGCGAGCTCGGCGAGCAGCGCGGCGACCAGGCCGGGGAGGTCGCCGGGGCGGCCGCGCAGCGGCGGGACCGGCACCGACACCCGGAACCGGGCCAGCACGGCGTCGCGGACGGGGTCGGGGACCGCGGTGTCCGCGCGGGTGCCGGCCGTCGGCAGATCCCCGCGCGCGACGGCGAGCGGCACCCCGGCGTCACGCCGGTCGAGGTCGCGCAGCAGCACCAGCGCCCGCCGCCCGGCCCGCCGGACGCGGTCCTCGAGGTCGGCGCCGTCGTCGTCCGGGCCGACCTCGACAACCGGGCCGGGCCAGGAGTCCGTGACCAGCCGCGCCCGGCCGGAGCCGGGCTCGCCGGTGACCAGCAGCGGTTCCCCCTTCCCCAGCGCCCCGGCGACGGCGGCCCGCGCCGCCCGCCAGGCCGGGCTCACCCCGGCTGCGTCGGGCCGCGGGGTCGCCGCGACCGGTCCGGCGGGGCCGCCGCCGTCGGGCTCGCGCAGCAGCGTCACCACCGCCACCAGGCCGGCGACCGACCCGCCGACCGGGACGACCGCGCCGCGCAGCCGCGCCCGTGTCCCCGACGGCAGGTCCACCCGGTCGTCGACGCCGGGGCCGCGGAGCAGCAGGAACCGGGCGTGGTCGGTGAGCGCGGCGTGGTCGCCCGCGTCGAGCAGGGTCTGCATCGCGGTGTTCGCCAGCACCGTGCGGCGCCCGACGGCGAGCACCGCCCGCCGGGTGCGGGACTCGGTGCGGGCGTAGGCGTCGAACAGGGCCTGCTGGGCGGGGTCGCGGTCGTGGAGCAGGGCGTCGGAGATGCGCGCGGCCGCGGAGCGCACCAGCGACAGCAGCAGCGGCGAGGAGTGCTCGGCGCGGCAGGACAGGTCGAGTACCGCCTCGATCCGCCCGGTCGCCGGGTCGCGCACCGGGGCGCCGGCGCAGGCGTAGTCGTGGAGCTGCTCGACGAAGTGCTCGGCGCCGACGATGTGCACCGGCAGGCCGGACTCCAGCACGGTCCCGACCCCGTTGGTGCCCACCGCGCCCTCGGCGTAGCCGAACCCGGCGGCGAACGCGTTGACGTCCGCGGACCGGGCGATCACCGCGTCGGTGTCGAGGCGCACCAGCAGCCGGGCCCGGTGGTCGGTGAGCGCGACGCAGACCCCGATCCCGGCGACCTGCTCGGCCAGCTGCTCCATCACCGGGCGCGCGCAACGGACCAGCCGGGAGCCGGTGTCGAGGTCCGGGTGGAAGCGGTTCGCGATCATCGCCGGGTCCACCCCGCCCGCGATGCTGCGCCGCCACGACGCGACGACGTGGCCGGGCACGCCGGGCAACGCGACGTCGGGCCGGTCGAGCAGCTCGGCCCGCGCGGACACGAGCTCGCGGCGGCGTGCGAGCAGATCCCCCATCGACGCACCTCTCTGTGCTCGTCCTCACATGATGCGTCACCGGTCAACACCCGCCGGTGTCCGAAGTTCGGACACCCGGGGATCGGGCCGGTGACCCTAGCGTCGGGAGACCGTCGTCACACCTGCATCCGGAGGACCCATGGCCGCCACGACCACCGAGCACGTCGACGTCCTGATCGTCGGGGCCGGGGTGTCCGGCATCGGCGCCGCGCACCGGCTGCGGGAGGAGTTCCCCGACCGCAGCTTCGTGCTGCTGGAGGCCCAGGACGCCCCCGGTGGGACCTGGTGGACGCACCGCTTCCCCGGTGCCCGCTCGGACAGCGACCTGTTCACCTACGGCTACCGGCACAAGCCGTGGACGGGACCGTCGATCGCAGCGGGCGGGGAGATCCTGTCCTACCTCCACGAGGTCATCGACGAGGACGACCTCGCCGGGCACATCCGCTACCACCACCGCGTCACCGCGCTGAGCTGGTCCTCGGAGGAGAACCTCTGGACCGCGGACGTCACACGCACCGACACCGGCGAGACCCTGCACATGACCGCGTCGTTCCTGTGGATGTGCCAGGGCTACTACAACCACGACGAGCCCTACACCCCGGAGTGGCCGGGCACCGAGCGCTTCGCCGGGACGGTCGTGCACCCGCAGTCCTGGCCGTCGGACCTCGACGTCACGGGGAAGAAGGTGCTGGTCATCGGATCCGGCGCGACCGCGGCGACGGTCGTCCCGGCGACGGCCGCGACCGCCGAACACGTGACGATGCTGCAGCGCTCGCCGTCGTACTGGTTCCCGGCGCCGACCGTGCACGAGCTCGCGACGATGCTGGAGCCGCTCGACCTGCCGGCGGAATGGACTCACGAGATCCTGCGACGCACCTACGTCCAGCAGCTCGACTGGCTGGCGACCACCGGCCGTGACGACCCGGACGCACTGCACGAGTTCCTGGTCGAGTCCATCCGGCCGCTGCTGCCCGAGGGCACCGACGTCGAGAAGCACTTCGTCCCGCGCTACCGGCCGTGGCAGCAGCGCATCGCGTTCGTGCCCGACGGCGACTTCTTCGCCGCGATGCGCGAGGGGAAGGCCTCGGTCGTCACCGACACCATCTCCGAGTTCATCGAGAAGGGCGTGCAGGTCTCCTCCGGCGAGGTGATCGAGGCCGACGTCGTCGTCACCGCGACCGGCTTCGACCTGGCGGTGTTCGGCGACATCCCCTTCACCGTCGACGGCGAGCCGGTCGACTTCACCCGGCACGTCACCTGGCGCGGTCTGATGATCAGCGACATCCCGAACATGGCCTACGCCTTCGGGTACTTCCGGCACAGCTGGACGCTGCGGATCGACCTGGTCAACGACCTGATCGGCCGCATCCTGGCGCGCATGGACGAGCGTGGGGACCGGGTCGTCGTGCCCACGCTGCGGGCGCAGGACGCCGACATGCCACGGCTGCCGTGGGTCTCGGAGGACAACTTCAACCCCGGCTACATCGGACGCTCCCAGCACCGCATGTTCGGGCAGGGCGACCGCGAGCCCTGGACCCACATGCACGAGCACGACGTCGACCGGGTCGAGCTGCCGAAGGCCGACCTCGACGACGGCCTGCAGTACCGCTGACCCCGACCGACCGCACACCCCGAGGAGACCCACCGTGCCCCGCATCCCCGTGTCCACCGGCGTCGAGCTCAACTACGAGACCGCAGGCGACGGCGACCCGCTGCTCATGATCATGGGCACGTCCGGCGCGATCCCGCTGTGGGGCGAGCTCGCGCACCGGCTGGCCCAGACCCACCGGGTCATCACCGTCGACAACCGGGGCCTGGGCGGCAGCGACCGCGGCTCCGGGCCGATCACGGTCGGCTCGATGGCCGCCGACACCTCCGCGCTGCTCGACGCCCTGGAGATCCCGCGCGCACACCTGCTCGGCTGGTCACTGGGCTCGGCCGTCGCACAGGAGATGGCGCTGGCCCGCCCCGAGCAGGTCGCCTCACAGGTCCTCTACGGCACCTGGGGCCGCACCGACGGCTTCCAGCGCGCGGTGCTCACCGCGCTGCGCCTGCCCTACGTGCACCGTGACATGGAGTCCGCACTGGCCGCGTCAGGGCTCGCGTTCTCCCCCCAGGCCCTCGACGACCCGAACGTGGGCGCCCTGCTGGAGGCGCTGCTGCCGGCGTTCCCGCAGGACGAGGCGCAGATGCAGGTGACCGTCGAGCAGTGGGACGCCGACCTCGTGCACGACACCCTCGACCGGCTGGACGCGATCACGGCACCGACGCTGGTCGTGGTCGGCGAGCAGGACCTGCTGACCCCGCACTGGCAGTCCCGCGCGGTGGCCGAGCGCATCCCGGGCGCCCGGTTCGAGCTGGTCACCGGGCCGGGGTCCAGCCACTGCATGCACCTGGAGCGGCCCGAGGACCTGACGAAGCTGGTCACCGGGTTCCTCGGCGAACAGCGGATCTGAACGGAGCGGCCGGGCGGGGTCGCCCCGCCCGGCCGGCGTTTAGGAGTCCCGGTGCGCCTTCGGGGACCGCCCGAAGCGCGCCCGGAAGGCGCGGCTGAACGCGGCCGGGTCCGGCATCCCCCAGCGGGCGCCGACCGCGCCGACCCCGACGTGCGCGAGCCCCGGTCGGCGCAGGTCGGTCCACGCTCCCTGCAGCCGCTGCTCGCGGATCTCGCCGGCGACCGAGGTGCCCTCCTCGGCGAACAGCTTGTGCAGATAGCTCACCGAGATCGCGCAGGCGGCGGCGACACCCGCGGGGTCGAGGTCGCGGTCGGCGATGTGCTGGCGGATGTGCCCGCGGGCCCGCGCGACGTGCAGGTTCTCCGGCGCGGACGCGGGCACGGTGCTGCGGACCAGCGCGACGAACACATCCCCGATGGTCCGTGCGACGGCCTCCCGCGCGGCCACGGGGACGTCGTCGCCGATCGCCCGGTCCAGGGAGGACAGCAGCGGCGGCAGCATCGCGCCGACGCCGCGACGGCCGTCGAGGGCGACCGCGGTGGCCTCGGCCATCTCCGCCCGGGACAGCGGCAGCGCGCTCTTGGGATGCAGGCAGACCTGGTACTCGAAGCTGTCGGTGGTGACGAAGGTGAACGGCCTGCTGCTGTCGTAGATCACGAACTCGCCGGGGCCGATCACCGCCTCCCGTCCGTCCTGCGCGACGAGTGTGCGGCCACGGCGGGCCAGCGCGATCTGCAGGTAGTCCTCGTCGGCCGCCCGCACCTGGCGCGGTGTGCGCTCGAAGCGGTGCGGCACCGAGGAGATCCGCCGCAGGTGGGTACCGGCCACCGAGGAGGCGGTGACCCGTCCGGAGACCAGACCGGTGGTGGACGGTGTCACGTCCAGCGCGACGAACTGGTCGCAGACCGTGGCGCGCCAGAATTCCAGCCGGTCGGTCTCGGCCACGGTGGTGGTGTCGATCGTGACCAATGCCATACCCGAGCATCGCACGTGGACGTCACGAACGTGTTGCTCCGATGTGAGGACGTCGTCGCGCGGCACGTTCGGCCGCCCTGGCCCGTACCCTCTCGTCGGTGCAGAAGCCGGCCCCGGACCGCTTGAGGCAGACCAGACCGAGTAACCGGCCGTGCCCGTCGACGACGGCGAGCCGCCTGCGCCCCTCGGCCCGCATCCGGTCGCGCGTCGCGGTCGCCGGCGCGGTGGGGGCGACGGTGCGCCCGGCCAGGGTGCCGAGCCAGCGGACCGGCGCCGCTGCGGGACGGCCGTCGAGGTCGCCGCGCTCCACCACGGCCAGCAGCACACCCCGGTCGACGACGAGCAGCGCGTGCACGTGGTCGTCGCGGAACACCTCCCGGGCCTGGTGCACCGTGGTGGTGCGCCCGCACGTCCGCGGGTGCGCGATCATCGCCTCACCGGTGCTGCCGGGGGCCCACCCCGTCCCGGGACGCTCCGGCGCCGGGCCGATCATGCCGCGTCGCTCGAGTGGCCGGGCACCACCGGGAGGTCGGGGCGCACCAGCGGGACGAGGTTGTTGACCGCCAGGGCGGCCTCGCCGAACCCGACCGAGATCAGCCGGACCTTGCCGTCGAAGTCGGTGATGTCCCCGGCCGCGAACACCCGGGGCAGCGTCGTGCGCATCGACCGGTCGACGGCGATGTGCCGGCGGCTCATCCCGATCCCCCAGTTCGACAGCGCCGCGAGGTCGGCCTTGAACCCCAGCGCGGCGACGATCTCGTCGGCCCGCAGGGTCTCGACGCCGTCCGGGCCGGACACGTCGACCTCGGAGACGTGGCCGTCGCCGCGGACGTCGTGCACCTCGTAGGGGGTCAGGATCCGCACCGACGAGGCGCGCAGCTCGGTGACGCTGCGCTCGTGCGCGCGGAAGGCGTAGCGGCGGTGCACCAGGGTCACCGAGGCGGCCAGCGGCTCCAGGCACAGCGCCCAGTCCACCGCGGAGTCCCCGCCGCCGACGATCAGCACGTCCTTGCCCGTCAGATCGGCCGGGCGCGGCACCGCGTAGCGCAGCCCGCGCCCGACGAAGTCGCCGCCCGCGGGCAGCGGGCGCGGGGTGAACCGGCCCATGCCGCCGGTGACCAGCAGCGCGCCCGCCCGGACCCGCACGCCGCGGTCGGTGGTGACGGCGACGCCGTCGTCGAACTGCTCCAGCTCCACGGCGTCGTGCCCGAGCAGGTAGGTCGGCTCGGCCAGGGCGGCCTGCTCGACCAGGGAGTCGACCAGGTCCTGCGCCCGGACCCGGGGGAAGCCCGCGACGTCGAAGACCGGCTTCTCCGGATAGAGCACCGACATCTGCCCGCCCAGCTGGTCCAGGGCGTCGACGACGACCACGGACAGGCCGCGGAAGCCGGCGTAGTAGGTGGCGTAGAGACCGGTCGGACCGGCGCCGACGACGACCAGGTCGGCGGTGAGATCCCCGCTCATCGGGGCCTCCGCTGCGCGACGATCGGGTGGTCGCCGTCGGCCGGATCGGCGTCCTCGCCACCACCGGCGAAACCCTGCTCGCGTACGAAGACCGCGTTGGCGTCGACGAACGGCGCCAGCTCGGCGGGCATCTTGTGCTCCCAGTGGATGGCCTCGCTGGGGCACGCGGGCATGCACTTGCCGCAGTCGACGCACTCGTCGGGGTGGATGTACATCATCCGCTCGCCGGGGTAGATGCAGTCGACCGGGCACTCCTCCATGCAGGCGCGGTCCTGCACGTCGATGCAGGCTTCGGTGACGACGTAGGCCACGGGGTATTTCCTCCGATGTGGACGGTGGCGGCACGTGGGTACGCGGCTCGGCCGGAGCAAGGGGTCTCCGGCCGAGCCGCGTGGCTCAGGCGGTCTCGACCTCGACGAGGGTGTCGGAGAACGTGGGCGCGTTGCCCAGGTCGCCGAACACGGTCGGGTTGACCGCGGCCAGGGTGGTGCCGGCCTTGGAGTTCTTGCGCCAGCCGCCCATCGGGCTCACCACGACCCCGCGGGACACGGTGTCCTGCAGCGACGCGACGACGGTGAACTCGCCCCGGTCGTTGAACACGCGCACCGGCGCCCCCTCGGCGATGCCGCGGGCAGCGGCGTCGTCCGGGTGGATGATCAGGGTGTGCTCGTTCGCGACACGGCGGTGGAACTCGTGGCTGGCGAAGCTCGAGTTCAGGAACGCGTGCGACTTGGGCGTGAGCAGGTTGAGCGGGTAGCGGGCGGCGAGCTCGGGGTCCGCGGCGGCGGACTCGCGCGGCGGGATGTAATGCGGCAGCGGGTCGACCGGCTGGCCGGGCTGGTGGTCGTTGGAACCCTGCCGGAACAGCGGGACGACGAAGTTGCCGCCCGCCGCGGCGGCGGAGACGAACTCGGCCTTGCCCGACGGCGTCGGGAAGTTCCCCTCGGCGTGCGGGGCGTAGGCCTCCGGCGGGGCCACGTTGAGCCGCTGCCATCCCTTCTCCTTCAGCGACTCGACGGTGATCCCCTCCATGTGCGGGTGGGACCAGTCGAACGCCTCGGCGATCATCTCGGAGTCGGTGCGCCGGAAGACCGGGTCGTCGAAGCCCATCGCGGCGGCGAGCCTGCGGAACATCTCGGTGTTCGGGACGGCCTCGCCCAGCGGCTCGATGGACCGGTGGTTGTAGGTCACGAACAGGTGACCCCAGGAGAACATGATGTCGTCCTGCTCGAGCTGCGTCGTGGCCGGCAGGACGATGTCGGCGTACTCCGCGGTGTCGGTCATGAACTGCTCCGACACGACGGTGAACAGGTCCTCGCTCTCCAGGCCCTTGATCAGCCGGTCCTGGTCGGGCGTGGTGACGACCGGGTTGGAGTTGTAGACCATCAGGCCCTTGATCGGCGGGCCGGCGGGCAGGTCACCGGCGAGCGCGGCACCGAGCCGGTACTGGTTGATGACCCGGGTGCCGGGGGTGAGCATCTCCGGGTGCATGAAGGCGCCCCAGTTGACGGGGAACGCCCACAGCGGCAGCTGCAGGATTCCGCCGCCGGGCTTGCGCCAGGCGCCGACGAGGCCGGGCAGACAGGACAGGGCGCGTACGGTCTGGCCGCCGCCCGCGTGCCGCTCGACGGCGACGCCGATCCGGATGACCGACGGCTGCGCGCCGGCGTACTCGCGGGCGAGCACCCGGATGGTCTCGGCGGGCACGCCGGTCTCGGTCTCGGCCCACTCGGGGGTGTAGCGGGAGACGCGCTCGGCGAACTCGTCGTAGCCGACGGTGTGGTTCGCGATGTAGTCGTCGTCGGTGAGGCCCTCGGCGATGATCACGTGCGCCATGGCCAGCGCGAGCGCGCCGTCGGTACCGGGGCGGATCGGGATGTGCTGGTCGGCCGCGGCCGCGGTGCGGGTGCGGACCGGGTCCACGACCACGACCTTCGCGCCGTTCTTCTTCGCCTTCGCGATGTAGGGCCAGAGGTGCAGGTTGGTGCTCATGATGTTGCAGGCCCACACCAGGATGAACGTGGAGTGCACGAGGCTCTCCGGGTCCACCCCGGCGGTGTCGCCGATGGTCATGGCGTAGGCGGTGCAGGAGCCGGAGTCGCAGTAGGTGCGCTCGGCGACGGTGGCGCCCAGCTTCGCGAAGAAGGGGTCGCCGACGTTGAGGCCGTTCAGGATGCCCTGGGTGCCCAGGTAGCTGACCGGCATGATCGCCTCGGGGCCGTGCTCGTCGGCGATGGCCCTGAAGCGGGTGGCGATCTCGGTGACGGCGTCGTCCCAGGTGATCCGCTCGAAGCGGCCGCTGCCCTTGGGCCCGGTCCGGCGCATCGGGAACAGCACACGGCCCGGGTCGTACACGCGGTCGAGGTAGTTGTTGACCTTCACGCAGAGGCCGCCGTTGGTGTACGGGTGGTCCGGGTCGCCGACGACCGAGGTCGCCGTCCCCGAGCCGTCGACGGTCACCAGCATCGCGCAGGTGTCCGGACAGTCCTGGGGACAGGCGGCCTTGACCACCTTCTCGGTCAGCGGCGTGGCCGGGGCCTCGTGCGTCGCGGTCATGGGTGCTCCTCGCCTCGTGGTGGGATGGCGTCGCCCACGAGACTGGTCGCCCGCCGCGCGCCGGTCTTGGCACCGGGAGCACTGACGTTGTCCCGGGGAGCACAATCGCGCCCCCCGGGACGCCCGGTCAGGCGTAGGTGTGGAAGCCCCGCCCGGTCTTCTTGCCGAGCAGGCCGGCGTCGACCATGCGGGCCAGCAGCGGCGGCGGCGCGTACAGCGGCTCCTTGAACTCCGCGTACATCGACTCCGCGACGGCCTGCACGGTGTCCAGGCCGATCAGGTCGGACAGCGCGAGCGGGCCCTGCGGGTGCGCACAGCCGCGGACCAGTCCCTCGTCGATGTCCTCGGCGGTGGCGAAGCCGGACTCCATCATCCGGATCGCCGACAGCAGGAACGGCACCAGCAGCGCGTTGACGACGAAGCCGGCGCGGTCCTGGCAGTCGATCGCCTTCTTGCCCAGACCGTCGGAGACGAAGCTCCGCGCACGGGCCAGGGTGTCCTCGGAGGTCATCAGGCTCGGGACGAGCTCGACCAGCGACAGCACCGGCACCGGGTTGAAGAAATGGATGCCGACGACCTGCTCGGGCCGCTTCGTCGCCACCGCCAGCTTCATGATCGGGATGGACGACGTGTTCGACGCCAGCACCGCGCCGGTGTCGGTGACGAGCCGGTCCAGCTCCCGGAAGACGCCGGTCTTGAGCGCCTCGTCCTCGGCGATCGCCTCGACGACGAGCTCCCGGTCGGCCAGCGCGTCCAGCCCCTCGACGACCTCGAGGCGGGTCAGAACCTCCTCGGCGGAGTCGATCCGGCCGCGCTTCTCCGCCCGGGCCAGCGACGACTCCAGGCGGGCCCGGCCCGCCTCCACCGCGGCGGCGGAGGTCTCGACGACCCGCACCCCGTACCCGGCCCGTGCCGCGACCTCCGCGATCCCGGATCCCATCTGACCGCAGCCGACGACGCCTACGCGCTCCATGAGCACCTCAGTTCCCTCTGCGCGACCCGGGATCTCCGGGACGCGGTCGAACCGTCGAGACTTCCGTCGGCGGGGGGCGGGGCACAACCCGGCGCGACGACGGGTGCCCGGCCTCACTCCGCCGGCGCGGCCGGTGCGGCGGCGGCGCACGCGTGCCGCGGTCCCGGACGCCGCCCCGCTCCGGCGCAGGCCGTCGGCTCAGCGACGGTCGGCCGGGTTCCCCACGGCGCGGGGCGCATCCCGGCGACCGACGGCGGGCAGCTGCACGGTGGCGTCGTCGGGGAGGCGGCGATGGCCCCCGGGCGCCGCCGGACCGGCGTCGGACGCGGAGACCGCCGGGGCGGCGGGGCCGGACGGGGCCGGACGGTCCGGCCTCGGCCCGCGCGGCGCGCCGCCCCCGCGCAGGCTCCGCACCACCGACAGCTCGGCGGCGAAGCGGCCGCGCAGCACGACCAGCGTGCCGACCGACGCGACCCCGCCGGCCAGGGCCGCGGCGGCCAGGGTCACCAGGTCGATCCCGAGCGGGCGGACCAGCACCGCCACGCCCCAGGTCGCGGCCACGGTCAGCACCAGCGCCGGGACGTGCTTGACGTACATCCGCAGCACCGCCCCCATCAGGCCGGGCGAGACGCGTGCGGAGAACTGCAGCATCACCAGGAAGTGGACGACGATCGCCAGCGACGCCCCGGCCGCGACGCCGACCAGGCCCCACAGCAGCCCGCCGGTCACGGTGAGCACGACGACGTAGCCGGCGTAGAGCCACTGCCGCCAGGCCGCCCGGTAGACGGCGCCGGTGGCCCGGGTCAGCGAGGTGCTGATCTTGTACGAGGTGCGCGGCAGCAGGACCAGCGCGAACAGCTGCACCAGCGGCACGACGGCGTCCCACTGCGCCCCGAGCAGCACCCGGACGACCTCGGGGGCGAGCACGCAGAGCAGCACCGCGGCCGGGGCCGTGACCAGCGCGACCAGGCTCGCGCTGCGCACGTAGGCGGCGCGTAGGCGGGGGCCGTCGTCGCGGACCCGGGCCATCGCCGGGAACAGTGCCTTGTCGGCGGCACCGCCGATGATGTTCGCGGGTTCGGAGAGCAGGTTGTAGGCGCGGCCGTAGACACCGAGCGGACCGGTGCCCAGCGCGTTGGCGACGACGAGCTTGTCGGCGTTGAGCGCGAACCAGTTGCCGAGCTGGGCGATGGAGAACCCGGCGCCGTAGCCGAGCAGCGGCCGCAGCCGGCCCCAGCTCGCGGTGGGCCCCTCGGGGCGGAACCGCGGCCGGGTCAGCGCGAGGTAGCCCGCGCACTTGGCGACGGCGGCGGCGATCTCGCCGAACGCGAGCGCGGAGGCGCCGAACCCGGCCACGGCCAGGACGACACTGACCCCGATCAGCGCGGGGCCCGCCGCGAGCAGGTCGACCGTCGCCATCGAACGGAACCGCAGGTCGCGCTGGAGCAGGCCGAGCGGGGTCGCCGAGGCCCCCGCGAACAGCAGCGCGATCGACAGCAGCGGCAGCAGTGCGGAGTCGGCCGGGAGCCCGACGAGCGGGCTGATCACCGGCGAGCCGAGGGCCAGCACCGCGGCGAACACCGCCGCGACCAGCACCGAGAACCAGAACGCCGCCGTCACGTCGCGGTCGTCGAGGTCCTCGCGGTGCACCAGGGAGGCGGCGACGCCGAGCTGGGTGACCAGCTGGGTCAGCCCGACGATCAGCAGCGCGGCCGCGGCCGCACCGAACTCCTCCGGGGTGAGCAGCCGGGCCAGCGCGACGGTGGCGCCGATCTGCAGCACCGCCTGTCCGACGGTGCCGGTGAACGCCCACGCGAACCCGCGCGCGGTCCGCGCGGTCAGCGACGACCCGGACGATGCCGACGGACCCGTCCCACCCGGCGGGCCGGGGGCCGGTGCGGGCACCGGGGGCACGGGCCGCAGCGGCCGGGTCGGGTCGTCGGGCAGATCGCCACCGGGTCCGGTCACGCGGGTCCTCCGGTCGTCGGGGCGGGTCGGCGCGTCGGGGGGCGCGCCGTCAGTGCCGCTTCCCGCGGAGTGCGGGATGCAACCGCCCGACGGTACCGAGGGCGCTGAACCAGGCGAGCTGGGTGGCCCCGCTGTGCGCGGCCTCGCCCCGGCGCGGCTCGGCGAGCAGCCGGGCGCGGCGCATCCCGGAGATCGCCGGGTGGAACACCGAGTTGCCGACGCCACGGGTCAGCACCAGGTCGGGCAGCCCCTCGACCGACGCCCGGTAGGCAGGCGGCACGCCACGCAGGCTCCAGCAGTCCGACCACGCCGGCGGCTCGCCCGGGTACTCGAGGACGAACTCCAGGTCGAGGACCTTGAGCCCGGCCCGCTCGTCCCACACGAGGTTGTGCGGGGACAGGTCGAGCACGAAGCGGCCGCGCTCGTGCAGGTCGCGGCAGAACCGCAGCAGCGTCCGCACGACCTCCGGGCGCAGCTGGGCGAGCTCGCCGGGCAGCCGGCGCACGATGTGCCGTCCGGTGTCGCCGTAGAACGGGGTGAGCAGCCAGTTCGGGCCGTGCTCGAGCAGCTCCGGGACCTCGGGCAGGTCGCCGAGGTCGAGGCGGGCCCGCAGCTCGCGGCCGTAGGCCTCGTGCGCCCCGGGCCGGAACACCTTGCACACCGACGGGCCGTGCACCGGGTGGTGGACCAGCGCCACGCGGGCGCGGAACCCGGGCGAGGTGCCGCCGAGCATCCGCACGACCGGGAAGGGCATCGCGCACCGGCGGCCGAGGTCCTCGACCGGTCCGGCGATGCGGTGCAGGATCCCCGGATCGCCGAGCGCGTCGAGCAGGGCGAGGGCGCGCTCCGGCGACGACGATGCCTGCACCGGCAGGTAGTGCTCCCGCGGCGGGACGCGGCGCAGGACCCGCTTGTCGGTGTAGTCCAGGACGGCGGCGACCCGGTCGGCGACCGCCTGCACGCCCGACGTCCCGACCGGGGCGACGACGTCGCAGGCGACGATCAGGGCGTACGGCGCACCGGACGGGACCGGGCGCGACGCCGGCGCGGGCAACGTGCCGCGGACCCGGGCGACCTGCGCGTCGTCCAGGACGACGACGTCGAGGATCTCCAGCCCACGGGCGACACCGGCGACGGCCTCGTCGAGCAGGGGCGCCGCCGCCGACCGCACGACGAACACGGCCAGACCGCGCCAGCGGTCGGCCGCGGCAGGTGCGCCGCGCCGAGTCTCCTCGAGAGTCACCGGCTCGGCCCGAAAGGTTGCGCCATGAGCGAATGATAGGGCGCCCTTGAACAAGGGGTTAACTCGACCGGTCCTGTGGTTGTCCCCGGGATGGCGGATTCACCGGTCCGTGTGACGGCATCGGAGGGAACTCGTCCGGCCCAGCCGCCTTCGGTGCCCGCCGCCTAGGTTCACTCGGGTGAGCAGCGCCGAACTCGCCGACCTGTACCGCGACCTGCACCGTCACCCGGAGCTGTCCTTCGCCGAGACCCGCACCGCGGGCATCGCCGCGGCCCGGTTGCGCGACGCCGGCTACGACGTCGCCGAGGGGGTCGGACGCACCGGTGTGGTCGGGGTCCTCCGCAACGGCGACGGCCCGACCGCGCTGCTGCGGGCCGACATGGACGCGCTGCCGGTCGCCGAGGACACCGGCCTGGACTACGCCAGCGCCGTCCGCGCCGTCGGCCGCGACGGGGAGGAGACCGCCGTCGCCCACGCCTGCGGGCACGACATGCACGTCACCTGTCTGGTGGGCGCCGCCGCCGAGCTGGCCGCCGCCCGCGACAGCTGGCGGGGCACGCTGCTGGTGGTGTTCCAGCCCGCCGAGGAGTTCGGCGCCGGCGCCGACGCGATGCTCGACGACGGTCTGTTCGCCCGCTTCGGCACCCCCGACGTCGTGCTGGGCCAGCACGTCGCGCCGCTGCCCGCGGGGCTGCTGGCCCTCGCCGCCGGCCCGGCGTTCGCGGGCAGCGACACCGTGCGGGTGACCCTGCACGGCTCCGGCGGGCACGGCTCGCGCCCGGAGACGACGGTCGACCCGGTGCTGCTCGCCGCCGCGACGGTGCTGCGCCTGCACACCGTCGTGCCGCGGGAGGTGGCCGCGACCGAGACCGCTGTGCTCAGCGTCGGCATGCTGCGGGCGGGCACGAAGGAGAACGTCATCCCCGACTCCGCCGAGCTGGGCCTGACCGTGCGGTCCTACACCCCCGGCGTCCGGGACCGGGTGCTCGCCGGGATCGAGCGCACCGTGCGTGGCGAGGCCGCGGCCTCGGGGGCGCCGACCGACCCCGAGATCCGGCTGCTGGAGTCCTTCCCACCGGTCGTCAACGACGCCGACGCCGCCGAGCGCACCCGGGCCGCACTGGCCGCGGTCACCCCGCTCCCGGTCGTCGACCCGGGGCCGGTCACCGGTAGCGAGGACGTGGGCCGGTTCGCCGTCGCCGCCGGGGTGCCGTGCGTGTACTGGCTGCTCGGCGGCGCCGACCCGGCCGCGTTCGAGGGCGCGGGCACCGTCGCGGAGATCCGGGAGCGGACCGCGTCGCTGCCGTCGAACCACTCCCCCCGCTACGCGCCGGTGGTCGAGCCGACGCTGTCGGTCGGCGTCGCGGCGCTGGTCGCGGCGGCGCGGGAGTGGCTGCCGGTCGGCTGACCGGGGTCAGAGGGCGGGGGCGCGCAGCGCGTGCACCGCGACCCGCGCGGCGGCCCCGATCGCCGCGTCCGCCCGCGGGACGGCGGCATCGCTGCGCGCGGCGTGGGTGTAGACGGCGACGGCGACCGGGTGCTCCCCCGGGTAGGTCACCACGCCGACGTCGTTGCGGACCGCGCCGACCGTGCCGGTCTTGCCCGCCACCCGCGCGGCCGCGGGGAACCCGGCGCGCAGCCGGTGCGGCCAGATCTGGGCTCCGAGCACCCGGCGGGCGAAGGCGGTGGACCCGTCCGAGGCGAGCTCGCCGCGCCAGAGCATGCCGAGCAGCGCGGTGGTGTCCGCCGCCGTGGTGGAGGAGCCGTAGACCGGGCTGAGTGCACGGGTCCGTACCGGCACGTCGTTGTCGGCGAGCACCGCGAAGGCCGCGGCGACGTCGTCGGTCCCGGTGTCGGCGAGCAGGTCGGCGAACACGTCGTCGGTGCCGCCCCGGATCCTGGTGCCGGTGAGCCCCAGCTCGGCGGGCAGCGCGGCCACCCGGTCGCGCCCCACCCGGGTGTGGACGACGTCGGCCGCGGCGTTGTCCGAGGCCGTCACCATCGAGGTGACCAGGTCCCGCCAGCTCATCGTCACCGGGTCGGCCAGCGCGGAGATCCCGGTGATCCCGGGCGTGCGCCGCACCGGGACGACGACGGGCTCCCGCGGGTCGACCGTGCCGGCGTCGACCGCCCGGCAGTACGCGACCAGCACGAACACCTTGTAGACCGAGGCCATCACGACCGGCACGTGCGCGCCGACGCCGACCTCGCGCGCCGTCGGGCGGGTCCCGTCGCCGGTGACCGGGCGGGCGTGCAGCCAGCCGCGCACCCCGGCGTCGCGGAACACCGCGCGGACCTCGGCGGCCGGGGTCACGCGCCCTCCCGCAGCGCGTCGGCGAGCGCCCCGACCAGGCCGTCCGGGACGCCGTCGCGGTGCACCACCCGGACCCGGTAGGGCACCGGCTCCCCCGCCACCGGCCTGCGGACCACGCCGTCGCCGGCGAGGCCGGGGTCGGCGGTGAGGAGGAACGCGGCGCCGGTCGCGACCAGCGCCAGTGCCTCCGCCGGGGACGCCGCGTCGGCCGGGCCGGCCGGGCACCCGCGGGCGTCGAGGGTGTCGAGCAGCAGGTCGTGGGCGGCCGGGGCGTGCGCCCGCGGCGCCGTGGCCGCCGCCGTCCCGCGCAGGGTGCGCAGCACCACCGGCCCCGGCCCGGCCGCGGCGGGGTGGCCGGCGGACAGCAGGACCTCGGTCGGCAGCGCGACGACCGGCCCGGCCCGCGCCGACTCCAGCACCGTCGGGTGCGCGACGACGGCGACGTCCACCGTCCCGTCCGACACCGCGTCGACCAGCGCGACGGTGGTCGCCACGGTGGGCGCGACCCGCAGGCCGGTCGCGGCGGCGGCGCGGACCGCCAGCCGGGCGGTGGCGGCCGGGCCGAGGTCGGCGACGACGCCGAGCCGCAGCACCCGGGCCGCCTCCGCGTGCCGGGCGGCGGCGCGGCCGAGCGCCGCGGCGTCCTCGATCAGGGCACGGGCGCGGGGCAGCAGGTCGCGACCGGCCGCCGTCGGGGAGACGCCGCCGGGTCCGCGGTCGAACAGCGGGGTGCCGAGCCGGGCCTCCAGCCGTCGCAGACCCTGGGACAGCGGCGGCTGCGTCATCCCGAGCCGGGCGGCGGCCCGCCCGAAGTGCCGCTCCTCGGCGACGGCGACGAAGAACGTCAGGTGCCGCAGCAGGTCCACCGGCTCGCTCCATATCGATCGGCTATCACACGCGAAGCACGATCGTATTCGCGCTATCGGTCCGGATGCGACACGGTGCGCCCATGACGATCACCCGCCGTTCCCTGCTCCTGGCCGGTGCCGCACTGGGCGGCGCCGCGCTGACCGGCTGCGCACCGGCGGCTCCGCCCGCACCCGCGACACCCGCCCCGGCGGACCCGGGCGCCGGGAGCGCACCGATCCCCGCGCTGGCCGACGTCGAACGCGAGTACGCCCGCACGATCGGGGTGCACGTGCTCGACACCGGCACCGGCGCGGCGGCCGGGCACCGCGACGGCGACCGCTTCCTGATGTGCTCGGTGGTCAAGGCGCTGATGGCCGGGTTCGTGCTGCACCGCTCGCTGTCCGAGCCCGGCCTGCTCGACCGCCCGGTCCGCTACGGGCGCGCCGACCTGCTGGAGTACGCGCCCGTCACGACCCGGAACCTGGCCGCGGGGATGACCGTGGCACAGCTGTGCGAGGCCGCCGTCACCGTCTCGGACAACACCGCGCACAACCTGCTGCTGCGCGAGGTCGGCTCCCCCGCCGAGCTGACCGCGTGGCTGCGCACGACCGGGGGCACCGTCACCCGTTCCGACCGGGCCGAGACCGCGCTGAACGACCGCGACGGCGAGCGCGACACCTCGACCCCGGCCGCGCTGGCCTCCACGCTGCGCACCCTGGTCCTCGGCGACGCCCTGCCGCCCGCGCAGCGCGACCGGCTGACCGGCTGGCTGCGGGCGAACACCACCGGCGACCGGCAGATCCGCGCGGCGGTCCCGGCCGGCTGGACCGTCGGCGACAAGACCGGCTCCGGGCCGCTCGGGGAGCGCAACGACTCCGGGGTGCTGTACCCGCCGGACGGCGCACCGCTGGTCCTGACGGTCTTCACCGTCCCGGCCGACCCGGCCGACACGGCGCGCGGGGAGGCCGCGGTCGCCGCGGCGGCCCGGGCCGCGATCGCCGCGCTGCGCGGCTGAGCGCGCCGGGTCAGATCCGGGCCAGCACCGCCCGCAGGATCGCGACCTGCCCGATCGGGCTGGGATGCAGGCCGTCGTCCTCCCAGAAGTCGGGCCGGATCGGCATCCGGGACAGGTCGATCGCGTCCGGGTCGACCTCCCGGACCGTCGCGACGAGCCCGGGGACGTCGGCCGGGTCCCACCACTCGCCGGTGAGCTCGCGGGTGGCGGCCACCCGTCCGGGGTCGACCGGTGGCGGGACGACGAACCGCACCCGGGCGCCGCTCTCGGTCTCCAGCAGCAGGCGCAGCGCCCGCAGGTTCCGAGCCGTCTCGCTGATCGACACCATCCGGATCCCGGTGGTCGCGCCCTCCCGGCGGATGTCGTTGGTGCCCAGCATGACCAGCACCCGGGTCGGCACCCGCGAGACCAGGACCGGGCCGAGCGCGAGTGCCTCGGAGCTGGTCCGCCCGGACAGCGCGAGCACCTCGACCGACGCCTCCGGTTCGACCATCGGGACCAGCTCGGCGAACAGCCGTGCCCAGCTCAGCCGGTCGGCGGACAGGGAGTCGCCGACGACCACGATCCGCTCGCCCGGACGCAGCGCCATCCGGTGCAGGCCGTCCGCGACCGGCGGCTCGGTCCGCAGAGCCCGCGCCGCGGCGCGGACCCGCCCGGCGAGCCCGGCCCGCACCCCGGCGACGGCCGACGGGTCCAGCCCGGCGGTCGTCGCGAGCAGCCGGTCGATCGACTCCTCCTGCACCCCGAACGCCGCGAACGCCGGCCAGGCGGTCAGGTCGGCGAACCGGATCAGCCGGCCCATCAGGTCCTCGTCCACGTCGCCTCCCTCTCCGGCCCGGTCCACCGGGTCCGGCGGGGGGATCATCGCCCACCGCCGGTCGGCGGCCCGGCACGGCCCGTCGCATCGGGCGGGCCCGCGCGACGGGCGGCCGTCGCGACCGGGCGACCGCACGGACGGGTGTCGTCGCCGGCCGGTCACCTCCGCGACCGCCACAGATCACCCGTCCGGCGGGCGCGCAATGTGATTCGCGACACATTCATACCGCGTTTGCCGGACCGAACTCCCAGGTGGAGGGCGCAAATGAGGCGGTCCGCACTGCCGGTCAGGCGAGCCTCTGTTGCCTGGCGCGCACCGGGCGACCCCGACACCGTGGGCGCCATGACCACGGCCCAGGACATGCCCCAGGTTCAGCAGTGCTCCGCCACCAGCTGCTCCTACAACTCCGACTCCAGCTGCGGCGCGGGGGCGATCACGATTTCCGGTGACCACGCCCACTGCGGCACCTTCGTCGAGATCTCGTTCCGCGGCGGCAGCGGCAACGGTCTCGTCGGCGCCTGCCACCGTTCGGACTGCCGGTTCAACGAGAAGCTCGAGTGCACCGCGTCGTCGGTGAACATCGGCGCGGGCGCCGACGCCGCCGACTGCCTCACCTACGAGGCCAAGTAGGCCAGCTCCTCCACCCGGACCTCGCCACGCTCGTCGACGCGCAGTGCGCCGTCGGCCACGGCGAGGGCCGCGACGGGGTCGATGTCGTCGACGAGGACGGCGACCCCGTCCGCAGCGACCGCCCGCAGCGCGGACAGCACCGTGCTGCGGTCGTGCGCGTCGAGACCGTCGGTCAGGCGGTCGGCGAGGACCATCGCGGTGGGGCCCCGGCGGGCCGCGTCGACGGTGGCCAGCCGGTCCGCCGCCGTCTCGGTCGCGCGGGCGCCCAGCCTGCGGACCACGGCATCGTGCCCGTCGGCGCACCGGCCGCTCGCGTCGTCCAGCCGGTTCATCATGCGGCGGCGCTGCACCGACGGCCCGAGCAGCACCGTGATGCTGCCGGTCGGCAGACGCAGAGACATGGAAGCCCTCCCTCACCGGTACTGAGGCGAGGCTAACCGACGATTGCGGTCAGGTGAAGGCCCTGCGGTAGGTCTCACGCAGCTCGCGCTTGAGGATCTTGCCGCTCGGGTTGCGCGGGAGCGCCTCCACGACGTCGACCGAGCGGGGCCGCTTGAAGCCCGCGATCCGCGGCCGGACCCACTCGATGAGGGCATCCGGATCGATCGTCGTCCCCGGCCGCGGCACGACGACGGCCTTCACCGCCTCGCCCCAGCGCTCGTCGGGCACCCCGATCACCGCGACGTCCGCGACGTCCGGGTGCTCGGACAGCACGCTCTCCACCTCGATCGGATACACGTTCTCCGCGCCGGTCACGATCATGTCCTTGATCCGGTCGGTGAGGAACAGGTAGCCCTCGGCGTCGAGGTAGCCGCCGTCGCCGGTGCGCAGCGTGGCGTCGTCACCGAGCGCCGCCGCGGTGTCCTCGGGCCGGTTCCAGTAGCCGGCCGTGACCTGGTCGGAGTGGATCCGGACCTCCCCCACCTCGCCGGGCGGCAGCTCCCGGCCGGTCGCCGGGTCCACGATCGTCAGCCGCACCCACGGGTACGCCCGCCCGGCCGAGCGCATGAGGTGCGCCCGGGGGCCGTCCGGATCGTGGTCGCCCGGGTCGAGCTGGGTGATCGCACCGGTGGTCTCGGTCGCGCCGTAGACCTGGAACAGCGGCGCGCGGAAGGTCTCGACGACCGCCCGCAGCGCGCCGACGGTGATCGGCGAGGCGCCGTAGGCGATCGACCGCAGCGCGGACCAGTCGCGGTCGGCGGCACCGGGCACCGCGGAGAGCATCTGCAGCACGGCCGGCACGAGGAAGGCGTTCGTGACGCGCTCGTCCGACATCGTGTCGAGCAGCGGCCCGGGGACGATGTCGGCGACGAGCACGCACCGCGCCCCGGCGGCCAGGCAGACCAGCGCGTAGCCGACGCCGCCGATGTGGAACAGCGGCATCGCGACCAGCGCGGTCGAGGTGGGGTCGATCGACCAGTGCCCGGCGGCCAGCAGCAGCGCCGAGAACTGCCGGTGCGCGAGCAGCACGCCCTTGGGCAGCCCCGTGGTGCCGGAGGTGTAGAGCTGCAGCACGGTGTCGTCCGGGGTGGATCCGGCAGGCGACGACGGCGGCAGCACGTCCGCGGCCGCGTCACGCCAGTCCGCGTGGTCCTCCCCCACCACGACGACCCGGCGCCCGTCGAGCGCA
The DNA here is from genome assembly GCF_002813375.1 of Pseudonocardia alni. Taxonomy (NCBI): domain Bacteria; kingdom Bacillati; phylum Actinomycetota; class Actinomycetes; order Pseudonocardiales; family Pseudonocardiaceae; genus Pseudonocardia; species Pseudonocardia alni. Next base: position 3,953,758 of record NZ_PHUJ01000003.1, on the reverse strand, counting down.
CCGCGCAGCCCCGCGAAGTCCGGCCCCAGCACGACGAGACCGGCCCGGGCGTCGGCGACGAGCGCCAGCAGGTCGGCCTCGGTGAGCCGGGTGTTGAGCGGGACCGACACCGCGCCGATCCGCGGCGCGGCGAAGAGCAGCTCCAGGAACTCCGGCCGGTTCCTCCCGATCCACACGACGCGGTCCCCGGCCCCGAGGCCGAGGTCGCGCAGGGCCGCCGCGGTGCGCCCGGCGCGCTGTTCGAGCTCGCCGTAGGTGGTCGTCGCGCCGTCGAACGACAGCGCGACGAGGTCGGCGCGGTCGGGATCGGCGAGGATGTCGGTCAGGCGGAAATCCTCGGCAGGGCTCTGACCCGGCACGTTCTTCTCCCTCGGTCGTCGGCGACGCAGGTTCGGCAGAATCGTATATGATAGTCGTCGTGTCCACGGCCGACTTCGTGCGTGAGCTCTCCCCGGGCCGCGCCCCGCAGCTGCCCGACCGCATCGCGCTCGTCCTGCGGGACCGCATCCTCTCCGGTGAGCTGCGCCCGGGCACCTTCCTGCGGATGGACCGGATCGCCGCGGACCTGGGCGTCAGCCACACCCCGGTCCGTGAGGCCCTGCAGTCGCTGCGCGCGGAGGACATGGTCCACGCGGTGCCGCGGCGCGGGTTCGTCGTCGCCGAGCTGACCCGCGACGACGTCGCGGATCTGTTCGAGGTGCAGGCCGACCTGACCGGAACGCTGGCCGCGCGCGCGGCGCAGCGACTGTCCCCCGCCGACCTCGCACCGCTGCGCGAGCTCGCCGACCGGATCGCCGCGCTGTGCGAGCGCACCCCCGAGACCCACGACCCGGCCGAGCTGGACCCGCTCGTGTCCGCCGAGCACCGGCTGCACGCCGAGGTCAACCGGCTGGCCGGCTCGCGCAAGCTCGCCTGGCTGGTGGGGCGCTCGTCGCACTACCTGCCGGCGCACTTCTACACCGGCTCGCCCGAGTGGCGGGCCGGCGCGGTCGACGCCCATCTCGTCCTGCTCGACGCGCTCGGCGCCGCCGATCCCGACGCCGCGCGGGCGGCGATGCGTCGCCACGTGCTCGACGGCCGCGACCTGCTGCTCACCCACCTGGACCGCACCGGAATGTGGTCCGACGACCGAGGAGACCCCTGATGCCCGTCACCCTGACCGAGGACCAGTCCGACCTGGCGAAGGCGATCGGCGACTTCTGCCGTCGCGAGATCGGTAGCAAGGAGCGCCGCGACGAGCTGACCGGCGGCGGGCGGCACGCCCACTCCGACGAGATCTACCGCAAGATGGCCGACCTCGGCTGGCTCGGCATCGCCACCCCCGAGGAGTACGGCGGCGCCGGCCAGGGCATGCGTGACCTGCTGGTCTTCCTGGAGGAGTCCGCGTACGGCCAGGCCCCGATCGCCGGGTTCGGCACGACCACCATCACCGCCGCGGCGATCGAGAAGTTCGGCACCGAGGCCCAGAAGCAGGAGCTGCTGGGCGGGATGTGCCGCGGCGACGTGCTGTCGATCTCGATGTCCGAGCCGGAGGCCGGGTCCGACGTCGGCGGGCTGAAGTGCAAGGCCACGAAGACGGAGACCGGCTGGCGGATCGACGGCCAGAAGACCTGGTGCTCGAACGCGCACATCGCGTCGCACATCCTGCTGGTCGCCCGGACCTCCACCGAGGGCGGCAAGCACGACGGCCTGACCATGTTCGTCGTGCCCGCCGACGCGGCAGGCCTGTCGATCCACGGCATCGAGACGATGGGCGGCAAGGAGGTCAACGATCTCTACTTCGACGGGTGCGAGCTGCCCGCCGACGCCGTCGTCGGCGTCGAGGGCCAGGGCTGGCGCCAGCTCATGGCCGGGCTGAACCTGGAGCGGATGATCCTGGCCGGGCTCATGCTCGGACTCGCGCGGCGCGCCTTCGACGACACCGTCGCCTATGTCACGGAGCGCAAGCAGTTCGGGCGCCCCGTCGGGAGCTTCCAGGCGATGCGCCACCGCATCGCCGACAACGCCACCGAGCTGGCGGCCACGCGACTGCTGGTGCACGACACCGCACGGGTGATCGACGAGGCCCCCGCGGGTGCGCTGTTCCCCCGCGAGGCGTCGATGGCCAAGCTCAAGGCCACCGAACTCGCCAAGCACCTGTCCCTGGAGGGGATGCAGATGCTCGGCGGCTACGGCTACGCCACCGAGTACGGCATGGAGCGGCTGCTCCGCCAGAGCGTCGTCTCGACGGTGTACGGCGGGACCAGCGAGATCCAGCGCGACATCATCGGGAAGTCCTACGGGCTGTAGCGGCTCAGGCCGCGGAGTTCCGGGCGAGCTCCGCGGCCCCGCGGTCGTCGCCGGCCTCGGCCTCGGCCTGCCGGTCGGGACGCGGAGCCGGGACGGCCGTCGGACCGACGTGGGCGCCGGCCCCGGTCCGGACCCGCGCGGCCTCGGCGGCGCGGCGGATGTGCGCCGGGACGAGCGCCGAGCGCGCGGGCAGCAGCATCGGCGGCACCGCGCCACCGTTGCGCCGCACCTCGCGGGACCGCTGCAGGTAGGCCCAGCCACCGCGGGCGATCCGGCCGCCGCGCTCCAGCAGCCCGCTGTCGGGCATCGCGTCGCCGGCGCCTGCCTCGCGGTCGGAGATGTGGCGCAGCCGGGCGACCGCCGCCGGGAGCCGGCGCAGCGCGACCGACCGGCCCTGCGGCGACAGCGCCACCTTGGCCAGGAAGCTGCCCAACCCGATCGCGTAGCCCTCGAGCTGGGTGTTCAGCGCGGCCTGGTCGGGGCGGTGGTGGTGCCACAGGTAGGCGCCCGGGGCGTAGCCGAGGACGTTGCCGGCCAGGATCATGCGGACGAGGAACTCGCAGTCCTCGCCGCCGTGGGTGGGGGTGCCCGGGCCCATGGCCTCGTCGAAGCCGCCGACGGCGCGGGCGGCCCCGGCACGCACGGCGAGGTTGGCGCCGATGCCGAACAGGCCGGGGGCGAACGGGAAGATCGGGGAGTCCGCGGGGGGCTCGGCGAGGGTGAACCGGCGTGGGGTGAAGCCCTTGTTCCAGGCCAGGGCGACGTCGGCGGCGCGCTCCTCGGGGCTGCCCAGGCGGGCGGCCAGTACCGGGCCGGAGACGCAGGCGAGCTCGGGATCCGCGGCGAACGCCCCGGCGATGCGCGAGGCCCAGGCGGGGTCGACCTCGGTGTCGTCGTCGGTGAAGGCGACGATCTCGGTGCGGGCCTCGGCCAGACCCCGGTTGCGCCCGATGGACGCACCGCGCCGCGGCTCGCGGACGTAGCGGACGCGGTCGGAACCCGCGGCCCGCACGGCCAGCTCGGTCCGCTCGTCGTCCGGGTCGTTGTCGACGACGACGACCGACAGCGCCGGGTGGTCGGAGGCGAGGACCGCGCGCAGGCAGCGGGCCAGCGACTCCGGCCGGTTGCGGGTCGCGACGACCACGGTGACCGGGTCGGCCGCGGACGGCGCGACGGCGACGGTGCCGGCCGCGGGCAGCGCGGCGACGGCGAGCGAGAGCTCCGCGGCGGTCGCGCGCCCGGCGCGCAGCGGCACGGTGACCTGACCCTGCGGGGTGCCACCGACGGTGACCAGCAGCCGCGCGGCGGCGAACCGCCGGTCGACCTCGAGGTCGCGGGCCGGGGCGAGCCGGTCGAGCTCACCCACCCAGGTCGGTACGTCGGGAGTCATCGCCATGGACCCCATCGTGCTCACCGTCGCTGTGACGACGCTGAGATCGACCTGTGGGACAACGGAGTGTGGGACGCGCCACCCCGGACGGGATCCGGCCCCGCACCGCAGACCCTCCCCTAGCGTGAGAGTACGGTCGGGCCGTTCGCGCGCTCCCGCCGACGTGGCCCGCGGCCCCACCCCTCCCCCGACGTGAAAGCGACCGTCGTATCGTGCCCCGCTCCGCCCTGCCCGACCTCGCCACGCTGCGTGCGCGCTGGACACCCCGCCTGGTGCGCACCGAGGTGCTCGCCGGGCTCGTCGTCGCGCTCGCCCTGATCCCCGAGGCCATCGCGTTCTCGATCATCGCCGGGGTGGACCCCCGGGTCGGCCTGTACGCCTCGTTCACCATGGCCGTGGTCATCGCGGTCTGCGGCGGGCGACCGGCGATGATCTCGGCCGCCACCGGCGCGATCGCGCTGGTCGTGGCCCCGCTGTCGCGGGAGTACGGCGTCGAGTACCTGTTCGCCGCGGTCGTGCTCGGCGGAGTGCTGCAGATCGCGCTGGCCGCCGCGGGCGTCGCGCGGCTGATGCGCTTCCTGCCACGCAGCGTGATGGTGGGCTTCGTCAACGCACTCGCGATCCTGATCTTCACCTCGCAGGTGCCCCAGCTGGTCGGCGTGCCCTGGGCGGTCTACCCGCTGGTCGCCGTCGGCCTGGCGGTCATCGTCGGGCTGCCGCGGCTGACCCGCGTCGTCCCGGCACCGCTGGTCGCCATCGTCGGGCTGACCGTGGTCACGGTGACGGCCGCGGTCGCCGTGCCGACCGTCGGCGACCAGGGCGCGCTGCCAGACACGGTGCCGCTCCCGCACCTCCCCGCGGTGCCGCTGACGTGGGAGACGCTGCGGATCGTCGCGCCGTACGCGCTCGGCGTCGCGCTGGTCGGGCTGATCGAGTCGCTGATGACCGCGCGCCTGGTCGACGACATCACGCAGACCGGCTCGGACAAGACCCGCGAGTCGTGGGGCCAGGGGGTCGCGAACATCGTCACCGGTTTCACCGGCGGCATGGGCGGCTGCGCGATGATCGGCCAGACGATGATCAACGTGAAGGCGTCCGGGGCCAGGACGCGGCTGTCCACGTTCCTGGCGGGGGTGTTCCTGCTGGTCCTCGTGGTCGCACTCGGCGACGTCGTCGCGCTGATCCCGATGGCCGCCCTGGTCGCGGTGATGGTCATGGTGTCGGTCGGGACGTTCGACTGGCACAGCATCCGTCCGGCGACGCTGCGCCGGATGCCGCGCAGCGAGACGGCGGTGATGCTGACGACCGTCGTGGTCACCGTCGGCACCGACAACCTCGCCTTCGGCGTGGGCGCCGGCGTGCTCGTCGCCTCGGTGCTGTTCGCGAACCGGGTGTCACGGCTGGTCGGGGTGGACCGCACCGTCGACGACGGCGGGGCCGTCGTCTACCGCGTCACCGGCCAGCTGTTCTTCGCCTCCAGCAGCGAGCTGAGCACCGCGTTCGCCCCCGACGGGGACCCCGACGAGGTGACCGTCGACCTGTCCGGCGCGCACGTGTGGGACGCCTCGACCGTCGCCGTCCTCGACGACCTGCGGCGCCGCTACGCGCGGTCCGGCCGCACGCTCGTCGTCACCGGGATGAACGACGACAGCCGCGACCGCCACGAGCGGCTCGCCGGGCACCTGGGCGGCGGGCACTGACCACCGGGACCTAGGCCCGCCCGCGTGCCGCCACCACCTCGGGGATCCGGTCCTCGATCCAGCCGACGAGACCGGCGAGGTGGCCGGTCACGCCGTGGCCGAGCTCGGTGAGGCCGTAGCTGACCTGCGGTGGGGTGGTCGCGGCGACCTCGCGGTGCACGAAGCCGTCGCCCTCCAGGGTGCGCAGGGTCTGGGCCAGCATCTTCTCGCTGATCCCGCCGACGGCGCGGCGGAGCGCGGAGAACCGGTGGTCCTCGCGGGACAGGACCACGAGCACGAGGACCGCCCACTTCGACGTCACGTGGTCGAGGACCGACCGCGACGGGCAGCTGCTGTCGAACGCGTCACCCGAGAACAGGCCCGTGGGCCGTTCCACCTGCGTGCTCACCGTCCACCCACCTACTTACCAGAAGGTACGTACTTACCGGACGTAAGCCTATCCGGCAGTGTCGGCACCGTCCACGACGAGATGGGGAGACAGCGATGATCATCGTGACCGGGGCGAGCGGGAAGCTGGGCGGCGCGGCCGTGCGGGCGCTGCTGGAGACCGTGCCGGCGGAGCAGGTGGGCGTCCTCGCCCGGTCCGCGGAGAAGGTGGCCGACCTGGCCGCGGCCGGGGTCCGGGTGCACGTCGGCGACTACGAGGACCCGGCCTCGCTGACGGCGGCGTTCACCGGCGCCGACGGGCTGCTGTTCGTGTCCGGCTCCGACGTGACCCCCGGGGTGCGCGAGCGCCAGCACGGCAACGTGGTCCGCGCCGCGGCCGACGCGGGCGTCGGCCATGTCGTCTACACCAGCGCGATCGGCGCGGACCGGCCCGGTGCGCCCGCGTTCCTCGCCGACCACACCCTCACCGAGGAGCTGCTGCGCGACTCCGGACTGCCGGTGACGCCGCTGCGCAACACCTTCTACTCGGACATGTTCGTCAACCCGGGCGTGGTCGCCACCGCGCTGGAGGCCGGGGAGACGGTCGCCGCGGACGGCGGCCGGGCGCTCAACACCGCCACGATCGCGGACCTCGCGCGGGCCGCCGCCGTCGTCGTGGCCGGCGGGCCGCAGGAGCACGCCGGGCGCGCCTACGAGCTGCGCGGACCGCTGTGGACCTACGACGAGCTGGCCGCGACGATCGCCGCGGAGTCCGGCCGGCCGGTGTCGCACCGCCGGGTACCGCTCGACCAGGCCCCGGCCCCGGCCTTCATCGGCGAGTTCGTCTCGTCGGGAATGTTCGCCGAGCCGTCGGAGGACCTCGCGACGCTGCTCGGCCGCCCGGCGACCGGGATGCCCGAGCTGGTCCGCGCCGCCCTGGCCTGAGCCGGGAACAGAACACCCGGCGCCACGGTTGTGGTTGACGTATCAACCGAACGGGCCGGAAGGAGGCCGCACCGATGAGGATCGACGCGCTGTCCTGGATGACCGGGACGGAAGCAGGGCCTGCCGACCGGTGGGAGCACGCCGGGTACCTGTTCGACTCCGGCGACCCCGCGGGGGCCGCGACGGTGCTCGCCGAGCTCGTCGCCGAGCAGCCCGGGGCCGCCGCGGTCCGGCTGCTGCTGGCCCGCGCGTACTACCACTCCGCGCAGCTCGGCCGGGCCGAGACCGAGCTCCGCGAGCTGGTGCGCCGCGAGCCGGCCGACGGGTACGCCCACCTGCTCCTCGGGCGCACCCTGCAGCGCCGTTCGCGCCACGACGAGGCCGCGCCGCACCTGCGGCTGGCCGAGGCGATGGGCGTCAGCGCCGGGTGACCGTGCTCGGCAGCGCCGGTTCCGACCGGCGCTGCCGGGGCACCACCACCGCGCCGGGGAGCCCGCCGACGACCGGGACGCGGTCCGCGAACAGCAGGTAGCCACCGCAGGTGAGGGTGGCGAACAGCCCCAGCTCGACCGCGGCGTGCAGCCCGTCGGAGAGCATCGCGATCATGCCGAGGTGCAGCCCGGTCCCGGCGACGACGGCGACCGGCCGCAGCCGCGACGACCACAGCCCGAACGCGACGAACAGCTCGGTGAGTACCGCGCCGAACGCCATCGGCACCAGGAACACCGGCGTCAGCATCGCCGCCGGGACCAGCACCGAGTCCCACGTCCAGGACGCCAGACCGTTGCCGGACAGGAAGTCCGGACGGATCTTCGAGATCGCGGCGTAGAAGTAGACGATCGTGATCTGCGCCCGCAGCACCAGCACCGGCGCCGCCCACACCCGGTCGGCGCCGTGTCCGCGCCGGGACCGGAGTGACCAGGCCGCGTCGCAGTCGGAGAACGACAGCAGCACCGCCGCGGTGAACAGCAGGTAGGTGTGGTTGGAGTAGTAGCCCGCACCCCAGACGAAGCCGGCGGTGCACAGCCCGACCAGCAGGGCCGCCGCCCGCGCGTTCCACCCCACGACGACGGCCAGCGCCGCCAGCCCCATCACCGCGCCGAGCGCGAGCCAGACCGGGGCGGGCAGCGTCGGGCCGACCCCGAACAGCGGTCCGGCCCGGGTCCCGAGCAGCGGGCTCGCGCCGAGCTCGACGGCCTTCAGCCCGGCGACGAGCCCGACCAGGATCCGGTACCCGGCCAGCGGGCGGGCGGGGAGCGTGTCGGGGAGCCTCAGCACGACTGCTCCCACTCCGGGGCGCCGTCCCGGGTCCGGGAGACCGAGACGAGGTCCGGGGCCGCCGCGCACAGCAGCCCCGGGACCGTGGCTCCGTAGTGGACGGTCCGCTGCGGCCACGGCAGGCCCCCGGTGTCGAGGGCGCGGGACGCACCGTCGGCGGTCCGTCCGGTGTAGGCGTACTCCGTCGACGACGCGACGAACATGCTCCAGGAGTAGCGGCGCGGCGGCTCGGTGGTGGCCAGGCCGACCGCGGGGATCGCGACCTCCAGGGCCACGACGCCCGCGAGCAGCCACCCCGCGGTCCTGCGTGTGAGAAGCGGCACGTCCACTCATCGTCCCGCAACGGTCCGGCGTTAGCCGGTCACTTCCCGTCGAGGGAGTAGATCCGGACCCAGTCCACCTCGTACGTCGCCGGCTGCATGTTGCCGCCGAAGAAGTTGTCGAGCTGGATGGTCAGGTGCCCGCTGGGCATGTCCTGGATGTTCTTGCGGCCGGGCCGGGCACCGCCGGAGAAGGAGAACCACTCCTTGCCGTCGATGAAGCCCTTCACGTGGTCGGGCGTCCACTCGACGGCGACGTTGTGCCACTCGCTCAGCGGTGCACCGCAGTTCTTCTCCTTGGCGTACTCCTGCTGGACCGCGCCGCGGCCGTGCGGGTAGTGGATGAACGCCTCGGCGCACTGCTCGCCGGGCGCGCCGTTCTCGAGGAAGTCGTACTCGCCGTCCTGGGGCCAGCGGTCCGACTGCGGCCAGATGATCAGCAGCGGGTGGTACTGCCTGCCGTTGTCCGGGCCGGTGGCCTCGGAGCGGACGCGGGCCTCCCAGCGGCCGTATCGCTGGTTGAACTTCGACGAGATCCACGCCGAGTCGCCGTTCCGCAGCCCGGTCTGGATCAGCTTGCCGTCCTTCACCGTGGACCGGCTGGCGCAGCGGCCGCCGTTGCCCGCGTGACCGGGCCAGCACTCGCCCGCCTGGTTCCACTTCGCCGGGTCGGGCGGTCCGGTGTAGTCGAACTCGTCCGACGCCGGCAGCGGCGCGCCCCAGCCGTAGCGTTCGGCAGCGCTGGTGGCCCCGGGTCGGGGCGCACTCTGGTCGGCCGGTCGGGCCGAGGGGTCGGCGGGCGCGGCGGGCGCGGCCGCGGGGTCGGTCGGCGTCTCGACGGGCTCGTCCGAGGGGGCGACGGGATTCTCCTCCGGGTCGGTGGGCTTCACGGGGGCGGCGGGCTCCGTCCCGGCGTCGGCGGGTGCGGGCGCCGGGCCGGCCGGCGTCTCCCCAGTATCCGCCGGCTTCTCGGCCGGCCCACCCGGTGTCTCCGCGGGAGCGGCGGGCTCGCCCGCGGGAGCGGCGGGGTCTCCTGCGGGATCGGCGGGGTCTCCTGCGGGATCGGCGGGCTTCTCCACGGGAGCGGCCGGTCCGGCCGCGGGACCGCTGGGCTCGTCCACGGGCGGCGCCGGGTCGGCTGCGGGGCCGGCGGGCTTCTCGGCGGGGGCGACCGGTGTCGTGGGTCCGTCCGCGGGGCCGGACGGCACGTCGGCGGGCGCGTCGGCAGGCTTCGCGGCGTCGGCAGGCTTCGCTGCGTCGGCGGACTCCGGCGCGGACGGCGAGACCGGGCCCGCGGAACCGGACGACCCGGTCGCGGCCGGGCGAGCCGGTCCGGCGTCACCGGAGCCCTCGGCCCCGCGGACGGCGTCCGTCCCCGTCTCCGCGGATCGGGCAGCCGTCGCAGCACCGGAGCCCCCGGCGGCCTCCGACGACGACCGCAGAGCGGAGTCGGTCGGGAACGCCGCGGCGCCCGACGGGGTGGTCGCCGGCCCGGCGAGCACGCTCGGTGCCTCCGGGGCCGCGGCCTGCGCGACGGCGCCGGGCACCGTGGGTGCCGCGGCCGCGGACACGGCCGCACCGTCGGTGAGAGCCAGGACCCCTCCGGTGAACATGACAGCACTCACCGTCACCACCGCCGCCGCGCTCATCACCGTACGTCGTGCCAGTCCGCGCCTCATGGCTTCGTTCCCGTCCCCATCCGTGTCCGGCTTGTCCGATATCCACGACGCTAGAAGCACCCTGTGCACACCAGCCACACCCGCCACCCGTCGGTGGGGTGAGGTCACCCCGGAGGAGGTCACCCGAACCGGCGGCCCGCCATGACGGGTGGGATCCGGGTGACGATCGGGACCAGCGGGACGGAGCGACCGGCCCTGGTGTCACCCCGGCGGGCGACGCCCCAGGTCAGGACCGGGACGGGAGGGTCTCCGGCGCCCGCCACCAGACGAGCGCCGCGACCAGTGACAGCACCCCGGTCACGGCGAACGCCGGCCCGTACCCCCAGACCTCGGCGAGCGCACCGGCCACGAGCGGCCCGGCGATGGCACCGAGATCGGCCGCCATCTGGAAGCCCGCCAGCACCGAGCCGCCACGGGCGCGCTCCCCGATGACGTCGGCGACGGCCGCGTTGAGCGGCGGGTTCACCAGTCCGCTGCCGAGCCCCGCGACGAGCGAGAGCGCCAGGAACGCCCAGGGGTCGAGCACCCAGCCGAGGACGGCCGTCGACGCACCCGACACCGCGAGGCCGGCGATCAGCGGGGGCCTGCGACCGGAGCGGTCGGCGAGACGTCCGGCCAGCAGCAGGGTCGCCGCGTTCCCGGCCGCGAACACCGACAACGCGATGCCGCCGAACGCGTCCTCGCGCCCCAGCGCCTCGACCACCACCAGCGGGACCAGCGCGATGCGGACGCCGAACACCGCCCAGCCGTTCGCGAAGTTCCCCACCAGCGACGCCCGGTAGGCACGGTGGCGCACGGCGTCGCGGAACCGGGTGCGCGGCGGGGGCGCCTCGTCGACCGGGCCCTCCGGCCGGCGCAGCAGCGGCCCGCCCACGACGATCACCAGCACCAGCAGCGCCGCGTAGATCAGGAACGGGGCGCGTACGTCGATCGCGGCGAGGGTGCCGCCGAGCAACGGCCCGGCGATGTTGCCGAGCAGGAACCCGGTCGCCCACAGGCTCGTCGCGCGGCCCCGCAGGTGCGGCGGGGACAGCCGCACGAGCAGCGACACCGCCGAGATCGTGAACATCGTCGATCCGACGCCCGCGACCAGGCGCAGCGCGATCAGCTGCCAGTACGCCGTCGCGAAGGCCAGACCGGCCGTCGTCACGGCGACGACGGCGAGCCCGGCGACGAACACCCGCAGCTCGCCGAACCGGCCGACGACCGTGCCGGACAGCGGGGCGAACACCAGCCGGGAGAAGGCGAACACGCTGATCACGGCGGCGGCCGCGGTCACCCCGACGTCGAACGAGCGCGCGAACGCCGGCAGCACCGGCGCGACCAGCCCGAACCCGATGGCGATCGCGAACGCCGACCCGACCAGCACGCCGATCTCGCGGGGCAGCGCCGTCGCACCCCGCACCGTGGGGGGCGCGGGCACCGGTGCGCCGGGTACGGCGGGGTCGCGGCCGTCGTACTCGACCACGTGGCCCTCCGCTCCGCTGTCCCGGCCGACGACCGTACGCCCGCCGGTCCGCGGCGGCCGACGCCGGTGCGGGCACACGACGGTGCCGGGGACGGCGCCGTGGACACTGTCGTCGTGGACGACGATCCGATCGCCCGGCTGGAGCGGCTCGCCGGGCCGGAGGGGACGGCGCTGCTGGAGCGGCTCGCCGTCGCCGACCGGGACGGTGACGCCGCGCTCCGGCTGGGGACCGCGCTGCGCCGTGAGCACGACGCCGGGCTGGTCGCCGACGCGATGGCCCAGGCCGGGCTGCGGGACCGGGCCGCCCGCAAGTTCGCACGGGCCGCGCGGATGTGGTTCACACGCGACGGGCTGGAGCAGGCGTCGTCGGAGGTGATCGCGCGACACCGGGCCGCCCGATTCGCCGGGCGCGCGGTCGTCGACCTGTGCTGCGGGATCGGCGGCGACCTGGTCTCGCTGGTCGCGGCGGGCCACGAGGTCACCGGCGTCGACCTGGACCCGGTGCACCTGTGGATGGCCGACCGCAACGCGGCCGTGCACGGCGGCTCGGCCCGGACGGTGCGGTGCGACGTGCGCGACGCCGACCTGTCCGGCACCGACGGTGTGTTCGTCGACCCCGCCCGGCGCACCGGCGGTGGCCGGATGCGGACCGGCGAGTCCGAGCCGCCGTTGGGCTGGTGCCTGGAGCTGGAGCGGCGGGCCGGCGCGGTCGGGATCAAGGCGGCACCGGGGATCGACCACGACACCGTCCCGCCGGACTGGGAGATCGAGTTCCTCGCGCTCGGACGCGAGCTGAAGGAGGCCTGCGCCTGGTCCCCCGCGCTGGCCCGCGCCCGCACGCGCGCCACCGTCGTCGACGACGACGGCGTGCACGACCTGCAGGGCGAGCCGGACCCGCCGGACGGGGACACCGGGATCGCGGTCGGCGAACCGGGCGTCTGGCTGCTCGACCCGAACCCGGCCGTCACCCGGGCCGGACTGGTCTCCGCGCTGGCCCGGGCCACCGGCACCGCCCGGATCGACCCGCGGATCGCCTTCCTCACCGGCGACGACGAGCCCCCGGCCACGCCGTTCGCGCGGCCGCTGCGGGTGCTCGACTCCCGTCCGTGGGACCAGAAGCGGCTGCCCCGGCTGCTGCGCGAGCTCGACGTCGGCGCGGTCGACGTGCGGCGCCGCGGCCTGGCCGGTGACGTCGAGGCGATCGCCCGGAAGCTGCGCGGCCGCGGGTCGCGGCACGCCACCGTGGTGATGACCCGGGTCGACGACCGGCCGTGGGGCCTGGTCTGCGTGGACCCCCGCCGGGGCAGCTCCTAACCGCGGCCGGGGAAGTGGATGAACTCCAGCGCGATGCCGTCCGGGTCGCGGAACTCCAGCGTCGCGTAGCCGGTCGGGTCGGTCCGGTCGACGACGCCGCCGTGCGGCACGGTGAGGCTGTCCAGCCAGGCGGCCCAGGCGTCGAGGGTCGCGCGGTCGGCGACGCCGAACGCCAGGTGGTCGAGCGCGCCGCGGGGGCCGCCGCCGTCGCCGTCGGCCGGGGCGTGCAGCTCGATCATCACTCCGGTCACGACGTCGAGGAGCAGCGCCGCCTTCTCCGCCGAGCCGTCGGCTGCGTCGTGGTGCGGGAAGGTCATCGGCAGCCGTTGCAGCCCGAGGACGCGCTGGTACCAGAGCGCACTGGACTCCACGTCGGTCACGGCCGCCGCCACGTGGTGGAAGCCGGTGACCGCCGGTCGTTCGATGGCCGAGCCCATGGGCGTCCTTCTCGTCGCCGGCCGCCCGCGGGGCGGCCGGTCCTCCCTCTCGTCGCGGAGCAGTACACCACCGGCGGACCTCCCGGGGGCGGACGACGTCCGCCGGAATGATCGACCGTGCGCGCACCGGTACGTCCGGCGCGGTCGGCGCACCGCGTTGCCCGGCCCGGCCGCGCGTGCCACCGTCGTGCCCGTGACGACGATCGCCGAGGTGCCGGAGTCGATGCGGTGCAGCGTGCTGCGTGCCGCCGGTGAGCTGGAGGTGCAGCGGCGACCGGTCCCCCGGCCCGGCCCCCGGGAGGTGCTGGTGCGGGTGGCGGCGGTCGGCACCTGCGGCTCCGACGTGCACTACTTCCGGCACGGCCGGATCGGCGACTTCGTGCTGCGCGAGCCGATGGTGCTCGGGCACGAGCCGTCCGGGCGGATCGTCGGCGTCGGGGAGGGCGTCGACGCGGGGCGGATCGGCGAGCGCGTCTCGCTGGAGCCGGGCGTGCCCTGCCGTCGCTGCCGGTACTGCCACACCGGCGCCTACAACCTGTGCCCGGACATGGTGTTCTTCGCGACCCCGCCGGTCGACGGCGCGTTCGCCGAGTACGTGACGATCGCCGACGACTTCGCCCACCCCGTCCCCGAGCACGTCTCCGACGACGTCGCCGCGCTGCTCGAACCGCTGTCGGTCGCGCTGTGGGCGAACCACAGGGCGGGCACCGGGGTCGGGTCGCGGGTGCTCGTCGCCGGGGCGGGGCCGATCGGGCTGCTCGTCGCGCAGGTGGCGGCGGTGCAGGGCGCCGCCGAGGTCGTCGTCAGCGACCCGGACCCGGCGCGCGCCGCGCTGGCCCGCGACTTCGGCGCGACCGACGTCGTCGCGCCGGGTGCCGACGTGTCCGGGGTGGACGTCTTCGTCGACTGCTCCGGAGTGCCGGCCGCGGTGCTGGGCGGGCTGCCCGCGGTCCGGCCGGGAGGCGCCGCGGTGCTGGTCGGGATGGGTGCTGACGAGATGACGCTGCCGGTGTCGATGCTGCAGTCGCGCGAGATCACCCTGACCGGCACCTTCCGGTACGCCAACACCTGGCCGACGGCGGTGCGCCTGGCCGCGTCGGGCGCGGTGGACCTGGGCCGGCTGGTGACCGGGCACGTCGACCTCGACCACGTCGGCGACGCCCTGTCCCCCGACGCGTCGCAGGTCAAGGTGGTCGTCCGGCCGTGAGGGCGGTCGCGGACCGGGGCTGGACCGACACGGTCGCCCGGCTCGTGCACGCCGCCCCCGCCGGGCCCGCCGGGAACCGGCTGGTCACCGTGGACGGGTTCTCAGGGGCCGGGAAGTCCACGCGGGCCCGCGAGCTCGCCGACCGGCTCGGGGCCCCGCTGCTCGAGATCGAGGACCTGTGCCCAGGCTGGGACGGGCTGCCCCGGGTCCCGGCGCTGGCCCGGCGCGGGATCGGTGACCCGCTGGCGGCCGGTACGACGCTGCGCTGGACGTCGTGGGACTGGGTGCGCGACCGGCCGGGACCGGAACGCACGCTGGAGCCGGCGGCCGTCGTCGTGCTGGAGGGGTGCGGGAGCGGCGCGCCCGAGCTGGCGCCGGTGACCTCGCTGGCGATCTGGGTGGAGGCGTCGGCGGGCGAGCGGGAGCGGCGGCTGCGCGGGCGGGCGGACTGGCCGGGCTACGCCCCGTACCGCGACGGCTGGCGGCGCGCCGAACAGGAGCTGGCCCGTTCCGGTGGCGCACCGGAACGGGCCGATCTCGTGCTGGACGGCTGAGGGCCCGGCACCACCCCCCACGAGGGTGCCGGGCCCCGCCGGGTCCTCCGTCAGGGAGTCGCGCGGCGCAGCACCAGGTACCCGGCCCCCGCCGCGACCGCGGCGAGGATCAGCGGATAGCCGGCGAGCAGCGCCCACGTCGGCGTCTCGACGAAGAACCGGCCGAACGCCCCCCAGGCGTTCTGCCAGGTCAGGAGCACGATCCCGGCGGCGACCACCAGCACGGGCACCAGGGCCGCGCCCCAGACCCCGAGCTGTCCCCAGCGCCGGAACACCGCACCGAGCAGCACGAACACCAGTCCGATCGTCAGCAGCGGCACCCAGTACACGAGCACCTGGGTGACCGGGTTCGACTGCCCCATGAAGCCCATCTCGAAGAACTGGACTCGCAGTCCCCAGCCGTCGGTGGCCCGTTCGACGGCCAGCAGCACGCTGAGCCCGATCGCGCTGACCAGGGTCTCGGCGGCCACCAGCAGGACGGTGCCGAGGTAGAAGTGCCGTCGCGTGATGCCCAGGCTCAGCGCGAACGGCATCACCTGGGTCATCAGCGCGAGATAGGTGCTGCCGAGGATGAAGAAGAACGACGTCAGCGCGCCGACGTACCCGGCCTCCACATCTCCGCCGTTGCTCCTCACGACCCACCAGATGGTCTGGTGCAGCACGAAGACGACGGCCAGGATCAGCCAGGCCACCCCGAACCGGCGGCCCCAGTTGACCGTGCCCATCCGGATCGCGGCGTGCACCCGGGCGGATGTGCTCTCGACCGGGCTGCGGTCGGCGGTGACGGCGGTCATGACAGGACCTCCTGGGCGACGCCGGTGCCCGGCGCCGCGCTGTGCTGGGTCGTACGGACGACGAGCTGCTGCAGCGAGACCGGCTCGAACTGCAGGTTCGGCTCGGCGGGGCCGGTGCGGGTCGGCGCGACCCCGGAGAGGGTGACGCGGAGGAAGCCGCCGAGGCGCTCCCGGTGCAGCTCGGTGTGGCCGCGGGCGAACCGCTCGACCGACTCGGCGGGCCCGGAGACGGTGACGGCCCGGCCGCGCAGCGCCTCGGCCTCCTCGTCGATGAGCACGCGGCCCCGGTCGATCAGGACGACGTGCTCGATGAGGTCGGAGACCTCGTCGATCAGGTGCGTCGAGAGCACGACGGTGCGCGGGTGCTCGGCGAAGTCGGCGAGCAGGTGGTCGTAGAACATCTGCCGGGCGACGGCGTCGAGGCCCAGGTAGGGCTCGTCGAAGAAGGTCAGCGGGGCCCGCGAGGCCAGTCCGATGATCACCCCGACCGCGGACTGCTGGCCGCGCGAGAGCTTCTTGCAGAGCCGGGTGAGCGGGAGCCCGAACTCCCCGACGAGCCGGTCGGCGAAGGCCTGGTCCCACTGCGGGTACACGCTCGCGGCGGCCCGGAGCGCGTGGTGGACCCGGTACTCGTCCGGGTACTTCAGCGACTCGCGGATGAAGCAGGTGCGGGCGAGCACCCGGGCGTTCTCGTAGGGCTGCTCGCCGAAGATCTCGGCGCGCCCGGAGGTCGCGAAGTTCTGCGCGGTGAGGATCTGCATCGCGGTGGTCTTGCCGGCGCCGTTGCGGCCGAGCAGCCCGTGGATGCGGTTCTCCTCCAGCGTGAACGTCACGTCGTCGAGCGCGGTCACGTCGCCGTAGCGCTTCGTGACGCCGTGCATGGCGATCACGTCGGTGCTCATCGGTCGTCCCCCCAGACGTCGATCATCTTCTTGAGCTGCTCGGGGTCGATGCCGAGCTTGCGGGCCTCGGTGACCAGCGGAGCGATGTACTGCCGGGCGAAGTCCTCGCGGCGGCTCTCCAGCAGCCGGGACCGTGCCCCCTCGGCGACGAACATGCCGATCCCCCGTCTCTTGTAGAGCACGCCCTGCGTGACCAGCTGGTTGAGACCCTTCGCCGCGGTGGCCGGGTTGATCCGGTGGAAGGCGGCGAGCTCGTTGCTGGACGGCACCTGGGTCTCCTCCGGATAGGTCCCGTCCACCACGGCGGACGCGATGTCCTCCGCGATCTGCGCGAACAGCGGGCGTCCGTCGTCGATCACGGCGACCTCCCGGTGCCGTAGTGCAGTGGTTCATTAGTCATGTAATGAACCATAGCGGCGAGGGGTCAATCCGTCCAGCGGGCTACTATTTCCGTTCGGAGTTATATAAACTCGGGGTTGTGGAAGCGTTCGACGTGCTGGGCGACCCCGTCCGGCGGCGCATCCTGGAACTCCTCGCCGGGGGCGAGCGGACGGCAGGGCGGGTGACCGAGGTCGTCCGCGCCGAGTTCGGGATATCGCAGCCGGCCGTCTCCCGACACCTGCGCGTGCTGCGGGACAACGGGTTCGCCACCGTCCGGGCGGAGGGGACCCGGAGGCTCTACGCGGTCGACCCATCCGGGCCTGCCGCGGCCGAGCAGTGGCTGGCCGGGCTGCGCGGCTTGTGGACGCAGCGGCTCGACGCGCTCGGCACCGAACTGGCCCGTGGATCGAGGAGGAACCCGTGACCGATACCGGAAGCCGTGCCGGGGAGGTGGTCCGCGGCACCGACGGGCGTGCCGTGCTGCGGTTCCGCCGCGTCCACGACGAACCCGTCGCCGACGTCTGGTCGGCGGTCACCGACCCGGACCGCTGCGCGCGGTGGTTCGGGCGGTGGAGCGGCGACGGGCGGCCCGGCGGCACCGTCGAGCTCGTCCTGACCAGCGACGAGGACGGCGGCGGCGCCCCGTCCACCGTGCTCGTCCGGGACTGCGAGCCCCCGCACCGGCTGGTCGTCGACATCCGGGAGGGTGACGGCGAGCCGTGGGAGCTGTCGGTGACGCTCACCCCGGACGGCGGAGGCACCGTGCTCGTGTTCGAGCAGGTGCTGCCCGACGGGTTCTCCCCGGCCGACGCCGGCCCGGGCTGGCACTGGTACCTCGACCGGCTCGCCGCGGTCCTGGCCGGGGCGCCGATGCCGGACTGGGAGGCGTCCCTCGCGGCGACGGCACCGTACTACCGGGGCTGAATTCGGTGCAGGCCGAAACGTCGGGCGCCTAGCGTCGTCGCCGTGACGGGAACAGGGATGCGGATCGCCGCGGCGGCCGGGGTGACCGTGCTGGCGTGGGCGTCGGCGTTCGTGGCGATCCGGGCCGTGGGGCCGGCGTTCGGCGCCGGTGCGCTCGCGCTCGGACGACTGGCGGTCGGCGGGGCCGCGCTCACGCTCGCCGTGCTGGCATCGCGGTCCTGGGTGCGGCCGACCGCGCGGGAGTGGCTGCTGATGGTGGTGTGCGGGGTGAGCTGGTTCGCCGTGTACAACGTCGCGCTGAACGCGGCCGAGGAACGCCTCGACGCCGGGACCGCGGCGATGCTGGTGAACGTCGGACCGATCCTCATCGCGCTCTCCGCCGGCGTCGTGCTGCGGGAGGGCTTCCCGCGCCCGCTGCTGGCGGGCGCCGGGATCGGGTTCGCGGGGGCCGTGCTGATCGGGTTCGCCACCTCGGGCGACGGCCCGGCCGGCGCCGGGGGCCCGGTGGGCGCGCTGCTGTGCCTGCTGGCCGCCGCGACCTGGACGATCGGGGTGCTCGCCCAGAAACCCGTGCTCCGGCGCCTGCCCGCGGTGCAGGTCACCCAGGTCGCCTGCGTGGTCGGAGCGGTCGTCACGCTGCCGTGGGCCGGCGACCTGGTCGACGGTCTCGGCACGGTGTCCGGGCCGGAGATCGCCGGGATGGTCTACCTCGGGCTCGTCCCGACGGCGCTCGCGTTCGGGACCTGGGCGTACGCGCTGTCGCGGACCGACGCGGGACAGCTCGGCGTCACCACCTACCTCGTCCCGACGCTGGTGGTGCTCATGGCGTGGCCGGTACTCGGGGAGCTGCCGCCGCCGCTGGCGCTGCTCGGCGGCGTGCTCGCGCTGACGGGGGTGGCGCTGTCCCGCTACCGGGGGCGGCCGGCGCGGGAGAGCCGGGTCGCGGCGGGCGGGGTGCCGGGGTCCGGCGGGGACCGGGGCCCGCGGTGACCGGCGGTCCCGGCACGGACGGCGTCCGCGGCTCGGGGGGGCCCGATCGACCCGGCCGCCCTCGCCGCCCGGGCAGCCCCGACGCTGCGGGCCTCGCGCGCCGCAGCCAGGCTCGCCTCCGCCCGGACCTGCTACGACCACCTTGCGGGCGCCCTGGGTGTCGCGCTCTTCGACGGGCTCGTCGCCGACGACCTGCTCGCGACGGGGGACGGTCTCGCCCTCACCCCCGCCTGCCGGTTGTGGTTCGCCGGGCTCGCCGGGCCGGACGCGCTCGCCCGCCGCGGCCGCCCGGTGGTGCGGGCGTGCCTGGACTGGACCGAGCGCCGCCACCACCTCGCGGGCACGGCGGGTGCGGTGCTGTGCCGGGCCCTGTTCGACCGCGGCTGGGTCGAGCGCGGCCGCGACCGGCGGTCCGTGCGCCTCACGGCGTCCGGTCGTACCGCCCTGCCGGCGCTGGTCGGGGTGGCGCTGCCGGACTGACGGTCGCGGAGACCCACCGCGGCGACGGCCAAGAACGAGATCACCGCTCGTGGATCAGCACAGCGCTCGGGGAACAGACCGATGCTCTACCGTGGCCACGTGAACGCCTCCCGCACCGCCCGCGAGCGGGCCCGCGCCGAGCTCGTCGCCGAGATCACCGCGGCGGCCCGGCGGCAGCTGGCCGAGACCGGCGCGGCCGCGCTGTCCATGCGCGCGGTGTCCCGAGAGATCGGGATGGTGTCCTCGGCGCTGCACCGCTACTTCCCCACCCGCGACGACCTGCTCACCGCCCTGATCGTGCAGAGCTACGACGGGCTCGCCGACGCCCTCGCCGCGGCCGACCCCGGCACCGGCCCGGCGGAGCACTGGCGGGGCATCGCGCAGGCCCTGCGCGGCTGGGCGCTGGCCCATCCGCACGAGTACGCGTTGATCTACGGCTCCCCCGTACCGGGCTACCGTGCGCCGACCGGCACCGTCCCCGTCGCGGCCCGGGTCCTGGAACCGCTCGCCCGCGCGCTCACCGCCGCGCACGCCGCGGGCACGCTCCCCGCGGCGACCGACCCGGATCCCGCACTCGCCGGCGACGCCGTCCGCATCCGGGCCACGCTGGGTCTCCCGGACCTGCCCGACGGGGCCGTGCTCGCCGCCCTCACCGCCTGGACCGGGCTGTTCGGGCACCTGTCCTTCGAGCTGTTCGGCCAGTTCGAGAACGCAGTCGACGCCCGCGACGCCCTGTTCGCGGGCACCGTCGAACGCCTCGGTCAGGTCGCGGGCCTGATCTGAGAACGGGCCCGGGGCGGTGCCGGGTCGAGCAGCGGGGTCAGCGGCGCAGACGGCCGACGTGCCGGCCGAGACGTGCACCCAGCTCGCGCAGCCCGCCCCCCTGCTCGACCCGGACCACCAGTGCCGTCGCCGCCACCGCCACCAGCAGCGCGACGACCAGGTCGCCGAACGGGCCCACCCCGAGCCGCCCGCTCCCCAGGGCCGCGGCCGCGGTCCCGACCGGCGGCAGCCACGACTGCGTGCCCGTGACCACGAGCACGACCAGCGCACCGATCAGCGCGACACCCTCGTTGCGGACCACCGGCCGGGAGAACACCGAGCCCACCGCGGCGCCGGTGATCCCGCAGGCCAGGTGCGCGAGCAGCCCGTCGAGCAGGCTCCCGGTCGTCGCCGTGCCCCAGGCCGCGACCACGCCCCACACCACGGCGAGCAGCCCGAGCAGCGCCACGCCCGCCGTGGCGGCGATCAGCACGCCGGCCGCGACCGGCCAGGGGCCGCCCGCGGCGGACAGGGTGACGGTGCGGGCGTCGTCGTCCTCGGACTCGGCCAGCGCGTGCGCCAGCCAGGCCCCGACCGGGTAGAGCAGCAGCGCGCTGGCCGCCCACGGCGCGGGCAGCGGGCCGGGCGCGCCGCCGAACAGCACGGCGAGAGCGCCGGCGTAGAGCACCAGCGGCGCGACGAAGCGTTCGGTGCGGCCGACGTCCTCGCCCAGCAGCATCGCCACGGCGAACGCCGCGCGCACCCGCCGCCTCACCGGCCGCCCTCCCGGGGAGCCGGGCGGACCGGCCGCACCGAGCGGACCGCGCAGCCCGCGGCGAGCGCGGCCGCCAGCCAGGCGTCGCTCTCGGGGGCGGGGACCCGCACGGTGAACCGGCCCGGCGCCGCACCCTCGACACGGGCGGGCGGCAGCACCCGTTCCAGCAGCGGGCGGGGGTCTCCCGCACAGGCCATGTCCAGGCGCATCATCGCCCCGGGCGGCGGCGCGGTCGGCAACGGCACGGAGTCCGGGTCGGAGGCGGTCGCGATCCGGCCCTCGCGCAGCCGGTGGAGGCGGGCGCCGGGCAGACCGGCCGCGGTACCGGTGTGGTCGGTCAGCAGGGTCGGGGCGGCGCGGGCGGTGAGCAGCCGGGTCAGGGCGTCCGCGGCGTCGTCGTCGAGACCGTTCCAGGGTTCGTCGAGCACGAGCACGCCGGGCTCGCAGGCCAGCGCCTGCACCAGCCCGACCTTGCGGGCGTTGCCGGTGGACAGGTCGGCCATCGGCCCGTCGTCGTCGCCGTCGTACCCGAGCTCGGTCAGCAGCACCTCGGCGCGGTCGGCGGCGTCGTCGACGTCGACGCCGCGCACCCGGGCGATGTGGTCGAGCCAGCGTCGCGGGGTCAGCTTGCGGGCGGCCGGGAACCGGTCGGGCAGGTAGCCGACGACCTCGGGGACGTCCTCGACCTCGCCCGCGGTCGGGGCGAGTGCACCGGCGGCGATCCGCAGCAGCGTGGACTTGCCCGCCCCGTTGCCTCCCCGCACGACGGTCGGCACGGCAGGGTCGACGTCGAGGTCGGCACCGCGCAGGGCGACCGCCCCCGACGGGTGGGTGTGGTGGATCCCGACCAGGCGCACCCGACCACCTCCACCGCTCGTCACCGCCCGTGCGTGACGATCAGGTTCGCACAGCGGCGCGGGCCCGAGGCCCGGCGGTGGCCCGGCGGTACGGCCCGTGGCGGGACCGGTACGCAGGGCTGTCGTGATCACCCGTCCGGCGCAGCCGGACGTCGGCTCGGCGCGTTCAGCCGGTCCCGGTCGACACCCCGGCGTCGCGGTGGCGGCGCTGCCGGAGCTTCCGCACGACCAGCCATACGATCGCCGCCGCGCCGAGCACGGCGACGACCTTGCTGATCGGGGACATGTAGACCTCGATGACCTCCCAGCGCTCGCCGAGCACGAACCCGAGGTAGACGAACAGCGCGTTCCACACACCACTGCCGAGCGCGGACAGCGCGGTGAACCGCAGCAGCGGCATCCGGGCGATCCCGGCCGGGATCGAGATCAGGCTGCGCACGATCGGGATGCAGCGCCCACCGAGGACGAACCAGTTCCCCCACCGCTCGAACAGCGCGAGCCCCTTCTCCAGGTCCTTCTGGCTGGAGACGACGAACCAGCGACGACCGCAGAGCCGGTGCACCCGCTCGTACCCGAGCCAGTGGCCCAGCGCGTAGAGGACCAGCGCCCCGGCGACGGCTCCCATCGTGGCCGCCGCCCAGACCGCGACCGGGTCCATCGCGCCGGTCGAGGCGCGGAAGCCACCCAGCGGGAGGATCACCTCCGACGGGATCGGTGGGACCACGTTCTCCAGGAAGATCAGCAACCCGATGCCGGCGGCACCGAGCCGGTCCACGATGTCGAACACCCACTGCGTCACGCACACCATGGTGCCCGAGGATCAGGTCATCCGGTTGGTCCGCTTCGACCGGTCAGGAGAGGCGGAACTGGATCCGCTCGATCGACGAGCAGAGCGGGGCGAACAGCTCGCGGCGGATCCGGTTGTGCTCGTCGTCGGCGTCGTAGACGTGGTAGGACTCCTCGTCGGGCAGGTCGAGGGTGAGCACGACGTGCGCGTTGCCCTCACGCAGCCCCAGGTCCGGGCCGGCCTTCAGGTCGAGGTCGAGGCCCTCGATGCGCAGGTCGCGCAGCGCCTGGAGGCCCTTCTCGATCTCGGCCGGGTCCACGCCGTCCTTCAGCCGGCCGACCACCACGTTGCGGATCATGTCCCGGGCTCCTTCCGTCGTCGTCGGGTTCCGCCCCCGGAGATCGACCCTAGACTCGGCCGATGGCAGTGAACCCGTCCGGCGCGGACATGAAGGCCTTCCTCGCCGAGGACCCCGACCAGCCGATCGTGATGCTGAACCTGCTGCGCTTCGCCGAGGGCGGCGAGGCCCGCTACGACGACTACGTCTCCCACTTCCGGGCCACCGCCGCCCGGTTCGGCGCCGAGGTCGTCTACTTCGGGCGCGGGCTGGCACCGGTCGTCGCCGAGCCGGGCCAGGAGTGGGACGCGGTGCTCCTGGTGTCCTACCCGAGCCGGCGGGCCTTCTCCGAGATGGTCCGCGACCCCGGCTACCAGGAGGGGACCCACATCCGGACCGAGGCACTGGTCGAGGCGACGCTGCAGCCCACCGTGCCCCGCTGAGCGGGCCCGGAACGCACGGACCCCCGCCGGCAGAGGCGCCGGCGGGGGTCGGTGACGGGCGGGATCAGGCGGCCGCGGTGGCCGACTCCCCCTTCGCCGCGCGGTCACGCAGCGACTGCGGGACCTCGAAGCGCTCGCCGTACTTCGCCTTCAGCTCGTCGGCGCGGGCCACGAAGCCGGCCGGGCCACCGGGGTAGCCCTCGATGTACTGCAGCACGCCGCCGGTCCAGGCCGGGAAGCCGATACCGAAGATCGAGCCGATGTTGGCGTCGGCGACGGTGGTCAGCACGCCCTCGTCGACGCACTTCACGGTCTCGATCGACTCGATGATGAGCATCCGCTCGGACAGCTCGTGCAGGTCGACGTCGTGGTTCGTCGCGCCGAAGTGCTCGCGCAGACCGGGCCAGAGTCCGGTGCGCTTGCCGTCGGCGTAGTCGTAGAACCCGGCGCCGGTGCTCTTGCCCTTGCGGTCGAACTCGTCGACCAGCCGGTCGATCACCGGGTCGGACGGGTGCGGGGTCCAGGTGCCGCCGGCGGCCTCGACGCCCTTCTTCGTCTCCTCGCGGATCTTGCGCGGCAGCGTGAGGGTCAGCTCGTCCATCAGCTGCAGCACCGGGGCCGGGTAACCGGCCTGCGACGACGCCTGCTCGATCGTCTGCGGGTCGATGCCCTCGGCGATCATCGCGACGCCCTCGTTGATGAAGGTGCCGATCACGCGGCTGGTGAAGAAGCCGCGGGAGTCGTTGACGACGATCGGGGTCTTCCTGATCCCCAGCGTCAGGTCGAACGCCTTGGCCAGGGCCTCGTCGTTCGTGCGCTCACCCTTGATGATCTCGACCAGCGGCATCTTGTCGACCGGCGAGAAGAAGTGCAGACCGATGAAGTCGTCCGGGCGGTCGACGCCCTTGGCCAGCTCGGTGATGGGCAGCGTCGAGGTGTTCGAGCACAGGAGCGCGTCGGAGTTGATGTACTTCGCGGCCTCGCGGAACACCTCCTGCTTCAGCTCGACGGACTCGAAGACGGCCTCGATGACGACGTCGCAGCCGGCGAGGTCGGCGTAGTCGTCGGTCGGCAGGATGCGGCCGAGCAGCGCGTCGCCCTTCTCCTGCGTGGTCTTCCCGCGCTTGACGCCCTTCTCGACGAGACCCTGCGAGTAGGCCTTGCCCTTCTCGGCGGCCTCCTTCGAGACGTCCTTGAGGACGACGTCCCAGCCGGCGAGGGAGCAGACGTAGGCGATGCCCGCGCCCATCATCCCGGCGCCGAGCACGGCGACCTTGGTCGGCTGCCACTTCGCGGGGCCGTCCGGGCGGGACTTGCCGCCGTTGATGGCGTTGAGGTCGAAGAAGAACGCCTTGGTCATGTTCTTCGAGACCTGGCCGGTCACGAGCTCCGCGAAGTAGCGGCCCTCGATCCTCTGCGCGGTCTCGAAGTCGACCTGGCTGCCCTCGACGGCAGCCGCGAGGATGTTGCGCGGGGCCGGCATCGGCGCACCCTTGAGCTGCTTGCGCAGGTTCGCCGGGAACGCCGGGAGGATCGAGGCCAACGAGGGGCTCGACGGCGTGCCACCCGGGATCCGGTACTTCGGCTGGTCCCAGGGCTGAGTGGTGTGCTCGGGGTTGGCGAGCACCCACGCGCGGGCCTTGTCGAAGGCCTCCTCGCGGGTGGCCACGAGCTCGTCGATCAGGCCCAGCTCCAGCGCCTTGGCCGGCTTGTGCCGCTGGCCCTGCGCGAGGACGTTCATGAAGCCGTTCGCGATGCCCAGCATGCGGGTGACGCGGGTGACGCCACCGCCACCGGGCAGCAGGCCCAGGCTCACCTCGGGCAGGCCGTAGACGACGCCCTTCGCGTCGACGCCGACCCGGTGGTGGGTCGCCAGCGCGATCTCCAGGCCACCGCCCAGGGCGGTGCCGACGAGCGCGGACGCGACCGGGCGGCCGAAGGTCTCCAGCTTGCGCAGCTGGGCCTTGACCTCGGTCACCAGCTCGAAGATCTTCTCGGCGTCGTCGGGACCGGCCGCGCTGAGCTGCTCGAGGTTCCCGCCGGCGAAGAAGGTCTTCTTGGCCGAGGTGACGACGACACCGACGATGTCGTCCTTGTGCTTCTCCAGGTCGTCGACGACCTCCCGCATGGCCTCGCGGTAGGCGTCGTTCATGGTGTTGGCGCTGCTGGCCGGGTCGTCGAGGGTGACGACGGCGATGCCGTCGCCGTCGGTCTCCCAGCGGACGGCCTTCTGCTCACTCACTGCTTGTTCAGTCCTTCCGGGATTCAGACGCGCTCGACGATGGTGGCGATGCCCATGCCGCCGCCCACGCACAGCGTGGCCAGGCCGCGGCGCAGGTCACGGCGCTCCAGCTCGTCGACGAGGGTGCCGAGGATCATCGCGCCGGTGGCCCCCAGCGGGTGGCCCATCGCGATGGCCCCACCGTTGACGTTGGTGATCTCGTGCGAGATGTCCATGTCGCGCATGAAGCGCAGGGCCACGGCCGCGAACGCCTCGTTGATCTCGAAGAGGTCGATGTCGCCGACCGACAGCCCGGCCTTGGCCAGCGCCTTGCGCGCGGCGGGCGCCGGACCGGTCAGCATGATCGTCGGGTCGGCGCCGGACAGCGCGGTGGCGACGATGCGCGCACGCGGGGTCAGGCCGTTGGCCTTCCCGGCGGCCTCGGTGCCGATGAGGGTGAGCGCCGCACCGTCGACGATGCCGGAGCTGTTGCCCGCGTGGTGGACGTGGTCGATCTTCTCGACCCAGTGGTACTTCTGCAGCGCCACGGCGTCGAACCCGCCGTCGCGGCCCATCATCTCGAACGACGGCTTGAGCCCGCCCAGCGCCTCCACGGTCGCGCCGGCGCGGATGTGCTCGTCGCGGTCGAGGATCGTCAGGCCGTTGCGGTCCTTCACCGGGATGATCGAGTTCGCGAAGCGACCGTCGGCCCACGCCTTCGCGGCCCGGGTCTGCGACTCCACGGCGAAGGTGTCGACGTCGGTGCGGCTGTAGCCCTCGAGCGTCGCGATGAGGTCGGCGCCGATGCCCTGCGGCACGAAGCCGGTCTCATAGGCGGTGTCGGGGTCCATCGCCCAGGCGCCGCCGTCCGAGCCCATCGGGACACGGCTCATGCCCTCGACGCCACCGGCGAGGACGAGCTCCTCCATGCCGGAGCGGACCTTCTGGGTCGCGGTGTTCACGGCCTCCAGGCCGGACGCGCAGAAGCGGTTG
This sequence comes from Pseudonocardia alni, assembly GCF_002813375.1. Taxonomy (NCBI): domain Bacteria; kingdom Bacillati; phylum Actinomycetota; class Actinomycetes; order Pseudonocardiales; family Pseudonocardiaceae; genus Pseudonocardia; species Pseudonocardia alni. Next base: position 3,927,165 of record NZ_PHUJ01000003.1, on the reverse strand, counting down.
AGCTGCACACCGGCGACGGTGTCGGGCAGGCCCGCGGCGATGGCGGCGGTCTTGGCGATGTCGCCGCCCTGGTCGCCGACGGGCGAGACGACGCCGAGCACCAGGTCGTCGATCGTGTTCGTGTCGAGCTGCGGGTTGCGCTCGCGGACCGCGTCGATCAGCCCGGTCACCAGGGAGATCGGCTTGACCTCGTGCAGCGAACCGGAGGCCTTGCCCCGTCCGCGCGGTGTACGGATCGCGTCGTAGATGTAGGCCTCGGGAATCTCGCTCATCCGAACCTCTCGTGGGGTGGTCGGCACGGGGGCGGTACAGGCGGCACTGCCCCTACTTACTGGTAGCTTTTGTTACAGCAGCACTGTCACATGGGTCAAGACGGACCGGGGTCCATGTGACACGGATGATGTCACACCAGCACTGTCATATCGAGCGGCCGACCCGTAACCTGCTCGCCATGTCCGCCGCCATCGACGGCTCCGCGATGAGCCCGACCCCCGACGACGGGGATCTCCTCACCGTCGACCAGCTCGCCGAGCGGACCGGGATGTCGGTGCGCACCATCCGCTTCTACGCGAGCAAGGGACTCATCCCCGCGCCCCGGCTGCGCGGCCGCACGGGTCTCTACGACGCCGCGCACCGCGCCCGGCTGGAGCTGATCGGCGAGCTCACCGGGCTGGGCTTCACCCTCGCCGCGATCGAACGGCAGCTGGAACGGGTACCGCTGGAGACCGCGCCGGAGGAGCTGGCCCTGCAGCGCGCGCTGCTCACGCCCTGGCTGCCCGAGGTCGACGAGGAGCTGGACCGGGCCGGGCTCGACCGGCGCGCGGGTCGCCGTCTGTCCGACGACGACGTCACCACCCTCGAACGGCTCGGCGCGCTGACCCGGCTGCCCGGCGACGGCCCGGCGACCGTCCGGCTGCACGGCGCGGTCGCGCTCGGCTCCGCGCTGGAGGCTCTGGACTCCGGCCTGCCCCCCGAGCTGTGGAAGCGTTCGCACGACCTCATCGAGCGGCACACCGCCGCGCTCGCCGAGGACCTGATGACGCTGTTCCAGGACGAGGTCCTGCAGCCCTACCGGGACCGCGGCCGCCCCGCCGACGAGCGGCGACGGCTCGCCGCCGCCTTCTCCCGGCTCAAGCCGATCACCCTGCAGGGCGTCGTCGCAGCGTTCGGGCGGGCGGTCAACCGGGCCATCCGGGAGCGCGTCGACTCCTCCGGGGGCTCCGACCGGCACGAGGGGTGAGCCCGGCCGGGTGAGTCGTAACATCGGCCCATGGCGAGCTTCGAGTTCCCGGTCCGGGTGCGCTACCACGAGGTCGACGCCCAGGGGGTCGTCTTCAACGCCTGGTACCTGGCCTGGTTCGACGAGGCGATGACCGAGTTCCTCGAGTCCCGCGGCCTCACCTACCGGGCGATGCTCGACGCCGGTTACGACGTCCAGCTCGTCCACACCGAGCTCGACTGGCGGGCCGGGGTCGGGTGGGGCGAGGACGTCGTCGTCGCGGTGTCGACGGCGCGGATCGGCCGGACCAGCTTCGCGCTCGACTTCCAGGTCCGCGCCCTCGACGACGCGGGCGAGCGCATCGTCACCTGCGACTGCCGCACCGTCTACGTGGTCATCGCCGTCGACGGCAGCGGCAAGCAGGAGGTGCCGGCGCTGATCCTGAACGCGCTCGGCGACCCCGAGCCGCTGATGCCGCTGCGCCCCTGAGCACCCCCGGCCGAGGGTCTCCCCCGCCGGCTGCGGCGGTCAGGCGCCGCGGATCCGGCCGCGGACCTCGCCGAGGGCGACCCGGCCGCCGTCGCGGGCGGGCGCGGTCGCGGTCATCACGACCTCGTCGCCGTCCTCCAGCCAGGTGCGTGTGGCGCCGCCGGCGAGCACGACAGGGTCGCGGCCGTTCCAGGACAGCTCCAGCATCGAGCCGAAACCGCTGCGCTCCGGGCCGGAGACGGTGCCCGAACCGAGCAGGTCGCCGGCGCGCAGTCCGGCGCCGCCCGAGGTGAGGTGGGCCACCATCTGTTCCGGGGACCAGTACAGGTCCCTCGTGGGCGGGGACGCGACCAGCTCGCCGTTGACGTGCACGGCGAGGTCGAGGTCCAGGCCCAGCGCGGGCTCGCCCGGGGTGAGGTAGGGCAGCGGCGCGGGGTCGTGCGCGGGCAGCGGGACCCGGGCCGCGGACAGCTCGTCGAGCGGTGTCACCCACGCCGAGATCGACGTCGCGAAGGACTTGCCCAGGTGCGGGCCGAGCGGGCGGGACTCGAAGAACTGGATGTCGCGGGCGGACCAGTCGTTGAGCAGCACGACGCCGAGGACGTGGTCGGCGGCGTCGTCGATTCCGACCGGCCCCGGGACCGGCCCGCCGAGGACGAAGCCGAGCTCGGCCTCGAAGTCGAGCTCGGCGCAGGGACCGAAGTCCTCGGGCCCGCGCTGCCCCGACGGGCGCGCGACCGGGGTGCCGGTGACCCGGACCGTGCCGGAACGGCCGTGGTACCCGACCGGCATCCGCCGCCAGTTCGGGGTGAGCGGGTCCTGGGCGTCCGGGCGGAAGATCAGTCCGGCGTTCCGTGCGTGCTGCTCGCAGGCGTAGAAGTCGACGTAGTCGGCGACGGCGAACGGCAGCACCGGGACCAGTCCCTCGTCGGGCAGGCGGTATGCGGCGGCCCGCTCGTGGTCCTCGCGCCAGCCGCGCAGCCACTGGACGACCTCGCGCCAGGCCGGGGCACCGGCGTCGAGCAGCCGGGTCAGGTCGGGCGCGGCCAGCAGGTCCGGGTACGGGCCGCGCTGTGCAGTGGCCAGCGAGCCGACGTCGAGCAGGCCACCGTCGGGCAGCGGACAGGCGATGCGCGAGCTCCCGGGGCGTCCCTTCCCGGCGACGGCGCCGAGCGCGAGGGCGGGGACGGTCGTCGGCGGCGGCGCAGTCGTCACGGTCCCCGACCGTAGGCGATCCGGCGACGGCGTGGGTGGGAACTCGCCACGGTTGTCACGCGTTCGACCGGTGTGCCCGTTCCGTCCGGATCGGACACGTACCGACACACCACCGGGAACTCACCCGGAACGCAGGAGGACACCCGCAGATGGGTCTGCTCGACAAGCTCAAGGAACGCCTCACCGGAGGCGCGCAGGCACAGCCGCAGCAGGGCTTCGGGGGCGCGCCCCACCAGGGCTCCGGCCGGGCGCAGCAGCAGGATCCCGACCAGCAGGCGATCGAGCGCTACCGCTACATGCTCCGCACCGCCCCGCCGGAGCAGGTGGAGCAGGCGCACGCGGAGGCCTTCGCGAAACTCACCCCCGAGCAGCGGCAGGCGGTGCTGAACGACGTCGGCGCGCAGGTCCCCGAGGCCGAGCGGGCGCGGTCGGCCGACCCGCAGGAGCTGGCGCGGATGGCGACCCGCGCCGAGATGCGCAACCCCGGCACGATGGAGCGCTCGCTCGGCGGCGGCCGTGGTCCGGGCATGGGCGGGATGATCGCCGGGTCGCTGCTCGCCGGTGTCGCGGGCGCGTTCATCGGCACGGCGATCGCCGGCGCGATGTTCGACGACGCCGGTGATGGTGACGACGTGGCCGCGGCCGAGGAGCCCCCGGCCGAGGACCCCGGCTTCGACGACGGCGGCATGGACATGGGTGGTGACTTCGACTTCTGAGCTCCGCCGCCCCGGTCCGCGTCCCGCGGACCGGGGCCTTTCGGCACAACACCTGTTGCGGGGCCGGAGCCGACCTGGCACCGTCCGGGCACCCATGCCAGAGTCGCCATCCGGGCATCCGTCCCGAGCGGACGGCGTCGAGGACGAGTGGAGTACGAGCAATGGCACAGCAGGTACGCGGAGTCGTGGCCCGCGCCAAGGGTGAACCGGTCACCGTCGAGACGATCAACGTGCCCGATCCCGGTCCCGGTGAGGCCGTGGTGAAGATCCAGGCCTGCGGGGTCTGCCACACCGACCTGCACTACAAGCTCGGCGGCATCAACGACGAGTTCCCCTTCCTGCTCGGCCACGAGGCCGCCGGGATCGTCGAGTCCGTCGGCGAGGGCGTCACCGACGTCGCACCCGGCGACTACGTCGTCCTCAACTGGCGCGCCGTCTGCGGCCAGTGCCGGGCCTGCAAGAAGGGCAAGCCCCAGTACTGCTTCGACACCCACAACGCCACCCAGAAGATGACCCTCGAGGACGGCACCGAGCTGTCCCCCGCCCTCGGGATCGGCGCGTTCATCGAGAAGACCCTCGTCCACTCCGGACAGTGCACCAAGGTCAACCCCGACGCCCCCGCCAAGGTCGCGGGCCTGCTCGGCTGCGGCGTCATGGCCGGGCTGGGTGCCGCGGTCAACACCGGCCAGATCGGCCGCGGCGACTCCATCGCCGTCATCGGCTGCGGCGGCGTCGGTGACGCCGCCATCGCCGGGGCGAAGCTCGCCGGTGCAACGACGATCATCGCCGTCGACACCGACCCGCGGAAGCTGAAGTGGGCCGAGGAGTTCGGCGCGACCCACACCGTCAACGCCAAGGAGACCGACCCGGTCGAGTACATCCAGAGCGTGACCGACGGCAACGGCGCCGACGTCGTCATCGAGGCCGTCGGGCGCCCCGAGACCTACAAGCAGGCCTTCTACGCCCGCGACCTCGCCGGCACCGTGGTCCTGGTCGGCGTCCCCACCCCCGACCTCAACGCCCCCGAGATCCCGCTGATCGACTACTTCGGCCGCGGCGGCGCCCTCAAGTCCTCCTGGTACGGCGACTGCCTGCCCAGCCGCGACTTCCCGACCTACGTCGACCTGTTCCTGCAGGGACGCTTCCCGCTCGACAAGTTCGTCACCGAGGAGATCGGGATCGACGGCGTCGAGCAGGCCTTCGACAAGATGCACGCCGGTGAGGTCCTCCGCTCGGTGGTGATCCTCTGATGGCCCCGATCGACCACGTCGTCACCTCCGGCACCTTCAACCTCGACGGTGGCTCCTTCGACGTCGACAACAACGTGTGGATCGTCGGCGACGACCGCGAGGTCATCGTCATCGACGCCGCCCACGACGCCGACGCCATCGCCGCCGCCGTCGGCGACCGGCGCGTCAAGGCCGTCGTGTGCACCCACGCCCACGACGACCACGTCAACCAGGCGCCCGCCCTCGCCGACCGCTTCGGCGCGCCGATCCTGCTCAACCCCGCCGAGATGGTCCTGTGGGACATGACCTGGCCCGACCGCAAGCCCGACCAGGAGCTGTCCGACGGGCAGGTCCTGACCGCGGGCGGAATCGACCTGACCGTCCTGCAGACCCCCGGCCACTCGCCCGGCTCGTCCTGCCTCTACGCCCCCGAGCTCGGCATCGTCTTCACCGGCGACACCCTGTTCCAGGGCGGACCCGGCGCCACCGGACGGTCCTACTCCAGCTTCGACACGATCATCGAGTCGATCCGGACCACCCTGCTGCCCCTGCCCGCCGACACCCGGGTCCGCACCGGACACGGCGACTCCACCCGCATCGGCGACGAGGCACCCCACCTCGAGGAATGGATCCGCAACGGATCCTGAGCCCCGCCATCGTGCACGCCGCGGCCCGGCCCCTCACCCCGAGAGGCCGGGCCGCGGCCGTTCCCGCGCCGAGATGCACCTCAGCGGGCCGGGGAGATCCACAACTCCCGCTCAGCTGCATCTCGGCGACCGGGCCGGGCCGGGCCGGGACCGGTGCGGTCTGACACGGTGGGGCGTGCCCCGCTCGCTGTCGTCGCTCCCGTTCCGCCTGCTCCTCGCCGCGACCGCGCTGGCGTTCGGCGGGTACGCCCTGCTCCTGCCGGTCGTGCCGCTGTGGGTGTCCCGGGGCGGCTCCGGTGAGTTCGGCGCGGGGCTGAGCACCGGCGTGCTGATGGCGGCCACCGTGGCCACCCAGCTCCTGGTGCCCGCGATGCTGCGCCGGGTCGGCCACCGTCCGGTGCTGGTCGTGGGGTCGCTGCTGCTCGGCCTCCCGACGCCGTTGCTCGCGCTGACCGCCGACCTCGGGCCCGTGCTGGCGATCTCCACGGTCCGCGGGATCGGGTTCGGGCTGGCGACGGTCGCCGGGAGCGCGCTCGTCGCGGAGCTGGTCGAGCCCTCCGCACACGGTCGCGCGTCGGCGCGCTACGGCTACGCCGTCGGCCTGCCCCAGCTGTTGTTCCTGCCGGCAGGTGTCGCGGTCGTCGACGCGCTGGGGTTCACCGGGGTGTTCCTGCTGGCGGGGATCACCCCGGTCGCCGGAGCCCTGGTGGTGGCCTTCGTGCGGGGCCCCCGGCGGGCCCCGGCACCCCGCCGCGACGATGTCGTCCCACACCCCCGCGAGACCCGCAGGCGGCTCCCCGCCGCGCCGGTCGTGGCAATGCTGGGCTGCTCCACCGCGCAGGGCGGCGTGATCACCTTCGCCCCGCTCGTCGCCCCCGGGGCGACGGTCGCGGTGCCTGCCGCGCTGTTCGCCACCGCACTCGGCGCGCTGCTCGGCCGCGGCGTCGCGGGCACCCTCACCGACCGCAGCGGACGTCCCGGGACACTGCTCCCGGTCGGGACGGCGTGCGCCACGGTCGGGCTGCTCGGGGTGCTCGCCGCGCCGTACGCGTCGGTCCTGCTGGTGGTGGGGGCGGCCGTCGTCGGCGCCGGGTTCGGGCTGGTGCAGAACGACGCGATGGTCGCCCTGTTCGCCGCCGCCGGGCCGCTGCACTACGGCGCGGCCAGCGCCGCCTGGAACATCGCCTACGACGCCGGGACGGGCCTGGGGGCGACCGGGCTCGGCGCGATCGCCGAGCCTTTCGGGTTCGCCGCCGCCTTCGGCACGACGGCCGCGGTGCTGCTCCTGCTCACCCCGGCCGTCCGGCGTCGTCGTGCCTGACCACCGCGACGGCAACCCCGGAGCGGCGGTCGGGGTGAGCAGGAGCAGCGCGTGGCAGGGCGGGGCCCGGGGGTCGGGGCGCCCCTCCCCGACGGCGGCGGCTCAGGTCTTCGGAATCGCCCGCTGCAGCTGGGGGACGACCGCGTCGAGCACGGACGGGAGGCTGAGCACGGTCTGCCAGGCGAAGGCCAGCTCGGTGGCCCCCTCCAGGAACACGGTGCGCCCGTCGCGCATCGCGGGCAACCGCGACAGCAGCGGGTCCCCGACGACCGTCGCCTTCCCGCCGGGGGTGAACGACAGCTGATCCCAGACGATGAGGTCGTGGTCGAGCTCGCTCGCCTGCTCGAAGCTGAACTCGGTGTAGAACTTGCCTGCGGCCAGCTGGTCGATCCGGGGCGGCACCGTGAACCCCAGCTGGGTGAAGAACCGTGAGCGGGGGTCCTGCGAGGAGAACACGCTGATCTTGTCCGCGCTGCGGCTCGCGACGACGACCGAGCGCCCCTTCCACTGCGGGTCGGCGTCGCGGGCGGCGACGAACCTGGCCTCCAGATCGGTGATCAGCTTCTCGGCCTCGGCCTCCTTGCCCAGCGCCCGTCCGGTCTCGCGGGTGTACTCCTGCCACGGTGCGCCGTAGTCGTCGAACCCCCGGGGCGGTCCGACGGTCGGCGCGACGGCACTCACCACCGGATAGCTCTGGGCGTCGAGGTCGGAGTAGAGGCCGATCACCAGGTCGGGGCGCTGTGCTGCGATCTTCTCCGGCTCGACGGAGGACATGTTCAGCACCGCCGGTGCCGCGCCCACTGCCTGCGCGGCCGCCTGGGCCCACGGCTGCACGACGACCTCCTCGTCGCCGTACCAGTAGCGGGCCGCCACCGGCGCCACCCCGAGCGCGAGGATCGCGTCGTGGTCGGTGTAGCCCACGGACACCACCCGCTGCGGGGCCTGCGGGATCGTCGCCGCACCGAGCTTGCCCTCGATCGTCACCGGGAATCCGGCACTCCCCGTCGCGGCACCGGTGCCGGTCTCCGACCTGCCGCCCCCGCCACACCCGGCCAGTACGGCGCCACCGGCCGCAGCCAGCGTCGTGAGAAGCATCTGCCGTCGGTTGAGTCCCATGTCCGTTCCCTTCGCTCGTCCGGCGGAAGGATAGGACACGTTCTGAGGGTTGCCTCTCCTGCATTCAGGTGGGGCTCAACACTCCTCGGCGGCGGGGACGGACGGTGGCGCAGGCCAGGTCGAACCCGTGGACCCGTGCCGCGGTGCCGCCGAGCAGGGCGGCGCGGACGTCGTCGTCGAGCTCGGGGAACCGTCCGCGCAGCTCGTCGGGGTAGCGGAAGGTCATGAGGTCGCGGATCAGGCGCGCCGGGCGCACCAGCGGGTAGCCGCTGCCGAACATCAGCCGGTCCGGGCCGTAGGCGGCCAGCAGCTCGCCGAGCGCCTCGGCGGCGGTCACCCGGTGCCGGCGCAACGCGATCAGCAGGTCGGTGAGCAGCACGTAGACGTTGGGCAGGCGGGCCAACCGGACCAGCGACGCGGTCGGGGCGCAGGCGGCGCCGACCACGAACCGGATCTTGGGCAGGGCCGTGGCCAGCGCGGCGACGTCGGTGACGTCGACGGCACCGGCCGGCAGCGGCCCGGCGCTGCGCACCCGGACCGGGAGTGCGGACCCCGCGCGGACCGGCTCGGCCCACTCCGGCCACCGGGGCCGCGGAACGGCGTCGCCCTCGGCGACGACGCCCGCGTGCGCCCACTCCGGTGCCGCGCGCGACGGTCGCGCGGTCGGCGCGATCCCGATGTGGACCACCCCGGCGCCGGCCTGCTCGGCCCGGATCAGGGTGCGGCGCAGCCACGGCGCCCGCAGCGACAGCGCGGTCTCCGGACGACGGGCGGGCAGCACGGTCAGCGCGCGCAGACCGTCGCGGCCGACCCGGGCCCCGATGCCGCGGGCGCGGGCCCGGTCGGCGGGGTCGAGCTCCCCCGCCAGCACGAGCCGCCCGGGGTGCTCGGCGGCGAGCTCGGCGTGCCAGGCCGGTGCGGCGAACCCCAGCACGAACAGGTCCTCGAAACCGGCCGGGACGAGCACCGCGCGGTCCACCGCGGAGAGCACGTGCGCGGCCAGTGCCTGCGGCGTGACCAGCTCGAACGCGTCCGCGGACAGCGGGCGCGGCGACGGGTCGACCATCCGGTGGCGGTGCAGCAGGTCGGCGACGAACTGCTCCCCCGCCGGGCCCGCCTGGTTGTGCGGCCGGCCGTCCCAGCCGTGCACCTGGGCGTCGACGACTGCCGGGAGACCACCACGCCCCTGGGGCGCACCGCAGCACCGGTCCACGACGACCACCTCTCCACTGTCGCGGAGCGGCCCGGCACGCGCAGCGCGTGCCGGGCCGCTCCCCACTGTTCCTGTGACCGGACGGGCCGGTACCTACCCGACCGACGGGCCGAGCCCCATCGACTGGGGCGTGCTCGAGTCCGGGCTGGGCTGCGGGATGCCCTCGTCGAGCTGGCCGAACTCGGTCATGAGCGCCTTGTTCCAGGGCGTGACCTCCTCGGCCACCAGCGAGTTGGTGGTGAGGATCAGCCCGGCGACCGAGGCGCCGTTCTGCAGGGCGGAGCGCACGACCCGCAGCGGGTCGATGATGCCCATCTCGACCATGTCCCCGAAGCGGCCCTCCAGGGCGTCGAAGCCCTCGTCGACGCCCATGGTCGTGACCTGCTTGACCACCTCGTCGCCGTCGTAGCCGGCGTTGGAGGCGATGAGGTGCACGGGCTCGGTGAGCGCGTGCCGGACGATCTCGACGCCGATCCGGTAGTCCCCGGTCACGTCCAGCTCGTCGAGAGCGGGCTCGGCGTGCAGCAGTGCCGCGCCGCCACCGGCGACGATGCCCTCGGCCACCGCGGCCCGGGTCGCCTGCAGCGAGTCGTCCACACGGTGCCGGATCTCGCGGGCCTCGGCGTTGGTCGGTGCCCCGACCGAGATGATCGCGGCCTTCCCGGACAGCCGGGCGATGCGGTCGGAGAAGAAGTCCTCGTCGGTGCCGATCGTCGCGCGGGCCAGCTCGGCGCGCAGTTGCGACAGCCGGTACTCCAGCTTCTGCTTGTCCCCGCCGCCGCCGATGATCGTGGTGCCCTCGCTGGTGACCTGCACCTGCACGGCGCGCCCCAGGTGCTCGACGTCGATCTGCTCGAGCGAGAACGAGGAGCTCTTGGAGTGCACCTGCCCGCCGCAGAGCGCGGCCATGTCCTCCAGCAGGTGGATGCGCTTCTCGCCGAAGCCCGGCGCCTTGATCGCGACGGCCTGGAAGTGCCCGTTGACGTGGTTGTGGACCAGCATCTGCAGGGCGGTGCCCTCGACGGTCTCCGCGACGATGACGAGCGGGCGCCGGTCGTTGCGCATGATCCGGTCCAGCACCGGCATGATCTGCTGGACGTCCTTGATCTTGTGCGCGGTGAAGAGGATGTAGGGGTCGTCGACGATCGCCTCGAGCGTGCCGGGGTTGGTCACCATGTACGGCGAGACGTACCCGTTGTCGAACTCGAAGTCCTCGACGAAGTCCACCGAGACGCCCGGCAGCGGGGTGTCGTCGACGGTGACGACGCCGTCGTCGCCCACGGTGTGCAGCGCCTTCGCGACGACGCGGCCGATCGTGTAGTCGTCGTTGGCCGAGATGGACGCGACGCGGGCGTAGTCCTCCTCGGTGCTGACCGGGTGCGACACCGTCTGCAGACGGTCGACGAGCGCGTTGACCGCGATGTCGATGCCCCGCTTGACCAGCACCGGGTTGCCGCCGCGCTCGATGGCGCTCATGCCCTCGCGGACGATGGCCTGGGCGATGACGGTCGCGGTGGTGGTCCCGTCGCCGACCGTGTCGTTGGTCTTGACCGCCGCTTCCTTGACCAGCTGGGCGCCCATGTTCTCGAAGGGGTCGCGCAGGTGGATCTCGCGGGCGATCGTGACGCCGTCGTTCGTGACCTCGGGCGAGCCCGTGATCTTCTCCAGGATGACGTTGCGGCCCTTGGGGCCGAGCGTGCTCTTGACGGCTTCGGCCAGCTGGTCGACGCCGGCCTGCAGCAGATGACGGCCCTCGGCGCCGAAGCGGAGTTCCTTGGCCATGGTGGGTCCTCCCGGAGAAAGAGTCGGTCCAGGTGCGCGGGTGTGGATCAACGTGCGCAGCCGTGTCGCCGTGCGGGCGCGCTGCGCGGGTGGAGCGCACCGCCCGGGCCGTCGCCGGCCGTGGTGGGCCGGGGACGGGTCGTCGTCCCGGGCGGTGCGATCCGGGTGAGGAGCGGGTCCTTACACCGGCTTCAGGTCGAAGTCGATGTACTCGGCGGCGTCCTCGGGATTGGCGAACATGATCGTCTTGTCGTCCAGGTGGACCATCCGCCCGTAGTGGGTGGACATGTTCTCCTCGAACTGGGCGGCATCGAACCAGCCCTCCTCCTGGCCGGCCTCCTCGTCCATCGCGACGTAGTCCAGCTCGAACTTGCCCGTGCCGTCGACGCGGATCATCGAGGGCAGGTGCTGCACGGTCACGTTGTCCTGACGGTCCAGAACGGTCGCGATGACCGCGCCGATCTGGTTGTTCATCAGCGTGAAGCCACACATGTTCGACGCGGTGCTGTCCTGCTTGAACGGGCTGGTGCTGGTCACTGCTTCAGCTCCTCGGGGACGTCGAGGCCGAGATCGCTGCAGATCCCGGCGAACCGGTTCTTGGCGCGGTCGAGGGAGTCCTCGAACGTGGGGGGCTTCGAGTCCGACTGGGACCACATCGGCTGCATGGTCCGGGCGGCCTCCAGCGCCTGCGGGACGTAGGTCCGCAGCCAGCCGCCCATCAGCGAGCGGTTGTGCTCGGCGAACTCGCGGTCCTGGGTGAGCGGCGCGAAACAGGCGATCGACCAGCGCAGGTCGCGCTGGGCGTAGTCGTACTCGCCGGCACCCATGACCGTCGGGGTCACGTAGTCGCCGTTGGTGGCGGCGGACTGCATGACCAGGTTCGAGCGGAACAGCTCACCGACCAGCGGCTCGAAGACGCAGTTGGCCGCGAAGATGGCCTCGCCCCAGTCGTCCTGGACCGCGGTGAGGGCCTCGGTGAACTTGCGGGCGCCCTGCCACTCCGGCGCGTTGTCCCACGCGTCGAGGTGGGCTGCGCCGTCGAACCCGTCGATCTCCTCCGACAGCGTCAGGTTGTAGAGCGCCAGGTCCTGGGCGAAGCGGATCTTACGGGTGGAGTTCGCCGCGAGCGCCGTGTTGTGCATGTTGGTCGGCGCGGACCGCTCGTTGGACGCGAAGACGTAGAGGCCGAGGATGTGCTCGATGTGCATCCAGGCGCCGACGTTGCGCTCGACGAACCGGATCCAGTTCGAGTTCCACAGCTCGAACGCCTTCGCGTTGCGGGCGTTCTCGATGTTCTGGGTGAGCTGCCGGACGACGTTCGCGTTGTACCGGTAGAGGCTCTGCTCCCACTCCTCGTTCGGGTCGCGGAACTCGTGCCAGCCGTGGGCCGGCCAGTTCTTCACGTGCATGCCGCCGGTGCCGATGCCGCGCTGCGGCTCGGGCTCGTCGACGCCCCAGGCCTTCAGCTTGGTCCAGTGCAGCGGGTAGCCGCCCTCGCCGTTGGCGAAGCCGTAGATCCAGCCCTGCGCGAGGTAGTGCCGCGGGTCCGGCTGGACCTCGACGGTGGTGTCCTCGTACAGCGTCTGCTTCCGCTTGGCCGGGGTGTAGTAGTTGTAGTGGCGTGCGCTCGAGCTCGAGTCCGGGAACTCCCGCGCTCCGGCCTCCGCGTCGGTGAAGACGGGCTTGGGAACGCTGCGCTGCGAACCGGACGACGTGTCCTGTGTGGTGGGGGACTGAGTCATTGCTGTCCGTCCTCGCCTTCTTGCTCACCGGTCGTGGTGAACTTGTCGTAGAAGATGTTGGTCTCACTCACACCCAGCTGGGTCAGCGTCGCGATCGCCGCGTCGACCATCGGCGGGGGACCGCAGACGTAGGCATCCGCTCCCTTCAGATCGGATTCGTTGCGCCTGACCACCTCGGTGATCAGACCGGTCTCGCCGGCCCAGTCCCCGCCGTCGCCGTCGGACAGGGCGGGGACGTACCGGAAGCCGTTGAGCTGGGGCGCCAGTTCGGCGATCTCCTTCTCGAAGCAGAGATCGGCCGCGGTGCGCGCGCCGTAGTAGAAGGTGGCCCGTCGTTCGACGCCGCCATCGGCCATCGCCCGCAGCAGGCCCAGTACCGGCGCCATGCCGGCGCCACCGCCGACGAAGACGATCGGCGAGCTGCGGTTCTGACGGAGGGTGAAGGTGCCGAAGGGCGCCTCGACATCGAGCCGGTCACCGGGAGCGGCCTTCTCGTCGAGCCAGGTCCCGAACAACCCACCCGGGTAGACCTTGATGACGAACTCGTAGGTGCCGTCCCGGTTGGGGGTGTTGGCCATGGAGAACGAACGGCTCTCCTCGGTCCCGGGGCAGACGAGGTCCATGTACTGCCCGGGGAAGAACTTGATCTCCGACGGCTCGACCAGCTTGACGGTCAGATGCCGCATGTCGTGGGTGACGGCCTCGACCGACACGACCTCGACCACGCCCTTGGTGAGGGGCAGGCCGGACCGGATGATCTCCTCGTCGTAGTTGGTCAGTTCGATGACCAGGTCCTCGTAGGCATGCGCCCGGCACAGGAGGGTGTGGCCCTCCTCCTTCTCGTAGTCCGGGAGCGCGAAGGTCGAGTAGCTGTCGTACTCGATGTCCTCGCCCTCGAGCACGAAGGACTTGCAGGCCGAGCACTGGCCCTCCTTGCAACCGTGCATGAGCTGGACGCCCTGCTCGGCCGCGGCGCGGAGGATGTTCTGGTCCTCGTCGACCTCGATCTCGATGCCGACGGGCTCGAACCGCACGACGTGTTTGTCGCCCACGAGCGCAGACCACCTCTCTTGGCGTGACGAATGGCGTGAGAAAAAAGACCAATCGGACAGACGTGGGCAGGCGTCGCCCCGGGCCCCGCCCGGCGGACGGGAGTCCCGGGGTGACCCGGCCGGGGAAGACGACCCCCCGGCCGGGCCGCGGGGAGAGGGACCCGTCATGGCATGACGGGGACCCCCTCCCCTCGCCTGACCCGCGCTCAGGCGTCGGTGGGCGCGGGCCGGCCTCCCGGCCCCTGGCGGTTGTAGTCCGCCACGAACGCCTCGCGCTCGGCGTCGCTCATCTCGTTGAGGATGACGTTGGGGCTGGCCAGGTGCGGCATGCGCCGCATGTGGTCCAGCGTCCACATCTTCTTCGGGTCGAGATCGAGGTGCGGCTGAGCGGTCAGCGTCTTGCCGTCGTCACGGACGAAGCCCATGTCCTGGACGACGTCGGCCCAGTTCCAGCCGTGGTAGAGCGTCTCCCACTCGCGGTGACCCACGAGCTTGCCCATGTTCGGGGTCTCGCGACCCTGGTACACGGGCCGGAAGGCCTCGGCGTCGGTCCAGCGGCAGACCTCGTGGCAGTACGTGCGCCACTGGCCGTCCACCTTGTCGACGACCATGTCCTCACGCACCAGACACGGGACCATGCAGGTCCAGCAGCGGTGCGGGTACACGTAGTCGACGTCCTCGGCCACGATGGCGTGGTGACCGTTCGGCTTGGCGAGGCGGTTGTAGTTCTCCCACCACTTGCCGTACCGGTCGTACCAGCCCGGGTACTTGTACTCGAACCACTCGAAGTCGGTGTCGGTCATGCCGTCGATGCGCCAGTAGTTGGCGCACCAGCCGGTGGCGAAGAACTGCGCGACCTCGTGGACGTAGCCCTTGTTCCAGATCTGGTTCCAGGACTCCTCGACCAGGTCGTGCGGGATCACCAGGCCGTACTTCTCGAGCGGCAGCAGGTAGCTGCGGTAGTAGTCGTCGTAGATCCAGCGGCGCCACATCTCCGCGTAGGACTCGCGGTCCTTGCGGCGGTCCTTCGTGCCGTACTCGATGAAGGTACCGATGGCGGCGTCGACGACGCGGTGGTTGTTCCACCACGCGTAGCGCAGGTCGCGCTCGAGCAGCTGGCGGTTGTCCTCGTCCGACAGCGCCATCAGGAGCGTGGCGTAGCCGTTGGAGATGTGCCGCGACTCGTCGGACTGCACCGAGTGGAACACCGTCGGCAGCAGGTAGTCGCCGTTGGCGGCCGCCTCCGCCGGCATCGCCACGAACAGGGTGTTCGTGAACGCGGTCTCCGCGACGATGGTCAGGTAGATCGACGCGGCGGTGATGGCGTCACCGGTGATGAACCCCTCCGCGAACTGGCGGCCGATGGTGCCGCAGTAGTCCGACTGGAAGTTCCGCAGCGAGTTGTTGAAGCCCGCCGGGTCGATGTAGTTGTTCATGTACAGGCGCTTGAGGTTCTGCTGGATCGTGCTGTGCCGAACCTCGTCGATCATCTGGATCGCCTGGCCGTTGTGCAGCTCCGGGTTCGGCACCACGTGGAACAGCATCGGCATCGAGCGCGCCGCCGAGATCTCCGGCAACGGGATGATCGACAGGAAGAGCTTCTGCCACTCCAGCCAGCGCTCCTGCACCTGCCGGAACATGTTGCCGCGGATGGCACCGTCCTGGGCGCCGTAGACGCGGTGGTCCTTCTCCTCCTCCATCGGGAAGTACGAGCGCAGGACCTGCTTGAGCGGGTCCTTCTTCGCCGCCTTCTTGAAGGTGTAGTCGGTTCCGTACTTCATGTACGGCTCGTGGTACTGCGGCTCCCAGGAAAGCTCCTGGATCTTCTGGTGAGCCTTCGCCAAACTCTGCCGACTCACGTCGTCTCCTCACGGTGGTGGGTTGTGGTCGGATCAGCGGGCGAGCGCGGGTAGCCCGATGTCGTGGTCGTGCACGGAGCTCGGACGACCCGGTGACGTGGGTGGATGCCGCGGCGCCGGTGCCGTCTGTCTTCCGTGCTGCGAATCACACATGGTCCGGCAGGCATTCGAGGTCTCAATATGAGACTCTTCCGCCCCACTACCTGTGGTGATCTTGCTCTCACGGCGCGTACCGTCGCCGTGACCACGGGATCCGGGCAGGTCACCGCTGTCGTACGCGGGTCCTCGGTGGTCGTGTCCCGAGCTCGACACAGGCGAGGAGGCCGTGTGTGAGACCCCTGCCCGACGGCGCGCAGGGCGCCACCCGGGCGGGCCGGCCGACGCCGCGCCCGCGACACGGACATGACTCCCCCGTCACCGGCTCGGCGCCCACACCCGCCACCAGGACCAGCACCAGCGCCGCGGCCGAACGCATCGCGGCGGCCCGCGACGCGTTCCTGCACCACGAGCAGATGCGTGAGGACTCGGTCCGCCCGCCGATCCTGGCGTCCTGGATCCGGTCGCGGGACAGCGACGTCGCGCCCGACTCCATCGACCTGCCCGAGATCGGCCGCGAGACCGACAGCCCGCTGGTGCGGGCGGCCACGCCGATCGTCTCCGAGCTGTGCGACCAGTTCGCCACCGAGCCGGTCAGCCTCATCCTCTGCGACGGCGACGGTGTCGTCCTCGACCGCCGGACCGGTGACTCCGCGCTGCGTCAGCACCTGGACCGGGTGTGGCTCGTCCCCGGTTTCTCCTACGCCGAGCAGCACGTCGGCACCAACGGCATCGGCACCGCGCTGGAGGGCAGGCGCCCGACCGAGGTGTTCGGGCACGAGCACTTCGTCGAGCACCTGGAGGACCTGGCCTGTGCCGGCGCCCCGATCCGGCACCCGGTGACCGGCAAGATCCTCGGCGTCGTCGACCTGACCTGCTGGCGGAGCGAGGCCAACGCGCTGATGGTCGCCACCGCCGCGACGACGGCCCGCCGCATCGAGGAGGCGCTGCTCGCCGCGTCCGGGCGGCACGAGCTGACGCTGCTGCACGACTACCTGACCGCGGTCCAGCGCGGGGGCGACTCCGCGGTGCTCGCCGTCGGCGACGACCTCGTGATGATGAACGACCGCGCCCGCGAGCTCATCGCACCCGGTGACCAGGTCCCGCTGCTCGCCGGGGCGACCGACGCGCTGCGGGCCGGACGCAACCGCCAGCTCGTCGTCGACCTGCCGAGCGGGGCGACCGCGCGCGTGCAGTGCCGGCCGAGCTGGAACGAGGCGGGCTCGGCGGGCGGCATCCTGCAGGTGAGCCTGACCCACCGCGACACCGTCGGCCGCGGCTCCGCGACCCCGACGATCACCACCGCGCTGCCGACCGCCGTCGGCTCGGGGGCGCTGTGGACCAAGTGCGCCCAGGCGGTGGACCGGCACTTCCGCACCAACGAGTGGCTGGTGCTGCAGGGCGAGCACGGCTCCGGCCGGACCACGCTGGCCCGCGCCACTCACCACCTCCACTCCCCCGCCGGGCACGTGCGTGTGCTCGACGCCGGCGACGTGGGCCCGCGATGGCTCTCCGAGGTGTCCGACGAGCTCGACGGCGGCGGCGGGACGCTGGTGCTGCGCGAGGTCGACCGGCTCCCCCCGGCCGCCGCGGCGGCGCTCGCCGACGTGCTCGAGCCGCACCGCGAGTCGACCGACCCGGAGCGGGCCTGGGTCGTCGCGACCCGCGGCAGCTCCCGGACGACCGACTCACCCGAGCTCGCGTCGCTGCTGGACTGCTTCCCGCGCACCATCGAGGTCCCGCCGCTGCGCCACCACGTGGAGGACGTCGCCGAGCTGGTGCCGTACCTGCTCGCCCGGCTGACGCGCGGCGCCGACCTGACCTGTGCGCCGGAGGCCCTGCGGGTGCTGATGCGGCACCGGTGGCCGGGCAACGTCGAGCAGCTCTACCAGGTGCTGCGCAAGGTCGTGAGCCGTCGCCGGACCGGGGTGATCCGGCTGGAGGACCTGCCGCCGGAGACGCGGGTGCTGGCCCGGCGGGTGCTGACCCCGCTGGAGTCGATCGAGTGCGACGCCATCGTCGACGCCCTGCTCGACGCCGACGGCAACAAGGCCGAGGCCGCGCGCCGGCTCGGGATGAGCCGGGCCACGATCTACCGCAAGATCCGCGGCTACGGCATCGCGACGCCGGAGGGGGCGGGGATGTCCCGGTAGCCTGCGCGGCGTGGGTCGCCGCAGCCGGATCGTCCGCGCGTTCTCCTTCCCGGAGG
The DNA here is from genome assembly GCF_002813375.1 of Pseudonocardia alni. Taxonomy (NCBI): domain Bacteria; kingdom Bacillati; phylum Actinomycetota; class Actinomycetes; order Pseudonocardiales; family Pseudonocardiaceae; genus Pseudonocardia; species Pseudonocardia alni. The sequence continues at coordinate 3,909,260 of NZ_PHUJ01000003.1, read as the reverse complement.
GCAAGCCGCCCCCGCTGCTGGTGATGATCCTGCTGAGCAGCTCGATGGCCGGGGTGTTCGTCATCGCGATGCTGCTGCCGGACCCGGCGCCGCTGTGGCTGCGGGTGGTCATGTCCGCGCTCGCGGTGCTGGGACTGATGCTGCTGACCGCGGCGCTGCTGCGCCGGGCGGCGACGCAGGGCAGGCGCCGACACGAGGGGTGACGGCCCGTACGGACTGCGACGCCCCCGGACGGCCCCTACCGTCGGACCATGGCCCTGCTCCGACGGTTGTTCCTGATCCCCGACGGCGTCCCGGCCCCGCTGCGCGGCGCCGTCGCCGCGCTGATCGTGCTGGTCGCCGTGCTCTGGCCCCTCATGCTGCTGCCCGCCGGCACCTCGACGGCGGTGCTCGTCGTGGTGTCCGTGCTGTCGGTCCTGGCGCTGTTCGCCCTGGCGGCGGCGCTGCTGCGACGGCGCTACCCGGGCGCGCACCGCTGAGCCCCGGTCGTTGATCTACGGTCCGTGCCCATGACGGGAACGGACATCGCTGCACCGTGGCCGGACTCGGCGTTCCCCGCCGACCCCTACCCGGGCGCCCGGCCGCCGTGCTCGTTCCTGCACACCGACGGCCGCACCCACCCGCTGACGGCCGACCCGTCGGCGCCCTCGGGATGGCGGGCCGGCGGCCGCTGCCTCGACGACGTGCTCACCGGCCTGGGCGCACCGCGGCTGGCCGGGCGGGTGCCGCTGCTGGCCTACGGCTCGAACGCCTGCCCGTCGAAGATCACCTGGATGCGCGACGCGCGCGGGCTGGGCGGGCCGGTGGTCGTGCTGCGGGTGCGCACCGCGGGCCTGGCGGCGGTGTGGGCGGCCGGTCGCCGCGTCGTCGACGACCAGCGTCCGGCCACCCTGGCCGCCCTCGACGGTGCGGTGGAGGAGCACACCGTGTGGCTGGCCGCACCGGAGCAGTTCGCCGCGCTCGACACCGTCGAGGGCCGCGACGCCGACCCGCCCCGCTACCGGCTCGCCCGGGTCGCGACCGGGCGCGTGACCCTCCTCGACGGCGTCGGGGTGCTGGACCGGCCGTGGGCCTACGTCGCACCGCAGACCCCGACCGGGGACGACCGCACCGACCGCCGGCCGCTCGTGCTCGACGGCGCCCCGGTGACCTGCACCGCCCTCGACCAGGCCGGGGCCGCCGCGCAGGCCGGGACGCCCGGCCCGGACGGGCTCGACGCCGACACCGCCGAGGGGGTGCCCGTGCCGGAACATTGGCCTTCCCGGGTGTTCGTCTACGGCTCGCTGATGCCGGGTCAGCGCGCGTTCGGGCTGCTGCGCGCGCACGCCTCGGCGACGCTGCCGCAGCCGGCGGTGCTGCCGGTCGGCGGGATCGCCGACACCGGGCACGACTACCCGGCCCTCACCCTCGACACCGGCGACGGCGTGCCCGGCTGGGTCGTCGAGCTGGCCGACCCGGTGTCCGCGCTGGCGATCCTGGACGCCTACGAGGGGCCGGAGTACGCCCGTATCCGGGTGGTCGTCGAGGACGGCACCGTCTGCTGGGCCTGGGTGTGGGCGGCGGCGCGGGTCGGGCACGTGCCGCTGGCCCGGGGGTGGGCGGGGCGCTGAACGCGGACCGGGCCCGTCCCCGGTGGGGACGGGCCCGGTCGGGCGGTACGCGTCAGGAGCCGGTCTTCGCGGCCTGGCGTGCGCGGTGCTCGGCGAGCCCCGGGACGTCCCGGCCGGCGATCGACACACCCTTCGTCTCGATGACGAAGTAGAGCGCGATCATGCCGACCACGCAGGCGCCCATCATGTAGTAGGCCGGGAACAGGACGTCGCCCGTGCCTTCGATGGCCGCCTCGTTGATCAGCGGCGCGGTGCCGCCGAACGCCGCCGTCGCCACGTTGTAGGAGATCGCCATGCCGGCGAACCGGACGTGGGTCGGGAACATCGCCGGGAACGTCGCGGAGATCGTCCCGAGCTGCAGCAGGTAGATCAGGCCGAGCACGGTGAACCCGAGGATCGCCAGCGGCAGGCTCTGCGCCATCAGCATGTACATCGGGATCGCCAGCACGAAGATGCCGACCAGTGAGATCCACCAGCACGGTTTGCGGCCGATGCGGTCCGACAGCGCACCGGCGAACGGGATCAGCAGCATCATCACGACCTGGCCGATCACGGCGACGGTGTCGGCACTCGCCGAGTCCATCGACAGCGTCGTCTGCAGGTAGGTCGGCATGTAGGTCAGCAGGGTGTAGTTGATGACGTTCAGCGCGATGACCAGTCCGAACAGCGCCAGGATCGGCTGCCAGTAGCGTACGAGGAGGTCCTTGAGCGCTCCGGTCGCGGCGGACTCGGACTCGCCGGCGGCCTCCAGGTCCCGGAACACCGGGGTGTCCTCGAGCTTGGTCCGGATGTAGAGACCGATCATGGCCAGCGGCAGGGCGATCATGAACGGGATGCGCCAGCCGTAGTCGAGCATGGCCTGCTCGCCGATCGCGGTCTCCAGGCCGAAGACGACCAGCACCGCGAGCGTGAAGCCGGCCAGGGTGCCGAACTCCAGGAAGCTGCCCCAGAAGCCGCGCTTGCGGTCCGGCGCGTACTCCGCCATGAACGTGGCGGCGCCGCCGTACTCACCGCCGGTGGAGAAGCCCTGGATGATCCGCAGCAGGAACAGGAGCGCCGGGGCGGCCCAGCCGATCGTCTCGTACGACGGGATGACGCCGATCAGGAACGTCGCGACACCCATCAGGATGATCGTCATCGACAGGACCTTCTGCCTGCCGATGCGGTCACCGAGCGGACCCCACACGAAGCCGCCGAGCGGCCGCAGGACGAACGAGATCGCGAACCCGAGCAGGGTCCCGAGATATCCCAGCTCACCCGGGAAGAACGCGTTCGTCAGTTCGACCGTCAGGTAGGCGTAGATGCCGTAGTCGAACCATTCCGTGGCGTTTCCGATCGCCGACGCGGCGACCGCCCTCCGCAGGACGGAGGGCTCCACTTCGTCCTGATCACCCTGCTGACCAGCGTCTGCCGGAGTCGATGACATTCGATAATCCCCCCACTGTCGAAATGCCGGACCGCAAGCGGAGCCGCATTTCGTTACGCGATCGACATGGTGAGCGTCTTTGCGGTGTGCGGAGCTTACAGAGCGAAAAGGGGGGCTGCCACCCACGGGTGGAGATCGATCCCCGGCCCTTCGCGACGGCCCCGTGTAGCGTCGCGACCGTGCTGGCGATCGACGGCCTGGCCAAGCGGTTCGGCCCCGCCGTCGCGCTGGACGGGGTGAGCTTCACCGTCGCCCCGGGCGAGGTGTTCGGCTTCGTCGGCGGGAACGGCGCGGGCAAGACGACGACGATGCGGATCGTGCTCGGCGTCCTCGACGCCGACGCCGGCGCGGTCACCTGGAAGGGCGACCCGCTCGGTCCCGCGGACCGGCGCCGGATCGGCTACCTGCCCGAGGAGCGCGGTCTGTATCCACGGATGCGGGTCGCCGAGCAGCTCGTCTACCTGGCCCGGCTGCACGGGCTGTCCCGGTCGGCCGCGCTCGCCGCCACCGAGACCTGGACCGACCGGGTCGGGCTCGCCGACCGCCGCGGCGACGAGGTGCAGAAGCTGTCGCTGGGGAACCAGCAGCGGGTGCAGCTGTGCGCCGCGCTGGTGCACGACCCCGACCTGCTGGTCCTCGACGAACCGTTCTCCGGGCTGGACCCGGCGGCCGTCGACACCCTGGGGGCGGTGCTGCGCGAGCGTGCCGCGGCCGGGGTGCCCGTGGTCTTCTCCTCCCACCAGCTGGAGCTGGTGGAGCGGCTGTGCGACCGGGTCGGGATCATCTCGGCGGGCCGGATGGCCGCGGTCGGGACGGTCGACGGACTGCGGGCCGGGGCCGCCGACCGTTACGACGTGACGGGCCCGCCGCCCGGCTGGGCCGATACCGTCGCCGGGGTACGGGTCGTCGGCACCGAGGGCGACCGCACCCGCGTCGAGCTGGCGCCGGGCACCGACGACCAGGCGCTGCTCGCCGCGGCGCTCGCCGCCGGACCGGTACACGCGTTCGGTCCGTACCGGCCGCCGCTGACCGAGCTGTACCGCGACGCCGTGCGCGACCGCGCCGTCCCGTCGACCGACGGTGCCCGATGAGGACGGTGCTGCTCGTCGCGCGGCGGGAGATCACCACCCAGCTGCGGTCGCGGACGTTCGTCGTCGGGATCCTGCTGATGCTGCTGGTGTTCGGCGGCTACGGCGCGGTGATCGTGTTCGCCGGGTCGCAGAACTCGTCGTCGTCGCTGGTGCTCGACGGGCCGGCCCGCGAGCTGCGCGGCGAGCTGCAGGGCACCGCGGACCGGCTGGGCACCGCGCTGCGGCTGACCGAGGCCGGGAACCGGGCCACCGCCGAGTCGATGGTCCGCACCGGCGAGGCCGACGCGATGCTCACCGGGGCACCGGGGACCTACCAGCTCGTGGGCCTCGACGACGTCGCGCCGGGGCTGCGGTCGCTGGTCGCCGACGTCGTCGAGCAGCAGGCCGTGCGCGAGTCGCTGCTCGCCGCCGGCGCCGACCCGGAGCGGGTCAGCACGCTGTCCGGGGTGGGCGTGCGCACCCTCGAACCGGTCGACACCGAGCTGGGCCAGCGGGTGGGGACCGCGTTCGTCGTGACGTTCCTGCTGTTCTTCTCGGTCACCGCCTACGGCGCGGCGGTCGCGCAGGGGGTGGTCGAGGAGAAGTCCGGACGCGTGGTGGAGCTGCTGCTCGCGACGATCCCGGCCCGGCAGCTGCTCGCCGGGAAGGTGCTCGGCCTCGGTCTGGTCGGGCTGCTGCAACTGCTGATCCTCGGCGCGGTGGGCGCGGCCGTCGCGGTGGGCACGGGCGCGCTGGCCGTCCCGGCGCTGCTGCTGCCGACGCTGGTGTCGGCGCTGGCCTGGTACCTGGTCGGGTTCTTCCTGTTCGCGACGCTCTACGCGGCGGCGGGGGCGCTCGTGTCCCGCCAGGAGGAACTCCAGTCGGTGACCGCGCCGATCGCCGTCGTGCTGCTCGTGCCGTTCCTGCTCGCCGTCGCCGTGCTGCCCGTGGGCCCGCGCAACCCCGTCACCACGGTCCTGTCGTTCGTGCCGTACCTGTCGCAGACACTGATGCCGGCCCGGACCGCGCTGGGCGTCACCGAGTGGTGGGAGCCGGTGCTCGCCTACGCGCTCGCGCTGCTCGCGCTGGCCGGGATGGTGGTGCTGTCGGCCCGCGTCTACCGCAACTCGGTGCTGCGCACCGGGGCCCGGGTCCGCTGGCGGGACGCCCTCAGGACCGGGCGGCCTTGACCTGGTCGTAGCGGGCGAGCGCATCCTGACGCTCGGCCTTGTGGTCGACCATCGGCTCCGGATACCCCTCCGGGATGCCGCCCTTCAGCTTCCACGGCTGGTGCACGGCCTTGCCCTCGACGTCGGCGAGCTCGGGCACCCAGCGGCGCACGTAGTCGCCGTCGGGGTCGAACCGCTCGCCCTGGGTGATCGGGTTGAAGATGCGGAAGTACGGCGAGGCGTCCGTCCCCGACCCGGCCGTCCACTGCCAGCCGTGCTGGTTGGAGGCCAGGTCGCCGTCGACGAGCAGCGCCATGAAGTGCCGCGCGCCGCGCCACCACGGGATGTGCAGGTCCTTGACCAGGAACGACGCGACGATCATCCGCACCCGGTTGTGCATCCACGCCTCGCCGCGCAGCTGGCGCATCCCGGCGTCGACGATCGGGTAGCCGGTGCGGCCCTCGCACCAGCGCTCGAAGTCGGCGTCGGCCGCCTTCCCGGTGCGCAGCGGCAGATGGTCGAAACCCTTGTCGTAGTTCTCGCGCGCCGAGTCCGGGCGCCGGTGGAGCACGTCGGCGTAGAACTCGCGCCAGGCGATCTCGGTGCGGTAGGCCTTGACCGAGTCGCCCCGGTGCTGCGCGAGGTCGGCGAGCAGCGTGCGCGGGTGCACGCAGCCGTACTTGAGGTACGGCGACATCCCCGAGGTGCCCTTATTCGCCGGCAGGTCGCGGTCGGACTCGTAGTCCAGGACACCCTCGTCGAGGAAGTCGCGCCAGCGCGCCAGCCCGGCGGACTCCCCCGGCTCGGGCAGCTCGGCCTCGACCGGCTCGTCGCCGGGGACCTTCACCGCGCGCGGACCGCCGTCCTTGTCCGAGGGGTCCATCCAGGTGCACGTCGACGCGTCGGTGCCCGCCGGGGGGCGCCAGCCGTGGTCGGCCCACGCGCGGCTGAACGGGGTGAACACCTTGAACGGCCCGCCGCCGCCCTTCTCCACCCGGCCCGGCGCGACGGCGTACGGCGAACCGGTGCGGACGAGCTCGACGCCGTCGTCGGACAACGCCTTCTCGACGTTCTCGTCACGTTCGCGGCCGTAGGGGCCGTAGTCCGCGGCGACGTGCACGGTCTGCGCGCCGACGGCCCGCGCGACCCGCGGGACGACGTCGTCCGGGTCGCCCCTCACCACGAGCAGCTTCCCGCCGAGGGCCTCGTCGAGCTCGCGCAGGCAGCCGTAGAGGAAGTTCGCCCGCGCGGCACCCGAGGGCTTCAGCAGTACCGGGTCCAGCACGAACAGCGCGAGCGCACGGTCGGCGGCGTCGGCCGCGGCAAGGAACGTGGGCTGGTCGGCGACCCGGAGGTCGCGCCGGAACCAGACGACGGCAGTGCTGGGCGCCATGCCGGTCGACGCTAGCGGCGCCGCCGCCGGCCCGCCCGCCGAGCCGCCGCGTTCCTCCGGTATGCCCCCAGGGGAACTCTCGTGGCTTAGAGCGCTACGAGGGTTCCCCTGGGGGCGCCGGGGCGGCAGTACGCGAGGCGGGGCGGCGGCTCCCCGGAACGAGCGAGCGGGCCGGTCGTGGGACCGGCCCGCTCGGGAGGTGAGGCGGTGGGGCTACGCGGTCAGCGCTGGCCGACCGGGACGTAGAGGCGCTCCGCGGAACCGGTGTAGAGCTGGCGCGGACGCCCGATCTTGTTCTGCGGGTCGTTCATCATCTCGCGCCAGTGCGCGATCCAGCCCGGGAGCCGGCCGAGCGCGAAGAGCACGGTGAACATCTTCACCGGGAAGCCCATCGCCCGGTAGATGACGCCGGTGTAGAAGTCGACGTTCGGGTAGAGCTTGCGCTCGACGAAGTAGTCGTCGGCCAGCGCCTTCTCCTCGAGCGTCATGGCGATGTCGAGCAGCGGGTCGTTGACGCCGAGCTTCTTGAGGATCGTCTCGGCCTGCTCCTTGACGATCTTCGCGCGCGGGTCGTAGTTCTTGTAGACCCGGTGCCCGAAGCCCATCAGCTTCGCGCCCTGCTCCTTGTTCTTGACCCGGTTCACGAAGTCGTCGACGTTGCCGCCCTCGACGTCCTTGATGCGGGTCAGCATCTCCAGGACCGCCTGGTTGGCGCCGCCGTGCAGCGGGCCGAACAGCGCGTTGACGCCGGCGGAGATGGAGGCGAACAGGTTCGCCTGGCTGGAGCCGACCAGCCGCACCGTCGACGTGGAGCAGTTCTGCTCGTGGTCGGCGTGCAGGATCAGCAGCGTGTCGAGAGCGCGGACCATGTCCGGGTCCAGCTCGTAGGGCTCGGCAGGGAACCCGAACGTCATCCGCAGGAAGTTCTCGACGAGGCCGAGGGAGTTGTCCGGGTACAGGAACGGCTGCCCGACGGACTTCTTGTACGCGTAGGCGGCGATCGTGAAGACCTTCGCCATGAGCCGCACGGTGGAGAGCTCGACGGCCTCCTCGTCGTGCGGGTCCAGCGAGTCCTGGTAGAAGGTCGACAGCGCGCTGACCGCCGACGACAGCACCGGCATCGGGTGCGCGTCCCGCGGGAAGCCCTCGAAGAAGCGCTTGAGGTCCTCGTGCAGCAGGGTGTGCCGGCTGATCCGGTTGGTGAAGGCGTCGAGCTGCTGCTGGCTCGGCAGCTCGCCGTAGATCAGCAGGTAGCTGACCTCGAGGAACGTGGAGTTCCCGGCCAGCTGGTCGATCGGGTAACCGCGGTAGCGGAGGATGCCGGCGTCACCGTCGATGTAGGTGATCGCGGACGAGCAGGCAGCGGTGCTGGTGAAGCCCGGGTCGAAGGTGACCAGGCCGGTCTTGCCGAGCAGCTTGCTGACGTCGACGGCCTGCGACCCCTCCGTCGGGGTGTGCACCGCGGTCTCGAACTCGCCGCCCGAGTACCGGAGTACGGCGGTGTCGGACTTGGCGGCGGTCTCGTCGGACATGTGGAGGTTCCCTCTCACAGCGGGGATCAATCGGGTCTCGGGCACACGCTAGCCCGCCGGGGCGATTACGCAGAACGCGGCGACGATTCTCACCCTCCGTCGCGGGGTGCCCGATATCGGAGGAACTCCGGGAAGCGCCACACGCACAGCAGCACGCCCACGATCACGGCGAGGCCGCCGAGCGTCGCGGTGGGGCCGGGCCCGACGAGCGAGGCCACCGACCCGTGCCACATGTCGGCGAGCCGGGGCCCGCCCGCGACGACGACGATGAACACGCCCTGCATCCGGCCGCGCATCTCGTCGGTGGCGACGGTCTGCAGCATCGACGACCGGTAGACCGAGCTGACCAGGTCCCCGGCACCGGCGACGGCGAGCGCGAGCACCGCGAGGAACAGCGAGCCGGTGAGCCCGAACACGAGCACGCCGCCGCCCCAGACGCACACCGCGACGACGACCGCGACGCCCTGGCGCTGCACCTTCTGCAGCCAGCCCGAGAGCACGCCGCCGGCGACCATCCCGATCGGGATCGCGGCGTACAGCAGGCCCTGCTGGATGCCGCCGTCGGCCGACCCGCCGAAGGTGTCCACCGCCATCTGCGGGAACAGCACCCGGGGCATGCCCAGACCCATCGCGATCACGTCGACCAGGAACGAGACGAGCAGGATGCGCTGCGTCCCGACGTAGCGGAAGCCGTCGACGACCGAGCGCAGCCCCACCTTCGGGCGGGCGCCGTCGAGCCGTTGCGCAGAGCTGGGCAGCGCGGGCAGCCGCCAGGTCGCCCACAGCGTCGCCAGCAGGAAGATCGCATCGATCAGGTAGAGCGTCGACAACCCGATGAACGGGATCAGCACCCCGGCCAGCAGCGGCCCGAGCACCGCGCCGACCTGCACGACGGTCATGTTCAGCGCGTTCGCCGCGGGCAGCTGCTCGGCGGGCAGCAGCCGCGGGATGACCGCGCTGCGGGTGGGCTGGTTCATCGCGAGCATCGCCGACTGGAACGCGAACAGCACCAGCACGACCCACACGTTCCCGGCGCCGCTGGCCGAGACCACCCACAGCGCCAGCGAGCTCAGCGCGATGCCGGAGCCCGTGAACAGCAGCATGACCCGGCGGTCGACGGCGTCGGCGATCGCGCCGCCCCAGAGCCCGAACACCACGAGCGGGACCAGCCCGAACAGGCCGGTCAGGCCCACGTAGGCCGACGACCCGGTCAGCTGGAAGACCTGGATCGGCACGGCGACGACCGACAGCTGGGCGCCGATCACCGTGACGATCCCGGCGGTCCACAGCCGCCGGTACGCGGGCGTGCGCAGCGGGGTGGTGTCGGCGAAGGTCGACCGCAGCAGGCCGGTGACCCGACCGGCGCGGGTCCGGGTGGTCGGGCCGTCGCCCGTTGCGGACGGGACCGGCCGGGTCGGGGAGTCCCGTTCCGCGCCGGGCACGGGCTCGGTCGGCCCGTCCCCCGGATCGTTGCGACTGCTCACGACGTCAAGGTGTACACGGGCCCCCCGACGGTGCGCCTCCGGGTTCCCTCCTAGGGGGCGAGCCTGCGGACCGACCAGGCGTCGTCGCGGCCGGCCTCGAAACGCAGCCGGTCGTGCATCCGGTCGGCGCGGCCCTGCCAGAACTCGACCTGCCACGGCACGATCCGCCAGCCGCCCCAGTGCGGGGGCCGCGGGATCTCCTCGACGCCGTCGAAGCGGCGGGTGACCCCGGCGAGCGCCTGGTCGAGGACGGTCCGCCCGGCGACGATCGTCGACTGCGCCGACGCCCACGCCCCCAGCTGCGACCCGCGCGGGCGCAGCGCCCAGTAGGCGTCGGACTGGGCGTCCGAGCAGCGCTCCACCCGGCCGGAGAGCTGCACCTGCCGCGCCAGGTCGTACCAGGGGAAGGTCACCGAGGCGACGCGCGTGCGGTTCAGGTCGTGGCTCTTGGCCGAGGTGTAGTTCGTGTAGAAGACAATCCCGCCGGCGTCGAGGCCCTTGCACAGGACCGTGCGCGACGACGGCAGCCCGTCCGGGTCCGAGGTCGCCAGCACCATCGCGTTCGGCTCGGTCAGTCCGGCTTCACGGGCCTGCTCCAGCCACGCGGTGAGCTGTTCGTGCCAGGTCGGGGCCAGGTCGTCGACGTCGAGCGGGCGGCTCGAGTAGTCCGTCCGCATCCTCTCGAGCGCGGGCGCGTCGGTCATCGGTTCCCCTTCCGGCCAGGTGCGTGCGTCTCGCACGGTAAGCGCGCCGGAGCCGCGTGTGCACCCGCCGATCGGAGTGGTCGCGACCGGTGTTCACGGACGGGAGCCCGGTTCGTGATCGACGCCACCGGTCGGTCGCGTTGCCCTGCTGACCCGTTCGGAGCAGGGTGACGGCGACGATCCGAGCCGAAGGAGACCCGGTGACCGAGACGACCGCGCACGAGGTGCCCCCGCCACCGCCCGGCTTCACGTCCGGGCTGGAGGGCCACGTCGCGTTCCGCACCGAGATCGCCGAACCCGACAAGGACGGCGGCTCGCTGCGCTACCGCGGCGTCGACCTCGAGGACCTCGCCGGCACCGTGACCTTCGGCGACGTCTGGGCCCTGCTGGTCGACGGCCGGTTCGGCCAGAGCCTGCCGCCCGCCGAGCCGTTCCCGATCCCGGTGCACACCGGGGACGTCCGGGTCGACGTGCAGGCGGCGCTGGCCATGCTCGCCCCGTACTGGGGCTACCGCCCGCTGCTCGACATCGACGACACGGAGGCCCGCGACAACCTGGCCCGCGCCTCGGTGATGGCGCTGTCCTACGTCGCCCAGTCCGCCCGCGGCATCGGTGTGCCCGCGGTGCCGCAGTCGCGCATCGACGAGTGCTCCACCATCACCGAGCGCTTCATGACCCGCTGGCGCGGCGAGCCCGACCCGCGCCACGTCGCCGCCGTCGACGCCTACTGGGTGTCCGCCGCCGAGCACGGCATGAACGCCTCGACCTTCACCGCCCGGGTGATCGCCTCCACCGGAGCCGACGCCGCCGCGTCGCTGTCCGGCGCGATCGGCGCCATGTCCGGCCCGCTGCACGGCGGCGCCCCGGCCCGGGTGCTCCCGATGATCGACGAGGTGGAGCGCACGGGCGACGCCGAGGCGCTGGTGAAGGGCCTGCTGGACCGCAAGGAGAAGCTCATGGGCTTCGGGCACCGGGTCTACCGGGCCGAGGACCCGCGGGCCCGCGTGCTGCGCCGCACCTGCCAGGAGCTGAACGCCCCGCGCTACGAGGTGGCCGCCGAGCTGGAGCGCACGGCGCTGGCGATCCTGCGCGAGCGGCGCCCGGACCGTCCGATCGAGACGAACGTCGAGTTCTGGGCGGCGGTGATCCTCGACTTCGCCGAGGTCCCGCCGCACATGATGCCCGCGATGTTCACCTCGGCCCGGACCGCGGGCTGGTCGGCGCACGTGATGGAGCAGAAGCGCGAGGGCAAGCTCGTGCGTCCGAGCGCGCAGTACATCGGCCCGGGCCCGCGCCGTCCGCAGGAGGTCGAGGGCTGGGACTCGGTCTCCGCCCGCTGACCGCGCCCTCGGTGTGCCCCCAGGGGAACTCTCGTGGCGTAGAGCGCTACGAGGGTTCCCCTGGGAGCGGCCCGACGGGCAGCGGCGCGGGGACCCGCCGGCGCCGGATCGCCAGCGACAGCCCGGCCGCGACGACACAGAGGACGGCGCCGCCGTACCAGGCCGCGTCGTAGCTGCCCAGCGCGTCCCGGACCAGCCCCGCGACGAGGGCGGCGAACGCCGCCCCGATCTGGTGCGAGGCGAAGATCCAGCCGAACACCACCGCCGAGCGGGCGCCGAACGCCTCGCGGGCCAGCGCCATCGTCGGTGGGACGGTCGCGACCCAGTCCAGGCCGTAGAACACGACGAACGCGAGCATGCTCGCGTTCAGGTCGGTCCCGAACAGCGGCGGGAGCAGGAACAGCGACAGCCCACGCAGCGCGTAGTAGGCGCCCAGCAGGAGCCGCGGGTCGACCCGGTCGGTCAGCCAGCCGGAGAGGATCGTCCCGAGCAGGTCGAAGATGCCGACCAGCGCGAGCAGGGAGGCAGCCGTCGTCGCGGGCATGCCGTGGTCGTGCGCGGCCGGGACGAAGTGGGACTGGACCAGCCCGGCCGTCGTCGCGCCGCAGATGAAGAACCCGCCGACGAGCAGCCAGAACGTACCGGTGCGCGAGGCGTCGGCCAGGGCCCGCAGCGCCAGCCGCGCGGCACCCGTGCGCTGCGGCGGGACGACGTCGGCCTCGGTGCCGCCGTAGGGCAGGACCCCGGCGTCGGCGGGGCGGTCCTTCAGGAACAGCAGCACGACCGGCACCACGGCCAGGGCCGCGCCCGCGGTGATCAGCGCCGCGGGCCGCCACCCGCCCGACTCGACGACGGCCGCGACGAGCGGCAGGAACACCAGCTGCCCGGTGGCGGTGGCGGCGGTGAGAACGCCGGAGACGAGGCCGCGACGGGCGACGAACCAGCGGTTCACGACGGTCGCGACCAGCGCCATCGCCATCGACCCGGTACCCAGCCCGACGACGACGCCCCACAGCAGCACCAGCTGCCAGACCGCCGTCATGAACACGGTCGTGCCCGCGCCGACCGCCACCATGACCAGCGCGGTCGCGACCACGCGGCGCACGCCGAAGCGCTCCATCAGCGCCGCCGCGAACGGCGCGGTCACCCCGAACAGGGCGAGGTTCACCGCGAGCGCGAAGGAGATGGACCCGATGCCCCAGCCGAACTCGGCGTGCAGGGGCTCGACCAGCACCCCGGGTGTGGACCGGAAACCGGCCGCACCGAGCAGCGCGAGGAACGTCGCGGCCGCGGCCCACCAGGCCGGGTGCACCCGGCGTCGTTGCGTGGCCGATGTCGTCGGCGCCGTCGTCATGGGCTCATGGTGCGGGGTCCCTGCGTCGCGCAACAGTGGCCGTCGAGACGATGTGTGCAAGAATTCGGCCATGCACCGGGTGGGGGTCCTCACCGTCGACGGGGTGATCGCGTTCGAGCTGGCGATCCCCGAGCGGATCCTGGGCACCACGACCACCCCCGACGGCACCCCCCTCTACGACGTGCGCGTCGCCTCGGTCGACGGCGGCCCGGTCCGCACGAGCGCCGGCTACCGGGTGCTGCCCGAGCACGGGCTCGACGCCCTGGAGCGCGCCGGGACGCTGGTCGTCCCGGCGATCCGGGGCTCCGGCGTCGGCGACGAGGCGACGCTCGCGGTGGTGCGCCGGGCCGTGGCGCGCGGGGCGCGCGTCGTCGGGATCTGCACCGGCGCCTTCACCCTCGCCGCCGCCGGGGTGCTCGACGGCCGTCGCGCCACCACACACTGGGCCCACGCCGGGCGCATGCGACGGATGTTCCCGCAGGTCGAGGTGGATCCGGACGTGCTGTTCGTCGACGACGGCGACATCCTCACCTCGGCGGGCGTCGCCGCGGGCATCGACCTCTGCCTGCACCTGGTGCGCCGCGACCACGGTGCCGGGACCGCCGCGGCGACGGCCCGGCGCAACGTCGTCGCGCCGTGGCGGGAGGGCGGGCAGGCGCAGTTCGTGGAGTCCCACGTCCCCGACCCCGGCGGCGGCCCCGACACCCGCGCCGTGCGCGAGTGGGCGTTGCAGCACCTCGACCGGCCGCTCGCGGTCGAGGAGCTGGCGGAACGGGCGTCCATGAGCGCGCGGACCTTCACCCGCCGCTTCCGCGCCGAGACCGGCACCAGCCCGGGGCGCTGGCTGTCCGCGCGTCGCCTCGACCTCGTGCGACGCCTGCTGGAGACCACCGACCTCCCCGTCGAGCAGGTCGCGGCCCGCTCCGGCTTCGGCACCACCGCCGCGCTGCGTCAGCGGCTGCACGCCGACATCGGGATGGCCCCGCTCGCCTACCGGCGCTCGCACCGCGCCCCCGCCGTCACCCGATGACGCCGGAGGGTGGCACGCAGCACTCGTCGCACGTCACGCCGGTCCGGCTGCGACACTGGTGGGGTGACCTCCCCTGCCGATCTGAAGATCCCCGGCGATCTCCTTCCGCAGGACGGCCGCTTCGGATGCGGTCCGTCCAAGGTGCGCCCCGAGCAGCTGTCCGCCCTCGCCGCGACCGGTGACTCCCTGATGGGCACCTCGCACCGGCAGAAGCCGGTGAAGGAGCTCGTCGGACGGGTGCGGTCCGGGCTGGCCGAGCTGTTCTCATTGCCGGACGGCTACGAGGTCGTCCTCGGCAACGGCGGCTCCACCGCCTTCTGGGACGCGGCCGCGTTCGGCCTGGTCCGTGAGCGCTCGCTGCACCTGACCTACGGCGAGTTCTCCCAGAAGTTCGCCGACACCACCACCGGCGCGCCGTTCCTGGCCGACCCGGTGATCGTCAAGGCCGACCCGGGCAGCGCGCCGGAGCCGGTGAGCGACCCGTCGGTCGACGTCATCGCGTGGGCGCACAACGAGACCTCGACCGGCGTCGCGGTGCCCGTCAACCGGCCCGCGGGCACCACCGACGACCAGCTCGTACTGATCGACGCCACCTCGGGCGCCGGCGGGCTGCCGGTCGACATCACCCAGTCCGACGTCTACTACTTCGCCCCGCAGAAGGGCTTCGCCTCCGACGGCGGCCTGTTCCTCGCGATCATGAGCCCGAAGGCCCTGGAGCGGGTCGCCGAGCTGGCCGCGTCGGACCGCTGGATCCCGCCGTTCCTGTCGCTGGCCACCGCCGTCGACAACTCCGGTAAGGACCAGACCTACAACACGCCGTCGCTGGCGACCCTGTTCCTGCTCGAGGACCAGGTCCGCTGGATGAACGCGCTGGGCGGGCTCGACGGTTGCGTCGCACGCACCCGCGACTCCTCCGACCGGCTCTACACCTGGGCCGACAAGAGCAGCTTCGCGTCGCCGTTCGTCACCGACCCGGCGCACCGCAGCCTGGTGGTCGGCACGATCGACTTCGACGACGCCGTCGACGCCACCGCGGTGGCGAAGGCGCTGCGCGCGAACGGGATCGTGGACACCGAGCCGTACCGGAAGCTGGGCCGCAACCAGCTGCGGATCGGGATGTTCCCGGCCGTGGAGCCGTCGGACGTCTCGGCGCTGACCGCGTGCGTCGACTGGGTCGTGGAGCGGCTGGGTTCCTGACCATGTCCCGGGAGGGCATCCCCTCCC
Source organism: Pseudonocardia alni (assembly GCF_002813375.1). Classification (NCBI taxonomy): domain Bacteria; kingdom Bacillati; phylum Actinomycetota; class Actinomycetes; order Pseudonocardiales; family Pseudonocardiaceae; genus Pseudonocardia; species Pseudonocardia alni. Next base: position 3,893,924 of record NZ_PHUJ01000003.1, on the reverse strand, counting down.
GGGTGAACGAGGACCGTCCACCGAGGTGGGTCGACCGGCTGCGGTCGGCCCACCCGGCGGTGGTCCTCGCCGTGGCGGTCGTGTTCGTCGGCACCCCGACCGTCCTGACCGCCGTCACCAGGGTGCTGCTCCCGGACACGCCCCGGCCGCCCGCGGCCGCTCTCCCGCTCCTCGCCGTCGCGCCCGGTGACGCGAATCCGGCCTCGAGCGGATCACCGTGCTCTTCGCCATGGTCCGCGGCATCGCTCTCGCCTGCTCGGTTCGGGCCGCCGCGTCGTTCGTGGCGGCCGAGGGTCTTCTCCACGTACTCGTGCTCCTGACGTCCGCGGTCGGACCGGCCACCCTCGCCACCCGGATGGTCCGGCCCAGCGCCGCCGTCGAGCCGTTGTCCGAGCCGACCACGGTCCGAGCGGGCGGGGGACCACCCGCGCCGGTGGCGAATGTCCGCGCCGGCAGGGGCTACGGGCGGCGGGCAGCGGGCGCCGATGTGCGCATCGGTCGGTGATCCACATGGCGCGCGCAGTTCCGTCGTTCGCGCGCGTCCGGACGCGCGCGGGCCGCGGATCACCGCGCGGACTGCGGATGACCGGGCGGGCGGTCACCGCGACGGGAGCGCGCCCGCAGGTACCTCGCGTCCACCCTCCACGACGGCCCCGGCGCCGTTCCCCGTCCTGACACCGCGCCGGGGGAGATACGTCCCGGCCGTCCTGTTCCGCATCGGGGGTGGCCACGGCACCGCGCACGCCGGGTTGCGTCGCGGCGCGGCGTCGTTGCGTGATCGATAGCAACTCGTTGTAGTCACACGCGTATCAATCGCCCCAATTACCTCGTGAGTCACGACCTGTGCGACGCTGCGCACGGTGAGTGAGAACGGCTCGGCGGTCCCCCGGGCGAGTAGGTGTTGTCGACCAGGCAGAACTCGCCCGGCGCGCCTCACCCGGCACGGACCCCTCGCCCTCTACCGTCACCCGGACGGGGACGACAGCAGGAGGTCAGGTCGATGCGCGCGTTGCGGGTCGTGGGGGTGACCGGGGACGGCTCGGTCGTCCTCGAGGACCCGGGGCGTCGCGAGCGCTACACGGTGCCGGCCGACGAGCAGCTGCGGGCCGCGGCACGGGGTGACGTGACCCGGCTCGGCCAGATCGCGATCGAGTTGGAGAGCCAGTTGCGCCCACGGGAGATCCAGGCCCGAATCCGGGGTGGCGCGTCGGTCGACGAGGTCGCAGCCGCGGCCGGCGTCCCGACCCAGAAGATCGAACGCTTCGCCTATCCCGTCCTGCTCGAACGGTCGCGGACCGCCGAGCTGGCCCAGGGTGCCCACCCGCAGCGCACCGACGGACCCGACTCGCGCACGCTCGGTGAGACCGTCGCGCACACCTTCGGCCTGCGCGGACAGGACTACGGCGGAGCCGGCTGGGACTCCTGGAAGGGCGAGGACGGCAAGTGGGTCGTCGTCCTGACGTGGCAGACCGGCCGCTCGGACAACGCCGCGCACTGGGCGTTCCAGCCCGGCGCGCACGGCGGCACCGTCGTCGCGCTGGACGAGCACGCCTCCGACCTCGTCGAGGGTCTGCCCGCACGCCCGCTGCGTCCGCTCGGCGCGGTGGTCGACATGGCCCGCGACGAGGACCACACCCCCCAGGCCCCGACGCCCGCCGCTCCGGCGCGCGCCGTCGCGGCCGCCGGTGGGCAGCAGCCCGAGGCCTGGGCCGGGCGCGGGATCGCGCCCGAGCAGCGTCGGGCGAGCCCCCCGCCGCCCCGGACACGCGTCGAGACGCCCGGTCGCACCGTGGGCGCCCGCCCGGACGACACCCGGGCCCCGGCCGCCGCGGCGCCCGTGGTCCCCCAGCGCGCCGAGCAGGTCGAGGACGCCGGCTCCTCCGCTGCGGCCGACTCCACGCAGGCCGACTCCACGCAGGCCGACTCCACGCAGGCCGACTCCACGCAGGCCGAATCCACGGACACCGACGGCACGGTTGCCTCGACCGCCACTGCGGACGCTCCCGGCGCCGACACGGCCGCGGCGGTCGGCACGGGTACGACCGGCGCAGCCCCGAGCGGCTCCGCCTCGACCGGTACCCCGCCGAACGGTGCCTCCTCGAACGGCGTCTCCTCGAAGGGCTCGGCCCCGGCCGCCGCGGCACCGGTCGGTGCGGGCCCGACCGGCCGGGAGTCGACGGCCTCGGACACCGCGGCGGACCCGGCCACCCCGCCGCCGGCAGGCACCGGCTCCACCGCCCCCCACGGGGCTGGCACGGACGCAGGGGCCTCGGCCGTCCCGGCCCCGGGCGCCACGGACGCGGGCGTCACGACCGCGTCCGGTGCGGAGACGTCCGCCACCGACTCCGGGTCCGGGTCCACGGGCGACGCGACGAGCCCGGCCGCGTCGTCGGCGACGACCTCGTCGGACGCAGCCACGGCCGCCTCCGCGTCGGACGCCGCCGCACCGACCACCACGAACCCGACCCCGGGCTCGACCACGGCGGCCCCGGTGCAGGACGGCGGGACCGCCGCGTCGACCACCCCGGCGCCGACCACCGCGGCGTCCGCGGGCACCACCGCGGGCTCCACGAGCACCTCCGCCGACCACGGCGAGGCCTCCCCGACCGCGTCGGGCGACGCCCCCGGCGAGGGGGCCGACGCACCCACCGGGGCTGCCGCGGCCACCACCGGGGCACCGGGCACGTCGTCGTCGGACGGCTCGGACCAGGAGACGGACCCCGCTCCGGCACAGGACACCGAGAGCGCGGCGCCGCGTCGCCCGTCCACCGCGGGATCGCGGCGGACGAAGAAGGGCAAGCCGGTCATGCCGTCGTGGGACGAGGTCCTGCTCGGCGTCCGCGGCCAGCGCTGACACGTTCCCGCAGGGGTTCCGTCCTCCCGCACCGGATCCGGTCCCGTGTGGGAGCACGGGTCCGGTGTGGGACCGCACCGCCCGCGGTCAGCCCCCGCCGGTGACGGCGTGGAAGGCGACGGCGGCGGCCGTTGCGACGTTGAGCGAGTCCACGCCGCTCGCCATCGGGATCCGGACCCGGCGGTCGGCGGCGGCCAGTGCCTCGTCGGTGAGACCGGGACCCTCCGCACCCAGCAGCAGGGCGACCTTCCGGCCGCACAGGCCCGCCGAGGCGAGGGGCTCGGCGTCGGCGGAGGGAGTGAGGGCGGCGACGGTGAACCCCGCCTCCCGCAGCCGGTCCACCGAGGCGGGCCACGCGCCGTCGAGGGTCGTGAACGGGACCCTGAGCACGTGCCCCATCGAGACGCGGACGCTGCGCCGGTACAGCGGGTCCGAGCAGCCGGGGCCGAGCAGGATCGCGTCGACGCCGAGGGCGGCGGCGTTGCGGAACAACGACCCCAGGTTCTCGTGGTCCCCCACCCCCTCGCAGACGGCCAGCGTGCGGGCGCGGGCCAGGACGTCGTCGAGGGACGGCGCGGGAGCCCGGTCGGCGACGGCGAGCACCCCCCGGTTCAGGTGGAACCCGACCGCCCGGGCCATGGTGTCGGCGTCGGTCGCGTAGGCCGGGACGTCGACGCCGGCGAGATCGTCGGAGAGCTCGTCGAGGCGACGCGGGACCCCCAGCAGGGAGCGCACCGGATACGGCGAGTCGAGCAGCCGGCGCACGACGACGACACCCTCCGCGATCACCAGCCCACGCCCACCGGGCCGATCGGGGCGCCGATCGGCGGTCGTGAGGTCGCGGTAGTCGTCGATTCGGGGGTCGTCGGAGTGCTCGACCGTGGTGAGTATGGCCACGACGCCCGATCGTCCCACGTCACGGACCGTTCGCCGCGCCTGGTCGCCCGGTCAGCCGGTACCGCCCGGTCCGGCGATATGACACGGTGTAGTGCCGCCTCCTCCGACAACGGTCCTCCGCCGTGTGAGTGAGAAGGCGCTCCCCGTTCGATGGAGGTCGGTTCGCGCATGGGTCAGGTGGTCGACCGGACGACGTTCAGCCGGCGCGACCGCCAGCGGTACCGGATCAAGGTGCAGCGCTGTCTGGACACTCTCGGTGACCTGCTCAGCAGCTACCCGTTCTCCGACACGGAGCCGATGACCGGCGTCGAGATCGAGTTCAACCTGGTGGATCCGGAGCTGGCGCCGTCGCTCAACGGGAGCGACGTGCTGGACACGATCAACTCGGGCGAGTGGCAGACCGAGCTCGGCCGCTGGAACCTCGAGCTGAACCTGCCGCCCCGGCCGCTGCCCGGCGACCAGTGGCGCCAGCTGGAGCACGAGCTGCTCGACCTGCTCGCGGGCGCCGGGGCGAAGGCCGGTGACCTGCGCACCCAGCTCGTCATGATCGGGATCCTGCCGACGCTCGACCCGGGGCACATGACCGCCGAGGCGATCTCCCCCGAGGACCGCTACGAGGCGCTCAACGACCAGATGCTCAACGCCCGGGGCGAGCCGATCCGGATCGACATCGCCGGCTGCTCGCCGGAGGAGCGGGTCAACGCCGACTTCGACACGATCATTCCCGAGGCGGCCTGCACGTCGATGCAGCTGCACCTGCAGGTGTCCCCCGCCAACTTCGGGCGCTACTGGAACGCCGCGCAGTGCCTGGCCGGTGTCCAGCTGGGGCTCGGGTCGAACTCGCCGTTCCTGCTCGGGTCACAGCTGTGGTCGGAGACCCGGATCCCGCTGTTCGAGCAGTCCTGCGACGTCCGGACCCCCGAGTTCCACAACCAGGGGGTACGTCCGCGGGTCTGGTTCGGTGAGCGCTGGATCGACTCGGTACTGGACCTGTTCTCCGAGAACGCCCGCTACTTCCCCGCGCTGATGCCGCTGACGTCCGATGTGGACCCGGCGACGCAGATGCGCGACAAGGGCTTTCCGGACCTGCCCGAGCTGACCCTGCACAACGGCACGATCTGGCGCTGGAACCGGCCGATCTACGACAGTACCGGCGACACCCCGCACGTCCGACTCGAGAACCGGGTGCTCCCCGCGGGGCCGACGACCGTCGACATGGTCGCCAACGCGCTGTTCTTCTACGGCCTGCTGCGCACCCTGGTCGAGGCCGACCAGCAGCTGTGGCGGTCGGTGTCGTTCGAAGCGGCGCGGGAGAACTTCCAGACCGCGGCCAAGCACGGCATGCACGCTCCCCTGTACTGGCCCGGCACCGGCTGGGTGCTCCCCGACGAGCTCGCCCTGCGCAAGCTGCTCCCCCTGGCCCACGAGGGTCTCGCCCGCTGGGGCGTCTCCGGCGCGGTCTGCGACCGGTACCTGACGGTGCTGGAGCGGCGCTGCGTCACGCGTCAGACCGGGTCGTCGTGGCAGATCGACACCGTCGCCGCGCTGGAGGCGCGGGGCGCGGACCGGATGAGCGCGCTGCGCGGCATGCTCGAGCGCTACCTGGCGCACTCGACCGCCAACCAGCCCGTCCACACCTGGGAGATCCCCGGCTGATCGGCTTCGCCATCGCGAAGCATTCTCCGCGACCGGGCCCGCTCACCGCCCGCACGTTCCTACCGTCCCTCTCCGCACACCCGCCCCGGGTGCGCGTACGGGACGGAGGGACATGTCCATCCAGCACCACCCCGACCGGCGTCGATGACCCGGGCGACGACGATGTCCCCGTTCCGGCTGTTCGGCCGCACCGCCCGCGACGAGCGCCCCCTCGACGGCGGCCCCGACCCCTGGCTCGACGACCCGGCGCCCGACCCGGCTCCGCGGCCCGCCGCGCCCCGGGCCCGGGAGGCCGCCCCGGCTCCGTCGTCCCGTGGGACGCCCGTGGCTCCGGTGGCGGAGGGCCCCGCGACCGCGGCGGCGCGGCCGGCGGTCTGGACGCCGCGGCGGCCGCCACAGGAACCGGTCGCGGAGCCGGAGCCGGTCACCGATCCCTTCGGCTTCCCGCCGGTGCCGCCGGCCGGGCCGCCCCCTGCCGCCGACCCGGCCCCCGCCACCGCCCCCGTCTCCGACGAGGTCGCCGCGGCCTGGGCGGCGTGGGCGCCTGCCGCGACGACGCGGGCCGACGGCACCCACGGCGGCGCGGATACCGGTGTGCCGCCGGCCGTGTCCGACACCGCGGCCGCTGCGTCCGGTCCGGCACCCGCTGACCCGGACCCGTCCGGCTCCGCAGCGCCGTCCGGACGGGCGACACCCGCTGTGCCCTCCGGCCCGGCGTCCTCCGGATCGGCGCCCACCACACAGGCGCCGTCCGGCCCGGCTCTGTCCGATCACGGTCCGGCCGCCCGCTCGTCCGGAGCGCCGGTCGGGCCCCCCTCGCCGATCGTCGACCCCGCCGAGGCGTCCGCACTGGCCGGGGCCTTCGCCGCGGACCTGCTGTCCTGGGACGAGGACGACGTCGCCCGCCGCGGCCGCGCCCTCTCCGCCTACCTGCCCACGACCGCGGCCGACGGGCTGCTCGGTTGGACCGGGACCGGACGCCAGCGGGCCGACCTCGTGCTGCCGGGCCGCGTCAGCACCGACGGCGACCGCGCCGTCGTCGACGTCCGGGTGCGGGTCGTGCCCTACCGCCGCGTCGACGCCCGCGGGGCGGCCGCGCCGGAACCCGAACCCGACGACCCGATCGGGGCACCCGCCGGTGCCCCGGCCCCGGCCGCCCGCGGCTGGCGCGGGCTGGCCGCGCGATGGGTCCGGCTGGAGGTGGGCGTGGTCCTCACCGGCGACGGGCTCGTCGTCGACGCGGGGCCCGAGGCCGAGCCGCCCCGGCGACCGTCGCCGGTCGACCTCGCCCGGGGCGGTGCGCGGTGAGCGGGCGGGTCCCGGTCGTCGGGGGTCTGGCCGGCGGGGTCGGGACGACGACCGTCGCCCGGGCCCTGCACGGCCGTGACCTGGGGCGGGTGTACGGGCCGGACCTGCTGCCCGACGTCGTCGTCACCCGGGACACCGTGGCCGGGCTGGCCGCCGCCGCCCTCGTCGCCCCGGCACCCGGGCCGGGCGCGCCGGTCCTGGTCCTGCACCCCGGCACCGCCGACCCCGACGGCATCGACGCCGACGCCGCAGGTCCCGGCTGGGCGGCCGTCGTCGCGCTGCCCGCGGTGCCGGGCTGGGCCCGCTCGGCCGACCCGTGGTCGGATGCGGCCGGGGTGCTCACCCGGCCCGGGCCCTCGGCCGCGGTCCGCCGCTACGCCGACGCGATCGGCCGGATCGTCACCGCGCTGACGACGTCCGGCCGGCTCGACCGGCCGCTCACCCCGGCCGGCGTCGGTGGGCTGCGACCCCTGCGCGGGGTGCTGGCGGTCCCGACCGGGCCGGTCCGGTGAGCCGTGCGAGCGCTGCTGATCGTGCCGGTCGTCGTCGCACTCCTGCTGGGGGCGGCGGGGCAGGTCCTGGCCGCACCGGCCGCGGAACCGGTCACCTCGGGCGTCGACGCGGCTCGCGTGCCGGAGGCGGCGCGGCCGTACCTCGACCTGGTCACGGAGCTGACCTCGCAGGGCTGCCCGGAGCTGCCACCGGCCTGGGTGGTCGCCCAGGTGCAGGCGGAGTCGGGCTGGGATCCGGAGCTGCGTACCGGCACCGCCGCCGGGCTGCTGCAGGTCTCGGAACGGACCTGGGTCGCGGCCGGGGGCGCGCCGTGGCCGGACGCGGCGCTGACCGAGCCGGAGGGGCACCTGCGCGTCGTCGTGCCGTGGCTCTGCTCGACGCTGCGCGCCGCCGCCGGGTACCTGGCGACGACCCCGAAGGACGTGCCGGTGCTCGACGCGATGCTGGTCTGCCACATCGCGGGGTGCAGCCGGGTCACCGGCTCGGCGTCAGGGGTCCCGACGGGCGGGGAGGCGGACTGCTCGCAGGCGTGCGCGTCGGCGATCCGGCGCTACCTCGACGCGGTGCACGGCTTCGTCGCGGACTACTCCGGCACGACGGCCGTCGACGACCGCGAGTCGTCCCCGCCACCGCCGCAGAAGGCCGCCCCGGCGAAGGCACCGGCGGCGAAGGACGCCGCGTCGGCACCGGCACCCGCCTGGACCGGCGGCGCGACGGGCTGCCACGAACCCGATCCGGTGCGCTCCGGCGGCTGCCTGACCGGCGCGACGAAGCACGGTCTCGACGCGGTCCGGGCGGTCTTCGGCCCGACCATCGAGACGGTCGGCTGCTGGGACGAGCACCTGCAGAACCCGCGGTCGGACCATCCGAAGGGCAGGGCCTGCGACGTGTTCACCGGGAAGGCCGGGGCGTTCGCGAAGGGCGCCGACCTCGACGAGGGCTGGGCGATCGCGCGCTGGCTGGAACGCAACGCGGCCCCGCTGAAGGTCGAGTACCTGATCTGGCAGGGCCGCTACTGGGACCCCTCGGTGCGCACCGACGGCTCCGGCTGGGGCCGTCGCTACACCGGCGGCGGGGTCTACGACACCTCCGACGCGACCGGCGGCCACTACGACCATGTCCACATCAGCTTCGCGGAGTGACCCCGTGCGACGTCCCCTGCCGCTGCTCGTGCTCGCCGCGGTCCTCGCGGTGCCCCTGGCCCTGCTGGTGCCGGCGCTGCTGCCCGGACCGCCGTCGCAGGCCGTGCTGACCTCGGCCGACCGGGACGCCCTCGGTGATCCCGGTCCCGTCCGCGGAGCGGAGCCACCCGTGCCGGCGACGCGGCCGTCGTCGCCCGGGGCGGTGGCACGCGCCTACCTCGTCGCCGCGCACGGCATCCGGGCCGGCACGGCCGCGGGCACCACCCTCGACGGCGCCCCGTACGCACTGCCCGGCAGCCCGGCCGCCGCCGGAGCGCCCGTCGTCGACCCGCCGCCGCCCGGCGCGGGACGGACCGCCGAGGTCGAGGACCTCGACGAGGGCGCCACCGACTGGGCCCGCGGGCGCACCGCGCTCGTCGCGACCGTCCGCACGACGACGGCCGGGCCCGGCGCGGCCCCCGAGGTCCGGCGCTGGCGCACCCGCGTGGTCCTGCAGTTCGACGCGGCAGGCCACTGGCTGGTCACCGCCGATACCCCCATCACCACCGACACCCCCGACGTGGACGACTGACGTGACCGAACCTTGGAGTGGGCGATGACCGCCGACGAGCTCGAGCAGCTGCTCACGTCCCTGCTGGCCAAGGGGGTCACGGTCGTCCTCCTGGCGCTGGGCCCTGCCGGGGAGCTGGTGGGGGTGGAACCCGGGGGGTCCGCGACGCCGTCGGTGAGCTCCGGGCAGGACGCCGCCGGTGCGCCGCGTCCGGACCTGGAGCTGGGGGCCGACGGCGAGGTGTGCGTCGGGTCGGGCGGGTCCTCCGGGGCCGGGGCCGGGACGGGCTCCGGCGGGTCCGGATCGGGCGCCGACTCCGGATCGGGCTCCGACAGCTCGGGCGGCGGGGATCGCGAGCGCGGGCCCGGGGCCGACGGGTCCGGGGCCGACGGGTCCGCCGCCGGGTCCGGGTCCACCGGGGCCGGCGGCGACCCGGCCGGCGGGTCGGAGGACGGTCGCGACGGCGGGTCCGGCGGCTCCGACAGCTCCGACGGGTCGGGCGACTCCGACGACCGGCGCCGAGCCGGCGGGTCGGACGACTCCGGGAGCAGCGGCGGATCGGACGACGGCGGCTCCGGGGGAAGCAGCTCCGGGAACGGCGGCTCCGAGGGCACCGGGTCCGGCGGCAGCGGCTCCGGCGGCAGCGGCTCCGAAGGCTCCGGTTCGGACGACAGCAGCCCCGGCGACAGCGACGCGGGCAGCGACGCGGGCAGCAGCGGCTCGGGCAGCGGCGGCTCGGGCAGCGGCGGCACCGCCTCCGGCGCCCCCGACGAGTCCGGTGCCACCGCCTACGGCACCAGCGACGACGCCGCCGCGGGCCTCCTCACCGGCGGCACCGACGGCCGGACCACCCCCGCCCCCTGCCCCACCGGCTCGGGTGACGCGGCCGATCCCGCGCCCGCCACCGGGAGCACCCCGGAGGCGGGCGGTGCGACCACCGGCGGTGCGACAGCGGCCGAGGGCACCACCGCGGCGGCGAAGCTGGGCTGGGGCCGGCCGGTCCGCGCCGACGAGTTCGACAACGGCACGGACGGCTGGAGCATCTACGACGGCGCCGGGCACGCGGGCAACGGCCGTCGCACCCCGGACGCGGCCGCGGTGGCCGACGGCGTCCTGACGATCACCGGCGACAGCCGGGGCAACACCGCGGGCATGGCGTGGAAGGAGGGCTCCCAGCAGTACGGACGCTGGGAGGGGCGGGTGCGCGCGCCGGTCGGGGACCCGTCGTACAACGCCCTGCTGCTGCTCTGGCCCACCGCGGAGAACTGGCCCGAGGGCGGCGAGCTCGACTTCATGGAGATGATGGACCCCGAGCGGCAGAAGACCAACGCGTTCTTCCACTACGGCGCGGACAACTCCCAGGTCGAGGGCTCGGTCGAGATCGACGCGACGCAGTGGCACAACTGGGCCCTGGAGTGGACGCCGGACCGGATCACCGCCTACGTCGACGGCGAGAAGTGGTTCGAGACCACCGAGCAGAAGGTGCAGCCGCCGGGGCCGATGCACCTGTGCATCCAGCTCGACTGGTTCCCCAAGGGCGGGTCGGGGGAGGAGACGCAGATGCAGGTCGACTGGGTCCGCCAGTACACCCTCGACAGCGGCGCCGCCGGCGCAGCGAACGGTGGAGCAGCGGACGGCGGCAGCGCCACCGGCAGCGGGGGGACCACGGGCTCGACCGGCTGAGCCCGGCCATGATCACCGGTTGTGGAGTACGGAGGTACGCGAAGCGCACCCTGCGCTCCACAACCGTCGATCATGGAGCCCCCGACCGGCCCCGCCGCGGGAGGTGGCCCGGACTTCTCAGCTCCCCCACAGCCGTCCCCTCCTAGGCTGCCGCCGACCCACCGTCGACGAGTGAGGAGGGGGTCGTGCCGGAACAGACGGAGCAGGAGCCCGAGCACGATCCCGAGGCACCGTCGCGACGCCGCTGGCCCGCCGTCGTCGGCATCGTGGCGGGTCTGGCCGTGCTGGCCGGTGTCGTCACCGTGGCCACCGACCCGTCGCTGCTCACCGGCTCGTCGACCCCGACGCCCGCACCGTCGGCCCCGGCGACGCCGCCGGGCGGGATGCACGACCAGGAACGCCCGACCGAGGTCGGCGAGCTCGACCCCGCGTCACGCTCGGACACCGAGGCGGCGGTGCGCAACGGCTGGCGTCTCACCGACCACGACGAGTTCGACGGCGCCGCGCTCGACCGCACGCGCTGGAGCCCGTACACCGGGGAGACCACCGGCGGCAACGGTCGGCACCTCGCGGAGAACATCTCCGTGCGCAACGGTGAGCTCGTCCTGACCAGCCGGGGGCGCACGTCCGCCGGTCTGGCCTGGCGTGGCGGCCAGCAGTACGGCCGCTGGGAGATCCGGGCGAAGACCAACCCCGCCGTCGGCTACGGCGACGTGGCGCTGCTCTGGCCGGACGCCGAGGACTGGCCCGAGGGCGGCGAGCTCAACTTCATGGAGATCCCGAAGCCGCAGCGCGACGAGACGCACACGATCGTCCACTACGGAGAGGACAACAGCCAGGTCGGCAAGACCGTCCGCGGCGACTTCACGCAGTGGCACACCTACGCCGTCGAGTGGCTGCCCGACCGGGTCGTGTTCTACATCGACGGCGCCGAGGTCTTCCGCACCACCGATCCGGAGCAGATCCCGCCGCGGTCGATGCACCTGGCGATGCAGCAGGACATCGGCCCCTACGGCGACGACTGGATCCCGGCGCCGGACGCGACCACGCCGGACTCGCTCGACTTCCAGGTCGACTGGGTCCGCATCTACGCGCCCTGACCCGCTCGGCGGCGGATCGGGTGTGACTGGGGAAAGAAGGAGGCCCCGGACCCTGTGGGGTCCGGGGCCTTCTCCTGTCCCGAACTGACGCGCCGCTCCCACCACGAAGCGACGAGATTGAGGTTAGCCTAACCTTCGTCGCGGGCGCAAGGGCGGGTTCTCAGCCGAGCAGTTCCCGCAACGGTCCCACGCCGAAGTACCCCACGAACAGCACCGCCACGACCCACATCAGCGGGTGGACCTGCCGCGCGCGACCGGTGGCCGCGGCGAGCGCGACGTAGCTGATGAAACCGGCGCCGATGCCGTTCGCGATCGAGTAGGTGAACGGCATGACCGTGATCGTCAGGAACACCGGGATCGCGGTGCGCAGGTCGTCGAGCGAGACCGAGGTGATCTGGCGGAACATCAGCGCGCCGACGACGACCAGTGCCGGGGCCGCGGCCTCCACCGGGACGATCGCGTACAGCGGCGTGAAGAACATCGCCAGCAGGAACAGGACACCGGTCAGCACGTTGGCCAGACCGGTCCGTGCGCCCTCGGCGATGCCGGCCGCGGACTCCACGAAGATCGTGTTCGACGACGCCGACCCCACACCACCGGCGACCGCGCCCGCGCCCTCGACGACCAGCGCCTTCCCGACGTCCGGGAGCTTGTCGTCGGAGTCGGTCAGGCCCGCCTGGCGGCCGAGGCCGGTGAGCGTGCCCATCGCGTCGAAGAAGTTCGCCAGCACCAGGGTGAAGATCAGCAGGACGACGGTGATGATGTCGAGCCGGGTGAACGCCCCGAGCGAGACCTGCCCGACCAGCGACAGGTCCGGCAGCCCGACGATCCGGTCCGGGATGGCGGGCACGGCCAGCGACCAGCCGCCGGGGTTGGTCGGGCCGCCCGGGCCGACCCGGACGATCGCCTCGACGACGATCGCGATGATCGTGTTCACCACGACGCCGATGAGGATGCCCGCACGGACACCGCGGGCGACGAGCACCCCGACGATGATCAGTCCGACGACGAAGACGAACGTCGGCCAGGAGGCGATGGAGCCGCCGGTGCCCAGTCCGACCGGGACCGTGGTGTTGGCCGCGTCGGGCAGCCGGCGCACGAAGCCGGAGTCGACCAGGCCGATCAGCGCGATGAACGCGCCGATGCCGACCGCGATCGCCGTCTTGAGCTCGGTGGGGACGGCGTTGAACACCGCCGTCCGGAAGCCGGTCAGGGCGAGGATCACGATGATCACGCCGTTGATGACGACCAGGCCCATCGCCGCGGGCCAGGTCATCAGCGGCGCGATGGTCACCGCCAGCAGGGTGTTGATCCCCAGGCCGGTGGCGATCGCGAACGGGTAGTTCGCGACGACGCCGAAGATGATGGTCATCACGCCCGCGACCAGGGCGGTCACCGCGGCGACCTGCGCGACCGGGAGGATCCCGCCCAGCGCGTCGGCCTTGGCCGACGGGTCGCCCGGCGTGACGCTGCCCAGGATCAGCGGGTTCAGGACGATGATGTAGGCCATCGCCATGAACGTGACGAGACCCCCGCGCAGCTCGCGGGAGACGGTGGAGCCGCGCTCGGACACGCGGAACAGGCGCTCGATCACGGCGACACCCTAGACGCGGTGCAACGCTGCGGGTTCCGTACGTGCACCGTTTAGGCTACGGCCCCGTGACGGCCCACGACAGCGAGCGCGCGAGCGACCCCCCGCCCCCGCCGCCGTTGCCGGCGCGCTTCTACGAGTCCCCGCCGGTGATCCTCGGCGGGATGCTGCTGTGGGCGGTCGGCGCGGGCGTCGCCGCCGCGTTCGTGATGGTCACCGGATCCGGGTTCGATCCCGCGAGCGGCGCCGGCGCCTGGTTCTGGACCTGCATCGCCGGGGTCGGGGTGGGCCTGTTCGGCGCCGCGGTGTTCTCGGCGCAGCGGGCCGCCGCCCGGCGCGGGGACCGGTCGGCGCAGCGCGGCGTCGAGCCGAGGTAGGTCATAGGCTCGCCGGCATGACCGCGAACGACCGTCCGACCGCCGTCGTCACCGGTGCTTCCTCCGGGATCGGCGCCGCCACCGCCCGTGCCCTCGGCGCCGCGGGCTTCCACGTGGTGCTGGGAGCCCGCCGGGTGGAACGCTGCGAGGAGATCGCGCAGGAGATCGACGGCACCGCGCTGCCCCTCGACGTCACCGACCGGGAGTCCGTGCGCGCCTTCGCCGACGCCGTGCCCGAGGCGAAGCTGCTGGTCAACAACGCCGGCGGCGCGAAGGGCCTGGAGCCCGTCGCCGACGCCGACGAGGACGACTGGCGCTGGATGTGGGAGACCAACGTCGCCGGCACGCTGCGTCTGACGCAGGCGTTCCTGCCGAAGCTGCGGGCGTCGGGCGACGGGCACATCGTCACGGTGACCTCGATCGCCGCGCTGGACTTCTACGACAACGGCGCCGGCTACACCGGTGCCAAGCACGCCCAGGCGATGCTGCACCGCACCCTGCGCGGGGAGCTGCTCGGCGAGCCGATCCGGATCACCGAGATCTGCCCCGGCATGGTGGAGACCGAGTTCTCCGAGGTGCGGCTGGGTGACGCCGAGAAGGCGGCGAAGGTCTACGAGGGCCTGACCCCGCTGACCGCCGACGACGTCGCCGACACGATCGTCTTCGCCGCGACCCGGCCGTCGCACGTCAACCTGGACCAGATCGTGCTCAAGCCGCGCGACCAGGCGTCGGGCACGCGGCGGCACCGGCGCTAGAGGGTCTCCTCCGACCGGCGGTTCTGGTCGGCGTCGTCACCGGGGCGCTCGCTCCGGGCGGCGCCGGCGATCCGCTCCTCGGACTCGCGCAGGATCTGCTCGGCACCGGGCTCGGTGCCCTCCTCCTCCGGGAGCGGGGTGGCACGGCTGGCGGCGCGGTCGTCGGGAACGCTCATGGCGGGCGGGTACCCGCTAGGACAGCGCCGACAACCCCTTCCACTTCTCCCAGGACAGCGTCCAGTCCCACAGGTCGCCGTCGCGGGCGGAGAGCTGCACGGGGGTGCCGGTGACCTCGACCGGGTCGCCGTAGAGCACGGTGTCGTAGTACGCCTTGGCGTTCTCGATCGACAGGTTCACGCAGCCGTGGGTGACGTTCGCGGCCCCCTGCGCGGCGGCCGACACCGGGTTGGCGTGGATGAACTCGCCGTTGTTGCTCATCCGGACGGCCCACTTCTCGACGACGTCGTAGCCGTACTGCTGCGAGACCATCCGCTTGTCGGTGAACTTCTCGGTGACGACGTGGATGCCCGAGCGCGTGTTGCGGTTCGGGTCGTCGGCCAGGCCGTAGGACGCCGGGTAGTCCGCGATCTGCTTGCCGTTGCGGATCACGATCATCCGGAACGATCGGGCGTCGGCCTCGACGATCTGGGCGCGGCCGATCGCGAACGACGTGGTCAGGTCCTCGGCGCCGTAGCTGCCGCCGCCGTAGTCGACGCCCTTGAGCGGCGCGTCCACGGTCACCTTCGTGCCCGACGGCCAGTACTCCTTCGGCCGCCAGTGCACGCGCGAGCCGCCGTTCTCGTCGGGCAGCCAGCCCCACGCGCCCTCGACCTCCTTCGAGGTCGTGACCTTCAGGACCTTCTCGATCGCGGCGCGGTCCTCGACGTGCCGGTCGAACTGGATCTCGATCGGCGCGGCGATGCCGACGGTGCGGTCGTCGCCGATGTTCAGGGTGCCGCGCACGGTGTGGGCGGGTTCCAGCGTCGCGACGGTGCCCTGCACGGGGGTCGCCGTGCCGTCCGGGGCGACGGCGCGCCCGTGCCAGGTGTAGGTGGTCGCGAAATCCAGATCACCGCTGCTGGTCCAGGTGGTGTGGTCCGGGGACAGCGCGCCGTCGACGGCGTCGCCGTCCGGGCCGGTCAGCGACACCCCGTCCAGCGTGCCGCCCGCCGCGCGGACCGAGACCGGCTGTGCCGGGTTCGCCGACGACGCCGAGGCGGCCGGCTGGTAGCTCACCTGTGGTCCGGCCGGGGCCGGGGCGGCCTGCGGCACCGCCGGGCCCTGCGGCGGGGCCGCGAGGGCCACCGCCCCGACGACGCCCAGCGCGCCGATCAGCGCCACCACGACGATCAGAACCCGTCGCAACCGTTCCCCCGCGTACTCGATCTCCTGCGTTGTGCACCGACGGTACGCCGGGACCGGTACGCGTGATCAGCAGGAGGACGGTGCTCCCCCGTGCGGCGCAACGCGAACCGGACGCTCGGACACAGAGGGTGTCAGACGGCGCAGTTCACCAGCACCGGCTCGGGACGCAGGGTGACGCCGAACCGCTCGGCGACGCCGCCCTGCACCTCACGGGCCAGGGCCAGCAGGTCGGCCGTCGTCCCCCCGCCGCGGTGGGTGAGGGCCAGGACGTGCCGCGTCGACAGCGACACCCGGCCGCCGGGGCCGGCGTGCCCGCGGCCGAACCCGGCGTTCTGGATCAGCCCGGCGGCGCTCAGCTTGACCCGGCCCTCTCCCGCGGGCCACGCGGCCAGGCCGTCGACCTGCGGCGCCCGGTCCGTGGGCAGGATCGGGTTGGTGAAGAACGAGCCGGCCGACCAGGTGTCGTGGTCCTCGGCGTCGAGGACCATGCCCTTGCCACGGCGCAGCCCGAGCACCGCCTCACGGACGGCGGCCGGATCGGTCCGCGTCTCCGGGTCGACGCCGAGGGTGCGGGCGAGCTCGCCGTAGCGGATCGGGGCGGAGCGGCCGTCGGCGTGCAGCGCGAAGCGCACCCGCAGGACGATCGCGTCGTCGCTGCCCTTGAGGACGCTCGTGCGGTAGGCGAGCCCCAGTTCGGAGGCGGGCACGTGCTCGCGGACGGTGCCGGTGCGCCGGTCGTAGAGGTCGACGTCGACGAGCAGGTCGGCGACCTCGACGCCGTAGGCGCCCACGTTCTGCACCGGGGTCGCGCCGGTCCGCCCGGGGATACCGGACAGGCACTCCAGCCCGCCGAGCCCGTCGGCGACGGTCGCGGCGACGACGTCGTCCCAGTCCTCACCGGCCTCGACGGTCAGCAGCACCCGGTCGCCGTCGCGCTCGTGGCCGATCCCGCGCCCCGCCAGCAGCACGGCGGTCCCGTCGAACCCGGCGTCGGCGACGACGAGGTTCGACCCGCCGCCCACCAGCAGGACCCGTTCCCCGGCCCGGTCGGCCGCGGCGACGGCGTCGACCACCTCGGCCGCGCCCTCGGCGCGCACGATGCGGGAGGCCGGTCCGCCGAGGCGCAGTGTGGTGTGCGCACTGAGCATCGGGTCGACCGTTGTCGGAGCGGGGGAACTCACGACCGCAACGGTAGCCTTCGCCCATGCCGCGCTCGATCGACTACCGCGCAACGTCCGCGCATCCGGCCTCGAAGGTCTACGCGGCGATGGTCGACCGCGATCTCCTGGAGGAGCAGCTGCGTCACATCGGCGGCCCCGGGGCCGGGGTGACCGCCTACGAGACCACCGCCGACGGCGTCCGCTACACACTGCGGCACGGGATCCCGGGCGAGCACCTGCCGTCGATCGTGTCGTCGTTCGTACCCGGCGGGGACCTGCAGATCGACCGCAGCGAGCAGTGGCGGGCCGGCAGCGAGGGCGTCTACGACGGCACCGGCTCCGTGAAGGTCATCGGCACCCCCGCCACCGCGCGGTCGGTGATGCGGATCGCCGACGTCGACGGCGGCAGCGAGGTCCGGATCCGGGCCGAGGTCACGGTCAAGGTCCCGCTGGTGGGTGCGAAGATCGAGCAGGCGGTCGCCGGGCAGATCGAGCAGCTGCTCGCCGCCGAGACCCAGTTCACCCTCTCCCGGATCTCCTGATGTCCCACTACGTGATCACCTTGTCCTGCCCGGACCGCACCGGCATCGTCGCGCGGATCAGCACGTTCCTCGCCGACCTCGGCGCCTCGATCACCGAGGCCGCGTACCACGCCGACGTCGAGGCCGGGGTGTTCTGCACCCGCCAGGTCGTCGACGCCGCGTCGGTCCCCTTCGACGTCGACGAGCTCCGCGCCCGGTTCGCCCCGGTCGCCGCCGAGCTGGGTGGTGAGCACCGCATCTCCGACACCGGCGTCCGCAAGCGCGCCGTGCTGCTGGTGACCCGCGACCAGCACTGCCTGCACGACATCCTCGGCCGGGTGTGGGCGGGCGAGCTGCCGGTGGAGATCACCCGCGTGATCGGCAACCACACGTCGCTGGAGCCGGTCGTCGCCGCGCACGGGGTGCCGTTCCACCACGTACCGTTCCCCGCGCCCGGCGACCCGGCCCGCGAGCAGGGCAAGGTCACCGCGTTCGAGGAGATCCGCAAGCTCGTCGACGACGACTCCCCCGACGCGATCGTCCTCGCCCGCTTCATGCAGGTCCTGCCCGCGCACCTGTGCGAGGCCTGGGCCGGGCGGGCGATCAACATCCACCACAGCTTCCTGCCGTCCTTCGCCGGGGCGCGGCCCTACCACCAGGCCCACCGGCGCGGGGTCAAGCTGATCGGCGCGACCTGCCACTACGCGACCGCCGACCTCGACGCGGGCCCGATCATCGAGCAGGACGTCGCCCGCGTCGACCACGGGGACACCGCGACCGACATGGTGCGACGGGGACGCGACATCGAGCGCCTGGTGCTGGCCCGGGGGCTGCGGTGGCACCTGGAGGACCGGGTGCTGATCCAGGGCAACCGGACCGTCGTCTTCCGCTGAGCCCGCAGCCCTGCCGCCCGGCCCGGCCCGGCCCGGCCCGCGCGCAGCAGAATGTCGCCGAGATGCATCTCAGCGGGAATTGTGGATCTCCGTGGCCCGCTGAGCTGCATCTCGGTGTACGTCCTTCGTTCGCGATGGCGACGGAGTCCGGCCGATCCGGTCCGACGGCCGGGGCAGCCGGCGCACGATCAGCACGTGACGATCCCCGGATGGCCCGAGGTGTTCCGCGGGACCGCGGCCGTGGCGGCGGGTCTCGTCACCCCCGACCTCCTGCGCGGGCCCCGCTACCGCCGGCTGCTCCCGGACACCTACGCGCCGGCCGACCTGCGCCCCGACCTACGGCTCCGCTCGCTCGCGGCGCACTGCTGGGCCGGGCCGGACGCCGTGCTCAGCGGGTACTCGGCCGCCGAGCTGCTCGGCGCGTCGTGCGCCCCGTGGGCTGCACCGGCCGAGGTGACCGTCGGCGCGGCGCACCCCGGAGCCCGCTCCCGTGAGGGTGTGCTCGTCCGTCGCGACGTCCTGCACCCGGACGAGGTGACCGAGGTCCGCGGCGTACGGGTCACCACGCGTGTCCGCACCGCGTTCGACCTGGCGCGGCGTCTGTCACCGACCGAGGGTGTCGTCGCCGTCGACGCGCTGTCCCGCGGATCGTTCGCCCCGGACGTGCTGCTGAACCTCGCGGTCCGGCACGCCCACGCCCGGGGTGTCCGGCGGGTCGTCGACGCGTCGGTGTGGGCCGACCCGCGCGCCGGCTCCCCGCCCGAGACCCGGCTCCGGCTGGTCCTCGTCCGGGGTGGCCTCCCGCGGCCGGTGCCCCGGCACCCGGTCCTCGACGACGTCCGGCGCACGGCGCTGTGGCTGGACCTGGCCTACCCGGACCACCACCTCGGCGTCGAGTACGACGGCGGCGGCCACTTCGCGACGCCCGAGGCGGCCCGCGCCGACGCACAACGGCACACCCGGCTCGTCGCGGCGGGGTGACGGGTGCTGCGCTACACCGCCCCGGACATGCACCGACGGCCCGACGAGATCGTCGCCGAGGTGGGCCGGGCCCTCGACCGCACACGCCGAGATGCAGCTCAGCGGGCCGTGGAGATCGACAGTTCCCGCTGAGCTGCATCTCGGCGAACTTCCCGTAGGAACAGCTGCGCGAGGAGGGGCGCTCGCGACGCGCGGAGCGGGGCGTACCGGCGGGGCGAGCGCGGGGCGAGCACACGACGGCGCCCGCCCCGCGTGCTGCGGAACGGGCGCCGGATCGTACGGCTCACGCCGTGGGTCGGACGGAGATCAGGCCGCGGACTGCTCGGCCGTCGCCGCGTCGTGGGCGGGCTCCAGGGCGATCGCCAGGACCTCGGAGACGTCGGCGACCGGGTGCACCCGCAGCTCCTCGCGGACCGCGGCCGGGACGTCGTCCAGGTCCGGCTCGTTGCGCTTCGGGATGATCACGTCGGTCAGCCCGGCCCGGTGCGCGGCGAGCAGCTTCTGCTTCACCCCGCCGATGGGCAGGACCTTGCCCTGCAGCGTCACCTCGCCGGTCATGCCGACCGAGCTCCGGACGGGACGCCCGGAGGCCAGCGACGCCAGCGCCGTCGTCATCGTGACGCCGGCGGACGGGCCGTCCTTCGGGACCGCACCGGCCGGGACGTGCACGTGCAGCTTGCGCGACGCGAGGTCACCGGCCAGCCCGCGCGAGCGCAGGTAGGACAGTGCGATCGAGACGGACTCGGTCATCACCTCGCCCAGCTGCCCGGTGATCTGCAGGCCCGGCTCGCCGTCCATCGAGGTGGCCTCGATGAACAACACGTCACCACCGGCACCGGTCACCGCCAGCCCGGTCGCGACGCCCGGCACCGAGGTCCGCTCGGCGGACTCCGGCGTGAACCGCGGACGGCCGAGGTAGGTGACGAGCGCGTCGGCGTCGACGTGCACCGGGCGCTCGGTCTCCGACGCGTCCAGCTGGACGGCCACCTTCCGCAGCACCTTCGCCAGGCCCCGCTCCAGCTGCCGGACCCCGGCCTCCCGGGTGTACTCGGCGGCGATCATCGACAGCGCGACGTCGGTGAACTCGACGTCGCCGTCGTCGAGACCGGCCTTGGCGACCTGGCGCGGCAGCAGGTGGTCACGGGCGATCGCGACCTTCTCCGGCTCGGTGTAGCCGTCGAGCGTCACGATCTCCATGCGGTCGGCCAGCGGGCCGGGGATCGCGGAGCCGTCGTTCGCCGTCGCCAGGAACAGGACGTTCGACAGGTCGAGGTCGACCTCCAGGTAGTGGTCGCGGAACGTGTGGTTCTGCGCCGGGTCGAGGACCTCCAGCAGCGCCGCGGTCGGGTCACCGCGGAAATCGCTGCCGACCTTGTCGATCTCGTCGAGCAGCACGACGGGGTTCATCGAGCCGGCCTCGCGGATGGCGCGGACGATCCGGCCGGGCAGCGCGCCGACGTAGGTGCGCCGGTGACCGCGGATCTCCGCCTCATCCCGGACGCCGCCGAGCGCGACGCGGACGAAGTTCCGGCCGAGCGCGCGGGCGACCGACTCCCCCAACGACGTCTTGCCGACACCGGGCGGGCCGACCAGCGAGAGCACCGCGCCCGAGCCGCGGCCGCCGACGGTGTCGAGGCCCTTGCGCTCGCGGCGGGCGCGCACGGCGAGGAACTCGACGAGGCGCTCCTTCACGTCGTCGAGACCGGCGTGGTCGGCGTCGAGGATGCGACGGGCCTCCACGAGGTCCGACGAGTCGGTGGTCGCGGTGCTCCACGGGATGTCGAGGACGGTGTCGAGCCAGGTCCGAATCCAGCCGGACTCCGGGCTCTGGTCCGAGGAGCGTTCCAGCTTGCCGACCTCGGTCAGCGCGGCCTTGCGGACCTCGTCGGGCAGGTCGGCGGCCTCCACGCGGGCGCGGTAGTCGTCGGAGCCCTCCGGGTCGTCCTCACCGAGCTCCTTGCGGATCGCGGCGAGCTGCTGGCGGAGCAGGAACTCGCGCTGCTGCTTCTCCATGCCCTCGCGGACGTCGTTCGAGATCTTCTCGGTGACCTCCTGCTCGGCGACGTGCTCCTTGGTCCAGCCCAGGAGCTTCTCCAGCCGGGCATCGAGGTCGATCTCGGCGAGCAGCTCGGCCTTGTGCGCGACGTCCAGCCACGACGCCCACCCGGCGAGGTCGGCGAGCGCGCCCGGGTCGTCGGTCTGCTGCACGGAGTCGATGACCTGCCAGGCCCCCCGCTGCTGCAGGATGCCGATCACCAGAGCCTTGTACTCGCGGGCGAGCTCGTGGGTGCGGCCGGTGGGCTCGCCGGAGTCGACCGGCTCGGCCTCGACCCAGAGCGCCGCGCCGGGGCCGGAGACCCCCGACCCGATACGGGCGCGCCGCTCACCCCGCACGACGGCGGCCCGGTCCCCGTTGGGGAGCCTGCCGATCTGCTCGAGCACGGCGACGACGCCGATGGCGCCGTAGCGGCCGTCGATGCGGGGCACGACGAGCACCCGTCTCCCGTCGTCGCGGTCCTGGGCCGCGGCGGTGGCCGCGTCCACCGCGGCACGGGTGTCGGAGTCGTCGAGACGGACGGGGACGACCATGCCGGGCAGGACCACGGCGTCGTCGAGGGGCAGGACCGGGAGCGTCAGCACGTCACTCATGTCCTGCCCAACCACGCGGAGGGTCCTCCGCTTCCCGGAGTTGAGTCGTGTCCGCTCAGGGCGAACGCGGACACCGGAGCACGTGACGGCGACCGTGGGCACACCGAGTACCGCGGGGCACCGGTGCGTGACCGGGGGGCGCTCGGGACCGCGGGTGCGGAGCTGTTCATGCAGGTCTCGCAGCTGCGCGGACTCCCCCTGTGCGCAGCGGTCCTGGCGCTGCTCGCGGCGGCGCGGCTCGCCCGCGGGACCCGCCCGGTCCCGGTGACGACCGCGGTCACCGAGTGGGGCGTGTCCTTCGTGCTGCTCGGCGTCGGGCTGGTCTGCGCGGTCGCCGGGCCGGACGCCGGCTACCGCTTCCGCTACGACCGCCTCGAGCTCGCCGTACGGTCCAGCAGCCAGTTCCTGCTGCTGCCCGGGGGCTGGACCTCGACCGACGGGTCCGCCGGCTTCCCGGCCCGCGCCCCGCTCCTGACGACGACGGCGTCGGCCCCGGCGCCCCCCGGGCGACAGCCGGAGCGGCCGGTCGGCGGGGCGGCGTCGGCCAGGTCCGGGTCGATCTCGGCGACGGCGACCCGGCCCGCGTCGAGGCCCGCCAGCGCAGCGACGACGGGCTCCGCGAGCAGGTCGGGCCGGTCCAGCGCCGGGACGGCCGCGAGCGTCCCGAGGACCGGGTGGTTCACCAGCGCGGTCCGCCGCCCTGGACCTCCATCACCGCGGGCTTGACGTCGACCAGGTAGACCAGCGTCGCGACGGTGGCGGCCAGCCAGAACATGGCACCGCCGAACATCGGGCCGTTCGTGATGATCAGGAGCAGCAGCGCGACGCCGGTGATGCCCAGCCATGCGTTCTTGGTGAGCTTGCCCGCCGCGGTGAAGGCGTCCGCACGTTGCATCAGTGCGTGCCCGAACGAGAACCCGCCGACCACGACCATGATCCATTTGATCACGAAGATGATCAGTTCATCGGGGGCTCCTGGCAGTGACAGCACTCGGCCAGGGTACGGACAACCCGGGCGCCGGTCACGTCCGGCGCCGGATCCGGGCAGGACGATCCGCATCCGCACACGACGACGCCCCCGGCCGATCGGGATCGGCCGGGGGCGCGGGTCGTGCTCACCGGGCGCGGGGCCCGGAGGGTGTCACTTCTTGGCCGACGCCGTCGAGGTGCCGCGGCGGGTGGTCGGCTTGCGGGCCGGGACCTTCGCGCCGGTGGCGGTCTTCGGGTCGGTCTTGGCGGCGGTACGACGCGCGGTCGACCGGGTGGTGGAGGCGACCTCGTCGCCGGCCTCCTCGATCGCCTCGGCGGCCTCCTTCGAGACCTCGGTGACGACCTCGGCGGCCTCGCTCGCGGCGGTCTGGGCCCGGCGGGCGACCTTCTCGCCGACCGAGCGGGTCTGCGTGGTGACCGCGCCCAGGGTCTTGACGGCGGCGTCGTGGGTCTCGTCCACGAACTCGTCGACGCGGGTGTCGAACTTCTCGGTCAGGCCCTCGACGGTGGCGATGGCCTGCTTGACCTGCGGCTGCTTGCGGATCCGGCCCCAGGCCTTCTCACCGCGCTGGGCGAACCCGACGTAGACGCCCTCGACCTCGGAGCGGAACTCCTCGACCTGCTTGCGGATGTTGTCCGAGGACAGCTTGCCGCGGAGCTCCTTGAGCTCGTCGGGGAGCTCCTGGACGCGGGTCTGCACCTCCTCGGCGCGCTTGGTGGCGGTGGAGCGGGCGTCGGTGACGGCCTTGCTCATGGTGGTGACGGCGAAGTCGCCGGCGCCGAGCACGGCGAGCAGCGGGGTGCGGACGACCTCGGCCTGCTCGGCGGTCTGCTCACGCAGCTTCTGCACGTCGGCGCTGGTGGGGAGGTTCACGGCCATGGTGATCACTTCCTCGTATCGGTGGGGGTGTCGGTGGTGCCGGCAGAGAGGCCGTTCTCCCTGCGAAAGGACTCGTAGACATCGAGCAGCACACGTTTCTGCCGCTCGTTGAGAGTCGGATCGGTGAGCACCGCGTCGGTCACCTGACCGGCGGGCCGCTCCTCGAGGATCCCGGCGCGGACGTACAGCGCCTCGGCGGAGATCCGCAGCCCCTTGGCGATCTGCTGCAGTATCTCGGCGGACGGCTTGCGCAGTCCGCGCTCGACCTGGCTGAGATACGGGTTGCTGACGCCCGCGGTGCGGGCCAGCTGCCGCATGGAGACCTGGGCGGCCTCGCGCTGGGCGCGGATGTAGGACCCGATGTCTTCCACCGCGTGCCCCACGGTCTGACCGACGCTCTCGACGGCCTGCGCGACGCGCTCGACGGGTTCGACGGACTCACGCTCTCCGTGCTTGCGCTCGGTGGCCATCCGTCTCACCTCCGCCTCGATCCGTTCCTCACTGACGGAACCGACCCTACGCGGCACCGCTAGCTCCTGCAAGCACAGTGCTAGCGCTGGTCACGTGGCGTGCGCCACGTCGGTGACGGCCCGGTGACAGTGCGATGTCATCCGGGGACACCCGACCGATCACCCGATGACGAGCTCCCCCACGGCGTGGATGACCAGGCCGGCGAGCGCCCCCACGACGGTGCCGTTGATCCGGATCCACTGCAGGTCCCGGCCCACCTGGAGCTCGATCTTGCGCGAGGTCTCCTCCGCGTCCCAGCGGGCGACGGTCTCGGTGATCAGGGTGGTGATCTGGTGCCGGTAGTGCCGCACGACGTACGACGCGGCGTCCGCCAGCCAACCGTCGAGCTTCGCGCGCAGCTCGGCGTCGCGGCCCAGCCTCCGCCCGAAGGCCATGAGGCCGTCGCGCACTCGCAGGCGCAGCTCGTTCGACGGGTCGTCGGCGGCGTCGAGGACCATGGACTTCACGACCGTCCAGGCGCGGCCGATGAAGTGCTGCACCTCCGGGTGCTCGACGACCTGGCGCTTGACCTGCTCGGCGCGCTCCATCGTCGTCTCGTCGTGCTGCAGGTCGCGGGCGAACTCGGCGAGGTAGCGGTCCACGGCGTGCCGCAGCGGGTGCTCGGGGTCGGTCTTGACCGCCCAGGCGTACCCGCGGATCTCGGCGAACAACTTGTCGGCCACGAGGTCGTCGACGAAGCGCGGCGTCCAGGACGGCGCGCGGTCGTGCACCACCCGCAGGACCATCTCCTGGTTGTCGGCGACCCAGTCGTAGGCGCGGTCGCAGACGAGGTCGACCAGCCTGCGGTGGGCGCCGTCGGCCAGGACGCCCTCCAGCGCCTTGCCCATCGGCGGACCGACCGGAATCTCCATCAGCTTGCGGACCGCGACGGTCTCGATGACGTTCTGCACGTCCTCGTCGCGCAGCACGGTCACGAGGGCCCGCGCGGCGGTGACCAGCTCGGTGGTGATCCGGTCGGCGTTCTGCTGCTCGGCGATCCACCGCCCGACCGACTCGCTGACCCCGATCCGCTCGAGTTTGTCGCGGACGACGGACTCGGACAGGAAGTTCTCCCCGACGAAGTCGCCGAGGCTGTCACCGATCATGTCCTTCTTGCGCGGAATGATCGCGGTGTGCGGGATCGGGATCCGCAACGGGTGCCGGAACAGCGCGGTCACCGCGAACCAGTCGGCGAGCGCACCGACCATGCCGGCCTCGGCGGCGGCCCGGACATAGTCCGCCCCGGGGAGACCGCGGACGACCTCGAAGTACTTCGCGACGAAGAACACGACCGTCGCGCCGAGGAGGAACCCGGTGGCGACGGCCTTCATGCGCCGCAGGTCGCGCCGCTTCTGCTCGTCACCGGGGCCGAAGCCGCCGAGGGGGACGTCGGGAACGGACCCGATGGTGCGGTCCCGCTGCGGGACGGGGGTCGGGCGCTCCGGCGCGCGGGAGGTCTGCACACACCCATAGTGCCCGGGGACACCGACAACGGGCGCCGGGGGCGCGCGGTACGGGTCCCCGGCCGGGTCCGGGGGATGTCCCGCCGGACCCGGCCGTGGCCGGTGGAGCGGCTGCGCGGCGAGGGAGAAGTGCCCCCTCGGGCGCCGCTTCCGGGGCGCACCGCCCGGCCGCTCCCGGCGTCCCGCGGAGACCTGCGGAGACGACATCGGGACGGATTCGGGCGGGCGGTACGCGGTCGCGCGGGCCGGATCCTCGGTTCCGTCCGGGCCGCGCGGGAGGGTCAGCGCCGCAGGGCGCTCGGGACGCCGGGCTGCTCGGCCCGCGCCTCCTGCTCGTCGGGCAGGGACTGCTCACTGCCGCGACGGCGCACCGCGTCGCAGACCGCTTCGACGACGACCGCGGCCTCGGGCACCCGGTAGCCGACCCGCGCCGGGGCCACGCGCCACTGCACCCAGCCCTCGGGACGCTCGGTCGGCGGGGCGACGACGCCGATGCCGTCGGTGTGCAGCACGACGTCGGTGTGCAGGCTCAGCTCGGCCGGGAGCGCGTGCCGCGGGCTCATCGGGAACCACCAGGTGCCCTCGGGCGTCGCGGCGACCGGCACGACCTCGCCGGCCTCACGCAGCGTCCGGCAGACCTGCCGACCGATGGCCGCCGGGACCTCGACCACGTCGAGCACGTCGCCCGTCGCGAGCATGACCTCCGCGCCCGGCCCCGGCACGAGCGGCCAACCGTGGTCGGCGTACTCGCGAGCAGCCGCTCGCAGCTCCGCGCCGTAGACGGCTCGGTAGC
Source organism: Pseudonocardia alni (assembly GCF_002813375.1). Lineage (NCBI taxonomy): Bacteria > Bacillati > Actinomycetota > Actinomycetes > Pseudonocardiales > Pseudonocardiaceae > Pseudonocardia > Pseudonocardia alni. The sequence continues at coordinate 3,867,293 of NZ_PHUJ01000003.1, read as the reverse complement.
TGTCCCACCAGGACATGGAGGTCACTTCCTTCCGCTTGTGCGACAACCCCTGTGGTGCCGCTTTCCCTGTGAAGTACACCACCAGGATCGGGCTCCCCGCACGAGTTCGCGAGGGGTGCGCGGCGAGGGTGCGCAGCGGCGAGACGAGCGGGGAACGCCTACCGCACGGCGTCGCGGCCACCGGTGAACGGCGGGTGACCGGGCGCAGCGGACCGACGACCGGTGGCAACCCCGCCGCCGTCCGGCGCAACGCCGGTCGTCGTACCGCTCGACATGCCTCGTGCGTCGATTGTCTTTATCATCGAGATGGTTGGGACGATCGGAAGGACTGGACATGGCGTCGACGACGGCGAGGGCGGGCCGCACGGCAGGCCCGGCCACCGGGATGGACTTGGCACGCACCTGGGCGGTGCTCGCCGCGGCGGTACTGCAGGCGGTGGCGGGCTCGCTCGGCGGCAGCGGGACGTTCGGGGAGTCGCAGCGGGTGCTCAGCGACCGCTACCCCTCACTGGTCACCCCGGCGACGGTGGCGTTCTCCGTGTGGGGCCTCATCTACCTGGCCCTGCTCGTGTACGCGGTGTACCAGTCGCTGCCCGGGCAGCGGTCGCGCCCGGTGCACCGGGCGACCGGCTGGCTGTTCGTGGCGACGGCGGCGCTCAACGCGGGCTGGATCGTCGTGTTCTCCCAGGAGCTCCTGGGCACCGCGCAGCTGCTGATCGTGGCACTGCTGGTGACCCTGGCCGTGGTGCTGCACCGGCTCGCCGCGTTCCCCGCCGAGGGAGTGGCCGACCGGGCACTCCTGCACGGCCCGCTGGCCTTCTACACGGGCTGGGTGTCACTCGCGACCGTCGCCGGGTTCTCGGTGACGCTGACCTACTGGGGCGCGCCGCTCGGCCCGGTGACGGCCGCGGCACTCCTCGGTGCCGGCGTGCTGGCCGCGGGCGTCGCGGCCCGGCGGACGACGGCGGCGCTGCCCTACGCGGCGACGGCCGCCTGGGCGCTGGTCTGGGTCGCGGTGGAGTCCGCGGCGGCCGGGACGGTGCCGGTGACCGTGGTCGCGGCGCTCGGCGTCGGGGCGGTGGTCGTCGCGGCGGCACTGCGGGCGCGGGAGGGGCTGCGGCCGGCCTTCGGCTGACCCCGGGAACGACGACGGCGCCGGTCCCCGAGGGGAGCCGGCGCCGTCGCGGTGCGCGGGTCGTGCCCGCGCAGAAGTCAGATCACGCGGACCGAGTCGGCCTGCGGGCCCTTCTTGCCCTGGCTGGCCTGGAAGTCGACGCGCTGGTTCTCCTCCAGCGTGCGGAATCCGTTCGACTCGATGGCGGAGTAGTGGACGAAGACGTCCGGTCCCTCGTCGTCGGTGGCGATGAAGCCGAAGCCCTTCTCGGCGTTGAACCACTTGACGGTGCCCTGCGGCATAGCGTGTGTCCTTCTCAGATGGAGCGGTTCCGGCCCTCACAGCAAGAGCCGGAGGTCGCGTGGACACCGCCGTGGCACCTCAGCACCGATCGACGACGCCCACCGTCACAACTTCACACGGACGCTTCGTGGCGATCGGAGAAGAACGACTGCAACCGACGCGGACGCTACCACGGCTCTCCGGCACGTCGACCGTCCTCACTCGACGCCCCCGCACGGGCCCGTTCCGCGGCGCCGACCGCCCGTCGAGCTCCTCCTGCGCGATCACGGAATGTGAGATCCGGGCCGTCGATCGGCAACGGGCGGTCATCACCGTCCCGAACGAGTGAGCGCGGGACGAGTTCCACGCCGTCGGGTGAGCGCCGGGCGCACGTCCTCCCCGGTTCGGGTGGCGACGACGGTCCGGGCCCGCCCGGCGGCCCCGCACAGCCCCGGACGGGGTCGCCCGTTCCGGGTGCGTTGCGGTGCGATCCGCTCACAGCGTGACCGGTGGGGCCTCTGTGACTCGTGTGGCCACGATCGGGTCACTGGTGGACGACGCCCGGTGACCGCAAGCTCAGCGCCGTCCGTCACCCCGTGCAGCAGCACAGCGAACTGGAGAGACCGTGCGAACCCGAGTCACCACTTCCGTCGCCCTGACCCTCATGATCGGCACCCTGGGTGTGTACGGCGCCGGCGTGGCCGGCGCGGCCGAGCCCGTTCGTGCCTCCACCCCGGTCGCCCCGGCCGCGACCGTCGCCCACGCGCCCGCCGCGGTGTCCGACGGCCCGCTGGACCGGTTGTTCGACACGCTCTTCGGGAACGGCGCGGCGACCGCCCCGGCGACGCCCGCCGACACCGCCGTCCCCGTCCAGGACGTGCCGACCCCGGGCGTCCCCGCGGCTCCGGGCGCCCCGGTCGTCCCGGCAGCTCCGGCCGTCCCCGGCGCGCCGGCCGCGCCGCAGGTCCCCGCCGCGCCGGCTGTTCCGGGTGCGCCGGCGGCCCCGGCCGCGCCCGCCGTTCCGGCTGCGCCCGCCGCTCCGGCCGTGCCCGCGGCCCCCGCCGCTCCCGCGGTGCCGGCCACCCCCGCCGTCCCGGGCACGCCCACCGCTCCGGAGGCCCCGGCCGTCCCGGGCGTTCCGGCCGCTCCGGTGGCGCAGGTCGCCCCCGCGGCGCCGGCCGCCTCGGCGACCCCGGCCGTCGCCGTCACCTCGGACACCGCGGGCCGGCAGGCCCCCGAGCCCCCGGCCGTCCCGGGCGCTCCCGGTGTTCCGCAGCCGCCGGCCGCCCCGCAGGCCCCGGCGGCCCCCCAGACCCCGGCCCTCCCCCAGGCGCCGGCGGTACCCGCCGTCCCGGGTGCGCCCACCGCTCCGGAGGCCCCGGCCGTCCCGGGCGCGCCCACCGCTCCGGAGGCCCCGGCCGTCCCGGGCGCTCCGGCCGTCCCGGGTGCCCCCGCCGCTCCGGGTGTCCCCGCCGCTCCGGGTGTCCCGGCCGCTCCCGCCGTGCCCGCGGCCCCGGCAGCACCGGGCGCCCCGGCCGTCGCCACCACCCCGGACGGCACCGCCGCTCCGCAGGCCCCGGCCGACGCCCGGACCCAGGACGCGCCGGAGCGCACCGCCCCGACCCGCCCCAGCCTGTGGGAGCGACTCTTCGGCACCACCCGCTGACCTGCGACGCAGGCACCGCCACGCGACGGCGTCCCGCACCCGGGGCGCCGTCGCGGCGCGTCTCAGGGGAGCTCGGTCGCCCAGCCCCGCTGCAGCGCCCGCAGCACCTCGTCGAGCAGGTCGGCGAGCTCGGCGCCGTCGTCGGCCAGCCAACGCTCGTAGGCCGCGATGCACACGCCCAGGCAGGCGTGCCCGACGCTCTGCGGGACGAGCTCCGAGGAGTCCTCGCCACGACGCTCGGCCACGTAGTCGGCCACGACCTCCCGCCAGGAGGCGTAGCGCAGCGTCGAGTGCGCCTGCAGCGCCGGGGTCCGAAGGATCAGCCGCAGCCGGCGCCTGTGCCAGGGCTGCTCGTCCGGCTCGACGTGGTTGAACTCCAGCACCGCCCGCCGGACCCCCTCCAGCGTCGGCAGGTCCGACGGCTGGGCCGCGAGCACCGCGCGCATCCGCACCAGCTGCTCGTCGAAGGCGCCCCAGGCGATGTCGTTCTTGGAGGCGAAGTACCGGAAGAACGTGCGACGCCCGATCCCCGCGGCGTGCGCGACGTCGTCGACGGTCGTGTGCTCGAACCCCTGGTCGCTGAACATCTCCAGCGCGATGTGCTCGATCTCCGAGCGGGAGGTGACCGGGCGACGACCGGCGCGGCGCGCCCCGCCCCCGCCGGCACTTCCGGTCCCGTCGTTCTCGGTCACCGCTGACATCGTCGCCCCGCCGTGCTCCCCGACTCCTCCGTCGTGCCTGCGACCGGCGGACCGGGAGGGTCGAGCGGAACGCCGTCGGCCCCGATCATCCCACGTCGCGGTCGGCCCGTCGGCGCACGTCGCCCCTGTTCGGGCGGCCGTTCGTCGCGTGGGCTCTCCACTTTGTCGGTGTGGCGCGGCACACTCGCGGCCAGACGGACCGGGACCCACCCGGACGGGTACGTCGAGGGGGAACCATGAGCGCACCCGCACGGGCCGCCGACACCACCGTGGACGAGCGGCCACCCGAGGAGCGCCTCGAGGACCACCGGCGCGAGCTGACCGGCTACTGCTACCGGATGCTCGGCTCGGCGTTCGAGGCCGAGGACGCGGTGCAGGACACGATGGTCCGGGCCTGGAGGGGCGTCGCGAAGTTCGACGGCCGCTCCTCGCTGCGGTCCTGGCTGTACCGCATCGCCACCAACGTCTGCATCGACGCGTTGAACGGGCGCAAGCGCCGCGCCGTCCCGATGGACATCGGAGGCCCCGGCGCACCGGTCGCCGAGTCGCTGCGCGAGCCGCTGCCCGACGCCGAGTGGCTCGAACCGATGCCCGACTCCCGGGTGTCGACACCGGCCGGGGACCCGGCGGACAAGGCCGTCGCGAAGGAGACGATCCGGCTCGCGTTCATCGCGGCGCTGCAGCACCTGCCGGCCCGCCAGCGCGCCGTGCTGATCCTGCGCGAGGTCCTGTGCTGGAAGGCCGCCGAGGTCGCCGAGCTGCTGGACACCTCGGTCGCCTCGGTCAACAGCGCCCTGCAGCGCGCCCGCGCCACCCTGGGCGAACAGGGCATCTCCGAGGCGGCGCCGCAGACCTCCCCGGCGATGGACCCGGCGCAGACCGCGCTGCTGATGCGCTACATGGCAGCGTTCGAGGCCTTCGACATGGAGGCGCTGACGGCGCTGCTCCACGAGGACGTCGAGCAGAACATGCCTCCGCTGGAGCTCTGGTTCCGCGGCCGGGACGACGTCATCGCCTGGATGGCGACCGGCCCCGGGCAGGGCTGCCGCGGGTCGCGGGTGGCTCCGGTGGAGATCAACGGGACGGTCGGCTTCGCCCAGTGGAAGCCGTCCGGGCCGAACGGCGAGTTCGAGGCCTGGGGCATCACGGCCCTGCGGATCGAGGACGGGGTCGTCACCGGGCTGAGCATCTTCCTCAACACCGAGCTGTTCGGCTACTTCGGGCTGCCGCTGAAGCTGGCCGACCGGCCGGAGCTGTGGGAACCGAAGGCCGGCTGACGCCGCCCGGGCTCGTCGCCTGGCCGGGGCTGCGCATCACGGCCCGGCTCGGCGGCGGGCACCGCGGCGCGGTCTGGGCGGCGACGGACGGGAGCCGACGGCTGGTGGTCCACCGGAGTGGGCGGACGCCCGCGGCGCTGGACTGGGAGCTCGACCTGACCGGCGAGCTGCGGGCCCACGGTTTCCGCGTACCCGACGTCGTCCCGACCGGTGACGGACGGCGGCGGTGCGGGGCGGTCGTCGTCCGGACCTGGCTCGACGGCGACCCACCCGGGCCGGGCGACGAGGCGGCCATCGCCGCCGAGCTGCGCCGGCTGCACGCCCTCACCTCGGGGCGGAGCCAGCGGCCGGGGTTCGTGGGCACGACCGAGCTGCTCGCGGGCGCCGACCGCGGTGGGGACGTGGACCTGACCGCGATGCCGTCCGATGTCGTCGCGGAGTGCCGGGCCGCGTGGGCCGTGGTGGACGGTCCGGTCGCCGTCGTCCACGGCGACCCCGGCCCGGGCAACATCCGGGTCCTGGACGGACGTCCGGGCCTGCTCGACTGGGACGAGTGCCGGGTGGACCGGACGGTGCTCGACCTCGACGGTGGTCCCGGGGCGGCACGCGAGGTCCGCCGCGCCGTCGACGCGTGGGAGGTCGCGGTCTGCTGGACCGTCGAACCCGGCTACGCCCGGGAGCGGCTCGCCGCGCTGCGCGCCGCCCCCTGACCGGGCCTCACGCCGCCGGCGTCACCGCGGCGACCCGCTCCCCCGCCGTCCGGGCGTCGACGCGGGCGCGCTCGCGCTTCTCCGCGGCCAGCGGGCGCAGCTCGCTCATCGCGGGCACCACGTCGGCCAGGGTCAGCTCCGTCTCCACGACGGTCACGTCGGCACCCCACACGTCACGCAGGATGCGGGTGATCCAGCCGGAGCCGTGGTCCCACCCCTCGCGCGGGGTGCCCGGCCCGTAGCCGCCTCCCCGGGAGACCACGAGCACGACCGGACGGCCGGCGAGGGGCGTGCTCCCCGGCGCGAACCGGGGGTCGGTGATCAGTGCGTCGACCCAGGTCTTCAGGTGCGCGGCGATGCCGAAGTTGTAGAGCGGCGATCCGACGACGACGGCGTCCGCGGCCAGCACCTCGTCGGCCAACTCCGCGATGCGCGCGAGGGCCCCGCGCTGCTCCGGGGTGCGGTCGGCCTCGGCCACGTATCCGGCCGCGACCGCGGTGGTCCACAGATCGGCGGGCAGCGGGGCGGTGCCCAGGTCACGGCGGACGACCTCGGCGCCCGGTCGCGCGTCGAGGTAGGCGCGCTCGACCTCGTCGGCGATCTCGCGGCTGACGGAGCCCTCGGTGCGGATGCTCGCGTCGAGTCGGAACAGGGACACGGTGACCTCCCGGTCGATCTGGAGTGAAGATGTTCTGTTGAACAGAGTATCTGCACGGGAGAAGACCTTGGCAAGCACGTATCCTGTGACGATGTCCGGTCCGTCCGCCCCGCAGAGCGTCGAGTGCGACCTGGCGTGGGCGTTGACCCGGGTGGCGCGCGACCACGCCACGGCGGTGCAGTGCGTCGTCGGCACGCTGCCCGGCGGTCAGCGCGGTTTCCAGGTGCTCGCCGCCGCGGCCGGGGACGATCCGCCCACCCAGCTCGCGCTCGCCCGCAAGCTCGGCGTGGACCGCACCGTGATGACCTACCTGCTGGACAAGGTCCAGGAGGCGGGACTGATCGAGCGGCGGCCCGACCCGAACGACCGGCGGGCCCGCCGGATCGTGCTCACCACGGCCGGCCGGGCGCTGCTCTGCGAGACCGAGACCCGGCTGCGCGCCGCCGAGGCCCACATCCTGGCGCCGCTCTCCCCGGACGAGCAGGGCGCGCTCCGGACGCTGCTGCGCCGGGTCGCGACCGCGGGCACCGACCCGACCTCCGCCGAGGGCGAACCCCGTCCGCCGTCGGCGTAACCGCAGGTCAGGTGGCCCACCCCGGCCCTAGTGTCGGGCGGCACCCGAGGAGCGGAGATCCGATGCCCGCCCTGTCCACCCCGTCCGACCCCGCCGACCGCCTGCTCGGCGAGCGGATCGTGCTGCTCGCCCGCGAGCTCGACGACGACGTCGCCGCCGAGACCTGCGCGCGCCTGCTGCTGCTGGCCGCGGAGGACGCGCGCCGCGACATCACCCTGCACGTCCTGGCGCCCGGCGGCTCCCCGGTCGCCGCGATGGCGGTGCACGACACGATCCGCACGCTCGGCGTCGACGTCGCGACCGTCGCCGTGGGATCACTCGCGGGCCCGGTGCCGTTCCTCGTCGCGTCGGGGACGCCGGGCAAGCGGCTCGCTCGCGCGCACGCCGCGTTCCTGCCCACCGCGGACGGGCCGGTCCGCGGCTCGCACCCCGGCGACGTGCGGGTCCGGGCCGACCACCTCGCCGGACGCCGCCGCGAGATCGAGTCGCTGACCGCGGCGTACTGCGGCGCCCCGCTGCCCGGCGACGCCCGGGACCGCTGGCTGTCGGCGGCGGAGGCGGTGACGTTCGGCATCGTCGACGGGCTGTCGGAACCCCCGGGCCGAAACGGATAGCTAGAGTCTCCGATGTGCGAGTCTCGGATCTGTCCCGGTCGTCCGGTGTCCCCGTCGCGACGATCAAGTACTACCTGCGCGAGGGCCTGCTGCCCCGCGGCGAGACGACGTCACCGAACCAGGCCCGCTACGACGACGCGCACGTCCGCCGGCTGCGCCTGATCCGGGCGCTCGTCGAGGTCGGCGGGCTGCCGATCGCGACCGTCCGCGAGGTGCTGTCGGCCGTCGACGACCCCGCGGTCGGCCTGCACGACATGCTCGGTCGGACGGTCTACGCGATCACCGGCGACGTCGGCGCGTCCGGCTCGCTCGACGAGGCGGAGGCCGACCTGGCCGGAGCCATGGCCCACGTGGGCTGGCAGGTCGAGAAGGACGCGCCCGCGCTGGCCGGGGCCCGGTCGGTGCTGGCCCGGATGCACGAGCTGGGCTGGGGCCCCGGCGAGGAGACCCTGCGGGCGTGGGCCGAGGCCGCCGACCGCGCCGCGGAGGGCGACCTGGCCGCGATCGGACGGACCACCGACCGCGAGGAAGCCGCGGAGACCGCATTGGTCGGCACCGTCCTCGGCGACGCCCTGCTCGCGGCCCTGCGCCGGATCGCCCAGGAGAGCCGCTCCGCGCAGCGCTACCGCGCCGGACCCTGAGTCCCGGGCAGCCGCACCGTCACCAGCACCGCGCGGTGGTCGCTGCCCGGGGTCTCGAGGACGACGTGGCGGCGGGTCACCGACCCGCGGGGCACGAGCACGTGGTCGATGCGGATCCCGGCCCAGCGCGGCAGCGACGACGGGAAGGTCCCCACGAGCCCCCGCCCGGTGCCGTCGGTGGCGTCGACGCAGTCGCCGGACGCGTCGCGCAGCCGCCGGTGGTCGACGACGGCGTTGAGGTCCCCGGCCACGACCGGCGCCGGTCGGGTGCGGGTCCACTCCCCGATCAGCGCGAGCTCACCGGTCCACAGCTCGGTCCACCGCGGGTTCGTCGGCGCGGAGGTGTGCACCGCGTACAGCGTCCGGGCACCGAGCAGCCCACCGGTGACCTCCAGGTACGGCAGCCGCATCCCCTGCCCGGGCCGGACGTCGACCTCCCCGGCCCGCGGCGCGACCAGTACCACCGTGCCGCGCTGGTCCGGGACGCCGGGCGGGACCGAGGACCAGCCGCGGTAGCCGCCGAGCAGGGGCAGGAGCCGGTCGAGGTAGGCGACGCCCGCCTCGGGCAGCACGACGACGTCCGGCCGCTCCCGGGTCACCGTCGCGGCGAGCGCGCCGGTGTCGGCCCGCCCCAGCAGCACGTTCGCGACGAGCACGGTCAGCTCGGGCCCTTCCGGCAGCGGGCCGTCCGGGCGCGGCAGCACCCGTCGCAGCGCGGGAGCGGCGGCCGCGGCGCCGGCCAGGCCCACCGCCGTCGCGGTGCGGCGCAGCCCGGTGAGCCGCAGGAGACCAGCGACCCCCAGTCCTGCGACGCCGAGGTGCGGGCGCAGTGCGGTCAGACCGACCAGGGCGGAGCGCCGGTCGGTCCGCCACCGTCGCGGCAACACGGTGACGGCGGTACGCAGGGCTCGGTCGACGATCACGGACACGGGTGGACAACGGACGCGGGCCGCGCACGGTTCCACGGGAGCTATATGGACAGTTCAGCTATCCGATAATTGCAGTATCCACGTGCGGAACATCCTCGCGTGGCACCGTCCGTCTCGACCCCGCCCGCACGGTCGCGATCCGCGCCGGGGCGGTGCTCGCGCTGGCCGGGATGGCGCCGGGCTTCCTGATGACGTCACCGACTCCGGACCAACTCGCCGACTTCCGCGGGATCGCCGGGGCGCACACCGTCGGCGTCCCCGACGGCGGCCCGGGCCTGCCGCTGGTCGGATGGAGCACGCTGGGCGGTGACCTGCGCGTCCCGCACTTCGTCGGGACGCACGCGCTGCAGCTGTTGCCACTGCTACTGCTACTGCTCGTGTTCGAGCTGGCCGCAGGGCGGGTGGCCCGGCCGGCCGACCCACGGGTGCGTCGCGACCTGATGACGACGGCCGCCGCCGGCTACACCGGCCTGCTCGCCCTGCTGACCTGGCAGGCCCTGCGCGGACAGCCGCTCGTCGCCCCGGACGCGCTCACCGTCGCCGCGGCCGGGGCGCTGACGGTCCTGGTGGTGGCCGGTGCCGTCGTCGTGCTGCGGGAGCGGCGACCGGTGCTCACGCCAGGCAGGTGAGCGGGCGCCCGCCGTTGTACTCGACCATCTCGGCGAGCGCGGCGATGGTGTCGATCGGGGCGCCACGCTCGGCGCCGTCGAGCTCGGCGTCGGCGCGGTGCAGGTTCCCGACGATGCGCTCGGCGTCCGGCCAGTCGGCGAACCGCCCGAGGTCGGTGTCGCGGGCGGCCTCCAGCGGGCGGACACCGGCGTCGCGGGCGCGTTCGGCCAGGTCGATGACGAACCGCAGATAGTCCAGCGTGTCCCGGACCGGCCCGTCACCCCGGAACACCGGCCCGTGGCCGGGCACCGTCGTCGCGGCCCCGAGCGGGAGCACCACCTGCTCCAGGACGTCGATCGCGCCGGTCACCGAACCCATCAGCAGGAACGGCGTGCCGCCGTGGAAGACCAGGTCACCGCAGTAGAGGACCGACCGGTCGGGCACGTGCACGAGGACGTCGTTGGTGGTGTGGGCGGGCCTCCCGACGTGGAGGACCTCGGCCCGCAGGTCCCCCAGGTGCAGCGCGACGCGGTCGGTGAAGGTGAGGAACGGCGGGTCCAGCGGGAGCGAGCCCCAGTCGCCGTGGTCCCAGAACGGCAGGTCCCGGGGCGGGCCGAAGGCGATCATCTCCGCGCGTGCCCGCTCGTGTGCGACGACCGTCGCGCCGGGGAACAGGGCGTTGCCCCAGGTGTGGTCGCCGTGGTGGTGGGTGTTGACCAGCGTGCGGACCGGCCGGTCGGTGACCTCGCCGATCGCGGCCGCGAAGGCCCGGGTCCGGCGCTCGGTGGAACAGGAGTCGACGGCGACGGCCCCCTGCGGCCCGACGAGCAGTCCCGCATTGTTGATCCACCAGGTGCCGTCCGGCTGGACGTAGGCGTAGAGCCCGTCGGAGATCTCCTCCAGCCGGGGCGGGCCGGGGACGGTGATGTCGTGCGGGTGGGAGCTTATCGGCCGATCGTGACCGAACCGACCCCGAAACGCACGAGAGCCGGTCGGTGGCTACCGACCGGCTCTGCGGGGGATCAGGACTGTGGCCAGGGGCGGGGTCGAACCGCCGACCTTCCGCTTTTCAGGCGGACGCTCGTACCAACTGAGCTACCTGGCCCCGGCCTCCGGTGAACCGGAGATCCAGAGAGTGGAGCGACCCAGACGGGACTCGAACCCGCGACCTTCGCCGTGACAGGGCGACGCGCTAACCAACTGCGCCACTGGGCCTTGCTCTCGCGAGACGCATCGTATCCGATGCCTCTCGCGGTACCCCCAACGGGATTCGAACCCGCGCTGCCGCCTTGAAAGGGCGGAGTCCTAGGCCGCTAGACGATGGGGGCTGGGACCAGGCCCGAGGGCCTCGACCTTCCCTCAACGGCTGTCCGTTGGGAGTGAGGAAACCTTACGACACCGCTCCGAGGGGCCCTGCAACCACCCCCCGGTTCCGGCGTCGCCGCAGGTCAGCGAGCCACGGGTGGCGGCTGTTCCGGGTTGCCGGAGATCAGCCCCAGCATGTCGAGCAGCTCGCGCAGATCCTCGGAGTCGTCCGAGTTCCGGGCGACGACGAGCCGGGCGCGCTGCACCTGGTCGTCGGAGACCTTGAAGGCGTCGGCCGCGTTCCGCGGCGCCGGAATGGAACTGGTGTCGTCGTCGATGCCGCGCTTCGCGCCGATGGTCACGAGGCCTCCCCGTAGGCCGCCAGGACCTGCTCCGGGCCCGTCCGTGGGACGCGCCGCGTGCCGGTGTCCTTCGGTACCGCCACGTGCTGTGGCCGTGACCAAGACGTTACCCATCGTGCGGGGACCCCGCACGCCCCTTCCCGGGTGACGGCCGGTCACCCAGCGCTGTGCGGGACGGGTGCGGCTCAGCGATCCGGCGAGACCCGGCAGGGGCTGCCGGACAGCTCCCCGACCGGCACGGATGCCGCCAGCGCCCGGTACCCGGCGGGCGACGGGTGGAGCCCGTCGCCGGAGTCCAGATCCGGACGGAGCCGGTGCGGGTCACCCGGGTCGCCCAGTGCGGCGGCCGCGTCGATCACCCCGTCGGCCCAGCGACGACCATCCGAACGGAGCCAGCCGTTCACCTCGTCCCGGGCCGCGACGGCCGTCGGGGTGGCGCGACCGCCGCTGGCCGACGGCGGAATGGTGGTGAGGAACACGCGCAGCCCCGCGGCGCGGGCCCGCTGGGCGAAGCCCTGCAGCCCGGCGACGAGGTCGCCGGCGGCCGCGCCGGCGGCGAGGTCGTTGGTGCCGACGAGCAGCACCACGTCGCGCACGCCGGGGACGGCGGCCACGTCGTCGTCCCAGCGGGTCGACGGCGCGTCACCGCCGGCCGGCGGGTCGTCCTGCAGCAGCTGGTTGCGCGACAGTCCCGCGTTCAGCACGGTCATCGGCCGGTCGCCGCCCGCCGCGGACAGCCGGGCGGCGAGCTGGTCGGGGAAGCGGTCGTCGCCGCCGGGGGTGGAGCCCACGCCGTCGACGAGGGAGTCCCCGATCACGAGGACGGCGCCGTCCGGGCGGGCCGCCAGGACCTCCAGACCGGTCAGCACCGGCCAGGACTGCAGGGTCGTGTCGAAGCCCGCCGCGTCCGGGGCCGCGGTGCGGTCCCCCGGCCCGGACAGCCACGCGGTGCGCATCGCGACCGGGTGCGAGCCGATCGTGCGCGGCACCTCGGCCAGGAACAGGCTCACCGTCAGCGGCACGCCCGCCGCGGCGGCGACCGGTGCGGGATCGGTCAGCACCTCGGCACCCGCCGGGATGTCGGCCACGGGGGCCCCGCCGACGGTCAGCGGGACCGGCCGGGTCACCGCGGCGCCCGGGCCGGTGGCGCCGACGGTCATCGCCGCGATCCGCAGCGGCCCGTCGCCGTGCCGGTTGGACAGCCGCAGCCGCAGCTCCTCCCCCGCCGCGCCGGGCCGCACCACCATCCGCAGCGTCCGGCCGGCGAGGCTGTCGCCGGGGACGGCCTGCTGCGCGGCGTGCCAGGCGGCCGTCCAGCCGGGGGTGCACGTCGTCGCCGCGGCCGCCGCCGGGACGACCGACGGGACCGGGGCACAGCCCGCGGCCACGAGCCCGGCGAGCAGCGTCCCGAGCACCGCCGCACCGGCGGCATCCCGCCTGCCACGCCACCGGACCGCACCGTCGTCGGGCCGCACCGGCACCGCCTCTCGTCCGTGGGCCCGCCCGCGGATCGGACGGGTCCCCCACGCGCTGTGTCGGGCCGTCACCCGATCACGTTACGGATCCGCCCGGTCACACTGCGACGATCGGCACATCGTCGTCGACGAACGGCCCGTCCCTCCGGAGCGGTCCGCCCACGAGAGGGCTGCGCACTGTCGGTGTCACCTCCTAGGGTCGTCGGCGACACGAGGGGCGGCCACCGTGGGCCGCCGGGATCGCCAGGGGAAGAGGACGACGGTGACCACCTACGAGGAGATCTTCCGTTCCAGTGTGGACGACCGTGAGGGCTTCTGGCTCCGCGCGGCCGACGGGATCGACTGGGACGTCGCCCCGACCCGCGCGCTCGACGAGTCGAACCCGCCGTTCTACCGCTGGTTCCCCGACGGCGAGCTGAACGTCGCGTACAACGCGCTCGACCGGCACGTCGACGCCGGGAACGGCGACCGCACGGCCCTGGTGTACGACTCGCCGGTCACCGGCTCGCGGCGCTCCTACACCTATGCGGAGCTGCGCGACGAGGTCGCGCTGTTCGCGGGCGTGCTGCGCGACCAGGGCGTCGGCCACGGCGACCGGGTCGTCGTCTACATGCCGATGGTCCCCGAGGCCGCGATCGCGATGCTCGCCTGCGCCCGCCTCGGCGCCGTGCACTCGGTGGTCTTCGGCGGGTTCGCCGCCAAGGAGCTCGCCGTCCGGATCGACGACGCCGGGCCCACGGTCGTCGTCTCGGCGTCCTGCGGCATCGAGGGCACGCGCGTCATCGAGTACAAGCCGCTGCTCGACCGGGCGATCGAGCTGTCGGACCGCAAGCCCACGTCCACGGTGATCCTGCAGCGCGAGCAGGCCACCGCGCAGCTGGGCCCGACCGACGTCGACTGGGCCGAGGCCGTCGCCCACGCCACGCCCGCCGACCCGGTCCCGGTGAAGGCCACCGACCCGCTCTACGTGCTCTACACCTCCGGCACCACCGGCAAGCCGAAGGGTGTGGTGCGCGACTCGGGCGGTTACGCCGTCGCCCTGGCCTGGTCGATGCCCAACATCTACGACGTCGGTCCCGGCGAGACGATCTTCACCGCGTCCGACGTCGGCTGGGTCGTCGGCCACTCCTACATCGTCTACGCGCCGCTGCTGGCCGGAGCGACGACCGTGCTCTACGAGGGCAAGCCCGTCGGCACGCCGGACGCCGGGCAGTTCTGGCGGGTCGTCCAGGAGAACGGGGTGAAGTCGGTCTTCACCGCGCCCACGGCGTTCCGGGCGATCAAGAAGGAGGACCCGGAGGGCACGTTCCTCGGGCAGTACGACGTGTCCTCCCTGAAGTACCTCTTCCTCGCCGGCGAGCGCCTCGACCCCGAGACCCACCGCTGGGCCTCGGATCTGCTCGGCATCCCCGTCATCGACCACTGGTGGCAGACCGAGACCGGCTGGCCGATCGCGGCCAACCCGGCGGGCATCGAGCTGCTGGAGATCAAGCCCGGCTCACCGACCCGTGCCATGCCCGGCTGGGACGTCCAGGTCCTCGACGAGCGGGGCCACCCGGCCGAGCCCGGTGTCGACGGCGCGATCGTGGCGAAGCTGCCGCTGCCGCCCGGTGCGTTCCCGACGCTGTGGAACGACGACGAGCGCTACGTCAGCTCCTACATGTCGGCGTTCGAGGGCTACTACCTCACCGGCGACGGCGGGCACCTCGACGCCGACGGCTACGTCTTCGTCATGGGCCGCACCGACGACGTCATCAACGTCGCGGGCCACCGTCTGTCCACCGGCGGGATGGAGGAGGTCCTGGCCTCGCACCCGGACGTCGCGGAGTGCGCGGTGATCGGCGTCGCGGACACCATGAAGGGGCAGGTCCCGCGCGGGTTCGTGGTGCTGAAGGCCGGTGTCGACAGCGACGCCGAGGGCTACGAGGACGGGCTGCGCGCCGAGCTCGTGCAGATGGTGCGTGACCAGATCGGCGCGGTCGCCTCCCTCAAGGACGTCGCGATCGTCCCGGCCCTGCCCAAGACCCGTTCCGGCAAGATCCTCCGCAAGACGATGCGCGGGATCGCCGACGGCGCCGAGGAGCCGGTGCCCTCCACCATCGACGACGCGTCGGTGCTGGACACGCTGCGTCCGGTGCTGCGCAGGGAGTGAGCGCCCTCCATCGGGTGGTCCGGATGCGCCCCGCTTGACCCGGATCACCCGATGGCGGTAACGGCGGACGGCCGCGACCCGATGGTGGGTCGACGGCCGCTGCCGCTCCCCGGCATCCCCCGCGCGGTCGTCGACGTGGAGGTGTGCCGTGGACCCGGCGCGACTGCGACTCGCGGCACTGGCCGCCCCGGTGGCGCTCGGCGCCCTGCTCGGCGTGGCCGCGGTGCTCGAACCCGACGAGGCGCGCCTGCCCTCGGTCGGCAGCATCCCGGTGACCACCCGGGCGACGACCGCGCTCCTCACCGGGGTGCCGCACACCACCCCGCCGCCGGCGCCCGCGCAGGCCCGCGCGAACCTCGCGCCGCAGCCGTTGCCGACCGCCGCCCAGACCCGCGACAGCCGCTGACCTGCAGCCTTCCCGAACGGGAAAGGGAAGCATAACCGCAGGTCAGGGAGCCCTCAGTCCTGCGGCGTCGTCCCGGCCGGGGCACCATGGGTGCCATGAAGGTCATCGTGGATTTCGACCGCTGCGAGAGCAACGCGGTCTGCATGGGTGTCGCGCCGGAGGTCTTCGAGGTGCGCGACGACGACTACCTCTACATCCTCGACGAGAACCCGGCCGAGTCGCTGCGGCCGAAGGTCGAGGAGGCGGCACGGAGCTGCCCCAAGGCCGCCATCACGATCGAGGGCTGAGCCCCGGCGGCCGGGGAGGCGCCGGGGGCTCGGCCGGCGCGGGTTGCCGGGTACTCCTCGCGGCGAGCAGGATCGCGGCGACGAGTGCACCGCCTGCGAAGGAGCCGACCGTGACACAGGGCACGACGACCGACGTCTGGACCACCCCGCTCACCCCGCTGGCCTTCCTGGGCCGCTCGGCCGAGGTGTTCGCGGAGTCCACGGCGATCGTCTACGGCGACCGCAGGCACACCTACGCCGAGTTCGCGGCGGAGGCGACCCGGGTGGCGAACGCCCTCGCCGCGTCGGGCGTCGAGCCCGGTGACCGGGTCGCCTACCTGCTGCCGAACATTCCGGAGATGCTCGTCGCGCACTTCGCGGTGCCGCTCGCGGGCGCGGTCCTGATCGCGATCAACACACGGCTGTCGACCGAGGAGGTCCGCTACATCCTGGACCACTCGGCGGCCACGGTGCTGGTCGTCGACGCCGTCCTGTACGAGACGGTCCGCCCGGTCGCCGACGAGCTGGCCACGGTCCGCGAGATCGTCACCGTCGTCGACCCGGCGGCGCCCGGCGACGGCGTCGGCTCCGGGACGAGCTACGCCGACCTGCTCGCCCGCGGCTCGGATGCCCCGCTGCCCTGGACCGTCGGCGACGAGCGCGGCACCATCACGATCAACTACACCTCGGGGACGACCGGCAACCCGAAGGGCGTCGAGTACCACCACCGCGGTGCCTACCTGAACTCCTTCGGCGAGATCGTCCACTCCGGGCACACCGCGGACAGCGTCTACCTGTGGACGCTGCCGATGTTCCACTGCAACGGCTGGTGCACCCCGTGGGCCGTGACCGCGATCGGCGGCACCCACGTCTGCCTGCGCGAGGTCCGCGGCGACCGGATCTGGCAGCTGATCGGCGAGCACGGCGTCACCCATCTCAACGGCGCCCCGACCGTCGTCACGACGATCATGAACGCGCCCGAGGCCGTCACCCTGGACTACCGGCTGACGATCACGACGGCCGGCGCGCCGCCGTCGCCGACGACCATCCTGCAGATGGAGCGGATGGGGTTCCGCATCGTGCACGTGTACGGCCTCACCGAGACCTACGGGCCGTACGCGGTGAATCAGTACCAGCACGCCTGGGACGACCTCGACGGCGAGGAACGCGCCCGGCTCCAGGCCCGCCAGGGGGTCGGCATGGTGTGCGCGGACCGGGTCCGGGTGGTCGACGAGCAGATGGCCGACGTCCCCCGGGACGGCGCCACGATGGGCGAGATCGTGATGCGCGGCAACAACGTCATGAAGGGCTACCACCGCGACGAGGAGAAGACCGCCGAGGCGTTCCGCGGCGGCTGGTTCCACTCCGGCGACCTGGGCGTCGTGCACCCCGACGGCTACGTCGAGCTGCGCGACCGCGCGAAGGACGTGGTCATCTCCGGCGGCGAGAACATCTCCACCGTCGAGGTCGAGCAGGCGATCGTCTCGCACGACGCGGTGCTGGAGGCCGCCGTCGTCGGGGTGCCGGACGAGAAGTGGGGCGAGGTCTGCAAGGCCTTCGCCGTGCTCAAGCCGGGCCGCTCCGCCGAGCCGCAGGAGCTGATCGACCACGTGAAGACGAGGATCGCCCGGTACAAGGCGCCCAAGTACGTCGAGCTGGTCGACGAGCTGCCCAAGACCTCCACCGGCAAGGTCCAGAAGTTCGAGCTGCGCGAGAAGGAGTGGGCCGGCCGCGGGGACTCACGCATCCAGGGTTGACGCATATCGGTTAGCGTTGCTGAACGTGAGCATCGCAACCGAATCGGGCACGACGGACACCACCGCGCCGTCCGCCTTCCGCGTCGCGACCGGCGCGGTGGTCGTGACGACGGCGTCGGTGCTCCCGGTGTTCCTCACCGGTGCCCTGTCGGTGCAGCTCTCGCGCGACCTGGCCTTCGACCCGTCCGGGCTGGGGCTGGTCGTCGCGCTGTACTTCGGGGTCAGCGCGCTGTGCTCGCTGCCGGTCGGCATGGTCGTCGAGCGGGTCGGATCACGGGTGACCAGCCGGATCGCCGTGGTCGGGGCGGCGGTGCTGATGGCGGCCCTGGCGCTGGGCGCGCGGTCCTACCTCGCGCTCGTCGTCCTGCTGCTCTGCGGCGCCTGGTGCAACGTGATGGGCCAGCTGTCGTCGAACCTGACGCTCGCGCGCTCGGTGCCCGCGCACCGGATGGGGCTGTCGTTCGGGGTGAAGCAGGCCGCGATCCCGGCGGCGACGCTGCTGGCCGGGCTGGCCGTCCCCGCGGTGGCGCTGACCGTGGGCTGGCGCTGGGCGTACGGGATCGGCGCGCTGCTGGCGCTGGGCGCACTGTTCGCGTGCCCGCGCACCGACGCCCGCCCGGCGGGTCGCACGGGGTCCGGCGACCGGGCGACGGCCGCGCTCGCGGTGATCGGCGCCGCCTCCGGGCTCGCGGCCGGGACCGCGACCGCGCTCGGCATCTTCCTGGTCGCCTCGGCGGTGGACCGCGGGATCGACCCCGGCCTGGCCGGGCTGATGCTGACCCTCGGCAGCGTGGTGGGGCTGTCGGTGCGGATGCTGCACGGGTGGCTGGCCGACATGCGCTCGGGCGGCCACGTCGCCGTCGTCGCGGCGAGTCTCGCCGCGGGCGCCGGCGGGTTCGGGCTGCTCGCCGTGCCCGGGACGCCCGCGCTGGTCGGCGGGGTGGTGCTGGCGTTCGGGCTGGGCTGGGCCTGGCCGGGGCTGCTGCAGTTCGCCGTGGTGCGGCTCAACCCGTCCGCACCGGCCGCGGCGACGTCGATCGTGCAGGTCGGTGTCTACGCCGGCGGTTTCGCCGGACCGATCGTCTTCGGCTCGCTCGCCACCCACGCGGGCTTCCCGGCCGCGTGGACGGTCAACGCCGGCGTGATGCTGGTGTCGGCGGCGTTGATGCTGGTCGGGCGCCGGATGCTGCTCGCCCACGCGCGCCGCCGGACCGAATCAGGACGCAGGCTGTCAGGGTCGTAGGGCACAGTGGCCCCCGCTCGCACCTTCTGAGGGGGACAACACGATGCCGGACGCGATCCGCGCCACGGGGCTGGTCAAGACCTACGGTTCGCTCCGCGCGCTCGACGGGGTCGACCTGTCGGTGCCGGAGGGGACGGTGCTCGGCCTGCTGGGCCCGAACGGCGCCGGGAAGACCACGGTCGTCCGGGTCCTGACCACACTGCTGACACCGGACGCGGGCGAGGCCACCGTGGCCGGCGTGGACGTGCTGGCCGACCCCGCCGCTGTGCGCAGCCGGATCGGCCTGTCCGGGCAGTACGCGGCGGTCGACGAGTACCTGACCGGCTTCGAGAACCTGGAGATGGTCGGGCGGCTCTACCACCTGGGGCGCCGCCGGGCCCGGGACCGGGCCCGTGAGCTGCTGGCCGACTTCGGCCTGACCGACGCCGCGGACCGTCCGGCCCGGACCTACTCCGGCGGGATGCGCCGCCGGCTCGACCTGGCCGGGGCGCTCGTCGCCGACCCGCCGGTGCTGCTGCTCGACGAGCCGACCACCGGGCTGGACCCGCGCAGCCGCAACGACCTGTGGGACGTGATCCGCGGGCTCGTGGCGCGCGGGACGACGCTGCTGCTCACCACCCAGTACCTGGAGGAGGCCGACGCGCTGGCCGACGAGATCGTGGTCATCGACCACGGCCGGGTCATCGCCCGCGGCACCGCGGACGAGCTCAAGTCGCAGGTCGGCGGGGAGCGCCTGGAGGTCACGACCAGCCTGGCCGACGACCTGGAGCCCACCGCCGCGCTGCTCGCACCGCTCGGCGTGGGTGAGGCCGTGCTGGACCGGCACCGCCGCTCCCTGACGATGCCGGTCAGCGGCGGGGTCGAGGTGCTGCGCGCCGCGCTGGACCGGCTCGCCGAGGCCGGCACCAAGGTCGACGACGCGGGGCTGCGCCGCCCGACGCTCGACGACGTCTTCCTCACCCTGACCGGGCGCCCCGCCGACGAGGCGGACCAGGCCGAGGAGCCGACCCCGTGAACGCCGCCGCCACCATGCTCGCCGACGCCTCCGTCGTCGCGAAGCGCAATCTGATCAAGATCAAGCGGGTCCCGGACCTGCTGGTCTTCACCACCCTGTCCCCGATCATGTTCGTGCTGCTGTTCGCCTACGTCTTCGGCGGCGCGATCGACCCGACCGGCGGCGGGGCCGGGTACCGCGAGTTCCTGATGGCCGGGATCTTTGCCCAGACCGTCATCTTCGGGGCCACGAACACCGGCGCCGGGCTCGCCGAGGACGTCAAGAAGGGCATCATCGAGCGATTCCGCTCGCTGCCGATGTCGTCGTCGGCGGTGCTGACCGGCCGGACCCTGTCCGACGTGGTGAACAACCTGATCGTGCTGGTCGTGATGTCGCTGACCGGGCTGCTGGTCGGCTGGCGCATCCACACCTCGGTCGGCGAGGCGCTCGCCGGGTTCGCGGTGCTGATCGTGTTCGCCTACGCGTTCTCCTGGGTGATGGCGTTCGTCGGGCTGCTGGTGCCGAGCCCGGAGGTCGTGAACAACGCGTCGTTCATCGTGATCTTCCCGGTGACGTTCCTGGCGAACACCTTCGTGCCGCTGAACTCGCTGCCCGGCCCGCTTCGGGTGTTCGCCGAGTGGAACCCGGTCTCGGCGGTCACGGCAGCCGCACGGACCCTGTTCGGCAACGACAGCGCGATCCCGGCCTCGGCGTCCGCCTCGGACGCCTGGCCGTTGCAGCACCCCGTGCTCTACGTGCTGATCTGGTCGGTCGTGATCGTCGCGGTGTTCGCGCCGCTGGCGAGCCGGCAGTACCGGCGGGCCGCGAGCCGCTGACCCCGCTGCCACCGGCCCCACTACGGCCCCCCTGCGGCGGATCGGTTCCGCCGCGGAGGGGGCTGTCGTGACCGTCGCCGGTCTGGTGCTGCTGCTGTCGGCCCCGTCGAAGCGGCGGCCGGCGTCGATCCAGCTGGGGCCGCCGCTGCTGGGCGTGCCGGCTCTCGCGGTGGGGCCGGCGGCCTGACCCCGGACGTGGGGAGGCCCTCCCCGGGCGTCCCCGGGGAGGGCCTCGTCGTCCGTCGGGACGCTCGTCGTGCGTGACCACTCCAGCGACTGCGCGGGCGCATCGCTGTGGAGCGTCCCGGCGTACGGGTGGTGGGTCAGCTGCCGTTGCAGCTCACGACCGCGTAGGGACCCGAGCTGGTCGAGGAGGTGACCTCCTCGCCGTTGCGCAGGATGCGGCAGGTGATCTCGCCGTTCCCACCGGACCCGGACTGCGCCATCAGCGACAGTGGCTGGAAGGTGAGGACGCCGGAGTCGAAGGTGACGTCCTTGGTCCACGGCAGCGAGGTCGCGTTGACCTGCTCCATCCCCATCGTGTCGTCCTTGACGTAGGTGATGTTCCCGGCGGTGCCGGACCCGGTGACCTCGTAGGTGATCACGTCGCCACCGGCGGCCGCGGGCGCCGCCGCGACGGCGTCGGACTCGGACGCGGACACGGCTGGGGCCGCGGTCGGCACGGTCGTCGGCAGACCCGACACCGCGGCGGCGAACACCGACGCGTAGAGGACGCAGACCACGAGCCCGATCGCCGAGAGCACGGTGCCCGCGATCGCGACCCCGCGGTTGTCCGCCCGGCCCCTGCTCGCCCGGACGACACCGAGCACACCGAACAGCAGGCCCAGCAGTACCAGCGGCCAGGCGATCATCCCGATGATCGGGATGAAGGAGAACAGCAGGCCCAGGATCCCGAGCACCAGCGCGGTGACGCCGAACCCGTTGCGCGGGGCGACAGCGGGGACGGCCGGGGCCGCGGTGCGCTGCTGCGGGACACCGCCGCGCCGGGCCGCACTCGGCCAGGGCTGAGCGCCGGTGGCGGCCGGGGCCTGCTGCTGCGGGCTGCGGGCCTGCTGCGGGACCCCGCCCGGGTTGGTGCGGCCGAAGGGCGGCCCGCCGAAGGGGACCTCGGGGTGGCCGTCGTAATAGGGGTTCGGGTTGCCGCCGGAGTGCTGCGGCCGGGGCTGGTGGTGCGGCGCCCAGCCCTGCGGCGCGGCACCGCGCGGGTCCTGCGCGTACTGCTGCTGGTGGCGTCCGGGGCCCTGGGGGCCCCGGTACTGCTGCGGGACACGGTGCGGGCCGGACTGCTGCTGCGGCGGGCCGGAGAGGTCCGGGGCGCCGTGGCGGTTCTGCGGAGTGGTCACGTCACGGCTGTCGCGGCGACGGCGGCCCGCGTATCAGCTGGCCCGCCCTTATCAACAAATGTGAGGACAGGTCCGTTCAGCCGTGCCGGTAGTCGGCCGAACAGGTCAGCCGAGGCGGTCGATCAGGGCCAGCGCGTCGGTCGGTGCGTGGACCTTCGCGTCGTTGTCGAAGTAGCAGACGACGTCGTGCCCGGCGTCGCGCCAGCCGCGGACGCGCTCCGCCCAGCCGTCGAGGGCCTCGGCGGTGTAGCCGCCGCTGTAGAGCTCCCCCTGGCCGTGCAGGCGCAGGTAGACGAGGTCGGCGGTCACCTCGTCGAACACCGGCCAGGTGCCCGCGGAGTCGGACAGCACCAGCGCGACCCCGTGCGCCCGCAGCAGCGCGGTGAACGCCGGGTCCCGGAACGACGGGTGCCGCGGCTCGACCGCGTGCCGCAGCGGGCGGTCGGCGTCGGTCTCGACCAGCGCCCGGCCGTCGAGCCGCTCGTCGTGCCCGGTCGCGGCCCGGGCGGCGGCCGTGGTGCTCGCCGGCAGCAGCTCCAGGAAGCGGGCCAGCCGGTCGGCGTCGAACCGCATCCGGGGCGGCAGCTGCCACAGCACCGGGCCCAGCGCCGGCCCCAGGCCGAGCACGCCGGAAGCGAGGAAGTTCGCGACCGGCACCGCGACGTCGCGCAGCTGCTTGAGGTGCGTCACGAACCGCGGGCCCTTCACCGCGAACACGAACCCGGCCGGGACCTGCTCGGCCCAGGCCCGGTAGTTCTCCGGGCGCTGCAGGGAGTAGAACGACCCGTTGATCTCGATCGAGGTGACCTGCCGGGACAGGTACTCCAGCTCGCGGCGCTGCACCAGTCCGGGCGGGTAGAACGTGCCGCGCCACGGCGGGTAGCGCCACCCCGACGTCCCCACCAGGGCCCGTCCGGGCCGGGTGGCGGATCCGGGGCGCGTCACGTGCCGCCGACCAGCCCGCGCAGCGCGGCCGCCCCGGCGACCGGGTGCGTGACGGGCCCGTCGTGGCCGCCGGGCAGCTCGACGAGCCCGCGGCCGAGCCGGGACGC
The DNA here is from genome assembly GCF_002813375.1 of Pseudonocardia alni. Lineage (NCBI taxonomy): Bacteria > Bacillati > Actinomycetota > Actinomycetes > Pseudonocardiales > Pseudonocardiaceae > Pseudonocardia > Pseudonocardia alni. Next base: position 3,844,306 of record NZ_PHUJ01000003.1, on the reverse strand, counting down.
GAGCACCTCGGCGCAGCGGTGCTCCCAGCGCCCGCGCGACTCGACCCCGCCGGTCGGGACTACCCGGACCCCGCTCGCGGTGATGTCGTCGGGGTCGATGCGGACGGCCCGTACCGCGGGGACGTCGTGGCGCAGGAACCGGCGCAGCGCGGGCTCCGGGTCCCCGGACGGCGGTTCCGGCCGGTAGCCGGGCTCGACGGGGTCGTCGCCCGAGGTCAGCGCGGCCATCAGCCGCAGCGCCCCGCCGAGGTCGTCGCGTGCGGCGAGCGCCTCGACCCGGTCCAGGGCCGCCTCGCGGTCGGCATCGCGGACGAGGCCGGGCAGCGGCGGCTCGTGCGCCACCAGCGTCGTGACCAGGTCCGGGTGGCGCACCGCGAGCAGCAGGCCGATCACCGCCCCGATGCTCACCCCCACGACGGCGGACGGTCCGGTGTCGGCCAGCAGCGCGGCGGCGTCGTCGGCGTGCGCGGTCAGCCCGACCGGGTCCGGCCCGGCCGGGCTGCGACCGACGCCGCGCCGGTCGTAGGTGCGGACCCGGTGGGTGACGGCGAGCTCGCCGACGAGCATCCGGGCCGCGCCGGCCTCGGCCACGCCGCCCTGGACCAGCAGCAGCGGCGGTCCCGATCCGGCCGTCTCGTGGTGCAGTGGCACGGTGCCCTCCCTCGCGGTGCGCGGCCGGATGCGGGACCCGGCGGACGGGGTACGGGCCCGATCATCGCCCGGGCGGCTGCGGTCCCGCCCGTTTGCCAGGATGGACGGCATGCGCACCCGACCGCACCTCCCGTCGTGACCGAGCTCGCCCCGGCGGTGCGCCGGGTCCTGGACTGGCCGGTCGACCACGTGGGCGCGGCCGTCGTCGCCGCCGACGGCACCGTGCTCGCCACCGCGGGCGCCACCGACCGCGAGTTCGGGCTGGCCTCGGTGACCAAGCTGCTCTCGGCCTACGCCGCCCTGGTCGCCGTGGAGGAGGGCGCCGTCGACTGGGACGACGCGGCCGGCCCCGAGGGCGCGACCGTGCGCCACCTGATCGCGCACACCTCGGGTCTGGCGTTCGACACCGACGACGTCCGTGCCGCCCCGGGTGAGCAGCGGATCTACTCGAACACCGGGTTCGCGGTGCTCGCCGGCGCCATCGCCGAGGCGACCGGCATCGGGTTCGCCGAGTACCTGCACGAGGCCGTCTGCGCCCCGCTCGGGATGACGCACACCCGGCTGGAGGGCTCGGCGGGCGCGGGCGCGGTGTCCACCGTCGACGACCTGGCCCGCTTCGCCGCCGAGCTGCAGGCCCCGCAGCTGCTGGACCCGCGCACCGTCGCCGAGGCGACGACCGTCGCCTACCCCGGGCTCGACGGCCTGCTCCCCGGCTACGGACGGCAGAAGCCGAACGACTGGGGCCTGGGCATGGAGATCCGCGACGGCAAGTCCCCGCACTGGACCGGGGAGCACTCGTCACCGCGGACCTTCGGCCACTTCGGGCAGTCCGGCACATTCCTGTGGGTCGACCCGGACGTGCGCGCCGCCGCCGTCGTGCTGACCGACCGCGACTTCGGGCCGTGGGCGGTCCAGGCGTGGACGCCGTGGACGGACGGGGTGCTCGCGGCGCTCGCGACCGGCTGAGGACCGGTCAGGGGCCGACCCGGTCGAAGCCCCAGGAGTGCGGCGGCCGGGCCAGCAGCTCGCCGGGCGGCTCGGGCAGCGTCGTCCCGGCCGGCACCCCGACCGCGATGACGACGACCCGCCCGCCGTCGGCGACGAACAGCTCGTGGCGCTCGGCGCCGGCCAGCGCGACGGCCGCCTGCTCGCGCACGTGGGCGAGGAGCTCGTCGCGCCGGCCGTCGGCGGCGCGGGCCTCCCACATCAGCGTCGGGGTCACGCCCGGCGCTCCGGGACGGTCGGCACGTCGACCGCGGCGGCCACGTCCTGCGCGGTGACCCGGAACCGGGCCGGGTAGTGCGCGGCGTCGCGGACGGCCGGCGGCTCGGTGTCGCGCCAGACGAACCCGCACGCGCCGCAGCGGTGCACGGTCCACACCCCGGGGACCGGGGAGGTCGCGAGCACGGCGGCGCCGTCGGTGGAGCAGCGGGGGCAGGTCATCAGCGGTTCTCCTTCCGGTCGCCGGCGACGAGCCGGCCGAGTCGCTCGACCCAGGCCGCGGTGTCGTCGGGCGGCACCACGCCCTGGGAGTAGTGCCCGCGGTCGTCCGGGGCGGTCGGGGTGGTGGCGTCGATGATCAGCTTGTGGGTGATCCCGGCCGGGTCGGACCCGGGGTCCAGCGGCAGCACCGGCATGTCGGGCAGGGTCACCAGGTCGTGCGCGGGGTGCATCTTGGTCGACAACGCCCACATGACCTGGGGCAGGTCGAACGGGTCCACGGTGTCGTCGACGCAGATCACGACCTTGCAGTAGCCGAGGCCGTGCGGGGTGGTCATGGTCCGCATCCCGACGGCCTTGGCGAAGCCCCCGTAGCGGTTGCGGACCGACACGATCGCGAGCAGCCCGTGGGTGTACATGGCGTTGACCGCGCGCACCTCGGGGAACTCGGCCTGCAGCTGCTTGAGCAGCGGGACGCAGGTGTTCGGCCCGATGAGGTAGTCGCACTCGGTCCACGGCATGCCGATGTAGAGGTGCTCGAAGTAGGGCGTGGTCCGGTAGGACACCCGGTCGATGCGGATCTGCGGCATCCGGCGGCCGCCCGAGTAGTGCCCGGTGAACTCGCCGAACGGGCCCTCGAAGTGCCGCTCGCGGCCCAGGACGACGCCCTCCAGCAGGATCTCGCAGCCCCACGGGACGTCGAGCCCGGTCTCCGGACCGGTGGCGATCGGGCAGGGCGAGCCGCGCAGGGCGCCCGCCATCTCGTACTCGCTGTCGGTGTAGGCGATCGGCATGCCCGCCACCAGCGGGATCGTCGGCTCGTTGCCGAGCGCGATCGCGACCGGCAGGTCCTCGCCACGCTCCTCGGCGCGGCGCAGCTGCAGCGCGATGTCGTGCTGCGGGACGGGCTGCAGACCGAGCGTGCGCGGCCCCTGGACCTCCATCCGGTAGATGCCCAGGTTCTGCTTGCCGAAGGACTCCGGGTCGTCGGGGTCGCGGCTGACGACGGCGGCCTTGTCGATGTAGAAGCCGCCGTCGCCGGCGTTGATGCGGAACAGCGGCAGCAGCGCGAACAGGTCGACCGCCTCCCCGGCGACGGTGTTCTCCGCGAACGGCGGGTCGGCGCGCCGCTCGACCGGGACCGGGAAGGCGTCCCAGCGACGGCCGAACTCCTCGACCTGCTCACGCACCGGGGTCTCCGGCGGCAGCCCGAGCGCGATCGCGTGGTTGGCCCAGGAGCCGTGCGCGTTGAGCACGATGTTCGGGTCGCGGAACCCGGCTACGTCGGTGAACAGCAGCGCGGGGGCGCGGTCGCCGAGCTTCGGGGCGGCGGCACCGGCGGCGCCGAGGTCGGGCTCGGCCTTCACCTCGTCGTCGATACGCAGGAGCTGGCCGTGCCGCTCGAGCTCGGCCAGGTAGTCGCGGAAGGTGTCCATCAGGCGCTCCTCCTCTGACGCGCGGACCCGCCGGTCCAGCGGCGGGCCCGCGGGGCGGGCAGGTCGAACTGGTCGCAGATGCGGGCGACGACGTGGTCCACGACGTCGTCCACCGCGGCCGGGTGGTTGTAGAAGGCGGGCATCGGCGGGACGATCCGCACCCCGGCGCGGCGCAGGGCCAGCATGTTCTCGAGGTGGATCTCCGACAGCGGGGTCTCCCGCGGCACGAGGACCAGCCTCCGGTCCTCCTTGATCGTGACGTCCGCGGCGCGGGCGACGAGCCCGTCGGCGATGCCGTGCCGGATCTGCGCGAGGGTCTTCATCGAGCAGGGGACGACGACCATCCCGTCCGTCCGGAACGAGCCGGAGGAGATCGACGCGGCCTGGTCCCCGAACGGGTGGGCGGTCCCGGCCAGCGCCTCGACCTCGGGCACCGTCCAGCCGGTCTCCTCGACGATCGTCGCCCGCGCCCACTTCGAGAGCACGAGGTGCGTGTCGACCTCGGCGTCGCGCAGCGCCTCCAGCAGGCGGATCCCGAGGATCGCGCCGGTCGCGCCGGTGATTCCCACGACGAGTCGCACCGGACCACCTCCCCGTTAGTTCGTATACTAACTGTTTGCATACGCACTATACTCGCGGCATGTCCGATCGCAACCCGGGTGCCGACGAGGCGGTCGTCCACCTGCTCCGCCGGGTCCTGCAGTCCCACACCGCGACCTGGCAGCAGCGCGTCCCGCAGCTGACCAAGCCGCAGTACGCGATGCTCGACGCACTGCGCCGCCGTCCCGGGATCGACCAGGTCACGCTCGGATCGCTCGCCGCGACCGACAAGGGCACCACCACCGAGCTGCTGCGCCGGATGGAGCGCCACGGCTGGCTGAGTCGCACCCGCTCCGAGACCGACCAGCGACGACGGCTGGTCCACCTCACCGACGAGGGGGAACGCCTGGCCGCCGGGGCCGCGACCGAGGCCCGTGCGCTGGCCGCCGAGTTCCTCGCCCCGCTCGACGACGCCGAGCGGGCCCGGTTGCGCGACCTGCTGGCCCGGCTCGCCGAGACGGGGTCCGACGCCGTTCCCGAGAGGGACGGGAACTGAGCCGGAAACCGTCGCGTGGGGCGGGAATGATCCGGGACCCCCGCCCGTTGGAACGACTGTCCGAGCCGGGCGAACCGAGTCCCCGGGCCGCAATAGATAACCGCCGCCGTGGAATTCCGTTCGGCTGGAGCCGCGGTGCGCCACTCGCCGCGAGGCGACCGGCGTCCGGTTCGGACCCCATACCGCCGATTCCCGAAACCCATTCGACGACGCCTGCGAGGCCGGTCACCATGGTCGGCGCACGCCCGGTCCCGGGCGAGCAGGCAGACTGAACGAACGATGTCCAGCGAACCCGTCCCGTCCTCGACCTCCGCGCAGCCGTCGTCGCACGACCGTCCGCGCCGCCCCCGCCGCCGTTCCGGTACCCGGGGCGACCACCGGCAGCCCGGCGGGACCTCCGGCACCCCGCAGGACACCGCCACCCAGCAGGACACCGTCATCCACCAGGACCAGACCCCATCGGACCTCGCCGCAGCGCAGGCCGCCCCCGGGACGGAGGGCGCCGCGCGCGGCGTCCCGGCCCGCGAGCAGCAGCGCCGCCGCACGTCGACGCAGCGCCGCCGCGGGCCGCGGGGCCGGCGCGCTGCCGTCACGGCGCCCGGCCCCGACCAGCCCGGCCGTCGCGGCCCCGACCGCGACGGCCCGGAGCAGGCGGGCTCCGCCCCGGACAGGAAGACCGACGCCGGCCGCCCGCGCCGTCGCGCCGCCGGCGACGGCCGCGACTCCGCCGAGCCGCCGCTCCCCCCGCTCGACGACGCCGAACTCACCGCCCTGCGCGAGCGCCTCGCCGCGCTCGGACCGACCGAGGGCGAGCGGCTGCGCGGCCGGCTGGACCGGGCCCGCGACGGGCGCGCCCAGCGGCGGGTCGCCGACGCCGTCGCGAAGGCCGAGCACCGCGTGGAACGCCGCCGCGCCGCGCTGCCGCGGATCTCCTACCCCGCGACACTGCCGGTCTCCGCGCGCCGCGAGGAGATCGCCGACGCGATCCGCGACAACCAGGTCGTGATCGTCGCCGGGGAGACCGGATCCGGGAAGACGACACAGCTGCCGAAGATCTGCCTCGAGCTGGGCCGCGGTGTGCACGGGATGATCGGTCACACCCAGCCGCGGCGGCTCGCCGCGCGCACCGTCGCCACCCGGATCGCCGAGGAGCTGGGCGTCGAGCTCGGCGGGGCGGTCGGCTGGAAGGTCCGGTTCACCGACGCCGTCGGCGACTCGACCATGGTCAAGCTGATGACCGACGGCATCCTGCTGGCCGAGCTGGCCGGCGACAAGGACCTGCTGGCCTACGACACGCTGATCATCGACGAGGCGCACGAGCGCAGCCTCAACATCGACTTCATCCTCGGGTACCTGACCCGGCTGCTCCCCCGCCGTCCGGACCTCAAGGTCGTCATCACCTCGGCGACGATCGACCCGGAGCGCTTCGCCCGGCACTTCGGCACGGCCACCGAGGGCAGCGACCCGACCCCGGCCCCGGCCCCGGCCCCGGCCCCGATCGTCGAGGTCTCGGGGCGCACGTTCCCGGTCGAGGTGCGCTACCGCCCCGTCGTCGACCCGGACGACCCGGACGCCGATCCCGACCGGCAGCTGGACGACGCGATCGGCGACGCCGTCGTCGAGCTCCAGCGCGAGGGACCGGGCGACGTACTGGTGTTCCTGCCCGGTGAGCGCGAGATCCGCGAGGCCACCGAGGCCCTGGAGCGGCGCAACCTGCGGAACACCGAGATCCTGCCGCTCTACGCCCGACTGTCGACGGCCGAGCAGCAGCGTGTCTGGGCGCCGCACGCGGGCAACCGGGTCGTGCTGGCCACCAACGTCGCCGAGACCTCGCTGACCGTGCCCGGCGTCCGCTACGTCGTGGACACCGGCACCGCGCGCATCTCGCGCTACTCGCGCCGCCTCAAGGTGCAGCGGCTGCCGATCGAGAAGATCTCCCAGGCCTCGGCGAACCAGCGCTCCGGTCGCTGCGGCCGCACCTCGGACGGCATCGCGATCCGGCTGTACGCCGAGGACGACTTCGACGCCCGCCCCGAGTTCACCGACCCGGAGATCCTGCGGACCAACCTGGCCTCGGTCGTGCTGCAGATGATCGCGCTGGACCTGGGCGAGATCTCGGAGTTCCCGTTCGTCGAGCCGCCGGACCGGCGCGCCGTCGCCGACGGTCTGGACCTGCTGCACGAGCTCGGCGCGCTGCGCCCGGACCGGCGCTCGCTGACCGCGGTCGGACAGTCGCTGGCGCGGCTGCCGGTGGACCCGCGGCTGGGCCGGATGCTCGTGGAGGCGCACCGCAACGGCTGTCTGCGCGAGGTGCTGGTCATCGCCGCCGCGCTGAGCGTGCAGGACCCGCGCGAGCGGCCCACCGAGCAGCGCCAGGCCGCCGACGACAAACACCGCCGCTTCGGTGAGGACGGCTCGGACTTCCTGGCCTACCTGCGGCTGTGGGACCACCTGAACGCCCGCCGCGACGAGCTGTCGGGCAGCCGGTTCCGCCGCGAGCTGCGTGAGGACTTCCTGCACTACCTGCGGGTGCGCGAGTGGTGGGACCTGCACGGCCAGCTCCGCCAGGCCGCCCGCAGCTCCGGCATGGATCTGAACGACCACGACCCCGAGTGGCCGCGGCACGCCGACCGGATCCACCAGTCCGTCCTCGCCGGTCTGCTGTCGCAGATCGGCATGCAGGACCCGCTCGCCGAGAAGGGCACCGGGAAGGGCGCCGGGAAGGGCGCCGGGAAGGGCGCCGGGAAGGAGCGGAAAGGCCCGAAGGACTACCTCGGTGCCCGCGGCGCGAAGTTCGCGATCTGGCCCGGCTCGGGCCTGGCGCGCAAGCCCCCGCGCTGGGTGATGGCCGCCGAACTCGTCGAGACGACGAGATTGTGGGCCCGGACCGTCGCACCGGTCCAGCCGGACTGGATCGAGCCCCTCGCCGGACATCTCGTCAAGAAGACATACTCGGAACCGCGCTGGTCACGTACGCGCGCGTCCGCCGTCGCGACCGAACGGGTCACCCTGCACGGGCTGCCGCTGGTGGCCGACCGCAGCGTCGCCTACGGCCGGATCGACGCCGAGGTGAGCCGCGACCTGTTCCTGCGGCACGCCCTCGTCGAGGGCGACTGGGAGACCCGGCACCGGTTCTTCCATGCCAACCGGGAGCTGCTCGAGGACGTCGAGGAGCTGGAGCACCGGGCGCGGCGCCGCGACCTGGTCGTCGACGAGGACACCCTGTTCGCCTTCTACGACGAGCGCGTCCCCGCCGACGTCGTCTCCGGCAAGCACTTCGACCGGTGGTGGAAGCAGGCCGCGAAGCGCGACCCGGAGCTGCTGACCTACACCGAGGAGATGCTCGCGACCGAGGCCGCGAAGCAGGTCGACCGCGCCCACTACCCCGACCACGTCGAGGCGGGCGGGCTGACGCTGCCGCTGTCCTACGCGTTCGAGCCCGGCCATCACGAGGACGGCGTGACCGTCGACGTGCCGGTGGCGGCACTGAACCAGGTCGACCCGACGCCGTTCACCTGGCAGGTGCCCGGGCTGCGCGAGGAGCTCGTCACCGCGCTGATCCGGACGCTGCCGCGGAACCTGCGGCGCAACTTCTCCCCCGCCCCGGACCACGCGAAGGCGGTGCTGGCCCGGCTGCGCGGCGAGACCGGCCGTCGCCCGCTGCTCGACGTCCTGGAGGACGAGCTCGGCCGGATGCGCGACGTGGAGATCCGGCGCGAGGACTGGGAGCTGGAGCGGCTGCCCGAGCACCTCACGGTGACCTTCCGGGTACTCGACGAGTCCGGTGCCGAGCTGGCCCGCGACACCGACCTGGACCGGCTGCGCCGCGCCCTCGCCCCGAAGGTGCGGGAGGAGCTGGCCGCCGCGGGCAGCGACGTCGAGGCGACCGGGCTGACGTCGTGGACGATCGGCGAGCTCCCCCGCGAGCTGCCGATCCGGCGTGGCGCGCACACGGTCACCGGCTACCCGGGCCTGCGCGACCGCGGCACGAGCGCCGACGTCCGGGTGTACGCGACGGCGCCCGAGCGCGACCCCGCCCACCACCGCGGGGCCCGGCGGCTCCTGCTCCTCAACACCACCCACCCGGGGAAGCAGGTGCAGCGCGGCCTGGACAACCGGGCGCGGCTGGCCCTGTCGCGCAACCCGCACGGCTCGCTCGACGCCCTGCTCGACGACTGCACCACCGCCGCGGCCGATCACCTGATGGCCCGGGGCGGCGGCGACCCGTTCGACGGGGCGCAGTACGCGCGACTCGCGGAGCTGCTGCGGATGCGGCTGCCGTCGACGACGTTGCAGGTCCTCGACGCCGTACGCGGCGTGCTGGAGGTCTGGCACCGGGTCGGCGCGGCGCTGGCGGACCTGCGCGGTCCCGCCACCCGCGACGGCGTCGCCGACGTGACGGCGGTCGTGGGCCGGCTGACCGCGCCGGGCTTCGTCACCGCCGCCGGGGCGACCCGGCTCGGCGACGTGAAGCGCTACCTGCAGGGTTGCGAGCTGCGGCTGGAGAAGCTGCGCGCCGACCCCGACCGCGACGCCCGGTGGACCGCCGAGATCGCGCCGGTCGAGGCGGAGTACCGCGGGCTGCTGGCCGCCCTGCCCGAGCACACGCCGCCGTCGCCCGCGCTGCGCGAGATCGGGTGGATGGTCGAGGAGCTGCGCATCTCGCTGTACGCGCACCCGATGAAGACCCGCCATCCGGTGTCGGTGCAGCGGATCGAGCGGGCGATCGACGCGCTCTGAGGCGTGACCGTCGGGGGTCGCAGGCACACTGCCGCCATGACCGATGCACCCGTTGCCAGGTTCGCACTGTTCGCGCTCGACTGCCCGGACCCGCTGGAGCTCGCCCGGTTCTACTCGGCGATCACCGGCTGGCCGGTCCAGGGGCCGACCGACACCGACCCCGACTGGGTCGAGCTCGACCCGGGCGGCGCGGGCGCGACCCTGGCGTTCCAGCAGATCTCCGAGGGGGAGTTCACCCCGCCGGAGTGGCCCGGGCAGGTGCGGCCCCAGCGCGGGCACGTCGACTTCGACGTGCCCGACCTGGACGCCGGGGAGGCCGCGGTGCTGGCGCTCGGCGCCACCCGGCACGAGGTCCAGCCCGCGCCGGACAGCTTCCGGGTCTTCCTCGACCCGATCGGGCACCCGTTCTGCCTGGTGCGGGCCTGAGTTCCGCCCGGCGGAACCCCGGTGATTCTGTGAGGATCAGGTCTCCGTCGACGGCGAGGGGCCCGCGATCATGACCGCACCGACCACTCCGTACACCGAGCTGGGCGAGGCCCTGGGCACCGACTTCTTCTCGGTGCGCGACCAGTTCACCGACGAGCAGTGGCAGCGCTTCGCCGACACCCGCACGTTCGTCGACGCCGAGGTCCTCCCCGGCATCAACGACTACTGGGAGCGCGCCGAGCTGCCCTGGCACCTGTTCCGGCGCCTCCCCGAGCTCGGGATCGTCGGCGAGGACATCCAGGGCTACGGGGCGGCCGGGATGAGCCCGCTCGCGCTCGGCCTCGTGCACATGGAGCTGCACCGCGGGGACGGCTCGCTCGGCACGTTCCTCGGGGTGCACGCGGGCCTGGCGATGAAGGCGATCGCGATGTGCGGCTCGGAGGAGCAGAAGCAACGCTGGCTGCCGTCGATGTCCACCATGGACAAGTTGGGAGCGTTCGCGCTGACCGAGCCGATGCACGGTTCGGACTCGGTCGCGCTGGAGACCACCGCGACCCGCGACGGCGACCACTGGGTGCTGCGCGGGTCGAAGCGCTGGATCGGCAACGGCAGCGTCGCGGACCTGGTGGTCGTGTGGGCGCGCGACACCGACTCCGGCGAGGTGCTCGGGTTCGTCGTCGAGACCCCGGCGGAGGGCTACGAGGCCACCGTCATCCCGGGCAAGGTGTCGCTGCGGGCACTCTGGCAGGCCGACATCGAGCTGGACGGGGTCCGGGTGCCGGAGGAGAACCGGCTGACCGAGGCGCGGACGTTCGCCGACTGCGCCGCGGTGCTGGCCACCACCCGGGGCACCTGCGCCTGGATGGCACTGGGCCACGCGACCGCCGGCTACGACGCCGCCCTGCGCTACGCGCTGGAGCGCGAGCAGTTCGGCAAGCCGCTGGCGAGCTTCCAGATCGTGCAGCAGCGGCTCGTCGCGATGCTCGCCGACCTGACCGGCATGCAGCTCTACTGCATGCAGTCCGCCCGGCTCGCCGAGGTGGGCAAGCTGTCGCCGACCGTCGCGGGGCTGGCGAAGATGCACAACACCCGGACCGCCCGCAAGATCCTCTCCGAGGCGCGGGACCTGCTCGGCGGCAACGGGATCCTGCTGGAGCACCACGTCGTGCGGCACTGGGCCGACATCGAGGCCATCCACACCTTCGAGGGCACCGAGACGATCCAGACCCTCATCGTGGGCCGGGACGTGACCGGGATCAGCGCGTTCACCTGATCCCGGCGGGCGGGGTCAGGCTGCCAGGTCGCGCGGGCCGGGCGTCTCGCGGCCGAAGCGACGGGCCAGGTCGGCCTCGACGCGGCGGTCCGAGCGGCGCTCCAGCCACCGCCGCCCCCGTGCGGTCCGCGCGACGAGCAGCGACTCGACCAGGTTGCGCAGCACCTGCGACGGCCACATCCACGCCGCGGTCACCGGAAGGTCCAGGTCGCGCAGGCCCTCGGCTCGCAGGAACACCCGCAGCAGCGACAGCAGCCGTCGTCGCTCCCAGGCGCCGCGGAACCGGTCGGCGGGGCCACCGGTCCGCTCGCTGCGCAGCCCCTCGACGAGCGCGCCCGCGAGCAGCGGGCCTGCCGGGGTGACGTCGCCCTGGGCCAGCACGACGTGGTGGTTGAACGCGTTCTGGGCGCGCTCGGTGTCGAACAGCCAGTCGTCGTCGACGCCCATCAGCCACCCGACGTAGCGCCACAGGTGCATGATCGCGTCGCCGTCGGCGCGTGGGACGTGGCGTCCGAGCAGGCGGCAGCCGAGGATCGCGGTGCTGTTGAACAGCCCGAGCGTGGCCGCGGCGTCGGCCTGGTTGATCGGCAGCCCGTGGCCGGCGACGTCGTAGCGGTCGCCCCGCTCGAACCGCTCCGCGACGAGGGCGTGCATGGCGCGCACGTGCAGCGTCGCCGCCCAGCCCGCACCGCCGGGCTCCATCCCGCCGGGACGGCTGACGGCGAACGCCCACGCCTGGGTCTCACCGAGGCGGCGCATCGCGCCGGCGCCGGTGAGCCCACCGGTGCGGACGAGCAGCTCGGTGGGGCCGCCGTAGCGGTAGCCGCCGATCAGCGAGAGTCCCAGCAGCACGTCGTCGCGGCTGCGGCCGAGCCTGCGGTAGGCGCGGGCGCCGCGCTCGAGCAGGTCCCGGTCGAGCCAGTCCGGGTCCGGGGTGACCGCGGCGAGGAAGTCCCGCAGTGCGGGCGGGGCGTCGGCCGGCGCGGCGCCCGCGGCCAGAGCGGTGTGCAACGCCCGCATGGTCACACGGCCGGTCCCGGCGCGGCCCGCCTCGTCGCGGTCGCGTCCCATCGCGCGGGCCAGCGCGGCGCCGGTCTCGTCGCGGGTGAACATCCGGCGGCCGATCTCGGCGAGCAGCGCGGGATCGAGGTCGCGGACCCCGGCGACCAGGCCGAGCGGACGGGCGATGCGCGCCGCACGCTCGGGCGCGCTGCGGAAGCGTCGCGGGGCGACGGGCGGCTCTGCCAGCATGGACCGATGCTGACACGAGCGGATGCTCGCCTTCAACGCGCGTTCCGGGGCGCCCGGTGAGCGGGCGCGGGGCCCGGCGGCGCGAGCCGCGCCAGGAGCGGTCCCGGGCGATGGTGGAGCGGATCGTCGCGGCGGGCCGGGACGTGCTGGTCACCCGTGGGTACGACGGCGCGTCGACGAACCGGATCGCGGCCGCCGCCGGGGTGTCGCCCGGGTCGTTCTACCAGTACTTCCCGGACAAGGACGCGGTGCTGACCGAGGTGCTGGATCGCTACCTCGACGCGATGGAGGCTCGCGTCTCGCGCGCGTTCCTCGACTCGGTCGCCGCGGCCGGGCCGGGGGCGGGCACCGCTCCGGCGGTGCGCGCGACCCTGGAGGCGCTGCTCGACACCTTCGGCGAGGAGCCGGACCTGCTACGGGTGATCGTCGAGCAGCTGCCGCGCTCCCCCGGCGGACGCCGGGCCGCGTTCGCCGGCCGGATCGACGACCTGGTCACCACGGTGCTGCTCACCCGCGGCGCCGGGGACACCGACGCGGCGCGGGCCGCGGCGTGGACGGTCGTGCGGACCGTCGAGCACCTGACCACCGGGTTCGTGCTGGAGCGGCCCGGGTTCGCGCGGGCGGTCGTCGTCGACGAGCTGACCGCGCTGGTCGCGGGCTACCTCGACGCGCGCCTGTCCGGCGGACGGGTGGCGTCGGACGGGCCGTCCTGACCGGTCTCGACCGGGAGCCCGGCCGCGGCCCAGGCGCGGAAGCCGCCGTCGAGGTCGGTGGCCCGGTGCAGCCCGATGTCCTGCAGCGACGCGGCGGCCAGGCTGGAGCTGTAGCCCTCCGAGCAGAACAGCACCCAGGCGACGTCGTGGTCGACGGCCTCGGGGACCCGGGCGTCGGAGGTCGGGTCGAGGCGCCACTCCAGGTGGTTGCGCTCGATCACCAGCGCGCCCGGGATCTGCCCCTCCTCGCGGCGCTGCCACCCCGGCCGGGTGTCGACCAGGTGCGCCCCGGCGGCGGCGAGCTCCGCGGCACGCCGCGGGTCGGGCCGGTCGAGCCGGGCGCGGGCGGCGGCGAGCAGATCGGCGACGGTGCGGCTCATCCGACACCCCGGCCGGGTTCGACGAGCTCGGTGCGGGTGCGGCGCAGCCGCTGGTGGCCGGTGGTGCCCGCGACGTCCTCGACGTCGTAGTAGGACATCGCCGACAGCGGCGGGGAGTAGGCGTGCACGCTCACCGCGGGGTCGTCGGCGGTGTTGGCGACATCGTGCACGTGGCCCAGCGGGAAGCCGGCGCCGCGGCCGTGACGCAGGGTCCGGGTGCGCAGCCCGGACGGCCCGCTCCAGCGGCGCTCGGTCAGCGATCCCGACACCACGGTGAGGGCACCGAGGGAGCCCGCGTGGTCGTGCAGCTCCGCGATCTGCTGCGTGACCCAGCTGATCAGCCAGACGTCGACGAAGCCGTCGCCGCGCAGCAGCCGGTACCAGCGGCGCTCCCGGTCGACGACGACCTCGTGCCGTCCGGAGCGCACCTCGGCGGCGATCTCACGGGTCAGCTCCTGCAGGTCCTCGAGGCCGTACGGGGTGGGCGCGGTGACGGGTCGTGCGTGCGGGACGCGCAGGCGGGCGGGGCGGGACGCGGGCAGGGAGGCAGGCGCGGACACGGTGGTGCTCCAAGGGACGATCGGGCGAGCGTGGTCGGGGGACTCAGCTCGGGCGACAGCCCTGGTCGAAGTGGTCGGCGCGACGGGTGCCCCACAGGGGTCCGAGGGTCGCTGCCTGACTCATGCCGGAGATGGCAACACAGCGGTGGGCACGGTTTCAACCCGCTGTCCGGCCCGCGGGAGGACCCCGGGCGTGTCCGGACAGGTCGGCGGGTCAGGCACCGTCGTCGTCGGACATGCCGATGACGGTGTCGAGCCCCGACAGCACCAGCGAGCGGCGGGCCTGGCTGCCCGCGGGCGCGACGAGGGTGAGCGCCGCGCCGTTCGTCCGCATCCGGCGCGCGACCTCCGACAGCAGGGCCATCCCGGCGCTGCTGACGAACGCCTCCCCCGGCAGGTTCAGGGTGATCGGCAGCCCGCGGTCGACGTGCTCCATCAGCGGGGCCCGGATCGCCGAGACCCCACCGAGGTCGAGGTCGCCGACGATCCCGATCCGCACACCGTGCGCGTCCGGGACGGCACGCAGCCGGGCCCGGACGGTGCCGTCGTCGCCGTCACCGGACGGGGTGTCGATCCGGTCGCGGTCCGGTTCGGGTTCCCCGGCGACGAACTCCACCGGCGGTCCCGCACCCGGGGTGCCCACCTCGACCGGGATCGCGGGCAGCAGGAACCGCACGGTGGTGCCGGAGTCCGACGGGTCGATGTGCACGTCCCCGGCGAGCTCGCGGATGAGCGCGATGCCGCGGCCGCGGTAGCCGGGATCGGGCGGCGGGGGCCGCCAGCGTCCGCCGTCGGTGACGCGCACCGCGACCGAGCCGTCCGCGGTCAGCGCCAGGTCGAGGTCGACCCCGGCGCGCCCGTCGGTGTCCTCGGGCAGGTAGGCGTGCTCGATGGAGTTGGTGGCGGCCTCGCCGACGGTCAGCTGCAGGTCGCTGACCGCGTCCGGGCCCATCCCGCACTGCGCGGCCCAGGCGGCCACCGCGCGACGCAGCGGGGCGAGCCGTTTCGGGTCGGCCTCGATCGCGATCCGCAGCGGCGGCGGCATGAGCCGCGCGACGACGACGACCGTGTCGTCGGGGATGACCGTCCCCTCGGACATGCGGTGCAGCAGCGTGTCCGCCATGTCGCGGGGCTGGGCGGCGGACAGCTCGTCGAACGCGGCGGACAGCCGGGCCAGGCCGTCGTCGATGACCTCGTTGCGGCGTTCGAACAGGCCGTCCGAGCAGAGCAGGATCGTCTCGCCGGGCTCCATCCGGTCCACGGCCTCGGGGAACGGGGGCCGCCCGGAGATCCCCAGCGGCACGCCGCGGCCCTCGGACAGGGTCCGCACCCCGTCCGGGCCCGCGACCAGCGGCGGCGGGTGGCCGGCGCTGGCGTAGCGCATCTCGCCGGTGCCGGTGTCGATCGTCGCGATGGCCACGGTGCTGGCCATCGCGCCGCGTACCCGCAGCGCGTACTGGTCGAGCTGCTCCAGCGCCCGCGCCGGGGGCTGGCCGTTGACCAGGTTCGACGCGACCGCGGACCGCAGCTGGCCCATCACCGCGGCCGCCGCCGGGCCGCGGCCGACGACGTCGCCGACGACGAGTGCCACCAGGTCGTCGCCGAGGTCCAGGACGTCGAACCAGTCGCCCCCGGCCTCGGTGCCCTGGGTGCCGGGGCGGTAGCGGGTGGCCAGCGACAGCCGTTCGATGTCGGGCAGGCGCTGGGGCAGCAGGCTGCGCTGCAGGGTGACCGCGACCTCGTGCTCGGCCTGGTGCAGCTGGGCGCGGACGATCGCCTGCGCGCACTGGTTGGCCAGGGTCAGCACGAAGCTGCGCTGCTCGGGGGTGAACACCGGTTCGGTCTCGAAACGCAGCCCGATGACGCCGATCGGGCGGGCCGCGACCATCAGCGGTACCGCGGTATGGACCGGGTAGCGCAGCACCTCGCCGTCGGCGGGCCCGCCGGCGTTCCAGATCGGCTCGCCACTGCTCACCGCGCGGCTCAGCGGGTGCGCGCGGCCGGGGGTGCGCATCGGCGGGCCGTCGGCGGGCCAGCCGGTCTCCCGGAGCAGCGAGAGCGCGCCGCCCTCGTCGACGACGAGCACCGCGACCGCGTCGGCCCCGATCGAGATCCGGCCGTGCTCGACGACGACCTCGGCGACCGACTCCAGGTCGGTGGCCCGGGCCAGCCCGGTCGCGACCGCGCCGAGGCGTTCGGCCAGCCGGCGGGCCTCGGTCTCGGCTTCCAGCATCGAAGCCCGGTCCAGCGCCTGTGCGGCGAGCTCGGCGACGGCGACGGCCGCCTCCTTGTCCGCGTCGGACAGCCGTCGCTCGGTCAGCATGGCGACGGCGAGGACCCCCAGCGAGCGCCCGCCGGCGACGAGCGGCAGGTAGCCGATGGTCTGGGCGTGGTCCGGTTCGATGCCGATGGCCGCGGGGTAGCGCGTCGCCCACTCGTGCGCGGTGGTGAACCACATCGGCTCGTGCCCGGACAGCACCTCGATGAACGCCAGCGGCGCGTCGACCCGGATCCGCGCGGCGCGCTGCCACATGTCGCGGTCCCACCCGTGGCCGGTGAGCGCCTGCAGCCACTCCCCGCGGATCTCCCAGAGCCCGGCGTGGTCGGCGTCGAGCAGGTCGACGATGTGGTCCGCGGCGATCGCGGCGACCTCGCCGGGGGTCGCCGCGGCCGACATCTTGGCGGTGGCGCGGTGCAGCAGGCCCAGGCGCTGGGCCGAGGCTCGTTCCTGCTCCAGCAGGCGGGCGTTGTCGACGGCCAGCCCGGCCCGGCGCCCGATCTCGGACAGGAGGTCCAGGTCGTCGTCGGTGTAGGGGTCGCCCGACTCGGTGCGGACGACGGTCAGCACGGCGCTGGTGCGTCCGCGGGCGGGCAGCGGCACGACCATCGCCGAGGTCATGCGCAGCCGGGTCCAGGCCCGGCGCTGGGTGGGCGCGAGCCGGCTCAGGACCTCGTCGAGGTGGGCGGCGTCGAGGATCTCGGGGCGGCCGTCGTCGTCGGCGGGGACCAGCGGGGCGAGCCGCCACAGCGAGGGCTCCAGCGCCGAGCGCTCCGCGGAGACGGCGAGGGTGCCGATGCCGGTGACCGCGTCGGCGTCGTGGACGACGGCGATGTCGGCGAGCCGGTCCTCGACGACGGCGCGGACGAGCTGGTCGGTGCGCCCGGTGCGGGTGATCTCCCGTTCCAGGGACTCGGCGACCTCGGAGTAGATACGGTGCCTGCGCTGCTCACGGTGCTGGACATCGATGTCGAGGCAGCCGCCGACGTAGCCCGCGGAGCGTTCGCCGTCGCGGACGGGGGCGCCGCGGTCGAGCACCCAGCGGTAGCGGCCCGCCCGGTCCAGCAGCCGGTACTCGACCTCGAACGGCGCGTGCGCGCGGGCGGCGGCGGAGGTCACCGAGCGGTAGCGCTCGCGGTCGTCAGGGTGGATGCGGCGGCGCCAGTCGTGGCCCAGCTCCTGCGCCGCGTCCTCGACGCCGGTGAAGTCCAGCCAGCCCCGGTTGACGAACAACCGGTGCCCGCCCGGGTCGTCGACCCAGATCAGCGCCGGGGTGGAGTCGGCCATGGCCCGGAACTGCAGCTCGGCGGCCCGGCGGACACGGCCGAGCTGCAGGTGGTTCGCGACCCGGGCGAGCAGCTCGCGGGCGGAGAACGGGCGGACCAGGTAGTCGTCGGCGCCGGCGGCGAAGCCCTCGACGGCGGCCTCCTCCCCGGCCCGCGACGACAGCAGCACGACCGGCACCCCGACCGTGCGGGGGTCCGACCGCAGCGCCCGCAGGAGCTCGATGCCGCCGTTGCCGGGCAGCGCCGCGTCGACGACGACCAGGTCCGGCGGGTCGGTGCGGGCGGACTCCAGTGCGGCCGCACCATCCGCGACGACCCGGACGGTCCAGCGTTCGACGAGCAGGTCGCGCAGGTAGCCGCGCATCTCGCGGTCGTCGTCGACGACGAGCACCCGGTCGCGGTGGTCGACCTCCAGCCCGTCGACGACCGACCCGTCCACCGAGCGGCCGCGGGCGAGGACCGGTGGGGCGCCCGCGGGCTCGGGGGCGTCGGGCAGCCAGCGCAGCGCCTCCGCCACGTAGGGCGCGGCGAGCTGCGGGGCGGTGCGGGACCCGACCCGGGCCCGGACGAGGCGTTCGGGGGGCAGGTGGGCGAAGCCCAGCGGCAGCCGCACGGTGAACGTGCTGCCCGCGCCGGGCTCGCTGGTCACCCCGATGGTGCCGCCGTGCAGACGGACCAGCTGGCGGATGAGCGGCAGGCCGAGGCCGCTGCCGTCGCCGCTGCGGCCGTGCCGCCGGGAGGGACGGTGGAAGCGGTCGAACACCGCGTCGAGCTCGCCGTCGACGATGCCGGCGCCGGTGTCGGAGACCCGCAGCACGACCTGCTCGCCGTCCTGGGCGAGGTCGACGGCGATCGTGCCCTGGCGGGTGTACTTGACCGCGTTGCTGAGCAGGTTGAGGACGACCTTCTCCCAGGCGTCGCGGTCCACCCAGACCGGCCGGACCTGCGGCGGGCAGGACACCGCCAGCTCCAGCCCGGCCCGCTCGACGACGGGCGCGAACGCGTCGACGAGCGCCGCGGTGGTCTTCCCGATCTCGGTCGGGGCGAACAGGCCGTCGTGCTTGCCGGTCTGCAGGGCGGAGACGTCCACCAGCCCGTCGACGAGCTTGAGCATCCGCTGCGCGTTGCGCTGCGCGAGCTCCACCTGGGCGCGGACGGCGGCGTCGTCGTGGTCGCGCAGCCGCTCCAGCGGTCCGAGGACGAGGGTCAGCGGGTCGCGGAACTCGTCGCCGAGGCCGGCGTAGTACTCGGCGCGGGCCTGCTCGATCAGCCCGGCGTCGTCGCGCCGGTCGCGCTCGCGGTCGCGGGCGAGCGCGGCGGTCAGCAGGCCGCCGACGGTGCCCGCGATCAGCCGCAGGAACGAGCGGTGGTCCTCGTCGAGCGGCAGCAACGGCGGCGCCCCGATGACGACGGCGATGCCGGCCGACCCGTCGGGGGTGCGCACCGTCGCCCGGACGACGTCGGTGACCGGGACGCCGTCATCGCCGTGGACCGCGACCGGGTCGACGGCGAGGAACTCGACATCGGTGGCGTGGTCGGGGTCGAGGTCGTCGGGGAGCCAGCCCGCGGGCGGCGCGTCGATGCGGACGGTGGCCAGCGGGCCGGGGTCGGCGCCGACCGTCGTCACCACGGCGCAGCCGACGTCGTCGGGCAGGTCGGTCAGGACCGTGGTGAGCCGTTCGACCGCGATGTCCAGCGTCGGTGCGTCCCGGGCCACCTCGCCGAGCGCGGCCAGGAGCGCCATCCGCCGGCCTCCGACGACCTGCGGGGTGGTCTCGGCCGTGAAGACGATCAGGCCGAAGACGCCGCCGTCGGGACCGCGGACCGGGGTGGCGGAGTAGGTCCACCATGTGACCTCCGGGGTGTCCCAGCGCCACAGCACGATCCGGTCGTCGCTGCGGTAGATGCCCTCGCGGTCCCCGGAGAGCAGCTCGTGGAGACGGCTCCCGAGATGCGCGGTGATCTCCGGCCAGCCCTCCCTCAGGGGCATGCCGAAGGACCCGGGGTGGCGCAGCCCGCAGTGCCCGGCGAACTCGTCGTTGTAGAACAGGACGAGCTCGGGTCCCCACCACGCGACGAGCGGCTGGCGGCTCTCCAGGATGAACCGGATGGTGTCCTCGAGCTCGCGGTCCCAGGTGTCGCGCACGCCGAGCGGGGTCGCCGACCAGTCGATCGTCGCCAGCAGGTCGCGGACGGGGACGTACTCGTCCTCCGTCCGCCGGTCGATCCGCTCCACCGTGCGCGCCACCCCTGTTCCGCCGTACCGGCCCCAGGATCGCACCACCGGGGCGGGTCCGGCGCGGTGAGGCGGGGATCGGTCGGGTCAGGTCACCGGGCGGGCCGCGTCGCGGTGCCGGTCGAGCCAGTCGCGCAGGTCCGCGAGCGGGGTCGCCCGGCCCGGTTCGTGATAGATCTCGTGCCAGAAGCCGTCGTACCAGAGCACGGTGGTGTCGGCGGACCCGGAGCGCTCGTCGAGCAACCGGGTGCCCGCCGGGTCGGTCAGCCGGTCCGCGGTCCCGTGCTGCACGAGCAGCGGGATCCGCAGCTCGGCGGCCCGGACGGGCAGCTCGGCCATCTGCCGGTAGATCTCCGCGCCGAGGGCCAGGGTGGGGCGGCCGTGGTGCACGAGCGGGTCGGCGTCGTAGTCGGCGACGACAGCCGGGTCCGAGCTGATCGCGGAGGTGTCGATCCCGACCGGGCGGACCGTCGGCAGGACCTTCGCGACGACCGACAGCAGCGGCACGAGCGCGGCCGGGACGGCGTCGGAGGCCAGCGCGGGCGCGGACAGGACGAGCCCGTCGAGGCGGTTCTGGTGGCGCAGCGCGTAGGCGAGCGCGATCTGGCCGCCGAGGCTGTGCCCGAGCAGGAACACCGGGACGCCGGGGTGGCGGGCGATCGTCTCGCGGCGGAACGTCTCGAAGTCGGTGAGCAGGTCGTCGTAGCGGCAGACGTGCACCCGGGTGCCGCCGGAGCGGCCGTGGCCGCGGTGGTCGAGGCCGTACACGGCCCAGCCGTCCGGGACCAGCGTGTCGACGACGGCGTCGTAGCGGCCGGAGTGCTCACCGATGCCGTGGCTGACCAGCAGGACGCCGCTCGGGTCGCCCTCGGGGAGGCGGCCCTGCCAGAACAGCTCGACACCGCCGACGCCGGGGAGCCGGCCGTGGACCTCCGTGGTGCCGGTCACGAGCCCGCCAGGTCCCGCCGCTCGTCGGCGCCGGGGACGAGGTCGACCTCCACGCCCGGGCCGTCGCCCGCGGCCAGCAGGTGGCGACCGGGTTCGAGGTCGGCGAGGCGGTAGGTCCCGTCCGCCGCGGCGGTCGTCGAGGCGACCGGTTCGCCGTCCTGCGAGAGCACGACGCCGGTGCCCGCGGGCGCCGAGCCGTGGACGGCGGCGGCAGCGGCCAGGCGCAGGGTGGTGTCGGCGGCGTCGTCGCCGACGGTGCAGGTGGCGACGCCGGGCAGGTATCCGTCGGCGCGGGCGACGACGACGAACGCCCCGGCGCCCGGCGCCGTGACGCGCGCCGTGCCGTCGGCGTCGGTGGTGGCGGAGCCGATCGGCCCGCCGGAGCGGTCGCGCAGCGCGACCTCGACGCCGGGCAGCGGGGCGTCGGTGGCGTCGACGACGCGGACCTCGATCTCCTGTGGTGCCGTGTCGGGCACGATCGCCGACGGCGCGGGCCCGGTCCGGAGCACGGACAGGGAGACGTCCTCGGCGCGGTCGGGGCGGGCGACGGTGGTCGGGCCGGCGTGCACGGGTGTCTCCTCGGCCTCCGGCGCGGTGGTGGACCGCTCCGGGGTGGTGGGGTCCGGGACGTCGTCCGTCGTGGCCTCGTCCGTCGTGGCCTCGTCCGTCGTGGCCTCGTCCGTCGTGGCGTCGTCGGTCGTCTCGGCTCCGGCCGCACCCCCGGTCGGGGCCTTGCGCTCGCCGGTGTCCGGCACGGAGGCGTCGGTGTCCCCGGCCGGACCTCGGACGTCGACGGGGTCGACCGCACCGGCGGTGCGGTCGGTGGTCACCGTGCCGCCGGAGCCCGTCGGAGAACCGGCGTCCCCGGTCCTGCCGGACCCGACGGTGTCCTCGGGAGAAGCGGTGTCCTCGGGGGAAGCGGTGTCCTCGTGGGGCCCGCTGTCGGCCCCGGACGTCCCGCGCAGCGGCGGGGCGAGGTGCCGCGGTCCGCTCCCGGGATGCGCCGACCGCAGGACCCGCGGGGCGGGACGGGGCGGCGGCTCGGGGTTGTCACCGGTCTCGCGGGCGGCTCGGGCGCCGGTGGCGGCGAGCCCGATCGACGGGATCCGGCTCACCGGCGGGGTGTCGCCGGCCGTCTCGGGGGCGCCGGCCTGCTCGGGGACGCGGCCCGCCCAGGTGTGCGGGGTCGAGATGCGGTCCCGGGCCTCGCGGAACTCCCGCTCGGTGTCCGGGTCGGCCGGGGCGCGGACCGACGTGCGCTCCGACGGCAGCGCCGTGACCCGCCGGACCAGGTCCGGGTCGAAGGGCGCGCGGGAGTGGGTCGTGGCGGCGGGCGGGGCCTCGTCGACCGACTCGTCCGCCTCCTCCCCGGCGGAGGCGGTGTCCCCGACGGACGCGGTGTCCCCGGCGGACGCGGTGTCCCCGGCGGACGCGGTGTCCCCGGCGGACGCGGTGTCCCCGGCGGACGCGACGTCCCCGGTGACGCCGGTGGACCCGGTGACGCCGGTCGAGGCGGCGGCGGGCGCCTCGGACGCGGTCGTCGACGCATCGCCCACGACCGCGGTCCCGGAGGTGGGCGTGCTGATGTCGGGCGCCGAGCTGTCCGGGCCGGTACCGGTGGCCGCGGTCGCCTCGTCGGCGGTACGGGCAGCGGGGTCCGCGACCGGCCGTCGTCGCACGAAGGGCGTCGGGGCCGGGGTCCGCCGGGCCGGTGCCGCCTCGACGGGCTCGAGCGGTTTGCCGTCCTTGAACCCGCGCGACCAGGGCGGGCCGACCGGACCCGCGCTCACGTCGGGCGTGACCCGTGGGACCGCCGGCAGCTCGTCGGTGGGATCGGCCGCGCCGACCGCATCGGTGATGTCGGGCGCCGACGACGACGGCCCGACGTCCGGGGCGGTGTCCTCAGCGGCGGGGGGCCGCGGGCGCTCCTGCTGCGGACGGACCGCGGCGACGGGCGTGGTCGCGGAGACCGTGTCGTCGGGACCGTCGTCCACCGCGGCGTCGGACCCGACGACCTCACGGTCCGCGGCCGGCTCCTCGTCGACCACGGGCTCCGGGGCATCGTCGACCGGAAGCGTCGGAGAAGCCGGGGGCGCAGACGGGTCGGGCGCGGGCCTGCCGGACCCGTCGTCGAGGCCGCGGGCGCGGCGGTCGACGAGATCGGCGACGGTGCGCGGACGGTCCCCTTCGGACGACGCGACGTCGTCCTCCCGGCCCCGCCCCCACCGCAGGAACCCGGCGATCCCGACGGCCACCAGCACCACCACCACAACCAGCCCGAGCAGGGCCCACGTCGACATCTGGAAGTCCTCCTGCCGGAGCTGCGCGAACCGTCGACCACGACAGGGTGCGGTCCGGGAGGAGGTGCCCGTCGCCGGGCCCCGCTGCCCGGCCGGCCACAGTGACCCGGTCGGCGCATCCGGCGACGCACCGTAGCACCGTGGACCCCCTGACCGGGGGCGATCGGAGGCGTCCCGCGTGTCGGTCGCGGCGGTTGCCCGTATCACCCCGGGCGGCCGGGCCGGGCGGCCGCTCATCCGCCAGGATCGACCCATGACCAGCGACCCGGTGACCCCCGAGCTCGCCGAGATCGCCGACGCGTACGGCGTCGCGACCTCGTACCTCGACGGCAGCAGGACCGAGCAGCCGATCGACGCGGAGGTGGTCCGCACCGTCCTCGGGTTGCTGGAGGTCGACGTCGCCTCCCCCGAGGCGCAACGTGTGTCGCTCGCCGGGGCCCGCGAGCGCGCCGGCGCCGGGGCGCTGCCGCCGACGATCGGACTGCGCAGCGACCGTTCCCGCGCCGTGCCGGGCCGCGGTCGCCTCACCGCCGTCGACGGTGCGCGTGGCGACGAGGGATGGGCCTGCGACGTCGACGGCGAGCTCCCCGCCGGCCTGGAGCCGGGCCGCTACGCGTGCGAGACGACGGCCGGGCGTGCCCACGTCGTCGTCGCGCCGCCCACGCTGCCCGACCCGCCGCGGACGTGGGGCTGGATGCTGCAGCTCTACGCCCTGCACTCGCGCGACTCGTGGGGCATCGGCGACCTGGGCGACCTGACCACGCTGATCCGCGGCGGGCACGGCGCGGGCGCGGTGCTGCTCAACCCACTGCACGCGATCACCCCGGTGCCGCCGGTGCAGCCGTCGCCGTACACACCGTCGTCGCGCCGCTACGCCACCCCGCTGAGCCTGCGGGTCACCGACCTCCCGGCCTACGCCGCCGCGGACGCGGCCACCCGCGCCGAGGTCGACGCCCTGCGCCCGGAGACGACCGGTGACCGGATCGCGCACGACCGGGTCTGGGCGGCGAAGCGGTCCGCGCTGGAGGCGCTGTGGCGCAGCGCCGGGTACCCCGACGGCGCCCCGGATACCGACCTTCGCGACTTCGCGACCTACTGCGCGCTGGCCGAGCGCTACGGCGGCCGCTGGTCGCTGTGGCCCGACGACCTGCGCCGTCCCGACGCCCCCGGCGTCGCCGCCGCCCGTGCCGAACTGGCGCCGCGCGTCGCGTTCCACGCCTGGGTGCAGCGCCAGGCCGAGGCGCAGCTGGCCGGGGTCCGGGCCGCGGCGAAGGACGCGGGGATGCCGGTCGGTGTCATCCACGACCTCGCCGTGGGCTGCGACCCCGAGGGCGCCGACGCGTGGATGCTGCAGGACGTGCTCGCGCTCGGCGCGACGGTCGGTGCCCCGCCGGACGCGTTCAACCAGCGCGGCCAGACGTGGGGCCTGCCGCCGTGGCGCCCGGACCGCCTCGCCGACACCGGCTACGCCGCGTTCGGCGACATGGCCCGCGCACTGCTCGCGCACGCCGACGGCCTGCGGATCGACCACGTCATGGGGCTGTGGCGGCTGTGGTGGGTGCCGTCGGGGCAGACGGCCGACCGCGGCACCTACGTCCACTACGACGCCGACGCGATGCTCGCGGTGCTGCTGCTGGAGGCCCACCGCGCGGGCGCGCTGGTCGTCGGCGAGGACCTGGGCACGGTGATCCCGCGGATCCGCGAGGACATGGCCGAGCGGAACCTGCTGGGCTCGACGGTGCTGTGGTTCTCCCGCGACCCCGATCCGGTGACCGGCGGCGACGACGGCCCGCTCCGCCCGCCGCGTCGCTGGCCCGAGCGGTCGGTCGCGACGATCTCCACCCACGACCTGCCGACCGCGCCCGGGTTCCTGGCCGGTGAGCAGGTGCGGGTGCGCGCCGAGCTGGGGCTCCTCGACGACCCGACGACCGAGGAGGCCAGGGCCGGAGCCGAACGGGACGAGCTGCTGGCGTTGCTGACCTCGGAGGGGCTGCTCGACTCCCCGGACGAGACCGACGAGGACACGATCGTCGTCGCGTTGCACGCGCTGCTGGCGTCGGCACCGTCGCGGCTGGTCCTGGCCTCCCTCTACGACGTGCTGGGCGAGACGCGGCAGCCGAACCTGCCCGGCACCGTCGACGAGTACCCGAACTGGCGGATCCCGCTGCCGGTGTCGCTGGAGGACGCGCTCGCCGACGACCGGGTCCGCCGCGTCGCCGAGGTGCTGCGCGCCCGGACCGGCGACGACGGCTGACCCGCGGCCCTGGCAGGATGCCGCCCCGATGAGTGCCGAGAACAGCTCCGCGGGCATGGACCCGACCGCCGTCGACCTCGTGCGGGCCGACGGCACCGCCGGTGCGTTGTGGCAGGCCTGGACCACCGGCGAACGGATGGCCGCACTGCCGGAGCTGCTACGTCCGCGCAGCCTGGCCGAGGGGTTCACCGCGCAGAGCAGGTTGTCGGAGCGGGCCGGGCCGTCCTACGGCTGGAAGCTCGCGGCGACCGCGCCCGCCGGGCAGGCCCACATCGGGGTGGACACCCCGCTGCCGGGGGCGCTGTTCGAGCGGTTCCGGCACTCCCCCGGTGACGTGGTGCCCTCCGACGACCTGCACATGGCCGTCGCCGAGGCGGAGTTCGCGTTCGTGATGGGCGCGCCGGTGGGTGCCGACGCGACCCGTGAGGAGCTGCGTGCCGCGGTCGCGGCCGTGCACGGGGCGGTGGAGCTGCCCGAGTCGCGGTTCACCGACTTCGTCGCGGCGGGGGCGCCGTCGCTGATGGCCGACGCCGCGTGCGCCGGCCGGTTCGTGCTGGGCCCGGAGCTCCCCGGCGCCCTCGATCTCGACCTCGCCGCGACCCCGACCGCCCTGCGGGTCGACGACGAGCAGGCGGCCGGATCCGGCGCGGCCGTCCTCGGGGACCCGTGGGTCGCGCTGGCGTGGCTCGCCGACGTCCTGCCCGGCTACGGCCTGCGGCTCGAGGCGGGCGCGGTCGTCACCACCGGGACGACGACCGTCCCGATGCCCGTGCACCGCGGCGCCCGGGTGCGGGCGAGCTTCGGCGACGACCTCGGCGCGGTGGAGTTCACGCTCGCCCCGTGAGCACGGCGGGGGTCAGCGCACGACGTTGAGTGCCCCGGCCGCGCAGCGGACGCGGATCGCGGTGCCGCCGGCGACCTCGTCGACCTCGCCGTCGATCTGCACCGGCATCGGCCCGCACGCGGTGAACCGGAAGTCCGAGGTCGCGGGCTGACGGCCGAGCCCGGAGAACGCCGCCCGGGCCGCCACCCACAGCTGCTTCCACTTCGGACGGTGCTCCAGCAGCACGACCTCGAACCGGCCGTCGTCGGGACGGCTCGTGGCCGACAGCTCGGCGACCTTGGCCATCTCACCGATGTTGGCGAAGACCAGGTTGTCGATCCGGCGCCGGTCGCCGCGGGAGAACTCCACCTCGAACGGGGTGAACGCCCAGAACGCCCGCACCGTGGTGATCACCTCGCGGATGCTGCCCTTGCCGCCCTTCTCGATCTGCAGCGCGACGACGGGGGTGAGCCCGAACCCGATGTAGGAGTGCGCGTAGCGCGGCGGGTCGTCGTCGCGGTGCATCTCGAGCAGGTCCATCGGCTCGGGGCGGCCGTCGAGGATCGCCTCGACCAGCGGACGGCGTGCGGTGACGCGGTCGTGGTCGTTGGCGTTCCCGGCGGCGAGGACGGCGGCCGAGGCGTCGGTGCCCGGGACGTCCATGATCCCGTTGACGACCTCGTTGTAGCCGCCGTCGCCGGACGCCGACACGATGAGCGGGCGCCCGCCGGCGGACGCGGCCTCGCGGGCGATGACGCGGGCGTGCCCGGCGTACTCGGTGGGCACCAGCCGCACGGCCAGCTCGGGCCGGGCGGAGCCGAGCTCGTCGCGCAGCTGTTCGGCGAGCACGTCGGCGTCCCCCGTACTACCCGGGTTGAAGACCACCAGCACGGAGTCGATCGGCTCAGCCACGCGCACACCGTAGACGCCTGCGGTCCCGCCATCGTTGCGGCACGGTGGGAATCATGGATCTGCAACTGAACGGGCGCCGGGCGATCGTCACCGGTGGGAGCCGCGGCATCGGGCTGGCGACCGCGCAGGCCCTCGCGGGCGAGGGCGTCCGGGTGGCGTTGTTCGCGCGCGACGCCGGCGCCCTGGAGGCCGCGGCGGCCGGACTGCGCGCCGCGGGTGCGCCGGAGGTGCTGGCCGTCGCCGTCGACACCACCGACGACGACGCGGTCCGCCGTGGTGTCGCCGCCGTCGCCGACCGGTTCGGTGGGGTGGACGTGCTCGTGAACGCCGCTGCGCGGCCGGCGAGCGCGGGCCCGCCGACCGACCTGGCCTCGATCACCGACGACGCGGTGCGGGTCGAGCTGGAGACGAAGGTCCTCGGCTACCTGCGGTGCGCGCGGGCGGTCGCGCCGCTGATGCGGGCGCAGGGGTGGGGGCGCATCGTGAACGTCAGCGGCCTGAACGCGCGGAAGTCGTCGTCGCTGGTGGGGTCGGTGCGCAACGTGGCGGTGGCCTCGATGACGGCGGCGCTCGCGCAGGAGCTGGGTCCGCACGGCATCAACGTGACGGTCGTGCACCCCGGTGTCACCGAGACCGAGCGGACGACCGACGCCGTCGCCGCGCGGGCGGAGTCGGCCGGGATCACCGGCGCCGAGGCCCGCGCGGAGCTGGACGCGACGACGACGATCGGCCGCATCACGACCGCCGCGGAGGTCGCCGACGTCATCACGTTCCTGTGCTCGCCCCGTTCGGTCGCGATCACCGGCGACGCCGTCGCCGCGGGCGGGGGAACACCGGGCGTCGTGCACTACTGAGACCCGGACTGCCGTCCCGGATGGCACGATGGTCCGATGGAGGGGACCCGCGTGGACCGGTGGCTGTGGTCGGTGCGCCTGGCCAAGACCCGTGCCGACGCCGCGACGGCGTGCCGGGGCGGGCACGTGCGGATCAACGACCGGCCCGCGAAGCCGGCGGCGACGGTGCAGGTCGGCGACCGGGTGCGGGTGCGGGTGTACGACCGGAACCGGATCGTCGAGATCACCCGGGTGATCGAGAAGCGGGTCGGCGCTCCGATCGCGCAGGAGTGCTACATCGACCACACCCCGCCGGAGCCGAGCACCGCGGGGCAACCGTTGTTCGCCCACCGCGACCGCGGCGCCGGCCGGCCGACGAAGCGCGACCGCCGCATGCTCGACCAGCTGGGGCTGTCCCGCCGCACCTCCTAGGCCGGTGTGAGGATGGGGGCATGTACGACGCCCTCATGCGCCACGTGCTCCGGCACGTCCCGTCCGAACCCGCGCACCGGATGGGGTTCGGTGTGGTCCGCACGCTCGGGACCGCACCTGTCGTGGGTGAGCGGGTCGCGGAGCGGTTCGCCCCGTCGGACCCCGTGTTGCGCACCCGGGCGCTGGGTCTGGAGTTCGCGGGCCCGCTCGGTCTCGCCGCCGGTTTCGACAAGGACGCCGAGGGTGTGCTCGCGCTCGGCAGGCTCGGGTTCGGCGCGGTCGAGATCGGCACGGTGACCGGTCGGGCGCAGCCCGGCAACGCGCGGCCCCGCCTGTTCCGGCTCGTCGACGACGCCGCGCTGGTCAACCGGATGGGCTTCAACAACTCCGGGGCCGGGACCGTCGGGCCCCGTCTCGCCGCGCTGCGCGCCCGCTCCGGGCCGGGGATGCCGGTGCTCGGGGTCAACATCGGCAAGAGCAAGGCGGTACCCGCCGAGGACGCCGCGTCGGACTACCGTGCGAGCGCCGCCGCGCTGGGCGCCTACGCCGACTACGTCGTGGTCAACGTCAGCTCTCCGAACACCCCCGGTCTGCGGGACCTGCAGCAGGTCGACGTGCTGGAGCCGCTGCTCGTCGCGGTGCGTGAGGAGCTGGACCGGGTGTCCGGGGACCGTCGTGTCCCGCTCCTGGTGAAGATCACGGTCGACCTGGCGCCGGAGGATCTCGACGCCGTCGCCGACCTGGCCCGCCGGATGCGGCTCGACGGGGTCGTCGCCACGAACACGACCGTCTCCCGCGACGGTCTGCGCACCGCGCCCGACGTCGTCACCGCCACCGGTGCGGGTGGGCTGTCCGGGCGTCCGCTGACCGAGCGGGCCCGTGCCGTCGTGCGGCAGCTGCGTACCCGCCTCGACGACGACCAGGTCGTCGTCTCCGTCGGCGGGATCGCCGACGCCGAGGAGGCCTACCGCCGTATCCGTTCCGGCGCGGCGCTGGTGCAGGCCTACACCGGTTTCGTCTACGGCGGTCTGCTCTGGCCCGCCCGGGTCCACCGCGAGCTCGCGGCGCTGCTGCGCGCCGACGGCTTCTCGTGTGTCGACGACGCCGTGGGCGCCGACCTCTGACGCCTGCGGCGGCCGGTGTTCCCGCCGGCCGCCCTCCTCGCACCCCACGTCGCACACGTTTCTGCGACCTCGCAGCCCCTGCAGAGGGTGCGAGGTCACAGGAAGGCGTGTGAGGTGCGCCGACCCCACCGGCAGGACGGGACCGGATGCGACTCCCCCCAGAGAGCTCCACGCCCCGACCACCGGCCCCGAGGGACCCGCGCCAGGGACCACGAACGGACACACTCATGCCCGGCCCGGGCCGGCATCACGCATCGGACCGAAAAAAGTCCGGAAATGAGAAATGCCCCGGACTCGACAGTCCGGGGCACATCCCATGAAGTTGAATGTCGGCGACGACCTACTCTCCCACACCCTGGCGAGTGCAGTACCATCGGCGCTGGAAGGCTTAGCTACCGGGTTCGGAATGGGACCGGGCGTTTCCCTACCGCAATGACCACCGACAACACTATCCAACTATCACCCCACCCCCCAGAAAACCCCGAGAGGCGGGGGTCGAGCACACAAACCGACCCCACGATTCCCCGGATCACCGGGAACATGGACGGTTGTGGACTCAGGGTCACACAGTGGATGCGAACAACTCGTTGTGGCAAGCCCTCGGCCTATTAGTACCGGTCAACTCCACCCCTCACAGGGCTTCCATCTCCGGCCTATCAACCCAGTCATCTACTGGGAGCCTTACCCACTCGAAGGTGGTGGGAGACCTCATCTTGGAACAGGCTTCCCGCTTAGATGCCTTCAGCGGTTATCCCTCCCGAACATAGCCAACCAGCCGTGCCCCTGGCGGGACAACTGGCACACCAGAGGTTCGTCCGTCCCGGTCCTCTCGTACTAGGGACAGCCTTCCTCAAGTCTCCAACGCGCGCGGCGGATAGGGACCGAACTGTCTCACGACGTTCTAAACCCAGCTCGCGTACCGCTTTAATGGGCGAACAGCCCAACCCTTGGGACCTACTCCAGCCCCAGGATGCGACGAGCCGACATCGAGGTGCCAAACCATGCCGTCGATATGGACTCTTGGGCAAGATCAGCCTGTTATCCCCGAGGTACCTTTTATCCGTTGAGCGACACCCCTTCCACAAGGTGGTGCCGGATCACTAGTCCCGACTTTCGTCCCTGCTCGACCCGTCAGTCTCACAGTCAAGCTCCCTTGTGCACTTACACTCAACACCTGATTGCCAACCAGGCTGAGGGAACCTTTGGGCGCCTCCGTTACTCTTTGGGAGGCAACCGCCCCAGTTAAACTACCCACCAGGCACTGTCCCTGAACCAGATCATGGCCCGAGGTTGAGACACCCAATTCGACCAGAGTGGTATTTCAACAACGACTCCACCACCACTGGCGTGATAGCTTCACAGTCTCCCACCTATCCTACACAAGCCGAACCAAGCATCAATACCAAGCTATAGTAAAGGTCCCGGGGTCTTTCCGTCCTGCCGCGCGTAACGAGCATCTTTACTCGTAGTGCAATTTCGCCGAGTCTGTGGTCGAGACAGCGCCCAAGTCGTTACGCCATTCGTGCAGGTCGGAACTTACCCGACAAGGAATTTCGCTACCTTAGGATGGTTATAGTTACCACCGCCGTTTACTGGCGCTTAAATTCTCCGCTTCGCCCCGAAGAGCTAACAGGTCCTCTTAACGTTCCAGCACCGGGCAGGCGTCAGTCCGTATACATCGTCTTGCGACTTCGCACGGACCTGTGTTTTTAGTAAACAGTCGCTTGGGCCTGGTCTCTGCGACCGGCCGTCCCTAGCCCGCAAGGAGCCTCAAGACAACCGGCCCTCCTTCTCCCGAAGTTACGGAGGTATTTTGCCGAATTCCTTAACCACAGTTCGCTCGATCGCCTCGGTATTCTCTACCTGACCACCTGTGTCGGTTTGGGGTACGGGCCGCAACAGCACTCGCTAGAGGCTTTTCTCGACAGCATGGGATCACTCTCTTCGCCTCAATCGGCTACGCATCACCTCTCACCCTTTAATGAGCCCCGGATTTACCTAGGACTCGGGCTACAGGCTTACACCACGACAACCACCGCGTGGCGGAGCTACCCTCCTGCGTCACCCCATCACTTGCCTACTACCAGATCGGATCCCACGCTCCCCCACAAACAACACTCCCGAAGGAGCGAAGGTGGGTTCGGATGGTTAGCATCACCAGCCTCGGCATGGACGCACTATCACGAGCACGGGAATATCAACCCGTTGTCCATCGACTACGCCTGACGGCCTCGCCTTAGGTCCCGGCTCACCCTGGGCGGAACAACCTGGCCCAGGAACCCTTGGTCATCCGGCGGCAGAGATTCTCACTCTGCATTCGCTACTCATGCCTGCATTCTCACTCCCACACCCTCCACCCGTAAATCACTCCCGGGCTTCACCAGATGCAGGACGCTCCCCTACCCAACAACACCAAAGTGTCATTGCCACGGCTTCGGCGGTGCGCTTGAGCCCCGCTACATTGTCGGCGCAGGACCACTTGACCAGTGAGCTATTACGCACTCTTTCAAGGGTGGCTGCTTCTAAGCCAACCTCCTGGTTGTCCGGGCGATCCCACATCCTTTCCCACTTAGCGCACGCTTAGGGGCCTTAGCCGGTGATCTGGGCTGTTTCCCTCTCGACCACGAAGCTTATCCCCCGCAGTCTCACTGCCGCGCTCTCACTCACCGGCATTCGGAGTTTGGCTGACTTCGGTAAGCTTGTCGGCCCCCTAGGCCATCCAGTGCTCTACCTCCGGTGAGAAACACACGACGCTGCACCTAAATGCATTTCGGGGAGAACCAGCTATCACGAAGTTTGATTGGCCTTTCACCCCTACCCACAGCTCATCCCCCAGGTTTTCAACCCTGGTGGGTTCGGGCCTCCACGACGTCTTACCGACGCTTCACCCTGGCCATGGGTAGATCACTCCGCTTCGGGTCTACACCCCGCGACTCAGACGCCCTATTCGGACTCGCTTTCGCTACGGCTACCCCACACAGGTTAACCTCGCCACGAAGCATAACTCGCAGGCTCATTCTTCAAAAGGCACGCCATCACCCCGAAAGGCTCTGACGGCTTGTAAGCACACGGTTTCAGGTACTATTTCACTCCCCTCCCGGGGTACTTTTCACCTTTCCCTCACGGTACTTGTCCGCTATCGGTCATCAGGTAGTATTTAGGCTTGACGGGTGGTCCCGCCAGATTCACAGCGAATTTCACGGGCTCGCTGCTACTCGAGAACACGCCCACAACAGAACCCAGTGTTTTCGCGTACGGGGCTATCACCCACTACGGCCGACCATCCCAGAGTCGTTCCGCTAACACAGGCACTTGCTGTCCCATCCTCGGCAGAAGATGAACGACACGTCTCACAACCCCGCACCCGCAACGCCTGCCGGCTTGACACGGACACGGTTTAGCCTCTTCCGCTTTCGCTCGCCACTACTCACGGAATCACTATTGTTTTCTCTTCCTGTGGGTACTGAGATGTTTCACTTCCCCACGTTCCCTCCACGCACCCTATGAATTCAGGTACGGGTAACGCCCCATGACGGGCGCTGGGTTTCCCCATTCGGACACCCTCGGATCACAGCTCGGTTGACAGCTCCCCGAGGCCTATCGCGGCCTCCCACGTCCTTCATCGGCTCCTGATGCCCAGGCATCCACCATGTGCTCTTAACAACTTGACCACAACAAGATGCTCGCATCCACTATGCAACACTCAACCCACAACCACACCAGACCAAGAAGAAACCACCACACCCGGAACCAACCGGGGCGTTAGGACAACCCTCAACCTGAGCGGCCAAAGAAAACAACCCACAGGGCGTCTTCTCAGGACCCAACAGTGTGCCAAGCCAAACGGTTCGACGTGCTGCGTTCCACCCAACGCACCCGACCCACGAACGGGGCCGCAAATGCGATTCAATGAAGGAACCACAGACTCAGAATGAGCAGAACTCACAGAGCATTGTGGCGCCCCATCACATGATGGGACTCCTTAGAAAGGAGGTGATCCAGCCGCACCTTCCGGTACGGCTACCTTGTTACGACTTCGTCCCAATCGCCAGTCCCACCTTCGACAGCTCCCTCCACAAGGGTTGGGCCGCCGGCTTCGGGTGTTACCAACTTTCGTGACGTGACGGGCGGTGTGTACAAGGCCCGGGAACGTATTCACCGCAGCGTTGCTGATCTGCGATTACTAGCGACTCCAACTTCACGGGGTCGAGTTGCAGACCCCGATCCGAACTGAGACTCACTTTAAGGGATTCGCTCCACCTCACGGTCTCGCAGCCCTCTGTATGAGCCATTGTAGCATGTGTGAAGCCCTGGACATAAGGGGCATGATGACTTGACGTCATCCCCACCTTCCTCCGAGTTGACCCCGGCAGTCTCCCATGAGTCCCCACCATTACGTGCTGGCAACATGGAACAAGGGTTGCGCTCGTTGCGGGACTTAACCCAACATCTCACGACACGAGCTGACGACAGCCATGCACCACCTGCACACCAACCACAAGGGAAGCCCTATCTCTAGGGATGTCTGGTGCATGTCAAACCCAGGTAAGGTTCTTCGCGTTGCATCGAATTAATCCACATGCTCCGCCGCTTGTGCGGGCCCCCGTCAATTCCTTTGAGTTTTAGCCTTGCGGCCGTACTCCCCAGGCGGGGCGCTTAATGCGTTAGCTGCGGCACAGAAACCGTGGAATGGTCCCCACACCTAGCGCCCAACGTTTACGGCGTGGACTACCAGGGTATCTAATCCTGTTCGCTCCCCACGCTTTCGCTCCTCAGCGTCAGTATCGGCCCAGAGACCCGCCTTCGCCACCGGTGTTCCTCCTGATATCTGCGCATTTCACCGCTACACCAGGAATTCCAGTCTCCCCTGCCGAACTCAAGTGATGCCCGTATCGACCGCACGCTCAGAGTTAAGCCCCAAGTTTTCACGGCCGACGCGACACACCGCCTACGAGCTCTTTACGCCCAATAATTCCGGACAACGCTCGCACCCTACGTGTTACCGCGGCTGCTGGCACGTAGTTGGCCGGTGCTTCTTCTCCAGGTACCGTCAATTGCTCTTCGTCCCTGGCGAAAGAGGTTTACAACCCGAAGGCCGTCATCCCCCACGCGGCGTCGCTGCGTCAGGCTTCCGCCCATTGCGCAATATTCCCCACTGCTGCCTCCCGTAGGAGTCTGGGCCGTGTCTCAGTCCCAGTGTGGCCGGTCGCCCTCTCAGGCCGGCTACCCGTCACCGCCTTGGTAGGCCATCACCCCACCAACAAGCTGATAGGCCGCGGGCCCATCCCCCACCGAAAAAATCTTTCCACCACCAACCATGCGATCAGTGGTCCTATCCGGTATTAGACCCAGTTTCCCGGGCTTATCCCAGAGTGGAGGGCAGGTCACCCACGTGTTACTCACCCGTTCGCCGCTCGTGTACCCCCGAAAGGGCCTTACCGCTCGACTTGCATGTGTTAAGCACGCCGCCAGCGTTCGTCCTGAGCCAGGATCAAACTCTCCAACAAAACCCTGACTTGCAACAAACAACTGGCCACAACA
This sequence comes from Pseudonocardia alni, assembly GCF_002813375.1. Lineage (NCBI taxonomy): Bacteria > Bacillati > Actinomycetota > Actinomycetes > Pseudonocardiales > Pseudonocardiaceae > Pseudonocardia > Pseudonocardia alni. The sequence continues at coordinate 3,809,373 of NZ_PHUJ01000003.1, read as the reverse complement.
CCCGACGGGATCGAATGCTGCAACCAAACAAACAACTTGGCACAAAACGCCAAACCGAATCAAAATAGCTCGACACACTGTTGAGTTCTCAAAAGACACCCGCACCGCACTCACCCAACCCCCTGAAAAGGAAGCGGGATCCTGAAGACGGATCGCCTTGACCCACCAAGACAACCACACCGAGAAACTCGGTGAACCACCGGGGGTCGCTGTCCGCGGGGCCTGTTGACCGGGCCTCTCAAGGCCCGTTCTATCCGGCTCACTCGCTGACAGGAAGAAAGTTACGGCACGGTGTCCGGGGCCGTCAAACCGGGGGGTCACCCGGGCGACCACCGGGCGTCGTCGCAGGTCACTACGGTGGGCGGAGGCGAACTCCAGGTTACCGACACCCTCTCACCGGGCGATACCGGCGATCACTGATCTGTGTGACGCCGACCACGGTCTCTTCGCGATGGGTTGTCCACGTGGTCTTCTCGGTGGTCGGGCCACCATCCGTTCAGGTCTCGAATCGGCCCGTGACCTGCGCCGTCAGGGTGCGGTCGGGGTGCGCCGTCGAGTGGTCGTCCGGTACCGCCGTGGTCCGGTTCCGGCCGTCGGCCGGAACCCCGCCCCGCACGACGGCCCGTGGTGACGGTGCAGGTGCCCCGCTTCCGGCCCACCGTCGGATCCGGCCCGTCCTCCGCCGTCGCGATGCAGGACGTCCACAGCGGAGCACCGGGGACGGCCTGGGCGATCGCCGGAGCGGTCCTCCCGCGGGCGAACCCGGAGCGGCCTCGACCCCTGCGATCCCGGGCCGCGCGGGGCTCGGCCGCGTCGCTCCGGCCCCCACCGTCCCGGGTGGGTGGGGCTCCGTCCCGCCGTTCCGGCTCCCGGAGCCCCACCACGGACGGCGGGTGTTCCCCCGGATCGGCGCTCGACGGGCCGGGCCACTCACCGATTTCTTGTCACGAAGACACGGCGACGACCCGTCTGACCTGCGGGGACGACCGATGGTGGTGTCCGGGCCCGCGTCGTCACCGCATCAGGGGGGTATCCGTGCCCGTTCCGGCGCGTTGGTCCGTCGAGTGCTCCTCGTCGGATCCTGCAGCGCGTCGGGGGCGAATGCGCGACGCGATCCGACGAGGAGCACTCCCTTCTCCCCTCCCCCACGCGCGAGGACACCGGTCGGTGTCGCCGCGCGTACGGGCTCACGGAGCGGCGGGAGCGGCGGACGACCCCGGGGCCGCGGGAGCAGCAGGGGCCGCAGGAGCGGCCGGGGCAGCGGCGCCGCCCTGGCGCGGAGCCGTGACACCCGGACCCGTCGCACCCGGGGCGGCCGGGGCGGCCGGGGCGGCGCCCGGAGCGGGCGGCGTCGGGGCCCCGGCAGGCGGCGCGGGCGGAGTCGCGCCGTCACGACCCGGCCCACCGGCCGGACCGCACGCACCAGGGCCACCGGGGCCACCGGGACCGGCACCGTCGGGGCCGCGGCCCGGGCCACCGGTCTCACCACCGGGGCCACCGGAGCCGTCGGGCCCGCCGGGTCCACCGGGGCCGCGGCCGTCGGCGGCGACCGCCGTGTGGGCGGGGCCGCCGCCCGGCCCGGCGAACGCGGTCCCGACGACCAGGCCGCTCGCGGTGGCCCCGACGACCAGGCCGATCACGCCGGCCGCGACCGCGGGCAGCGCGGACCGGCGTCGTAGGGCGGCGAACCGGCGTCGTCGCGGAGGGTCACCCGGGTCGGAGGCGGCGGCCACGGTCCCCCCGCCGTGCACACCGTCCCGGACGTGCGGGGTCGGGGTGTGGGCTGTAGGGGTCTCGCCGGCGGGGACCGGGGGCTGCCGGTCGGTGGGGCGGTCGTCGTCGCCGCGGGGGGTGCGGTTCTCGTCGTTCATGGTTCTCCTCGGACGGTGCCGTGCCCGGAAGAGGGCAGCGGCGGGTCGCGGACCGCCGGACGGCGGACCGCTGGGGGTCGGGTGGGATCAGCCGGCGGGAGGCCGCGCGGCGTCGACGACGTCGCGGGCGGCGGACGTCGTCGCGGGCAGCAGCTCCGACACCGAGTCGACGATCCGGCTGCCGCCCAGGGACTGCGCGAGTGTCGTCACGGGGGCGAGCGCCTCGGCGCTCACGACCGCGGGGACCACCCACGAGACCAGCCAGATCACCAGCAGTGCGGTCACGGCACCGGTGACGGCGCCGACGACGCGGTCCAGCAGGGACAGCTTGCCGCGGGCGAGCACCCGGCTGACCAGTCCGCCGAGGAACCCGCCGACCAGCGAGCCCAGCAGCAGACCGGTGATCACCCCGACCAGGCCCCACAACCAGGCCGAGTCGGGGGTGTCGCCGTAGCGGGCCAGGTTCGAGCCCCAGGCCGCGCCGAGGCCGGCACCGACCACGAGGCCGAGCAGGCTCCCGGCCCGGGCCACGCCGCCGAGGCGGCGGAACCCGCCGATCGCGGCGGCCACCACGATGATCAGGACGATCACGTCGAGCAGGGTCATCTCTTCCTCTCCGCGCCGCGGGCCGGCCGGCCCGTCGTCTCGGTGTCTGCCACGACAATGCCCGCGGTACCTGAGACGGACCTGAAACCGGCGGGTCCTTCAGCTCCCCCTCAGCCTCGCGGCGCACCCTTGCCCCGTGAGCACACGCCAGGACGACGACAGCCGCGGCCCCACGACCCGGGTCCTGGTGCTCGAGGACTCCGACGCCATCCGCGAGTCCGTCGTGGACGCGCTGGCCGACGCCGGGCACGTGACCGAGGGCGTCGTCGACGGCGTCGCGTTCGAGGAGCGCCTCGCCGCGTTCCGGCCGGACCTCGTCGTCCTGGACGTGATGCTCCCCGGCGGGCGCGACGGGTTCGAGCTGATCGACGTCGTGCGTGGGCACGGGGACGCCGGGATCGTCATGCTCACCGCGCGCGACGCGCTGGCCGACCGGCTCCGCGGGCTCGACTCCGGCGCCGACGACTACGTCCTCAAGCCCTTCGCGCTCGACGAGCTCGTCGCCCGGGTCGCGGCGGTGCTGCGCCGCCGGGGCAGGCTGCCGTCCGCGGTGCAGGTGGGCGACCTCGTCCTCGACCCCGACGCCGCCGTCGCCTCCCGCGGAGGGACGGTGCTGGAGCTGTCCGCGACCGAGCTGCGGCTGCTCACCTACCTCGTCGAGCAGCGCGGACGCACCGTGTCCAAGGCGCAGATCCTGCGCTCGGTCTGGGGCTACGACGCCTACGACCCCAACCTCGTCGAGGTCCACGTGTCGGCGCTGCGCCGCAAGCTGGAGGCGCACGGTCCTCGGTTGCTGCACACCGTGCGGGGCCTCGGCTACTCGCTGCGCGGGCCGTCGTGAGCTCCGCCGCGCAGAGCCGCACCGCCACCCCGTCGCTGCGCCGCCGGGTCACCGCCGCGGTGCTCGGGGTGGTGGCGGTGCTGCTGGTCCTGGTGGTGGTGCTCGTCGACGTCCTGCTCGGGGCCCGCCTGGAGTCCGATCTCGACTCCCGGCTGCGGGACCGTGTGGTGCAGGCCCAGCAGCTGATCGCAGCGGGCGCCACCCCGCAGGAGCTGGTCACCGGGCTGTCCGGCCAGCAGATCCGGATCAAGGTGACCACCGGCGACGGGGAGGTCATGGGCGACCCCGGACTGAACCCGCCCGGTACCCCACCGCCCGCCGGCCGGCCGGACCGCGGCCCCGGTGGTGACCGCACCGACGACCCGAGCAGCCCGCCGGCCGCCCCGGTCCCGGCCGGACGGCCACCCGTCCCACCGGACACCGGCAGCCGCAGTGTGTCCCTCGACGCCGGTGGCGGGGCGACGGTCGAGCTCGTCGCCGACGCCGCCGACGTCACCCAGGTCCGCAACGGCCTGCGTGCGGTGCTGGCCGGATCGGTGCTCCTGACCCTGCTCGTCGCCCTCGGTGCGGTGTCGTTCGTCGTGCGGACGGCGCTGCGCCCGTTGGACCGGATGACCGTGCTCGCCGGGCGGATCACCGCGGGCGAGCGCGACGCGCGGCTCCGGCCCGATCGCCCGCACACCGACCTCGGCACCGCGGCGGCGGCGATGGACGGCATGCTCGACGCCCTCACCGACGCCGAGCGGCGCTCCCGGAAGGAGGCCGAGCGGACCCGGGTCTTCCTCGCCGACGCCGCGCACGAGCTGCGGACACCGCTGTCCGGGATCACCGCCGTCGCCGAGACGCTGGAGCGGTCCGGGCCCGACGCCGACCCCGCCCGCCGCACCCGGCGCCTGGAGCTGCTGCTCGGCGAGACGCGCCGGGCCGGGCGGCTGGTCACCGACATGCTCGACCTGGCCCGCATCGACGGCGGCACCGCGGTGGCGCCACGGGAGGTCGACGTCGCCGGGATCGCCCGCGCCGAGACCCGGCGGGCCGCGGTGCTCGCGCCAGGGCTGACCGTCGACGGCCACGGGGAGCCCGCCGCGGTGCGCGCCGACCCGCAGGCGGTGTCGCGCATCCTCGCCAACCTGCTGGACAACGCCCGCCGGCACACCCCCGACGGCGGGCTGATCGAGGTCGTCACCCGGACCGACCGGGCGGCCGGGACCGTGTCGGTCTCGGTGCGCAACACCGGCACCCCGATCGCCGACGGCGACCGCGAGCGCGTCTTCGACCGGCTCGTCCGGCTCCAGGACGCCCGCGACCGGGACAGCGGCGGCGCCGGGCTCGGCCTCGCGATCGCCCGCGGCCTGGCCCGCGCGCACGGTGGCGACCTCACCTGCCCACCCGACGACGACGGCGCGACCTTCGTCCTCACCCTGCCCGTGACGGGCCCCGACGGCCCCGGCGGACTACCGTCGTGACGTCACGCAACCATCAGTCCGACCCTGTCCGATCCGGGAGGCCGCGGTGACCGAGGAACCGCGGATCCCCCGGGGTCTGGTGATCGCATCGAGCCTGGCCTGGCGCGGTCTTCTCGTCGCGACCGCCGTCGCCGTCGTGCTGTGGCTGATCGCGCAGCTCGCGGTGCTGGTCGTGCCGGTGGTGCTCGCGCTGATCCTGACCGCGCTGCTCGCGCCGGTGGCCCGGATCGTGAACCGGGTCCCGCTGGTTCCCCGCGGTCTGGCGACGGGTGTCGTCGTCGCGGGCGGGCTGGCGGTGGCGGTCGGGGTGCTGTGGTGGGCGGTCGCGGCGTTCCTCGACGGGCTGCCGAGCCTGTCGGCGAGCATCGGGGAGACGGTCGTCGCGCTGCGGGACCGGCTGGCCGGGCCACCGTTCCGGCTCGACGACACCCAGCTCTCGGCCGTCTTCCAGTCGCTGCTCGACACCTTGGCGCGCAACCAGGCCGCGCTGGCGAACAACGTGATCGGCGCCCTGGGGACCGCGGGCGAGCTGGCCGCCGAGACCCTGCTGATGCTGTTCGTGCTGATCTTCCTGATCCACGACGGGGCGCGGATCTGGCGGTTCGTCCTCGCCGCGGTCCCGCAGCACGTACGACGGAGGGCCGACGTCGCGGGCCGGCGGGCGTTCGCGTCGCTGGTCGGGTACACCCGGGCGACGGTCGTCGTCGCCGCCGTCGACGCGGTGACCGCGGCGGTCGGCCTGTGGGTGATCGGGGTCCCGCTGATCGTCCCGCTGGCCACACTGATCTTCTTCGGCGCGTTCGTCCCGACCATCGGCGCGGTCGTCACCGGGATCGTGGCGGTGCTCGTCGCGCTCGCCTCCGGAGGCTGGGTGGACGCGCTGCTCGTGATCGGCCTGCTCCTGATCGTGCAGAACGTCGAGGGCTACATCCTGCAGCCGCTGCTGCTGGGCCGGTCGGTACGGCTGCACCCGCTCGCGGTGGTGCTGCCGATCAGCGCCGGGCTGATCGTCGGCGGGGTGCCCGGGGCACTGCTCGCGGTGCCGCTGGTGACCCTCGCCGACGCCGGTGTCCGCTCACTGCGCCGGCCCGGCGACGAGACGCTGCGCGACGCGGGCACCGTCGACCCGCTGGACCCGCGTTCGGCGCGGCCGCTGCGCGGCGAGGGCCCCGGGCCCGTCGCGCTCCCCGGTCCCGTCTGATCCGCAACCCGGATCCGGGTTTCGAGACACGGCACACCTTCGCAGGTCAGCGCGGTTTGTCCGGGAAGGCGATCGGCTATCCCCGGAGTGCCTCGCTCGACGAACGGAGGACGACGTCATGTCATCGATCGGGTCCGACGCACGCCGGCTGAACGGGTTGCACCGGATCAGCAGCCTGCTCGTCGGGATCATGCTCCTGGTGTTCGGGGTGCTGGGCTTCACGAACAACCTCGACTTCTTCTCCACCACCGGGTCGCCGGTGCTGGGGCTGTCCACGAACCTGCTGCTGTCGACCGTGTCGGTGGTCGTCGGCGCGGTGCTGGTCGGCGCCGCCGTCCGGGGCGGCCGGTTCGCCTCGACGGTCAGTGTGACCGTCGGCGCGCTGTTCCTGCTGTCCGGTGTGGTCAACGTGCTGCTCATCGGCACGCCGTACAACCTGCTGGCGTTCCGGATGCCGAACGTCGTGTTCAGCCTGCTCGTGGGCCTGGTGATGCTGGTCCTCGGCGCGTACGGGCGGTTCAGCGGCCGGCTGCCGTCGGACAACCCCTACGCGGCGGAGCAGAAGCACGTCGTCGACGCCGAGGGTGGCGACGACCGCGACCAGCGGCTGCCCGCCGGCGCCGCCGACATCGCCGCGGCCCGCTCCCTGGCCGACACCGAGCGGCTCGTCGCGAACGGTGGCGGGACCGAGGAGCAGCGCCGCATGCTCGCCGAGGTCGACGCCATCCGCGACACCGGTGAGCGCCGCGACGCGTGGAAGGCCCGCACCGAGCGCGGCGGCGCACCGGCGTGACCGGCCGCCGCACGGCACCGGGCCGAGACACCGCACCGGTGCCGTCCGGCGTCGCGCCCGAGCCGGTCACCCCGGACCCGCCCGCCCCGGTCCGGTACCCGCTGCTCCACCAGTACTGGGCCGACGTGGTGTTCCTGCACTGGCGGGCCGACCCCGCCGCGGTGGCGCCGCTGCTGCCACCCCGGACCCGTCCGGACACCCACGACGGCGTCACCTGGGTCGGGCTCGTCCACTTCCGGATGCGGCGGCTGGGCTTCGGCCCGCTGCCCGGGCTGCCCTGGCTCGGCAGCTTCGCCGAGACCAACGTCCGGCTGTACTCGGTGGACGACGAGGGTCGCCGGGGCGTGGTGTTCCGTTCGCTCGACGCCGACCGGATGCTGCCCGTGCTCGCCGCGCGGGGTGTCGCGGCCCTGCCCTACGACTGGTCGCCGTCGACGGTGTCCGGGCGGGTCGCCGAGGGCGAGGAGATCGTCTACTCCTGCACACGCCGCTTCCCCGGCCCGCGCGGGGTCTCCGCACGGACCCGGGTCCGCACCGGCGCCCCGCTGGCCGCACCCGGGGAACTCGAGCACTTCCTCACCGCACGCTGGGCGCTGCACACCCGGCGTCCGCTGGGCACGGTCCGCTGGCGCAACGACCATCCGCGCTGGCCGCTGCACCGCGCCGAGCTGCTCGACCTCGACGAGGACCTGGTCGCCGCGGCCGGTGCCGCGCCGCCGTCGGGCCCCCCGGACAGCGTCCTCGCCTCACCCGGTCTGCCCGTCCGGTTCGGCGGCTGGCGCCGGGTCCGCGAGCACCGGTGAGGGGCACGCAGTGCCGGCCCCGCGCCGCGCGCCCCGGATGAGGGACTGTCGCCTACGCGGTACGGTAGGGCGTTCCGCGCCTCGGCCTCCCCGGGCGCCGACGACCGGCCCGTCGAGGGCCAGGAGCTGATGTGACCGAACTGGAGCCGACGACCGGCGACGCGACCGTGCTACCGGACGCGGCGGCCGTGGTCGACCGGCGCTGGACCGATGCGCCGTGCGCCGCACTCACCGTCGGTGCCGACGGCACCGTGCTGCAGGCCAACAGCGCAGCACGCGCGCTCCTCCCCCGGGCCCGTACCGGGGATGCGCTGTCCCGGGTCGCCCCGTGGCTGGCCACCGCGGGTGGCGCCGACCGCGGAGTCCCCACCGCGTTCTCCGACATCGTCGACGGTCGCGCACTGGAGGCCCAGCCCGTCCAGCACGAGGACGGCTCGGTCACCTGGTGGCTGATCGACGTCACCGACGTCCGGTCCATCCGCGACGAGCTGCACCTGGAGCAGGCCCGCGCCGCTTTCCTGTCCGAGGCCTCGGCCGCGCTCCTGGGCTCGCTGAACCTGGGCCGCTGCATGGAGGTCACCGCCCAGCTCGCCGTGAGCAGACTGGCCGACGGGGCGCTCGTGATGACCCCGGGCACCCGTGGGCAGTTCCAGGTCGTCGACGCCGTCACCGACGGCCCCGTCCGGCACCGGGCACTGCGCATCGACCCGGACGAGGTCCCCGGCCTGGCCGAGGCCCTGCAGGGCTTCCCGCCGGTGCCGTCGCGCTGGATCGACCCCGCCGTGGCCCCCGCCTGGGTGACGCCGGACGGGTTCGGCGAGGTCGGCTCGATCGTCGTCACCCCGCTGCCGGGGCACGGCATCCCGGCCGGCGCGATCGTGCTCCTGCGCCGCGCCGACACCGGGCCGTTCAGCGAGGGTGAGGAGGCGACCGCCCGTGAGTTCGCCGCCCGGTCCGGTCTCGCGATGTCCGCGGCCCGCATGTTCGCCCAGCAGGCCTTGATCACCGAGACCCTGATGCGCGACCTGCTGCCGCCGTCGCTGCAGCACGTCTCCGGGGTCGAGTTCGCCGGCGGCTACCGGCCCGCGCAGGACTCCGAGCGGGTCGGCGGCGACTTCTACGACGTCCACCCCGGCGCGGAGGGCTCCGACGAGACCCTCGCCGTGCTGGGGGACGTGTGCGGCAAGGGCCTGGAGGCCGCCGTGCTCACCGGCAAGATCCGCAGCGCGGTGCACGCGCTGCTGCCGATGGCCGACGACCACCTGCGCCTGCTGCACCTGCTCAACAATGCGCTGCTCTCCGACGACCACGCCCGCTTCGTGACGCTGGTGCTGGCGTCGGTGTCGCGCAGCGGGGCCGACGTGCGCCTGCGGATCACCTGCGCGGGCCACCCGCCGCCGCTGATCATCCGCGCCGACGGCCGCGTCGAGGAGGCCGCGACGCTCGGCACGCTGATCGGGGCGCTGCCCGAGATCCACTCGTCGACCTGGGAGACCCGGCTCGGGCCCGGCGAGACCTGCCTGATGTTCACCGACGGCATCACCGAGGCCCAGGGCGGCCCGCTCGGGCGCGACCAGTTCGGCGAGGAGCGCCTGCGCCGCGCGGCCGCCGAGTGCGCCGGGATGCCGGCCGAGGCCGTCGTCGAACGGGTGCAGATGCTCGCCACCGAGTGGGTGGGGCGCAACTCCCACGACGACATGGCCGTCCTCGCGGTCACCGCTCCGCGCGGCCGGCACCTCACCGCGGTGGGTGGGTCGGGACGGGGCAGGTACACCGCATGACGGCCGGGCGCTACACCGACCTGCTCTGGGGCGCGGTGCTGCGCGGCGACGAGTACAGCGCGGTCGACGTCGTCGTCGACGCGCTGCGGGACGGCCTGGAGCCCGAGGCCGTGCTGCTCGAGGTGATCGGCGCGGTGCAGCAGCGGGTCGGGCTCGAGTGGGCGGCCAACCGCCTCTCCGTCGCCCAGGAGCACGCCGCGACCGCGATCAACGAGCGCGTGATCAGCACGCTGTCGCTGACCAGCGGGCGGCACGGCGGCGGGCGCGGCCGGGTGACCGTGGCCTGCGTCGACGGCGAGTGGCACGCGCTGCCCGCCCGGCTCCTGGCCGAGGTGCTGCGGCTGCGCGGGTTCACCGTCGACTACCTGGGCGCGCAGGTCCCCGCGGCGCACCTGGTCACCCACCTGCACCGGACCGGCCCGGACGCGGTGGCGCTGTCGTCGTCGATCGCGACCCGGCTGCCGACCGCGCACGCGACGATCACGGCCTGCCAGGCCGCGGGAGTCCCGGTGATCGTCGGCGGGCGGGCGTTCGGCACGGACGGCCGCTACGCCCGCCTGCTCGGCGCCGACGCCTGGGCCCCGGACGCGCGGGCCGCCGCCGAGACCCTCGCCGACGGGCTGCCCGCCCCGGCGCACCCGCACGCCCAGCCGATGGACGACCTGCCGCACCTGTCCGACCAGGAGTACACGCTGGTCACCCGCAGTGCCCCGCAGCTGGTCGCCACGGTGCTGGACCGCCTGCCCGACCGTGTCCCGGCGATGGCCGGATACGACGACGAGCAGCGCCGGCACACCGCCGAGGACGTCCGGCACATCGTCGACTTCCTGTCCGTGGCGCTCTACACCGGTGACGCGGAGCTGTTCGAGCAGTTCCTCGGCTGGACCGCCGAGGTGCTCGAGGCCCGGTCGGTGCCGGTGGCCGTCCTGCGGCCGGTCCTGGACCTGCTCGGCGACGAGCTGCGCGACTTCACCCGGGCGTCGGAGCTGCTGCGGCGCGCGACCACGTCCCCGGCGCTGACCGGAGGCGCGGACACCCCCGTCCCGGCCGGTGCCGTCACCGAGGGCGCCTACTGCACGACACTGCACCGAACCGGAAGGCCCGCATGAGCGACCCGCGAGAGCTGTCCCTCACCTGGACCAGCCCCGCGCCGGACCTCGCGATGGTCGCGCCGGCCGGTGACCTGGACTACGCCACCTCCGACGCGCTCACCGACGCCGTCGCCGTGCTGCTGACGGACCGGCCCGGCCTGCGTGAACTGCGGATCGACTGCGCCGGGATCGGGTACTGCGACTCCTACGGTCTGTCGTCGCTGCTGATGATCCGCAGGCGGACCCGGGCCGCAGGCGTCGAGCTGCACCTCGACAACCGTGTCGGCGCGCTGGAGCGGCTCCTGCGCGTCACCAACACCCTGGAGCATCTCACCGGAGCCGACGGGCCGGCCCGCGAGCAGCGGCTCGACACCTGAGCCGACCGGCCGCCGCGGTCACCCCCGGTCGCGCAGCGCGGGCAGGTTCGCCTCGATCGTCGCCCGGTCCGGCTCCAGCCACGGCGGCAGCTTCAGCGCGCGGCCGAGTTCGAGCAGCGGCTCGTCGACGGTGAAGCCGGGCTCGTCGGTGGCGATCTCGAACAGCACACCGCCGGGCTCGCGGAAGTAGATCGAGGTGAAGTACTGCCGGTCGAGGATCTCGGTGACCTCCAGGCCGCGGGCCACCAGCTCGGTGCGCCACTGCTGCTGGGTCGCCCGGTCCGCCACCCGGAACGCGATGTGGTGCACCGTGCCGCCGGCCTGCACCCCGTGCCCGTCGACGCCGCCGAGCACGTCCACGGCAGTCGCGGTGTCCCCCGTGGTGCGGAAGCGGCTGCGGGCACCGTCGTCGCCGGCGTGGGTCATGCCGAGGTCGGTGAGCATCCGCTGGGTCGGTTCGAGGTCCGCCTCGGACAGCGTCACCGCGTGCAGACCGCGTACCGCGTGCTCGGCGGGCACGTTGCCGGCGCCGTCCCAGCCCGAGCGGGTGTCGCCGGGCGCGGCGACGAGGTCGATCACCAGCCCGTCGGGATCGCGCAGGGTCAGGACCTCCTCGGCACCCGACGACGCGTCCCGGGTGCGGGGCTCGTCGGCGTCGACGCCGAGCGCGGCGAGATGGGTCTGCCACCAGCCCAGCGACTCCGGCGGCACGCCGAACGCCGTGGCGGTCGTCAGGCCGGCGCCCTGACGGCCGGGCTCGACGTCGGGCCACGGGAAGAACGTGAGGATGGTGGCGGGACGGCCCGCCTCGTCGCCGTAGTAGAGATGGTGGACCTGGGGCGCGTCGAAGTTCACCGTCCGCTTCACCAGTCTCAGGCCGAGCACGGTGGTGTAGAAGTCCACGTTGCGCTGCGGGTCCCCGGCGATCGCCGTGACGTGGTGCAGCCCGTGCGGGGTGACGGTCGTTCCGGGGGTCATCGCATCGCTCCTCAGGGTGGTCGCTCGCCCTCGGCTACCCGTTCCCGGGGCCGCCGACGCCGGGCATGAAACCCGCCCGGCCGGGGTACCCGGGTGTCATGACGACGCCCGAGAAGGACCAGCGCGAGCAGGACGAGCGCACGGGCCACCCGGTCCCGACCGAGCAGAGCGACACCCCGGTCGACGAGACCCCCGACGGCGACGGCGTTCACCTCGCCGCCCAGCCCGTCGCGGACGACGACCCCCGCACTGCGGCGTCCTGAACCACGCACCCGTCACGGAAGGACTGCACAGAACCATGGCCACGATCCGTTACACCGTCCCCGGCCTCGAGCGTGGAGACGCCGAGCAGGTCGTCGACATCCTGCAGCACCGTCTGCACGCCCTGAACGACCTCCAGCTCACGCTCAAGCACGTGCACTGGAACGTCGTCGGCCCGAACTTCATCGCGGTGCACGAGATGCTCGACCCGCAGGTGGACGCGGTCCGCGGGTTCGTCGACGACGTCGCCGAGCGCATCGCGACCCTGGGCGGCTCGCCCAACGGCACCCCCGGCGCGCTGGTCAAGGACCGCACCTGGGACGACTACTCGATCGGCCGCGACCAGGCGATCGCCCACCTCGGCGCGCTCGACGTGGTCTACACCGGGGTCATCTCCGACCACCGCACCCAGATCGAGAAGGTCGGCGCGCTCGACCCGGTGACCGAGGACATGCTCATCGCCCAGGCCGGTGAGCTGGAACAGTACCAGTGGTTCGTCCGGGCGCACCTGGAGAACGCCGACGGTTCGCTCAACACCCAGGGCAAAGCCGGTGAGCAGGGCGCAGCTGACGCCTCCCGCTGACCGTCCTCCACGACGCGACACCGACCCGGGCCCGGTATCCACACGGATACCGGGCCCGGGTCGTGTCGTGCTCCGAACCGGCCGTGACCGAATCGTTCTCCTCGGGCCCGGGGACCGCCGTCCCGGGCGTCCGCCCTGCTCACACCCCGGAGCGGCCGCGGGACGGCGTCGACGACCCTGTCTCCCGGCCCCGGGCGTCCTGCCCCGTTCGACCACTCCACCTACAGTCGCATGCCGGACATTCCACCTGAATCGACGCGTAAACCCCGAACCGGAGGTACACGGTGATCGCCCGCTATCTCAGGGAGCACACGAGCCCTCCCGTCTTCGTGTCGTCGGCGGTGCTCGCACTCGCCTTCGTACTGTGGGGTGCAGTCGCCCCCGCCTCGCTCGGCTCCGTCGCCGACGCCGTGAACTCCGCCGTGACCGGCAATCTCGGCTGGCTGTACATCTTCACCGCGAGCGCCTTCGTCGTGTTCGTCATCGTGCTCATGGCCTCGCGCTTCGGCCGGGTCAAACTCGGGCCGTCGGACTCGGCGCCGGAGTACAAGACCGTCTCGTGGTTCGCGATGCTGTTCACCGCGGGCATGGGCATCGGGCTGGTCTTCTACGCCGTGGCCGAGCCGCTGACGCACTTCACGAGCCCCCCGACCGGCGAGGCCGGTACGGCGGAGGCAGCGGAGAACGCCATGCTCTACACGTTCTACCACTGGGGGCTGCACCCCTGGGCGATCTACATCGTCCTCGGGCTCTCGCTGGGCTACTTCTCCTTCCGCAAGGGGTTGCCACTGCGTCCCGCCGCGGCCCTCTATCCGCTGATCGGGAACCGCATCAACTCCTGGCCGGGCTACCTGGTGGACGTCGTCGCGGTGTTCGGCACACTCTTCGGGCTGGCGACCTCGCTGGGGATCGGGGCGCAGCAGGTCGGCGCCGGGCTGGAGACCCTGTTCGGACTGGAGAACAGCACTCCGCTGCAGATCGTGCTGATTCTGCTCATCACCTCGGTCGCCGCCGTGTCGGTACTGCTCGGGATCGACAAGGGCATCCGGAACCTGTCGTTGATCAACCTGTGGCTGGCGCTGGCGCTGATGCTGTTCGTGTTCTTCTTCGGACCCACCCGGGACCTGCTGAACTCGTTGGCGGCCAATGTGGGCGTCTACGTCCAGCAGCTGCCGGGACTGAGCTTCCAGACCTTCCCCGGTGACGCCGACGCCCAGAGCTGGCAGTCCGGGTGGACGCTGTTCTACTGGGGATGGTGGATCTCCTGGTCGCCGTTCGTGGGCATGTTCCTGGCCCGCATCTCCTACGGCCGCACGATCCGCCAGTTCGTCGCCGGTGCACTGTTCGCCCCGGTCGGCGCGTCCATGGTGTGGATGACGGTCTTCGGCGACACCGCTCTGGACATCCTGCGGGCCGACCCGGCGAACCCGCTGGCGGGCGCCCCGGACTCGCCGGAGACCTCGATGTTCCTGCTCCTGCAGCAGCTGCCGGTCCCGGAGATCCTCACCCTGCTCGCGTCGGTGCTGTCGATCGTGGTGGTGGTGCTGTTCTTCGCGACGTCCTCGGACTCCGGCTCCCTGGTGATCGACATCCTCACCAACGGAGGGGACCCGAACCCGCGGTGGCAGCAGCGCCTGTTCTGGGCCGTGCTGGAGGGGATCATCGCCGCCGTGCTGCTCGGCGCCGGAGCGGCCGCGGGTGCGGACGCGCTCTCCGCCCTGCAGACCGCCTCCATCCTCGCCGGGCTGCCGCTGTGCATCGTGCTGATCCTCATGGCGGTGGGCCTGATGAAGGGCCTGCGCAGCGAACGGTTCGTCGTCGCGCTCCCGGTGGAGGTGTCGCCGGCGCTGACCCTGCGGAGCAGCACCGCGCGGTCCGACGACCGGAACGGGCAGGCGCCGGAGAACGGTCAGGCCGCCATCGACCCCAACGGGGCCCTCTACTCCGAGACCGCGGTCGCCACCATGGCGACCTCGGACGAGGTCGAGCCGGACTCCGGCGACGACGTCCTCGACCACGCGGGGGACGTCGCGCTCGAGCGGCGCCAGGGCTCGACCTGACGGATCCCGGGGCCCGGACACCCGGGCCCCGGGACCTCACGGGTGCCCGTGCTCGTCGCCGCCCACCCACAGGGCCGTCGCGAGCGCCGGGCCCCACTCGTGCTCGGCCTCGCCCGGGGCGGGGCGTGCCTGCTCGCGGGAGCGGCGCAGCCGCACCACGAACGGCCCCTCGAAGGGCTTGCGGGTCAGCAGGTCCACCCGGTCGCCGAGCCGGACGTCGTGCGCGTCGAGGAAACGGAGCACCTCGGGGTCGGTGTCGTCGACGCGTACCAGGGTGCCACCCTCGCCGTAGCGCAGGTCCGGCAACCGGCGAGCGTGGACCACAGGCATCGTGCCGTCACGGGCCGGGATGGGGTCGCCGTGCGGGTCGAACCGCGGGTGCCCGAGTCGGGTGTCGATCCGGTCGAGCAGCCGGTCGGAGACGGCGTGCTCGAGCGCCTCGGCCTCCTCGTGCACCTCGTCCCACGCCAGGTCCAGCTCGGTGACCAGGAACATCTCCAGCAGCCGGTGCCTGCGCACCACGGCGAGCGCGGACACCCGCCCGGCGGCGGTGAGCGTGATCCCGGCGTAGCGGGCGTGGTCGACCAGTCCGGCGTCGACGAGCTTGCGCACCATCCCCGACGCCGACGGCGACGAGACCCGCAGCCGCTCGGCCAGCGCGGAGACCCCGACCGACCCCTCCCACCGCTCCGAGAGCAGGAAGATGGTCTTCAGGTAGTTCTCCACGGACTCCGAGAGGCGCTCCGCGCTCATGCCCACCACGGTATCCCGGCGACGGCGGCTCAGGCGGTCCCGGCCGCGCAGAGCCGGGCCAGGAGGGCGGGATCGACCGGCGAGCCGAGGGCACCGCTCAGGGTGAGCCCGTTGACCGCGGCGGTCAGCAGCGCACGCCGGTCGGCGTCGTCGGGCAGGAGCCGGGCGGCGGCCGCGGCGAGCGCGACGTCCCAGCGGTCCAGCTCACCGCGCAGGTCCGGGCGCCGCGCGGCCAGCAGGAACAGCTCGTACTCGGCGATCGCGGTGACCCGTTCCTGACGGACGCAGTCCTCGACCAGCGCGACGAGGTCGCCCGGGACGGTGACCGCGTCGAGCCGGGCGATCCAGCGGTCGTTGACCGCGGTGAGCGTCGCGACCAGCAGCGCGTCGACACTGGGGTGGTAGTAGAAGACCGCGCTGGGCGGCACGCCGGCCTCCGCGGCGACCGCGCGCTGGCTGACCGCGGCGACCCCGCCGGCGCCGACCAGCCGCAGCGTGGCCCCGACCAGCTCGCGGCGGCGCCGGTCCCCGCGGCGGCGGCGACCGTCGGCCTCGGAGGTGTCCTGTCCGATCGCATCAGGCATGCGCGGTCGCGCCGCCCAGCTCCAGGGCGAGCACCCCGGCGATGACGAGCGCGATCCCGCCGAGCTGGACCCAGGTCAACGACTCACCGAGGAAGAACACCCCGATCAGCGCGACGAGCGCCACCCCGGCCGCGGCCCAGGTTCCGTAGGCGATCCCGAGCGCCATCCCCCGGCCGAGCGCCTGGGACAGCGACCAGAACGCCAGCCCGTAGCCCACCACCGTGATCATCGACGGCACCAGCCTGCTGAAACCCTGCGAGAACCGCAGCGCCACCGTTCCGGTGACCTCGGCGCCGATCGCGAGCGCGAGCCAACCCCACATCGCCGGACTCCTCCCCCTCTGTCCGCTCCTTGCCATATTGTAGAGCGTTCGCTCAAGTTTCCCGCCACCCGGACGACCGAGCACGAAATGGTTGTCATTGGCTTACGGTGGATCATCGTGACCACGCAGAGCAGTCGGACGACCGCGCCCGGTTTCCCCGCACCCCGCCGTCCCCGCGGCGACGGCTCCGTCGCCGCCGTCGCGACACGACTCGTGGACCTGCGACGACGCCTGGAGCGCACCGACCTGCGCCCCGCCCCGGACACCGACGCCGCGTTCGGCGAGCTCGTCGGACTCTGCTGCTTCCCGCCCGCCGGCTGCACCGAGGGCGTCCTGGCACAGGTCGCCCCGCACTCGGACGCCCTGCGGACCCTCGCCGCGACCGGCGAGGGCCACATGGAGAACCACTGGGCGGGCCGGATCGCCGCCGCCCCCGACCCGCGGGCCGAGCTGGACCGGTTCCCCTACCTGGGCAACTACCACGACCTCGTCCGGCTGGAGCTCGCCGCGCTGACCGCCGTCGGACTGCCCGCGCCGCGGCGCGTCGTCGTGCTCGGGTCGGGGCCCCTGCCGCTGACCGGCCTGGTGCTGGCCACCGGGCACGGCGCGCAGGTGCTGCACGTCGACCGGGACCGGGCGGCCATCGCCGCGGGGGACGCGGTCACCGCCGCCCTCGGGGCGGACGGGCGGGTCCGCAGCCTGGTCGCCGATCTCGACGACCCGCAGCTGTCCCCCGCGCTCGCCGACGAACTGGGCAGGGCCGACCTCGTGCTCGTCGGGGCCCTGGTCGGTCCGGACGCCGCCACCAAGGCCACGATCACCGCCCGGCTGACCAGCGCGACCGGGCCCGGCACGACCCTGCTCGTGCGGTCCGCCGCGGGGCTGCGGACCCTGCTCTACCCGGAGATCGTCCCGGCCGACCTGCCTGCACTCGACGTACTCCTCGAGGTGCACCCGCGCACCGACGTCGTCAACTCGGTCCTGGTGGCCCGCGCCGCCACGTGAGGTGCGTCGCTCCCGCGGTTCGGAGCGCCTCCGGCCGGGCAACCGGGCTCCGACGAGGGGCGCAGCGACGCGCCGGAGGACGACGGACCGAGGAGGTCGGGTCATGATGCGGACGACGGGCGGGTTCTCCCGGCCCTACACCCCGGTACAGCCGGTCGCGGCGGTGTTCGCCGCGGCGTTCCTGCTGGTCGGAGCCCTGGGCTTCGTCCCGGGCGTGACCTCCGGTGAGCTCGCCGTGCTGCCCGGCGCGGGTACCGCGGTGCTTGCCGGGCTGCTTCCGGTGTCGGTGCTGCAGAACGTGCTGCACCTCGTCGTCGGCCTGGCCGGACTGGCCTGCGCGCGCTCCGGTGCCGCGTCGCGGGCGGTGCTCGTGGCCGGTGGCGCCGTCGCGCTGCTGAGCGCCGCCGTCGCCCTGGACGCCGTGGGCGCGGCCCTGGTGGTCGTCGCCGTCGCCATGGTCGGCTGCGCGACCCTGCTGCGCGGCCGTCCCGTGGTGCGTCCGGGCCGCCGCGGAGCCGCCGCGGCCTGAGACCTGGACGGGGCGTGACCCCCGTGGTCCGATGGCGGTGTGTCCGACACACCGTCCGCCGGGACCCCGGTCACCGGACGACACCCCGACCACGGCCACGAGGCCGAGGTCGGCGACCCGGTGTGCTGGCTGGACCGGCTCTGCCCGGACTGCGGGGCGATGCCCTCGCCCACCGACGACGGCGGGCCGCCGCAGACCTGCTGGCGCTGCGGCGCCGCCGTCACGCCCCCGTCGGGCTTGCGATCGCCTGACGATCATGTCGGGCCCGGCGCCGGGGTCGACGGAACCGGCCCGGATCCGGTGGAATCGCCGTCATCATGAGCGAACACGGCCGGACCCGGGTGCTGCTGGTCGACGACGACGTCCGGATCGGGCGCGCGCTCGGCCTCGCTCTGGGCGACGAGGGCGTCGACGTCGATGCGGTCCACACCGGCGAGCAGGCCCTGGTCAGTGCGGCCCGCCCGGGCGTCGATCTCGTGCTGCTGGACCTCATGCTGCCGGGCATCGACGGCCTCACGGTCTGCCGGCGGCTGCGCGAGACCGGTGACCTGCCGATCATCATGGTGACCGCGCGCTCCGACTCCGCCGACGTCATTGCCGGCCTGGAGGCGGGCGCCGACGACTACGTCACCAAGCCCCTGGTGGCCGGGGAGCTGGCCGCCCGCATCCGGGCGCTGCTGCGTCGCCGGCGTCCGACCCCGGCGGCACCGCGCCGGATCACCGTCGGCGACGTCGAGCTGCGCCCGGACGAGGGCACCGTGCTCCGCGACGGCGCCCCGGTACACCTCACCCGCACCGAGTTCCGGCTGTTCGCCGAGCTCGCCGCGGCGGGCGGGCGGATCGTGACCCGCGACGAGCTGCTGTCGCGGGTGTGGGGCTACGAGTACCACGGCGACACCCGGCTGCTGGACGTCCACGTGCGACGGCTGCGGCGCAAGGTCGAGCTCGACCCGGACCGGCCGGTCCTCGTACTGACCGTGCGCGGCGCCGGGTACAAGGTCGGCGACCCCGGACCGGACGCCGCACTGCCGGGCGCCGCCCCCGCCTCGGGCCGCGGCGGGTGAGCGGGCGCGGCAGGATGCGGTCCGTGCTGGACCGACTGCCGCTGGGCCGGCTTCCGCTGCGTCACCGGATCGGCGTCGCGTTCGCCGGGGTGTCGCTGGTGGTGACCGGGCTGTTCGCGACGGTCACCTGGAACCTCGCGTCGTACTACCTCGTGGAGCAGCGGGTGGAGAGCGCGACCCGGCAGCTCGCGGTGAACCTCCAGCTCGTCGAGCGGGCGATGGCCGACACCTCCGACGTCGGCGGGCTCGACGACTTGTTGACCGGCCTCGCGGGCACCCCGGACACCACGGTCGCGCTGCGCCGCGACGGCGCCTGGACGACCAGCGGCCGCGAGGTCGACCCCGACCTGCTGCCGGCGGGTGTGCTGGCACTGGCGGAGAACGGGACCGGGGCGCGGCAGCGGGTGATGGTGGAGGGGATGCCGAGCGTCGTCGTCGCGGCGCCGATGCCGCGCGGCGACGTGTTCGTCGAGGTCTTCCCGATGCAGCGGCTCGACGCCAACCTGAGGTTCCTCAGCGTCGTGCTGTTCACCGGGGTCGCGGTGAGCGCCCTGCTCGGGCTCGCGCTGGGCCAGTGGGCCGGGCGGCGCGCGCTGCTGCCGCTCACCGCCGTGACCCGGGCCGCGGCACGGATCGCCGGGGGTGACCTGACCGCGCGGCTGCCGTCGAGCACCGACGCCGAGCTCGCCCCGCTCGTCGCGACCTTCAACCGGACCGCCGACGACCTGGAGCAGCGGGTGTCGCGCGACGCCCGGTTCGCCGCGGACGTCTCGCACGAGCTGCGGTCGCCGCTGACGACGCTGGTGAACGCGGCCGCGGTGCTGACCCGGCGGCGCGACGAGCTCGCACCGACCGCGCGGGAGGCGGTCGAGCTGCTCGACGGCGAGATCCAGCGCTTCCGCCGGATGGTCCTGGACCTGCTGGAGATCTCCCGCAGCGACACCCTGCAGCGCGAGGACGGCGAGCTCGGTGCACTGGTCCACGGGCTCGTCGCGGTCCGCGGCGGGGAGCACGTCCCCGAGGTCGACGCCCCGGAGCCGGTGACCGTGCGGGTCGACCGCCGCCGCCTCGACCAGATCCTGGGCAACCTCCTGGACAACGCCGACGCGCACGGCGGCGGCGCGCGGCGGATCGGCGTCGCGCCCCGGGACCGGTACGCCCGGATCGAGGTCGACGACGCGGGCCCCGGCATCCCGCCCGAACAGCGGCTGGCGGTGTTCGAGCGGTTCGCCCGTGGCACCCTGGCCGGCAGCCGCGGCGACGGCGGCGGCACCGGTCTCGGCCTGTCCCTGGTCGCCGCGCACGTGCGCCGGCACGACGGCCGGGTGTGGGTGGAGGAACGACCCGGCGGCGGCACCCGGGTCGTCGTCGAGCTGCCGGGGGTGGACACGTGAGGACGCGGCTGTGCACCGCCGTGCTGGGGCTGCTGCTCGTCGCCGGGTGCGGGGTGACCCTCGACGACGAGCCGGAGCCGATCGACCTGCCCAACGGCACGACCTCCCCCACCCCGACGGTGACGGTGCTCCCACCCCCGACAGCGACTACCGGCGACGGCGGCGCGGGTCCGACGCGCAGCTGATGCAGGTCGTCGCGGCGGGCAGCGCCTCCAGCCGTTCCGGCGCGATCGGTCCGCCGCAGACGGCGCAACGCCCGTAGCCGCCCGTGGCCAGACGGTCGGCCGCCCGGTCGAGCTCGTCGCGCTCCTGCTCGGCGGCGGCGAGCAGCCCCTGCAGCTGGGCACGCTGCACCGCGATCGTGACGCCCTCGGGGTCGTGCTCGTCGTCGTGGCTGGTCAGGGCCTGCTGGTCGGCGAGCGCGTCGAGCTCGCGGCGCAGCGAGCCGACCCACTCCTGTGCGCGGGCGCGGGCGGCGGCGAGGGTGGCGGGGTCCACCACCCCAGGATGCGCCCCGGCAGACTGCGGTGGTGAGCCTTTTTCGTCCGGTGTCCGGTGTCGGGGTCGTCCTGGAACGCGCCGACGGCACCGTCGCCGTCGGTCACCGGATCACCGCCGGGGAGAGCCCGAGCTGGTCGTTCCCGGGCGGGCACCTGGAGGGCGGGGAGCCGGTCGTCGCCGCGGCGCTGCGCGAGCTCGCCGAGGAGACCGGTGTCGTCGCGGCCTCCGGCACGCTGGTCGCGGTGTGCGTGCGGCTCGACGGCCCGGGCGTCACGTTCGCGGTGCACGTGCCCGCGCCCGCCGGCGCCGTGCTGCGGGTGACCGAGCCGCACGCGACCGACTCCTGGACCTGGACCGACCCGGACGCCCTGCCCGGACCGGTGTTCGCCCACACCGCCGCAGTCCGACACGCCTGGCGCCGCCCCGGCGTCGCGCTCGACGGGTGGGACCTGCACCGCGTCGCGACCTGACGCGGCTACTCGCCGGTGGAGCCGGTGGCGAGCTCGACGACGACGTCCAGGTGGCCCAGGTGGCGGGCGTACTCCTGGACGACGTGCAGCAGGGTCCGTTCGATCGTCGCGGGCGGTGCACCGGCCCAGCGCCCGCTCGGCAACCCCGCGGCTCCGGGCCCCACCGACTCCGCGATCTCGCGGGTACGCAGGCCCTGCGCGGACAGCGCGGCGACGACGTCGTCCGCGCCGACCCCGGGCGGCAGCGCCCACCGCCCGTCGACGTGGTCGGCCCAGGGGTCCGGGAGGTCGGCGTCGACGAAGCCCCACTCCAGCCAGCGGCGCTCCATGCAGCTCAGGTGGTGCAGCAGCTCCGCGGGAGACCAGCCCGACGGCAGCCGTCCGGTCGTACGGTCGGCCACCGGCAGCGCGGCGTACCTGGCGAGGACGCGGTCGCGGTAGAAGTCGACGTAGCCGAGCAGCAGCGCGGTCGTCGACGACGCCGGGTCGGACGGCTCGGGGAGCCGGTCGCGGCGCAGGTGCAGCAGCGGGAACGGTTTGCCCTGCCCGTCGCGCCCGGAGCGACCGGTCCGGACGAAGCCGAGGTGCTCGTAGAACCCGACCGCGCCCGGGTTCTGCTCGTTCACGTCGAGCTCCACCCGCGGCATCCCGGTGGTGGCCGCGGCCAGCAGGGCCGATCCGACGCCCCCGCCGTGCGCGGACGGGTCGACGAACAGCGCCTCCACCCGGTGGCCGTCGGTGCCGACCCAGCCGACCGGGGTGCCGTCGTCGTGCTGCGCGACCAGGACCGTCAGACCCGGCAGGGCCGCCGTGCGGACCTCGGTCTCGATCGCGTCGACGTCGGCCGCGGTGAGGAAGGTGTGCGTGGCCTCGACGGCGCGGCGCCAGATGCGGACCAGCCCGGGGTGGTCGGCGGGGGTGGCCGGGCGGACGGTCGGGAAGCTGCTCACCGGGACAGGATCGCAGCGGTGTCGACCGGGTTCGCCCGGCACCGGCCGGTGTCCCGCCACGGGACGGGTGGGCCGGACCACGGTCGACACCGGGGCCGGCACCGTCGACGATCGTCCCGTGACCGTCCTGGACGTCCTCCTGCCGCAGCTCGTCGTTGTGCCCGGGGCGCTCGCCGTGCCGGCGGGCGGCGGCCGGGCCCGGGGCACCGTTCGATGAGACCGCGCGTGACGCTGCTGGTGCTCTACACCGAGCGGCTCGACGAGTGCCGCGAGTTCTACTCCGGTCTCGGCCTCGCGTTCGTGCGCGAGCAGCACGGCAGTGGTCCGGTGCACCACGCCGCCGAGCCGGCCGACGGTCTGGTCCTGGAGCTGTACCCGGGCCGTCCCGAGCGCACGACCGGCCGGCTGCGGCTCGGCCTGTCCGTACCCGCCTCCGACCGGCTGCCCGCCGGCGACCACCGGTTCACCGATCCCGACGGCCGCGTCGTCGTGGTGACGGCGACCGGGCCGGACGGGCCCCGGTCCACCGGCTGACTCCGGCCCGGCTCAGAGCGACCGGAGCGTGCCCATGGCGGCGGTCTCCAGGTCCGCGATCCGGAGCAGCAGCCGCGCGGCCTCGGTCAGGCCGGCCGGATCCCCGTCGACCCCGGCGCGCTCGACGAGGCCGGCGACGCGGGTCCAGAGCGTCGCCGACTCGGCGAACAGGTCCCGGCCCCGTTCGACCGCCGCGGCGCGTCCGCCCGGCCCGTCGCCGTCGTCGAGCAGCGGCAGGCAGGCGGTGAGGAAGTCGCGGTAGAGGGTCCGGAACAGTGCCCCGCCGGTACCGGCCCGTTCCATGAGCATCGCCATCTGCGGCAGGTCCCGGGGCGGGTCCTCGACGCGATCGAGCCAGGACGGGGCGCGCTTCGCCGTCGTCCGGATGCCGCGATGCCCGACGTTGGCGATCGGCGGGTCCAGGAACGCCTCGGCGCACTCGACGATCGCGGGCACGATCGCGGGGACGGGGTCGACCGGCTCCCGGAACGGTCCGAGGGTGAACGATCGGTGCGGCGCCGACATGGGCCCGCGCGCCGCGCGCGCCCGGGCCAGACTCTCCAGGCTCGTGCTGACCCGGCCGCCCTGCTGCGCGGTGTCGAGGAGGTACGCGGACTCCTCGTCGTAGCCGAGGAGGGCCACGACGTGACCCGCGAAGTGGACCCGGGAGCCGAAGTAGTCCAGGTCGTGGCTGTCGAGCTGCAGCCCGACGGGCACGCCGTCGTCGACGAGGGTGCGCACCTGGTCCCACCCCCGGCGGGCGGACGAGGTCTCCTGCACCCGCAGGTCGAGGCCGAGACGGCGGGCGAGGGTCCGGGTCAGCTCGAAGGGCTTGACCCGCCCGCCCAGGAACGGCACCGGCTGCCGCTTCGAGTCCCAGTACACGAACGACAGCCCGGAGCCGAGCCCGAACAGCACCGGTTCGGTGAGGTGGACGCCGGCGTGCCCGAGGAGCGCGCCGAGCGTCGTCGTCTCGCAGTGGACGCCTCCCGTGGCCGGGACGCCGGTGGATGCATCACTCATCGGGCACCTGGACCCGCTCGGCGAGCCACGACCTCTCCGCACGCAGCTGGGACAGGGAGAACGAGAAGACGTCGCGCGCCTCCGGCGGGAGGGGCTCCTGCGCCGTGCGGGCGGCGACGACCGCGTCGATGCGGGCGTCGAGGCCGACGAGCCGGGTCCGGAGCGCCTCGTCGACCTCGTGCGCGGGGAGCAGGCCCGCGTGGGCGAGGCCGGCGACGAAGGAGCGGGCGGGGATCCCGGCGTCGGCGAGCAGCTCGCGGACGCCGGCGGCCGCGGTGCGGCGCCCCCGGTCGGTGATGCGCACGACGCGGCGGGCCTTCGGGGAGGGGCGGTCGTCGTCGGCCTCGGCCAGGCCGCGGGCGGTCAGCTTGTCGAGCAGGTAGTAGATCGAGGAGAAGCCGATGTCGGTCCAGCGGCGGACGCCGCGCTGCTCGACGACCTGTTCGATGTCGTAACCGTGGCGCGGGCGCTCGGCCAGGGTCCCGAGGACGACGAGCTCGCCGAGGGTCAGCTCCACGGCTGTATTCTAGCACTGGAATAGCGCTCGAGACCTCCCCGCGCGCGACCTCCCCCGCGCGAAACACGACGACACCGGCGCGAGACGCCGACGCAACGTGCCGCTCCTAGCGTCTCCGCCTGCTGTATCCAGCCCTGGACACAGCTGGTGAGGAGGCTTGTCGATGTCGAGTGCCGTCGACGAGGCGGGGACGCCGCCGCTGCGCGAACGCGTCTACGCCGTGCTGCGGGACGACGTCGTCAACGGCGACATCGGCGCGGGCACCCGCCTCACCGAACCGAAGCTCGCCGCACGGTTCGGCATCTCCCGCACCCCGGTCCGCGAGGCCCTCGGCCGGCTCGTCGCCGACGGCCTCCTGCAGCGCGAGGAGGACTACGGCTACTCGGTCGTCGTCCCCGACCTGGCGGGGGTGCGTGACCTCTGGGAGGTCCGCATCGCGGTCGAGCTGCGCGGGATCGACCGGTGCCGGGAGAACCCGGGCACCGTGCACGACGCCGGAGCGCTCCGGGCGGAGCTGGCCCGCTGGCACCGGATGCTCGAGGAGCCACCCGAGGCGGGCCCGGGCTTCGTGCTGGAGGACGAACGGTTTCACAGCACGCTGCTCGCGGCGTCGGGCAACCCCGAGCTCGTCGCGGTGCTGGCCGACGTGCACCGCCGGATCCGGCGGGTGCGGATGAACGACTACGTGCTCCCCGGCCGCGTCGAGGCGGCCGTGTCCGAGCACGTCGCCGTCGCCGAGGCAGTCCTCACCGGACGGCTCGACACCGCGCGTCACCTGCTGCACCAGCACATGGGCGCCTCGCTGGAGATCGTCACCGAACGCGCCGGCCGCGCCCTGCTCGCCACCGGCACCCGGGACCGCCGCCGCGGCCCGGCCACCCTCGACGTGAGGACCTCATGAGACTCGCCGCGATGAAGCATCCCGCCGTCCTGATCGCGCTCGCCGCGGTCGCCGGGATCGTGTTCGGTCTGGTGGCCGGCGAGTGGGCCGGCAACCTGAAGGTCGTCGGCGACGCCTTCATCCGGCTCGTCCAGATGGCGATCGTGCCGCTGGTCATGACCTCGGTGATCGCGGCCTGCGGGTCGATGACCGGGTCCGGCACCGGCCGGCTCGCACTACGGACCTTCGCCTGGATGATCGGTCTGTCGGTCGTGGCCGCGGTGGTCGCGGCGGTGCTCGGACTGCTGTTCCGTCCGGGCGCCGGAATGGTCGCGACGGCCGCGCCGGACGCCGCGCCGCCGCCCGCGGCGGTCCCGGAGAGCTGGCAGGACACGGTCCTGGGCTTCTTCACCACCAACGTCGTCGAGTCGATGGCCGAGGCGGCGATGGTCCCGATCATCCTGTTCTCGCTGCTGTTCGGCGTCGCCCTCAACCGGCACGTCCACGCGACGGGCAACGCACTCGTCCTCGACGTCGTCGGGCAGCTGCAGCAGGTCCTGCTCACCCTCATCCGGCTGGTCATGTACGTCGCACCGATCGGGGTCTTCGCACTGCTCGCCGACCTGTCCGGCCGGATCGGCTTCGCCGTGGTCGGGTCGGCGCTGGCCTACCTCGGCACCAACCTGCTGGGCGTCGTCGTGCTCACCGTGCTGTTCGTGGCGATCGTCGCCGCACGCACCCGGCTCAACCCCGCGCGCCTGCCCCGCACGCTCGCGGAGCAGACCGCCGTCGCGGTCACGACGACGAGCTCGGCCGTCACCTACCCCACCGTCCTGCGCACCACGATCGAGAAGGTCGGCGTGAGCCCGCGGGTCGCCAACTTCACGCTGTCGGTGGGGCTGACCATGGGGTCCTACGGCGCCGTCCTCAACTACACGATCGTCGTGCTGTTCCTCGCCCAGGCCGGCGGCGTCGACCTGTCGGCCGGGCAGATCGTGTTCGGGATGGTTCTCGCGATCCTGCTCAACATGGGCACCATCACCGTGCCGGGCGGGTTCCCCGTCGTGGCCCTGTTCCTCGCCACCACCCTCGGGCTGCCGCCGGCGGCCGCCGGGCTGCTCATCGCCGTCGACTGGTTCACCGGGATCCTGCGGACGTTCCTCAACGTCAACGCCGACACCCTGGTGGCGATGCTCGTCGCACACCCCGACGGGGAGATCGACCGGGACGTCTACGACGGTGTGCGCGCCGGGGACCCGGCGGACACGGCGGTCGGGAGCGGCCCGGGAGCCTGACCGGCGGAATCACGCGTTCGCGAGCCTCGGCAGTCATGTCGGTCAGGGTCCGGACCTGCTCCGCAGTCGGATACCCCCCCGGCAGCGACCTCACCCGGGCCGGGACAACGCGGGCAGGCGTGGTCCGGTCCTTCAAGCGCAGCGCAGAAGGGTCAGGCCCGATCAAGTCCCATGACGTGAAGCGGGGCCCAGCCTGATGGCTGGGCCCCGCATTTACGGAGACAGATTCTACTGATCCAGATGTCCGGAGGCTTCTCTGATGATCACCCTCCCGCTCGTCTCGATCCTTCGCCGTCCCTCTGGCGTTCAGGCCGTCCAAGTTCGAGTGAGAAGGTAGGTATCGCTCCCGCTCGCGTCAAGCCCCTCTTCCGCAGTCCGTCTCTGCGGTGATCCCGACGCCCTGATCGCAGTCGCCGAGCGGGCGCGCTCCCCGCTGCCCCTGAGGGTTCGCCATCCACTCTCGGACGTCCTCGACCACCCGGCCGACCGGCTCCAGGGCGTCTGTACGGCGCCTCGTCGTTGTCGGGGTCGACACGACGTCGCCGCCGAGGCAAGGCCCCGGACGACGGACTCAACAAGGCGACGCCTCGGGGATGAGCAACCGCGTCGAGATGTGCCACGTCAACGACCGGGCCGCCGGGATCGTTCAGGGGGCCATCACGGAGCAGGGCCGGACAGCCTGCCCCGACGCCGCGAACGGGCGGGAGGTGTGGTGAGCGAAGCGGCGTGGCCGGCGTGGCCGGCCTGCGCCGCCGCAGGCGGCGCCTTGACGACTCGCACGTCCTGTCCGGAAGATCAGCGACCAGCTCGGTCACGCGAAGATCAGCATGACCCAGGACCGCCATCTCGGGCGGCGGCTCACCGACCGTCAGACCGCCGACCTCCTGGAGGACATGTTCACCGAGGACACGAAAACTGTCCCAAAAGCGTACTCTGATCTTGAAGGCGAGCCGGACGCATCGCTCTCACCTGCGGATTGTGTGGGCCCCCGGGGGATCGAACCCCGAACCCGCGGATTAAAAGTCCGCTGCTCTGCCGATTGAGCTAGAGGCCCCTGACCGACCCCGGACACCCCGGGCCCGGCCCGCCACCGGTTACCCCCGGCCGGTCGTGGCGAACCGGACGCCATCTTACCGTCCGCAACCGGGCATCTCGTCGTCGCGACACCATCACCGTGTCGGGTGTCGCTCACCGCGGCGCCCCCACCGAACGACCGGATCCGCTGTCGCAGAGCGGTTCCCGGGCGGGCCGGGCGGCGTCGCGGGCACGTGCGGGCCGCGGGGCCGCCTGCGGGGAGGTACGGGGACCGGGCGTGGCCGCCACACGAACCGGTGGAACCTGCCCCGATGTCCGTTCTCGCAGTGCCCACCCCAGCCCGACGAACGATCATCGTCGGCATGATCCACGTACGCTCCGTCGCCTCGATCGCCCTGCTCGGCGCCGCTGCGCTCGTCCTCACCGCCTGCGGCGGCAGCGGCGACGGCGAGCGGTCGCAGAGCGCCGCGACCCGGGTCTCCGCGACGTTCGCCCAGGGCGGCGAGGGACCCGCCCACACCTACGACGCCGCGCTGGTCCCGGCCGGCTCGACCGTCGAGGTCACCAGCGCCGAGCAGGACGGCTCGACCGTCACCACGCTGCGGGTGAGCGGTCTGGTGCCGAACCGGACCTATGGCGCGCACGCGCACACGAAGCCCTGCACCGCGGCCGCGGGCACCGACGCGGGCCCGCACTACCAGTTCTCCGAGGACCCGGTGACGCCGAGCGTCGACCCGTCCTACGCGAACCCGATGAACGAGATCTGGCTCGACGTGACCACCGACGCGAACGGCGCCGGCGAGTCGACCAGCACCGTCCCGTGGGTCTTCCCGGACGACCGGCGAGCGGAGTCCGTGGTCCTCCACGAGGAGCCGACCGCCACCCACGCCGGGCACGCGGGCACCGCGGGCGGACGCCCCGGCTGCATCACCGTCGACTTCTGACCGACGCCCAGGTCGGCGCCGCCACGCGGGCCTGGGACACTGGTGGGCGTGACCGTGTTGGACAGCGTCCGCGACGCGCGGACGGACACCCCCGCCCGCCGTGACCGCGTGCTGCCGCCGTTGCGCATCGGCCCGTTCGAGGTCGACACCCCCGTGGTGCTCGCGCCGATGGCCGGCATCACCAACCCCGGGTTCCGCCGTCTGTGCCGTGAGCAGGGCGCCGGCTACTACGTCTGCGAGATGATCACCGCTCGCGGGCTGGTCGAGAAGAACCCGCTGACGTTCCGCATGATCGCCTTCGACGCGGACGAGCACCCCCGCTCGATGCAGCTCTACGGCGTCGACCCGGTGTCGATGCAGCGGGCCGCGGAGATGATCGTCGAGCGGGACCTGGCCGACCACATCGACATGAACTTCGGCTGCCCGGTCCCCAAGGTCACCCGTCGTGGTGGCGGAGCGGCGCTGCCGTTCAAGCGGGAGCTGTTCCGCCGGATCGTGCGGGCCGCGGTCACCGGCGCCGGGGACCGCCCGGTCACCGTGAAGATGCGCATCGGTATCGACGACGAGCACCACACCCACCTCGAGGCCGCGCGGATCGCCGTCGACGAGGGCGCCGTCGCCGTCGCGCTGCACGCCCGCACCGCCGCCCAGCGCTACTCCGGCACCGCGGACTGGGACGAGATCGCCCGGCTGCGCGACGCCGTCCCGGCGCACGTCCCGGTCCTGGGCAACGGTGACATCTTCTCCGCGCAGGACGCCCTGGACATGGTCGCCCGGACCGGCTGCGACGGCGTCGTGGTCGGCCGGGGCTGCCTGGGCCGGCCGTGGCTGTTCGGGGACCTGGAGGCCGCGTTCGCCGGCCGCGAGTTGCCCGCCCCGCCGAACCTGGGCCAGGTCGCCGCGACGCTGCGCCGGCACGCCGTGCTGCTGTGCGAGCACATGGGCGACCACAAGGGCATCCGCGACGTGCGCAAGCACATCGCCTGGTACCTCAAGGGCTTCCCGGTCGGCCCGGAGCTGCGGCGCAGCCTCGGGATGGTGGAGTCGATCGATCACCTCGACGAGCTGCTGTCCGGGCTGGACCCGGACGAGCCGTTCCCGGCCGACGCCGACGGTCCGCGCGGGCGCCAGGGGTCACCCGGTCGCGTCGTGCTGCCCGAGCACTGGCTCGACGACCCGGACGACCCGTCGATCCCCTTCGGGGCGGACGTGGAGCACTCCGGAGGTTGATCACGGCGACCCCGGGGCGAACACGCGTACCCCGACCCGGGGGAACCAGGGCGCCGAACGGGTGCCGACGCGCCGTACGCCTCAAGCGTCCCGGGGGTGTCACCGATGAACAATCCCAGTGGCCGAACGGCTCGACGACGGGGAGGTGGACCATGACCGACACCGCATGGACGGTGCGCAGGCTCGTGCGGTCCGCACGCCGTCTCGACCCGTCGCCCCCCGCTCCCGGACCCGACACGCCGGGCGACGACGTCGCCCCCGCCTCCCCCGCGGCCCGCGCGGCCCTGCACACCGCGGCCGCCGAGCGGCTCGCGGAGCACCGTCGCTACGAGCAGGCCTACCTGCACCTGCGCGAGGCCGTCCGGCTCCTGCACGGCCTCAACGCCCCCAGCCCCCCCGACGAGCTCGACCGGCTCCGCCGCGAGCACGCCGAGGCCCGTGAGCAGAGCCGCCGCGACAGCCTGACGGCGTCGTACAACCGCCGCTACCTCGACGAGCGGCTGATCGACCTGCTCGCCGCGGGCACGGGCCTGCCGGTCTGCCTGGCGCTCGCCGACATCGACCACTTCAAGCTGGTCAACGACACCCACGGGCACCCGTTCGGGGACCGGGTCCTGCAGCGGATGGTGCTGGAGCTGGGCCGGGCCCTGCCGCCCGGGGCGTTCTGCGCCCGCTACGGCGGCGAGGAGTTCGCGCTGGTGCTGCCCGGGCTGACGGCCGAGGAGGGCGTCGCGGCCTGCGAGACCGCCCGGGAGAGCGTCGCCGCGCACGACTGGAGCGACCTGCACCCCGACCTGCGGATGACGATCAGCATCGGCGTGGCCCGGTCCCGTCCCGGCGACGACGACGTCGAGGCCCTCGTCACCGAGGCCGACGTGCTCCTCTACACGGCCAAGCAGGCGGGCCGGAACGCCGTCGCCCACCGCGACGCCGACGGCCGGGTGAGCCTCGCCGGCCCGGCATCCGGACGCCGGTCGATCCCCCAACCGGAGCAGGGCGCGTCGCGCCCCGCGCCACCCGCGCCGAGCCGGGCCGAATAAGATCCCCCGTGCGGTCCCTGCGACCGCATGATCCCGGAAGGGCGCGCTCCCCCGACGCCGCGCCCGTCACGCGCTTCCGCTCCGGCGGTCGCGACGAGGAGGCCCGGTGCAGGACGGCGACGACGAGGTGCGCCGGTCCCGGCGTACGCGTCGGCGCCCGGACGACGCGGGCCCGCCCGCGCCCCCCGCGCCGCAGGGCCCTCCCGGGGCGCAGGTCCCGCCGCCCGGAGCGCACCCGTCGGGCCCGCAGGTGCGCCCCGGCGTGCGGCCCTCCGGCCCGCAGCCCCGTCCCGCCACCGGGACCCACCCCTCCGGGCCACAGCCGCGGCCCGTCACCGGGACCCACCCCTCCGGCCCGCAGCCGCGGCCCGCCGACGCCCCGCCGCCGGGCCCGGTCCCCCCGACCGGTGTGCGACGCGTGCGCGGCGGACCCGTACCCCGCCGTCCCGGTGAGCCGCCGGCACCGCAACGCCCGCGCGACGGCGACCCGGGGCGGACCACCCCGGTGCCGCCCGCGGGCGGCACCGCCCGTCCGGCGACGCCCGGTGGCCGGCCCGCCCGCACCCCGGGGACGGCCCCGGCCACCGCACGCTCCTCCACCCCGTCCACCCGGATCGGCGCCGGCACCGGGGCCACCCCGGCGCCCCGGGGCGGTACCCCCGGGACCACACCGAGCACCGCTGCCCGCCCGACCGCGGACACCGGGGCGACCCCGCCCGCCGCAGCCCGTCCGGACACCCGGGCCCCCCGGAGCACCGGAGCCGGCCGGAACACGGGCGACGCCGTGAGCGCCGGGGTCCCCCGGAGCGGTGCGACCGACGGCGACACCGAGACCGGAGCGGGCGTGCCGCCGCCGCGGCCCGCCCGCCGCGGCGCCGCGGACTCGCGCGTCACCGAGGTCTTCGACGCGCTGGTGCCGCGCCGCCGTCGTCGTCGCTACCGGGACGACCCGCCCGCCGAGGACACCACCACGGCGCAGGAGCCCACGCCGGAGGCGGACGCTCCCGGGGTCGCGGAGCCGGGACCGGGCGAGACCCCGCCACCGGCCCGGCTCGACGCCCGCGCCCGCGCGCTGCGGATCGGCGCAGCGGCGGCCGCGATCCTCGTCCTGGTCACCACCGCCTACGGGTTCGCCGGGCGCAGCGAGGTGCACGACGGCGTCCGCGACGTCGCCGCCCTCGCCAGGGACAGCGACGCGATCCTCGACGCCGACGTCCAGGCCGGCGACCGCAACGTCCTGGTGCTGGGTCTGCAGGCCGACCGCGCGGGCACCGCGGAGTCCGCGCGCACCGACACGGCGGTCCTGGTCCACCGGCCCGCGGGCGGCGGACCGGCCGTCACCCTGTCGATCCCCGCGACGCTGGAGGTGTCCCGGCCGCCGTGCCGGCGCTTCGACGCCGCCACCGGCACCTACGGCGACACCGTGCCCGCTGAGTCCCGCACCGCCTTCGCCACCGCCTACGACGTCGGCGGCCCGGCCTGCAGCGTCGGCGTCGTCCAGCAGCTGACCGGCATGCCGATGAGCGGCGTCGTCGCGCTCGACCTGGCCGGGACCCCGCAGCTGGTCGACGCCGTCGGCGGGATCGAGGTCTGCACCGAGCGTCCGGTCGTGGACCCGGTGCTCGGCCCGGTCGTGGAGGGCTCCGGCACCGTGGAACTCGACGGGCCCACCGCGGTCCGGTTCGCCTCCGCCGCGGGCACCGCGGACAGCTCCCCGGCGAACCGGGTCCGGCGCCAGCAACGCGTGCTCGCCGCCGCGCTCGGCGACGCGCTCTCGACCGCGTCGCTGCTGACCCCGGGGGCCCCGGGCCGCTCCGCGGCCGGGGTGTCGTCGGCACTGTCGGCGGACGGAGTCGACGCCGGCGAGATCCTCACCCTCGCCCGCGGGCTCGCACGGTCCGGCGCCGCCGGCGACGCCGACACCCCGGTGTTCCTGTCGGTCCCGGTCACCGAGGCCCCCAACACGCGGGGCCAGCTGGAGCTGCGCCGCTCCGAGGCTCGCACCCTGTTCTCCGCGCTGCGCGAGCACGAGCCGCTGCCCGAGAGCGCGACCGCGCCGGCCTCCCGGTCCGCGGCCGCCCCCGCGCCGGGCACCGTCGTGAACCTGGTCGACGCGACCGGACGCCCCGGAGCGGCCGACCGGATCGCCGCGGACCTGCGCGAACGCGGCTACGAGATCGGCACCGTCACGCCCGGTCCGGCCGCACCCGGCGCGCAGGTCCGCTACTCCCCCGACAACACCGACGCCGCGGGCACGCTCGTGGAGGCGCTGCCCGGCGCGCGGCCGGTCCCGGACCCGACCGGGAGCCGGGTGCTGGAGCTCGTCGTCGGGGCCGGCGACGCGGCCCCGGTGCAGGCCGTCCCCTCCGACGACGCCGACTGCGGCTGACACGCCCATACCCCGAACGGGGGATGTCGTCCAGCGTTCACGGCGGGTTCACCCGCTGCAGCTGAACCTTCCCGTCCGGGGGCCTAGGCTCGGGACATGCGCGACACCTATCAGGAGCAGCTGGACGAGCTGGCCTCCGGCCTGGCAGACATGTGCGACGACGTCGCACGTGCCATGGCGCGCGCCACGACAGCGCTGCTCGAGGCCGATCTCCAGCTCGCCGAGCAGGTCATCTCCGAGGACATCAAGATCGACGACGTCCGTGCCGCCGCGGAGCACCGGGCCTTCGGCCTGCTCGCCCTGCAGGCACCGGTCGCGACCGACCTGCGGGTCGTCGTCGCCGCGATCCACGGTGCGGGCGACATCGAGCGCATGGGCGACCTCGCCCTGCACGTCGCCCAGGCCGCCCGTCGCCGGCACCCGCAGACCGTGCTGCCCGACGAGGTGAAGTCGTACTTCGCCGAGATGGGCCGGGTCGGTGTGGAGCTCGCGGAGAAGGCCGGGCGGGTCATCCGTACCCGTGACCTGGACGCGGCGAACGAGCTCGAGGCGGACGACGACGCCGTCGACGACATCCACCAGCACATGTTCACCGTGCTGATGGACCGCAACTGGACCCACGGGGTGTCCGCCGCGGTCGACGTCGCACTGCTCGCGCGCTTCTACGAGCGGTACGCCGACCACGCCGTCGCCGTCGCTCGCCGGATCGTGTACGTCGTGACCGGTCAGATGCCCGGTCCGCTCGCCGTCTGAGAGTGTTGTTGCCCCGTTCGACGTAGTCGATACACCCCGCTCGGCGAACGGCCGACCGATCGAGTTTGACGGTGCGACGCCGAGGGCACGTCTGCGTCATGGAACACGCGGGCTGCGTCGTCACAGAGGTCGTCGGGACCTCGGACGAGAGCGTCGAGGCGGCGATCCGGGACGGCATGAGCCGGGCCGGACACGCCCTCGAGTGGTTCGAGGTGACCGGGGTCCGATCAACCGTCCTCGGCTCCACCGAGCGCTTCCGGGTCGGCCTGCGCGTCGGCCTGCGGGCCCGCGCCGCCTGACCTGGCGTTCACCGAGCGTTCACCGGTCCCGGGCCGAATCGGCCACGGACTCCGATCTAAGGTCGTCGCCATGCGCAGGGAGACGCTCGACGACAACCTGACGCAGCTCCGGTCCATGCTCGACGAGATGGGTCCGCTCGTCGCCTCCGCGTTCCGCGACGCGTCCGAGGCGCTCCTGCGCCACCGCCCCCGGCTCGCCGAGCAGGTCGTCTCCCGCGACCCCGTCATCGACGGCCACCGCGACGCGATCGAGCTGCTCGCCGTCGAGACCATGAACATCCACCAGCCGATGGTCACGCCGCTGCGCTCGGTGATCACCGCCCTGCGGTGCGCCCAGCAGCTGGAGCGGATGGGCGATCTGGCCCGGCACGTCGCGGCCACCGTCGTTCGCAACGCGGACCGTGCGGTGCTCGCCGAGCAGGCCCGCCCGCTGTTCCGCGACTACGGGGCCCGGGTCGCGGCCATGGGCGACAAGGCCGTCGAGGCGCTCCGTACCCACAACGTCGTCCTCGCCGCCGAGCTGCGTGACGACGACGACGTCGTCGACGCCCTGCACCGCCAGGTCTTCGAGCTGATGTTCGGCCCGGGCTGGACCGCGGGGGTGCCCGCCGCCGTCGACGCCGCGCTGCTGGCCCGCTTCCACGAGCGCTACGCCGACCACTGCGTGCACCTGGCCGACCACGTCGTCTACGCCGTCACCGGCGGCACCGTGGACGAGCTGCCCGCGCTCTGACCCCACCCGCGACGACGACGGCCCCGGCCCGTCTGAGGGGGCCGGAGCCGTCGTCGTGCTGCGGGGACTCAGCCGAAGCGACCGGACACGTAGTCCTCGGTCGCCTTCTGCTTCGGCTGGGAGAAGATCGTCTTGGTCTCGTCGAGCTCGACCAGCTTGCCGGGCTTGCCGGTGCCCTCGATGTTGAAGAAGCCGGTGAAGTCGCTGACCCGCGCCGCCTGCTGCATGTTGTGGGTCACGATGACGATCGTGTAGTCGTTCTTCAGCTCGTTGATCAGGTCCTCGATCGCCAGCGTGGAGATCGGATCCAGCGCCGAGCAGGGCTCGTCCATCAACAGGACGTCCGGGCGCACCGCGATCGCGCGGGCGATGCAGAGCCGCTGCTGCTGACCACCGGACAGGCCCGAGCCGGGCTTGTCGAGCCGGTCCTTGACCTCGTTCCAGAGGTTCGCGCCGCGCAGCGACCGCTCGACGGTGTCGTCGAACTCGGACTTCGAGGCCTTCTTGTTGTTGAGCTTCATCCCGGCGATCACGTTGTCGTAGATCGACATCGTCGGGAACGGGTTGGGCCGCTGGAAGACCATGCCGATCTGGCGGCGGACGCCGACCGGGTCGACGTTCGCGCCGTAGAGGTCCTGGCCGTCGAGCTCGAGCCGGCCCTCGACGCGGGCGCCGGGGATGTTCTCGTGCATCCGGTTGATCGACCGCAGGAAGGTCGACTTGCCGCAGCCGGACGGGCCGATGAGGGCCGTCACGGTCTTCGGCTTGATCGTCATGTTGACGCCCTCGACGGCGAGGAACGACCCGTAGTAGATGTTCAGGTCCTTGGCTTCGACACTCTTGCCCATGTCGGGAGTCCTTATCGGGTCTTCGGGGCGAAAATACGGGAGATGACGCGGGCGAGGATGTTCAGCACCATGACGATGAGCATCAGCACCAGAGCCGCGGTCCACGCCCGGTCGATGAACGCCTCACGCGGGATGCCGGGCACCGCGTAGGAGTAGTACGAGAAGACGGGCAGCGTCGCCATGGGCCCGGAGAACGGGTTGAGGTTGATCCCGAGAGCGGCACCGACCGTGACCAGCAGCGGCGCGGTCTCGCCGATGACCCGGGCGACGGCCAGCGTGATGCCGGTCGCGATACCGCCGGCGGTGGTCGGGATGACGACCTTCAGGATGGTCCGCCACTTCGGGACCCCGAGGGCGAAGGCGGCCTCACGCAGCTCGTTCGGGACGATCTTCAGCATCTCCTCGGTGGAGCGGACCACGATCGGGATCATCAGCACGGTCAGGGCGACCGCACCGACGAACCCGAAGCGGACCCCGGGCCCGAGCAGCAGCGCGAAGAGCGCGTAGGCGAACAGGCCTGCGACGATCGAGGGGATACCGGTCATCACGTCGACGAAGAAGGTGATGGCCCGCGCCAGGCGCGAGTTGTTGCCGTACTCCACCAGGTAGATCGCGGTCAGGATGCCGATCGGGATCGACATCAGGGCGGCGAGCCCGGTGATGATGAGCGTGCCCTGGATGGCGTGCAGACCACCGCCGCCGACACCGACGATGCCGCGCATGGACTGGGTGAAGAAGGTCGCGTCGAACCGTGCCCAGCCCTCGGAGACGACGGTGTAGAGGACCGACACCAGCGGCAGCATGGCCAGCAGGAACGCCGTGGTGACCACGACGGTGACCAGACGGTCGGTGGCCCGGCGACCGCCCTCGACGACCCGGGACACGACGTAGGTCGCGACCGCGTACACGACGGCGGTCGACACCACCCAGAGTCCGACACCGGAGCCGAGGAGTGCGACGAGCCCACCCATCAGGACCGCGGAGGCCACGAGCACCGCCCACGGGGCCCAGTTCGGCAGGCTTCCCGTACGGCGCAGCACCGTGGGCGTCGCGGCGGGGGTCTCCAGACCGGTACTGGTCACGGGTACCTCGGTGTCGGTGCGGTTGCGTTCGGTTCCGGTGGACATCTCAGTTCGCTCCGGAGAAGTCGCGGCGGCGCTCGACGATGTAACGGGCGAGCATGTTCACCAGCAGCGTGATCACGAAGAGCACGAGGCCGGAGGCGATCAGGACGTTCACGTCGAGCCCGGAGGCCTCGGGGAACTGCAGGGCGATGTTCGCCGCGATCGTCGACGGGTTCTCGCTGCTGATCAGGTTCAGCGTCACCGCTCCGGAGACCGACAGGATCGTGGCGACCGCCATCGTCTCTCCGAGCGCGCGCCCCAGACCCAGCATCGCCCCGGAGATGACGCCCGAGCGGCCGAACGGCAGCACCGCGAGCCGGATCATCTCCCAGCGGGTGGCACCCAGGGCGAGCGCGGCCTCCTCGTGCAGCTTCGGCGCCTGGAGGAAGACCTCACGGGCGACGGCGGTGATGATCGGCAGGATCATCACGGCGAGGACGACACTGACGACCAGCATGGTCCGGCCGGTGACCGAGGGCGGCCCGGCGAACAACGGGATCCAGCCGAGGTAGTCGTTGAGCCAGACGCTCAGCGCGACCGACGCGGGGGCGAGGGTGAAGGCACCCCAGAACCCGTAGACGATCGACGGGACCGCCGCCAGGAGGTCGACGACGTAGCTCAGCCCCTGTGCGAGCCGGCGGGGCGCGTAGTGGCTGATGAACAACGCGACACCGACCGCGAGCGGCGTCGCGATCAGCAAGGCGATCACGGCACCGAGGACCGTGCCGAAGATGAGCGGGGCGATGTAGGCGGCGAGCCCACCGTGCACCTCCTCCGCCGGAGCGACGAGAGCGGGCGCGGCCTCGGAGACGAGGAACGCGGCGACCCCGGCGAGGACGACCAGGATCAGGATCCCCGCACCCTTCGCCGAACCGGCGAAGATGCGGTCACCGAGCTGGCCCGGAGGCTTGCCCGATACGGGTTCGGGCTTCGTTTCCGTGGTGGTCACAGTGATCCCTGGGGGTGCGATCGTGCGCTGGGCAGGGGAGGACGGCACCGGGGAACCCCGGGCTCGGTGTCCATGATGAACACGGCCCGGGGCCCCTGGCTAGATGACATCCGACTCAAGCCGACGGTCAGCCGGCGGCCTTGATCTGGTCGATCACCGGGGTGATCTGGCCACGCAGGGCCTCGGAGAGGGGCGCCGAACCCGCGTTCTGCGCCGCGGTCTGCTGACCGTCCGTGCTGACCACGTAGTTCAGGAACGCCTTGGTGGTGTCGGCCTGGGCGGCGTCGGGGTAGGTCGGGCAGGCGAGGAGGTACGACACCAGCACCACCGGGTAGGCACCGCCGGTGGCGGTCCTGTTCAGGTCGAAGGCGAACGAGGTGTCGCCCTGGCCCTCGACGCGCGTGGACTCCTCGAGGATCTTCGCGGCGGCCTCGGCGGTCGGCTCGACGTTCTGGTCGCCCAGCTTCACCTTGGCCTTGCCCAGCTCGCCGGCCTGCGACGCGTCGGCGTAGCCGATCGTGCCGTTGCCCGCGTTCACCGCGCCGACGACACCGGAGGTGCCCTGGGCGGCCTCGCCGCCCTGGATCGGCCACTCGCCGTCGCCCTCATCGGTCCACACCTGCGCCGCGGCCTTGTTGAGGAAGTCGGTGAAGTTCTCGGTGGTGCCCGACTCGTCCGAGCGGTGCACCGGGGTGACCGCCGTGGCCGGAAGCTGCACGCCCGGGTTGTCCGCGGCGACCTTGGGGTCGTTCCAGGTCGTGATCTCGCCCTTGAACAGGCCCGCGATGGTCGCCGGCGACAGGTTCAGGTCCTGCACGCCGTCGAGCTTGTAGACGATGGCGATCGGCGAGACGTAGTTCGGGATCTCGATGACCGAGCCGCCGCAGCGCTGCCGCGCCTGGTTCAGCTGGTCGTCCTTCAGGTAGGCGTCCGACCCGGCGAACTGGACCGCCCCCTGGACGAACTGCGTACGGCCACCGCCCGAGCCGACCGGCTGATAGTTGACCGTCGCGCCGGGGTTCGCGCCGGTGAAGCCGGCGATCCAGGCCTGCATGGCCGCCTGCTGGGAGCTCGCGCCCGCACCGGCGATCTGGCCGGTGACGCCCGAACCCTGGGCGTCCGAGCCGCCGCCCTCGTTCGCCGCACCGCAGCCGGCGACGAACAGCGCGCAGGACGTGGCGATACCGACGGCAGCCAGGCGCGCCCGGGGCGCGCGCCGCTTGGTCTTCACTGCAGTTTCCTCCGAGTCGGCTCCGAGCCGGTTGCGGGACGGCGGTCTGGGTGACCACTCGGCCGCAGACGCTAGGAGTCGACGTTGGACGCCACCCCCACGGAAGATGAACGTGGGATGAACAGGGTCGGCGACCGGGTGGACCTGCGTCACACGTTCGAACGAACCCGTCACCGGTCGTCGAACGGTGACCGGGTCTCACCGGGCGTAGTTGACGTCCGCGGCGTGTACGGCGAACCCGAGGCGCTCGTAGACGGCTACGGCGGGGGCGTTGTCCGCCTCGACGTAGAGCAGCACGGTGTCCAGCCCGCGGTCGTGCAGGTGGTGCAGTCCGGCGAGGGTCAGGACCGTGCCGAGCCCCCGTCCGTGGGCGGCCGGATCGACGCCGAGGACGTAGACCTCGCCCAGGGCCCGCTCGTCGCCGGTCGCCGGGTGGACCTTGGTCCAGTGGTAGCCGAGCAGGGTGCCGCCGCCGTCGACGGCGAGCAGGAACCCGGCCGGGTCGAACCAGTCCTCGGCCTCCCGCGCGGCGAGCTCGGCGCCGGTCCAGCCGCCCTGCTCGGGGTGCCAGTCGAAGGCGGCGTTGTTGACCCGGAGGAACTCGTCGTCGTCGCGGCCGGGTTCGAAGGCACGGATCGTGACGCCGTCGGGGACGGTCAGGGCGGGCAGCGGGCCCGCCGCACCGGTGCGGCGCATCTGCCAGAGCACGCGGTCCCGGCGGTAGCCGCGGCCCGCGGCGAG
Organism: Pseudonocardia alni; assembly: GCF_002813375.1. Lineage (NCBI taxonomy): Bacteria > Bacillati > Actinomycetota > Actinomycetes > Pseudonocardiales > Pseudonocardiaceae > Pseudonocardia > Pseudonocardia alni. Next base: position 3,769,524 of record NZ_PHUJ01000003.1, on the reverse strand, counting down.
CCCCTTCGCGGCGTCGAGGTCGCCGTGCGCCCACACGTGCGGGTCGGCGGTGACCTTCTCGACCGCAGCGACGAGCGCGCCGCCGATTCCCCGCCGTCGTGCGCCAGGGTGCACGGCCAGCTCGGCGTAGGTGCCGTCGACCTGGGCGTAGCCGGCCACGGCTCCGTCGTCACCGGGGACGACGAGGTGCGCCACACCGTCGGCGGGGGCGTCCGGGCGCAGGTGCATCAGGAACTGCTCGGAGAGCGGTTCGGCGCCGTCGGCGCCGGTCGCCGCCCTCAGCAGGTCCTGCACCGCGGAGACGGTGGCGGCGTCGAGACGGGAGTGCTCCTGCGGGTCCACGAGCACCGACCCTAGGTCACCGCGGGACCCACGCTCCACGTCCCGGGCCGGTCGGGGGCCGGGCGCCGGGCAGGCGACGGTCCGGGACGGGCTCGGGGTCCGCGTCGTCCTGGTCGGGCGGCGCGGACAGCCCGCCGCGCGACGGGCGGACGAACTTGTAGCCGACGTTGCGCACGGTGCCGATCATCTGCTCGTGCTCGCCGCCGAGCTTGGCGCGCAGCCGCCGGACGTGGACGTCGACGGTGCGGGTGCCACCGAAGAAGTCGTAGCCCCAGACCTCCTGCAGCAGCTGCGCCCGGGTGAACACCCGTCCCGCGTGCTGCGCGAGGTACTTGAGCAGCTCGAACTCCTTGTAGGTGAGCTCCAGCAGGCGGCCCTTGAGCCGCGCCGAGTACGTCGCCTCGTCGATGACGAGCTCGCCGAGGACGAGCGCGCCACCCCCGGACGCGGACTCGGCACCGGGGCGCGACCGCAACAGCCGCAGCCGCGCGTCCACCTCGGCCGGGCCGGTGTCGGGGAGCAGGATCTCGTCGACCACCCACTCGCCGGACACGGCGACCAGGCCGCCCTCGTTCAGCACGGCGATCACCGGCGCGTCGGTCCCGGCGCTGCCCAGCAGCCGGCACAGGCTGCGCGCGGCGACCAGGTCGGAACGGGCGTCCACCAGGACGGCGTCGTGCGGACCGGCGTCGAGCAGTGCCGCCACCTCGGGCGCCGCGGTCCGCACGTTGTGCGGCAGCAGCGACAGGGCGGGCAGTACGGCTGCCGCATCCGGAGCCGTGGTCAGCAGGAGCAGTTCCATGGACTCCCCCTTCTCGCGATACGCGGACGATACCGGGACGTCACCCCACGGTCAGCCGCAGAGCGACGGGTTTCACGCCACGAACTGGATCGTTCCCGTCGGGGACGGGGTCCGCTCCGGGGCCCCGGGGCCGCCCACCGGGCCGGCGGCCGGGCTCTCTACCCTGGTCAGGACGTATCCCGATCCTGTGGAGGCCCGGTCGTGGGACGCCCCGTCCGTCGCGTGCTCGCCACCGTCCTGGCGGTGGCCGCCGTGCTCGTCGCGGGCGACCTCGCCACCGGCGCGGCGGTCGAGGCGGGCGTCTCCCGTGCGCTGCGCGACCGGCTCGACCTCCCCGAGGACCCGCGTGTGCAGGTGCACGGCTTCTCTGTCCTCGCCCAGGCCGCGACCGGCCGCTACGACCATGTCGAGATGACGCTGCAGCGGGTCCCGGTCGGGCCGCTGCGCACCCCCGAGCTCCAGGTACAGATGTACGGCCTGCGCGGGGACCTGTCCGACCTCGCCGGGCCCGGACCCGCCCGGTTCCGCGCCGCGGCGGCCGAGGGGATCGTGCAGGTCAGCCCGAACGACATCCGCCGGATGGTCGTCGACGCCGGCGGGCCGGCCGCCGGGGTGACGCGGCTGTCGGTCGAGGCCGTCGACGCCAACGCGATCGACTCGGTGATCCGGGCCGGCGGCGACCCGGCGCTGCGCGGACTCGACCCGCGCAACGCGGCACGGTTCGTCGCGGAGATGCCGGTGGACGGGGCCGACACGCAGGTGGCCGTCCTGACCGTGCTCCTCGTCGACCACGGCACGATGCGGATCGTCCCGCGGGACGTCCGGATCAACGGCTCGGACGAGCCGGTGCCGGACGCGGTCCGCACCTCGATGCTGCGCGCGCTCGCCGTGGACATCGACCCGGGTCCGCTGCCGCTGGGCGTCACCGCGACCTCGGCCGGTGTTCCGGAGTACAACGTCCTGCAGATCGCCGGGTCCGTGCGCGACCTGAGCGTGGGCGGCGGACCGGGCACGTCCCGCTCCGCGGGCTGAGAGGGGGCGTCGGTGGACGTCACGGGTGCGGTGGTGCTGGTCGTCGTCCTGCTGGTGGCGACCCTCGTCGGGCTGGTCCTGCGCAGCCGTTCGGGGCGGCTGCGGCCCTCCGGCGACGACAGCGGCGCGCCCGCCGTGGCCGGGCCGGGCTGGGAGCTGGCCGGGACCGGGCCGGACGGGCGCCGGGCGCTGCTGCTGCAGCTGTCCTCACCGGTCTGCGCGCCGTGCCGGCAGACCGCGCGCGTCCTCGGCGACCTGGCCGCGGCGGACCCGGGCGTGGCGCACGTGGAGGTCGACGTGGCCGAGCGCGTCGACGTCGCCCGGGCGCTGGGCGTGTTGCGGACCCCGACGACGGTCGTCTTCGACGCCCGCGGTGCCGAGGTCCTCCGGGTCTCCGGGGTCCCGCGCACCGACGAGCTCGTCGCCGCCCTTCCCACCGGCTGAGAACGTGTGTGATGTCCGGTGGGCGCCGACTGCTGGGCTCGGCGCGGATCGTCGGCTAGGCTCGGACCCGTGAACTGGCCGCTGACCCGACGCCGCACGGTCGATCTGTGCCGCCTCGCCGGCTGCCTGTGTCTGGACTCCTGACCCGCGTGTCCTGAGCCCCGGCGTCCCGCGACGCCGAGGTTGCCACCCCGGTTACTGGAGTCCGATGTCCGTCACGGACCGCGGATCCGCGCTCGTCGAGCCCCGGCTCGACCCGCGCGGGGTCCGCTTCTCCGCCGCGATCACCACCGTCGTCCTGGCGCTGGTGTTGCTGTCCGGCAGCGGCCTGCTCGTACTCGCGCAGGCCGTCGTCTTCGCCGTCGGCGCGTTCGCCGGCATGCGGTTCGCCCCCTACGGCGTCGTGTACCGGCACCTCCTCGCGCCCCGGCTGGGTCCGCCCGCCGAGCGCGAGGACGCCGCCCCGGTCCGCTTCTCGCAGACCGTCGGGCTGGTGTTCACCGTCGTCGCGGCGGCCGGCTACCTGTCCGGCCTGACCGTGCTCGGTGTCGTCGCCACGGCGGCGGCCCTCGCGGCGGCCTTCCTCAACGCGGCCTTCGGCTTCTGCCTCGGCTGCGAGATGTACGGGCTCCTCGCCCGCCTGCGCGGCACCGCCGCGCAGTCCTGACCGTTCCACGACACACGATTCGGGAGAGATCGACATGAGCCGCGAGGACGTCCTCGTCACCGCCGACTGGGCGGAAGAGAACCTGGAGACCGACGGGGTGGTGTTCCTCGAGGTCGACGAGGACACCACCGCCTACGACGGGGGCCACATCCCCGGTGCGGTCAAGGTCAACTGGACCGACGAGCTGCAGGACGCGGTCCGTCGCGACATCCCCACCAAGGAGCAGTTCGAGCAGCTGCTCTCCGCCAAGGGCGTCTCGAACGACGACAAGGTCGTGCTCTACGGCGGCAACAACAACTGGTTCGCCGCCTACGCGTACTGGGAGTTCAAGCTCTACGGCCACGACGACGTGGTGCTGCTCGACGGCGGCCGCAAGAAGTGGGAGCTCGACGGCCGGACCCTGACCACCGACGTCAAGGACCGCCCCGCGACCTCCTACACCGCCAAGGAGGCCGACACCTCGATCCGCGCGTTCCGCGACGAGGTCGTCGACGCGATCGACGCCAAGAACCTGGTCGACGTCCGGTCGCCCGACGAGTTCTCCGGCAAGATCCTGGCCCCGGCCCACCTCCCGCAGGAGCAGAGCCAGCGTCCGGGCCACGTGCCGAGCGCGATCAACATCCCGTGGTCGAAGGCGGCCAACGAGGACGGCACCTTCAAGTCGAACGACGAGCTCGCCTCCCTCTACAAGGAGGCCGGCTTCGACGAGGGCAAGGCGACCATCGCCTACTGCCGCATCGGCGAGCGCTCCAGCCACACCTGGGTCGTGCTGCACGAGCTCCTGGGCCACTCCGACGTCAAGAACTACGACGGCAGCTGGACCGAGTACGGCTCGCTGATCGGCGTGCCGATCGAGCTGGGAGCGAAGTGACGTGTGTGCCGCACCTGACCAGAACCTGACCCTGCCCCCGAACACGGACCTCTCCAAGGAGACCGTGCTCGCCGGCCGCGTCGTCGCCGCCGGCGATCCGGTGGCCGGTGCCTTCGTCCGGCTGCTCGACGGCACCGGGGAGTTCACCGCGGAGGTCGTGTCCTCGGCCTCGGGTGACTTCCGGTTCTTCGCCGCCCCGGGCACCTGGACCGTCCGGGCGCTGTCGCGCTCGGGTAACGGGCAGTCCGAGCTCGTCGTCGACGGGCCGGGGCTGCACCGCGCGGAGATCGCCGTCGCCTGAGCCTGCGAAGGCGCAAGACGACACCGTCGCCTGAGCCTGCGAAGGCGCGAGACGACACCGTCGCCTGAGCGCGAGGGCGCCCGCCCGTTCCACCGAACGCCGTCCCGGTCCCGCCGGGGCGGCGTTCGGCGTTCCGGTACCGCCGGCCCGCGCGTCGGAACGGCCGGGGAGGCGCGCCGGCGTGGCAGGTCAGTAGACTCGCCCGCCGTGCACTGGTTCTCCACCGGGCTGTTGATCGCCCTGTCCGCGGGAACCGCCGCCTGGGCCGGCTGGTTGCTCCGTCGCCTGTTCGTCGTCGAGCCCGTCGCCGCGCCCGGGCCGGGTCCCGATCCCGAACGGGACCCCGACGACCACCACACCGAGGAGCAGACCCCGTGACCGACCCCGAGCCCGCCGCAGCGTCCGACGAGGAGCTGCAGACCACGATCACCGGTCCGGAGAACGCGGCCCCGGACTCCCCGCAGCGCAACCGGCCGCAGTGGCCCGACCTGCCCGTCGACGACGACACCGCCAACCTGCGCCAGGGCCCCGACCTGCACGAGGCCTGCCTCGGCCTGCTACCGCTGGTCGGTACCTGGCGCGGCACCGGCGAGGTCGTCTACCCGACGATCGAGGGCCCGTTCCACTTCGGCCAGCAGATCACCTGGGCGCACGACGGCCGTCCGTTCCTGTCCTACGAGGCCCGCTCCTGGCTGCTCGACGACGACGGCGGGATCATCCGCCAGGCCGCCCGCGAGACCGGCTTCTGGCGGCCCCAGGAGGACGGCTCGATCGAGGTCCTGATCGCGCACCACACCGGGATCGTCGAGGTCTACTACGGGCCGCGGGGCGACATGCGGTCCTGGCAGATCGAGACCGACGCCATCGCCCGGACGCCCTCGGCCAAGGAGGTCACCGCGGCGAAGCGGCTTTACGGCCTGGTCAACCAGGGCGACCTCGCCTACGTCGACGAGCGCGCGATGGTCGGGCAGCCGATGCAGCCGCACATCTCGGCCGTCCTGCACCGCGTGGTCGGCTAGTTGCTCGCGGTCCGGGTCCGCCGCTGCGGCGGGCGGGCGGTGCTGCTGGAGGTCGACGACGCCGCCGCCGTGGCGGCCGTCGCCGCCGCCGTGCGGGACGCCGCGTTGCCCGAGGTGCGGGAGCTGGTCCCGGCCGCCCGGACCGTGCTCGTCGAGGTGGCGCCCGGAGCCGCCACCGAGCGGGTCGTACAGGTCGCACGGGCCGCGGACGCGGCCGCCGGCGAGGCGGGCACGGGCACCGTCCACACGCTGCCCGTGACCTACGACGGCGAGGATCTCGCGCTCGTCGCCGAGACCGCGGGCCTGTCCGTCGACGAGGTGGTCGCGCTGCACAGCGGCGCGGAGTACCGGGTGGACTTCTGTGGCTTCGCGCCGGGCTTCGGCTACCTCTCTGGGCTCCCGGAGCCGCTGCGGCAGCCACGCCTGAAGAGCTCGCGGACCGCGGTGCCCGCCGGCTCGGTCGGGATCGCCGACGTCTACAGCTGCGTCTACCCGCGACGCTCCCCCGGCGGCTGGCGGCTGATCGGCCGCACCGACACGGTCCTGTTCGACCCCGTCGCCGACCCGCCCGCGCTGTTCACCCCCGGCGACCGCGTCCGGTTCGAGCCCCGGTGAGTGCGCTGCTGGTGGTGCGGGCCGGGCCGCAGGCGCTGGTGACCGACCGCGGACGTCCGGGGCACGCACACCTGGGGGTGCCGCCGTCGGGCGCGCTGGACGGGCCGGCGTACGAGCTGGGGAACCGTCTGGTCGGCAACGACGACGGCGCCGCCGGGCTGGAGCTGCTCGGCGGCGGGCTGCGGGTGCGCGCCCTGGGGGGCCGGACCGTCGCCGTCACGGGGGCGCCCGCGCCGGTGTCCGTCGACGGCAGCCCGGCCGCGTCGCACCGGGCGCTGCACCTGCCCGACGGCGCCGAGCTGACGGTCGGGACGCCGGTCGGCGGGCTGCGGTGCTACCTCGCCGTCGCGGGCGGGCTGGAGGTGCCGCTCGCGCTGGGCAGCCGCAGCACCGACCTGCTGTCCGGGCTGGGGCCCGGCCCGGTCGCCGACGGCGACGAGCTGCCGGTCGGCCCGTGGTCCGGCGGGATCCCGGTGTCCGGGCCGGTCCCGGTGTCCCTGCCCGGTGCCGTGGTCGGGCTGCGGGTGCGCCCCGGCCCCCGCGACGGCTGGTTCGCCGACCCACGCGCCGCCCTCGCGGGTCCGCTGTGGACGGTGACGGCCGACGGGAACCGGATCGGGGTCCGTCTCGACGGGCCGTCCCCGCAGCGGCTCCCGGAGCTGCGCGACCGGGAGCTGCCGAGCGAGGGGATGGTGACCGGCGCGGTACAGGTTCCGCCGCACGGGCCGCCGGTGGTGTTCCTCGCCGACCGTCCGACGACCGGTGGCTACCCGGTGATCGCCGTCGTCGAGCGCGCCGACCTGCCGCTGCTCGCCCAGGCCCCGCCGGGGACGGGCGTGCGGTTCACCGTGCTGCGCTGAGGCTCAGCGCTCGGCGTCCTCGCCGTCGAGGATGGTGCGGACGTCGTCGACGGCCATCCCGGACAGCCGGCCGATCTGCGCCGGGTCGAGTCCGCACTCGTGCAGGTGCCGGACGGCGCCGGCCAGGTCCTCGCGGCGGCGACGCAGGACCGCGTCGAGTTCGGCGATGCGGTCGCGGGTGTCGTCGAGCCGTTCGGTCGCGTCGACGGCGCGGGCCGGGTCCTCCAGGAGCACACCGAGCAGCCGGTCCTTCGCGTCGCCGGCCGCCGGGGTGCGCGCCCCCGCGGTCGGGACGACGGCGAGCGGCAGCTCCTGCTGCTCGCCACCGGGCGCGTCGGGCTGCGGGTCGACGACGGCGTCCGTGGCGCGCAGGCGCGCCCGCTGCACGGCGCGGGCCGCGAGGGCCTGCTGCACGGCCCGGGAGACCGGTTCGGAGGTCGGCCGGGACGTGATCTCGGACCCGGCGGGCGGGGTCGGCGCGGGGGGTGGCATCGCCGGGATCCCGGACGTCGCGGGGAGGTCCTCGGCGGCCGGCTCGACGCGCTCGGCCGACCAGGGCGGCAGCGGGCCGGGCGCGGTGTCCTTCCGGGCGGCCGGAGCGTGTTCCGCGGCAGGGGGCACGGTGTCGTCCCCGGCGGCCGGGGACTGCCCGGCCGCGGCGGGCGTGGCGTCCGGGCCGGGCGCGACGACGTCGGTGAGGTCGTCGACGATGCGCAGCCGCGCGACCGGCCACTCCGGCACCGGCGGCGTGGCCGGGTCGTCGGGGGTGCCCGCGGCGTCCCGGGCTGCGGTGGCGTCGGTCGGGGCTGCGTCATCGGCCCCGGCAGCGTCATCGGCCCCGGACGGATCCGCGGCGCGGGGCGTGGCGGAGGCACGGCTCGGGTCGGCGGTGTCGATCGCGGTCTCGGTGTCGGTCTCGGTGGGGGCCGCGACGCCGGTGTCCGTGCGAACGGAGCCCGTCCGAGCCGTGCCCGTCAGCGCCGTGTCCGCAGGAGCGGTGCCGTCGGCGGGGTCGGCGGCCGCGTGGGGTCCGCCCACCGGGGTCGTCGCGGCCAGGGGCTCCGCGTCCGCCGTGCTGCCCTCGACGCCGCCCTCGACGCTGCCGTCGCCCGCGGTGGTACGGCCGGCGTGTGTGGCGGCCCCTGCGTCCCGGACCCCTCGCAACCCGGTCGACCGGGGGCGCGGGGTCGGCCGTGGCCGGGGCAGTGGCTCCACCACGGCACCCGACGCCCCGGTTCCCGACGCGGCACCCGGGACCGGCGGCGCCGCGGCGAGCGGCACGGCGGCCGTGGCCTCCGGGTCGCGCCCCCGGGCGAGGGTGGCCGCGTCGGGCTGCTCGTCGGCCGGGGCGAACAGCGCCTCCAGCGAGCCCTCGGCCCCGTCGTCGTCGGGGGCGGCGTGGCGCCCTGCACCGGAGGCGACGACAGCGCCGGCGTATGCGGGTACCCGAGGCAGCGGACCGGTGTCCGCGCCGCGCTCGGCGACCACGTCCGCGACGGTCCGTGCACGGGCCGGACGCGGCGGGTCCGCCGGCCCGCCGGCCGCCTCACCGGTCCAGTCCGCATAGGACGGCTGCGGGTCCGCGGTCGCGCGCGGGGGCTCGAGCGGCAGCGGCCCGGGCGCAGGGGTGCGGCGCGCACGCCACACACCCCACAGGACCAGGACCACGAGCACGCCCGCGCCCAGCACCGCCACGAGGGGCAGGACCGGGACCGTGAACGAGCCGAGCTGCATGGGCCCGGACCTTATTGGGGTCCCGGGCCCCGCGCGGGGAACCTCAGCTGCTGCGCGTCCCCGTCGACGGCTGCGCCGCGCCCGTCCGGCCCTTGTCGCCGGTGGCCGCGCCGGAACCGTTGCGGGTCGCGCCGTTGCCCTTCTCGCCACCCTGCGACGACGGCTCGGACGCCGACGACGCACCGTTACGACCGTTCTGACCGTGGCCGGCCTGGCCGGAGCCGTTGCGGGCCCCCTCCGGACCGGGTCGCGCCGGGCCGCGCCCGGCGGCCGGGTTCGCGGTCGTCGGCGGCTCCGCGTCGGCCTTCGTGCTCTCGGCCGAGGTGCCCTTGTCCCCCGCCGGCGGCTTCTGCGAACCATCCGTTGGGGTGTCACCGGAACGGCGGACGGCGCCGACCGCGACCGTGCGCTCGGCGTCGCCGCCGGGCGTCGGACGCGGGTCCTGGCGCGGCACGGCCGACGTCTTCGGCTCCGCCTCGACCGGGCGGGAGTCCGACGCGGGCCGGAACAGCTCGGCGGGCTCGGGCTCGTCCCCGGGCCGGACAGCGGTGGTGCGCTCGGCACCGCCCTGCTGCCCGGTGGGGGCCGGCGACGGGCGCGGGCCCGGCGCGGGCCGCGGACCCGGGCGCGGGCCGGCGGACTTGTCCCCGTCGGTACCGCCGGGGCGCGGGCCCGGGGCGTCCGTCCGGGCGGGCTGCGGTGCCCCGGCCGGACGGTCGGTACCCGGCCCACCGGCGCCGGGCTTGGCCGGACCGGAGTCGGGCCGGGACTGGGACCCGGAGTCCTGGCGCGCCGGGGCGGGCCCCGGCTGCGGACGCGGACCGGGCCGCGGCGTGGGTGCCGCATCGCCCGACGGCGACGCCTGGGCGGCCGCCGGTCGGGCACCGTTCACCCCGGCGCCGTTGACACCGGCCGCGGGGGCCTGCGGGCGGCCGTTCGGGGCGCCCTGCGGACGCGAGGGCCCCTGATCCTTCTGACCGGGACGCTGCTCGGCCCCCGGGCGCTCCTCGGCACCGGACCGGGCACCGGGGCGCTGTGGCTCCGGTGCACCCGGGCGCGGCCCGGGCCGACCGGACCGCTGGTCCGCGGAGTCGGGACGGGCCTGGTCGGAGCGACCCTGGTCGGGACGCCCGGGCCGGGCGTCGGCAGCCTGCCCCGGGCGCGCGGAGGCGTCCGCACCCGTGCCGGCGGCAGCGGCGGCCGGCGTGGCGCCGGCACCGGACTGCGCGGCGGGCTTCGGCCCGGGGCCCGGCTGACCGGCGGGCTGGGCGGCACCGGACTGGCCGGCGCCGGGCCGCTCGCCCGCGGCGGGCTTCGCGGAGCGGTCGTCGGACGCCCCGGCCTCGCCGGACGGTTCGCCGGGCTTCTGCCCCGGACCGGGGGCCGGCCGGATCTCGTGGCGGGCCTTGTCCCCGGTGGCCGGGGCCTTCCCGACCTCGGCGCGCAGCTCGTCGCGACGCCGGGTCAGCTCCCCGACCTCGGTGCGGAGCTTGTCGCCCTGTTCACGGGCCCGGTCGGCGTCCGCGCGGGCGCGGTCGACCTGCTTGCGGGCCTCGGTGACGACACGCTCGGCGTCGGCACGGGCCTTGCTGCGGATCTCCTCCGCCTCCTCCTCCGCCTTCTGCAGGATCGCCTGCATGCGGTCGGAGAAGTTGTCGACGGCACCGTGCCGGTCGGGGTCCGAGGGCCCCGGGCCGGGACGCGGCCCCGGACGCGGTGCCGGACGCGGCGGCCCGCCGGCCGGACCGGCGGCGAACCCGCCGGGCGGCGGCACCGGCATCGGCGGCGGCATCGGCCGGCTCCGCAGTGCGTCGATGTCCGCGCGCATCCGGCCCATGAGCCGCTGCATCTGGACGATGTGCTCGTCCACCTGCCGACGGTCGTAGCCGCGGAGAACGACGTCGAACCGCGGGGAACCGCCCGGGCGGTCCGCCCCGTCTGCCGTCATCGCCTCTCCTCAGGTCGTCGACATGGGTGCCCTCGGAGGGCACGTACGAGGTCGGCGGACCGACGGTTCGGCGCGACCTCGCCGGTCAGGGTAGTCACGACGACGGGGTCGCGGCGAACCACGCAGCGTGCAACGGTCGTCCGTCGGCGTGGCGGGGCCCGCGACGGACGGTTCCGTGACACGATGTGCGGTCACCGTCCTCGTGGCCCGAGCCTACCGGGCCGTACCGAATACCATCGGCGGTGTGGACAGCACACTGAAGGGCACGTTGCACCGGCGTGGGCTCCGGATGACCCCTCAACGCCAGCTCGTGCTGGACGCGGTCCGGGAGCTGGGGCACGCGACACCCGAGCAGGTGTGCAGCCGGGTCCAGGCGACGGCACCGGCGGTGAACATCACGACGGTGTACCGGACGCTGGACCTGCTCGAAGAGCTCGGCGTCGTCCGGCACGCCCATCTCGGGCACGGTGCGCCGACCTACTCCGAGCACCAGCACCGCCACGTCCACCTCGTCTGCCACCACTGCGGCCGGGTGGACGAGGCGCCGACCGAGCTGCTCTCCGATGTGGCGAGTCGCACGCTCGCCGACCTGGGCTTCCACCTGGACGCGACGCACGTGGCACTGTCCGGCACGTGCGTCGACTGTGCGCACGACGACGAGGACTCCGCCGACGGAGCCCCCGAGCAGGACGACACGGCGCCCCAGGAGGGCGCGGAGGGAGACCGGTGACCGTTCCCGGATCCGAGCAGGACCCCGGCACCACCGACAACGCCGAGGACACGACCCCCGACCCGGACGACGTCGTCGCCGCGCACCACGGCGACCCGCCGGCCGAGCAGCGGGCGATGGCCCGCTCCGCCGCCGTCGTCGACCGCGGGCACCGCGAGGTGCTGGCGGTGACCGGCGAGGAGCGGCTGTCCTGGCTGCACCTGCTGCTCACCCAGCACGTCAGCGAGCTGCCGCCCGGCACCGGCACCGAGGCCCTGGTGCTCGACGCGCAGGGCCGGGTGCTGCACCACATGGCCGTCGCGTCGTCGGCGGACACGGTCTGGCTCGACACCGAGCCCGGCGAGGGCGCAGCACTGCTCGACTACCTGGCGAAGATGGTGTTCTGGTCGAAGGTCGAGCCGCGTGACGTCACCGCCGAGCTGGCGGTGCTGTCGGTCGTCGGTCCGCAGACCCCGGCCGTGCTCGCCGCGGCGGGGCTGCCGGTGCCCGATGCACCGAACGGCGTCACGGCCCTGCCGGACGGCGGGTTCGTGCGACGGATGCCGTGGCCGGGCCGGGACGCGGCGGACGTCGTCGTCCCCCGCGGGACGAAGGACGCCCGCTGGGCGGACCTCACCGCGGCCGGGGCGCGGGCCGCCGGGACGATCGCGTTCGAGGCGCTGCGGGTGGAGTCGCGCGCACCGCGCCTGCACCGCGACACCGACGACCGCACCATCCCGCACGAGGTCGGCTGGATCGGCTCCGCCGTGCACCTGACCAAGGGCTGCTACCGGGGCCAGGAGACCGTCGCCCGGGTCGCGAACCTGGGGCGCCCGCCCCGGCGCACGGTGCTGCTGATGCTCGACGCCGGCGACGAGGACCTGCCGCACACGGGCGACCCGGTGGTGCGCGACGGCCGCACGGTCGGCCGTGTGGGCACGGTCGTCCAGCACCACGAGCTGGGCCCGGTGGCGCTCGCGCTGCTCAAGCGGTCGGTTCCGGTGGACGCCGAGCTGACCGCGGGCGTCGACGACCGGGTCTCCCCCGCGACGATCGACCCGGACTCCTACGAGCCGGACCCGGACACCCCGCCGCCGGGCCGCGCGGCCCGGGAACGGACGGGTGGCGCTGCGCGTCGCGGATGACGCGCAGCCCGGCCGGACCACCGTGGGGCGGCCACCGGCCCAACACGCGGGCCCCGCGCCGGTCCGGGGCCGGGCCCGCCTGTGACGACGACGGTGCCGCGTCGCATGTTCCGGGGTGAGCAGGGTACGGTTGTTTTCACGACATTGATGAGACGAGAGGGGCCGCCGGGTCGTGCGCAATGACCGGCCGCCCCTTCCCTGTTGTAAGGGGGACCTGCCATGGGGCGTGGACGAGCCAAGGCCAAGCAGACGAAGGTGGCCCGTGAGCTCAAGTACAGCTCCCCTTCTATGGATCTCGACGCCTTGCAGCGGGAGATCGGTAGCGCGACGGCGGTGACTACCGACAGCCGCGAGGACGACTACGGCGAGTACGACGACCTCGCCGCCAAGTACAACGACGAGGACGACGACCCTCGCCGTTGACGGCCACCCCGGCGCCCGGCCCTCCGTCGTGACACGGCGGCCCGGGCGCCGCGGCACGTGTCGACCCGGGCGGTTTCCCCCGGCCGGTCGGATAGGGCAAGATCATGACCAGTCTCCTGTGGGAGGCTTGGTCACCGATCCCGTCACCTCCGAGGTGTTCAGCAGATGCGCGGCAACCTGTTCGCGGTCGCCGTCAACCTCGTCGTGCTGACCGTGCGGTCGGACCGTCTGCACGTGCTGCTCATCGAGCGGGGCGAGCCCCCGTTCCTCGGGCACTGGGCCCTGCCCGGTGGTTTCGTCCGCCCGGAGGAGGACCTCGTGCACACCGCCAGCCGGCGGTTGGGCGAGGAGACCGGGGCCGACACCGGCAGTGCCGTGTGCGGGCACCTCGAGCAGCTGGCGAGCTACGCCGCACCCGACCGCGATCCCCGCGGCCGGGTCCTGTCCGTGGGGTACCTCGCGCTGCTCCCGGACATGCCGGAGCCGACACCGGGTGGCGGGGCCACCGCGTCCGCGTGGTGCGCCGTCGACGACGTGCCGCCGCTGGCGTTCGACCACCAGCGCATCCTCGCCGACGGCGTGGAGCGGGCGAAGTCGAAGCTCGAGTACACGACGCTCGCCGTCTCGTTCTGCCCGGACGAGTTCACGGTGACCGACCTGCGCCGGGTCTACGAGGCCGTCTGGGGGACCTCCTTGGACCCGCGCAACTTCCAGCGCAAGGTGACCTCCACCGACGGCTTCCTCGTGCCGACGACGACGCTGGTCACCGGCGGTCGCGGGCGGCCGCCCCGGTTGTTCCGCCGCGGCCCGGCGACGGCGCTGCACCCGCCGATGCTGCGTGAGTCCCACCGCGCCGGGAGCCGGCAGCCGGCGTCGCACGACGCGGAGCTGCATCACTCCTTCGAGTGAGAGCAGACGGCGCGGGACCGCCTCAGAAGCGGGGGTGCTCCCCCCGCAGCTGCACCCGGGCGCCGAGCTCGCCGGAACCGGCACCGTCGACGTCGCCGATCCGGCCGACCTCACCCAGGATCCAGGCGGACACGTGCCGGGCGGTGAGGACGGCGAGGGCGCGGTCGACGTCCTCGGGCGGCAGCACCGCGACCATCCCGACGCCCATGTTGAACGTCTTCTCCATCTCCGCGCGCTCGACCCGGCCGCGGGACTGGATCAGCTTGAAGATCGGGGCCGGGGTCCAGGAGCCGCGCTCCACGGTGGCTGCGAGGCCCTCGGGCAGCACCCGCTCCAGGTTGCGGGCCAGCCCGCCGCCGGTGATGTGGGAGAACGTCCGCACGCCGGTCTCGGCGGTGATCGCCAGGCAGTCCTTGGCGTAGATCCGGGTCGGGACGAGCAGCTCCTCGCCGAGGGAGTGGTCGAACTCCTCCAGCTCACCGGCCAGCGGCAGCCGGGCGATGTCGAGCAGCACGTGGCGGGCCAGGGAGTAACCGTTGGAGTGCAGCCCGGAGGAGCCGAGCGCGACCAGCACGTCGCCGGGGCGGACGCGCTCGGGCCGCAGCATCTTCTCGGCGTCGACGACACCGACACCGGTGGCGGAGAGGTCGTAGGCGCCCTCCTCCATCAGCCCGGGGTGCTCGGCGGTCTCGCCGCCGAGCAGCGCGCAGCCCGCGGTCTGGCAGCCCTCGGCGATGCCGCGGACGATCGTCGCGACCTGGTCGGGGACGATCTTGCCGATGGCGATGTAGTCCTGCAGGAACAGCGGCTCCGCCCCGCAGACGACCAGGTCGTCGACGACCATCGCGACGAGGTCCTGGCCGATGGTGTCGTGCTTGTCCATCGCCTGCGCGATCGCGACCTTGGTCCCGACGCCGTCGGTGGAGGCGGCCAGGACCGGCTCGGAGTACTTGCCGAACTTCGCCGCGAACAGGCCGGCGAAGCCGCCGATGCCGCCGCGCACCTCGGGCCGGGTGGCCTTCTCGGCGAACGGACGGAAACGCTCGACCGCCTGCTCCCCCGCGTCGATGTCCACCCCCGCGGAGGCGTAGCTGGCGGGGCCGGGCTCGGTCGAGGGCATGCGAGGTCTCTCCAGGTCGGGACGGGGTCGTGATCGGGTGCTGCTACGGGCGGGTCAGTGCCTCTCCGGCACCGTATCCGACGGACAGCGGGCCGGGATCGCCAGAGGCGGCGCCGGACGCCGCCGGCTCCGGGACGTCCTCGAGCAGGTGCTTGCCGAGCTGGGCCTCCTCCGGCAGCGGGATCGGGTAGTCCCCGTCGAAGCAGGCGCAGCACAGCCGCGAGCGCGGCTGCTCGGAGGCGGCGACCATCTGCTCGACCGAGACGTAGCCGAGGCTGTCCGAGCCGATCGAGCGTCGGACGCCCTCGGTGTCGGCGCCGTTGGCGATCAGCTCGGCCCGGCTGGCGAAGTCGATGCCGTAGAAGCAGGGCCAGCGCACGGGCGGCGAGGCGATCCGCACGTGCACCTCGAGGGCGCCGGCCTCGCGCAGCATCCGCACCAGTGCGCGCTGGGTGTTGCCGCGGACGATCGAGTCGTCGACGACGACCAGCCGCTTGCCGCGGATGACGTTGCGCAGCGGGTTCAGCTTCAGCCGGATGCCGAGCTGGCGGATGGTCTGGCTGGGCTGGATGAAGGTGCGCCCGACGTAGGCGTTCTTCACCAGGCCCTGGCCGTAGGGGATGCCGGAGCCCTGGGCGTAGCCGATGGCGGCCGGGGTGCCGGACTCCGGGACCGGGATGACCAGGTCGGCCTCGACCGGGTGCTCCTCGGCGAGCCGGCGGCCGATCTCCACCCGGGTGTCGTAGACCGAACGGCCGGCGATGGTGGTGTCCGGTCGCGCCAGGTAGACGTACTCGAACACGCAGCCCTTCGGCTCCGGGGCGGCGAAGCGCTGGCTGCGGATGCCGTCGGCGTCGATCGCGATGAGCTCGCCCGGCTCGACCTCGCGGACGAACGAGGCGCCGACGATGTCCAGCGCCGCCGTCTCCGACGCGACGACCCAGCCGCGCTCCAGGCGGCCCAGGACCAGCGGGCGGACGCCCTGGGGGTCGCGGGCGGCGTAGAGGGTGCTCTCGTCGGCGAAGGTCAGCGAGAACGCGCCGCGCAGCCGCGGCAGCAGCCGCATCGCGGCCTCGTAGACGCCGAGGTCCGCGGCGCCCGCGGCCAGCAGCTCGGTGAGCAGGTCGGAGTCGGTGGTCGCGCGCAACCCGGACCGCTTGCGGTTCTCCAGCTTCGCGACGTCCTCGCGCAGCTCGGCGGTGTTCACCAGGTTGCCGTTGTGACCCAGCGCCAGGCCGGAGCCCGCGGCCGTGGTGCGGAACGTCGGCTGGGCGTTCTCCCAGGTCGTCGCACCGGTCGTCGAGTAGCGGCAGTGGCCGACGGCGAGGTGCCCGCGCAGCGAGGACAGCGTCTGCTCGTCGAACACCTGGCTGACCAGGCCGAGGTCCTTGAACACCACGGTGCGGCGGCCGTCGGACACGGCGATGCCGGCGGCCTCCTGGCCGCGGTGCTGCAGCGCGTAGAGGCCGTAGTAGGTCATCTTCGCGACGTCCTCGCCGGGGGCCCAGACGCCGAACACACCGCACTCCTCGCGGGGTCCTTGCTCGTCGGGCTCGGCGGCGGGGGGTGCGACGGGGGTGAGGGAGAGGGTTCGTTCAGGGCTGACGTGCTCGTTCCGGACGGAACTCAACGCGGCGCTCCTCGGCTGGCGGCGTACCGGGACCAGGGGACGACTGTACGCCCCGAGATCACGTCTCCCCAGGTACGGGGACAGGGGTCACGTCGGAGTCGCACACCGCACCCGTCCGGTCACGGCGTGCGGAGCGGCAGGAACGCGGCGATCTCGCCGGCCCGCGACCCGGACGCCGACACCCGCCCGGCGGCGAGCGCGTCGTCCCAGCTCAGGCGGCCGACGGCGAGCGCGATCCAGGTCCGCGGGTCGGCCTCGACGACGTTCGGCGGGGTGCCGCGGGTGTGCCGCGGCCCCTCGACGCACTGCACCGCACCGAACGGCGGGACCCGTACCTCGACGCTGCGGCCCGGCGCGCGCCGGGCCAGCTCGTCGAGCGACGCCTTCACCGCCGACTTCCGTGTCGCCCGGTCCGGCTCGACCCCGTCGTCGACCCAGTCCAGGAGGACGTCGGACATCAGACCGAGACGGCGCCGAACCGCGCCGGGAGCGTGCCCTCCCAGGCGGCGCGCAGCTCGTCGAGCGCCAGCGTGCCGAGGGCGTCGCCCAGGTCGAGGACGTCGCCGCCGGTCTCGCCGAGCCGCAGCGCCGGGACACCGGCCTCGGCCGCGCGGGCCAGGAACGCCTCGGCGTCGTCGGCGGGCACGGTGACCAGCACCCGTCCGGCGGACTCGGCGAACAGCGCGGTGAACGAGTCCTCGTGCACCCCGGCCAGGTCGACGCGGGCGCCCCGGCCCCCGGCGAGCGCGGCCTCGACCAGTCCCTGGGCGAGGCCGCCGTCGGACAGGTCGTGGCTGCCGGTCAGCGCCCGGTCCGCGGCCGCGGCGGCGAGGAGCTGCGCGAGGCGCCGCTCGTGCTCCAGGTCGACGGCGGGCGGCCGTCCGCCGAGGTGCCCGTGCACCTCGTGCGCCCACTCCGACCCGCCGAACTCGGCGGCGGTGGTGCCGAGCAGGACGACCGTGTCGCCGTCGGCGCCGGCGAACCCGGACCGGACCGCGGTGGTGACGTCGTCGATCACGCCGAGCACGCCGACCACCGGGGTCGGCAGGATCGCCGTCGTGCCGGTCTGGTTGTAGAAGCTGACGTTGCCGCCGGTGACCGGGGTGCCCAGCACCGCGCAGCCGTCGGCGAGACCGCGCACGGCCTGCTCGAACTGCCACATGACGTGCGGGTCCTCCGGAGAGCCGAAGTTCAGGCAGTCGGTGACGGCGAGCGGCACGGCGCCGGAGGTCGCGACGTTGCGGTAGGCCTCGGCCAGCGCGAGCTGCGCGCCGACGTACGGGTCGAGCGCCACGAAGCGGGCGTTGCAGTCGGTGGCGACGGCGATGCCGCGGCCGGTGGACTCGTCGACCTGCACGACCCCGGAGTCGGCGCCGTGCGCGGCGACGGTGTTGCCGCGCACGTAGCGGTCGTACTGGTCGGTGACCCACGAGCGGGACGCGAGGTTCGGGGCGGCGGCCATCCGCAGGATCTCCGCACGCAGCTCGGACGGGGTCTCCGGGCGGGGCAGCATCTCCGGCGAGTCCGCGTTCAGCGCGTCCTGCTTCGCGTCGTCGCGGGCGACCGGGCGGGTGTAGACCGGGCCCTCGTGGGCGACCGTGCGCGGCGGCACGTCGACGACGGTCTCGCCCTGGGAGGTGATCACCAGGCGGTCGCCGTCGGTGACCTCGCCGATCACGGTGGCGATGGTGTCCCACTTGCGGCAGACGGCGAGGAAGGCCTCGACGTTCTCCGGGGTGACGACCGCGCACATCCGCTCCTGGGACTCCGAGGAGAGGATCTCGGCGGCGGTCATGCCGGTGGCGCGCAGCGGGACGGCGTCGAGGTCGACGTGCATGCCGCCGTCACCGGCGGAGGCGAGCTCGGAGGTCGCGCAGGACAGCCCGGCGCCGCCGAGGTCCTGGATGCCGACGACGAGCCCGGCCGCGAACAGCTCCAGGCAGCACTCGATGAGGACCTTCTCGGTGAACGGGTCGCCGACCTGGACGCTCGGGAGCTTCTTCCGACCGGTGCCGCCGCCGGCGGAGTCGAAGGTCTCCGACGCCAGCACGGACACGCCGCCGATGCCGTCGAGGCCGGTCGTCGCACCGAACAGGATGATCTTGTTGCCGGTGCCGGAGGCGAACGCGAGGTGCAGGTCCTCGGTCTTCAGCGCCCCCACGCACAGGGCGTTGACCAGCGGGTTCCCCGCGTAGGACGGGTCGAAGACGACCTCGCCCGCGACGTTCGGCAGGCCGAGGCAGTTCCCGTAGCCGCCGACGCCGGCGACGATGCCGGGCAGCACCCGCCCGGTGTCGTCGGCCTCGAGCGGACCGAACCGCAGCGGGTCGCCGACGGCGATCGGGCGCGCGCCCATGGCCATGATGTCGCGGACGATGCCGCCGACACCGGTCGCCGCCCCCTGGTAGGGCTCGACGTAGGACGGGTGGTTGTGCGACTCGACCTTGAAGGTGACCGCCCAGCCGTCGCCGACGGACACGACGCCCGCGTTCTCGCCGATCCCGGCGAGCATCGTCGAGCGCATCTGCTCGGTGGTGGTCTCACCGAAGTAGCGCAGGTGGACCTTGGAGGACTTGTAGGAGCAGTGCTCGCTCCACATCACCGAGTACATCGCCAGCTCGGCGTCGGTGGGCCGGCGGCCGAGGATCTCCCGGATCCGGACGTACTCGTCGTCCTTGAGCCCCAGCTCCCGGAAGGGCTGCGGCTGCTCCGGAGTGGCCTCGGCGTGCTTGACGGAATCGACCGGCACCTGGGACTGCGTCACGGGACCAGGGTAGACGGGGCTCCCCCGCCCGCGTCCCCGCACGGTGCCGGGGCCCACAGGCGGGGTTCCCCACAGCAGGTCACGGACCGAGGACGACGACGGCCCGGCCGGCGGTCCACGGGGACCGCCGGCCGGGCCGGACGTCGTGCGCGGGTCAGGCGGTGACGCGGGCCAGCACCGAGGTGAACAGGCCGAGCCCGTCGGCCGACGGGCCGGTCAGCGCACTGGTCGCGTGCTCGGGGTGCGGCATGAGACCGACGACGTTCCCGGCCGCGTTGGTCACACCGGCGATGCCGCGGGTCGAGCCGTTCGGGGCCGGGTCGCGGTAGCGGAACACCACGCGGCCCTCGCCCTCGAGCTCGTCGAGGGTCGCGGCGTCGGCGACGTAGCGGCCCTCCTGCGACTTGAGCGGGATCAACAGCTCGTCGCCCGCGGCGTAGTCACGCGTCCAGGCCGTGCCGGCGTTCTCCACCGTGAGCACCAGGTCGCGGCACAGGAAGTGCATCCCGGCGTTCGCGACGAGCGCGCCGGGGAGCAGGTGCGCCTCGCAGAGGATCTGGAATCCGTTGCAGATGCCGAGCACCGGCAGACCGCGCCCGGCGCCCGCCACGACCTCGGTCATGATCGGCGCCAGGCTCGCGATCGCGCCGGCGCGCAGGTAGTCGCCGTAGGAGAACCCACCCGGCACGACGACGGCGTCCACGCCCTGCAGATCGTGGTCGCCGTGCCACAGCGGGACGGCCTCGGCGCCGGCGCGGTGGACCGCGCGGGCGGCGTCGACGTCGTCCAGGGTGCCCGGGAAGGTGATCACACCGACGCGGGTGCTCACAGCCGGGTCACCGTCCAGTCCTCGATCACCGGGTTCGCCAGCAGCGAGCCGGCGAGCCGGTGCAGGGTCTCGTCGTCGATGCCGTCGGACACCTCGAGCTCGAAGTGCTTGCCCTGCCGCACCCCGCTCACGCCGGACACACCGATCCGGTCGAGCGCCCGGGTCACGGCCTGACCCTGCACGTCGAGGATCTCGGGCTTGGGCATCACGTCCACCACCACTCTGGCCACGGGGTCAGCCTACGGTGAACAGGGGCGACGGCTCGACGTGCGTGCCCTCACCATCGGCCCATGCGGATCCTCGTCCTGGGTGGCACGGTCTTCCTCTCCCGCGCGGTCGCCGCGGCCGCGCTCGCTGCGGGCCATCCGGTGACCTGCGTGTCCCGTGGTGTCTCCGGGCCGCCGCCGGACGGCGCGGAGGCGGTGACGGCGGACCGGTCCCGGCCCGGGGCGCTGGCCGCGGCGCTGCACGGGCGCACGTTCGACGCCGTCGTGGACGTCGCGACGATGTCCGCGCCGTGGGTCCGCGACGCCCTCGACGCGCTGCACGGCCGGTTCGGGCACTGGACCTTCGTCTCCTCGATCAACGCCTACGCCGACCCGTCGCTGCGCGGCGGGACCGTGACGCAGCCGACCCTGGCACCGCTGCACGACCAGCCCGACCAGGACCTCACGAACCGGGACCCGGGCGTCTACGGCGCCGCGAAGGTCGCGAGCGAACAGGCCGTGCGGGAGCGGGCGGGCGACCGGGCGCACGTGGTGCGCGGCGGGCTGATGTGCGGGCACGGCGACCTGTCCGACCACTACGGCTACTGGGCGGACCGGTTCGCCCGCGGCGGCCGGGTGGTCGTCCCGGACGTGCCCGCCCAGCCGATGCAGCTCGTCGACGTGGACGACCTCGCCGCCTGGATCGTGGCCCGCGCCGCCGACGGCACCACCGGCACCCACGACGGCGCAGGCCAGCGGTCCACCCTGGACCGGGTGCTCACCGGGACCGCCGACGCCGTGGGCGCCGACGACCTGGAGCTCGTCCGGGTCCCGGAGCGGACGCTGGCCGAGCAGGACGTGGCGTTCTGGGCCGGTCCGCGGTCGCTGCCGCTGTGGCTGCCGGAGTCCCTCTGGGGCATGGTCGACCGGGACGTCACCACGACGTCCGCCGCCGGTCCGGCGGCTCGCCCACTCGCCGACACCGCCCGCGCCGCGCTGGCGTGGGAGCGCGGGCTCGGCGCCGGCCGGGGGCGCCGGGCCGGGCTCACCGACGCCGAGGAGCAGGCCGTGCTGCGGGCGCTCGGCTGAGCCGGGACGCCCGCCACCCCCCGACCGGGCATGCTGGTCCCATGCACCTGACGCACTACGGCCACGCCTGCGTCCTGATCGACACCGGGTCGGCCCGGCTCCTGTTCGACCCGGGCGCGTTCTCGACCGGCTTCGAGGCCCTGGACGGCCTGGACGCGATCCTGGTCACCCATCAGCACTTCGACCACGTCGACGCCGACGCGCTGCGCACCCTGCTGCGTGCCAACCCCGACGCCGCCCTGGTCACCGACGGCCAGACCGCCGGGCAGCTCGACGGCGTCGACGCCCGCACCGCCGCCCCCGGCGACGTGCTGGCCCTCGGCGGCGCCGAGGTGTCCGTCGTCGGGTCCGGGGACCACGCGCAGATCCACCCGGACATCCCGCTGGTCGCGAACAACGGCTACGTCGTCGACGGCGCGCTGCTCCACCCCGGCGACGCCTACGTCCCGCCGGGCGTCGACGAGCTGGCGACGCTGCTGCTCCCCACCGGCGCACCCTGGCTGAAGGTGTCCGAGGCCGTCGACTACCTGCGGTCGGTCGCACCGCGGACGGTGGTGCCGATCCACGAGGGCACCCTCGCCGACCCGGCGCTCCACTACCGGTTCTTCGACGACCTGGGGCCCGGCGCCACGACGCTCCTGGTCCCCGACCGGGAGACGGCGGTCGACGTCTGATGCCCCTGCAGTGGGAGCAGGTCGTCGTCGACGCCCGGGACCCGGTCCGGCTGGGCCGCTGGTGGGCCGAGGCCCTGGACTGGACGGTCGTGAACGCCTCGGCGTCGGAGTTCGAGATCCAGCCCGCCGAGGGCGTCGTCCCCGGGCTGATCTTCGTGCCGGTCGCGGAGGGGAAGCGGACCAAGAACCGCCTGCACATCGACCTGCGGCCGGACGGCGTCCGCGACTCCGAGGTGGCCCGGCTGCTGATGCTGGGCGCCACCCGGGTCAACGTGGGCCAGCACCGGGCCCCGGCCGACGAGGTGTCCTGGACGGTGCTCGCCGACCCCGAGGGCAACGAGTTCTGCGTGCTCGGCGAGCGGCGGACCTGACACCTGTCCACAGGTGGCGCCGGTTGTCCACAGGAGAGCACACACTGTGGACAACCGGGCCGATCGCCGGGGAGCTCCTAGGCGGCCGGGGCCGCGGCGGGGAACAGCGTGCGGTGCACGGCGCCGGCGGCGCCCGCCCCGCGCGCCGCGTCGACGGCGGCCAGCGCGGCCTCGACGCGGTGCTCGCGGCGCAGGTCCTTGGCCCGCAGCGCGAGCCGGACGAGCCCGCCGCGCTCGGCGGTGCGCACGGCCTGCTGCTCCAGCGCCCGTCCGCGGCGGCGCTCCCCGGCGCGGCGCTCGCCCCGCCAGGGCTCGGACGCCCGGAAGGTCAGCACGCGCGAGTGCAGCACCGGACCGCCGGTCGCGCGGACGGTCGTCTCGTCGGCGCAGAGGCCGAAACCGAGGTCGGCGAGCGCGTCGAGGGTGCCCTCGGAGGCGATCCAGCCGGGCGGGGCGAAGCCGTCGGTGGACAGCCCGGTCGCGAGCAGGATCCGCCGGGCGCCGGTCAGCCGCAGGCCGGCCTCGTGCCGGGGCAGCGCCCCGAACTCGGTGCGGCGCCCGATCCGCGGTACGGAGCCGTTCTGCCAGGCGCCCACCGGGTCGCTCGTGTGGTCGAAACCGTGCAGGAGCAGGTCGTCCCCGGCGCGGACGCGGCCGGCGATCCAACGGACCAGGTCGTCGCCGCGGCGCAGCGGCCCGTCGGGCCCCTTGGGCTGCACGAGGTGGGTCAGCGGCACGCCGCGCCGGTCCAGCTCCGCGGCGAACGCGGCGGCTCGGGCGCGGTCGGCGTCGTCGGAGTCGGTCAGGCCGGACAGCGAGACGAGCAGCGTGCTCATGGACCCCATCCGACCCGACCGAGGTGAACCCCGCGTGGCGTCACCGGATCGCGCGGACGACGATCGGCGGGCGTTCTCAGCGGGCCGTGAACCCGCCGTCCACCCGTAGTTCGGCGCCGTTGACCATCGCGGCCTCCGCCGAGGCCAGGTACACGACGGCCGCGGCGACCTCCGACGGCTCGGCGAACCGTCGCGCCGGGATCTCGGCGCGGTGCGCGTCCCCGGCCGGGTTGTCCCACGCCGCGCGACCCAGGTCGGTGAGCACGACCGTCGGCGACACCGCGTTCACCGTCACCCCGTGCGGTCCCCACTCGACGGCGAGGGTGCGGGTGAGCCCGTTGATCCCTGCCTTGGACGCGCAGTAGGCGGCGTGCTGTTCCAGCCCGCTGCTCGCCGCCTGCGAGGCGAGGTTCACGATCCGGCCGTACCCGCGCTCCACCATGACCCGGCCCGCGGCGCGCGCCATCAGCCAGGACCCGGTGAGGTTGACGTCCAGGGTGCGGCGCCAGTCCTCGGTCCGCAGCTCCAGGGCGGGGGCGAGCAGCGCGATCCCGGCCGAGTTGACCAGTACGTCGACCCGGCCGTGCCGGGCGACGACCTCCTCGACGCAGGCCGCCGCGGCGTCGGGGTCCGCGACGTCGACGACGTGGGTCGACGCGCAGACCTCCGGGACGCCGTCGGTACGCAGGTCCGCGGCGGCGACCACGGCGCCCTGCCCGGCGAGTGCGCGGGCCACCTCTGCCCCGATCCCGGACGCGGCTCCGGTGACGAGGGCGACCGAGCCGGTGAGGTCGAACATCAGCAGTCCGTCCCGACGGTCTCCGCCTCGGCGAGGCGCTCGCCGTCGCGCCGGTCGTAGGAGTCGAGCGCGGCGACCTTCTCCGCCGACGCGCTGCCCGGGTCGAACCGGTGGTCCAGCCAGCCGGCGACCAGCATGCGGGCCAGCTCGATCCCGACCACGCGCTGACCCATGCACAGGACCTGCGCGTTGTTGGACTTCACCGAGCGCTCGACGGAGAACGGGTCGTGCGCGGTGACCGCGCGGATGCCGGGCACCTTGTTCGCCGAGATCGCGACGCCGAGCCCGGTCCCGCAGACGAGCAGGCCGCGGTCGGCCTCGCCGTCGGCGACCTTGCGGGCGGCGGCGACGCCGATGTGCGGGTAGGCCGTGTGCCCGTCCGCGGCGACGCCGACGTCGACCACCTCGGCGACGCGGTCGTCGGCCTCCAGGTCGGCCTTCAGTCGCTCCTTGTACTCGTAGCCGGCGTCGTCGGCGCCGACCACGATGCGCAGCTTCTCGCTCACGTCTGCTCCTTCTGCGACGTCAGGACGTCGGCGACGGCCGTGACGATCAGGCCGAGGCTGGTCGCCCCGGCGTCGGGTGTGCCCACGCTCTTCTCGGCCAGCGGCCGGGCCCGGCCGATCCGGGGCCGGAGGTCGGCGGTTGCACCGGCAGCGGTGGTCGCGGTCGCGGCGGCGGCCGTCCACGCGGCGGCGAGGCCCTCGCCGCCGCCGACCCGGCGCTCCAGTTCCTCGACGAAGGGCAGCAGCGCATCGAGCAGGGTCTTGTCCCCCGCCTGCGCCCCGCCGAGCTGCTGGATCGTCGTGGCGAACTCGCGGGCCCCGGCGGTGACGGTCGCGGCCGGATAGGTCGCGGCGGTGTCGCCGAGGTGCCGCCCGAGCGCCTCGAGCGCTGCGCCCCACAGCACCCCGGAGGTGCCGCCGGCGCGCTCGGCCCAGGCCTGCCCGGCCTGCTGCAGCACCCAGCCGCCGCCGACGTCGTCACCGAGCTCGCCGACCCGGGCGGTGGCGGCGGTGATGCCCTTGAGCATGCCGCGGCCGTGGTCGCCGTCGCCCGCGACGGCGTCGATCCGGCCCAGCTCGTGCTCGTGGGAGCGGATCGTCGACTCCACCGCGGCCAGCGCGGCGCGGACGGTGCCCGCGAGGTCCCGGGCCGCGTCGCTCGCCGCGGGTGCGGTGACGACGGCGTCGGCCTCGGCAAGCTCGTCGGCGGTCGGCTCGCGCAGCGCCGCCAGCGGCGCGGCGGTCTTGCGGTAGGCGGGGGTGTAGGCGTCCGCCCGCCACAGCGGCTCCAGCTCGTCGTCGAGCCACATCAGGGTGAGCGAGCAGCCGCCCATGTCCAGGCTGGTCACGAGCTCGCCGACCTCCGGGTCGACGATCTCGTACCCGGCGTCGCGCACCCGCGGCGCGACGTGGCGCCACAGCAGGAACAGCTCCTCGTACTTCGTGGTGCCCAGCCCGTTGAGGATCGCCCCGACCCGGCCGGGGGCGCCCGCCGGTGCGTGCTTCAGGACGTCGTCGACCAGCAGTTCCGCCAGCTCGCGGGCGGGCAGCATCGGGACGTCGCGGATGCCGGGCTCGCCGTGGATGCCCAGGCCGAGCCCGAGATGCCCCTCGGGCACCGAGAACAGCGGCTCGTCCTCGCCGGGCATCGTGCAGCCGGTGAACGCGACGCCGAGACTGCGGGTGGCGGCGTTGGCGGCGCGGCCGAGACGCTCGACCTCGTCGAGGTCCGCGCCGCGCGCGGCGGCGGCACCCATCGCCTTGAACACGGTGAAGTCGCCGGCGATCCCGCGGCGCCGCGACTCCTCCTCTGCGGAGGCGACGTCATCGGTGACGACCACGATGCGGGTGTCGATGCCCTCGGCCCGCAGCCGGTCGGCCGCGATCCCGAAGTTGATCGTGTCGCCGGCGTAGTTGCCGAAGCTGAAGACCACACCGCGGCCCTGGTCGGCGGCCTTCGCGACCGAGTACGCCTGGGCCGCCGACGGCGAGGTGAAGATGTTGCCGACGACGGCGCCGTGCGCCATCCCCGGCCCGACCGTCCCGCAGAACGCCGGGTAGTGGCCGGAGCCGCCCCCGATGACGACGGCGACCTGCGGGTCGCCGTCGCCACGGTGGGCGACCACGCCGCCGTGCACCCCTCGGACACGGTCGGCGTAGAGGTCGAGGAAGCCGGCGAGCTGGTCGTCGGCGAACTCGGCGGGGTCGTCGTAGATCCTGGTCACGATGTCTCCTTCACCGGGGTCGCGACGGCGGCGCGCGGGTCGGGGGCGCCCTGTGGGACGTCGAGGAACGAGACCATGACGAAGGCGGCGGCGTAGAGGGCGACGAAGGCCCACACGACGCCGACGTTGCCGGTGCCGAGCGCGAGCATCAGGGCGACGACGCCCGAACCGAGGAAGGCCGCACCGCCGGCGGCGGTGGTGTACATGGCCATCGCGGCGCCCTTGTGGTCGGGTGCGAGCGCGGGCATGATCGCGCCCATCGGGACGAACCCGGCGAGCAGGCAACCGAACACGCAGCCCGCGGCGACCGAGACCCAGAAGCCCCAGGTCGAGCCGGCCGGGACGAGCTGCGGGACGTACCACCACAGCAGCAGGCCGACGGCGGAGCCGAAGACGCCGAACCACTGCACCGTGCGGCGCCAGCCCCACCGGTCGCCGACGGCCCCGAACACCGCGTTGACCAGGATGTTCGTCGCGTAGACGAACACGGTCATGGTCAGCCAGCGGCTCTGGCCCCAGCCGAGGTCCACCGCGATGACCGTCGGCAGGATGATGAACATGCCGTACTGCGGCGCGGTGTTGATCAGCCGGACCAGGAAGCCCATGAGGATCTTCGGGTTGGCCGCGGTGAGCCGCAGCCCGGCGCTGAGGACCTGGCCGGTGGTCTCCCCGGCCGGCGCGAGCCGACGGGTGGCGTGCGGCTCGTGCACCCCGAAGCGGGCGATCAGGTACCCGGCGACGACGAGCGCGGTCGACCCGACCATCGCGGCGGTCTCGCCGCCGGTGCCCCCGCCGAAGGCCGGGATCATGCCGAGCGCGAACAGCGAGCCCAGGGTGGGCAGACCGCCGGTGAACATGACGTAGAACCAGCCGACGGCGACGCCGTTGCGCGAGTACGGCGTGACGACGTTGATCCACACCAGGAACGCGAACGCGAAGAGCGGGTAGCCGAAGCCGCGCAGGAAGTAGGTGGCGGCGACCAGCGGGAGGCTGCCGATCTGCAGGCTCAGCAGGAACAGCACCTCGAACACGACCCAGACGGCGACGCCGAGGGTCATGACGCGGCGCGGGCCCCACAGGTCGGCGAGCGCGCCGGACAGGTAGCTGGCGACGAGCACGGCCAGGCTGTAGCCGGTGATGATCGTCGCGACGGTGGCCTCGGGCGAGCCGAGCACCGCCTCGATGTGCGGGGAGATGAAGTTGGACTCGGTCCCGTTGCCGGTCATGAAGACCAGCACGCCGAGGAAGCCCCAGCGCAGGGAGTGCGGGATGCCGATGCGGTCGAGGAAGGTCTCGTGCTGCGGAGCGGCGCTGCTCATCGTCGCCCCCTCAGGCGTTCGGGAGGATCGAGACCTTGACCGACGCACCGGAGGTGTCGCCGACGAGGTCGAGGGCCTTCTGGAACTCCGCGAGCGGCACCTGGTGGGTGCAGATGTCGGAGATCGGGAGCTTGCCGTCCTCCAGCATCTTGATCGCGGCGGGCCAGCAGTGCGGGCCGAGGTGGGCGCCGCGGACGTCGAGCTCCTTGTCGTCGGAGATGATCGACCAGTCCACGGTGACCTCGGAGCCGAAGACCGAGTACTCGACGTAGGTGCCGAGCTTGCGCAGCAGGTTCAGGCCCTGCGCGACGGCCGGGACGGCGCCCGAGCCCTCCAGGTAGACGTCGGCGCCGTAGCCGTCGGTGAGCTCCTTGACGCGGGCGACCGCGTCCTCGCGGAAGATGTTGATCGTGAGGTCGGCGCCGGTGCGGCGGCCGAGCTCCAGCTTCTCGTCGTCGAGGTCGAGCGCGATCAGCAGCCGCGGGTTCTTCGCGCGGGCGCCGGCGATCAGGCCGAGGCCGATCGGGCCGCACCCGGCGACGACCACGACGTCGTCGAAGGAGATGGTGGCGCGCTCGACGGCGTGCAGTGCGCAGGACAGCGGCTCGGCGAACGCGGCGTGCTGCGGCTCCAGGTCCGGTGAGACCCGGTGCACCCGGGCGCGGGTGGGGACCAGCATGTACTGGGCCATCGCGCCGTCGAAGTTCCGGAAGCCGAACATGTCGTGCGGCCCGCACATCCAGTACTGGCCGCGCAGGCAGTAGCGGCACTGCTCGCACGGGACGATCTGCTCGCAGGCGACGCGGTCACCGACGGACACGCCGTGCAGGGCGAGGCCCTCGTCGTCGCCGGAGACGATCCGGCCGACGAACTCGTGACCGGGCGTGACACCGGTCTGGGCCCAGGCGGGGCGGTTCTCGTCGCCCCAGAACTTCGCGGCGCCGTGGTAGCACTTCAGGTCGCTGGCACACACGCCGACGGCCTCGACCTGCATCAGCAGCTCGCCGGGGCCGGGCCGGGGGACGTCCACCTCCTCCAGCCGGTAGTCCTCGGGGCCGTGCACGACGACCGCCTGCATCCGGGTCGGGATGTTCTCTCCCACGACGAAACCTCCGTTGGTGCCATGCGGGGTGCTGCATGCGACTGGCCTTGAGCATGCGTTCCGATGTGAACATCCGTCAACACATCGGTTCCGACTTGAACAAACGTGCAGTACGCTTGACTGGTACCGATCCGGACCGGCGGAGGAGGTGGCGATGGCGCCGCACGACGTCTCCCGGCGCGATCTGGGGCTGATGCACCGGGCCGCGCGGCTGTACTACGTCGACGAGCTCAACCAGGCCGCGATCGCCGACCGGCTCACCGTGTCGCGTCCGACCGTCTCCCGGCTGCTCGCCGAGGCCCGCCGGGTCGGGATCGTGCAGATCACCGTGCACGACCCGGACTCGCTGCACACCGGCGGCGACGACGCACCCCGGCTCGCCGCCGCGCTCGGGCTGGACCGGGTGTGGCTGGCCCCACGGCCCACCACCGACCTCGGTCAGTCGCTCGCCGAGCCGGTCGGCGAGGCGTTGCGGGAGGCCGGGCTGCGCGCCGGCGACGTCCTGCTCGTCTCGTCCGGGCGCACCGTGTGGGAGCTCAGCCACACCACGCTGCCCGCGCTGGCCGGCTGCGAGATCGTGCCGACCGTCGGTGGGGTCGCCGAACCCGAGGCGTGGCACCAGACCAACGAGATCGTCCGGTCGGTCGCCGAACGCGGACACGGACGCCCGCACTTCCTGTTCACCCAGGCCATGCCGTCACCGGCGATGAGCCGCACGCTCGCCGAGGACCCGGAGTTCCGGCGGGTCACCGGGTTCTGGATGCGCGCACAGGCCGCGCTGGTCGGTGTCGGCGCCCCGCCCGCGGGCCGCGCGTCGATCTCGACCTCGGTCCCGCTCGACGACGAGGGCCTCCAGGACGGCGTCGGCGACGTCTGCCTGAACTTCTACCGCGCCGACGGCCGCCCGATCGCCTTCCCGGGCAGCGACCGGATGGTGCGGATCTCCCCGGAGCAACTGCGACGGGTGCCGCGGACGATCGCCGTCGCCGTCGGGGAGGAGAAGGTGCCGAGCATCGTCGGCGGGGCGCGGGCGGGCCTGTTCAACCGCCTGGTGACCGACACCCCGACCGCCCAGGCCCTGCTCGACGCCCTCGGCCCCGTCTGACCCACCGACGACGTCGGACGGCGGGGCAGCACATGTTCGTGATCGCAGACCGCGTCATCCACCCGGTTCCGAGTAGGCGTCGCCGGCCGGCTCGGCACACGGGAGCACACTGCGCCGTCACACCGAGCTCCTGCCCGTCCGCAGATCTGCCTACCCGGTAAGCGGATTCCGGAGGGCGGGCGCTCGGGTCGGACCGCCGCCCGGACGACCATTCCACGGTCCGCTGTGGTCGGCCGAGAACTCGCTTACCGGGTAAGCGGGTTCGGCCCAGAAGGGCGTGCCGCACGACCGGTCCCGCCGACGAGCCGATCACACCCGACGTTCACACCCCTTGCCCGACGTCCACACCCGTCGAGAGGGGTGTGAATGCCGGACAAGGGGTGTGGGTGCGGCCGGGGTCAGGCCGTGGGCGACACCCAGGGGGTGCCGGTGATGCGGCGGTAGACCTCGGCGTAGCGGTCGTGGACGACCTTCACGACCTCGTCGGGGACCTCGGGGCCGGGGGCGGTGCGGTCCCAGTCCAGCCCGGCGGACCAGTCGCGGACGTACTGCTTGTCGAAGGAGAACTGGACCCGGCCGGGCTCGTACGAGTCGGCGGGCCAGAACCGCGACGAATCCGGGGTGAGCACCTCGTCACCGAGGACGATCTCGCCGGAGGTGTCCCGGCCGAACTCCAGCTTGGTGTCGGCGACGATGATCCCGCCCTCGGCCGCGGACTCGGCGCCGCGCCGGTAGACCTCCAGGGTCAGGTCCCGCAGCCGGGCCGCGGTGTCGGCGCCCAGCTGCGCCACGACGTCGTCGAAGGTCATGAACTCGTCGTGCTCACCGACCGGCGCCTTGGTGGTCGGGGTGAAGATCGGCTCGGGGAGCTTCGAGCCCTCGACCAGGCCGGCGGGCAGCGTGACGCCGGAGACGGCGCCGGTGCGCTGGTACTCCTTCAGTCCGAGCCCGGTGAGGTAGCCGCGGGCGATGCACTCGACCGGCAGCATCTCCAGCGGACGGCAGCGGACGGCGCGCCCGGCGAACCCGTCGGGGATGTCGTCGGTGCCGATGACGTGGTTGGGCACGAGGTCGCCGGTGCGCTCGAACCAGTACAGCGACAGCGCGGTGAGGATCGCGCCCTTGTCCGGGACCGGCGTCGGGAGCACGACGTCGTAGATCGACAGCCGGTCCGAGGCCACGAGCAGCAGTTGGGCCGGGTCGCGGGACTCGTCGAGGTAGAGCTCGCGGACCTTGCCGGAGTGGACGAGCCTCACAGGATCCCTCCGGGGGTGTAGGCGGCGGCCTCGGGGTGCTTCGCCGTGATCGCCGCGATCTTCTCGTTGACCGCCGCGACCTGCGCGGACGCGGCGCCGGTGAACCGCAGCGGGTCCTCCAGCAGCCGGTCCAGCGTGCCGGCGGGCAGGCCGAGCCGGTCGTCGCCGGCGAGACGCTGGAGGAGGTCGTTGTCGGCCTGGCCCTGCTCGCGCATCGCCAGTGCGACGGCGACCGCGTGCTCCTTGATGACCTCGTGCGCGGTCTCCCGGCCGACCCCGGCGCGGACGGCGGCCATCAGCACCGCGGTCGTGGTGAGGAAGGGCAGGTAGCGGTCGAGCTCGCGGGCGATCACGGCCGGGTAGGCGCCGAACTCGTCGAGCACGGTCAGCGTGGTCTCGTAGAGGCCGTCGAGGGCGAAGAACGCGTCCGGCAGCGCGACGCGGCGCACCACCGAGCAGGAGACGTCGCCCTCGTTCCACTGGGAGCCGGCGAGCTCGGCGGTCATGACCGACAGGCCGCGCAGGATCACCATGAGGCCGTTGATGCGTTCCGCGGAACGCGCGTTCATCTTGTGCGGCATGGCGCTGGACCCGACCTGGCCGGGGGCGAAGCCCTCGGTGGCGAGCTCGGCGCCCGCCATCAGCCGGATCGTCGTGGCCAGCGACGACGGCGCCGCCGCCAGCTGCACCAGAGCGGTGACGACGTCGTGGTCGAGCGAGCGCGGGTAGACCTGCCCGACGCTGGTGAACGCCTCGGCGAACCCCAGGTGGGTGGCGACGCGCTGCTCCAGGTCCTCGAGCTTCACCGAGGCTTCAGTGTCGCCGCCCAGTAGATCCAGCATGTCCTGGCTGGTGCCCATCGGGCCCTTGATGCCGCGCAGCGGGTAGCGCGAGCGCAGGTCCTCCAGGCGGGCGTGCGCGACGAGCAGCTCGTCCGCGGCGGAGGCGAACCGCTTGCCCAGGGTGGTGGTCTGCGCGGCGACGTTGTGGCTGCGCCCGGCCATGACCAGCTCGGCGTACTCCGACGCGCGACGCCCGAGCCGCGCCAGGACCGCGACGGTCCGGTCGGCGACGAGCTCCAGCGACAGCCGGATCTGCAGCTGCTCCACGTTCTCGGTGAGGTCGCGGCTGGTCATGCCCTTGTGCACGTGCTCGTGGCCGGCGAGGGCGTTGAACTCCTCGATGCGGGCCTTCACGTCGTGCCGGGTGACGCGCTCGCGGGCGGCGATCGAGCCCAGGTCGACCTGCTCGACGACGGCCTCGTAGTCGTCGACGACCGACGACGGCACCTCGATGCCGAGGTCGCGCTGGGCGCGGAGCACCGCGATCCACAGCCGTCGCTCCAGCTGGATCTTGTACTCCGGAGACCAGAGGCGGACCAGCTCGGGGCTCGCGTAGCGCGCGGCCAGCACGTTGGGAATCACGTGGCGCGATGATAATGGCTGGTGGGGGCCCTGTGACCGGCGGGAGCGCGGCCTCACACCCGGGGCAACGACTCCAGCACCTCGTGGAGCGCCTTCCGGCCGACCGCGCGCGGGTCGGGGTCGGCCTCGATCAGCGCGGTGAGCACGACGCCGTCGACGAGCGCGGTGAGCCTGCGGACCTCCCCCGGCCCCGGGCGACGGCCGGTCGCGCGGGTGAGCGCCTCGTCGAGCAGGGCGTCGAACTCGACGCGCTGGGCGCGCAGCAGCCCGGCCAGGAACGGGCGCCGGCCGGACCCGATCAGCCGCTCGAACCGGCCCAGGACGGCGTCGAGGCCGTCGGTGCGCGAGCGCGGCCCGAGGAGCAGGTCGAGCACGATCTCGGCCGGGTCGTCGCGCCGGGCGAGGCAGTCGTGGGCGTCGGCCAGCTCGGTGTGCGCCAGCCGGTCGAGCGCGGCGGACACCAGGTCCTCCAGCGAGGAGAAGTAGTAGGTCGTGGCCGCCAGCGGCACCCCGGCGCGCTCGGCGACGGCACGGTGCCGGATCGCGTCGAACCCGCTCTCGGCGAGCAGCTCCGCGGCCGCCGCGACGAGCAGGGCGCGGCGACGCTCACCCTTCTCGGTCTGCTTCGGGGCCGCCATCGCCACATAGTGCCAAGACGGGGCCCGTCCGGACGAGTGAGATACCGGACTCGACGCCCAGGTCGGACGGGGTGACCGTGACCGTTTCGTGACCCTGCCGTTCTCACCGCCGCGGGGATGGAACACACTGGTGGTGTGCGTCCGTCACCCAGAAGCCGCTGGTCACCGCGCGGTGGTGCGCGCGGGGCGGCGGCCGCCCCGGCCCCCGGCGAGCCCGTCGACCTGCGATCGGACACCGTCACGCTGCCGACCGAGGCGATGCGCCGGGCGATGGCCGAGGCCGAGGTCGGCGACGACGTGCTCGACGGCGACCCCACCATGCGCGAGCTGGAGGAACGGGTCGCCGGCCTGCTCGGCGCCGCCGACGCGCTGTGGACGCCCACCGGCTCGATGGCGAACCTGATCGCGCTGATGAGCAGGCTCGGCCGCGGTGACTCCTTCCTCGCCCCCCAGGGCGCGCACGTGCTCGACTTCGAGCTGGGCACGGCCGCGTGGCTGGCCGGCGGGATGCCGCGGCCGCTGCCGCACGACGCGGGCCCCGGCAAGGTCACCGCGTCCGCTGTGCGCCGGGCCGCCGCCGACGACGGCTCCTACGCCTCCCTGCGCCCGGTGCTGCTGTGCCTGGAGAACACCCACAACTCCGCGGGCGGCACCGTGACCGCACCGGAGGAGCACGCCTCCGTCGCCGCCGCGGCGCGGGCCGCCCGGCTCTCGGTGCACCTCGACGGCGCCCGGCTGTGGAACGCCGCGGTCGCGCTCGGGGTCCCGCCGGGCGCGCTGACCGTCGGCGCCGACACGGTCGCGGTGTGCCTGTCCAAGGGGCTCGGCGCGCCGGTCGGGTCGGTCGTCGCGGGGTCGGCGGAGTTCGTCGAGCACGCCCGGCGGCTGCGCAAGATGCTCGGCGGCGGCGTCCGGCAGGGCGGGGTGCTGGCCGCGGCCGGGCTCGTCGCGCTGGAGGACATCGACCGGCTCGCCGAGGACCACGACCTGGCGACGCGGCTCGCCGCCGGACTGCGCGAGCGCGGCTGGCGGGTCCGCGAGCCGCAGACCAACATCGTGCTGGTGGACGTGGCCGACGTGCGCGGCACGATCGCCGCGTTCGCCGAGGCCGGTGTCCGCGCCGGCGCCATCGCGGGCAAGCTGCGGCTGATGACCCACCGCGACGTCGGCGACAAGCACATCAAGGCGGCGCTGGACCGGATCGGCGAGGTCGGCCCGTCCAGCACCGGCTCCCCCGGCGGCCCTGCGCCGCTGCCCCGCACCGCCCTCGGCGGCTGAGCCCCCGGTCCCACCCCGCGCCGCCCTCCGCCGGCGCTCCGGGTCGCCCTCCGCCCCCGGCACCGGAGCGCCCGGGCCGGACGCTCCGGGCGTCGCTCGTCGCCGCCGTCACAGTGTCGCGCCGGGTCAACTCACTGTCGTCCGAGGTCAAGTCGGCCCGCACGATCGGGTCCACACTGGGCGACGGCCGGACGCCGGAGCAGGCGTCGGCCTAGGCTTCCGCCGCCGTCGCGCCCGTGCGTACGCACCGCCGGGCGCCGGTGGCTCCGACCCACGACCGGTGCCGGTGAGCTGCGCGGACCCGCGATCGCCGGGTGTCGTGCGGCCCGGGGCGCCCAGGACAGCAGGACCGTCATGAGCAGCTCCGCCCCCTCGCCCGCTCCCGATACCGAGGCCACCGCCGTCCCCGAGGGCGCCCCCGAGGCCGCGCTCGTCGCCGAGGGCGTCGCCGTCGACGGCACCCACGGGGTGTTGCTCGCGTCGACCTCGCTGCGCACCGTCCCCGGCTCGGTGCTGCTGGTCGCGGGCACCCCCGGCTCCGGGCACACCGCGCTGGCGCTGGCGCTGGCCGGGCGGATGCGGCCCGACCACGGCACCGTCACCCTCGACGGCGACGACGACCCGCGCCGCCTGCGTCGCGCCGTCGCCGTCGTCGACACGCCCGGGGTCAGCGAGCCGGAGCCGGTGCTGCCGCTGCGGACCGTCGTCGGCGAGGAGCTGGCGATGGCCGGGCGCGGCACCACCCCGCGGGCGGTGACCGAGTGGCTGGGCGCGCGGGGCGCGCAGACCTGGGTGCGCTCGCGGTTCGAGGACGTGCCCGCGCCCGTGCGGATCGGGCTGATGACCGCGCTGGCCGCGTCCCGGCCCGGGGTGCGGGTGCTCGTGCTGACCGCGCCGGACCGGCACGGCGGCACCCCGGTGACCTGGTGGCAGGTCGCCTCCGAGCACGCCCGCGCCGGGTTCGCCGTCGTCGTGACCTGCACCGAGGGGTCGGCGGCGCTGCTGGGGGTGCCCGCTGTGCGGCTCGGCGGGGGCGACGCCGGCGCGCTGCCGGAGCCCCCCGGGCGGCACAGCAGGCCCGAGGACCCGACGGGGCCGCTGACCGTCGTCGCACCGCAGGGGGCCGACGACCTGCCCCAGGGCTGGACCCGGCGGCTGCTGCGCCGCCGCCCCGCCGGGACCGCGGACGCTCCGCCGCCCGGCACCGGGGAGCCCCCGCGGGACGCGGGCACGGCGATCCTGCCCGGGTCCGACCTCACCCCCGGGACCACCGACGGCGACGAGAGCACGGAGCGGACCTCATGAGCGCGATCCGGATGGCGATCAGCGAGCTGCGGCGGATCACCGCCGGGCGGCTGCCGGTCCTGGCCGTGCTCGCGCTGCTGATGATCCCGATGCTCTACGCGGGCTTCTACCTCTACGCCAACGGCGACCCCTACTCCCGCCTGGACCAGGTGCCCGCCGCGCTCGTCGTCGACGACGCGGGCGGCACCGACGCCGACGGGAAGGCGCAGAACGTCGGCCAGGACGTCGCGACGGAGCTGACCGACTCCGGCTCGTTCGACTTCCACCGGGTCTCGGCCGCCGAGGCCGACCGCGGCGTCCGCGACAACGTCTACACCTTCGCCGTGTCGATCCCGCGCGACTTCACCGCGGCCCTGCAGTCCTCCGGCGAGTTCACCCCGCGCCAGGGGATCCTCGTGCTCACCACCAACGACGCCAACAACTACCTGGCCCGCACGATCGCCGACACCCTCACCACCCGGGTCCGCGAGTCGGTCGCCAAGGAGGTCGGGACGCAGGCCGCGGACCGGTTCCTCACCGGCTTCTCCACGATCCACACCAGGACCCAGGAGGCCGCGGACGGCGCCGGGAAGCTCGCCGACGGCGCGGCCACCGCCCACGACGGGGCCGCCCGGCTGGCGTCCGGCGCCGGTGAGCTGGCGACCGGGCAGCGGACGCTCCTCGACGGCGCCCAGCAGCTCTCCGGCGGCGCGGGCGAGCTCGCGACCGGGGCCGGGACCCTCGCCACGGGGACGGGCACCGCCGCGTCCGGCGCGGACCGGCTGTCCTCGGGCGCCGGGGAGCTCGCGACCGGGCTGGGCACCCTGCGCCAGGCCACCGCCGACCTGCCCGCGCAGTCGCGGCGCCTCGCCGACGGCGCCCGCCAGGTCGCCGACGGCAACGCGCAGCTGGCCGCGGCCGGGGACCGGGTCGCGCAGGAGAGCGCCCGGCTGGCCGACCAGCTCGACGCCGCCGACGGCACCATCGCCGCGAACCTGCGCGAGCGCGGGTTCACCGACGAGCAGGTGCAGCAGGCCCTGGCCGCGCTGTCGACCGCGAAGCAGCCGCTGGTCGACGGCAACGCCCGCGTCCAGCAGGTGTCCGGGCAGCTCGACCGCCTCGGTTCCGGCGCGGGGCGGGTCGCCGACGGCGCCGAGCAGCTCGCCGCGTCGGCCCCGCAGCTCAGCCGCGGCATCGCGAGCGCCGCCGACGGCGCCGGGACCCTGCGCGACGGCGCGACCGAGCTGTCCGGCGGCGTCCGGAAGCTCTCCGACGGCGCCACGCAGCTGTCCACCGGCGCCACCGCGCTGCGGACCGGGGCGGACCGGCTCGTCGCCGGGGAGCGCACCGCGGTCGACGGGACCGACCGGCTCGCCGACGGGGCGCGCCGGCTCGACTCGGGCACCGGTGAGCTCGCCACCGGCGCGACGCGGCTGCACGACGGCCTGGCCTCGGGCCTGGACGACATCCCGAACCCGGCCCCGGGCGTCCGGGAGGCCACCGCCGCGAACATCGGCGACCCCGTCGCCACCCGCGACGTCGCCTACTCCCAGGCCGACACCTACGGCGCCGGGCTGGCCCCGTTCTTCATGGCACTCGCCACCTGGATCGGCGGCTACGTGCTGTTCCTGCTGGTCCAGCCCCTGTCCCGACGGGCGATCGCGGCCGGGCAGAGCCCGCTGCGGATCGCGCTGGGCGGCTGGATCCCGGCCGGCCTGCTGGGAGTCGTGCAGGTCACCGGCATGTACGCGGTGGTGTCGCTGCTGCTGGGGATCACCCCGGTGCACCCGTTCGCGACGCTGGCGCTGCTGTGGCTGACCTCGATGACGTTCACCGCGATCGTGCACGCCCTCAACGCCCTGCTCGGCGCGGTCGGGCAGTTCCTCGGGCTCGTCCTGATGGTGCTGCAGCTCGTCTCGGCGGGCGGAACGTTCCCGTGGCAGACCATCCCCGGGCCGCTCTACCCGGTGCACCACGTGATGCCGATGGGCTACGCCGTCGACGCACTGCGCCACCTGATGTACGGCGGCGAGCTGGCGGGTGTCGTCGGGACGGCGGTGCCGGTGCTGCTGGCCTGGTTCGTCGGGGCGCTGGCGCTGGCGACGTTCGCGGCATACCGCAAGCGGGTGTGGACGGCGACGGCGGTGAAGCCCGAGCTGGTGCTCTGAGGCCGGCTCAGACCCAGGCCCGCAGCCGCTCCAGCGCCTCGGTGATGCCCTCGGGCGTCCCGGCGCCGGAGAAGCGGATGTAGGCGCCGCCGTCGACCGGGTCGAAGTCCTGCCCCGGTGCGACGGCGATGCCGGTGTCGGCGAGCAGCCGGTAGGTCAGGGCCATCGAGTCCTCGCCCTCGCGCAGCAGGTGCGCGATGTCGGCGTAGACGTAGAACGCGCCGTCGGCGGGGGCGAGCCGGGTGATCCCGAGCCCGCGCAGGCCGTCGAGCAGCAGGTCCCGGTTACGGCCGTAGCGCACGACGTGGGAGTCGGCCTCGGCGTAGCTCGCCTCGTCGAACGCGGCGAGCGCCGCGTGCTGGGGCAGCGCGGGCGGGCAGACGGTGAAGTTGCCGGCCAGCCCCTCCACGGTGCGGCGCAGCCGCGGCGGACACACCAGCCAGCCGAGGCGCCAGCCGGTCATCGAGAAGTACTTCGAGAACGAGTTGACCAGCACGGCCTCCCGCGAGGTCTCCCAGGCGCTGCTCGTCGCGGGGCTGCCCGGGAACGTGATGCCGTGGTAGATCTCGTCGCTGACGAGCTGGATGCCGCGCTCCTCGCAGTACGACGCGAGCGCCGCCAGCTCGGCGGGGTCGAGGACGGTTCCGGTGGGGTTCGCCGGGCTGGCCACGATCAGGCCCTTCACCGGCTCGTCGAGCGCCTCCAGCATCTCCACGGTGGGCTGGAACCGGGTCGCCGGCCCGCACGGCAGCTCGACGACCTCGCAGCCCAGCGCGGCGAGGATGTTGCGGTAGCAGGGGTAGCCGGGGCGGGCCATGGCGACGCGGTCACCCGCGTCGAACGCGGCGAGGAAAGCCAGCAGGAACCCGCCGGAGGACCCGGTGGTGAGCACGACGTCGCCCGGGTCGACCTCCAGCTCCCGGGTGCGCCGGTAGTGCCCGGCGACGGCCTCGCGCAGCTCCGCGATGCCGGGGGCGACGGTGTAACCGAGCACCTCCGACTGCACCGCGGCGACGGCGGCCGCGCGCACGGGTTCCGGCGCCGGGGTCGACGGCTGACCGGCCGAGAGGTTGATCAGGTCGCCGTGGGTGCGGGCCCGTTCGGCGGCGGCCGCCCAGACGTCCATGACGTGGAACGGGGCGACGGCGGCACGGGCGGCGACGGTCAGGCGGGTCACGCCGCCGAGCCTAGGCGGCGGCCCGGCACGGGACCGGACCGCGCGCCCGGGCGGGAGCCCACTCCCGGGCGCGCGGTCGGTCACGAACCGGGGCGGACGCGGGGCCCGCCCGGTGTCACTCGGCCTCGAAGCCCAGGGCGTCGACGACGGCGCCGATCTGCGCGTCGGTGTCGGCGACGGTGTCGTCGAGGTACTCGGCGACCGGGGTCAGCTCGGCCGCCTGCGCGGTGCCGGTGAGCGCCAGGGCGGCGAGCGGCGCGGCGACGACGCCACCCACGAGGGCGAGGGCGCGACGACGACGGGCCTGCTGGGGAGCGTGGGCCATGGTGATCCTCCTGTGGTTCAGGGACACGGGCTGTGTCCCTGTGCCACAGGACGATTCCTCGACGAACCGGTGGAGATCAAACCCTGGTGTCCGGTTTTACCGGCTCTTCATGATCATCGAACAATGAGGTACGGAGGCCCAGGTCAGGCCATTCGGACTATGGGGGTTACGCCATACGGCGGTAACGCCCGCGCAACATCAGGCCTGCGTGACGGGCACGCTGACCTCTCCGCGCTCGGCCTTCAGCCCGATGTCGGTGCGGTGGTGCGAACCCGCGAGGCGGACCGGCTCCAGCCGGGCGTAGGCCTCGGCCCGGGCGGCGGCGAGGTCGGAGCCGGTGCCCACGACCGACAGGACGCGCCCGCCGGAGGAGACGACCGCGCCGTCGTCGCGGCGACGGGTACCGGCGTGCAGCACGCCCTCCCCGTCGGCGCCGCTGATGACGTCACCGAGCCGCGGGGTGGCCGGGTAGCCATCCGCGGCGACGACGACCGTCACCGCCGACCCGTCGGCCCACTCGATCGCGGGCTGGTCGGCGAGGGTGCCGGTCGCGGTGGCGAGCAGCAGCTGCGACAGCGGGGTGCGCAGCAGTGCCAGCACGGCCTGGGTCTCCGGGTCCCCGAAGCGGCAGTTGAACTCGATGACCGCGGGGCCCTGCGAGGTCAGCGCGAGACCGGCGTAGAGCAACCCGGTGAACGGGGTACCGCGGCGCACCATCTCCTCGGCGACCGGCGCGACGACCCGGGTGACCAGCTCCTCGGCGAGGTCCTCGCCCGCCCAGGGCAGCGGGCAGTAGGCGCCCATGCCACCGGTGTTGGGGCCGGAGTCGTCGTCGCCGACGCGCTTGAAGTCCTGCGCGGGCAGCAGCGGCACCACGGTGGCGCCGTCGACGAGGCAGAACAGCGACGCCTCGGGCCCGTCGAGGAAGGACTCCAGCAGCGCCGGGTGGCCGGCGTCGAGCAGCCCGAGGGCGTGCGCGCGGGCCACCTCGATGTCGCCGGACACGACGACGCCCTTGCCCGCGGCCAGCCCGTCGTCCTTGACGACGTAGGGCGGGGTGAACACCGACAGCGCGGTGTCGAGGTGCGCCGGGTTGTCGACGACGACCGACGAGGCCGTCGGCACCCCGGCCGCGCTCATGACGGCCTTCGCGAACGCCTTGGACCCCTCGATCCGAGCCGCCTCGGCGCTCGGACCGAAGCAGGGGATGCCGGCCTCGCGCACCGCGTCGGCCGCACCGTTGACCAGCGGGCCCTCCGGCCCGACGACCACCAGGTCCGCCTGCCAGGTCCGCGCCACGTCGACGACGGCGCCGTTGTCGGTGACGTCGAGCCCGAGCTGCTCGGACACCGCGGCCGTCCCCGCGTTGCCGGGGGCGACAGCGAGCGCCGTCACCTCCGGGTCCTGCGCCAGAGCCACGGCGATGGCGTGCTCTCGCGCACCGCTTCCCACGATCAGGATCCGCACGGTGGCCGAGCGTATCCGTGCACGTCGGACGACGGGGAACCGGTGTCCGCTCAGCCGTTGCAGCGTTGCAGGTGGGCCCCGATCAGCGCGGTGACGTGGGTGGGGTGCTCCTGCTGCGGGAAGTGCCCGGTGGCCGGGAGCGTGTGGTGGGTCAGCCCGGCGCCGGCGAACCGCTCGTCGCCGCGCATGGTGGTGTCGAGCACGCACGGGTCGTCGGCGCCGTGCACCTGCAGGACCGGCACCCCGACCGGCCGGGAGAGCTCGCGGGCGAACCGGCGGCCGTCGGGGCGCACCTGGGAACGCATCGACCAGCGGTAGTACTCGAGGCTGCAGTGGGCGACGGTGGAGATCCGCATCGCCTCGGCGTTGCGGGCGACGGCGTCGGCGAAGTCGGTGGTGGCGGCCCACTCCGGCCCCGCCCACGCCCGCATGATCCGCCCGACCCGGGCGCCGCCGTCGGCACGCAGCGAACGCTCCGGCAGCCGCGGCAGCTGGAACCCGGCCATGTAGCGGCTCGCGCGGCCCTGCCCGAGCGGGTCGCGCAGCACCGCGTCACGCATGACGACCGGGTGCGGCGCCCCGAGCCCGGTGAGCGAGACGACCAGCCGCGGGTGCAGCGTGGCGACCGTCCAGCCGATGGCGGCACCCCAGTCGTGCCCGACGACGTGGGCACGCGGCTCCCCGAGCGCCCGGATCAGCCCGGCGCAGTCACCGGCGAGGGTCCACAGGTCGTAGCCGCGGGGGGTCTTGTCGGTG
This sequence comes from Pseudonocardia alni, assembly GCF_002813375.1. Taxonomy (NCBI): domain Bacteria; kingdom Bacillati; phylum Actinomycetota; class Actinomycetes; order Pseudonocardiales; family Pseudonocardiaceae; genus Pseudonocardia; species Pseudonocardia alni. The sequence continues at coordinate 3,727,856 of NZ_PHUJ01000003.1, read as the reverse complement.
TCGCCGTAGCCGCGCAGGTCGGGCGCGACGACCCGGTAGCCGGCGCCGCCGAGGGCGAGGAGCTGGTGGCGCCAGGTCCACCAGAACTCCGGGAAGCCGTGCAGCAGCACGACCAGCGGGCCGGTCGGCGGGCCGTACTCGGCGAGGTGGATGCGGATGCCGTTGGCCGACACCGCGCGGTGCGTCCACGGACCGGGCACCCGGACGACCGAGGGGTCGGGCGGGGTACCGGTCGTCGCGGACACGCCGGATCAGCCCGCGGCGGCGTGCCGCCCGGAGGTGCCGTCGGCGATCTCGCGGACGTTGTCGCGGTCACCGCGGTGACCGCGCTGGGCGAGCACCTGGGCGGAGTCCTTGAGCGAGTCGATGGTGCGCTCGGGCTTGCGGATCTTGCGGACCCGCAGGTAGCCGAGGAAGCCGAACAGGCCGGCGACGAGCAGCATGAACAGGAACGTGATCCCGAAGCCCGCGGCGCGGTTGAGCCACAGCGACAGGAACTCGGCCAGGGTGAAGAACAGGTAGAACAGGCTGAACAGCCCGACCACCGCCGCGATCACGAAGAAGACGCTGCCCTGCACGCCCTTCTTCACCTCGGCCGTGACCTCGGCCTTGGCGAGCTCCACCTCCGACCGGACCAGGGTGGAGAGGTGGGTGGTGACGTCCTTCGCGAGGGCACCGAGGGACGCGTCGCGCGGCCCCGGCTCGTTCGTGAGCGGGATCGAGGGCAGGACCGGCGGAACCTCCGCGTTGCCCGACTGGCTGTTGCTGGCCACCGTCTTCCCTCCTGCTGGTGCACTCGCCTGCCCGGGGCGCTGGGGATCCCCCGGACGGCCGTCGTTCGGTGAGCCGCCATCGTGCCACGGGGTCCGGCGACCCGCTCGGCTGCGCCACGCCGGGGACACGGCCTCACTCGTCCGGGCGGCCGCGCAGTTTCTTGATCTGCCCGCGCCGGTTCTTGGCGTCGAGCCTGCGACGCTGCGAACCGCGCGTCGGACGGGTCGGGCGACGGGTGCGCGGGCCCGCCGCGGTCGCCTCGCCGAGCAGGGTCGCGAGCCGCCCGCGGGCGGCCTCGCGGTTGCGGAGCTGGCTGCGGTGCTCGGAGGCGACGACGGTGAGCACGCCGTCGACGAGCCGGTTCGCCAGCCGTGACAGGGCGCGGTCGCGCAGGTCGTCGGGGACGCTCGGCGAGGCCGCGAGGTCGAAGGACAGCTCCACCCGCGAGTCGGTGGTGTTGACGCCCTGCCCACCGGGCCCCGAGGCACGGGAGAACCGCCAGCGCAGCTCGCGGGCGGGCACGACGAAGCCCCGCCGCACCTCGATCGGGTCGTCCACACCGACCAGTGTCGCCGATCGGCCCCGGGTCCCGTGCGGTGAACACGGGCCCGGGGCCGCCGGGACCGGAGGGTCAGTCCTCCTTGGACTCGCTCATGCCGGACGAGATCAGGTCCATCACCGACGAGTCGGCGAGGGTCGAGACGTCGCCGACGTCCCGGTTCTCGGCGACGTCGCGCAGCAGGCGGCGCATGATCTTGCCGGAGCGGGTCTTCGGCAGCTCCTCCACGACCAGGATCTGGCGCGGCTTGGCGATCGGGCCGATCTCCTTGGAGACGTGGTCGCGGAGCGCCTTGATGGCCTCCTCGCCCTTCGCCTCGTCCTTCGACGCGCTCCCGCGCAGGATGACGAACGCGACGATCCCCTGGCCGGTGGTCTCGTCGGAGGCGCCCACGACCGCGGCCTCGGCGACCGTCGGGTGGCTGACCAGCGCCGACTCCACCTCGGTGGTCGAGATGCGGTGCCCGGAGATGTTCATGACGTCGTCGACGCGGCCGAGCAGCCAGATGGCGCCGTCGTCGTCGTACTTGGCGCCGTCACCGGCGAAGTAGTAGCCCTGCTCGGCGAAGCGGGACCAGTAGGTGTCCTTGTAGCGCTCGGTGTCGCCCCAGATGCCGCGCAGCATCGACGGCCACGGCTTGTCGAGGACCAGGTAGCCGCCCTCGCCGTTGCCGACCGGGGTGCCGGTGTCGTCGACGACCGTGGCGGAGATGCCCGGCAGCGCACGCATGGCCGAGCCGGGCTTGGTCGCGGTGACGCCCGGGAGCGGCGCGATCATCTGCGAGCCGGTCTCGGTCTGCCACCAGGTGTCGACGATCGGGCAGTTCTCCTTGCCGATCTTCTCCCGGAACCACATCCAGGCCTCGGGGTTGATCGGCTCGCCGACCGTGCCGAGCACCTTCAGCGAGGACAGGTCGTACTTCGCGGGGATGTCCTCGCCCCACTTCATGAACGTGCGGATCAGCGTCGGGGCGGTGTAGTAGATCGAGACCTTGTACTTGTCGACGATCTCCCAGTGCCGGCCCTCGTGCGGGGTGTTCGGCGTGCCCTCGTACATCACCTGCGTGGCGCCGTTCGCGAGCGGCCCGTAGACGATGTAGGTGTGCCCGGTGACCCAGCCGATGTCGGCGGTGCACCAGTAGACGCTCTCGCCCGGCTTGTGGTCGAACACCACGTCGTGGGTGTAGGCGGACTGCGTGAGGTAGCCGCCGGAGGTGTGCAGGATGCCCTTCGGCTTCCCGGTGGTGCCCGAGGTGTAGAGGATGAACAGCGGGTGCTCGGAGTCGAAGGACTCCGGGGTGTGCTGGTCGGAGGCACCGTCGACGGCGTCGTGCCACCACACGTCGCGGCCGTCGGTCCACGGCACGTCGGTCTCGGTCCGCTTCACGACGAGGACCTTCTCGATCGAGGTGCCCTCGACGGCCTCGTCGGTGTTCTCCTTCATCGGAGCCGGCTTGCCGCGGCGGTACTGGCCGTCGCTGGTGATCAGCACCTTGGCCTCGGCGTCCTCGATGCGCGCCTTGAGCGCGCCCGGGGAGAACCCGCCGAACACGACGCTGTGCAGCGCACCCAGGCGGGCGCAGGCCAGCATCGAGAACACGGCCTCGGGGATCATCGGCAGCTGGATGGCGACCCGGTCGCCCTTGCCGACGCCCAGCTCGGTCAGCGCGTTCGCGGTCTTGGAGACCTCACGCTGCAGGTCGGCGTAGGTGATGGTGCGGGAGTCGCCGGGCTCACCCTCCCAGTGGATGGCGACGCGGTCGCCGTTGCCCGCCTCGACGTGCCGGTCGGCACAGTTGTAGGCGACGTTGAGCTCGCCGCCGACGAACCACTTCGCGAACGGGGGCTCCCAGTCCAGGACGGTGTCCCACTTCGTCGTCCAGTGCAGACGGTCGGCCTGCTCGGCCCAGAACCCCTCGCGGTCGGAGTCGGCGCGGTCGTACCAGTCGGCGGTGGCGTTCGCCTGCGACGCGAACTCCTCCGACGGCGGGAACGCCCTGCTCTCGGTGGAGAGTGCGCTGAGCGCAGAACTCTTCTCGGACTCGGCCATGTCCTCGTGTCCTCCTCGACGCGGCGGGTCACTTCGGGCCGGCGTGGCGGCCTCGGGCGCACTCGGTGTGCGCGCACGTGTGCCGTATGACGCTAGTGAAACGTCGTGGCCCGTGCACCGTCTGTCGGGACAGGTACGGACAGGCCACAGGGGCCGCACCTGACCGTCCGCGCAGGTCGGGGGCCACTCCCCGGTGCGTCACGGAGGTTCGCGGGACCCTCGGCGGTGGACGGACGGGCGTCCGGCGGTCGGTGGATCACCATGACCGGTCGTCGAGCGGTCCGCACCGCAGGGGTACTACCCGACGGTAACCCACGGGTTGGGACGATGACGCCCATGGCCCGCCCCGCAGCAGCCGATCCGCTCGCCCCGCTCGCCGCCCTCCCCGGCGTCGCCGAGGCGGTCTCCCGCGCCCGCGACGCGGCCACCGAGGTGCACAACCAGCCTGTCAACCGGCGCGGGTGGCCCGCGACGGCCGCCGAGGCCGCCCTGCGCGCGGCCCGCTCGTCCGCCGCGGTCGACGGTGCCCCGCTGCGGCCGGTCACCGCCGACCACGTCTCGGACCCGGTCCTCGCCGGCGCCGTCCGGATCGCCGACGAGCGCGCGAAGCTCCTCGACACCTGGGGTCGCGCGCCGCTGCAGGGGCTCGCCCGGCTGCACGTCCTGGCCGCGGGCGACCTCGTGCCCGCCGCCGAGCACGAGCAGGTGCTGGGCAGGCCGCGTCCGGCGACGTCGGGACGGCTCGCGGCGCTGGCCGACCTGATCGGCGGGGGCACCTCCGTGCCGGCACCGGTGCTGGTCGCCGTCGTGCACGGCGAGCTGCTGACCCTGGCCCCGTTCGGCACCGCCGACGGCGTCGTGGCCCGGGCCGCGGCCCGGCTGACCGCGATGTCCACCGGGCTGGACCCGCGCGGTCTGTCGGTGCCCGAGGTGGGGTTCCTGCGCCGCACCGCGGAGTACCGGGAGGCCGCGGCGGCGTTCGCGTCCGGGACGCCCGACGGTCTGGCCCGCTGGATCGTCCACACCTGCGCGGAGTGGGAGGCGGGCGGCCGGGAGGGCCTGTCGATCGCCGCCGCGCAGTCCGGCTGAGCCCACGGACTCGGCACGGGCCCCGCGCGCCCTCGGTCGAGCCGCTGCACCCCGACCGGGCCCACGCGCTCCGGCCGGGCTCGAACACGACGCGCTCCGGCCGGGCTCGAACACGACGCGCTCCGGCCGGGCTCGAACACGACGCGCTCCGGCCGGGCTCGAACACGACAGAGCCGGATGGTGCCCCGAGGGGCACCACCCGGCCCGACGTGGGAACCGGCGTCCTGGCGTGCACTACGTGCCGTGTTGTGCGGCCTCGGCGCCCGGCGTCCCGGTTCGCAGGCCCACGACGACATGCCTCCCGCGGCGTGCTCGGCGTGGACGTGATCCGGTTCCCACGTACGGAGCCCGGTCAGGGGAGACGCCTCTTCTCCTCCGAGACGCCTCTGGCCCGGCCGGGGTCCGTGTCTCCTTCGTAGACCTGGAACGTGATGCGGGCAACCCTCGCACCGGGATGCACCGGTTCAGCAGCACAGGGTGACCGTCGACGGCCGCCGGGTGGGTGCACGACGACGCCCGGACGGCGGTCGCGCGCGGCATCCGGGCCGCGTCCCGGACCGACACCGTCGGCACCGGGGCGCCCCGCTACCCGCACGGCCTCGGCGCTGCCCGCACCGGCACGGCCGGCCACACCGCCCGCACCGACACGGCCGGCCACACCGCACCGACCGGATTCCGCCATCGAGCCGCACGACTCCGTCGATCAGTGCATCAGTGCTGTTCGACGGCGGCCGAGCAGCATTCATGTACTGACCGACAGTCGCCCTCGGGGTGCTCCGCACCGTCCCGCGCCTCGCCACCCGGCAGTCCGCTCACCGCGTGTCGATCAGTACATGAGTGTGGTCGCAGGATGCCCGAACAGCGTTGACGTACTGATCGACGGGCGGGACGCGGTCGAGTCCGCGGCAGTCGCGGCGGGGACGGGTGGGGGCACCGGACGAGCCGGGCACGGGCCGCTCAGCGCAGCCGGCGGCGCCCGACCCACGGGCCGGCCATCACCTCAGCGGCCACCGCGGGCGGACCGGGTGACGGCCGCACCCGCCACCAACGCCGCGAGCACCCCGCCGACCGCCGCCGCACCGAGCAGCGCCGGGTCCCGCCGGGGCCCGCCCGCGCCGACCCCACCGGTGTCCTCGCCGGCCCCATCGGTCGCCCGCCCGGCGTGGACGCCACCCCGGGCCCCGGCCGCGAACCGGTCGGACAGCCGGTCGCGCAGCCGGAACAGCCGGTCCCGGCGGGAGGCGGCGCGCACGAACGCGAGCACCGGCCACCCCCGCTCACGGGCGATCACCCGTAGCTCCCGGTCCGGGTTCACGACGGACGGCTGCCCGACCGCCTCCAGCAGCGGCAGGTCGGTGATCGAGTCGGTGTAGGCGGCGCACCGCGCGAGGTCGAGTCCCAGCTCCTCGGCGATCTCCCGGGCCGCGACGGCCTTGCCCTCCCCGTAGCAGTAGAACGCGATCTCCCCGACGTAGCGGCCGTCCTCGATGTGCATGCGGGTCGCCCGGAAGCGCGTGATCCCGACCAGCTCGGCGATCGGCTCGACGACCTCCAGCCCCGACGCCGACAGCAGCACGATCTCCGCCCCCTGCGCACGGTGGTGCTCGATCAGCCGGACCGCCTCGGGGTAGACGAGCGGGCCCACGATCTCCTGCAGCGTCTCGGCGACGATCGCACGGACCCGCGCCACCTCCCAGCCCTGACAGATCAGCACCATCCGCCGGCGCAGGGTGTCCATCGTGGACGCGTCCGCCCCGGCGAGCACGAGCAGCAGCTGAGCCCACGCCCCGCGCAGGACGGTCGAGCGGTCGATCAGACCGGCGCGGGCGAACGGACGCGCGAACGCCAGCGCACTCGACCCGGCGATGATCGTGTTGTCGAGGTCGAGGAATACCGCCCGGGGGCCGGCGGTCCGGTCCGGTGCGACGGGGGCTGTGGAGGACTCGGGCACGACGTCCAGCCTGCCCGAACCGGGACGCGCCTCGTCCCCGGTCCCCGACTCTTCCACACCCCGCCGACCGTCGGCCCCACGACGGGCGCCGCCCGTCCCCGCACCGCCCGGCCGGGGGTACGAGCAAGCCGATGACCGGCAGCGGAGGGTAATCGAACGTACGCGACCGGTCGCCCGGACGCGCCCACCGGTCAGTGGCGGAGTTCACCCCGTCGGGGTCGAGAGCGTCGCCGCCGGTACCGGTCGGCGCAGGCCACGGCCGGAGTATGGGCGCGACCGGCATGTTCCGGCTACAGTTGACCGAGCTCGGACGTGGTCCGAGCGGGTTCAGCTCGACCCCCCGGGGCTGAACCGCCCGACGGCCCCCGCCAATCCCCCCTGGCGGGGGCCGTCCTACGTCCGGGGTCGGACGACACGGTCGTGTCGGTCGCCCGCCTATCCGGTGCGCTGCCCGCCGCTTCGGTTCTGCTCTTCCGTGGCGCGCCCGCGAGGGCCCTCCCCCGTGCTCCATCCTCCCGCACGACACCGACGGAACCCGTGGGTTGTCCACAGGTCGAGCCGTTTCCACGACGTTGTCCACAGGCCGGCGATCGGGGCCGGCGGGGCCCTCCCGGGACCGCACGCTCGACACCGGGGCCCGCACCGGCGGGCCGGTGTGGAGGACGACGCGATGGACCGGCGCTGCCTGATCGTGGCCGACGATCCCGAGCTGCTCGACGCGCTGCTGCGACTCGCCGCGGCAGCCGACATGGACGCCCAGCGCGCGGTCGACGCGGCCGACGCCCGCCGTGCGTGGGCCCGCGCACCGGTCGTGTTGCTCGACCGGGCCGGGGCCCGGCGCTGCGGCGAGGCCGGTTTCCCACGCCGCGACGGCGTCGTGATCACCGTCCCCGGCGAGCCCGCCGCAGAGGACTGGCGGATCGCGGTCGCCCTCGGCGCGGACCGGGTCGTGCAGCTCCCCCAGGGCGAGGCCGGGCTGGCCGGGATCCTCGCCGACGCCCGGGAGCGCGCAGCGGGCGACGGGCGGGCCGGCCGGGTGCTGGCCGTGGTCGGCGGCAGCGGTGGAGCGGGCGCCTCGGTGCTCGCCACCGCCGTCGCGCTGACCTCCGCACGGGCCGGGGAGTCCGCGCTGCTGGTCGACTGCGACCCGCTCGGCGGCGGCCTCGACCTGATGGTCGGGCTGGAGCAGGAGGCCGGGCTGCGCTGGCCGGAGCTGTCGGTCGGCGACGGCCGGGTGCGCGCCGCGTCGCTGCACGCCGCGCTGCCGCGGGCCGGGTCCGGGCGCACCGCGCTGTCGGTCCTGTCCTGCGCGCGCTCCCCGCACGGCCCTGAGCCGGCCGCGGTCACCGCGGTCCTCGACGCCGGGCGTCGCGCGGGCGGCACCGTCGTGTGCGACCTGCCCCGCTACCCCACCGACGCCGCGCTCACCGCTCTCGGCACCGCCGACCTGACCGTCCTGGTGGTCCCCGCCGGGCTGCGGCCCTGCGCCGCGGCCGCCCGGGTCGCCGACGTGCTCGCCGAGCACGCCCGGGCCGTGGAGCTGATCGTGCGCGGGCCGTCCCCCGGCGGTATCACCCCCGACGAGGTCGTCGCCTCCCTCGGGCTGCCACTGCTCACGACCATGCGCCCGGAGCGTGACCTCGCCGGTGCCCTCGAACGGGGGCGGACCCCCGGCTCCGGGCGGGGTCCGCTCGCCACCGCGGCCCGGGCCGTGCACGAGCGCCTCTGCGGCACGGCAGGCTCCCGGCGGGCGGCGTCGTGAACCCGCTGGTCGACCGGGTGCGGGCCCGGCTGGCCGACGCCGGCGGCGAGACCGGGCCGGCCGCCGTCGCCGCGGCGGTGCGGGCCGAGTCCGGTGGGGTCGCGTCCGATCTGGACGTCCTCGCCGCGCTCCGCACCCTGCGCCAGGAGTTCACCGGAGCGGGCCCGCTCGACGCGCTGCTGCGCGATCCGGCGACCACCGACGTGCTGGTCAGCGCGCCCGACGCCGTCTGGGTCGACCGCGGCGACGGGCTGCGCCGCACCGGCATCACCTTCACCGACGAGGCCGCGGTCCGGCGGCTCGCCCAGCGCCTGGCGCTCGCCGCAGGCCGCCGGCTCGACGACGCGAGTCCCTGCGTCGACGGCAGGCTCCCCGATGCCGGGGTCCGGCTGCACGCCGTCCTGCCACCGGTGGCGGCCGCCGGGACCGCGATCTCGCTGCGGGTGCTGCGCCCCGCCGGACACGACCTGGCCGCGCTCCGGCGGACCGGCACCCTCGACGCGACCGGCGAGGCCCTGCTGCGCGCGATCGTCGCCGCCCGGCTGGCCGTGCTCGTGGCCGGTGGGACGGGCAGTGGCAAGACCACGCTGCTCAACGCGCTGCTGGGCGCGGTCGATCCCGGCGAGCGGCTCATCACCGTCGAGGACGCCGAGGAGCTCTCCCCGCGTCATCCGCACGTCGTGCGGCTGGTCGCCCGGCCGCCGAACATCGAGGGCTCGGGTGGGGTGCCGCTGCGCGAGCTGGTGCGTCAGGCGTTGCGGATGCGTCCGGACCGGCTGGTCGTCGGCGAGGTCCGCGGCGCCGAGGTGTGCGACCTGCTGGCCGCGATGAACACCGGTCACGACGGCGGCGGCTGCACCGTGCACGCCAACTCGGTCCGCGAGATCCCGGCCCGGATGCGCGCGCTGGCCGGGCTCGGCGGGATGTCCCCCGCCGCGCTCGACGGGCAGCTGACCGCCGCCGTCCAGGTCGTACTGCACATGCGACGCCGCCCCGGCGCCGGCCGGACGCTCGACGAGATCGGCGTGCTGGGCCGCTCCGACGACGGCACACTCCGCGTCACGGCCGCCTGGAGCCGCGGCAGCGGGGCCGGACCGGGCCGCGACGAGCTCGCCACGCTGCTGCGCGAGCGCGGGGTCGGTGTGCCGTGCTGAGCGCACTGCCCGGGACAGCGCAGGGCGTGGCGGTCCCCGCCCTGCTCGCGCTGGCGGTGCTGACACTGCCCGCGGCGCCGGGCCGATCCCGGTGGCGGGCCCTGACCGGCACCGGGGCCGGCCTCCCGACGGCCCGGCTGCTCGCTCCTCCGTTACCCCTGCTCGCCGCGCCGCTGGGGTGGCTGCTCCTGGGCCCCGCCGGTGCGGTGTGCGCGGCGGGGGTGGCCTGGGGTGTGCGGCGCCGGGTCGCCGCACGCCGCGCCGCGGAACGGGCCGGGTCGACGGCGGCCGAGCTCGCCGACGCGCTCGCCCGGGTCACCGACGAGCTGCGCACCGGCGCGCACCCCGCGGCCGCACTGGCCGGGCACGTGCACGACGGGCCGCTCGCCCGCGCCCTGCTCGAGCCGGCGGCCGTCGCCGCACGGATCGGTGAACCGGTACCGGAGGCACTGCGCCGGACGGCGCGAGGGCCCGCCCGGCGCGACGTCGAACGGGTCGCCTCGGCCTGGGAGCTCGCCGACACCCACGGCGCCCCGCTCGCCGACCTGCTCGCCGGGCTGCTCGACGACATCCGCTGGCGGATCGCGCACGGCGCCCGGGTGCGCGCCCAGCTCGCCGGACCCCGGGCGACGGCGTCGGTGCTGACCGGGTTGCCGTTGGCCGGGATCGGTCTCGGACAGCTCATGGGTATCGCGCCGCTGACCGTGCTGCGCACCGGTCTGCACGGTCCGGCGCTGCTGCTGACCGGGGTCGTCCTCACGGTCGCCGGGGCGGCGTGGGCCGACCGGATCCTGCGTGCGGCGGTGCCGACGTGACCGCGGCCGCGCTCGGACTCGCCGCGCTCGCACTGGCCGTCGGGGGCGGGCGTCCCGGGCCGGGACGACTGCGCGGGCTGCGTGCCGTCGTCGGCACGGCTGCGGCCGCGGCGCCGCCCCGCACGGCGGTCCTCGCGGTGCTGGTCCCCGCCGGGGCCGCGCTCGGCGGAGCCCTCGGCGGGGCGGGTGGCGCGGTCGTCGGCGCGGCGACGGGCGGCGGGCTGCTGTGGCTCGGCCGGCGGGCGGCCCGCGGGCCGGCCGCGCTGGTGGACTCCGCGGACCTGGCCGCCGCCTGGGACCTCCTGGCGACGTGTCTGGCCGCCGGTCTCGCCGTCGCGGACGCCGTCGGAGCCGCGGCCCGGCGGCTCGACGGCCCGGCCGGGGAGGCGTTGCGCCGGGTCGCGGGCCTGCTCGCCCTGGGCGCCGACCCCGACGACGCCTGGGCCGCCGCCGGCTCGGTCCCCGAACTCGCCGGGTTCGCCCGCGCGGCGGGCCGGTCGGCCCGTACCGGTGCCGCCCTCGGACGCTCCGCCGCGGCGGAGGCGGCCCGGCTGCGCGCCGGTCTGGCGGACCTCGCCGAGGAGCGGGCGCAGCGCGCCGCGGTCCGCATCACCGCCCCGCTGGGGCTCTGCTTCCTGCCCGCCTTCCTGGTCCTCGGCATCGTGCCGGTCGTGATCGGGCTGGCCGGGGAGGCGTTCGCGCGGTGGTGACCACCGCCGCGCGGCGACCGGGTCCGCACCCCGCGGGCCCCCGACGAAGGAGACACCGATGACCCCCACCCGTTCCCTGCTGCACCGCCGGCTGCGCGCACTCGCCGCCGACGACGACGGTATGTCCACCGTCGAGTACGCCGTCGGCACCGTCGCGGCTGCGGCGTTCGCCGCACTCCTCTACGCGATCGTCAGCGGCGGCGACGTCCTCGCCGCCCTCACCGGGATCGTCCAACGTGCGCTGTCCACGACGCTCTGACCCCCACCGCACCAGCCGCGGTGGTCGCCGCACCATCGGCCGGGCTGCAGCCGTCGGCGCCACGAACGGCCTGGCGAGTTCCCCGGCGGACGACGACGGTGCGGTCACCGTCGAGGCGGCGCTGGCGCTCGGCACCCTGGTCGCGGTCACCGCGGCGGCGGTCGGAGCCGTCGCCGCGGTGGCGGCCGGGGTCCGCTGCGCCGACGCCGCCCGCGAGCTGGCCCGCCAGACCGCACGCGGCGACACCGAACGGGGCCGGGCCGTGGCCGCGCAGCTGGCCCCGGCCGGCGCCGAACCGGAGCTGCGCCTCGACGGCGATCTCGTCGTCGTGACGGTGCGGGTCCGGCCGGTCGGGCTGCTCCCGGTCACGATCAGCGGCACCGCGACCGCGGCGGTCGAACCCGGCGTCACGACCGCCGCGGAACGGTCCGGGGCCCGGGCCGCCCGGCCCGGTGTCACAGCCGGGTCGGCCCCACCCGGCGGCGCGTCATGAACCGCCCGGTCCCTCCGCGCCGGGGCGACGACGCGGGCGTCGCCTCGGTGTGGGCCGCGACGGCGGCGGCGGTGCTGCTGCTCGTCGGCATCGTCGGCGTCGACCTGGCCGCCGCCACCCGCGCCCGGCACGTCGCCTCCACCGCCGCGGATCTGTCCGCGCTCGCGGCCGCCGGCCGGTCGGTGGACGGCACGGCCGCCGCCTGCGCCCGTGCCGCCGACCTGGCCGCCCGCAACGGAGCCGAGCTCCTGACCTGCAGCCTCGACGGCTGGGACGCCCTGGTCGAGACCCGGGTCGCCTGGTCGGGACTGCTCCCGCTGCGCGGTCCGGCGCGGGCGAGGGCGCGTGCAGGCCCGGCTCCCGTGGACACCGGCCCGCCCCCGGCGAGCGGGACCGTGGACGGTTCCGGCCCCACCGCGGAGCCGTCGTGAACTCCCCCGGACGTGATCACGATCTCGGTGAGCGGTCCACGCCCCCGGATGAACGGACGGCGAACCCCGGAGCACGCCGTCATCACGATCGCTTACGACGAACGTCCCAGCGCGACCGCGTTTCGTCGTGGGGGCCTGACCGATCACCGACGTCGCGCGGTCCACATCTGGTCACCGTCGCGACACTCGGGCCTACTGGGAGTCGCAGGGACGGGCAGGGTCCGGTCCGGCCCCGCCACGAAGACCACGCTCCCCAGACAGCGACGACGTCGGAGCGCCCCTGGCGCCCCCGTCCGATGTCGTCGCACGTGGTTGCCACCGGCCCGCCCCCGCCCCCGACGGGCGGGCCGGTGGTACCCCGTCCGGTTCCGCGATCACCGCGAACCGGCCGGGGCACCGCCTTCCAGCGCGGCGAGGACCAGGTCCAGCACCTGCACCGCCCCCGTCTTGTCCAGCGGGTTGTTGCCGTTGCCGCACTTCGGGGACTGCACGCAGGACGGGCAGCCCGTGCGGCACTCACAGTCCCGGACCGCGGCGCGGGTCGCCGCCAGCCACCGCCCCAGCACCTCGTGGCCGCGTTCGGCCAGGCCCGCGCCGCCGGGGTGCCCGTCGTGCACGAACACCGTCGGGAGTCCGGTGTCGGGGTGCAGCGCGGTGGACAGACCGCCGATGTCCCAGCGGTCGCAGATCGCGAACAGCGGGAGCAGACCGATCGCGGCGTGCTCGGCGGCGTGCAGTGCGCCGGGGAGACGGGCCTCGTCGATGCCGGCGTCGGCGAGCGCGTCGGGGTCGATCGTGTACCAGACCGAGCGGGTGTCCAGGCTCTGCGGCGGCAGGTCCAGCGCCGTCTGGTCGAGCACCGTCCCGTCCGGGGTGCGTCGCCGGTAGGCGACGACCTGGCTGGTCACCGTGGTCGCGCCGAAGCAGACCTGCACCGGTCCGTACCGGCGGTGCTCCCTCACCTCGAGCACGGTGACGTCGGAGACCGACTGGGCCTCGGTGCGCCAGTCCGGGTCCTCGGCGTGGACGAGCGCGACGCCGTCGTCGAGGTCGAGCTCGTCGACGACGAAGCTGTCGCCGCGGTGCAGGTACACCGCACCGGAGTGGATCGTGCCCGGGGCCGAGCCGCCGTCGACGGTGCCGAGCATCCGCCCGGTGGCCGCTTCCACCACGGCGACCTGCCCGAGTCCGGAGCCCCGGATGTCGACGTGTGCGGCGGGGGCGTCGCCGGTGTCGGGCCAGAACCAGCCGTGCGGTCGTCGGCGCAGCACGCCCTCGTCGACCAGGGCGTCGAGGACCTCCACCGCGGGGGCTCCTCCGAAGATCTCCTCGACGTCGACCGTGGTCAGTGGCATCTCCGCGGCCGCGCACGCCAGCTGCGGCGCGAGCACGTACGGGTTGACCGGGTTGAGCACGCAGCTCTCCACGGGCGCGCCGATCAGCGAGCGAGGGTGGTGCACGAGGTAGGTGTCGAGCGGGTCGTCGCGGGCGACGAGCACGACGAGCGCCTCGTCGGCGGCCCGTCCGGCACGCCCGGCCTGTTGCCAGAACGACGCGCGGGTGCCCGGGAACCCGGCCTGCACCACGGCGTCGAGACCGGAGATGTCGACGCCGAGCTCGAGCGCGTTGGTGGTCGCGACCCCGAGCAGCTCGCCCGACATCAGGTCGGCCTCCAGCGCGCGCCGTTCCTCGGGCAGATAGCCGCCGCGGTAGGCGGCCACCCGCGCGGCCAGCTCCGGAGCGATCTCGGCGACCTGGCGCTTCGCACCGAGCGCGGTGAGCTCGGCGGCCCGCCGGGACCGGACGAACGCCAGGGTGCGGGCGTCGGTCAGGACGAGGTCGGCGAGCATCCGGGCGACCTCGGCGCCGGCGGAGCGGCGGACCGGCGCCCCGTTCTCCCCGGTGATCTCGGCGAGCAGCGGCGGCTCCCAGAACGCGACGGTGCGCCCGGCGTGCGGGGACCCGTCCTCGGTGACGGCGACGACGCCGCGTCCGGTCAGCCGGGACGCGAACTCCTCCGGGCGGGCCACCGTCGCCGAGGCGAGCACGATCACGGGGCGCGCGCCGTAGCGGGCGGCGAGGCGCAGCAGCCGGCGCAGCAGCAGCGCCACGTGCGAACCGAACACCCCGCGGTAGGTGTGGCACTCGTCGACCACGACGTAGCGCAGCCGGCGGAGGAAGGTCGTCCAGCGTCCGTGCCGGGGAAGGATCGACCGGTGCAGCATGTCCGGGTTGGAGAACACCCACCGGCAGTGCCTGCGGACCCAGTCGCGCTGGTCCATGGGGGTGTCGCCGTCGAACGCGGCGGGCCGGACCCCGTCCGGGGCGAGCCCGTCGAGGGACCGCAGCTGGTCGGCCGCGAGTGCCTTGGTCGGGGCGAGGTACAGCGCCGTGGCCCGCGGGTCCTCGGCCAGCCCGGCGAGCACCGGCAGCTGGTAGACCAGCGACTTCCCCGACGCCGTCCCCGTCGCGACGACGACGTCGGCGCCGGAGTGCACCAGCTCCGCACCGTGCGCCTGGTGCGACCACGGGCGGGTCACGCCGCGATCCGCCCAGGCCGTGCGCAGCGGCTCGGGCGTCCAGCCCGGCCAGTCGACCGGGTTCCCGGCCCGCGCCGGGATCCGCACGACGTGCCGCAACGGGTCGTCGACGGCGCCGACCCCGTCGTCGCCGGAGCCGCGGGATTCGTGAGAACGGTCGGAACCGCGGAGACCGTCAGGACCGTCGAAGCCGTCCTGCGCGGCGAACATCCCGGCACCCGGCCCCGGCCCCGGCGCGTCCGTGTCGGCGGCACCGGACGCCCACGTGGTGTCGGCACGGGCCGGGTCGACCCCCGAGCCCGCCAGCACGCGACGCAGCAGCTCCACCCCGCGCTGCGACCCGTCCGGGCCCTGCGTGCTCTCCGCCGTCGCTCCCACGACCGACCACGATGGCACAGATGTTCGAACGATCCGCGGTCGCTCCCGGTGGCCGACCCGAACCGGCGTCCCGCCGCCGGACGGATCGGCGAAGTCGTTGCACCGCAGCTGATCTGCAGGTTCCCGGATTGCGTCGCAACATCATGTGGGATTGATCACTTTTGCCAGTTCGTTACGTCTTGTGATCCCAATCGCACTGAGGGATGCACCACACTCCTAGACTGCACCAGCCCGGTCATCGGTGGACACCGCCCGGGCCCAGTCGACGCCGACGAGGCCGTCGCCGCCCGGCCGGGTCGAGCCACACTGACCCGTCCCGGCCGCCGGGGACCTCGCCGGCCGGATCCTTTCCACCGGGAGGACACGGATGTCCCAGCCCACCTACCTCGCCCAGGGCCTCGAGCTCGGCGGCGGGGACCTCGCCATCGTCGGCGTGGTCGCGGTGGTCGCCCTCGTCGCCCTGGTCGTCGGCGGTCTCCTGTTGCGGGAGGTGCTCTCCTACGGCGAGGGCACCCCGAACATGCAGGAGATCGGCCGCGCGGTCCAGGAAGGCGCCACGGCGTACCTCAACCGTCAGTTCCGCACGCTCGCGATCTTCGCCGCGATCGTGTTCGTCCTGCTCTTCGCGCTCCCCGCCGAGGACCTCGGCGAACGCATCGGCCGGTCGATCTTCTTCGTCGTCGGCGCGGTCTTCTCCGCGATCATCGGCTACCTGGGCATGTGGCTCGCGACGCGCGCGAACATCCGGGTCGCAGCCGCCTCACGCGAGACGGGCGGCCGGGAGAAGGCGACCCGCATCGCGTTCCGCACCGGCGGCGTCGTCGGCATGTTCACCGTCGGCCTCGGCCTGTTCGGGGCCGCGATCGTCGTGCTCGTCTACGCCGGCCAGGCGCCCCGCGTCCTGGAGGGCTTCGGCTTCGGCGCGGCCCTGCTCGCGATGTTCATGCGGGTCGGCGGCGGCATCTTCACCAAGGCCGCCGACGTCGGCGCCGACCTGGTCGGCAAGGTCGAGCAGGGCATCCCCGAGGACGACCCCCGCAACGCGGCCACCATCGCCGACAACGTGGGCGACAACGTCGGCGACTGCGCCGGCATGGCCGCCGACCTGTTCGAGTCCTACGCGGTGACCCTGGTCGCGGCGCTGATCCTCGGTACCGCGGCGTTCGGCCTGCAGGGCCTGCTGTTCCCGCTGATCGTCCCCGCGATCGGCGTGATCACCGCGATCCTCGGCGTCTACCTGACGAAGGCCCGCGCCGGGGAGAACACCCTGCGCGCGATCAACCGCAGCTTCTACCTCTCGGCGCTGTTCGCCGGGGTGCTGTCGATCGTCGCCGCCTACGTCTACCTCCCGGGCACCTTCGGCGAGCTGCTGAACCCGACCGACACCAGCGTCGTCGGTCTGGCCGGCGACCCGCGCCTGATCGCCTCGGTCGCGGTCGTCATCGGCATCGTGCTGGCCGCGGTCATCCTCAAGCTGACCGGCTACTACACCGGCACCGAGGACCGTCCGGTCAAGGACGTCGGCGAGTCCTCGCTGACCGGTGCGGCCACCGTGATCCTGTCCGGTATCTCGATCGGCTTCGAGTCCGCCGTCTACACCGCCCTCGTCATCTCCGCGGCCGTCTACGGCGCTTTCCTGCTGTCCGGCTCGATCGTCGTCTCGCTGTTCGCGGTCGCGCTGGCCGGTACCGGCCTGCTGACCACGGTCGGCGTCATCGTCGCGATGGACACCTTCGGCCCGGTCTCGGACAACGCCCAGGGCATCGCGGAGATGTCCGGCGACGTCGAGGGCGAGGGCGTCGACATCCTCACCGAGCTCGACGCGGTCGGGAACACGACCAAGGCGATCACCAAGGGCATCGCGATCGCCACCGCGGTGCTCGCGGCGACGGCCCTGTTCGGCTCCTACCGCGACGCGATCAGCCAGGCCCTGGACGGGGTGGGCATCGCCGCGCAGGACGCGGGCACCGCGTTCGCCTACGAGGTGTTCAGCCCGAACACCCTGGTCGGGGTGATCATCGGCGCCGCGGTGGTCTTCATGTTCTCCGGGCTCGCGGTCAACGCCGTGACCCGCGCCGCGGGCGCGGTCGTCTACGAGGTGCGCCGCCAGTTCCGGGAGCACCCCGGGATCATGGACCGCACCGAGCGCCCGGAGTACGGCCGTGTCGTCGACATCTGCACCCGGGACTCGCTGCGCGAGCTGGCCACCCCCGGCCTGCTCGCCATCTTCGCCCCGATCGCGGTCGGGTTCGGTCTCGGTGTCGGCCCGCTGGCCGGCTACCTGGCCGGCGCCATCGCGACCGGCGTCCTGATGGCGATCTTCCTGGCCAACTCGGGCGGCGCCTGGGACAACGCCAAGAAGCTCGTCGAGGACGGCAACCACGGCGGCAAGGGCTCCGACGCCCACGAGGCGACGATCATCGGCGACACCGTCGGCGACCCGTTCAAGGACACCGCGGGCCCCGCGATCAACCCGCTGATCAAGGTCATGAACCTGGTCTCGGTGCTGATCGCCCCCGCGGTCGTGGTGCTGTCCACCCCGGACGCCAACCCGGTGATCCGCGTCCTCATCGCGCTCGCGGCGGTGGTGATCATCGCGGCCGCGGTCGTGGTCTCGAAGCGCCGCACCTCGGCGATCACCGACGCACCGGCCGAGAGCTCGGTCGGCTGAGGCGACATCTCGCAGGACCACGTCGGCCGCTCGTCCCATCGGGACGGGCGGCCGACGTGGTCCACGGGACGATTCGGATACTCTCCGCCGGACGGCAGCGATCACCCCGACGGAGGAGCGATGCGGACATCGCGAGGTCTCGCCGGACTCCTCGTCGCCCCGGCCGTCCTGCTGGCGGGCTGCGGCCCCTCCGGGCCGACCGTCGAGCAGTGGACCGAGTCGATGTGCGCGGCCGTGCTGCCCTTCGTCCGCACCGCCGTGGACACCCCCGGTGAGACCCCGGACCCCGCGCAGCGGTTGCGGGCCCTCTCGGACTACCTGACCCGCACCACCCAGGCCGCCGACGGCGCGCTGGGCGACCTGGACCGGCTCGGCCCGGCTCCCGTCGACGACGGCGATGCCCTCTCCGCACGGCTCCAGGGCGGGCTCGGCGAGATCCGCTCGGCGTTCTCCGGGGCGCGTTCGCGGGTCGACGCCATCGACCCGGCCGACCCCGCCGCGGTACAGCGCGACCTGCCCGCCGCGCTGGAGCCGCTGGCCCGCCTCGGCGGCACCACCGGCCCCCTCGACGAGGTCACCGGCAACCCGGCGATCGCCTCGGCGTTCCGGGCCTCGACGACCTGCACAGATCTCACCCGGTCGGCAGAGCAGGCCCGCGCGACACCACCGCCCGGCGCACCCACTGCTGCTCCGAACGGGCCAACCGGGGAGGGTGGAAGCAGCTGACCGGCGACGGCGTCCTACCGTCGACCACTGTCCGTGCCCCGGGCCCCGACGGGCCCCGACCCTGGAGCCCGACGATGGCCACCCCCCGCCCGGCGCGAACCGCCCGGGTCCTGCTCCCCACCCTGCTCGCCGCGCTCCTGGCCGGCGGCTGCGCGTCGAGCGTGGCCGGCACCCCCACGGCGGACCCGGCACCGCGGCCGACCGCGGGCGTCGGCGCCGACCCGGTCGCCTGGGGCGACAAGGTCTGCGGCGCGACCCTGGCCTACTACCAGCCGCTCAACACCCCGCCGAACTACGACGGCGCCGACCTCGCCGGCATCAAGACGCGCCTGTCGGAGTACCTCGGCAAGGTCGCGACCGGCATCGACACCGGCAAGAAGCAGCTGACCGCGGCCGGCGAGTCCCCGGTGAGCGGCGGCGACGCGTGGGCGACCGCGGTGCGCGACATGCTCGACCGGTCCGGCACGACGATCGCCCAGGCCAAGAAGGACGTCGACGCGATCGACCCGAACGACGTCCAGGGCTTCAAGGGCAAGCTCGACGGCGCCCAGCAGAAGCTGCGGACGATCTCCGGCGCCCAGGGCCTGGACAAGATCGGCCCCACCCCGCGGCTGGACAAGGCGTTCGCGACCGCGCCGAAGTGCGTCGCCCTCAAGAAGATCAACGGTCCCGCCTGACCCGCCGCGTCACCCGTCCGGCGCTCCCTGCTGGGCAAGCTCGAACATGCGTTCTATGCTTCGCGGGTGCCGCAGATGTCGCTGTTCTCCGCGGAGGCCCGGCCGGCCGGGCTGACCGACCTGGCCGGGCTGCTCTGCGGGCCCGGGCGCATCGAGCGGTTCGGCGCCGGTGACACGGCCCGGTTCGACGTCCCGCTGCCGATCGAGGGGCGCGAGACCGCGCTGGCCGCGCTGGCGGCGGCCCGCGGCGTCACCCTCGCCCCCGGCGCGTCCGGGATGCGCAGCGCGTTCCGGCGCGACCTGGTCCCGCTGGCCCACGCCTGGTGCACGCCGGACGGTCGCAAGCAGATCCCGCCGGACTTCCAGCTCGACGGCGCCACGCTCCGGCTGTGGGCGCTCTCCGCGGGCACGTCCGACCTGCGGGGCGGGTATCTGCTGCTGCTCGACCCGCAGGCCCCGTGGACACACGGCCCGCTGATCGCCGCCGCCACCCGGGCCGGCCTGCCCCCGGCACGGCTCGCCCCGGGGGAACACGGCGCGCCCGGCCCGGCGTTACGCCTGCACGGAGCTCGCCGACTGGCCCGACTGGTGGAACTGGTGGGCCCCGCGCCGCGGATGACGAACCCGACCGAGTGGCCCCGGCACCACGGCCGACCGGCCGCCTGACCTGCCGAACCACGGCCGGGTCTACGCTGGCGACTCGCCCGCTCCCCGTGGCACGAGCCACGACACGGAGCGACGACGGTGTGAGATCGTGCGATCGTCGACCCCGAACAAGACGCTCAGCGCAACCGTCCCGGCACGCTCCGGGACCGCACGGTGTAACAGTGCGAGGTCGGGAAACGGCTACGACGTCGCAGGGACCGCGACGCAGCCGAGGAGATGAGGTAGGACCACGTGGCAGCAGCGACAACGGGAACGACGGGTTCGGCACGCACGTCGGGGGGCAGCACGCGCAAGCCGACCTCGACGGCGAACGCATCCGGCCGCCCGACGCGCCGCCTGGTGATCGTCGAGTCCCCCAGCAAGGCGAAGAAGATCCAGCCCTACCTGGGCAACGACTACATCGTCGAGTCCTCGGTCGGTCACATCCGTGACCTGCCGCGCGGCGCGGCGGACGTCCCCGCCAAGTACAAGGGCGAGTCCTGGGCGCGGCTCGGCGTCGACGTCGACAACCAGTTCAGCCCGCTCTACATCGTCACGCCGGAGAAGCGCAGCACCGTCTCGGAGCTGCGCGAGGCGCTGAAGACCGTCGACGAACTCCTGCTCGCGACGGACCCCGACCGTGAGGGCGAGGCCATCGCCTGGCACCTCCTGGAGACCCTCCAGCCGAAGGTCCCGGTCCGGCGGATGGTCTTCCACGAGATCACCGAGTCGGCGATCCGCGCGGCCGCCGAGAACACCCGCGAGCTCGACCAGCACCTCGTCGACGCACAGGAGACCCGCCGCATCCTGGACCGCCTCTACGGCTACGAGGTCTCCCCCGTGCTGTGGAAGAAGGTCATGCCGAAGCTGTCGGCGGGCCGCGTCCAGTCGGTCGCGACCCGGCTGATCGTGCAGCGCGAGCGGGACCGCATCGCGTTCCGCTCCGCGGAGTACTGGGACATCGCCGCGACCCTCGACGCCGGGGAGAAGGCCACACCGCGCTCGTTCGGTGCGCGGCTGCTGCAGGTCGACGACAAGCGTGTCGCCACCGGCCGCGACTTCGACTCGCTCGGGCAGCTGAAGAAGGGCTCCGCGGAGGTCGTCACCCTGAACGAGGCCGAGGCGCGCCGCCTCGCCGAGGGGCTGCAGGACCGTCCGATGGAGGTCGCCTCCGTCGACTCCAAGCCCTACACGCGCAAGCCGTACCCGCCGTTCATGACCTCGACGCTGCAGCAGGAGGCGGGCCGCAAGCTGCGGTTCTCCTCCGAGCGCACGATGCGCAGCGCGCAGCGTCTGTACGAGAACGGCTACATCACCTACATGCGTACGGACTCGACGACGCTGTCGGCGACGGCCATCGAGGCGGCCCGCTCGCAGGCCCGTGAGCTGTACGGCGACGCCTACGTCGCGGACTCGCCCCGCCAGTACACGCGCAAGGTGAAGAACGCCCAGGAGGCCCACGAGGCCATCCGTCCCTCCGGCGAGACCTTCCGGACCCCGGGTGCCATCGCCCGCGAGGTCGACGGCGACGACTTCCGCCTCTACGAGATGATCTGGCAGCGGACCATCGCCTCGCAGATGAACGACGCCCGCGGGACCACCGTGAGCGTCCGGATCGCGGGCACCGCGGGGACCGGCGAGAAGGTCGTGTTCGCGTCCTCGGGCCGCACGATCACCTTCCCCGGCTTCCTCAAGGCCTACGTCGAGACCCTCGACGACGAGGCCTCGGGCCAGCAGGCCGACGACGCCGAGTCCCGGCTGCCCGAGCTGACCGAGGGCCAGCCGCTGACCGCCACCGAGCTGGTGCCCGACGGGCACTCCACCAGCCCGCCATCGCGGTTCACCGAGCCCGCGCTGGTCAAGGCGATGGAGGAGATGGGGATCGGCCGGCCGTCGACGTACGCGTCGACGATCAAGACGATCCTCGACCGCGGCTACGTCTGGAAGAAGGGCTCCGCGCTCGTCCCGTCGTGGGTGGCGTTCGCCGTCGTCGGGCTGATGGAGCAGCACTTCGGCCAGCTCGTCGACTACGACTTCACGGCCGCGATGGAGGACGACCTCGACTCCATCGCCTCCGGTGACGACTCCCGTGTGCACTGGCTGTCCGGGTTCTACTTCGGCACCGACGGCGCGAGCAGCGGCTCGGAGATCGCCCGGGCCGGTGGGCTGAAGAAGCTCGTCGGATCGAACCTGGAGGAGATCGACGCCCGCACGGTGAACTCGATCCCGATGTTCGCCGACGCGGCGGGCAACGACGTCGTCGTCCGGGTGGGGCGTTACGGCCCGTACCTGGAGCGGATCGTCGACGGCGAGTCCCAGCGCGCGAACCTGCCCGACGACCTGGCCCCGGACGAGCTGTCCGAGGAGATCGCCGAGAAGCTGTTCTCGGTGCCGCAGGAAGGCCGCAAGCTGGGCACCGATCCGGTCACCGGACACGAGATCGTGGCGAAGGAGGGCCGCTTCGGCCCCTACGTCACCGAGCTCCTGCCCGAGCCGGAGGTGCCCGAGGGCGCCAAGAAGAAGCCGGCCAAGCCGAAGCCGCGCACCGGCTCGCTGTTCAAGTCGATGACGGTCGACACCATCACCCTCGAGGACGCGCTGCGGCTGCTGTCGCTGCCGCGGATCGTCGGCACGGACCCGGACTCCGGTGACGAGATCACCGCGCAGAACGGCCGCTACGGCCCGTACCTGAAGAAGGGCACGGACTCGAGGTCGCTCTCCGGCGAGGAGCAGCTCTTCACGGTCACCCTGGAGGAGGCCCTGGAGATCTACAAGCAGCCCAAGCAGCGGGGCCGCGCCGCCGCGGCGCCGCCGCTGCGCGAACTGGGCGAGGACGCCTCGACGAAGAAGAAGATGGTGATCAAGGACGGCCGGTTCGGCCCCTACGTCACCGACGGCGAGACCAACGCCAGCCTGCGCAAGGGCGACTCGGTCGAGGAGATCACCGACGACCGGGCCTCCGAGCTGCTCGCCGAGCGGCGGGCGAAGGCCCCGGCGAAGAAGAAGACGACGACCCGCAAGCCGGCGGCGTCGAAGAGCACGGCGGCCAAGAGCACCGCAGCCAAGAGCACCGCGGCCAAGACCGGGACCCGCACCGCCGCGACGAAGAAGACGACGACCCGCAGCACCGCGGCCAAGACCACGCCGACGAAGTCGACCGGGACCCGGACGCGCACGACCCCGACGACCTGAGACCGGTGACGACGACGGGCCCCGCTCCGGATGATCCGGTGCGGGGCCCGTCGCGTCGGCGGGGCCGGTCAGCCCGCGGCGAGGGCCTTCTTCACGGCGGCGGCGACGCGGCCGCCCTCGGCGCGGCCCGCCGCGGCGGCGTTCGCCTTCTTCATGACCTGGCCCATCTGCTTCATGCCGGGCTTCTCCCCGGTCTCGGACTCCACCTCGGCGACGGCAGCGGTCGCCAGGGCGGCCACCTCGTCGTCGTCGAGCTGGGTCGGCAGGTACCGGGCGAGGACCTCGCCCTCGGCGCGCTCACGCTCGGCGGACTCGGGGCGGCCGCCGTCGGCGAAGGCCTGGGCGGACTCGGCGCGCCGCTTGGTCTCCTTGGTGATGACCGCGCGGACCTCGTCGTCGGAGAGCTCCCGGGCGGTGTCACCGGCCACCTCGGCGTTGCCGATGGAGGTCAGGACGGATCGCAGGGTCGTCCGCACCAGCTCGTCCCTGGCCTTCATCGCGATGGTCAGGTCGGCCCGCAGCTGCTCCTTGAGGGTGCTCACGGGTCGCCACGATAGTCCCGCGACGTAGGCTGGATCGCGTGAGTATCGCCGGGACCCTCGCCCGTACCGCCGCCGGCGCCGCCCTGCTCGGAGCGTCGGGCATCGGGTACGCGGCGGGGATCGAGCGGCGGCACTGGACGTTGCGCCGGGTCGAGCTGCCCGTCCTCGACGAGGGTGCGCGGCCGCTGCGGATCCTGCACCTGTCGGACTTCCACCTCACGCCGGGCCAGCGCAGCAAGATCCGGTGGATCGCGGCGCTGGACGAGCTCGACCCGCACCTGGTGATCGACACCGGGGACAACCTGGCGCACCCCGACGCGGTCCCGGGCGTGCTTACCGCGCTGGGGAGGCTGCTGGAGCGGCCGGGCGCGTTCGTGTTCGGCAGCAACGACTACTACGGCCCCACCCCGAAGAACCCGGCCCGCTACCTGCGCCGCGGGGACACGAAGCGGGTGCACGGGGCGGACCTGCCCTGGACCGACCTGCGCGCCGCGTTCCGCGAGCACGGCTGGGTCGACGCCACCCACGCCCGGCACGTGCTCGAGGTCGACGGCCGGACGGTCCGGATCGCGGGCGTCGACGACCCGCACCTGAACCTGGACCGCTACCCGCGCATCGCCGGCCACGACGCCGACGCCGACCTGCGCATCGGACTGACCCACTCCCCCGAGCCGCGGGTCCTCGACGGCTTCGCCGCCGACGGCTACGACCTCGTCCTCGCCGGGCACACCCACGGCGGTCAGCTGCGGGTGCCCGGCTACGGCGCACTCGTCACCAACTGCGGGATCGACCGGTCCCGGGCCCGCGGGGCGAGCCGCTGGGGCAGCCGGATGCGGCTGCACGTGTCGGCCGGGCTGGGCACCTCGCCGTACGCACCGGTGCGCTTCGCGTGCCCGCCGGAGGCCTCGCTGCTGACCCTCGTCCCCCGCGCGACCGGCCCCGATGCGCGGACGGGAACCCCCGCGCAGGCCTCGGAGGGCATCGGGTAGAGTCCTCCACGGCTCACGGGGAGACCCGGGTGTCCATCGGGGTGTGGCGCAGCTTGGTAGCGCGCTTCGTTCGGGACGAAGAGGTCGCAGGTTCAAATCCTGTCACCCCGACAACACGAAGGCCCAGGTCCGGCGGACCTGGGCCTTCGTCGTGTTCCACGGCCTCACCGGAGGGCCGGGCCGAGCAGCAGGCCGCCGTCGCTCACGTACTCCGAGCCCGTCACGAAGGACGCCGCCGGGGAGGCGAGGAACAGCACCAGCGCCGAGATGTCCGCCGGTTCCCCCAGCCGCGGCACCGCGAAGGGGTCGGGCGAGTAGAAGTCGGCGATGGGGGCGGCGGCTCCGGCGGCGGGCTCGGTGATGAACGGCGTCGCGATGACCCCCGGGTGGACGACGTTGACCCGGATCCCGTCGCGGCCCAGCTCGAGCGCCGCGGTCCTGGTCAGGCCGCGCAGCGCCCACTTGGCGGCGACGTACGGCGCGTAGTGGGCGGTCCCCCCGGCCCCCATGACGGAACCGATGTTGGTGATGGACCCGCCGCCCGCACGGCGCAGGGCCGGCGTCACCGCCTTGATGCCGAAGAACGCACCGGTCAGATCGATGTCGAGCACACGCCGCCACGTGGACGCCTCGGTCGTCTCGATCGGTGCGGGCGGGTTCTGGACGCCGGCGTTGTTGACCAGGACGGTCAGCCGGCCGAACCGGTGCTCGGCCTCGGCGACGGCCGCGCTCCACGACGGCGCGGTACGCGGGTCCGGGCCACCGACCCCGGGTCGTGACGACGACCGCGCGGTTCGTGGCGCGGACGGCGGACGGCGTCGGGTGCACGATGGACCCGTGATCGGTGACCGCTGGGGCGTGAGCGACGCCGAGACCACCCGCCCCTACCCGTGCGACGAGCTCGTCCGGGCCCCCACGCTGCAGGCGTGGCGGGGCGTCTCCGTCGCCGCGCCGGCCGCCGTCGTCTGGCCGTGGGTCGCCCAGATCCGGCTCGCCCCGTACTCCTACGACTGGGTCGACAACCTCGGACGCCGATCCCCGCAGGAGCTCGTGGGGCTCCCGGAACCGCAGGTCGGGGACGCCTTCACCGCGACCGGCGGACGGCGGCTCGGCCGGATCCTCTCGGTCGACCCCGGCGTGCAGCTCACCGGCAGCGTCCTGGGTGCCGTCATGTCCTACGTCCTCGCGCCGCTGGGGGCGGACACGACCCGCCTGCTGCTCAAGGTCGTCATGGGCGGCACCCGCGCACTCGCACCGCTGGTGTCGGTCGGCGACCTCGTGATGGCCCGGCGACAGCTGCTGAACCTGGGACGGCTCGCCGAGCGCCACAGCCGGCCACGGGGTCGTTGACGACACACCGGGCACGGTGGGGTGCGGCGACGGGGGGTGATGCGCGATCCTGACGGGATGAGTGAGAACCCGGTAGCGCTCGATCTCGACGACGCGGGACTGGCCGGTGGCCTCCCCCGCCCGGCGCACCAGCTCGACGGGATCCAGGACGTACCGTTCCGCCCGGTCCAGTTCCGCGACAACGACCTCCCGACCGCACTGGAGCGGGCCGCGCAGTGGCTGCGGGAGACCCAGTCCTGGCTGGGTGAGCCGGTCGACGTGATCGCCATCCACCTCGACTACAACGAGGCGTCCGAGGCGGCGTACTACGAGCTCAAGCTGCTGTGCAACGAGGAGGACCTCGCCGGGGCACCCATCGCGGTGCGCCAGCGGGCCGCCGCCGACGCCTGACCACGCCACGACAGGTCGCCGCCCCGGCACCGACCGTGCCGGGGCGGCGCTCATCCAGTGATCAGAGTCACGCCGAGCGTGACGATCAGCAGGTCGCGACCCTGCAGAACGTCCGCAGGAGCGCTGCGGGGCGGACGGCTGTTTGGCCGACACCGGACCCTGCGGTAGCGTTCTCCTCGGTCACCGTAG
Organism: Pseudonocardia alni; assembly: GCF_002813375.1. Classification (NCBI taxonomy): domain Bacteria; kingdom Bacillati; phylum Actinomycetota; class Actinomycetes; order Pseudonocardiales; family Pseudonocardiaceae; genus Pseudonocardia; species Pseudonocardia alni. The sequence goes on along the minus strand of NZ_PHUJ01000003.1, from coordinate 3,701,521 downwards.
TTCTGAGTTTCGTGTCTCAAGCGCGCTCGCAGAATGATGATGCGGGCGGATCCGCTGTCTTTGGTGTAGCTGAAGCTGGCTGCCGTCTGGGAATTCCTCTGACCCGGGCAGCCGCACGACGTGGTTGTTCCGTCCGAATGCTGCATGACAAGGAGTCACCATGACCAACGGCACCGTGAAGTGGTTCAACGCCGAGAAGGGCTTCGGCTTCATCGCCCCCGAGGACGGCGGCGCCGACGTGTTCGTCCACTACTCGGCCATCGAGGGTTCGGGCTTCAAGGAGCTCCAGGAGAACCAGGCCGTGTCCTACGAGGTCACCCAGGGCGCCAAGGGCCCGCAGGCCTCCTCGGTGTCCCCCCGCTGACACCCCCGCCCGGCCGTGCGGCCGGGCACTGTTCCTCCGTCCGATGGCGGCATCCCCACGCGGGATGCCGCCATCGGCGTCTCCGGGGCCGCTACCGTGGCGGCGTGCCGCTGTCCGCCCGCCAGGCCGCACTGCTCGAGAGCCGGCTGCCCGGGCACGAGGTCGTCGCCGACCACGGCTGGGGTCTGGTCGGGACCACCGTGCTGCAGGTCCGTCACGACGGCGCCGACCTCATCGTGAAGGCCGGCGACGACGCCGACACCCACATCGCCCGCGAGCTGCGCGCCCACCGCGAGTGGCTGGCCCCGCTCGTCGCCCGCGGCCGCGCACCGGAGCTCCGCCACGCCGACGCCGACGCGAAGCTGCTGGTCACCCGCTACCTGCCCGGGGCCCTGGTGCAGGACACGCCCGCCGAGCACGAGCCCTCGACCTACCGCGGGGCCGGGGAGCTGCTGGCGCTGCTGCACGACCGGCCCGCCGTCGTCGACGAGGGGTACGGCGCCCGGCTGCGCGACACCGTGCTGACCAGGCTCGGGCGTCCGCACCGCATCGCACCCGGACTGCTCACGCGGCTCCGGGCGGAGGTGGCCGGCTGGCCGACCCCGGCGGCCCGGCTCGTCCCCACCCACGGTGACTGGCACCCGCGCAACTGGCTGGTGCACGACGGGGTCGTCGCCGTGATCGACCTGGGCCGGGCGGCGCTGCGCCCGGCGCCCACCGACCTGGTGCGTCTCGCCGCCCGCCAGTTCCGGTGGGACCCGGCGCTGGAGACCGCCCACCACGACGGCTACGGCGGCGACCCGCGCGAGCCCGGCCCGTGGCGCCGGGAGTGGATAGCCGAGGCCGTCGGCACCGCGACCTGGGCCCTGGAGGTCGGCGACGAGCCGTTCGAGGCCCACGGACACCGGATGCTCGCCGAGGCGTTCCCCGACTAGCCTGCGCCGGTGCCCCTCGTCGTCGGTCCGGCCACCTCGTTCGACGACCTCGCGACCCTGCTGGGCCCGAAGCGCGACCCCGACGCGTCGGTCTGCTGGTGTCTCTCGCACCGCCTGCCCGCGGCGACGCACCGCGCCCTGACCGGCCGGGCCCGGGGCGAGTACGTGCGGGAGCTGACGACCCGCGCGGTCGCACCCGGCGTCGTCGCCCACGACGACGGCGAACCGGTCGGCTGGGCCGCCGTCGCCCCACGCTCCGAGCTGCCGTTCGCCCGCTCCCGCACCATCCCGCACGTCGACGACCTCCCGGTCTGGTCGGTGTGGTGCTTCCGGGTCCGCGCCGGGCACCGGGGCCGTGGCGTCGCGCGTGCCCTGCTCGCCGCAGCCGTCGCGTACGCCCGGGACCAGGGGGCGCCGGCCGTCGAGGGCTACCCGGTGGACAACCGGGGCGCCCGGGTCGACCTGACGATGGCCTACGTCGGCACCCGCGCGTTGTTCGAGGCGGGCGGGTTCACGGTCGCCGCGGCGACCACCGGGGTGTCCGGCGGGTTCCCGCGGGTGGTCATGCGCCGCGCGCTGACCGGCTGACCCGGCACCGCCCCGGATCGCGCAGATCCGTGACGGCGGACCGCTCCCGTTCCCGGCAGGCTCGCCCACGTCCTGACGAGCCTCCGGTCGCCGCGGAGGAGCACCGAGACGGAGGAGCGATGATCGTGGTCATCGTCGTGGTCGGCATCTTCTTCCTGCTCATGGGCGGGTACGCGCTGGCCGCGCCGGCCGCGCTGGTCCGGCCGTTCGGGCTGGTGGCCGACGGCCCGGAGAGCAGGTCGGAGGTGCGCGCCGTCTACGGCGGGTTCGGCCTGGGGATCGCGGCCGTGCTCGGGCTGGCCCTCGCCGTCCCCGGGCTCCGCATCGGTGTGGTGCTCACCGTCGCCTTCGCGCTCGGCGGGATGGCCGTCGGGCGCGTGCTGTCCCGGATGGTCGACCGGCCCACCGCGTTCTACCCGATCTGGTTCTACGGCCTGGTCGAGGCGGTCGCGGCCGGTGCGCTGGTCGTCGTCGCCGCGACCTGACCGGGCACGACCCGGATGTCGAGCCCCGACCGGAAGAGCCGCCCGGGCGGAAGGCCGAACATCCGGCGGAACGCCAGCCCGAGGTGCGACGGCGTCGCGAAACCGGCGTCGGCCGCGGCCCGGGTGAGGTCCCCGCCGTCGCGCACGACGCCCGCGACGATCTGCATCCGCGCCCACCTGCGGTAGGCCCGCAGGCCTGCCCCCGTCTGCCGGGTGAACAGGCGCGCGAAGTGGCCCGGTGACAGCCCGGCCGCCGCCGCGAGGTCACCGGTCGGCAGGTCCGGGCCGCCGGGCCGGTGCAGGGCCGCGATCGCCCGCGCGATGCGGGCGTCGGGCTCGGCGCGGGCGTCCGGCGCCGTACCGCTGTCGACCAGGATCCGCCGCAGCCCCGGCCCGTCGCCGCCGACCGCGCAGGCGACGAGGTCGGGCTCGGCCGGGTGCCCGGTCACGATCCCGGCGGGCCCGCGACCGGGCTCGAGGAACACGAAGGCCGCCCGGTGCGCGCCGCCGGTGATGCGGTGGCGCAGTCCGGCCGGGACCAGCAGGGTCCGCGCCGTGCGGTCCGGCGCGCCGTCGACGCGCACGGTCAGGTCGTCGTCGACACCGACCGCGAGGCACGCCACCGCACCCCGGTGTGCGTCGAGTCCGAGCATCGGCCCCAGGTGGACGGCCCAGCAGGGCCCCACCCACAGCCGTGCCGGGCCCGCCGCCACGGTCACCGGACGCCCGCCCGCCGGCGTCGCCACCCGAAGCCGGCGGCCGCCGCGAGCAGCCCGGCGAGCGCCAGACCGTGCTCGAACCACGCCCCCCAGCGGGTCGCGAACGTCAGGTCGGTGCGCAGCGGCACCTGTTCGACCAGGGTGTCCGCGGTGTACAGCCCGGTCTCGGCGACGACGGAGCCGTCGGGCCGGATCACCGCACTCGCCCCGGACAGCGCCGCGACGACCGCAGCCCGCCCGTGCTCGACGGCCCGCAGCCGCGACATCGCGAGGTGCTGCCAGGTCATCTCGCCCCGCCCGTACCAGGCGTTGTTCGTCGGGATGACCAGCAGCGAACCGCCGTCGGCGACGCCGTCGCGCAGCACGTGGTCGTAGGCGGTCTCGTAGCAGATCGCCGTCGCCATCCGGGTGCCCGCGACGGGCAGTACCGCGGGCGCCGTACCGGGGGTGAAGTCGGCCAGCGCGACGAACGGGGTCAGGTACTGCGTGACCGCCCGCAGCGGGATGCGCTCGCCGAACGGCACGAGCTCCTGCTTGGCGTAGCGCTCCCCCACCCCGGTCCCCGGGTTCCAGACGGCCACCGCGTTCTCGGTGTCGGTCGCGCCCGCCCTGTAGTTGGTGCCGACCAGGAACGGCACGCCGAGCGCGTCGACGACCCGGTCGACCGCCGGGTCGACGCCGTCGGTCGACAGCGAGCTCTCCGGCCACACGACGAGGTCGGGCCGACCGACCGCGCCGGACCGGACGCGGTCGATCAGCACGGAGGTCTCGGCGAGGCTGTTCGCGCGCAGGGTCCGACCGGCGTCGAACAGGCCGAGCCCGATGTCGGGGGCGTTGCCCTGCACGACCGCGACGGTGCGGGTGCCGTCCTGCGCGTCGACGGGCGGGGTCGGCACCGCGAGCAGCACAAGCACGACCGCCACGACCGGGACGAGGCCGACGACCCGGCGGGGACGCTGCAGGAACGCCGCCACGCAGAACCCGGCCGCGACCACCGCGACCGACACCAGCGGGGCCCCACCGATCGCGGCGAGCGGTAGGAACGGCCCCTCGACCTGCCCGAACGCGACCCGGCCCCAGGGGAAGCCGTTGAGCGGGAACCGGCTCTGCAGCCACTCCTGCGCGGCGAAGGCGAGCGCACCCCACACCGGCGCGGCGGGCAGCCGGGCGGCGAGGGCGACGAGCGCACCGCCGAGCGCCGGGAACCCCGCCATCACCAGCGACAGCCCCACCCACGGGAACGGGCCGTAGTCGCGGCCGAGGAAGTCCTGGATCCACATCAGGTGCGCCAGGTAGAAGGCGAACCCGAACACCGCACCGAGCAGCGCGGCGCGGCGCACCCGGACCCCGGACAGGGCCCACCAGAGCAGCGCGAACGCCACGATCGCGGTCCACCACACGGTGCGCGGCGGGAACGCCAGGTGCAGCAGCACCCCGCCGACGACGACCGCTGCGATCCGCAGCGCGAGTGCCTTCACCACACGGTCAGCATGATCCGGCCGCGGCGCGGGCCCGCGCGCGGGTCCCGGCGGTCACCGCCCCCACCACCGCGACGACGAGCAGCCCGCCCGCGTAGGCGGCGACGAGCTGCATCGGCCGCCCGGAGAAGTCCCCCGCGAGCGGCGGCACCAGCACCGCGAACAGCGCCACGACGCCCGTCAGCGCCGCCCGTGGCCGCCGCGGGAGCGGCACGCAGGCCAGCGGGGTCAGGGCCCACAGCAGGTACCACGGGTGCAGCACCGGCCCGAGCACGACGACGGCGCCGAGCAGCAGGCCGAGCGCCGTCGTCGCACCGGTCCGGCCGCGGGCCTGCGCGACGAGCACCCCGGCGGCGAGGAGCGCGGCGAGCACCGTCCCGGCGGTCCGCGTCGCCGTCAGTGCCGTGGCCGGATCGGCGCCGAGCACGCCCGCGACCGCCGCGGCCCAGTTGGTGGGCGCCATCCAGCTGAACAGCTGCCCGGGCGCGGAGACCGCGCCGAGCCAGCTCCCCCCGCCGGCGTCGACGGCCGACACCGCGACCGCGACCGCCGCGGCCACCCCCGCGACCAGTACGACCGCCCCCCACCGGCGGGTACCGCCGGGCGCGGACCGGGCCGCGGCGACCGCCAGGACCACGAGCCCGACCGCCGCGGGGGCCTTCACCAACGCCCCCAGCACGACGAGCACGGCGCCCGCGGCGAGCGCCGCCCACGGCCCGCGCAGGCCGACGGCGAGGCCCACGAGCAGCAGCGCGAGCATCGGGCCGTCGTTGTGCATCCCGCCGACGACGTGCCAGAGCACCAGCGGGTTCGCGACCCCCCACGCCAGCGCCGTCCCCGGTGGGATCCCGTGGGCACGGGCCAGGCGCAGCACCGCCCACCCGATCCCCACCACCGCGACGACGGCGAGCAGCCGGTATGCCGCCACCCCGGCGACCACCCCGTCCCCGGCGACGGCGGCGACCGCCTTCTGCCACAGGTCGGTCACCGGCCCGTACGGCGACGGCGTCTCCCTCCAGTAGCCGTCGACCCGCGCGAGGACCGGCGACCCGGCGGGCAGCCCGGCCGCCGGGCCGGTCCGGTGCGGGTCGGCGCCGCCGAGCGCGACCATCCCCTGGGCGAGGTAGCTGTACACGTCGCGGGAGAACAGCGGCGGTGCGACGAGCAGTGGCGTGGCCCAGGCGAGCAGCGCCCGCACCGCCTGCACCGGGAGCACCGGAGCGCGCACCAGCAGCACCCAGGCCACGACGACCAGCCCCGTCCCGGCCACCGCGGCGCCGAGCGCCACCGTCGACCCGGGGCGGAGCACCACCGCCCAGGCGCCGGCGGTCAGCAGCACCGCCCCGGCGGCGCCGAGCGCGGTCGGTGCCGCGACCGGGCGGCGTCGCTCCCCCACGGCCGGGGTCAGGCGGTCGGGACCGCCGGGCCGTCGGAGGCCTGGAGTGCGCCGGCGGGGAGCCGGTCGGCGCCCCAGCTGCGTTCGATGTAGCCGACGATCGTGGCGATGTCCTCCGCGGGCACGCGCTCGGGCTCCCCGTGCTCCAGCGGATCGCCGTGGAAGATGTAGAGGCGCGACGCGAACTGGTCGAACGGCAGCGACGCCTCGCCGAAGCGTTCCCCGTTGCCCGCCGTCGAGACGACGACGCCGTCGCCCCAGTCCTGCCCGCTGTCGTTGTTCGGGTTGTAGAAGTACACCCGCATCACGTCGTTCGGGTCCGGCGCGACCCGCAGGATGGCGATGGCGTGCCAGCCGACGTAGCGGGCGGCGCTGTCGGTGACCGCGATCCCGGCGGGCTGCGGGTGGATCAGCGGCTGGCCGCCGTTGTACCCGGGGTGGTAGCCGGCGTGGAACTGACGCAGGAACGCGTCGAGGTCGGTCAGGTTGCCGGTCCCGACGTCGACGTTGATGTGGAAGCCGCGGGCCGCCCACCAGCCGTGGAACTCGGGGTTGACCCAGCGGTGCGGGTCCCCGGGCCGGTCGGCGCAGCGGCGGCCCATCTCGGCGTAGATCCGGTCCAGGTGCGGGACGACGACCAGCGACACCGGGTCGAGGTCGATCGGCAGCTTCTCCGCGACCCCGGCTCCGCTCTCCTGCGACGAGATCCGCTGCCCCTCGAAGTGCATGACGATCTCGTCGTCGCGGGCCGCCCAGACGACCATCTGCAGCAGGTAGTCCGGGTCGTTGTAGGCCCACATGGACAGGGCGCGCGCGGACTGGCAGGTGGGGTTGTCGCCCTGCCCGACGCCGAGCGGCTGGCCCAGCATCGACAGCACACCGGCCAGCAGCCGCACCTCGGGTGCGGGCTCCTCGCCGAACGCCGCGACCAGGCGCTCCCGCGCGGCCGGGCCGATCTCCAGCGCGATCTGGCGCCAGAGCCCGGGCACGACCGGCGGCTCGTAGAGGATGCCGCGGTCGAGCAGCAGCGCCAGGCCGTAGATGCACTGCGCGGTGTGCGGGGTGACGGCCTCCTCGATCAGCCGGTGCACCAGGTCCCGGAAGCGCAGCAGGCAGTTCTTGCCGGTGTCGGACAGGCCGAGCGCCTCGGCGAGCAGGTAGTCGCTCTCGTGGCGCAGGAACTGCAGCAGCTCCGCGTGGTACGGCGACACGAGCCCGGTGTCGTGCATGGCCCGGGCGAACCCGGCGGCCTCGTACTGCAGGCCTCCGGTGTCCATCGCCTCCAGTCGGGAGCGGAAGACGTCGATGCCCGGGTCCTCGCGGCTCGCCTCGGTGGTCCCGAACAGCGCGGTGATCAGCCGGTCGAGTCCCTGCCCGGAGGACAGGTCGACGCTCGGGTCGCCGCGCCACACCGACAGCCGGGTGATCAGCGACGACACCTGGTCGACCTGGATCGGGCGCTGGCGCAGGATCCGCCAGATCTCGTCCACCAGCTTGTCCAGGACGCTGTCGTAGCCGATGCCCTCGGCGATGTGGCGGAACAGGTCGCGGATCATCTGGGCCGTCCGGCCCTCGTGGACCCGCTCCGCCTCGGTCGGCGGGGTGAACAGCAGCTCGAGGTTCATCGCCAGCACCTGGGACAGGAACTGACGGGCCTCGTCGGCAGAGATCGCGGGGTGGTCGTACTCCCCGAGGGCGACCGCGAGCATCCGCAGCTCGCTGGTCGCCTCCATCACCACCGTGTCGGCGACGCCGCTGTGCAGCCCGGCCCCGACGAAGGTCGGAACCAGGATGTCCGGCTGCGCCCAGTCGGTGCCCGCGAACACGCCGGCGTCCTCCAGCTCACGGGCGCGGGCCTGCACGGCGGCGGGCCCTCCGTCCTGCAGCAGGACGCGGCGGAGCTGCTCCAGAACCCTGCGGATCTTCGTCGTCTTGCCGAAGTCCGGGGTCCGGGCCAGGTCCCGGGTGGCGTCGTCGAGCGAGACCAGGCGCCTGTCCAGCACCGAGGTCCCACTCGCGACGTCGACGGTCGGTTTCACACGGCTTCCCTCGTTCGGGCTCCACGGCCAGGGGCGGGGGTACCCGCCCTCAGACGTAGAAATCGAGTTCTTCCTGCTTCTTCAACAGATCGCGCATCCGGTAGGGGTCGTCCCCGAAGAAGTAGAGCAGACCCCAGTGCGTGCCGAACGCGGTCCTCTTCGTCACGGTCTCCTCGACCGGCGACGTGAGGTCGTGCGACTCGTAGTAGTCGTCGTCCTCGGTCTCCTCGGGGATCTGCAGGCTGCTGACGACGCGGCGGCGCGGGTAGACGCCGAAGCAGCCGGCCACGCCGGAGGCACCCTCGACCTCCTTCGGGAAGAAGGCGTCGATCTCCTCCTCGGTGGTCTTCGGGTCGAAGGCCAGCACCATGCCCTGGTAGGCGTTGAAGCCGTAGGAACGCTCGAGCAGCTCGAAGACCTTGAAGCCCGGCGGGCGGTAGGCCACCTCGCCGAAGTACATCTCGCCGTCGGAGGTGACGAAGTACTCCGGGTGGACGAAGCCGAACTCGATGTCGAAGGTCTTGATCAGCTTCTCGATCTGCGCGGTGATCGCGGGCCGGTACTTCTCCAGCTCCGGGGTCGCCGGCACGAACACCGAGTAGCCGAGGGTGACGTACTCGGAGATGTTGAGGAACTTGATCTTCCCGTTGTGCACCCACGCCTCGACGGCGAACTCCCACCCGTCGAGGTGGGACTCCATCAGGAGCGGGAACTCCTCGTCCGGGATGTTGTCGATGTCCTCGTAGGTGCGCACCACGCGGTGCCCGAGGCAGCCCGCCTTGTCGAACGCCTTGATGTGGATCGGGTCGTTCGGGTCACCGTCGAGCTTCAGCAGGGTCTGGTTGACGCGCTTGAGGAAACGGACGATGTCGTCACGGTCGTGGGCCTCTTCGAAGATGCCCACCCGGATCCCGCCGAGCTGTGCGCGACGCTTCATCAGCGCCTTGTCCCGGAGCAGCATCGCCTGCCCGAACAGCCGCGGGTTGTCGAGCAGCACGGAATTGATCGCGCCGGCCCATTCCACGGTTTCCTCGAACAGTGGGATGGCGACGTCGACGCCCATCTCCTGCAAGGTCTCCGCAATCTCCATCGATCGGTCGTTCAGCCGCTCGAAGTTCCACGGGACGTACGGGATCTCGTGTTCCTTGCAGTACTCCTCGGCCCAGTCCGGGGCCACGACGACGTACCGGCGGTCGAAGCGGTCGATCGCCTCCACCGCATTGAGACTCCACCCGAGAAGTGCGACGTATCCCTTTTCTGGATTCTTGGCGGCTGAGTCGGACCGAGGCATGGAAAAGCAACCTCCCGATGTCGACGAATTAAGGCGGCAAATGCTTGAGTCCACACCGTACCCTGAGTACGCCGCAGCGGCGGATCGTGGCGGCGGGACTCAGTCGTCGTCGGGTCCGGCGACACCGGAGAGCCGGACCAGCCTGCGCAGCCGCCCGGCGACCGTGTCCTTCGTCAGCGGCGGGTCGGCGAGACGGCCGAGCTCCGCCAGCGACAGCGAGGGGTGCTCCAGACGCAGCAGCGCGGTCTCCCGCAGGTGAGGGGCGACGTCGTCGCCGAGCGCGCGCAGCGCCGCCCGGACCCGCTCGGTCGTCGCGGCGGCGGCCGTCGCCGCCCGGCGGGCGTTCACCGTCTGCAGCGACCCGTCCGCGGTGGTCGCGCCCCGCGGGGCGACCGGGACCCGGCTCAGCACCTCGGCCACACCCGGCGCGCCGACACTGCGCAGCAGCGCTTCGGCGCTCTCCGGATCCCGCACGACGACGCGGTGCTCGCTCACCGTCTCCTGCGGCGCAGCCAGCACCCCGAGCCCGCGGGCCGCTCCGACCAGTGCGAGCACGACGGCCGGACCCGGGCAGGTGACGACCAGGCGGACCCGCCCGGCCGGCCGCACGACCCGGCCCCGCGCGATCAGCGCCCCGCGCCACACCCCGGCGGCGACGGCGGACCCCGCCGCGACGACGGCGGGTGGCAGGCCGAGCACCGGCCGTCCGGTCCGGTCGACCAGACCCGTCGCCCGGGCCAGGTCGGTCCCCGGCGCCGTGACCCGCACCTGGTAGCGCAGGATCGCCCCGCCGCCGGTCACGACCTCGGCCCGCAGCCCGCCGCGACCGTGCAGCGCCCCGAGCTCGGAGCGCATCCGCAGCGCGGGGGCCGGGGCGTCGAACTCGGCGTGGATCGTCGTCCTGCCGTCGCGGACGCCGACCTCCCCCGCCAGACGCAGCTGGGTGACGAGCCCGGCATGCCGGACACCGGGGCGTTCCTCGCGGACCGCGCCGAGTTCACGGTGCAGCTCTGCGGTCACGCGCTCCAGGTCGAACACGATCGTCTCCTGCGGATGGGAGGCGGCAGGGCGGGGACACATCCCCCGAGGTGAACCCCGCCCTGCCCGGAAGGGCGGAGCGCCGGGGCGCCCCACCGTGGTGGGATCAGTCCTCGGACGGGTCGGCGTGCATCGGGCAGCGCGGGTCGATACAGGGCCTGCTCTCGGCCCCGGCCCGGAACGCCGCGTTCGCCAGTACCGAGCACAGGCAGCCCTGGGCCTTCGCCCGCGGCCCGCCCGGCGCCAGCTCGTCGACCGGCACAGGACCGGGCCGGCCCCCGCCGTTAGCCCCCTCGGACATGGCTCCCCCTCCGCACGACTGCGCGCCCGGAGTTCCCCGGCGACGGGGCCCGTGCGCAGATACATCCGGCGGTCGCCACGAGGGTCCGGGACCTGCCGGGGCGACCGGCTCGCGACGGTACCCTATACGCCGAGTAACGCCTATTTCGGCATGACTCTCACAGGGAGTAGTGATTCGCGACTCAGAGTCAACCCCCGCTGTCGCCCCACCCCCTCGATCTGGGTCCAGATCAGGTCCGTCAGGTGGGTGGTGACGACATCGCGCCCGGGGGCGTTCCCGGTCGCCCGGCCCCGCAGCCACCACTCCGCGGTCCCCTGGACCGCGCCGACCAGCGACTGCGACCACACCCGGACCAGCTCGGGATCGTCGAGGCCGAGCACCTCGGCGTAGGACCCGAGCAGCCCGGTCAGCGCGGAGGCGATGAACTCCCGGCCGGCGTCGACGACCTCCCCCCGCTGCCCGGGCAGGCGGCGGCGGAACAGCAGGTCGACGCCCGGTGAGTCGTCGAGGAAGCCCAGGACCGCGTCGACCGAGTCGTGGATCCGCTTCCAGGCCGCGCACTCCCGGTAGAGGGCGGGCATGAGCCGTTCCATCAGACGGTCGGTCGCGCGCTCCGCCATCGCGTCGAGCAGCGCGGCCCGGTCGCCGAAGTGCCGGTAGATCACCGGCTTGGTCACGCCCGCCTCGTGCGCCACCTGGTCCAGGCCGAAGTCCTGCCCATCGCGGCCCAGCACGACCAGTGCGGCGTCGACCACCTGCTCCCGACGGCGCGCGCGGTGCGCGTCCCAGCGCGTACTGCGGCCGTCGGACCGGAGGTCGTCCGCGGCCCCGGGTTCCGTGCGGTCCGACGACACGCCCACCATGCTCCTCCCTCGGCGGGCCCGGCGGGAGGAAGGCCGGACCCGGGCGACAGTGGATCACGAAGGCGTCCGGGGCCGCGCTCACCGCCCCGCCATGACCGCGGCCACACCGACGATCACCGCCGGGCACCCCCGTGCGAGGCTCGCCCACGGACGCAGCGGGCGACGCGAGGAGGCGTGGTGCGACGGGTGCTCTGCCGGGAGTTCGCCGATCCGGAGCGGTTCGAGCTGGTGGAGGAGCCGGACCCGGAGCCGGGACCGGGCGAGGTGCTCGTCGCCGTCGAGGCCGCCGCGGTCAGCTTCGTCGACGGGCTGATCGCCCGCGGCGGCTACCAGCTACGACCGCCGCTGCCGTTCACGCCCGGCACCGCGGTCGCCGGGACGACCCCGGACGGCAGGCGGGTCGCCGCCCTGCTCACGAGCTTCGGCGGGTTCGCCAGCCACGTCGTCGTCCCGGAGGATCGCCTGGTCCCGGTGCCCGACGGGGTCGACGCGGACGTCGCGGCCAGCTCGATGGAGAGCCACGGGACGATCGCCTTCGCCTTCCGGGACCGGGTCACCGTCCGCCCGGGCGAGTGGGTCGTCGTGCTCGGGGCGAGCGGGGGGATCGGGCAGGCCGCGGTCGACCACGCCCGCGCCGCCGGGGCGCGGGTGCTCGCCGTCGCGTCCACACCGGACAAGCGCGCGGCCGCGCTCGCCGCCGGGGCCGAGGCCGCCGTCGGCTACGACGCCCTCAAGGACACGATCCGCGAGCACACCGGCGGTGGCGCGGACGTCGTGATCGACCCGGTCGGCGGCGACGCCGCAGAGGCCGCGCTGCGGGCGCTGGGCGCCGGCGGCCGGTTCTGCGTGCTGGGCTTCACCTCAGGCGCGATCCCGAAGCTGCCCGCGAACGTCGTGCTGCTGCGGAACCGGACCGTCGTCGGCGTCGACTGGGGCGACTGGTCGCGCACCGACCCCGCCGCGTCGCGGGACCTGGCCGAGGACGTGCTGCGCCGGATCGGTGCCGGGGAGCTGCACCCGGCCCGCCCGCGGGCCCTGCCGCTGGCCGACGCGGCGACCGCGACCCGCGCGTACGCCGAGCGCTCCGCGGTCGGGAAGCTCGTGCTCACTCCCTAGTCATCAACCCTGATGACGGGCGGTAATGGCCGCGTCACGCCCCTCGATAGGCCGTTCGTCGGAGCGGGAGCAGCTCCGGTCGGGCCACCACGAGGGGACCAGTCATGACCGCCACCCAGCCCTGGACGACCGTCGCCGAGCCGGTCCCGGCGACCCGCGGGAACACCCCCGCGACTGCCGGCTTCTGGCTCTCGGTGCTGGGGATGGTGGTCGGGTTCGTGCCGGTGCTCGGCCTGCTGGTCACGGTGCCCGCCGCGCTGCTGTCGCACGCCGGCCGCGCCCGTTTCCGGGCCGGCGGGGCGTCGACGCCGGGCCGCTCGACGGTCGGCATCGTGCTCGGCTGGACGGCCACCGCGCTCTGTGTGCTCATGACCGTCCTCGGGATCGTGGGCGCGGCCACCGCTCCGGTGCGTCCGCTCGCGGCGGCCCCGGCCGCTCCCCCCGCCCCGGCGGCGCCGGTGCTGCTGACGGTGCCCAACGTCGTCGGGATGACCGACGTGCAGGCGCGGGACACGCTCCGTGCCGCCGGGTTCACCCAGGTCGTCCTCGGCCCGTCGACCGGCTCGGTCGCCGGGGTCGCCGCCGGGACCGTCACCACCCAGCTGCCCGGCCCCGCGGCGCTGGCCTCCGCCGGTGACCCGATCACGATCGGCGAGGCCGCCGCCCCGCCGGTCCCGCCCGCTCCGTTGGTGGTGCCGCAGAGCGCCCCGGTCACCGAGTCCGCCCCGCCGGCCGCGCCGCTGGTCGCCGACACCGACGTCGACCGGCCCTACGTCCCGGCCGCGCCGCAGCCCCTGGTCTCCTCCGGCTCGTCGTCCTCCGGCTCGTCCGGCGGCGGCTCGGCCTACTACACGAACTGCGCCGCGGCCCGCGCCGCCGGGGCGGCCCCGCTGAGCAGCGGCGACCCGGGCTACCGCTCGGGCCTCGACCGCGACGGCGACGGCATCGCCTGCGAGTGAACCGACCCACGTGACCCGGTGCCCGGCGGGACGGTCCCGCCGGGCACCTGCGCGGCTCAGGCCGGCCGGGCCGTCACCCCGGCCCCGCCGTCACCGGACACCGGAACCGGGTCCCAGCCGTTGCGGCGGAGCCCCGCCGCAACGGCCGCGGGTGGGGTGCCCTCGTAGAGCACGTGCAGCACCCCGCCCGGCGCGAGCACCCCGCGCAGCACCGCCAGCTCGGGCCCGGGGTCGCGGGTCCAGAACAGGTTGACGTTCAGCGTGAACGCGACGTCCACCGAGCCCGCCGCGAGCCGCAGCCCGGCCAGGTCCGACCGGAGCACGGTGAGCACGCCGTCGTCGACGGCGGCCGCGCAGCGTTCGGTGGTCCGCGCGACGGCGACGGCCGAGCGGTCCACCGCCCACATCGCGCCGCCCGCGACCCGGTCGAGCCGGGGGCAGACCAGCGACGCCACGGCACCCGGCCCGCAGCCCACCTCCAGCACCCGGGTGCCCGGACGCGCGCCGACGACGGCGGCCGCGAACCGCGCCCGCGCCGGGACCGCCCTCGCCGCCACAGCGGTCATCCTGGCACGGACCGGGCACCGACAGGCATCATCGAGGAGGTGGACGAGGTGGTGGGACCCGAGCAGATCCGTATCTCCGACGCCGAACGCCAGGCCGTCGCCGACCGGCTGCGCGCCGCCCACGCCGAGGGCTACCTCGACCTCGCCGAGTACGACGAGCGCGTGACCGAGGTCTGGCGGATGCGCACCCGCGGCGACCTGGGCCGGGTGACCCTGGACCTGCCCGCCTCCTCGGCCCCGTCCCGGCGCGACGGCCTGGTGTTCTCCGCGACGGCCGGGGGCATCGCGATGCGGGTCCTGACGGTCATCTGGCTGTGCATCACCGCCGCGGCCGCCGCCGGGACCTCGGTGCTGGCGTTGCTGACCGACCTGAGCCCGTGGTGGTTCCTGGTCTTCTCCGCGCCGACCGGGGCGGTGCTGCTGACGTTGTGGGTGGCGGGCGCGGGGCGCCCGCGGCGCGGCGGCCGGTAGCCGCCGCGCCGGGACCCGTCAGCCGCCCGCCTTCTCCTGCTCGTAGCGCTTGGTCATGGTGTCGACGGCGTCGAGTTGGGTCTGCGCGTGCTTCTCCCGGGTCGAGCTGGCCCGGTCCCTGGCCGCCAGCGTGCCCGCGGCCTGCCCCTGGAACTCGGGCATGACGTGCTGGGCGATGAGCTCGTAGGAGCGCTTGGTCGCGACCGGGTTGGCCCACTCGTGGCCGAGCAGCAGGAAGGCGCCGAACCCGCCGGACTGGTCGACGAGCTTCTGCACCTGCGCCTTCGCGTCCTCGACGGTGCCGATCGCGCCGATCCCGGCGTCGTTGATGAAGTCGATCATCTCCTTGACGTCGCCGCCCGCGACCGCCATCTGCGGGAACGCCGCGACCTTCTGGAAGTAGCGGAACCAGTGCTCGATGCCGTACTCGACCTCGCGGTAGGCCTGTTCCCGGGTCTCGGCGACGTGCATGAGGCCGACCAGGCGCCACGTGCTGCGGTCGGGCGCGGGCTGACCGTGGTGGGCGGCGCGCTCCTCGACGACGCTCCAGTGGTGGGCCAGCGCGTCGAAGCCGTCCTGGGTGAGGGTGGCGCCGATGGACAGCAGACCGACGCCGTGCTGCCCCGCCATCCGCGGCCCGGTCGGGGACGCGACGGCGGCGACCGCGATGTCGAAACACGGGTCGCTGTAGGGCGCGAGCTGCAGCTGGGCGTCGATCAGCGTGTGGGTCCTGGTCTCGGCGTTCACGACCTCGCCGCGCAGCAGCCGCATGATGATGTCGAGGTTCACCTCGAGCAGCTCACGGGTGTCGGTGGGGTTCAGGCCGATCATCGACGAGTCGGTGGGCAGCGAACCGGGCCCGCAGCCGAGCATCGTGCGGCCGCGGGTGAGGTGGTCGAGCATCACCATGCGGTCGGCCACCCACAGCGGGTTGTGGTAGCTGATGGAGGTGACGCCGGTCCCGAGCTTGATGTTCCGGGTCCGCTCCGCCGCCGCGGCGATGAAGATCTCGGGCGAGGCGATGATCTCCGAGCCCGCGGAGTGGTGCTCGCCGATCCACGCCTCGTCGAAGCCGAGCCGGTCGAGGTGTTCGACGAGCTCCAGGTCGCGCTGCAGCGCAAGGGTGGGGTTCTGCCCGGGCTGGTGGAACGGGGCCAGGAAGGTGCCGAATCGCAGTCTGCTCACGGTGACTCCTCGTCGCTCCGGCGCCCGCTCCGTCGGGGGCACCGCCACGACAGTCCTTACCCGTCGTGACCGGCGTCACGCAAGCGTTGCACGACAGTGGCAGACCGGGTGAACGGCCGGTGTACGGACGTCCGTGACGACCCGATAGGTTCCGCGATCATGGGACACCGCGAGGAGCTTCTGGACGGGGCCGCGCAGTGCCTCTACGAGAAGGGGTTCGGCCGCACGACCGCACGGGACGTGGTGGCCGCGTCGGGGACGAACCTGGCCTCCATCGGCTACCACTTCGGTTCCAAGGACGCCCTGCTCACCGAGGCCCTGCTGCGGGCGACGACGGCCTGGGGCGAGGAGCTCGACCGGGCGCTCGCCGAGCCCGCGGGAGGGACCACCGACCCGCAGCGCCGGGTCGAGGAGACCTGGAGCCGGGTGGTCGGCCTGTTCTCCACCCAGCGACGCCTGTGGGCCACCCACGTCGAGGCGCTCGCCCAGGCCGAGCGGCTGCCGGAGCTGCGCGCGAAGCTCGCCGAGGCCCAGCGGGAGGTCCGTGAGGGCCTGGCCCTGACCTTCCACACGCTGCCCGACGACCCGGCCGCCGCGGACCGCCGCGTGCACGTCCTCGGCTCCGTCTACCAGGCGCTGCTCACCGGGCTCATGGTCCAGTGGATGCTCGACCCCGGCACCGCGCCGTCCGGTGTGGACATCGCCGAGGGGCTGCGCGCCATCGCCGACCGGGCCGACGCCTTCGCCTGATCCCCCGGCGGGTCAGTGCCAGGGCTCGACCCGGCCGATGATCGTCCCGCCGCGGACCGCACCGGGCTCGGCCACCCGCACGGTGAACGTCCCCAGCGCGAGGAAGCGCAGGGTGACCGTGCCCCCGGCGCTGACGTCGAGGGCACGGCCCTGCTCCGGGACCAGCACCCGGCGCGCGACGTCGCTGCCGACGGTGAGCACCACCGTCGTCCCGCGGCGCACCCGCACCGTCGGGACGGCGGGCTCCGGATGCGTCGCGGAGTGGTCGAACCGGACCGCGGTGAGGCCCTGCGAGTCGGCCCTGGCGGTGACCGTCGGACCACTCACGACGGTGCCGGCGGTCGATCCGGCCGCACCGCAGCCCGCAGCGGCCGGGAAGAGGACGAGCACCCCGGCGAGCAGCAGCCGGGCCGGTCTCCGCATGCCTCCATGCTGCCGGATGCGCGTCCGACGACCCCGCCCGGTGCACCCGTTCGTGGCGTTCGGCACGATCGGGGCGTGAGCCCGCACCCCAGCGCACCCGTTCCCCCGACGCTCTTCGACGACGAGCGCGAGCAGCGCTGGCGGTCCCGGTTCACCGCGGTGCGCATGTCGCGCCCCGGCTGGGCCCGCGACGCACCGGCCCGCTCGGTCTACGTGTCCAACGCGACCGGGACCTTCGAGATCCACGCCTGGGACCGCGACTCCGGGGAGCACCGCCAGGTCACCGACCGGCGCAACGGCACCACCTCGGCCGTGCTGCCGCCGGACGGCGGGCACGTCTGGTGGTTCGCCGACACCGACGGCGACGAGTTCGGCCACTGGGTCGCCCAGCCGTGGTCCTCCACGGCGGGCACCGACACCGTGCCCGCCGTCCCCGGCGCCGGCGACGGCTACCCGGCGGGCCTGGAGATCGGCCGCCGGGTCACCGCGATCGGGGTGTCCACCGACGACGGCACGGTCCTGGCGGTGCACGAGCGCGGCTCCGGCACCGACGCCCGGGAGATCTACCGGCACACCGAGGACGCGGGCGTCGGCGCGCTGTCGGAGGACGAGACGCTGCTGGCGATCTCGCACTCCGAACACGGCGACTCGCGGCACCCGTCGCTGCGGGTGCTCGACGTCGCCACCGGGGACACCGTCGCCGAGCTGCACGACGGGCCCGGCCGCGGCCTCGCCGCGCTGGAGTTCTCCCCCGTCGCGGGCGACCAGCGGCTGCTCGTCGGCCACGAGCGCCGCGGCCGTGACGAGCTGCTGGTCTGGGATCCGACCACCGGTGAGGTCACCGAGCTCGCGGTCGACCTGCCCGGCGAGCTGGTCGGCGGGTTCGTCCCGGACGCCTCCGCGCTGCTTATCGCGCACACCCACGCCGCCCGCACCCGGCTGTTCCGGTACGTCCTGGCATCCGGCGAGCTGACCGAGCTGCCCACCGCGCCCGGCTGCGTCGGGTCCGCCGAGGTCCGCGACGACGGCACCGTCGAGTACTCCGCGTCGTCGGCGGCCACCCCGTCGCAGATCCGGGCACTGCGCCCGGACGGCACCGACGAGGTGCTGGTCGCCCCGCCCGGGGAGCGCCCGCCCGGCTCGGTCGCCGTCCGCGACGTGTGGACCGGGGTCCCCGCCGGGCAGGTGCACAGCCTGGTCGCCGAGGCGCCGCGCGTCGACGGCCGTCCGGCGCCCGCGGTGTTCGTGCTGCACGGCGGTCCGCACGCCGCCGACGAGGACCGTTTCGACGCCGGCCGCGCCACCTGGGTGGAGGCGGGGTTCACCGTCGTCGAGGTGAACTACCGCGGTTCCACCGGCTACGGCTCGGCCTGGCGGGACGCGATCGAGGGCAGGCCGGGGCTGACCGAGCTGGAGGACGTCGCCGCCGTCCAGGACGCGCTGGTCGCCGACGGCACCGTCGACCCGGCCCGCTGCGCCGTCGACGGCTGGTCCTGGGGCGGGTACCTGTCGCTGCTCGCCGCCGGGACACAGCCGCAGCGGTGGGCCGCGGCCGTCGCCGGGGTGCCGGTGGCCGACTACGCCGCCGCCTACGCCGACGAGATGGAGCAGCTGCGCGCGTTCGACCGTGCGCTGTTCGGCGGCTCCCCCGACGAGCTGCCCGACCTCTACCGGGAGGCCTCGCCACTGACCTACGTCGACGAGGTCCGCGTGCCGGTCCTGGTGCTGGCCGGGGAGAACGACCCGCGCTGCCCGATCCGGCAGATCGACAACTACCTGGACGCGCTGGCCGGACGCGGGGACGTGACCTACGAGGTCAGCCGGTTCGACGCCGGGCACGGCTCGCTGGTGGTGTCCGACCAGCTGGACCTGATCGCGACCGAGGTCGACTTCGTGCGGCGGGCTCTGGGCTAGTCGCCGAGCAGACCCAGCACGTTCTCCGGCGGCCGGCCGACGACGGCCCGGTCACCGTCGATCACCACGGGCCGCTCGATGAGCTTCGGCTCGGCGGCCAGCGCGTCGAGCAGGGTGTCCCGGTCGGCGCCGGCGAGGCCCTGCCCGCGGAACGCGGGCTCGCCGGTGCGGGTGATCGCGAGCGGGTCCTCGGTGCCGAGCGCGGCCAGGGCCCGCTCCAGCTCGGCGCGGGTCGGCGGGTCGTCGAGGTAGCGCCGCACCGTCGGTTCGACGCCGCGGTCGGTCAGCAGCGCGAGGGCGGCGCGGCTCTTCGAGCAGCGCGGGTTGTGCCAGATCTCCACACCCCGAGCCTAGGACGCACGACGGCCCCGGGGGTGTCCCCGGGGCCGTCGGTCGGTGCGCGGAGCGGTCAGCCGCCGTTGCGGACGGCCTGCTCGATCCGGTCGCCGATGTTCTTGTCGACGTTGCGCCAGTACTCGAAGGCGCGCTGCAGCACGGGCTCGGTCACGCCGTCGAGCAGGTGCCCGGCGACGTTGCCGACGAAGCGCTCGCGGGCGGCGTCGTCGAAGACCTCGCGGACCATGATCCCGGCCTGGCCCCAGTCGTCGTCGGACTCGCGCAGGGAGTACGCGCTGCGGACCATCTCACCGTCGGCGTACCAGAGGGCCTCGGAGACGCGCTTCGGGTCGGCCGCCGGGCCGCCGTAGGAGTTGGGCGCGTAGATCGGGTCACGGGTGTTCGTGATCCGCATGGCGCCGTCCTTCTGGTAGTTGTTCACCTCGCTGCGGGGCGCGTTGACCGGGATCTGCTTGTAGTTGACCCCGAGCCGGGCGCGGTGGGCGTCGGCGTAGGAGAACCCGCGGGCGAGCAGCATCTTGTCCGGCGACAGCCCGGTGCCGGGCACCAGGTTGTTCGGCTCGAACGCGGCCTGCTCCATCTCGGCGTGGTAGTCCTCGACGTTCCGGTCCAGCGTCAGCTTCCCGACCTTGATCAGCGGGTAGTCGCTGTGCGGCCACACCTTGGTCAGGTCGAACGGGTTGTACCGGTAGGTCTTGGCGTCGGCGAACGGCATGACCTGCACGTACAGCGTCCAGGACGGGTGGTTGCCCGCCTCGATCTCGTTGTAGAGGTCGGCCTGGTGGTAGTCGGGGTCCGAGCCGGCGAGGGTGTCGGCCTCGTCCTGGGTCAGGCACTCCACGCCCTGGTCGGACTTGAAGTGGTACTTCACCCAGACCATCTCGCCGGCCTCGTTGATCCAGCTGTAGGTGTGGCTGGAGTAGCCGTTCATCTGCCGCCAGGTCTTCGGGATGCCCCGGTCGCCCATGAGCCAGGTGACCTGGTGCGCCGACTCCGGCGACAGCGTCCAGAAGTCCCACTGCATGTCGTGGTCGCGCAGGTTGTTCGCGACGCGCCGCTTCTGGCTGCGGATGAAGTGCTGGAACTTCATGGGGTCGCGGACGAAGAAGACCGGCGTGTTGTTGCCGACCATGTCCCAGTTGCCCTCGGTCGTCCACAGCTTCAGCGAGAAGCCGCGCGGGTCGCGCCAGGTGTCGGGGCTGCCGCGCTCACCGGCGACGGTCGAGAACCGGATCACGCCACGGGACTCGACGCCGGGCTGGAGGAACGCGGCCTTGGTGTACTGCGAGACGTCCTCGGTGGTCTCGAACCGCGCGAACGCCCCACCGCCCTTCGCGTGCGGTTGACGCTCCGGGATGCGCTCCCGGTTGAAGTTCGCCATCTGCTCGATGAGGTAGTGGTCGTTGAGCAGGAGCGGGCCGTCGGGGCCGATCGTCAGCGAGTGCTCGTCGCTGGCGACCGGGCTGCCGGAGTCCGTGGTGGTGGGCTTGGGCTGGTGCGACGTGGTCACGGCCGAGCCTCCTCGTACGCGTGGTGGGTGGGGCGGGCGGTGCCCCGCCGGGTCGACCGGGACGCTCCCGCGGCTGCGCGGCCGCGTCGCGGTCGGCGGTGTTCGGTCCCCAGGGACTTCCCGTGGGGTCCCGGCCGAAACCCGAAACCGGTGCGCGACGACGACGGGCGCGGGTCAGGATGGGGTCGTGCCCGACACCGCCGCCACCGCACCCCGCGCCGGCCCGGGTGCGTTCGCCGACGTGCTGCGCCTGCCCGGGGTCGGTGCGATCACCGCGATCGGCATGGCCGCCCGCATCCCCGCGACGGCCGTCGGCGTCACCCTGACCCTGCACACCGTCACCACGCTCGGCCACGGCTTCGGCGCCGCCGGGCTCGTCGCCGCCGCGGTCCCGACCGGGATGGCGATCGGCGCCCCGCTGCTCGGCACGATGGTCGACCGGCACGGGCTGCGCCCGGTCCTGGCGCTGACGATGACCGCGGGCCTGCTGTTCTGGTCGGTGGCGCCGCTGCTGGGCTACGCCGGTCTGCTCGGCGCCGCCTTCGTCGCCGGCATCCTCACCCTCCCGGTGTTCTCGCTGGTCCGGCAGGTCATCGCGGCCGCCGTCCCGGCCGGACGACGCCGCCCCGCCTTCGCGCTGGACTCGATGACCGTCGAGATCTCCTACATGACCGGGCCCGCCGTCGGGTCGCTGCTGACGGTGTGGCTGGGCTCGGCGACGACGATGCGCGTGATCGGCGCCGGGTTCGTCCTGGCCGGGATCGCGCTGTGGCGGCTCGACCCACCGGTCCGCGCCGACGGCGACGGGGCCGCCCGCACCGGCCCCCGCCCTCCGCTGCGCAGCTGGCTGACCCGGCCGCTGGTCGGCGCGCTGCTGGCGGTGACCGCCGCAGTGATCGCGATCATGGGCACCGAGTTCGCGTTCATCGCCGCCCTCACCTCCTCCGGGCAGGCGTGGGCGATCGCGCTGGTCAACGCCGTGTGGTGCCTGGCGTCGCTGGTCGGCGGGTTCCTCTACGGCAGCGCCCGCCGCGGCCTCCCGCTGCCGCTGCTGCTCGCCGCGCTCGGGCTGGCGACGCTCCCGGCGGCGCTGGCCTGGTCGTGGTGGAGCCTGCTGTTCCTGCTGCTCCCCGCGGGTCTGGCGACCGCGTCGACGCTCGCGGCGGGCAGTGCCGCGATCGGCGACCTCGCCCCGGACCGGGTGCGTGGCCTGGTCACCGGCCTGCAGGGCTCCGCGACGACGCTCGGCATCGCCATCGCGACCCCGCTGGCGGGGGTACTGGTCGACACCGCCTCCCCCGGCGTGGCGATGCTGGCCTGCGGGTCGATCGCGGTCGTCGCCGCCGGGGTGGCGGCGCCGCTGCTGCGCGTCCGGGCCTGACCGGCCCGGGCTGCACACGGGCGGCGGAGTCACCGAGATGCACCTCAGCGGGAATTGTGGATCTTCCAGGCCCGCTGGGCTGCATCTCGGCGATCCCGCTGCCGCCGAGATGCACCTCAGGGTCGTCCGAATCGCTCCGCCGGGGCCCTGATCTGCACCTCGACGTGCGAACGGTCGACGAGCGGTCGCGCAAGTCGGACACTGAGAGCGCCCACAGACGATCGGCGCAGGGCACCGTCCGGATGCGGCGGGCAGGTGTGCCCCTCGGGCAGACTGGATCGAGTGAGCGCACCGCCCCACCCCGACTCCGAGACCCAGCCCATCCCGAGTGGGCGGCCCCGTCGTCGGGGAGGTCGGGTGCGCTGGGGGTTCGCGCTGTTCCTCGGTGCCGCCGCCGCGCTCGCGACGCTGCCCGACCTCGTCGGTCTCGACGCCCACTCCCCGTTCGCGCAGGTCATCGCCTTCCGGCCGCTGATGGTCGCCGCGCTCGGCGTGCTGGTGGTGATCGGCCTGCTGATCACCCTGGCCGCCCGCCGGTTCTGGCCGGTGCCGGTCGTCCTCGCGCTGGTCGCGCTGGTCGGCGCGGCGATGGTGCTCCCGCGCACCGTGGCCGACCCCGCGCCCACCGGCGGCACCCCGCTGAAGGTGCTGGCGCTCAACGTCTACGAGGGCAACGCCGACGCCGACTCCCTCGCCGCGCTCGTCGCCGCGGAGAACCCCGACGTCGTCTCGATCCCGGAGGCGGGCGGCCGCTACGAGAGCGAGATCGCGCCGCTGCTGGAGCCGCTGGGCTACCGGACGGCGTCCAGCGTCGACCGCTGGGACCGCGACGTCACCGGCAACACCGTGGCCTGGTCGAACCGGCTCGGCGACGTCCGCACCCGGATCGGCAAGGACGTCCGCTTCGACTACATCGAGATCACCGGCGGCGGCCTGGGGAACCTGCGCTTCGTCGCGTTCCACTCCGTCGCGCCGGTCCCGCGCTCGGTCGGGCAGTGGCGCTCGGACCTGGAGACCGTCGCGAAGTGGTGCTCCGCGACGAGCCCGGCGATCGTCGCCGGCGACTTCAACGCGAGCCTCGACCACTCGGTCTTCCGCAACGCGATCCAGGGCTGCGGCGACGCGGGCTCGCAGACCGGCAACGGGCTGGCCGGAACCTGGCCGACCTGGGCGCCGTCGTGGCTGGGGCCGCAGATCGACCACATCGTCTACAACGGCGGGATCGCCGCCGAGTCCTTCGGGACGCGGTTGGTGCCCGGCACCGACCACCGCGCGATCGTGGCGACGCTGCGCCTGCCCTAGACCCGCACACGACGACGGCCGCCGCCCCGGGCTCCGGGGCGGCGGCCGTCGAACGTGCGGAGGGGTCGGTCAGCCGGCCGCGGCGACCGTCTCCGCCACCTCGTAGGTGTTCAGGGCGGCACCCTTGCGCAGGTTGTCCCCGCACACGAACAGCTCCAGGGTGTTCGGGAAGTCCAGCGACTGCCGGATCCGGCCCACCACGGTCGGGTCCCCGCCGACGGCGTCGGCCGGGGTCGGCCACTCGCCGGCGGCCGGGTCGTCCTTGACGACGATCGTCGGCTGCGCACCGAGCACCTTGCGGGCCGCGTCGACCGGGACCTCCGAGGAGAAGGTCGCGTGGATCGCCAGCGCGTGCGTGGTGACGACCGGGACGCGCACGCAGGTCGCGGAGACCTTGAGCTCCGGGATCCCGAGGATCTTGCGGGACTCGTTGCGGACCTTCAGCTCCTCCGACGACCAGCCGTCGTCCTTGAGGGAGCCGGCCCACGGCACGACGTTGAGCACCAGCGGAGCCGGGAACGGCGAGTCGCCGCCGACCGGGATGCCGGCCTCGGTCAGGACTGCCGCGACGTCGCCGGCGGCCTTGCCGAGGTCCTTGCCGGCGACCGCGGACAGCTCGGCCTGCAGCTGGTCGATGCCGGGCTGGCCGGCACCCGACGCGGCCTGGTACGACGACACGACCAGCGCCTCGAGCCCGAACTCGCGGTGCAGCGCACCCATTGCCGCCATCATCGACAGCGTCGTGCAGTTCGGGTTCGCGATGATGCCCTTGGGCCGCTCGGTCACCTTCTCCGGGTTCACCTCGGGCACCACGAGCGGGACCTCGGGGTCCATCCGGAACGCGCCGGAGTTGTCGACGGCGATCGCGCCGCGGGAGGCGGCGATCGGCGCCCACTCGGCGGAGACCTCGTCGGGGACGTCGAACATCGCGATGTCGACGCCGTCGAAGACCTCGGGCTTCAGCTCCAGGACGGTGATGTCCTGGCCGCGGACCGTCAGCACCTTGCCTGCGCTGCGGGCCGAGGCGATCAGGCGGATCTCGCCCCACGGCACCGACTCGCGGGAGTCGATGATCTCGATCATGGTGGTGCCGACGGCACCGGTCGCGCCGACCAGCGCGAGAACGGGCTTGTCCATGGCCATCTCAGCTCACCGGCCCGTTCCGGCGGCGACCACCGCGTCGTCCTCGGCGCCGAGCTCGAACGCCTCGTGCAGCGCCTGCACCGCGTCGTCGAGCTGGTCGGAGCGGCAGATCACCGAGATCCGGATCTCCGAGGTGTTCATGGTCTCGATGTTGATCCCGGCGTCGGAGAGCGCCTCGCAGAACTTCGCGGTGACGCCGGGGTGGTTGCGCATACCGGCGCCGACGAGCGAGACCTTGCCGATGTCGTTGTCGTAGATCAGCTCGGTGAACCCGATCTCGCCCTTCGCGCGCTCCAGCGCCGCGACGGCGGTGTCACCGTCGGTGCGGGGCAGCGAGAAGGTGATGTCGGTCTTCTTGTCCGACACGTTGGAGATGTTCTGCAGCACCATATCGATGTTGATCTCCGCGTCGGCGACCGTGCGGAAGATCTTCGCCGCCATGCCGGGGGTGTCCGGCACCCCGGTGACGGTGATCTTGCCTTCGGACCGGTCGTGGGCGACGCCGGTGATGATCGGATTCTCCAACGGGATCTCCTCGATCGAGCCGGAGACCAGGGTGCCCGGCTTGTCGTTGTAGGAACTGCGCACCCGCAGCGGGACGCCGTAGCGGCGGGCGTACTCGACGGCGCGCAGGTGCAGCACCTTGGCGCCGGACGCGGCGAGCTCGAGCATCTCCTCGTAGGTCACCGTCTCGAGCAGGCTCGCCTTGGAGACGATCCGCGGGTCGGCGGTGTAGACGCCGTCGACGTCGGAGTAGATCTCGCAGACGTCGGCGTTCAGCGCGGCCGCGAGCGCGACGGCGGTGGTGTCCGAGCCGCCGCGGCCCAGCGTGGTGATGTCGCGGGAGTCCGCGCTCATGCCCTGGAAGCCGGCGACGAGCACGATGTGCCCCTCGTCGAGGGCCTCACGCAGGCGCCACGGGTTCACCTCGGTGATGCGGGCGTCACCGTGCTTCGAGGTGGTGAGCATGCCCGCCTGCGAGCCGGTGAACGACCGGGCCTCCGCGCCGAGGGCGTGGATCGCCATCGCGACGAGTGCGTTCGAGATCCGCTCACCGGAGGTGAGCAGCATGTCCATCTCCCGCAGCGGGGGCTTCGGGGAGATCTGCTCGGCGAGATCGGTCAGCTCGTCGGTGGTGTCCCCCATGGCGGACACGACGACGACGACATCGTGGCCCTCCTTGCGGGTACGGACGATGCGCTCGGCGACCTTCTTGATCCGCTCAGCGTTCTCGACCGACGAACCGCCGTACTTCTGCACGACGAGGGCCACGCCGACCTCCAATCCTGGCTCCGCGGTGGGAGCCGTCGGGTGCTCTCTCTTCGACCGCCGGAATGCGCAGGTGACGCACCGGCGGCGTTGGTCGGAACGGAACAGTACCGGCGAGCGCCGTCCGTTTTCAGGATCTGGACGGTCACCGATGACCCAGACCACACGGGCTCGCCCGCGGACCCCCCGCTCGGGTATGCGCGCGGGCCGCACGGCCCCGGACCGGGGGCTCAGGCCCGGACGGGCTGCTGCCTGCCGCGGTGCCGACGGACCGCGTCGGTGTTGCCGCAGCGTGCGCTGCAGTACCGCTGCCTGCCGTTGCGGGAGACGTCGGCGTAGACGCGGGTGCAGCCCTCGGCGGCGCACCGGCCGAGCCGGTCCATCCCCCGGGTCGCCAGGTGGGTGGCGGTGCCGGTCGCGAGCAGGGCGCGCAGCACACCGGCCAGGCCCAGACCGTCGTCGCGGTGGTGCAGGTGCCAGTGGCCGTCGTGGTCGGTGAGGCGTGGCGGCCCGGTCGACTCGGCGAGCAGGGCGTTGAGCAGCCGTGCCCGCTCCGCGCCCGGCTCGGCGTCGACGACCCCCTCCCACCGGCGCAGGAAGTCGAGCACCGTCGGCAGGTCGGCGCCGACCGGGTCCCAGTCGCGCGTCACCCCGGCGGCGAGACAGCGCGCGACGAGCTCCCCGGTCGACGACGGCGGCGCGTTCACCAGGTCGGCGGCGAGGAGCACCGGATCACGTCCGTAAGGGTTGATGTGCACTGACCCATTACAGCAACGTCGTCGTCGTGAGTACACCCCTGGACCACGAGTGGGAGACGACGTCGCGGCACCGCACCGCCGACGGCGTCGTGAGCTACCAGCGCTGCCGGTGCGGGGCGTGGCGGATCCGGCTACGCCCGGACCGGGTGGACGGCCCGCGGACCCTCGCCCCGGCCGAGCGCGGGTAGGACCCTTCAGGCCGCGGGAGGCGCCAAGCGCTCGACGGCCGCGGCGATCTCCAGCAGGGCGCGGTCGGCGCCGTGGCGGGCGACGAGCTGGACCCCGACCGGGAGCCCGTCGGGGGTCCGGCCGAAGGGCACCGAGACGGCAGGGCAGCCGGTCACGGTGATCAGGTACGCCGAACGCATCCAGTCCAGGTAGGACGCCATCGGGACGCCGTCCACGGTGGCCGGGAACTCCTGGTCGGCCGGGAACGGCGGCACCTGCGACACCGGCAGCACCAGCACGTCGTGCTCGGTGAAGAACTCCCGCATCCGCTGGGCGAGCGTCGTGCGGCGCTGGTACGCGACGGCGACGTCAGCGCCGGTCAGCGCCTCGCCTGCCCTGATGTTCGCGGCCAGCGAGGCCTTGAACTCCTGCGGGTGCACGGCGAGCTGCATGCCGAACCGGGCCTGGAAGTGCCAGGCGCGCAAAGTGCGGAAGCACTCGTCGGCGCCGGTCAGGTCGGGCGCGGTGCCCGAGACCGCCGCCCCGGCGCCGGCCAGTGCGTCACCGGCCGCCTCGACGACCGCGGCGACGGAGCGGTCCACGGTGAACGCGCCACCGAGGTCGGCCGACAGCGCCACGCGCAGCCCGGCGAGCGGGACCGGGCGCAGCGGCGGGGCGAAGGTCTCCCCCGGGTCGCCCAGGGCGTGCGGGGCGCGCGGGTCCGGACCGGCGAGCACCGACAGCAGCAGCGCGGCGTCGTCGGCGGTGCGGGCCATCGGGCCCCCGGTCGACGTGGTCTCCCACATGTTCGACGACGGCCACTCCGGAACCCGTCCCCACGAGGGGCGCAACCCCACGACCCCGCAGAACGACGCCGGGTTGCGCAGCGAACCGCCCATGTCCGAGCCCTCGGCCAGCGGGACCATCCCGGCCGCCAGCGCGCACGCCGCGCCGCCGGACGACCCACCCGCGGACCGCGTCGGGTCGTGCGGGTTGACCGTGGTGCCGAAGACGCGGTTGAACGTGTGCGAACCGGCCGCGAACTCCGGCACGTTGGTCTTGCCGATCGGCACCACGCCGGCGGCCCGGATGCGCTCGACGATCAGGTCGTCGGTGTCGGGGACGTGGTCGGCGAACAGCGGCGAGCCGTAGGTCGTCCGCCACCCCGCGACGGCGTGGGTGTCCTTGAACGCGAACGGCAGCCCGTGCAGCGGCCCGACCGGCGCACCGGAGGCCAGCCGCTCGTCGGCGGCGGCGGCACCCGCCCGCGCGCGCTCCACGTCGAGGGAGACGACGGCGTTGAGCTCGGGGTTGCGGGCCTCGATCCGGGCCAGGTGCAGGTCCATCAGCTCGCGGGCCGAGATCTCCCGGGCGCGCAGCGCCGCGACCTGCTCGCGGGCGCTCGAGGCGACCGTGACGGTCACCGCGACCGCACCAGGACGGCCCCGACGCCGGTGGGTCGGTTAGGGCTCATGGGTGGTGCTCCTCCGGGCCGGACGGGTCCGGCGTCGCGGCGCCGGCACGTCCCGGCATCCTGCCACCGCATCCGCGCCCGGCGCGGGGACGTGTCAGACCCGGCGCAGCAGCCGCACGACCACCGTGGTGATGATCAGCCACAGGATCGCGGCGACCCCGTAGTTCAGCGTGACGGCCATCTTGGGCTGGGACGGGGTGAACAGGTCACCGAGACCGAGGTTCAGCTGGGCCGCCCAGGAGGACACGAACTCGGTGAGGAAGTTCGCCGGGTTGGCGTCGAGCAGGGTCAGCACGATGTGCGCGACCAGGATGGCCACGATCACCAGGCCCACGATCCGCACGATCGTCGCGATGATCCCCATGCCCTGCCGCACGGTCGTACCCACGGTTGCCGCCATCACAAACCCCTTCGTCACGGACGGCGTCATGGTTGCACCGCCGCATCCTCACTGCCCTTCCAACGAGGGGAAACGCCGCTGGTTGTGATCACTTCGTTGCGAGCCGGGGCTCGGGGGCCGGGTTCGACCGTGCGGGTGGCGACTTGCCGCGCAACGGGGGTTCGGGTCTACGGTAGGAGACATGGCGCGCCTGCTCCTTCGCCGCCGCGGCGGGGTCTGAACCGACCGGCCCCTCGTCGCGGGGTTTCGCGTGTCCGCCGGTCGCCACGACGGCACGACGACGGAGCATTCCCGTGACCACCTCTCCCGACGCCTACGAAGCCCGCGCCCGCAGCAACGTCCGCACCCCCGAGGGCGCGCCGCACGCGACCCAGCCCGCCTGGAACCGGCAGCGCGGCTCGCAGATGCCGGTCCACCGGTACAAGCCCTTCCATCAGCTGGTCGAGCCGGTCTCGCTGCCCGACCGCACCTGGCCGGACAAGGTCATCGACACCGCGCCGCTGTGGTGCGCGGTCGACCTGCGTGACGGCAACCAGGCACTGATCGACCCGATGAGCCCGCTGCGGAAGCGGCGCATGTTCGACCTGCTGGTACGCATGGGCTACAAGCAGATCGAGGTCGGCTTCCCGGCGGCGAGCCAGACCGACTTCGACTTCGTCCGCGAGATCATCGAGCAGGGCGCGATCCCGGAGGACGTGCAGATCCAGGTCCTGACCCAGGCCCGCCCGGAGCTGATCCAGCGGACCTTCGAGGCCTGCGAGGGCGCGCACTCGGCGATCGTCCACCTCTACAACTCGACGTCGATCCTGCAGCGCCGGGTCGTCTTCCGCTCCGACCGCGCGGGCATCACCAAGATCGCCACCGACGGCGCGGAGGAGGTCAGCAAGTTCGCCGAGAAGTACCCGGCGACCGACTGGACCTTCCAGTACTCCCCGGAGTCCTACACCGGCACCGAGCTGGAGTACGCCGTCGAGATCACCAACGCGGTGAGCGCGATCTGGCAGCCGACGCCCGAGCACCCGATGATCGTCAACCTGCCGGCGACGGTCGAGATGGCGACGCCGAACGTCTACGCGGACTCCATCGAGTGGATGCACCGCAACCTGGCCCGCCGCGACTCGCTGGTGCTGTCGCTGCACCCGCACAACGACCGCGGCACCGGCATCGCCGCCGCCGAGCTGGGCTACCAGGCCGGAGCCGACCGGATCGAGGGCTGCCTGTTCGGCAACGGCGAGCGCACCGGCAACGTCGACCTGGTCGCGCTGGGCATGAACATGTTCACCCAGGGCGTCGACCCGCAGATCGACCTCTCCGACATCGACGAGGTCCGGCGCACCGTCGAGTACTGCAACCAGCTGCCGGTCCACGAGCGCCACCCGTGGGGCGGCGACCTGGTCTACACCGCGTTCTCCGGCTCCCACCAGGACGCGATCAACAAGGGCTTCGCCGCGATGGAGGCCGACGCCGCGGAGGCCGGTCACCCGGTCGCCGACCACACCTGGGAGGTCCCGTACCTGCCGGTGGACCCGAAGGACATCGGCCGCACCTACGAGGCCGTCATCCGGGTCAACAGCCAGTCCGGCAAGGGCGGCATCGCCTACATCATGAAGACCGAGCACCAGCTCGACCTGCCGCGCCGGCTGCAGATCGAGTTCAGCCACGTCATCCAGGCCTTCACCGACACCGAGGGTGGCGAGGTCGAGCCCAAGGCCATGCGCGACGCGTTCGACGTCGAGTACCTGGGCCGCGAGACCCCGCTCAAGCTGGTGCGCCACCGCGTCCACAGCGACGGCGAGGGCCGCGACGAGATCGTGGCGACCGTGCGCGTCGAGTCCGACCTGCACGAGATCGCCGGCTCCGGCAACGGACCGATCGCGGCGTTCGTCGACGCTCTGGCCGGGATCGGGTTCGACGTGCGGGTGCTCGACTACCACGAGCACGCGATGGGCGGCGGTGACGACGCCCGCGCCGCGGCCTACGTCGAGTGCGCCGTCGAGGAGAAGGTGTTCTGGGGCGTCGGGATCGACAGCTCGATCACCAGCGCCAGCCTCAAGGGCGTCGTGAGCGCGATCAACCGCGCCCTGCGCTGAGTCCGCGCACCCCGCCCTGCCCCCAGGGTCACTCTCGTAGCGCTCTAAGCCACGAAAGTTCCCCTGGGGGCACCGCAGGGGAACCGCGAGGGCACCGCGGGGCCGGGGCTCAGCGGCCGATCGCGTCGCCGAGGGTGATCTGCCGGTCGGGATCCCGCGGGCCGGTGTCCGGTGCGGCGGCGGCCTCGGCCTCGTCCGCGGTCACCTCGTGCGGGATGATCCGCCCGTCGCGGACGGCCTCGGCGTGGTGGCAGGCGACCCGGTGCCCCGAGGTGTCGCCGTCGAGCACGCGCAGCTGCGGGCGCTCGGTGGAGCACCGGTCGTCCTGGCGCCACGGGCAGCGGGTGTGGAACCGGCACCCGGACGGCGGCGCGGCGGGCGAGGGCAGGTCCCCGGACAGCAGGATCCGCTCGCGGGTGTCCTCCACGGTCGGGTCCGGCTGCGGCACTGCCGAGAGCAGGGCCCGGGTGTAGGGGTGCAGCGGGCCGTCGTAGAGCGCGCGGGCGGGCGCCTCCTCCACGATCGACCCGAGGTACATCACCCCGACCCGGTCCGAGACGTGCCGCACGACGGCCAGGTCGTGCGCGATCACCAGGTAGGTCAGGCCGAGCTCGCGCTGCAGTGAGCGCAGCAGGTTGAGCACCTGGGCCTGCACCGACACGTCCAGCGCCGAGACCGGCTCGTCGGCGACGACGAGGTCGGGCTCCACGCACAGGGCCCGGGCGATCCCGATGCGCTGACGTTGCCCGCCGGAGAACTCGTGCGGGTAGCGGCGCAGTGCGGACTCGGGCAGCCCCACCGCGCGCATGAGCTCGGCGAGCCGGTCCGGACCGGCCTCGATCCCGTGCGCGGCCAGGCCCTCGCGCAGCAGCGACCCGACCGACTGCCGCGGGTCCAGGCTGGACATCGGGTCCTGGAACACCATTTGGAACCGGCGGCGCATCCGGCGCAGCGGCTCCCCCTTCAGCGCGGCGACGTCGGTGCCGTCGAAGGACACCGTGCCCGCGGTCGGCTCGGTGAGCTTGAGGATCGCCCGCCCGAGGGTCGACTTGCCGCAGCCGGACTCGCCGACCAGTCCGTAGGTCTCGCCGCGCTCGATCCGCAGCGAGACGCCGTCGACGGCCCGGACGTGCCCGACGGTGCGCTGCACGAGCACACCCCGGGTGATCGGGAAGTGGACCTGCAGGTCCTCGACCTCCAGCAGGGGGCTCATGCCGTCGCTCCGATCGGCTCGGGATTGTGGCAGCGCAGCAGCCGGCCCGCCTCGTCGTCGGCCACCGGGGTGACCGAGGTGCAGGTCTCCAGCGCCCGCGGGCAGCGCGGCGCGAACGCGCAGGCGTGGTCCCAGGGCAGGTTGTCCGACACCGACCCGGTGATCGCGGGCAGCTCCGCGGCGGGGTCGGAGTCCAGCCGCGGGATCGACCGGATGAGCCCCGAGGTGTACGGGTGACGCGGTCCCCCGAACAGGGCGTGCCGCTCGGCGCGTTCCACGACCCGGCCGCCGTAGAGGACGTTGACCCGGTCGCAGAGCCCCGCGACGACGCCCAGGTCGTGCGTGATCATGATGAGTGCCGTTCCCGTCTCGGCGACGAGCTCGCGCAGCAGCTCCAGGATCTGGGCCTGGATGGTGACGTCGAGGGCGGTGGTCGGCTCGTCGGCGATGAGCAGCTTCGGCCGGCAGGCGAGCGCGATCGCGATCAGCGCGCGCTGGCGCATCCCGCCCGACATCTGGTGCGGGTAGGCCGACACGCGTCGTGCCGGGTCGGGGATGCCGACCCGCTCCAGCAGGGAGACGGCCTCCGTACGCGCCTCGTCCTTGCTCATCCCGCGGTGCCGGGTGAGCGCCTCGGTGATCTGGACACCCACCGGGACGACCGGGTTCAGCGACGACAGCGGGTCCTGGAAGACCATCCCGATGTCGCGGCCGCGCCGCTCGCGCAGCTCGGCGTCGGACAGGGTGAGCAGGTCGACGGACTCGTCCCCGGAGGAGAACTGCACCGAGCCGCCCACCCGGGGGGTGCGGCCCGGCAGCAGTCCCATGATCGCCAGGGAGGTCACGGACTTGCCGCAGCCGGACTCGCCGACCAGGCCGACGACCTCGCCGGGACGGACGTCGAACGACACCCCGTCGACGGCGACGACGTCGGCCTCACCCCGCCGCACGAAGCGCACGGACAGGTCCTGGACCTGCAACAACGGGTTCATCGGAGGTGTGGTCATCTCCGGCCTTTCGGGTCGATGGCCTCGCGCAGCGACTCGCCGAGCAGCGTGAACCCGAGCGCGACGACGATGATCGCGATCGCCGGGTAGACCGCCAGTCCGGGCCGGACGTCGAGGTAGGGCTGCGCGGAGGCGAGCATCAGGCCCCACTCGGCGCGGGCCGGGTCGGCGTCGCCGAGGCCGAGGAAGGACAGCGCGGCCGCGTCGAGGATCGCCGTCGCCAGGGTCAGCGTGGCCTGCACGATCACCGGGCCGATCGCGTTGGGCAGCATGTGCCGCAGCACGACCGCCCGTCGCTTCACGCCGAGCGCGGTGGCCGCGAGGACGTGGTCGGAGTCGCGCTGGGCGAGCATCGACCCGCGCAGCAACCGCGCGAAGATCGGCACGTTCACCAGGGCGACCGCGATGATGACCGTGGTCTGGCTGGGCCGGGCCGCCAGCGCCGCGACCGAGATCGCGAGCAGCAGCGACGGGATCGACAACAGCACGTCGGTGACGCGCATCAGGACGGTGTCGATCCAGCCGCCGAACGCTCCGGCGAGCACGCCGATGACCAGGCCCGCGGCCAGCCCGAACACGGTGGCGAGCACGCCCACGAGCAGGGTCTGGCGCGACGCCAGGATCAACCGGGAGAACTCGTCGCGGCCGTTCTGGTCGCTGCCGAGCGGGAAGCCGGGCTGCGGTCCGGGGATCGAGCCGGGGCGCAGCTGGTCGAGCAGCTGCGGGAACGCCTGCGCCGGGTCGTGCGGGGCCAGCAGCGGCGCGAACACCGAGACCAGCACGAACACCCCGATGATCACCGTCCCGACGATCGCGGTGGGGCTGCGGCGCAGCCGGCGCAGTGCGTCCGCGGACAGGCTGCGGCCGGCGGTGTCGTCGATCCGGTCCTTCCGCCGCTGCGCCCAGGTGGTCGGTGCGCTCATCGCAGCCTCACCCTCGGGTCGATCACGGCGTAGGACAGGTCGACGAGCAGGTTGACCAGCACGTAGATGAGTGCGCCGAGCAGCACCACGGCCTGCAGCCGCGGGTAGTCACGGCGCTCGATGCCCTCGGCGATCAGGGTGCCGATGCCGGGCCGGTTGAACACCTTCTCGGTCAGCACCGCACCGGCGAGGAGCAGGCCGGTCTGCAGACCGATCGTCGTCGAGACCGGCAGCAGCGCGTTGCGCAGCACGTGCCGGCCGCGGACGGTGCCCGGCGCGAGCCCCTTGGCGTTGGCGGTGCGGACGAAGTCGGACTCCAGCACGTCGAGCACCGAGGCCCGGGTGATCCGCACGATGACGGCGAGCGGGATCGTGGCGAGGGTGACGGCGGGCAGCACGAGGTGAAGCAGCGAGTCCCAGCTGGCGTCGAACTCGCGGGTCAGCAGGCCGTCGAGGGTGGGGAAGCCGGTGACCGAGGTGGCGTCGATGCCGGTCGACTGCAGCCCGGACGGCGGGAACAGGCCGAGGTCGACGGCCAGGAACTGCTTGAGCACGTAGCCGAGGAAGAACACCGGCACGGCGACGCCGACCAGGGTGCCGACGATGGTCAGGTTGTCCCAGATCCCGCCGCGGTGGCGGGCGGCGAGGTAGCCCAGCGGGATCCCGAGGGCGACGGCGAGCAGCAGCGCCGACAGGGACAGCTCGATCGTCCCCGGCAGCGCGCGGCCGAGCTCGGTGATCACCGGGTCACCGGTGACCAGCGAGGCGCCGAAGTCGCCGGTCAGCGCCCGGCCGAGGTAGTGCAGGTACTGGATCGGGATGGGCTGGTCCAGGCCCAGCGTCTTGTTCAGTGCCGCGATCGACTCCGGGGTCGCCTTGTCTCCGAGCAGCGCACCGGCCGGCCCGCCGGGCAGCGAGCGCAGCCAGGCGAACAACAGCACGGACAGGATGAGCAGCGTCGGGACGACCTGGAGCAGGCGGCGCGCGACGAAGCGCAGCATGCGTGGATGTCCTCAGTGGTGGGAGGCGGGACACGCGACCGGGCGCCGCGGGGTCTCCGCGGCGCCCGGGGCACGGTCAGTTCTTGCTGACGGAGACGAAGCGCTCGTCGGTCAGCGGCGACGGGATCACGCCCTGCACGTCCGGTCCGACGACGATCGCCGGGCCGGTGGTCAGGATCGGCACGGCCGGCAGGTACTTGGCCATGATGTCCTTGTTCGCCTGCTGGTACGCGGCGGCGTGACCGGCCGGGTCCGGGATGGAGTCGGCCTTGGCCAGCTCGGCGAACATCGCCGGGTCCTGCGGCCCGAACTCGGCCTTCTCCCGGCCGAAGAACGTGCCGACGAAGTTGCCGGCGTCGTTGTAGTCGCCGGTCCAGCCGAGCATGTGCAGGTCGTGCTTGCCCGCCTTCTGGACGTCGTCCTTGTAGCCGCCGTTCCACGGCCGCGCGACCGGGTTGACCGTGATGCCGACGGCCTTCAGGTTCGCCGACATCGCCGAGAACAGGTCCGCCGGGTTCGGCATGTAGGGCCGGGTGATCTCGGTCGGGTAGTAGAAGTTCAGCGTCAGGTTCTGCGCGCCGGCCTCGGCGAGCAGCTGCTTGGCCTTCTCCGGGTCGTACGGGTACTGGGTGACGTCGTCGGCGTAGCCCGCGACGGTCGGCGGCACGAACTCCTTAGCGACCGCGGAGCCCTCGGGCATCTTGGTGCGGACCAGCGACTCGCGGTCGATGGCGTACGCGAGCGCCTGGCGGACCCGCAGGTCCTTGAGCTTCGGGTTGTTCTTGGTGTTGATGCCCATGTAGAGCAGCGAGAACGGCTGGCGGATCAGCACCTGGTCACCCTGGTCCTTCAGGGTCTGGTAGTCCGCCGGGGACGGGTAGTCGTAGCCGTCGATGGTGCCGGCGGCCAGCTCCTGCTTGCGGGCGTTCTCGTCGGGAATGATCTTGAAGATGAGCCGGTCGAGCTTCGCCTTCTCGCCCCAGTACTGGTCGTTGCGGACCAGGGTGATCGTGTTGTTCGCCTTGTCGAAGCTCTCGAACTTGAACGGCCCGGTGCCCGTCGGGTGCTCGTTCGCATAGGCGGGGTAGGTGAAGGAGTCACCACTCTGGGTGACGGCGTCGGCGTCGTACTGCTCGAGCGCCGCCGGGCTGGAGATCGAGAACGACGTGAGGCCGAAGGCGGCCGGGAACGCGCCCTTGAACTTGTTCAGCGCCAGGACGGCGGTGTTCGGGCTCTGCGCCGTGCAGGACTTGTACAGCGGGGCACCCGAGGCGTCGCCCTCGTTCTTGGCGAAGCCCTCGAAGACGTCGCCGTAGTAGATCATCTGGCTCTGCGCCGCGGCGCCGGCCATGTTGAACCAGCGGTCGAAGTTCGCACAGACCGCCGTCGCGTCGAGCGGCGTGCCGTCGTGGAACGTGACGCCCTCGCGGAGGGTGAACGTCCAGGTCTTGCCGTCCGGCGTGGACGTCCACTCGGTGGCCAGGCCGGGCTCGAGTTCGGTGGTCCCGGGCTTATAGGTGATCAGCGTGTCGAACATCTGCCGGGCCGGGCGGAAGCTCTCGCCGTCGTCGTTGAAGATCGGGTCGAAGTTCTTCGGCGCGCCGGCGGCGCCGAACACGAACGTCCCCCCGGCGGCGTCACCACCCGCTCCGCGCTCCGAGCTCGCGCAGGCGGTCATGCCCACTGCGAGCACGCCCGCCATGACCGCCGTCATCCACCGTCTGCGCATTCCGGTCCCCTCGTCGGCAGAGGTGTCCTCCCGATGTGTGCGCGAGGACCCCTGATGACGGGGAAACCTATAGCGGTCCGTTACCAACCGGTAGACCCTTGCGTCACGATAGTGCTACGAACTGGTACGCACGTCCCGTTCGTCCGGACCGTCGTCGACGGCCGACCGGTGCGCGTCCCGGTGGCCCGACACCGCGGCCCGCGAGGCGTCCTCGTCGAGCGCGGCGGCCCGGACCTCGTCGAAGACCTCGCGGTAGGTGCGCAGGTCGGCGGGCGACTCCAGGAACGACTCCCCCGCGTGCCCCTCGGTGTGGACGACGTCGGGGCCGAGCTCGTCGGGGACGGTCAGGATCGCGAAGCGGCCGGCGTGCGCCCGCTGCGGTCCGGCGCCGAACGGGAGCACGCGCAGCGTCACGTCGGACAGGCCCGACAGCGTGAGCAGCCGGTCGAGCTGCTCGGCCATCACCGCGGGGCCGCCGGTCGCGCGGGCGAGCACGGCCTCGTCGACGACGGCGTCGAACACCAGCGGCGGCGTCGCGGTGAGCGCCTCGTGGCGACGTCCGCGCAGCCGCACGAGCTGGTCGATCTCCCAGTCCGCACGCCCCGGGAGCCGGGCACGCAGCGCGGCGTGTGCGTAGGCGGGCGTCTGGAGCAGCCCGTGCAACACGGTCAAATCGAACGCGGCGACGGCGGTCGCGTCGGACTCGGCGGCGGCGTAGCGCCCTGGCGACGGCAGGAAGTGCGGGTCGCTGCGCAGGCCCTCGGTGAACGGCTCCCACCAGCCGCGGGTGCGGCTCTCGGTGACGAGCCGCTCGAGCATCTCCGCCTCGACCCCGGCGACCCCGCCGTAGACCTCGACCAGCGCGGCGACGTCGGCCGGGCGCGGCACCCCCTTGCCGTTCTCCAGCCTGCTGATCTTCGACGTCGAGCAGCCCACGCCGCCCGCGGCGTCCTCCAGCTTCAGACCGGCGTTGACGCGCAGCCTGCGCAGTTCGGCACCCAGCCGTCGTCGCGCGCCGGTCGGCTCCTGCTCCACCTCGCGCCCCCTCCGTGGCCCCGCCGTGCAATCTACAGTTCTGTGCAATTCCCTGTGCCTGCAATTGCACGGCGACGTGTCGTCGTGCATCCTGGAATCACCCGGACGTGACGGCGGCCACACCGGCCGTGTCAACCGGGGACCACGGACCGACCGCGACACACGAAGGGAGATTGACATGATCCGCAGGACGCAGGTGCCGCACACAGGCACGCACCACAGCGCCCGTACCGGGCGGTGGTCGCCGTGATCGCGCTGGTGGCGGTGGCCCTGGCCGGGCTGGCCATGCTGGTCGTCTCGGCGATCGTGATCGGGGTGACCGACCGGCGCCAGAGCGAGGCGTGGCGCCGGATCGCCGAGCAGCGACGCCGGGAGTGGGAGCGCAGGCAGCGCCAGCTCCACGGCCGGCCGCACCACGTGGACGCGTGGGGCGACGAGGACACCGACTGAGGCTCGCCGAAGGAGTATCGATACCGACTGAGGCTCGGCCGAAGGAGTATCGATACCGACTGAGGCTCGGCCGACGTCGTATCGATACCGACTGAGGCTCACCGAAGGAGTGTCGATACGGCTGACGCCGCTTTCGGGACCCACCAGGAAGGACGGCGCAGCGGCGGGGGGTTGCTGCGCCGGGTGGCCGGCCACGACCGGGACGACACGCCCGGGACGGGCCGGCCCGTTCCGTGTCCGGGGGCTAGAGGGCCCGCCGGCCGGCGAGCGCGCGGCCGAGCGTCATCTCGTCGGCGAACTCCAGGTCGCCGCCCATCGGCAGGCCGGACGCGAGCCGCGTGACGCTCAGGCCCGGGAAGTCGCGCAGCAGCCGGACCAGGTAGGTCGCGGTCGCCTCGCCCTCGGTGTTGGGGTCGGTCGCGATGATGACCTCGGAGATCTCGGTCTCGTCGGTCGCCGGACCGGTGCCGCCGAGGCGGGCGAGCAGCTCGCGGATCCGCAGCGTGTCCGGGCCGATCCCGGCCAGCGGGTCGAGCGCGCCGCCGAGCACGTGGTAGCGCCCCTTGAACTCCCGGGTCCGCTCGACGGCCAGGACGTCCTTGGGCTCCTCGACCACGCACACCAGCGTCGGGTCGCGTCGTGCGTCGGAGCAGTAGCGGCAGCGGGTGTCCGACGCGACGTTGCCGCACACGTCGCAGAACGCGACGCCCTGCTTGACCGTCTGCAGGACTTCCTGGAGCCGGTTGATGTCGGCCGGGTCCGCGGCGAGCAGGTGGAACGCGATGCGCTGGGCGCTCTTCGGACCGACCCCGGGCAGGCGCCCCAGCTCGTCGATCAGGTCCTGGACCGGTCCTTCGAACACCTCAGGCGCCCGGGAGGCCCAGGCCGCCCATGTCGAGACCGCCGGCGAGCGGACCCATCTTCTCCTGCTGCAGCTCCTGCGCACGGCGGACCGCGTCGGCGAGCGCGCCGGCGACGAGGTCCTGCAGGGTCTCGACGTCGCCGGGATCCACGACCTTCGGGTCGATCCGCACCGAGCGCGGCTCCAGGCCCGCGGTGACGGTGACCTCGACCAGCCCGTTCCCGGCCTGGCCGGTGACCTCGGCGGTCGCGAGCTCGGCCTGGGCCTGCTGGAGCTGCTGCTGCATCTTCTGGGCCTGCTGCAGGATCATCTGCATGTCGGGCTGACCGGGTTGCACGCGTACCCCTCGCTGTCGGGTCCGGCTCGCGCGATCGGGGGCTTCCCCGGCGCGACCGGCGCGGACGTGTCCTTCTCCCAGGGTAGACGTGTCAGGCTGACCGACCGTGCGCGCCCTGATCCGTTCCGCCACAGCCGTCCTCCCGGCCGTCGTCGCGCTGCTGTGCGCCGGCTGCGGCGCAGCGGCGCCGGCTCCGCCCTCGGTCGACGCGACCCCGGTACCCGCCGCGACGACCCGTTCGCTGCCCACCACCCCGGCGCCGGTCCCCGCCCCCGTCGTGCTGCTCGACCCCGGGCACAACGGCGGCAACGCCGCGGCCCCGGCCGCGGTGAACCGGCCGGTCCCCGACGGGCGCGGCGGGACCAAACCGTGCAACACGACCGGCACATCCACGAACGCCGGCTACGCCGAGCACACCTTCACCTGGGACCTGGCCGGGCGGGTGCGGTCCCGGCTGGAGGCCGCCGGTGTGCGGGTGGTGCTCACCCGGCCCGACGACGACGGCGTCGGCCCCTGCGTCGACGCCCGCGGCGCGGCGGGCGGCCGGGCCGGTGCGGCGCTGGCCGTGTCGCTGCACGCGGACGGCGCGGCGGCCTCGGCCGCCGGGTTCCACGTCGCCTACGCGGAGCCCACGGTGCACGGGACCGGATCGGCGTCGCTGCGCCTGGCCACCGGGCTGCGGGACGCGCTGCGCTCGGCCGGGTTCGCGTCGGCCGGTTACACCGGCCGCGACGGGCTCGACGGCCGCGAGGACCTGGCCGGCCTGAACACCTCGACCGTGCCGACCGCGCTGGTGGAGGCGGGCAACATGCG
Source organism: Pseudonocardia alni (assembly GCF_002813375.1). Lineage (NCBI taxonomy): Bacteria > Bacillati > Actinomycetota > Actinomycetes > Pseudonocardiales > Pseudonocardiaceae > Pseudonocardia > Pseudonocardia alni. The sequence goes on along the minus strand of NZ_PHUJ01000003.1, from coordinate 3,661,418 downwards.
CAACGCCGACGACGCCGCCGTGCTCACCGACCCCGCCGGGCGGGACCGGATCGCGGCGGCGGTGGCCGCCGCGGTGCTGGCACAGCTGCGCGGCTGAGCACCTGTGCCGCGGCCACGACCCGTCCGGGCCGGGGGTCAGCGCGGGTCGATCGCCCGGGCCCCCAGGTGCGAGGTGAGGATCTCCAGCGCGGCGGCCTCGGGGTCGCGACGGGCGCCCGGCGACGCCGCCTCGGCCGCGGCCTCGGCGAGCATGTCCTCCTCCTCGGCGGCCTGGTTCCGTACCGGGGCGGGTCGTGCGCCCGGACCGTCGCCCCCCTGCGGTCCGGCATCACGAGGGTCCGGCGGTGCGTCCTCCGGCGGCGGCTCCGGCGGCAGCGGGACGTCGGAGTCCCCCGCGGGACCGCGGGTGGGCCGCCCGCCCTGCTCGCGCTGCGGGGCGTCGCGCTGGGAGGGGCGCTGCGGCACCGCCCGCTGCGCGCGTTCCGGTGTGGCGGCGCGACGCGCGGTCGCGGCCTCCCCGGTGTCGCAGTGGACCCGCCACTGGACCCCGAGGACGGCGCGCAGCGCATCGGCGATCACGTCGGTGTTGCGCGCCTCGGACAGCCGCCGGGCCAGCGGCGGGGCGCCGATCGCGAGGACCAGGGTGTCGCCGTCGACCGCCCGGACGGTGGCGTTGACCAGCAGCGCCTCGGTGCTGCGGCTGCGCTGACGGACAGCGGCGAGGATCTCCGGCCAGACCCGGCGGACCGCCGTCGCGTCCAGCGAGGACGCCGACGACACCGGCTGCGCCGACTCCGGCGGTACGGCGTCGGCGGGGGCGCCGTCGCGGGGCGGGGCGGGGCGACGGGCTGCGGCCTCCTGCGCGGCGGGCTCCTCGGCCCCGCCCGCTCCCGGCCCGTCCGCCCGGCGACCGTCCGCCGGCCGACCCTCTGCGGCCGGGCCGTCCGTATCCGGGCCCTCGGCAGCAGGTCGGTCGGCAGCCGGGCCGTCCACCGGGGCCGGGCCGGCGGTCGCCGGGGCGCGTTCCGCGGAACGCTCCGCGCCGGACTCCGCACCGGCGGAGGGAGCAGCGGGCCTGCCCGAGGACGCCGCCTCCGTCGCGGCGCCGCCCGGCCCGCGTGGTCCGGTCGCGGCCTCGGCGTGGGGCGCCGTGGCGCCCGCCGGACGGTTCCCGGCATCCGCGGACGCGGGGCCACGACCGGAGGGCTCACCGCCCCGGTCGTGGGCGTCGCCGCCCCGGTCGTGGGCGTCGCCGCCCCGGTCATGGGGGCCGTCGCTCTGGTGCGCGCCGGGGGCTGCGGCCGGGGCGGCAGCGGTGGCCGTGGCCCGGCCGTCGTTGCGTTCCGCGGAACGCGCCGCGCCCGCCTCCGGTCCGGTCCCCGCCGGCTCCGGGACGGCGGGTGCCGGGGCGGTGGGTGACGGGACGGGCCCGGCCGGCCGCGGCGGTGCCGGGGCGGGCACGGCCGTCGGCGCCCCTGCCTCGCGTTCCGCGGAACGCGACGGTGCGCCGCCGGTCGGCTCCGGGGTGGCCGGGCGCTCGCTGGGCCGGACGAACCGCTTGGCGGCTCCGCCGTCGTCGGCCGGGCCGGCGGGGCCCGGCGCGATCGCGTTGCGCCGCTCGATGCGCTCCAGGCGTTCGAGCAGCCCGCCGTCGGAGGTCGTGGCCGCCGGGAGCAGCATCCGCGAGACCAGCAGCTCCAGCAGCAGCCGCGGGGCGGTCGCCCCGCGCATCTCGATCAGACCCTGGTGCAGGATCTCGCCGTAGCGGGTGAGGGTGGCCGGGCCGAGCCGGGCGGCCTGGTCGGCCATCCGGGACAGCTCGTCCGCGGCGCCGTCGACCAGTCCCTGCTCGGCGGCGTCCGGCACGGCCTGCACGAGCATCAGGTCGCGGAAGCGCTGCAGCAGGTCCGAGGCGAAGCGACGGGGGTCGTGCCCGGCCTCGACGAGCCGGTCCACCGCGCCGTAGACGGCCGCGCCGTCGGCCGCGGCGAGCGCGTCGACGGTGTCGTCGATCAGGCCGGAGTCGGTCACCCCGAGCAGCGCGACCGCGCGCTCGTAGGTCACACCCTGCGGCCCGGCGCCGGCGAGCAGCTGGTCCAGCACCGACAGCGTGTCCCGGGCCGAGCCGCCCCCCGCCCGGATGACCAGCGGGAACACCGGCGGCGCGACGGTCACCTGCTCCTCGCCGCAGATCTTCTCCAGCAGCGCGCGCATCGTGCCGGGCGGGATCAGCCGGAACGGGTAGTGGTGGGTCCGCGACCGGATCGTCGGGAGCACCTTCTCCGGCTCCGTCGTCGCGAACACGAAAACCAGGTGCTCCGGGGGCTCCTCGACGATCTTGAGCAGCGCGTTGAAGCCCTGGGTGGTGACCATGTGCGCCTCGTCGACGACGAACACGCGGTAGCGCGACTCGGCGGGCGCGTAGAACGCCCGGTCACGCAGCTCGCGCGCGTCCTCGACACCACCGTGCGACGCCGCGTCGAGCTCGACGACGTCGATGCTGCCCGACCCCTCGGGGGCGAGCGCGATGCACGAGTTGCAGACGCCGCAGGGATCCGGGGTCGGCCCCTGCTCGCAGTTCAGCGAGCGCGCCAGGATGCGCGCCGAGGACGTCTTGCCGCAGCCCCGCGGCCCCGAGAACAGATACGCGTGGTTGATCCGCCCCGCGGTGAGGGCGGTGGCCAGGGGCTCGGTGACGTGCTCCTGCCCCACGACGTCGGCCAGCTTGGCCGGGCGGTACTTGCGGTACAGAGCCAGAGCCACGAGGGGAAGGCTACCCAGGGGGTCCGACACTCCGGGGACCCGCTCGGAGACAGAAGGGGACCCCGCGCACCCGCCAGAGCCTGTTGACCCTTGCTGCCTTCCGGCCCTGGGGGAGTTCACAGGATGGACGCCGCACGGGGTCCACGGACAGTGTGCCACGGACGGCGCCGTCGGGCGGCGAGGGGGCCGCGTCGGATCACCGAGGGCGTCGCGTAACCTCTTTCGCGGAGGATTCGCCTAGTGGCCTAGGGCGCACGCTTGGAAAGCGTGTTGGGAGCAATCCCTCAGGGGTTCAAATCCCCTATCCTCCGCCAGCAGGAAGGCGGAACGCCGGGCACACCCTCGCGGGTGGCCCGGCGTTCGTCGTTCCCGGCCCCGGTCTCCGCGGTGGACGGGCGAGGCGACGAGGTCCGGCATCCCTGCGCACCCTGCGACGGCCCGGCGGCGGACGGGACGTCGAGGCGCTGCGAGGTGGGAAGGCGGTGCTCGATCCGAACCGGGTCCTCCTCAGCGCCGCACTCGGCCTGTGGACGGCGGCACCGCTGATCGCCTTCTTCGCGCAGCTCTCCGCGGGAGTCGGCCTCCCCGTCGTACTGACACCGGCGGCAGGACTCGGCCCGCTCATCGTCGTCGTCCCGGCTGTCGTGACCCGGCACAGCCACTCGGCGATCGGTCCGTTCGACCTCCTCCGTGCGGCGATCGCCGGGGCGGCGCTCGTCGTCTGATCCGGCTTCGACGCGGCTCCCACCGCGATGGTCTTCGCGGTCGGCGCCGACACGGCAGCGGCACTCCCCCACCGTCCGGAAGACCTGGCGCGACCGCCGGCTCCGAGAACCTGGTGTTCCACGTCCTGGTCGGCCTCGGAGCTGCGTTCACGCTCCTGACGCTGCGCAGCGGGGTCCCGCCCGGCTGGGCATTCGCGGTGTACATCCTGGTCCTGTGCCTGCTGCTCATCAGCCTCGTCACGGCACGCAGGCCCTCCGCGCTCGTGTGCTCCGCTCATCGGCTGCAGGGGCACCTGCGGGCACCAGGCGTCCGCTCGGAGCTCGCCGGCGGTCGATCCGGGTCTAGGGTCGACGACGGACCGGCATCGGAGGACCTGCTGGGGGCCGGCCGCGCCGCCGGTCGAGAGCCGTCGTCCCGCCCGGCCGCGCGGTGTCCCGGATACCCGGTCCCTGGATCCTGCCGTCGTGGAGTGAGGTGGGCGATGGACGTCGATGTCCTGCGCTACGTGGTGACGCTCTCCGAGGAGCTGCACTTCGGACGGTCCGCGGCGCGGCACTATGTCGCCGAGGGGCATTTCGGACGACGGATCCGGCGGCTCGAACGGGAGCTCGGTGTCCGGCTGTTCGACCGCACGACGCGCCGGGTGTCGGTGACGCCGGCCGGGGCCCGCGTCATCGCGCACGCCCGCACGACCCTGGCCTCGTTCGACAGCCTGGTCGAAGCCGTTCGCGGCGTGGAGGCCGACGGGCAGGTGCTGCGGGTCGGGGTACTCGGGTTCGGTGTCGCGCACCGATGGCGGACGCTCGTCTCGGGCATCGCCGCCGCGGCACCGGGGGTCCGCATCGAGTACGAGGAGCTCGATCTGATGGACCAGTACGACGCCGTACGGAGCGGCGACGTGGACGTCGGGCTGGTGCACCATCTGGGTGGCCTCGACGGCCTGGTGATGCAGCCGGTGCTGAGTACGCCACGGGTGGCGGTGGTCCCCCGCACGTCGCCGTTGGCCGACGCGGACCGGCTCGTGGAGGCCGATGTGGCGGATCTGCCGTGGCTCCCGATGGCCGGAGCGGACCCCCGGCTCGCCGAGTGGGCGGCGGCGGGCCGGCAGGGCGGGCGGACAGGGCAGGTGATCCGCCGACCGGCCGCGATCCCGACCGCCGTCGCGACGTCCGGGCGGATCGGCCTGCACGGGGCGGTGGCGGTCCGCTACTGCAGCCATCCGGAGGTGGCCTTCGTGCCGCTGGAGGGAGCGCCCGTCGACGTCGCCGTGGCCACCGGCGGGCACGACGACCGCCCGGTGATCCGGGCGGTCCGGGCGGCCGCGGAGGCCACCGCCGGTGCCCGGGGCCCGGGGATTACGGCCGATCCGATACACCACGCTGCTCGACTTCTCGCACACCAACAACACCCCCGACCACTCGGACGCGGCGGTGCAGGGCCTGCGCGACGCGCACATCCGGGCAGCCCACTGCCACGGATTCTTCGAGAGCTCGCCGGGGGGCTCCCGGTTCGGGACCCACGCGGACCGTCTCCGGGACTTCCGACGGCTGGCCGACACCTGGTTCCGCGACGGCGACGGCCTGCTCTCCCTCGGCGTCTCGCTGAACGAGGTCTTCGGAGTGCCCTGGCAGGCGACCCTCGACGAGTTCGCCGTCGCCCGCGAGTACGGCGCCCTGCTCGTCAACCACACCGGATGCGTGTGGGGCAGCTCGATCACCGGTGGGGTCCTCGAGCTCGACGCCGCAGGTGTCCTGGGCCCGGACATCGTCCATGTGCACTGCAACGCACTCACCGGCGAGGAGTGGGCCGCGCTCGTGCGGTCCGGCGGCAAGGTGTCGATCTCGGTCGAGACCGAGCTCAACATGGGTATGGGACGGCCGGTGTTCGAGGCCTGCCGGCGTCACGGCCTGGCCCCGACCCTGTCCGCGGACGTCACGAGCCTCAACAGCGGCGACCTCTGGCACCAGATGCGGTTCGGCCTGGGCTTCGACCGGTGGGACGCCACGCACGCGCTGAACCTGTCCGGCCGCATGCCCGACGTCGTCACCACACCGGCGTCCGACGCGCTGCGGTGGACCACCGTGAACGCGGCCGAGGCGATGGGGCTCGGGGACCGCATCGGCTCGCTCACCCCCGGCAAGCGGGCGGATCTCGTGCTCGTCGGCGGAGACGCACTCGAGCAGCACCCGCGGACGGACCCCTACGGGAGTCTCGTGTTCCAGACGACGGTCGCGGACGTCCGGACCGTGCTGGTCGACGGCCGGGTGGTCAAGCGGGACGGCGTGCTCGTCGATCTCGACACGGTGGACCTCGGTCGTCGGGCGGACGCAGCGGTCGACGCCCTCCTCGCCCGCATCGCGGACGGCGGCGGGACGCTCCCGGGCACACCACCCGGTGCCTGGGACGCGCTCGAACCGGTCTTCGCCGAGCATCGCAGGGCCGTTGGCCGATGAGCCGCGCGATCGAGCGGGCGGACCTGGTCGAGGTCGCGGCCGGAGTCTTCGCCTACGTGCAGCCCGACGGCAGCTGGATGATCAACAACACCGGTGTCGTGCTGGGCACGCCGAATCGTCCGCTGCTGGTCGACACGACCTCGACGGAGACCCGGAACCGAGCGCTGCTGTCCGCGGTCGCGGAGGTGGCACCGGGCCGCCCGCACGCGCTGGTCAACACCCACCACCACGGGGACCACACCTTCGGCAACTGGCTTCTGGGAGCGGACACCCCGATCCTCGCCCACGAGCACTGCCGCGAGGACCTCCTGGCCGCGGGGCTCGTCGCCGCCCGGCTGCTACCCGGCCCGGACTACGGGCGGCAGGAGATCCGCCCGCCCGACGTCACGTTCGCGGGCCCGATGACCCTGCACCTCGGTGACCGGCCGGTGCAGCTGATACCGGTCGGACCGGCCCACACCCGTGGGGACATCGTCGTCCGGCTCCCCGAGGACGGCGTCGTCTTCGCCGGTGACATCGCGTTCGCCGGTGGCCAGCCCTTCCTCGTCGAGGGCAGCGTCGCCGGGTACCTCCGTGCACTCGAGGAGCTCCGTGCACTCGACGCCGAGGTGCTCGTACCGGGGCACGGCCCGGTGTGCCGTGGAGCCGAGGTCGGCCGCCTGCTGGACGATCTGGAGGGCTACGCCCGCTTCGTCGATGCCGTCGCGAGGGAGGGTCACGCCGCGGGAACTCCCCCGCTGGAGGCCGCACGTGCCGTCGCCGACGACCCCTACCGGGACTGGCAGGAGGCCGAGCGACTCGTCGGCAACCTGTACCGCGCCTACAGCGAGCTCGACGGCGACCCGCCCGGCACCCGGCTCGACCTGGGCGCCGTGTGGGAGGACATGACGGCGTTCCACGGCGGCCCCATCCGCTGTTTCGCCTGAGGAGGAGAGATGCGTCTCGCGACCTGGTCACATGAGGGCGTCGTCCGGTCGGGCGTCGTCACCGACGTCGGGCTGCACGCGTTACCCGACGGCAGGACCGTGCTGGACCTGGTCCACGCCGGTCTGCCCGCCGCGTTGGAGGCGGGCGCGTCCGCGCTGTCCACGGCGCCGGTCCCGCTGTCCGAGGTCCGGCTGCTGCCGCCGATCGCCCCGCCGACGATCCGCGACTTCGTCGCCTTCGAGGAGCACGTCGAGGGCGTGCTGCGCGCGGTCACCGCCGAGGCGGCGGTGCCGCCGGAGTGGTACCAGGCCCCGACGTTCTACTTCACCAACCCCTACGCCGTCGTGGGCGCGTTCGACGACGTCGCGGTGCCACCGGGCAGCGAGCGGTTCGACTTCGAGCTCGAGGTCGCCTGTGTCGTCGGCAGGGACGGACGCTCGCTGACACCCGAGCAGGCCCGGGGCCATGTCTTCGGCTACACGGTGCTCAACGACTGGTCGGCGCGCGACCTGCAGAGCCGGGAGATGCGCGTACAGCTCGGACCGGTCAAGGGCAAGGACTCGGCGACGACGCTCGGACCGTGGCTCGTCACCGCCGACGAGGTCGAACAGCACCGTGACGCCCACGGCTTCCTGGACCTCGCGATGTCGGTCACGCTGAACGACACGCTCGTCGGGCACGACCTGCTGGGGAACATGGGCTGGCCGTTCGAGGAGCTCCTGGCCTATGCCTCACGCGGGACGGAGGTCCGGGCCGGGGACGTCATCGGCTCGGGGACCTGCGGGAACGGTGGCTGTCTCGCGGAGCTGTGGGGTCTGCGGGGGACGGACGACCCGCCGCCGCTGCGCCCCGGTGACGTCGTCGAGATGACGGTCGAGGGGATCGGGTCGATCCGCAACCGAGTCGTCGCGGGCCCGACGTGCCCGGACGTCCGACCTGCCCGGCCCCGTCCACGTACCCGGAGGGAGACCCCGTGACCCACACGGACGAGCAGACCTGGTCGGCGACCTTCGGTGCCGCCGACGCCGACGCGGCGTGGTTGCTGTGCGACCGGCACGATCCCGACGCGATCGCCTTCACCCTGGTCGACGTCGACCTCGCCGGCCGCGACCTGAGCTACGGGGAGCTGGCGGACCGGTCCCGCCGGATGGCCACGGTCCTGGCCACCCACGGGGTCCGGGCCGGTGACCGGGTGGCGGTGCTGATGGGCAAGCGGATCGAGCTGGTGGTGACGCTCATGGCGATCTGGCGGCTCGGTGCCGTCCACGTACCGCTGTTCACCGCGTTCGCCGCCCCCGCTGTCGAGATGCGGGTGGAGGCCAGCAGCGTCGGTGTGATCGTGACCGAGCCGGCCCAGCGGGCCAAGCTCGACGCCCTCGACGGCCGGATCGTGCTGGAGGCGGGGCCGCGTCTGGACGCCGAGCTCGATGCCGCCGAGCCCGTCACCGGGCGGGTGGCCGTCGGGGGCGACGGCCAGCTGGTCGAGCTCTACACCAGCGGCACCACAGGACACCCCAAGGCGGTCCCGGTCCCGGTCCGTGCCCTCGCGGCGTTCAGTTCCTACATGGTCTTCGGACTCGACGTCACCGACGACGACGTGTTCTGGAACGCCGCGGATCCCGGCTGGGCGTACGGGCTCTACTACGGCGTGCTCGGCCCGCTGGCCATCGGCGGGCGGAACCTCCTGCTCGACGCCGGCTTCGGCGTCGAGACCACGTACGCGGTGCTGGAACGCTTCGGCGTCACCAACTTCGCGGCGGCCCCCACCGTGTACCGCGCACTGAGCCGCGCGACCACGGCGCCGACGGTGCGGTTGCGGCGGGCGTCCTCCGCGGGCGAACCGCTGACCCCCGACGTGGTCACCTGGGGGAAGGACGCCCTGGACGTCGAGATCCGCGATCACTACGGGCAGACCGAACAGGGGATGGTGATCGTCAACGGTTGGCACGACGAGGTCCGCGCCCCGGTGCGGCCCGGCTCGATGGGGCGGGCGCTGCCGGGGTTCCGGGCAGCGGTCGTCGATGGACAGATCGCGCTCGCCACCGACAGCCCGTTGATGTGGTTCACCGGGTACGTCGACGCCCCGGAGCGGACCGCCGAACGCTTCACCACCGATGCCGCCTGGTACCTGACAGCCGATATCGGGAAGGTCGACGCGGACGGGTACTTCTTCTTCACCTCCCGTGACGACGACGTCATCCTCGCCGCCGGATACCGGATCGGCCCGGTCGACGTCGAGAGCGTCCTGGCCACACATCCACTGATCGCCGACGTCGCCGTCGTCGGCGCCCCCGACGAGGTGCGTGGTCAGATCGTCGTCGCCCACGTCGTCCTGGTGGACGGTGTCGCTGCTCCGGACGACCTCGTCACCGAGCTGCAGGACATGGTCCGGTCCCGGTACTCGGCCCACGCCTATCCACGGCAGGTGCACGTCGTGGACTCCCTGCCCCGCACCCCCAGCGGGAAGGTCCAGCGCTACCTGCTCCGGTGACCACGATCCCGCTCGACCACACCGGAACCGCGTACCAGCCGCAGCTGCCCCGACCTCCGCGACGAGGTCGTCGGACAGTCCGTCCAGGGCGTGCGTCCACTCGTCACGCAGCGCGCGCATCCGGGCGACGGTCGATGCGGCGTCGCCCGGCCACACCACGTCGGTGCGGTCCCGCGGCGTCCGGCTACGGAGGAGGACCGGCGTCATCGACCACCACCAGCCGATGCCGGGTGACCCAGGCGATGACCGGGACCGGGTCGGGCTCGGAGCCCGCCCGGTCGGGCCACCACGTCCCGTCGCCGGACCGGTGCGAGGGTGCCTCCGGCGTCGCTGCGCGATGGCTAAGCCACCCTTGCCCCCCGCCCCCACGACGAGTAGGGCGGCCGGTACGTGGGGGACGGGGGAGGAACCGAGCACACCCCGCACCGGCAGTCACCTCCCCGATGACCGCCGAGCTCAGCCTATGCGCCGAGGTGGTCCGTGATCCGCTCGGCCGCCTGCTGTCCGCTACGAATGGCTCCGTCGACCCACGGCGCGGTCATGTGGTCCCCGGCCAGGTCCACGTTTCCGGCGGGCAGAACCGCACGTGCGGCGGCGAGACGACGAACGGTGCCCGGGCCGAAGGTGGGGGTGTAGGGCTGGTGCCGCATCACGACGCGGTCGGTGACCTGCCCGACGACCTCGGGGTGGTACTTCTCGACGTCGACCTGAAGACGGTCGGCCAGCTCGGTGTCGTCGAGGTCCTCCGCGCGTGCCGGACGGGCCGCGGTGACGAGCAGCAGACCACCCTCCTCGGCCCAGCTGTTGGCGAGGTAGATGCCGCCCATCGTCGCCTGTCCGACCTCGGGGGTAGTGACGACCTCCATCCCGACGGGGCGGCCCTGCGCGGTCAGTGAGATCGCCTCGCGGGTACGGAGGTAGACGTAGTCGATGCGCGAGTAGGGGATCGTCAGGTGGGCCGCGACCGGCGCCGGTGCCTGCGCCCAGATGCGGGCCGTGACGTCGGCTGGGCAGGCCAGCACGGCGCGTCGTGCGGTGATCTGCTCGCCGCGGGCGTGGACCACGACGCCGTCGCCGGTGTCCTCGACCTGGTCGACCGGTGTGTCGTGGCGGACGTCGAGTCCCTGGGCGAGCGTCGTGACAAGGCGGTCGGCGCCGCCGGCGATCTCGCGGAGCTGGCCGGAGAAGACATGGAGCTGCAGGGCAAGCATCGCCGCCGACAGCTGGTCGCTGGTGACGCCCCAGAGGAACTCGTGCGGAGCTGCGGTGAACCAGCCTCCCGCGGTGGGGGTGAGCCCGTCGGTGACCGCACGCGAGTCCCGCCCGGCGAAGGAGACCAGGTCGCCGAGGTCCTTCGGTCGCGACACCAGGATCGGGCCGGCGGCCTTGAGCACGGAGACCTTGTCCCTGACTGACAGTGCGGAGGTCCGCAGCGGGCCGGGGACCGAGCCGTAGTCGACGTGATGCCACGTGCCGCCGCGTCGCAGCGCGGTGTGGAACCCGGTCGGGATCGCGACCGTCTCCCCGTCGAGACCGACCTCCCGGAGGAGCCGCGCCATCGCGCGGTAGCCGTGGGTGTGGAAGATGCCGCCGTGCTCCAACCGAAGACCGGGGCGTCGCTCGGTGCGGATGCGGCCGCCGGTGTGGCTCTCCGCCTCCAGCACCACGACGGACAGCCCTCGGGCGGTCAAGGTCCGCGCGGCGACCACTCCGGCCATACCCGCACCCACAACTACGACATCGACGTCGGCCATGGATCGAGACGGTAGGGACGTGCGAACCGCCTGCCGTCCCGCGCCAGGGGGAGAGATGTACCCCCATCTGCGCGGTAGCCCGTGGAATGCTGCCGAGCAGAGCTCCGCCGAATACGTGCCGAAGTCTCGACCGGACTGCCCTCCGGACTAGAGTTCCCACAGGTCAACGGGGCCGTCACCCGGCCAGCGTGGCTCCCCTTGAAAGGATCACACCGTCCTGCTCCCAGTCTCAGTCGCAGTCTCATTCGCCCTCGTTCACCGAGGTCCGCGGCAGCGGGACCGGGAAACTCAGACGCAGGTGCGGGACGAGCTGGTCCCATCCGAACACCGCTCCCCAGACTTGGAAAGCGTGTTGGGAGCAATCCCTCAGGGGTTCAAATCCCCTATCCTCCGCCAGCAGGAAGGCGGAACGCCGGGCACACCCTCGCGGGTGGCCCGGCGTTCGTCGTTCCCGGGTCCGCTCAGTGACCGGCCGCGCGCACCAGCCGCAGCTGCCCGACCTCCGCGACGTTCTTCGCCAGCTCGGTGTTCACCCAGGCCAGGGTGTGGCCGACCGTCATCTCCGGATCCCCCTGCCACGGGAACGTGGCGACCGCGACGAGGTCGTCGTCGGACAGCCCGTCCAGGACGTCCGCCCACTCGTCACGCAGCGCGCGCATCCGGGCGACGGTCGATGCGGCGTCGCCCGGCCACACCACGTCGGTGCGGTCCCGCGGGGTCCGGCCGCGGAGGTGGTCCAGCGTCACCGACCACCACCAGTCGATGTGCCAGGTGACCCACGCGATCGTCGGGACGGGGACCGGGTCGGGTTCGGAGTCCGCCCAGTCGGGCCGCCACGTCCCGTCGCCGGACGGGTGCACCGTCCAGCAGACGCGCGCCGGCCGCCACAGGGTCTCGTGGTCGTCGAGCCGGTCGAGGTGGTACTCGAACAGGGCCCACGTCAGGTCGAACTGCCACCGCAGGAGCGCGACACGGGATGCGGACATCGTCCGAGCCTGGCATTCCACGGTCCCGGCCGAAAGTACGAGGCCCCGCAGGCGGAACCGGCCTCCGGGCCGATCCGCGAGCCCCGCACGGCCGCCACGCTGGACCGGTGCACCGAACAGACGTGAGCGCTCCTCCGGATCCGACGGCCACCGCCCCCGGCCGGGTCGACGCCCTCGACACCCTCCGCGGGCTGGCCCTGTGCGGGATCCTGCTCGTCAACATGCCCGCGATCGCCGGGCTGCCGTCCGCCGCGGGCCCCTGGAGCGGCACCCTGCCGCAGTGGCTGGAGCTCACCGCGCACCAGCGCTTCTTCCCACTGTTCTCCTTCCTGTTCGGACTCGGCACCGCCCTGTTCCTGGACGGGGCCGCCCGGCGGACCACCCGGCCACGGCTCGTGCTGCTGCGCCGGCTGCTCGTGCTCGGCGTGCTCGGCGCCGCGCACCATCTCCTGCAGCCCGGTGAGGCGCTGCTCCCGTACGCGATCGTCGGCGTCGTCGTCCTCCTCCCGGCCTCCTGGCTGCCGCGGCCGGTGATCGCGCTCGGCGGCGCGGTCGCGACGGGCGTGGCGCTCGCGTTCACCAGCGGCGGGCTCCTCCTCGTGCCCGGCCTGTTCCTGCTCGGTCTCGCCGCCGCCCGCTACGGCCTGCACCACCGGATGGCGGCGCCGAACCGGGCCGTGTGGACGGCCGTGCTGGCCGGGGCCGTCGTCGTCGCGGTGCCGCTGCTCAGCATCCAGGTCGACACGATCGAGCACAGCGGGTTCGACCGGGTGTCCTCGACCGCCGGGCTCGCCATGGCCGTCGGGTACGCGAGCGCACTGGTGCTGCTGACGGCGTCCCGGTTCGGGCCGTGGGCGTCGTCGGTGCTCGCCCCGCTCGGCCGGCTCGCGTTGACGAACTACCTCACGGCGACGCTGATGGTCGTGCTGCTGACCACGGCCCCGGCGTTCTCCGGCCCGGGCGGGTACCGCGCCCTGCTCCCGCTCGCCGCCGCGATCCTGGTGGTCCAGGTCGTCGCGAGTCGCTGGTGGCTGCGGCGCTTCCGGTACGGGCCGGTGGAGTGGTTGTGGCGCAGCATCGTCTGGTGGTCACCCGCTCGGATGAGATGAGCCGACGGCGGTCACACGGACGTGCGGACCTCTCGTCGGACCGGTGGACGAATCGCCATGATCGGACACTCACGGCTCGGGCACGCAGTCGTCGCGACGAGGAGGACCGATGACCGGCCAGGACGACGGACAGGGTGTGGACGGCCGCTGGGGGCGCGCGGCGGTGGCGACGGCCGTCGTCGTGACGGCGGTGTTCGCAGGCCAGTTCCTCTGGACGGCGGTGCGTCCACCGGCGCCCCCGTCGGACGGGATGCGGTTGTGGCAGGCGACCGAGCTGATCGTCCCCTTCGGTGTGTCGCTGGTCCTGCTCGTGCTGTGGCTGCGGCTGCGGGAGAGCCGGGGGCTGTCGGATCTCGGGGTCCCCGTCCGCCGGCGGGCCCGGGCGGTGCTCGGTGCGGGACTGCTGGCGCTGCTGGTTCTCGCGGTGGCCTCCGTCGCCGGTGCGCTCGCCGCCGGCGACGACGGCGGCGGCGGCGGCGGACCGACACCGGAGGGAGCCACCGCGCTCCCGGGAGTGCTCGCCGTCGTGCTCGTGCTCGCCGCCACAGCGCTCCAGTCCTCGACCGAGGAGCTGCTGTTCCGCGGCTACCTGCTCGGCGCGGTGCGCACCGGATTCGGCAGCGGCGCCGCCGTCGCGTTCAGCTCCGTCGTGTTCGGTCTGTGCCACTCGTTCAACTCGGGCGCGACCGTCGTCTACGTGGCGACGACCGTCGCGCTGGGCGCCCTGCTGGGGGTCATCTCGCTCGGCCGGGGCGGGCTGTGGGCCGCATGCTCCTTCCACACCGTGTGGGACGTGGTGCAGAACATCCAGGCCGACCCGACCGCCCCGGCCCGGGACACCGGGTCGACCGCGGTCGACGTCGCGGTCCTGTTCGCGATCGTGTGCTGCGTGGTCGTCGCGGTGTGGCTCCGTCGCCGTCGCCCCGCCCCGCAACGCCCGCAGGTGGCCCGGTGACGGTTGCCGGAGTCCTGTCGGCCCTGGCCGCACTGTCGGCGACGCTGTGCGTCGTCGGCGTGCTCGTCGAACGGCGGCGGTTCCGCAACGCCGTGGCCGGTGGGACGACGGTGGTCCTGCTCCTGATGGCGTCGATCGCCGCGATCCCCCGGGTCGACGTCGGCGTCGTCGACCTCGTGACGGCGCTGGTCGCGGCGCTGCTCATCGTGTTCGTGCTCGTGCTGACGGGATTCCTGCTCGTCAACGGCGTCGTGATGATGCGGCGGGAGGGGCGTCGGCCGGCGAACCTGCTGTCGCTGCTCGCGGGTCTGGCCTGTCTCGCGGTCGTGGTCCTCGTCCCGCTCACGCTGCAGCTCGAGAACCGGTTCCTGACCACGGTCACCTACGTGACGCTGCTGCTCGCGGCCCACCTCGGCCTCCTGCTGTGCAGCCTGCTGGCCTACTCCTTCGTCTACGGGCGGATGGGGGTCCGACCCGGGGTCGACTTCGTCGTGGTGCTCGGGTCGGGGCTCATCCGGGGTGCGGTGCCGCCGCTGCTCGCCGCCCGCCTGGACCGCGGAGTGGCGCTGTGGGTCCAGGAGCGGGAGCGGGGCGGGGACCCGATGCTGGTGACCTCGGGTGGACGCGGTCCCGACGAGCCGGTCGCCGAGGCCGTCGCGATGGCCGACTACCTCGTGGCCAGCGGTGTGCCGTCGGAGAGGATCCTGCGGGAGGACCGGTCGAGGACGACGCGGGAGAACCTCGTGTTCAGCCGGGCGCTGATGACCGAGCGGGCGCCCGACCACCGGTGCGCCGTCGTCACCAACAACTTCCACGCCTTCCGGGCCGCGCTCACCGCCCGCCGGGCCGGGGTGAACGGCCAGGTCGTCGGTTCGCCGACCGCCCGCTACTACTGGCCCAGCGCCATGCTGCGCGAGTTCGTCGCGGTCCTCGCCGAGCACCCGGTCCTGAACGGCGCGATCTGCCTCGCGCTGGTCGTCCTCGGGGTCCTGGTCGGCCTCGACCGGTAGCCGCCGGCTACTGCGACGACCCCGTCGCCGCCACCCCGACGCCGAGCCCGATCATCGCGAGCCCACCGGCTCCGCCGACGGCCGCGATCCGCCTCGGCGACGACGCGAACCAGGCCCGGGCCGATCCGGCGGCGAGGGCCCACACGCTGTCGAGCACCAGACCGATGGCGACGAAGAACGCCCCCAGCAGCAGGATCTGCGTGACGACCGGCCCGCGGGCGTCGACGAACTGGGGCAGGAACGCCACGAAGAAGACGACGGACTTCGGGTTCAGCACGCCGACCACCAGTCCGTCGACGACGCTGCGGGCCGGCCCCAC
This sequence comes from Pseudonocardia alni, assembly GCF_002813375.1. Classification (NCBI taxonomy): domain Bacteria; kingdom Bacillati; phylum Actinomycetota; class Actinomycetes; order Pseudonocardiales; family Pseudonocardiaceae; genus Pseudonocardia; species Pseudonocardia alni. Next base: position 3,645,925 of record NZ_PHUJ01000003.1, on the reverse strand, counting down.
CCGTCGGTCCTCACCGGCGGAACTCTGCATCGCGCGGACGACGTCGTGCCGGTGCCGGAACGCCGTGATCCCCAGGTACACCAGGTAGGCGGCACCCACCAGCTTCAGGACGGTGAACGCCGCGGCGGACTGTGCGACGAGGTGCCCGAGGCCCACCGCCACCGCGACCACCTGCAGGAAGACGCCGACGGCGTTGCCGACGACCGTCGCCAGCGCGGCAGACCGGCCGGCCGCGAGCGCGCGGCCGACGGTGAACACGACGCTGGGTCCGGGGATGACGATGACGACCGCCGCGGCGGCGGCGAACGCGAGGAGTCGGTGGTCCACGGCGGAAGCGTCCGCCGGCCGGCCGCCGGTGTCGAGCCCGTTCCCGATCAGCGTCGGGGCGGTGCGCGGCGGTCCGACCGGTCACCATCACTCGACCCGGGCCCGGCGGTCCGCCATCCTGGTACCGGACCGCCCACCCGGCGGCTCCCCGGACGAGACGCGCCGTACCCGGAACGCCAAGACGACGCATCCTTCCGGGAGGAGCTCGTCATGGCATGGATCTACCTCGTGGTCTCCGGTGTGCTGGAGACGGTGTGGGCCGCGGCGCTGTCGCAGAGCCGCGGCTTCAGCAGGCTCGGCCCGTCGCTGCTGTTCGCGGGCGCGCTGGCCCTGAGCATGGGCGGGCTGGCCCTGGCGTTGCGCGACCTGCCGGTCGGCACCGCGTACGCCGTGTGGGTGGGCATCGGCGCGGTCGGCACCGCGCTCTACGGCATGGCCGCCCTCGGGGAGCCGGCGACGACGGCGCGGCTGTTGTGTCTGCTGGCGATCGTCGCCGGTGTGGTGGGGCTGAAGGTCCTGCACTGAGGCTGGAGACGACGGCGGGGCCGGACCTCGTGAGAGGTGCCGGCCCCGCCGCCTGGGAGCCCCTTACTCGAAGGGTCCGTCCTTCAGCAGCCCACCGACGGGACCCTCGACGAAGCGGGGGTCGGCCTGCGGGATCTCGGTGTCGGTGCCGTTGACTCCGTCCGGCCGGTTGTTCGGCGAGAAGGTGTCCGCGGCGTCGAGGAAGCTGTAGCCGAACGTGTCGGAGGTCTCGAGCACGGCGTCGAGGCCCTGCGTCGGGCTCTGGGTGCTCGGGTAGCCGTGGTCGCGGTCCTCGTCGGCCGCGGCGATGCCGGCCAGCGGGAACGCCACGGCGCCGAGGGCGCCGACGGCGATCAGTGAGCGGCGCATCCGGTTCTTCATCGAATCCGTCCTTCGGTTGGGGAGCAGGCCGTTCACACTAACGGCCCAGTGCGGTACGGCGTACGGAGCACGCCGCACGGTCGTCACATGTTGTCGGCGCCGGCCTTGATCGCCTCGCGGATGCGGTTGTAGGTGCCGCACCGGCAGATGTTGCGGATCTCGTCCAGGGCGTCGTCGTCGATCGAGCGGCCCTCGGCCGCACACCGCTTGACCAGGTCGATCGCGGCCATGATCTGACCGGGCTGGCAGTAGCCGCACTGCGCGACGTCGTTGTCGATCCAGGCCTGCTGCATCGGGTGCAGCTCCTCACCCTTCGCGATCCCCTCGATGGTGGTGATCTCGTCGGACTCGGAGATGGCGCCGACCGGCACCGAGCAGGGGTTGAACGCCTTGCCGTTGATGTGGCTCGTGCAGGCCTTGCAGACGTTGATCCCGCAGCCGTACTTCGGACCGGTCACGCCCAGCAGGTCACGCAGGACCCACAGGACCCGGACGTCGTCCTCGACGTCGACGGTGACCTTCTCGCCGTTGACCGTGAAGGTGTGGGAAGGCATGTCAGTCTCCTCAGCGGACGAAGTCGAGGCCGTTGGTCGGCGACGGCGGGACGGGCGGGACGGTCGGATACGGCTCGAACGGCAGCGGCTCGTTGTGCAGGATCGGGAACTCGGTCGGGACCTTCCCGGTCGCGCGGGCGTAGGCGTTCGCGATCGCGCCGCAGGTGGCCGCCACGCCGAACTCGCCGGCGCCGCCGGGCTCCGGGGCCTCGGAGTCCTCGATGAGCACGATGTTCATCTCCGGCGGGGTGTTCCACTGCCGGGTGTAGAAGTAGTTGTCCCAGCTGGCCTCGACGAAGTGACCGTCGACCAGGTGCAGGCCTGAGGTCAACGTCATCGCGATGCCGTCGTTGATCCCGCCCATCATCTGGGCCTCGAGACCGCGGGGGTTGATGATCAGGCCGACGTCGACGACGTAGGTGACCTTGGTGACGCGCGGGCCGGTGCGAGCGGAACGGATCTTCCGGTTCACCGTCTCGGGGCGGCAGTCCAGCTCGACGACGGCGCAGGCCACGCCCTTGTACTCGACGTGCATCGCGATGCCCTGGGCGGTGCCCTCCGGCATCGACTTGCCCCAGTCCGCCTCCTGCGCGGCCCGGTCGACGACGTTCTTCCAGCGGGTCAGCTTGGTGAACTCCGAACGGAACTCGTACGGGTCCTTGCCCATCTTCGCCGCGACCTGGTCGATCATCAGCTCGCGCGCCGTGGCCGTGTCGGGCGAGTAGATGTTGCGCATCGAGCAGGTGTTGAAGCGCATGTCGACCTCGTTGAGCAGCGAGGTGGCAGCGCCGACGTTGTACGGGTTGGTCTGCGTCGTCAGGTAGATGCTCTGCGAGATCGTGTAGTTACCGCCCGGAGCCTTGTTCGCCGCGGCGGTGATCGCCTCGGACAGGCCGGGGTTGATCTCGGTGGCGACGCTGGTGTGGCGGATCTCGAAGCTCGAGACGCTCTCCCCGGAGACCTGCGCCCGGACCCGGGTGGTGGCCATCGGGTGCGTGCGGCCCTGGCGGGAGTCGTCGGAGCGGGTCCACATGAGCTTGACCGGCTTGCCGAACGCCTGCGAGCACTCGGCGGCCTCCTCGAGACCGTCGAAGAACAGCCGGCGGCCGAACGAGCCGCCGCCCTCGGTGACGTGCACGGTGACCGCGTTCTGCGCGATCCCGAGCTTCTTGGCGATCTCGGCCTGCGCGGCGATCGGCGACTTGGACGGTCCCCAGATCTCGGCCGAGCCGTCGCGGACGTCGGCGATGGCGCAGTTGGTCTCCAGCGCGGAGTTGCTGCGGAAATAGAACGTGAAGTCGCCCTCGACGGTCTCACCCGGCACCTGGGGCACGGCCAGCGGCAGCTCGCCACGGCGCAGGGCCGCCAGCACGGACTCGTCGTTCTCGCCCTCGACCGTGCCGCCGTCCCAGTCGACACGCAGCGCGTTGACCGCGTCCACGGCCTGCCCGAACGTCTTCGCGCGGACCGCCACGCCGGTCGGGACCTGCTCGACGTCGGTGACGCCGGGCATGTTCCGGACCTCGTCGATGTTGCGCACACCCTGCGGGGCCGAGTTGATGTTCGGGCCGCGGCAGATGACGGTCGGCAGCGCGTCCGGGATCTGCAGGTCGGCGAGGAACTTCTTCTTCCCTGTCACCATGGCGCGTGCGTCGGACTTGGTCCGCGGCGTGCCGATGACGGTGAACTCCTCGCGGTCCTTCAGGACGACGTCGACGGCCTCGTTCACCGCGCTGGAGGCCATCTCGGTGAGCTCCCCGAAGGGCAGCTGCTCGCCGTTGTTGCCGGTGATGAGCCCCTGACGGCTGCGCAGCACGTTCACGTCCTGGCGCAGCTCGTTCGCGGCCGCGTCGAGCAGCCGCTTCTGCGCGAGCGCCGCCGCGACCCGGATCGGGGTGTAGGTGGAGAACGTGGTCGTCGAGCCGCCGGTGAGCTGGTTGAACACCAGTTCCGGGCGGGCGTCGGCCAGGGTGACGATCACCTGGTCGGGGTCGAGGTTCATCTCCTCCGCGATGATCATCTGCGTCGAGGTGATGATGCCCTGGCCGTTGTCCGAGCGCGGCAGCGCGAACGAGACGGTGCCGTCGCGGTTGACCTCGATGCGGATGAGGTTGGCGGTCGGGCGCGCCGAGTCGCGGATGACGTCGAGCAGGTCGTAGAGCTCGGCGGGCAGGGGCGGCGACGGGATCGCGGCCGCGTTGGCCTGCGGGACGCCCGGGAAGTAGGTCTGGCGCCCGATCTCGGCCGCGACGACCAGCGTGGGGGCGGCGACCAGGTAGCCGAGGAACCGTCGGCGGCTGACGTTCTTGCGGTCGTCTCCGGACGCCGGACGCTCGGGGGCGGTGGCGCTGTGAGCGGGCATCGTTGTCCTCTCGGAATGTGCTGCGGTGCGCGCCCGATGCGACGTCCGGTGCGGGGAGCGGGGGACGACTGCGGGGCTTTCAGGCGATCAACGACGCGCCTGATTCGACGGATACGCGTCGGTACGCGCAGCACGCGTAGAGAGAAATCCGCTGGTCGCACTGTCGGAGATCCAATGATTCGCAGGTCAACGATCTGGCAGTCAGGGTTCCCTTACCCGCAGATGCGGATGACTTGCCGCCACAAGTTCCGCAGGATGGGGTTGCTCTCCCGCCGAGTAGACCACTCGTACGGGTGATCCGGTGGAGAGCACCCGAACCGGGACCGGGTGTCGACCGAAGGGGCTGCGCCCGCCGCCCGGGTCCCCGGTGCGGCGGGCGCACGGTCGTCACATGTTGTCGGCGCCGGCCTTGATCGCCTCGCGGATGCGGTTGTAGGTGCCGCACCGGCAGATGTTGCGGATCTCGTCCAGGGCGTCGTCGTCGATCGAGCGGCCCTCGGCCGCACACCGCTTGACCAGGTCGATCGCGGCCATGATCTGACCGGGCTGGCAGTAGCCGCACTGCGCGACGTCGTTGTCGATCCAGGCCTGCTGCATCGGGTGCAGCTCCTCACCCTTCGCGATCCCCTCGATGGTGGTGATCTCGTCGGACTCGGAGATGGCGCCGACCGGCACCGAGCAGGGGTTGAACGCCTTGCCGTTGATGTGGCTCGTGCAGGCCTTGCAGACGTTGATCCCGCAGCCGTACTTCGGACCGGTCACGCCCAGCAGGTCACGCAGGACCCACAGGACCCGGACGTCGTCCTCGACGTCGACGGTGACCTTCTCGCCGTTGACCGTGAAGGTGTGGGAAGGCATGTCAGTCTCCTCAGCGGACGAAGTCGAGGCCGTTGGTCGGCGACGGCGGGACGGGCGGGACGGTCGGATACGGCTCGAACGGCAGCGGCTCGTTGTGCAGGATCGGGAAGTGGTCCGGCACCCGGCCGGTGGCGCGGGCGTAGGCGTTCGCGATCGCCCCGCAGGTCGGGGCGACGCCGAACTCGCCGGCCCCACCGGGCTCCGGCCGGCCGTTGTCGACCAGGTGGACCTGCAGATCGAGCGGGGTGTTCCACTGCCGGGTGTAGAAGTAGTTGTCCCAGCTCGCCTCGAGGAAGTGACCGTCGACCAGGTGCAGGCTTGAGGTCAGCGTCATCGCGATCGCGTCGTTGATCCCGCCCATGATCTGGGCCTTGAAGCCGAGCGGGTTGATGACCAGACCGCCGTCGACGGCGAAGACCGCCTTGGTCACCCGCGGGCCGGTCCGCGCCTGGCGGACCTTACGGTCCACGGTCTGCGGGCGGCAGTCGATCTCGACCAGGCAGGCGGCGAAGCCCTTGTACTCGACGTGGAACCCGATCCCCTGCGCCGTGCCGTCGGGCATCGACCGGCCCCAGTCGCCCTCCTCGGCGACCTTGTCGAGCACGGCGCGCATCGCGTCGTTGCGGAGGAACTCGCGGCGGAACTCGTACGAGTCCTTGCCCATCTTCTCCGCGATACGGTCGACGATCAGGTCGCGCGCGGTGCAGACGTCGGGCGAGTACACGTTGCGCATCGAGCCGGTGTTGAACCGCATGTCGACCTCGTTGAGCACCCGGGTCTGGGCACCGAAGTCGTAGGGCGTGGCCTGGGTCAGCTCCCAGATCGCCTCCGCGACCGAGACCTGGCCCAGCGGCGCCTTCGCGGCGGCCGCGGTGACGGCGTCACCGAAGCCGTGCCCGAAGTCGCAGCTGACACCGGTGTGCCGCTGCTCGAAGCTGACGACGGACTCGCCGGCGACGACCGCCCGGATCCGGGAGGTCGCCATCGGGTGCACCCGGCCCTGGCGGGAGTCGTCGGCGCGCGACCAGATCAGCTTGACCGGCTTGCCGAGCTTCTGGGAGATCTCGGCGGCCTCCTTGGCCGCGTCGCCGAAGAGGCGACGGCCGAACGAGCCGCCGCCCGGGACGATGTGGATGGTGACCGCGTTGACCGGCAGCCCGAGCTGCTCGGCGATGTCGTGCTGCACGGTGATCGGGATCTTCAGCGAGGTCCAGATCTCGCACCGGCCGTCCCGGACGTCGGCGATCGCGGTGTTGGTCTCCAGCGCCGAGCTGCTGCGGAAGTAGAAGGTGAAGTCGCCCTCGACGGTCTCCCCCGGCACCGACGGGACCGCCAGCGGCAGCTCGGCCGCCCGTACCTTCTGCAGCACGGACTCGTCGTTCTCGCCCTCGACGGTGCCCGCGTCCCAGCGCACGCGCAGCGCGTTCGCACCGTCGACGGCCTGGCCGTAGGTGTGTGCCCGCACGGCGACGCCGGTGGCGCACTCGACGACGTCGGTGACGCCCGGCATGGAGCGCACCTCGTCGGCGTTGGCGACCGAGACCGGGGCGCAGTTCAGGTTCGGGCCGCGGCAGATCACCGTCGGCAGCGCGTCGGGGATCTTCATGTCGGCGATGAACTGCTTGCGGCCGGTGACGATGTCGCGGGCCTGCGCGTTGCGCCGGTCGGTCCCGATGACCGTGAACTCCTCGCGCGGCTTGAGCACCACCTCCACCGAGCGGGTGGCGTCGACGGCCGCGGCCTCGGTGAGCTCCCCGAACGGGATCGCGCTGCCCCCGGCGCCGGTGATGAGCCCCGCGCGGCTGGTGAGGGTGCCCACGTCCTGCTGGAGGAGGGCGGCGGCCGCGTCGAGCAGCCGGCCCTTCGCGATCGCCGCGGCGACCCGGATCGGGGTGTAGGTCGAGAACGTCGTGCTGGAGCCACCGGTGAGCTGGTTGAAGACCAGCTCGGGACGCGAGTCGGCCAAGGTGACCGTCACCTGGTCCGGGTCGAGGTCCATCTCCTCGGCGATGATCATCGCGGTCGAGGTGATGATCCCCTGCCCGTTGTCCGACCGCGGGAGCTGGAACGACACCGTGCCGTCCCGGTTCACCTCCACCCGGATCAGGGCCGAGGTCGGCCGGGAGGAGTCGCGGACGGCGTCGAGCAGGTCGTAGGCGTCGGCCACCTGGGGCGGCGACGGGATCGCGGCGGCCGAGGCCCCCGGCGGGGCGAACAGCTGCTGGCGGCCGACCTCCGCCGCGACGACGAGGGTGGGGGCGGCGACCAGGTAGCCGAGGAATCGGCGACGGCTGACATCGCGGCGTTCGGTGCGTGCACGTGTCGGGGCAGACATCGTTGTCCTCTCCTTCGCTCCGTGGCCCGGGGGGAGCGGCCGGCGGAGTCCGTTGGAGAGCGGAACGAGAGGGCAGTGGTCGTGATGCGCTCGGCGATGTGACCCACGGAACCCACTGAGATCCGCACAACGCCGATAATCGGGCCGAACATACCCGCAGATGCGGATGCGATGTGTCTCACAGGTCCGAATCAGGAGGTTGTGCGCCCGATATTCCGTTCACCTGTTCGAGCGAGCGTCGCTACCAACTTCAGTGGGTACGCCGACCGGCGCGCAGCAGCTTCACGAAGGTCCAGGGCAGGACGACCAGCGCACCCAGGACACCGACGATCCCGGCGACGACGATCGCCCAGTGCCCGGCACCCGGCTCCGGGGTCGCCACGAAGCCGGCGACCAGCACCAGCGCCGGGACGGCCACGATGCCCGGCCACACCAGGGTGCCGAGCCACTTCTCCCCGACCGTCCAGGAGCGACCGGTCCACAGCATCACGACACCGGCGAGCCAGCCGACGACGGGCAGTACGAAGCCGCCGAGCATCAGCATCAGGACGGTGAGGACGGGGTAGGCGTCCGGGTCGCCGGGGCGGGCGGGCTCCGGGGTCGCGTGGTCGTGCGGGGTGGTGGTCATCGTGGTCATCTCCAGCTCCTCGTGTCGGGGTGTGCACCCACTGTCGCGCCGGACGAGGGTCGGCCACATCGGAGCCGGGAATGATCCACGCCGTCGGACCACGGTCGGAGACGGGACGCGCTCACTCCGCCCGCGAGAGTGCCTCCACCCCGGGACCGGTGAGCGCGTCGCCCCCCGGCGGCCGGCCCGAGATCGCGAGGAGCAGGGCCAGCGCGGTCCCCCGCACCTCCGGGCCGCTGCCGACCACCAGGCCGGTGTCGGTGGCCGACAGGCGGAGGCCGGCGACGGTCTCGCGGGCACCTCCGAACGAGGTGGAGGTCCGGATCTGCAGCGCGAGCGCGCCGGCCACCGCCGCGGGGGCGTAGGTCCGGACGATCCCGAGCGGACGACGGACGTCCTCCCCGTGCACGACCATCTCGACCAGCCGGGTCGCGAGCGGGGCCGGCGGCGTGGCGGTCATCGGCACGCACTCCGCGAACCGGCGCAGGGTCTCGTCCGGCGTCGCACCGCGTGCGCGGGCGAGCCCGTGCTCGTTCTGCCGGTCGAAGTCCATGCGCGCCCGCAGCATGCCGACGACGAACCGGCCCCGGGTCGTCCGGGCGGTGTCGACGAGGTGGGCCAGCACGTCGTGGACGGTCCACCCGGGACAGAGCGACGGCGTGTCCCACCGGTCGCCGGACACGTCCCGCAGGTCGGCGACGAGCGCGGCACGCTCGGAGTGGACGAGCTTCCAGACCTCGGTCACGGTGGTCCTCCCGGGCGTCGAGCGGATGGTCGGCTGCTCCTGGGGACCGCCCGGCGGCCGTGGACTCATCGGCCCGACGACAGAGGGCCGGACCCCCGACTCGGGGATCCGGCCCTCTGACCAGCGGTAGCGGTGGGATTTGAACCCACGGAGGCGTGAACCTCACGCGCTTTCGAGGCGCGCTCCTTCGGCCGCTCGGACACGCTACCGCCGACAAGGTTACAAGAAGCTCAGTCGCGGTCGGTGCACGGGGTCCGGCCGAAGAACTCGCGCATCAGCGCGGCCGCCTCACCTGCGCGGACCCCGCCGACGACCTCGGGCCGGTGCGCGAGCCGCCGGTCGCGCAGCACGTCCCAGAGCGAGCCCGCGGCACCGGTCTTGGGCTCCCACGCCCCGAACACGACGCGCTCGACCCGGGCCAGCCCGATCGCGCCGGCGCACATCGTGCACGGTTCGACGGTCACGGCGAGGGTCGTCCCGGTCAGCCGCCACTCCCCCACGACGGCCGCGGCGGCGCGCAGGGCGAGCACCTCGGCGTGCGCGGTCGGGTCGCCGGTGGCCTCGCGGGCGTTGCAGGCCGCGGCGAGCTCGGTGCCGTCGGCGGCGAACACGACCGCGCCGATCGGGACGTCCCCGGTCGCCGCGGCGTCGCGCGCGACGTCGAGGGCACGGCCCAGCGCGAGCCGGTCGGCCGGGCGGAACAACTCAGGAGCCGACGAGCTCGTCCAGCGCGGCGGCGAACCCGCAGCGGCGGGCGATGGTGTCCAGCTGCTCGTCGGGGTACAGCTCGAGGTCGGAGACGAGGATCTCCAGCTCGTCGGCGGGCAGGCCGAGATCGGCCAGGATGCCGAGGTCCCCCTCCGGCCAGGCGTCGTCGAGGGCGTCGTCGTCCGGGGGGAGCTCGACGCGGAGCAGGTCGAGCACGTCCGCCGCGATGTCGTAGTCCAGCGCGGCGACGGCGTCGGAGATCAGCAGCCGCACCCCGCCCGCGGACGGGCGGAGGAGGACGAAGAACTCGTCGTCGACGTCGAGGAGGCCGAGCACCGCGCCGGTGGAGCGCTGCGCGCGCAGCGCGGTGATCGCCGCGTCGAGGTCCACGAGCGCTTCGGAGTCCAGCCGGACACAGCGCCAACGGCCCTCCTCCCGGATCGCGGCGACCGCGAATCCGGGCAGGGCGGCGCCCCGGGTGTCCGGGGCTGCCTCGACGCTCTGTGTGGCCACGGGTCAACGGTACGTCGCTCCGGGGTTGTGAGTCACGCCACGACCAGGTACGCGTGGTCACACCGGGCCCGCGGGCGCCGGACGGGCTCCGGTCAGCGACGATCGGTCCATGCCCATCACGCCCGCCTCGGTCGCGGGGCTCCCCGGCGGCCTGCTCGAGGCCGCCCGCGTCCTGCAGCCGCGGACGGTCGCGCTGCGCCGGGAGCTGCACCGGGCACCGGAGCTCGGACTGCACCTGCCCCGCACCCGGGACGCGGTCCTGCGGGCCCTCGACGGGCTGCCGCTGCGGATCCGCACGGGCGGGTCCTGCACCTCGGTGACCGCCGTCCTCGACGGCGACCGTCCCGGGCCGACGGTGCTCCTGCGGGGTGACATGGACGCGCTGCCGCTGCCCGAGGACAGCGGCCTGGACTTCGCCTCGGCCACCGACGGCGTCATGCACGCCTGCGGGCACGACACCCACACCGCCATGCTCGCCTCGGCCGCGCGGCTGCTCGCGGACCGGCGGGACCGGATCGCCGGCCGGGTGGTGTTCATGTTCCAGCCGGGCGAGGAGGGGTTCCACGGCGCCCGGCACATGATCGACGAGGGCGTACTCGACGAGGACCCCGAGCTGGCCTACGCCCTGCACATCACCTCGACGGTGCCGACGGGGCAGCTCCACCACCGGCCGGGCCCGATCATGGCGGCCGCGGACGTGCTGCGGGTCCGGGTGACCGGCCGCGGCGGGCACGCCTCGGCCCCGCAGGACGCCTGCGACCCGGTCCCCGCCGCCGCGGCGATGGTCGGCGGCCTGCAGACGCTGCTGACCCGCCGGGTCGGGCCGCAGGAGTCCGCGGTCCTCACGGTGTCCCGGATCGAGGCGGGCACCACCGACAACGTCATCCCGGAGACCGCGGAGCTGACCGGGACACTGCGGACGTTGTCGCAGCCGGTGCGGACGCTGCTGCACCGGGCGGTCACCGAGCACTGCCGGCACACCGCGCTGGCCTACGGCTGCACGGCCGAGGCCGAGATCGTCCCGGGCTACCCCGTCACCCGCAACGACGACCGCGCGACCGCCGGGCTGGTCCGCGTCGCGGAGAAGGTGCTCGGCCGCGGCGCCTGCGTGGCCATGCCGGACCCGCTGATGGGGTCGGAGGACTTCTCCTACGTGCTGGACCGGGTGCCGGGCTCGCTGGCGTTCCTGGGGGCGCGGCCGCCGTCGGTCGACCCGGCCCTCGCCCCGCCGAACCACTCGAACCGAGTGGTGTTCGACGAGGCCGCGTTCCCGGCCGGAGTCGCCGTGTACGCGGGACTCGCCCTGGCCGCGACGGGCTGAACGCACGACGGCGCCGCACCCCTGGACGGGGACGCGGCGCCGTGGACGCGATCGCTCAGACGGTCTCCTCGACCTGCTCGGCCGGGGCCACGCGGCCGTAGCCCTTCCAGGTGCGCTGGGCGTAGGCGGCCAGCGCGGAGGTGACCGCCAGGCCCACCCCCGTGCTCGCGATGATCGACAGGAAGACGGCGTTCGACACAGCCATGACGGCTCCTCCTCACACCGGCACGCGCCGGGTCCGGTGACCGGGTCCGGATGACCCGGGCGGAGTCGCGACGCTTGCGAGTCCCACGGGCGCTACCTGCGCCCGCCGACCACGGTCCCACGTCGGAAAAGCGCTGTCCCGCCTGCGGAAGTACCGATTCGAATGACTCCGCTCACAGATATGTCGGTGCCTCATCCGGCACCGGGAGCGACGTCTGGTTAACGTCGGTACGAACTATTCAACGAAACAGACAGAACGACACGGATTGACAGTTTCCCGACGAAAGCTTCATCCGTGGCGTGCACTGTCGCCAGGGGGAACGCGTGGACGACACAGCAGAGGGGACGGTCGACGGCGTCACCGTCACCGATCCCGCGACCATGCGGCGCGCTGTTGCGGCGGCCGCGGTCGGCAATATCACCGAATGGTTCGACTTCGGTGTCTACGGTTATCTGGCCACGACCATCGAGGCCGAATTCTTCCCACCCGGGCCGCTGTCCCAGGTGGCGGTGTTCGCGACGTTCGCGATCGCGTTCTTCTTCCGTCCGCTGGGCGGGCTGTTCTTCGGTCCGCTGGGCGACCGCATCGGCCGGACCAAGGTCCTGTCGATCACGGTCATCCTGATGGCGCTGGGCACGTTCCTGATCGGGCTCATCCCGTCGTACGCCTCGATCGGGCTGGCCGCGCCGATCCTGCTCGTCGCCGCCCGCGTCCTGCAGGGCTTCTCCACCGGCGGTGAGTACGCCGGCGCCATGACCTTCATCGCCGAGTACGCCCCCGACCGTCGTCGCGGGTACTTCGGCAGCTTCCTGGAGCTCGGCACGTTCGTCGGCTACGCGCTCGGCGCCACCATCGCCTCGGTGCTGCCGCTGGTCCTCAGCGCCGAGTCCATGTCGAGCTGGGGCTGGCGGATCCCGTTCTTCGTCGCGCTGCCGCTGGGCATCGTCGGGGTGTACCTGCGGGTCAAGCTGGAGGAGACCCCGGCCTTCCAGACCCTGCTCTCGGAGTCCGAGGAGCGCGAGGGCACCCAGGTGAAGGACGGCCTCAAGCTGATCTTCACGAAGTACCTGCCGACCTTCGTCATGGTCGGTGGCGTCGTCGTCGCCTGGAACGTCACGAACTACATGCTGACCAGCTACATGCCGACCTATCTTGAGACCACGGTCGACCAGCACGGCGGCACCTCGATCGACTCCACGACGTCGTCGTGGCTGCAGATCGCGGTGCTGTGGCTGGCGGTGTTCATCATCCCGCTGCTCGGGCGGCTCTCCGACCGCACCGGGCGCAAGCCGATCATGTGGGTCGGCGCGGGCGGGCTGATCGTGCTCGGCATCCCGATGATCCTTCTGATGCAGAACGGGTCGGTGCCCGCGGTGTTCCTCGGCCTGCTGGTCATGGGGCTGCTGCTGATCTGCTTCTCGGCCACCGGACCGTCGACGCTGCCGGCGCTGTTCCCGACACAGATCCGCTACGGCGGACTGTCGATCGCGTTCAACATCTTCGTGTCGGCGTTCGCCGGGACCGTGTCGCTGGTGATGTCGGCGCTCGTCCTGTCCACGGGCGACCTGCTGTGGCCCGGCTACTACCTGATCGCGGCGGGGGTCATCGGCGTCGTGACGCTGCTGTTCCTCCCCGAGACGGCGAACCGGCCGCTGCGGGACTCGCAGCCGTCGGCGGGGTCGGTGGACGAGGCGCGCGAGATCGCGGCGACGATGCACGCCGCGCGCTGACCACCGGTTGTCGGAGTCGGGGAGCGACGGCACGCTGAGCGCGTGCTGCCGCTCCCCGATCTGTTGCGGGCCCTCGACTCCGGGGAGCTCTCCCCCTCCGAGCACGTCGACGACGTGCTGTCCCGGCTCGGGTCCGACACCACGAACTGCGTGGTCGCCCTCGACGCCGACCGCGCCCGCGAGCGCGCCGCCGAGCTGACCGCGCTGTCCGCCGCGGGACGACGGCTGGGCCCGCTGCACGGCGTCGCCGTGGGGATCAAGGACCTGGTCGACGTCACCGGGCTGCCGACCCGGTGCGGCTCGCGGCTCCTGGCCGACGCCGCCCCCGCGACCGCCGACGCACCGGTGGTGACGATGCTGCGGGCCGCGGGGGCCGTGGTCGTCGCGAAGCTCCACACCCACGAGTTCGCCTACGGCCCCACCGGCGACGTCGCCGCCACCGGCGCGGCCCGCAACCCGCACGACCCGGCACGGATCACGGGCGGCTCGTCGTCCGGGTCCGCCGCGGCCGTCGCCGCCGGGCACCTCGCGCTGGCCGTCGGCACCGACACCGGGGCGAGCGTGCGCACCCCGGCCGCGCTGTGCGGCGTCGCCGGGCTGAAGCCGCGGCGCGGGGCGATCCCGGGGGAGCGGGTGTTCCCGCTGGCCGAGTCGTTCGACACGGTCGGGCTGCTGGCCGCCGACGCCGCCTCGCTCGCCGTCGCCCGCACCGCGCTCGGGGAGCCCGGCGCGTCGGCCGCGGCGGTGCTGCCCCGGATCGGCGTCGCCGACGACGACTGGTGGCGCCCGCACGACCCGGTGATCGCCGACGCCGTCCGGGCCGTGGCCGACGCGCTCACCGCGCTCGGCGCGCCCGTCGCCGCCCAGGACACCCCCGGCGTGGCCGAGCTCGCCGCCACCTACCCGGTGATCACCGGCGCGGAGGCCTACGCGACCCACCGGCGCTGGTTCGCCGAGCGCCGCGACGAGTACCAGCCCGCGACGGCCGCCCGGCTCGCCCCGCACGCCGAGGCGCCGGCGCACCTCTACGTCGACGCCCGGCGCGAGCGCCGCCGGGTCGGACGCGCCCTGCTCGACCGGCTCGGGGCCTCCTGCGACGTGCTGCTCTGCCCCACCACCCGGCTGCGGGCCACGCCGATCGGCGCGACCGAGCACGACGGGGTGCCGGTGCTGCCGTCGATGCTGCAGCTGACCTCGCCGTTCAACCTGCTCGACCGGCCCGTCGTCGCGCTACCGGTCCCGGTGCCGGGGCTGCCCGCGGGGGTGCAGCTGGTGGGGGTCACCGTCGGTGAGGACGTGCTGCTGGGGCTGGCACGGGCGCTGGAGAGGGCGTTGCGGTGATCACCGGGTCGGGCGGTGCGACGAGCGGAGTCCGCGCGGGGCCGGGAACCGCGGTCTCTACCCTCGTGACGCATGCGAGCGGTGTGCGTGCTGGGGACCGGACTGATCGGCGGGTCGCTGCTGCGGGCCGCGGCCCGCGCCGGGCGTGAGGTGTGGGGCACCGCCGCGTCCGAGCCGACCGCGGCCGCCGCCGTCGCCGACGGGTTCGACGTCACCACCGACACCGACGCCGCGCTGGTCCGGGCCGCCGAGGCCGACGCGCTGGTCGTCGTGTGCGTCCCGCTGACCGCGCTGGAGGCGGTACTGCGCCGCGTCGACGCGGTCGCCCCCACCTGCCGGCTCACCGACGCGGTGAGCGTGAAGGTGCCGGTCGCCGACGCGGTCGCCCAGTTCGCACCGCGCACCCGGTTCGTCGGCGGGCACCCGATGGCCGGCACCGCCGAGTCCGGGTGGCCCGCCGGGTCCGCGGACCTGTTCACCGGCGCCGCCTGGGTGGTCGCCTCCGACGACGGCCTCGACGTCGAGGTGTGGCGCGACGTCGCGGAGCTGGCCTGGGACTGCGGGTCCCGGGTGGTGCCCGCGGCCGTCGACGAGCACGACGTCGCCGTCGCCCGGATCTCGCACCTGCCGCACCTGTTCGCCGCGGTGCTCGCCTCCGTCGGCGCCGGTGAGCAGGGCGACGACCTCGCCCTCGCCCTGTCCGCGAGCTCGTTCGCCGACGGCACCCGGGTGGCCGGGACCCGGCCCGAGCTGGTCCTGGCGATGTGCGAGGGCAACCGGGGCGCGCTGCTCGCCGCCGTCGACGACGCCCTGGGCAGGCTCGGCGCGATGCGCGGGGCGCTGGCCTCCACCGGTGGGCTGGCCGCGACCGTGCGCTCCGGGCACGAGGCGCGGATGCGGTGGGCCTCGACCCGCGAGCCGCTGGAGGTGCCGGTCGACCTCGGCGCACCGGACGTGTTCGCCGAGCTGCGCGAGCTCGGCCGCCGCGGCGACGTCGTCGAGCCGGTGAAGCGCTAGAGCGTCACCCGGGACGCGATGCCCGGGTAGTCGAGGACGAAGCCGTCGTCGTCGACGGTCATGTCGGCGGCGAACGAACCCGCGGCGAAGCCGACGACCGTGGGTGTGCCGGGCGACCCGGCCGTCACGGTGCGGTAGGTCTGCTCGGTGTTCTCGACGGTCAGTGTCGGGAGGTCGACGAACACCATCGGCAGCACGTGCTCGGCGGGCTCCCGGTGCAGGGCGAGGCGCCGGACCGGGAGCGCGTTGAACACCGGGCTGAAGGCGAGGTCGACGTCACGGGCGCCGCCGAAGTGGCCGCGGCTGCCGCCGGAGCCGTCGTCGACCAGCCAGACGCCGTCGGTGCTGCGCGACAGCGTGAGCTGCTGCTCCCCCTCGGCGGTGGCGACGTCGACGGCGAGCCGCGACAGCGTCCCGTCGCCGGCGACGACGAGCCGGTAGGACGCGGTGAGCACCCCGCCCTCCCCGCCGCGGATGATCCGGCCGACGGCACGGAACCCGCCGCCGTTGGTCGTGATGCGCGCCGACTCCATGCCCGCGGCGCCGTCGGTCTCGGGGTCGGACCGCCAGGTCAGCATGACCGCCACGCGCGTCACCTCCGGGTCGTCGATGTCGGGCACACCGAACCACATCGCCGCGCGGACCACGCGAACGGGTGATGATCAGGCGTCCTCAGCGGGGCTCCCGGCGGACGTCGGCGGCGTCGACGTCGTCGCGGATCCCGCGGAAGACCGGCTGCCGCAGCCGGCCGGCCGCCGTCCACCCGAGGTGGGCGACCTCGGCGACGACCGTCGGGGAACACCAGCGTGCGCCCGCGGCGTCGACCCGGGGCAGGACCTGCGCGAACGGCGACTCCGGTGCCCCGGTCAGCCGGGCGGTGAGCAGCTCCTGCACCGCCGCCCCGGCCAGCCCGGACCCGACCCGGCCGGCGAACTCCAGCCCGTCCGGCCCGGGGACACCGAGCAGCAGCGCCCCGATCCGCCCCGCAGCACCGGACCTCTCGGGTTTCCAGCCGCCCACCACACAGGACTGCGAGTGCCGGTGGGCGATCTTCACCCAGTCCGGGCTGCGCCGGCCCGGCCGGTACCGCGAGTCCTCCCTCTTGGCGACGACGCCCTCCAGCCCCCGCGACGCCGTCACCTCCAGCAGTGCGGCCCCGTCCGGGTAGAGCGGCGAGGTCTCGACGTGCGGGGTCGCGGACAGGTCGAGCCGTTCCAGGGTGGCCCGGCGCTCGGCCAGCGGGCGGTCGAGCAGCGGGACCCCGTAGAGGCGCAGCACGTCGAACACCATGAACGTGACCGGGCGGCCGCCCGCGGGGCCGTGGATCCGGTGGGCGAGCGCGGCGAAGCTGGGGACACCACCGTCGAGCAGCACCACCTCGCCGTCGAGGAGCACGTCGGGGGCAAGGTCCACCAGACCGGCGAGCTCGGGGAAGTTCGCGGTGACATCGCGGCCGGAACGGGTACGCAGGCGCAGCGCCGGCTCACCACCGCCGTCGGTGACCTCGGCCAGCACGCGCATGCCGTCCCACTTGACCTCGAACGACCAGCCGGCCCCGGTCGGCAGGGGTCCGGGGGTGGCGAGCATGGGCTGCACACCGTCATGCTGTCACTTCGGACGGCACGCGAGGGGGGACCGTATGCGCGCGATCTGGAGCGGGGCCGTGTCCTTCGGGCTGGTCAGCGTGCCGATCAAGGTCTATTCGGCGACGTCCAACCACGACGTCCGGTTCCACCAGGTGCACGGTGAGGACGGCGGCCGCATCCGCTACAAGCGGACCTGCGAGGTGTGCGGCGAGGAGGTCACCTACGCCGACATCGTGAAGGGCTTCGAGACCCCCGACGGCGAGCTGATCACCCTCGACGACTCCGACCTCGCGTCGCTGCCCGTGAAGACGGGGCACGAGATCGACGTCATCGAGTTCGTGCCGAACGACCAGATCGACCCGATGCTGTTCGACAAGAGCTACTACCTCGAGCCGGAGACCAAGGCCGCCAAGCCCTACGCGCTGCTGCGCGAGGCACTCGAGGAGACCGACCGCACCGCCGTGGTGAAGGTGGCGCTGCGCCAGCGCGAGACCCTCGCGCTGCTGCGGGTGCGCGGCAAGGCGATCGTGCTCCAGACCCTCATCTGGCAGGACGAGATCCGCGAGCCGGAGTTCGACATCCTCGCAGGCGAGGTCGACCTCAAGCCGCAGGAACTGAAGATGGCGTCGTCGCTGGTCGAGAGCATGGGCGCGGACTTCGACCCGTCGGAGTTCCACGACGAGTACCGCGACGCGATGGCCGACCTCATCGAGGCGAAGAAGTCCGACGGCGACGCCCGCCCGGCGCCCGCCGCGGAGGCCGCCGACGACGGCGGGGACTCGATGAGCGACCTCCTGTCGGCACTGCAGGCCAGTGTGGACGCGGCCCGGTCGACGAAGTCGGACTCCGGGTCGGGGTCCGGGCCGACGGAGAAGAAGACCCCGAACCGGCGATCGTCCTCCCGGACGAAGAAGACCGAGGAGAACGACGCCGAGACCGGCACCGACGACGCGAAGCCCGCGAAGCCGGCCACCACACGTCGGCGGTCGACGAAGAAGACCGCCTGACCGGCGCCCTCAGGGGCCGAAGCTGGACTCCGGCGGCGCCTGGTCGTTCTGCAGGGCGCCGAACAGCGCCTGGGCCCGGGTGCGGTCCCAGCGCAGGTTCGACCCGCCCGCGCTGCCGCCGATCGGGACGGTCGTCTGCACGCCGTCGCCGCCGGAGACGCCCTTCATCCCCCAGGCCAGGCCGGCGAGGTTCCAGATGTGGTCGGAGTCGTCGACGGTGATCGTGCCGGTCACCGCGGACGCCAGCGGGACCATCCGGAACGGGTTGATCAGCGTGAGCGGGCTGGTGGCCCTGCCGAGCAGCGCGGAGAGGAACTCGCGCTGGCGCTGGACGCGGTCGAAGTCCGAGCCGGGCGTCGCGCGGGTGCGGACGTAGCCGAGCGCGGTCGTCCCGTCGAGCTCCTGGCAGCCCGCCTGGATGTCGAGGCCCGCCTTCGGGTCGTCGATGGCGCGGGGGACGCACATGTCCACCCCGCCGACCGCGTCGACCGCGCCGACGAACCCGCCGAAGCCGACTTCGACGTAGTGGTCGATGCGCAGGCCGGTCGCGGCCTCGACGGTCTCGACGAGCAGCTCCGGGCCGCCGAACGCGAACGCCGCGTTGACCTTGTTGCTGCCGTTCCCGGGGATCGGGAGGTACGAGTCGCGCGGGATGGAGACGAGCACGCTGCCGGAGCTGCCCGTGTGCAGCAGCATGATCGTGTCGGTGCGCTGGCCCGCCGCGTCGCCGGTGGCGAGGCGTTCCTCGTCCTCGGCGGAGAGTCCCTCGCGGCTGTCCGATCCCACGATCAGGTAGTTCGTCCCCGACGACGCCTGGGAGTCCGCGGGCAGCGCCTGCACCCGGGTCATGTTCTGGTCGAGGTAGACGCCGAACCCGACGAACGCGACCAGCAGCAGGATCAGCACGGCCTTCCAGCGCCCGCGGGTGGCACGACGGACGCGGCGCCAGTCCGGCATCGACGGGCCGCGGGTGACCCGGCCGTCGCGGGGGGCCTGCGACGCGGGATGCACCCCGGCCCCCGCTCCCCCGGCTCCGGAACCGGCAGGGCGCGGCATGACCGGACCACGGGGCGGCGCGGCGGCCCGGGTCGGTGGCGGCGCCCCGGCGACCCGGCCGGGCGGCGGCTTGCGCAGCGGGCCGCGGCCCCCGCGCGACGGCGGGGCCCCGGGCGGCTGCTGCGGCGGGGACGGCGGCGGGAGCGGACGGCCCCCGTGTCCGGGCAGCGGGTTGCGGGGCTGGTTCGTCCAGCCGGGGCTGCCGGGCCGCGCGGGACGGCCGCCGCGCGGCGGCTCGCCCTGCGGCGGACGCCCGCCCGCGGGGGGCGGGCCGCGGAAGTCTCCGGCCATGCCTGTGCCACCCTCCGATCGGCCCGGATCCTGGGCATCCGCGGCCGACGATACTGCGCGCCGTCGTCACCGGGACGCCGGGCGAGAGGGTCACCCCGCCCACCTGCGGTGTTCCACCCGACCGGGTGCGCGGGGGATGATCGTCGACGATGGACCTCCCCCTGCACGAGGACGACCTGGACGCCGAGGGCGTGATCCGGGCGTCGGCGATCACCCCGCTCCGCCCGGACATGCCGGCCGCGGCGGTGCTGTGCTGGTTCCCCGAGGTCGTCGAGGACGTCGGGACCCGCTCCGAGACGGTGACCGTGCTGCGCAGCGAGCTCGGCCGCAGCCCGGTGTGGCGTGCGACCGGGCCCGGCGGGACACCGGTCGCGGTGCTGCACCCCGGCGTCGGCGCGCCGCTGGCGGCGATGTTCCTGGAGCACCTCGCGGCGCTGGGCGTCCGCACCGTCGTCGGGGTCGGCGGGGCCGGGGCGCTGCGGCACGAGCTGACGCTGGGGCACGCCGTCGTCCTGGGCAGCGCGCTGCGCGACGAGGGCACCTCGTTCCACTACCAGCCGCCGTCGCGGACGATCGACGCCGACCCGGACGGCGTCGACGCGGTGGTCCGGGTGCTCGACGGCGCCGGGGTGCCGCACGTCGTCGGGCGGTGCTGGACCACCGACGCCGTGTTCCGGGAGACCCCGGCGCGGGTCGCGCGGCGCCGCGACGAGGGCTGCGCGGTGGTCGACATGGAGGCGTCCGCGCTGGTCGCGGCCGCGCGCCGGATCGGGGTCGGCTACGGCCAGGTGTTCCTCGCCGCGGACTCGCTCGCCGGGCCGGAGTGGGAGCACCGCGGCTGGACCAGTGCCCGCGAGGCCCGGGCGGGCCTGTTCGGCCTGGCGCTGGCCGCGGCCGAGACCTGGGACGGGAGCCGCGGCTCCGGGGCCGGACCACGCGACGACCCGGCCGGCGCCGCGGACGGGGACGGGCGGTGGGCGGGCGGGACCGGTACGCCCTAGCGTCTGCGGGCATGCGCGTCCTCGTCACCGGCGGTGCCGGATTCATCGGGTCCCACGTCGCCGACCGCTTCGTCGCGGACGGCCACGAGGTCGTCCTGTTCGACGCGCTGCTGCCGCAGGCGCACGGCGGCGAGGCCCCGGAGCTGGACCACGAGCTGGTCCGCGGCGACGTGCGCGACGCCGACACCCTGTCCCGGCTCCTGCCGGGGGTGGACGCGGTCTGCCACCAGGCCGCCATGGTCGGGCACGGTGTCTCCCCCGCCGACGCCCCCGACTACGCCTCCCACAACGACCTCGGCACCGCGGTGCTGCTGGCGCAGATGCACGCCGCGAAGGTGGACCGGCTCGTGCTGGCCGGGTCGATGGTCGTCTACGGGGAGGGCCGTTACGACTGCCCCGACCACGGCGTCGTCCGGCCCGGGCCGCGTGCGCTCGACGACATCGACGCCGGCCGCTACGAGCCCCGCTGCCCGGAGTGCGGCAAGGACCTCGAGTCCGGCCTCGTCCCGGAGTCCGCGCCGGTCGACCCGCGCAGCACCTACGCCGCCACCAAGCTCGCCCAGGAGCACCTCGCGAGCGCCTGGGCCCGCCAGACCGGCGGGACGGTGTGGTCGCTGCGCTACCACAACGTCTACGGCCCGCGGATGCCCCGCGACACCCCGTACGCGGGCGTCGCGTCGATCTTCCGGTCCGCGCTGGAGCGCGGTGAGGCGCCGCGGGTGATGGAGGACGGCCGGCAGCGCCGGGACTTCGTGCACGTCACCGACGTCGCGGCCGCCAACGCCGCCGCACTCGTCGCCGCCCCGGAGCCGACCGGCTTCGGCGCCGCGAACGTCTGCTCCGGCGAGCCGCACACCATCGGCGACCTCGCCGCCGAGCTGGCCCGCGCGATGGACGGCCCCGAGCCCGAGATCGTCGGCGGCGCCCGGCCCGGCGACGTGCGCCACGTCGTCGCCGATCCGGCCTACGCGGCGGCCCGGCTGGGCTTCCGCGCCCGGACCACCTTCACCGACGGGGTGACGGCGTTCGCGACCGACCCGCTCCGTTCACCGATCACCACGAACCGCTGAGGGGCGCCGTTCGAACCTCCTGCGGGACCCTCCCGCATTCGGCGGGCGGTGGACCGGCGGAGAGGTGAAGATCGCGACGTGCACCCGGAGATCGTCCTGCCGTGCCTCGACGAGGCGGAGGCGCTGCCGTATGTCCTGAAGCGGATGCCCGACGACTGGCCGGTGATCGTCGTCGACAACGGGTCGACCGACGACACCGCGGCCGTCGCGCGCGGGCACGGGGCGCGGGTGGTCGTCGAACCGCGTCGCGGCTACGGCGCGGCCGTGCACGCCGGGCTGGAGGCGGCCAGCGGTGAGCTCGTGGCCTTCCTCGACGGCGACGGCTCCCTCGACGCCGACGTGCTGCCCGGCATGGCCGAGACCGTCGCGTCCGGCCGCGCCGACATCGCCGTCGGACGGCGGGTCCCCGACACGGTCGGTGTGTGGCCCTGGCACGCCCGCGCGGCGAACGCGGTGATCGCCGGGATGCTGCGGACCCGAGGGGTCCCGGTGCACGACATCGCCCCGATCCGGGTCGCACGCCGGCAGGCGCTGCTGGACCTGCGGATCGAGGACCGGGCGTTCGGCTACCCGCTGGAGCTGCTGCTGCGGGCGGGCCGGGCGGGCTGGCGGTTCGACGAGATCCCGGTCACCTACTCCCGGCGTGCCGGCGGGCGGTCCAAGGTCTCCGGCTCGGTCAAGGGCACCGTCCGGGCCGGGCGCGACATGATCCGGCTGCTGCGATGACCGGCCCCGTCACCACCGTCGTCCTCGCGAAGGCACCCGAGCCGGGCCGGGTCAAGACGAGGCTGTGCCCGCCCGCGACGCCCGAGCTCGCCGCGGCGATCGCCTCGGCGGCGCTGCTCGACACCCTCGACGCCGCCGCCGGGGTGGCCGGGGACACCGTCGTCGCGCTGACCGGGGACCGGGCCGCCGCCGTCGGCGCGGCCGATCTGGCCGCCGCGCTGGACGGGCTCGCCGTCGTCACGCAGCGCGGGGAGGGGCTGGCCGCGCGGATCGCCGCCGCGCACGCCGACGCCGCCGCGCTGCACCCGGGCCGCCCGACCCTGCAGGTCGGGATGGACACCCCGCAGGCCACGGCCGAGCTGCTGTCCCACTGTGCGGAGCGACTCGCCGAACCGGGGGTGGACGCCGTCCTCGGCCCCGCGACCGACGGCGGCTGGTGGGTGCTGGGCCTGCGCGACCCGCTCGCCGCCACCGCGCTGCACGGCGTGCCGATGTCGACCGCCGAGACCGGCGACCGGACGCTGGACGCGCTGCGGGCCGCCGGTCTGCGGGTGGCCCTCGCCGAGCCGCTGACCGACGTCGACACGGCCGCGGAGGCCGTCGCCGTCGCCGCGCAGGTCCCGGGGAGCCGCTTCGCCCGCGCCGTCGCCGAGCTGACGCTCCGATGTCCGGAGGTGTCGGTGTGACCGTGACCGCCGAGGGCTTCGACATGCCGCTGTCCGGCGCCCCCTCCCGCCTGCTCTGCGACGACGGCACCGAGATCGCGCTGGACGTCGACCGCTGGGCCGACGCCGCCGGAGGCTGCGACGACTGGCTGCTGCGCCACTGCACGGGCCCCACCCTCGACCTCGGCTGCGGACCCGGCCGCCTGCTCGTCGCGCTCGCCGCACGCGGGATCGCCGCCCTCGGCGTCGACGGCTCCGCCGTCTCCCGGGTGCTGTGCCGCCGCCGCAGCGTCGCGATGGTCCAGGCCGACCTGTTCGGCCCGCTGCCCGGCGAGGGCAGCTGGTCCCACGTGCTGCTCGCCGACGGCAACATCGGCATCGGCGGCGACCCGGTCGCCCTGCTCACCCGCGCCGCTCGGCTGCTCGCCCACGGCGGGACGGTGCTGGTCGAGGCCGACCCGCGCCCCGAACACGCGTGGCGCGGTACCGCCCGGGTGCTGTGCGGCAGCGGTGCGGGCGAGCCGATCCCGTGGGCCGCGCAGGGCGCGGTGCCCCTCGCCGTGACGGCCGGGCGTGCCGGTCTGCGGGTGACCGACGTGCACCTCGGCGCCCGGGTGTTCCTGGAGCTGACCGGGCCGTGAGGCGCGTGGTGCGGTGGCGCAGCCCGATCCGGGGCCCCTGGCTGACCTCGATGTTCGCGCTGCCACTGCTGGTCGGGCTCCCCGTCGTGGCGTTCACCGGGCTGCTCGACCGGCTCGCCTACGGCCGGGAACAGGCCATCCCGGCCGCCGACGCCGTCGGCGGGCTGCAGCTGCCGTGGTGGGACTGGCCCGCGTCACCGGCCTGGCTGTTCCGGCTCACCGAGGGCCTGCACGTCGGGCTCGGGATCGTGCTGGTGCCGCTGGTCCTGGCGAAGCTGTGGTCGGTCATCCCGAAGCTGTTCACCGCACCCGGACGCAACCCGGTGACGCTCCTGGAACGGCTGTCGCTGGTGCTGCTGGTCGGCTCGATCCTGTTCCTGATCGTCACCGGCCTGCTGAACGTCCAGTACGACTACGTCTTCGGCTTCTCGTTCTACGACGGCCACTACGCCGCGGCCTGGGTGTTCCTGGCCTCGTTCGCGCTGCACGTGGTCACGAAGCTCCCGACGATGGTCCGGTCGCTGCGGGGCCGATCGCTGCGCACCGAGCTGGCCACGCCGCTCGCCGCCACCCGGCCCGAGCCGGCACACCCGCTGGTCGCGCCCGACCCGGACCCCCCGACGATGTCGCGGCGCGGCGCGCTCGCCCTGGTCGGCGGCGGGATGCTCTTCGTCGCGGCACTGACCGTCGGCCAGTTCACCGACCGGCTCCGGTCGACGGCGCTGCTGCTGCCCCGCGGCCGGACGACGGCGCCCGACAGCACCGAGCGGGGCGGCCCGAACGACTTCCCGGTCAACCGCACGTTCGTCGCGTCCGGCATCGCCCCGGCCGCGGTCGGGAGCGCCTGGACGCTGACCCTGACCGGCGGCACGGCACCGGTGGTGCTCGACCGGGCGGCGCTGGCCGCGCTGCCGCAGCACACCGCGGAGCTGCCGATCGCCTGCGTCGAGGGCTGGTCGACCGCGCAGGTGTGGACGGGGGTGCGGCTGACCGACCTGGCCCGCGCCGCGGGCGTGACCGACCCGGAGACCGCGGAGGTGCGGTCGGCCGAGGTGGGGAGCCCGTTCGCCCGGTCGCTGCTCAACCGCGGCCAGACGGTGTCGCCGGACTCGCTGCTCGCGCTGCGGGTCAACGGCGCCGAGCTGTCACCCGACCACGGGTACCCGGCGCGGCTGATCGTCCCGGCGCTCCCCGGGGTGCACAACACCAAGTGGGTCGTGACGATCGGGTTCTCCCGTGCTGCTCCTCGGTAGCCGCCTGCTCGCCGCCCTCGGCTGCTTCGCGCTCGCCGGATGGGCGGCGTACGCGATCGTCGGCGGGTCCCCCGACCTGGTCACGATGGCCTGGTGGTTCGCCGGCGCGGTCCTGCTGCACGACCTCGTGCTGTTCCCGCTCTACGCTGCCGGGGACCGGCTGCTGCTGCTCGCGCTGCCCCGCACCCGGGTGCCGCTGGTCAACCACGTGCGGATCCCGGTGCTCGGCTCCGGGCTCGCGCTGCTGATGTTCCTGCCCGGGATCATCCGGCAGGGTGCGCTGAGCACGCTGAACGCGACCGGGCTGGACCAGGAGCCGTACCGGATGCGGTGGGTGTGGCTGACCGTCGTGCTGTTCGTCGTCTCCGCGCTGGTCTGGACGGCGCGGACACTGCTCGCCCGCCGGGCAGTATCGGAGCCATGAGCGAACCCGTCTTCGACAAGCGCGACCAGCTCGACAAGGTCGCCGCCGGCCTGCTGGAGGGCGAGCGGATCATCGCCGTCTACGACGCGATCGGTGCCGGCACCGGCTTCCTCGGCCTCACCGACCTGCGGGCGGTCCTGCAGGACAACTCCTTCGTCGGCAAGCGCACCGCGATCACCTCGATCCCCTACGGCCGGATCTCCTCGGTCTCGTTCGTCGCCGATCGGAACCTGCTGGGCCGGTTCGCGAGCTCCGGCCAGATCGCGATCACCGTCGGGGCGGCCGTGCACGAGGTGGCCTTCCGCGGCGACGACAAGGCCCGCCACGCCCACGACGTGATCCTCTGGCACCTGACCCGGTCGTGACCGGAGTTCACGCGTCGCGCAGCGCCGCCAGGAACGCGAGCAGGTCGGCAGGGCCCTGCGAGGCGATGGTGTGGACCCGGCGCAGGTCGAGCTCGCCGTAGGCGTGGACCAGTAGGTTGCGGAACGCGGCCGCCCTGGCCAGCCGGTCCGCCAGTCCGGTCTCGACGACGCCGTGCCTCCCGAGCAGGCGGAACGCGTCACCGTAGGTGGGCGGCGAGCCGAGCCCCGATGTGACGCAGGCCGACACCGCCATGTCGATGACGACCTGGATGGCCTGCCACAGGTGCAGGACGACGGCGTCGGTCGCGTCGGTCATCGGGGCCAGCCCGTCCGGGTCCGACGGCAGCCGGTCCCGCACACGGTCGAGGTGCCGGCGGACCGTCGCCGCGCGCTCGGCGAGCAGTTCCGGCCGGATCGCCCCGCTCACCGCCCGAGCCCCGCGAGGACGTCCTGCTGAGCACGCCGGATCACGGGACCGGCGTCGCACCAGAAGCGGGTGGCCTCCAGCACGAAGTCGCGATACGCGTCGCCGGACGTGTACAGGGCGACGCCGTCGCGGGCTGCCTCGTACCGGAGCAGCGCAGTGGCCCGGTCGAGGTCGACGAGGTCGACGGCGTCCGTACCCAGCGCCGACGCGACCGCGTCGAGCAGCGTGGCCGGGTCGGCGTCGCCGCGATAGCCCAGGTCCCAGTCCGACCCGGCATGCTCCTGACCGCGGCTGCGCGACCCGTGCAGGAGCAGGAGCGTCAGTCCCGGTACCCGGGCCGCCACCACCCGGACGGCGTCGAGCCGGGCCGGGTCCTGTGTCTGCGGTCCGATCACGGGTGCCACGGTAGCGGCCCCGGTCGTGACCGGGGGCACGCTCGGCGGCGGCGGCCCAGCCGGGTTGCGACACTGGGGTCATGCGCACCGGCCCCGTCCCGCCCGCCACCACTCCGGACTCCACCGACGTGCTCGTCGTCGGGGCGGGACCGGCCGGGTCGGCGGCGGCGGCGTGGGCGGCCCGGCACGGGCTCGACGTCGTCCTCGCCGACTCCGCCACCTTCCCCCGCGACAAGGCCTGCGGTGACGGGCTGACCCCGCGCGCGATCGCCGAGCTGGGGCACCTGGGCCTCGGTGGCTGGGTCGACTCGCACGGCACCAACCAGGGGCTGCGCGCGCACGGGTTCGGGCAGGTCCTGGAGCTGCCGTGGCCGGGCGGGTCGCTGCCGGCGCACGGCTCGGCGATCCCGCGCACCGAGCTCGACGCGGGCATCCGCCGGGTCGCCCTGGAGGCCGGCGTGACCCCGATGGAGGGCGCCAAGGCCGTCGACGTGACGTTCGCCGGGGGCCGGGTCGACTCCGTGCTGTTCGACGACGGCCGCTCCGTCCGGTGCCGCAGGCTCGTCGTCGCCGACGGGGCGCGCTCCACGCTCGGGCGGGTGCTGGGCCGGGAGTGGCACCAGGACACCGCCTACGGCGTCGCCGCCCGCGGCTACGTCAGCTCCGGCCGGCACGACGACCCGTGGATCAGCTCGCACCTGGAGCTGCGCGGCGAGGCCGACGAGGTCCTGGCCGGGTACGGCTGGCTGTTCCCGCTGAACGACGGCCGGGTCAACATCGGCGTCGGCACCCTGGCCACCGACCGGCGCCCGGCGAACATCAAGCTGCGCGGCCTGATCGACCACTACGCGAACGCGCGCCGCGCCGAGTGGGAGCTCGGCCCGGAGGTCGAGCTGGTCCGCTCCGCGCTGCTGCCGATGGGCGGGGCGGTGTCCGGCGTCGCCGGGCCGAACTGGGCGCTGGTCGGCGACGCGGCGGGCTGCGTGAACCCGCTCAACGGGGAGGGCATCGACTACGGCCTGGAGACCGGCCGGCTCGTCGCGGAGCTGCTCGCGTCGGGCGCCGACCTGGACCGCGCCTGGCCCGCGACCCTGCGCTCGCACTACGGCCTGGCGTTCTCGATCGCGCGGCGGCTCGCCGGGCTGATCACGATCCCGCGACTGCTGCCGCTGGCCGGGCCGGTCGGGATGCGGTCGCGGGCACTGATGACCGTCGCGCTGCGGGTGATGGGCAACCTCGTGACCGACGAGGACCGCGACCTGACCGCCCGTGCCTGGCGGGCCGCCGGGAAGCTGTCGGTCCGCCTCGACGACCGGCCCCCGTTCCCCGCGGCCGACCTGCGCACACCGGTCACGGCGCGCTGAGGTCTCCGGACCGCAGGATCACCGGGTGGTGGCAGCGCGCCGTCCACCGGGGTGACCGGCTCCGGACGGTACGGTCGCCGCCAGGAGGTCCGCCACGACGGCGGACGGCCGGTGCGCGCGCCCGCGGCCCGGCTGCACCACCAGACCGGGAGGGCCCGTGACCCGCGGCGACGATCCGGAGCGCACCCGCAGGGATGCGTCCGACCCGTGGCGGACGGGGAACCGCCGGCAGCGGCCGCCGGGCGCCCCCGCGCCCGACCCCACCCGTCGCGTCGGCGGTACCCGGCCCGCGCCGCGGCGTGCCGACGACGACCCGTCGACCCGCAGCAACGCGCCGGACGCCACCCGCCGGGTCGGCCCGCCCCACGGCCCCGGCCGCCCGGGCCCCGGTGCCCCCGCGGACGGCACCCGGCGCCTCGGGCCCGGCGAGGCCCCGACCCACCACCTCGGCGCCCCGCCGACCGCCGCCCACGGCGCGCCGCGCCCGTCGCGCCCGGACGCGACCCGGATGATGCCCGCCCCCATCACCGAGCCCGAGCTGCTCGGCGGCCGGTACCGGCTGGAGGGGCTGCTCGGCCAGGGCGGGATGTCCGACGTGCACCGGGCCACCGACACCCGGCTCAACCGGCCGGTCGCGGTAAAGATCTTCGGTGCGGCCGACGACCCGAGCGCCGACCAGCGCTTCGAGCAGGAGGCGCAGGTCATGGCGAACCTGCGCCACCCGGGGCTGGTCGCGGTGCACGACTTCGCCGTCGAGGCCGACCGCGCCTACCTGGTCATGGAACTCGTCGACGGGCCCACGCTCAAGGACGTCATCGCCCGCGAGGACCTGCCGCCCGAGGACATCCGACGGATCGGCACCGAGGTCGCCCAGACCCTGGCCTACGTCCACTCGCAGGGCGTCACACACCGCGACATCAAGCCGTCGAACATCCTCGTCGACTCCGACGGCCGGGCCCGGCTCGCCGACTTCGGCATCGCCGCCCTGCTCGGCGCCGACGGCCACACCGCGGCCGGCGAGATCATCGGGACACCGGCGTACCTGTCGCCGGAGCAGGTCCAGGGCCGACCGGTCGGGCCGCCGACCGACGTGTACGCGCTCGGCCTCGTGCTGCTGGAGGCCTGGACCGGGCGGCAGGAGTACCAGGGCCAGGGGCTGCAGGGCGCCGCCGAGCGCGTGAACCGCGCCCCGGTGGTGCCCGCGGACGTGCCCGAACCGGTGCGGACGGCGATCGACCGGTCCACCGCGACCGACCCGCAGCGACGCCCGGACGCCCGCCGCGTCGCCGAGATCCTCTCCGAGCCGGCCGCCGTCGCTCCGCCGGTCGTCGCACCGGAGCCGGAGCCGGAGCCGCGTGACCTCGGCTCGTCGGGGATCGGGAAATGGATCGCGATCGGCGCGCTCGTCGTCGCGCTGCTGGTCCTGCTCCTCGGGTTCCTGCTGTTCGGGAACGACGACTCCGACACCCAGGCCCCGCCGACCACCGAGACCAGCGCACCGCCCACCACCGAGACGACGACCGAGGCCCCGACCAGCGAGAACGACGGCGGCATCCAGCTGCCGAGCAACATCCCGGGTCTGCCGTCGGGTCTGCCCTCGCTCCCGTCGAACCTGCCGTCGCTGCCGAGCGAGCTGCCGTCGCTCCCGTCGAACCTGCCCGACCCCGACCAGATCGGTCAGGGCGCGCAGGGTTTCTGGGAGTCGATCCAGCGCTGGTGGTCCGGGATCACCGGGAACTGACGTGACCCGTCCGACCCGGTGCGGCGCGCGCCGGGCCGGGCGGGGACCATCGGAGGTGACACGGGCGCGGTACGTGCCCGGTGACCACCTGCGGAGGGGTTCTCGGTGAGCGCGAGCACGGAGCAGGCGACGACCGATGCGGCCGGTGGTGCGCAGCCCGCACCGGCGGTGCCGGCGCGGCGCGACCGCCGTGCCCTCCTGACCGCGCTCACGGTCGCCCTGGTGCTGCTGTGCGCCGGCGTCGCGGTCGCCGTCTCGATCGGCGACGACGGCTTCTGGCGGCAGAGCGGGCTGCCGGTGCCCGAGCCGGGCCTGAAGGCCGCGACGGTCGTCGCGAAGGTCCTGGCCGTCGCCGCGACCGCGCTCGCCGCCGGGTCGCTGCTGGTCGGCGGCCTGGTCGCGGCGCCGCAGAGGTCCGGGACGGTCGACGTCCACGGCTACCGCGCGCTGCGCCGGGGCACCCTGGCCGCCACCGTCGCCGGGGTGTCGGCGATCGCCGCGGGCTGGCTGTCGGTGGCCGACATGACCGGCAACTCCCCCGGTGTCCTGGCGTCGGTGGGCCCGTTCGGGTGGCTCGGCGCCGCCGCGACGATCGAGGAGCCGCTGGGCTGGGCGCTCGCGGGGGCGCTGCTGCTGCTCGTCGCCCTCGGGGCGGCGTTCTCGCTGAGCTGGAAGGCCGTCGCCGCGCTCGGCCTGGTCGCCGCGTGCGCGATGGCGGTACCCGCCGCGGTCCACCCGGCCGCGACCGGAGCCGGGCACGACTGGAGCGGCGACGCGAACGTGCTGCGCGCCGTCGCCGGGACCGCCTGGCTCGGGCTGGTCGCCGCGCTGGCCGCGTTCCGCGCGCACGGCGGCGTCGTCGAGGGACGGACCGTGGGCCGGGTCCGCGGGCTGCTCGCCGTCGGCGGGGTCGTGTACCTGGCCGGTGAGCTCATCTTCCAGTTGGTGGTGACCGACGCCGGGCCGCTCGGCGGGTCGGCCTACGTGCGGGTCGCCGTGGTCGTCGCGGTGCTGCTCGCGGCCCTGGTCCCGCTGACCGCGCTTCTGGTCCGCGGGCTCGTCGCCGCCCCGGGCGGACCGGTCCCGGGCCGGCTGCTGCCGGTGGTCGCGGTGCTGGGGGCTGTGGTGGCGACGCTGGGCGTCGCGAGCATCCGGCTGGTGCCGCCGCGGTTCGTCGTCGCCGACGACTCGGCGCTGCAGACCCTGATCGGCTGGGACATCGACCGGCCGTTCTCCGCGCTCACGGTGCTGACCGACTGGCGCTGGAACCTGCTGTTCGGCACCGGTGCGCTGGTGCTGGCCGGGCTGTACCTGGTGGCCGTGCGCCGGCTCGCGTCCCGCGGGGTGGTGTGGCCGGTCGGCCGCACCGTCGCCTGGCTGCTGGGCTGCGCGACGTTGCTGCTGGCGACGTCGTCGGGGCTGGGCTTCTACTCCCCGTCCATGTTCAGCGTCCACATGATCAGCCACATGACGCTGAACATGCTCGCGCCGATCCTGCTGAGCCTCGGCGGCGCGGTCACGCTCGCGCTGCGGGTGCTGCGCCCGGCGGGCCGCGGCAACCCACCCGGCCCGCGCGAGTGGCTGCTCGCCGCGGTGCACTCGCGCGTCGCGAAGGTCATGACCCACCCGGCGTTCGCGGCGGTGCTGTTCGTCGGCTCGTTCTACGTCCTGTACTTCACCCCGCTGTTCGACGGGGCGCTGCGGTTCCACTGGACCCACCAGCTGATGAACCTGCACTTCGTGCTGGCCGGCTACCTGTTCTTCTGGCCGCTGATCGGCGTCGACGCCGCCCCGCACCGGCTGCCGCACCTGGGGCGGCTCGCGGTCATGCTCGCGACGATGCCGTTCCACGCGTTCTTCGGCGTCGCGGTGATGAGCTCCTCGACGGTGCTGGGGGAGAACTTCTACCGCCAGGTCGGGCTGCCGTGGCTGGACCTGCTCGACGACCAGCGCACCGGCGGCGGCATCGCCTGGGCGACGGGCGAGATCCCGATGCTGCTGGTGATGGTCACGCTGGTGGTGCAGTGGTCGCGCGACGACTCCCGGGAGGCGGCCCGCAAGGACCGGCAGGCCGAGCGGGACGACGACGCCGAGCTGAAGGCCTACAACGCGATGCTGGAGCAGATGCGCCGGGGCGGCTGAGCGCCGGTCGCGCTCACGCCGTCGCGGCGGTCGCCCTCAGCCGGGTCAGGCCCGGCGAACACGACGGCGGCGAGGCCAGCCCCGTCCTCGCCGCGGACCTTCAGGTCCCCGGCCGCGGGACCAGGACGAGCTCCCCCGCCGCGACGGTCGTCCAGCAGCCGGTCGTCGTGCGGACCGGGGCGCGGCCCTCGTGCAGGAAGACTGACCCGGTGGCGTCGCGGAGCACCGTGGCCATCGCGCCGTCGGTCACCCGGGAGCGGCGGGACCGCCGCAGCTGCCACTCCGACCGGCCGGCATCCGGTCGAGGCGGGTGTCGATCGCATCGGGCAGGGGTGCGGTCACCCCCGGATCAGCCGCGTGACGGGTCGCCGTATTCCGGCGACCGCGCCCGCCCACACCCTCCGGCGGCCGTCCACACCCGCTGCGACGGGTGTGGGGACCCGTCAGGGGGTGTGGACCGTGGGCTCCACGTAGTCGGTCGACTCCTCGCCGACCGGGGTGCGCGTCCCGCCGAGGGTTCCGTCGGCCCAGCTCGCCGCCTTCCGCAGCCGCAGGCTGTTGGTGACGACCAGGAACGACGACAGCGCCATCGCAGCCCCGGCGAGCAGGGGGTTCAGCAGGCCCGCCATGGCGATGGGGATCGCCGCGGTGTTGTAGCCGAACGCCCACCACAGGTTCCCGCGGATGGTGCCCATCGTGGCGCGGGCGAGCTCGACGGTCGCCGGGAGCACGCGCAGGTCGTCGCGCACGAGCACGACGTCGGCGGCCTCCAGGGCGACGTCGGTGCCCGAGCCGACGGCGATGCCCAGGTCGGCCGCGGCGAGCGCGGCGGCGTCGTTCACGCCGTCGCCGACCATGGCGACGGTGCGGCCCTGCCCCTGCAGCGCACGGACGTGGTCGACCTTGCCGTCGGGCAGCGCCCCGGCGACGACCTCGGTGATCCCGCAGGCCCGGGCGACGGCGTGCGCGGCGGCGGGCCGGTCACCGGTCAGCAGCACCGGGCGCAGCCCCATCGCGACGAGCTCGGCCACCGCGACCGGCGCGGACTCCTTCACCGGGTCGGCCAGCGCGACCAGCCCGGCGAGGGCGTCGTCGACGTGCACGGCGACGACGGTGTGCCCGGCCGCCTCCCACTCCGCGAGCCGCGACGCGAGCGCGCCCGTGTCCTCCGGGGGACGCCCGACGGAGACGGTGCGGCCGTCGACGGTGCCGCGGGCGCCGAGCCCGGGCAGCGCGACGAAGTCCTCCACCGCCGGGACGTCCGGTCCGGCGTGGGCCCGGATCGCGGCGGCGATGGCGTGTTCGGACCCGCTCTCGACCGCGGCGGCGCGGGCCAGCAGCTGCGCCGCGTCCGTACCCGGGAGGGCGGCGACCTCGACCACGGCCATCCGCCCGGTCGTCAGCGTGCCGGTCTTGTCGAGGACGACGGTGTCGGCGGCCCGGGTGGTCTCCAGCGCCCGGTGCCCCTTCACGAAGATCCCCAGCTCGGCGCCGCGGCCGGTCGCGACCATCAGCGCGGTCGGCGTCGCCAGCCCCAGCGCGCAGGGGCAGGCGATGATCACCACGGCGATCGCGGGCGCCAGCGCACCGGCCCAGCCGGCGCCGGCCAGCAGCCAGCCCCCGAGGGTGAGCAGCGCCAGCGCCAGCACCACCGGCACGAACACCGACGACACCCGGTCGACCAGCCGCTGCGTCGCGGACTTCTCGGTCTGCGCGCGCTCGACGGCCGCGATCATCCGGGCGAGCCGGGTGTCCGCGCCGACCTGCTCGGCGACGACGACCAGCCGCCCGCCCGCGGCGATCGTGCCACCGGTGACGGCGTCGCCCGGCCCGACCTCGACCGGGACCGGCTCGCCGGTCATCGCGCTCGTGTCGACGGCGGCCCGCCCGGTCTCGACGACGCCGTCGGCGGCGACCCGCTCGCCCGGCCGCACCAGGAACCGGTCGCCCACCCGCAGCCGTCGCACGGGGATGCGGGACTCCGTCCCCCCGGACAGGACGGTGACCTCGTCGGTCTCCAGCGCGGCGAGCGAGCGCATGACACGCCCGGCGGTACGGCGGGCGCGGGCCTCGAAGTACCGCCCGGCCAGCACGAACGTCGTGACCCCGGCGGCGACCTCGAGGTAGAGCGGGCCGGACGGGTGCAGCACCGCGTCCCACCCGGTGAGGGTCTGCCGGGTGTCGAGGAAGGCCATCTCCCCCAGCGACCAGGCCGACGCCGAGATCACGCCGAGCGAGACCAGGGTGTCCATCGACGTCGTCCCGTGGCGCAGGTTCAGCACGGCGGTGCGGTGGAACGGCCACGCCGCCCAGCCGACGACGGGCAGCGCCAGCGCGACGACCACCCACTGCCAGTAGGGGAAGCGCAGCGACGGGACCAGCGACATCGCCAGCGACAGGTCGGCCAGCGGGATGAACAGGATGAGTGCGACGGCCATCCGGGTCCGCAGCCGGCGCAGCGCGGTGTCGTCGGAGGTGGCCTCGTCGCCGGTGTCGGTCGGGCGGATCTCGGTGGCGCCGTAGCCGGCCTTGCGGACCGTCTCGACCAGGGTCGCGACCGGGGTCGCCGACGGGTACCGGACCAGCGCGCGCTCGGTGGCGAGGTTGACGGTCGCGTCGACGCCGTCGAGCTTGCCGAGCTTGCGCTCGACCCGTCCGACGCAGGCCGCGCAGGTCATGCCGTCGATCTTGAGCTCGACCGTACGGACGTCCGTCTCCCCCACGGTCCGGTCCACGGCGCTGTCGGTACTCACGACCCCATGGTTCTACACGCGATCGAAGATCCGCCACCCGGGCCCCTGACCTGCGGCGGACCAGCGCCCCGCCGAACCGTTGCGAGGCGACAGGGCGTACAACTGGTCGTCGGGAGTGGGGGTACGCGGACGTCCGAGGAGGAACCCTGATGGCCACCGGGAAGCGGAAGGCGGCGGCGAAGAACCCGCTCACCGCGAAGGAGGGACCGTCGCAGTTCACGGTGATCGCGCTGATCGTCGTGGTGGCCTTCGCCGCGGTCGTCGGTGTCGGCGTCTACTGGAAGAACTCCGGCGGCGGGATCGCGGTCCCGGCGAACGCGTCCGCGCAGGGCGTGACCGTCGGCAACGAGGCGGCCCCGAAGACGATCGACATCTACCTCGACTTCCAGTGCCCGATCTGCAAGCAGTTCGAGGCACAGGCCGGGCAGACGCTCGACCAGATCGTGTCCTCCGGCCAGGCGAAGATCGTCTACCACCCGATCGCCATCCTGGACCGGGCGTCGTCGACCCGGTACTCGACCCGTGCGGGCGCCGCGGCCGGATGCGCCGCCGCGGCCGGGGTGTTCCCGCAGTTCGAGAAGGAGCTCTACGACAACCAGCCCGCCGAGGGCGGCGCCGGGCTCCCGAACGAGCAGCTGGTCGCGCTCGGGCAGAAGGTCGGCGCGGGCGGCGACTTCGCCCAGTGCGTCGACGACCAGCGCTACGCGCCGTGGGTCACCCAGCTCACCCAGCAGTCGCTGCGCGACGGCGTGTCCGGCACTCCGACCGTGAAGGTCGACGGCACCCAGGTCGACGCGACCCCGCAGGCCGTCGCGCAGGCGGTCGCCGCGGGCTGAGGCCCGGGTCCTCCGCGCCACCGGAGCGCCACACGGCTCAGTCCGTCGCGCCACCGGAGCGCCACGCAGCGACGGCCGCGGTCACCTCGTGGCCGCGGGCGCGGGTCAGGTCGCGCTCCCGGAACGGCGATCGGACCCGGTACGCGACGGTCGCGGCGAGATCGTCCAGGTAGCCGCGTCCGCCCCCGTCGAGGGCCCGCCGCTCGTCGTCGTCGAGCTCCAGGAGCACCGAGTACCCGACCGGGCCGTGCGAGCAGTTCACGTCCAGGTAGGTCCCGGCGTCGTCGCGCAGCAGGAACCAGGCGTGCGGCTCATGGTCGACGACCTGCATCACGGCGCTCCCCTCGGGCCCGGGCCTGCCGGTCAGCCGGGGCGGCGGAGCGGACAGTCCAGCCGGGGGCAGCTGCGGAGGAGCAGCTGCCGTTCCTCCCAGCGGTCCCGGCGTTCGGCGGCGATCCGCTTCCACTGCCGTCGCTGGTTCTCGGTGTCCATCGACATACCGATGAGCACGGAGAACCAGATGAGGGCGAGGACTCCGCCGACGACGATCAGCGAGGTGGTCATGGTGTGCCACCTCCGCTCCGGTGCGGCGGGGTGGGGATCTCGGGACCGTGTGTGGTGCCGTCATGGTCGTGCATGGCGCACCCCCTTCAGCGGTGGTGACCGCTGTCCAGGATCTGGGAGTCGAGTATGCGGTGCGAACGCCCGGCTGCACCAGACTGAAAGCAACACTTCGTCTGCAATTGCAGGAGTCGTAGGCTGGCCGGAGTAGTCGTTCGCTCGTCGAGTCGCCGGGGGGTCGGAACCATGACGGTGACGCACGGACCCGTCGTCATCCGGCGCCGGCTCGGCTGGGCGTTGAAGCAGTTGCGGGTCAAGCGGAAGCGGCAGCTCGCCGAAATCGCGAAGCTGCTCGAGGTCTCCCCCTCCAAGCTCTCCAGGATCGAGACGGGTCAGGTCGAACCGAAGTTTCGCGACGTTCGGGATCTCCTGAACATCTACGACGCGGCGGAGAGCGAACGGTCCCAGATCTTGGAATGGGCCAACGAGGCCAAACAGCCCGGCTGGTGGCAACCCTTCTCGATCGAGATCCCGAACGATCTGGACATGTACATATCGCTGGAATCAGAGGCGCAGTCGATCTCGATCTACAGCACTCCGATCAGTGGACTTCTGCAGACTCGGGAGTACGCACACGCCATCCTCGGAGGAGCCGTACCCACCGCGACCGAATCGGAGCTCACGACCCTGGTCGATGTCCGTATCGGCCGCCAGGCCATCCTTTCGACCGACCGCGACGATGCGGCGCCGGTCGAACTCCATGCCGTGCTCGACGAGAGCGCCTTGCATCGGGGCCCACGGAAGGGCTCCATCATGGTCGACCAACTGGACGCGCTGCTGAGCCATTCGGAACGACCCAATGTGACCTTGCAGGTCTTGCCCTTCGAGTCGGGGTACACACGGGCCACCAGCACATTCGCCCTGTTCGAACCGCGTGTCGACGACGACTGGGCTGTGGTGAACGTCGAGAGCACGGGGGCCGACGCCTACTTCGACAGCCCCTCGACCGTCGCTCGCTTCCGGGCGATCTGGGCCGAGGTCACCACCTCTGCGCTCGACCCGGAGGCCTCGCGGTCACGCATCCGCGCAGTCCGCGACGCGCTGGCCGATCACCGCGACGACAGTGCGGCCACGTCGTCGTAGTCGAACTCCCCGCGTCGCACGCCGGCGACGAACTCGTCCCACTCAGCCTTCGTGAAGGAGGCCACGGGGCCGTCCGCGACGAGTGTCGAGCGGACTCGCACGACTCCGTCATCGGCCGCAACGGCGACACAGCCACCGGAGTGACAACGGCTGGTCTTGACGAAGGCGCTCACTCCGACTCGCTGCACGGCGCGAAACTACCCGTTCGGCGGTTGATGTGGTCGGAATCAAGAGCGCTGTCGCCGACCGCGCGAAGCGGGCCGCCGAACGGCATCACCTCAGCCCTGGGTGGCGATCTCACTCGGCGTCGCCGCGACCCGGTTCTCCGCCCGCCGGATCAGCACGATCCCCCCGAGAATGAGCACTCCACCGCCCACCTGGACCAGGGTCGGCACCTGCGCGATCAGCACCCAGGCCGCCAGCACCCCGAACATCACCTCGGACAACCCGACGAACGAGGCGACGCGCGTGTCGAGCCGTCGGATGGCGACGATCCCCGTGAGGTACGGCAGCGCCGTCGCGAGCACGACGAGCATCCCCAGCAGCACCGGCCAGGACACGTCGACCCCCGCCAGCCGGCCGCTGGACTCCCCCACCCGCCACGGTGTGATGCCCAGCAGACCGGTCACGGTGAGTGTCACCGCACCCACGACCATCGCCCCGGAGATCATCAGCAGCGGCGGGACGCCGCCCTCGTCGTCGCCGCCGGGCAGCACGAAGTAGACGCACACGCACACCGCGGCGCCGAGGCCCCACAGGATTCC
Organism: Pseudonocardia alni; assembly: GCF_002813375.1. Classification (NCBI taxonomy): domain Bacteria; kingdom Bacillati; phylum Actinomycetota; class Actinomycetes; order Pseudonocardiales; family Pseudonocardiaceae; genus Pseudonocardia; species Pseudonocardia alni. The sequence continues at coordinate 3,608,164 of NZ_PHUJ01000003.1, read as the reverse complement.
CGTCAGGTCGACGCGCTGGGGTCCGAACGGGTCGACGACCAGCACGAGCCCGGCGAGTGAGACCAGGCAGCCGACGAGCGTCACCGCGGCCGGGGTGCGCCGGGTCCGCGCCCAGGTCCAGCCGACGAGCAGCACGGGCGCGAGGAACTCCAGCAGCAGCGCGACGCCCACCGACAGGTGCTGCAACGCCTGGAAGAAGCACAGCTGGACACCGGCGACGGCGGCCAGGCCGTAGAGCAGGATCTTGCGGGCGTTCGGCGCGCTGAGCGGGTGCCGGCGCAGCATCACGACCGTCACCGGGAGCAGCAGGACGGCGGCGCCCGCGATGCGCAGCAGCGTCGTGAGCCCGGGCGACCAGCCCGCCTCCAGGAACGCCGCGCCGAGCGGTCCGGAGAAGCCGTACGCGGCGGCCGAGACCAGCGCCCACATCAGCCCGCGGACCATGTGATCCCGTGTCACGACCGAAGCACCCATAGACTCCTGACACTAGGAACCGACCATGTCAGGGGTCAACATGGAATTCGCCCATGACACCCAGGTGCTGCTCGCGGCGGCCGCGGCGCTGGTGAACACCCGTCGGGCCGAGCCGGACCCGCTCGACGACGTGCCGGGCTTCGCGGCGTGGCTGGCCGAGCAGCCGTACTCGGGGCGCCGCTCCGGCTCCGACGACGAGCGCCGGGCCGTCCGTGCGCTCCGCGAGCGGCTGGCCGGGCTGTGGCCCGCCCACAGCGACGACGACGGCCCCGACCGCGACGGCACCGTCACGCTGGTCAACGCGATCCTCGCCGAGACCGACGCGCGCCCCCACCTCGCGCGGCACGACGGCTGGGACTGGCACCTGCACGTCACGCCCCAGGACGCGCCGCTCGCGGACCGGATGGGCGCGGAGATCGCGATGTCGGTCGTCGACCTGGTGCGCGGCGACGATCTGTCCCGGCTGCGCCGCTGCGCCGCCGAGGACTGCGACGCCGTGCTGGTCGATCTGTCCCGCAACCGGTCCAAGCGGTTCTGCGACACCGGCAACTGCGCGAACCGCGCGCACGTCGCCGCCTACCGCGCCCGCCGCGCCACCCGGACGCCCTGACACCCCGTCCCCCGCCGTGTCGATCAGTACCTGAGCGCGGTGCGCCCCGGTCGGGACCGCCCTCAGGTACTGATCGAGGTCAGCTGCCGGGCAGGTGCTCGGTGAGCAGTGCGTTCACCTCGTCGGGGCGCTCGTAGTTCAGCAGGTGTGCCGAGTCGGCGACCTCGGCGTAGCGGGCGCCGGGGATCGCGTCGGCGATCTCGTGCAGCGACGACGGCGGCGTCGCCGGGTCGTCCGCCCCCGCCACGACGAGCGCCGGCACCGAGACCGCACCCAGCTCGGCGCGGATGTCGAAGGCGCCGATGGCGGCGCAGCAGGCGGCGTAGCTCTCGTCGTCCGCGGCGCGCAGCATGTCCAGCAGCCGCCGCTCACCGGCCGGGTCGCGCTGCGCCCAGGTCTCGACGTACCAGGTCCCGGGCCGGGAGCCGACCATCGCGGCCGTGCCGTCGGCCCGCACGGTCGCCGCGCGCTGCGGCCACGAGTCCGGGTTCGGGAAGCGCGCCGCCGTCGCCAGGACCGCGATGCTGCGGACCCGCTCCCCACCGTGCACGCCGAGCCACTGGCCGATCGCCCCGCCGATCGAGACGCCGACGTAGTGGAAGTCCCCGATCCCGGCGGCGTCGGCGGCGGCGAGCGCGCCGCGGCCGAGCTCGGAGATCGTGAGGTCACCGGTGACGGGGGCCGAGTCGCCGTGGCCGGGCAGGTCGAACCGGACGCAGCGGAAGCGGTCGGACAGGGCCGCCACCTGGGCGTCGAACAGGTGCAGGTCGGTCCCCAGCGACGGGCCGAACAGCACGGCCGGTCCGTCGGCCGGACCGTCCACGACATGGTGCAGATCGAGTGCCATGTGCCCATCCTGCACCGGCTGCGGATCGCGGCCCGGGTTCGTAGGGTCACCGGCGAGGACGTGCGCCACCGGAGCCGCTGGAGAGAGGACCGTCCATGGCCGAGCTCGAGACCTTCAGGATGCTCATCGGCGGGAAGCCGTCCGACGCGGCGTCCGGCCGCACCTTCGAGACGCAGAACCCGTTCACCGGAGCGCCGTGGGCGACCGTGCCGGACTGCGGCCCCGACGACGTCGACACCGCCGTCGCCGCCGCCCGCACCGCGCTCGACGGCGAGTGGGGCGCGATGACCCCGTTCGCCCGTGCCGCGTGCCTGCGCCGGCTGGGCGACCTGATCACCGAGAACGCCGAGGCGCTGGCCCGGACCGAGGTCAACGACTCCGGGAAGCTGTACCGGGAGATGATCGGCCAGCTGAGCGGGCTCGGCGGCTGGTACCACTACTACGCCGGGATCGCCCCGACGATCGAGGGCCGTCAGATCCCGGCACCAAACCCGAACTACCTGGTCTACACGCGCAAGGAGCCGGTCGGCGTCGTCGCGGCGATCACGCCGTGGAACTCCCCGCTGCTGCTGATGACCTGGAAGGTCGCGCCCGCGCTGGCCGCGGGATGCACGATCGTCGTGAAGCCGTCGGAGCACTCGCCCGCCTCGACGCTGAAGTGGGCCGAGCTGATCGAGAAGGCCGGGATCCCGGCCGGTGTGGTCAACGTCGTCACCACGAACGACCGGGACACCGCCGCGCACCTGGCCGGGCACCCGGGCGTCGACAAGGTCGCGTTCACCGGCTCCACCGCGACCGGGCGGTCGATCGCGAAGGCGGCCGCTGCGAACCTGAACAAGGTCACCCTGGAGCTGGGCGGCAAGTCCCCGCAGGTCGTGTTCCCCGACGCCGACCTGGAGTCGGCCGCGAACGGGGTCATCGCCGGCGTGTTCGCCGCGACCGGCCAGACCTGCATGGCGGGGTCGCGGCTGATCGTGCACGCCGACGTCCACGACGAGCTCGTCCGGCTCATCGCCGAGCGCGCGGCGACCATCGCGCTCGGCGACCCGAACGCCGAGGACACCGAGATGGGCCCCGTCGCGAACGGGCCGCAGTACGAGAAGGTCCTCGGCTACCTGGAGACGGCGAAGGCGGAGGGCAACACCATCGCCTACGGCGGGGCCGCGGAGTCCGGGCTGGGCGGCTACTTCGTGCAGCCGACGGTGATCACCGGGGTGACGCCCGAGTCCACGGTCTACCGGGAGGAGGTGTTCGGCCCGGTGCTCGCGGCGCTCACCTTCACCGACGAGGACGAGGCCGTGAAGCTGGCCAACGACACCCCGTACGGCCTGGCCGGCGCGGTGTGGACGAAGGACGTGCACCGGGCGCACCGCGTCGCCGGACGGATCCGGGCCGGCACGGTGTGGATCAACGCCTACCGGGTGGTGGCGCCGAGCGTCCCGTTCGGCGGGTTCGGGCACTCCGGGCTCGGCCGGGAGAACGGCGTCGCGGCCGTCGAGGAGTACCTGGAGAACAAGTCGGTGTGGGTGGAGCTGTCCGGCGGCACCCGCGACCCGTTCACGCTCGGCTGACCCGCTCGGGGTCCGGGGTCTCCTCCCAGCCGAGCCGATCGGTCCAGCTCTCGCCCCACTCCGAGCGCCGCGGGGCGGGGATCCGGACCTCGGGGGCGTCGCTGCGGGTCTCTGACGTGCTCATGGGTACCTCTCGTCGGCGGTGTGCACCGCCGTGCCCGGGGTCGAGGTCCCGGGCACGGCGGTCCTCCGGCACCGCGGCCAGGACGCGCGGATCCGGCGACGGGGAGCGTCGCCGGACCCGGCGGCGTGTCGCGCGGCGCGGAAGTCGGGGAGCGACCACGGAACCGGTGCGGACCGCACGCTACGGACCGGCGGGGGCTGCAGTTCGCGAGCTGAGACCCCGACCGGCGGGCGGACCCGCGAGCGCGACGGATGGGAATGCGTTCGGCCGTCCGGACCAGCCGAGCCCGTCGTTCGCCCGCGGGGCTCTCAGCGGGCGGCACACTCCAGGGCGAACGCGCGGACACCGCTCCGACGAGCGACGATCACGACGGTGTGGGCCCGCCGGGCCGGGGCCGGTCCCACGGGCTGCCGGTCAGGCCAGGATCACCTGCCCGCCCTCGACCCGCACCGGTCGCGAGGTGAGCGGGGCCTGGGCGGGGCCGTCGAGCGGGGCCCCGTCGGAGACGGCGAACAGGCTGCCGTGACAGGGACAGGAGATGCCGGCCGGGGAGACCTGGTCGACGAGACAGCCCTGGTGCGGGCAGGTCGCGTCGAACGCCAGGACGGTGTCCGCGTCCGGGCGGGTCACGACGACCTTCTGCTCGGCGAAGACCCGGCCGCCGCCGACCGGGACGTCGTCGACGGCGGCGATGCCGGCCGGTGCCGCGGCGGCGCTGCTGCTCGGGGCGGCCGCCGCGGGGGCGGGGGTGGTCGGTGCGGGCGCGGCGGGCGCCGTGTCGCGCGGGGTTCCGTAGGTGGCGCAGCCCGCGGCGCAGCAGGCCACGGCGGCACCGGCGCCGGCGAGGAGCCGGCGGCGCGGGATCGGGGACACGGGGGGACCTCCGGGGGGACGGTGGGAGCGGTCGGGGGGTCAGAACGACAGGCCGTGGCCGGCGAAGAACCACAGCGCCGAGGTCGACCAGACCCCGGCGAGGACCGCGAGCAGCACCCCGCCCGCGACGGCGAGCAGCCACCCGGGCACGCCGGGGCGGCGCAGGAGCAGCATCTTGGTGACGAACGCGCCGTAGAACAGGCAGCCGAGCGCGGAGTGCAGCAGCGCCGACGTCGTCGCGCCGGACCAGCCAAACGCGTAGAGGCACTGCACGGCGACGGGCACGGTCACCAGCACCGCGGCGCGGCCCGACCAGCGGTGCGCGACCGCGGTGACCGGGTCGGCGTAGCCGCGCATCATCATCCGGCCGGTGACGCCCTGGACGACCGCGAGGACCAGGGCGGCCGAACCGAGCCACGCCTTGGCCGCGGCGCCGCTGGAGAAGCCGGCGAGGTTGACCGCGACGCCGGTGCCGACGTGCTGGCGGGCCCAGACGCCGAGCGCGACCGCGACCAGCGACCCGACCACGACGGGGACGGCGACGACCCGCCACGACAGGCCCTCCGCCGGGACCGCGACGTCGTGGGCCGCCTCGGCGTCGGGGCGGCGACGGGCCCGCGCCGGGTCGGGTGCCGTCGCGCGGGACCGTCGACGGCCGGGGCCGCGCCGACCGGGCCGGCGGGCGGGGCCGTCGTCGCCGTCGGCCCGGTCGCGGACGGCGGGGCGTGCGGGGCGTGCGGGGCGCTCGCGGTACGCGGCAGCCGGGTCCTCGGCCGGGGCGCCGGTGCGGACGTCGGCACCGGCGGCCGCCCCGTCGCCCGTCCCGTAGCCCGTCCGGTCGTAGCGGCCGGGTTCGGCGTAGCCGGCGAGCGGTTCGTAGGCGTCGGGGTGGTCGGCCGTGCCTGCCGGCCGGCCGCGGTGGTCGGCGTCGTCGGACCGGTGCAGCCGGTCCGCACCGGCGGGCCGGGAGCGGCCGGGGGTGCTCCCGGACCAGGCCGTGTCGTCGGCGCCCGCGGACCATGCGGACGGCGGGTCGTCACCGGCGGCCCGGCGCGGGCGGCCGGGACGCGCGGCCCCGGCGTCGGGCGCCGGGCGGCGCGGCGTGGCGACCCCGTGGGTGCCCGAGCCGCCGCCCGGGGGCGGGGTGAGCGGGCCGGTCGGGGTGAACAGGTCACCCGCGACGGCGTCGCGGCGACGGTCGGCGGTGCCCGCCCACCGGTCCGCGCCGCCGCCGGGGTCGTGGTCGGGTGCCCAGGACGGCTCCGCAACGGCGGCCCAGCCGCCGCTGTGCTCGGGGCCGCGGGGGTTCGGGATGTCCGCGGAGACCGGGGCGAACCCGACCGGGTCGGTGAGCTCGCGGTCCGCGTGCCGCGCGCGGGGGGACATCAGTACCCACCGCCGTAGCCGCTGCCGCCGATGGACGGAGCCGGCGCCTCGGCCGGGGCCTCGGCGGGTGCGGCGGCCGGGGCCGGGGCCGGGTCGGACGCGTCGGTCCGGGTCGCGGTGAAGTCCCAGGACCTCCCGTCGGCGCGGGCGGTGCCGGTGGCGACGCCGTCGGCGACGGTGTACTCGACCTCGGCGCCGTCCTTGCCGGTCAGGCGGGTGGTGCCGCCGGGGGCGGCGGTGCCCCTCGTCCAGGACTCGATGCCGCGGTTGTCGCAGACGTAGGCCTGCACGGCGCCGTCGGTGACCCGGATGTCGACGGTGACCTTCCCGTTCGTCGACCGGCCCGTGTAGACGACCTCGTCGGTCGCGGCCGGTGCCGGGGCGGCCGTCGGAGCGGGCGCCGCCGGGAGGGGGAGCGAGCCCGCGGCCTGTTCGACGGCGGCGGGGGCCGCCGCGGGCAGCGGTTCCGGTTCCGCGGTGAGCACGACGTTCGCCGTCGCGGCCCCGGCGGCGACCGCGCCGACGGCGACCATGGTCAGGAGGGGTCCGGAGAGCCGCATGTCAGCCCACCTCGATCCGGACCGAGTCGAACGCGGGCGTCTGGTTGGCCCGCTGCATCATCGGGGTGCGGTGCGACCCGTCCCCCGCCCACGACGAGCACTGCAGCTCGCCGGCCTGTTCGACGCCGGGCACGTCGATCGTGACGCTGTCCGGCCGTGCCCCTCCACCGCCGTCCTCGGTGGCCTGGAAGAACAGCGGATCGGGCGACGAGTCCGGTGCCTCGCCCGGGTCGGGCAGGATCCGGCAGGCGGTGTGGAAGTGGCCGCGCTGGAGTCCCTGGCCGTCGAGCAGGGACGCCTCGGCGTAGTAGCCGCCCTGGGCCGCGGGGAGGAACCGGTCGCGGACCAGGTTCCGGGTGCTGACGGTCAGGCGGAACGACTCCCCGGGCCGGACCGTCGTCGGGGCCTGGGTGATGAGCAGCGACGGACTGCGGTCGGCGTCGGCGACCTCGCCGAACGCGGTGGACACGCAGCGGGGCGCCTTCTGGAAGCCGTCGTGGGCGGTGAGCCGGCTGCCGGAGCAGTCGACGGCGAGGATGTCGAGCGCCGACGGCGCGCCCTTCTTCTCCCCGTCGCCCGCGTCGGGCTCGTCCCCCGCGCTGCCGGAACCCTGGTCGGCCGAGCCGCCACCGGCCCCGGCCCCGGCGCTGTCACCGGACCCGTCACCGGAGCCCGATGAGCCGGAGCCCGACGAGCCGGAGCCCGACGAGCCGGAGCCCGTGTGCCCGGCGTGGTCGTGCTCCCCGCCCCCGGAGGAACTCCCGGATCCGGAGTCACCCTCGGACGAGCCGGACCCTCCGGACGAACCGGTCGAGTCGTACGGCCCGGAGGCGACGTTCGCCGGCCGGTCGCTCCGGTCGGCGGAGGCGGCCCCGGCGGCGTAGGCGGCGGGCCCGGCGACGAGCAGGCCCAGGGCGAGCGCGGTGACCGCGATCGTCCTGCTGCGGCTGGTGGAGGATCTCATCGGTATCGGCTCCTCGGGGCGGTGCGGTGCGCTCCGGTGGTGCGGGAGGGCGGCGCTCCGGTGTCGGTGTCCAGGTCGTGGGGGGTGGCGTCGGTGAGGCCGGGCTCGGGATCGGGCTGCGGCCGGACGGGTGGCACGTGCGCCAGCTCGTCCCAGGGGTCGGGTGGGCCGACCGGCAGGGCCCGCCGGGCGCCGTCGCGGGGGTGGCGCGGGGCGGGGACGAAGGCGGCGGCCGGGCCGGGGGCCGGGCGGCCGCGCCGGTGCAGGGTCATGAGCAGTCCGCCCGCGGCGAGCAGCGCGACCCCGACCACCAGCGCCGGCACGACGACGTCGGACGCGGTGCGGGTCCCGGTCGGCACCGGGTCGGGCGGGGCGGGCAGCGCCGCGTAGTCGACGAGCCCGGTCGACTCCAGATAGCCGATGTGCCGGGTGACGTACACCGACGCCTCGTTCGCGAACTGCCGCATGAGCTCGTTGCGGGTGCCGACCTTGACGTCGGTGATCACCGGCAGGACCGAGCCGTGCGCGGCGCGCAGGATCTGCACGAACTGGCGGTCGTAGTCGGTCCCGGTGCGGACCGTCAGGTCGTTCATCCAGCCGATCTGCTGGTCGTTGGGCCTGCTGGGCAGCAGGACCCCGAGCTGTTCGGCGGTGGAGCGGACCAGCTCGTCGAGGTCGTGGTGCTCGACGCCGAGCTTGCGGGCGACCTCGCGGACGGCGGGCGCGGTGGCCTGCTGCTCGCCCTGCTGCCCGGTCGGGGCCTCCCAGAGACCGGCGAGGCGCACCTTCTGGAGCAGGTCGCGGTCGGCGGGGCCGAGCGGACCCCACCGGGTCTGCGTCCACCCCTGCTGCTGGTCGGTGGCGGCCGACGTCGCCACCCAGTACTGGGCGAGCACGACGGCGGCGACCGCGGCCAGTGCGGCGAGCACCGACCAGCGGAGCGGGCCGGGGATCCGGCGGGACATGGGTTCTCCTCCCCTTCTCAGACCTGGGCGAACTGCTCGGTGTGCACCCGGTCGTCCGGGACACCGAGCGCGGTGAGGGTGGCGAGGACGTCGCCGACGAGCTGCGGTCGGCCGCAGACGAAGTAGTCGAGCCGGCGGGCCGGGTCGTCGAGGTCGGTCAGGACGGCGGCGAGCAGCGCGGTGTCGATCGGCCCGGTCGCCCCGGACCAGTCCGCCGACGGGCGGCGCAGCACCTCGGTGACCTGCAGGTCGATCAGCGTGCGCAGGTGCGCGAGCTCGGCCCGGAACAGCAGGTCGGCGCGGTCACGGGCGTGCACGACCAGCCGGTACGGCCGCCGGTCGCCGCGGTCGGCGGCGGTGCGCAGCATGCTCATCATCGGGGTGATCCCGACGCCGCCCGCGATCAGCACGAGCCCGGTGGACGGCACCGAGTCCGGGGTGAACGAGCCGTAGGGGCCGTCCACCCAGACCGGGTCGCCGCGACGCAGCTCGCGCAACCGCCCGGCGAAGTCGCCGGTGTGCCGGACGGTGAACTCGACCCGGCCGCGGTCGGACGCCGACGACGCGATGGTGAACGGGTGCTCCTCCACCGACATCCGCTCCAGCCGCAGCCAGGCGAACTGGCCGGGCCGGAACCACGGTCCGGCGTGCCGGCCGGGCCGGGCGAGGACGAGCGTCGACACGGTGGGGCTCTCCGGGCGCACGACGTGCACCCGGAACTCGCCGGTCGCCGCGCGGGCGCCCCAGCGGAGCACCAGCACCGCGACCAGCAGCAGGCCGAGCCCGCCCAGCACGGGCCCCATGACGGCGTCGCCGACCAGGTTGTTCAGCCACAGCACGTGCAGCGACGACGCGCCGACGACGACCGCGGCCAGACTCAGGTGCAGCCAACGCCACACCTCGTGCGAGCCGGACCGGACACCGCGCAGTGCGAGCACCAGCAGCACGACGACCGCGATCGTCGCGAGGGTGGCTGCCTGGCCGCGGGCCGGTGCGGCGAGCGGCACGAGCAACCCGACACGTTCGGGGTGGTCGGCCACCACGCAGGCGAGGTGCAGCGCGACCAGCACCCCGGCGAGCACGCCGAGCCTGCGGTGCAGGCCGAGCAGGGTCTCCAGGCCGAGGGCGCCGGAGAGCCCGCGCACCCGGGACGGCAGCACCGCGACGATCACCATCGCCGACAGCGCGAGCAGCCCGGTCAGCACCGAGAGCTGGTGCAGCAGCGGCTGCGGTCCGGAACGGAGCATCCAGATCAACGACGGGCCGACGAGGACCGTGACCAGCACAGATCCCCACACCGTGCGGGCGCGGCGGTGCGCCAGCCAGGCGTCGGCGGGCGGCGGGGTGTCCCGCCGCAGGGGTGCGGTGACCGGATGCGGAACCGGGCGGGTCACCGGTCGCCGGGCGTGCGCCCGGCCGGTGAGGGTGCCCGCAGCGGGCGGGGGTGGTGGGTGCGCGAGCGGTGGACCGTCACGGACCGGCCTCGGGCCGGTCGCGGGTGCGACGCTACGGTCGGGCGGACGCCGGGGGCGCGTCCGCGCAGGGGGCGGGTCATCGGATCACTCCGGTTCGTGGAACCGGCCGGGTGGGGAGCCCCGGCCACCGCCGCGGCATCCGGGGGGAGCGGGCCGCGGTGCGGTGACACGAACATAGGAACCCCACCGGGACGGGGTTGCGTTCCTGAGAACGCGCACCGCCGTCCGGTCGTCGGTGTCCGGCGGGCGGGGACCGATCGCTCCGGTCGGAGTACGGACGTACGACCGACCGGCGCGATGACTCTCAGGGACACGACGTTCACCGCGCGCGACCACCGCTGGTCCCGTGCAGTCGGCCTCCGGCGGCGCGGGCGGGCACGCCGGCACAGCCGGAGGCGGCAGCCCCGGGCGCCCCGGAGCCCGGCGGGACCGCCGCGGACGGCCGGTCGGTCGGCCGGTGGCCGGTCGGGAGCTGCGACCGACGGCCCGACGACACACGACGGCCGCGCCCGCCCACGAGGGGCGGACGCGGCCGCTGGAGGAGGGTCAGGCGGAGACGCGCTCCGCGGCGCGGACGCCCTCGGCGAGTTCGCGGGCGAGCGACTCGACCGCCGACGGCCCGCCGGACTCCAGCGCCTGCACGAACGCCGTCCCGACGATGACGCCGTCGGCGTAGGAGGCGACGTCGGCCGCCTGCTCGGCGGTCCGCACACCCAGGCCGACGCACACCGGCAGGGTTGCGACCTCGCGCGCGCGGGCGACCAGGTCACGGGCCTCGACGCCCACCGAGCGGACCCCGGTGACGCCCATCAGCGAGGCGGCGTAGAGGAAGCCGCGGCTGGCCTCGACGGTCATCCGCATCCGCTCGGGGGTGGTGGTCTGGGCGACCAGGAAGACCCGGTCCAGGTCGTGGGACTCCGACGCCGCCAGCCACTCGTCGCAGTCGTCGGGCAGCAGGTCGGGCGTGATCAGGCCGGAGCCGCCGGCCGCGGCGAGGTCGGCGGCGAACCGCTCGATGCCGTAGCGGTCGATCAGGTTCCAGTAGGTCATGACCAGCGCCGGGGCACCGGCGTCGACGACCCCGCGGACGGCGGTGAACGCGTCGCGGGAGCGGGCGCCGTTGTCCAGCGCCTGCTGGGTGGCGCGCTGGATGACCGGGCCGTCCATCAGCGGGTCGGAGTAGGGCAGGCCGATCTCGACGACGTCGACGCCGCCCGCGACCATCGCCCGCATCGCCTCGACCGAGCCCTCGACGGTCGGGTAGCCGACCGGCAGGTAGCCGACCAGCGCGGCCCGGCCCTCGGCGCGGACCTGCTCGATCCGCTGCGCCACGCTGCCCATCAGACCGCTCCGTCCGTCACGGCGTTGCCCTCGTCGTCGATCAGCTGGAAGTACTTCGCGGCGGTGTCGACGTCCTTGTCGCCACGGCCGGACAGGTTGACCAGCACGACCTTGCCCTCGCCCAGGCGCGTCGCCTCGCGCAGCGCACCGGCCAGCGCGTGCGCGCTCTCGATGGCCGGGATGATGCCCTCGGTGCGGCAGAGCAGGCGGAAGGCCTCCATCGCCTCGGCGTCGGTGACCGACTCGTAGCGGGCGCGCCTCATGTCGTGCAGCCACGAGTGCTCCGGGCCGACGCCCGGGTAGTCCAGGCCCGCGGAGATGGAGTGCGAGTCGCGGGTCTGGCCGTCCTCGTCCTGGAGGATGAAGCTGCGCGAGCCGTGCAGGACGCCGACGTCACCGCCGCCGATGGAGGAGGCGTGCCGCGGGGTGTCGACGCCGTCGCCGCCGGCCTCGAAGCCGACCAGCTCGACGGAGGTGTCGTCGAGGAACGCGTGGAAGATGCCCATCGCGTTGGAGCCGCCGCCGACGCAGGCGCAGACCAGGTCGGGCAGGGCACCGGTGAGGTCCTGGACCTGCTGCCGCGCCTCGACGCCGATGATCCGCTGGAAGTCGCGCACCATCGCCGGGAACGGGTGGGGCCCGGCGACCGAGCCGATGAGGTAGTGCGTGTCGGCCACGTTGGTGACCCAGTCGCGCATGGCCTCGTTCATCGCGTCCTTGAGGGTCCGCGTGCCCGAGGTGACCGGGCGGACCTCCGCTCCGAGCATGCGCATCCGGGCGACGTTGAGCGCCTGGCGCTCGGTGTCGACCTCGCCCATGTAGACGACGCACTCCAGGCCCATCAGGGCGGCGGCCGTGGCCGAGGCGACGCCGTGCTGGCCCGCACCGGTCTCGGCGATGACCCGGGTCTTGCCCATGCGCTTGGTGAGCAGCGCCTGCCCCAGCACATTGTTGATCTTGTGCGAGCCGGTGTGGTTCAGGTCCTCGCGCTTGAGCAGGATGCGCGCACCCCCGGCGTGCGCGGCGAACCGCGGCGCCTCGGTGACCAGGCTCGGGCGGCCCGAGTAGGTGCGGTGCAGCTCGGCGAGCTCGGCCTGGAAGGCCTCGTCGGACATGGCCGTGTGGTAGGCCCGCTCGAGCTCGTCCAGCGCGGCGACCAGCGCCTCCGGAACGTAGCGGCCACCGAAACGGCCGAAGTACGGGCCGGTCTGGTCGACCAGCCGCGCCGTGTCCCCGGCCGGGGGAAGGGCGGTGTCGGTCACGAGTACTCCCTGACGGATCGAGGACCCCGATCTCGGGCCCCCGCCGGGCGGGGATGCGCCGGGAGATCGGACGGTCACGACGGTACACCGGGCCCACGACGCCGGACGCGGCACCGGGGGCTCTCATATATCAGCGGCCCGGCGCCGCACGGGCGGACCTCAGACGTAGCGCGGGCGCCCCGCGACCCAGCCCAGCACCATCTCGGCGACGATCACCGCGCCGAGCAGCACCAGCGACGGCGTCCAGGAGCCGGTGAGCCCGTGCAGGATCCCGAACAGGAACGGGCCGGTCGCGCCGATGAGGTAGCCGAAGCCCTGCGCCATCGCCGACAGGTCGGTGGTCTCTGCGGCCTCGCGGGTGCGCAGCGCGATCACGCCGAGCCCCAGCGGGAAGACCGCCATGCCGACGCCGAGCAGGACCGTCCACAGCCAGGGCGCGGCGGCCGGGGCGATCGCGAGTCCGGCGACGGCGGCCAGCGAGCAGCAGGCGAGCCCGACGATCCAGCCCGACTGCGACGCCCGGTTCAGCGCGATCGGCGGGATGACGAAGCTGAGCGGGATGCCGATCAGGTTGATCAGGGCGAGCATCAGCCCGGCGTCGGTGCGGGTGACCCCCACGGAGACGAACAGCTCCGAGAGCCACCCCATCGCGACGTAGGCGACACAGGCCTGGAGCCCGAAGAACGCGGTGACCACCCAGGCCAGCGGCCGGCGCACCATCGGGCGCCGCTCCTCCGCGTCGGCGGCGCGCACGACCGGCTCCGGCTCACCGTGCCGGGCCCCGATCGTCCAGACGACCAGCGCGGCCAGCGACAGCAGCGCCCACGCCCCGACCGCGCCGCGCCAGCCGCCGAGCAGCGGTTCCAGCGGCGGCGTGAACGCGGCGCCGATCCCACCGCCCGCGGCCAGCGCGGCGGTGTAGACGCCGGTGACCCGGCCGACGGCGTGCGGGAAGGACTGCTTCACCACGACCGGGATCAGCACGTTGCCGATCGCGATGCCCGCCGCGGCGACGAAGGTGCCGCCGAGCACGACCCACGGGCCGTCGACGACGCGCAGCACGAGCCCGGCGGTCAGCACCGCCATGGCGAGGCCGATCGCGCGGGCCATGCCGAGCCGGCGGGAGAGCAGCGGCGCGGCGATCGCGGCGAGGCCGAAGCAGATGGTGGGCACCGCGGTGAGCACACTGGTCCAGACCGCGGAGGCACCGAGGCCGTCACGGACCTCGCCGAGCACCGAGGACATCGAGGTCACGGCCGGGCGGAGGTTCGAGGCGGCGAGTGCCACCCCCACGACGAGCAGCGGGGTCCCGACGAGCGCACCGCGACGCGACGGCCCGGTCTCCTCGGCCCGTCCGGTGGCGATGGTCTCCTCCGCGCGTGTCTCCTGCTCAGCAATGCTCACGAAACAGTATTGTTACAGACGTAGGATGTTCGGATGGAAGGATGATCCGGTGCCTCTCGTCACAGCGCGCCGCGGTGGCCTGGTCGACCAGGTCATCGACCAGCTCCGTTCCGCCATCACCGGCGGGGAGTGGCCGGTCGGTGCCCGGATACCGCCGGAGTCGGAGCTGGCCTCGTCGTTGGAGGTCGGCCGCAACACCGTCCGCGAGGCCGTCCGCGCCCTCGCCCACGGCGGCCTGCTCGAGGTGCGTCAGGGCGACGGCACCTACGTGCGGGCCACCACCGAGCTGTCCGGGGCGCTGCGCACGCTGTGCGGCCCGGAGCTGCGCGAGGTGCTGGAGGTCCGACGCACCCTGGAGGTCGAGGCGGCCCGGATGGCGGCCGCCCGCCGGACCGACGCCGACCTGACCGTCCTGCGGGCGGCGCTGGCCGGGCGTGACCGGGCCGTCGCGGCCGTCGCGGCGTACGGCCGTCGCGGGGAGCAGCCGGACGCCGCGGACCTGGAGCGCGCGGCCCGTGCGGACACCGACTTCCACGTGGCCGTCGTCCGGTGTGCGGGCAACGGCCTGCTCGTCGAGCTCTACCGGGGTGTGGTGGAGGCGGTCGCGGACAGTGTGAAGACCACGATGCCCGGCACCGCGGGCACCGAGGACGACATCTCCCACACCGGGATCGTCGAGGCCATCGCCGACGGCGACGTGGACCGTGCCGCCCGCGAGGCCGGGGACTTCCTGGACCGGCTCATCGCGGCCCGCCCGGTCACCCCGCAGGGCCCCGCCGGGGAGCGCGGCCCGGACGCCGGGACCGGGCCCACCGCCTGACCCGCGACCCCGCGCCCGGGCCGCCCGTCGACCGGCGCGTCCCGTCCGCCGCGCCGGGCCGCACCGTGCGGGCGCAGGCCCGGCGCGGAGGTCACGGTCCGGTTAGCCTCCTTCGCCGGACCCACCCCCGCCCCCGACCCGATCTCGAGGAGTGCTCCGGCGTGCTGAAGGGCTTCAAGGAATTCCTGCTGCGTGGCAACGTGATCGACCTGGCGGTCGCCGTCGTCATCGGTGCGGCGTTCACGGCCGTGGTCACCGCCTTCACGAAGGCGTTCCTGGAGCCGCTGCTCCGGCTGTTCTCCGGCGGGGAGAACGCCGTGCCCCCGGGCACGATCCCGCTGACCGACGAGGTGCAGCTCGACTACGCGAGCTTCCTCAACGCCGTCATCACGTTCCTGATCACCGCCGCGGTCATCTACTTCCTGGTCGTCTTCCCGATGAAGTGGCTCCAGGAGCGCCGCAAGCGCGACGCCGGGGACCCGGCCCTGGAGACCGACCTCGACCTGCTGAAGGAGATCCGCGACCTGCTCCGCGACCAGGCCGAGCGGGACCGCGAGCGAGCCCTCGCCCCCGCACCCCGCGCCGTCGGACAGCCGACGGTGCCGGCGCCGCCGATGCCGTCCGGCCCGCCGCAGGGCCGTCCGGTGCCCCCGTCGCACGCGTCGCAGCCGCCGCAGCCCGGCCCGGTCGACGACGGCTACCCCGAGCCCTACCCGGACACCCCGCGCCGGTCCCGGCACCGCGGCTGAGCCTGCTCACTCCGGGTCGCTGCCCGACGGCCGCCGACCCGGTACGGCGTGGGCACCCCCTCGTACACGAGGTGCGCCATCAGGCCCTCCGACAGGTGCGTCGGGGTGCACCGCGCCGCTGCCGTCGGCGATCCGCATCCGCACCACGTCGCCGCGGGCGACCATGAACATCGGCACGTCCGGCCACATGCCGGCCTGGAGCAGGGCCTCCGGCGGGACGAGACAGGCGATCACTCGGTAGCGGTACACACGGCGACCTCCGGCTCCTGCGACGAGCGCACGCCGGACAGTGAACGCCACGTGAGCGGGGCCACACACGCGCCCTCCAGATGAACACTCCACCCTTTCGACTCGACACGGCACGAACCCCCCACCAGGCTGAGCCGGTCGCGGGCGGCACGGGCCGCCGCGGAGGGGAGCGCACCACGATGGCGGACGCCACCACGTCGACGGCGGAGGACGGGCCCGCGCTGAAGCGGGTCATGGGGCCCAGGCTCCTGCTGCTGTTCATCGTCGGCGACATCCTGGGTACGGGCATCTACGCCCTGGTCGGCCAGGTCGCCGAGGAGGTCGGCGGGGCGGCGTGGGTGCCGTTCCTGGTCGCCTTCGCCGTCGCCATGATCACCGCGTTCTCCTATCTGGAGCTGGTCACGAAGTACCCGCAGGCGGCGGGCGCGGCGCTCTACACGCACAAGGCGTTCGGCATCCACTTCCTGACGTTCATGGTCACCTTCGTGGTGATGAGCTCGGGGATCACCTCGGCGTCGACGGCGTCGCGGGCGTTCGCGGCGAACCTGAACGAGGGCTTCGGGCTGGACCTGGGCAACGGCGGCATCGTGCTGATCGCGCTGGGATTCATGCTGCTGGTCGCGGCAGTGAACTTCCGCGGCGTCGGCGAGAGCGTGAAGGTCAACGTGGTGCTCACGATCGTCGAGCTCTCCGGCCTGCTCCTGGTGATCCTGATCGGGCTCTACGCGATCGCCGGCGGCGACGCCGACTGGTCGCGGGTCGTCGCCTTCGACACCCCCGAGGACAAGGGGGTGTTCCTGGCGGTCACCTCGGCGACCTCGCTGGCGTTCTTCGCGATGGTCGGCTTCGAGGACTCGGTGAACATGGCCGAGGAGTGCCACGAGCCGCGCCGGATCTTCCCCAGGATCATGATCACCGGGCTGACCATCACCGGGGTCATCTACGTGCTCGTCGCCATCTGCGCGGTGGCGCTGGTCCCGGTCGGCCCGCTGGCGGCGAGCGAGACGCCGCTGGTCGAGGTCGTCCGCGCCGGGGCGCCCGGCATCCCGGCCGACCTGGTCCTGCCGTTCATCTCGATGTTCGCCGTCGCCAACTCGGCGCTGATCAACATGTTGATGGCCTCGCGGCTGCTCTACGGGATGGCCAACCAGGCCGTGCTGCCCAAGCCGCTGGCACGGGTGCACCCGTTCCGCCGCACGCCGTGGGTGTCGATCATCTTCACCACGCTGATCTCGTTCGCGCTGATCAGCTACGTGTCGCTGGACTCGGACTCCGACGTCGTCTCCGCGCTCGGCGGCACGACCTCGCTGCTGCTGCTCGCCGTGTTCACGATCGTCAACATCGCGGTGCTGGTGCTTCGCCGCGACCGGATCCCCGAGGACCACTTCCGGGCCCCGCCCGGCCTGCCGGTCGTCGGCGCCGTCGCCAGCCTGTACCTGGTCCTGCCGTTCTCCGGGCGGGACGCGATCCAGTACGAGCTGGCCGGGCTGCTGCTCCTGCTCGGCCTGGTCCTCTACGGGATCACGCTGCTGCTCAACCGCAGGCTCGGGGTCAAGAAGGCGACCCTGGACCCGTCGAAGCTGGACGGCTGAGCCGCCCGGTCAGGGCCGCAGGACGATCTTCCCGACCTGGGCGTTGGACTCCAGGTGCTCGTGCGCGGCGACGACCTGGTCGAGCCCGTCGAACACCCGGTCCACCTGTGGGGCGAAGTCCCCACCGCGCATCCCCGCGGCGACGAACGCGGCCGCCCGGCGCAGGCGTTCGGCATCGCGGGTCATCGCGAACAGGGTGAACGAGCGGACGACGAGGTCGGGCAGCGTCGCCGTCGGGAAGATCGTCGGTTCACCGGAGAGCCTGCCGTGGATGACGATCGTGCCGTCCGGGCGGACCGCGTCGGCCATCGTCTCGACGGCGGGTCCGGCGACGGCGTCGAACACGACGTCCAGGCCCCGCCCGCCGGTGATCTCCCGGCAGCGCGCGACCAGGTCCTCCTCCCCGGTGGCGACGACGTGTGCGGCCCCGGCGTCGAGCAGCGCCTGCGCCTTGGCGCGGCTGCGGCTGGTGGCGATCGGGACGGCGCCGATCCGGTTCGCGGTCGCGATCGCCGCCAGCCCCACGCTCGACGACGCCGCCGTGACCAGCACGTGGTCGCCCGGCTGCAGGACGCGCGGTTCGAGCAGCCCGGCGTAGGCGACGAGGAACGGCATCCAGGTCGCGGCCCCGGTCACCGCGTCCACCGGCCGCGGGACCAGGGCACGGGCCGGGACGAGGGCATGGTCGCCGTAGACGGTGTGGTCGTTCATCGAGAACGCCGGGACGATGCTCACCGGGTCCCCCGCCGACCAGCGGTCCACGCCCGCGCCGACGGCGGCGACGGTGCCCGCGGCCTCGTAGCCCAGACCGGCCGGGAGCCGGGTCGGCTCGATGTACTCACCGCGCCGGAACATCGACTCGGCCCGGTTCAGCCCGATCGCCTCGACGGCGACGACGGCCTCCCCCGGCCCCGGCTGCGGCACCGGCTCCTCGACGACCGTCAGCACCTCGGGACCGCCGAGCTCGGTGAAGCGAACGACCCTGTTCATGGCCGCCACCCTGCCGCCCGCCGGACACGCGCCGCCCCCTCCGACCGGAGGGGTTGCGCTTCCCTGCTTTCACTAGTTAACTAGTGAAAGCAGGAATCAGGCGACACCGAGGGGGAGACACGACATGCACGCACGACGCACGATCATCGGGTTCCTGGCCGCCGCGATCGCGATGGGCGGCGCCACCGGCACCGCGGTCGCCGACCCGGTCACCATCGACCCGACACCCCTGACGGTCACGTCGGGCCACGGACCGGTGGACGTGACGGTCCTGGGCCCCCACGGGAGCGGGTACTCCTTCACGCTTCCCGCCGGAGGCCGGAGCGACATCCCGACCGAGGGCGGCGGCTACGAGCGGATCGTGGTCAGCGAGAACGGGGTGACCATCGGTGAGCGGACACTGCTCAACCCGGATCTGCGCACCTACTGCGACGTCCGGCCCGCCGCCGAGGAGACGCGACTGAGCTGCGGGATCATCGCCTGAGCCACGGCCGGCGCTCCCCGGACGGAGGGGATCCGGGGAGCGCCGGCCGTCCGCCGGGCCGGGTGCCGGTGGGGGATCGGCACCCGGCCCGCATGATGTGGCACCACCGTCCGGAGAGGAGGCACCGGTGATCGAGTACCGGATCGACCGGCGCTCCGGGGTGGCTGCGTACGCACAGATCGTCCGGCAGACGCGGGAGGCGCTGCTGCTGGGCACGCTGCGGGCCGGGGACCGGCTGCCGACGGCCCGTGAGGTCGTCGAGGCCACCGCGATCAACCCGAACACCGTGCTCAAGGCCTACCGGGAGCTGGAGCGGGACGGGCTGGTCGAGGCGAAGCGCGGTGTCGGGACCTTCGTCCGCCCCGACGCCACGGCCTCGGGGCCCGCCACGAACTCGCCGCTACGGGCCGAGCTCGAGGACTGGGCGGCCCGCGCCGTCACGACCGGGCTGTCCCGGGAGGAGGCCGACGCGCTGGTGCGTGCAGCCCTCGACCGGCACTACGACCGAGGAGACGCATGACCACCGCCACGACCGATGCGGTGCGCACCTCCGGGCTCGGCCGCCGCTTCGGCGGGACCCCGGCGCTGCGCGACTGCTCGCTCACCGTCGAGCCCGGCTCCGTCGTCGCCCTGACGGGCGCCCCCGGCGCCGGGAAGTCCACGCTGCTCGGCCTGCTGGCCGGGCTCGACCTCCCGACGGAGGGCACCGCCGAGGTGCTCGGTGCACCGGTGCCCACCGGCGGGCCGCACCCGGCGGTCGGCCACCTGGCTCCGTCGAAGCCGCTGCCCGACGACTTCACCGTCGCCGAGACGCTGCGGCTGGGGGCGGCGCTCAACCCCGGCCGCTGGGACGACCGCCGGGTCGCCGACCTCACCGGGCAGCTCCCGGCGGAGCGCCGGACGGCGGCGCTCTCGAGCGGGCAACGGGCGGTGCTCGCGCTCGCGCTGGTCCTGGGCCCCGGGCCGGACCTGCTGCTGCTCGACGAACCACTGGCCGGGCTCGACCCGCTGACCCGCCGCCGGGTGCTGGCCGCGGTCACCGCGCACGTCGCGGGCACCGGGGCGACCGCGGTGCTCGCCTCGCACGAGGTCGAGGACCTGCAGGACAGCTGCGACCGGCTGCTGTTCCTCGACCGCGGGCGGGTCCTGATCGACGCCGACATCGACGACCTGCTGGCCGAGCACCGGATCCTCGACGGTCCGGCCGGGGACACCGGCTGGCCGGACGACCACACCGTCGTCGAGCAGCGGGTGCACGGTCGCGGGCAGACCGTCCTCGTCCGCGGCCGCAGCCGGCCGGAGCCGCCCGCCGGGTGGCGGGCGCACGCCCCGGGGTTGCTGGAGGTGGTCGTGGGTCATCTCCGCGCGGCCGCCGGGCGGGAGCGGTCCCGATGACGTGGGTCGTCTGGCGCACCCACCGCGGCGCGCTGCTCGTCACCGCCGGGCTGGGGGTCGCACTGTGCCTGGCGCTCGTCGTGCTGGCCGCGGTGGACGCACTCGACACCGTCGCCCGCGACCCGTTCGGGGTGATCGAGAACCCGGTGTCGGACGTCGCCGGGTACCTGGTGCTCGCGGCACCGGCCCTGGTGGGGGCGTTCCTCGGGGCTCCCCTGCTGGCCGGTGACCTGGAGCGTGGCACGCACGTGCTGCTGCTGACCCAGTCCGTGTCCCGGCGTCGCTGGGCGGGCTCGGCCCTGCTCGTCGGCGGGGGCGTCGCCGTCACGACCGTGGTCACCGCGGCCGCGGTGTACGCGGGTCTCGCCGCGACCGAACCCTGGCACGACGCGCGCACCGTCGCCGCGACCGGGCTCGTCCCGCTCGCCCGCACCCTGTCCGCGCTCACGATCGGTGTACTGACGGGGCTGCTGCTGCGCCGGGTCCTGGCCGCGTCCGTGCTGACGCTCGCGACCGTCGTCGTGACCGAGGTCGCGATCACGGCCCTGCGGGGCCACATGGTCGCGCCCCGGCTGCGGACCGGCCCGCTCCCGCTGGGGGGTTCCTCGGGCGCCGGGGAACAACGTCTCGACTCCGGCTACACCCTGACCGGTGGTGGCCTGCGCAGCGGTGCGTCCGGCACCGGCTGCACCCAGGACGACGTCGCCTGCCTGCGGGCCGCGGGCATCGACGGGAACTACGTGCTCGTGCACCCTGCGACCGACCGCTGGCCGCTGCACTGGGCGGAGGTCGCGCTGCACCTGGTCCTGGCGGCCGGCGCCGCCGCATGGCTGTTCGCACGACTGCGCCGGCCACTGGGCCGGTGAGCCGCCTGCGCGTCAGAGCGCGCGCAGCCGGCCCGCCAGCTCACCCTCGAAGAACGCGAAGAACTCCTCGACGTCCGGTCCGGCGCTGATCAGTGCGAGCCGGTCGTAGCCCGCGTCGGCGAAGCCCTTCACCGTCGCGACGTGGGTCTCGACGTCCGGGCCCGCCCCGAACGCGTCGGCCATGTCCTCCCTGCGGACGAAGGCCGTCGCAGCCTCGAAGTTGCGCACGTTCGGCAGCTCGGCCTGGATCTTCCAGCCGGTCGGGCCGAACCGGAACAGCCGGTGCGCGGACTCCAGCGCGGCGTCGACGGTGCCGGCGTAGGCCAGCGGGACCTCGGCCCAGCGGGAGCCGGTCCCGCCGGCCGCGGTGTAGGCGTCGATCAGGTCGGTGCGGGGCTCGGTGGCGAAGAGGCCGTCGCCCAGTTCACCGGCGATCCGCGCCGCCTTCGGCCCGCCCGCGGCGACGACGATGTCCGGCAGTGTGTCCGGCAGGTCGAACACCTGCGCGTCCTCGATGGACAGGTGGTTGCCGCGGTAGGTGCGGTAGCCGCCGGACCAGAGCAGCCGGATGATCTCCAGCGCCTCGCGGAGCATGGCGTGCCGCACCCCGACGACCGGCCACGGGTGTCCGGTGATGTGCTCGGACAGCTGTTCGCCGGAGCCGACGCCGAGGGTGAACCGGCCGTCGGACAGCAGTGCGGTCGTCGCCGCGGCCTGGGCGATGATCGCCGGGTGGTAGCGGATCGTCGGGCAGGTCACCCCGGTGGCCAGGCCGATCCGCTCGGTCCGCATCGCGATCGCGGCGAGGATCGACCAGGCGAACCCGGAGTGCCCGTGACTCTCCAGCCACGGGTGGTAGTGGTCGGAGATCTCGACGAAGTCGAAACCGGCCTCCTCCGCCCGGACGGCCTGGCGGACCATCTCCTGCGGCGTGTGGGCCTCGGCGAAGAGCTTGAAGCCGATCTGCACGACGGGTGTCCTCTCCTCGGGGGTGGCCCCGGCGGGGTTCCCGGCAGGCGTCGGATCACTCCTGCGGCAGCAGGACGATCTTCCCCGCGGTGTGCCGCTTCTCCAGCTCGGTGTAGGCCTCGCGGACCCCGTCGAGCGGGTACCCGGCCGCGATCGCGACCTGCAGGGCCCCGTCGGCGACGAGCGCGCCGAGCGCGGCGAGGTCGTCGCGGCCCTCGGAGTCGGCGGTGCCCCGGGTGGCGGCGCCGTGGGCCTGCGCACCCTCGAAGTCGATGATCGTGTTGATCCGCTCCGGGGCGACACCGAGCTCGCGGGCGAGCGCGACGTAGCCGCCGCCGACGAGGTCGACGACGGCGTGCACCCGGTCCGGCGTCGCGGCGCGCAGGTTCGCCAGCGTCTCCTCGGGCGAGGACCCGTAGGCGACCGGGGTCACGGCCAGCTCGCGCAGCCGGTCGTGGTTGCGCTCGGAGGCGATCCCGACGACCTCCACGTCGCGCAGCGTCAGCAGCTGCACCGCGATCTGCCCCACCCCGCCCACGGCACCGGCGACGACGACCGTCTCCCCCGGCTGCGGGTCCACCGACGCGACCGACGCGGCCGCGGCCGTCCCGGCGATGTAGAGCGCACCGGCCGTCGCGACGTCAAGACCGGCCGGGCGGCGCAGTACCTGCTCGGCGGGCACGTCGACGTGGGTGGCCTGGGAGGCGCGGTCGTCGGTCCAGCCGAAGACGTCGTCGCCGGGCTCGACGTCGGTGACGCCCTCCCCGACCGCCGCGACGACCCCGGCCCAGTCGCTGCCCTGCCCGCTGGGGAACGTGCTGGGCCAGGACTCGGCGAACACGCCTTCGCGCAGCGCGGTCTCGCCCGGGTTGATCCCGGCCGCGTGCACCTCGACCAGCACACGGCCCGGACCGGGGCCGTCGAACCCGACACCGGTCACGTACAGCTCGTCGACGCCGCCGTAGCGGTCGTACCGCACGGCCCTGCCCTCACGTGTGCTCATGTCGGGCAGCGTTCCCGCTGCGCGATCGCCTGCACCGATGAGCCGGGTCACACCGGTGGGTGCAGCTCCACGGCCGCGCCGGTGACGGTCCGGCGACCGCCCTTCAGCACCCAGCGGACCGGTGCGACGGCGGCGACCGCCGTGCCCGGGTCGGGTGCATCGAGGCAGACCAGGTCGGCCGGGGCCCCCGCGACGACCCCGGTGGCGGCGGCCGGGGTGCCGAGCACCCGGGCGGCGCGCGGGCCGACCAGGTCCAGGCAGGCCGACAGCTGCTCCGGCGACGCCTGGTGGGTCAGGTTGGCGTAGAGGTTCGCCATGCGGACCAGGGAGCCGTCGCCGTAGGGGGTGAAGGCGTTGCGGACGTTGTTCGTGGCCACCGCGGCCGCGGCGTCGCGCTCGACGAGCCGGTCCAGCACGACGACCCCGCGCGGCGCCCCGGCGCCGGTCTCCCGGCCGGTGAGGAACAGGTCCGTCGACGGCAGGGAGACCACGCCGACCCCCGTCCCGGCGCACCGGTCCAGCACCGCGGCGCGCTGCTCGGGCTCCAGGAACGACCACGCCGTGCCGTGGCCCGCGGTGACCCGGCCGCCGAGCCCCGCCCGTTCGGTCAGGTCGCACACCGTGCCGATCAGCGCGCCCTCGGCGGTGCCGTCGAACAGGTCCAGGTGCAGGTCGACGTCGGCGTCGTGGTCCGCGGCCAGCCCGAACACGCGGTCCAGCTGGCCCGCGGGGTCGTCGTCGGCGTAGGGGGCGCCGCCCACGACCGCGCGCCGGCCCGCCGCGCGGGCCCCGGCGAGCGCCTCGTCGAGCAGCCGGGCCGTCTCCGGCGAGCCGGTCAGGCCGTCCTGGGCGAACACGCAGACCTCGACGTCGACGGCCCAGGCCCAGTCCGCCGCGGCCGCCAGCACACCCTCCAGCCCGCGTCGCCCGACGGTCGGGTCGAGCTCGACGTGGGTCCGCACCCGGGTGGTGCCGTGCGCGACGCAGGACGCCAGGACGGCCCCGGCGCGGGCGGCGACGTCGTCGACGGTGAAGTCCGCCTTCATCGCCGCGGTCTCGGCCATCGCGTCGTCGACGGTGCCGCCGGACCAGGAGCAGCGGTCAGCGGTGAGCGCCTTATCCAGGTGCAGGTGCGCGTCGACGAGACCGCCGACGACGAGCCGGTCCCCCGCGTCGGTACCGGGTGCCCCGGCGGGGGCCGGGGCACCCACCGACCGGATCCTGCCGCCGGACATCACGATGTCGACGGCGCCGTCGTGGCCGGGGACGCGGGCACGCCGCACGACGGCCACGGCGCCGTCGCCGGCCGGGTCCGGGGGGCGCGGTGATGTGGAGGTGGTCACCCGGTGAAGACTCTCTCCCCGGACGGGATCCCGCAGGTCGACCGGTGGACAACGACCCGGCGCCCGGTACGGTGAACCCATCGGAAACTCGGCCGTACGTCCCCGGACATCCGGCCCCGCACCATCCGGCGGGCGGGGTCGTGGGCGAGCCGTGCCCGAATCCGGGTGGCCGTCGTGACGTCGGCCGAGCCCGGCCGCCGGCGGCTCGGCCACACGGGCAGCTGGCCGGAGCCGCACTCCCGGGTGAGCCTGCGCGAGCACACCCCGGCGCCCGGTGTGACCGTCCTCGAGGTGATCGGTGACGTCGACCTCGCCGAGGCCGAGGCGATCCGGGCCCGGATGTCGGAGATGCTCCACCAGACGCGACCGGCGCGGGCCCTGCTGGACCTGTCCGGCGTCGGATTCCTCGGGTCGCACGGTCTGACCGCGGTGGTCCGGTCCTCCCGGGCGGCCGGTGAGGCCGGGGTCCGTCTCGACGGGGTCACCGGCCCGGGCAACCGTGCGGTGATCCGGCCGGTGCGGATGACCGGGCTGGACCAGGTCATCACCTGGTACCCGGATCTCGACACGGCCCTGGGGGCCTGAGTCTGCACCCCGACGATCTCGTCCGCCGCGCGCCGCGTCTGTTCCACACCACGCCCGCCGCGTCGTGGCCCGGGATCGCCACGCACGGGCTGCTGCCGGTCGCGGGGCTGCTCGACCTGTTCGGGGTGACCGGCGACGAGCGGGAACGGCTGCTGACCACGCGTCGCCCGCGGGCGGTGCGGCTGCACCACCCCGAGCACGGCGTCGTCCTCACCGTCGACACCGCGTCGCTGCTGGCCGCGCACGGCGACCGGGTGCTCGTGACCCGGATCAACTCCGGCGCCGCGCTGTTCGCGCGGGGGCGGCGCGGGCCGGACACCTTCCTGCCGGTCGACCGGGTGCCGTCGTCGTGGCGGCCGGTGGAGGTGGCCGTGCCCGGCGGCGTCCGGGACCTGCTCGCGCACCTGGTGGACGCCCCGGCCGTACCGGAGCGCTCCGGATGAGCCGGCCGGTCGCCGTCGTGCTCGCCGACGCCTGGACCCGGCCGTCGGCCGGCGACCACACCGACGACACCGAGGCCGTCGCCGACCTGCTGCGCCGCAGCGGGCACGGGTTCGACGTCCGGACCGCGGGCCCGGCGGGCGACCGTCCGCTGCGGGAGGCACTGTCCGACCCGGACACGGTGCTGTTCGCCCACCCCGGTGCCTCCGGCGACGACGAGGCCGCGTTCCGGCGGCTGCGCGCGGACAAGGGCGCGATCCGCCGGTTCGTCCACGGGGGCGGGTGCTACCTGGGCGTCTGCATGGGCGCGTTCCTGGTGGAGCGCGGCTTCCTCAACCTCGTCGGCCTCGCCGTCGACGAGTACTGGTCCCGTCCGGGGGCCGATCCGTGCACCCCGGACCCGGCCCTGGTCACGGTCCGCTGGCGCGGAGCCGAACGACGGATGTATTTCCAGGACGGGGGCGTGATCCGGCCGACACGCCGGGCGCTCGCGGAGACCGAGATCCTGGCCACATACGCCGACGGCACGGTGGCCGCCTGCGTCACCCGGTGCGGTGACGGCGCGGTCGGTGTCGTCGGCCCGCACCCGGAGGCCCCGCCCTCGTGGTTCCACGACCACGGTGTCGACCTCCCGGCCGACCATGATCATGACCTCGGGATCGATCTCGTCGACACGCTGTTCCGGACGGTCCACGGGTCGTCGTCGCCGCCCTGACGACGGCGGACCCCTCGTCTGGCTACGCACTCCACCCGACCGGGGTTCATCGGTTTGCGAGTGATGATCGCCACGCCCGACCTGCACTTTCCGTCCCCGCGGGAAGGGGTAGGCCGGTGTCATGTCCGACGTGTCCAACCGGTCGGCCCTCACCGGTGGGGTCGACGGCGGCGACGACCGCGCCACGCAGCCGGGGCAGCCCCAGGTGATCCGCCGGGACCTGCCGTACCGCCCCTCGCCGACCCGCCGTCCGATACCGAGCCCCCGCCCCCGCCGCGGCGCCGTGCCGCTCGACGACCGCGTGCTCGTCCCCGGGGCGGCCCTGGAGGCCTCCCGGGCCCGGCCCGGCGAGCAGCTCGCCGAGGTGTTCGAGGAGGCCGTCGACCACCACCCGGACGCCGTCGCCGTCGACACCGGCGACGCCACGCTGACCTACCGCGACCTCGACGGGCGCACCAACCGTCTCGCCCGGCACCTGCGCGGGCGCGGCACCGGCCCCGGCGACGTCGTCGGGCTGCTGCTCGACGACCCGGTGGAGAGCTACACCGCCATGCTCGCGGTGCTCAAGACCGGGGCCACCTTCGTCCCGATGGACGCGGGCTTCCCCGCGGACCGCGTGGCGTTCATCCTCTCCGACTCCGCGGCCGGTCTGCTGCTGGTCACCGACAGCGCGCTGGCGAAGGTCGGCGACCCCGTGCGGGGCGACGTCGAGATCCTCTCGGTCACCGGTGCGGCTGCCGCCGACATCGCCGCCTGCTCCGACGAGCGGCTCGGGTCGGACAGTCGTCGCGCACCGGGCCGCGAGCACCCCGCCTACCTGATCTACACCTCCGGCTCCACCGGCCGGCCCAAGGGCGTCGTGATCGGACACCCGGCGATCTGCAACTTCGTGCGGGTCGCCGCCGACGAGTACGGCGTCCGCGCCGACGACCGCATGTACCAGGGCCTGACCCTGGCCTTCGACTTCTCCGTCGAGGAGATCTGGACCTCGTTCCTGACCGGCGCCACCCTCGTCCCCAAGCCGGCCGGGGTGTCGCTGGTCGGCGAGGACCTGCACGACTTCCTGATCGAGCGCCGCGTCACCGCGATGTGCGTGGTGCCGACGCTGCTGGCCACCGTCGAGGCGGACCTCGACGACCTGCGCTTCCTGCTCGTGTCCGGCGAGGCCTGCCCGCAGGACCTCATCCGTCGCTGGTGGACCCCGCAGCGCCGCTTCCTCAACGTCTACGGCCCCACCGAGGCCACCGTCACCGCGACGATGGCGCAGGTCCACCCGGACCGGCCGGTGACGATCGGGCGGCCGCTGCCGACCTACGCCGCCCTCGTCCTGGACACCACCGACCCGACCCGGGTGCTGCCGTTCGGCGAGACCGGGGAGCTGGCCGTCGCCGGGGTGGGGCTGGCCGACGGCTACCTCAACCGCGACGAGAAGACCGCCGAGGTGTTCGTCCCGGCCCCGGTCGACCTGCCGAACAACCCGTCCGGGCTGATCTACCGCACCGGGGACCTCACGCGGATCAACGCCGACGGCGAGATCGAGTACCGGGGCCGCATCGACCTGCAGGTCAAGATCCGCGGCTACCGCATCGAGCTCTCCGAGATCGAGGCCGTGCTGCAGGACCACCCGTCGGTCGCGATGGCCGTGGTGGACACGTTCGAGCCGACGCCCGGCACGAAGGAGCTCGTCGGCTACTACAGCCTGGTCCGCGGCGCGGAACCGCCGACCGACCTGCGGGCCCGCCTGCAGGACCGGCTGCCGTCCTACATGGTGCCCGCCTACCTCGAGCACCTCGAGCTCATCCCGATGACCACCAGCGACAAGGCGGACCGCAAGAACCTGCCCGCGCCGACCGGCAGCCGTGTGGCCGCGACCGGCCCGGTCGTGGGCCCGGCGACCGACGTCGAGCGCGGCCTGGTCGCCGAGCTCGCCACCGCGCTGCGGGTCGAGCCCGCCGAGATCTCGGTCGAGGCCGACTTCTTCGACGAGCTCGGCGCCACCTCGCTGCTGCTGGCCGGGTTCGCCGCCGCCGTGCGCCGTCGTGACGACCTGCCGTCGGTGTCCGCACGCGACGTCTACCGCCACCCCACCGTGCGCCGGCTCGCCGCCGCGCTCGGCGACGTCGTACCGACCGTGGCCGCCGAACCGGTCGAGCCGGTGCGCGCCCGCCCGGTGGCGCACGCGCTGACCGGGATCGCGCAGCTGCTGTTCCTGCTCGCGTCCGGCTTCGCCGCCGCCGCGGTACTGGTCCTCGGCTACCGCTGGATCTCCACCGCGCCCGACGCGGTGTCGCTCACCGGCCGGGCCGCGCTGTGGACCGCGGGGGTACTCGTCGCCGTCGTGCTGCTGCCGGTGCTCGCGAAGTGGACGCTCGTCGGCCGCTTCCGCGAACGGACCGTGCCCCTGTGGGGCGCCGCCCACCTGCGGTTCTGGGTCGTCTCGACGCTGATCCGGACCAACCCGATGGCGCTGGCCGTCGGCACCCCGCTGTACACCGCCTGGCTGCGGCTGCTCGGCGCGCGGATCGGCCGCGGCAGCGCCCTGTTCGGGGCCGTCCCGGTCGCCACCGACCTCGTCCGGGTCGGCGCCCGCACGATCGTGCACCCGGAGGCGTCGCTGCAGGGCTACCGGGCCGTGCCCGGTGCGCTGGAGTTCGGTCCGGTCGGCGTCGGCGACGACTGCGTGGTCGGCGAGGCCGCCGTGCTCGACATCCGGACCTGGATGCAGGACGGGTCGCAGCTGGGCCACGCCTCGGCGCTGCGCCCCGGTGTCACCGTCCCGGCCGGCGAGGTCTGGCACGGCTCGCCCGCCGGTCCGTCCGGCTCGGACTACCGCGGGCCCGACGCCGTCGGCGCGGGACGGCTGCGCCGGGTCGTCTACTCGGCGGTGTTCGCCGGGCTGTCCTGGGCCGTCGCGACGGCGGTGTTCGCGCTGCTCGTCGGCCTGTTCGCCCGCTTCGCCCCGCAGGTGGCCGGGCTGATCGGGCTGACCGGTGCCGACATGGGCGCGCACTGGTGGTTCTTCCTGATCGGCGCGATCGCGGTGGTGGCGCTGGTCGTGGCCGCCCTGCTGGTGGGCGTGCTCGCCGTGCTGACCCTGCCGAGGCTGGCCGCCCTGTTCGTGCCGGTCGACCGCACCTTCCCGCTCTACGGCGTGCGCCACGTCGCCCAGCAGATCGTGACCGGCGTGTCGAACGCGCGGTTCCTGGTGCTGCTGCTCGGCGACAGCTCGTTCATCACCGGCTACCTGAAGGGCCTCGGTTACGACCTGGACGACCTGCGGCAGACGGGGTCGAACTTCGGCACCCAGCTCCGCCAGGAGTCGCCGCGGCACGCCCGCGTCGGCACCGGGACGATCGTGTCCGACGGCCTGCGGATGATGAACACCGAGCTGTCGCACGACTCGTTCCGGATCCGCCCGGTGCGGCTGGGCCGGGACAACTTCGTCGGCAACGACGTGCACCTGCCGCCGGACGCCCGGATCGGCGACGACGTGCTGCTCGCGACCAAGGTCATGGTCCCGGTGGACGGGCCGGTGCGGACCGGGGTCGGCCTGCTCGGCTCGCCGCCGATGGAGATCCCGCGCACCGGCGCGGGGCCGCACCCGAACCATCCGGCCACCGACGAGGAACTGGCCCGCCGGCTGCGCTCCAAGAACCGCTACAACGCCTCGACGCTGGTCGTCACGGTTCTGCTGCGGGCCCTCGGCGTCGCGGTCGCGCTGGTCCCGCTCGGGATCTCGGTGGCGCTCTGGCCGGTGTGGGGGCTGTGGGCCCTCGGTCCGGCCGTGTTCCTCGGCCCGCTGCTGCTCATGGTGTGGTCGGCGCTGCTGGAGCGCGCGACGCTCGGCTTCCGCGGCCTGCAGCCGCGCACCGCGTCCATCTACGACCGCTACTTCTGGTTCCACGAGCGGCTCTGGAAGCTCTACGTCCGGCCGGTGCTGGCCGGGACCCCGCTGCTCGTGTGGCGCAACCGCCTGGCCGGTCTGCGCGCCGGGAGGCGCGTCTTCGACGACGGCGCCGCCCTGCCGGAGAAGAGCCTGGTCTCCCTCGGCGACGACGTCGTGCTCAACTCCGGGTCGGTCCTGCAGTGCCACTCGCTGGAGGACGGCCGCTTCGAGTCCGGCCGGATCCGGGTCGGCGACGGCGTGGCCGTCGGCGTGCGGGCGTTCGTGCACTACTCCACCGACATCGGCGACGGCGCGACGCTGGCCGCCGACTCGTTCCTGATGAAGGGCGAGCAGGTGGCCCCGGGTGAGCGCTGGGGCGGGAACCCCGCCGAGCCGGAGGCGGACGACGCCCCGGTGCCCGACCACCGCGCGCCGGCGGAGCCCGCGGTCCCGGTCTCGGTCGTGCCCGTGCTGGCCCAGCCGTTCACCGAGGAGGTGTTCCTCTCGCGGGTGCAGCAGTACCTGGAGCTGCACGACGTCGCCTGGGCCACCAACGCCTCGGTCGCGGTGCTCGACACCCTGGCCCGCAGCCTCGGCGCGGACGCCCGTGACGACCTGGCCCGGCACCTGCCGTCCGGGTTGCGGGCCCAGGTCCCGTCGCTGACCGGCTACGGCCCTGGACACGGGCAGCACGCGGTCGACGACTGACCGTACGGCCGGGAAACCGGTTGTGCACTATTGACGACACCCGCACCACCCGGGATTGTGATCGGGTCCCGACAACGGAGTGGGAGCGTCGTCATGCCCGAACAGCAGTCCCTGTACGACCGCCTCGGCGGCATCTACGCGATCGCCGGGGCGGTCGACATCCTGGTCGACCGGCTCTTCGCGAACGCCTCGGTCAACGCGAACGAAGGGGTGCACGCCCACCACGGCGACCCGGCCAACGCCCCCGGCTACAAGTTCCTGGTCACGGCCTGGTCGGTGCAGGCCGCGGGCGGCCCGCGGTGCTACCCGGGCATGGACATGATCACCGCGCACGAGACGCTGGAGATCACCGACGAGCAGTTCGACGCCGTCGCGCTGGAGATCTCCTCGACGCTGAACTTCTGCGGGGTGCCCACGCCGGAGCACACCGAGTTCATGGACATCATCGAGAGCTACCGGTCCGAGGTCGTGGAGCAGCGACCGAAGGTCGCCTGACCCGCCCGTCCCGCCGGCGCCGACGGGCGCCGGCGGGATCCGCTCACCGCGTGTCGCCGGTGAGGAGGGAGTACCTCGCCGACGCCGCCGCGCACGGCCTGACGATCGTCGGGCGGAGGTCCCGCTCAGGACCGGCCGAACAACCTCGCGAGCAGGCCGCCGCCGGAGCGCTCGGCCGGCGCGCAGCGACAGCGCTCGGCCGGCCGCACACCGGCCATGACCTGGTCCACGTGCTGCCCGCAGCCCTGCCAGGTGACCATGCCGCAGTTCCGGCAGGTGGCGCGTCGGCACATCGCGATCGTCTCCTCATATCGGTCCCGGTCGGCTGAATACCCCCGGGGGTACCCTCGAGGATACGCCGTCGCGCATGTCCGGGATCAGCGTCGTGACGCGATCCGCACCAGCACCAGCGCCGGGCCCGACGGTGCCCGGCCGCGGCGCCAGGCCGCCCGCAGCCGTCGCTGCAGGTCCGCCCCGCGCACCGGCACCGTCCGCAGCGTCCCCGCCGCGACCTCGGCCGCGACGGCGAGGCCGCTGATCACCGCGGGACCCGCCCCGCCGGCGACGGCGTTCTTGATCGCCGTCGTCGATCCCAGCTCCAGCACCGGCGGGGCCAGGGCGCCCAGCGCACGCTCCAGGAAGTCGCGGGTGCCCGACCCGGGCTCCCGGGCCACCAGCGGGGTCGACGCCAGCCGGGACGCGTCCACCGCCCGGCGCCCCGCCCACGGGTGGTCCGGAGCGACGACGAGCACCAGCCGGTCCCGCGCGACGACCTGGCCGTCGAGGTCGGCGGGCAGCTCGGGCCCCTCGACGAAGCCGAGGTCGGCGTCCCCGGAGCGGACGTCGTCGACCACCTCGGCCGTGTTGTGCGAGGTCAGGGTGACGGCGGTACCGGGCAGCTCCGCCCGCAGCGCGACCAGCCAGCGTGGCAGGAGGTACTCGGCGACCGTCACGCTGGCCGCCACCCGCAGCCGGGCCGCGCGGTCCGTCCGCAGCGCGGCGACCCCCTCGTCGAGAGCGTGCGCGGCGTCGAGCGCGGCCCGGGCCCGCTCCACCACCAGCGCGCCGTCCGGGGTGAGCCGGGTGCCCCGCGGGGACCGCTCCAGCAGGGTCAGCCCGAGCGCGGACTCCAGGCTCCTGATCCGGGCGCTGACCGCGGCCTGGGAGACGCCGTGCGCCACGGCAGCCCTGCCCATGCTCCCCAGGGTCGCGACGGAGACCAGCAGGTCGTAGGGCACGAGGTCGGCCACACGCGGAGACAGAGCCACAACCACAGCTTATGACTTCGCAACCCGGCGACGGGTACCGTCCGGCGCCTGCCGCGCGCACCGTGGAGACCATGACGACCCACCTGGACCGCCCCGCAGCCGAGGTCGGGGCCCTGCCCCGGCGGCCGCACGCGCTCGCCCGGATCGGGCTGCTGCGCGACCTCGACCGCCCCGGCGACGCCGTCTCGTCGCTGGGACCCAACTGGTTCGCGTCGGTGATGGGCACCGGGATCGTCGGCGGCGCGGTCGCCACGCTGCCGCTGCGCTCGCCCGTCCTGACGGCCTGGGGCACCACGGTGTGGGGGCTGGCCTCGGTCCTGCTCGTCGTGCTGGTCGTGGCGACCGCGGCGCACCGCCTGCGCTTCCCCGCCCGGGCCCGCGGGCACGCGGCCGATCCGGTCGCCGTGCAGTTCTACGGCGCCGTCGCGATGGCCCTGATGACCGTCGGCGCCGGTGCCGTCCAGTTCGGGATCCCGGTCCTCGGTGCCACGGCCGCACTCGCCACGAGCTGGACGCTGTGGCTGACCGGCACCGCGTTCGGCCTGGTCACCGCCGTCGGCGTGCCCTACCTGATGATCACCCGCCACGAGATCGGCCCGGACGCCGCGTTCGGCGGCTGGCTGATGCCGGTCGTGCCGCCGATGGTGTCGGCGGCCGACGGCGCCCTGCTCGTCGCCCACCTCGCCCCGGGGCCGGGCCGGGCGACGCTGCTGCTCGCCTGCTACGCGCTGTTCGGGATGAGCCTGTTCGCGACGCTCGCGCTGCTCCCGCAGATCTGGAACCGGCTGGTCG
This sequence comes from Pseudonocardia alni, assembly GCF_002813375.1. NCBI lineage: Bacteria > Bacillati > Actinomycetota > Actinomycetes > Pseudonocardiales > Pseudonocardiaceae > Pseudonocardia > Pseudonocardia alni. The sequence goes on along the minus strand of NZ_PHUJ01000003.1, from coordinate 3,574,958 downwards.
TGCACGGGACCGGCCCGGCCGCGACCGTCCCCACCCTGTGGATCGTCCTCGGCCCGCTCGGCCAGTCGGTCACCGCGGCGGGTCTGCTGGCGAACGTCGCGCCGGACACGCTGCCGGAGCCGTTCGCGATCGGCACCGCCGTGTTCGCCGTGCTCTACGGCGTGCCGGCCTGGGGGTTCGCGATGCTGTGGATGGCGCTGGCGGCCGCGGTGACCGTCCGGACGGCGCGGCGCGGGCTGCCGTTCGCGCTGACCTGGTGGAGCTTCACCTTCCCGCTCGGCACCTGCGTGACCGGGACGAACCTGCTCGCGGCCCGGCTGGGGACACCGGCGCTCGCCGTGGTGGCGGTGGCGCTCTACGGGCTGCTCGTCGCGGCGTGGGCCGTGGTCGCGGCCCGGACGGCACACGGTGCGCTGGTCCGCGGGCACCTGCTCGCCCCCGCGTCCTGACCACCGCCCCCCTTCCCGCCACCCGCCGGCTGCTTCCAGGGGAACCATCGGGGCTTCTAGGGCAACGAGAGTTCCCCTGGGAGCACCCGGAGGGGCCGGAGAGCCACAACGGCGCGGTCCCGGGGGCGGTCAGAGGGCGAGCAGGCTCTGCACCCCGACGAACAGCCCGACGACGACGAGCAGCCCGGCGAACGTCCGGTTGAGCGCCGCGCCCGACATCCGGTCGGCGACGAGCTTGCCGCCGAGCGCGCCGAGCACCGCGACCGCGGCGAACGGCCCGATGACCGCCCAGTCCAGGTCGAGGTGCCCGATCCGGGCGCCCAGCGAGCTGATCGAGTTGAAGGTGAGCACGAGCAGCGAGGTGCCGATCGCCGCGGGCATCGACAGGCCCATGAGCATGGTCAGGGCCGGGACGACGAGGAACCCGCCGCCGACCCCGAGGAACCCGGTCAGGAAGCCGACGACCGAGCCGGCCGCGACGATCTTGCCGACACGGCGGGCCACCGACCGTCGCGCGGGGGCCGCGAGGACGGCGGTCGCGCCGGCCGTCCCCGGGCCCCCGGCGGTGCGGGGTGCCGGCCCCCCTCCGGACACCGCGCCGGTCTCCGCGAGCGCCGCGCCGTCGGCCTGCTGCGCCGACGCCCCGCCCTTGACCAGCATCAGCACGGCGATGGCGAGGGTGAGGGCCGCGAAGGACAGCAGCAGGACGGGCTGGGGCACGGCACGGTTGAGCAGCGACCCCGCCCAGGCGGTGGGCACGCCGACGATCCCGAACCCGACACCGGTCCGCCAGTCGATCGTGCGCCCTCGAAGCCGGGCCAGGACGCCGACGGCGGCGATGATGCCGACGATGACGATGCTGCCGGTGGTGGCGGTGCGGGCGTCCTGGCCGAGCGCGTAGACCAGCGCGGGCACGGCGAGCACGCCGCCACCGCCGCCGAGGGTCCCGATGACGAGCCCGACGACCAGGCCCAGCGCTCCGGCCAGGACGCCGGTCACGCGACGGTCCCGGGTTCACCGTCGTCGTCGACGCACGGGAGGCCGGCCTCGGACCAGGCCGTCATGCCGCCGGCCAGGTTCCGGACGTCGACGCCGGCGTCGGCCAGCGCCGCGGCGGCCTTGCCGGACCGGTTCCCGGAGCGGCAGACGGCCACGACCATCCGGTCCCGGTCGAACGCCATCGGGTCCAGCTCGCCGAGTGGGGTGTGCACCGCGCCCTCGATGTGCCCGGCGCTCCACTCGGCCGGCTCACGGACGTCGAGGAGCAGGGCACCGCCGGCCGCGAGCTCACGGGCGTCCACCGGGTCGGTCTGCGGGATCTGGTCGGGCGTGGTCATCGTCGTGGGTCCTTCCGGTCGGGGGAGCCGAGCAGGTCGAGCTGGTAGCCGTCCTTGGTGGAGAAGTCAGCACGCAGGACGAACCGGTCGCCGCGGACGAGGGTCTGGCGCCACTCCACCGGGCGACCCTTGGCGCGGCCGAGTCGCCGGACCGAGAACGCGGCGGTGGACGGGCTGCCGCCCAGCAACCGGTGTTCGGCGGGGGTGGGCAGGATGGGCTGGATGGTCTCCTCACCGCCGGTGAGGACGACCCCGCACAGCTCGGCGTAACGCTCGTAGAGCGCGCCGGTGGTGAAATCCGCCGTCAGCAGCGGGGCGGCGAGGTCGTGCGGGAGCCACACGCGGTCCAGAGCGAGTGGGTCGCCGCCGGCGAAGCGCAGGCGCTCGAGGTGCACCAGGGGGGTGGACTCCTCGAGCCCGAGCCGGGCGGCGATCACGCCGTCGGCGCGGGTGTCCAGAGCCCGCACGACGCTCTGCTGCTCGAGTCCCATCGCGCGGACGGACTCGTGCAGGCTGTAGAGGGCGCCGAGCCGCTGGGCGATCTCCACCGGCTCGGCCTGACGCGACGGGCGTCCGCGCGTCCCGACGACACGGCCCTCGTCGCGCAGTACCTTGACCGCCTGCCGCACGGTGTGCCGGCTGACCCCGTACTCCTCCACGAGCGCCAGCTCGCCGGGGAAACCGTCGGTGAACGCGTCCACGTCGAGGCGGCGCCGCAGGTCGTCGAGCAGCTGCTCCCAGAGGAGGCGGCCGGGCTCGCGCCGGATGACGGCGGGGCCGGGGGCATCGGTCTCGGTGTCGGACACCCCTTGAATGTACGGTCATTTAACCCCGTCGGGCAAGTCCCCCGGCCGTGCCGCACACCACGTCGATGGCGCCATCGGGACCGTGCACGAGGAGCCGCCGGCCGGATGCCGACCGGCACGTGAGGCCGGTCGGAACAGGACCCGGCCGGGACCGGCCCGGGTCCCTACCGGACGTCGACCCGGACGGGCGTCAGAACGGCACGCCGGCCCGGTGCGCGGCCCGCACCGCCACCGACACCCGGCCCAGCAGGCCGGGGCGGGCACCACCCTCGGGGTGACCGTTGGGACCCCTGTCGCCCGGCGCGTCCACGGGCGGCGGCGCCTCCGCCGGAGACGGGCGAGCGGCAGCGGGCTCGCCGTCGAAGGCGGCCGCCACGGGGCGGGACATGTCAGGACGGACGGATGTGCGCACGGTCGCTCCGGGATTCCGGTGGGTCGGGACGGAAGGAGCGGCGCCGGTCCTACCGGGCCGCCCGGACTCCCCGACGACAGTGACGGTCGTCGACCGACAGCTGGTCGGTGGCGATCAGGCACACGACGAAGCCGCGATCGACCGACGGAGCTGTGGGGCACACGAGGACCACGACACCACGCGGGCACGCGCCACGCAACAGCCCGGCTCGCCGGGAGCGACCCACCGCCCCTCGGCGTACGGTGGCCTAAATGTACGATCATTCTAACCGGTGGACGACAGCGCCTTCGTCGCCGCCGTGACCGAGGGCCGGTCGGTGGCGCCGATGTACGTCGCGCACGCCGCGCAGCGCTGCCGCGAGTCCCGGCCGGTGCTCGACGAGACCTCGCGGGTCCCGGCGCTGTCGCTGTCGCAGGCCGACGACCTGGTCCGCGGCGGCGCCGTGTTGCTCGACACCCGCGATCCGCAGGACTTCGCCGCCGCACACCTCCCGCGCTCGGTCGACGTGGGCCTCGGCGGCCGGTTCGCCGAGGTGGCCGGTCAGGCCGTGCCGGCAGGTCCACGCCGACGACCCGTGGGGGTTCGCCAACTCGCCGGAGTGGGCGACGACCCGCCCGCCACCGTGGCACAACGTCCACGAGCTGCCGCGCATCCGGTCCGAGCGGCCGGCGTTCGATCTGCACCACCCGCACCTCGTGCCCCGGGCACGGGCCGAGGCAACCCACACGGGCGACCGGGCGGGGATACCGGAGGACTCCCCCCTGTTCCGGGCGAATGGGACACGTCACACTGTGCAGCAGGAATGTACGTTCATTTGGTGAAGTTGGACCGAACGTACCCCCAGGGGTATCAGCGGCCGACGGGGCCGCCGTCTCCGAGAGAGGACCGGAACCCGACATGATCACCGTTCTGACCGTCGAGACGCCCGGCCTGGGCGACCGCAGCTACCTGGCGCACGACGGCGAGGTCGCCCTCGTCGTCGATCCCCAGCGCGACCACGACCGGATCCGCGCCGCCGCCGACGAGGCGGGCGTCCGGATCACCCACGTGTTCGAGTCCCACATCCACAACGACTACGTCACCGGTGGTGTCCAGCTGGCCCGCGCGACCGGAGCGCAGTACCTCCTGAACGCGGACGACCCGGTCTCCTTCGAGCGCGTCGGCGTCCGCGACGGTCAGGTCGTCGAGGTCGGCACGATGCACGTCCGGGTCCTCCACACCCCGGGACACACCCACACCCACCTGTCGTTCGCCGTCTCCGACGGCTCCGTGCCCGGCGCCGAGCCGACGGTCGTGTTCACCGGCGGATCGCTCCTGTACGGCTCCACCGGCCGTCCCGATCTGCTGGGACCCGACCACACCGACACGCTCGCCCACGCCCAGTGGCACTCCGCGCGGCGGCTCGCCGCGGAGCTGCCCGACGCGACGGAGATCTTCCCGACCCACGGCTTCGGTAGCTTCTGCTCCGCCGCCCAGGCCACCGGCACCGCGAGCACCATCGGCGCGGAGAAGGCGGCCAACCCCGCGCTGATCCGCGAGCAGGACGAGTGGGTCCGCGAGCTGCTGGCCGGGCTCGACGCGTTCCCCGCGTACTACGCCCACATGGGCCCCGCGAACTCCGCGGGCCCGGACGAGATCGACCTCTCCACCCCGGCCGAGGCCGACCCCGCCGAGCTGCGACGTCGCATCGACGCGGGCGAGTGGGTCGTCGACCTGCGCACCGGGACCGCGTTCGCGGCGGGACACGTCGCGGGGACGGTGAACATCGGTCTCGGCGGGCAGTTCGTGACCTACCTCGGCTGGCTCATGCCGTGGGGGACCCCGGTGACCCTGCTGGGCGAGAGCCCGGCCGACGTGGCCGACGCCCAGCGCGAGCTGGTCCGGATCGGGATCGACCGGCCCGCGGCCGTGGCCACCGGCAAGCCCGAGGACTGGACCGGACCGACCCCGCTGCGCAGCTTCCGTCAGGCCACCTTCGCCGACCTCGCGGCCGAGTACGACCGTGGTGCGCGCCCGTCGGTGCTGGACGTCCGCCGGAACCCCGAGCGGGCGGACGGATTCGTCGAGGGCTCGGTCGGGATCCCGATCCACGAGGTTCTCGACCGGATCGACGAGGTCCCGGCCGGGCCGGTCTGGGTGCACTGCGCCGGTGGCTACCGGGCCGCCGTCGTGGCCGGACTGCTCGACGCCCGCGGGATCGAGGTCGTCGCGATCGACGACGCCTTCGGCAACGCCGAGCCCGCCGGCCTGCCGATCGTCGACCCGGCGGGGACGAGGTGACGTCGTGACCAGTGTCGCCCTGACCCTGGCGCTCTCGGTCGTGGTCGGCCTGTCGCTGGGCGTCCTCGGCGGCGGCGGCTCGATCCTCATGGTGCCGCTGCTGGTCTACGTGGCCGGGCTCGACGCCCGCGAGGCCATCGCGGCGTCACTGGTCGTCGTCGGGGTGACCGCGGCGGTCGGCGCGGCCGGGCACGCCCGTACAGGACGCGTGCGCTGGCGGACGGGCCTGACCTTCGGGGTCGCGGGCATGGCCGGCGCGTTCGCCGGCGGGCTCGTCGGCGCCCGGTTGCCCGCACAGGTCCTGCTGGTCGCGTTCGCCCTCATGATGACGGTGACCGCCGTGGCGATGCTGCGGGGCCGCCGGGAGATCGATCCGGCGGAGCAGCACCGCGAGCTCCCGGTCCCCCGGGTCCTGCTCGACGGTGCCGTCGTCGGACTCGTGACGGGTCTCGTGGGAGCCGGCGGCGGGTTCCTGGTCGTCCCGGCTCTCGCACTGCTGGGCGGGCTCCCGATGGGGGTCGCGGTCGGGACGTCGCTGCTGGTCATCGCGCTCAAGTCCCTCGCGGGCCTGGCCGGCTACCTCACCACCGTCTCGCTCGACTGGACCGTCGTCGGCGCGATCACCGTCGCGGCGGTGCTCGGCAGCCTCGCCGGTACCCGGCTGGTCGGCCGCATCCCGGCCGACGCCCTGCGGCGCGGGTTCGGCTGGTTCGTGCTCGCGATGGGGGCGTTCGTGCTGGTCCAGCAGGCGCCCGACGCGATCCGGGTGCCGGGCCTGCTCGTCCTGGCCGCCGTCGCGGTGTCGATGGCGGGCTGCGCCGCGTGGGTCGCGAGCTGTCCGCTGCGGCGGGTCGGGCGTCCCGGCGCGGCCTGAGACCTACCGCCCCCGGACGGCAACAATGACCGGTCATCGTCGGAAGGGTGCCCGGAACCGCTACCGTTCGCAGATGTCCGTGCCCACCGGTGGACACCGCGTCTTCGCCGCGCTGTACGACCGCGTCCTCGACCCCGTCGAACGCCGGGTTCTCGGCCCGCGCCGGGCGGCGCTGGTCGGCGACCTGACCGGCCGCGTCCTCGACGTCGGCGCGGGTACCGGCGCCAACCTGCCGTACTACCGTGACGCCGACGAGGTCATCGCCCTCGAGCCCGATCCGGCCATGCGCCGCAGGCTGCGCGACCGGGCCGGGTCCTGCGCCGCCCCGCTCACGGTGAGCGGGGCGGGCGCCGATGCTCTGCCGGCCGCCGACGGCTCGGTCGACGCGGTCGTCTTCACCCTCGTGCTCTGCACCGTCCCCGACCCGGCGCGGGCACTGGCCGAGGCGCACCGGGTACTGCGCCCGGGCGGGCGGCTGGTCGCGATCGAGCACGTCGTCGGGCACGGCCGGCCCGCGACCTGGCGACGGCGACTGGCCCCGCTCTGGGAACGCATGGCCGCGGGGTGCCGGCTCGACCGCGACACCGAGGCCGCGGTCACCGCCGCCGGGTTCGTGCCCGGCACCGTCGAGCGGTTCCCGGCCACGCCGTCGTGGGGACCGATCGGGGCGATGGTCCAGCTGACCGCGACCCGGGCCTGACGGGTCAGGACGGGCGGCGGACCTGGACCTGGTCACCGACCTCGAGCGCGTCGAAGAACGCGACCGCGTCCGGCTTCCCGAGGTGCACGCACCCGGCGGACGGTCGTTCGAGCGATCCCTCGTGGAAGGCGATGCCGCCCGGGGCGAAGAACACCGAGAACGGCATGTCCGCGTCGAACTCGCGGCTGTGGTAGTTCTGCGCCTTCCAGTCGACCGCGAACGTCCCCACGGGGGTGGGACTGCGCGGGTCGCCGTCGAGGAACGGGACCGTCCGGGTCACCTCGCCGTCGTCGAGCAGCCACGCCGTGTGCGAGGCCAGGTCGACGCAGGCATCGGCCGACGCGGTGCACGGGGTGCCGGGGACAGCGGCACCGGACGGCGTCGCCGTGCTCGCCGGGGGCGCCGGCGCCTCGGACGCGTCGCCGGCGGCGGACGCGAGACCGGCGCCTCCGACGAGGACGCCGCCGGTGGCGACGACGGTCAGGGCACGACGCAGCAGGGTGTTCACGGGATCTCCTCCGAGGACCGGGGTGTCGCCACGGGCACCGGGCAGGCCAGCGCCCCGCGCAGCCGGGCCCGCAGCGCCGCGGCCATACCGGCCACCGCCAGCACCGCCAGGAACGGCTGGACCGGTTCGAACCACGTCATGGCCCCGGCGTAGCCGAGCACCAGCAGGACGAGCTTGTTGCAGACCGGGCAGCCGACGGCGAAGAAGCCGAGCAGCGCGCCTGCCGAGGCGCGGCGGCCGCCGGGCCCGTCGGGGCTCCGGACGTAGGTGGCCGCGACCAGCCCGGACAGGATCGCGACCAGCGCGAGGACCGGGTAGGCCCAGGCCGGGGTCGGGACCTCACGCCAGAACCACGGGTTCGACAGCACGGCCGTCGGGACCGCCATGACCACGGCCGTCGCGACCGCGGACACCGTGGCGACGGTCCAGTGCCGGACGGTCCAGGCGCGCAGTGCGTCGAGCGCGTTCACCGGGCCTCCTCGTGGTCCCGCTCGGCGGCGGTGCCGGCGCCGCGACGGGAGCGCAGCAGCCTGACCACCGCGACGACCAGCGCGAGCAGGACGATCGCGAGCAGGACGACGGCGTCCGGCACCCCGCCGACCAGGTCGCGGATCGCGACCTGGGCGTCGGCCTGCTGGTCGACGGTGGTGGGCGCGATGATCCCGGCGGTCCCGTCGGTCAGCAGGAACAGCATCCCGATGCCGATGAAGAGCAGCCCCGAGACCAGGCTCGTCGTGTGGGTGCGCAACGGGCCGAGGGTGATCTCACGGCCGCGCAGCCACGGCCTGCGCCCCAGCCCGAAGCGGTCCCAGAGCAGGGCCAGCACGAACAGCGGGGCGGCCATCCCCACCGCGTAGGCGGCGAGCAGCGCCGCGCCGTAGCCCGGCTCGGCCCCGATCGCGGCGACCGTCAGGACGCTGCCGAGCAGTGGACCGGCGCAGAACCCGGCCAGTCCGTAGACCGTGCCCAGCGCGAAGGTCGACAACGGGCCCGAGACCCGGATACGCCCTGCGGCCCGGGCCGCGGAGGAGCTGGCGAACCCGATGCCGAGGACCGCGAGAACGCCGAACACGATCAGGAGCAGCCCACCGAGGGTCGTGACGAGGCCGCGGTAGCGGGTCAGCAGGTCCCCGACCAGGGCCACCCCGGCGCCGAGCGGCACGAGCACCACGAGCAGGCCTGCCAGGAAGGTCAGCGTGCGGCCGATCAGGGTGCCGACGCGGTCGAAGGCGTAGGCGAAGAACGACGGCAGCAGCAGCGCCGCGCACGGGCTGACCAGGGAGAGCAGCCCGCCCAGGAAGGCCGCCGGCAGACCGATACCGCTCACCGCGTGGCCGCCAGCGCCTGGTCGATCTGCGCCCGGAACTCGGCGACGGGCTGGGCCCCCATGAGCGGGTGCCCGTTCACGACGAAGGCCGGGGTGCTGGGCACCCCGAGCGCCGACCCCTCGTCGAGGTCGCGCTGCACCGCCTGCGCCGCCTCGGGCCCGTGCATGTCGGTCCGGAACTTCGCGATGTCGGGGACACCGACCTTCTCGGCGTAGGCGACGAGCGTGTCCTCGGGCAGGTCCGGGTGGGCACGCTCCGGGCTGTCGGCGAAGACCGCCGTGTTGAACTCCCAGAACCGGCCCTGCATCGCCGCGGCCCGACCGGCCTGGGCGGCCAGCGTGGACTCCGGCCCGAAGATCGGGAAGTCGCGCCACTCTATGCGCAGCCTGCCGTCCTGCACGTACTCGTCCACGAGCTGCTGCTCGGTGTCCCGGCTGAATTTCGCGCAGAACGGGCAGCGGTAGTCGGAGAAGGCGACCATCACCACCGGGGCGTCGGTGCGGCCGAGCGCGGCGGGATCCCCCTTCTCGCGACGGGCGATGTCGCCCAGCGGGCCGACGGCCGGCTGCCCGGCGTCGGCCGACTGCCCCGGCGTCGCGGGCGGGGCGGCGTCGTCGCCACCGGTGGCCCCGAGAACGAGGTAGCCGATCAGCCCCAGGGCCAACACGACGAGGACGACGACGATCGTCACGTCCCGCTGCCGGCCCCGGCGCTCCAGATTGCCGGTCGTGCGTCCCATGCCGGCCCCTTTCTACTATCCGAGTAGTAGCTGTCTACGAACACGGTAGTAGAGCGGTGTGAATGTCCGGTCAATAGGGGGCGCAGACCCTCAGGGCGCGAGGCAGGCCGCGAGCACCAGGGCGACCGCACCGGCCGCGGGCAGCAGCGCGGGCACCAGGGCCACCGCACCGGTCAGCAGCCGGGCCGCGGCGCCGTCGCCGCGCAGGAGGGCCGACCGGGGCGGGTCGAGCCAGGAGCGACGCACCTCGGGGAACGCGTCGAACCCGACCGCGCCGCGCGGCGTCACGGTCCGCCCCGCCGTCCCGGCGAGCGCGGCGCGGACCGCTGCGGGGCCGTGCCGGCGGACCGCCGCCGCATCGGCGGCGAGCTCGCACAGCACCCCGACCGCCCCCGGCGCCGCGCGGCACAGCGGGACCCGGGGCAGTGCGTCCGCGGCGGCGACGGCGAGCGCGACCGCCAGGTGGTGACGGCCCCGTACGTGGGCGCGCTCGTGTGCGAGGACCGCGTCGACGGCCCCGGGGCCGAGGCGGCGCAGACCGGTGGCGGCCACGACGATCCCCCGGCGACCGCCGCCGAGGGAGAACGCGACCGGGTCGTCGCACGGGATCCACCAGACGCCGTCGCGGACCTCGGCGACGGCACGCAACGCTCCGGACCGGTCGGTCAGGTGCCGTCGCTGCCGACGCAGCGACGCCGCGAACAGGACCGCGACCCGGGCCAGCAGGGCCAGCAGCGTGACCCCGACGAGGAGCCGGACCAGCAGCAGCCAGGGGACGTCGGTGCCCCGCGCCAGCGCGCGCCAGCACACGACCGCGACTCCCAGCATCCCGTCGGGCACGGACGGGTCGGGCAGCACGAGCACCGCGGCGGCGGTGACCGCCGACCCCGCCGCCGCGAGCAGCGTGACCACCCAGGCGGACAGGGCGAGGCCCGGATGCACCCGCGGGTCCGCGGTCGGCCGCAGGTAGGCGGGCCCGGTGACACCGAAGGCGACCGCGGCCAGCAGCAGACCGAGGGCGACGGTCACGGGCCGTCCCGCTCGCGGGACAGGGCCCGGCGCAGGAACTCCGACTCCCCCTCGTCCATCCCGCGGGCGAAGTGCAGCAGGACACCGCGCGGGTCGCCGAGCGAGTCGAGCATGTCGCGCAGCATCTCCGCGCCGGCCTCCTCGCGCGCCCGCGCCGGGGTGTAGACCCAGGCCCGCCCCGCGCGCTCGCGGCGCACCCAGCCCTTGCCGTGCAGATTGTCCAGCACGGTCAGGACCGTCGTGTAGGCGAGCGGCCGCTCCGCGGCGAGCGCCGTGTGGACGGCACGGACGGTCCGGGGGCCGTCGGCGTCCCACAGGGCCGCCATCACACGGCTCTCGAGCTCACCCAGACCGGCCACCGCACCTCCTGCTACTGCAGGGCCAGGGTACGGATGACCGCACGGGCCGCCTCGCCGCCCGCCTCCAGCGCCGTCCCCACCGCGCGGGGCACGTCGAGGTCGTCGAGCAGCGCGTCGCGCACCGCGTCCACCGCGGCGGCCGAACCGGGCTTGCGCCCCGCTGCGACATAGAGCTCCTCCAGCCGGCCGGTCGCGAGCGCGAGGTCCTCGGACCGGTACTCCCACGGCTGTGCCCACGGCCGGTCCAGCAGGAACAGCCGCACCGCGGCCCCCGGGGTGTCGGCGAGCAGGTCCTGCACCAGCACGAGGTTGCCGGTGGACTTGGCCATCTTGGCACCGTCGACGGACACGATCCCGGCCCGGAACCCACGTCGGGCGAACAGGCCCGCGCCGGTCGCGGCCGCGGCCATCGCCGACTGGTACGCGTGGTGCGGGAACGCCAGATCGGCGCCGCCCGCGAGCACGTCGACGACACCACCGAGGGTCGCCAGGGCCATCGCGGCGCACTCGGCGTGCCAGCCCGGGCGTCCCGGCCCCCACGGGCTCGGCCAGGCCGGGTGGTCGCCGTCGGCGGGCTTCCACAGCGGCACGTCGAACGGGTCGTCCCGGTGCGGGTCGCGGGGATCGTCGCCGTACTCGGCGGACAGGGCCAGTGCGGTGTCGCGGTCCAGGCCCGCCGCGTCCGGGACGCCGGCGCCACGGAAGTACACCGCGCCGTCGCGCTCGTAGGCGGCGCCGGTGGCCAGCAGCACCGCGGCCAGCGCGATCACGTGCTTCACGTGGTGGCGCGCGTGCGGGGCGTGGTCGGGCGGGGCCACCTGGAGGTCGGCCATGGTGCGGTCGAACCAGAACTCCTGGCGCAGGCCGAACTCGTCGTAGCCGACCCGGCGCTCGGCGGCGGTACGGGTGAGGACGTCGTCGACGTCGGTCACGTTGCGGGCCACCCGGGTCGGCATGCCGGTCGCCCGCACGACCCGGGTCAGCACGTCGGACCAGACGAACGTCGAGGCGTGCCCCAGATGGGTGACGTCGTAGGGGGTGATCCCGCACACGTAGACCCGGGCAGGCGCCGACAGCGGCAGCGACGCCCCTGCCAGCGCGAACGCGGCGCCTCCACCCCCGTCGCTCCCGACCGTGCCGTCCGCCTCGAACTGGTCCATACCGGCCATCCTCACCGATTCCCCGACGCCCGGGGAAGGGCTCCCCGGACCGGTCGTCGACATCGTGATCACGGGCGGTCCACCGTTTCACGGCGTAATGTACGTACATTGACGTCGACCGGAAGGTCCGCACCATGGCGCCCACCGCCGATCGTGCCTCCTCGACCACCGACGCACCCACCGCGTCCTTCACCGACCGGGCCCGCGACCATCTCCCCGGACTCGCCGTCGCGCTGGTCGTCGCCGCCGTCGCCACGGCGGCCGGGACCGAGATACCCGTGATCGGCGGGCCGGTGTTCGGGATCGTGCTCGGGGTGCTCGTCGCGACCGTGCTCCGGCCCGGCGACCGGCTCCGGCCCGGGCTGGCCTTCGCCTCCCGTCCGGTCCTGCAGACCTCGATCGTGGTGCTGGGCCTGACGTCGTCCCTGGCCCAGATCGCCCACGTCGGACTCACCTCGCTGCCGGTCATGCTCGGCACGCTCGCCGTGGCCCTCGCCGGCGCCTGGGGACTCGGACGACTGCTCGGGGTGCGGGGCGACGCCCAGCTCCTCATCGGCGTCGGTACCGCGATCTGCGGCGCGTCCGCCATCGCGGCGACCCAGGCCGTGATCCGGGCGAAGGAGTCGCAGGTCGCCTACGCCATCGGCACGATCTTCACCTTCAACGTGGTCGCCGTGCTGACCTTCCCCCAGCTCGGCCACCTGATGGGCCTGGCACCGCACGCCTTCGGCCTGTGGGCGGGCACGGCGATCAACGACACGTCCTCGGTCGTCGCCGCCGGATACGCCTACGGCGGTGACGCCGGGCCCTACTCGGTCATCGTGAAGCTGGCCCGGACACTGATGCTGATCCCGATCGTCCTCGTGCTCGCCACCCGGGTCGCCCGGCGGGATGCCGAAGCGGCCGGCGAGCGGACCCACTCGCTCCCGTGGCGCAAGCTCGTCCCGACCTTCCTGATCGGGTTCGCCGTCGCCTCCGCCCTGACCAGCGCCGGACTGGTGCCCGAGGCCTGGCACCCGGCGATCACCACGCTCGGCACGTTCCTGATCACGACGGCGCTGGCCGGGATCGGGCTGTCGATGCGCTTGTCCGACCTCCGTCGCGCCGGTCCGCGTCCGCTGCTGCTCGGCGCGGGTCTGTGGATCCTGGTCGGGGCGAGCAGCCTGCTGCTGCAGGCGGTGACCGGAACCCTGTGACCCCGGTCAGTCGGCCGTCCAGGTGCAGCCCCCGGTGAGGACGACCGACTCCCCGTCCAGGAACCGTGCGGCGGCCGCGCCGTGCAGCCGGGCGCTGGCGATCTCGACACCGTCGGCCGCGGTGCGCGTGTAGCCGCACTCGGCGCCGGATCCCGGGCCGTCCGTGGCCCAGGTGCCGGGCTCGATGTCGGTCCCGGCCCGGTGGACGCCCTGCCCGGCCTCGCGCGCGGGCGCCGGCGCGGCCTGGTGGGTCGCCGTCGCCCCGGCGGGCTCGTCGGCCACCACGAACGACCGGACCAGCAGCAACGGCACGACGAGTGCGAGCAGCACCCATGGCCACAGCACGGTGCGTTGCCCGGAGGCCTCGCGCTCCGCGTAGTACCGCTCGTACGGCCCGTTCCTGCCCATGCACCCGCCTCACGTCCCGACCTCACTCTGCAGATCGAAGCGGACCCCGGGATGCGTTACCGGCGTCCCGCCATGTGGTCCCAGAAGTACCCCCTGGGGTATATTGACGGTCCCACTCCTCCGAAAGGGTTCTCATGACCGCCCAGCCCACCACCCGCACCGTGACCCCCGCAGCCCTGCGCGAGTGGTCCGAGCCGCTGGTCATCGACGTGCGCAGTGCCGCCGAGTTCGAGGCGCAGCACATCCGCGGCTCGTACCACGTCCCGCTGAACACCCTCGCCGAGCACACGGCCGAGCTCGCCCGCCACCTCGACGACCCGTCGTCGCCGCTGGTGCTCGTCTGCCAGTCCGGCGTGCGGGCCGAGCAGGGCCGCAGGCATTTGGCCGCCGCCGGGCTGGACCGCGCCCACGTGCTCGACGGCGGGGTGGCCGCCTGGGTCGCCGCAGGTCACGAGGTCGTGCGGGGGCGCACCGCGTGGGCCCTGGAGCGGCAGGTCCGGCTCGTCGCCGGGTCCCTGGTGCTGACCGGGATTCTCGGCGGACGCCTCGCCACACCGAAGCTGCGGCTGCTCGCGGGCGGCATCGGCGCCGGGCTCACCTTCTCCGCGCTGAGCAACACCTGCGCCATGGGGGCGGCGCTGGCGAGGCTGCCGTTCAACCGCGACGTCACCGAGCCGGCGGCCGCCGCCGTCGTCGAGCAGGTCCGGCGCCGGGAGCCCGGCCCCGTCCGCTGATCCGTCCCGGACGACCGGGCCGGGATCAGATCGCCGGGTTCGCCACCATGCCCGAGCCGAGGGCCAGCGACAGCAACGCGAGCATCACGAGCAGCACCCCCATGAGCAGCCGCGCCTCGCCGAGCCCCTGCCGCCGGGCCCGCCGCGCGAGCGCCGCCTGCTCGGCCGCGGAGGCCACCGGCAGCGACGCCCGCACGCCGAACCGGGCGTCCAGGTCGGCGGCGGTGGTGATCCCGCCGAGCACCTCGTCGACCGGGCCGTCGGCGACGATCCGGCCGCCGAGCAGGAGCGCGACCCGGTCACCCAGGTCCCGTGCCAGGTCCAGGTCGTGGGTGACGACGAGTGCCGTCGCGTCCGCGGCACGCCGGCGCACGGCGCGCACGACCTGCTCGCGGTTGTGCAGGTCCATGGCCGGCCCGGGGTCGTCGAGCACCAGCAGCTGCGGCGCGCCGACCAGGGCCCTCGCGAGCGCGGCCCGCCGGCGCTGCCCCGCCGACACCGCCGACGGCAGCGCGGTGGCGTGGTCGGCCAGGTCGAACTCGTGCAGGATCCGCCAGGTCGCGGCGTCGGCGTCGGGCGCCCCGGCCGCCCGCAGCGGGTAGGCGACGTTGTCGAACAGCGTCAGCGACGCGAACAGCGACGCGTCGTAGACCGAGGACCCGCCGAGCAGGACCCCCATCCGGCGGCGCAGCCCGGCCAGCTCGGCGTCACGCAGACCGGCGACCGCGTGACCGTCCACCAGGGTCTCGCCCGACTCGGGCGCGTAGAGCCCGAGCAGGATCCGCACCAACGTCGTCTTGCCGACGCCGGACGGACCGAGCAGGACGGTCGTGCGGCCGGGTGGCAGCTCGAGGTCGATCCCCTCGAGCACGGGCTCGGAGTCGAAGGACATCCGGACCGCGCGGAACGAGACCGCCGGTGCCGTCGGGACCAGTACGTCGTCGATCATCGTCACCCCCTCGGGTGACGAACCCTAGGGTCGGGTGGAGCAGCGTGTACAGACATCCGCTGTGCGGCCGGAGGCTAGCCTGCCCCGCATGGTCTCCCCCGTGGACGAACCACGCCCGCCCCGGCCCCGCCGCACCCAGGGCGAACGCCGGGCCAGCAGCCGGGCGATCATCCTCGCCGCGGCCCTCGAGGAGCTGTTCGAGAACGGCTACGCGCACTCCACGACCGTGACCGTGCAGCGGCGCGCCGGGGTGTCGCGCGGCCGGCTGCTGCACCACTTCCCCAGCCGCGAGTCCCTGCTCATCGCCGCCGCGCAGCACCTGGTCGTCGAGCAGATCGCCGACATGGAGCAGTGGGTCCTGGGCTCGGAGTACGGCCGCACCACCGGGCCCGAACGGTGCGACCGGGCCGTCGAGCTGCTGTGGGGCACCTTCGCCCAGCCGTACTTCTGGGCGTCGATGGAGCTGTGGGTCGCCGCCCGCACCAGTACCGACATCCGAAACGAGCTGTTCCCCGCCGAGCGACGTCTGGGCGTCGCGGTGACCCACGTGGTCGCGACGATGTTCGGGCCGGTGCTGTCCAGCCACCCCGACTTCGACGAGTGCCGTGACCTGCTGTTCACCAGCATGCGGGGGGTCGCGATGACCTACGCGATCCACCCCCGCGACCCGGTGACCGAGCCGCACCTCCCGAGCTGGAAGCGACTGGCCCGCCGGATGCTCGACATCGACGACGCCGACCGGACGACCGGCACCGACGGCTAGGAGACCCCGGCGAACTCCAGCGCCTCGGCCCAGCTCGCGCGCTTCGAGATCAGCCGCTTGTACTTCATGATCTGGGTGGGCCGGTCGATCGTGATCGTCCCGACCAGCCGGTCCCCGCGCCGGTAGAGCGCGAGGAACCGGTCGTCGCCCAGCTCGGAGGACACGACCCGGATCTCGTCGGCGGCCGGGCGGCCGACGAACTGGATCCGGCTGGAGTACCAGTCCGACCAGAAGTACGGCACGGTCCCGAGCTCGGTGGCGTTCTCCGGGTCGAGCGCGTTCTTCGCGGCCAGCGCACCCTGCTCCGCGGCCGTCGTCCAGTGCTCCAGGCGCATGACCTCGCCGTCGAACACGTGGTTCGGGAAGTGCACGACGTCGCCCGCGGCGTACACGCCGTCGGCGGCGCGCAGGGTGGCGTCGGCGACGACGCCCCGGTCCCGCTCGTGCAGCTCGACGCCGGATCCCTCCAGCCAGTCCGTGCAGGGCGACACGCCGATGCCGACGACCACGAGGTCCGCCGGGACCACCTCGCCCGAGCCCAGCCTGACGCCGGTGACGGCGCCGTCGGCGGAGGACTCCAGCCCGTCGACCGTCTCGCCGCAGCGCAGGTCGGTACCGTGCTCGCGGTGCAGGTCGGCGCAGGCCGTGCCCATGTCCGCGCCGACCGAGCGGACCAGCGGGACCGGCAGCGTCTCGACGATCGTGGCGGACAGGCCGCGCTTGCGCGCCGAGCTCGCCACCTCCGAGCCGATGAACCCGGCACCGATCACGACGGTGCGGGCGCCCGCATCCAGCGCGGAGCGCACGGCGAGCGCGTCGTCCCAGGTCCGCAGGGCGTGCACGCCGGACAGCTCCCCGGTGCCGGGCAGCATCCGGGCCGCTCCCCCGGTCGCGACGACGAGCGCGTCGTAGGACAGCTCGGAGCCGTCGCCGATCCCGATCAGCTCCGCGGTCGTGTCCAGTGAGGTCGCCGGGCTGCCCAGGCGGAGCTCCACCCCCAGTTCCTCACGCAGGTGCTCCTCGGTCCGGTAACGCGGGTCGGCCGGCTCGGAACCGGTGTCGTCCAGGAACGCCTTGGACAGCGGGGGCCGGTCGTAGGGCAGGTGGCGCTCGGCACCGACCAGCGTGATCCGGCCGGTGTGGCCGGCCCGGCGGGCGGACTCGACGGCACGGATCCCGGCGAGCGACGCCCCGACGACGACGAGGTGCTCCACGGTGGTCCTCCTCGGGATCGAGCGGACGCCGGGGGTGGCGGCCCCCGGCGTCTGCGGTGTGGTGTGACGGGGTCGGTCAGCTCTCGACGAGGCGCAGGGCCTCGGTCGGGCAGGAGGCGATCGCCGCCTCGCAGGCCGCGCGGTGCTCGTCGGACGGGGTGGCGTCGAGGATGTCGAGCGACCCGTCGTCACGTACCTCGAACAGCTCCGGCGCCTCGGCCTCGCAGAGGCCGAGGCCGCTGCACTTGCTCTCGTCCAGCTCGATACGAAGACCCATCACTTCTCCAGGGAGAATCGGAACGGCATGCGCTTCACCCCGCGCATGAAGTTGGTGCCCAGCAGCTCGGGCTCACCGACCTCGAACTGCGGGATGCGGAACAGCAGCTCGCGGAACAGCGCCTTCAGCATGGACTTGGCGAGCTGGTTGCCGAGGCAGAAGTGGACACCGCCGCCACCGAACCCGGTGTGCGCCTTCGCGTTCTCCCGCGACAGGTCGAACTGCTCCGGGTTGTCGAAGACCTTCTCGTCCATGCAGCCCGACGGGTAGAACATGACGACCTTGTCGCCGGGGACGATCTTCTTGCCGCCCAGCTCGGTCTCGACGACCGCAGTGCGACGGAAGGTCATCACCGGGCAGGCGTACCGGACGAACTCGTCGATGGCGTTGTTGATGCGTCCGTCGTAGTCCTCCATGAGCCACTGCTTCTGCTCGGGGAAGTGGGTGAAGGCGCGGACGGTGAACGACGAGGTGTGCCGGGTGGTGTCGGTGCCGGCGACGGCCATGAGCACGAAGAACGAGCCGATCTCGAACTCGTCGAGCTTCTGCCCGTCGACCTCGGCGTTGATCAGCGAGGTGATCAGGTCGTCGGAGGGCTCGGCGGTCTTGAGCTCGATCAGCTCGGTGGCGATGTCGTGCAGGTTGGTCGCGGCCTGCACCTGCACCTCGTCGGCCTGGCGACCGGCGAGCACCTCGTCGTCGGCCCAGGCGACGATGTCCGCCGCGTTCTTCTCGGTGGCCTCGCGCAGGTGCTCAGGGATGCCCATGATGTCGCAGAAGATCCGGGTGGGCAGGACCTTCGCGACGCTGGTGACGAAGTCGATCTCGCCGGAGGTCTCGGCGACGACGCCGTCGACGACCTCCTTCGCGGCGAGCGCGATCTTGTCGTCGATCAGCTTGATCTGCTTCGGCGTGAACGCCGAGGCGACCAGCTTGCGCAGCCGGTCGTGCTTCGGGTTGTCCATCGCCAGGAAGGACTGGGTCAGCTCGAGGAAGATCGGCGGGAGCAGGTCGAACAGCACGCCCTGGCCGGAGACGTAGGTGTCGTTGTCCCGGGAGACCTTCACGATGTCGGCGTGGCTGACCACGGCCCAGTAGCCGGGGTCGTCCGGGTCGGGGGTGACCGCGTCGTCGACGGGGCGCTGCCAGGAGACCGGCTGCTCGGCGCGGAGGACCTTGAAGGTCTCCTCACGCTGCTCGGAGGTCTGGTTCCAGAACGCCTTGGTGGAGATGTCGACCGGGTAGTGCTCGGGCTTGCCCTCGCTGGTGGCCGGGATCATGTCCACGGCGTCCGGGTCGAACATCTCCGACTCGAAGTCGGTGGCGTCGAAGGTGGCGGTCATCGGGATCTCCTCCGAGCCCGGCGGGGTGCTCCGCGGGCGGAAAGCTGGTGACACACGGTCGGGAACAGTGTGCGGAGACGGGTGGGAGCGGGGCGTCTCCCCGCGAGGGCGACGTCGTACCCCCAACGGGAGAGGGAGGGGGGTCCTCCCGGCGCGGGCGGGCGCCGGGAGGACCCCGGGGTCGACGGCCTCAGTCCTCGGCGTGGCTGAGCAGCACGTCGTAGGGCCGGGCGTCGCGGGTGCCGGACAGGTCGAGGTGGACGTTCTTCTCCTCGACGTAGGGGTCCAGCGCGCGCGGGCCGAGCTCGCGGCCCACACCGGACTGCTTGTACCCGCCGAAGGGCACCTCGCAGTTGATCTGGTGTGCGTCGTTGATCCAGACCGAGCCGGCCTTGATCTTCTCGGCGACGTCCAGGGCACGGGAGTTGTCGCGGCTCCACACCGACGACGCGAGCCCGTACTGGGTGTCGTTGGCCAGGGCGACGCCCTCGGCCTCGGAGCCGTAGCGGATGACCGACAGCACCGGGCCGAAGATCTCCTCGCGGGCGATCCGCATGTCGTTGCGGACGCCGGTGAAGATGGTCGGCTGGATCCAGTGGCCGCCCTCGTACCCCTCGACGTGGGCCTCTCCGCCGCCCAGGACGGCGGTGGCGCCCTCGTCCTTGCCCGACCGGATCAGCTCGAGGATGCGGTCCTTCTGCTTCGCCGAGACGACCGGGCCCATGTCGGTCTCCCAGTCCCGGGTGTCCCCGAGCTGGATGGTGGAAGCCCGGGCGACCATGCGCTCCACGAACTCGTCGTGCAGCGAGTCCGGCAGCAGCAGCCGGGTCATCGACTCGCAGACCTGGCCGGAGTAGAGCATGCAGCCGTACAGCACGCCGTCGACGGCGATGTCCAGGTCGGCGTCGTCGAGGACCAGCGCCGGCGACTTACCGCCGAGCTCCAGGGTCACCGCCTTCACCGTGCCCGAGGCCAGGCGCATGATCTCGCGCCCGACGT
Source organism: Pseudonocardia alni (assembly GCF_002813375.1). NCBI lineage: Bacteria > Bacillati > Actinomycetota > Actinomycetes > Pseudonocardiales > Pseudonocardiaceae > Pseudonocardia > Pseudonocardia alni. Next base: position 3,555,094 of record NZ_PHUJ01000003.1, on the reverse strand, counting down.
CGGTGGACCCGGTGAAACCGATCTTGCCGACGCCCGGGTGCGACGCCAGGCGCGCACCCGCGTCCGGGCCGGGGCCCGGGACGACGTTGAACACGCCCGGCGGCAGCCCGCACTCCTCGGCGATCCGGGCGAACTCCAGCGCCGACAGCGGCGTCTTCTCGTCCGGCTTGAGGATCACCGAGTTGCCGACGGCCAGGGCCGGTGCGAACTTCCACAGCGAGAGCAGCAGCGGGAAGTTCCACGGTGCGATCGCGCCGACCACGCCGATCGGCTCCTTGCGGAGCGTCGACTGGCCGAGCACCGGGAACGTCGCCCGCGGCATGGGCGTCTCGAACTCGTAGCGCTCCGCCAGGCCCGCGAAGTACTCCAGGTGCGGGGCGCAGTAGCCGACGTGGAAACCGGTGGCCTGCCGCACGGTGGCGCCGTTGGCCATGATCTCCAGCTCGACCATCTCGTCGAGCCGCTCGCCGAGCCGGTCCGCGATCGCCCGCATCACCGACGCGCGGTGTGCGGGAGTGGCGCGGGACCAGCCGCCGTCGTCGAAGGCCGCCTGGGCGGCGTCGACTGCGGAGTCGATGACCGCCGCCCCGCCCGACGCCGCGGTGGCGACGAGCTCGCCGTTCTGCGGGTCGCGGATCTCCAGGTGGTCGCTCGAGTCCACGTCCTCGCCGCCGATCCGCATCGGGAAGTGGCGGACGGTCGTCCCGGCGGTCATGCGGTGGGGTCCAGGACGATCTTGGTGGCCTCGCGCTCCTCGAACATCCGGTACGCCTCCGTCGCCTGCGACATCGGCATCCGGTGCGAGATGAACCGGCTCGGGTCGAGCTTGCCCGCGGCGATCAGCGCGAGCGTCTCGTCCATGTAGTTGGTGATGTTGGCGACGCCCTGGGAGATGGTGACGCCCTTGAGGTAGAGGTCGCCGAACGGCAGCTCGATGGAGTCCTCGGTGTAGACGCCGGGGATCGAGATCGCACCACCGGAGCGCACGAGCGAGCAGGCGGAGAGCAGCGCCGACGGGTGGCCGACGGCGTCGATCACGACGTCCGCCCCGCGCCAGTCGGTGAGGTCCTGCACGGCCTCGGCCGGGTCGGTCTCGTCGGCGTTGACCGGGACCGCCCCGATCGCCTCCGCCTCCTTGAGCCGGGCCGGGACCTTGTCCACCACGATCGTCTGCGACGCGCCGAGCACGTCCGCGGCCATCGCGGCGCACAGCCCGACCGGGCCGGCCCCGACCACGGCGACGGTGTCGCCGGGCTGGATGAACTTGCGCACGGCCTCGTAGCCGGTGGCCATGATGTCGCCGACGAAGAGCTTGTCCTCGTCGTTGCCCTTGCCCTCGTCGCTGAGCTTGCGCAGCGTGCGGTCCGCGTTCGGCACGATCACGTACTCGGCCTGGCCGCCGGACAGGTTGCCGAAGGTCACCCCGAGACCGAAGATCATCGTGCCGAAGCACTGGCCGGGCCGGTTGCGGCGGCAGTTGTAGCAGCTGCCGCAGCTCACGACGCACGACGCGACGGCACGGTCGCCCTCGGAGATCAGGGTGACCCCGGACCCGACCGCCTCGATGGTGCCGAGGAACTCGTGGCCGAGGACGACGTCGTCCTCGATCACGATCCGGCCCTCGTAGGGGTGCAGGTCGGTCCCGCAGATCGCGGTGAGGTCGACGCGCATCAGCACGTCACCGGGGTCGGTGATCTCCGGCTTGGGGACCTCCATGACCTCGATCTTGTGCGGCTCGCGGAGCACGACCGCCTTCATGGTCGCCATCTCGTCGGCGTCCCTTCCTCTTCGCTCGGGTGAGGCGGATCAGGCGCTCGCGGTCGCGTCCTTCTCGGCGACCAGCTCGCGGTACATCGGGAACAGCGGCTTGGTCAGCGGGACCAGCTTCAGGATCTTGTTGACCGGGCCCTTGGCCTTGACCTCGCCCTTGGCGAGACCGACGGCGAGGTTGTACTCACCGCGCCAGAACTTGTCGCCGGTGTCGGCACGCATCATCAGCGTGATGTCGGCCTTGTCCTCGTCGGCGCCGGTGTGGACCTCCATGGCGGGCTCGTTCATCTTGACCCACATCTCGGTGTCCGGGTCGGTGTAGAGCACGCGCAGGTTGATGCCGGCGGCACGCATCTTCGGGCCCGACTCCGGGTGGTCGTTGGCCGCGCGGAAGACGCCGCCGATGTACTTGTCGACCTCGTTGCTGTCGGCGAAGAAGCCCATCTCGATCTCCTCGTTGAGTGCTGGGTGCCGACGCCCGGAAGCGGGCGCCGTCGGTGGTACGAATGCTGTCCGGGAGCGAGGGGGGTCACATCGCTCCCGGGGGGTGGTTCCGTGCTCCCTACGGATGCACGGTGCGTGACGGACGGTTCCGCGCGGTGACCGTCGCGGCGCGTCCGTCAGGCGGGGGCGACCTCGGTGTACTGCTTGCGCAGATCGCCCTTGACGAGCTTGCCGGTGGCGCTGCGGGGCAGCTCCGCGGTGAAGTCCACGCTGCGCGGGGCCTTGTAGCGCGCGATCCGCTCGCGGACGAACTCCAGCAGCTCGGCCTCGAGCTCCGGGGAGCCCTCGACGCCCTCGGGGGTCTGCACGACGGCCTTGACCTGCTCGCCCATCTCGGCGTCGGGCACGCCGATGACGGCGACGTCGTAGACCTTGGGGTGCAGGGTGAGGACGTCCTCGACCTCCTGCGGGTAGATGTTGACCCCGCCGGAGATGATCATGAAGGCCTTGCGGTCGGTGAGGAACAGGTAGCCGTCCTCGTCGAGGTAGCCGACGTCGCCGGTGGTGGACCAGTTCTCGTGGTCAGGGTGCCGCGCCTCGCGGGTCCGCTCGGGGTCGTTGTGGTACTCGAACGGCGGGACGTCGCGTTCGAAGTAGACGGTGCCGACCTCGCCGGTGGGGAGCTCGGTGCCCTCGTCGTCGCAGATCCGGATGACGCCGAGGCCTGCCTTGCCGACCGAGCCGGGCTTGGCCGCCCACGCCGCCGAGTCGATGAAGGTGACGCCGTTGCCCTCGGTCGAGGAGTAGTACTCGTGCAGGACCGGGCCCCACCAGTCGATCATCTTCTGCTTGACGTCGACCGGGCACGGCGCGGCGGCGTGCACCGCCACGCGCAGCGAGGAGACGTCGTGACGGCTGCGTGTCTCGTCAGGGAGCTTGAGCATCCGGACGAACATCGTCGGGACGAACTGGCCGTGCGTGACCCGGTAGCGCTCCAGGTGCCCGAGGGCCTCCTCGGCCCCGAACTTCTGCGCCATGACCACGGTGCCGCCGAGGGCGTGCACGATGCCGCCGAAGCGCAGCGGCGCGGCGTGGTAGACCGGGGCCGGCGAGTAGTAGACGGTCTCCTCGCCGAAGCCGTACATCGGCCCGAACACCGCGGTGTAGAGGTCACCGGGCTCGTCCACCTGGATCGTCGGCAGCGCGGGCTTGATGCCCTTGGGCCGGCCGGTGGTGCCCGAGGAGTAGAGCATGTCCGCGCCGCGGGGCTGCTCGGGCAGCGGCCCGTCCGCGGCGAGCTCCATCGCCGAGCCGAGGGACTCGTAGCCCTCGACCGCACCCCCGAAGGCGAAGCGGCGCTCGACGCCGGGGGTCCGCTCCACCAGGGCCTCGGCGAGCTCGCGCTTCGCCGCCGACGCGAACAGGACCCGCGCGCCGCAGTCGGTGACGATGTAGGCGGCCTCGTCCGGGGACAGGTGGTGGTTGATCCCGGTGACGTAGAGGCCGGAGCGCAATGCGGCCCAGTAGATCTCGAAGACCTCCGGGGCGTTGTCGGACACGAAGGCGACGTGGTCGCCGCGACGCAGGCCGGCGTCGCGCAGCACGTGCGCGATCCGGCGGGAGCGGTCGTCGAGCTCGGCGTAGGTCGTGGTGCGGCCGGTCTCGGGCTGCACCACCGCGGGGTGGTCGGGCCGGGTGCGCGCATGGATGCCTGGGAACACGGGCTGCTCTCCCCTTCGAGGGTGGGTCGGAACGGCGCGGGCGAGGCCCCGCCGTCGCAGCCCGCATCGTGTCGGCACGCTGCGTGACCCGGCATCCCTCCCGAGGGGGTGGTTCCTCCCCCACTCGGGCGCGGCCGCTCTCAGGCGGTGCGGCGGTCCCGGTTGCGGCCCGCGAGGTGCCCGGCGATCGCGCCCATGACCACCGCGGTCGCCGCGGTGAGGACCAGCTGCAGCGGGTCGAGCGTGCCGGTGCCGAGCACCACCAGCGGCAGCACCAGCGCGTAGCCCGCGACGGCCGCACCGGCCCCGTGCACGCGCGGGTCGAGCGCGTCGCCGATCCGGTAGCCGGCCAGCACGAACGCGACGACCGCGGTGATGATCAGCCAGGCCGGGCCCACCACCGGGATCTGTGAGCCCAGCGGCGCGGCGAGACCGCCGATCACCAGCACGCTGAAGGCCAGTGAGGCCCCGCGGACCAGGCTGATCCAGTCCACACGGTCGGAGAACCAGTCGAACCCCGGCACGGCCACTCCGGGCCTCCTTTCGGTCGGCTCGTGCGGGGAACCGGCACCGGGTCCCCCACGAGTGCGTCAGCGCAGGTGTCGCAGCGCCGAGGGCATCAGCAGCGGGACGGTCCCCACCACCAGCAGCACCATCGCCGGGATCGTCTCCCAGCGCCCCGCCGCGGCGAGGAGCACCACCGACACAACGGACAGGACGACCGCGGGGTAACGGCCCGCGCGGCGGCGCAGCGCCAGGGCGGCCCCCGCCACGACGAGCAGCACGGCGAGCACGAGCAGCAGCCACGGGGGGTACGGCGCGCCCGAGCCGGTCTCGACGACCGGCGCGCCCTGTCCGGCCAGCGTGCTCGCGGTGTCCTCGTCGACCGTGGACTCCGGCCGCAGCCCCGTCCACGCGACGGCTAGCAGCACCGCGGTCAGCATCCACGCGGCGGCCGACACGACCAGCGCCCACGGCATCGTGGTCCGGCTCTGCACCTGCTCGCTCATGGGCGCAGGCTAGAACGCGCGCGACGCCCGGCGGGGCCCCGCGCGCGCAGGGACACCCACTCCGGGAGAGGGAGTCACCCCCGCCGGGGGACGAGCCCTCCGGGCCGTCGTCGTCCACTGGTGTGATGACGGGACCCGTGCCGGACGAGCCGCCCCGCGGGCCCACGATCGACTTCACCGACGTCACCACGATGATCGACGACACCCCGGTGCTGTTCCGCCTGGGCCTGCACCTGGCGCCCGGCACCGTGACGGTCGTCATGGGCCCGTCCGGGTCGGGCAAGACGACGCTGGTCCGCCACCTCGCCGGGCTCGTCGCCCCGGGGCGGGGCACCGTGACCGTCGACGGCGTCGACGTGCACGCGGCGGGCGAGGCGCAGCTGCGACGGCTGCGACGCGGCATGAGCGTGCTGTTCGGCGGGCCGTCGGTGTTCGAGTCGTCGCTGTTCGGCTCGCTGTCGGTCTACGAGAACCTGACCTACGCCCTCGACGGCCGCGGCATGTCCCCCGAGCGCGTCGAGCGGGTCGCGATGCACCGGCTGCGCGAGATGCGGCTGCACGACCGGGCCGACGCGCTCCCGTCCGAGCTCCCCGCGCACGGCCGCAAGCGGCTGGCGATCGCCCGTACGCTGGCCGTCGAGGCGCCGGTGCTGGTGCTCGACGAGCTGGAGACCGGTCTGGACTCCGCCCACGCGGGCACGCTGGTGGCCGCGGTCCGCGAGCAGCACGCGCGCTCGGGGGCCACGGTGCTGGTCACCACGCACGACATCGCGCTGGCCCGGGAGCTCGCCGACACCGTCGCGATCCTGTGCCACGGCCGGATCGTGGCGTGCGGGCCGCCGTCGGAGCTGCTGCGCGGTGTCGCCGACTCCGACGACTTCGACCGCCGCTTCCGGATCTCGGACTTCCTTGGCCCGCCCGACCCGGACGCGACCCGCGCCGAGCTGGACGGGCCGCGCCGCGGCTCCCGCACCATCGAGCTCGACCCGCGGCTGCTGGTGCCCGCGCTGGTGGTGCTGGCGATGGTCACCTCGTACTGCCTGTTCCTGCTGCTCACCCGCTGAGCCGCAGCCCGCCACCCCCACCGCCCGGAGGAACCGTGCCCGCCCCGTCCCGCCACCGCGTCGCGCTGCTCCTCGCCGCGGCCGCCCTGTCCCTGGGCGCCTGCACGTCCGCCGAGCCCGCGGGCACCGAGCGGGCGTTCACGCTCCCCGGCGCCGGCACGACCATCGACGTGGTCACCTCGACGGCCGGCGCGGTGCTCGCCGACGGGCAGGGCCGGGTGCTCTACGCGCGCGTCCCGGCCGGGGAGTGCGCCGGCGAGTGCCTCGCGCAGTGGCCTGCCTACGTCGCCGAGGGGGTGCCGCACCCCGCCCGCCCGGCGCTGAACCCGTTGCGCACCGAGGTCATCGGCACCACCGCGACGGCCGGCGGCGAGCAGGTGACCTACGCCGGGCACGTCCTGCACCGCTTCGCGGGCGACACGACGCCGGGTGCGGTGACCGGCCAGGGCGTCGAGGCCTTCGGCGGGACCTGGCTGCCGCTGAACCCGAACGGCGACCCCGTCCCGGCACCCGCCGTCCGCTGACCCGCACGGGAGAGCCCCGGCCGGGTCCGGCCGGGGCTCTCCCGTGGGTGACGGTGCCGCGGCCGGCTCACACCAGCGGGACCAGCACCCCGATCACGACGAACGCGACCCCGACGACCAGGCAGGCCGTCGCGCCGCGGCGGATGACCGCGATCCGGTGCTGCTGCAGCTCGGCGGGCATCCCCGGGACGGCACCCAGCGCGGCCGCGTGCCGGCGTCCCGCCCACCCCATGAGGGCGAGCAGGACGCCGACACCGGCGAAGCTCAGGAGGCCCCAGACGGGGCTCACCCGCCACCACCGGGTGCGGGCGGGACGGTCTGCGGCGTACCGGAGGGCAGGCCGGGGCTCGCCCCGGTGGGGGCGGTGTCCGGGTCGGCGGGGCGGTAGTCGTCGGCGTAGCGGACGTCGCCCCCGCGCAGGGAGTCGTTCATCCACTGGCCCCAGACGGTGATCCGCCGGTCGAACAGCACCAGCTCGCGGAGCCGGTCCTGCACCTGGTCGAAGTTCGCCGGGACGCCCGGGGTCACCGCACCGGACCGGCCGACGTTCCAGCCGAACTGGTTCTGCACCGGCCCGAAGACCTGGCCGGCCGGGGTCTCGAAGGCGGCCTTCGCGTAGTCGGGCTGCAGCTGGTCGGCGCTGATCGGGCCGAGCGCGCCGCCGTTCGCCCGGGTGGCGTTGTCGATGGTGCTGGCCCGCGCGACGGTCGCGAAGTCGGCACCGCCCCGCAGGTCGGCCGCGATCTTGTCGGCGGCCTCCTTGCTGGCGACCACGATGTTGGACAGGTCGCGCTTCTCGGGGGTGCCGAGCCGCTCGGCGTACTTCGGGAAGTCGGCGCGCAGGTCGTCGTCGGTGACGGCGACGTCCTTGGTGACCCGGTCGAACAGCTCGCCGACCACCATCTGCTGGCGGACCTCGGTCATCACCTTGTCCTCGGTGGTGCCGACGTTGCCCAGGACCTGGACGAAGTCGTCACGGGCGCCGGGGCCGTTGCCGAGCTGCTGGGTGATGTACTCGTCGAGGGTCTGGCGGACCTTGGCGTCGGCGATGCCGACGCCCATCTCGGCCGCCCGGTCCTCCAGCACCATGCTCAGCGCGACGGCCTTGGCGGCGTCGCGGCGGAAGCCGTCCATCCGCACCGGGTCCTCGACCGGGGGCTGGACGCCGTAGAGCGCCCGCAGGGTCTGCACCCGGTCGTCGAGGTCGGTGACGGTCACGACCCGGTCGCCGACGGCCAGCGCCGCGCCGTCGGGTACCTGCTGCATCTTCCACCAGACCCCGCCGCCGATCCCGGCGACGAGGGCGAGGACGAGGACGCCCGCCACGATCCGGCCGGTCCAGGTGGTCCGGACACGGTCGAGGGCGGCGCCGGCGATCCACGCCAGTGTGGACTTCAGTCGCATCACATCACTCCAACGAGCTTCTCCGGGGCGGGGGTACTCCCGGAGATCCCGACCCCGGCCGGTGCGGGCGGGAACGCCCGCACCACCAGGCGCGCGGCCAGGTAGGACAGCAGTACGGACAGCGCCAGCAGCAGCCCGAACTCGCGCATGAGGGCGAGGTCGGACAGCGCCAGCACGGCGAACCCGGTGCCCGAGGTGAGGGCCGCCAGGGTCACCGCGGTCCGCAGGCGCGGGTCGCGCGTGCGGACGGCGTCGCAGGTCATCACGGTGAACTCGCAGCCGACGGCGGCGGTCAGCGACCCGAGCGCGACGGTGAGCGGGTTCAGCGGGATGCCGAACGCCCAGAGCAGGAACAGGTTCGCGCCGGTCGCGAGCACGGCGGCGAGCGCGGCGCGCAGCGCGTCGCGGCGGTGCCGCAGCCCGACCGCGAGCACCAGGGCCGCCGCGACCAGGCCGGCGGTACCGGCCAGGTAGCGGTCGGCGGAGACCAGCTCGTAGCCCTGCACCGCGACGGCGGGCAGCCCGGACACCTCCGCGAGGAAGCCGGGCGGGGCCGGGGGCAGCTCGGCGGCGATCGCGTCGGTGAGGTCCCGGAGCCGGTCGAGGTCGTCGAGCCGGACCCCGAACGACAGCACCGCGACCTGGCCGTCGGGCCGCAGCACGGCCCCGGTGAGGTAGGGGGGCAGCAGCCGGACCCCGGCGCGGATCTGCTCCTGGTCCGGGGTGGGGCCGAGGAACGACAGCAGCGACGGCGCCGAGAGCGCGGGGCGTGCCTCGTCGCCGTGCAGCCGCACGATCCCCTGCTGGGCGGTCGTCATCCACTCCCAGGCCTGCGGGGTGAGCACGTCGCCCGTGCCGTCGGTGGAGCGCAGCACGACGGCGAGCTCGCCGCCGGACCCGAGGACCTGCTCGACCCGGGTGGCGTCGTCGACGGCGGGCAGCCCGGCCGACAGCGCGTCCACGCTGGTCTGCAGGGGCAGGAAGGGCAGCGTGGCCCAGCCCCCGACCGCGACCAGCCCCGCCAGCACGACCGCGACCAGCCGGGACCGGCCCGGCCGCGCGATCGGCTCGTCGGCGCCGGCGGGGACCTCGCCCCCGGCGCCGCCGGCGGCGGTGCCGTCGGCGGCCCCGTCGACGGCGGGTGCACCGCCCGCGGGTGCGGCGCTGTCGGGTGCACCGCCGGCGGGTGCGGCGCTGTCGGGTGCACCGCCGGCGGGTGCGTCGGACGGGCGGTCCGGTCCGGCCCAGCCACCGGGGCGGTAGACGAACCAGCCGAGCGCCACCGCGAACGCGACACCCAGGGCCAGGGTCGACCCGAGGTCGCGCACGAACGGCAGCGGCGACAGCAGCAGCGCACCGAAACCGGCCGCCGTCCCCGCCGCGACGACGACGACCGTGCGCGGCCGCGCCCCGCGGGCGAAGTAGGTCGGGTAGTAGCTGCCGAGCCCGACCAGGACCGGCAGGAACGCGACCACGCCCAGCGAGACCGGTCGCCCGGCCCAGCCGAGCACGGCCAGCGTCGCCGCGGTCGCGGCCAGGGTGACCGCGAGCGGGATCAGCCGCCGTCGCCGTCGGGTCCAGGGCACCACGAAGAGGCACAGCCCGATCGCGACGACCGCGACCGCGCCGAGGACCGGCGCCTCCCGGTCCACCGCGGTGCCGAGCGAGGCGGTGATCGCGGGGACGCCGGAGACGGTCGCCTCGGCGGGCAGCTGCGCCTGCGTGACGGTCGCGTTCACCGCGGCGACGAGCTGCTCGGTACCGGCCTGGTCGAGTCCCTCGCGGGGCCGGACCAGGATCGCCAGCGACCGCTGGTCGGGGACGACGTAGCGCCACTGCGGGCGCGGCTCACCCCCGGACCCCATGATCGAGTGGTCGATGAAGCGCTGGTTGCGCAGGGTCGGCAGCCCGACGGGCAGGCCCTGCACGATCAGCGGGCCGTAGCGGGCGTCGAAGGCCGCGACGGCCGCGTTCCCGGCGGCGACCGGGTCCTCCCCGCGCTGCTCGGCGGTGATCGCCGCGGCCCGCTGCAGGCCGTCGCGGCGGCCGGTGAGCTCGGCGAGCAGCTTCTGCGACTGCGACGCCAGCTGGTTCAGCGTCGTCGCCGGGCCGTAGACCGACGCGACGTCGGGCAGCTGGGACAGCTGCCCCTCGACCCCGAGGACCCGGGGCAGCACGTCCCGCTCGAGCAGGCCGGGGGCCTGCGGGGCGCGCAGCAGCACGACGATCGGGTCGCCGCCGAAGGACCGGGCGAGCTCGGTGTAGCGCTGCACCGACGGGTCCGACGACGGCAGGAACGACTCGACCCCGGTCTCGACCTTCACCCGGGACACGCCCGCCACGGTCAGCGCCACCAGGGCGAGGACCATGATCAGACCCAGCGCGGAACGCCCCGAAGGGCGCAGGGCCGCGAGTGCGGCCCTACGCCCTTCGAGGGTCGTGCGGGACGGGCGGGTCATCCGCCGAGCCCCAGGAGCCCACCGCCGGACGGTTCCGGCGCCGGCGCGTCGCCGCGGGCGGCGTCGCCCTCGGGCTGCGGCCCGACGGTCGGGGCCGGTCCGGGGGGCGGCGAGTCGTTCGCCGGTCCGGGGTCGGCCACCTGCGGCGGCGGCGCGTCGTCCTCGGGGCCGACCTGGGTGCCCGGCCGCGGGTACGGGTTGTTGTCGTCCAGCGGCGGGATGTCGTTGAGCGGGACGGGGTTGCCCGCGAACGACTGGGCGTGGAACACCAGCATCACGCGCAGGAGCGTGCCGTTGGCGTCACCGCGCGACACCGTCTCACCGAAGTTGGTGAAGAACTGGTAGATGTCGCCGCCGTAGGGCTTGAGGTACTCCAGCATCGGGTTGAGCTGGAGCAGGGCCCGGTCGGCCTCGGGCAGCAGGGCGCGCAGGTCGTCGGAGAACTGCGGGACCCGGTCCAGGGTGACCGGGGCCTTGCCCAGGGTCGCGTCGAGCGAGGGCAGCAGCCCGCGCAGGTCGCGGGTGGTCGCCGGGAGCTCGTTCAGCGCCGCGTTGAGCGCGGGCGCCGCCCGGTCCAGGTTCGCCGCGACCGGGCCGAGCCCGCCGGCGAGCCGGGACAGGTCGTCGCTGGCGTCGTTGGCCGCCTTCAGCGTCGGCGGCAGCTCCCGGATGGTGTTCTCCAGGTCGGTGCGGCTGTTCGCGGTGACCTCGGTGACCAGGTTGGCGTCGGTCACCAGGTCGGCGATGCGGCCGCGCTGCACGTCCAGCGCGGCGAGCACCGCGGCGGTGTTCTGCGACAGCTGCTCGAGGTCCTTCGACTGCGCGGCGAGCGCGTCGAGGGCGGTCCCGCCCTCGCGGCCGAGCTGGCCGAGGCCGGCCAGTGCGCCGTCGACGCCCGCCTGGGTGTCCTTCGTGGCCGCACCCAGCGACTGCAGGGTGGAGGCCAGCGCGACGCGGCGGTCGTCGGGCAGCGTCCGGATCAGATCGTCGAGCAGCACCGCGGACTGCACGGCGCCGTCGGGCAGCCGGGCGCCGTCGGGCAGCTCGGCACCGCGGCCGTCGACGAGGGACACGTAGGTCTCCTCGACGAGCGTCTTCGAGTTGATCCGGCCGGTGACGCCCTCATGCAGCGGGATGGCGTTGTCGTCGGTCATGTTGACGACCACCTCGGCGCGCCCGTCCGGGGTCGCCTCGACGGTCAGGACCTTGCCGACCTTCACCCCGTTGAGGGTGACGTCGGACTGCGGGACCAGGTTGTTGACCTTGTCGACGTGGAACGCCGTCGTGTACTGCTCCTGGGTGTAGCCGGGCACGTAACCGCCGACCGAGGTCCAGAAGAACAGGAACACGAACGCCGACGCCGCGGTGAAGGCGAGCAGGATCGCCGTCCTGATCGCGGGGAGCGCGGAATGGGGGATCTTCATCCGGGGGTCACCTCCTTACCGGGGCGTCTGGGTGAGCTCGTCGGCGCCGGGCGCCGGGATGGTGGTCGGGCCGAACTGGAGCAGACCGCGGAGGATGCCGCCGTTGGCATCGCGCAGGCTGGTGACCGACGACGTCTGGTAGACGAAGGCGTTCAGGTCCGGCAGGTACTGCTCCAGGCCCGCGGTGACCGGGTCGAGCCGGCCGGAGATCTCCTCCAGCGCGGGCAGCGTGCCGTTCAGGTCGTTCACGAACGGACGCAGGTCCGCCGCGACCGGCTTGAGCTTCTGCGCGACCGGGCGGGCCTTGTCGACGGTGGTGTCGAGCGTGTCGACGGTGTCGGTCAGCCGGTCCAGGGCGTCGGGCAGCTGCTCCGAGGCGGCCAGGACGTTGTCCAGGGTCGGGTCGAGCTGGTCGGACAGCTGCTGGACGTTGCCGGTGGCCGCGCCCAGGTTGTCGACGACGCCGGGCAGCTGGTTCAGCGAGTCCCGCAGGGCCTGGCTCTGCGCGGACACCGTCCTCAGCGTGGTCGACAGCGAGTTCGCCAGGGTGGTGAGCCGCTTCTCGTCGCCGCCGACGGCCGTCGACAGCTGCCCGATCGAGGTGACCAGCCGGGCGAGGTTCTCGCGCCGCAGGTCGAGCTGGTCGACGACCGGCTTGAGCCGGTTGACCACCTCGGTCGTGGCGCGCACGCCCTGCGGGAGGTCCTGCGGCGCCGTCGCCAGCGCCACGTCGGAGGCCTCCAGCAGCGACTGCACCGCGGCCAGCGCGTTCTGGTCCAGGTGGGCCAGGGCCGCGTCGATCTGCACCGGCGGCTTCGCGTTGGCGACGGGGAGCACGCCGTAGTCGTCGAGGACCCGGCCGGCAGGGGTGCCCGGGTCCATCTCGATGTACATCTCGTTGAGCGGGCTCTTCGGCCGCAGGACCACGGTGGCGTTGTCGTAGACGGGGCCGTCGTAGTCGTTGCGGTCGATCGCCAGGAGCACCCGGCCGGTGCCCTCTGGGGTCAGCTCCGAGGAGCGGATGTCACCGACCGGGACGCCGGACATCCGGACCTCCTGGCCGCGGCCCGGGGCGAGCGCCGGGGTCTCGGAGAAGGTCGCATAGAGCATCGTCTCGTTCGCCCACGGCGTGACGAACCGCTGCTGGGACAGGATGTAGCCCCCGCAGACCAGGCCGAGCACCATCACCACGGCGAGCGCGATGACGTTGCGGCCCAGGCCCGGCTCGTTGCGGACCCGGTCCACGGCCGAGCGCACCCGGGTACCGAGGCCCCGCGGTGCGTCCTGCTGGGGCGTGGGAGTTGCCGTCATCATCGACCACCCGTCCCGTGGAAGATCTGCTGGAACATGTTCTCCAGGCTCACCGAGCCCAGGCCGGGCACGGTGCCGAGCCCGGGTCCGGGGTGGAAGGACACCGCGTGCCCGTTGGGGTCGACGTAGGCGCCGGTCTTGTTCAGGTTCGAGAACATGTGGCCGACCTCGTCCTTGAGCGGGACACCGCGGCTGTCGACCGCGGAGTAGGGGCCCTCCCCGACGAACGGGGTGTTCAGCGAGTCCAGGACCGGACCGTTGAGCCGCTCCAGCGGAGCGGGCAGGTCGTCGAGGACCCGGGTGGCGCCCTCGCTGGCCGGGATCAGGCCCTCGACCAGCGGCCGGGTGTCGACCAGCGCGGCGCGCAGGTCGGACACCAGCGGACGGGCGTCGGCCAGCACCGGCTCGGCGCGGCCGAGGAACCCGTCGAGCTCCTGGACCGCCGGCCGGGCCGGGCCCGCGGTGTCGCGCAGCTTGTCCAGCGAGACGTTCAGCCGCTTCAGGCCGGCGTCGGTGGTGTCGAGCACCCCGGGCAGCCGGTTGATCGCGTCCGCGACCGGGCCGGAGGTCTCCGCCATGACCTGCGTGGTGTCCTGCAGGTTCGCGGCGATGCCGTCCAGCTGGCCGGGCTCGCGGTTGAGCGCCCCGGTGGTCCGCTGCAGGCCCCGCACGACGTCGGTCAGGTCCTTCTCCGGCTGGGTGCCGCGCAGGGACTCGATGACCCCGGCACCCGGGCCGAGGGTCCCCGGCGCGGCGGCGAGGAGCTCGTGCAGCGCCTCGTTGCCGCCGGCGTTGCCGAGGGTCTCGTCGAACTGGGTGATCGCGGTCGTCGCGCCCTCGAGCGCGTCGGGCTGCAGCCGCTCGGCGACGTCGTCGAGCTCGGTGGGCAGCCGGGTGCGGTCCACCGGGATCTGCTCGGTCCACTCCGCGGAGCGGTCACCGCCCGGGACGATGTCGATGTAGAACAGGCCGGACAGCAGGGTCGTGGGCCGCAGCCGCGCCGACGGCTGGTCGCCGACGGCCTCGACGACCTCCGGGTCGACGACGACGGTCACGATCGCACCGCCGTCGGGGGCCGGGTCGACCGAGGAGACGACGCCGGAGTCGACGCCCGCCACCTTCGCCTTCGACGCGTCCTCGAACAGGAACTGGTTCGCGGAGAAGTGCATGGTGCGGGTCGGCGAGCCGGTCAGCTTCGCCATCAGCGTCTTCACCTGGGGCTTGTACAGACCCAGGGCCAGTGACACCAGCATCAGGCCGATGACGGCGAGCGCGGCCACCCACAGCGGGAGGCGGCGCCGCAGCCGCGGCGTCGAGGCGGGGGCGGTCATCAGTTACCTCCGAGAAGGCCGCCACCGGCGGCGCTGTCGCCCTGACCGGGCTGCTCCTCCGGGGTCCGGTTGGACGGGCCCGGGGCGGGCAGCAGGCCCAGCGAGGCGTCGTTCGGCGCCTGGCCGGGGGCCGGGTAGGGGTCGCTCGCCCGGGTCGGGTCGGGCAGGCCCGCCGCACCGGCGAAGGACTCCGGCCGGACCATCAGCGTGAACCGCAGGTGGTGGCCGGCGGCGTCGCCGTCGGACAGCGCGAAGCTGGCGTGGGTGAACCACTGCGCGATCTCCGGCGAGTAGGGCGCCAGGACCTGCAGCGGGGTGTTCGCGAACCCGACGCCCTGGGTCACCTTCGGCGCGACGGGGCGCGCGTCGGCGACGGCGGGGGTCAGGGAGCCGAGCGCGGGCTCGGCCGAGTCCGAGACGCCGGGCAGCTTGTCCAGCGGCGTCGGGGCCTCGACCAGCACGCCCCGCAGGTCCGGGGTGGAGTCGCCGAGCGAGCGGGCGCCCGGCTGCAGCTGCGTCATCGCCGAGTTCGTCGACGCGAGCGGCTGCTGCAGGTCCTCCAGGGCCCGGCGGGCGGCGGGCAGCGCCTCGGGGGCGATGTCCAGGGTGTCGGCGAGCGCCTTCCCCTTGTCCGCGTTGATCGCCGCCAGCGTGGTGTCGAGCTGCCCGACCAGGGAGGAGATCTCCTGCTCCCGGCCGGCGAAGCGCGAGGACAGGCTCTCCAGGGACTGGAGCATCGAGGTCAGGTCGCGACCGCCGTCGACCGACAGCGACCGGGCGGTCGTGCCGAGCGAGGGCAGGATCTGCGGACCGGCCTTCGCCACGTCCTGCAGGTCCTGGCCGTGTCCGGCGGCGCCGTTGCCGAGCTCCTGCAGCGCGGAGCGCGAGGCGTCCTGGGTGGCCGGGTCGAAGACCTTGGCCAGGTCGAGCAGCTGCACGGCGCTGCGGGAGCGCTGCACCGCCAGGACCTCGTCCTCACCGAGGACGCCGGCCGGCTCGCTGCCGATGTCGAGGTCCAGGTACTGCTGCCCGAGACCGGACCGGCCGGTCACCGTGGCCGAGCCGTCCTTGAAGACCTGCGTGGCGGCGTCGTCGAGCTGCATCCGGACCTGCGGGACGCCGTCGGCGAGGGTGATGTCGTCGACGCGCCCGACCCGGACCTGGCCGACCCGGACGTCGTTGCCGACGGCGAGGTCACCGGTGTCCGACACGGCCGCGGTGCGGAACTCGTGCTGGGCGAAGGGGAGACCCTTCTGGGCGGTCAGCGCGACGTAGAGGAAGAAGCCGGCCGCGACGAACATCAGCAGGCCGATCAGGCCGGACCGGAAGCGCGCGCCGCGCTTGGGCTTGGCACTCGCCATCACTGGCCTCCCAGCAGTGTTCCGAGCGCGCCCTGCTCCTGCTCGGGGCTGAGCCCGGTGGCGCTGCTCTCGGGGGTGGGCTGGCTCTGCAGCAGGGTGTTGGAGTCCTGGCCCGGCTGGGCCGCGGTCCCCGGTCCCGGCTGGGACGGGGCGGGCTGGTTCACCTGCTCGTTGGGGGTGGCGTCGGGCGCGGGCGCGGGGGCCGCGTCCGGCAGACCGCCCGGCGCGAAGCCGGTGACCGGGTCGCCGTTGAGCACGTAGCTGGCCCGGAAGTAGTGGGACAGCCCGTCCTTCTCGTTGGTGGTCAGCGCCCAGTTCCGGATGAAGCCGAGGACGTTGCCGAGGTTGCCGTTGAGGTCGCGCACGATCGGCTCGGCGCCGGTGACGGTGCGCTGCAGGTCCGGGCCCGCGGCCCGGAGCTCCGCGGCGACCGGCTGCGCCTGGTCGAGCAGCTCGCTCGCCCGGTCCAGGACCGGGTCGGCCGAGGCCAGCGCCGGGTCCGCCGAGTCGGCGAAGCGCTGCAGCTCGCGACTGATGTCCACCAGGTTGTCGGTGGTCGGCCGCAGGTTGCCCAGGGTGACCGCGGTGGACTGCGCCGTGCCGGCGAGCTCGCCGAGGGTGGCGCGGGCCGCGGCCAGGGTGCTGGGGAGCTCCTGCAGGGTGCCGCGCAGCTGCGCGTCGCGGGCGGAGGTGGTGTCGAGCAGCGACGTGGTCGAGGCGACCAGGCCGTCGAGCCGTCTGCCCTGGTCGACGGCGAGTGCGCCGGTGACCGGCTCGACCTGGTCGATGACCCGGCCGAGCAGCTCGTTCTGGTCGGACAGGACACCGACGAGCTGGTTGGTGTCCTTCATGGCCGGGGCGAGCGCGGCGAGGGTCTTCTGGATGTTCTCACCGTTGTTCTGCGTGCCCTGGCCGAGCGTGGTGACCAGCGCGGCCAACGCGCCGGCCGTCGGGTCGTCGAGGGTGTCGAGGATGTTCTGCAGGTCGGCCTCCTGGCCGGTCCGCTCGACACCGATCGGCGTGTTCATCGGCAGCTCGGGCGAGCCCGGGGTGCCGGTGTTCAGGTTGAGGAAGCGCTCACCGAGCAGCGAGACCGGGGCGACGGTCACCTTCGCGTCGGAGTGGATCGGCAGGGCACGCGCGTCGACGCGGAGCGGGACCTCGGCGACCTTGCGCTGCGGGTCGAACTGCAGCTGGCCCACCTCGCCGACCGTGACACCGTTGATCTTGACCTGCTGGCCGGCGAGGATCGGGCTGACGTCGGTGAACTCCGCGATCACGATCCGGCCGGACTCGGCGTTCGAGATGCCGGCCGCGGCGCCGGTGCCCGCGAGGAGCGCGACGAGGCCGACGGCGAGGATCCGCCAGCGGGAGAAGCCCAGGGTCGAGCTCATCGCGGACCCTCCCCGCTGGCGTCACCGAGCTGCGGCAGGAGCGGCGCGCCCGGGTTCTGCTCGCCGTTGCCGGAGGTCTCGTCGGCCGAGCCGGGGGCCGGGTTCGGGTTGGGGACGATCCCCGGCGGCGTGACGCCCGGCGGGTAGATGACCGGCGTGGCGGGGCCGGCCTGCGCGAAGATCCGCATGTAACGGCCGTTCGAGTCGAAGTTCTGGGCGGCGGAGCCCCACGTGGAGAGGAACCCGACGACCTCGGGGGTGTAGGGGCGCAGCGCCTCGAGCACCGGCGCGTAGCCGCCCGCGGTCTCGGCGAGGCCCGGCAGCGCGCGGTTCGAGGAGTCGAGCAGGCCGGGGGTGCGGTCGAGCAGCGCCGACGCCGCCTCGAGGGTGGGCTTGAGGTCGGCGACCAGCGGCCGCAGGTCCTGCAGCAGCGGGGCGAGCTGCGCGGACACGCCGGGCAGCTTCTCCGTCGCCGGGCGCAGGTCCTCCAGCAGTGGCAGTGCCTCGTCGGTGACGCCGGGGACCTTGTTCAGCGTGCCCTGCGCGGTGCGCAACGTCGGGGGCAGCTTGGCCAGCGCGGCGCGCAGCTGCTCGCGCTGGGCGGCCGTCGCGCGGGCGCTGGTGCCCAGCTCGTCGACGACGGCGCCGAGGTCCTGCTGGCGCCGGGCCAGGGTGTCGACGGTGCCGTTCAGGTCCGTGACCAGCTTGGAGATCGCGGGACCGTCGGTGCCGATGCCGCGCAGCACGTTGCCGACCGCGGCGAGCGCGGGTCCGGCGGTGTTCACGGTGGCGTTGAGGTCCTGCTCGTGCCCGGTGACGGTGTTCTGCAGGGTCCCGACCAGGCCGGTCAGGCGCGCCCGGGTGGGCTCGTCGAGGGCGGCGAGCACGTCGGCGACCTCGGTCGGCTTCGGGAAGTCGCCCTGCACCATGCCGCCGCTGGGGATCTCGGCGTAGTCCTTGGGACCGTCCTGCACGAACAGCAGGCGCTCACCGACGACGGCCTTCCACTGGACGTGGACGAACGCGCCGGCGTGCAGCGGGGCGAGGCCGTCGTCGACGGTGAACTCGACGACCGCGTGGCCCTCCTCGGGCCGGACGGAGGAGATCTCCCCGGCCTGGAAGCCGTCGATGTAGATCGGCGCACCGGGGATGAGGTTCGGGTTGCCTGCCGGCAGGACGGCGCTGACCGTGTAGGGCTGCGTGCCGCCGACGGCGACGAACACACCCCCCACCACGAGCAGCGCCACCATCCCGGCGGCGAGCTTGCCCAGGAGTCCGCTCATCTCAGTCCATCCCGAGGGGTCCGGCGGACTGCCCCGCGAGGAACTGCTTGACGAACGGGTCCTGGTGCTCGAACGCCTCGTGCGCCGGTCCGTAGTGGACGACCTCGCCCTTCCAGATCAGTCCGACGTAGTCGCTGACCTTGCGGGCGGTCTTGATGTCGTGCGTGACCAGCAGGTACGTCCCACCGTGCTGGTTGTGGACGTCCATGATGATGTCGCAGAGCAGCGAGGTACGGACCGGGTCGAGACCGGAGTCCGGCTCGTCGAACAGCACGATGTCGGGGTTCATCACCAGCGCGCGGGCGAAGCCGGCGCGCTTCTTCATGCCACCGGACACCTCGTTCGGCGCCTTGTGCGCCGCCTTGGCCAGACCGACCTCGTCGAGCGCGGTCATGACCGTCTTCTCGACCTCCTTCTCCGACATCCGCGTGTGCTTGCGGAGCGGGAAGGCGACGTTGTCGTAGAGGTTCATCGAGCCGAACAGCGCACCGTCCTGCCAGCAGACCCCGAACCGGGTCCGCATGTCGTAGCGCTCGTTCTCGCTCATCGACCAGATGTCGACGCCGCCCACGTAGACCGCGCCGCGGTCCGGGGCGAGCAGGCCGACCAGGTGCTTGATCAGCACCGACTTACCGGTACCGGACGGGCCCAGCACGGTGGTGATGGCGTCGTGCTGGAAGTTGAAGTTGATGTTCTTCAGGATCTGGGTGCTGCCGAACGACTTGGCGAGCCCCTCGACCTGCAGGATCGGGTCTGTCCCGTACCGGAACTCCCGGGTCTCGGTCGACCAGCCGGGGCCACGGGTGGCCGTGGCCTGGGTCCCCCCGTCGTGGACGGGTGGAATCTGCTGGGTGGGGTACTCGGAGCCCGATGGCGTGTGCCGCGGCTGGTTCGGCGAGGTCACTGATCCTCCTGGACGACCTGGCGCGTGCCGGCGCGGGGGAGCCGGCACGCGGATCACGTGCTGCGGGAGCGGTCCCCGGAGGCTTCCGGGGACCGTGGACGCGGCGTACGCGTCCTGCGGTGGTACGGGGAACGAGCACTGCGATCCGGGGAGCGGGCGCGGTGCGATGGACCGGGCGGGGGAGCGACGTCCGGTCCGTGGCCGGCTGGGGAGGGCCGGGCCGTGGTGGGGGGGTCTTCGTCGGGGGCGGGGATGTCGTCGGAGTGCGGGACTCCGGGGCCCGGCCGCAGGGGATGTGGCGGCGCGGGCCCCGGAGGGACTCAGTTGGCGATCGGGGAGTTCGTGTCGAGCCCCCAGAAGGCCAGGGTGCCGATCGCGCCGATCGCGGAGATCAGCACCAGGTTGATGATCATCGACTTGGCGGTGGCGCGGCCCACGCCGACCGGGCCACCGGTGGCGTTGTAGCCGTAGTAGAGGCCCACCCCGACGATCACGATGGACTCGACCATGACCTTGGTGAGGGCGGCGATCATGTCGTAGGGGCTCTGGTAGAGCCAGAACAGGTACAGGAACCCGCCGGGTGAGACGCCGCCCAGGTTCACCACCGTGACCAGGTACATGGCCAGGTAGAGGATGGCCAGACCGACGAAGTACATGAACGGCACGGCGATCACGGTGGCCGCGATCCGGGTCCCGACCAGGAAGGACTTGGACTTGATGCCCATGACCTCCATGGCGTCGATCTCGTCGGAGATCCGCATGGAACCGATCTCGGCGACGTAGCCGCAGCCGACCTTGGCCGCGAGGATCCAGCCCCACATGTACGGCGACAGCTCGCGCAGTCCGCAGTAGGCGTCGAACACCGCGGAGTACAGCGGGGCGCCGATCTGCTTGAGCGTGTAGCTGGCCTCCAGGCCGCACTGCCCGCCCATGATGAACATCATGAACCAGATGATCAGCGCGGAGCTGAAGATCAGAATGCCCGCCTGGCGGAACACCTCGGGCACGTAGCGGCGGAACATGTCCGGGAAGTCCCGGACGACGTCGGCGGTGAACCGGCCGATGTCACCGGCCTCGTTCAGGCCGGTCTTCAGCTTTCCCGTGATGGAGGAGAAGCTGACGTCCACGCCCTGCTTCTCGGGTGCCCGGAGCTCGGGCTCCTCGGGTCCGCGGCCGGAGCCACGGTCGTCGAGCTGTGTCATGTCCCCTCCTCCCTACTTGTAGACGCTCATCTGCGGGTTCAGGCCGAGCATGGTCAGCGTGAACACGAAGTTGATGACCCAGACGCCGGCGAACGAGATGACGACCGCCTGGTTGACCGCCTTGCCCACGCCGATCGGTCCGCCCTTGGCGTTGAGACCGATGTAGCAGCAGACGACACCGATGATCAGGCCGTAGAGGGCGCACTTCGCGACGCTGCCCCAGAGGTCGACCGTGTTGAGCAGGTCGAAGAGGGAGCCGTAGTAGCCGGCGTAGCTGGCGTCGAAGATCGGGCCGGCCGCGACGTAGCCGCTGACCAGGCCGACGACCAGCGCCAGGATGTCCAGGACGGCGGTCATGATCGTGCAGGCCAGCACCCGCGGCAGCACCAGCGTCCGGATCGGGTCGACGCCGAGGACCTCCATGGCGTCGATCTCGTCGCGGATGCGGCGGGCGCCGAGGTCGGCGGTGATGGCCGTGCCGACGACACCCGCGACGACCATCCCGTTGATGAACGGGGCGAACTCACGGACCGACGCGAACTCGAAGAACGCCCCGAGCCGGTAGGGGATGCCGAAGGTGTAGAAGATCGCCCCACCGGTCAGGCCGGGGGCACCGAACCCGAACCCGAACGCCGCGAGGGACATCGGGAGCCAGGTGAGCTTGAGGATGTCGAAGCACTGGTCCCGGGTGTCGGCCCAGAAGCCGACGGGCTTGCGGACGGCAAGGACGAACACCTTGACCATCAGCTGCCACATCTCGCCGGCCATCACGAACGGGTCGGCGACCTTCCTGAGTACGCCCGACCCGCCGGGACCCGCCGTCCTGCGCGGTACCTCGACGGTCTCGTCGGGCGTCTGGGTGAGGGTCCCAGGCGTGGTCATAACTCTCCTTCGAGTGCGGGCCGGAAACAGTCCGGGTCCACCGACCGGAAGTGTCGCTCCGCCGGAGAGGGGGTCACACCTCCCGTGGGGGGCGGATCACCCTCCCCCTGGGGGGGTATCGGTGGTGCCGGCGACCGGCTCTGCGGCGTGCTCCGTGGAAAGTGCCCTGCGCTGGGCCCGGCGCTGGATCAGCAGCACCGCACCGAGGACGAGCGCGGCCGACAGGGCTCCCGCCCCGAGGCCGCCGAGCAGTGCCCCGGCCACCGGCTGGACGCCGGTCAGCAGGGGAAGCGCGACGGCGCCGGCCACCACCAGGACGGTGGCGGTCAGTGCGTCGCGGACCGGCCAGGTCGGCGCACGCCAGACCCGCACCAGCCCGATCAGCCCGGTCACCCCCGCGGTCAGCAGGGAACAGCCGAGCAGGTGCACCACCACGGGGTCGCGGGGTACTGGGGAGGTACCCCCCACGGGGGTGGGAACGAGGGCCGCGGGCGGGCCGAGGCGGTCGAGGGCGCGGACGAGCCGGTCCTCCGTCGGGGCGGGACCGGCGGTGCGTGCCACCTCGCTCCAGACGTGCGAACGCAGGTCCTGGCGGGCGGTGGACGACAGGTGCCGGGCGGCGACGTCGAGCCGGTGCAGGTACTCCCGCAGGGGGGTGGGCAGCGCGCCCCGCGACACCCGGGCGCCGGCGGTCACCGGTATCCGGCCGGACCGGCGGCGGCCCGCCCGGAGCGATCGTGCTCGGCACGCAGCCAGTGCGAGACGGCCTCGGCCCGGTTGGCCGCGCCGAGCTTGCGCAGGATGTGCTTGACGTGCGACTTCACCGTGCCCTCGGAGATCACCAGGCGGCCGGCGATGCGGGCGTTGGTGTCGCCGGTGGCCATCAGCCGCAGGACCTCGACCTCGCGGCGGGTGAGCGACGGGTCGACCGGCGCGGAGCGCAGGAAGCCGTCGACGACACTGCGCTGCGGGCCGGTGTGCGCCACCGGGGCGCCCTCGGTGACCCGGCCGTTCTCGCCGTGGCCCCACCAGCCGTCGCCGAGGTCGCCCTCGCGGGCGTCGGTGACGCGGCGGGCGAGCCGGTCGACATCGGCCCGGATCTGGTCCATCTCGTCGAGGACCATCGTGCGGGACAGAGCCTGGCCGAGCCCCTGGGCGTAGAGGGTGAGCAGCTGGCGGTCGAGCGGGTCGACGTTGCGCTGCTGGTAGTAGCAGTCGGCGTGCACGAACCCGGCGACGACGCCGTGCACCACGATGGGCGCGGCGCAGTAGCTGCGCGACATCGAGGCGTCGGCGATCGGCCGGTTGACCCCTGGGCGCTCCTGCACCTCGTCGACCAGCAGGGAGGTGCGCCGGCGGACCATCTCGGACTCGACGATCCGGCCGTCGAGGGTCTGCGGGTGGGTGCGGCCCATCGCGAGGATCTCCTCGGCCCAGGCGGGGTCGCGCTCCACGTGCACGCGCTCGGGGATCCAGAGGGAGTCCGCCACACGCGAGACGATCGAGCGGTCGAAGCCGAGGCCGCAGGCGGTCGAGGCCGCCGTGTCGAGCAGGGCGGTACTGGTGCGGGCCTCGCCGAGCTGCGCGAGCGCGGCGCGGACGCGCTGCAGGGCGCGGTCCTGATGGGCGAGCTGGTCGAGCAGGAGCTGCTCGTCGATCTCCTTGACCTCGCCGAGCATGCTCACCAGCTCCGGCGACGGTGCCGTGCCGGAGCCGAGCGAGGACATGGCCTCGGCCCACACCGACCGCAGCACCGCGCGGGCCGACCCGAGGTCGACGACGTGCTCGGGGTGCGGGAGGCGGCTGTCGTCGAGGAGGCGACGGGCCGCCAGCAGGAGGTCCACCACGCACGACGACTGGGCCCTCGGCATCCGGCGTCCCTGTCCGGGCCATCGGTCGCCGGAGTCACAGCGGCGCATGTAGGCCACGCGGCTCGTGCTCTCGCCCATACCGTTCCTCCTCGTCGAGGTGGCATCCACCGGACGTCGCCGTCGGGTGCGTTGCTCACCCGTGCAACGAGACGGCAACGGCCTGGATGCGACCGTCCACACCCGCAACCCGACACAACTTCCGGTCACGCATGACGGTTTTAGGATGCGACGCGGGTCACGTGTCTGGCAAATCCACGCGGCCGGCGCCACCCGAACACGCTGGTGATGCCCCTCTCGGCCGCATCATCCGGTCACGGCGGGTGGAGAAACCGAACGCTCGGACTGTTTCTCGGAGCGACGGTCGCCACGCCGGTCGTACACAGCAGGTCCACCCGGTCGAGGTAGGCGAGGCGGGGGCGCACCCGGGCCGTCCCCGTCCTGCCGCAGCACCGGGGAGCCCGGGGGTGCGACCCGTCCGTGCTGGAATGGCGGGGTGAGCACCGGCCGGACCTACGCGGGCGCGTCCGCGTCGGACCGCGCCGAGGACCGTCGCCGCCGGCTGCTCGACGCGGGGCTGGAGGTGCTGGGGACCGACGGCTACCGGGCGGCCACCGTGCGCCGGATCTGCCGTGAGGCACGCGTCGCCGACCGGTACTTCTACGAGTGCTTCGAGGGCACCGAGGCACTGCTGCTCGCCGTCTACACCGAGTGCACCGCCCGCCTCCGCGACGCGGTGCCCCCCGCACTGGCCGCGGCGCCCGGCACCGACCCGCTCACGCTGGCCCGGGCCGGCCTCGACGCGTTCCTGCGCGTGGTGGAGGACGACCCGCGGCTCGCCCGGGTGGTCTGGTTCGAGGTGCTCGGCGTGAGCCCCGAGGTCGAGCAGACCTCGCTGGAGACCATGTCCGGCTTCGGGCGGCTGCTGCTGGCGCTCACCGCGGACCACGCCGACCCCTCCCCCGCCGACACCACCGCCACCCGTCTGCGCGCCGACGCCGTCATCGGCGGGATCAGCCACGTCGTCATGACCTGGACGGTGAGCGGGTTCGACCCGCCCCGGGACCGGGTCACGGACGCGCTCGCCCTCTTCCTCGTGGGCGGCACCGGCCTGGGATGACGCCGGTCACCCCGCTATGTGGAATCACGCGTCATCAGATTAGGGTCGCCCACCACACCCCGCTCGTGAGGAGCCGACGATGAAGTCCTTCACCGGTCGTACCGCCGCGATCACCGGAGCCGGGTCCGGCATCGGGCGCGCGCTGGCCCTGCGCCTCGCGGGCGACGGCTGCCACCTCGCCCTGGCCGACCGGGACGCCGCGGGCCTCGCCGAGACCGCCGCGCTCGCCGGGCCGCAGGTGCGGGTCACCACCGCCGAGCTGGACGTCTCCGACGAGAAGGCCGTCTACGGCTGGGCCGACGCCGTGGTCGCCGACCACGGCGCCGTCCACATGATCGTCAACAACGCCGGCGTCGCGCTGTCGGGCACCACCGGGGCACTGTCCCTGGAGGACTACCGATGGATCATGGACATCAACTTCTGGGGCGTGGTCTACGGGACCAAGGCGTTCCTGCCGCACATGGAGACCGCGGGCACCGGCCACGTGGTCAACCTGTCGAGCATCTTCGGCGTCGCCGCGCAGCCCCTGATGAGCGGCTACAACGCGAGCAAGTACGCGGTCCGCGGGTTCACCGAGTCGCTGCGCCAGGACCTCGAGCTCACCGGGTCCCCGGTGTCCGCGACCTGCGTGCACCCCGGCGGGATCCGCACCAACATCGCGAAGGCCGCCCGGGTCGACGACAGCGTCGCCGCCGCCACCGGCCGCCCGGCCGCCGACGCCACCGCCGAGTTCGAGCGGATGCTCACCACGACCCCGGACCGGGCCGCGAAGACCATCCTGGACGGCGTGCAGCGCAACCAGCGCCGTGTCCTCATCGGACCGGACGCCTGGGCCATCGACTCGATGGTGCGGCTGCTGCCGACCACCTACCAGCGGATCGTCACCGGCGTCGTGCGCTCGCGGCGCGGAAAGGGCTGATCCGGGGCGGGGATCCTGGATAGGGTCGCGGGGCCGGGTGATCCCCGGCACACGACCCGAGGAGCCCACCCATGAGCCCCGAGCAGCCACCCGTCACCGCGTTCGGCCCGGACTTCCCCTTCCCCTACGACGACTGGCTGGCCCACCCGGCCGGACTCGGCCGGGTCCCACCGGACCGGCTGGGGACCGAGGTCGTGGTCGTCGGGGCCGGGATCGCCGGGCTCGTCGCCGCCTACGAGCTGATGCGCATCGGGCTGCGGCCGGTCGTGTACGAGTCCTCCCACCTGGGCGGACGGCTGCGCTCGCAGCCCTTCGAGGGTGCCGACGGGATCGTCGCCGAGCTGGGCGGGATGCGCTTCCCCCGCTCCTCGACGGCGTTCCACCACTACGTCGACCTGCTCGGGCTGCCCACCGCGCCGTTCCCGAACCCGCTGACGGAGGCGGCCGGCAGCACGGTGATCGACCTGCACGGGCGGACGTACTACGGCCGGACCCTGGCCGACCTGCCCCCGTTCTTCACCGAGGTCGCCGACGCCTGGGCGAGCGCGCTGGAGGAGGGCGCGGGCTTCACCGACCTGCAGCAGGCGATCCGCGAGCGCGACATCCCGCGCATCCGGGCGCTGTGGGCGGAGCTCGTCGAGGTCTGGGACGACCGCACCTTCTACGACTTCGTGTCCACCTCGAAGGCGTTCTCCGACCTGTCCTTCGCCCACCGCGAGGCGTTCGGGCAGGTCGGCTTCGGGA
The DNA here is from genome assembly GCF_002813375.1 of Pseudonocardia alni. NCBI lineage: Bacteria > Bacillati > Actinomycetota > Actinomycetes > Pseudonocardiales > Pseudonocardiaceae > Pseudonocardia > Pseudonocardia alni. The sequence goes on along the minus strand of NZ_PHUJ01000003.1, from coordinate 3,528,955 downwards.
CCGGCGGCTGGGACTCGGACTTCCCGAACTCGATGCTCGAGATCCTGCGGGTGGTGCTGACCGGCTGCGACGACGACCAGCTGCTCGTCGTCGGCGGGGTGGAGCAGGTGCCGCAGGGGTTGTGGACCCGCACCCCCGACGATCTGGTGCACTGGCCCGCCGGGATCAGCCTGTCGTCGCTGCACGGAGGCGGGACCCGCCCGGGCGTCGCGCGGCTGCACCGCCTCGACGCGGACACGATCCGTGTCACCGACGTCTACGGCGGCACCCGCGACGTGTCCGCGGTGCTCACCACCTGCCAGAGCTGGCTGCTGTCCACCCAGATCGACACCGACGAGTCGCTGTTCGGCCAGGAGGTGTGGATGGCCCTGGACCGCACCCGCTACATGCAGTCGACCAAGACGTTCGTGATGGTGGACCGGCCGTTCTGGCGCGACGTCGACCCGGCGACCGGGCGCGAGGTCATGTCCACGACGCTGACCGACCGGCTCACCCGCAGCACGTACCTGTTCGACAACGGGCCGGACCGGCCCGGGGTGATCTGCCTGTCGTACTCGTGGATGAGCGACTCGCTGAAGATGCTGCCGTACCCGGTCGAGAAGCGGGTCGAGCTGGCGCTGGGCGCGCTGCGCAAGATCTACCCGACCGTCGACGTCGGGGCGCACGTGATCGGCGACCCGATCACCGTGACCTGGGAGTCCGACCCGCACAGCCTCGGTGCGTTCAAGGGCGCCCTGCCCGGGCACTACCGCTACAACCGGCGGATGTACTGCCACTTCGTGCAGGACGACCTGCCCGCCGCCGAGCGCGGGATCTTCATGGCGGGCGACGACGTGTCGTGGACCCCGGCCTGGGCGGAGGGCGCGGTGCAGACCGCGCTGAACGCGGTCTGGGGGATCGTCGCGCACCTGGGCGGGTCCACCCCGCCGGACAACCCCGGTCCCGGGGACCGGTTCGCCGAGCTCGCGCCGCCCGCGCTGCCGGACTGATGCGCGTCGCGCTGCTGCAGACCGTCTCCCGGCCGCACGACGTGGCCGGGAACCTCGCCCGGCTCGCCGAGGCGTGCGCCGCCGCGGACGCGGACCTGCTCGTCACCCCGGAGATGTTCCTGACCGGCTACGACATCGGCGCCGATGCGGTGGCCGCGCTCGCCGAGCCGGCCGACGGGCCGTCGGCGGACGCCGTCACCGCGATCGCGAGGACGTCGGGCACGGCGGTGCTCTACGGCTACCCGGAGCGCCACGGCGGACGGGTCGCCAACGCCGTCACCCTGGTCGGGCCGGACGGGACCCGGCTCGCCGGGTACCGCAAGACGCACCTGTTCGGCGCGCTCGACCGGGCCTGCTTCACCGCCTCGGACACCCCGCCCGCCGTCGTGACCTGGAACGGGTGGGGCCTCGGCCTGCTGGTCTGCTACGACGTCGAGTTCCCCGAGACCGTCCGCGCGCTGGCGCTGGCCGGCGCCGACGCGGTGCTGGTCCCGACCGCGAACATGCTCCCCTACGACCACGTGCCCCGGGTGCTCGTCCCGGCCAGGGCGTGGGAGAACCAGGTGTACGTGGCCTACGCCAACTGGTGCGGCACCGAGGGGTCGCTGACCTACGGCGGGCTGTCCTGCGTCGCCGGGCCGGACGGCGCCGTGGTGCGGGCCGGCCGCGACCCGGAGCTGCTGGTGGCCGAGCTGGACCGGTCCGCGCTGGCGGTGTCGCGGCGGGCGAACCCCTACCTGGCCGACCGCCGCCCCGACCTCTACGGCTGAGGGTCCGGCCGGGGGCCCGCCAGCAGGATCCACTCCAGGCACCCGCCGGGCCCGGGGGCGAGCACGTCGACCCGGTGGGCGTGCCCGCCCGCCACGTGCACGACCTCGTACGCGGCGAGATCCACCGACGGCCCGCCGGCCTCGACGCCCACCCGGGCCCGGCCGGCGAGGACGACGAGCAGCCGGTCGCACGGCGCGGCCGGGGCGTGCCACGCCCCGGCACCGGGGGTGAGCGCGAACCGTTCCAGGGCGAGGTCGCCGTAGCCGTCGTCGCGGCCGACGAGCAGCTGGCGCGACACCGGGGCCGGTTCCGGCGCCGGATGGTGCGCGGCTGCCGGCGTCGTGCCGATCGTCGCGGTCATGGCCTGCCTCCACTCATCTGAGCGGTCCCAACACCGTCGAGTACACGGCTGCGGGCACGGACGGTCAACATCACCGGCCGATGCGCGCGCTACGGTGCTCAGATGAGCGGTGACGACGATGCACCCGCCTGGGGCCCGGCCCGCCGGGTGCTCGCGGCCGAGGTGGCCGAGCAGGTGCTGCTGCACGGGCGGTCCCGGATCGCGGTCGGCACCGAACTGGGGCTCAGCCGGTTCCAGGTGGCCCGGCTGCTGGACGCGGCCCTCGAGCGGGGACTGGTCCGGGTCGACATCGACCCGGGCGCGGACGTCGACGCGCGGCGCTCGTCCGCCGTCCGCGCCGCCCACGGGCTGCGCCGCGCCCTGGTCGCCCGGGACGACGGCGGGGTGCCCGCGCTCGCCGCCGCGCTGCTCGCCGAGACCGTCGGCACCGGCGACGTCCTGGGCCTGGCCTGGTCCCGGACGGTCAACGACGTCGTCGGGCTCCTCCCCCGGCTCGCGCGCTGCACGGTCGTGCAGCTGTGCGGCGCCTACTCGCTGCCGTGGCGGCGCGACGGCTCGGCCACCGCGGTGTTCCGGGCCGCCGCGCTGTGCGGCGGCGACGCCTACCCGGTCTACGCGCCCCTGCTGCTGCCCGACGCCGACACCGCCCGCGCGGTGCGGGCCCAGCCGGGCGTCGCCGACGCGCTGGCCCGCTGCGCCGCGCTGGACACCGCGGTCGTCGGGATCGGGGCGTGGCGGGCCGGGCACTCCACCGTGCACGACGTGCTGACCGCCCCCGAACGACGACGGCTGGCCGCGGGCGGCGCGGTCGGCGAGGTCGTCGGGCTGCTGATCGACCGCGCCGGCCGGGTCCTCGACAGCGGACCGGCGCACCAGCTCGTCGCGGCCGGGGAGGCGGACCTGCGCGCCGCGGGCAACGTGATCGCCCTGGTCAGGGACCCGGAGCGGGCCGACGCCACCCGCGCCGTGCTGCGCTCGGGCCTGGTCCACACCCTGGTCTGCGACGCGGCGACGGCCGACGCCCTGCTCGCCCCGGGCGATGGGCGGCACCCGCCGGGCGGCGCCTGAGGTACCGGCCCCGGCCACGACGCCGTGGTGCTCACCAAGCGTCGGGCTCGACCTCGGCGGTCATGTCCCGCCACGCCACCGGCTCGGCGCAGTGTGTACAGGTGAGCCGGGGCTCGGCGGGTGGCCGCAGCCGCGGTGCACCAGCCGGACCGGCGGGACGTCGACGGCGTACCGGTCGCAGCCGGTCGTCGAGGACGTTGCTGCGCCCGCCCGCTACGTGCACTGCACCTTCACCGAGGTCCCGCCCGGCAGCGTCTCCGTGGCCGGGGAGCCGGTGGAGGGCCCGCGGATGGTCGGGCTGATCCACGACGGCCGCTCCCCCGAGGTCCGGGCCCGGCTGCTGCACGGGATCGCCGACGCGTGGTGCGCGGTCACCGGGGACGCGAAGTCCGACGGGGCGATCTTCCTGCACGAGGTGCCGCGCGCCAACGTGCTGGAGGACGGCGAGATCCTGCCCGAGGCTGCCGACGACCCGGTCGCCGCGCACGCCTGAGCTCGGGAGCGGGCCGGCCCTCTCGGCACGGGGACCGGCCCGGGGCGGTCAGGTCCCGGTGGCGAGCCGGTTCTCGGCCGAGGCCAGCGGGTCGTAGCTCGGCTCCATCAGCATCTCGTGCAGGTGCCGTCGCCGGACGCCCATGTTGCCGCCGTCGTACACGGGGAAGCACAGGACGTCCTGCATGATCCCGGCGATCGGGGTCTCGGTGGTGTAGGCGTCCACGCCGACCAGGCGCATCGCGTCGTAGACCACGTCGACCGACCGCTCCGAGGCGTAGATCTTCGTGATGTTGGCGAGCTCGCGGTCCTTGCCGCCGGTGCGGTCGAAGTGGTCGGCAGCCTTCCACGCCAGGTACCGGGTCGCCTCGATGCGGATCTTGATGTCGGCGAGCATGTACCCGGCGTTCTGGTACTCGATGACCGGGTGCGGGCCGGAGCGGCTGTCGGTCCTCGCGAACTCGTAGGCGTAGTCGAAGGCCGCCCGCATCCGCCCGACGCAGGCCGCGCCGATCGGCGCGCAGGTCCAGGTGAACGCGCTCTTCACGATCTCCATGCCGTCGCCGGGGCCCCCGATCATGTTCGAGAGCGGGACGCGGACGTCGCGGAACTCGACGCGCGGCGAGTTCGCGGCGCGGTGCCCGATGGTGTCGAGCATGCCGGTGATCTCCACGCCGGGTGTGCCCCGCTCGACCATGACGACCGCGAGCGACTCCAGTGGCGGCAGTGCCGGGTCGGTGCGGCAGACGACCGCGATGAGGTCGGCGCCCTGGCCGTCGAAGCCCGAGGCGTTGGTGGTGTAGTGCTTGGAGCCGTTGAGGACGATCTCGTCGCCCTCGATCCGGGCGAAGGTCTGCACCCCGACCTTCGGGTCCGGCGAGTCGTAGTTCGCGCCGCCGGTGACCTCGGTGTAGGCGATCGCGGCGAGCTTCGGCTCGGTCCCGCAGAAGGCCGGCAGCCAGCGCTGCTTCTGCTCCTCGGTGCCGAAGTGGACGACCGGGTACAGCCCGAGACCGGTGCCGAGGATCGCCGTGGGGGTGTTGACGTCGACGCGGGCCAGCTCCTCGACGGCCAGCACGAACTGCAGCGAGGTGAACCGGCCGCCGCCGTACTCGGCCGGGATGAGCGCCTTCACGAACCCGGCCTCGACCATCTGCCGGTAGAACGGCTCGATGGCGTAGAACCGCTCGGCGGGCTGCGGGTGCGGGGCGATCGCCGGCTCGACGCCGGTCAGGACGGTGTCGGCGAACTGCCGGGCCTGCTCGCGCAGGGCCAGCTGCTCGGCGTCGAGGGAGAAGTCCAGTGTCATCGTCGAATACCTTCCGGTCGGGCCCCGACCCGACCGTGGGGTCAGGGACGCGACGCGATGGTGGCCGTCACACCCCGTCCCGGGATCGAACCGGTGCGCACGGCGGCCGGTACCGGCGTGCACGCTCCGTCCGGGCCGCGGTCGACGTACTCCGACGGCAGGCAGCCGTGCTGGGCGCGGAAGACCCGGTTGAGGTGGGACAGGTCGGCGAAGCCCCAGCGGGCGGCGAGCTCGGTGAGGGTCCCGGTCCGCGCCGGGGCGGTGAGCTCGCGGGTGCACCCGTCGAGGCGCAGGGCCATGACGGTACGGGAGAAGCTGCGGTCGGTGCCCTCGTAGAGCTGGTGCAGCTTGCGGACCGAGATGCCGAAGCGGGATGCGACCGCGCCGGCCGAGGTGTCCCCGGTCCGCAGGTGCGCCGCCAGGTAGCGATTGACCGCGGCCCGCAGACCCGCGTCGAGGTCCGCGCGCCCGGTGTCGCGCAGCTCGTCGGAGCCACCGGCCGCGGCGGCGAGCAGCGTGGTGAACGCGGTGTCGGCGGCGTCCGCGCCGGCCGGGTCGAGCGCGTCGAGGCCGTTCCAGGTGGACAGCATGGTGGAGGCGACGATGCGGGCCATGCCGGGCGCGGTGCCGTCGTGGGTCGTCGCGGTGGCGCCGTCGAGGTCGACGACCAGCGGCAGCAGCCGGGCGCGCGGCACCCGGAACGAGACGCAGCGCCACTCCTCGGTCCGGTCGTCGGCGACGAACTCCAGCCCGTACTCGCGGGTGGTGTCGAACAGCGCGAAGCCGCCCGGCTCCACGACGCAGCGGCGCCCGGCCTGGGTCCCCACGCAGTGACCGCTGATCTGCAGGTTCACGAACACGTGGTCGGTGACGGTGCGCCGCACCTCGGCCGCGCCGTGGGTGATGAGCTGCGTCGCCGACGACACCTCGGCACAGTTGGTCGCGGTGAGCCTGCTGGAGCGCACCCAGCTGCGGATCTCGCGCGCGTGGGCCCGGCCGGTCCGCCGCGCGCCGGGCAGCTCCGCGGCGAGCGGAGTGAACGCCTCGCAGATCACCTCGCGCCAGTAGCTGAACTGCTCACCGGCCGGGCGGTCCTCAGTGGTCCAGTAGCGCACTCGGGGCCTCCTCGACAGCTCGCATCGGCTCCGCCGGCGTCGGCGCCGTGAGCAAGGACACTATCTCGCAGGCGCCTCGGAACCCAGGTTCCGGCGGGGGTACGCGGGGTGAGCGCGAAGCATGACCGCTCCGGGGTACATCGGTGTTTCCGCCGGTGAACTCCGGGTCACGACCCGGCTCGCGGGTCAGCAGGGCCGCGGACCCGCCGATCCGACCGGGCCGGTGACCGGGCGCAGGGAGGCGTCGCCGCCGGCCCGGGCCGGCGCCGCGCCGACGACCAGGTCCGCCGGCTTCACGTCGCGGTGCAGCAGGCCCGCGGCGTGCGCGGGCGTCCAGGGCGTGCGCGGCGCGCACCTCCCGCCGGAACCGCTCGACGACGACCGGGTCCCCGGCGAGGTGGGCGGGCAGCACCGTCAGCGCGACCTCGCCGCCGTGGCGGCGGTCGTGGGCCCGCAGCACGACCCCATCCCCCGGCCCCGAGCCGTCCCCGGATCTCGAAGTCCCCCAGCACCGCACCGACGGCCAGGTCCTCGTCCATGACCCCACCCCTCCCGCGTCGTGTGACCGTTCTACCGGCCGGCGGGGTCCCGTCGATCCGCAGCGCTACGCAGATCCGGCCTCGGGCCGCATCGTGGCCAGCAGCGCGGGGTGGTCGGTGGTCCCGCCCAGGTCGATCACCCGGGTGCGCGCAGCGGCCGCCGCGGGGATCACGACGACGTGCTGGACCCCGTCGTCGGCGGCCGGTGCCGACCCCGGGGGCAGACAGGACCGCAGGTCGAGGTCGTCGGCCGCCCCCAGGTTGAGGTCGGCCCCCACGACGACCGGTCCGGCGTCGGCGCGGGACCGCAGGCCCGCGACGACGGTGTCGAACAGGTACCCGCACTGGGCACGGGTGACGGCGCGGTCGGTGTAGGCCAGGTGCGAGGTGCAGACCCCGAGCGGGCCACCCGCGGTCGTCGTGTCCAGGCAGAGCCAGGCACGCTCCTCGGGGTCACGCGGGTCCTGCGCCGGGTGGATCCCGGCGCTCGCGACGCTCGACGGGGCACGCGAGACCACGCCGATGCCGTACTCGTCACCGTTCGCGCAGCGGTACGGCGCGCCGGTATCGCGCTCGCGGGCCGGCTGGAACGACGACGATGTCGACGACCCCGGCGCGGCCCCGGCGAGCGCCCGCTCGATCCGCTCGACGCCCGCGCGGCACACCTCGTTGAGGGTGACCGCGTCCGGCATCTCGGTCCGCACGAGATCGGCCGCGGCCTCGACGGCTCGCCCGGTGTAACAACCGGCGATCCCGCTGTCGCACAGGTTCATCTGGACGACCGTCACCTCCGGGGTGTCCGGCGGGCCGGGCGACGCGGGAGCCGCGGACCCGGGCGCGCAGGCGACCAGGAGCGGGAGCGCACCGGCGACGACCGCCATCCGCAGGCGACGGGACCGCGCGGCGGGGGAACGGTGACCGGGCACACCTCCATGATCCGCCCGAACCGGACGAACCGCATCCGGGCCCACCGTTTCCCGCGCCCGCCACGTGGTACCCGGTCCCACGCCGTGCGCGACACCCCCGCGGTGGCGCAGGACAGCGGTGACGAACGAGCCGAGGAGGCACCCATGGGAGCGGACGACAAGGTCGACAACAAGACCGAGGAGCTCGCCGGCAAGGCCAAGGAGACCGTCGGCAAGGTCACCGACGACAAGGAGCTCGAGGCCCAGGGCCAGGGCGACCAGGCGAAGAGCAACCTGAAGCAGGCCGGGGAGAAGGTCAAGGACGCCTTCACGAAGGACTGACCGGCTCCTGTCGGCGCGACCCCTCGGCCCCGGTCACGACGTGACCGGGGCCGAGAGTGCGAGTCGGCCGATCCGGACACGAGAACGGCCCCGACCATAGGTGCTGGTCGGGGCCGGATCCTGATGTGTGCGCCCGAAGGGATTCGAACCCCTAACCTTCTGATCCGTAGTCAGATGCTCTATCCGTTGAGCTACGGGCGCGTTGCTGTCTCTAGCGTAGCAATCTTCAGTTGTCGGCCGGCGACCGGTGTACCCACCGCCGTGCCGGTGCGGAGGCTCCGGGATTTGAACCCGGGATGGGGGGTTACCCCAAACCGCATTAGCAGTGCGGCGCCATAGACCAGACTAGGCGAAGCCTCCCCGGTGCCTGACGGCCACCAGCGAGCACAACACTACACGGGCATTCCGGCCGTCCGGAACCGGGGTCCCCCTGGCCGGGGACCCCCGGTCCGCCGCAGGTCAGGACCCTGCGAGGGCCACGAACGGGGTCAGCGCGTCGGGATTCTGGAGGGCGCCGGCCGACACCGCCTTCTCCGGCGCGGTGCCCGCGAGGATCTTCTTCACCGGGACCTCGCACTTCTTGCCGTTCAGGGTGCGCGGCACCGCGTCGACGACGACGAACCGGTCCGGCACGTGCCGCGGCGAGAGCTCTTTCCGCAGCAGCGAGCGCAGGGTCGGCTCGACGTCGTCGAGCGCGACGCCGTCGTCGAGGACGAGGAAGCAGAGCAGGGCCCCCTCCTCTCGCTCGCCGAGCGCGGTCGTGTCGATCACCAGCGAGTCCGCGACCCCGCCGACGTTCTCGACGACGGCGTAGAAGTCGGCGGTGCCCATCCGGACCCCACCGCGGTTGAGTGTGGAGTCCGAGCGACCGTAGATGACGTAGGAGCCGCGCGGGGTGCGGCGGACCCAGTCGCCGTGCCGCCAGTTGCCGGGGAAGTCCTCGTAGTAGGACTCGCGCAGGCGGGTGCCGTCCGGGTCGTTCCAGAACATGACCGGCATCGACGGGGTCGGCGTCGTGATGATCAGCTCGCCGACGTCGTCGAGCAGGTCGGTGCCGTCCTCGGCCCACGAGCGGACGTCGGAGCCGAGCGCCGCGCAGGAGAGCTCGCCCAGCCACACCGGCACCGTGGGGGCGCTGGTGAGGAAGGCCGCACAGACGTCGGTGCCGCCGGAGACCGAGCAGATCTGGATGTGCGACCCGGCGGCCTCGCCGATCCAGCGGAACCCGTCGACCGACAGCGGCGCGCCGGTGGAGCCGAGCGCGCGCATCGCGGAGAGGTCGTGGTCGTCGCCGGGGCGCAGGCCGGCCTTCATGCAGGACTGCACGTAGGGGGCGGAGACCCCGAACAGCGACACCCGGTGCCGCGCGGCGAGCGCCCACAGCGCGCCGAGGTCGGGGTGACCGGGGCTGCCGTCGAACATCACGATGGTCGCGCCCACGAGCAGGCCGCCGACCAGGAAGTTCCACATCATCCAGCCGGTGGTGGTGAACCAGAAGAACCGCTCCCCCGGCCCGAGCCCGTGCTGCAGACGCATCGCCTTCAGGTGCTCCACGACGATGCCGCCGTGGCCGTGCACGATGCCCTTGGGCAGGCCGGTGGTGCCCGAGGAGTAGAGCACCCACAGGGGGTGGTCGAACGGGACGGGCGTGAACTCCAGCGGGCCGGGCTCGGCGGTGAACCCGGCCCAGGTCGTCGTGCCGTCGAGGATCGCGTCGGGGTCGAGATAGGGCACGAGGACGGTCGCGCGCAGCGTCGGCAGCTGTCGCTGCAGGTCGGCGACCTTGTCGCGGATGTCGAAGCCCTTGCCGTTGTAGCGGTACCCGTCGACGGCGACGAGCACGGCGGGCTCGATCTGGGCGAAGCGGTCGTGCACGGCGCGGGCGCCGAAGTCCGGCGAGCAGGACGACCAGATCGCGCCGAGGCTCGCCGCGGCCAGGAACGCGACCAGGGTCTCGACGGAGTTCGGGGCGAGCGCGACGACCCGGTCCCCCTGTCCGACGCCGGCCCGGACGAGCCCGGCACGCGCGCGGGCGACCTGGTCGCGCAGCTCGGCGTGGGTGACGGTGCGCTCCAGGCCGTCCTCGCGGACGAACTCGACGGCGATGTCGTCGTCGGCGCGGCCCGGGCCGGGGGTCAGGGCGTGCTCGGCGTAGTTGAGGGTCGCACCCGGGAACCACTGCGCGCCGGGCATGTCACGGGAGCCGAGCGTGGCCGTGGGGCGGTCGTGGAACAGCACCCCGGAGTACTCGGCGACCGCCGACCAGAAGCCCTCCAGGTCGGTCACCGACCAGGTGTGCAGCTGCGCGTAGTCGGTGACGTCGGACAGCGGGGCGCTCCGCTCGTCACGCGCCCAGGTCGCGAACCGGACGATCTCGGTGTCCGCCACCCGGTCCGGGTCCGGGCTCCACAGGAGCTCGGGGGTGTCCGGATCGGTGACGGTCTGCGGCGACGACACGGGCGGCATGCCCCGAGCATCCCCGACGGCCCCGGCCGCGCACCAGTGGCCGGACCCCACTCCGGCCCGCCGCGACAGGGTGCCCGTCACAGGGGGACGGTCAGGCCGGGGCGCCGACGAGCGGCGGCGCGAGCCGGGCGAAGGCCTCCTGCCGCTCGTAGGGGAAGTACGGGTAGGGCGCGGGGCGGTGCGAGGCCGCGTCCAGCCGGGCGACCTGGTCGTCGTCCAGACGCCAGCCGACCGCGCCGAGGTTGTCCTCCAGCTGCGCCAGGTCCCGGGCGCCGACGATCACCGAGCTGACGGTCGGGCGGGAGGTGAGCCAGTTCAGTGCGATCTGGGGCACCGTGCGGCCGGTCTCGGCGGCGATCGCGTCGAGCACGTCGACGACGTCGAACAGCAGGTCGTCGGGGACGGGCGGGCCCGCCTCGGCGGTGGTGTGCAACCGGCTCCCCGCGGGCAGCGGGGCGCCCCGCCGGACCCGGCCGGTGAGCCGCCCCCAGCCCAGCGGGCTCCAGACCAGGGCGCCGACGCCCTCCTCGTGACCCAGCGGCATGAGGTCCCACTCGTAGTCGCGGCCGACCAGCGAGTAGTACACCTGGTGCGCGACGGGCCGCGGCCACCCGTGCCGGTCGGCCAGGTCCAGGGTCCGCACCAGCCGTCGCCCGGGGTGGTTGGAGACGCCGGTGTAGCGCACCTTGCCCGACCGGACGAGCACGTCCAGCGTCGCGAGCACCTCCTCGGGCGGGGTGCCCGCGTCGTAGGCGTGCAGCTGGAACAGGTCGATCCGGTCGGTGCCGAGCCGGCGCAGGGCGTCCTCGACGGCGCGGACCAGGTGGAGGCGCCCGGCGCCCGCGTCGTTCGGGCCGGGGCCGGTCGGCAGGCCGGCCTTGGTCGAGATCAGGACCTCGTCGCGGCGCTGCCGCAGCGCCGCCCCGAGGACCTCCTCCGACCCGCCGTCGGAGTAGACGTCGGCGGTGTCGAACAGGGTCACCCCCGCGTCGAGGCACCGGCCCACCATCCGGCGCGCTCCCGCGACGTCGACCGACCCCCACGCGCCGAACAGCTCGCCGCGCCCGGCGAACGTGCCCGCGCCGAAGCTCAGGACCGGGACCTGCAACCCGCTGCGACCCAACCGTCGGTACTCCATGCCCGTCCTCCTCTAAAGGAACTGTGGTTTCTTTAGAACGTAGCACGTCAAACGGGACTCGGGTTCCGTCACGGGTTAGGGTGGGCGCCGTGCCACCGGAGATGAGCAGGCCGGGCGGCCGGACCGCGCGGGTCCGGTTCGCCGTGCTGGCCGCGGCGGGCGACGCCCTGATCGAGCTCGGACTGCCGGGCCTGGACCTCGCCGAACTCGCGCGCCGGGCGGGTGTCGGCAAGACGACGGTCTACCGCCGCTGGGGCAGCGTGCCCGCGGTGCTGGAGGACCTGGTCACCGACATGATCGAGACCTCCGCCCCGCGCGCCGACACCGGCACGCTCGACGGCGACCTGCTCGCCAACGCCGAGCTGGTCCGATCCACACTGGCCGACCCGCGACAGGGGCCGCTGCTCGCCGCACTGGTCTGCGCCGCCGTCGACGACGCCGGGACCGCACGCGCGCTGCGCGGCTTCTACGACGCCCGGACCGCCGTCTGGGAGCCGTGCGTCACCGACGCCGTGGCCCGCGGCGAGCTACCGGCGGGCACCGACCCGGCCGGCGTCGTCCGCGCGGTCTCCGCCCCGCTCTACCACCAGCTCCTCACCCGCGGGACGCGTCCGGACACCGCGGACGCCCACCGTGCGGCCGCGGCGACCGCGGCCGCCGCGCGCGCCGGGGTCTTCGTCAGCGCAGGTGCGCGTCGAACCAGTTGAGGACCCGCTGCCAGGCCTCGGCGGCCGAGTCCGGGTCGTCGTCGAAGCGGTAGCCGGTGCTCGGGTAGATCACGACGTCGGTCGCCTTACCGGAGGACGCCGCGGCGTCGCGCAGGCGGGCGACGGCGTCGGTGTCGGAGGCCTCCGAGTAGATGCCCAGCCAGGGGCAGGTGAGCTCGGGCGCGGTCTCGACCAGGGCGGGCAGGCTGGACCACGGCGACGACTCGATCCCGCCACCCGCGACCGTGACCGCCGCGCCGAGGGTGCGGTTCGCCGCGACGTGCAGCGCGACCGTGCCCCCGAGGTCGAACCCCAGCACGCCCATCCGGTCGGCCTCGATACCCACGTCGCCCAGCCAGCCGAACGCGGTGTCGCAGTCGTCCATGACCTGGCGCGGCTCGAGGCTGCCGACGTGCTCGGCGACCTCGGCGTCGGAGCCGTCGGCGAGGTCACCGCCCGCACCGGCGTCGCGGTAGAGGTGCGGGGCGACGGCGAGCCAGCCGTCCGCGGCGAGGCCGGTGACGAGCAGCCTGATCGAGTCGGTGACCCCCCGTGCCTCCTGCAGGACGACGACACCGCCGCGGACCGGGCCGTCGGGTTCGGCCACGGTCAGGCGCAGCTCGCCCCCGTCGGTCAGCGGCACGCCCTCGGTCCGGACAGCGGTCGTCGTCATGACGTCACTCAACCAGAGCACGGGCCCGGGTTCGACCCCCGGCGGATACCGTTGCCGTCATGACGCTGATCCGTCCCGATCTGGACACCCTGCCCGCCTACGTGCCGGGGCGCACCGTCCCCGGGGCGATCAAGCTCGCGAGCAACGAGGTCGCCGCGCCGCCCGCTCCCGCGGTGCTGGAGGCCATCGCCCGCGCCGCCGCAGGTGGCAACCGGTATCCGGACCTCGGCGTCGTCGAGCTGACCGGACGCATCGCGGACCTGTACGCCCTGGACCCCGAGCGGGTCGCGGTCGGCTGCGGCTCGGTGACGCTGTGCCAGCAGCTCGTGCAGATCGGCTGCCTGGGCCCCGGCGACGAGGTGCTGTTCGCCTGGCGCTCGTTCGAGGCGTACCCGATCGTGACCCGGATCGGCGGTGCGGAGATCCGCACCGTGCCGCTGGACGCCGACTTCCGGCACGACCTCGTCGCGATGGCCGCCGCGGTCACCGAGCGGACCCGGGTGGTGTTCGTGTGCAGCCCGAACAACCCGACCGGCCCGGCCGTGCACCGCGACGAGTTCGTCCGTTTCCTGGACGCCGTGCCGTCGGACGTGCTGGTGGTGCTCGACGAGGCCTACGCCGAGTACGTCACCGACCCCGACGCCGTCAGCGGCCGGCCGCTGCTCGACGCCCACCGGAACCTGGTCGTGCTGCGCACCTTCTCCAAGGCCTACCGGCTGGCGGGACTGCGGGTCGGCTACGCCCTGACCTCCGAGGAGATCGCGACCGCGCTGCGCAAGGTGGCGCCACCGTTCGGGGTCAGCTCGGTCGCCCAGGCGGGTGCCGTCGCCGCACTGGAGCACCGGGAGGAGATCCTCGCCGACTGCGCCGCCGTCGTCGCGGAGCGGGACCGGGTGGCCGCCGGGCTGCGCGGGTCCGGGTTCACCGTGCCGGAGACCCAGGCGAACTTCGTGTGGCTGCCGCTCGGGGACCGGACCGCGGCGTTCGCGACGCACTGCGGCGAGCGGAAGGTGATCGTGCGTCCGTTCGCCACCGACGGGGTACGGGTCACCGTGTCCACGCCGGAGGAGAACGACCTGCTGCTCGACGTCGCGTCGTCCTTCGGATCCTGAGAATCCCGACTCAGCCGTCCAGCTGGTAGCCCAGCCCCCGGATGGTCCTGATCCGCTCGGGACCGATCTTGCGCCGCAGGTAGGACACGTAGACCTGCACCAGGTTGGCCGACACCGGTTCGGTCCAGGCGCGGCGGCCCAGGTCGTCGAGCGCGACCGGCTCGCCCGCCTGCTCGGCCAGCGCGAGCAGCAGCGCGTACTCGGTCGGGGACAGCGCGACCCGGCGGCCGTCGACGGACACCTGGCCGGCGTCGACGTCGACGGACAGGCCGCCGTGCCCGAGCACCGTCGGCGCGGGCAGCCCCGCGGCGGCACGCAGCCGGAGCCGGATCCGGGACGCGAGCTCGTCCGGGACGAACGGCCGGATGAGGAAGTCGTCGCGGTCGCCGCGCAGCATGCCGATCACCCCGGCCCGCCGTTCGCGCGGCACGACGATGATCACCGGGGTCGGCGGGGACTCGGACTGCACGGCTCCGAGCAGCACCGACGGCTCCGGGCCCGGCAGCTCCATGTCGAGCACGAGCAGGTCGGCGCCGCGGGAGCGCAGGGTGTCCAGCAGCTCGATGCCGTCGGCGACGACGACGAGGTCCACGCCCTCGGCGGCGAGGTCCTGGCGCAGCCCGCGGCCGAGCGAGGCGGTGCCCGCCGACGGCGGCAGCGCCAGCAGCACCCTGAGCGCGCGCATCTCGGCACGGGGAGCGGGGATCGGGAGGGACGGCGAGACGGGGGGAGCGTGATCGTTCACAGATCCTGCGGAGGTCGGGGAGCGGGGAGCTCGTGAGGTCGTGCGGGGAGCACCGGGGAGGCACGGCCACTGTTCCTCGACCGGCAGCCCGTCACAATCGGCTAACGGTGCGACGTACCGTGACCGCTTAGCCTGAACGGGTGATCCTGAGAGCCACGTTGCTCTATTCGGCCCAGCGATACTGCCGAAATGGCGGGATCTTGCTCTTCGGCGCTCTCCGTCGACCTGTCGGCGCGGAGACGCAACCACCCTTCTCAGCGAGGGTGTTCACACTCGGTCACCCTACCTAGAGTCCCTCCTCATGCGACGGAAGAGTTCCGCTGCGGCTGATCAGGTCGACCCCCGCGACCTGATCGCGCGACTCGCCGCCGAGCACAGCTCCCCCTCTGTGCCGTCTCCCCGGGGCAGGCATGCCGTGTCCTCCGCCCCAGCGGACGACACGGCCCGATCGGCCGTGCCCGCGGCCACCCTGCTCCAGGACCGGGTGAGCGCCTCCGGGCGGCACCGCGTCCTCGACGCCGGGTACGACGACACCGACCCCGACATCCCCGACGACACCGGTGCCGCCGTCACGGCGGACTCCCCCACCGGTGCCACGACGGCGGACGCCGGGCGGATCACCTGGGCCGACACGGCCGACCCCGACCCGTGGGCGCCGGGCGGCCGCGCGACCGGCAGCGGCTCCCGCGCCGTCACCGGCACCGGGGCGCACGCCGCCGCGGGGGACACCGCGGCCGCCGGGGACGAGACCGTCGCCGGGGGCACCGCGGTGACCGGGACGGGCGCGCACGCCGTGCCCACCACCGGGACCCCGGGCCGTCGCGCGCGACGGTCCACGCCGTCGTCGGCGGCCGGGCTGTCCGGTGTGGAGCTGTTCGGCGGGTCGTCTTCGCCCGAGGAGCCCGCGGCCCCGCAGGCCGAGGTGCCCGCACCGCGCACCGAGGTCACCGGCGGGGCCATCGCCGGCCTGCACGAACCCGAGGTGTCGGGGACGGGCTCGGTCGTCGCGATCGACCGGTCACGACCCGCCCGCTCCCGTGTCCGCCGGTTCGCCCCGCTGGGCGTCGGCGCCGCCGCGGTGCTCGCCGCGACGATGGTGCTGACGCTGCTGCAGCCCGGCACCGAGGACCCGTCGCTGTCCGCGGCGATGGTGAACGACTCGTCGCGCCGGTCGGCGTCGGACACCGCGCTGTCCGCCGGCCCGGTGCTGGCCAACGGGGGCGGCTCCGCACTCGGCGACGCCGCGCAGGGTGCGTCCGGCCAGATCGGCCAGGCCCTGGCCGCGCAGGAGGCCGCCGAGCGTCGCGCCGAACAGCGCCGCCGCGAGGCTGCCGAGCGGGCACGGGCCGCCGCGAGCCCCGGTGGTTCCGGGAGCTCCGGGAACTCGGGCGGAGCCCCCGCCGCCGGTCCGGTCGGTGGCGCCGTCCAGGTGGCCGGCGACGGCATCCAGGCCGCGCTGAAGATGGGCTGGCAGGCCATCGGTGGCGACGAGTTCCTCGGGTCCACCCTCGGGAACAACTGGTCCCCCTACAACGGCGCCGGCCACGACGGCCAGGGCCGCCGCACCTCCGACGCGATCTCGGTGGAGAACGGCAACCTCGTCATCCGCGGCGACTCGCAGGGCAACACCGGCGGCATGGCCTGGGGCACCTCCCAGAAGTACGGCAAGTGGGAGATGCGAGCGCAGTTCCCCAAGGGCGACAAGCAGTACCACCCGGTGCTGCTGCTGTGGCCGAGCGAGGTGTCCTGGCCGGAGGGCGGCGAGATCGACTTCGCCGAGACCACCAGCGCCAGCGACGACGTGTCCTTCTTCCTGCACTACGGCAGCTCGAACTCGCAAAAGGACGCCAAGAAGCAGCTCGACATCACCCAGTGGCACAACTACGCCGTGGAGTGGACCCCGGACGCGATCGTCGGCTACGTCGACGGCGTCGAGTGGTTCCGCTCCGAGGACCCGAACACGTTCCCCCCGGGTCCGATGCACGCCACGATCCAGCTCGACTACTTCCCCGACGGCGGCTCGCCGGAGCCGTCGGAGATGCGGGTCGCCTGGATGCGCCAGTACGAGTAGCACTCCGCACACACCACCGCCCGCCGCCCGGCGCTCCCCACCGGACGGCGGGCGGTCGTGTGTGCCGGGTCAGCCGGCCAGACCGCGCCGCGCCAGCAGCGGCGCGATCTCCGGGTCGCGGCCGCGGAACGCGCGATAGGCCTCCATCGCGTCGACGGCGCCGCCGCGGGACAGCACCTCGCGGCGGAACCGGTCGCCGTTCTCCCGGCGCAGGCCGCCGTGCTCGCCGAACCAGGCGACGGTGTCGGCGTCGAGCACCTCGGCCCAGATGTAGGAGTAGTACGCCGCCGCGTACCCGCTGCCGCCGAACACGTGGTTGAAGTAGGTACTGCGGTAGCGCGGCGGGACCAGCGGGTGCGCGGCCCCGGCCGCCTCCAGCGCCTGCTGCTCGAACGCGAGCACGTCGGTGATGCCGGCGGCCTCGGCCGGGGACAGCCGGTGCCACGCCTGGTCCAACAGCGACGCGGCCAGGTACTCCGTCGTCGCGAAGCCCTCGCCGTACCCGCGGGCGGCCTGCGACGCGGCCAGCAGCTCGTCGGGCAGCGGCTCGCCGGTCACGTGGTGGCGGGCGAACGAGGTGAGGACCTGCGGGTCCTCCAGCCACATCTCGTTGACCTGGCTGGGGAACTCGACGAAGTCGCGCGGCACCGACGTCCCGGCGAACGTCGGGTACTCCACCTCGGAGAACAGCCCGTGCAGGGCGTGCCCGAACTCGTGGAACAGGGTGCGGACCTCGTCGAGGGTGAGCAGCGCGGGCTCCCCGGCCGGGGGCTTGTTCAGGTTCAGCGTGTTCAGCACGACAGGCCGCGTCCCGAGCAGCGACGACTGGTCGACCAGCGAGTTCATCCATGCCCCGCCGCGCTTCGACGGCCGCGCCCACAGGTCGGCGCCGAACAGCCCGAGCGGCTCGCCGTCGCTGTCACGGACCTCCCACCAGCGCACGTCCGGGTGGTAGGCGGGCAGGTCGGTGTGCTCGGTGAAGGTGATCCCGTACAGCCCGGACGCGGCGCGGAACACGCCGTCGGTGATCACCCGGTCGAGCTCCAGGTACGGGCGCAGCGCGGCGTCGTCGACGGCGTAGCGCTCGCGGCGCACCCGCTCCGCCTCGAACGCCCAGTCCCACGGCTCCAGGTCGCCCTCGACACCGCCGGCCAGCTCCGCGGCCTCCCGGTCGGCGTTGGCGACGGCGGCGGGGACCAGCGACTCCAGCATCGCGACGGCGGCCTCCGCCGTCCCCGCGGTCGCGTCGTCGATCACGTACGACGCGTGGTCGGGGTACCCGAGCAGCGCGGCCCGCTCGGCGCGCAGCCGCACGATCGCGAGGACGGTGTCACGGGTGTCGTGCTCGCCGCCCTGCCCGCGCCCGGTGGACGCACGGAACAGCTCCTCGCGCAGTGACCGGTCGGTGAGCACCGCCAGTGCGGGCTGCGCGGTCGGCAGGACCAGGGTGATCAGCCAGCCGTCGTCGTGACCGCGCTCGGCCGCGGCGGTCGCGGCGGCGGCGACCGCGTCGTCGGACAGGCCACCGAGCCGGTCGCGGTCGGTGACGTGCACGGCCGCGGCGTTCGCCCCGGCCAGCAGCGCCGCACCGAACCGGGTGGTCAGCCCGGACAGCTCGGCGTTCAGCTCCCGCAGCCGGACCTGCTCCTCGGGGCCGAGCCGGGCCCCGGCGCGCACCATGTCGCGGTGGTGGCGCTCGAGCAGCCGCAGCGACTCGGCATCGAGACCGAGGTCGTGGCGACGGGCGTGCAGCGCGTCGATCCGGGCGAACAGGCCTGGGTCCAGCGCGATCGCGTCGGCGTGGGCGGCGAGCATCGGCGCCACCTGCGCCTCGATCTCGCGCACCGCGGGCGAGGAGTCCGCCGAGACGCGCGTGAAGAACAGCCGCGCCACCCGGTCCAGCGTGGCACCGGAGCGCTCCAGGGCGACGACGGTGTCGTCGAAGGTCGGTCCGCCCTCCCCCGCGACGATCGCCGCCACCTCGGCGCGCTGCTCGGCCGTCCCGGCCTCGAACGCGGGCAGATAGTGCTCGTCGGTGATCCGGGAGGTGTCGGGCAGCCCCCACGGCAGCGCGCTCGGGGCGAGGAACGGGTTGCTCATGGGCCCGACCCTACGGCCGGGGACCGTCAGGATCCGGCCAGTTCACGGCGCATCGCGAGCCGCGGCCACACGTCGAGACCGCGCGCGGCCTCGTGCTCCCGGATCGCGCGCAGCCCCGGGCCGGGCGCGATCAGCTCACGGAAACCGAGCCGCACCCAGTGCGGGCCGTTCCACGGCACGTCCCGGTAGGTGGTGAGGGTCAGCGCGGGCAGGCCGCGGTCCCGGGCCCAGCCGGCGAGGTGCTCGACCAGGCCCTCCCCGATCCGTCGTCCGCGCTGCGACGGCAGCACCGACACCTGCTCGACGTGCGCACAGCCGTCGACGAGATCGGCGATCAGGTACCCGACGAGCCCGGCACCGATGCTCGTTCCGACTGCGCTCCTCTCGGCACCGATGCTCGTTCCGACTGCGCTCCTCTCGGCACCGATGCTCGTTCCGCCTGCGCTCCTCTCGGCCACCCACGCCCGCCCCGCCACGACGTACGCGGCCAGTACCGCGGCCGGTGGCGGCTCCTCGTCGGCGACGACGTCGAGCCCGATCTCCCGGAACGTCTCCCCCGCGGCGCGCTCGATCTCACGCAGGGCGGGGACGTCGGCGACGCGGGCGGGACGGATCACACCGCGGGATCCTCCACCACCGCGCGGATGCGTTCCAGGGTCGTCCGCATCCCCTCGCGGTTGGTGCGCCCGCGGGCCCACCCCAGCAACGTCCAGTAGAGCCGGGTGCCGGCCGAGGGCTCCAGCCGGAAGGACTCGGTGACGTCGGTGCCCGCGGTGCCGTCCGGCGCGGGGGCCGGGGTGAACCGGTAGTGCCAGTGGTTGATCCGCCGGCCGCCGGGCAGGAGCACGACGAAGCCGAACTCGCGGCCCGGCTCGCAGGCGGTGATCTCGCACTCCGACCAGTAGGTCGGGCCGCGTCCGTTGCGGACGACCTTGCCGCGGAAACGGACACCGACGGCCGGGCCGGTCGCGCCGCCCAGCCACTGCGCGTCGACGGTCTCGGGTGAGAACCGGCCGGTGTTGCGGATGTCGGAGACCAGCTCCCAGACCCGCTCGGCCGGTGCCGCCATGTGGACGGTGACCTCGTCATGCACGGTGTTCCCCCTCGATGCCGCACACCAGGTCGGCGGCGCGCTCCCCGATCATGATCGCGGTCGCGGCCGGTCCGCGCCGCGGCGCGCGGGGCAGGACCGAGGTGTCCGCCACCCGGAGCCCGGCCAGGCCGTGCACCCGCAGGTCGGCGTCCACGACGGCATCCGGCCCGGAGCCCATCGCGGCGCTGCCGGACAGGTGCACCGAGGTCGTCAGGTGGTCGCGGATCCAGCCGTCGAGCCGGGTGTCGTTGCCGAGCTCCCAGCCGGCGGGGCCGCCGTCGTCGGGGCCCGCGCGGTCCCAGCCCGCGGCGCGCAGGATCTCCGCGGCGATCCGCACCGCGGCCCGCATCCGGTGCCGGTCGGAGGTGGTGCGCAGGTAGCGGAAGTCCAGCCGGGGCGGGTCGTCGTGGTCCGGGGAGGTGATGGCGAGCATCCCGAGGCTGTCCGGGCGCTGCACCGCGCACATCAGGTGCGCGGGACCGCCGGGTGCGAACGGGTGCGCGAACAGCAGGATCTCCAGGTCACCGGCCGGGTCGGTCCCGGAGTCGAGGTTGAGCGCGGCCTGCGGGGCGACGGCGTCGGCGGGCGGGTCCGGCAGCCCGCTGCGCAGCGGCAGGAACACCGCGGGGTGGTCCGACCAGCCACGCCCGACCCCGGGCAGCTCGTGCGCCACCGCGACGCCCGCGGCCCGCAGGGTGTCCTCCGGCCCGATCCCGGAGCGCTGCAGCAGCGCCGGGGTGCCGACCGCGCCCGCCGTCACGACGGTCTCGGCCGCGTGCAGGGTGCGACCACCGACGCGCACGCCGGTGACCCGGTCGCCGTCGAGCACCAGGGTCTCGACCGGGGTCCCCCCGAACACGGTCAGCGCGTCCTTCCACTCCGCGTTCCCCCACGGCGGCGGCAGGTAGGCGGTGGCGGCGCTGACCCGGCGCCCGTCGACGGCGTTGGTCGGGATCGGACCCGCTCCGGGTGGGCCACCGGCGTTCTTGTCCGGCTCCTCGGGGTGGCCGAGCGCGAGGCAGGCGGCCAGGAACGGGTCGGTCGTCGCGGCCCGCAGCCGGCCCGAGGGCCGTGAGATGCGCAGCGGACCGGCGTCGCCGTGCCGGTCGGAGGTGCAGAAGTCGAGGTCGCGCTCCAGCCGCCGGTAGTACGGCAGGACGTCGTCGTAGGACCAGCCCGGGACGCCCCAGTCCGCGAAGTCCGCCGGGACGGCGCGCACGAAGTAGCCGCCGTTGATCGCGCCGGAGCCGCCCAGCACGCGTCCGCGCGGCACGGTGCACTCCCGGCCCTGGCACAGCGTCGCCCGGTAGGCCCAGTTCAGGACGTGGCCGGGGGCGGTCGCGGCGAGCGAGGCGATCGGCGTCGAATCCGGTGGGACGACGACGGCGCCCGCCTCGACCAGGGCCGTGCGCACACCGCGCCCGGCCAGCCGGCCCGCGAGGGTGCACCCCGCGGACCCCGCGCCCACCACCACCACGTCGAAGCTGTCGGTCATTGCTGCCAGGATGCCCCACGTGACCGACGCTGCACGTGACCTCGCCTCGTTCCTCACCGCGAGCCCGTCGCCGTACCACGCGGTGGCCGAGGCCGTCCGCCGGTTGTCCGCGGCGGGCTTCACCGAGCAGCACGAGGACGAGCCGTGGGCCGACGGGCCGGGCGGGCGCTACCTGGTCCGCGACGGCACGGTCCTGGCCTGGTGGCAGCCCGCGTCCGGGCCCGGTGCGCCGCTGCGGATCTTCGCCGCGCACACCGACTCGCCCGGTTTCAAGGTCAAGCCCAACCCCGACGTCGGCGTCGCCGGGTGGCGCCAGGTCGGGGTGGAGGTCTACGGCGGCGCGCTGTGGAACTCCTGGCTGGACCGCGACCTCGGCCTCGCCGGGCGTCTCGCGCTCTACGACGGCCGGGTCGTCCCGGTGCGGGTGGACCGGCCGCTGCTGCGCATCCCGCAGCTGGCGATCCACCTCGACCGCGGTGTGAACCAGGGCCTGACCCTGGACCCGCAGCGGCACCTGCTCCCGATCTGGGGGCTCGGCGACCCGGACGGCGGCGACCTGGTGGAGTTCCTCGCCGTGCGCGTCGGCGAGGACCCCGAGGACGTCGCGGCGCACGACCTGTTCACCTACGACCTGACCCCGCCGGCCACTCTCGGCCGCGACGACGAGCTGCTCGCCGCCCCGCGGCTGGACAACCTGGCCTCGGTGCACGCCGGGATCAGCGCGCTGCTCACCGCCGTCGAGCGGGACCCGGGCACCGTCCCGGTGTTCGTCGGGTTCGACCACGAGGAGATCGGCTCGGCCAGCGCGACCGGCGCGGCCGGGCCGCTGCTGGAGACGGTGCTGACCCGGCTGGCCGGCGGGTTCGACGCCCGGCACGCGGTGTTCGCCCGCTCGCGCTGCCTGTCGGTGGACGTCACGCACGCCGCGCACCCCAACCACCTGGACAAGCACGATCCGGACCACCTGTCGGTGCCGAACCGGGGGCCGTCGCTGAAGGTCAACGCGGTGCAGCGCTACGCCACCGATGCGCCGGGCGCGGCCGCCTGGAAGCGGGCCTGCCGCACCGCGGACGTGCCGAACCAGGTGTTCGTCTCGAAGAACACCGTGCCGTGCGGATCCACCGTCGGGCCGATCATGGCGACCCGGCTCGGGATCCGGACCGTCGACGTCGGCATCCCGGTGCTGTCGATGCACTCGGCGCGCGAGCTGTGCGGGGTGCACGACCCGGGCCTGCTGGCCCGGGCGGGTGTGGAGTTCCTGACCGACGCCGGCTGAGCTGTCAGACCGCGACCCGCGAGCCGGGCACGTAGGCCTCGGTGTCGACGATCCGCGACCCCAGCGGCAGCAGCGAGACCGGGATGAGCTTCAGGTTCGCCCAGGCCAGCGGCAGCCCGATGATCGTGACGGCGAGCGCGAGCGCGGTGCCGATGTGCCCGAGCACCAGCCACCAGCCGAACAGCACGATCCACAGCACGTTGCCGATCGTCGACGCCGCCCCGGCCCGCGGGTCGCGCACGACGTCGCGCCCGAACGGCCACAATGCGTAGAGCCCGATCCGGAACGACGCGATCCCGAACGGGATGGTCACGACCAGCAGGCAGGCGACGATCCCGGCGAGCATGTAGCCGAGGAACAGCCAGAAGCCGGAGAGGACCAGCCAGACCACGTTCAGGATGAGGCGGAGCATGGTTCCAGCATGCCCGAGCTGTCCGGTTCCTCCTCCGGGATGTCCCCGGGTCGAACCCCGGGTTCCGGTGATCGACGTGCGCTCCCACCCCGCGCGGGGTGTCCTGGAGCACATGGTGGATCACGGTCTGTTCGGCCCCGGTTCGGTGACCTGGCGGGTGCACCTCGAACCCGTGATGTGGGTCGCCGGGATGCGCGCGCTGCTGCTGCAGTCGCTGGACCCGCGGGTGATGCGCGGGACGTACCAGAACTCGGCGCTGTTCGACCCGAAGAAGTCCTACGCGCGGTTCCAGCGGACCGTCGAGTTCGTCGGGACCCGCACGTTCGGACCGCTGCCGACGTCGACCGGGCCGGCGCCCGCGTCCGGGGACTGCACGCCGGGCTG
This sequence comes from Pseudonocardia alni, assembly GCF_002813375.1. Lineage (NCBI taxonomy): Bacteria > Bacillati > Actinomycetota > Actinomycetes > Pseudonocardiales > Pseudonocardiaceae > Pseudonocardia > Pseudonocardia alni. The sequence continues at coordinate 3,505,392 of NZ_PHUJ01000003.1, read as the reverse complement.
CGCGGGCACGACCCGGACAACGGCGAGAGCTACCGGATCGACGCCCCGGAGGGCCTGCTCTGGGTGCACGCCGCGGAGATCGAGTCCTACACCGACGTCGCCCGCCGGTCGGGTCTGCTCGACGACGACTCGGCGGAGACCTACGTCGCCGAGAGCGTCCGGGCAGCCGAGGTGGTCGGCATCGACCCGGCGACCGTGCCGTCGTCGGTGGCCGAGATGGCCGAGTACATGGCCGCGGTGCGCCCCCGGCTGCGGATGACCGACGAGGCCCGCCGTGCGGCCGGGAACCTGTTCGCCCCGCAGGGCGCGGCGCCGCTGCAGGTCCGGCTCGGGATCGCGGGCCTGTCCACGCTCGCCCTGGCCACCCTGCCGCGCTGGGCCCGGAGGCTCTACGGCCTGCCCGGGCTGCCGACGACGGACTGGCCGACGACCCTCACGCTGCGCGGGCTGCGCACCGCCACCGGGGTGCTGCCGGACGTCCCGGGGCCGCCGGAGATCGAGGAGGCGCGACGGCTGGTGCGGACCGCCGGTGCCGCTGCGGGATCCGGGGGACGGGCGGCGACGCCGTGACGCCGGAGCGGGACGCGGGCGAGCAGGACGGTCTCGCGTTCCGCGGAACGCGGTCGACCCTGCACGACGGCGGCCGGTCCGGGGCCCACCGCAGCTCGCTCACCGTCAGATGGGACCCGTGATCTCCTCGACGACGCTCTCCCCGGTGCCCGGCCGGGACTCCCAGGCCCAGGTCTCGTGCGAGCGGATCCGGCCGTCGTCGAGGACCTCGAGGCGGGCCTCGCACCGCCCCGAGCTGGACGTGCCGTCGACGGACACGTGCACGTAGCGGAAGCTCAACCGGCCGCCGTCGCGGGTGCCGGCCAGTCGGCCGAGCCTGACATCGCCACCGGCGTACTCGGCCCAGACCAGCCCGTCGGACTCGTGGTAGTCGAAGACGGTGGCCCGGCCGACCTCGCCGTCGCCGGAGTTGCTGATGCCGGCGAACCGGCGACCGTCGACGCTGGGTGCGCGGCTCATGTCCCGATCCGACCACGGGAGGATGGCGGGGTGGAGTTCCCCGTGACGTTCCTCCCGCCGCTGGTGCGGACCTGCGCCGACTCGGGTGAGGGCCCCTGGAACGAGCTGCTCGGGATCATCGCACCCGACGATCCGGACGAGGAGACCTTCCTCGCCGCGTTCGACGTCGTCACCGAGGATCTCTTCAGCGGCTGGACCGCCGACCGCGTCGTCGTGTTCGCGCTCGACGACGGGCTCGCCGCCCACCATCCGCTGCTGTTCGTCGTCGACGAGCGGACCCTGCTCGACGACGGCTTCCCGATCGTCGCGGCCGACCTGCGGCAGGATCCCGGCCGAACTCTCCGGATCGCCGCAGCGGATCTGTGGTCGGTGGAGAACAACGTGTCGACCGCGAACATGGAGTTCGCCGACTTCGCCGACCATGCGCAGCTGCAGCCCGACCGGGTGTTCCGCGGCTTCTGCTGACGTTCGCTACCGTCAGGCGGTGAGCTCCACCGTCTGGCCGGTCCTGCACTACGACGACCCGGGCGCCGCGGTCCGCTTCCTGGTCGACGCCGCCGGGTTCACCGCGTCGGTCGTCGTGCACGACGAGGTCGGCGACATCGTGCACGCCGAGCTCACCCGCGACGGCGGGACCGTCCTGGTCGGCGGCACGAAACACGACGACGGCGTCCACGCCGGGCTGCGCGCCGGCGCCGTGTACGTCGCGTGCCGCTCCGACGACGACGTCGACGCCGTCCACCGGCGCGTCGCGGACGCGGGCGGGACCGTCGTGCAGGCGCCGCACCCGACCTCCTTCGCCGCGAGCGGCCCGACACGCGCCTGCGCCGTCGCCGACCCCGAGGGCAACCTCTGGACCTTCGCGACCTACCCCGGCGGCGGCTGACCCGCGTTCCGCGGAACGCGGCCGAGCGGTCTCAGACGCCGGTGCTCCCGTCGATCCGCTCGCGGACCAGGTCGGCGTGCCCGGCATGGCGGGCGTACTCGGCGATGACGTGGGTGAGGATCCAGACCACCGACACCGCGTTCCCGCCGAGCGAGCCCGTGCCGTCGAGACCGGCTGCGTCGACGACCTCGCGCGCCCTGCCGACCTCCTCCTCCCAGGCGGCCCGGGCCTCGGTGAGGCCCGCGCCCCCGAGCTCGAACCCGCCGTCGTGGCCGGTCCCGGGCTCGCGCGGATGCAGCGGCGGTACGTCCTCGCCGCCCAGGACCTGCCGGAACCAGTTCCGCTCCACCGCGGCCAGGTGCTGCACCAGGCCCAGCAGCGTGAGCGACGACGGCGGCACCGCCGCCTCCCGTACCTGCTCGTCGGTCAGTCCCTCGACCTTGCCGAGCAGGGTGGCGCGGTAGAAGTCGAGCCAGGAGGTGAGCGTGGTGAGGACGTCGGCCTGCATCGGGGGGTGGGCGCGGTCGGTCATGCCCGTGATCGTGGCAGCGGGGTCCGACATCTTCCGCTCCCGGCCGGGCGGTGGTCCACTGCGGCCGTGACCGACACTCCGCAGACCGTGGTGCACAGCAGCCGGGAGATCGACGCCGCCCCCGGGACGATCTTCGAGCTGATCGCCGACCCCGCCCGACAGCCCGAGTGGGACGGCAACGACAACCTCGCCGAGGCCGCGCAGGGGCAGCGGGTCCGCGCCGTCGGCGACGTCTTCGCCATGTTGCTCACCCAGGGCACGGTGCGGGAGAACCGGGTCGTCGAGTTCACCGAGGACCGGCTGGTCGCGTGGTTGCCGTCGGAGCCGGGGAAGCCGCCGCCCGGGCACCTGTGGCGCTGGGAGCTGGAGCCCGTCGGCGACGGCAGGACCCACGTGCGCTGCACCTACGACTGGACCGGCCTCGCCCCGGACGACGCGTTCCGCCAGAAGCGGGCCCGCGCCACCACCGCGGACCGGCTGCGGGCGTCACTGGACCGACTGGCCGTCGTCGCCGAGAGTATGTGATCTGCGACACTGCCGCCGGACGAACGATCGTGGAAAAGTGCTGATCTGGCGGCATGGACGCCGAGCAGGTCATCGCCGTACTCGCCGGGTTCCCCGGCACCCGGATCGTCGAGGGGAACGGGGACGCGTTCGCGATCCACGACCCGGACCACGACTACGAGCAGCACCCCCGCCAGGGCTGGGCGACGGTCGTACGGTCCGACGTGAACGACACCGCCTCGGATCTCGACCGCCCCGGCGCGTTCCGGCTCAACATCGGGCTGCCGACCGTCCGCTACCGGGAGCTGTTCCCGACCGATCCGGGCATCGACCCGGCGACCCGCGACGTGCTGTTCCCGCACCCCGTCTACGCCGCCCACCACTGGGTGGCGGTGGTGGATCCGGACACGACCTGGCCGCGGGCGCAGGAGCTGCTGGTCGATGCGCACGACTTCGCCGTCCGCAAGCACGGGAACGCGCTCCGGCGACGGGGGTGATCGGCGGCGAGAGTGGCGGAAGCGGGGGGATTCGAACCCCCGGTCCTTTCGGACGCCCGCTTTCGAGGCCACTGGGATGCCTCCTCGTCGACCCGATCTTGCAGGTCAGGAGTCCGTCGTCGTCCAGCGGTGTCTCGCGATTCTCCGGCGGGTTGCGGTCACGGTTGTGGTCAGCCCCCGACGCTACGGCGATATCCCCGTGCTCTTCTGTCGCGATGGTATGGACCCGTCACACAGCATGGCCGGCGTCCGGTCGATCGACAGGATGCTCAGCGCACGCCGCTTCGAGGGTCGCGACGCTCGCGGTCATCACTCGGCGGTGCTCCGCGAGGCGCGTGGACGACCACGGCTCGCCCCCGGCGAGGGTTCGCAGAGAGGGGGATGCAGTCGCCCAGGCCGTGACCAGTCCGAGGACCAGGACGAGAACGTCGACTGCACTGTCACCGAACTGATCCTTGAGCGCTTCCACCTTGGCGCGATAGGTCTCAGCCTCTCCGGAGGTCGCATCAGGGCGTTCCAGATTCGCCCACGTCGACAGGCGGAGGATCGTCGGGTCGACCAGCAGATGGTCGAACAGGCGGCCGGCGTAGCCGGGAAGATCGTCTGGAGTGAAGCTCACGGCTTCGGCCAGTTCGACGAGCCCCTGCGCGACAACCCGATCGAAGAGCTTCTCCTTGGGGCCGAAGTGGACGTAGATCGACCTCTTGTTCGCGCTGGCCCGGTCGGCGATGCGGTCGATCCGCGCTCCGGCCAAGCCGTACTGCGCGAACTCCGATCGTGCGGCGGCCAGGATCCGACGCTTGGTCTCGGTCGCATCTGGCGGCACCTCCACAGCCTACTGACCGGCGTAGGTAACTAGCCAGTTATTGACAGGCCTCGGCGGCGCTGACAGGCTAGTGAACGTATCCATCCAGATAGTTACGGAGCTATCATGACGCAGAAGATCCTGGTCACCGGGGCAAGCTCGGGCTTCGGGCGAGGAACAGTCCTTGCGCTCGCAGGACAGGGACATCAGGTCGTCGCCACGGCGGAGACCTGGCCGCAGGTCCGCGACCTGCGCGCAGAGGCCAAGCGAGCCGGCGTCGAGCTGCAGGTGATCAAGCTGAACCTGCTCGACCCGATCGATCTCGACCATGCCGGCTCGTTCGACCCGGACGTGCTCGTGCTCAACGCCGGTGTGATGGAAGGCGGCTCGATGGTCGACATTCCGTTGCAGCGGGTCCGCGAGTCATTCGATGTCAACCTGTTCGGCCATCTACAGCTCGTCCAGTCGATCGTCCCGAAGATGGTTGCACGCAAATCCGGCAAGGTGGTCTGGACCTCCTCCATGGGAGGCATCCTCGTCGTCCCGTTCCTCGGGGCGTACTGCGCGACCAAGCACGCGATCGAAGCCGTGGCCGGCTCGATGAAGGCCGAGCTCGAACCGCACGGGGTGAAGGTCGCGACGATCAACCCCGGCGTGTTCGGCACCGGCTTCAACGACACCGGCGCCGAGAGCTACGAACAGTGGTACGACGCGAGTAGTGCAGTGGTGCCGATGCCGGACTTCTCGGAATCGCTGACCGGACAGGCCGACCCGCAGGAGATGATCGACGCCATGGTCGAGGTGATTCCGGCCTCCGAGCACCTGTACCGAACGATGCGTCCCGTCGAGACGATCGAGGCGGCGAAGCAGTGGCAGGCCACCGAATGGACGCAGAATGCCTGAGCCTCGGACTGTGCCGTACCGCGGGATCGGTATCGACCACGCACACCGACTGATCGAGCAGGGGCGCGATGCAGCCGACCGCATGGGGCTACGCGCCGTGTTCGCCGTCCTCGACGCCGGGGCGAACATGGTGGCCTTCGTCCGGATGGACGGCGCTTGGCTCGCCTCACACGACCTGGCGGTGGCGAAAGCACGCACAGCTGTGATGTTCCAGTCGCCGAGCGAGGCCCTGAGCACGCCGGTTCAGCCCGGACAGCCGCTGCCACATTTCGACCACATCAGCGACCTGCTCCTGATGGGCGGAGGAATGCCGGTGTTCGACGAGGCCGGCGTCTTGATCGGTGGAATCGGCGTGTCCGGCGGCACACCGGATCAAGATGCCGAGGTCGCGCGCGCAGCGTTCGGATGAGCTGGCCCCCGGCTGAGTCGGGGTAGGTCTCCCCTCGACGTCCGTCGGCCCGGCTCACCTCCCGTGGCCTGCTCGGGCGCCGGCCTCTGCTCGTTGCCGCACCCTCGGTTCGTCCCGGCGGTGCGGCTTCTCGTCGTTTCGAGTTGGTCGACGGTGGCGGGCGTGCGCGCGCCGGCCGCCGGGCCGGAGGCGATAGGCGGACGGCAGCGACGCCGCCCGTCCGGCCCGTCAGGGCCGGCTTGAAGACGTGAAGAAGGTCCTCACCGGTCCGGAGGGGGGCTCGACAAATGATCACCGAGAACGTCCTGCTGACGCTCGCTGTCACGAGAGCAGCTCCCCGCACAGCTCAGTGCGCGCTGTCACCGGCGGGTTGTTGTCACCCGTTGTTGTCAACGAGGACCCGGGGGACCGGTCGTGATCGTCGATCATGGGTCTGACCTGTGGCGGAAGCGGGGGGATTCGAACCCCCGGTCCTTTCGGACGCCCGCTTTCAAGGCGGGTGCATTCGGCCGCTCTGCCACGCTTCCGCACGGGAGGGTAACGGGACCGCTCAGCGCTCCGCACGGTAGTAGGTGATCGGCCCCATCCTGGTCGCCCCGTGTCCGACGACCACCGCCTCGGCGAACCCCGCGGCGCCGAGCAGGTCCGGCACCGGCTGCGCGGCATGGCCGTGTCCGTGGCCGTGCCCACCGTGCCCACCGTGCCGGGATCCGCGGTGGGCCGGGTCGAGGCGCGCCAGGAGCGACAGCGCCCTGTGGACGGGGTGCATCCGTCCGCCGGTGCGCGGATCGTGGTCGAGGTCGACCAGGTGCAGGCTCCCGCCCGGCGTCAGGACGCGGTGCGCCTCCCGCAGCGCCGCGACCCGGGCGTCGACGGCGATGTGGTGCAGCATCAGCGAGGACAGGACCCGGTCGACGCTGCCGTCGTCGAGGGGCAGGTCCTCGGCGACGCCGACCTGCAAGTCCACGTCCAGTCCCGCCGCGACGGCCTTCCGGCGGGCCACGGCGACCGCCGCCGGGTCGGGGTCGATCCCGCACACGGTCGCCGTCGGGACGGCCTCCTTCGCCCGCAGCACCACGTTCCCGGTGCCGCAGCCGATCTCCAGCACGCGGTCCCGTGGGCCGATACCGGCCTGGGCCAGCAGCCGCCAGTACATCGGGAGGGCACCGCTGAGCCGGGCCACGGTGTCGTAGCCGGGCAGCAGCCGCGAGCTGACGAGCGCCGGCGTGTGGGCGTGGGTGGTCATCGCTCCCCCTCGGACGAACTTCGAGTACCCCATCGACTCTCCATGGCGTCCGAGCTGCTCACAAGGCACGATCCGTGGTCGTGGTGGGACGAAGTTCGGACGTACCGCTGATCGGTTTCGCGCACAGCCCGGTGCCGATCGCGGTCCAGCACGTCGACGGGCCGGTGGACCTGCCGCGGGTGCGCGGACCGCACGCGCACGACTTCCTGACGCTGGTGCACGTCGTGCGGGGCGCGTGCACGTACCGGGTCGACGGGCGTACCTGGGAGCTGGGCGAGGGCGACGCGTTCGTCGTCGCCCCGGGCGCCGTGGTCGACCACGCCGCGGAGGACGCGGCGCCGCCCGGCGAGCTGTGGTCGGTCATCTTCCCGGCCGATGCGGTCGCGCCCGCGTCCTGGCGGGACCACCCGCTGCTTGCGCCGTTCGTCGGACGCCACCGCGGCGGTGGCCAGCGGATCGGCGTCCCGCCGGCGGACCGGGCGACCTGGCGGGCCCGCTTCGCCGACCTCGACGATGAGCTCTCCCACCGTCGCGACGGTCACGCCGAGGCCGCCCGCGCCCACCTGACCCTGCTGCTGGTGGCGCTGGGCCGGCTCGTCGACGACGTGCCCGCCGAGTCCGGCGACCCGTTGCTCGCGGCGGTGTTCACCGTCGTCGAGGAGCGGTACGCCGATCCGCTGTCGCTGCGCGACGTCGCCGCCGCCGTCGGGCTCACCCCGGGGCACCTGACGACCGTCGTCCGCCGCGGGACCGGGCGGACCGTGCAGCAGTGGATCACCGAGCGCCGGATGCGGGAGGCGCGGCGGCTGCTCGCGTCCACCGACCTGCCGGTCGCCGAGGTGGGCGGCCGGGTCGGCTACGCCGACCCCGGCTACTTCGCCCGCCGCTTCCGGGCCGCGCACGGCGTCCCCGCCGCGACGTGGCGGGCCGGACCCGGGACCCCCTGACGAGTGGCGAGTGACGTCCGCGCCGTTGCGCTCCGGCGCGATGTGGTGGGATTTCCCCGGTCTCATCTCGGGGAGGACGACGTGCGGTTCGACGAGAACGCCCGGCTCGACACGTCCGGAGTGGACGACCTGCGCGGGTCCGGCGGCGGCCGGGGCGGCGGGGTCGGCGGCCGGGTGGCCGGGGCGGGCGGCGGCCTGGGCCTCGTCGGCGTCATCCTGTACCTGCTGCTGTCGAACTTCGCGGGCGTCGACATCTCCGGGATGGGCGCGGGCGGCGGTTACCCGGGGCTCGACCAGGTCGGCTCCGGCCAGACCGCGGACAACTCGTCGCTGCAGCAGAACTGCGCCACCGGCGAGTCGGCGAACACCTCGACGGACTGCCGCGTCGTCGCCGTCGTCAACTCCCTCGACGACTTCTGGGCCACCCAGTTCTCCTCGGGCTTCCAGCGGCCGCGGACGAACTTCTTCTCCGGCGGGGTGAGCACCGACGGCTGCGGCTCGGCGTCGTCGGACAGCGGGCCGTTCTACTGCCCGGCCGACTCCGAGATCTACATCGACCTCACCTTCTTCCGCGAGCTGCAGACCCGCTTCGGCGCGCAGGGCGGGCCGTTCTCACAGGCCTACGTGATGGCCCACGAGTACGGCCACCACATCCAGAACCTGACCGGCACCAACCGCCGGGCGGGCAACGACACCGGCCCCACCTCGGGCTCGGTGCGTCTGGAGCTGCAGGCCGACTGCTACGCGGGCGTCTGGACGAACCACGCGACGACCACTCCCGGCCCGTCGGGCAGGCCGCTGATCAGCGAGCTGAACCAGTCCGACATCGACGCCGCACTCGACACCGCGTCCCGGATCGGCGACGACTACATCCAGTCCAACCTGGGCGGCGGCCGGGTCGACGAGTCGCAGTTCTCGCACGGCAGCTCCGCGCAGCGCGAGAAGTGGTTCACCACCGGCCTGCAGAGCGGCAACCCGGACGCCTGCGACACCTTCGCCGTACGCAGCCTCGACTAGGGCCGTAGCCGCCCGAGCTGGTGGTCCAGCACGGCGAGCGCACCGGCGCCGTCGATGCCACCCAGCAGCACCGACTCCGCGAGACCACCGGCCAGCGCGAGCAACACGAGGGCCTCCCGGTCCGGGTCGAGCGCGGCGAGCTCGCCGAGGTCGCGGGCCGCGGCGAGCCGGTCGGCGACGGCCCCGTGGACGAGCCGGTCACCGGCCCGGTAGGTCTCGCGCAGCCGCTCGTCGCCGAGGGACCGGATCAGGAACGCCGAGCCGACACGGGCGTCGGTGCGGGCATCGTCGTCGAGTGGGAGCAGCGCGCCCAGCAGGGCGCGGACCTCCTCCAGCGGCGACGACGGCGCGGCCGTCGCCATCCGCGCGCGCACCCGCTCGTCGATCCGTAGCCGCAGCTGCTGGGCCGCGAAGTCCAGCAGCTCGTCGCGGGAGGCGAAGTAGTGCTGCACCCGCCCCTTGGACACCCCGGCCTCCTGCGCGACCCGCGCCAGGCTGACCGCCTCCAGGCCCTCAGCGGCCGCGATCCGCCACAGCGCCCGCGCGATCTCGTCGCGCCGCAGGCCGTGGTCGACCACCTTGGGCATCGCCACCCCGTTCCGGTCCGATCGGCTTGCGAGAAGTCCCGCCTCCTTTTACAGTCCGATCGTATCGCGAAGAGGGGGACCGATGCGCACCGGCCACTTCACCAGCACCGCGACCCGCGACCGCTTCCGCGCGCTGCACCGCGCCGTCGTCGCCGGGCTGGGGCCCACGAGCACCCGCGACATCGGCACCAGTCACGGCACCGTGCACGTCCTGACCTGCGCCGGACCGCCGGGTGACCCGATCGTCCTGCTGCCCGGGGCGGGCTCGCCGGGAGTGAGCTGGGCGTCGAACGTGCCGCCACTGCGGCGGCTCGCGACCGTGCACCTCGTCGACCCGCTCGGCGGCCCGGGTGCCAGCACCCAGGACGTACCGATCCGGTCGGTCGACGACCAGCTCCGCTGGCTGCGCGACGTGCTCGACGCGCTCGGGCCGTGCCACCTCGTCGGGACCTCGATGGGCGGGCGCCTGGCGTTCGAGGTTGCCCGCCGTGCCCCGGCCGGGATCCGGACGCTGACCCTGCTCGACCCGGCACTCACGTTCACGCGCATCCCGCCGGGGACCGTCGCCGCGTCGCTCGGTGCGCTGCCCGGCGCTCCGTCGTGGCTGCGGCGCCGGTTCGTGGCCCGGCTGGGCGGAGGTGCCGACGTCGCCGGGGACCCGGTCGCCGAGCTGATCGAGGCGGGCCTGTCCGGCTACGCCCCGGCGGTCCCGCTTCCGCCGCTGCCCACCGCCCGCGACGTGGCGGCGGTCGGCGTCGGCACCCTGGTGCTGCTCGGCGGGCGCAGCACGATGCTCGACGCCGGCCGGGCCCGCGAACGGGCCGCGCTGCTGCCGCGCGGCACCGTCGAGGTGTGGCCGGACGCCACGCACGCGCTGCCCGGCGAGTTCCCCGACCGCGTCGCCGAGCGGCTGTCGTCGCTGGTGGCGGCGTCGTGAGGCGCCGGGAGCTCGCGGCCACCGTGCTCGGCGACGTCGTCGCGCCGCTGGTGCTCTTCTACGGCCTGCGGGCGGGCGGGGTCGCGCCAGGGCCCGCGCTGCTCGCCGGGGCCGCGGTCCCGGCGGGACGGGCGCTGTGGGTGCTGCTGCGGCACCGGCGCGTCAAGTGGTTCGCGGTACTCGTGCTCGTCCTGTGCGTGGCGAGCGCGGCGACCGCGCTGGTCGGCGGCGACGACCGCGTCCTGCTCGCCCGCGAGGCGCTGGTCACCGCCGCCCTGGGCGTCGTGCTGCTCGCGAGCGTCCCCTCGGCACGGCCGGTGCTGTTCACGATCGGCAGACTCACCCTCACCGAGACCGGCCACAGCCCCGACGAGTGGGACCTCCGCTGGGCCCGTTCCGCCCGGTTCCGCGGGATCTGGCGGTGGCTGACGGCCGGTTGGGCGGCGGGCCTGTTCCTCGACGCCGCCCTGCGGGTGGTGGTCGCCCACACCCTGCCGATCGACATGGTGCCCGCGGTGCACGCCGTGCAGTGGTGCGTCGTGCTGGCGGTACTCCTCGTCGCCGGGCAGGTGTGGCTGCGTCTGCCGCGCCACCGCGAGCTGGTCTTCAGCTGACCGGCGGGTCGGCCGCCAGGAACGCCGCCAGGTCCGCGGTGTAGCCGTCGACGCCGAGCTCCCACCCGGGCCGCACGAACTCCTCCCGGGCGAGCAGCACCCGGTACTCGGTGATCCGGGCATCGCCGTGGACGATCGTGGCGGTGCCGTCGTCGCGGTACCCGAGCCGGGCCGACACGGCCGCGGACCTCGGGTTGCCCGCCAGGTACTCCGAGCGCGCCGCCACCGCGCCGAGGTGGTCGAACGCGAAGGCCAGCACCGCGGCCCGCATCTCGGTGCCGTGACCGCGGCCCTGCGCCCGTCGCACGAGGTACGAGCCGGTCGCGATCTCACGACGCACACCGAACCGGTCGCCCACGACGTCCTGCAGGCCGACCACCCGGCCCTCGGCGCGCACGACGAACTGCAGCGTCCACCAGTCCGGCGACGCCTTCGCGCGGTTCGACCAGACGTACTGCGCGATGCCGCGCCCCAGGTGCCGCGGGTCGGCCCGGGTCCACGGGACGCGGAACGGCATCTCCGACGACGGGTGGATCCCGCTCTCGTGCACGGCCGCGATCAGCTCCCGGACCGACGCGTCGTCCTCGACGCGCAGCTCCAGGCGCGGGGTCCGCAGGGTCAGCCCGGACATCGGCCACGGGTCGGGCACCGGGTCGATCGGCGCGGGGAGCACGTCCATCGGTCGACCGTGCCGGATCGCCGACGGGCGCGCCACGGAATACCGTCGGCTCCCATGTGGGCGATCACCCTGACCGAGTACGGCGGACCTGAGCAGATGACGTGGGCGGAGGTGCCCGATCCCGAGCCCGGCCCGGGCGAGGTCGTGCTCGACATCGTCTCCTCGGCCGTCAACCGGGCCGACCTCCTGCAGGTCCAGGGGAACTACCCGGTCCCGCCCGGCGCGTCGGAGATCCTGGGTCTGGAGTGCGCGGGCCGGATCGCCGCGCTCGGTGCGGGCGTGACCGGCTGGTCGGTCGGCGACGAGGTGTGCGCCCTGCTCGCCGGCGGCGGCTACGCGACGAAGGTGGCCGTCCCGGCCCCGCAGCTGCTGCCCGTCCCCGCGGGCGTCTCTCTGGAGGAGGCGGGCGGCCTCCCCGAGGTCGCCTGCACCGTCTGGTCGAACGTGTTCCTGGAAGGCCGGCTCGCCGAGGGCGAGACGTTCCTGGTCCAGGGCGGCTCGTCGGGCATCGGAACGCACGCGATCCAGGTCGCGAAGGCGCTCGGCGCGCGCGTCGCCGCCACCGCGGGCCACGCCGACCGGCTGCAGTTCTGCCGCGATCTGGGCGCCGACATCGTCATCGACTACCACGACGACATCGCCGAGGAGCTGAAGAAGGCCACCGACGGCCACGGCGCCGACGTCATCCTCGACAACATGGGCGCCAAGGGCCTGGCGAACAACCTGTCCGCGCTCGCCCGCGACGGACGACTGATGATCATCGGGATGCAGGGCGGGGTGAAGGCCGAGCTGAACATCGGCGCACTGCTCGCCAAGCGCGGCCACGTCTCGGCGATGGGCCTGCGCGGCCGCCCGGTCGACGGCCCGCACTCGAAGGCCGAGATCGTCGACGGGGTCCGGGAGAACGTCTGGCCGCTGTTCGCCGACGGCCGGGTGAAGCCGGTGGTCTTCGAGCGGTTCGCGATGTCCGACGCCGCCGACGCGCACCGCAGGCTGGACGCCGGTGGGGTGACCGGCAAGCTCCTCCTCGTGAACTCCTGAGCGGGCGGGTCCAGAATGGCGGGCATGAGCGACGAGCAGGAGACCCCCGGGGACCGGGTCGTGGTGGTCGGCGCCGACGGGCGCCCGGTGGGCATGGCCTCGGTTCCGCAGGACGACGAGGGTCAGAGCCCCGCGTCGATGGTGGAGCAGCCCGCGAAGGTCATGCGGATCGGCACCATGATCAAGCAGCTGCTCGAGGAGGTGAAGGCCGCACCGCTGGACGAGGCGTCCCGCGAGCGGCTCAAGGAGATCCACGAGAACTCCGTCAAGGAGCTCGAGGAGGGCCTGGCGCCGGAGCTGCGCGAGGAGCTGCAGCGGCTCAGCCTGCCGTTCACGGCGGACACGATCCCGTCGGAGGGTGAGCTGCGGATCGCCCAGGCCCAGCTGGTCGGCTGGCTGGAAGGTCTGTTCCACGGCATCCAGACCGCGTTGTTCGCCCAGCAGATGGCCGCGCGGGCACAGCTGGAGCAGATGCGTCGCGGGCTGCCCCCGGGCGTCGGCGGGCCGGAGCAGGGCGGCGTCCCCGAGGGCATGGGCCGGGGAACCGGGCAGTACCTCTGACGCACGACGACGACCTGCGGTTTCGCGGTGTCCCGGCCGGGGCCTCCCCTGCCGGGCCCGCGGACCGCGTCTGAGTACCCTCACCGGGTGGCCGTGACCGTGACCGACGAGCCGGGTGACGTCGTCGACCCGTCCGAGGTGTCGAGCCCGCGCAGCTGGCGGCGGGCCTTCGCGGACCTCGCCCAGGGCTGGCGGCAACGGCCGCTGTGGGGCTACCTCGGCTGGCAGGACATCAAGCAGCGCTACCGCCGCTCCGTCCTGGGACCGCTGTGGATCTCGATCAGCATGGGCGTCATCGCCCTCGGCCTGGGGATCCTCTACTCGGCGCTGTTCCAGATCTCGCTGGCGACGTTCCTGCCGCACGTCGCCGTCGGGCTGCTGATCTGGAACTTCGTGTCCGGCTGCATCCTCGAGGGCAGCGAGGTCTTCATCGCCAACGAGGGCCTGATCAAGTTCCTGCCCGCCCCGCTCAGCCTGCACATCTACCGGCTCGTGTGGCGGCAGACGCTGTTCTTCCTGCACAACCTGGTCGTCTGGGTCGTGCTGATGATCGTGTTCCCGCATCCGCTGGGGCTGTCGACGCTGCTGGCGATCCCGGCGTTCGCGCTGCTGGCGATCAACGGCGCCTGGGTCGCGATCCTCGCCGGGATCCTCGCGACCCGGTTCCGCGACATCCCCCCGATCATCGCCAGCGTCACCCAGCTGGTGTTCTACCTGACCCCGATCGTCTGGTCGGTCGACATCCTGAGCGACAACCCGGCCGCGCGCGAGCGCGCCCAGCTGGTCGAGCTGAACCCGGTCTTCCACTTCGTCGAGATCGTGCGCCAGCCGCTGCTCGGCCAGGAGATCGTCGGCCGGTACTGGCTGGTCACGGGCGTGATCACGATCGTCGGCTGGGCCGCGGCCCTGATCTGCCTGCGCAACTACCGCTCCCGCGTCGCGTACTGGGTGTGAACCTCTGTGACTGAACCCCGCATCCGGATCGACCGCGCCGCCGTCGACTTCCCGATCTTCGACGCCAAGACGCGGTCGCTGAAGAAGGCCGTCCTCGGCAAGGCGGGCGGCCGGATCGGCACCGACGCCAAGGTGCCGATCATCGAGGCGCTGCGCGACATCACCGTCAGCCTGGACAAGGGCGCCCGCGTCGCGCTCGTCGGGCACAACGGCGCCGGCAAGTCCACGCTGCTGCGGCTGATGGCCGGCATCTACGAGCCCACCCGCGGTCGCTCGCTGGTCCGCGGCAAGGTCGCGCCCGTGTTCGACCTCGCCGTCGGGATGGACCCGGAGATCTCCGGCTACGAGAACATCCTGATCCGCGGCCTGTTCCTGGGCATGACACGCAAGCAGATGGAGGCGCGGATCGACGACATCGCCGCCTTCACCGAGCTGGGCGACTACCTGGAGATGCCGCTGCGGGCGTACTCCACGGGTATGCGGGTGCGGCTCGCTCTCGGCGTCGTCACCTCGATCGACCCCGAGATCCTGCTGCTCGACGAGGGCATCGGCGCCGTCGACGCGGAGTTCCTGAACAAGGCCCGCAACCGGCTCCACGAGCTCGTCGACCGCTCCGGGATCCTGGTCTTCGCCTCGCACTCCGACGAGTTCCTCGCCGACCTGTGCGACACCGCGCTGTGGATGGAGCACGGGACGATCAAGGAGTACGGCCCGCTGCACGAGGTCCTCGACCACTACAAGGGGCGAACCCCGTCGTGACCGGACCGCTCCCGCCCGGCTCGGTCGTCGGCGTCATCGTCACGCGGCACCGGGCCGAGCTGCTCGTCGACTCGCTCGCGGCGATGGCGAAGCAGACCCACCCGCTGGCGCACCTGATCGTCGTCGACAACGGGCCGGACCTGCCCGCGCGTGACGCGGTCGAGGCCTGCCCGCTGCCGACGACGTGGCTCCCCTCGTGGTCCAACCTCGGCGGCGCGGGCGGCTTCGCCCTGGGGATGCTGCACGCACTCGCCATGGGCGCGGAGTGGATCTTCTTGGCCGACGACGACGGCCACGCCGCCGACGAGTCCACCCTCGCCACGCTGCTCGACGTCGCGTCGCGGCACGGACTCGCCGCGGTGTCACCGGTGGTCGCCGACAAGGCCGACCCGGACCGCCTCGCCTTCCCGCTGCGCCGAGGCGTCACCTGGCACCGGTCCCGCTCGGCACTGGGCCCCGACGACCTGCTCCCCGGGATCGCCTCGTTCTTCAACGGCGCCCTCTTCCGGGCCTCCACGCTGGAGGTCATCGGGGTGCCGGACCTGCGCCTGTTCGTCCGCGGCGACGAGGTGGAGATGCACCGCCGGATGGTCCGGTCCGGGCTTCCCTTCGGCACCGCGCTGCAGGCCACCTACCTGCACCCCTACGGCTCCGACGAGTTCAAGCCGATGCTGGGCGGGCGGCTGCACGCCCAGGACCCGGGCGACGAGGTCAAGCGCTACTACACCTACCGCAACCGCGGCTACCTGATGTCCCAGCCCGGGATGCGGAGGATCGGCCTCCTGGAGCTGCCGAGGTTCGCCTGGTACTTCCTGGTGACGAAACGCGACCCGCGCGCCTTCCGCGACTGGCTGACCCTGCTCCGCCAGGGCCGCCGCGAGCAGTTCCACCGCGCCCCCTGACCGATCGCCCACTGGCCCCGAACAGGCGTGGCGTCCTGTGACGTCGTGCGGCGACCGCCGCGGCGAGCGCCGCGGGACGTGACGGGTCGCCACGAACCTGTCCACAACCGGCAGGTTCGTCCACAGGGCGGTGGGGATGTCGGTGGCGGGCGGCGTACGGCGGCAGTCTCGGACGCATGGATCGCCTCGACCACGTGCCTCCGGATCCGGCCGGGCTCCTGCACCGGTCGGCGTTGCTGGGCGCAGGCCTCGCCGTCGACGAGATCGACCGCCTCGTCCGCGCCCGCGTGCTCGTCCCGGTCCGGCGGGGCTCCTACCGGCTCGGTGACGACGAACCGCGCTCGCCGGTGCATGCCCACCTGCTCCGAGCCCGGGCCACGGCGCCGCACCTCGCTCCCGGCTCGGTCCTCGGCCATGTCACCGCGGCCCTCGTCCTCGGGCTCCCGGTCTGGAACCTGCCTCTCGACCGGGTGCACGCCGTACGGGAACGCAGTACCGGTGGCGGCCGGAACCGCCACGGCACCTCCGTGCACCGGGCTCCGCTACCGGACGACGACGTCCGCGAGCTCGACGGTCTGCTGGTCACCTCGCCGGCCCGGACACTCGTCGACCTGGCTCGGACGGTGCCCGCCGAGCAGGCGCTGGTGACGGTCGATGCGGCCCTGCACCAGCACGTCCGGCCGCGGCCACGGTCCGAGCGCCCGCCGCCCGGCGCGACCACGGTCGACGAGCTGACCGAGGTGCTCTCCCGGTTCGGCGGACGCGTCGGTACCCCCGCGGCACGGCGTGTCGTCGCGCTGGCAGACGCCCACTCCGAGAGCCCCGGTGAGTCGCGTAGCCGGTTCCGGATGTACCTCGCGAGCCTCCCGGACCCGGCCACCCAGTGGGAGGTTCCAGGTCTGCCGTTCCGCGCCGACTTCGCCTGGCCGGAGCACGAAGTGGTCGGGGAGTTCGACGGCCGGATCAAGTACGGCCGCCCACTGCGGCCCGGTCAGGATCTCGGTGAGGTGCTCTGGGAGGAGAAGCGGCGGGAGGACCTCATCCGTTCCACGGGCCTGACCGTCGTGCGATGGGTCTGGTCCGACCTCGCCGACGGCAGCATGGTCGCCCGCCTCGCCCACCGTCTCGGAACCGCACGGCACCCCGTCGCCTCGCGTGGCGCCCCGTGCGACGGTCGCCGGGCGACGTGACCGGTCGCCACGCCTACGCGGGTCAGTTCTTGAAGATGACCCAGCGCAGCATGACGAAGTTGATCGCGGTGGCGGTGCCCTGGGCGATCACCCACGCCAGCGTCACGTCCCACTCCATCGGCGGCAGGACGTGCAGGACCAGCGAGTTCACAGCGACGTTGACGGCCAGCGTCGTGCCGTAGAGGGCCACGAAGCCGGCGAACCTCGCGCGGCCGCCGGTGTTCGCGCCGGTGAAGGTGAACCGCTTGTTGAGCAGGTACGCCGTCGTCGTACCGAGGATGAAGCTGATGCCCTTCGCGAACGGCACCCACAGGCCCGCGTTCAGGAGCAGGTGGTAGACGCCGAAGTCGACGATCGCGGAGAGCACACCGATCGCGACGAAGCTGCCCAGCTGGCGGACGAGGCCGAGGCGCGGGGCCGGGCCGTCGGCCGGACCGGTGGCCGGGGGCTCGGCCCGGGTGGGCTCGGTGGCGGTCACCCATCGAGGGTAGCGGCGCACGCCGCAACGACCGCGTCGACCCACCGGAGCGCAGGCCGTGCCCCTCCGAGCTGCCGATCCGTTCTCGACCGTGGACAAGGCAATGCACTTTGCCGTACAAAGTTAGTGACAGAGCAAACCAGTTGGCAGTGGGGGAACCATGCAGGACCGGACGGACACCGACGTCGACGACCAGCCGCCGCGCTCACCGGCCGACGCGCTCGCGATCATCGAGCGTGAGCAGGCCCGGCAGATCCCGCCGTACTGGATCTTCTATCTGATCTGGGGCGCGGCCTGGGCGGTCATCGGGCTCGCCTGGTTCGCGAACGGGACCGGCGCGGTCACCGCGGCCACCGCGGGCGTCCTCACGGGGCTGGCGATCGCCGGGGGGTCGATCGCCAGCGGTCTGGTCGGCGCCCGGATGGGACGCGGCGTCACCGGGCCGAGCCAGCTGCACGGCGCCCTCTACGGCTGGGTGTGGCCGGTGGCGATGATCGGGGTCGTCGCGCTGACGGTCGGTCTGGGCCGGCTCGGGGCGCCGGTCGGGTTCGCCATGCCCGCGCTGTTCGTGTTCGTCACCGGCGGCCTGTTCGCGGTCGGGGCCGCGGTCTGGCGCAACATCCCGGACTACGCGCTCGGGCTCGGCCTGCTGGTGCTCGGCGCGGCGCTGCCGTTCGTCCCGGCGCCGTGGCACGCGCTGACACTGGCGGTCGTCGGCGGTGGCGCCCTGGTCGCCACCGGGCTGTGGACGCGGGCGCGGGCGGTCCGGTGACCGAGCTCGACCCCGTCATCCACGCCCAGGCCCGACTGCGGGTCACCGCCACCCTCGCCGCCCTCGACGACGGCGACCGCATGACCTTCCCGCGGCTGCAGGAGCTGCTCGGCATGACCGCGGGCAACCTGTCCACCCACCTGCGCAAGCTGGAGGACGCGGGCTACGTCGCGATCACCAAGACCCACCAGCGGCGCACCCCGGTGACCTTCGTCGAACTGACGAGAACGGGTAGGCGGGCCTTCGAGGACTACACGGCCGCGCTGCGGGCTCTGCTCGACCCGGCGGCCGACCCGTCGGAGGTGCCGTCGTGACCGCACCGGTGGAGCTGCACGGGGTGACCCGCCGCTACGGCGACACCGTAGCCCTCGACGACGTCGACCTCGTCCTGGAACCCGGCAGCCTGACCGGCCTGCTCGGACCGAACGGGGCGGGCAAGTCGACGCTGGTCAACCTCGTGTCCGGGCTGCGCCGACCGGACACCGGCACGGTGCGGCTGTTCGGCGGGGACCCGCGTGACGCGGCGAACCGGGTCGCGCTGGGCACCACCCCGCAGCAGACCGGGCTGCCCGACACACTGCGCGTCGGGGAGATCGTCCGGTTCGTCGGCGCCCACTTCCCCGACCCGGTCGGGGCCGGTGAGCTGCTGGGGCGCTTCGGCCTCGACGGGCTGGAACGACGCCAGGCGGGCGGGCTGTCCGGCGGCCAGAAGCGTCGCCTCGCGCTCGCGCTCGCGTTCATCGGCCGCCCTCGGCTGGTGCTGCTCGACGAGCCGACGACCGGCCTGGACGTCGAGGGCCGCCGCGCCCTGTGGGACACCGTGCGCGCGTTCCACGCCGGCGGCGGGACGGTGCTGCTGACCACCCACTACCTCGACGAGATCGAGTCGCTGGCCGAGCGCGTCGTCGTCCTGGCGGGCGGGCGGATCCGCGCCGACGGCGACGTCGACGCCGTCCGCGGAGCCGTCCGGGTGGGGCGGGTGTCCTTCCGCGCGGCGACCCTTCCCGACCTGCCCGGCGTCGAGCGGACCGAGCGCGACGGCGACCACGTCACCCTGCACACCGCCGACGCCGACGAGCTGGTCCGCACCCTCGTCCGGCACGACGTGCCCTTCACCGGCCTGTCGGTGTCCCGGGCGTCGCTGGAGGACGCGTTCCTGACCCTGACCGGAGGCCCGTCGTGAGCATCGCCGCAGCGCACGCCCGCTACCTGATCCTGGAGCAGCTGCGGATCCCCGTCGCGGTGCTGTCCACCGCGCTGTTCCCGGCCCTGACCCTGTGCTTCTTCGTGCTGCCGTTCGACTGGGGCGACGACCCGGCCGCCGCGACCCGCGCGGTCGCCCAGCTCGCACTCTTCGGGGTGCTCAGCGGGTTCCTGTTCACCTTCGGCGTGGGCGTGGCCGACGACCGGGAGAAGCCGTGGGACCCGTACCTGCGGACGTTGCCGGCGCCGCCGTCGGCCCGGGTCCTGGGGCGACTCGCGGTCGGGGCGCTGTTCGCGCTGCTCGGGATGCTGCCGGTGGTCGTGCTGGGGGCACTGCTCACGCCGGCGTACGTGGAACCGGCGCGGCTGCCGTTCGCGTTCGTGACGCTCCTGGTGGCCGGGCTGCCGTTCCTGTTCGGCGGGCTCGCGATCGGCTACTCGCTGCCGACCAAGGCAGCGCTGCCGGTGACCCAGCTGGCGTTCTTCCCGATGGCCTTCGGTGGCGGGCTGCTGCTGCCGCCGGAGCTGTTCCCCGGCTGGCTGGCCCGCGCGACCGAGGTGCTGCCCACCCGCGGGGCGCGTGACCTGCTGCTGTGGTCGCTCGGCGGGCCGGTCCCGAGCAGTCTGGCGCTGGGCGCGTTCGCGGCGTGGACGGTCGGGCTGGCGCTGCTGGTGGGCTGGGCGTACCGCCGCGACGAGGGGCGCCGCTTCCGGTGAGCCCCGGGCCGGCACTCAGAAGTGGCGGCCGGCAAAGGTGTAGCGGGTCCGCACCGTGACCGAGCCGGCGGCCGTCCGGCCGTAGACGCGGAAGTGCGGGCGGCCGTGGACGGCGCGGCTGGGCATCTTCGAGCGGACCGAGCCGTACTGGGAGACGAGGCCGTCGACGTCGGCGGTGGCGTTCTCCGGGACCAGCAGCCGGGCCGACCCGGCGCCGAGCTCCAGCTCCACCTCGACGACGGGCATGGGCAGCTGCGCGTCGCAGAAGTCCAGCAGGACCGCGCCGAGCGAGGTCTGCACCCGCAGCCGGGCCGGGACCGCCCAGTCGCCGCGGCGCTTGACCCCGCCGACGCCGCCACGCAGCACCGTGGGCGGACCGACCGGGGTGGCCAGGACGTCCGCGGACAGGTCCAGCGGGTCCCCGGGCAGGTCGGACAGCACGGGGAGCAGCTCGGAGCCGAACCGGGCGCCGTAGACGACCGACAGCCGCTCCTGCAGCTCCTCGACCGAGATCCGGCCCTCGGCCATCGCACGGTTGAGCCGCGTCGCGGCGCGCTCGCGGTCGGCGTCGGAGATCCTGATCTCCCGACCCTCTCCGGGTAGCCGCGCACCGGTCACCCCACCAGGGTAAACACCTATCCGACGGGTGCGGCGTCCGGCAGCCGGAACAGCCACACCCCGCCGTCGAACCGACCGGGGTCGCCGGTGACCCGCCGGGTCCAGGCCAGCGCACGGGCCTCGTCGCCGCCGGCGAACCCGGGGACGAACGCGACGGCGGTGATCCCCAGGTCGCGCAGCTCGCGGTGGGCGGCGGCGGTGTAGTCGTCGCTGGGGTCGTTCTTGCCGTCGGCGACCCACTGCGCCCCGATCTGGTAGCGGTTCCAGCGGGACTGGATCGCGACGTCGTCCTCCGGGTCGGAGGCGATGAAGTAGCCGCCGCGGATGCGGAACGCGGGGCCGGAGGCGGCCTGCCAGCGCAGGCCCTGCGCGCCGTCGTCCCAGGCCGCGGTGATCCGCGGGTAGATCTCGACGACGTCGGCCGGGCCCAGCGGCGCAGCCCCGGCCGCGAAGAAGGCGGGCACCGGCGCGGGCCGGACCTCCTGGGCGTCGGCGGGCAGCCAGGACACCACCGCCAGCGCGGTCAGGGCGACGGCACCGACCGCCGTCGCCGGGGTGTCGAGCGGCATCCGGTCCACCCACAGCGCGACGACGACGGCGACGCACAGCGCGGTCACCACCTGGATCCGGACCGGCTCGACCTCCGACAGCAACGGGACCTCGGCGAACCCGAGCCAGGGCAGCGGGATCCCCGTGTAGTCGCCCAGCAGCACGACACTCGTGCCGAGCGAGGCGACCCAGGACAGGAACCCGACCGCGGCGACGACCCGCAGCGTCGTCGACCGGACGACCAGCACCGCGACGACGACCAGCGCCAGCACGGCGACGCCGACGTAGCCGCCCTGTTCGCCGATGTGGCCGCCGAGCTCGGTGTCGACGCCGTCGGGCACCGCCCGGACGGCGGTCAGCCACGTCGGGACGAGCAGGTTCGCCAGATCCGCGCCGGTGGCGTGCACGTTGCGGATCGCGCCGCGCGGGCGGTTCGGCCCGGCCAGCACCAGGTACAGCGGGTAGGCGCCGAGCACCACGAACACCCCGACGCAGGCCAGGCCGGCCCGGAGCAGCCCCGGCAGGTGCGCGCGGACCCGTCGTGGGAACCGCAGCGCGAGCACCACCGCGGTGACGACCAGGAGGATCACGCCGATGGCGAGGGTCTGGGTGTAGAGGACGAGCTGCCCGACCAGCGCGAGTCCGGTGAGCGCCCCCACGAGCCACGGGCGACGCAGCGGGCCGCGCGCGAACAGGTGGTGCGCGACGAGCAGCAGCAGCGGCGGCAGCAGCGACCACGTGAGGTTGAGGTGCCCGGCGATCGCGTGCGCCAGATGGAACGGGGAGAACGCGTACAGCGCACCGGCGATCCCGCGGGCGCCCCAGCCACGGGTGCCCGCGCCGACGTAGGGGCCGAGCGCGGCGACCAGGACCAGTCCGGACACGACCGGGCCGAGGACCAGCCCGACGTTGAACGCGGTCACCGAGCCCGCGACCAGGGTCACCGGGGCGAGCGCCAGTGCCAGCAGCGGCACCGCGGTGTTCCACAGCGCGTTGAGCCCGTGAGGCCAGTGCATCCAGTCGGTGACCAGGGGGTTCTCCCCGTGCGCCACGGCGAACGGGAACCGGTGGAGCCACCAGGCGAACATGTCGGCGTCGGCGGTGACGTGCCCGATCAGCAGACCGCCCGGGTCGGCGAGCACCCGGCGCTGCAGCCACAGCGAGACCAGCAGGTAGCCGAGCCCGAGCAGCACGTACAGCCCCGCGGTCGCGCCCCGGCGCCGTGCCGGGGGCAGCGGGAGGCGGACCTGCCGCTCGTCGAGCACCCGCCCAGGGTCGCACCCGTCGTCGTCGGTGGCCCTCGCTACCCTGGCGACGATGACGGACACGACCGTTCCCAGCAGCACCAGGACCGACGCCCCGGCGCGACGGACCGCCTCCCTGCACGGCTGGGGACGGACCGCACCGACGGTCGCCCAGCTCGTCACCCCGCGCGACGCCGAGGACGTGGCCGAGGCCGTCCGCACGGCGGGCGAGCGCGGCGTGATCGCCCGCGGGCTCGGCCGGTCCTACGGCGACCCGGCGCAGAACGCGGGCGGTGTCGTCCTCGACATGCCGGGCCTGAGCCGGATCCACGCCATCGACCCGGACACCGGCGTCGCGGACGTGGACGCGGGCGTCAGCCTGGACCAGCTCATGCGCGCCGCGCTGCCGCTCGGGCTGTGGGTCCCGGTGCTGCCGGGCACCCGCCAGGTCACGATCGGCGGGGCGATCGGCGCCGACGTGCACGGTAAGAACCACCACACCAAGGGCAGCTTCGGCAACCACGTCGAGTGGTTGGCGCTGGTGACCGCGGACGGCTCGGTCCGCGAGCTGACCCCGTCCGGACCGGACTCGGAGCTGTTCTGGGCGACCGTCGGCGGGATGGGCCTGACCGGCGTCATCGTGCGGGCCAGGGTGCGGCTGCACCGGACCGAGTCGGCGTACTTCGTGGTCGACACCGACCGCACCGACGACCTCGACGGCCTGCTGGAGCTGCTCACCGACGGCTCCGACGACACCTACGGCTACTCGGCCGCCTGGTTCGACACCACCGCGACCGGCGCCCGGATGGGCCGATCGGTGCTGACCCGCGGCTCGCTCGCGACCGTCGACCAGCTCCCCGCGAAGCTGCGCTCCGAGCCGCTGAAGTTCGACGCGCCGCAGCTGCTGACCTTCCCGGACGTCTTCCCGAACGGGCTGGCCAACAAGCTGTCGCTGACCGCGTTCTCCGAGCTGTGGTTCCGCAAGGCACCGAAGCACCAGCGCGGCTCGGTGCAGAACATCACGGCCTTCTACCAGGTGCTCGACGTGTTCGGGGACTGGAACCGGGTCTACGGCTCGAAGGGCTTCCTGCAGTACCAGTTCGTCGTCCCGATGGGGGCGGAGACCGAGCTGCGCCGCATCCTCGAGAAGATCGCGGCCTCGCCGCACAAGTCCGGGCTGAACGTGTTCAAGCGCTTCGGCGCGGGCAACGACGCACCGCTGTCGTTCCCGACCGAGGGCTGGACGATCACCGTCGACTTCCCGATCGCGACCGGGCTGTCCCGGTTCTGCACGGAGCTCGACGAGATGGTGCTGGCCGCAGGCGGGCGGCTGTATCTGGCGAAGGAGTCGCGCACGTCGCCGGAGGCCTTCGCCGCCGGCTACCCGCGGTTCGCCGAGTGGAAGGCGATCCGCGACGGCGTCGACCCGGCCGGCGTCTTCGCCTCCGACATGTCCCGCCGCCTCGCACTGACCCTCTGACGTCCGGAGCCAGCACCATCATGATCGACGCAGTCGGCAATCCGCAGAGCATCCTGCTCCTCGGCGGCACCTCCGAGATCGGCCTGGCCACCGTGCGCGCGTTCGCCGCGGACCGCCCGTTGCGGATCGTGCTCGCCGCCCGACCCGGCCCCCGGCTCGACGCCGCCCGCGCCGAGCTCGAGGCGCTCGGGTGCGGCGTGGAGACCATCGAGTTCGACGCCAGGCGCATCGAGACCCACCCCGAGGTCGTGAAGAAGGCCTTCGCGGGCGGGGACATCGACGTCGCCGTCGTCGCGTTCGGGCTGCTCGGCGACAACGAGAAGGCCTGGACCGACGTCGACCACGCCGTCGAGCTGGCGCAGGTCAACTACACCGCGACCGTCTCCACCGGGGTCGCGCTGGCCGAGCGGTTCCGCGAGCAGGGCCACGGCTCGCTCGTCGCGATCTCCTCGGTCGCCGGGGAGCGGGCCCGCCGCTCGAACTTCGTCTACGGCTCCACCAAGGCCGGGATGGACGCGTTCTACACCGGGCTGACCGAGGCGCTGCGCGAGTTCGGCGTGACCGTGACGATCGTCCGGCCCGGCTTCGTGCACTCGAAGATGACCGAGGGCCTCGACGCCGCACCGCTCGCGACCACCCCGCAGGCCGTCGCCGACGTCATCGTCGACGCGGTGCGGACGGGCAAGGAGCTGGTGTGGGCACCGGCGCCGATGCGCTTCGTGATGAGCGCCCTGCGCCACGTGCCCCGGCCGATCTTCCGCAGGCTCCCGATCTGATCCGGGGGCGGCCTACCAGCCGTCGACGTGCAGGACGGTGTCGAGCGGCTGGCGCTTCGCGGGCTTGAACGTGTCGCCGGTGTAGTACGCGACCGGCAGCAGGACGCCCTGCCGCACGTTCTCCGGGATGCCCAGCAGCTCGGCGATCTCCTTCTCGTACTGCAGGTGCAGCGTCGTCCAGGCGCTGCCCAGGCCGCGGGCGCGCAGCGCGAGCTGCAGGCTCCACGCGGCCGGGAGGAGCGACCCCCACATCCCGGCCTGGTTCGACGCCGGCAGCTCGGCCTTCGCGTTCATCGCGCCGATGACCAGCACCGGGACCTCCCCCATCCGGTCCGCGAGGTACTGCGCGCTGTCCGCGACGCGGAGCTGGGTGGCGTCGCGGTCGGCGTCGCCGTGGGAGCGGGTCGTCGGGTACTGCGAGGAGTTCCGGTAGGCGGTGAACGCCTTCCGGTAGTACTCGCCGACGGCCTTGCGCTTCTCGGCGTCGGTGAGCACCAGCCAGTGCCAGCCCTGCTGGTTGGAGCCGCTCGGGGCCTGCAGAGCGACCTCGAGGCTCTCCCGGACCACCTCCAGCGGGACCGGACGCTCCAGGTCCAGGCGCTTGCGGACCGATCGGGTGGTGGTGAGCAGCTCGTCGGGCCCGAGGGGCAGCACATCGCTCATGCCCTGCACGCTACGGCGCCGCCGGTCTCCTCGCGATGATCACCGCGCGCTCCCCCGCGCCCGCCTCGCACGTGAGGCGTCCCGCGGACCGCTGCGCACGGGTCGCGGCCAGACGCGGGTCGGCCCAGGTGGGGACACCGCCGTAGGGGCCGCGGGTCAGCCCGTCGGAGCCCTCCCGGACGATCTCGAACCCGGCGTCGACGAGGATCTCCCGGATCCGCAGGTGCCCGCGCGGGACGCGGGGCGGCACCCAGCGGGCACCGGCCAACTCCCGGCCGCGGCCCTCGGCGTCGGCGGCGACGACGAGTGCGCGCCCGCCCGGCTCGAGCGCCCGGAACCAGCCGCCCGGGCCGAGGTCACCGGCCAGCGCCGCGTCGGGGAGCCGGTCGAGCACCTCCACCGCGGTCAGCGACGCGACCGCCCCCGGCAGGGCATCCGGGGTCAGGTGCACGGGGCATCCCGGCGCGCCCGCACGCATCGCCCCGGCCTCGTCCTCCGAGCCGGCCAGCCCCGAGACCGGGCCGAGCCGGGCCAGGCCGGCGAGCAGGACCCCGCCGGCACCCGCGACGTCGAGGTAGGGGCCGCGGCCCAGGTGGTGGCGGGCCAGGCGCAGGTACCAGTGCAGTGCGGCCCGCTCCGGCGGTGTGGCACCGGCGGGCTCGGGCAGGTCGGCGAGGGGCGGGGTCGTGGGGATCATCGGTCCATCGCGTCGGTGGGCGGGGCCCGTCCTGGTCGCGACGGGCGGGCCCGTCCATTGTCACCGACGCGGCGGGCCGCGGTGTCCGGGCACCTGCGTCACGTCCCGGGCACCGGGATGCGGCGGCACCGGACCACTCCCCGGTGCGTGGACCACCGCAGGGCGGGCACCGCCGGTCTCCCCGTCCCGCGGGACCGGATCCCGCGCGGGTCGGCGGACGCGACCGTGCCCCCGGACCATGGTGGTGGCCCGGGGGCACGGCCGTGTCACCCGCTCCCCAGCGCAGGCTCAGGCCCCGTGAGCCGGCTTCTTCCGGCGGCGACGGGCCGCGGCGGCACCGGAGGCGGCGACGATCGGTGTCGCGGCGCTGGCGTGTGCGTCGTCGCGACGACGGCCGGCCCGCCCGCAGTTCTCGGCGCCGGTCCGCGTGCCGGGCAGCGCCGACGCGGAGCGCATCGCCCGCGGTGCCGGGACGACACCGCGGTCGTCGGCGAGCCCGCGGGCCGCGATGTGCAGCGACCGCAGCCGCTCCATCCGGTCGACACCGGTGGTGGTGCCGGTGCCCTCGACGACCGGGGTGAACAGGTCCCCGCCGGTGCCGGCGCCGCCGCTGCGCATCCGGGCGACGGCGACGAGGTCGGCGGACAGGTCGCTGTGCCCGGCGCCGTCGAAGTCGGCGGCGCGGGCCGCGGCCAGGCGCTCGAGCACCCAGCGGGCCGAACCGGCCGGGGCCGGGACGCCGATCTCGGCCGCGGCGGGCACGTCGGCGGGGTCGGCCTCGGGGCGTCGCGGTGCCCGGGTGGGCAGCGCGGGCGCCGGGACGACGATCGGGTCGGCAGGGGCCGGCTCGGACGCCGGGGCGGTGGGCTCGGGCTCGGCGACCGGCGCGGACGGGGCCGCGACGGGCGGGACGACCGGCATGGCGGCGGTCCGCGCGTCGTCGGCCGGGGCCTGCTCCGGCGCCGTGGTGGGGGTCCAGCCCGACGTCGTGGCGACGGCGGGGCCCGCCGAGCGACGGCGGACCACCGGAAGCGCCTCCGTCACCGAGGGCACGTCGCCCTGCTGGGCCGGCGCGAACGGCTGCGCCGGGGCCGACGGCTGCGACGGCACGGACCGCCGCGCCACCCGCCGGGCGGACACGGCCGCAGCCGCTGCGGCGGGATCGGCGGTGGCCGGGGCGGCGGACACGACCGGCAGCACCGAGGTCACCGGCTCGTCGGTGATCATCGGCAGCACGGAGGTCTCCGGGTCACGGCGCGCCTCGTCGTTGGCCACGACGCGGCGGGCGGGCGGGACCGGGTCGGGGGCGACGACCGCCTCGACGGCCTCGGGGGTGGGCCGGGCCCGGCCCCGCATCCACCGGCGCGCGGGACGTTCGACGAGCGAGTACAGCAGGTGTGCCACGGGCAGAGTCCCCACGAAGACGGTGAGCGCGATCAGGTGCCCCGTTTCCCCGCCGCGGGGGAGGACACCGGAGTCGCTCAGGAACCAGAAGATCTCGAACATCGGGATGTGGACCAGGTAGAGGGCGTAGGAGATCCGCCCTCCGTGCACCATCGGGCCACGGGTCAGCAGGTGGTGCACCGGTCCGCGGTCGGCGAGCGCGAGGGCTCCGACCAGGACCGGGAAGGCGACGACGGCCAGGCCGTGGAGGCCGCCGCCGACGACGGACCCCGCCAGCAGGACGAACGGCACCGCGGCGACGGTGGACGTCGCCGTCGCCGAGGCCGCGGAGCGGACCCGCTCGGTGGCGCGCAGCCGCCGCACGGCCAGCATCGCCAGGACACCGGCGGAGAACCCGCCGAGGATCCGGACCAGCCAGCTGTACGGGTAATACGGCGAGCCGACTACCAGGAACGCGGCCGCCATCGGCGCGGTGCACAGCAGCGACCCCGCCGCCAGCACCGCGAACGGCAGGTTCCGCAGCCGGAAGAATCCGAGCGCCAGCAGCGGGAACAGCAGGTACGCCAGCCACTCGGCGCTGATCGACCACGTCGGGCCGACCCAGGACGCGCCGTCGAGGTACTGCTCGTCCCACATCTGCACCAGGAACAGCTGCTCGAGCCACGCACCGACGCCGAACGACGGCTGCACCGCCTGGTAGGCGACGTCGGTCGTCGACCCGAACAGCAGCCGCGCCACCAGCCACACGCCGAAGAGGTGGAACACCACCGCGTAGGCGGGCCACATCCGCGCCGCTCGGGCCCACACGAACCCGCCCGCGTCCCGGAGTCGGAGCCGCGGACCGAGCTGGTCGAGGTAGGTCCAGGCGATGACGAAGCCGCTGAGGACGAAGAACAGGTCGACGCCCAGCGCACCCTGTGTGATCAGCGGTCCGAGCCACCCGTTCACCGTCTCCACACCCGCCATCGGGGTGAAGTGGAAGTGGAACGCGACGACCCAGAGCGCGGCGACGATACGCAGCCCCGTCAGCGCGAGCACCTCACCGCCACCGTCTCCTCCACATCGGACAGACGAACCCCCCTGTCCGGGAGTGGTTCCGCCGACGGCGGACGCGGCGGTGGCCGGGTCGTCGGCCGTCGCTCGCGAATCGGTGCAGATGCTCACACCGGGACCAACGAGGCGAGATCACCACCGTCACCGGTGACACCCGAACAGTGCCCGAATGTCGCAGCTGATCACTTACCGTGATCGAAACCCGGAGTGACCGACCTTGAGACCCCAGGTGGGTGGACTACGCCGGACGGGTGGACGGTCGGGGTCACGGGGTGATCACAGTTGATCACCGGGTGGCGTCTAGCCTCGGTCGTGTGCTGACCGCCGACACGGAGGCGGATCCCCGTCCGGGATCCGGCCCCACCGACCGCCGGTCGCGTCCGACCGACCGCCTGCTCGCCGCCGCGCTGGGCCTGCTCTCGGCGGTGCTGGCGCTGGCGATCCCGTTCCTGCCGGTCGTGCAGAACACGGCAACCGTCAGCTGGCCGAACGCCACGACCGGCACCGCGCCGCTGAACGCACCCCTGGTCGCGTACCGGCCGGAGAGCCTGACCGCGACGATCGACTGCGACGCGATCCGCAGCCTCGACGACCGCGGGGCCGGCCGCGCGACCGTGCTGTCCACGACACCCACCGGCGCCCCGGACGGCGGCACGGTCGGGCTGCGCATCGCCGTCGCCGACGGGGTGGTCACCCTCGACAACCGCGGTCAGCGCATCGCCACCGCGCCGCTGCCCCCGCCGGGCGCGCCCTGCGCGCTCACGTTCACCTCGGACTTCGACGCGACGACGGCGACCCTGGGCGGGGCCACGCTCTACGAGTTCGCCGGCGACGGCCGTCCGCAGCTCACCGGGATCCACTCCGACCTCGACGCGGCCCGCGACCCGATGGGTGGCACGAGCGTCCGGTTCGACACCGACAACCGCTACGACACCGACGCCTCGACGCTCAAGCTCGTCGCGGGCGGTGTCGCGATCGTCGCGCTGTTCGGCTCGCTGTTCTTCCTGCGCCGGATCGACGACGCCGACGCCCGCCGCGTCGTGCACGGCCGCCGGCTGGCGCGCCGGCTGCGCGGGCAGGACGACCTGCGCGACGCCGTCGTCGTCGGCGTGCTGGTCGTGTGGGCCCTCATCGGGTCGATGACCAGCGACGACGGCTACATCCTCGACATCTCCCGGGGCAACGACACCGCCGGCTACATCGGCAACTACCACCGCTGGTTCGACGTCCCCGAGGCGCCGTTCGGCTGGTTCTACCAGCTGTACTCGCTGTGGAGCGGGGTCTCGGAGTCGGTGCTGTGGCTGCGCGTCCCGGCGCTGGCGATGGGCGTCGCGTCGTGGTTCCTGATCAGCCGGGCGCTGCTGCCGCGCCTCGGCACCCGGGTCCGGCGCAGCCGCTCCGCGAGCTGGGCCGCGGCCGGGGTGTTCCTGTGCTTCTGGCTGCCGTTCAACAACGGGCTCCGCCCGGAGACCGTTGTCGTGATCGCGGCGCTGGTGTCGTTCGTGATGCTGGAGCGCGCCCTGGCCACCCGGCGACTGCTGCCGGTCGCGGGGGCACTCGTCGCGGGGGCGTTCGCCGTCGCGGCGACGCCGACCGGTCTCATCGCGCTGGCACCGTTCCTGGCCGCGGCCCGGCCGCTTCTGCGGCTGTTCACCGAGCGGATCCGCACCACCGGGTGGACCGCCACCCTCGGCCCGCTGCTCGCGGCCGGGCTGATCGTGCTCACCGCCGTCTTCGGCGACCAGACCCTCGCCACCGTCGCCGAGGCCACCCGGGTCCGCCAGGACATCGGCCCGAACCTGCCCTGGTACCAGGAGCTCGCCCGCTACGACCTGCTGTTCAGCGACAGCCGCGACGGCTCGCTGCAACGCCGCTTCCCGGTCCTGCTGCTGTGGCTGTGCATGATCGTCTCGACGATCGTGCTGCTGCGCCGCGGCCGCATCCCGGGCGCCGCGCTCGGGTTCTCCCGACGACTGCTCACCAGCACCGCGCTGTCGTTCGCGGTGCTGGCCCTGACCCCCACGAAGTGGACGCACCACTTCGGCGCGTTCGCCGCGCTCGCCTCGGGCGTCGCGGCGCTGGCCGCGCTGGCGACGAGCACCGGTGTGCTGCGCTCGCGACGCAACCAGGCGCTGTTCCTCGGCGCGGTACTCGCGGTGACCGGTCTGGCGTTCCGCGGCCCGAACACCTGGTGGTACGTCTCGAACTGGGGCGTGCCGTGGTTCGACAAGCCGGTGTCGGTCAGCGGGATCCAGGCGACGACGGTGCTGCTGGTCCTGGCGTTCCTGTCGCTCGTCGTCGCCGGGGTGGAGCACCTGCGCTCGACCTCCGGGGTGCCGCGCCCGGTCCGGCGGACCCTCGGGCGTCGGCGCGGCCGGATCGGGACCGTCCAGGCCGTCCGGCTCGGGTCGGCGCCGATCGCGGTGATCTGCGCGTTCATGGTGCTGTTCCAGGTCGCCTCCCTGGCCAAGGGCATGGAGAAGCAGGCGGGCTCCTACTCCCTGGGCGCCGACGTCCTGACCGACCCGACCGGGTCGCGCTGCGGGCTCGCCGGGCGCATCCAGGTCGAGACCGACCCGGCCGCGAACGTGCTGCCCGTCGCGCCGGAACCGGCCGGTGTCCCCGACCCCGGTCCCCTGGCCGAGGGCGTCACGCCCGACGGCCTGCCCCCCACCGGACCGGGGTCGCTGCGCGACAACAGCGGCGACGGCGACGACCGGCCCGGCGTCACCGGTACCGGCCCGCTGGGTGGGCCGGTCATGGGCAGCTGGTCGCCGGACCCGGAGAACGTCGGCGACTACCGCTCGGTGTGGCACGCGCTGCCCGCCGCGGCCCGCGACGGCTCCGCGCCGCTGGTGCTCGGCGTCGCCGGGACGATCGGCGGCGGCAACACCGTGACCCTGCAGTTCGCCCGCGACGGCGCGGTCGTCGACGAGATCGAGCCCGGTGGGGCCGTCAGCAGCACGTCGGACTACTCCGGCGGCGCCTCGGGCGGCCAGGCGTGGCGGGACCTGCGCGTCGACCTGGCGGGCCGTCCGGCCGCCGACGCCGACCGGGTGCGGGTGATCGTGTCCGACCGCGGCATCGGGGCCGGGTCGTGGATCGCCGTCGCCCAGCCCCGGGTCCCGCGGCTGACCCCGCTGACCACGATCGCCGCCCGCGGCACCGCGTACCTGGACTGGGCGACGTCGTTCGTGCACCCCTGCGTGCAGCGCTTCGGCGTGCACCGGGGCATCGCCGACGTGCCGGTGTTCCGGATGCTCGCCGACCCGCAGCAGCGCACCGTCGCCGACGAGTGGGGCCGCAGCCGGTTCGGCGGCCCCCAGGGCTGGCTGCTCCGGACCGCCGCCCAGCGCTACGTCCCGACCTACCTGCCCGGTGCCTGGGACTTCGACTGGGGCCAGGTCCGGCTCGTCGAGCCCTACGACCCGCGGGCGGTCCCGGCCCCGGTGCAGGAGGGCGACCGGACCCTGTGGGGCTGGCAGCAGGTCGGGCAGGCCGGGGCCCCGTCGCCGGACCCGACGCCGATGCCGGGCTGAGGCCCCGGCAGACTCCGTGAAGCCCGATCCGAGAAGTGAGGCGAGAGCGAGAGCCATGCTGGACACCGCCCGGCCCCTCCGCGGGGGCGAGCCCGCCCCGGCCGACGACCCCGCCGGCGGGACCCGCCCCGGACGGCTGGTCGTGCAGCGTGGCCCCTTCACCGGGCCGACGCACCTGGTGCCCGAGGACCTCTACGCCGAGGTCCTGCGCGGCGCCGCCCGCCGTGAACGGGACCTGATCGAGCTGGTCCCGGCCACCCACGTCACCACCAACACCTACTGGGGGCGGCTGCACGCCACCTACTGGCAGCGCTGGACCGCGGTGCCCGAGGTCCGGGTGACGCTGCGCGCCGCGGGCCGCGGCCGGGTGTGGCTGATGGCCTCGGACACGAACAAGGTCGCCCGTGCCGTCGCCACCACCGGGGTCGACGCCACCGGGAGCACCACGGTCGAGCTGACCGGGGCGATCGACCGTTTCGTCGACGGCGGCGGGCTCTGGCTGGAGTTCGCGACCGACACCGGCACGCTGACCGTGTCCGACGTCGAGTGGACCGTCGCGGTGCCCCGCCCGCCGCGGCCCACCTCGATCACGATCTGCACCTACAACCGCGTCGAGGACTGCCTGAACACGCTGCAGGCGCTGCTCGACGACCCGGCCGCACTGGCCCGCGTCGGATGCGTCCGCGTGGTCGACCAGGGCAGCGACCCGTTGGAGTCGCGCGACCGGTTCGCGACGCTGGCGGCCGCGTTCGGCGACCGGCTCGCCTACCAGCGCCAGCCGAACCTGGGCGGCGCGGGCGGCTTCACCCGCGGCCTGTACGAGGCGACCGCGGGCGACCCGGCCGACGACCACGACGTCCTGCTCATGGACGACGACGTGCTGCTCGACCCGGAGATCGTCGTCCGGCTGACCGGGTTCGCCGCCTGTACCACCGCGCCGACGATCGTCGGTGGGCAGATGCTGAACCTGCTGCACCCGGGCCACGTCCACATCACCGCCGAGTACGCCGAGCCCGAGAAGCTCCGCGTCGGCAGGCCCGTGCCCGGTGCACTGGAGGAGGGCTTCCTCCTCGGCCGCGACGAGCGGCTGCTGCCGATCGTGCAGGAGCAGCGGGTCGACACCGAGTACAACGGCTGGTGGTCCTGCCTGATCCCCGCACCGATCGTGCGGGCCATCGGGTACCCGCTGCCGCTGTTCTTCCAGTGGGACGACGTCGAGTTCGGGTACCGCGCCCGCGAGCGCGGCTTCGCCACGGTGTCGCTGCCCGGGGCCGGCGTGTGGCACGCCGACTTCGGCTGGAAGGACTGGGACGAGTGGCACCGCTACTTCAACCAGCGCAACGGCCTGATCACCGCCGCCCTGCGGACCGGCTTCGACCGGCGCACGGTGTCCGCGACGGTCGTCGAGCTGCTGGCCCAGTACCTGGTCGCGATGCAGTACGGGCTGGCCGCGACGCTGCTGACGGCGGTCGAGGACTTCCTGCGCGGCCCCTCGGTCCTCGACGACGGCTCCGCCTCCGCGGCGGCGGAGATCCGCCGGATCCGCGCCGCCTACCCCGAGACGACAGCCGTGCCGTTGGCGGAGGCCGGGCTCGACGTGCGCGAGTCCGTGGTGCGCCTCGCCGGGGGCAAGCCGTCGAAGATCGTGCGGACCTGGGTGAAGCGCGCCCTGCTGCAGGCCACCGGGCGGGTGCCGTTCCGTTCCGGGATGGTCCCGGCCGGTGAGGCGCACTGGTGGCACGTGTCGCTGTTCGAGCGCGCGATCGTCACCGACATGGCCGAGAACGGCGTCCGCATCCGGACCCGCGACCAGGAGCGGCTGCGCGAGCTCACCACCCGCGGGGTGCACACGGTGCGCCGGCTGTGGAACGAGGGGCCGCAGGTCGCCCGGGAGTGGAAGGCCGCGGAGCCGCGGCTCACCTCCCGCGAGACGTGGGCCCGGCTCTACGACGCGGGCTGAGCGGACTCCGGGAACGTGGCCCACCGAGGGCCCGACATCGGCCGGTAGCCGGGCGGGGTGCGGCCCTCCAACCGGACCAGCAGCCGCAGATGTGACGGGGCCTCCGGTCCGTTCACGTGTTCCACCACCAGCGACGGATCAGCCCTGCGCTGCAGCGCCTCGACGTGCTCGAGCAGCATGTCCGGGATGTAGCCGAGGTCGAGCCCGTCGCCGGTCCGCACGAGCTGAGCCCGTGGATTCCTCGGGTTGCCCGGCTCCGGCCGTGTCCACAGGACCTCGCCGGCCGTCAGCGGCGGCAACGCGCCACCGGTCACATGACGGATGCCGTGGACGAGGAAGGTGCACCGGCTCAGGCCCTCGTCGTCGACGGTCGGCATCGGGAAGACCTGCACGGTGTCCCCGGTGCGGCGCCCCTCCGACCGGGCGAGCTGCTCCCACGGTGTGGCGTCGCTGTCGAGGTGTAGCTGGCGGAGGAACTCGGCGAAGTCCGCCCTACGCGGGCTCATCACACGCTGCGAGAAGAGGGGGAACAGTCGTTCCGAGCGGTAGTCGCGCTCCCAGTCCGGGAAGGTGAGGAACGGGTGGAAGCCCGCCACCTCCGGGGCGGACCGCAGGTAGCGGAACCGGTACTCGGTGCCCGGACCGTGGTCGAGACGCCCGACGGGGCTGATCAGACGGACATCCGGGTGCTGCCAGGCGACGATCAGCGCACCCGGTGACCTGCCCGCCGCGATCGACGGCGCCGGAGCCAGCACGGGCCTGGGGTCAACCGACATCGAGCAGCCTCCTCCGGTTGATCAGCAGCAGTTCCGTCGCGAATGTAGCTGCCGGCGCCGACATTCCCGGTGCCGCGGCGACGACGGCGGCGATCCGGTCCGTGCCGACCGACTCCAGGCGCTCCCACCAGTACGCTGCCGCGGGACGCCCTCGCAGGATCCCACGACAGACGTCGACCAGTGTCGGGATTTCGGACCGGGAGGCCCCCGGGGAGTGCTCGAACCGGTGGGCACGGGCGGCCGCGGCATACGCGGCGACCCCGTTCGTGATCAGTGCCTGCCGACGGGTGTCGCGGAGGTTGAACCCGAGCGAGCTGGCGTGGTCGTACGATGGCGCCATCCTGATCCGTCCGGGATCGGCGGTCTCCCTCAGCACCGCCCAGTTCTGGTCGTGCCGGTCCTGGTTGCCGACCCAGGCGTCCAGCAGCAGATAGCCCGCGAACGTGGTGCCGGCGTCGGGAAGTGCGGTCCCCGGTGGCGCGTCGATTCCGTCCAGCGCCCGGAGAATGGCCTCGGGGCTGTGCCCGGGACGGCCCGGTGGTCGTAGTTCCCCGTCGAGATAGTCGGGGGAACTCGCTCCGAGCAGGAGCGATCCCAGAACGAGGTTCCAGCCGTCCGGGGCCACATTGCGGGAGACGGACCCGGCCCGGCCGTTCCGCACCGCCATCTGGACCTCGGCGCACGGGACTCCGAGCAGCTCCCCGAGCTCGCAGACGATCTTCTCGGCCCAGTCCTCACCCTGCCTGTTCCCGTTCGCCGGGACGATCACGGGCTTGAAGAGCCAGTCGCGCTCCCGGCTGTGCACCGGAGCACCGGGTTCCCGCAGCCAGAGCTTCTCCTCCCGGCCGATGGTCTCCGGCCGCGCGGGCTCCCAACCGGAGACGTCGACGACCGGATACAGCACGGCGGCACCGTAGCGCCGAGTACCGACAGCGAGCGGTCAGCCCAGGAAGTCCCGTCCCGTGTAGGTCCTGTCGGCCAGGGTCGGCAGCCGCTCCCAGCCCCACCGTCGCTGCGTCCCGACGGTGAGGTCCCAGCCGTCGGTCGGGTGCTCGTAGCGCACCCGCTCGACGTGCGCGGGCGCGAACATCGCGCGCCCGCCGGGCGGATCGAGCCGCGAGGGCAGCTCGTCGAAGGTCGCGGTGCGGCCGATCCCGGCGAGCGTCCCGCCGTTCGCCGGGAAGAACGCGGTGGCCTCGGTCGCGCCCTCCAGGTCGTCGCCGGTGCGCAGCCGCCACTGCGGGGCCTGCGCGATGCCGTGGCGCACCGCGATCTGGTCCTGGCAGGGCCACAGCACCGCCGAGGCCTGGTCGGCGAAC
Organism: Pseudonocardia alni; assembly: GCF_002813375.1. Taxonomy (NCBI): domain Bacteria; kingdom Bacillati; phylum Actinomycetota; class Actinomycetes; order Pseudonocardiales; family Pseudonocardiaceae; genus Pseudonocardia; species Pseudonocardia alni. The sequence goes on along the minus strand of NZ_PHUJ01000003.1, from coordinate 3,469,145 downwards.
ACCGGGGCGTCGCCGAGCACCGTGCGGGCGGGCAGGTCGCGGGCGGGCCGCGGGGCGCCGACGGCGAGCCAGGTGTCGGGCCCGTCGATCCGGTCGTCCACGACGACCCGGACCCGGTCGGCGGGGCCGGGCAGGGTCACCGCCACGTCCCGCCAGTCGGCGACCTTCGTCCCCGGCAGGTCGACCGTGGCCGTGCCGGCGCCGGACTCGACCCGCACGGCCTGGTCGCCGCGCAGGTCCCCGGTGAGGGGCAGGATCAGCCGGGTGGTCCCGGCCGGGACGGGGAACCAGCCGGCGTCGAGGGTGCCGGTGCCGGCGTCCTCGGTGTGCCAGACGGGGCCGGGGATCGACGGGCGGTCGGGCGGCGGGCCGTCCCGCATCACCCCGGTGAGGCGGGGCGGGTCACTCGGGAGCGCGGGCGTCGCGTCACCGGGGACGGTGACGGTCAGCGCGTCGGCCAGCCCGCAGCCGTCGCCGGTCAGCATGGCGAGGTTCATCGAGGCCACCGACGCGCCGGGGGCCTGTTGCACCGGGGCGACGACGAACACGGCGAGCATCAGCGCGACGCCGCCGGCCGTGGCGACGCGCAGCACCGCCCGGTCCGGCCGGGGCGCGCTCCCCCGCCGCCGGGCCCACCACAGCGCGGCGGCGACCACGAGCAGCCACAGCAGCGGGCTGCGCAGGTACAGCGGCCCGAGGTGCGGGGCGAGGACCTGCTGGTGGATCGGGGCGTCGACGACCGAGTGGTTCCCGAACGGCTGCCCCCAGTCGGAGAACGGACGCCACAGGTTCGGGCCGGCGTAGATCACCGCGGCGACGACGCCGAGCACGGCCGTCCCCACCGCGACGAGCCGGGCCGGGGCGCGCCGCGGCAGCGGGCCGCGGGCGAGCGCGATGCCGAGCAGCAGCGTCGCGGGGGCGGCGACGACGCCGAAGTGGTTGACCCACTTCGTCGGGCTGACGGCGACGGCGACGAGGCCGAGGGCGGTGGCGGCGAGCGCGAACCCGAGCGCCGAGCCGAGCGGGCCGCCGGTGCCGCGGCGCGTCGCGAGCCGCACCGCGCCCAGCGCGACGACGGCGACGGTCAGCAGGACCGGCAGGCGTCGTCCCCAGGTGCCCTGGTCGTCGGGGCCGAGGAGGTTGGCGTAGTGCACGAACTCCTGCCACCACTGGTACTGGAAGTAGTACCAGCGGTGCACGGCGACGGACTCGCGCACGTCGGCGAGGGTCTGGTCGGCCAGCCCGAGCGGCACGACCACGCTGGCGGCGGCGAACGCGACGGCGGCCGTCGCGAGCCGGGTGGCCCACGGCGCGTGCGCGAGGTGCCACCACACCAGCGGTAGCGCGAGCAGCAGCGGCATCGCGGCGACCAGCGCGGTCGGCGCGGTCGTCACCCCCACCACCGCGACGACGACGGCCGGCGCGAGCAGCCCGACCGCCCCGGTGCGGCGGGCGGCGGCGGCGAGCAGCAGCACCCCGGCGGCGGCCGCGGTCCCGGCGGGCTCGGGGCGCAGCGCGATGCCGTAGGGCAGGAACCAGGCCAGGTGCGCGACGGCGAGCGCGGCGACCACCCCGGGCCGGACGCCGGCCCGGCCCGCGAGCGCGGCGAGGGTGTACCGCAGCAGCACCCAGGTCAGCAGACCCAGCACGACCGGCACCACACGCAGCGGCCCGAGGCCCCAGCCGACGAGGCTCCCCCACCACTGCAGCAGGTACTGGCTGGTCGCGAACGGCGCCTCGGTGACGTCGAACTGGTAGATCGCGTTGCCGATCGTCCCCGTCCGCGCCCCCTGGCGGGCCATCAGCGCGTACCAGGAGTCGTCGATGTTGAGCGGCCCGAGCACCGCCCAGGCGCAGCTCACGACCAGCACCACGAGGTCGGCCGGACCGGGGCGGACGGGCGCGTCCAACACCCGGCGGGTGCCGGTCCAGGTCCGCACGGCGACGGCGAGGGTGGCGGCCAGCGCGAGCAGGTGCGCGACGAGCAGCGCGACCTTCAGCGGCGACGGCGACGACGCGTAGCGCGCGTCGGTGTGCAGCGTGACCGCGAGCCCGGCCGCGGCGGACCCGGTGACGTCGGTGGCGAGTTCGGCGACCTGCGGCGGTGCGACGTCGAGGCGCTCGGCGAGGATCGCGCCGTCGCGGGCGACGACGGTGCCCCCGTCCGCGGAGGTCACCTCGAGCACGCAGCCCGACCCGGCGGGCGCGGTGGCGAGCACCCGGTCGCCGGTGCGCAGCGTGAGCGTCCCGCCGGCCACGCTCGCGACGAAGCCCGGCGCGGTCACCGGGTTCTCCTCGGCGGCGGGCATCGTCCGCAGCACGTCGCCCTCGCCCAGGGCGGCCGCCGCGGCGCACGGGACGGTCGCGGAGAACTCCAGCGGCCGGTACGGCGAGAGCGGCAGCACCGTGCTCGCCGGTGCCTGTCCCGCCCGGGGCCAGGTGACGACCGGGTCCTCGGCGTCGACGGGGGCGATCGCGGCGGCGAGACCGAGCAGGCAGGTGACGACGCCGAGCAGGAGCAGCAGCGGCCCCCGGCGGGCGGGACTCACTCGAAGATCTGCTTCCAACCGTCCTTGCCGGTCAGCACGGGCGCCGCCGCCCGGTAGCGGGCACGCAGTCCGTCCCAGTCCGCCGCGACGGCGCGGTGCAGCCGGAACGACTCCGCGACCATCTCCTTGAACATCGCCGGGTCACGACGGCGGAAGGTCACCCCGCGGCCGTCCGGGGTGGACACCGTCGCGGAGTCCAGGCCGGCCAGCACGAACCACTGGGCGTTCTTCCACGGCACGTTGCGCTGCGGGCGCTCGCGCAGCGCCGGGTCCGGGGTGCGCAGGTTGCGCAGCACCCCGCGGGCGAGCCCGACCGCGGCCTTCGCCCGGCCCACCGGGGGCTTCGGGAACAGCTGGGCGCCCAGCGCGTCGAGGTCGGCGAGCGGCACCTCGGTCGCGGAGTCGAGCGGGCGGCCGTCGTCGTACTGCGCCCGCAGGGCCCGGATCTCGTCGAGCACCACGGGCAGCTTCGGGAACAGCGCCTCGGGGCCCGCCAGGAAGTCGGTGAAGCCCTTGATCTGCAGCGCGACCGCCGAGTACTCCATGAGCATCAGGTGGCGCAGGGTCCGCTTGAAGGTCTCCTTCAGCATCGCGCGCGGGTCGTCGGGGCCGTGCAGGGCCGCGGCGACGAGCCGGTTGCGGTAGTGGAAGTAGGCCTGCCAGTCCGAGGAGTCGTCCTTCTCGATGAAGGACATGTGCCAGATCGCGACGCCTGGGACGGTCGCGGTGCGGAACCCGGCGGCGCGGGCGCGCAGGCCGTACTCGGCGTCGTCCCACTTGATGAACAGCGGCAGCGGCAGCCCGAGCTGCTCCGCGGCCCGGCGCGGGATCAGGCACATCCACCAGGCGTTGTAGTCGACGTCGACGCGGCGGTGCAGCCAGCGGGTCTGGCGCAGGGTGCGCGCGGCGAGGTCGTGGTGGGCCTCGGTGTCCGGGGCGGGGCGCCACAGGAACTGGTTGCGGTCGACGACCTCGCCCATGGTGGACAGCTGCGAGCGCGCCTGCAGCGACAACATCTGCCCGCCGACGAGCATCGGCTCGCGGGAGAACCGGCTGAACGCGATCGCGCGGAGCACCGACTCGGGCTCGAGCAGGATGTCGTCGTCCATGTAGAGGACCTGCTCGCAGTCGATCCCGCCCGCGTGCGGGCCGGTGCCGTGCAGGACCTCGTACATGATCCGGGCGTAGCCGCCGGAGCCGCCCAGGTTGGGCTGGTCGATGATCCGCAGCCGGTCCCCGAGCGCGGCCGCGGCCTGCTCGTAGCCGGCCTCGTCGCGGACCTTGCGGGTGCCCTGGTCGGGGAGGATCACCGCGGTGATCGCCTCGAGGACCTGCGGGTCGGAGCCGAGCGCGGTGAGTGTGGCGACGCAGTCGGCCGGGCGGTTGAACGTCGGCATCCCGACGACGACGGCCGCGCGGCCGGGGGCGTCGTGCGGGGCGTGCCAGCCGCCGCCGTGCAGGGTGAGATCGGCATCGTCGGTGGACAGGTCGAACCAGTACCAGCCGCCGTCCTCGAAGGGGCGCAGGTCCAGTTCCAGGGTGACCCGGCGGCGGCCCTCGACCACCTCACCGGCGACGACGATCTGCGACCCGTCGGCCTTGGTGCGGTAGACGTCGACGCGGCCGGAGCCCTCCAGGTCCAGGCGCAGCTCGATGCTGGTGAGCGTCGACCAGGCCCGCCAGTAGCCGGCGGCGAAGGCGTTGAAGTAGGCGCCGAAGGAGACCTCGGTGGCCGCGGGGACGGTCGCGCTGGTGCGGTCGAGGATCCGGGTGCGGCGGCCGCCGATGGTCGAGACGGTCAGCGAGAGCGGGCGCGCGTCCTCGTCGGCCAGCGGCTCGACCGGGGCGAGCGTGGTGCCGGGGCGCTCGTCGAGGTAGAGCGCGCGGACGGCGGTCGGGTCGGCGGGCCGGGGCAGGACCACCCGCTGCAGCAGCGTCTCGCCGCTGGTCGTGGCCGGGGTGGTGGAGGACACCTGACCTCGCTGGTCCGTCGTGGTCATCGCAGGAGCTGCCTCTGTCGTCGCGGGGGCGCGGGGGCCCGGGCGGCGGCGCTGCCGGTCCGCCCGGGTCCGGGTGGAGTCGTGCGCGAGCGTAGCCGCGGGCGGTGCGGGAGCCGGGAGGCGGGCGGGCGCGGCGGGGAAGCGGTGTGGATCGTCCGGTTCCCCGCCGCATCGCGTGCCAGACTGGCGCCATGGACGAACCGGCCCGGCGCGCGGAGGTCGCGGCGGTGCTGCGCGGCGCCGGGGCGCGGTTCGCGTTCATCCACGGCAGCCGGGCGGCCGGTGGCCGCCCGCGAGCGGCCTCCGACCTCGACGTGGCGGCCTGGTGGCGGGACGACGCCCCGGCGTCGTTCGAGGTCGACCTCCCCGACGACGTGGACCTGCTCGTCCTGAACTCCGCACCCCTGGAGCTCGCCGGTCGGGTGGCGATGGACGGCGAGCTGCTCCTCGACGACGACCCGCCCGCACGGGTGCGCTGGGTGGCGACCACCCGCAAGATCTACGCCGACGAGCTGCCGCGGATCACCCGCGCGCACCGGGAGTTCCTCGATGCCGTGCGGGGCGGGCATGGTCGATGAGGCACGGGTGGCCCGGCTGCTCCGGTCGGTCACCGACGACCTGGCCGTCCTGCGGGCGGAGTCGGCCGCGGACCCCGACCGGCGGGCCGACCGGCTGTGGCTCAGCGGGGTCAAGTACCTGTTCGTGACGGCGATCGAGGGCTGCGTCGACGTCGCCCAGCACGTCTGCTCGTCCGAGGGGTGGGGCCCGCCCGCGACGAACGCCGATGCGGTGCGGCTGCTCGGCCGGCACGGTTTCGTCGACGAGGACGTCGCGCAGCGGGTCGCCCGGGCGGTCGGCTTCCGCAACGTGCTCGTGCACGACTACGTGGACGTCGACGACGACATCGTCGTCGCCCGGCTCGCGGACCTGTCGGACCTGGACGCGTTCGTCGCCGCGGTCGCCGCCCGGCTCTGAGGCGCTACCAGGCCGCCTCGAGGATCTCCCGCACGTCGTCCTCGGTGGGGGTGCGCGGCGCGTTGGCCGTCACCGGGTCGACGACGGCGGCGGCCGCCAGCACCGGAAGCAGCCCCCGGTCCACGCCGAGCTCGTGCAGCGGGCGCCGGACGCGGATGCCCTCGACGAGCGCGGCGATCCCGGCGACGGCGTCGGCGGTCCCCAGCGCGGCCCCGGCGCGGGCGTACGCCTCCGCCGCCGCGTCGGCGTTCCAGTGCATGACCTGCTCGTTCACCGACGCGAGCGCGACACCGTGCGGGGTGCCCGTGTGCGCGGTGACCGCGTGCGCGATGCCGTGGACCAGGCCCAGCCCGGACACGGTCAGCGCCTGGCCCGCCAGGTGCGCGCCCAGCAGCAGCTGCGCGCGGGCCTCCAGGTCGGTGCCGTCGTCGACGGCGACCGGCAGCCACCGGCCCACCAGCGCGACGGCCTGGGCGGCGGCGGCCTCGGAGACCGGGTTCGCGCCGCGGGAGGCGAGCGACTCGACGCCGTGGACGAGCGCGTCGAAGCCGGTGGCGGCCGTCGCCGCGGGCGGCAGGCCGACGGTCAGCTCCGGGTCGAGGACGGCGACGCGCGGCCGGACCGAGGCGTGGCCCAGGTAGACCTTCCGCTTGGCGCAGGTGTCCTCGACGACGCCGAACCCGTTGGTCTCCGCGCCGGTCCCGGCGGTGGTGGGGACCGCGATCAGCGGCAGCCCCGCGACGGGGGAGGACCACAGGTCGTCGGTCGCGCGGGCGCCGTGGTGGGTGGCGAGCAGCGCGATGCCCTTGGCCGCGTCGAGCACCGAGCCGCCGCCGATCGCGACGACCACGCAGGAGCCGAACGCGCGCAGCGCCGTCGCGCCGTGCTCGACGGCCGTCGTCGACGGGTTGGCGCCGATCCCGTCGAACACCTCGGTCCACAGACCGGCCGCGGTGAGGTCGCCGACGACCCGGTCGACGATGCCGGTGGCGCGCAGCCCGGCGTCGGTGACGACGAACGCCGCCGCCCGACCGAGGCCGTCGACCAGCGCGGGGACCCGGGCGACCGCGCCGGGACCGAACTCCAGGGCGCAGGTCGCCTCGACCGTGAACCCGTTCACCGGACCCGCCACCGTGCGATCGCCTCCTCGTCGAGGGTGAACCCGAGGCCGGGGGCGCTCGGGACCGCCAGCATGCCGTCGTCGCCGACGGTCAGGGGCTGCGCCAGCGGGAAGTCGCGACGCGCCGGGGTCCAGTCCGGCGGGTCGTAGGGGAACTCGAAGAACGGGCCGCCGCCGACGCCGGCGGAGACGTGCAGGTTCGCGAGCACGCCGATGCCGTTCGTCCAGCTGTGCGGGGTGAACGCGCGGTGGCGCAACAGGGCGAGCTCGGCGAGGGTGCGGACCCGGCTCATCCCGGCCGCGAGGACGACGTCGGGCTGGTGGACGTCGAGGACGTCGTCGTCGAGCAGGCGCAGCAGGTCGCCGAACGAGCGCTGCATCTCCCCCGCGGCGATCCGCAGCCCGGGGTTGTCGGCACGCAGGGTGCGCATGCCGTCGGCGTCGGCGTAGGGCAGCGGCTCCTCGACCCAGAAGACCCCCAGGTCGGCGAGTCGCCGGACGAGGCGCCGGGTCGCGGCGAGGTCGGTGGCGGGGGCGACGTCGCCGGCCATCCGCCACGCCTGGTTGAGATCCACCATGATCGCGAAGTCCTCGCCGAGCGCCTCCCGGACGGCCGCGACCGCGCCGATCCCCTCCTCGACCCGGTCCCGGTCGATCCGGATCTTGACCGCACGGAAGCCCTCCTCCGCGACCCGGTGCGCCACCTCGGCACGCTCCGCGGGCGGGCGCAGCACGCAGAACGACGCGTAGGCGGGCACCGCGTCGAACGTGCCGCCGAACAAGGTCGCGGCGGGCAGCCCGGCGACCGTGCCGGCGAGGTCCCACAGGGCCGCCTCCAGCGGCCAGTAGTGGCCACCGTGCAGGGCACAGGTCTCGATGACGCGCACGTGCCGGGCGATCGCGAGCGGATCGGTGCCGACGAACAGGTGCCGGTAGGCGTCGAAGCCGTCCATGGTGTCGCCGGAGCCGATGCCGACGACGCCGTCGTCGGTGTGGACGCGCACGATCGTCGCGTCGAACACGGTGCGGGGCTCGGGGTCCCAGGCGGCGCGCAGCGGCGGGTCGAGCGGCAGGCGCACCCGGTCCAGCGTGATGTCGGTGATCTTCATCGGGTCCGGGGTGGTGTCGGGAGCTCGTTCCGGCTCGGGGTGCGATCGGGGGCGGTGCACCCCGAGCCGGTTGGTCCCCGAATCTAGGAAGTCGGCACGGCCGCGGCCAGGGGCCACCGGGAATCGAGATCATCGTTGCGCTGAGGGCAACCGGGACTAGCGTCACCGGTGTGCACAACGGCTACGGGCTCGGCCGCGACGTCGCGCTGCTGGAGGCGCTCGCCTCGGACGAGGCCGGGCGCACCGACGGGCTGGGCGTCGCCGCGGTCGCGCGGCTGACCGGGCGGGAGAAGAGCCAGGTCTCGCGCGCGCTGCGGGCCCTCGCCGACGCCGGGCTCGTCGAGCGCGACGAGGACACACTCGTCTACCGCCTGGGGTGGCGGCTGTTCTCGCTCGCCGCTCGGGGCACGGGCGGCCGGCTGACGGCCGTCGCCGAGCCGGTGCTGCACCGGCTGGCCGCCGAGACCGAGGAGACCGTGCACCTGTGCGTGCTCCGCGACGACGCGCTGCTGACCGCGCGGACGGTGTCCGGGCACTCGTTCCGCACGACCGGCTGGGAGGGCAGGCGCGCGCCGCTGCCGTGCACGTCGGCGGGCCGGGTGCTGCTCTCCGACGCGACCCCCGACGAGCTGTTCGTGCGCTTCGGCGCGGTCGAGGACCTGGTGCCGGACTACCCGCACTCCCGGGTCCGGACGGTCCCGCAGCTGTGGCAGGCGATCCAGGAGGCCGCCGAACGCGGCTGGGCGGTGTCCCACGAGGAGTTCGAGCCCGGCGTGGCCGGGGTCTCCGCACCGGTGCGCGACTTCCGCGGCCGGGTCGTCGCGGCGCTCAACGTCTCGGGGCCGACCGCCCGGCTGGACGGCCGGTTCGACGAGACGGGTCGGGCGACGGCGGCCGCCGCGGCCGCGGTGTCGGCGGAGCTGGGGTGGACGCCGGGGCGTTCCGTCCCATGATCCGTGATCAGTCCTCGGCCTCGGTGCCCGACAGCGGGCGCCCCTCGGTGAAGTGCGGGACGAGGCGGTTCTCGTACATCGTCAGCGCCGACCCGATGGCCATGTGCATGTCGAGGTACTTGTAGGTCCCCAGCCGCCCGCCGAACAGCACGTTCCGGTTCGCGGTCTCCTTGCGGGCCAGCTCGCGGTAGCGGTCCAGCTTCGCCCGGTCGTCGGGGGTGTTGATCGGGTAGTACGGCTCGTCCCCGGACTCGGCGAAGCGCGAGTACTCCCGCACGATCACCGTCCTGTCCTTCGGGTAGTCCCGCTCGGGGTGCATGTGGCGGAACTCGAGGATCCGGGTGAAGGGGACCTCGGCGTCGTTGTAGTTGATCACCGAGGTGCCCTGGAAGTCGCCGGTCGGCTCGACCGACATCTCGAAGTCCAGGGTGCGCCAGCCCAGCTCGCCCTCGGCGTGGTCGAAGTAGCGGTCCAGCGGTCCGGTGTAGACGACCGGCGCGTCGGCGGGCAGCTGCTCGCGCACCGCGAAGTAGTCGGTGTCGAGGACGACGTCGATGTTCTCGTGGTCCGCCATCCGCTCCAGCCACGCGGTGTACCCGTCGGTCGGCAGACCCTCGTGGGTGTCGTTGAAGTAGCGGTTGTCGTAGGTGTAGCGGACCGGGAGCCGGGTGATGATCGAGGCGTCCAGCTCGGTGGGGTCGGTCTGCCACTGCTTGGCGGTGTAGCCCTTGACGAAGGCCTCGTAGAGGGGGCGCCCGACCAGCGAGATCGCCTTCTCCTCGAGGTTCGCGGCCTGCCCGGTCTCGACCTCCGCGGACTGCTCGGCGATCAGCGAGCGCGCCTCGTCGGGGGTGTGGGCCTTCCCGAAGAACTGGTTGATCAGCGCGAGGTTCATCGGGAACGCGTAGACCTGCTCGCCGACCCGGGCGAACACGCGGTGCTGGTAGTTCGTGAAGCTCGTGAACCGGTTGACATAGGCCCACACGCGCTCGTTCGAGGTGTGGAACAGGTGCGCGCCGTACCGGTGGATCTCGATCCCGGTCTCCGGCTCGGCCTCGGAGTAGGCGTTGCCGCCGATGTGGTTCCGGCGCTCCAGGACCAGGACGCGCTTCCCGAGGCCGTCGGCGACGCGCTCGGCCACGGTGAGTCCGAAGAACCCGGACCCGACGACGATCAGGTCGTAGCTGCTCAGGTCGTAACCGTTCAGGTCGGCACTGTCGACGCTCACGGCCATCGAGGGTAGGGCAGGCGTGATCCGGGGCACCCGGCGGCTTCGGTACCCTCGCAGGCAGGTCGGAGAAGCGGACGTATCCGGCACCGTCGTGGCCCGAGGAGAAGATGGCGTGAGCTGGCTGTCCGCCGTCCCCCTCGTGCTGCTGGCCGCTGCCTGGGTCACGCTCCCGGGGCTGGTCGTCGGCCTCGCCGCCGGCCTGCGCGGGATCGCCGCCTGGGGCGCCGCCCCGATGCTGTCGGTCGGCGTGATCGCCGGGTCCGCCGTCGGCGCGAGCATGCTCGGCGTGCCCTGGAGCGGGGCCGCACCGGTCACCGCGGCGGCCGCGTTCGCGCTGCTCGTGGTGGGTGTGCGACGGCTGGTGCTGCGCCGCCCGCTGCTGCCGCGGCCCACCGTGGTGCGGGACGCCGCCGGGGAGTCGGTCCGGACACTGCTCCGCGGCGGACCCGACCGGCGCTGGACCGGGCTCGCCGCGCTCGGTGGGCTGACGATCGCCGCGGTGCTGGGCCTGCGGGCCGTGCTGCGCGGGATGGACCGTCCCGACGCGCTGTCCCAGACCTTCGACGCGAACTTCCACTACAACGCCGTCGCCCGGATCCTCGGGACGCACGACGCGTCGTCGCTCACCGTCGGCGGCCTGGTCAACTCCCCCGGTTTCTACCCCGCGGCCTGGCACGACGTCGTCTCGCTGGTGGCGCCGCTGGCCACCGGGCCGGGCGGGATCGTCGTCGCGTCGAACGTGGTCGCGCTGGTCACCACGCTGCTGGTGTGGCCGCTGTCGGTGCTCTTCCTGGTCCGCACCCTGGTCGGGCGCTCGGCCGGTGCCGCGCTGGCCGCGCCGGTGCTCGCGCTCGGGTTCGTCGCGTTCCCGTGGACGCTGGTCACCTACGGCGCGCTGTGGCCGAACCTGCTGGGCGTCTCGCTGGTGCCGGCCGCGCTGGCCGCGACAGCGCTCGCCGCGCGGCCGGGTCTCGGGCCGGACCCGGTGTCACCCGCCCGGCCGGGCCCGTACCCCCCGGGACGGGTGGCGCGCTGGTTCCCGGCGGGGGCCGCCGTCGTCGCGCTGGGGTTCGCGCACCCGAACGCGCTGTTCGGCGCCGTGGTCGTCGCGGTGCCGCCGATCCTGTGGGGCCTCGCGGGCGCGGTGCGCCGCGGGCTGCGCGGCGGCGTGTGGCCCACGGCGCGCGCGGTCGTCGCGGTACCGGTCGTGCTCGCCGCGCTCGGCGGCGTCGCCTGGTTCATGTTCGTCTCCCCCGCCCTCGACGGGATCCGCGGCTACTACTGGGAGCCGGAGGTCTCGGTCACCGACGCCGTGTGGAACGCGGTGCTGCACAACCCCGAGGACAACGCCCCGGCCTGGTCGATCGCGGTCCTCACGGTGGCCGGGGCGGTGTGGGCGCTGCGCCGGGCCCGCACGTCCTGGCTGGTCCCGGCGCACCTGCTCGTCTGCACGCTCTACGTCGTCGGCGCCACCACGTGGTCCTCGGTGTGGACCGGGGTCTGGTACAACGACTCGCCCCGGATCGCCGCGCTCGTCCCGGTGACCGCGGCCCCGCTGGCCGCGCTCGGCCTGGTGGCGCTGTGCTCGCTGGCCCGCACCCTCGCCTGCCTGGTCCGCGACCGCCTCACCCGGGCCGCGCCCGCCGTCGCCGGGCTGCCCCGGCCCCGGGCCGCGGTACTCGTCGCGATCGGGGTGATCGCCGTCGTCGTCACCTCGGGCGGGCTCTACCAGCGCTCGCACATCGACTCGCTCGCCGCGATCTACCAGACCCCGGAGGAGGTGCTGGTCGGCCCGGAGCAGGCCCGATTCCTGCGCGAGGCGGGCGACCTGCTGCCGTCGGACGCGGTGGTGGCGCAGAACCCGTGGGCCGGCACCGCGATGCTGTGGCCGCTCACCGACCGGCAGGTGCTGTTCCCGCACCTCACCGGGGTGTGGTCCCCGGACCAGCGGATCATCGCCGAGCGGCTGCGGGACGCCTCGAACGACCCGGCGGTCTGTGCGGCCGTCGCCGAGACCGGCACCGGCTACGTGATCACGGCGCCGCCCACGTTCTGGCAGCCCGACCCGCTGGCCACGCAGTGGCCGGGGCTTGACGACCTCGCCGACGCCGACGGGTTCGAGCTGCTCGCCCGCGACGGCGACAACGCGTTGTGGCGCATCACCGCCTGCGACGCGGGCCGGGTCGTCGGGTCCTGATCACCCGGTCGGGCACGGGACCGGCGGGGCCGTACGACCGCCGGTAGTCTCCGAGACCGGCCAGCGCCGGGGAATCGGGTCCGGTGGGTCGTCGACGGCTCCGGGTTCGGCGCCGGGAGAGGAGCGCGACCTCGATGGCCGGACCCACCTGGCTGTCCGCGCTGCCCACCGCACTCGTCGCGGTGTTCTGGGTGGTCGGGCCCGGTCTGCTCGTGCTGCGGGCGTGCGGGGTCCGCGGGATCACCGCCGGGGGCCTGTCCCCGCTGGTGTCGACCGCGGTCGTCTCGTCCTCGGCCGTGCTCGCGCCGCTCGTGGGGGTGCGCTGGGGGCCGTGGGTGCCGCTCGGCGTCGCGGTCGTGCTCGCGCTGCTCGGCGGCTTGTTCCGGGCCTTCGTCGCCCGCCGCCCGGCCGGCAGCGCGCTGCACCGGGGCTGGCGGACGGCGCTGCGGTCGTGGACCCCGGGCCGGCGGATCCGGGCCTCGCTGGCCCGCGTCCGCGCCCCGAGGGGCCGGTTCGCGAAGCGCCCCGAACCGATGACGACCGCGATGCCCCAGGTGTGGCGGACCTCCGCCCAGCGCGCGGGCACCGACGGCCGCCGGGCCGGGGTGGCCGCCGCGGCCGGCGTCGTCGTCGCCGCCGGGCTGGCGTGGTGGACGGTGGTGCTGGGGTTCGGCCCGGTGGACGCCCTGTCCTCGACCTACGACGGCGTCTTCCACTACAACGCCGTCGCCCACATCCTGCAGTCCGGCGACGCGTCGTCGCTGACGCTGGGCTCGCTGACGAACCCGTCCTCGGCGGTGGCGCTGTACCCGGCGGGCTGGCACGACCTCGTGTCGCTGGTCGCGATGCTGTCCGGCAGCGGGGTCCCGGTCGCCACCAACCTGACGGCCTGGGTCGTGGCGGGGGTGGTGTTCCCGCTGTCCGTGGCGGCGCTGAGCCGCCAGGTCATGGGCCCCTCGCCCGGTGCCGCCCTGGTCGCGCCGGTGCTGGCCACCGGGTTCACCGCCCTGCCGTGGGCGCTCATGTCGTTCGGGGTGCTGTGGCCGAACCTGCTCGGGGTGGCACTGCTGCCCGGGTACCTGACGTTGCTGCTGGCCGTCGTCGGGGTGGCCGAGCGCAGCGTCATCGGCGCGGCCGGCGCGGCGACCACCCTGGTCCTGACCCTGCCCGCGCTCGGTCTCGCCCACCCGAACGCGCTGTTCAGCCTCGCGGTGCTCGGCCTGTTCCCGGTGCTGTGGGGCATCGGCGTGCTGGCCCGGCGACGGCTGCTCACCCGCCGGTTCTGGCAGCCGGTGCTGGCCACGGTCGGCGTCGCCGGGATCGTCGCCGCCGTCCTGTGGTTCATGACGGCCTCACCGCTGACCGCCGGCGTGCGCAGCTTCGACTGGCCCGCGTTCACCGACGTGCCGACGGCGATCGGTCAGGTGCTGTTCAACTCCTCCAACGGCCGTCCCGACCTCGTCGTGCTGTCGGCTCTGGTCGTGATCGGCGCGGTGGCCGCGCTGCGGCACGTCGCGACGTCGTGGCTGGTTCCCGCGCACGTCGCCTCCGGCGCGCTGTACGTGCTGGCCGCGGCCGACGACGGCACGACCTCCGCCGCCCTCACCGGTGCCTGGTACAACGACTCCTACCGGCTGGCGGCGATGGTGCCCGTCACCGGGGCCGTGCTGGCCGTGGTCGGGCTGTGCGCCGTCGCGTCGGTCCTGCGCCACGTGCTGCTGCGGATCCCGCCCACCGCGGCGCCGGCCCGTCGGCAGGTGGTCGCGCCCGCGCTCGCGGCGGTGCTGCTCGCGGTGGTCGTCGCCACGACCGGCGGGATGTCGGTGGCGACGCACGCCGACGTCCTGGCCGGGCCGTACCAGCGGCCGTCGGACGCCATCCTCGAACCGGGGCAGCGCGAGTTCCTCGACGAGGTCGGGCGGATCGTCGGCCCCGACGACGTCGTGGCCGCGGACCCGTTCACCGGCAACTCCCTGCTGTTCCCGCTCACCGGGCGCCGGGTGCTGTTCCCGCATCTGATCGGGAACTGGACCCCGGAGCAGATCCTGCTGGCCACCCGGTTCCGCGACGTCGGGACCGACCCGACGATCTGCACGGCGGCCGCCGACCTCGGCGTCGACTGGCTCCTGACGGGGCCGATCACGTTCTGGCCGAGCCACGGGGGCGCCCGCTGGTACCCGGGGCTGCACGACATCGCGCCGGTGCCCGGGTTCGAGCTCGTCGCGACGGGCGGGGGCCAGGAGCTGTGGCGGCTCACCGCCTGCGCCCCGGGCGCGCCGGTGCCCCCCGGAGCGCAGGCGTTCGCCCCGCCCGGTCCGGACGGTGCGCCCCCGTCCCCGTACGGTGGGTGACCCCCCGACGCCCTCGACGGAGACCACGTGACCGACCTCCCCGAGTACGAACGCTCCCTGCGCATGGTGGAGCGGCGGACGCTCGCCACCGGGTTCGCCCGGCAGATCGCGATCACCACCGAACCCTTCCTCGACCTGCCGTTCCGTGACGCACGGGTGGTCGATCTCGGCTGCGGCTACGGCTACACCGCACTGGAGCTCGCAGGTCTGTGCCGGGAGGTCGTCGGCATCGAGCCGAACGGTGCGCTGGCCGCCGAGGCGACCCGGCTGGCCGCCGAGGGCGGGGCCGACAACTTCACGTTCCGTGTCCAGGGCATCGGCGAGTTCGGGCACGGCGACGACGCCGGCTCCTTCGACGTCGCCGTGCTCGACAACGTCCTGGAGCACCTCGACGACCAGCCCGACGCGCTGGAGCGGATCGCGTCCTGCCTGCGGCCCGGCGGCGTCGCCTACATCCTGGTGCCGAACCGGTGGTGGCCGATCGAGGCGCACTACGCGCTGCCGTTCCTGGCGTGGCTGCCGCTGCCGCTCGCGACCCGCTACCTGCGCTGGTCCGGGCGCGGCAGCGACTACACCGACGCCAGCTACGCCCCGAGCTACCTGCGGATGCGCCGGCTCCTCGCGCGCCGCCCCGACCTCGACGCCCGGTTCACCGTGCCCGGCGACGTCAGCCTGGCCGAGGGCGGCGGGTCGCGGCTGTACTCGCTGGGCGTCTCGGCGCTGCGCCGCTTCCCGGCGCTGTGGGCGATCTCGAAGGCGTTCCTCGTCGTCGCCGTGAAGAAGCAGCCCTGACCGTGGCGCGACGGCTCCTCGCCGCGGCCGACCTGGTCGTCGGCCCGGTCGTCGCCGTCGGGGTCGTCGCCGCGGGGCTGCTGCTCGCGGACCGGATCACGGTCCCGGCCGGGTCGAACGTCGGGCTGGCCCTCACCGCGACCGGTGGTGCGCTCGTCGCCGCGGTGCTGGCCGCCGCCGCGTGGAACCGGTCGCCGCTCGTCGCCGCGCCGCTGGCGTGGGTGGGGCTGGCGGCGCTGCCCGCGCTGCCGCTCACGCTGTTCCTGGCGAACACCCCGCACTACCTGTTCGGGGTCGGCGGCGACCAGCAGTTCCGGGTCGCGTTCCTGACCCGGTTCGCGGACTCGGCGCGCCTCGCGGACTTCGCCTACGCGGACATGCCGCCGTACTACCCGGCCGCGTGGTTCTGGCTCGGTGGGCGGGCCGCGGCGCTGCTGGGTGTCGACGCCTGGGCGTTCCACAAGCCGTTCTCGATCGCGACGCTGGCGGTCACCGCCGTCCTGACCTACGCCCTGTGGGCACTGGTGACGTCCCGCCCGCGGGCCGTCGGGGCCGCCGTGGCGACCACCCTCGCCGGGTTCGTGACACTCGCCGCGTACTCGCCGTACTCCTGGCTGACCGCGGCGCTCGTCCCGCCGCTGGCCGTGCTCGGGCTGCGGCTGGTGCGCCGGAACGGCGGCTCGTGGGTCCGGACGGCGCTGCTCGTCGGTCTCGTCCTCGGGCTGGCCGCGGTCACCCACACCCAGATCCTGGTGTTCGCCGGGTTCGTGCTCACGGTGCTGGCCGTCGACGGCCTGGTGACGCGGACGACCCGGCCCGCGACGCTCGCCGTGACGATCGTCGTGGTCGTCGCCGCGGCACTACCGACGGCCCTGGTGCACTGGCTGCCGTACCTGCTGGCCTCGGCCGGGCGGCCCACCTACAGCGCGGGCCAGCACTTCCTCGCCGAGGCGGGGTCGCGCTGGCCGCTGCCGATGCTGGAGGCGACCCCGGTCGGGGCGCTGTGCCTGCTGGGCACGGTGTGGATCGTGGCGCGGTTCCGCTCCTCGCCGGTCGCCCGCGGCCTCGGGATCACCGTGGCCTGCGGCTACGCCTGGTACCTGCTGTCGACGGCGGCGCTGGCGTTCGGCAGCACGCTGCTGGCGTTCCGCATCCAGCCGATCCTCACCGCGGCACTGGCCTGTGGTGCGGTGTGGGCGGTCGCCTCACTGGCCGGCGTCCTGCGCGACCGGGGTGTCCGTGCCGGGACCTGCGCGGCCGTGGCAACGGCGCTGGCCGCGGCGGTCGTCGTCGGGCAGGTGCAGTCCGTCCCGCAGGACTACGGGTGGACCGGGACGGCCCAGGACTACCGGCCCGACGGGACGCGGCCCGACGGCTCGCGGGACCCGGCGGACGCGAACGCCTGGCTCGGGGACCTGCGCAGCACGATCGACGGTCTGACCGGCCGTCCGCCGCGGGAGGTCGTCGTCGCGAGCGCGAACGCGACCCTGCTCAGCTACGTGCCGTACTTCGCGTTCCAGGCGTCGCAGCCGCAGTACGCGAACCCGCTCGCGGACTACCCGGCCCGCACCGACGAGGCCCGTCGCTGGGCGGCCGCGGCCGGACCGGCGCAGCTGCTCGACGCGCTGGACCGGGCCCCGGAGCGGGCACCGTCGGTGTTCGTGCTGGACCGGGCCGCCGACGGGACCCTGCGGCTGCCGCTGTCGCAGGACCGGTTCCCCGACCCGCGCCAGGGCGCCGAGCCCGCGGTGTTCGCCCCGCAGCTGTTCGACGACCCGGCCTGGCAGCGACGCGACGTCGGCCCCTACGCGGTGCTGGTCCGGGCCGGGGTGCCCCCGGTGCCCTGACGGCTCAGACCTCGACGACGGTGATCACGTTGCCGTCCGGGTCGCGGAGCATGAACAGTCGCGGCGCGCCGGGGGTGTCCTCGGTGGGCAGCGGCTCCATGTCCGCGACGAGCTCGGCCAGCCGGGCGTGCTCGGCGGCCAGGTCCGGGGTCTCGACACCGATGGCGCTGCCACCGGGCTCGTCGAACATCGGCGGGTTGAGCGCGAGCCGCGCGGTCGAGCCGGGCGGGGCGACCTCCAGCCAGCGGTACTCGTCGTTCTCGCCGAACCGGGTGTCGCCGCGGACCTCGAACCCGAGCACACGGGTGTAGAAGTCCAGGGCGGTGTCCTGGTCGGCGACGGTGAACATGACGACGCCGATGTTGTTCAGGGTGGTGGGGCGCTGCGTGGGTGTGCTCATGCCCGGTACGACCGCGGCGCGGGACGGAACTCATCGGTGCAGGCCACGACCCACGTCCGCGCGTGACTGTGACCGATTCGGGCCACGGCCCGACGCGGTTCGCGGAACACTGGCGGCCATGCTGCGCGCGCGCCGACAGGCTGCGGACCGCGGCCAGGACACGGGCCGGCTCTCCCCGGACCGCAGGATCCTCCTGGCCGCTGCCCTCGCGTCCCTGGCCGTCGGGGTGTGGGCGTGCTGGTCGGTGACCGTCGACGACGCCTACATCACCTACCGGTACAGCGCGAACCTCGCGCACGGGTTCGGGCCGATCTGGAACCCGGGCCGGACTCCGGTGGAGGGTTTCACCAACTTCGCGTGGATGGTGTGGCACGCGCCGTGGGTGTGGCTCGGTGTACCGCTGCCGGTGGTGTCGAAGCTGACCGCCGCCGCCTGTGCGGCGGCGATCGTGTGGGTGCTCGTCACCGAGCCTCGCACCCGCAGCGGCGCCGTGGTGGCCGCGGGGAGCTTCGTGCTGTTCCTCCCGACCTGGGTCCACGTCGACGCGGGGCTGGAGACCGCACCCTTCGCGCTGGTCGTGCTGCGGGCCGTCGTCCTCGCCGCGCGGCTGCTGCGCGACCCGGACGTCGTGGTCAGTTCCTGGGAGATGCCGGCGTTGCTGCTGCTCGCGGGAACCCTCCGCCCCGACGGAGTCCTCGGCGTGGGCCCCGCGCTGCTGGTGTGGCTGTGGCTGCGCCGTTCCCGGAGGTCGACCTGGCTGTGGACCGCGGGGGGCGGCGCACTGGGCGCCGGCTACGTGGCCGCGCGATGGGCTTACTACGGCCATCCGCTGCCGAACACCTTCTACGTGAAGGTCGGGGTGGAGGCCACGACCGACGGCCGGTGGATCGAGCTGACAGCCGCGACCCTGCTGCCGTTGCTCGCGTTCGCAGTCGCCGCGTTGTTCCGGTCGCGCACCGCGGGCCCGGCCGCGCTGGTGCTGGCGAGCTGCACCGCGCTGTGGATCATCCCGGCCCTGTCCGCACCGGCGATGGACTACCTGTCCCGGTTCGCCTGGCACGGGTTCCCGCTGGTGTGCCTGGCCGCGGCGTGGGCGCTGGACACGGTCGACCTGCGCCGGGTCGCAGCCGGAGCGGCGGTGGTCGCCGTCGGTTGGACGACGGTTGCAGGCCTCCTCGCACCGGACGGCCCCAGCATGGTCAACTACGGGGACGACCTCCGGCGCGCGCACATCGCCGTCGGTCTCGCCCTGGCCGACACCGACCTGCCGGCAGACCGACGGACCGTCGCGGTGTCCGATGCCGGGGCCATCCCGTACTTCTCCGGATGGACCGCCACCGACTACATCGGCCTCAACGACGGACGGATCGCGCACGGCGCCGACCCGACCGAGGTCCTGCAGGCCGACGACCCGTCCGTGGTGGTCGTCACCAGTTCCTCGCCCAGGCCGCCGGCCGCGTCGTGGCGGACGGATCTGACTCCGGTCCTCGCCGGCCGCGAGCTCGTCGGCGTCGCGCAGATGCGCCCGGAGTACTTCCAGCTCGTGTTCGCGACGCCGGACGTCGCCCCGCAGGTCCGGACGGCGCTGGACCGGCGCCTCGCCGAGGGCCGCGCGGTCACCGACGCCCGGCTCGACCCCGGCTACTCCCGCTGGCTGGAGCGGGTCCTCGGGCTCAGCTGAGGCGCCCCAGCACGTGCCCGCCGAGGGCGCGCAGCGCGGCGGCGTCGCGACGCAGGACCGCGCCGGGCAGCTGGACGGCGGCGTTGAGCCGCGACGACACATGCGCCCGGGCGGCGCGGGCGGCCCGGGGCAGCCCCCGGGCGTTCATACGGTCCGCCTCCGCCGCGAAGTAGCGGCGCTCCTCGGCGAAGCGATTCCCGGCGACCGCGCCCGACCCCGAGTCGCTGGAGCGGTGGCGCCGGTAGCGGAAGCAGACGTGGTCGTCGACGACCATCGTGCCGCCGTCGGCGATCACCGCGACCGGCAGCGCCAGGTCGAACACGTCCGCGGACTCCGGCATCGCGACCCGCGCCACCGCGTCGGTCCGCCAGCACAGCGACGGGTTGTACAGCCAGTTCCCCCGCAGCAGGCTCACCAGCAGGTCCTCGCCACCGACCGGGCGCGGGCCCGACCCGGACGGTGCGAGCAGCGCCTTGACCCGGTCGGCGAGCGGGCGGACCGGGCGGTCGTCGGCGTCCATCACGGCGACGCCCGGCTGCACCACCGCGGCGTCCGGCCAGCGCTCGTGCAGCGCGAGGACGGTGTCGAGGTAGTCGGGCTCCATGAGGTCGTCGGCGCCCATCATCACGAAGTACGGCAGCTCGACCGCCTCGATGCAGTACCGGTTGTTCGGCTGCGCGCCGAGCCGCTCGGGGTTGCGGTGGTACCGGATCCGGTCGTCGCCCAGGCCCGCGAACCAGGGGCCGATCGTGTCGTCGGGGTAGCCGTCGTCGACGACGGTGAGCCGCCAGTCGGTACGGCGCTGGTCCTGGACGCTGCGGACCGCACGGCGCAGGAGCTCCGGGTCGCCGTAGAAGGGGAGCATCACGTCGACGGGCACGCACCCGACGGTAGCGAGGCGGCCCCTGGCTAGGATCACCCGGCCTCACCAGCCACGACACCAGCCACGACCCGGAGCACGGCGATGGACATCCAGAACCACTACTACGGCCACTCGGCCGTCCTCGCCGCCTACGCCGGACTGTCCCGGCCCCGGCACATCGCCGGTCTGCTGCAGCACGGCTGGACCGCGGTCTCGCCCGTCGCCGCGCACTTCGCGGACTTCCCGAAGGTCGGCACCGACCCCCGGCAGCGACGTCTGCTGGTGTGGTCGCACGGCTGCCGCGGTTGGTCCCCCGCGGACGAGGACCGCACGACCACCCCGGTCGGCGCCCCGGTGCTCTACCTGGAGGCGCTGCTGCGCGCGCAGGGGTGGACGCCGTCGGAGCGGCTCGGGCCGGTGTTCGTCCCGTTCCACGGCACCCGGCTGGTCCGGGTGACCGGCGCGCACGCCGACCTGGCCCGTCAGGTCGCGAAGGTCGACGGCCCGTCGACGGTGTGCCTGCACCACGAGGACATGACCGACCCGGAGATCACCACGGCCTGGCGCGACGCCGGGCACACGCTGGTCACCGCCGGTCGGCGCGACGACCCGCACTTCCTGCTGCGGATCATGCACCTGGTCGGGAACGCGAGCCGGGTCTCGTCGAACCGGCTGTCGACGGCCGTGCTGTACGCGGCCGCCGTCGGCACCCCGGCCGCGGTGTGGGGGGACCCGCTGACGTTCGGGGCCCAGTCGTCGTCGGCGGTGGACGAGCTGCGCGCGACCTGGCCGGAGTTCCACACGGTCGATCCCACCGACGGGGCCCGCCCGGAGACCGGCGCCGCGGAGGCCGACGTCGCCGCGACCGCGCTGGCCCGCCGTGAGCTCGGCGCCGAGCACCTGCTCGACCCCGCTGCGCTGCGCTCCGTGCTCGGCTGGGGCCGCACCCCGGGCGTCGGGCCGGGTCTGCAGTACTACGCGGCGTCGCCGCTGGCGAAGGCCGCGATGGTGCTGGGGCTGACGAAGCGTTCCAAGGCCAGCACGCAGGCCATGTCGGCCGGCAGCTCGAACCCGCTGCTGTGGCTGCGTCACCCGCTGGCCGCGCTGCCGAAGCCGTTGCCGGGCGGTCTGCCCACGCCGGTCACGACCGAGGAGCCCCTCGACGCCTGACCACGCCGGTCAGGCCGGCCGGAAGATCCGGCGCACCAGCACCAGCAGCGCCACCCCGAGCAGCGCGGCCAGCACGAACCGCACCGACAGCCACAGGACGCCCTCGGACGGCAGCAGCACGCCGGCCCCGCACACGACGACGCCGACGGCCAGCGGCCCGGCCAGCACCGCCTCCCGCCAGCGGGTCGGCGACACCCTGCGACGCAGCAGCGACGTCCCGGCCGCCAGGGCCAGATAGATCAGCGGGAACCCGGCGGCGACGGCGGTCAGCGACCCGGTCCGGGCGAGCAGCACCGCCGCGACCACCCCGAGCACCAGGCTGACCGGGCTCGCGAAGGCCAGCCCGCCGCTGCGCCCGGACGCGAACACCAGGTGCACGTTGGCCAGGTAGACGACGCTGACCACGGCGCCGAGCGTCGCGACCGCGGTGACCGGCACCAGCTGCTCGGGGGCGAACGAGGCCGGGGCGAGGATGCGCAGCAGGAACGGCGCGAGCAGCGCGACCCCACCGGCCAGGGCGGCGGTGACGACGCCGACGTCGCGGGCGGTGCGTTCCAGGGCGGCGCCGCGGGCCTCGGGCGGCGTCCGGTAGATCACCGGCGCCCAGGCGTTGTTCAACGCCGAGACGATCATGGCGGGGGCGGAGCCGAGCAGCAGCGCGATCTGCATGCGGCCGCCGTCGGCGACACCGAAGTACCGGTTCACGATCAGCACGAGCGCGTTCTGCACCAGTAGCAGCGCGACCAGGTGCGGGACGGCGGGCAGCCCGATCCGCAGCGCCCGGCCGAAGTCGCCGCGTGCCGTCCGGGGGCGGCCGCCGCGCAGCGCAAGCACGAGCCCGGTCACCGCGGCGGCGAGGTAGCCGAGCAGCAGGCCGAACAGGTAGTCGTCGGCGTCGCTCGCCCGCCAGGCGACGAGCGCGAGCCCGGCGAGCGGGCCGCCGAGCGTCGCCACCCCGGACATGACCACGAACGGCACCGGCCGGTCCTGCACACGCAGGAACGCCTGGGCGTTGAGCACCACGACGAAACCGGCCGCGGCCAGCCCGGCGAAGACCAGCCCGGCCCGCCACGGCACCGACAGCACCGGTCCGCTCCACCACGGCCCGGCCAGCACCGCGAGCACGACCACGACCAGCGACAATGCGCTGCCCTGCAGCACCAGCGCCCGCGCGCCGTCGGCGCCGGAGCTCTCCAGGATCCCGTGCCGGGTGATCGACGACGCCAGGCCGAACCCGACGACCATCGCGCCGACCTGCACCAGGATCAGCCCGACCGCGACGACGCCGTACTCGGCGTCGCCCAGCAGCCGGGTGACGAACGGCGTGACGACGACGTTCGCCAGGATCGGGGCGACGCTGCCCAGGGTGTAGAGCGAGCCGCGCCCGAGTACCTCCCGGCTGGCGTCCACGCTCACGTCTCCCTCACGCGGAGTGCCCGAAGAACTCCCGGACCAGGGCGGAGACCCGGTCCACGTCGGTATCGGTGAGATCGGGGAACAGCGGCAGCGAGAGCTGCTGCGAGTAGTACTCCTCGGCGTTCGGGCACAGGCCGCGGCGGTAGCCGAGGTCGGCGAACACCGGGTGCCAGTAGGCGGGGATGTAGTTGACCTGCACCCCGATGCCCCGCTCGCGCAGGTGGTCGAACAGCGCGCGGCGGCGGCCGTCGAGCACGCGCAGCGGGTAGAGGTGCCAGGCGGGCTCGGCGCCGTCGCGGCGGACCGGGGTGCGGACCTCGGGCACGTCGGCGAGCGCGGCGTCGTAGCGGGCGTGGATCTCCCTGCGCCGCGCGGTGAACGCGGCCAGCCGCGTGAGCTGCGACGACCCGAGTGCGGCGAGCAGGTCGGGCAGCCGGTAGTTCAGCCCGAACGCGTGCACCTCCTGGTGCCACGGCCCCTCGTCGGGGAAACGCTGCGCGTCCCGGTCGCGGACGAGGCCGTGGTTGCGGAACGACCGGGCGCCCGCGACGAGGTCCGAGCTCGGGGACACGACCGCGCCGCCCTCCGCGGTGGTGAGGTTCTTGGTGGGGAAGAAGCTCAGCGTCGTCAGGTCGGCCAGGTCACCGACCGGGCGCCCGTGCCAGGTGCCGCCCACGGAGTGCGCGGCGTCCTCCAGCAGCAGGGCCCCTGCCTCGTGTGCCAGCGACCGCAGCGGTTCCGCGTCGATCGGGTGGCCCGCGTAGTCGACCCCGGCCACGACGGTGGTGTCCGGGGTGAGCGCGGCCTTCGCCGCGTCCGGGTCGAGGTTGCCGGTGTCGGGGCTGACGTCGGCGAACACGACGTTCGCGCCGAGCAGCGCCGCGGCGCTCGCCGTCGCCACGAATGTCAGCGGGGCGACCACGACGTCCTGGCCGGGGCCGACCCCGGCCGCGGCGTAGGCGACGTGCAGCGCCGCGGTCCCGCTGGTCACGGCCACCGCGGGGTTCCCGCAGACCGCGGCGAGGTCGTCCTCGAACCGGGTTACGGCCGGGCCGGTGGTCAACCAGTCGGTCCCGAGGACCGCCGTGACCGCCTCGACGTCGGACGACGAGATCGACTGCCGGCCGTAGGGGAGCATCAGTCGAGCGCCTCGACCATCGCGCGCAGCTGCTCGGGCGAGAGCCACAGGTCGTTGGTGTCCGACCGGTACGCCTGCCCGTCCGGGACCGGCTCCCCGTCGGCCGGGGAGGTGTAGCCCCAGCCGGCGATGTAGGGCTCGACGACGTAGCGGTCGGCCAGCTTGAGGGTCCGCCGCGAGTCGTCGGCGGCGATCATCTCCTCGTGCAGCTTCTCCCCCGGCCGGATCCCGATCTCGTGGGTCGCGGCGCCGGGGGCGATGGCCTCGGCGAGGTCGGTCATCCGCATCGACGGGATCCGTGGCACGTACAGCTCGCCACCCTGCATCGCGTCGAAGGAGTCGATGACGAACTGCACCGCGTCCGGCAGGGTGATCCAGAACCGGGTCATCCGCTTGTCGGTGATCGGCAGCGACTGGCCCTCGGCGGCGAGGCGCTTGAACAGCGGCACCACCGAGCCGCGGCTGCCGAGCACGTTGCCGTAGCGGACCACGGCGAACCGGGTCTCGTAGGCGGCGGCGTAGTGGTTCGCGCTCACGAACAGCCGGTCGGCGCACAGCTTGGTGGCGCCGTAGAGGTTGATCGGGCTCGACGCCTTGTCCGTCGACAGCGCGACGACCTTCTTCACCCCGGCGTCGATCGCGGCCTCGACGACGTTCTGCGAGCCCTCGACGTTGGTCCGGATGAACTCGAACGGGTTGTACTCGGCGGTGTCCACCTGCTTGAGCGCGGCGGCGTGCACGACGTAGTCGACACCGTGCATCGCGCGGCGCAGGCGCGGCTGGTCCCGGACGTCGCCGAGGAACCAGCGCAGCCGCGGGTCGTTCTCGAACAGCGAGCGGCACTCGTACTGCTTCAGCTCGTCACGCGACAGGATCACCAGCCGCCGCGGCTCGTAGCGGTCGAGCAGGGTGCGGACGAAGGCCTTCCCGAAGGACCCCGTCCCGCCCGTGACCAGGACCGACGAGCCCTTGAGTACCGACATCACGCCTCCAGATCTGCGGAATTTCTTCCGCCCGGCATGATGGCACGCGCTCAACCGGACGAATCGAAGCAGGTACGGGTGCGGGTCAACGCGGTCATCCAGGCGCGGACGGGGTCGACGCGGCTCCCGGGCAAGGTGCTCACCGATCTCGGCGGGACACCGGTGCTCGACCGGGTGGTCGCGGCCGCCCGTGCCGCCGAGGGCGTCGACCGGGTGGTCGTCGCGACCTCGACCGCCGCGGGCGACGACGCCGTGGCCGAGCGGGCCGCGGCGCTCGGCGCCCCGGTGGTGCGCGGCTCCGAGGACGACGTGCTCGCCCGCTTCGTCCAGGCCGCCGACGAGCACCCCTGCGACGCCGTGGTGCGCCTGACCGCGGACTGCCCGCTGCTCGACCCGGCGCTGGTGTCGCTGGTCGCCGCGACCTGGCGGGACGCCCCCGGCCACGACTACGTCGCGACCACCCTGGTGCGCACCCTGCCCCGCGGCCTCGACGTCGAGCTGGCGCGCACCGGTGCGCTGCGCGAGCTGGCCGGCACCGCGACCGGCCACGACCGGATCCACGTGACGTCGGGCCTCTACGGCGCCCCGGAGCGGTTCCGCTGCCTCGGGCTCGTCGTCGCCCCGGCGGCCGACGACCTGCGCGTCACCCTCGACACCGCCGACGACCTGCACGCCCTGCAGGGCCTGGTGGAGGCACTGGGCGGCCGGAGCGACTGGCGGTCGGTGGTGGCGGTGCTGCGGTCACGACCCGACCTGGTGGAGCGCAACGCGCACGTCCGCCAGAAGTCCCTCGCCGAGGGCTGACCGTGCGTCTGCTGCTGCGTTGCGACGCCGGGCCGTCGACGGGGGTGGGGCACGCCGTCCGGTGTGCCGCGGTCGCCGAGGCCGCGGCGCTCTCCGGGCACGAGGTGTCCTGGTCGGGACGGCTCGACGGGCTGGACTGGCTGTGGTCCGGGCTGGTCCGGGAGCCCGGACCCGTCCTGCCCCCGGCCGACACCGCCGGCGGACTCGCTGCGCTGGCCCGTGAGCACCGGATCGACGCCGTGCACGTCGACCACTACCTGCTCGGCGACGACCTGCGTCCGGCCCTGCACGACGCCGGGGTCGTGCTGTCCACGGTGGAGGACTTCGCGACCGGCCGGCGTCCCGGCGACGTCGTGGTCGACCCCAACATGGGTGCCGACGACCACGCCCGCCCCGACGACGGCTCCCCCGTCCTGCTCCGCGGCCCCGGCTACGCCCCGCTGCGGCTGGCGGCCCGCCGTGCCCGCGCCCGGCGGGCCCTGCGCACCGCCGACGCCCCCGGCACCGGGCCGCTCCGCGTACTGGTCGTCATGGGCGGGACCGACGCCGCCGGGCTGCTGCCCCGGGTGGTCACCGCCCTCGCCGCCGCGGACGCCCCCGCCGCGGTCGACGTCGTCGTCCCCGGCGGGCGGCCCCTCGACCTGCCCGCCGGCGGGCCCGCCACGTTCCGCGCCGTCCCGCCGCTGTCCGACCTGCCCGCCGCGATGGCCGAGGCCGACCTCGTCGTCAGCGCGGCCGGGACGACGGTGTGGGAGCTGTGCTGCGTGGGCGTCCCGATGGCGCTGGTCCGGGCCGCGGACAACCAGACCGAGGGCTACCGCACCGTCGTCGACGCCGGTGCCGCCGCCGGGCTGGGCGGGCCCGGGGACCTCACCGACCCGGCTGGAGCCGCAGCCGTGTTGCGCGCCCTGCTGACCGGCCCGGACGCCCGCGCCGCGCTCGCCGGCCGGGCCGCGACCGTCGTCGACGGCCAGGGCGCGGGCCGGGTCGTGGACGCCCTGGCCACCGCGGTGGGCACGTCCTCCGGCCGGGAGGCACGCGTCGCCGCCGAGGAGCGGGTGCTCGCCGGGGTGCTCCGCGCCCGCCCCGCCCGGGCGGGCGACGCCGAGCTCCTCCTGGCCTGGCGCAACGACCCCGGCACCCGGCGCTGGTCGCGCAGCCACGACGAGGTCGACCTCGCGACGCACCGCCGCTGGCTCGCCGGGTCGCTGGACCGCGACGACCGGCTGCTCCTGGTCGTCGACGACGCCCGCGGCCCGGTCGGCACCGTCCGCTGGGACCGCGCGGACGCCGCCTGGGAGGTGTCGATCACGGTCGCGC
Organism: Pseudonocardia alni; assembly: GCF_002813375.1. Classification (NCBI taxonomy): domain Bacteria; kingdom Bacillati; phylum Actinomycetota; class Actinomycetes; order Pseudonocardiales; family Pseudonocardiaceae; genus Pseudonocardia; species Pseudonocardia alni. Next base: position 3,442,247 of record NZ_PHUJ01000003.1, on the reverse strand, counting down.
CGGAGCGCCGTGGGGAGGGTCTCGCCGGGCCGCTGCTGCGGGCCGGGGAGGACGCGCTGCGCGCCCGCACCGGCGCCGGGACCCCGGTGACCGCCGTCGTGCACACCGGCAACGACGCCTCGGCCCGGCTGTTCGCCCGTGCGGGCTACGGCGACCCCACCGGACCCGACGCGGACGGCTTCCGGACCCTGCACCGCGTGCTGTGACCGGTCGGGTGTCGTGACGCAACCCGCACGGCACCCCTCCGGCACACCGATGTGACCTACCCTTCGCGCGTGTCCGGATCCCGTCCCGCGCTCCCCGCGGCCGACCTCGCCCGCGTGGTCGTGTTCGCCGCGTTCATCGCCGTCCTCGGGCTGTTCCCCGGCTTCGCCGGAGTGGCCGGGGTCCCGATCGTCCTGCAGAACGTCGGCCCGATCCTGGCCGGTGTGATCCTCGGGTGGCGGCTCGGCACGGCCTCGGTCGCGCTGCTGCTGGTGCTCACCGCGGTCGGGCTGCCGCTGCTGTCCGGCGGCCGCAACGGCGCCGCGTTCTTCGGCCCCAGCGGCGGGTTCCTCGTCGGCTGGCTGTTGTCCGCGCTGGTCGCGGGCCTGGTCGTGGCGCGGTTCCGGTCGCGGTCGCTGCCCGTGCTGCTGCTCGCCTGCCTGGCCGGGCTGCTCGCCGACTACGTGATCGGCATGCCGTGGCTGGGCGTCTACATCGGCGACGTCACCGGCGGGATCGTGCAGTCCCTGGTCTTCGTGCCCGGTGACCTGATCAAGATCGTGCTGGCCGCGCTGATCGCGTCGCTGGTGCACCGGGCCCTGCCGGACCTGCTGCCGGTCCGCTCCGCGTCGTCCGAGCCCCGGGTCCGGTGAGCGGGGCGGAACGCGAGACCGCCGACGACGCGGCCGCGCCCGTCGTCCCCGCCCCCTGGCTCCCGCGCGGTCTCGCCGACGCCGTCGCCGCGGCCGGGGAGCGCCTCGCCCGGCTCGGGGTGCGGGCCGGGGAACGCGTCGTGCTCGACACCCCCACCCGGGCCCGCTGGGCGGTGCTGCCCTACCTGCTCGCCGCGGACCGGCTGGGCGCGGCGTCGCTGCTGGCCGACGCCGGCTGGACCGGCCGCGAACGCGACGCGGTGCTCGCCGACGCCGCGCCGCACCACGTCGTCGGCACCGACGGCCGGGCCGCGACCGCCGACGGCGGAGCGCGGACGCCCGGGCTGTTCCTGCTCCCGACGACCTCGGGCAGCACCGGTGTCCCCACCGTGCTGGCCCGTGACCGGCGCTCCTGGCGGATCGGGTTCGACATCCTCGGTGCGCTGCCCGGACCGGTCCTCGTGCCGGGACCGCCGTCCTCGACGCTGTACCTGTTCGGGGCGCTGCACGCGCTGCACCACGGTCTGGGCCTGGTCACCCGCGGCCGGCTCGACCCGACCGACCTGCCCGACGGCGGCTCGGTCCACCTCGTCCCCGCCCAGCTCAGCGCCCTGCTCGACGAGCGGGAGCGCCGCCCGGGCGGCCCCGCGCCACGGGTCGTGGTGTGCGGTGGCGCGCACGTCGCGCCGGGGATGCGGGAGCGGGTCGCGCGGCTGCTGCCCGGCACCACGCTGCTCGAGTACTACGGCTCGGCCGAGCACTCGCTGATCGCCACCCGCCGCGACGACGGCCCGCTGCGCCCGGTCGAGGACGTGCACCTCACCGTGCGCGACGACGTGCTGTGGGTGGACAGCCCGCAGTCGGTGCACGGCCGGTTCATCCGTGGCGCACTCCTCCCGGCCGGCCCCGGTCCGACGACCGTCGGCGACCGCGCCGAGCTCACCGACGACGGCGGCCTGACCGTCCTCGGCCGCGCCGCCACCACCATCTCCTCCGGCGGCACGCTGGTCGCCGCCGAGGAGGTCGAGCAGGTGCTGCGCGGCGTCGCGGGCGTCGGGGACGTCGTCGTCGCCGGGACCCCGCACGCGTCGCTGGGGATGGTGGTCACGGCGGTCGTCGAGGCCCGCGACGGTGTCCCGGACCGGCGGGCGCTGCGCGCCGCGGCGCGGGCCGGGCTGTCCCCGGCGAAGCGGCCGCGCCGCTGGCTGGTCACCCGGGCGTTGCCGCGGCTGGGCTCGGGCAAGCCCGCCCGCGCCGCCGTCGACGCCGCACTGCGCGACGGGACCCTCGACGCCGTCCCGCTCGGGGACCCCGAGTGACCGGCCCCGGCGGCGACACCACGGCCGACACCCCGGTCGTCGTCGCCGCGCGGCGCACCCCGATCGGCACCGCGGGCGGCGCGCTGCGCGCGGTGACCGTCGACGCGCTCGCCGCGCCCGTCCTCGCGGCGCTGGCCGGGACCCTCGGCGGCCCGGTCGACGACGTGCTGCTCGGCAACGTCTTCGGCCCCGGCGGCAACCCGGCCCGGGTCGCGGCGCTCGCCGCCGGGCTCGGCGACGACGTGCCCGGCCTGACCGTGGACCGGCAGTGCGCGAGCGGGCTGGCCGCGATCCTTCTCGCCGCCGCGGGCATCCGCGCCGGGGACGGCGCCGGCTACCTCGCCGGGGGCGCCGAGTCGCCGTCGACCGCGCCCACGCGGACCTGGGCCGACGGCACCGTCTACACCCGCGCGCCGTTCGCCCCGGCCGGTCACCCGGACCCGGACATGGGGCCCGCCGCCGACGACGTCGCCACCCGGGCGGGCCTCTCCCGCGCGCGGCTCGACGCGTTCGCCGCCCGCAGCCACGCCCGCGCCGTCGACGCGCAGCGCCTCGGCCGCTTCGACGACGAGCTGGTCCCGGTCGGTGCCGTGCTCACCGACGAGCGTCCCCGCGACCGCTTCGCCCCCGAGCGGCTCGCCCGGTTCCGGCCCGCGTTCACTCCCGGCGGCGTGCACACCGCCGCGAACTCCTGCGGGGTGAACGACGGGGCCGCCGCCGTCGCGCTGGTGCCGGAGTGGCGACGCCGGGAGCTGGGCGTGCCCGGCCTCGCGCTGGTCTCGGCCGCCACCCGGGGCTGCCCCCCGGCCGACCTCGGTCTGGGCGCCGTCCCCGCCCTCGCCGCGCTCCGCGACCGGCCGAAGTCCCCGGACGCCGTCGAGTTCACCGAGGCGTTCGCCGGGCAGGCGCTGGCCTGCCTCGACGCGGCCGGGATCGACGAGCAGCGGGTGAGCCCGGACGGCGGCGCGATCGCGCTCGGCCACCCCTGGGGCGCCTCCGGCGCGGTGCTGGTCGTGCGGCTGTTCCACCGGCTCGTCGTGCAGGACCGCGGCGAGACCGGGATCGCGGCGCTGTCCTCCGGCGGCGGCCTCGGCGTCGCGACGAGCTGGCGGGTGGTCCGGTGATCGAGTTCGAGGCGGTCGGGCACCGCTACGGCGAGCGCACCGTCCTCGACGGCGTCACCCTCACCCTCGCCGAGCCCCGGGTCGCGCTGGTCGGCGCGAACGGCTCCGGCAAGTCCACGCTGGCCCGGACCGTGAACGGGCTCGTCGCACCGAGCTCGGGCAGCGTCCGCGTCGACGGCCGCGACCCCGCCCGCGACGGTGCCGCCGTCCGCCGCCGGGTCGGGTTCGTCTTCAGCGACCCGGACTCCCAGATCGTCATGCCGACCGCCGGTGAGGACGTCGCGTTCTCGCTGCGCCGGACCGTGCGCGACCGGGCCGAGCGCGCCCGGCTCGCCGCGGAGACCCTGGCCGGGTTCGGGCTGGGCGACCACGTCGAGCACCCCGCGCACCAGCTCTCCGGTGGGCAGAAGCAGCTGCTCGCGCTGGCCGCGGTGCTCGTGCTGGATCCGGACGTGCTGGTCTGCGACGAGCCGACCACCCTGCTCGACCTGCGCAACAAGCGCGCCTTCGCCGACCGGCTCGCCGGGCTGCGCCAGCAGGTCCTGCTCGCCACGCACGACCTGGACCTGCTGACGGGCTTCGACCGCGTCGTCGTCCTCGACGGCGGGCGGGTCGTCGCCGACGACGAGCCCGGTCCGGCCGTCGCGTACTACCGCAGGCTCTGCGGCTCGTGACCCCGCTGGGGCTCTACGCGCCCGGTGACAGCCTGCTGCACCGGGCGCCCGCCGGGCCGTCGCTGCTCGTGGTGCTGGCCCTCGCGGTCGGGGCGGTGCTCACCGAGGACCCGCGGGTGCTCGGCGGGCTGTGCCTGGCCGTCGCCGCCGGCTACCTGGTCGCCCGGATCCCGTGGCACCGGGCCCGGCCGGTGCTGCGCACGCTGGTGCTGCTGGCCGTGCTGCTCGGGGCGGTCCAGTGGTGGCTGCTCGGGCCGGAACGGACGCTGGTGATCGTGCTCCGGCTGGTCGCCGCGATGGGCGCGGCGGCCCTGTTCACCCTCACCACCCGGGTGGACGACCTGGTCGGCGCCGTGGAGCGGGGACTCGGCCCGCTGCGCCGGTTCGGTCTCGCACCCGAACGCCTCGGCCTTCTCGTCGGGCTGACGGTGCAGTCGATCGGGACGCTGTCCGGCATCGCAGGGCAGGTCCGGGCCGCGGCGAAGGCGCGCGGGGCGGACCGCTCCCCGACGGCGTTCGCGGTGCCGTTCCTGGTGCGGACGCTGCGGCACGCGGACGCGCTCGGGGAGGCACTCGCCGCGCGCGGGTGGGGCGACGAGGAACCCGACGACCGACCCGGATCCCGAGGGATGGACTAACCTGGACCAGGTCCGACGGACGGAGGCACCGTGACCGCCGAGTTCAACATCCACGAGGCCAAGACCCACCTGTCCCGACTGCTGGAGCGCGTCGCCGCGGGCGAACACATCGTCATCTCGCGCGCCGGCACGCCCGTGGCGGACCTGGTGCCGCACCAGCGCCGGACCGTGCGCCTGGGCGGGCTCCGCGACCGCGTCCGTTACGACGACGCCGACTTCGAGGGCGTCGACCAGGACATCCAGGCCATGTTCTACGGCGACGATGCTGCTCCTCGATAGCCAGGCCCTGCTGTGGGTCCTCACCGACAGCGAACGGCTCGGCCCGAAGGCGCGCGAGATCATCGGGACCGCGACCGCGGTCCACGTCTCGGCGGCATCGGTCTGGGAACTCACCATCAAGGCCATGCTGGGAAAGCTCGACGTCCCGGCCGGGCTCCCGGAGCTGCTGGAGGAGCAGGGGTTGGTCGTCCTGGACGTGACGGCCACCCACGCCGAGGGCCTGCGTGCCTTCCCCGAACTCGTCCGCCACGACCCGTTCGACCGGCTCATCATCGCCCAGGCGGACCAGGACGGCATGCAGCTGCTCACCGCGGACCGGGTACTGCTCGGGCTCGGACGGAGCTTCGTCGTCGACGCGACCCGCTGACCGGGAGGACCCGATGACCGCCCTGCGCGACCACGTGATCCCCCGCCCCGAGGGCGACCTGCACGTCCACCTCGCGGGCGAGTCCGGCCCACCGGTGCTGCTGCTGTCCGGCGCCGGCCTCGACAACGCGCTGCTCAGCTGGCACCACCTGATCCCCGACCTCGCCCGCGACCACCGCGTCATCGCCCCCGACTGGCCGAAGCAGGGGCGCAGCCGGCCGTGGCACGGCCGGGCGACCCACGAGGTGCTGTTGCGCACGGTCGTCGACGTGCTGAACGACCTCGGCGTCGAGCGGGCCGCCGTCGTGGGGCTCTCCCAGGGCGGCGCCCTCGCACTGGCCACCGCGATCGAGCACCCGGAGCGGGTGGAACGCGTGGTGGCGCTCGCTCCGGCCGGGACACTGAGCTTCCCGCCGGGGCTGCACCAGCTGTTGTGGCTGACCGCGCGGGTGCCGCTGCTCTCGCGGACCCTGCCGAACCTGGCGTTCCGGAGCCGGGCGGCGGTCACCGCGTTCACCCGGCGCGCGCTCTTCGGCGACGCAGGCCGCGTGGCCGACCTCGACGGGATCGTCGATCAGATCCTGGGCGAGGCCCGGGCCGGGAACGCGGGCAGCTCCGACTGGCAGAACGACTCGATCGGGCTCCGCCGGATGCGGGTCGACCTGCGCCCCCGGCTCCCGGAGATCCGCTGCCCCGCCCTGTTCGTGCAGGGCGACCGAGACGCGGGCGTCCCCGTCGCGACGACGCGCGCGGCGGCCGCGGCCGTCCCGGGCGCCCGGTTCGTGGTGCTGCCCGGCCGTGGCCACTGGTCCAACCGGGAGTCCCCGGACGAGGTGAACGCGCTGGTCAGGGAGTTCCTCGACGGTTAGGGCGCCGCGCGGTCCAGGCCCCGCATCTCGCGCAGCGCGTCGGCGAGGGTCCGGCACCCCAGCGACTGCAGCACCGCCCCCTCCACCTCGACGGTCAGCCGGGCGAAGTACTCCGCGGCGTTCGTCGTCACCGGGCAGACGTGCTCGCTCTCCGGGCGGCACGCCCAGAGCGGCTTCTCCCCCACCGCGCAGCGATAGATCTCGGCCAGGGTGATCTCCCCGGCCGGCCGGGCGAGCCGGGCACCCCCGCTGCGCCCCCTGCTGGACTCGACGAGGCCGTGCACCCCGAGCGGCACCAGCAGCTTGCGCACCACGCTGGCGTTCGTGCCGAGTGCCTCGGCGAGCCGTCCGGAGCTGACGGTCGGACTGTCGCCCTCAGCCGCGGCGGCGAGGTACAGCATCGCCTGCAGGGCGCTGGAGAACCGGATGTCCAGCACGACCTCACCTCCCGTCCCGGGCCGCCAGCGTACCCGTCGCGCCCGAAAAGGTGGTGGTCACTGTTGCAGTTCGCGGAGCCATATGTATCTTTGATCAGAACCATTTGACGCCTCCGCCCGGACCCGCCGACGTGCCTGGACGGCCCACCCCTCAGGAGTGCCTCGTGTCCACCCGCGCCGCACGGCTTCTCGGCCGCCCGTACACCCTCGGCTCCGCGGAGCTGCCCAACCGCATCGTCATGGCCCCGATGACCCGGGCGTTCTCCCCCGGCGGTGTCCCCGGCACCGACGTGGCGGCCTACTACGCGCGCCGTGCCGCCGCCGGTACCGGCCTGATCATCACCGAGGGCACCTACATCGACGACCCCTCCGCAGGCGACGTCGCCGCCGTCCCGCGCTTCCACGGCGAGGCGTCGCTGGCCGGGTGGGCGGACGTCGTCGAGGCGGTGCACGGGGCGGGTGGCCGGATCATGCCGCAGATCTGGCACGTCGGGATCACCCGCGAGGCCGGGAAGCCGCCGTTCCCCGAGGCGCCGTCGGTCGGCCCGTCCGGCATCGCGCTCGACGGCACCGAGGGCGCCGGCACCGCACTGGACCTCGCCGGGATCGACCGGATCATCGGCGCGTTCGCCGAGGCCGCGGCGCAGGCCGAGCGGATCGGTTTCGACGGTGTCGAGCTGCACGGCGCGCACGGCTACCTGATCGACGAGTTCCTGTGGGAGCGGACCAACCGCCGCACCGACGGCTACGCCGGCGGCGCAGCCGAGCGGGCCCGCTTCGCGGCCGAGATCGTCGCCGCCGTCCGCGAGCGCGTCGCCCCCGACTTCCCGGTCGTGTTCCGGTTCTCCCAGTGGAAGGCCGGCGCCTACGACGCGCAGCTCGCCCGGACCCCCGACGAGCTGGCCGACGTGCTGACCCCGCTCGCTGACGCCGGGGTGACCGCGTTCCACGCGTCCGGGCGCCGCTACTGGGAGCCGGAGTTCCCCGAGGCCGACGCCGAGCTGAACATCGCCGGGTGGACGCGCAAGGTCACCGGCCTGCCGACGATCACCGTCGGCTCGGTCGGCCTGGACCAGGTCTTCGCCCCGGAGATGTTCACCGGCGGCGACGCGCACGCCGACGTCAGCGGCGTCGAGAAGCTCCTCGACCGGCTGGAGGACGACGAGTTCGACCTCGTCGCCGTCGGCCGGGCACTGCTGGCCGACCCCGAGTGGGCACGCAAGGTCCTCGACGGCCGCGAGTCCGAGCTGGTGCCCTTCACCAAGGCGGCACTGGGCACCCTGCACTGAGCGGTTCGCTCAGATCAGGTCCCAGGTCAGCGGGGTGCCGCGGGCGACGTCGCGGGTGAAGGTCCGGCCGAGCACGGTGCCGATCGTGTCGGTGTGCAGGCCACCGGCCGGACGGATCGACCGCACGTTGTCCGCGGTGACCTGCTCCCCCGCGGCGACGTCGGCGACCACCCACAGCGACCGGCGCAGCGCGAGGGTGTCCCGCTCGGACTCGCGCGGGCCGAACCGGGCAGGGCCCATCGCGCGTCGTGCCACGTCGGTCTCGGTGACCAGCGACGCCAGCTCGGCGGGTTCCAGGGAGAAGTCGGAGTCGACGCCGCCGTCGGCGCGCTGCAGCGTCACGTGCTTCTCGATCGCGACCGCGCCGAGCGCCACCGCGGCGACCGGTACCCCGATGCCCGGGGTGTGGTCGGAGAGCCCGATCGGGACGCCGAACGCCTCGCGCAGCGCCGGGATCGTCTGCAGGTTCGCGTCGACCGGGTCCGCCGGGTACGAGGCGGTGCAGGCCAGCAGCACGATCTGCGTCGCACCGCCCTCCCGGGCGGCGGCGACGGCGGCGTCGATCTCGGCCAGCGTCGCCATCCCGGTGGAGATCACCATCGGCTTGCCGGTCGCGGCCATCGCCCGGATCAGCGGGAGGTCGACCAGCTCGGCCGAGGCCACCTTGTACGCCGGCGCGTCGAGGGACTCCAGCAGCTCGATCGCCGTCGGGTCGAACGGCGAGGAGAACGGCACGAGCCCGTGCTCACGGGCCCGGGCGAACAGCGGCTCGTGCCACTCCCACGGCGTGTGCGCCTGCTCGTAGAGCTGGTACAGGTTCCGCCCGCCCCACAGGCCGTGGTCGTCGCGGATGCGGAACGCCGGGCCGTCGGCGTCGATGGTGATCGTGTCGGCGCGGTAGGTCTGGAACTTCACCGCCTGCGCCCCGGTGCCGGCGATCGCGTCGACGATCTCCAGCGCCCGCTCCAGCGAGCCGTTGTGGTTGCCGGAGACCTCGGCGATGACGAACGGTCGCTCGCCGGGGCCCACGCGGTGGCCGCCGATCTCGATCGGGTCCGGGGTGCGCATGCGCGCCACCCTACGAGCGCCGCGCGAGCACCATCACCTCGGACACCGTGCCCTCGGAGTCCTGACCGTAGAGCCCGGCGTCGGAGTCGACGAGCTCGAACCGGTCGAACATCTCCAGGTAGCGGTGGCGCAGCATGGGCTCGCGGACTCCTCGCTTGCCGGTCGGGGAGTTGCGCAGCAGCAGCCAGCGGGCGCCCAGGTCGGTGACCAGGCTCGCGTAGTTCGCGACGACGTCGGGCTCCATCTCCTGGAAGGAGATGAAGTTGGCGAACAGGTCGACGGTCCCGGTGAGCCGGGGCAGCTGCCAGGAGCAGAGCACCGTCGCCGGCTGCTCCAGCTCGTCGATCACGATCTTCTCGCGCTCGCGGGTGGCCGCGTAGTCCAGGACCTTCTCCGGCCCGAGCGCCTCGCGCAGGTAGTGCGTGGCGACGGCGGCGACCGGCGGGATGTCGACGTCGATGTAGCGCAGACCGGGGTTGCCCGACAGCAGGATCTCGCCGAGCGTGCCGAACCCGCCGCCGATCTCCAGGACGGTCGAGACGTCGAGGTCCGGCACGGCACGCTTGAGCATGACCAGCCCGCGCAGGTAGTTCAGTGACGACCGGCTGAACCGGCGGCCGTCGAACACCAGCTGCTCGGCCGGGGCGCCGGCGGCCGACTCGCTGAACCCGGCGAGCGACGGCGACCGGTCGGCGGGATCGAGCGCGGTCACCGTGGCGTGGTGGGCCCGGGCGACGGGCACCTGGTCGATCCGCTCGCGCAGCAGCGTCCCGGGGCCGCCCACCAGACCGAACGCCCGCGACAGAGCGGCCGCCGGACGGGACACCGGCGCGTACTGCGGGGCGTAGAAGTAGGTGGCCGAGGGGTGCCTGCGGAACTCCGCGAACCCGCGTTCCCGCAGGTCGGCGACCACCTTCTCCAGACCGGTCCGCCAGAAGTCCGTCGGCCGGTACAGCTCCGGCGCGCTGTCCAGATCGGCCAGCATCAACTCGAGCAGCGTTCTCGGGTCCATGTCACGAACGGTACGGAACATCACCTTCGCGTCGATCGTGACCCACCGTCGAACGGCCCGGGTCCCCGGACCGATAGCCTCTGCGGTGCGGCGGTGGACGGCCGCCGGTCAGTGACGAGGGAGTGGGACGTGGTCGCCGACACCGGCACCTGGGTGGTGGTCCCCGTGTACAACGAGGACACCGTCATCGCCGACGTCGTCGCGGAGATCCGCACGGCCTTCCCGAACGTCGTGTGCGTCGACGACGGCAGCCGGGACTCCTCCGCCGAACGCATCGCCGGCACCGACGCGCACCTGGTGCGGCACCCGATCAACCTCGGGCAGGGCGCGTCGCTGCAGACCGGGATCGACTACGCGCTCCGTGGCGGCGCCGAGCGGATCGTCACCTTCGACGCCGACGGCCAGCACGACGTCGCCGACGCCGTCCGGATGGCCGCGATCCTGCGCAGCGGCGAGGCCGACGTCGTCCTCGGGTCGCGCTTCCTGGAGTCGACCGAGCCGGTGCCGCCGCTCAAGCGGCTGGTGTTGCGCACCGTCGCGGCGCTGTCCCCGGCCAGCCGCAAGCTCAAGCTCACCGACGCCCACAACGGGCTGCGGGCCATGAACCGGGCGGTCGCCGAGGACCTGCGGATCACCATGAACGGGATGGCGCACGCGTCGGAGATCGTCGCGTCGCTGGCCCGGTCGTCGTGGCGGATCCGCGAGGTGCCGGTCACGATCCGCTACACCGAGTACTCACGATCCAAGGGCCAGTCGCTGTTCAACGGGGTGAACATCCTGTTCGACCTGTCGGTACGACAGCGATGACCCAGGAGGCGAACACCGTGATCCTGCAGATCCTGCTCCTGGCCGCCGCGGTCGGCGCACTCGTCTACTTCGTGCGCAGCGGCCAGAGCGTCGGCGTGCGGGCGAGCAAGCGGATCGCCTTCGGCGCGTTCATCGTGCTGAACATCTATGCGGTCCTGCGCCCCGACGACCTGACCTACCTGGCCCGGGCGGTGGGCATCGGCCGTGGCACGGACCTGCTGGTCTACCTGCTCGTCGTCGCGTTCGTGTTCGGCATGCTGAACACCTACCTGCGGGACCGCGAGATCAGCCAGCACCTGACGAACCTGGCCCGCCAGATCGCCGTCCGGGACGCGGAGCTGACCCGGCGGGAGAACGACCTGGAGCAGCGGCTGACCGCGCTGGAGCAGCAGGCGACGACGAACGGCCACCGGCCCGCCGCCACCGAGCCCGCCGCCACCGCATCCGCCGACGAGCTGGGGACGGCCCGCTCCACCGGGAGCTGAGCGACGATCCGCGCGGGTCACGAATCGGTCGCAGACGGTGACACGTCGGCCGCGCGTCACGGCCTGCGGCACGACGCTCGTAGGGTGCGCCGGATGCGGCTGCCGATCGACGACGCGCGGAGCCGGGGATGACGTGGGCCCAGGCCGTCCCCGTGGCACTGGTGACCGCGGCGTGGTGCGTACTGCCCGGGGCACTCGTCACCCGCGCCGCGGGACTGCGCGGAGCGGTCTGCTGGGGCGCCGGGCCGCTGGTGTCGGTCGCGCTGATCGCGACCACCGCGGTGCTGGCCGGCCGGGCCGGGGTGCCGTGGGGACCGTGGCCGGTGCTGGGCGCCACCGCCGTGCTCGCGCTGCTCTGCGCCGCGGTGAGCGCCACCGTCCGGCGGGTGCGCCGGGACCGGGCCGAGCCCGGCGGGGACCCCGGCGACCGTCCGCCGTTCCTGCTGCGCGCGGGACCCGACGGCCCGCTCGGCGGGATCGCCCTGGCGATCGGGACGGCCGTCACCATCGCGATCGGCTGGCTGACCGTGATGCTCGCGTTCGGGCCCGTCGACGCGATCTCCCCGACCTACGACGCGATCTACCACTACAGCGCGGTCGCCCGGATCGTGCAGACCGGCGACGCGTCGTCGCTGACGCTGGGTGAGCTGAACAGCCCGGGGCGGCCCTCGGCCTACCCCGCCGCCTGGCACGACGTCGTCTCGCTCGTCGTGGCGGGCACCGGCGCGTCGATCCCGGCCGCGTCGAACCTCGCCGCGTTCGCCGCGGCGGCCGTCGTGTGGCCGCTGTCGTGCACGCTGCTCGTCCGCCAGGTCGTCGGGCGCCGGGCCGGGGCCCTGCTCGTCACCCCGGTGCTCGCGACGGCGTTCACCGCGATGCCGTGGCTGCTGCTGAACTGGGGCGTCCTGTGGCCCAACCTGCTCGGGCTGGCGCTGGTGCCCGCCGGGCTGGCCGCCGTCGTCACCGTGCTGGGGCTGACCCGCGACAGCGCGGTCGGCCGGTTCCGGGCGCTGCTGCTCGGGGCCGCGGCCGTCCCCGCTCTGGCGCTGGCGCACCCCAACGCCGCGGTCAGCCTGCTCGTGCTGGGCCTGTCCCCCCTGGTGGTCGCGGCCGCGATCACCACGGTCCGGCAGGTCCGCCGGCGCCGCTTCGCCACGGCGGCCCTGGCCCCCGCGGGCGCGCTGGCCGCGGTCGCCGGCACCGTCTGGCTGCTGGCGTGGTCGCCCTACCTCGACGGCGTGCGGGCGTTCGACTGGCAGGCCTCGATGGGGGCGCGCGAGGCGCTGACCGGCGTGCTGTGGAACGGGACGAACAAGCGGCCCGAGCTGGTCGTGGTGTCGGTGCTGGTCGTGGTCGGCGCCGTCCTGGCTCTGCGGCACGCGCGCACCGCGTGGCTGGTGCCGGCGCACCTGACCTCGGCGCTGCTCTACACCCTCGCCGTGGCCCGCGAGGGCGACCTGGTCACCGCGCTGACCGGGGCCTGGTACAACGACTCGCACCGGCTCGCCGCGATGGTCCCGATCACCGGGGTGCCGCTGGCGACGCTGGGCGTGCTCGGCGCTGCCGGCCTGGTGGTCCGGGCGGTGACCGCGCTGCGGCGGGCGGAGACCACCCCGGAGCGACGACGGCTGCTGACCGTCCCGGCCGTCGCCGTCCTCGCCGCGGCGCTGGTCCTGCTCACCGACGGGTTCCGCATCGGGGTGCACGCCGCCGTGATCGCCGACGCCTACCGCTACGAGACCGGCCGGGTGCTGCAGCCCGGCCAGCGCGAGTTCCTGGAGGCGGCGGGCCGGGCGACCGCACCGGGTGCCGTCGTCGCGGCGAACCCGTGGACCGGCAACGGGCTGCTGTACCCGCTGACCGGGCGCCAGGTGCTCTTCCCGCACCTGTCCGGGACCTGGACGCCCGACCAGGAGCTGGTCCGGATGCGGCTGCACGACGTCGCCCGCGACCCCGTCGTCTGTCCCGCCCTGCGGGCCACCGGCGTCGGCTACGTCATCGACGGCCCGGTCACCTGGTGGCCGTGGGACCCGCGGGCCGACACCTACCCCGGACTGTCCGAGATCGACCGTGCACCCGGGTTCGAGCCCGTCCTCTCCGGGGGCGGCAGCACGCTCTACCGGATCACCGCCTGCGGCGCGGGCCCCGCCCGCTCCACCGGCTGAGGCGCCCCGGGCAGCCGCGGTTACCGTGTGCGCGCAGCCGGGTGCACACACCGTCCGCCCCGGAGGAAGGCAGGTATGCGCGCACTCGTCACCGGTGGAGCCGGCTTCATCGGCTCCACCCTGGTCGAGTCCCTGCTCACCCGCGGCGACGACGTCCTCGTCGTCGACGACCTCTCCGCCGGGACCCGGGACAACCTCGCCCCGGGTGTCACGGTGGCCGAGCTCGACGTCCGCGACACCGCCGCGCTCACCGCGCTGGCCGCGGAGTACCGCCCGGACGCGGTGTTCCACCTGGCCGCCCAGATCGACGTACGCCGCTCGATGGCGGACCCGGTGCACGACGCCTCGGTCAACGTCCTCGGCACGCTGAGCGTGCTGCAGGCGGCCCGGGACGCGGGCGCGGGCGCGGTCGTCGTCTGCTCCACCGGCGGCGCCATCTACGGCGACGGCGCCCCCCTGCCGACGACCGAGGCGGAGCCGGCCGAGCCGGAGTCGCCGTACGGGATGAGCAAGCTCGCCGCGGAGCGCTACACCCGGTTCTTCGTGCGGGCGCACGGCCTCCCGGCGCTGGTGCTGCGCTTCGCGAACGTCTACGGGCCGCGCCAGCACCCGGCGGGCGGGGCCGGGGTCGTCTCGCTGTTCTGCGACCGGGCCCGCACCGGGCTGCGGCCGACCGTGTTCGGCGACGGCGGCCAGACCCGCGACTTCCTCTACGTCGGCGACGTCGCCCGGGCGGCGCTCGCCTCGGCCGACCGGCTCGCGGCCGGGGAACTCGCCGGCGAGGTGTTCAACGTCGGCACCGGAACCGAGTCCACGGTCGTCGAGCTGGCCGCGACGATCGGGGAGATCGCCGGGCTCGCCCCGGAGGCGTTCGCGCCGGAGTTCCTCCCGGCCCGGGCCGGGGAGCTGCGCCGCAGCTGCCTCGACCCGTCGCGCGGGATCGCCGCGCTCGGCCTGCCCGCGCCGACACCGCTCGCCGAGGGCCTCGCGCACACCTGGGCCTGGCACACCGGGCGCTGACACGCCGGGCGCCGACACACCGCGGGCCCGGCCCCCGTGCGGGGAGCCGGGCCCGGGTGGCGGCCGGCGTCAGCTGTAGACGGCCAGGGTGAGCATCGCGATCCAGGCCAGCGCCAGGACCTGCAGCGCGCGGTCGCCGAGCGCGATCTCCTCGGGCTCGCCGCCGGTGCCCCGGTCGACGTCCACCGAGTAGCGCAGCACCGCGATCACGAACGGCACGATCGACAGCACCGACCACACCGAGTTGTGGTCCTCGCGGATCTCGAACGCCCACAGCCCGTACATGACGATCATGACGGTGGCCGAGAGCGACCAGATGTAGCGCAGGTAGGACGCCGTGTAGTTCTCCAGCGACTTGCGGATCTTGGCCCCGGTGCGCTCGGCGAGGTTGATCTCGGCGTAGCGCTTGCCGGCGACCATGAACAGCGAGCCGAACCCGGTGACCAGCAGGAACCACTGCGACAGCGGGATGCCGGTGGCCACGCCACCGGCGATGGAGCGCATCAGGAAGCCGGAGGCGACGATGCAGATGTCGAGCACCGGCTGGTGCTTGAGCCACAGGCAGTAGGACAGCTGCACCGCCACGTAGACGGCGAGCACGATGATCAGCTGCCAGGTCACCGCGAACGACAGCGCGATCGCCCCGGCGAACAGCACGCCCGCGGCGACGAAGGCCAGCGGCACCGGGACGATGCCGGACGCGATCGGGCGGCGGCGCTTGGTCGGGTGCGCCCGGTCGGCCTCGACGTCGAGCGCGTCGTTGACCAGGTACACGCCGGACGCGGCCAGCGAGAACGCGACGAACGCGATCAGGCAGTCGATCAGGATCGGCACGTCGAACAGCTGGCCGCTGACGAACGGCGCGGCGAAGACCAGGACGTTCTTCACCCACTGGCGGGGGCGCATCGTCTTGAGCAGGCCGCGGGCGACCATCGCGGTGGTGCGCTCGGACGGGTCCATCGGCACGTGCGGGGCGTGCTCGGCGGCGGGGGCCGCGTCGGCCTCGTGGCCCTCGGGGGCGCCTGCGTCGTCGGGGGCGTCCGGGACGACGGGGGTCTGCGGGTCGGCGGCCCGGGCGACCTTCTCCTTCTCGGAGTCGTCGCGGTCGACCTTCGTCGGGTCGGTACTGGTCATGCGCTCACCCTCCGGTGGTGGGGTTGCGTGAGATCACGCGACGCGCGGTACCGGCGACGGCCGCGCCGAGCGCGGTGCCGGTGGCGACGTCGGTCGGGTAGTGCACGCCGAGGACCAGGCGCGACAGCGCCATCAGGCCCACACCCGCCGCGGCCACCGGGCGGGAGCGCCTGCCCAGCAGGCCGCCGTAGAGCACGGCGGCGGCGGTGGTGGACGTGGCGTGCGAGGACGGGAAGCTCAGCCGGCTCGGGGTGCCCACCAGGACCCGGACCGCGGGGTGGTCGGGGCGGCGGCGCCGGACGACGCGCTTGATCCCGATCGAGGCGCCGTGCGCGAACGCGACGGCCGCGGCGGAGCCGAGCCACTCACGACGGCGGGGGCGGTCCAGCGCGGCACCCACGACGCCGATCGCGAGCCAGCCCGCGGCGTGCTCGCCGAACAGCGACATCCCGCGGGCGACCCGCACGGTGGTGTCGCCTCCGAGAGCGCCCTGCACGGACGCCAGCACGGCGACCTCGCCGGTGGGCGGGACGTCGGCGGGCGGTTGCGGACCGGAACGGTCCAGGGTGTCTGCCGTGTCAGCCACGGGTGGGGGCCTCCTGGCGCGGGCGCTGGCACCCGGCTCGCGGGCGATGACAGCCGGTGATGGTACGCGCGGGCGGGGTCGTGGGCCGGGTCGGGGCGGCCCGTGGGACCGGGCATGACCGCTCGTCGACGGGCGGGTGAACAGCGCCGGGTGCGCTCAGAACCAGCGCTCCAGGATCTCGGCGAGCCCGTCGTGGGTGTGCGGTGCCGTCACCTCGTCGGCGAGCCCGACCAGGTCCGGGTGGGCGTTGCCCATCGCGACGCCGAGCCCGGCCCAGCGCAGCATCTCCCGGTCGTTGGGCATGTCGCCGAACGCCACGGTGTCCGCCGCGGTCACCCCGAGACGGCGGGCGACCTCGGCGAGGCCGGTCGCCTTGGTGACCCCGGGAGCGGAGGCCTCCAGCAGCCCCGACGGGTGCGAGAACGTCAGGTCGGCCAGCCCGCCGGCCTTCGGTGCGAGCGCGTCCATCATCTGCTCGCTGGTCAGCTCCGGGGAGCGGATCAGCACCTTCGTCGCCGGGCGGCCGAGCAGGTCCTCGCGGCTGGTGGAGCCGCCGTCGTGCTCGCCCCAGGCGTGGACGTAGCCGGGGTCGGTGAGGAACTCGTCGACGATCCCCCGCGGGCCGCCGTCGCCCTCGGCGTTCCCGACGCGCTCGACACCGAACCCGCAGCCGGGGAACAGCTCCGCGGCGAGGCCGGCGAGCTCGCGGATCGTGGCGGGCTCGAGGGTGTGCGCGCCGAGCACGGCGTCGTCGGCGGCGTCGTAGAGCACCGCGCCGTTCGCGCACACGCACAGCCGCACCAGGCCCTCGGGCAGCCGCGCGAGCACCGGCGGGATCCAGCGCGGCGGGCGGCCGGTGACCAGCACGAAGCCGGCGCCGGCGGCGACCGCCCGCTCCAGCACGGCGACGGTGCGCGGGGTGACCGCGCCGCCGCCGTCGAGGAGGGTCCCGTCGACGTCGGTGGCGACGAGCCGGGGCGCGTTCTCGACGATCACACCCAGAGCGTACGGAACCGCGCGGAGACCGCCCCCGGACGACCGCGTGGCGGTTACCCTCGAACGGTGCGCGTTCTGGTGGTGGCGGCCCCGCTGTCGGGGCACCTGACACCGCTGTTGCCGCTCGCCCACGCGCTCTGGGACTCCGGGCACGAGGTGCTGCTCGCCGGCGGGGGCGACGCGCACCCGCTCCCCGGGGCGGACCCGCTGCCGTTCATCGACGTCGCCCGCAGCCTGCGGGTGGGCAGGCTGGCCGCGCGTTCGCTCGTCGCGCACCCGGTGACCGCACGGGCCGAGCTGGCCGGGCGCGGCGGCGACGCCGGGGTGCGCTCGCTGTTCGGCCCGGTGAACGAGGAGTTGACCGACGCGCTGGTGACCGTCGCCGAGCAGTGGCGGCCCGACGTCGTGGTGTACGAGCCCCTCGCGGTCGCGGGGGCGCTCGCGGCCGCCCGGCACGACGTCCCGGCGGTGCTGCACGAGAACGGCCTGCTCGACGGGTTCGCGCTGGTCCGCACGTTGCTGGACTCCCGCCCCCTGCAGCGTGCCCGGCTCCGGCACGGGCTGCGCGGGGTCCCGCCGCCGGCGATCGCGCTGACCATCGCCCCGTCGAGCCTCGTCGGGGCGCGCGACGCGCTGGCCGTGCGGCCGGGGCGGACCCGCGGCTCCGGCCGGTCCTCGCTGCCCGCCTGGCTGAGCGGCCCCTCGGTCCGCCCGCGGGTGCTGGTGCTGCGCGGCGGCGGACCGGTGCGCGGGGACCTGCAGTCCTCCGCGGTGCGCGCGCTGCAGGGCGTCCGCGCCGACGGCACGGACTGCGAGCTCGTGCTCGTCCGTCCCCCGGCGCGGCTGCTGCGCCACCACGGGCCGGGGGTGCGCACCGTCGGGCGGGTCCCGCTGGACGAGCTGCTGCCGGCCTGCGCGGCGGTGCTGCACGACGGCAGCGCCGCGCACGTGCTGGCCGCGCTCGCCGCGGGCGTCCCGCAGCTCGCGCTGCCCGGACCCGGCGACCGGCGTCACAACGCCGAGCTGGTCGCCGCCCGCGGCGCCGGACTGGGTGGCCCGTTCACCGCCGACACGCTGCGCAGGCTGCTGCACGACGGCGAACTCGCGGCCGCCGCCCGCGACGTCCGCACCGAGATCGCCACGATGCCGACGCCACAGGCCAGGGTCGAGGTGCTGACCGCCCTGGCCTGAGCGGCGTCGGGACGGTGGGCCTAGAAGACGGCGACCGCGACGATCAGGCCGAGCGCGACGTGCGCGGCCGCGACGACCTTCGCCACCGCCCGCGGCTCGTCGGACTGGATGACCTCGCCGATGTCGATGCCGGTCACCCACTCCAGCAGCCGCACCGCGGCGACCTGGGCGATGATCCCGATCAGGCCGAACACCAGCGACGACACGACGCCCTGCAGCAGCGAGCCGTACGAGCCGTAGATCGCGGTGACGATGATGAACGCCATCGACAGCATTCCGGCCGAGGTGATCGTGACCGCGTTCGGCAGACCGCCGCGGACCATCGCCGGGAGCTTGCCGGGCGTGGTGAGGTCGATGGCCCAGAAGCCGACCAGCATGAGCAGGGTGCCGATCACGGCGTAGAGCAGGATCGCGCCGACACCGCGGCCGAGGAAGCCCCAGTACGTGGCGTCGAACGCCTGGGCGAGGATCACGGGAGGTACCTCCGGGGAGCGGGGGTGTGCAGGAACTGGTGCAGGAACAGGGTCAGGACTCGGGGATGCGGTGCGGCACGAAGGCCGCGCCGTCGTCGGTGATCAGGCCGGCGGTCTCGCGGATGCCGAGCCCGGCGGCGGTGTCACCGACCAGCCAGGCGCCCAGGCAGGGACGGAACCCGTCGAATTCGGGCAGCGGGTCGAACATCTGATAGACGAAGCCCTCGTCGCCGTAGACGCCGCCGGTCGCGGTCTCGTAGCCGGGGGCGACGATCGCGATGTTGGCGCCCTCGCGGCCCAGCAGGGGCTTGCGGACGTACTCGGTGAGGATGCCGGGGTTGCCGAGCGAGGCGGGCAGCAGGTTCGGGTGCCCGGGGTACATCTCCCACAGCACCGCGAGCAGCGCCTTGTTCGACAGCAGGGTCTTCCACAGCGGTTCGAGCCACAGCGTCTCGGGCAGGCTGCGGGTGACGTGCTTGCCGAACTCGTCCGACAGCATCCACTCCCACGGGTAGAGCTTGAACACCGTCGACATCGGAGCTTCCTCGAGGTCGACGAAGCGGTCCAGTGCGGAGTCCCAGCCGATGTCCTCGATGGACAGTCCGACGGTGTCGAGGCCCGCCTCGGCGGCGGTCTCCTGCAGGTAACCGACGGTGATGTGGTCCTCGCCGGTGGACTCGGCGCCGGACCAGGTGACGTGCACCTCCGACGACGGCAGCAGACCCTTCAGCTCGCCCCAGCGTTCGACGAGCTTCTCGTGCAGGGAGTTCCACTGGTCGTCGCCCGGGTGGACGTCGGACAGCCAGTGCCACTGCAGGATCGAGGCCTCCAGCAGCGAGGTGGGGGTGTCCGCGTTGTACTCGAGCAGCTTGGCCGGGCCGGAGCCGTCGTAGCGCAGGTCGAAGCGGCCGTAGAGGTGCGGGTCCGAGCGGCGCCAGGACTGCGCGACCTGCTCCCAACACCACTCGGGCAGCGCGAAGTCCCGGAACCGCTCGGTGGTGACCACGTGGTCGACCGCCGACAGGCACATCGACTGGAGCACCTCGACGTCGGCCTCGAGGGACAGGACCTCGTCCATCTCGAAGACGTAGTGCACCGACTCGTCCCAGTAGGGCCGCTCGTTGCCCGAGCCGTCCCGGCCGGGGGTGCCGAAGGCGAGCCCCTGCTCGGCGACGGTGCGCTGCCAGTCCGGACGGGGGGTGCCGCGTTCGCGTCGCACGCCTCAGCTCCCGCTGGAGAAGCCGGAGCCGCCCGAGGACGACGACGAGCCGCCGCCGACGCCGAGACCGCCGCGGGAGATGGTGCCGCTGCGGCTGGTCGACCCGAGTGTGGATCCGGAGGTGCCGCTGCGGACCGTGGTGCCGCTCGGCGGCGGGGACACGTTCCCGCCGGTCGCGACCTGGCCGACGCCGCCGCTGCCGCCGTAGTTGTAGTGGTACTGCCGGCCGCCGCCGCCCAGGAAGATCGGGACGAAGGCGAAGCCGCCGCCCCCGTTGGACACCTGGCCCTGGCTCTGGGTGCCGCTGCAGTTCTCGTCCGGCACGACGACGCCCTGGTCGTCGACGCAGCGCGCCTCGACCGACTCGCTGCCGCCACCGGACCCGGCGTAGACGGCCGCGATCAGGGCGACGACGCCGACGGTCGCGCCGGCGCCGATCAGCACCCGCTTCGTGGTCTTGGAGCGGGCCTCCTTGAGCCGCACCGCCTCGCGGTCCGCGCGCAGCTTCTGCTCGCGGGCGCGCTTCTCGGCGAGCGTGGGCTCGCGCGGCGCGGTGCTGCCGTCCTGCTGCCGGATCCGGCCGCGCGGGGCCTCGGCGGGCTGCTCGGCGGGCGTGTTCGCCCACGGCGCCGTCGCCGGTCCGTCGGTCTGCGGTGTCGGCGTCGTCGACTGCGGCTCCGGTGTCGCGCCGCCCGGTGTCGCCCTCGGCGTACCGGCGGGCGGCGTGCTGTCGTCCGGGCCGCCGCCGGCGCGCGGTCCGTCGGTCATCGCTGGTCCCCCATCGTCACTCCCGTCCCCCGCGCGCACCGTACCGGGAGCGGCCGACGACCACCGGCCGTTCCCGGATGACGATTCGGCTGCGTTTCACCCACACCCGCCCGGACGAGTGGTCGCGGCACCCCGTCGCACCGGGCGGACCTGCACGTTCACAGCATCCGGCCGACCGACCGCCGCGCCGGGGCACCGGCCGGGTGAAGCCGGGCCTACCCCGGCTGCATGATGGGGGACGTCATGGATTCCCGCTCCTCCGCCGGCTCCGACCGGCCCGACGCGACCGGCCGCACCGCCGTCCACGCCGGGCAGGGGACCACCTCGGTGCTGTCCCGGCCGTCGGCCACGCCGGTGGCCCCGACCCGTCGGCGACGGTCGTCGGAGGCCTCCGGACGCGCGGGCGCAGGGCGGGGCGGGCTCCTCGGGGCCCGCCGGGTCGGGATCGGGATCCTGGTCGGCGCGGTGTTGATGCTGACCGTCGCGTCGGTCGACTCGCTGCTCGGTGCCGAGGTGCCCGTGCTGGGGTCGTTCGCGTCCTCCGGGGTGCCGAAGGTGGAGGAGCCCCCGCCGCTGCCGCCCCCACCGGACACCCCGGGCACCTGCCTGAACTGGACCCGGTCCGACGCGACCGACACCGCCGCCGTCGACTGCGCCCGGCCGCACCTGTTCGAGCAGGCGGGACGGGTCGCGCTGACCGACCAGCCGACGTTCCCGGCCGACGAGGCCTGGCAGAAGCTCGTCGCCGACCGCTGCACCCCGGTGGTCACCACGTACCTGAACGGCAAGTTCGACCCGGACGGGAAGTTCCGGGTGGGCGCGCTCAAGCCGTCGCAGCAGCGCTGGGACAGCGGCGACAAGGGCATGCGCTGCGGCCTGCAGATGGCCTCGCGCAGCGGGGAGATGTTCCCGATCACCGGCAAGGTCGCGGCTCAGGACCAGTCCGCGGTCCAGCCGGTGGGCACCTGCCTCGCCATCGACGGCCGCACCGTCGGCGACCCGACCGACTGCGCCGGGCCGCACGCCGTCGAGGCGGTCGGGCTGGTCGACCTGGGTACCGAGTTCACGGAGGACTGGCCGGCCATCGAGGACCAGGACAAGTTCCTCCAGCCCGCCTGCACCGACGCCGCGAACACGTTCGCCGGCAACGACCAGGTGATCGGCGCCAAGGGCCTCACCGTCTACTGGGGCAACCTCTCCGAGGAGTCCTGGAAGGCCGGCAGCCGCAAGGTCAACTGCAACATCGGCACCCTGCTGCCGGACAACAGCGGCTTCGCCTCGATCACCGGCTCGGTGAAGGGGAACCTGGTCGTCTCCGGGCAGCCCGCCGCCCCGGCACCGTCCGCGCCCGGTGCGCCCGCTCCGGACGGTGCCCCGGCCGACGGGTCGGCCACCCCGGCCCCCGGCTCGCAGGCCCCGGTCGAGCAGCCCGACGGCGAGCAGCCCGCCGCCCCCGACGGCGGCGCCGGACAGCCGGACCTCGACATCCCACCCGGCCTGCCCGGGCTGTCGGGCAACTGACGTGCCGGTGGCGATGCCCGCCGACCGGTTCGACGAGCTGGTCTGCGAGGCGCTCGACCTCGTGCCCGCCGAGCTCGCCGCGGCGATGGACAACGTCGTCGTGCTGGTCGAGCCGTGCCACCCCGACGAGCCGGACCTGCTCGGGCTCTACGAGGGCGTCGCGCTGACCGAGCGCACCGCGGACTACGCAGGCGAGCTGCCGGACCGGATCACCGTGTACCGCGACGCCGTCCTCGACTTCTGCGAGGACGAGGAGCAGGTCGTCGACGAGGTCGCGATCACCGTCGTCCACGAGATCGCGCACCACTTCGGCATCTCCGAGGAGAAGCTGCACGAGCTCGGCTGGGGCTGACCCCTACCGGTGGGTGGCGCGCCGCCCGCCGGGCATCGCGTCCCACAGCTCCGGGACCCAGCCGCCGGGGTCGCGACGCAGCACGACCCGGCCGGTGTTGGGGACCGGGCGCTCGCGGCCGTAGGTGACGTCGGGGTGGCCGGGTCCGGAGCCGTCGTGCCCGCCGAGCAGCGCCAGCGACAGGATCCGGATCGCCGCCCCGTGGCTGACGACGACGACCGCCCCCTCCGTCACGCCGGAGGTCACCGCGGCGAGGTCGGGCAGCGCCCGGCCCCACACGTCGCGGGCGGACTCGCCGCCGGGCATCGCGCGGTCGACGTCACCGTCCCACCAGGCCTCGAAGACCTCGTCGAACGCGGCGCGGGCGTCGTCGCCCTCCTGGCCCTCGAGGTCCCCGACGAACACCTCGTGCAGGCCCTGGAGCAGCTCCACCTCGCGTCCGAGCGCGCGGCCGATCGGGGCGGCGGTCTCCTGCGCCCGGGTCGCCCGTGACGCGTACAGGCCCTGCACGGGCCATCCGGCGAGTAGCCCGGCGACCTCCTCGGCCTGCGCGTGACCCAGCTCGTCCAGCCCGGGGCCCGGCAGCGCGGTGTCGAGGCGGTGCCGCACGTTCGACGGGGTGCGGCCGTGCCGGACCAGCACCAGGCGCAGCGCGCCGTCGTCCGGCGGGACCTGCGCGATCCGGGTGCCGGTGCCGACGGCCGCGAAGGAGGCGGCGCCGTCGTGCTCGTCGTCGGTCTGGTGGCTCACGTGTCGGCTCCCCGTCGGACCGCGGCGAGCCAGCGCTCGGACGCGGCGTAGTCGTCGGCGGTGGCGACACCGAGCGCCGCCACCGGGCTCCCCACCCCGGCCGCCGGGGCGTCCGGTGCGGGATCGGATCGCGGGAACGACCCGAGATAGATCAGCCGGTCGCAGCGACGGTGCAGTGCGGCCAGGGCCTCTCCCATCGCCGGGTCGGCGACGTGGCCCGAGCAGTCCAGGTGGAACCAGTACTCGGCGTGGCGGCCCTTCACCGGGCGGGACTCGATCCGGGTCAGGTCGATGCCGCGGACGGCGATCTCGGTGAGCAGGCCGAGCAGGGTGCCGGGGCGGTTCGTCGTCGTCGCGGCGAGGGTGGTGCGGTCCCAGCCGGTCGGCGCCGGCGGCGGGCCGGGGCGGGTCAGCAGCACGAAGCGGGTGACGGCGCCCGCGTTGTCGGCGATGTCGTCGGCCAGCACCTCCAGGCCGTGCTGCGTGGCTGCGAGCGGGGCGGCGACGGCGGCATCGACCTCACCCCTGGCGGCCTGGGCCGCGGCCTCCGCGGTGGAGGAGCTGACCCGGACCTCGGCGGCCGGCAGGTGCTCGGCGAGCCAGCCGCGGGTCTGGGCGATGCCGTGGCCGTGGGAGGCGACCGAGCGGATCGCGTCACCCGTGGTGCCCGGGCGGCCCATCAGGCAGAACCGGACCGCGATCCGGGCCTCACGGGCGATCACCAGCGGCGGATCGGCGACGAGCCCGTCGAGCACCGGCGGGACGGCGCCCTCGACGGTGTTCTCGATCGGCACGCAGCCGGCGTCGACGGAGCCGTCGCGGACCGCCGCCAGCACCGCGGGGGCGCCGGGCAGCGGCACGAGCTCCGCGCCACGCGACTCGGGCAGGGTCAGCAGGGCCTGCTCGGTGAACGTGGCGTGCGGCCCCAGGAATCCGATCCGCATCCGATCCGTCCTGATCAGTCCAGCAGTCCGAGGGCGACGAGGTCGGCGATCGGGACCGGCTCCGGGTCGACGCCGCAGCGCGGCAGGACGGTGCGGACCTGCTCGACGGCGGCCTCGGGCAGCTCGTCGAGCTCCCGGGCGAGCTTCTCGCCGTCGGTGCAGGCCAGGGCCTCCTCGGCCGGGTCGGGCGAGGCGCTGACCCCGGTCATCCGCGCGACGGCGGCGATCAGGTTCAGCAGGCCGTGGCGGCCGCGGGGCGTCGACGCGGACGGGTCCTCGCGGACGATCCGGTCGATGCCCTGGGCCGAGATCCCGCCGGTGCCGCTCTCCAGGCCCGCCAGCAGGAACTTGTGCACGTCGACGATCTCCGGCACGTCGGAGGCGCGCGGCCCGCCGAGCCGGATCTTCGGGGTGCAGCCGTGCTCGGCGACCCTGCGGACGGCGGCGAGCCAGGCGAGCGTGCCCTCCTCGTCCCCCTCGACGGGGCGGCGCGGCTCCACGACCGGGGTCACCTCGTCCGGCACGAACTCCGAGACGCGTTCGAGCCAGATGCCGTCGACGTCCGGCGGTGCGGCGCACTCGACGGTGCTCGGGGTGAGCAGGCTGGAGCGGGAGAACACGGTCGACAACGCCTTCGGCACCGCACCCAGCCCGGTGTCGACGACGAGGGCCAGCTCCGCCGGCCGGCTCGGCGCGGAACGGGCGAGCTCGGTGACGACGGCGGGCAGCTGCGACGCGGGGCAGACCAGCCGTCCGACGAGGCCTCCGTAGTGGCCGTCGCGGGCGGCGAGATAGCGCGACACGACGGCGTCGACGCCCGGTGCGACGGTCCTCGGCTGCAGCAGGCTGGTGTCATCGACCAGCGCAGCGAGCAGCGGACGGATCGGCCACGGGTCGGCTGAGGAACCCGAGGGCACGGTCATCACGCCGACAGACGCTAACGGTCGGGTCACGGCGCCCCCGCAGAGGGGGTTGCCCCCCCTGCGTCACAGGGCACTGGACAGGCGACACTGCCTACTGCTTAGGTAAGGGTTACCTAATCGGAGGTGAGAGTGGGAACGACCCGAGTGCGCCGCCCCCCGACGCCCGCCGTCGCCGAGCGAGCCCGCAGCCTCGTCACCCGTGGTGGCCGCGCGGCACTCGTCGGCACCGGCGAGCCGGAACCGTGTGCGCCGCTGATGCACCACACCTGGCCGGACGGCACGACCGACCTGCTGCTGCCCGACGACCACGTGCTCCGCGAGCGCGCCCGGCTCACCCTCGACGGGCTCCCGGTGATGCTCGAGCTGACCGGCAGCACGCCGGTGCCGCTCGACGAGCCGGTCCGGGAGCTGCTGTGGCTGGTCGGGACCCTGCAGGAGCCGGACCCGACGACCGGCCGGGAACGGGCGCTGCGGCTCGCCGAGAAGGCCCCGCACCCCAACCTCCTCGACGCCGGGCGCGGCGCCACCCTGCTGCGGCTGCACCCGTCGTCGGCGGTCTACTCCGACGCCGAGGGCTGCGCGCCGGTCTCGCCGACCGAGCTCGCGGCCGCCGAACCCGACCCGTTCTGCCGGGTCGAGCAGGTGTGGCTGGAGCACCTGGACCGGGCGCACCCGGAGATGCTGTGCGCGCTGCGCCGGCACCTGCCCGACGGGCTGGGGTTCACCGGCGGCCGGGTCCGCCCGGTCGGCGTGGACCGCTTCGGGCTCCGCGTGCGGGTGCCCACCGCGACCGGCACCCAGGACGTGCGGCTGGCGTTCTCCGCACCCGCGGACACGCCCGAGGAGCTGCAGCGCCGGTTCGCCGAGCTGGTGGGCTGCCCGGCGGCCGGGGGCCGCTGAGCCGGGCTCAGGGACCGGCGGGTGCCAGGTGCTCGGCCTGCACCTTCCGGGTCACCTTCCGCTCGGCGACGAACGACGCGACCGGGATGGTTCCCGCGGCCAGGATGACCACGGCGAACACCGGCTTCCACCGGCAGCGCTCGGCCAGGATCAGCGTGCACACGATGTAGATCATGTACAGGAAGCCGTGCACCATCCCGATCAGCGCGACCGGCCGCGGGTCGCCGAACAGGTACTTCGCCGGCATCGCGTAGAAGGTCAGCAGCAGCAGGCCGACGCCGGTGACCCAGGCGGAGACCCGGTAGGCCTTCAGAGCGGTCGCGACGGTCACGGGGTGGACTCCTCCCGGTGCCGGGCCGCCAGGCGGGCCAGCTCCTCGTTGTAGGCCCGCAGCTGCGGGTCGGTGCTGCGGGGCGGGGCGGCGTTCGCCGGGCGGGACGTGAACGGCGACGGTCCGGCCGGGGGTGCCGGGACGGCGGGCTCGGCGGTCGACGTCGAGGCCGACGCAGCGGCCGCGGCCGCGGACGGGACGGTCTCCGCGATCGGCGTCCCCGACCCGGCGACGGGTGCCTCCGTAGCCGACGGCGCCCTGTCCGGCTTCCCCGCGGTCCCGCCGGGTCCGGCCGCGCCCGCCGCCCGCAGGTCGGCGATCTCCATGCTCAGGAAGCGCCACCACATGACGCCGAAGAAGACGGCGAACAGCGGCCACTGCAGGCCGTAGCCCACGTTGAGGGCCGAGCCCATCGCCGATCCCGCCCGCCCCCACTGCCAGATGGCCAGCCAGGTGCAGGCGACCATCGCGCCGAGTGTGAGGACGTGCCAGACCATCCACCTCGGGGACAGCAGCAGCCGCATCACGCCGACCAGGGTACGCACCCCGGCATGGCGACGGCCGGGCCCCGACGAGCGCTCGGTCACTCGCCCCTCCGGTGGTCTCCGACCGCCCGGTGGGCTCACCCCTCCGGCGGTCACGCCCACCCCCGCGCGGTGATCCTCGGTCCGCGCGGTGATCCGCGGACCGCGCGTGTCCGGACGCGCGCGAGCCGCGGATCAGCGCGCGCGATGTGGATCACCGGCCGATGAGCACGCTCGGGCCCCGCAGTCCGCCGCCCGCGACGCGGCCCACGGAGCCCTCCGGCACCCGGTGCGATGATCGGCCCATGACGAGCGGACCGGTCCCGGCACGACCGCGTGGGGCCCTGCGGGACTGGCTGAGCCCGGCGCCCCCGTCCTTCCCGGGCGTCGCCACCGACCCCCGCGAGCGACGGCTGATCGGCCTGGAGATCGCCGTCGTCCTGACCGTGACGCTGGGCCTGTCCGCGGTGCGCAGCGCGCTGTCGCTGCTCGAGGCCCTGCTGAACCCCGCCCCGCTGGC
The DNA here is from genome assembly GCF_002813375.1 of Pseudonocardia alni. Taxonomy (NCBI): domain Bacteria; kingdom Bacillati; phylum Actinomycetota; class Actinomycetes; order Pseudonocardiales; family Pseudonocardiaceae; genus Pseudonocardia; species Pseudonocardia alni. Next base: position 3,414,706 of record NZ_PHUJ01000003.1, on the reverse strand, counting down.
CGACCAGCAGGTCACCCTGAACGCGCCCGCGTCCACCGACGCCTGGATCGACCTCGCGTTCCAGCTGGTCCGCGCGCTGCAGCTGGCCGGATGGGGCGCGCTGGCCGCCTACCTGCTGCTGCGGGCGGGCATCGCGCTGCGCCGCGTCGGGCTCGACGGGCGGCGGCCGTGGCGCGACGCGGCGCACTCCGCGGGCCTGGCCGCGCTGATCGGCCTCCCCGGGCTGGGGCTCTACCTGGTCGGACGGCTCGCGGGGATCACCCCGGACGTCGCGCCCAGCACGCTGACCGACCAGTGGTGGCGGATCCCGGTGCTGGTGCTGTCCGCGGCGGCGAACTCCTGGGCGGAGGAGGTCGTCATGATCGGCTACCTGCTCACCCGGCTGCGGCGGCTCGGCTGGTCGGAGAACCGGTCGGCGTTCGCGGCCGCCGTCCTGCGCGGGTGCTACCACCTCTACCAGGGGATCGGCGCGTTCGTCGGCAACCTCGTCATGGGCCTGGTGTTCGCCCGCTACTGGCAGCGGACGAACCGGCTGTGGCCGCTCGTCGGCGCCCATCTGCTGATCGACGTCGTGGCGTTCGTGGGGTACGCACTGCTCGGCGGCGTACTTCCGATCTGACCCGGGAAAGCGGCCCTCACCAGCGGAAAGGTGACCCTGTCCAACTGAGACGGACACCCTTTCTGGAGCCGTTCCAGGGAACGTCGCCAGTCGCTAACCTGGAGGACATGACCGACGAGTCGAAGTTCCACGCCCTGCTCCGCGACCAGGTCCGGAGCGAGTTCACCGCCGCCCAGCAGTACCTCGCGATCGCCGTCTGGCTCGACGACGCCGACCTCCCGCAGCTGGCCGCGCACTTCTACGCGCAGGCCGTCGAGGAGCGCAACCACGCGATGATGATGGTCCAGTACCAGCTGGACAACGACCTCACGGCGACCATCCCCTCGGTCGGCGAGGTGCAGAACGACTTCGCCTCGGTCGAGGAGCTCGTGCAGCTCGCGCTGACCCAGGAGAAGCAGGTCACCGAGCAGATCACCACGCTGGCCCGCACCGCCCGCGACGAGGACGACTACCTCGGCGAGCAGTTCCTGCAGTGGTTCCTGAAGGAGCAGGTGGAGGAGGTCGCCTCGATGACGACGCTGCTCACCATCGTCCGCCGCGCCGGCGACGACCTGTTCCACGTCGAGGACTTCGTGGCCCGCGAGCTCGCGCGCGGCGACGCCGCCGACGCGACCGCCCCGGCCGCCGCGGGCGGCGCCCTGTAGGAACCCCTCGTCGGTCCGACCCGGGGCCCGGCGCTCCTCGCGGGAGCGCCGGGGCCCGCGGCCGTCTAGCGCAGGGTGATCTGCTTGCCCGCGAGCACGTCGCGCGCCCGGTGCTCGGACTCGGTCAGCGGCGTGGCGTCCAGCCCGGCCACCGCCTCGTCGAGCCGCTTCGCGAACTCCGCGGCGGGACCCGCCCACTCCGAGGAGTGCATCTCCCGGTCGACGTCCCAGACCGGCACGAGCAGCCCGTGCGCCCGGAACGACCCGGCGTAGCGGGAACCCTCGCCCAGCTCCAGGCCGCCCTGGCCGGACAGCCGCGCCAGCGCCGCCATCAGCGTCGTCTCGTCCTCGGTCCGCACCCAGCGCACGTGCGCCTTGGACCCGGTGTCGACCCAGTACGCGCCACGCACGCCGTCGGCGGTGACCGCCTCGGTCGGCATGATCACCGAGTTGGCACGCTCCAGCATCGCCTGGGCCTCGGGGTCCGGGCTCTCCGACGGCAGCCACCACGCGAAGTCGGCGTGCACCGTCGGCTCCAGCGGTGTGCCGGGCTCCAGCACGTCCTGCAGCCGCTCGCCGGTGTGCCGCCCGGCGCCGACGACCGGCAGCGACGATCCCGGCTCGGCCGAGCGCGCCCAGGCGAGCGCCCCGGCCAGGTCGGCCGAGAGGTCCCCGGAGCGGGTCTGGACCTGCATGCCGAGCAGGACCTCGCCGTTGTCGCGCACGATCGCGGCGGACGCGCCCGGCAGCACCGAGGCCAGCGTGACCGGACCGCCGGAGCGGACCGGGAGGGCCGCCGTCGCCGAGGGGAGGAACTCCCGCATGGCGACGAGGTCGGGCTCCGCCGCGAGGCCCTCGAACGGCCGGATGACGATCACGTCGTCACCGGCGCCGTGGCAGGCCTTGTACCGCTTGCCGGAGCCGCAGGGGCACGGCCGGCGCGGGTTGTCCCCCGCGTCGGCGGTGCTGGCACGGTTGCGCGTCTTCTTACCCATCGCCGGGCAAGGTAGCGGGTCGTGCATGTCTTCGATCCGGCCGACCCCGGTTTCCTCGCCGACCCCTACCCCGCCTACGCCGCCCTGCGCGCCGCCGGGCCGGTCCACGACCACCCCGGTCTGGGCGTCCCGGTCGCGGTGACGCACGCGGCCTGCTCGGCCGTGCTGCGCGACCGCGGCCTGGGCCGCATCTGGTCCGACGCCGTGCCCGCAGCCGAGCTGGCCGCGTTCAACCTGCTGCACCGCAACTCGCTGCTGGAACGTGAGGGCGAGCCGCACACCCGGCTGCGACGCCTGGTGGCCTCGGCGTTCGCCCGTGGCCACACCGAGCGGCTGGCCCCGCTGGTGCGGGCGCGGGCCGGGGCCCTGGTGGACGACCTGGTGGCCCGCATCCGCGACGGCGTCCCCGCCGACCTGGTGGAGCTCGTCGCCGCACCGCTGCCGGTCGCCGTGATCGCCGACCTGCTCGGCGTGCCGGAGGACCGCCGGGCGCCGCTGCGGGACTGGTCCGACGCGATCGTGCGGATGTACGAGCCCGACCCCGGCGACGACGGCCGTCGCGCGGCCGAGCGGGCGTCGGCCGACTTCACGGCGCTGCTGCGGGAACTGGTCGACGAGCGCCGGTCCGGCCGCGCCGCCCCCGCCGGGGACACCGGCACGGGACCGGACCTGATCACCGACCTGATCGCCGTCCGGGACGCCGGGTCGCCGTCCGTCCGGCTCGACGAGGACGAGCTCGTCGGCACCGCGGTGCTGCTCCTGATGGCCGGGCACGAGGCGACGGTCAACGTCGTCGGGAACGGCGTGCACGCCCTGCTACGGCACCCGGACCAGTGGCAGCGGCTGCTCGATGACCCCGGACTGGTCGGAACGGCCGTCGAGGAGCTGATCCGCTTCGACGCACCGCTGCAGCTGTTCGAGCGGACCGCCGTCGTCGACACCACGGTGGCCGGCCACCCGGTCCCGGCGGGCACCCGGATCGCGACGCTGCTCGGCGCGGCCGGGCGCGACCCGTCCGTCTTCGGCGACGACGCCGACCGCCTCGACGTCGGCCGCTCCCCCAACCCCCACCTGGGCTTCGGGGCCGGGGTGCACTACTGCCTGGGCGCCCCGCTGGCCCGGCTGGAGATCGCCGAGGTGCTGCGCGCACTGCTGGAACGCCTGCCCGACGCCGTCGTCGACGGCGCGCCGGCCCGGCGGCCACGGTTCGTCATGCGCGGCTGGGCGGAGCTGCGGCTGACCGCCCACACCGGCCGATGAACCGAATGCCGCAATGCCCCGAGAGCCGAACGGTCCATTCCTGGGAGCCGTCGGCGAATTGTCGACGGCGCCGCGCAATCATCGACGGAAAAGGGGCGTCAAGAACGACCGGAACCGACGTCGACGACCATCGGACGACATGGTGGAATCGACGACGATGGAATCGTGGTCGGAACTGCTGCGGACCGTTCTCGCCGTGCCGGGGACGGGGTACACCTGCGTCGCCGACCCCACCACGGGCGAGCTCGTCGCGGACGCCGGCGGGCGTGCCGTGCCCGGCCTCGCCGAGGTGCTCGGCTGGGGCGCCGCGCAGGTCGTCGCCGACGGACCGGTGTTCGAGGACGCGGTGATCGCCACCCGGGAGGGCGACCACCATCTCCTGCGGGCGCTGCCCCGCGACGGCGCGGCCCCGCTGCTCGCCTACGCCCACCTCGACCGGTCCGGCAGCCCGGTCGCGCTCCTCCGGCGGGCACTGCGCCCACCCGCGACAGCCCCGGCACGGACGGATCCGCAGGTCGCGACGCCTGCTGTCGACCCGGCCGCAGCCCCGGCACGTCCGATGATGCGGGCCCGGCCGGCCGCGCCCGTGGTGTCGCCGCCCGGGCCCGCGGACACCGCACCGGCGACGATCGCGGTACCGAGGCCGTCGCCGGTACCAGACGCCGAGCGCACCCCGGGACCGGCCGTCCCGCTCCCCCGACGCGCGCCCGGCCCCGCCGAGCCGTCCGAGCCCCCTGCCGCGGCCGAGGGTGACGACGCGCACGCCGGAGCCGTCCCCGAGGGCGGCCGGTGGGCCGACGACCTGGGCACCATGGCTCGGATCCTCGCCGCGCTGCGCCGTCTGGACCCGTCGTCGACCACAGGGTGACGACGGGGTGTTGACGCTCCGGAATTGCGCGTTATCGTTGTCCGCCCCGGCGCCGTAAAGTACTGAGATCAATTTCCGCGGAATGCGGAACGGGATCGCGGCGCGGACTCCCCGAGATCGTCGCGGCGACTGCCGCGCGGAAGGCTCTTGAGATGAACAACATCGATCGTTCCCTGGACATGGCCGCCAACATCAAGGGCGCGTTCGCGGTCGCGATCGTCGACTTCGACAGCGGCATGACCCTGGGGTCGCGCGGGGGCAGCCCCGAGTTCGACCTCGACGTCGCCGCGCCCGGGAACTCCGAGGTCGTCCGGACCAAGCTCGAGGTCATGCAGAAGCTGGGGCTGCGCGAGAACATCGAGGACATCCTGATCACCCTCGACACCCAGTACCACCTGATCCGGATCATCCGCGGCACCGACGAGCAGCTGTTCTTCTACCTCGTGCTCAACCGCGCCCAGGCCAACCTGGCGATGGCCCGCCGCGACCTGCGCGTCATCGAGCAGCAGTTCGCCATGTCCTCGCCGCAGGCCGGTGCGCCGCAGCAGCAGGGCCAGGCGTTCTTCCCCGCCCAGCAGCGCTGAGGCCCCCGCGACCCACACGACCGATGGGACGTCACCGGCACGCCGTCGCCGTACGCACCGACGGGCTGGCCGCCGTACTGGGGCCGCTGTTCTTCGACCCGCGGATCCGCTCGGCGGCCCTGCTCGACGTGGACAGCGGGATGGTCCTCGACGTCTGCGGGCTCGACACCGCCGTCGGACGGACGGGCCGGGGCGTCCCCGCGGCCCACGACCACCGCGACGAGGTCCGCGGCGCGGCGCACGCCGAGCTCGTCCGGATCGCGCTGGCTCTCGCCCCGAACGCGGGCGGGCGGCTCGGGCTCGTCCTGGAGGCGGGACCGGACCGGCACGTGCTGCGCACCGTCGCCGACCCGCACGGCGGGCGGCTGGCCCTGTCGGTGGTCGTGCGCGGCCCCGACCGGGCCGTGCGGCGGGTCCGCAAGCTGCTGGAGGAGGTCTCCGACGCCGCGCTGACCGCGGGCCCGTCGACGGCGGTCCGCCCCGGCTCGGCGGGCTGGGCGGCCACGCCCGTCGCTCCCGCGCCGCCGCCGGCTCCCCCGACACCCGCACCGGCACCCCCACCGGTGGTGCGGCCGGACGCCCCCCGGGTGCCGGCTCCGCCCGGGTTCAGCCCGCCGGGTCCGCCGCCGTGGTCGGGACCCGTGCCGCCGTCGGCGCTGCCTGCGGGTCCGCCGCTCCCACCGGGACCGCCGGCTCCGCGCCGGCCGTACCCGCCGTCGCCGACACCAGCAGCTGCCGGGGACCCTGCGGCCGCGTCGCCAGCAGAGCGGTGAGCAGGCGGACGACCCGGATCGTGCGCCACGCCGTGACCGCGGCGAGCACGTCGGCCCAGGCGTGCAGGACGACCCCGTCGGCCAGCGCCTGGGTGCCGGTGCGGAACCGCCAGACCAGGACGACCGCGCCGAGGACCACGCACGCCGCCCACAGCGCCCACCAGACCAGCAGCTCCCGCGACGGCGACGGCCGCCGTTCCGGCGGCAGGTCCAGCGCGGCGTGCTCGGTCTCGGCCAGCAGCGAACCGGGCGCGACCAGGTTCCAGCCGGGCACCACCCAGCCCGCGACGACCCACCGGCGGCTTCGCCAGGCGCGCGTGCCCGCGCGGTCCGCGGCGGCCCGGTAGGTCCACAGGCTCCACGAGATCATCAGCACCCCGGCGGCGATCGTCGCCACCACCGAGGACCAGCCGCCGAACCACACCAGCGCGTCGGAGACGCCGACGGCCTCCGGGGACAACGCGTCGGACCGGCTGAACAGCAGGAGCACGTACCGCCACACCTCGGCGACGGCGGCGACCCCCGACACGACGACGACCACCCACAGCACGGGCACGAGCTGCGCGGCCAGCGCGCGGGCCCGGTCGACCGGCCGGAGCGGGCCCTCACCAGGGACCGGCGCGATCCGCCAGGGCCCCACCGGGAGGCCCCAGCGCGGGACGGCGCGGTAGCGGGGCGGGCCGGCGTAGCGGTCCCGCCGGGCCGTGGGCTCGGCGGCCGGCCCACCGGGCGTCGTCGCCACCCAGTCCAGGGCGGCCAGGTACCGGCCGCACCACGGGCAGAACGCACCCCCTCCGGGGGGCGCCGTCCGGCCGCAGCGCGGGCACGGCGGGCCCGGCCGTCGGGACGCCGGCGCGGACACGGGTCAGGCGATCCGGGGGGCGCTGCCGTCGTCGGTCACGACCGTGCGGCCCTGGGCGGCCCAGTCCTGCATGCCGCCCTCGACGTTCACCGCCGGGAAGCCCTGCTGGGCGAGGTAGGCGACGACCCGGGCCGACCGGCCACCGGAGCGGCAGACGACGTAGAGCGGGTCGTCGGTGGGGACCTCGCCCATCCGGCCGGCCAGCTCGGACATCGGCAGGTGACGGGCGTGCGGGGCGTGCCCTGCGGTCCACTCGTCGAGCTCGCGGACGTCCAGCATCGGGGCGTCGGCGGGGAGATCGGACACGCTCACGGCGGGAACCGGGTCGGACATGGCGCCATCCTGCCACGCCGCCCCGTCAACCCGCCGTGAGCGGCGCGGGTCAGCGGCCGTCGTCGCGGTAGAGCGACCCGTGCGGGATCGTCACCTCGTTCGGGTCCAGCGGCGGCTGGACGGCCCGGTATCCGCCGGTGCCCTGCGCGGGGCGGTACCCGCCGGTGCCCTGCGGCCCGGGCCTGCGCCCGGTCCCGAACAGGTCCGGACGCCCGTCGGCCCCGACCGCGGGCTGGGTGCCGGTCAGCCCGGTGTTGCCGAACAGCTCGCCGGCCTGGCGGCTGGTCTGCGGACGCTGCTGCCCCGGGTTCGGCCGGGGCTGCGGGCGCGGCTGCGAGCGGTGCCGACCGGAACCCTCGGCCCCGCGCCGGGGGATCCCGATGAGGTCCTCGGCGGGCACGGCGGTCGGCTTCGGCGCCTCCTTCGGCGCGGTGGTCGCGCGCACCGCACCGGCACCGGTGAGCGAGCGGACCTCCATCTCGGCGTAGCGGGCGGCGTTGAACCGTTCGCGGCCACCGAGGAAGGTGCCGATGATCCCCAGGGCGAAGGACACCGGGATCGACACCAGACCGGGGTTGGACAGCGGGAAGAACGCGAAGTCCGCGTTCGGCACCATCGAGGTCGGGGACCCGGACACGGCCGGGGAGATCACGATGAGGCCCACGCAGACGATCACTCCGCCGTAGATGCTGCACAGCGCGCCGGTCGTGTTGAACCGCTTCCAGAACAGCGAGAACAGGATGGTCGGCAGGTTCGCCGACGCGGCGACGGCGAACGCCAGCGCGACCAGGAAGGCGACGTTCTGGCCGTTGGCGACGATCCCGCCGCCGATCGCGACCAGGCCGATGACCAGCGCGGTCGTCCGGGCGACCTTCACCTCGGACTCCGGCGTCGCGTTGCCGCGGCGGAGCACGTTGGCGTAGACGTCGTGGGCGAACGAGGCCGACGCGGTGATCGTCAGACCGGCGACGACCGCGAGGATCGTCGCGAACGCCACCGCCGAGATGAGGCCGAGCATGATCTCGCCGCCGAGCGCGTAGGCCAGCAGCGGCGCGGCGTCGTTCTGGTTGGCGCGGGTGATCGTCCCCGGCGGCAGCAGCGCCGTCGCGCCGTAGCCGAGCACCAGCGTGAACAGGTAGAAGATGCCGATCAGCCAGATCGCCCAGACCACCGAGCGCCGGGCCTCCTTGGCCGAGGGCACCGTGTAGAAGCGCATCAGGATGTGCGGCAGGCCCGCGGTGCCGAGCACCAGCGCCAGCCCCAGCGAGATGAAGTCGATCTTGTTCGTGTACTGCAGGCCCGGGTTGAGGATGGCCTCGCCGCGCTCGGAGTTCTCGGTGGCCTGCTCCAGCACCGCGGACAGGTTGAACCCGTAGCGGCCCAGCACCCAGGTCGTCATGACCGCGGCGCCGGTGAGCAGCAGCCCGGCCTTGATGATCTGCACCCAGGTGGTGCCCTTCATGCCGCCGAACAGCACGTAGACGACCATCAGGCCGCCGACGACGACGATCACCAGCGCCTGCGACAGCGTGTCGGTCTTCGGGATCTGCAGCAGCAGCGAGATCAGCCCGCCGGCCCCGGCCATCTGCGCGATCAGGTAGAAGAGCGAGACGACCAGCGTCGAGGTCGCCGCGGCCGCGCGGACCGGGCGCTGGCGCATCCGGAACGCCAGGACGTCGCCCATCGTGAAGCGGCCGGTGTTGCGCAGCAGCTCCGCGACGAGCAGGAGCGCCATTAGCCAGCCGACGAGGAAGCCGATGGAGTAGAGGAAGCCGTCGTAGCCGTAGAGCGCGATGGCCCCGGCGATGCCGAGGAACGAGGCCGCGGACAGGAAGTCACCGGCGATCGCGGTGCCGTTCTGCGGGCCGGTGAACGCGTGGCCGCCGGTGTAGTAGTCGGCACGCGTGGCGTTCGTGCGGCTGACCCGCAGCACGATCATCAGGGTCACGATCACGAACAGCAGGAAGAACCCGAGGTTCGCGGCGACCGAGCCGACCGACTCGGCCTGGGCCAGTACCGACGTGGTCATGCGCGGACCTCCGCCTGCTCGACCCGGGCGCGCAGCTCGGCGGTCGGGCCGTCGATCTCACGCTCGGCGAACCGGACGTACAGGGTCGTGATCAGGAACGTGGAGACGAACTGGCCGAGGCCGACGAGCAGCCCGACCGTGATCGTCCCGACGACCCGGATGGACATGAAATCTGGGGCGTAGCTGGCGAGACCGACGTACGCGAGGTACCAGGCGAGGAAGATCGCGGTCATCGGGAACACGTAGCGCCGGAGTCGGCTGCGGTACGCCCGGAACTCGGGACTCGCCTGGATCTGCTGGTAGATCGTGCCGGCCGAGCGCTCTGCGGGGCTGCTCATGGCGCCGGTTCCTTTCGGGTCGTGCTGCGGGGAGCCGGGCCGCGTCGTGGCCGGGGGACCGCGGCGCGCCCCCGGGGGACACACTTCACCCGGAACAACGACGGGGTATCGCATCGGGGAACGTCGTTGCGTGCCGTTACCGACGAAGAACCCCGGTCCGGAGGAATCGACCCGTCCGAACGGTCACGCTGTGTAGACCCATTCGGGGGAGACCCGTCAGGCCCTGTCGTCCAATCGGTCCCGCATGAGACCCAGTCGTTCGGGTGCGTGCAGGCGCAGCAGCACCTGGCCGGCGTCGGCGGGGCGGCGCGCGCGGGTGAAGTTGGAGACCAGCGCCATCGTCGCGAACGCCAGCGGCACGCTGACGATCGCCGGCCGGTACAGCAGGACCCCGATCCAGCCGGCCGACGTGCCGAGCCCGGAGACGTCGGCGCCGGCCAGCGCGGCGACGACCGCCCCGGCCGACACCACCCCGCCGACGACGACCCCGGCGATCGCGCCGACGTCGGTCAGCCCGCGCCACCAGATGCCCAGCACCAGCAGCGGGCAGAACGTGGACGCGGCGACGGCGAACACGAGCGCGACGGCCTCGGCGAAGTTCAGGCCGGTCGGCACGAGCGCGACGACGGTCGGCGGCACCCCGGCGAGCACCGTCGCCAGCGGGAAGCGCCGGGTCATCCGGCCGTGGCGGGGCAGCACGTCGGTGGACACGACGCTGGCCAGGCTGACCAGCAGGCCCGACGCCGTCGACAGGAACGCGGCCCACGCCCCCGCGGCGACGAGGCCGCCCACCAGCGCACCGAGCAGCCCGCTGCCCAGGATCGCGGTCGGGAGCAGCAGCACCGCGGCGTCGGTGCGGCCGGTGACCAGCAGCTGCGGGGTGTAGACCCGCGACAGCACGCCGAGCAGGGTCACCAACAGGTAGAAGCCGCCCAGCATCGCCAGGACGAGTACGGCGCTGCGCCGGGCCGCCCGGCCGTCGGAGTTGGTGTAGAAGCGGCCGAGCACGTGCGGCAGGCCCATGGTCCCGAGGAACGTGGCGAGGATCAGGGAGTAGGTCGCGAGCAGCTGGTGCTGCTCGGAGCCGGTGAACGGGCGCAGCCAGCTCTCGTCGTCGGTGGGGGCGCCGCGGGTGACCGGGACCGGGTCGCCCGCCGCGAAGCGCAGCTCGGTCCCGGCGGTGACCTCGTGGGTGGACCCGGCGACCCAGCGGAGCGGGCCGTCGACGGCCTGCCCGTCGACGGTGCCGCGGGCGACGACGTCGACGGCCAGCCGCGCCTCCAGCGTCACCGGCGTGCCGACCGAGACGGTCGTGGGCTCGCGGAACTCCGGCGGCTCGTCGCGGGCGAAGGTGTGGCCGTCGCCGAGCCACACGGCCAGGCCGATCACGGCGGGCACGGCGAGCGCGGTCAGCTTGAACCAGTACTGGAACGCCTGCACGAACGTCACCGACCGCATCCCGCCGAGCGCGACGGTGGCGACCACGATCACCCCGGCCGCGCCGGAGCCGATCCAGTCGGGCAGACCGGTGACGATGCCGACGGTCAGCCCGGCGCCCTGCAGCTGCGGCAGCAGGTAGAGCCAGCAGATGACGATGACGACGGCCGCACACACCTTGCGCAGCACCGGCGAGGCGAGCCGGGCGTCGGCGAAGTCGGGAACGGTGTAGGCGCCCGACCGGCGCAGCGGCGCGGCGACGAACAGCAGCAGGAACAGGTAGCCGGCGGTGTAGCCGACGGCGTACCAGAGCGCGTCGACGCCCTGGACGAGGATCAGCCCCGCGATGCCGAGGAACGACGCCGCGGACAGGTACTCGCCGGAGATCGCGCCGGCGTTGAGCCGAGACGGCACCGACCGGGACGCGACGAGGAAGTCCGAGGTCAGCCGGGTCCGGTGGGCGACGGAGCCGATCACGGCGGACGCCACCGCCACCAGGACGATCGCGACCAGCGACAGGATCGCGGTCAGGCTCATCGATCGGCCACGTCGTCGGCGAAGTCCTGTTCCGCCGCCTCCGCGGAGCTCACGTACCACCAGCCCAGGCCGAGCAGGAACGGGTAGACGAGCACGCCGAGCAGGAGCCAGGGCAACCGGATGCCGAGCACCTCGACCTGACCGATCACCGGGACCGCGATGAACAGCGCGGGCAGCACGCCCAGCCCGATCAGCGCGACGACGCTGACCCGGAGCGCGAGCAGCAGCTGGGTGCGGACCAGTGAGTTGCGCAGCAGGGTGCCGACGGCGCCGGGGTCCTGCACGTCGGACAGCCCGCGCGAGGACTGCGCGGTCGAGCGGCGTTCGGAGAGCACGACGCGGACGCGCCCGGCGCCGGGCCCCGCGCCGTCGGCGTCGTCGAGCTCCTCGACGGCCGCGGGCGGGTCGGTCGGCTCCGCGGAGAACGGGCGCGGGCGGGCCCCGGTGTAGGGCGCCGCGGCGGCCGGGGCGAACGGCTCCGGACCGGGCTCGGCCGAGGGCTCGGGAGCCGGGGCGACGCTGTCGACCTCGGGGGCGCGCCAGATGACCTCGGTGCGTTCGAGGGGGCCGCCGCGCAGCTCGTCGAGCTCCTCGTCGAGCTCGTCCTCGTCGGGGAGGTCGTCGTCCAGCTCGTCGTCGGCACGGTCGGCGGAGTCCGCGAGGCGGTACGGCACCGGTGCGACGGGGCCGCGCCGTCCCGCCGCGGACCAGCGGGTGGGGACCGGACGGGTCTCGGGGGACTCCTCGGGGCGCGGCCGGTCGGCCGGTGCGACGACGGTCGTGTCCCCGGTCCCGGTACGGGCCGGGATCCCGGCGTGGGCCGTGCCGTGGGTGTCGGCCGTGTCCGGGCCGCGGGCCGTGTCGGTGCGGGTCGCACTGTCCGTGACGCCTGCCGTGCCGGTCGCGCCCGCGGTCCCGGGGGCGCCGGTCGTGTCGGTGGTGCCCGCCAGGAGCGCGCTGCGGTCGGGGGACCAGGTGTTCGACCACGACGTCGCGCCCGGGACGCGCTGGGGCAGGCCGGAGCCGCCGCTCGAGGGGGGCCACTGCTTCCCGCTGTCGGCGACGCCCGGTGCCGGGGTCACGCCCGGGGCGGACGGCCAGCCGTCGCCGGGGCGCACACCCTCCGGGGCGTAGGGATCCGGCACGAGGTTCGCGCGGGTCCGGGCCGGGCGGGAGCGGGTGGGGTGGAGCGGCCGGACGTCGCTCTCACGCGCGTCGGGGTCGTCGGGGGCGTCGGAGTCGCGGGCGTCCGGGTCGCGGACGTCGGGGGTGCGGACGTCGGGGGTGCGGACGTCGGGGGTGCGGACGTCGTCGCGCGGGGCGCCGTCGTGCCGGGTGTCGTCCTGCGGGCGCGGGTCGGCCGGGGCAAGGGCGGCGAACGACGGCGCGGCGGCCCCGGCGGTCCCGGCCGGGTTCGCGACGCCACGGGCGGCCGCACCGCGGGGCGGGTCGCCGTGGTCGGGGGCCGGAGCGTCGTGGTGGTCGGGCTGCCCGCTGTCCCGCGGCCGCGTCCCGGCCGGGTCGACGCGGGCGTGCCGGCCGGTCCCCCCGGCCCGGTCCGCGACGCGACGGGCGATCTCGGCCTGGAGCCAGCCGGCGCCGCTGTCGTCGGCGGGTTCCTCGACCGCGCGGCGGGCCCGGCGGGCGGCGCGGCCCCCGGTCGCTGCGGTCGCGTCCCGGTCGGCGACGGTCCGGTCGCCGGACGTCGGGTCGACGGCGGGTGCAGGCGCGGCCGGAGCAGCACCCCCGCTGCGCGCAACGGCCGCCGCGGGCCCCGGTCCAGCGGTCGGTTCCGGGCGGGCGGTCGGTTCCGGGCGGGCGGTCGGTTCCGGGCGGGCGGTCGGTTCCGGGCGGGCGGTCGGTTCCGGGCGGGCGGTCGGCCGGGGGCCGGTTCCCGGCACGGAGCCGCCACCGGCGCGGCCGGACCCGGACCGCTCGGGGCCGGACGCACCGGCGACCGGCCGAGCCGAGCCGGAGGAGGACCCCGGAGCCGGACGGTCGGACGGGGTGCCACCGGCCTCCGACCGCGCCGGCGCGGGCCGCCCCCGGTCGTCGGGCGCACCGGACCCCGGCACCGGGCCGTGCGGCAACGCGGCGGACGCTCCCCCGGACCCGGGCGCGCCGTACCCGCCGACCGGCCGCGGGTGCGGACCGGACGCGAACGAGCCACGCGGCTGCGCCGGGATGGCGTTCCCGGACGGCTCCGGCGCGAGGGCGACACGGCGGTTGCGGTGCTCGAGCGCCGGGTTCCAGGCGTCGAGACCGGCGACGGCACCGTCGGGGTACGGGCGCGACCGTGCGGGGTCCGGACGCCCCTCGGGCGCGGCGGAGGCCTGGTCCGCTCGGGACCCGGCGGCCGTCGCGTCGGGTTCGGTGCCGGGCCGGTCGGACCCGTCGAGATCGTCCGCGGCCCGGTCGGACTGCGGACGCACCGACGGCGAGACGCCGCCGGTGGACCTGCTCACCTCTGGCTCCACGCCTGCTTGGTCGCGCGGACGAGGCGGTCCTTCAGCTCACGGGTGTGCCGACGGCTGACCGGCAGCTCCGCGGTCTCCGGGCCGGATCCGATGCGCACGACGTAGCCGGACCCGGCCAGCCGCAGCTCGGTGACCAGCGGCAGCGCCACCAGGAACGAGCGGTGGATGCGCACGAAGCCGGCGTCGCGCCAGCGGTCCTCGAGCACCGACAGCGGGATCCGGACGAGGTGACTGCCCTCGGTGGTGTGCAGCCGGGCGTAGTCGCCCTGCGCCTCGACGTAGCGTACGGCGGACCGCGGTACCAGCTTCGTGGTGCCGGCCAGCTCGACGGGGATGACCTCGTCGTCGCCGCCGGTCTCCTCGCGCACGGTCTCGACCGGCCCGCTGCGACGGGTCGACAGGATCCGGTCGAGTGCGGCGGAGAGGCGCTCGGTGCGCAGCGGCTTGAGGAGGTAGTCGATCGCACCGACGTCGTAGGCGTCGACCGCGCGGTCGTCGTGCGCGGTGACGAAGACGATCGCCGGCTGCACGGCCATGTTCTGCAGCACCCGGGCCAGCTCCAGGCCGTCGAGACCGGGCATGCGGATGTCGAGGAACACGGCGTCGATGTCGGTCTGCTCGGCGACGTCCGCGCCGCCCCCCGCGCCGGCTCCCGCGGCCGCCCCGGCCCGGCGGCCGTTCAGGATGCGCAGGGCCTCGGTGGACTCGCCGGCCTTGAGGACCGTCGCGACGCGCGGGTCCTCGTCGAGCAGGAAGGCCATCTCCTCGAGCGCGGGCTGCTCGTCGTCCACCGCGAGAACGACCAGTCCGCGAGTGGTGTCGTTGCTGTCCACGATCTCCTCATCCTGCTTCCGGGCCTGCGCCGGGAAGCCCATCCGCTCGATGATCGCCCGGCGCCGCGACCATGGTGACGTGCCGACGCGCGTGATGCCAGGGCACGAACCGGATCGGTGACCGGCCGGACACGGGGTGCAGCGCGGCCGTGGTACGCACGGTCACCGGTGTCACAGCCCGTAACGGGCCCACGCCGCCCGCGTCTCGAGGGCGGAGAACAGCTCGTGCCCGGCCCCGGCGATGCCGCCGGAGAGGCCGGCCCGGGCCGCGGACCCACCCGCGCCGAGGCGGGCGAGCAGCGGCCTGCGCTGCTCCACCGGGCGCTGCTCGGCGTCGGGGAAACGTTCGGTCAGGACGTCGTGGGCACCGCCGATGCCGTCCACCAGGCCCAGCTCGCGGGCCCGCTCACCCAGCCACACCTCGCCGTCGAACAGCTCGGTGTCGGTCGCGAGCCGGTCGCCACGCCGCTCGCGCACCCATCCGGTGAACCGGTCGTGCAGCTGTTCCTGCAGGCCGGTGAGCCAGGCGACGTCCTCGGACCGCTCGGGCAGGAACGGGTCCAGCCGCGACTTCGACCCGCCCGCGGTGTGCAGCCGCCGGGAGACACCCCACCGCTCGATCAGGCCGTCGAGCCCGAACCCGGCGCTGATCACGCCGATCGAGCCGACGATCGAGGTGGAGCAGGCGTAGATCTCGTCGGCGGCGCAGGCCAGCCAGTAGCCACCGGACGCGGCGACGTCCTCGCAGAACGCGAGCACCGGCACGTCCTTCTCCGCCGCCAGCGAGCGGATGCGGTCCCCTATCAGCTGGGACTGGGTCGGCGAGCCGCCCGGGGAGTTGATCACCAGTGCGACGGCGGCGAGCCGCTCGGGCGCGAACGCCCGTTCCAGCACCTTCTCCATCGAGGAGAGGTTCAGCACCTGCCGCGGTACCGGCGCGGCCTGGGCGCTGATGACGCCCTGCATCCGCACGACCGACACCACCGGAGGGCCGACCGACTCACCCAGCCTGCCGGGCAGACGGGAGGTCACCGCCGCGGGAATACGCAGGACGTCCATGCCGTCCCACCGTACGCGCGAGCACAGGGTGACGTGGTGTGACCGGATCGGCACAGCTCGCGACCACTCATGTCACCCGTACGGCCCAGCGGATCGCCGGAGGGTCCCACGGATGCCCGCCGGTCAGGCCCGGATGCCCGCCCGGAACTTCGGGACGCGCAGCGTGATCTTCATACCGGCGCCGATGTTGGTGTCGACGACGAGGCCGAAGTTGTCGCCGAAGGCCGAGCGCATGCGGTCGTCGACGTTGCCGAGGCCGACGTGCGCGCCGGAGAGGTGGGCGTCGTCGAGATCCTCGTTGAGCCGGGCCGGGTCCATGCCGACGCCGTCGTCCTCGACGACGATCACGCACTCCGACCCGGCGTTCTCCGCCCGGATGGTGACGGTGCCGCCGTTGGGCTTGCCGGACAACCCGTGCCGGACCGCGTTCTCCACCAGCGGCTGCAGCGCGAGGAAGGGCAGGACGACGTTCTGCACCTCCTGGTCGATCTGGAGCTTGATGTTGAGCCGGTTCCCGAAGCGGGCCTTCTCCAGCCGGACGTAGCGCTCGATGTTGTTCAGCTCGTCGAGCAGCGTCGTGTACTCACCGGCCGAGCGGAACAAGTACCGGGTGAAGTCGGCGAACTCGATGAGCAGCTCACGGGCGCGCGCCGGGTCGGTGCGGATGAACGAGGCGATCGTGGTGAGCGCGTTGTAGACGAAGTGCGGCGAGATCTGGGCGCGCAGGGCGCGGACCTCGGCGCGGTTGAGCCGCGCCCGGGAGTCGTCGAGCTCGGCGAGCTCCAGCTGGCTGGACACGTAGCGCGCGACCTCGCCGGTGGCCCGCAGCACCGGGGGACCCGCCGTCGACGGGGTGAGCGCGGCGAGCGTGCCGATGATGGTGCCGTCGCTCTCCAGCGGGACGACGACGATCCCCCGCACCTCGCAGCCGGGCTGGTTGCACTTGATGGAGGTGTGGCTCATCAGCTCCATCCGGCCGGTCCGGACGACCGTGTCGGCGAGCGTCTGCACGTCCTGCTGGTGCTGGTCGGCGGTGCCGTCCCAGCCCAGGACCGTCCCGCGGGAGTCGGTCATCGCCATCGCCGTGGTCTCCAGCAGCTGGCGCAGATACGGCAGCGCCTGCGACGCCGAGCGCGACGACAGCCCCTCGCGCAGCACCGGCGCGGCCAGCGCGACCGTGTGCAGCGCGGAGAACGTGGCCTTGGCCAGCGGCGAGACCATCGTGTTGCGCCGGTTGCGCTGCCACAGGAAGAAGAACACCGCGACCACGCCGACGACGACCGCCACCACGAGCAGCAGCGCCATGGACGGGGTGAGCGTGGTGGATCCGTCCACGACTGCGAGCACCCCCGTTCCCGCGCCCGCCACTAGCGCACCAACCGGGACAGGCGGCGGTCGGCGAGCGGTTTCCCCCCGGTCTGGCAGGTCGGACAGTACTGGAACGATCTCTCCGCGAACGACACCTCGCGCACGGTGTCGCCGCAGACCGGGCAGGGCAGTCCGGTGCGGGCGTGCACCCGCAGCCCCGAGCGCTTCTCCCCCTTGAGCTCCGCGGCACCCTGGCCGACCGAGCGGGCCACCGCGTCGGACAGCACGGCGTGCAGCGACTCGAACAGGGTGTCCCGGGCGGCGGCGTCGAGCCGGGACGCCGTGGCGTAGGGCGACAGGCGCGCGGTGTGCAGGATCTCGTCGGAGTAGGCGTTGCCGATGCCGGCGAGCGTGGACTGGTCGACCAGCAGCGTCTTGAGCCTGCGGTTGTCACCGTCGAGCAGCTCGTCGAGACCGGCCCGGCCCAGCTCCAGCGCGTCCGGCCCCAGCTTCGCGATGCCCGGGACCTGCGCCGGGTCCTCCACCAGGTACACGGCGAGCCGCTTCTGGGTGCCCTGCTCGGTGAGGTCGAAGCCCGGCCCGCCGACCTGGTCGAGGTGAACCCGCAGCTGCAACGGGCCGCGGCCCGGCTTGGGCGGGGTGACGCCCGCCGTGGTGTGCCAGCGCAGCCAGCCGGCCCGGGACAGGTGCGTGACCAGGTGCAGCGGGCCGGTGTCGGGGCGGTCGTCGAAGTCGACCGACAGGAACTTCCCGAACCGCGACGCCCCGGTCACCACCCGGCCCACCAGCGCCGACACCGGTGGGTCGAACGTCTTCAGCGCGCTCATCGAGGCCAGGTCCACCCGGGCCACCGGGCGGTACACGGCGTGCTCACGCAGGTGGTGGGCCAGGGCCTCCACCTCGGGCAGTTCGGGCACCGCGACTCCTAGTTGATCGGCTGCAGCGGGCTGTCCGCGTGGCCGGGCGTCGAGCGGTTCTTGAGGCTGCGCACGACCACCTTGGTCTCCTCGCGTGCGGTGGCGAGCCCGCGCACCATGCCCGTCCACTTCTCCGGGGGCAGGTCGTAGCCGCCCTGGGTCTTCGCGGTGATCGTGAACGGCCTGCGCAGCAGCCAGCGGAACGGGAAGAAACCCAGTCCGACGATGACGACGAGCCAGTAGAACCAGGGGAAGACCACCCCGCCGGGCACCCAGACGACGAGGACCAGCCAGAAGAACACCAGCGTGCCGAGGATCAGCACGACCGCGCCGTTACCCGCGTCGACGTCGTGCTCGAACTCGTCACCGACCGCCGGCGTGGTCCACTCGATCCGCCGGCTCACCTGCCATTCACGGTAGTCCGCCGCGATGACCGTCTTCGTCGTCAAGGTGTCCGCTCCCCTGCCCCGGTACCGCCCACGATGTTCCCACAGGGGGCCGACAGAACCGAGTACCCGCGCGCGGGCCACCCGGCGGTGCGGGGCCGCGCGGGGTCTCAGCAGGCGGGTTCGACGGGCTCGCGTTCGGGGGCGCCGGGGGCCAGCAGCTCCGAGCGGGTCAGCACGACCGGGTCCGGGCCGTCGTTGCGCAGCTCGTTGGGCCTGCCGTCCTCCAGGAAGAACGCCTCCCCCGGGCCGAACGGGCGCGGCTCGCAGGAGTCGGCGCGCTGCACGGTCACCGTGCCGGACCGCACGACGGTGATCACCGTGCCGGGGTGGCGGACCCAGCCGCTCGCCTGGCCCGGCTGCAGCACCTCGGTGCGCACGAGAAGCTCGGCGGGACCGGGCGTGGAGATGTCGACGGGGCGGTCCAGGCGGCCCACCGCGTCGGAACCCGCCTGGGCCGCGGTCACACCGGGAACCTCGGGGCCACCGGGGGCGGCCGCGGAGGTGGTCGGCGCCGCGGACCGGTCGGCCGGGACGATCTCGACGGTCGTCCCGTCGGAGGGTGCGGCGTCGGACTCGTGGCCGAGCTGCCCCGGCTGGGCACACCCCGCGAGCAGGGCGGCGGTCGCGACCAGCAGGGCCGGTCCGAGAAGGTGACGGGCGAGCGGCACGGGCGGTGTCCCTCCGGGCGCGATGCGTGATCGCACCGCACGCTAGTGGCCGATCACCACGCGAGCGGCAGCCGGGTCGTCCCGTTGATGAAGTTGGAGGTCAGCCGGCGCACCTCCCCGTCGAGCCGGGCCGGCGGCAGGCGCAGGAACGCGGCGAGGAAGGCCCGCATCTGCATCCGGGCGAAGTGCGCGCCCAGGCACAGGTGCGGCCCCTGCCCGAACGCCAGGTGCTCGTTCGGGGAGCGGGTGATGTCGACGGTGTCCGGGTCGGCGAAGCGGCGCTCGTCGCGGTGCGCCGAGCAGTGGTAGACGACGACCTTGTCCCCCGCCGCGATCTCCGCCCCGTTCAGGACGTGGTCGCGGGTGGCGGTCCGGCGGAACGTCAGCACCGGCGGGTGCCAGCGCAGGATCTCCTCGATCGCCGACGGCAGCAGACCCGGTTCCGCGCGCAGGCGGGTGTAGGCGTCGGGGTGCCCGACGAGCGCGAGCACCCCGCCCGGCAGCGCGCTGCGCACCGTGTCGTTGCCCGCGATGACCAGCAGGAAGAAGAACATGTGCAGCTCAGGGCCGGTGAGTGCGCGGCCGTCGACCTCGGCGTGCACCAGCGCGGTCATGACGTCGTCGTCGGGCTCGGCGCGCTTGCGCTCGGCGAGGGCGTCGGCGTAGCCGAACATGTCGGCCAGCGCGGCCGGGGAGCGCGGGTTCACCGGCGGACCCTCGGCCGCGTGGTCCGGGTCCTGGTAGCCGATCACCCGGTTCGTCCAGTGCAGCAGCATCGGGCGGTCCTCGACCGGCACGCCGAGCAGGTCGGACAGGTTCTGCAGCGGGAACTCGTCGGTGACCTGCCCGACGAGCTCGCAGCCGCCGTCGTCGCGCACGGCGTCCAGGAGCGCGTCGGCGCGGCGCTGCACCGTGGCGGCGAACCCCTCCAGCCGACGACGCGTGAACGCCCCGGTGACCAGCGTCCGCAGCCGGACCTGCTCCGGCGGGTCCATGTTGAGCACCATCCGGCGCAGGAACGGCAGGTCGGCCGGGTCGGGGTCGCGGATCTGCGTCGCCCCGAGCGACGACGAGTAGTCGGCCGGGCTGCGCAGGACGTGCCGGACGTCGTCGTAGCGGGTGACGGCCCAGAACCCGGGTCCGGCCGGCCACGGGCCGACGGCGTGCTCGTCCTGCCAGGAGACGGGCGCGGCGTCGCGCAGCAGCCGCAGCGCATCGTGCGGCACCCCGCGGGCGAACACGCGCGGGTCGAACACATCGGTGTCGATCTCGTCCGGGTCGACCCCATCGGGGCCGCTCACCGGTTCGCCACCTCGATCAGCGTGTCCGCGTGGCAGGGCACGTCCTCGGCGCACCAGCAGCACAGGTCCTTGCCCGCGAGTTCGACCCGGGCCCGTTCGACCAGGTCGGGGCGCTCGTCGAGCAGCCAGCGGCGGTGCGCGGCGATGGCCGGTGCCCGCCCCATCTCACGCACGTCGAAGGGGTTGCCCCACGGTCCGGGCCGGGTGACGAGCACCGCGCCGTCGGGTTTGCGCCACCCCTTCGTGCGACGCAGCCGGATCCGCTGTGGAGTGCTCACGAACCGCACCGTAATCAGGTGGCGCAGCTCACGGCCAATCGCTTTGCATTGCGCAACGCATCGGCGCATGCTTGCGCGAGTCAACTAGTTGCGTGATACATGCACTACCGAGAGGGGGTCCGCGATGAGCACCGCACACGCTGCCGCCGCCGAGCCCGCCGACGCCGACCTGGAGCTCGCCGACTCGATCGTCCGGGAGCTGTTCCTGCTGGTCCGCCAGGTGAAGCGGTCCGGTGAACGGCACCGCCCCGAGATGATCGTCGACATGGCCGCGTACCACGTGCTGGCCCATCTCCACTTCGGCGGCCCGCAACGGGCCGGCGAGGTCGCCGCCACCTTCCACTCCGACCCCTCCACGATCAGCCGACAGGTGTCCGGCCTGGTCAAGGCGGGTCTCATCGAGCGGCGCGCCGACCCCGGCGACGGGCGCGCCTCCCTCCTCGCCGCGACGGACGAGGGCGTCCGCGTGATCGAGACCGAGCGACGCCGTCGCGCGCACGTCATCGCCACCGTGCTGGCCGCGTGGAGCCCCGACGACCGGCAGGCCCTCACCGGACTGCTCGGCCGCTTCCTCGACGACTACCAGACCTTCGAAGCACAGGAGTCCTGAGAATGTCCACCGCTGCCGCCAGTGCGCAGCGCCCCGTCGCCACCTCCGGCGACGGCGAGCTGACGCACCGGCAGATCCTGACCGTCCTGGGTGGACTGATGCTGGGCATGTTCCTGGCCGCCCTGGACCAGACGGTCGTCTCGACCGCGATCCGCACCATCGCCGACGACCTGTCGGGCCTCAACCTGCAGGCGTGGGCGACGACGGCCTTCCTCATCACCAGCACCATCACCACGCCGCTGTACGGCAAGCTCTCCGACATCTTCGGCCGCAAGCCGCTGTTCATGACCGCGATCACGATCTTCCTGATCGGGTCCGTGGCCTGCACCCTGGCCTGGTCGATGTACTCCCTGGCCGCGTTCCGCGCGCTGCAGGGCCTCGGCGCCGGCGGCCTGATGTCGCTGGCGCTGACGATCCTCGGCGACATCGTGCCGCCGCGCGAACGTGCCCGGTACCAGGGCTTCTTCCTGGCCGTGTTCGGCACCTCGAGCGTGATCGGCCCGGTCATCGGCGGCCTGCTGTCCGGTGTGGACACCATCGTCGGCATCGACGGGTGGCGCTGGATCTTCCTGGTCAACGTGCCCATCGGGCTCGTCGCGCTGGTCGTCGTCCAGCGGGTGCTGAACATCCCGCACGTCCCGCGGCCCGCACGGATCGACTGGCCCGGCGCGCTGGCGCTGGCGCTGTGCCTGGTGCCGCTGCTGATCGTCGCCGAGCAGGGCCGCGAGTGGGGCTGGGGCTCCACCTCGTCGATCGTCTGCTACGTCATCGGTGGCGTCGGCCTGCTGCTGTTCCTGCTGGCCGAGCGTGCCTACGGCGACGCCGCGCTGCTGCCGCTGCGGCTGTTCCGCACCGGCATCTTCTCGCTGTCCGCGGTGCTCAACCTGCTCATCGGTATGGCGATGTTCGGCGGCATCGCGCTGCTGCCGCAGTTCCTGCAGATCGTGCACGGCGCGACGCCCATCGAGGCCGGCTTCATGATGCTGCCGCTGGTCGGCGGGATCATGGTCGCGTCGATCCTCTCCGGCCAGCTGACCTCCCGCACCGGCCGCTACAAGATCTTCCCGGTGATCGGCACCGCGTTCATCACGATCGCGATGGTGCTGCTGTGGCAGACCGTCACGCCGTCGATCCCGATCTGGCAGCTCGACCTGACCATGGCCCTGCTGGGTCTCGGCCTGGGTCTGTGCATGCAGACCCTCGTGCTCGCCGTGCAGAACGCGATGCCCGCCCGCGACATGGGTGTCACCACCTCCTCGGTGACGTTCTTCCGGCAGATGGGCGGCACGCTGGGCACCGCGATCTTCCTGTCGGTGGTGTTCTCCACCGCCGGCGACAAGATCGCCGACGCCATCCGCGCCGCGCTCGGCACGAGCTCGTTCCGGGCCGCGCTGACCGACCCCGCCGTCGCGGCCGACCCGGCCAACGCGCAGGTCGTCGGGGCGCTGCAGTCCGGTCAGGCCGGCGGCCTGTCCACCTCGGTGCTGGCCGACTCCTCCTTCCTGCAGCGGATCGACCCGCGGCTGGCCGCACCGTTCCAGGAGGGCTTCACCAGCGCGATGACGCTGGCGTTCTTCATCGCGGCCTGCGTGATCGCGGTGGCCTTCGTCCTGGTGCTGTTCGTCAAGGAGCTGCCGCTGCGCACCATGTCCGGTGCGCAGGCCGCCCGGGCCGAGGCCGCGGGCGAGGGTGCCGCCGCCGCGTCGGTCCCGACAGAGGCGCTCGGGACGGTCGCCCCGGCCCCCGCCCCGGCCGGGCGGGTCGACGGCGGTGGGCGCGGAGCGGACATCGCGCCGCCCACCACGCCGCTGCCCGTCGTCGCCCGGCAGGAGCCGCCGCACCCGGCGCCCCGGCCGAAGCCCCAGCCGCGTCCGCACAACGGCACCGTCGGTGACGCCGCCGCGGCCGCGGGCCTGGACCACCTGCACTCCACGGGCGGCGACGGCCCGGCCGTCACCGGACGGGTCCAGGGCGGCGCCGGCGCGCCGGTCCCCGGGGCGGTCGTCACCGTCACCCGGCTGTCCGGCGACCAGGTCGGTCGCACCACGACCGACGACGACGGCCACTACCGCATCGCCGTCGACCAGCCCGGACGCTTCCTGGTCGTCGCGGCCTCGTCGACGCTGCCGCCGCACGCCGCGACCGTCTCGGTCGGCACCGAGCCGGTCCGCCACGACGTGCGGCTGTCGGTCAGCAGCGGCATCCGCGGCACCGTGCTCGACGCCGCGGGCACCCCGCTGCCCGGGGTCACCGTCTCGCTGATCGACCACGGCGGCGACGTCGCCGCGGCAGGCCGATCCGGTGAGGGCGGCCGCTGGGCGCTCGACGGCGTCCCGGCCGGGCGCTACACGCTCACCGCCGCCGGCGAGGGCGTCGACCCGGTGGCGGTCGGCGTCGAGGTGCCCGGCTCCGGCACGGCGGTCCAGGACCTGCGGCTGCCGCAGCGCTCCCGGCTCACCGGCCGGGTCACCGCGGCGCCCGACGGGCACCCGGTGGCGCACGCACTGGCCACGCTGATCGACGCCGAGGGCGCCGTCGTCGGGTCGCGGCTGTCCGGCCCGGACGGGACCTTCGCGTTCGAGGGCCTGCCCGCGGGCAGCTACACCCTCGCGACCAGTGGCTACGCCCCGGTCGCGAACGTGGTCGCTCTCGAGCCGGGCCGGGTGACCCACTCCGACGTGGAGTTCCCGCTCCCGCTCGACGGGCAGGCGTCCAGGAACGGCGCCGCGTCCCCGACGGTCGACGGCAACGGGCTGCAGAACGGCCGGCACGTCCGGGAGGGCGAGCAGGGTCTGCGGGGCGAGGCGCACCGCTGACCCACCCGTCCGTGTTCCACGTGGAACGCCCCGGCTCCCCCGTCACGGGAGGGCCGGGGCGTTCGGCGTCTACAGCGCGATCGCCGCGCCCACCCCCGACCGCGGGTCGACCGCGGCGTGCAGCGTCCCCCGCCCGCCGCCGCCCGGGACGGCGACCCCGGTCCCGACCGCGCACATCCGGCCCAGGGCCCAGGCACCCGCGTCCTCCACGACGTGCCCGCGACGGGTCAGCCCGGCGAGGGTGCCGGCCCCGAGCCGCGACTCGACGACGAGCCCGTGCGGCTCCCAGCCGCGCGGCGCGAAGGACGCGGGGAACGCCGTCGAGTGCCAGGTCGGTGCGTCGATCGCGGCCTGCAGGTCCAGCCCGCCGTGCATCAGTGCGAGCAGGAAGGCGAGCTGCCACTGGTCCTGCTGGTCCCCACCGGGCGTCCCGAAGGCGAGTGCCGGCTCGCCGTCGCGCAGCGCCAGCGACGGCGACAGCGTCGTGCGCGGCATCCGCCCGGGCGCCAGCGTGCTCGCGAGCCCCTCCTCCAGCCAGAACATCTGGCCGCGGGTGCCGAGGCAGAAGCCCAGCGCCGGGATCGTCGGCGACGACTGCAGCCAGCCCCCCGACGGCGTCACCGAGATCATGTTCCCGGCGGCGTCGACGACGTCGACGTGCACCGTGTCCCCGCGGGCGACGCCGTCCCGCGACACCGTCGGCTCGCCGGTGCCCGGCCCCTCCGTCCCGGAGCCGCGCCCGGCGCCCGGGGTCGCCGCGTAGTCCCCGATCCGGGGCGTGCGTCCGCCCGGCGCACCGGGTCGCAGCCCGCCGTCCGAGGCCGGGCCGATCAGGCCCCGCCGGTCGTCGGTATAGGCGTCGGAGAGCAGATCGGCGAGCAGGTCGGGGGTCGCACCGTCGCCGTACCAGGCCTCCCGGTCGGCGAAGGCGAGCTTCGCGGCCTCGGCGGCGGCGTGCACCGTGTCGAGGGTCGCGACACCGCCGGGCAGCTCCAGGTCCAGGCCCGCCAGCAGCCGCAGCTGCTGCAGCAGGACCGGTCCCTGCGACCACGGGCCGCACTTCGCGACCGACCAGCCGGACCCGGCGTCGGCGACGAGCGCGTCCTCGTAGTGCGCCGACCAGCCGGCCAGGTCGTCGGCGGTGAGCAGGCCGGTGTGGTCGCGCCCGGTCTCGTCCCGGACCGGGGTCGCGGCGAACCGGCCGATCTCCTCGGCGACGAACCCGCGGTACCAGGCGTCGCGGGCGGCGTCGATCCGCGCCTCCCGGCTCGGGCCGACGGCCTCGTCGAGCAGCCGGCGCCAGGTCGCGGCCAGCACGGGCAGCCGCAGCAGCTCGCCCGCGGCGGGGACCCGTCCGTCGGGCAGCCAGGTCGCCGCCGACGACGGCCAGTGCGTGCGGAAGTGGTCGGCGACCGTGCCGATGGCCGCGGGCACCCGCGGGACCAGCGGGAACCCGCCCGCGGCGTAGCCGAGCGCCGGCGCGAGGACATCGGCGAGCTCCCAGGTGCCGTGGTCACGGAGCAGGGTCAGCCAGCCCTCCCAGGCCCCGGGGACCGTCGCCGGGAGCAGGCCGGTGCCGGGGACGATCGTGCAGCCCAGGTCGCGCAGCCGGTCGGCCGTCGCGGCGGCCGGTGCCACGCCCTGGGCGCACAGCACCCGCGGGACGGGGTCGGTCGCGGTGACGAACACGGCGGGCAGCTCACCTCCCGGCCCGCACAGGTGCGGCTCGACCACCTGCAGCACGAACCCGCAGGCGACGGCGGCGTCGAAGGCGTTCCCGCCCCGCGCCAGCACCGTGGCCGCGGCGGCGGTGCCGAGATGGTGGGTGCTGCTGACCGCGCCGTGCGGCCCGATCCGGTCGTGTCCTCTGGGTGCCACGACCCGGATCCTCACACGCTCGCGTGTGCCCCGCGGACCTCAGGCGAGGTCGCGCAGCTCGCTCACCAGCGGAACCTCCAGCACCCGGTCCGAGGACATCCACTCACGCAGCGCCCGGGTGGCCAGCACGTCGTCGGTGTTGTAGCCGAGCAGCCGCTCCCGCTGGACCGGGTCGGGCTCGCCGCCGTCGAGCGCGACGGCGTCGCGGTACCAGCGCATGGAGTTCTCCCCACCCGCCTCCGGGTCCCGCCAGGAGAACCCGGCGGCGGGAGCGATCTTCTTCAGCCCCTTGCCCTGCGAGCACAGGAACCAGGTGGAGACCACGCCGTAGAGGTCCACCCAGCACGGGTCCGCGACGAACGCGCGCACCTCGGCCTCGGTCGGTACCCCGGGCATCCCGGCGAACCGCTGCGCCGAGGCGATCATCCAGCGGTTCTCGGCCTGCTCGTTGTAGCAGTAGGCGGCGAACGTGCGCCCGGACGCGAGCGTGGCGGCGCGCAGGCCCGCGAACCACGTCCAGAACTCCCCGAACGAGCGCCCCTCGTCGCGGGTGGGCAGCGGGTCCCAGGTCGCGAACGCCCGGTAGCCTGGCTCCGGGTCCCCGTCACGCGCACCGCCGGGCAGCGTCAGCAGCGCACCCCACAGGTAGGCCCCGGACTCGCCGAAGCTCTCCATGTCGACGTCGACCTCGACGTCGGCGCGAGTGACCGGCACCCGCGGCACCCGGCGGGCGACGGCGAGTCCCCGGCGGCGCGCACGGGCCAGCGCCACGAGGTCGGTGAACGGCGGCCCGGGCAGGGGGCCGGTCAGCTCGGCGGGCGGGTCCGCCGGGTCCAGCCCGGCCAGCCCCGCGACGGTCGCGACGCCCGACTCCCGCAGCAGCCGCGCCGTCTCGCCGTGGGCGACCAGGCTGACGTCGTCGACCTGCTCCAGCTCGGCCTCGCACGTCGGCCACCAGGGGCAGCGGCGGCACTCGGTGATCCGCGACGGCGCCGCGAGCGCGGGCCCGCCGGTCGCCGCGGCCCGGGCGACGGCGGCCCGGTCGGTGAACCGCGCGTCGTACTCCTCCAGCGTGGACCGGCCGCCGGGCCAGTGCCCGGCCCGCAGGTCGTGCCAGACGACCACGTCGGCGTCGAGCCCGATCACCCCGCCGAGCCGCGGGGCCGACTCCGGCGGCGCCCAGCCCGCGGCCTCGAGCAGCCGGGTCAGCTGGGCCAGGGCCAGCAGGTCGCGCGGCTGGGAGCGGACCTTGCGGTCCGGGTCGTGCCGGGCGCGCTGCGGCCACGGGTCGGTGACGGCGGTGGTGCGCGCACCCTCACCCGGATCGGTGATCCGGCGGCGCACGACGAGCAGCGGGACGTAGCCCCCGGTGGGCGTGCGCACGAGCAGCTCCGCGGTGCCGCGCCGGTCGCCGTCGACGGGCAGTACCGCACCCCAGACCAGCGGTGCACCGGCCGCGACGAGCTCGGCCGTGCGCTCCGCCCGGGCCGCCCGCGGACCGGCGCCGGTCCCCGTCGGCCCGGCCATGCGGTCCGGCCAGGTACTCGCCCAGTCCGCACCCCAGGTGCGCGCGAGCAGCTCGCCGATCCGCACCCGGTGCGCCGCCGCATCGGCCCGTCGCTGTTCGATCGCCGGGTCCGGCAGCGCCCGCGGCCGCTCCGCCGCCGACGGGTCGTGGTCCAGGTGCACCCGGCGGCGGCACCCGCTCAGCGCCGCCGCGTCCAGCAGGACACGGGGTGCGGTACGCGGTCCGGTCGAGGTGCTCACGGCTCCCGAGGGTAGAGACCACCCCCGACAGGAACGGATCCGCGTGACGCCCCGTTCCCCCACCCGGGTGGTGTCGGTCCTGCGCGTGCGGTGGGCGGGGCCCTAGGCTGCGTCGACACGGCGATCATCTGCCGAGCCGACCCGGGAGGACACGACATGGGACTGCTGCGCAGGAAGCCGAGCGCGGGCGAGCGCGCCGCGGCGGCGACCAGGGAGGCGGCGGTCGACGCGTCGGAACGGGTGCAGTCGGCCACGGTCCAGACCCTCGAGTACACCCGCGAGACCGCCGACAGGGCCGCCGAGAAGCTGCACCAGCGCGCGGTGAGGGCCCGGAAGAAGGCCGAGGCGGCGTCGCGGCGGGCGGAGAAGGCCGGCCGCCGGGCCGCGCGCAGCACGCGTCGCGCCGTCGGCGAGGGCACCGCCACCGCGAACAGCCTGCTGAGCTCGGCCGACCTCAAGGCCCGCTCGGCCGACCGGAAGGTCGCCAAGGCGGCGGCGAAGGCCGACGCGGGCGCCCGCAAGGCCGAGGCGAAGGCCGCGCGCGCCGCGGAGAAGGGCAGGCTCAAGAGCGAGAACCTGGCCGCCAAGCAGGCCGAGCGCGACCGCGTCGCCCGCGAGTGGAACGCCAAGAAGGTGCAGCGCTACCTCGGCGTGGCCAAGATCGTCGCGCCGCTGCTGGCGCCGTACGCGATGGCCGCGGCCGGGTCGCTGCGCCACCGTCTCGACGACCACCGGTCCCGCCGACTCGGCGTGTCCCCGGACGAGCTGGGCGGCTACTCCGGCCCCGGCGGACGGCTGCACGCACGGCTGTCCCGGATCGCGCGCACCATCACCGAGCTGCGCGAGGACGGGACCGTCGAGCGAGACCAGGCCGCGAAGCGGTTCGCCGACGAGACCGAGCCGCGGCTGCACGACCTCGCCGCCGCCGTCCGGGCCGCGGAGAACATGCCGGCCGCCCGCCGCAAGGCCGCGTACCGCACGGTGTCCGCCGACCTGGACCGCATCGAGGTCCGCCTGCTCGACCACCTGGGCGTCCGCTCCTGACCCGTCTCCGTGGGCCCGGCCCCGGGCCCACGGAGACGGTCGGCCCGCGCGGTACCGATGCGCGCTCCGCCTGCGCTACGCGCGGTACCGATGCGCGCTCCGCCTGCGCTACGCGCGGTACCGATGCGCGCTCCGCCTGCGCTCCGCGCGGTACCGATGCGCGCTCCGCCTGCGCTACGCGCGGTACCGATGCGCGCTCCGCCTGCGCTCCGCGCGGTACCGATGCGCGCTCCGCCTGCGCTACGCGCGGTACCGATGCGCGCTCCGCCTGCGCTACGCGCGGTAGGTCTCCAGCAGCCGCAGCCACACCTCGCTGATCGTGGGGAACGCGGGCACGGCGTGCCACAGCCGGGCCAGCGGCACCTCACCGACCACGGCGACCGTCGCCGCGTGCAGCAGCTCGGCGACCCCGGGCCCGACGAACGTGACCCCGAGCAGCACCTCCCGCTGCGGGTCGACGACGGCGACCACCCGGCCGGACCAGTCGTCCGCGGTGAGCGAGGACCCGGCGACGGCGATGTCCATGTCGACCACCCGCACGTCGAGCCCCTCGGCGCGGGCGGCCGCGGCGGTCCGGCCCACCCAGGCGACCTCGGGATCGGTGAACACGACCTGGGGCACCGCGTGGTGGTCGGCGGTCGCCGCGTCCTCGCCCCAGGCGGCGTCGTCGAGCGGGCGGCCCGCGGCGCGTGCGGCGATCGCGTGCGCGGCGATCCGGGCCTGGTACTTGCCCTGGTGGGTGAGCGGGGCCCGCCCGTTGACGTCGCCGACGGCGTAGAGCCAGTCCCCCGCGGCGAGCCCCGAGTCGTCGACGACGATCTCGCCGCGCCGCCCGAGGCCCACCCCGGCCGAGCCGAGGTCGAGCCCGTCGGTGGCCGGACGGCGCCCGGTCGCGACGAGCAGCCGGTCCACCTCGACCTCGTCCCCGCCGCCGACCAGCACCGTCGCGTCCCCGTTCCGGCGCACCTCGTCCAGGCCGGTGCCCAGCCGCAGGTCGACGCCGGCCTCCCGCAGCCCGGCCGCGACACGCTCGGAGGCCTGCGGCTCCGCGCCCGGCAGCACCCGGTCGCCGTGGTTGAACAGCGTGACCTGCGCGCCCAGCCGGGCGTGGGCCAGCGCCATCTCGCAGCCGACGACGCCGCCGCCGAGCACGCCGAGCCGGCGCGGGACCTCCCTCGCCGAGGTCGCCTCGCGCGAGCCCCAGTACTCGACCGTGTCCAGCCCCGCGACGTGCGGGACGACCGGCACGCTGCCGGTCGCGACGACGACGGCGTGGCGCGCGGTCACCACGGTCTCGGTGCCGTCGGCCGCGGTCACGACCACGCGCTTCTCCCCGGCCAACCGGCCCCGGCCACGCAGCACGGCGGCACCGGCGCCCTCGGCCCACCGCACCTGGCCGCTGTCGTCCCAGTCGGAGGTGAACGTCGTGCGGCGTTCGAGGACCTTCGCCGGGTCGAACTCGGCCCGCACGCCGGGCAGCCGCCGGGCGTCGGCGACGGCCTGCGGGGTGCGCAGCAGTGCCTTCGACGGGATGCACGCCCAGTACGAGCACTCCCCGCCGACCAGCTCGGCCTCCACCAGTGCGGCGGACAGGCCGGCGTCCACCGCGTAACCCGCAGCGTTCTCACCGACCGGGCCCGCCCCGATCACGACGACGTCGTAGCTCTGCTCGCTCATGGCACCGAGCTTCCCGCTTCGGGGCCTTCCCATGTCACCCCGGCGCCGGGCTGTCACCCCAGGGCGGCGACCGCGTCCCCCAGCTCGGTGTCGCCACCGCGCAGCTCGAGGGTCAGGCCCGCCGACTGCGGAGCCGTGAGCAGCGCGGCGACGGTCGCGGCGGTGTCGTCGCGGGTCACGTCGCCGTACTCCACCGGCGGCGGGGCCAGCACGACCCGGCCGGTGCCCGGGTCGTTCGTGAGCCTCCCCGGCCGCAGGATCGTCGCGTCGAGCCGGCTGTCGGCGCGGACCGCCTCCTCGGCGGCCTTCTTCGCGCGGATGTAGGCGGCCCAGACCTCGCCGCGCTCGGGGTCCGGCTCGGCGTCCACCCCGGTCGAGGAGATCAGCACGTAGCGGCGGATCCCGGCGGTCGCGGCGGCGTCGGCGAGCAGCACGGCGCCGTCGCGGTCGACGGTCTCCTTGCGCTCCACCCCGCTGCCCGGCCCGGCGCCCGCCGCGAAGACGACGGCGTCGGCGCCGGTCAGGTGCCCCGCGAGGTCCGTCGCGGAGATCTTCTCCAGGTCCGCCACGACCGGGCTCGCCCCGGTGGCCGCCACGTCGTCGGTGTGGTCGGGGTTGCGCACGATCGAGCGCACCGTGTGTCCCTGCCCCGTGAGCAGCGTGGACAGTCGCAGCGCGATCTGTCCGTGTCCTCCGGCGATCACCACGTCCATGCGGCCACGCTAGGCCGGACGGCCGCTCACCGCCTGTTCGGCTTGAGCGTCCAGACGATCGTCATGGCCCCGGTCTGCACACCCTGGGCGTCGGTGATGGTGACGTCGACGGCGAACTCCGGGCGCGTCCCGGCGTCGAGCTCGGCGAGCACCTCACCGGCCGGACGGGTCAGCACCGCCTCGGCGCGGAGGTCGCCCTTGGCGAGCTTGAGGTAGCGGATCTCGGACCGGACGACCAGCGGCACGGCCCGGTCCCCGGCCGAGGCGAACGCGGCCAGGCCGACCGCGCCGGAGGCGGTCTCGCCCAGTCCGAACATGACCGCGGCGTGCGGCCCGCCGACGTGGTTGTGCTGGTCGGACCGGTCGGGGAGGAACGCCTCGACCCGGTCGGTCGTGATCGACCCGAAGGTGATCCCGGCGGTGCCCACCCACGGCACCGCCTGCGTCATCGCGTCGGCCACCCAGCTCGCGTCATCAGCCATGACCCGACCCTACTCGCCGGTAACCTCGTAGGAAAGCGACGCCCGGTTCCTCACGATTATCGCTGTGCGAGAACGAACCCCCTTGTCCGTCGTGCACAACGGGGTTGAGATCGGTGTGACAGCAGGCACACCAAGTCCCACCACCACGATGCGCAACGCCGCGCGTCCGAGGCTCGGAGGTACCGCCAGTGAAGGCCGTGCGGGTGCACGCGTACAAGCAGGACCCCCGGATCGACGACATCCCGGAACCGACGATCCAGGGTCCGCTCGACGTCATCGTCAAGATCGGCGGTGCCGGCGTGTGCCGCACCGACCTCCACATCATCGACGGGGACTGGGCCGACATCCAGAACCCCGACCTGCCGTACGTGATCGGCCACGAGAACGCGGGCTGGGTGCACGCGGTCGGCGACGGCGTCACGAACGTCGCGGTCGGCGACACCGTCATCCTGCACCCGCAGCCGTCGTGCGGGCTGTGCACCATGTGCCGCTACGGGCGCGACATGCAGTGCACCGGGGACGCGTTCTTCCCCGGCCTGTCGAACAACGACGGCGGCATGGCCGAGTACCTGCGCACCACCGCGCGGTCCTGCGTGAAGCTGAACCCGGACACCAACCCGGCCGACGTCGCCGCACTCGCCGATGCGGGCATCACCGCCTACCACGCGGTCCGCAAGGCGGTGCCGTTCCTGTATCCGGGCACCACCGCGGTCGTGCAGGGCGCGGGCGGGCTCGGTCACATCGGCATCCAGGCGCTCGCCGCGCTCACCGCCACCAAGATCATCGTCGTCGACAAGAACCCGGACGCGCTCGAGCTGGCGAAGCAGATCGGCGCGGAGGAGACCGTCGTCGCCGACGGGAACCAGGTCGAGGCCGTCCAGGAGCTCACCGGCGGCGGCGCCACGGTGGTCTTCGACTTCGTCGCCGAGCAGGGCGCGGAGAACGACGCCTGGGCGATGACCGGCCCGGCCGGCTACAACTTCGTCCTCGGCTACGGCGGCAACCTCTCCGCCCCCACCCTGGACTTCGTCGCCGGCGAGAAGAACATCATCGGCAACATCGTCGGCACCTACAACGACCTCGCCGAGCTCATGGTCCTGGCCCAGGCCGGGAAGGTCACGCTGCACACCGTCCAGTACAAGCTCGACCAGGCGCTGGAGGCCCTGCACGACCTGGACGCGGGCAAGGTCCGCGGCCGGGCGATCCTCGTTCCGTGACCCAGTCATACGTACGTACAGGACGAACGTTCTTTCCCTGACCCACCACCGATCAGCAGAGCTGCTGACGCAGGAGGAACCACATGTACGAGAAGGACGGCGAGAAGTACTTCATCGTCGACTCCCACAGCCACTTCTGGGACGCCTCCCGGGAGAACTGGGTCGAGGGTCGCGAGCAGTACGCCAAGGGCTGGATCGACTGCTTCTACGGCTACCACCAGCTCGGCCCGCCCGAGACCCACTGGGACTGGGAGCACTACCTCAAGGTCTCGCAGGACGACTTCGAGCGCGACGTCTTCATCGAGGGCCACGTCGACTACTCGATCTTCCAGTCGACCTACCTCAAGGAGTGGTACAAGAACGGCTTCAACACCGCCGACCAGAACGCGGCGCTGCTGGAGAAGTGGGGCGACCGGATCATCGTCAACGGGCGCTTCGACCCGCGTGACGGCGACGAGGGCATGAAGCAGTTCGAGGCGGACTGCGCGAAGTACAAGCACAAGGGCGTGAAGCTCTACACCGCGGAGTGGAACGGCAGCTCCCGCGGCTTCAAGCTCACCGACCCGGAGTGCTACCGCTTCCTGGAGCGGGCCCAGGAGCTGGGCATCAAGAACGTCCACGTCCACAAGGGCCCGACGATCTGGCCGCTGGACAAGGACGCGTTCGACGTCGCCGACGTCGACCACGCGGCCACCGACTTCCAGGGCCTGAACTTCATCGTCGAGCACGTCGGCCTGCCGCGCATCGAGGACTTCTGCTTCATGGCGGTGCAGGAGCCCAACGTCTACGCCGGCCTGTCGGTCGTCGTCGGCGGCCTGATGCACGCCCGCCCGAAGTTCTTCGCCAAGGTGATGGGCGAGCTGCTGTTCTGGGTCGGCGAGGACAAGATGACCTTCGGCAGCGACTACAACATCTGGACACCGAAGTGGCAGGTCGAAGGCCTGGTCGACTGGCAGATGCCCGACGACGACCAGTTCGCCGACTACCCGCGCCTCACCACCGCGTCGAAGAAGAAGATCCTCGGCCTCAACGCGGCGAAGCTCTACGACCTCGAGGTCCCGGCCGACTGCCGGCTGCCCGACACCACGGCCGACGAGCCCATGGCCCCGGGCGAGGAGCTCGTCGACAACAAGGCCGGGGCGCAGGCGTGACCCCGCGGCCTGCTGAGAGCCCGCTCCGGCAGGCCGTGTGGTCCGCGCTGGGGACGGTGCTCGACCCGGAGCTGGACGAGCCGATCACCGAGCTCGACTTCGTCGAGTCGTGGTCGGTCTCGCCCGCCGGTGAGGTCGTCGTCGGGCTCCGGCTGCCGACGTTCTTCTGCGCTCCGAACTTCTCGTTCCTGATGGTCGCCGACGCCTACGACGCGGTGACCGCGGTACCGGGAGTGACGAGGGCGGAGGTGACGCTGGCCGACCACCACGCCTCCGACGAGATCAACGGTGGGGTCGCGGCGCACGCCGGGTTCGTCAAGTCCTTCGAGGGCTCGATCAACGGGCAGGCCGCGGCCGAGCTCGACGAGCTGCGGCACACGTTCCTGGCCAAGGCCGCGCTGGCCGGCCAGGACCGGGTGGCCCGCCCGCTCGTCGACGCCGGCCGGGGACCCGACGAGCTGGCCGGGCTGACGCTCGGCGAGCTGGTCGGGACCGAGGCCGACACCGAGGAGCTGACCCGGATGCGGACCCGCCGCAGGGCGATCGGCCTGCCCGCCGGCGACGACGCACCGCTGCTGGTCCACTCCGACGGCACCGCGGTGACCGTCGAGCAGGTCCCGCTGCACCTGCGTCGCGCGCGGTTGCAGCGGGTCGGGATCGAGACCAACGGGGAGTACTGCAAGGGCCTGCTGAAGATCCGCTACGAGACCGGCCGGACGGCGGCGACCGCCGGCCGCTGACCACCGCACGCCACCTCCGGGCCGCGCCCCTCACCGAGGGACGCGGCCCGGACGTGTGCACACCCCGAGTCCGCGCGCTGATCCGGAGTCCGCGCGCATCCCCGCAGTCCGCGCGTGTCACGGCACGCGCGAACCGCGGATCAGCGCGCGAACCGCGGATCAGCGCGCGGGAGGACCGGCGTCCAGGACACGCACGGTGTCGGTGAGGCGGTAGCCCGCGCCGTGCGCGAACGGGTCCAGGGCCTCCAGCACGGCCGCGCGGACGGCAGCGGGGCCGGCGTGGCGTGCCGCGTGCCGCCCCGGCCCGGACGCGAGCACCCCGGCGACGAGATCGTCCGGGTCGGGGTGCACCACCGGGACCCGGACGACGGCGACCTCCCGCACCACGAGCCCGGCCAGCTCCGCCAGCCGGGTCAGCCGCCGCGGATCGGTCAGCGGGGGCGCACCGACGCCGCTGCGGTCGGGCCCGGGGTTGTTCTGCGGCGGCGCGGGCGCGGCCCCGGTGAGCGGGGCGAGCGCCGCGCCGATGACGGCGGCGTCGCACTCGTCGGGGGTGCCCCAGACCGTGGCCCGCACCGCGCCGCCCGGCGCGCACACCCGGCCCGCCCCGCGCAGCGCGAGCACCGGGTTCGGGAGGTGCTCCAGTACCTGCACCAGCGTGACCAGGTCGAACGCGTCGTCGGCGAAGGGCAGCTCGTGGGCGTCGGCGACCCGCAGGTCCGCCCCGGGCGCGGCCCGCTCCGCCGCGGCGAGCGCGCGGGGTTCGGTGTCGACGCCGGTGACGGCCAGCCCGGCGGCGGCCGCGTCGGCGAGCAGCCGCCCCGCCCCGCAGCCGACGTCCAGCAGCCGCGAGCCCGGTCCGGCACCCGCCAGGACACGGTCGAACAGCGGGGATGCGGCAGCGGTGCTCACGGCTCCGACGCTAGTCCGGCCCGGCGCCGCGGTCACCGCTTCGGTGGGAGTGTCTCCACGACCGCGATCGCCTCGGCGACCCAGCCGGCGAGCTCCGAGCCGTCGAGGTCGTCGACGTCGGGCTCGCCGGTCACCCACAGCCAGCCGGCCATCTCGCGGCCGCCCATCACCATCCGCTCGGTCCGCGGGCGCTCCAGCAGCTCCGCGGAGCGGTCCGCGGCCACCCGCACGAGCAGCCCGCCACGTCCGCTCGCGGCGACGGCCATGTGCCCGTCGACCAGGAAGGCGAGCCCGCCGAACATCGTCTTCTCGGTCACCGGCCGTTCAGCGAGCAGGCTGCGCAGACGGGCGGCGAGACCCTCGTCGTAGGCCACCCGGGCGAGTATGGCCCTCAGCGGCCCCAGACGTCCTCGGCGACCGAGACGATCAGCTCCAGCTTGCGCTTCTGGTCGTCGACGGTGAGCTCGTTGCCCTCGACGGTGGAGGAGAAACCGCACTGCGGCGACAGGCACAGCTGGTCCAGCGGCACGTACCGCGCCGCCTCGTCGATCCGGCGCTTGAGGGCGTCCGGGTCCTCCAGCGCCCCGGACTTGGTCGTGACCAGCCCGAGCACCACCTGCTTGCCCTTCGGGACGAACCGCAGCGGGGCGAACCCACCGGAGCGCTCGTCGTCGAACTCACAGAAGAAGCCGTCGACGCCCAGCGTGCCGAACAGCGCCTCGGCGACGTGGTCGTAGCCGCCCTCCGCGGCCCACGACGACCGGTAGTTGCCCCGGCACATGTGGGTGGTGACGTACATGTCCGACGGCCGGTCGGCGATCGCGGCGTTGATCTGGCGGATGTAGCGCAGGTGCTGGGTCTCCGGGTCGTCACCCTTCTCGGCCAGCTGCGCGCGGTGCGTCGGGTCGTTCAGGTAGGCCAGCGCGGTGTCGTCGAGCTGCAGGTAGCGGCAGCCGCGGTCGTACATCGCGCGGAGCTGGTCGGCGTAGGCGGTCGACAGGTCGGACCAGAATTCTTCGACGTCGGGGTAGACCTCGCCGGAGATGACCGACCGGCCGCCGCGGGCGTAGACCATGCTCGGCGAGGGGATCGTGAGCTTCGGGGTCGCCGTGGTGACCTGCGCGGCCAGGTACTCGAACGCCGAGGCGAAGACGGGTTCGTCGAGGTGCACCCGGCTGTCGACGGCCATCCCGGCGGAGGTGAAGTTGTTCTGGCCCGCCGCGTTGCGCATCGCGACCTCGACCCGGCCGGAGGTCTTCGTGACGCCGCCCAGGGCGTAGATGAAGTCCATGTGCCAGGAGGTGCGGCGGAACTCGCCGTCGGTGGCCGAGCGCAGGCCGACCGACTCCTGCAGCGCGACGACGTCGGTGATCGCGGCGTCCTCGGCCGCGCGCAGGCCCGCGTCGTCGAGCTCGCCCGCGGCGTGCCGCTCCCGGGCGGCGAGCAGGGCGGGCGGCCGCAGCAGCGAGCCGACGTGGTCGGCCCGGAACGGCGGGACGGTGCGGACGAGCGACTCCACTGTCTTCTCCGGCATCGGGCGAACGTATCGCCGTGTCCGCATGTCCGCCGACGTCACTTCCGGAGAATGGAAGGTCTATCGCGCACGCCAGTGCGGGGACCGCTTCTCCCGGGCCGCGGCGGCACCCTCCGCCGCGTCCTCGGTGGTCGCGACGACCTTCCGCAGCGTCTCGCCGAAGCGGATCGCCTCGGTGGTGCCCATCTCCGGCCCGCGCACCGCCATCTCCTTGATCGCGCGCTGGGCCAGCGGCGCCCCCGCGGTGAGCCGCCGGGCGAGGTCCCGGGCGGCGTCGCCCAGCTCCTCGTGCGGCACGACCCACCCGGCGAGGCCGATCTCGTGCGCCCGCCGCGCGTCGATCGTCTCGCCGGTGAGCAGCAGCTCCATCGCGTACTGCCGGTCGATCATCCGGGGCAGCCGCAGCGCACCGACGATCGTCGGGACGCCCAGCCGGGCCTCCGGGAAGGAGAAGGTGGCGCGATCCGAGGCGATCACGAAGTCGCACCAGGTCAGCAGCGTGACGCCGTAGCCGACGGCGGGTCCGTTCACCGCGGCGACGATCGGCTTGAAGATCTCCCAGCCGCTCTCCAGCGAGTTCACCGTCGGCCGCTCGAAGAAGCTGCCCGGGAAGTCGCCCGCCGGGTGGCCGGTGGTCGAGCGCGTGTCCGCCCCGGCACAGAACGCAGGCCCCTCGCCGGTCACGATCGCGACCCACGCCTCCTCGTCGGTGCGGAAGCGGTCCCAGGCGGCGTTGATCGCGCGCCGCATGTCCCCGTCGATCGCGTTGCGCTTCTCCGGGCGGTCGTAGGTGATCGTGACGACGTGTCCGTCGCGTTCGTAGCGCACCCCGTCGGCCATCGGATCATCCTGGGGGGCTCAGCCGGACGCGGCGACCCCCGGCGCCGCGGCCAGGTGCCGGGCCAGCGGCACCGCGGCCTCGCGCACCGCGCGTTCGAGCTCCCAGCGGCGCCCGGTGAAGTCCGCCCGGCTGACGACGACCGACAGCGCGGACCCGCCGCCCGGGTGCGGCACCGCGACCGCGAGCCCGGCCCGTCCGCGGGCGTGCTCCTCCACCTCCACCGCGACCCCCGCCGAGCGGACCCGCAGCAGGTCGCGGTCGAGCAGCCGCCGGTCGGTGAGGGTGTGCGGGGTCAGCGGCGCCAGCGGCCCGTGCCCGACGCCGAGGACGTCGGCCAGCCGTCCGGGGTCGAGCCCGGCGAGCAGTGCCTTGCCCGGCGCGGTCGCGTGCGCGGGCAGCGGCTCCCCGGTCACCGCGCCCGGCCCCGGGTGCGCCGCACAGGTCTCGGTGTGGGCGACGACGACGTCGTCGGACCGCAGCACGGCCAGCACCACCGCCGCGCGGGCCGTGGTGTGCAGCTCGGCGAGCACCTCCCGGGCCGGGGCGGGCGGCACGATCGGGTCGGTCATCCCCCGGTACAGCCCGACGACGCGGTAGCCCAGCCCGTACCCGCGCTCGGCGTGCAGCCGGACCAGGTAGCCCTCCTCGACGAGCGTCCCCAGCAACCGGTAGGCCGTCGGCAACGGCAACTCCAGCCGGCGGGCGAGAGCCTTCGCGCTGACCCCGTCACCCGCCTCGGCGACCGCCTCGAGGACCCGCAGCGCTCGGCGCAGCACCGCTCCCGCGCCGTCGCCGACCATCCGCCTAGTGTCGCTGCGGGACCGAGGGCACGCCAGGACCGGGAGGACGACATGGCAGGGGCGTTCCGGCCCGTCGACCGGGCGGGGCTCGCGGCACACCTGGCGGAACGCGCCGGGGAACCGTCGGGGCGGGTGCGCGTGCTCGTCGACGGCGCCCCGCCCGCGGCCCCGCTGGAGCTGGCCCGGGCGGTCGCGGAGCGGCTGCGCTCCGGCGGCCGACCGGCCCTGGCGGTGGACGCCGACGACTTCCTGCGACCGGCGTCGGTCCGCCTGGAGCTCGGCCGCACCGACCCGGACATGTTCCTCGACGGCTGGCTCGACGAGCCCGCGCTGCGCCGCGAGGTCCTCGCCCCGATGGGTCCCGGCGGCAGCGGCCTGGTGCTGCCCCGGCTGCGCGACACGGCGCGCGACCGTGCCTACCGCGACGAGCCGGTGCCGCTCGGGCCGGACGGGGTGGTGCTGCTCGCCGGCGGGCGGCTGCTGGGCCGGGGCCTGGCCGCCGAGCTGACCGTGCACCTGCGCGTCGGCGGGGCCGCGCTGCGCCGTCTGCTGCCCCCCGACGATGCCTGGACGGCCGCCGCGTACGGCCGCTACGAGAGCGAGGGAGACCCCGGTTCGTTCGCCGATGTGCTCGTGATGGCCGACCATCCCGACCGCCCGGCGCTGCGGGACGCCTGATCGGCGCACGGGGTCCGGGCACGGAGCGTGGCCGGAACCCGTAGAAACGACAAGCGAGACCGGATCGGGCTACACCCGGAACCGATCTCGCGATGGCGGTGGTGACCGCCGGAGGGGGAGAATCCCCGATGAGAGGAGATGGTGGGCGAGGAGGGAGTTGAACCCTCACGTCCTTTCGGACACACGGACCTGAACCGTGCGCGTCTGCCATTCCGCCACTCGCCCGAGCGACACGAGAAAGTTAGCACCCCGCTCGGCAGCCGTTCGCAGGGGGGTCCCCTGCCCGTCGATCACCAGCTGGAGGGGGTCGTGGCGGGTGGGGCACCGGGATGCGCCGCGGCTCCGGGCCGGGTAGATCGGAGGGGAGCACGTCGGTGGCACTGCGGGGCCGGTCGCCCGCTCGTGCCGGGCCCCGCCGTGCCCGGCGGATAACACAGATACGATCGGTCGCACATCACCGACACGCCGATGCGGATGGAGGAGATCTTTTGGGCCGCGTGGACCGCTTCGAGCGCCGACTTCAGGGGTTCGTGGGCGATGCCTTCGCGCGGGTCTTCGGGGGCAGTGTCGTCCCACAGGAAGTCGCACAGGCACTGCTGAGGGAAGCCGAGGACAACGTCGAGCAGCTCGCCGGAGGTCGCCAGCTGGCGCCCAACCGGTACACCGTTCTGCTCAGCCCCAGCGATCTCGACCGGATGGCGGGCGACGAGGACGGGGTCGTCCGATCCCTCTCGTCGCACGTGGCGAAGGAACTCACCGACCAGGGCTGGGACACCTACGGTGAGGTCGTAGTCTTTCTGGAGCGCTCCGAGGCGCTGCACACGGGACAATTCCGCACCCGCTCCGCTGTCGACCCCGACGCTTCCCGTCGGGCCGCCAACCGAGCACGCACCGCAGGAGAAGCACCCATGAGCCAGCAACCGGGCCACCCCGAGGAGAACGGGCAGTACGGATACGACCGGGGCGCACCCGGCGGGTACGGCCAGCAGACCTACGCGCCTCAGGGGTACGACCAGGAGCAGCAGGGCGGCTACGGCCAGCAGCAGGGCGGGTACGACCAGTACGGGCAGCAGCAGGGCGGCTACGGCCAGCCCGGCTACGACCAGTACGGCCAGCCCCAGCAGGGCTACGGCCAGCAGCCCGGGTACGACCAGCAGCAGCCCGGCTACGACCAGTACGGCCAGCAGCAGGGCGGCTACGGCCAGCCCCAGGGCTACGCCCAGCCCCCGCAGGGCGGCTACGACCAGTACGGCCAGCAGGGCTACGGCCAGCCGCAGCAGGGTGGCTACCCCCAGCAGGGCTACGAGCAGGGCTACGACGGCTACGGCCAGCCGCAGCAGGGTGGCTACGGCCAGCCCCAGGGCTACGCCCAGCCCGGCTACCCGCAGCAGGGTGGCTACGAGCAGGGCTACGACGGCGGCTACGGCCAGCAGCAGGGCTACGCCCAGCCGGGCTACCAGCAGGGCGGCTACGACCAGGGCTACGACGGCCAGGGGTACGGCGGCCAGGGCGGCTGGGGCGCTCCGGCGCAGCTGACCGCGATGCTGATCCTGGACGACGGGTCGAACCGCAACTACCAGCTGGCCGAGGGCACCCACGTCATCGGCCGCGGTCAGGACTCCCAGTTCCGGCTCCCGGACACCGGCGTGTCCCGCCGGCACCTGGAGGTCACCTGGGACGGCCAGGTCGCGACCCT
Source organism: Pseudonocardia alni (assembly GCF_002813375.1). Taxonomy (NCBI): domain Bacteria; kingdom Bacillati; phylum Actinomycetota; class Actinomycetes; order Pseudonocardiales; family Pseudonocardiaceae; genus Pseudonocardia; species Pseudonocardia alni. The sequence continues at coordinate 3,373,560 of NZ_PHUJ01000003.1, read as the reverse complement.
GAACGACCTGGGCTCGACCAACGGCACCACGGTGAACAACTCCCCGGTGCAGTCCTGCCAGCTGACCGACGGCGACGTGATCCGCGTGGGTCACTCCAGCCTGGTGTTCCGCACCCAGGGCTGAGCCACACCCGCGGAGCGGAGTCCGCGCAGCGACAGCGGTGCGTCCCCGCCCGCCCGGTGATCCACCGGGCGGGCGGAGCGTGCAGGAACACGAGAAGGGCGAGTAGGACGACGTGCCGGAACTGGTACTGCAACTGACCCGGGGCGGCTTCCTCGCCCTCCTGTGGCTGTTCGTCCTGCTCGCACTCCAGGTGGTCCGCTCCGACCTCTACGCCGCGTCCGGTCTCCGGGCGGCCGCACCCGGCCGCGCGGGCGGGGGCCGGGCCGCCAGGGTCCGCGGCGGTGGCCGCGGCAAGGTGGCCCGCCAGCTGCTCGTCACCCAGGGTCCGCTGGCCGGCAGCCGTATCACCCTCGACTCCCGGCCGATCCTGATCGGCCGCGCCGACGACTCGACCCTCAAGCTCGACGACGACTACGCCTCCACCCGGCACGCACGCATCTCGCAGCAGGGTGACGACTGGTACGTCGAGGATCTCGGGTCGACGAACGGCACCTATCTGGAACGTAATAAGGTCACCGGGCCCACCCGGGTCCCGCTGGGGACACCGGTCCGCATCGGCAAGACGGTGATCGAGCTGCGATCGTGACGGACACGGACCGACCATGAGGTACCGACCGTGAGCCCGGCGCGACCGACCGCTCCCCCGGTGCCGCGGCCGTCCGACCGGTCCCGCGGCGCGGGATCCGCCCGACGTGCCCCGACCGAAGCCGGAGCCGCCCCGTGACACTGGTGCTGCGTTACTCGGCCCGCAGTGACCGCGGACTGGTCCGGCAGAACAACCAGGACGCCGTCTACGCGGGCCCCCGCCTGCTCGCCCTCGCCGACGGCATGGGCGGTCACGCCGCGGGCGAGGTCGCCTCGTCCCTGGTGATCTCCGCACTGGCCCCGCTCGACGACGACGTGCCCGGTGACGACCTGCTCGCCGAACTCCGCGAGGCGACCCACGACGGCAACGAGGCGATCTCCCGCCACGTCGCCGAGGCCCCCGACCTCGAGGGCATGGGGACCACCCTGACCGCGATCCTGTTCGCGGGCTCGCGCCTGGGCATGGTCCACGTCGGCGACTCGCGCTGCTACCTGCTGCGCGACGGCGAGCTCACCCAGATCACGAAGGACGACACGTTCGTCCAGTCGCTGATCGACGAGGGCCGGATCACCGAGGAGGAGGCGCACACGCACCCGCAGCGGTCGCTGCTGCTGCGCGCCATCACCGGGCAGGACGTCGACCCGTCGCTGTCGATCCGCGAGGCCCGCGCCGGGGACCGCTTCCTGCTGTGCTCCGACGGCCTGTCCGGCCCGGTCAGCGACGAGACACTGCACGACACGCTGACCGACTACGCCGACCCCCGCGAGTGCGCCGACCGCCTGATCGAGCTGGCGCTGCGCGGCGGCGGGCCGGACAACATCACCTGCATCGTGGCCGACGTGGTGGACGTCGACTACGCCGACGACGCCCCGATCATCGGGGGCTCCGCGGGCCGCAACCCGCGCGCCGGCGACGGCGACTACCGCCACGACGAGCGGACCCCGCACTCCTCGGCGCAGCGCGCGGCGGCCACCACGCTGCCCCGCACCGAGCCGGTACGGCTGGAGCCCGCCGCCGCGGAGGAGCCGCGCCGCCGGCGCGGCCTGCGCCCGGTGCTCGCCCTGCTGGGCGTGCTCGTGGTGCTCGTGGCGGGAGTGTTCGTCGCCCGGGCGCTGGTGCTGCAGCAGTACTACGTGGCCGTCGACCAGAACCAGGTCGCGATCTACCAGGGTGTGCGCGGCAACGTGCTCGGTGTCCCGTTGCAACGGGTGGCCGAGTCCACCGACATCGGCCTCGACGACCTGCCGCAGGCGGTCCGCAGCCAGGTCACCGACGGCATCGTCTCCGACGAGGGCGAGACCGGTGCCCGGGAGACCGTCGACCGGCTGCGGGAGCGCATGCTCCCGCTCTGCTCCACGCTGAACCCGCCGCAGCCGCCCGCGGTCGTCCAGGTGCCCGGCGCCCCGCCGGTGACGACGACCCCGCTGCCGACCGCGACCCCCGAGCCGGGCCGGAACTGCCGGCTCGACGGCTGATGGCCACGGGCAGCTCCGCTGCGGAGCCGACCACGCCCACCGGCCGCGGCATCGAGCTGTTGATGCTGGGCCTGGCCGCCGTACTCACGACCGGTGCGCTGGTGCTGGTGGAGGCGAACCAGGAGCAGTCGCTGACGACCGACCTGTTGTGGGTGGGTCTGGCGTATCTCGTGCTGTTCGCGGGTGCGCACGTGGCGGTGCGCTTCCTGGCGCCCTACGCCGACCCGCTGATCCTGCCGTCGGTCGCGCTGCTCAACGGCATCGGCCTGGTGATGATCCACCGGCTCGACCTGGCCAAGGCCGCCCGCGCGGAGGCCACCGGGAGCCCGGTGCCGAGCGGGCTGATCGGCGCCCAGGTCACCTGGACCGTCGCCGGCCTGGCGTTGTTCGCGCTGGTGCTGTTCTTCCTCCGGGATCACCGCACACTGGCCCGCTACGGCTACACCGCGGGCTTCGTCGGCCTGGTCTTCCTGGCGATCCCGGCGTTCCTGCCGTCGTCGATCTCCGAGGTCAACGGGGCCAAGCTCTGGATCCGCATCCCGGGCGGCCCCGGCATCCAGCCCGGCGAGTTCTCCAAGATCCTGCTGATCATCTTCTTCGCTGCCTACCTGGTCCAGAAGCGCAACCTGCTCTCCACCGCGGGCCGCCGCTTCCTGGGCATGGAGCTGCCCCGCGCCCGTGACCTGGCTCCACTGCTCGTCGCCTGGGGGCTGTCGGTCGGCGTGCTCGTGCTCCAGCGCGACCTCGGCAGCTCGTTGCTGATCTTCGGCCTGGTCCTGGTCCTGCTCTACACCGCGACCGAACGCGTGTCGTGGATGGTGATCGGGCTGCTGGCGTTCTCCGGCGGTGCCGTCGTCGCCTACAACCTGTTCGACCACGTCCAGACCCGCGTGCGGATCTGGCTGGACCCGTTCGCCGACTTCAGCGGCGGCGGCTACCAGCTCGCGCAGGCGCTGTTCGGGCTCGGCACCGGCGGCGTCGGCGGGACCGGACTGGGTGCCGGACGGCCGGACATCGTGCCGTTCGCCGAGTCCGACTTCATCTTCTCCTCGCTCGGCGAGGAGCTCGGGCTGATCGGGCTGGCCGCGATCCTGCTGGTGTACCTGGTGCTCATCACCCGTGGGCTGCGGTCGGCGCTGGCCGTGCGCGACTCCTACGGCAAGCTGCTCGCGACCGGGCTGTCGTTCTCGGTGGCGCTGCAGATCTTCGTCGTCATCGGCGGGGTGACGAAGCTGATCCCGCTGACCGGTCTGACGCTGCCGTTCCTGTCCTACGGCGGCTCGTCGCTGCTGGCGAACTACGTGCTGGTGGCGATCCTGCTGCGGATCTCACACGTGGCCAGGGCACCGCTTCCCGTCCGGCCCGCGAAGCCGCGGGCGCCGATCGCCGAGGCCAGCACCGAGCTCGTCCAGCGTCCCGGGACGGGCCGTTCCGACACCCGTGACGACAACCGCGCCGACACCGCCGCCCAGAGGAGCGAGACGTGAACCGCCCGGTCCGCCGCGTGGCACTCGCCGTGATGGTGATGATCGTGGTCCTGCTCGGCAACATCACCTACGTGCAGGTGGTCATGGCCGGCCAGTACCGGGACGACTCCCGCAACCAGCGCTCGCAGATCGACGAGTACTCGCGTCAGCGCGGCCAGATCGTCGCCGGCGGGCAGGTCCTCGCGCAGAGCGTCGAGAGCGACGGCCGGCTGCGGTTCGCCCGCCAGTACCCGCAGGGCGAGATGTTCGCGCCGATCACCGGCTTCCTGTCGACCGTCTACGGCAAGACCGCACTCGAGCGGTCCGCCGACGAGGTGCTCAACGGCACCGACGACCGGCTGTTCGTGCGCAGGCTGTCGGACCTGATCACCGGCCGGGACCCGGCGGGCGGCAACGTGGTGACCACCATCGACCCCGAGGTGCAGCGCGCCGCCTACGACGGGCTGGCCTCCCGCGGGTACACCGGCGCCGTCGTCGCGCTGGTGCCGCAGACCGGGGAGATCCTGGCGATGGCCTCGACGCCGTCGTTCGACCCGAACCCGCTGGCCTCGCCGGACCCGGCGCAGCAGCAGGAGGCGTGGAAGCGCTACGGCGCCGCCGACCCGGACCCGATGACCAACCGGGCGATCAACGAGATCGAGCCGCCCGGCTCGACGTTCAAGCTCGTCACCACCGCGGCCGCCCTGCAGAACGGCTACACCCCGGACAGCCAGCTCACGGCCGCCCGCAACATCCAGCTGGCCGACTCCACGACCACCCTGGAGAACTACAACGGCTCGGCCTGCGGCGGCGGGGCGACGGCGTCGCTGCGCGAGGCGCTGGCACGCTCCTGCAACACCGCGTTCGCCCAGCTCGGCGGCGAGCTCGGGCCGGACAAGCTCCGTGCCCAGGCCGAGGCGTTCGGCATCGGCCGCACCGACCTGCAGATCCCGATGCCGGTCACGGCGTCGCAGGTCGGCCCGATGTCCGACACCCCCTCGACCCAGCAGTCCGCGATCGGTCAGCGCGACGTCCGGCTGACCCCGATGCAGCTGGCGATGATCGGCGCCTCGATCGCCAACGGCGGCCAGACGATGGCCCCGCACCTGGTCAAGGAGATCCAGAGCCAGACCCTGGACGTCGTCGACACCACCGACCCGGACCGGATGTCGCGGTCGATGCCGGCCGACGTGGCCCGCACGATGACCGACCTGATGGTCGGCTCGGAGGAGCGGACCTCGGGCGGCGGCAAGATCACCGGCGTCCAGATCGCGTCGAAGACCGGTACCGCCGAGCACGGCACCGACCCGAAGAACACCCCGCCGCACGCCTGGTACGTGGCGTTCGCACCGGCCGACGACCCCAAGGTCGCGGTGGCGGTGCTCGTCGAGAACGGCGGCGACCGGGCGCTGGAGGCGACCGGTGGCTCGGTCGCGGCCCCGATCGGGCGGGCCGTGATCGCCGAGGCGCTGCGGGACGCCCAGTGAGCCCGCGGGACCCGGCCCGGCGCAGGTCCCCGGCGGCCCCGTGAGCGCCCTGTCGGCCGGGCAGCTGATCTCCGAGCGCTACCAGCTGGACCGGCGGATCGCGGTCGGCGGGATGGGCGAGGTCTGGGAGGCCTCGGACACCCGGCTCGGGCGCAGCGTCGCGGTGAAGGTCCTCAAGGCGGAGCTCTCCGACGACCCGGAGTTCCTGCACCGGTTCCGCATCGAGGCCCGCACCGTCGCCTCGCTCGACCACGCCGGGATCGCCGCCGTGCACGACTACGGCGAGGACGACAGCTCCACCGGCGGCGGGCGCACCGCTTACCTGGTGATGGAGCTCGTCCGGGGTGAGCCGCTGTCGTCGCGGATCGGGCGCGGGCCCATCCCCGCCGACGAGGCGCTCGACATCCTCGAGCAGGCGGGCCGGGCGCTGTTCGCCGCGCACGAGCGCGGGTTCGTCCACCGCGACGTCAAGCCCGGCAACATCCTGCTGCGCACCGACGGCGTCGTGAAGCTGACCGACTTCGGCATCGCCAAGGCCGCCGACGCCGTCCCGGTGACCCGGTCCGGGATGGTCATGGGCACCGCCCACTACATCGCTCCGGAGCAGGCCTCCGGCGAGGAGGCCGGGCCGTCGGGCGACGTCTACTCGCTCGGTATCGTCGGCTACGAGTGCCTGGCCGGGGTGCGGCCGTTCCGCGCCGAGAGCGCGGTCGCGGTCGCGATGATGCAGGTCCGCGACGACCCGCCGCCGCTGCCGGACGAGATCCCCGAGCGGGTGCGCGAGCTGGTCTCCTCGGTGCTGGTCAAGGACCCCGAGCAGCGCTACGCCGACGGCGCCGAGTTCGCCGACGCCGTCGCCGCGGTCCGGCGCGGGCACCGGCCGCCGCCGCCCGGCATCCCCGCCCCCGGCGGGTACGCACCCGACTTCCGCGGCGACGACGGCGCCGGCTCGCGACACGCCCTGCAGGGGACCGTGCAGGGGACCGGCGACGACGGCCCGTCGGCGGGCGGTAGCGACACCGCCGACCGCGGCCCGCGCACCGGTGGCCCCGGCCCCGACGGCGCCCGCCGCACCGGACCGGACCAGGGTGTGTCCCGCCCCGTCACCGGTCCCCCCGGTGGCGCGCCGGGCCGGCCGCAGGGCCCGCGCACCCCGGGCGGCACGCCGTCCTGGTCCGGGCCGGTCCCGGTGCCCCCGGGCTCGCCGCCCTACGGTGCCCCGCTGCGGCCGCCGCACACCGGGCCGCACAGCGGCGGTCTCCCGGGGGGCCGTCGTCCGGGCGGGCCGCCCACCGGCACCGGGGTCCCGGGGCAGCAGCGTTCGGCGCCGACGCGTCCGCCGGTGCGCCGCAACGCCTCCGCCGACCGGATGCCCGAGCAGCATCCGTCCGGCCCGCTCGACCTGGGCCCGAAGCGTTCCGGACGGGCGAAGGCGTGGCTGGCCGCCCTGTTCGTGATCCTGACCCTCGCCGCCGTCCTGCTCGCGGTGATGATCTTGAAGGGCCTCTCGCCCGACGACATGCGGCCCGGGTCGCTCGGCGTCGCGCCCGGTACCGTGGCGACCGCGGCCGGCCCCTCGGCCGGGTCCACGGGACCGGCGGTCCCGGCGGAGCCGTTCGCCGTCCCCCGTGCCCAAGATCGACCGGAGGTGCCCGGTGATGTCCCGGTGATCCCACCGAACGGTCGCTCCGGCGCACATGTCGCCCGTACGGGACCGACCGTGAGCGCCGACCGGCATGATGAGCACGCCTCCGACGGACTCGATGAGTACGGGAATCTGAACCGATGACGACACCACGACTGCTCTCCGAGCGCTACGAGCTGGGCGACCCGCTCGGCTACGGCGGCATGTCCGAGGTCCACCGCGGCCTCGACACCCGGCTCGGCCGGGACGTGGCGGTCAAGGTGCTGCGCGCCGACCTGGCCCGCGACCCCCAGTTCCAGCTGCGCTTCCGCCGCGAGGCGCAGAACTCGGCGTCGCTGAACCACCCGGCGATCGTCGCGGTGTACGACACCGGCGAGGTCGAGTCCGAGTTCGGGCCGCTGCCCTACATCGTCATGGAGTTCGTCGACGGGCAGACGCTGCGCGAGATCGTCAAGACGACCGGTCCGATGACCCAGCAGCGGGTCGTCGAGGTGATGGCCGACGTCTGCGCCGCGCTCGACTTCTCGCACCGGCACAACATCATCCACCGCGACGTGAAGCCCGCGAACGTGATGATCAACGGCGTCGGCGCGGTCAAGGTCATGGACTTCGGCATCGCCCGTGCGCTGGGCGAGGGCCAGAACGTCACCCAGACCGCCGCCGTCATCGGCACGGCGCAGTACCTGTCGCCCGAGCAGGCGCGCGGCGAGGCCGTGGACGCCCGCTCGGACGTCTACGCCGCGGGCTGTGTGCTGTTCGAGCTCCTGACCGGCGAGCCGCCGTTCACCGGGGACACCCCGGTCGCGGTCGCCTACCAGCACGTGCGGGAGGACCCCCGGTCCCCGTCCGAGCTCAACCCGTCGGTGCCCCCGGCGCTCGACGCGGTGGTGCTCAAGGCGCTCAGCAAGAACCCGGCCAACCGCTACCAGTCGGCCGCCGAGATGCGGGCGGACCTGGTCCGCGTGCGCAACGGCGAGCCCGTACACGCGCCGCTGGTCATGAGCGAGCACGAGCGCACGCACATGATGGCCCACGACGGCGCGACCCAGGCCATGGCGACGCGCCGGCTCGACGCGGGCGGCCCGCCCACCGGCCGGCACACGATGCCGCCGCACCACCCCGACTACGCCGACGACGAGGGCCGCGGGGGGCGGCGCAAGGCCCTCCTGTGGGTCGCCGCGCTCGCGGTCATCGGCCTGCTCGGCTTCGTCGGCTTCCAGCTGTTCTCCTCCTCGGGCCCGGACCAGGTGTCGGTGCCCGACGTGCTCGGCCAGTCCCCGGACCAGGCACGACAGACCATCACCCAGGCCGGGCTGCTGTTCTCCCAGCAGGACCAGCCGTCGGACGTCGCCCAGGTCGGCAAGGTCGTACGGACCGACCCCGGCGGTGGCAACCAGGTCGCCGAGAACAGCCGGGTGACGGTCTACGTCGGCAGCGGGCCAGCGCAGGTCACGGTGCCGAGCGTGGAGGGCCTGTCCCCGGACGAGGCCGAGGCCAAGCTCCGGGAGGCCGGCCTGCAGGTCGGCGGCCGCACCGAACGCGACACGAGTGACTCAGGCCAGGTCGGCAAGGTCATCACCTCCGACCCGGGGCCGGGCCAGCAGGTCTCGGGCAACACCGCGGTGTCGCTGGTGGTGGGTCGCAAGCAGCAGACCGTCGCCGTGCCGGACGTGGCGGGCCAGTCGGCCGACGCCGCCCGGGCGACTCTGCAGAACGCCGGCTTCCAGTCGATCTCCACGACCGAGGTCGACAGCAGCGGTTCGGCGGGCCAGGCGGTCGGCACGAACCCGTCGGCCGGGACCCGGGTCGCACCCGACCAGACCATCACGATCCAGATCAGCCGTGGGAACCAGAACCAGGTGCCCAACGTCGTCGGCCAGCGCGTCGACAGCGCGATCAGCACACTGCAGGAGGCGGGGCTGAGCCCGTCGATCCGCCAGGTCGACGTCTCGGACTCCTCGCAGAACGGCGTCGTGCTGCAGCAGAGCCCGTCCGGCGGGTCCGAGGCCTCGAGCGGCCAGACCGTCACCCTCACCGTCGGCAGCTACTCCGGTGACAGCAGCAGCGACGGTGAGAACGGCAGCAACGGCTTCCCGTTCAACTGACGATTTTCCCGGGAGGGACCGTGCGCGTACTCGTCGTCGACAACTACGACAGCTTCGTCTACAACCTGGTCCAGTACCTGGCCCAGCTCGGTGCCGACCCGGTGGTCCGGCGCAACGACGAGGTCGAGCTCGACGAGCTCGACGAGGTCGGTGCCGTCCTGGTCAGCCCCGGTCCGGGGACCCCGGAGCGGGCCGGTCGCAGCGTCGAGGTCATCCGCCACGCCGCGGAGCGCGGCACTCCCCTGCTGGGCGTGTGCCTCGGCCATCAGGCGCTGGCCACCGCCTGGGGCGGGGTCGTGGAGCGCGCCCCCGAGCTGCTGCACGGCAAGACCTCGGAGGTCTTCCACGACGACACCGGCGTGCTCACCGGGCTGCCGTCGCCGTTCACGGCCACCCGCTACCACTCGCTGACGATCGCGCCCGACGGTCTGCCGTCGGAGCTGGAGGCGACCGGACACACCGAGACCGGCCTGATCATGTCCGTGCGGCACCGGGAGCTCCCGATCTCCGGCGTGCAGTTCCACCCGGAGTCCGTGCTGACCGAGGGCGGGCACCGGATGCTGGCGAACTGGCTGCGCCAGGCCGGCTACGACGTGCCGGAGGACCTGGTCGTACGGCTGTCCGACGAGATGGCCGGACTGGTCGCCGGGGTCTGATCCCCGCCCCGCACCACCCGACGTCCCCGTGACGTGTGACGCCTGTGTCGCCGGTATGACCCGGACGGCGAGGCGGTCGCGCTACCGTGGTGGCGGATCTGTCCGGGTCGCCACGTTCCCCGACCACGGTGCCCCGTCGCAGGTCCCGCCCCCGGCCGGCGCACCGGCCGGACCCGTGTCCGACTCCGACAGGCGATGAGGTCAGATGCCGAAGTCGAAGGTCCGCAAGAAGGCGGCCTACACCCCGCCCCCGGTCAGCCGCACCCCGCAGAAGGTCGCGGGACCGACACACCCGGCCTACATCGCCGTCATGGTCGCGATGTGGATCCTCGGCCTGGCCTGGCTTGTGATCAACTATCTGGCCGGGCCGTCCATCCCGTTCATGCTGGCGCTGAACAACTGGAACTTCATCATCGGATTCTCACTCATCGTGATCGGCCTGCTGATGACGATGCGGTGGCGCTGAGCAGCGGAAATACACGGATGTGAGTTGTCCACCATGTGGATGGGGCCTGTGGACAACTTCACATGACCACACAGGGTGATCGCCTTCGGTGGTCGACACCGGTGGGCGCGGTCGTCGTGCTCTGGGTGCTGGCGGTCGCCGCGACCGGCTGGTCGGTCGCGGTGCTCGTGTCCGGCGCGGACGCGGCGGGCGCGGTGGTCGCGGGCGTCGCGGCGCTCGGTCTCACCCTGGCCGCGGCATCGGGGACCCGTGCCCGGCCCCGGCTGGAGGCCGGCCCCGAGGGGCTGACCGTCCGCAGGCTGACCTGGACCCGGCACGTGCCCTGGGGGCGGGTGGACGATCTGCGGCTGCTGCGGACCCGCAGGCTGGGTCGCCAGTCGGTGCTGCTGGAACTGGAGCTGCGCGACGTCGACGACCGCGAGCGGCTCGTGATCCTCGGCCGGGCCGAGCTGGGCGCGGACCCGGTGGATGTGTTCGACGACCTCGCCGCCCTGCGCCCGGGCCACCGCCCCGGCGACCCGGGCCCGCCCGGGCTCTGATCCGCCACCCGCACCTCGGCGAGCACCGGATCGGCCACCGACGGCCCGGGTCGGCGGGCAGCCGCCGACATGCACCTCCGGGTCGTCCTGGCTCGGCGTCGAGAACCCCGAGCTGCATCTCGGCGCACGGGCCCGCGGTCCGGCCCGGCCTGCCTCAGACGCCGGCGGCCGCGAGCAGGCCCGCGGCGCGCACCCCGATCAGTACCAGCGCCAGCACGGCCAGCCCGGAGACCGCCAGCAACTGGGTCCGCCTGCGCTGCGGGGATCCCGTCCCGAGGTGAACCAGCGCAGCGGTGACCGCGGCGCCGAAGACGAGCCCGCCGAGGTGCCCCTGCCAGGAGATCCCCTGGATGCTGAGGCTGATCACGGCGTTGATCGCGATGACGGCGACGACCTGCCCGGTCGGCAGCTTCAGCCGCCGCAGCAGGACGAACAGTGCCCCCATCAGCCCGAACACCGCACCGGAGGCGCCCGCGGTCGCCCCGACCGGGGAGCTGAAGAGCATGACCGCGGCCGCACCGCCGAGCATGGACACGCCGTACACGGCGACGAACCGGGCCCGGCCCAGGACCGTCTCGACCTCACGGCCGATGATCCACAGGGCGTACATGTTGAACGCCAGGTGCAGCGGGCCGATGTGCAGGAAGCCCGAGGTGATGATCCGCCAGTACTCGCCGTCGGCGACCAGGAGCGGGACGAGCCCCCCGGCGTCGAACAGCGGCGAGCGGAAGTTGGACATCACGCTGCCCGCCGTGACCGCGGTGAGCACGTAGACCACCACGTTGGCGACGATCAGACCGGGGACGATCACCGGCTTCCCGGTGCGGCTCGCACCGGCGACGTTGCGCCGGCGCGGGGTCGTCCGCGCGCCCTCGGCGAGACAGTCCACGCAGTGCTGGCCGACCGGGGCCGGCCGCAGGCAGTCGGGGCAGGCGGGCCGGTCGCAGCGCGAGCAGGCCAGCCCGGTGGGCCGGTCGGGGTGCCGGACGCAGACCGCGCCGGCCCCGGACCCGGCCCCCGGGACCCCACCGGGCGGGCGACCACCGTGCGGGATGCCGTGCGTGGCGCCGCCGTCCGCGGCTCCGCCGTACGGCGCGCCGGGACCGGCCCAGGGCGGACCGCCCGGCGCGCCCGGCGGCGGCCACTGGGGCTGCGGGTAGCCGGGCGGCGCCGGGTAGTACGGCGTGCCCGCGGGGCCGGGGGAACCCGGCCCGCCCTCGGGCTCGCCGGGTGTCCCGGATCCGCTGTCGTCGGGTCGTCCGTTCACCACGGCCCGTCCACTCGGTGGTCGGAGACCTGCGGGGTCAGGACCGCTCGATCTCGATCTTCTCGATGACCACGTCGGTCAGCGGCCGGTCGGCCTGGCCGGTGGTGGTCTGGGCGATGGCGTCCACGACGGCCCGCGACTCGGCGTCGGCGACCTCACCGAAGATGGTGTGGCGCCGGTTCAGGTGCGGGGTGTTGCCCACCGTGATGAAGAACTGCGAGCCGTTGGTGCCCGGCCCGGCGTTGGCCATGGCCAGCAGGTAGGGCTTGTCGAACTTGAGGTCCGGGTGGAACTCGTCGCCGAACTGGTAGCCCGGGCCACCGCGACCGGTACCGGTCGGGTCGCCGCCCTGGATCATGAAGCCGCTGATCACCCGGTGGAAGATCGAACCGTCGTAGAACGGTCCGGAGTCGCCGCCGCTCGCGTTCGGGCCCGTGTAGTCCTTGCTGCCCTCCGCGAGGCCGACGAAGTTCGCGACCGTCTTCGGCGCGTGGTCGCCGAACAGCACGACGCGGACGACGCCCTCGGAGGTGTGCAGGACGGCCGTCGTGTTGGCGTTTCCTGGTTCCGTCACGGCTACCATCGTGCCAGTAAGCAGCCGCATCCGTGGGAAGCAGGTCCGGAACATGAGTGCCGAGAGGACGCGGGCCCGTGCCCGCAAGGATGCCGCCGAGGCCGTGCACACCTTCGCCGACGCCGGCCGGATCGCCGGTGGCGCGGTCGCCGACGCCGTGGCGGGAGGGGTCTCGTCCCGCCTGTCCGGCCTGTCCGACGTGGTGTCCGGCTCGGTGCACGACGCCCGCCACGCGCTGGCCGAGGTGGTCGAGCCGACCCCGGCGCGGGTGCGCCGGGCCCCGTGGATCGTGGCCGTCCTGCTGCTGACCGCGGCCGCGGTGTGGGGCTGGGCGACGGTCCTGCAGCGCGAGCGCGAGGTGGACCCGGGGACCCCGGTGCCGACGACCCCGCCGACCGACGACCAGATCCACGGCAAGCCGATCGGCCAGGGCCGGTCGCAGGCGAGCGGTCACTGACCCACGGCCGTCCCGGAGCGGACGGGTCAGGCCGGGCGCAGGGTTCGCAGGAAGCCGGTCACGGCGGCCTCGTAGCCGTCGGGATCGGCGTTCCAGCTGCCGGTGTGCTCGGTGCCGGAGAACTCCCGGTAGGTGACCGGCCAGCGGTGCCCGGGGGCGGTCGCGGCCAGGTCCCGGCTCAGCGTGACCGGCACGGCGGTGTCGGCGTCGCTGTGCAGGACGAGCGTCGGCGGGCGGACCGCGGGCGGGCGCCGGACCAGGTCGAACCGGTCGAGGTCGATCCCGATCCGGCGCGCGGTGAACCGGGCCGCGACCCCGGCGAGGGTCGGCGGGAGACCGCGGTTGCGGGCCTGCCTGCGCAGCGTGCGACGCCAGTCGAGCAGCGGTGCGTCCCAGACCACGGCGTCGACGAGGTCGGCGTGCGGGGACCGGTCGAGGAACGCCCCGCCCACCGCGGCCCCCATCGACCAGCCGACCAGCACCAGCCGGCGCGCACCGTGGACCAGGGCGTAGGCCGCGGCGGCGTCGATGTCGCGCCACTCGGTGTCGCCGAGGTGCGAACGCCCATCCGGTGACTCCGGGGCGGTCCCGTCCCCGCGGTAGCTGACGACGAGCTGGGTCAGCCCGGCCGCGTGCAGCGCGGGCAGGATCCGCAGTGCCTCGCGCCGGGTCCCGCCTCGGCCGTGCACGCACAGCGCCCAGGTGTCCGGGTCACCGCCGTCCGGGGCGGGGATGCGCCAGGCCGGGGCGAGGCCGAGGTCGGTGGGCACCCGGACGTCGTCGAAGGGCAGCCCGCGGGCGGACGGGTCCGGGTCGAACGGGCCGGCGTCGAGCACCGCGGGGCCGGTCGCCGGGACCGGGCCGGCGCGCAGCTCCCGGACGACGGTGCGGCGCCCGCGGTCCAGCACCGGACCGACGACGGCGAGTCCGGCCGGGCCTCGCAGCCCCCAGACACCCGGCTGTGCGGACAGCCTGGTCCGCGCCAGCTCGACGGTGCCGTCCCCGGCGGTGACGACCCGCTCGGGCAGTCCCGGGTGCGGCGACGGGTGCAGCAGGATCGTCGAGTAGTGCCAGCCGATCGCGGCCGCGGCGGCGCCGCCCGCCCCGCCCAGGGCCCCGGCCAGCGCTCCCGCGACGGGCGCCGAACGACGGACGGAGTGGCGGACGGAGGAGCTCGGCGCGCGCACAGACTCATCCTGCTCCCCCGCGTACGTGTGCCGCGAGTGGACCACCTGATGCCTGTTGGAGTGACGAGAAGGGGCCGTACGTGCGAGCCCCCTCTCAGGTTGCCACTCGTACGAGTGAAGATCGCCGCCGAGTGACTGCGGAACGCAACCGACCGATGGGGGTCTCGTTGTCCCCCGGCGAGGGTCGTCCGTCGGCCCTCCGCTCCCCCGCTCCCCCTTTGGAAGGACGTGCGCATGACTCCGCTCGCCCGTACCGCCCTGCGGCTGTCCCTCGCCGGCGCCGGCATCGCCGCGCTCGGCGCCGGCGTCGTCGGCCAGGCCTCGGCCGCCGAACTGCCCGAGGCACCCGACGCCCCGGACACCTCCGCCCTGCCGTCCTACGAGGACGGCACCCTGTCGAACGACGCGAACAGCGTCTCCTTCGGTGAGCTGCAGACCCCGCACGGCGAGACCTCCGGTCTGCCGGAGCTGCCGTCGGCCGACTCGCTCCCCGGCCTGCCGAGCACCGACGCGCTCCCCTCGGCCGACTCCCTGCCGAGCACCGACGCGCTCCCCTCCGCGGACTCGCTGCCGGGCGCGGAGGACCTCTCCACCGCCTCGCTGCAGTCCGCGGACGCGCCCGAGGTCCCCTCCGCTCCGGACGCGCCCGAGCTCCCCTCGGCCGACGACGCTCCCGAGCTCCCCTCCGCGGACGACGTCGACCTCCCGTCGGCCGACGACGCCGGCGCGCTGCCCGTGTTCGAGGTCCCGGGCGTGATGTACATCGAGGCTCCGACCGTCTCCTGACGGCGGACCGACGAGCGCCGGACCCCCGACCGGCGCTCGCGACGTCGCCCGTCCGGTGTCCCCACGACCGGGGCACCGGACGGCCGACGCGAACGGGGTCAGGGCCGGCCGTGCCGCGGACGCGGCGGCGGCGCGGGCACCACCGGCGCGCGGACGAGGAGCTCGTAGCGATCGAAGGACCCCTCGTCGTCGACGACGTGGCGCAGGAATCGGAACCCGGCCCGTCGCGCGACCCCGACCGATGCGGTGTTCTGCGGGTCGACGTCGATCGAGATCCATCGCACGTCACCCCGTTCGCCCAGGTAGCGGGCGGCGAGCCGGACCGCGCGCGTCGCGAGGCCGCGACGGCGGTACGCCGCGTAGACGCCGTAGGACAGACCGGCCCGGTCCCCCGCGGGATCCAGGTCGACGTCGATCGTCCCGGCGAGGACGGCGCCGCCGTCGACCCGGATGCCGAAGCTCAGCTTCGGCCCGTCGTCGGCCCAGCGTTCGATCGCGCGGCGGACGTGGGCGCGGGCGGTCGCCGGGGTCGCGGGTGCGCCACCGAGCCAGCGGACGATCTCGGCGTCCTCACCCGCGAGGTGGGCCGTCACGTCGTCCCAGCCGAGCGGACTGAGGACGACGACGCCGTCCGCCAGCATGTTCGAGGGACGCGACACGGCACCATCCTGCCCCAGACGTCGCCGTGCGTGATCGGGACCTCCCCCTCCGGGGTTCCCCGTCAGGACGACGGCGCCTCGCGCACCCGGTAGCGCATGAGGAGCGTGTCGTCCCCCGTGACGACGCTGACGAGCTCGAGACGCGCGGGGTCCATGCCCGCGCCGCGGGCGATCCGGCCTGCCTCGCCGGAGACCAGGAACGGCGCGAGGGTCAGCCGCAGCTCGTCGACCAGGCCCGCCTCGGCCAGGCTGCCGAACAGCGCGGGTCCGCCCATGCAGTTGATCCGGCGCAGCCCGCGCTCCCCCAGCGCGGCGACGGCGACGGCGAGGTCGACCGACTCGTCGCCGGTGAGCACGACCTCGGCGCCGGCATCGGCCCACCGGCCGCGCAGGTCCGCCGGGACCGACTCGCAGGTGAGCACGATCGTGGGGACCACGGTGTCGGTCAGCACCGGCGCCGACGGGTCGAGCGACTTCCCCGACGAGGTGACGACCGCCGTCGACGGCAGCTCCGACAGCCCGAAGCGGCGGCGCCGGTCGTCCATCCGGTCGTTGTGCTTGACGCCGGTGAACCCCTCGGCGGTGGCCGTCCCGGCCGCGACGAGCACAACGTCGGCGAGGTCGGTCCCCAGGTCCAGCACCGCGCGGTCGGGCGGGGTGGACAGCCCGGCCGAGCTGCCCTCGACCTCGACGGCGCCGTCGGCGCTGGACACGAAGTTGACCGACAGCCGGAGGCGGTCGTCCGGGTAGGCGTAGAGCCCTTCGAGCTGCTCGGTCGACAGCGGTCCGGCGTCGGCCGCCGGGAAGATCTGGTGGATCATGCTCACGCGAGCAGTCTCACCGCCCGCGACGGGTTCCGCTCGCCACGGACGGTGGCGACCATCTCGCAGGTCTCGCGGGTGGCCCGGGCCTGGTGGGCGCGCACCATGGCGACGCCGCGGTCCGCGGCCAGCGCCGTCGCGGCGAGGGTGCCGGTCAGCCGCTCCTCCAGCGGCACGGCCAGGGACTCACCGACGACGGTCTTGTTCGACATCGCCAGCAGCACCGGCCAGCCGGTCGCGACCATCTCGTCGATGCCGCGCAGGACCTGGAGGCTGTGCAGCGTGTTCTTGGAGAAGTCGATCGCCGGGTCGATGAGGATCCCCCCGGCGGGCACGCCCGCGGCGACGGCCTTCTCGGCGAGCGCGACGGTCTGGTCGATGACGCTGCGGAGCACGTCGGCGTAGCGGGGCCGGTGCGGCTCGGTGCGCGGGGTGACGTGGTCGGTGTGGGCGCTGACGTAGCCGGCGCCGTACCGGGCGGCGACGTCGAGGATCGCCCCGTCGGCGGCGGCCCAGTTGTCGTTGACCAGGTCGGCCCCGGCGGCGCAGACGGCGTCGGCGGGCCCGGCGCGGAAGGTGTCGACCGAGATCGCGACGTCGGGGAACGTGTGGCGCGCCCACTCCACGGTCGGCACGACCCGGTCGATCTCCTCCTGCTCGGTGACCTCGGTGCCCGGACTGGCCGGGACGCCGCCGATGTCGATGACGTCGGCACCCTCCCGGACGACCGCGGTGATCCGGTCCCGGGCGGCCTGCTCGGCGAAGGTGACGCCGTGGTCGTAGAACGAGTCGGGGGTCCGGTTCACGATCGCCATGACCATCGCCCGGTCCCGGTTCCAGGTACGTCCACGGAACGTCACGCTCGGCACGTGGTCTCCTCACAGCACGGTCCGGGCCCGCTGCAGGACCCGGTGGGATCCCCATCCTCCCCGGGCCCCCGCGGGCACGCCCACCGGTCACCCGCGGGCGTAGTCCCGCAGGGGCGGCTCGACGGCCACCCGCGGCTCGGTCGCGATGCTGGTCGCGACCTGCCCCAGCAGCCGCACCTCGTTCGCCGGGAGCTGCGTCCGGTCGACGGCGGGCATGACGTCGGCCAGGCAGACGGCGCGGTCGATCCGGCCCGCGTCGGCGGGGCCGTCGTGGTGCAGCGCGTCGGCGACGACGGCGTACCCGACCGGGTCGGTGCTGCCCATGGTCAGGTGCTCGGCGACGTGCACCGGGCAGAGCGACTGGACGGGGATGTTCGCGATCCGGCCCGCGCCGTCGCGACGCAGCTCCGAGCTCGCCGCGGGCGGCAGGTTCGGGACCACGACCTCGTCGGTCACGGTGTAGACGACGGTGTAGTCGATCCCGGCGAACGTCTCCGGCCCGTCGTTGAGTGCGGCGAGGAGCCGGGAGCCGGTCTGCTGCTGCCAGAACGCGGGGACACAGCCGGGTCCGCAGACCGGGTAGGCGTCGAGCGTGCCGTGGTTCGACGGGTCGATCCCGATCATGTCGGTGACCATGCCGCGGGTGTCCGGCCAGTACTTCAGCGCCCAGCGCGGGACCATGCCGCCCTGGCTGAACCCGACGACGGAGATCGGGCCGCCGGCCTCGTCGTGCATGGTGCGGATCGCGTGGACGACGTGCTCGGCCGCGACCTGGATGTCCCCGGTCGCGTGCGCGGGCAGCTGCACGAGGCAGTGGGCCCGGCCCTCCTGCGCGAAGGCGCGCGCGTAGTTCCAGTCGAAGTTGACGTCGGGGTCCAGCGTCGTCCCCGGCACCAGCAGGACCGGGGCGCCCGCGGAGCGGGCGAGGTCGCCGTGGCAGGTGAGGCTCTCGTCCAGGCCGGGCGCGGTGAGCGCGGGCCCGGGGTCGGCGGCGCGCTCCGGGGAGGCCGCCGCCACCCCCGCGACGCCGGTCAGGCAGGCCGCGGTGACGGCCAGCGCGAGCAGGGTGGACCTCGTCGTCCGTGCCATGTCTTCCCCCGTTGTCGATCTTCCTGATCGGTGAACGAGGGCGGCGGCCTGCGGTGACGCGTTCTCGTCGGTCCGACGACGACCGGGTGCGCCTCGGACGGACGGAACGCGGTGCCGGTGGTCACCGGATCCCGCGCCAGGTCGGTGTCGTCGGCACAACCGGAACCTGGGAACCAGGTCTCGCCCCGGCGCGGAACCCGGACGGGTGACAGCACTGCCGGGCGGTCGGCCGTCCCGCTGTGGGCGGTCGGGCCTCCGGCCGCGGTACGACCCGCCGGGCGGGACCGGTCCGCCGACCGTCGCAGCCGACCGGCCGCCGGGGTCACGCCAGGTGCTTCCCGGAGATCGCGCGGGCGATGACGAGCTGCTGGATCTGCTCGGTGCCCTCGAAGATGTCGTAGATCTTCGAGTCGCGGTGCATCCGCTCCACCGGGTGCTCGCGCGAGTAGCCCGCACCGCCGAGGATCTGGATGGCGCGCTCGGTGGCCCACACGGCGACCCGGCCGGCCTTGAGCTTGGACATCGACCCCTCGCCCGCGGTGAACGGGACGTTGTTGCGGCCCATCCACGCGGCCCGGTGCACGAGCAGCCGGGCGGCGTCGATCTCGGTCTTCATGTCCGCGAGCATGAACGAGATCGACTGGTTCGCGATGATCGGACGGCCGAAGGCGACGCGGTCCTTGGCGTACTCCAGCGCGTACTCGTAGGCGGCGCGGGCGATGCCGATCGCCTGCGAGCCGACCGTCGGGCGGGACAGCTCGAAGGTCTGCATCGCGGCCGAGCCCTTCGACTTCTCCCCCGACCGGGCGCGGGCGAGCCGCTCGTCGAGCTTCTCCTTGCCGCCGAGCAGGCAGGAGCCGGGGAGCTTCACGTCGTCGAGGAACACGTCCGCGGTGTGCGACGCGCGCAGACCCATCTTCTTGATCTTGCGGGTGGACTCCAGGCCGGGGGTGTTCGGCGGGACGACGAACGCGGCCTGCCCCTTGCTTCCCAGGCCTGCGTCGACGACGGCCTGCACCACGTGGATGTTCGCGATGCCGCCGTTGGTGGCCCAGGCCTTCTGACCGGTCAGGGTCCACTCGTCCTTCGCCTCGTCGTAGACGGCGCGGGTGCGCATCGCCGAGACGTCGGAGCCGGCCTCGGGCTCGGACGAGCAGAACGCGCCGACCTGCGGCTCGGAGGCATCGCCGTAGCACTGCGGGATGAACTCGACCATCTGCTCGGGCGTGCCGGAGGCGAAGATGCCGGCCACCGCGAGGGTGGTGCCGAAGATCGCCATGCCGATGCCGCCGTCGCCCCAGAAGAGCTCCTCGTTGACCAGCGGCATGGACAGCCCGGTCTCGTCACCCCAGAAGGAGGCGAGGGTCTCGAAGTTGTAGAGCTCGATCTTCGCGGCCTCCTGCAGGATCGGCCACGGGGTCTCCTCGCGCTCGTCCCACTCGGCGGCGGCCGGACGTACGACGTCGGCGGCGAAGCCGTGCACCCACTCCTGCAGCTCGCGGTGCTCCTCGGACAGTTCGAAGGAAGTCATCTCAGCTCTCCGCTGGTCGGTCGCGGTTCTCGTCAGGCAGACGGGATCTGGAACATCTTCTGCAGGGCGGTCGCGAAGCCGACGTCGCCGGAGACCTTGAGCTTGCGCGTCATGAACAGGGTCACCGGGTTGGCGTTGTTCGTGGCGACCTTCAGGAACTCGGTGCCCGGCATGGTCAGCGCGGTCCGGGCGTCCTCGTCGGTGCCCTCGGTGACGGTGCAGGTCCCGTTCTGCAGCACGGTCTGGAAGCTGTCGGTCGTCGAGCCGTCCTTGATGTGCCAGTGCACGACCTGCCGGTTCCCGGAGGCACCCTTCGACGAGTAGAACTCGCTCATCCGGCCGAAGATCGCCTCCAGCACCGGCCGGCGGACCTCGGACGACATCACGGTCGCCAGCTGCTGCTTCGACGCGGTCTTGACCAGGCGGGCGAACAGCGACGGGTCGACGTCCTTCGCGTTCCCGTCACGCAGGGCCGTGCCGAGGGTGGAGATCAGCTGCTCGTCGGACAGGGACTTCGGGTCGACGCTGCGACCCAGCTCGTTGATGTCGACCGTGTCGGCCATCGCTCGCTCCACCTCGCCGTGGTTCACACAAGTGTCCGGTACTCACCGTACCGGCTCGGACGGGGCGTACTTTACGCAGCAGTAGCTAAGCTGTCGAGATGGCACCCCCACCCCGCCGCAGGCTCCCGCCCGCACAGCGCGAGAAGCAGGTCCTCGACGCGGCGGTGCGCGTGTTCTCCCGGGACGGGTTCCACGACGCGTCGATGGACGCCGTCGCCGACGAGGCGGGGCTGTCGAAGCCGATGGTCTACACGCACGGCGGGGGTTCGAAGGAGGAGCTGCTGCGGCGGTGCATCCGCCGCGAGTCCGACCGGCTGCTGGAGTCGGTCTCCGGCGCCGCCGCCGGGGCACCGTCCGACGCCGAGATGCGCCTGCACCGCGGCCTCCGGGCGTTCTTCGCCAGCGTGACCACCCACCGCGACGGCTGGTCGGTGCTCTACCGCCAGGCCCGCACCGGGGCACTCGCGGGCGAGGTGCACGCGGCGCGCACCCGCATCGTCGACCGGGTGGCACAGCTGCTGGCCGCCGAGCTGGTCGTCCCCGAGGGGATCGACCCGGCGACGGTCACCACCCCGATCGCGGCGGCGCTGGCGGGTGCAGCCGAGGGTCTGGCCGACTGGGCCGGCGACGGCGGGGACCCCGACGACCTCGCCTCGACGCTGATGGCGCTGGTGTGGCCGGGGCTGGCACTGCTGCGCTCGTAATTCCTTCCACCAGGAAATCGATCATCGTGCAATTGATCACCGGGTCACGGTCATCACCACACAAGAGAGAAATCGGACCGTAACCCCGCCGTGTCCGCGTGCAACGGAATTCACGCGCGTTGTTCGCAGGGCAGACACGAGTCGGATGTCACTCGAAGGGGTGATATCGCGGATTCAACGTTCCAGCAGCTCAGAGCCAAGTTCGTCGACTAGCCGAGAGACCCGGATCGCTACGTGCGACACATCGTCAACGGTTCACCGAGACGGGTGTCGATGACGTCACCCGGTGTCGGCGCGCATTCCGGGAGAACGCCGGTTATCTTTCTCCGCAGTACGTCCCCCGAATTCCGGGGCGTGCAGTCGACAGCAGTGAACATGAAGGGAACGCATTCCATGCGTCAGTCCGTGCGTACTCTGGCCGCCACCGCCATCGCCGTCCCGATGACCCTCGGTGCGGCCGGGATGGCCTTCGCCGACGACACCGTCGAGCAGGGCCAGGCTTCCGAGGCCACCGCATCGTCCGAGCAGGGTGCCGCCACCGAGCAGGGCAACAGCTCGTTCGCCCCGGTCACCCAGGCGAACCCGGCGCTGAACGTGAGCGACGTCCTCGGCCTGAGCGACTTCGCCAACGAGGACTACGACGGCGGTGAGGGGTCCGGGCAGCAGATCGTCCAGGACAACTCGATCGACTCGTCGAACGAGCAGGGCAACAAGGCCTCCACCGAGCAGGCCCAGAAGACAGTCGTCGAGCAGATCGCCGGCCTCGCGGGCTGATCCGCCGCCGTCCCCGGCCGCCGGGGCACGACCCACCGCTCCGGCGCCGACCGCCCGTGCCGGCCCCGACGACCGGGTCGGCCGGGCCCCTTCCCCGAGAGGATCGTCCCCCATGCGCAAGTCCTTCCGCATCGCCGCCGCCGCGGCGCTCGCCGTCCCCATGACCATCGGTGCGGCCGGCATGGCCTTCGCCGACCACGAGCGCGGCGACCGCAGCGAGACCAGCACCCAGGAGACCGCGGGTTCGGCCACCGGCACCCAGTCGTCGGAGAGCACCCAGGGCAACGCCAACGGCGCCCCGGTGACCCAGGCGAACCCGGCGGCGAACGTCGACGGCATCGCCTCGCTGAGCGACTTCGCGAACGAGGACGTCCGCGGCGGCTCCGGCCAGGAGATCGTGCAGGACAACTCGATCGACTCGTCGGACGAGCAGGGCAACAAGGCCTCCACCGAGCAGGCCCAGAAGACCGTCCTGGACCAGGTCGCCGACCAGTCCTGAGACACCCGAGGTCCGGGGGCACAGCCCGGCTTCTCCGGCGAACGGGCCGGTCCGCGGACGGGCGGGCCGGCCCGTTCGTGTGTCCGGGGCGCGCCTGCCGGCCGGCTGGTGGCGCTCTCAGCCCTCCGTCGCCGGACGGGTGACCAGGCGCCGGGTGCGGTCCGGCAGCCGGTCGACGATGCGGCCGATCCGCTCGGTGGTGCCCTGCAGCGGTGCGAGCGCGTCGGCCAGCACCCCGATCTGCCGGTCGAGCGCGTCGATCCGGGCCGCGACCGACCGCAGGTCCGGGGCGACGGCGGTCAGCTGGCTCGCGGCCTGCGCGAGGTTGACGTCCAGCGCGGCCAGCCGCGGGGTGCCGTCCGCGTCGGCGTCCGCGACGGCCGCGGCGATCCGCCGGACGGCGCCCTGGTCGCCGGTGGCGGAGGCCAGCGTCGCAAGGTCCTCCCGCACGGTGGCGAGCACCCGCAGCGGCTCCACCGCGCCCGCGAGGGCGGCGAGGTCGTCGGGGGTGCGGGCCAGCTCCTGCAGCGGTCCGACCGCCTCGGCGAGCCGTGCGAGGTCGGCCCGGGTCGCGGCCAGCTCGTGCACCGCGGGTACGGCACCGGTCAGGCTCTCCAGGTGCTCGCGGGCCGAGGCCAGCTCCCGCAGCGGCTCGACGGCGCCGGCGAGCTGCGCCAGGTCGGCGCGGGTGGCGGCGAGCTCCTGGAGCGGGGCGACGGCGTCGGCGAGGCGCTGCAGCGAGGTGACCGCCCCGGCCAGCGCGGCCAGGTCGCCCGCCGCGGGGGCCAGCTCGCGCAGCGGCGCCGCGGCACCGGCCAGCTCGTGCAGGTCGTCCCGGACCGCGGCCAGCTCGGACAAGGGACCGACGGCCGCGCTGAGCTCCCGCAGCGACTCCACGGCGCCGGCCAGCTCCGACAACGGACCCACGGCGGTGCTGAGCTCGCGCAGCGGCTCGACGGCCGTGCCCAGCTCGCGCAGCGGCTCGACGGCCGTGCCCAGCTCGCGCAGCGGCTCGACCGCCGTGCCCAGCTCGGTCAGCGGACCGACGGCGGTGGCGAGCTCCCGCAGCGCCTCGACCGCGCCGGCGAGTTCCGACAACGGACCGACGGCCGCGGCCAGCTCCCGCAGCGCCTCGACGGCCCCCGCCAGCTCCTGCAGCGACGCCACCGCCCCGCTCAGCTCCCGCAGCGGCCCGACCGCGGCGGCGAGTTCGTGCAGGTCGCCCCGCACCGCGGCCAGCTCCCGCAGGTCCTCCCGCATCCCCGCCAGCTCGTGCAGGTCCCCGCGCACCGCAGCCAGCTCGTGCAGGTCCTCCCGGACGCCGGCCAGCTCGTGCAGGTCGTCGCGCACGCCGGCCAGGTGGTGCAGGTCCTCGCGCAGCCCGGCGAGCTGGTGCAGGTCGTCGCGGGCACCGGCCAGCTCGCGCAGTGGTCCGGCGGCCCCGGCCAGCTCGACCACGGCCGCGGTCAGGCGGTCGATCCGCTCGACGGTCACCGGGTCGTCCCACAGCGTCACGACCCGGCCGAGCACGTCGTCGAGCACCGGGGCGAGGCCGGTCAGGGCGGCGTCGACACCGGCGATGCGCCGCGGCAGCGCGGCGACGTCGGCCGCGACCGACGGCATCGCCTCGACCGCGCGCGGGGCCTCGGCCAGCCAGCCGGGCAGCCGGCGGCCGATCTCCACGGCCGCGCCGACCGTGCCGAGGGCGGCGCCGATCAGGGTCCCGGTGACGCCCGCGGGCGACCAGGAGCTCGGGAGGGGCTGCTTCGCCATCGGTCTCCTCCGGGGCTCACGGGAACGTGCTCGGGTCAGCTTCGCAGATCCGGCGGCCCGGTGTACCGCTCGGTAGCCCCCTCAGTACGACGCGTCGTCCACCCGGGCCGCGGCGTCGGCGCCGGCGTCGCGGGCCGCGGCGTCGTCGAGGATCGTGGCCGTACCGCTGGTGCCGAAGCGGGTGACGCCCGCGGCGTGGAAGGCCAGCACGGTGTCGAGGTCCCGGACCCCGCCGGAGGCCTTGACCTGCACCTGCGGTCCGACGGTGGCGCGCATGAGCGCAAGGTGCTCGGGCGTGGCGCCGCCGCCGGCGAAGCCGGTGGAGGTCTTCACGAACGCCGCGCCCGCCGACTCGGCGGCCCGGCAGCCGGCGACCACCTCGTCGTCGGACAGCAGCGCGGTCTCCAGGATCACCTTCACGACGCGGCCGTCGGCGGCCCCGACGACGGCCGCGATGTCGGCCTCGACGTCGTCGGTCAGGCCGCTCCGCAGCCGGCCGACGTTCAGCACCACGTCCAGCTCGGCGGCACCGTCGGCGATCGCCTGCCGCGCCTCGGCGACCTTGGCCGCGGTGCTGGTCGTGCCGTGCGGGAAGCCGATCACGGTGCCGACGGCGACGCCGGTCCCCGCGAGCCGGGCGGCGGCGTGCGCGACGTCGGACGGGCGTACGCACACGCTGAAGATGCGGTAGCGGGCGGCGAGGTCGAGCTGGGCGTCGACCTCGGTGCGGGTCAGCTCGGGCTTGAGGATCGCGTGGTCGATCATCCCGGCGATCGCGGCGGCGGAGAGGGTCGTAGCGCTCACGGTGGTCCTTCGGGTCCCGGCGGGAGGATCGCCCCCGCGGGTGGTCGGCGGTCGGGTGCGAAGGCTACGCGCCCGGGGCGCCACCGATCAGCACATGCGGTGACGGCCACCCGCTGCAATGCTGCTCGGACGTACCGGAGATCCCGGTGGCCGAAGGGGGTTCCCGACCATGGCGGACGACGACCGCTCCGTGCCGGATGCCGCGCAGGCCGCCGCTTCCGGGCCGACGCTGCGCTTCGAGCAGTCCAGCCATCCGGCGGGCGCCACCGTGCTGCACGCGATCGGCGCCATCGACGACGACACATCCCCCGACCTGTGGGTCGAGATGGGCATCTGGTCCGAGGCGGGTCCCGAACTCATCCTCGACCTGACCGGCGTGGACTTCCTGGGGACGGCGGGGCTGAACTCGCTGCTCCAGTCGCGCGACATGCTGGGCGCCGAGGGCAAACGACTCCGGGTGTACTGCGGGTCGAGCCGTCCCGCCCGACGCGCACTCCAGGTGACCGGCGCGATGGACCTGTTCGACGTCGTCGACCGGATCCCCGAGGAGCCGGCCTCGTCGCGGAACATGCTGTTCGGCGTACCGGACCCGGACGTCCGCCTGGACGGTCAGCGCCGCTCGAACGACGGGTAGCCCGCGGCGGCCTCGTCGTCGCAGGCGCGTAGTACGCCCGCGACCCCGCCGGGCACCGCGTGGGGCGCGACCGGCTCCGCCGGGCACGACAGCGCCTCGATCGTCGACAGGCCGTCGGCGTCGAGGGCGCCGATCGCCCGGTCGACCCACTCGACCTGCCCCTGCAGGCAGGCCGCGTCGTTGCCGTACCCGAGGGTCGGCGCCAGCGGCGCGAACAGATTCGGGAAGCCGGGGTGCGCCATCCCGAACAGGCCCGGCCCGGTGCCGAGCAGCCGCCCGTCGCGGCCGACGACGTCGATCCCGGCCCGGGTCGCGCCCGTGTCGAACCCGGTGGCCAGCACGATCGCGTCCAGCCCGACGACGGTCCCGTCGGCCAGCCCGACCCCCTCCGGCCGGATCCGCGTGAGCGGGTTCCGGGCGACGGGGAGCACCTCGACGTCGTCGCGGTGGAAGCTCTCCAGCCAGCCCTGGTCGGTCGCGACGGGGCGCAGGCCGTAGTCGTCGCCCTCCGGGACCAGCGCCGCCGCGAGGTGGTCGTCGCCCAGCCGCGCCCGCATCCGGTCCCGGACGACGGCGGCCGCCGCGGCCCGCAGTGCCGGGTCGGACGCGAGCCCGGCGAGCCGGGCCGGGTGCAGCGCCAGCGGGTCCTCGTCGTGGACCGTCCCCAGACTGTGGAGTCCTCTGTGGACAGACGGGTGTCCGGTGCCGGACGGTGTGGACCGGACCGCCTCGCGCATCGCGGGCAACCGGTCGCGGTAGGCCGCGCGCTCCGGCCAGCCGAACATCGGGTTGGCCGCAGGCAGCACGAAACGCGGGGTCCGGGCCAGGACGGTGAGCCGGCCGACCCGCCCGGCCAGGGCCGGGACCAGCTGGACCGCGCTCGGCCCGCAGCCGACGACGCCGACCCGCAGCCCGTCGAGCTCGGGTCCCCTGGCCGGCCACGCTCCGGTGTGGACGACCGGCCCGGTGAAGTCCGACCGGCCGGGGACGGCGTCGGTGCGGGGTGCGGTGAACGACCCCGTGCAGCGGACCAGGAACCGCGCGGACAGCTCGTCGTCGCCGGTGCGGACCCGCCAGCGGCCGCCGTCCCAGCGGGCGGCGGTGACCGGTGTGGACAGTCGCAGGTCGCGGTGCAGGTCGAGCCGGTCGGCGACGAACCGCAGCCAGCGCAGCACCTCGTAGCCGGCCGGGAAGCGCTCGCTCCAGCCCCAGTCGCGGTACAGCTCGTCGGAGAACAGGTACTGGTAGGCGGCACCCTCGGTGTCGATGCGGGCACCCGGGAAACGCTGGTGGTGCCACACCCCGCCGGGCTCTGGCGCGGCGTCGACGCAGGTCACCCGCAGACCGCGCCGGCGCAGCAGGTGCAGCGCGTACAGACCCGCGACCCCGGCGCCGACGACCACGACGTCGTGCTCGTCCTCCACCGGCCCAGCGTGGCCGACCCGGGACGTCGCCGGACCGACCTGTCTCAGATCGACACGCGGCGCCCGGTGGGCGAGGCCGACGAACCTGCTGCTCGTGCTCGGTCTGGGTGCGCTGCTGCGACCGGTCGCGTTCGACCGGCGCACGCTGCGCCACGACCTGCCCGCGCGAGGCCGACGCCGGCGACGATCGCGGTCCCGCCGGACGTCGTCGACGCCGACCTGGTGCTGCTGGTCGTCGCGACCCCGGGGCCGGGGCCGACCGGGTCCCGGCTGTCGCGACCCGGGGGCGGGTTGCTGTGCTGGGCTACGCGGCCTGTCTGACCTGGTCGGTCCTCACACGGGTGTGAACGGGTGTCGCACACTGGGCGCATGACAGCATCCGACGACGCATGGTCCTGGCCCGACGCGACGACCGCGGCGCACGACCTCGCCGCGCACCTGGAGGACGCCGCCCGTGCCCTGCGCGACGGTCGCGCGGAGGTCCGCCGGTCCGCGACCGGCACCGCCTCCGACGGTCACCGGCAGCTGGAGGTCGACCTGACCTGGCGCGAGGACGCGTCCTAGGGGGTCAGCGCGCGGCGAGCTCGGCCCACACCCGCTTGCCGCGGCCCCGGGTGTCACAGCCCCAGGCCTGCGTGACGGCCTCGACGAGCTGCAGGCCGCGCCCACGCGCCGCCCGCAGGTCGAGCGGCTGGAGCAGCGGGCTGCCCGCACCCTCGTCGTCGACCTCGATCCGCAGGGCGTCCCGGCCCCGGACCAGGGTCAGACGGAACGCGGTACGGGCGTGGTCGACGACGTTCGCGACGAGCTCCTCGATGACCAGCATCGCGTCGGCGAGGGTGCCGGGGGCGAGGTCCCAACCGACGAGGACGCGTTCCGCGGAACGCCGTGTCTCCCGGCCGACCCCGGCGTGCGGGACGTGCTCGGTGACGACCCGGTCGACGTCGCCGGTGCCGGGCTCCTCGACCTGCACGACGACCACCCCGGCGTCGTCGCTGAGGTGACCGCCGCAGTGCGCGAGGGCGGCCTCGGTGAGGGCGCGCGCGATCGTGTCGGCGTCGGCGCCCGGGTCGAGCGAGGCCAGCGTGCGCCGGGCGCCCTCCTCCCCCAGCTGCTCCCAGTGCCCGCGCACGTGCGCCTCGGTGATGCCGTCGGTGTAGAGCACCAGGCTGTCGCCCGCGGCGAGGATGACGGCCGCGTCGGCCACCATCGGGGTGGTGCCGATGCCGAGGACCAGCCCGCCGCCGCCGTGGAACTCCGCGGTGCCGTCGGCCCGTCGCACGAGGGCGGGCGGGTGACCGGCCGAGGCGAGATCGGCGTGCCAGGTGCCGGAGGGGCCGCGGCGCAGCGACGCGAGCGCGGCGGTGACGAAGCTGATGCGGCCGTCGAACCAGACGTGCAGGACGTCGTTGACGGTGCGGAGCACGGCGGCCGGGGCGTTCTCGACGTGCGCGGCGGTACGGGTGGCCGAGCGGGCCAGCGCGGTCGTCCGGGCGGCACCGGCGCCCTTGCCCTGGACGTCGCCGATCACCACGGCGACGCCGTCCGGGGTGGGGACGGCGTCGTAGAAGTCTCCCATGACCTCCACCCCGGAGCCGCCGGGCAGGAAGCGGGCCGCGATGTCGACCCCGGGCAGCCGCGGGGGCTGCGCGGGCAGCAGCGACTCCTGCAGCGTCCGGGCCAGCGTCTCGATCTCGGCGGCGTCGCGGGCGGCGGCAGCCGCCTGCCGCTCGGTCTCGCGCAGGACCAGACGCAGCGCGATCTCGCCCTCGACGGCGTCGGCCAGGGTGCGGATCGTCTCGCGGTGCAGCGGGGTCCACTCACGGACGACCACGTCCATCGCGCAGAGGTTGCCCACGACCTGGCCCGCGGGGTCGCGCACCGGCACGCCGAGCCAGGCGGCCGCACCGAAGTCGGTCATCAGCGAGAGGTCGCGCAGCCGTGGGTCGGCCCGCACGTCGCCGGCGCAGATCTCCCCGCCCGACTCGATGACGACCTTGCACCCGCTGTCCTCGACGGGCGCCGACCAGACGCCGTCCGCTCCGACGATCTGCGCGGGCTCGGGCGTGCCCTTGAGGAAGGTCCGGACCTCGTCGACGACGGTCAGCATGACCGCCGGGGTGCCGAGGACCACCGAGACCAGCCGGGTCAGGCGGTTGAACGCCTCGTCCGGCCCGGTGTCCAGCAGCTGGGTGGCCTGGACGGCGGCCAGCCGTGCCGGCGACTCCAGCGGCGACGGTGCCGCGACCGCAACGGGATCCGACACCAGGCTCATTCGCATGATCCTTGCACCGCTGCGCGCCGGCGTCCTGTCTGTGTGCCGCGGAGGCCGGGGGATCGTCAATTGTGACGATGCGGTTCAGCCCGCCGACCCGGCGTGGAGACGGGCGGCGCACCGGGTCAGGTGGTCCCGTTCGGCCGTGGAGGACGCCAGTGCCGCGGCCTCGGCGTAGAGACGCGCGGCCGTGGCCCGCTCCCCCGCCCGTTCGTGCAGGTGGGCGCTGACCGCGGTCCAGCGGGGCAGCGCCGGGTCGAGATCGGCGAGAGCCGCCAGCCCGGCCCGTGGCCCGTCGGCCTCCCCGACGGCGACGGCCCGGTTCAGCCGGGCGACCGGGCTGCCGGTGAGCCGGACCAGCTCGTCGTACCACTCGACGATCTGGGGCCAGTCGGTCTCCCCGGCGACCGGCGCGTCGGCGTGCAGGGCGGCGACGGCCGCCTGGGCCTGGAACTCCCCCAGCCGGTCGCGGGCCAGCGCGGCCTGCAGCAGCGCCACCCCCTCGGTGATCAGCGCGGTGTCCCAGCGGCCGCGGTCCTGCTCGACCAGCGGCACCAGCTCGCCGGCCGGTCCGGTGCGGGCGGCGCGGCGGGCGTGGTGCAGCAGCATCAGGGCGAGCAGGCCCGCGACCTCGGGGTGGTCGACCGACGCCGCGAGGCGCCGGGTCAGCCGGATCGCCTCGGCGGCGAGGTCGACGTCGCCGGAGTAGCCCTCGTTGAACACCAGGTAGAGCACCCGCAGGACGGTCGCGACGTCGGCGGGGCGGTCGAACCGCTCCCCCGCGACGGTGCGTTTGGCGCGGCTGATCCGCTGCGCCATCGTCGCCTCGGGCACCAGGTAGGCCGCGGCGATCTGCCGGGTGGTGAGCCCGCCGACCGCGCGCAGGGTGAGCGCGACCGCCGACGACGGCGACAGCGACGGGTGCGCGCACAGGAAGTACAGCTCGAGCGCGTCGTCGCGGTCCGGCGCCGGGCCGGGCGCCGGCTCGGCCCCGGCCCGTTCCTCCCGGCCACGACGCGCGGTCTCCGACCGGGTGGCGTCGAGGAAGCGGCGCCAGGCCACCGTCACGAGCCAGCCCTTCGGGTCCCGCGGCGGGTCCGCGGGCCAGGTCCGCAGGGCCTCGGTGAGCGCGTCCTGCACGGCGTCCTCGGCCGCCGCGAAGCCCGCACCGCGACGGCCGAGGATCCCCAGTACCTCCGGGACGAGGCCGCGCAGCAGCGCGGCGTCGGCACCGGCCACCTCGCCGCTCACTCGGTGACGGTCGGCCGGGCCTCGAGGAACGGCCGCAGCTCGATCCACTCGTGGATCGGCTCCCCACCGGCGCCGGGGGCCGCCGACAGCCCACCGGTCAGCTCGACGGCCCGCTCGTAGCTGTCGACGTCGATGATCATCCAGCCGGCGACGAGGTCCTTGGTCTCCGCGAACGGACCGTCGGTGACCGGCGGGCGGCCCTCGCCGTCGTAGCGGACGAAGGTGCCCTCCGGCGCCAGCGCCTGGGCGTCGACGAACTCACCGGTCTCCTTCAGGGACTCGGCGAAGTCCTGCATGAAGCGGATGTGCGCGGTGACCTCCTCGGGAGCCCAGCGGTCCATCGGGACGTCGTTCTTCGGGGCCGGGGCGCCGCGATAGTGCTTGAGCAGCAGGTACTTGGCCATGGTGGGTCTCCTCGGTGCTCGTCGCGGCCCATCCTGGCCGCGTTCACCCCGGGGACGGAACCGGACGCGCGTTCTCGACATGTCCGCTCGATTTTTCTTCTACCCGTCAGTAAGTTCCGCACATGATCAGAGCGACGTCCGTCCGCACCGTGTCCGCGACGCCCGAGACGGTGTGGTCGGTGCTGTCCGACCACGAGGGCATGTCGGCGTGGGCGCCGGGCCTGAAGGTGGCCGTGACGCGGGCCGGGACGCCGGAGCCCAACGGTGTCGGTACCGTCCGCAAGGTCGGCATCGGCTCGCCCGGTCCGATCGTCGAGGAGGTCACCGCGTTCGAGCCGGGGCGACGCCTCGGGTACCGCGCGCTGGCCGGTGTGCCGCTGAAGAACTACCGCGGCGAGGTCACGCTGCGCCCGGTCGGCACCGGTACCGAGATCACCTACGCGGTCGAGGCCGACAAGCGGCTGCCGGCGGGCGAGACGCTGCTCGCGAAGGGACTGTCGAAGGTGCTGCTGTCCGGCCTGGTCCGCGGGGTCGGCGCCGGTCCGCGCTGACCGGCCCGCCTTCTCGGGTCAGGTCTCGTCCGGCCGCGGGCCGGCCGGCTCGCCGTGCCGGTACCAGGCGGCGGACGGTGCCCCGATGACCGAGAGCAGCTGCAGCTTCTCGTGGGTCTCACTGCCCGGGACGGCGGTGTAGACCAGCAGCAGGTGGGACTGATCGGGGTCGAGCAGCGTCTGGCAGTGCAGCTCCAGTGCGCCGACCTCGGGGTGGAGGAGGCGTTTGACGTCGTCGGTCCGGACGCCGACCTCGTGGGAGTCCCAGAGCGCGCGGAACTCCTCGTTCTCCGGGTACAGGAGGTCGGCGAGGTGGGCCGCGCGGGATCCCGGGCCGCGCCGGGCCGCGACCGCGCGCAGGCCGGAGACGTAGCGCCGCGACAGGAACGCGTGGTCCTCCTGCGGGTGGCGCAGACGGGCGTCGGGATCGGTGAACCAGCGGTAGCCGATGCTCCGCGACGGGCCGGTGAACCCGGTGGTGTCGCCGGTCAACGCGACCCCCAGTGAGGTCTGGCGCAGCGTCTCCCCGAGCTCGGTGACGATCTCGGCGGGTGTGTCGACGAGGCGGTCGAGGATGCGCAGCAGGCCGGGACCGATGTGGTCGCTGGTCGCGCCCCGGGCGGGCGGATGCTGCCCGGCGAGGCGGAACAGGTGGTCGCGCTCGTCGAGCGAGAGGTGCAGCCCCTGGGCGATCGCGGCGACCATCTGCTCCGACGGCCGCGGGCCACGCTCCCGTTCGAGGCGCGCGTAGTAGTCGGTCGACATGTGGCACAGCGCCGCGGCCTCCTCGCGGCGCAGGCCGCTGGTACGACGGCGCTGCCCCCGCGGCAGCCCCACGTCCTCCGGTTGCAGTACCTCACGGCGCCGCCGCAGGAACTGGGCCAAGCCCACCCGGTCGATCATCCGTACCGCCTCTCGGTCGCCTCCGTCCGTTCCTACCGGGACACACGGCGCGGAGCCACGGACGGTCGATCCGCCCCACCCGGTCGGGGCCGCACGGTCCAGGGGCGGATCGGGAGGTCGTGGTTGCGGGCCGACGGAAGGGTGAACGTGGTCGGCACACGGCCACCGACCCGAGGAGCCCACCGTGCCGAACGATCTCTTCCCGCTCGACCCGACCTCCACCGTGCCGCCGGGCCGCCCGGAGGAGCACCGCACCGGGGAGCCGACCCGGGCCGAGGGTGCCGCCACGCTCTCCGCGGCGATGCGGACCAGCCTGGACCGCTCCGGCGGCGCCGTGGGGATCCTCCTCGCCGCCACGCCCGCCGTCGCCTTCGTGGCGGCCGACGCGGCGGGCGGGCTGACCTGGGCGTTCATCGCGCTCGCCGTCGCCGCGCCGGTGACGTTCGGGGTGCGCCTGGCCCGCCGGGAGTCGCTGCGGGCCGCCGTCGTCGGTCTGGCGGTGGCCGGCGTGTGCGCCGCCGTCGCCGCGTTCTCCGGCGAGGCCCGGGCGTTCTTCCTGCTCCCCACCCTGATCCCGGCCGCACTCGGCGTGCTGTTCCTCGGCTCGGTCCTCGTCCGCCGCCCGGTGACCGGGACCCTGTTCAACCGGCTGGTCGGCGGCCCCGAGGACTGGCGCAGGCACCCCCGGCTGATCCGCGTCTACACCGTCAGCACGCTGGCCGGCGTCGTGCTCCACGCGCTCAACCTCACCCTGCGCGCCGTGGCCTACCTCGCGGACCAGCCCGCCGTCCTGGCCGCGCTCGGCGTCGCCGCCGTACCGGCCTTCGCCGCACTCGCCGCGGGCACTCTCGTCGCCGCCCGCCGCGCGACCGGCCCCCGCGTCGCCACCGCCGCCTGACGACCGCCCGGCCTCGAACACCGCACCCACCAGGGAGACACCATGTCCCGCACCCGCGACATCACCATCGGCGACCTCACCGGCCGGCTCGCCGTCGTCACCGGCGCCAGCGACGGCATCGGGCTCGGTATCGCCACCCGGCTCGCCGCCGCAGGAGCCGAGATCGTGCTGCCCGTCCGCAACCGGCGCAAGGGCGAGGCGGCGGCCGACGCGATCCGCACCCGGGCCCCCGGCGCGACCGTGTCCCTGCGCGAGCTCGACCTGTCGTCGTTGGGCTCCGTCGCCGCGCTCGGCGTCATGCTGCGGGGCGAGGGCCGCCCGATCCACATCCTGGTCAACAACGCCGGCGTCATGACCCCGCCCCGGCGGGCGACGACCGTCGACGGCTTCGAGCTGCAGTTCGGCACCAACCACCTCGGTCACGTGGCCCTCGTCGCGCACCTGCTTCCGCTGCTGCGCGCCGGCCGGGCACGGGTGACCTCCCAGCTCAGCGTCGCCGCGCGCCGCGGCCGGATCGCCTGGGACGACCTCCAGGCGCAGGTCGGCTACGGCAACGGCATGGCCGCCTACGCCCGGTCGAAGATCGCGTTCGGGCTGTTCGCCCTCGAGCTCGACCGCCGCAGCCGCGCCGGGCGCTGGGGCGTCACCAGCAACGTGTCCCACCCCGGGATCGCCCCGACCAGCCTGCTCGCCGCGCGTGCCGAGGT
The DNA here is from genome assembly GCF_002813375.1 of Pseudonocardia alni. NCBI lineage: Bacteria > Bacillati > Actinomycetota > Actinomycetes > Pseudonocardiales > Pseudonocardiaceae > Pseudonocardia > Pseudonocardia alni. The sequence continues at coordinate 3,339,607 of NZ_PHUJ01000003.1, read as the reverse complement.
CGGTCGTGAGCAGCCCGCGCGGGGACGACGGGTGATCGGCGCGCTCTCGGCCCGCGGCATCCTCGTCGGGACCGCGCAGAGCGCCGGGCTGCCCGCGCTCTACGCCGCGACCTCCCCGGACGCACACGGTGGGCGGTTCTACGGGCCCGCCGGGTTCGGGGGTCTGGGTGGTGCGCCCGCCGAGCTGGGCCTCTACCGGCCCCTGCGCAGCACCGACGACGCCGAGCGCATCTGGCGCGTCTCGCAGGAGCTCACCGGGGTCTCGTTCGACACCACGGACGCCGCAGCGACCGAGGACACGGTCGTCCTGCACCGCGACGCCCGGTGAGCGCGACGGGTCGGGCCCCGGCGGCGGGCCGGTGAAGTACCGCCATCCCGGGTGACGGGTGCGGGTCGGCTCGCGGAGTCGGTCGCCCACCCGCACCACGGCCCGCAGCCACCGGTACGGGGGCGGCCCGCGGAGCGTCGTGTTCCACGTGGAACAGCAGGGCACCCGGGAGAACGGCAGGTGGTGGGTGATCGCCCGCCGGAACACCGCCGAGGCTCCGTCACAGTGGTGACACGAGCCGTCCGGCGGGTCGCCCGACCACCGGCACCGACGGAACGTGCGGAGAAGTGCGTGTCAGCTGGTGGAGACAAGGGGAATCGAACCCCTAACCCCCGCCTTGCAAAGGCGGTGCTCTGCCAATTGAGCTATGTCCCCTGGTGGGTCCCGATCACGGTACCCCGGGAGGCGGGGTCAGCGGGTGGTGGCCTCGTGCCACAGGTCGTCGGACCCGACACCGCGGAAGCGGGACCAGCCGAAGTACGCGGCACCGGCGGCGACGGCCAGCACGAACAGCTTCTTCATCGCAGGTCTCCTCGCGAGTGACTGTCGGAGGGGGAAGGTGTGGGCCTAGCTGGATTTGAACCAGCGACCTCATCGTTATCAGCGATGCGCTCTAACCAACTGAGCTATAGGCCCGTGCAACAGGAGAAACACTACCGCACGGGGTCGAGCGGGTTACGAGGGGGTCCCCCTCCGCCCGACCCCGTGCGGGGTGCGTGACGACGCTCCGGTCAGTCCCGCTCGGAGAGCGTGACCTCGATGCCGCCGACCAGGTCGGCGGCCACGTTGTAGACGAACGCGACCACGGTGATGGCCACCGCGAACAGCAGGCTGTTCACCGCGCCGACGACGGCGGCGAGCCCGAAGACCCGGCCGACGCTGATCAGCGAGCCCCCGGTCTCCTGCTGCGAGGTGACCAGGTCGGCGTACGTGCCGTTGAGCCGGTCCCAGACGCCCATCCCGCCGAGCACGCCGTAGAGGACGCCCGCGGCGACCATCCACACCAGCCACAGCACGACGGCCAGCGCCAGGGCCATCTTCAGCACCGACCACGGGTCGAGCCGCTTGAGCTGCAGCAGCGCCTGGCGCGGGGGCCGGTTGCGGACCGACGCGCGCGGCGTGTCCGCCGGGGCCGTGCCGTTCTCGCGCTGCTCCGGGTCGCGCACGGCGGTCGTCGCGCCGGCCGCACCTGCGCCGGGGGCGGTCATGAACGCGGTCGGGGCCTCGCTCAGCAGCGAGTCCGCGACCGAGCCGCCGTCGCGGTCGTCATGGGTGTCGGGCACCCGGCGCCACGGGGGCGGCGAGGCCGCGGCCGGGTCGGCCGCGGGCTCGGCGTCGTCGCGCGGGCCGGGGACGTGGTCGGCCGGGGCCGCCGTCGTCGACGGGTCGTGGTCGGCGTCGGTGGCGACGGTGCGGGCCTCGTCCTGCGACGGGGTGCGGTCGTCGGTGCTCACGAGTGGGAGCTCTCCTCGCTGGTCGTCGCTCGGTACTGCCCCGGTCCCACGGCGTGTACCGGGTGGCCAGCCCTGCTGGCCGGCCACCCGACGTGCACTACGCCTGCTGGCCCGGGTCCTCCTCGGTCTCCTCCGCGTTGCGGGCGACGGCCAGCAGCGTGGAGCTCTCGCCCAGGTTCATCAGGCGGACTCCCTTCGTCTGCCGGCCGGCCTTCCGCACCTCGCGGGCGGAGGTCCGGATGACCCCGCCGGTGGAGGTGATCGCGTACAGCTCGTCGTCGATGCCGACGATGAGCGCACCGACCAGCGTGCCACGGCGACGGTCGTACTGGAGGGTCAACACTCCCTTCCCGCCACGGCCCTGAACGGGGTAGTCCTCGATCGGGGTGCGCTTGGCGTAGCCACCGGTGGTGGCGACGAGCAGGTAGGTGTCGGAGCGGATCACGCCGAGGGCCAGCAGCTTGTCGCCCTCGTTGAACCGCATCCCCAGGACGCCGGAGGTGGCGCGGCCCATCGGGCGCAGCGCGTCGTCGGACGCGGTGAACCGGATGGACTGGCCCTCGGCGGACACGAGGAGCAGATCGTCATCACCCGAACAGAGGACGGCGCCGACCAGCTCGTCGTCGTCGCGCAGGTTGATGCCGATGAGGCCGCCGGCCCGGTTGGAGTCGAAGTCGGTCAGGCGCGACTTCTTCACCAGGCCGTTGCGGGTGGCCAGGACCAGGTACGGCCGCGCCGAGTAGTCCTTGATCTGCATGACCTGGGCGATCTCCTCCTCCGGCTGGAGGGCCAGGAGGTTCGCCAGGTGCTGGCCACGCGCGGTGCGGTTGGCCTCGGGCAGCTCGTAGGCCTTGAGCCGGTAGACCCGCCCGCGGTTGGTGAAGAACAGCATCCAGTCGTGCGTGGAGCACACGAAGAAGTGGTTGACGATGTCGTCCTGCTTCAGCTGCGCCCCCTGCACGCCCTTCCCGCCGCGCTTCTGGGCGCGGTACAGGTCGGTCTTCGTGCGCTTGGCGTAGCCGGTACGGGTGATCGTGACGACGACGTCCTCGACCGCGATCAGGTCCTCGTCGGTGACGTCGCCGTCGTAGCCGACGATCCGGGTGCGGCGGTCGTCGCCGTGGGCCTCGACCAGCTCGGCCAGCTCGTCGCGGACGATCTGCCGCTGGCGCTCCGGACGGGCCAGGATGTCCTGGTAGTCCGCGATCTCGCGCTCGATCTCGGCGAGCTCGTCGACGATCTTCTGGCGCTCCAGCGCGGCGAGCCGCCGCAGCTGCATGTCCAGGATGGCCTGGGCCTGGATGTCGTCGACGTCGAGCAGGTCGATCAGGCCGGCCCGGGCGACGTCGACCGTGGCCGACGCCCGGATCAGGGCGATGACCTCGTCGAGCGCGTCCAGCGCCTTGACCAGACCACGCAGGATGTGGGCCCGTTCCTCGGCCTTGCGGAGCCGGTAGCGGGTCCGCCGGACGATGACCTCGATCTGGTGCCGGACGTAGTGCCGGATCATCTGGTCGAGGCGCAGGGTGCGCGGCACGCCGTCGACGATCGACAGCATGTTCACACCGAAGCTGTGCTGCAGCTGGGTGTGCTTGTACAGGTTGTTCAGCACGACCTTGGCGACGGCGTCGCGCTTGAGCGTGACCACGATCCGCATGCCGATGCGGTCCGAGGACTCGTCGACGATCTCGGAGATCCCGGCGATCTTGCCGTCGCGGACCATGCCCGCGATCGACTCGATCAGGTTGTCCGGGTTGACCATGTAGGGCAGCTCGGTGACGACCAGGGTGGTGCGACCCTTGGCGTCCTCCTCGACCTCGACGACGGCCCGCATCCGGACCGAGCCGCGCCCGGTCCGGTAGGCGGACTCGATGCCGTCGCGCCCGACGATGAGGCCGTGGGTCGGGAAGTCCGGCCCCTTGATGCGCTCCATGAGCGCTTCGAGCAGCTCGTCGTCGGTGGCGTCGGGGTTCTCCAGGCACCAGGCGACGCCGGCGCCGACCTCGCGCAGGTTGTGCGGCGGGATGTTCGTCGCCATGCCGACCGCGATGCCGGAGCTGCCGTTGATGAGCAGGTTCGGCACCCGCGACGGCAGGACGACCGGTTCCTGGGTCTTGCCGTCGTAGTTGTCCAGGTAGTCGACGGTCTCCTCGTCGATGTCCTGGAGCATCGCCATCGCCAGCGGCGAGAGCCGGCACTCGGTGTACCGCATGGCCGCGGCCGGATCGTTGCCGCGCGAGCCGAAGTTGCCCTGCCCCTGGATCAGCGGGTAGCGCATCGACCAGGGCTGGGCCAGCCGCACGAGGGCGTCGTAGATCGCCGAGTCGCCGTGCGGGTGGTAGTTGCCCATGACGTCGCCGACGACGCGGGCGCACTTGACCGGGGCGCGGTCGGGCCGGAAGCCGTTCTCCCCCATCGAGTAGAGGACGCGGCGGTGGACCGGCTTGAGACCGTCCTCCACCAGCGGCAGCGCCCGCCCGACGATCACGCTCATCGCGTAGTCGATGTACGAGCGCTGCATCTCCTGCTGGATGTCGACCGGTTCGACCCGGCCCCCACCCTCTCCGCCGCCTGCCGCGGGGGCGGCGGGGTCGATCGTGTCCGTCACGAAGTCTCCTCGTGCGTGTTCATACGTGCGTCTGGATCAGATGTGTGGATCAGACGTCCAGGAAGCGCACGTCCTTGGCGTTGCGGGTGATGAAGGACCGGCGGGACTCGACGTCCTCACCCATCAGCACCGAGAACAGCTCGTCGGCGGTGGCGGCGTCGTCCAGGCTCACCTGCAGCAGCAGCCGGTTCGTCGGGTCCATCGTGGTCTCCCACAGCTCCTTGGCGTCCATCTCGCCGAGACCCTTGTAGCGCTGCACGCCCTGGTCCTTGGGGAGCTTCTTGCCCGCGGCCCGGCCGGCCTCGATCAGACCGTCGCGCTCGCGGTCGGAGTAGGCGTACTCCGGCTCGGCCCCGCGACCGGACCACTTGAGCTTGTACAGCGGCGGCTGCGCCAGGAACACGTGCCCGTTCTCGATCAGCGGGCGCATGAAGCGGAACAGCAGCGTGAGCAGCAGCGTCCGGATGTGCTGGCCGTCGACGTCGGCGTCGGCCATCAGCACCAGCTTGTGGTACCGCAGCTTGGCCAGGTCGAAGTCGTCGTGGATGCCGGTGCCCATCGCGGTGATGATCGACTGAACCTCGGTGTTCTTGAGGACGCGGTCGATCCGGGCCTTCTCGACGTTGATGATCTTGCCGCGGATCGGCAGGATCGCCTGGTGCATCGAGTCGCGGCCGGCCTTCGCCGAGCCGCCCGCGGAGTCACCCTCGACGATGTAGAGCTCGCAGCTCTCCGGGTCGCGCGAGCGGCAGTCCGACAGCTTGCCGGGCAGACCGCCGATGTCGCCGGCGCTCTTGCGCCGCACGAGCTCGCGGGCACGGCGCGCGGCCAGGCGGGCCTGGGCCGAGGAGACCGCCTTGGTGACGATCGTCTTCGCCTCGGTGGGGTTGCGCTCGAACCAGTCGGCCAGCCACTCGTTCGACACGCGCTGGACGAACGACTTGACCTCGGTGTTGCCGAGTTTGGTCTTGGTCTGGCCCTCGAACTGCGGCTCGGAGACCTTGACCGAGACGATCGCCGCGAGGCCCTCGCGGATGTCGTCGCCGGACAGCGCCGGGTCCTTCTCCTTGATGAGCTTCTTGTCGCGCGCGTACTTGTTGACCGTCGCGGTCAGCGCGTGGCGGAAGCCCTCCTCGTGGGTGCCGCCCTCGTGCGTGTTGATCGTGTTCGCGAAGGTGTAGACCGACTCGGAGTAGCCCGAGTTCCACTGCATCGCGACCTCGACCTGGTGGCCGGGGCCCTCGCCGGTGTAGCTGACGATCTTGCGGTGGATCGGGTCCTTCGACTTGTTCAGGTGCGCGACGAAGTCCTCCAGCCCGTTCGGGTAGTGGAAGACGTACTCCTTGGGCTTGGCCACGTAGCCCTCGGCGTCGGGCTCGGCGTCCGCGTCGATCTCCGGGACGGGCGCCTCGATCGGGTTGCCGTCGGAGTCGACCGCGTCGGACGACGGGACACCCGCCGGCTTCTCCGGCCGCCGCTCGTCGCGCAGGACCATCGTGAGGCCCTTGTTCAGGAACGTCTGCTCCTGCAGCCGGCGACGGATCGTCTCCAGCGTGTAGCTGGTCGTCTCGAAGATCTTCGGGTCGGCCCAGTAGGTGATCGTGGTGCCGGTGTCGGACTTCTTCGTGGTGCCGGCCTCGACGAGCTCGCCGGGCACGGCGTACTCGTAGTGCTGGCGCCAGATCTGGCCGTCGCGGCGGACCTCGACGTCGAGCGCGGTGGACAGCGCGTTCACGACCGAGACGCCGACACCGTGCAGACCACCGGACACGGCGTAGGACTTGTCGTCGAACTTCCCGCCGGCATGCAGGCTGGTGAGGACGACCTCGAGGGTCGGCTTCTTCTCCACCGGGTGCATCTCGACGGGGATGCCGCGGCCGTCGTCCTCGACGCGGATGCCGCCGTCGGACTGCAGGGTCACGACGACCTTCGTGGCGTGACCGGCCATCGCCTCGTCGACCGAGTTGTCCACCACCTCCCAGATCAGGTGGTGCAGACCCCGCTCACCGGTCGAGCCGATGTACATGCCGGGCCGCTTGCGGACCGCCTCCAGGCCCTTGAGGACCGTGATGGACGACGCGCCGTAGGCGTTGTTCGCTGCCTTGTCGGAAGCCACGGGTAGCTGCTTCTCCTCGCCACGTGAACCGCCCGCGCCACGCGCGCACCACCGGTGCGACGACGACGGAACGGTTCCACCGACCGGGCGCTCTGGTCATGTCTTGGGGAGCCACCCGGGAAACACCTGTCGATCCTACCCGTCGGGACCGACGGAAAGGCGGGAAGGACCCACCCAGAAGCGTCACAGACGGGCGAACGGCGTCCAGTGCGGGATCGAACGTGCCCCTGCGGGGTCGAGCGGACCGGCGGCCGTGTCATCCCGCGCTCACCGCCGACGAGAGGCACGGGGTCGGTGGGGTGCGGCTCCTCACCCGATCCGGCCCTCCACGGCCCCCGGGGCGACGTGACGCGCCCACAACGTGCACCCCGGCGCCCACCACCCGTTCGGCGGCACCCGCCCCCCTGCCCGGTGCCCCCAGGGGAACTTTCGTGGCTTAGAGCGCTACGAGGGTTCCCCTGGGAGCACGCCGGGGCGGTGCCCGGGCGGAGCGGGAGGCAGGGCGCGGGTCAGCCGTAGGTGTCGCGGGGGCCGCGGCCGCGGACGTGCCGCGGACCGTGCCGCCAGCTCGGCCCGCTCGGCCCGACGACCCGGATCCGGCGCACGACGTCCGGCCCGACCGCGGCGGCGAGCCGGGTCAGCAGCTGACGCTGCAGGGTCCGCAGCTGGGTGGCCCACGCCGTGGACTCGGCCTGCAGGGTCAGCTCGCCGTCGCGCAGCGAGACCGGTGTGCAGTGGTCGGCGACGTCCGGCCCGACCAGCTGCGGCCACCGGCCGAGGACGGTCGCGTCGGTCAGCCGGTTCGACCAGCCGCGGTCCACCGACACCCGCGACACCAGACGTCCGAACGGCTGCGGGTCCCGGTCGTCGGGCCCCGCCCCCGACCAGCGACGACGACGCCCCCGCCCGGAGACCACGCGCAGCTTGGGCCGGTCGGCCCGGGCCCGCTCCTCGGCCTTGCGGGCCGACGCCTCGCGGGCCGCGCGCAGCGCCTCGCGCGCGAGGTCGGCTCCGCGCAGGTTCGCGCGGTCGCCGGCGAGCAGGTCACCCTGCTCCCCCGGGACACCGCCGCCCGGGACGTCCCCGCCCGTGACCGCGTCGTGACCGGGACCGGTGTCGCGTCCGTCCCCAGGCTCGGCGCCGTCGGTGCCCGGGCCCCGGCGCCCTGTCCTCCGGTTTCCGGTTCCGGAACGGCGTCCGTCCCCCGGTGCTCCTGAGTTATCCACAGTATCCACAGCCTTGTCCCCAGAATGCCGTGACACGTTCGAGACCTGACGGGGCGATCACGCGGGCACCTCGCCGTCGCGGCTCACCGTCCGGTAGCCGACGGCGAACCGGACCCCGTCGAGCTCCGCGGGCACGTCCTCGGCCACCGCGGCGGTCACCAGGACCTGCTCCGCGCCGGCCACCAGGCCGGCCAGCGCACGGCGGCGGGCCGAGTCCAGCTCGGCGAAGACGTCGTCCAGCACGAGGACCGGCTCGACGTCGTCGGCGTGCAACAGGCGGTAGGACGCCAGCCGCAGCGCCAGCGCGAACGCCCAGGACTCGCCGTGGCTGGCGTAGCCCTTCGCCGGTCCCTCGCCCAGGGCGAGGTCCAGCTCGTCGCGGTGCGGGCCGACCAGGCAGACCCCGCGTTCGACCTCCTGGGACCGCACCTCGGCCAGCCGGTCGAGCAGCAGCGCCTCCAGGTCCCCGGTCGACGACGGCAGCTCCGCGACCCCGGCCGTCCCGAGGCTGGACCGGTAGTCCAGGCCGATCGGGTCCGACGACGGCGCGATCGCCGCGAACGCCTCGCGGGCGTAGGGCGCCAGCGCGACGACGAGCTCGCGCCGCCCGGCCAGCAGCGCCGCGCCGGAACGGGCGAGATGCCCGTCCCAGACCTCCAGCGTCGCCAGGTCGTCGGGCAGCTCCGGGTCCGCGGCCACCGGCGCCCGGGACCGGCCGCGGGCCCCGCGCAGTGCCGGTTTCGCGGACTTCAGCAGGGCCGAGCGCTGGCGCAGGACCTTGTCGTAGTCGGCGCGGACGCCGGCGTAGCGCGGGAACCGCGCGACGAGCAGCTCGTCGAGGAAACGCCGGCGCTCCGACGGGTCGCCCCGCACCAGGGCCAGGTCCTCCGGCGCGAACAGCACGCTGCGCAGGATCCCCAGGACGTCGCGCGGCCGCGAGACCGGTGAGCGGTTGACCCGCGCCCGGTTCTGCTTCCCGTTGTTGATCTCCAGCTCGACGCCGAGTTTCCGGCCGTGGTGGTGCACCTCGCCGCGGACGACGGCCTGCTCGGCCCCGCGCCGGATCAGCGGCGTGTCGGAGGAGACCCGGTGCGAGCCGAGGGTGGCGAGGTAGCCGATCCCCTCGACCAGGTTGGTCTTGCCGACGCCGTTGGACCCGACCAGCACGGTCACGCCGGGGTCGAGCTCCAGCTCGGCCTCCGGCCAGGACCGGAAGTCGGTGACCGAGAACCGCCTGAGGTACACCGCCTGGTCACCCTTCCCGTCCGGCTCGGCGCCGGGTCACTGCTGCGTCGAACCGCCGCCGGACGACGGTCCCGCCTTGTCGCCCGGGGCACCGGCCGGCCCGGACTTCTTCACCGCGTGCCCACCGAACTGCTGGCGCAGCGCGGCGACGGCCTTCATCGCGGGCGACTCGGCCTGCCGGGAGGAGAACCGGGCGAACAGCGCCGCGGAGATGACCGGCAGCGGCACCGCGTGCGCGATGGCCTCCTCGATGGTCCAGCGGCCCTCGCCGGAGTCGTCCACCCAGCCCTCGAGCTGGTCGAGACGGGGGTCCTCCTTGAGCGCGTCGACCAGCAGGTCGAGCAGCCAGGAACGGACGACGGTGCCGCGCGACCAGGCCTGGATCACCCCGGGCACGTCGGTGATCAGCTCGCTGGCCTCCATCAGCTCGAAGCCCTCGGCGTAGGCCTGCATGAGGCCGTACTCGATGCCGTTGTGGACCATCTTCGCGAAGTGGCCCGCGCCCACCGGCCCGGCGTGCGCGAACCCCTCCTCGCGCACGCCCTCGGGGCGCAGCGCGTCGAAGATCGGCATGGCGCGCTCGATGTGCTCGGGCTCGCCGCCCGCCATCAGGCCGTAGCCGTTGTCCTTGCCCCAGATCCCGCCGGAGACGCCGCAGTCGACGTAGCCGATGCCGTGCGCGTCGAGCAGCGCGGCGTTGGGCTGGTCGTCGGTGTAGCGGGAGTTGCCGCCGTCGATGACCAGGTCACCGGGCTCCAGCGTGGTCGCCAGCGTGGCGACGGTGTTCCGGGTCGGCTCGCCGGAGGGCACCATAACCCACACGACGCGCGGCGCGGCCAGCGCACCCGCGAGCTCTGTGAGCGAGGCCACGTCGCTGACATCCGGGCGGGGGTCGTAGCCGACCACCTCGTGCCCGGCGGCCCGCAGCCGCTCCCGCATGTTGCCGCCCATGCGGCCGAGTCCGATCATGCCGATCTGCACGGCAGTGGCCCCCTTCGCGTCCGTGCCGCCGGCATGCCCGCAGGGCACCGGTGGCCCTCGTCGATCACACCGCGGACGAGTCTTCCCCCTCGCCGGGACGCCCGCCCGGCGGGGGGTCAGCCGGGCAGCCGGACCGGCATCAGCAGGTGCAGGTAGCCGGACTTCTCCGGCGACGGAGCCTCGCCGGCGTCGTCGGTGGCGGGCTTGGGCACCGGGCGGACCAGCGCGGGCCGGTTCGGCGTGGTGAACGTCAGCTGGGCGCGGTCGGTGTGCAGCGCGCCGAGGGCGTCGAGCAGGTAGCCCGGGTTGAACGCGATCGTCAGCGGACTGCCGTCGAGCGCGCAGGGCAGCTCCTCCTCGGCGGACCCGACGTCGTCGCCGCCAGCGGCCAGGCGCAGCCCGTCCTCGCCGAACTCCATCCGGATCTGGGCGACCCGGTCCGCGACGAGCGAGACACGCTTGATCGCCTCGACCAGCAGCGCCACGTCGAGTTCGACCGCGGTGGTGTGCTCGGCCGGGATCAGCTGGCGGAAGCGGGGGAACTCGGCGTCGAGCAGCCGACTGGTGGAGCGGCGGCCGCCGCCGGTGAGCCCGAGCATCCCGTCCCCGGCCGACAGCGCGATCTCCACGGTGCCGGACCCGGCGAGGGTCTTGGCGACCTCGGCCAGGGTCTTGGCCGGGATCAGCACCGCGGTCGAGATCGAGGCGTCCTCCGGGGACCACTCGAGCTCGCGGACGGCGAGCCGGAACCGGTCGGTGGCCGCGAGCGTCAGCTGCGAGCCCTCGATCTCGAGCCGGATGCCGGTCAGCATCGGCAGCGTGTCGTCCCGCCCGGACGCGACGGCGACCTGGGCGACGGCGGCGGCGAGCGCGTCGGCGGCGACCGACCCGGCGCGCTGCGGCATGTCGGGCAGCTGCGGGTAGTCCTCGACCGGCATCGTCGGGAGGCTGAACCGGGAGTTGCCGCAGTTGATCGTGGCGCGGGAGCCGTCGACGGTCAGGTCGACCGGCTTGGACGGGAGCGCCCGGGTGATGTCGGCCAGCAGCCGCCCGGAGACGAGCGTGCGGCCCGGCTCCCCGACCGTCGCGTCGAGCTCGACGCGCGCCGAGGTCTCGTAGTCGAAGCCGGAGACGGTCAGCTTCTCGCCGGACTCGCCGTCGGACTGGATGAGGACCCCGCCGAGCACGGGCACCGGCGGACGAGCCGGGAGGCTGCGCGCCACCCAGGCGGCCGCGTCCGCGAGGACGTCGCGTTCGACCCGGAACTTCATCTGGAGACCTTCCCCGGTAGCGCCCGGCTCGGACCACGGCGCGGGGCCGGGTCGTCGACGGGACGGCGGTGCGGCGGCGGGCCGGTTCGTCCTCCGGGTCCGGCCGGCGCCGTGGCCCGGAGGGGCTGCGGAGCGGAGTGGCCGGAACGGGATCGGAAGCCGGGGTTCGCCGGGACGCTCACGGTAGAGCCTCGCCCCGACAGTTTCCACGCCACCCCGGTGCCCGTTCGGTGTCCCCGTCCGTGACCCCCGTCCGGGGGTCGGTCCACACAGGTGTTCTTGGGAAGAAGAGATAGAGAGAGACAAACAGTCGTAGTACTAAGTCCTGTGCACAGTGTGGATGGAGCGCATCCCCGCTGGTCAGCAGGCCGCGTCGGCTGGGGATGCGGCGGTGGGGGCACCCGTTGACAGGTCGGCGGAGCGGTGGACCGACGGCGTCGACCCCCATCCGTCCCCGGTTCATCCCGGGTTCACCACAGAGTTGTCCACGGATCGCGGGCGATCCGTCCACGGGGCTGCGACGATCCATCCACAGAGTTGTCCCCAGATGTGGGTGGAAACGTGGTGGATCGTGGACCCAGGGTGATGGCGGGCACACGCCGTTCGGCACTCCCGCGTTGCACGATGAACCCACAGACGTCCCACCCGTCACAGGAATGTCGACGGAGCGTCACCGGCGGGTGAGCGCAAGCGATCACCGGGACGAGTGGTGAAGCGCCGAGTGCCCACTACCGGACGACGAACGGGAGCGGTGGGACCGACACGCGGGTGACGCCACGCCGGACCCGATCGGCACCACGCCGGACGGTCCCGGTGTCCCGGGCGTCCGCGGCGGCGGGGGTGCCGATCACCCGGGGACGGCCCGCAACGCGCCGCAGCGGCGATCTGGGGGCCGTGGCCCCTGTGGGTTGCACGGGATCGGTCCCGGTGCGCGCGGTGACCGCCGAGAACGCGTCCTGCCTGGTCACGGTGGGGCCTGCCGGAGCTGTGGAGAAGCGGTGCGACCGGTGGACAACCCGCCTCGGCGGGCCACCGACGAAGGTCAGTGCCGGGCGCGCAGCTTGATCCGCGCGGTCAGCTCCTGCACCTGTTCGAAGGTCTTCCGCCGGAGCGAGATCTCGTTGCGGATCTTCTTGTCGGCGTGCATGACGGTCGTGTGGTCCCGGCCGCCGAAGGTCTGCCCGATGCGCGGCAGCGACAGGTCGGTCAGCTCGCGGCACAGGTACATGGCGATCTGGCGGGCCTGGGCGAGCGCCTTCGTCTTGCCGGGCCCGGACAGCTCGTCGAGCGTGAGGCCGAAGAACTCGGCGGTGACCGCCATGATCGTCGGCGCGGTGATCTCCGAGGCCGCGGAGTCCGGGATCAGGTCGCGCAGCACGATCTCGGCGAGCTGGGTGTCGACGGCCTGACGGTTCAGCGACGCGAACGCCGTGACCCGGATCAGCGCGCCCTCGAGCTCGCGGATGTTGCGCTCGATCCGCTCCGCGATGAACTCCAGGACCTCACCGGGGACGGCGAGCCGGTCCTGCGCGGCCTTCTTCCGCAGGATCGCGATCCGCGTCTCCAGCTCGGGCGGCTGGATGTCGGTGATCAGACCCCACTCGAACCGCGTGCGCATCCGGTCCTCGAGGGTCTCGAGGCGCTTGGGCGGCCGGTCGGAGGAGACGACGATCTGCTTGTTCGCGTTGTGGAGGGTGTTGAAGGTGTGGAAGAACTCCTCCTGCGTCCCCTCCTTGCCCTCCAGGAACTGGATGTCGTCGACCAGCAGCACGTCGACGTCCCGGTAGCGGCGCTGGAAGGCGACCTTGCGGTCGTCGCGCAGGGAGTTGATGAAGTCGTTCGTGAACTCCTCGGTACTGACGTACCGGACCCGCATCCCGGGGAACAGCCGCTGGGCGTAGTGCCCGACGGCGTGCAGCAGGTGGGTCTTGCCCAGCCCGGACTCGCCCCAGATGAACAGCGGGTTGTACGCCCGCGCCGGCGCCTCGGCCACCGCGACCGCGGCGGCGTGGCTGAACCGGTTCGAGGCACCGATGACGAAGGTGTCGAAGGTGTAGCGCTCGTTGAGCCGGGTCTGCGACCGCGGCGCGACCGGGTCGCCCGCCTGCGGCGCGGTGTAGGCCGGCCACGAGGTCTGGCCCTCGCGCGGGCCCGGCTCCGGGCGCCCGGTGGGCTGCGGCGCCCACCCCCCGGACGACGACGGCGCCGGCTCGGCCGACCAGCCGCGGTCGATGCCCGACGGGCCGGCGTCGTCGCGGCGGGCCCCGTCGGCGACGCCGTTGCCGTACCCGCCGTCGACGCCCGCCTGCGGCCCGGTGTCCGGGCCGGTGCCGTCGGCGGGGGCGTGCTCGCGCGCGGGGCGGTAGTGTGCGGGACGGGTGCCGTGGTCCCCGTCGGCCGACGCGGCCGGGTCGTCGCCGGCCCGGTCACCGGTGCCGGTGTCGCGGACGCTGTCCCCCGCGGTGACGCCGCGGTGCATGCCGAACCCGGGCGGGTCGGGGACCTCGGTGCCGCCGGACGCCGCGGAGGCGTCGACGACGACGGCGAGGTTGACCGCGACACCGAGGTGGCGGCCGAGGGCGTCGCTGATCGGCCTGCGCAGGATCCGCTCGATGGCGTCCTTCGCGAACTCGCTCGGCGCGGCGAGCAGTGCGGTGCCGTCGAGCAGGCCGAGGGGACGGGTCAGGCGCAGGAACGCGCGCTGCTGCGGGGAGAGGGCGGGTGTGCCGGACTCGGCCGACGCGCCGGAGAGATCGGCGATGACCCGGTTCCAGACCGCGCCGAGATCGCCCGGCTGGTCGGTCATCCGCGTTTCCCCCTCCCGATCGACCGCCGCCGGCGGTCTGCTCCCCCCGGAGCACTGGCGATGAGCCGTCCGGACACGAGGACTCGGCCTCGGGGGCGATGTATCCCCAGAGTTGTCCACACTTGTGCGTAAAGGTACGCAGCAGGTCCCGGCCGACGCGCATCGGGGCACCGGCCGTCGGTCGTGTGGAGGTCTCGGTCGGGGTGCGGGCGGTCGTTACTCCCGCGCCGGTCCCGGGCGGGGTCGGCGACGCTAGCAGCAGCCGTCGTGGCGGGCGTCCGGCGGGGTCGCGGCGCCCGGTGGGGGCGGTTTGACCCCCTCGAAACGCGCTGCGTACCCTTGACGACCGGACACCTGGTCGGATGGGCGTGTCGCGCCCGTCGAACGCGGCTCCCCGCATCTGTCGTTGTGGAGCGTCGTGTGGCCGGTGGCCCGCGAACCCGAGCCAGTGACCGTAGACATCTCGGCGTCGCAGGACGCCTGCGAACCGCCGACCAGGAGCCGACCGTGAGCAAGCGTACTTTCCAGCCGAACAACCGCCGCCGGGCCAAGACGCACGGCTTCCGGCTGCGCATGCGCACCCGCGCCGGCCGCGCGATCCTCGCCGCGCGCCGTCGCAAGGGGCGCGGCAACCTCTCGGCCTGACGGCCGGCGCCCCCACCGGCCCGCGCCGTGCTGCCGGCACACGCCCGGCTCACCCGCCGGCCCGAGTTCGCCTCGACGATCAGGCGCGGACGACGTGCCGGCCGGTCGAGGCTGGTGGTGCATCTCGACCTGACCCGCCCCGGCGGCGTGCCCGAGCACGCCTCGCCGAGGGCGGGTTTCGTCGTGAGCAAGGCCGTCGGCAACGCCGTGGCCCGGCACCGGGTCTCCCGGCGGCTGCGCCATCTGGTCGCGGACCGTCTGGCGGCGCTGCCCGCCGGCGCGGCACTCGTCGTCCGTGCGTTGCCGCCCGCCGGTGACGCCTCGTCCGCCGAGCTGGCGGCCGACCTCGACTCCGCACTGCGCGCGGCGCAGCGGCCGCGCCGTCCGCGCCCGGCCGCGGACGGCCCGCGATGAGCACGACACACGACGCGGCCCCGACGGGTGAGGAGGCTCCGATGGACGACGGAGAGCTCCCCGGCGCACGGCCCGGTGTCGGCGCGCGGGCCGCGATGGCCGCGGTGCGCTGGTACCAGGTGTGGATCTCCCCGAACCTGATGCCGAGCTGCCGGTTCCACCCGAGCTGCAGCGCGTACTCGGTCGAGGCGTTCCGCGAGCACGGCTTCGTGCGCGGTCTCGGCCTCACCGTGTGGCGGTTGCTGAAGTGTGCCCCGTGGCACCCTGGCGGGTGGGATCCGGTGCCGCCGCGCCGGCGGCGCAGCGACGGGGTCCCGCGCAGCGGCACCGAACCCGATCCCGGGCCGGAGCAGACGTCCACCGACCCGCCCCGGACCGAAGGCCTCTCACGCGGTACGGACCGCTGACCCGCGGGCCCCGCCCGAGACCACGAGGAGCAACGCAGCAGTGCTGGACTTCATCTACTACCCCGTCAGCTGGATCATGTGGGTCTGGCACAAGGTCTTCGGCTTCGTCCTGGGCGACGACAACGGGTTCGCCTGGGCGCTGTCGGTCGTCTTCCTCGTCTTCACGCTGCGCGTCATCCTCTACAAGCCGTTCGTCGTGCAGGTCCGCTCCATGCGCAAGATGCAGGAGATGGCCCCGGAGATGCAGAAGCTCCGGAAGAAGTACGCGAACGACCGCCAGAAGCTCGCCACGGAGATGCAGAAGCTCCAGCAGCAGAACGGCGCCAACCCGCTCATGGGCTGTTTGCCGATCCTGGTGCAGATCCCGGTGTTCATCGGTCTGTTCCACGTGCTGCGCGAGTTCAAGCCGGGCAAGACGGAGAACTACGTCTTCAACGCGGCCGAGAACGCCTCGTTCGTCGACTCGAGCCTGTTCGGCGCGAAGCTGGGCTCGGCCGTCTGGCCGCTGCAGAACACCGCGTCCGTCGCCGAGCTCGGTGGCAACCTGGTCTCGCAGTGGATCGTGATGATCCCGCTGATGATCGCGGCCGGCATCTTCACCCACATCACCGCGCGCCACTCGGTCGCCCGCCAGCAGGCGCAGATCGCCGCCGGCACCGTCGCGGCGAACCCGCAGGCCGAGATCATGCAGAAGCTGATGCTCTACGTGTTCCCGATCGGTGTCGTCGTCGGTGCGCCGTTCCTGCCGCTCGCGGTTCTCTTCTACTGGGTCGCCAACAACCTGTGGACCCTCGGCCAGCAGTACGTCGTCTACCGCAAGATCGACGCCGAGGAGTCGGACAAGGCCGAGAAGGCCACCGAGTCCGCCAAGGCCCGCGCCCCCCGCCCCGGCCAGAAGCCGCTCCGCGACGCCCGTCTCGGCTCCGCCGAGGACGTCCGCGAGATCGCCGACGAGCCGATCCAGCCGGCCGAGGAGGAGGCTGCCGAGGCGGCGTCCGAGACCCGCGCCACCGGATCCGACGGTGCCTCCGCCGACACCGGCACGTCCCCCGGCGGGCAGCGCAACGGCACGGCCCGCAACGGGAACGGCAACGGTTCCGGTAACGGCAACGGCCAGAAGAAACCCGGGGCGAAGCCGGTGCAGAAGCGTCCGGGGGCGAAGGCCCGGCGGGGCAAGCGTCGCTGACCGTCCCACCGCACCACCCCGACAGACCCCGGCGCGCCCCGCCGGCCCCGGCGGACCCCACCGCCGCGCGGGCCCGGGCGCGACGGACCGCGAACCGTTGACGAGAGGAGTTGCGCGTGCCCACCACCGCCAAGGAGCCCGCCGAGGGGCCGGACGTGCAGGACAAGCCGTCCGGCGAGAGCCTGCTGATCCAGGAGGGCGACGTCGCAGGTGACTACCTGGAGCGCCTGCTGGACATCCTCGACTACGACGGCGACATCGACCTCGATGTCGAGGGCGGCCGCGCCATCGTCAGCATCGAGGGCGCCGAGGACGACGCCGACCTGCAGAAGCTCGTCGGCGACAAGGGGTCGGTGCTGGAGAGCCTGCAGGAGCTGGCCCGCCTGGCCGTCCAGCAGCAGCTGGGCAGCCGCAGCCGGCTGATGCTCGACATCGCGGGCTGGCGGCGGCACCGCCGCGACGAGCTCACCGAGCTCGGCCTGGAGACCGCCCAGGAGGTCAAGACCAGCGGCGAGTCCGCCCGGCTGCGACCGATGACGCCGTTCGAGCGCAAGGTCGTGCACGACGCCGTCGCCACCGTGAAGGGCGTCGTCTCCGAGAGCGAGGGCGAGGAGCCGCGTCGCCAGGTCGTGGTCCACAAGAAGTGACCACCTCCCCCATCCCGACCCCGGAGGTCGCGGAGAAGGTCTTCGGCGACCGGACCGGGCTGGCCGTCCGCTACGTCGAGCACCTCGCGACCTCCGGGATCGAGCGCGGGCTGATCGGCCCGCGCGAGCGGGACCGGCTGTGGGACCGGCACGTGCTGAACTGTGCGGTCCTCGGTGAGGTCGTGCCCGCCGACGCCCGGGTCGCCGACGTCGGCTCCGGTGCCGGGCTCCCCGGGATCCCGCTCGCCCTGGCCCGGCCGGACCTGCGGATCGTGCTGATCGAGCCGCTGGCCCGCCGGGTGGAGTGGCTGGACGAGGTGCTGGGCGACCTCGGCCTGGACATCGTCGTCGAACGGGGGCGTGCCGAGGAAAAGCCCGTTCTGCGACGATGGGAGGGGGCCGACGTCGTCACCGCCCGGGCCGTCGGACCGCTGGCCCGGCTCGCGGGCATCTGCCTGCCGCTGCTGCGGCAGGGGGGTGCGATGCTGGTGCTGAAGGGCGCCTCCGCCCCGGACGAGATCGCCCGCGACGCCGCAGCGGTCCGTGCGCTCGGAGGGGGCGAGCCCCGGATCCACGAGACCGGAGCCGGTGTGGTCGATCCGCTGACCACGGTGGTCGAGATCCCGCGGACCGGCGCGCCCCGCCGCAACCGGAGGAAGGAACGGCGATGATGGGTGCCGGAGCGCCGTTTCACGTGAAACACCGACCGGGCACGAACCGTCCAGGAAGCGAGGGTCGCGCATGAGTGCCGGATGGACCCCCATCGCGGACGAGGCCGAGCGGGCCGCACGCGTCCTGCACCCCGACCGGCACGGCATGCCCCGCCCGGCCGCGCGCCGTGTCATGGGCGTCGCGAACCAGAAGGGCGGGGTCGGGAAGACGACCAGCACGGTCAACCTCGCCGCGGGCCTGGCCCTGCACGGCATCCGGGTGCTGGTGATCGACCTCGACCCGCAGGGCAACGCGTCCACCGCACTCGGCGTCGAGCACCGCACCGGCACGCCGTCGGTGTACGAGGTGATGCTCGGCGAGATCCCCCTCGAGGAGGCGGTCGCGGTCAGCACCGCGTCGCCGAACCTGCTCTGCCTGCCCGCCACGATCGACCTGGCCGGCGCCGAGATCGAGCTCGTCAGCATGGTCGCCCGGGAGTCCCGGCTGGCCCAGGCGCTGAACGACGAGACGCTGTCCCGGCTCGACGTCGACTACGTGCTCATCGACTGCCCGCCGTCGCTGGGGCTGCTGACGGTCAACGCGCTCGTCGCGGCGTCCGAGGTGCTCATCCCGATCCAGTGCGAGTACTACGCGCTGGAGGGGCTCGGGCAGCTGCTGTCCAACATCGACCTCGTCCGGTCGCACCTGAACACCTCGCTGCACGTGTCGACCATCCTGCTGACCATGTACGACGGCCGCACCAAGCTCGCCGACCAGGTCACCTCCGAGGTCCGCCAGCACTTCGGCCCGACGGCACTGCGCACGGTCATCCCGCGCAGCGTGAAGGTCTCCGAGGCCCCCGGCTACAGCCAGACCGTGCTCGCCTACGACCCCGGCTCCCGCGGCGCGATGAGCTACATCGACGCGGCCCGGGAGATCGCCGAGCACGGGGCGAGCGGCGCCTACCGCCCGGACGGTCGCTGAGATGGCCGAGCGCAAGGGTGGACTGGGCCGCGGTCTCGCCGCGCTCATCCCCACCGGCCCGTCGGAGTCCGGTGACCGGCCCGGGAACAGCGGGCCCGGCGCACCCCTGCACCGCCCGGCCCCGGCCGTCCGGCGCGACGACCACGAGCCCGAGACCCCGGTCGTCGACGGCGGCGCGGAGTACCGCGAGATCCCGCTGCGGCGGATCGTGCCCAACCCCAAGCAGCCGCGGACCCAGTTCGACGACGACCAGCTCGCCGAGCTGGAGCACTCGATCCGTGAGTTCGGGCTGCTGCAGCCGATCGTGGTCCGCCGGGCCGGTGTCGACTACGAGCTGATCATGGGCGAGCGCCGGTGGCGTGCGGCCCAGCGCGCCGGGCTGGAGACGCTGCCCGCGATCGTCCGGCACACCGCCGACGACGTGATGCTCCGCGACGCGCTCCTGGAGAACATCCACCGCGTCCAGCTCAACCCCCTCGAGGAGGCGGCCGCCTACGAGCAGCTGCTCGCCGAGTTCGGCGTCACCCACTCCGAGCTCGCCGACCGGCTCGGCCGCAGCCGGCCCGTCGTCACCAACATGATCCGGCTGCTGAAGCTGCCGGTGTCGGTGCAGCGCCGGGTCGCCGCCGGCGTGCTGTCGGCCGGGCACGCGCGCGCCCTGCTCGGTCTCGAGGACGCCGGGCAACAGGAGGATCTCGCCACCCGCATCGTCGCGGAGGGCATGTCGGTCCGCGCGACCGAGGAGGCCGTCGTGCTGGCGCGGCACTCGGGACCTCCGCAGGAACGCCGGGTCCGCCGTCGCGGCGATCAGCGCCCGGAGTTCGTCGAGCGCGCCGACCGGCTGGCCGACATGTTCGACACCCGCGTGAAGGTCGAGATGGGTCAGCGCAAGGGCCGCATCGTGGTCGAGTTCGGATCGGTGGAGGACCTCGACCGGATCACCGGGCTGATGGGGATCAGCGAGCGCGACTGACCGGACACCACTCCCCTTCCCCGACGGCCGTCGTCCCCGTGGACGGCGGCCGTCGGTCTGTCCGGGCGTGGGGGTGGCGGCGTGATGTGGCGCGCTGGACGGCTTCTGAGGGCGCCCTCAGACGGCCTCTGAGCCTTCAGATGCGTGGCGGTTTGGTGGGGAGGCCGGGGCGGGTCTCAGGAGCCGTGTGGGACCGCTGAGCCATTGGACCTGCCCGATTGGTCGCCTTTCTCGGTCTGTCGATGGGTGCCGGGGTGCGGACTGGCCGGAACACGCCTGATCAGTCGTACGTATGTCTGAACTGGCCCGTCATCGATGGTGGTCGCGCGTGGATCGGCTCGTGGTGGGTCCCGGGCGACGGTCGTACGGGGTGCCCATCGGCCGGGCTCGGCCGACGAGTGGGACGGGGCGTCCGGCCCGGGGTCGCGTGGCTCGTGCGGAGCTGGGGCCCGCGGCTCTCTCCGGCGGTCTCGGTACTGCAGGTGATCGGGTCCGCGGCGGACGGCGTCGATGTTTCACGTGGAACAGCGACGGAGGTCGTGGCGGGCGTCGGACAACGCGTCGGGCTCGGTCTCGCGAGCGGGTGGCCTGCGGATGCGGCAGCCCCGGGGTGGTCCGCCCACGCTGCGGGATCAGCCGCGTCGCGATCCCGTACGCGCCGCACGGACACGGCGACCGGGTCGAGGTCTCCTCCCGCCGAGGGCGGCCTGGGCGGTGCGGGCCTCGTCGCCGTGTACCGGGTGCGCGCGACGCCGACCCGTGCGCCTCCGCGGCGCTGTGGGGCTCGTCCGAGGTGGCAGCCGGAAGCACCCGGTGGGATCGCCGCACCTCGGCATTCCCGGTGGAGTCCGGCCGGTGTCGCCGTCCGGTGACCGTGTCGGGGACGCCCGGCCCGGATGCGCCGACCCGGTGTGCGGCGGCCGGCATCCGGGATGACCGCGCGTGCCGCGGCGTTGAAGCCGGCCACCGCGTCCGGCCCACCGGCGGCAGGTCCACCGATGCCCGGACCGCCGGCGCCCGGCCCAGGAGAGCTCGCCCAGGAGAGCTCGCCCAGGAGCGCTCGCCCGGGATCGCCCGGCCCACGAGTGCCCGGCGGCCTGCGAGTGCTCGGCGCGGGAGTGCTCGGCCCGCCGGCACGACTCCGGGGCGCGAAACCGGACGCGGCCCGGGCCGTGCGGGACCGGACAGTGCGGGACCGGACAGTGCGGAACCGGACAGTGCGGGACCGGACGGCGCAGAGCGGGGCGACCCACTGCGACAGACTCGGGCGCACACCGAGCGGCTCCGACCCCACCCGCCCGAGCGATCCGACCGGCGTCGCGTGCGTGTGTTTCACGTGGAACACCCCGACGCCCCAGGATGGCCCGGTGCTCACCGCCGCCGAGCTTGCCGCTCGCACCGACCGCGCCGTCGACACCGCGGTGTCCGTCACGCTGGACCACGGCTACCGCCCCGGTACACCCCGCGTCCTGCACGACCTGTTCTCGATCGTCGTCGCGCTGGAGCCGGAGCCGGTCGTGGTGCGTGTCCGCACCGGCCTCCCGCCCGGCCTCGATCCGGCGGGACAGGCGGAGCAGTAGCGGCGCGAGCTCGCGGTCTCCCGATGGGTGTCGGACGTCGGGCACCCCGTGGTCCGGCCCGCACATCCCGCGACCCGTCGCCGCCGGGGGCCTGTCCCTCACCTTCCGGGAGCGCCGGACCGTCCGTCGTCCCCGGACGGCCCGCCCGACGCCGGTGCGAGCGGCGCGACGGTGCCCCGGCTGCACACCGCGCTACGACCGTGTCCGGTCGAGCCGGACGGATGTGCCCACCCGACGACTCGGTCACGCCGATGCCCGACGCGCTGCGGCACGACACCTCCCACGTCTCCCCCACCGACCGCGACCGCGGGCTGCGGGAGTGGGCGACGATCCTCCCGGTGCCCGGTGCCCGGTGCCCGGTGCCCGGTGCCCGGTGCCCGGTGCCCGGTGCCCGGCGACGAGGCGGGGCTGCGCCGACCGGTTGCCCGGTACACCCCCGCAGCCGGTGCACGGGGGTTCGCCGGCCTGCAACGTCCTGCGGACCCCGGACGGACCGTACGACGCCGACCTCGAACACGTCTGCGTCGGACCGGTCGAGTGGGACCTGACCTCGCCGGTCCGGAGGTCGTCGCCGCCTCCGAGCGGGCGGCCGACCGCCTCGTCGATGCCGAGCTGCTCGCTCTCTGCGAGGCGGCCCGGCTCGTGTAGCTCGTCGCCTGCGTCGCGATGGTCCGCAGCAAGCAGGTCTCGGGGACGGGGTGAGCCCGCTCCTGGAGGTGTGGCGGGCTCCCGAGCCCTGGGGCGGTGTGCTCGGCTGATGTTCCACGTGGAACCACACCGCTGTGGTTTCACGTGGAACACCGCTCAGTCCTGCCGGGCCGCCGCGCGCTCGACGAGCGCCAGGTAGACCGTCGCGAGGTCGGAACCGTCCGCGGCCACCGCGGTCGGGAGCAGCGAGGTGTCGGTCAGGCCCGGCGACACGTTCATCTCCAGGACGTGCACGTGACCGTCGGCGTCGACGATCGCGTCGGTGCGCGACACGTCGCGCATCCCCAGCAGCCGGTGTGCGGCCAGGGCGGTGTCGGCCAGCGCGTCCAGCACGTCCGACGGCAGCCGCGCCGGGCAGTGGAACGTGGCCGCACCGGGTGTGTAGCGGGACGTGTAGTCGTAGAACCCGGACGGCACCTCCACCTCCACCGGCGGCAGCGCGCGGGGCTCCTCCCCGTCGTGGACGACCGACACTGCGACCTCGGTCCCGGCGACGAACCGCTCGACGAGCACCGTCTCGGCGTAGGCGAAGCAGCTGACCATCGCGGCCGGCAGGTCCGCCGCGTTCCGGACCACCTGCACACCGAGCGCCGAGCCGCCCTGGTCCGGCTTCAGCACCAGCGGCAGCCCGAGGCGCTCGACGATCGCACCGAGCACGCCCTGCGCGCCCAGCTCACGGAAGGTCGAGTGCGGCAGCGCGACCCAGTCCGGCGTCGAGAGGCCCGCGCGGACGAGTTCGGTCTTCACGCTCGGCTTGTCCCACGCCACCCGGCACGCCCCGGACGGCGTCCCCACGAAGGGGATGCCCAGCAGCTCCAGCACCTGCTGCACGGCGCCGTTCTCCCCCTCGCCCCCGTGCAGCGCGACGGCGACCGCGTCCGGCCGGTCGGTCGACAACCGCTCCAGCAGGCGCGCGTCGACGTCCCACTCGCGGACGTCGACACCGTTCGCGCGCAGCGCACCCGCCAGTCGACGACCGGATCGCAGGGACACCTCACGCTCGTGGGACAGGCCTCCGGCCAGCACGGCCACCGTTCGATCGCTCACGCGGGCATTCTGCGCCATGAACGGGAACGCCCCGGACCGGGAGCCGGTCCGGGGCGTTCCACGTGAAACATCGCCGTCGTCGGACGGCGTCAGGTCGTGTCCGGCGACGGGCTCTGGGTGCCCCGGGTCAGCTCGGGGCGGACCGGTGTCCCGAACGTCCGCACGACCTCCATCTCGGCCTCCAGCACCGCCGCCAGCCGCCGCACGCCCTCGGTGATGCGCTCGGGCGTCGGGAAGCAGAACGACAGCCTCAGCTGGCGGCTGCCGAAACCGTCGGCGTAGAAGCCGGTGCCGGACGCGTACGCGACCCGCGCGGTCACCGCGCGGGGCAGCATCGCCTTCGTGTCGACGCCCTCCGGCACGGTCAGCCACACGAAGAACCCGCCGTCGGGGACGTTCCAGGTGCAGCCCTCGGGCAGGTACGTCTCCAGCGCGGCGAGCATCGCGTCGCGGCGCTCGCGGTAGTTCTCGCTGAACGTCTTGATCTGGCTGCGCCAGTCGTGGTGCGACAGGTAGCGCGACACCAGCATCTGCGTGAACGACGGCGGGCACAGCGTCGCCGACTCCGCGGCCAGCACCAGCCGGTCCCGCACCAGCGGCGGTACCAGCGCCCAGCCCACCCGCAGCCCGGACGCGAACGTCTTCGAGAACGACCCCAGGTACAGCACGTCCGGGTCGTACGAGCGCAGCGCCGGGTGCACCTCGCCGTCGAACCCGAGCATCCCGTAGGGGTTGTCCTCGACGACCATCACGCCGTAGCGGCGGCACAGCTCCAGGATCCGCGGGCGCCGCTCGTGCGCCAGCGTCACGCCGGCCGGGTTGTGGAAGTTCGGGATCGTGTACAGGAACTTCGGGACGATCCCCCGCCGCGCCAGCGACTCCAGCGCCTCGTGCAGCAGCTCCGGGACCAGTCCGTGCTCGTCCATCGCGACGTGCACGACCCGCGCCTGGTAGGCGGCGAAGCTGCCCAGCGCGCCGACGTAGGACGGTCCCTCGGCCAGGACGACGTCGCCGGGGTCGACGAAGATCCGGGTCAGCAGGTCGAGGGCCATCTGCGAGCCGACGGTGACGACGACGTCGTTCGAGTCGGCCTCGATGCCCTCCTCCCGCATGACCTCGCAGATCTGCTCGCGCAGCTGCGGGACGCCCTGGGCGGAGCCGTACTGCAGCGCGGACATGCCGTCCACGTCGACGAGCTCGGCCACCTCACGGGCGAGGGACTGCAGCGGCAGCGCCGCCAGGTTCGGCATGCCACCGGCCAGCGAGACGACCTCGGGACGGCTCGCGACGGCGAACAGGGCCCGGATCTCCGACGCCGTCATCCCGGCGGTACGGGTCGCGAAGCGCTCGGTGGGGGCGAGCGGGACCACGGCCCCCTCCCCTGCCGCCGCTGCCTGCGCGGCCGCCGCGGCCGCGGAACGGCGGACGTCGGGCTGCTGCGGGCGGTCGGGCAGGGTCATCGCGTGCTCCTCTGCGAGGGGAAAAGGCTCGCCGAGTGTAACCGCGACGGGTGATCGGCCCGCCCTTCGTCGTGACGTTCGTACCGGTGGGCCCTCTCGGGGTGACGGGATCGCGAGAATCCACCTAGTCTCGGGCTGCGCGGGGTCACCGGACCCGGGGGCAGCCAGGGGGACGGTTGCTCCGGCGCCGGGGTCGGGACCACGCCCCGGACGGGCCGGGCCGTGCAGCAGCGCGTGCATCGCGCGACGACGACATCCGGAGGTCGGATTCCGTGTCCTGGCACGTTGCCGCGCTCAACCTCGACAACCTCGGCGATCTGCCGAAGCGGTGTCGCAACTGCGTCTACTGGGAGCTCTCGCCCCAGCTCGCCGACCAGACCGAGGGGTACGGCACGACCGACCTGGAGAAAGAGGCCTGGCTGTCGGAGGTGCTCCTCGAGTGGGGCTCCTGCGGCCGGGTCGTCTACGTCGGCGGTGCCCCCGCGGGGTACGTGCTGTTCGCGCCGCCGGCGTCGGTCCCCCGTGCCACCGAGATGCCGACCGGACCGGTCAGCGCCGACGCCGTCCTGCTGACCACGATGCAGGTGGCCCCGGAGTTCGCCGGCGAGGGACTGGGCCGGGCGCTCGCCCAGGCCGTCGTGAAGGACCTGACCCGACGCGGGGTGAAGGCAGTGGAGGCGTTCGGCGACGCGCGTCCCGGCACCGAGTCCGACTGCGTCGTCCCGGCGGACTTCCTCCGCTCGGTCGGATTCAAGACCGTCCGCCCGCACCACCGCTGGCCGCGGCTGCGGATGGAGCTGCGCTCGGGTCTGGAGTGGAAGTCCGACGTCGAGGCCGCGCTCGAACAGCTGTTCAACACGGTGACCATCCCGATGCAGACCGCGGCGCCGCGCCCGACGGCGACACCGGCCCGCGCGGGGTCCTGCCAGCTCTCGTTCGTGCCGCCCGCAGAAACGATCTGAGGGCGCTCTGAGCGGGCCGTGGGCGGCCTCGGTGGCCCGACCCCGGGTGAGGGGGCCGGGCGGGGCACTGCGGGCCGTGACGGGCCTCAGACGGCCCGGATCTCGTCCCTCGCGTACTCGCGGGCCAGCACGTCGTTGAAGGTGAACGTGCCGGTGGGCTGGTCGTCCTGCCCGAGCAGGTACAGCCGTTTGACGGCGACGAGGATGCCCTCCGCGACGACGTCGCGGAAGCCCGGGTCGAGCAGCTTGCGGCGGTCCCCGAGGTGGGTCAGATACCCGACCTCGACGCGGACGGCCGGCATCCGGGTCCGGCGCACGAGCTCCCAGGTGCACGTCTGGCTGCGGCAGTCGAGCATCGAGGTCCGGGTGAGCAGCTCGCGCTGGATCAGCCCGGCGAGCGCCTCGCCGACGTTCGACGTGGTGCCCGACCCGTTGCCGAAGTAGTAGGTCGCCAGACCCTGCGCGTGCGGGCTGAAGCTCGCGTCGGTGTGCAGCGACACGACCATGTCGGCACCGACGTCGTTGGCGAACTGCGCGCGCTCGGTGTCCGGCGGGTTGCCGTTCTCCGGGCGGGAGAGCAGTGCCTCCATACCGGTGGCCGACATGCGGCCGACGACCCGGCGGGCGAGGTCCCACATCAGGTCGGCCTCGGTGACCCCGCCGACGTCGACACCGCGGTCGTGCCCGCCGTGCCCCGGGTCGATGACGATGCGCTTGCCGCGCATCCGCGGGCCGGCCCGGCGCAGCAGCTCCTGCTCGCGCATGAGGTGCGGACGCCCGCCGGTGACCTTGCGGCCGAGCTGGCGCAGCGCGCGCAGCGTCTCCGGGCCGCAGACACCGTCGGGGGTCATGCCGTAGTCACGCTGGAAGCGGATCAGGGCCTGCTCGGTCTGATGGTCGAACAACCCGCTCGGCCGGCCCGGGTTGTACCCGAGCTCGAGCAGGCGTTCCTGCAGGTGGGCGACGTCGTCGCCGGTGGTGGGGGTGGAGAGCGTGAACGACAGCATCCGGTCGCCCAGGCTCCAGCCCGCCTCCCGCAGCGCGCGGGCGGTGTCCGGTCCGACGATGCCGTCGGTGATCAGGCCACGGCCCTGCTGGAACATGCGGACGGCGCGGTCCACGCCGTCGTCGAACATGTCCTGGGCGCGCGAGCCCGGCGGAACCGCCGGGAGCAGACCGAGCTGTCCCAGCGTCGTCCGGATCTCGCGTACGGCCGGACCGCAGTCCCCGCGCCGGAGCAGCTGCATGCACCCCTCGCTCGCAGTCGTGAGGCGCCGTGCGACGCCCGTGATCGGTCGGTTTCGCCCGGTGACCGGACGCGTGCCGGACTCATTGTGCCCTGCCCCGCCCCCGGAGGAGTGCAGCGGGGCGGATACGCGCGTGTCCCGGTTGTGATCAACCGGGACACGCAGCGTTATCTCCGTGCGCTATACGGCGCACGGACAGTGATCAGATGTGGTCGGCGAGATCGGCGAGGAGTGCCGCCTTCGGCTTCGCGCCCACGATCTGCTTCACCGGCTTGCCGCCGGAGAACAGGATCATCGTCGGGACCGACATGACCTGGTAGTCGCGGGCGACCTCCGGGTTGGCGTCGATGTCGAGCTTGGCGACGGTCAGCTTCTCGGAGTTCTCACCGGCGATCTCGTCGAGCACCGGGGCGACCATCTTGCACGGGCCGCACCAGGTGGCCCAGAAGTCGACCAGGACGGGCTTGTCGCTCTTCAGGACGTCCTGGTCGAACGAGCTGCTGGTGACGTCGACGGTGTTGTTGCCCATGGGGTTCTCCTTCGGTCGCGGATGCGGGTCTGTCGGGTGCCGGTGGGCGATCAGTGCGCGGCGTCGGCCACGGCGGCCGCCGGGGCGGTCTCCTCCGAGCCGTAGCCGCCGCCGGCCAGCTCGGAGCTGACCTCGTGGCCGGCCAGCCAGCGCTCGGCGTCGATCGCGGCCGAGCAGCCGGAGCCCGCGGCGGTGATCGCCTGGCGGTAGGTGTGGTCGACGAGGTCGCCACAGGCGAAGACGCCCGGGACGTTCGTGTAGGTGGTACGTCCGTCCACCTGCACGTAGCCCTCGTCGTCGACGTCGACCTGGCCCGCCACCAGCGCGCTGCGCGGGTCGTGGCCGATCGCGACGAACATGCCGGTGACGTCGAGCGTGCTGGTCTCACCGGTCACGGTGTCGCGCAGCTGCAGCTGCCTCACCGAGCCCTCGCCGGTCACCTCGGTGACCTCGGAGTTGGTGCGCCAGCGCATCTTCGGGTCGTTCTGCGCCCGCTCGTACATGATCTTCGAGGCGCGGAACTCGTCCCGACGGTGGATGACCGTGACGGTCTCGGCGAAGCGGGTGAGGAACGTGGCCTCCTCCATCGCCGAGTCGCCGCCGCCGATGACGGCGATGTTCTGGTCCCGGAAGAAGAACCCATCGCAGGTGGCGCACGAGCTGACGCCGCGGCCGAGGAGCTCCTGCTCGCCGGGGACGTGCAGGTAGCGCGGGGCGGCACCCATCGCGAGGATCACGGCGCGGGCCCGGAAGGTCTCCTTGCCGACCCGCACCTCCTTGACGTCGCCGTCGAGCTTCACCTCGTCGACGTCCTGCGGGCGCAGGTCCGCACCGAAGCGCTCCGCTTGGCCCCGCATCTGCTGCATGAGCTCGGGGCCCATGATCCCCTCGGTGAAGCCCGGGTAGTTCTCCACCTCGGTCGTGGTCATCAGGGCGCCGCCGAACTGGCTGCCCTCGAACACGAGCGGGGCGAGCTGGGCCCGCGCGGCATACACCGCAGCGGTGTAGCCGGCCGGCCCGGACCCGATGATGATCAGGTTGTGCACCGTGTCGTCGGTGGTCACCGGTACCGATCCCTCCTGGCGCGCCCGGGCGACGGGCGCGATGACGGGGCCTGCGGGTGCCGGCCCGGGTGGCCGGCTCCTGCGTCGTGGCTGCCGTATGGCTCGAACGCGATCCTAGACACGGGCATTCCCGCTCGTCGGTGCCGCCGGACGTGACCCGGGCGTCGCCGGTGCCCGGCCCGGTCAGCCGGTGGTGGTCTCGGCGAGCACCCGCGCGGTGCCCGGCCCGCAGTCCGGCGGTACGGCGACGAGGCGGTAGCGGCCCCGTTCCGGTCCGCCGAGGACGAGCAGGACCGCCGGGCGGCCGTCGACGGAGTGCGGGCGGGCCGTCAGGAACGGAGCATCCGTTCGCGGGTCGCCCGCGGCCGCGAGGCAGGCGCGGACCCGGGCGGGGTCGTCGAGCGCGCCGACGGGGACGTCCGCACCGGCGGCCGCGGACCGGAGCTCCTCCGGGGCGGTCCCGGCGATCGGGACGACGACCGGTGCGGTGGGCACGAGGGCGGCGAGCCCGACCCCGGCGACCACGAGTGCCGCCGCGCCGACGGCGAGCGCACGCCACGGGGTGCGGCGGGCCGGCGGCGGGCCGCCGGCCGCCGGAGCCTCGACCCGCTCCGGTCCGGGATCCGCTCGCGCCACCTCCGCGGCGAGCCGCGCCCGCATCCGCGCGGCCACGTCGTGCGGCATCGCCGCCGGACCGAGCTCCCGGGCCACCCGCGTCCCGACCTCGGTGAAGTGTTCTTCGTCGACATGACATGAAGCAGCTGAACGGTGGTTGTCGTCGTTCCGACGAGTGCTTTCTGGCGAATTGTCGTCGGATCGGTGAGAACTACTCATCCCTCGTCCTCCCGCAACACGGGGGCCAGCCGGGCCCGCGCACGGGCCCGGCGGCTCTTCACCGTCCCCGGCGCCACCGCCAGCATCTCCGCCGCCTCCGCGACGCCGTAGCCGAGCCCGTCCACGAGCACCAGAGCGGCCCGCTGGTCCACCGGCAGCAGGGCCAGCGCGTCGGAGACGGCGAGCCGCACGACGAGCCCGCCCGCGTGGTCCCGGGCCGCGACGACCGTCTCCAGGGCCCGCAGCCGGTCCCGTCGTCGCCCGGCCGCGCGGAGCCGGTCGACGCAGTCGTTCACGAGGATCCGGTGCAGCCACGTCCCCGTCGCGGCGTCACCGCGGAACCCGGGCGAGCGGAGCGCGGACAGGAACGCCTCCTGCACCGCGTCCTCGGCCTCGGTCCGGTCGCCGAGCATCCGCAGGGCCACCGACCAGAGCCGGTCGGCGTACCTGCGGAACATCTCGTCCAGGTCGGGCGGGGCCCGGTCCGGGATCCGGTCGACGGTCGTCACCCGCGCACGGTAGGCAGCGCCGGGCGGTGCTCACGGACGTTGCCGGGCCGGTCCGTCGCGATCGCGAACGGTGCGGCTCAGGGTGCGGTGCGGCGGAACCCGATGTCGTCGATCCGGGTCTGGTTGTCCGGCCCGAGGTTCGTGATCCACAGGAGCACGTGCTGGGTGGGGCGTCCCGGGTCGAGGCCGACCGTCGTCCGTCCCGAGGACAGGGTGACGGTGTCGAGCAGCGTCGTCTCCGCCAGCGTCGGCTCGGCCGACGGGGCCGAGCGGACCTCCACGACCGCGCCCGCGGTCGGCGAGTCGATGGTGAGCCCGGTGAGCGGCTCGGCGGCGTCGAACGAGGCCAGCACGCCGATCCCGGGCTTGAGCGCCGGGAAGGGCTGGAAGTAGCGGCTCGTCGTCCACACGGTGGAGGGGTCGCCGTCGACGGCGTTGCCGACGGTGCCGGCGTTGTCCGCGTCGCCGACCGGGTCGAACACCGTCGCCGACACGTCCGGCACCGCGGTACCCGTCCCGGACGACGCGGCCGGGGCCGCAGGGGCGGGTATCTGCTGCTGCACCGGGGCGCTCGCCGCGGGCGGGACGACCACCGGCGGGGTGCCGCCGCCGCCGAACAGCATGCCCAGCTGCACGGCGACGTACCCGAGCACGATCAGTACGCCGACGGCCAGCACCCCGAGACCGATCCGCAGGTTGCGGCGGCGCCGGGGGTCGTTGCGGGTGTCGGGCAGCCGGTCGGAGTCCTGCCACACGTCGTCGGGCTCGGCGGGCGCGCCGTCGTGCACCGGCGGGAAGAAGGCCTGGTCGGCGTCCTCGGCGACGACGTCGGCCAGCATCCGGTGCATCGCCGCGGCGGTGTGCACCCGGCTGACGCCGTCGCCCTGGCCGAGCGCACCGCTGCACAGCGTGTCCAGCTCCAGCGGCACCCCGGGACGCAGCTGCGACGCCGGGCGCAGCCGGCCCGCGGGCGTGCGGTCGGCGGCGACGAGCCCGGCGCGGGCGGCGTCGGACACCGACAGCGGCCAGCGCCGGGTGAGTAGGCAGTAGAGGATCCCGCCGAGCCCGCGGACGTCGTCGGCGGCGGACACCGACGGGCGCGGGAGCAGGAACGCCAGCATGGCGCGCCCGTCCGGGGTGATCCGGACGCGCTGCGGGTGGTCGCAGCCGAGGACCAGGCCCTGCTGGTGGGCCTCGGTGGCGGCGGCCGAGAGGGTCTCGACGGCCTTGGCGGCCCGCTGCGCGCGGACCGGGCCCTCGGCGACGGTCTCGGCCAGCGAACGCCCGGGCACCCACTCGGCGACGGCGGCGCCCAGCACGTCGGCCGGCAGGCCGTGCGTGCCCGGGGCCAGTACGTCGAGCAGCCGGGCGCTGCCGGAGTGCTCGAAGCAGCCCGAGCGCAGGGCACGCACGATCATCTCGCCGGCGCGGGCGGTGCCCTCCGGGTCGTCGGAACGGTCGTCGGCGGGGAGCCTGCGCAGCAGCGTGACGCCGACCGGGCGGCGCAGCACGGTGTCCTCGGCGCGCCAGAACTCCGCCCCGGCGGCCGGGTCGGACCCGATCCGCTGACGGAGCACGTAGCGCTCGGTGAGCGGCGAGCCCGCGGTGGTGCCCGCGGTCTCGCGGACGGGCGGGATGCGCTCGGTGGGCCGGGCCTGGGCCGGCACCGCGGGCACGGCGGCCGTCGGCTGCTCGTCGGCGGGTACTCCGGCGGTCCCGGGTGCGTCGGCGGTCGCCGTGGCGTCGGTGGGGTCGAGCGACGGGTGCGGACGGGGGGTCGCGTCGTCCTCGACGGGGTGGGGGCCGGTCCGGGCAGTGCGCTCGCCGATCTGCCCGCTCAACGGCCTCGCCCTCCCCTGGCGCTCGGTGTCGTGTCCGGCGTCAGCCTACGGCACTCGGTCGGATGTGGACGAGCCGAGAACACGCCCCGGATCCGTCTCCCCTGTTTTCGGAGACGGGGGACCATCGGTTTGCCTCCTCGCCCTCCGGATTCGCCGGAAAGCACCTGTGATGCGACGAGCGGTCAATACCGGACGGCGAACGACAGCCGTGTTCCTTGTCTCCCCCGGCTCAAGAGCCGTGGACGCGTCCGGACGGCGCCGGTCCCGGTGGCACGGGGACGTCCGGGGACGTGCCGGGCCCTGACCCGGGGCCGGGCCCGGGGCCACCGGACGGCCCGGCTGCGGCGGCCGGACGCAGCCGGCGCAGCACCCGCCGGACCACCAGGACCACGAGGACACCGCCGGCGATCGCGGTCAGCCAGACCGTGACCGTTCCGTAGACCGTCGACCGCACCCGTAGCCGGGTGTCCGGGCCGAGCGCGACGCCGTCGGGGGTGAGCAGGCCCGCGTCGACGCTGAACACCCCGGAGCGGGTGACCTGGGCGCTCACCCGCACCTGGACGCGGCCGCGCGGGGGGACCGCCTGCACCTCGATCGGGGCGACCCGCAGCCCGGTGGTACTCGACAGCACCACCCGCACGTTCATCGTCACCGGCAGCCCGTTGGCGACGGTGATCAGCAGCGGTGCGTCGCTGGTTCCGAGCGAGTACGGGCTGGGCGGCTCCACCACACGCACCGACGCGCGGATCTCGGCGATCCGGTCGGCGACGACGGTCTCCTCCCGCTCGGCGCGGCCCGGGTCGCCCCGCCACCACGACGACACCGCCCGCAGCGTGCCGGTCACCAGCGGGTCGAACACGTCGGCGGGGCTGGCCCCGACCCCGGTGCGGGCCTCGGCCGCAGCCCGTAGCGCCTCGATCGTCCGGACCTGGTCGGCCACCCCGGACACGACCGTCCCCGGGATCTCCGCGCCGCCGGCCTGCGGTGGGTAGAACAGCTGCGTCCCGCCCGCCTGCACGGCGCCGTCGATGAGGGTGGACAGGCCGGTCGGGGCGATCCGGCCGTCGTCGATCAGCGAGGTCAGGGCGGTCAGCACCCCGGCGGCGGCCGGCCCGTCCGCGGCCCAGCGGTGCGGCGGTGCGACGACCAGCGGGCCGCCGGCGTCCCCGGCCCGGAACGCGAGCGCCCCGGCGAGGTCCTGGCCGGCGAGCCCGCCCACGTCCCCCTCCTGCACCTCGACGCCCGCGGGTCCGGTCGCGGCCTCGGTGAGCAGCGGGTCGGTGAGCAGCGCGGAGTCGTCGCCGTCGCGGCCGGTGGCGTCGGAGCCGCCCACGCGCACCCGGCCGGAGGCCGCCGTGCCGGTCACCCCGTCGGCGGAGAGCAGCAGCCGGGTCCCGCCGCCGAGGGCGTCCAGCGTCGCCTCGTCGACGACGCCGTCGGCGGGCCACACGACGCCGTCGAGGGCCGTGGTCCCCAGCTCGGTGGACAGGGTCCGGCGGCCGCGGTCCAGCGCGGTCCGGGCGAGGTCGGCCCGGCCGCCGCGGACCAGGGCGACGAGGTCGGCGTCCGACGGCGGCAGCGCGATCACGCAGGTCCCGCGCGCGGCGGCGGTCAGCGCCGCGAGCCACTGGCCCGCCGCCTCCGCGCCGCGGCCGGGCACGGACTCGTCGGGGCCGGTGACGACGCCGTAGCCGTCGCGCATGGCGGCCGCGGTGGCGACGAGCTCGGGGTCGATCGCCAGGCAGAGCGCGGCCCGGGTCGGGGACCCGGCGGGCGCGGCCGAGCCCAGCGCCTCGACCAGGCCGCGCAGCCGGCCGCCGTCGGCGAAGGAGGTCGCGAGGTCGTCGTCGGTCAGCAGCGGCGGCTCGCCGGGCAGCGGCGGGACGCGGCGCGGGGCGTCGGTGATCGGGTACAGCATCGTCACCGGCGCGGCGGCGACCGGCGACGACGGCGGCGCGGCCCCCGGCAGCGACGACACCGGCAGCATCGTCCGGACCCCGGCCAGCCGCGACGGCGTGCCGTCGACGGTCCCGTTGAGGTTCACCAGCAGCGGGTAGGTGCCCGGGCCGGGGAGCGCCAGCGTCGACTGCGGGGGCCCCGTGAGCGGGACGGCGTAGCGGAACGGGACCGACGCGCCCGGCGCGAGCGGGCCGAGGTCGGCGAACGGCGGCGTCGCGTCGTCGACCGCGGCCTCCCCGCCCAGCGCGGCCCGCAGCGCCGCCTCACCGGCGAGCACCGGCCCGCGCTGCACCCGGACGGCCAGGTCGTCGACGATCCCCGGGCCGGTGTTGGTGACGGTCCCGGTGACGACCAGCTCGTCCGGCCCCGCCGACGTGACCACCCGCGGGGTCATCGTGCCGACGTCGAGCCGGACCGGGGCGACGGGCTGCTGGGCCGGTTGCTGCGCCGGGCGGTCCCGGGCGGCGGCCTGCGGGGCGCCCGCCGGGAACGCCGCAGGCAGGAGCAGTGCCACCACCGCGGTGAGCACGATCGCGACCAGGGCCGCGACCCGGCTCACGCCGTCTCCTCCAGCAGGTTGGCCGCGTGCCGGATCAGCCGACGCTCGTCGGCGTAGGCGAGGCGGCCCTCGAGCTCGTCGAGCGGCACCCAGGCCACCTCGGAGACCTCGACGTCCTCGTCGCAGAGCTCGCCGCCGAGTGCGCGCATCAGGTAGTGGTGGACCGTCTTGTGGACGCGCCGGTCCTCGGCGACGAACCAGAAGTCGATGGTGCCCAGGGGAGCCAGCACCTCACCGATGATGCCGGTCTCCTCCTGCACCTCGCGCACCGCGGCCTGCTCCGCGGTCTCACCGGCCTCGATGTGGCCCTTCGGGAGCGACCACAGCAGCCTGCCCCGGCGGTCCAGCCGGCCGATCAGCGCGGCGGCGCCGGTCTCGGGGTGCACGACGAGCCCACCGGCGGACGTCTCGTCCACCGTGCGCAGCCGGCGACGGCGGTCCGGGGACCGGTCGGCGCGCCCGGCACGGCCGGCGCGTGCGCTCCGGCCCTCACGGCCGGGTTCCGCGCCGCGCCCTGCCGAGGAGCGGCCGCGGGAGGTGGACATGTGGCGATGGTAACGAGGAGGTGGCTCGAAGGGGGGTCGACGAGCCGCCCGCGGCCGTGGCGTCACCCGGTCGCCCTGCCGTCGATCAGCGGTCGAGCGGTACGGAGTGACCGGAGGACCCGTGCCCACCGGCCGGGCGCGTTGCCTAGACTGGCCCGTCGTGTCCTCGTCGTCCCCGTCCTCCACCGCCCGACAGGTGACCCGGCCGACCCGACCTCCGGCCGGATCCGTCCCGGACCCGGACGAGCTGCAGCGAGCACAGGAGAACGCCGTGGTCGCACTGCTCGACGTCCCGGCCGTCGCCGACGAGCTGGCCGCCCGTTTCGCCGCCCGCGGTCACCTGCTCTACCTCGTCGGCGGCAGCGTCCGCGACGCGGTGCTGCGCGGCACCGGCGCGTCGACCCGGGACTCCGGGGACCTCGACTTCACCACCGACGCCCGCCCCGAGCAGATCCTCGCGATCGTGCGCGGCTGGGCCGAGGCCGTCTGGGACACCGGGATCGCGTTCGGGACCGTCGGGCTGCGCCGCGACGGGCAGACCCTCGAGGTGACGACCTTCCGTGCCGACACCTACGACGGCACCTCCCGCAACCCCGAGGTCCGCTTCGGCGACACCGTCGAGGGCGACCTGGTGCGCCGCGACTTCACGGTCAACGCGATGGCGGTCGAGCTGACCGGGTCGCACCGCCGCTTCGTCGACCCGCACGGCGGGTTCGCCGCGCTGGCCCAGGGTGTCCTGGACACCCCGGACACCCCGGAGCGCTCCTTCTCCGACGACCCGCTGCGGATGCTGCGCGCCGCCCGCTTCGTCTCCCAGCTCGGGTTCACCCCCGCCGCGCGGGTCACCGCCGCGATGACGGCGATGGCCGACGAGCTGACCCGGATCACCGCCGAGCGGGTGCAGGCCGAGTTCACCAAGCTGATGATCGGCGACCACCCGCGGCGCGGCCTGGAGCTGCTCTGCGACACCGGCCTGGCCCGGCACGTCGTCCCCGAGGTCCCGGCTATGCAGCTGGAGACCGACGAGCACATGCAGCACAAGGACGTCTACACCCACTCGCTCGTCGTGATGGAGCAGGCGATCGAGCGTGAGACCGACGGGCCGGACCTCACGCTCCGCCTGGCCGCGCTGCTGCACGACATCGGCAAGCCGGCGACCCGGCGCAAGGAGCCGGACGGGCGGGTCTCGTTCCACCACCACGAGGTGGTCGGGGCGAAGATGACCCGCAAGCGGCTGCGTGCGCTCAAGTACCCGAAGGCCCTGGTCGACGACGTGTGCCAGCTCGTCTACCTGCACCTGCGGTTCCACGGCTACGGCAAGGGCGAGTGGACCGACTCGGCCGTGCGCCGCTACGTCGCCGACGCCGGCCCGCTGCTGGAGCGCCTGCACCGGCTGGTGCGCTCGGACTGCACCACCCGCAACCGGCGCCGGGCCTCGGCCCTGCAGCGCAACTACGACGGGCTGGAGGACCGGATCGCCGAGCTGCGCAAGCAGGAGGAGCTCGACGCGATCCGCCCCGACCTCGACGGCAACCGGATCATGGAGCTGCTGGGCATCCCGCCGGGCCCGGCGGTCGGGAAGGCCTACCGGCACATGCTGGCGCTGCGGATGGAGCAGGGGCCGATGGACGCCGAGCAGGCCGAGGTCGCCCTGCGGGCCTGGGCGGCCGAGAACCTCTGAGCTGCACGGGCGTCCCGTACATACGTACACACTGATGTACGTACGTATTGTACGAACGTATGGACGATCATGTCCGGTGTACGACGATGCGGCGAACGGGTGGCGGCATCGCGTCCGTGCCGGAGGTGCGAACATGGACCCGTGCGGGAACACCGCGCCACGCGAGGCGCCGCTCTTCCCCCGGTCACACCGGGGAGTCTGCTCGTCGCCGCCCCCGGTCTGGGCGACCCGAACTTCTCGCGGACGGTCGTCTACATGATCGAGCACCGTCCGCAGGGCAGCCTCGGGGTCGTGCTCAACCGGCCGGGCCAGGCGGCCGTACGGGACGTGCTCCCGCGGTGGGCCGGGCTCACCAGCGACCCCGGGACCATGTTCGTCGGCGGTCCGGTCGAGGCGCGCACCGCGCTCTGCCTGGCCGCCCTGCGGACCGGGGAGACCGGCCGCGGGCTCGGTGGGCTGATGCCGGTCCGGCCACCGGTGCAGCTGGTCGACCTCGACTCCGACCCGGCTCCGCTCGCGCAGCGGCTGCGCGGCCTGCGGATCTTCGCCGGGTACTCCGGCTGGGACGCGGGCCAGCTGGGCGGCGAGATCGCCCGGGGTGACTGGTACGTCGTCCCCGGCCTGCCCGACGACCTGCTGACCACCGTCTACGACCAGCTGTGGGAACGGGTGCTGCGCCGCCAGGGCGTCCCGCTGGCGCTGCTCGCCACGTTCCCGCGGGATCCCGCCTGGAACTGAATCCCCGCGGGCGGACGTGTCTTCCCGGTCGTCGGCTACGACGGGTTCGACCACGCCACGGCCGGTGCCGCGCCGCGCGAGTGCGCCGCGACCGTGCCCGGGGGCCGCTGACCGGCCTACCGTGGGGGTCGTGCTGTTCGACCGTCGTCCCCAGCCCGATCCCGTCGGCCCCGGGCAGGAGTCGGTGTGGGACTACCCGCGCCCGCCCCGGGCGGAGCAGGTGCCCCGCCGCGCGGAGCTGTGGCACGGCGGGACGCTCGTCGCCGCGTCGGACGACCTCGTCCGGGTGCTGGAGACCAGCCACCCGCCGACCTGGTATCTGCCCCGCACCGCCTTCACCGACGGCGTGCTGGTGCCCGGCGAGCACCGCACGTTCTGCGAGTGGAAGGGCGTCGCCCACTACTGCGATGTGCGTGTCCCCGGCGTGCCGCCGCTGACCGACGTCGCCTGGTGGTACCCGCGGCCGGACGCGCGCTACCCGGAGCTGACCGACCGGGTCGCGGTCTACGTGGCGCCGTTCGAGCGGATCACCCTGGACGGGGAGACGGTCCGCCCGCAGCCCGGCGGGTTCTACGGCGGCTGGGTCACCGACGAGGTCGTCGGCCCGTTCAAGGGCGGGCCGGGCTCCCGCGGCTGGTAGCCCGGGGTTGGGGCCCGCGGACCGGGCCCCGCAGGTCAGGCCTCGCGGGTGAGCCCGGTGCGGGCCCCGGGCTCCGAGCCCGGCTCGGTGCCGGTCGCGTCGCGGCAGCCCGCGACCAGGTCGCAGCCGGCGCAGACCCCGCCGCAGCTCGGGGCCGCGGCCTGCGCGGCGATCACCGCCGCCGCGGCCCGGGCCCCGACCGCGCCCCCGAGTCCGGCGAGCACGACCGTCCCGACCAGCGCGATCGCACCCAGCACCCACGGGGCGGCGCCGGTCCGGTCCAGGACCAGCAGCACCGTCCCGCCGACCAGGGCGATCGCCCCCGCGGCGCCGACCGGCGGCGCGGCCACCCGGTTGGCGATCGCGAACGCGTCGGCGGTCCGCAGGCTGTCCGCGGTGCGGACGCCGGCGAAGCGGTTGCGCGGCAGCCGGCCGGTCGCCCCCAGCACGGCGAGGACGACGAGGACCACCCCGGCCAGCAGGAGCAGGGCGGCGAGGAGCAGGCGGAGCGTCGTGGGCACGTGACCAGGGTAGAACCCGGGGGAACGGGGATGCCCGCCCCGGCTACCCTGGTCACATGTGCACGGCCCGCCGACTTCCCGGCGCGGCGTCGTAGCCACAACACGGCGCCGCGACGGCCCCTCCTGCGTGCTGCGCACGAGGGGCCGCGACGTGTTCCGGGCCCCGAGTCGGGCCGTCACGACAGGCATCCCCGAGGTGAGACGGACATGAGCACCGAGACCACGACCGCGTCCGAGCAGCGTGCGGACCGACCGGCGTACCGCTACGACGCCGAGATGGCCGCCCGGATCGAGCGGAAGTGGCAGGACTTCTGGGAGACCGAGCAGACCTTCCACGCCCCCGACCCGGGGCAGCCCGGCTCGGAGAAGCCGAAGGTCTACCTGATGGACATGTTCCCCTACCCCTCCGGGGCGGGGCTGCACGTCGGGCACCCGCTGGGCTTCATCGGCACCGACGTGCTGGGCCGCTACCTGCGGATGAACGGCCACAACGTGCTGCACCCGATGGGCTTCGACGCCTTCGGGCTGCCCGCCGAGCAGTACGCCGTCCAGACCGGGACGCACCCGCGGACGACGACCGAGGCCAACATCGCCCGCTACCGGCAGCAGCTGCGCCAGCTGGGCCTGGGCCACGACCCGCGTCGCTCGGTGTCCACCACCGACATCGGGTTCTACCGCTGGACCCAGTGGATCTTCCGCGAGATCTTCGAGTCCTGGTACGACACCGACGCCGACCGCGCCCGCCCGATCTCCGAGCTGCGCGCCGAGTTCGAGGCCGGCACCCGTCCGACCCCCGACGGCCGACCCTGGGCCGAGCTGTCCGAGGCCGACCGGCGCGCCGCCGTCGACGGGTACCGGCTGGCCTACATCTCCGAGGCGCCGGTCAACTGGTGCCCCGGCCTGGGCACCGTGCTGGCGAACGAGGAGGTCACCCCCGAGGGACGCTCCGAGCGCGGCAACTTCCCCGTCTTCCGCCGCAACCTGAAGCAGTGGATGATGCGGATCACCGCCTACGCCGACCGGCTGGCCGACGACCTGGACCGGGTCGACTGGCCGGAGTCGGTCAAGGCGATGCAGCGCAACTGGATCGGCCGCTCCGAGGGCGCTCGCGTGCGCTTCGCCGTGCCGGGCTCGGACGCGTCGATCGAGGTCTTCACGACCCGCCCGGACACCCTGTTCGGCGCCACCTACATGGTGCTGGCGCCCGAGCACCCGCTGGTCTCCTCGCTGGTCCCGCAGCAGTGGCCGGCCGGTACCGACGCGCGCTGGACCGGCGGTGCCGCGACGCCGGCCGAGGCCGTCGAGGCGTACCGGGCCGAGGCCGCCCGCAAGTCCGAGCTGGACCGCCAGGAGAACAAGGACAAGACCGGTGTGTTCACCGGCGCGTACGCCACCAACCCGGTGAACGGCGCGGCCGTCCCGGTGTTCGTCGCCGACTACGTGCTGATGGGCTACGGCACCGGCGCGATCATGGCGGTGCCCGCCGAGGACACCCGGGACTGGGACTTCGCGGCCGCGTTCGGGCTGCCGCACGTGCGCACGGTGCAGCCGCCGCCGGACTGGGACGGCGGCGCGTACACCGGCGACGGCCCGACCATCAACTCCGCGAACGACGAGATCAGCCTGGACGGGCTGGGCGTCGACGAGGCCAAGCGCACGATCATCGACTGGCTGGCCGCGAAGGGCGCCGGCGAGGGCGTCGTGCAGTACAAGCTGCGCGACTGGCTGTTCTCCCGGCAGCGCTACTGGGGCGAGCCGTTCCCGGTCGTCTGGGACGAGCACGGCCCGATCGCGCTGCCCGAGGACAAGCTGCCCGTCGTCCTGCCCGACGTCGACGACTACTCGCCCAAGACCTACGCCCCGGACGATGCGAACTCCGAGCCGGAGCCGCCGCTCTCCCGGGCGCACGAGTGGGTGGCCGTCGAGCTGGACCTGGGTGACGGCCCGAAGCAGTACCGCCGCGAGACGAACACGATGCCGCAGTGGGCCGGGTCGTGCTGGTACTACCTGCGCTACCTGGACCCGGAGAACACCGAGCGGTTCGTCTCCGCCGAGGCCGAGAAGTACTGGATCGGCAAGGACGCGGCCCGGTCGGTCGCCGACCCGGGCGGCGTGGACCTGTACGTCGGCGGCGTCGAGCACGCCGTGCTGCACCTGCTGTACTCGCGGTTCTGGCACAAGGTCCTGTTCGACCTGGGCCACGTGAGCAGCGAGGAGCCGTTCCGGAAGCTGTTCAACCAGGGCTACATCCAGGCCTGGGCCTACACCGACGCCCGCGGGACCTACGTGCCCGCGGAGGAGGTCGTCGAGGTCGTCGGCGAGGACGGCACGAGCGCCGGTTTCACGTGGAACGGGCAGCCCGTCACCCGGGAGTACGGGAAGATGGGCAAGTCGCTGAAGAACGTCGTGACGCCCGACGACATGTGCGACCGCTACGGCGCCGACACCTTCCGGCTGTACGAGATGTACACCGGCCCGATGGACGCCTCGCGTCCGTGGTCGACGCGGGACGTCGTCGGCCCGCAGCGGTTCCTGCAGCGGGTGTGGCGCAACCTGGTCGACGAGGGCACCGGAGCGGTGACCGTCGTCGAGGACGCGCCGTCGGAGGAGATCCTGCGGTCGCTGCACAAGGCGATCGCCGGTGTCCGCGAGGACTTCCCGGCGCTGCACTACAACACCGCCGCCGCGAAGCTGATCGAGCTGAACAACGCGCTGACCAAGCGTGGGGCGCCGGTGGAGCGCGAGGTCGCGGAGGCGCTGGTGCTGATGCTGGCGCCACTGGCCCCGCACATCGCCGAGGAGCTGTGGCAGAAGCTGGGGCACGAGGACACGCTGACCTACGCGCCGTTCCCGGTCGCCGACGAGCGCTACCTGGTGGCGGACACCGTCGAGTACCCGATCCAGGTCAACGGCAAGGTCCGCTCGCGGGTCACCGTCGCCGCCGACGCCGCCCAGGAGGACATCCGGGCGGCCGCACTGGCCGACGAGAAGGTCGTCGCCGCGCTGGACGGGGCCGAGCCGAAGAAGGTCATCGTCGTGCCGGGGCGCCTGGTCAACGTCGTCCGGTAGGGAACGCAGGCGACCTCCTGCCCGTTGAGCGGGCAGGAGGTCCGTCATGAGCGCAGTCCTGACCCTGATCGTCGTCCTGGCCGTCGTCGCGGCCGTCGTGTGGCTGGTACGGCGGCACAACGCGGACTCCGCCGCCGCTCTGGCGGACGCCCAGGCCGAGTCCCGGCGCTGGGTGGAGCGCCTCGGCGGCCAGGTCCTGGCCCTGACCGGGACCGACGACCCGAGCCGTCAGGCGCTGGCCGACGCCGCCGAGCGCTACACCGCCGCGGGCTCGCAGATGGAGCAGGCGCACACGGCCGCGCAGTGCCGTCAGGTCACCGAGACCGCCTACGAGGGTCTCTACTACATCCGCGCCGCACGCACGGCGATGGGCATGGACCCCGGGCCCGAGCTGCCGCCGCTGCCGGGCCAGTCCCGCGCCGGTGAGGTCACCGAGGACCGCGAGGTCGAGGTGGAGGGCCGCAGTCTGGGCGCGTCGCCGCAGCCGACCGACCGGAACAGCCATTACTACCCCGGCGGGACCGTCGCCGGGCGTCCGGTGCCGCGCGGCTGGTACTCCGAGCCGTGGTGGAAGCCGGCACTCGTCGCCGGGGCCTGGGGCGTCGGTTCGGCGCTGCTGTTCACCTCGCTGTTCAGCGGGATGGCCGGCGCCGACCAGGCCGCCTACGCCGACGGGGCCGCCCTCGACGACCCGGGCTTCGACGGCGGTGCCGACGGCGGCTTCGACGGCGCCGACCAGGGCGGCTTCGAGGGCGGGGGCCTGTTCGACAACGACTCCGACTTCGGCGGGGACTTCTTCTGACCCGCGCGCCGTAACGGCCGGCCCCCGGGCCGCATCCCCTCGTCCGAGCGACCAGCCCGTGGTCGGACGGCGAGAGGGGCCACGTCATGACGTACCACCTGCAGGCGGTGCGCGGATTCTCCGACTTCCGGGGGCGCGCCCGGCGGGCCGGTCCGGCGGGCCGGTCAGGCGCGGGACCCGCGCCTGACCGGCTTCTCCGGCCGCCGGGTCGCCCCGGTCCCCGGGTCCGGTGGCCCGGACAGGGCCGGCTCGGCGAGCCACGCCTCCACGGCGTCGAGCACGAACGCGGCGTCGTCGAGGGCCGCACGCGCCTCCGCCGCCGGGGCGGTCACGTCCGAGTGGTCGGCCAGCGCCCGCCGGTTGTAGAGCGACCGGAGCAGCCGCCCGGCCCGCGGGTCCAGCGACCGTTCCCGCACCACCCGGCGCACGAACGCGCTGACCACCTCGGAGTGCTCGGCGCGGGTCTCCCCCAGCACCAGCAGCGCGGTCTCGGCGGCCCGGAACGCGGCGTGGAACGCGCGGGAGACCGCGGCGTCGCCGAAGCCGTTCTCGGCCAGCACCCGGGCCCCGCCCAGCTCGACCCGGGCCCGGGCGATCCCGCCGTGCACCCGCCGGGTCACCGGATCCGCACCGCCTCGGCGCGGGCACGCACGACCGTCGGGTCGGCGGCGCGGACGAGTTCGCCCTGGCCGACCGGCAGCACGCTGATCGTCAGCCCGGTCCGCCGGGTGTGCTGCCACAGCACGTCGTCCATCGCGCGGACCTCCTCCCAGGGCAGGATCGGGAACCCGTCGTCGTCGAGGACCACGAGCAGGTCGATCGCGGACTCGACCGAGCCCTCCCCGCTCGCCCAGGACCCGAACAGCAGCACCTGGCGCAGCCGGGGGCCGTAGAGCAGACCCAGGTCGTCGGCGACGGCGGCGGGCACGTCGTCGTTGGACGGGTCCGGATCGGGGTGGCGGGCCCTGAGCCGCTCGCCGTCGTCGGCGCCGATCAGGCCGGCCGCGACCAGCCAGTCCGCCGCGCGCCTGCGGGAACGGGCGTCGCGGAAGCGGTACCACTGGTCACGGACCTCGGGGAACTCGAACAGCGTGTTCTTGAACCGGCGGAACGCGCCCCGGCCGTCGATCGCGCGGTCCAGCAGCGCCGCGGCCCGCCGGTGCTGCACGCCCGCGGTGAAGTCGGACATGTCCCGGTAGGACTCCCGGCTGGTCACCGGCCGGATCTCCACCCAGTCCGGACCGGGCCGGCCGTCGCCGGACACGCCGTGCACCTCGGCGTCGGCCGGGTCGAGGTACCAGGTGACCTCCGGCGTGCGGTCCTCGAGCGCGTCCGCGAGCGCGGACAGGTCGAGGCGGGCGGGGTCGAGCACGGGGCGACTCTATGCCCGGTCCGGTGCGCGTGGCAGCCGCCGCGGGACCCTCAGCCGTCCTCCTTCTCCCCGGAGCCGAAGAAGAAGTGCGCGACGAGGACCGCCCCCCAGATCCCGATCGGGAAGATCGGCCAGAAGAACGGGAGGCCCTCCCCGTCGGAGGACGAGGCGAACGCGGTGACCACCCAGATGCCGGTCAGGACGACCGACGTGCCGGCCCACGAGCGCCACTCGGTGAGGTGCTCACGCCTCGCCTCGGCCTTCTCCACCTGCGCCGTCTCGGCACGCACCGACGGCAGCATCGTGCGTTCCACCGCGGGCAGGTCGGTGACCAGCCGGTCGAGGTCCGCGCGGACGGTCGCCGCGTAGGCCTGCTGCAACCGCTCGTCGTACTCGGTCAGCGACAGCCGGCCCTCGTCGTGCGCCAGCTTCAGCCGTTCCGCGGTCTCGCTGCGGTCGGCGTCCGACACCCGCATCACGGACCGCTCGTCGTCCCTGGACTCCCCCATGCCCGTCGAGCGTAGCGACGGGGAGGGACACGGGGGTCTGTCGTTCGGACGATCCGCGGCCCCGGGGCGGGGCCGAACGGGTGGCGACCGCGACGCCGACGAGGCACAGCAGACCGCCGGCGAGCGCGGCCGGTGCCGGCACCTCCCCGAGCAGTGCCCAGGACAGTCCGACCACCACCGGCGGGATCGCGTACGTGGTGGCGGCCAGCCGGCCCGCGGTCGTGCGGGTCAGTGCGTATCCCCAGGTCAGGAACGCGACTCCGGTCGGGAACACCCCCAGGTAGACGACGCCGGCGACGGCCGTCGGCGGTGCGGTGGCGAGCGCGGCGACCAGCGACGGCAGGAACGGCAGCAGCGCGA
This sequence comes from Pseudonocardia alni, assembly GCF_002813375.1. Classification (NCBI taxonomy): domain Bacteria; kingdom Bacillati; phylum Actinomycetota; class Actinomycetes; order Pseudonocardiales; family Pseudonocardiaceae; genus Pseudonocardia; species Pseudonocardia alni. The sequence continues at coordinate 3,295,129 of NZ_PHUJ01000003.1, read as the reverse complement.
CGGCCCCGGCGACGGCGCCCGTCCAGGTCATCGTCAGGGCGTCGACCCGGGGCAGCAGCCGCTTCTGTGCGACGGCCGCGCCCGCGTAGACCAGTGCGGCGAGCAGCCCCAGCAGCACCCCGGACAGGTCGGCGCCCCCGGCCGACGACGCCGCCGCGATGAGCACCACCCCGGCGAACGCGACGGCCATCCCGGCCAGCAGCCGTGCCGGGAATCCCTCGCCGAGCAGGAGCCCGGCGAGCACGGCGACGACCACCGGTGCCACGTTCACCAGCAACGCGGTCGTGCCCGCGTCGAGGTGCCGCTCGGCCGCGTTCAGCGCGAGGTTGTAGACGCCGAACCAGGCCGCGCCCCAGATCACGACCGCCGCCAGCAACCGTCCGCGGGGCAGGGGTGGGCCGGGGCTGCGTCTGCGGGCGCGGACCACGGTCAGGATCGCGGTCAGGGTCAGGGCCCCGACCGACATCCGTCCCAGGGCCAGCGCGCCCGGCGACAGGTCGTGGCCGACGGCGCGGATGCCCACGAAGGCCGAGGCCCAGAGCACGACGGTGGTGGCCGCGGCGGCGAGCGGCAGCAGTCCCGGCCGGGTCGCGGCGCTCACAGGGTGGGCCGGCGGGTGTCGTAGCCGGTGCGGACGGGCAACCGTCGCGGTCGTTCCCGGAACAACCGGTACAGCGCAGCGAGGGTGGCGGGGGTGGTGAGGGCGAGCAGTCCCAGGTTCACGGTGGTCATGGAGCCATCGTCGGACCACTCACGGTTCAGCACCAGCGACATGTTCTACCTCTGGATTCAGTTCTGCTGTACGTTTGTCCGCGTGCTCGACGCTCACCGTCTGATGATCTTCCGGTCGGTCGTGGCCGGTGGGTCGGTGCAGTCCGCCGCCGCCAACCTGGGGTACACGCCCTCGGCGGTGAGCCAGCACGTCACCGCGCTCGCCCGGGAGACCGGCCTGGTGCTGTTCGAACGGGTGGGGCGCGGGCTGCGGCCGACCGCGGCCGGGCTCCTGCTGGCCGAACAGGCCGACGCGGTGCTGGCCCGGCTCGGTGAGGCCCAGGTGCTCGTCGAGGATCTGCGCACGGGACGCACCGGGTCGCTGGCGGTGGCCTACTTCGCCTCCGTCGGGTCCGCCTGGATGCCGCGGGTGGTGCGCAGGCTGACCGCCGGTTTCCCGGGGGTCCGGCTCGACCTGGCCCTGCGTGAGTGGCTGCCCGACGACCCGGCCGACCGGTCGGACCTGCAGATCGCCGTCGAACGACCGGAGTTCGAGGCCTGGCCCGGGTTCTCGGTGCACCACCTGCTCGACGACCCCTACGTCGTGGTGGTGCCCGAGGGGCACCCGCTGGCCGGGGCGGAGCAGGTCGACCTGGCGGAGCTGGCCGGGCAGCGGTGGGTGGACAACGACTTCGCCCGCGGGTGGTGCCGGCGCAACCTGGTCGAGGCCTGCGCCGCCGCCGGGTTCCGCCCGCCGTTCCACGTCGAGGCCCACGACTACCGCACGGCGTTGGCCTTCGTCGCCGCCGGCATCGGCGTCACCGTGCTCCCCCGGCTCGGCGCCGTCGACCTGCCGGCCGGGACCTGTGCGGTGCCGGTCGTGCGGCCCACGCCGGTGCGGACGATCCTGGCGGTGGTCCGGGACGCCGCGGCGGCGGCGCCACCGCTGCTGGCGGCCCTCGACGAGCTGCGCGAGCAGTCGGCGCTCAGCCCTGCGGGCGCACCACGATCTCGGTGAGGTGGGCGTCGCGGGTCGCGGTCAGCGCGGCCAGGATCGCGGCACCGACCGACTCGGGGCGCAGGAACCGCGAGCCGTCGTACTCCCCGCCCTCGTGGGCGACGACCCGCTCCTGCATCGCCGTGTCCACCCGGCCCGGGTGCACCGAGGTGACCCGGATGCCGTGCCCGGACTCCTCCGCGCGCAGGGCGTCGCCGAACGCGCGCAGTGCGAACTTGCTCGCCGCGTAGGACCCCCAGCCCGCGCGGGCGGTGAGCCCGGACCCGGAGTTGACGAGCACGACGTCGGCACCGGTGTCGGCGCCCGCCGCGCGCAGTGCGGGCAGCAGCAGCCGGGTCGTCTCGGCGACCGCGACGACGTTGACGTCGAACTGGTGGCGCCAGGTCTGCGCGGTGGTCTCCGCGACGGTGCCCAGCTCCCCGACCCCGGCCGAGTGGACCAGCGCGTCGAGCCGGTCGATGCCGTCGAGGGCCGCGGCCAGCGCGTCGTCGTCGGTGAGCTCGATCGCCACGGTGCGGACCGCGACCGGGCCCGCCTCGGTCAGCTCACCGGCCAGGGTCTCCAGCCGCTTCTCGTCCCGGCCGCCCAGGACCAGGTCGTAGCGCGGCGCGAGAAGCCGGGCGGTGGCGGCGCCGATGCCCCGGGAGGCACCGGTGATCAGGGCGAGCGGGCGGCGGGGAGCGGTCACCCGATGAACCTACGACGACCGGCCCCGTCCTGCGCGAGGACGGGGCCGGTCGTCGTACCGGGGAGCGTGCGCGCTCAGACGCGGCGGGCCGAGTTGAACGGCATCCGGTCGATGTCGGAGATCTTCACCGGCTGACCGCTGGTGGAGGCGTGCACGATCTGGCCGTCGCCGATGTAGATGCCGACGTGGCTGACCGGGCTGTAGAAGAACACCAGGTCGCCGGGCTTGAGGTTCGACTTGGACACCTTGGTGCCCACCTGGGCCTGGGCCCGGCTGGTGCGGGGCAGGTCCTTGCCCGCCTTGTCGAACGCGTAGCTGACCAGGCCGGAGCAGTCGAAGGCGCTCGGACCGGTGGCCCCCCAGCGGTAGGGCTTGCCGAGCTGGGCCATCGCGGTGGCCATCGCACCGCTGCGCGCGGCGGCGGCCTGTGCGGCCGGGGCCGCGGCCTGCGCGGCGGACGAGACCGACATCGCGGCCGGGTTCGCGCCGAGCGCCGGCAGGACGTTCGCGGCCGGGGCGACGTCACGGGTCACGGTCTCCGCGGCGGGTGCGGCGGATGCGGTGGCGTCCGTGGGGGCCGCGGTGGCGGCGGGGAGCACGGACAGAACAGCGGCCGCGGCGGCGGTGGTGGCCACGACGGCGACGCGGAGCGCCGGAGCGGAATGACGCTGGGGCACGGTGGGGTCCTCGGGATGTTGCACCACCGGAGGAGCGGTCGGGGCGGGACCCGTGGGCGCCGGTACGAAGGGGGAGTTCCGGTGGGGACACCGGCGGCACTCACGACCCGCCCGCGTCGTCGCCCGGCGGTGACCCTGCACCCCTCACCCCGGATGGGCGGTGGTCGCGCAAGGCCGGACCGCACATTACGAACAGATATCGCTCAAATAAATGACGCAGGGCACATTCATTGCATGACTGCGCTCACGACGAATAACGAGAACATTCCGGATCGGTAATGTCGTCTTCCGGAACGTCTCCGGTACGGCAACGGCCCGGGGATGACCTGCACGGTCGTCCCCGGGCCGTTGTACCGAGAAACGGATCAGCTGTCGATCTCGCCCCGGATGAACGCCTCGACCTTGTCGCGGGCCTCGGAGTCGCGGTACTGCTCCGGCGGCGACTTCATGAAGTAGCTCGACGCCGACAGGATCGGTCCGCCGATGCCGCGGTCCTTCGCGATCTTGGCCGCCCGCACCGCGTCGATGATGATGCCCGCGGAGTTCGGGGAGTCCCAGACCTCGAGCTTGTACTCCAGGTTCAGCGGGACGTCACCGAACGCGCGGCCCTCGAGCCGGACGTAGGCCCACTTGCGGTCGTCCAGCCAGGACACGTAGTCCGACGGGCCGATGTGCACGTTGCCCTTGCCCATGTCCCGGTCCACCTGCGAGGTGACGGCCTGGGTCTTGGAGACCTTCTTGGACTCCAGCCGCTCGAGCTCCTTCATGTTCAGGAAGTCCATGTTCCCGCCCACGTTGAGCTGCATCGTGCGGTCCAGCTGCACGCCGCGGTCCTCGAACAGCTTCGCCAGCACCCGGTGGGTGATGGTCGCGCCGACCTGGGACTTGATGTCGTCGCCGACGATCGGGACGCCGGCGGCGCGGAACTTCTCCGCCCACTCCGGGTCCGAGGCGATGAACACCGGCAGCGCGTTGACGAACGCGACGCCCGCATCCAGTGCGGCCTGCGCATAGAACCGGTCGGCGTCCTCGCTGCCCACCGGCAGGTAGGACACCAGCACGTCGGCCCCGGTGTCGCGCAGCGCCTGTACGACGTCGACGGGCTCGCCGTCGGCCTCGGTGATGGTCTCCCGGTAGAAGCGGCCGAGACCGTCGAGGGTCGGCCCGCGCTGCACGGTCACCCCGAGCGGCGGCACGTCCGCGATCTTGACCGTGTTGTTCTCGCTGGCCGAGATCGCGTCGGCGAGATCCTGACCGACCTTCTTCGCGTCGACGTCGAACGCGGCCACGAAGGTCACGTCCCGGACGTGGTACCCGCCGAAGTCGACGTGCATCAGGCCGGGGACCTGGGTCGACGGATCGGCGTCCGCGTAGTAGTGAACCCCCTGGACCAGCGACGCCGCGCAGTTGCCCACGCCGACGACCGCCACCCGAACCTGGCTCATGTCAGGCTCCTCCTGTTGTCTCGTCCTGTCGTACCCCGCCGGTCGCGGGCCGGGATGGCCCGCCGCCGGGGAAGGTCCTCTCGTCGCGGCCGTCCGCGGCACCCTGCTCGGCCCGTTCGGTCGCGATCAGCTCGTTCAGCCAGCACACCTCGCGCTCGGAGCACTCCAGCCCGAGCCGGTGCAGCTCGCGGGTGTAGCGGTCGACCCCCTCGCAGGGCCTGCCGAGCGCGGTGCGCAGACCGTCCCGGCGTTCCTCGACGGCCCGTCTGCGGCCCTCCAGGATCCGGATCCTGGTCTCCGCCGGTGTCCGCGCGAAGAACGCCAGGTGCACGTCGAAGCTTCCGTCCTCCCACGCCTGGGGGCCGGCCTCGGCGAGCATGGCCGCGAACCGGTCCTGGCCCGCCGGGGTGATGCGGTAGACCCGCCTGCCCCGTCGCAGCCGTCCCGGAGCGCGTCCGTACTGATCACCCGCCTCGTCGGTGGTCTCGGCGATCGACCCGGCCCGGAGCAGCCGGCGCAGGGCCGGGTACAACGAGCCGTAGGAGAACGCGCGGAAGCCGCCGAGCCTGCGGCCGAGCTGCTTGCGCAGCTCGTACCCGTGCAGCGGACCGTCCTGGAGCAGGCCGAGGACCGCGAAGTCCAGCATCGCGACCTCCTCCGTGCGGACCGCCGACCGGTCATCCTATCGGTCCGATACATCGATCCGTCCCCTCCATGATCGTCGTCACAGGTGGTCGCGGACCGGACGAGTACCCCGACCAGGGACGGAACGGTCGTGTCCGCAGGGGCCCGTGCGGGACGGCGATGGGTCCGCGGGTCCGTCCCGCGTACCCTGGTCGGGTGCTCAGCCCGCGACAGGTGGTGGACTACGCCCTGCAGCGCCGTGCTCTGCTGGCCGACGTCCGGGCCGGCCGGGTCGGACGTGAGGAGGTGTGCGATGCGGGTGCCTACCTGCTCCGCGCCGCGCGCTTCCACGGCACGTCCGCCGGTCGGGCCTGTCCGGTCTGCCGCCACGACGAGCTCGCCCAGGTCTCGTGGGTGTTCGGCGAGAGCCTGCGCCACGTCTCCGGCTCGGCCCGCTCCGCGGCGGACCTCGAGCAGCTCGCGGCACAGGTCGCCGACTTCTCCGTGCACGTCGTCGAGGTGTGCACCGAGTGCCGTTGGAACCACCTGGTCCGCTCGTTCGTCCTCGGCACCGGCCGCCCCCGCCGCGGTCGGCGGAGTGCGGGTGGCTGAGTCCGATGGCACGCTGCCCGACGAGCACGACCACCCGGACCGCGCGCACCGCGCCGGTCCGCTGCCGGATCCCCTCCGCCCCGGGCACCCCCGGCCCGGGCCGCTGCGGATCCGGTCCACCGCATCCCACGGAGCCGCCCGGTGAACGACGAGCGTGACCCCCGGCGCACCCCGCCGCCGCCCCCGCCCCCCGGTCCTCCGCGGTCCCGTCCCCCGATGCCCCCGCCGGCACCCCGACCGGGCGTGGGCCCCCGTCCCCCGATGCCCCCGCCCCCCGGTCGTCCACCGGTGGGCGGTCGTCCCGCACCCGCGGGGCCACCGTCGCGCCCGGTCCCCCAGTCCCCTCCGCCGCTGCTGACCCACGACGACTCCGGGGTCGGCCACTTCGACCCCGTCGTCCGGTCGGCCCAGGCCGGTCCGCGCACGGCCGCCCCGCAGCGCACCGGCCCTCCGCCGGCCCGCGGTGCCGCGGCGGCCGCGGCGGCACCGGCCACGGCCGCCCGTCGTGGCGGCGGTGGCGGCCGCCCGCCCGGACCGCCCGGTCGTCCCGACGGTCGCGGTCCCGGGGACGGCGGTGACGGGCGGAAGAAGCCCGGCCGTCGTCGCCGGCTCCGGCGCTGGGTGATCGGGCTCGCCGCGTTCGCGGTGATCGGCCCGCTCGTCGCGTTCGCGATCGGCTGGCTGGTGTTCCCGGTCCCCAACGCCGACGACATCGCCGTCACCCAGGTGGCGACCTTCACCTACACCGACGGCGCCCCGCTGGCGACGGTCCGGCCGGACAACGTCAACCGGATCAGCGTCGACCTGTCCCAGGTGCCGGTGCCGGTCCAGCAGGCCGTGCTGTCCGCGGAGGACCGCACGTTCTTCTCCAACCCCGGCTTCGACATCACCGGCATCGCGCGGGCGGTGATCAACCAGCTCTCCGGCGGGATCGGCGGCGGCTCGACGATCACCCAGCAGTACATCAAGGTGACCACCGGCAACGACCAGTACTCGCTGTTCCGCAAGTTCCGCGAGGTCGTGCTGGCCGCGAAGATGTCCAAGGAGATGACCAAGGAGCAGATCCTCGGCAACTACCTGAACGCGATCTACCTGGGTCGCGGCGCCTACGGCGTCCAGGCCGCCAGCCAGGCGTACTTCGGGAAGAACGTCCAGGACCTGAACGCCTCCGAGGGCGCGATGATCGCCGGGCTGATCCAGTCGCCGTCGCGCTGGGACCCGGCGAAGAACCTCGAGATGTCCCAGCAGCGGTGGAACTTCGTGCTCGACGGCATGGTCGCCCAGGGCTGGATGACGCAGGCCGACCGGGCGCAGCAGAGGTTCCCGCAGTGGCGCGAGGCCTCCGCGGCCGAGGGCGGTGGTATCCCCGGTGACGACAAGGGCCACATCTACAACGCGGCCCGCGCCGAGCTGGAGAAGCTCGGGATCTCCGAGACCGAGATCAACACCCAGGGTCTGACGGTCACCACGACGATCGATCCGAAGGCCCAGGAGGACGCGGCGACGGCCGTCGAGAAGGTCATGGACGGCCAGCCCGGCAACCTGCGGTCCTCGTTGGTGTCGGTGAACCCGAAGACCGGCGCGGTCATCGCCTACTTCGGCGGGGAGAACGGTGTCGGCCTCGACTACGCCTCGGTGCTCAAGCAGCCCGGCTCGTCGTTCAAGCCGTTCGTGCTCGCGGCGGCGCTGCAGGCGAACCCGCCGGTCGGTCTCGGCACGATCTACGACGGCTCCTCCCCCCAGGAGCTCGCCGGCACCACGGTCACCAACTCCGAGGGCGTCAGCTGCGGCCGGTGCTCGGTGAAGGAGGCCATGACCAAGTCGATCAACACGGTCTTCTACCGGATGGGCCTCGACGTCGGCCCGCAGCGGGTCGCCGACGCCGCGCACCAGGCCGGCATCCCCGCCGACCTGTTGCCGAACCCCACCGGCGGCATCTCGCTGGGTGACCGCGAGGTCCACCCCGAGGACATGGCCGCCGCCTACGGCACGTTCGCGGCCGACGGCATGAAGCGCGACCCGTTCCTGATCGCGAAGGTCACCGCCAGCGACGGGCGGGTCATCTACGACCGCGGCAGCACCGACAACGGCCAGCAGGTCATGCCGGCCGAGGTCGCCCGCAACGTCACCGAGTCCATGACCGACGTCGCGAGCTCGTCGCGGATCGGGCTGGACGGGCGTCCGGTCGCCGCGAAGACCGGCACCGTGCAGAGCAGCGTCCAGGGCCAGAACAACGACGCCTGGACCGTCGGCTACACACCGTCGGTGTCCACCGCGGTGTGGGTCGGCACCGACGACAACACCCCGATCAAGAACTCCGCGGGCCGCCCGGTCTACGGGCGGATGCTGCCCGGCTCGATCTGGCAGTCGTTCATGAACGACGTGCTGCAGGGGACGCCGGTGGAGCAGTTCTCCGACTTCGAGCCGATCGGCCAGGCTCCGGCCCGGGCCGTCTCGAACGACTCCGGGCAGGGCGACGACCAGCAGACGACCACCACCCAGGAGCCCGGCGACAACGGCGACCGCGGCGATCGCGGGGACCGGGGTGACCGCGGGAATCGCGGCGACCGGGGTGACTCCTCGGGCGACGGCTCCGGGGACGGGGCCGGCGACGACAGCGGCGGCGACCCCGGCAGCGACGGCAACAGCGACGGTCCGCCCGGCTCCGACGCGGGCCGGGACCGTCCGGGCCGCGGGGGCGACAACTGACCGCAGGCGGCCGGCCCGGAGCCGCACCGCCCGCCCCCCACGACGCGCCGGGGGCGGGCGTCCGGGACCGGGAGGTCCCGACCTGGACCGAGCCGCTGGCGCGCGCCGCCAGCAGGGTCGTCGGAGGCCCGATGGGTCGGCACGCACTCGTCGGACGGTCGCGCTGGTGGACCCCGCTGCGGGTGGTACTGCTGCTCGCCGTCGTCGTGCTGGCGCTGGGCTGGCTGGGCAAGGCGGCCTGTCTGCAGCAGTACCGCACCCCGGACGGTGCACTCGCGCTGGACTGGCGCAACGACCGTCAGTACGTCGCGATGTGCTACTCCGACACCGTCCCGCTCTACGGGCTGGAAGGTCTCGCCGACGACGCAGTCCCCTACCGCGACGCCTGGTTCGAGACCGCCGCCGACGGCTCCCGCACCGCCCGGTACATGGAGTACCCGGTCGTCACCGGGATGTTCCAGTACCTCAATGCGCAGCTGACCGACGGCTGGCAGTGGCTGGCCGAGCGGCTGCCGTTGCCGACCGCGCTCGACGTCGTCGTCTACTTCGACGTCACCGCGATCTGGCTGGCCATGGCCTGGCTGGTGGTGGTGTGGGCGGTGCTGATGCTCCGCCCGGAACGTCCGTGGGACGCCGCGTTGGTCGCGCTGTCCCCGCTGGTGGCGGTGCACGCGTTCACCAACTTCGACACGCTCACCGTCGCGCTCGCGACCGGGGCGCTGCTCGCGCTGCGCCGGGACCGGCCGGTCTGGGCCGGGGTGTTGCTCGGGATCGGCGGCGCGGCGAAGCTCTACCCGCTGCTGCTCCTGCTGCCGGTGCTGCTCGTCGGCTGGCGGCGCCGCGCCGACGGCGGCCTCCCGCGTGCCGCGTGGACGATCGGTGCCGCGGTCCTCGCCTGGGTGGCGGTGAACCTCCCGGTCGCGCTGGCCTGGCCGCGCGGCTGGGTCGAGTTCTTCCTGCTCAACCGCACGCGCCCGGCCGACCCGGACTCGATCTGGTACTCGCTGTACTGGTTCACCGGCTGGTCCGGCTTCGACGGACCGCTCGGCGACGGGCAGTCCCCCACCGTGCTCAACACCGTCACCGCGGTGCTCATGGTGCTGGCGTTCGCCGCGATCGCCTGGTTCGCGCTGCGCGCGCCGCGCCCGCCCGCGGTCGCCGAGCTGGCCTTCCTGACGGTCTCGGCGTTCCTGCTGGTCAACAAGGTGTGGAGCCCGCAGTACTCGCTGTGGCTGGTCCCGCTCGCGGTGCTCGCCCTGCCACGCTGGCGGCTGCTGCTGGCGTGGATGGTCGTCGACGCGCTGGTCTGGGTGCCGCGGATGTTCCAGTACCTCGGCGTCGCGAACAAGGGGCTGCCGCCGGAGCCGTTCCTGGTGACCGTGCTGGTCCGCGACGCCGTGGTGGTCGCGCTGTGCGTGCTCGTCGTCCGGCAGATCCTGCGGCCCGGCACCGACCCCGGCCGGGACCCGGAGCCCGTGTGGCCGGTCGGCCCGCGGGTCTCCCGGTCCGGCGTGCCCGCCGCGACGGCCTCCGCGTCGGCCGTGCCCGCACGGGGCGGGCGACGGCGGAGGGACGGCGGCGGCCCCGGCCCCACCGGTTCCGTCGGCACGCCCCGGTCCGGTGACGCGGCCGGTTCCGCGGGCTCCGGCCGCGCCGGTCGCTCCGATCGCGCGGCCGCACCCGAACCGTGGCCGTCCCGGGCGGCCCGCCCCCGGCGCGACCCCGCGGACTGAACTGCGGCTGCCCCTCGCGCCGCCGCATGTGTCCCGCCGGTCGCAGCACAGGGTGTGGTGGCGCCGCAGCGGGTGTGACGTGTGCGGCGGCGACGGAACCTGTGCGGCGCCCGGGCGGGTGCGACGATCGGGGCATGGCCGACGACGTGGTGGTCCCGGAACCGGTGCAGCGCCAGCTGCGGGAGCGTGTCGAGGCGGCGCTGGCGACGCTCCCCCCGGCCGAGCGCCGGGCCGCGTCGGAGGCGGACCGGGCGGGGAAGCGGGCCGCCGCCGTTACCCTGACGCTGCTGCCGGTCCCCGGTGCCACCGGCGACGGCCGTCTCGCCGACGAGGTCGCGTTCGTCCTGACCCGGCGCGCCCGGTCGCTGCGGGCGCACTCCGGCCAGTGGGCCCTTCCGGGCGGACGGCTCGACCCGGGTGAGACCGCCGAGCAGGCGGGGCGCCGCGAGGTGTCCGAGGAGATCGGGCTCGAGCTCGGCCCGGACCGCGTGCTCGGTCTGCTCGACGACTACCCGACCCGTTCCGGCTACGTCATCACCCCGGTCGTGCTGTGGGGCGGCGGCGCGGGCGAGCCGACGCCCAACCCGGACGAGGTCGCCGAGCTGCACCGCCCGCCGCTGGCCGAGATCGACCACGAGCCCCGGTTCCTCACGATCCCCGAGTCCGACGCCCCGGTGATCCAGGTGCCGCTGTTCGACCGCTACGTCCACGCCCCCACCGGTGCGGTGCTCCACCAGTTCCGCGAGGTCGTCCTGCACGGGCGCGCGACCCGGGTCGCGCACCTGGAGCAGCCGGTCTTCGCCTGGCGCTGAGGACTCCCGGAACCGGGGTCTCAGGCGCGGACGGGCCCGCCGAACACGCCCTCCGGGTCGACGCGGCGGTTCAGCGTGGCCGGCCGGCGCCGGGTGTCGTCGTCCCGGTACGGGCACCTGGTGCAGCTGCCGCGGACCCGGCTGCGGACGCGCTCCGGGCACCGGGTGGTGGCGCACGCGTCGCCGCTGGCCGGGCCGGACGGGGCCTCGGGGCAGGTTGTCGTGACGATCGAGGAGGCCCGCCCGCCGGAGATCGTCCCGCTGGCCACCGCGTCCGCACCAGGCGCGAGCTCACCGCCCGGGTCTACGTCGACCAGTACGCCCCGCGGCTGCAGATCGGGGCGGGGCTCACGCCGCCCGGCTGGCTCGCCGGTACCGCCTGAGGCCGCCTCAGGTGTGCTCCCGCAGGAACGCGATGTCGCGGGCCTGTCCCTCGGCCGGGGTCTCCACCACGACCGGTGCCCCCGCCGCCGCGACGACGGCGGCCAGCTCGTCCGGCGGGATCGTCCCGTCGTCGATGTTGGCGTGCCGGTCGCGGGCGGAGTCGAACGCGTCGCGCGAGTTGTTCAGGTGGATCAGGTCGATCCGCCCGGTGATCCCCCGGACCCGCTCGACGATCCCGGCCAGCTCCTCGCCACCGGCGAAGGCGTGACAGGTGTCCAGGCAGAACCCGACGCCGAACTCGCCCACCGCGTCCCACAGCCGGCCCAGCGCGTCGAACCGGCGGGCCATGGCGTTGTCCCCGCCCGCGGTGTTCTCGATCAGGACGGGCACGTCGAAGCCGTGCTCCCCGGCCTGGCGCTCGACGAACTTGCGCCAGTTGTCGATCCCGACGGCCGGGTCGTCGTCCTTCGTGACGTGGCCGCCGTGCACGACCAGGCCGAACGCGCCGACCTCGGCCGCCCCGGCCAGGTGCTGCTGCACGATCTTGCGGCTCGGGATGCGGATCCGGTTGTTCGTGGACGCGACGTTCGCGGTGTAAGGCGCGTGCACCACCACCGCGACGTCCGACGCGGCCAGCTCCGCCGCCCGTGGGTGCGGCGGCGGCTTCTTCCAGCCCTGCGGGTCGGACAGGAACAGCTGGATCACCTCGGCGCCGACCTCGGCGGCCGCGGCCAGGGGGTCCTCGGCGTCGCGGACGTGTGCTCCGATCTGCATACGGGCACGGTAGCGAGGACCCCCGACAGCCGTGGGCCGCCGGTCAGGCGTCGGTGACGGCGCCGAGCGGCTCGTCGAGGACGGGGCCGGCGTCGGCGACGAACGACAGCCGTCCGTCGGCCGGCGTCTCCGCGGGCACGGCCCGAACCCGTCCCGGCGATCCGGGGAGCCGCGTACCCGCAGGTCGGGGCCGGAACGGCCGTTGCTAGCCTGTACCGGCATCCCCACGGCTCCCGCGCATCCGCCGGAAACTGTCGGGGTGCACTGAGAACCTCCTGTCACGGCCGTCCGGGCCGTGACCGTTTCGAGTCCATAGGAGGTGAGTGGTTCTCATGCGTCATTACGAGGTCATGGTCATCCTCGACGGCGGCCTGGACGAGCGCACTGTGCAGCCGTCCCTGGAGCAGTTCCTCACCGTCGTGAAGAACGACGGCGGATCGATCGAGAAGATCGAGGTCTGGGGCAAGCGCCGCCTGGCCTACGAGATCAAGAAGCAGGGCGAGGCCATCTACGCGGTCCTCGACATCACCGCCGAGCCGGCCACCGTCACCGAGCTGGACCGCCAGCTGGGTCTGAACGAGTCCGTGCTGCGCACCAAGGTCCTGCGCAAGGACGTCACCCGCACGCCGGCGCCCGCCGCCGGCTGATTGGAGCCGTCATGGCCGGCGAGACCGTCATCACCGTCGTGGGCAACCTGACGGCGGATCCCGAGCTGCGGTTCACCCCGTCCGGCGCCGCGGTCGCCAACTTCACCGTGGCGTCCACCCCGCGCACCTTCGACCGCCAGTCCGGCGAGTGGAAGGACGGCGAGGCACTCTTCCTGCGCTGCAACATCTGGCGCCAGGCGGCGGAGAACGTCGCCGAGTCCCTGACCCGCGGCGCGCGCGTCGTGGTCCAGGGTCGCCTGCGCCAGCGGTCGTTCGAGACCAAGGAAGGCGAGAAGCGCACCGTCGTGGAGATGGAGGTCGACGAGGTCGGCCCGTCACTGCGCTACGCGACCGCCAAGGTCAACAAGGTCAGCCGGGGCGGAGGTTCCGGTGGCTTCGGTGGCGGCGGCGGTGGCTACGACGGTGGCGGCGGCGGTGGCGCCCGACAGGGCGGCGGTTCCGGCGGTGGAGGCAACTCCGGCGGCGGCTATGACGACCCCTGGGGTTCGGCCCCGCCCGCGGGCAGTGGCGCCGCGTCCGACGACGAGCCCCCCTTCTGATCCACGTACCTCTCCGCCCGTGACGGGCGGAGGACGATCTCCAGGAGCACCACCATGGCCAAGGCCATCGTGCGCAAGCCGAAGAAGAAGGTCTGCGCTTTCTGCAAGGACAAGGCCCAGCTGATCGACTACAAGGACACCGGTCTGCTGCGGAAGTTCATCTCCGACCGCGGCAAGATCCGTGCCCGTCGGGTCTCCGGCAACTGCCGGCAGCACCAGCGGGACGTCGCCGTCGCGGTGAAGAACTCCCGTGAGGTCGCCCTGCTGCCGTACACCTCGACCGCTCGCTGAGGAAGGGGAGACACATGAAGCTCATCCTCAACGCCGACGTCCCGAACCTGGGTGCCCCGGGTGACATCGTCGAGGTCAAGGACGGCTACGGTCGCAACTACCTGCTGCCGCGCAAGCTCGCGGTCGTCGCCACCCGTGGCGCCGAGAAGCAGGTCGAGCAGATCCGCCGGGCCCAGAAGACCCGCGAGATCCGCGACCTGGGCCACGCCCAGCAGGTCGACTCGCAGCTGCGCAACATCAACGTGACCGTGTCGGCCAAGGCCGGCGACACCGGCCGCTTGTTCGGATCGATCACGCCGGCCCAGGTCGTCGACGCCGTCAAGGCGGCAGGCGGCCCGCTGCTGGACAAGCGCAGCATCGACGTCCCGGGTCACCTCAAGACCCTGGGCAAGCACCAGGTGCAGGTCCGCCTGCACCCGGAGGTCACCACCGAGCTGCCGATCGCGGTCGTCGCGAGCTGAGCGGTCCGGTGGTCGCACGACCACCGACAGTGAACAGGGCGGTGTCCGGAGCCACGTGCTCCGGGCACCGCCCTGTCGTCTGTCCGGGACCGTCCCGAACGGGCGCCGCACACACGGTCCGCAGTCCCGGATGGACGATCGACACCGATCGGACGACCCCGGACGGGATGTCTTGTCACGCAGCCGACACGCCGTCCGGTGACGCTCCACTCGTCGGGCGGGCTTGTGGACGCGCCGGGCGGCGAACGGCCCGCCGGGCGCTCCGACACGCCCGCACGGGGCGTTCGACGACACGCCAGAGCAAAGTTGTCCACAGCTGTGAACATGCCTGTGACCAGGAAAGACTGCCCGATCCTGTGCGCTGTCCCCAGGTTGTCCCCAGCACGGTCCCGGGACGGGCGGCATCCGTGCACAGTTCATCCCCAGATCGATCACCAGGTCGGTTCGCCAGGCGCCGTCCGGCCGACCTACTGTCGTCGTACCGGGACGCGAGCGCCGTGTCCCGCGGGCCGCGTCCGTCGCGGCCCGTCGGGCACCGGGCCGGCCGGTAGATCACCGACGACGGTCGCGGGTGGGCAGGACGCACCACTCGCGCGTCGAACGTGCGTTCGGTACTGTGTCCACCGGGGGTGACGCTGCGTATGGCTCTGACGGACGATCGTCCCGGCAACAAGCCCCGTGCGGTCCGTGACGGCGAGAAGGCCTCCGGACCGGGCGAGGGTGCGACGTTCGACCGTCAGCCCCCGCAGGACCTCACGGCCGAGCAGTCCGTGCTCGGCGGGATGCTGCTGAGCAAGGACGCGATCGCCGACGTCGTGGAGGTGCTGCAGCCGGAGGACTTCTACCGGCCCGCCCACCAGACCGTCTACGAGACGATCCTGGACCTCTACAGCCGCGGCGAACCCGCCGACGCGGTGACGGTCTCGGCGGAGCTGCAGCGGCGCGGTGAGCTCGTCCGCCTCGGCGGCGCGCCCTACCTGCACACCCTGATCGCGACCGTGCCGACGGCGGCGAACGCGGCCTACTACGCCGAGATCGTGGGCGAGAAGGCGGTCCTGCGACGGCTGGTCGAGGCCGGCACCCGGATCGTGCAGCTGGGCTACCACGGCGCCGACGGCGGCGACGTCGACGACGCGGTGGACCGCGCCCAGGCCGCGGTCTACGAGGTCACCGAGCGCACCACCACCGAGGACTACACGGTGCTGGAGGAGCTCCTCCAGCCCACGATGGACGAGATCGACGCGATCGCCTCCCGGGGCGGCCAGTCCACGGGTGTGCCGACCGGCTTCGCCGACCTCGACCAGGTCACCAACGGTCTGCACCCGGGCCAGATGGTCGTCGTCGCGGCCCGGCCGGGTCTGGGCAAGTCGACCCTGGGGCTGGACTTCGCCCGCTCCTGCTCCATCAAGAACGGCATGACCAGCGCGTTCTTCTCGCTGGAGATGAGCAAGTCCGAGATCGTCATGCGTCTGCTGTCCGCGGAGGCCCGGATCCGGCTGGCCGACATGCGCGCCGGCCGGATGTCGGACGAGGACTGGACGCGGATGGCGCGGCGGATGTCGGAGATCTCCGAGGCGCCCCTCTACATCGACGACTCGCCGAACCTGACGCTGATGGAGATCCGGGCCAAGGCGCGCCGGATGAAGCAGCGCTACGACCTGAAGCTGATCATCCTGGACTACCTGCAGCTGATGACCTCGGGCCGCAAGGTCGAGTCCCGTCAGCAGGAGGTCTCGGAGTTCTCCCGGCAGATCAAGCTGCTGGCCAAGGAGCTCGAGGTCCCGGTGGTGGCGATGAGCCAGCTGAACCGTGGTCCCGAGCAGCGCACCGACAAGCGGCCGATGCTGTCCGACCTGCGTGAGTCCGGCTCGATCGAGCAGGACGCGGACATGGTGGTGCTGCTGCACCGCCCCGACGCGTTCGAGCAGGACGACCCGCGCGCCGGTGAGGCCGACCTGATCCTGGCCAAGCACCGTAACGGCCCGACCACGACGATCACCGTCGCCCACCAGCTGCACTACAGCCGGTTCTCCGACCTCGCCCACGGCTGAGGCGGCCGGTCGCGCGCCACGGCCACGCCGTCCGTCCGGGGCGACACCGGTCGCTGGATGGCCACCGTCCGGGGCGGCACCGCGCGGTGCGGGGGTGGCGGGTCAGGCGGTTCCGGGGTGCGCCTGCGGTCCGGTGGTGGCCGCGACGGCCAGGGCGAGGCCGGCCACGAGGATCCCCGCGACGACGACCGGCACGCTCACCAGCACGGCACCGAGCAGCAGCACGACCAGCGCGGTCCCCAGCAGCATCGTCGGGAACGGGCCGGAGCCGTGCACGGTGCGCCGGTCGCGGGCGAAGCCGGCGAGAAGCCGTCCACCGTGGCGGGCCGGGGCGCGCAGTGCGGTGTTCAGCGCGGAGAACCGGCGGACCAGTCGCGGGTCGGTCAGTCGCAGCTGCACCTCGATCTCGTGCAGTCGACGGTTCTCGCGCTCGCTCAGCACCTCGGCAACCCCTCGTGTCCACGTCCCGGCGGACACGGTCGTGCCGCCGTCCGGCGCGGGGCGTCGTCGATCCGGCCTGGTGACGACGTTACGTGACCGATTCGTGATCTCGCCGACCGGGCCGACCGGCTCACATGCGCCCGTCCTCACACCGGGGACGGCGCCCGGGGTCACCAGAGGGAGACGCGGTCCCGGCGGGGGCCCGCGGGAGCCCCGAGGCGGGCGGTCAGCGCGGCCCAGGAGCGTGCCGTGCCCGGTGTCCGGGCCGGCCGGGGGCGGAGCCAGCGGACCGCCAGGTCCGGGTCGTCCGGGTCGACGTCGAAGCGTTCCCGGCGCGGGAGCCGGGTGGCGCTGCGCAGCTCGACGACGGTCCCGCTCGCGACGGACTGGAGGCCGTAGAGGCAGCCCGGCGGGACGAGCAGTCGCTGCGGGCCCCCGAGCAGCGCGACGGCGAGCCGGCCGAAGGTGTCGGCGTCCGGCCGGGCGTCGATGACGACGGCGTAGCCGCTGCCGCGGGGGACGCCGAGCAGCACCGCGTCGCCGGGATGGCCGAACAGGCCGAGCACGGCGTCCCGGGCCGGGCGGCGCCGTCGTCGCACGGTGAAGGCCGTGAGGTCCGGGCCGGATGTGTCGGCGACGGTCGGGTCGAGCAGCAGCGCGCCGGGCACCACGGTTCGTACGACGTCCACTCGACCTCCCTCGGGTCCGGTCACCGCGTGCGACGGGCGCGCGGTGGGCTGCGGTTGGGGTACCGGAGACGACAACGAGCGGACCCGGTCCCGGTGACGCTGCGCGAGTCCACGTTGCTCTGATCGGGTTCACAGCGGGCTTTCAGCCGCCGTATCTACTATCGGCCCTAGTACTGATGCGACGAGGGGTGGCGCATGACCGACGACCCGACGCCGGGTACCCGGTGCCGTGCCTGTGGCGGTGCCGCGGGCACGGTCGTGCTCGACCTGGGCGAGCAGCCGCCGTGGGACCGGATGCCCGCGCGGGACGCCCCGCTGCCCGACCCGGCGGCCCCGCTGCGCATGTGGCTGTGCGCCGGCTGCGGTCTCGCCCAGCTGCAGACCGATGCCGCGGTCACCGAGGAGCTGCACGGCGTCGAACCGCGGGCGATGACCGAACAGAGCGACCGCTCGGTCGGCCGGCTCGCCCGCGCCGGGCTGGTCCGCCCGGGCGGCCGGGTCGCGGAGTTCGGCAGCCCGCACGGCGGCTCGTGGCTCCCGCGGCTGACCGGGCGCGGCATGGCCGCGCTCGATGCGGACGCGGTGTCCGCGGCCGGGCGGGCCGACCTCGTCGTCGACTTCTACGGGCTGCTGCACGAGCCCGACCAGGCCGATGCGCTCGCCCGGCGGGTCGCGCTGCTCGCCCCCGGCGGCACGCTCGCGCTCCAGCTGCTGTCGCTGGGCACCGTGCTGCGTGACGACCAGTGGTTCGACCTGCGCCACGGCCACTACGGCTACTGGTCGCTGCCCGCCCTGGACGCCGCACTGCGCCGGCACGGCCTGGGCGTGCATCGGGCGTGGTGGTACCCGCTGTCCGGTGGGACCGTGCTGGTCACCGCCCGGGCCGGCGCCGAGCCCGACGCCGGGACCCGCCGCCTCGTCGACGAGGAACGCGCCCTCGCCGTCACCGAGCCGTCCGGGTTCGCCCGGCTGCAGGCGGCCGCCGACGACACCCACCTGCTGCTCGACTGGCTGGTCGCCGAGCGGGCGGCCGGACGCACCGTCGCCGCCTACGGCGCGGCGTCCCGCGCGGTGCCGCTGGTGTGCCGCGCCGGGCTGGACGCGTCGCTGCTGGCCGCCGTCGGTGACGCCTCGCCGGCCAAGCAGGGCCACCGCATGCCGGGCAGCGACGTGCCCGTCGTGTCCCCCGACGAGCTCGCCGGCCTGCGCCCGGACCGTGTCCTGCTGTTCCTGCCCGAACTCCTCGACGAGGTCCGCGCCGCGCTGCCCCAGGTGGAGGCCTCGGGTGGTCGCTGGGTGGTGCTCGGCCCGGGACCGCGTGCGGTGGAGCCCGTGCCCGCACTGTCCGGCTGCTGATCCGACGGCCCACCGACCGGGGGAGCATGGGGGGTTGCGGTTACCCTCGGATCCGGGAGGCAACATGCGTGGTCGACTCGGCGAGCTCGAGGCCGCCGTGATGGACGTGCTGTGGGGCGACGCGGGACCGTGTCGGGTGCGCGACGTCCGCGCCCGCCTGGCCCCGGCCCGTCCGCTGGCGTACACGACCGTCATGACGGTGCTCGACAACCTGCACCGCAAGGGCTGGGTGCAGCGGGAGCTGGACGGTCGCGCCTACCTCTACACGCCGGCCGCGAGCCGCGAGGAGGAGACCGCGCGCGCCCTGCGCGACCTGCTCGACGGCCCCGGCGACACCGAGGCCGTGCTCCTGCACTTCGCGCGCTCGGTGTCCGAGCGCGAGTCCGCCGTGCTGCTCGCCGCCCTCTCGGGCCCCGATCGCGGCTGACGCCGCCGCGCGGGCCACCGTGGTCGGGGGAGCGCCGACCCGGAGGCGGTCAGGCCGCCCGGTCGCGGTGCGACCGGGACCGCAGCCATGCCGGACGGCGGCTCGCCGGGGCGGGGACGTCGCCGTCGCGCTCGGCGGTGCGGGTGATGTTGCGGACCATCCCGCCGAAGACGATCCCGTGGAACGGCGCGACCGACCACCAGTACAGGTAGCCGGGGAGGCCGTGCGGGATGAACACCGCCCGCTGGTGGTAGGTCGACCCGCCCGGACGCGGGCGCACCGACATCTCCAGCCAGGCCCGGCCGGGTACCTTCATCTCCGCGCGCAGCCGCAACAGCCCCTCCTCGGGGTCGCGGTCGCTGCCGGCCGGGCGGGCCCCGCCGGGCTCGACCATCCGCTCCACCCGCCACCAGTCCAGCGCGTCGCCGGTGCGCAGGTCGTGCGGGTCGCGACGGCCGCGGGAGAGCCCGACGCCGCCGACCGCGCGGTCCATCCAGCCGCGCACCGACCAGGCCAGCGGGAACGAGTACCAGCCGCGCTCCCCGCCGATGCCCTCGACGACCGTCCACAGCTGTTCCGGGGTGGCGGCGCAGGCCTGCTCGCGCTCGTCGAGGTAGACGTCGCCACCGGCCCACTCCGGGTCACTGGGCAGCGGGTCGGACGGCACGTTCGCCACCGTCGCGCCCGACCAGCGGGTCTCGACCTCGCCGTCGGTGATGCGGGACAGGGCCAGCTCGACGGCGCGGTCGTAGCCGATCAGCCCGCCCGGCGGGTCGGGGATGCGGGCCTTGATGTCGTCCTCGGAGCAGACGACCTCGTGCACCAGGGACTCGATCAGCGGCTTCGCGATCGACTTCGGGACGGGCGTGACGACGTTGATCCAGTGCGCGGACAACGACGGCGACAGCACCGGCACCGGCAGCACCCGGCGCCGGGACAGGCCGGCGACGCGGGCGTAGCGCTGCATCATCTCGTAGTAGGTGAGGACCTCGGGGCCGCCGATGTCGAAGGTCCGGTTCAGCTCGGCGGCCGGCGCGTCGATCTCCGCGACCCGGATCAGGTAGCGCAGCACGTCGCGCACCGCGATCGGCTGGATCCGGTTGTGCACCCAGCGCGGGGTGACCATCAGCGGGAGCCGCTGGGTCAGGTAGCGCAGCATCTCGAAGCTGGCCGAGCCGGAGCCGAGGATCACCGCGGCCTGCAGCACGACCGTCGGTACCCCGGAGCGCAGCAGGGTCTCCCCCACCTCCACCCGCGACGCCAGGTGGGCCGAGAGCTTCCCGGCCCCGGTGTCCGGGTGCAGACCACCCAGGTAGACGATCCGCTTCACGCCGGCCGCGCGCGCCGCCTCCCCGAGGATCAGCGCGGCCCGCCGGTCGGTGGCGGCGAAGTCGGAGTCCGACAGCGAGTGCACGAGGAAGTAGACGACGTCGACGTCCTCGCAGGCCGCGCGGACGCTGTCCGGGTCCAGCAGGTCGCCCTGCACGATCTCGGCGTCGGCGGCCCACGGCACGTCGGCGAGCTTGTCCGGGTTGCGGACCAGGCAGCGCACGCGGACCGGGCCCGTGGACGGGTCCGGGACGAGGTCGGGCTCGGGACCGTGGCCCAGCAGCCGGGGCGCGAGCCGCCCACCGATGTAGCCGGTCGCACCCGTCACGAGATAACGCACGGCGCGATCGTCCCACCGCAGGCACTGCGCGGCAGGGCGTGCGCTCAGCCCGGCAGGGCGGGCGGCGGGTTCGCCTCGCGCGGGCGCAGCGGGTCCACCGCCCGCGGCGCGACCTCGCGCGACGCGACCAGGGAGCGCACCGCGGCGGTCAGTACGGCCAGCAGCGGGACGGCGAGCAGCGCGCCGGCGATCCCGGCGACGACCACCCCGACCGCGACGCCGAGCG
Source organism: Pseudonocardia alni (assembly GCF_002813375.1). NCBI lineage: Bacteria > Bacillati > Actinomycetota > Actinomycetes > Pseudonocardiales > Pseudonocardiaceae > Pseudonocardia > Pseudonocardia alni. Next base: position 3,274,124 of record NZ_PHUJ01000003.1, on the reverse strand, counting down.
CGACCGCCAGCGGGTGCAGCCGGACGGCCCGGCCCATCAGCACCGGCTGGAGCACGTGGCTCTCCAGCTGCTGCACCGCCAGCACGACACCGAGCACGATCAGCGCGGTCACCGGTCCCTCGGTGGCCAGCGCGACCAGCACCGCGACGGCGCCGGTCAGCACCGCCCCGATGATCGGCACGAACGCACCGAGGAACACCAGCGCGGCCAGCGGCAGCACGAACGGCACACCCGTCGCCCACAGGCCCAGGCCGATCCCGAGGGCGTCGACGATCGCGACCAGCACCGTCGCCCGTACGTAGCCGACGAGCGAGGCGAACGCCCGGCGGGCGGCGACGTCGACCCGCGAGCGCCGGGCCCGCGGGGCGAGCAGCCGGACGAACCCCCAGATGCGGCGGCCGTCGTGGAGCATGAAGATCAACGCGAAGAGGCAGAGCGCGAACCCGGCGAGAATCTCCCCGACGGTCGCGGCGGTCGTCACCGCGCCGGAGGTCAGCGTCTGCTGGTTGTCGCGCACCGCCTGCAGCACCTGGTCGCCGAGCACGCCGACGTCGATCCGGAACGGCGTCGCGTCGGCGAGCCCCTGCAGCGAGCCGACGTTGTCGGTGACCTCCGCCACCACCTGGGACGTGCCGTCGACCAGGGTGCTGACGACGGCGGTCAGCAGCCCCCCGAGCGCGGCCAGACCGCCGACCATCACCAGCGCCGTCGCGATGCCGCGGGGCACCCGCCGCTCGTGCAGCCACCGGACCAGCGGGGCGAGCAGTGCGGACAGCAGTACCGCGATCGCCACCGGGACGACCACGACCCGCAGCTCGATCACGAGGAAGACGAGCAGCGCGAATCCGGCGGCGATGACGAGCATCCGGGCACAGGCCTCGGAGGCGATCCGCAGCGGGCGCGGGATCTCCGCCCGCGGCGACGGGCGGGGGCGCGCCCCGGCGGCCCGCGCCGCGGGGTCCGCGACGTGCGGCCCGGTCCGCTGGCCGGCGCCGCGACGGTGGTCGGTGGTGTCGTCGAGGAGGGGCTCGGTGTCGTCGTGCGGGGCGGGGGTGGCCCGGTGGGCGCCGGCCCCGGGACCGGCCGGCCGCGGGGCGACCACACGTGCGTGCCCGGCGCCGGAGTCCTCGTCCGCGGCCTGCGCCGGTTCCGCGTGGTGCCCGTCCGCGGACGCGCGCCCGCGAAGGGCAGGGTCGTCGTCGTGCCGTGGGTGCGGGATGCCGCTCCCGGAAGGAGCGGCGGGCCGCCCGGTCCGCTCCGTCATGGGACGACGGTACGGCGGATCGGCCGGGGTGGCGCGGTGCACGCAACGGTGACGGCCCGGCCCCCGATCACTGCACCCCGGACGGCCCAGCGCCGGGACGGACGGAGCAGTGCTGACAGCCATTCGTGACTGTCCGTCGAACTACACCCGTGTAGTGGACACTCCGTGGGCCGCACCGGCACGAAGGAGTGGCGATGTGGTCACGCACCGCCGCATGGTGGTCGCGACGTGCCGGATCGTGGTCACCTGGGCCGAGGCGAGGATCCGTCGCCGAGGGCTTCCTACGGGCCGGACTCCGAACCGACGTCACCGACTGCTCCAGGAGGAGGCTGGGTGAACACGCTCCGTAGACAACACGGAGAGTCCCGGACCGGTCACGCCACTCGTACGAGGGGACCTCGCAACCAGAACTGTCACCCCCGTTTCCCCTCTCGTGTGTCACCCGTTGACCGGGTGAGTGGGCCGAACGGCGGTACCGGGTGTACGCGATACGGACCAGGCCGTGGGTCCCCACATGTCAGGCGAGCAGGAGGTACGGCGGGTGTACGAGTTCGACAGCGCTGCGGGTGGCCTCGAGTCGTCGATCCGGGCGCGACGCGCCGCGCAGGAGAGCTGGCCGTTCCCCGGCCGGCACGAGTCGCACGACGAGATCCAGGAGGAGACCCCGATCTTCCACGCCCTCACCGTCGGGGGCTGGCGGGACGGCCGGCGGAGCGGGAGCGCCGGCAACGCCGTGCGCCGCGTCCACCGCGGCACCGTCCGCACGACCCGCCGCGGTGGCGCGGTCCGGCCGACCGGGGACACGGTCGCCGCGTTCCACGCCGAGGTCGCACCGGTCCCGGCGCAGCCGCTCGGCCACGCGCCGCAGGAGCAGGACGACGGCGCCTGGAACACACCGGGCGACGCCGCCATGGTGATGCTGCGCCGTCGTCGCGACGCCGAGCGCGCCGCGGACCGGGCCGCGATCGCCGATCTGCTGGGCGGTGCCGGGCGGCACCGGCTGACCCGCACGGCCTGAGCGGCGTCCGAGCGACCGGACGGGCATCCGGCCCGGTCGCTCCGCCGGCACGGGCGGCGCGGTACGGCCGTTCGGCACCCTTTCGGGACCGGATCGGTACGCGAGGCAACCACGACACCCCCGGAGCGTCCCGGGGAGTAGCCGCACGCCACAGGCGTACGGCCGCACGGCAGGACCGGTGGGGACCGGGAGCGCCGAGGATGCACCAGAACATCCCGCGGACACACCTTGGGACCGCGGGATGAGGTGACGACCGGCTGGGGAGCTGGGTCGTCAGCACGCAAGGCGAGGGCCGGGGCGATGGTCGGAGGGAGCCGACCACCGCACCCGGCCCTCGCGCGTGCGGAGGCCACCGGCGTGGCGCGCGCGACACCGGTGACGCCGTCGGCGCCGACCGGAGCCGTGGGGAGCGCGGTTCCGGGCAGGGCGACGGGGCCGAGTGCGGGACATCCTCGTCCCGGACTCGCGTGGCGACATGATCGCCACGGAGTGTGACCGTATCGGGCGGCCGTCCGGGTCACAAGAGGGCATTCGCTGCATGTTTCGCCGTCCCGTCCGGCACACCCGCCACCACGTTCACCGCCGTCCCACCGGACGGCCGTACGACGCGCCGCGACGCGTGCTCGAATCGTTCCGCACGGTGACCCTCGGCGTTCTACCCTGCGAGGGATGAGCACCGATCCCGCCGCGACCGGCCCCCGGCGCACCGACCGCCCGCTCGACGAGGCCGGCGTCGTGACGGCCGTGCGACGGGCCGCGGAACGGGGCGCCACCGTCCGCCCCACCGGTGCCGGCGGCCGCGCCCCGGGACCCCTCGTCCGGACCGATGACGTACTACTCGACGTGTCCGCGCTGACCGGCGTCGTCGAGATCGCCGAGGACACCGTGCGGGTGCGGGCCGGGGAGACCGTCGCGGACCTCTGCGTCGCCCTCGCCGCCGCCGGCCGGGCGCTGGCCACCGTGCCCGACGCGCCCCGCGCCACCATCGGCGGCGCCACCGGGCTGGGCATGTACGGCGGCGCCCCCGCGGAGGGCTCGCTGTCCGGCCAGGTCCGGGCCGTCCGGTTGGTCGACGGCCGCGGCACAGTCCGCGACGTCACCGGACCCGACCTCGACGCCGCCCGCTGCGGGCTCGGCGCACTGGGCATCGCGACCGCGCTGGAGCTCCGCACCGTCCCGCTCACGCGGCTGCAGGTGCACGAGCGCGCCGTCGGCATCGACGAGGTGCTCGGCGAGGACCTGCTCGGCGAGCACGCCTGGACCGAGTGCGACATCGCGGTCAGCCCGTCGGCGCACGCCGGGTCCGCGGTGCTGCGCTGGGCCGAGCCGGAGCCCGAGGCGACCGGTCCGGTCGAGCGCGCCGGCTGGGGGCAGGCGGTGTCGCGGCTGGCGTCGTCGTGGTGGTCCTCCGGGGTGGGGCTGCGCTCCGGGTGGCCGCCGCCGCAGCGCTGGGCGCCCGGCACGGCCGGGCCGCCGCACGAGGTCCTGCCGGACCCGCAGCCGTGGGACCCGGACCTGTCCGAGTGGGCCGTGCCGCGTGCCGCGCTCGGGACGGTCCTGCGCGAGCTGGGGGCCGCCGTCGCCGCGCGGGGGCGGGAGCTGCGTCCCGTGCGGGTGCGCACCGGACGGGCCGAGACCGGTCTGCTGCACCCGGCGTCCGGTCGGGACACCGCCTACCTGCGGCTGCGGACCCGCGGACCGGCGGAGGAGCCGGTCCGCCGGCTCGCGGGCGCGGTCTGCGAGGACGCCGACGGGCGGCCCTGCTGGACCACCCGGCACGCCTGGGGGCCGGACGAGCTCGCCGTCGCCTACCCGGGGTGGGAGGCGTTCCGCGCCGTCCGCGATCGGTTCGACCCCGACCGCCGCTTCACCGACCCGCACCTCGCGGCCGTACTCGGCCGCTGACGGGCGCGGGACCGCTCAGACCTGCCCGCGCAGCCGCGCCGAGATCGACCGCACCGCGGCGAGTGACGCCCGGCGGTCGGCCCGGGTCGGCTCACCGGCGTCGATGACCTGCTCGCCGCCCACCCACACGTCGTGGACCAGGCGGGAGCCGCCTGCCCACACCAGGTTCGACACGAGCTGCGCGTCGTCCGACGGCGCGACGAACGCGGAGTCGTCGGTCTCGACGTGCACCACGTCCGCCCGCCGTCCGGCCTCCAGCGCGCCGAGGTCGTCGCGGCCGATCGCGTGCGCGGCGTCCGCGGTGCCCATGAGCAGCACGTCGGCGGCGGTGAGGGCGGCGGCGTCGTCGGCCCCGACCCGAGCCATCAGCCCGGCGAGCCGCGCCTGGTGCCAGAGGTCCAGGTCGTCGCAGGAGGCGGGACCGTCGGTGCCCAGACCCACCCGGACCCCGGCCCGGCGCAGGTCCAGCAGCCGGGCGGTGCCCGCCGCGAGCTTCGCGTTCGAGCCGGGACAGTGCGCGACGGCGACGCCGTGCCGGGCGTAGACGGCGATGTCGTCGTCGGACAGGTGGACCGAGTGCGCGGCCAGCACCCGCCCGCCGAGCGCGCCGCCCGCGTCGAGCATCGCCGGGACCGAGCCGTGGGCCTCGCGCACGGCGGCGTCCTCGCCGCGGGACTCCGCGACGTGGGTGTGCACCAGCGCGCCGCGCTCGCGGGCGGCCGCGGCGACCGACTCCAGCGCACCCGACGGCAGCGTGTAGGCCGAGTGCGGGCCGTAGCCCAGCTCGATCCGGCCGTCGTCGTCGGGGACCAGGCCATGGGCGTCGATCCGGGCGGAGACGTCGTCGCGCATCTGCTCCCAGGTCCCGAGCCGGTCCCAGCCGGGCGCGGCGATGATCCCCGGGGTGAGCACGGCCCGCGAGCCCGCGGTGCGGACGGCGTCGGCCAGGGCGTCGGTGAAGAAGTACATCTCGACGCTGGTGGTGCAGCCGGTCCGCAGCAGGTCCAGGCAGCCCGCGAGCATCCCGGCGTGGACGTCCTGTTCGGTCAGCAGGCCCTCCGCGGGCCACATGACCTCGGTCAGCCACGGCATCAGCGGCAGGTCGCCGCCCATCCCGCGCAGCAGCGACATGGGGGTGTGGCAGTGCGTGTTGACCATGCCGGGCATGAGGAGCCCGGGCAGCGGCCGCAGCACGGCGTCGGTCGCCGGCGCGTCGGCGGCCGTGCCGAAGAACGCGATCCGGCCGGTGTCGTCGACGTCGAGGACCGCGTCACGCACGACCGGGAAGCCGGGCGTGCAGGGCAGCGCGACCGGGGCGGTGAGCCGCTGGAGGACCGCCATGTCAGCGGCGGTCGAGCAGCGAGCGCAGCGACCGGAACGGCGGCAGCCAGGCGCCCTCGTCGGGCAGGGTCTCCAGCGAGACGCGCGGCAGCGGCTCGCGGAACACGCCGTCGATGTCCTCGAGGTCGAGGAACGACAGCGTCTCCGAGGCCAGCGCGAACCCGGCGTACTCGCGGAAGCCGATCACCGTGACGTCGGTGCCGACCTCGATGAGCTTCTCCAGCGGCTCCCGGAACGCCCGCCCGTCCCCCGAGGCGACGACGACGTGGCGCAGCCTGCCCTCGGCCGAGCGCATGCCGATGTGGGCGAGCATGTCGTCGTCGACGTCGGAGTCCTCGCTGGTCTTCGGCTTGGCGAAGACGGCGAAACCCACGTTGCGCAGGGCCTCGACCCAGGGCCGGACGATGTCGATGCTGCCCGGGGCGACGTTGGTGAATACACACGCCTCGGCCTCGGCCTCGGGGCCGGCGAGGTCGAGCAGCCAGCGGCCGACGGCGTCGAACCGCGGACGGTAGGCCGAGGTGGGGCGGGCGCCGAGCAGCGAACCGAGGCTCATGTCCATGTTGGGCGCGTCCCACACCAGCAGCACGCGCTCCTGCGGGCCCGTCGGAACGCCGCGTCCGTGTTGCCCCGTCCCGCTGCTCATGCCGGGGAGCCTAGCCGCCGTCGCCCCGCCCGCCCGGCCCGGCGCCCACGCGGGTGAGACTGTCCCCATGGAGAACCCACCGACCGGGCCGGAGCAGCTCGCCACCCGGACCGCCGAGATCATGCGCGACGGCGACCGGGCGAGCCGTGCGGCGGGGGTCGACGTCGTCGCGGTCACCCCCGGACGGGCGACGGCGACCATGACCGTCCGCCCCGAGCAGGTCAACGGGCACGGCGTCTGCCACGGCGGCTACCTGTTCCTGTTCGCCGACACCGCGATGGCCTACGCCAGCAACTCCCACGGCGTCTCCGCCCTGGCCAGCGGCGCGGACATCGCGTTCCTGCGCCCGGCGCACGAGGGCGACGTCCTCACCGCCGAGGCGGTCGAGCGGGCCGCGAGCGGCCGGTCCGGGCTCTACGACGTCACCGTCCGCGCCGACGACGGGACGGTCGTCGCCGAGTTCCGGGGCCGCACCCGGCAGGTGCCGGGCCTGAGCCCGGTCACCGCCCGGCCCTGAACGGCCCTCAGCCCTGGTCGTCGCGGGGCCGCAGCCCGTGCGGCTCCAGGAACGCCGGCCGCAGATCCGGGTCGGGCTCGTCGTAGTAGCGGTGGAAGACCGGGGTCTGCGAGCCCGACATCGGCGGCACGATCCAGCTCCAGTCGGCCGGGCAGCGCCGTCCCGCGGCCTCCTCCTTCGCCAGGAAGGTCATGAACCGCTCGGCCTCGCTGTGGTGGTCGGCCATGGTGACGCCGTCGGCGTCGAAGGAGTAGGTGACCGCGCGGACCAGCTCGACCATCGCCCGGTCCCGCCACATCGTGCGCACCGACCGGGTGTCGAGCCCGAGCCGTTTCGCGATCTCGGGCAGCAGGTCGTAGCGGTCGGTGTCGGCGAGGTTGCGGGCGCCGACCTCGGTGTCGAGGTACCAGCCGTTGAACGGGGCGGCCGGGTACACGACCCCGCCGATCTCCAGCGGCATGTTGCTGATGGCGGGCACCGAGTGCCAGCGCAGCCCGAGCCGGGCGAACCAGGGGTGCTCGGGGTGGCGCAGCGGGACCTCGTGCACGGCGTCCGGCGGGACGTCGAACAGCCGGGACCGCCCGTCCGGGCCGGTGATCAGCAGCGGCAGCACGTCGAACCGGCCCGCCGGCTGCGGTCGCGGCCACCCCATCCCGACGACGTGGTCGGTGAAGTCGGCCTGCCCCGGGTCCCCGGTGACGGTGCCGTCGGGGTTGCGGTGCCCGGCGTAGCGGACGAGCTGGTCGTTACGGATCCGCGGGCCGGGACGCCCCGGGGCGTCCGGCGCGAACACCGTCATCGTCGAACGGATCTTCCCGCCGCGGGTGGCGGCGCGCAGGTGCCCGACGCTCTCCTGCGCGATGTCGGCCGGGTCGTTCAGGTGGCGCAGGTCGCGGACCTGCAGCGACTGCCAGTACAGGCGCCCGATGCAGCGCGCGGAGTTCCGCCAGGCCACCCGGGTGCCGAAGACCAGCTCGTGCGTGGTGTGAGTGTAGGTGCCGACCCGGTCGATCTCGGCGCGGACCTGGCGCAGCCGCTCCGGCAGCGGGACGCCCGGCTCGGTCTCGGCGTACACCTGGCGCAGGAACTCCTCGGCCACGGCCGGGTCGACGGGGGCGGGGTCCCGCTCGTCGGCGACGCCGGGGGGCGGCGGGTGTCCGCCGGAGCGTCCGTGCCCGGTGACCGGGCAGCCACCGGTGGCCTCGGCCGGGGGCGCGGTGCGGCTCCCGGCCGACGGCGCGCCACGGCCCTCCACCGGCCGTGCGGTGCGGTACTCCGCCGGGGGCGCGACGCGGACGACCGCGGTCGCGGCGCCCGGGCCGTCGACCCGGTTGAGGACGTGCTCGCGGCTCCCCGCGGCCGGGCGCTGCGATCCCGGGGCCGGGGTGGTTCCGGAGCCGGGGGTGGTTCCGGGGGCCTGGGCCGTTCCCGGGACCGGGGTCGCGACGGTCGTGCGCTCCGGCAGCGGCGTCGCGACCGTGGCCCGCTCGGCCGGAGCCTGCGGGTCCCGCAGCGGCCCGGACCCGCCCGGCCCCTGTTCCCGCGACGGGCCCTGCTCCCGTGGCGGAGCCTGCCGCACCCGCGACCGGTCGACGACGGTCGTCGTCTCCACCCCGGGCCGCGCCACGGCGGTGGTGGCCTGCACGGGGCCCTCGACCGGACCGACCAGCGGGACCATCGACACCGACCGGCCGGACCGCTCCGCGCCGGACTCCCCGGACACCGGGCCGGGCCCCTGACCCGGACCCGACGGGGCGCCCAGCGGCGGGCCCGTCATCGGGCGGGGCGTCGGGCTCGGCCGGAAGCCGGGCGGTCGGTCGACCGGCCGCTTCGGTGCCGCGGGGGCGGGGTGCGAGTTCTTGCCGTGCTCCACCGTCGTCACGGGCGTCCTTCGGGGGTCACTCGGGTGGGGATCCGGATCGGGGGTGCTCCCGACCGTAGTCGGTCACTCTCCGTGTGTCACCGGTGCCGGGGGCGTGGTCGGCGACGTACAGCAGGTCACGAACCGGTCGTCCCTCCAGCCGGGCCCGGTCCTCGAACTTGGTGACCGGACGCCACGACGGACGGTCCTGCCAGCCGTCCGGACGGAGCGGGAAGTGGTCGTCCGGGCGCAGCGACGGCTCCGCGGAGACCACCCGGCGCATCTGCTCGGCGTAGTGCGGCCAGTCGGTGGCCAGGTGGAGCAGCCCGCCCGGGCGCAGCCGTGACGCCGCCAGAGCGGCGAACTCCGGCTGGATCAACCGGCGCTTGTGGTGGCGCCGCTTGGGCCACGGGTCGGGGAAGAAGATGCGCAGCCCGTCCAGCGACGCGGGCGGGACGACCCGGCTCAGGAGCTCGACGGCGTCGCCGCGCAACAGCCGCTGGTTGGTCAGGCCGCCCTGCTCGATCCGCATGAGCAGCTGGGCCAGGCCGGGCTCGAAGACCTCGACGGCCACGTGGTCGATCCCCGGCTCGGCCGTCGCGAGCGACGCCGTCGTCTCGCCCATGCCGGACCCGATCTCCAGCACGAGCGGCGCGGTCCGGCCGAACATCGCCGCCGGGTCCCAGACCCCGGCCGCCACGACGTCGTCGACCTCGGAACCCCACGTCGACCACAGCCGGTCCCAGGCGGACTGCTGGCCCTCGGAGAGCCGGACACGCTGGTGGACGTAGGAGCGGATCCGGGTGTCGTGCGGGTGCGGGGTCTCCGGGGCGGTGGCCCGGTCAGGCACCGGTGTTCCGGCCCGCGGGCAGCCGCACGTGGGCGGTCGCGCCGGGCAGCCGGCCGCGGACGTAGCCGGCGGCGGTGACGCCGAAGCAGGCGACGATCGCGGCGGCGGAGGCGGCGTTGCGCTCCTTCGCCTCGCGGATCACGCCCGCGGGCAGCACCTTCATCGTGTAGCTGCTCTCGGTGGACAGCGAGTCCCCGGTCCCGACGACCTTGGACACGGCGGCCTTGGAGATGCCCTCGGCCCAGCCGCGGCGCAGCAGGTAGCGCCAGGAGACGCGGTCGTCGGACACCCGGTGGTCGACGGCGGCGCGCGGCTCGAACAGGATGCGCGGGTTCCGGCCGTCGGCGACGTAGGCCTGCCGGGCCCGGATGCAGAGCTCGGTCTCCTCGCAGCCCAGCGGGTTCTTGCCGATCCGGCCCATGTCCTCGGCGAACCCGCCGACGCGGGTGAACACCTCGGCGCGCAGGGACATGTTGCAGCCCATGAGGTTGCGCATCTCGGCACGCTCGGTGGGCTGGCCGGTGTAGGTGCAGCCGACGACCCAGTCGAGCTCACCGGTGGCGTTCGGGTCCCCGGGAGCGGCACCGGGCAGCGTCCGCGGACGCCCGTCGGGCCACTTCGGGTGCGCGACCCCGCCGACGCCGATGACGTCCGGGTCCTCGTACGGGGCGAGGAGCGCGTGCAGCCAGCCGGGGCGGGCCGCGGCGTCGTCGTCGAGGAAGACGACGACCTCACCGGAGGCCAGCTCGACCGCGGTGTTGCGGGCGCCGGACAGGCCCTGCTTCTTGTCGTTCGCGACGACGACCACCCCGAGCGGCCCGAACTCGCGTTCGGCCCGCTCGCGCAGGCGTTCGTTGTGGTCGACGACGACGATCGTCTCCAGCGGGGTCACGTCCTGGTCGAGGACCGAGTCGACGGCGGCCTTGATGTCGAACCAGCGCTTCTCGGTGTAGACGCAGACGACCACGGTGGCGGTCGGCAGGGCGCTCACGTGCAATCGCTCCTCATGGGGCTGCGGACCGGCGGGGGCGGCCGGTGGGAGCAGCGTCAGCGGGCGTAGCCGGACGCCTTGCGGCGCTGCTCCATGCGACGGTGCTCGGCCATCAGGGTACGCAGCACGCGCGTGCCGTCGGCGAAGGTCCGCAGGTTGGTCTCGCCGAACATGCGCTCGCGCTCGACCGACGGCACCTCGGTGATCGTCAGGTCGGCGGCCGCGACGCGGCAGTTGAGCACGGTCTCGATCTCGAAACCGTCGCCCCAGAGCATCGAGCCGTCCTCGGGCTGCGGCGCGGCCGGGTCCGGGAGCTCGAGCTGCGGGAGCAGGTCGGCCCAGAAGGCGTTGTAGCCGTAGCAGAGGTCGGAGTACCGCGTGCCGAACAGCCGGTTCGCGACGGTGTTCAGGCCGGCGTTGCCGGACTTGCGCAGCAGCGTGATGTCGTCCGAGCCGCCGCCCTTGCAGAACCGGCTGCCCTTGGCGAAGTCGGCGCCCTTGACCAGCGCGTTCACGAAGGCCGGGATCTCGTTCGGGTCGGCCGAGCCGTCGGCGTCGAACATGACGATGACGTCACCGGTCGCGGCGGTGAAGCCGCAGGCCATCGCGTTGCCCTTGCCCTTGCGGGTCTGGGTGATGACGCGCGCCCAGGGCAGCGTGCGCCGCGCGACGGCGACCGTGTTGTCGGTCGAGTTGCCGTCGACGACGATGACCTCGTGCACGGCCGGGCGCACCGCGGCGATGGCCGGAAGCACGATCTCCAGGTTCCGGGCCTCGTTGCGGGTCGGCACGATCACCGACACCGCCGGGTTCGCGCTGCGGCGCGGAGCCGGGCGGGGCCGCGGGCGGCGGAAGCCCTCGGGTCCCTCCGGCTGCGGCGCCAGCGGAGCGCGCCCGCCGGGTCGGGCAGGGCTCGCCGGGAACGGCGACTGTCCGGCACCGGCACCGTTCTGACGCCCGGGGCGCGCGGGGGCGCTCGCATCGGGCGTGACGGTCGGGCGGGCGGGCGTAACGGCGCTCACACTTCCTCCATACAGGTCCGCTTACTCGTCCAACGACGCGATCACGGCCCGGTTGCGGTTCTGGTGTCGGGCGTCTTCGGTATTGCCCGATCAGTGGACGTCCCTGGAGCCCGTGGGGTTGCCCCGGTCGGCTGATTCGTCCGTGTCCACGCTGCGGTTCAGCCTTGCCCATGAGAAGGGACGACGATTACCCGGGTCCGCTGCGCAGTCCTACGGATCCACCCGGGAGCGGTCCCTCCGACACTGTCCGGCATGGACCGGGAACCGCTGTCGGGCAGCATCGGACCGCCGCTGCGCACCGCGCTCGACCAGGCCCGCGCCGATCTTCTGGCGACGTTGTCGGTGCAGGTCGACGGCCTGACGGCGGACGCGGCCCGGCGCGCGGGGCGGGCCGGCGACGTCCGGTGGTGGACGGCCGCACTCGACGGTCCCGCCCGCACCCTCGACGACGCCTGGGCGCGCCGCAGCGGGCCGGTCCTGCGCCGCCGTGCGGCCGCAGCCGCACTGCGGCATCCGAGCGCGCACGTGACGCATGTCACTCACGGTCCGTCACCGTCGTGTGGCGGGGCTCTCGTCGCCGCGGCGGGCCGGGTGCTCGCCGTCGCACCGGGCCGGGAACGCGGGGCGTGGTCCGGGGCGGTCCTGTCCGGATCGGCGGTATGGGTGGCGTCGGTCCTCGCGGCCGGCGCCCGGGTGCTCCCGGCCGGGGGTCCCGGGGTGCTGCCCGCCCTCGCGGGGCTCGTCCTGCTGGTGGGTGCGCTCGTCGCGGCCCGGGTGCGGGTGGTCCGCTCCGCCCGGGACCGTGCGCTGGCCCGGCGGGTGCGCGACGCGGTGCTGCTCGCCGCGGACCACGAGCTGCTGCGCCGGATCTCCGACGCCGACCGCGGGCTGCCGGAGGCGTCCCGTGCGTGCTGAGCCGCCGGTACCGGCCGGGAGCACGGTCCTGGCGGGTGCGGTGGTCGCGGCGGCGCTGCCCGTCCCCTGGTGGGTGCGGGTGCCGCGGGCCCGGTCCGGCGTCGCGGGATCGGTCCCGGTGTCCGGGCCCGCCGCCCGCGACGCCGACGGCGACGGCGTGGCGGAGACGCTCGTCGTCGACACGGGACGGGGTCCGGAGTTCTGGACCGACCTCGACGGCGACGGTCTCGCCGACGCGGTGGCCGGCCTGCCCGGAGGCCCCGGTTGAGCCCGGGGTCAGTCCTCCGGCTGGTCGGCGGGGGTGCGGCCCTCGCTGTCGGTGTTCGCGCCGCGCCGGAACCGTCCGACGCCGCGGCGCTGCTCGGCGATGGAGCGGTCGATGTCCGCGGACACCTTCTGCTGGCGGCGCCGCTCGCGGATGCGCAGCAGCACGAGCATCGAGACTCCGTAGGCGATCCCGACGATCAGCAGCACGGCTCCGATCTTGAACACGATCTGCTGCACACCGGTGATGCTCTCGATGTCGATCACCGAGATCATGCCGAGGACGCCGAGGGTCAGCAGGTGGAACAGCACCACCAGCAGCCGGTTGATGGAGTGCGACGTCTCCGTGTTCTGGAAGACGTCCTCCAGGAACGGCTGTCCGGTGCGCAGCAGGATCTGGCCCACGACGACCGTGATCGCCACTCCGACCACGACCAGTGCGAGATAGCCGCCGGTTCCCTCCACAGTGGGCCCCTCCCCGTGCGTGTGCAGGGTTGGAGACTACCCCGCGCGACCGGTTCGACGCGCTCTGCGCGCGATGTGTTCATCCGTTTCAGGAACGGGCGGCGAGCAGCTCCCGCAGTGTGTCGAGCAGCTCGTCGGTCGACACCCCGCCGGTGAGCGGTGCCCCGGTCAGGGTGCGCAGGTAGAGGCCGTCCCCGACGAGCTGCACCAGCCAGGCCACGACCGGGTCGTGGATCTCCTCGCCGAGCGCGGCGAGCCCGTCGGCGTCGACGTCGGCCAGCGCGCTCCGTGCGGCCTCCCCGGAGGTGGTGCCGTCGGCGATGCGCAGGGTGGCGAGGTAGGTGCGGGTCAGCCCGACCGGCGAGGTGTTGCCCGGCATCGAGGTGCGCAGGTAGTAGGCCACGGTGCCCGCCGTGTCCGAGCGCATGAGCTCGGCGTCCCGGGCGCTGCGTTCGCGCAGCCGCTCCAGGAGGCCGCCGACCAGCGACTCCTTGGAGTTGAAGTGGTAGAGCAGCCCGCCCTTGGACACCTCGGCCGCCGCCGCCACCGCGTCGAGGGTGGCGCCACCGGGCCCCTGCTCGATCAGCAGCGTCTCGTACGCGTCGAGGACCCGGTCGCGGGCCGAGCCCGGTCCCCGTGTCCCCGCGTTCCGTCGTTCGGAGTGGGACGCCATGGGCGAAGCCTAGTGCCCGTGCCCCGCCTCACAGTCCCGGCCGGGAATGGACTGTACCGTCTGGACGGTATAAAGATGTACCGTCCGGACGGTAAAGCTGCGTCCGGATCCGGGCACCACGGGACGACGAGCACGAGGGAGAACGGCGATGGCACGGCCGGAGGTCGGCGCAGGGGGCGCGGCGATGGACACGGGCGGGCCGGACGTGGCGCCGCGGCCCGGGCCGCGCGCCTGGCTCGCGCTCGCGGTGCTCGCGATCCCCACGCTGCTGGTGTCGATCGACAACACGGTGCTCGGCGTGGCGCTGCCGGAGCTCTCGGCCGCGCTCCGCCCGGACGCGGCGACGCTGCTGTGGGTCGTCGACGTCTACCCGCTGGTGCTCGCCGGGCTGCTGGTCACCATGGGCACCCTCGGCGACCGGATCGGCCGCCGCAGGTTGCTGATGATCGGTGTCGCCGGCTTCGGTGCGGTCTCGCTGCTCGCCACGTTCGCCACCTCGGCCGCCCAGCTCGTCGCGGCGCGCGCCCTGCTCGGCGTGTTCGGCGCGATGCTGATGCCCTCCACGCTGGCGCTGTTGCGGTCGGTGTTCCTCGACCGGACCCACCGCAGGCTCGCGCTGGCGATCTGGGCGACCGGGTTCGCCGCGGGCGCGGCGCTCGGCCCGATCGTCGGCGGGCTGCTGCTCGAGCACTTCTGGTGGGGCTCGATCTTCGTGATGAGCGTGCCGCCGATGGCGCTGTTGCTCGTCGTCGCGCCGCTGGTGGTGCCCGAGTCGCGGGAGACCGAGCCGGGCCGGCTCGACCTGGTCGGCGTGGTGCTGTCGCTGCTGACGATGGGACCGCTGGTCCTGGCCCTCAAGCTGGCGGGGTCCGCGGGCGGGGTGACCCCCGCCGTCGTCGCGTCGGTGCTGGTGGGTGTCGGCTCCGGGGCCGCGTTCGTCACCCACTACCGGCGACGCGTGCGGCGCGGCCTGGACCCGCTGATCGACCTGGAGCTGTTCGCCCGCCCCGTGCTCCGGCACAGCGCGCTGGCCAACGCCACCACCATGTTCGGGCTCACCGGGCTGCTGTTCTTCTCCGCCCAGTACCTCCAGCTGGTCGTCGGGTACTCGCCGCTGCAGGCGGGCCTGCTCCTGCTACCGGGCTTCGTGGTGACGGTCGTGGCCGGGCTCGCCGCCGCGCGGCTGGCCCGCCGGTTCGCGCTGCACCAGCTCGTCGCGACCGGGCTCGCGCTCGTCCTGACCGGCTACGTGGTCTGCCTGTTCCTGCAGGTGGACTCGGCCGTCGTGCTGCTGATGACGGCCGCGGTGCTGATCGGCGCGGGGATCGGGCTGTCCGAGACCGTCACCAACGACGCGATCCTCGCCGCCGCCCCGCCGGAGAAGGCCGGCGCCGCGGCCGCGGTCTCCGAGACCGCCTACGAGGTCGGTGCGGTGCTCGGCACCGCGCTGGTCGGCGGGGTGCTGTCCGCGGTGTACCGGGCGGGTGTCGTGCTCCCCGGCGGGACGCCGTCCTCGGCCGGGGAGACCCTCGGCGGGGCTGCGGACGTCGCGACGACGATGCCCGCCGACACCGCGGCGGCCCTGCTGGCCTCCGCGCGGGAGGCGTTCGTGCACGGGGTGGACGTCGCGTCCGGGGTGGCGGCGGTCGCCGTCGCGGTGGTGCTGGTGACGGCCGGGCTCGGCCTGCGCCGCGCGCACCGGGACGTCCTGGCGGCCGGTGCCTCCGCGGTGGACGCCGACGCCGGACACGCGGTCGCCCGCCGCTGACCGCTCGTCGCGGGGTGTGAGCGCCGGGTGACCACCCGTGACGGTCACGGGTGACCGTCCGGCCGCCCGGACGGGTGGTTCCGGCGACGCGCGGCCCCGTCGGACGCTCGTTCGGCGGATCCGGTGTGCCCCGGCTGGTTCACTACGGCTCGTCCGCGGCGACCGGTGCCGGTCGCCGGTGCCGACTCCACACGGGAGACAGCCGTGCCGTACGAGGTGGTCAGCGCCTACACCCTGGTGCTCGGGGAGCACCCCGGTGATTCCGTGGACGGCGCCGGGAATCCCGGCACCGAGGACCACGACGTCGTCCCGGGCCGCCCGGAGGTCTCGGTCCACACCACCGCCGAGGACGCCTGGCGCGCGCTCGACGCCGGCGTCCGTGAGCGCTGCGGGATGCGGCCCCGGCCGCGCCGGCGGATCGACCCGGACGCCGTCGTCCGGCTCGCCGACGCCTGGCGGGCCGGCGACCCCGGCACGCGCTACTGGCAGGTGACCGCGCACCGTCTCCCGATCATGGTTCCGGAGCTCGCGCGCGCCGTCGCCGCGGTGCGCTGACCGCTTCCGTTTCTGAAAACCCTAAGTGGGTTCCGAGAATGCGTTGAAACGGTCGCTTCCGGCCTGCGGGTGAATTTCCACGGCGCTTCTCCCGGAATGTGCCTGCCGATGTCACGGATCGTCCCCGAATCGGTCACCGGGAACAGGTTGCGTTCGTGTGACATGCCTGTCACCTGGGCGGACATCGCCGTCGTCCGTCGGCTACTGGATCGATTTACATGATCGGTGCTGTGCCTGACCTCTCAACTCCACCCATGGGTGGCGCACTATTTCGCAGGTAGCCTCGGAATCCACCTTTTCCCGTCTGGGCCCGTCACCGACTCCGGTCGCGGGCCCGTCGTAGTTCCCCCGGTGACGGGCCGGGGCCGGCGAGGAGAACAGGACGACATGACTGCAGCGACCGTTCCGGGCACCGACAAGGCACCGACCACCAACCAGGGCGTCGCGGCCTGGGTCCAGGAGATCGCCGAGCTGACCGCCCCGGACCGCGTCGTGTGGTGCGACGGTTCGGACGAGGAGTGGACCCGGCTCACCGACCAGCTGGTCGAGCAGGGCACCATCGTGCGGCTCGACCCGGAGAAGAAGCCGAACTCCTTCTACGCCGCGTCCGACGCCGGCGACGTCGCCCGCGTCGAGGAGCGGACCTTCATCTGTACCGAGACCGAGCGCGGTGCCGGGCCGACCAACAACTGGGTCGCGCCCGCCGAGATGAAGCGGACGATGACCGAGCTGTACCGCGGCAGCATGAAGGGCCGGACCCTCTACGTGGTCCCGTTCTGCATGGGCCCGACCGACGCCGAGGACCCGAAGCTGGGCGTCGAGATCACCGACTCCGAGTACGTCGTGATTTCCATGAAGATCATGACCCGGATGGGCGCGCACATCCTGCCGCTGCTCGACGAGGCCGGTGACCGCTGGGTCAAGGCCCTGCACTCGATCGGTGCCCCCCTGGCCGAGGGTCAGGCGGACGTCCCGTGGCCGCACAACGAGGACAAGTACATCAGCCACTTCCCGGAGACCCGGGAGATCTGGAGCTACGGCTCCGGCTACGGCGGCAACGCCCTGCTGGGCAAGAAGTGCTACGCGCTGCGCATCGCCTCGGCCATGGCGCACGACGAGGGCTGGCTCGCCGAGCACATGCTGATCCTCAAGCTGATCAGCCCGGAGGAGAAGGCCTACTACGTCGCCGCCGCCTTCCCGAGCGCCTGCGGCAAGACCAACCTCGCGATGCTGCAGCCGACCGTGCCCGGCTGGCGCGCCGAGACCGTCGGCGACGACATCGCCTGGATGAAGTTCGGCGAGGACGGCCGGCTCTACGCCACCAACCCCGAGTTCGGGTTCTTCGGCGTCGCGCCGGGCACCAACTGGAAGACCAACCCGAACGCCATGCGCACCATCGAGGCCGGGAACGCGCTGTTCACCAACGTCGCGCTGACCGACGACGGCGACGTGTGGTGGGAGGACCTCGAGGGCGACCCCCAGCACCTGACGGACTGGAAGGGCAACGACTGGACGCCCGACTCGGGCGTCAAGGCCGCACACCCCAACTCCCGCTACACCGTGCCGATCGACCAGTGCCCGGTCGTCGCCCCGGAGTGGAACGACCCCAACGGCGTGCCGATCTCGGCGATCCTGTTCGGCGGCCGTCGCAAGACCACCGTCCCGCTGGTCACCGAGGCCCGCAGCTGGCAGCACGGCACCTTCATGGGCGCGACCATGTCCTCGGAGAAGACCGCGGCCGCGGCCGGCACGGTCGGTGAGGTCCGCCGCGACCCGATGGCGATGCTGCCGTTCCTCGGTTACAACGTCGGCGACTACTTCGCCCACTGGGTCGCCACCGGCAAGGGCGCGGACGCGGACAAGCTGCCGAAGATCTTCTACGTCAACTGGTTCCGCCGCGGCGAGGACGGCCGCTTCCTGTGGCCCGGTTTCGGTGAGAACAGCCGCGTCCTGAAGTGGTGCATCGAGCGCCTGGAGGGCAAGGCCGCCGCCGTCGACACCCCCATCGGGTTCGTGCCGACCGCCGACCAGCTCGACCTCGACGGCGTCGACGCCGAGCGCTCCGACGTCGAGGCCTCGCTGGCCGTCGACGTCGAGGAGTGGAAGGCCGAGATCCCGCTGATCGAGGAGTGGTTCGCCACGATCGGCGAGGACAACCTCCCGACCTCGATCCGCGACGAGTTCGAGGCCCTGAAGCAGCGCCTCGGCGCCTGACCCACCGCGGCCCCGGCCGCGCGGGACCCACGGAGCCCCCGTACACCGCCCGGTGTGCGGGGGCTCCGTGCTGCGTGCCGACCACACCGGAGTCGCCCCGTCCGCCGCCCCCGCGGACGGGACCCCGGGTCGAGACTCGGTAACGGCGGTCCCACGACCGGTGACAGCGAACGTTGCTCGACGTAACGTGCCCGACCGGGTCGACGCCACGACGGCGTCGGTCACGCACGGTGCAGGAGCAGGGGGCGGCATGGTCACGACGGAGCGGCCGGGAGAGCCAGGGGCCGGGGGGACGGGCACGGCCCGTCGTCGCGACCCGAAGCAGATCGCGATCTGGGTCGCGGTGGCGGTGGTGGGGGCGATCGCCTGGTCGATCGTCGCGTTCACCCGCGGCGAGGAGATCTCCGCGGCCTGGCTGGTGTTCGCCGCGGTCGCCTCCTACGCGATCGCCTACCGCTTCTACTCCCGCTTCATCGCCCACCGCGCGCTGCGCGTGGACGACACCCGTGCCACCCCGGCCGAGCGCCTCGACGACGGGCAGGACTTCCAGCCCACCGACCGCCGGGTGCTGTTCGGCCACCACTTCGCGGCCATCGCCGGTGCGGGCCCGCTGGTCGGTCCGGTGCTCGCGGCGCAGATGGGCTACCTGCCCGGCACGATCTGGATCATCGTCGGCGTCGTGTTCGCGGGCGCGGTCCAGGACATGGTCACGCTGTTCTTCTCCACCCGTCGCAGCGGGCGCAGCCTCGGCCAGATGGCCCGCGAGGAGATCGGGCCGGTCGGCGGGACGGCGGCCATCGTCGCCGTCCTCGCGATCATGGTGATCCTGCTGGCGGTGCTGGCGCTGGTCGTCGTGCAGGCCCTGGCCGACTCGCCGTGGGGCACGTTCTCGCTCGCGATGACGATCCCGATCGCCCTCTTCATGGGCTTCTACCTGCGCTACCTGCGACCGGGGAAGATCATCGAGGTCTCGGTGGTCGGCGTCGCGCTGATGCTGCTGGCCATCGTCGGCGGCGGCTGGGTGCAGAACTCGTCCTGGGGCGAGGTCTTCCACCTGACCGCGAACCAGCTGACCCTCGCGCTGGTGGTCTACGGCTTCGCCGCCTCGGTGCTGCCGGTCTGGATGCTGCTCGCGCCGCGCGACTACCTGTCGTCGTTCATGAAGGTCGGCGTGGTCGTGCTGCTCGCGGCCTCGATCCTGCTGGCCTGGCCGTCGCTGCAGATGGACGCGCTGACCCGGTTCGCCTCCGACGGGCAGGGCCCGGTCGCGGCGGGCTCGCTGTTCCCGTTCGTCTTCATCACCATCGCCTGCGGTGCGCTGTCCGGGTTCCACGCCCTGGTCGCCTCGGGAACGACGCCGAAGCTGATCCAGAAGGAGTCCCAGATCCGGGTCATCGGCTACGGCGCGATGCTCACCGAGTCCTTCGTCGCGATCATGGCGCTGGCCGCGGCCTGCATCCTCGACCCCGGCCTCTACTTCGCGATGAACATGCCCGCGACGGTGCTCGGGCCGACGGTCGAGTCCGCCTCCGCCGCGGTGCAGCAGATCGGGTTCACGATCTCCCCCGCCGACCTGACCGCGGCCGCGCAGGCCGTGGAGGAGCAGACCCTGGTCGGGCGCTCCGGCGGGGCGCCGACGCTGGCCGTCGGACTGTCGACGGTGTTCTCCCAGGTCTTCGGCGGCGACGCGATGCGGGCCTTCTGGTACCACTTCGCGATCATGTTCGAGGCGCTGTTCATCCTCACCACGGTGGACGCCGGCACCCGCGTCGGGCGCTTCATCCTGCAGGACACGGTCGGCAACGTCTGGCCGCGCTTCCGCGACACGGGCTGGCGCCCGGGTGCCTGGATCTGCAGCGCGGTCATCGTCGGGGCCTGGGGCTACCTGCTCTACGCCGGCGTCAACGACCCGCTGGGCGGGATCTACCAGCTCTTCCCGCTGTTCGGCATCGCGAACCAGCTGCTCGCGGCGGTCGCGCTGGCCGTCTGCACGACGCTGCTGATCCGCACCGGCCGGGCCCGCTACGCACCGATCACGCTCGTGCCGCTGGTGTTCGACGCCGTCGTCACGCTGACCGCGAGCTACCAGAAGATCTTCTCCGACAACCCCAAGCTCGGGTTCTGGGCCCAGCGCGACCAGTACCAGGCCGCGCTCGACGCCGGGAAGACCAGCCTGGGCACCGCCACGACCGTCGAGGCGATGCAGAAGGTCGTCGTGAACACGACCGTCGACACCGTGCTCACCGCCCTGTTCGCGGTGCTCATCGTGATCGTCCTGGCCGACTCGGTCCGGGTGTGGGTGGCCGCGCTGCGCGGACGCCCGCTGCCCGGCGGCTCCGAGGACCCGTACGTCGAGTCCCGGATCCAGGCGCCGGCCGGACTCGTCGCCACCCGCGAGGAGCGCGAGCTCGCGCGGACCGGGGGCTCCGGATGAGCCGGGTCCGGGCGTTCTGGACGTTCCTGCGCGAACTCGCCGGGGAGCGCGATTACGAGCGGTACCTCGCCCATCGGGCGGCCCACCATCCGGGTGCCCCGGTGCTGGGCGAGCGCGAGTTCTGGCGGGAGCGGACCGACCGTCAGGACCGCGTCCCGTCCGCCCGCTGCTGCTGACTCGGGCATTTCACTCCGATGGAGCAGTGCCCGGACGAACTCGCTAACCCACTGTGGATGGCAAAGGGTGCTGTGGGGGGCGTCGCTGCACGGTGTCGACGAGATCGGCCCAGCGTGGCGCCCCAGCAGGTAGCCTGTCGCGGGGAACCGGGGCCGTCCGAGTGGACGAACCCGCACCCGCCGTGTGCCCCGAAAGGGACCCGGCTCCGTCGCTCCTCGTGACGGTGGCCGACCGGTCCCGGCCGGAAAGTCGCGGCGGAGGCGGAACACCGGGCCGTCCACGGCGATACACACCGTGAACGTCGTCCCCGGGGCGACGACACAGGTACGGCGGAGGTGTGAGGCGAGATGCTGGACGTCCGGGTGTCCGAGGACACGGACATCGACGCGCTCGTCGCGTTCGTCGAACGGCTGGCGTCGGCCGGCCGCGGCGGAGCGGCACCGCGGACGGCGGCGGCGCGGATCACGGGCGACGTGCGCGCCGGCCGGGTGCCCGCCGGTCTGCGGACCCTGTCGACCGCGCTGGGGGCCGCGGCCCCGCCGCGCCCCGAGGAGGACCCCGCCCACCCGTCGACGTTGCTCGGCGTGGTGGCCGAGGAGCCGCTCGTCGTGCTCTCCGACACCAGCCCCGGCGAGCTCGCCAGGGCGCTGGCCGAGCTGACCGGCTACGGCATGCGCGTCCTGCTGACCGGTGCGCCCGCCGAGCGCGTCGCCGCGGTGCACGACGCGCTGCCGGCGAGCGTCGCGGGCCGCGTCGCCACGTCGTTCCCGGAGCTGCCGGTCCCCGAGCTGCAGCGGCTGCGCCGCCTGCTCGCCCGGGTCGGCGCCGACCGCAACGCCCGGCGCGGCCAGCAGCTCCCCGACGTCGACGGCATGCCCGACCCGGCCGACGTCGCGGGCTGCTGCGAGCGGGCCGGACGGGTCGTGGCCGGGGCCGAGACCGGTGAGGCCCGGATCGTCCCCGGCCTGCTGCGCGACCTCGACGCCGACCGGCGCGGCGCCGTCACCCAGGTCGCCCGCTGCGTGCTGCGCTCGCTGGAGACCATCGCCGCGGCCCCGGACGCCGACCGGCTGCGCGAGGTCGTCGGCCGCCTGGTCCACCAGGGCCTGCGCGCCGAGTTCGAGGCGCTCCAGGGGCACTCCGCCCGCCAGCGCGACGACCGCGCCCGCTACGCCGCAGGCCCCGCGATCGAGATCGTGGAGCCGCTGCCCCAGGGCGGCGCCGACGTGATCCGCCGCTACCTGGACTTCCTCGACTCCGGCGGCCGGACCCGGTCCTACTTCCGCCCGCAGGAGCAGAAGGACGCCGAGCCGCACCTGCGCCGCTTCCGCGTCGCCGGTGAGGCCCCGCAGAACCACGACCACGTGGTCGCGATCGTCCACCACCTCGACCTGACCCGCCGCGACGACGAGATCGCGCGGCTGTGCTCGATGCTGGGGCTGCCGATCCCGCGGGACCCCTCCGAGCTGCCCGCGCTCACCGACACCCTGGACCGGGTGGCGGCGACCGCACGGTCGGTCGGCGCGCTCCGCCACGACGTGCTGTTCCTGCAGCAGGACTCCCCGGTCTCGGTGCCGGACCTGGCCGCCGCGGAGCGGGTCGCCCGCGCGATCGTCGACTACGACGAGCACGGCGACCCCGCCGAGGCCGCCGACGAGCTGGAGCGCCTGGCCGCCACCTGCGCCGACCGGGTGCCCGACGGGGCACGGGCCCCGGAGCACGAGGCCGTCGTCGCGGCGCTGCGGGCGCACGACCCGCAGGCCTACACCGACGCGTGCGAGGAGCTCGACCGCGCCCGGCGCGAGGTCGCCGACCGGGACGAGCTGGACCGGCTGCTCGGCGAGCTCGCCGGGACCCACCCACAGCTCGCCGAGACCTGGGCGGCCGACGCCGGCCGCGGCGTCCCGGGCTTCGGCCTGGTCGTCTCCGAGCCCGTCGACGACGTCCTCGGCACGCTGCCCCCGGCGGACACCGCCGACCTGGTGGTCGTGCTGGGTGCGGGTGCGATGCAGGCCGACGGGCTGCTGCTGACCGCGGCGGCGCCGCGGATGCTCGCCGTCGTCGGGGACGAGCCGCGGGCAGCCTCGTCCGGGACGACCCTGCTCGAGGTGCTGAACCAGGCCTCGGCGCGGTTCCTGCGCGGCACCGGGGACCGCACCGCCGCCGTGCGGCCGGACCCCGCGGTCCCGGTCGTCCCGCCGCTGTCGTCGGTGCCCGCCGCCCGTACGGCCGCGGAGGCACCGGAGGTCCCGGTCGCCGTCCCGGCGCAGGCCGGACCGGTCACCGCCCACGAGGCGGTCGAGACGCCGGTGCCCGCACCGCGCCCGGCCCCGCGCGGGTCGGACACGGCGCCGCGCGACGACGAGCCGTCCCGCCCGTCGACGCCGTCGGCCATGGCCCCGGGCCCGCGCCCGGCCGTCACGGGCGGTCGGGAGGACTGAGCGTCAGCTGCTCGCGCGGATCCCGTCGGCGACCTGCGCGAGCAGCACGAACGGGTCGGTGTCCGGCGGTCCCGCCGGCTGCCAGCGCTGCCCCGAGCCGGGGTCGGCGACGCGGTACAGCGTCCAGCTGCCCGGCCCGGGGTCGTCGGCCCGCAGCTGCGCCAGCGCCGTCGACGACCACGCCGTACCCAGTTCCGGGAACGCGGGCGGCCGGCGGTCGAGGATCGTGACGGTGCTGCCGGCCGTGGTGTAGGCGATCCGGCGCCGGTCGCTCTCGCCGTCGGGTACCTGCTCGGTGCACCAGGTCGCGAGCTGCGTGCGGACCTGCTCCGGGACTCCCATGGCGCGACATGGTCCCCGATGGGGCCTCGCGCGGGGAAGGGCGGCCTCCGTCGGAGGTCGTAGGCCGCAGTGCCGACCCGCGCCCGATGTGCCGGGGACGCGTTCCGGCGAGGCTCGACGGCATGATCACCGCATGCCGGACCGGCGGCCCGCCCCGCCGCGGCCCCGCCGCCGTCGCCCTGCTCGTCGTGCTGGTCGCGGCCCTGGTCGGCGGCTGCGGGTCCCCGGCCGCGCCGGCTCCGGACCCGGCCCCGCGGGCGGCCGTCCCGACCGCTCCGCTCGGCCCCGCCGACGTCGGCGCCTGGCTGGACGGCCTCGTCCCCGCCGCGCTCGACCGGACCGGGATCGCCGGGGCCGCGGTCACCGTCGTCCGCGACGGGCAGGTCCTCGCCACCCGCGGCTACGG
Organism: Pseudonocardia alni; assembly: GCF_002813375.1. Taxonomy (NCBI): domain Bacteria; kingdom Bacillati; phylum Actinomycetota; class Actinomycetes; order Pseudonocardiales; family Pseudonocardiaceae; genus Pseudonocardia; species Pseudonocardia alni. Next base: position 3,250,055 of record NZ_PHUJ01000003.1, on the reverse strand, counting down.
CTCGGCCGGGCCGGGCAGACCCGTCGACCCCGACCGGACGCTGTTCCGGGTCGGGTCGGTGTCGAAGGTGGCCACCGCGGTCGCCGTGCTGCAGCTCGCCGACCGCGGCCTGGTCGACCTCGACGCCGACGTCCGCCGCTACCTCGACATCGACGTGCCGATGCCCCGAGGCCCGGTGACCCTGCGGAACCTGCTGAGCCACACCGCGGGCTTCGAGGAGCAGATCCGCGGCCTCATCCGCGCCGCGCCGGGCGGCCCGTCGCTGCGGGAGTTCCTCGCCACCGACCCACCCGAGCAGGTCGGCACCCCCGGCACCGTGCCGTCGTACTCCAACTACGGCTACGGCCTGGCCGGGTACGTCGTCGAGCGGGTCACCGGGGAGCCCTTCGAGCGCTACGTGCAGCGCGAGGTGCTCGACCGTGCCGGCATGACGACCGCGACCTTCGACCAGCCGCTGCCCGCGGCCGCCGCCGGGGCGATGTCGGAGGGCTACACCAGCGTCGACGCCCCGCCGGCACCGTTCGAGTTCGTCAGCCCGGCCCCGGCCGGGTCGCTCAGCGCGTCGGCCACCGACATGGGCCGGTTCGCCTCGGCCCTGCTCGGCGCGCCCGGTTCGACCCCACTGCTCTCCCCCGCCGCGTGGGCGCTGATGCAGCGTCCGGCGCTGGGCCCGGACACCCTCGGCGCGCTCGCCGACGGGCCGCGGATGGCACCCGGCCTGTTCGACGAGAGCCGCAACGGCCACCTCGTCCTCGGCCACGGCGGCGACACCCAGTGGTTCCACTCGCACCTGCAGTTGTATCCGGCCGAGCGGATCGGCGTGTTCGTCACGACGAACAGCAGCGGGCGTGGCGGCGCGGACACGCTGGAGCTGCGGCGCGCGGTGACCGAGGGGTTCACCGACCGCTACCTGCCCGGCACGGCGGGCCCGGCGCCCGCCCCGGACGCCGGCACCCCGGCCCGGGCCGCCGCGATCGCGGGCACCTACGAGTCGGCGCGCCGGTCGGCGAGCACCTTCATGGGCGCGATGAACCTGATGGGGCAGATGCGGGTGGCGGCCCGTCCGGACGGCACGCTGCTGGTCTCCCCCGCCCCGAACGACGTCCGTCCGGCCGCCTACGCCGAGGTCCGGCCCGGGCTGTGGCGGGAGGTCGGCGGCCAGCGGCTGCTGACCGTGCGCACCGACGCCGACGGCCGGGTCACCGCGCTGGGCCACGACGCGGCGTTCACCGAGCTGCCGGTCGGCCCGCTGCGCGACGCGGCGCTGCTCGGCACGGTGCTGGCCGGTTCGGTCGTGGTGCTGCTCGGCGCGCTGGTCGCCTGGCCCGCGGGGGCGCTGTGGCGGCGCCGGTACGGCGTCGTCGTCGCGGCCCGGCCGCGGACCGACCGGGTCCTGCACGGCCTCACCCGGGCGGCGGCGGTGGCCGCGCTCGTCGCGCTCGCGGGCTGGGTGGTCTCGGTGCTCGCGATCGCGTCGCTGGGCGACGTGCCGCTCCCGGTCCTGCGCGGGCTCCAGGTGCTCCAGTGGATCGGGCTGGCGGGCGTGCCCGTCGCGGCGGCCGGGGTGGTCACCGCGCTGCGCGCCCGGGCCGGCGGGTGGCCGGTGACCGGCCGGGTGCTGCTGCTGGTCGCGCTGACCGGCGTCGCGGTGGTGGCGGTCGTGGCGGGCCTGCTGCTGCCGAGCCTCACCTACTGAGCCCTACGATCACCCCACCCGAGGCCGGAGACCCCATGCACCCGCACCCCGAACCGCCGCCCCGCACGGGCGCGGACCGGCTCGACGCCCGGCTCACCGCGCTCGGCCTGGCCGGACCGCGACGCCGCGACGCCGCGCTGGCCGTGCTCGTCGCGGCCGGGACGCTCGCGGTGGTCACCCCGGTGGTACTGGCACCGGGCCCGGCCGCGGAGCTGGGCCTGGCGCCGGGCACGGCGGCGCTGGCCCTGGGGGTGGTGACCGTGCAGAACCTGCTGCTGGCGCTGCGCCGCACCGCCCCGGCGGTCTGCCTGGCGCTGACGGTCGGCCTGGAGCTGGTGAACGTCGTCCTGCTGCCGGTGGGTGCGGCCCTGCGGGGCCCGGCGACAGCGGTCGCGGCCGGCACCTGCGGGTCCCGGCTCCCGACGCGACGGGCCGGTGTCCTGGTCGGCGCGGCGGCGGTCGTCGAGACCACCGTGGTGCTCACCGGGATCGCGGTGCGACCGTCCGACAGTGCGCTGCTCGGCGCGGCCGGGCTGGTCGTCGCCCAGGTGCTGTCGGCGGTCCTGGTCTACGGCGGCCCGCTGCTGCTGGGCGTGTACCTGCGGACCCGGCGTCGCTACGCCGAGCTCGACCGGGTGCACACCGCCGGTGTCGTCGCGGCGTACCGGGAACGGGCGGACGCCGCCGTCGCCCGGGAGCGGGCGCGGATGGCCCGCGAGCTGCACGACGTCGCCGCGCACCACCTGTCGGCGATGGTCGTGCAGGCCGCGGTGGTCGAGCGGCTGGTGGACCGGGACCCGGACGAGGCGCGCCGGACGGCGTCCCGGCTGCGGGAGCAGGGTCGCCGCACCCTGCACGACCTGCGTCTGGTCGTCGGAGCGTTGCGGGAGCCGGGGGCGGGCGGCGCCGAGGCCGACGCCCCGGTCCCCGGTCTCGCCGAGCTCGACGGGCTCGTGGAACAGGCCCGGGAGCTGGGCGGGCCGGTGGAGCTGGTCCGGCGCGGGGACCCGGGCGAGCCGTCCCCGGTCGCCGACGTCACCTGCTACCGGGTGGTGCAGGAGGCACTGGCCAACGCCCGTGAGCACGCCGCCGGCGCCCCGGTCCGGGTGACCGTGACCCACGCCGACGGCCGGGTCGCCGTCGAGGTGGTGAACGGCCCCGCGCGCGGTACCCCGCCGGAGTCCGGCAGCGCGCCGGGCACCCGGGGGTTCGGGCTGGCCGGGATGCGTGAGCGTGCACAGCTGGTCGGGGGTGAGTTCGAGGCGGGCCGGACCGGCGACGACGGCTGGCGGGTCCGCCTGGTCGTCCCGCACGATCCCGGCCCGGAGACCGGAGGGGGACGCGCGTGATCAGGGTGGTGCTGGCCGACGACCAGGCGGTGGTCCGGGCCGGGTTCCGGATGTTCCTGGAGCTGGCCGGTGACGTCGAGGTCGTCGGCGAGGCGTCGAGCGGGCCGGAGGCCGTCGCTCTGGTGCGCGCACACCGGCCCGACGTCGTCTGCATGGACGTCCGGATGCCCGGTGGCAACGGGCTCGTCGCGACCCGGGAGATCACCGGCCTCGACGACCCGGTCCCGGCTGTCCTCGTCGTCACCACCTTCGACCTCGACGACTACGTGTTCGGCGCGCTGGAGGCGGGCGCGAGCGGGTTCGTCCTGAAGGACACCCACCCCGACGACCTCGTCGACGCCGTCCGCCGACTCGCCCGCGGCGACGGGCTGATCGACCAGACCGTCACCCGCCGGGTGATCGCCGAGTTCGCGCGTCGCCGCCCCGCCCCGGACGCTGCGCCCGACGGCGGGGTCGCCCCGCTGACCCCGCGCGAGACCGAGATCGTGCAGATGCTGGCCCGCGGGCTGTCCAACGCCGAGATCGCCGACGAGCTGGTCGTCGAGACGTCCACGGTCAAGTCGCACCTGGGCCGGGCGATGGCGAAGATCGGGACCCGGGACCGGCTGCAGACCGTGGTGTGGGCCTACCGGACCGGCGTCGCCGCTCCCGGCTGACGGCCCGGACGGCTAGCGTCCGCGTCATGGCACAGCACGAGGTGAGCAGGTTCGGGCACGTCGACCCCGACGGGCTCCCGCCGGACCTGGCGGAGCGGATCGGCGCGATCGCGGAGCGGTCGGGGTTCGTCCCGAACGTGTTCCGCGCACTGGGGCGGCGCCCGCGGGAGCTGCGGGCGTTCCTGGACTACCACGACGCGCTGATGGACTCCGACGACGGACTGTCCAAGGCCGAGCGCGAACTGGTCGTCGTCGCCACCTCGGGGGCGAACAACTGCACCTACTGCGTCGTCGCGCACGGCGCGATCCTCCGGGTCCGCTACAAGGACCCGGAGATCGCCGACCGCGTCGCGACCAACCCCTACGCCGTGGAGCTGTCGGAGCGCGAGCGCGCGATCGTCGACCTCGCCCTGCTGGTCGCCCGGAACTCCGAGGCCCTCACCGAGGCCGACCTCGACGACGCCCGCGCCGCGGGGCTGTCCGAGGACGAGATCTGGGACGTCGGCGCGATCACCGCGCTGTTCGCGATGTCGAACCGGCTCGCGCACCTGACCGCGCTGCGCCCCAACCCGGAGTTCTTCCTGATGGGGCGCATCCCCCGCGGCTAGAGCACCTTCGACAGGAACGCGCGGGTGCGCTCCTCCTGCGGGTCGGAGAGCACCGCGCGCGGGTCGCCCGACTCGACGATCCGGCCGTCGTCCATGAACACCAGCGCGTCGCCGACCTCGCGGGCGAAGCCGATCTCGTGGGTCACGACGATCATCGTCATGCCCTCGCGGGCCAGCTCGCGCATCACGTCGAGCACCTCGCCGACCAGCTCCGGGTCGAGCGCCGAGGTCGGCTCGTCGAACAGCATCAGCTTGGGCCGCATGGCCAGCGCCCTGGCGATCGCGACCCGCTGCTGCTGCCCGCCGGACAGCTGCGCGGGGTAGGCGTCGGCGCGGTCGCCGAGCCCGACCCGGGTGAGCAGCTCGACGGCCCGCTCGCGCGCGGCCGCCCGGGACTCGCGGCGCACGACGACCGGCGCCTCCATCACGTTCTCCGCCGCGGTGCGGTGCGGGAACAGGTTGAACCGCTGGAACACCATGCCGACCTCGCGGCGCTGCCTGCCGAGCGCGGAGTCACGGAGCCGGTAGAGCCGCCCGTTCTCCTCGCGCAGCCCCATCAGCTCGCCGTCGACCCACAGCCGTCCGGTGTCGATGGTCTCCAGGTGGTTGATGCAGCGCAGCAGGGTCGACTTGCCCGAGCCCGACGGCCCGATCACGCAGCAGACCTGCCCGGGCTCGACGACGAGGTCGACGCCGCGGAGCACCTCGACGTCGCCGAAGCTCTTGCCGACCGTCTCGGCGCGGACCATCGGGGTCACGAGGTCTTCCCTCCCGTCCGGAACGAGAACAGCCGCACCAGCGGGGTCGCCTCGGTGACGGCACCGGCGACTCCGCGGCCGTAGCGACGTTCGATGACCCGCTGACCGGCGGTGAGCAGCGAGGTCAGCAGCAGGTACCAGGCCGCGGCCACGATGAGCAGCGGGATGGTCTGGAAGTTCGTCGAGTAGATCCGCTGCACCGAGGTGAGCAGGTCGGTGTAGCCGATGACGACGACCAGCGACGTCGTCTTCAGCATGCCGATCGTCTCGTTGCCGGTCGGCGGGATGATCACCCGCATCGCCTGCGGCAGGACGACCCGGCGCAGGGTCTGCGCGCGGGTCATGCCCAGCGCCCCGGCGGCCTCGCTCTGGCCCTGGTCGACCGACTGGATGCCCCCGCGCACGATCTCGGCCATGTAGGCGGCCTCGTTCAGCCCGAGGCCCAGCAGACACGCCAGGAACGGCGTGATCAGCGAGTTCGTGTCGAACACGACGAACTCCGGGCCGAACGGGATGCCGAGCGACAGGTTCGGGTAGAGCGAGGACAGGAAGCTCCAGAACAGCAGCTGCGCGATCAGCGGGGTGCCGCGGAACAGCCACAGGTAGACCCCGGACACCCCGGACAGCACCGGGTTCGGCGACAGCCGCATGACCGCCAGCCCGATCCCGCCGACGATGCCGATCAGCATCGACAGCACGGTCAGGACGAGGGTGTTCGCGAGCCCGTTCAGCACCGGTGCGGCGAACAGGTACTCCGCGACGACCGGCCAGCCGAAGTTCTCGTTGGTCAGCAGCGAGTTGACCAGCATCGCGCCCAGGACGGCGAGCACCGCGATCGCGACCCACCGTCCGGGATGCCGGACTCCGATCGCGTCGCGGGGCTCGGGTCGGGCGCCGGTGGTCGCCGGCTCAGCCACCGTTCACCGAGGAGGTGGGGATCGCGCCGTTCGCGACGTTCCACTTGTCGAGGATCTGCCGGTAGGTGCCGTCGTCGATCAGCGACTGGACCGCACCCTGCACGGCCTGGGCGTACTGGCCGTCGTTCTTCTTGAGCGCGATGCCGTACGGCGCGGTGTCGTAGGGCTGCCCGACGACCTCGACCGTGCCGTTCGTGGTGGTCTGCGCGTAGGCGGCGACCGGGGAGTCGGCGAGCATCGCGACGATCCGGTTCGAGTTCAGCGCGAGCGTCACGTCGGTCTGGGCCTGCAGCTCGGTGATCTGGATGGCCGGCTTGCCCTCCGCGGTGCATGCGGCGTTGCGGGCCTGCACGTCCTCGACCTGCACGGTGCCCTGCTGGACGCCGATCGCCCTGCCGCAGAGGTCGTTCGGATCGACGCCGTCCGGGTTGCCCCTGCGGGTGGCGAGGCTGGTGCCCGCGGAGAAGTAGCCGACCATGTCGAGCACCTGCGTGCGCTCGTCGTTGATGGTGAACGACGAGATGCCGGCCTCGTAGCGGCCGCCGGTGATGCCCGGGATGATCCCGGAGAACTGGCTCTGCTCGAACCTCGCGGTCAGCCCCAGCTTCTGGGCGATCGCGGTGCCGAGGTCGACGTCCATCCCGACGATCGTGGTGCCGTCGGGCGCGGTGAACTCGTTCGGCGGGTAGGTCGGGTCGGTGCCGACGACCCACGTGCCGTCCTGCCGCACCTCGGCCGGCACCATCGCCGCGAGCCGGTCGTCCTTGGCGACGGCCGGGATCGGCGCATCGGTGCCGGTGGCCTCGGCGGAGCCGCCTCCCCCGCTGCCGTCGCCGCCGGCGCCACAGCCGGTCAGGACCAGTGCGGTCAGTGCGGACAGTGCGATCCCGGTCAGGGAGCGGACGCTGCGGGTCCTCGCGGTCGTCATGCGGTTGCCTTCCAGGTGAGGCGGGGTCGAACGGCGGGGATCCTGCCACCTGTCGACGGGTCACCGCCGTGCGCACGGCCGATCCGTTACGTGGTCGTCGCACGCCGGTGGAACGCCGCGCCGGTCCGTGCCCGTTCGCCTACTGTTGGTACGACGACCCAGCGCCGCGGTCCGACGCGGTGCCGCATTCGTCACGGAGGTCCTCGACGATGTCGCTGTTCCGCAGACTCACCGTTCTGGCAGGAGCGGTCGAGGCCGCCCGCCGCTACGCCCGGTCCAACCCGGACAAGGCGGGCAAGGCCCTCGACTCCGCCGCCCAGTTCGTCGACAAGCAGACCAAGGGCAAGTACACGAACCAGATCGCCGGCGCCGCCCGCAAGGCGAAGGACGCGGCGGGCATCCCGCAGCCCGGCTACGGCTACGGCGCGCCGGGCACCACCCCGCCCGCCCCGGGCCGCCCCGCCGCCGGGAACCCGCCGTACCCGGCGGGGGGTGCGGACGCGCCGACGCAGCGCACCCCACAGCAGCCCCCGGCGTTCCCGCCGCCGGACCCGGAGCGCCCGCACGGCGCCTGACCGGCTCCCGCGACGGTCCCGGCCGGGTGCCGGGACCGTCGTCTGTGGACGTCCGACGGTCCGTCGTCCACCCGTCGACCTGCGGGGCACCGGTTCTCCTCGGGGCCGGTGACGTGCCAGGATCGGCGGTGACGCGCCTGCGCGTCCCGGGGCCCGCACCACCCGCACGGGCCCGGAGCCGACGCTCCCGGGCGTGACCCCGCCCGGTGCGACCGAGGAGGTCTGCCGTGGACGAACCCCAGGCGTGGATACCGACCGACCCGCGGTCGCGGCCCAGCCACGACCAGGTCGTCGCCGGGCTGAAGGGCGTCGACGAGGGCGGACCGGAGCTCGTCCAGCTGCTCACCCCCGAGGGCGAGCGGGTGCCCGACGAGCGCTTCGACCGCTACGCCGCCGACATCACCGCCGAGGACCTGCGGTCGCTCTACCGGGACCTCGTCCTGGTCCGGCGGGCCGACCGCGAGGGCAACTCCCTGCAGCGCCAGGGCGAACTCGGCCTCTGGGTGCCGCTGCTCGGCCAGGAGGCCGCGCAGGTCGGCTCCGGCCGCGCGCTCGCACCCGAGGACATGTGCTTCCCCAGCTACCGCGAGCACGGCGTCGCCTGGTGCCGTGGGGTCGACCCGACCGAGCTGCTCGGCATCTTCCGCGGCACCGACCACGGCAGCTGGGACCCGGTCGCGACCCGGTTCCACCCGTACACGATCGTCATCGGCAACCAGTGCCTCAACGCCGCCGGCTACGCGATGGGCCAGCGCTTCGAGTCGAAGGTCGGCGGCAGCGCCGCCGGTGTCGGCACCGCCGACGGTGACACCGGAGAGGCCACCATCTGCTACTTCGGCGACGGCGCCACCAGCCAGGGCGACGTCCACGAGGGCTTCGTCTGGGCCGCCGCCTACGACGCGCCGCTGGTTTTCTTCTGCCAGAACAACCAGTGGGCGATCTCGGTGCCGGCCGAGCGCCAGACCCGGGTGCCGCTCTACCAGCGCGCCCGCGGCTACGGCTTCCCCGGCGTCCGGGTGGACGGCAACGACGTCCTCGCCTGCCTCGCCGTCACCCGCTGGGCGCTCGACGAGTGCCGCACCGGCAACGGCCCGGTGCTGATCGAGGCGTTCACCTACCGGATGGACTCCCACACCACCTCCGACGACGCGACCCGCTACCGGCTCGCCGACGAGGTCGAACTGTGGAAGCTCAAGGACCCGATCGAGCGGGTGCGGGTGCACCTGGCCCGGCGGCACGGCGTCGGTGCCGACTTCTTCGACGCCGTCGAGGCCGAGGCGGACGCGCTGGGCGAGCGGATGCGGGCGTTCTGCCGGGCGATGCCCCAGCCGGGTCCGGAGCGGATGTTCTCCCAGGTCTACGCCGAGGCGTCGCCGACGGTGGAGCGCCAGCGCGAGGAGTTCCTGGCCTACCACGCGTCGTTCGCGGACCAGGAGGGCTGAGCTGTGCCGACCACGATGGCGAAGGCGCTCAACGACGGCCTGCGTGCCGCGATGGAGCGCGACCCCAAGGTGCTGGTCATGGGTGAGGACGTCGGCCGGCTCGGCGGTGTCTTCCGCATCACCGACGGGCTGCAGAAGGACTTCGGCGAGCAGCGCGTGCTCGACACCCCGCTGTCGGAGTCCGGGATCATCGGCGCCGCGATCGGGCTCGCGGTGCGCGGGTTCCGGCCGGTCTGCGAGATCCAGTTCGACGGGTTCGTCTTCCCCGGCTACGACCAGATCGTGTCCCAGCTGGCGAAGCTGCGGTACCGGACGCAGGGCCGGGTGCCGGTGCCGGTCGTCGTCCGGATCCCCTACGGCGGCGGGATCGGTGCCGTCGAGCACCACTCCGAGTCGCCCGAGTCGCTGTTCGCGCACGTCGCGGGCCTGAAGGTGGTCACCTGCTCGACCCCGTCGGACGCGCACTGGATGATCCAGCAGGCCATCCTCTCCGACGACCCGGTGATCTTCTTCGAGCCGAAGCGCCGGTACTGGGAGAAGGGCGGGCTCGACGGCGCCGACCTGGCGTCGGCGTACCCGCTGCACGCGTCGCGGGTGGTGCGGACGGGCTCGGCGCTGACCGTCGCCACCTACGGGCCGATGGTGAAGACCTGCCTCGACGCGGCCGCCGCGGCCGCCGAGGAGGGCCGCGAACTCGAGGTGGTCGACCTGCGGTCGCTGTCCCCGCTCGACCTCGGCCCGGTCGCGGACTCGGTGCGCCGCACCGGACGGCTGGTCGTGGTGTCCGAGGCGCCCGCGGAGTCGTCGGTGACCTCCGAGGTCGCCGCCCGGATCCAGCAGGAGTGCTTCTTCTCGCTGGAGGCGCCGGTGCTCCGCGTGACCGGTTTCGACACGCCCTACCCGCCGTCGCGGCTGGAGGACGAGTACCTGCCGGACCTGGACCGGGTGCTCGACGCCGTCGATCGTTGCCTGGCCTGGTGAGGAGGAGCACATGCGTGAGCACTTCACGCTGCCCGACGTCGGCGAGGGGCTGACCGAGGCCGAGATCATCACCTGGCGGGTGGCGCCCGGGGACACGGTCGCGGTGAACGACGTGATCGTGGAGATCGAGACGGCGAAGGCGGCCGTGGAGCTGCCCTCGCCGTGGGCCGGGACGGTCGGGGAGCTGCTGGCCGAACCGGGCGCGACCGTCGCTGTGGGGACGCCGATCATCGCGATCGACACCGGTGGGACCGCGCCCGACGCCGGCGCCGACACCGGCGCGAAGATCGGTGAGGCGGGCAGGGACGGACGGATCGCGACGCTCGTCGGGTACGGGCCGCGGCAGGGCTCCGCCCGGCGACGGCCCCGGCGCGAGCCTACCGCCTCCGCTGCGCCGGCCGGGTCCGTCGCTGCGGGGGACCCCGTCGCCGGGGGCCCGGACGCCTCGGGGCCGGGTGCGGCCCCCGTCCCGTCGCCCCAGCAGTCGCTCGGGTCGCCCGAGCAGGCCGCTCCCGGGACGTCCACCGGAGCCGACCCGGGAGCCGGGGGCTCCGACGGGCAGACCGGGGGCTCCGACGGCCGGGCCGGGGGCGACGCGGTCGGACCGCGTGCCGCCCAGGTCCCGCTCGCTCCGCCGCCGGTCCGGCTGCTCGCACGGGAGCTGGGCGTCGACCTGCGGGCGGTGACGGGGACCGGGCGGGACGGCCGGATCACCCGGGAGGACGTGCACGCCGCCGCGTCGGGTGCCGGGCTCACGGGTGCCGAGCTCACGGGTGCCGGGCTCACGGGTGCCGGGAACGGCGCTGCGGCCGACGGCCGGGGCGCCGGAGCGGGCGCTGCCGGCACGTCCGCCGGGTCGCCGGTCGCCGGGGGTCTCGCCGCGGGGGGTGCCGCTGCCGGGAGTCTCGCCGGCGCCGCGACCTCGGGTGCCGCGCCGGACGGCTCGGGCCCCGGCGACCCGGGGCTCGCCGCCGGGCCGGGCACCGCCGCCGGGCCGGGCACCGCCGCCGGGCCGGGCACCGCGGCCGGGCCGGGCACCGCGGCCGGACCGGGCACGACCACCGCCCGGCCCACCGAGGACCGGCGTGAGCCCATCCGCGGCGTCCGCAAGGCCACCGCCGCGGCGATGGTCGCGAGCGCGTTCACCGCGCCACACGTCACCGAGTTCCTCGACGTCGACGTCACCGAGATGATGGCCCTGCGCGACCGGCTGCGGGCCTCGCGCGAGTTCGCCGGGGTCAAGCTGACCCCGCTGGCGTTCGTCGCGAAGGCCGCCTGCCTCGCCGCCGCGCGGACCCCGGCGGCCAACGCCGGCTGGGACGAGCGCGCCGGCGAGATCGTCTACTACGCCCGCGTCCAGCTCGGCATCGCCGCCGCGACGCCGCGTGGGCTCGTCGTCCCCAAGATCCGCGACGCGGACACACTCACCCTGCGCGGCATGGCCGACGCGCTCACGACGCTCACCGACACCGCCCGGGCGGGCCGGACCGCCCCGGCCGACCTGGTCGGGGGCACGTTCACGATCACCAACGTCGGCGTGCTCGGCGTCGACACCGGGACGCCGATCATCAACCCCGGCGAGGCCGCGATCCTCGCGGTGGGGTCGATCAAGCCCGCCCCCTGGGTCGTCGACGGCGAGCTGGCCGTGCGCACCGTGTGCCGGCTGGCGCTGTCGTTCGACCACCGCCTCGTCGACGGGGCCGAGGGCTCGCGATTCCTCGCCGACGTCGGCGCGCTGCTGCACGACCCCGGGGTCGCCTTCACCTGGTGACCTGGGGAGATCATCCGAGGGCCCGGGGGATCGATCCGGGGAATTCGGGCGATCCGGGAGCAGAACGGCATGCCCGTGCGTTGTACGGGCATGCCGTTCGTGCTGCTCTACGTCGTGCTCGAGATCGTCGCGCTCGCCGGGCTGATCGCGTGGATCGGACTGGGCTGGACCCTGCTGGTCCTGCTCGCCGGGTCCGTGGTCGGACTCCTGCTCGCCCGCCGGGAGGGCGTCCGCGCCGCCCGCGCGCTCGCCACCGCCGTGCAGCGCGGGAAGCTGGCGCACGAGGAGGCGACCGACGGGCTGCTCGTCGCCGCCGGTGGCATCCTCATCTTCCTGCCGGGCCTGATCACCGATGTGCTCGGTCTCGCCCTGGTGTTCCCCCCGACGCGGGCCCTGGTCCGGCGTCGCATGGTGAACGCCGCCGAGCGGGCCGCACCGAGCCTGCGCACCGCACGGATCCGCTACGGCGCCACCGTGGTCGAGGGGGAGACCGTGACCGAGCCGCGCTCGGCGACCGCGTACCCGCGCATCACCGGACCTGCCGCGGGCACCGGCCCGGTCGTCGACGGCGAGGTCGTGGACGGCCCCGACCGCACCTGACCCGTCACCGGGCCTCGCGATACGTGGACGCCCGGCGCACCCCGCACGCGGTCTCCGCACCCCGTGCGGAGGCTGCGACGGCGGCACCAGGGGTGCGACGGCCGGGCGCGGCAGATCCAGGACCGGGTGGTGGACGGCGGGAGCGTTCGGGGGTCGCCCCCGCCGTCCTTCTCACCAGCCGGGGCGCGCTCCTGCGAGCAGGCTGCGCAGGCTCTCCAGCCGTCGGCGACGCAGCGTGATCGGCTTCATCCGCAGCGTCGAGTGATGCATCCGGTCGGCGCGGTGCCGTCCGCGGTGTCGGCCCACAGCGCTCTCCTCCCGGGCGTAGTCACGTGCGACGGGGTGGTGCACGCCTCAGAGTGTTGCTGGTCAACCGCGGTCGCGGAAGGTCACCGGGCGCGGGCCACCGGATCGTGACGACAGCGCCGGCGTTCCTCGGCCCCGCTCGCACGGTGCGTTCGCGGCGGACCGCACGGGCGATGCCGGAACCGGCCCGGACGGGCATCGCGACCACGCTGGGTGACCGACGTCGTCGCTGGGCCGCCCGGGTGGCGGGGCCGCGACACGCCGTCGTCGTCTACGGAATTCCGAAGAGCGGCGGATACCGTCCTCGCATGGACCCGGTGCGCAACCCGTTCGCCCCCGGCGCCGGGCAGCGCCCGCCGGAGCTGGCCGGCCGGGACCGCGAGGTGGACGCCTTCGAGATCGTCCTGGAGCGGGTCGCCCGCGGTCGCCCGGAGCGGAGCCTGGTGCTCACCGGGCTGCGCGGCGTCGGCAAGACGGTGCTGCTCGGCGAGCTGCGCTCGATGGCGATGCACGCCGGCTGGGGCGCCGGGAAGATCGAGGCCCGCCCGGACGCCGACCTGCGCCGTCCGCTGTCCGCGGCGCTGCACCGCGCGATCCGCGACCTCGCCGTCCGGCACCGGGCCCCCGAGCGCATCGACGAGGTGCTGGGCGTGCTCAAGGCGTTCGCGCTGCGGTCGTCGCCGGAGGGCACGAAGCTGCGGGAGCGCTGGCAGCCCGGCATCGACGTCCCGGTGAAGAACGGGCGCGCGGACTCCGGGGACATCGAGATCGACCTCGTCGAGCTGTTCACCGAGGTCGCGGAGCTGGCCCAGGACGTCGGCTCCGGCATCGCGCTGCTGATCGACGAGATGCAGGACCTGCGGCCCGAGGACGTCTCCGCGCTCTGCGCCGCCTGCCACGAGCTGTCCCAGGCCCGGGTGCCGCTCGTCGTCGTCGGGGCGGGGCTGCCGCACCTGCCCGCCGTGCTGTCGGCGTCGAAGTCCTACTCGGAGCGGTTGTTCAAGTACTCACGGATCGACCGGCTGGACCGCAAGGACGCCGACTTCGCGCTGATCGCCCCGGCCGAGCGCGAGGAGGCGACCTTCGACCAGGAGGCCCTCGACGACCTCTACGTCCGCTCGGGCGGTTACCCCTACTTCGTGCAGGCCTACGGCAAGGCCGCGTGGGACGCCGCACCGACCAGCCCGATCGGCGTGAAGGACGTCGAGATGGCCGCCCCCGAGGCCGAGGCCGAGCTCGCGGTCGGCTTCTTCGGCTCGCGCTTCGAGCGGGCGACGCCGGCGGAGCGCGAGTACCTGCGGGCGATGGCCGAGCTGACCGACGGGGAGGACCACCCCGTCGAGACGTCGCTGGTGGCCAAGCACCTGGACCGGCGCGCGTCGTCGCTGTCCCCGGCGCGCGACAGCCTGCTCAAGAAGGGCCTGGTGTTCTCCGCCCAGCGCGGCCAGATCGCCTTCACCGTGCCGCACTTCGGGCGGTACCTGCTCGCCAACACCTGAGCCCCCGCTGCTCCGGACGAGTGAAAACTGTTTGCGGTGTAACAGGTCCTCGGGTCGGCGCGAAACCCCTGCTGAGCCCCGCGGCGCCACCCGACCCCCGACTCGGTAGCGCCGCGGGGCGTTCCACGTTCGGGGCATGCTCTCGCTTGCGCCGGGCGCCGCCGGGGGCGTCAGGGGTCACCCGTAGCATCGGCCCGGTGGCCGAGCCCAAACTCGAGATCCAGATGCTCCATGACCGGGTCATGATCAAGAGGGTCGAGGGTTCCGGCGAGCGACGGAGCTCGGCCGGAATCGTGATCCCGGCAACCGCACAGGTCGCCAAGCGTCTGGTCTGGGGAGAGGTGGTCGGGGTGGGACAGCACGTGCGCACGGTGAAGGCCGGCGACCGCGTCCTGCTCGCCCCGGAGGACCAGTACGAGGTCGAGATCGCCGGCGTCGGGCACCTGGTCATGCGTGAGCGGGACCTGCACGCGGTGGCCTCCGAGGCCACCCAGCACGGGACCGGTCTCTACCTCTGACCCCCCGGGTCGCGCCGGTCCGCACGGACCCGCGGCCCACCCGGTTCGACAGCGGTGTCGACACAGTCGACGACGCCGGTCGCGATGACAGAGTCGATGGCAGTGCGGAAAGGAAGTCCCACGTCATGCCCGAGCGCCCTCCCTCGTCCGACGACGCGGACGAGCAGCCGGTGACGTCCGCGCCGGAGCCGGGAGACCCGCAGAACGGCGACGCCGCCGGTGCCGGTCGCCCCGTGATGCCCGCCCGCCGTCCCTCGCCCGGCCCCGCCGCCGCCCCCGCCGCGCCGCAGGGAACTCCCGCGCCGCAGGGCGCCACCGAGGTCTCCGCCGCCGAGTCCGGTCCCGCCGACCCGGCCGAGGCCGCCGAGCAGGCGCCGCCGGAGTCCCCCGCGGCCCGCACCGTCGTCGGGCAGGCGACCACCGCGGACGGTCCGGCCGCGCCTGCGTCCGCCCCGCACCAGCAGCCCCCCGCGCCGCAGCGGCCGGACGCCGGTGCCCCGCAGCAGCCCGGGACCCCGCCCCGCCCGGAGTCCGGCACGGCCGCCCCGCAGCCGTCCGGCGGCGCCCCGACGCCCGCGGGTCCCGCCGCGTCGCAGCCCGGCCCCCGGCCGGCCGGTGCGCCGGACGCGACCCGCCCGGTCCCCGCCGCCCCCGAGGGGCAGGACCAGGACACCGTCCGCGTCGCTCCGCTCAGCGAGCAGCGCACCCAGATCCTGCCCCGGGTCACCCCGGCCGCGGCCGCGACGCCGCCCGCGGGCGGCGCCGCCGAGCAGACCGCCCGCATCCACACCGGCGGCCCGGCTGCGGGCACCGCGGTCCTCGGTGCCGGTGCGTTCGGCGCCGCGGGAGCGACCGGTCCGGATGGGCCGGGAGGCCCCGGTGGGCCCGGCGGCCCCGGTGGTGGGGACGGCGACGGGCACGGCGACGGCGAGGGCGGTGACGGCCCGCAGCGCAAGCGCCCGGTCGGACTGATCGTCGCGGCCGCCGCGCTCGGTGTGCTCGTCCTCGGCTACGTCGGCGACCTCGCGCTGAGCTCCGGCAGCGTGCCGCGCGGCGTCGTCGTCGCCGGTCAGCAGATCGGCGGCATGTCGCGCGCCCAGGCCACCGAGACGCTGCAGGCCGCGATCGAGCCCCGCTCCTCCGCGCCGGTGCCGGTCCAGGCCGGTGAGGTCAGCTCCGAGATCGACCCGAAGGCCGCGGGCCTGCAGGTCGACTACGCGCGCACTCTCGACGAGGCGGGCGAGCAGCCGCTGAACCCGATCACCCGGATCTCCTCGTTCTTCACCACCCGCGAGGTCGGGGTGGTCAACTCCGCCGACGACCGCGCCGTGCGCACCGCGCTGGAGCAGATGGCCCCGCTGGTCATGAAGGAGCCCAAGGAGGGCTCGGTCGAGTGGCAGGGAGTCACCCCGACCCCGGTCGCGCCGGAGCCCGGCCAGCAGCTCGACGTCGACGCGGCCGTCGGCGTCGTCGAGGAGCAGTGGGCCTCCGGCGAGCCGGTGCAGCTCCCGCTGATCGTCGAGCAGGCCGTCACGACCCCGGCCGACGTGCAGAAGGCCATCGACGAGGTCGCCAAGCCCGCCGTCGCCGGCCCGCTGACGATCACCGGTGAGGGTGCGAACGCGACCATCACCCCGGAGGACATCACGACCGCGCTCCGCTTCACCGCGGACCCGGAGGGGCCCGTGAAGCTGAAGCCGGTGATCGCGAACAAGACCCTCGAGGACATCGCGCAGCCGCAGCTGGCGAGCACCGAGAAGCCCGGCGTCGACGCCCAGCTCGACTTCGCCGCGACGCCGCCGCGGGTCGTCCCGTCGCAGGACGGGCGCGGCATCGACTACGACGCCACCTTCGCGAACGTGCTGCCCATCCTCACCGGCCAGGGCGAGCGCACGGTCGCGGCGGTCTACGCGAACAAGCCGGCCGAGATCACCACGGCCGACCTGGAGTCGCTGGGCAACGCCACCGAGATCTCGACGTTCACCACCGGCGGGTTCGCCGCCGACTCGGGGCAGAACATCAAGCGCGCCGCCGAGGCCATCAACGGCCAGATCGTGCAGCCCGGCGAGACGTTCAGCCTCAACGGCGTCAGCAACCCCCGCAACGCCGCCAACGGCTACGTCGAGGCCGGCATCATCGAGGACGGCCACCCGGCGCGCGGCGTCGGCGGCGGTGTCTCCCAGCTCGCGACGACGCTGTACAACGCGTCGTACTTCGCCGGCATGACCGACATCGAGCACAAGGAGCACAGCTACTACATCAGCCGCTACCCGGTGGCCCGCGAGGCGACGGTCTTCAACGACCTCATCGACGTCAAGTTCCGCAACGACGGCCCGACCCCGGTGCTGATCCGCACGGCGTGGACGCCCAGCAACGTCACCGTCTCGTTCATCGGGCAGAAGATGTACGAGGTCACCTCGGCGACCGGGCCGCGGACGAACCCGACCCAGCCGCAGGTCGTCAACATCCCGGCCGGCCAGCCGTGCAGCGCCAGCAAGGGCTCTCCCGGCTTCACCGCGACCGACACCCGGACCATGCGCAATGTGCAGACCGGGGAGACGACCAGCAAGACGCGGACGGTCAAGTACAACCCTCAGCCGATCGTGCAGTGCGGCGGCTGATCCGGTGATCGTCCCCGTCAGGGGATGACGAGAGCCAGGTCACATTCGTACCCTGATCCCTCCAGCCGTCGGACAGCGAGGGATCGGGGTACCCCATGCGCATCGCGGACGTTCTGAGGAGCAAGGGCAGCGCGGTCAGCACCGTGGCGCCGGAGGACTCGATGGGCGAGGTGCTGCGCGCGATCGCCGAGCGGAACCTCGGCGCACTGCCCGTCGTCGACGGGGACCGGCTGGTCGGCATCGTCTCCGAGCGGGACGTGGTGCGCCGGCTGCACAGCCACGGCGCCGCGCTGCTCGACGCGCGGGTGGCCGAGGTGATGACCACCGAGGTGGTCACCTGCTCGCCCGACGACGGCGTCGGCGACCTCGCCCGGATCATGACCGACCGCCGGGTGCGGCACCTGCCGGTGATCGTCGACGGGGCGCTGGCCGGGATCGTGTCCATCGGCGACCTGGTCAAGGCCCGGATGGACATGCTGGAGCAGGAACGCGAACAGCTGGAGAGCTACATCGCGCAGTAGGGGCACGACGAGGAAGGGCCCCGGGCGGGGAGTCCGCGCCCGGGGCCCTTCGTCATCGCCGACCGGATCAGAACGAGGCCTCGTCGAGCTCCATGAGTTCGTTGTCGGCGTTCGCGATGATCGCCTTGTCCGAGGTCAGGCGGGGCAGCACGGACTTCGCGAAGAAGGTCGCGACGCCGACCTTGCCCTCGTAGAAGGCCCGGTCCTTCGCGGAGACGCCGTCGGTGCCCAGTGCGGCGAGCGCGACGGTGGCCTGGCGCAGCAGCAGCCAGCCGACGAGCAGGTCGCCGACCGCCATCAGCAGCCGCACGGTGTGCTGGCCGACCTTGTACAGCTCGGTGACGTCCTTGGTGGAGCCGTAGAGGTAGCCGGTCAGCGTGCCGAGCATCCCCTGCACGTCGGTCAGCGCGGTGCGCAGGAGCTCACGCTCCTCCTTGAGCCGGCCGTTGCCCGCGTCGGAGTCGATGAACGCCTGGACCTCGCCCGCGACGTGCGCGAGCGCCTGGCCGTTGTCCCGGACGATCTTGCGGAACAGGAAGTCCTGGGACTGGATCGCGGTGGTGCCCTCGTAGAGGGAGTCGATCTTGGCGTCCCGGATGTACTGCTCGATCGGGTAGTCCTGCAGGAAGCCCGACCCGCCCAGGGTCTGCAGCGACTGCACGAGCTGCTCGGTGGCGCGCTCGGAGCCGACGCCCTTGACGATCGGCAGGAGCAGGTCGTTGACCTTCTCCGCGAGCGCGGCGTCCTCGCCACCGAGGCGCACCTTGTCCTGGAAGGTCGCGGTGTAGATGTAGACGGCGCGCATGCCCTCGGCGTAGGCCTTCTGCAGCATCAGGCTGCGGCGCACGTCCGGGTGGTGGGTGATCGTGACCCGCGGCGCGGTCTTGTCGGTCATCTTCGTCAGGTCCGCGCCCTGCACGCGCTCCTTGGCGAACTCGAGCGCGTTCAGGTAGCCGGTCGACAGGGTGCCGATGGCCTTGGTGCCGACCATCATCCGGGCGTACTCGATGACCTGGAACATCTGGGCGATGCCGTCGTGCACGTCGCCCAGCAGCCACCCGACGGCCGGGGTGCCGTGGGCACCGAAGGTCAGCTCGCAGGTGGTGGAGGCCTTGAGGCCCATCTTGTGCTCGACGTTGGTCACGAAGGCGCCGTTGCGCTCGCCCGGCTCGCCGGTCTCGGCGTCGAAGTGGAACTTCGGCACCAGGAACAGCGACAGGCCCTTGGTGCCCGGCTTTCCGCCCTCGGGGCGGGCCAGCACCAGGTGCATGATGTTCTCGGTGAAGTCCTGCTCGGCCGAGGTGATGAAGCGCTTCACACCCTCGATGTGCCAGGTGCCGTCGTCCTGCCGGATCGCCTTGGTGCGGCCGGCGCCGACGTCGGAGCCCGCGTCCGGCTCGGTCAGCACCATGGTGGCGCCCCAGCCGCGGTCGATCATCAGCTGGGCCCAGCGCTTCTGCTCCTCGTTGCCGTTCGCGTGGAGGATCGAGGCGAAGTTCGGGCCGGCCATGTACATGAAGATGGCCGGGTTGGAGCCGCACATCAGCTCGGCGGCGGCCCACTGCACGGACGGCGGGATGCCCATGCCGCCCAGCTCGTTCGGCAGGCCGAGGCGCCACCACTCGCCGTCCCAGAGGACCTTGTAGGCGTCCTTGAGCTCCTGCGGGGTGGTGACCGTGTGGTCCTCGGGGTGGAAGACCGGCGGGTTGCGGTCGATCGTGGCGTAGTGCTCGGCGAGCGGGCCGGTGCAGACGGTCGACAGCTCCGACAGCACGCCCTTGGCGGTGTCGACGTCGACGTCCTCGAACGGTCCCGTCCCGAGGTGGTCCTGTACCTCGAACACCTCGAAGAGGTTGAACTCGAGGTCGCGCACGTTGCTCTTGTAGTGGCCCATCCGTCCTTCACCGCCGTTCGTGCCAGGGCCGATCGACTTACCGGCCGGTAACTGACTCCAGAGTATTACTGACCGGTAACCGGAGCAAGGTGCAGGTGCGTGTTCGGGGACCGCCCACCCGTGTGACGCGCTCGACCGGCGCGCCCGCGCCGTCCTTTTCCCGTGAACCGAGAGAATGCGGAGTCGCACGGGACGTATGTGGCGTGTGTGACGGAGGCGGTGCCGGCGCGGTGCCGCCGAAGGGGGCAGCAGCGATGGGCGAGCCGGGACAGAGCTGGAGCCGCCGCGGGCTGCTGGTCGGGAGTGCGGTCGCCGGCGCGGGCCTGGTCCTTCCCGGCCGGGCGTTCGCCGGGCCGCCGCCGACCACCGACCCCGCTCCGCCCGCCACGGGTCCGGTGCCCGGCCCGTCGGCGGTCCCGGGGCCGGACGGCATGCCCGGCCCGGCCGGTGCCGGTCCGCTCGCCGAGGGCGTGCCGGTCCCGTATGTCGCGCGCTGCTTCGAGTGGGGCGCGCGCAAGCCGAAGTTCCCGCCGAAGGTCTGGGACCGGCGCCCGATCCGGATCCTGGTGCACCACACGGCCGGGGCGAACACGAACGACTACAGCGTCGGCGCCGCGCACCGGATGGCCAGGGCGATCCAGAACTACCACATGGACCGCAACGGCTGGCTCGACTCGGGGCAGCACTTCACGATCTCGCGCGGCGGGCACGTGATGGAGGGCAGGCTCTGGAGCCTCGGCGAGCTCAACGGGGGCCGCCGCGTCGTCGAGGGGGCGCACTCGCCCGGTCAGAACGTCATCGCGATCGGCATCGAGAACGAGGGCACCTACATGGGGGTCGACCCGACCCCGGCGCTGTGGAACTCGCTGCGCGTCACCTGCGCCTACATCTGCCTGCGCTACGGCATCGCCCCGACCGAGCTCTACGGCCACCGCGACTACCGCAACACCCTCTGCCCGGGTGACCGTCTCTACGCCGCGCTGCCCCGGCTGCGCCGCGAGGTGGCGGGGCTGCTGGGCAGGCGGCTCTCGCGCACCGAGTCGACCAAGGCGAGCTGGCCGCTGCTGCGCACCGGCGATCGCGGCCCGATGGTCGAGGCGGCCCAGTACCTGCTGCGCGACGCCGGGTCGCTGACCGGGAAGCCGGACGGCCGGTTCGACGACCGCACCGCAGCTGCGGTGAGCGAGTTCCAGCGCGCGCACCGCGCCGACGACGTCAACGGCCTGCTCGGCGGGGAGACCTGGCCGGAGCTGGCCCGCACGGTGCGCGCGGGCACCGAGGGCGACGCCGCCCGTGCCGTCGAGGTGCTCGCGGCGGCACGACGGGTGGAGAGCGTGCCCGACGTCGTCGACCACCCGCAGTGGCAGAAGCTGCTCGGGACCTCCGGCAGCGCCGTCCCGGACGCGCAGGACCCGCAGGGCGTGCTGAACCGCTGAGGGCCCGGTCCCGGGCGGAGCGCGCGCACGGACGGGTGACGGCCTGCCGCTAGTCTCGCCCGGTGCTGAACCGCTGCCCCGCGTGCGACGCGCCCGCGAGCGACCCGTTCTTCTCCGCGACCGGGCTGCCGGTGCACGGCACCGCGGTGCTTCCCGACCCGGTCTCGGCGCGTTCCGTGGCCACCGGTGACCAGGTGCTCGTGCTGTGCGAGCGCTGCGGGCTGGTGTTCAACCGCGACTTCGACCCGGGGCTGCTCGACTACACCGGCGACCACGAGGAGTCCCAGCACCACTCCCCCCGCTTCGCCGCCTACGCCGCGGAGGTCACCGCGGACTGGGTGGCGCGGTTCGGGCTGGCCGGGCGGCACGTCGTCGAGGTGGGGTGCGGGTCCGGTGACTTCGCCGCCGAGCTGCTCGGCGCCGGCGTCGGCCGGGTGACCGGGATCGACCCGCACTTCGTGCCGCAGCGGATCCGCCCGGAGCTGGCGGACCGGCTCACCGCCGTCCCCGCGGAGTTCGCGCGTGACCAGGTCGAGCCGGACACCGCCGCCCTGGTCTGCCGGCACACCCTGGAGCACATCCCCGACCTCGCCGTCTTCGGCGCGGAGCTGTACGCCGGGCTGCGTCGCGGCGGCGGCCGGGCGCTGCTCGCCGAGGTGCCCGACCTGGGCCGGATCCTCGACGAGGGCGCCTTCTGGGACCTGCAGTACGAGCACTGCTCCTACTTCACCCCGGCGACCATGCGGACGTTCCTGACCGGGGTCGGCTTCTCCGACCCGCAGGTGCGGCTGACCTACGCCGACCAGTACGTCGTCGCCGAGGCGGGGCCGGACGGGACGCCGGGCGCGCCCGAGCTGGAGCCGCACCTGCGCGAGGCGCTGCGCAGCGCCTGCCGGGACTTCGCGACCCGGGTGTCGGACCAGGTCGGACGGTGGCGGGAGTGGCTCGGCGGCCGGGCCGCGACCGGCGACGAGGTGGTCGTCTGGGGTGGCGGGGCGAAGGGGCTGACCTTCCTCAACGTCGTCGAGGGCGGGGCGGAGGGGACCGGCGCGGTCGGCGCGGTCGTCGACATCAACCCCGGCCTGCAGGGGCGCTTCATGGGCGGGCTCGGTCTGCCGATCCGCGCCCCGAAGGACCTGCTGGACTCGCCCCCGCGGTCGGTGCTGCTGATGAACCCGGTCTACACCGGCGAGGTGCGCGCCACGCTCGACGAGCTGGGGCTCGGGTCGACGGAGCTGCTCGCGGTCTGACCGGCCGGGGCCGGCCGCAGCGCGCGGACGGCCCGGACGAGCTCCGCGCGGGCCGCGGCGGCGTCGTCGATGCCGGTACCGGTCAGCACCAGCGTGCCCGCGAGCAGCAGCCGGGCGGTGCGGCGCGCCTCGCCGGTGAGGTCGTCGCCGCAGACCCGGTCGAACCGCTCCTGGAAGTCGGCGACGACCGAGTCCCGGATCCGGCGCGCGTCCGGGTCGTGGCCGAGGAACACCGACCGCAGCGCGGTGTCGAGGTCGCCGCCGCCGTCGAGGGCGGCGACCAGACCGTCGACGTAGCCGGCGAGGCGCTCCTCGACCGGCAGGTCCGCGGCGGGCTCGGCGCCCGGTGCGCTGCGCAGGTGGGCGAGGAACACCGCGGCGAGCAGGTGCTCCTTCGAGGCGAACACCTTGTACGCGGTGGCCGCGGACAGCCCCGCCCGGCGCGCGACCCGGCGCACGGTCAACGTCGCGGCGCCGCTGTCGGCGAGCTCCTCGGCCCCGGCCGTGAGCAGCCGGTCCCGGGTCGCCGGCGCGACCTCGCTCCGCCGGGAGAATGCTCCGTCCACCGGGCCCAGCCTAGCCGTCGACCGCCCCGGTCCCGGGGCGCCGGGCGGTGCCGCTACCGTGATCGACTACGGGTGGACAGGTGTCCAGTCGGGTGTCTTTCCGAGAGGAGCTCCCCGATGCGCTCGATCAGCCGCAGGTCGGTCCTGCTGGGTGCTGCCGGCGTCGCCGGGCTGGGGGTCCTCGGCGCGGGCACCGCGGTCGCCGCCGCGCCGTCCCGGGTGCGCGTGACCCGGGAGGAGCGTCGGGTGGTCGTCGTCGGCTCCGGGTTCGGCGGCGGCGTCACGGCGCTGCGCCTGGCCGAGGCCGGTGTGGACGTGCTCGTCCTCGAACGCGGACGGCGGTGGGTCACCGGGCCGGACGCCGAGACCTTCCCCCGGGTGACGACGAACCCCGACCGCAGGCTGTTCTGGCTCGACACGGTCGCCGACCCCCTGGACGGGCCGCCGAACCCGCTGTCGGTGCTGCTGGGGCGCCCCACCGCGAGCACCCCGGGCGCCGTGCCGCTGTCCCCCGGCCGGTACACCGGGCTGCTGGAGCGTGTCGGCGGCAACGGGATGGACGCGTTCTGCGCGGCCGGGGTCGGCGGGGGCTCGCTGCTCTACCAGGGGATGACGCTCCAGCCCTCGGCCGAGGTGTTCGCCGCGACGATGCCCCGCGAGCTGGAGTACGACGTGCTCGCCCGCGAGCACTACCCGCGGGTCGCCCGGATGCTGCGCCTGGCCACCGCCCCGGACGAGCTGATCGACTCGCCGACGTACCGCGCCCCGCGGGTCTTCCGCGACCGGGCGGAGGCCGCAGGCTACGAGGTCGAGAAGATCCCGATGCCGATCGACTGGGACTACGCGCTGGCCGAGCTGCGTGGCGAGATGAGGCCCGCCTACACGAACGGCGACGCCGCGTTCGGCGTGAACAACGGCGGCAAGCACACCGTCGACGTCACCTACCTCGCCGCCGCCGAGGCGACCGGGCGGGTCACGGTCGCCCCGTTGCACCAGGTCACCGACGTCGTCCGCGCGGCCGACGGGCGCTGGGAGACGCACGTCGACCGGATCGACGAGACCGGCACCGTGCTCGAGAAGAAGATCATCACTACCCCGGCGCTGGTGCTCGCGGCGGGCACCCAGAACACCAACCGGCTGCTGCTGCGGGCCCGCGCGCACGACACGGTCCCGGACCTGCCCGACGCGCTCGGCGAGAACTGGGGCACCAACGGCGACCGGATCTGCACCTGGAACTCCCTGGTCGAGGACTTCGGCGCGATCCAGGGCGGCCCGGTGGTGTTCGGGACGAAGGACTGGGCGGACCCGGCCACGGCCAACACCGTCATCCAGGCGTCGCTGCCGCCGTTGCCGCTCGGCCTCGGCCGCACCACGACGATGCTCGTCGGCTACGGCGTCAGCGCCGGCCGCGGCCGGATGGGCTGGGACCCGGTCCGGCAGGAGGGTGTCGTCGACTGGCCGCTCGACGGCGACGCCACCCTGACCGCGCGCATCCACGAGAGGATGGGGCGCATCACCGGGGTGCGGGGCACCTTCCTCGACACCACCTACGCGGTGCCGACCACCTGGCACCCGCTGGGCGGGGCCTGCATCGGCACGGTCTGCGACGTGGCGGGCCGGGTGCGGGGCCAGCGCGGCCTCTACGTGCTCGACGGGTCGCTGATGCCCGGTACGACGGCCGCCTGCAACCCGTCGATGACGATCGCCGCCGTCGTCGAACGGGCCACCGACGACCTGGTCGCCCAGGACGTCGGCACGCTCATCTGACCAGGCGCCGGACGACGGCCAGGTCCTCCGGGGTTGCGACGTGCAGGTTCGCCGGGTCCCCCGGCACCGTCACCACGCGGTGGCCGAGCGCGGCGAGCATCCCCGAGTTCTCCACCGGCCGGGGCGCGTCGGCGTGCGCGGCACGCAGCACGTCCGCGCGGAACGCCTGCGGCGACTGCGTGACCACCGCGTCCTGCTTGGGGAGGGTGTCGACGACGACGCCGTCGCGCACCCGCTGCACCACCTCCAGCAGCGGGACCACCGGCACCGCCCCGTCGGCGCCCGCCCGCACGGCCTCGACCACCTCGGTGAAGATCCGGTCGGCGGCGAGCGGGTGCGCCGGGTCGGCGAGAACCAGGACCCCCGCCTCGGCGGGCACGACGGCCAGCCCGGCCCGCAGGGACTCCGACTGGTGGTCCCCGCCGACGGCGAGCGCGTCGACCGGCTCGCCGTCCCAGTCCACCCCGGACGGCAGCACCAGCGCGACCCGGTCACAGGTGCGCCGGGCGGCGGCGACGGTGTGGTCGACCAGCCGGGACCCGGCCAGCTTGTCGAGCTGCTTCAGCCGGCCGTAACGGAGCCCCCGGCCGCCCGCCAGCACGATCGCCCACACGTGGTCACGCACTCCGGTGATCCTGCCGGGTCCGGCGGGGGAACCGGACACCGCACCCGATAGCCTCGGCCGTCCCCGATCGGGCGACCCGATCGGGCGACGGGAGGGGCGGACGAGGATGGCGGCACCGACGACGTCCCCCACGCCCGCCGCGTCGACCGGCCCGCTCGCCGGGGCCCCCGCCGCGGTCGCGCTGGTCCGGGCCGTCGCCGAGGAGCCGGACGCACCGCGCCTGGTGGCCGTCACCGGCCCCGCCGGTGCGGGTAAGTCGACCGTGCTGCGCGAGCTGGACCGGGTGTGGACCGAGGCCGGCGCCGGGCAGGACGTGACGGTCGTCGACGACGCCCACGAGCTCGGCGACGACGAGCTCGCCGACCTGCGCGGGCGCGCGGGCCGTCCGGGCGCCCGGCTGGTCGTCGCGTTCCGTCCGTGGCCGCGCAGCCGCGCGCTGGCCCGGCTCGGCGCGACGCTGGCCGCCGCCGCGCCGCCGCTGGTCCTGGGCGCGCTCGACGCCGCCGGGATCGCCGCCCGGGCCGCCCGCGTCGCCGGGGTCCGGATCTCCGACGAGGCCGTCCGGGTCGTCGCCGAGCGCACCGCCGGGGCCCCGGTGCTGGTCGACCGGCTGCTCGCCCACGGACGGGTCGGCGGTCCGGTGCCGCCGCAGCTCGCCGAGCAGATCGGCTACGCCGTCGACGCCGAGGACCCGCGGGTGGTCGAGCTGGTCACCGCGCTCGCGCTCGGCGCCCCCGTCGACGGCGAGGTGCTCGTCCCGCTGCTCGGGATCTCCGACGCGGCCGGCATCGGCGTCGGCGCCGAGGTCGCCGAGCTCGACGAGCTGTCCGGCCGGGCCGTCGCCGCCGGGCTCTGCACCCCCGACGGGCGGGTCGTGCCGCTGGTCGCCGAGGCGATCCGCACCCGGGTCGCGCCGGCCCGGCGGGCCGAGCTGCGCCGCCACCTCGCCGAGATCGAGCTCGACCGTGGCGGGAGCGTGCTCGCCGTCGCCCGCACCCTGCGCGGGTCCGGGGCCACCGGGGAGCGCGCCGCCGCGGTGTTCCGGGCCGCCGCGGCCGAGGCGGGCCGCGCGGAGAGCCCGGATGCGGTCCGGTTCTACGCCGAGGCCGTCGCCGCGGGGACGCCCCCGCTGACCGTCGCCGCGCACCGCGCGCAGGCCCACCTGGTCGCCGGGGACCTCGACGGCGCGCTCGGGCACGCGGACTCGGTGCTGTCCGCGACCGACGCCGTCGAGGCCGAGGACGCCGTCCGCGCCGGGTCGGTCGCGGCCGCCGTCCTCGCCCGGCGGGGGCTGCTGGCACGCAGCGCCGAGCTGTACCGGTGGACCGCGGCGGTGTCCGGGGAGCGCCCGCCCGCGGCGGCCGTGCCCGTGTTGATCGGGACCGGGGCGCTGGAGGAGGCCCGCGCCGTCGTGGGGGTCGACGGCGACGGTTCCGGGTTCGTCGCCGGCCGCGCGCCCACCCTCGTGGACGGCGCCGACGACCTCACCGCCCGCGGCATGCTCGACTCGGTCGAGGGCTCCCCGACCGCCGCGCTGTCCGGCCTGGCCCGCGCCGCCGGTCTGCTGGAGGCCGCGCACGGCGCCGCGCTGCTGCCCGACACCCCGGCCGCGCTGGCCGCGCTGGTGGCCGTGCACACCGGGGAGTTCGACGTCGCCGCGTCCGTGCTGGACCGCGCCCTGCGGACCGGGCTCGGCGGGGCGCCCGCCCGGGCCCGGCACCGGCTGCTGCTCGGCTGGATCGCGCTGCTGCGCGGCGCGACCGGCCCGGCGTCGGAGCGGCTCGCCGCTGTCGACGCGGGCGACGACCCCCTCGAACCGCGTGACGAGTTCCTCGCCGCCGCGCTGCAGGTCGCGATCGCCCGCCGCCAGTCCGACCTCGGGGCCCTGATGCGGTCCTGGACGCGGGCGCGGCAGGCGATCGTCCGGCACCCGGTCGACCTCTACGTGCTGCAGCCGCTCGGGGAGCTGGTGACCGCGGCGTCGCGGCTGCGGGAGGAGAGCTGGGTGGCCCCGCACCTCGCCGAGGCCGACGCGCTGCTCGACCGGCTCGGCCGGCCCGCGCTGTGGGCCGCCCCGCTGCACTGGGCGCGGCTGCAGGCCGCGGTGCTCACCGACGACGTCGAGGCCGCCCGCGCCCGCTCCGAGGAGCTGCAGAGCGCCGCCTGCGGCAGCCGCTTCGCCCACGCCATGGCGACGGCGGCCCCGCACTGGGTGGGCGTGCTGGAGGACCGGGTCGACGCGGCCGAGGTCGAGGCCGCCGCCCGCGGGCTGCACGCCGTCGGCCTGTCCTTCGACGGCGGTCGCCTCGCCGGGCAGGCGGCACTGCGGACCGGGGACCGGCGCGCGGTGTCCGCCCTGCTGGCCTGCGCGCGGGCGCTGCAGGCGGCGGGGACGGACCTGCGCCAGGGGACCCTCCCGCCCCTCGCGGAGGAGCTCGGCCCGGTCACGGAGGAGCCCGCCGCCGCGGCCCCGGCGCCCGTCGAGGCCGCCCCGGAACCGTCCGGGTCGGGTCTGCTGTCCGAGCGCGAGCTGGAGGTCGCCGAGCTCGTCGTGCAGGGGCGCACCCAGCGCGAGATCGGTGAGGCGCTGTTCATCTCGGCGAAGACCGTCGAGCACCACGTGGCCCGGATGCGTCAGCGTCTCGGGGTGGGCGGCCGCAGCGAGCTGCTCGACGAGCTCCGCCGGATCCTGGGCGACCGCGGCTGACCCGCCCGGTCAGGGCAGGATCGAGCCGACGTAGCCGCCGTCCACATCTTTCAGTGGTGCGCGTGCGTGCGGGACGCCTCGGCGAGCAGTCCCTCGCAGGACCGCACCACGATCCGCGCGGCCTCCGCCGACGCCCGCCCGGTCAGCGGACTCTCCGCCCGCCGCCGCCAGCGCCGCAGCGCCTCGGAGGCGGCGTCGTGGACCTCGCGCGGACCCGCGGCACCGTCGAGCCCGAGCCGGGCCGCCGCCGAGCCGCCCTCGCCGCCGAGCAGTCGTTCGGCGTCGGCGAGCGCCTCGGGCGGGAACACGATCTTGCCGGCGCGCAGGTCGGCCAGCGCCCGCAGCTCGACGAACTCGTGCGCCCCGGCCAGGATCCGCTCCACCTCGGCACGCAGCGCGGCCGTCGCCGGGCGGGGCTCGCGGGTCAGCACGAGGTCGACGGCGAGCAGCGCGGAGCGGGCCTTGAGCAGGTCGCGGCGCTCGGAGAACTGGGTGTCGAGCACTGAGCGCAGCTCGTCGAGGCCGGAGCGGCGCACCAGGTCGTCGGCCAGCGCGGTCGGGTCCTTCACGCCCTGCCGGATCAGCGTCGTCCCCAGTCGGACCCCGAAGAGGCCGAACCGCTCCAGCAGCGCGATCCGGGTGGCGGAGTCGGGCCGGTCGAGCTCGGTGCGCCCGAACCGGTCGGCCGAGAGCAACAGCGCCTCGACGTCGGCCCGCGGCAGCGCCGCGAGCTCGGTGAGCGCGACGTACTCGTCCTGCCGCATGGTGCGGGCGGTCTCGGCGAGCAGTCCGGCGACGGCGACGACGGTCTGGCACAGCCCGCGTAGCTTGTCGTCGCCGCGGTAGCGCCGTGCGATCCGGCGCGCGGAGATCAGCGCGTCGAGCCGGCCGACGCCGATCTCGTCGGCGCGGGACAGCACCGCGATGGTGTTCACGGGGGTCGCGCGGGCGACGCCGCGGTCGTGGAAGGCCTCCAGGAACCGCACGTCACCGGCGTGCAGGTGACGCATCAGGTAGACGACGGCGTCGGCGGGCGACGGCGTGTCCTCCGGCGTCAGGAACTCCCCGGCCCGGCCGGCCGCGTCGGCGGTCAGGGACCCGATGCCGGGGGTGTCGATGAGGTTGGTGCGCCGCAGGTGCTGCGACGGCCAGTCGACGTGCAGCCGGTCGACGTCCTCCACCCGGGCGCCCTGCAGGTCGATCTGCAGCGCGCCGTCGCGCCGGGCCAGGGTGAGGGGGCGGTCCGCGCCGGAGCGCAGGTGCATCCGAACGCCCGGGGCGGGCGCGTCCGCGTACCAGGTGACGATGCGGGTGCACTCGCCCGCGTCGGTGGGGGCGATCCGTTCGCCGACCAGGGCGTTGAGCAGTGTGGACTTGCCGGCCTTGACCTTGCCCGCGATCGCGACGCGCAGCGGCTCGTCGAACCGGTCGAGGTGGTGGCGCAGCCACCCGGCGGCCTGCGGCGAGTCCCCGTAGGCGTCCAGGGTGCGGCGCAGCAGCGCGCGGGTTTGGTCGGTCAGCGCACTCACGCGGACGCCTCCGCCCCGGCCGCCGCGGCCAGCGCGCGGGCCCGCTCGGCGAGGCCGGAGACCCGCTTCAGCTCGGCCTCCAGGTCCGCGACGCGCTTCTGCCGCGAGGCGTCGTCCTTCAGGGCGGTCTGGGCGGCCGAGACCGACTCCTTCAACGCGTCGGACAGCTCGTCGGCGACGGTGGTGAAGTGGTCGCGCAGGTCGCGCTGGATCCGGCGCAGGTTGTCCCGCGAGTCCTTGCCGACCTGGAAGGTGACCTCGTCGATGTGGCGGCGCACCGCGTTCTTCGACTCGGCCTGGCGCCGTTGCTTCATGCGCTTCTTCTCGTCGCGCACGGTCTTGGCGCCGAACAGCAGGCCTGCACCGACCGAGACCGGGTTGAGCAGAGCGAACCCGGCGACGGTCGAGGCCAGGCCGAGCATCAGCATGCCGCCGTAGCCACCGCGGGCGCCGACGAAGAGCTTCTGGCCGACGCCGAACTTCTCGTCCGCGGGCATGTCCAGCGGGTCCACCAGGCCGGCCACCGACCCGCCGGCCACGCGGAGTTCGGGCAGCGTGACGTCGACGGCCTCCGCGAAGTGGTCGGCGACCTGCTCGGCCAGCCAGCGGGCCCGCTCGGTGGTCCACACGAAGTTCTGCGCGACGGCGTGGGCGACCTGCTTGTGGAACCACTCGGCGAACTGTTCCCAGATGTCGGCCGGGTCGGCGTCCTCGAGCAGCTGCTCGGCGTCGCGGGAGACCGCCCGCAGCCGGTCGCGCAGGTCGTAGTCGATGTCGGCGATGAGGTCGGCGACGCCGTCGTTCAGCGTGGTCTGCCAGCGTGCGGACCGCTGTCGCAGCCCGTCGACGCGCGAGCGGGCCGACTCCAGCTCACGGGCGAGCTGCCCGGCCTTCTCCGGGTCGTTCTGCGACATGAGCTCGGCACGCATCGTCGACTCGAGCGCCTGGCAGGTGACCAGAACGTCCTGGCTTGTCGAACGGCGGTCCAGGTCGTCGGCGGCGGAGACGACCTTGCGCAGCAGGAAGCTGGTGAGCGCCTGGAAGCCGGACTCCGCGATGAGGTCGAGGTCCTGGGTACGGGCCGCGTGCAGCCGCAGTGCGGAGGAGACCGGCAGCAGCCGGGCGTCGATCCCGGCGGTCCGCAGGTGACCCTCGTCCAGCTCCACGATGCGGCGCCAGTGCGGGTAGAGGTCGGTCTTGGTGACGACGCAGGCGACGTTGGGGCACAGCTTGCGCGCCGCCTGCAGGAACTCCAGCTCCGGAGCGGTGTACTCCTGGCTGGCGTCGGAGACCAGCAGCACGGCGTCCGCCGTGGGCAGGGCCGACATCGTGGCCGCACCGTGGGCCGACCCGAGGCCACCGACCCCGGGGGTGTCCACGAGTGCCAGCCCGCTCTGCAGGAGCTTGCGGGGCAGCGTCACCTCGGCACGGGTCAGGCCGGCGCGGTTGCCCGGGTTGCCGCCCTCGGACACGTGGTCCGCGAGCTCGTCCAACCCGACGACCGTCCGCTCGGCCTTCTCGGCCACGGCCCCGTCGGCGCCGGCGACCTCCCGGACCAGCGTCACCGACGTCTCCTCGCCGAAGCGGACGAGGGTCGGCACGGCGGTGGCGATGTCGTCGTCGACGGGACAGACGGCGGCGTTCACGAGGGCGTTCACGAGCTGGCTCTTGCCCTGCTTGAACTCGCCCACCACGAGGACCCGGACCACCGGGTCCGACAGCCTGGTCCTGGTCTGGCGCAGCCGGGGAGCGAGGTCGGGACGGTCGTAGGCCGTGACCGCCTTGAGGGCGAGGTCGACCAGCGCGACCGCCTCCGGTACCGCCACGTGCGTTGCGCCCCCCATCGCTCCGGAGCGGTGCGGTCACCGCTCGTCGCGTCGCTGTCATGGATACACCAACGTCATCGGCCCCGGTCACCCACGTGAGGGTGGCCGGGGCCGATGGGCCGTGCAGTCGATCCTACTGCTCGCGGGCGGAGCAGGGACGATTTCTCGTCAGGGTGTCGAGGATCAGAGCAGCGAGGCGTTGACGTCGAGGTCGGCGTCGTTGAGCACGTTGACGTTGCCGCTGTCCTCGGTGACGGTCGAGGTCGAGCTGTCGACGTCGGTGTTGAACGAGTCCTCGAACGACGTGGTGGTCTCGTCGGTGGTGGTGGTCTCCGACGAGTTGTAGGAGTCGTTCACCGAGTCGTCACCGGTGGCGTTGCCGCCGCCGATGGCGACGGCGCCGCCGTCGTCGGCGGTGATGTCGCCGTAGGAGTCGGCCGAGGAGCCGTCGCCGAAGGCGACCTGGTTGTCGTCGCCGTTGACCACGGCGTTGCCGTCGCCGACCGCGTTGCCGTCACCGGTGGTGATGGTCGAGTCGCGGATGTCGTCGCCGGCGGCCACCGCACCGTCGCCGGACGCGACGACGGAGTTGGTGTCGATGTCCTGGCGGAAGTCGCCGCCGCCGGTGTCGATGTTCTGGTTGATCGAGTTGTCGACGATGGTGTCGCGGTCGTCGACGTTGTAGGTGTAGTGGTTGTTGGTCACGTACTTGTCGATGTACTTGACCGGGTCCTCGCCGTGGTGCACGGGCGGCGGCGGCGGGGTGTGGTGGTGGCCGCCGCCGTGGCCGCCGCCGGTGTTGTAGTCGCGGTCGAAGGAGACCTCGTCGTTGTCCTGGGCCAGGACGATCGCGTCGCGGACGTCCTCGGCGGAGACGTCGGACAGGCCGCACTGGGCGAGCATGCCCTGGGGGTCGTCCTTGAACTCGGCCAGGAGCTTCGGGTCCTTCAGCAGGTCCAGGATGAACTGGATCAGGGTCTTCTCGGCGGACATGGCGCTCTCCTCAGGGGGTGCCGTCGCGCTCGGGCGGGCGACGGAAGACGGTGGTGGCGGGGTGAGCGGGCCGGAGCCGGTGTCCGGCCCGCTCGGTTGACGACGGGAGTCGGATCAGGCGATGTCGAGGTCGACGTTCGCCTCGAGGCCGTTGCCGATGTTCGTGTTGCCGCTGTCGGTGGTGGTGTTCTCCACCGAGTCGTCGATGGTGGTGTTGAACGAGTCCTCGAAGCTGGTCTCGTTCGTCGTCGTGGTCGTGGTGGTCTCCTCGTTGAAGGAGCCGTTCACCGAGTTGTCGCCGTTGGCGTTGCCGCCGCCGATGGCGACGGCGCCGCCGTCGTCGGCGGTCATGTCGCCGTAGGAGTCGGCCGAGGAGCCGTCGCCGAAGGCGACCTGGTTGTCGTCGCCGTTGACCACGGCGTTGCCGTTGCCGACCGCGTTGCCGTTGCCGGTGGTGATGGTCGAATCCTCGATGTCGCGGCCGGCGGCCACGGCGCCGTCGCCGGAGGCGGTCACCGAGTTGGTCTCGATCGTCTGGCGGAAGTCGCCGCCGTCGGTGTCGACGTTCTGGTTGATCGAGTTGTCGACGACGGTGTCCCGGTCGTTGACGTGGTACTCGTAGAAGTTGTCCTTGACGTGGACCTTCTCGTGCTCCGCGCCGTGCTTGTGGCCGCCCTCGTGGTGGCCCTCGGAGCCGGCCTTCCAGGCCCAGCCGGCGTTGCCGTGGTCCCAGTCGAAGCCGGTGTCGTAGCTGCGGTCGAACGACACGGTGTCGTTGTCCTGGAGCAGGACGGCGGCGTCGCGGACGTCCTCGGCGGTCAGGTTGCCGAGACCGTGGTACTCGAGCGCGGCGTCGGGGTCCTTCAGGAACCAGTCGCGCAGTTCGATGTTCTCGTCCTTGTCCGGGCCGAGCCCGAGGATGATCTTGACGAACTCGACGAGTGAGAGATCGCGGCCGGCCATGGTTGCCTCCGGGGCTGTCAGGTGGGTACCGGTCGCGGTGTCGGCCGGTGATGACGAGAAAGCTAGGGGTGCCGCTGGATCCGGCCATCGGGGATCGCTCCGGGTCCGTAGGGGGGCCGTTAGGGGATCGGTCCCCAACCTCGAACTGCTGCGCCGCACGGGCTAACACCGGGGCGGCCCCCGTCGATGGGTCTCGGAGAGGACCACGCCGGCGTGCCGGTTCGACGAGGGGGGAGCAGTGATGTCGTACCTGCTCGGGATCGACCTGGGGGCGACCTCGGTGACCGCTGCCGTGCTGCGCACGGGCGGTGCCGCGGAGCCCGTGCGGCTGGGGGGCCGCGACGGGAGCGACGTGCTCCCGGCGGTGCTCGTCGCGACGCCCGGGGGTGACCTGCTGTGCGGTGAGCCCGCCCGTCGCCGGGCCCCGGCCGAGCCGGACCGCGTCGCACGCGGCTTCCTCGACCGGGTCGGGGACCCGACCCCGCTGTCGCTGGGCGGCTACGCCTACGCGGCCGAGGACCTGTGCGCCCGGCTGGTGCGTGTCCTGGTCGACGAGGTGTCCACCCGGCACGGCGGCCCGCCGTCGCGGATCGGGGTCACCTGCCCGGTGGGCTGGGGCCGCCACAAGCGCGACCTGCTGGCCGCCGCACTGCGTCGCCGCGGGCTGACCGTCTCCCTGGTGACCGCGCCGCAGGCCGTCGCGCTCGCCCACCGCGCCGTCGTGCCGGCCGGGGGGCCGCTCGCCGTCGTCGACCTGGGGGGCAACGGGACCACCGCGACCGTACTGGCCGCGGCCGCACCCGGGGTGCTGCCCGACGCCGTCGGTCGCACGCTGAGCTGCCGGACCGGTGGCGCCGACGTCGACGACGCGGTGTTCGCCTTCGTCCGGTCCTCCTCCCCGGCCACGGCTGCCGCGTTCGACGCGCTCGACCCCGACGACCCGCGGACCGTCGCCGCTCTGACCGCCCTGCGGGACGAGTGCCGCGCCGCCAAGCAGCTGTTGTCCCGGGACACCGTCGCGACCGTCCGGGTGGAGATGCCCGGCCTGCTGACCGCGGTGAGGATCCATCGCTCCGACCTCGACGAGCTCACCCGCCCGCTGCTCGAGCCGGTCGCCGACCTGGTGCAGGACGTCGTCGCCGCCGCCCCCGACGCCGAGGTGCTGCTCGCCGGCGGTGCCGCGCGGATGCCGGTCGTGGTGCAGGCGGTCTCGGCGGCGCTGGGCCGCCCGGTCGCCGTCGTCGCGGACCCGGTGGCCGACGCCGCCCGCGGTGCCGCACTGGCCGTCGCACCGGGGGCCGGGACCTCCTGGCCCGGTGTGCGGATGGCACCGCTGACCGGTGTCCCCGCGCCCCGCGAGCCCGTCGACCCGGCCGGGCGCAGCCCGTGGGACCGGCCCGGGCCGGAGGCCACCGAGCGCACCGACCGCACCGGCATGACCGACCGCAACGCGCCGGCGTGGCCGACCCGCGGTGAGCGGGAGCGGACCGCGCGGACCGAGCGGCCCGCCGCGGCCGCCACGGCCGTCGCGCTGCTCGACCCGGAGCCGCCGACCGGCCCGCTGACCGCGGTCCCCCGCCCCCGTACGGCGCCGCCCCCCGCCCCCGCACGGACCTCGGTCCTCGGGGCCGGACAGCCGCCCGCGCCGTCCGCCGTCCGCCCGGAGCGGCCCGCCCCGGACACCCTGGTCACCCGGGACGCCCCGGCCACCGCCCGTCGCGCCACGGTCACCCGGCAGCGCCTGGTGGTCGGTGCCGGTGGTCTCGCCGGTGCCGCTGCCATCGCGGGTGCGCTGCTGTTCTGGCCCACGACGAGCCCCGGGATCGGTGAGCTGAGCGCGGCGCCCGTGCTGAGCTCACCCGCCGTCGCGCCGGCCCCGGTCGCCCCGGGCGCCGCCCCGGCCGCCGGCGTCGCCGCCGGTCCGGCCGCGGGCGCCCCCGTGGGCGGGAGGCACGCCGCCGCCGGTGGCGCCGGTGCCTCGGGTGGCGCGGCCACCGGGGGTACGGCGGCCCGCCCCGCCGCCGGTGCCGCCGCTCCGGTCGCGGCCGTCCCCCCGGCTCCCGCTCCGGTGGCTCCGGGCCCGGCTCCGGTTCCGGCGCCGACGACCCCGGTGAAGCCGACCACCCCGGCGCCGACGACCCCGGCGAAGGAGGGCTCGACCAGCACCCCGCCGGTCACCACGCCGCCGGTCACCACCCCGCCCGCCACCGACCCGACCACCCCGGTCCCGGACCCGACGACCACGGCCCCCGCGCCGACGTCGACCACCCCGGCCGCGGGTGCGGTTGCGTGATCTTCCTGTGGGACAGGGAATCGGTCACCGATCACCCTCTGCGCTGCGACGACAGCGCCGAGTGACCCCCACCCCGTCCCGCCCGGACCCCGGGGCGGGATGATTCGGACCGCCGGGCCGGCGTGGACACGGGAGCCCCCACGCCGGCTCGGCCCCATGCACCATGCGATACGGCCGTGCCCGAAGGTGTGACCACCACCGCGTCGCGTCGCCCCTGTCCACCCCCTCCGACGTGGTAAAACACTGGTCGTCCCGGTTCGGGCACGGTGTGAGAGGGGCGCGTGGTGACGCGGTTGGCGGGGGCGGTCATCGGCATGGCGGCGGGTGCATTGGTGCTCGCCTATGTCGTGGTGGGCTGGCCCATCCTGGTGGTCGGAGGGCCGCTGCTGGTGGGGGTGGCCCTCACGGTCGGCATCCTTGTCCTCACCGAGCGCCCGCGGGCCCTGCTGGCGCAGCGCCGTGCGACCCAGGGCGGCACGTCCCCCTGGCAGGCCGCCGCCGGTACACGTGACGAGCAGCCCGGCAGCGGGCTGATGAGCGGCTTCTTCGAGATGCCCGCGGCGCTGCCCGAGCAGCGGCCCGCTCCGTCGGACGCCCGCCCGGCCGGCACCCGGTAGCGGTACGTCACAATCGGCCGGTGTCGATCACCCCGCATGCCGCCCGTGCCCTGACCCGGGCTCGCCCGTGCTGATCGGCATGCTCTTCGCGGTGTTCGCGATGCTCTGCAGCACCGTCGCCGCCATCCTCCAGGCCGACGCGGCCGACCAGGGCGGGCGCACCAGCGCCGTCCTGGCCCGCCCCCGGTTCCTCGGCGGGATCGCGATGGACATCGTCACCTGGCTCTGCATGGTCGTCGCGCTGCAGTTCATCCCCATCTTCGCGGTGCAGGCGACGCTCGCCGGGGCCATCGCGATGACCGCCCTGTACGCCCGCTACTTCCGCGGCGAGTGGCTGCGGCCGGTGCACCGGCTCGCCATCGGCGCCAGCATGCTCGGGCTCGCGTTCGTCGCCGGCAGCGCGGGGACCGAGCGCAAGCAGGCCCTGACCGGCCACGGTACGACCGTCGCCGTCCTGATCGCGGCGCTCGTCGCGATCATGGGGGTGACGCTGGCGATCGCGAACTCGACCAAGCCGTGGCCGTCGGCGGTGCTCGCCGGGCTCGGGCTGGGCGGCGGCTCGGTCTGCATCCGCGCGATGCACGTCTCCGACGGTGTGGACCTGGGGAGCCTGCTGCGCGAGCCGCTCGTGTACATCCTGGTCGGGATGGCCCTGACCGGCCTGTACAACTACGCCCGCGCGCTGCAGCTCGGCGACGTCTCCACGGTCACCGCGCTGTACATGGTCACCCAGGTCGTCGTTCCCGGTCTGGTCGGCATCACCCTGCTCGACGACACCGTCCGCCCCGGTCTGTGGTGGCTGCTGCTGCTCGGGCTGGCACTCGTCGTCTACGGCACCTCGATCCTGGCGCGGCGCCGTCCGGAGAAGCGGACTCCCCCGCGGGTGGCCTAGTTTCGGGCCATGCCCTCCTTCGAGCGCCCCGGTGTGACCCTGCACTACGAGGAGCACGGCACGGGGTTCCCGGTCCTGCTGCTGGCGCCGGGCGGCATGAACTCGACGATCGCGGCCTGGGGCAACGCCCCCTGGGACCCGGTCACCCACCTCGCGCAGCGGTACCGCGTCATCGCGATGGACCAGCGCAACGCCGGGTCCTCGGTCGCCGAGGTCCACGGCAGCGACGGCTGGGACACCTACACCGCCGACCAGCTCGCCCTGCTCGACCACCTCGGCGTCGACGAGTGCGCGGTGCTCGGCATGTGCATCGGCGGCGCCTTCATCGCGAACCTGCTGGTCACCGCGCCGCAACGCGTCCGGGCCGCGGTCGCGCTGCAGCCCATCGGCCGCGCCGACAACCAGCACCTGTTCGAGGGGAAGTTCGACGAGTGGCGCGCCGGGATCGAGGCCGACCACCCCGGGGTCCCCGACGACGACTGGGCCGCGTTCCGCACGAACATGTGGGGCGGCGGCGGGATGCTGTACTCCGTTCCCGACGAGGCGCTCGCCCACGTCGCGACGCCGTGGCTGGTGCTGATGGGGATCGACGACTTCCACCCGGAACCCGTGTCGCGCCGTCTCGCCGGGCTCGCGCCGGGCGCGGAGCTGGTCGAGCAGTGGAAGGTCGAGCCGCACGTCGCCGACGGCCGGGCCGCCGTCGACCGGTTCCTCGCGGCCCACCTGGTCTGATTCCTCCACGACGGGCAGCGCCCGCCGCGGGCACCATGGCCCCATGCCGAGCTGGGACGACGTGGTGCGGATCGGGTCCGGGCTGCCGGAGGTCGAGGAGTCGACCTGGTACCGGACGCCGTCGTTGAAGGTCCGTGGCACGGGCTTCGCCCGGCTGCGCACCGAGGCCGAGGGCGGGCTGGTGCTGATGTGCTCGCTCGAGGAGAAGGAGGCGCTGCTCGCGTCGGGCGACCCGGCGTACTTCACGACCCCGCACTACGACGGCCACGGCTCGATCCTCGTCGACCTCGACCGGGTCGACGCGGGGCAGCTCGCTGAGCTCGTCGAGGAGGCGTGGCGGCGGAAGGCCCCGCCGTCGGTCGTGCGCCGGCGTGACGGCTGAGCCACCATCGTCGTCGTGCGCTACGTGGTGATCGGGGCAGGGGCCGTCGGCGGGACGATCGCGGCGCGACTCCACGCGGCCGGGCGGGAGGTCGTGGTCGTCGCCCGGGGCGCGCACCTCGACGCGATCCGCGAGCGCGGGCTGCGCCTCGACACCCCGGACGGGTCGACCACCCATCCGGTGGAGGCCGTGGGCACGGTCGGCGAGGCCCGGCCCACCCCCGACGACGTCGCTATCCTCGCCGTGAAGTCGCAGGACACCCCGCCGCCGTTGGCCGCGCTGCTCGAGGCGGCCCCCGGTATCACCGTGGTGTGCGCGCAGAACGGCGTCGCCAACGAGCGGCTCGCCGCCCGCCGCACGGACCGGGTGCAGGCGATGCTGGTGATCCTGCCCGCCGAGCACTACGAGCCGGGGGTGGTCGTCGCGTCGTCGTCGCCGGTCCCCGGCGTGCTCGACGTCGGCCGGTTCCCCTCCGGTGTCGACGCCACCACGGAGGCGATCGTCGCCGATCTCACCGTGGCCGGGTTCTCCTCCCGCGCCGACCCGGACGTGATGGCCGCGAAGTACGGCAAGCTGCTCACGAACCTGGCCAACGCCGTCGACGCGGTCTGCGGGCTCGACGACCCCGACGCGCCCCGCCTCGTCGAGGCCGTGACCGCGGAGGGCCGCGCCGTCCTGGACGCGGCCGGGATCACCGCCCGGACCGGCGACGACGACCGCGTCCGCCGGGAGGGCACCATCACCGAGCGGCCGGTCGCAGGGGCGACGCGACGGGGCTCGTCGTCGTGGCAGAGCCTGCAGCGCGGGACCGGCTCCATCGAGGCCCGCTACCTCAACGGCGAGATCGTGGCCCTGGGCGCGGCGCACCGGATCGCGACCCCGGTCAACACCGAGCTGATGCGGGTGGCCGAGGAGATGGCCGCGGCCGGGGAGCAGCCGGCGTCGCGGTCCGGTGCGGACCTGCTGTGACGGCCTACCCGCTCGACGTGGCGCGCCCGGCGTTCCTCGCCGCGCTCGACGGGCTGTCCGCGTTGCTCGACCACGTCGACGACACCGACCTGCACGCCCGCAGCCGCTGTCACGGCTGGCTCGCCGCGGACGTCCTCGCGCACCTGCACCTGGGCCTGGTCGAGATGCTCGCCGGGTTCCCCGCCCGCACCGACCGGCCCGCCGACGCCGACCTCGCGACCTACTGGACCGCGTTTCCCGGGCCCGAGCTGCCGGGCTGGGCGCACGAGCGCTTCGCCCGCGCCGTCGCGGCCGCCTACGCCCGCCCGACCGGGCAGATCGCGCACGTCGCGATGACGCTGCGCGGCCTGCGCCGGCTCGTCGCGGACCTGGACGGGCCGTACCGGCTGGAGTTCCAGGGGCACGTCCTCGACGTCGGGGACTTCGTCGGCACCTGGGTCGTCGAGGTCGTGGTGCACCACCTGGACATGACCGTCGCGTTGCCGCACGCACCGGCCCCGCCCGCGTCGGGGCTCGCGGTGGTGCGGGAGACGGTGACCCGGCTGGCCGGTCCCGACGTCGTCGCGGGGTGGGGGGACGACGCCGCCCTCGCACTCGCCGCCACCGGGCGGGAGCCGGGGATGACGCCCGTCCTGGGTTGGCAGGTGATGCTGACGGGCCCGTCCTCCAGCTGGGCGCGGGAGAACGGCACGCCGCCGGTCGCGCCGCTGCCCACAGCGATCCGGTAGAAGTCGTCCCGGGCGGCGACGTCGTCGATCGAGAACGAGAATGTGCACGTCGAGGAGTAGCCCGACCAGCTCGTCCCCGCGCCGGACGTCCCGTCGCCGAGGACGCCCGCGCCGACGATCTCGCCGTTCGCATCGGTGATCGTCACGGGTGTACCGCCCACGCCGGCGGGCGCCTGCGGCACGCGCAGTGGCGGCCCACCCCACCACGGCTGCTCCGGCCCGATGTTTCCCCGCTCGACGGTGCTGGTCATGTCCCCACGTCCCCGCGACGGCGGGCCCTCGGTGCGCCCACGACGCCCTCCCGTCGGGCCGGTGGGCTGCTCCGTTTCGCCCCGTCATCACAAGAGATGAAGTGCGCCGTTCGGACCAAGATCATCGATAACGACAGGGTGTCGCGTGCGATGAGCAGGCAACACGGTCGGACGGATCCGGCCGCCGTCGTCGGGGAGGGTCGTCATGGTGGAGCGGTGCCGGTGCGGGGCGGAGCTGCTGGGCTCGCTGCACTTCTGCGTGGGGTGCGGACGGCCGCGGGCGCAGGCGCTCGTCCCCCGGCCGCGGACCGGGGCGGTGCCGGTCGGCGCCGGGGCCCGGGCGCCGCAGGGACGGACCGCCGTGCAGCACCCGTCGGCGGCGCAGTACCGCCCCGCCGACCGGTACCGCCCCGCCGCGCCGGCGTCGGCCCCGTCGGCCTGGGCCGGCCCGCAGCCGACCGGCTACGCGCCGGGCTGGGGCGCCCCGGCCGGGTGGGGTCCGGTGGCGCCCGCCCCGTCGCGGACGCCGTGGGTCGTCGCCTCGCTGGTGCTGGTGACGCTGCTGCTGGCGGGGGCGGCGCTGCTCGT
Organism: Pseudonocardia alni; assembly: GCF_002813375.1. Lineage (NCBI taxonomy): Bacteria > Bacillati > Actinomycetota > Actinomycetes > Pseudonocardiales > Pseudonocardiaceae > Pseudonocardia > Pseudonocardia alni. The sequence goes on along the minus strand of NZ_PHUJ01000003.1, from coordinate 3,209,301 downwards.
CCTGCGCCCCGACCTGCTCCCCGGCACCGCGCCCACCGTGACCCCGGCGGCCGCGCCGGTGCCGGTGGTGGTCGCCCCGGCCGCGGCACCGGTCGTGATTCCGCCGACCACCTACGTGCCGGGCTACAGCCCGTCGCCGACGACGTCGCTCACCGAGCAGGCCGCCGCCGACAGCCCGCGCGTCGCCGCCACGGCCGGCTACTGGGTCCCGCAGCTGTCCTCCAAGCGCGCCGGCACCAGCGACGGCGGCATCACCTACGACGAGCAGGGCATCCTCGACCACTACCGCGGCCTCGCCGCGCAGTACCCGGGCGCCGCGCTGGTCTGGTCCGGCGACTGGCCGGTCTTCCGCAACAGCGACTACTGGGTCGTGGTCGTCGCCCAGCCCTTCACCACCGCGGCCGGCGCGAACGCCTGGTGCGATGCCCAGGGCTTCGGCTCCGACGACTGCTTCGCCAAGAAGATCTCCTGGAGCGACGGCCCCCAGGGATCGACGGTGCACCGGTGAACGCGCCGTACGCGCCGCGTCAGCGGACGCCGCTGCCGGACGGGCCCGTCCTGTTGCGTGGCGGGCGTGGGCGCTGCCCGTCGTCGGACGCCCGTGACCGGAATCCACTCGGCCCCGCCCGCGTCCGCGCCTACCGTCGACCCATGACCTCCGACGCGCACGGCACCGAGATCCGTACCCTCGCCGAGCTGCAGGGGATCACCGGGCAGCCCATCGCGCCCGCGCTGGCGAAGGAACGCGACCACCTCGTGGACGTGCACCGCGCCTGGCTGGCGGCGTCCCGGTTCCTGCTGCTGGCGACGTCGGGCCGCGACGGCACCTGCGACGTCTCGCCGAAGGGTGACCCGGCCGGTTTCGTGCACGTCGTCGACAACCGCACGGTCGCGATCCCCGAGCGCCCCGGCAACGGCCGCGTCGACGGCTGGCGCAACGTCCTGGAGAACCCGCACGTCGGTGTGATCCTCCTGGTGCCGGGCCGCAACGACACGCTGCGCATCAACGGCCGGGCCCGGCTCGTCCGGGACGCGCCGTACTTCGACGAGCTCGCCGTGAAGGGCCGCCGGCCGCTGCTCGCCTGCGAGGTCGCGATCGACCAGATCTACTTCCACTGTCCCAAGGCGTTCCTGCGCTCCGAGCTGTGGGTGACGACGAGCTGGCCCGAGCCGGACGCGCTGCCCTCCACCGCGCAGCTCGCCAAGCGGCTCGCCCGTCCCGACGAGCCACTGGAGAAGATCGAGGAGTACTACGGTGCCGGCTACGCGGCCCGGCTCTATTGAGGGTCGCGCAGGTTACATCGAAACCGCAGGTCAGACCCTGCACAATAGGGAGACGTGACACCCCCCGTACCGCCGCTGCGGCGGTCCCTGCGTGCCCTGCTGTCCGCCGTCCTCACCGCGCTCGCGATCCCGGTCGTGCTCGCGGCGGGTGCTGCGCTGCCACCTGCCGCGGTGGTCGTGGGGATCGTGCTGGCGGTGGTCGTCGCCGGGGTGGCCCGCACGCTGTCCTGGGTGGCCGGGGAGCCGATCGGCGAGCGGGCGACGGCGCTGGCCGTGGCCAGCGGCCTCGGCGCGGGGACCGCGGCGATCGCGCTGGGCGTGGTCGCGGTGTTCGCCGGCCCCGCGGTGCTGGTGCTCGTCCCGTTGCTCACCGGGGCCGGGGTCGCGACCTGGTGGGCCGCCCGCCGGGACGTACCGCCCGCGCTCTGACTCCATGATCACCGGTTGTGGAGTCCGGAGTGCACTCCACGGCCCCCGCGCTCCACAAACGGTGATCATGAGGCCGCACGGCGACTGCCACGCGCCACCGGTCGCGGACCGTCGTCGCACGGAATGGCACGAGGGACTGTTCCCGGAGACGACGAAGGCCCAGGCTCGGGCGGGAAACCTGCCGCTGACCTGGGCCTTCGTGTTCTGAGCGGATGACGGGAATCGAACCCGCGTATTCAGCTTGGGAAGCTGATGTTCTACCATTGAACTACATCCGCATGGCGTGAGATCACCCTAGCACCACGATCCGCGTACCTGTCACGGACCTCCCCTGCCCGGTCGTCGCACGATCCGACCACCGGGCGCGCGTGTCTCGACCCGGCCGCCCGGTCCGCGCACACTCGTCACCGTCGGTCAGACCTCGGCCGGAAGGCGACTGCGATGACGGTGTTCGACCCGACGTCGGGCGACGTGTCCGGGTTCCCCCCGGACCACGAGCACGACGTCCTGCTCATCGCCGGCAGCCGTCCCGAGGTCGCCCGGCTCGCCCCGGTCGCCGGGGCCGTCGCGGCAGCGGACCGCATCCGTGGGATCACCGTCGCCACCGGGCCGGACCCGATGTCCGTCCACGAGGCGTTCGAGGCACTCGGTGTCCCCACCGACATCACGATCCTGCTGCCGCTGGAGACCGGGCCCGGCATGGCCGACGTCGCCGCAGCGCTGTTCACCCGGCTCGACCAGCTGCTCGTCGACCAGGACCCGTCCGCGGTGCTGGTGCACGGTGGTGGGCTGGCGGCCGAGGTCGCGGCGACGGTCGCGTTCTGGCGGCGGATCCCGATCGTGCACATGCAGGCCGGCATGGGTACCGACGACCTGTTGTGCCCGTTCCCGCAGGAGGCGCACCGGCGGGTCATCGGCCAGCTCGCGTCGCTGTTCCTCACCACCAGCGGCTCCGCGCTGGGCAGTCCGCTCGGCCCGAACGTGCTGACGATCGGCGACACGATCAACTCGCTGCCCGGCCCCCGGCACCAGGGCTGTGTCGACGCGCTGGAGCGGATGCACGACCAGCACCGCAGGCTGATCGTCGTCGACCTGGCGAGGGCCTCGTCGTCGCCGGTCCTGCGTGGGATCGCGGACCTGCTGGAGCGGTACCCGCGGATCGAGATCGTGCTGTTCGGCGCACTCGCCGCGGGGGAGGCGGCGCAGTCGCTCGGGACCCACCCGCGGGTGACGGTCGTGGCCGAGCCGGCGCTGCCCGACCAGCTGGCCGTGCTCACCGCGGCGACCGTCCTGGTCAGCGACGACCACGAGCTCGTCGTCGACGCACCGGGTCTCGGTACCCTCGCGGTCCTGGTCGACGGGCCGAACGTGCCGCAGCCCGGCGACTCGATCCGCAGCATCGCCGCGCACGACGCGGCCGCCGCCGTGGCGCAGGTGCTCGACGGCGACCACGGGCGCCGCGCCGCCGCGTCGGACGGGTTCGAGGCCGCCCGCGCAGAGCAGGCCGTCGCCTGGATGTTCGGGCTGACCCGCTCGCCGCAGCTGCCCGACGACCTCGGCGGCGGCGGCCGGCACAGCCCCGGTGAGGTGGAGTCGGACTCCGAGGAGTCCTCCGAGGCGTGACCGGGGGCCCTGGATAGGGTGTCGGCGTGCTGCTCTCCGACGGTGACCTGCGCAAGGACATCGACTCCGGCCGGCTCGTGCTCGACCCGTGGGACGTCGAGATGCTCCAGCCGTCCAGTGTCGACGTCCGGCTGGACCGGTACTTCCGCGTCTTCCAGAACTCGCGCTACACCCACATCGACCCCGCACAGCAGCAGGACGAGCTGACGACCCCGGTGGAGACGCCGGACGGCGAGTCGTTCGTGCTGCACCCCGGCGAGTTCGTGCTGGGCTCCACGTTCGAGCGCGTCGGGCTGCCCGACGACCTGGCCGGACGCCTGGAGGGCAAGAGTTCGCTCGGCCGTCTGGGTCTGCTGACCCACTCCACCGCCGGGTTCATCGATCCGGGCTTCACCGGCCACATCACCCTCGAGCTGTCCAACGTGGCGAACCTGCCGATCACCCTGTGGCCGGGGATGAAGATCGGGCAGCTGTGCCTCTTCCGGCTGTCCAGTCCGGCCGAACGGCCCTACGGCACCGAGGGCGTCGGGTCGCGCTACCAGGGGCAGCGGGGCCCGACGCCGTCGCGCGCGTTCCGCAACTTCCACCGCACCGACACCCGGCGGGCCTGAGCTCGTCGCGCCGTCGGGGGTGACGGCGTCGCTACCCTGGGCGGTGATGGACGCCGACCGCAGCTCCCCGGACCCGTGGGCCACCGGCCGCCGTCGGAGTGGCCGCCCCGACCGCGGCGTCCGCCGCGCCACCCCGCCCCGGTACGACGACGCCGCTCCCGACCCGATCGGGCGTGGCGTCCCCGCCTCCGGCACACCCGCGCCCGGCGCCGCCGGCGAGACCGCGGCCGGTGAGGGCACGGGCCGTTCCGAGCCCGCCACCCCGCCGGACCCCGGTACCGAGCTCGTCGTGTCCCCCGTGGCCCCCCCGGAACCCGACCCCGGCTCACGCGCCCTCACCCGCCGGCCCGCACCCGCCCCCGCGGACCCGCCACAGGCGGACCGCGGGACGGCGGACCGGGACCCCTGGGCCCCGTGGCGCCGCCTGCGCCCCCGCACCGTCCGCGGTGCCACCGCGCTCGGTCTCGCGGGTGCCGCGATCCTGCTCCTGCCCTTCCTCGACGACCCGGGCCGCTGGTGGGTCCCGGTCGGCCTCGGGTTCGGCACCCTGGTCCTGCTGGCCCTGCTGCGGCTGGACCGGCTGCTTCAGGGGTGGGCACCGCACGTCGCCGGGGTCGTGCTCGTCGCGGCCCTGGTGAACGGCACCCGGGAGAACCCGTGGGCGTGGGCGCTGGCCCTGTCGGTGGGGGTGATCGTCGCCGGAGCGCTGCTGCTGCCGCGCTGGACGGTGCTCGCCGCCGGCGTGGTGCTCCTGGTGGTGTCCGGGGTCGGCTACTCGTTCCGCTCGGCCGAGATCCGGCAGGACCAGGCCCGCGTCGACGCGCAGGCCGGCGCGCAGTTCCGCACCGACCTCGGCGTCGCCCGCCCGCAGCTCGCGCTCGTCTCGCTGGACACCGGGGTCGCCTCGCCGAACCCGGCCCGCGTCTGCCGGCTCGTCCAACCCGCCGCGCTCGACCAGCTCCGCGCCGCGACGGGTGCGGCGGGCTGCGAGGACGCCGTCGCCGTCCTGCACGGGCGGATGCCCGCCGGGGCACAGGTCACCGTCCCGGACCGGCGTCCGGACCCGGAGGTGGCGGTCGGCGCCACCACCACCGTCGACGCCTGCCGCTCCGCCTGGGGGGCCGCCGCGCCGCAGCTGGGCCGGGTCGTGCTCACCCGGACCACGCCGTCGACGTTCCAGGTCAGCTCCTTCACCCCCTGCTGACCCCCGTTCCCACGACGACGGCCGGGCACCCCGCGGGGTGCCCGGCCGTCGTGCGTGCGTGCGGTCAGTTCTCGTTCGAGCGCTGTTGCTCGGCCTGCTCCGGCGACGACCCGTTGGTCGAGCCGTTGCCGCTCCCGTTCCCCGACGACGCCGGGGTGCCGGTGCTCGACGCACCGTCCGACCCGGCCGGGGTGGCCGGGTCCTGCTTCGCCGACTCCTCGGCCACCTCGGTCTCCGGAGTGGCGACGGCCGGGGTCTCGGTCGTCGGCGCCTCCTCGGCGGTGGTCTCGGCCGCGACGGGCTCCGGGGCCGGGTCGCCCCGCTTCACCGCGGCGAGCAGCATCTGCGAGACGTCCTGGACCTGAACGGCCTCACCGGCGGTCTGGTTCACGCCGTCGGTCATCATCGTGCGGCAGAACGGGCAGCCGACCGCCAGCGTGCCGGACGGCTCCGAGCCGCCACCGGCCTCGGTGAGGGTCTCGGCGGCCTCCTCGGCGCGGGTGAAGTTGATGCGCTTGCCGATGCGCTCCTCCATCCACATCCGGGCGCCACCGGCACCGCAGCACATCGACCGGTCGCCGTGCCGCGGCATCTCGGTGAGCGTGGTCGTTCCGGCCGCTCCGGTCGCGTTGATCAGCGCGCGGGGCTCCTCGTAGACCTCGTTGTGCCGCCCGAGGTAGCAGGGGTCGTGGTAGGTGACCGGGCCGGTCTCCTCGCCCGCCGGGGCCGACACCGGGACCAGCTTCTTGTCCCGCACCAGCTTGTTGAGCAGCTGGGTGTGGTGCACGACCTCGTAGTGCCCGTCGAGCTGGGGGTACTCCCGGCCCAGGGTGTTGAGGCAGTGCGGGCAGGTCGTGACGATCTTGCGGGTGCCGGCCTCGCGGCCCTCGAACACGGTGTTGAGGGTCTCGACGTTCTGCTGGGCGAGCATCTGGAACACGAACTCGTTGCCCGAGCGGCGCGCGGGGTCACCGGTGCAGGTCTCCCCCGAGCCGAGGACGGCGAAGTTCACCCCGGCGCGGTGCAGCAGCTCCGCGGTGGCCCGGACGGTCTTCTTCTGGCCGTCGTCGAACGCGCCGGCGCAGCCGATCCAGAACAAGTACTCGGTCTCGGCGTCCAGCTCGCTCTCGACGACCGGGACCTCGAAGTCGAGGCCCTTGGTCCACTCGAGGCGGTCCTTGGCGTTCTGGCCCCAGGGGTTGCCCTTGTTCTCCAGGTTCTTGAACAGCGAGTTGAGCTCGGTGGGGAACTCGGTCTCGATGAGGACCTGGTAGCGGCGCATGTCGATGATGTGGTCGACGTGCTCGATGTCGACCGGGCACTGCTCGACGCACGCGCCGCAGGTGGTGCAGGACCACAGGATGTCGGGGTCGATGACTCCGAGGACGTCCTCACCGCCGACCAGCGGCCGGCCCGCGGCCTCCAGGGCGTCGACCGGGATGGCCTTGAGCCGCTCCTCGGCGCCCTCGCCGGTGATGCCGACCTCGTCGCCCGCCATGTCGCGGCTGCCGCCGGCGAGCAGGTAGGGGGCCTTCTCGTAGGCGTGGTCGCGCAGGGCGTTGACCAGCAGCTTCGGCGACAGCGGCTTCTCGGTGTTCCAGGCCGGGCACTGCGACTGGCAGCGCCCGCACTCGGTGCAGGTGGTGAAGTCGAGCAGGCCCTTCCAGGTAAAATCCTCGACCTTGCCGACGCCGAAGGTGTCGGTGTCGGGGTCGGCCTCCTCCAGGTCCAGCGGCTTGCCGTTCGACATCATCGGCCGGGTCGCGCCGAGGGCCTTGTAGCCGTCGTCGTTGCGCTTGAAGTAGATGTTCGGGAACGCGGTGAACCGGTGCCAGGCCACACCCATCGTCGGGGTGAGCGCGATGACGATCAGCCAGACCGTCGCGGACAGCACCTTCACCGCGGCGAAGACGGTGACCAGCGTGGTCGAGGCGGGCAGGACCGCGGACAGCGCGTAGGAGACGGGGGCGGACCAGACCGGCACGTCGAACGCGCCCAGGGAGATCTTCGCGCCGCGCACCACCAGGATGCCCAGCCCCTCGAGGAACACGATCGCCTCGACGAAGTAGGCGCGGCCCATGTTCGAGCCGTAGAACCGCGACATCCGGCCCTGCCGGTTCGGGTTGTTCGCCTGGCGGATGACGATCAGCGCGGCGATGCCGACGACCGTGCCGACGCCGAGGATCTCGACGAACAGCGAGTACACCGACCACTGCCCGATCAGCGGCAGGTGGAAGGTCGGGTTCCAGACCTCGACGAAGGCCTCGACCAGCGCCAGGAACAGGCCGCCGAAGCCGACCATGACCAGCCAGTGGACGATGCCCACCTTGGTCCACTTGAGCATCCTGGTGTGACCCAGGGTCTCCTTGAGCATCGTCGCGAACCGCGGCCCGAACGGGCCGGTGCGCGTCGGGTCGGACTCACCGAGCCGGATGATCTTCACCATCCGGGTCACGGTCATCGCGACGAGGGCCACGGCGACGATCGCCGACAGCACGGTGACGATGCCGAGCGTGTACTGCACCCAGGTCATCTGGAGGAACCTCCCTGTTGAACACCCAGCGGTCCCTGCCGGAGCGTGGTGCTGCCGTGACGGATCGGGACGGGAAACGATGAACCGGTCCGGGGGCGCGCGTCGGCGGGGGCGCGGTCGGCCGCGCACGGAGTACCGTGCCGCCGGGACCGGGCGGGCCTCTCCATCGCAGTGCCTCCTCGGACCTCGTCGCCGCACTGGTGTGGTGGGGTGCGACGACGGTCGGGCGAAGGGTAGTGCGCCCGGCCTGGGGTCGCCCGACCCCGTCATGGTCGGGTCATGCTTGTTACCGAACAGTAGCCAAGTACGACCATGACATCTCGGACCGGGGGCGGTCCTGCGGGGAGACACGAGTCACGCCCGATCGGCGCTGGTCCGACCGTGTCGACCCGATCGCGCAGCGTGGCGCACCCGTGGGCCGGGTGGCTCAGCCCCTAGGATCCCGGACGGGTCTCGTGGTCTACTCGCCTGCGGGAGCGACCGGGACAAGCGGACTGCCGCAAGGAGGAGCTGTGAAGACCTCGTACGAGGCGATCCAGCTGGTACTCGCCCAGGGCGGACAGCTGACCACGGTCAACCTCCGCGACTGGATCACGAACAACATCGTGCCGCTGATCCTGCTCGCGATCGCCGTCATCCTGCTGTGGATCGGTGGTCGTGGTGACAACGCCGGCGTGGCCCGGCGCAGCATCGGGCTGCTGGTGGGTCTGATCGCACTGGGCATCGCCGTGACCGGCAGCGGTCCGGCCATCGGACAGGCGCTGGCCAACCTGCTCGTGACCCCGGGCTGATCCGTGCTCGTTCGCACGGACGACGAGGTCTACCGCGTCGACGCCGTCTGGCTCGGGCCGCCGCGGGCCACCTTCCCCTGGCGTGCCCGCTACGTCAGCTACGGCGTCGGACTCCTCGTCATGATGCTGATCATGTTCGTCCAGCGCCGGCTCGGTATCGGCCTGGACTTCTTCTCCGTGGCCTGGGCGCTCGTCGGCACCGTCGCGATCACCCGCCTGCTCGGCAAGAAGATCGACTATGAGCGGCCGCTGGGTCAGGTCCTCGGCCAGTTCTGGGCCGAGGTGACCGGGCCGCGGGCCGGCCGGAAGGCCGCGGGCGGCTCGGTCCGCGCGGGTCACGTCCGCGTCCACACCACCCGTGCCCACCCCGGCGTCCCGTCGACGGGTGGCCGGTCCCCCGCGCTGTCCACCGCGCAGCGCACCCGGATCGACGCCGCGGGGACGCGGCCGCCGGTCACCGTGGACGCCGTCGTGGACACGCCCGCCACCACCGCCACGGTGGTCCCGGGGCTCGAGGCGCCGGTCGCCGCACCCGCGCGCGTGGTCCCGCCGCTGCCGGAGCCGGGCAGCGCGCCGCGCCGGAGCCGTTTCCGCCGTGCCCGCGGCGGTGGCAGCGGTCGCGGCGCGAGCGTGCCCGCGCGCACCCCCCGTCCCGACCCGTGGCGCCGGAGTGGCCACCGTGGCCGCACCTGAGCGGACCCCCCGGCCGAAGGCCCGGCGCGGCCGGGCCCGTGCCGGCGAGGGCGGTTCGGACTACACCCCGTCGATCGCGCTGCGCTCGATCGACGGGCACATCACGCGTACCAACGGACAGGTCATGGCCTGGTACCGGCTCGCGGCGCAGGCGTGGAGCTTCCGCAGCGACAACCAGCGCGAGGTCCTGATCCGCCAGATCGCCGCGCAGCTCGGCGAGCTGCAGGGGCGCTGGTTGCACCTGCGCGTCACGACCCGGCCCTACCCGGTGCACATGTGGGCGGAGTCGTTCGACCAGAACGCGATCGGCCGCATGCCCGACGTGCCCGGCGCCCTGGGCTGGGACGGCTTCCTGGAGGGCGAGCAGCGCCACCTGATGGGCCTGTCGATGGCCGACAAGGAGGTCTTCCTCGGCATCGAGGTCTCCGGCCGCGGGCTGATCGACCGCTGGGTGGAGCGCGCCGCGCCCGTCCTGGACCGGCTCGTGCCGTCCGCGGTCAAGGCCGAGCTCGCCGCGCTGGAGACCGAGATCAACCACCTGGACGTGCTCGTCGCCGGGTCCGGTCTCGACGCCGTCCCCGCGAGCGCGGAGGACATGGCCTGGCTGATGCACCGCTCGGTCGCCCTCGGGCTGCCCGCCCCGCGCGGGCTGTCCTCGGTGCCGCGCGGGGTGTCGACCTGGGAGCCGGAGGATCTCGCCGCGTTCACCGAGGGCGTCGACCTGCACCAGGAGCCGTACGCGCCGACGGTGCAGGTCGTCGGGCGGATGCGCAGCCAGACCGTCACCCGCAACGTCGCGGTGCTGAGCGTCGGGCTGATGGAGGGTCTGCGGATCCCCGAGATCGACGACCCGTGGATGCAGCACTCCGACCGGCTGCCGTTCCCGGTGGAGTGGTCCGCGCGGATCTACGTGCGCCGCCCGGAGGACGTCACCGGCGAGCTGCAGCGCCAGATGGGCAAGGTGCGCAGCCAGATCCGCCACTACACCCACGACCACGACCTCGACCCGCCCATGTCGCTCGCGCGGCAGGCCGACCGGGTCCTGGAGGTCGAGGACGAGCTCACCACCGGTCTCACCCAGCTCAACACCCGGCTCTACGGCTGGTGGCGGATCGCCGTGTCGGGCCGTGACGAGGCCGAGGCCACCACCCGCGCCCAGCAGGTCGTCGACCTGTACCGGCCCAAGGTGCAGATCGAGCACCCCGAGGCGCAGTACCGCTACGCCCGCGAGTTCATCCCCGGCGAGCCGCTGGCCTCGACGGCCTACCGGCGACGCGGGTCGGTCACCTGGGCGGCCGCCGCGGTCCCGGCCGCGACGGCCAGTGTCGGCGATCGCCGCGGGATCATGCTCGGCGAGACCTGCACCGCGACCCGCCGCCCGGTCGCCTGGGACCCGTGGCTGGCCCAGGAGGTCCGACGCGCCTCCGGCCTCACCGCGATCGTCGGCGGCCTGGGCTCGGGCAAGTCGTTCCTCACCGGGCTGGTCGTCTACAAGACGCTGCGCGCCGGGGCCCGCTGGACGGTGCTCGACCCGTCCGGCCCGCTGGCCGAGCTGACCCGGCTGCCGGAGCTGGCGCCGTTCTCCCGGCACATCAACCTGCTCCGCGCCGACCCCGGCATCCTCAACCCGTACCGGGTGGTCGCCGAGCCGCGGCCGGACCACTTCCTCGACGACGAGGACCCCGAGCGCGCCTGGAAGCGGGAGCGCTCGCTGGCCGCGGCCACCCGCCGCCGGCTGGTGCTCGACGTGCTGTCCGGTCTGCTGCCCTACGAGATCGCCCGCCAGCCGCACACCCGGATCGTGCTGCTCCGCGCGGTCCGCGAGGTCGGCGGCTCGCCCGACCGGCACCCCGGCATGGTCATCGACGCGCTGCGCCGGCACGCCGGTGAGGGCGAGGACCACGCCGGCGTCGTCGCGGACTTCCTCGACGAGCGGCGCGAGCTGCCGCAGGCCGCGCTGCTGTTCCCCGACGAGACCCGCGCCGACCCCTGGCAAGCCGACCGCGACTACCGGCTCACCGTGCTGACGATGCAGGGACTGTCGCTGCCGCGCCCGGGCAGCCCGCGCGAGGAGTGGACCGACAACGAGTCGCTCGGCGTCGAGCTGCTGAACCTGGCGTCCTGGCTGACCCAGCGCACGATCTACGACGCCGACCGCAACCTGCGTAAGGGCGTCGCGCTCGACGAGACGCACTTCCTGTCCCAGGTGCCCACCGGCAAGGTGCTCATCGACCGCCTCGCCCGCGACTCCCGCAAGTTCAACGTCCGCGCCCTGTTCGCCTCCCAGCTGGCCGGTGACCTGCTGCGGGTCTCGGGCTTCGCGTCGCTGGTCAACGCCGTGTTCGTCGGCCGGACCGACGACGAGGAGGCCCAGTCCGAGGCGCTGCGGCTGCTGCGCGTGCCCACCGACGTCGGCTACGAGGAGATGCTCGGGACCCTGTCCCCGCGCCCCCGCCACGACGACCGGCCCGACGACGCGCCCCGCCAGTTCGTCTTCGCCGACGGCCACGGCGGGGTGGAGAAGGTCCGCATCGACCTGGAGGCGCCGCACCTGGAGCACGTCCGCGAGGCGCTCGACACTAACCCCGACGCCGCCCGCGTCGTCGCCCCGCGTCCGCCGGGTGGCCCGGCGATCACCGCACCCGGGCATCCCGAGATGAGCGCACCCGACGAGCCGAGCCCGCTGCCCGCCCGGCGCGCCCCGGCCCCCGTGGTGCTGCCCGACCTCGACGGCGACGAGATCGACCTGCGTACCGACACCCGGATCGGCCCCGGCGACGACGACCCGGTCCTGGCCGGCGGGATCCGTGCCGGTGGGGTGCAGGTCGTGTCGGTCGCCGCGACCGACGCCGCCGTCGGCCGCGCGGAGCTCTACGACGACGAGCAGCTCGACCTGCTCGACGAGCTCGACGACGACTGGGTGGTCGACGAGCCCGCCCCCGCGGACGGCACCGCCTCCACGGACGGCACCGCCTCCACGGACGGCACCGCCTCCACGGACGGCACCGCCCCCGCGGACGGCACCGACCCGTCGAACGGCGCCGGCCCGTCGAATGGGACGGCGGCCACGAACGGCCACCCCACGGCCGCTCCCCCCGACGGGGACGGACGGTGACGGCGGGCCTCGACCCGTCCGGCGGCGCAGGCGTCTGGGTCGTCCTGGGCGTGCTGCTCGCGGCCGTCGTCGTGTCGGTGCGGAAGACCCGCCGCCGTACGCCGCAGACGCTCGCAGTGACCCGCCGCCGTCGTCGTCGGACGGCGGTCCTGGTGGTCACCGCGATCGCCGGCGGCACGCTGCTGCTCGGCTCGCCGGCCATGGCGCAGGCGCTGGACTGCAAGTCCCCGCCGGAACCGGACCGCCCCGGCACCGGGCTGGTCGGCTCGCTGGACCGGCCCTCGGCGCTGCACGGGGAGGCCGGCAGCGTCTACGAGGAGGTCGGCTACGCCGGTCTCGTCTGGCACAACTACGACCTGGGCTGCGCCACGTCGGGGGTGCTGAACCCGTCGGTCACCACCGACACATGGCTGGGCAACCAGGTCTTCAACCTGGCGAAGCTGACCGTCGGTGGGGTGAACTGGGCGCACTACCTCATCGCCGACGGCGGGTCGCTGTTCGCGCCGCTCGACCAGGTCATCACCACCGCGACCCGGGCGATGTACGAGACCGTGTTCACCACCTGGGTGGGCCTCGGCCTGCTCGGGTTCGCGATCATCGTGCTGCTGCTGGCGATGCGCGGGGAGCTCGCGCGCCAGGCCCAGCGCACCGGCATCGCCGTACTCGCGCTGATGCTCGGCTCCGCCGCCTACCTCGCACCGGTCGACTGGTCCCGTGCCGCGGACAACCTGCTGCTCGACGGCGTCACGCAGATGCAGGAGGGCTTCCTCGGTCAGGTCGGGCTGGGCACCCGCGACACCCTCCCGACAGTGCTCGTCGACCAGGTCGCCTACCAGAACTGGCTGCGCGGCACGTTCGGCGCGCCGGACGTCCCGCAGGCCCAGGAGCTGGGCCGGGACCTGCTGCGGGCGCAGGCGTTCACCATCGACGAGATCGACCAGGGACAGGACACGTCCGAGACGGCGGAGCGCAAGAAGGGCGAGTACGCCGCGCTCGCCGATCGCATGGGGGACCGCTACCCGTACTTCACCGGGGCCTCCGGCAGCCGGATCGGGGCCGGGACGCTCGCGCTGATCCAGGCCGCGTGCATCGCGCTGTTCCAGCTGCTGTCCAAGGTCCTGGTGCTGGTCGCACTGCTGGTCATCCGGCTGATGGTGGTGACGGCGCCGGCGATCGCCGTCGTCGCGCTGCTGAAACCGGACGTCATCCCGGCGATCCTGCGCATCGGCGGCGCCGCGATCGTGAACACGCTCGTCGTCGGAGCGCTGGCCGGGCTGCACGCGCTGCTGGTCGTGTCGCTGTTCGCCCCCGGGTCCGGGGTCGACCTGTGGCTCGCGCTGCTGGTCACCGGCGTGGTCACGCTCGTGCTGTGGGCGGTCGCGCGGCCGTTCCGGCGGCTGGTGTCGATGGTGACACTGACTCGTGAGCAGTTCGGCGGGATCGTCCCCGGCATCAACGGCGGCCCGGTGTCGCGGGTGTGGAACCGGATGCGCGGCCCGGACGACGCCGACGAGCGCCAGTCCCGCTGGTGGTCCGAGCGCGGCGGCCCCGGCGGGTCCGGCGACCCGGGTGCGGCGCGACCGGAGGCCGAGACCGCGGCCGGGCCGGGGGCCCGGGTCCGTCGTCGCGCGGCACCGGACGTGTCCTCGCCCCAGGCGGCCAGGATCGCCGAGCCGCGCCGCGGGGCGCTGCCGGTCGGGGCGACCGGGCGGCCCGACACCGGGTTCGGCACGCGGGTCGACCCCGGCGAGGTCGACGACCGCTCCATCTACCGCCGCGACGACGCGGGGCCCCGCCGCCCCGGCGATCCGACCCCGGTGACCCCGGAGCTCGTCGACGGCGTGCCCGTCTACAAGATCTACCGCCCGCGGGCGGCCCGCACCGGCGGTGACCGTGCCGATTAGGTCCTCCCGCGGCCGCGCCGGCGCCTACCGCGCGGTGTGGCAGTGGCCGCTGCGCTCCCCCGCCCGGCTCGCCGTGACGGTGGTGGTCCTGGGTGGGCTCGTGTTCGGACTGGTCTCGCTCGGCGGTTCCGGCGGGGCGGCGTCCGGCGGCCTGATCGCCGGGGGCGGCTCCGGCGGCAACCGGTGGGACAGCGGATCGTCCGGCGTCTCCGCGACGCCCACCCCGACGCTGCTGCCGCCGGTGCCCGAGCTGACGCCCGAGGCGCTGCCGGTGTCGCAGGCCCCGGGGCAGGCGCTGGAGACGGCGCGGGTGTGGGCGGCGGCCTGGGTGAACCACCCCGACGGGATGACCTCCCAGCAGTGGGTCGCCGGGCTGCGGCCGTACACGACCGACGAGTTCCTCGGCGTGCTCGCGGGCGTCGACCCGTCGAACGTGCCCGCCTCCCGGGTCACCGGGCCCGCGACCCCGACCCGGGTCGCGCCGAAGAGCATCGAGGTCACTGTGCCGACCGACACGCTGACCCTGCGGATCCTGGTCGTCGACACCGAGGCGGGCTGGAAGGTGTCCCGCTACGACCGGGCATGAGCACCCCGCTGACGCGTGCGCTGCGGCCGCTGCGGCTGCTGCTGCCGTTCCTCGCGATCGGGATGGCGCTGGTGCTGTTCCTGACCGTCGGCTTCCTCGCGTTCAGCCCCAACCTCGGGGGCGGCCGGTCGAACGCGGCCTGGTGCGACACCGGGATCTCGACCGCGACGGTCGGCCGTGGCGGCGGGGGAGCCACCTTCGAGACGCTGTCCGACGAGCAGAGGCAGAACGCCGCCGCGATCATCTCGGTCGCCAAGGACATGCAGCTCCCGCCGAAGGCGTGGCTGATCGCGCTGGCCACCGCGATGCAGGAGTCGACGCTCCGCAACATCGACTACGGGGACCGGGACTCGCTCGGGCTGTTCCAGCAGCGGCCGTCGCAGGGGTGGGGCACCCCCGCCCAGGTCACCGACCCCGCCTACAGCAGCCGGATCTTCTACGAACGGCTGATGGAGGTGCCGGGCTGGGACTCGATGCCGGTCACCAAGGCCGCGCAGACCGTGCAGCGCTCGGCCTTCCCCGACGCCTACGCCAAGTGGGAGGGCCTGGCCGCGTCGCTGGTCGAGAACATCGGCGATGTCGCCAACCCGACGGGCTGTGCCCCCGGCACGACCGGCGCGCTGCCCCCGGGTGTCGCCGGGGCCGCGATCGGCTTCGCGCTCGGCGAGCTCGGCAAGCCCTACGTGTGGGGCGCGACCGGACCGGACTCCTGGGACTGCTCCAGCCTGCTGCAGGCGTCGTACCGGGCGGCCGGCGTCACGATCCCGCGGGTGTCGCGCGACCAGTACAACTCCGGCGGCCATCTGCCGGTCCGGGACATGCAACCGGGCGACTTCCTCTTCTACGCCCACGACACCTCGGACCCGACCACGATCTACCACGTGATGATGTACCTGGGCGACGGCAGGATGGTCGAGGCACCGAACCGCAACTTCCCCGTCCGCGTGCAGCCGGTGTCGTGGGAGTTCGGCGATCTCGTCCCGCTCGCCACCCGGCCGGGGACCACGCCGAACCCCGCCTGAGCGGGGTCGAGGCGCCATCATGGGCGGCATGCGCTCCCCGCTCTCGGACTATCTCGACTCCGCGGCGCCCGGTGCCTGCCCGGACCACCTCGTCGTGCCGCGGTCACTGGCCCAGTCGATGCCGCTGCGCTGGCAGCAGGTCTTCGTCGGTCTGCTCACCGACCTGCACGACGCCTACCCCGGCGTCGACTGGCCGGAGTACGCCGTGTCCGCGGTGCGGGCCGAACCGTTGACCGAGCTCGACGACGCCCAGCTCGCCACACACGGCTACGTCACCGAGCTGGGGCCCGACGGCGACCTCGAGTACCGCGACGCCGACGACCGCGTCGTCCCCGGGTCGCTGCCCGTCCGGGTGGAGGTGCCCGACACCGTGCCGCCGGCGTCGGCGGGGCAGGTGCCGCGGGGGACCGTCGTCCTGCGCTGACCGCGCCCCCGCTCGCCGCTTCACTGCGCGCGCCGGTCGGGCCCGGCCCGGTGCGCGGGGGCGTCGCCGAGATGCACCACAGCGGGAATCGTCGATCTCCACGGCCCGCTGAGCTGCATCTCGGCGTGCGGCGGGGACACCTCCCCTGCGGAATCCGCTCACCCGGTGAGCGAGTTCCGGCCACCTCTCACCAGGCCCGGTGCGTCCCGACCGGCGCGCGACGGCGTTGCGCCGCGTCGGCGAGCCGGTCCAGCTCACGGACCAGGTACGCGGCGTCGGCCGGGCCGGCGTGCACGACGGCGTCGTCGGGGAGCGGGCCGCCGACGACGTCCGGGGCCGGGCGCCGCTGCACGTAGCAGCCGTCCGCGGTGGCGTGCACCAGCAGGACCCCCGGCGCGCGGCACGGGTCGGGACCCTTCCGGCCGGCGCCGAGCTGGGCGACGCCCTCGACCTGCCCCATCCGCCGCAGCATCTCGGCCTCGGCCGCGCTGCAGCCCCGCCGCAGGAGCTCGTGGACGAGCCGGTCGGCGTCGCCGTCGGCGCGCTCGGCGGCCTCGCCCAGCACCGCGACGGGGATCCGCACCCCGGCCCCGGGGCCGGGCACGACCTCGCCGAGCAGCTCGACCAGGACGGCCGACGCGTCGTCGGGCGGGACGCGGACCAGCGCGACGTCGTCGCCGATCCGGGTGGCCAGCACCGCGCGCCCGGCCCGCCGCGCGACCAGCGCCCGCTGCCACGACGGCGGTGCGACCACGAGGTCGTGCTGGAACTCCGGTGCGACGACCGTGCGCAGGTCGTCGACCAGGTTCGGCTCGAACGCGGTGCCGGTGAACAGGCCGCGCGCGGCGAGGGTGTCGAGACACCCCCGCACGACACGGGCCCGCTCGACGTCGGTGAACCCGGGGCTCAGCAGCTCCAGGACGGCGGGGTTGCGACCGAGGTCGAGCAGGTCCCTGGCGACGTCGAACTCGGCGGCGGTGAGGACGGCGGCGCGGTGCCAGTCGATCATCGATGGGGCTCCTCGGGGGCCAGGACGGCGTCGGTCGCGGCGATCTCGATGGCGAAGACCTCGTCGGTGGGCACGACGTAGCGGTTGCGGTGGTCGCGGGTGTCCCGGCTGCCGGCGCCGCCGGCCATCGGGCCGTAGCCGCCGGGGGCGCCACCGCGTCCGGTGGTCTCGCCGGGGCGGCCGGACCAGGCCGCCTCGGCGGTCCGGGCACCGGGACCGAACGGCTCGTACGGTCGGCCGCCACCGGATCCCGTGCCGCCGGGGAGGCGGTCGCCGTACCCGGGACCACGGGCCGACGGCGGGAGGAGCGGCTGGGCCCGGGTCCGTTCGCCGAACCGGTGTCCGAGGTCGACGCGGGTGGCGAGCGGGTCGGGACCCGGTGTCGTCGTGGGGTACGGGCCCTGGGGCACCATCGGCCGGTGCGGGTCCGGGGTGGGCGTGGCCGGCGGGTCGAGGTGCTGGGGTGCGACGACGTCGACCGGCTCGGGGAGCCCGGTGCCCCGGTCGGCCACGCCGTCGCCGGTGGTCCCGGGAGCACCGGGCCCCGGGGTTCTTCCGACGTCCGGCGTGCCGGGGCCCGATCCGGCGAATCCCGATCCGTCGGTCCCCGGCCCGCCGGGAGCACCGACGCCGTCCGGTCCGGGACGGGCCCCGCCGCCCGGCTGTTCCGGGGCGCCGGCTCCCGGACCGCTTCCGCCGAGAGGGGCGGCTCCGACACCGGCCCCGACACCGGCCCCGACACCGGCCCCGACACCGGCCGGGCCGGGACCGCCGGCCCCGGCCGGGCCCGGTGCCGGCCCCCCCCCGCACCGGTGGACGTCGAGGCCGACGCCGGGTCGACGGTGCGGAAGCGATCGTCGATCGCGGACGCCGTGTCGAGATGCTCCTGGAGGGCGCGGTCGGCCTCCTCGCTGTGCCGCTGGTCGCGTTCGAGCGAGGTGACGTAGTCGGCGACGGTGGCGCTCAGCCCGGTCAACGGCGTGCTCGCCAGCAGGTGGAGGTTGCGGACGCCGCTGGTGAAGATGCCCGGCGGGGTGGGGTCCAGAGCGGCGATGGCGGCCTGGGTGCGGTCGAACGACTGCCCGTAGGCGTCCAGCTGGGTCGCGCCGTTCGCGGTGACGGGGGCGGTGCACAGCATCGAGGTGGTGATGCCGTCGAGGGACTGCTGAGCGGCGGCCGCGGCGGGGCCCTGCCAGGAGATGCCCAGCTCGGCCATGCGCTTCCGGGCCTCGTCCGATGCGGAGCGCAGCTCGGCGTCCGCGGTGCGGAGTGCGGCTGAGGCGTCGGCGACCGCTGTCGAGCCGGGTTTTCCGACCACCCAGGCGTACTTCTCCTGGAGGGTCCTGGCAGCGAAGTTGAAGCCCCGTGAGAACGCCATCGTCTGTACCGGAGTGCCGCGGGCTCAGATCGTGAACGAGCGAGCGATGGCGTCCTCGCCGAGCTCGAAGACGACCGCAGTCGCTCGGAGTCGTCGGACCGCTTCCTCCAACTCGGTCTGATGCTGCGCGTGTGTCGCGATCGTCCGCTCGAACCTGTCCTGGAACGCCGGTGTCGCGACTCCCGAGACCGGGTCGTCCCCGCAGGGACCGACCCGCGTCCTCTGCGCGCTGCGGAGAGATTCGCGAATGGCGATGATCTGGGCGGACAGGGCGCGACCGACCTCGAGCACGTTGTCCGGCGAGATCTGGCTCATCAAGGCGTCCGATGAGCCGCCCACGGTCCCTCGCTGAATCTGTTCCACCGCCGGAACGTAAGTGCGCCAGCGCCCGGAGACAGCAGTTTCCGCAGCTCCCGTCGCGATTGCGAAGTCGCGGCGTCGGATCAGCGATGCAGGAGCGAGGGCAGAGCGGCAGCGGCCACGGCGCGGGCCCTCGTGCACAGGTCGCGGTCGGTGGTTCCGGAACGCTGGAGGTTCGACGACGTCGCCATGGCCTGCGCTCGCAACGACGTCGCATCGTCGATGTCGACACCCACCTCGCACGAGGGGTACGAGCTCGACGGATACACGGTCTCGGCGGCGCGGTATCCCGACACATCGACCGGTGCCGTTCCCGGAACGGACAGGAGCTGAGACGTCGGAACCGGGATGAACTGCAGGTTGACGTCGACCCCCGCCGGGTCTGTGCCCAGGTATCCGCAGGTCGGGGCAGGACGACCTCCGATCGTCGCGTCGTCGACCTTGCCGGCCCCCAGATCGAGGTCCGAGCGCTGTGCGGTGTCGAGCAGCTCGCACGGATGGCGTCCGCTCACATCGATGGCGGCCGGGCGCGCGGGCACGGTGGGGTCCGCTACGAAACCTGGCGGCTGTGGCATGCAGGAGGTGAGCCCGACGATCACAGCGGCGCCCACGACGCCGAGGGCCGTGCGACGCGCAGCCGGTCCGAGCACGGTGATCCTCCGTCGACGATCGAGCGGCCACAGGCTAGCCCGCCCCACCCCCGTCGACGGCCGTTCGGCCCACCCGCGAACGTCGTGGATAAAAGTTGAGTCCCTCGGGAACAAGTCTTCCGGGTCGCCCGTTGACCCCCATGAGAGCAAGTTGAGCAGGACCCACTCAAGGGCGCTGCGCGAGGCGCTCCCCGGCCTGGTACAACTTGAGCCGGACGCACTCACACCCCACACATCTCGGAGGCAGTCACCATGGCTCGTACGGTCGGTATCGACCTCGGGACCACCAACTCCGTCGTCGCCGTCCTCGAGGGTGGCGAGCCGACGGTGATCGCGAACTCGGAGGGTGCCCGCACCACTCCGTCGATCGTCGCGTTCGCGCGCAACGGCGAGGTCCTCACCGGTCAGTCGGCGAAGAACCAGGCGGTCACCAACTCCGACCGCACGTTCCGCTCGGTCAAGCGTCACATCGGCACCGACTGGAAGACGTCGGAGATCGACGGCAAGACCTTCGCGGCGCAGGAGATCAGCGCCCGCGTCCTGCAGAAGCTGAAGCGGGACGCCGAGGCCTACCTGGGCGACGAGGTCACCGACGCCGTCATCACCGTGCCCGCGTACTTCGAGGACGCACAGCGCCAGGCGACCAAGGAGGCCGGCCAGATCGCCGGTCTGAACGTGCTCCGGATCGTCAACGAGCCGACCGCGGCCGCGCTGGCCTACGGCCTCGACAAGGGCGACAAGGAGCAGACCATCCTGGTCTTCGACCTGGGTGGCGGCACGTTCGACGTGTCCCTGCTGGAGATCGCCGAGGGCGTCGTCGAGGTCAAGGCGACCAACGGCGACAACCACCTCGGTGGCGACGACTGGGACGAGCGGATCGTCAGCTGGCTCGTCGACAAGTTCAAGTCCTCCCAGGGCATCGACCTGACCAAGGACAAGATGGCGATGCAGCGGCTCCGCGAGGCCGCGGAGAAGGCGAAGATCGAGCTGTCCAGCTCCTCGTCGACCAGCATCAACCTGCCCTACATCACGGTCGACTCGGACAAGAACCCGCTGTTCCTGGACGAGACGCTGTCCCGCGCGGAGTTCCAGCGGATCACCCAGGACCTCCTGGACCGCACCCGCAACCCGTTCAACCAGGTCATCAAGGACGCCGGCATCTCGGTGAACCAGATCGACCACGTCGTGCTCGTCGGTGGCTCCACCCGGATGCCCGCCGTCACCGAGCTCGTCAAGGAGTTGACCGGCGGCAAGGAGCCGAACAAGGGCGTCAACCCGGACGAGGTCGTCGCCGCGGGTGCCGCGCTGCAGGCCGGTGTGCTCCGCGGTGAGGTCAAGGACGTCCTGCTGCTCGACGTCACCCCGCTGTCCCTGGGCATCGAGACCAAGGGCGGCGTCATGACCAAGCTGATCGAGAAGAACACCACGATCCCGACCAAGCGCTCGGAGATCTTCTCCACCGCGGACGACAACCAGCCGTCGGTGCAGATCCAGGTCTTCCAGGGCGAGCGCGAGATCGCCGCGTACAACAAGAAGCTCGGCATGTTCGAGCTGACCGGCATCGCGCCGGCGCCGCGCGGTGTCCCGCAGATCGAGGTCTCCTTCGACATCGACGCCAACGGCATCGTCAACGTGTCCGCCAAGGACATGGGCACCGGCAAGAGCCAGGAGATGACGATCACCGGCGGCTCGGCGCTGTCCAAGGACGACATCGACCGCATGGTCAAGGAGGCCGAGGCGCACGCCGAGGAGGACGCCAAGCGTCGCGAGGAGGCGGAGACCCGCAACCAGGCGGAGACCCTCGTCTACCAGACGGAGAAGTTCGTCAAGGAGAACGACGAGAAGCTCCCCTCCGACGTCAAGGACGCGGTCAACGCCGCCCTGGGTGAGACCCAGGAGGCGCTGAAGGGCACCGACCACGAGGCCGTCAAGTCCTCGATGGAGAAGCTCGCCACCGAGTCCCAGAAGATGGGGTCCGCCCTGTACTCGCAGCCCGGTGCCGAGGGCGCCGCGGGTGCCGGTGCCGAGGGTGGTGCCGGCGCGGCCGGTGCCTCCGACGCGCAGGACGACGTCGTCGACGCCGAGATCGTGGACGACGACAAGGACGCCAAGGGCGACAAGTGACGGCCGGCGGCCATCCACGGGACGACAGGACGGTCGACATGGCAGACGAGCAGAAGCAGGAGGAGCCGGTGACCTTCCGGGACCGCCGCAAGGTGGACCCGGAGACCGGCGAGGCCCGTCCGGCGACGGACGGTGCGGACACGACCGGGGCCGCCGACACGGCGGCCCCGGCCGGGGACGGCGAGCAGGTCGCAGGCCCGGCCGACGGGGAGGACCCGGAGCGCGAGAAGCTGCGAGCCGAGGTCGCCGAGCGCACCGCGGACCTGCAGCGGGTGAGCGCCGAGTACGCCAACTACCGGCGCCGGGCCGACCGTGACCGCGAGCAGACCCGGGTCGACGCCAAGGTCTCCGTGGCGAGCGACCTGCTGGTCGTGCTCGACGACTTCGAGCGCGCCGAGCAGCACGGCGACCTGACCGGGCCGTTCAAGTCGGCGGCCGACAAGGTCACCGGGGTGCTCTCCAAGCTCGGCCTCGAGCCCTTCGGGGCCGAGGGCGAGGCGTTCGACCCGTCGCTGCACGAGGCCGTGCAGCACGAGCCGGCCGAGGGCTCCGGCCCCACGGTCACCGTGCTGTCCACGGTCCTGCGCCGCGGCTACCGGATCGCCGACCGGGTGCTCCGCCCCGCGATGGTGACCGTGCAGGACCGCCCGGAGGCCGAGGTCTCCGAGCAGGCCCGGGCCGATGCCGCCGACGGCGGCGCGGACGCCGGCGACGGCGAGCCGCAGAACCCGGCCTGACCAGGACGGGCAGGGACGTGGCCGCGCGGTGCGGTGGGAGGCGACCGGCCTCCCACCGCACCGCGGGTCTGATCGGGAAGGAGGCGGAGTGACCCAGCGCGACTGGATCGAGAAGGACTTCTACCGCGAGCTGGGCGTCTCCTCGACGGCGTCCCAGGACGAGATCAAGAAGGCGTACCGCAAGCTCGCCCGCGAGCTGCACCCGGACGCGAACCCCGGTGACGAGAAGGCCGAAACCCGCTTCAAGGCGGTCTCCGAGGCCTACGGCGTGCTGGGCGACGAGTCCAAGCGCAAGGAGTACGACGAGACCCGCGCGATGTTCGCGGGCGGCGGCGGCGGCTTCGGCGGGTTCGGCACCGGCGGTGGCTTCCCCGGTGGTGCGCGCCCCGGTGGCGCCGGCCAGGGCGGCTTCGACATCAACGACCTGTTCGGCCAGGCCGGCCGTTCCGGCGGTGCCGGGGCCGGCGACTTCAGCGACATCCTCGGCGACATCTTCGGCCGCACCGCGCGGAACAACGCCGGCGGTGCGGGCGGGTACGGCACGGCCGGTGCCCGCCGCGGCCAGGACGTCGAGAGCAGCCTGACCATCTCCTTCGACGACGCGGTGCGCGGCGCGACGGTGCCGATCAAGCTGTCCTCGCCGGGGCGCTGCGAGCGCTGCGGCGGCACCGGGTCCCGGCCCGGCAGCACCCCGCGCACCTGCCCGACCTGCTCCGGTCAGGGCCTGGTGAACCGCAGCCAGGGCGCGTTCTCGTTCTCCGAGCCGTGCCGCGACTGCCGCGGGACCGGCCGCATCATCGACGACCCGTGCCCCGAGTGCCACGGCGACGGCGTGTCCACCCGGACCCGGTCGCTGTCCATCCGGGTCCCCGCGGGCGTCGACGACGGCCAGAAGATCCGGCTCGCGGGCCAGGGCGAGCCCGGTCGCGGCGGCGCACCCGCCGGTGACCTCTACGTCACGGTCTCGGTCACCCCGCACCGGATCTTCGGACGGTCGTCGAAGAACTCCGACGACCTGACCCTCACCGTGCCGGTGACCTTCCCCGAGCTGGCCCTGGGTGCGACCCTGACGGTGCCGACGCTCGACAGCACCGTCTCGCTGCGGATCCCGCCGGGGACCGCCAGCGGCCGGACGTTCCGGGTGTCGGGGCGTGGGGTCGAGCGCAAGAACGGGAAGAAGGGCAATCTGCTGGTCACCGTCGAGGTGGCGGTGCCGCAGAAGCTGGACGAGGCTGCCACCAGCGCGCTGGAGGCCTACGCCGAGGCGACGTCGTCGTTCGACCCGCGGGCCGATCTGCTCGGTAGCACCAGGAGGTGATGGCGGTGGCCGGACGACGCACCCCCCGGGACGGGGAGGAACCGCTGACCGTCGACGTGGCACACGACAGCCCGGTGTTCGTCATCTCGGTCGCCGCGCAGCTGTCCGGCCTGCACGCCCAGACCCTGCGCAGCTACGACCGGATCGGCCTGGTCAGCCCGGGCCGGTCCGCGGGCGGCGGGCGTCGCTACTCCCAGCGCGACATCGCACTGCTGCGCGAGGTGCAGCGACTCTCCCAGGAGGAGGGCGTGAACCTCGCGGGCGTCAAGCGGATCATCGAGCTGGAGCAGATGGTCGACGAACTCTCGGCACGCCTCGAGGAGGCCACCGCCGAGCTCGACGCGGTCCGTGCCGCCGCCGCGCAGGCCACGGCGGCGGTGCACCGCTCCTACCGGCGCGACCTCGTGCCGGTGGACCGGCGCCAGGCCGTCGTGCGCTGGCGCCCCGCAGACGACGGCTGAGTCCCCCGGGCGGTGCGGGCCCGGGCGGCTTCAGGCCGCCGTCAGGACCCCGCGGCGGGCCAGCAGCCCGAGCACCACGGCGCCCAGCAGCGGGACCGCGGCCAGCACCGCGAACGGCAGCGCCGGCGGGAACGCCGGGTCCAGCAGCGCGCCGACGCCCGTCGAGCCGACGAGCACCATCAACCCGCCGAACGAGGCCAGCACCCCGAAGTGGGCGCCCAGCCTGCGCTCCCCGGCCAGCCGGGGCACCAGGTCCTGCGCGACCGGCACGGCCAACATCTCGCCGAAGGTCAGCAGCAGCACCATCAGCACCGCGGGTGCGAGCGCCCACCACCCCGGCAGGCCCGGCAGCAGCCGCGCCACCGCGACGACGGTGAACGACGCGGCCATCAGGCAGAACCCGAGCACCACCGAGCGGCCGGCCCCGATCCGGCGGCCCCACGTCGTCACCCTCATCTGCAGGGTGATGACCAGCACCGACATCAGCACGAACAGGAAGCCCAGTGCCGCGGTGCGGCCGATGCGCTCCAGCTCGTCGGGCAGCGCCAGGTACAGCTGGTTGTAGGACAGCAGCCAGCCCGAGTAGCCGGCCGCGAACAGCATGAAGCGGCGGTTGCCCAGCACCTCGCCCCAGCCCGCGAGCATCGGCCGTCCGGCCTGCTCGGCCTCCCGCCACGGCAGCCACCGCCAGTGCGCCAGCCCCACCAGCACGAAGCCGGCGGCGGCGACCAGGCAGGCCAGCTGGAAGTCGACCAGCATGAGCGCGGTGCCGACCAGCGGCCCGGTGACCGTCCCGACCTGACCGGCGACGGCGAACATCGCGAACACCTCGGTCCGCGGCGGACCCTCCCCGGCGCGTTCCCGCTCCCCGGCCTCCCGCGCCAGCGACGACTCGACGGCCGGCGAGAACAGGGCCGCCGCGAACCCGGTCAGCAGCGCCCCGCCGATGACCGCGGGCAGCGTGCCGGCGGCCCCGAGGAGGATGAATCCGGTCACCCGCAGCGCACACCCGGCGAGCACGACCGGCTTCGCACCGAACCGATCGGTCAGGGTCCCGCCGATCACGAACAGCCCCTGCTGACTGAACGTCCGCAGCCCCAGTACGAGCCCGACGGCCGCCGCGGCGAGCCCGAGGTCCTCGGCCAGGTGCGTGGCCAGGTAGGGCAGCACCATGTAGAAGCCCACGTTGAAGGCCAGCTGGGTGCTGATCAGCAGTTTCATGACGGGCGGCAGCCCGCTGAAGTGTGCCCAGCGACCCGTCGTGAGCGGGGCCGCGGGCCGCGGGTCCGACTCGGGATCGGCGGGTCGGCGGAGAAGGCTGCGGAGCACCACGAAGTGGTACCAGGTCGGCCTCTGCAGTCGCGACTCGATGGCAGTAACGACATATGCGCATGCATGAAGATACTTGACCGTGTGTACAGGCTTACCGAAGATCTTCCGGGCGCCGGGTGACACACGGTCGAGGGGCGCCGGAGAGGACAGGTCGCCATGCCCGCCGCGTGCGCCGTCGTAGCACCCCGTCGTTCCCGGTTGCGGGTCGCCGTCGCCGTGGCGGTGAGCGCCGCGGTCCTCACCGCATGCGGGGGCAGCGGCGGCGGGAGCGGCCGGGTCGTCCCGGACGGGCAGGCCACGATCGCGATGGCCTTCGGCCCGTCGGCCGGTTACGGGGTGGACACCGACGACGCGTTCGTCGTCTCCCAGCTGGGTGTGACCGAGTCCCTGGTGGCGTCCGGGCCGGACGGCCGGCCGCGACCCGCCTTGGCGACGGCGTGGGCCCAGCAGTCCGATCCGCGGACCTGGCGGTTCGAGCTGCGCCCCGGCGTGACCTTCCAGAACGGCGAGCCGCTCACCGGGCAGGCCGCCGCGACCGCCCTGAACTGGGTGGCCGGCGTCGCCGCGCCGCCGCGCGCGGTGCGCGGGATCGGCCTGCAGGCCGCCGCGGACGGCGCGGACGCCGTGCGCGTCACGACGACGAAGCCCGACCCGATCCTGCCGCTGCGACTGTCCAGCGCGAACGCCGCGATCCTGGCGCCGTCGGCGTACCGGGCCACCCCGCCGTCGGTCCAGCAGACCGGCACCGGCCCGATGACGATCACCCAGGCGAACGGCACCCAGTCGGTGACCCTCGTCCGCAACGACCGCTACTGGGGCGAGCGCCCGCAGCTGGCCGGTGTCACCGCGAACTTCGTGCCCGACCCGGCCGCCCGCGCCCTGGCGCTGCGCGCCGGCGACGCCGACATCGCCCAGGAGCTCCCCGAGGCCAGCGCCCTGGAGTTCAGCGGCGACGAGTACGTGAACCAGACCGTCGCCGCGCCCCGGACGGCGTCGCTGATCCTCAACCAGTCCCGCAAGCCCTTCGCCGACATCCGGGTGCGTCAGGCCGTCGCCGCCGCGGTGGACCGCACCGCGCTCGGTGAGCAGGCCCTCGCCGGGTCGGCGATCCCGGCGTCGGAGCTGTTCGGCCCGGCGGTGGCATGGGGATCGCAGGACGCCCCGCCGCCCGCCGACCCCGCGCGCGCCCGGCAGCTGCTGACCGAGGCCGGTTACGGCCCGGACAACCCGCTGCGGATCGAGCTGGGTGCCTACGGCGCCCGCCCCGAGCTCCCGACCCTGGCCACCGCCGTCCAGGAGATGCTCCGCGGGGCCGGCATCGAGGCCACCGTCCGTATCGGCGACTACGACGCCCGCGAGCCGCAGCTGCTCGCCGGTGACTTCGACATGTATCTGCTCTCGCGCAGCTATCTGCTCGACGTGCCGGACGCCGGCGCCACGCTGACCACCGACTACACCTGCCAGGGCTCCTACAACCTCAACCACTACTGCTCGCCGGAGTTCGACGCCCTGCTCGCCCCGCTGGCCACCGAGACCGACCCGGCCGCACGTCAGAAGGTCTTCACCGAGGCCGCGGCGAAGCTGACCGCCGACGTCGTCGGGGTCCCGCTGGTGCACACCAACGCGAACGGTGTCGGGCACCGGGTCACCGGCTACACCGTCGACCCGCTGGCCAAGTCGCTCGTCGTCCCCGGGCTGGCGACGACGGAGTGACCGCACTCGTCGCGCGCAGGCTGCTGGCGCTTCCGCTGGTCGCCGTGGCCGCGGCGGTGCTGGTGTTCCTGCTCCCGCGGTTCTCCGGCCAGGACACCGCGCTCGCGATCCTGCGCAGCCGGACCGGGGAGTCCGATCCGGACCCGGCGGTGCTGGCCGCGCTGCGGGAGCAGTACGGCCTCGACGGCTCCTGGTGGGACCAGTTCACCGGCTGGGCCGGCGCGCTGCTGCGCGGCGACCTCGGGATCTCCTGGACCAGCCGTACTCCCGTCTCGGGCCTGCTCTGGCCCGCGCTGGGGGTGTCGCTGACCCTCACCGTCGCCGCGCTGGTGCTCGCGGCCCTGGTGGGCATCCCGCTCGGGGTGCGCGCCGCGCGCCGTCCCGGCGGCCGGCTCGACCGGGTCCTGACCACCGGCTCGGTGCTGGGCGTCGCGATCCCCGAGTTCGTGCTCGGGACGGCCCTGGTGCTCGCCTTCGCCGTCACCGTGCCGGTGCTGCCCGCGACCGGCTGGGGCGACGTGGACCAGGCGGTGCTGCCGGTACTCACCCTCGCCGCCTTCCCGGCCGCACTCGCCGCCCAGCTCGTGCGGGCCGAGACCGTCGACGCGCTGGCCCGTCCGCACGTCGCCGTCGCGCGGTCCAAGGGCATCAGCGACGGACGGGTCCTGTGGCGCCACGGCGGCCGCCTGGCCCTGACCTCGGTCACCTCCCTGTCCGGGCTGTTCCTCGGCGGGCTCCTCGGCGGCTCGGTCGTGGTCGAGGTGCTGTTCGCGATCCCCGGCCTGGGCCGCCTGCTCTACGACGCCGTGCTCGGCCAGGACCTGCCGGTCGTGCAGGCCGGGCTGCTCGCGATCGTGCTGGTCGCCGCCGTCGCCGGGATCCTCGCCGAGCTGCTCGCGCTCGCGCTGGACCCGGTCGCCCGGAGCGCCGTCCGGTGACCGCGTCGGCACTGGCCCGCCCGGCGGACGCACGCGCGCGCGTCGCCCGGCACTCGACGTGGTGGCAGGCGGGGGCGCTGGTCCTGCTCGGGGTGCTCGTCGTGGTCGCCCTGCTGCCGCTCGACCCGGTCGCCAACGACCTGTCCCACCGCTTCGCCGGGCCGTCGGCCGCGCACCCGCTCGGCACCGACCAGCTCGGCCGCGACGTGCTCGCCCGGCTCGCCGTCGGAGCCCGGCTCTCGGTCGGGTTCACCCTGGTCGCGCTCGCGCTGTGCGCGGGGATCGGGACGGTGCTGGGCGTGCTCGCCGCCTGGTGCGGACGGGCGGTCGGGCAGCTGTTCCAGCGCACCATCGACGTGCTCGTCGCGATCCCGGCGGTGCTGATCGGGCTCGTGGTGGTCGCCGCGTCCGGCGGGGCGCCGGGCGTGTGGTCGCTGCTGGTGGCGATCGTCGTCGCCGGGTGGACGCCGTTCGCCCGGCTCACCTACCAGCTCGTGGTCCGCGAACGCGCCCGCGAGTACGTCGAGGGCGCCGTCGCCGTCGGCGCCGGGCCGCTGCGGATCGCGTTCCGGCACGTCCTGCCGAACCTCGCCCGGCCGCTGCTGTCGCACCTGTGCCTGCGCTTCGCGAACGTCCTGCTGACCGTGGCCGGGCTGTCGTTCCTCGGGCTCGGTCCGCAGCCGCCCACCCCGGAGTGGGGGGCGATGCTCGCCGACGGGCGGCAGTTCCTGTTCAACGCCCCGCAGCTCGTCCTGCTGCCCGCGCTGGCCGTCGTCGGTACGGCGCTGCTCGTCACCTCGCTGGGCCGCGGGCTGGAACGCCGGTGGACGACCGGTCCGACCGGACAGTTCTGACATCGCCTCGTTCCTGCCAGACTGCTGCGAGTACGGATGAACGGCAGGAGGAACGTCGTGGCGATGACCGGAACCGACGGACGGCGCAGGGGCGAGGCGCGACCGGAGCTCAAGAGCCTGGTGGACGAGACCGGGGTCGTGCCCCGTGCGGCGGCGCTCGGCGAGGCCCGGGAGGTGCTGGCCCGCGACGGCGTCGTCCGGATCCCCGGTGCCGGCCCGGACCCGGAGGCGATGGTCGTCGCCGCGGCCACCCTGCTCGGCGGGCGGCTGCGCGAGCTGTTCGGCATCCGGCCGCAGGGCGGGACCGACTCGCCGGTCCTCGGCCTGCACAACGACGGCGCGTTCCTCGAGGCCGACGTGCACGGCCGCACCGTGCGGCTGCGCGACCCCGACGAGGACTTCCTGTTCATGCACTGCACCTCCCCGGCGCCGTCCGGGGGCGACTCGGTGCTCGTCGACGGCTATGCGCTCGCCGAGCGGGTCGCCGCGGAGCACCCGTCGCTGCACGGGTTCCTGACCGGTTGCGACGTGGACTTCTTCGGCAGCCGGACGAACCCGCCGCGCGGTGTGCCGCCGACCCCGCTGCTGCGCCGGATGATCGAGCACACCCGTGGTGGCCGGCGTGCTGTCCGAGCGAGCGACTACGCGCTGCCGGTGCCGCGCGAGCCGTACTGGGACACCCACCTCGCGCACATCGAGTCCTACGCCGACGTGCTCGCCACCGCGTTCGAGGCCGCACCGCGGTTCCGGCTGGAGAGCGGGGACCTGCTGGTCCTCGACAACTACCGCTTCCTGCACGGGCGCGACGCGTTCACCGGCAGCCGGGAGCTGCACGTGCTGTCGGTGCGCACCACCGAGGCCTTCTGACCGGCCCCCGCGACGACGACGGCCGCCCTCCCGGTGCGGGAGGGCGGCCGTCGTGGCGTACGGGCCTGCTCAGTCCATCGTGAACGGGTCGTAGGTGATGCGGTCGAGCGGCGTGCCCGCGACCAGCATCCGCGACACCGTGGAGCGGATCATCGACGGCGACCCGCAGACCAGGACGTCGTGGTCGCTCCAGGCGCCGAACCGGGTCACGACGTCGGCCAGGGTGCCGGTCTCGGCCCCGGACGGCTCGTCCTCGTACTCCACGACCGGGATGACGTCGAGCCACGGGTAGTTGTAGGACAGCTTGCGCAGCGAGGTGAAGTCGTACAGGTCGTCCCACGTGCGGCCGCCGACGAACACCTGGGTCCGCGGCGGCTGGGGGCGCCGGCCGACCTCGTCGAGCAGCGCCTTCATCGGGGCGACGCCGGTGCCGCCGGCCACCATCAGCAGCTCGCGACGGGTGTTCTGCGGGACGGCCATCCGGCCCATCGGCGGGCCGATCCGCCAGGTCTCGCCGACCCGGCTGTGCGCGACGATCGCGCGGCTGACCCAGCCGCCCTCGACCGCGCGGACGTGGAACTGGATCGTCCCGTCGCGACGCGGCGCGTTGGCCGGGGACAGGTAGCGCCACAGCCGCGGTCGGTGCGGTGTCTCCACCGAGACGTACTGACCGGCCTGGTAGGGCACCGGCTGGTCGGTCGCGACGGTGACCACGGCCAGGTCCCAGCCGATCCGGCGGTGCTCGACGACCCGGCCCAGCCAGGACGCGGGCCCGCGCTCGGCCGCGGCGGCCTGCTGCATCGCGTCCGCGACGATCCCGTACGCGCCGGTCCAGGCCTTCTCGATCTCCGGGGTCCAGTTCTCGCCCGCGAACGTGGCGATCGCCGAGAGCAGCGCCGCGCCGACCGCGTCGTAGTGCTGGGACAGCACGCCGAACTTGCGGTGGTCGCGGCCGAGCTGCTGCAGGAACGGGACGAGGTCGTCGGGCTGGTCGACCATCTGCACCACGTGCACGAGGGCGCGCAGCAGCCGGCTGCGCTGCACCTCCATGTTCACGGGGAACAGGTCACGCGTCTCGGGCGCCTGACTGAACAGCGTGGCGTAGAAGTGCTTGCCGATGTCCTCGGCCTGCGACTCGACGAGGGCGAAGCTGGTCCGGATGAGCTCGACGGTGCGGTCCGCCTCCGAGGCGGGGCGTCGCGGCGGGGCGACGTCGCCGGCGATCAGCTGGTCAGCAGTCATGCCTGGCGGACACTCTCCTCGGTCGTGCTCCGTGCCGCGGTGACACCGGGCGTCGCCGCCCGCGTTCCGCCGGTTAGGGTACGCGAGAGACTCCATCCGCCGGAACGGCGTACGCCGACCGACTCACCAGTGTGTGGTGAGCGGGTACGCATTGTCACTCATCATCCGTTCGGGGACGGCGGTCACTCGTCATGGCGTGGGTGGCGCCGTGGTCAGGATAGCGCCCATCGCGCGGAATGCCGACGTGGCGGTGTCCCGGGCCGGTCGGAGCCGTGATCGTTTGGTCCTGGCCGCGCCGGATGGCACGGTTGTCCTGTGCCGTTGCGAATCCCCGCCGTCGTCCTGCCCGGACGGGACCGTCCGGCCACGCCGCCGGTGGTGGTCCCCGCGCCCCCGGAGCGCGGCGTGTCCGACGCCCCGCAGGTCCCGGACGGACCGCACCGGCCCGGCTCCGCGGGTGAGCACGTGTTGCAGACCGAGGTGGGCAGCTCCGCCCGTGCCGGCCGGTTCTACGACGACCAGCTCCGCGACCGGCTGCTGCCGCGGATGATCGAGTTCGTCGGACGGATGGAGATGGCCTTCGTCGCGACGTCCGACGCGCACGGCGAGTGCGACAGCTCGCTGCGGGCCGGCCCGCCCGGTTTCCTGCACGTGCTGGACCCGTACACGCTGGCCTACCCCGAGTACCGGGGCAACGGCGTATACGCCAGCCTCGGCAACCTGGTGGAGAACCCGCACGTCGGGATGCTGATGGTCGACTTCACCGAGTCGCTGATCGGGCTGCACGTCAACGGCCGGGCCCGGATCATGGACGACGACGCCTTCCGCACCACCTACCCCGGGCACGCGCGCGACCACGCCGCCGGCCGCCGCGCCGAGCGCTGGGTGGTGGTGGACGTGGAGGAGGCCTACATCCACTGCCGCAAGCACATCCCGCGGATGGAGCGGGTGACGCAGCGGCGCGCCTGGGGGACCGACGACCCGGCCCGCAAGGGCGGCGACTTCTTCGGCGCCAAGGGGACCGAGCCGCGGGTGCCGCGGCCCTCCCGGCGCCGGTTCCCGAGCACGACGCACCTCGGCGCGGGGGCCTCGCGGACGCTCCGGCGCCGCCCGCACGGCCGCTGACCTGGGCGACGGTTGCGCACCAGCTCGGCCAGCGCCCTGGCGCAGGCGCCGATCGCCGGCTCGAACATCGACCAGGCCGGCAACTGCAGCGACGTCCTGAACGACAACGTCCGGGACAACCTGAACGGCGACGTCAGCGACAACGACAACCGCATCACGGTGATCGACGACAGCGAGCGCTGATCGTCGCACCCGATCCACCCGCGGCCCGTCCGGATCACTCCGGGCGGGCCGCTGTCGTTCCCGGCAACTTTCCGGTCTTGAGCGGAATGGACTCAACTTTTCTGCGGTTGACCCTGTCGAGAGGCGCACCGGCCGGGCAGACTGTGGAGCAGCGGCCCGGGGTGCCGCTCCCCATCCACAGACCATCGACCTCAGAAGGACCGGGAGGAACGCGGAGCATGGACTCCTTCAACCCCACCACCCGTACCCAGCAGGCCATCTCCGCCGCCGTCCAGGCCGCGACGCTGGCCGGGAACCCCGACGTCGGGCCCACCCACCTGCTGGGTGCCCTGCTGGCCCAGGGCGACGGCATCGCCGCGCCGCTGCTGGCCGCCGTCGGGGCGGACGCGGCCGCCGTCCGATCCGAGCTGACCGCGCTGGGCGACCGGCTGCCGTCGGCGTCGGGGTCGTCGGTGAGCGCACCGCAGCTGTCCCGGGACGCACTGGCTGCGATCACCGCGGCGCAGCAGCTCGCCACCGAGATGGGCGACGAGTACGTCTCCACCGAGCACCTGCTCGTCGGGCTCGCGCGGTCCGGGGGCCCGGTCGCCCAGCTGCTGGGGCGCCACGGCGCCACGCCGGATGCGCTGCGCGAGGCGTTCGGCAAGGTCCGCGGCTCGGCCAGGGTGACCAGCCCGGACCCCGAGGGCAGCTACCAGGCCCTGGAGAAGTACGGCCAGGACCTGACCGCCCGGGCACGCGAGGGTGAGCTCGACCCGGTCATCGGCCGGGACACCGAGATCCGCCGCGTCGTCCAGGTGCTGTCGCGGCGCACCAAGAACAACCCGGTGCTGATCGGGGAGCCGGGCGTCGGCAAGACCGCGATCGTCGAGGGCCTGGCCCAGCGCATCGTGGCCGGTGACGTCCCCGAGTCGCTGCGCGGCAAGCGCGTCGTCTCCCTCGACCTGGGGTCGATGGTGGCCGGTGCGAAGTACCGCGGCGAGTTCGAGGAGCGTCTCAAGGCGGTCCTGAAGGAGATCACCGACTCCGCGGGCGAGGTCGTCACCTTCATCGACGAGCTGCACACGATCGTCGGTGCGGGCGCGTCCGGCGAGGGCGCGATGGACGCCGGCAACATGATCAAGCCGATGCTCGCCCGCGGTGAGCTGCGGATGGTCGGCGCGACCACGCTCGACGAGTACCGCCAGCACATCGAGAAGGACCCGGCGCTGGAGCGCCGCTTCCAGCAGGTGCTGGTCGGCGAGCCGTCCGTCGAGGACACCGTCGGCATCCTGCGCGGGCTCAAGGAGCGCTACGAGGTGCACCACGGCGTCCGCATCACCGACGCCGCCCTGGTCGCCGCGGCCGCCCTGTCGGACCGCTACATCACCGCCCGGTTCCTCCCGGACAAGGCCATCGACCTCGTCGACGAGGCCGCCTCCCGGCTCCGGATGGAGATCGACTCGCGCCCGGTGGAGATCGACACCGTGGAGCGGGCCGTCCGCCGCCTGGAGATCGAGGAGATGGCGCTCGACAAGGAGGTCGACGCGGCGTCGAAGGACCGACTGGTGGCCCTGCGCGCCGAGCTGGCCGAGAAGCGCGAGGAGCTGGCCGCGCTGACCGCGCGCTGGCAGAACGAGAAGAGCGCCATCGACGTCACCCGCGAGCTCAAGGAGCAGCTGGAGCAGCTGCGCGGCGAGTCCGAGCGGGCCGAGCGCGACGGCGACCTGGGCCGGGCCGCGGAGCTGCGCTACGGGCGCATCCCGCAGCTGGAGAAGGAGCTCGCCGCCGCCACCGAGACGGTCGAGCGGGCCGAGGACGTGATGCTGAAGGAGGAGGTCGGTCCGGACGACGTCGCCGACGTCGTCAGCTCCTGGACCGGCGTGCCGGCCGGCCGGATGCTGGAGGGTGAGACCGCCAAGCTCCTGCGCATGGAGGACGAGCTCGGCCACCGGGTCGTCGGCCAGGCCGAGGCCGTGCGCGTGGTGTCCGACGCGGTGCGCCGGGCGCGTGCCGGCGTCGCGGACGAGAACCGGCCGACCGGCTCGTTCCTGTTCCTCGGGCCCACCGGCGTCGGCAAGACCGAGCTGGCCAAGGCGCTCGCGGAGTTCCTGTTCGACGACGAGCGGGCGATGATCCGCATCGACATGAGCGAGTACTCCGAGAAGCACTCGGTGGCCCGCCTCGTCGGTGCCCCTCCCGGCTACGTCGGCTACGACCAGGGCGGTCAGCTCACCGAGGCGGTGCGGCGGCGGCCCTACAGCGTCGTGCTGCTCGACGAGGTCGAGAAGGCCCACCCGGACGTCTTCGACACGCTCCTGCAGGTGCTCGACGACGGCCGTCTCACCGACGGCCAGGGCCGCACGGTGGACTTCCGCAGCACGATCCTGGTGCTGACGTCCAACCTGGGCAGCCAGGCCATCGCCGACCCGTCCCTGGACGAGAAGGGACGCACGGACGCCGTCATGGCGGTCGTCCGGTCGCACTTCAAGCCGGAATTCCTCAACCGGCTCGACGACGTCGTGGTCTTCCACGCGCTGTCGACCGAGGAGCTGACCCACATCGTCGACATCCAGGTCGGGGTGCTGGGGCGCCGGCTGGCCAAGCGGCGGCTGTCGCTGGAGGTCTCCGACGCGGCCCGCGAGTGGCTCGCCATGAACGGGTTCGACCCCGTCTACGGCGCGCGCCCGCTGCGCAGGCTGGTGCAGTCCGCGATCGGCGACCAGCTCGCCCGCGAGCTGCTGTCCGGCGGCGTCCGCGAGGGCGACACGGTCCGGGTCGACCTGGACCCGTCGGCCGACGGCGGGACCGGCGGCCTGGTCGTGGGCAAGGCGGTCGGGGCGGCCGACCCGGCGGTCACGATCGCGAACTGATCCACCGGTTCGCCCGTGGGCCCCGGCGGTGCACGTCATCGTCGGGGCTCATGGAGCACTTCACCGCCGAGCAGCCGAACGCCGGGCGGACCTGGCTGGACGAGTACCGCACCCGTATCGAGTCGATCCGGGTCCGGGCCGAGCAGGCCCGGGACCGGGTCGCGACGGTGACCGCGACCGCACGCACCCGCGACGGTGCGGTCGTGGTCACCGTCGACGCGTCCGGGATGCTGACCGACCTGCGGCTCGGGGTGCGGGCCGAGGAGCTGCCGCGGGCCCGGCTCGCCGAGACGGTGCTGCGGCTGAGCCGGGAGGCCGCGCTGGACTCGGCCGCGCAGGTGGAGCGGATCATGGCGCCGCTCACGGCGGAGGGCGAGCAGTGACCTCCCCGGGCTTCCGCGTCGTCCCCGACAGGGTCTCGGCCCGTGCCGACGTCCTCGACGGTGCGGGCTCCGCCGTCGCCGGGATGCGGCCCTCCCGGGCCGAGCTCGACACCGGCGCCTACGGCGTCATCGGGGAGTTCTTCTCGGCCGACGCCACCGCGGCCATGCGGGCCGGGGTCGAGGCGCTGGATGTCCTCTCCGCGAGCCTGCACGACCTGGCGGCCTCCGCCCGGAAGGCCGTCGCGGCCTACCTCGACACCGAGCTCCGGACGGCCGCCACGTTCCTCGACGTCGACCCCGCTCCCGCCCCGGCCCCGGTCGACGGGGACCGGTGACGGCCCCGGTGGACGTCGAGGGGCCGGGTCCCCTCGACGGGGCGGGCGTGTTCTCCTCGATCGAGGACGTCGGGAAGGCGGCCGGGGCACAGGACGGCGCCGGCGTCGCTGTCGCCGCCACCGTGGCCGGGCTCGACGCGCTCGGCATGGTCACCGACCCGTTGCAGGAGCTCGGGACGGCCGGGGTCGGATGGGCGATCGAGCACTTCGCCTTCCTGAGCGAGCCCCTCGACCGGCTCTGCGGGGACCCCCGGCAGATCGAGGCCCGGGCGCAGGACTGGCACCAGATCTCCCGCGAGCTGGCCACCCTCCTGCCGGAGATCGAGACCGTCCTGGCGGCCCCGGACGCCTGGACCGGGACCGCGGGGGACGCGTTCCACGGGGCCGCCGTGACCCGGGGCGAGGCCGTGCGACGACTCTCCGAGACCGCCCACGGCGTCGCCGACGTCGTGCTGACCTCGGCGTCCGTCGTCGGCACCGAGCGGGCGATCGTGCGCGACCTGATCGCCGAGTTCGTCGTGTGGCTGGTCCCGAAGCTGCTCGCGTGGACTGCGGGCGCGGCCGTCACCGCGGGGGTCGCCGCCCCGGTCGGCATCGCCGTCCTCGTCCTCGACGCCGTCGACCTCTCCCACACGGTCGTCCGCCGGGTCGAGGAGGTCGTCGGCCTGCTGGAGAAGGCGAGCGCGGTCGCACACAGGCTGGAGGACACCATGCGGACCGGTCTGCTGCCCGGGATCGCGACGTCGCCGGCGCGGGAGGCCGTCGAGCAGACGGTGACCCGGGGGCAGGACGCCGTGCTGGAGTACGGCAAGAACGACGCCGCCCGCCGGGCGACGGCAGCGGAGTGGGACGAGCCGGCCGCCGGCTGAGTCTCCGTGCACGACGAACGTGCACGTCCGGAGCCGTGGCGTTACCACTCCACGGGGCCCGTCGGGACTACGCTGCCCGGCATGTCGGTCTGGTTCGTCATCGCCCTCGTCGCGATCGTCGTCGGTGTCGGTCTGCTGCTGTTCGACCGGTTCCGCGGGGGCGCGACGCGGGACCGCCGTCGCTGGGCGTCCATGCGGGAGTGGGAGTACCTCGAGTCCGATCCCGTCCTGCCCAGCCGCTGGCGCTACGGGACGATCCACCAGGGCGGCCCCGGTGTGGCCCGCAACCTGGTCTCGGGCGACGTCCCCACCCCGGACGGCCCGCGCAAGGCCTACGCGTTCGACCACGAGCAGGCCGGCCGCATCAGCTCGGTGCTCTGCGCGGTGCAGGTGCACGAGTCGCTGCCCGCCGCCGTCGAGCTGCGGCTGCCCTCGGCCCCGCTGCCCGACGACGCCGGTCTCGACCTGCTCGAGCCGGTCGGTGAGCGCTACGCCTTCGTCAGCGACGCCGACGCCGTCCGCCCGCTGCTGACCCCGCGCGTCGCCGACGCCAGCGACGCGGTCGGCGAGGACGTCGAGCTCCTCTGGGCCGAGGACGCCTGGGTGCTGGCCGCCGCGCCCGTCGGCATCTCCGCCGATCGGATGCAGGACCTGCTCGCCGATCTGGCGGAGGTGGCCACCGCTCTGGAGGAGGGGCTGCACGCCCGTCGTCCCGCGATCGAGTCCTGATCTGCGGGTATCTACGCAGCGTTGATCCACCGCAACGCGATGTGACCACCCGAACGCGTTAAGCCGAACGGGTACCGCTAGCCTGATCGTGTGGCTATGGCTCTCATCACCGGCGGCGGTACGGGTCTCGGCGCGGCTCTGGCCGACCGACTGGCCGCGCGCGGACTCGACCTCCTGCTCGTCACCCGCGACCCCGAGCGGGTCGCCCCCACCGCCCGGGAGCTCGCCGTCCGGTACGGGATCCGCGCCGACGTCCTCCTCGCGGACCTCGGCACCCGGCACGGCCTGTTCCGGCTCGAGGCCTTCCTCGCCGGTCCGGAGGCCCCGGCCGTCGACGTGCTGGTGCACGACGCGCTCGCCGACGCGGCCGTCGCCGCACCGGACGCCGGGCGGGCGAGCGTCGACCTCGGCATGACGGCGACGATGCGCCTCACCCACGCCGCGCTGCCCGGCATGCTGCGTCGCGGCACCGGCGGGATCGTCGCGATCGGCGGGAACGAGCGGTCGGCCACGTGGGCGGTCTCGTTCGTCACCTCGCTCGCCCCGACCCTGACCGGCGACGTGCACGTCGTCGCCGTTCGCGGCGACGACCGGCCGGAGTGGACCGCCGACGCCGCCGACGCGGTGCTCGACGACCTCGACGCCGGCCTCGTCGTGAGCGCCCCGCAGAGCGGCCCGGCCCGTCCGGGCCCGGCCCGGCGCGCCGTCGCCGCGGGCGTCCGTGCGGCCCGGCGCGGCGCCGAGCTGTTCGCCGACGCGACCTGGGAGCCCACCGTCGCGGCGGCCGTCGCCACCCCGGCCGCTGCGATCCCGGCCGCCCCGTCCGCCACGCCCGAGGAGCTGCTCGGCGGTGCCGGGCACCGGGAGCCGTCCCGGCTGCCGGACCTGCCCTCCCGCCCGGGCGCGGGGCGCGCCGTCGTCGCCGCCGGGGACTGCGGGCGGCACTGGGCGGCCGGTCCGGTGCGCACCGCGGCGCAGCGCGCCCGCGCGAGCGCCGCGGCCCGTGACCGCTCCCGTGGCCACCAGGTCTCGGCCTACATGACGTCGACGGTCACCAGCTCCTGACCGCGCGGGGCGGCACGGGATGATGTCCCGGTGACGACCACCGGGACCCCGCCGCTGCCGAAGGCCGAGCTGCACCTGCACATCGAGGGCACGCTCGAACCCGAGACCGTGTTCGAGCTGGCCCGGCGGCACGACGTCGCGCTGCCGTACGCCTCGGTGGAGGAGCTGCGGGCGGCCTACGACTTCACCGACCTGCAGTCCTTCCTGGACGTGTACTACGCCAACATGGCCGTCCTGCGGACCCGCGACGACTTCGCCGCGCTCGCGTCGGCGTACCTGCGGACCTGCCCGGAGCAGGGGGTCCGGCACGTCGAGATGTTCTTCGACCCTCAGGCGCACACCGCTCGCGGCGTCGCGATCGGCGACGTGATCGGCGGGCTCACCGACGCGATCGAGCACCACGCCGACGACGTCTCCGCCGGGCTGATCCTCTGTTTCCTGCGCGACCGGTCGGCCGCCGAGGCGGAGGGGACCCTGCGGGCGGCGGAGCCGTACCTGGACCGGATCGTCGGGGTCGGGCTCGACTCGGCCGAGGTCGGGCACCCGCCGTCGAAGTTCACCTCGGTGTTCGAGCGGGCCCGCGGGCTGGGTCTCAAGCCGGTCGCGCACGCGGGGGAGGAGGGCCCGGCGGGCTACGTGACCGAGGCCCTCGACGAGCTGGGCGTGCTGCGCGTCGACCACGGCATCCGCGCGATCGAGGACGACGCCCTCGTCGCCCGCCTGGTCCGTGACCGCACCCCGCTGACGGTCTGCCCGCTGTCCAACGTCCGGCTCGCCTGCGTCCCCGGCATCGGGCTGCACCCGCTGCCGGAGATGCTCGCGGCGGGGCTGAACGTGTCGGTGCACTCCGACGACCCCGCCTACTTCGGCGGCTACGCCGACGCGAACTACGCCGCGGTCCGCGAGGGCCTCGGCTTCACCGACGACCAGCTCCGCACGCTGGCCGCCAACTCGATCACCTCGTCGTTCCTCGACGACGAGGCCGTGCAGCGCCTGCTCGGCGAGGTCGCCGACTGGTGGGCCGCGGCCCGCGGGTGAGTCAGGCCGTCGCGGCGAGCCGGACCGGGCGCAACGGGTGCAGCGGGTGCCCGGCACCGGTCCGTCCCCGCTCGACGTCGAACGGCGACAGCCGGAACCGGCGGGTCCGCAGCTGGTACTCCGCGGTGTTGGCCGGCCACATGACGACGTTGACGCCCTCGTCGTTCTGGTAGTAGCTCGCGCAGCCGCCGGTCTCGTACACGGTGCGCGCCGAGCGGCGCCGGATCCGCCGCGTCCAGCGCTCCTCGACGGCGGGCTTCACGTCGAGCGCGCGGATGCCCTCGGCCGCCATCCGGCACACGGCGTCGGCGACGTAGCGGGCCTGGGCCTCGGAGAACAGCAGCGTCGAGCTGGCCCCGCTGGTCGCGTTCGGACCCTGCATGAGGAACAGGTTCGGGAAGCCGGGGTAGCTCATCCCCAGGTAGGCGCGCGGGTAGGCGCCCCAGTGGTCGTGCAGGGACCTGCCGTGGGCGTCGTGGATGCGGCGCGCGATCGGGGCCGTCGCGCCGACCTCGAACCCGGTGGTCAGCACGATCGCGTCGACCTCTGCGCGGCTTCCGTCGCCGGAGACGACGGTCCGCCCCTCGACCCGGGCGAGCCCACCGGTGTGCAGCGTCGTGTTCGGCGCGCTCATCGCGGGCAGATAGTCGTTCGAGACCAGCGGCCGCTTGCAGGCGTAGTCGAAGTCGGGGGTCAGCCGCGCGCGCAGCTGCGGGTCGGGCGTCTGGGCGGCGAGATGCCTGCGGCCGACCCGGGTGAGTGTCTCGCGCAGCAGCCGCGAGCGACGGGTCGCGGCGAGCAGCTCGGCGCCGACGTAGATGACGTCGAACTGCATCCGGCACAGCAGCGGGTTCGCCGCCAGCGCGCGACGGGTGCGCTCGCCGACGGGCCGCTCGGGCTTGGGCAGGATCCAGGCCGGGGTGCGCTGCAGGACGTGCAGCTCGGTGACGCGCGGCTGCAGCTCGGGGACGAGCTGGATCGCCGTCGCCCCCGTCCCGACGACGGCGACGCGCCGGTCGGCGAGCTCGGCGTCGTGGTCCCAGCGGGCGGAGTGGAACACCGGGCCGGGGAAGTCCGCGAGGCCCTCCACGTCGGGCAGCTTCGGGTCGGCGACCAGCCCGGCCGCGCTGACCAGGACGTCCGCGGTGAACTCACCGGACGGTGTCGCGATCCGCCAGCGGGCGTCCGCGGGGTCCCAGCGGGCGGAGAGCACGTCGGCGTCGAAGCGGACGTGGTCGAGCAGGCCGGTCGAGTGGGCCAGGCGCCGGGCGTAGTCCTGCACCTCGTGGCCGGGCGCGTAGAGGTCGCTCCAGTCCGGGTTGGTCATGGCACGCAGCTGGTACAGCGGCGACGGCGTGTCGACGCCGACACCGGGGTAGGTGTTGTCGCGCCACACCCCGCCGACGTCGTCCGCCCGCTCCAGCAGGACGAAGTCGTGCACACCCCGCCGCAGCAGGGCCAGGCCCACGGCGAGTCCGGTGAACCCCGCCCCCACGACGGCGACCCTCGAATGACGGGGCGACGGGCCGCTCGGCACGTCGGCGGCGCCGGGGGAAGCGGGATCGACCGGCCGCTGGATCGGCAGCGCCTCGGACGTCATGGTCTCGACGGTAAAGGCTTCATGGTGCACCGGCACGCGAGAGCGGCCCGTCTCACGAGGTCGTCGCACACCCCTGTCGCACGGGTCACACCCGACCCGTCGGTAACCGTCGCGCCTGCGCCGGTCGGGTGCGGACGCACTACGCTCCCCGCGTGCCCTCCGTCATGATCACGGGCGCGTCGTCGGGGATCGGGGCCGCGTTCGCCGATCGGCTCGCCGCCGACGGCCGCGACCTCGTGCTCGTGGCGCGCGACGCCGACCGCCTCCAGACCGCCGCGCAGCGCTACCGCGACCTCGGCGTCGCCGTCGAGGTGCTGCCCGCCGACCTGTCGGACCCGGACCAGCGGGCCCGGGTCGTGCGCCGCCTCGCCGACCCCGACCTCGCGCCGGTCGACCTGCTCGTCAACAACGCCGGGCTCGCGCTGGGCGCCTCCTTCCTCGAGAACGACGCCGCCGACCTGGCCCGCCAGCTGCAGGTGAACGTGGCCGCCGTGCTGGAGCTGACCCGGGCCGCGCTGCCCGGGATGGTCGACCGCGGCACCGGCGCGGTGCTGAACGTCGCGAGCGTCGCGGGCTTCCTGGCCGGGCGCGGCTCCACCTACCCGGCCGACAAGGCCTGGGTCATCTCCTTCACCGAGGGCGTCGCGGCGTCGCTGCAGGGCACCGGGGTGCGCGCGATGGTGCTGTGCCCCGGCTACGTGCGCACCGAGTTCCACGAGCGGGCCGGCATCGACGTCGGCGCCCGCCGCGGCCCGCTGTGGCTGGAGGCCTCCCAGGTCGTCGACGAGGCACTCGCCGACCTCGACCGGGGCCGGGTCGTCTCCGTGCCCTCCAGGCAGTACAAGGCGATCGTGGGGGTGACCGGGGTGCTGCCCCGGAGCCTGCTGCGACGCATCACGGCGACGTTCGACAGGGATCGCACATGAGCTCCGCACACACCGACCGCTCCCGCCTCGCCGCGCTGGTCCGGGAGATCGCCGTCGTCCACGAGCGGGTCACGCTCTCCTCCGGCGCGGAGGCCGACTACTACATCGACCTGCGCCGCGTCACGCTGCACCACGAGGCGTCCCCGCTGATCGGACGGTTGCTGCGCGAGCTCACCACGGACTGGACCTACCGATCGGTCGGCGGGCTGACGCTCGGCGCGGACCCGGTCGCGACGGCGGTGCTGCACGCGGCGGCGGCCGAGCCGGACACCGACCCGGTCGACGCCTTCGTCGTCCGCAAGGAGACCAAGAAGCACGGCATGCAGCGGCTCATCGAGGGCCCGGACATCACCGGCCGCCCGGTGCTGGTCGTCGAGGACACCTCCACCACCGGCGGCTCGGTCCTGACCGCGGTCCGGTCGGTGCTCCAGGCCGGCGCCGACGTCGTCGGGGTGTGCACCGTCGTCGACCGTGACACCGGCGCCCGGCAGGCCGTCGAGGCCGAGGGCGTGCCGTACCGCGCGCTGCTGGGGCTGGCGGACCTGCAGCTGGGATGAGCGAGCCCGGGCCCAGCGAGTGGTCGGTCCCCGGCCAGGTCGGGGTCGGCCCGTGGGCCGGGCCGTGGCCGCAGGGCGACCGGTGGGACCCGGAGCTGCTGGAGCACGGTGACCGGCGCAACGTCGTCGACCGCTACCGCTACTGGCGCCGCGACGCCGTCGCGGCGGACCTGGCAGGCCGGGCGCACCCGTTCCACGTGGCGATCGAGAACCTCGGGCACGACCACAACATCGGCACGGTGGTGCGCACGGCGAACGCCTTCGGGGTCGCCGGCGTGCACATCGTCGGGCGACGCCGGTGGAACCGCCGCGGCGCGATGGTCACCGACCGCTACCTGCGGCTGCACCACCACGCCGACTCGCACGGTCTCGTCGCGTTCGCCCGGGAGCACGGCCTGGCCGTGGTGGCGGTGGACAACGTCGCGGGCGCGGTCCGGCTGGAGGCCACGTCGCTGCCGCGGGACTGCGTGCTCGTGTTCGGCGCCGAGGGCCCCGGGCTGTCACCGGAGCTGCGCGACGCCGCGGACCTGGTCGTGTCGATCGCCCAGTTCGGCTCGACGCGCTCGGTCAACGCCGGGGTGGCCTCGGGGATCGTGATGCACGCATGGATCCGCGAGCACGCGGACCTGTCCGACGCCTGGTGATCAGCACGTTTCCGCCCCGGGCAGGGCGGAAACGTGCTGATCGATGCTCAGTTGCCGTGCCGGGGCGGCATGGTGGGGCGACCGGTGGTGTGGCGGTACGGCGGCTCCGTGCCGTCCTGCGGGCGGGGGCCGGGGCCGTGCGGCGGCACCGCGCCACCGTGCCGTGGTGCGGTCCCGCCGTGCTGCGGGGCACGACCGGGCTGGGCGAACGTCGTCTGCCCGTCCCGGGGGCGTCCGGTCCGCGGCGCCGGGCCGCTCCCGACGGCCGGCATCTGCATGGTGACCGCGGCCGGGTCGTCGTCGGCGGAGCGGCCGGTGACGGTGGCGGCGGCCGCACCGGTCGCGGCGCCCGCGACGCCGTCGACCGGGCCGGCGGGGCCCCCGCGCCTGGACGCGGCCCGCGCCCGCAGCACCTCGAACACGATCGGCAGCACCGAGATCAACACGATCGCGATGAGGATCAGGTCGATGTGCTCACGGACGAACGCGAACTGGCCGAGGAAGTAGCCCAGCACCGTCACGCCCGCCGCCCACGCGACGCCGCCGATCAGCGAGTACGTCAGGTAGCGCTTCGGGTCCATCCGCGCGACGCCGGCGCTCACGGTGATGAAGGTCCGCACGATCGGCACGAAGCGGCCGAGGACGATGGCCCGGTTGCCGTACTTCTCGAAGAATTCGTGGGTCTTCTCGACGTGCTGGGGGTTGAACAGCTTCGACTTCGGCTTGTCGAAGATCGCCGGGCCGGCGCGGTAGCCGATGCCGTAGCCGACGGCGTTGCCGGCGAAGGCGGACACCACCAGCACCAGGCAGACCAGCCACAGCGGCACGTCGATCGCGCCCTGCGCGACGAACAGGCCCGCGGTGAACAGCAGCGAGTCGCCGGGGAGGAAGAACCCGAGCAGCAGCCCGCACTCCGCGAAGATGATCGCAGCGACGCCCACCAGGGCCCACGGACCCAGGGACTCGATGATCACCGCCGGGTCGAGCCAGTCGGGACCGAGGGCGAGCGTCTGCGTCGCGGCGAGAACCGTCACGTCGAGAAACGGTACCGGCCGGGTGATGTGGATCGACGTGGCCGTCGCTGTGGGGGTGCTGTGAGCGGCTCAGCCGAGGGCGGGCAGCGCCCCCGGCAGGAGCACCGAGACCAGCGCGAGACCCCCGCCGAGCAGGGCGCCGAGGAGCAGCGCGATCACCGCGGCCCAGACGATCTGGCCGGTCGCCGACCGGGCGGGCTCCGGTGCCGGGGCCTGCTGCGGCCGGCGCTGCGGGGGCGGCCCGGGACGCGGGACCGGCGGCGGGAGCCGGCCGGGGACGCGTGGCGGCACGGGGGCGGGGCCCGCCGCGGGACGCTGCGGCATCGGGCGCCCGCG
Organism: Pseudonocardia alni; assembly: GCF_002813375.1. Taxonomy (NCBI): domain Bacteria; kingdom Bacillati; phylum Actinomycetota; class Actinomycetes; order Pseudonocardiales; family Pseudonocardiaceae; genus Pseudonocardia; species Pseudonocardia alni. The sequence goes on along the minus strand of NZ_PHUJ01000003.1, from coordinate 3,164,423 downwards.
GGCCTGCGCCTGCAGCGCCTCGCCGATCCGGCGGGCGGCGTCGTCGTGGCCGGGCTGCGGCGGCTGGGGGCCGGTCATCGCAGCTCCCCCGGACGCCGGACGGCCTCGGTACCGGCCCGCTCGGCCATGATCCGGGCGACGGCGTCGAGCGCGCGGCTGGCGGTCGACTTCACCGTGCCCCGGCTCATCCCGGCGGCCTCGGAGATCTCGGACTCGGTCAGCCCGCCGTAGTAGCGCAGGACGAGCACCTCGCGCTGGCGCGGCGGGAGCTGGCCCAGCGCGTCGACGACCGACTGGTGCTCGGCGGACAGCATGGCCAGCGACTCCGCGGAGCGGGCGTTCGCCGCGTGCGGCGGCACGTACTCGCGTGCCGTGCGACGGCGCCGCAGCACCGACCGGGACCCGTTCACCACGGCCGCACGCAGGTAGGCGACGGCGGCCGTCTCGTCCCGCAGGCCGGTCCAGTGCCGGTGCAGCCCGGTGAACGCCTCCTGCACCACGTCCTCCGCGGTGGCCGGGATGTCCACCAGCAGCATCGCGAGGCGCACGAGGCGCAGGCGGTGGTCGCGGTAGAGGTCGGCCAGCGTCAGCGATGTCTCCGGGCCCTGCCGGGCCCCGGAACCACCCGGCCCGTCGACCGGGGCCGACGTGCCCGGGGTGAACGGGTGCGGCCCGGTGCCCGCGGGCGCCGGTCGGCTGTCGATGGCGCGCAACCGGCCCAGCGTCCGGTCGACGGCGTTCTCGGCGCGCTCCTCCTCCACGCCCACCACACTAGCGACCACCACCGACAGGCTCCGCAGCATTACCCGGTGCACCGGGCGACGGCGTCGCCCGCGGTGAGACCAGGCCCATTCCGACGATGGCTCCCCCTTCCCCGCGGGTACGTGATACTCACCCGGAGACAAGGAGCGCTGCGCGGAGCAGCGACCGCCGACGACGAGGAGGCAGGCCCCGTGCCCATCGCCACGCCCGAGATCTACAACCAGATGCTGGACAACGCCAAGAGCGGCGAGTTCGCCTACCCGGCGATCAATGTGACCAGCACCGAGACCCTCAACGCGGCGCTGCGCGGGTTCGCGGAGGCAGGCTCCGACGGCATCGTGCAGGTCTCGACCGGTGGCGCGGAGTTCCTGTCCGGCACCCGGGTCAAGGACATGGTCACCGGTTCGGTCGGCCTCGCAGAGTTCGCGCACGTCGTCGCGGACAAGTACCCGGTCAACATCGCGCTGCACACCGACCACTGCCCCAAGGACAAGCTGGACTCGTTCGTGCGTCCGCTGATCGCGATCAGCCAGGAGCGCGTGGACAAGGGGCAGAATCCGCTGTTCCAGTCGCACATGTGGGACGGCTCCGCGGTCGAGCTCGAGGAGAACCTGAAGATCGCGGCCGAGCTGCTGGAGCAGGCGGCCAAGGCGAAGATCATCCTCGAGGTCGAGATCGGCGTCGTCGGCGGCGAGGAGGACGGTGTCGCGAACGACATCAACGACAAGCTCTACACCGCCCCCGGCGACTACGAGCGCACCGTCGAGGTCCTCGGCTCCGGCGACAAGGGCCGCTACCTGCTGGCCGCGACCTTCGGCAACGTGCACGGCGTCTACAAGCCCGGCAACGTCAAGCTCCGCCCGGAGATCCTCAAGCAGGGCCAGGAGGTGGCCGTGCAGAAGCTGGGGCTCGACGCCGGCGCCAAGCCGTTCGACCTGGTCTTCCACGGCGGGTCCGGCTCGCTGCTCGAGGAGATCCACGAGGCGCTGGGCTACGGCGTCGTGAAGATGAACGTCGACACCGACACCCAGTACGCCTTCACCCGGCCGATCGTGTCGCACATGTTCGCCAACTACGACGGCGTGCTCAAGATCGACGGCGAGGTCGGCAACAAGAAGGTCTACGACCCGCGCTCGTACCTGAAGAAGGCCGAGGTCGGGATGAGCGAGCGCGTCGTCGAGGCGTGCGAGTCGCTGAAGTCCGCCGGCAAGGCCCTCTGAGTCCTCCTCCGGATCCACGTCGTGTGCCCACCGGTTGGCGACGACCGGTGGGCGCGCGCCAGGATGGCGGCATGAGTCTGCACGGCAACCTGCTCGAGCCCGACGACACGCGCCTCCCGGTCGACCCCGCCGCGGCGGACCTGACCGCGGGCAAGGACCCGTCGGAGGTGGCGGCGGGGTCGCCGTCGTCGTCGATCGCCTGGGCGGTGCTCGCCGAGCGCGCCCTCGACGCCGGGGAGAGCGTCGCCGCCTACGCCTACGCCCGCACCGGCTACCACCGCGGCCTGGACCAGTTGCGCCGCAACGGCTGGAAGGGCTTCGGTCCGGTGCCGTGGTCGCACGAGCCGAACCAGGGCTTCCTCCGGTCGTGCGGCGCGCTGCTGCGCGCCGCCACGGCGATCGGGGAGGCCCCCGAGGTCGAGCGCCTGCGCACCCTGATCAACGACTCGGACCCGGAGGCGCTCGCCGCCCTCGGCGTGTCCTGACGCCGGTGGCCGCGTGGGACCGGGTCCGCTCACGCGGCCGGGCCGGAGCCCGGCGCGTCCGCGCGTCGTGGCTGCCGATCCTGCAGTGCTCCATGGCCGCCGGCCTCGCCCTCTGGGTGGCCGGTGACCTGATCGGTCACACGCGGCCGTTCTTCGCGCCGATCGCGGCGGTGCTCAGCCTGGGCATGTCGCTGAACTCGCGGCTGCGCCGCACGGCCGAACTCGTCGTCGGGGTGAGCATCGGCGTCCTGGTCGGCGACCTGCTGATCGCGCAGATCGGCGGCGGACTCTGGCAGCTGGTGCTCGTCGTCGCGCTCGCGCTGGTCATCGCGGTGTTCACCGACGGCGGGACCCTGTTCGTCAACCAGGCCGCGGTGTCCGCGGTGCTGGTGACGACGCTGCTCCCGCCCACCGAGACCGGTGGGATCGACCGCTGCATCGACGCCCTGATCGGCGGCCTCGCCGGGATCCTGGTCGCCGCGGTCATCCCCGCGCATCCGGTCCGGATCGTGCGCCGGGTCGCCCGCCGGGTGCTCGACGACCTCGTCACCGTGCTCACCGAGATCGCGACGGCGCTGCGCGAGGGCGACCGGGAGAGCGCGTCGCGGGCGCTGGCCCGGGCCCGCGACACCCAGGCCGTCATCGACGAGCTGCGCACGGCGGTCAGCTCCGCGGGCGAGGTCGTGACGGTCTCACCGATGCACCGGCCGCGCCGGGCCATGCTGCGCCGCTACCGGACGCTCGCCGAGCGGGCCGACTACGCCCACCGCAACGCCCGGGTGCTCGCCCGGCGCGCGATGACCGCGATCGAGGACGGCGAACCGGTCCCGCCCGGTCTGCCGGACGCGATCACCGAGCTCGCCGCCTCCGTCGAGGCGCTGATCGGGGAACTCGGGCAGGACGGCGACCGCGAGAAGGCGCGCGGCCCGATCCTGGAAGCCGTGCAGCACGCACCGGTCCTCGCCGACCCCGGTGCGGTCGTCGCCCGGCCGGCGGAGGGGCAGCCGGCCGCGGCGCCCGCGGTCTCGGCGCCCGTGCTGGTCGCGCAGGTCCGCTCGATCGCTGTCGACCTGCTGCAGGCGACCGGGATGACCCGCAGCGAGGCGCTGCGTGCGTTGCGCGGGCAGCTCACCGATCCGCACGGGGACTGAACGGGCGGAAGGGCTTCCGTCACGGGCCGGTCACGGAGCAGAATCGGGCCTCGTTCGGCGCCGGGACGTCGGTCCCCCCTGCACGGAGTTGTGGACGTCGCTCACTGATCGGGGTTCACGGTGCAGCTGTTCATCCGCTACGTCCTCGCGCCACTCGTCCGGCTCGTGTGGCGGCCCCGCGTGCGCGGCGCGGACCGCATCCCGGCCACCGGGCCGGTGATCCTCGCGGCGAACCACCGCGCGGCCGTCGACACGGCGTTCATCCCGCTCGTCGCCCCGCGCAAGGTCGCCTTCCTCGGCAAGGCCGAGTACTTCACCGGTCGTGGTCTGCGCGGACGCCTGATGGCCGCGTTCCTGGGGGCGCTCGGCTACATCCCGGTCGACCGGTCCAACGCCCGCGCCGGCCTCGCCGCGCTCGCCGCGGGGCGCAAGGTCCTGGAGTGCGGCGGTGCGTTCGGCATCTACCCGGAGGGCACGCGCTCCCTCGACGGCAAGCTGCACCGCGGGCACACCGGCGTCGCGTCGCTGGCGCTGTCGACGGGGGCGGTCGTCGTGCCCGTCGGCCTGATCGGGACCGAGCACGTGCAGCCGGTCGGACGGCTGATCCCGCGCCTGGCCCGGGTCGAGATCCGCTTCGGGCGGCCGCTGGAGTTCAGCCGCTACGAGGGGCTGGAGGGCGCTCCGGCGATCCGGCGCGCGGTCACCGACGAGATCATGGACGCCATCGCGGACCTGTCCGGGCAGATCTATGTGGACAGTTACCACCGGCGCCCGGACGACTCCGCCGCCGCGGCCTGACCGGAACGGGTCCGGTGGCGACGACGACGGGCTAGCCTGCTGCGGTCCTGTTCCTGTCCGGGGGAGCGTCGCCGGTGGTCCGACTCGTTGTCGTCCTGCTGCTCGTGTGCGGGGTGGTCGTGGGGTGTGGGGCTGCGGAGCCGGAGGGGCCGTTTCCGCCGCGGCCGGCGGAGATCGACGTGAGCAAGACGGACCTCTGCTCTCTGCTGACTCCAGCTCAGCGTGCCCAGCTTTCGGTGGACGAGGGCGAGCCTGGAAACGTGGTTCTCCCCGAGGGCCCCAGCCGTACCTGCACATGGCCCGATAACGACGCGGTCATCTCCTATGCGGTGCAGACCATCAGCGAACCTGCCTCGACTGCAGTGGGTGCTTCGGATTCGTCGTTGGACATCATCGGTGGCTTCGGTGCTGTTCGAGTCACGGCTGATGCCGAATCGACGCCGTTGTGCGAGTTCTACCTGGACGCCGGAGACGCAGACACGCTCCGAGTGCAGGTGCAGGCTGTCGGGTACGGGGATGACGGCAAACCTCTCGCGATGACACGCGTATGCAAACAGGCACGCTCGCTCGCCGGATTCGTGGTCGAGAATGCGAGGGCCGGACACGGGTGACGATGTCGGGCGGTTCGCTTATGCGAACGGTCCGTCCCGATCGACCTCGGACGCCATCTGCAATGGCTAGCGTCCGCACGATGGACGTTCCAGCACGACACCCGCAGGGCCTGGTGTCGGACTCCTTCATGGCCCAGATCGACGTCGACAACGTGCTGCAGGTCAAACGCCTCTTCGACGAGCGTGTGGATGCAGCGAGGCGGACGCTTGCGGACTCAGCGGCTCTGCGTGCCATGCCCCCGTGTGCCGATGACCCGGTATCCAAGGACGCTGTGGTGGTCTTCCAGCCCAAGGTCGATGTCCTCCGTAAGACGCACTCCGACTACGTCAACGAGTTGGTCGAGGCCCGAAACAGGTTGGCCAAAGCCGTCGAGGAATATGGCCTCACGGAGGACGAGAACGCGGCCTCCTTCTCCGGTTCCTCGGGGCTTCAGTATCGCGGCCCTCACGTCACCCGCTGAGGACGACGATGGCGCTGCCGCGTTGTTACGCCTTCGAAGCCTTCGACATCGCCACGAAGGCGGCCTGGATCCTCGACAAGCCCGGCGCCGAGGCCATGCGACAGACTTCCGACGGTCTCCGCAAGCTCGTCGACGACATGGCGACCACCAAGCAGACCCTCGACCGCGGCATGGCCGATCTCGGTATCTCGTGGCAGGGCCCCGCCGCCCGGGCCGCCCAGGAGTCCCTGGACCGCACCGCGACCGGCGTCGACGGCACCGCGAACGTCGCGCGGAACGGCGCCGACCGCATGCTCGACCACGGCAGCGCGTTCGAGCGCATGCGCAACCAGGTCCGGTTCATGGACCCGGCCGAGTTCTCCTGGATCCAGCGCGCGGGCGACAACATCAGCGAGGCCTGGCAGTCCCTCCGGGGCAGGGGCGCCGACCACGTGACCATCGCCGAGCACAACCAGATCAACGACGAGGTCGCGAACCGGGCGCTCCAGAAGTACGAGTCCGAGACCTCCGCGATCGACGACCGCTTCACCACCGAGGCGGCCGCCGCGCCCCCGCCCGCGACATCTCCGGGCGCGACGCCGGGTCCCGGCGGTGCGCCGGGACCGCAGCCCGGCGTCTCCGTCGCGCCGGGTGGAGGCGGACTTCCCGGCCCGACACCGGGACCGGCCGGAGTCGGGCTTCCCCCGGTCGGGTCGGCCTCGCAGCCGGTGTCGGCACCCACCGGCCCGTCGGGCGGCGGCGGTGCGGGCGGCGGCCCCGGTGGTGGCGCGGGTGGCGGCGCCGGAGGCGGTGGCGGGCCCTCGCCCCTCGTCCCGCTGCCGAGCGGACCGGCGTTCTCGTCGGGCGCCGGTGGAGGCGGTACCGGGGCGCAGGGCTCCCGCATCCCGCCTGCTCCGGACCGCGTTCGGACCCCGATTCCGGATGCCGCCCGGGCCCGCGAGGACCTCGCGCGCCGCTTCGGCGATCAGGCACGTCGGCAGCAGCTCGTCCGCCCCCGCACCGAGACCGGCCCCGCCCCGCAGACCCGCCCCGGCAGCGGGACCGGGTCGTACGGAGCCGGTTCCGGAGCGGGCCGCGGCGCCCTCGGCTCCCCGTTCGGCGAGTCCCGCGGCACCGCGCGGCTGCCGGGCGCGGCGACCGAACCGCACGGACCCGGCGGTCGCGGCGGGGCCGGGACGGCGTGGGGCACCGAGCCCCGCACCCCCGGGCCGCGGAGCGCCGGCGCGCCCGAGCCGTGGACCGGCGCCAAGGCGGCGGAGGCTCGCGGCGGGGCCGGCTACGGCCCGATGGCCGGCGGCGTCCCGGGCGGTCGCGGCGAGACCCGGGACCACCGCAACCGCTACGTCGTCCCCACCGACGAGGTGTTCGACGTCGGGATCACCGCGACCGACGCGGTGCTCGCCCCCGAGGACCCCGGGCGTTGATCAGCCCGGCAGCACCGGCCGCCACGGCTCGGTGTGCCGGTACCAGGCCCACCGCTTGATCTCCCGCGGGTGCGCGACGCCGTCGCGGACGGGCGTCGCACCCGTCGTCCCGATCTGGATCGCCCGCCCGGTCGTGCCGGTCACCCCGCGGCCCGCCCGCACGTGCACGCCCTCGGGCCCCGCGTCGACGACGAGCAGCTTCACGCGGCCGTGCAGCACGCGCGTCGCGTCGCAGTAGGCCTCGCCGTAGAGGTCGGGGATCTCCCCGCGGCCGGCGAGGACGCCCCCGTTGTCGTCGCGCACCAGCGGCATCTCGCGTGCGGTGCCGGACCGGGCGAGGGCGACGGCGTCGTCGAACCGGGTCGGGAGGCCCCAGTTCGCGGCGGCCCGCGACCGCCGGGACACGGGCAGGTAGGCGACCTCGGTCGCGAGCGCGTCCCGCCGCAGCAGCCGGAGGAGCACGGCGGCGAGGTCCGCGTCGTCACCGTGGACGATCAGCCGCGGCACCGGGAGCAGGACGTCGACCTCCGCCTTCCCGGGGCGCGGGCCCACGGTGACCGAACGCACCGCGGGATCGGACACCAGCGACGACGGTGGGCGTTCACGTCGCGCGCCGGGCCGGATACCGTGGGAGGGAAGCCGGTGACGCCGCTGCGGCAGGCAGTCGAGGAGAACCGCTTCGGGATCGGTCGGAACCACTGATCGAGTACCCTCCTCGCCGCGGAAACCGGAAATCACGCCCGGTCCCGCGACCGTGACGAGCGTGTGTGAACTGGAGTCTCTTACATGCCCGCAATCGTGTTGATCGGCGCCCAGTGGGGCGACGAGGGCAAGGGCAAGGCGACCGACCTGCTGGGCGGGCAGTTCGGCTGGGTCGTCCGCTACCAGGGCGGCAACAACGCCGGGCACACCGTCGTCACGCCGGACGGCCGCGACTTCGCGCTGAAGCTCATCCCGTCCGGGATCCTGTCCCCGGGCGTGAAGAACGTCATCGGCAACGGGGTCGTCGTGAACCCCGAGGCGCTGATCGAGGAGAAGGCCGGGCTGGAGCGGCGCGGCGTCGACACCTCCGGCCTGCTGATCTCGGCCGACTCGCACCTGATCATGCCGTACCACGTGGCGATCGACCGGGTCACCGAGCGCTACCTGGGCAAGGCCAAGATCGGCACGACCGGCCGCGGCATCGGTCCCGCCTACCAGGACAAGGTGGCCCGGGTCGGCGTCCGCGCCGCGGACCTGCTCGACGAGAAGATCCTGCACCAGAAGGTGGAGGCCGCCCTCGAGCTGAAGAACCAGATCCTGGTCAAGGTCTACAACCGGCGCGCGCTGGACTTCAACGAGGTCGTGGACACCGTCCTGGAGCAGTCGAAGGAGTTCGCCGACAAGATCGTCGACACCCGGCTGCTGCTGAATCAGGCCCTGGAGCGCGGTGAGACGCTGCTGCTGGAGGGCTCGCAGGGCACCCTGCTCGACGTCGACCACGGCACCTACCCCTTCGTGACCAGCTCGAACCCGACCGCGGGCGGCGCGTCGGTCGGTTCGGGCATCGGCCCGAACAAGATCACCCGCGTGATCGGGATCCTGAAGGCCTACACGACCCGCGTCGGGTCCGGCCCGTTCCCGACCGAGCTCCTCGACGAGATGGGCGAATGGCTGCGCAAGACCGGCGGTGAGGTCGGCGTCAACACCGGCCGTGCGCGGCGCTGCGGCTGGTTCGACGCCGTCATCGGCCGGTACGCGGTGCGCGTCAACGGCATCACCGACGTCTTCCTGACCAAGCTGGACGTGCTGTCCGGGCTGGAGTCGGTGCCGATCTGCGTCGGCTACGAGGTCGACGGCCACCGCGTCGACGAGATGCCGATGACCCAGACCGGCTTCCACCACGCCGTCCCGGTCTACGAGGAGATGCCCGGCTGGGTCGAGGACCTCTCCGGTGCCCGCACCTGGGAGGACCTGCCCCCCGCCGCGCAGGCCTACGTGCAGCGGATCGAGGAGCTCACCGGCGCGCCGGTGTCCGCGATCGGCGTCGGCCCCGGGCGGGACCAGACGATCACCCGCTGACCGGCTGCGCCGGCGGCGTCACGACGACCGCCGGCGCTCGTCGCGGACCGGTGTCACCAGGATCGCGGCCAACGGTGCCGCGGCGGCGATCGCGAACGCCGCCGCGTAGCCGGTCGCGCCGACCAGGGCGCCGAGCGCGGCCGGGACCACTGATGCGACGGCGTTCTGGCCGGTGTTCTGCACTCCCAGCGCGCGCCCCGACCAGGCGGGTCCGGCGATCTCGGCGGTGCTGGTGAACGCCAGCCCGTTCGGGGCGACCGTCACCACCGCCCCGACGGCGAGCATCGTCACTGCCAGCCATCCGGCGACGGCGTCGCCGAGCGCGAACAGCAGCAGCACCGCGGCCGCGGCGGCCGCGACCTGGCGCATCGGGCGCAGCCGGGACCCGACCCGGTCCGACCAGACCCCGGTCGCGATCCGGCCGACCGCCCCGGCGATCTGCCCACCGGCGACGAACGCGCCCGCCGCCGCCACGTGCCACCCCTGCTCGCGGACCAGGTACTCGGTCGCGAACGACGCCACCGCGAACTGCGAGACCACCAGCAGTGCACTCGCGCCGTGCACCCGCCACAGGACCGACGTCCCGTAGGGGGAGCGCTCCGGCTCGGCCCCCGCGGGCCGCGGCGCCCGGGGCGGGTCCGGCGCCAGCGTCGCGACCAGCACCGACGCGACGACGCACAGCACCGCGGGCAGCAGCAGCGCCCGGAACGGCCCGACGGCTGCGGCCAGGGTCGGCAGCGTCAGCCCGGCCACGGCGACACCCAGCGGCTGGGACGTCTGCCGGATCCCCATCGCGGTGCCGCGCTCGTGCGCGGCGAACCAGCCCATCACCATCCGGCCGCTGGCGGCGAACACCGACGCCGCGCCCGCGCCGCCCAGGCCGAGAAGCACCAGCAGCAGCGGTCCGGGCCCGATCGGCAGCAGCGCCGCACCCGCGACGGCCGCCGCGCACAGCGCGAGCCCGACCGTCATCACCCCGCGTTCGCCGGACCGGTCGGCGGCGGCGCCCCACAGCACCAGCGTGCACAGCAGACCGACCGTCGGTGCGCCGACGTAGGCGCCGACCTGGGCCAGCGACAGTCCCTCCGTGTCACGCAGCAGCGGCACCACGAACGGCAGCCCGTAGACGAACGAGCAGGCCGCGGTCTGGGCGAACACCCCGACGGCCAGCACCAGCCAGCGACGGCGGGTACGGGTCACGTCGACGGAGGTCATGTACCCACGCTAAGCATCTGTCCCACGATCCGGCCATTCGTTCCCGGATCGTGGGACGGAGTGCGGTGGGTCAGGAGGCGCAGTTCCCGGTGTCGGCGGGGGACGACGCGCCGCTCGCGGCCACGTTCAGCGCCTGCCCGACCTGCTCGGCCGTCAGCACGAAACCGGTCTCGGTGTCGTCCAGCGCGGCGCCGAACACGACGCCGACCACCCGCCCGTCGGGGGTGATCATCGGGCCGCCGGAGTTGCCGGAGCGCACCACCGCGCGGACGGTGTAGACATCGCGCAGCACGCTGCCCTGCTCGTAGATGTCCGGGCCGCGCAGCCGGATCCGCTCGCGGATCTTGCCCGGGGTGACCGTGTACGGGCCGTCCAGCGGGTAGCCCAGGATGATCACGTCGTCGCCGACGCGGGCCGGGTCCGGGCTGAACTGCAGCGGCTGCTCCTCGAGGTCGGGCACGTCGAGCACGGCCACGTCGACCTCGGGGTCGTAGTGGACGACCTGGGCGTCGAGCTGGCGGGCCCGGCCGCTGGACGTCGTCACCTCGACGGTGGTGCTCGACGTCCCGGCGACGACGTGGGCGTTGGTCATCACCCGCTGCGGGGCGACGACGAACCCGGTCCCCTCCAGGGCGCGACGGCAGGACGGGGCGCGCCCGCGGACCTTCAGCACCCGGTCGCGGACCTCGGTGACCACCGGGGACTGCGCGAGCGCGGAGTCCGGCGGGCCGACCGCGGCGACCGGCGTCCGCGAGAACGGGCTGACGACGTCGGGGAAGCCGGAGTCGTCGAGGAGCTGGCGCAGCTCGGCCGGGAGCTTGCGCGCCGCGTCCGGCATCACGTCGTCCACGCCGGCGAGCACCCGCGAGTCGCGCAGGCCGCTGGTCAGGGTGGAGAAGCTCGTCGAGGACAGCGGCAGCGCGATCAGCCAGGCCGCCACCACCACCGCGACCGCCTGCACGCCGGCACCCAGCGTCGAGTCGACCCTGAGGGTGCCCTCGCCGCGGATCCGGTCGCGGATGAACCGTCCGAGGTAGACGCCCGTCGCCTCACCGAGCGCGACGAGCAGCACCACCACGCCGATCCCGAGCAGCACCTTCCCCTGCTGGGACTCCACCTGCCCGGCCAGCAACGGGGCGAGCCGCAGCCCGAGCACCGCGCCGGTCAGTACGCCGGCGAACGACAGCAGCGCCACCGCGACCCCGTGCCGCCAGCCGGACGCCGCGGCCAGCAGGGCGAGGATCACGACGACGACGTCGACCCAGCTGATGCTCACCGGTCCACCACGCCGTGGTCGTCCACCCGGCCTCCTTCCGGTTCGTTCCGCCGGGCGCGGGCCCAGGCGTCGTCGAGATCGAGGACCCGGCCGGCGTCCCAGGGACGCTCCCAGCCGGAACGCTGCAGCAGTGCGGACAGCAGGCCCGCGGTGAAACCCCAGACCATCAGGCCCGCGGCGTCGAAGGCGGGGCCGGTGTGGCCACTGGGGCCGCGCACGGTGAACCGGTTCGCCGGGTCGGTCAGGACCTCCACCGGGACCCGGACGACCCGGGCGACCTCGGCGGTGTCGACCACCCGTACCGGAGACGGCGACGCCCAGTGCGCCAGCACCGGGGTCACCAGGAACCCGGTGGGCGGGATGAACAGGTCCGGCAGGAGGGCCAGCGGTACCACCCCGGACGGGTCCAGTCCGGTCTCCTCCCGGGCCTCCCGCAGCGCGGCGTGCACCGGGCCGGTGTCGGTCGGGTCGAGCCGCCCACCGGGGAAGGCGACCTGCCCGGCGTGCGAGCGCAGCGTCGCCGCGCGCTCGGTGAGCAGCACGTCCGGCCCGCCCGACTCCCCGTCGGTGAACAGCATCAGCACCGACGCCCGGCGCGGCTCGCCGTTGTCGGGCTGCAGCCGTCGCCAGCCGAACCAGGCCGGGTCCAGGCCCAGCGCCCCGTCGACGAGCGGGCGCAGCGACGCCGGCGCCGCCGCGGGGTCGGGGTCGGGCACCTGAGGCACGCCCGCCTGCGCGGTCACCGGAACCGCTCCACGGCGGCCGCGACGTCGTCGGCGGTGCGGAACGGGACGGGCGGGTCCACCATCGCGACGCCACCGTCCGCGCGGGTCACGTAGCTGACCGGGAGCAGCGGCGGGGTGTCCAGCGCGCGGCGCACGGCCCGCTGCGGGTCGGTCACGGCCGGCAGGGTGACCCCCAGCTGCGCGGACAGGGCCAGCGCGGCCACCGGGTCGTCCTGCACGTCGACGGTGAGCACCGGCAGTGCGCCGGGACGCTGTGCGTAGGCCTGCAGCGCGGGCAGCTCGTCGCGGCACGGCACGCACCACGACGCCCAGAAGTTGACCAGCGTCGGACGCCCGGTCAGAGCCGCGCCCAGGTCGGTACTGCCGTCGGCGCCCAGGCACGGCACGGTGATCCCGGCGAGCGGACCGGCCGGGGTGCGGCCGGACGGGGCGGGGCACGGTGCCAGCCGGGCCGAGGCCCGCGCGGCGGCCAGTGCCTGCGGGTCCGCGGCGGCGAGGTCGGTCTCGGGCCGGTCGGCCGGGGCGGCGCTCGCCGCGGGCCCGGCGCCGCCGCTCCCGCCGGGGGCGGGGCCCGAGGGCCACAGCGCCCAGACCGCGATCGCGACCAGGACGACGACGACCACGGTCGAGACGATCTCGGAGCGGGAGGCGCCTGTCCGGGTCACCGGCCGTCCCCGGGCGGCCCCGCGATCCCCGCGAGTGCGAGCAGGTGGTCCCGCTCCGGGCCCTTGACCAGCGCCGCGGCCTCGCCCGGGTCGATGGGGCCGAGCCCGAAGGCGGGACAGTCCGCCGCGAGTGTGCAGGCGCCGCAGGCCGGCTTGCGCGCATGGCAGACCCGGCGGCCGTGGAAGATCACGTGGTGGGACACGATCGTCCAGCCCCGCCGCGGGACGAGCTCGCCGATCGCGTGCTCGACCTTGACCGGGTCCTCCTCGGTCGTCCAGCCCCAGCGGCGCACCAGGCGTCCGAAGTGGGTGTCGACGGTGATCCCGGGGACGCCGAACGCGTTGCCGAGGATGACGTTCGCGGTCTTGCGCCCGATGCCGGGCAGCTTCACCAGCTCGTCCAGCGTCGACGGCAGCTCCCCGCCGTGCCGCTCGACGACGGCGGCGCCCAGCCCGGTCAGCGACGTCGCCTTGTTCCGGTAGAAGCCGGTGGAGCGGATCAGTTCCTCGAGCTCCGTCCGGTCGGCGCCCGCGTAGTCCGCGGCGGTGGGGTACCGGGCGAACAGCGCGGGGGTGACCTGGTTGACCCGCTCGTCGGTGCACTGCGCGGACAGGATCGTCGCGACGGCGAGGTCCAGCGGGGTGGTGAAGTCCAGCTCGCAGTGCGCGTGCGGATAGGCCTCCGCCAGCGACCGGAGGATGCGGTTGACCCGGCGCGCTCGCCCGATCGGGCTCTCCCCGGCCGCGACGCGCGCGGCCAGACCGGCGGCGGCGCGGGGGGTGGGCCGCGACGCCCGCGACGGCCGTCCGGCGGAGGTGCTCACGTGACCGAGCGTACGGGTGGGCACCGACAGTCGTGTCACGGTGTCGCGCCGTGCACCGCTCGCCGCCGGGCGCGGTCCGGTCCACGCCGGTGGTGTTCGACCGGCCGGCGCGGCGACGCGTCCGACGAGCGGTGCGCGCACCCGGCCGGGTGTGCGCCGAACGGGCTACGAGGTCACGGTCGCGTCACGAAGACGTCGACGCGGCCACCCCCGAGCGGCCGGGCTGCGAACCCGTACGGGAGGATCGGAGTTGCCATGACTGCCTGGTTGAGCGTTCTCGTCCCGCTGCTCGTGATGTTCTTCGCGCTCGGTATGGAGCGCGTGGAGTCCCGCATGCGGGAGTCCACCGTGCGCCAGGACGAGCTGGACGAGATGCTCGAACAGCCGCGTCCGGACGAGGTCCGTGCCCTGTTCCGGTCCGGCACGGGCCGCGCGCTGGAGCTGTTCCGGCTGCGTAACCGGCGCCGCCGGGGGGCTCGTCGGAGCCAGGTCCCGTCGGCCTGACAAGATCGCGTACGGGTGCGTGACAGCGCCCCGCGACGAATCGGACCCGATCGGATGTCAATCCGATCGGGCCAGTGGTGCGCACGTGTGTGGCGAAGACCTCTACACTGACGCGCCGACGACCCGCCGTGACGATACGGCCGGTGAACGAGGAGCATTGCAGTGGACGAGGTTCTGATCCGGGCAGGGATCTTCCAAGGTGTGGAGCCCCAGGCCGCCGAGGCGCTGGCCGAAGCTCTGGAGACTGCCGAGTTCTCCCGCGGGCAGGTCATCTTCTCCGAAGGTGAGCCCGGTGACCGCCTCTACATCGTGTCGGGCGGGAAGGTGAAGCTCGGCCGGAAGTCCCCCGACGGCCGGGAGAACCTACTCATGGTGGCCGGCCCGTCGGACATGTTCGGCGAGCTGTCGATCTTCGACCCGGGCCCGCGCACGTCGTCGGCGACCGCGGTCACCGAGGTGCGCTGCTACACCATGGACCGCAGCGCGCTGCGGGAGTGGATCGGCAAGCGTCCGGAGATCGCCGAGCAGCTGCTGCGCGTGCTGGCCCGTCGCCTGCGCCGCACCAACAACATGCTCGCCGACCTGATCTTCACCGACGTGCCGGGCCGTGTGGCGAAGTCGCTCCTGCAGCTCGCGCGCCAGTTCGGCTCCCAGGAGTCGGGGCTGCTGCGGGTCACCCACGACCTCACGCAGGAGGAGATCGCCCAGCTCGTCGGCGCCTCCCGCGAGACCGTGAACAAGGCGCTCGCCGACTTCGCGCACCGTGGCTGGCTGCGTCTCGAGGGCAAGAGCGTGCTGATCCTGGAGCCGGAGCGGCTCGCGCGGCGCGCGCGCTGAATTCTCTGGTACGGGCGTCCCAGATCATGTGATGCTGGGGCGTGCCCGCCGCTCTCTCCGACTACCGCGCCGCCCTGGGCACCCCCGGGGCGGCCGCGCCGGTCTGTGCCTCCGTCCTCGGTCGGTTCCCGATCGCCATGCACAGTCTCGCCACGCTGCTCTACGTCCGTGAGGTCCACGGCTCCTACGCCGTCGCCGGAGCGGTCTCGGCGGCGCTGCTGATCGGGACCGCGGTCGGCACGGTCGTGCAGGGGCGGGTGCTGGACCGGCTGGGCCCGACCCGGCCGATGCTGGTGCTCGTCGCGGTCTACCTGCTGTGCGTCACCGGGCTGGTGCTGAGCATCGAGTACCGGGCGGCGCTGCCGCTCACCGTCGCGGTCGCGGTCGTCACCGGGCTCGCGACGCCGGCGTTCGAGGGATCGTCGCGGGCGCTGTGGTCGGACCTGACCCCGCCCGGGCCGCGCCGCGAGGCCGCCTACACCTACGAGGCGATCAGCCTCGAGATCTTCTTCATCATGGGTCCCGCGCTGGCCGCGGTGCTGGTGGTGGCGACGCCGTGGCCGGGCACCGCGCTCGTCGTCGCGGCGACCGCGGAGATCGTCGGCACCACCTGGTTCGCGCTGACCGCCGCCGTACGACGCCGCTCGGCCCGCATCCGCGCCGAGCGCGCCGACGGGTCGCTGCCGGTCGAGGCCGGGCTGCTCGGGGTGTTCCGGCGCCCCGGGCTGCGGACGGTGGCGCTGGCGTCGCTCGGGTTCGGGCTGGTGGCGGGGACCGCCGAGGTCGGCGTGATCGCCGCGACCGCGTTCGCCGGCTCGCCCGCCGCCGGCGGGGTCCTGCTCTCGCTCTGGTCGGTGGTCTCGGTGCTGACCGGGGTGCTCTACGGGATGCGGCCCTGGCCGCGGCCGTTGCATCTGCGGCTGCCGGTCCTGCTCGCCGGCTTCGCCGTCCTGGTGACGGCGATGGGGCTCGTCTCCCCGCTCGGCTCGCTGGTGCTGCTGGCCGTGGTGATGATGGTCGCCGGCGCGCTGATCACCCCGCAGGTCACCGCGCACTCCCTCGGCGTCGAGCAGACCGCTCCGGCGGGGTCGGCGACCGAGGCGTTCAACTGGATGGTGATGGCCGCGGTGCTCGGGGTCTCGGTCGGGCAGGCCCTGTCCGGCGTCATGATCGACCTCGTCGGGCCGGGCGGATACGCGACGGGCGGCGCCCTGGGGCTGCTCGTCGCGGGGCTGCTGTGGCTGCGCCGCGGATCGGTCGCCGACACCGAGCCCCGCGTCGTCGCGGCCGGGAGCCGGGCGTGAGCGGCGCCGGGGAGCTGCGGCGGCTGCGCGACGTCGTCGCCGGCGACATGGCCGGCGCGGACGTCGCGCACGATCTCGGGCACCTCGACCGGGTCGCCGGGCTGTCGGCCCGGCTCGCGGTGCGGGAGGGCCTGGACGGGTTCGTCGCCGCCGTCGCCGCCTATGTGCACGACCACCACCGGGCCGCCGAGGCCCGGCTCGGCCGCGTCGTCGCCCCCGCGGAGGTCCGCGACGACGCCCGGGACGCGCTGCGTCGCGGCGGGGTCGCCGAGCAGCTGTGGGACCCGGTGCTCGACGCCGTCGAGGCCACCGGCCGGTACTCGTTCTCCGCGGCGGTGTCGGCGCCCACGGCGGACCGGATCGCGGCCTGCCTGCACGACGCCGACATGCTCGACGCGATGGGCGCCACCGGCATCGCCCGCGCGTTCGCCTACGGCGGCGCGATCGGCGAGCCCCTGTGGGACCCGGCCGCGGGCGTCGCGACCGGCGGCTACCGGTCCGGGCCGACCGGCTCGGTCGTCGCCCACTTCCACGAGAAGCTGCTGCGGCTGCGGGGCGAGCTGCGCACCGCCGCCGGCCGCGAGATGGGCGAGCGGCGGCACGCGGCCCTGGAGGAGTTCCTGCGCCGGTTCCGTGAGGAGTGGGTCGACGCCCACGGCGACTCCGACGGCGCCCCGCCCGGGGTCTAGATCGGGTCGAGGATCCGCTTCAGGAACTGCCGGGTGCGGGGTCGTTCCGGCTCGACCAGCACCCGCGACGGCGGACCGGACTCGGCCACCACCCCGCCGTCGACGAAGAGGACCTGGTCGGCGACCTGCTGGGCGAAGCGGATCTCGTGGGTGACGATGACCATCGTCCGGCCCGCCGTCGCCAGGTCCTTGATGACCCGCAGGACGTCGCCGACGAGTTCGGGGTCCAGCGCCGAGGTGGGCTCGTCGAACAGCATCAGCTGCGGGTCGAGGGCCAGCGCGCGGGCGATCCCGACGCGCTGCTGTTGGCCGCCGGAGAGCTGGTAAGGGTACTGGTCGGCCTTCTCGGCCAGCCCCACCTGGTCCAGCAGCCGCCGGGCGTCGGCGGTCGCGTCGGCCCGGGGGCGCCGCTGCACGATCACCGGACCCTCGATGACGTTCTCCAGGACGGTGCGGTGCGGGAACAGGTTGTGCGACTGGAACACCATCGCGGTCCGGGACCGGAACCGGGCCAGCGTGGACCGGTCGACGGGGGCGCCGAAGTCGACGGCCAGGTCGCCGATGGTGATCACCCCGGCGTCGGCCCGGTCCAGCGCGTTCAGGGCACGCAGCACCGTCGTCTTGCCCGAACCGGACGGCCCGATCACCGCGGTGACGGTCCCGGCCGGGACGTCGAACCCGATGTCGCGCAGGACCTCCAGCGTCCCGAAGGACTTCCGCAGGCCCCGGACGGTCAGCAGGTCGCTCATCGCGCCACGTACCTCTCCAGCCGCGTCTCCACCCGTACCTGCACGGACGAGAGGATCAGGCAGACGATCCAGTAGTACACCGCGGCCACGCCGTAGAGGGCGAAGAAGTCGAACGTCGGCGCCGCGGCCAGCTGGGCGACCCGCAGCAGCTCGGTCACCAGGATGGTCGAGGCCAGCGAGGTGTCCTTGACCAGCGAGATCAGCGTGTTCGACAGCGGTGGGACGGCGGTGCGCGCGGCCTGGGGGAGGATCACGCGTCGCAGCGTCGTCGGGTACCCCATGCCGATGGTCTGCGCGGCCTCCCACTGTCCCTTCGGGATGGACAGGATCGCCGCCCGGATGACCTCGGCCGCGTAGCCGCCGACGTTGAGGCTGAACGCGATCACCGCGGACGGGAACGGGTCGATCACCAGCCCGAGCTGCGGGAGCGCGTAGAACACGATGAACAGCTGGACCAGCAGCGGCGTGCCGCGCACCACCGAGATGTAGGCGCGGGCCAGCCAGGACAGCGGTCTGATCGAGGAGATCCGGGCCAGCGCCAGCAACAGGGCCAGGACCAGCCCGATGACGAAGCTGATCGCCGTCAGCGGGATGGTCATCGTGACCGTCGCCCTCAGCATCGGCCACAGGTTGCGGCCGATCAGCTCCCAGGTGGCGGGATCCATCTACTTCCCGCTGACGTCGCTGCCGAAGTACTTCTCGGACAGCTGCGTCAGCGTGCCGTCGGCCCGCAGCTCGGCCAGCGCCCGGTCCACGTCGGGCATCAGGCCGCTGTCCTTGCGGGCGGCGAAGGCCTGCTCGCTGGTGTCCCCGGTGGTGCCGGCGACCTTGATGCCCTTGTCCCCGGTCGACTTCTCGTACTCCCCGACGGCGAGGTTGTCGTTGACGGTGGCGTCGACCCGGCCGTCCTTGACGAGCTGGACGGCCTGCACGAAGCCCTCCACCGCCTCGACGTTCGCGCCGGCGCCGCGGGCGACCTCGGCCCAGTTGCTGGTCGCGGACTGCGCGGTGGTGCGGCCCCGCAGGTCGGCGAGGGTCCGGATCGCGGTGTCGTCGGCGCGGGTGACGATCACGCCCTCGGACACGGTGTAGGGGGTCGAGAGGTCGTACCTCGCCTTCCGCTCGTCGTTGACGGTGACCTGGTTGGCGACCAGGTCGATCCGCTGCGACTCCAGCGCGGCGAAGATCGAGTCCCACGGGGTCTGGACGAACTCGACCTCCTTGCCCAGCTTGGCGCCGACCGCGCGGGCGACCTCGACGTCGTAGCCGGTCAGCTGTCCGTCGGGGCCCTGGAAGCTGAAGGGGCTGTAGGTCCCCTCGGTGCCGACGCGCAGCGTGTCGGACCCGCCGCTGCTGCAGCCGACGAGGGTGGTGAGGGCCAGCAGCGCGGCGGCCAGGGCCAGGATCGTGCGACGCACGGGGTCTCCTTCGGGCGGAACGGGGCCGACGGACGGCGATGCCCCGTCGGGATGCGGGGACCCTAGGCCGGTCGGTCGTGTCGGTTCAACGCTCCGTGCGGTCCCGTTCATCCACGCAGGTGATCCAGCTGTGCGCGCACGGACAGCTCGGCGGCGTCCCACAGCGAGGTGTCGACGTCGGCGTAGACGATCTCGACGACGTCGCGTGCCGAGGCGTCGGGCCCGAGCCGCTCCAGCGCGGCCCGCACCTGCTCCAGCCGCTGCTCGCGGTGGGCGAGGTAGTGCCGCGCGGTGTCGGCGGCGTCCGGGAGCTCCGGACCGTGCCCGGGGAGGACCGGGGTGCCCGCGGGCAGCTCCGCGATCCGGCGCAGCGAGTCCAGGTAGGGCCCGAGGGTGCCGTCGGGGTGGGCGATGACGGTGGTGCCGCGGCCGAGCACGGTGTCGCCGGAGAGCAGCGCGACGCCGTCGGAGCCGGGGCCGCGCAGCAGCAGCGACACCGAGTCCGAGGTGTGGCCGGGGGTGGTCAGCACCTCCAGTTCGACCCCGCCACCGGCGACGACGGCGCCGTCGACCAGCGGGGTGGTCCCCGACGCCAGCGACGGGTCCGCGGCGAACACGGGTGCCCCGGTCAGCTCGACGAACCGGCCGATCCCGCCGGCGTGGTCGTGGTGGCGGTGGGTCAGGACGACCGCGGCCACCGGCGTGCCGTCGGCCAGCGCCTCCAGGTGCGTGCCGTCGTCCTCACCCGGGTCGACGACGATCCGGTCGTGCGCGTCCGACGCCGCGAGGACCCAGGTGTTGGTGCCCTCCAGGGTCATCGGGCCGGGGTTGTCCTGCAGCAGCACCGACGCCAGCGGGTGCGCGGCGCGCAGGGCGCCGTAGAGCGGGTGGCTCACCGGGTCGTCTCCTCGTAGATCCAGTCGGGGTCGCCGGGCAGGGTGATCGTGACGACCCTGCCCTCGCGCCGCACCTCGGGGGTGATCGGCTCGATGTCGCGCGCCGCGGCGGCGGCCAGCACCTCGCCCGCGCTGTCGTGCCGGTGCAGCTCCTGCAGGGTCCGCAGGGTGGGCGGCATCAGCTTCAGGTCGCCGTCGTCGTGGCCGGACAGGGCCTCGGCCGGGCTCCACCAGCGCGCCTCGACGGCCTCGGTGGTGGCGTCGTCGGCGACCTGGCCGTCCGGCACGCGGGCGACGAGGAACGCGGTGTCGTAGCGCTTCGGGTTGCGCGGCGGGGTGATCCAGCGGGACCACGGGACCAGCAGGTCCGCGCGCAGCTCCAGGTCGTGCGCCGCGAGCAGCCCCGGCAGCGTGATCCGGCGGGCGACGAGGTCGTCCCGCCAGGTCGCGGCGGCGTCCAACCGGCCGGGCTCGGTGCCGGCGGGGGCGGCCAGCAGCACGCCGCACTCCTCGAACGTCTCGCGGACGGCGGCCGTCACCAGCGCGGCGGCCAGGTCCGCGGGCTGGGCCAGCCGGGCACCGAACCGTTCCGGCTCCGGTCCGCGCCACCGGGCGGGGTCCGGCTCGTCACCGGCGGAGACCCCGCCGCCGGGGAACACGGTCATGCCGCCGGCGAACGCCATCCCGGCCACCCGCCGCTGCAGGAAGACCTGCAGGTCACCGGTGCCCGGCTCGTCGCGGACCAGCAGTACGGTCGCGGCGGCCCTCGGCTCGACCGGCTGCGCTGCCGGATCATCGCTCATGGCCGCCGACCCTAGGTCATGATCGGGGCCGGTCGGCGGTGAGAATGCCCGCATGCGTATCGGACTGCTCGGCGCCGGGCCGTGGGCGCGCCAGGTGCACGCCCCCGCCATCGCGGCGCATCCCCGCTGGTCGGCGGCCGGGGTGTGGGCGCGACGGCCGGAGGCGGCCGCCGGGATCGCCGCGGTCTCCGGTGGTCCGGTGCACGCCTCGGTCGAGGACCTGCTCGACGCGTGCGACGCCGTCGCGTTCGCCGTCCCGCCCGCCGTGCAGGCCGAGCTGCTGGAGCGGGTGGTGGCCGCCGGGAAGCACGTCGTGCTGGAGAAGCCGCTGGCCGCGGACCTCACCGCCGCGGAACGGGCCGCCGCCGCGGTCGCGGCCTCGGGCGTCCGGTCGGCGACGATGCTGACCCTGCGGTTCGACCCGGCGATCCGGGCCTGGCTCGACGCGGTCCCGGCCGGCGCCGGCGGTCCCGGGACGACCGCGACCGCCCGCTGGCTGTCCGGGGCGCTGCTCGGCGGGCCGTTCGCGGCGTCGTCGTGGCGGGCCGAGCACGGGGCGCTGCTCGACGTCGGCCCGCACGTCGTGGACCTGCTCGACGCGGCGCTGGGCCCGGTCGTCGACGTCGACCACGCCCACCGCGACGAGCCCGACCTGTGGCGGATCGGCCTCGTCCACGACGGCGGCGCCCGCAGCTCGGTGGTGCTGTCGCTGCGTGTCCCGGTGGACCCGACCGAGTTCGAGGTGGCGCTGGTCGGCGGGCTCGGGGAGGACGGCCGCGGCCGGTACGTGCTCGACCGTCGCCCGGCCGACGCGGTCGCCTGCTTCGGCGCGCTGCTCGACGACCTCGCCGACGCGATCGCCTCCGGCGCCGACCTCCCGGTGGACGCCGCACGGGCGTTGCACCTGCAGCGGGTGATCGATCGGATCGTGCGCGGGGTCGGCTGATCCCCGCGCCGGCTCCCGGCCCGGCCGGGCTCAGCCCCGGTCGGTGCGGGCGGTGCCGTTGCGCGGGGTCGGCTCGCCACCGTTCTCGCGGGCCGCGAGCTCCTCGTGGAGGCGCTGCAGCAGGTCCTGTTCGGTGGGGGTGAGCCGGTCGGCCAGGCCCCCGGCGGGGCGGGGTCGCGGCCGCGGCCTCGGCGCGGGCGCGTCCGCGGGCCCCGTCGTGGGGTCCTCCGCCGGACCCGGCGCGGGGTGCTCCGTCGCCCGTGCGGGGGGCTCCGTTGCGGGGGCGACGACGTCGGCCGGTTCCGTGGGGTCCTCCACGGTGCCGTCCCACCCGGTGGTGTCCCGCTCTGTGGCGTCCCACTCGTCCGGCTCGTCGTCGGTGAGCAGGAGGTGCCGGGGGCGGCGCTCCCCGTCGGCCGGGGCCGGGGGTGTCGGGGCGCGCAGGATCGGGACGCCCGGAGGTGGGGTGGGGGCCTCGTCGACGGGGTCGGCCTCGTCGGCCGGGGGCCGGGGGCCGGTGGGCCCGGTTCCGGCCGGTCCGGTGCCTGCGGGGCGGTCGAGTCCGGCCCGGATGTCCGGAGCCGGTCCGGCGTGGGCCGGGTCCGCCGGGGCGTCCGCCGTGGCCGGTGCGGCTCCGTTCGTCTCGGCCCCGGCGGGCGACGTGCCGACGTGGTTCCGGTCGGATCCGGGCCCCGGGTGTGCCGGCCCGGCGGTGGTGCGGGCCGGGTCGTCGCCGGTGGTCACACGGTGGGCGGGATGCGCCGGGCCGTCGCGGCGGTCGTCGTCGACGGTCACGGTGGCGGTCGCGGCGGGGACGACGTGCGGCGTGCCCGGGACGGTCTCCTCGACGTCGCTCCGGTCGGTCCGCGCCGCGGTCTCCGGCGGCGGGATCTCCCCGGCCCAGGCACCGGAGGCCCAGTCGGCGAGCCAGGACGCCTCGTCGGGTCCCGGTGCCGCGGGCGGCCCGACGGGCGGACGCCCGACGACCGGACCGGGCCCGCCGCCCGCGGGCGCGCGGCCCTCCCCGGCCCGCCTGCGGAGCGGCACGCCGAGGTCGCGCGGGGCCGCCCGGGGGCCGGTGGGGGCCGGGTCTGCGGGGACGACCGGCGGGACGGACGCGGCCGGGGACACCCCGGCCGCGGGCGGTGACGAGGTAGCCGGGTGCGCCGGGATCCCGGGAGGTGCGGGGGCGACCGGCGGTGGGGCCGGTTCGTCGGAGGGGGCCGACGGCCGCCCGGCCGGCGTCGTGGCGGGCCCGGCCGGACGCCGCTCCGGCGGCCCCGCCACCGGCCCGCGGACCGCGATCGTGGGGTGCGCGCCGTTCGCGTCGGGGAGGTGGCCGTTGCCGGCGGTTCCGGGGCCGGCGACGAACCGGCGCCGGGGGACCTCGCCGACCCCGCTCGGCGGGGTCGGGTCCGGGCTGTCGCCCTCCGGGGGAGAGTCGAACCAGTCGCCCGCGGAGGCCTCCCGCAGCGCCCGGATCGGCGGCGACGGCCGCGGCGCCGGATGCGCCGTGTCCTCCCCCTCGACGGGTGCCGCGACGTGTCGGGCCGCGGAGCCGCGTGGCCCGGCCGGGCCGGGACCGGCTCCGTCCTGAGTGCCGGTTCCCGGGACCGGAGCGGCTCTGTCGGACGTGTCGGTGCCCGGGGCCCGGTCCGGCCCGATGTCGGGTGCCACCGCTCCCGGGGACGGGGCTGTCGCGGCGACCCCCTCCGTCGTCGGCTCCGGGTCGACCCGGCCGGGCCGGTCCTCCGGGTCCGGGGTCTCCGTGGCGGGGCTCCCGGTGAGTGGCGCGGGGCGGTCGATGCGCACCGGTGCGGGCGGTGGGTCCGAGGCGGGGACGTCCGTGTCGACGGAGGAGTCGACGGTGACGTCGCCGGGGGAGCTGTCGGTGCGGTGCCCGGCCGGTGCGTCCTCGACGGCGTCGGGTCCGGGGACCGCCGTGATCCCGTCCCCGTCGGGCCGCGAAGCCGGGGGCATCGCCGAGGACAGGAGCCCGACCCGGTCGGAGGGCCGGTCGTCGGGAACCCGGTCGGCCGGCGGGCCGGACGTGTCGTCGTCCGCAACCCCGCCCCCGCCCCCGGGTTCCACCAGGGGAGACCGGGACGTGTCGAGGGCGGGCCGTGGTGCGTCGCCGGGGAGGGACACCGACCCGTCCTCCCGGGACGGAGCGGCAGCGTCCTCCCGGGACGGAGCGGCGGCGTCGTCGCGGGACGGAGCGGCGGCGTCGGAGACCGGAGTGGCGGGGAGCCGACGCGCGACCTCGCGGGCGGCGCGGTGATAGCCGGGGTCCGGGCCGTCGTCGCCGACCTCGACCGACACGACCAGCCCGGCCCGGGCCAGCGCCGACTGGGCCTGGTAGGTCAGGACCTCGGGTGCGCCGTGCGACCCGGTGCGGGCCAGCAGCACCGGCTGCGGCAGCGGACCGGGGGCGGCACCGGCGGGCGTCGTGCGCCAGGCCAGCGTCCAGCCCGACTCCGGGACCGGGACGCCGGCGAGCGCGGCCGCGACCGCCTCCGCGGCACCGGGCGGGCCGTCGCCGTCGAACCGGTGCGGACCGGCGGCGACGTCCGCAGCGGGCGGCAGGCAGGCGTCGGCGTCGGGCTGAACCCGGCGGGCTGCGGCCTCGGCGACCAGCTCGGAGCGCACCGCGTGCGGCAGCACCACCCGTCCCGCGACGAGCTCGGCGACCAGCAGCTCCAGCGCGTGCCCCTCCTCGCCGACGGCGACGAGCTCGCGTCCGGTGGCGAGCAGGTCGTCGTCCACCCGGCCGGCCAGTTCCCGCAGCACGCGGTACGTGGGGTCGGACATGGGGCCTCCTTCGCGGTCCCGCGTCAGCCGGTGGGGACCGGCTCGCGGCTCCACAACGACGCCGCCGCGGTGCACGCGGCCTCGTGGTACTCGGTCGGGGCGTCGCCGCTGAGGGCCTCGACGCGCGGGACACGGTCACCGTGGACGCGCAGCAGCCGCGCGACCGCGGCGGCGAGCAGGTGCGGCCGCTGCGCGTCACGCACGAGCAGCACGCGGGCGCCGTCGTCGCGCACGGCCAGCAGCAGCGCGGACGCCTCGTCGCGCACGACCGACAGCGCCGACCACGCGGCCAGGTCCGGCTCGCCCGCCGTGAACGCGGGCGGAGCGGGCGGCGTGCCGGGCAGCACCGCCTCGACCAGGCGCCGTGACGGCGCGTCCGGCCCGACGACCTCGGCGAGCAGCGTGCGCTCGTGCCCGGTCAGCCCGATCCGGTGCCGCAACAGCGTGCGCGGCAGGACCGCGCCCAGCGCCGCGGTGTCCCCGGCGGCCAGCCAGTCGCGCAGCCGCCAGAGCAGCTCGTCGGGGAACCGGCCGGCGAGCCGCAGCAGCAGCTCGTGACCGGCCGGGACCCCGGCGAGCCGATCCATGTCAGCCGCCGACCTCGACCGTCAGCTCCACCTCGACCGGCACGTCCAGCGGCAACACCGCGACGCCGACGGCCGACCGGGCGTG
This sequence comes from Pseudonocardia alni, assembly GCF_002813375.1. Taxonomy (NCBI): domain Bacteria; kingdom Bacillati; phylum Actinomycetota; class Actinomycetes; order Pseudonocardiales; family Pseudonocardiaceae; genus Pseudonocardia; species Pseudonocardia alni. Next base: position 3,139,095 of record NZ_PHUJ01000003.1, on the reverse strand, counting down.
TGCCCCGGCCTCGCCGAACACCTCGCCGAGCAGGTCCGACGCGCCGTTGATCACGCCGGGCTGGCCGGAGAACGAGGGGTCCGACGCGACGAACCCGACGACCTTCGCGACGCCGGTGACGCTGTCGAGGCCGACCAGCCCGTCGATCGCGGCGAGCGCGTTCAGCGTGCAGATCCGGGCCAGGTCGTACGCCTGCTCGGCGGTGACCGTGGCGCCGACCTTGCCGGTCGCGGCGACCTTCCCGTCCACGAACGGGACCTGCCCGGCGGTGAACACGAGGTTCCCGCTGCGCCGGGCCGGGATGTAGGCGCCGGCCGGTGCGGCCACCGCGGGCAGGGTCAGCCCCAGCTCCTTCAGCCGGGCGAGTGCGCTCACTGCTGCACCGGCCGCTTGAAGAACGCCACCAGCTGCTCGGCGTTCGCGCCGCTCGTCACCGTGACCAGTTCCCAGCCGTCCTGGCCGAAGTTGTCCAGGATCGCCTTGGTGTTGTGGATCAGCAGGGGGGCGGTCAGGTATTCCCACTTCACGACCGGGGAGCTCATGGGCGGGACTGTAACCCGGGCACCCGACACCGAACCGTCGTGGCGCGACGGATGGCCGTCCCCCTGCGACGGACGCCCACCGCCGGAGCGTGGGACGCGCCCCGTCCGTTGTGGGACGCACCTCGCCGACGGGCCGCTGTCGGTGGGCGCTCGTAGGCTGGATCCGTGACCACGACCGTCCGGCCCGAGCCCGGAACCCGCCCCGCCCCGTGGCCCGACGCGCTCTCCCGCGCGCGGTTCCACGTGGTGTCCGGCAAGGGGGGCACCGGCAAGACCACCGTGGCCGCCGCCCTCGCGCTGGCCCTCGCCGGCGGCGGGAAGCGGGTGCTGCTCGTCGAGGTGGAAGGCCGCCAGGGCATCGCCCAGGTCTTCGACACCGCCCCGCTCCCGTACGAGGAGCGCCGGATCGCCGTCGCGCCCGGCGGGGGCGAGGTGCGGGCGCTGGCCGTCGACGCCGAGGCCGCCCTGCTGGAGTACTTCGAGATGTTCTACCGGCTGGGCGTGGCCGGGCGGACGCTGCGCCGGATGGGCGCGATCGAGTTCGCGACGACGCTCGCCCCCGGCCTGCGCGACGTGCTGCTCACCGGCAAGGCCAAGGAGTGCGTCACCCGCACGGAGTCCGACGGTCTCCCCGCCTACGACGCGGTGGTCCTCGACGCGCCACCCACCGGCCGTCTCGTGTCGTTCCTCGACGTCACCAGGGCGATGGCCGACCTGGCCAAGGCCGGGCCGATCCACGGGCAGGCCAAGGGCGTCGAGGCGCTCATCCACTCCCCGCTCACCGCGGTGCACCTGGTCACGCTGCTGTCGGACCTGCCCGTCACCGAGACGCTCGACGCCGCCGCCGAGCTCGACGCCGCCGGGATCCCGCTGGGCTCGGTCGTGGTGAACCGGATGCGCGAGCAGTGGCTGCCCGACCGCTCGGTCACCGCCGCCGCGGGCGGGCGGGTCGACGCGACCCGGATCCGCAACGGCCTGCAGAGCGCCGGGATCGAGCTGGCCCCCACCGAGATCGACGGCCTGGTCGCCGAGACCGTGGAGCACGCCGTCGCCGTCGAGGGGGAGACCGCCGCGCTGCGCCGCCTGGAGACCGAGCCGACCCCGCCGCTGCCGCGGCTCACGCTGCCCGCGCTGCTCGGCGGGGTGGACCTCGGCTCGCTCTACGAGCTGGCCGAGTCGATGACCGCGCAGGGTGTGCACCTGGAGGCCCGCCGATGACCGCCCCGCTGGACGTGGACGCCCTGATCGACGACCCGGGCACCCGGGTCATCGTGTGCTGCGGCTCGGGTGGCGTCGGCAAGACGACCACCTCCGCCGCGCTCGCGGTGCGCGCCGCCGAGCGCGGTCGTCAGGTCGTCGTGCTCACCATCGACCCGGCGCGCCGGCTGGCGCAGGCCCTCGGGGTGGACGAGCTGTCCAACGACCCCGCCCCGGTGAAGGCCGTCGACGGCGAACTCGCCGCGATGATGCTGGACATGCGCCGCACCTTCGACGAGATGGTGGAGTCGCACGCCCCGCCCGAACGGGCGCAGAAGATCATCGAGAACCCCTTCTACCAGACGATCTCCTCCTCCTTCTCCGGGACGCAGGAGTACATGGCGATGGAGAAGCTGGGCCAGCTGGCCGGTGCCGGGACGTGGGACCTCGTCGTCGTCGACACGCCGCCGTCGCGCTCGGCGCTGGACTTCCTCGACGCCCCGCAGCGCATGTCCCGCTTCCTCGACGGCCGCATGATCCGGCTGCTCGCCGCGCCCGCCCGGGCCGGTGGCCGCGGGCTGCGCCGGATCGTCGAGGCCGGGTTCGGGCTGTTCGCCAAGGCCGTCGGGTCGATCATCGGCGGGCAGATGCTGCAGGACGCGTCGGCGTTCGTACAGGCCTTCGACACCCTGTTCGGCGGGTTCGCCGAGCGGGCCGAGAAGACCTACGCGCTGCTGCGCTCGGAGGGGACGGCGTTCCTCGTCGTCGCCGCGCCGGAGCCGGACGCGCTGCGCGAGGCGGCGTACTTCACCGAGCGGCTGTCGTCGGAGGACATGCCGCTGGCCGGGCTGGTGCTGAACCGGACCCACCCGGTGCTCGCACCGGTCTCCGCGGCGCGCGCGCGGGCCGCGGCCGAGCAGGTCGGAGGGCCGGGCTCGCAGATCGCGGCCGCGGTGCTGCGGCTGCACGCCGACCGCGTCGACCTGCACGAACGGGAGGAGCACCTGCTCACCCGGTTCTCCGCCGCCCACCCCGGCGTGTCGGTGACGCGGGTCCCCGCGCTGGCCGGCGACATCGCCGACCTCGACGGGCTGCGCCGGGTCGGCGCGCTGCTGGCCGGCGAGGCCGAGACCGGCGCCGCGGCGACGGCGGGCTGAGGCTCAGGACACGCCGAGCACCGCCCGCAGCCGGGCCGAGCGGGGCGCGAACACCTCGAGCACCCCGACCGCGCGCAGGCCGGGCAGCAGGTCCCGCAGGTGCGCGGCCAGACCGGCCTCGGCCGGGTCCCCTGCGGGCAGCGCCTCCAGGGACCGCGCCGTCGCGACGAACGCGGCGACCGTCCCCGTGCGTACCTGCGCTCCACCCAGCTCCTCCAGGCGGCACTGGACCGTGCGGAGGCCGACCGGTTCGCCACCGTCCTCGACGGTCTCGTCGAGGGCCTGCGCGATCCCGGTCGCTGACCTCAGGGCATCGAGAAGAAGATCATCGGGTTGCGCGAGGTCCCGCGGACGCCGGTGATCCCCAGCTCGGCCCGGACGGCGTCGAGCGCGCGCAGGTTCCGCGGCGCCGCCGCGCGCGAGGAGGTGAACCAGCCGGTGCCGCTGCGTTCCAGGTGCCGCAGCACCTCGGACCCCTCGGTGAACGGGCGCGCCCGGGGCAGGTGGAACACGTCGTGCACGCTGGTCGGGGTGCCCGTCGCGATCCGCCCGAACAGGTGCTCCAGGTACCAGCGGGCGAAGCGGCGCCCGTGGTCGGCGTCCACGAAGAGGTAGCCCGTGTCGGCCGGGACCTTCTCGACGGTCTCGCGCAGGTCCCCGCGGTGGAACGTCCAGCGCCCGGTCGACAGCTCCTCGGGCACGGTGCCGCACACGTGGTCGACCAGGTCGAACGACTGCAGGTGACCGGACCCGTTGTCGCGCAGCGCGGACAGGATCCAGGTGGTGGACCAGCCGTAGTAGGTGCCGACCTCCACCACCTGCGACGGCCGGTGGTGGCGCAGCAACAGGTAGGTCAGCTCGGCCTCGACGTCGTCGAGCTGCGGGGTGATCGTGCCGTCGGCGAGGAGTTCCCGCTGCCGGTCGATCACCATGGCGAGGTCGTCGGCGTGCGTCCGGTAGAGGCCGGCCAGGAACTCGAGCACGCGCCTGACGCTATCGGGTCAGGCGCTCCTGCTGCGTCCGGCGTAGTGGTCGGAGCGCGCGCGCCCGAGCAGCGCGGCCCAGTCGCGCACGTCCGGGCGCCGGCGCAGGAGCGCGCGGCGCTCCCGCTCGGTCATCCCGCCCCACACGCCGAACTCGACCCGGTGGTCCAGGGCGTGTGCCAGGCACTCGGTGCGGACCGGGCAGGACAGGCAGAACTCGCGGGCCTCGCGCTGGTCGGCACCGGTGACGAACAGGTTCTCGGCGTCGGAGGTGCGGCAGCGTGCGGCCGCACGCCAGTTCCAGACCGCGGTGCAGGCGCGGACGACGACGGCGGGGCGCAGGCGGGGCCTGCCGGTGACGGGACGCAGGGTGTCGAGCATCGGGTCGCCTCTCGGGCCGGGGCGGGCCCGGTGGCCCGCGACGTGATGCCTCGATCCTGGGACGCGGAGGGTGCCCGGGTCAGCGCGCAAAACTACGCAACCTGGGGACACGAGCCTGACCGTGTCCTGACCTCCCGGCCCGTAGGCTTGTCCCTGTGAGGTTCCCCCGGCGTCTGCTCCGCCCGCTCGGCGTCCTCGCCGGCCTGTGCGTCCTGCTCGGTGTGGTCACGGCGGGCATGGCCTTCCCACTGGTCGGTGGCCTCGGCGTGCTGTCCAACGAGGCGGGTGACAGCGTCACGTCGAGCTCGGCGGACCTGGTCGGCACCCGCCCGCCGCTGACGACGACGCTCACCGACTCCGACGGCCGCCCGATCGCCTACCTGTTCGACCAGAACCGCACCGAGGTCACGAACGACCAGATCTCGACCGCGATGAAGGGCGCGATGCTGGCGATCGAGGACCGCCGGTTCTACGAGCACGACGGCGTCGACTGGCAGGGCACGCTGCGCGCGGTCGTCGCGAACTCGGCGTCCGGCGACGTCGTCCAGGGTGCCTCGACGATCACCCAGCAGTACGTCAAGAACTACATGCTCTACGTCGACGCGACGAGTGAGGCCGAGCGGCTCAAGGCCACCGAGCAGACCCCGGCCCGCAAGCTCAAGGAGGCGCGGATCGCCCTGCAGCTGGAGCGCCAGCTGTCCAAGGACGAGATCCTCAACCGCTACCTCAACATCGTCTTCCTGGGCAACGGGTCCTACGGCGTCGCCGCCGGGGCGCGCACCTACTTCAACACCACGCCGGACAAGCTGACCGTCCCGCAGGCCGCGATGCTCGCCGGGATGGTCCGCTCGACCACCCAGTTCGACCCGGTGCAGAACCCGCAGACCGCGCTGCAGCGGCGCAACGTCGTCATCGACCAGATGCGCCAGCAGCAGATGATCGACGACGCCCAGGCGAAGCAGGCGATGGCCGCTCCGCTCGGCGTCGCGAACCCGCTGGTCCGCGTGCCGAACGGCTGCAACGGCGCCGGCGACATGGGCTTCTTCTGCAAGTACGTGACGCAGTACCTCACCGAGGCCGGTTTCACCGAGGAGCAGATCCAGCGCGGCGGCTACACCATCCGCACCACCCTGGACCGCCGCGCGATGACCGAGGTCAAGCGCTCCCTGGACAAGGAGGTGCCGCCGGACACCCCCAACGTCGCGAACGTGATGTCGCTGGTCCAGCCCGGCCAGGACAAGCACCGCGTGCTCGCGATGGGGTCGAGCCGCACGTTCGGCCTGAACGCCGACGCCGAGGAGACCAGCTACGGCCTGCCGTACCAGCCGGTCAACCTCGGGGCCGGGTCCACGTACAAGATCTTCACCGCGGCCACCGCGCTGGAGAAGGGCCTCGGCATCAACTACTCGATGCAGGTGCCGCCCTCGGGCTACGCCTCCCCGATCTACGTCGACGGCAGCGGGCGACCCGTCCCGGTCGCGAACGCCGGCAACTACCCCGGCCGGATGAGCCTGACGGACGCGCTCGCGCAGTCGCCGAACACCGCGTTCATCAAGCTCGAGGAGTTCACCGGGGTGCCGGACGTGGTCGACATGGCCGTCCGCCTCGGCATGAAGTCCCTGGCCACGACGCCGTTCGTCGACCCGGGCACCGGCAAGCGCACCGACCGCTCGATCGCCGAGGTGATCAAGGACCAGCGGCTCGCGTCGTTCACGCTCGGCGTCACCCCGACGTCGGTGCTGGAGCTGGCCAACGTCGGCGCCACCCTGTTCTCCCAGGGCAGGTGGTGCCCGCCGACGCCGATCGACTCGATCACCGATGCCGAGGGCAAGCCCGTCCCGATCACCGAGGAGCCCTGCCAGCAGGCCGTCGAGCCCGCCCTGGCGAACACCCTCGTCACCGGCCTGAGCAAGGACGACATCGCAGGCACCTCCGCCGCCGCCGCGAAGGCCGCCGGCTGGACCCGGCCGATGGCGGGCAAGACCGGGACGACCCAGCAGCACAAGTCGGCCGCGTTCATGGGCGCGATCCCGGAGATGGCCGGAGCGGTCATCACCTTCGACAACTCCAACCGCCCGCAACCCCTCTGCGACGGCGGCGGCGCCCCCTTCGCCTGCGGGAACGGCAACATCTTCGGCGGCAAGACCCCGGCCCGGACGTGGTACGGCGCGGTGACCCCGCTGGTGGCGAACACCCCGCCGACGCCCCTGCCCGCGACCGACCCCCGCTACCTCGACGGCGGCGCCGAGTCCCGCATCCCGGACGTCGTCGGCCGGTCGGCCGGCGCCGCCCGCGGTGAGCTGGAGGGCGCCGGCTGGCAGGTCACCACCCGCACCGTCGACAACAACGCTCCGGAGGGGACGGTCGTCGGGCAGGAGCCCCGCGGCGCCGCGCTCCCGGGTGAGCAGGTGACCTTGCAGGTCAGCAGTGGGTCGGTGCCGGCCCCGCCGCCGCCCCCGGGCACCCCGACGCCCGGCCCGGCCCCGGGGCAGGACGGCGGCCCGCCGGCGGACCGTCCCGACGGGAACCGGCCGCCCGACGGCGGGTGACGCTCCGTCCGGCCGGGTCACCCGGCCGGGCGGCACCGCGCGCCATACCCCGTCGGAACGAGGCATCACCGCTGGTCGCGGCCTAGCATGCCGTCATGGCCGTGCGGTGGAGGAGCAGGCGTCCCGCGCCGGCGCCCGCCGACGACGGGCGCTGGGGCGTGGCGCGGCTGGTCGCCGAGCGCGAGGCGGACCGGCTCGCCCGGGAGCGGGGTGACCGCCCCGCGGGTTCCGCCGTGTCACGGCCCACGTCCGACGGGATCCGGCCCGCGTCCGGCGTGGAGCAGGGGCCCGGTGCTCCGGCTGCCCGACCGGCCGCTGTGGACGGCACCGCCGTCCCCGAGCGGGTCGCCCCCGTGGAGGCCCCCGACCCGTCGGCGGAGGAGGAGCGGCCCGCTGCGCGCGAGCCCGACATCGACGGCCCCACCCAGCGGACCCTGACCGCGGTCCGGCGCCGCAGGCCCGGCCCTACCGCCATCCCCACCCCGGACGACGACGCGGGCGACCCGGTCCCCGGCCCCCGCCGCCCGGTGACGCCCACCCCGTCGTCGCCGGTCCCGCCCGCGCCCCGGCGGTCGCCGACCGGCCCGGTGCCCCGGCTGCCCGCCCCGCGTCGCCCCCGCGCGGACGGCGACGAGCCCGTCGGCACGGTCTACCGGCCGCCCGCGGTGTCCGCCCGGCCCCCGGTCGACCTCGACAACGGCCTGCTCGGCTTCTCGCGGCTGACCCGCGGCCGGGTCGGGGCCCGGGTGTTCACGATCGTCTTCGTCCTGATCTACCTGGTGATCCTCGTCCAGACGCTGTCGACCATCGTCTGAGGCAGCACGTCGGCTGTCGGTGCCCCGGTCTAGCCTGAAGATCCGCACGCCGCGCCGGGCGAGGAGGAGGTGAACCGCGATCACGACCCCGTCGTCGACGTCGTCGCACCGCCTGACGTCGGTCCTCGCGATCCCCGCCTTCCGCAGGCTCTGGTCGGTCACCGCGGTGACCGCGACCGGCGAGTGGCTGGCGCTGCTGGCGCTCACCTCGCTGGCCACCCACCTCACCGCGGGCGCCGGGTTCACCGCGCAGAGCTTCGCGCTCGGCGGCGTCGTCGCGACCAAACTGGTGCCGTCGCTGCTGTTCGGGCCGCTCGCCGGGGTGCTCGCCGACCGCTTCGACCGGCGCAAGGTCATGGTGACCTGTGACCTCACGAAGTTCGTGCTGCTGCTGTCGATCCCGTTCGTCGGGCAGCTGTGGTGGCTGCTGGTCGTGACCCTGCTCCTCGAGCTGTGCACCATGTTCTGGATCCCGGCGAAGGACGCAGCGGTCCCGAACCTGCTGCGGAGCCCGGCCCAGATGGAGAGTGCGGCGCAGCTGAGCCTGCTGGTGACCTACGGCGTCGCCGTCGTCGGGGGTGCGGGGCTCTTCGCGCTGGTCAGCAAGGTCGGCCCGCTGTTCGGCGCGGACCAGGCGACCACCGTCTACGCGGCGCTGTGCGTCAACGGGTTCGCGTTCCTGGTCTCGGCGCTGGTCGTGTACTTCGCGATCCCGGAGATCTCCGGCCGGGCCACCGAGGCCGAGCGGCGGCACGCCCCGCCGTCGATGCTGTTCCTGCTGCGCGACGGCTACACCTTCGTCGTCCGCACCCCCCTCGTGCGCGGGCTGGTCGTCGGGATCGTCGGCGCGTTCACCGCGGGCGGCGCCGTGATCGCGACGGCCAAGCTCTACGCGTCGAGCCTCGGCGGCGGGGATGCGGCGTACTCGATCCTGTTCGCGTCGGTGTTCGCCGGTCTCGCCGCGGGCATGGCCGTCGGTCCGGTGCTGGCCCGGCGGGTGCCGCACCGGCGGCTGTTCGGCAGCGCGATCATCGGGGCCGGGGGGTCGTTGGTCGTCGTGGCGATGGCGGTGCACCTGTTCATGGCGATCGCCGCGGTGCTGTGCGTAGGTGCGTTCGCCGGGGTCGCGTTCCTGACCGGGCTCACGGTCATCGGCACCGAGGTCGCCGACGGGATCCGTGGTCGGGTCAACGCGTTCGTCCAGTCCCTGGTGCGGCTGGTGCTGCTGGGGGCGATGTCGGTGGTGCCGATCGTCGTCGGCGTCGTGGCGACGCGGACGGTGACCGTGGGCGACACCGCGCTGCTGGTCGACGGCACGCGGTTCGTCCTCGCCGGAGGCGGCATCCTGGCGGCGGTGGTCGGCGTCGTCGCACGCCGGCAGATGACGGAGGAGGGGGCGTCGTGAGCGTGTGGGACGACGTGGTGGGCCAGCCCGCCGCCGTCGCCGAGCTGGACGGGGCGGCGTCGGACCCGACGGCGATGACCCACGCCTGGCTGTTCACCGGTCCGCCCGGCTCCGGCCGGTCGAACGCCGCACGCGCCTTCGCGGCCGCGCTGCAGTGCCGCTACCACGGCTGCGGTGAGTGCGCGGCCTGCCGGACCGTCATGGCGGGCACCCACTCCGACGTCCGCGAGATCGTCCCCGAGGGGCTGTCCATCTCGGTCGCCGAGATGCGCTCGCTCGTCCAGCTCGCCGCCCGGAAGCCCGCCACCGGGACCTGGCAGATCGTGATCATCGCCGACGCCGACCGGCTCACCGAGGGCGCGTCGAACGCGCTGCTCAAGGCGGTCGAGGAGCCGGCGCCCGAGACGGTGTTCCTGCTGTGCGCGCCGTCGGACCACCCCGACGACGTGCCCGTCACGATCCGGTCGCGCTGCCGGATGGTGCACCTGCGCAGTCCGGCGCCCGAGGCCGTCGCCGGGGTGCTGCGCGACCGCGACGGCATCGACCCGGACCAGGCGCAGTGGGCGGCGTCGGTGTGCGGCGGCCACGTCGGCCGCGCACGGCGCCTCGCCCGCGACCCGCAGGCCCGCGCCCGGCGCGAGGAGATCCTCGGCGTGCCCACGAAGCTCCGCCGCCTCGGCGACGCGTTCTTCCACGCCGACGTGCTGATCCGCGCGGCCGAGGCCGAGGCCGACGAGCTGCGGTCCTCCCGCGACGAGTCCGAGCGCGAGGAGCTGGCCGTCGCGATGGGCGCCGGCGGCACGGGCAAGGGCGCCGCGTCGGCGGCGCGCTCGGCGAAGGCGGCCGAGCGGGACCTGGAGAAGCGGCAGAAGAGCCGGGCCACCCGTACCCAGCGGGACGCGCTCGACCGCGCACTGGTCGACCTCGCCGGCTTCTACCGGGACGCGATCGTCGCCGCGACCGGTGCGACGGTGCCGCTGACCAACCCGGACCGCGACCGCGAGATCCGGGTGGCCGCCGCCGAGTGGGGCCCGGAGTCGAGCCTGCGTCGCCTGGAGGCGGTGCTCGCCTGCCGCGACGCGCTGGAGCAGAACGTGAAGCCGCGGATCGCCGTCGAGGCCATGATGACGGCCCTGCACCGTGGATGACCGGCCGCTGATCCTCACGGCCCTGCTCGACGACGCCACGCAGGCCCGGTTCGACGACCTGCGCGAACGGCACTTCCCGGCCGGGCGCAACCACCTCGCCGCGCACCTGACCCTGTTCCACGCCCTGCCCGGCGCCGCCGCCGCCGAGCTCGCCGCCGACCTGACCGCCGCGACCGACCGCGCCCCGATGACCGCCCTCGTCACCGGCCTGCGGCTCCTCGGCCGCGGGGTCGCGTTCACCCTCGACTGCCCCGAGCTGATCGCGCTGCGCCGCGGCGTCGCCGAGCGGTGGCGGCCGCGCCTCACCCGGCAGGACGCCGGGAAGGCCGACCTGCACGTGACCGTCCAGAACAAGGTCACCCCGGCCGCGGCCCGGGCGCTGCACGACGACCTGGCCGCCGGGTTCGCCCCGTGGGACGCCGGCGTCCCCGGCCTCGCGCTCTGGCGCTACGACGGCGGGCCGTGGGAGCCGGGGCCGCGTTTCCCCTTCTCCGGATGACCGGTGGGGGCTTGTGAGGGGGCGGGAGCGCGGTCGCTACACTTGCCTCGCACCACGCCGCCTTAGCTCAGTCGGTTAGAGCGACGCACTCGTAATGCGTAGGTCTGGGGTTCGACTCCCCAAGGCGGCTCCATTCCACCTGGTCAGAAGCTTGTCCTGGATGTCTTCCGCTCTGTTGGGCAGTGCCGTGGCCTCCTTGCACGGTATTTGTGCCGCTCAGGGTCCTTCTTCGTGGCCTCCCTACGTGTGCGTAGCTCGCTGGTCGGTCGGATGCTCGTGGAGTGGCTTCGGAACTTGTCTGTCTCCGGTTGTCGTGGATGCCGTCCGAGGACGCCGTAGTCGCCCCGTGCCGGCTCGGCGACGCCCCGGGCCACTGGCCATCGGCCAGGGGCGGACGCGTCGCGAGTTCCTGATGGTGTTCGAGGTAGGCGTCCTCAGCTGCCGAAGTCGAAGCGCGTCCGAAGGACCCCGGTGCGCCGGATGAGCTGACGACGCAGCACCACGACCGCCCGGTCCTGGTCGACCGCGACCGCCGCGTCGCCTCCCTCTCGTTGCGCGTCTCCGGCCCCGTCGCCCTGACCCTCCGACGCGGCTCGGCAACGGGGCCCGCCCCATGTGTCTGCCCAGCATCGCCGGTTGCGCGGGCGCCGACTCCAGCACACGGGCCAGGCGAGTGCGCTTCGCACCTCCTTCTGCTGCTCAGGGTCGAGCCAGTAGGCGCCGTGGCCGCGCGCGTCCCGCCCATCCGTACGGGATCGGGAATCAGCCGATCGTCCGCGAGCCCCTCGATCGGGGCGCGACGGGTCCGAGCTGCGCGTGAGGTCGACCCAGGTCAGCATCGGGCCGCCGGGGGACCAGGCGCGCAGGGATCGCGAGCACAGCGGGTCGGTCACAGGGAGATGGCTCCCGTGGCGACCACGAAGCCGATCATCGCCAGCGACACGACGGTGACCCGGAGGAGGGCGAAGCGCTGGAATTCGCCGAGGTCCTTGCCGAGGAGGCCGAGCAGCACCCACAGCGGCGCTGAGGCCGGTCCGATGGAGTGCAGCATCTGGCCCGCGACGCCGGCCCGGGCGATCTCGTAGCCGCTGATGCCGTGCTGGGCGGCGGACTCGGCGAGTACGGGCAGTACGCCGAAGAAGTAGGCGTCGTTGGACATGAAGAAGCTCAGCGGGAGCCCGATCAACGCGGTGAACAGCGGGATCAGGTTGCCCATGCCCTCCGGCACGACCGACAGGGCGGCCTGCGCCATGGCCTCGACCATCCCGGTGCCCGAGAGGATGCCGGTGAAGATGCCGGCGGCGAGCACCAGCATGACCACCGGCACCGCTGAGGCGGCGTGCCGCTTCACGACCTCGCCCTGGTCGGCGAGGTCGGGGTGGTTGACCACAAGGGCGATCACGAAGCCGCCCATGAACAGCGTGACCAGGGGCGCGGCGCCGGAGACGAGCAGGACCAGGAGCAGGACGGTCAGGCCGGCGTTGAACCAGAACCTCCACTGTCGCATCTCGCCGCCGGCGCGCTGCTCGCGGATCTCCTCGGCGAGGTCGGCAACGACCGTCTCGCTGACCCGCTTGCGCTGGCCGCGGCCGAGCAGGTAAGCCATCGCGACGATGGCCAGCGACGTCAGGCCCAGTGCCGGCAGCAGTGGGACGAGATACTCGGTCGCGTCGAGCCCGAGCACGGAGATGGCACGGGTGGCGGCTCCACCCCACGGGGTGGAGCCGGAGATCGCGCCCAGGCTCATCGTGGCGATGGCGGCGATGACGAGCGGGGTTCATGCCGAGTCGCCGGTAGATCGGCAGGAACGCCGAGCAGATGATCATGTAGCTGGTGGTGCCGTCACCGTCGAGCGCGACCAGGAGCGACAGCACCGCGGTCCCGACGCAGATGCGGACGGGGTCTCCCTTGGACAGTCTGATGATGCCGCGGGATACGGGCTCGAACAGCTTGGCGTCCATCATCACGCCGAAGTAGAGGACGGCGAACAGCAGCAGTACGCCGGTCGGGGCGACGGTCTCGATGCCCTCGACGGCCATGTCGCCCAGGTCGGCGCCGCGGCCGGCGATGATCGCGTACAGCACCGGTGCGGCGATGATGGCGACGAACGCGGTCGTGTACTTGCGCATCACGAGCACCATGAAGGTGCCCAGTGTCATGAAGCCGAGTGCGGCAAGCATCGTTGCTCTCTCCACGGTCTCGTGTCGGGACCGGTCCCGGCGGCATGCGGGCACGGCTCGGTGCCGGGGCGGCCACGGTCGGTGGCCGCCCCGGTCTGGGGTGGGAAGGGATCTGTGTGCAGGGTGGTCAGCGCTGGGCGTGCTCGGCGTCGACGCGGGTGGTCACACCGGTCTCGACGATGGTGCGGCTGGCCTCGACCGAGGCGTAGGTCCACAGGATGCGCAGGGGCGCGGTGTCGGAGGCGTTGCGGAAGCGGTGCGGGACGCCGGAGTCGACGTAGGACGTGTCGAAGGTGGTGACCTCGTACTCCCGACCGTCGATCTCGACGATGGCGTCGCCCTCGAGGATGACGACGCTCTCGGGACAGTTGTGGGTGTGCAGGGGGATCCCCGCGCCGCCCTGGAACAGGGTCTGGCCGTTGAGGAAGACCGCGGCACCGCGGGCCGTGGTGACCAGGGGGATGGTCCTGACGCCGCCGCCGCGAGGGAAGGCCACCAGCTCGGCGGGACGCAGGACCGACGGAGGGAACGTGCCGCAGAAGGGGGCGTCGTCGCGCCCGGGCTGGTCGCCGGTCCTGTCGGGAGGGGAACCGGTCACGATTCCAGCGCCCCGATGACGGCGCGGGTCACGGCGTCGGTGCCGTCCTTCGGTGAGCCGCTGGGCAGGATGACGATGTCACCGCGGGCGAAACCGGTCCGGACCGCGGCCCGGATCCGGTCGCCGACCGGGCGCTCGCCGAGGTGGTCGGCGAGCATAGCGGCCGCGAGGATCTGCGAGACCGGGTTGGCCAGGTCGCGGCCCGCGATGGCCGGGGCGCTGCCGTGGATCGGCTCGAAGTAGGCGTGCGCGTCGCCGATGTTGCCACCCGGGCACATCCCCAGACCGCCGACGGTCGCGGCGGCGACGTCGGACAGGATGTCGCCGAGGAAGTTCTCCATCACGAGCACGTCGAAGTGCTCCGGGTCGACCACCAGGTCGTGACCGGCGGCGTCCGCGTAGCGGTGATCGGTCTGGACATCCGGGTACTCCTCGGCGATCTCGTCGAAGATTCGTCGGAAGAAGGCGAAGCTGCGCAGCACGTTCGCCTTGTCCACGCAGGTCACGCGGTGTACGCCGTCGGCGGGCGCGCCGGGCCTGCGGCGGGCGAGCTCGAAGGCGTAGCGCACGACCCGCTCGACCCCCTCCCGGGTCATCAGCAGCTGGTCGACCACCGCCCGCTCGTTGCCGACGCCGAGGCCGCGGGCCAGGTACAGGCCCTCGGTGTTCTCCCGGACGATCACATGGTCGATCCGGCGCTCGCCGCGCAGCGGACCGTCGACGCCGGGCAGGAGGCTGATGGGGCGCTCGTTGACATAGGTGTCGAGGCCTCCGCGCAGCAGGCCGCCGAGCAGACCACCCTCGGTCCCGTCCGGCCTGCGGACGCCGGGCAGCCCGACCGGTCCCTTGAGGATTCCGTCGTAGGAGCGCAACCGGTCGAACGTCTCGTCGCTGCACGCGGTCCCGGTGCGGCGGTAGGTGTCGGCCCCCGCGTCCTCGACGTGGAACCGCACCTCGACGCCGTCGCCCGCGGCGGCGGTGAGTACCTCCTGTGCGCTCCCCACGAGCTCGGGCCCGATGCCGTCGCCCGGGACCACCCCGATGTCGTATCCGCCGGTGTGCACTGCGACCTCCTCGCCACGGGGGCGTCGTCCGTCGGGTCGCGGCGATCCCGTGGACATCGTCCGCGACGGTGACGACTGTGCAGAGCGAATCAACTGTTGTCAACGTGCATGCATCAACGTTGACGTCATGCGTGACGGGCTCTACCGTCCGCCGGTACGGATCGACGGGAGGGCTGCTGTGATGACGGCATGACCGAGGCGCGGGACGGGACGGACGCGGAGCTGCTGACCGTCGACGAGGTCGCGGACCTGCTCGGGGTCCAGCGGCGTACGGTGTACGCCTATGTCAGTCGCGGTCAGCTGGCCCGGAACCAGCGTCCGGGCAGTAGGCAGAGCTGGTTTCGGCGCTCCGACATCGAGGCGATGGTCCGCGGCGACCGGGCTCAGCAGCCCGGCCGTGGTGCCCCGCGTGAGCGCACCGAGCTCACCTCGATCGTCGACGGCCGCCTGCTCTACCGCGGCCGCGACGCCGTCGACCTGGCCGGCGAGGTCGGGTTCGAGCAGGTCGCCGAGTGGTTGTGGACCGGGGTCGACGCCGCGCCCGCTCCGTGGCGTCAGATCGCGTCGGTGCCGGACGACGTCGCCGGGTTCGCGCTACCGCCCGGGCACCTCCCGTTGGACCGGCTCAAGCTCACGGTGAGCGGGCTCTCCGCAGCCGACCCGCTGCGGTTCGACCTGTCGACGGCCGGTGTCATCTCGGTGGCGCGCTCGTTGCTCGCCGGGCTCGCCCGGTGCCTGCCGGTGGCGCCCGGTGTGACCCTGCCGTCGGCGGACGCTCCGATCGCCGCCCAGCTGTGGTCCCGGCTCGCTCCCGGGAGATCCCGTCCGCGGGCCGTCGGTCTGCTCGACCGCGCGCTCGTCCTGGTGGCGGACCACGGGCTGGCGCCGTCCACCCGTGCCGCCCGGCTGGCCGCGTCGGTCGCGGCCGACCCGTACTCGGTCGTGCTGACCGGCATGGGTGTGGCGAGCGGGCTACGCCACGGTGGCTCGTCGACCGGTGTGCACAGCCTGCTGGAGGAGATCGCCGGTCCGGAGCGGGTCGCAGACGTGCTCGCCGGCAGGCTCGCGCTCGGTGGTGTGCTGCCCGGCTTCGGTCAGGCCCGCTACGAAGGGGCCGATCCACGCGCCGGCCACCTGCTCGACGAGCTGCTCGCCGACGACACGGCCGATCCGGTGCGGCGCCGCGTCGTGTGCGACGTCCTCGAACTCGTGGCCCGCCGCAGCGGTGAGTCCCCCAACGTCGAGTTCGCCCTCGGCGCTCTCTGTCACGTGCACGGGTTGGTCCACGGTGCGGGGGAGGTCCTGTTCCACCTCGGACGGTCGGCCGGGTGGCTCGCCCACGCGCTGGAGGAACGCGATGGTCGTACCTGACCAGGGCGCCCGCACCGCGCAGGGTCTGTCAGCCGATCGTCCCGGCCGCGTTCGTCGTGGTGACCGCGATGGTTAGCACGGTCGCTGCGCTGCTGATGCGGGAGATCGTCGGCCGGCAACTGCCGACCTGACCCCGCGGACGTGCGGAGCGAGCAGCGCTGCCGTGACCGAGGACGGCGGGTAGGGAGCCGACCGTCACAGCGTCATGTCGGCGCCTGATGCCCTGAACTGGGACTGGGCACCGAATGATGTCGTGGCCTCCTTCAAGGCCTCCAAGGGTGTCCACCGATGGTGCTGGATGGGCACCGTGTTCTGCATGACGTGCATGAATGGACGGCCTGCGCACGGGTGTTTCCACGACGGAAGAACTCGTAATGCATAGGTCTGGGGTTCGACTCCCCAGGCGGCTCCACACCAGCCAGTGACTCAGGATGCGCGACGGTCCTCCTGGCTGAACGCGACGAAATCAGACATCGCCGGTTGGTCCATCCCTGCTCCGCAGCTGACCGTCGCAGACTTCGTGTGTGACTCCGAGGATCCACCGAGTCGACGCTCTGACGGCCGTACCTCCACGATCCTCGTCGTCCGGGCGAGCGGCTGCTGTCCGGAGAAGGTCGAACCCGCCGGGGAAGCAGCAGGCTCCAGGTGGCGCGCCCCCGCCGAGGTGTCCCACGACACCGGTCCCCGGGCCTGTGGCTCAGGCGATCCCCGAGCGGGCGACGCCTGGCCGGGGCGTCTCCTCACAACCGATGACCTGTCCACTGCTGCGCTAACCGGACCAAGGCGGGTTGCGACATGCCGGATATCGCACTCGGCCATGAACCTCTGGAGCACACTGTGACCACGCAGCAGCCGTCGTTTCCGCCGCAGCCCCCGTTCCACCCGGGGCAGCCCCAGCCGTCCCCGCCGGGCTGGCAGGCGTGGCAGCAGTTCCAGGCGTGGCAGTCCAGGTGCAGGCCGAGCCGAAGGCGAGGTCAGCGGGCAGCCTCGCCACGGCCGGCGCGGCCTGCGGCCTGATCGGGCTGTTCCTGTTCGGCGTCGTCCTCGGCCCGATGGCATTCGTGCTCGGGTTGCTTGCCGCGAACCGGCTCGAGCCCGGGCAGCCGGGCCGGGGCAACGCCATCACCGCGATCGTGCTCGGCGTCGTCGACGTGTTCGCGTTCTTCACCATGCTCGGCTGAGCCGCACGCACACGCCCGCGGATCGGTGTCCGCCCTGTTCGCCGACGTCCACGAAGCGCCGACATCGTGTCCGACGACCGGTCCTCGCTGCGGCGGGCCCGAGCGGGACCACGCCGGCGTCTGCCCGTTCCGGGCCGGCTCACGCGGCCGGACCCACGGTGATCGTCGTGCGAGCCCGCCTCGTGCTCCCGACGGTCCGCGACCCATCACTCGATGGGGTGGTAACTGGCGTGGGTGGTGTGTCGTTGACGGTTCAGGTGCGCCGGTGTGGCGCCCGTTCCGAGCCCGATCTCGGAGGCACGGCCCCGGACCCGGCCGTCCTCTCGGGCCGACACGAGGAGTTCTCGTGTTCCACGGATTCAGCAAGAAGTTCCTGAACGACTCCATCGAGCGCAGCACCGACAACGCGATGGACCGCCGGCGGTTCCTGCGCGCGGCGGGTCTGACCGGAGCGGGGGTGGCCGGCCTCGGCGTCCTCGGCAGCGGTATCGCCTCGGCGAGCGAGGGCGGCCTGCTCGGCGGCCTCGGCCTGGGCGGGAGCGACAGCGAGGACGGCGGCGTCTCCGACGCCGCCGTACTGAACTTCGCCCTCAACCTCGAGTACCTGGAGGCCGAGTTCTACCTGCGCGCCGTCACGGGCAACGGTCTGAAGGACTCCCAGATCGACGGGAAGGGCGACCTGGGCGGCGTCACCGGGGGCTACAAGGTCTCGTTCGAGACCAAGCTCGGCCGCCAGTACGCCGAGGAGATCGCCCAGGACGAGCGGGCCCACGTCGACTTCCTGCGCGCGGCGCTCGGCGACGCGAAGGTCGCCCGGCCCGAGATCGACCTGCAGGAGGCGTTCACCGCCGCGGCGCAGGCGGCCGGGGTCGTGGGCAAGAACGAGACGTTCGACCCGTTCAAGGACGAGACCAGCTTCCTGCTGGGCGCCTTCATCTTCGAGGACGTCGGCGTGACCGCCTACAAGGGTGCGGCGCCGCTCGTGTCGAACAAGACCTTCCTGGAGGCCGCGGCCGGGATCCTCGCGGTCGAGGCCTACCACGCCGGCCTCGTGCGGACGCTGCTGCTGCAGAGCGGCGCCGCCGACACCGTCGGCAAGATCTCCGACGCTCGCGACTCGCTCGACGGCCCCTCCGACCTCGACCAGGGCATCGTCGACCGGTCGGGGAACGCGAACATCGTCCCGGCCGACGAGAACTCGATCGCCTTCTCCCGTACGCCCGGCCAGGTCCTGAACATCGTCTACCTCGACCCCCGCGCGGTGACCCGCGGTGGGTTCTTCCCGCAGGGCGTGAACGGTGACGTCGACACCAGCGACGCCAACGGCTGACCCTGCGCTCCGCCGTCGGCGGACACCGGCCTGACGCACGACGAACGGGGCCGGGCCACTCCCGCAGGTGGCCCGGCCCCGTTCTTCGTGTCCGGTGGTCCGGTCAGCCCCCGAGGCCCGCGGCCTGGTCGAGCACGCTCTTCTGCGCCTGCTCGGTAGAGGCCGAGGACCCCTGCTCGGTCGTCGAGTCGATCGAGTTGTCCTGGACGACGGACTGGCCGTCGCCGCCCTCGGAGTCCTCGTTGGCGAAGTCGCTCAGGCCGAGGACGTCGGAGACGTTGAACGCCGGGTTGAGCTGTGTGACCGGGGCGAAGCTGGAGTTGTCCTGCTCGGTGGAGGCGCCTTGCTCGCCCGAGACGGTGCCCTCGGTGGACTGGGTCTGCTCGCGGGTGGAGTCGCCCTCGTCGGCGAAGGCCATCCCGGCCACGCCGAGGGTCATCGGAACGGCCATCGCGGACGCGATGACGGTACGCATGGACTTGCGCATGTTTATTCTCCTTCATTCGGTGATGCACACCCGGGGGAGCGCCGGGGTGCTGATGTCGACGTTATCGGTTCATCCCCTCTCGGCATTCGCCGGAGTGGTGACGAGAATCGCGTGTCAGTGGTGAACGGACGGGGTTGAGACCATGGACAGTCGACTCCAGCAGGGCTTTGAGCAGCGGTTTCAGTAATCCGTGTGGAATCGGTGTTATGTTGCATTGTGCATCGGAGTGGCGATACACGATCGAGTGAAAACCGAATCGAGCGCCGTTGCGAACAAGCGCGGTGTCGTGTGGAAATGGCGGTCAGTGGCGTCTGAGAATAATCGCGGGGTCGGTGTCGCCACGGATCAGCGCCGTCGCCACCTCGCCGAGCGGGCGTCCGTTCCGGCGCGCATGACCGCGCAGCAGTTCGAACGCCGTACCCACGTCGACACCGGCGTGCGCCGCGAGCATCCCCTTCGCCTGCTCGACGACCACGCGGCTCGCCAGCGCCGTCCGGAGCTGGTCCAGCTCCGTCGCGGTGCGGTCCGATGCCGCGGAGCGGAGGAGCGCGACCGCGGCCGCCTCGGCGAACAGGCCCAGCACCTGCGGGTCGGGCCCGGCGTCCGCGGTCCCCAGCACGAGCAGCGCGCCGACGGTGTCCGGCCCGTGCCTCAGCGGGAACGCCCAGGCGGCGTCGACCCCGGCGGCGAGCGCCCGCGCGGCGAACACGAGCCACCGGGAACGCTCGCGGCCGAGGTCCGGACAGTGCACGGGACGACCGGTCCGGGCGCTCTCCCCACCGGGCCCCTGGCCGAACCCTGCGGCCAACGCCGCGCGCGGACCCGCGGGCCCGGCCGCCACGACCCCGCCGACCGCCCCGTCCGACAGCAGGGCCGCGCCGGCGGTGAGCCCGGCGAGGCGCTCGACCGATCCGACGAGGCCGGTCAGTACCGCCGCCGGGTCGCCGCTCCCAGCCTCGACGAGCCTGAGTACCGCCGCGCCGACCTCAGCTGAGTTCTCCATCGCACGGTGTTCGAAAGCTCCCGGTCATCCGGTTCCCCTTTCCCGCCGGACGCGTGCTCCGGGCGCCTCCGCGCAGTTCCACGATGTCACCGCGGCCCGGCCGAGCGGACCGCCGGTCGACGACGGCGAGCCCCAGACGTGCCGCGATGTCCTCGAGGGCACGGGCGCCGACACGGGCCCACATCGTGGACGACACGCCGTCGCCGTCCGCGATCGGGAGGGCTCCGGTCCAGCAGAGGCCGGGGTCGTGGTCGGTCTCGACCAGCAGGGTGCCCCCGGGCGCCGTGAGTGCGGCCGCGCGCGCCAGCAGCCGGACGGGATCCCCACCGACGCCGACGTTGCCGTCGAGGAGCAGGACGTGACGCCAGCGACCCTCCCGGGGGAGCGTGGCGAACACGTCCCGGTGCAGGACCGGCGCCCCCCGGCTCCGGCACAGCTCCACGGCGACGGCTGAGCTGTCGACCCCCCAGGCCACGACGCCGTGGTCGCGCAGCGCCCGTACGAGTCGGCCCGGTCCGCACCCGAGGTCCAGGGTCGGTCCGGTGCACCGCCGCACCACGTCGATGTCCGTGGGGTCGGGGCCGGCCCGCCAGCGCGCCGGATCGAGCAGCTGTACCGACCCGGTGGGGTGGCGGATCTCGAGGGCCTCCCCGCTCAGCAGGTCGTCGACGAGGGTGGCCCGCGGTGCGGGGCGCATCACCGGTCCCCGGTCAGCGCCGCGTGTGCCGAGCGGAGGACGTAGACCAGGGCGGACGTGCCGGCGAACACGGCGACCAGCAGGAGCCAGGCCGTGGCGTAGGGCTGCTGGTCGAAGCCGGTCGCGGCCAGATGGGTCTCCTCGCCCTGGCGGATGATGCCGGGGAGGAAGACGAGCAGCGTGAGCCCGGACGCCAGGAGCGGCAGCCGGACGTGGTTGACGATCGGGATCCGTCCGTGGCGGCGCAGCCGTCCGGAGACGGTGGTCAGCGCGCGGTCCACAGCGGAGTAGAGCGGGAACAGGACGACGTCGTGCACGAGGGCCACCCCGACGAACCAGACGAGGATGCGGAGCGCGGAGGGGTCGTCGAGCAGCAGCAGCGCTGCGTAGCCGGCCACCGCGAAGCCCGCGACGAGCAGGAGCAGGTGGCCCGGCCCGGCACCGTAGACGGTCGTGAAACGCGTCATCAGACCCTCCGGAACTCGATGGAGCGGACCCACTTCGTGCAGTGCACGCCGGGGGTGGAGGGGGTGATGATCCGAGCGGGGAAGCCGTGGTCGAGCGACAGGTCGTGGCCGTCCACCCGTAGGGCCAGCAGGCTGTCGGGGTGGAGCACCCGGGCCCCCGGCACCGCCGCCCGGCCGAACCCGCCCGGGTCGAAGGAGGTCACCACCGCCGACGCCGGGGTGGGGACGCCCGCCAGCGCGGCCAGGTCCCGCAGCCGCACCCCGGTCCACGTGCGCACGGCCGACCAGCCCTCCACGCACGCCAGCGGCAGGGTCGCGGTGTGCAGCGGCAGCTCCGCACCGCCGTCGAGGAGCCGGGCCCGGTCGAGGACGACCGGTGCCGGGCCGCCGGCGAGCTCCAGACGCCAGACCTCCGGGTCGACGGCGGACCGGTCGATCCCCGCCGCGGCCGCGGTCCGGTTGATCGGGAAGTCGTTGCCGGGAGGGCCGTCCGGCACCCGTCCCCGCGGCAGCAGGAACGCGAGCGGACGCAGCGGCTCCACGGTCTGCCCGACCGTGAGCGCGGCGATCAGCAGTGAGCCGCCGCCCACCACGGCCAGGGCGCCCCGCCTGCTCATGGTCGGTTCGGCCGGGCGTTCCGCGACGAGATCGCCGCCGGTCTCCTCCGGACGTGTCCGGGACAGCGGTGTGCGCAGCTCGGCCCGCAGCGACCGGGACCGCAGGGCGCGGACCGCCGCGGGGAGCTTCAGGACCACGTGGACGGCGAAGGCCGCCATGAACACCCAGGCACCCAGGTAGTGCGCGGTGTAGAAGCTGAAGCCGAACACGTAGTCGTACTGGATGTTGAGAATACCGGTGACGCTCTCGAACAGGATGCTCCCCACCAGCAGCAGCAGCGACAGCCGCTCCAGCAGGTGGGCGACGCTGCGGACCGGCGGGAACACGAACAGGGCCGGCAGGACCGACCACAGCTTCGCCAGCACGACCGGGATCAGGACGAGTCCGAGTCCGACATGGACGCCCTGGGTGAGCCGGAACAGCCACGGCGGGTCCGACGGGAACACGATGCCGGGTGGGCGCAGCAGCCCGACGTCGCCCGGAATCTGCTGGCCGGGGCCGTAGGCGACGTAGTCGAGCAGCCCGGTCACCGCGACGACCGGAAGCCCCACCAGCAGCACCACACCGAGGACGGCGGTGAGCCACGGACCCCGGATGGGGCTGCGGAAGCGGGGACCCGGTGGACGGGCCCCTCGGGGCGGTGGGGCGGTGCCCGTCTCGGTCATACCGGCTCCTTCGTCGTGGACGGAGCCGAACGTAGGGAGCGGATGCCCGGGGGTGGGGGCTTCGCCGGGGTCCGTAAGAAACCCCTAACAACTGGCCGCCGGGCAGTTCTTACCGATCGGTGACGGATCCCCCGGGATCACCGCGCGACGGCCTAGGGTCACCGCGGTGGCTGCCGCGCGGGTCCTGCTCGTGGAGGACGACGAGAACGTCCGGGAGGTCGTCCGGCGCTACCTCGGCGACGGTGGGCACGAGGTGCTCGAGGCCGCGGACGGTGTGACCGGTCTGCGGACGGCGCTGGAGCGGGCGCCCGATGTGGTCGTCCTCGACCTCATGCTGCCCGGCCGGCACGGCCTGTCGGTCTGCCGGGAGCTGAAGGCGCAGCGGCCGGACCTCCCGGTCGTGCTGCTCACCGCGCTCGGCGAGGAGCACGACCGCGTCCGCGGGCTCGAGCTCGGCGCCGACGACTACGTCACCAAGCCGTTCAGCCCGCGCGAGCTGACCCTGCGGGTCGCCTCCGTGCTCCGCAGGGCCGCCCCGGCGGTGGGCTCCGGCATCCTCGTCGACGGCGACCTGCACCTGGACCGCGGCGCCCGCCGGGCCGTCCTCGCCGGTGCACCGTTGAGCCTGACCGGTCGCGAGTACGACCTGCTCGAGTACCTGCTGCTGCATCCGGGCCGGGCCTTCACCCGGCCCGAGCTGCTGGCCGGTGTCTGGGGATGGGAGTTCGGTGACCAGTCCACGGTCACCGTCCACGTGCGACGGCTCCGGGAGAAGGTCGAACGCGACCCGACCCGTCCCCGCCGGATCGCCACGGTCTGGGGCGTCGGCTATCGCTACGACCGGACGGCGTCACCGTGCTGAGCGAGGTCCTGCTGGCCGCGCTGCCCGCCGTCCTCATCACGCTGGCGGTGACCGGGCTCGGTGTGGCGCTGCTGCAGCGGCTCCGGCGCCGTTCCCTGTCCGCGGCGACGGCGGCGCTGGTGATCCTGCCCCTGGTCGCCGCGTTCTCCGGCGTCCTCGTCGTGTCCGGGTTCATGTACACGCCCCAGCTGCTGGGGACCCTCGTCGCCTGTCTGGTCGCCGCGGTCGTGACCGTGCCCGCCGCTCTGCTGCTGGGCCGCACCCTGGCCCGCGAGGCGTTGTGGCAGCACGAGGCGCGCGCCGCCGAGCGACAGGCCGAGCAGTCCCGCCGGGACCTGGTGGCCGGGATGAGCCACGACCTCCGCTCGCCGCTGGCCGGGGTCCGCGCGATGACCGACGCCGTGCTCGACCAGGTGGTCAGCGACCCGGCCGAGGTCCGTGAGTACGTCAGCCGGATCCGCCACGAGACCCTGCGGATGTCGGGCATGGTCGACGACCTGTTCCAGCTCTCGCGGGCCACCTCCGGAACCCTGCAGCTCAACCTGCAACGCGTGTCCCTGGCCGAGGTGGCCTCCGAGGCCGTCGCCGCCGGGGCGGAGGTCGCGCGGGCCGCCGGGGTCACTGTGGATGCCGACCGGCCCGGGGACTGGCCGCACGCCCTGGGCAGCGAGACCGACCTGCTCCGGGTCCTGGGCAACCTGCTCGGCAACGCCGTCCGGCACACCCCGGCCGGCGGCTCCGTCCTGCTCACCGCAGGTGCGGCGGAGGGTACGGTGTGGATCCGTGTCGAGGACGGCTGCGGCGGCATCCCCGACGCCGAGCTCCCCCGCATCTTCGAGGTCGGGTTCCGCGGGACCGGCGCCCGCACGCCCACCGATCGGGCCGGAGCGGGACTGGGCCTCGCGGTCGCCCGTGGCCTCGTGCACGCCCAGGGCGGCAGCCTCTCGATCGCCAACCACGGGCCCGGGTGCCGGGCGGAGATCCGGCTGTCGCCGCCCGACGCGACCGGTGCGCGACCGCAGGCCCCGGCTCACGCGGGCGACCCGAGATCCCGTCGCTGCTGACCTTCGATTGTTGGCCGGCCGGTCCGGGTGCACCCCTGCTCGTCCGGGCCCTCCGGCCCGACGGGGCCGCATCCTGACCGGCGGTCCCGCCGGACGGCGTCGAGGTCCGCGACCGATTGCGCGGCCGATCCGGGTTGGCCCGTACGCGTCCTAGCCTCGTCCCCACGGCCGACGCGACCGGCGGGCCGCGCGTACCCGAACACCCTGGAGCACACCTGATGATCACCGTGTCCGACCATCGGGCCGCGAACCGGTTCGAGGCCCACGAGGGCGAGACGCTCGCAGGGTTCGCCACCTACACCCGCACCGCTGAGCTCGTCGCCTTCCTCCACACCGAGGTCGACCCGGCGTTCGAGGGCCGCGGGGTGGGCTCCGTGCTGGCCCGCGGCGCGATCGAGGCGGTGCAGGCCGAGGGCCTGCGGGTACTCGCGGTGTGCCCCTTCGTCTCCGGTTGGCTGGCCCGCCACCCCCAGTACTCCCACCTGGAGTACCGCTCCAGCAGCCGGGTCACGGACTGACCGCATCGAAGGGGTCCCCGCGGCGCGCGTCCCCTGCGGTTGACCCGGCCGCGACGGCACGGAGTGCACTGTGGTCGTCCGCCGGGAACGAGGAGATGCCGGTATGGGTGACCGTCGAACCAGTCACCGTCCTTCCGCCTGGATCGCGGGGGCGGCCGCGCTGGCGCTGCTCGCCCTCCTGATCCCGGCCGCGGTCGCCGAGGCCCGGGAGCCGGCGGGCGGTCAGGACCGGCCCGGCAGCTACTCGAGCTCCGAGGGCCGGGTCGCCTACCAGGTCCACCTGCCGCCGTCCTGGCGGGCGGACCGGCCGATGCCGGTCGTCGTCGCCGTGCACGGCTGCGGCATGACCGGGTCCGGGCTGAACTCGATGCGGGCCATGACCCGGTTCGACGACCTGGCCGACGCCGAGGGGTTCATCGTCGTCTACCCGACCCAGTCGATCCTGCGGAACGTGCAGCTGTGCTGGAACTCGTTGTCGCCCGAGCACCAGCAGCGGGGCCGGGGTGAGCCCGAGCTGCTGGCCGGTGCGATCCGCCAGGTCGTGGCCACCTACGGGGCGGACCCGGCCCGGGTGCACGTGGCCGGGGCGTCATCGGGTGCGGGTACAGCGGTGATCCTGGGTGTCACCTACCCCGACCTGGTCGCGACCGTGACGTCGGTGGCGGGCGGGGAGTACCGGTTCCACCGGTTCGCGGAGGACCCTGCGCTGACGCCGGTCGACACGGCCCGTCTCGCGCCGGCCGAGATGGGCCCGCGGGCCCGGCAGGTCCCGTTGCTCGTGGTGCAGGGCGATCAGGACGAGGTGGTGCGCCCGTTCATGGCCGAGCGCCTGGTGGCGCAGTGGCGGGCCCTCGGTGGGCTCATCGCCACCGGGCGGCCCGACGCAGGCGCCGCCCCCGACTCGGTCGCACGCGTCGAGCCGCCCGGTGGCCACGCCTGGACCCGCACCAGCTACCGCGACCGCGACCGCGGCCGGGCGGCCGTCGACTCCTACCTGGTGGAGGGGATGGGGCACTCCTGGTCGGGGCCCCGGGCCGACGGCCTGTTCGCCGACCGGGCCGGGCCCGACCTGTCGGCCATCATGTGGGAGTTCGCCTCGGCGAGGCCCAGGGAGTGACGGCGGTGCCGCCCGTGGCCCCGGTGCCTCAGCCGGTGTCGTGCGGGATCGTGAACGGTGCGGTGATCCCACCGTCGACGGGCAGCGCCACCCCGGTCACGTAACGGGCCTCCTCGGAGGCGAGCCACACGACGGCGTTGCTGATGTCGACCGGGTCCACGAACGGGATCGGCAGTGCGTGCATCGTCTTCATGGCCTGGGCGGCCATGGCCCGGTCGGCGCCGGGCGCGCCCCCGGTGAACAGGCTGTGGATCGCCGGGTTCTGGATCATGTCGGTGTCGACGTGGGTGGGGTGCACGGTGTTGACCCGGATGCTGTGCGGGGCGAGCTCGACCGCGAGCACCTTCATCAGGCCCACCAGGCCGTGCTTGGCCGCGCAGTAGTGGGCGAGGTTCGGGAACCCCATCAGCCCGGCGACGGAGCTGGTGAGCACGACCGCCCCGCCGCGGCCGCCGTCGACGATCGCGGGCGCGGCGGCGCGGACGGTCTTC
Organism: Pseudonocardia alni; assembly: GCF_002813375.1. Taxonomy (NCBI): domain Bacteria; kingdom Bacillati; phylum Actinomycetota; class Actinomycetes; order Pseudonocardiales; family Pseudonocardiaceae; genus Pseudonocardia; species Pseudonocardia alni. The sequence continues at coordinate 3,112,706 of NZ_PHUJ01000003.1, read as the reverse complement.
CACGCCCCGGTGAGGTTGATGTCGATCATCTCCTGCCAGGCGTCCTCGGCCATCTCCAGCGCGGGCGCATAGCTCGCGATGCCGGCGTTGGCCACGACGATGTCGAGGCGGCCGAGCTCGGCGACGGTGTCGGTCACCGCAGCCTGCAGCGCGGACAGGTCGCGGACGTCGGCGCGGACCGCCAGGACCCGCCGGTCGAGCTCCTCGACGAGCTTCACCGTCTGTTCGAGGTCCGCCGGCTCGGCGGTCGGGTACGGCGCCGTGGCGACCGGGGCGCAGTGGTCGACGAGGACGATGTCGGCGCCCTCCTCGGCGAGGCGGACGGCGTGCGACCGTCCCTGCCCGCGCGCTCCGCCGGTGATCAGCGCGACCTTCCCGGCCAGACGGCCGCCGGATGCTGCGCTCACGGCAGGACCCGGTCGATCTCGGGCGCGAGCAGCTCGGCGGCACGGGCGGCGGTGATGACGTCGACCGGGTCCGGCTCGATGATCTCGCGGGACGCCCCGTCCTCGTAGACGTGCTCGCCGATGAGCCGGGAGCGCTCGTCGTAGGGCCAGACGAAGGCGAGGGTGCGGCGCAGCAGGTACATCTCGCCCGGGTCGCCGGCCCGGATGTCGGAGAAGGCGCTCTCGCCGAGCATCGGCGCGGGGACGAACGCGTTGAAGACGACCTCGCCGGAGAAGCCGTGGTCGTTGACCGCGATGTCCTGGTCGGCCACCCACATGACGAGCGCGTTCGCGGCCACCAGCGACTCGTAGAACCCGAGGACCTGCTCCATGCCGTCGAGGACGATCGACTGGCCGCCTTCGTGCAGTCGGTACTGCGGGTGCTCGACGGTCATGTCCGGGGCGAGGAGCTCGTGGTAGCGCCCGGCGACCTCCAGCAGTCCGTGCCGCCGGTAGTTCTTGAGGATCGCGCGGTGGCGCGGGTTGTCGATGCTCTCGAGCTGCTTCTCCAGCCCGGCGAACATCGTCACGAACTCCTGTTCGTAGCGGCTCATGGGTACTCCTCCGTCGGTGGTGGGACGGGACGGAGCCTCGCCGGGGGCGGCCGGGTGCGTCCATGACATGTCCCGGCCCGGCCGTGAACCATCCGGTTATCACCGCAGCTCCGTGCTCCTTGCCGACGGTGTCGTGGGACACTGCGTCACGGAGGGAGTCGACGTGGACCTCAACCTGCACCTCGTGCGGTATCTCGTGGCCGTCGTCGACGAGGGGCACCTCGGTCGGGCGGCGGCCCGGCTGTACGTCAGCGGGCCCGCGCTGAGCAAGCAGATCCGGACGCTGGAGCACAAGCTCGGCGTCGAGCTGCTCGACCGCAGCACGCACCCCCTCGTCCCCACCGAGGCGGGCCGCCGGTTCCTCGCCGAGGCCCGCGTGGCCCTCGACGCCGCGGACCGGGCCGTCGCGGCGGTCGAGGCACACCGGCGCGCCGCCGCCGGCGTCGTCCGCCTCGGGTTCATGACCGCGGCGACCGGTACCCACACCCGGCGCATCGTCGAGCTGGTCCAGCGCGACGTCCCCGCCGCGTCCGTCCAGCTCGTGCAGCTGCCGTGGCCCGACCAGGCCGACGCCGTCCGCGCCGGGACCGTCGACGCCTCGCTCGTCCGGCCGCCCGTGGCCGACACCGACGGGCTCCGGCTCGACGTGGTCCGGCTCGAACCCCGCGTCGTCGCGCTCCCGCGCGGCCACCGGCTGGCGGCCCGCGCCGTCGTCGAGCTGGCCGACCTCGACGGCGAACCCCACGCGAACGACGACCGGACCGACGAGCAGTGGGTGCGCTGGTGGGCCTGCGACCCGCGGCCCAGCGGCGTCCCCGTCACCTACGGGCCCACCGTGCACACCATGGACGAGCTGCTGGAGGTCGTCGCCGCCGGTGCGGCCGTCGCGATCACCGGGAGATCCGTGGTCGACAGCGTCCGGCACCCGGAGGTCGTCTTCGTCCCGATCGCCGACGTCGAGCCCTGCCCGATCTCACTCTGCACCCGCAGCGCGGACCGGTCGCCGCTGGTCGAGGCGCTCCGCCGGGCGGTGCACGCGGTCCGGACGGCGATCGAGGCCGAGGCGCTCGTCGACGGCTGAGCGGCGCCGGGGCCATCTCGGGCGACGAGCGCGGGGGAGGCGGGGTCGCCAGGCGCCGCCGCCGGCCGGGAGCTCGCAGACCCCGCCCGTCCCGGTGCCGCGCCGCGGCATGTGGGCATCCGCGGCGACCAGGGACGAAGGGTCGGTCCGGCTCGATGGACAGGCGAATCGTCGGTACGGCGGGGACAGGGGCATGCGTGCTCGGCCGGGGTCAGGCGAGCGACAGGAACAGGCGCTCCATCTCGGCCATGTCGACCGACTGCTCGCCCTCGGCGCTCTCGGTCACGCACTGCCGGAGCCCGGTGGCGATGATCTTGAAGCCGGCCTTGTCGAGGGCGCGGGACGCCGCCGCCAGCTGGGTCACGACGTCCTTGCAGTCGCGGCCGTCCTCGATCATGCGGATGACGCCGGCGATCTGACCCTCCACGCGACGCAGGCGGCTGACCACGTCGGTGAGTTCTGTGGCTTTGACCTGCATGGAGGCTCCCTCGTCTCGTGCCGGCCCGCGGGCGGCGTGGTCCCTGTGTGGACCACGGTACCCCCAGGGGTACCTCGGCGGATGTCATCCCGGCACAGGTGCTCAGTGCAACAGCGTGAGCAGTCCTTCGAGTCCGCGGTGGAACGCGTCGCCGACGTGGGTCGTCCCGTCGATGTCGGCGCCGGACATCGCCCCGTCGCGCATCATCAGGAAGTGCTGGGCCGCGTGGTCCGGCCGCCCGCGTCGCGGCGAGGAGCCGAAGACCTGCGCGAACAGGTCGGTGAGGGTGGCGACGTACCAGGCGCGGTGCTCGGCGACGACCCGGCGGACGGGGTCCTCGGGATCGGGGAACTCGGCGGCGGCCTTCAGGAACGCGCATCCCCGGAATTCCGGCCGGGACAGGTCGTCGACCAGGGCGGTGCCGATCGCGCGGACGGCGCCGTCCGGGGTGGCCGCGGACCCGGCGGCCTCCTGCAGGGCGGCGCGGGTGTGGGCGTCGACGCCGCGCAGGTAGGCGACGACGAGCGCCTCCTTCGACGGGAAGTGCCGGTAGAACGTGGCGCGCGTCGTCGGGGTCTCGGCGACGATCCGCTCGACCCCGACCGCCCGGATGCCCTCGCGGTAGAACAGCCCGCCGGCCGTCGCGAGCAGCCGCTCACGCGCCTCGGATCGCCCCGGACCGGTCGACGCCGGGGCAGTGCCGGTGCTGTCCGCGGTGGTGTCGGACGTCGTGCGGATCACCTGTGCAGGCTAGCAGAAAGAACGATCGGTCTTGCAGATCGTGATGCCCACTGCCATGCTCCACATAGCAAGGAAGAACGGTCTTTCTACTTGGAGGCGTCATGGCCGGCACCCACACCACCGACCGGACGGCGAACGGTCCGTCCTCCGCGCAGGGCGACGCGCCCGCCCTGCGGCGGCTCTACCTGGTGCGTTCCGGGTTCGCGTCGGTCTGGGCGGTCCTGCTGTTCCTGAACGCGTCGGACATCGGCCCGTCGACCGCGGCGCTGCTCGTGCTCTACCCGCTGTTCGACGTGGCCGCCGCCGTGGTCGACGCCCGCTCGTCCCGGGCGACCGGAGCGGCCCCGGGCCTGTACGTCAACGTCGTCCTGAGTGCGCTCGCCGCGGCCGGACTCGCCGTCGCCCTCGCCTCGGGCGTGCCGGCGGTGCTGCGGGTGTGGGGCGCCTGGGCGGTCGTCGCGGGGATCGTGCAGCTCGTCGTCGCGCTGCGGCGCCGACGGCTGGGCGGGCAGGGCGCGATGATCGCCAGCGGGTCCCTGTCGGTGGTCGCGGGCACCTCGTTCGTCGTCATGGCGTCGGGTGCGGGGGCGTCGCTGTCGGGTGTCGCCGGCTACGCCCTGCTGGGCGGCGTCTTCTTCCTCGCCTCGGCGCTGCGGCTCGGCCGCGTGGCGGGGAGCCGCTGACCGGGTCCCCGGCGACCACGACGTCGAGCGGGCCGGAGCCGACGAGGAGAACCGTCGGTGTGTCTGATGCCGACGACCGGGACGACCCGGTCGCTCTCGGTCGTCCCGGCCGTCGGCGGGCTGCTGGTCTCGCGCCGGACGCGGACGCCCGCCGCCTGATCCGCCCGGTGCGCCCGGGCTGCCGTCGGTCCGCCCCGGCGTGTGCGCGGAGGAGGCCGTCGGGGCGCTGGTGACGCCCGCGTGACGGTGTCACACCCGACGAACGGGCCGTCCGCGTTAGACTCGGCATCATGTCATCGGATCCTGACGCGTCGGCCGGGGCCGTCCGGGACGCCGGCCCCGCCTTCGACGCGCTCGCCGATCCCGTCCGCCGCCGCATCCTGGCCGTGCTCTCCGAGCACGACGAGGTCAGCGCGGGCGACCTGGCCGACCACATCACCTCGGTCGGCCGGACGGCCGTCTCCACCCATCTGCGGGTGCTCCGCGTCGCGGGGCTCATCACCGAGCGCCGTTCCGGCCGGTACCGCTACTACTCCATCGAGCCCGGTGGTGCGGCCGCCGACGTCATCGCGCTGCTGCGCACCCTGTTCCAGTCCTCGCTCGGCGAGGTGGGCTCCGCCGTGGAGAGCCGTCCCGCGACGGACCGGGAGGGCGCGACCGGATGACCGGACCCTCCGTGCCGGGAGACTGACCCCCATGGGGACGATCGCGCTCGCGGTGGAGGAGTTCGTCGCCGCCGACCCGGCGGTCGTCTTCGGACGTTTCGGGCGCGACTCCGGCGCAGGCTGGCTGTTCGGTGCGGCGTGCGACCGGGTCGCGGTGGGCGAGCCGGTCACCCTGCGGGCGCCCATCGCCGGCGGGCCGCCGGTCGACGTGCTCGGCCGGATCAGCGAGCTCCGCGGACCGCGCACCATCACGATCACCCACGACCAGCCCTGGCGGGGCCGCATCCGGCTGCGGTTCACCCCCGCACCCGGCGGCACCCGGATCCGGCTCGACGCCGGGATCGACGAGCGCGGTCTGGAGTGGCTGATGCGCCGGCGCGGTCACCCGGTCCGCGACCACGCCGTCACGGGGCCGCGCATCGGGGTCCTCACCAGCCGGTCCGGCTCGGGTGGGCTGTTCGCCTCCGCGGTGGCGAACGTGGCCACGCTCGCCGTCGAGGAGATCAACGCGGCGGGCGGGGTCGGCGGCAGGCCGGTGGACCTGCTGGAGGCCGACGACGCCACCGACCCCGGCACCGGGGCGCTGGAGGCGCTGCGGCTGGCCCGGGCCGGCTGCCGGACGATCTTCCTGACGACGACGTCGGCCACCTACCACGCCGTGTCGACCGCCCTGACCGGCCGCGACGTGCTCGTCGTGCACACCAACATGAACGAGGGCGGCGGCGAGTCCCGGCTGCGGATCCGGCTGGGCGAGCGGCCCGCGACCCAGCTCGTGACGGCGGCGGGACCGGTCATGCGGGCGGCCGGTGGACGTCGCTGGTTCCTGGCGGGCAACGACTACGTGTGGCCCCGTGCGGTCAACGCCGCCGCGCGGGAGGTGCTCCCGGCGCACGGCGCGGTGCTGGTCGGCGAGGGCTACGCCACGCTCGGGGCCCGGGACTTCGCCCCGCTGGTCGAGCGGATCGCCGCCTCGGGCGCCGACATCGTGCTCAACACGTTCGTGGGCGCCGACGCCGCCGCGTTCGAGCGTCAGTGCCACGCAATGGGTCTGCGCGACCGGACCGTCAGCCTCGGCCCCGCGATGGACGAGGCCACCCTGGAGCGGATCGGACTGCACGCTTCCCAGGGGATCCACGGTGTCTCCGGCTACTTCCAGCACCTGCAGACCGAGCGCAACGGGTCGCTCCTGAAGCGCTACCGGGCCCGCTTCGGCCAGTGGGCGGCGCCGCTGTCGTCGTTGTCGGAGTCGATGTTCGAGGCGATCCACGTGTGGGCCGCCGCGGCCCGCGCCGTCCGCTCGACCGAGCCGGTGCCCGTCGCCGACGAGATCCGGTCCGGCCGCTACGACCTCCCGCGGGGCACCCTGGCGCTCGACGGCCACCACCACGTCGAGCAGCCGCTACACCTCGCGGCCGCCCGCGGCGCGACCTTCGGCTCGATGAACGACAGCGAGGGACGGTCGTGAATACGCGCGTGTAACAGAGGTGGGACGGGTGTGTCAGACCTCGTGTCAATGCGTCTGTATTGATTGACATGTGCAGGCATGAACCCTAGCTTTCTCGCATCCCCCGATGTGAGGAGCACCACCTGATGGCGATTCCACCTCCTGATGCCGCTCGTCTGGCGGCGTTGAACGAGCACTACGCGTTCGGTCTGTCCGAGGCGGAGTTGGCCGAGTTCGGTCCGGCGGTGGCTGCGACGCTGGCGTCCTCGGAGCGGGTCGAGGAGCTCTACCGGGCGTCGGCGCCGCAGGCGCCGCAGCGGGAGTGGTCCGAGCCGGCGGACAACCCGCTGGGTGGCTGGTACGTGACCACGTCGGTGACCGGTGCGGCGGAGGGCCCGTTGGCCGGGCGGACCGTGGCGCTCAAGGACAACATCGCGCTGGCCGGGGTCCCGATGACCAACGGGTCGGCCACGGTCGAGGGGTTCGTGCCCTCCCGTGACGCGACGGTCGCGACCCGGCTGCTGGCCGCCGGGGCGACGATCACCGGTAAGGCGATGTGTGAGGACCTGTGTTTCTCCGGGGGCAGTTTCACCTCCCGGCCGTGGCCGGTGGGCAACCCCTGGGACCCGACCCGTATCTCGGGTGGGTCCTCGTCGGGTAGTGCGGCGCTGGTCGGGTCCGGGGCGGTCGACATGGCCGTGGGTGGTGACCAGGGCGGCTCGATCCGTATGCCGTCGGCGTTCTCGGGCACGGTCGGGCACAAGCCCACCCACGGCCTGGTGCCCTACACCGGTGCGTTCCCCATCGAGGCCACGATCGACCATCTGGGCCCCATCACGCGCACGGTGTCCGACGCCGCACTGATGCTGGGTGTGATCGCCGGGGTCGACGGGCTCGATGTGCGTCAGCCCACCGAGCTCGAGCCGGTCGACTACCTGGCGGCGTTGGAGACCTCGGCGGGTGGGTTGCGGGTCGGGATCGTGACCGAGGGTTTCGCCCGCCCGGAGAGCGACCCGGCCGTGGACGAGGCGGTGCGTGCGGCGATCGGGACGCTGACCGATGCGGGTCTGGTAGCCGAGGAGGTCTCGATCCCCTGGCACCTGGACGCGATGGCGGTCTGGAACGTCATCGGGACCGAGGGCGCCGCGCACCAGATGATCGACGGCAACGCCTACGGCATGAACTACCCGGGTCTCTACGACCCGGAGCTGATCGCGCACTACCACCGCGGGCGTCACGCCCGCGGGTCGGAGCTGTCCAAGACCGTCAAGCTCGTCGGCCTCTCGGGTGGTTACACCTTCGCCCACGCGGGAGGTGCCTACTACGGGATGGCCCGCAACCTGGCCTTCGAGGTGCGAGCCGCCTACGACGCGGCCCTGACCGGCTACGACGTGCTGGTCATGCCGACCGTGCCCTACACCGCGCCCGAGCTGCTCGGGCTCGACGCCGATCTGGACAGCTACCTGCCGACCGCACTGGGGATGATCGGCAACTGTGCCCCGTTCGACGTGTCCGGGCACCCGGCCGCGTCGGTCCCGGCCGGGCTCGTGAACGGGCTCCCGACCGGTCTGATGATCGTGGGCCGGCGATTCGACGACGCGACCGTGTTGCGGGTCGCGCACACCTTCGAGCAGGCCGTCGGCGGCTTCCCCGCTCCGCCTGCCCTCACCACCGTGGGAGGACGGCAGTGAACGGAGTCTTCGATCTCGGCGGCACCGACGGGCTGGGCAAGGTCGAGAACGACCACATGTCCGAGCCCGTGTTCCGTGCCGACTGGGAGAAGCGCGCCTTCTCCATGTTCGCGCAGAGCGCCCGCGCCGGGCTGTTCAACGTGGACCAGTTCCGGCACGGCATCGAGAAGATGGACCCTGCCGAGTACCTGATCTCGAACTACTACGAGCACTGGGTTCACACGGTCGAGCACTACGCCGAGGCCGCGGGCGTGCTGGACCCGGCCGAGCTGGAGGCGCGGACCCAGCACTACCTGGAGAACCCCGACGCCCCGCTGCCCGAGCGGGCGACCGACACCGAGATCGTCGAGTTCGTCGACTGGGCGGTCACCAACGGGTTCCCGGCTCACCGCGAGTCGGACAAGGTCGCGCAGTTCTCCGTCGGCGACGAGGTCGTCATCTCCTCCGAGAGCCCCTACGGCCACACCCGCCGGGCCCGCTACATCCGCGGCCGCCGCGGCGTGATCAGCGCGGCCCACGGCACCTACCTCTACCCCGACACCGCCGGCAACGGGCTCGGCGACTGCCCCGAGCACCTCTACACCGTCCGCTTCGACGCCACCGAGCTGTGGGGCGCCGAGTACGCGGACCCGAACGGCGTCAACTACTTCGACGTGTGGGAGCCGTACCTCTCGCCCGTCCCTGCCACCCAGGGAGCCTGACCCATGACCGCGAAGCCCACCGACACCCCGCTCCGCACGCAGGAGGAGATCACCGCCCGGGTCAAGGCCCTGGAGTCGCTGCTGATCGAGAAGGGCGTGATGACCACCGCGGCGGTCGACCGCCTCGCCGAGGTCTACGAGAACGAGGTCGGCCCGCAGCTGGGGGCGAAGGTCGTCGCCAAGGCGTGGACCGACCCGGAGTTCAAGGCGCGCCTGCTGGAGGACGCCTCCGCCGCCTGCCGCGAGCTCGGGGTCGGCGGCCTGCAGGGCGAGGAGATGGTCGCCGTCGAGAACACCGACGACGTCCACCACGTCATCGTCTGCACGCTGTGCTCGTGCTACCCGTGGCCGGTACTCGGGCTGCCCCCGAACTGGTACAAGGCGCCGCCGTTCCGTGCCCGCATCGTGCGTGAGCCCCGGAAGGTGCTGGCCGAGGACTTCGACCTGCCGCTGCCGGACAGTGTCGAGATCCGGGTGTGGGACTCCAGCTCCGAGCTGCGGTACTGGGTGCTGCCACAGCGCCCGGCCGGCAGCGAGCACCTCTCCGAGGACGAGCTGGCCGCGCTGGTCACCCGGGACTCGATGATCGGCGTCGGCACGGCGAAGCCGGTCGTCACCCAGGCGGCACGCGGATGAGCGCCGGGGTCCGGACGGACGCCACCGAGCTGGGCGACGCCCGCCGCCGGATCGAGAAGCTCGTCTGCGACATGCCCGGGGCGGACAAGCCGTTCACCGAGCCGTGGGAGCTGCGGGCCTTCGCCATGGCGGTCGCCGCGTACCACGAGGGCCACTACGAGTGGAGCGAGTTCCAGCTCTCCCTGGTCGAGGCGATCAAGGCCTGGGAGAACGGCGACGGCGGCGAGCCCTGGAGCTACTACCAGCACTGGCTGGACGCGCTCGAGCACACGCTCGCCGCGAGCGGGGCCCTGTCCGACTCCGTCGCGCTCGACGACCGCACCCGCCAGGTGCTGGCCACGCCGCGCAACGCGAACCACCACGAGGCACGACGCGAGCCGGTCGCGATCGACCCGGCCCGCTGAACGATGCGTGCGGGACCGGTCCGCGCTCCCCGCGGGCCGGTCCCGCACGTCCTTCCCGACGCCCCGATCGGAGGCGGCACCGTGGACCTGCTGGTCGACCTGGCGAACGCGCGGTGCTCCGGCACGGCCTCGCCACCGCCGCCACGATCGACCGCTGGTAGGACCACCACGCCGACGAGGTCGGCCCTCGCGCCGGTGCCCGTGCGGTCGCCCGGTTCTGGACCGGCACGGGGCAGCCGGACATCGCGGACGCGGCCGGTGCCCGGCTCGGCCGCTGTGGGTGCGGCCGGGTCTGGCGTACCCACCGCGACACCCCCGGTGTCCGCAACGTGGTGCTCCCCGCCGCGACCGGGTGCAGCGGCTGGCCGGTGCTCGGGGTGCCCCCGAGCTGGTACCGGCCCCGGGGTCCGCACCGCGATCTGGTCGGACTCGGCCCGCGTCCACCACCTGGTTGTCCCGGGGGCGCCGGCGCGGTGCACCGACGGCCCGGCCGACCTGGAGGGGCGTGTCAGCCGGGCGGCGCTGCGGGGTCTCGACCCCGCCCCGTCCCCGGCGCCGCCGGACGCCCGATGGGCCCGCGGCCTGCCCGGTTACGACCTCGACGAGCGGCTGCTCGACCGGCCGTGGCAGCTCCGCGCGGTGGCACTCGTCCTCGCCGTCGGGACCGACCGCCCGGACCTGCGCCCGCTGCTCGCCGCCACGGTCGCCGCCGCCCCGTCGGCCGAGGTCTACGCCGCCTGGCCCGCCGCGGCGGCCGCGGCCGTGCGGACCGTCACGACACCGCGCTGACCCGGCGCGTCACAGCGCCGCCAGGAGCATGACGACCATCGCGGCGTCCATCACCCCGTGTGGCACCGCAGCCACCCGCACCGCGGCCAGGTCACGTCCGACCGGTGCCCCGACGCCCGCCGGGAGCACCCGGGCCGGCGGCCCGAACAGCGCGACGACGACCGTCACGACCAGGTCGAACGCGAACCACGCCGCCAGCGCCACCACGACGACCGCGACCGGGGTGCCGCCGGGCGGGCCGTGGCCGTGGCCGTGGCCGTGGGTGGGGTCGTGCCCGAGGAGCACGACCAGCCCCATCGTGGCGAAGGCGAGCAGGTGGTGGACGAGCGCGGCCCGTCGCCCGGGACCGGTCGGCGGGCGGAGCACACCCAGGCCGGCCGCGAGGACGCCCACCGTCATGACGGCCAGGACCCACGACCGGGTCGACGGCCCCCACAGCGGTCCGTGCATCGCGGCCATCGACAGGTTCATGACCACGTGCGCGGCGTCGGACTCCCGGGTCGTCCACACCGAGTCGACCCGCCTGCCGTCGCCCAGACGTGCGACCCCGACGAGCGACGCCGCGAGCAGCGCCACGACGAGCACCGTCTCGAACGACCCCGTCCCGGACACGGATCGGAGCATAGTTGACACGGCGCCGTATCAACATGACGCTGTCCCCGTCACCCGGTCGACGTCGAGGAGGACGTGATGGCGTGTTGTGTCGCCCTGGCGCTGGTGGTCGCCCACGTACGTGAGCTGTGGTTCCGGCTGCGTCCGTCGGCGGCGCCGCCACCCGTCCCGTTCGCGCCGCCCGCCCGGCGTGCCGCGCCCGGAGCGGTCGCCGGGATGACCCGATGAGCGCCACGGCCCACCCGGCCGGTCCCGCGCCGAGCCGGGGGGACGGCGGCGGGGTCACCGTCCTGCTGCCCGACGTGCCCGCGTTCGGCCCGGTGACCGCGCGCCGGATGCGACGGGCGCTGGCGGTCTACGCGGTGGTGTGGCTCGCCGGCTCGTTGCCCGGGTGGCTCGGCGCCGGCCCGGCGCTCACCGCGTTCGGCCACGGCCTGGTCCTGCCGGGCGGGGGCTTCCTGCTCGACGGGTCGTCCGTGGCGGCGGCCGTCGCGCTCGTGACGTTCGTCGTGTCGCTGGCCCTGTGGTGGTACGCGGGCCCGGTCGTGCTCCCGCCGCTGGTCTGGACGGCTGCGGCGGTCGTCGCGGCGCTGACGGTCGCACCGCGGACCGGGCCGGGCGCGGCGGCCGCCGTGGTCCCCGCGATCCCGGTCGTCCTGCTGGTCCTCGCGGTCGTCGTCCACCTCGCGCGGCACCGTGTGCAGCACCGGCGGCGGGCGGCACTGAACGCCGAGCTCGCCGCGACACCGTTCGTGATCAGCGGCCCGCCGGACCTCGACACCGGCCCGCCGGTGGCGGAGAGCTCCCCGGAGGACCTGGCGCACCTGCGCTACGCGCTGGACATCGCCCTGCAGCCGCTCGACCGGTTCGACGGGTTCATCGTCCTGGAGCAGTACCGCGAGGGCGCCTTGCGCTACCAGCTCACCTCGCTGGGGACCGGTCTCGGGATGTCGCAGTACACCCGGACCCCCGCCTTCTCCGGCTACCTGGCCGAGGCCCAGCGCAACGCGATCGAGAAGATGCTCGACCGTCGCGTGTGGGGCTACTGGCGGACCGAGAACCTCTGGGGCAACCTCTCGACCTGCCGGGACCCGCTGGCCACCGACGAGAACATCATGCTGACCGGCTGGCACGGCACCATGCTGGGCTTCTACGCACTGCTGAACGACCGGCGCTACGCCGAGCCGGGCGCGCTGACCTTCCGCTGGTCGTCCGAGGAGGCCTACCCGCACGACCACCACGCCGTCGCGCGGCAGATCCACGACGGCATGGACCGCTCGGACTACACGCTGATCCCCTGCGAGCCGAACTGGGTCTACACCGTCTGCAACGCGTTCGGCATCAACGCGATGCTCGGCCACGACCGGGCGCACGGGAGCACCTACGTCGAGGACCTCTGCGAGCGGCTCCGGTGGTCCTACGAGCACGAGTTCCTGCGTCCCGACGGCCGCATCGTCGGCGTGCGGGCCCGGCACCTCGGCCTGTCGTGGAACTTCTGGACCGGTGCCGCGGTGCAGCTCAACACCGTCTACTGGATGCACCCCGCGTTCCCCGACCTGGCGCAGCGGGCGTGGTGGCAGCTGCGTCGCAACGAGCTCTCGCTGCGCGACGGTCGCCCCGTCCTGCCGCCCCGGGCGTCGAACCGGGTGGACGTCGGCTCCTACCGGCTCGGCCGGGACACCTTCGCCCAGGTCGCGATCACGATGGCCGCTCGGGAGATCGGCGACGACGAGATGGCCGATGCCGCGGCCGCGCTGCTCGCGGAGCGGGAGACGGTGGAGGAGCGCGACGGGGCCCGCCGCTACGCCGGCGCGTCGCCGATGGTGAACTTCTATGCCGTCCTCGGCCGTTTCGGGCGGCGGCACGCGCTGCGTGACCTGCTGGGCCACGGAGGAGTCCCGCAGGCGTGGCGCACCGGCCCGCGGCTGGCCGACGTGGCCTACCCGGACGTGCTGGTGGCCCGCGCGGTGACCGACGGCCGCGCGCTCGACCTGGTGCTGCGCCCGGGCGCGGGGCCGGTGCGGACGGTGCTCGCCGTCGATCGTCTCGTGCCCGGTGCCGTCCACCGGGTGACCGGGGCGAGGACGGACGAGGTCGTCGCCGACGGGGACGGACGTGCCCTGGTCGAGGTCGACCTCGGCGACCGTCTCGCGGTGCGGCTCTACCCGGTCTGACCTCCGTCCGCGGCGCCGGGGCGCAGCGGGGCGCACGCGGCCACGCCGATCAGCACGAGCTGGTCGACCAGCGCGTCGTCGCCGATGTCCAGGTCGTCCTGCAGCCGTCGCTCGACGAGTTCGGTGACCCCGGCGACCAGGACCAGCAGAGTCGTCGCGGGATCCTGCCGCCTGGTGCCGGGGGCCGTCAGCTCGGCGGACAGGGCGGCGACGAACCCGTCGAGCGCGGCGTGGCGCCGGGCCCGCAGGGCCGGGTGGGCCTGCGCCTCGGCCCACAGACGGGACCAGCCCCGGTCGGCGGACAGGGTGTCGAGCACCGTGCGCACGGCGGTCCGCACCCGCAGCTCGAAGTCCGGCGGTGCGACGGTCAGCGCCTCGCCCAGCGCGCCTCCGAGTGCCGAGACCGCCTCGTCGAACAGTGCCACCAGCAGGCCGTCCAGACCGTCGAAGCTCTCGTAGAAGTAGCGCTTCGTCAGCCCGGCCCGCCGGCAGACGGCGTCGATCGACGCGCCGGCGATACCGCCGTCGGCGATCTGTTCCCGGCCCGCGACGAGCAGGCGTCCCCGCCGCGCGGCCGTCCGGTCCGCGGCACTGACGCCACGATGCGGTCGGGTCACGCTGTGGGCCATCACCACATCTTGACACGGAGCGGTGTCCGGAAGCATCGTTGAAGTTGACACGAAGCAGTGTCAACTTTCAGGAACGGAGACCGTCCGATGAGCAGTGCGTCCGGAAGTCCGTCGGCCCCGGCCGGGTCGCGGTGGACGATCGGTGGCGTCGAGCGCCGGCGCATCGCGCGGCTGGACCCGGCGACCGACCACACCGAGATCGCGCGGTCCAGCCTGCAGACCCTGCACGGCGACCGGCGGCTGGTGCTCGGGCTGTTCACCGTGGCGTTCATGAAGCAGGTCGCGGTGCCGGCCATGGCCCGCATCCTGTGGCGGCGCGGCACGGGCGACATCGTGCGCGACACCGCGCTGCGCAACGACGACACCATCCTGTTCTTCGGCCGCTTCCTCGACCTCGGGCCGGACTCGCCGGAGGGCATCGCCTGGATCGAGCGGATGAACGAGATCCACGCGCACTTCCCGATCCGCGACGACGACGCGCTCTACACGCTGAGCACCCTGGCGCTCGACCCGGCCGACATCGCCACGGAGCTGGGGGCGAGTCCCTTCACTCCGGTCGAGCTCGAGGCCCACTGGAGGTTCTGGCGGGCGGTCGCGCAGCGCCAGCGGCTGCGTGACATCCCCGGTTCGCGGGAGCAGATGCGGGCCTGGGCGCGCGACTACGAGCGCCGGGAGTTCGCTCCGAGCGAGGCGGGCCGGGCCGTCGCCGACGCACTGGCCGACGACTTCGCCGCCCGGGTGCTGCCGGCCCCGCTCCGGCCCCACGGGCGCGAGATCCTGGGGGTCCTCGCCCCGGCGAACTTGCGGGAGACCCACGGTCTGCCCCGCCCGCGGCCCGCGGTCCGGGCGGCGGTGCGCGCGATCGGGCGCGCCTACCTCGACGGCGTCGTGGTGCGTCCGGTGCGGCTCGACCGGTCCCTGAGCCGGACCTTCGGGCGGCACAGGTCCGCCGGGACCGACGGGCCCGCGGAGGTCGGCTACCGCAGGTCCGGCGGCCGGGACGACGACACGGGGTGACGGGCTGCCGACGGTCCCCGTCGCGCAGCCGCGCCACGGCACCCGTCGTCGGTCGCGGAGGCCCCGGGACGCGCGGGGTGGCGGGTGGCCGGGGTGTGGAGCGGGCGGACCCGGGTAGGCGGGGCCTGACGGCTTCAACCCCGCAGGCCGTGTCCACGACCCCGCGAGGGGGTCGCACCCCACAGCCCGGCGAGGTGTCATTCCGTGTTCCTGCACGTCCAGCGACTGTTGAACGAGATCGTCCCCGACGAGCCCGACCCCGCCGCGGCGAATGCGCTGCAGGAGGGGCTGGGCGGCCAGTTCGGCGAGATGCGCACGATGATGCAGTACCTGTTCCAGAGCTTCAACTTCCGCGGTCCGGACGGGAAACCCTTCCGTGACCTGCTCTACGGCGTCGGCACCGAGGAGATCGGGCACGTCGAGCTGATCGCCACCACGATCGCCCGGCTCACCGACGGCTCGCCCCGCTACCAGGGCAGCGCGACCGACGACATGGACACGCCCGGTGCAGGCGGGGCGACCCCGCTGAGCGCGGCCCTGACCGAGGGCAACATCCACCACTACCTGGTGGGGGCCCAGGGGGCACTGCCGGTCGACGCGCAGGGTGACCCGTGGACGGGCAAGTACGTCTACGACAGCGGCAACCTGCCGCTCAACCTGCTCTACAACCTCATGCTCGAGTCGACCGGCCGGCTGCAGAAGTGCCGGCTCTACGAGATGACGGCGAACAAGACGGCGCGCTCGACGATCGCGTACCTGATCGTGCGGGACCAGGCCCACGAGAACGCCTACGCCAAGGCGCTCGAGGCGCTCGGGGTCAACTGGAACACGTTGCTGCCGATCCCGAAGACGAACGCCGAGAAGTTCCCCGAGGTGGCGACGCTGCTGGAGCAGGGTCTGCAGAGCAAGCAGTACACGTTCAGCCTCGACCAGCTCTCCGAGGCCGGGAAGCTCTACCGCGGCCCGTCGCCGTCGAACGACGGGACGACGCTGTCGACCGCGCAGGCGCCCGACGGCGTCCCGATGGACATCGCCGTCGAGCGGCCCGAGGAGTTCGGACCGGGACTCGACCCGGAGCTGCTGGCGATGGTCCAGGCCGTCGCCGAGATGGAGGCCGACGAGCCCGCAGGCCAGTGGGGTCGCGTCGGCTGACGCACGTCCGAGCGGACGGGGCGGGGCCGGGCGCGGTTCCGCCCCGTCGTCGTGCAGAATCGCCGACTCGGCGACGACACCATATCGTGTGAATATCTGACGCTCGGTGATTGTTCCCCACGATGGTGTTCTGAGCTTGATGGGCACCTTTCCCGCCATTACGGTTCTTCTCAGCCGGTTCGGGCTCCCCCCTTTGTCGTCGGGCCGGCACGTGCCCGGATCCGAATGGATCCGTGACTCACCAGGAGAAGACTGTGCAGAAGAAGAAGGCCGGTTTCGTCGCCGCCGTGTCCGCCGTTGCCCTGATCGGCCTGTCGCCGCTGGCGTTCGCCGGCTCGGACAGCGTCATCGACAAGGACGCCAAGGGCCTCGTCGCGGGTGCCAACGGCAACAACGCCCAGGTCCCGGTCCAGGCGTGCAACAACAACGTGCCGGTCAACGTCCTGGGTGTCCAGGTTCCGGTCGAGGACGCCGCTGCGGGCAACGGCCTGACCGGTGCCGCCGGCATCGCGGGCAAGGGCAAGGCCGTGTCGGGCGACTCCGCCACCGACCAGTCCGACACCTGCGGCCAGGAGGCCGGCGCGGGCGACTCGGTCAACTGACCGACTCCTCGTCGCTGACGTGCCCCGGGACCCTCGCGGTCCCGGGGCACGTCCGTGTCCGGGGCAGGGTCGCATGACCACCCGCCGTGGTCGTCGTCGACGGTCCCGGCGCGGCTCCGGGTGGTTCGCCCCGATCGCATTCGACCCGATCGTGGGAGTATCCGAACGGAAAGTAATTCGGCCACCCGATGGTGGTAGAGGAATTGTTCGGGCTCTCCCGCGCAGCTAGATTCGCAGCCAGTCGGCACGGGCTCCCCCTTTTTTGTCAGCGTGCCGTCATGGAACGGGGCCTTCACCACGGCCCTGACACCTCATCAGGAGAAGAACTGTGCTGAAGAAGGCCGGAATCATCGTCGCGGCGTCCGCCGCGTCCCTGCTCGCCGTCTCCCCGCTGGCCTTCGCCGGCGACTACGCGGGCGACTCCGCCAAGGACGGCAAGCACCACGGCAACCACGAGTCGGGCCACATCGACAAGGACGCGAAGGGCCTGCTCGCGGGTGGCCTGAGCGGCAACAACGTCAACGTGCCGATCCAGGTCTGCAACAACAACATCCCGGTCAACGTGCTGGGCGTGCAGGTCCCGGTCGAGGACGCGAACCTCCTGAGCGGCGTCACCGGCGCCCTCGGCCTGGGTGGCAAGGCCAAGGCGGTCTCCGGCGACTCGGCCACCGACCAGTCCGACAGCTGCGGCCAGACCTCCGGCGCGGGCGACTCGGTCAACTGACCTCCCCGTACCTCGACGTGCCCCGGGACCGTGTGGTCCCGGGGCACCGTCGTGTCCGGGGTCAGCCGCCGGCCCGGCGCGCCTCGCGACGCCTGCGCGCCCCGTCCCGGCGACGGCGCTCGGTGTCGGTCGACGGGACCAGCTCCGGGACCGGGACCGGACGCCGGTGCTCGTCCATCGCGACCATCGTGAAGTAGCAGCTGTTGGCGTGCCGCTGGGTCCGCTCGGTGATGTTCTCCGTGGTGACCCGGATGCCGATCTCCATCGAGCTGCGCCCGGTGTCGTTCACCGACGCCAGGAAGGTCACGAGCTCGCCGATGTAGATCGGTTCGCGGAAGCGGACCCGGTCGACCGAGAGCGTCACGACGTAGGTCCCGGCCCAGCGGCTCGCACAGGAGAACGCGACCTGGTCGAGCAGCTTCAGGATCGCACCGCCGTGGACGTTGCCGGAGAAGTTCGCCATGTCCGGGGTCATCAGCACGGTCATCGTGAGCTGGTGGCGGGGCAGGCCACCGGGCGCGGTCACGTCGCCGCCGCCAGGATCTCCCGGGTCACCGTCTCCCAGGCCGCCGACAGCGGGTCGACCACCGCGAAGTGGTCGCAGCCGGGCAGCTCGACCAGCCGCACCGACGGGTGCCGGCCGGCGTAGGAGCGGGAGACGCCCAGCGGGACGCGGTCGTCGGCGTCGCCGTGCACGATCGTCACCGGCCCGGGCGGGGTCGGGCCCGCCGCCGGGTCCAGGTCGGTGCGCCCGGCCGCCGGGCCGCCGAGGTAGGCGCGGACCGCGCCGTCGCCGAGGTGCTCCGCGTCGGCCAGTGCCAGGTCCGCGACCGGGGCGAGCGGCACCGTCGCCCGCAGCAGCGACGGCTCGACGGCCGCGGCGTGCAGTACCAGGTGCCCGCCCGCGGAGTGCCCCACCGCGACGACCGGACCGGCGACGGCGCGGGCGGCCCGCAGACCGGCGAGCACGTCGGCGACCGTCGCGTCCGGGTCGCCGGGCACCCGGCGGTACTCCAGCGAGGCCACCGGCAGCCCCAGCGCGTTCAGTGCGGCCGCCATCGACCGCAGGTGCGTCCGGTCGATCGGGGGCCGCCAGAACCCGCCGTGCACCAGCACGACCAGCGGGCGGCCGGGCCCGCCGTCCGGCCACAGGTCCATGACCTGGTCGGGGTCGTCGCCGACGGCGACGGTGCGGGGCGGCTCGGGGGCCGGGCGGGACAGGACCGATCCGTTCACGACCGGTGGTCTAGCACGGATCACCCCGACGGGCGCCCCGTGGCGGCCCGCCGTCGCCCGGCCTTGCGCAGCTCCAGCACCGCGACCGCGGCCACCGGCACCAGCACCGCCGCCGTCCACTGCGGACCGGTCAGCGGGGTGAGCCGCAGCGTCTCCCGCAGCACCGGCACGGTCGTGACCACCCACACCGCCACGGCGGTCACCACCGTCCACCACGGCAGGAACCGGTTCGCGAACAGCCCCGCCCGCAGCACCGGCGTCCGCTCGGTACGCATCACCCAGGCCAGCGCCAGGTGCCCGGACAGCCAGCCCACGAACGCGACCGTCTGCGAGGCGGTCACCAGGTACAGCCCGCCGACGGCGACGAACAACGCCGCCGCCCCCGCGGCGAGGTCGCCGAGCAGGGCCCGGTCCAGGAAGCGTGCACCCGGGGCGCGCGGTGGGCGGGTCATGGCGTCGCGCTCGGCGGGTTCCGCGGCGAAGGTCGCGCTCCCCGCGATGTCCATGAACATCTCCAGCACCACGATCTGGATCGGGGTGAACGGTACGGCCATCCCGGTGAGCACCCCGGCGGCGACGGTCGCGACCAGCCCGGCCTTGCAGGCCAGGTAGTAGGCGACGCCCTTGCGCAGGTTCCCGTGCAGCGTGCGGCCCTCGTGCAGGGCCCGGGTGAGGGTGGAGACGTCGTCGTCGGCCAGGACCAGCCCGGCCGCCTCGCGCGCCACATCGGTTCCCGACGAGCCCATGGCCACGCCGACGTCGGCCCGGGCGAGCGCGGGGGCGTCGTTCACGCCGTCCCCGGTCACCGCCACCACCTCCCCGCCGGCCTGCAGCGCCGTGACCAGGCGCAGCTTGTGTGCGGGTGAGACACGGGCGAACACCGGCGTCGACGCGACGGCGGCGGCCAGCGTCGCGTCGTCGAGACCGTCGAGGTCGCGGCCGGTCAGCACCGGGTCCGGGTCGATCCCGACCTCCGCGGCGACGGCCCGGGCGCAGGCGGGGTGGTCGCCGGTCACCATCACCACCCGCACCCCGGCCCGCCGCGCGGCGGCGACGGCCTCGGCGGCGCCCGGGCGCGGCGGGTCGGACAGCGCCACGACCCCCGCGAGGACGAGGTCGCGCTCGGCGTCGCCGACGGTCGCCGGGACCTGCGACGCCGGCCTGCTCGCCACCGCGATCACCCGCAGGCCGCGGGCGGCGAGCGCGGCGACCCGGCCCGCGGTCTCCGGCGACGGCGCCGCGCAGCGGGCCAGCACCGACTCCGGCGAGCCGGTGGTCACCACCGTGGCGGTGCCGGACGCGCCGGCGGGCAGGACGACCGTCATCGTCTCCCGGCCGGGATCGAACGGGAACCGGGCGACCGGTTCGGCGGGCGTCGGCAGGCCCCGGTCGCGGGCCGCGACGAGGAACGCGACGTCGGTCGGGTCACCGGACCAGCCGCCGTCGGGCTCGGGGGCGGTCTCGGTGCAGGCCGCGCCGAGGCCCAGCAGGGTGTCGTCGTCGACGCCCGGGGCCGGTTCGACCCGCGCGACGGCCATCCGGTTGCGGGTGAGCGTGCCTGTCTTGTCGGTGGCGAGCACCGTCACCAGCCCGAGGGCCTCCGCCGCGCGCAGCCGCCGGACCAGCCCGCGCCGCCGCGACAGCCGGTGCGCGCCGAGCCCGAGCACCAGGCTGACGATGATCGGCAGCTCCTCCGGGACCGTCGCGAAGGCCAGGGTGAGCCCGGTCAGCACCATCTCCCGCCACGGCCGCCCGGTCAGCACCCCGATCAGCGGGACGAGCACGCTGAACGCGATCGCCAGTGTCGCGAGGCTGCCGGCGAGCTCGCGCATGGCCTGCTGGAGTGCCGTACGGGGCGGCCGCGCGGCGGCGACGAGCCCGGTGAGTGTGCCGAGCTCGGTGGCCGTCCCCGTCGCGACGACGACGCCGCGGGCCCACCCGGCGACGACCGTCGTCCCGGCGAACACCAGGTTCGCCCGCTCGGCCAACGCGGTGTCGCCGGAGAGCACCCGGGCGGCATCCTTGGGGGCGGCGACGGGTTCCCCGGTGAGGGTCGACTCGTCGACGCGCAGCCCCCAGGTCTCGACCAGGCGCAGGTCGGCGGGCACCCGCGAGCCCGCGGCCAGCGGCACGAGGTCGCCGGGCACGATGTCGTCGACCCCGACCGAGACGGTGCTCCCGTCGCGCACCACCGGCGTCGTCGGGGCGGTGAGCTCGCCGAGCGAGGCGATGACCGACTTCGCGCGGAACTCGGCGAACACCTCGACACCGACGACCGCCGCGATGATCACGACGACGGCGACGGTGTCGTCGAGCCGCCCCCAGACGCCGTAGAGCACCGCGATCGCCGCGAGCAGCAGCATCATCGGCTCGGTGACCTCGTCGGCGAGCACCCGCAGGAAGGTGACCCGACGCGGGACGACCCACCGGTTGGGACCGTGCCGCCCCCGCCGCGCCGCGGCCTCGGCGCCGGTGAGGCCCCGCAGTGCGTCCGTACCGAGGCCGTCGACCACGGCCGCGCCGGTCGTGGCGTGCGCCCCGCTGCTCACGGGCTGCTCACGGGCTCAGTCCGTACGCGGCGGCAGGTCGGGGGCCACGCCCTCGGCGCGGTAGACGGCGGCGGTGAACGCGTCGAGCGCGCGCCGGCAGCGGTCCAGGAGGGCCTCGGCGTCCTTGCCGCGCTCGTCGGGGAAGAAGTCCCGGGACGAGATCGTGGCCAGCCAGCGGGTGAGCCGCTCCAGGTCCTGCTCGTTCTCCTCCAGCTCGGCGAAGGAGTAGTTGTCCCGGGCGGACTCCTTCTCCAGCTCCGCCAGCAGCGCGTCGCCGCGCTCGGTGAACTCACCGAACTCCTTGCCGCGCTCGGCGCGGATCCGGGCGACGATGCCGTCGTCGCTGGTCCCGGCGGCGACGTCGAGGGCGTACGCGGTCCCGCCGGACTCGCGGACGTAGGCCGCGAGCCCCTCCAGGAACGTGCGGTGCTCGTCGGTCGCCGGCAGCACCCACGCGCCGTTCTGCAGGCCGACCGCGCCCGCGGCGCGGGCCCGGCGCCACAGCGTGACCCGGGGGCTCGAGGGGGAGGCGGGCAGCTGCGCGAGCAGTAGGACCCAGCCACCGGACGGCGCGTCGGTCATGCCCAGGACGGTACCGGCCGACACCGGCATGCAACAGGTGTTTCGTCGAGTGCGGCACCGCCGTCGGGTGCGGCAGGCTGGGGCCATGCCCGCCCCCGCCCACCGCCTCGGCCTCGGCCTGGCCGCGATCGCCCGCCCCGCCTACATCACCTCCGGCCGCGCCGGCGAGCTCGGCGACGACCGCGACGTCGCCACCCTGCGCGACCGCTCCCGCGCACTGCTCGACGCCGCGTACGCCGCGGGCGTCCGCTACCTCGACGTCGCCCGCTCCTACGGCCGCGCCGAGGAGTTCCTCGCCGGCTGGCTCGCCGACCGGCCCGGGGTCACCGGCGGTGAGGACCCCGTCGAGATCGGCTCGAAGTGGGGCTACCGCTACGTGGGCGGGTGGCGGACCGACGCCGACACCCACGAGGTCAAGGACCACTCGCTCGACGCCTTCACCGAGCAGTACGCGCTGAGCCGCGAGCTGCTCGGCGACCACCTCGGGACCTACCACGTGCACTCCGCGACGCTCGACACCGGCGTCCTCGACGACGGGCGCGTCCACCGCGCGATGGCTCACCTGCGCGACCGGGGGATCCGGGTCGGCATCTCCACCTCCGGCCCCGCCCAGGCCGACGCGGTGCGCCGGGCGCTCGACGTCCGGGTGGACGGCGAACCGCTGTTCACCTCGTTCCAGAGCACCTGGAATCCGCTCGAACCCTCGGTGGGCCCGGCGCTGGCCGAGGCCGCCGACGCCGGGGCCCGGGTGATCGTGAAGGAGGTCTTCGCGAACGGCAGGCTCCTCCCCGGCGGCGAGGACGGCACCGAGGGTGCCCGCGCGGCGGCGGCGCTGGCGGTACGCACGGGGGTGCCGCTGGACCGGATCGCCGTCGCCGCGGCGCTGGCGAACCCGTGGGCGTGGCGGGTGCTCCTCGGCCCGGTCGGGACCGACCAGCTCGCGTCGAACCTCGCGGGCGCGGAGCTCACGCTGCCCGCGGACGTGGCCGAGGAGCTCACCGCGCTGGCCGAGCCGGCCGAGCAGTACTGGGCCACCCGCTCCGCGCGCCCCTGGAGCTGACCCCGCGTTTCCCGGCGGACATACGCTCGTTTACCTTCCAGCCACCTGGCGGTCGGAGTCGACGTCGTCCACCGATGCCGCCCGGCCGCGTGGTGAGGAGGAGGGGACATGACCGCCCAGGACCATCTCGCCCGGGGCCACGGCGCCCAGGGCCGCGGCGCGCACAGCGCCGACGACGACCCGGCCACGGTCGTCATCCCGCGCTACACCGAGGACACCGGGGCCGGTCCGCGGCCCGCGGCGGCGCCCGGGGCCGCGAGCCCGTCCCGCGCGGAGCCGTCGCCCGAGGCCCAGGCCGCCGCGCCCGGCGCACCGCACCTGGCGCTGCTGCGTCGCGGGCCGGTCGTCGGCACCGCCGCCGCGATCGTCGCCGTGCTGGCGCTGGCCCACTACGGCGCCGCCGTCTACGGCATCGGGCGGCCCGGGTTCGAGATCCCCGCCCCGATCCGGCTGGGCACCGAGCTGAACATCTCGACCTGGTTCAGCTCGGCGATGCACCTGACCAACGCGGCGCTGCTCGCGCTGATCGCGGCGAACTCGGTGCGCCGCGAGCGGTGGCGCTGGATCCTGCTCAGCCTGTCCTGCGCGGTCGTCGCGATGGACGAGACCGCGGCCAACCACGAGCAGGTCGGCTGGATCATCCACACCACGTTCGGCACGAGCGGCTTCCTGACCTACGCCTGGATCATCCCGGCCGTGGTGCTCGTCGCGGTCGTCGCGGCGCTGTGCCTGCCGATGGTGCTGCGTCGGCCGGGGGCCTGGCTCGTCGTCGCCGGGGCGGCGGTGTTCCTGCTCGGCGCGGTCGGGCTGGAGTCGGCCGGTGGGGCCCTGTTCGAGCAGACCGGTGACGTGCAGTCCTTCGCCTACAACGTCCTGGCCGGGACCGAGGAGACCTTCGAGATGGCCGGTCTGGTCATCGCGATGGCCGGGCTGCTGCGCATGGCGGGCGGCAGCGGCCTGCGGATCGCCGGCGCCGGGTTCGTCGACCGGTCCCGCTGACCCACCCGCACACGACGACGGGGCCCCGGTGATCCGGGGCCCCGTCGTGTGTCCGTGCGGTGTTCAGCCCACCCGCGAGTGCTCCTTCTCCTCGGCCAGGCGCAGCACCAGATCGGCGCGCCCGGACTCGATGTCCAGTGCGGACCGCAGCCGCGGCAGCGCGTGGTCGGTGATCCGGGTGCGCAGCGCGGCGAGGTCGGCACCGTCGTCCGCGGTCACGTCCAGGTGGATCTCCGGACGGCGGCGGTCCCCGACGAGCGCGGCGGCGGCGCGCTGTACGCCGTCGTAGCTCTCGATGTCGGCGGCCAGTGCGTCCGCGGCGTGGTCGGAGTGGATCCGGGTCGTCCCGGCGTCCCGGCCCGCCACCTGCGCGGACGGCAGTGTCCACGCCGAGGTGCGCGGCCTGCGCCGGGCCTGGGCGAGCAGCCAGCGCAGCGCCAGCAGCCCGACCACGACGGCGACGGCGAGCGTCACCCACGGCGCCCACTCGGGCAGCGTGAGACCGGCGGGCAACAGCGGGACCGACGGGTCGATCCCGGGAAGCACCTGGCGCAGGACGCCCGTGCCGAACAGCAGCCCGAACACGCCCGCGGCGAGCAGGACGAGCCCGATCAGGAACAGCAGGGTCCGGTTGAGCCGGACCGGTGGGGTCGCGCTGGCCATCACGCCTCCTGCTGCTTCGTGCCGGTCACGGACACCGTGACCTTCGGGCTGCGGGCCGGTCCGACGGCGTCGAGCCGTTGCGCGACCGCGCTGCGGACCCGGTCGCGCAGGTCCGCACGCTCGCCGAACGCGGCGTGCGCGGTGACGGCGGCGCGACGCCCGGTGCTCTTCACCGACGCCTTGGTGATGCCGTCGACACCGGTGGCGGCGTCGGCCAGCGTCCGGTTCAGGCTGCGCCGGGTGACGCCGGAGTCGAGGTGCTCGGCACCGCCGGCCGGGGTCAGCGGGAACACGGTGGGGGTGCCGGGACGCAGTGCGACCACGACGAGCACCAGCCCGACCAGCGCGACCAGACCGGACACGACGAGCACGGGCACGTCGGCACCGGTGAACCCGGCGATGCTGGACCCCAGCACGCCGAAGTCGACGATCGGCTGCTGTCCGAGGAGCAGCTGCACGACCGCGACGGCGACGACGACGCAGAGCGCGAGCAGGACCAACGCCACGATGCCCGCGGCGAGGGACTTGCGGGGGCGGCGGATCATTCGAGTTCCCTCGCGGCCGGCCGGGCGGCGCCCGGGAGGGTGAGTGCGGTGACGACGACGTCGACCCGCGCGACGGACAACCCGGTCAGCGCCTCGACCTGCCGCACGACGTGCGCGCGGGCGCGGTCGCAGACCGCGGCCACCGGGGACGGGTAGGCGACGGAGATCCGCGCGTCGATCCGGGTCGACTGCCCGGAGACGGTCGCCTCGACGCGGGGGTGGCCGCCGGAGTCGTCGCGGCCGAGCATCCGCCCGACCGTGCCGGTGGTGCCACCGACACCCTCGGTCTCCTCCAGGGCCCCGAGCGCGATCTTCTGTACGACCTGGTCGGCGATGTCGACCCGGCCGCGGTCCTCCGGGGCCGTGCCGCCGGAGCCGTCGGCACCTGCGGAGCCGGTGCCGGTGTCGATCGTGCGGGTCGGGGTGTCGTCCGGCGGGGGAGGGGCGAGGCGGGTGGCCCGGATCGTGTCCGGGTCCCCGGTCGCCGTCCCCGTCGGCTCGACGGTGCTCACCGGGTTCACCGGACCTTGTCGCGGCCGCGCCCGGACAGCCCCGACCGCTCGGAGAGCTCGGACAGGTCGAGGTCGCCGTCGAGCCAGCGGCCGACGGCGAGGCCGATCGCGCCGAGGATCAGGGCGAGGACGAACCCGCCGAAGCCGCCGACGATGCCGGCGATGGCCAGGAGGAGGCCGGCGATCAGGCCGATCTGGGTGTTCGTGGACAGGGACATCACAGTCACGTCCTTCGAGACGAGAAGGTACCGGACGTCCGGGGATGTGGGCGGGCGTCCGGGCGGGTCAGGGGGTGGCCGCGGGAGGGACCGGGAGCTCGCCGGTGGCGGGTGCCGAGTCGGACGGCCGGATCGGCGTCGATTCGGTGGGGCCGGCGTAGTCGCCGACCACCACGTCCACCCGCGCGCCCCCGACGACCGGGAGCAGTGCGGTGCGGACCTGGCGGTCGATCTCGGCCACGGAGGCCGGGTAGCGGCCGACCACGTGCACCTCGACGGCCGGGGCCGTGGGGTCCACGCGGATGCCGCTCACCCGGCGCCCGGGCAGGTAGGTGGCGATCTCACCGAACCGGCCGCCGTGCAGCTGCGCGACGCCGGGGCAACCCAGCACCGCGTCGGCGATCCGGTCGGTGTCGACCGCACCCGTGGCGACGATCCCGTCGCCGTCCGCGGCGACGCGGGCGCTCACGCCACCCGCGAGGTGGACTCGATCTTCTTCGGCTCCTCGTCCTTGCCGTCGTCCTCGGACGGCAGGTGGACGTCGTCGACCGAGATGTTGACCTCGACGACCTCGAGTCCGGTCATCCGCTCCAGGGCGGAGATGACGTTGCGGCGGACGGCCTTCGCCAGGTCGGCGATGGAGACGCCGTACTCGACGACGACGTTGATGTCGACGGCGGCCTGCTTCTCGCCGACCTCGACCGACACACCCTGCGAGGCGTTGGTGGTGCCACCCGGGATGCGCTCGCGCAGCGCGCCGAACGCGCGGGCCGCGCCGCCGCCGAGGGCGTAGATGCCGCTGACCTCGCGGGCCGCCAGACCGGCGATCTTCGAGACGACCGTCTCGGCGATGCGGGTGCTGCCGTGCTCGGACTGCAGGGCGGACGGGGTGCCGGTGACGGCCGGGGTCTTGGTCTCGGTGGTGCTCATGTGCGCCTCCAGGTCGTGGCCCGGTATCGGGCCTCACAGTGGTCCGGATCGGGGGGCCGGTTCGTTCCGGTGGTGCCCCGTCGATCCGCTCGACACACATAGGAGGTCCCGGGGCGGCACATCCTCACGGGCGACTTCACGTGGTCGTCGTCACACCGTGGTCGGGGCTGCGGGCCGCTGACCTGGGCTGGAACCCTGTGACCTGCGACGGGAGGTCCGGGCGGGGGGTCGGGCCGACCGGTTTGCGATCACCCGATCAGATGATCATCGGACGTGGCGCTCAGCCGGGCGGGAGGCCGATCGTCCAGCCGGTGACATCGCGCAGTGCCACCTGCCAGCAGGCCGGCTCGACGTAGTTCGGCCCGCCGGCGGCGGTCGGGACCACGAGCGCGTCGGTGAAGTAGATCCAGTGGATGTCCTTCACCGGGATGTCCCGGCCGGGGTGCTCGTCGCCGCGGCCGTCGGCCATGTCGTCGAACATGTCGGCCATCGACGCCGCGGACTCGTTGCCCGGGTCGCCCGCGGTGAGCCGGCGCAGCTGGTCCCCGAGCCCGCGCAGCCAGGCCGAGGGGTGCACGGCGTTGCCGAACACGAGCCCGGCCGGTGTGGCGACGGTGAGCGGGACGCTGTTGCGCTCGTCGCGGTAGGCGATCGACAGCACCGCCTGCAGGTAGCTCGGTGCGCTCAGCTCGGGGATCGTGACCACGCGCTGCGCATCGGCCATTCCGGCGGGTCCGTCGGCGTCGACCGTCATGACTCCGGACGGTAACCAGGAACCGCCCGGTCACGACAGGTCCACGTCGACCTGACGAGAACGACCGGACGGTCCAACGGTCGCACCGCCACCCGGCCCAGCCGACCCCTCAGGAA
Organism: Pseudonocardia alni; assembly: GCF_002813375.1. Taxonomy (NCBI): domain Bacteria; kingdom Bacillati; phylum Actinomycetota; class Actinomycetes; order Pseudonocardiales; family Pseudonocardiaceae; genus Pseudonocardia; species Pseudonocardia alni. The sequence goes on along the minus strand of NZ_PHUJ01000003.1, from coordinate 3,085,319 downwards.
CGGCGTGCGCGCGCTGCGACGCCCGGCTCCGGGCGGCGTGGGGACGGCACCGCCACCTCGGGGCGGACCACGACGTCGAACCGGGCCCCGGCGCGGTCGGGGCCGACGCCGTCGACGGTCTCGTGCGCCCGGCCCGTCAGTCCGCGGGCGGCCGCCGCGGCGGCGAGCGCCTCGTGTACCCGGTCGGCCGTCGCGGCCTGTCCGAACGCCCCGCGGTAGTGGTAGGCGAGCAGCGTCCCGCCCGGCCGGAGGCGGTCCAGCAGGGCGGCCAGGCCGACCTGCAGCGTGACCGTCTCCCAGTAGTAGAGGACGTCGGAGCAGACGATCAGGTCGAAGTCGCCCTCGGGCATCTCGTGCGGGAGCGTGCGGCGGACGAAGGTCCCCGACGGCACCCGGGCGGCGGCCCGCTGGACCGCGGCCGAGCAGATGTCGACCCCGAGCAGTGCCGCGGTGTGCCCGGCGAGGCGGACCGACAGGTCACCCTCGCCGCAGCCGACCTCCAGTACCCGGTCGAAGCGGCGGCCGGCGAGCGCATCCATGACGGTGCCGTACTTCTGCTGCTCGTAGGCCGACAGCCCGATCGAGTACGGGTCCGGGCTGCGGTAGAGCCGGTCGTGCGTGCGCCGGCCCCAGCCCGGCTGCCACAGCCAGGTCTGGCCGGTCCAGCGCGGGTCGCGCTCGTCGCGGCCGAGCCGGGCCAGGCCGCGCACCGGGACCGCGGCGGCACGCGCGCCGCCGCTCAGGGAGAGCCGCGCGATCCGCCGGGCGTGGTCGAGCGGCGTGCGACGGGCGGGTCGGCTCGCGGCCATCGGGCGCTCCCGGGGACGGACGGGTGATACGCCCGGTGTGTCGCCGGACGACCATCTCCGCGTTACGCCGGATGCCCGAGCACTCCCCGATGCGGTGACTCCGCGCTCACTGCCCCTGACGGGCCGCGGTCTCCTCGGACGCCTTCACGACCTGCACCTGGTCGCCGATCTGCAGGTAGTCGAAGTACGCCTTGGCCTCGTCCGGCGGGACGTGGATGCAGCCGGCCGAGGAGCGGTCCGGGTCGCCGCTGTGGAAGGCGATGCCGCCGTCGTTGAAGAACACCGACCAGGGCATCGGGGCCGGGTCGCCGTTCGGCAGCCGCGACTCCTCGCTCTTGTGGGTCGCGTCCTTGCGGTAGACGCGCAGGGAGTGGCCGACCGGGGTCTCCTGGCCGTTGCCGCCCGAGGAGATGCCGATCGGGCCTCGGACGACCTTGCCGTCCTGGATGAGCCAGGACTTCTGCGAGTCCAGGTCGACGCAGGCCTTGGCGGTGACCGAGCACGGGGTGCCCGGGACGAGCGGCTGTGCGCGGGCCTGCTCGGCGGCGGGGGATCCGGCCAGTGCCGTCCCGGCGACGGCGACACCCGCGATGGTGGCCAGTCCGAGGCCCAGTGCGACGAGGCGGCGGGGCCGCTGCCGGACGGTGTCCATGGGGTGCTCCTGTTCGTCCGCGTCGCTCGGGGTGGCGACGCCACGTGATCGTTCCGTCACCGTGGGAGACGCGCGGGGAGCGCCCAGGTTGCGTGACGAAAAGCTCTGCCGTGCGCAGCCAGTCTGCACCCCGGCCCCGACCGGCCCGGACGCGGTGCGCTCCCGTCCCGATCACCCGGAAGGACCGTCTCGGTTCCGATGTCCGGTCCGCCCGGCTCCGTCCGTCCGGCGCAGGGGGACACCTGCTCACGGCACCGGTGGACGCGACGATGCCGACGCCCCGTGGGGTCGCCGGCATCGTCGGGAGGGAGGGGGATCAGCGCGGGTTGACCTCGCCCATCTCGACCCAGACGTCCTTGCCGTCCTCGCTCTGGAAGTTGATGAGCGGCTTCTCCGGCACGACCGAGCCCATGAAGTCGAAGAACTTCTGCGCGTGGTCGGTCTTGACGTGCGCGTCGCCGGCCGCGCTGTCCTTGAAGACCTCCACGATCACGAACTCGTTCTGCTTCTCGTAGTTCTCGTGGTAGTCGAAGGAGATGTTGCCCGGCTCGGAGTTCACGTCCTTCTTGTACTGCGCGATGCCGGACAGCCACTCCTCGCGCTTGTCCGGGCGGATCTGGGCCTTGAGCACGATGAGGATCACATGAGCCTCCGGTTCACTTCTGGTCGGCAACGTCGCCGGGATCGTTCCACGGATCGCCGCACCGCGGGCGTCTCGAAGTGCGACGCCGCGGGCTTGACGAACCCTCAGCCGAAGGTCGCGGTGTCGATCACGAAGCGGTAGCGCACGTCGCCCCGCACGACCCGCTCCCAGGCCTCGTCGACCTGGTCGCAGGAGATCGTCTCGATGTCGGCGCCGAGCCCGTGCTCGGCGCAGAAGTCCAGCATCTCCTGGGTCTCGCGGATGCCACCGATCTTCGAGCCGGACAGGCTCTTGCGGCCTGCGACCAGCGAGAACCCGTGGTAGGACAGCTTCTCCTCGGGCACGCCGACGTTGACCATCGAGCCGTCGAGCTTCAGCAGCCCGAGGTAGTCGTCGACCGGGATCACCGCGGCGACGGTGTTGACGATCAGGTCGAAGGATCCGGCCAGCTCGGTGAAGGTGGACTCGTCCTCGGTCGCGTAGTAGTGCGCGGCCCCGAGCCGCTTGCCGTCCTGCTCCTTGGACAGCGTGCGGGAGAGCACCGTGACCTCGGCGCCCATCGCCGCGGCGATCTTCACGCCCATGTGGCCGAGACCGCCCATGCCGACGATCGCCACCTTCTTCCCGGGGCCCGCGCCCCAGTGGTGGAGCGGGGAGTAGAGGGTGATGCCGGCACAGAGCAGCGGCGCGGCGACGTCGAGCTCGACGCCGTCCGGGATGCGCAGCACGTAGTTCTCGTCGACGACGATCTGCGTGGAGTAGCCGCCGTAGGTGGGCTCGCCGTCGTACTCCTTCGCGTTGTAGGTCTGCACCTCGCCCTCGAGGCAGTACTGCTCCTCGCCGGCCCTGCAGTTCTCGCACTCGCGGCAGGAGTCGACGAAGCAGCCGACGCCGACGGTGTCGCCCACGGCGTAGCGGGTCACGTCGTCGCCGACCGCGGAGACGACGCCGGCGATCTCGTGGCCGGGGACCATCGGGTAGATGCCCTCGCCCCACTCGTCGCGGGCCTGGTGGATGTCGGAGTGGCAGATCCCGGCGTACCGGATGTCGATGACGACGTCGTGCGGCTTCGGGTCGCGACGGGTCACGGTCCCGCGCTCGAACGGTTTGTTCGGGCCGGCGGTGGTCATGGCGGGCACGGTCGTGGGCACGTTTCCTCCTGGTCGGCGTCGCGTGTGGACGTCGTGTCTGGGGTGGCCGGGCTCCGGCGCCGCGGCGGGGACGGGCGGCCGTCGTGCAGCCGCATCGCCATGTGGCTACCCGTTGATGGTTGTGCACAATGCATCGGCGGGCTGTGGTTCACGTCTCCCACCCGCGGAGGAGCGCAGGATCCGTCGGAGGAGGGATCCGCGACCGCGCCACCGTCCCTACCGTCGTGTCATGACCGGGACGAGGGGGACCGCCGCGGTGCGGCGGGAGGACGGGGCCGTGGTCACGACGGCCGTGCGGCCGTGGTGGAACCGGGTGGGCTGGGTGCTGCACGCGCTGCTGCGGTTCGTCCTGATCATGGTCATGCAGGCCTACGTGTGGTCGAAGCTCAACCTGACCCAGATGGGCCGGGCCGACTACTCCGACGCGCTGGCCATGACCGGCGAGAAGAGCCCGATGGGCCTGCTGTGGGGGCTCATGGCCTACTCCCCGGTGATCCAGTTCCTCGCCGGGTTCGCCGAGCTCGTCGTCGTGCTGCTGCTGGTGTTCCGGCGCACGGCGTGGATCGGCGGCCTGCTCGGCACCGTCGCGCTCGGCACCGTCTTCCTGCTGAACATGACCTACGACGTGCCGGTCAAGCAGATCGCCCTCGCCCTGACGCTCGGGTTCGCGCTCGTCGCGGCCCCGGAGCTGCCGCGGGTGGTGCGGTTCCTGGCCGGGCGCCCGACGGCCGCGACCGAGGGGGCCCCGCGGCTGCTGCCGTGGCCGAGGGTCCGCCGGGTCACCCGGTGGCTCGTCCCGGTGCTCGGGCTGGTCCTGGTCGCCGCGCAGGGCGTGCTGTTCCAGCAGTTCCAGCCCGCCCTCCAGCGGGGTGACCTCGCGCTCGCCGGGGTCTACCGGGTGGTGGAGGACCCCACGGCCCCGGCCGCGCGGCTGGCCGACGACCGGCGCTGGCAGCACGTGGCCGTCGGGCAGTGGACCTACGTCGGGCCGTCGGTCCCGCTCCCCGGCTACCCGCAGTCCGGGTCCGCCGGGATCGCGATCCGGCTCGCCGACAGCACCTTCGTCCGCGGGACGTGGCGGCCCGTGGGGGACCGGACGATCCGGGTCGAGTGGAACCCGCCGCAGTCCGGGGCCGCCCCGATGTTCGAGCCCGCCGTCCGGACGGTCGAACTCACCTGGGCGGTCCGGCCCGACGGCCGGGTGGAACTGGCCGGGGACGGGCAGCGGCTCGTGCTGGAGAGCGATCCGGAGCTGCGCTTCCTCTACGACCGCGGCTTCTCCTGGGCGGAGGGCAACGGGGCGGCCGTCAACCGGTGAGGCCCTACGCTGGCCCGATGCTTCCACGGCTCGGGCTCGCCGAGTGGGTCGTCCTGGCCGTGGCCGGTGAGCGCCCGGTGCACGGTTTCGCCGTCGCCGCGCTCACCGCCGCCGACGGCGAGCTGGGCCGGGTCTGGCAGATCCCGCGCCCGGTCGTCTACCGGGCCATCGGCAGGTTGGTCGACGCCGGCCTGATCACCGCCGAGGCCGTCGAGACGAAGGGCGGCCCGCCCCGGACCCTCTACGCCGCCACCCCGACCGGTCGGGGTCACGTGGACGCCTGGCTGGGCACTCCGGTCCCGCACGTGCGGGACCTGCGGTCGGAGTTCCTGCTGAAGCTGGCGGTGCTGCACCGGCACGGCCGGGATGCGACCGCGCTGGTCGACGCCCAGCGTCGCGAGCTGGCCCCGATCGTCGCGGCGCTGCGGGCCGAGCAGGACCGGGCCGGACGGGCGGGGGACGGCGGCGCCGACGAGTTCGACCGGATGCTGGCCGCCTGGCGGCGCACCTCGGCGGAGGCGGCGCTGGCCTTCCTCGACGAGCTCTGACTTGTGCCCCCGGCACGGATAGTGGAGAGTCTTGGTATCCGATCAGGAGGGTGGCCATGATGGACGTACGCATCGGTGACGCCGAGCGGGAGCGCGCACTGGAGCGGCTCGGCAGGCACGTGGGGGACGGGCGGCTCGACCTCGCCGAGTTCTCCACCCGCAGCGAGCAGGTGACCGCGGCGCGCACGGCGTCGGAGCTCGCCGCCGTCGAGGCGGACCTGCCCCGGCTGCCGCGACCCGCCGACCCGGAGCGTGAGCGCCGGGTCCGCCGGACCGTCCTGGCTGCGACCTGGGGGCCGTGGGCGCTGACCGCGGTGGTCGTCCTGACGGTCTGGGCCGCCGTCGCGCTCGGCGGGGGCGGGGGCTACTTCTGGCCGATCTGGGTGATCGGGCCGTGGGGTGCGGTGCTCGCGCTCGGCACGCTCACCGGCCGCTCGGTCGCCGGTCCGTGCGGGTGGGCGAGAACCGGCGCGGAACGGGTACACCGGGTACATGCGCCGTCGTGACCTGACCTGGATCCCCCGCCTGCTGGGCGCCGCCACCGCCGCCTACGGCGCGGCCGTCGCCGCGAAGCCGGACGTGCTGCTGTCGCCGACGAAGCTGTCCGGCGGCGGCCGGACCCCGTCCGCGGGGACCACGCTGCTCGCGCGGGCGGTCGGCGGGCGGGACCTCGCGTCCGGCCTGGCCATGGCGCTGGCTCCGGCCGGTACCCCGCTCAAGGCCGCCGTCGCGGTGCGGGTCGGCGCCGACATCGTCGACCTCGTGGTGCTGGGCTCGCAGCTCCCCGACCGCGACGCCCGGGAGAAGGCGACCATGGTCGCCGCCGGCTGGGGCGCGCTGTGCGCGCTCTCGCTGCTCGCCGCCGACCCGCCGCGCCGGGGGTTGCTCGGGCGCGCATGACAGCCCGCGGGCCGTCCACCATGATCGGGCGATGGCCACGAGTACCGGGGGCGACCCCCACCTGGAACGCGCCTACTCGCTGAGCGGCCCGGCCGACGCCCGGGCCCTCTACGACGAGTGGGCCCCCACCTACGACGCCGACCTCACCGGCGAGGCCCAGGGCTACGTCGCGCCCGCGGTCACCGCGGACGCCGTCGTCGCGGCCGCGGGCCCCGGCGGGGAGATCCTCGACGCCGGTTGCGGCACGGGACTGGTCGGCGTCGCGCTCCGTGAGCGCGGCGCGACCACCGTCGACGGGATCGACCTGTCGACCGGGATGCTGGAGCGGGCCCGCGCCACCGGCGCCTACCGGGACCTGCGCGAGGCCGACCTCACCGCCGCGCTGGTGCTGCCCGACGACTCCTACGACGTCGTCGTCTGCGTCGGGACGCTCACCCACGCCCACGTCGGGCCCTCGGCGCTGGCGGAGTTCACCCGGGTCGTGCGGCCGGGCGGCTACCTGGTCGCGACCGTCCTCGACGACGTCTGGGAGTCCGGTGGCTACCGTGCCGAGGTCGACCGGCTCGCCGCCGCCGACGTGTTCGAGGCCGTCTCGATCGAGGTCGCGCCCTACCGGTCCGGGCAGCAGGTCGACTGCCGCCTCCTGGTGCTGCGGGTGCGGTAGGTGAGGATGGACCCATGAGCGACGACCGCGGCCCGGTGACCGGGCGCCGGATCCTGACCGTGCTGCTGGTGCTCTCCGCCGCCGTGCACGTCCGGCTCGCGTTCGGCGCCGTGGGACCGGTCCTGGCCGGGCTGGACGGGCTCGTCGCCGCGGCCGCCGTCGTGTCGCTGCTCCTGCTGCTGCGCCGGGCCGACGGCCCGGCGCTGCTCGCCTGTGCCGTCGCCGGCGGGCTCGGTGTCGCGCTGTTCCTCGTGCCCGGGCTCCTCGCCGTCGCGCAGGGGAGGAACTGGACCGCCTGGCTCGACGCGTGGGCGTTCGGCGGTCTGCTGCTCGACGCGATGGTCGTGCGGATCGCGGTGTTCGCCCTGCGCCGGGCCGAGGGCGCGCCGCGCCGCTGATGCCGGTGGAACATCTCCGGATCGAAAGCATCGGTCAGTTCCCTGTTAGTTCCGTGATCGTGAAAATGTGCTCCTGAGCTGCGACGACGTATCCCGTCGTTATCTCCGTGTGATACGTCACCGGTCGTCCGCTTGACCTGATCTCGGCCGGTCGGCGACCTTCGTGGTCGCTCCGGTCCACACGGCCGGGGCACGCACCGAAGCGCCGGAACCGCCACGCCACCACGGCCCCGTCCCGCGGTCCCCGGCCAGTCGACTTGCACGGACCGAGACGGGGCCGCGGGCCGCGAGTCCCCTCGCGACGACACCGGCACAGCGCTCCCCGCGCGACCGGCCCGCCCGGAAAGCCGTGGGTCCGGACCTCAGGTGATCACACAATGAGCAGCACGCGTATGTCCATCCGTGGGCGTTTCGTCGGAACTCTCGTCGCCGGTGTCCTGGCGTTCGGCGCTCCGCTCGCCCTCGCCGGGCCCGCGACGGCCGCCCCCGAGACCTCCGCCGCGGTCGCCCCCGCCGCCGTCGCGGTCCCCACGCAGTCCGTCGCGACCTCGACGTGGGACAAGCTCGCCCAGTGCGAGTCCAGCGGGAACTGGAACACCAACACCGGTAACGGCTTCTCCGGCGGCCTGCAGTTCACGCAGTCCACCTGGAAGGCCTTCGGCGGGTCGGGCAAGGCGCACAACGCCAGCAAGTCCGAGCAGATCCGCGTCGCCGAGAACGTCCTGGACGGCCAGGGCTGGAAGGCGTGGCCGGCCTGCTCCAAGAAGCTGGGCCTGCGGTAGTACGCGGCACGTACGGCGGCCGGTGACCCGGGCGGGTCACCGGCCGCCGTCGTGTGTCAGTAGCTGCGGGGCAGCCCGAGCACGTGCTCGGCGACGTGGTTGAGCACCATCTCCTGCGGCAGGGGCGCCAGGCGCATCAGGCGGGCCTCGGTGAAGTAGCGGCTCACGTCGTACTCGGTGGCGTAGCCGAACCCGCCGAGGGTCTGCACCGCCCGGTCCGCGGCGAAGAACGCGGCCTCGGCGGCCAGGAACTTCGCGGTGTTGGCCTGCTCGCCGCACGCCTCGCCCGCGTCGTAGCGGGCGGCGGCGTCGGCGATCACCAGCGCCGCCGCGTGCAGCCGCATGTGCGCCTCGGCCAGCGGGAACGCGATGCCCTGGTTCTGCCCGATCGGCCGCCCGAACACGGTGCGCTCCTTCGCGTAGGCGACGGCGGCGGCCAGCGCGGCCCGCCCGGTGCCCAGCGCCTCGGCGGCGATCAGGATCCGTTCCGGGTTGAGCCCGTCGAGGATCAGCCGGAAGCCGCGGCCCTCCTCGCCGACCAGGTCGGCGGCGTCGACGGGCAGGTCGTCGTAGACGACCTCGCAGGACACCACCGCGTTGCGGCCCAGCTTGTCGATCGGGGTGATCGTGACCTCGGGGCGCTGCAGGTCGGCGAGCAGCAGCGACAGCCCGTCGGTCCGCGTCGCCACCTCCGCGCGCGGGGTGGTGCGCACCAGCAGCAGGACCTTGTCGCAGAACGGCGCCTTCGACGTCCACACCTTGCGCCCGCGGACCAGGTACCGGTCGCCGTCGCGGCGGGCGGTCGTGGTGATCGCGGTGGTGTCGAGTCCGGCGTCGGGCTCGGTGACGCCGAACGCGACCTGCAGCGACCCGTCGGCGACCCGGGGCAGGTAGCGCCGCCGCATCTCCTCCGAGCCGTGCCGGACGACCGGGTTCATCCCGAACACCGACAGGTGGATCGCCGACGCCCCGTTCATCGCCGCCCCGGACGCGGCGACCTCCTCCATCACCGCGGCGGCCTCGGAGATCCCGGCGCCCCCGCCGCCGTAGGCCTCGGGGACGGCGACGCCGATCCAGCCGCCGGCGGCCATCGCGTCGTGGAACTCCTGCGGGAACCGGTGTTCGCGGTCGCAGGTGCGCCAGTACTCCGCCCCGAAGCCGGAGCAGACCGCGCGGACCCCCTCCCGGATCTCCGGATGCGTGCTCACGCCGCGCGCAGCCGGGTGGCGACGTCGAGCACCAGGGCGGGGTCGGCGTCGTAGGGGGTGTTGAGCGAGACCCGGTCGACGAGGCCGCGGTAGCGGTCCGCGATCCCGGACGCCACCCCGGCCGGGTCGCCCGCGACGGCGAACAGGGCCAGCAGGTCGTCGTCGACCAGGCCGGTCATCTCGTCCCAGGCCTGCCGGCGCGACAGTCCGTTGAGCTCGTCGGCGAGCGCGCCGCGGCCGTGGTGCTCCAGCACCGGCCTGTACGGCGGGGTGGAGGCGTAGAAGGCGATCTGGCGTCGCACCCCGGCCTCGGCGACGGCCCGGGCCTCGGCGTCGGCGCCCAGGACCGCGAAGACCGGGAGGCACACGTCGAAGCCGGTGAGGTCGTCGCGGCCACGTCCGCGGCGCAGCGCGGGCAGCGTCACCTCCGCCAGGTACGACGGCGAGGTCAGCGAGTGCGCCAGTAGGCCGTCGGTGACCCGGCCCGCGACCTCGGTCATCCGCTCGCCGACCGCGGCCAGCATCACCGGCGGGATCCCGTGCGGGTTCGGACCCGGTGAGAAGAACTCGGTCATCAGGGTGTGGGAGTAGAACTCGCCGCGGTGATGCAGCCGGCCCCCGGTGGCCCAGGCGTCGAAGATCGCCCGCAGGGCGGAGACGAAGTCCTCCATCCGGGCCGCGGGGCGGCTCCACGGCATCCCGAACCGGCGCTCGATGTGCGGGCGGACCTGCGAGCCGAGCCCCAGGTCGAACCGGCCGCCGGAGAGCAGCTGCACGTCGTTGGCCTGGTAGGCCAGCGTCATCGGGTTGCGGGCGAAGGCGACCGCGATCGCCGACTGCAGCCGGATCCGGCTGGTCGCCCGGGCGGCCAGTGCCAGCGACACGAACGCGTCGTGCGAGGTCTCGGGGACCGACAGGGCGTCGTAGCCCTCGGCCTCCGCGGCGACGGCCGCCGCCTCGGTCTCGAGCGGGGAGGCGGAGAAGCCGCCGGTGGTGTCGACGCGCACCTCAGGCGCCCCGCTGCTCGGGGACGACACGGTCGAGCCAGGACAGCAGGTCCGCGACGATCTCCTCGCGGTTGGTCTCGTTGAACACCTCGTGCCGGGCACCCGGCCAGATCGTCAGCGTGACGTCGTGCAGCCCGGCCTCGGCGTAGCGCTCGGTCAGCGGCCGCACCAGGGCCAGCCCGGCGTTGACCGGGTCCTCGTCGCCGACGACGACGTACACCGGCAGTCCGCCCGCGATCCGCTTCAGAGTGGCGGCCTCGCCGAGCGGCCGGGCGGCGGCGAACATCGCCTGCGTGCCGGGCAGGTCCAGGCCGAAGCCGCAGCGGGCGTCGGCGACGTAGGCGTCGACCTGCGCGGGGTCGCGGCTGAGCCACTCGAAACCGGTGCGCTGCTCGAACGGCGCGTTGAACGACGACAGGTCCAGCGGCGCGGACAGGTCCAGGCCCTGCTCCATCAGGTCGAGCAACGCGGTGCCGGACAGCACGACCGCGTCCGGCGGCGGCGCGTCGGCGACGAGGAACTGCTGCACGGCGAACGAGCCCATGCTGTGACCGAGCAGCACCAGCGGGGCGCCCGGGTGCTCGGCGCGGGCGTGCGCGGACAGCAGCCCGATGTCGCCGACCAGCTGCTCCCAGCCGTCGTCGCCGAGGACGCCGAAGTTCTCGGGCCCGCCCGCGGTGGCTCCGTGACCGCGGTGGTCCTGGGCGTAGACGGCGAAGCCGCGGGCGGTCAGCGCGTCGGCGAGGGCGACGTAGCGCAGGGCGTGCTCGCCCATGCCGTGGGTGATCTGGACGATCCCGCGCACCGGGTCGTCCGCGGCGGCGGGGAGCCAGCGGTAGGCGGTGACGGCGGCGCCGTCGCGGCCGGAGAAGGTGAACGTGTCGGACATGGGGGGCACCGCCAGTGGTGAGGGGTCGATCTCGATCGGATCGTGCGTCACGGGGCCGAGGGGGTCAATGCCCGGGTTCGATCTCCGGTTCGATCTCGGTCAGGTCGGCGACCATCGCGGTGAGTACCCGCAGCGTCGCGTCGACGTCGGCGGGGTCGAGGTGTCCGGCGACCGCGCGCAGCCGCGCGTGCTCCCGCCCGACGACCTCGTCGATCACCGCGCGCCCGGCCGGCGTCGGCACGATCAGGGGGGACCGCCGGTGCCGCGGGTTGTCCGCCCGCTCGACGAGCCCGGCGGCCAGCGCGTCGTCGACCATCCGCTGCACGAACTGCCGGCTGAGCGACTGCGACCGCCCGATCCCGGGCACGGTCATCGGGCCGTGCCGCCGGAGCTGGTCGAGCACCGCGCGCACGCCTGCCGAGACCCGGTTGTCCGGCGCGGACTCCTCGACCTCGCGCAGCACCCGCCGGTAGAGGGGGCCCACGAGTACGTAGACCTCGGCCAGCTTCTCGGCGGTGTCGTCGATGTCGGGCACCCTCCGAGTATGACACCTGGGTTGTCATGGTGTCCGAATGATGACACCTTGGTTGTCATGACGCTCGCCCTCGCCCAGGTCACCGTCCCGACGTTCCTGCCCGTGGAGGACGGCCGGATCGCCTACCGCGACACCGGCCCGCACCCGGACGGGCGCCCGACGCTGGTGTTGCTGCACGGGGGTGCCGTCGACGGGCGGATGTGGTCGCGTCAGATCGGGCCGCTGTCCGCCCGGCACCGGGTCGTGGTGCCGGACGCCCGCGGGCACGGCGCGTCGTCGACGCCCGGCCCGCAGGGCTACCGGCCGCACGCCGACCTCGCCGCGCTGCTGGAGCACCTCGACGCCGGGCCGGTCGCGCTCGTCGGACTGTCGATGGGGGCGCGGGTCGCGTTCGACACCGCGCTGGAACGCCCGGACCTCGTCGACCGGGTCGTGCTGTGCGGCGCCGGGGCGGGCGAGCCGGTGTGGACCGACCCGTGGACGGTCGACACCATGGCGCGCTGGGAGCAGGCGCGCCTGGACCTCGACGCCGAGCGCTGGGTCCGGGTGTTCCTGGAGTTCGTGCCCGGCCCGTTCCGCACGGAGGCCGACGTGGACCCGGCCGTCCTCGCCGAGATCCGGCTGATGGCGGTCGACCTGCTGTCCCACCACCTGCCCGCGGACCCGGCCGCGCCCCCGGGCCCGATCGGCTTCCTCGACGACGCCGCCGAGCGCGCCGGCGCGTTCCCGGTGCCGCTGCTCGGTCTCGTCGGCGCCCTCGATTCCGACGACCACCGGCGGATCGTCGCCGACACGGTCGCCGCCGTCCCGGACGGCAGCCCCGGCGAGATCGGTGGGACCGCGCACTACCCGAACATGGAGCGTCCGCCGGAGTTCGAGCGGGCGGTGCTGGACTTCGTCAGCCGGTAGGGGTGCGGGCCCACACCGCGTACAGCGGGTCCCCGGGTGCGCCGCAGTCACGGGCCGCCGGGGTGTCGAACGCGCCGCTGCGCCGGAAGTACTCGCCGACGATCGCGACCCGCGTCCTGTCGTCTGAGGCGAGCCAGCCGCGGACCGCCTTGGTCGGGAAGCAGCGGTTCGAGAACGTGGCGGCGAACACCCCGCCCGGCACCAGCACCCGTCCCACCTCGGCGAACACCGCGACCGGGTCGGTCAGGTAGTCGACCGAGACGGTGCAGACGCAGGCGTCGAACGCGGCGTCGGCGAAGGGGAGCACCGGGTCGGCGTTGAGGTCGTGGCGGACGGCCTCGTGGGCCATCTCGTTGGCGGCGAGCTCGGCCCGGTTCATGCCCAGCACGGTCAGGTGCTCCGGGCGGTGCGGCAGGTGCGACACCCACGACGACATCAGGTCCAGCACCCGGCCGGTGGTGCCGATCTCGTCGTAGAACGCCGACGCGGCGGCGATCGCGCCCTCGTCGATGTGCTGGACGAAGCGCGGGGGCAGGTAGAACTCGCGGTCGTCGACTTGGTCGGCGCGGTCGAAGAAGCCGTCGGGGAAATCGCTCATCGTCGTGGAAGTCTGCCGTCATGACGACGTTCGTGCTGGTCCACGGCGCCTGGGGCGGCGCCCACTCCTTCCACCTGGTGCGTCCGCTGCTGCGCGCGGCCGGCCACGACGTGGTGACGCCCGCGCTCACCGGCATCGGGGAGCGCTCGCACCTGGCCGGGCCGTGGATCGACCTGTCCGTCCATGTGCGCGACGTGGTCGACGCCGTGCTCTACGAGGACCTGCGCGACATCGTCCTGCTCGGGTTCTCCTACGGCGGCATGGTCGTCACCGGGGCGCTCGACGAGATCGGCGACCGGGTCCGCGAGCTGGTCTACCTCGACGCGTTCGTCCCCGCCGACGGCGAGTCCGCGCTGGACCTGGCGCCCGGCCTCGCCGGCGCGGTGCCGGCGCCGGGCGCACCGGGACTGGGGTCGTCGTGGGGTCGTCGTGGCTGGTCCCGGGCCCGGAGCGGCACTACGACGACCCGGCCGAGGCCGCGTGGTCGGCGCCGCGGCGCTCCCCGCAGCCGGTCCGCACGTTCACCGAGCCGGTGCGGCTGTCCCGGCCGCTGGAGCAGTGGCCGTGCGGCCGGACGTTCGTACGGGCCACCCGGGAGGACGTCGCGGGCGGGGCGTTCACCGCGGCCGCCGACCGTGCCCGGACCTCCGACGCCTGGTGCTACGCCGAGATCGACACCCACCACCTGGTGCCGCAGAACCGGCCCCGCGAGCTGGTCGCGCTGCTGCTGGACCTGGCCGGGTGATCAGCTGCCGAGCGCGCGGCGCAGCCAGGCGACCGAGCGCCCGGTGAAGTCGTCGGCGATCGCGACGCCCTTGCCCCAGCCGTCGAAGCCGTGCGGGGCGCCGGGCACGACGTCGAGCTCGACCGGCACCCCGGCCTCGCGCAGCCGCCGCGCGTAGGTGATGTCCTCGTCGTGGAACAGGTCGACGTCGCCGACGCCGATCCACGCGGGCGGCAGCCCGGACAGGTCGGCGCGACGGGCGGGCACCGCGTACGGGGCGGGCTCGCCGGTCCCGGGCGGGCGCCCCAGGTAGGCGCGCCAGCCGACCTCGTTGTTGCGGTTGTTCCACACCCGGTGCGGGGGCCGGTCGAGCTCGCGACGGGCGGCGGTGCGGTCGTCGAGCATCGGGTAGACCAGCCACTGCGCGACCGGCTGCGGTCCGCCCTCGTCGTGCAGGCGCTGGACCAGCGCGGCGGCCAGGCAGCCCCCGGCGCTCGCCCCGCCGACGGCGATCCGCGCCGGGTCGACCTCCAGCCGGCCGGCGGCGTCCCGCAGCCAGGTCCAGCCGGCGTGGCAGTCGTCGAGCGCGGCCGGGAACGGGTCACCGGGCGCGAGCCGGTAGTCCACCGAGACGACGACGATCCCCAGGTCCGCGGCGAGCTCGCCGCACCGCACGTCGTCGATCATGGGGGAGCCCAGTACGAGGCCGCCGCCGTGGAACCACAGCAGCGCCGCGGGGGTCGTGCGGTGGTCGGGGACGTGCACGCGCAGCAGCGGCGGGCCCGCGTGGGTGGTGGACCGGACCCCGTCGACGGTGGCGGGCCTGCCGCGCCGGGACAGCCGCTGCAGCAGGCGCAGCAGCCGGGGGCGGTGCAGCGGGATCGGTGGGACCCACCGCAGGGGGCGACGCAGCTCGGCGGCGATCCGGTCGGTGCTCACGACCCGATCCTGCCGGTGCGGGCCGACCTCGCACACCTCGAGGACCTCGCGCCGTCTGTACGGGCTGCGAGGTGCGGGGAACCGGTGCGAGGTCGTGCGGTCCGTGGCCGACGGGGCGCTGACGGTCGCGCCGCCGGTCGCGGTTCCGCGGCCCGGTGCCGGGCGGGGACCGCGGGGCGGCACCGGCGGTTGCCCGGGGGTGTGGTGGCGCGACGCCCGGTCAGCGCGACAGCGCCGCGGCGAGACGGCGGGTCAGCGGGTCCGGGGCGGTCCAGGCGGCGACGGTGTGGCCGTCGTCCTCGACCCGGCGCACCCACTGCACCCCGCGCAGCGCGTTGACCAGCAGGAACCCGTCGGCCCCGGTGAGCGCGGCCAGCGGCAGCGAGGCGATCCGCGCGGCGCCGGGGCCCAGCAGGTCGAGCAGCGCGCGGCGGCCGGTGCCGGGCAGGATGCGGCCGTCGAGCGGGGGGACCCACAGCCGCCCCCGGTGCACGGCGGCGACGGCGGAACGCGTCGTCTCCAGCACCAGGCCCGCCGGGTCGCACAGCAGCGGCGAACCGTCGCCGACCTCGGCCTCGTGGGCGTCGAGCCAGCGGCGGTCGACGAACTTGTGGGACTCGCCGTCGGTGCCGCGCCGGACGACGGCCACCACCCCGCCCTGGGCGTCGAGCGGGACCGGTCCGGACCAGGGGACCGCGCGCACGGTGACCCGCAACGGGTCGTCCGGCGTCGCCTCGACCCGGACCCGGTGGTGCCCGGCCGCCCCCGCGACGGCCGCGGCGACGTCGGTCTCGACCCGCGCGTCGAGGGGGCGGTCGGTGACCGCGAGGTAGGAGCGGCGCAGCCGAGCGGCGTGCTCGCCGACCCGGCGGGCCCGGCCGTCGACGCAGGCCAGCGTCTCGAACAGGCCCGCGGCCCGGTCGGCGGGCCGGGCGACGGGCGGCCGGACCGGCCGGGGCGGGCCGTCCAGCGCGGCCAGGACCGGGGCGGCCTTGGTCAGGACCTCGCCGAACTCCTCCGCCGGGTCGGAGTCGACGGTGATGCCCCCGCCGACGCCGAGCCGGCCGCTTCGGCTGCCGTCGGGCCCGGCGGGGCCGAGGTCGAGGGTGCGGATCGCGACGTTCAGCTCCAGTCCGGCCAGCGGGCTCACCCCGCCGACGGCGCCGGTGAACAGCCCACGGTCGCCGTCCTCGCAGTCGGCGATCACCTCGCAGGCCCGGATCTTCGGCGCGCCGGTGACCGAGCCCGGCGGGAACGTGGCGATGAGCAGGTCGGCGTCGGTGACGTCGTCGCGCAGCGTCGCGTGCACCCGCGACACCAGGTGCCACACCCCCGGATGCGGTTCGACGGCGAGCAGCCGCCCCGGCCGCACCCCGCCGGGCCGTGCGACCCGGGCCAGGTCGTTGCGCATCAGGTCGACGATCATCACGTTCTCGGCCGCGTCCTTCACCGATGCGCCGAGCCGCGCGCGTTCGGCGTCGTCGGCGTCGCCACCGGTGCGCGGCCGGGTGCCCTTGATCGGCGCGGTGGTGACCCGGTCCCCGGCACGGTGCAGGAACAGCTCCGGGCTCGCGCCCACCGCGGCCCGCTCCGGCGTCACGACGAGCGCGGCGCGGGCCGGTGCGACCGGCTCGACCAGCCGGGCCCACGCCTCGTGCGGGTCGCCGTCGAGCCGCACCTCCAGCCGGGTCGCGATGTTGGCCTGGAAGATCTCGCCGCGGCGGATCTCGGTGACGCACCGCTCGACCGCGGCCAGGTGCGCGTCGCGGTCGGGCCACCGGGTGACCGCGATCCGGGCCGTCCGGTCCGGCGCCGGGCGGGCGAGGTCGGCGCACAGCTGCGTGTACCGGCGCTCGGCCGAGCCGGTGTCGGGGTGCACCGCACCGGGGTCGTCCGGCAGGCCCGGCAGCGGGGCTCCGCCGGCGACCAGCGCCTCGAACCACCAGCGCTCGCCGTCGTGCCGCAGCACGTCGCGGTACCAGGACAGCACCGCCGTCGGCCGCACACCGGGCGGGGCATGGTCCAGGAGCCCGAACCAGCCGCCTCCGACGGCCCCGGCGGTCCCGGCGCCCGGGCTCGCCGCCGGGCCCGCGGACCGTGGCGGCGCGTCCAGCACGGCGAACGGGTCGGCCCCGTCCGGTGCGGTGAGCACCGGCTCGGTGGCGACCAGTGCCCCCCACGACCAGCTCCCGCCGAAGGCGACCAGCCACGGCCGGTGGGCGAGCCGGCGCACCGCCGCCGCCACCCCGGACGGTGCGACACCGTCCGGGACCGGGACACGGTGCAGCCCGGTCCGGGCCGGGGCGGTCGAGGTCACCGGGAGAGCATGCTGATCCGGCCCCGCGCGGGGAAGGCACCGTGACCCGGCGCACGCCTCACCCCCAGCTCTCCGGGCGCCGGGCGACGGCGTGGATCCGCTCCACCTCCCGCGGGCCGAGCACCGGGGTCAGCCCGCGCAGGGCGTACACCAGCGCGCCCTCGGTGGCGACCACGACGTCGTCGGGCCAACGGCGCACCCGGAGCGGGGCCCCGACCAGCGCGATCACCGGGCGGACCGGCGTCGACGCGGCGGCCCCGAGCCGGGGGAGCAACAGCTCGCGGACCCGCTGCGCCTCGGCCCGGGCCCGCGGCACCGCGTCCGTGGCCGTCCCCGCGACGACCAGCCGATCGCCGTCGAGGAGCAGGGAGCGGCCGCGGTGGTGGCGGGTGTCGACGACGCAGATGCCGGGTGGCCCGATCAGGACGTGGTCGAGGTCGGCGGCGCCGCCGTCGAGCGGGACCGAGTGCAGGACCTGCCATGCCGGGGGCCTGCCGAGCAGCCGGTCCCGTCGGGTCCGCCCGGTGAGCGCGGTCAGCAGGTGCGCGGTGCGCTGCTCGCCGTCGGCGCCGAGGCGCCAGTTGCGGTCGGGGAATCCCGCCCTCCGCTGCTGCGCGGCGACGTGCCCCACCCGCCGGCCGGGGTAGTGGCGCGCCAGGTCCAGCGCGCGGGAACGGTCGGTGGTGGGGGTCGTCGCGGGTGTCGTCGTCATGGCGCGGAGTGTGCACCCGACCACCGACAGGAAAGGGCGGTCGCCGGTAACCTCGCGACGGGGTGGTGCAGCCATGAACGGTGTGGACCCGCGGTTCGAGTCACCGGTCGACCGGACGATCCGGGAGGCCGTCGAGCGGGGCGACTTCGACGACCTGCCCGGCAAGGGCAAGCCGTTGCCCGGCGCGGGACGGATCGGCCCGGTCGACGAGAACTGGTGGATCCGCGGCTACCTGGAGCGGGAGGGCGTCCCGGGCGACGCGATGCTGCCGCCGTCGCTCCAGCTGCGCAGGGAGCTGGACCGGATCGACGAGACCGTCACCCGCTTCGTCGACGAGCGCCGCGTGCGCGAGCACGTCGAGGAGGTCAACTCCCGGGTCGTCGACCACATGCGCCATCCGATGGGCCCGCGCGTGCCGATCCGCAGACTCGACGCCGACGAGGTCGTCGCGCGCTGGCACGCGGCCCGGGAGCGGCGACGGGCCGCCGCCCGGCCCGCCGCGCCGCCGCCCGCCACCGCGGAGACCGCGCCGGGGTCCCGCCGTGGCTGGTGGGCACGCCTGTTCGGCCGCTGAGCCGTCGGGCCTCGCCCCGGAGACCACCGGGGCGACAGGTCCGCGTGCGGACTCACCGGGCGGGCGTCGCCGGTGTCCGTGGCGCGAAGTGACCGGGGGAGGCCAGCGGCCGGTCGGTCTCCAGCAGCGTCTTGAGCGCGGACAGGATCGCGGGCCAGCCCTCGCCCACGTCGCGGGCGTCCTGCGCGCCCTGCTCGTCGTCGGTGAAACCGGTGTGGACGACCTGCAGCTTCACCGCCTCCTCGCCGAACGGGGAGAGCCTGAACTCGACGACGGTCGGCGGCCGTCCCGCGGCCTGTTCCGCCGGCCCGGTGAAGGTGTAGGACAGCCGGTGCGGCGGCTCGACGGCGAGGATCTCGCCGATGAAGTCGTCGCGGTCGGGGTGGACCGCCTCCAGCGGGCTCCCGACCCGCCAGTCCGAGGTCAGCTCCGCGCCGCCCCAGTACTGCATGGTGAACGCGGGCGTGGTCAGCGCCCGGAACACCTGCTCGGCGGTGCTGCGGATGTAGGTCGTGTAGACGAACCTGCGCTCACTGCTCATCGTGCTCCTCCAGCGCCGCGCGCAGGGCGGTGACCGCCTGCACCCGGCTGCGCTCGAACTTCCCGATCCACCGGTCGTGGATCTCCTGGATGGGGACCGGGTCGAGGTGGTGGAGCTTCTCCCGGCCGCGACGCAGGGTCGTCACCAGCCCGGCCGCCTCCAGCTGAGCGAGGTGCTTGGACACGGCCTGCCGGCTCATGTCCAGTCCCTCGCACAGCGCGCCGAGCGTCGACTCGCCCTGCTCGTGCAACCGGTCGAGGATGCGCCGTCGCGTCGGGTCCGCGAGTGCGCGGAAGACGGCGTCCACGTCGGTCACGCGGCCAATTATGCAACCAATCAGTTGCCTGTCAACCGCTGCCGGGACAGTCGTCCGCCGGGCTTCTCCACCGACAGCACCGTCGCGCCCAGCAGCATCACCTGGTGCAGCACCGACGCCGCGACCAGCAGCGGCAGGACCGACCGGTCCCCGACCGCGGCGGCGTCGACCCACCCGGTGGTGAGCGCGACCGACGAGACGATCACCGCCAGCGCCAGCACGGTCTTCGCGACGACCCAGCGGTACCGGAACAGCCCCCACGCCGTTCCGAGGCCGAGGGCCGCCCCGCTGAGGACGGTGCCGACGGCGAGGAACGGGATCATCCCGTTCCCGACGGTGCCCATCACCGCGACGGCGAACCCGGCGTCGCTGCCCCGCAGCAGCACCGCCACGGGCAGCACCAGCATCACCAGCGACGCGCCGGTCCAGGCCACCGCGACCAGCACGTGCACCGTCCGCAGCGCGGCCCGCGGGCGCCGGGCGAGCCGCCGTGGTGCGGTCCGTCCGGCCCGCTCGGCGACGGCGGTCACCGCAGCTCCTCGGGCAGCTCCTCGTCCGGCGACGCCTCGCGCTCGGCCCGCCGGGAGTGCACGAACAGGATCAGGCCCAGCCAGAACGCCGGCCCGATCGGGACGAACAGCGGCGCCGGGCCGAGCACAGCGCCCAGGACCAGCAGGAGCAGCACAGCGACGGTCACCCCGGCGTGGATCCGCAGGTTGCGCTGCGCGCGGGGGGTGAGCGGACCGCGCCGGGGGCGACGCGGCCGCGGCGGGCGGGGCAGCCCGGCGAGCAGCGGGACGAGCTCGTCGCGGGTGCGGGCGGCGTAGGCGGCGGCCTGCCGCTCGTCGGACTCGGCGAGGGTCAGGCGCCCCTCGGCGGCGGCCGTCCGCAGCCGGGCGGTGACGTACTCGCGCTCGGCGTCCGAGGCGAGCACGGCGTCGGACCGGGGCGGGAGACCGCCTGCGGTCGTCGCCGTGGGCGCGGTCGCGGCCGGGATCGCGTCGGCCGGGGTCGGGGTGGCGGGGGACGGTGTGGCCGGTGCCGGGGCGGTGGCCGGTCCGGGTGCGGGACGGGTGTCCGGAGTCGCTGTCATGACGGCCAGCGTCGTGGTGCCGGGGGGTCGCGCGCGTCCGTCCGCGGTCGCCGATCCCGCTGCCGCCCCCGGGGAAGGAGCGGCCGCCCCTGTACTCCCGCGGGTGTACGGCACCGGTCACCGTCCGGACGACGACCGCTGTCGGTGCCCCGGTCTACGGTGTCCCGCGTGCCCGCCGACCGACGTCCGAGGTGGGGCGGGATCGCGCGGATCATCGTCCCCGCGCTGGTCGTCGGCCTGTTCACCGTGGGCGGGACGGCGTTCTACGCCGTCCGCAGCGCGCAGTACCCGGACCCGGACGCGACGGCACTCCCGCTCGACGGGCTCGCCGCCGCACTGCTCGCGATGGGGCCGGTCGCGCTGCTGTTCCGGCACCTGAACCGGGTCGTGGCGCTCGCGGTGTGCGCGGCCGCGGTCGTCGTCTACCTGGGCCTGGGGTACCCGCCGATCGGGCCGCTCGGGTTCGCGTTCGCCGTGGCGCTGGTGTCGGCGGTCGCCGCGGGGCGCCACCACCGCGCGCTCGCGGTGGTGGCCGTCGCGCCGGCCGTGCTGACCGGGTGGCTGCTCGTGACCGGGCGGCCGATCCCGTGGCCGGCGACCGCGCCGGTCCTGGCCTGGCTGGCGGCGCTCGTCGCGGGCGGCGCCCTCTGGCGGGTCCGGCGCGAGCGCACGGCGCAGGCCCGGCGGGCCGCCGAGGCCGAGCGTCGGCGCAGCGCCGACGCCGAGCGGCTGCGCATCGCCCAGGAGCTGCACGACGTACTGGGCCACCACGTCTCCCTGATCAACGTGCAGGCCGGGGTCGCGCTCTACCTGATGGACGACGACCCGGAGCAGGCCCGCAGCGCGCTCACCGAGATCAAGCGGGCCAGCCGCGACCTGCTGCGCGAGATGCGCTCCACCCTCGGCGTGCTGCGTGGGGTCGACGAGCAGGCCCCGCGGGCGCCCACCCCCGGCCTGGACCGGCTCGACGCGCTGCTCGACGAGGTGCGCGCCGCGGGGCTGCCGGTGCGCCGCGGCACCGGGGGGACCCCGCGACCGTTGCCGACCGGGGTCGACCTGGCGGCGTACCGGATCGTGCAGGAGTCGCTGACCAACACGCGTCGGCACGCCGGGGCCGGCGGCGCGGTGGTCACCCTGCGCTTCGGCGACGACGCGCTGGACCTGACCGTCGACGACGACGGTGCCGGCCCGGCGCCCGGCGCGGTGGACGGCACGGGGCTGACCGGCATGCGCGAGCGTGCGCGCTCGGTCGGCGGGACCCTGGAGGCGGGGCCGGGCCCGGAGCGGGGCTTCCGGGTGCGCGCCCACCTGCCCGCGCCGCCGGCCGACCCTGCCGCCCCGGACCCTGCCGCCCCGGACCCTGCCGCCCCGGACCCTGTGGCCCCGGACCCTGCCGCCCCGGACCCTGTGGCCCCGGGCTCCGCCGCCCCGGGCTCCGCCCCGGCCGGGCGCTCCCCCGCGCAACCCGCTCCGGCCGACCCGACCGGACGGGCCGGGGCCCCCGGGGCGACCGACCGCCCCGGGCGGGCCCACGTCCCCGACCGCCCCGCGACCCCGGGAGCCGACAGGTGATCCGCGTCCTGCTCGCCGACGACCAGGCGCTCGTCCGCTCCGGGTTCCGCGCCCTGCTCGGCTCCCAGCCCGACCTGGACGTGGTCGCCGAGGCCGCCGACGGCGCACAGGCCGTCACCGCGGCTCGCGAGCATCACCCGGACGTCGTCCTCATGGACATCCGCATGCCCGGCACCGACGGCATCACCGCGACCCGGGAGATCACCGACGACCCGGACCTCGCCGACACCCGGGTGGTCGTCCTGACCACCTTCACCGACGACTCCTACGTCTTCGACGCGATCCGCGGCGGCGCCAGCGGGTTCCTGGTCAAGGACTCCGAACCGGCCGACCTCATCCACGCCATCCGGGTCGTCCACAGCGGGGAGGCTCTGCTCGCCCCGGCGGTCACCCGCACCCTGATCGCCGAGTTCGCGGCGCGCTCCCGGGGCGGCCCCGACGGCGCGGTCCGGCTCGGCGAGCTCACCGACCGCGAGCGGGAGGTCCTCGCCGAGGTCGCGGCCGGGCTGTCCAACGACGAGATCGCCGCCCGCCTGCACATGAGCCCGACGACGGCGAAGACCCACGTCAGCCGCACGATGACCAAGCTCGGCGCCCGGGACCGCGCGCAGCTGGTCGTGCTGGCCTACGAGTCGGGCCTGGTCCGCCCCGGCTGGCGCGGCTGAGAGGATCGCGGGCGTGACCACCGTCTTCGTGTTCAACGGCCCGAACCTCAACCTGCTCGGGACCCGCAAGCCGGAGGTGTACGGGACGACCGTGCTCACCGACGTCGAGGCGCTGTGCCGGGAGTCGGCCGCCGCGCACCACCTCGAGCTGGACTTCCGCCAGACCAACCACGAGGGCGTCCTCGTCGACTGGATCCACGAGGCCGGCGCCGCGGTGAAGCGCGCCGACGCGGTCGGCCTGGTCCTCAACGCCGCCGCCTACACCCACACCTCGGTCGCGCTGCACGACGCGATCGAGGGCGCCGAGCTCCCCACGGTCGAGGTGCACATCTCCAACGTGCACGGCCGCGAGACCTTCCGGCACCACTCGTTCGTCTCGCCGGTGGCGGCCGGGATCGTCGTCGGATTCGGCGTCGACGGCTACGCGCTCGCCATCGACGGGCTGGTCCGCAAGGTGCGCCCGCTGCGCGCCGTCTGAACCGCCCGTCGCCGCTGTGCTGCCCGGCCGGTGCGCCGCCGGATCCTGCGCCGTCCGACCGGACGCCGACCGGGGCCGGCGCCGATCGGCCCGGTCCGTCGCTGCACCCCTCGGACGGCGGTGACGGACCGGGCGGGGATCACTCCCCGGCGAGGGCCGCGGCGTCCATCCAGACGAACTCGAGGTGGTGCCCGTCCGGGTCGTCGATGCCGCGGCCGTACATGAAGCCGTGGTCCTCGGTCTTACCGGAAAGCGTCCCGCCCGCGGCCAGACCGGCGTCGATCAGCCGGTCGACGTCGTCGCGGCTCTCGACGCCGAAGGCGTTGATGACCTCGCGAGCGGTCCGCGGGTCGGCGACACCGGGCTGCTCGGTGAACTCCCGGAACCGGTCCTCCGCCATCACCATGACGACGATGGCGTCGCTGACGACGAACGAGGCGGTGCGCTCGTCGGAGAACTGCTCGTTCAGGGTGAAGCCGAGCGCGGAGTAGAACGCCTTCGCGGCGTCCAGGTCGCTGACCGGCAGGTTCACGAAGATCATGTTCGGCATCGGGGGCTCCTGTGGACGGTGGCGCCGGGGTCCCGGTGCCGTTCGAAGGGGTGGACCGGGGGCGGTGACCGGACTCATCGGTCGTGCGCCGGGAACTTCGGCCGGGCTCCGGGCAGGATCGGGGCATGACCGTGAAGTGGGGAATCATCGGGCCCGGCCGCATCGCCGACGCCGTCGCACCGGACTTCGCGCACGTGCCCGGCGCCGAGCTCGTCGCCGTCGCGTCGCGTTCCGCGGAACGCGGTGCCGACTTCGCCCGCCGGCACGGCGTCGACCGGGTGCACACCGGCTACCGCGCGATCCTCGACGACCCGGACGTCGACGTCCTCTACGTCGCCACCCCGCACCCGCAGCACCGCGCGATCGCGCTGGCCGCGATCGAGGCGGGCAAGGCCCTGATGATCGAGAAGGCGTTCACGGTCAGCTCCGTCGCGACCCGCGAGATCGCCGCGGCCGCCCGCAACCGCGGCGTGTTCGTGATGGAGGCGATGTGGACGCGGTTCTTCCCGGCCGTCGTCCGGCTGCGCGAGCTCGTCGCCGAGGGCGCGATCGGGGAGGTCCGCTCCGTGCAGGCCGATCTCGGCGTGCGCAACCGCTCCGGGGCCGACGACCGGTTCTTCTCCCCGGAGCTCGGCGGCGGCGCCCTGTTCGACCTCGGCGTCTACGTGGTCTCCTTCGCCCAGATGCTGCTCGGCAGTCCGGGCACGGTCGCGGCGAGCGGTGCGCTGACGCCGTCCGGTGTGGACCTGGAGGAGTCGATCCTGCTCGGCTGGCCCGACGGCCGCAGCGCCGCACTGCAGGTCAGCCTGCAGTGCGCGATGCCCGGCTCGGCCCGGGTGATCGGCACCGAGGGCTGGATCGAGGTGCCGCCGCGCTTCCACCACCCGGACCGGATCGTGGTGCGCCGGCACGGCGCCGACCCCGAGGAGATCGTGCTGCCGGCCACCGGGCGCGGCTACGCGCACGAGATCGAGGAGGTGACCCGCCGGGTCGCGGCGGGAGAGACGGAGAGCCCGGTCATGCCGCTCGCGGACACCGTCGCCGTCCAGGACGTCATGGCCGCCGTCGCCGACCGGGTCGGGATGGTCCCGGAGGAGGGACCGGCGGATCTCAGGTGATCCGCTGACCAGCATGCGGACGGGATCCTGTCGGTCCATTCACGGTGACATCGATGTCATTCAATAGAAAGACACAGATTCATTCGATGGTGTCCCAGCGGGTCTCGTGATTGCGGGTCGACATGGTGGGCCCCTAGCGTCGGGGGCGAGTCGTCGTCGAGGTGAAAGTGGTTGCCATGGCTCCCGTCCATTTCTTCCTTGCATTTGACTCGTCGTGCGGTCGCTGCGCCAGGATCAGTGAAGTAGTCTCGAACGAGATTGCGTCAGAGATCGAAGTCGTGCCGCTCGCGGATCCGATGGTCAAGGACCTGCGAAGCGCGTTCTACGGCAAGAATCCCCCATGGAGACCGACTCTCATCCAGGTCGATGAAGAAGGGGTTCGGTGTCATATCGGCGCCGGGATGGTGGCGACTCTGACTCGTCTTCTTGGATTTCGTCGTGCCGGGCGAGTTGTTCTTGCCCTCGGTGAGCGAACGAGTCGCCGCTCTGATCAGGCCGGCCTGTCCAGAGTAGGCTTCCTCAGGGCCGCCTGTGTAGGCGGAGCGGTAGCGGTGACGGCCGTGGCCTCGCCGAGACTGATCAACTCGACGGCGGGTGCTCCTGTTCGCCGACTTGCAGCCGGAACCACCGCACTGCAGTCCGCCGGATACCACGATCTCCCGTCCGGCTACCTCTCCGGTGCAATGGATCGCCTCGCGGTCGATTCCGACTTCCGACTGCTGATGACGCGCGCTGGAATGGACTCGTTCACCTTTCAGCCCGTGGCGGTGCAGGGGGCACGTCATAGGCTCCGAGGCGGTGGAGAGATGACGGTGACTGCGCTCGCGGCGGACGACGCCCGTGTGCTAGTGGCGCGAGAATTCTCAGGAGTTCAGGGTGCGGGCCATCGAGATTATGCGATGTGGCAGAAGCAGGGCAATGACGTCCTCGTGATGAAAGCGATGGCGGTGAGCGGGGCTGGGCTCGTTGAACTGCATCCGGCAGAAGTGCAGGGAAAGTGTGGAACGTGTAGTACGACAACGATGTACGACGGCCCCGGGTGTGGTGCGATCGACCTCAAGGTGTGTGCGGGGTGCGCCAGCTGTGCCTCGTGCAAGAATGCAAAAGGAAAAGCAGGCTATATCGCCTGTGCGGCGTGCATCGCGGGCTGCGCCGCAACAGTCGACGGCTGTTGCACGAAGCCGATCACGGTCTGCATGCCGTGCAAGGCTGTGCCATGACCGGGTAGCTCGCCGGCGGCGTACCCGCGGCGGTGGTAGGGGACCTCGGGTGGCTGTGAGGCATCAGTCGGGTGTTCGATCTTTACCTGATGAAACTCCGAGGGTAGACCGGGCGGGTGTCCGACACCACGACCAACCCTCAGCGCCGGGAGAGGACCTTTCTCGGTCACCCCGTTCAGCTCGCGACGCTCTTCGGCGTCGAGATGTTCGAACGGTTCTCCTTCTACGGCATGCAGGCGATCCTGCTGTACTACATGTACTACGAGGTCACCGCCGGTGGCCTCGGCTACGACCAGGGAGTCGCGGCCGGAGTCGTCGGAGCCTACGGCGGAACCGTCTACCTCTCGACGATCCTCGCCGCGTGGCTCGGCGATCGGCTGTTCGGTCCGGAGCATGTCCTCTTCGGCAGCGCGGTGGCGGTCATGGCCGGGCACATCGCGCTGGCGCTCCTGCCGGGCGGAGCAGGGCTGGCCTGTGGTCTCGTCCTCGTCGCGCTCGGCAGCGGCGGGATCAAGGCGAACGCGTCGACGATCGTCGCGATGCTCTACGGCGAGGGTGACGACCGCCGCGACGCCGGGTTCTCGATCTTCTATCTGGGCGTCAACATCGGCGCTCTGCTCGGACAGATCCTCACCCCGGTCGTGCAGACCCGGGCGGAGAGCTTCCACATCGGGTTCGGTCTCGCCGCGCTCGGCATGGCGATCGGTCTGGCCCAGTACGCGTTCTTCCGCCGGAGCCTTCCGGCGGAGGGCAAGCTCCCGCCCAACCCGCTCCCGGCCTCGCAGCGGACCCGCGCCGGGCTGATCGGCGCGGCCGTCGTCGTCGTGCTGCTGGTCCTCACGGTCACCGGGGTGATCACGGCGGGTCGCCTGGACTACATCGTCACCGGGGTCGTCGCGGTCGCCACGATCGCCTACTTCTCCGTGATGCTGACCAGCTCCAGGGTGAACCGGGTCGAGCGCCGCCGTGTGCTGGCCTTCCTGCCGATGTGGATCGCCAGCGCTGTCTTCTGGGCGATCTTCCAGCAGATCTTCACCGTACTGACGATCTACGCGGACGAACGACTGAACCGCTCGGTATTCGGTCTGTTCGAGATCCCGGCCGGCTCCGTCCAGGCGATCGAACCACTGTTCGTCGTGCTGCTGGCCGGAGTGTTCGCCGCGGTGTGGACCAAGCTCGGCCCGCGTCAGCCGGCGTCGCCGGCGAAGATGGCGCTCGGCACGATCATCATCGGTGTCGGCTTCCTGTTGTTCGTGCCACTGGCCGGTACCGGGGCCAACGGCACCCCGATGCTGGCCGTCGCCGGGATCCTGCTGGTGTTCTGCATCGGAGAGCTCTTCACCTCTCCAGTCGGTCAATCGCTGTCGACGAAGCTGGCTCCGGCCGCGTTCCGCACCCAGATGGTGGCCCTGTTCTTCCTGTCGGTCTCGATGGGATCGGTGCTCGCCGGAGTCCTGGCCGACTTCTACAGCGAGGAGAACGAAGCCGCGTACTTCGGCATCACCGGGGCCGCTGCGATCGTCGTCGGCATCGGGGTGCTCGTGCTCGTGCCGAAGCTGAAGGTCCTGATGGAGGGCGTCCGCTAGGCCCCGGTCGAACACCGGTTCGATCCGTCCCCAGCTGTGCACACACCTGTGGACAACTCCGGTGGATCACCGACGACGGGTGCGCCGGATCGTCGGTGAGTCCATCGTGTCGCCGGCCATCTCCCGGGCGATCCGCACGACGTGCGCGCGGACGTCCGGGGGTTGGTCGGCGATCCGCATCGCCAGCATCTCCAGCACCGAGGCCAGCCCGAACGCGATCTCGGGGCGGCTGAGCCCGGCGTAGCGCGCCTGCACGGCCTCGTGCCGCAGCGCGGCCGCGGCGGCGAGCACCGTCTCGCGGTCGGTGCGCAGGGCGGCCAGCCGCCGTCGTTCGTGGGTGTTCATGCTCCCCCGGTCGTCGCTGCGGAGCCGTCGCGGGCGACGGCCGGTCCGCACCCGGGGGAGCGGGCGCGGCGACCAGCGTGCCCCGCCCGCACCGGCAGGCGCCAGGCGGGTCCCCGAGATGTCGCACACACGTTCGACTCAGGGCAGCAGCAGGACCACACCGAGTGCCGAGAACGCCCCCCGGAGGTGGTTCGCGACGCTCCACCGCGGGGCGAACGCGGCCCAGTCGCCGTCGCGCTCCAGGGCGTTGTTGAGCGGGATGTTCACCGCGGCGGTCACGGCGAAGCCGGCCAGCACCGCGACCCCGCCCGCGATCCGCAGGGGCTGCCCGCCGAGTGCCCCGGCCACCGTCACCGCGCCGGCGAGCAGTGCGGTGCCGGCGAACAGTGTCCCGAACACCGGGTTCACGATCACCCGGTTCACCCCGCGCATCACCGTGACCGCCTCCGCGGCGGGGCGACGACGCAGGGCGGGGAGCACTGCGACCGAGAACGCCAGGTAGACCCCGCCGAGCAGGCCCGCCCCGGTGAGAGCGGCTCCGTCGAGGACGCCGGTCATCCCGCCACCCCCGCCGCCCACTCCTCGACGGTCAGCACGCCGTCGGCGGCGCCCCGCGGGCCGTGCGCCCGGACCCGGCCCTCGTTGAACGCCCGGTTCATCGCGACGTGCAGCCGCGCCCCGTCGGCGGACAGTCCGGCCCCGCGCAGCAGCCGCTCCATCTCCCCGTCCGGGACGCGCACGTAGGCCAGGTCCGGCAGGCCCAACGCGGGCCCGAGCGCGGCGACGACGTCGGGCACCGTCCGGTCCGCCGCACCCTGCACCTCCACGACGTCCGGTGCGTCCGGGTCGAGCAGGGCCGCGGCGGCGGCCCGGCCGACGTCGCGGGTGGCGACCATCGGCAGCGCGACGTCCGGGTCGACCGAGTCGGCGTGCACCCCGTGCGCCCGCATGGCGTCGGCCGACCACAGGAACGACTCCAGGAACAGGCCCGGCCGGACCCGGGTGACGTGCGCGTCGAGCGTCGCCAGCCGGGCCTCCTGGTCGTGCAGGCTGCCCAGGTACCCGGTCGCGGCGAGGCCGGGGCCGCCCGGGACCTCCGCCCCGAGCGAGCTCAGCGCGACGACCCGGGTCACGGCCGCGTCCCGCAGCGCGGCGACGACCGACTCCCCGAGCCGGGCCTGGTGAGCGGCGTGGTCGGGTCCGGTGACGTCGAACGGCAGCAGGACGAACGCGGCGGCCGCGCCGTCGAACGCCCGGCGCAGGAACGCCCGGTCGCCCAGGTCGCCGGGCCACGGCCGCACGCCCGGCGCGGCGACGGCCGGGCGGCGCGCGACGGCGCGGACGTCCACCCCGGCCGCGGTCAGCTCCCGGACGACCTGCGATCCCACGTTCCCGGTCGCACCCAGCACGGTGATCATGTCGAACCTCTCTCGTCGGTGTCCGTCCACGATCACCGCCATCGGCCGGACGCAGAATGGCTGTGAATCCATAACTGATGCTCATCCGTCCACAGGTGGGGATGAGCTGTGGACGGACTGTCATGCTGTGCACCGTGTCCACCGCCCCTCCGTTCCCGGCCGCCGACCCGCTCGGGGAGGCGCTGCACGTGCTGCGGATGGACGGCGTCTTCTACTGCCGCTCCGAGCTCGGCGAGCCGTGGGGGATGACGCTGCCGCCGACGCCGGGCTGCCTCTGGTTCCACGTCGTCACCTCCGGCGGGTGCCGGCTCACCGTCGACGGCGCCGGCGGCCGGGACGGGGCCGGGGACGGAGCCGACCGCGAGCTGCGCCCCGGCGAGCTCGTCGTCGTGCCGCGGGGGACCGGGCACGCGCTGCGCAGTGCGCCCGGTGTGTCCGCCCCGGACATCCGGTCGATCCCGCACCCGATGCTCGACGGGCGCTACGCCCTGCTCCGGCACGGCGGCGACGGTCCGGTGACCCGGATGGTGTGCGGCGCGGTCCGGTTCTCCCACCCCGCCGCGGGCGACCTCGTCGCGAGCCTGCCCGACCTCGTCCGGGTCGAGCCGTCCCCGATCGGGGACCGGGTGCAGGACACGCTGCGGCTGCTGGCCGAGGAGGTCGAGCACGGCGGCCCCGGCAGCGACGCGGTGATCACCCGGCTGGCCGACGTGCTGGTCCTGCAGGCGGTGCGCGGCCGGCTGCAGGCCGACGCGGCCACCCGTACCGGCTGGCTCGGCGCGCTCGCCGACGACCGGATCGGCCGCGCGCTCGCCGCGGTGCACCGCGAGCCGGAGCGGGACTGGACCGTCGCCGCGCTCGCCGCGACGGCGGCCATGTCGCGGTCGGCGTTCTCCGCCCGGTTCACCGAACTCGTCGGCGAGTCCGCGATGGGCTATGTGACCCGGTGGCGGATGCACGCCGCCGCCGAGTTCCTGTCAGGGGGGAGTGGGACGGTGGCGCAGGCGGCCCACCGGTTCGGTTACCGGTCCGAGGCGGCGTTCGCACGGGCCTTCTCGCGGGTCGTCGGGGAGCCCGCCGGACGGGTGCGCCGGCACGGGCTCGCGGGCACGGCCGACGCCCTCGCCGCCTTCCGGAGCTGACTCCGGGCCCTCGCACACACGTTCGACACAGGGCTGCTACGCTGCGACGACGCGACCGGGAGAGGAGCAGAGCATCAGGTCGATCGTCCCGTATCCGGATCTCTCGCGACCGTTCTAGACGGCGGTATGCGACGGCATGCTCGTGTGTCGATGCTGTCGTATGACGGTGTCTAGTGTTCGTGAGAGAAAGCGGTACAGAGACGGATCGACGATCGATGTACTCGTCTGCGCTTCTCTCGGAACGACCCGAGACAGGGCTAGAGGGTGCTACGCGCGCCTGCTCGCTCGGGTGGTCTGCGCTTCTCTAGCGTGCGCGCGAGACGGCCGGAGAGAGCCCGAGGCGCCGTCGGCCTGCGCCCCGGGCCCAGGTGCTCACAGGTGGGCGAGCTTCTCCGGGTTGCGCACCGCGTAGACCGCGGTGACCAGGTCGGCCCCGTCCACCTCGGACACCTCGACGAGCACGACGCTGTCGACGCCGTCCGGCCCGCGCACCACCACCGCGGGGAGCCCGTTGAACTCCGCGGCGCCGGTCAGCGCGCCCGGCAGCGGCCGCGCCGCCAGCCCGACGAGGAACCGGGCGACCTTCTCCGCCCCGCGGATCGGGCGCCGGGCCGCCGACACCGCGCCGCCGCCGTCGGCGAGCGAGACGACCTCGGGGGCCAGCAACGCGGTCAGCGCCGCGACGTCGCCGCCCAGCGCCGCCCCGACGAACGCCTCCGCCACCCGCCGGGCCCGGTCCGGGGGCACGGTGAAGCGCGGCCGGCGGGCCCGCACGTGCTCGCGCGCCCGGTACGCGATCTGCC
Source organism: Pseudonocardia alni (assembly GCF_002813375.1). NCBI lineage: Bacteria > Bacillati > Actinomycetota > Actinomycetes > Pseudonocardiales > Pseudonocardiaceae > Pseudonocardia > Pseudonocardia alni. The sequence continues at coordinate 3,054,195 of NZ_PHUJ01000003.1, read as the reverse complement.
GGACCGTGGCGACCGGGCGCCCGGTCGCGGCGGCGATCTCGTCGTAGCCGGTGCCGAAGGCCTCCCGCAGCACGAACACCGCACGCTCCTCCGGGGCGAGGGTCTCCAGCACGAGCAGCATCGCGACGGTCACGTCGTCGGTGCGCAGGGCGCGGTCGGCGGCGCCGTCGTCGCCGGTCGGCAGCGGGTCGGGCAGCCACGGTCCGGGGTAGGTCTCCCGGGCCCGGGCGACGGTGCGCAGCCGGTTCAGCGCCTGCCGCGACACCACCCGCGCCAGGTACGCCCGCGGGTTCCCCACCTCGTCGTGCGCCGTGGCCGACCAGCGCAGCCAGCTGTCCTGCAGCACGTCCTCGGCATCGGCGACGCTCCCGAGGATCTCGTAGGCGACGGCGAACAGCAGGCCGCGGTGGCGGTCGAACTCGGCGAGCGGGTCCACCTCAGGCCACCCGCCCCCGGGCCCGGCGCAGCGCGTAGCGGCACACCTGCTCCTTCACCACGGCCGCCGCGCCGCCGCCGAGCGCGACCGGCCGGGGCACGTCGTGGCGGTCCACGAGCTGGATCAGCGCGGCGTCCGGCCCGAGCGCCAGGCACTGCGCGGCGTAGGACACCGAGGCCGCCGGTGCGGGGCGTCCGCGCAGGCCCGCGAGCACGGTGCGCGCCGCGGCGACCCCGAGCGGGAGGGCGGCCTGGCAGCTCGCGCGGACCAGCCCGACCTCCGGTGGGGCGGCGACGGCGTCGCCCGCGCCGACGATCCGGGCGTCGCCGGTGCAGGTGAGCGTGGCGTCGGTGCGCAGGCGGCCGTCGTCGTCGACGGGCAGGCCGGAGTCCCGGGCCAGCCCCGGGACCGCGGGCGTCGTGGTCCACACGACCAGGCCGGCGCCGAGCGTCGCCGGGTCGGTCACCGTGACGCCCTCGCCGACCTCCACCCCCAGCGACGCCAGCCGGGCGCGGACCCGGTCCCGGCTGCGGGCGGGCAGCTCCGCGGCGACCGGGCCCGCCGACAGCAGCCGCACGCGCAGGCCGGGCCGGGCGGCGGCGAGCTCGGTGGCCGTCTCCAGCCCGGTCAGCCCCGCCCCGACGGCGGCGACGACCGCCCCGTCGGGCAGGGCCGCGGCGGCGTCGTGCACCCGGCGGGCGCTCTCCAGGGTGTCCACCCGCAGCGCGCCGTCCGGGGCCGTCCCCGCCCCGCTGCCGACCGCGTACACGAGCCGATCGAACCGCAGCACGTCGCCGTCGTCGAGGGTCGCCGTGCCGTCCCCGATCCGGTGACCCGCGCCGCGCGGGTGCGGACCCGCCGGTGCAGGACCTCGCGCAGCGGGACCGTCGCCGCCCCGGTGCCCGCGGCGAGCCGGTGCAGCCGCACCCGCTCGACGAACTCCTCCCGCGGGTCGACGACCGTGACCGCCGCCCCGCCTGCCGCGATGCGGTTCGCCGCCGCGACCCCCGCGTACCCCGCTCCGACCACCAGCACCGTCGCGTCCATGTCGCTCTCCTCCCGTGTGTGCGCTGTCGGGATACCGACACCGCACGGGGCCAGGCGCGTGACGATCTGTGTCCGGGGTCACGGACGGCGCGTGGCAGGGTGGGCCCATGAGCGGTGTGGCGGTGGTGACCGGGGCCGGGTCGGGCATCGGCGAGGCGGTGACCCGCGGCCTGCTCGACGCCGGCTGGCGGGTCGCACTGGCCGGGCGCCGGCGCGAGCCCCTGACCAGGGCCGCGGCGGGACGCGACGGGACGCTCACCGTCCCCACCGACGTCACCGATCCCAGGTCGGTCGACGCCCTGTTCGCCGCGGTGCACGAGCGCTGGGCCCGGGTCGACCTGCTGGTCAACAACGCCGGCACGTTCGGCGCGGGCGGCACCGTCGACGAGATCTCCGTCGAGGACTGGGACGCGGCCGTCGCGGTCAACCTCACCGGCTCGTTCCTCTGCGCCCGCGCCGCGTTCGCGGCGATGCGCCACCAGGACCCGCAGGGCGGGCGGATCATCAACAACGGCTCGATCTCCGCGCACGTCCCCCGGCCGGGCAGCGCGCCCTACACCGCCACCAAGCACGCGATCACCGGGCTGACCAAGTCGCTCTCGCTCGACGGCCGCGGGTTCGGCATCGCCTGCGGTCAGATCGACATCGGCAACGCCGCCACCGAGATGACCGCGGGCATCGCGACCGGCGCGAGGCAGGCCGACGGTTCGGTGCGTCCGGAGGCCACCTTCGACGTCCGGCACGTCGCCGACGCCGTCGTCTACATGGCCGGGCTGCCGCCGGAGGCGAACGTGCAGTTCCTGACCGTCGCGGCGACGACGATGCCCTGGCTCGCCCGGGGCTGAGGGGGCGTCTCTTTCTGAGACTTCCGTCACCTGCCGTCGCGGGGGACACTGTGCGAATGACTCGGAGGATGCACGTCCTTCGCCTGATCGTGCATGCCCGGTCACGCCAGCCGGTGCTGCTGCTCGGCGAGGCCGACGGCGACCGCTGCGTGCCGGTGTTCCTGCGGCCGCCGCAGGCCGAGGTCATCGCCGTGGGCCCGCGCGACGACGAGGGCACCCCGCTCACCCAGGACGTGCTGCTCCCGGTCGTGGAGGCGCTGGGCCGCACCCTGGAGCAGGTCGAGATCTCCGACCTCGTCGACGGTGTCTACACCGCCGAGCTGGTCTTCGACGGCGGCACCCGGCTGGCCGTGCGCCCGTCGGACGCGTTGTCGCTGGCCGTCCGGGAGGGGTTGCCGATCGGGATGGCCGAGCACGTGCTCGACGAGGTCGGCCAGGCCGTCGACGACGTCCTGCCCCCCGACGGCGACGACACCACCGGCGCCGCCGCGCAGGCCCGCGCGGCCACCGCCGGCCCGGCGGACGTCCCGCCGGAGCAGCAGATGCAGGAGTTCCGCGAGTTCATCGACGAGGTGTCGCCGGAGGACTTCCGCTAGGCCGCGGCCGGCGCCCCGGCCCACAGCTCGGCGTAGCGCCCGCCCCGGGCCAGCAGCCCGGTGTGGTCCCCGCGCTCGACGATCCGGCCCTGTTCGAGCACGAGGATCTCGTCGGCGTGGCGGACGGTGGACAGCCGGTGTGCGATGACGAGTGCGGTCCGCCCGTCCAGCGCCTCGGCCAGCGCCGCCTGCACCGCGGCCTCCGAGGTGGTGTCCAGGCTGGCCGTGGCCTCGTCCAGGACCACGATCCGCGGCCGGGCCAGCAGCACCCGCGCGATCGTCATCCGCTGGCGCTCCCCGCCGGACAGCCGGTACCCCCGCTCCCCGACGACGGTCGCGAGCCCGTCCGGCAGGGCCGCCACCAGGCCGTCGAGCCGGGCCCGGCGCAGCGCCGCCCACAGCTCGGCGTCCGTGGCCTCCGGTGCCCCGATCCGCAGATTCGCCGCCACCGTGTCGTGCAGCAGGTGCCCGTCCTGGGTCACGAACCCGACCGCGCGGTGCACCGAGGCGGTCGTCAGCTCGCGCACGTCCACCCCGCCGATCCGGACCGCGCCGTCGCCGACGTCGTAGAGCCGGGCGAGCAGCTGGGCGACCGTGGACTTCCCGGCCCCCGACGACCCGACGACCGCCACCACGGCGCCGGGCGGGGCGCTGAACGACACCTCGTGCAGCACCTGCTCCCCGCCGCGGGTGTCGAGCGTCGCCACCTCCTCCAGCGACGCCAGCGACACCTGCTCGGCGGTCGGGTAGGCGAACGACACCCGGTCGAACTCGACGCCGACCGGCCCGTCGGGCACCGGGCGCGCCCCCGGGGCGTCGGTGATCATCGGCTCCAGGTCGAGGACCTCGAGCACCCGCTCGAAGCTGACCAGCACCGTCATGATCTCCATCCGGGCGCCGGCCAGCGCGGTCAGCGGCTGGTAGAGCCGGGTCAGCAGCAGCGCGAGCGCCACGACGTTCCCCGCCGACAGCGCCCCGGCCAGCGCGAAGCCGCCCCCGACCCCGTAGACGACGGCGACGGCCAGCGACGACGCGAGCGTCAGCGCCGTCACGAACGTCCACTGCAGCATCGCCGATCGCACCCCGATCGCGCGGACCCGGTCGGCCCGCTCGGCGAACTCCGCGGACTCGCGCTCCGGGCGACCGAACAGCGTGATCAGGGTGGCGCCGGGCGCGGAGAACCGTTCGGTCATCCGGGTGCTCATCGCCGCGTTGTGGTCCGCGGCCGCCCGTTCCAGTGCGGCGAGCCGCCGCCCCATCAGCCGGGCCGGGACCAGGAACGCCGGCAGCAGCAGCGTCACCAGCAGGGTCACCGGCCAGGAGATCACCAGCATGGCGGCGAGGGTCAGCACCAGGACGACGACGTTGGACACCACTCCGGCGAGGGTGTCGGAGAACGCCCGCTGCGCCCCGAGCACGTCGGAGTTCAGCCGCGACACCAGGGCGCCGGTGCGGGTGCGGGTGAAGAACGCGACCGGCATCCGCTGCACGTGGTCGAACACGGTGGTCCGGAGCTGGTGGATCAGGCTCTCGCCGAGGTTCGCCGAGTACCAGCGGGTCAGCATCGACAGCGCCGCCTCGACCAGCGCGACGGCCGCCATCAGCCCGGCCAGCAGCGCGAGCACCGAGAGCCGCTCGCCGCGGGTCACCGCGTCGGTGGCCCGCCCGGCCAGCAGCGGCACCGCCACCGTCAGCACGGCGGCGACGGTGCTCACGGCGAGGAACGCCGCGATCCGCCGCCGGTGCGGCCGGGCGAAGTCCAGGATCCGGTGGGCCGTCTCCCCGGCCGGGCGGGTGCGCCTGCCGGGCTCGGTGCTCGCGTTGCGCAGGGCCGTCCAGGTGCTCGCGTCCATGGTTCCCGACGCTATGACGTGAAGCTGACTTCAGGTCAAATGCGAGCCCTCACGCGGCCGCGAGCTCGGGCTCCTCGTTCAGGTCCGGCAGCGTCCACGGCCGTGCGACGGCGACCAGCGCGATCCCGGCGAGCGCGATCGCGCCGAACATGGCGGTGCCCATCGCGGCCGCGTCGTTGCCGAGCAGTCCGACCACGGGCGAGGTCGCGGCGCCGATCCCGAACTGCAGCGACCCCAGCAGTGCCGACGCCGTCCCGGCGGACTCGCCGTGCCGGGCCAGGGCCAGCGCGGGCGCGTTCGGAAGGACGAAGCCACAGGCCAGCAGCAGTGCCCACACCCCGGCGAGCACGGCGGGCAGGCCGCCGGTGCCGGTCACGGTGAGCACGGCCAGCACGAGCCCGACGAGCACCCCGGCGGCGACGGCGGTCGACATCACCTGGCGGGGCTCGAAGCGGCGCAGCACCACCGGGTTGAGCTGGGTGCCGACGACCAGCCAGATCGCGCCGGCTCCGAAGGCGATGCCGAACGTCTGCTGGTCCATCCCGAACTGCTGCTGGTAGACGTACGCGGCGCCGGAGACGTAGCTGAACAGCGCGCCCATCGCGAGCCCGGCGACGAGCACCAGCCCGACGAAGGTCCGGTCGCGCAGCAGCCCGCCATAGGTCCGCAGGGTGGGGCCGAACCGGGCCGACCGGCGCCGGGAGACGGGGAGGGTCTCGGGCAGCCCCGAGGTGACCACGGCCAGCATGACCAGGCCGTAGCCGGCCAGGAACAGGAAGACCCCGCGCCAGGAGACCCAGTTGAGCAGGGCGGCGCCGAGGGTCGGGGCGAGCACCGGGAAGGCGCCCATCACCAGGATCAGCCGCGAGAGCATGGTCGCCGCGGCCCGGCCGGTGAACAGGTCGCGCACCACGGCGAGGCCGATCACCGCGCCCGCCGAGGCGCCGACACCCTGCAGCACCCGCAGCACCGCCAGCACCTCGATGCTCGGGGCGAGGGCGACCAGCGCGGAGGCCAGCACGTGCACGGCGGTGCCGGCGAGCAGGAGCCTGCGACGGCCGTAGGCGTCGGACAGCGGGCCGATCACCAGCTGGCCGAGCGCGAGACCGGCGAGTGTGCCGGTCAGCGTCAGCTGCACGACCGGCTCGGACGCGACGAGGTCGCGCCCGACGTCCGGCAGCGCGGGCAGGTAGGTGTCGATCGTCAGTGGACCGAGCGCGATCAACGCGCCCAGGATCAGCGCGATCCGTAACCGGCTCGGCGCGGTGACTGCAGTGGTGGTCACTCGGACGTCCCCCCTCGTGTGGCCGAACGGTGCAACCTCACGAGGGGTGACGCCGATTCCGTCCGGACATCACCGGACGGGTGAGCGCGCTCACACGTCGATCACCGGGTGGCGGGCTCCAGCCGGACCTGCACCCACTTCGAGGTCGGGCAGCGCGAGCCGTCCGCGTACGACTCGAGCGGGATCAGCGGGTTCGTCTCCGGGTAGTACGCGGCGACGCAGCCCTTCGGCGTCGAGTACGACACCAGCCGGAAGTCGTCCGCGCGCCGCTCGCTGCCGTCGGTCCACTCGCTGACCAGATTCACCCGGTCACCGTCGGCGAAGCCCAGCTCACGCAGGTCGGCGTCGGAGATGAACACGACCCGGCGGCCGGAGTGGATGCCGCGGTAGCGGTCGTCCAGGCCGTAGATCGTGGTGTTGAACTGGTCGTGGCTGCGCAGGCTCTGCAGGACCAGGCGCCCCTCGGGGAGCGTCAGCACCTCCAGTGGGCTGACGGTGAACTCCGCCTTGCCCGACGCCGTCGGGAAGGTGCGGCTGTCCCGCGGCGGGTGGGCGAGGGTGAACCCGCCGGAGCGGGCGACCTTCTCGGTGTAGGCCTCACAGCCCGGGACGACCCGGCCGATCCGGTCGCGGATGCGGTCGTAGTCGGCCGCGAACTCGGCCCACGGGACGAGGTGGTCCGCGCCGAGGGTGGCCCGCGCGATCCCGCACAGGATGTCGACCTCGGAACGCAGCAGCTCACCGGCCGGCTCGGAGCGGCCGTGCGAGGCGTGCACCGCCGACATCGAGTCCTCGACGGTGACCCGCTGGGCCCGGCCGCCGGTCAGGTCCTTCTCGGTGCGGCCCAGCGCGGGCAGGATCAGCGCGTCGGTCCCGGCGACGACGTGCGACCGGTTCAGCTTGGTCGAGATCTGGACGGTCAGCGCGCAGCGCTCCAGCGCCGGCTCGGTGACGCCGGTGTCTGACATCGCCTGGGAGAAGTTGCCGCCCAGGCCGACGAACACGCTCGCCCGCCCGTCGGCCATCGCCTGCACGGCCGCGACCGAGTCGTGGCCGTGCTCGCGGGGCGGCTCGAAGCCGAACTCGTCGCGGATCGCGTCGAGGAAGCTGTCCGCGACCCGCTCCCAGATGCCCATCGTGCGGTCGCCCTGCACGTTCGAGTGGCCACGGACCGGGCACAGGCCCGCGCCCGGCTTGCCGATCATGCCCTGGAGCAGGGCGACGTTCACCATCTCCTTGATGGTGGCCACGGCGTTGCGGTGCTGGGTGATGCCCATCGCCCAGCAGTTCACGATCCGCTTCGAGGTCGCGAGCATCTCCGCGGCCTTCTCGATCTCGCCCCAGGTGAGCCCGGTCGCGGCGACGACGGCGTCGCGGTCCAGGTCCTTCACGTGCGCGGCGTAGGCCTCGAAGCCGTTCGTGTGCCGCTCGATGAAGTCGCGGTCCAGCACGTTGCCCGGGTCGCGGTCCTCGGCGGCGAGCAGCAGGTGCCCGAACGCCTGCCACAGCGCGAGGTCGCCGTTGCTGCGGATCTGCAGGAACTCGTCGGCCAGGTGGGTGCCGATGCCGGACATGCCGCGCGGGGTCTGCGGGTTGTCGAACTTGAACAGCCCGGCCTCGGGCAGCGGGTTGACCGCGAGGATCCGCGCGCCGTTCTTCTTGGCCGTCTCCAGCGCCGACAGCATGCGCGGGTGGTTGGTGCCCGGGTTCTGTCCGGAGATGACGATCAGGTCGGCGTCGTGCAGATCCTGCAGCGAGACCGATCCCTTGCCGACGCCGATCGCCTCGGCCAGGCCGACCGAGGTCGACTCGTGGCACATGTTGGAGCAGTCGGGCAGGTTGTTCGTGCCGTAGGCGCGGGCGAACAGCTGGTAGACGAACGCGGCCTCGTTCGAGGCCCGGCCGGAGGTGTAGAACAGCGCCTCGTCCGGGCTCGACAGGGCGCGCAGGTGGGTCCCGACCAGGTCGAACGCGTCGTCCCACGAGATGGGCTCGTAGTGCGTGCCGCCGGCCCGGCGGACCATCGGGTGGGTCAGCCTGCCCTGGCTCTCCAGCCAGTGCGCGCTGCGGTCACGCAGGTCGGCGATGGAGTGCTCGGCGAAGAACTCCGGGGTGACCCGGCGGCGGTCGCCCTCCCAGGACACGGCCTTCGCGCCGTTCTCGCAGAACTCGGCGGTGTGCCGCTCGCCCGGGGCCGGGTCCGGCCAGGCACAGCTCATGCAGTCGAAGCCGTCGACCTGGTTCATCGTGAGCAGGTTCTTGGCGGTCTTCACCACGCCCTGTTCGGCGAGGGAGCGCTTCATGGAGATCGCAACAGCCTTCGCCCCGGCGGCGGAGGTCTTCCGCTCCGAGACGCGCAGATCGGACTCCTCGGTGTCGACCGGGGGGTGGATCGGGGCGCTGTTGACCGGGGTGGGGGACACGGGCACCTCATCTGGAACACGACGACGGCAGAACGGGGCAGATCACCCACGCGTACGGGGCACGGGAACGATGTTGCCCCAGCGTGCGACGTCGTGCCCAGCCGGTCCGCCGTTGCGCGGGGAAGGTCACGGACGTCCCGCGGCCGCAGCGCGCCGGTGGCTTCCCGCGATCTGCCGGGTGGCGACGCTGATCCGGTTCCAGGCGTTGATCGTCGCGACCGTGGTGACCAGCAGGGTCAGGGCCCGCTCGTCGAACACCGCGGCGGCCTCGTCCCACACCGCGTCCGGGACGGCATCGGGTCGGTCGGCCAGCCGGGTCACCTCCTCGGTGAGGGCCAGCGCGGCCCGCTCCTGGCGGGTGAACCACGGGGCCTCCCGCCAGGCGGCCACGGAGAACAGGCGCTCGACGGCCTCGCCGGAGTCCAGTGCGTCGTGCGAGTGCATGTCCACGCAGAAGCCGCAGCCGTTGATCTGCGACGCCCGCAGTCGTACGAGCTCCTGCACGGTGCGGGGGAGGACGGCGTCGTCGCGGGTGGAGGCCTCCAGCGCCGTCAGGGCGCGGTAGCCGTCCGGGACGTGGCGGTAGGGCCGGGAGATGCGCGGTTCCATGACGGTCCCCTTCGGGGCGGTGGCGTTCGTGGACGGTGTCGTGGGTGGTGCGATCACGGTGCGAGCGCGGCCCGGACGTGCTGCGGCGCGTCCGGGGCGGTGCGGACGACGTCCGCGGCGACCTCGGCGAGCGAGCGGCCGGCCAGCTCGCGGCGCCAGGCGAGCTCGGCCGAGCGCATGGACAGCGAGATCGCGCAGTGGCCGGAGTAGTCGAGCGACGGGTCCCCGCCCGGCGCCGCGCCGAGGATCGAGGTGCAGCGGAACGCGTCCTCCGGTCCCTCGACCGCGACGACGACGTCGAGCAGGGACACCTCGTCCGCGGGCCGGGCGAGCCGGAACCCGCCCCGCGGGCCGGGCACGGACTCGCACACCCCGGCCCGGACCAGGGCCTGGAGCTGCTTGTTGAGGTACGCGGGCGGGAGGTCGTAGAACCCGGCGAGCCGGGCGCCGGGGACGGCGTCGCCGACCCAGGCCAGGTTCAGGCAGCAGTGCAGCGCCCACTCGACGCCCTGTCCCATCCGCATGATCTGGATACTACATATCCAGGATATTTGTTGTCCAGGTTTTGCGGGTGATCACCGTCTCCGTCGTTGTGTCCGACAGGTGACGGCACACGCATCGATGTAAGCCGTCGGTTACAGGTACCGCCGGAACCTGGAAATCGGAAGCTCCGGTCTCCCACCCTCGGGGCGTACGGAAGCTCCCCCGAAGGAAGGAACCACCATGGACAAGCGTCGTATCGCCGGTCTGGCCACCGCGGCCGTCGCCGCCCCGCTGGTGATGCTGGGTCTCACCGGTACCGCCAACGCCGCCGAGATCACCCCGATCGCCGAGGTCGTCGACGGCACCGTCGCCGACCTGTCGTCGACCATCGGCGCGGTCGTCGACGCCCTGGGCTTCGAGGCCTGACCCACGCCCGACGACAAACGGCCGGCCCCGGATCTCCGGGGCCGGCCGTCCGTCGTGGCCGGGACGTGTGGTCCGGGTCAGCCCGTCTCGACCTGGTCGGTGAGCGGCTCGGCCGGACGGCCGGGAGCCGGGGCCCACGCCTCGTCGTCGAGCATCGGGCAGGCCAGCCACTCGTCCGGGACGCCGAAGCCGTCGACCAGGGTCCGGGCGTGCGGACGCAGCTCGGCGCACAGCGCGTTGACCAGCGGCCGGATCGAGCGGGACTCGGCGGCGGTGAGCCGGCCGGTCTCCAGGTACCAGGCCCGCTCGCGGTCGATCACGGTGAGCACGTGCAGGTCGTAGACCCGCTCCAGCAGCGCGCGCACCGCCGGGTCGTCGACGGTCACGAGCTTGTCCGCGAACGACGCCTCCACCAGCGTGTCCACGTGCGCGCGGGCCGCGGTGAGCAGCAGGTCCTGGGCGGAGTTGAAGACGGCGAACTCGTCGTTGCCCGTGCGCATGGCCGGAGCAAGGTTGCGGATCGCGGCGGCCAGGGTGTCCTCGCGACGGACGGCCAGCAGCTCCCGGCGGCGCGTGCGGTCGGTCAGGTCGATCCCGCGGAACGGGAGCCGCCGGGTGAGCGACGCGGCCCCGGTCCGCTCGGCCAGTACCCCGGCGAGCTGACGGCCCAGCAGCGGCGCGATCTCGAGCGGGTTGCCCTTCTTGATCGTGCGGCCGTAGTCCGACAGCAGCTCCTTGGCCAGCAGCTGGAGCAGGACCGTGTTGTCGCCCTCGAACGTGGTGAACACGTCGGTGTCCGCCTTGAGGGCGGGCAGCAGGTTCTCCTCCAGGTAGCCCGCGCCGCCGCAGGCCTCCCGGCAGGTCTGGATGGTGTGTGTGGCGTGCCAGGTCGCGATCGCCTTGATCCCGGCGGCGGACTGCTCCAGCGTGCGCTGCTCGCGTGCGCCGACCGGTCCGGCGCCCGGGGCCTGGATGTCGTGCATCCGCTGGACCAGGTCGTCCTGGGTGAAGTGCAGGGCGAACGTCGTCGCCAGCGCGGGCAGCAGCTTCTGCTGGTGGGCGAGGTAGTCGAGAACGGCGATCTCCTCGCCGGTCGCCGGGTTGGCGAACTGGCGACGGCGCTGGCCGAAGCGCACGGCCAGGGTGAGCGCCTTCTCGGTCGCCGCGCCGGCACCGCCCGCCACCGAGATGCGGCCGCGGACCAGCGTGCCGAGCATGGAGAAGAACCGCGCCGTCTCGTTCTCGATCGACGACGAGTACGTCCCGTCCGGGGCGACGTCGGCGAAGCGGTTGAGCAGGTTCTCCCGCGGGATGCGGACGTGGTCGAAGGCCAGCCGTCCGTTGTCGACGCCGTTGAGGCCGGCCTTGCGGCCGTCGTCGCCGATCTGCACGCCGGGCAGGGCCTTGCCGTCGCTGTCGCGCAGCGGCACGAGGAAGGCGTGCACGCCGGGCTTCTCGTCGCCGGTGATCAGCTGAGCGAACACGACCGCCATCCGGCCGTCCCGCGCGGCGTTGCCGATGTACTCCTTGCGGGCCTGCGGGTACGGGGTGTGGACGACGAACTCGCCCGCCTCGCGGTCGTAGGTCGCGGTGGTGTGCAGGTGCTGGACGTCGGAGCCGTGCCCGGTCTCGGTCATGGCGAAGCAGCCGAGCAGCTCGCCGTCGATGATCGCGCGGAGGTACCGCTCGTGGTGGCGCTCGGTACCGAGCACCTGCACGGCACCGCCGAACAGGCCCCACTGCACACCGGCCTTGACCAGCAGCGACAGGTCGCCGTAGGCGAGCATCGCGAACGCGGCGACGACGCCGCCGACGTCGCCCTGCCCGCCGACCGACGGGTCGAACCCGGTGTGCGGACGGCCCGAGGACGTCAGGAACTTCAGCGAGTCGGTGATCCACTCGCGGTACTGCGCCGAGGTCAGGTCGGGGTCCGCGCGCATCTCGGCGTTGGCCGCCAGCTGCTCGCGGGTCTCCTGCCGGGCCCGGGCCCAGCGCCCGTCGACGACGGTGCGGAGCGCCTCGGCGGAGACGGCGTCGGGGCTCGGAAGGGTGCTGCGGGTCATGACTGAACCTCCTGCTGCACGTGCGATGCCAGGCCGGACAGTCCGGACCAGGCCAGGTCGGTGAGATGGGTGGCGATCCGCTCGCGGGGGGTGCCGTCGGGGCGGGCGAGCCAGTCGTCGGCCGCTCCCCGGACGAGGCCGACGATCGCGTGGCCCCAGATGCGGGCCGCGGCCCGCGGGCCGGTGCCGGTCCCCGCCGCGGTGCCGAGGTTGCCGGCGATGACCGCGGCCACCTCGTCGCCGATCACGGTCACGAGGTCGTTGACCGGGTCGCTCGTCCCGGTACGGCCGGTGTCGGCGGTGGGGGCGCGCCGGGTGGTGCCCTGGGTGAGCAGCGGTCGCTGTACCACGAACCGGTACAGCTCCGGGTCGATCTCGATCAGCCTGAGGTAGGCGTCGATGCCGGCCGCGACGGCCGCCCGCGGCCCGCGGCCCGCGTCGGACAGGGCCTCGGCGGTGGCCCGCCGGACCTCGGCCAGCAGGACGCCGGCCACCGACTCGCAGATCGCGGTGTAGAGGCCGGCCCGGTCGCCGAAGTGCCGGTAGATCACGGTCTTGCTGGTCCCGGCGGACGCAGCGATCTCATCCATCCCGATGCCGGCGCCGTGCCGGCGGATGGCCCCGATCGCGGACCCGACGAGTGCCACCCGCCGCTGCTCGCGGTGGGCGTCCCATCGGCTGTCGCGTCTGTCCCGTCCGACCTTCACGAAACCCATAGTACCGTGTACCTTGAGTACCGGCTACCCCGTGGTAACGACGACCACGCACCGATGCTCCGCCCGCCGGGGTCCGCGCGCAGCGCGGCGACCTCGATCGGGTGGGGCGGGACCCGATCCAGGAGGACGACCCCCATGCCAGCCAGCACCCGGCGCGCCGCCGTCATCGGCGGCAACCGCATCCCGTTCGCGCGGGCCAACGGTGCCTACGCCTCCGCCTCGAACCTCGACATGCTCACCACGACGCTCGACGGTCTGGTGGCCCGCTTCGGGCTGGCCGGCGAGCGCCTGGGTGAGGTCGTGGCCGGCGCCGTGCTCAAGCACTCCCGCGACTTCAACCTGACCCGCGAGGCGGTCCTCGGCTCCCGGCTGAACCCCGCCACCGCGGCCTACGACGTGCAGCAGGCCTGCGGCACCGGCCTGGAGGCGACGATCGCCGTCGCCAACAAGATCGCGCTCGGCCAGATCGAGTCCGGCGTCGCCGGCGGTGTGGACACCGCGTCCGACGCGCCGATCGCGCTGAACGACGACCTGCGTCGCGTGCTGGTCAAGCTCAACGCCGCGAGGACGGCGGTGGACCGGCTCAAGCTGGTCGGGCAGCTGCGGCCGGGCCAGATCGTCCCGGACATCCCGGAGAACTCCGAGCCGCGCACCGGCCTGTCGATGGGCGAGCACGCCGCGCGCACCGCGCTGGAGTGGGGCATCGGCCGCACCGAGCAGGACGAGCTGACCGCGCGCAGCCACCACAACCTGGCCGCCGCCTACGACCGCGGCTTCTTCGACGACCTCGTCACGCCCTACCTGAAGCTGACCCGCGACAACAACCTGCGCGCGGACTCCTCGGTGGAGAAGCTCGCGAAGCTCAAGCCGGTCTTCGGGAAGGGCCCGGACGCCACGATGACGGCGGGCAACTCGACCCCGCTGACCGACGGCGCCGCGCTCGTCCTGCTCGGCTCCGACGAGTGGGCCGCCGAGCACAAGCTGCCGGTGCTGGCCCACGTCGTCGACGCCGAGACCTCGGCCGTGGACTACGTGCACGGCCCGGACGGGCTGCTCACCGCGCCGGTGTTCGCCGTCCCGCGGATGCTCGAGCGCAACGGTCTGTCCCTGCAGGACTTCGACCTGTACGAGATCCACGAGGCGTTCGCCTCGGTCGTGCTCGTGCAGCGCAAGGCCTGGGAGGACCCGCGCTTCTGCAAGGAGCGCCTGGGCCTCGACGCGCCGCTGGGCGCCGTCGACGACGCGAAGCTCAACGTCGCGGGCTCCTCGCTCGCCGCGGGGCACCCGTTCGCCGCGACCGGCGGGCGGATCGTCGCCACCCTGGCGAAGCTCCTGCGGGAGAAGGCCGACACGGAGAAGAAGGACCAGCGCGGCCTGATCTCGATCTGCGCCGCGGGCGGCCAGGGCGTCGTCGCGATCCTGGAGGCGAAGAAGGCATGAGCGACCTGCTCGCGACCCTGTCCAACACCGGCATCGCCAAGCAGCTGGGGCTGCCCACGGTGCCGACGCTGCGCCGGCACCGCCTCGGGGACCCGCTGCTGGCCGGCCCCGTGCTCGTCGCGTCGGTCGGCGAGTCGCGCTTCGCGAAGGCCGTCACCGCCTTCGTCGAGGAGCAGGGGGTCCCCGCGCTCACGGCGGTCGGTGAGGACCGGCTGCACGGCGTCGTCGTCGACCTGTCGGGAGCGCGGACGCTGGCCGACCTCGCCGCCGCCCAGCAGATCCTCACCCCCGCGGTGAAGCGGCTCGGGCCATCGGGCCGGGTGCTGCTGATCGGCGCCGAGCCCGCCGAGGCGTCCGGGGCCGAGGCGGCCGCCGTCGCCCAGTCGCTCGACGGCCTGGTCCGCTCGATCGGCAAGGAGCTGCGGTTCGGCGCGACGGCGAACCTGCTCGTGGTGACCTCCGACGTGACCCCCGCGGCGATCGACTCGTCGGTCCGGTTCTTCCTGTCGGCCCGCTCCGCCTACGTCGACGGCCAGGTCGCGCACGTCGCCGCCCCGGTCGGGAACCCGCGGGAGCCGGCCGAGGTCGACGACCCGCGCGCCGAGGAGCAGCCGCTCGCCGGGCGCGTCGCGGTGGTGACCGGGGCGGCACGGGGCATCGGCGCGGCCATCGCCGACACCCTGGCCCGCGACGGCGCGACGATCGTCGCCGTCGACATCCCGGCGGCCGGGGAGGGCCTGGCCCGCACCGCGAACCGCACCGGCGGCACCGCGCTGCAGCTGGACATCACCGCGTCGGACGCGGCGGACCGGCTGCTCTCGCACCTCGCCGACCGGCACGACGGCGTCGACATCGTGGTGCACAACGCGGGTATCACCCGCGACAAGCTGCTCGCGAACATGACCTCCGACCGCTGGGACTCGGTGCTCGGGGTCAACCTGGGCGCCCAGCTGACGATCAACGAGGCGCTGCTGGCGAAGGGCTCCCCGCTGCACGAGGCCGGCCGCGTGGTCTGCGTGTCGTCGCAGTCGGGCATCGCGGGCAACCGCGGCCAGACCAACTACGCCGCCTCGAAGGCCGGTGTGATCGGGATGGTCCGGGCGCTCGCCCCGCGGTTCGCCGAGCGCGGCGCGACGATCAACGCCGTCGCACCCGGGTTCATCGAGACCGACATGACCGCGACGATGCCGCTCGCCACCCGCGAGGGCGGCCGCCGGATCAACTCGCTCAAGCAGGGCGGGCTGCCGGTCGACGTCGCCGAGGCCATCGGCTGGTTCGGCCGCGCCGAGTCCGGCGGGCTCAACGGGCAGGTCGTGCGGGTCTGCGGCCAGTCGATGCTGGGGGCCTGATGACCGTGGCCGAGGACCGGAAGGTCACCGAGCTGCCCGGCCCGCCGTCGCTGGGGCAGTACTACGCCTCCGCGGCCGCCCGGGCGGCGCTGCCCGGCGGCTCCGGCCGGTCGCTCCCCGCGACCGAGCTGGTCCGCCGCGGCGTCACCGTCGAGCAGGGGCACCTCGCCGACTACGCCCGGGTCTGCGGGTTCCGGGTCGGCAACGCCCTGCCGGTGACCTACCCGCACATGCTCACCTTCCCGCTGCAGGTCGTGCTGATGGCGGGCCGGTCGTTCCCGCTGCCGCTGCCCGGACTGGTGCACATCGCCAACCGGATCACCGTGCACCGGGCGATCGCCCCGACCGAGACGCTCGACGTCCGGGTGTGGGCCGAGCGGTTCACCCGCCACCCCAAGGGTGCGCAGGTGGACCTGATCGGCGAGGTCTCCGCGGGTGGGGCGACCGTCTGGTCCGGGCGAAGCACCTACCTGGCCCGCGGGGCGAAGGCGCCCGAGGGCGCGGCGGGCCAGGACATCGCCGAGCCCCCGGTCCCGACCGGTCCGGCGAACGCGCTGTGGCGGGTCCCGGGCGACATCGGGCGCCGCTACGCGGCCGTCTCCGGTGACGTGAACCCGATCCACCTGCACCCGCTCACCGCGAGGGCGATGGGCTTCCCGCGGGCGATCGCGCACGGCATGTGGACCGCGGCGCACGCCGCCGCGGCGCTGGAGGGCCGGGTCCCCGACGCCTGCACCTACGACGTCGTCTTCCGCAAGCCGGTGCTGCTCCCGGCGAAGGCCGAGCTCGTGACCGAGCAGGCCGCAGGCGGCGCGTGGGGACTGGCCCTGCGCAGCGTCAAGGACGCGCACAAGCTCCACCTGGTCGGCCGCATCGGCGGGTAGACCTGGCGCATGGACGAGGAACGATCCCGACCGGGTGGGCAGGTCCGCTCACCCGGTCGGGTGATTCTGGATCGGTCCACAGGCCGGTACAGCAACGTTGTCCCGATGACGGACGTCTTCCCCTGTGTCCATCATTCGTCATCCGACATCCGTGAGGAGGCCATGCGATGAACGAGGACATCTCGATCGAGACCGACGAGCAGCACGACGACGAGTCCCACATCGTCCGCGGACTCGACTAGGTCGGGCGGAGGAGCTCGTCCCGGCGCGGTGGAACCCACCGGCGTCCGCGGACCGGCACGGGTTCGCGCAGACCCTCGATCAGGAGCTGCGCCACCCGCCCACCCGGATAGTGTCGGGCCCATGCTGGTCGAGCGCATGCGCCCGTTCACCTCGACGATCTTCACCGAGATCTCCCGCCTCGCGGTCGAGACCGGTGCGATCAACCTCGGCCAGGGCTTCCCGGACACCGACGGTCCGGCCTCCCTGCTCGCCGACGCCGCCGCCAACATCACCGAGCGCGGCCTGAACCAGTACCCGCCCGGCCCGGGCGTACCCGCGCTGCGCGAGGCCGTCGCCGCGCACCAGCACCGCTGGTACGGCCTCGACGTCGACCCGGCCGACGTCGTCGTCACCACGGGGGCGACCGAGGCGATCGCCGCGACCCTGCTCGGGCTCTGCGGCCCCGGCGACGAGGTCGTCGCCTTCGAGCCCGCCTACGACTCCTACGCCGCCGCCGTCGCGCTGGCCGGCGCCACGCTGCGGACCGTGCCGCTGCTCCCGCCCGACTTCGGCTTCGACGACGACGCGCTGGCCGGCGCGTTCTCCGACCGCACCCGGGTGGTGCTGGTCAACACCCCGCACAACCCGACCGGCGCCGTGCTCACCCGCGACCAGCTGACCCGGGTCGGGGAGCTCGCCGTCGCGCACGACGCCGTCGTCGTCACCGACGAGGTGTACGAGCACATGGTCTTCGACGACGCCCGGCACGTGCCGATGGCGTCGCTGCCCGGACTCGCCGACCGCACCCTCACGATCTCCTCGGCGGGCAAGACGTTCTCGGTGACCGGCTGGAAGGTCGGCTGGGTGCACGGCCCGCCGGAGCTCGTCGCCGCGCCGCGGGCGGTCAAACAGTTCCTCACCTTCCACGGCGGCGCCCCGCTGCAGCCCGCCGTCGCGCACGCGCTGGCCCTGGGCGACGACTTCTACACCGGCCTCACCGCGGACCTGGCCCGCAAGCGGGACCTGCTGTCCGCCGGGCTGCGGGCGGCCGGGTTCGACGTGCTCACCCCGCGCGGGACGTACTTCGTGGTCGCCGACCCGCGCCCCCTCGGGTTCGACGACGGCGTCGACCTGGCGTGGAAGCTGCCCGGGCTGTGCGGGGTCGCCGCCGTCCCGGTGTCGGTGTTCTGCCCGTCGCCCGACGCGGCGCGGGCGTACCGGCCGTTCGTGCGGTTCGCGTTCTGCAAGCGCGACGACGTGCTGGAGAAGGCGGCCGGGCGGCTCGCGGGGCTGCGTGCGTGACCGCGGTGCCGGGCCCGGGCGCGAGCCGGGTGTCGGTCGTCGTCGGCGCCGACCGGGGGCGGCTGCGGGACCTGCTGGAGGTCACCGGCCCGCCCGCGCCGCCCGCTTGACACTGACGACCAGCAGCGCCGACAGCGCCCCCCACACCACGATCGACTGCACCGACAGGATCGGCAGCGCCACCACCGGGGCCAGCGCGTAGGCCAGAGTGATCCGCAGCGCCGCCTCCAGCGCCATCACGCACGCGGCGACGCCCGTCGCGCAGCGCAGCGTCCGCCGGAACGCCGGATTGGCCGCCCACTGGCGCTCCATCAGCTCCGGCAGGTCGGGACGCCGGGCACTGCGGAAGAACCGGCACACGTGGAACACCAGCGGACGGCGCCCGACCACCAGCGACCCGGCGAGCAGCAGCCCGAACGCGACGCTCTGGATCGCGTCGCGGGCCACGGCGAAGCGGGCGTCGCCGCTGAGCAGCGACGTCGCCAGACCGGCCGCGATGGTGACCAGCACGATCATCCCGACCGGGTTGACCCTGCGGCGCCGCACCGCCTGCACCAGCACGTTCAGCGCGGGCGGCAGCGCGGACCAGGCCAGCGCCGCGACATCGGACATGCCCTGCCCGGTCAGCACGACGTAGACGAGGTAGGGCAGCGCCGCGTCCACCAGCAACGAGCCCACGGTCTGCCGCAGCACGGCGCCGCGGCCCGCGGGGGCGGTGGCCGACGGTGCGGCGGTCGGTGTGGTGGTCGGGGTCATCGGTGCCTCCGGAGTACGGCGGGTCGGTCCCGACGACGGTCCCGCGCGCGGACCCCCTCCCGGATCCACCCGGGGACCGACCCCGGGTGGAGATCGGCTCTCCACCCACCGGTCCCGATCTCCGGCGGCCCGGCTCACTCGATCGGCCTAGACTCCGGCCCATGGATGCGCAGCGACCCGCGACGCGGCCGGGCCGTCAGGTCGTCGGGCTGCCGGTACGGGCCCTGCTCGCCCTCGTCGTGGCGTCGGCGAACGTCATCGGCGGCGGTGTGGTGCTGGTCATCGCGGCCTTCGTGCTGCCCCGCGAGCAGCTGCTCGACGCCGTCGAGATCCGGCTGGTCAACCTCGTCGTGTTCGGCATCTACCTGCTCGTCGCGGTCCCGGTCGGGATCTGGTTCGGCCGCCGGAAGCTGACCCTGCGCCGCTCCTCCCGCGACCCGCAGGCCGACGAGCGAGCGCTGGTCCTGCGGGCGCCCGCCCGCATATCGTCGATGGTCGCGCTGCTGTGGATGGTCGCCGCGGTCCTGTTCTGTTTCCTGAACCTGCGCTACTCCGGCCGGCTGAGCTTCTCGGTCACCGCCACCGTGCTGATCGGCGGCGTGACGACGTCGTCGCTGTCCTACCTGCTGGTCGAGCGGATGCTGCGCCGTGCCGCGGCCCGGGTGCTGTCCGGACGGCCGCCGAAGCGGCGTCGCCTGGTCACCGGGGTCATGCTGCGCTCGGTCGGGTTCTGGGCGCTCGGCACCGCGGTCCCGATCTCCGGGATCATGCTGGCCGGGCTCGTCGCGCTGGTGTTCGGCGACTCCTCACCCACCCAGCTCGCGGTCACCATGCTCGCGCTGGGCGGCACCGCGATCGGGGTCGGGCTGATCACGACGCTCGGGGCCGCCCGCGCCATCGCCGACCCCGTGCTGGCCGTGCGCCGCGCGCTGGCCCGGGTGCAGGACGGTGACCTCGACGTCCGCCTGCCCGTCTACGACAACACCGAGCTCGGCCAGCTCCAGGCCGGGACGAACAGCATGGTCGAGGGCCTGCGCGAGCGGGAGCGGATCCGCGACCTGTTCGGCCGCCACGTCGGTCGCGACGTCGCCGAGGCCGCCTCGGCGCGCGGCGACGGCATCCGGCTCGGTGGCGAGGTGCGCCCGGTCGCCGTCCTGTTCGTCGACCTCGTCGGCTCGACGACGATGGCCGCCCGCCGCCCGCCCGAGGAGGTCGTGGCGATGCTGAACCGCTTCTTCGGTGTGGTCGTCGAGTGCGTCGAGCAGGCCGGCGGGTGGATCAACAAGTTCGAGGGCGACGCCGCGCTCGCGGTCTTCGGTGCCCCGCTCGACCTCGACGACGCCCCCGGAGCCGCGCTGAGTGCCGCCCGCTGCCTGGGTGCCCGCCTGGCCGAGGAGATGCCCGAGGCCGAGGCCGGGATCGGCGTGTCCGCGGGCGACGCCGTGGCCGGCAACATCGGGGATCCGCGCCGCTACGAGTACACCGTCATCGGCGACCCGGTGAACGAGGCCGCCCGGCTCACCGAGCTGGCGAAGTCCGTGCCGGGGATGGTCGTCGCGTCCGCGCGGGCCGTCGACGCCGCCGGTGCGGAGGCTGCGCGGTGGCGGGCCGGGGAGTCGGTGACGCTGCGCGGACGGGATGAGCCGACCGGCGTCTGCGTGCCGGCCGAGCACGCCCAGGACACCGCCGCGCCCGTCGGATCCGGGGAGAACAGTCGTACGTGACTGTGGGGGTGTCCTCGGGCAGGATGCCGCCATGGGCAACGGCGCTACCGGGTTCAGTGAGCAGACCGCCGCGGCGATCCAGCGGGCGCGACGGCACTCGCTCGGGGACCTCCTGCACCGCACGGCCGTCCGGTATCCGGGCAAGACCGCGGTCGTCGACGGCGACACCCGCTGGACGTTCGCCGAGTTCGACGCGGCGGTGAACCGGTGCGCCGCCGCCCTGGCGGAGCAGGGGCTGGCCAAGGGCGACCGGCTCGCGCTGCTCTCGCACAACTGCCGCCAGTTCGCGGTGCTCGTCTACGCCACCGCGCGGCTCGGCGTCGTGCTCGTGCCGATCAACTTCATGCTGAACGCCGAGGAGATCGCGTTCATCCTCGACCACTCCGGGGCGACGGCGTTCGTCGTCGAGGACGCCCTGGCCGCGACCGGGGAGAAGGCGCTCGCGCAGTCGTCGGCGCCGGCGTCGGTCCGGGCCCGGATCGGGCTGTCCGGGCAGGCGCCGACCGGCGACTGGGCCGACCTGGACGCCTGGATCGAAGGCGACGGCGACCCCGGCGAGCCCGACGTGCACATCGCCGACGACGACCCGCTGCGCCTCATGTACACCTCCGGCACCGAGTCGCGGCCCAAGGGCGTCATGCTGCCGAGCCGGTCGCTGATCACCCAGTACGTGTCGTGCGTCGTCGACGGCGGGATGGAGCACGACGACGTCGAGCTGCACTCGCTGCCGCTCTACCACTGCGCGCAGCTGGACTGCTTCCTGTCCGTCGACGTCTACCTGGGCGCGACCAGCATCATCCTCCCGTCGCCGGACCCGGCCCGGCTGCTGGAGACCATCGAGCGGGAGAGGGTCACCAAGCTCTTCTGCCCGCCGACGGTGTGGATCTCGCTGCTGCGCCACCCGGACTTCGACACCCGGGACCTGTCGAGCCTGCGCAAGGGCTACTACGGCGCCGCGGCCATGCCGGTCGAGGTGCTGCAGGAGCTGTCCCGGCGACTGCCCGACGTGCGGCTGTGGAACTTCTACGGCCAGACCGAGACCTCGCCGCTGGCGACCCTGCTGGGTCCGGACGAGCAGCTCAGCCACGCCGGGTCGGCCGGGCGGGCGTCGCTGAACGTCGAGACCCGGGTCGTCGACGACGCCGGGAACGAGGTCCCGCCGGGTGAGGTCGGCGAGATCGTGCACCGCAGCCCGCACGTGACGCTGGGGTACTACGAGAACGAGGAGAAGACCGCCGAGGCGTTCGCCGGCGGCTGGTTCCACTCCGGCGACCTGGGCGTGATGACGGCCGACGGGTACCTGTCCGTCGTCGACCGCAAGAAGGACATGATCAAGACCGGTGGGGAGAACGTGGCCTCCCGCGAGGTGGAGGAGGCGCTCTACCTGCTCGACGGGGTCGCCGAGGTCGCCGTGTTCGGCGTCAGCCACCCGCACTGGATCGAGGCCGTCACCGCGGTCGTCGTCCCGAGGCAGGGGGTGACGCTGACCCGCGAGCAGGTCGACGCGCACGCGAAGGAGAAGCTCGCCGGCTACAAGCGGCCCAAGTACGTCGTGTTCGCCGACGCCCTCCCCAAGAACCCCAGCGGCAAGATCCTCAAGCGGGAGCTGCGCACCGAGCACGGCGAGATCGCCGCCCGGGAGGGCTGAGCCCGCCCCGGGCGTCAGCAGCCCGGCCGGACCACGAACTCGGCCTCCACCTCGGCCCGGACGGTGATGTCGTCCGGGGCGAGCAGCGTCCCGAGCACGCCGTCGGCGGACTCGGCGCCCCAGCCGCCGGGCGCGCTGACGGCCCGGGCGCTCATCGCGACCGCCCGGGTGCCGAGCAGCCCGGTGTCGGCGACCGAGCGCGGGGCGACGGTGCCCAGGTCCAGGGCGTCGGCGTAGTCCTGGGCGCGTTCGACGGCCTGGCGCAGCGCGTCCTGCCGGGCCGCGCGCTCGACCCCGCGGCGGTGGTCGCGGGCCAGGTCCCAGGTGATCCCCTGGACCTGCGCACCGGTGAACCGGCCCACACCGGACAGCCACGCGCCGAGCCGGGCGACGTCGTCGAACTCCACCGACACCGACACCGACGCGTGGTGCACCGGCGGCTGCGGGCGCCCCTCGAAGGAGGGCTGCTCGACCCAGCTGCGGGCCTGGTCGACGACGTAGCGCCGGACCGGCCCGGCGTCGGGGTCGTGCAGGCCGCGCACGTCGGCGACGAGCGCCGCGGTGCCGCGCTCGACCTCCGCCCGCACCGGGGCGGCCTCGGGCCCCTGCGCCTCCACGACGACGAGCGCGGTGCCGCGCTCGGCGGGCACCTGCCGCTCGTGCTCGCCCCGCACCCTGATCACGACGTCGCTCATGCCAGCTTCTCCCACAGGAATCCGTAGGCCAGTGCGGCCATCCTCGCGGCCTGCGCGTTGTCCGCGGCGCCGCCGTGCCCGCCCTCGATGTTCTCGTAGTAGGTCACGTCGTGACCGGCGGCCTCCAGCGCGGCGGTGAACTTGCGGGCGTGGCCGGGGTGCACCCGGTCGTCGCGGGTGGAGGTCAGCAGGATCGTCGGCGGGTAGTCGGCCGCGTCGTCGATCAGGTGGTACGGCGAGAACGTCCGGATGAACTCCCAGTCGTCGGTGTCCGGGTCGCCGTACTCGGCCATCCAGGAGGCACCGGCGAGCAGGTGGCTGTAGCGCTTCATGTCCAGCAGCGGCACCTGGATGACCACCGCGCCGAACAGCTCCGGGTAGCGGACCAGCATGTTCCCGGCCATCAGGCCGCCGTTGCTGCCGCCCTGCACGGCGAGGTGTGCCCGCGAGGTGACGCCGCGGTCGATCAGGTCCCGGGCGACGGCGGCCATGTCCTCGTAGGCCCGTGGCCGCTTCTCGCGCAGCGCAGCCCGGTGCCAGCGCGGCCCGTACTCGCCGCCGCCGCGCAGGTTCGCGACCGCGTACACCCCGCCGCGCTCCAGCCAGGACCGGCCCGTGCCACCGGAGTAGCCGGGGGTCATGGGGATCTCGAAGCCGCCGTAGCCGTAGAGCAGGGTGGGGGCGGAGCCGTCGAAAGGCAGGTCGTTGCGCCGGACCAGGAAGTACGGGACCCGGGTGCCGTCCTCGCTGGACACGAAGTGCTGCTCGATGACGTGGCGGGACGCGTCGAAGAACGCGGGCGCGCTGCGCAGCGGGCGGGGCTGTTCGCCGACCGTCGCGATCGACAGCGTCGACGGGGTCAGGTAGTCGGTGACGATCAGCCAGACGTCGTCGCTCTCGTCGGCGTCGACCGCGGCGACGGTGACGCTGCCGAACTCCGGTGCCCCGGTGAACGGCGCGCGGGTCCAGCCCTGCTCGCCCGGGGTGAGCACGACGAGCCGGTCGACGACGTGTTCCAGCACGTCGAGCACGAGGTGGTGGCGGGTCCAGGCGTACCCGGCGAGCGAGGAGGAGTCGGTGGGCTCGAACAGCACCTCCCACGAGGGAGCGCCGGCCAGGACGTCGTCGAAGCGGGCGGCGAGCAGGGAGCCCGCGGTGAACGAGCCCCAGTCCTCGCGCAGCTCGACGGTGCACCACTCGCGGTGCACGTCGGTCATCGCGGAGTCCGGTACGTCGATCTTGGTGAGGGTGCCGTCCGCGCCGATCAGCTGCAGCTCGTCGGCGTAGAAGGCCAGCGCCCGGCGCAGGAAGTCCCGCTCGAAGCCGGGGGTGTGGTCACGGAACGCCGAGATGCTGAGGTCGGTCTCCTCGCCGGCGTAGACCAGCTCGGCGGACTCCAGGGCCTCGCCGCGGCGCAGCCGCCGCACCGTGCGCGGGTAGCCCGAGGTCGTCATGGTGCCCGGACCGAGGTCGGTCGACAGGTAGACGGTGTCGCGGTCGATCCAGCTCATCCCGCCCTTCGCCTCGGGCCGGGAGAACCCGCCGTCGACGAAGCTGCGGGTCGGGAGGTCGAACTCGCGCGTGACGTCGGCGTCGGCGCCACCGCGGGACAGGTCGACCAGCGCGCGGTCGAGGTCCGGGCGCAGGAAACGGGCACCGTGCCAGACCCAGTTCTCGCCCTCGGCCGCGTTGAGCGCGTCGACGTCGAGCAGCACCTCCCACTCGGTGTCGGCGCTCCGGTAGGACTCCGGGGTGGTGCGCCGCCACAGGCCGCGCGGGTGCTGCTCGTCGGTCCAGAAGTTGTAGTAGTGCCCGCCGCGGGCGGTGACGAACGGGATCCGGTCGCGGGAGTCGAGGACCTCGCGGATCCCCGACTCCAGCTCGGCGAACAGCGGGGTGCCGGTCAGCCGCGCCTCGGTGCGGGCGTTGCGCTGCGACACCCATTCCAGGGCCTCGGTGCCGGTGACGTCCTCGAGCCAGGCGTGCGGGTCGTTCGTCATGACCCGATCATCGCTCACACGAACGGAGCGACGGTGATCCCGGCCCGGGCGAGCTCGTCACGGACCCGTCGGGCGGTCGCGACGGCGCCGGGGGAGTCGCCGTGCAGGCAGGCGGACTCGGCACGGACCGCGACGTCGCTGCCGTCGACCGCGCGCACCGTCCCCGTCCCGACCACGCGGACGAGCCGTTCGGCCGCCTCCGCGGGGTCGTCGAGCAGCGCACCCGGTTCGCCGCGCGGCACGAGCCCGCCCTCACCGGTGTAGCCGCGGTCGACGAAGAACTCGCCCACCGCGCGCAGCCCGGCCCGCTCGGCCTCCGCGAGCAGCTCGGACCCGGGCAGCCCGAGCACCGGCAGCGACGGGTCGTACGCCCGCACCGCCCGGACCACCGCACGCGCCTGCGCGGTGTGCGTCCGCGTGGCGTTGTAGAGCGCGCCGTGCGGCTTGACGTAGCGGACCCGGGTGCCCGCGGCCCGGCACAGGGCCTCGAGGCCGCCGATCTGGTAGAGCACGTCGTCGGTCAGCGCGTCGGGCTCGATGTCGAGGAACCGGCGCCCGAATCCGCGCAGGTCCGGGTACGACACCTGCGCCCCGACGACGACCCCCGCCCCGGCCGCCCCCGTAGTCGTGACCCGCAGCGTCGAGGGGTCCCCGGCGTGGAACCCGCACGCGACGTTCGCCGAGGTGACGAGCCCGAGCATCGCCTCGTCGTCGCCGAGGGTCCACCGGCCCCAGGACTCACCGAGGTCGGCGTTCAGGTCGATCGTGCTCACGGGCGTGTCCTCGGTGTCTGCGGCGGCGTCGGTGTCCGTGTCGGTCCGGGACCCAGTGTGACCGGTATCGGCTCGCCCGGAGATCGGAGCTCGGCGCTGCCGGGCCCCGCGGCTCGGGATCGGGCCACCTCGCCCGGACCCGGTGCACGGCAGGGTGCTGGCTCTGTTCGCTTACCCGGTAAGCGAACTCGGAGAGGAGGAGCGTCCGGGCGCCCGGTCCGTGCCGGCGTGGCGGCACGTCGCCCCGCAGCACCCCTGTGCCGGGACGAACAGTTCGTCCCGTGAACGCTTCTGCGGGGATCGGGCCTCCCCGGAATTCGAGGGAGTCGGCGCGGGACACCGGCGGGGATCGATCGGCCCTGCCCCGGCACGAGGGTGGCGAGCACCCCTACCCCTCAGCCGTCCTGCAGCGCGCCCGCCCGCACCAGGACGGCGGCCCGGTGCCCCACGCGGACCCGCTCGAGGGGCCGGGCCCCGCCCGGCAGCGGCACCGTCCGCCCACGCCCGACGGCCACGACCACGGCGTCCGGACGGAGCGCGGTCGCGACCGCGCGCAGGAACTCGACCCCGGGGTCCTGGTCGTCGGCGGCGGCGCGGACGGGCCCGGCGTCGGGGGCCGGGGTGCCGGCCGCGCCGCCGGGCCGGGTGGGGGAGGCGGCCCAGGTCGTCCGGTGCCCGTGCGGCAGATCGGCCAGGACCAGGTCCGGGCCGGTCCCGTACGGGCCCGCCCCGGCCAGTGCGTTGCGGACGGCGGCGGTGTCGCGGGCGTCGGCGAGGGTGACGGACCAGGCCGGGGTACTCGCCGGGACCAGGGCCCGGGCGGCGGTCGCGGCGTCGGCGTAGGACGGCTTGTCGTGCCGGGCCGCGAGGGCCTCGAGGTCCGCGGCGCGGGCGGTGAGGCCGCCCGGGTCGAGCAGGGCGAGGTTGCGCCGGGCCAGGTCGAGCGGCTCGGGGTCGGCGTCGGTGCCCACCAACCGCGCGAGGCCGGGGACGAGCAGGCCCAGCACGGCGAGCGTCCCCCCGGCGCCGCAGCACGGGTCCCACACGGTGAGCGGGACGTCGGCGGGCAGGTGGACGCGGGCGCGGCCGGCGAGCTCGACGGTCAGTCGTACCGGGAGGGTCGGGCGGCCCGGCGCCGACGCCAGCACCGCGTCGAGCGCCGCGTGGTTCGCGGCCGGGGCGTGGCGGTACTGCACCCGGGCAGTCCAGCAGCCCGCGGCCGCACCGGTTCCGGCGGGTGGCCGGTCAGCGGGTGCGGCGGTGCAGCCAGAACGCCACACCGCCGACCAGCAGCGCGACGACCACCAGCGCGCCGACGATCTGCGGGCCCGCGGTCCCGGCCAGGTAGCTGAGCGGGAGCCCGGCCAGCGCGATGATCAGCACCCAGGCGACCACCCGGCGGGTCGCGGGGCCCTCCGGGCCGGGTGTGTTCCGATCGTGCTCCATGTCCGGAACGTACCGGTCGGGCGTCGCGGTGGTGCCGCCCCGGGTCCGGTCCCGCTCCGGCCCGGCCCGGCCCGGTACCGGGGCTCAGCCGGTGTTCTTCATCCCGGCCGCGATCCCGTTGATGGTCAGCAGCAGGGCGCGTTCCAGGTCGGGGTCCGGGTCGTCGCCCGCGGCGCGGCGCTGGGCGAGCAGCTCGACCTGCAGGTGGTGCAGTGGCTCGAGATAGGTGTCGCGCACCGACAGCGTGCCCCGCAGCACCGGGTGCCGGGCGAGCAGCTGGTCCTCCCCGGTCACCGCGAGCAGCTCGCGGCGGGTCAGTTCGTGCTCGGCCCGGATCTGCGCGAACAGCCCCTGCTGCTCCGGCTCCACCAGGGTCGCGACGTAGTTCGACGCGATCCGCAGGTCGGTCTTCGCCAGCGTCATCTCGACGTTGCCGATCAGGTTCCGGAAGAACGCCCACTCCCGCATCTCGGCGAGCTCGTCGGCGAAGCCGGCCTCGCGGGCGGCCTTCAGACCCGAGCCCAGGCCGTACCAGCCGGGCACGACCATCCGGGTCTGCGTCCAGCCGAACACCCACGGGATCGCCCGCAGGTCGTCCAGCGTCGGCTCGCCCTGTCCCGGCCGCTTCGACGGCCGCGACCCCACGTTGAGCCGCCCCAGCTCCTCCACCGGCGTCGCCGCGGTGAAGAACAACGGCAGGCCGGGGTCGTCGACGAGTGTCCGGTAGGTCGTGGTGGCCGCCTCGGAGACGCAGTCCATGACCTCGTCCCAGCGCTTCAGGGTGTCCGCGGGCCAGCGGGAGGCCTGGTGCAGCAGCGACGCGTCCAGCATCGACGCTAGCAGGATCTCCAGGTTGTCGTGCGCCAGGCTGGGCAGCGAGTACTTGTCGGAGATGACCTCGCCCTGCTCGGTGAGCTTCATCGTGGCGTCGACCGACCCGAACGGCGCCGACGCGATGGCCTCACCGGCCGGACCGCCACCGCGCCCGACCGACCCGCCGCGGCCGTGGAACAGCCGCAGCCGCACCCCGTGCTCGGCGGCCACGTCGCGCAGCTGGCGCTGCGCCCGGTGGATCTGCCACTGCGACGCGGTGATCCCTGCGCCCTTGTTGGAGTCGGAGTACCCCAGCATGATCTCCTGCAGGTCACCGCGGTTGCGGACCTGCTGCCGGTACCCCGGGTCCGACAACAGCCCCTCCAGCAGCTCCCCGGCCCGGGACAGCTCCTCCACGGTCTCGAACAGCGGCACGAGGTCGATCGAGGAGCGCGGGTCGTCGCCGATCTCGACCATGTACGCCTCGCGGGCCAGCACGGCGACGGCGAGCAGGTCGTCGACGTCGCGGGCCATCGAGACGATGTAGGTCCGCACGACATCGTCGCCGAACTCGTGCTGCAGCGCGTGCACCGTGTCGAACAGGTCCAGCACCGGCGCGGCGGCCTCGGGCACGCCGTAGTGGCGGCGGAACAGCGGCCGCTTGCTGCGCAGCTCCGCCGAGAGCAGCTCCCGGCGCTCGTCGCGGGTCAGCTCGGCGTAGGGCTTCTCCAGCTCGCCGAGCCCGTCGAACACCGCGCCGAGCGCGTCGTGGTGCTTCTGCGAGTGCTCGCGCACGTCCATCTCGACCAGGTGCAGGCCCAGCGCGCGGGCCGAGCGGATCGCCCGGGCCAGGGTGCCGCCGGCGATCCGGGCGCCGTGGTGGCCGCGCAGCGACCGGTCGACGACCAGCAGGTCCTCCAGGTAGCCGGCCGACCCCAGGTAGTCGACGCCCGGCTCGTGCGCGGCGCCGGCCGCGATCCGCCGGCGGGTGTTCTCCAGCCGGGCCGCGACGTAGGACAGCTTGAGCCGGTACGGCTCGTGCGCGTTGAGCCGGATGTAGCGGTCGTGCACCGCGGGCAGTGCGCGGCGGTCCCGGGCCAGCGAGCCGCGCAGCTCCTCCGACACCCCCATCACCCGCGTCGACACCGACAGCTCGAAGACCAGCTTCTCCACCAGCGCGGTGTGGATCCGGATCGCCCGGTCGGCGTTCAGCTCCAGCACCTCGCGGGTCACCGCGGGGGTGACGTTGGGGTTGCCGTCGCGGTCGCCGCCGACCCACGACCCCAGTACGAGCGGACGCGCGTCGTCGGGGATCTCCAGCCCCGCCTCGGCGGCCTCCCGGGCGAACTCGCCCAGCAGGTCGGGGACGGTCCGCTCGCCGAGCCGGGCCGCGAACCAGGCGACGTTGCGGGCCTCGTCGATCACCATCGGCTTGCCGGGGCGGATGTCGTCGGTCTGCCAGAGCAGGTCGACCAGCGCGGCGAGCTCCTCGTCGGGCGCCCGGTCGTCGAGGGCGTCGACGATCCGGCGCAGGATGCCCAGCACCGACTGCCGGGTCGACTCGGTCGGGTGCGCGGTGAACACGGGGCGCAGCTCGGCCCGGGCCAGTACGTCGGCGACCTCGTCCGGGTCGGCCTCGGTGGCCAGGCGGCGCAGCACCGTCCGCAGCGGTCGCGCATCGACCGGTCGTAGTTCCCGCAGCTCACGGGACCGGTGCAGCTGCTCGGCGACGTTGGCCAGCTGGAAGTACTGGGAGAACGCCCGCGCCAGCAGTACCGCGGTGCCGGTGTCGATCCCGTCGAGCAGGGCCGCGACGACGTCCGGCCCGGCCTCGCCGCGCGCCGAGTCCCGGGCCGCCCGGCGCACCTGCTCGACCAGCTCCAGGACCTCGGGACCGGACTCGTCGGACAGCGTCCGCCCGAGCATCGTCGACAACCGCCGGATGTCGGCGCGCAGCGCCTTCTGCTCGCTCTCGCTGACGACGCCCGAGTGCGCGGTCAGCGAGTCGGGGGCGAGGGCGGTGGTCTCCGAGGGGCTCACGCAGGCTCTCCGGTTCTCCGCGCGGTGGCGCGGGTCGGGACGGGCCGCTCGCGTCGTCGGGAACGGGGTTCGGGCAGCGGCATCGTCCCCCGCCGGCGCGGGGCGGGGCCATCGCTGGCGCCGCCCGTAACCCCGGGGAAACCTGATCCGCACGAACTCGGACACATCCGCACGACATCGCACATCATCGCGGCCACACTGGGCGCATGACCCGCTGGTTGCGTCGCACCCCCGGTGCCTCCCGTCCCCGCATCGAGTTCGGGGCCGACTACAACCCCGAGCAGTGGCCGCGCGCGGTGTGGGAGTCCGACGTCGCGCTCATGCGCGAGGCAGGCGTGACGGTCGCGACCGTGGGCGTCTTCTCCTGGGCGCTGCTCCAGCCCGCGCCGGACCGCTGGGACCTCGGGTGGCTCGACGACGTGCTGGACCTGCTGCACGCGGGCGGGATCGCCGTCGACCTCGCGACGGGCACGGCGTCACCCCCGCCGTGGCTGCATCACCGGCACCCGGAGATCCTCGCCGTCGACGTCGGCGGCCGGACCTTGGCGCCGGGCGGGCGCCAGCACCACCGCCCGACCTCCCCGGTGTTCCGCCGCCACGCCCTCGCCCTGGTCGAGCGGCTCGCCCGCCGCTACGGCGACCACCCCGCGCTCGCCGCCTGGCACGTGTCCAACGAGCTGGGCTGCCACGACGTCCACGACCACTCCGACGACGCCCAGGTCGCGTTCCGGGCCTGGCTGCAGCGCCGCTACGGCGACCTCGACCGGCTCAACCACGCCTGGGGCACCGCGTTCTGGTCCCAGCACTACGGCGACTGGGACGAGATCGGCACCCCGCGCCGCACCGGCCCGGGCACCCACCCGAACCCGACCCAGCAGCTCGACTTCGCCCGCTTCTCCTCCGACGCCCTGCTCGACCACCTGCGCGCGGAGCGGGACCTGCTGCGCGCACTCACCCCGGACGTGCCCGTGACCACCAACTTCATGGTGATGGGCGAGACCAGCGGCATGGACTACGCGACCTGGGCGCCCGAGGTCGACATCGTCGCCAACGACCACTACGTGTTCCCCGGTCCGGACGCCCGCGACGAGCTGTCGTTCTCGGCCAACCTCACCGGCAACCTCGCCTGCGGGCACCCGTGGTGGCTGATGGAGCACTCGACGTCGGCGGTGAACTGGCAGCCGGTCAACCGCGCCAAGCGCCCCGGTGAGCTCGCCCGCGACGCGCTCACCCACCTCGCGCACGGCGCCGACGCGCTCTGCTTCTTCCAGTGGCGCCAGTCCGCGGCGGGCGCGGAGAAGTTCCACTCGGCGATGGTGCCGCACGCCGGCCCGGCCTCGGCGTTGTTCCGCGACGTCACCGCGCTCGGGGCGACACTGCGCGACCTGGCCCCGGTCGCCGGGGCGCGGCGGGTCCCCGCGCCGGCCGCGGTGCTGTGGGACTGGCCGTCGTGGTGGGCGGCCGAGCAGCCGTTCACCCCGACCACCGAGCTGCGCTACAAGGCCGAGGCACTCGGCTGGTACCGGGCGTTCCTCGACGCCGGGGTGCGGGCCGACGTCACGTCCGCCGACGCGGACCTGTCCGGCTACGGGCTGGTCGTCGCCCCGGTGCTGCACGTGGTCGGCCCGGACCGGGCGGCCGCGCTGACCGCCTACGTCGCGGCCGGTGGGCACCTGGTCACCACCTACTTCTCCGGCACCGTCGACGACGACGCGCACGCCGTCCTCGGCGGCTACCCGGGCGCGCTGCGCGACCTGCTGGGCATCCGGGTCGAGGAGTTCGCGCCGCTCGACCCGGGCGCCGTCGTCGAGCTCGACGACGGCTCCACCGGTGACCTGTGGAGCGAGGCCGTGCAGGTGGTGGACCCGGCCGTGGAGGTGCTCGCCCGCTGGACCGGCGGCGGTACCGACCCGGGCGCGGGGGACCTCGCCGGGCTGCCCGCGGTGACCCGCCGCCCGGTCGGGGACGGGTCGGCGACCTACGTCCCGACCCGCCTCGCCGACCGCGCCCCGCTGCTGCGACGTCTGCTGGCCGCCGCCGGGATCGCCCCCGAGCTGCCCGGCGAGCTGGTGGGCCGGGTGGAGCTGGTCCGCCGCGACGGCTTCCGGTTCGTCGTCAACCGGACCGACGCCCCCGTCGACCTGGGGCCCCTCGGCGCGGCGGAGGTGCTCGCCGGCCCGGCAGGCACCCTGCCCCCGCGCGGGGTGGCCGTCCTGCGGGACTGATCCGCAGGATCGAGATGCACGTCTCCGCCCCCGGGAGGGCGGAAACGTGCATCTCGGCAGCGGCGGCAGGATCGGGGTGCGGACGGCCGGACGCCCCGCCGCGCGGGAGGCGCGGCGGGGCGTCGGGGTCGTACCGGGTGACGCGGGGTCAGCTCGCGTCGAGGTCCTGCTCCAGCAGCTCGGCCAGGGCCGCGACGGCGGCCTCGCCCTGCTCGTCGTCGGAGGAGGTCAGCACGACCTCCTCGCCGGACTTCACTCCCAGGCCCATCACCGACAGGATCGAGGCGGCGTCGACCGGGCCACGCTCGCCGTCGGCGGTCCCGATCCTCACCTTGACCCCCTGCTCCTTGGCGGCGGTCACGAACAGGTTGGCGGGGCGGGCGTGCAGCCCGACCGACGAACCGACCTTCACACGGCGCTCGGCCATGGTGGGTGCTCCTTCTCTCGGGTGGGTCAGCCCGCGACCGGCGCGGCGGCCGGGGCGGTGGCGGTCTGCTCGGCGGCGGCCGGAGCCGGGGTGCGGCGGGCCGACTTCAGGCCGACGACCAGGGCGGCGGAGACCAGGGTGCCCGCGATGATCGCCAGCAGGTAGGCGAACGGGTTGCCGATCAGCGGGACCACGAAGATGCCGCCGTGCGGGGCCCGCAGGGTCGCGCCGAAGGCCATCGACAGCGAACCGGCGACCGCGGAGCCCGCCATCAGCGACGGGATGACCCGCAGCGGGTCGGCCGCGGCGAACGGGATCGCGCCCTCGGTGATGAAGGAGGCGCCCAGCAGCCAGGCGGCCCGGCCGTTCTCCTGCTCGACCTTGGTGAACAGGTTCTTGCGGACGGCGGTGGCCAGGGCCAGCGCCAGCGGCGGCGTCATGCCCGCGGCCATCACCGCGGCCATGATCATCAGCGCGGTCTCCGAACCGGTGGACAGCCCGGCGACGGCGAAGGCGTAGGCGGCCTTGTTGACCGGGCCGCCCATGTCGAAGGCCATCATCAGGCCGAGCAGCGCGCCGAGCAGGATCGCGTTGGTGCCGGACAGGCCGTTGAGCCAGTTGGTCAGGCCGGTCGTGGCCGCCGCGAGCGGCGTGCCGACGACCAGGAACATGATCGCGCCGACGACCGCGGTGCCGATCAGCGGCAGCACCAGCACCGGCATGATCCCGGCCAGGGCGCGGGGCGGCTGCCACAACTTGAGGCCGTAGACGACCGCACCGGCGAGCAGACCGGCGACCAGGCCGCCGAGGAACCCCGCCTGGGTCTGGACGGCGATCATGCCGCCGACGAAGCCGGGCACCAGGGCCGGGCGGTCGGCGATGGCGTAGGCGATGAAGCCGGCCAGGACCGGGACCAGGAAGCCGAACGCCAGGCCACCGACCTGGAAGAACAGCGCGGCCCAGGACTGCAGTGCACCCGGGTCGAACGCGACCGAGGCGACGCCGTCGTCACCGAAGGAGACGACGTCGGGCGCCTCGGTGATCTGGTAGCCGCCGAGCGCGAAGCCCAGCGCGATCAGCAGACCGCCGGCGGCGACGAACGGGATGACGTAGGAGACGCCGGTCATCAGCCAGCCGCGCAGGCGCGACCCGAAGCCGGAGCCGAAGTTCTTGGTGTCCATCTCCGCGCCGTCGCGCTGGGCCGGGGCCGCCGCGGCGGCCGTGCCCTTCGGCTGGGCGGTGGCCTTGGCGACGGCCTGCTCGATCAGGCCCGGCGCGCCGCCGATGGCCTTCTTGACCGGCGAGGTCACCGTGGGCAGGTGCGCGAAGCGCTCCTTGTCCCGGACCTCGACGTCGGCGGCGAGGATGATGGCCTCGGCCTCGTCGAGCTGGGCCTGGGTGAACGGCGTCGAGCCGGCCGAGCCCTGGGTCTCGACCACGATCTCGTGGCCCGACTCCTCGGCGGCGACCTCGAGGGCCTCGGCGGCCATGTAGGTGTGCGCGATGCCCGTGGGGCACGCGGTGACGGCGAGGAGCTTCATGCTCCCACCTCCTGCTGGATGAAGGTCGCGACGGCGGCCGGGTCGGTGGCGTTGCGGAGCTCGTTCTTGAACGAGGCACGGACCAGGCGACGGGCCAGCGCGGCGAGCACCGTCATGTGGTCGGTGTTCCCGCCCTCGGGGGCGGCGATCATGAAGATGAGGTCGGCGGGGCCGTCCTCGGCGCCGAAGTCGACACCCGACGGCGCCCGGCCGAAGGCCAGGGTCGGCTCGGTGACGGCCGCGGAGCGGCAGTGCGGGATGCCGATGCCGCCCTCCAGGCCGGTCGGCATCTGGGCCTCGCGGGCCTCGATGTCGGCGAGGAACCGGTCGAGATCGGTGACCCGGCCGGCCTTCACCAGGCGCTCGGCGAGCGCGGTGACGGCGGTCTTCCGGTCGGCCGACGGCACGTCGAGGTCGACCAGATCAGCGGTGATCAGGGCAGTCATGCGGCATCTCCGGTGAGGGCGAGGGTGACGTCCGGCGTGGGGGCCAGTTCGACGTCGTCGATTCGGATGTCGGCCGGACCCGGCGTGGCGGAACCGGGCAGTCGGCAGGCGGCGGCGCCGTAGGCCACGGCCTGCCGCAGGGCGTCGGGTCCCTCCCCACCCGCGGCCAGGAACCCGGCCAGGGTGGAGTCACCGGCGCCCACCGTGCTGAGCACGGTGATCGGAGGGGTCCGGGCGTGGTACTCGCCGGACCGGTCGACCAGCAGGGCACCACCGGCACCCAGGCTGACCAGGACCGCGCCGATCCCGCGGGCACGCAGCTCGCGGGCGGCCAGCAGCACGTCGCCGAGGCTGCCCAGGGGGCGCCCGACGAGCTCGGCCAGCTCGGCGTGGTTGGGCTTCACGAGGTCGGGGGCCGCCGCGACGGCGTGGTGCAGCGGCGCGTCCGAGGTGTCGATCGCGACCTTCAGGCCGGGACGGCGGCAGCGCCGGGTCAGCTCGGCGTGGAAGTCGTCGCCGACCCCCGGGGGGAGTGACCCGCAGCTGACCAGCCAGGTGGCGCCGGCGCCGAGGGCGCAGGCGCGCTGGAACAGCGCCTCGACCTCGTCGGCGGACAGTCGCGGGCCCGGCTCGTTGATCTTGGTGGTGACGCCGTCCGGCTCGACCAGGGTGATGTTGACCCGGGTGGCCTCGGCGACGGGGACGGCGACGGTCGTGACGTCGGTCGGCTCCAGCAGCGCCGCGAGGCGCTCACCGGGGGTGGCGCCCGACGGCATCAGGGCCACCGCCCGGTGCCCGGCCGAGGCCAGCGCACGGGCGACGTTGACGCCCTTGCCGCCGGGGTCGACCCGGACGGACCCGGCGCGGTGCACCTCGCCGCGCACCAGGTGCGGCAGCGCGATCGTCCGGTCCAGGCTCGGGTTCGGGGTGACCGTCACGAACATGGGCGGGGTCGGGAGCGTGCGGGGGGTCATGCGCGTACCACCTTCGGGCCGGCGGCCTCCAACTCGGCGGCGTCCGCCGGGTCGAGGCCGGTGTCGGTGATCAGCGTGTCGACCTCGGCCAGCGTGCCGAAGCGGACGAACTGGTCGGAGCCGAACTTGCTGGCGTCGGCGAGGACGACGGTGCGGCGGGCGGCGCGCAGCATCGCCCGCTTGGTCGCCCCCTCGCCGGTGTCGGGTGTGGTGAGGCCGCGCGCCACGGAGAAGCCGTTGGTCCCGATGAAGGCGACGTCGATCGTGAGACCGGCCAGCACCTCGGTGCCCCAGTCGTCGACGGTGGCGAGCGTCGTCCCGCGGACCCGGCCGCCGAGCAGCCGCAGGTCCACGTTCGGGCGCCCGGCCAGCGAGGACGCGATCGGCAGCGAGTTGGTGACGACGGTGACGTCGCGCTCGCGGGGCAGGGTGCTCGCGAGCCGGGAGGTCGTGGTCCCGGCGTCGAGCAGGACGGTCGCGGCGGTGCCCAGCTCGGCGAGGGCGGCCTTGGCGATCCGCTCCTTCTCCGCGCCGAACTGGCTGTCGCGCTGGCCGACCCCGGGCTCGAAGTTCAGCAGGTCCGACGGGATCGCCCCGCCGTGCACCCGCCGGACGAGGGCCTGGCGCTCCAGTGCCCCGAGGTCCCGGCGGATGGTCTCGGGGGTGACATCGAGCTCCTCGGCGACAGCGGCCACGTCGACCCGGCCCCGGTCCCGGGTCCGGTCGAGCAGCCACTGCTGACGCTCCGCTGCGTACATCTTTGTTCGCTCCCGCTTCGATGCTTGCTTGTGTCTGAGTATGTGGGTTTTACTGTGTTTGTCAACGGGTCACGTCGAAGTAACCGCGGGAGCCACTCATGCCGAGCACGATCGCCCTCACCGGAATCCCCGCCAGCCCCGGCCGCGCCGGCGGCCGCGTCGTCCGCGTCGCCGAGCCGCCGGGCGAGCCGGCCGCCGGCCCCGCCCCGGCCGACGCCGCCGCCGAGGCCGCGCGGATCGCGCCGGCCGTGGAGCTGGTGTCGCAGCGCCTGACCGCGCGCGCCGCGACCGTCACCGGCGACGCCCGCGAGGTGCTGGAGGCGACCGTGACGATGGTCGGCGACCCGGCGCTGCTGGAGAGCGCGCAGGCGCTGGTCACCGAGCAGGGGCGGCCCGCCGCGCGCGCGGTGTGGGAGGCCGCGAACTCCTTCGCCGAGATGCTGTCGTCGATGGGCGGCTACATGGCCGAGCGCGCCCGCGACATCCACGACGTGCGCGACCGGATCGTCGCGGAGCTGCTGGGGCTGCCCGCGCCGGGCGTCGCCGACCTGGACGCGCCCGCCGTGCTCGTCGCGACCGACCTGGCCCCGGCCGACACCGCCGGGCTGAAGCCGGGCGTCGCGCTCGCCCTGGTCACCGAGCAGGGCGGCCCGACCAGCCACACCGCGATCCTCGCGCGTTCGCTGGGGATCCCCGCGGTCGTCGGCTGCGCGGGTGCGACCCGGATCGCCGAGGGCGCCGCGCTGACCGTCGACGGCGGCACCGGTGAGGTCGTCGAGGTCGCCACCCTCGACGAGGCCACCGCGTTCGCCGCCGCCGCCTCGGTCACCGCCGAGTGGGACGGCGTCGGCCGCACCGCCGACGGCCGTGTCGTGCCGGTCCTGGCCAATGTCGGCGACGGCCCCGGCGCGGCGAAGGCCGCGGAGGCCCGGGCCGAGGGGGTCGGCCTGTTCCGCACCGAGCTCGCGTTCCTCTCCGCGGCCGAGGAGCCGACCGAGGCCGCCCAGCGCGAGGTCTACACCGCGGTGCTGTCCGCGTTCGCCGGCAAGCCGGTCACCGCCCGCACCCTCGACGCCGGCGCGGACAAGCCGCTGCCGTTCCTGTCGCTCGACGGCGAGCCCAACCCGGCGCTGGGCGTGCGCGGCCTGCGGATCGCCCGCGTCCCCGGCAACGGCGACGGCGTGCTGGAGCGCCAGCTCGCCGCGCTCGCCGCCGCGGCGAAGGAGACCGGCGTCGCGCTCAAGGTGATGGCGCCGATGGTCGCCACCGCCGAGGAGGCGCGCTGGTTCGTGCAGCGCTGCCGGGCGCACGGCATCTCCCAGGCCGGCGTGATGATCGAGATCCCGGCCGCGGTGCTCACCGCCGACGAGATCATGGCCGAGGTCGACTTCGTCTCGGTCGGCACCAACGACCTGGCCCAGTACCTGTTCGCCGCGGACCGCCAGTCCGGGCCGGTGGCCGCGCTCAACGACCCGTGGCAGCCGGCGCTGCTGCGGCTGCTCGGGCTGCTCGGCGAGGCGTCGGCGCGCACCGGCACCCCGGTCGGGGTGTGCGGCGAGGCCGCGGCCGACCCGGGGCTGGCCGCGGTACTGGTGGGTCTGGGGGTCGCGAGCCTGTCGATGGGGTCCGGCGCGCTCGCCGCGGTCGGGGCGACCCTGGCCGGGCTGACGGTGGAGCAGTGCCGGGAGCGGGCCCGCGCGGCCTGCGCCGCGGCCGACCCGGTCGCAGCCCGCCGCGCCGTCGCCGCTCTCGACGGCTGATCGCCGTTCGTCGCGTTCGTCCTCCCGCTCGGCTGCGCGGGGGGTGGACCGGCGGCGTCACGCCGCTGGTCGCAGTGGCCTGTGGTCCCACCGGACGTACCCGGCCACCGGTTGCCCTCGGCGACCCGCGGTTGTTGGGTCGACACACGGCGTGATCCCGTGTCGCGAACCGGGCGCCGTCCGACGACCGGAGGTCACCCATGTCCGAGGGACCGCTTGCCCACGCCGTCCGGGTGGCCTCGGAGCAGGCCTACGTCGACGGGCTGTCCGAGGGCCGCCGCGAGGCCTGGGAGCGCGCCTCGGGCGCGCGCCCGGAGCCGGCGTCGAAGCGGCTGCTCGTGCACCTGTCGCACTCCATCGAGCGCGCGGTGATGTCCGGGCCGCGGGAGGACCCGACGGTCGTCGTCGCGCTGTTCCAGCAACTGCGCTTCTTCGACCGCGAGCGCGAGGTCTACGCGCGGATGGCCCAGGCCGGGATGCACGTCGTCGTCGCGTTCGCCGACGGCGGGGTGCACGACGTGCCGGACGGCGTCCACCTCGTGGTGCTGGATCCGGACGAGCCGCTGGCGTCGGAGTGGAGTGTCGTCGCGCTCGGGCGCGGGGCGGGCGCGTTCCTGGTCGCGACCGACCAGTACGCCCGCGACCCGCGCGAACGGGGCGAGGCCGGGCGGGTGTTCCTCGGACGCTGGGGCTACGCCCGTGCCCAGGCCGGGACCGAGCTCGCGCGGCTGCGGTTCGCGCTGGGGGACCGGCTGCCGACCTCGGTGCGGCGCACGGTCGACGAGCTGCTCGGCTCCTCGATGCCGACCGGCGGCGACCCGGCGGCCTCGGCGGGCACCACCGGAGAGGCCTGGGCGACGACCTCGCTCAACCACATGATCGACCGGCTGCTGTCGGCCCGGGCCGGCACCCGTGAGCTGCGATCCCAGCTGGCCGACGCCCAGCGCGCCGCGGCCGCCCGTGCCGCCGCCGCGGTCGACCCGGCGAGCGGTCTGCCCACCGCCGAGGCCCTGGACCGCTTCGCCGGACCGGCGGGGCCGGAGACGCTGCCCGTCGGCGTCGCGCTGTTCGACCTGCCCGGCCTCGACGGCTCCGTCGTGCACGACGACGACCGCGCCGCCTGGTTCGCCGCCCACCAGGTCGCGGCGGCGATGACCCAGCCGCTCGGCCCGGTCGACGCGGCCCTGCGGCTGTCCGAGCGCGAGTTCGCGCTGGTCGTGCCCGGTGCCTCGGACCGGCACCTGGCCGGTCTCTGCGACCGGGTCGGCGAGCGCCTGGCGCTGGCCTCGCAGGGCTGGCCGGGCATCGCGCTGGCCGGGCGGGTCGCGTTCGCGGTCACGGCGACCCGGCCGCTGCCGCTGGCCGACCTGCGCGAGGCGCTGGCCCACCTTCCCGAGGAGCCGGGCGACGCCGGCCCGGTCGACGCCGGCCGGAACCCGGCCGGGGACCGCATCGTCGTCGCCGCGACCGGGCGGGAGGGCGCCCCGCCGCGTCCGTCCCCGGAGCCGTCGGCCGCGGCCCGGCACCGCGGTCCCGACGACGTCGCTCCGCGCCCGCGCCCGGCCGGGAACGGCGGCGGGTCCGGCGACCCGGTCGCGCCCCCGCCCGACGCGCACGCCCCGCCGCCGCGGCCCGCACCGGCCCCGCCGCCGTCGCGGCCCCGGCCCTACCTCGACGCGTCCTCGACCGGCCCGCAGCCGGTCACCGGTGACGCGGCCGCCGACCCGCGGGCCGCGGCGCAGGAGGCGCTGCGCCGCCTGGTCCAGGGCGACCGGGGTGCCGACTACGACGTGTTCGCCGACCGGCACCGCGACAACGGCGGTCACCCCGGCTGACCGGCGCGTTCGCCCTGGGCGGAGCTGCCCGGGGCAGAACCGGGCGCGGACCGGGCCGTCCCCCGGCCACGGTGGGGTCATGAGCGACTCACCGCGCACCCCGCGCTTCGACGACCGCGCCCGCCGCGACCTCTACGACCAGCGCGTCGTGGTGCTCGACGGCCCCCTCGACGACGACAACGGCACCCTGCTCGCCACCCAGGTCGTGGCACTGGCCGCCCGTGACCCGGCCGCCGACATCGCCTTCTGGATCCACTCGCCCGGCGGGTCGGTGCCGGCGATGCTGGCGCTGCGGGACCTGTTCCGGCTGGTGCCCTGCGACGTCGCGACGCTCGTGCTCGGCATCGCCTACAGCGCCGGCCAGTTCCTGCTCTCGGCGGGCACCCCGGGCAAGCGCCGTGCGCTGCCGCACTCGCGGGTGCTGATGCACCAGGGCTCGTCGGGGATCGGCGGGACGGCCGTCGACATCGAGCTGCAGGCCGACGACCTGCGCCACACCCGCGACACCGTGCTCGGCCTCATCGCCCAGGACACCGGGCAGCCGGTGGACCGGATCTTCACCGACTCGCTGCACGACCGCTGGTACTCCGCGGCCGAGGCGCTCGACTACGGCTTCGTCGACGCCGTCGTCGACCGGTTCGACCAGGTGGTGCCGCGCCGCGGTGCCGTCCCGACCGGCTTCGGCGTGGGGCGGTGACGGCGGTGAGCACCTACACGATCCCGAACGTCATCGCCCGCACCCCGGGCGGCGAGCGGGTCCTCGACGTCTACTCCCACCTGCTCACCGAGCGGGTCGTCTACCTGGGCACCGAGATCGACGCGGGCGTGGCGAACGCGTTGATCGCCCAGCTGCTGTTCCTGGAGGCCGACGACCCCGACCGCGAGGTGCAGCTGTACGTCAACTGCGGGGGCGGCGACCCCAGCGCGATGCTCGGCATCTACGACACGCTGCGCCACGTCCGCTGCCCGGTCGCGACGACGTGCGTCGGGCAGGCCGTCTCGGTGGGTGCGGTGCTGCTCGCCGCCGGGACCGAGGGCCGTCGCGGCGCGCTGCCGCACGCCCGGGTCGTGCTGCACCAGCCGGCGGCGCAGGGCCGCGGGTCCATCCCGGACCTGATCCTGCAGGCCGACGAGCTGGTCCGGATCCGCGCCGACATCGAGGAGATCCTGGCCCGGCACACCGGGCAGACCGTCGAACGGTTGCGCGCCGACACCGACCACGACCGCGTGTTCACCGCGTCCGCGGCCCGGGACTACGGCCTGCTCGACACCGTGCTCGAACCGCAGCCGCCGCGCACCCGCGAGCGTCGCTGAGCGGCGCCGGGTCAGGCCGCCAGCGCGTAGGCGCACTGCGGCCCGCGTGCCCGCGGGGCCGTCGCGAGACCGTCGGCGACGCCGCGGGTCAGCGCGGCCAGGTCGGTCCCGAGCGCCCCGGCGACGGCGGCGATCATCTCGCTGG
Source organism: Pseudonocardia alni (assembly GCF_002813375.1). NCBI lineage: Bacteria > Bacillati > Actinomycetota > Actinomycetes > Pseudonocardiales > Pseudonocardiaceae > Pseudonocardia > Pseudonocardia alni. The sequence continues at coordinate 3,012,896 of NZ_PHUJ01000003.1, read as the reverse complement.
AGGGCTCCTTGCGGCCCCGCTCCACCTCCGAGAGGTACTGCGGGGACACCCCGGCGCGCCCGGCCGTCGCGTGCAGGGTCTCACCGCGGGCGTGCCGCCGTCGTCGCAGCTCACGACCGAGTGCGTGCCGCCAGAGGGGTTCGCTCATGGGGGCACGGTAGGCCGGACGGCGGCCGCGGTCCCCGGGTTCCGCCCACAGCGGAACCCGGGGTGGGCGCTCAGGCCTTCAGGAAGTCGAGCAGGGCGGCGTTGAACTCGTCGGGGTGGGTGGCGTTGAGACCGTGCGGGCCACCCTCGATCAGCGCGAGCCGCGAGCCCTCGATCGACTCGTGGGAGCGCTTGCCGGACACCTCGAACGGGACGATCGCGTCGGCGTCGCCGTGGATGACCAGGGTCGGGATGCCGGCGTCGGAGACCTTCTGCACGTCGTCGCGGAAGTCGGTGCGTCCGAACGCGGTGATGCAGTCCAGGGTGCCCTTCGGCGACGCGAACTCGGCGATCGCGCGGTGGTAGGCCCGGTTCGGCTCGCTGATCAGGTCGGTCCGGTCGCCCGCGGCGAAGAAGTTCGACGTGAACTCCTCCAGGAAGGCGATCCGGTCACCGGTGACGCCGCCCTGGAACTGCTCGATCGTGGCGTCGTCGAGACCGCCGTCGGGGTTGTCGTCGGACTTGTAGAGGTACGGCGGGACGGCCGCGGCCAGCACGACACGGGCGACCCGGTCGGTGCCGTGCTTCGCGACGTAGCGGACGACCTCGCCGCCGCCCATCGAGAACCCGACGAGGGTGGCCTCGCGCAGGTCGAGGTGCACGAGCAGGGCGTGCAGGTCGTCCGCGAAGGTGTCGTACTCGTAGCCGTCCCAGGGCTGGGAGGACTGGCCGAAGCCGCGACGGTCGTAGGTCACGACCCGGTGGCCGGCGTCGACCAGCGCGGGGACCTGCTTCTCCCAGGACCTCCCCGACAGCGGCCAGCCGTGGATCAGCACGACGGGTGCGCCGGAGCCCTGGTCGGTGTAGTGCAGCTCGACCGGGCTGCCGTTCTCGGTACCGATGCTGAGCTGGGGCATGGGGTGTACTCCTCCGGGAAGATCGGTTGCGTCCTCCCGATCCGCGTACCCGCCCCGCCGCGGACCTACCCGTCGACGACCGTGCCCTGCCCGAGCATCCGCTCCAGCACGGCGCGGACGGTCGCGTCCTCCACGGTGTAGTACACGTAGGTCCCCTCGCGCCGGTTCTCGACCAGGCCCGACAGTCGCAGCTTCGACAGGTGCTGGCTCACCGCGGTGGGGGCGGCGCCGACCAGGTCGGCGAGGCAGGCCACCGAGGACTCGCCCTGCAGCAGCGCCCAGAGGATCTTGACCCGGGTCGGGTCGGACAGCATGCGCATCGCGTCCGCCACCCGGCGGACCTCGTCCTCGGGCGGCATCGCGAAGCCGTGGATGGACTCGTGCACGATGCCGAGGATACCTGCGTGACTGCGCGGATGGTCCACCGTCTCACCATGTGGATGGCTGACTGCGTATCTTCGTGTATACGCAGGTACGGTTCCACGCATGCGATCCGCACTGACCCTGCCCGAGGTCCGCTGGGCCGGGGCCTCCCTGCTGGCCTTCCTGGCGGCGCTGGGGGCCGACCTGCTCGGCGCGCCGTCCGCGGTGGTCGTCGGCCTGTACCTGGCCTGCTACGTCCTCGGCGGCTGGGAGCCCGCGCTCGAGGGCCTGCGTGCGCTCGGGGAGAAGCGGCTCGACGTCGACCTGCTGATGATCGTCGCCGCGGTGGCCGCGGCCGCGATCGGGCAGTGGTTCGACGGCGGCCTGCTCATCGTCATCTTCGCGACGTCCGGGGCGCTGGAGTCGGTCATGACCGCCCGCACCCGGGCCAGCATCGACGCGCTGCTCGACCTCGCCCCCGAGACCGCGACCGTCGTCGCCGACGACGGCACCGAGCGCACCGTCCCGGCGGCGCAGCTGGCCGCGGGGCAGGTGGTCGTGGTGCGGCCGGGGGAGCGGGTCCCCGGGGACGGCGCCGTGCTCGACGGGGTGTCGGAGGTCGACACCTCCGCGCTGACCGGTGAGCCGGTCCCGGCCCGCACCGGTCCGGGCGACGCGGTGCTCGCGGGCACCGTGAACGGCACCGGCGTACTGCGGGTCCGGGTCTCGCGCGACGCCGCGGACACCGTCGTCGCGGGGGTCGCCGCGCAGGTCGAGCGGGCCGCCGAGACCAAGGCGGGCCGCCAGCTGTTCATCGAGCGCGTCGAGCAGCGCTACTCGGTGCTGGTCGTCGCGGGGACGGTGCTGCTGCTCGCTGTGCCGCTGCTGCTCGGCGCCCCGTTCACCGAGACGCTGCTGCGCGCGATCGTCTTCATGATCGTGGCCTCGCCGTGCGCGATCGTGCTCGCGACGATGCCGCCGCTGCTCGCCGCGGTCGCGGTGTCCGGCCGGCGCGGGACCCTGGTCAAGGACGTCACCGTGCTGGAGGCGCTCGCCGAGGTCGACACCGTGGTGCTCGACAAGACCGGCACGCTGACCTCCGGCCGCCCGCAGGTGGTGTCGGTGACCCCGCTCGGGTCCCGTCGCGCCGACGAGCTGCTCGCCCTGGCCGGGGCCGCCGAGTCCGGCAGCGAGCACGTACTGGGCCGGGCGGTGCGCGCGCACGCCCTGGAGCGCGGCCTGCACCTGCCCCACGCCGAGGGGTTCACCGCGGTCCCGGGCGAGGGTGTGCGGGCGGTCGTCGGCGGGCGGACCGTCGCCGTCGGGCGCCCGGAGCTCGCCGGTGACGTGGAGGTCCCCGGGGTCGCCGCACTGCAGGAGGCGGGGCGGACCGCCGTCGTCGTGCTGGTGGACGGCGAGCCCGCCGGGGTGGTCGGGCTGTCCGACGAGCCGCGTCCGGGTGCCGCGGCCGCGCTGGCCGCGCTGCGCCGCGAGGTCGGCGGCGAGCCGCAGGTCCTCACCGGCGACGCCGAGCGTCCCGCCCGGGTGCTCGCCGACCGGCTCGGCCTGACCCGGGTGCGGGCCGGGCTGCTGCCCGACGGCAAGGTCGAGGTCGTCCGCGCGGAGCAGGCCCGGGGCCGCCGGGTGCTCGCCGCGGGCGACGGCATCAACGACGCGCCGCTGCTCGCGTCGGCCGACGTCGGCCTCGTGGTCTCGGAGGGGGCGGGGGCGCTGTCCCTGGAGGCCGCCGACGGCGTGCTCACCCGTGACCCGCTCGGCTCGCTGGCCCCGCTGGTCGTGCTGGCCCGGCGGGCTCGGCGGATCGCGCGGGCGAACCTGGCCTTCGCCGCCACGGTGATCGTGGTCCTGGTCGGGTGGGACCTGATCGGGACGTTGCCGCTGGTCGTCGGCGTCGCCGGGCACGAGCTGTCCACGGTGCTGGTGTGCTTGAACGGGCTGCGGCTGCTCGTCGTCGCGCGCCGGGAGGACCGGCGGGGCCGGGCCGCCGTCGCGCCGGTCGCCGTGGATCCCGAACGGGAGCGCGTCGGGGCCTGACGGGGGCTCTGACCGGTGCTGCTCAGGCCGGGGCGACCGCCAGCGCGGCCAGCGCCATCCGGCGCAGCACCGCGGCCCGGGCGTCCGCCCCGCGCGGTGACGGCTGCTCGGCCCGCGGTGCGTACGGCGTGGAGTTGAGCAGGCCGAACACCCCGTGGGCGACGGTGCGGGCCTCGGCCGGGGCGACGTCGGGGTGCGCCCGGCGCAGCGTGTCCACCCACAGCTCGACGTAGGTGCGCTGCAGCCGCCGCACGGTGCGGCGCGGCTCCTCGGGCAGGTTCGCCAGGTCCCGGTCCTGCACGACGATCAGCTCCGGCTCCCGGGTCGCGAACGCGACGTGGAAGTCGACGAGGTCGGCCAGCGCGGCACGGGGGTCGTCGTGGTGCACGCGGGCGCGGCCGCCGTCGAGCAGTCGCTCGGAGATGTCGATGAGCAGCTCGGCGAGCAGCGCCTCCTTGCCGGGGAAGTGCCGGTAGAGGGCGGGGCCGCTGACGCCGACCGCGGCGCCCAGGTCGGCGATGCTCACCCCGTGGAAGCCGTGTCGGGCGAACAGCCGGGCCGCCTCGGTCAGGATCTGCTCGCGCCGCGACGGAGCCTCCGTGCGCGCGCCCGCGCCGTCCGCGGGGGAGGGTCCTGCTGCGGCCATCGGGCGATCGTAGCGTCGTCGGTTAACGATTGTTAACGCGCCGTGCGGTCCGTCTCAGGCTCCGCACAGGTCGGCGGCGATACCCTCGTGAGCGTGATGAGGACCCTGCGCCGGATGCGCGAGCGTCTCGGCGTCCGCGCCGCGTCCGCCCTCGCGGCGGCGACCGCGGTCGCGATGGTGCTCGTCGTCGCCGGTGTGTCGCTGGTGCTGGTCCTCGAGAGCCAGCTGAAGCGCAACACCGAGGAGGCACTGCTGGCCAACGCCCAGCAGGTGGCCGAGCGCATCCAGGCCAACTTCGCCGACTACCGCCCCGGCGACCCGGCCAAGGAGAACGCGGTGGTGACCACCGCCCGCCGCACCGACCTGGTGCAGGTCGTCACGGCCTGGAGCGACCGGACCGGCGCGCCGGACGACCGGGTCGGGTCGAACGGCGAGGGCCGCAACATCGAGGTGTTCGCCTCGTCCGAGCCGCTGGACGGGCAGCCGAAGCTGGTGGACTGGGTTCTCGCCCCGCACGAGACGCGCTCCCAGATGGACGTGCCGGTCACCTTCCACGAGGCGGGCGGCCCGGAGCCCGACGCCGGCCCGCTGCAGACCGAGGCCATGATGGTCGTCGGGCTCGGCGTGCGTGCCTTCGACCGGCCGATCACGATCTACTCCGCCCAGCCGACCGACCAGATGCACAGCGCCGTCGACCTCGTCACCTGGCTCGTCGCGGGCGGGGTCCCGCTGCTGGTGCTGGTCGCGGGCGGCTTCACCTATCTGTTCGCCGGCCGTGCACTGCGCCCGGTGGAGGACATGCGGTCCCGGGTCGCCGGGATGGGCGACAAGGACCTCTCCCAGCGCGTCGACGAGCCGGCCGCCCGCGACGAGGTCGGCCGTCTCGCCCGCACCATGAACCAGATGCTCGGGCGGATCGAGTCCTCCCAGGCGACCCAGCGCCGCTTCGTCGCCGACGCCAGCCACGAGCTGCGCAGCCCGCTCGCGACCGTGTCGACCGGCCTGGAGCTGCTCGGCGCGGGCATGCCGGAGGCGTCCGCGGACCGGGCCACCGTCGACGTGCTGCGCGGGGAGGCCTCCCGGCTGACCGGCCTGGTCGAGAACCTGCTGTTCCTCGCCCGTGCCGACGAGCGCGGCATCGCGCCGCGCCGCGAGGAGGTCGACCTCGACGAGATCGCCGACGCCGAGCGGGAGCGTCCGTCGGCCGAGACCGCCGTCGCGGTCCGGGTGACCAGTGAGCCCGTCCGGGTGGTCGGCGACCGCGGGCAGCTGGTCCGGGTACTGCGCAACCTGGTCGACAACGCCAAGCGGCACGCGTCGTCGACGGTCGCGGTGTCGGTCCGGGCCGAGGGCGACCTCGCGGTGATCGAGGTCGACGACGACGGCAACGGCGTCGCCGAGGCCGACCGCGCCCGGGTCTTCGAGCGCTTCGTGCGGCTCGACGAGGCCCGTTCCCGCGGTGACGGCGGCTCCGGGCTCGGCCTGGCGATCGTCGCCGAGCTGGTCGCGGCGCACGGCGGGACCGTGGAGGCGGCCTCGTCGCCCGAGCTGGGCGGGGCCCGGTTCCGGGTCACCGTGCCCGCCGTGACGGCGCCGCTGCCCGAGGAGGAGACCCCCGGACCGGTGGACGCCGACCACGCCGGGGCCGGGTTCGACGGCGAGCCGGCCGCGGAGCTGTGCGACGACCGGCCCTCCGGTCCGATCCCGCGGGTGACCACACGGTCGCCGTGGGCGCGGGCCGAGGAGCCTGCCGACTTCGGTCCGGCCGCGTGGCTGGGGCAGGGCGGCGCCGACCAGGGGACACCGCAGAACGGCACGGCGCAGAACGGCACGGCCTCGGGCGGCACCGCTCCGGTCCGCCCGGTCATGGGCTCCGCGGTCGCTCCCGAGGCCCCGGCCCGCCCGGTGTCGGCGGGCCCCGTGGGGGCGGGCGCGTCGGCACGCGGGACCGCCGCTCCGGATGGCATGATGCGCACGCCCGGTGACCCGGCCGTCACCCACGGCTCGGGCACGGACGGTCGGACCCCGGACAGCGGTCCGGTGACGACCCCGCCCGACCCGGAGGACGACGTGTCCGCACCACCCGCCCACAGTCGCCTCGACCCGCCGACCGGGCCGCTGCCGATCCGGCCGGACACCGTCGGCAGCCCGTTCGACGAGAACGCCACCCGGCCGTTGCCGGTCGTCACGCCGCGTGGGCAGCGGGGACGTGGCGGCACCGCCGTCGCCAGCCGGGAGACGTCCCGTGACACCCGGGACACCGGGCGCGAGCCCGCCCGGGCCGAGCGGGAGCCGGTCGGGGCGCCGTCGCCGCGGCGGCCGTCCGACCGTCGTCGCTGAGCGGGTCCCCGCGGGTCAGCGGGGCGGCGCGGGCGCGGGCTCGGACATCCGGTAGCCGACGCCGCGCAGCGTCTCGATGCTGTGCGTCCCGAACGGTGCGTCGATCTTGCGGCGCAGGTAGCCGACGTAGACCTCGACGACGTTGACCTCGCCGTCGTAGTGGGCGTCCCAGACCGAGCGCAGGATGTCGGTCTTGGTCACGACCTGCCCGGTGTTCTGCATCAGGTGCTCGAGCACGCCGAACTCGCGCGGGGTCAGCGGGATCTCGGTCTCGCCGCGGTGCACCCGGTGCGTACCCGGGTCCAGGCTGAGGTCCCCGACCCGCAGCACGGTCGGTGCGGCCTCGCCGGCCCGGCGCAGCAGCGCGCGCAGCCGCGCCTGCAGCACGACGAACGAGAACGGCTTGGTCAGGTAGTCGTCCGCGCCGAGGTCGAAGGCGTCGGCCTCGTCGTACTCGCCGTCCTTGGCGGTCAGCATGAGCACCGGGGTCCACACGCCGCGGTCGCGCAGGTGCTGCAGGATCCGGTAGCCCGACAGGCCCGGCAGCATGATGTCGAGGATGACCACGTCGTGCCGGCCGGTCAGCGCGAGCTGCAGCCCGGTGGGCCCGTCGTGTGCGACCTCCACCTCGTGACCCTCCCCGGCGAGGCCGCGGCGGACCAGCTCGGCGAGCGGCTTCTCGTCCTCGACCAGTAGCAGGCGCACGCACCCCAGCGTAGTCCGCGGGATGCCCGCTCTGGACGCCACGTGTTAACAACCGCTAACCTGTTAACGGTCATTAACAGGCAGCGTTCCCCGGGAGGTCCGATGACGGCACCGCAGGCCCCACCCGCGCCGGCCCCGGAGGCCCCGCGGCTCGGCACGGCGGTGGATCCGGCCGACGCGCGCGCCGCGGAGAACGACACCGCGCACCGCGCCCTGGTCGCCGATCTGCGTGATCGGCTGGAGCGGACCCGGCTCGGTGGGCCGGAGCGGTCGCGGGTCCGGCACGTCGAGCGCGGGAAGCTGCTGCCGCGCGACCGGGTGGATGCGCTGGTGGATCCGTCGTCGCCGTTCCTGGAGCTGTCCCCGCTGGCCGCGAACGGCATGTACGACGACCAGGCCCCCGGCGCCGGGATGATCACCGGGGTCGGGCGGGTCGCCGGCCGGGAGGTCGTGATCGTGGCCAACGACGCGACGGTCAAGGGCGGCACCTACTACCCGATGACGGTCAAGAAGCACCTGCGCGCGCAGGAGGTGGCGCTGCACAACCGGCTGCCGTGTGTGTACCTGGTGGACTCCGGGGGCGCGTACCTGCCCGAGCAGGACGACGTGTTCCCCGACCGCGAGCACTTCGGCCGGATCTTCTACAACCAGGCGCAGATGTCCGGGCAGGGCATCCCGCAGATCGCCGCCGTCCTCGGCTCGTGCACCGCGGGCGGGGCGTACGTGCCGGCGATGAGCGACGAGGCCGTGATCGTCCGTAACCAGGGCACGATCTTCCTGGGCGGCCCGCCGCTGGTGAAGGCCGCGACGGGCGAGGTCGTCACCGCCGAGGAGCTGGGCGGCGGGGACCTGCACGCGAAGGTCTCCGGTGTGACCGACCACCTCGCCGTCGACGACGCCGATGCGCTCGCCCGGGTCCGCGCGATCGTCGCGACGCTCGGCCCGCGTGCTCCGCGGCCGTGGGAGGTGCGCCCCACCGAGGAGCCCGCCGTCGACCCCGCCGGGCTCTACGCCGCGGTGCCGACCGACACCCGCACCCCCTACGACGTGCGTGAGGTCATCGCCCGGGTCGTCGACGGCTCGCGGTTCGCCGAGTTCAAGTCCGAGTACGGCACCACCCTGGTCACCGGGTTCGCCCGGATCCACGGCCACCCGGTCGGGATCGTCGCCAACAACGGGATCCTGTTCTCCGAGTCCGCGACCAAGGGCGCGCACTTCGTGGAGCTGTGCGACCAGCGCGGTATCCCGCTGGTGTTCCTGCAGAACATCTCCGGGTTCATGGTCGGCCGCGAGTACGAGGCCGGTGGCATCGCCCGCAACGGCGCGAAGATGGTCACCGCCGTGGCCTCCACCCGGGTGCCGAAGCTGACCGTCGTCATCGGTGGCTCGTTCGGTGCGGGGAACTACGCGATGTGCGGACGGGCGTACTCGCCGCGGTTCCTGTTCATGTGGCCCAACGCCCGGATCTCGGTCATGGGCGGCGAGCAGGCCGCCACCGTGCTCGGCACCGTCGGCAACGCCGACCCGGACGCGATCCGCGCCCAGTACGAGGAGCAGGGACACCCCCTCTACTCCACCGCCCGGCTGTGGGACGACGGCGTCATCGACCCCGCCGACACCCGCACCGTCCTCGGGCTGTCCCTGTCCGTCGCCGCCAACGCGCCCCTGGCCGACCCGGCCTTCGGCGTCTTCCGGATGTGAGGGCCCCCATGGGATCGGCACTGTTCGACACCGTCCTGGTCGCGAACCGCGGCGAGATCGCGGTCCGCGTCATCCGCACCCTGCGCTCGCTGGGCGTCCGGTCGGTCGCCGTGTACTCCGACGCCGACGCCGCGGCCCCGCACGTCCGCGCCGCCGACGAGGCCGTCCGGATCGGCCCGGCCGCCGCCGGCGAGTCCTACCTGTCGGTGGAGAACGTGATCGCCGCCGCCCGGGCGACCGGTGCGCAGGCGATCCACCCCGGCTACGGCTTCCTGTCCGAGAACACCGCGTTCGCCGCCGCCTGCGAACAGGCGGGGATCGCCTTCGTCGGGCCGCCGTCGTCGGCGATCGAGGCGATGGGCGACAAGATCCGCGCCAAGCAGACCGTCGCCAAGGCCGGGGTCCCGGTCGTGCCCGGCTCCGACGGCTCCGGCCTCACCGACGACCTGGCCTCCGTCGTCGCCGACATCGGCTACCCGGTGCTGCTCAAGCCGTCCGCGGGCGGCGGGGGCAAGGGCATGCGCGAGGTGCACTCCCCGGAGCAGCTGGCCGACGCGATCGCCGGTGCGCGCCGCGAGGCCCGCGGCTCCTTCGGCGACGACACCCTGCTCGTCGAGCGGCTGGTCACCACGCCGCGGCACATCGAGATCCAGGTGATGGCCGACGCGCACGGCGCCGTCGTGCACCTCGGCGAGCGCGAGTGCTCGCTGCAGCGCCGCCACCAGAAGATCATCGAAGAGGCGCCGTCGGCTCTGCTCACCCCCGCGCAGCGCGACGAGATGGGCCGCGCCGCCTGCGAGGCCGCCCGCAGCGTCGGTTACACCGGCGCCGGGACCGTCGAGTTCATCGTGAGCTCGGACCGTCCCGACGAGTTCTTCTTCCTCGAGATGAACACCCGCCTGCAGGTCGAGCACCCGGTCACCGAGGAGGTCACCGGTCTGGACCTGGTCGAGCTGCAGCTGCGGGTCGCCGCGGGGGAGCCGCTGCCGATCACCCAGGACGACGTGGTGCTCACCGGGCACGCGATGGAGGCCCGGGTGTACGCCGAGGCCGCCGCCGTGTCCGGTGACGCGCTCACCTTCCTCCCCTCCGGCGGGCCGGTGCTGGACTGGACGCCGCCGCCCGGGGTGCGGGTCGACGCCGGGATCGAGACCGGCACCGTCGTCGGGTCCGACTACGACCCGATGCTGGCCAAGGTCATCGCCCACGGCGCCACCCGCGACGAGGCGCTGCGCCGGCTCGACGCCGCGCTGCGCGACACGGTGCTGCTCGGGCTCGACTCCAACATCGGGTTCCTGCGGGCCCTGCTCGCCGACGACGACGTCCGCGCCGGTGACCTCGACACCGGGCTGATCGCCCGGCGCGGTGCCGCGCTCGTCGACGACACGGTGCCCGCCGACGTCCTCGGTGCGGTCGCGGGTCTCGGGCTGCTGCGCCGGGAGCCGGCCGGGCCCGTGGTGGACCCCTTCGACGTCCCCGGTGGCTGGCGGGTCGGGGAGCCCGCCTGGACGGTGAGCCGCCTGGTCACCGGTGGCGCCGACGGCGCCGTGGAGATCCGGGCCCGCGGGCGGGCCGCCGGGTTCGACCTGGCGCTGCCCGGCAGTGGGGACCCGGGCAGCGTGCCCGCGTCCGTCGCACCCGAGGCGGCGGCCGTGCGGTGCCGCACCGTCGCCGTCGCACCGGGGGTCGTGGAGCACACCCAGAACGGCCGCACCCGCCGGTTCGCCGTCGCCGAGGGTGCCGACGGGGTCGTCTGGATCGGCCGTGACGGGCAGGCCTGGGGCGTGCGCGAGCAGGCACCGACGGAGGCCGCCGCGGCCGCAGGCGGTGCGGGCGGGCCGATCGTCTCGCCGATGCCCGGGACGGTGACGGTCGTCGAGGTCGCCGACGGGGACGCCGTCGTCGCAGGTCAGAAGCTGGTCGTCGTCGAGGCCATGAAGATGGAACACGTGCTCACCGCCCCCGTCGACGGGACGGTGCGCGAGCTGAGGGCCCGGGCCGGAGCCACCGTCGCGAAGGACGCGGTGCTGCTCGTGGTCGAGCCCGCCACGCAGGAGGAGCAGGCATGACCACCGCCCAGGACACCACCACCGCCGAGGAGTACGAGGCGCTGCGCGCCTCGGTCGAGGAGTTCGCGCGCAAGGAGGTCGCGCCCGTCATCGGCGACCTCTACATCCGCGAGGAGTTCCCCTACGACATCACCGCCAAGATGGGCGAGATGGGCCTGTTCGGCCTGCCCGTCCCCGAGTCCTACGGCGGCATGGGCGGCGACTACCACGCCCTCTGCCTCGCCCTGGAGGAGCTGGCCCGGGTCGACTCCTCGGTCGCGATCACCGTGGAGGCCGGCGTCGGGCTCGGTGCCATGCCGATCCTGCGCTTCGGCACCGACGAGCAGAAGGCGCGCTGGCTGCCCGACCTGGCCGCGGGCCGCACGCTCGGCGCGTTCGGCCTCACCGAGCCCGGCGGTGGCTCCGACGCCGGCGCCACCCGCACCACCGCCCGGCTCGACGGCGACGAGTGGGTGATCAACGGGTCGAAGTGCTTCATCACCAACTCCGGCACCGACATCACCTCGGTCGTCACCGTCACCGCCGTGACGGGCGAGAAGCCCGACGGTCGCAAGGAGATCTCGGCGATCCTCGTCCCGGCGGGCACACCCGGGTTCACGGTGAGCGAGAAGTACTCCAAGGTCGGCTGGAACTGCTCCGACACCCGCGAGCTCTTCTTCGACGACGTCCGCGTCCCCGCGGCGAACCTGCTCGGCGAGCGCGGCCGCGGCTACGCCCAGTTCCTGTCCATCCTCGACGAGGGCCGGGTCGCGATCGCGGCGCTGGCGACCGGGCTGGCCCAGGGCTGCGTCGACGAGTCCGTCCGCTACGCCGGTGAGCGCGAGGCGTTCGGGAACACCATCGGCTCCTACCAGGCGATCCAGTTCAAGATCGCCGACATGGAGGCCCGCGCGCACACCGCGCGGCTGGCCTGGCAGCACGCCGCGCGGCTGCTCGTCGCGGGGGAGCCGTTCAAGAAGGAGGCGGCGATCGCCAAGCTCGTCTCGTCGAACGCCGCGATGGACAACGCGCGCGATGCCACCCAGATCTTCGGCGGCTACGGCTTCATGAACGAGTACCCGGTCGGGCGGTTCTACCGCGACGCGAAGATCCTCGAGGTCGGCGAGGGCACCTCCGAGGTGCAGAAGATGCTGATCGCGCGGCACCTGGGCCTGTAGCGACGATCCGTTCGGTCCCCGAACGACATTCCCGTCACGCGCGTGACGACCGTGATGCGGTGCCGCGCGCGTGACGGGGGTAGACCGGTGTCATGAGCAACGAGGTCAACCACCAGGTACGGCTCGCCGCACGCCCGCAGGGCACCCCCGGCCCGGAGGTGTGGGAGCACACCACCGAGCCGGTGCCCGAGCCCGGCGAGGGCCGCATCGTCGTCCGGGTCAGCCACATCTCGCTGGATCCGGCGATGCGCGGCTGGATGAACGAGGGCCGTTCGTACGCGCCCCCGGTCGGGATCGGCGAGGTGATGCGCGCGCTCGGCCTCGGTGAGGTCGTCGCCTCCAGGAACGCGGACTTCGCCGTCGGCGACACCGTCACCGGTGTGCTCGGCGTGCAGGAGTACGTGGAGAGCGACGGCCGCGGCCTCCAGAAGGTCTCCCCGACCGCGGACGTGCCGCCGGAGCGCTACCTCGCGCTGCTCGGCATGACCGGCATGACCGCCTACTTCGGGCTGTTCGACGTCGGTGCGCTGAAGGAGGGCGACACGGTCGTCGTCTCCGGTGCGGCCGGCGCCGTCGGGTCGGTGGTCGGGCAGCTCGCGAAGGTCAAGGGCGCCCGGGTCGTCGGCATCGCGGGCGGCCCCGAGAAGTGCGCGTGGATCACCGGCGAGCTCGGGTTCGACGCCGCGATCGACTACCGCTCCGAGAACGTGTCGCAGCGCCTGAAGGAGCTCGCCCCCGAGGGCGTCGACGTGTACTTCGACAACGTCGGCGGGGACATCCTCGACGCCGTGCTCGGCAGGCTCGCGATGCACGCCCGCGTCGTCATCTGCGGTGCGATCAGCCAGTACAACGCCGAGGGCGGCATGACCGGCCCGAAGAACTACATGAATCTGCTGGTCAACCGGGCCCGCATGGAGGGCTTCCTGGTCGGCGACTACCTCCCCCGCTGGGGCGAGGCGGGCACGGAGCTCGCCGGCTGGCTCGCCGAGGGCCGCCTGCGCAGCCGTGAGGACGTCGTCGACGGCACGGTCGCGGACTTCCCGGAGGTCTTCCTCAAGCTCTTCCGTGGCGAGAACACCGGCAAGCTCGTGCTCCGCCTGAAGCGGGCCTGACCCCGGCGGGCACCATGGCGGGGTGCGCCCCGCCATGGCCCGGACCGCCGTCGTCGTCTCGGGGGCGGCGATCCTCGTCGTCGAGACCCTCGCGACCCGGCTCGTCGCGCCCTACGTCGGACTGACGCTCGAGTCGACCACCGCCGTGATCGGGGTGGCCCTCGCCGGGATCGCGGCGGGCGCCTCGCTGGGTGGGCGGTGGGCCGACGAGCGCGACCCGGTGGCGGTCGCCGCGCTGATGATGGTCGTCGGCGGGCTCGGCACGCTGGCCGTACGGCCGGTGGTCCGGCTGCTCGGGCCGCTGCTCGGCGCGGGGCCGTACGCCGCCGTGGTGCTCGTCGCCGCGTCCACCCTGGTCTCGGTGACGGCGCTCGCCGCGGTCACCCCGGCCGTCACCAAGGCCCGGCTGACCGGGCTGGACCGTTCGGGCGAGGTCGTCGGCGGGCTGTCCGCGGCGGGCACCCTCGGGTCGCTCGCCGGGACCTTCCTCACCGGGTTCGTTCTGGTCGCGCTCCTGCCGGTGAGCGCGATCCTGTTGGTCACCGCGGCCGCCTGCCTCGTGCTCGGGCTCGTCCTGGCGCCCCGGCGGCGGCGCTCGGACATCGCGAAGGGTGGTGCCGCGGCACTGCTGCTGGCCGTCGCGCTCGTCGCGCTGCCGGGGCGCTGCGACGCCGACACCACCTACTACTGCGCCGCCGTCCGGACCGACCCCGCGGACCCGGCCGGTCGTTATCTGGTGCTCGACGACCTGCGCCACTCCTACGTCCGCCTCGGCGACCCCGCGCACCTGGAGTTCGCCTACACGAAGCGGTTCGCCGCGGCCGTCGACACCGCGTTCGGTCAGGGGCGCCCGGTCGACGCGGTGCACATCGGTGGCGGCGCGCTGACCATGCCGCGCTGGCTCGCCGCGACCCGCCCCGGCAGCACCTCGACCGTGCTGGAGCTGGACCAGGGCGTGATCGACCTCGGCGTCCGCTCCCTGGACGCGGGCGGGATCCCCGGCACCACCGTGCGCACCGGCGACGCCCGGGTGAACCTCGCCGCGCTGCCCGACGACTCCGCCGACCTCGTCGTCGGCGACGCCTTCGGTGCCCGCTCGGTGCCCTGGCACCTGTCCACCGCGGAGTTCCTCGACGAGGTGGCGCGGGTGCTGCGCCCGGGCGGGATCTACGTCCTCAACGTGATCGACCGGTACCCGCTCGACCTGGTGAAGGCCGCCACCGCGACCGCCGGGTCCCGGTTCGCGACGACGATGCTCCTCGCCCTCCCCGACGAGTTCGCCCCCGGCGGCGGCGGGAACGTCGTGGTCGTCGCCTCGGACCGGCCGCTCGACCCGGCCGCTCTCGGCGCCGCCGTCGCCCGCTCCGAACCGGCCGGCACGGTCCTCGACCCGGCCCGCACCGCCGCGTTCACCGCGGGGACGCCGGTCCTGACCGACGACCGCGCCCCGGTGGACCAGCTGATCACCACCGGGCTGACGGGGTAGGTCACCGGCCCACCCGCCGGGGCGCTGTGCCCCCGCCCTGCACGCCGTGGCCGCTGTGCCGCGCCGGGGCGCCTGCGCCGTCCCACTGCTCGGAACCGCGGTGCGCCGAGATGCAGCTCAGCGGGGTCTGCCGATCTCCGGCGCCCGCTGAGCTGCATCTCGACGCAGATGGTCCGGCGGTCCGGCGGGCCCCGTGCGTCGAGATGCAGCTCAGGGCGCTCGGCAGGCCGGGGCGGCGGCCCTCGGCTGCATCTCGGCGACATCGGCCCGGGCGCGGACGGTCAGGCGGGCCGGCGCGGGCTCCGCCCGACCGGGAGGCGAGGCCCGGCCGCGCGGGGTCCGGATCACGCTAGGGTCGGCGACGGGGTCCGGTGGGCCCCGTCGGACGATCGAGGGGGAGACGGGCGTGGCGACCTGGGAGGACCTGAAGGCCTACGTCGTGGTCCGGTACGAGATCGTCCGCCAGGGCGCGGACGAGCTGCGGTTCCGGCTGCCGACGACCGAGGACCGGGACCAGCTCGTCGTCGTGAAGCGGGTGCGGGAGGGTGCGGGCCGCCCCGGCGTCGAGGTCACCGATGCGGCGGCCGCGGTCGCCGACCCGGACCAGGAGTGGGTGCAGATCGAGTCCCCGGTCGCGCGGCTCGGCGAGGTCGACCTCGGCCGCGCCCTGGAGCTCGCGGGGCCGTCGGTGGTCGGTGGGCTGGCCGCGGAGGAGGGCGTCGTGGTGTTCCGGCACTCGATCCCGCTCGGCCCGGCCGCGCTGGACGGGTTCGAGTTCCCGTTCCGCCAGGTCGTCCACCTCGCCGACGAGCTGGAGCACGCGCTCACCGGGCGCGACGACCACTGAGGTCGGGCCGTGCGGCCGCCGTCACACTTGACCTGAAGTCCGGTTCAGCTATCAGGCTGCGGGCATGGCCGACTACACGCTTCCGGACCTGCCCTACGACTACTCCGCGCTCGCCCCGCACATCGCGCCCGAGATCATGGAGCTGCACCACTCCCAGCACCACAACACCTACGTCCAGGGCCTCAACACCACCCTCGACAAGCTCGCCGAGGCCCGCGACAAGAACGACTTCGGCGCCGTCGTCGGACTCGAGAAGACCCTCGCGTTCAACCTCGGCGGCCACGTCAACCACTCCGCCTTCTGGAACAACCTCTCCCCCGACGGCGGCGACAAGCCCACCGGCGACCTCGCCGCCGCCATCGACGCCGACTTCGGCTCCTTCGACGGCTTCCAGGCCCACTTCACCGCCGCCGCCACCACCATCCAGGGCTCCGGCTGGGCCGTCCTCGGCCACGACCGGCTCGGCGACCGCCTGCTCATCCACCAGCTCTACGACCAGCAGTCCCAGCTCCCCGCCGGCCAGACCCCCATCGTCCTGCTCGACATGTGGGAGCACGCCTTCTACCTGCAGTACAAGAACGTCAAGCCCGACTACGTCAAGGCCTGGTGGAACGTCGTCGACTGGGCCGACGCCGCCGAGCGGTTCGCCCGGGCGCGGGCGTGACGGTCGCCGATCCGGCCGGGGGCCTGCGGGCGGCGTTCCGTGGGCACCCCGCCGGAGTCGCCGTGCTCACCGCGACCGGGCCCGACGGGCCGGTCGGTATGACGGCGTCGTCGGTCGCCTCGGTCGGGGTGGACCCGCCCGCGGTGTCGTTCTCGACCGCCCGTGACTCGCGGCTGGCCGGTGCGCTCGCCGGGGGCGGGACGGTCGTCGTGCACCTGCTCGACGACACCGACACCGGTCTCGCGGCGGCGTTCGCCGTCCCGGGCGCGGAACGGTTCGGAGCGGGTGTCCGGTGGATGGCCCTGCCGTCCGGGGAGCCGTGGCTGGTCGACGTGGGCACCGCGCTGCGCTGCCGGGTCCTGTCGGTCTCCGAGGTCGGCGCGTCGCTGCTGGTCGCGGCCGAGGTCGTCGAGCTGCTCGGGCTGCGCCGTCGCGGCCGACCCCTGGTGTGGGTGGGACGGGCCTACCGCGGCGTCCCCGTCGAGGACACGGACGCGGTCACAGCGGCTGCGGATGCACGTCCAGCGCCTGGTCGATGACCGTGCGCAGGCGGTTGAGCAGCTCGTCGGCCTCGCTCCAGGTGACCGCGCCGGTCGCGACGCCGTGACGCAGCTCCTCGGCGATGGTGCGGGCGAATCCGGTGGACCAGGCGTGACGAGGGTCGATGCTCCGCATGGACGAATTTTGCCCTACGCGACGTGCGGCGTTCACCCCGGGTGCTCGTTTCGTTCACAGTGCGTGTGCGACAGGGTGGGCGAAACCGGTGACGTCCGGCGATGCACACCGCAAGGACGCGGGGCGGTCCGCGGGCCGGCCGGTGACGCATCGGCGACGACGATGGTCCGATCGGCGGGACCCGGCGCACCCGCGGGTGGTCCCGCGGCGTCGTTCCCGGGGGTCGGATCGACGATTCGCCCGGTGTGCGTCACGATGATCGCCCGGCCCCCGGGCGAATCGATCCAGACGGAGTGTGCGCGTGACCACCTCGGAGTACAGCAGCATCACGCCCGGGGACCTGGCCATCGACACGCTCGGCCCGGCCCGCATCACCTCGCCGCTGGCGCCGCTGCTCGACGCCCGCCGCACCACCGAGCACTACGTGGACGCCGGTGACCGGGTCCTGCTCGACGACACCGCCGCCGGGATCCGCGCTCGCGGCGTCGAACCGGAGGAGCTGCCGGGCCTGGAACCGTGCGGGCCGCGTCGGCAGATCTACTTCGACCCGTCGAAGACCCGCGCCGGGATCGTCACCTGCGGCGGCCTGTGCCCGGGGCTCAACGACGTCATCTCCGGCCTGGTCCGCACCCTGACCTACCACTACGGCGTGCGCCGGGTCGTCGGGTTCCGCAACGGCTACCGCGGTTTCGTCTCCTCCTACGGTCACGACGTCGTCGAGCTGAGCCCGGAGTCGGTGCGCGACATCCCGGTCGACGGCGGCACCTTCCTCGGCACCTCACGCGGCCCGCAGGACCCCGAGGAGATCGTCGACTGCCTCGAGCAGATGCACCTCAACGTGCTGTTCGTGATCGGCGGCGACGGCACCATGCGTGGCGCGATGGAGATCGCCAGGGTGGTGGGGGAGCGGGGCCTGCGGATCGCCGTCGTCGGGATCCCGAAGACGATCGACAACGACATCCCGTTCATCGACCAGTCCTTCGGCTTCCAGACGGCGTTCTCCCAGGCCAGCGAGGCCATCCGGTCGGTCACGGTGGAGGCCAAGTCCACCCCCGGCGGCGTCGGCCTGGTCAAGCTGATGGGCCGGCACTCCGGCTTCATCGCCTGCTACGCCTCGCTCGTGCGTTCCGACGCCGACGCCGTCCTGATCCCCGAGGTGCCCTTCGAGCTGGACGGCGAGACCGGTCTGCTGAACCACCTGCGACGACGGGTGTCCCAGCGCGGGCACGCGGTCGTCGTCGTCGCGGAGGGGGCCGGGCAGGAGATGCTGCCGCCGGTCGGGCGCACCGACGCCTCCGGCAACGCGAAGCTCTCCGACGTCGGCCCCTGGCTCAAGGATCGCATCGCCGACTCCTTCGCCGACGCCGGGATGGAGACCACCGTCCGCTACGTCGACCCGAGCTACATCATCCGTAGCGTCCCCGCGAACCCCTATGACAGCGTCTACACCGTCCGGCTGTCCCAGGCGGCGGTGCACGCCGCCATGTCCGGGCGCACCGCGATGGTGGTCGGACGGGTGCGGCGTCGGTTCGTGCACATCCCGATGAGCCTGGCCGTCAGCCGTCGCAACCAGGTGGACCCGCACGGTGACCTGTGGATGGCCGTGCTGGAGTCGACCGGCCAGCCGTGGCGCTTCGGCGAGGACTCCGGCGCGCCGACCCGGGCCCCGCACACCTGACCGACGTCCTAGTTGAGGTGGGCCCGGTGCTTCATCGCCTCGGTGCGCACCTCGTCCAGCACCTCGGCGCCCGAGCGCGACCCGCGCCCCGGACCGTCCACCCAGGACTCCATCAGCCGGGCCGCCTCGTCCCAGCGGGCCTGCGCGGCGAGCACCTCGCCGAGCTCGCGGATGAGCTCCGGGCCCTGGTGGCGCAGGCCCAGCCGCATCCGGAGCACCCACTCCAGGCCGTCGTGGTCGCGGGAGCGGCCGTAGGTCGCCCGCAGGTTCTCCAGCATCCGGGCGAGGATCTGGCGGGTCGAGGTGCGCGGCAGCATGCCCGAGTCGAAGGGCACCTCCGGGCCGGCGCCCGTCGTCGCGCGGAAGAGCTCCTCGCAGCCCGCCGGGTCGAGCCGCCTGCCGCCGCCGAAGGCGTCGACGAGGCGCTGGGTGCCGGGCACCCGCACCAGGAAGTGCCCGGGCATGCCGACGCCCTCCAGCGGCACCCTGGCCCGGCGGCCCACCTCGATCGCGACGACCGACAGGGTGATCGGGATGCCGGTGCGGCGTTCGAGGACGTCGGGCAGGAAGGAGTTGCGCGGGTCGGCGTAGTCGGTGGAGTTGCCGCGGAACCCGGCCTCGGTGAACAGCCGGTGCAGCAGCGACTCGAACCCGGTGACACCCTCGGCGAGTTCGTCGAGCGTCGCGCGGGCCCGTGCGGTGGACACCGCCGCGACCTCCGGATCCGGGGCGGCGCCGGCGGCGATCGCCAGTGCGGCCTCGTCGAGCGGCGGTTCGGGCCCGGTCACCATCCGTAGGAAGCGGGTCACCGGGTCGGCGCGGTCGTGCCGGGTCACCCCGGGACCGTACCGGGATTCACGGGGGCGACATCGTGACGCGCACGACCGTGCCCGTCACCTGACCGGGATCGTCCTCCGCGGTCCACACCTGCAGCACGTCCGACAGCTCCGAGGCCAGCCACATCCCCCGGCCACGGTTCCCGGCGACCGGTGGCGCGGCGAGCCCGGGGAACGCGAGCCGGCACGTCGCGGCGTCGCTCATCTCGGAGACCAGCCCCGCCTCGGTGCGCCACATCCGCAGGACCGGGTGACCCGACCCGTGCTCGACGCCGTTGCTGATCAGCTCGTTGACCGCCAGCACGAGGTCGGAGATCCGGCTGGGCCCCAGCCCGGACAGCTCGGCCTGCCGCTCGACGACGCGCCGCATCGACCCGAGGTCGTCCAGGGTCACCGGCAGCGTCACGATCGCCGGCCCCAGCTCATCCGGCGGGCACTGCGGGTTCTCGGCCAGCAGATCGTGGTCGTCGCGCCGGCAGCCGCTCGGGACCGGGGCGCCGTCGACGAGGAACTCGTCGTGCAGGGCCCCGGCGTGCGCGCGGTCGGGCTCGACGTCGGGGAAGCAGCACAGCAGCTCGACGGGGAGTTCACGCAGGGCGTGCGAGAGGGCGAGATCGAGGCGGGTCCAGTAGGCGGCGTCCGCGCCGGGCAGCTCGACCGGCTGGCCGACCGTGCACACCCCGGACGCGCCGTCGGCCAGCGCCCCGCGCACCGCGCGGCTCCAGCGTCCCGCGACCGTGAACGGCGGGGCCGAGTGCATCCTGTCCGGCGTGCGGAACTCCACCCCGGCGTCGTGGCCGAGGGAGCGGCGCAGCACCGCGGCACACCGCGGGTCGACCACCACGAGCGCACGACGGCCCGCCTCCAGTGCCCCGGCCACCGGTGCGGTGAGGGCGGCGGCCTGGTGTTCGGGATCCCGGTACGGCACGGCCCGGTGGACGAGGCCGTCCGGGTCGGGACGCGAGGTGGTGGTGGCGGTCATCGGCGGTCGGGGGCGGTCGGGGTCATGGGGCGTAGGCCTTCCACGTCGAAGCTGTGCCCATCTGCTCAAGGCGGCTCCTGACGAGGTGACCTTAACCAAGCCGCACCGGTCGTGTGGTGCGGGGCGTGTGTGTTCGACGACGTCGCACCCCCCGGCGGCCCGCGGTGCGGTAGGGAAAGCTGGAAACGGATCACCCATCACGCACCACGAACGGAGTGACAGATGCGCGTCTTCGACGGAGTGGACGAGCTGCGGGCGGCCAAGGGGACCGAGATCGGGACCTCGCCCTGGCTGACCGTCACGCAGGAGCGGATCGACGGTTTCGCCGACGCCACCGACGACCACCAGTGGATCCACGTCGACGCCGAGCGGGCCGCGTCCGGACCGTTCGGCGCCACGATCGCCCACGGCTTCCTGTCGCTGTCGCTGCTGCCCAAGCTGGTCCAGTCCGTCTACAAGGTGGACGGGGTCAAGATGGGCGTGAACTACGGCCTCAACAAGGTCCGGTTCACCAGCCCGCTGCCGGTGGGCAGCCGGATCCGCGCCCGGGTCGAGCTGACCGACGTCAGCGACGTCTCCGGTGGCGTCCAGCTCACCATCGGCGTGACCGTCGAGGTCGAGGGATCCGAGAAGCCCGCCCTGGTCGCCGAATGGCTGACCCGGCAGTTCGTCTAGGAGGAGAGAACCCATGCGTGATGCGGTGATCTGCGAGCCGCTGCGGACCCCGGTCGGCGGGTTCGGGGGGTCGCTGCGCGACGTCCCGGCCCACACCCTCGCCGCGACCGTGATCCGCGCCCTGATGGAGCGGACCGGGCTGGACCCCGACGTCGTCGAGGACGTCGTGCTGGGCCACTGCTACCCGACGATGGACGCCCCGGCGATCGGACGGGTCGCCGCGCTCGACGCCGGCCTGCCGGTGACCGCGGGCGGCATCCAGATCGACCGCCGCTGCGGCTCGGGCCTGCAGGCCGTGCTCTACGCGGCCGGCCAGGTCCGGACGGGCGCGGCGGAGGTCGTGCTGGCCGGTGGCGCCGAGTCGATGTCGGGCGCGTCGTTCTACTCCACCGGGATGCGCTGGGGGGTCAAGGGCGGCGGGGTGATGCTGAACGATTCGCTGGCGCGCGGCCGCGTCACCGCCGGCGGGAAGAACTTCCCGGTGCCGGGCGGGATGCTGGAGACCGCGGAGAACCTGCGCCGCGACTACGCGATCGGTCGCGCCGAGCAGGACGAGTACGCCGTCCGCTCGCACCACCGGGCCGCGGCCGCGCAGGAGTCCGGGGTGTTCGCCGAGGAGATCGTCCCGGTGACCGTGCCCGGCCGGAAGGGCGACACCGTCGTCGAGCGCGACGAGCACGTCCGCCCCGACTCGACGGTCGAGAAGCTGGCGACGCTGCGCCCGATCCTGGGCAAGGACGACCCGGACGCCACCGTGACCGCGGGCAACGCGTCGGGCCAGAACGACGGCGCCGCGATCTGCGTGGTGACCAGCCCGGAGAAGGCCGCCGAGCTGGGACTGCGCCCGCTGGCGAAGGTCGTGTCCTGGGGCCTGGGCGGGGTCCCGCCCACGACGATGGGCATCGGCCCGGTCCCGGCGACGGCCAAGGCCCTGGACGTGGCCGGGCTGACCCTGGCCGACATCGACCTGATCGAGCTGAACGAGGCGTTCGCCGCGCAGGTGCTGGCCTGCACGCGGGAGTGGAAGTTCACCGACGCCGACTTCGAGCGCACCAATGTGCACGGCTCGGGGATCTCGATGGGGCACCCGGTCGGTGCCACCGGCGGCCGCATCCTGGCCACCCTCACCCGCGAGATGGCGCGTCGCGACGCCCGTTACGGGCTGGAGACGATGTGCATCGGCGGCGGCCAGGGCCTCGCCGCGGTGTTCGAGAAGGTGTGACCCGTAGCCGGGGCGGCCGTGCACGGCCGCCCCGGCGAGATCGGTCAGTGCCCGGCGTTCTTCGCGCGCTCGTAGGACGCCTTGATCTCGCGCTCGGCGTCGGCCCGGCCGACCCAGGACGCACCCTCGACGCTCTTGCCCGGCTCGAGGGTCTTGTAGATCTCGAAGAAGTGCTGGATCTCCGCCCGGTCGAACTCGGCCAGGTGGTGGATGTCGCGCAGGTGCTCCTGGCGGGGGTCGTCCGAGGGGACGCAGAGGACCTTGTCGTCGCCGCCCTTCTCGTCCTTCATCCGGAACATGCCGATCGCGCGGGAGCGGATGACGCACCCGGGGAAGGTCGGCTCCTGCACCAGGACCAGGGCGTCCAGCGGGTCCCCGTCCTCGCCCAGGGTGTCGTCGATGAACCCGTAGTCGGCGGGGTACTGGGTGGCGGTGAACAGGGTGCGGTCGAGCCGGATACGTCCGGTCTCGTGATCGACCTCGTACTTGTTCCGGCCGCCCTTGGGGATTTCGATGGTGACGTCGAAGTCCACGGTTCGTTGCTCCTTGAAGAGGGTCAGCGGTCTTGTGTCACGGCTCCACCGGATCCGGGGCGGGGCCGCTGGCCCGCCCGCTCCGGCGGTGTCGGTGCTGCCCCCTAGTGTGAGGGACCGGGTGGGCACGGGTGCACGCCGGTGAGGGCGGAGCGGGCCGATGTGGCCCGCGTCGCACCACCGTGCGGGCAGGTCGGTCGCCGGACGAGCAGGTACAGGAGGGTCCGTGGGACGCAGGCATCGCCGGCCGGAGCGCAGCTACCGGCGGTTCGCCGTGGTCGCGGTCGCGGTGATGGCACTGGCCTCGCTGTTCGGCGCCGTCGCCCTGGCCGGGCCGGACGCCCGCAGCTCGTTCGGACTCGGCACCACCGCCACCCAGTACCCGCCGGTCCCGATGCCCGCGCTGCGCCCCCTCACGCCGACGGCGCCGGTGCCGAGCGCCGCCGGGATCACCCAGGCCCTGTCCTCCCAGCTCGACGCGCCCGAGCTCGGCGAGGTCACCGGGGTCGTCATGGACTCCGCGGCCCCGCGCGGGGTGAAGCCGATCTGGGAGCGTGACGGCGACCGCGGCATGGTCCCCGGCTCCACGACGAAGCTGCTCACCGCCGCGGCCGCGCTGCTGTCGCTGAACCCGACCGACCGGCTCGCGACCCGGGTCGTGCCCGGTCCGTCCCCGGACTCGGTCGTCCTCGTCGGGTCCGGCGACCCGTCGCTGACCGCGCTGCCCGACGGGCAGGACGGGCTCTACCCGGAGCCCGCGCGGATCGCCGACCTCGCCGAGCAGGTGAAGAAGGCCGTCGGCCGCCCGATCACGACGGTCTACACCGACGCGAGCCTCTGGACGGGCCCGGCCGAGTCCCCGGGCTGGGGGCCCACCGATGTCGCGGACGGCTACGTCGCCCCGATGTCGGCGCTGATGCTCGACGGCGGCCGCACCGACCCGCTGCAGCAGGACGGCCCGCGCAGCACCGACCCCGCCGCGGCCGCCGGGAAGGCGCTGGCCCGCGCGCTCGGCGCCTCCGACGTCCTCGAGGGCGTCGCCGCTGCGAACGCGCCGGTGCTGGGCAGCGTGTCCTCCCCGCCGATCGCGAGCCTGATCGAGTACATGCTCACCGCCTCGGACAACGTCACCGCCGAGGCGATGGCCCGCCAGGTCGCGGTGTCCAAGGACGGCGAGGCCTCGTTCGACGGGGCCTCGAAGGCCGTCACCGAGGCGCTGGTCCAGGCCGGTTACGACGTGTCCGGGCTGGAGCTCGCCGACGGCAGCGGCCTGTCCCGGGACAACCTGATCCCGGCCCGGCTGCTCGGCGCGGTGCTGTCCTCGGCCGCCGCCCAGTCCGACAGCCCGACCGACGTGCAGTTCCTGCGCCCGATCCTCACCGGGCTCCCGGTCGCCGGCGGTGGCGGGACGCTCGCCGACCGGTTCGGCGACCCGCGGTCGGTCGCCGGGCGCGGTGTCGTGCGCGCCAAGACCGGCACGCTGTCCGGCGCCTCCAGCCTCGCCGGGGTCGTCACCGACGTCGACGGCAGGCTGCTGGTGTTCGCGCTGCTGTCCAACGGCACCTCGCCCGCCGACGCCCGGCCCGCGCTGGACCGCATCGCGGCGACGCTGTCGCGCTGCGGCTGCCGCGGCTGACCCGGTCTCGCGCACCCGTCGTCGCGGGTAGCGTGGGACGCATGGAGACCGACACGACCGGCCCGGTCACCGGCCGCCCCCGGCCCGACCGCACCGGCGCCGGACTGCCGGTGAACTGGTCCCTGGCCGCGTCGACGGCGGCATCGCTGATGCCCGCCGGGCCCCGCACCACCCCCGCGGTGGCGGGCGCGCTGGTGGAGCGCCTGCGCACCGACTCCGCCCGCGCCGAGGGACACGTCCGCGAGGTCACCGGCCTCGGGGCGGACCTGCCGCTGCTGCCCGCCGACGTGCTGGACCGGCCCGCCTGGGCGCGTGCCGCCGTCGGAGGGATGGAGGCGCTGACCTCCGGCGCCCGGCTGCCCGACTCGCCGTGGCCGCTGCGCACGGTCACCGCGGCGGGCTCGGGGGTGCAGCTCGGCGCGCTGCTCGCCTACATGGGCGCCCGCGTGCTCGGCCAGTACGACCCGTTCGGCGGGCCCGGCGGGGAGGGGCGGCTCATCGTCGTCGCCCCGAACGTCTACGCCGCCTCGCGCTCGCTCGACGTCGACGGCGACCAGTTCGGCCTCTGGGTCTGCCTGCACGAGGCCACCCACCGGCTCCAGTTCACCGCGGTGCCGTGGCTGCGCGACCACTTCGCCGGGCTGGTGACCGAGCTGCTGTCGCTGCAGGAACCGGACACCGCGCGGCTCGCCCGGCTGCCCGACGCCATCCGCGCGCTGCGCGGCGAGGACGGCCGCAAGGCCGACGTGCTCGCGCTGGTCGAGCTGCTGCAGGGCCCCGAGCAGCGGGCCGTGCTCGACCGGCTGCTCGCCCTGTCGACCCTGTTGGAGGGGCACGCCGACCACGTCATGGACGCCGTCGGGCCGGACGTGGTCCCCGACGTCGCGCTCATCCGGCGCCGGTTCACCGAGCGCCGCCGCGGCGGCGGGCTGATCGACCGGATCCTGCGCGCGCTCCTCGGGGTCGAGGCCAAGATGCGCCAGTACGCCGTCGGCGCCGCGTTCTGCCGGGCCGTCGAGCGCGAGGCCGGGATGGCCGGGATCAACCGGGTCTGGGAGTCGCCGGAGACGCTGCCGACCCGCGCCGAGCTGGACGACCCCGCCGCGTGGCTGCGCCGCGTCGCCTGACGGGTCACGGGCTCGCCGCGGCCGGCCGGGTCCGGCGTGCCGTGCGGGCTGCACTGGACCGACTGCCCGGCGACGTGGCGGCCGCCCCGCCGCTGGTCGCCTGCTCCGGCGGGGCCGACTCCACCGCGCTGGTGCTCGCCGTCCGGGAGGCGGTCGAGGGGCCGGTGCACGCCGCCGTCGTCGACCACGGGCTGCAGGACGGGTCCGCGGAGCGCTCGGCGGGGCTCGCCACGCTGTTGCGCGGACTCGGGGTGACGGCGACGGTGCACCCGGTCGTCGTCAGCGCCGCGGGCGGCCCCGAGGCCGCGGCCCGGGCCGCCCGGTACACGGCGCTGCGGGCGGCGCGGCCGATGCCGTCGTCGCCGGTGCTGCTCGGGCACACCCTCGACGACCAGGCCGAGACGGTCCTGCTGGGCCTCGGCCGGGGCTCCGGGGCCCGGTCGCTGTCCGGGATGCGCGAGTGGACCGAGCCGTGGCTGCGCCCGCTGCTCGGGGTGCGCCGGGCCGACACCGTCGCCGCCTGCGCGGCCGCCGGCGTCGCGGCCTGGGCCGACCCGCACAACGCCGACCCCCGCTTCGTCCGCTCCCGGCTGCGCCACGAGGTGCTGCCGCTGCTGGAGGACGTCCTGGGCGGCGGGGTCGCGGCCGCGCTCGCCCGCACCGCGGACCAGCTCCACGACGACGACGCCGCCCTCTCCGTCGCCGCGGCCCGGCTGCTGTCCGCGGCCCGCGTGGCCACGGACGGTGAGCGGGGTGCACCGGCGGGGGGGACCGGGCCGGGTGATTCCGGCGACAACGGCTCACCACCGGGTACCGCCGCGACCGACCCGACCGGGGCCACGGCGGGGGTCGGGGAGGCCCTCGGCACCGCGCTCGACACCGGAGTCCTGGCCGCTGCCGAGCCCGCCGTACGGCGCCGGGTCCTGCGGGAATGGCTCGCCGGAGCGGGCGCGCGGGCCCTCACCGACGCGCAGCTGCGGGCGGCCGACGACCTCGTCGGAGCCTGGCGCGGGCAGGGCGGACCGGCGGTGGGCGGCGGCTTGGTGCTGACCCGCGCCCGTGGCAGGCTCGTGCTGCGCCGCCGCAGCCGGCCGCGTGACCGGGCGTGACCGCGGGTCCGGTGGAGGCGTCGACCGGGCCGTCACACGGTCCGTGCGAGGGGGTCGGGTGTACGACGGGGACATCTCCTCGGTGCTGGTCACCGAGGAGCAGGTGCGCGAGAAGACCGCGGAGCTGGCGCAGCAGGTCGCCGGTGACTACACCGGCCTCGTGCGCGACGGCCGCGAGTCCGACCTCGTGCTGATCGGCGTCCTCAAGGGCGCCGTCATGTTCATGACCGACTTCGCCCGCGCGCTGCCCATCCCGGCCCAGCTCGAGTTCATGGCGGTCAGCTCCTACGGCTCCTCGACGTCGTCGTCGGGCGTCGTGCGGATCCTCAAGGACCTCGACCGCGACATCGCCGGGCGGCACGTTCTGATCGTCGAGGACATCATCGACTCGGGGCTGACCCTGAACTGGCTGCTGGGCAACCTGCAGACCCGCTCGCCCGCGTCGCTGGAGGTCGTGACGCTCCTCCGCAAGCCGGACGCGGTGAAGGTCGACGTCCCGGTCCGGTACGTCGGCTTCGACATCCCGAACGAGTTCGTCGTCGGCTACGGCCTCGACTACGCCGAGCGCTACCGCGACCTGCCCTACATCGGCACCCTCGACCCGTCGGTCTACGCCTGAGCCCGGCTCAGCCGAGCCCGGGCCCGGCGGGTGTGGCCAGCGCGCGCGGATCCACCCCGGCCGGGGCCGCGGTGAACGCGGGCCCGCCGGCGAGCGTCAGACCGGCCGGACCGTCGGTGCGGGCTGCGTAGTCCAACGCCCTCGCCAGGTCGGTGTACTCGATGCTGGGCAGGTCCTCGGTGGTGGTGAGGCTGGACAGCACGCCGATCGCGCGGCCCTGCGCGTCGAGCAGCGGGCTGCCCGACTCCCCGGCGACGCCGTCCTGCACGGCGAACACCGCGTGCCCCCAGCCGCCACCGACCTCGGCGGCGGCCGCACCGGCGCGCACCCCGACCGTGCGGACGCCGCCGGCGCCGGGTGGGTTGGTCAGGCCGTAGACCGGGGTGCCGGCGGGCAGCGGCGCGGTGCGGACCGCGCCGGGACCTCCGAAGAACGGCACCGCGGCACCCACCGACGGGCGGGCGCCCGCGGGCAGCTCGACGAGTGCGAGGTCGTTGTAGGCGCAGACGTCGGGGTCGCGCTCCCCGCGGGCCTGCATGGTGTTCCACGAGCTCCACGCCAGCGTCCCGGTGACCGTGCCGTCGCGGCCGTGCACCAGCACCGGGGTGCCCAGCGGCACCGCGTCGGAGGTGCAGCCGTCGGTCTCGGTCTCGCCGCCGGTGCCGCCGCAGTGCGCGGCCTGCCCGAGGAAGGTGCGCTCGCCCGCGGTGAACACGAACCCGGCCGTGCACAGGCCCGCGCCGGTGGTCTCGGTGACGGTCCCCGGACCGATCGACCCCGGCCCCGCGACGACGGCCGGGTGCGGCACGAGGTCGCCCGCCTCGGCCCGGGCGGTGGTCGCCGGCGGCGCGGTCACGACCGGCGGCGTCGGTGCGGCGGCCACGGGCGCCGGGATCACGGGCACGGCGACGGCCGTCCCCACCGGCACGGTGAACACCGCCAGTGCCGCCGCGGCGGCGAGACCGGCGGCGAGCACCGACACCGTCCGCCGGGGTCCGGCCACCGCGTGCAGCGCCATCCGATCGTCCCTCCCGACCCGCAGACCATCGCCGCTGGACCGGACGGAGCAGGGCGCCGCTGCCCTCCGCCGCCGTCCGGGTACCGAGCGTGCTGCACAGTTGTCCCACACCACGGTGTCGAGGTGTGCGTCGGGACACCCCTGTGGGGGAACCGGGCAGGTCGCCGGTTCGTTCTCGGATCGGCCGCCCGCTCACCGGGCGGTCCGGCCAGGTCCGTCCGGAGCACTCCACCCACCGTGGGGCTATCCTGGCGGGTCAGGGCCCTCCGGCGGGGCGGTACACCGTCCGCCGCCGCTGCCGAGAACCACTCCCGGGAAGGTGAAGGCCACCCAGGCCGACGTTGCATGGACCGCAAGCGCCTGCTCCGCAACCCGCTGATCTGGATCCTCGTCGCACTCCTGATCTATCTCGGGTTCAGCCAGCTGTTCGACGACACCCGCGGATACACCGAGGTCACGACGTCGGTCGCGCTCTCCCAGGTGCAGTCGGGGAACGTCAAGGACGCCCTCGTCGAGGACCGTGAGCAGCAGCTCCGCCTCACGCTGGACCGCCCGATCGAGGTCGACGGCAACGAGACGACCCAGATCCTCACCCAGTACCCCGCGCAGATCTCCGGTCAGATCTTCGACCAGGTCCGCCAGGTCCCCGGGATCGCCGAGTACGACACCGTCGTCCGCCAGGACTCCTTCCTCTCCACGCTGCTGATCACGATGATCCCGCTGGCGCTGGTCCTGATCCTGCTGTTCTGGTTCCTGAACAACGCCCAGGGCGGCGGGAACCGGGTCATGAGCTTCGGCAAGTCCAAGGCCAAGCAGCTGAACAAGGACATGCCGAAGAACACGTTCGCGGACGTGGCGGGCGCCGACGAGGCGGTCGAGGAGCTCTACGAGATCAAGGACTTCCTGCAGAACCCGGGCCGTTACCAGGCCCTGGGCGCGAAGATCCCCAAGGGTGTGCTGCTCTACGGCCCGCCCGGCACCGGCAAGACGCTGCTGGCCCGTGCGGTCGCCGGTGAGGCGGGCGTGCCGTTCTACACGATCTCCGGGTCCGACTTCGTCGAGATGTTCGTCGGTGTCGGTGCCTCCCGGGTGCGCGACCTGTTCGAGCAGGCCAAGCAGAACGCGCCCTGCATCATCTTCGTCGACGAGATCGACGCGGTCGGCCGCCAGCGCGGCGCCGGCCTCGGTGGCGGGCACGACGAGCGCGAGCAGACCCTGAACCAGCTGCTCGTCGAGATGGACGGCTTCGACGCCCGCGGCGGCATCATCCTGATCGCCGCGACGAACCGGCCGGACATCCTCGACCCGGCGCTGCTGCGCCCGGGCCGGTTCGACCGGCAGATCCCGGTCGGCGCCCCCGACCTGGCGGGTCGCCGCGCGATCCTGTCGGTGCACTCCAAGGGCAAGCCCTTCGCCGACGACGTCGACCTCGAGTCGCTGGCCAAACGCACCGTGGGCATGTCCGGCGCCGACCTGGCCAACGTGATCAACGAGGCCGCGCTGCTGACCGCCCGCGAGCACGGGACGCTGATCAACGGCGCCGCGCTGGAGGAGTCGGTCGACCGCGTCGTCGGCGGCCCCCGGCGCAAGTCGAAGATCGTCTCCGAGCGCGAGAAGAAGATCACCGCGTACCACGAGGGCGGGCACGCGCTGGCCGCGTGGGCGATGCCGGACCTGGAGCCGGTCTACAAGCTCACGATCCTGCCGCGCGGGCGCACCGGCGGGCACGCGCTCGTCGTCCCGGAGGACGACAAGGGCCTCATGACCCGCGCCGAGATGATCGCGAGGCTGGTGTTCGCGATGGGTGGGCGTTCGGCCGAGGAGCTCGTCTTCCACGAGCCCACGACGGGCGCGTCCTCCGACATCGACCAGGCCACCAAGATCGCCCGCGCGATGGTCACCGAGTACGGCATGAGCGCCAAGCTCGGCGCCGTCCGCTACGGCCGCGAGCAGGGCGACCCGTTCCTCGGCCGCTCGATGGGCAACCAGGCCGACTACTCGCTCGAGGTCGCCCACGAGATCGACGAGGAGGTGCGCAAGCTCATCGAGGCCGCGCACACCGAGGCGTGGGAGATCCTCAACACCTACCGCGACGTGCTCGACGAGCTGGTGCTCGAGCTCCTGGACAAGGAGACCCTGAACCGCAAGGACCTCGAGCGGATCTTCGGGTCGGTGGAGAAGCGGCCGCGGATCACCGCGTTCGACGACTTCGGCGTGCGCACGCCCTCGGAGAAGCCGCCGATCAAGACCCGGCGCGAGCTGGCGCACGAGCGCGGTGAGGTCCTGCCGCCCGAGGAGGACGAGCGCACCCCGGCCGAGGTCGGCTCGGGCGTCGCCAACGGCTACGGCGACGCGCCCGGCACCCCCGGCGCCTCCCCGTTCCCGGCGGGCGGCTCGGTCCCGAGCCGCCCGGACGCCCCCAACGACGGCGGCTACGCCCCCGGCGACGGCGGCCCGGGCCACGGCGGCGGCAACGGCGGGAACGGGAACGGGAACGGCTACGGCGCGCCCGGCAACGGGCACGGCGCCCCGGTCCACGGCCACGGCCGGGCCGGGTCCTACGGCGGACCGGGACAGCCCCCGCCGCCCGCCGTCGCCCCGAACTACGGCGCCCCGCCGGACTGGCGGCCCGCGACGACCCCGCCGGGCCAGAGCTGGCCGCCGCCGAACTGGGCGCAGCCGCCGCAGCAGGGCGGGCCGCAGGGCCCCGCCCAGGGCGGTCCCTGGCCCGGTCGCGGACCGGGCGGCGGCAACGGCAACGGCGCGCACGGCAACGGCGCGCCGGGCGGTGCGAACGACCCCGGCGCCGGCGAGCAGCGACGCGGACACGACCCGGAGGCAGGACACTGAGCACGTCGACGACGGACGGACGCTCCGGACCGGTGGAGTCCGCCGCGGTGGCGGCCGGGGTGACTCGGGCCGTACCCGGCGGGATCGACCTGGACCGTGCGGAGCGCGCCGTCCGCGAGCTGCTGATCGCGGTCGGGGAGGACCCGGACCGCGAGGGTCTCAAGGAGACCCCGGCCCGGGTCGCGCGCGCCTACGGCGAGATCTTCGCCGGGCTGTTCGTCGACCCGGACACGGTGCTGGAGAAGACCTTCGACGAGGGCCACGGCGAGCTCGTGCTGGTCAAGGACATCCCGATGTTCTCCACCTGCGAGCACCACCTCGTGCCCTTCCACGGGGTGGCCCACGTCGGCTACATCCCGGCCGTCGACGGCCAGGTCACCGGCCTGTCCAAGCTGGCCCGGGTGGTCGACCTGTACGCCAAGCGACCGCAGGTCCAGGAGCGGCTGACCGCGCAGATCGCCGACGCCCTGGTGCGCAAGCTGAACCCGCGCGCGGTGATCGTCGTGCTGGAGGCCGAGCACCTGTGCATGGCCATGCGCGGCATCCGCAAGCCGGGGTCGCGCACCACCACCTCGGCGGTGCGCGGGCTGTTCAAGAGCTCGGCGACCTCCCGCGCGGAGGCGCTCTCGCTGATCAGGGGGCGGTGACGTGGTCGCCCCCGGAGGGGCGTTGCCGGAGCTCGGCCGCTGCGCGGTCATGGGGATCCTGAACGTCACCCCCGACTCGTTCTCCGACGGCGGCCGCTACGTCGACCGGTCGCACGCCGTCGCGCACGGTGTCGCGATGCGCGACGCCGGGGCCGACCTCGTCGACGTCGGCGGGGAGTCGACCCGGCCCGGCGCGCAGCGGATCGACGCCGCGACCGAGCGGGACCGCGTCCTGCCGGTGGTGCGCGACCTCGTCGCCGCGGGCGTGCGGGTCAGCGTCGACACGACCCGGTCCGCGGTCGCCGAGGCCTGCGTCGAGGCCGGTGCGGCGATGGTCAACGACGTCTCCGGCGGCCTGGCCGACCCGCGGATGGCCGCGGTCGTCGCCGAGTCGCGGACGCCCTGGGTGATCATGCACTGGCGCGGGCACAGCGCCGGCATGCAGCACCTCGCGGGCTACGAGGACGTGATCGGCGAGGTCCGGTCCGAGCTCGTCGCCCGGGTCGACCACGCCGTGATGGCCGGGGTCGACCCCGGCCGCATCGTGCTCGACCCCGGTCTCGGGTTCGCCAAGAACGCCTCGCACAACTGGGCGCTGCTGCGCCGGCTCGACGTGTTCGTCGATTTGGGCTTCCCGGTGCTGGTCGGGGCCTCGCGCAAGCGGTTCCTCGGCGAGCTCCTGGCCTCGGCCGAGGGCGAGCCGCGCACCCCGCCGGGCCGCGACATCGCGACCGCCGCGGTCAGCGCGCTCGCCGCCAACGCGGGCGCCTGGGGCGTGCGGGTGCACGACGTCGAGTCCACGATGGACGCCATCGCGGTCGCCGCCGCCTGCCGGCTCGGCGCCTCGCGCCCCCGCACCCCGCGGGAGACCGGGCGGTGAGCGACCGGATCGAGCTACGGGGTCTGCGCGTCCGCGGGAACCACGGCGTGTTCGACCACGAGCGTCGCGACGGCCAGGAGTTCGTCGTCGACCTGGTGGTGCACGCCGACCTCGCGCCCGCCGCCGCCTCGGACGACCTGGCCGACACGCTGCACTACGGCGAGCTCGCCGAGCTGGCCGCGGGCATCGTCGGCGGTCCGGCCCGGGATCTCATCGAGGCCGTCGCCGGGGAGATCGCGCAGGCCGTACTGGACTCCGACGCCCGGGTCGCCGCCGTCGAGGTGACGCTGCACAAGCCGTCGGCGCCGATCCCGCTGACCTTCGACGACGTCGCGGTCGTCCTGACCCGGAGCCGGGCGTGACCCGCGCGATCCTGTCCCTCGGCTCCAACCTGGGCGACCGGGCCGCGCACCTGCGCACGGTCGTCGCGGACCTGGGGGCGGCCGTCGTGGCGGTGTCGCCGGTGTTCGAGACGGCGCCGTGGGGCGTGACCGACCAGCCGGACTTCCTCAACGCGGTGCTGGTCGCGGACGACCCGGCGCTCGATGCGTGGGGCTGGCTGCGCCGTGGGCAGGCACTCGAGGACGCCTCGGGCCGGGTCCGCGAGCAGCGGTGGGGGCCGCGCACCCTCGACGTCGACGTCGTCCAGGTGACCGACGACGGCGCCCCGGTCACCTCGGACGACCCGGAGCTGCTCCTGCCGCACCCGGGCACCCCCGACCGGGCCACCGTGCTGCTGCCGTGGCTGCTCGCCGAGCCCGGGGCCGTCCTGCACGGGCGCGGGCCGGTCGCCGACCTGCTGGACCGGCTCGGCCCGGACGGCCGTGCCGGCGTGCACCGCCGCGACGACGTCGTCCTGCGGGACCCGGCATGACCGCGCCCGGACCGGGCGGACGGCGCTCGGGCCGCGGCCCGGACGACGACCCGCGCCCGACCGTGCGCCCGACCCGGGGCCGCGACGTCGCCGCGATCGCCGTGGTCGCGGCCCTGCTCGGCAACATTCTCGTCCAGCTGACCTACGGGTCGCTGCCGACGCTGCCGGTCGCCGCGGCGGTCGTCGTCGCGGTCCTCGCCGCCGCCGAGGCCGCGGGCGGGGTCGTGCTGCGGCGCCGGGTCGAGCGCCGGAACGGCGCCGTCCCGGTACCGCCGCTCGTCGCGGCCCGGGCGGTGCTGCTGGCCAAGGCCTCCGCGGTCGGCGGCGCCGTGGTCGCCGGGCTGTGGGTGGCCGTGCTGATGCACACGCTGCCGCGGGCCGCGGTCGTGGTGGCCGCGTTCCGGGACAGCGTCGTCGCCGGGATCGGTGTGGTCAGCGCGCTGCTGCTGGTCGGCGCCGCGCTCTGGCTGGAGTACTGCTGCCGGGCCCCCGACGACCCGGACGACACCGACGGTGGGATCCGCTCGACCTGAGGCGCGTCCCCCGCGCGGACGGGGCCGGTTCTCTACGCTGGACCGTCATGACGTCCCCGACGCTCGGCCGCCCGTACACACCGGTGCCGGCGCCGTCGGCCAAGCGACGGGGCGTGCTGCTGCCGGTCGTCGGCCTGGTGGTGCTGGCCCTGCTCGCGGTGATCACGATCGGGGTGCTGCAACGCGCGATCGGGACGCCGGGGGTGATCGTCGGGACCCTGGCCGCGCTGCTGCCGGTCGTGCCGGTGGTGGCGGCGTTCCTCTGGGTGGACCGCTGGGAGCCCGAGCCGCCGCGGATGCTGATGGGCGCGTTCCTCTGGGGCGCCGGGTTCGCCGCGCTGGTCGCCCTGCTGATCAACACGAGCGCCTCGGCGGTGCTCGACGCGGCCGCCGGGCGCGGCGCGGGCGACCTGTTCGGCCCGGTCGTGGTCGCCCCGGTCGTCGAGGAGTTCACCAAGGGCCTGTTCCTGGTCGGGCTGCTGCTGTTCCGGCGCCGTGAGTTCGACGGGATCGTCGACGGCGTCGTCTACGCCGGGATCGTCGCCGCCGGGTTCGCGTTCAGCGAGAACATCCTCTACCTCGGCCGCGCGGTGTCCGAGCCGGAGTCGGCCGGCGTGCTCGCGACGCTGTTCGTCCGCGGCATCGCCTCGCCGTTCGCGCATCCACTGTTCACCTGCATGATCGGCATCGCCGCCGGGATCGCGGTGGCCAGCCGCAGCATCGGGGTGCGGGTGCTGGCGATGATCGCCGGCTACGTCGCCGCGGTGGTGCTGCACGCGTTGTGGAACGGCGCGTCGGTGCTGGCCGCGACGCCCGGCGGCTTCTTCCAGATCTACCTGTTCGTGATGGTCCCGATCTTCGTCGGGCTGATCCTGCTCGTGGTGTTCGCCCGTCGCCGCGAGGCGCGGATCGTCGCCGCGCAGCTGCCCGGCTTCGCCGCCGCGGGCTGGATCGCGCCGAGCGAGGTGACCCTGCTGGCCCGGCTGTCCCGGCGGAAGGGCTGGCGCACGCTGGTGCGGCGCCGCTCCGGCCCGGCCGCGGCGAAGGCCGTCGCCGAGTACCAGTCCGCGGTCACCGAGCTGGCGTTCATGCGGAACCGGATCGCGCGCGGCGCGGTGAAGGAGAGCGCCCACGCCCTGCACGACGAGAAGCTGGCCGCGGTGCTGCGGGCCCGTGCCGTCGCCGTCGGGGTGCCGGAGGCGCTGGTCGCGGCCTGGGCGCGGAAGCGTCCGTCGGACTGGGAGCCGCCGCCCCCGGCCGCGCCGGACGGCAGCTTCTCCGGCCAGTTCCGGATCCCGACCTTCCCCGACGGCGGCGGCGCGTCCGCCTCCGCGGGGCCCGCCGTGCCGCCGCTGCCGCCCGGCCCGGACACACTCATGACCGCGGCGCCCTGGGGGCGCCCCGAGGGACCGCGGGTCGCTCCGTGGTCGGGCGCGCGGCGCACCCCGGCGCCGCAGCCCCCTGCTCCGCCGACACCCGCCCAGCACTCCCCGGCCCCGCAGGCCTCCGCCGCGCCCGAGAGCGGTGCCCGTCCCGCCGGCCCCCGGGGACCCGGGGAGCCCCGGGTGGCCGATGCCCGTTCCGGTGGTCCGGGCGTGGCCGCCCGCCCGGAGACCCCGGCCCGACGTCCCGGCCCCGCTCAGGGCCCCGGCCCCTCGGGTTCGGGGCCCGGGGCGGTCCCCGGCGGCCGGGCGGCGGGCTCGCCTGCGCCCGGCCGCCCGCCGTTCGGCACCCCGGTGCCCGGCCCCGCCCCCGGGGGAGGCGACGAGCACCTCACGCGTGCCGTCCGCCGTCCGGACCCGCCCGCCGGCGGGACCCACGGCCGCCACCACGACGACCCGTCGGACCCCGGCCCCACCCGCCCGATGCTCCGCCCGGACGACGACCCGGACCACCCCGCCACCCGGTGATCACCGGTTGTGGAGCGCAGCGTCCGCCCGGCGGGCGACGGACTCCACAACCGGTGATCGTGGTCGTCGCGGGACGGGTGAGGCCGGTCTCAGGACCACCCGTCGCCACCCGGCGCGCGTCTACCCTCGCGTCCGGCGCGCGGCCACCGGAGGTCGCGCCACCCGCGGATTGCCCGACCGGTACCCCACCAGGACCGGAACGGGAGGAAACGGATTCTCGTGATGGACTCTGCGATCGATGGCGGTCGCCCCGCGCGGCTCGCGGTCGGGGTGGTCTCGGCCGGTCGGGTCGGTGCGGTGCTGGGCGCCGCGCTCGCCCGCGCGGGCCACCACGTCGTCGCCGCCTCCGGGGTCTCGCAGGCCTCGGTGCGGCGGGCGGAGACCCTGCTCCCCGACGTCCCCCTGCTCCCGCCGGACGAGGTCTGCTCGCGCGCCGACCTGGTCCTGCTCGCCGTCCCCGACGACGTGCTGCCCGGCCTGGTCCGTGGCCTCGCCGCCGCCGGGTGCTTCCGCCCGGGCCAGATCGCCGTCCACACGGCGGGGTCGCGCGGCGTCGCGGTGCTGGACCCGGCGACGGAGCAGGGTGTGTTGCCGCTGGCGCTGCACCCGGCGATGACGGTGACCGGCCGCCCCGAGGACGTCGACCGGCTCGCCGCCTGCTGCATCGGCGTCACCGCCCCCGGCGACCCGGAGCACGGCGACCCGCGCGACGCCGTCGGCTGGAGCGTCGCCGAGGCACTCGTGCTGGAGATGTCGGCCGAGCCCGTCCGCATCCCCGAGGCGATGCGCCCGCTCTACCACGCCGCGCTCGCCCACGGCGCCAACCATCTGACCACCCTGGTCGGGGACTGCGTGCAGTTGCTGGAGACCGCCGGCATCCGGCCCGCGGAGCGGCTCGTCGCGCCGCTGCTGTCGGCCGCGCTGGACAACGCGCTGCGCCACGGCGACCGCGCGCTGACCGGACCGGTCGCCCGCGGCGACGCCGGCACCGTCCGGACCCACCTGGAGCACATCGCCGACGCCGACGCCGACCTGGCCGCCATCTACCGGGCGCTGGCCGGGCGCACCGCCCACCGCGCCGCCGCCGCCGGGCTCCTCGGCCCCGACGGCGTCCGCGACATCGAGACCGCACTGGAGGAGAAGTGAGCACCCCCGGCTCCACCCGGAACGGCTACGGCACCGGCCGGCTGACCGTGCACGCCGACCCCGCGAAGCTCGCCGCGGTCACCCGCGCGCTGCGCGGGGCGGGCCGCAAGGTCGTCCTCATCCCCACGATGGGCGCCCTGCACGAGGGCCACCGCGAGCTGATCCGGCATGCGAAGCGGATCCCCGGCGCCGTCGTCCCGGTCGTGTCGATCTTCGTGAACCCGCTGCAGTTCGGCGCGGGCGAGGACCTCGACCGCTACCCGCGCCCGATCGAGGCCGACCTCGACGCCTGCCGCGAGGAGGGCGTCGAGCTGGTGTTCACCCCGCAGGTCGAGCACATGTACCCGCCGGGCTCGCAGACCCGCGTCACCGCCGGGCCGCTCGGTGACGAGCTGGAGGGTGCCTCCCGGAGGGGCCACTTCGACGGCGTCCTGACCGTCGTGTCCAAGCTGTTCCACATCGTCGGCCCGGACGTCGCGCTGTTCGGCGAGAAGGACTACCAGCAGCTGACGCTGATCCGCCGGATGGTGCGCGACCTGGACTTCCCGACCCGGGTCGTCGGCGTCCCGACCGTCCGCGAGGACGACGGCCTGGCCCTGTCCTCGCGCAACGTCTACCTCGACCCCGGGCAGCGCCGCGCCGCCGCCGTGCTGTCGCGCGCGCTCGCGGCCGGGGCCGCGGTGTCGGTCCGCGGGCACGACGCCGTGCTGGACGCCGCCCGCGCCGAGCTGGCGACCGAGCCGGAGGTCGACGTCGACTACCTCGAGCTGCGCGACACCGACCTCGGACCGGCCCCCGCCCCGGGCGCCGGGGACGGCCGCCTGCTCGTCGCCGCCCGGGTCGGCGCCACCCGCCTGATCGACAACGCCCCCATCGCGTTCTGACCGCGTCCCGAGGAGAACCGCCGTGAACCGCACGATGATGAAGTCCAAGATCCACCGCGCCACCGTGACGCAGGCCGACCTGCACTACGTCGGCTCGGTCACCGTCGACGCCGACCTGATGGCGGCCGCCGACCTGCTCGAGGGCGAGCAGGTCAGCATCGTCGACATCACCAACGGCGCCCGCCTGGAGACCTACGTGATCACCGGCGAGCCCGGCTCCGGGGTGATCGGCATCAACGGCGCCGCCGCGCACCTGGTGCACCCCGGTGACCTGGTCATCCTGATCTCCTACGGCTCCTACGACGAGGCCGAGCTGCGCGACTACAGCCCGCGCGTCGTCTTCGTCGACGCCGACAACCGGATCGCCGACCTGGGCGCCGACCCGGGGCACGCCCCGGAGGGTTCGGGCCTGCTGACCAGCGCGGCCCGCTGAGGACGACACGGTGCTGCTCTGCATCGATGTGGGGAACACCCACGTCTCGCTGGGGCTCTACCCCGACACCGGGACGGGTGCGGAGGCGCTCGACCCGGAGCCGGAGCGGCGCTGGCGGCTGCGCACCGACACCAGTGCCACCGCCGACGAGCTGGACCTGACCGTCACCGGGATGCTCGGCGCCCACTTCCCCGAGGTCACCGCGGTCGCCGCGCTGTCCACGGTGCCCGGGCCCTCGCGGGAGCTGCGCACGCTGCTCTCGCGCTGGTCGGACCGGATGCGGACGCTCGTCGTCGGGCCGGGGGTACGGACGGGCGTGCCGCTGCTGGTGGACCACCCGCGCGAGGTGGGCGCGGACCGGGTCGTGAACTCGCTCGCCGCGCACCACCTGTTCGGCACCACCTGCGTCTGCGTCGACCTCGGGACCTGCACGAACATCGACGTGGTCACCGCGAAGGGTGAGTTCCTCGGCGGAGCGCTGGCCCCGGGCATCGACATCGCGATGCAGGCGCTGGCCGAGCGGGCGTCGTCGCTGCGGCCGGTGGACCTGGTCGAGCCGCGCTCGGTGATCGG
This sequence comes from Pseudonocardia alni, assembly GCF_002813375.1. Taxonomy (NCBI): domain Bacteria; kingdom Bacillati; phylum Actinomycetota; class Actinomycetes; order Pseudonocardiales; family Pseudonocardiaceae; genus Pseudonocardia; species Pseudonocardia alni. Next base: position 2,973,847 of record NZ_PHUJ01000003.1, on the reverse strand, counting down.
CCGGACGACGGTCGAGGCCGTCCAGGCCGGGGTGCTCTACGGCGCCGCCGGGCAGGTCGACGGGCTGGTCCGCCGGATCCTCGCCGAGCTGGGCCCGGACGCGCTGCCGGTCACCGTGATCGTCACCGGTGGGCTCGCGGAGCTCGTCCACGGCCGTGCCGACACCGTCACCCACCACGTCCCGGACCTGACGCTGCACGGGCTGCGGCTGACCCACCTGCGCCACCACCGGCCCCGCTGACCGGGCCCGTGGACCGCGCCCGCCGGCCGGGCTCAGAGCTTGCGGGACCGCCGCACGATCGTGCGCATCGGCATGGTGAAGCGGCCGTCGGCGTCGGCGACCCGCCCGGTCAGGAACTCCCGGGCGGCGGCGGACACCGCGTCCCGGTCCTGCGGGGCGCTCCGCAGCGCCCAGGAGTGCGTGGCGATGTCGGCGAGGTGCTCGTCGACGGTGGTCGGGCGGTCCCAGGTGACGCGGTCCTCCCCGTCGTCGACGAACCAGGGGGAGCCCGGGTGCGGCGTCGCGTCGCCGCCACCGGCCGGGTTGTCGGGCACCCGCCGACCGCGCACGGTGAGCTCGCCGAACTCGCGGATCCAGGCGACGTCGTCGTCCCCGCCGTTCCACAGCCCGGCCAGCACCCCGCCGGGCCGCAGCACCCGCGCCATCTCCGGGGCGGCCCGGTCGAGGTCGAACCAGTGCAGCGCCTGCCCGACCAGGACGGCATCGACGTGGCCGTCGGGCAGCGGGATGCGTTCCGCGGACCCGGTCCGGGCCTCGACGCCGGGGGAGCGCTCGCGCAGCACCGCGAGCATCGCCGGGTCCGGCTCCACCGCGACGACGTCGAGCCCGCGGGCGGTCAGGACGCGCGTCAGCTTCCCGGTCCCCGCGCCCAGGTCGAGCACGCGGGGCCGTTCCGGGGTCCCGGCCAGCGCCGCGTCGACGGCGGCGTCGGGGTAGGCGGGGCGGTGGTCGTCGTAGGCGCGTGCGACGTCACCGAACGTGCGGCCGCGGTCCACCTCGTCGTCGGGCACCTCCGCACGGTAGGCCGGTGGCCGACCACCGCGCGCGGCCTCGCCGCGGAGGTGGGGGGTGACGACGGGCGCTCCCGGGTACCGCCGATAGCCTGACCTGCCGTGAACACTCCCGGCACACCGTCCGACCCGGCGACCGAGGCCGACCTCCCCGAGCAGATGCGGGTGCGCCGGGCCAAGCGCGCGGAGCTGATCGCCGCGGGCACCGACCCGTACCCCGTCGAGGTCCCCCGCACGCACTCGCTGCGCCAGGTCCGCGACGCCCACCCGGACCTGCCCGCGGACACCGCGACGGGCGAGACCGTCGCCGTCGCCGGCCGGGTGATCTTCGTGCGGAACACCGGCAAGCTGTGCTTCGCGACGCTGCGCGAGGGCGACGGCACCGAGCTGCAGGCCATGCTCTCGCTCGACCGGGTCGGGGCCGAGGCGCTGGCCGGCTGGAAGTCCGTCGTCGACATGGGTGACTTCGTCGCGGTGCGCGGTGAGGTCATCACCTCGCGACGGGGCGAGCTCTCGGTGATGGTCGACGAGTGGTCGGTCGCCGCGAAGTCGGTCCGGCCGCTGCCGACCGCGCACAAGGAGCTCTCGGAGGAGAACCGGGTCCGGCAGCGCTACGTCGACCTCATCCTGCGCCCGCAGGCCCGCGAGACCGTGCGCGCGCGGTCCACCGTGCTGCGGACCGTCCGCGAGTCGCTCACCGGCCGCGACTTCATCGAGGTCGAGACGCCGATGCTGCAGAACCTGCACGGCGGTGCCACTGCGCGTCCGTTCGTGACGCACGCGAACGCACTCGACTCCGATCTGTATCTGCGGATCGCACCGGAGCTGTTCCTGAAGCGTTGCGTGGTCGGTGGTATCGAGCGCGTCTTCGAGCTGAACCGGGTGTTCCGGAACGAGGGCATCGACTCCACGCATTCCCCGGAGTTCGCGATGCTGGAGGCCTACCAGGCCTACGCGACCTACGACGACATGGCGGTCCTGACCCGGGAGCTGATCCAGTCCTCGGCGCAGGCGCTGTTCGGTTCCACCACGGTGCGCCACCACGACGGCACCGAGCACGATCTCGGTGGCGAGTGGCGATCGGTGACCATCTACGGATCGGTGTCCGAGGCCGTCGGGCGGGACGTGACGCCGGACACGGAACTGTCGGAACTGCAGCGGATCGCGCACGCCCACGACGTCGACATCACCGATTACCCGACGGCCGCACAGATCGTGCTGGAGTTGTTCGAGAAGCTGGTCGAGCACACCCTGCACGAGCCGACCTTCGTGCGCGACTTCCCGGTCGAGGTGCGGCCGCTGACCCGTGCGCACCGCGACGACCCGCGGCTGTCGGAGTCCTGGGACCTCATCGTCTTCGGCGTGGAGCTGGCCACGGCCTACTCCGAGCTGGTGGACCCGGTCGAGCAGCGGGAACGCCTGCACGCCCAGTCGCTCAAGGCCGCGGCGGGCGACCCGGAGGCCATGCAGCTCGACGAGGACTTCCTGCGCGCCATGGAGTACGGCATGCCGCCCACCGGTGGGATGGGAATGGGTATCGACCGTCTCCTGATGACCCTGACCGGCCTCGGAATCCGCGAGACGATCCTGTTCCCGCTGGTCCGCGGCGAGTCCTGAACCGGTTCCGAACGCACATCCGACGACGTCCCCGGCCGCGAAGAGCGACCGGGGGCGTCGTGTTTGGCGGACCCGTACGAGTGGTGTCGAACTCGGTTCGCCGTATTTCGCCGTACCCAGGTCGACGACACGAACATTTCTCGGATACTCTCGGATTCGAGTCGGAACCGGTACCCGGTGGCCTCATATTGCGTCCTGCTATTGCATCGCGCAGTCGCCGATGTCCGCCCCGGTCCCTCATCATGAACGTGTTCGGCCATTCAGGGAGGCTGCGGAGATGGCGCAGATCAAGGAAGTCCGGCTCGTCGACGATCTGACCGGTGACGCGGCGGACGAGACGATCGAGTTCGGTCTCGACGGACGTAACTACGAGATCGACCTGTCCGACGGGAATGCGAAGAAGCTGCGCGACGTGCTCGCCGACTACGTCGCGGCCGCCCGTCGCGCCGGTGGCGCGGCCCGCCGGCGCAGCAGCGGCTCGTCGGGCGGGGCGGCCCGCCGCCCGTCGGTCGACCGCGAGCAGAACCAGGCGATCCGCGAGTGGGCCCGCAACCGCGGGATGAAGGTCTCGGACCGCGGCCGCATCCCGGCCGAGGTGCTCGAGGCCTACCACCAGGAGAACTAAGGTCTGCCTTACCCGGCGGGGCGGGGGAGGGGTACCGTCGCGACGGCCCCTTCCCCTCTCGTCGTTGGGAGGCAGCCTGATGGCCCGCCCCGTCACCGATCTCAGGGTGCTCCGCACCGAACGTCTGAGCCCGCACATGGTGCGCGTCGTCGCCGGTGGCGACGGCCTGGCGGCGTTCCCCGTCACGGAGCACACCGACCGTTACGTCAAGCTCCTCTTCCCGCTCCCCGGCGTCGAGTACCCCGAGCCGCTGGACATGGACCGGGTGCATGCCGAGCTGCCGCGCGACCGGTGGCCCGCCCAGCGGACCTACACCGTCCGCTCGCTCGACCACGCCGCAGGCGAGCTCGTCATCGACTTCGTCCACCACGGCGACACCGGCCTCGCCGGCCCGTGGGCGGCCGCCGCCCGCCCGGGCGACCGGCTGCGGATGCTCGGCCCCGGCGGCGCCTACGCCCCGGACCCGGACGCCGACTGGCACCTGCTCGTCGGCGACGAGGCCGCGCTGCCCGCGATCTGCGCCGCGCTCGAGCGGATCCCGGCCGGGCGACCGGTCGTCGCCGTCCTGCAGGTGGACGGTCCCGGCGACGAGATCGACGTGCCGACGGGCCCCGGGGTGGACGTGCGGTGGCTGTACCGCATCGACGCCGGGGGCGACCCGGACTCGGAGCAGCTGCCCGCCGTCGTCGCGGATCTGGAGTTCCTCCCCGGGCGCGTGCACGCCTTCGTGCACGGTGAGGCGATCGCCGTGCGCGAACTCCGCAGGCACCTCACCCGCGGGCGCGGCGTCGCCAAGCACGACCTGTCGATCTCCGGGTACTGGCGCCGCGGGCGCGACGAGGAGGGGTTCCGGCAGTTCAAGGCGGCCGAGCGGGAGCGCGAGGAGGCCACTGCCGCGACCGGCTGACGTCCGTCGGGAACACGGCAGGTGCCACCCGTGTTACTGCGGGCACGTACCCCGGTGCACGTCAGGTGGAGGCGCCGGGGCCCCTTCGACCGATACAGTGGTATGTGGTCTCCCGTGAGGGTGGCCTGGCGCGGTGTCACGCGAGGGCGCAGTGTCGGTTCGGGCGAGCCCGGACCGTACGGAGATGCTGGTCGCGCCGTCAGTGAGGCGCAGCAGGCAAGGAGTGCGAATTGTTCGAGAGGTTCACCGACCGAGCGCGACGTGTTGTCGTCCTGGCCCAGGAAGAGGCCCGGATGCTCAACCACAACTACATCGGGACCGAGCACATCCTCCTTGGCCTGATCCACGAGGGAGAGGGCGTCGCCGCGAAGGCGCTCGAGTCCCTCGGTATCGCTCTGGAGGGCGTGCGACAGCAGGTCGAGGAGATCATCGGCCAGGGGCAGCAGGCCCCGTCCGGGCACATCCCCTTCACCCCCCGGGCGAAGAAGGTGCTGGAGCTGTCGCTGCGCGAGGCGCTGCAGCTCGGCCACAACTACATCGGGACCGAGCACATCCTGCTCGGCCTCATCCGCGAGGGCGAGGGCGTCGCGGCCCAGGTGCTGGTCAAGCTGGGCGCCGACCTCAACCGTGTCCGTCAGCAGGTGCTCCAGCTGCTGTCCGGGTACCAGGGCAAGGAGCCGCAGGAGAGCGGCACCGGTGGCCGTGGCGAGGGCACGCCGTCCTCGTCGCTGGTGCTGGACCAGTTCGGTCGCAACCTCACCCAGCAGGCCCGTGAGGGCAAGCTGGACCCGGTCATCGGCCGGGAGAAGGAGATCGAGCGGATCATGCAGGTCCTCTCGCGGAGGACCAAGAACAACCCGGTGCTGATCGGCGAGGCCGGCGTCGGCAAGACCGCCGCCGTCGAGGGCCTCGGCCAGGCGATCGTCAAGGGCGAGGTCCCGGAGACGCTGAAGGACAAGCAGCTCTACACCCTCGACCTGGGCTCGCTGGTCGCCGGTTCCCGCTACCGCGGTGACTTCGAGGAGCGCCTCAAGAAGGTGCTCAAGGAGATCCGCACCCGCGGTGACATCATCCTGTTCATCGACGAGATCCACACCCTGGTGGGTGCGGGTGCCGCCGAGGGCGCGATCGACGCCGCCTCGATCCTCAAGCCGATGCTGGCCCGCGGCGAGCTGCAGACCATCGGTGCGACGACGCTCGACGAGTACCGCAAGTACGTCGAGAAGGACCCCGCGCTGGAGCGCCGCTTCCAGCCGATCCAGGTGTCCGAGCCGTCGGTCGAGCACACGATCGAGATCCTTCGTGGTCTGCGTGACCGGTACGAGGCGCACCACCGCGTCACGATCACCGACGACGCACTGGCCTCGGCCGCGACGCTGGCCGACCGCTACATCAACGACCGCTTCCTGCCGGACAAGGCGATCGACCTGATCGACGAGGCCGGCGCCCGGATGCGCATCCGCCGGATGACGGCTCCGCCGGACCTGCGGGAGTTCGACGAGAAGATCGCGAACGTCCGCCGGGACAAGGAGTCGGCGATCGACGCGCAGGACTTCGAGCGGGCCGCGCACCTGCGCGACCAGGAGAAGACCCTGCTCGGCGAGAAGGCCGAGCGCGAGAAGCAGTGGAAGTCGGGCGACCTCGACGTCGTCGCGGAGGTCGACGGCGAGCAGATCGCCGAGGTGCTGGGGAACTGGACCGGCATCCCGGTGTTCAAGCTGACCGAGGAGGAGACGACCCGTCTGCTCAAGATGGAGGACGAGGTCCACAAGCGGATCATCGGCCAGGAGGACGCGGTCCGCTCCGTCTCGCAGGCGATCCGTCGTACCCGCGCCGGTCTGAAGGACCCGAAGCGGCCGTCCGGCTCGTTCATCTTCGCCGGCCCGTCCGGTGTCGGTAAGACCGAGCTGTCCAAGGCCCTCGCGAACTTCCTGTTCGGCGAGGACGACGCCCTCATCCAGATCGACATGGGTGAGTTCCACGACCGCTACACCGCCTCGCGGCTGTTCGGTGCCCCTCCCGGGTACGTCGGCTACGAGGAGGGCGGTCAGCTCACCGAGAAGGTGCGGCGCAAGCCGTTCTCGGTGGTGCTGTTCGACGAGATCGAGAAGGCGCACCAGGAGATCTACAACACGCTCCTGCAGGTGCTCGAGGACGGCCGTCTCACCGACGGTCAGGGCCGCACGGTCGATTTCAAGAACACCGTGCTGATCTTCACCTCGAACCTGGGCACCCAGGACATCTCGAAGGCCGTGGGACTGGGCTTCTCCTCCGGTGGCGACGAGAAGTCGAACTACGAGCGGATGAAGACGAAGGTCAACGACGAGCTGAAGAAGCACTTCAGGCCGGAGTTCCTCAACCGCATCGACGACATCATCGTCTTCCACCAGCTCAACCAGGAACAGATCATCCAGATGGTCGACCTGATGATCGGGCGGGTGGAGAAGCAGCTGGCGAACAAGGACATGGGCATCGAGCTCACCGACAACGCCAAGAAGCTGCTGGCCCACCGCGGGTTCGACCCGGTCCTGGGCGCCCGGCCGCTGCGCCGGACGATCCAGCGGGAGATCGAGGACCAGCTGTCGGAGAAGATCCTGTTCGGCGAGATCGAGGCCGGGCAGATCGTCATCGTCGACGTCGAGGGCCTCGACACCTCCGCGGAGGAGGGCTCCAACGCCTGGTCGGACAAGGCCAAGTTCACCTTCCGCGGTGAGCGCAAGCCGTCCGAGCCGGTGCCGGACACCCCGCCCACCGCGCTGGCCGGCGAGGAGTGAGACAGACCCACGCATGACGACGGCGGGCCGTCCCGGGAGTTCCCGGGGCGGCCCGCCGTCGTCGGTCCGGAGCCCGGTTCCGACCCCGGCCCGGTGGCCCCCAGGGGAACTTTCGAGGCGTAGAGCGCTACGAAGGTTCCCCTGGGAGCGGGCCGGGGGCGTGGTCGGGCAGCGCGACGACCAGGTCGGCCCGGTGCCGGGACGCCTCGACGAGGCGGGCGTTGGGCTCGTCGGTGCGCTCGACCCACACCCGGGCCGCCTCCAGGGTCTTGCCGAAGCGCACGTGCCGCGCCACCAGGCGCTCCAGCCGGAGCGCCTCGTCGGTCTCGTGGAACCACACGGCGTCGAACCCTGCCCGCACCGCCCGCCAGCGGGGGGTGTCGAGGAGCAGGTAGTTGCCCTCGCTGACCACGAGCCGGCACTGCGGGTGCACCGGGACCGACCCGGCGACGGGCTGCTCGATCTCCCGGTCGAACGCCGGGGCGTACACCGGGCCGGCGTCGTCGCCGGGGGTGAGCCGCAGCCGGGCCAGCAGCGCGGCGTAGCCGTCGGCGTCGAAGGTGTCCGGGGCGCCCTTGCGATGACGTCGGCCCAGCCGGTCCAGCTCGACGTCGGCGAGATGGAAGCCGTCCATCGGGACATGGGCGACCCAGCCGGGGCCGAGACCGTCCGGGGGCGTGGCGGCGAGCGCCCGGACCAGGGCCAGCGCGACGGTCGTCTTCCCGGCCCCGGGGGCCCCCGCGATGCCGAGCACCGCCCGTCGTCGTCCGGCGGCGAGCGCCCGGGCGCGCTCCACCAGCTCGTCGAAGCGGTCGGTCCGTGCCGGGGTGTCCACGAGCGTCATTCTTTCCGCCTGCGGCTAGGTTCTGCGCATGAGCTCGGTGCGCCCGGTCCCCGAGACCCGGCTGATGACCGGCGAGGAGCTCTCCGCCGACGACGCCGCCCACACGCTGCGCCGCTACGGCCTCGGGCACCTGCTGTCCGCGGGCTTCCTGCGCTTCCGCTACGGCGACGGCTTCTCCCACGCCCGCGCGTTCGGCCTGCAGCTGGCGCTCGCCGCCGTCCCGCTGATCATCGCCGGGGTCGGGCTGTCCGCCGCGGCGGGCGCCGAGGGCGCCTCGGAGGTCGTCGCCCGCACGGTGCTGGCGCTGTCCCCCGGGACCAGCGACGAGCTGGTCGCCGAGGCCGTCCGCGGTGCCGGAGCGGGGGAGGCCGACCCGGATGACCCCGGTGAGCAGGCCGAGCGTGACGACACCCCCACCGGGGAACGCGGTGAGCTGGTCCTCGCGCTCGGCCTGCTCACCGCGTTCGCCGCGGCGACCTCGGCGTTCGCGCAGCTGGAGCGGGGCGCGAACCGGATCTACGGCACCGAGCGGGACCGGCCCGCGCTCGCCAAGTACGCGCGTGCCGCGGCGCTGACCGCCACCGCGGGCGTCGCCATGGCGACCGGGCTGCTGCTGATCGTGGCGGGGGAGCCGTTCGGGGACGCGGTGCGCGAGGTGTACCGGTGGGGTGCGGTCGCCGAGACGGTGTGGGACGTCGTGCGCTGGCCGGTCGGGCTCGCGCTGCTCGTCGTCGCGGTGACGGTGCTGCTGCGGTTCGCGCCGCGCCGTCGCCAGCCGGGACTGTCCTGGCTGGGCGCCGGGGCCGCGGTCACGGTGCTGCTGTGGCTGGTCGCGTCCGGACTGCTGGGTCTCTACGTCGCCGTCGCGGACACCTTCGGTGAGACCTACGGGCCGCTGACGGCGGTGATGGCCCTGCTGATCTGGGCGAACATCAGCGGGGTCGCGTTGCTGGCCGGGGTGGCGCTGTCCGCGCAGCTGGAGGCGGTGCGTGCCGGTGAGGAGGACCCGCGGCTGCCCGACTCCGACGACGACGGCATCCCCGACCACACCGACCCGGACTGAGCGCTCAGCGGAGCTCGTCGTGCCGCGGGTCCGACGACGGCAGCAGCGCTCGCAGCCGGTGGCGCAGCTCCTCGTCGTCGGTGCCGTCGCCCCGGCCGGCCCGGACCAGGGTCCACAGCGCGTCCGGGTCGTCGGCCCGCAGCAGCGCCGACCGGACGGCGACGGCGAGCTGCTCGCGGGCCCGGCGGATCTCCGGTGCGTCGGAGGTCGGCAGCAGCGGCCCACGGGCGGCCTCGGCCGCGGCGTCGCGGACCCGACCCTCCCGCAGCGCCGCGCGCAGCCGGAGGAAGTCGGCGTCGACGTCGGCGACGAGCCGGTAGGGCTGGGTCCGGACGGTGTCCTCGCCGACGGCCCGGCGCAGCCGGTGCACCTCGGCGCGCACGGTGATGGCGCGACCGCCGTCGCCGTAGAGGGCGGCGGCGAGCTGGTCGGCGGTCAGCCCCTCCGGGTGCAGCGCCAGCAGCGCGAGGACCTCGGCGTGCCGCAGGCCCAGGCGCACCGGGCGCCCGTCCCGGCGGGCGACGACGGGGGTACGCGCCCCGAGCAGCGGCAGCGTCAGGGCCGTCCGGACGGGTCCGCCCGGGGGCAGCCGCAGCAGCCAGCCCTCGCCGAGCGGCTCCAGCACCCCGGCGACGGGGCCGCCGCCCAGCGGCACCCCGCCGACCGCGACGCCGTCGACGACGACCCGGTCCCCGCCGTCGGGCAGGGCGATCCGCTCCGGGAACTCGCTGCCCGGCGACGCGGCCAACACCCGCCCGTGCGCGGACAACAGCGCGCCCGGGGTGCCGCTGAGCCGGGTCAGGTGCGGCCAGTACTCCTCGCGCAGCCGCCGGTCATGGGCCTCGGCGATGGCCAGCAGCCGGTGCTCGGCCAGCCGCGCGGCCGCGGTGACCAGCGCCAGCGTCGTCGGGTGGAAGCTCTCCTCCGGCCCGGTGACGTCGACGGTGCCCACCACGCGTCCGGTCGCCGGGTCGCGCACCGGGGCGGCCGCGCAGGTCCACGGGTGGTAGGCGCTGACCAGGTGCTCGGCGGAGTGGATGCGGACCGGCGCGGCGCCGGCCAGCGCGGTGCCCATCGCGTTGGTCCCGACGGTGTCCTCGCTCCACCGGGTGCCCTCCACCAGGTCGACCCGCTCGGCCCGGGTCAGCACCGCGCGGGCGCCCTCGCGCCACAGGATCCGGCCCTTCCCGTCGGTCACGATCATCATGTGCCGGGCCTGCTCGGCGGCGTCGGTCAGCGTGTCGCGCAGCACCGGCAGCACGGACGCGAGGGGGTGCGCCGCCCGCCGGTCGGTGAGCTCGGCGCGGTCGTAGTCGTGCGGGGGACGGGCGCGTTCCGGGTCGACCGCCGCGGCCAGCGAGCGGGCCCAGGAGGCGCGGACCTCGGGCCGGACCCCGGCGCCGCGCGCACCGGGGGAGCCGCCGAGCACGGCGTCCCGTGCCTGCTCGTACACCCGGCGATCCGCGTGCTGCGCTGCCACGTCCTCACCATACGGTCAGCTTTGCCTTACCTGAATCGAATCCGCGTCATCGGCACTCACCGGAGGGTCAGGTTCCGCATCTGCGTGCAACTTCCGTGCAACCCCCACCTTCCTAGTGTCGGCAGTCACGCGCAACGTGCGTTCCGCACCGCGCCCTCGGTTCGACGAAGCACCTCAGGGAAGGACCATTCATGGCCGTCTACGCCAACCCCGGTCAGCCGGGCAGCGTCGTCTCCTTCAAGCCGCGCTACGAGCACTTCATCGGCGGCGAGTACGTCGCTCCGGTGAAGGGTCAGTACTTCGAGAACCCCACCCCGATCACCGGTGAGAACTTCACCGAGGTCGCCCGGGGCACCGCGGAGGACGTCGAGAAGGCGCTCGACGCCGCGCACGCCGCCGCACCGGCGTGGGGGAAGACCTCCGCGGGTGAGCGGGCGAACATCCTGAACAAGATCGCCGACCGGGTCGAGGCCAACCTCGAGCTGATCGCGATCGCCGAGTCCTGGGACAACGGCAAGGCCTGCCGCGAGACCCTCGCCGCCGACATCCCGCTCGCCGTCGACCACCTGCGCTACTTCGCCGGTGCGATCCGGGCGCAGGAGGGCACGTCGTCGGAGATCGACGCCGACACCATCGCCTACCACTTCCACGAGCCGCTGGGCGTCGTCGGCCAGATCATCCCGTGGAACTTCCCGATCCTGATGGCGATCTGGAAGCTCGCCCCCGCGCTCGCCGCCGGCAACGCGATCGTCCTGAAGCCCGCCGAGCAGACCCCGGTCTCGATCCACGTGCTGCTCGAGCTGGTCGCCGACCTGCTCCCGCCGGGCGTGCTGAACGTCGTCAACGGCTTCGGCGTCGAGGCCGGCAAGCCGCTGGCGTCGAACAAGCGCATCCGCAAGATCGCCTTCACCGGTGAGACCACCACCGGCCGGCTGATCATGCAGTACGCCTCGGAGAACCTGATCCCGGTCACCCTGGAGCTGGGTGGCAAGAGCCCCAACATCTTCTTCGACGACGTCGCCTCGCAGCAGGACGCCTTCTACGACAAGGCGCTCGAGGGCTTCGCGATGTTCGCCCTCAACCAGGGCGAGGTCTGCACCTGCCCGTCGCGCGCCCTCGTCCAGGGCGGCATCTACGACGAGTTCATCGAGCAGGCCGTCAAGCGCGTCGAGCAGATCAAGCAGGGCAACCCGCTCGACACCGACGTCATGATGGGTGCGCAGGCCTCGAACGACCAGTTCGAGAAGATCCTCTCCTACATCGACATCGGCCGGCAGGAGGGCGCCAAGGTCCTCGCCGGTGGCGAGAAGGCCGAGCTGGGCGGCGACCTCGCGGGTGGCTACTACATCAAGCCGACCGTGTTCGAGGGCAACAACCAGATGCGGATCTTCCAGGAGGAGATCTTCGGCCCGGTCGTGTCGGTCGCGCGCTTCAGCGACTACGACGACGCCATGAAGATCGCCAACGACACGCTCTACGGCCTCGGCGCCGGCGTGTGGAGCCGTGACGCGAACACCGCCTACCGCGCGGGCCGCGAGATCCAGGCCGGCCGGGTGTGGGTGAACAACTACCACGCCTACCCGGCGCACGCGGCCTTCGGCGGCTACAAGCAGTCCGGCATCGGGCGCGAGAACCACAAGATGATGCTGGATCACTACCAGCAGACCAAGAACATCCTGCAGAGCTACTCGCCGAACGCGCTGGGCTTCTTCTGATGGGTGAGCCGGACGTCGGCGCCACCCCGACCGAGCGGGTGACGCTGACGCCGGCCGCCGCCGATCTGCTGGTCAGGCTCACCGACCTGCACGGTCCGCTGATGTTCCACCAGTCCGGTGGGTGCTGCGACGGCAGCGCCCCGATGTGCTACCCGGACGGGGACTTCCGGACGGGCGGGTCGGACGTCCACCTCGGCGACCTGGTCGTCGAGGGTGTGGACCGGCCGATCGGATTCTGGATGTCGGCGTCGCAGTACGAGTACTGGAAGCACACGCATCTCACGGTCGATGTCGTCAAAGGACGCGGCAGCGGGTTCTCGGTCGAGGCGCCGGAGGGCGTCCGGTTCCTGATCCGCTCGCGGCTGTTCACCGACGACGAGTACCGGGCGATGCAGGACTGACCACCCCACCACGGCCCGGGACGACCGTCCCGGGCCGTGGTCGTCCCGGCCGAGGAGCACCGATGACGCACACCCTGCGCGGACTGATGGGCCTGCCGGCGGAACCGGCCCCGTTGTCCCGCTCCGCACTCATCATGATCGACCTGCAGAACACCTACACCGAGGGCGTGATGCGGCTGGAGAACGTCGAGCCGGCCCTCGGGGAGGCGGCCGAGCTGCTCGACCGCGCCCGCTCCGCCGGGTCCCGGATCATCCACATCCGGCACGATGCCGGCGAGGGGAGCCCCTACGACGTCACCGCGTCGATCGGCGCCATCCACGACTCGGTCGCCCCGCGCGACGGCGAGGCCCTGGTGACCAAGAACTTCCCCAGCGCGTTCGTCCACACCGGGCTGGCGGAGCTGCTGGAGGGCTACCAGGACCTGGTGCTCGCCGGGTTCATGACGCACATGTGCGTGAACTCCACCGCGCGCAGCGCGTTCTCCGGCGGCTACGTGCCGACCGTCGTCGCGGCGGCCACGGCCACCCGGGCCCTGCCCGGCGTGCACGGCACCGTCCCGGCGTCCGAGGTCCACGACGCGGCGCTGGCCGGCCTCGCCGACCTGCCCGCGATCGTCGTCCCGGACCAGAAGGCCGTCCCCTCCTGAGCCCTGCCCCCGCCCCGCGGCACGCAGGTGCGCGGGGCGGGTGGGTCAGAGGGCGGCGTCGATCGCGGCGAGGGTCGCGGCCGCGGGGGCCGCGATGCCGACGCCGCGGCCGTGGCGCACCTGCGGCTCGCGGACGTTGATCCGCACCAGCGCGCCGGTCGCGGCCGAGGCGAGCTCCGAGCGGCGACGCACCGTGGGCAGGGCACCGCCCGCCCCCAGCTCGACGACGACCACACCGGTCCGGTGCGCCGCCAGCCAGTCCACGTGCCGCTGCAGCGCCGTCGCGGCGTGCGCGTCGTCCCAGCCGCCGTCGCCGAACATCAGGATCGCCGGACGGGCGGTGCCGCCGCAGCCCGGGCAGCGGGGCAGCTCGCCGATGGCACGCATGGTGGCCTCGTCGATCGGCACCTCGACGCCGTCGGCGGGCCACACGCCGTGACCGCAGAGCCGCAGGCACTGCAGGTGGTGGATGGAGCCGTGCACCTCGGCGACGTCGTCCGGGGCGAAGCCGGCCCGCTGGAACTGGCCGTCGACGTTCGAGGTGAACACGTTCGAGGGCACCCGGCCGGCCCAGCGGCGCAGCACCGCGAACCCGGGGTGCGGCACGGTGTCCCGGTAGAGGTGCAGGCGGTGGCCGTAGAAGCCCCAGGCCAGCGCCGGGTCGTCGGCGAAGTGCTCCGGGTCGGCGAGCTCCTCGAAACGCAGGCCGAGCCGCGCGTAGGGCGGGTAGGCCCGCCAGAAGCCCTCGCCGCCGCGGAAGTCCGGCAGCCCGGAGTCGACACCCATCCCGGCGCCGGCGGTGATCAGCAGCGCGCCCGCGTCGCGGACCAGGTGGGCCGCCGCGGCGATCTCGTCGGAGAAGGCCGCAGCGACCTCGCGGGCGTCGATCAGGACCCCGCCGCGATCTGCTGCAGGTCGACGACCTCGAACTCCAGCAGTGACGCGCCCGTGGCGACCGGCTGCGGCGAGCGCTGACCGGCGTGCGCCTCGGCGGCCGGGCCCGCGCGCCACGCCTGGAAGTCGGCCTCGGTCTCCCAGCGGGTCACGACGAAGTACCGGTCGTCGCCGGAGACGGGGCGCAGCAGCTCGAACCCGAGGAACCCGGGCTGCCCGTCGACGGCGTGCAGGCGGTTCGCGAACCGCTTCTCCAGCTCGGGGCCCGCGTTCTCCGGGACCTCGATCGCGTTGATCTTCACAATGGCCATGTCCGCCACGTTATCCCTGCCCGGCGTCGTCGATGCGCATGCGCCGGGCGTCGCCGACCAGTTCGGCGAGGCGGGCCTCGTCCACCGCGTCCAGGCGGAGGAGCACCAGGGGCCACGGCGCGTGCCCGGGGTCGGTGAAGAACAGGTCGGGCTCGCCGAGCAGCAGGGCCTGCTTCTCCGCCTCGTCGCCGACGTACAGCACGGCGACGTCGGTCCTGATCACCCGTCGCCTGCCGGGCACCCGCTCCGGCCAGGACCACACGAAGCCCTTGCCGCGCACCCGGAAGTCGAACCCCTCACCCGGGTTCTCGACGACGCCGTCGAAGGCGAGCGCGATCCGCCGCACGTCCTGTTCGTCCGCCACGGGGCGAGCCTAGGCGCGGCGAGCGCCACAGAGGTCGTGCCGGACAGGTCGACCGCGACCCGGCGGCCGGCGGAATGGATCGAGCGGGGCCGCGACGGCGGGGGTCCGACCCGGCCACCGACCCGGACGTCGCCGCCGCCCTCCTGTTCGACGGCTACCTCGGGCCGTCCGGCGCTGGTGTGCGATCCCGGCCGACCGCCGCGGCGCGCTCACCCCCATGGTGGAGGGGCTGGTCGAGCAGGCCCTCGCGGGGCTCAGCCCGCGCTGAGGGCCACCGTCTCCCCGGTGCGCGAGTCGTGCAGCTCGACGGCGGTGATCCGCGCCCGCACCGGTTCGACCGGGTGCAGCAACGCGAACGCCTCGGCGGGCCGCCCGGTCGCCAGCACCACGTGCGGCAGCCAGGATCCCGGCAGGTACGCGGCGTGCGCGCCCCGCACCCGTCCGGCCAGCGCGTCGTGCGCCGCCGTGTGCACGGCCAGCACCTCGGGGTCGGTGACGGCGGTCAGCGCCAGCACGTCCGGCGCGTCCGGGCCGACCGAGCCGAGACCGGCCAGCCACAGCACCGGCAGCGCGACCAGGCGCAGCTGGGCGGTCAGCTCCCGCACGGCGGGCGGCGGGACCGTGCCCGCCGCGGCGACGGTCACGTGCGGCGTCCCGGCCGCGACCGGGATCCCGGCCGCGGCGAGCCGGTCGCGCAGCGCGGTGAGCGCGGCGGCGCCGTCGTCGTCGAGCCGGAAGCGGACGGTGCTGGGCATCGGTCCCCCGCTCAGACGGGGAGGGCGAAGCGGCCGTCGTCGGTCTGCTCGGCCAGGCCGTCGACCAGCAGCGAGTGCAGGCACCGGTCCCGCTGGCCCGCGTCGGACCAGACGGCGTCCAGCGCGGCCCGCTCGACCGGTCCGGGCGCGGTGCGCAGCACGTCCATGAGCTTGCCGCGTACCTGCCGGTCGGTGCCGGCGAAGCCCTGGACCGGCTTGCGCGGGCCGTCGTAGGCGGGTCTGCCGGCCGCCACCCAGGCGCAGCGGGCCGCGACCGGGCAGTCCGCGCAGCGCGGCGAGCGGGCGGTGCAGACGACCGCGCCCAGCTCCATCAGCCCGGCCGAGACGACGGCGGCCTCGGCGTCGTCGTCGGGCAGCAGTGCGTCCACGTCGGCCAGATCCGCCCGGGTGCGGGCCGGTCCGGCGTCGCCCTGACCGTGCACCGCGCGGGCCACGACCCGGCGGACGTTGGTGTCGACGACGGCGGCGCGCAGCCCGAAGCCGAACGCCGCCACCGCCCGCGCCGTGTAGGAGCCGACACCGGGCAGGGCCTCGAGCGCCTCGACGTCGGAGGGGACGGCGTCGCCGTGCCGGGCGGCGATCGCCGCGGCCGCGTCGTGCAGCCGGATCGCGCGGCGCGGGTAGCCGAGCTTGCCCCAGGCCCGCAGCACGTCCGCGCGCGGCGCGGCGGCCAGCGACGACGGCGCCGGCCAGCGCTCCATCCAGTCCCGCCAGACCGGTTCGACCCGGGCGACCGGGGTCTGCTGGAGCATGAACTCGCTGACCAGCACGCCCCACGGGGTGGTCTCCGGGCGCCGCCACGGCAGGTCGCGGGCATGCGCCCGGAACCACGGGAAGATCAGGTCGGCCACCACCGTCCCAGTGTCCCGCGCCCCGGCCGGGCCCCCGGCGACGGCCCCGCCGTGATCACGGACCGGGCACCGTCGGCGTCGCCCGCGGCCGTCCCGTGGATCACGGTCCCTACCGCGCCCGCCACCGGGGCGCGCGCCACGACCGGGGTGGTTCCCGTCCGCGGGTGACCGGGCGGGCCCTGTCACCGGACGACGCCGGTCACCGCGGGTCGGTGCGCCACTCGCCCGGGGGTCGGGCGATCCGGGTCGTCGACCCCGTCCGGGCCGGCCCGGGGGCGCGCGGGCGGCCGTTCCGCCACTGCACTCACCCGGTCGGGACGCGCGGGTCGCCCCGCCGGGTGGACCTCGCCGGACATGTCCGTTCCCGGCGCGGCGGCGGCGACTTCGTGTAACCGGAGATCTACCGTCGGTGACATGCACCCGGTGGGTCCCCTGCCGGCGTCGGTCTACTGGCGTCGGCGCGCGTGCGCGGTCGGCGTCGCGCTGCTCGCGCTCTTCGCGCTGCTGTGGCTCACCACCTGGCTGCTGATCCCACGGGGCTCCGACGAGCCCGCCGGGACGGCCGCACGGACGACCTCCCAGTCGTCGCAGACCACACCGGACACAGGGACGGCCGCACCCGCGGCGCCCCCGGGGTCCCCGTCCCCGGCATCCCCAGCCCCGGGGACGGGGACACCCGCGTCCGTGCCGCTCCCCGACCCCGCCGTGCCCGGACCCCCGCCGGCCGCCGCGACGGGGACGTCCGCCGGGCCCGCGACCCCGAACGCGGGCCCGGCGGACGAGACGGTCCGCCCCGACGACACACCACGCCCGTCCGTCCAGGTGCCGCAGGCCGCACCCTCCCCGCCGACCGGTCCGGTGCCCTGCACCGACGCGATGATCGAGGTGCGCGCCGAGACCGGGCAGCCGACCTACCCCTCCGGCGCGCGGCCCGAGCTGCGGCTGGTCGTCACCAACGTCTCCGGCCAGCCCTGCGTGCGCGACCTCGACGGCGCCCAGCAGGAGATCGCCGTCTGGAGCGGCGACGGGGCGACCAAGCTCTGGTCGTCCAACGACTGCTCCAACCCGTCGTCGGACGACCTGCGCACCCTGGTGCCCGGCCAGCCGGTGGCCTTCGCCGTGACCTGGACCGGGCTCGCCTCGGAGCCCGGCTGTGCGGGCGAGCGCACCCGGGTGGGCCCGGGGGGCTACCGGGTGCTGGCCCGGCTCGACCGGGTCGTGAGCGAGCCCGCCCCGCTGCTCATGAGCTGAGGCTCAGCGGATGCGGGCCATGATCTCGCGCAGCGACGACGCCTCGGTGATCTGCATCCCGGTCCGCCCGACCTCGGCCCCGGTGGGGACGATCGCCCGGGTGAAGCCCAGCCGTGCGGCCTCCGCGAGGCGCCGGTCGACCCCGTGCACCCGGCGCAGCTCGCCGGCCAGCCCGAGCTCGCCCAGCACGACGAGGTCCGCGGGCAGCGCCGCGTCCCGCTTCGCCGAGACGACCGCCAGCGCGATGGCGAGGTCGGCCGCGGGCTCGGTGATCCGCATCCCGCCGACGGTGGCGGTGTAGACCTCGGCGTCGTGCAGCTTGAGCCCGCCCCGCCGTTCGACGACGGCGAGCAGCATCGGCACCCGCGACGAGTCCAGCCCGGTCACCGCACGGCGCGGGCTCGGGATGTTCGCCCCTGCGACGAGCGCCTGCACCTCGGCCAGCAGTGGCCGTCGCCCGTCCATCACGACGGTCACCGCGGTCCCCGGCTGCACCGTGTCGGCGCCTTGGCCGAACCGGCCGAGGAACAGCCCCGAGGGGTCGGCGAGACCGACGATGCCGGAGTCGCGCAGCTCGAAGCAGCCGACCTCGTCGGCCGGACCGAACCGGTTCTTCACCCCGCGGACCATCCGCAGCGCCGAGTGCTTGTCGCCCTCGAAGTGCAGCACCACGTCGACCAGGTGCTCCAGCACCCGCGGGCCCGCGATGCCGCCGTCCTTGGTGACGTGGCCGACGAGCAGCACGGCCAGGCCGCGTTCCTTCGCCAGCGCGGTCAGCCCCACGGTGACGGCGCGGGTCTGGGTCACCCCGCCGGGGCTGCCGTCGACCGAGGCGGTGGACATGGTCTGGATCGAGTCCACCACCAGCAGCGACGGCCGCAGCGCGTCGACATGGCCGAGCACCGACTCGAGGTCGGACTCGGCGGCGAGGTAGAGCTCGTCGTGGACGCCGCCGGTGCGCTCGGCCCGCAACCGGACCTGGCCCGCGGACTCCTCACCGGAGACGTAGAGGACCCGGGACCGGGCCGCGGCCTGTGCGGCGACCTCCAGGAGCAGCGTGGACTTGCCGACGCCCGGCTCACCGGCCAGCAGCACCACCGCGCCCGGGACGAGCCCGCCACCGAGGACCCGGTCCAGCTCGTCGACGCCGGTCGGCCGGGCCCGGGCGGAGTCCAGCTCCACCTCGGCGATCCGCCGGGCCGGGGTGCTGGGCGCCCCGGCGACGACGGTCCGGCCGCCCCCGCCGGTGCGCACCGGCTCGACCTGCTCGAGCGACCCCCAGGCCTGGCAGCCCGGACAGCGCCCCACCCACTGCGCCGTGCGGTGGTCGCACTCGGTGCAGCGGTAGCCGCCCGAGCGGGCGGCGCGGGACCGGGGGGTCAGTTGCCGGCGGCGCCACCGGCGCCGCTGCCCTCGTTGCCGGGCGCGACCTCGGCGCCCTCACCGGCCGGGACCGGGTTCGGCTGGTCCACCGACGGGGCCTCGGCCTGACCGCCGGTCTCGGAGTTGACGCCGGTCTCGGCGCCGTTGGCGCCCTCCTCGCCGTCGGCGAACGACGCGCGCTCCGGGGCGTGCCCCGGGGAACCCTCGACGGTCGGCACGCCGGTCGGGACGGTGAGGGTCACCGAGCCGGCCTTCTCGAACACGAACGTCATCGGGACCTGCGCGCCGGCCGGGACCGGACGGGTCAGGCCCTCGGCGACGAGCTGCACGCGCTTGGCGTTGGTCGGGGTCAGCTGCAGGTTGCCCGGCGAGACCAGCGCGATGTCCTGCGGCATGGTCGCGTCGCCCTGGATCTGCACCGACGCGGCGGCCGGCGAGGTGACCGACACCAGACGGTCGGCGACCGAGCCGGTGTTGACCAGGGTGGCGACGAGCGGTGCGGCGCCGCCCTGGCGGTAGAGCGCGTCCGGGCCCGCGGGCGTGGTCGGGTAGGCGACCTGGACGTCACGCAGGTCGACCGAGCCGACCGTGGCGTTGGCGCCGTTGACGGCGGCGACCTGCTCTGCGGTCTGCGCGATCTGCCCGGCTCCACAGCCGCTGATCAGCAGGCCGGTCAGGGCGACGGCGCCGGCGACCCCGGCCAGGGTCCGGGCGGGACGGCGGGTGCGGCTCACGGTCGTCGTGTCCTTCCTTGCCGGTGCCCCGAAGTGCCCCCGGCGCACATGCTGGGTCTGTCGGGAGGCAGCCTAGTCGCGCGCTCCGGCGCGTTGCGCGGTCGGGCACCCGGGTGTGACGACCGCGTCCCCGCCGGACGGTGGGGCGGCAGACCCGGTGGTCCGGGACGTGACGCGGCGGCGACCGGCACGCGGCCGGGCCGGTCCGGATGGGCGCCACGCCCGCGGGGAACACGTTCCTCCGCTGTTGTCAACCCCCTGACCTGCGACGACGGTGAAAGCCGGTCACCGTCCCGCCCGGGCGACGTGTTAATCTGGACTCAGCGAAAGGGGCCAGAGGACACATGGTTTTCAAGGTCGGAGAGACCGTCGTCTACCCGCACCACGGTGCCGCGCTCATCGAGGCGATCGAGACCCGGACGATCAAGGGCGAGGAAGTGCAGTACCTCGTCCTGAAGGTCCAGCAGGGCGATCTGACGGTGCGCATCCCCGCCGACAACGTCGAGGTGGTCGGTGTGCGTGACGTCGTGGGCCAGGAGGGGCTGGATCGGGTCTTCGAGGTGTTGCGCGCGCCGCACACCGAGGAGCCCACGAACTGGTCGCGCCGGTACAAGGCGAACTGGGAGAAGCTCACGTCCGGTGACGTGAACAAGGTCGCCGAGGTCGTCCGCGACCTCTGGCGGCGGGAGAAGGACCGGGGCCTGTCCGCCGGTGAGAAGCGGATGCTGGCCAAGGCGAGGCAGATACTGGTCAGCGAGCTCGCGCTGGCCGAGGGCACCGACGAGGAGCGGGCCGAGGTCCTGCTCGACGAGGTGCTCGCCACCGCGAACGCCTGACCGGCGTGCACGGACCGTCCTCCGGGGCGGGTGTCGTCGCGGTGCTTCCCGCAGCCGGTTCCGGGGTGCGTCTGGGTGCAGGTGCGCCCAAGGCGTTCGTCGGACTGGCCGGGGTTCCCATGCTGGTACGCGCGGTCGACGGCCTTCTCGCGTCCGACGTCGTCGGGCACGTGGTGGTCGTCGTCCCCGCGGACCAGGTGGACGCCGCCGCCGCCATCCTGCCCGGACGCCCGGCGACCGTCGTCGCCGGTGGTGCCGACCGCACCGCCTCCGTCGCGGCGGGTCTCGCTGCGACCGGGACGGACGCCGAGGTCGTGCTGGTGCACGACGCCGCGCGCCCGCTCACCCCACCCGACGTCGTCCGCCGGGTGGTCGACGCCGTGCGCGCGGGCGCGCCCGCGGTGATCCCGGTGCTCCCTGTGGCCGACACGGTCAAACGGGTCGACGGCGCCGGGACCGTCGTGTCCACCGTGGACCGCTCCGAGCTGCGTGCGGTGCAGACGCCGCAGGGGTTCCGCGCGGCCGACCTGCGCCGCGCCCACGCGGGAACACCCGACCCCCGTACTGACGACGCCGGGCTGGTCGAGGCGCTCGGCGACCCGGTCACCACCGTCGCCGGGGACCCGCGCGCGTTCAAGATCACCACCGCGTGGGACCTGCGCATCGCCGAACTGCTGCTCGCCGGGGCGGGCCGCGTCACCGAGCACGAGGAACACGCATGAGGGTCGGGATCGGTACCGACGTGCACCCGGTCGAGCCGGGCCGCGACTGCTGGGTCGCGGGTCTGCTGTGGCCCGGGGCCGACGGCTGCGCCGGGCACTCCGACGGCGACGTCGCCGCACACGCGCTGTGCGACGCCCTGCTGTCCGCGGCGGGGCTGGGCGACCTGGGCGCGGTGTTCGGCACCGGCCGTCCGGAGTGGACGGGTGCGAGCGGGGCGACCCTGCTCGCCGAGGTCCGCCGCCTGCTCACCCGCGACGGCTGGACCGTCGGCAACGCCGCCGTCCAGGTGATCGGGAACGACCCGAAGATCGGGAAGCGCCGGGCCGAGGCCGAACGGGTGCTCTCGGAGGTGGTGGGCGGCCCGGTGTCGGTGTCCGGTACGACGACCGACGGGCTGGGGCTGACCGGGCGCGGCGAGGGCCGCGCCTCCGTCGCGACGGCGCTGTTGCTGCCCGCGGGCTAGAGACGCCCGGTCCGTTCCTGGATCTGCTCCGGGGTGAGGTCGTCGGCGTGGGCCGCCACCATCCAGGCGTGGCCGAACGGGTCGGTGAGCCGGCCGCCGCGCTGCCCGTAGTCGTGGTCGGTCACCGGGAACAGCACCCGGCCGCCGTGCTCCACCATCGCCGTGGCGACCGCGTCCGGGTCGTCGACCTCCAGGGCCAGGATCACCCCGCCGGGCCCCGACGGCGGGGGGTCGACGTCGTCGCCGTCCTTGACGGCCCACTCCGCGCCGCCGGCCCGCAGCAGGGCGTGCACCACGGCGCCGGAGCCGCCGGTGTAGCGCTCCACGAGCTCCGCGCCGAACACGGCGCGGTAGAAGTCGATCGCGGCGTCGGCGTCGTGCACGACCAGCCGCGGGTACATCCGCTGAACAGCCATGCCGGACACCTTGCCGCAGCCCCACCGCGCGTGTAGTGGACGAATCGGAGGCCCGTACCCTGGTGACGTGAGCCTCAGACTTCTCGACTCAGCGACCAGGGAGCAGCGTGCGTTCACGCCGCTGCGGGCCGGAGCAGTGTCGATGTACGTCTGTGGGGCGACGGTGCAGGGCCTGCCGCACATCGGCCACGTCCGCTCGGGCCTGAACTACGACGTGCTGCGCCGCTGGCTGGCCCGGTCCGGGTACGACGTCACGCTGGTCCGCAACGTCACCGACATCGACGACAAGATCCTGCGCAAGGCGCAGGCCGCGGGCCGTCCGTGGTGGGAGTGGGCGGCCACGCACGAGCGGGCCTTCACCGCCGCGTACGACGCGCTGGGCTGCCTGCCGCCGTCGGTGGAGCCCCGGGCGACCGGGCACATCACGCAGATGGTCGAGCTGATCGAGCGGCTGATCGAGCGCGGCCACGCCTACGCCGCGGGCGGAGACGTGTACTTCGCCGTGCGCACCCTGCCCGACTACGGCGCGCTGTCCGGTCAGCGCGTCGACGACGTCCACCAGGGTGAGGGCGAGGGCGGCGCCAAGCGCGACGCCCTGGACTTCACGCTGTGGAAGGCCGCCAAGCCCGGCGAGCCCAGCTGGCCCACCCCCTGGGGGAACGGGCGTCCCGGCTGGCACCTGGAGTGCTCGGCGATGGCGACCGCCTACCTCGGCCCGGAGTTCGACATCCACGGCGGCGGCCTGGACCTGGTGTTCCCGCACCACGAGAACGAGCGCGCCCAGAGTCACGCGGCCGGGGACGGGTTCGCCCGGTTCTGGCTGCACAACGCCTGGGTGACCATGGGCGGGGAGAAGATGTCGAAGTCGCTGGGGAACACCCTGGCGATCGAGAACCTGCTCGAGCGGGTCCGCCCGGCCGAGCTGCGCTACTACCTGGTCGGCCCGCACTACCGGTCGGCGATCGAGTACTCCGACGCCGCGCTGGACGAGGCCGTCGCCGCGTACCGGCGGATCGAGTCGTTCGTGCACCGGGTGCGCGAGCGGCACGGCCTGCCCGAGGTCGCGGCGGAGCTGCCCGGCGCGTTCACCGCCGCACTCGACGACGACCTGGGCACCCCGCTCGCGCTCGGCACCGTGCACACCCTGGTGCGCGAGGGCAACACCGCCCTCGACGCCGGGGACGTCACCGGCGCGCTGCGGGCCGCGTCCGCGGTCCGTGCGACGACCGAGGTGCTCGGCCTGGACCCGCTGGCAGCCGGCGGCGTGGCCGAGGAGTCGGGCGACGCCGCCCGGCAGGCACTGGGCACCCTGGTGGAGACGATGCTCGAGCGCCGCCGGGCCGCGCGCGCCGAGCGCGACTTCGCCACCGCGGACCGGCTCCGCGACGAGCTGCTCGCCGCCGGGATCGCCGTCGAGGACGGCGCCGACGGCTCCACCTGGACTCTCAAAGACAACTAGGACTCGTAGAACTCATGGCAGGCAATTCCAAGCGCCGCGGTGCGATCCGTAAGGAAGGCACCAAGAAGGGCATGGTCGTCGGATCCGGCGGCCAGCCCCGGCGCGCACTGAAGGGCAAGGGCCCGACCCCGCCCGGCGAGATGCGACCCGGCCACCCGAAGGCGAGGGCGGCCGCGCGCCGCGCCGCCCAGGACCAGCAGCAGCGCCGACGCCCGGTCGCGGGCCGTCGCGGTGACGGGGAGACCCCGGAGACCGTGCTCGGCCGCAACCCGGTCGTCGAGTGCCTGCGGGCCGGCGTACCGGCGACGGCGCTGCAGGTGGCCACCGGCATGTCCGCCGACGACCGCGTCACCGAGGCCGTCGCGCTGGCCGCGGAGCGGGGCATCTCCATCCTGGAGGTGCCGCGCAACGATCTCGACCGGATCAGCGGGGGAGCGCTGCACCAGGGCCTCGCCCTGCAGGTGCCGCCGTACGCCTACGCCCACCCCGACGAGGTGCTGGAGGCCGCGTCGCACTCCGGGCGCCCGGCACTGGCCGTCGCCCTGGACGGGGTGACCGACCCGCGCAACCTGGGTGCGGTCGTCCGGTCGGTGGGGGCGTTCGGCGGGCACGGCGTCGTCGTGCCGCAGCGGCGCGCCGCGGGCATGACCGCGGTGGCCTGGCGGACCTCGGCGGGCACCGCGGCCCGGGTCCCGGTCGCGCGCGCGACGAACCTGACCCGCACCCTGCAGGAGTACGCCTCCGCAGGGCTGATGGTCGCCGGTCTGGCCGCCGACGGCGACGTCTCCCTCGACGACTTCGACCTGGCCTCCGGGCCGCTGGTGATCGTCACCGGGTCGGAGGGGAAGGGCCTGTCCCGGCTGGTCCGCGAGACCTGCGACGTGACCGTCTCGATCCCCCTGGCCGGTCGCGTGGAGTCCCTGAACGCCTCGGTCGCCACCGGCGTCGTTCTGGCCGAGGTGGCCCGCCGCCGTCGCGTCGGCCGCTGACCCGACGCGTGATCGCCGCGACGCGCGGTGATCCGCTCCCCGCGCGCGTCCGGACGCACGCGACGGGCGGATCACCGCGCGGACAGCGGATCACCGCCGGCGGACCCGGGGGTCAGGCGCGGACCGGGCCCCGGCCGCGCAGCCGGCCCACCAGCCGGCAGAGCAGGTAGGCGACGAACCCGATGGTCGCCACGTAGGCCGAGATCGGCAGCCCCGGCGCCAGCGACAGGATCGTCCCGCCGACCAGCGCGACCTCCGCGATGACGATCGCGAGGACGGTCGCCAGCAGCGGGTTCGCGGTGACCCGGTTCGCCGCGGCGCCGGGCACGATCAGCACCGACAGCACCAGGATCGCCCCGACGATCGGCACGGCCAGCGCCGTCACCAGACCGATCAGCACGCCGAACACCAGGGTCAGCGCGCGGACGGGCACACCGCGCGCCAGCGCGACGTCGGGGTCGGTGCTGGCGAACAGCAGCGGCCGGTAGAGCAGCGCCAGGGTCGCGAGCACGACGACGGCGACGACCCCCAGCACCCACAGGTTCTGCTGGTCGACCGACACGATGGAGCCGGTCAGCAGGCCGAACCGGTTGGAGGAGCGGCCGTCGTAGAGGGCCAGGAACAGCACGCCCAGGCCGAGCCCGAACGCCATCACCACACCGATCGCGGAGTCCCGCTCGCGTTGGCGCAGGCCCAGCACACCGAAGATCACTGCGGCGACGACGGCGCCCACCACCGCCCCCACCCCGACGGCGACGCCGAGCAGCAGCCCGGCTGCGGCCCCGGTGAAGGCCAGCTCGGCGGTGCCGTGCACGGCGAAGGCCATCCCGCGGCTGACGACCAGCGGGGCGAGCAGCCCGGCGACCAGCCCGAGCACCGCGCAGGCGATGAGCGCGTTGCGGACGAACGGGTAGCCCAGCAGCGTGCCGGTGCCGGACAGGTCGAGGATCCGGGCCAGGAACTCGGTCACGCGCCACCCCCGACCGCGACGCCGTGCTCGGCGTGCTCGTCCCGGGTGACCGGGGAGTCCTCGGCCCCGACGACGACCAGCCGGTCGCGGACCCGCAGCACGTCGACGTCGGTGCGGTAGAGCCGCGACAGCGTCTCCGAGGTCATGACCTCGTCGGTGGTGCCGATCGAGAACCGGCCGTCCACGAGGTAGAGGACCCGGTCCACCAGCGGCAGCACCGGGTTGATCTCGTGGGTCACGAACAGCACCGCGGTGCCCGCGGCGCGGCGGCGCTCGTCGATCAGTCGGGTCACGATCCGCTGGTGGGACAGGTCCAGGCTGAGCAGGGGTTCGTCGCACAGCAGCACCGCCGGGTCCCCGACGAGTGCCTGCGCGACCCGCAGCCGCTGCTGCTCGCCGCCGGACAGCCGCCCGACGGGGGCGTCGGCGTACCCGGTGCCGCCGACCTGGGCGAGCGCGCGGTCGACGCGCTCGCGCCGCTCGCGTCGCCGGCCCAGGCCGAGACCGAAGCGGTGCCCGTCGAGCCCGAGGCCGACGAGGTCGCGCCCGCGCAGCGGCAGGTCCGGGTCGAGCGGCTGCTGCTGCGGGACGTAGCCGATCTCCGGGCTGCCGCGCCGCGGGGTGTGCCCGCCGACGGTCACGGTGCCGTCGGAGAGCGGGAGCAGCCCCAGCAGGACGCGCATCAGCGTCGTCTTGCCGGAGCCGTTCGGGCCGAGGACGGCGACGAACTCGCCGGGTGCGACGTCCAGGTCGAGGCCGGACCACAGGGTCCGGGCCCCGAACCGGAGGCCCGCCCCGCGCAGCGACAGCGCGGACTGGTGCGAAGAACCCATGTCAGCGGTTCAGCGCCGCGGAGAGCTCGTCCAGGTTGGCGTTCATCCACTGCACCCAGTCGGTGGTGCCCGCGGGCAGCGTCTCCGACATCTGGACCACCGGGACGCCTCCCTTCTGGGCGGCGTCGCGGACCTGGTCGGTGGTCGGCGAGGTCGTCTGGCTGTTGAGGATCAGCGCGTCGACCGGCGGCTGCGCGGTGAACAGCCCCAGCATCTGCGCGACGACGGCGGCCGGCGGGTCGGTGCCCTCCTCGACCGCCGAGGAGAACTCCTGCGGGGTCGCGTTCGCGACCCCGGCGGCCTGCAGCAGGTAGGCGGGCACCGGCTCGGTGACGGCGACCCGTGCCCCCGGGTGCGCGCGGCCGATCTCGGTGGCCTTCGACGTCAGCTGGGCGACGCCGCCCTCGAGGGTCTGCGCGTTGGTGCGGAAGTACTCCGCGGCGCTCGGGTCGATGCGGCCGAGCTGGTCGGCGAGCTGCTCGGCGACGCGGCCGACCGCGGCCGGGTCGTACCAGACGTGCTCGTTGAACGAGCCGTGCTCGTGCTCGTGGTCCGCCTCGCCTGCGGGCTCGGGGGTGGCCCCGGCGTCGTGGTCGTGGCCGTGGTCGTCGGCGGGGGCCTCCTGGGCCCCCTCGATGCCGGAGACCTCGACGGCGTCGACCAGCGGTGCCGTGTTGCCGGACGCGGCGACGAGATCGGTCATGAACGCGTCGTAGCCGCCGCCGTTCATGACCAGCAGCTGGGCCTCGCCGACGGTCGCCGCGTTCTGCGGGGTCGGCTCGTAGCCGTGCGGATCGACGTCGGGGGAGCTGATGATCGACTCGACCCTGGCGTAGTTGCCGCCCACGGCGCGGGCGACCGCGCCCCAGGCGTCGGTGGAGGTGACGATCTTCACCTGCGGGGTGTCGGCGCTGGTGGGGGCGTCGACCTGGCCGGAGCCGCAGGCGGTCAGACCCAGGGCGAGTGCGGCCAGCCCGGCCACGAGCGCGGCCGGGCGGAGCGGGGATCGGGACACGGACGGAACTCCCATCAACATATCGGCATACATTTATTGGAAATCATTCTCAGATTCACTCTACCGCTGTACGGAGAGCCGGGAACGCGCGCGGCGTGTGATCCCGTCGTGGCCGGTCGGGGCGGACTTTCACGTGCGTGACCGCGCCGCTACCGTTCGGGGAATGACCGGCCCCCAGCACCCGCGGCGTCCGGCGACGCTCGCGTCGCTGGCCGCCGAACTCGGGGTCTCCCGGACGACCGTGTCGAACGCCTACAACCGCCCCGACCAGCTGTCCGCGCCGCTGCGCGAGCGTGTCCTGGAGGCGGCCCGGCGGCTCGGCTACCCGGGCCCGGACCCGGTCGCCCGCTCGCTGCGCACCCGGCGCGCCGGAGCGGTGGGCCTGCTGCTCACCGAGGCGCTCAGCTACGCCTTCCGCGACCCGGGCGCCACCGGCTTCCTGGAGGGGCTCGCGCTGGCCTGTGAGAAGGCGGGCACCGGCCTGCTGCTGATCCCGGTCAGCCCCGAGCACTCCGACGTCGACTCCGTCTACCAGGCCGGGGTCGACGGCTTCGTCGTCTACTCGGTCAGTGAGGACGACCCGCACTTCCGGGCCGTCCTGCAGCGCCCGGTGCCGACGGTCGTCTGCGACCAGCCCACCGGGATCACCGGGGTGGACCGCGTCGGCGTCGACGACCGCGCCGGGACCCTCGCGCTCGGGCGGCACCTCGTCGAGCTCGGCCACCGCCGCGTCGGTGTGCTCTGCATGCGCCTGTCCTCGCACCGGCACGACGGCAGGGCCGACGTCGCCCGGCAGGAGGGCAGCTCCTACGCCGTGCAGCGGGAGCGCCTCGCCGGGCTGCGCGCGGCGCTCGCCGAGGCCGGTGTCGACTGGGCCGACGTCCCGGTCATCGAGCGGTTCGAGCACTCCCTCGACGCCGGCGCGGACGGCGCCGCCACCCTGCTGGACTCCCACCCCGGGATCACCGCGCTGGTGTGCACCTCCGACATCCTCGCCCTCGGCGCGCTGCGCGAGGCCCGCGACCGCGGCCTGCGGGTGCCCGAGGACCTCTCGGTCGCCGGGTTCGACGGCGTGCCCGAGGCCGAGCGCGTCGGCCTGACCACGGTCCGCCAGCCGTTCCGGGAGAAGGGCCTCGAGGCCGGACGGCTGCTGCTCGAACGCGGCGACCGCCACGTCCCCGAGCACGTCAACCTCCCGACGGAGCTGATCGTCGGGGCGACCACCCGCGGGCTGCGCCAGTCCGGGGAGTTCTTCTCCGGATGGTGAGCCTGACCGGGCTGCGCCGCTACCCGGTCAAGTCCTGCCGGGGCGCGGACGTCGCCCGCTCGGTCGTCGAACGGGCCGGTCTCGCCGGGGACCGGCGCTGGATGCTGGTCCGCGACGACGGCGCCGTGGTC
This sequence comes from Pseudonocardia alni, assembly GCF_002813375.1. Lineage (NCBI taxonomy): Bacteria > Bacillati > Actinomycetota > Actinomycetes > Pseudonocardiales > Pseudonocardiaceae > Pseudonocardia > Pseudonocardia alni. Next base: position 2,945,076 of record NZ_PHUJ01000003.1, on the reverse strand, counting down.
ACCGCGCGCACCCACCCGCGGCTCGTGCTCGTCGCGCCCACCCCCGCCGACGACGGGCTCCGCCTGACCGGACCGGGGCTGCCGCCGTTCACCGTCCCCGTGCCCGACGGCGAGCCGGTGCCGGTCCGCGTGCACCGCTGGGACACCGCCGGCGTCCCGGCCGGCCCGGCGGCCGACGCCTGGTTCTCCGAGCTGCTCGGCGACCCGGTGCGACTGATCCACCTCGACGACCCGGCCCGACGCCGTCCCGACCCCGACTTCTCCCACGACGAGGACCGCGTCTCCTACGCCGACGGCTACCCGCTGCTGCTCGCCTCCACGGCCTCGCTGCACGCGCTGGACGCGCTGGTCGCCGCCGGCCCGGACGCGGCCGAGGCGCCGCTGCCGATGACCCGGTTCCGGCCGAACGCCTTCGTCGACGGCGCACCGGCCTGGGCCGAGGACGGCTGGCGGCGCATCCGGATCGGCGCCGCGGAGTTCCGGGTGGCCAAGGGCTGCGCCCGCTGCGTGCTCACCACCGTCGACCCGGACACGGCCGTCACGGGCCGCGAGCCGATGGCCACCCTGGCCCGGCACCGGCGGTTCGACGGCAAGGTGTGGTTCGGGGTCAACCTGATCCCGGACGCCCCGGGCGCGGAGATCGCCGTCGGCGACGAGGTCGAGGTGCTCGACGCCGTCGACCCGGCCTGCGGTCCGCCGCGCTGACCCGTACCGGCCACGGTTCCTCCCGCCCCGTCGGTATCGTCGGGTTCGGGTCGCCCGTCCGGGTGGCCGGACCGGGGCGAGGGGGAGGTTGCGCTGAACGACGAGCGCGACCCACGTCGCCGTCCGCCACCACCGCCCCCGGGCCCCGCCGGGCGGCGCCCCCCGATGCCGCCTCCCGCGCCGCGTCCCGGGGCCGGGCCGCCACGTGTCGGGCCGCCCCCGCCTCCCGGACGTCCGCCGGCGGGCGGGCGGCCGGCCCGCGCCGTGCCACCCCCGCCGGCCCCGCGGCCCTCCGCGCCGCCCGACCGCCCCGACGGCCTGCGTCGGGCCCCGCGCCCCGCACCGTCCGATTCCCCGGACGCCCTGCGCCCGATCCCGCGCCCCGTGGCGTCCGACCGCCCGGACGTGCTCCACCCGGCCCAGCGGCCACTGCCCACGCGTCGCGGCGCCCGCCGGACCGGCCCCCCGCCGCGTCGCGGAGCGGCCCCCGTGCCCCGTCCCGAGGAGCCCCGCGCTCCGCGTCGCCCGATCGGGCCGCAGGTCGCGGCGCTGCGGGAACGACTGCGCGGGCTGCGGCCGCAGCGGCCCCCGGGGACCCCGCCGCCGTCGACCCGGGTCCGGCTGCGCAGGCTGCTGCGCTGGGCCCTGGTCGCCCAGGCCGTCCCGCTGGTCCTGGTGCTGCTGTTCACGCTGGTCAACCCGCCGTACACGATGTTCCGGCTGTGGAACTTCGGGCCGACCGTCGCGCAGTGGACCGACGCCGAGCACGTGTCGCGCAACTTCCTGATCGTGGTGATGGGGCAGGAGGACCAGCAGTTCCCGGAGCGCACCCTCGCCGTCGACTACGGGATGCAGTGGGCGCGCGTGCAGGCGTACATGGACGGCACCGACGACCCGTCCGGGTCGACCATCACCCAGCAGACGTCGAAGAACCTGTTCCTGTGGGCCGGGCGCTATCCGCCGCTGGAACCGGTGCGCAAGGCGCTGGAGATCCCGCCGGCGGAGACGATGGAGCTCGTCATGTCCAAGCGCCGGATCCTGGAGATCTACGTCAACGTCGCGCAGTTCGCGCCGCGCGTCTACGGCGTCTGCGCCGCCTCCTGGTACTACTTCGGCAAGTCCAGCCGCTCGCTCAGCGTGGACGAGTCCGCGCAGCTCATCGGGCTGCTGCCGTCCCCGCTGCACGTCGAACGCGCCCCCGGCGGCGGCATGCGCTTCCTCGGCGACTCCAACGGCAACGGTGTCGCCGACCCCGGCGAACGCGGCTGGATCAGCGCGAAGGGCTACTGGCACGCCCGCGAGCGCGCCCCGCGCTGGTACACCCAGATGGGCGGGCTCGCCGCCACCGAGGGCCTCGGGATCCCCGGCAACGCCTCCGACCTGCCCGCCGCCGACGACCCGTGCCGCGAGCCCCCGGCCGCGCTGGCCGACCTCGACTGAGCTGTCGGGACCTGGTCAGGACCCGCAGCGCAGCGCGGCCAGCCGCTCCAGGACCCCGGCCATCTCCTGCGGGTCGGCGACCCGGAAGCGGGCCGCGGTGTCGCCGTCGCCGACCTTGATACCGACGTCGCCGTCGCCCAGCACCCGGAACGCGGTCTCGTCGGTGACGTCGTCCCCGGCGAACAGCACCGCGTCCGCGTGCAGGGCCGACCGCAGCGCCTCCACCGCGGAGCCCTTGGTGGTCTCGACGACGGCCAGGTCCAGCACGTCCTTGCCCGCGACGGCGTCGACGCCGTCACCGGCCCACTCGGCGTCGACCCGCTCCAGCAGCGCCGCCCCGGCGGCCGGGTCCATGCCGCGCACGTGCACCGCTCCGCCCGCGGGCTTGGTCTCCAGGCGCGCCCCGGGGGTCCCGTCGACCAGGGTGCGCAGGCCGTCGAGCAGCGCGGTCCGCCGGCGCTCCTGCGCAGGCGTCAGCAGGCCGCCGCGCCCGAGCAGGGCGGCGAGCCCGTCGTCGTACTCGGCGCCGTGGCTGCCCACCAGCCCGACCGGCGGGACGAACCCGGAGACGGTTGCGAGGTCGTCGCGGCCCCGGCCGGACAGCATCACGACGGTCGTCGCGTCGTGCGCCGCGAGGCGCCGGACGGCGTCGGCCGAGGCGGGCAGCGGCCGCGACGTCGACGGGTCGTCGACCAGCGGGGCCAGTACGCCGTCGAAGTCGAGGGCGACGAGCAGCCGCCCCACGCCGGCGAGCTGCTCCACGGCGGCGTCGGGGCTCACTGCTCGACCCGGATGCCGAGCGCCTCCAGGAACCCGGTGGCCCAGCGGTCGACGTCGTGGTCGAGGACCTGGCGGCGCAGCGTGCGCATCCGTTTGCGCCCCTCCTCGGCGTTCATGGTCAGCGCCGCGTAGAGCGCCTCCTTGACGCCGTCGGTGTCGTGCGGGTTGACCAGCAGAGCGCTGGTCAGCTCGATCGCGGCACCGGCGAACTCGGACAGCACGAGACAGCCGCCGTCGTCGGGGCGGCAGGCGACGTACTCCTTGGCGACGAGGTTCATGCCGTCGCGCAGCGGGGTCACGAGCATGACGTCGGCGGCGAGGAAGAACGCGGCGAGCTCCTCGCGCGGCAGCGACCGGTGCAGATAGTGCACCGCCGGGTGCCCGACGCGGGCGAACTCGCCGTTGATCCGGCCGACGGCCTGCTCGATGTCGGCGCGCATCTGCTGGTAGTGCTCGACCCGCTCCCGCGACGGCGTCGCCAGCTGGATCATCACCGCGTCGTCGACGGACACCCGCTCCTCCTCGAGGAGCTCGTGGAACGCGCGGAGCCGGACGTCGATGCCCTTGGTGTAGTCGAGCCGGTCGACACCCAGCACGATCTTCTCCGGGCTGCCGAGCTCCGTCCGGATCTCGGCGGCACGCTTCTCGACCTCGGGGGTCCGGGCCAGCTCGTCGAGCCGGTGCGAGTCGATCGAGATCGGGAACGCGCCGAGCCGGATCCGCCGTCCGCCGTGGTGGAGCACCTCCGGGTCGCGGTCGGTGGAGGCCCCGGCGAGCTCCTGGGCGAGCCAGTGGAAGTTGCGGACGCCGCCGTCGGTGTGGAAACCGACGAGGTCCGCGCCGAGCAGGCCCTCCATGATCCGGGTCCGCCACGGGAGCTGGCGGAACAGTTCGACCGGCGGGAACGGGATGTGCAGGAAGAAGCCGATCCGCAGGTCCGGGCGCAGCTCGCGCAGCTTCCCCGGGACGAGCTGGAGCTGGTAGTCCTGCACCCAGACCGTCGCGCCCTGGGCGGCGACCTTCGCGACCTCCTCGGCGAAGCGCTGGTTCACCGCGGTGTAGGCGCGCCACCAGTGCCGGTGGAACTGCGGCGGTGCGACGACGTCGTGGTAGAGCGGCCAGAGCGTGCCGTTGGAGAAGCCCTCGTAGTAGTCGGTGACCTCCTGCGCGGTCAGCATCACCGGGAACAGCGACAGGCCGTCCTCGGCGAAGGGCTCGACCTCGGCGTCGGGGACGCCGGGCCAGCCGACCCAGGCACCCTCCCGGGCCCGCAGGGTCGGCTCCAGCGCCGTGACCAGGCCGCCCGGGCTGCGACGCCAGGTGGTGCTGCCGTCCGGATGCCGCTCCAGGTCCACGGGGAGCCTGTTGGCCACCACCACCAGATCCGCTGCGGTCACCGGTTCCCCTGTGGACACATGCCCTCCTCGACGCTCGCCCCGTGGCGACCCTACTTCGGATCGGCCCCGTCGGCCGTGGTGTCGGGCACCGGGGCGCCGACGGCCGCGGCGCCGGTGGGGGAGCTCTCGGCCCCGCCGGGCCGGTCCTCGGGACGGCGGCGCGGGCTGGCCACGAACTGCCCCAGGGCGACGCCCGCGGCCAGCGCCAGACCGACGGCCAGCGCGATCGTGATCGTCACCAATCCCTCGGACGGCCCCTCGATCGCCAGCTGGTAGAAGCCGCGGTAGGCGGCCAGACCGGGCAGCAGCGGGGTGACCCCGGCGAGGGTGACGACCATCGGCGGGGTCTGGGTGCCCCGGCGCAGCAGGCCCGCCGCCAGGCCGACGACGAGCGCCGCGGCCCCGGTCGCGGGCACCTGGCCGAGCCCGGCGTTCTGCGTGAGCAGGCCGTAGACCAGCCAGCTCGACGCGCCGACCGCGCCGGCGATCGGCAACGACCGCAACGGTGCGTACCCGGCGAGCGCGTAGAACGCCGCCGCCAGCGCACCGGCGACCAGCGAGAGCCCGAACTGGCCCGGTCCCGACGGCAGGTCCCCGGACACCTCGATCTGGGTCCCCATCGCGAGCCCGAGCTGCAGGCCGAGCACGACGCCGGTCAGAAGCCCCGCCGACAGCAACGAGATCTCGACCATGCGGGCGGCCGCGGTCAGGTAGTAGCCGGTCAGGGCGTCCTGCACGGTGGAGACCACGCTCAGCCCGGACAGCAGCACCGTGATGCCCGCGGCGACGATGTAGGACGCCCGGGTGCCCGGCGGGAACACCTCCAGCTGCACCAGGGCGACCGTCGAGGCGGTGACGAGGAAGCCACCGACCACCTGCTGGAAGAACGCTGCGACCCCGCGCCGGGCCAGTACCCGGCCGATCCGGTCGATGATCGCGGTGGTGACGAACGCCGTCGTCGCGGTCAGCGGGCCGCCACCGAGCAGCAGGGCGATCGACGCGGCCAGCGCGGCCCAGCCGAACGTCGCCACCCAGCGGGGGTAGGGGTGCGGGTGCCGCACGACCTCGGAGACCTTCGACGACGCCGCCCGCACGTCGAGCCGACCCGCCTCGACGTCGCGGATGATCGCCTCGGTCTCGGCGAGGCGGGACAGGTCGAGCGTGCGGTAGCGGACCAGCCGCATCGTCGTCACCGGCTGGGCGGCGTTGCCGCGGTGGCAGCACATCGTGATCGAGGTGAACGTGATGTCCACGTCGACCGCCGGCAGACCCGCCAGGTTGGCCAGCCGCAGCATCGTCGCCGTGACCTCGTCGACCGATTCGCCGGAGGACAGCTCGATCTCACCGATCCGCATGCAGAGGTCCAGGACCTCCTGCACACGGGCGTCGTCGGGGACCTGCGGGCCGAGCATGAGCATCGGCACCGTCGACGGACCCGGGGTGAGCAGCCGTTTCGCGTCACGCCGCAGCGCGCCGCGCAGTCGCCGTGCGAACCGGTCGGCCGGCGGCGTCTCCTCGGCCACGATCCCTCCATTCCGTCGTGCGGGTCTGGCGTCGCCCACCAGGCTAGGGGCGGGCCGCCGACCGGCGTCGGGGCGTCGGCCTACCTCACACCGTCCGACGGCCGGGCGGGGTGAGCGGTTGCGACGGAGGGGCGGGTTAGGCTGGGGCCTGCCCGCCGGTGTAGCTCAGTGGTAGAGCAACCGCCTTGTAAGCGGTAGGTCGTCGGTTCGATCCCGACCTCCGGCTCCACGTCCGATCAGCGGTCCGCTCCGGAACGTCTCCGGCAGGACCGCTCGCACGGCTCCCCGTGGTCGAGGCCGTGCCGGCCGGCCGACAGCGTGACGCAGGGCTACGGACGATTCGCGAGACGCCGGGTGGCAGGACGACCCTCCACTCTCGCCGGCACCGGTCTCCCCCGGTCACGAGGACCGACCGCTCGGCGATGGCTCACATCACAGCACCGCCGCGTGAGGATCCTGTCCCGATCGTGTCCCACGGCTGTGGAACGGAACGAGACCTTCCGGCAACGGAGGCCTCCTCCGCCGCAGAGGCCCCGGCACACCAGGCGGCCGGGCCCGCGGCACGAAGGGAGACAGGACATGACCACCCCGAACACCCCCACGGCGACGACCCCGGGCCCGGCGGTGTCGGGCGCGCTGTCCTCCGGCTGGGGCAGTACCCGGATCGCCGAGGCAGTCGTCGCCGAGATCGCAGGTCCGGCGGCCCGCGAGGTCCGCGGCGTGTACACCCTCGGCGGCGGAGCGGCCCGCATCGCGTGACGTCCACACCGGGCCGGCCCTCGCCCCGGCCGCGACCCGGGCGCTGAGCTGCGCTGCCGGAGGGAACCCGCACCCGGGCCCTGCGGCGAGGTCGACGGCCACCTTCCCCGGCCGTCGGACGGGCGCGGACGCTCGACGCTCCACGCATGTCGACGTCCACGTCGTCGGTCGCTACCCCCATCCGATCGCCGAGATCGCCGACCAGGTCAGAGCCGCTGTCCGCGGTGTCATCCCCGACGCGGGAATCACCGTCACCGTCGAGGACTACAGGTGACCCCCGCCCGTTGCGCGCGTGGGCGCACTGCTCCGCCGGGCGGGATGTTCGTGTCTACGCAACGATCGTCCGCATGTCCGTCGCTCCTGTCGACGGCTCGGGGGCGTCGGCGCACTCGGCACCGCAGCAACGAGTTCCCGAGGCCGACAGGTCGGCGTCGACCATCCCGCCGGAGGTACGGAGCCACGTGGCGCACGACAGCCGGCCCCGCCCCGTCCCGGCGCGGCGTGGGCCCCGTCCCGAGCGGCTCGACCACCAGGCCGACGACTGGCTCGTCGGCAAGGCCCAGGAGGGTTCGCTCGACGCCTACGAGGCGCTCGTACGGCGACACCGCGACCGCATCTACCGGATCGCCCTGCGCATGCTCGGCAACCCCGACGACGCCGAGGACGTAGCCCAGGAGGTCGTCATCCAGCTGTGGACGGCGCTGGCCGGATTCGCGGGCACGAGCCTGTTCACCACGTGGCTCTACCGCATCGTGGTGAACCGTTGTCTGGGCACGATCAGGCGTCGCCGTGAGGACACACCCCTGACCGATCCCGACATCGTCAGTTCGCCGGGCGCCGACGCCCAGGTGATGGCCAGGAACAGGCTCTCGGCGGTGCTGGCGGCGGTCACCGGTCTCCCACCTGAACAGCGGGCCCCCGTCGTGCTGGTGGACATCGAGCAGCTGGGCTACGACGAGGCCGCCGCCATCCTCGGCGTCTCCGAACCGACCCTGCGCGGCCGTCTGTACCGAGCCCGCCGCCGGCTCGCCGACACCATGCGGGAGTGGGCATGACCGAGCACGACCAGCCCGACCACACCGACCGTCGGGACCGGGACACCCTCACCTGCGGCAGGTCGGTCGACACGCTGCTCACCCAGGTCGCCGACGGCCGCGGTGCCGACCGTGACGTGCACCAGCAGGGCTGCGTGCACTGCCAGGCGGCTCTCGCGGAGTACGACCGGCTGTTGTCACCCCTGCGCGACCTGGCCGCCGAGCAGGTGATCGCGCCCGAGGGGCCGATGGAGGAGGCGCTCGCGCGCATCCGCAGCGCGATCGACGACAGCGACTACGCCACCGTCCGCACTGCCGACGGGCTCACCCGCGTCGCCGCGCGGGTGGTCGTCGCCGCTGCGCGGCACTCCGCCGAAGGTGTTCCCGGTGTCCGCGTCGCCCTGAGCCGTGACCTGTCCGGCCGCCGCGACTCGGACTCCGAGGTCACCGCAGGCGTCGCCGGGGCGAGCACGGCCCTGGAGATCACCCTCGCCGCGGACTTCGGACGCCCGCTGCACCAGCTCGCCGACGACGTCCGACGGGCCGTGGTCGCCACGGTCCGCCACCTCACGGACCTCGAACCCGTCCAGGTCACCGTGCTCATCGACGACGTGTTCACCGAACCCTGAGGATCGCGGTGACGTACGCCGCCCGCCCGATCGCGGGATCCCCGGTGAGCTGTTCACCGGGGAGCGGACGGTCACGTCGTCGTCGCAGGTTCTGCTCACGGGGGTACGGGATCGAGCGAACGGCCCAGCCGAGGAGATCCCCCCTCCCACACAGGGGGGCCAGCCGGACTGTGCCGGCGCCGGTCACCCGATGTAGTGGAGCCATGACAACACTCGACGCCGCGCCGGCTCCCACGAAGAGCGGGCCCGCACCCGTCCTGGACGGGAAGCGCCCGCAGGGGGAGATGTTCCTGGTGGGGCTCTTCGTCGTCCTGCCGACCCTGGCGCTGCTCGCGGCCGTCCCCCTCGCCTGGAGCGTGGGCTTCCTCGGCTGGACCGACGTCGTGCTGGCTGTCGTCTTCTACTACGTGAGCTGCCTCGGCGTCACGGTCGGGTTCCACCGGTACTTCACCCACGGCGCGTTCAAGGCGAAGCGCCCGCTGCGGATCGCGCTGGCGATCGCGGGCAGCCTGTCGCTGCAGGGCAGCGTGCTCGACTGGGTCGGCGACCACCGCCGGCACCACGCGTTCTCCGACAAGGAGGGCGACCCGCACTCGCCGTGGCTCTACGGCACCGGCCCGATGGCCCTGGTCAAGGGCTTCTGGCACGCCCACCTGGGCTGGCTGTTCCAGCGCGACCTGACCAATATGAAGCGGTTCGCCCCGGACCTGCTGGAGGACCGCGACATCGCCCGAGTCGACAAGGCGTTCCCGCTGATCGTCGTCGCGAGCCTGCTCGGCCCGGCACTGCTCGGCGGTCTGATCACGATGTCCTGGTGGGGTGCGCTGACCGCGCTGTTCTGGGCGGGCTTCGTCCGCGTCGCGGTGCTGCACCACGTCACCTGGTCGATCAACTCGATCTGCCACATCTGGGGCGAGCGCCCGTTCGCGGCGCGTGACCGGTCCGCCAACGTCTGGTGGCTGGCCCTGCTGTCCTGCGGCGAGTCCTGGCACAACCTGCACCACGCCGACCCGACCTGCGCCCGGCACGGCGTGAAGAAGGGCCAGATCGACATCTCCGCCGTGGTCATCCGCGGTTTCGAGAAGGCGGGCTGGGCGACGAACGTCCGCTGGCCCACCACCCGTCGCCTGGAGCGCCTCGCGGCGAAGTGACGACGGACGGCGACGCCGACGGTGGCCCGTCGGCGTCGTCGCGTGCGAGGATCGCGGTGTGGCCACGACTTTCGCACTGATCTACACCTACACCGACGACACGGAGCTCCGGGACGCCACGCGTCCGGCCCACCGTGACTACCTGCGCCCCCTCGCCGAGGACGGGACGATGCTCGTCGCCGGCGCCTGGGCCCCGGGTGAGGCCCCGGGCGGCCTGCTGATCTTCCGCGTCGAGGACCGGGCCGCCGTGCAGGCGATCGTCGATGCGGACCCGTTCTCCACGGCCGGCGTCGTGGCCCGCGCCGAGATCCGCGAGTGGGCGCCGCCGCTGGGCCCGCTGGCCGGGGCACTGACCGGGCAGGCGTAGGCACCACCCCCCGCACCACGACGGCGGACGGACCGGGACCACTCCCGGGCCGTCCGCCGTCGGCGTTCCCCACCCCGGTCGGGCAGGAATTCTTGACAACTGTCCAGATTCCCGCCACGGTCGTCGCTGTCCGCAACGGTGCAGATCCGGGGAGCCGCGATGTCGCTGACCTTCTACCTCGACAAGGGCGCCTCCCTCGATCCCGCGGCCCCCTGTCTGACCCTCGACGGCACGACGCTGTCCTACGGCGACGTCGTCGAGCTCTCGCACTCCGTCGCGCGGGCGCTGCGCCGCTCCGGCGTCGCGCCGGGGGACAAGGTCGGCATCCTCTCGGCGAACGACCCGACCGCGTTCTCCTGCGTGTTCGGCATCGCCCGCGCCGGCGCGGTGTGGTGCCCGATCAACCCGCGCAACGCGGCGGGCGAGACCGCCGAGCTGCTCGACCTGTTCGACTGCACCACGCTGATCTACCAGCCCTCCTTCGACGGCCTGGTCGCCGAGATCGCCCCGGACCTCCCGCAGCTGACCACCCTCGTGCGTCTCGGTGACCCCGGCCCCGACGGTCGTGCCGAGGCCTTCGACGCCTGGCTCGACGCCGCCCGCGACGACCCGTCCGCCGAGGCGGCACCGCCCGACGAGATCGTGGCGCTGGTCGGCACCGGCGGCACCACCGGGCGTCCCAAGGGTGTGCTGCTGACCGACCGCAACGTCGAGACGATGTCGGCGATCACGCTGATGAGCTATCCGTTCGGCGAGCGGCCCGTGTACCTCGCGCTGGCGCCCCTGACCCACGCCGCGGGCGTCCTGTGCTTCCCGGTGATGGCTCGCGGCGGCGAGGTCGTGATCATGGCGAAGCCCGACGTCGGCCGGTTCCTGGAGCTGATCGAGGCGCACCGGGTCACGCACACGTTCCTGCCGCCCACGCTGATCTACATGGTCCTCGGCCACGAGGCTCTCGACGCGACGGACCTGTCGTCGCTGCAGTGCTTCTGGTACGGCGCGGCCCCGATGTCGGTGGCCCGGCTGACCGAGGCGCTGGACCGGATCGGGCCGATGGCGCAGCTGTTCGGCCAGTCCGAGGCCCCCATGATGATCTCGACGATGTCGCCCGCCGAGCACCGCCGCGCCGACGGGAGCGTCGCCACCGAACGGCTGGCCTCGGCCGGGCGGCCGTCGCCGCTGGTCACCGTCGCGATCCTGGACCAGCAGGGCCACCCGGTCCCGCGTGGTGAGCGCGGCGAGATCTGTGTGCGCGGTTCGCTGGTGATGGCGGGCTACCACCGCAACCCCGAGGCGACCGCGGAGGTGTCGGCGCACGGCTGGCACCACACCGGCGACATCGGCCTGCTCGACGACGACGGGTTCCTGCACATCGTCGACCGGGCCAAGGACATGGTCATCTCCGGTGGGTTCAACGTGTACTCCGCCGAGGTGGAGCAGGCCCTGATGGCGCACGACGCCGTCCGGGACTGCGCGGTCGTCGGGCTGCCCGACGAGAAGTGGGGCGAACGGGTCACCGCGGTGGTCCAGCCCCAGCCCGGTGCCGAGATCGACACCGAGGAACTGGTCGCGTTCGTCAAGGCGCGCATCGGCTCCGTGAAGGCCCCCAAGCAGGTCGAGCTCTGGGCCGATCTTCCGCGCTCGACCGTGGGTAAGGTTCTCAAGAACGAGATCCGCGTCATACTCTCCCGTTAGCGACCCTGGCATGCCGCAAGGAGGCAGCATCACATGAAGCTCGCTCTGTACCTCCCCAACTTCCGCGACCTCGTCACGGTCAAGGAGCTGGAGGACCTCACCGCGCTCGCCGAGGAGCTCGACTTCGACTCGGTCTGGACGCTCGACCGGATCGTCGTCCCCGAGAAGTCCGACCGGCAGGAGCTGCAGTACTCCTTCGGCATGATGGACGGGCTGCCGAACGGGCTGCCGGTGTCCTCGCGCGGTCGGTGGTTCCAGGGCTACCCGCTGATCCCGTGGCTCGCCGCGAAGACCACCAAGGTCCGCATCGGCATGAGCATCATCGACACGCCGTTCCGCTCGCCCGGCGTCCTCGCCGCGGAGCTGGCGACCATCGACCACCTCGCCGGCGGCCGGCTCAACGTCGGCGTCGGCTCCGGCTGGATGCCCGAGGAGTTCGCCGCGGCGAGCGCCACGGACATCTTCCCGAGGCGCCACAAGCACGTGCGCGAGTCGATCGAGATCATGCAGGGCATCTGGGACAAGGGCGCCGACCACTACGAGTTCCACGGCGAGTTCGCCGACTTCGACGCCTGCGGCTTCGGGCACAAGCCGCTGCAGGACCCGCGCCCGCCGATCTTCATGAGCGGCCTCAAGGACCCGCTGCGCTCGGCGCGCCGGATCACCAAGTACGACCTCGACGGCTGGATCGGCATCCAGGACTCGCCCGAGCGCCTCGCCCAGTGGATCACCGCCATCGACGAGCAGTTCGAGGAGATCGGCAGCCCGAAGCGGGCCAAGGACCTGGAGATCTGCTCGATGATCTGGACGGTCATCACCGACGAGGAGGTCGACCAGACCGTCAACGGTGTCGCGTCGAACCTGCTGGTGGGCACCGAGAAGCAGCTCACCGACCGGCTCAAGGCGTACAAGGAGGCGGGCATGACCATGCCGCTGATCTGGCCGCCGTTCGCCGACGTCCCGGTGTCCAAGACGCTCGACGACCTCAAGCGGATCAAGAACGACATCATGCCGAAGGTGCTCGCCTCCTGAGCACCCCGAGCCGGGTGTCCCTCGGCGACCCCGCCGTGGGCTGACCGCGGCACCGCACCGCGTCCCACGGAGGAGACACCGATGACCGACGTCCTCTGGAGCCCGTCGGCGGAGCGCATCGAGCAGTCCGCGCTGCGCGCCTACCTGGACTGGCTGGCCGAGCGGGAGGGCCGTCCGTTCGACGACCACGACGCCCTGCACACGTGGTCGGTCGCCGACGTCGACCGGTTCTGGCGCTCGGTCGTCGACTACTACGACGTCGCGTTCTCGACGTCGTGGGAACAGGTCCGCACCGCGGACGACATGCCGCACACCCGGTGGTTCACCGGGGCCCGGCTGAACTGGGCCGAGCACGCGCTGCGCCGCGGCGCCGACGACGACCCCGCCCTGGTGTGCGTGCAGGAGGGCGGGGCGCCCGCCCGGGAGATCACCCGTGGCGGGCTCCGCCGGTCGGTCGCGGCCGCCGCCGGCTGGCTGCGCCGGGCCGGGGTGCGCCCCGGGGACCGGGTCTGCGCCTACCTGCCCAACACCGAGCACGCCGTGATCGGGCTGCTGGCCGCGGCAGCGGTCGGCGCGGTCTGGTCGTGCTGCTCACCGGACTTCGGTGCCGAGGGCACCATCGGCCGGCTCGCCCAGCTCGAACCGACCGTGCTCGTCGTCGCCGACGGCTACCACTGGAACGGCCACGCGGTCGACCGCGCCGACGTCGTCGCGCGGCTGCGGGCCGAGCTGCCGACGGTGCGCCACGTCGTGGCCGTCCCCTCCGTGTTCGACCGGCCGGTGCCGGAGGGCGCGACGCCGTGGGCCGAGCTGCTCGCCGTCGACGCCGAGCCGGAGTTCGCGCAGGTCGAGTTCTCGCACCCGCTGTGGGTGCTGTTCACCTCCGGCACCACCGGCCTGCCGAAGGGTCTCGTGCACGGCCACGGCGGCATCACCCTCGAGGGCCTGAAGTGGTCCGGGCTGTACTGCGGCCTGCGGCCCGGCGAGCGCATGTTCACCTACACCTCCACCGGCTGGGCGCTGTGGAACATGCAGCTCGGGGCGCTCACCCAGGGCGCGAGCATCGTGCTCTACGAGGGCAGCCCCGGCCACCCGCCGGGTGCGGTCTGGGAGGTCGCGGCCCGGACCGGCGCCGACGTCGTCCTGATGGGGGCGGCGGTCGTCACGGCGACGGCGAACACCGGGGTGTCCCCGCGCACCGAGCACGACCTGTCCCGGCTGCGGCACGTCATGGTCAGCGGCTCGGCGCTGCCGCCCGCCGGCTACGACTGGCTGTACTCCCACGTCCGCTCGGACATGCGGATCGACTCGACCAGCGGCGGCACCGACGTCTCCGGCTCCTTCGTCGGCGCGAACGAGTACTCGCCGGTGCGGGCCGGGCGGATCGGCGGTCGCCTGGCCGGCGTCGACTGCGCGGCCTGGGACGACGACGGGAACCCCGTCGTCGACGAGGTCGGTGACCTGGTGGTCCTCCAGCCGATGCCGTCGATGCCGGTGCACCTGTGGAACGACCCGGACGCCGAGCGCTACACCGACTCCTACTTCGACACCTGGCCCGGCGTGTGGCGGCACGGGGACTGGGTGACCCTGCACGCCGACGGCAGCGTCGCCATCCACGGCCGCTCGGACTCCACGCTCAACCGGCAGGGCGTCCGGCTGGGCAGCGGCGACTTCTACGACGTCCTCGACACGATGGAGGAGATCGACGAGGCGCTGGTCGTCGGCGTCGATCTCCCCGACGACGAGTACTGGCTGGGCCTGTTCGTCGTCCCCGCGCAGGGTCACACCCTCGACGACGACCTGCGGGCCACGATCGTGTCCGCCCTGCGGTCCCGGCTGACGCCGCGGCACGTCCCGGATGAGATCGTCGAGGCGCCCGCGGTGCCGCACACGCTGAGCGGGAAGCGGCTGGAGGTCCCGATCAAGAAGCTGATGGCGGGCCGTCCGCTGGAGAGGGCCGCGAACCTGGCCTCGGTCGACGATCCGGACGCACTGCGCTGGTACGCCCGGTTCGCCGCGGACCGGCGGGCGTAACGGTGCGCCTCGGCGCGACGCTCGCGCACCTGTCCGACGCGCCGCCGTACCCGGTCGCCGGGTGGGCCCGGCGACTCGCCGGTGCCGGTTTCGCGCACCTGTGGGCGCCGGAGATCATCGGCCGTGGACGGCTGGTGCCCGACCCGTTCGTCGCGCTGGCCGTCGCGGCCGGGGCCACCGACGGCGTCGGCCTGTCGACGGGCACGGTGCAGGTCCCGCTGCACCACCCGGTCGAACTGGCCCACCGGATGCTGTCGCTGCAGGCGGTCTGCGGGGACCGGCTCGCGTTCGGCATCAGCCCCGGCTCCACCCGCGCCGACTACGCCGCCCTCGGCCGCGACCACCGCGGTCGTTTCCGGATGTTCGACGAGAACGTGGTCCGGCTCCGTGACCTGCTGGAACGTGGTGGTGATGCCGACGCCCGGCTCGCCGACCCGCCGGCCACCCGGCCGCCGCTGCTGCTCGGCTCCTGGGGTGCGAACGTGGAGAAGGCCGCCCGCGGCTTCGACGGTTGGCTCGCCTCCGGCTACCGCACCACGCCCGACGAGATGGTCGAGGCCCTCGGCCGCTTCCGGGCCGCCGGGGGGCGACGTGCGGTCGCCTACGCCCTGCCGGTGCCCGCGGGTGCCGACCTCGGTCGCCTCCGCGACGACCTGGAGCGCTACGCCGATGCGGGGTTCGACGACGCCGTCGTGGTGATCGGGTCGGGCGGCCCGGACCCCGACGAGGTCCGGGCGCTGCTGCCATAGCGCGGTGCCCGCTCAGGCCGACGGCCTGCCGCGGCCCACCTCGTCGAGCCTGCGCTCGCGGACCGCCTGCTCGAACGGGGTGTCGCCCCGTGCCCGCCGGTCGCCGAGCTCGGAGTACAGGCGCGCGATGCGGGCGCTGTCGTGGTGCGAGGCCAGCTCGGCGAGACCCGGGTCGACCTCGGCGAGTACCTGCCGGAACCGGTGCTCCGCCAACGGCCCGAGCCGGTCGTAGACCTCGATGAACAGCCGTTGCGCCTCCGGCCGTGCCCACCCCGCCGGGAGCATGACCGCGGGGAGGTCGGGGTCGCGCTCGGGGAAGGTGCGCCACGCCACCCGCAGCTCGGTGCGGATCCGCAGCGCCTCGGCCGGGCCGATCCGGCCCGCGGCGAGGCCGTCGCGCAGCGGTGCGTAGATCCGGACGAACTCCGCGTACTCGGCGGCCAGGCCCTCCACGTCGAACGCCGACGCGGGCCCCCCGCCGTGCGGGCCGCCGGGCACCTCGGTCGCCCGCAGGACGGTCGCCCGACCGATGCCGAGCTCGGCGACGAGGTCGCGGGCGGGCCCGGCGAGGTCGTGCGGCGAGACCCACAGGCCGTCGTACAGGGCGGCGAGCCCGAGTACCCGCAGCCGGGAGCGCAGCGCCGTGCGGATCTCGCGTTCCTGTTCGGGCACCGAGAACGCGACGACGGTCCACCGGCCGTCCCAGGGCGGCGCGGACGCGCCGAAGACCAGCATCCGGTGGGTCCGGTGCACGATGACGTCGCTGGTCCGGGGCGGGATGCCGTAGGCCGTGGTCCGGCCGGCGCGCGAGGTCGTCAGCAGCCCCTTGGCGGCGAGCCGCCGCATCGCCGCACGGGCGTTCTCCCGGCCGATCCCGAACTCGGCGAGCAGCCGGACCAGCGCGGCGGACGGGATGTGCTCGTCACGCCAGTACCAGTAGTCGCCGAGCAGCGAGGTCAGCAGCAGCTGTGGCTCCGCCCGTGTGCGCCCGTCGTCCGGCATCGACATCCCTCCCGCGGGGGAGCGTACGTGTCGCCCGTCGGTCTTCCGCAGAGCGGAAAGGAGGTGTTGTCATAGGCGACACCTCGTGCGACGCTCGTCGCTGTCGACGTCGGCAATGATCGTGAACCGCCGACCGGCCCACACATGGCACGACCCAACGCAGGGAGTACCTCGCCATGCGCCACACCCGCCCACGCCGTCCCCGTGTCCTGGGCCTCGGCGTCCTGTCCGCCTCGGTGCTGCTGCTCGCCGGCTGTGGGATCGGGGGCTCGGGGGACCCCGCGGAGACCCCGCTGCCACCCGGCGCGAACGCCGAGCTGCACGCCGCACTGCCCGACGCGGTCAAGGAGGCGGGTGTCATCCGGTTCGCCGGCGACTCGCATCCGCCGTACCGCACGGTCGCCGGTGACGGCAGCATCACCGGTATCGACCGGGACTTCCAGGACGCCCTGGCCCGGGTGCTCGGCGTTCGTACCGAGACCGTGGTCGTCGACAGCCTCCCGGCCGCGCTGCAGGGGATGCTGGCGGGCCGCTACGACGCCTTCAACGGACCCGTGAAGGTCACCGCCGAGCGCGAGCGGCAGTTCGACACGGTCACCTGGATGACCACCAGGACCTCCTACGTGGTTCCCGCCGACTCGACCCTGGACGTGCAGGCCGCCGACGACCTGTGCGGCCGGCGGGTCGCCGTGACGACCGCGAGCGTCGTGGAGGAGCAGCTGCGGCTGCTCTCCGGGTACTGCACCCGTACCGGCAGGCCGGAGGTCACCTCGATCGGGCTGGCCGACACCAACGCCACCCTGCTCGCCGCCCGGTCCGGCCGGGCGGACGCCGCCGGGATGACCCAGGCGGCCGCGATCGACGTGACCGCACAACAGCAGGGCGTCTACACCTACGTCACGCAGACCGAGGAGCAGGGCGCCACCGTCGACAAGCTCGCGCTCTACGTCCCGAAGTCCGAGGAGCTCGGGCCGGTGATGCAGCGGGCGTTCGAGGAGCTGTTCCGGGACGGCACCTACGCCGGGATCATGTCCCGCTGGGGCCTCGACGACGTGACCGTCCCGGCGCCGGAGCTGAACGCGGGGACCACGCCGTGACCGTCACCGCGCCGCCGTCGACCAGCGGCCCCGGAACGCACGACGTCGCGACCGCCCGTCCCCGGTCCCGCCCGTGGCGCTGGGTCGCCTCGCTGCTGCTGGCGCTGGTCGTCGTCCGCATCGTCGTCTTCCTGGTCGGCAACGAGCGGTTCCAGTGGGACGTCGTCGCCGCGAACCTGTTCGCTCCCGCGGTGCTCCGGGGCCTGGTCACGACCTTGTTGCTGGCGGTCGCCGCGATGGTGATCGGGTCGTTGCTGGGCGGCCTGCTCGCCGCCGCGCAGCTGTCGGACCTGGGGCCGGTCCGCTGGGCCGCCACCGTCTACGTCGGCGTGTTCCGGGGCATCCCGCCGCTGGTCCAGCTGATCTTCTGGTTCAACCTGGCCTACCTGGTGCCGCGGATCTCGATCGGCCTGCCGTTCGGCCCGACCCTGGTGTCCTGGGACGCCAACGACGTCATCACCCCGCTGACCGCGGCGGTCATCGGGCTCTCGCTCGTCCAGTCCGCCTACATGGCCGAGATCGTGCGCGCCGGGATCCTCGGCGTCGACCACGGGCAGCGCGAGGCCGCGGCCGCGATGGGCTTCACCCCGGCCCAGACGTTCTTCCGGATCGTCCTGCCGCAGGCGATGCGGGTCATCATCCCGCCGTCGGGGAGCCAGTTCATCACGGTCGTGAAGGGCACCGCGCTGGTGTCGGTGATCGCGATGAACGACCTGCTCAACGCGGTGCAGATCATCTACAACCAGACCTACGAGATCGTCCCCAACCTGCTCGTGGCCTGCATCTGGTACCTGGCCGTCGTCACGCTGCTCACGGTGGCGCAGCGACGGCTGGAGCGCCGGTTCGCCCGCGGGCACGTCCGGACGGCCGCGGCCGGAGGTGCCTCGTGAGCCCCGTCCTGCACCTGCACCGTGTGACCAAGCGGTTCGGGTCGCACGCCGCGCTCGACGGCGTCGACCTCGACGTGGCCGAGGGGGAGGTCGTCGTCGTGATCGGACCCTCGGGGTCGGGCAAGTCGACGCTGGTCCGCTGCGTCCACCAGCTCGAGTCCCTCGACGCCGGCGGGATGTACCTCGACGGCGAACTCCTCGGCTACGCCGAGCAGCGCGGGGGGCTGCGCCCGCTCAGCCCGAAGGGCGTCGCCGCCCAGCGCCGCCGGATCGGCATGGTGTTCCAGCAGTTCAACCTGTTCCCGCACTTCGACGCGCTGCGCAACGTCACCGAGGCGCCGCGGCGGGTGCACGGCCGGTCTGCCGCCCGGGCCCACGAGGAGGCGGTCGCGCTGCTGGAGCGGGTCGGTCTCGGCGACCGGTTGCACCACTACCCGCGCCAGCTCTCCGGGGGGCAGCAGCAGCGCGTGGCGATCGCCCGTGCGCTGGCGACCCGGCCGCGGATCCTGCTGTTCGACGAGCCCACCTCCGCGCTCGACCCGGAGCTGGTGGAGGAGGTCCTGGGCGTCCTGCGGACGCTGGCCGCCGACGGCCTGACGATGGTCGTGGTCACCCACGAGATGGCCTTCGCCCGCGAGGTCGCGGACCGCGTCGTGTTCATGGAGGCCGGTCGCGTCGTCGAGATCGGGCCGCCCGCGCAGGTCTTCGGGAACCCGTCGAGCGAACGGCTGCGCGCCTTCCTGTCCCGCCACACCCGGGAGGTCCCCGCATGAGCACACCGGTCACCGTCGCCGCGGTCGGGGACCTGATCCTCGACGAGCCCGACCCCGCGTCGTTCCTCGCGCCGGCCGCCGCGCTGCTCCGCGCCGCCGACCTGACTGTCGGCCACGTCGAGGTCCCGCACTCCACGACCACGGCGCAGGTGTCCACCGACGTCCCGGCCCCGCCGGCCGACCCGGCGGCGCTCGGTGCGCTGGCCGACGCCGGGTTCGACGTCGTCACCCTGGCCGGCAACCACGTGTTCGACGCGGGCGAGGTCGGTGTGACCGACACCGTCGCCCACGCACGCCGGGCCGGGCTGCTCACCGCCGGCGCGGGAGCCGACCTCGCCGAGGCCCGCGCGCCCGCCGTCGTCGAGCGCGGCGGCCTGCGGATCGGGGTGCTGTCCTACAACTGTGTGGGTCCGCGCGAGTCCTGGGCGACCTCCCGCAAGGCGGGCTGCGCCCCGGTGCGGGTGCTCACCCACTACGAGCTCGACCACGCCAGCCCGGGCGGGCCGCCGCGCGTCTACACCTTCGCCGACCCCGACTCGCTGGCGGAGATGACCGACGACGTCGCCCGGCTGCGTGCCGAGGTCGACGTCGTGCTGGTCGCGCTGCACAAGGGCGTCGGCCACACCCCGGCGGCGGTCGCGATGTACGAGTCGCCCGTCGCCAGGGCTGCCGTCGACGCCGGTGCCGACGCCGTGTTCGGCCACCACGCGCACATCCTGCGCGGCATCGAGGTCTGGCGCGGGAAGCCCATCTTCCACGGACTCGGCAACTTCGTGACCGTCACCCACGCGCTGACCCCGGCGTCCGGCGGGGACAGCGCCGAGCGGGACGAGTGGGCCCGGCGCCGCACGGAGCTGTACGGCTTCGCCCCCGACCCGGACATGCCCTTCTACCCCTTCCACCCCGAGAGCCGCGACACCGTCGTCGCGACCTGCCGGTTCGACCGCGGCGGGCTCGTCGAGGCGGGGATCGTCCCCTGCCGGATCGACGACGCCGGTCGTCCCGTCCCGCAGGGACCGGACTCCCCCGTCGTGGACTACGTCCGCGACATCACCACCCGTGCCCGGCTGAATGCCCGCCTGGTCCGCCGGGGCGACGACTGGCTCGTCGCCGGGGCGGGCTCGTCCGAGGAGACAGCGTGACCGAGAACGCGACCGCCCAGCCGCTCGCCGGCCGCACCGTCATCGATCTGACCACCGCACTCGCCGGCCCCTACGCCACCCTGCTGCTCGCCGGGCTGGGCGCGACCGTGATCAAGGTGGAGAACCCCGCCACCGGCGGCGACACCTCCCGCAACAACGCCCCCTACCTCGGCCGGGACGGCCTGGCGCTGTCCCGCCTGCACGACGACGACATGTCGGTGTCCATGCTGCTGCGCGGCCGCGGCAAGCTCAGCGTGACGCTGAACCTGAAGGACCCGCGGTCCAAGACGGTGTTCACCGACCTCGTCCGGCACGCCGACGTGCTGGTCGAGAACTACTCCCCGGGGGTCACCTCGCGGCTGGGGATCGACTACGCCGCGGTCCGCGAGATCAACCCGGCTCTGGTGTACACCTCGATCAGCGGGTTCGGCGCCCAGGGCGGTCCGGGGTCGGGCAAGGCGATGGACGCGATCATCCAGGCCCTGTCCGGGGTGATGATGACCGCGGGCGAGCCCGGCGGTGACCCGGTGCGGTTCGGGCTCCCGGTCGGGGACCTGCTCGCCCCGCTGTACGCCGTGGTCGGGACGGTGTCGGCGCTGCTGCAGACCGAGCGCACCGGACAGGGCCAGCACGTCGACGTGTCCATGCTGGGCGCCCTCACCTCGCTCGTGGCCTGCGAACCCTTCGACGCCTACGACGCCGTCGGGCTGGAGCAGCGCACCGGTGCGATGGTCCCGCGGCTCGCCCCGTTCGGCATCCTCCCCGCCGCGGACGGCCACGTCGCGCTCTGCGCGCCCACCGACGCCTTCGCCCGCGGCGTGCTGCGCGCGATGGGGCGCGCGGACCTCGTCGACGACGAGCGCTACCGCACGCGGGACCGCCGGGTGGAGCGCGCCGACGAGCTGCACGCGCTGATCGCCGCCTGGTGCCGGGACCTGCCCCGGGCCGAGGTGATCGCGCGGCTCACCGCCCAGGGCGTGCCCGCGGCGGAGGTGCGCGACCCCCTGGAGGCCGTCCGGGACCCGCTCGTGCGCGAGCGCCGGGAGGTCGTCCCACTCACCCACCCGCGGCACGGCGCGGTGGCCGACCTGTCCGCCACCGGGATGCCCATCGTGTTCTCCGGCTCCGACGTCGGGCTCGACGGCCCCGCGCCGGAACTCGGCCAGCACAACGACCGCGTGTACCGCGAGCTCCTCGGCTACGACGCCGACGACGTCGCCGCACTCACCGCCGACGCCGTCATCTGACCCGGAGGTTCCCATGTCCGCAGCCCTCGCTGCGTTGCCGGCCCCTGCCCGCCCGGAGGCGGGCGACACCCGCCCGGTCGCCGGCCACGTCGGTGCCGACGTGCCGGTCGAGCTGCTCACCGCCGCCGGCTACCGCCCGCTGCGGCTGTCCGGTTCGCCGGAGGAGGACGCCTCGGCCGGACGACGCCTGCTCGGCGGCGGACTCGACCCGGTCGCCCACTCGGTGCTGACCCGGCTGCTCGACGGGGCGTACGGCCCGCTCGACGTGCTCGTCGTCTCGCGGGACTGCGAGGCCTCGCTGCGGCTGTTCTACGTGCTCCGCGAACTGCGCCGGGTCGAGCCGTCGGTCGCGCTGCCCCCGGTGCACCTGGTCGACGTCCTGCACCTGCCGCACCGCACGACGACCCGCTACGTCCTGGCCAAGGTCCGCGGTCTGCGGACCTGGCTGGGCGAGCGCTCCGGGCGCCCCGTCGGTGACGACGCGCTCGCCGCCGCCGTCGTGGCGCACGACCGGGTACGCGGCCTGCTGCGCGCCGTGGGGGACCTGCGCTCCGCCCGCCGGCTCACGGGCACCGAGTTCCTCCGGGTCGTCGACGCGGCCTGCGCCCTGCCCCCCGGCCGCGCCGCGGAGCTGCTGACGACGCTGGTCGAGGAGCTGCCCACGCGCGACCCGCGCCCCGGGCACCCCGTCCACCTCACCGGGTCCTCCCACGACGGGACCTCGGTCTATGCGGCGCTGGAGTCCGCCGGGCTGGTCGTCGTCGGCGAGGACCACGACCGCGGCGACCTGCTCGTCTCCCGTGACGTCGGCGCTCCCGGCCACCCGGCCGGCCTGGAGCTCGCGCTCGCCGAGCGGTACCAGGCCAACGGGCCGTCGGCGGCACGGTCCTCGATCGCGGAACGGGCCACGCACACCGCCGCCCGGCTCCACGCCCGGGGTGCGGCCGGCCTGCTCGGCTACGTCCGCGAGCACGACGACGCGCCGCCCTGGGACTGGCCCGCGCAACGCGCCGCCGCCGGCGTCCCGGCGGCGCTGCTGGAACGCCAGCCCTACGGCCGGATCGACCCGGAGGACCTCGACCGGGCCCTCGCCGACCTGCGCCGACCGGCGGACGCGGCGTGAGCGCCCCGGCCCGGGCGGACCGGCTTCCCAGCGCGGCCGAGGCGACGGCGTACCAGCGCCGGTGGTTCGCGGAGCTGCAGCGCGACCACCTCCCCGGGGCCCCGATGGCCCTGGTCAACGCGGACGCCCCGCAGGAGGTGTTCCGTGCGATGGGGATCCCGTACGTGGTCAACCAGTGGTGGGCGTCGATCGTGTCCGCCAAGCGGCGCACCCAGGAGCACCTGGCCCGCCTGCGCGAGCGCGGCTATCCGGACTACACCGAGCAGTACAGCTCCACCGCGCTCGGCAGCGCCTTCGACCCGGACCCGGCGAGCGCGCCCTGGGGCGGGCTCCCGATGCCCTCGATCGTGCTCGCCGAGACCACCGGCGACGCATCGCGGAAGATCTTCGACGTCTGGGGCTCCCGGCCCGGCGTCACGTTCTTCCCGTTGGAGAGCGCGGCCGCCGACACCGTCCCGGAGCGCTGGTGGGAGCTGATGCCGCACCGCTGGGAGGAGGCGGTCGGGACCGACCGCCTGGACCTCATGGTCGGTGAGCTGGAGGGACTGATCCGGTTCCTGGAGCAGACCACCGGGCGGCGGTTCTCCGAGCGGCGCTTCGCCGAGGTTCTGGCGCTCACCAACGAGCAGGAGGAGTGGAACCGGCGCACCCGGGACCTGATCGCCGCGGCGCGGCCCTGCCCGGTCGCGGTCACCGACTCCATCCCGGCCGTGATGGTGCCCCAGTGGCACCGGGGCACGGTGTGGGCGCGGGACGCGGCCCGCCGCCTGCACGACGAGGTCGCGGACCGGATCGCCGCCGGGTCGGCCGTCGCCGACCACGAGCGCGCACGGCTCATGTGGGTCGGCCGCGGCCTCTGGTTCGACCTGGACCTGTTCCGCCGGATCCAGGAGCGGTACGGCGCGGTCTTCGTGTGGTCGATGTACCTGGCCATCGCCGCCGACGGCTACCTCCGCTACGGCGACGACCCGCTGCGCACCCTCGCTGCCCGGTTCGCGGCGTTCTCCGACCAGCTCTACACGCCACCCTGGTCGGCCGAGTGGTACGTCAAGGAGGCCCGCGCGCACGGTGTCGACGGGGTCGTCCACCTGGTGTCCGACGACGCCCGGGGCAGCTGGGCGACCACCCGGGCACTGCGCGCGGCCGGGATCCCGGTGCTGGAGTTGCACGCCGACAACGTCGACGACCGCGGCACCGGGCCCGGTCACCTCGACGCGGCGGTCGGCGGGTGGCTGCAGGACGAGGTGCTGCCCCGGACCGATGGCTGAGGCGCCGGCCCCCGCGGCGGCGGGCGTCCGCCGCCCGTCCACCCCCGCGGTGCTCGCCGGCGCCCTGGTCGCGCTGTTCACCGGCTCACTCACGAACACGATCATCGGGATCGCGCTGCCCACGATCGCCGGCGAGCTGGGCGGGCAGGACCGTGCCGCCTGGGTCGCCGCGGCCGCACTGCTCACCATGGCCGCGGCGACGCCGGTGTGGGGCAAGCTCGCGGACCGGCGCGGTCCGCGCCCGGTGCTGCTGGCGGCGATCGCGCTGTTCGTCGTCGCGTCGCTGGCGGCCGGCCTCGCCCCGTCCATGGGGTGGCTGATCGCCGGGCGCGCCGTCCAGGGGGCGGCCTCCGGGGGCATCCTCGCCTGCGCGAACGCACTCGTCGCGGTGCTGGTCCCGGCGCGGGAGCGGGGCCGCTACACCGGCTGGTTCGGGCTGTCGTTCGGCACGGCGTCGGTCGCCGGGCCGCTGCTCGGCGGGCTGCTGGTCGGCCCGGGCGGGCCGGGTTGGCGGTGGTGCTTCCTCGGTGTCGTGCCGGTGACGATCGCCGCCGCGGCCCTCGTCCGCCTCGCGCCGGACCGCCGACCGGCGCGTCGCGAGGCGCCGCTGGACCACCTGGGCGCGGTCCTGCTGGCCGTGACCGCGGGCGGGCTCGTACTGCTCCTGTCGGCCGGCGGGGTGGCCTGGCCGTGGACGTCCCCGGCGACCGCGGTGCTCGGCCTCGCCGTCGTGGCGGCCGGTGCGCTCGCGATGCTGCGCGAGCGCCGCGCCGCCGACCCGATCCTGCCGCCGCGGCTGTTCGGCAGCCGCACGTTCACCCTCGCCTGCGCCGCCAGCCTGCTGGTCGGCACGGTCATGTTCGGCGGCATCATCTACCTGCCCCAGTTCCTGCAGGTCGTCCACGGCCACGACGCCATGACCGCGGGTCTGCTGATGCTGCCCCAGGTCGGGACCATGATCGTCGCCTCGGCCGTGGTCGGGCGGCTCGTCGTCCGCAGCGGCCGGTGGAAACGGTATCCCGCGGCGGGGTGCGCGCTGCTCGTCCTGGGCCTGGCCGTGCTCGCGCCGCTGACCCCGGCGACCCCGGCCTGGCAGGTGGTGACCGGGATGGCGCTGCTCGGCGCCGGGACCGGCCTGACCCAGCAGGTGCTGATGCTGGCCGCACAGGACGCCGTGGGCCCCGGTGACGTGGGGGTCGCCGGGTCCTCGGCCACGTTCGCCCGCACGCTCGGCGGCGCCGTCGGCGTCGCCGCGTTCGGTGCGGTGCTCACCGCCCGGCTGCGCACCGACCTGCCCACCGCGCTCGCGGCCGCGGGCCTGCCCACCGGGGACGACGCGGTCCGCCGGCTGCTCGGTACGCCCGCCGAGGTCGCCGCCCTTCCCGCGCCGCTGGCCGAGGCCGTCCGCGCGTCCTACACCCACGGGCTCCAGCTGGTCGTGCTGGCGACCCTGCCGGTCGCGGTGCTGGCCCTGGCCGCCGTGGCCGGGATCCGCGAGACCCCGCTCGGCGAGGCCGCGCCCGACCCCTGAGCCGCACCGCGTACGCCGCACCCACCACCCGTTGCACCACCGACCGCTGCACGGAGGCCCGTCATGCCCGGACGATCCCGCCGCACCCTGCTCGTGTCCGTACTCGTCGCTCTCGGCCTGGTGGCCGCCGTCGCCCTCGCGGTGCTCGTCGTCCCGCGGCCGGGCGGCAATGCCACGGCGTCCTCGCTCGGCTCCTACCGCCCGGACCCCGGATTCACCGAGCAGGTCAGTGAGTCCTTCCTCCTGCCGATGCGCGACGGGACCCGGCTCGCCGTCCGGCTCGACCGGCCCGCGGTGGACGGCCGCCCGGCGCCGGGACCGTTCCCGGTGCTGTGGCAGCACAGCCTGTCGACCGAGCGCAAGCCGGAGGACGGTGCGGGCCCCGCGACGGGCGGGATCCAGACGATGCCCTCGCTCACCGGGCACGGCTACGTCGTCGCCCAGGTCGCCCGGCGCGGCAACGGCCAGTCCTTCGGGGTGCGCCGCGGCTACAACGACCGGCTGGAGGCCGGCGACGCCTACGAGATCACCGAGTGGCTGGCGGCGCAGCCCTGGTCGGACGGCAACGTCGGGGTCTACGGCTGCTCCAACACCGGCGACGCCGCGATGCACGCCCTGACCGTGCGCCCGCCGCACCTGCGTGCGGTGCTCGCGGGGTGCTTCTCCTGGGGCAAGTACGACGCCTGGCGGGTCGGTGGCATCTCCGCGCAGTGGGGCTTCGGCCCGTCGCGCACCGTCGAGCAGGACCTGGCGAACGCGCCGGTCGACGGGGACGAGGACAAGGTGCTGCTGCGCGAGGCGGCGGTCGAGCACCAGAAGGCCGTACCGCTCGCCGACATGTGGCGCGGCATGCCGTACCGGGACAGCTGGACCGCGGCCACGCAGTCGCGCTTCTGGTCCGAGGGCAGCGTCGGCACCTATGACGACGAGATCCGCTCCACCGGCGTGCCGGTCTACGTCATCGGCGGGTGGCGCGACGAGCTGCGCGGCCAGGGTGTCGCCGCGCTGCTGAACGTGCCCGGCTCGCGGTTGCTGATCGGCCCCTGGAAGCACTGCGAGAACGCCGGGTTCGCGCTGGTCGAACAGGCCCACCGGTTCTTCGACCAGCATCTCAAGGGCATCGACACCGGCATCGCCGACGAGCCGCCGGTGCACTGGGCCACCCCCTCGTCGGACACCGCCGACGCGACCGGCCTGGAGTGGGAGTCCGCGCCGAGCTGGCCGCCCGCCGGGATCACCGCACGGCCCGCCGCCCTCGGCGGGGACGGTGTCCTCGGCTCCGCGGCGCACGGCGTCCGGGGCGTCACGGTCGACACGACCGTCGAGTGCCCCACCGATCCCGGTTCCGGGGCGACCATCCAGCCCTGCCACGTCCCCGGGAGCGGGACGAGCTGGACCGGGCCGGTGCTGGACCGCGACACGGTGTTCACCGGCGCGCCGGTCGCCGACCTCACCGTGCGCACCGACCGGGCCGACGGCGACGTGTTCGCCTACCTGGAGGAGATCGGCCCGGACGGGCGCACGACGGTGATCACCGAGGGCCGGCAGCGGATGTCCCTGCGCGCCGAGCACCCGCCCGCCTACGCGCTGCCCGACGGTGTGCCGTGGCACCGCGCGTACGCCGCCGACGCCGCCCCGGTGGAGCCGGGGGAGGCCGTGCGGCTGCACTTCGCGATGCTGCCGACCTCCTACCGCGTGCCGGCGGGGCACCGGGTCCAGGTCACGGTCACCGGCCACGACCCCCGGGCCACCGGCCCCGTTCCCGGTGCCGACGGTGCGCGGATGGAGGTGCTGTCCGGGCCGGGCACGCCGTCGTCGGTGACCCTGCCACAGCGCTGACGGTGCCCCGGTCATCCGGTGACGCGGGCCGACCCGGGCGGCGGGTCGCGGCCGCGTCACCGGACGGCCGGTAGCGGTGCCCGTGTGTCTCAGGCGCGTTCGACGTGTGCGCGCACCGCCGTGCCGTCGTCGGAGAGCCAGCCCTTGCTCCGGGCGTACCCGAGCATCCCGGCCAGGTCGTCCTCCCAGCCCGGGCCGACCCGACCGGCGGCGAGCCTGCGGACGGCGTCCACCCGGACCAGGACGTGCTCGCCGTCGTCGGAGAGCTCGCCGAGCCCGGTGCGGCGCACGGTGTCGGCGAGCTCCCCCTCGGTCGCTCCCTCGGTGACGACGACGTGGAACGCGCGCACGTCGCCCGGATCGACGAGCTCGACCCCGCCGGGGGTGATCCGGAAGTACATCCGACGAGGCTAACCCGTGCGGGCGTGCGATGGCCGGGTCCGTGCCGCCGCGACCGCGGTCAGCCCGCGAGCTTCCCGGCGACGGTGACCACGCGGGTGGCGAGGTGGTCGAGAGCCGCGTTGTCGGCGTCGCCGAGCGGGGCGTCGTTGTCCGCCCCGGTCACGTGCGAGGCGCCGTAGGGGTTGCCGTCGACGAACTTGGTCGGGTCGGTGTACCCGGGCGCGACGACGATCCCGCCGAAGTGGTGGATCGTGTTGTACAGCGCGAGCAGCGTGGACTCCTGGCCGCCGTGCAGGGTCTGGCTGGCGGTGAACCCGGCGTAGACCTTGTCGGCGAGCAGGCCCTGGCCCCACTGCGGGCCGAGCGAGTCGATGAAGGTCTTGAGCTGGCCCGCGATGTTGCCGTAGCGGGTGGGCGAGCCGAACAGGACGGCGTCGGCCCACACGATGTCGTCGGCGGTCGCGGCGGTGACCTCGGGGGCGGCCTCGGCGTGCGCGGCCTGCGCGTCGGTGGCCTCGCGCTCACCGGTGGTCGCCTCGCGGGCGACGCGGCGCAGGCGCACCTCGGCGCCCGCCTTCTCGCCGGCCTGCGCGGCCCGGTGGGCCATCGCGTCGACGGTGCCGGTGGCGGAGTAGTAGACGACGGCGAGCTTGACGGTGCTCATGGTTCCTCCGGTACATGTGAGGGGAGGAGCCCGGTACGGCACTGGACCCGGCTCGGTACCTCCGTCGCGTTCCCGGTGGGGGCGACCGGCATGCGTCCCGGTCACCCCCGTCACGCCGTCGGCGGACTCAGTCCTTCGAACCGCCGAACGCGTCCTTCACGTTGCCCGCGGCGTCCTTCAGCTTCTCGCCGGCGTCCTTCAGCGACGCCTTCGACTGCTCGGCCTTGCCCTCGGCCTGGAGCTCCCGGTCGCCGGTGGCCGCGCCGGCCTTCTCCTTGGCGACGCCCACGGCGTTCTCGGCCTTGTTCTTGACCTTGTCGGTGAACGACATCGACTGCCTCCTCGATGGACTGGTCGTTCGAGGATGTTCGCCCCGCCGTCCTCACGCGGACGTGACACACGTCACTCAGGACGCGATGCGGTCCACCCGGTCGGGCACCGGGCCGATCCGGCCCCGTCCGTCGGTCCGGTGCAGCGCGGCGACGGCGTCGAGGTCGGCCCCGTCGAGGGTGAACCCGGCGAGATCGCGGTTGGCGGCGATGCGCCCCGCGTCGTCGGACTTCGGAACGGCGACGGTGCCCTGCTGCAGGTGCCAGCGCAGGACCACCTGGGCGGGGGTGACGCCGTGCCGGTCGGCGATCCGGGCCAGGACCGGCTCGCCGAGGACCGCGCCGCGGCCCAGCGGGCTCCAGGCGCCGGTGACGATGCCCAGCGCGGCGTGCACCGCGCGCAGCTCCGGCTGCTGGTGGTGCGGGTGCAGCTCGACCTGGTTGAGCGCCGGGAGCCGACCGCCGAGCGAGCGGAGCCTGCGCAGGTGCGACGGTCGGAAGTTCGACACCCCGACCGCGCGGGTGCGGCCCTCGGCCAGCAGCTGCTCCATCGCCTCCCAGGTCGACAGGCAGTGCCCGAGGTCGTCGTTGGGCCAGTGCACGAGCAGCAGGTCGACGTGGTCGAGCCCCAGCCGGTCCAGGCTGCGCCGTGCCGCGCCCAGCGCGTCGGGGCGGTCGCCGTCGACGTTCCAGACCTTGGTGGTCACGAACAGCTCGGAGCGGGGCAGGCCGGAACCGGCCAGCGCGGCGCCGACGCCGGTCTCGTTCTCGTAGACGGCGGCGGTGTCGATGCTGCGGTAGCCCTGCGCGAGCGCCTCGGCGACGGCGGCGTGGGCGTCGCGGGACTCGGACACACCGAACCCGAGACGGGGCATGGCGACGCCCCCGTCCAGGAGCACGGTGTCGTCGGTGTGGGTCACCGGGAGGGTCCTCTCGACTGCGGATGGCGACGGCGGCGTCGGAGGTGGTCACCCCGTCCAGCGTCCGGCCCGGCGCCGGTGTTCCCCGCGGTGGGCCGCCTCACGGCCCGTCCGGGGCCGCCGCGCGCTCGTCGATCCGGGCCTGGATGCCCGCGTCGGAGCAGAACCCGCGACCGTGCCGCTTGAGGCAGAGCAGCCCGAGCAGCCGGCCGGCGTCGTCGACGACGGCGACCCGCCGCCGCCCGGCGTCGGCCATCGCCGCCCAGGTCGACGCCAGGTCGTCGCCGGCGTGGGCCACCCGCCCGCCGAGCGTCCCGAGGGGCGCGGCGGGCTCGTCCGGTCCGGCCCCGGTCAGGTCGGCCCGGTCGACCACCGCGAGCAGCCGTCCCGCGTCGAGGACCAGCAGCGAGTGCACCTTGGGTCGCTCGAATGCCGCCCACGCCTGCGCGACGGTCGTCGCCGGTCCACAGGTCTTGGGGAAGGTGTGCATGGCCGCGGCCACGCGCACCCCGTCCGGTGCGGTGCTCGGTGCGGTGCTCATCGCGTCCCTCCCCTCTCCGCGCGGGTTACCCGGCCTCACTCCGGCCGGAACACGGCGAGTGCCGTGGCCAGCATCGAGTAGTACCCGGTCAGCCACACCAGCGCCGCGAGGGTGTCCCGTCCCAGCACCCGCAGCGCGGTGGCGAAGGCGTCGTCGCCCAGGTCGTGCCGGGTGAGCAGGGCCCGCACGGTGGTCAGCGCGACCCGCTCGGCCTCGTCGAGGCCGTCGGGGACGCCGCCGTCGAGCAGGGCCTGCAGCTGCGCCCCGGACAGTCCGGTGTCGCGGGCGAGGCCCTCGTGCGCGGACCACTCGAAGGCCGACCCGTGGTGCACGGCGACGGCGAGAACGGCCAGCTCGCGCAGCCGGGGCGGGAGGTCGTCGTCGGTGCGCAGGGCCGCGCCGACCTGCTGCACGGCGTCGCCGATGCGCGGGGAGAACAGCATCGTCGTGAACGGGCCGAGTAGGCGGCCGGCGCCGTCGACCAGCGGGACCCGGGCCTGCGCTCCGCGCGGGCCGGTCGCGATGCGGGCGTGCAGCGCGGCGCGCTCGGGGTCCAGCCCGGCCGGGTCCGACGGCGCGGTCCGCGGGTGGACCGGCGGTCGCGGCCTGCCGCGCAGGTCGGCGGGCGTCGTGGCGTCGCTGGTCGTCACCGGTCCAGGTTACGGACGCCGGCGGCGGGCCCCGGGAGTGACGCCGATCTCCTGGACGATCCGTCCAGGTGGACCGGCACCGCGACCGGGTGACCTGCCGCCGCTGTGCAGCTCGTGATGGGCCGGTTGCGCAGATACCGGGATCGACGGTGTCCTCCCTGCACACCAGCGAGAGGCGATGGAGGCGCGGGATGGCTCTGCCCGAGTGGGACGGCGAACTGACCTCGGTCCGGTACGACCGGGGGACGGGCGCGTGGTTCGTGATCGGGGTGCACTCGACCCGTCTCGGCCCGGCGTCGGGCGGGACCCGCGCGATGGTCTACCCCTCGCCCGGCGACGCCGTCGCCGACGCCCGCCGCCTCGCCGGGGCGATGACGCTGAAGATGGCCGTCGCCGGCCTGCCGATGGGCGGCGGCAAGTCGGTGATCGCGCTCCCGGCGCCGCGCGCCGAGCTCGGCGAGGCGACCTGGCGCCGCATCCTCGAGATCCACGCGGCCAACCTGGAGCTGCTCGGCGGGAACTACACCACCGGCCCGGACGTCGGGACCTGCTCGGCCGACATGGACGTGCTGGCCGGCCTGACCCCGCACGTGTTCGGCCGGTCGGTCGCGGCGGGCGGGCCCGGCTCGTCCGGACCGATGACCGCCCTCGGGGTGTTCGCCGCGATCCGCGCGGGAGTCGCGGAGGCCGGGTTCGACGGCATCGACGGGCTGCGGGTGCTGGTCCAGGGGCTCGGCGCCGTCGGCGCCGACGTCGCCCGGCTCGCCGCCGACGCCGGGGCCAAGCTGATCGTCACCGACGTCGACCCGGCCCGCTGCGCCGCGGTCGCCGACGAGCTGGGCGCCGAGGTGGTCGGCACCGGCGCGGTGACCACCCGCGAGTGCGACGTGCTGGTGCCGTGCGCCACCGGCGGTCTGATCACCGCCGAGGTCGCCGAGACCCTCCCCACCGCGGTCGTCGCAGGCGCGGCGAACAACCTGCTCGCCGACCCGTACGCGGCCGAGGTCCTGCGCCGGCGCGGCATCGTCCACGCCCCGGACTTCGTCGCCAACGCCGGCGGCGCCATCCACCTGGTCGGCCGCGAGGTCCTCGGCTGGAGCGCCGACGCCGTCGCCGACCGGACCCGCGCGATCGGCGACACCCTGACCGGCGTCTTCGCCGACGCCCGCACGCACGGCACCACCACGGTCACCGCGGCGCAGGAGCTGGCCGCCCGCACACTGACGGGAGAGCACTGATGGACATCCTCACCGACTCCGAGAAGCTCGCCGACCTCGACGCCGCCGCCCTGCGACGCCTGGTCGGCCTCGTCGAGCACGACGACTCCGCCGACCCGTTCCCGGTCACCGGCTGGGACGCCGTGGTGTGGGCGGTCGGCAACGCCACCCAGGCCGCGCAGCTCTACCAGGTCGTCTACGGCATGGAGCTCGTCGCGTACTCCGGGCCGGAGACCGGCAACCGCGACCACCACTCCTACGTGCTGCGCTCGGGCGCGGTCCGGTTCGAGCTGCGTGGCGCCGTCGACCCGGACAGCCCGGTCGCCGACCACCACCGCCGGCACGGCGACGGCATCGTCGACATCGCCCTCGAGGTCCCCGACGTCGACCGCTGCCTCGCCCACGCCCGCGCCCAGGGGGCCACCGTGCTGGTCGAGCCGCACGACACGGCCGACGAGCACGGCACCGTGCGCTCCGCCGCGATCGCCACCTACGGCGACACCCGGCACACCCTCGTCGACCGGTCCCGCTACACCGGCCCGTACCTGCCCGGCCACGTCGCCCGCAGCTCCTCGGTGGACCGGCCCGCGGACGCGCCGCGCCGGCTGTTCCAGGCGCTCGACCACGTCGTCGGGAACGTCGAGTACGGGCGCATGGACTCCTGGGTGGACTTCTACCACCGGATCATGGGCTTCACGAACATGGCCGAGTTCATCGGCGACGACATCGCCACCGACTACTCGGCGCTGATGAGCAAGGTCGTCGCGTCGGGCAACCACCGGGTGAAGTTCCCGCTCAACGAGCCCAGCCCCGGTCGTCGGAAATCCCAGATCGACGAGTACCTGGACTTCCACCGCGGCCCCGGCGCCCAGCACCTCGCGCTGGCGACGAACGACATCCTCACCACCGTCGACGTGCTGCGCGCCCGGGGTGTCGAGTTCCTCGACACCCCGGACGCCTACTACTCCGACCCGGAGCTGCGGGCCCGGATCGGGTCGGTGCGGGTGCCGATCGCCGAGCTGGCGTCCCGCGGGATCCTCGTCGACCGGGACGAGGACGGCTATCTGCTGCAGATCTTCACCAAGCCGGTCGGGGACCGGCCCACGGTGTTCTTCGAGCTCATCGAGCGGCACGGCTCGCTCGGCTTCGGCAAGGGCAACTTCAAGGCGCTGTTCGAGGCGATCGAGCGGGAGCAGGAGCGGCGCGGCAACGTCTGAGCGGTGCGTGTCCGGGCCGGGTCAGTCCCGGATCCGCCGCCAGGGGCGGTCGGCCTCGATCGCGTACGCCAGCTCCAGCAGCGTCCGTTCGTCGCCGACCGTGCCCTCCAGGTGCACCCCCACCGGCAGCCCGCCGGCCGTCGCCCCGGCGGGCAGCGCGATGGCGGGCGCCCCGGCGACGTTGGCCAGCGGGGTGAACGCCACGTAGTCGAGCAGCCGGGCGGTGAGCTGCTCGATCGGCACCGTCGGCGCGAGCCACCCGATCTCCGGCGGGGTGTGCGCGAGCACCGGGGAGAGCAGCACGTCGTGCCGGGTGAACAGCTCGGCGTGGGTGGCCGCGACCCTGCGCAGGCGGTGCAGGAACACCGGGGTGCGGGCCAGCGCGCGACGGTAGTGGTCGGCCAGGCCGTGGGTCAGGCCGTCGAGACGGTGCGGGGCGAAGGTGCGCCCGTGCAGCAGCCGGCCACCGGTGACCACGGAGAACGCGAGCAGCCCCCAGTAGTCGAGGAAGTCGTCGACGAACCGGGTCCCCACCCCGGTGACGGCGTCGGACACCTCGTGTCCCTGCTTGGCGAGCAGCTCGGCGACGGCGGTGACGGTCTCGCGGGTGTCGGCGTCGACGGCGGCGCCGGTGGGGGACTCCAGCAGCAGCCCGACCCGCAGGCGTCGCCGGGCGGGGCCCTCGACCAGGCCCAGCGGTGGCAGCGCCGGGTTGCGGCGCCCGCGGTCGGCGGCGCCGAGGAACACCGCGGTGTCGCGGACCGAGCGGGACACCACGCCGTCGGCGACGAGGTCGATCGGCATCCGGGCGCCGGTCGCGTTCGGCGCGAGCCGCCCGCGCGACGGCTTGAGCCCGACCAGCCCGCAGGCCGCGGCCGGGATGCGGATCGAGCCGCCGCCGTCGTTGGCGTGGGCCAGCGGCACCACGCCGGCGGCCACGAGCGCGGCCGCCCCGCCCGACGACGCCCCGGCCGAGAAGCGCGGGTCCCACGGGTTGCGGGTCGGCTCGGCGTCGGCGAACTCGGTGGAGGCGTTCAGCCCGTACTCCGGCATCCGGGTCGTGCCCAGCAGGTCCAGCCCGCACGCGAGCAGCTGCCGGGTCACCTCGGCGTGCTCGCGCGACGGGGCGGGGACGAACGCCCGGGTGCCGTGGCCCGCGGGCCAGCCCCGGACCTCGACGTTGTCCTTGACCAGCGTCGGCACCCCGGCCAGCGGACCGTCGGCGTCCCCGGTGACGGGGTCGGCGGTGCGGTCCAGGGCGAGGCCGTGCAGGTGCGGCTCGACCCGGGCGGCGCGCGCGGCGACGGCGGCGCGCAGCTCGGGGGGCGCGACCTCACGGCGGCGCAGCCGCTCGGCGAGGGCGACGGCGTCGTCGTCGCCCAGGGCGTCGTCGGTGAACGCGTGCACGCGTCGGTCCATGTCGGACGATCCTGCACCCCGCCCGCCCGCGCACGACCGGGGACCCGGCCGGGCGCGGGTAGTGTCGCCTCCGTCACCACGGTCACGGAAGGTGTGCGCCATGGGTTCCGACGGAGCCGTCGGCCGATCCGCCCCGGGGGGCGTGCGCGAGCACATCGCCTCGTCCTGGCGGCGTGCGCGGCTGGCGGGCATCGACCCGGACGGCGCCGACCGGCCGGAGGTCACGGAGGTCGATCGGGTCGGCCGGCTCGCCGTCGCCGCGGAGCCGGTGCTGCGGGCGCTGGCGGCCGAGCTCGCCGGTGAGCCGTTCTCGGTGCAGCTCGCCGACCGCGACTGCCGGATCCTCGACATCTGGTGCGACGACCGCACCCTCGCCTCGGCCTTCGACGACATCGGCCTGGTGGTCGGGGCGGCCGCCGACGAGCAGGTGCTGGGGACCAACGGGATCGGCACGGCCGCCGAGACCGGCCGCGGCATCGCGGTCCACGGCGAGGAGCACTTCCTGGCCGGGCTCAAGGGCGTCAGCTGCTTCGGCCACCCGATCCGGCACCCGCTGCGAGGCCGCACCGAGGGCGTCCTCGACATCACCGTCGCCGGCGGGCGTGCGCACCCGCTGTTCGCACCGCTGCTGTCGCGGGCCGCCCGGGACATCGAGGAGCGGATCGTCGAGACCGCCCGCGACGGCGACCGCAGGCTGTTCCTCGCCTTCCAGGAGGCCACCCGTCGGCGCTCGTCGCCGATCGCGGTCCTCGGCTCGGACGTGGTGCTGACCAACCGCAGCGCCGTCACCGTGCTGGGCGAGGGCGGGATGGACCTGCTCGCGACGCTGCGGACCGAGGTCGTCGAGAACGGCCCGCTGACCCGGGTGCTGGAGGCGCCCGACGGCGCCGGGATCCGGGTACGGGCCGAGACCGTCGCGGACACCGCGGACGGGGTGCTGTTCCACCTCGTCCCGGTCCGTGCGGCGCCGCGCGAGCCGGTCCGCCGCACCGCGCGTCCGGTTCCCACCGGGCGCTCGGTGCTGGTCGCGGGTGAGCCCGGGACGGGGCGCAGCACCGAGGCGGCCCGGCTGCTCGGCACCGCCGACCCGGTCGTGCTGGCGGCCACCGACGCCCTCACCGGACCGTCCCGGCACTGGGCGGCCCGGCTGTCCGCGCTGGTCGGGAAGGGGGCGCCCGCGGTCGTCGTCGACGACGTGGACGTCCTGCCCGACGAGCTCTGCACCGTGCTCCGCCCGCTGCTCGACGCCGGCCCGACCCGTCTCGTGCTCACCTGCGGCCCGGTCGAGGAGCTGTCCGTCCCGGCGGCGCGGCTGGTCGCCCGGTGCGCGAGCCGCGTCGAGCTCGCGCCGCTGCGCGAACGCCGCGACGAGCTGCCCGGGCTGGTCGCCGACATCGCCGCACGGGTCCGGCCGGGCCGGGAGCTGATCCTGACCCGGTCCGCGGTCGCGGCGCTGTCCGCGTACGCCTGGCCGGGCAACCTGACCGAGCTGACCCGGGTCGTGACCGAGCTGGCGCACCTGCCCGGGACCCGCCGGATCGACGTCGACGATCTGCCGGAGCACCTGCGGCCCGGTCCGCGGACCACCCGGCTCGGCGGCCGGGAGCGCGCCGAACGGGTCGCGATCCAGCACGCCCTGACGGTCGCGGGCGGCAACAAGCGCGAGGCCGCACGGGCGCTCGGGATCAGCCGCACCACCCTGTACCGCCGGATGCGCGCGCTCGACGTGGCGGAGACGTAGCCCGCCCGGTATGAGCCAGTGCGCACGTGTCCACATGTGGAACACGCCACACCCCCGGGGGTGGGACAGGATCCGGGTCGACACCGACGTCACCAGCGCAGAGGAGCGTGCCCGTGAAGACCACGGCAGCAGTCGTCTACGAGGCCGGCAAGCCGATCGAGATCGAGGAGCTCGAGCTCGACGGGCCGCAGCAGGGTGAGGTCCTCATCCGCTACACCCACGCCGGGCTGTGCCACTCCGACGTCCACATCGCGCACGGCGACCTCGAGGCGCGCCTGCCGATGGTCCTCGGGCACGAGGGCGCCGGGATCATCGAGGACGTCGGCCCGGGTGTCACCCGGGTGAAGCCGGGCGACCACGTCGTCTGCTCGTTC
Source organism: Pseudonocardia alni (assembly GCF_002813375.1). Taxonomy (NCBI): domain Bacteria; kingdom Bacillati; phylum Actinomycetota; class Actinomycetes; order Pseudonocardiales; family Pseudonocardiaceae; genus Pseudonocardia; species Pseudonocardia alni. The sequence continues at coordinate 2,908,395 of NZ_PHUJ01000003.1, read as the reverse complement.
ATCCCCAACTGCGGGGTCTGCCGCTGGTGCGCGACCGGGCAGCAGGCCATCTGCGACATGGGCGCGACCATCCTCGAGGGCTACCTGCCGGGCGAGCGCTTCCCCTTCACCGGGCCGAAGGGCCAGTACGGCGCGATGTGCATGCTGGGCACGTTCTCCCAGTACTCCACGATCCACCAGAACTCGGTGGTGAAGGTCGACGACGACCTCCCGCTGGACAAGGCCGTGCTCGTCGGCTGCGGCGTGCCCACCGGGTGGGGCTCCGCGGTCAACGCGGCGAAGGTCGAGCCGGGCGACACGGTGATCGTCGCCGGCGTCGGCGGCATCGGCATCAACGCCGTCCAGGGCGCCCGCTATGCCGGCGCGAAGAACCTCATCGCCGTCGACCCGCTGGCCAACAAGCGCGAGAAGGCGATGGAGCTCGGCGCCACGCACGCCGTCGCCACCGCCGCCGAGGCCGGTGACCTGGCCCGCGCGATGACCAACGGCAACGGCGCGGACAAGACGATCGTCACCGCGGGCATCGTGACCGAGGAGATCGTCACCGGCGCGTTCGAGAACACCGGCAAGGGCGGCACCGTCGTGCTGACCGGCCTGAACAAGCTCTCGACGACCAATGTCCAGCTGCCGGGCTCGATCCTGACCCTGTTCAAGAAGACGGTGAAGGGCTCGCTGTTCGGCGACTGCAACCCGACCGTCGACATCCCGAAGATCCTCGGCCTCTACCAGAGCGGGGACCTGAAGCTCGACGAGATCATCACGCGGACCTACACCCTCGACCAGGTCAACGAGGGCTACGACGACCTGCTCAACGGCAAGAACGTCCGCGGCGTCCTCGTGCACGAGCACTGATGGGGTCTGTCACGAACCCCGCGGGACCGGCTGCCGCCGGTCCCGCGGGGACCCCCGTCGTCGGCCGCGGCCGGGAGGTCGAGCTCCTCGTCGCGGCGCTGGAGGCCGGCGCCCACGTCGTCCTGGAGGGCCCGCCGGGCACCGGGAAGACGACGCTGCTGCGGTCGGTGGCCGAGGAGGCCGAGCTCCCGTTCGTGTTCGTCGAGGGCAACGCCGAGCTCACCCCGGCCCGGCTGGTCGGGCACTTCGACCCGGCCCAGGTCCTGGAGCGGGGCTACAACCCCGAGACCTTCGTCGACGGCCCGCTGGCCGAGGCGCTGCGCTCCGGGGCGCTGCTCTACGTCGAGGAGATCAACCGGATCCCGGAGGAGACCCTCAACGTCCTCATCACCGTGATGAGCGAGGGCGAGCTGCACGTGCCCCGGCTGGGCCGGATCACCGCGCACGGGGGATTCCGGTTGGTCGCCGCGATGAATCCGTTCGACGCCGTCGGCACCGCCCGGATCTCCTCTGCCGTCTACGACCGGGTCTGTCGGATCGCGATGGGCTACCAGACCGCCGGGGACGAGACCGCGGTCGTCGCGCTGCGCGGCCCCGAGGTCGACGAGCAGTGGCGCGCCAAGGTCGTCTCCCTGGTCCGGCGCACCCGCGAGCACCCGGACGTGCACGTCGGCTCCTCGGTCCGCGGCGCGATCGACATCGTCCGCATCACCACCGCGCTGGCGGCCCGCCGCGGCCGGAAGACCACCGACTGGCGCGCCGGGCTGGACGCGGCGCTGGTCGCGTTGTCCGGCCGCATCCGGCTCGCCGAGTCCGGCTCCCGCAGCGCCGAGGACATCGTCCGCGAGCTGTACACGGCCGAGTTCGGCCGGGAACCCGCCGACGATGCCGACGAGGCCCCGGACGGCGGTGATGCGTCGGGGGGAGCCTGAGCCCGCCACCGGCGGGCGGTCCCCGGCCCGCGGACGGCTCCTCCCGTCCGTCCCGGCCGCGTGCGCGCCCGGAGGACCGCACGGTGGCCCGCAGCTCCCTGGCGGGCCACCCGGGGTTCACCGAGATCTCGCCCGAGGTCGGGGTGCTCGACCCCGACGCGTTCGACGCCGCGCTGGCCGAGCGTCCCGACGAGACGCTGACGCTGCTCGTCGACATGGGCAAGGCCACCGACGAGAAGCTGCGGGCGGCGGCCCGCAGGCTCGCCGGCCGGGTCGTGCTGGAGATCGGCCGCTCCGGCCGGGTCACCCGGCGCGGGATCGGCAGGCTGCGTGCGGTCCCGGCCGACCGCGGCGGTGACCTGGACCTGGACGCCTCGCTGGGCGCGGTCGCCGAGGCCCGCGCGGCGCGGCGACCGGTCGGGCTCGACGAGCTGACCGCGCGCACCTGGGCGCGGCCCGCGCTCGCGTTGTGCCTGGTGGTGGACGCGTCCGGGTCGATGGGCGGGGACCGGCTCGCCGCGGCGGCGCTGACCGCCGCGGCCTGCGCGTTCCGGGCGCCCGGTGACTACGCGGTGCTGTCGTTCGCGGCCGAGACCCGGGTCCTGCGCGACATCGGGTCCACCCGTCCGCCGTCGGCGGTCGTCGACCGGGTGCTGGGTCTGCGCGGGCACGGGGTGACCGCGCTGTCCGGTGCGTTGCGGGCGGCCACCGCGCAGCTGGAACGGACGCGGGCGGAGCGGCGGATCGTCGTGCTGCTCTCGGACTGCCGGGCCACCGACGACCACGACCCGGTCCCGGCGGCGCGGCGGGTCCCGGAGCTGCTGATCCTGGCCCCGGAGTCCGACCACGAGCAGGCGGCCGAGCTGGCCGCGCGCAGCAACGCGCGGTGGGCGCCGGTCGCCGGCCCGTCGGACGCACCGGGGGTGCTGCGGTCCCTCCTGGGTGGCTGAGTTCCGCCCGGGACCCAGCCACCCAGGACGTTCACGGCCCGGGAGACGACGAGCGCGATCGTCACCAGCGACACCAGCGCCTGGACGAGCATCAGCATCGTCGTCCACCGGCTCAGCGGCATCACGTCGGTGGGGCTGAACGCGGTGGCGTTGGTGGACGACAGGTCCAGGTAGTCGGCGAAGCGGGGCTCCCGGGCGGCCTCGTGCAGGAGGCCCTCGAGCAGCCCGGCCGTCATCGCGGACCCGGACCGGCTGATCCCCGGGGCGGGCGCGGCGATCCGGGCCGCGCCGACCGTCACCACGTCACGCGCCCGCGGCGATCGCCTCGGCCCAGGTCGACGTGCTCACCGCGTGGTCCTCTCCCGTGGTCCGGCCGCCCGGGCCGGACGGTGCTCGCCGCGGGTGCCCCGGCGGGTGCCGACACGCCGGAGGTGCCCCGGGACGTCGGGGACGTTCGGCGCGAGGGGATCGACGCGGTCAGGACCGGGCGTCGGCGCGACGTCGCGAGCCGGTGGCCCGCACGATCGCGGTGCGCCCGAGGACCAGGGTCAGCCCGACGGCGATCCCGCCGACGACGAGCAGCCAGGGCCGCGACTCCAGGTCGGTGGCGAGCCGGTCCCCGGCCGCGTAGCCGATCCCGACGAGCACCGCGGCGCGCACCGCGCTGGTCGGGATGATCCAGGCCAGGAAGCGGCGGTAGCCGACCTTGGACAGCCCGGCGGCCAGGTAGGCCGGGATCGCGCCGATGTCGACGAGCTTGGCGCCGATGACGATCCGCGGCAGGTGCGTGTGGACCTCGCGGGTCAGCACCTCGCGGCGCTCCTCGGTCAGGCCCAGCCGGTTCAGCACGCGGGCGATGGCCGGCCGGTCGCCGTTGCGGCCCAGCGCGTAGAGCGCGGTGTCCCCGACGACGTCGGCGACCAGCGCGGCCAGCCACACCCCCCACCAGGGGAGCTGCCCGGCCCCGGCGAGCGCGGCGGCGGCGACGGTGACGATCGGACCCTCGAGGAACGCCCCGACCCCGATCACGAGGAGCGACCGGACGGGCGCAGCAGGGATCGCGGCCAGCAGTGCGGCCACGGTGTCCGCGAGTCCGAACACGATCGCCTCCCATCAGGTCCTACACCGAATGGTGCCCTGTGTGCCGCACGAGGCGGCGGGCGGCCCGTCGTCGTCGCACGACGCGGGGTCCTCGTCACCGGGCGTGACGGCGTCGTCCGGTGGCGGTGTCGAGTCCCGTGGCCGGGCCGGCCGCCGGGTCTCCCGGGGCGTCGTTGCCCGGCACATCGATCGTCCCACCGTCGACGGGGATCGGCAGGGCCGGAGGACCCGCCACGGCCGTGAGCACGGCCACCGGTAGTACCGGTCCGGTGAGCGCGTCCCCCGTCCGGGTGGTGCAGGTCGGGACGGACGGCGGGTGGGCATCCGTTCATCGGGCCGGGGACTCCCGGATCGCGCGGTCGTCGTCGGCGACGAGGACCGTCTGCGGCACGGCACCGATGATGCCGCAGCCGCTCAGCGCGGGGTGGTGATCCCGTACCGCTGCACCCGCCGGTACGCCGTCGCCCGGCTGATCCCGAGCGTCTCGGCGGCCCGGGTGACGCTCATGCCGTGCTCGGTGAGACAGCGGACCAGCTCGTCGCGTTCCAGCGACTCGATGCGGGTCAGCGATCCGGATCGGGTGGCGAGCAGCTCCGGGGGCAGGTGCCGGACGTCGACGAGGCTGCTGCGGGCCGAGGCGTCGCGCACGGTGCGGCGCAGCTGCTCGACGTTGCCCGGCCAGGAGTAGGTGCGCAGGGCGCGGGCGGCGGCGTCGGTGAAGGCCACCCCGTCGCGGGCGAAGTGCGCGGCCAGCACCGGTACGTCCTCGGGACGGTGCCGCAGCGCCGGCACCTCCACGACGACGTCGAGCAGCCCCGAGAGTGCGTCCGGAACCCCGTCGACGCCGCCGGCGGTGACGGCCAACGTCGCCCCCGGCAGCGACCGCACCAGCGCGGCCAGCCGGGTCGCGACGGGCGTGGGCAGCTCGTGCACCCGGCCCGCGATCACCGCGGTGTCGTCCTTGCCCAGCTCCGGGGACCACAGCGACAGCCAGGACACCGCGTCCTCGGCGGCCGGCGGACGGGCGTGCAGCACGCGGTGCCGCGGGCGGACGGTGCGCAGGGCCGCGGCGAGCAGCGCGGACTTGCCGGCGCCGGGCTCGCCGACCACCCCGACCCGGGCGCCGTCGCGCAGCGCGTCGCGGACCTCGTCGAGCGCGGCGGCCCAGGCCGGGCCGAGCGCCGCGGTCCCGCCGACGGGCTGCGGGGCGACCCGGAAGACCTCGCCGCGCGGCGCGCGCCGGGGGCTCGCGCCGCGCCCGTGCGCCAGCATCAGCGCGGACGTCTGCCCGGCCGCGGTGCGCGCCAGCGCGAGCAGCAGCCCGTCGGAGCGCTGCGACCAGGTGGTGAGGTTGATGCTGCCGAGCAGCGATCCGTCGACCGGGTCGAGGACGGGCGCGGCGGCGCAGGTGTAGCCCCACAGCCCGGTGCAGTAGTGCTCGTCGCCGCGGACCAGCGAGGGGACCCGGTCGGCCAGGGCCAGCCCGAGCCCGGTGGTCCCGGCCTCCCGCTCGCCGAAGGCGAACCCGGGGGCGAGGTAGGTGCGGTCCAGCGCGTCGGTCAGGCCGCGCTCGTCGCAGAGCCGGGAGACGACGATGCCGTCGGCGTCGGTCAGCATCAGCGAGATCGGCTCGCCCGGCAGGCCCTCGTGCAGCCCGGCGAGCACCTCGCCGCCGCACCGGGCGAACAGCGAGCCGTCGTCGACGGCGCCGGTGAACGCCGGGTCGACCGCCTCGGTGGGGGCGCCGTAGGTCTCGCTGCGCGCCCAGGACGCCGAGATCCGGGCCGGAGCCAGTGACTGCCCCATCGCGCGTACCTCCTCGTACCTGCTGCTCACGACCGTGTCATATCCGCGACGCCGTCGCGACGCCGTCTCGTCTCAGGTTGAGACGGTGATCACGACCGCCGGGGCGCCGTCGTTCCTACCTTCGGCCCTCGACGCGGGATCCCCACCGGCCCGCGCAGTCGCGGGGTGCCCACCACCTCGCCGCGACCGAGAGGACAACGATGTACTCGAAGAACGGCGAATCCTATTTCATCGTGGACGCCCACGTGGCGCTGTGGGACGCACGCCCGGAGAACCAGCGCAACATCCACGGCAAGCAGTTCATCGACTGCTTCTACGACTACCACCGCAACCTGAGCCCCGAGTCCGAGGTCTGGCCCTACGAGGACTACCTCTACCAGGGCGGCGAGCGGCTGATGAAGGACCTGTTCACCGACGGCCACGTCGACCATGCCGTCTTCCAGCCCGCCTACCTGGGCGAGTTCTACGACAACGGGTTCGGCCAGACCGAGGAGGCCTTCGCCCTCGCCCAGGCCCACCCGGACAAGCTGACCTACAACCACCACTGGGACCCCCGCAACGGCGAGCAGGGCCTGCGGCAGCTGCGCGAGGACGCGAAGCGCTTCGGCCTGAAGGGCGCGAAGCTCTACACCGCGGAGTGGCACGGTGAGTCCCGCGGCTGGAAGCTCGACGACCACTGGTCCTACAAGTACCTCGAGGCGGCCCAGGAGCTGGGCATCCGCAACATCCACATCCACAAGGGCCCCACCATCCGCCCGCTGGACCGCGACGCGTTCGACGTCGCCGACGTGGACAAGGTCGCCACCGACTTCACCGATCTGAACTTCGTCGTCGAGCACTGCGGCCTGCCGCGCCTCGAGGACTTCTGCTGGATCGCCACCCAGGAGCCGAACGTGCACGCCGGCCTGGCCGTCGCGATGCCGTTCATCCACACCCGGCCCAAGTACTTCGGCCAGATCATCGGCGAGCTCCTGTACTGGCTGGGCGAGGACCGCATCCAGTTCTCCAGCGACTACGCGATCTGGACCCCGCGCTGGCTGGTCGAGCGCTTCGTCGACTTCGAGATCCCGGACGAGCTGTCCGAGTACGCGCCGCTGACCACCGCCCAGAAGAAGAAGATCCTGGGTCTCAACGCCGCGGCGATGTACGACATCGAGGTCCCCGCCGAGCTGCAGCTGCGCGACGAGACCCCGACCGAGGTCCCGGTGGCCTCGTGAGCGCCCCCGCCCTCGCCCGCACCTCGCGTACGGACCAGGCGTTCCGGGCGCTCGACGCCGTCGTCGACCCCGAGCTGGACGAGCCGATCACCGACCTGGAGTTCGTCCGTTCCCTCGACGTCGACGGCGACCGGGTCACCGTGCACCTGCGCCTGCCCACCGCGTTCTGCGCGCCGAACTTCGCCTACCTGATGTGCTCGGACGCGAAGGACGTGCTCACCGCGCTGGACTGGACCGGCGAGGTCGTGGTCGAGCTCGACGACCACCACGACTCCGACCTCATCAACGCCGGGCTGGCCGCCGACGCCGGCTACAAGGGCACCTTCCGGCACGAGGCCGAGTCCGACCTCGACGAGCTGCGCGAGACCTTCCGGCGCAAGGCGCACACCGCCGCGATGGAGCGCTCGCTCACCGGGCTGCTGCGGGTCGACCCGGACCGGACGCCCGAGTCGCTGCACGGCGTCACCCTGGCCGACCTGCCCGCGGGCCCGGCCACCGACGCCCTGCTGCGCCGCCGCGCGGCGATCGGCCTGCCCACCGGCGGCGACCGGCCGGTCCTGGTCGGCCACGACGGCGTCCCGTACCCGGCCGAGCAGGTCCCGCTGAAGCTGCGGATGGCCCGCTCGGTGCGGATCTCCATCGAGGGCAACGCCCACTTCTGCCGCGGGCTCCTGAAGACCCGCTACCCCGAGTCCGTGAAGGGATCCGTGTCGTGAGAGCAGTACAGGTGGTCGGCTACCACCGGCCGATGGAGCTGACCGAGGTCCCGAAGCCGGAGGTCGTCGACCCGTTCGACGTCGTCGTCCGGATCGGCGGGGCCGGGGTCTGCCGCACCGACCTGCACGTCCTCGAGGGGCAGTGGGCGGAGAAGTCCCAGGTGACGCTGCCCTACACGATCGGCCACGAGAACGCGGGCTGGGTCGAGTCCGTGGGGTCGGCCGTGACCCACGTCCGTGAGGGCGACGGCGTCATCCTGCACCCGCTCGCCACCTGCGGCCTGTGCCGCGCCTGCCGCTCCGGCGACGACGTGCACTGCACCGCCTCGGCGTTCCCGGGCATCGACACCCACGGCGGCTACGCCGAGTACCTGCGCACCTCGGCGCGCAGCGTCGTCAAGCTGGACCCGTCGCTGCAGCCCGCCGACGTCGCCGCCCTCGCCGACGCCGGTCTCACCGCCTACCACGCCGCGGCCAAGGCCTCACGCCGGCTGGGTCCGCGCGACACCTGCGTCGTCATCGGGGCGGGCGGGCTCGGCCACATCGGCATCCAGGTGCTGAAGGCGCTGACCCCGGCCCGGCTGGTCGTGCTCGACCGCAACCCGGACGCGGTGAAGCTGGCGCTGGAGATCGGCGCCGACGACGGGATCGTCGCCGACGGCGGGCAGGTCGACGAGGTCCTGTCGCTCACCGGCGGGAACGGCGCCGAGGCCGTCATCGACTTCGTCGGCGAGGGCGGCTCCACCGCCCAGGGCCTGGCGATGACCCGGCGCGCCGGGGACTACCACGTGGTCGGCTACGGCGAGAACGTCGACGTCCCGACGATCGATCTGATCTCGGCCGAGGTGAACGTGGTCGGCAACCTGGTCGGGTCCTACAACGATCTCTGCGACCTGATGGAGCTGGCCGCCCGCGGCCGGGTCACCCTGCACACCAGCACCTACGCCCTGGACGAATTCCAGTCCGCGCTCGACGACCTCGACGCCGGGAAGGTCAGGGGCCGCGCCATCCTGGTGCCCTGACCTGCTGTTCTGATCGCGGTCCCGCTCACGACGGCCCGTACCGGCGACGCCCGGTGCGGGCCGTCGCGCGTTCCGCGGAACGCGGTCAGCGGGGGTCGCGACCGTCGAGCCGGGCCTGCACGGCCGCGGTGATCCGGGTCAGGGCGGCCACGTCGTCGTCGGAGAGGGCGTCGAAGACCAGCTCCCGCACGGTCTCCACGTGCCCCGGTGCCGCGGCCTCGATCGCCGCGCGGCCCTGCTCGGTGAGCACGACGTAGTTGCCGCGGCCGTCGTCGTCGCACTCCTCGCGGGCGACGAGGCCGCGTTTCTGCATCCGGGCCAGGTGGTGGGAGAGCCTGCTCTTCTCCCACTCCAGCAGCGTCGCCAGCTCCAGCACCCGGCACCGCTCGTCGGGCCGGTCGGTCAGGGCCACCAGCACGTCGAAGTCGGTGAGCGAGAGCCCCGACCCGGTCTGCAGCCGCCGGTGCAGCTCGCCCTGCAGGCGTGCCTGCATCCGGAGCAGCCCTCGCCAGGCCACCTGCTCGCGCTCGTCCAGCCACCGTGTCACGGCACCATCGTAGCGGAATAGTTGACTCATCATCTATGTTGCCGCAGGATGTAGATGACGGATCAACCAATGAGCCGTCGACGAGCAGAGGAGGAAGTCGTGCAGTTCGGAGTCTTCACGGTCAGCGACGTCACGCCGGACCCGACGACCGGCCGCACGCCGACCGAGGCCCAGCGGATCCAGGACGTCCTGACCATCGCGAAGCACGCGGAGCAGGTCGGTCTCGACGTCTTCGCGATCGGCGAGCACCACAACCCGCCGTTCTTCTCCTCGTCGCCGACCACCACGCTCGGCTACCTCGCCGGCGTCACCGAGACCCTGCAGCTGTCGACCTCGACCACGCTGATCACCACGAACGACCCGGTGAAGATCGCCGAGGACTTCGCGATGCTGCAGCACGTGGCGGGCGGCCGCGTCGACCTCATGCTCGGCCGCGGCAACACCGGCCCGGTCTACCCGTGGTTCGGCCAGGACATCCGGCAGGGCCTGAACCTGGCGGTCGAGAACTACGCGCTGCTGCGCAAGCTGTGGGACACCGAGGTCGTCGACTGGGAGGGGCACTTCCGTACCCCGCTGCAGGGCTTCACCTCGACCCCGCGCCCGCTCGACGGCGTCGCGCCGTTCGTGTGGCACGGCTCGATCCGCAGCCCCGAGATCGCCGAGCAGGCCGCCTACTACGGCGACGGCTTCTTCCACAACCACATCTTCTGGCCGGCGTCGCACACGAAGCGGATGGTCGAGTTCTACCGCACGCGCTGGGAGCACCACGGTCACGGACCGGCCGACCGCGCCATCGTCGGCCTCGGTGGGCAGGTGTTCATGCGCCGCAACAGCCAGGACGCGGTGCGCGAGTTCCGGCCGTACTTCGACAACGCCCCGGTCTACGGGCACGGGCCCTCGCTGGAGGACTTCACCCGCGAGACCCCGCTGACCGTCGGCAGCCCGCAGCAGGTCATCGAGCGGACGCTGGGCTTCCGCGACTACGTCGGTGACTACCAGCGCCAGCTGTTCCTCATCGACCACGCCGGCCTGCCGCTGAAGACCGTGCTGGAGCAGCTCGACCTGCTGGGCGAGGAGGTCGTGCCGGTGCTGCGCAAGGAGTTCGCCGCGCTGCGCGCGCCGGGCGTCCCGGACGCGCCGACCCACGCCTCGCTGGTCGCCGCCCGCGACGCCGCGGGCACCGGCAGCACCGACAGCACCGGGACGCAGGAGAAGGAGGTCGCGTGATGACCACCCGCAGGATCGTCGTGCTCAGCGCCGGGCTGTCGACGCCGTCGTCGACCCGGCTGCTGGCCGACCGCCTCGCCGCCGCGGTCACGGCCGCACTGGCCGACCGGGGCGAGCGGGCCGAGGTGCAGGTCGTGGAGCTGCGCGAGCACGCCCGCGACCTCGCCGACCACCTGGTCGCCGGCTTCCCGAACACCGCGCTGGCGCCGGTGCTGGAGTCGGTGGCCGCGGCGGACGCCGTCGTCGCCGTGACGCCGATCTTCTCGGCGTCCTACAGCGGGCTGTTCAAGACCTTCGTCGACGTCCTGGACCGCGACGCACTCACCGGCACCCCGGTGCTGCTCGCCGCGACCGGCGGCACGGCGCGGCACTCGCTGGCCCTGGAGCACGCGATGCGCCCGCTGTTCGCGTACCTGCGGGCCGCGACGGTCCCGACCGCGGTGTTCGCCGCACCCGAGGACTGGGGCGCGACCGAGGTGGGCACCACACTGGACGGCCGTGTCGGGCGCGCCGCGGGCGAGCTGGCCGACGCCGTCGCGGCCCGGCCGCCGGCCACCCGCACCGACCTGTTCGCCGACGTCCCCGACTTCACCTCACTGCTGAAGGGCTGACCGCCATGACCGACACCGGCACCCCCACCGACACCACCGCCCTCGACGCCGCCCGCGACCGGATCCGTTCCGCCCACCTGAAGCCGGCGGGGGAGCGGCCGGCCTCGACCGCCCGCGGCCTGCACCACACCGCCCTGGTGAGCTCGGACGTCGAGCGGACCGTGCGCTTCTACCAGGACGTCCTCGGCTTCCCGCTCACCGAGCTGATCGAGAACCGGGACTACCCGGGGTCCTCGCACTTCTTCTTCGACATCGGCAACGGGAACCTGCTCGCGTTCTTCGACTTCCCGGGCCTCGACGTCGGCCCCTACGCCGAGGTCCTCGGCGGGCTGCACCACATGGCGATCAGCGTCGAGCCGCAGCGGTGGGACGAGCTCGTCGCGCGGCTCGCCGAGGCCGGGGTGGAGCACGAGGTGCACTCCGGTGTCTCGGTCTACTTCCGCGACCCCGACGGTGCGCGCATCGAGCTCATCGCCGACCCGCTGGGGGAGATGTACGGCCAGCACGTGCTGTGAGCGGGGTGCTCACCGGCGGACGCTGACGTGGACGTGGTCGTAGTGCCCGCCGGTGGCGTCCTCCGGGTCGTACACCCCGCCGCCGTCGTAGGGCCGGCCCCAGTTCTCCCGGCCCTCCCCGGAGTCCCCGGTGCCGCGGTACCAGATCCGGCCCTGCCAGATCACGTAGCGGACCCGCAGCTCGGCGGCGTTGTCGCGCGCCCAGTTCGCGACCGCCCAGCCGTCCTCCAGGTCCTGCCCGGCGGGGAACTCGCCGTAGCGGGCGGGGAACGCGTCGCACGCCCGGCCCGCGGGGTGGTCGCTCGACGGGTTCCACGCGTGCTCCGACCAGCACGTGACCGCCCGCACCGGCGCCCCCGGACCCGGCTCGCCGAACCGCCCGACGAGGGCGTCGTGCAGGCGCAGCGCGGACGGGGTGAGACAGCCCGACGTCGTCGGGTCCGGCTGGTCGCACTGCTCCGGCGGCGGCGGGTCGACCAGCTCGCGCAGGTCGTCGGGGGTGAACCCGCGGCTTCCGGCGAACCAGGCCAGACCGCCGACGAGCAGGGCCAGCACGAGGAGCACGCCCAGCACCGGGGCGACGCGGGTCTTCACGGGGGCTTCGTCCGTTCTGTCGGAGTGCCTCCCACGGTACGGCGAGGAGTCCGGTGCCCGTCGACGGTCGACACCGCGACACCGCCCGCGAGGGGGCACCGTCGTGACCACGGATCTGCTGGACCGCCCGGACGCCCGCATCACCTTCGACGTCCGTGGCACCGGCCCGCTGCTCGTGCTCGTCGGCTCGCCGATGGGTGCCGAGGGCTTCGGCCCGCTCGCCGACGCGATGGCCGCCGACCACACCGTCGTGACGTTCGACCCGCGCGGCACCGGCCGCAGCCCCACCGACGACCCGGACGCCGACTCCACCGTCGCGCTGCGGGCGGCCCGGCCGGTTCCGTCGCCCGGCTGCGGCAGGTGCCGGCGCGCACCTGACAGCGGCGGCGCCGTTCGGCAGGATGGCGCGGTGATCAGCACGACCGCTGCGGGCGACGCCGTCCGCGCCCGGCCCGACTCGGAGCGTCGCCGCCGGGCCCGGGCCGCCCTGCACGACCTGCTCCCGCAGCTGTCCCGGGAGGCGGTCGCCGCGCTCGGCGCGGTCGAGGCGGCGGGGTTCCTCGCCCGCACCGAACGTTGGTACGCCGATGCGCACCTGCCGCTGGAGGCCCTCTACGGCGCCGTCGCCGACCCGGGCGGGCTGACCGCCCGGCTGGTGCGCGCCGCGCTGGCCGCCGCGGCCGCCCGCCCGCAGGCGCTGCGCGAGCTCGACCGCCGCCGCGAGGTCGACGGCGACTGGTTCCAGGACCCCCGCACCGTCGGCTACGTCGCCTACACCGACCGCTTCGCGGGCACCCTGCGCGGCATCCGCACCCGCCTGGACCACCTGTCCGACCTGGGCGTGCGGTACCTGCACCTGATGCCGCTGCTCAGGCCGCGCGACGGCGAGAACGACGGCGGCTACGCCGTCGCCGACTACACCGCCGTCGACCCGCGGCTGGGCACGATGGACGACCTGGAGTCCCTCGCCGGGGCGCTGCGCGAGCGCGGCATGAGCCTGTGCGTGGACCTCGTCCTCAACCACACCGCCGCCGAGCACCCGTGGGCGCGCGGCTGGCTCGCCGGCGACCCGCGCTACGCCGGCTTCTACACCGCCTACCCGGACCGGGAGATGCCCGACGCCTGGGAGGCGACGATCCCCGACGTCTTCCCCGACCGCGCCCCCGGATCGTTCAGCTGGGTGCCCGGGGCGAACGGCGGCGACGGCGGCTGGGTGTGGACGACGTTCTGGGACTACCAGTGGGACCTGGACTGGACCTGTCCCGAGGTGTTCGCCGCGATGCTCGGCACCGTGTTCACCCTGGCCGGGCGCGGGGTCGAGGTCCTGCGGATGGACGCGGCACCGTTCCTCGGCAAGCGGCTCGGCACGAACTGCCAGAACCAGCCCGAGGCCCACGACGTGCTGCAGGCGCTGCACGCGCTCACCCGGATCGCGGCCCCGGCCGTGGTCTTCAAGGCGGAGGCGATCGTCGCGCCCGACGACCTCGTCGGCTACCTCGGCGCGCACGACCGCTACCGCCCCGAGTGCGAGCTGGCCTACCACAACCAGCTCATGGTGATGGTGTGGTCGAGCCTGGCCACCCGCGACGCCCGCCTCGCCGCGCACGCGCTGCGCCGCATGACCCCCGCCCCGCCGACGACGGCGTGGGCGACCTACGTCCGCTGCCACGACGACATCGGCTGGGCCGTCTCCGACGTCGACGCCGCCGCCGTCGGCTGGGACGGCCCGTCGCACCGGCGGTTCCTCAACGACTTCTTCGCCGGACGCTTCCCGGGCAGCTTCGCCCGCGGCGCCCTGTTCCAGGAGGACCCGGACACCGGGGACGCCCGCATCTCCGGCAGCGCCGCCGCGCTCTGCGGCATCGACGACGCCCGCGCCCGCCACGACCCCGCCGCCCTCGACGCGGGAGTGCGACGCCTGCTGCTCGCGCACGCCGTCGTCTACGGCTGGGGCGGCATCCCCCTGCTCTACATGGGCGACGAGCTGGCCCTGGCCAACGACACCGGCTACCGCGCCGACCCCGAGCGCGCCGCGGACAACCGCTGGATGCACCGGCCCCCGATGGACGAGGCCGCGTTCGCCCGCCGCTACGACCCGGACACCGTCGAGGGGCGGGTGTTCGGTGCGCTGACCGGGTTCGCCGCGGTGCGGGCCGAGCTGCCCGCGCTGCACGCGTCGGCGCCGGTGGAGGTGCCCGTGCTCGACGACCCGGCGGTGCTCGGGTGGACGCGGCGGCACCCGCGCGGCGGCCGCTTCGTCGGGCTGGTCAACGTCGCCGACCGGCCCGCCTCGGTCGACGCCGCCCTGGTCACCGGCCTGGACACGGTGCTGTCCTCGGACGGGCCGGTCCGCACCGAGGGCGGGCGGGCCCACCTCCCGCCGCTGTCCTGGGCGTGGCTCGCGGAGCCGTGAGCCACGCCCGGCGCCCTCACCAGCTCCCGAACGGCGTGCCGCCCCCGAACAGCGGTGACGTGCCCAGCGCCGAGCGCAACTCCAGGTACACCACGAGCCCGTAGACCACCCCGGCCAGGAAGACCAGGCAGGACAGCGACACCAGCACGTAGGTGAGGACCCGCAGCACGGTGAGCGCGGTCGGGTCCTTCGCGACCCGCACCGGCGCGGCGGCCGTGGCGGGGGCGGCCGCGCGTGGCGTCGTGGTCACCGGCCCGGTCGCCTCGACGGCCGGTGCGGCCGCCGCCGTGTCGGCGGACCGTCCGGTCGCACCGAACCGGGCCGCGGCGGCCTCGGCCACCGTCGCCGGACGACGGCCGCCGGACTCCGACGGCGGACGCGGCGCGGGCACCGCCCCGGCGCCGGTCCCGACGGCGGAGCGCTCGACGACCGCGGTCCCGCCGCCCTCGCCGTACCCGGGCCGTTCGTGCCCGGCCCGGTCGTCGCCGGAGTCGTGGCCGGACGTGGCGGCGGCGAGCGGCCCGGCCCCGACGACCTCGTCCCGGGGCAGGTCCTCGTGGTCCGCGACGTGGTCCGGGTCGTCGTACGGGACGGCCGGGCGGACCGGCTCGTCCTCCTCCGGGGCCCGCGCGCGCCCGTACCCGGAGCCGGTGGGGCGGGGGTAGGGCGGGCCGCCGTCGATCGCGGTCCCGCCGCGGGACCCGGGGTCGCCGTACTCGCCGTAGGCGGCCCGGGTCGGGGTGACCGGCTCCTCGGACTGGCGGTGCGCGGCCCGGCCGTACGGGCCGTACCCGCCGTCGTCGAGGTCGTCGCCGCCCGGCTGCGACCCGCCCGCCGGCACGGGGGCGCCGTAGCCCTCGTAGCGCATCGGTGCGGCGTACCCGCCCCGCCCCACGGTCGGCTGCGGACCGGTCCCGCCGTACAGCTCGCCGAAGCCCTCCGGGTCGGTGGGCGTCGCCCGCTCCACCGGCCGCGACGGCCGCAGGTCCGGGTAGCCGCCCTGGTAGGAGTCCTCGGGGAACTCGTGGTCGTCGAACCCGTGCCGCGGTCGCGGCGACGGCCGGGCGCGGTCGGCGTCGGCACCGCGCGGGCCGGGGCTGGGTCGGTGCTGCGGGCCGGTCATGGCAGGACCTCCGGGGTACGGCGTCACGGTCGGCGACACGTGCTGTGTCACCTCTACCGCCGGTCGTACCCACGGCGTTAGCCCTGACGACCTACAGTCACCCGGTCCGGCGAGGTGAAATCACCGGGTGTACACCCCGGTCGGGGAATCGTGGTACCCCTTCGCCCCGACGGCGTCGGCCAGCGGGCTGCGCGGCGGCCCGCCGTCACGCACCCGCGCGACGACGGCGTCGACGTCCCAGACCGGGGTCCAGCCGAGCTCGGCGACCGCCCGGCCCGGGCAGTACACCCGGTCCACCGGCGGGACCGGCCGGCCGCGGTCGGCCAGCAGCGCGGCCAGCGCCGGGGCCCGCCGCTCCAGCACCGCGGCCGGGTCGCGGCCCAGCTCGGCGAGATCGGACCGGTGGAACGGCGGCGGTGCGCTGACCACGTAGCGGGCGAACCCGAGCCCGGGCGCCCGCCGGGCCGCGGCCAGGTGCGCGGACACGACGTCGGCGACGTCGACCCGCCGGTGGCAGAACTCCACCAGCTTGAGCGTGGTGTCGTCGTGGGCGGCGCGGACCTCGTCGCGGTCGTCGGCCTCGGGGAAGAACCGCGAGGTCCGCAGCACCACCACCGGCAGCCCCGGGTCCAGCGCGGCCAGCTCGCACAGGTCCTCGGCGGCGGTCTTGGTGGCGCCGTAGACGTTGCGGACCCGGGGCACCACGGTCTCGTCGATCCAGGTCGCGGGCCCGCCCGGCACCGGGGTCAGCGCGCGGCCGAAGGCGCTGGTCGAAGACGTGAACACCACGCCCTGCACCCCCGCCGCGGCGGACTCCTCCAGCACCGCGAGGGTGCCCGACACGTTCGTGCCGACGAAGTCCTGCCTGCTGTGCGAGCCGACGTGCGGCTTGTGCAGCGTCGCGGTGTGCAGCACGTGGCTGACCCCGCGCAGCGCCGACCGCAGGGCGTCGCGGTCGGTCAGCGACGCGATGACCGCGGTCCACGGCGAGGGCCGCCGGTCCAGACCGACGACGGGCACCCCGTCGCCGGCCAGCGTGCGGACCAGCGCCTCACCGAGGTGGCCGGAACTGCCGGTGACGAGGACGCGCTCCATCCCACCAGTGAACCCGCTCAGGCAAGCAGGTTCCGCAGCTCGGTCACCGCCGTCCGCAGCTCCCGGGCGAAGGCGTGCATCCCCTCGGCCTGGTCGGCCGGCGTGGACAGGTGCACGTGGAAGCGGTCGGGCAGCAGCACGTAGGCCACCCCGATGCAGCGCGAGCTGGTCGAGCCGAACCCGAAGTACCGGATGTTGTCCGACGGCGCGGAGCTGGTCGACAGCCAGTCGTCGCGCATGATCGTCCAGCCGGGGGAGTCGAACACCGCGAGCTGCTCGGTGACGCCCAGCTCCGCCCCGCGACGGCGCCGGATCCAGTCCAGCTCCCACAGGTGCTGCTCGGGCGCGTCGCCCTGCTGGCACTGCTTCGCGCGGGCGCCGTGCGCCGCGGCGGCGGCCCGGAAGGTGTCGACCTTGTCGGCGTCGGAGGCCTGCGGGTCCCCCATGGTGTCGACGAAGGTCACCATCTCCGGCGTGATCACCCGCATCGCCTCGGTGCGTCCACGCCGGAACTGCCGGGTCGCGATCGACTCGTAGGTGGCCCCGGTGACGCCCTTCGCCCGCCGGTGCGCGACCTGGTAGCAGGCCTGCACGAAGGCGTCCGGGGAGCACTTCAGAGCCTTCGCGTCGCGTGCGCCGAAGTCGTCGAAGGCGACGAGCTCGGTGGCGGTGGCGTCGAGGAACGCGGAGAACTCGTCGTGCGCGCGGGCCACGGTGGCGCGCAGGTCGTCGTCGAGGACGAACCGCAGCTCGGCGTGCGACGGGACGCCCTGCGGGCGGGCCCCGATCCGCTCGGCGTGCACCTGCAGCGGGTCGGCGAACATCGCGTCGACCAGGGTGAGGACGGTGGTGCCGTCGAGCTCGCAGTGCTCGATGTTGACCCCGGCGGTGCCGTCGGCGAGCACGACGATCGACAGCGCCTTGTCGAACCACCGGTCACCGGCGTCCCCGGCCAGCAGGGTCCGCGCGGCGGACTCCTCGTCGGCGGGGTCGGTCTCGTCGAGACAGATCGCGAGCAGCGCCCGCTCCACGAGGTCGACGGCCTCGGCGTTGGCCGGGTCCAGCCCGGTCAGCCGGTCCCGCACCGCGGCCCACTCGGCGCGGGCCAGGGTGGTCAGCGCGCCGACCGCGTCACCGGTGGCGGCCCGCTCGGGGTGGGACTCCCGGATCTCCCGCAGGGCGCCGGCGATCTCCTCGGCGGGGTGCGCGGCGCCGTCGGCGCCGACCACGTCGAGGCGGTGGATCCGGCCACGGTGCAGCACCACGACGTGCCGCTCGGTGGACGGGCCCGGCCAGTCGTCGCTGTAGGGGGTGCGGACGGTGTCCTGGGGGTCGCCCGGGATGCGGGTGGTGGAGAAGATGTGGCGGCTCTGGTCCATCGACTGCGCCACGTCGCGGTTGACCAGCGGCGGGAACGTCCCGGCGTCGAGTTCGGTCTTGTGCCCGAGGGCGGCGACGGTGAGCTGCGCGGCCCGCTCGCACGGGTCCGTGGTCGATCCCGGCCCGAACAGGAAGAAGAAGTTCGCGTTGAGCGCGATCCGGTCGCGCCGGCCCAGGTAGCGCGACGGCCAGAACGCGTCCAGCCAGCTGTGGGCACGGGCGTCGAAGCGCTCGAGATCGGCCTGGAGCACCGACGCGGGGCCGCCCTCGGCGAGCAGCTCTCGGGCGGCGGACTCGGTGCGGGCGTACTCGTCGGGGGTGAGCAGCGGCGCGCACCACTCGAGGAAGCGGTCGACCGAGGCGGACAGGGTCGGGAGCGGCACCTTCGGCAGGTCGTCGTCGGCCGCGAACGTGGTGGTCACGGCCATCAGTCCAGCAGCCCGTCGACACGCACGGCGCGCGACCCCCCGTGTTCGGACAGTGTCCTGCCGAACAGCTGGCGGGTGCGGACCGCGCTGCCGACCACCCCGGTGCGCGTGCTGTAGGAGAAGATCGCCGTGTGCCGGGCGGTGTCGCCGCGCACCTCGGTCACCCGGTGCAGCGAGTACCGGCCGCGGAACAGCTGCAGGTCGCCGGGACGCAGCACCAGCCGTCGGACGCGGTCGCCGCCCCTGCCGTGCAGGACCTCGGCGACGTCGGCGGTGTTCTCCGAGGAGGAGCTGCGGATGTCCGGGCAGTACTCGAAGACCCCGCCGGCCTCCGGCGCGCGGGTGAGCAGGCTGATCGCGATCTCGTTGGTGTCGAAGTGCCAGGGGTGCGACCGGCCGTCGCCGACGACGTTCAGGCACAGCCCGGCCAGTGGGTCGGCCAGCTCGTGCAGCTCGGGTACGCCGGTGCAGGCGGCGAGGAAGGCGCGGAAGGCGGGCTGCGGGTACAGGCGGTGGATCACCGCGGCCGCCGGGATCCGGTCGCGGGCGACGAAGGCGTTGCCCCGCTCCATCGGCACCCGCGCCGGGTGGTCGGCGGGCAGCGAGGGGTCGGGGTCGGTGTTGTAGACGTTGACCACGGCGGTCTCGTAGTGCGCCAGCGGAGCGACCGCCTCGCCCTCGGTCCGCAGCCGGTCCCGCCACGACGCCCGGACGAACCCGGGGAGCACCGCGCAGCCGTCGGCGGCGAGCTGGGCGCGGGCCCGGCGCACCGCGTCCTCCCACCCGGACGAGCCCGGTTCGTGCACCGGATAGCGGGTCAGGTCGACCGGGTCGAGCTCCTGCGGGGCCGCGAGTGCGGTCGGCTGCACGGATCAGCTCCTTCGTCCCCGGGCAGCGCCGGTGCCGCCCACGGTGTCACCGTCATCCAAACCCGTTCGAGGTCGCCGGATCAACGGTGAGTGACCGAGCGATCAGTTTCCGTGTGCCGTGGGAGGCTGTTCTTGCGCGGGAGAACCCCGGCGGAGGATGGTTCGTTGATCCGGTCGACGAGCGAGGAGGCTGTCATGGGCGCTATGAGCCCCACCCACTGGTTGATCGTGCTGGTCGTGCTGGTCCTGCTCTTCGGCGCGAAGAAGCTGCCGGAGATGGCGCGGTCGGTCGGCCGGTCCAGCCGGATCCTGAAGAGCGAGATGCGCGGCCTGCGCGACGACGAGCGCCCCGGGGAGATCGGCCCCGGCGGCGCCCCCCGTGCCGACACCGAGGTCCGTGACCCCGGTACCCGGCAGCCGGGGACGCCGGAGGGCACCGCTCGTCCGGAGCCCGGTCCCGAGGCCCACCGGGCCTGACACCGCAGGACGGACGACGCATGACGGTGCTCGTGACGGGGGCCAGCCGCGGGGTCGGCGCGGCCACCGCCCGGCTGCTGGCTGCCCGCGGCCAGGACGTCCTCGTCGGGCACCGGGCCTCACCGCAGGACGCCGCGGCCGTCGTCGCGGAGTGCCGGGCGGCCGGGGTGCACGCCGACGCGGTCGCAGCGGACGTCACCCGCACCGAGGGCGTCGAGCGCCTGTTCGACGCTGCGGCGGCCATGCCCTCGCCGCTGACGGGCGTGGTCGCGAACGCCGGCGGAGCTCCCTCGCGGCAGCGTCTCGAGGACATGAGCGACGCCCGGATCGACGAGGTCGTCGCGCTCAACCTGCGCGCGGCCCTGCTCTGCTCACGCGAGGCGGTGCACCGCATGTCGACCCGCTACGGCGGGGCGGGTGGTGTGCTCGTGCACGTCAGCTCCCGCGCGGCGGTGCTGGGCTCGCCCGACGAGTGGAACGACTACGCGGCGGCGAAGGCCGGGGTGGAGGCGCTCGTCGTCGGGCTCGCGAAGGAGGTCGCCGCGGACGGGATCCGGGTGGCGGCCGTACGACCGGGCCTGCTCGACACCGACTTCCACGCCCGGGCCGGTGAGCCGGGGCGGATCGAGCGGATGGCGCCGTCGATCCCGATGGGCCGTGCCGGCCACCCCGACGAGGTGGCGACGGCGATCGCCTGGCTCCTGTCGGACGAGGCCAGTTACGTCACCGGCGCCGTGCTGGACGTGTCCGGCGGGCGCTGATCCGCCGGCGGGACCGGACCGGTGGCAGGCGAGGGAGCCACCGGCGCGGGTCGGGGCCCGGCCGGCGGTGGGGGAACGGACCGGCTGTGTGGTCGGCGGTCGGCGGCGGCGCTCAGGAGGCGGCGCGGGCCGAGCGCCCGAAACCGATCCGTCCGCGGCGGCGGGCGCGGCGCCCGGCCCCGGAGGTCTCGGCACACAGCAGGCAGCCGTCCCCGGGTGGGGAGGCCAGCGACGCCGGCAGCACCACGTGCCCGCAGAGCGCGGTGCAGTGTCCGGTTCCGGCGGTGAGCGAGTCGGCCAGCACCGCCTGCGCCACGACGTGGCTGCGGCTGTCGCGGGCGCAGGTGACCGTGACGGTCTGCTCCTCGTCCGGCGCGGTCACCACGGCCACGGGGCGCGTACTGGCGGGTGTCACCGACACGGCAGCTCCTCCGGGCACGATTCGACGGAATAACCATCCTCACCCCGCAGCGGTGCAGATGCAAGTGCATCCGCACGATTGGCCGAACGTGCGGGCGGGTGGTCGCGGAGCGTGGCGAGGGCCACGTCCGTGCCCCCGACGGGTCCGGCCGGTCCGTTCCGGGACCCGCCGGACGGCCGGTGATCACGGTGTCTTCCTGGGCGGACACCCGGTCGCATGGTTCCGGATCATCCTGTGGCACCGGTCACGTCGATCGTGGCGTCGAGGTCGGCCGCCGGTCGTCAGCGGCTGCGACCCGCGCCGGGCGGCACTAACCTTGCCAGCCATGACCGCTCCCGAACAGGCTCCTCCTCGGGCGTCCACGGCTCCGGACGGGGACGCCGCGACCGGCGCGCCCGCCCCGGCGGCCGACGCCGACGGTGACCATTCGTACGAGATCGGCTCCCCGGTCCCGGCCGACGGGGTGGACATGTGGCGGCTGGCGGTGGAGGCGCGGACGCTGGACGCGAACTCCCGCTACGCCTACGTCCTGTGGTGCCGCGACTTCGCGCGCACCTCGGTCATCGCCCGGCGCGACGATGGCCGCGCCGTCGGCTACGTGACCGGCTACCTGCGCCCCGAGAACGGCGCCCTGCTCATCTGGCAGGTGTGCGTCGATCCGGTGGCACGCGGTGCGGGGCTCGCCGGCCGGATGCTGGACGCCGTCTGGGACCAGGCGGGCGCCGAGCGGATGGAGACCACCATCACGCCGGACAACGCCTCCTCGATCCGCCTGTTCACGAAGTTCGCGGAGCGCCACGACATGACGATCGAGCGGGAGGACCTCTTCGGTCCGGACCTGCTCGGTGACGAGCACGAGCCGGAGAACCTCTATCTCATCGGCCCGATCGCAGCAGACAAGGGTGGGAACACATGACCGTTTTCGAGGATCTCGAGTCCCAGGTCCGGAGCTACTGCCGCAACTGGCCCGTCGTCTTCGACACGGCGAAGGGCAGCCGTCTGACCGACGTCGACGGCCACTCCTACCTCGACTTCTTCGGTGGCGCAGGAGCCCTGAACTACGGGCACAACCCCGAGGTGCTCAAGAAGCCGCTGATCGAGTACCTGACCCGTGACGGCATCACCCACGGGCTGGACATGTACACCTCGGCCAAGGGCGAGTTCCTGACCACGTTCGAGGACGTCATCCTCAAGCCGCGTGGCCTGGAGTACAAGGTGCAGTTCCCCGGCCCGACCGGCGCCAACGCCGTCGAGTCGGCGCTGAAGCTCGCGCGCAAGATCAGCGGCCGGGAGGCGCTGATCAACTTCACGAACGCCTTCCACGGCATGACACTGGGCGCCCTGTCGGTCACCGGCAACTCGATGAAGCGCGGCGGTGCCGGCATCCCGCTGGTCCACTCGACGCCGATGCCGTTCGACAACTACTTCGACGGCAAGATGCCCGACTTCCTGTGGTTCGAGAAGGTCCTCGACGACACCGGCTCCAGCCTCAACGAGCCGGCCGCGGTGATCGTCGAGACCGTGCAGGGCGAGGGCGGCCTCAACCCGGCGCGCATCGAGTGGCTGCAGGGTCTGCGGGACCTGTGCACCCGCAAGGGCATCCTGATGATCGTCGACGACGTGCAGATGGGCTGCGGCCGGACCGGCCCGTTCTTCTCCTTCGAGATCGCGGGCATCGAGCCCGACATCGTCACGATCTCGAAGTCCATCTCCGGCTACGGCCTCCCGATGGCGCTCGTGCTGATCAAGCCCGAGTACGACCAGTGGGGCCCGGGCGAGCACAACGGCACCTTCCGCGGCAACAACCCCGCGTTCGTCACCGCCACGCACACGCTGCGCAACTGGTGGACCGACGACACGCTGGAGAAGGAGACGCTGCGCAAGGGTGAGAAGGTCGAGGAGGCCTTCAACAAGATCATCGGTGACAACCAGGGCACCGAGATGTTCACCAAGGGTCGTGGGATGGCGCGGGGCATCCAGTTCGAGGGGGAGGGGTTCGCCGAGAAGGTGGCCTCGAAGGCCTTCGAGCAGCGGCTGCTGCTGGAGACCGCCGGTCCGAACGACGAGGTGCTCAAGCTCCTGGCGCCGCTCACGACCACCGACGACGAACTCGACGAAGGTCTTGCGATCATCGGCGAGTCCGTCAAGACCGTCATCGGGAGCTGATCCACAACCATGATCGTCCGCACCATCGACGAGATCACCGACACCGAGCGTGACGTGGTCTCCGAGGACCAGCAGTGGCGCAGCAAGCGCATCGTCCTGGCCAACGACAAGGTGGGGTTCTCGGTCCACGAGACCACGCTGAAGGCCGGGACGATCAACGACTTCTGGTACGCGAACCACATCGAGGCCGTCTTCATCACCTCCGGTGAGGGCGAGCTGTACGACAAGGACAACGACGTCACGTACCAGCTCAAGCCGGGCTCGATCTACGTGCTGAACGGCAACGAGAAGCACCAGCTCCGCCCGAAGACCGAGATCACCTGCGTGTGCGTGTTCAACCCGCCGGTGACCGGTCGTGAGGTGCACGACGAGAACGGCGTGTACCCGCTGGTCACGGAGGACTGAGGGCTCCGTACCGGGATCGACACCGCGAGGGGTGTTTCCGCTGTGTGACAGCGGGAACGCCCCTCGCGGTCGTTCACACGACGTCCATCCGAAGGGACACCGAACCCACAGCGACTCACAGGAGGGTCCATGACCGCACTGGTCGGTAACGACGAACCGCGTCTCGTGCGTGCAGCCGGGGACCGCTACCCGACGCGCGTCTCGAACACCCCCGCCTTCATCGACCGCGCCGAGCCCACCGTGTGGGGCTCGAGGGCGAGCACCGGCATGTTCGGCGCCCAGGAACTGGAGGCGCACGAGCGCGACGGCTTCGTGCAGGTGCCGGGGCTGCTGACGGCCGACGAGATCGTGGAGTACCAGGCCGAGCTGGACCGGCTCGCCCACGATCCCGAGGTCCGCGCCGACGAGCGCTGCATCGTCGAGAAGTCCTCGGACGAGGTCCGCTCGATCTTCGAGGTCCACCGGATGTCCGAGGCGATCGGCCGGCTGGTGCGCGACGAGCGGGTGCTCTCCCGGGCCCGCCAGATCCTCGGCTCCGACGTGTACGTGCACCAGAGCCGGATCAACTACAAGCCCGGGCTCGGTGGCGGGGGGTTCTTCTGGCACTCCGACTTCGAGACCTGGCACGCCGAGGACGGGATGCCCGGCCCGCGTGCGGTCAGCTGCTCGATCTCGCTGACCGACAACCACCCGTTCAACGGCTGCCTGATGATCATGCCGGGGTCGCACCGGACCTTCGTGTCGTGTGTCGGGGAGACCCCGGAGGACTACCACCTGACGTCGCTGAAGGAGCAGGAGATCGGCACCCCGGACGCGGAGTCCATCTCGAAGCTGGCCCAGCGGCACGGCATCGAGATGATGACCGGCGAGGCGGGCGGCGCCACGTTCTTCGACTCCAACTGCATGCACGGGTCGGGCGACAACATCACCCCGTACCCGCGGTCGAACATCTTCCTGGTGTTCAACAGCGTCGAGAACGAATGCGTGGCGCCGTTCTCGGCCCCGCGGCCACGTCCGTCCCACATCGCGGCCCGGGACCGGTCCCCGGTCCGCTGAGCGTCCGCGCTCAGGCGTCCTGGAGGGGTAAGAGCTCCGGGCGCTTGGGCCGGTAGCCGTCCCACGTGTGCGTGCCGCGCAGCCGCTTGCGCAGGTACGGCATCACGTGGTGGGTGACCCACCGCAGGTCCTCGGCCTGGCGCGCGGTCCAGGGGGTCGGCCCGCCCTCGGGCTCCGGCCACGGCCCGCGCCAGTCCGGGGCCTGCTCGCCGAGGGTCTCCAGCACCCGCCAGGCGACCCGTTCGTGCGCGTGCGGGACCAGGTGCAGCCGGTCCGGCCCCCAGGCCCGGGGGTCGGCGAGGCACTCCATCGCCCACAGGTCGACGACGCGGCAGCCGTGCCGTTCGGCGGCGGCCCGCATGTCCTCGTTGTAGCAGGCGATCCGGCCGCGCAGCCTGCGGATGAACGGGTGCATCCGGCGCAGGTCGAAGCCGGTGAAGATGAGCACCTCGGCGCCGGTTGCGACCAGCCTGCCGAGCGCGGCGTCGAAGCGGGCGGCGAGGTCGTCGACGTCGCACGACCAGCCGATGATGTCGTTGCCGCCCGCGCAGAAGGTGATCAGGTCGGGGCGCATCCGTTCGGCGACCGGGAGTTGCTCGGCGACGATCTCGTCGAGGATCTTCCCGCGCACGGCGAGGTTGGCGTAGCCGAAGCCCGGGCGGCGGTGGGCGAGGGTCTCGGCGACGCGGTCGGCCCAGCCGCGGGCCCGGCCGTCGGGGGTGAGGTCGTCGAGCCCCTCGGTGAAACTGTCGCCGATCGCGACGTAGCTCCGGTGCTGTGCGTGCGTCTGCTGGTGCATCGGCACGGCCCCCTCTCGTCCCCGGTCCTCCGCGTGCCTTGTCTGTTGTTCACCGCAACGATGTCCGATGTTACGCCGATGATCACCCTGTTCCGGGCTGTCCGCCAACCGGATCCCGTCGACCCGGCGTGCGGGATAGGGCACCCTCAGCGGGGTGACGTCCGATCGCGCCCCGCACACCGCATCCCGGGAGGACCCGAAGCTCGCCGAACTGCTCGGTGGCCGGGCCGGTGCCGTGGACGCCTCGATACCGGTGGTCGCGTTCGTGCTCGCCTGGGTGGTCGCGGGGGCGGCGGGGTCGGCGTTCCCGATCAACTGGGGGGCCGGCGCGGCGATCGTCGCGGGGGCCGCGGTGGCAGGGTGGCGGCTGTACCGGGGCCGCCGGCCGCGGGCGGTGCTGTTCGGGCTGGCCGGGGTCGTCGTCGCGGCCGGGATCGCGCTGGCGACCGGGCGGGCGTCGGACTTCTTCCTGGTCCAGATCGTGTCCAACGCCGGCAGCGCGCTGGCCTGGGCGATCTCGATCGTCGTGCGGTGGCCGTTGCTGGGGGTCGTCGTCGGCGGGCTGCTGGGACAGCGCACGAGGTGGCGGCGCGACCCGGACCTGCTCCGCGGGTACCAGCGGGCGTCCTGGGCGTGGGTGACGCAGTACGTCCTACGACTGTCGGTGTTCCTCCCGTTGTGGGCGGCCGACCAGGTCGTGCTCCTGGGTGTCGCGCGGACCGTGCTGAGCCCGGTGCTGGTCGGGCTGAGCGTGCTCGTGTCGTGGCCGTTGCTGCGTACGGCGCTGCCGGCCGATCACCCGGGCATCCGTCACCCCCGGTGACAGGGTCTGACACCTCGTAGCGCTAGAATCGTGATCTTCCCGTGACCTTTGCTCGGTCGTGTGAAGGTCACCACTTCGGGTGATCGTCCGGCGCAATCGTGGCCTCCCGGACGTTCCCCCGGGGCGAGCCGCCGCACCGACGATCACTGCAAGGAGCCATGCCACACCAGCGCCCCCCGGAGCCCGGCTTCGGCGACGCCCCCCGTGGCGTCCCCGGCCCGGCCCGTCCCCCCGCCCAGCCGTCCGCTCCCCGACCCGGCGCCGGTCGCCCGGTGGCCGCCCCCGACGCTCCGCGGCTGCCCCGGCAGCGCACCGCGCATCCGCCCCGCACGCACGGCGGCCGGGACCCGCAGCCGCCGTCGGGCACCGTCCGCGGCCGGACCACGCAGACCCCGCCCGGTGGCCGTCCGGTGAGCCCGTTCGTACCCGGGCCGGGCGTGCCGGACGGGACCCCGCCCGGCGGGCGTCCGCGCACCCGGGTGCTGCCCGCGTCGGACACGACCCGCGCGGCCGGTCCCGGCGGTCCGGTGGGCCCGGTCGGCGGCGGACCGAACGGACCCGGTGGGGCCGGGGGCTCGGGCGGGTCCGGTGACGGCTCGTCGGACACCACGAAGGCGAGCGGCCTCAAGGCCGACCTCAGCCCGACGAAGATCGCAGCCGGCGCCGGCGCGGCGATCGTCACGGCGGTGCTCGGCTCGTTCCTCGGCGCGGTCGGCACGGTGATCGGCGCGGCGCTCGGCTCGATCATCTCGACGCTGGCCACCACGCTGTTCACCCGCTCGCTCGAGGTCAGCAAGGACAAGGCACTCGAGCTGAAGGACAAGGCGACCCGGCGCGGCAAGGGCGTCGCCGAGGGCACCGCGGTCGCCGCGCAGAACGGTGCCGGCCACGGTCTCGCCGGGCCCACCGGCGAGGAGACGGTGCTGCTGGACCCGTGGCAGACACCCGGCGGCACCACCCGCGCTGCCGGAGCGGGCCGCAGCCGGTTCCGCCGGGTCCGGGTCACCCGCAAGACGGTCATCGTGTCCGCGGTGCTCGGCGTCGTCACCTTCGCGGTGTCGATGTTCCTGATCTCGGGCATCGAGTTCGTGAAGGGCTCGTCGCTGTCCGGTTCGTCCGGGACCTCGGTGAGCAACGTCGTCCGCG
Organism: Pseudonocardia alni; assembly: GCF_002813375.1. Taxonomy (NCBI): domain Bacteria; kingdom Bacillati; phylum Actinomycetota; class Actinomycetes; order Pseudonocardiales; family Pseudonocardiaceae; genus Pseudonocardia; species Pseudonocardia alni. Next base: position 2,880,943 of record NZ_PHUJ01000003.1, on the reverse strand, counting down.
GCGGTGCTCCCGCCACCCAACAGGAGAACGACCGGGGCGAGGGCTCCGGAGGCGACGCGTCGACGTCGTCGTCGAGCTCGACCTCCACCGAGGAGTCGGGCACCAGCACGTCGGAGTCGTCGACCGGCACCCGTGACCGGGACTCCGGTCAGGACGGCTCGGGCTCGTCGAACCCGCTGCAGGACGGGCTGAACCGGGTCCTGCCGACCCAGCAGCCGGGCTCCGGCCAGTCGGGCCAGGACTCGGGCGGGCAGGACCCCGGCGGCCAGGGCTCGGGCGACCAGGGTTCCGGCACGCAGAACTGACCTGCGCGCCGCGGCGCCGGAACCCGGCGCCGCGGGGCCGGTCCGAGCGCGGCCGGCCCGAGCGCGGCCGGTCCGAGCGCGGCCGGTTCGAGCGCGGGCGGTTCGAGCGCGGGCGGGGCCCGGCGCGGGCGGGCTCAGCGCAGGCGGGCCCGCAGCGCCCCCGCGGCCGCACGCGGGTCCTCGGCCTCGGTGATCGCCCGGACGACGACGATCCGGTCCGCACCGGCGTCGAGGACCTCGTCCAGGCGGTCGCCGTCGATGCCCCCGATCGCGAACCACGGCCGCGCCGGGGCCCGTCCGGCGACCGTGCGCACCAGGTCCAGGCCGGGGGCCGGACGTCCCGGCTTGGTCGGGGTCGGCCAGCACGGGCCCACGCAGAAGTAGTCCACGCCGTCCTCGTCGGCGGCGCTCAGGGTCTCGGCGGGGCTGTGCGAGGACCGGCCGATGAGCACGTCGTCGCCGACGACCCGGCGCGCCCACGCCACCGGCAGGTCGTCCTGCCCGAGGTGCAGCACGTCGGCGCCCGCGGCGAGCGCGACGTCGGCGCGGTCGTTCACCGCGAGCAGCGCGCCGTGCCGGCGGCAGGCGTCGGCGAGCACCTCCAGTGCGGCGAGCTCGGCGCTCGCCTCCAGCGGCCCGTCGGGCCCGCCCTTGTCCCGCAGCTGGACGATGTCGACCCCGCCGGCGAGCGCGGCGTCGGCGAACTCCGCCAGGTCACCGCGCGCGGTGCGGGCGTCGGTGCACAGGTAGAGACGGGCGTCGGTGAGGCCGTCGAGCCGGGCGCGACGGGTGTCGCCGGTGCCGGGACGGGTATCGGTGTCGGACACGGCTCGCAGGCTACGGCGTAGCCTGGGCCCCGGACGACGACGAACCACGGGAGCCCGGGCAGCGGGCTGAGAGGGGACCCGCGACGCGGTCCCGACCGTCGAACCTGATCCGGGTCATGCCGGCGCAGGGAGTGAGGTGGATCCCATGAGCGCGAGTGCCGGAAAGCTGGTCGTCGCGGGTGCGGGGGCCGTCGGCCTGTCCGTCGCCCGCGCGGCGGCCCGCGACGGCTGGTCGGTGACGGTGTTCGACCCGGCCCCCGGTCGCGGCGCGTCCTGGGTGGCCGGCGGGATGCTCGCCCCGGTCACCGAGGCCTGGCCCGGCGAGGAGGATCTCCTCGCCCTCGGGCTGGACTCGGTCGCACGCTGGCCGGAGTTCGCCGCGGCCCTGTCCGCCGACGCCGGCACCGACGCCGGGCTGCACCCGGAGGGCACCGTCGTCGCCGCGACCGGGTCGGGGGACCGCGCCGAGCTGACCGCGCTCGCGGACTACCTGGAGTCCCTCGGCCGGGACGTGCACCGGCTGACCGGTTGCGAGCTGCGCCGGCTCGAACCCGCGCTGGGCCCGGAGGTCCGTGGCGGCCTCTCGGTGCCCGACGACCCGTCGGTGGACAACCGGCGGCTGCTCGCCGCACTGGCGACCGCGGCCGGACGGGCCGGGGTCGTCGTCTCCGACCGCGGGGTCGCGCGCGTGCTCGACGACGGCGCCCGTGTCACCGGCGTGCGGCTCGCGGACGGGACCGAGATCGCGGCGGACGCGGTCGTCGTCGCGGCGGGGGCGCACTCGTCGTCGCTGCACCCGGTGCTCGACGGGCTGGTCCGCCCGGTGAAGGGCGAGATCCTGCGGCTGACCCGCCGCGCCGGTGCCCTGCCGCCGCCGTCGCGGACGGTGCGGGCGCTCGTCGACGGGCGCCCGGTGTACGCCGTGCCGCGGACGCTGCCCGGGTACGGCGACCTCGTGATCGGCGCGACGACCGCCGAGAACGGCTTCGACACCGACGTCACCGTCGGTGGGGTGCGCGACCTGCTGCGCGACGCGGAGCGGATCCTGCCCGGCATCGCCGAGTACGCCCTGACCGAGACCGCCGCCGGACTGCGGCCGGGCAGCCGGGACAACCTGCCGCTGATCGGGCGCACCGGGCCCGACGGGCTGGTCGCGGCCACCGGGCACGGCCGCAACGGGATGCTGCTGGTACCGGTGACCGCGGCGGCCGTCGCGGCGGTGCTGCGCGGCGACGACGTACCGGGACCGGTCCGCGCGGCGGATCCGCGACGGTTCGCCCCGGCCGCCGCCGGGGCACGCGAGGAGGGGAACCACTGATGCGGATCGTGCTGAACGGCGAGCACCGCGACGTCGATGACGGCGCCGACCTCGCCCGGATCCTGGCCGAGGCCGGGCTGCCGGAGCGGGGGATCGCCGTCGCTGTGGACGGGGAGGTCGTGCCGCGCACGTCGTGGGCGGGGCACCGCCCCGCCGACGGCGCGCGGGTCGAGGTACTGACCGCGGTACAGGGAGGATGAGCATGGCAGTGCAGACCGACAAGCTCGCGTTCGGGGACCACCTGTTCGACTCGCGGCTGGTGATGGGCACCGGTGGTGCCGCGAACCTGGAGATCCTGGAGCGGGCGCTGGTCGCGTCCGGCACCGAGCTGACGACGGTGGCGCTGCGCCGTGTCGACGTCGCGGGCGGGACCGGGCTGCTGGACCTGCTGCGCCGCCTCGGGATCGCCGTGCTGCCCAACACTGCCGGCTGCCGGACCGCCGCCGAGGCGGTGCTCACGGCGCGGATCGCGCGCGAGGCGATGGAGACCGACCTGGTGAAGCTGGAGGTCGTCGCCGACGAGACGACGCTGCTGCCCGACCCGGTCGAGCTCCTCGACGCCGCCGAGCAGCTCGTCGACGACGGCTTCACCGTGCTGCCCTACACCAACGACGACCCGGTCCTCGCCCGTCGCCTGGAGCAGATCGGGTGCGCCGCGGTCATGCCGCTCGGCTCGCCGATCGGGACCGGGCTGGGCATCCGCAACCCGCACAACATCGAGATGATCGTGGCCGCCGCGGGCGTGCCGGTCGTGCTCGACGCCGGGATCGGCACCGCCTCGGAGGCGGCGCTGGCGATGGAGCTGGGCTGCGACGCGGTCCTGCTCGCCACCGCCGTCACCCGTGCCGCCGACCCGGAGCGGATGGCCCGCGCGATGCGCCGCGGGGTGGAGGCGGGCTGGGACGCCCGGCACGCCGGTCGGATCCCGCGCCGCTACCGGGCACAGGCGAGCTCGCCCGACCGCGAGGACTGAGGACCGATGTCCGGGTGCGTTCCGCGGAACGCACCGGACCGTATCGGGAGGGCTCAGGCGGGGGCGACGCCGTCGGCGTGCCGCCGGGCCAGGGCGCGGTAGAAGTCCGGGTTGGTCCGCACCCACCAGCGGGCCTGCTCGGTCAGCTCGCCGTGCTCCTTCGCCGCGGAGCCGAGCATCAGCCGGTCGGCGGCCAGCTCGGAGTTCGGCGCGACCGTCGACCCGGCGGCGACCATCGCGCCCTGGCCGATCCGGGCACCGTCCTGCACGGTGCTGCCGTTCCCGACGACCGCGCGCGCCCCGATCACGGCGCCGTGCACCACGCACAGGTGCCCGATCGTGGCGCCCTCGCCGATCTCGGTGACCGGGTCGTCGCCGCCGTGCAGCACCGACCCGTCCTGCACGTTGGCGCCGGCGCGCACGACGATCGGCCCCAGGTCGGCGCGGAGCACGGCGTTGTACCAGATCGAGGCGCCCTCCTCGACGCGCACGTCCCCGACGAGCGTCGCGGTCGGAGCGACGAAGGCGTCCGGGTGCACGGTGGGGGAGAGGCCCTCCAGAGCGAACAGCGGCATGAGCGACAGCTTCGCACCCCGTTCCGCCCACCGGCCGCCACACCCGCGCGACCGCGACCGCGGGCGCCGCATCGCTCAGTCGTGCGGACGGGCGTGCAGACCCAGGTCCGACAGCTCCAGCGCGGCCAGCGCCGCGACGACCGCCGGGTCCCCCGACCGCCAGGCCGTCGCCGGGTCCGGCGCGACCCGGACCAGCCGTGACACCGGCACCCGGGACAGCGCCCGCACGGCCAGCAGGTCCGGCGCGGCGGTCCGCGCCGCGACGGCGGCACCGGCCCGCCGGGCGTAGCGCAGCCGCAGCGGCAGCCAGCCGAGCAGCACCGGCAGCAGCATCACCAGCGGGACGACGACCAGCGCCCCCGTCGCGAGGGTGCCGACGGCGTCGCCGAACTCCCGCCCCGCCGCGACGAGCTCGGTGCCCGCCCCCGCGGCCGGATCCAGCGCGCGGGCCAGGTCGGACCCGATGAACGGGATCGAACCGACCGCCCCGGCGACGCCGGTGAAGGTGTCGGAGACCCGTCCGCCCGCGGCGACCAGCGAGTCTCCGGGCCCACGCAGCGCGGACAGCCCGTCGTGCACGGCCACGCCGGCGGTGACGGCGAGGACCGTCCACAGCAGCGCGACGACGTCGGCGACGACCTGGCGGGCGATCCGGTCGGGGCGTTCGGCGTACCAGCGCATCGGCCCTGTCTACCGGGGCCGGAAACCGGTCGTCCCCGCGGCCCGCCCGTGCTCTGCTGGGCGGGCGGACCGTTCGCTCTCCCTCGACCGCGCCTCCTGGGACGACCGCGCCCCGCTGCGCGCGCAGAGCCCCGACTACGGCGTGGACGCACTCGTCGCCGATCCCACGAGTGGAACCACGGCCTCGGGGAGGTCGTCACCGCGCTCCTCGACCAGTGACCGACGCTGTCCGGTCTCACCGAGCACCGGGCCGTCCCCTGGGAGGCCCTGCCCGGCCGGATGGCCGAGGACGACGACGGCGAGTGGCACGTGACCGACGGCCTCCCCGATGTGCCACTGGGCGTCACCGTCCAGGCGACGCGCTGACCGGGCCGGTCACGAAGGCGCAGGCCCGGTCCGGGCGTGGATGCCGGGTGGGCGGGCCGACGTCGCGTTCCGCGGAACGCGGTCCGTCCTCCCGCCCACCGGTTCCGCGCCGGTCTCCCGCGGTCTCCACCGGCCGGTGCGCTGCGGCCCGCGTCCTCTTCCGGCCGTGTGGGTGCTCGGTCGCCCGGCGGAGGACCTGCGGGGTTCAGGCCGCGGCGGCCGTCGTGCCGGGCGGGAGCAGGGCGTCGAGGATCGGCTCGGGGTCGAGCCGGTCGCCGTACCAGTCCGGGGTGAGGGTGCTGCGATCGATCCGCAGCCGGGCCCGCGTGTTCCGTTCGACGAGGGACTCGGCGCTGCCGTCCAGCGGTCTGCCGGTGGCCTCGACGGCAGTGCCGTCGGGCCGGTGGAACAGCCAGTCCTCGCCGGGTGGGCGCAGGACCAGGTAGCCGTGATCGTGCACCAGCCGGTGGTGGAACGAGCAGAGCAGGACCAGGTTGTCGACGTCCGTCGGCCCGCCCCGCAGCCAGTGCCGGACGTGGTGGGCGTGCAGGTGGCGTGTGTGGTGGCACCCCGGGAACCGGCAGGAACCGCCGCCGTCGGCGGTCAGGGCGGCGATCTGCGCCGGGCTCGCCAGGCGCCTGCTCCGGCCGAGGTACATCCGGTTCGCGGCGCGGTCGGTGAGCAGCACCCGGGCCCGGGCGTCGCAGGCCAGGCGCTCGGCGGTGCTCGCGGCGATCTCGGGGCCGCCGGCGAGGCGCGCGGTGCCGGTCCCCGCGTCGACGACGACCGTCACCCGCGCCGCACCCCGCTCGACGACCGCGGCTCCGGCCGCTCCCGGCCCGCGGACGACCAGGCCCAGCAGGGCGTCGACCCGCCGGGCGGCCAGGGTGTCGACGACGGCGCCCGGTGTCTGTTCCTCCGTGCGGCGGGCCTGTTCGTGCGGATCGGGCCCGTCCCATCCCGACCGTCGCCCCTCACGTGCGGCCGGATCGTCGGTGTCCTCGTCGCCGGGCGGGGCGGTGTGGCCGGCGGGAGCCGGGCGTGCGGTGGCGACCCCGGCCTCGATCGCGGCGACCAGGAGGGCGCCGTCCTCGGGAGTGAGCCGGGCCCGTACGACCAGGGACCCGTCGACGTCGTGGTGCCAGCTCACCCCGCGCCGGGCGGCGACGTCGCGCGGCGGCGCGCAGCGGCGGCGGACCGCGCGGACGACGGTCTCGACATGGCTCGCGGTCCCGCCGAGCGCCAGGTCCAGGAGCACCTGCTCGGCGTCCGGCCCGGCTGCGGCCAGCGGATGATCGTCCGGCTCGGTGTCCCCGAGCGGCTCCGGAGCGGCAACGGCGACCGGCCGGCTCCCCGCGCCGTCCCACGGACCGGTGTCCCCGCGTCCGGCGGGTGACGTGGTGGCTCTTTCCGCCCTCCCGGCGTCCGACAGGTCGGATCCGGCGCCCGTTCCGGGGCCGTCGACGTCTCCGGCGCTGCGGTCCGTGCCCGTGTCGGACGCGTCTCCCGCTCCCCGGACGGTGTCGTCAGGCCCTCCTTGTGATGCGCAGTCGACCGATGCCCCGCCGGAGTCGTCGTCGGGGTCGCGACCTGGGCGCCGGAGCGGCTCCGTGGCGGTGGCCGGCGGAGCAGCGGCGGCCATGCGGTCGAGGACCGCGTCGTCCGCGCCGACGAGGCGGGTGACGGCCCGGACCTTGGAGTAGGAGATCCGGCCGGCCGCGAGCGCCTCGGTGATCCGGGGCAGCCGGGTCAGTGCGTGCGCGACCCGCAGGTGCTCGGTCGCGGTGCGCAGGCTCATCCCCGCCCGCCAGGTCAGCCAGTGGGCGCAGGACCGGACGCCGACGCCGCACCAGCCGCCGCGGTCGTCGAACTCGGCGAGCAGGCGCAGGAACCGGCACTCGGCGGCGGCGATGTGGCCGGCGAGACCGAGGAGTTCGGACTCGAGATCCGGCAGGCTCAGTTCACCGGCGGGCGTGGTCGTGGGGGTGGAGGTCGGCACGGCGCTCTCTCTTTCATCGAACGTGTGTTCGACAGGAGTGTGCCGGATGGGTCCGACAGTTCCGGTCCAGACCGACGGTGGGATCGGCGCGGACCGGGGCGATCGCGTTCCGCGGAACGCGATCCGGAATCAACGACGACGCCCCCTCGCCTCGCACACACCCTCCCGCCGTGCCGCCGTGCCACCCTTCCGCCGTGCCGGGCGGAGAGGCGTGGCCGGGGACATCGAGGTCAGAGGAGGCCGAGCTTGGTGGCCGCGTAGACCGCCTCGGCGCGACGCGACACCATCAGCTTGCGCATCAGGTTGCCGACGTGGAACTTGACCGTCGTCTCGGAGATGAACAGCTCGGCGCCGATCGCGCGGTTGGACAGCCCCCGGGCCAGCAGGCGGAGCACGTCCAGCTCACGGTCGGTCAGCCGTTCCCGGTCGGGCATCCCGCCGGACAGCGATCGCACCATCGCCGACGCGGACCGGGCGTCGAACGCGCTCTCCCCGCGGGACACCGCGCGGATGGCACGGACGAGCTCGGTGGTGTCGACGTCCTTCACCACGTAGCCGCGGGCGCCTGCCTGCACCGACTCGACGACGAGGCGGTCCTCGGCGAAGGTCGTCAGCACCAGCACCCCGATGCCGGGGTGGTCGGCGCACAGCTTGCGGCAGACCTCGAGACCGTCGGTCTGCGGGCCGGACGCCAGCTTGAGGTCGAGCAGCACCACCTGCGGCCGGCCGGTCGCGACGGCGGCGAACGCCTCCGGTGCGCTGCCCGCCTCGCCCACGATGCGCAGGTCGTCCTCGCGCTCCAGTACCGCGCGCAGCCCCTGGCGCATGATCGAGTGGTCGTCGACCAGCACGATCCGGATCGGCCGCGCCGCGACTCCCGCGGGACCGGGACCGGTGCGGGTCGCGGCGGCCCCACCGGACCCGTGCATCCCGCCGCCCGGCGCGTTCCCGCCGCCCTGCCCGGGGCCCGCTTGACCGGGGATGCCGTGACCGCCGCCGTGGCCGGGGCCGCGCGCGCCGACACCGGCTCCGCCGCGGGCATCCGGTCCGCCGCCGCTGCGGGCGTCCGTGACGACGCGGCCCCGGGCGGTGCCGCCGGTGACGTGCCCGGGGCCACCCGGGGCGGTCCGTGTGCCGCTGCTCATCCGAGCTCCTTCCCCGGCGTCCCGATCGGGACGTCCACCTGCACCTGCAGCCCACCGATCCGCGAGCGGCGGAACCGCAGGGTCCCGCTCATCTCGCGGGCGCGGGCGTCCATGTTCACGAGGCCGCGGTGCTCCCCGGAGGGGCCGCGGACCGACGCCGCACGCAGCGTGCGGCGGATCTGCTCGGGGGAGGCGCCGCCGTCGTCGGAGATCGACAGGCGGACGCGGCCGTCGGCGTAGGCCAGTCGCACCACCGCCCGCGAGGCCGACGCGTGCATCGCCGTGTTGAACAACGCCTCGCCGGCGATCCGGAACAGCGACTGCTCGTGCTCGTGCGGCAGCGGCACCGGGGCCCCGCCGATCGTCACCTCGACCCGCAGCTCGTCGGGCATGTGCACGGTGGACAGCTGCCGCAGCATCGAGGGCAGGTCCTTGTCGGCGTGGTCGTCGTCGTTGAGCGCGTAGATCGCCGACCGCAGCTGCTCGACGGCGCGCCGGGTCAGGTCCTTGGCCGTGTCGAGGTGCTGGAGCAGGACCGGCTCGGTGATCTCCGACCGGCACAGCTCGATGTGCATCCCGGCCGACAGGGCGTACTGGGTGACGCTGTCGTGCAGCTCGCGGGCGATGCGGTGCCGCTCGTTGTCGAGGACCTCCCGCTGGCGGGCCGCTCCGAGAGCCTGCTGGGTGAGCATCAGCTCGTCGTTGCGGACGCGCAGGTCCTCGGCCTGGGCCGCGGTGCGCGCGTGCAGCCGCTCGGCCCGCTCCAGCAGCGCGCAGTTCTGCAATGCCGACGCCGTCTGACCGGCCAGGATGCGCAGCACCGAGTGGTCGGTGTCGTCGATGTGCCGTTCCGGCGGCGTCCACGCGACGAACCCGCCGACGGTGCGTCCGTCGAGCCGGATCGGGACGTGCAGGTGCCGGGGACGCGGGTCGTCCTCGTGGTGGTGATGATGGCCGTCACCGGCGTGCAGCCGCTCCACGTGCCGGCGCACGCGCTCGGGCACCGACCCCAGGTCGGCCCACTCGACCCCGTCCGGCCCGAGAACGATGTGCCGCGGCGCGGCGTCGGGCAGCTCGCCGTCGACGAGCCCGAGCACCACCCAGTCCGCCGACAGGTGGTCGGCGGCCGCGTCGGCGACCGCGCGGACCAGCGCCTCGGAACCCTCCATCGTGCGGACCAGCGCGGCCGAGATCCGGTCCAGCGCGAGGATGACCCGGCGCAGCCGCTCGGCCCCCTCACGGTACTCCGGGTAGAACGACGGCTTGCCCGTCCGCAGGCCGGTGAGCTGGTCGAGATCGGGGCGGGCCCGGCCCCCGGCGGCCGGCGACGAGGGCGGTGCGGGTGTGCGGCGGCGCGGGAAGCGGGCGGCGGCGGTCACCGCGGGGGCCTCCGTGCGGGCGTCACAGCGCTTCCCGGAACAGGTTCTCGATCTGCTCCACGCTCGCCGTGCGCGGGTTGGTGGTCAGGCAGGCGTCGCCGAGGGTGAGCCGGGACAGCCGCGGGACGTCGGCCTCGCGCACCCCGATCGCGGCGAGCCCGGTCGGGACGCCGACCTCGTCGGCCAGCTTGCGGACCTCGGTCGCGACCATGTCCACGGCCTCGTCGCCGGGCATCCCCGGCCGGGCGGGCAGCCCCATGGCCTGGGCGATCGGGACGAAGCGCGCCGCGTCGGCGTCGGAGGCCGAACCGTTGAACCGGATCACGTGTGGCAGCAGCACCCCGTTGATCAGGCCGTGCGGCAGATCGAGCATGCCGCCGACCTGGTGGCTCATGGCGTGGGTGGCGCCGAGGATCGCGTTCGTGAACGCCAGGCCCGCCTCGAGCGCGGCCTGCGCCATCGCGGTGCGGGGGCCGTCGTCGTGGCGGCGGATCATCGTGGTCGGCAGGTTGGCGTGGACGAGCGCGACCGCGTGCAGCGCGTGGGTGTCGGTCAGCGGGCCGTGGGCCAGCGACACGAACGCCTCGATGCCGTGGGTGAGCGCGTCCAGGCCGGTCGCGGCGTTGAGCCAGTCCGGCATGGTGACGAGCAGCCGCGGGTCGATCACCGAGACGTCCGGGACCAGGGCCCGGCCCATGATGGTGATCTTGGTCAGGCGAGCCGTGTCGGTGATGATGCAGAACTGGGAGACGTCGGCGCCGGTGCCCGAGGTCGACGGCACCATCACCAGCGGCGGGATCGGGTTGGCGATGCGGTCGATGCCCTCGTAGTCGAGGATCGTGCCGCCGTTGGCCGCGAGCAGGGCGACGCCCTTCGCGGCGTCGATCACCGAGCCGCCGCCGACGCCGATCACCACGTCGCAGCCGGAGCTCTCGTAGCGCTCGAACCCGCCCTGGATCTCGTGGTCCTTCGGATTCGGGGTGATCTCGTTCCACAGCTGCGGGCGCAGGCCCGCGGCGCGCAGGTGGCGCAGGAGTTCGGCGGGCCACCCGGCCTCGGTCACCCCCGGGTCGGTGACGACGAACGGCCGGCGCGCACCGAGCCGTAGTGCGGCGTGCGCGGTCTCCGGCAGCGAGTCCGGCCCGAAGACGATCTCCGGGGCGTGGAACTTGGACAGCCGCGGCCGCTCCCGCGGGCGGTGCGCCGCGCGGACGGTGTAGCCCTCGTCGGTGCCGGACGTGCCGGTCTCCCCGTCGAGGACGAGAACGGTCTCCCGTCGCACGGTCCCGCGCGGCCCGTGGTCAGGGGCGACGGAACCGGCGGAACCGGTGAGGACCACGTTGCCCTCCTCCTGCTGCTGCGCGTTGTCGACTCACCACTCGCCGACGGCGAGCGGATCTGTCACGAGCGTGTGGCCCACGGTACAGGGACACCCTGTCCCGCGACCCCCTCGATCGGCGGACGGCGCGCCGATCCGCAGGTCGGAGCCGGGGCGTCGACCGGCTCCGGCCTGGCCGAAAGCGGAGGAGGTCAGGACGCGTGGATGGGCCCCTCGCGTTCGGCCAACCGGATGCCCTCGCCGCCCCAGTGCTGGGCGATCATCTCCGCGGCGATCGACACCGCGGTCTCCTCCGGGGTACGCGCCCCCAGGTCCAGCCCGATCGGCGACGACATCTTCGCGATCTCGGTCTCGGTCACGCCCCGCTCGCGCAGACGCTCGAGCCGGTCGTCGTGGGTGCGCCGCGAGCCCATCGCCCCGATGTAGCCGACCTCGGGCAGCCGCAGCGCGACCTCCAGCAGCGGCACGTCGAACTTCGGGTCGTGGGTGAGCACGCACAGCGCGGTGCGCTGGTCGATCCGGCCCGCGTCGGCCTCGGCCTGCAGGTACCGGTGCGGCCACTCGACCACGACCTCGTTGGCCCCCGGGAAGCGGCTCGCGGTCGCGAACACCGGACGGGCGTCGCAGACGGTCACCCGGAAACCGAGGAAGGTGCCCATCCGGGCCACCGCGGCGGCGAAGTCGATCGCCCCGAACACGATCATGCGGGGCGGCGGCGCGAACGACTCGACGAAGATCTGCAGACCCTCCCCGCGTCGCTCGCCGTGGACGCCGTAGGTCAGCGTCGCGTTGCGGCCGGAGTCGAGCAGACCGCGGACGTCGTCGCGCACGGCGTCGTCGATCCGGTCCGAGCCGGTGCCACCCTCGGTCCGGTCCGGCCAGACGATCAGGCGCCTGCCGAGCAGCTCCGAGGGGCCCGCGACGACCGTGGCCACCGCGACCGGGTCCTCGTCGCGGATCGCCTCGGCGATCCGGCCGAGCTGTGCGTAGGTCTCCGGGGTCACCTTCTCCACGAAGATGTCGAGGATGCCGCCGCAGGTCAGGCCGACGGCGAACGCGTCGTCGTCGGAGACGCCGTAGCGCTGCAGCACCGGTCGTTCCTCGGACAGCACCTGCTGCCCGAGCTCGTAGACCGCGCCCTCGACGCAGCCGCCCGAGACCGAGCCGACGGCCTCGCCCGCCGGGCCGACGAGCATCGATGCCCCCGGCTGGCGCGGTGCGGACCGGAAGGTCCCGACCACCGTCGCGAGCGCGGCCGGCTCGCCGTTCTTCCACCAGCCTTCGAGCTGGTCGATCACGTCACGCATTGCGCACCACCTCGAGCAGTTTCTCCAGCGTGTCCAGGCTGTGCCCGGCCAGCAGGTCGTCCAAGTGCGGAAGGGCCGCGACTATTCCCCCCTGGACCGGGGCGTAGCCGTCCTTGCCCGCGTGCGGGTTGACCCAGATCAGCCGGTGGGCCAGCCGGGACAGCTGCTCGGCCTGGGTGCCGAGCAGCTCGGTGCCGCCGCGCTCCCAGCCGTCGGAGAAGACGACCACGACCGCCCGCCGGGCCGCACCGCGGCGTCCCCAGCGGTCGACGAAGGCCTGCAGCACCTCGCCCAGCCGGGTGCCGCCCGACCAGTCCGGGATGGCCTTGCCCGCGGCGCGCAGCGCGTGCTCGGGGTCGCGCAGCCGCAGCTCACGGGTGATGCGGGTGAGCCGGGTACCCAGGGTGAACGCCTCGACCGAGCGCGGCGAGCGACGGACGACGACGTGGGCGAAGCGCATCAGCGCGTCCGCGTAGGGCTCCATCGACCCCGAGACGTCGATCAGCAGCACGACCTTGCGCGGCCGGCGCGAGGTGTCGCGCCGGGCCAGCCGGAAGATCTCGCCCTGGTTGCGCAGCGCCGCGCGCAACGTGCGCTGCGGGTCGGCCTCACCGTGCCGGTTGCGCCTGCGGCGCCGCGACGCCCGGGTCGGCGGCTCCGGCTTCAGCAGGGTCATCAGCCGGCGCAGGTGCTCGCGCTCGGCGGGGGAGAGCTCCCCGAGGTCGCGGTTGCGCAGGATCTCCGCGCCGGTCGCGGCGGCCTTGATCTGCGGGCCGTCGGAGTCGTCCTCCCCGCCCTCGCTGCCGGGCAGCAGCGCGGCCAGCTTCGGCGGTGCGGGCGGGCGGTCGTCGCGGTTGCTCGACGGGCGGTTGCTGGTCGGCTCGAACCAGGACGGGAACGCCAGGTCGTACCGGACGATGTCGTCGGGGTCGGCGCACAGCGTCAGCCGGCCGGCCCAGTACGCCTGGTCCCGGTCGGTGACCTCCAGGGTGTCGAGCGCCTGCAGGTAGGCGGTCACCCGGTCCTGGGTGACCGGGACCCCCGCCGCGCGCAGGACCTCGGTGAACCCGACGAATCCGGTCAACAGCTCGTCGGTGGTGCCGGTGGGCTCCGCCGCGGGCGGCCGTGGCGGGGCCGCCGGGGACGGGCTCGGGGGGACGGTCATCGCGGCCGGGTCAGGACGCCAGCAGGGTGTCGAGCTGCTTGTGGACCCGGTCGGCGTCCTCCCGGTACTTGAGGACGGCGCCGAGGGTGCGCGCCGCCGACTCCGGATCCAGGTGCCGGGCACCGATCAGCTGCAACGCCCGGGCCCAGTCCAGGGTCTCCGCGACACCCGGCGGCTTGATCAGGTCGGCGTGGCGCAGCTTCTGCACGGCCCGCGCGACCGACGCGGCGAGGCGCTCGGGCACCTCGGGCAGCCTGCTGTGCAGGATCTCGATCTCGCGCTCGATGTTCGGGTGCTCCAGCCAGAGATAGAGGCAGCGCCGCTTGAGCGCGTCGTGCACCTCGCGCGTCCGGTTCGAGGTGAGGACGACGACCGGCGGCGTCGTGGCGCGCACCTCCCCGAGCTCGGGGATGGTCACCGCGTGCTCGGTGAGGACCTCCAGCAGGAAGGCCTCGAACTCGTCGTCGGCGCGGTCGATCTCGTCGATGAGCAGCACCGACGGGCTGGTGCGCAGCGCCTGCAGGATCGGGCGGGACAGCAGGAAGCGCTCGTCGTAGAGGCCGGCCTCGACGGTGTCCGGATCGAACCCGTCGCGCCCGCTCGCGGCCTCCAGGGTGCGCAGGTGCAGCAGCTGGCGGGGGAAGTCCCAGTCGTACAGGGCCTGACCGGCGTCGATTCCGTCGTGACACTGCAGGCGGATGAGCGGTGCGTCCAGCGTGGCGGCCAGTGCCTGGGCCAGCGCGGTCTTGCCGGTCCCCGGCTCGCCCTCGCAGAAGAGCGGACGGTTCATGCGCAGGGCGAGGAAGGCCGCCGTCGCGAGACCGTCGTCGGCGAGGTAGCCGGTCGCGCGCAGCGCGTCGGCGAGCTCGGCCGGGCTCCCGGGGCCGGGTGCAGGTTCGTTCACCGAACCAGCATGCAGGACGAGCGGTGAACGCGGCCACAGCAGGAGGGTCCCTCCTCCCCGCGCGGGCGGGTCCGGGACCTCCCCGTGACGACGAACGAGGCCCCCGGAAGGTTCGAGTTGCTTCCGGATCAGAAATGTTCACGACCACGTGATAGGTCCGTGATGTGACGTCGTTGACCAGTGCGTTTAGGGCGAATCTGATAATTACATCGTTGTCACAGTGATTCCGCTCACGGGTCCCTTCATTGACGAATTCTTTCCGCGCATTCACCTTTCTCGTCGGCCGGTCCACCGGAGCGGCCGCCTGAACGAGTCACACATCCGGACCCGCCGCGCCGAACCACCCCCGTCCCGCGGCTGTCCGGTCCGTCGAGGAAACGGAACGGGACGGGGACGAGAGAGACCACCTCCGCGGGCGTCATGGACGTCGCTCCCCGGTCCCGATCGACGCACCCGCGACGACACGGTGGGCACACCTGTGCCCTGGGGACCTCCTGCGCGGAGTGTGCGTGTCCTCGGGACGGCGCGGTGGGAGCGGAACAATGACCAAGGGACCCAAGGGCCGAAGTCTCCTGCGCATGGCTGCGGCGGGTGTCGTCGCGGTCGGCGCGACGGCTGCGATCGCCGGTACCGCCAACGCCGCCCCGGACAGCGTCTGGGACCAGCTCGCCGAGTGCGAGAGCGGCGGGAACTGGTCGATCAACACGGGTAACGGGTACCACGGTGGGCTGCAGTTCTCGCCGTCCACCTGGTCCGCCTACGGCGGCCAGGGCTCGGCGTACAACGCGAGTCGCGCCGAGCAGATCGCCGTCGCCGAGAAGGTGCTGGCCGCTCAGGGCTGGGGCGCTTGGCCGTCCTGCTCGAAGAAGCTGGGCATCACCGGCCACTCGGCCGACACCAGCAAGCGTGTGAAGGCGTCGGCCCCGGCCGCTTCGGCGCCGAAGAAGAAGGCGGCCGCCCCGGCCGCCGGCGGTTACACGGTGAAGTCGGGCGACACCCTCGGGAAGATCGCCGCCGCGAACGGCACCTCCGTCGCCGCGCTGGCCGCCGCGAACGGCATCGGCAACGTGAACGTGATCAGCGTCGGCCAGGTCCTGAACCTCGGCTGATCCCGCCGACCGTCCCCGGACCGCCATCCGGGACGGACGGCACGGGGTGCGCGGTGTCCCCAGCACCCGCCCCGGCGGACGACGGCCCGGGTCCGCCTCCCCTCGCGGGGAGGCGGACCCGGGCCGTTCCGTCGTTCCGGGGGTGCGCGGCCGGGCTCAGGTCGAGTTGACCCACTCGTCGGAGCCGTCGGCGAACCGCTGGTGCTTCCAGACCGGCAGCAGCCGCTTCACCTCGTCGACGAGCTCGGCGCAGGCGGTGAACGCCTCACGGCGGTGCTCGGCGGCGACGGCGCAGGCGAGGGCCACCTCGCCGATGTCGAGCGGGCCGACCCGGTGGCTGACCGCGAGCGCCCGGACGCCGGGGGAGCGTGCGGCCACCTGCTCGGCGACCTCGGTGACGATCCGGGCGGCCGTCGGGTGCGCGCTGTACTCCAGCCCGTGCACCGACTTCCCGTCGTCGTGGTCGCGCACGACGCCGGCGAAGGTGACGACCGCGCCGGCCGCGGCGTGCTCGACCAGGCGGGCGTGCTCGTCGACGTCGAGCGGCTCCTCGCCGACGGCCGCACGCAGGACCGTCGCGGTCCGCGTGGTCGCGGGATCGGTCATCGGTGGTCTCCTCCGTGCAGCTGGTCGACCGCGTGGTCGAGGACCCCGGCGAGCACGCCGAGGCCGTCCTTCACCCCGCCCGGGGAGCCGGGCAGGTTGACGATCAGGGTGCGGCCCGCGACCCCGGCCAGGCCGCGGGAGAGCACTGCGGTGGGCACTTTCTCCTCCCCGGCGCGGCGGATCGCGTCCGCCAGGCCCGGGATCTCGTGGTCGAGCACGGCCCGGGTGACCTCGGGGGTGGCGTCGGTGGGGGAGATGCCGGTGCCCCCGGTGGTGACGACGACCGCGACCCCGTCGGCGACGGCCGTCCGCAGCGCCTGCCCGACCGGCTCGCCGTCCGGCACGACGACCGGGTCCGGGGTGTCGTAGCCGCGCTCGCGCAGCCAGGCGACGATCGGCGGCCCGCCGCGGTCGGTGTAGACGCCCGCCGCGGCCCGGTTGGACGCGGTGACGACCCGGGCGGTGCGCGCGGCGGTCATGCCCCGCGCTCCCACAGCCCGGTCTTGCCGCCCTCCTTGCGCTCGACGCGCACGGCGTCGAGCACTGCGGCCGGGTCCACGGCCTTGATCATGTCGTGCAGGGTGAGCCCGGCGACGGCGACCGCGGTCAGCGCCTCCATCTCCACCCCGGTGCGGTCGGTGGTGCGGACCTCGGCGCGGATGGCGACCCGGCCGGCGTCGCCGTCGGTGGCCGGGGTCAGGTCCAGCGTCACCCCGCTGATCGCGATCGGGTGGCAGAGCGGGACGAGGTCCGGGGTGCGCTTGGCGCCCATGATCCCGGCGATGCGGGCGGTGGCGAGCGCGTCGCCCTTGGGGAGGCCGTCGGTCTCCAGCAGGTGCACGACCTCGGCCGTGGTGTGCACGGTCCCGGTCGCGACGGCGGCGCGGCGGCCGGGCGGCTTGTCGGAGACGTCGACCATCCGGGCCGCCCCGGCGTCGTCGACGTGGCTGAGCGCGGGGCCGGGCCGGTTGTGCTCGGTGGTCACGACCCCGACAGTACGGGGGCGCCGGTAGGGCGGCCCCCGCCACTCCGTGTGCACGGGCCGGGGCCCCCGGATGGCCCAGCCGCTGTGATCTGTATCACGTTTGCGGAACCGATCGTACTGTTTGCACGAACGTTTCCCGTTCGTGATCGGGGCTCGTCACCTGGGCAAACGCAAGGCCCGAACATCATGTGTCCGGTACGTCCGACGCCACGCCGTGTCGCCGTCGACTTTCGCGTCGTCCTGACGTGACCTACCTTCGGTCCCGGCTCGGCCGACTCCCCCATGCGGCCGGGCTCCGGTGCCGCAACGCTCCCTGTCCGGCGGTCCACCGGCCCCCGAGGTATCGGTGTGGGACAGGGCCGATCGTCAGACGGATCGGTGGCCGCTCCCCCGGCCGCCGGAACGGGCACCCACTCCCCGGGTGCGGTTCGGGTCGCGTCACGCGGGAGACCTGCCATGCCTCGTTACCGTGGGAAACACCGTAAACCGAGCACCGCCGGCCGCACGATCGCCCGGACCGCCGTCGCGGGTGCTGTCCTCGGCGCCCCGATGCTGGCCGTCGTGGGCACCGCGAACGCCGCGACCGACTCCACCTGGGACTCGCTCGCGCACTGCGAGAGCACCGGGAACTGGGCCGCGAACACCGGCAACGGCTACTACGGCGGCCTGCAGTTCAGCCCGAGCACCTGGAAGGCCTATGGCGGCGGCGAGTACGCCACGTCGGCGCACCAGGCCACCCGGGCCCAGCAGATCGCCGTCGCCGAGAAGGTCCTGGCCGCCCAGGGCTGGAACGCCTGGCCGTCGTGCTCGTCCAAGACCGGCGCGTCCGGGTCCGCCACGCCGCGGACCCTGGAGACCGACTCCGGCACCCGGGCCCCGGAGCGTGTGAAGGCCAGCGCCCCCGCGGCGTCGTCCGGCGGCACCTACACGGTGAAGTCCGGTGACACGCTGGGACAGATCGCGGCCACGCACGGTATCGCGAACTGGAAGGACCTGCTGTCCAAGAACCCGGGCCTCGGCGCCGGGCACCTGATCACCCCCGGCCAGGTCATCAACACCTGATCCCGGCACGACGACGCCCCGGTCCCTCCGTGAGGGACCGGGGCGCACGTGTGTCGGGGTCGGTGCGGTGGTTCAGGTACCGGCGAGGCGGCGCAGCTGCCCGGGGGTGTCGACGTCGTCCGGGACGGCGACGTCGCCGCACTCGACCAGCTCCACGTCGGAGCGGCCCGCCAGGTAGTCACGGGCGCCGGAGTCCCCGGAGGACAGCGCGACGACCCCGGACCAGTGGTCCCGGCCGAGCAGGACCGGATGCCCGGGGACGCCGTCGAACGCGGCGCGCCGCAGCGACGACGGCCCGGCGCCGTCGACGACCCGGCGGATCGCCTCCGGCCCGATGCCCGGCAGGTCGACCAGGTGCACCAGCGCCGCACCGGTGCCGGGCAGGTGGGTCAGCGACCCGAGCCCGCGCCGCAGCGACGCGCCCATGCCCTCGTCCCAGTCCTCGGCGACCACGACACCGACGTCACTGCCGTCGGTGCCGAGGCCGGCGCCGCGCAGCACGTCGGTGACGTCGTCGGCGCGGGCGCCGAGCACGACGGTGACCGGGCCGCACCCACCCGCCTGCAGCGCCTTCACCGCCCGCACCGCGAGCGGCTCACCGTGCAGTCGGACCAGCGCCTTCGGGGTGCCCATGCGGCGCCCGGCGCCGCCCGCGAGCAACAGGCCGGCGACCACGGTCAGCGGTTGATCTCGGTGACCGGGTGCTCGTAGGGCACGCTGGCGACCGGGAACTCGATGTCGCCGAACGGCGACATGTTTCCCTGGACGCTGCCCAGGAGCTCGGTGACCGGGTGGTCGCCCTCGTCGGAGTGCGGCCACTCCGGGTGGATCCGGTCCTGCTTCGCGGGCTTGGCGGCCATCGCGTCCTCCAGCGTCGTCGTCCGGTCCCGGGCGGGACCGCGGCAGTCTCCTGTGCCCAGTATCGCGGACGCGGGCGCGGCTGTCCGCCCCGGTGCGCCCGCGATCGTCCGACTACCCTGGCGATGATGCAGACGTCCCTGGTCGAGTGGTTGCGCGGGCAGGACGACGGGTTCCTCGCCGCGCTGCTGCGCGCGCGTCCGGACCTCGCCGTCCCGCCCCCCGGCGACCTCACCGTGCTCGCGACCCGCGCCTCGATCCGGGCGTCGGTGCAGCGCGCCTGCGAGGACCTGGGCACCGTCGCGCTGACCGTGCTGGACGCGCTGGTGCTGGCGACGGCCTGGCGGACCCCGGCCGACGCGACGACGCCCGGCGCGGGCCTGCGCGGCTGGCTCGGCGCCGACGTCGACGCGGCCACCGTCGCCGAGGGACTCGCCGCGCTGCGCGACCGCGCGCTGGCCTGGGGCCCGGACGATGCGGTGTCGCTGGTCCCTGCGGCCGCCGACGTCGTCGGGCCGTGGCCCGCCGGGCTCGGCGCCCCCGCCACCGGTGCGGCGGCGGGACCCGAGCTCGACACGCTGCTCGCCGGGGTGGGCGACGACGAGCGCAAGGTCCTCGAGGTGCTCGCCCAGGGCCCGCCGGTCGGCCGCTCCCGCAACGCGAACGGCTCGACCGGGCCGGTCGGGTCGCTCGTCGACAAGGGACTGCTCACGCGCCGCGACGCCGACACCGTCGAGCTGCCCCGCCAGGTCGCGCTCGCCCTGCGCGGCGACCGTCCGATGGGGCCGCTGGACCTGTCCCGGCCGGACGTCCCGCTGCGCGTGCGGGAGACCCCGCTGGTCGACGGCACCGGCGCGGGGGCCGCGCTGGAGTTCCTGCGTCGCACCGACCTGCTGCTGGAGTGGCTGGCGCGGGAGTCGGTGCCGGTGCTGCGCTCGGGCGGGTTCGGCGTGCGCGAGCTCAAGCGTGCGGCGAAGGCGGCCGACACCGACGAGCCGACCGCCGCGCTGGTCCTGGAGATCCTGCACGCCGCGGACCTGGTCGGGGCGACCGAGTCGGTGGCACCCGAGTGGCTGCCGACCACCACGTGGGACGTCTGGGGGACCGGCCCGGAGGAGTCCCGCTGGGCGGTGCTGGCCCAGGCCTGGCTGGAGCTGCCGCGCCTGCCCGGGCTGGTGGGGCGCCGCGACGAGACCGGCAAGCCGATCACCGCCCTGTCCGACGGGCCGCGCCGTCCCCCGGCCGCCCGGGACCGCCGTCGGGTCCTGGACGCGCTCGCCGACCTCTCGCCCGGCACCTCGGTGGGGTCGCCGGAGGACCTGGCGCGGCTGCTGGCCTGGCACGCCCCGCGCCGCGGCGGACGGCTGCGCGACGAGACGGTCGGCTGGACCGTCGCCGAGGCCACCGCGATCGGCGTGGTCGCCCTCGACGCGCTCACCACGGCCGGGCGGGTGCTGCTCGACCCGGCCCTGCGCCCGGACCCGGCGCACCCCACCCGGCACCCCACCGAGCTGGCCGCGACGCTGCACGCGGCGCTGCCCACCCCGGTCGAGGAGATCCTGCTCCAGGCCGACCTGACCGCCGTCGCGCCCGGGCGGCTGTCGGCGGACCTCGCGCACGAGCTCGCGATCCTGGCCGAGGTCGAGTCCGCGGGCGGCGCCACGGTGTACCGCTTCACCGAGCGCAGCCTGCGCCGGGCGCTGGACACCGGCCGCACCGCCGACGACGTCCGCGAGATCCTCGAGGCCCGTTCCCGCACCCCGGTCCCGCAGACCCTGACCTACCTCGTGGACGACGTCGCCCGCCGGCACGGCAGGCTGCGCGGCGGCGCGGTCAGCTGCTTCCTGCGCTCCGACGACGAGGTGCTCCTGTCCGAGGTGCTCGCGCACTCCGCGGCCGAGGAGCTGGGGCTGCGCCGGATCGCCCCGACCGTCGTGGTCAGCTCGCTGCCGCTGGCCGAGGTGCTCGACGGGCTGCGGGCGGCCGGCTTCAGTCCGGCCGCGGAGGACGCGGTCGGCGCCGTCGTCGACCTCGGGCCGAAGGGGCGGCGCACCGAGCCGCGGCTGCGTCGCGGCACCCGGGACGCCGGCCGGGTCGTCGACCGGTCCCCGACGGACCGGGCCGAGGAACTCGTCGAGCGGCTGCGGGCGGGGGACCGCCTGGCCGGGGTACGCGACAGTGTCGCCGGGCGGCGTGAACTCACCGGCGCGACCGGGAACCTGGCCTCGCTGCAGGAGGCGGTGCGCGAGGGCCGGACCGTGTGGATCGGCTACGTCGACGCGCACGGCGTCGCCGGGGACCGGGTGCTCGCGCCGGTCTCGGTCGGCGGCGGGTACGTGGAGGGCCGTGACGCGCTCGACGGCGAGCTGCGCCGCATCCAGCTGCACCGGATCACCTCGATCGCCCCGGTGGACGCCGGATCGGAGCAGCCGGCCGGACGCGACTAGCCCCGGACGCGGTACCGCGGCGGCGCCGGCACACGATGTGCCGGCGCCGCCGCGGTGTCCGGGTCGGTCGGGTACGGGTCAGCGCGCGCCGGCGGCCATCCGCTGGTGCATCGCGTGCTGCACCAGCGCGATCAGGGTCTCCTTGGTCGACTGCCGGTGCCGGGCGTCGCACACGACCATCGGGACGGCCGGGTCGATCGACATCGCCTCGCGCACGTCATCGAGGGTGTGTTGCAGCTGCCCGTCGAAGGCGTTGACCCCGACGACGTAGGGCAGGCCACGGTCCTCGAAGAAGTCGATCGCGGCGAAGGAGTCGGCCAGGCGCCGGGTGTCGACGAGGACGACGGCGCCGATCGCGCCGCGGACCAGGTCGTCCCACATGAACCAGAACCGCTGCTGGCCCGGCGTTCCGAACAGGTAGAGCACCAGGTCGGTGTCCAGCGAGACGCGACCGAAGTCCATCGCGACGGTCGTGGACCGCTTGTTGGGGGTGGCGGAGAGGTCGTCGTGCGACGCGCTCGCCTCGGTCATCACCGCCTCGGTGGTCAGCGGCATGATCTCCGAGACCGATCCGACGAAGGTGGTCTTCCCGACGCCGAACCCACCGGCCACCACGATCTTGGCCGACATCGTCGCGGCACGGGCCATCCCGGCCGCGGGCTGGGGCGGCTGTGGCCTAGAGCCGACGGAGTCCACTCAACACCCTTTCCATCAGCGCGAGGTCCGGCGCGTTGCCGGGGGTGCTCGCGGTCTGGTGAACGGTCACCGTGCCGTTCGAGGCCATGTCCCCGAGCAGCACCCGGGCCACGCCCAGGGGGAGCGACAGCAGCGCCGCGACCTCGGCCACCGAGCGGGTCTGCTCGAGCAGCAGGTCGGCGACGGAGCGGTGCTCCATCGGCAGCCGTTCCAGCTGGCTGCGGGCTCGGTTGCTGACCGAGACGAGGGTCTCGACGGCCAGCTCGTAGCCCGACTTGGTCCGTCCCCGCGTCCAGGCGTAGGGCCGGACGAAGGCGGCGCCACCCGCGGACGGGGGCACCGGCGGCGGCGCTGCCACTGGGTCGTGCGCGGGGCCGGGCCCCGTGTTCTGTGCCGGGTACGGCGACGGCCGGTCCGGCCGGTCACCGGTCCGCTGGGCCTCCAGCTCGGCCGGGGTGGGCGGCAGCCCGTAGGCCGCCGATCCGCCGATGGGGCCGGTCACCTCGGCCGGGTTCGGCGGCGGGACCGGGCGCCCGGGGGCGGCGACCTCCGGCTCGACGTCGTCCTCCGGACGGTTGCGCCCCCATCGGCGCTTCTTCGGCTTGCGCTTGGAGTCCAGGCTGAACCCGTTCATGACGTCGGCGAACGTCGGCTCGGGGCCGTGTCCGCCCGGGTCCTGGGTCATCGGATCTCACCCGCTCTGGTCGATCCTGGGATGGGGTGCATGACGGTAACGCGTCCTGGGGGTCCGGAGTCGCGGCCTCAGGGCCCGAACGAACCCTGCAGCTCGGCGCGCAGCTCCGGGGTGAGCAGCTGGCCGACCCGGTCGACCAGCAGCGTCATCTCGTAGCCGACGAGGCCGATGTCGCAGCTCGGCGAGGCGAGCACGGCCAGGCAGGAGCCGTCGCTGATCGACATGAGCAGCACGATCCCGCGGTCCATCTCGACGACGGTCTGCACGACGCCACCGGCGTCGAAGCAGCGCGCGGCGCCCTGGGTCAGGCTGACCAGACCGGATGCGACGGCGGCGAGCTGGTCGGCCCGGTCGCGCGGCAGCCGGTCGGATGCGGTCAGCAGCAGCCCGTCGGTCGACACCACGATGGCGTGCGCGACACCCGGGACGCGCTCCGCGAAGTTGGTGACCAGCCAGCCGAAACGGCTCTGGCTCGGCTGTGCCTGCGGTGCCCTCACTGGTTCTCCTCGGGGTCGGACGAGTTCGGTCGGTCCGCGGCGGGCTCGGGGGTGCCGGTCGCGGTGGTGCCCTGCGGGGCACGGGTGCCCTGCCGGTCGTGCTGGTCCTGCGGGTCGTGCTGCTCGGAGTCGCCGTCGACGGTGTCCGTCGTGCCGGCCAGTGCGTTGCGACGGACACCGGAGGCGCTCTCCCGGCCCTGACGCACGCCCTGCTGGTAGCTGGCGAGACGGCCACGGACGCTCTCGGCGTCCCTCGGCTCCGCCGGAGCGGGGCTGAGCACGGTCGATCCTGCCGCACTGCCCGGGAGCAGTCGCGCCCGCGGGCGTCGCTTGGGCAGTCCGGCGGTCGTCAGGTCGTCACCGGCGGTCTCCGACTCGTCGCCGTCGGTGGCCTCGCGGGCCTGACGCCAGACGTCGTCGGCGGGGGAGGCGAAGCCCGACGGGGGCGCCGGGGCGTCGGCCGCGGCGGGGGCCGCGGGTGCCGCGGCACCCGCCGGGGCGCCGTCGTTCGGGCCGGCGCCGTCCTGCCAGCGGACCGGCACCGAGCGGTTCGAGCGGAACCAGGCCGAGGCGATGTCGTCGAAGATCGGGGTGGTCTGACCCATGTCGAACCCGGTCTGGGCCCGGGCCGACTCGACCGCCCCGGGGCGCCGGAGCTGACCCCGGTCGCCCTCGACGGGCACCTTCGGTGCGAACAGCGCGTCCTGCGAGGAACCGGCGGCGTTCGCGGCCAGGCCCGCCGGGCCCGCGGCCCGGCCACCCTCCCGCTTCGGCAGCGGTGCGGGCGCCTGCCGGCCCGGCGCCTGCTGCACCGGACGCTCCTGCGGAGCCTCCGGGTGCTGCGCCTGCTGGACCGGCTGCGCCTGCTGGGGGGCGGGCTGCTGCGGTCCGCGGGCCGGTGCCGGGGGCGGGCCCTGGCGGCCGGGCCCACGGGTGGGCAGCGCCGGTCCGGCGCCGCGGGCCGGCATGACCGGGCGTCGCGACGGGGAGGGACGGGACCCGTTGGTGCGGGCCGGGAGCGGCCCGCCCATCGGTGTACGGCCGGACGGGCGGATCGTCGGGAGTGCCGCGGTCTCGGGTTCGGTACCGGCGGAGCCGCCGTCCCCGGATCCGGTTTCCCCGGAGCCGTTGTCCGCGGCTGCGCCGTCCACGGACGCGGTGTCCGCGGGACGGTCGCCGTCGGCGCCGGTCCCGGGGGCGTCCGTGGACGCGGCCGTGCCGGTGGTGTCGTCCTCGGCGGGGTCGGTCGCGGTGCTGCCCGCCCCGGTGTTGCCGACACCACCGGCGTCGACCCCGGTGGTGTCGACCCCGGTGGCGTCGACGTCGGTGTCGTCGGACGGGGTGTGGCCGGACGGGGCGCTCACGTCGGTGCCGGCCGCGTCCGCGGCTCCGGTCCCGTCGTGGGCGTGACCGTCGGTCCTGCGGGCGTCGGCGCGGTCGCCCGGGGCCGGAGGGAACGGCGCGATGCCGTTCGTCCGGGCCGCGAGCGGTGTCTCCTCCGGGGCGGTCCCATCGGTGTCCCGGTCGGTGTCCCCGTCGGTGGCCCGGGAGTCCACGGAGCCGTCGGTGTCCGGGGCGGTCCCGTCCGGACCGTCCTCGGTGACGGCGTCGGCGTCGGTCTCCCCGGAGCCCTCGTCGCCGGCCGGGGTCCGCCGGTGGTCCTCGGGGCCGTCACCGATCGCCCGGTCCAGGACGACGGTGTCGTCCATGTCGCGGTCGGCGCGGGCCCGGGCCGCGGCGGCCGCCGCAGCGGCACCCGCCAGCCCGAGCGCGGCGGCGGCCGACGGGGCTGCGGTGCCGCCGGAGCGGTCCGCGTCACCGTCGGTGTCGGTGTGGTCGGTTCCCTCGGCGGGGACCGCGGCCTCCGTGTCCTCGGTGTCCGTGAGGGATCCGGCGCCGGTGCCCGTGTCGTCGGACGGGCCGTCACCGTCGCCGGACGGGGCCGGGCCGGTGCCCCGGAACGCCTCGGCGCCGTGCGGGGCGTCGCCGTCGGCGGGACCGGAGCCGGCCTCGTCGGCCGGGGTGAAGACGTCGGCCGGGGTCCGCCCGTCGTGTGCGCCGTCCTGCGACGGCGCGAAGGCCGACAGACCCTGTGGGGCGGACCCGTTGAGGGTCGGGGCCGACCCGTCGGCGGTCTGCCCGCCGGCGTCGCCGGGGGCCGCGTTCTTCGTCAGCGACGACCCCGGACGGCGCGTCGGCAGGCTCGAGGCCGAGCCGTTGCGCGCGGTCGTGGACGAGGGCGTGCCGGCTTCGAAGGTGGGGGTCATCGGGCCGTCGGAGCCCGCGACCATCGACGGCAGCGACCCACCGCGACCGTTCCCGTTCACCGCGACCGGGGAGTCCGGCCGGGGTCCGTCGGGCGCTCCGCCGCCGGTCAGCGCCGGGGCCTGCTGCGAGGCGGCCTGCTGCCCGCCACCCTGGGGCGGCACGCCGCCCCAGCTGCCCGGGTCGCCGTCGCGGCGCTGTTCGGGCAGCTGCGCGGAGGGCACCAGCTGCGGCGGGACGGTCACCGAGGCGCTCAGCCCACCCGAGCCGCCGCCGACGGCCGCCGAGGCGAGCCGGACGCTGACGCGGTGCCGTGCGGCCAGCCGGCCGACCACGAACAGGCCCATCCGCCGGGAGGCCGACACGTCGACCTCGGCCGGGCCGGACAGACGCTGGTTGGCGTCGACCAGCTCGGAGTCGGTCATGCCGACACCGCGGTCGGAGATCTCGACCAGCAGCGACTCGTCGGCGGTGCGGGTCGTCGACATGACGACCTGCGAGTCCGGCGGCGAGAAGTTCGTCGCGTTGTCCAGCAGCTCGGCGAGCAGGTGGACGAGGTCGTTCGCGGCGCGACCGGCGATCGTCGCGTTCGGCGGGGTCTGCACGACGACCCGCTGGTACTGCTCGACCTCCGACACCGCGGCCCGCAGGACGTCGACGACCTGCACCGGCGCAACGTTCCGCTTCGCCAGGTCGGTGCCCGCGAGGACCAGCAGGTTCTCGCTGTTGCGGCGCATACGTGTCGCGAGGTGGTCCAGCTGGAACAGGTTCGACAGCTGGTCCGGGTCCTGCTCGTTGCTCTCCAGCTGTTCGATCAGCTGCAGCTGGCGCTCGACGAGCGCCTGCGAACGGCGGGAGAGGTTGACGAACATCGAGTTGACGTTCTGCTGCAGCGCGGCCTGGTCGGCGGCGAGGCGGATCGCCTGGCCGTGCACGGCGTCGAACGCCCGCGCCACCTGGCCGATCTCGTCGCGGCTGTCCAGCGGGACCGGCTCGACGAGCGCGTTCGGTGCCTGCCCGGAGCGCATGCTCTGCACCGCCGCGGGCAGCTTCTGCTCCGCGACCTCGAGCGCCGAGCTGCGCAGCAGACGCAGCGAACGGACCATCTGACGGCCCAGCAGCAGGATGATGCCCGCGGTCAGCAGGATCGTGAGCATCAGCAGCACGGAGTTGAGGCCCGCGGTGTTGCCCGCCTGCTCGGCGGCCGCGGCCCGGCCGTCGACGAACGCCTGCTCGGCGGCGGCGGTGGACTGGTCCACCGCGGTGACGGACCGGTCGACGGCGGCGTTCCACGCGTTCGGGTCGACCGGCGGCGCGACCCCCGGCGGGACCGAGAGTGCCTGGTCACGCAGCGCGTTGCGCTCGCCGTTCGCCTGGCCCGCGCCGAAGTTCCCGAAGGACTCGGCCTGCTCCGGGGTCAGCGACGACTGGAAGTCACCGGCCGCGGCCTGGAACGAGGCCTCGGCCCCGGTGACCTGCGCGCGCTGCTGCTCCTCCAGCGTCCCCGCGGCGAGCGCGCCACCGATCACGGTGCGCTCGAGCTGCAGGGCCTCGCGGGCGCTCGACCCGGCGGCGATCGCCGTGGTCAGACCGGCCGTGTCGGCGGTCTGCAGCCGCCCCACCAGCGCCCGGTCCAGCCCCAGCGTGCGCTGGACGACCGCGGTGTAGCGGCCGGTGAGGTCGGCGGCCGCGGTCGGCCCCTCGGCGACCTGCGACCGGATGACCGGCAGCTGACCCAGCGTGGTGTCCGCCTGCCGGCGGGCCGTGGCCAGGTCGGGGGCCTGCTGCTCGGCGGCGTCGAGCCCCGCCGTGGAGGCCTGCAGCGCCTGGTCGGTCGTGGCCTGCGCCCGGTCGACGGCGGCCCGGTCACCGAGCCGGTTCCCCGCCACGAAGCGGACCGCGGCGTCGCGCTCGGTCTGCAGTGCGCCGGTCAGCGTCTCGATCTGGCGGTGCACGTCGACCAGGCCGCTGCCGCGGCCGAGCTCCTCGGCCACGTTGGCCTGGTCGACGACGCGGACGGCGCCGATGGACAGGGCGAGGACCGTGGGCACCAGACCGACGACCGCCAGCTTGGCGACCAGGCTCCAGTTCCGCGGGTCGAGTCGCTCCGACCACGTGCTCGGGCGTTCCGTGCTGGTCACGGTGGTCACGGCGAGATCTCCCTGTCGGTCTCCGGTCCGGGGACGGGCGGCGCGGCGGGCACGAGGTCGGGGAGCATCAGCTGGTCCGGTGCGCCTTTCGGGGTCACGACGGGAACCGCTCGACCACACCACGACCGACACGGGGCGGCGGTTGCCGCGTCCCGGGGGAGTCGGACGGATATGATCGTGCCGGGTCCCGTCTGTGCGTGACGGACGGCTGCCGAGTCTAGCCCCCGGAACCCTCGTCTCCCGAGTGGCGTAGGGCCGGTTGCCTCATGGTCACGTGACGTGACACACGCCGACCGCTCGTCTCCGCTCGGCGTCCGGCGGACCCGTACAGCTCCGTCCCCCGGCCTCGAGAGGATTCGTTCCGTGACCGACGGCCCCCTGATCGTCCAGTCCGACAAGACACTGCTGCTCGAGGTCGACCACCCCGACTCCGCGGCGGCCCGCGCCGCCATCGCGCCCTTCGCCGAGCTGGAGCGGGCACCCGAACACGTCCACACCTACCGGGTCACCCCGCTGGCCCTCTGGAACGCGCGCGCCGCCGGGCACGACGCCGAGCAGGTCGTCGACGCGCTGGTCCGCTGGGCCCGCTACCCGGTCCCGCAGCCGCTCCTGGTCGACGTCGTCGACACGATGGGGCGCTACGGGCGGCTGCAGCTGTCCAACCACCCCGCGCACGGCCTCGTCCTCA
This sequence comes from Pseudonocardia alni, assembly GCF_002813375.1. NCBI lineage: Bacteria > Bacillati > Actinomycetota > Actinomycetes > Pseudonocardiales > Pseudonocardiaceae > Pseudonocardia > Pseudonocardia alni. The sequence continues at coordinate 2,852,603 of NZ_PHUJ01000003.1, read as the reverse complement.
CCGCGCTGGACCGCGCCGTGCTGGAGGAGATCCTCCGGCAGAAGAAGATCAGCCCGATGCTGGGCGCGCGGCTCGACGACGACACCGTCGTCGTGCACCCGTCCGAGCGCGGGCACCTCAAGCAGGCACTGCTCAAGGTCGGCTGGCCCGCCGAGGACCTCGCCGGGTACGTCGACGGCGAGGCCCACCCCATCGAGCTGGAGCAGGACGGCTGGACGCTGCGGGACTACCAGCAACAGGCGGTCGACGGGTTCTGGGAGGGCGGCTCCGGGGTGGTCGTGCTGCCCTGCGGCGCGGGCAAGACCCTCGTCGGTGCGGCCGCGATGGCCAAGGCGGGCGCGACGACCCTGATCCTGGTGACCAACACCGTCTCCGGGCGGCAGTGGAAGCGCGAGCTGATCGCGCGGACGTCGCTGACCGAGGAGGAGATCGGCGAGTACTCGGGCGAGAAGAAGGAGATCCGCCCGGTCACCATCGCCACGTACCAGGTCGTCACCCGCAAGACCAAGGGCGAGTACAAGCACCTGGAGCTGTTCGACTCCCGGGACTGGGGCCTGGTCGTCTACGACGAGGTGCACCTCCTCCCGGCGCCGGTCTTCCGGATGACGGCGGACCTGCAGTCCCGCCGCAGGCTCGGCCTCACCGCGACCCTGGTCCGCGAGGACGGCCGCGAGGGCGACGTGTTCTCCCTGATCGGCCCGAAGCGCTACGACGCCCCGTGGCGCGACATCGAGGCGCAGGGCTGGATCGCGCCCGCCGAGTGCATCGAGGTGCGGGTCACGCTGACCGACGCCGAGCGCATGTCCTACGCGACGGCGGACTCCGAGGAGCGCTACCGGACGGCGTCGACGGCGAACACCAAGCTCAACGTCGTGCAGGCGATCCTCGACCGGCACTCCGGGGAGCAGACGCTCGTCATCGGGGCCTACCTGGAGCAGCTCGACGCGCTGGGGGAGAAGCTCGGTGCCCCGGTCATCCAGGGCTCCACCCGCAACAAGGAGCGGGAGAAGCTGTTCGACGCGTTCCGCCGCGGCGAGATCGCGACGCTGGTCGTCTCGAAGGTCGCGAACTTCTCCATCGACCTGCCCGAGGCGACGATCGCGGTGCAGGTCAGCGGCACGTTCGGGTCCCGGCAGGAGGAGGCCCAGCGGCTCGGACGTCTGCTGCGCCCGAAGAACGACGGCCGCCAGGCGCACTTCTACTCGGTGGTGTCCCGCGACACCGTGGACACCGACTACGCCGCGCACCGGCAGCGTTTCCTCGCCGAACAGGGCTACGCCTACCGGATCGTCGACGCCGACGACCTCCTCGGCCCCGCCCTGCCCGACGCCGGCTGAGCCCGCCCCCCGGATCGGGGGCCTCCGTACGGCGCCGATCACGGGCACACCGGTGCGGTCCGCGACGCCCGGGGAGGGCACATGTCGCCGCCGCCCGGCCACCCACCGCCCGGTTCCGGCCCGCCCGGGCCCCGCTCGCCGGGCTGAGCCGCACCGCGACCCCGGGACGCGCGGGGCCGTGCCCCTGAGGCGGGGCGGCCCCGGTTCCGGGTCGGTCTCCGGGCTCGTCCCGAGTCCCGGCGCTCGCCGGGGCGACAGCCTGGAGCCATGGAGAACAACGCGAGCACGACCGGTACGGCACCGACCGGGACCGACGTCCACGACGCCTCGACGGAGGTCGTCGGGGCCGACGACGCCGCGGTGACCGACCGGGTGCCGGTCGCCGCGACGGCCACCGGTCCCGACGCGACCGACCCCGGACCGCTCGGCGCCGCCACCTCCGGCATGCCGGAGGGCGCCGGTACCGCGGGCGCCGGTACCGCGGGCGTCGGTGCAGCGGGACCGGAGGCCCCGCCCACCGGCGCCGGTCCCTCCGACGCGGGCCCGGACGCCGCTGCGGACCCCGGGACCGCCCACCCCGGTCCGGGCGCCGGGGCGCCTTCCACCGCGGGCGCGCCGTACGGCGGAGCCGGGACCCGGACGACGGCGCAGGGGATCGGCGACCGCGTCGCCGCGTTCCGGCTCCGGCGCAGCAGCACCGACCGGATGCTCGGCGGTGTCTGCGGCGGTCTCGCCGCCGACCTGGGTGCGGACGCCGCGCTGCTGCGCATCGCGGTCCTCGTCCTGACCCTGGTCACCGGTGGCGCGGCGGCACTGGTCTACCTCGCCGCCTGGCTGATCGCACCGGCCGCCTGAGCCGGTGGGGTGGGCGCAGGGCTCCGGCGTCGCGGCTCACGAGGGGGAGCCGCGACGCCGGAGCCCGTCGGTCCGCCCGGCCCGCCCGGTCCGCCCGGCCCGTCAGCCCACCCAGCCCGTCGACACCCGGCCCGACCAGTTCGCCAGCCGCTCGGTCGGCCCCGCCTCCGGGCGGTGCTCCACGACCGGGCCGAACGGCACCGGGCCGCCACGCCGCTCGGCGGGCAGGTACGCGTGGGCGGTGGCGAGCGCCGTCGTCGCCAGCTCCCGGTCGGCCTCCGGGTCCTGCCCGGTGGCGACGGCCAGGTCCCACCCGTGCACCAGCGTCTCGTTCAGGTACACGGCCAGCGCGGCCCGCGCCGGGACCTCGCCGAACGGCAGCCGCGCGACCCGGTCGAGCAGTGCCTCGCCGTCCGGGCCGGACCAGACGGCCTGCAGCGCCGCCGCCTCGTCGACGTAGGCCGACACCGGGTCGTCGAGGACGTCGTCGCTGACCAGCGGGGCGGCCATCGGGTCGGTGCCGGCGGCGAGCGCCGCCGGTCTGCGCAGTGTCGTGACCAGGTGCGCGAGCAGGGTGCGGACGTCGAAGTCGTCGCAGGGGGTGGGGTCGGCCATCCGGTCGGCGGGCACGGCCCGGGCGAGGTCGGCGACCCAGTCGAGGGCGGCCAGGTAGGCGGGGCGGGGATCGGTGGTGAGCGTCGGGTTCGTCATGGGCGCCAGCGTGCCCGCGATACCCGACATCTCCTGTCGTGATTCCATGACATTCTCCGGGACGTGCGCGCCGACCGGCTCCTGTCCCTCGTGCTCCTGCTGCGCCACCGCGGCCGGACCACCGCCGCCGTGCTCGCGCGCGAGCTGGAGGTCTCCGAGCGCACCGTGCTGCGCGACGTCGAGGCGCTGTCGGCCGCGGGCATCCCGGTCTACGCCGAACGCGGCAGGCACGGCGGCTTCGCACTGCTGCCGGGCTTCACCACCGACCTCACCGGTCTGACCCCGGGGGAGGCGGTCGCGCTGCTCGGCTCCGGCGCGACGTCGACGCCCGGCGCGCTCGGGCTGGGGCCGGAGTTCGCCTCGGCCATGCGCAAGATCGTCACCGCGCTGCCGGACGCCGCCCGGGAACAGGCCACCGACGCCGCCGGACGGGTGCTGGTCCGGCGCGGCGGCTGGCTGCGCGACACCGACGACGGCGCGACCACCGACGTGCTCACCGCCGTCCAGCGCGCGGTGTTCGGCGGGGTCCGGCTCCGCATCCGCTACCGGACCGGGACCCGGCCGGGCGCGGAGCCCGGGCCCGCCGCCGAACGCGTCGTCGACCCGGTCGGGCTGGTCCAGGCGTCGGGGCGCTGGTACCTGCTGGCGCTGCGCGACGGGGACGACCGCACCTACCGGGTGTCGCGGATCGAGGAGGCCGAGCCGCTGGCCGAGCCCGCATACCGGCCCGAGGGAGTCGACCTGGAGGAGCTGTGGTTGCGCCGCCGGGAGGACTTCCGGGCGCGGCGGCCCGGGATCCGGGTCCGCCTCGCGCTGCCCGCCGACCGTCGCGACGCGCTGTCCGCCGTCACCGTCGACGAGGAGCGGACACGGGACGGGACGACCGAGGTCGTCGCCGCGTTCGGGGACCTCTTCCACGCCGGGCGGGCGCTGTGGCCGCTGCTGCCGGACGTGCGGGTGCTGGACCCGCCGGAGCTGGTGACGGCGCTGCGGGAGCGGGCCCGCGCGGCCGTCGTCGCCCTGGGGTGACGGCGGCCCCCGGACGCGCCGCGGGGGCGGCACCGGCGAACCGGTACCGCCCCCGCGGGGTGGTGCTGTGTGCCTGGTGAGGCAGGACCGATCAGAAGTCCATGCCACCCATGCCACCGGTCGGGTCGGCGGGGGCGCCGCCACCCTTCTCCGGCTTGTCGGCGATGACCGCCTCGGTGGTGAGGAACAGGGCCGCGATGGAGGCCGCGTTCTGCAGCGCCGAGCGGGTCACCTTGGCGGGGTCGATGATCCCGGCCTTGATGAGGTCCTTGTACTCGCCGGTGGCGGCGTCGAGGCCCTCACCGGTGGGGAGGTTGCGGACCTTCTCCGCGACGACGCCGCCCTCGAGGCCGGCGTTGACCGCGATCTGCTTGAGCGGGGCCTCCAGCGCGACCTTGACGATGTTCGCGCCGGTGGCCTCGTCACCGTCCAGGCCGAGACCCTCGAACAGGCCGGCACCGGCCTGGATGAGCGCCACGCCGCCGCCGGCGACGATGCCCTCCTCGACGGCCGCCTTCGCGTTGCGGACGGCGTCCTCGATGCGGTGCTTGCGCTCCTTGAGCTCGACCTCGGTCGCCGCGCCGGCCTTGATGACGGCGACGCCGCCGGCCAGCTTGGCGAGGCGCTCCTGGAGCTTCTCGCGGTCGTAGTCGGAGTCGGTGCGGTCGATCTCGGCGCGGATCTGGTTGACCCGGCCGGCGATCTGGTCGGCGTCACCGGCGCCGTCGACGATGGTGGTCTCGTCCTTGGTCACGACGACCTTGCGGGCGGTGCCCAGCAGGGACAGGTCGGCGGTGTCGAGCTTGAGGCCGACCTTCTCCGAGATGACCTCGCCACCGGTCAGGATGGCCATGTCGGCCAGCATCGCCTCGCGGCGGTCACCGAAGCCCGGGGCCTTGACGGCGACGGACTTGAAGGTGCCGCGGATCTTGTTGACGACCAGGGTGGCCAGGGCCTCGCCCTCGACGTCCTCGGCGATGATGGCGAGCGGCTTGCCCGACTGCATGACCTTCTCCAGCAGCGGGAGCAGGTCCTTGACGGTCGAGATCTTGGAGGAGACGAGGAGGACGTACGGGTCCTCCAGCTCGACCTCCATGCGCTCGGCGTCGGTCACGAAGTAGGGCGAGATGTAGCCCTTGTCGAAGCGCATGCCCTCGGTGAGCTCGAGCTCGAGCCCGAAGGTCTGCGACTCCTCGACCGTGATGACGCCTTCCTTGCCGACCTTGTCCATCGCCTCGGCGATGAGCTCACCGATCTGCGGGTCGGCGGCCGAGATGGAGGCCGTGGCAGCGATCTGCTCCTTGGTCTCGATCTCCTTGGCCGACTTCAGCAGCGCCTGGGAGACGGCCTCGGTGGCCTTCTCGATGCCGCGCTTGAGCGACATCGGGTTCGCGCCGGCGGCCACGTTGCGCAGGCCCTCACGGACCAGCGCCTGGGCCAGCACGGTGGCGGTGGTGGTGCCGTCGCCCGCGATGTCGTCGGTCTTCTTGGCGACCTCCTTCACCAGCTCGGCGCCGATCTTCTCCCAGGAGTCCTCGAGCTCGATCTCCTTGGCGATCGACACACCGTCGTTGGTGATGGTCGGCGCGCCCCACTTCTTCTCGAGCACGACGTTGCGGCCCTTCGGGCCCAGCGTCACCTTGACGGCGTCGGCGAGGGTGTTCATGCCCCGCTCGAGGCCCCGACGGGCCTCCTCGTCGAACGCGATCTGCTTCGCCATGGGGGTGTTGCCCTCCGATAGAGGTGAGTCGAGTGATCGGATGCGGTGCCCGCGACGGACGCCCGGCAACCCTGCGCCGGACTCACCGACCCGACCTTGGCACTCCACGGACACGAGTGCCAGTGGATGCTGAGCCCGTTTCTAGCACTCGCCCGTGGTGAGTGCAAGCGGACCCCGCCGGGCTGCGGGCCGTCCGCGACGGCGGGCAGGATGGGGCCATGAGCACCTGGTCGCAGGCTGGTCCGCGCAGCGTCTCCGAGCACGCCGCGGCGGTCGCGGCCCTGCTGCCGCCGACCGGGACCGAGCCGGTCGCGCTGGCCGCCGCGAGCGGCCGGGTACTGGCCGAGGACCTGACGGCGGGCGTCGCGCTGCCGCCCTTCGACAACTCCGCGATGGACGGCTACGCGGTCCGCGCGGCCGACCTCGCCGGCGCCTCGGCGGAATCGCCGGTGGAGCTCCCGGTCGCGGCCGACATCCCGGCCGGGCGCACCGACGTCCCCGCGCTGGCGCCGGGCACCGGGGCCAGGATCATGACGGGCGCCCCCGTCCCCGAGGGCGCGGACGCGATCGTGCCGGTCGAGCAGACCGACGCCGGTCCCGGCGGCGGGCTCGACCGCGTCCGGATCCACGAGGCCCCGCAGCCGGGCGCGTTCGTCCGCCGGGCCGGTGAGGACGCCGCGTCGGGTGCCGTCGTACTGCGGGCCGGGACGGTGCTGGCCGCGCCCCAGATCGGGCTCGCCGCCGCCGTGGGCCGGGCGGAGCTGCCGGTCCGTCGTCGCCCGCACGTGCTCGTGCTGTCCACCGGCTCGGAACTCGTCGCCCCGGGTGGCACGCTGGCGCCCGGGCAGATCTACGAGTCCAACGGCACGATGCTCGCCGTCGCGGTCCGGGAGGCGGGCGCGACGGCCGAGCAGCTGTCCTTCGTCCCCGACGACGTCGAGCGGTTCCGTGCGGTGCTCGCGGAGAAGGTCGGCGACGGCGTCGACCTCGTCCTCACCTCCGGCGGCGTGAGCGCCGGCGCCTACGAGGTCGTCAAGGTCGCCATGACCGGCCACGGCGTGGAGTTCGGCAAGGTCGCGATGCAGCCCGGCGGTCCGCAGGGCTGCGGCCGGCTCGAGCTGGGCGGGACCGAGGTCGCCACCGTCACCCTGCCCGGGAACCCGGTGAGCTCCCAGGTCTCGTTCGAGGTGTTCGTCCGGCCCGCGCTCCGGGCGGCGGCCGGGCACCCCGCACCGGCGCGGCCGGTGGTGACCGCCCGGCTGTCCGGGACGCTGTCCTCGCCCGCGGGGCGCCGCCAGTTCCGGCGCGGCCTGCTCGACGCCGCCGCCGGGACCGTGTCCGAGGTGGGGTCCACCGGGTCGCACCTGATCGCGGCGCTCGCCCGGGCCGACTGCCTGATCGACCTGCCCGCCGACACCACCTCCGTCGCCGACGGCGAGCAGGTCGCGGTCTGGCTGCTCGACGCCCCGTGACCCGGCGTCCGGTGGTCGCGGCCCGGCGCCGGGCGGTGACACGCGGAGCCGGGCGGGCGGTCAGGGCGTCCGGGCGTCGCGAGCAGGATCGCGCTCTGCGACGGACCCACCACTCGCGCGGACGTGCGGCTGCGCCGAAAGTGTGAGCTGGTTCATAGGCAGTCGGGGCAACGATCTCATCGCGCGCGACGTCCTAGGGGGTGTCCGTTCGGCCGAAAGAGGTAGATCACGGCGGACATCCGTCGTGATCTGGACTGCCGGTCGTCGGAGAGGAATACTTTCCGGTGTGGAGGGGTAGACCCTTTACAGCACAAGACCCACCGCCCGTCGCTGGGGAGCGGACGAGCGGTTCCAAGGCCGGGGTCGTCGTCTCGGGGGACGACGGCCCCGGCCCTTTGTGCTGCCCCCGACCGGCCCGCGGGGTCGCGCACCGCGGGCGGACGGCGTCGGGCACGAACCGACGATCCTGCCACCGGTTCCGTCCCGGCACGGGGACCCCCGGATCCTCGGCGTGTCCCGGTCGTCCCGCCGGACGGCCGTCCGCGGCGCCCGCGTAGCGTTGGTGATCCCCCACCGGAGCATCAGGAGCCGACGACCCACCATGGCCGAAGGAACCGGGACCTCCCCGACCCACATCGCCCGACTGGTCCGGGACGCGATCCCCCCGATGCACCCGGGCGGGCGTCCGATCGTCGCCGGTGTGGCGCTCGCTGCGGCGGGGGTGCGTGCCCTCACCGGCCGCGGCACCCTGCCGGGCCTGCTCGCCACCGCGGCCACCGCGCTGTTCTTCCGCGACCCCGTCCGGACCCCGCCGCTGCGCACCGACGCGGTGCTGGCCCCCGCCGACGGCGCGGTCGCCACCGTGACCGAGACGGTCCCGCCCGCCGAGCTCGACCTGCCGCGGGTCCCGCACACCCGGGTCTCGATCTTCCTGACCGTGCTGGACGTGCACGTCCAGTGGGTCCCGGTGCACGGCCGCGTCGCGCGGGTCCAGTACTCGCCCGGCACGTTCCTGTCCGCGGACCTGGACAAGGCGAGCGAGGACAACGAGCGCAACGCGATCACCGTGGTCCGCGCCGACGGCGTCGGGGTCGGGGTCGTGCAGATCGCCGGTCTGCTGGCCCGCCGGATCGTCTGCGCCCTGCGCGCCGGCGACGAGGTCGCCGCGGGCGAGCGGTTCGGCCTCATCCGGTTCGGCTCGCGCGTGGACACCTACCTCCCGCCCGGGACGACCGCGCTGGTCCGCCCCGGCCAGCGGACCGTGGGCGGGGAGACCGTGCTCGGCCTGGTGGCCGGGCCGGCGGAGCGCTGAGGTCGTGGGGATGTCCCGCCCCGCCGGCGGTTATCCCGCCGGCGTGCGGCTGCTGCCGAACGCGGTCACCGTCCTCAACCTCTGTGCGGGCCTGACCGCGGTCTACTTCGCGCTCCAGTCGCGCTTCGACTTCGCGATCATCGCCGTCCTGGTGGCCGCGCTCTGCGACGCCCTCGACGGAGGCCTGGCCCGGCTGCTCGACGCCTCCAGCCGGATCGGCGCCGAGCTCGACTCGCTGGCCGACCTGGTGTCCTTCGGTGTCGCCCCCGCCCTGGTCATCTACATCTGGGCGTTCGAGGGCACCCGGGCCGGCTGGATGGTGGCCCTGGTGTTCGCGGTGTGCATGGCGCTGCGCCTGGCACGCTTCAACACCCTGATCGACGACGACAGCGCCCCGCCGTTCGCCCGTGAGTTCTTCGTCGGCGTCCCGGCACCCGCGGCCGCGCTGACCGCGGGCATCCCGATCTATCTGTGGCTGCACTTCGGTCAGGGCTGGTGGTCGGAGCGGCCACTGGTCGCGGTGTGGGCGCTGGTCACGGCCGGGCTCATGGTCAGCCGCATCCCGACGCTGTCGCTCAAGACGGTCCGGGTCTCCCCCCGCGCCACCCGATGGCTGCTCGTCGGGGTGGCCGCGGTCGTCGCGATCCTGATCACGATCCCGTTCCTCGGGATCGCCGTCGCCGGACTCGCCTACCTGCTGCTCATGCCCTGGACGGCCTACCGCTACCGCTGGCTGTCGCGCCACCCCGAGGCGTGGGACGTGCCGACCCGCCAGCGCCGCGCCGTCGCCCGCGCGGCCCGGTCCGCCCGTCGGCTCGGTCTGCGCCCGCCGCTGCGCCGCCGGGTCGCCGGCCGTGCCGGTGCGGTGGCCCGCGGTGTCCGGCGCCGGCTCGACCCGGAGGGCGAGGCCCGCCGGGACGGCATGCGCGACACCGGTGCCGTCCGCGACCCGCGCGGTCCGGGCGTCGCCGCCGCGCCCCGCGGTTCCGGCCGCCGCCTCGGCCTGCGTCGTCGCTGACCCGATCCCCCGGAGGACCTCCCGTGCTGGAGCTCGTCGCCCGACTGGCCCCCGCGGCCGCCGACGCCCGCCGCGGCGTCGTCCGGCTGCACCCCGAGGTGCTCGCCGCGCTCGGCCTGCGCTCCTGGGACGCGGTGACCCTCACCGGGGCCCGGGTCACCGCGGCGCTCGCCGTCGCCGGGGAGCGGGGCGATCCACACGGTCAGGCCCGCTTCGACGACGTCACCCTGTCCAACGCCGGGCTGACCGACGGCGCGACCGTCGTCGTCGCGCCGGCGTCGGTCACCGCGGCCCGCGAGGTGCGCCTGGTCGGGTCCGCGCTGACCACCGCGACGGTCGCCCCGGCGACGCTGCGGCTCGCCCTGACGGGCAAGGTCCTGGTCCGCGGCGACGCCGTGTCCCTGCTCCCGCAGGACATCGCCCCGGCGGCCGGGGCCGACGTCCGCTCGGTGCGCCGTGCGCTGGCCGCGGCCGTCGGCGGGACGTGGACCTCGGAGCTGCTGACCGTCGCGGTCGCCGACCCGGCGGGGCCGGTCACGGTGACGCCGTCGACGGTCGTGGGCTGGCAGGGCGGCCGCGACACCGGCGACCCCGCCCCGGCCGCAGCCGGTGCGCTCCGCATCCCCGGTCCCGGCGTCCCCGGGAACGGCGGCCCGGCCCTCGCGGGACCGGCGGCGCCCGGGCCCGGTGTCCCCGGCCCGGGCGGGGCCGGGCGCGGCTCCGCCGCCCCCTCCGCCGTGGGGGCCACGGGAGCCGCGGCCGGAGCCGACGCGTCCGCCGGGCCCGCCGAGCCCGTGTTGCCGCTGGAGGACCTCGCCGCGAACGAGGCCGTCGCCCGCCGCCTGCTGGACTGGTTCGAGCTCATGTTCCGGCGCCCGGAGCTGCTGACCCGGCTCGGCGGCGACGCCCGGCTCGGCGTGCTCGTCTCCGGGCCGGAGGGCGCGGGCAAGGCGACGCTGGTGCGCAGCGCGGCCGCGGCGGCGGGCGCCCGGTGCGTCGAGCTCGTGGCCCCGGCGGTCGCCGCCGTCGAGCCGGCCGCCGCGGCTGAGCGGGTCCGGGCGGCGATCGCGCAGGCCCGCACCGGTGGGACCGGCACCGGCGCACCCGCGGTGCTGCTCGTACACGACGCGCACTCCCTGCTCCCCGCCACCGATCCGCCGCCGCTGGCCACGCTGGTGCTCGACGAGCTGCGCGCGGCGACCGCGCCCGGCGGGCCCGCGCTCGTCGTCACCAGTGCCGAGCCGGAGGCCCTGGACCCGCGGCTGCGGGCGCCGGAGCTGGTCGACCGCGAGCTGTCGGTCGGCCTGCCCGACGCCGCGACCCGGCGTGCGCTGCTGGAGCGGCTGCTGGCCGACGTACCCCGGGCCGACGACGTCGACCTGGGCGCGGTCGCCGCCCGCACACCGGGCTTCGTCGTCGCCGACCTCGCGGCGGTCCGCCGGGAGGCCGCGGTGAGCGCGGCGCTGCGCGGCACCGGCTCCGATCCCTCCGAGCAGGTCCATCAGTCCGACCTGCTCGACGCCGTCGGCTCGGTCCGCCCGATCTCGCTGTCCGGTGGCGGCACGCTGGGCAGCGGCGGCCTCACCCTCGACGACGTCGGTGACATGACCGAGGTCAAGGCGGCCCTCACCGAGGCCGTGCTGTGGCCACTGCGCCACCCGGACTCGTTCGCCCGGCTCGGGGTCGACGCCCCGCGCGGGGTGCTGCTCTACGGCCCGCCGGGCGGCGGAAAGACCTTCCTGCTGCGTGCGCTCGCCGGCTCCGGTGACCTCAACGTGTTCGCGGTGAAGGGCGCCGAGCTGCTCGACAAGTACGTCGGCGAGTCCGAGCGCGCGGTCCGCGAGCTGTTCCGCCGGGCGGCCGAGGCCGCCCCCGCACTGATCTTCCTCGACGAGGTCGACGCGCTCGCCCCGCGACGCGGCGGCTCCACCGACGCCGGGGTCGCCGACCGCGTCGTCGCCGCGCTGCTGACCGAGCTGGACGGCGCGACGCCGCTGCGCGAGGTCGTCGTGGTCGGGGCGACGAACCGGCCCGAGCTGATCGACCCGGCGATGCTGCGCCCGGGCCGCCTGGAGCGGCTGGTGTTCGTCCCGCCGCCGGACGCCGCCGCGCGGGCGGACATCCTGCTGGCGGCCGGCCGCGACGTCCCGCTGGCCGACGACGTGGACCTCGACGCGCTCGCGTCCGATCTGGACGGTTATTCGGCCGCGGACTGTGCGGCGCTGCTGCGCGAGGCCGCGCTGACCGCGATGCGCGAGTCCCTCGACGCGGGCGAGGTGACCGCCGCGCACCTGGCGACGGCACGTCGCGCGGTGCGGGCGTCGCTGGACCCGGCACAGGTCGCCGAGCTGGAGGCCTACGCCCGTCGCCGCAGCGACGGCTGAGTCCGGCACACGGACGGCCCCGGAACGCCGACGGCCCCGGACGCGGAGGCGTCCGGGGCCGTCGTGCGTACGGCGCGTCAGGCGGCGGAGAAGTCCCGCGTCACGATGACGATGACGCCGGGCGTCGCGTCCTGGATGCCGTCGAAGCGGGGCTCGGAACGGATGCCGAACTTCTTCGCGATCTCCTCGGCGGCGGCCTTCTCGCCGGTGCCCTGCCGGTAGTAGACGGTCGTGGCCGGGATGACGCCCTGGGAGTAGTTCTGCACCTGGGACACGGTCCAACCGTTGGTGCGGAACTCCCCGGCCGCCTTCTCGGCGAGACCGCGGATGGTCGAGTTGTTGTAGATCCGCACGACCGGGCGGGCCGCGACGGCGGACCCCTCACCGGCGGCGGAGCCGGAGCCGCCCTGGCCCGCGGAGCCGGAGCCCGCGGCGGGCGGCGCGGCGACGGCCGGGCCCGCGCCGTCGTACCCGGGGGAGCCCGGCGTGCCGGGCGCTCCGGGGGTGAACGGCGAGGTCTCCCCGGGGGTGCCCGGGGCGGGGGTGTCACCGGTGCCGGGCGCGGCGCCGTCGCCGGTGCCGTCCCCCGGAGCGGGGGCCGGGGCCGGGGCGGGCTCGGCCGACGCCGACGGGGGCGCGGCCTGGTTGCCGCCGTCCTCACCGCCGCCGGTGAGGCCGATCAGGCCGACGACAGCGGCGACCACACCGACGCCGATCAGCGCGATACCGGCGATCTTCAGCGGTGACTGCCCGCCGGACGCGGGTGCGGTCATCGTGACCTCCTGGCTGTCAGGGCTCGAGGCCGAGGCGACGGGCGGCGCGGGTGCGCTGCCTGCTGGAACGCAGCCGGCGCAGACGCTTGACCAGCAGCGGGTCCACCGCCAGCGCCTCGGGCTTGTCGACCAGGGCGTTCAGCACCTGGTAGTAGCGGGTGGCCGACATGTCGAAAAGCTCGCGGATCGCCTGTTCCTTGGCGCCCGCGTACTTCCACCACTGGGCCTCGAACGCGAGGATCTCGCGTTCGCGACGGTCGAGCTCGCGGGGGGACGCGGCAGCGGTGCGCCGGTGCGCTCCGCGGCGTTCCGGCAGGGACCCGGCGGACTCCATCACGCTCCTCGAGCGGACGACGATCTCGTGCTGCGGCGGCCCCGCCCGGGCGCCGCGACGACGAACGACACGTCTGTCATTCGCGGTGCGGATTCAACCACAGGGGACCGACGGTCCCGGGCTGCGACGCGCCTGGAGGGCGGGTCGGACGACACCGAAACCGCCCGGCCGGGTCACGTCCGGCGGCGACCGTAGGCTGCTCCGGTGACGGTTCTGCGCATCCGCATGGTCGGCGACCCCGTGCTCCACACCCCCACCCGCCCCGTCGGCACGGTCGACGACACGGTCCGGACGCTGGTCGAGGACATGTTCGAGACGATGGCCGCGGCGAACGGCGTCGGGCTGGCGGCCAACCAGGTGGGAGTGGACCTGCGGCTGTTCGTCTTCGACTGCCCCGACGAGGAGACGCGCACGATGCGGCGCGGTGTCGTGGTCGACCCGGTGCTGGAGACCGACGGGATCCCGGAGGTCATGCCCGACCCGGACGACGACCAGGAGGGCTGCCTGTCGGTACCCGGCGAGAACTTCGCGACCGGCCGGGCGGAGTGGGCCCGGGTCACCGGCACCGACCTCGACGGTGAGCCGGTCTCCTACGAGGGGCGCGGGTTCTTCGCCCGGTGCCTGCAGCACGAGACCGACCACCTCGACGGTCACCTGTACCTGGACCGGCTGATGGGCCGCCACCAGCGCGCGGCGAAGAAGATGCTCAAGCGCAACGGCTGGGGCTCGCCGTCGGACTCGTGGGACCCGTCGGCCGTCGAGGCAGAGGACGTCCCGCGGGGCTGAGCCCCGGGGACTACCCCGAGGTCGGACCGGGGTCTCATACCCGGGTACTAGGGGTCGACCTGGGAGAACCGGCCCCGCGGCCGATGTGGGGACCCGCCCCGGGCGGGCAGCGTGGACGCCATGGTGCTCACGATCCTCGCCGTCGTCCCGGTCCTCGCCGTGCTGCTCGTCATGGCCGCGCAGCCACTGTTCGAGCTGTGGGACGCCCGCGCGTCCGAGCGCGACGCCGCCCGCCCCGGCGCGGGTGTCCCGGCGTCCCCGGACGACGCGGTCGCGCCGCTGCCGGTCGCGCCCGCCGCGTACCCGGAGGCGCTGGGCGACGTCGCCGCGGCGCTGCGGGTCCCGGCGCCGCGACGCCCGCTCGTCCCGGTCGCCCGGCCCGCTGCGCGGGCCTGACCCCCGCTACTCGACCAGCCGGTTCTCCCAGGCCCACGCCGCGATCTCCACCCGGTTGCGGGCGTCCAGCTTGGACCCGATGTTGGCGATGTGGGTCTTCACCGTGGACAGCGAGACGAACAGGTCCCCGGCGATCTCGGAGTTCGTCCGGCCCCGGGCGACCGCCTTCACCACCTCCAGCTCGCGCGGTGAGAGCGTGGCGTGGACGTCGGCGCGGGCCGGTTCCGGCTCGGTGAGCCGCGACAGCAGCCGCACGGTGACCGACGGCGACACCAGGGCGTCGCCCGCCGCGGCGGCCCGGACGGCCTCGACGAGCAGCCGCGGGCCCGCCGTCTTCAACAGGAACCCGCAGGCGCCCGAGCGCAGCGCGCCGTAGACGTACTCGTCGAGGTCGAAGGTCGTCACCACCACGATCCGCGGGGGGAACGGGTCCGCGGTCAGCGCGCGGGTCGCGGCGATGCCGTCCATGCCGGGCATCCGGACGTCCATGAGCACGACGTCCGGGCGCAGCTCGCGAGCCATGGCGACGGCGTCGGTGCCGGTGGCGGCCTCGCCGACCACCTCGATGCCGTCCTCGGCGGACAGGATCAGCCCGAAGCCGGTGCGCACCATCTCCTGGTCGTCGGCGAGCAGGACGCGGACCGCGGTCATCGACCCGCCCCGGCGGGCACCTCGGCGACGACGATCCACCGGCCGGGCCCGTCCGGCCCGGCGTGCAGCGAGCCGTCGAGGGCCTCCACCCGCTCACGCATCCCGGCCAGCCCGAACCCGCCCGGGTCGCGCAGCGGGTTCTCGGTCCCGGTCCCGTCGTTGTGCACCACGGTCACCAGTCTCCCGGCCTGCAGGTGCACGCCGACCGACACCGTCGTCGCGCCGGGGGCGTGCCGGTGCACGTTGGTCAGGGCCTCGCGCACCACCCGGAACGCGGTCGCCGCGACAGCCGGGCCGAGCCGCGCCGCCCGCACCTCGGGAGCGATCTCCAGCCGGGCCCGGCCGCCGTCGGGGTCGAAGCGGGCGACGACGTCGTCGATGTCGTCGAGGCCGTGCCCGGGGGCGCGCTCGGCGCCGTCCCCGGTGTCGTCCCCGGCGCCGGAGCGCAGCACACCGACCATGCGGCGCATCCCGTCGAGGGCCTCGGCGCCCGCCCGCTCGATCGCCTCCAGTGCCCGGCCCGCCTCCTCCGGGCGGCTGCCCGCCACGACCACCCCGGCCTGCGCCGCCACCACGATCGCGGTGACGTGGTGGGCGACCGTGTCGTGCAGCTCGCGGGCCAGCTCCAGGCGCTCGTCGTTGCGGGCCCGGTCGAGCCGGGCGGAGCGGCGCTGCCACAGCTCGCGCGCCGCGGTCGCGACGACCATCGTCCCGGCCCAGCCGACCACGGTCAGGCTGGCGAACACCTCGCGGTCGATGTCCGGCACACGCAGCAGCGGCATGCCCACGATGAGGCACAGCGACACCACCGCCGTCGCGAGCACGACCCGGACCGGTGCGGTCCGCACGACCGACACCGTGACCACGGCCAGCGCGAACAGCTCGGTCAGCGACACGAACGGGATCCCGCCGGTCACCACCCCCGCGACCGAGCCGCACGCGGACAGCCCGAAGGCGACCACCGCCACCGGGAGCGTCCCGGTCCCCGTCCGGTACCGCAGGAGCACGACGCCCGCCACGAGCAGGCCGTACACCGCACCGCTCGGCACCGCCGCCGGCCCGACGCCCAGACCCAGCAGGGCGTCGCACCCCGCCCAGAACAGGTAGGCGAGCACCTCGAACCCGGCCAGGAGGGGGCGGCCGCGACGGGGTGCGGAACTCATGGGACACACGGTAGGACGGGCTGCGCCCGGTCGACCTCGGCCGGAAGTACGACGACCCGGACGGGGAACCCCCTACCACGGGCCGATGCCCCGGGCACCCTCCCGGCGGCACCGTGACCGTCATGATCGAGGGGTTGAGGAGTCCGGCCGACGTGCCTGCACGGATCGCCGCCGCGACGGTGAACCTGGTCCGCACCTACGGGACGGGACGGGCCGCGGTCCGCGCGTTGGACGGGATCACGCTGTGGCTTCCCGCCGGCCGGTTCACCGCGGTGATGGGGCCGAGCGGCTCGGGCAAGTCCACGCTGCTGCACTGCCTGGCCGGGCTCGACCGGCCGACGTCGGGGCAGGTGGTGCTGGGCGGGACCGACCTGGGGAGCCTGAACGACACCGCGCTGACCCGGGTGCGCCGCGACCGGATGGGCTTCGTGTTCCAGGACGGCAACCTGCTCGGGCACCTCACGGCCGGGGAGAACATCGACCTCGCCGCCTCGCTGGCCGGACGCAGGCCCAACCACGCGTGGCGGGCCGAGCTCGTCGAGCGGCTCGGCATCGCCGACCGGCTCACCCACCTGCCCTCGGAGCTGTCCGGCGGGCAGCGCCAGCGCGTCGCGGTGGCCCGGGCGCTGCTGGGCCGCCCGGAGATCGTCGTCGCCGACGAGCCGACCGGCGCGCTCGACACCCGCTCCGGACGCGAGCTGCTGGGTCTGCTGCGCGCCTGCGTCGACGACTACGGCCAGACCGTTGTCATGGTCACCCACGACCCACTGGCCGCCGCCGCGTCGGACCAGGTCCTGCTGCTGCGCGACGGCCGCGCCGCCGGCCGGCTGGACCGGCCCACCCCGGACCGGGTGCTGTCCGCGATGGGCGCCCTGACCGGCGCCGACGACCCGGCGACCGCCGACGTCACGATCACCGGCCCGGTGGCGCGGTGAACCCGGCGACCCGCGCGGCCGTCGCCGGCGCCCGGCGCAGCCCGCGACGGCTGCTGCTGACCGGGCTCGCCGTGCTGGTGGCGACGGTGTTCGCCGCCGGCGCGGTGATCCTCACCGCGACCCTGCGCGGCGAGGTCACCGGCAGCCTGTCCTCGGTGCCCGCCGGAGCGGCCTACAGCCTCGAGACCGGCGGTCCGTCCGACGGCGCGGACCCCGCCGCGGTCGTCGACCGGCTGCGGGCGGTTCCCGGGGTCGACGCGGTGTCGGAGTCGCGCTCCGGTCCCTCCTCGGTCGAGGCGGGTGCCGCGAGCGGCAGCTGGACGCTCTCCACCGACCCGATGACCGGGCCGCTGAGCACCCTGGACCCGCTGACGGCGGGCCGGCTGCCGTCGGGGCCCGGTGAGGTGCTGGTCGGCGCGGGCACCGCGGAGCGCACCGGTCTCGCACCCGGCGCGCTCGTCGGCATCGGCGGCCGGACGCTGACCGTCACCGGGGTCGTGCCGCTGCGCTCCGGGAACGGGGACGCACTGGTGGTGCCCGACGGCGACCCGGCCGCGACCGCGCTGTACGGCGGCCGGATCGCCGTCGCGGGCTCCCCGGACCCGGCCGCGCTGGCCGCCGTGCCGGGGGTCGGCGCGGTGGCGACCGCCGACGAGCAGCGCGACGCGGACCTCGCGTCGGCCTCCGCGTCGGCGGACGCGCTGCTGGCGGGGCTGTCAGTGTTCGTGGGGCTCGCGCTGGTCGCCGCGGCGGTGGTCGTGGCCTCCACGTTCCGGATCGTGCTGGCGCGCCGTACCCGGGAGCTGGCGCTGCTGCGGTGCGTCGGGGCGAGCCGCGGGCAGGTGGCGCGCTCGGTGCTGGCCGAGGCGGTGCTGACCGGTGTCGTCGCCGGGGCCGGGGGAGCGGCCCTCGCCGTCGCCGGGGGGTGGGCGGTGTCGGCCGTGGTGGGCGCGACCGGGACGGAGGTCCCGGAGCTCGTGGTGCCGTGGGGACGGCTCGCGGGCTGCGTGCTGCTCGCCGTCGTCGTGACGGTGCTGGCCGCGCTGTCCCCCGCACTGGCCGCCGGGCGGACCCCGCCGGTGGTCGCGCTGGGTGCCGCCGACGCGACCGGCGCCCGCGGCCCGCGGGCCCGGGTCCGGGTGACGCTCGCCGCGCTCGCGCTGCTCGCCGCCGGGGCACTCGCCGCCCTCGCGGTGGAGCTCGGCGATGCGCTGACCGGGACCGCGCTGGCCGCGCTGTCCGGGATGAGCGTGTTCGCCGCGCTCGTGGTGGCGGGCCCGTTCGTGGTGTCCGGTGCGGCGGCACTGCTCGCGCCCCTGGTCGCGCGGTGGGCGCCGGGGCGGATCGCGGTCGGCAACGCCCGGCGTATGTCGCGGCGGACCGCGGCGATGACCACGGTCCTGTCGCTGGGCGTGGGGCTGACCGCCGCGCTGCTGGTCGCGGTGGCCGGGGCGTCCGCCGACGCGCGGGCGTCGATCGACCGCAACTACCCGGCCGACGTCGTCGTGTTCCCCGGGACCGTGGACCGGGACACGGACGCGCTCGCGGCCCGGCTGGATGCGGCCCCGGAGCTGACCGCCCGGGTGTCCGACGGCATCGTGCTCGTCGACCCGGTGCCGGGCGCGGACCCGGTCGCGGTGCGCTCCGCGGTGGCGCGGGGCGCGGGTGACGCGTCGGCCGCCTTCGTCGCGGACATGCGGGAACAGACCGAGAGGGCGGTCGGTGCCGTGCGCGGGATCGGACTCGGTCTGGTCGGGGTGACGTTGCTGGTGGCCGTCGTCGGGGTCGGCGTGACCCTGGCGCTGTCGGTCAGCGAACGGACCCGGGAGATCGCGCTGCTGCGCACCCTCGGGCTGTCGCGCGCCGCGTCCCGGCGCGCGGTGGCGGCCGAGGCGGCGCTGGCCGGGGCGGTCGCGGCAGTGCTGGGGGTGGTGATCGGCGGCGCCTACGGGGTACTGGCGCTCGCTGCGACCGGGATCGGTGCGCCCACCTCCGGTATCCCGCTGGGGCAGCTCGCCGCGCTGGCCGCGGCCGTCGTCGCGGTCGCGGTGGCCGCCTCGGTGGGGCCGGTGCGCCGAGCCGGGCGGATCGAGCCCGCGCACGGCGTCGTCGCGGCGTGAGGGCGCACCCGCGCGCCCGGACCGGGGGGTCGGGCGCGCGGGTGGCCGCGGCGGGTCAGCGCGCGGGCTCCAGGACGAAGACCGGGATGGTCCGGGAGGTCTTCTCCTGGTACTCCGCATAGGGCGGGTACGCCGCGACGGAGCGGTCCCACCACTCCTGGCGCTCGTCCCCGGTGACCTCGCGGGCGACGAAGGTGCCGGTCTGCGTGCCGTCCTGCACCTGGACCTGCGGGTTCGCGACCACGTTGTGGTACCAGGCCGGGTGCTCCGGGGTACCGCCCTTGGACGCGATCATCGCGTAGGAGCCGTCGTGCTCGACGCGCATCACCGGCACGTAGCGCTGCTTGCCGGACTTCGCGCCGGTCGTCGTGACCAGGATGATCGGACGGTCCATGACCGTGACGCCCTCGGTGGTGCCGTTCTCGAGGATCTTCTCGGTCTGCTCGCGGACCCAGTCGGTCGGGGAGAGCTCAGCGTTCTGCGTCATACCGGTGGAGAACCCGATACCTCCTGTGATCATTCCTCGCAGCCGGGTGAGGGGCTGGTGCGGGGCGCCGGACGGTGCCTACGGTGCCGGTGCACGACCAACTGAACACGCGGGAGCTCCGTCGCGCGGGGCTGAGAGGGCGACTCGCCGGTCGCCGACCGCAGAACCGGCCGGGTAATGCCGGCCAGGGAGGACTGTCATGACAACGGCACCAGTGCGCCCGCAGCAGGTCACCACCGGCCCGATCCAGGGGTCGGCCAAGGCCTGGATCTCCGGACCCGACGGCATCACCGTCCCGGTCCGGCGGATCTCGCTCTCCAACGGCGAGCACCACGACGTCTACGACACCTCCGGCCCGTACACCGACTCCGACGCGACCGTCGACCTGCACGCCGGGTTGCCCCGGCTGCGGGAGCCGTGGGTCGGGTCGCGGGAGCCGGGGACCCAGATGTCCTGGGCGCGGGCCGGGATCGTCACCCCGGAGATGGCCTACATCGCCGTCCGCGAGCGGTGCGACGCGGAGCTCGTCCGCGCCGAGCTCGCCCGCGGCCGGGCCGTGATCCCGGCCAACCGCAACCACCCCGAGTGCGAGCCGATGATCATCGGCAAGCGGTTCCTCACCAAGGTCAACGCCAACATCGGCAACTCCGCGGTGACCTCCTCGATCGCCGAGGAGGTGGAGAAGATGGTGTGGGCGACGCGGTGGGGTGCCGACACCGTGATGGACCTGTCGACGGGCCGGGACATCCACGAGACCCGCGAGTGGATCCTGCGCAACTCGCCGGTCCCCATCGGCACCGTCCCGATCTACCAGGCCCTGGAGAAGGTGAACGGCGACCCCGCCGCCCTGAGCTGGGAGGTCTACCGCGACACCGTGCTCGAGCAGTGCGAGCAGGGCGTGGACTACATGACCGTGCACGCCGGCGTGCTGCTGCGCCACGTGCCGCTCACCGCGAAGCGGGTCACCGGGATCGTCTCCCGCGGCGGGTCGATCATGGCCGCGTGGTGCCTGGCGCACCACGCCGAGTCGTTCCTCTACACCCACTTCGACGAGCTGTGCGAGATCCTGCGCCGCTACGACGTCACGTTCTCCCTCGGCGACGGCCTGCGCCCCGGCTCGATCGCCGACGCGAACGACGAGGCCCAGCTCGCCGAGCTCGCCACGCTCGGCGAGCTGACGAGGATCGCCCGCGGCCACGACGTGCAGGTCATGATCGAGGGTCCCGGCCACGTCCCGATGGACAAGATCGTCGAGAACGTGCGGCTGGAGGAGGAGTGGTGCGACGAGGCGCCGTTCTACACCCTCGGCCCGCTCGCCACCGACATCGCGCCCGGCTACGACCACATCACCTCCGCGATCGGCGCCGCCCGCATCGCCGAGGCCGGCACCGCGATGCTCTGCTACGTCACCCCGAAGGAACACCTGGGCCTGCCGAACCGCGACGACGTCAAGGTCGGCGTGATCAGCTACAAGATCGCCGCGCACGCCGCGGACCTGGCCAAGGGGCACCCGCACGCCCAGGCCCGCGACGACGCGCTCTCGCAGGCCCGGTTCGAGTTCCGCTGGCGTGACCAGTTCGCGCTGTCGCTCGACCCGGACACCGCGACCGCCTACCACGACGAGACGTTGCCGGCCGAGCCCGCGAAGACGGCGCACTTCTGCTCGATGTGCGGGCCGAAGTTCTGCTCGATGAAGATCACCCAGGACGTCCGGGACTACGCCGAGGCGCACGGGCTGACCAGCGTGGAGGCGATCGAGGCCGGGATGGCGGAGAAGTCCGGGGAGTTCCGCGACGAGGGCGGCCGGGTGTACCTGCCGATCTCCGCGACGGACTGACGCCCGGACCGGGACGTGCACTGCCGGGGCCGCGGGGATCCCACCCGCGGCCCCGGCACCGTCTACCGTCGTCGGCGACCACGCACGACGCGGGAGCTCGCGGAGCAGGCGGGCTGAGAGGGCGGCCGGGTCCCACCGGACCGGCGCCGCCGACCGCGGACCGGCCGGGTAATGCCGGCCAGGGAGGACACGTCCATGGAACCCACCGTCGGCACCACACCCCCGCGGGTCATGACGATCGCCGGAACCGACTCCGGCGGCGGCGCGGGCATCGCCGCGGACCTGCGCACCTTCGCCGCCTGCGGGGTGCACGGCTGCCTCGCCGTCTGCGCGGTGACCGTGCAGAACTCGGTGGGCGTCACCGGCGTCCACACGATCCCGGTCGACACGATCGCCGGGCAGATCGCGACGGTCGCCTCCGACATCGGGCTGCAGGCCGCGAAGACCGGGATGCTCGCGAACGCCGAGATCATCGAGACCGTCGCGCGGGCCTGCGACGGATGCGGCATCGGCGCCGGTCTGGCCACGCCGTTCGTCGTCGACCCGGTCGCGGCCTCGATGCACGGGGACCCGCTGCTGGCCGCCGAGGCGCTGGACGCCTACCGGCACACGCTGTTCCCGCGGGCCACGCTGGTCACCCCGAACCTCGACGAGATCCGGCTGCTCGTCGAGCACGACGTCCACGACCGCGCGGGCCAGTACGCCGCGGCGAAGGCGCTGCACGCGCTCGGCCCGCGCGCGGTCCTGGTGAAGGGCGGCCACCTCGCCGAGGACACCGACGGTTGCCTGGACCTGCTCTACGACGGCGAGACCGCCGTCGAGCTGCCCGGCCCGCGCTTCGACACCGGCCACACCCACGGCGGCGGGGACTCCCTGGCCGCCGCGATCGCGTCCGGGCTCGCCCGCGGGATGGAGCTGGAGGCGGCGGTCCGGTTCGGGAAGCGCTACATCGTCGAGGCGGTCCGCCACGCCTACCCGCTGGGTGCCGGGCACGGACCGGTCTCGGCGCTGTGGGCCGGACGGCCGTGGTGGGACGAACGCGACTGACCCTCGCCGGTCCTTGGATACGAGATGGATGCGATCTCAACAGATCCGAGGTCGGGGACGACCGGCCCCCGGCGTGCCGCAGATGCGGTGATCTGCCCGCGCGTCGCTCCGCGAAGGGTGCCCTGACCTGGGGATCGGGCGCTGTGGTCTGCATCGCACAGGGCGGTGGAGATGTATACGCTCGCGTCCGATGAGCATCTTGGGCACCCGCGTCGTCCGCACCGAGGATCCGGTCTTCCTCACGCGCGGCGCGACCTACACCGACGACCTGACCGAGGAGCGGCTGACCGGGGCGTTGCACCTGACGCTCGTCCGCTCCCCGCTCGCCCACGCGACGATCACGTCGATCGACACCTCGGCGGCGCTCGCGTCGCCCGGCGTCGTCGCCGTCGTCACCGGGGCCGACCTCGACATCGCACCGGCACTGCTGTTCCCGGGCGCGAACAAGGTCATGACCCGCCCGTTCCTCGCGACCGACCGCGTGCGGTTCGTCGGCGAGCCGGTCGCCGCGGTCCTCACCGAGGAGTTCTACCAGGGTGAGGACGCGGCCGAGCTGGTCGACGTCGAGTACGAGCCCCTGGACGTGGTGATCGACCCGCTGGCCGCCGCCCGCGACGAGACGCTGCTGTTCCCCGAGGCCGGGACCAACACCGCGGCCGCCTACGGGCACGACGAGGAGCAGGACGCCTCGTTCTTCGACGGCTGCGAGGTCGTCGTCACCCGGGACCTGGTGAACCAGCGCCTGGCCGCGGCCCCGCTGGAGACCCGGGCCGCGAGCGCCTTCTGGGAGGGCGACCGCGTCACCGTCTACATGTCCAACCAGAACGCCCAGGGCGGCCGCGACGAGATCGCCGGCTGGCTGGGCCTGGACAAGGAGAAGGTGCGGGTCGTCCTGCCGGACGTCGGCGGCGGCTTCGGCGCGAAGATCGGGTCCGACCCCGAGTTCGCCCTCGTCGCGTGGCTCGCCCGGCAGCAGGGCCGTCCGGTCCGCTGGAACGAGTCCCGCTCCGAGAACATGACCGGCATGGTGCAGGGCCGGGCCCAGCGCCAGACCGTCACGATCGGCGGCACCCGCGCGGGCAAGGTCACCCACTACCGGCTCGACGTCGTGCAGGACCTCGGCGCCTACCCGCGCCTGGGCACCTTCCTGCCGATGTTCACGCGGATGATGGCGCCCGGCACCTACGATATCGAGCACGTCGACTCCCGCGCGAAGGCCGTCGTCACCAACACGACCTCGGTCGCCGCCTACCGCGGCGCCGGCCGCCCCGAGGCGACCGCCGCGATCGAGCGCGCGATGGACCTGTTCGCGGCCGAGATCGGCAAGGACCCGGCCGAGGTCCGCAAGCTCAACGTCGTCGCGCCGGACCGGTTCCCGTTCCAGACCAAGGGCGGGGTGGAGTACGACTCCGGCGAGTACGCCAAGGCGATCGACCTCGCCCTGGAGAACGCCGGCTACGACCGGCTGCGCGCCGAGCAGAAGGCCCGCCGCGAGTCCGGCGACGCCCGCCAGATCGGCATCGGCGTGTCCTCCTACGTCGAGATCACCGGTGGTGGCGCGTTCGCCGAGGACGCCTCGGTCGAGGTGCACCCGGACGGCTCGGTGACCGTGCTGACCGGCACCTCCCCGCACGGCCAGGGGCACGCGACGGCGTGGGCGATGCTCGCGTCCGACCAGCTCGGCGTCCCGATCGAGAAGATCACCGTCAAGCACGGCGACACCGACCTCGTCCCGCGCGGCGGCGGCACCATGGGGTCGCGGTCGCTGCAGACCGGCGGCGTCGCGGTGCACCAGGCCTCGGCCGAGCTGATCGACCTCGCCAAGCAGCGCGCGGCCGAGCTGCTCGAGGCGGGTGTCGACGACCTGGAGCTCGACCCGGCGAACGCCGCGATCACCGTCAAGGGCGTCCCCGGCGCGAAGTCGGTGACCCTGGCGGAGCTGGCGGCCGCCGAGCAGCTCAAGGTCGACACCACCTGGGACGGCAAGAAGCCGACCTTCCCGTTCGGCGCGCACGTCTGCGTCGTCGAGGTCGACACCGAGTCCGGCAAGGTGACGGTCGAGAAGATCATCGCCGTCGACGACGCGGGTCCCATCCTCAACCCGCTGCTCTGCGACGGGCAGCGGCACGGCGGGATCGCCCAGGGCATCGCGCAGGCGCTGCTCGAGGAGGTCATCTACGACGAGGAGGGCCAGCCGCTCACCGGGACCTTCGCCGACTACGGCATCCCGTCGGCGGCCGAGCTGCCCAGCTTCGACCTGGTCGAGATGACGACCCCGACGCCGGTCAACCCGATGGGCTACAAGGGCATCGGCGAGGCCGGGACGATCGGCTCCACCCCCGCCACCCAGAGCGCGGTCATCGACGCCCTGTCCCACCTCGGCGTCACGCACATCGACATGCCCCTGACCCCGATGCGGGTCTGGGAAGCCATCCAGGAGGCCTCCAAGTGAAGGTCGAGATCACCGTCAACGGTGAGCCCACCAGCGCCGACGTGGAGCCCCGCCAGCTGCTCGCGCACTACCTGCGGGAGACCGTCGGGCTGAAGGCCACCAACATCGGCTGCGACACCACGTCCTGCGGTGCGTGCACCGTGCTGCTCGACGGCGACGCGGTCAAGTCGTGCACCGTGCTGTCGGTGCAGGCCGACCAGCAGTCGGTCACCACCATGGAGGGGCTCGACGGCGCGTCCGAGGGCCGCCCCGAGCACCCGGTCACCGCGGCGTTCCGGTCCGAGCACGGGCTGCAGTGCGGCTTCTGCACCCCGGGCATGGTCATGTCCGCGGTGTCGCTGATCAGCCACGACGACGACCTGGACGAGCGGAAGGTCCGTGAGGGCCTGGAGGGCAACCTCTGCCGCTGCACCGGCTACCACAACATCGTGCGCGCCGTGCTCGTCGCCGCGGGCAAGGACCCGGACGCCGCGCAGAAGTCCGAGGCCGAGTCCGACGCGCTGCGTACCGCGCCCGCCTTCTCCCGTGGGGAGGCCGGCGCATGATCCCCCTCGCGTTCGACTACGCCCGCCCCGACACCCTCGACGACGCCATCGCGCTGCTCGCCGAGAAGGGTGAGGACGCCAGCGTCCTGGCCGGCGGACACTCCCTGATCCCGGTCATGAAGGTGCGCCTCGGCGCGCCGGAGTTCCTGATCGACATCGGCCGGCTGCCGGAGCTGAGCTACATCCGCGTCGAGGGCGACGAGCTCGCCGTCGGTGCGGCGACCAAGCACCGCGACGTGGTCGACTCGGCCGAGGTCGCGACGGAGGTCCCGCTGCTCGGGGCCGTCGCCCGCACCGTCGGCGACCCGCAGATCCGGGCCCGGGGCACGCTGGGCGGCACCGTCGCCCACGCCGACCCGGCCGCGGACCTGCCCGCCGCGCTGCTCGCGCTGGACGCCACCGTCGTCCTGCAGGGGCCGCGCGGGAGGCGGACCGTGCCGATCGGCGAGTTCTACACCGGCGTGTTCACCACGGTCCGCGAGCCCGACGAGCTGATCGTCGAGATCCGGATCCCGCGCTGCGGGGACAAGGGCTGGGCGTACGAGAAGTTCACCCGTCGCAGCAACGACTGGGCGATCGTCGCCGTCGCCGTGTCCGACGACCGCATCGGCCTGGTCAACATGGGCTCGACCGCGCTGCGGGCGTCCGCCACCGAGCGGGCGCTGGCGGAGGGGAAGAGCATCGCCGAGGCGGCCGCGCTGGCCGCCGAGGGTGCCGAGCCGCCCGCCGACACCCACGGGTCGGTCGCGTACCGCACCCACCTGGTGCAGGTGCTGACCCGCCGCGCCCTGGAGACCGCGCACGGCGCGCGCTGACCCGCGCACCCGCGGCCCGCGTCCCTCCCCGGGGCGCGGGCCGTGGTCGTGTCAGGGCCCGGGACGGACCAGCCCCGCCTCCTGGGCGGCGATCGCGGCCTGGGTGCGGGAGCGCAGGCCCAGCTTCGCCAGGACACGCGAGACGTGCGTCTTCGTCGTCCCCTCCGAGATCACCAGCTCCGCGGACAGCTCCGCGTTCGAGAGCCCGCGGCCCAGCCCGGCGAGCACGTCGGTCTCGCGTGCGGTGAGCCTCTCCAGCCCCGGCACCGACGACGGCCGCGGCGCCCCCGCGTAGCGGCGGATCACCCGCCGGGTCACCTCCGGCGCCAGCACGCCCTCGCCGCGGGCGACCGCCCGGACCCCGTCGGTGAGCCGGGCCGCGTCGACCGACTTGAGCAGGAACCCGCCGGCGCCCGCCGCGAGCGCGCCGTCGACGAGCTCGTCGAGGTCGAACGTGGTCAGGACCAGGACCTGCGCGGACCCCGCCGCGGTGCCGATGCTCGTTCCGGTGGGCCTGCTCCCGGTGATCCGCCGGGTGGCCTCGATGCCGTCGATGCCGGGCATCCGGATGTCCATCAGCACGACGTCGGGCCGGTGCTCGGCGGCGGCCCGCACCGCGGCGAGCCCGTCGGCGACCTCGGCGACGACGTCGATGTCCGGTGCCGAGCCGAGGATCAGCACCAGCCCGGTGCGGACGGCCTCCTGGTCGTCGGCGACGACCACCCGGATGGTCACCGCTCCACCTCCGCCGGGCCCAGGGGCAGGTCGGCCCGGACCAGCCAGCCGTCGTCGTCGGGGCCCGCGTCCAGGGTGCCGCCGATGGCCCGGGCCCGCTCGCGCAGACCGTCGAGCCCGGTGCCGCCGTGCAGCCCGGGGCCCGCCGCGGGGCGCCGGCCGGGGCCGTTGCGCACCTCGACGAGCAGTCGGCGCGGGGTGTCGGGGGTGACGGCGAGGCGCACCGCCACGTCCGAGCCGGGCGCGTGCTTCGCCGCGTTGGTCAGCGACTCCTGCACGATCCGGTACCCGGCGAGGTCGACCGGGGCGGGCAGCGGGGCCGCACCGCGCCCGTCGCGCAGGACGGGGGACAGGCCGGCGGAGCGGGCCTCGTCCAGCAGGGTGTCGACCTCGGACAGCCGGGCGGGCGCTCCGGGCGGGTCGGCGGTGTCGTCGTCGCGCAGCAGCCCGATCATCGTGCGCATCTCCCCGAGCGCGGCGACGCCGGAGGACCGCACCGTCCTCAGCACCCGCCGGACCAGCGCGGGGTCGGCGCCGGGCTGCAGTGCCGCCTCGGACTGCAGCGCGATCGCCGACAGCCGCCCGGCGACGACGTCGTGCAGGTCGCGGGCCATCCGGGCACGTTCCGCGGCGACGGCGGCGTCCCGCTCCCGGGCCGCCGTCCGCTCCACGGCGACGGCCCGTTCCCGCTCGACGGCCGCCAGGTCCCGGAACCGGCGCACCTCCAGCCCCCAGACCAGCGGGAGCCCGGCCACCAGCGTCAGGTTGAGCACGGCGTAGGTGCCGGTGCGGGTGCCCGCCACGAGCAGCGCGGCGACACCGAGGACGGTGGCGACCCCACCGGCGGCGACGGCCACCGCCCGCGCGGTGCGCCGTGGCGGGAACACCACGGCGCAGTAGAGCAGGTCGGTGAACACGAGCACCGTCCCGATCTCGGTGCGGCCGCCCAGGACGGGGCCCGCGACCAGGGCCGCCGTGCCGACCAGCAGGCCGGCGGGCACCGCGATCCGGCGCACCGCCGACGCGGCGCAGCCCAGCCCCATGACCAGCAGCGACACCGTCGTCGCCCCGGTGTCCGCGCCCCACCAGGTGATCCCTGCGTCGGGCAGCGCCCAGATCAGCAGCAGCCCGACCACGAACCACACCACGCCGGTACCGGCGTCCCGCAGCACCGACGGTGCGCCGCCGTCGCGGTTCACCAGGTACGTGATCACACCCCATCCCAGCACGCCCGGCGCCCGCGCGGCGTCCGTCGAAGGTGGTACGCGCGGATCGGTCGCACGCCGGACGCGTCACCGCGGCCGGGTCGGCACGATCACCGGCCATGGGGGAGTCCTTGTTCGCCGAGCCGCTGCTGTGGCTGATCGTCGGTGCCGAGATCGGGTTCTGGGTGTTCCTGCTGGCCGGGCTGGGGGCACGCTACGTGCTGCGCCGCCGGGGCCTGGGGGCGGTGCTGCTGCTGGGGGTGCCGCTGATGGACCTCGTGCTGGTCACCGCCTCGACGGTGGACCTCGCGACCGGCGGCGCACCGTCGCGGGTGCACGGGCTGGCCGCGCTCTACCTCGGGATCACCGTCGCGTTCGGGCACTCGCTGGTGCGGTGGGCCGACGTCCGGGGCGCCCACCGCTTCGCGGGCGGCCCGGCACCGGTGCGCCCGCCCCGGGGCGGGGTCGCCCGGACGCGGTACGAGTGGCGCGAGTACGGCAAGGTCGTCGCCGCCTGGGTGGTCACGGCGGCGGTGCTGGTCCTGCTGTCGGTGGCCGGCGGCCGCGCGTTCCCGGCGCCGGGCGCCTGGCCGGAGGACCCGATGTGGTCCTGGCTCGCGACGGCGTCGCTGGCCGCCGGGATCTGGTTCGTCGTGGGGCCGCTGTGGGCGACCGTCTTCCCCGGCAGCGGGGACCGGGAGCGCACCGGTGTCCGGTGACCGCCTCGCCGCCCCGGACGTGCTCCGTGGCCT
Organism: Pseudonocardia alni; assembly: GCF_002813375.1. NCBI lineage: Bacteria > Bacillati > Actinomycetota > Actinomycetes > Pseudonocardiales > Pseudonocardiaceae > Pseudonocardia > Pseudonocardia alni. The sequence goes on along the minus strand of NZ_PHUJ01000003.1, from coordinate 2,823,732 downwards.
CGCGATCGCCGGGACCTTCGCGACGAACGTCTGGGTGTTCGCCGATCCGCGCGGGCCGGGCGCGGTGTTCGCCGGGTTCGCCGGGGGCTGGTGGCTCGACACCGCGCTCCGCGCCGTCGCGAACGGGAAGTTCCTCGCGCTGCTCACGCTGCTGTTCGGGATCGGGATGGAGCTGCAGTACCGCTCGGCGGTGCGCCGCGGCCTGCGGTGGCCGGGCCGCCACCTCGCCCGCGCCGCGATCCTGTTCACCGAGGGACTGCTGCACTACGTGCTGGTCTTCGAGTTCGACGTGCTGATGGGCTACGCGACCGCCTCGGTGCTCGTCGCGTGGCTGGTGGGGCGGTCGGCGCGGGTGCGGGTGGCGGCCGCCTGCGTCGCCGGGGCGGTCACGGTGCTGCTGGTGGGCGGTGCGACCGCCGTGACGGCCGGGAGCACCGGCGCAGACGTGCCGCTCCCGCCGTACCCGGCGACCTGGACCGGGCAGGTGGCCGCACGGCTGGCCGACCCGCTGCTGTACCGGGTCGAGCTGGCGCTGATCGTCCCGTCGGCGGTGGTGCTGTTCCTGGCCGGGTCCGCGCTGCTGCGCGCCGGGCTGTTCGACGCCGGTGCGACCACCCTGCGCCGACGGATGATCGGCACCGGGGTGGCCGGCGCGCTGCTCACGGTGCTCACCACGCTGGGCGGTGACCCGTGGTTCCTCGTCGAGCGCTACCTGATCGCCCCGCTGGTCGCGCTGGGGCTGCTCGGCCTGGTCCCGGAGGTCCTGGCTCGGCTGCGCGGCCCGGCCGGTCCGGTGCGGTGCGGGCTCATCGCGCTCGGCCGGACCGCGATGAGCTGCTACGTCGGCCAGAACGTCGTGGCCGCGGTGCTGTTCGGCGCCTGGGGGCTCGGCGTGGCCGGGGCGCTCGCCGGTGTCGCGGCGCCGCTGCGGACCGGGGCGGCGGTCGGGGTGTGGGTCCTCGTCGTCGCCGGGTCGGCCGCGGCGGCGGGGTGGTGGCTGCGCCGCCACGACCGCGGGCCGCTGGAGGCACTCACCCAGGCCCTGCTCAGAGGTCGATCACCAGCCAGCCGCCGTGGTGCTCGGACACCGTGAACGGATGGCCGGTGCGCTCCCCGATCCGGGTCAGGACGCGCTCGTCGAAGACCCGGACGTGACCCCAGGCGGGGTTCGGCTCGTTCTCGAACGGGACGGCGACGACCACCCGTCGCCGGGCCAGGCGCAGCATCTCGACGACGACCTCGTCGCCGTCGGACTCGGACAGGTGCTCGACGAGGTGCACGGCGAACACGGTGTCCGCGCAGCCGTCGGGCAGGGCGACGGCACGCGCGTCGGCGACGTGGGTCTCGACGTCGGCGCCGAGCTGCGGCGCCATCCGGGTCAGCAGCTCGACGGTGCCGCCGGTCAGGTCGGTGGCGGTGACGCGATGGCCGTCGCGGGCCAGCTGCAGCGACAGGAAGCCGAAGCAGCAGCCGAGCTCCAGCACCTCCTCGCCCAGCACGAGGGAGCGGGCGCGGGCGTGCACCGGCGCCATCTCGGCGTTGGTGCCGCCGGGCTCGGGCTCACCGGCCAGCGCGTCGAGGGTGTTGCGGTAGAAGGCGAGCCACGCGTCGTCCGGGAGTTCGGGGTCCTTCGCGGCGCTCGCGACGCAGGCGACGAACGCCTCCTCGAAACGCTCGGCCGGCAGGATCCCGGGCTGCACCAGGGTGCGGTCCAGCCAGCCGGCGAGGTCGTTGGAGAGCCGGTCGGTTCCGATCATGGATCGCTCCTGTGCGTGCGGGGGCCCGCTCCACGCTAGGCGGTCGCGGGCACGCCGCACCACGTCCGACGGCCGGGTCCCTCCCCGTCCGGACGGTGGGGGCGGGCTCCGGTGCCGGTCCGGGATGCTCAGGCGCCCTGGGCGGCGAGCAGCCGGGCCTTCAGCGCGGCGTCCTTGTTGACCGGGTCGTGGGCGCCGTCCGGGGTCGTCCCCGCGGCGACGGCGATCGCGTTCATGGTGCCGACCATCCGGCACAGGTGGGCGATGCGGCGCTCGTCGGCGTCGACGGGCGGGGCGCCGTCGAGCAGGGCCAGGGTGCGGTTCACCCAGATCACCTCGGCGTGCATCCCGGCCTCCTCGAGCACACCGCGCAGCCGCAGCCCGATCTCGCGGCGGGACAGCCCGTTCCAGCTCTCGAGGGTGCGGGCATCGAGCGGGAACAGCAGGTCCCGGTCGCGCAGGTGGATCAGCTCCAGGGCGTGCGCACGACCGTAGGCGCAGTACATGCACCCGTTCACCAGGGAGATCGTGAGCCCGGCGAGGTGGGTGCGTACGGGGCCCAGCACGCGCAGGGTGACCAGGAAGCGCGGGAAGTTGGCCGCGAACCAGCGCAGCGCGGGCCCGCTGCCCATCGTGGTGACCATGGCCGGGATCACCCCCGGCGTGTAGCCCCACAGCGCGGTGCACACGCGACCGACGATCCGGAGGACCGCTCCGCCACCGTCCGACATCCGGCCCTCCTTTCCGAAGGGGACGCCCGATCGTACTCCGGGCGGCCCCTGCAGCGGCGCGAGATCGGCCGATCGGCCCAGCCGGGGGCATCGGTGCGTCGGGCGGCGGCCCGGTGGGGCGGATAGCGTCCGGTCATGGCTTCCGCACCCGCCGTCGTGGCGCCCCGACCGCTGCCCGTCGACGACCCCGAGTGCCTCGTCGACGCCGAGATCGAGGTCGGTGCGCCCGGCCCGCACGACCTGCTCGTCGACGTCCGCGCCGTCTCGGTGAACCCGGTGGACGGCAAGGTCCGTTCGTCGTTCGACCCGGCCGACGGGCCGAAGGTCCTCGGCTTCGACGCCGCGGGCGTCGTCGTCGAGGTGGGCGACCGGGTGCAGGGGTACGCCCCCGGCGACGAGGTCTACTACGCCGGCGCGATCGACCGGCCCGGCAGCAACGCCCACCGCCAGCTCGTCGACTCCCGCATCGTCGGGCGCAAGCCGTCGACCCTGGACTTCGCCGCCGCGGCCGCGCTGCCGCTGACCTCGATCACCGCGTGGGAGTGCCTGCACGACCACCTGCGCGTCACCGCCGACACCACCGGGACGCTGCTCGTCGTGTCCGCCGCGGGCGGGGTCGGGTCGATGGTCCTGCAGCTCGGCCGGCGCACCGGGCTGACGCTGGTCGGCACCGCCTCCCGCACGGAGTCCGCGGACTGGGCGCGGCAGATGGGTGCGCACGCGGTCGCCGACCACCACGACCTCGTCGGCACGGTGCGCGAGGTCGCCCCGGACGGCGTGCAGTACGTGTTCTCGCCGGTGTCTGCGGGCAACGTCGAGGCCTACGCCGAGCTGATGACCCCGCGCGGGACCGTCGTCGCCATCGACGAGCCGGAGGGCCTGGACACGCTCCCGCTGAAGACGAAGTCGCAGGCCTGGCACTGGGAGCTGATGTTCACCCGGCCGCTGTCGGAACCGGGCTCGACGGTGCAGCGGGAGATCCTGGACGAGGTGTCCCGGCTCGTGGACGCCGGGGAGCTGCGGACCACCGAGACGCGGCGCCTGCAGGGGCTGACCGCGGCGTCACTGCGGGAGGCGCACCGGCTCATCGAGTCCGGCGGCACCGTCGGGAAGATCGTGGTCGAGCGGTAGGCGGACCCCGGCGGGTGGCCCCGGTGCGGACACCGGCACCACCCACCGGCGGGGTCAGCGGCCGATCAGCTCGCCGGCCATCTCGTTCGTGGTCGCCTCGAAACCGGACAGGTCCCGGACCACGCGGACGCGGTCGCAGTACTCGGCGTAGGCGGGCAGGTCGCAGCGGCCGAGCCCCCACGAGTACCGCGGCTCCGGGGTCAGCCAGATCGTCTCCCGGGCCCGCCGGGTGATCTCGACGAACGCCTCCATGTTGGGGTCGTTGCCGTTCCCGCGGCCGTCGCCGAGCACCAGCACCGTCGTCCGGCGGGTGACCGCCGAGCCGTGGTCCTCCAGGAACTGGCCGAAGGCCAGGCCGTAGTTGGAGTTGGCGTCGACGTCGAGCTGGTCGCCCCCGAAGATCAGCCCGAGGGCGTGCTCGACGGGGTGGTCGGCGAACAGGTCGGTCACCTCGACCAGGTCGGCCACGAACGCGAACGAGCGGACCTGGCCGAACAGGTCCTGCAGACCGTGCACCAGGTGCAGGGTGAACCGCGCGGTGGCCCGGACCGACAGCGACACGTCGGCCAGCACCACCAGGCGCGGCTTGTCCTCCTGGCGCTGCACGGTGACCGGGGAGAACGGGACGCCGTCGTAGCGCATGTTCTTGCGCATGGTGCGGGCCGAGTCGATCCGGCCCCGCGGTGAGACCCGCCTGCGGTGTGTGAGGGCACCGTGCAGCGACTTGGCCAGCCGCCGCAACGAGTCCTCCAGCTGCATGCGCTCGGTCTCGCTCGCCCGGTCGACCTCGGCGACGCGTTCGGCGTCGTCGTGGCCCTCGACGATCCGCTGCTCGATCGCGAGCAGCTTCTCCAGGTGCGCCTTGAGCAGCTCCGGGAGGTTGTCGAGCACTCCGGTGAGGCGCCGGCGCAGCGCAGCGGCGTCGTCCTCGGTGCCCTGCTCCTCCTCCGACAGCCGGTCCTCCTCGGAGTTCAGCCAGCCCAGCAGCGCGTCCTGCTGGGCGACCGAGAGGTCGGCGTCGACCTTGGTGCCCTGCTGCTGGGAGATGTCCCCCGGCTGCCCGCCGCCGGAGAACCGGTCGGTCTCGATCTGCACGCGCTGGCCCTCGGTGGCGTCGCCCGCCTGCTCCTTGGACAGCACGATCTCGTCCGTCATCGAGGCCATGTCGATCTTGTTGGCCTCCTGGTGCAGGTTGTACTGCTCGGCCAGGTCCTCGGGGTCGAAGAACTCCTTGATGTCGACCGGGGCGCCGTGGTCGTGACCCTCCTGAGGGGTCTCCGACGGCTCCTCGGACAGCGTGAAGTTCTCCAGCGGGGTGTCGTCGGACAGATCGCCGTGTCCGTGGCCGTGCCCGTGGCCGGTGTCCGCCTCGCCCACCCTGACCAGGGCGAAGAACAGGTCGAAGACCTCGTCGAAGGTCGCCTCGTCACGCCGGTCCTTGATCAGCGCGATGCGCAGCGCCTCCTTGAGCACCGACTTGTCGGACAGCACCCCGGGCTGGGCGGCGCAGGCCATCGCGTCGAGCGCCTCGGACACCGAGATGCGCACCGACCGGATCCGCAGCAGCCGGACGAAACGGTGGATGCTCGCTTCCACTCCGGGCCCCGATCAGACCGGGCGCTTGCGGGAGCCGCCGAAGGAACGGGTGCCCTGGCCGGGCGAGACCTTCCGGATCGCCGACGGCGGCGGCGCGACCCCGCCGGGCAGGCCGCCGTAGATACCGCCGTGCCGTCCCGCCTGGTCCTTCGCGGCCCGCTTGGCGCGGCCGTCGACGTCGCCGTCGTCGTGCTCGTCGTCCACGCGGGCGGCCGGAGTACTCGGGGTCCGGGCCGCGGGCTCGTCGTGGTCGTGGTCCCCGTCGTGCCCGTGCCCGTGCCCGTGCCCGTGTCCGTGGCCGTGCTCGGTGACCACGGCGTTCGGGTCGACCAGCCGCGGCAGGGCGTCCAGGGCCTTCTTGACGTCCTTGTCGTACTTGACGACGACCGACACGGTGTCGGACAGGATCTGTGAGTTCAGCTCGTCGACCCCCAGCACAGCCAGGGTGCGGGCCCAGTCGATGGTCTCCGAGATCGACGGCGACTTGCGCAGCTCCAGCTCGCGCAGCCCGCGCACGACGTTGACGAGCTCCTCGGCCAGCTGGTCCGACAGCCCGGTCTTCTTCGACCTGACGATCTCCAGCTCGCGGGAGGCCGACGGGTAGTCGAGGAACAGGTGCAGGCAGCGGCGCTTGAGCGCGGCGGCGAGGTCGCGGGTGTTGTTGGAGGTCAGCAGCACGTACGGGCGCTGCTCGGCGACGAAGGTGCCGATCTCGGGCACGGAGATCTGGAACTCGCCCAGGGTCTCCAGCAGGACGGCCTCCAGGGCCTCGTCGGCGCGGTCGACCTCGTCGATCAGCAGCACGACGGGCTGTTCGGAGCGGATGGCCTCCAGCAGCGGGCGCGGGGCGAGGAAGCGCTCGGAGAAGAACACGCTCTCCTGGGACCCGATGCGGTCGACCGCGGAGGCGAGGTCGGGTGCGTCCTCGACGAGCTGCCCGATCTTCTCGCGGAGGATCTGGGTGTACATGAGCTGCTTGCCGTAGTCCCACTCGTACAGGGCCTTGGTCTCGTCCTGGCCCTCGTAGCACTGCAGGCGCAGCAGCCGGCGCCCGGTGGCGACGGCGAGCATCTTCGCCAGCTCGGTCTTGCCGACCCCGGCGGGCCCCTCCAGCAGCAGCGGCTTGTCCAGCCGGGTCAGCAGGAACACCGTCGTGGCCAGGCGGGTGTCGGCGATGTAGCCCTGCTCCCGCAGGGTCTCGATCACCTGGTCGACGGACTCGAACGGACCGGTCGAGGCGACGGCGTCCGCCGCCTCGGTCACAGTGGGGACGACAGCCTCGGACACGCGGATATCTCCTTCGCGGGCCGCACCGGCTCTGGTGCGGAGAAGAGCGGGGCCGCAGCCAGCGGGCCCACCCACCCGAGTATCACCTCGGATGGCTGGGCCCGCTGGTGCGACGGTGGACGTACTGACCTGCGGATCAGGTCAGCAGGTCGTCCAGGTCACCGTTGATGGAGTGGTCGACGACCGGGCGGACGGTCTCGAACGTGCACTCCTTCGGGTTGCCCGGGGTGCAGGCGTCGCCGAGGACGTGGTTGGTGATCCGGTCGACGTCGGCCGCGTCACCGACGATGGTGGGCGCGTTCTCGTAGAACTTGGTCGGGCCGGTGCCCAGCCGGTTCTTCGAGTAGGTGTCCTGCTTGACGTCGGCGAACTTCTCCGGGATGCCCACGTCGCGCAGCAGCCGGATGGAGGCGGCGAGCGCGGCGTCGGCGGCCTGCGGCTTGGTCATGCCGCGGGTGTCGACCCCCATCGCCTCGGCGATGTCGGCGAAGCGCTCGTAGACGACCGGCATGTTGAACGCCCACACGCGGGGCAGCGCGATGGCGTTGTTCAGGCCGTGGTGGGTGTCGTAGAACGCCGACACCGCGTGGCTGATCGAGTGGATGATGCCGAGGCCACCGGAGTTGAACGCCTGGGCGGCGATGTACTGCGCGTACATCATGCCCTCGCGGCCGGAGAGCTCCTGGCCGTTCCAGACGGCCTTGCGCAGGTTCTGCGAGGTCAGCTTGATGGCGTGCAGGGCGTTGCCCAGCGACGGCTGGAAGTCCAGACGCGAGACGTAGGGCTCCGAGGCGTGCGCGAGCACGTCGAACCCGCACTGCGCGGTGTAGTCGATCGGGCAGTCGTAGTACAGCACCGGGTCGTCGATCGCGAGGGTGGTGACCGACTGGTCGTCGAACGCGACGTACTTGTGCGGGTTGTCGGGGTCGGTCGTGGTGTCGGTGATGACGTAGGCCCACGAGGTCTCCGAGCCGGTGCCGGCCGTGGTGGAGACCGCGATGTGCGGCGGGTTGGAGGGGTTCTCGGACTTGTTGAAGCCCTCGAACTCGTTGACGTTGCGGCCGTCGTGCGCGACCGAGATGCGCGCGCCCTTGCAGGCGTCGTGCGAGGAACCGCCGCCGATGGAGACGAAGGAGTCGCAGTTGTTCTGCTGGTAGAGGCCCACAGCGTCCATGACGTTGTAGTCCTTGGGGTTCGACTCGACCTTGTCGTACAGCACGACCTCGAGGCCGTGGTACTTCATCGACTCGACGATCTTGTTGACGATGTCGGTGCCGCGCAGGCCCGACGTCATGACCAGGGTCTTCTTGAAGCCCAGCTTCAGGGCCTCCGGGCCGATGAGCTCGTGCGACCCCGGACCCATGAGCGCACGGGGGAACGGGTGGAACTCCTTGATGGGGAACGGCTTGAGCAGCTCGTCTACCTGCATGTCAGCCCTTTCTGAGGCAGGTGGATGGGTCGAGACCGCACGCTATGACCCCTGTGGCCGCGGGCACAGGGGTGATCGCCATTACCCCTCGGGAGACCGGGCAGGTTCCCCCTCCGAACGGAGGGGCGCAGGGTGAGGTCGCCCTCGACCCGGGTGACGGGAAGGGCTTGGCAGTACTGCCAATCTATGGCAACAAGGACCGTTCGGCAACAGTTCGGCCGCCGGGCCCGGGGTAGTGTCGGGTCGCCGACGGTTCGTGCCGGCCCGGGAACGGGGCGTCACGAGGCAAGAGGGAACCCGGTGGGAATCCGGGACTGCCCCGCAGCGGTGAACGGGAACGACCGCCGTCAACAGCACTGGGAGCTCTTCCCGGGAAGCGACGGCCAGTAGGTCTGAGCAGTGCGCCCGTGAGTCCGAAGACCTGCCGCCGGTGCGCGTGCCGACCGGTGCGCGCGGATCCGTGGCCTCGCGGGAGGGCCGGGCGGACGACCGGGCACCGTCGTGCCCGGCGGTCGCAGGCGCCCCGTGCCGGCGACGGGTCCTCCACCGCACTCGCGAGGAGAGAGGGCCGTGAGCATTCCTTCCAGCAGCACCATCGGCAGCACCGTCCTGGGGTACCCCAGGATCGGACCGGACCGGGAGCTCAAGCGGGCGACCGAGTCGTACTGGGCCGGGCGGACCGACGCGTCCGCACTGCACGACGTCGCCGCCGGGCTGCGCCGCGACACCTGGACCGGGCTGCGCGACGCCGGGCTCGGCTCGGTGCCGGGCAACACGTTCTCGTTCTACGACCACGTCGGAGACACCGCGCTGGCGGTCGGGGCGGTGCCGGAGCGCTTCGCCCGCGTCACCGACCCGCTGGAGCGGCTGTTCGCGATGGCCCGCGGCCGCACCGGCGCCCCGGCCTGCGAGATGACCAAGTGGTTCGACACGAACTACCACTACCTGGTCCCCGAGGTCGGCCCGGACACCCGGCTCGCGCCGGGCAGTCGCAAGGCCCTCGACGAGTTCCGCGAGGCCCTGCGCAGCGGGATCACCACCCGTCCGGTGCTGGTCGGGCCGGTGACCTTCCTGCTGCTGTCCAAGCCGGCCGGCGGCGCACCGGAGGGCTTCCGCCCGCTGGACCTGCTCGGGCCGCTGGTCGAGGTCTACCGCGACCTGCTCGCCGAGCTCGCCGAGGCGGGTGCGGAATGGGTGCAGCTCGACGAGCCCGCCTTCGCCGCCGACCGGACGCCGGAGGAGGTCGCGGCGCTGCGCCGGGCCTACGACCGGCTCGCCTCGGCGACCCGGCGGCCCAAGATCCTCGTCGCGTCGTACTTCGGGGAGCTGGGACCCGCCCTGCCTGCGCTCGCCGCCACGGCCGTCGAGGGGCTGGCGCTCGACCTCGTCGCGGGGGCCACCGACCTGGACGCCCTCGATGCGGGAGACCCGGCGGTCCCGGGGCTGGACCGGAAGGTGGTGCTGGCCGGCGTCGTCGACGGGCGCAACGTGTGGCGCACCGACCTGGACCGGGCACTGGCGACGGCGCAGCGGCTGGTCGGCGTCGCGGGGCGGGTCGAGGTCTCGACGTCGTGCTCGTTGCTGCACGTCCCCTACGACCTGACCGCTGAGACGGCTCTGCCCGGCGACGTCGTCGACATGCTGGCGTTCGCCCGGCAGAAGGTCACCGAGGTCGTGCTGCTCGGGCGGGCCCTGCACGAGGGACCCGACGCGGTCGCGGCGGAGCTCGACGCCGCACGGGCCGTCCGGGAGCGGGTCGCCGCCACCGCGCGCCGCGACGAGCGGGTGCGGTCCCGGCTCGACGCGCTCGGCCCCGACCACTACCGGCGCAGTCACGGCGACGTCCGGGCGACGGTCCAGCGCGCGGCGCTCGGCCTGCCCGTCGTTCCCACGACGACGATCGGTTCCTTCCCGCAGACCGCGCAGATCCGGCGCGATCGGGCCGCGCACCGCTCCGGTGTGATCGACACCGGCACCTACGCCGAGCGGATGCGCCAGGAGATCGTCCGCGTGGTGCGGCTGCAGGAGGACATCGGGCTCGACGTCCTGGTGCACGGTGAGCCCGAGCGCAACGACATGGTCCAGTACTTCGCCGAGCACCTCGACGGCTTCGCCACCACCGAGCACGGCTGGGTGCAGTCCTACGGCTCGCGGTGCGTGCGCCCGCCGATCCTGCACTCGGACGTGTCCCGGCCCCGGCCGATCACGGTGGAGTGGGCGCGGTTCGCCCAGTCGCTGTCCGACGCGCTGGTCAAGGGGATGCTGACCGGCCCGGTGACGATCCTGGCCTGGTCGTTCGTGCGTGACGACCAGCCGCTGGGTGACACCGCCCGGCAGGTGGGGCTGGCCCTGCGCGACGAGGTAGGAGACCTGGAGGCCGCCGGGATCCGGATCATCCAGGTCGACGAGCCCGCGCTGCGCGAGCTGCTGCCCCTGCACGAGCGGGACCGGCCCGGGTACCTGGACTGGGCGGTGGACGCGTTCCGGCTGGCCGTCGGGGCCGTCGCCGACGCCACCCAGATCCACACCCACCTCTGCTACTCCGAGTTCGGCGAGGTGGTGGGGGCGATCGACGGGCTCGACGCCGACGTCACCACCGTCGAGGCGGCCCGGTCGCGGATGGAGGTGCTGGCCGACCTCGGACCGGGGGTCCCGCGCGGGCTCGGCCCGGGCGTCTACGACGTCCACTCACCCGAGGTGCCCGGCACCGACGAGCTGGTCGAGCAGCTCGGCGCGGCCCTGCGCCACATCGGACCGGACCGGCTGTGGGCCAACCCGGACTGCGGGCTGAAGACCCGCGGTGAGGCGGAGACGGTGGCGGCCCTGACCAACCTGGTCGCCGCGGCCCGCCTGGTCCGGGACTCGGCGACGACCGGCTGAGCCCGCGTCGCGACGCCCCGCGGCTCCCCGGCCGCGGGGCGTTGCTCACGCGCCATTGATTGAACAGATGATCAGATGTAGTCATATGGAGTGATCGCACGAAAGATGGCCGCGCTGCTCGCGGCCGCCGCCCTGGTGCTGACCGGCTGTGGTGCCGGCACCGGCGGCGCCGGGACCCCGGACCCGGCCGGTGAGCTGACCGTGGCCCTGCAGTTCCCGCCGCGCGCCGACTACGCCTTCGACGCCGACGACGGCGCCCGGCTGCAGTCCCTCGGCGTCGCCGAGACCCTGACCACTGTCGACGCCGACGCCCGCCCGGCGCCGATGCTCGCGACGGGCTGGGAGCAGCAGGGCAACGCCTGGCGGGTCACCCTGCGCCAGGACGTGCGGTTCCACGACGGCACCCCGCTCACCCCGGACGCCGTCGTCACGGCGTTGCGCTACGTCGCGGGCGTCGAGGCCCCGCCGCGGGCGATCCGGGGCATCGGCTTCGCCGTCGCCCCCGACGGCGCCGACGCCGTGCGGATCACCACCACCGAGCCCGACCCGGTGATGCCGCTGCGCCTGTCCAGCGGCAACCTCGGCATCCTCGCGCCCGCCGCCTACGCCGGCGGCGGGGCGCCGCGCTACCTGCGCACCGGGACCGGCCCGTTCGTGCTGGACTCGGTCAGCGGTGCCGACTCCGCGCAGCTGGTCCGCAACGACGACTACTGGGGCGAGCCGGCGGGTGCCGCCCGGGTCACCGTCCGCTACGTCGAGGACCCGCAGGCCCGTGCGCTGGCGGTCCGGTCCGGCGACGTCCAGTTCGCCGAGGGCCTGCCCCAGGCCCAGCTCGACCAGGTCCGCTCGGCCGGGGCCGAGGTCGTCGAGTACCCCAATGCGCGCACCGTTCTGCTGCAGCTCAACCAGTCCGCGGCGCCGTTCTCGGACCTGCGGGTCCGCCAGGCCGTCACCGCGGCGATCGACCGCCCGGTGCTGGCCGAGCAGGTCCTCGCCGGGGGCGCCGCACCCGCGGCCGACCTGTTCGGTGCGGCCGTGCCCTGGGGCGAGACCGCGCCGCCGCCCGGGGCCGACGTCGCCCGCGCCCGGCAGCTGCTCGCCGAGGCCGGCTACACCGAGCAGAACCCGCTCACCGTGCGGCTGTGGACCTTCCCGAACCGGCCCGAGCTGCCCGCGCTGGCGAACGCGATCCAGGCGATGCTCGGTGCCGCCGGGGTGAAGGTCGACATCACCGTCGGGAACTACGAGGCCCAGGAGCCGAAGGTCCTCGCCGGTGACTACGACATGTTCCTCAACTCGCGCAGCTACCTGTCCGACTTCCCGGACGCGGCGAGCACGCTGACCTCGGACTACACCTGCGACGGCAGCTACGCCGTCGACCAGTACTGCAGCCCCGCCTACGACGCGCTGGTCGACCGGCTCAACTCCACCGAGGACCCGGCGGCCCGCCAACAGCTGTTCCGCGAGGCCGCCGCGATGCTGACCCGCGACGCCGTCGGCGTCATGGTCGTGCACCCGCGCAACACCGCCGTGCTGCGCGGCGCCACGGGCTTCGTCCCCGATCCGCTGCAGATCCGCCCGGTGCTGCCGCAGCTCTCCCCGACCACGGGGTGATCGGGCTCCTGCTGCGCCGGCTCGTCGTCGTCGGGCCGGTGCTGCTGGCCGCGTCGGTGCTGGTGTTCGCGCTGCCGCGGCTGGCCGGCGTCGACCCGGCGCGGGCGGTCCTGCGGGCCCGCAGCGCCGAGGCGGTGCCGGACCCGGTGACCGAGGCGCGGCTGCGGTCCTCGCTGGGGCTGGACGCGCCGGTCACCGAGCAGTACCTGCGCTGGCTGGGCGGGGTGCTGCGCGGCGACCTCGGCCACGGCTACGTCGCCCGGACCCCGGTCGCCGGGCAGATCGCCGACGCCGCGGCGGTCTCCGGGCTGCTCGCGGTGCTCGCGCTCGCCCTCGCGGCGGTCGTCGGCATCCCCGCCGGGGTCTACGCGGCGCGCCGGCCCGGCGGATTGCTCGACCGGTTCCTCGGGCTGGGCACGGTCGCCGGGGTCGCGGTGCCGGAGTTCGTGCTCGCCCCCTGGCTGGTGCTCGTGTTCGCGGTGTGGGCCGGGGCGCTGCCGGCGCTCGGCTGGGGCGACCCCGCCCACCTGGTCCTGCCGGTGCTGACCCTCGCCGCCTACCCGGGGGCCCTGGCCGCGCAGCTCGTCCGCGCCGAGACCGCCGGGGTGCTGACCCGGCCGCACGTGCTCGTCGCCCGGGCCAAGGGCCTCGGTGCGCACCGGGTCCTGTGGCGGCACGGCGCCCGGCTCGCGACGACGTCGGTGACCGCGCTGGCCGGGATGTTCGTCGCCGGGCTGCTGGGCGGCTCGGTGGTGGTCGAGGTCGTGTTCGGCATCCCGGGGCTGGGGCGGCTGCTGCACCGGGCCGTCGTCGCGCAGGACCTGCCGGTGGTGCAGGCGGGCACGCTGCTCGTCGTCGCGGTCGCGGTGGTCGCGGGGGTGCTGGTCGAGGTGCTGGCGACGGCGCTGGACCCGGTGCTGCGCTCGGCGGGGTCACGGTGAGGCCCCGGGTGCGGACGGCGTGGTGGGTCGCGGCCGGGGTGGCCGCCCTGGCCCTGGCCGCGCCGGTGCCGATGCTCGTTCCGGCGGGCCTGCTCTCGGTACTCCTGCCCGACCCCGACGCCGTCGACTTCGCCGGGATGCTCGCCGGGCCGTCCGCGGCGCACCCGCTGGGCACCGACCAGCTGGGCCGGGACCTGCTCGCGCGCACCGTCCACGGCGGACGGCTGACGGTCGGGCTGGCGCTGTCCGCGGTGCTGGTCACCGGGGTGTCCGGGGTGGCCGTCGGGTCGCTCGCCGCGGTCGCGGGCCCGGTCGGGCGGGCGGCGATGCGGGTGGTCGACGTCCTGGCCGCGATCCCGGTGGTGCTGTTCGGGCTGCTCGCCGCGGTCGCGCTGGGTCCGGGTGTCGGGTCGCTGCTGGTGGCGGTCACGGTGATCGCCTGGACCCCGTTCGCCCGGCAGGCCTACCTGCTCGCGCTCGCCGAGCGGCAGCGGGAGTACGTGACGGCGGCGGTCGCCCTGGGCGCAGGGCCCGGGCGGGTCCTGACCCGCCACGTCGCGCGGAACCTCGTCCCGCCGCTGGCCGCGCACGCCTGCGTCCGGTTCGCGAGCACCCTGCTCACCGTCTCCGGGCTGTCGTTCCTCGGGCTCGGTGTCCAGCCGCCGACCGCGGAGTGGGGCGCGATGGTGGCCGAGGGCCGCGAGTACCTGTTCGGCGCGCCGCAGGTGGTGCTCGTGCCCTCGCTGGCGGTCGTGCTGACGGCCGGGACGGCCCTGTGGTGGGGGCGCCGGTGGGAACGGGTGGGTGCCCGGTGAGCTCAGGCCGCGTGGCCCTGCCCGCCCGCGGGTTCGAGGGGCCTGCCCAGCTCGGGGAACCAGCGGAACGCCTCCGGCCTGCCCTCCCAGTCGCAGCCGGCGCACTCCGGGCCGGCGTGCGGGTGCTCGTCCACGATGCCTCCCGATCGTTGTTGCCATCACTGTGCAGCAGAGTGTGTCGGGGTGTGAACCCTCCGGTCGGAGGGGCAGGGTGAGGGACGTGGGCGATGGGGACGACGTGGCCGGGCTGCTGAGCGCGTACCTGGCCGACCCGTACGCGGGCTGGAGCATGGGGGCGCCCGGCGCGATCGCGGAGTTCGTGCGGACCCCCGACGAGCCCGTCGGGCCGTCCGGGCCGGGTGCGGTCGTCACCGCGCGCGGCGGGATCCGGATCGAGCCGCACCCGTCGACCCGGCCGCTGGCCTACCGGACCCCGGTCGGCCCGCGCCAGCACTGGAACCACGCGGTCGCGCTCTGTCTGCCCGCGCCCGCGGCCCGCGGGTCCGCGCGGAGGGTCGTCACCGTGCTCGGGCCCGACCGCTCCGCGCTGCGGCGGGCCGACCGCGACGCCGTGCTCGTCGACCTCGGGCTGGGCACGACCACGGTGGACGCCTGCGTGCGCACGGCCGATCCCGACCTGCTCGGGCTGCTGCACCGTGCCGCGGGCGGCCCGCTCGACGGCGGGCTGACCGCCGCACTGGTCGCGGCGGGCCCGCACCGCGTGTTCACCACCGCGCTCGGCCGGGTCGAGGTGTACGCCGCGATCCCGCCGCCCGAGGGCCGCTCCCCGGACGGACCGCACACCCACCTGCTCCCGCACGTGCTGCGCGAGGGCCGCACGCACGCGGCGACCGTGCCCGTGCCCGCCGGTCACCTGCCCTGCGCGCACCTCTACCCGGCGCACCCGCTGACCGACCTCACCGGGGGTCCGATCCCGTTCGACCCGACGCGGGCGGCCGCCTTCGACGGCCTGCTGGAGCGGTTCGGCGACCCGGGCCAGTGGGCGGTGACCGCCGGGGTGGTCCGGGCGGTCGCGGCGGGGGAGGCGCCCGGGCCGCGTCCGGCGACGGCGCCCGGCCGGGCCGCGCAGGCGGTCGCGCTGCGGGTGCTCGCCGTCGCCGGTGGGGCGGACCCGGCCGTGCTCGACGCCTGGCGCGGCCGGACCGGTTCGGACGGGCTCCTCGACCCGAGCGGCGACCGCAACGCCGGCTGACGGCCCTCAGACCTCCGCGGCCGGTTCGGTCGAGCGGGACGTCGGCGATCGCGACGAGCGGCCCGGAGGTGCTGCCGGGCCGGTCACCCGGCCCGGCCCACCCCCTCAGTCCCAGTCCAGCGACCCACCCGTCCGGTACTCAGTCACCCGCGTCTCGAAGAAGTTCTTCTCCTTCCGCAGGTCCATGGCCTCGCTCATCCACGGGAACGGGTTCTCCGGCTCCCCGAACAGCGGGGCGAGCCCGATCTGCTCGGCCCGCCGGTCGGTGATGAACCGCAGGTAGCGCTCGCAGGACTCGGCGGTCAGCCCGAGCATCCCGCGCGGCATGGTGTCGCGGGCGTAGGCGACCTCCAGCTCACACGCCTCGTGCAGCATCGTCCGGATCTCTGCGGCGAAGTCGGCCGTCCAGAGGTGCGGGTTCTCGATCGTGATCTGGTTGATGCAGTCGATGCCGAAGTTCAGGTGGATCGACTCGTCCCGCAGGATGTACTGGTACTGCTCGGCGATGCCCACCATCTTGTTGCGCCGGCCGAGCGCGAGGATCTGCGCGAACCCGGTGTAGAACCACATGCCCTCGAACACCACGTAGAACGCGACGAGGTCACGCAGGAACGCGCGGTCGTTCTCCGGGGTGCCGGTCCGGAAGTCCGGGTCGGACAGGGCCCGGGTCCAGCGCAGCGCCCAGGCGTCCTTCTCGGTGATCGAGGGGACCTCGCGGTACGCGTTGAACAGCGCCCCCTCGTCGAGCCCGAGCGACTCGCACACGTACTGGAACGTGTGGGTGTGCACGGCCTCCTCGAACGACTGCCGCAGCAGGTACTGCCGGCACTCGGGGTTGGTGAGGTGCCGGTACACCGCGAGCACGATGTTGTTCGCGACCAGCGACTCCGCGGTGGCGAAGAACCCGAGGTTGCGGGTGAGCATGAGGCGCTCGTCGTCGGTGAGCCCGCCGGGGGAGCGCCACAGCGCGATGTCGGCCTGCATGGCGACCTCGGTCGGCATCCAGTGGTTGGCGCAGCCGGCCAGGTACTTCTCCCAGGCCCAGGTGTACTTCAGCGGCAGGAGCTGATTGACGTCGGCGCGGGCGTTGATCATGCGCTTGTCGTCGGCGGCGACGGGGGCGGCGCCGCGTGCGATCTCGCCGAGCCCGCTGGTGTCGGCGCCGGTGCGACGGTAGGTGGTCGGGGTGCTCACTGGCAGGCCTCGCAGTCGGGGTCGTCGACCGAGCAGGCGGCGCCCGGGTCGAGGTCGGGGGCTGTGGCGGGCACGGCGGTCGCCGGGAGCGCGGGCACGGCCGCCGCGGGCGACGCGGCAGGGGCGGCCGGGGTGCTCGGCACGCCGGTCAGCCGGCCGTCGGTGCCGGTGAGGGTGGACTTCTCCACCGACGTCGCCGCGCGGGTGCGCAGGTAGTAGGTGGTCTTGAGCCCGGAGCGCCAGGCGAGGCGGTAGAGCTCGTCGAGCGCCCGGCCGCTGGGGGCGGCGAGGTAGAGGTTCAGCGACTGCGCCTGGTCCAGCCACTTCTGCCGGCGCGAGGCGGCGGCCACGAGCCGGCGCGGCTCGATCTCGAACGCGGTCGCGTAGAGCTCCTTCAGGTCGGCGGGGACCCGGTCGATCTCGGCCAGCGACCCGTCGAAGTACTTGAGGTCGGCGACCATCACCTCGTCCCACAGCCCGCGGTCCTTGAGGTCGCGGACCAGGTGCGGGTTGATCACCGTGAAGTCGCCGGACATGTTCGACTTCACGTAGAGGTTGAGGTGGATCGGCTCGATCGACTGCCCGACCCCGCAGATGTTCGAGATCGTCGCGGTGGGCGCGATCGCGAGGACGTTGGAGTTGCGCATCCCCTGTGCGACGACCTTCTCCCGCAGCGACGCCCAGTCCAGCGTGGACGACCGGTCGACGTCGAGCTCGCCGTCGCCGCGGGCCGCGGCCAGCAGCTCGAGCGAGTCCAGCGGCAGGATCCCGCGGCTCCACAGCGACCCGTCGAAGCTGGCGTAGCGGCCGCGCTCGACCGCCAGGTCCGACGAGGCGGTGATCGCGTGGAACGACAGCGCCTCCGCGCTGCGGTCGGCGAACTGCACCGCCGCGTCGCTGCCGGGCGCGATGCGCTGGGTGAACAGCGCGTCGGAGAAGCCCATCATGCCCAGGCCGACCGGGCGGTGACGCAGGTTGGACCGGCGGGCCTCTCCGATCGTGTAGAAGTTGATGTCCACCACGTTGTCGAGCATCCGCACCGCGGTGGTCACCGTGCGGCGCAGCTTGTCCGCGTCGAGCCCGTCCGGCGTGACGTGCGCGGCCAGGTTCACCGAGCCGAGGTTGCAGACCGCGACCTCGCCCTCGTCGCCGGCGCGGGTGTTGAGGGTGATCTCGGTGCACAGGTTCGACGAGTGCACCACGCCCGCGTGCTGCTGCGGGCTGCGCAGGTTGCACGGGTCCTTGAACGTGATCCACGGGTGCCCGGTCTCGAAGAGCATGGTCAGCATCCGCCGCCACAGCTCGACCGCGCGCACCGTGCGGTGCACCCGGATCTCGCCGCGCGCCGCGGCCGCCTCGTACTCGCGGTACCGCTGCGCGAACGCGGTGCCGTAGAGGTCGTGCAGGTCGGGGACCTCGTCCGGGGAGAACAGGGTCCACTCGCCGTCGGCCTGCACGCGGCGCAGGAACTCGTCGGGCACCCAGTTCGCGGTGTTCATGTCGTGGGTGCGGCGACGGTCGTCCCCGGTGTTCTTGCGCAGGTCGAGGAACTCCTCGATGTCGACGTGCCAGGTCTCCAGGTAGGCGCACGCGGCGCCCTTGCGCTTGCCGCCCTGGTTCACCGCGACAGCGGTGTCCCCGGCGATCTTGAGGAACGGCACCACACCCTGGGAGACGCCGTTCGTACCCCGGATGTGCGCGCCGAGTCCCCGGACCGGGGTCCAGTCGTTGCCCAGCCCGCCGGAGTACTTCGCCAGCAGCGCGTTGTTGCGGTAGCCGCCGAAGATCGACTCCAGGTCGTCGTCGACGGTGGTGAGGAAGCACGACGACAGCTGCGGGCGGGTGGTGCCGGAGTTGAACAGCGTGGGAGTGGAGGCCATGAAGTCGAAGCGCGACAGCAGCTCGTAGAACTCGACCGCCCGCGCCTCGCGGTCGACCTCGCGCACCGCCAGGCCCATCGCGACCCGCAGGAAGAACGCCTGCGGCAGCTCGAAGCGCACGCCGCGCTCGTGCAGGAAGTAGCGGTCGTAGAGGGTCTGCAGGCCGAGAAAGCCGATCTGCAGGTCGCGCTCCGGGCGGATCGCGGTGGTGACCCGGTCCAGGTCGAAGGTCGCGAGCTCGGGGTCGACCAGGCCGATCGCGATGGCGTGGCGCAGGTAGTCCTTCGTGTAGGCCGCGTACCGCTCGGCCATCGTCGCGTGGTCCGGGGTCTCCCGGGCGCCCGACAGGTGCGACACGGCCTCGGCGCGCAGCCGGTCCAGCAGCAGCCGCGAGGCCACCAGGGAGTACGCGGGCTCGCGCTCGACCAGCGTGCGCGCGGCCAGGACGAGGGCCTGGGCCAGCTCGTCGGCGGTGATGCCGTCGTAGACGGTGCGGTCCAGCTCGGCGAGCACCCTGTCCGGGGTCACGTCCTCGACGCCGGCGCAGGCCTCGTCGAGCACCGCGGCGACGCGGATCCGGTCCAGCGGGGCCCGGCTGCCGTCGGGGTGGGTGACGTGCACGACCGGGGCGTCCGCGGCGGCGGTGTCCCCGCCGTCGTGCGCGCGGGCCCGGGCCTGCTGCTCGCGGTAGAGCACGTAGGAGCGGGCGACCTTGTGGTGGCCTCCGCGCATCAGGGCGAGCTCGACCTGGTCCTGGATCTGCTCGACGTGCACGGCGTGCGCCGGGTGCCGGGTCAGCGCCGCGACGACCTGGTCGGTCAGTCCGGCCACGAGGTGGTGCAGCCGCGACGACGCCGCGCCCGAGTCCCCCTCGACCGCCAGGAACGCCTTGGTCGTCGCCACCGAGATCTTCGTGGCGTCGAACCCGGTCTCGGACCCGTCGCGCCGGATGACGCGCAGGGCCGGTGGTGCTGCTGCCGGTGCAGCGGTGGAAGCCGTCACGGGCTCTCTCCTCGCGAGTCGCCGTTCCTCCGGGGGCGGGCGCGGTACGAGGAGGCGGTGGGTCCCGTGTCGTCGGCGGCCCACCACACCCTGGCGCCGTCCCACGAGGCCCCGGAGCAGCGCACGCCGGTCGGCGCGCGCACCGGCGGCAGGTCTTCGGACTCACGGGCGCACTGCACGCTCCTACTGGCCGTCGCTTCCCGGGATCGCTCCCAGTGCTGTTGACGGCGGTCGTTCCCGTTCACCGCTGCGGGGCAGTCCCGGATTCCCACCGGGTTCCCTCTTGCCTCACCGGCCCGTGCGGACCGGTGAACCACCAGCGCTCCGGACACTACATCTGGGGTCCGCACACGATCGACCCCCCTATCGGTTCCGGTTTCGACGACCGTCGAGTCACGCACGGTGAACGTCGCCGGTCACGGGCCCGGCGGTCCCTTCCGTTCGACGGGTCCGCGCGGATACCGTCGGTCGCACTGTTGCCACCGTTGTGCAGGAGAGTGCGATGACCGCCGGGACGGACCTCGACGCCGAGCACTGGCTGCGCCGGTGGGACGCGCAGCAGGAGCGCTACATCCCCGACCGGGAGGCGCTGTTCGCGCTGGCGCTCGACGTCGTCGACCGGCTCGCCGGCACCCCCGCCCGGCTGCTCGACCTCGCCTGTGGGCCCGGGTCGTTCGCGGCCCGCGCGGCGGCGCGCTGGACCGGGGCCGAGGTGGTCGGCGTCGACGTCGACCCGGTCATGCTGGAGCTGGCCCGGCGGACCACCGGCGAGCGCGTCCGCTGGGTCGACGCGGACCTCTCACGTCCCGGGTGGACCGACGCCGTCGGCGGCGGGCCGTTCGACGCGGCCGTCTCGGCCACCGCCCTGCACTGGCTGCCCGAGCACGCGCTGCCCGGGCTCGCGCAGCGCCTCGCGTCCGTGCTGCGCCCCGGCGGGGTGTTCGTGAACGTCGACACCCTGCTCGCCGACCCCGCCCGGCCGCGCCTGGCCGAGCTGACCCGGACCCTGCGGGTCGAGCGCACCGACCGGGGACTGGCGACCGGCGAGGACTTCCGGACCTGGTGGGACGCGCTCGCCGACGAGCCCGCCCTGGCCGACGGGTTCGTCGAGCGGGAGCGCCGCTTCGCCGGCCGGGTCACCGGCGGGTCGTCGCTGCCGGCCTGGGAGCAGGCGCTGTCCGGCGCCGGGTTCGCCGAGGTCGGGACGCTCACCCAGACCTTCGACCGGCGGACCCTGGTCGCGATCCGCTGATCACCCGAGCCGGGCGCGCGCGAAGTTCGCCCAGGCGAGCGTGTTCGGCCGGGCCGCCTCCAGCCCGGTGAGCCCGGTCGCCACGCCGACGTTCCAGTCCCGCACACCCCACACCAGGGCGCCCGAGTCGGCGCGCAGCAGACCGAGGATCCGGGCGAACGCGTCGGTGCGCGCGGCGTCGTCGGTGGTGGCGACGGCGGAGTGGTAGAGGCGGTCGATCTCCGGGCTGCGGTAGCCGGTGAAGTCGTAGGTCGGGGTGCTGGTCAGCATCCGGCGTCCGATGTAGTCCGGGATCGGCAGCGAGCCGGTGCTGTTCTGGGAGAACACGCCTTGCTTCCGGATGGCCCGGAAGTAGCCCGACGACGGCAGCGGCCGCGCCGTGACCCGCAGCCCGACCTCGCCGAGCTGGCGCGCGACGAGTGCGGTGGCGGCGTCGAAGGTCGGGTCGGCGCCGCTGGTCTGCAGCTCGATCGCCGCCCCCTGCGCCCCGGCCTCGGTGACGAGCGCGCGGGCCCGCGCGACGTCCCGTGCCACCGGGCCCACCCCCGCCGGGTGGTAGCGCAGTCCCTGGCCGAACATGTCGTCGCCGACCCGGCCGCGCCCGAGCAGCACGACCCGCACGAGCTCCTCGCGGTCGATGCCCAGCCGCACCGCCTCGCGCAGCCGCGGGTCGGAGAACGGTGCCCGGTCCACCCGCATCACCAGGAACTGGCTCGCCGAAGCCGGCGCGGACAGCGCCGAGGTGCGCTGCTCGCCCCCCAGCCGGGCGGCGCCGGTGGGGGTGAGGTCGTGGGCGTAGTGCACCTGGCCGGACAGCAGGGCGCCGATCCGGGCGGCCTCGTCGTCGACGGGCAGGAACTCCAGCTCACGCACGCCGGGCGCGCCGTCCCAGTGGTCCTCCGACGCGGTGTAGACGGTGGACCCGCCCGGGGTGAACGACGCGAGCCGGAACGGCCCGGTCCCGTTCGGACGGTCGGACGACGTCGTCCCGGCCTTGACGATCTCGGTACCGGGCGCGCCCCAGGCCAGCGGGAACAGCGTGTTCGGCCGGGTCAGCACCAGCTCGACCTCGGTCGGCGACACCGCCCGCGAGGCGGCCGCGTCGAGGTCGCGGAACAGGGTCGCGGCGATCGCGGTGGTCGCCGGGTCGGTGATGCGGGCCAGGGTGGCGAGCACGTCGTCGGCGGTGAGCGGGGAACCGTCGTGGAAGCGGGCGGCGCGCAGCCGGATCCGCCACCGCCGCCCGGTCGCGTCGCTCTCCCAGGACTCGGCCAGCCGCGGCTCGGGGGTCATGTCCTGCGACCACCCGGTGAGGGTGTCGAAGCACGCCTTGGCCCGGGCCTGGTCGACGTAGAGCGGCAGGACGTGCGGGTCCAGCGACTCGCGCGAGCCGCCGGTCGCGAAGGCGACCCGCAGCCGCTCCTCGCCCGTCCCGCCGCCGGAGCAGCCGGTGAGGGCGAGCGCGGCGACGCCGAGCGCGCCGGTCAGCACCCGGCGCCGGGACAGCTCGGGCGGGGTCATCCGGCGGCCCGCCCGGTGTCCGAGGCGCGCAGGCCGGGGGTGAACACGTGCCCGTCGAGGACGGCCGGGCGGGGCGCCGTACCCGGTCCGCCCGCGCGGACCCAGTCGGCGACGGCGTCGGTCGTCGCAGCGTCCAGGACCGCACGCAGCCACACGGGCCGCGCACCGGCCCGTCGCGCGGCCGGAGTGGGTCCGACCACGACGACGTCGGAGTCGGCGCACGGGCCGAGGCACTCGCTGGTCCGCAGCCGCGCGTGGCCCTCGATGCCCCGGGTGAGCCGGTCGAGCAGCCTGTCGTGGTGGGGCCGGTCCAGGCCGGGGTGCTTGCGACCGGAGCCGCAGCAGCAGCCGCGGCAGACGATGACGGCGGGGAGCGCGACCATTCCGCGACACTACGTCACATCTGACCAGATGTTCAGGTGTTGCCGACGGTGGCGGTCGCCACCAGGAACTCCGCGTCCAGTCGTACCGGCCACCCCGCCGGGCCGGTCATCTCCTCGACCTCGGTGAACATCTCCGCCGCGCGGGCCCCGCCGAGACCGGCCGCCGCGGCGGCGTGCACGGGCGAGTGGGCGAGCAGGAACGCCGTCATCGCCGCGGGGGAGTCGAAGTGCCACGGCAGTGTCCGGGTGACGACGCCGACGTCGGTGAAGGCGGCCAGGCGGTCGCGCACCATCTCGGGGCGGCCCCAGTCGAGCGGATCGGCGAGCCCGGGCGGGGCGGGGGAGTGCCGGCGCATGACGCGGGTCATCCGCCCCATGAAGCCGTCCGGGGTCCACGCGGTCAGGCCGAAGCGTCCGGCCGGGGTGAGTGCCCTGCGTACCTGGGCCAGGGCCACCGCTGGGCGCGGGGCGAAGATCAGGCCGAAGCTCGAGAGCACGATGTCGGCGCAGGTCGGGGGCAGGGGCAGGTCCTCCACGTCGGCCTCCAGCCACACGACGCCGGAACCCGCGGTCCGGCCCCGGCCGAGCGCGACCATCCGCGGGGACAGGTCGGTCGCGAGGACTGCGGCACCCCGCTCCCGCGCGAGGGCGGCGGCCGATCCCGTACCGGCCGCGACGTCGAGCACCTGGTCGTGTGGACCGGGCGCGAGTGCGTCGACGAGGTCGTGGGCGGCGGGTGCGAAGCGGTCCGCCAGGGCGGGGTAGTCGGCGTCGCCCCACATCCCGCGTACGGCGTCGGTGTACCCGGAGATGTCGTCCATGGGCGGACTGTAACGACAATCGTTCCCGACAGATAGGCGGTGTGCGTCCCGGGAACGCCCGGTCCGGGACCGCCGTACCGTCCGCGGCGCCCTGCACCGAGGAGAGGAACAGCAATGAGCCACCACGTCCTGGAGGCCGCCGGCGTCACCACGCCGGCGTCGATCGTCGAGAAGCTGCACGACGCGGAGCGTGCGAGCACCGCCTGCGCCTCGGCGATGGCTGCCACCGGAGGTATGGAGCGCGAGGTCCTGCTCGCCCTGGACTGTGCGGACCTGTGCTCGGCGGCGGCCCGGGTGCTGGGCCGTCGCACCGGGGACGAGGCGGTCGCGGAGGCCGCCGCGTCGGCCGCCGCCGTCGCCTGCGAGGCCAGCTCGGCCGCCTGCGGTTCGCACGCCGACCACCACGAGCACTGCCGGCTGCACGCCGAGGCCACCGCGGAGACGGCGGCCCTGCTGCGCGAGCACGCCGGAGCCTGACCGGCGCATCGCCGGGGCGCGGCCGTTGTCGGGGGGCGGGACGGGGTCAGACGGCCGGCACCGGCTCCGGGGGCACGGTCGTCCGCCCGTCGGCCAGGGCGAGTGTCCGGTCGGCGTCGGCGATCGTGACCGGGTCGTGGCTGACCAGGACGAGGGCGAGGCCGTCCTCCCGGCGGGCGTGGCCCAGCTCGTCGAGCAGCAGTCGCCGGTGCTCACCGTCCTGCGCCGAGGTCGGCTCGTCGGCCACCAGCACCGACGGCCGGGCCAGCAGTGCGCGCGCGACCGAGGCCCGCTGCAGCTGTCCGCCGGACAGTCCGCCCGGACGGCGGGCGACCGTCTCCCCGGGCAGCCCCAGCCGGTCGAGCAGAGCGAGTGCTTCGGTGTGGGCGTCCGCGTGGGAGGACCCGCGCAGCAGCACCGCGGGCCGGGCGACCTGGTCCAGGACCGAGCGGTGGTCCAGGAACGCCGACCGGCAGTCCTGGTGGACGTACTGCACCGTCCCGCGGCCGGGCTCCGTTCCGTCGACCAGTACCCGTCCGGAGTGCGGGACGAGTCCGGCGAGCGCACGGCCCAGTGTGGTCTTGCCCGCGCCGGACGGCCCGACGACGGCAAGGCACCGGCCCCGCTCCAGCGTCAGATCCACATCGGACAGCAGGGTCACCCCGGATCCCGTCCGGACCGTGAGGCCGCGCACCGCGAGCAGGGCAGCACCGACCCCGGCCGGCCGGCCCCGCGCCGGGGTGACCTCGGCCGGCGCCCCCGCCGGGCCACGGCGGACGACCCGGCCGCCGTGGAGCTCGAGCACCTCGACCGTGGGCCCGGCGGCGGCGATCCGGCGGATCGCGTCCAGGTCGTGGGTGAGCAGCACCAGCGCGGTGCCGGACCCGGCGAGGGTGCACAGCCGGTCGAGGACGGCACCACGGGTGACGGGGTCCAGGCCGGTGGTCGGCTCGTCGAGCACCACCGCACCGGGCCCGGTGACGAGCGTCTGGGCCAGCGCCATCCGCTGCTGCTGCCCGCCGGAGAGCTGGTGCGGGAAACGGCGCAGCAGCCCGGGTTCCGCGCCGAGCCCGGCCCGTTCCAGGGCGGAGGCCACCGCGGTGTCCCGGGCCGCCCGGTGCGCACGGCCGCGGCCGTGCGCGGTCGCGGCGAGTTCGTCGAGCACCGGTCCGGTCCGGCGCACCGGGTCCAGCACGACGCCCGGGTGCTGGGGCAGGTGGCCCACCCGTCCCGCGCGGGCCGTGCGGAGTCCGGCCGGGTCGTGGCCGAGCAGCTCGGTGCCGCCGGCGCGCACCGAGCCGGCCAGACCGATCCCGGGATTCGCCTCGCCGAGCAGAGCGAGTCCCAGGGTGGACTTGCCCGCCCCGGACGGCCCGACGACCGCGAGCACCGCGCCCGCGGCCAGCTCCAGGTCCACCCCGTCGAGCAGGACGGCGCCGTCCGCGGTGTGTGCGGACAGCCCCGCGGCCCGCAGGACCGGGGTCACGCTGACGCCCCCGTCCGGTCGGCGACCCGGTCGACGAGCAGGTTCGCACCGGCGGCCAGCGAGATCAGCAGGGACGCGGGCGCCAGCAGTGCGGCCGGGGCCAGGAAGAGCGACGCGGTGTTCTGCTCGATCACCACGGCCCAGTCGACGGTGTCCGGGGGCAGCCCGACGCCGAGGAAGTTCGCGCTCGCGAGCAGCGTCAGCACCAGGACGGCGCGTGTCCCGGCGTCGACGAGCACCGCTCCGGAGACGAACCGTCCGGTCTCCAGCAGGTGGATCCGCCACCACGGTTCGCCGGAGAGCGCCATCGTCTCCAGCGCGACCCGGCGGGCCGGGGCGGCGGCCGCGCCGCGGACGAGCCGGACCACCGCCGGGAGCTGGACGAGCGCGGCGGCGGCCAGTAGCCAGCCGATCCCGCGCCGCCCGGTCCCGGCGAGCACCAGCAGCACCAGCAGCGAGGGCAGGACCAGCAGGAGGTCCAGCACCCACTGGGACAGCGCAGCCATCCGGCGCCGGGTCGTGGCGGCGAGCGCGAGGCCGAGCGGCACACCGACCAGATAGGTCAGGGCGAGCGCCCCCGCGGTCAGCAGCACCACCGTCGTCCCGCCGGTGAGGGCGAGCCCGAGCACGTCGCGGCCCAGGGCGTCGGTCCCCAGCGGGTGGCCGGGGCCCGGGGGCAGCAGCGCCCCGGGCGACGGCAGGTCCCCGCGCAGCGCCGGCGCGAGCAGCGGCCCGGCCAGGGCGAGGAGGAGCGGGACGCCGACCAGGAGCAGGGCGAGCACGGTCACGGGGCCTCCTCGCGGGTGGGTGTGAGCCGTGCGGCCACGACGTCGACGACGAGGTTGACCCCGATCGTCGTGGCCGCGAACAGCAGCGCGTACCCCTGGATCATCGGCAGGTCGCGCAACTGCACGGCCTGCACGAAGCCGGCGCCGACGCCGGGCAGCGCGAACAGCGCCTCGACCACCACGACGCCGCCGAGCATCCCGTCCACGACCCGGGCCAGCTGCTGCAGCGACGGCGACACCGCGCCGGGCAGTACGTGCCGGGTCAGGACCACACCCTCGGGCAGCCCGAGTCGCCGCAGG
This sequence comes from Pseudonocardia alni, assembly GCF_002813375.1. Taxonomy (NCBI): domain Bacteria; kingdom Bacillati; phylum Actinomycetota; class Actinomycetes; order Pseudonocardiales; family Pseudonocardiaceae; genus Pseudonocardia; species Pseudonocardia alni. Next base: position 2,797,234 of record NZ_PHUJ01000003.1, on the reverse strand, counting down.
TGCGCGACGTGCGGTGACCGGTCGGTCTGCACCACGCCCAGCCGGATCTGCCGGGACAGCCGGCCGAGCTGCGAGGACACCAGCACCGCGACCGGGAGCACCAGGACCGCCGGCGTGAGCAGCGAGCCGCCGCCCGCCGTGGCCGGCAGCCAGCCGAGCTGCAGCGAGAACACCCCGACCAGCAGCAGGCCGAGCGCGAACTCCGGTGCCGCCTGCAGCGCGGCGACGACGCCGGTGGAGGCCCGGTCACCGGCACCGCCGGGCCGGCGCCCGGCGACCACGCCGACCGCGACCGCGAGCGGAACCGTCACCAGCAGGGCGAGGCCGCCGAGCAGGGCCGTGGCGCCGAGCCGGTCGACGAGCTCGCCGACGACCGGTCGACCGGTCACCAGGGAGTCGCCCAGGTCGCCCCGCAGCAGGCCGCCCGCCCAGCCGCCGAGGCGTTCGAGCGGCGGCCGGTCGGTCCCCAGCGTGGTCCGCAGCCGTTCGACCTGGTCGTCGGTCGCGTCCGGGCCGAGCACGATCTCGGCGGTGTCCCCGGGCAGCAGAGTCGTGAGGGTGAACACCAGCAGCGAGGCGGCGACCAGCTGCACCGCGGCCACCCCGGCCCGGCGGGCGGCACGCGCACCGCGGGCCGGGGCGGCCGGGGGCCGGGCGGGGGCGGTGGTGCTCACCCGGCGGCGGCCTTGTCGAAACGGGCCCAGAGCAGGCTGTTCGGGCGGGCGTTCTCGACGCCCGTCACGCCGTCGGCGATCCCGACGTTCCAGTTGCTGGTGCCCCAGACCAGCGCACCCGAGTCGGCGCGCAGGGTGGTCTGGATCCGCTCCAGGAGGGTGGTCCGTGCGGCCTCGTCGGGCGTCGCGACCGCGGCGGCGTAGAGCCGGTCGATCTCCGGTTCGCGGTAGCCGGTGTACTGGTTCTCGTTGGATCCGGTGAGCCGCCGCCGTCCGATGTAGTCGGGGATCGGCAGGGTGCCGGTCCGGGTGAACGACGAGACCCCCTCCTGCCGGACGGTCACGAAGTAGGTCTGCGAGTCCAGGGTCCGCGGGGTGGCGCGCAACCCGATCTCGGTCAGCTGCTCGGCGACGAGCGTCGCGGCCGGACCGAAGTTGGCGTCGCTGCCCGAGGTCTGCAGCTCGACGGCGACGTTCTCCGCGCCCGCCTCGCGGAGCAGGGCGCGGGCGCGGGCGACGTCCCGGGTGACCTGGGGGACCCCGGTGGGGAAGTACTGCAGGTCGGGCCCGCCGAACAGGTCGTTGCCGGGGCGCCCGGTGTCGAGCAGCACGATCCGGACCAGTGCCTCGCGATCGATGCCGATCCGGACGGCCTCGCGCACCCGCGGGTCGGAGAACGGGGGCCGGTCGACCCGCAGGTTGAGGAACTGGGTGGTCGACTGCGGGGCCGAGAGCAGTACGGCGCGCCCGGCCTGCTGCTCGACCTGGCGGGCGCTGGCGGGCCGCAGGTCGTGGGCGTAGGCGACCTGCCCGGACAGCAGTGCACCCAGGCGGGCCTGTTCGTCGTCGATGGGGGTGAACTCCAGCTCCGGGGCGGGCGGTGCTCCGTCCCAGTAGGCGTCGTTGCGGGCGTAGACGGCGGGACCGCCCGGCTCGAACGAGACGAACCGGAACGGCCCGGTGCCGATCGGGTTCCCGAAGGACGTGGTGCCGGCCGGGACGATCTCGGTTCCCGGGGCTCCCAGCGACAGCGGGAACAGGAAGTTCGGGGCCGAGAGCACGATCTCGGCGTCCCGCCCGCGTGCGGTGCTCGCGGTGTGGTCGACCGTGGCGAACAGCGAGGCCGCGGTCGCGGAGGTCGCGTCGTCGGCGAGTCGGCGCAGTGTGAACAGGACGTCCTCGCCGGTCAGCGGCCTGCCGTCGTGCCAGGTGGTGTCGCGCAGCCGGATCCGCCAGCGGGTGCCGGTCGCATCGGGCCCGATCGACTCGGCCAGCCGCGGCTGCGCGGTCATCTGCTGCGACCAGCCGGTGAGGGTGTCGAAGCAGGCCCTGGCCCGGGCCTGGTCGACGAACTGCGGGACGACGTGCGGGTCGAGGGACTCGCGCGTGCCCCCACCGGGGAAGGCGACGCGCATCCGCGCACCACCCCCGCCCGTCCCGCCGCCGCACGCGGCGAGGGCGGGGGCGGCGGCGAGCGCGGCGGCGGCGCCCAGGAGATGACGACGGCTGACCGGCACGGTGGTTCCTCAGGGGGTGGGGACGGGACGGGGTTCGAGCCGGCCGGTGCGCTGCATCCCGGCGACGACCGCGCCGCCCGCGACGCCGATCGCGAGCAGGACGGCGAACGGGACCCAGCGGCCGGGGCCGTCGGGGAAGCGGTCGAGCAGCTCACCGACGGCGGTGTTGGTGATCGCGACGACGACGGCGGAGACGAGGTAGTACCAGCCGTAGTAGGTGCCGGCGAGCTGCTCGCTGCCCACCCGGGGCAGCAGCGACAGCGAGAACGGGCTGGTCATCGCCATCCCCACGGTGAACACGACGGTGCCGACCAGGACGGGGGCGACGGCGAGCAGCCCGGCCGAGGTCCACTCCCCGGCGGGTGCGGTGGGGACGAACGGGGCGGCCACGCCGATCGGGACGAAGCCGGCGCCCATCAGCAGCAGGCCGACGGCCATCGACCGGCCCTCGGACCAGCGGGCCCGGCACCACGCGGTGATCCGGACCTGCCCGGCGATCCCCACCAGGGTGGAGACGACGAACACCGCGCTCACGGCCCCCGCGACCCCGGACACCCGCTGGGCCTCGACAGGCAGCACCAGGTAGAGCTGGTTGAACAGCGCGAAGTAGCCCGCGCCCCCGAGTGCGAACAGCATGAAGCGCCGGTTCGACACGACCTCCCCCCAGCTGCCCAGCACGCCGCGGTCCTGCGGCTCGACCGGCCGCGCGGGCAGGACGAACAGCTGGGCGACGGTGAGCACGGTGAACACCGCGCACGCGACGCCGGCGACCAGTCGGAAGTCCACGGCCAGCAGCGCGGCGCCGAGCAGCGGGCCGGCCAGCGCGCCGGCGTGCCCGAAGACGTTGAAGACCGAGAACACCTCGGCGCGCCGGTCCCCGGCCTCGTGCATCAGGTAGGCCCGGACCGCCGGGTTGAAGAACGCCCCGGCGAGCCCGGTGAGGACGGCGGCGACGATCAGCCCGGGCAGGTCGTCCACGACGACGAACAGCCCGAACGCGACAATCCGCAGCGCGCAGCCGAGGATGATCATGGGCCGGCAGCCGATCCGGTCCGCGGCCGACCCGCCGACCAGGAACATGCCCTGCTGCGAGAGGTTCCGCAGCGCCAGGACCAGACCGATGGTCGCGGCGGCGTAGCCGAGGCTGCCCATGTACGTCGCCAGGAACGGCAGCACCAGGTAGAAGCCCAGGTTGATGCCGAACTGGTTCACGACCAGCATCCGGCTCGGCACGGTCAGCCCACCGAACGCGCGCAGCACGTCATTCCCCCCGAAGTCACATGATCACTTGAACGGGACCACGGATGAGCGGGAGTTTCAAGACAGATGGCTGCATCTGCATCGTTATGGCAACAAGGAGACTGCCCGGGAAGTCAGCCGATCCGGGCCCGGTGGAACCGGGCCCAGGTCCCGGTGTCCGGCCGCGCGGGTTCGATCCCGGTGAGGTCGGCCGAGATCCCGACGTGCTCGTCCCCGACCGACCAGGCGGTGGCGTCGGTGCGCAGCAGGAGCTGGGCGCGGCGCAGGGCGTCGGTCCGGCGGGCCTCGTCCGGTGCCCGGGCGGCGACGGCGAGCAGCGCCCGCACGTCGGGGCGGCCCCCCGCGGCATCCCCGCTCCCGGTGGCACCGCCGGTCCCTGGACCGGCCGCGTCGTCGGTCGCGGTGTCGTCGCCGGTGTCGCCCGCGGTGTCGTCCCCGGGGACCCGGGGTGCCGCGGCCACGGCCTGCAGGTAGAGCGGGATCGGCTGCGCCGCGGCACGGCGGAACCGGATGCCCGGGGTCGGCTCGACGTCCGGCGGCTCCGGCTCACGCGGCTCGCACCGCAGCCCGACCGCCGCCAGCTGCTCCACGACGAGGTCGGCGGTCGGCCGCGACATCGGGTCGAACGGGTCGAAGAACAGCGGCACCCGCGCCCCGTCCGCCCCCGCCGCGACGACCAGCTCCCGGGCCCGCGCGACGTCGCGCACCACCGGCGCGAGCCCGTCCGGGTGGTGGGCCAGCCCCGCCCCGAACAGGTCGTCACCGGGTTGCGCGAGGTCCAGCAGGATCTGGCGCACCAGCTCCACCCGGTCGATCCCGAGCCGCACCGCCTCGCGCAGTCGCGGTTCGGCGAGCGGGCCGGGCCCGGTGTCGAGGAAGCGGGTCACCGAGCCCGGTGCGGACAGCACGGTCGTCCCGGTCCGCCCGAGCAGCCGTCGTGCGCTGTGCGGGAACAGGTCGTGTGCCCAGTGCACGTAGCCGTCCACCAGGGACTGGTAGCGGTTCTCCTCGTCGTCGTCGACCAGGAACTCCACCGCGGGGGCGGGCGGGCGGCCGGCCCAGTGGCCGTCGTGCCGGTAGAGGGCGTCCGGCGAGCCGGGCAGGAAGCGGAACGCGCCGGTCCCGACGGGCACGTCCCCCCGCCCGCCGCGCACGATGCCGGTTCCCGGCGCGGCCAGGGCCAGGGCGAACAGGAAGTCGGGTCGGCCCAGCACGAGCTCCACCTCGGTCGCCGACACCGCGCGGCTGGCGGTCAGGTCCAGGTGCGCGAGCAGCGGCGCGGCCGTCGCCCCGGTCGCGGGGTCGAGTACCCGGCGCAGCGACGCGAGCACGTCGGCCGGGGCCAGCGGCCGCCCGTCGTGGGCGACGGCGTCGCGCAACCGGATCCGCCACCGCGTCCCCGTCCGGTCGGGTGCCGCGGAGGCCGCCAGGTGCGGACGCGGGGTCATGTCCTGGTCCCACACCAGCAGCGTGTCGGCGACGGCGGCGGCCCGCGCCCGGTCCACCGGCCGCCACACCCGGTGCGGGTCGGGTGCCCCGAGCGGGCCGGCCCCGGCGAACGAGGTGACCAGCCGCGGCGACGCCGCGTCGGCCGGCGCGCCGCACGCCGCGAGAGCCGGGATCCCCGCGAGCGCCGCGGACGCACCGGCGGCCCGCAGGAACGAACGACGGCTCAGCTGCACGACACCAGGGTGCCGGGTCGGGTGACGGTTAGGGTCGCCGGGATGGACCTCCTCGCGATCTCCGGCAGCCCGTCCGACCCGTCGAAGACCGCGCTGCTGCTGGAACTGGCGGTGGCCAGGGCGGCCGCGCACGACGATGTGTCGGCTGAGCTGCTCGCCCTGCGCGACCACGACGTCGTCTTCTCCGACGGCCGCGACCCCGCCGACTACACCGGCGACACCCGCGCGGTGATCGACCGGGTCGTCGCGGCGGACGCGCTCGTCGTCGGCACCCCGATGTACCGCGGCAGCTACACCGGCCGGCTGAAGAACCTGTTCGACGTGCTCCCCAACGACGCACTGGCGGGCAAGCCCGTCGGGCTCGTCGCGACGGGGGGCACCGACCACCACTTCCTCGCGGTCGAGCACGAGCTCAAGCCGCTCGTCGGGTTCTTCCGGGCCTGGGCGGTCCCCGGCGCGGTGTACGCGAACAACACCCACTTCGACGGCGGCGCGCTCGTCGACGACGGCGTCCGCGACCGGCTCGACGCGCTGACCGACGCCGTGGTCACGTTCGCACGGCGGATGCCCCGCGACGCCGCGGGCGCGGCCGCCCCGGACATCCCGCGCCGGTCGCTGCGCGAGGGCTGAGCACCGCTCAGGACAGGGCGTGCCCCAGCTCGCCCGCCCCGGCGAGCAGCTCGTCGGCGTCCCGGGCGACCAGCACGTGGTCGAGGACCTCCTCGTACTCGCCCATGGCGCAGGACGCCTGGTCCCAGTAGCGGCGCTGCTCCGGGGTGATCCACCCGACCCGGTACGCGCGGCGGGCGAGGCGGCGCAGCTCGTCGGTCCCGGGCGGGAGGCCGTTGGACCGGCCGTCCCCGACGAACAGGACGGCGGTCCGGGAGTCGACGGCGTCGGCGAAGTCCTCGTTCAGGATCCGGAGCACCCGCCCGTAGTCGCTGGTGGCGTCCAGGTCGATGCCGGGCGCCGCGAGCACAGCGGCCAGTGCGTGGTCGTCGTGCGCGGCCATCAGCAGGTCGGTGACCTCGACCGGGGTGTCGACGTAGGCGAGCACCCGGCAGCGGAACGCCTGCCGGTGCAGGGTGCGGGCGAGCCGGAGCACGAACGCGGTGATCGACCGCACCGACAGCGACACGTCCGCGACGACCAGCAGCCGCACCCGGTCGGGGACCTTCGCGCGGTGGTGCAGGTGGAACGGGACGCCGTCGCTGCGCATGCTGCGCCGGACCGTGTGCCGCACGTCGAGCGGACCGTGCGCGTGCTCGCGGGGCACCCGGCGCGGCGCGCCGCGCATCCGGTGCAGCAGCTCGTGGCAGGCCTGTGCCATGTCCGCGGAGTCCAGCGTGTTCCCGCCGGCCCCGGTCTCCGGGCCCTCGGCCCCGGTGGTCGCGACCCGCTCGGCCAGCTGGGCGACGAAGTCGGTGATCGCGTCGACGAGCCGGTCGAGCTGGATCTCCGAGAGGTCCTCGCCGTCGGGGCCGTCGGCGTAGACGGCGTGCGGGTCGTACTCCGCGAGCCAGGCCAGGATCGCCTCCGGGTCGTCGAAGGCGATCTCACCCGACGCCTGCGTGGTGGACCCCGAGGTGAGCTCGCGGCCGACCGCGGCCCCGGCGCGTTCGAGGTCGACGGTGTAGGTCGTGCCGCGCCGGCCCCGGTCCTCGCCGGAGGAGACCGACAGGTCCTTGTCCGAGCCGCCCAGCGAGGCGTCGTCGTCGTCGCGGTGGGGGTCGAACCCCTTCTCCTGCTCCGGCGCGTCGAGCAGGTCGCCCACCTCGGCGGCGCTCGGGTCGTAGCCGGCGTAGCGGCCCAGCGGGTCGTCGTCCTCGGTGAGGTCCAGGTCCCCGGGCAGGCCGTCGCCGCCGGGCTCGCGCAGGGCGGGCCCCGAGCCGCCGGCCGCGCCGGGACCGTCCCCGGCGACGAGGCCGAAGAACGCGTCGAAGGCACGCTCGAACCCGGGCCGCTCGTGGGCGTACTTCACCGTCACGGCGCGCAGCCCTGCGCGCAGCCGCCCGGTGTCCGCCGCGCCGAGCAGCGCCAGCACCCGGCGGACCTCGATCGCCTCCGCGGGGGACACCGCCACCCGCTGCGACCGCAGCACCCGGGTGAACGCGGCGGCCAGCACCGACAGCAGCCGCGTGCCGGGGTCGCCGGACGCGGACGCCGTCATCGCCGCATCCGCCGGGCCCGGTCGGCCTCGGCGCGCGTCGCACCGGAGCTCGCCCGGCCCTTCCCGAAGGCGCCGGAGGTGGTGTCGGCGGGCCGGGAGGACCGGCGGACCCAGCCCTCGTCGCTCGCGACGTCCACCTCGGCCGCCGGCTCGCCCTCGTCGAGACGGCGCACGGCGAGCTCGCGGTCCGAGCCGTACTTGAGCAGCGCGGACAGCAGCGCCGAGCGCACCTTCTCGACCTCGCCGGTGGTGGCGAGCCCGAGCACGGCCGCGGCGCGGGCGGCGTCGATGACCTCCGAGATCGACGGGGACTTGCGCAGCGGGAACCCCCGCAGCCTGCGGGCCAGCTCCACGACGTCGGCGACGACGTCGGCGGCCACCTCGGGCGCCCGCCGGGACACGATCTCGGTCTCGCGCTCGGGGGTCGGGAAGTCGACCTGGTAGTGCAGGCAGCGGCGCTTGAGGGCGGGGGAGAGCTCCCGGGTGTCGTTGGAGGTCAGCACCACCCACGGGGTGGAGCGCGCGGTGAAGGTGCCGATCTCGGGCACGGTGACCTGCCGCTCTGCCAGCACCTCGAGCAGCAGGGCCTCCATCGACTCCTCGGTGCGGTCGACCTCGTCGACGAGCAGCACCACCGGGTCGTCGGACAGGACCGCCTCGAGCAGCGGGCGGGCGGAGAGGAAGTACTCGGTGTAGAGCCCGGTGTCCTGCTCCTGGAGCCGCGCGGTGGCCTCGGCCATCGTCGTGGTCCCCGACAGCAGCTCCCCGATCCGGTCGCGGAGCATCTGGACGTGCATCAGCTGCTTGCCGTAGTCCCACTCGTAGAGGGCGCGGCCGTCGTCGAGGCCCTCGTAGCACTGGAGCCGGACCAGCCGGCGCCCGCTCGCCGCGGCCAGGGACTTCGCCAGCTCGGTCTTGCCGACGCCGGCGGGGCCCTCCAGCAGCAGCGGGCGTTCGAGTGCCGTGGCGAGGTGCACCACCACGGCGAACCCGGGGTCGATGACGTAGTCCTGACCGGACAGCGCCTCGGTGAGCGCCTCCGCGCTCTCGAAGGCCGGCGGGCCGGACGCCGCGCCGCCGGACCGTGCCTTGCCGAACTCCGTGCTGTCGGACACCGTTCTCCTCGACTGCTGAGCCGCACGCAGCGGTGCGGCGGACGGACGGCCGCCGCCGCGCCCGGGGGCTGATCCGGGCGCGACGGCGGGTGGGCGGTACGTCCTAGTAGGACTTGTTGAACGCGTGGTCCACCATCGGGACCAGCGCCTCGACCGTGCACTCGCGGGGGTTGCCCGGGGTGCAGTAGTCGCCCATCATGTGCTCCGCGATCCGGTGGACGGTGTCGCCGTCGGTGGGGATCGTGTCGCCGACACCGGAGTACTTGCCGGTGTTCATCCGGTTCTTGTCGTAGCTGTCGGACCGCAGCGCGCCGAAGTTGTCCGGGATCCCGACGTCCTTGGAGAGTCGGATGGCCTCCTCGACCGCGGCGTCCGCGGCCTGCACGGTCGTCATGTTGCGGGTGTCCACACCGAGCGCGGTGGCGATCTTCGCGTAGCGCTCGTAGCGCGACGGCAGGTTGTACTCCCACACACGCGGCAGGGCGATGGCGTTGTTCAGGCCGTGGTGGGTGTCGAAGAACGCCGAGACCGCGTGCGACGCGGAGTGCACCAGGCCGAGGCCGCCGGAGTTGAACGCCTGGGCCGCGATGTACTGCGCGTGCATCATCTTCGACCGCGCCTCGAGGTTGCGCGGCTCGTACACCGCCTCGCGCAGGTAGCGCCCGACGAGCTCGATCGAGTAGATCGCGTTCCCCAGCGAGGGCTCGAAGTCCAGCCGCGAGACGTACGGCTCGGACCCGTGGGCGAGGACGTCGAACCCGCAGAAGGCGGTGAAGTGCTGCGGGCAGCTGTAGTAGAGCAGCGGGTCGTCCAGCGCCAGGGTGGCGACCACGGCGTCGTCGAACCCGACCCACTTCTTCGGGTTGTCCATGTCGCTGGTGTTGGTGATGACGTACGCCCACGAGGTCTCGGACCCGGTGCCTGCGGTGGTGGAGACCGCGATGTGCTTCGGGTTCTCCATGTTCGTGGACTTCGAGAAGCCCTCGAACTCGTTGATGTTGCGGCCGTCGTGGGCGATGACGACGCGGGCGCCCTTGGCGGCGTCGTGCGAGGAGCCGCCGCCGATCGAGATGATGCCGTCGCACTTCTCGCTCGTGTAGAGCGCGGCGGCGTCCATGCAGTTGTAGTCCTTGGGGTTGGACTCGACCTGGTCGTAGACGACCACGTCGACGCCCTGGTACTCGACCTTGCCCTTGAGCTCCTCCACGATCCCGGAGCCGCGCAGGCCCGAGGTGACGAACAGGGCGCGGGTCATCCCCATGTTCTTCGCCTCGACGCCGAGGATGTCGTGGGCGCCGACGCCCAGCAGGGCTCGCGGGAACGGGTGGAACTCCTTGATCGGGAAGTCCCAGATCTGGTTGAGCTCGATGGCCATGACTCTCCTCGACGGCTTCGTCGGCTGACGGACGAGCACAACCTTGGTTGTTGCGAAGTACTGGCAACAGCTACAGATGGGTACCTGACCACCCGGTCGTTCGCCGGGGCAGGTCCACCCTCCGTCCGGAGGGGTCACCGGCGTGGGGCGGAGGCCTCGAGGTGGGTGCCGACCGGGGTGAAACCGCTGCGCCGGTACCAGTCCCGCGGCCAGTCGGCGGCGTCCGCGCCCAGCGCGAGCAGGTCGCAACCGTGCTCGGCGGCGAGCTCGCGGGAGCGGGCCAGCAGCGCCCGGCCGTGCCCGCGGCCGCGGTGGGCCGGATCGGTCTCCACGGCGTCGAGCCAGGCCGTGGCCCCGTCGCGACGCAGCGTCGCGGCCGCCACCACCCGGTCGTCGGCGACGACGGCGAGGCGGTGCAGGGCCAGTACCCGGTCGTCGCCGGTGTCGCGGTCGACCAGCTGGTCGAGGTCCCCGGGTCCGGCGCCGGGGAGGTCCCGGGCCCAGCAGGCGCGCCGGAACCCGCGGAGCTCGTGGTGGTCCAGCTCGGTGACCGCCGCCGCGCCGGCACCCGTGGCCGCGCCGGTCGCGGTGGGGGCGGTCATGGCCTCGTTCGCCGAGACCGACCACCCGGCGGCGCGGAGGCCGTCGGCGAGCTCGTCCGCCCCCGGGCCCCACAGCAGCGCCCCCGGGTGCAGGCCGTGCGCGGTGAGCGCCCGGTCGGCCTCGGCGACCACGGTGGCCGGGTCGGTGCGGTCCGGTCGGCCGAGCAGCAGCTGGTTGTGCATCCGCGACACCGGCCAGGCGTCGGTCCGGACCGCGACGCCGCCGGTCACCGGTTCCTCCGCGGTCGCGCCGCGCCGCAGCATCGACGGCTCGAACCCCATCGCTCGCGCCGCCGCGCCGGGGTCGGGGACCTCCGGTGCGGCGAAGCCGTCCGGGCCGGGGCGGTAGGGCAGCACCATCAGCACCGCCGACGCCGGCACCGCCCCGTAGGCGTGCGGGAACCGCATCGACGCCGGGTCGGTCGGCACCCCCGGCTCCCACCGGACGTCGACCCCGGCGACGTCGATCCGGGCCGGGTCGAGGACGAGCAGGGCCAGGTCGGTCCGGCCCGCGAACAGGCGTTGCGCGGGCAGGGCGACCTGGTCGGGCGTCGACAGGTGCACGAACCCGACCTCGTCCAGGGAGGAGGGCGCCACGGCTCCGGTGCCGAGCCACCTCCGCCACTCACCAGGGGTGCACAGGTGCAGCAGGACCGTCCCGACCGTCATGGGAGACAGCCTGCACGCCCGTCCGATCGGACGGGCGTGGACATCGAGTATTGATTTCCGGCACCGGGTGCCAATAGCGTCCGATCTGCTGCCACCGCCGGCCGGCGGGGCGGTTCACCACCTCTCTCGCCGAGAGTCGGATCCAGCGGAGGTTGCGCATGAGCGAGCACCAGAACGAGGACGCCCTGACCGAGGAGACCCTCGTCGAGGAGGTCTCCATCGACGGCATGTGCGGTGTCTACTAAGCCCCTCGACACCACGGTTCCGGACGGCGCCGCGGGGGCCTTCGACCCCGCGGCGCCGTACCGGCTCAGCGAGAGCGTCTCGCTGCGTCCGGAGCCCTTCGGCGCCCTGGTGTACGACTTCGTGACCCGCAAGCTCTCCTTCCTCAAGACGCCCCAGCTGGTCTCGGTCGTGCGCGACCTGGAGAACCAGCCGGACGCCCGCTCGGCGGTCCGTGCCGCCGGCGTCGAGGAGCCCCAGCACGACGCCTACCTGCGTGCCCTCGCCGGACTGCTGAAGTCCCGCACGATCGTCGCCCGCTAGTCCCGCCCGCCCCGCCGACCACCACAGTGAGGTGCCCGTGAAGCTGGTCGACCACTTCCAGTACGGCCTGAACTCGCCCATCTGCCTGACCTGGGAGCTCACCTACGCGTGCAACCTCGCGTGCGTGCACTGCCTGTCCAGCTCCGGGCGGCGTGACCCGCGCGAGCTGAGCACCGCCGAGGCCAAGGCCGTCATCGACGAGCTGCAGCGCATGCAGGTCTTCTACATCAACATCGGCGGTGGCGAGCCGACCGTGCGCCCGGACTTCTGGGAGCTGCTGGACTACGCCATCGCCCACGACGTCGGCGTCAAGTTCTCCACCAACGGCGTCAAGCTCGACAAGCAGCGGGCCGCGCAGCTCGCCGCGACCGACTACGTCGACATCCAGATCTCGATGGACGGCGCGACGGCCGAGGTCAACGACTACGTCCGTGGCCCGGGCTCGTTCGACACCGCGATCACCGCGCTGGAGAACCTCGCCGAGGCCGGGTTCAAGCATCCCAAGATCTCGGTCGTGATGACCCGGGAGAACGTCGACCAGCTCGACGAGTTCAAGGCCATCGCCGACAAGTACGGCGCCCAGCTGCGCATCACCCGGCTGCGCCCGTCCGGTCGCGGTGCCGACGTCTGGGACGAGCTGCACCCGACCCAGGCCCAGCAGAAGCAGCTCTACGACTGGCTGGTCGCGCACGGCGACCAGGTCCTGACCGGTGACTCGTTCTTCCACCTGTCCGCCTACGGCGAGGCCCTGCCCGGGCTGAACCTGTGCGGCGCGGGCCGCGTGGTCTGCCTGATCGACCCGGTGGGTGACGTCTACGCCTGCCCGTTCGCCATCCACGAGAACTTCCTGGCCGGCAACGTCCGCGACGAGGGCGGCTTCAAGGAGGTGTGGGAGCACTCCGAGCTTTTCACCGAGCTGCGCCAGCCGCAGACCGGCGGGGCGTGCGCGTCGTGCCCGCACTACGACACCTGCCAGGGCGGGTGCATGGCCGCGAAGTTCTTCACCGGCCTGCCGCTCGACGGCCCGGACCCGGAGTGCGTGCAGGGCTACGGCGAGGCGATGCTGGCCGCGCGCGACGGCGGGACGGTCATCCCGAAGTCCGACGTCGACCACTCGCGCTCCGCGCCGCGCAACACCCGTGCGCCGAAGCAGCCGACGATGCTCTCGCTCACCCCGCCGCCGCGCCGGCCGGACCGGGCCTGCGACGAGAACCCGCTCGCCGGGTTCGCGCCGGACGCCGTGCCCGTGGCGCAGCCGGTCGCCGGGAGCTGACCACGGACCTGTTGCTGACGGGGCCCGTCGACCTGCGTGGTCGGCGGGCCCCGTCGCGTGTGCTGTTCGGGCCGCACGAGACCAACCTCGGCGACGCCGCACGCGGGATCACGGCCGACCACGTCGCCTACTACGCGGCGCGGGCCGCCGGGGGTGCGGGGATCGTCGTGGTCGAGCCGGCGTCGGTGCACGCCTCGGACCACCCCTACGCCTACGCCCCCGCCGCGTTCCCCGCCGCGTCGCCCGTCCCTGCCGTGTCGCCCGGTCCTGCCGCGTCGTCCGGCCCGGCAGCGGCGTCGGGGCGCGTCGAGATGCAGCTCAGCGGGAGTCGTGGATCTTCCGGGCCCGCTGAGCTGCATCTCGGCGACCGGGACGGCGCGCGGGTGCCCGCCGCGGCCGGGTGGGCGGCGGTCGTCGCGGCGTGCCGGCCGCACGGGACGCTCGTGCTGGCCGGGCTCGCGCACGCCGGTGGGCAGGGCAGCTCCGCGCACTCCGGGCACCCGCTGTGGGCGCCGTCGCCGGTCCCGGACGTCGTGTCCCGCGAGGTCCCGGTCGCGATGGGGTCCGCGGAGATCGGCGCCGTGGTCCGCGGCTTCGCCGACGCCGCCCGCGCGGCTGTGGACAGCGGTGTGGACGGTGTGGAGATCTCCGCCGGGCAGCACTCGGTGCTGCGCCAGTTCTGCTCCGGCCTGACCAACCACCGCGACGACGCGTACGGCCGCGACCGCACCCTGCTGCTGCGCGAGGTCCTCGACGCCGTGCGGGCGGCGATCGGGCCGGACCCCCTGCTGGCACTGCGCCTGTGCGTCGACGAGCTCGCCCCCTGGGCCGGTATCACCCCCGGCGACGGCCTCGCCCTCGCCCGGTCCGTCGCCGACCGGGTGGACCTGCTCGTCCCCGTCGTCGGGAGCGCGCTGTCGGTCGCCGCGACCCGGCCGGACCTGCACACGCCCGAGGCGTTCCTGCGGGCCCGGTGCGGCGAGCTGCGGCGTGCCCTCGGCGGCGCGACGACGGTCGTCCTGGCCGGCAGCGTCGTCACCCCGGCCCTCGCCGACGACGCCCTGAGCAGCGGCGACGCGGATATCGTCGAGATGACGAGAGCGCAGGTCGCGGACCCGCGGCTCGTCGCGCTGACCCGGGCCGGGACGCCGGAGCGCATCCGGCCGTGCCTGCTGACGAACGCCCTCGCCGCGGCCCGCGACCCGCGCAACCCCGTGGTCGGGGACGAGCTGGAACCGCGGTCGGGGCACGAACGGACCGACCCGGACCCGGACCCGGACCCGGACCCGGACGCGGAGCCGGAGGCGGAGCCGGAGCCGGTTCCGCCGCGTTCCGCGGAACGTGGTCCGGACGCTGCGGCGGGCCCCGGACACCTCGATGCGGAACGAGCGCTGCGTTCCGCGGAACGCGGCGCAGGGGCGCGACGGCCGGTGCTCGTCGTCGGCGGCGGGCCCGCGGGGCTGGAGGCGGCCCGGACGCTGGCGCTGCGCGGGCACCCGGTGACGCTGCACGAGCGCACCGACCGGCTCGGCGGTCTGCTGCCCGCGGCCGCGGTGCTGCCCGGCCGGGACCGGCTCGCGCTGCCGGTCCCGTGGTGGGCCGCGGAGCTCGACCGGCTCGGCGTCGACGTGCGGCTGGGGTCGGAGGTGGACCCCGCGGTGCTCGGCGCCGCCCGGGCACGGGGGGAGGCGGTGGTGCTCGCGACCGGGTCCCGGCCGTCGCCGCCGGTGGTCGACGCGGACGTCCCGGTGCTCACCGCGGCGGAACTCTGCGTGGGGGTGGCGCGGTCAGCCCGTGTCGTCGTCCCGGCCGCCGCCGGGCGCGGTGTCGGTGCGGCTGAGGGCGTCGGCGATCCCGGCGCGGACCGCGCGACGCACCACGTGGTGGAGGACGTAGAAGAACGCGAACGCGATCACCAGCCAGAACAGGACGACGACGACCGCCGTGGCGGGCACCGTAACGCAGTCGTCGCGGTGCTCGCCGCCGCGCGCGTTCCGCGGAACGCGCCGGTGCTCGTCGCCGACCCCCTCGGGGACTGGACCGGGCCGGGGGTCGCGGAGCTGCTCGCCGGCGCCGGGTACCGGGTGGTGCTGTCCACCCCGGACGCCGTCGCCGGACACCAGCTCGGCCGCTGCGGAGACATGGCCGCGGCGAACGCGCGGCTGGAACGGGCCGGTGTCCGGCGGGCGTTGTTCACCCGGCCGGGAGCGGTGCGCGGCGGTGTCGCGGAGCTGGTGGACGTCCACACCGCTGCGGTGACGACGGTGCCGTGCGCGGCCGTCGTCGACTGTGGACCGCGACTGCCGCAGGACACGCTCCCGGCGCTGCCCGGCTGTCACCTCGCGGGGGACCGGGTCGCGCCGCGGACGCTCGCCGAGGCGGTGCGGGAGGGGCGGCGGGCCGCGTTCGCCCTCGCGGACGCCGACGCGACGGCGGGGGGCACGGCCCGCGCCGTGACCGGGCTGGATCCCGGACCCGGCCCGGTGGTCCTGCCCGGATCCGGGGCACGTGACACGGTCGGGGCCGGTGGGGCCGCGTCGCCGCCCACGGCCGCCGCGTCCCCGGGGCCCGCGCTCCCCGCGCCCGTGTCCGAGGGGGCGGAGGTCCCGCGGCCCCGGCTCGGCGACCCCCTGCGCCTCGGCCGCGCCATGTTGCGCAACCGGATCGTCTTCACCGCCCACCTCACCGGCTTCGCCGAGAACGGCATGCCGACCGACCGGCACACCGCCTACTACGCGGCCCGTGCCGCGGGCGGCGCCGCACTGGTGATCACCGAGGAGCACGCCGTCCGCCCCGGCGACCGGCCCTACGAGCGGCTGATCCGTGGCCACGACCCGGCCGTGCTGCCCGGCTACCGCGCCCTCACCGACGCGGTGCACGCCCACGGCGCCCTCGTGCTCGCCCAGCTCAACCACAACGGCGCGCAGGGGTCGGGGATGTACTCGCGTACGGCCGTCGTCGGGCCCTCGCCGGTGCCCGACCCGATGTTCCGCGAGGTCCCCGCCGAGCTCGACGCGGCCGGGATCGGCGCGATCGTCGACGCCTTCGCCGACGTCGCCGCACGCTGCGTCGAGGGTGGGTTCGACGGCGTCGAGCTGCAGTGCTCGCACGCCTCGCTGCTGCGGCTGTTCCTGTCCCCGGCCACCAACCGTCGCACCGACGCCTGGGGGCGAGACCGGGCGAAGCTGGTGCTCGACGTCGTCGCCGCCGTCCGCGCGGCGATCGGCCCGGACCCGGTGCTGGGCCTGCGGATCGGCGTCGACGAGCGCATCGAGGGCGGCATCACCCCCGCCGACGGCGCCGACCTCGCCCGCCGTCTCGCCGCGACCGGTCAGGTGGACCACCTGAACACCTCGATCGGCGTCGCCACCTCGACGCTGCACCTGATCGAGCCGTCCATGCACACCCCGCCGGGCTACGCCGGGCACCTCGCGGCGACCCTGCGCCGCGCCGTCCGTGCCGCCGGGGCGGACCTCCCGGTGATCGGGGTCGGCCGGTTCACCACGCCCGCCGAGGCCGCCGCGGCGCTGGACCGCGGGGAGTGCGACCTCGTCGGCGTCGCCCGCGGGCAGATCGCCGACCCCGGCTTCGCGAACAAGGCCCTCACCGGACGCCCGGTACGCCGGTGCGTCGGGTGCAACCAGGACTGCATCGGCCGGGTCGGGCTGAACCTGCCGCTGGGCTGCGCGGTCGACCCGGCCGCCGGGCGCGAACGGCTCGTCCCGCCCACCCGGGCCGCCGGTCCCGGCGCGGGGCGGGTGCTCGTCGTCGGGGCCGGGCCGGCCGGGCTCGCCGCGGCCGCCGCGCTCGCCGGGCGCGGGCACCGGGTGCTGCTCGCCGAACGCGCCGGCACCCCCGGTGGACGGCTCGCCCTCGCGGCGACCGCGCCCGGGCGGGCCGAGCTCGGCCACGTCGTCGCCGACCTGCTGCGCGAGGCGCACGCGGCCGGGGCCGAGATCCGGTACGGCACGACCGTCGACCGCGGGTTCGTCGAGGAGCTGGACCCCGCGGCTGTCGTCGTCGCCACCGGGTCGGTGCCCGCCGTCCCGTCGTGGGACCCGGAGCGGTTGACCGTCCCCGTCGACGACGTGCTGGCCGGGGTGCGCCTGCCTCCGGGCCCGGTGCTCGTCGTCGACGAGCTCGGGTTCCACCAGGCCACCTCGGTCGCCGAGCTGCTCGCCGCCCGCGGGCACGCCGTCGAGGTCGTCACCCCCGCGCTGGTCGTCGGGCAGGACCTCGGGCTCACCCTGGACCGCGAGGGGTTCCGCCGCCGCGCGCACGCCGCCGGGATCCGCTGCCGCACCGACCTCGCCGTGCTGGGGGTGCTGCGCAGGGGTGAGCAGAGCCGTGGTGAGCAGAGCTGCGCCGAGCCCGACTGCACCGTGGAGCTCCTGCACCACCCGACCGGCCGCACCGAGCGGCGCGACGTCGGCGCCGTCGTCGCGGCGACGGCCACCGTCCCCGCCACCCGCCTGTGGTCCGCGCTGGCCGGCGGGCCGTGGCCGGTGCACCGGATCGGCGACGCGCTGGCCCCGCGCCGGTTCGACGCCGCGATCCGTGAGGGCCGCCTCGTCGACCTCGCGCCGACCGCGCCGCGCCGGACCGGGGCCCGAGCGGGCAGGCTGGGGCCGTGCTCCTCGCGGATCTGACCTGGCCCGACCTCGACCCGGCCGCGGCGTACACGCTGCTCGTGCCGGTCGGCTCCACCGAGCAGCACGGCCCGCACCTGCCGCTGGGCACCGACACCGCCGTGGCGTCGGCGGTCGCGTCGGCGCTGCACGACGCCGACCCGGGGCTCGTCCTCGCCCCCGCCCTGCCCTACGGCGCCGCCGGTGAGCACGAGGGCTTCCCCGGCACCGTGTCGATCGGGGAGGACGCGCTGCGCACCGTCCTCGTCGAGTACGGCCGCTCGGCGTGCCGGTGGGCCTCGCGGCTGGTGCTGCTCAACGGGCACGGCGGCAACGTCGCCGCGCTCCGCTCGGCGGTGACCCAGCTGCGCCACGAGGGCCGCGACGCCGGCTGGCTGTCCTGCGTCGCCGACGTCCCCGGGGTGCCGCTGGACGCGCACGCCGGGCGCTACGAGACCTCGCTGCTCGCCCACCTGCATCCCGGCCTGGTCCGCACCGACCGCGCCGAGGCGGGCGACACCCGGCCGCTGCGCGAGGTCATCGGGGAGCTGCGGGCCGGGGGGATCGCCGCGGTCAGCCCGAACGGCGTGCTCGGTGACCCGGCCGGCGCGTCGGCCGGGGAGGGGCTGCGGCTGCTCGCGGCGATCACGGCGACGGCGTCCGCGGCGGTCACCGCGTGGGACCCCGACCCCGGCACCGGACGCCTCCGCCCGCCGCCGGCGTAGCGCGGGGTCACGCCGCGGGGTGCACCAGCAGGGGCACGAGCTGCTCGGCCGTGGTGAACGAGCCGTGCTGGCCGGGCAGCGTGGACAGGAACGGCTCCGCCTCGCTCCGGACCACCGCCGCCGTCCCGTGCAGCGCGGCGACGACGTCGCCGACCCGGTCGAGCACCCGGTCGGTGACCGGTCCGAACCAGCCCCGGGCCACCGCCTCCTCCCGGCTGACGACGGCGGCGTCGTCGCCGAGCACCGCCTGCCAGGCTGCCAGCGCGTCGGCCGCGGCCCCGGGCTCGGTGTAGACGTGCCGGGCGCGCGGGTCCCCGCCGAGCAGCGCCACGCCGTCGGACAGCGCCGGGGTGGTGTCGGCGTCGACGGTCCGATCGACGGTGACCATGCCGTGGTCGCCGGTGACCGCCAGCAGTGTCCCCGCGGGCAGTGCCTCCAGCAGCATCGCGAGCAGCGCGTCGACCTGGCGCAGCTGCCAGCGCCACGCCGGGCTCCCGGGGCCGTACAGGTGGCCGACCTTGTCCAGGTCGGCGTGGTAGCCGTAGACGAGCCGCGGGCCGGGGCCCTCCACCCCGGCGAGGATCTCCACGGCCAGGTCGCCCAGCGCGGCGACCCCGCGGTACTCGCCGCCGCGCAGCCCCGACCGGGTCAGCCCGGAGATCCGGAACTCCGACGGTGACACCGACCGGACCGCGACGCCCGCCGCCGCGGCCCGCTCCAGCACGGTCGGCTCCGGCTGCACCCGCTCCGGGACGAGCCGCTCCCGCAGGTCCCGGCGGCCCGAGGACCAGCCCAGCGCGTCGAGCAGCTCGCCGTCGACGCGGAACCGCAGCCCGAGGGTGCCGTGCGCGCCCGGCGGCAGCCCGGTGCCGAGCGAGGTCAGGCTGATCGGGGTGGTCGAGGGGAACCCGACGGTGAGCGGTCCGGCGTCGGCGAGCCCGGCCAGCACCGGCGCGTCGGCGGCGTGGGCGTGCAGCAGCTCGTGGCCCAGCCCGTCGACGAGCAGCAGCACCGCCGCCCCTGCCCGCGGGAGCCCGAACGCGGCCGGCCGGTCGTCGAGCGGGGCGCCGATCGCGTGCAGCAGCGCGGGGAGGACGTCGGCCAGCGTCGCCGAGCCGTAGCGGGGGAGGACCTCGGGCATGCTCCGGAGTCTGCCCGGCGGGACCCGTGCGGACCACGCCGATCGGGCAGGTGCGGGTGTCGACCCGCGACGGCCGGGGATGGAAGGCTCCCGCAGGTGACCGCCGCCCGGACCGACCCCGACCGTCCCTCCGCCACGACCCCCTCGGGCCCGGCGGACCGGCGGCTCCCGGACGGCTTCCGGGTGGTGCTCGACCGTCGCACCCGGCGGCTCGACGGCGGCGCGGCGCTGCTCGGTGGCGCCCCGCCCCGGCTGGTGCACCTGTCCGCGCGGGCCCGCGCGCTGCTGCCCGCCCCCGGACGGCCGCTGGTCGTCACCGGTCCCACCGAGCGGTCCCTGGCCCGCACCCTGCTCGACGCCGGGCTCGCCCACCCCGTCCCCGATTCCCCGGCCGGGATCACCGCGGCCGAGGTCACCGTCGTCGTCCCGGTGAAGGACCGGCCGCTGGACCGGCTCCTCGCCGCGCTGGCCGGGACCGGGGTGGCCGGCCCGGTCGTCGTCGACGACGGGTCCGTCGACCCGGCACCGCTGCGCCGTGCCGTCGAGCGGGCCGGGGGGACGGTCCTGCGGCACGCCACCCCGCGCGGCCCGGCGGCCGCCCGGAACGCCGGCCTCGCCGTCGCGACCACCCCGTTCGTGGTGTTCCTCGACTCCGACGTCGTCCCCGAACCCGGTTGGCTGCCCCCGCTGCTCGCCCACCTCGCCGACCCGGCGGTCGGTCTCGTCGCGCCGCGGATCGTGGCGTCGGAGCCGGAGCGGGGCGGCGGGCTGCGCGGGGCGGTCGGGCGCTACGAGGCGGTGCGGTCGTCGCTGGACCTGGGGCCCGACCCGGCGCTGATCGTGCCGCGGTCCCGTGTCGCCTACGTGCCGAGCGCGGCGATGCTCGTCCGGGTGTCGGCGGTCGGGCCGGTCGCGTTCGACCCGGGGATGCACGTCGCCGAGGACGTCGACCTCGTCCTGCGCCTGCACGCGGCCGGCTGGGCGATGCGCTTCGAACCCGTGGCGCGGGTCGCGCACGACCACCGCACCCGGCCGGGGGAGTGGCTGCGGCGCAAGGCGTTCTACGGCACCGGGGCGGCGCCGCTGGCGCGCAGGCACCCCGGCGCGGTGCCGCCGGTGATCCTCTCCCCCTGGACGGCGGCGGTCTGCCTGCTCCTGCTGGCCCAGCGTCGGGGGGCGACGGCGCTCGCCGCCGTCGTCACCGGGGTCGCGACCGAGCGGCTGTCCCGGAAGCTGCCCCGGCTCGACCACCCGCGGCGCGGTGCGGCCCTGCTCACCGCGCTCGGCCTGTCCGGGGCGCTGTGGCAGACGGCGTCGGCGCTGACCCGGCACTTCTGGCCGGTCGCCGCGCTCGCCTGTCTGGTGTCGCGCCGGGCCCGCCGCGCGGTCGTCGCGGCGGCGCTGGCGGAGGGGCTGACCGACTGGTGGCGCCACCGCGACCGCGACCCGCGGGTCCGGACCGGGCCGCTGCTGCACCTGCTCGCGCACCGGCTCGACGACCTCGCCTACGGCGCCGGTCTGTGGTGGGGGGCCGTCGAGCACCGGACCTCCGCCCCGCTGCGGCCGACCGGTCCTGGCGCGCGACGCTGACGCAGGTTAGGCTTCCCTGACCTTCGGTGTCGTACCACTCCGTCAGGACTGGTCTGAACGGGTGATTCGTGTTGCGTCGCGGATCCGATTCTGAGGGCGGCTCTCGCCCACCTTCTCCGCGCCTGCGGTTGCGCACGACAGGCTGTCGCCGTGACGTCGGCAACACGCCAGCCGACCTCCGGTCGCCCCGTCCCCGGCTCCTTGCACCCCAGGAAGATCGGGAGTGTGATGTGGGCGCTGCCACACGAGACGTGCGGCAACTTTTCCGGGCGCGCAGGCGTGGTCGCGAGACAGGCGACGGCGATCGGCGCTCCTCGGACGAAGTCCCCGGTCAGACCCCGCGCTTCGGAGCGTGCGTGGTCGCGTACGAGGAGTGAGAGTTCATGACAGAGGTCCGGGTCACCGTCGACGGCGTGAACTACGCCGACGACGTCGAGCCCCGCATGTTGCTCGCGCAGTACCTGAGGGAGACGCTGGGCAAGACGGGGACGCTGATCGGCTGCGACACCAGCAACTGTGGTGCCTGCACGGTTCATCTCAACGGGCAGAGCGTGAAGTCCTGCTCGGTGCTCGCGGTCCAGGCGGACGGCGCCGAGGTCACCACCATCGAGGGTCTCGCCCGCGACGGTCAGCTGCACCCGGTGCAGGAGGCCTTCC
The DNA here is from genome assembly GCF_002813375.1 of Pseudonocardia alni. Classification (NCBI taxonomy): domain Bacteria; kingdom Bacillati; phylum Actinomycetota; class Actinomycetes; order Pseudonocardiales; family Pseudonocardiaceae; genus Pseudonocardia; species Pseudonocardia alni. Next base: position 2,775,610 of record NZ_PHUJ01000003.1, on the reverse strand, counting down.
GCGAGTGCCACGGTCTGCAGTGCGGGTACTGCACGCCGGGAATGATCATGGCTGCGGTGGACCTGCTCGGGGACAACCCCGACCCGTCCGAGCAGGAGGTCCGTGAGGGCATCGAGGGCAACCTCTGCCGCTGCACGGGCTACCAGAACATCGTGCGCGCCGTGCAGACCGCGGCGAAGAACATGAAGCCGGGAGCCGCTCAGCCCTCCGGCCAGGCCGCCCCGGTTGCGGGAGGTAACTGACGTGACGACGACCGCCGAACCCACCACGACCGGCGAGATCGGCAAGGCCCGGGTCCGCAAGGAGGACCAGCGCCTCATCACCGGCCGGTCCCGCTACACCGACTCCATCACCCCTCCGGGAACCGTCCACATCGCCGTCGTCCGGTCGACGATCGCGCGGGCGACCATCACCTCGATCGACAAGTCCGAGGCCGAGAAGGCCCCGGGTGTGTTCGGCGTCTACACCGCGGCCGACCTCGGTGCGGAGGAGGTCGGCATGCCCTGCGCGTGGCCGATCACCCCGGACCAGAAGGCCCCGCAGCGCCCGGTGCTCGCCGTCGGCCGCGTCAACTTCTCCGGTGAGGGCGTCGCCGTCGTCGTCGCCCGGTCGGCCGCCGCCGCGCGCGACGCCGCCGAGCTCGTCGAGGTCGACTACGAGCCGCTCGACCCGGTCCTCGACATGGAGGCCGCCGCGCAGGACGGCGCCGAGCTGGTCCACCCGGACCTCGGCACCAACGTCTCCGCGACCTGGGTGTTCGACTCCGCCGCCGCCGGCACCGGTGCCGACGTGGCCGAGGCCATCAAGGCCGCCGAGGCCGACAGCGACTCCGTCGTCGTCCGCCGCCGCTTCCGCCAGCAGCGCCTGATCCCCGCGTTCATGGAGCCCCGCTCCTGCGTGGTGGACCCGACCGGTGAGCAGCTGACCATCTGGGCCGCGACCCAGGTGCCGCACATCCTGCGCACCATGACCACGGTGACCCTCGGGGTGCCGGAGTCCAAGCTGCGTGTCATCGCCCCCGACGTGGGCGGCGGCTTCGGCGGCAAGATCGGCGTCCTGCCCGAGGAGATGCTCTGCGTGCTGCTCGCGCAGAAGCTGGGCAAGCCGGTCAAGTGGACCGAGACCCGCAGCGAGTGCATGCTCACCGCGCACCACGCCCGGGACCAGATCCAGGACCTCGTGATGACCGCCAAGAAGGACGGCACCATCACCGGGTTCGACGTCCACCTCTACGCCGACATGGGTGCCTACCTGGGCCTCGTCGGGCCGGGTGTGCCGATCCTCGGCGCGTTCATGTTCAACGCGATCTACAAGATCCCCGCGCTGAAGTTCACCTGCTCCAACGTCTTCACCAACAAGGCGCTGACCGACGCCTACCGCGGCGCCGGCCGCCCCGAGGCGACCTTCGCCGTCGAGCGCATGCTCGACGAGCTGGCCGTCGAGCTCGGCCGCGACCCGATGGAGCTGCGCGAGCAGAACTGGATCAAGCACGAGGAGTTCCCCTTCACGACCGTCGTGGGCCTGACCTACGACACCGGCAACTACGAGCAGGCCACGCAGCGCGCGATGGAGCTGTTCGACTACGCCGGTCTGCGCCGTGAGCAGGAGGAGCGCCGCCGCTCCGGTGACCCGGTCCAGCTGGGCATCGGCATCTCGACCTTCACCGAGATGTGCGGCCTCGCCCCGTCCCGCGTGCTCGGCTCGCTGGACTACGGCGCCGGCGGCTGGGAGGCCGCCAGCATCCGGATGCTGGCCACCGGCAAGGTCGAGGTCACCACCGGTGCCTCCGCCCACGGCCAGGGCCACGAGACGGCGTTCTCGCAGATCGTCGCGGACAAGCTGGGCGTCGCGTTCGAGGACGTCGAGATCCTGCACGGCGACACCCAGGTGGCGCCGAAGGGCCTCGACACCTACGGCTCGCGCTCGCTGGTCGTCGGCGGTGTGGCCATCGTCAACGCCGCGGACAAGGTGATCGAGAAGGCGACGAAGATCGCCGCGCACCTGCTCGAGGCCTCCGAGGACGACATCGAGTTCGCGAACGGCCAGTTCACGGTCAAGGGCACCGACAAGGGCAAGGCCATCCAGGAGATCGCGTTCGCCGCGTTCATGGCGCACGACTACCCGGAGGGTATGGAGCCCTCGCTGGACTCCGACGCCGTCTTCGACCCGGAGAACTTCTCCTACCCGCACGGCACCCACCTGGCCGCGATCGAGGTCGACACCGACACCGGCCGGGTGAACCTGCGCAAGTACGTCTGCGTCGACGACATCGGCAACGTCATCAACCCGCTGATCGTCGAGGGCCAGGTGCACGGCGGTCTCGCCCAGGGCATCGCGCAGGCCCTGTTCGAGGAGGCGAACTACGACGACCAGGGCACCCTGGTCAACGCCACGTTCGTCGACTACACGATCCCGTCCGCGGCGGACCTGCCGAGCTTCACCACCGAGACGGTCTCCACCCCGGCGACGAGCAACCCGCTCGGCGTCAAGGGCGTCGGCGAGGCGGGCACCATCGCCTCGACCCCGGCGATCCTCAACGGCGTGCTGGACGCGGTGCGGCACCTCGGCGTCGACGAGATCGAGATGCCGACCACCTCGCAGCGCGTGTGGCGTGCGCTCCAGGTCGCCAAGGGCAAGAACCCGCAGGAGACCCCGAGCGACACCCACGCGCCCGGTGCCGGCCTCGGTTCCATCGACCCGAACAACCCCAAGGGAGAGGTCCAGTGATCCCGGCGAAGTTCGACTACGTCCGGCCCTCCTCGGTCGAGGAGGCCGTGTCGGCCCTGCAGTCGGCCGGTGAGGACGCGAAGATCCTGGCGGGCGGGCAGAGCCTGCTGCCGGTGCTGCGCCTGCGGATGGCCGCGCCGAGCACCGTCATCGACCTCGGGGGCATCCCCGAGCTCAAGCGGATCGGCGAGGACGACCAGTACGTCATGGTCGGCGCGATGGCCACCCACCACGAGGTCATGCGCAACGACCTGGTGAACTCCCACGTGGAGCTGATCGCCCGGGCGACCGAGACCGTCGCGGACCCGCAGGTCCGCCACCGCGGCACCCTGGGCGGCGCGCTCGCGCACGCCGACCCGGCCGGTGACCTGGGCGCGGCCGCCCTGGCGATGGACGCCGAGTTCGTCATCCTGGGTGCCGGTGGCACCCGCCTGGTGACCGCGGCGGACTTCTTCCAGGACTACTTCACGACCGCGATCGGCGAGGGCGAGATCCTCACCATGATCCGGTTCCCGAAGCGGTCCGGCTGGAAGAGCCACTACGAGAAGTTCAACCGGGTCGCCCAGGCGTGGTCGATGGTGGCCGTCGCCGTGGCGCTGAAGGTGGACGGCGGGACCATCACCGAGGCCCGCGTCGGCCTGACCAACATGGGCAACGTGCCGATCCGGGCGACCGGTGTCGAGGCGGCCCTGGTGGGCAAGGCCGCGGGTCCGGACGTCGCGAAGGCGGCCGCCGAGCACGCGCTCGAGGGCACGTCCGCTCCGAGTGACGCGGACGCCGCCGCCGACTACCGTGAGCACCTGGCGAAGGTTCTCACCGGTCGTGCGGTGCTGGCCGCGGCCGGCTGACGTACCCGAGGAACACACCGACGCCGGCGCCGGCCCCGGAACCCCCGGGACCGGCGCCGGCGTTCGTTCGAGGAGGCTGGGCAGAGAAGATGCAACTGGAGAACAAGTTCACGATCGCGGCGCCGATCGAGGACGCGTGGAAGGCCCTCAACGACCCGGAGCTCATCGCTCCGTGCTTCCCCGGGGCGACCCTGACCGAGTACGAGGGCGACTCGTTCCAGGGCACCGTCAAGGTCAAGCTCGGCCCGATCTCGCTCACGTACAAGGGCAAGGGCACCTACATCGAGCGTGACGACGCGAACCACAAGGTGGTCATCGACGCGTCCGGCCGCGACGCCCGCGGCAACGGCACCGCCAAGGCCGTCGTGACCGGCACGATGGTCGCCGACGGTGCGGACAAGACCTCGGTCACGATGGTCACCGACATGACCGTCACCGGTCGTCCGGCGCAGTTCGGCCGGGGTGTCATCTCCGACGTCGCCGACAAGATCATCGGGCAGTTCTCGAGCTGCGTCGCGGACAAGCTGACCGGCCCCGGTGCGGCGACCTCCAACGGCGCGGGCCCGAAGCACGCGGCCGACCAGACCAGTCCGATCCCGGCCGTCCCGCCGGGCCCGGGTGAGCAGGCCGCGCCCGCCCCGGTGAAGCGGACCTACCAGCCGCAGAGCAGCCCGGTCGAGGCCATCGACCTGCTCGACTCGGCGGGTGCCCCGGTGCTCAAGCGCCTCGGGCCGGTGCTGGGCGGCGTGGGCGCGCTCGTGCTGCTGGTCGTGCTGATCCGGCGTCTGCGTGGCGCGAAGGGCTGAGTCCCCCGCACGTCCCTCCGGGCCGGTACCGCGTTCCGCGGTGCCGGCCCGTGGCGTTGCGGGGCAGGATGGAGCGGTGCGAGCGGGCGAGCGGAACGGGCTGACCGACGTCGAGGGCCTGCGGGTCGGGCACGCGGCGGTGAACGGGCCGGGTGCCCGCAGCGGGACGACGGTCGTGCTGGCCCCGCCGGGCGGCGCGGTCGCCGGCGTGGACGTGCGCGGCGCCGCGCCCGGCACCCGGGAGACCGACCTGCTCGACCCGGTCGCGACGGTCCAGCGCGTGCACGCCGTCACCCTGTCCGGGGGCAGCGCCTTCGGTCTCGACGCCGCGTCCGGCGTGATGGCCCGGCTGGAGCGCGACGGCGAGGGGTTCCCGGTGCCGGGCGCCGTCGTGCCGATCGTGCCGGCCGCCGTGGTGTTCGACCTCGGTCGCGGCGGTGACCCCCGGGCCCGCCCGACCGCGGTGACCGGCACGGCCGCCTACGACGACGCACACGCCGGCCCGGTCGTCCAGGGTTCGGTCGGGGCGGGCACCGGCGCGGTGTCCGGCGGGCTTCGCGGCGGGATCGGGTCGGCGTCCGCGGTGCTCACCGAGGGCTCTGCCGCCGGGACGACGATCGCGGCCCTGGTCGTCCTCAACTCCGCCGGTGCGGCCGCGGACCCGGCCACCGGTGAGGTGTACGGCGCCCGGCACGGTCTGCCGGGCGAGTTCGCCGCCGGGGTGGCCCCGGCCCTCGCCCCGCCGGAGCGGCTCGCCGCGCTGTACGCAGGGCACGTGAACCCGCTGGGGACGGCGACGACGCTGGTGGTCGTCGGCACCGACGCGGCCCTGGACAAGGTCGGCTGCACCCGGCTGGCGACGATGGCGCACGACGGCCTGGCCCGGTCGATCTCGCCGGTGCACACGATCCGCGACGGCGACTGCGCGTTCGCGCTGGCCACGGGCACCCGGGCCGCACCGGACGTCGCCGGGGTGTTCGCGCTGCAGGCGGCCGCGGCGGAGGTGACGGCGCGGGCGGTGGCGCACGCGCTGCTGGCGGCGGAACCGGCGCCGGACCGGCCGTCGTACTCGTCGCTCCTGGTGGGCCCGTGAGCGCGCCGAACCCGTGGCTGGGGCGCCCGCGTGCCCCGCGCCCGCCGCCCGCGCCGGACCCGGATGCGGTGCGTCTGGTGGGGCTGCCCCGGCGGCGGGCCGCGGCCCGGGCGGTGAACGACGTGGTGCGGGGGGTGGACGTGCGCGCGTTCGACGACGGGTGGACCGTCTCGTTCCTCAGCGGCTACTACACGCTCTGCCACACCCTCGACCAGCTGCTCGACGCCGTCGCCCCGGCCGGGGAGCGGGAGCTGCTGCGGGCGACGGTGCTGGCCGCGGCCGACGGGTCCGCGAGCCGCGGCTGACCGCCCGATCGGCGGGGCCCCGTGACCCGGGCCCCGCCGACCTCCGGTCCCGGGCCGGCTCAGTCGTCGTCGCGGTCGTGCCGGTCGTCGTCGCCGTCGTGCCGGTCGACGTCGTGGTCGAGGACCTGGCCGGTGGCGGCGTCGATGTCGAGATCGTGCTCGGTGGTGCCGTTCACGACCTCGACCTCCCAGTGGTCCCGGCCGTCGCTGCGGTCGTCGTCGCGGTCGTCGTCGTGCCGGTCGTCGTCGCTGTCGGCCCGGTCGAACTCGACCTCGGTGACCCGCCCGCCGCCCGCGGCGGCGAGGGCGGCGCGCTCGGCGGCGGCGCGGTCGACCGCCGGCGCGGCGGGGGTGGGGGCTGCGGGCGCGGTGGCGGCCGCGGGTGCCGTGGGCGCGGCGGTACGGGGCAGCTCCGGGGGCAGGAGGTCGGCGGTGCGCGCGATCGCGGCGCCGGTCGGGACGACGGTGAGCTCGTCCGGGGCGCCGCCCGCGCCGAGCGCGAGGGCGGTGCCCCCGCCGACGAGCAGGAGACCGGTGGCGGCGACGGCGGCGACGGTGAGCGGGGTACGCACGGTGATCTTCCTCCGAGAGGTTCCGGCTGGTCCGGGTCGGTGCGACCCGGATGCTGGTGGGAACTGTGCCGCCGCCCGCCCCAAGGTCGCGCTGCGTGAGCCCTAAGGCGGCGTTAGGGCCCGGAGCGGCCGAACTACAGTCGTCGGGGTGTCGACCATCAGCCCGGACGAGGGAGTGGCGCGCCGGCTGAAGGCCCTGGCCTGCACGGCGCCGCTGCACGATCTCGACGCCCGCAAGGGGCGGCTCGACTGGGACGCGACCGGCTACCAGATGGCCGAGATCGGCCTGCAGGCGATCGACCAGGTCACCCTGGCCATGGACTTCGACCACGGTGCCGACCACGCGGAGGTCGTCCGGCGGCTGCTGCCGTTCGTGGGCGCGCAGGTGCCGGGGGCGCCGCGGTCGGAGTACGTCCGCGTCGCACAGTGGGTGATCGACAACCTGATCAACGTGGGGTCGATCGACCGCGGGTTCGCCGTGGAGTACGGCACGACCGACGACGACGGGCGCTACGTGCGTCGCCGATTCGACTTCAAGCTGCTCGTCGAGGTGGCCGCCCCGGACGGCGGGATCTACCTGCGCGCCTCGGACGAGGCGATCAACGTGCTGGTCGGGGCGCTGGACACCGACGTCGAGTCGGCCCAGGAGGCGGCCGAGACGAAGCTGGAGACGCTGATCGTCCGCGGTCGTCTCGGCGACGCCCGGCTGGCGGCCGAGCAGGCCCGCTACCGGACCGTGCAGTACGCGGAGTCGTTGCGGCGCAAGCTGGAGGCGACCCGGCGCGACGTCCGCTCGGTGGACTGGCTCGACGCCGTCCCGCAGCTGCTCGACGAGGCACTGACCCATATCGAGTCCCGCTACCGCGCCGAGACGATGATCAAGGCGAACATCGCCGACGCCCGTGACGAGGCCACCGAGCCCGGGCGCCGCAGGCAGGCCGCGGAGCTGGTGACCGTCGTCGACGACTGCATCCAGCGACACACCCAGCTGCAGGCACGGTTGCAGGAGGCGGGCGCGTCGTTCCGCGCCGAGCAGGACCGCCAGCAGTTCTCCGGGAAGCCGAAGCGGGCCGCCGTCGACGTGTTCGGGCAGCTGCTGCGGCCGTCGCTGGCGCTGACCGTCGAGGCGGCGCACGACCCGGTGACCGGCTACTTCGGTGCCGGGGCCGGGGTGCGGAACCCGTCGGTGCCGAGCCTGGGCGGGCTGGTCGAGACGTTGCTGACACCGCCGAGCGACCGTGACCCGTTCGGCGCCGAGGTTCCCGAGCCGGAGCTGGCGCCGCAGCCGCGCGAGCGGTTCGGGGTGGATACGTGGGCGGCCGCCGACGCGGTGCTGCCCGCCGACGTCGAGCACCCGGTGCGGCTGTCCGCGGCGCTCGCGGCGGCCCGCGCGGCCGGGGCGGACCTGCCGCAGCTGGTCGCGTTGCGGGCGATGCACGCCGTCGGGACGGCGGTGGCCACGGCACGGACCCAGGGCGACCCGTCGGTGCTGGTCGCCGTCGACGACGGGACGGTCCTCGACGACCCCGAGTTCGGCGGCGCGGACCTGCTGCTGGCGCGGGCCGGGGTGCAGGGCGGACAGACGAACCGACGGACGGCGCAGACATGAGTGACACCGAGACCGCGGCCCGCCTGGTCGGCTACGGCATGCGCCCCAAGGCGCTGCCCGGCCGTGACCCCGACTACGCCGACCTGGTCCGGCGCTACCGCGAGGACGACGAGTTCCGCACGACCGTGCAGCGCGTCGCGTCCGGTCTGGGCCTGGTGGTGCTGGCCGTCGACACCGGCCCGGGCATCGTGCTCGCCGCGACCGAGGGCTCGGTGTTCGAGATCCGGATGGACGAGTACGCCCGCCGCACCGCCCTGGCCAACCGGGGCGCCGACAAGGTCCTGCACGGGATCGCCCACCTCGCCGTCGCCGCGCTGGCCTTCCCCCGCCCCGACGACCTCGGCGACGACTCCTACGTCGGCCGGGTCTCGGTGGAGCTCGTCGACGGCGCCGTCCGCGAGGCCTGCCGGGTGCTGAACGAGCGTGCCGCGGGTCCCGCCGACCCCGAGTCCGACGCTCCGCAGCTCGAGGAGGTCTGGCGGGTCTGGCAGCGTCGCCCGGAGGCCACCGCGACCAAGGACGGCCGCGTCGGGGAGTCCACCACCCGCGGGATCGTCGGCAAGGCGCTGCGGTTCCTCGCCGACCAGGGCTTCCTCGTCCCGGTCGGCGCGGAGGGCGCCTACCGGACGACGCCGCGCTACCAGGTGCAGGTGCGCGAGCTCGCGGCCCAGCGGGCCTTCGACGAGCTGCTGGCCCTGAACGTCCTGCCCGCCGCGACCGCCGCCGGGACCCTGGTGACCGAGCACGACGGCGTGTTCGACGCGCCCGGGTCCGGTGCTCAGGGCGCGGCCGGGACGGGAAGCGCGCCCGACCTCGACGATCCGCCGGGGTCGGGGGAGACGGCCGGGCCGTCGTCGGCACTCGATCCGGCACCCGCGGCGAGGCAGCCTGTGGGGGAGAGCTCCTCGGACATCGTTCATCCGGTGAACGGCGCGAACGGTGCCGGGACCGACGGCTCGGTCGGCTCGGTCGGCTCGGACACCGTGCCCGTGGAACTCGCTTACCCGGTAAGCGAGTTCGTGCAGAGCGGTGTCGGGGGTGACGGCGTGGCCGGTGACCCGATGGGCGTTGTCGATCCCGTCGGCGGGGCTGTGCCGGGGGAACCCGCTGACCCGGTAAGCGAGTTCGCACAGGACGGTGCCGGGGGTGGCGACACGGCCGGGGACCGACACCCTGCCGATACGGGTACGGAGCGTGCGGATCCGGCCGGCCCGCCGGACACCCCGCCGACCGACCACCGCACGGAGGACCGCGATGTATGAGCTGACCCGGGTCCGCCTGTTCTCCGTCGGTCCGACCGCCGCGCGCTACCAGGACGTCGCACTCGACCTGCGGGGCGTCGGGGCCCCGGTGAAGGTCGCCGTCCAGGAGGACCTGTTCGCCCCGGACGCGCTCGACCGCACGACGCCGCGTCGGCCGTCGCCGGCGTCGGTGCTGTTCCTGGAGAACGGCGGCGGCAAGTCCGTCCTGCTCAAGCTGATCTTCTCGGTCCTGCTGCCCGGGCGGCGCCAGGTCGTCGGGACCACCAGCACCACGGTGCTGGAGAACTTCGTGCTGGCCGAGGACGTGGCGCACGTCGTCTGCGAGTGGATGCACGTCGGTACCGGGCGGCTGCTGGTCACCGGGAAGGTGTCGGAGTGGCGCGGGCACGTCGCCTCCAGCGACCCGGAGAAGCTGGCCGACGCCTGGTTCTCCTTCCGGCCGGTCCCCGGGATGGGCCTCGACGACCTGCCGTTCACCCACGACGGGCGCCGGGTCACCCTGGCCGCCTTCCGGGAGCGCCTGCAGACCGCGCACCGCGAGCACCCCGACGCCGAGCTCGCCTGGGAGACCGGGCACCGGGACTGGACCCGCCACCTCGTCGAGGTCGGCCTGGACCCGGAGCTGTTCCGCTACCAGCGCGCGATGAACGCCGGCGAGGGCGAGGCCGCCGAGGCGTTCTCGTTCTCCTCCGACGAGGCGTTCGTCGACTTCCTGCTGCGCGCGGTGCTCGACCCGGCGGAGCCGCAGAACGTCGCCGAGCTCGTCGCCGGCTACGCCGACCGGCTCGCCCAGCGCGAGGAGCTGGAGACCGAGCGGGAGTTCGTCGACGGCACGCTGTCCCGGCTCGAGCCGATGGTCGACGCCGAGGCCACCGCGACCGCCGCCCGCGACACCGAGACGGCTGCGCGGACCGAGCTGGCGGCGACCGCGTCGCGGATCGCGGCCCGCCGGATCGCCGAGGAGGCCCGCTCGGTGACCGCCGCCGAGGAGGCCACCGGCGCGGTCGAGGCCGAGCAGTCCGCGGCCCGGACGGCGGAGCGGCTGCAGGACACCGTCGGTGAACTGCGCAGACTCACCGCGGGGCTCGCCGTCGAGGCCGCCGAGCGGACCGCGGCCGAGGCGACCCGCGAGCGCGACGCGGCGTCGGCCGTCTCGATGGCCCGCGACGCCGTCGAACCGGTCCTGGCGCACCGCGTCGCCGCCGCCGAGGCCGCGCGGCTGCGCGCCCGCGTCGAGGAGGAGGAGCAGAAGGCCCGGCCCGCGCTCGCCGCGCGGCAGGACGCCGCCCGCGCGCTCGCGGTCGCGCTGGCCCGGGTCGCCGCGGAGGCCGACGCCGCCGCCGACGCGGCGGAGGAGCACCGCGCCGACGCCGAGGAGCGCGCGGCGGCCGCCCGTCGCGAGCAGGTCGCCCGCACCGCCGACGCCGCCCGCGCCGAGAGCGCCGCCGCCACCGCCCGCGAGGCCCTCGACGACCTCGACACCCGGGTCGCCGCCGCCGTCTCCGCCGGGCACCTGAAGGCGGGCTCGACCGCCGCCGACGTCGAGGACTCCGCGGCCGCCGCCCGGACCGAGGCGGAGCGGTGCGCCACCGCGCTCGCCGACGCCGACACCGCGGCCGCCACGATCCGCGAGGAGCGACGGGCCGCCGAGGCCCGCCGCACCGCCGCCCAGGACGCGGCGGCCGCCGCCCGCGCCGACGCCGCGACCGCCGAGGCCGCGCGCTCCGCCGCGGAGGCCGACGCCGTCGCGCTCGCCGCGGAGGTCCGGCCCGCGGAGCTGCTCGGACTCGACGAGACCCGCCCGGACACCGACGCGGGCCTCGTCGTCGACACCCTGACCACCGCGATCCGCGGCGCCGAGCGGGAGCGGACGACCCTGCACGGCGACCAGCGCCGCGACGAACGCGCGCTCGCCGCGCTCGGCGACGGCGGCCTGCTGCCCGACCCGACGGAGATCGAGGACGTCCTCGCGGCGCTGGAGGCCGCCGGGATCACCGCCTGGTCCGGCCGTCGCTACCTGGCGAAGCTGCCCGCCCCCGACCGGGAGACCGTGCTGGCGCGGCTACCGCACCTGGCGGGCGGGGTGCTGCTCAACGACGCGCGCGACGCCGAGCGGGCCCGCGCCGAGCTGGACGCGGCGCGGCTGCTGCCGGCCTGCCTGGTCGCGGTCGGCACCACCGCCGCGCTGCGCGCCGACGCCGACGCGGCGCCCGGGATCGACTTCGTCGTGCCGCCCAACCCGGCCCTGCACGACGAGGAGGCCGCCGAACAGGTCCGGGTCCGGCTCGTCGCCGAGACCACCGAGCGCGCCGCCCGGCTCGCCGAGCTGGAGACCGTCCTCGACGACGACCGCAGGCTGCGGGACCGGTTCGCCGCGCTGCGCGACCGTCGTCCCACCCTCGCCGACCTCACCGAGGCCGCCGAGGCCGCCGAGGCCGCACGGGCCGCGGCCGTCGCCGAGTACGAGGCGACCCGCGCCGAGGTCGAGGACCTCGACGAGCGCGCCGACCGGCTCACCGTCGACCGGCCCGGCCTGGAGCGCACCGCCGGGGACACCCGTCGCCGGGCGGACGCGCTCGCCGCGCTGCGCACCGAGCTCGCCCGCCGGGCGACGCACGAGGAGCGGATGCGCACCGGGGAGGCCGACGCCGCGCGGGCCCGCCAGGAGGCCGACGCCGCCGGGACCACCGCCGACCGCGCCGGTCGCGAGGCCGCCGACGCGCAGCAGACGCGCGACCGGCAGCGCGGCATCGGCACGACCCTGCGCGACGAGGCCGCGGCGCTCCCGGTCTCCACCGACGAGGTCGGCGGGCAGGACGGGGAGCCGGAGGGGGCCCCCGAGGGGTCGCTGGCCGAGCTGCGCGAGGAGTTCCAGCGGGCCCGCGACGCCTACGCCTCGGCCTCCGTCGACACCGACCTGCAGGGTGCGCTGGAGCGGGCCGAGGCCGATGCGCGGGAGCGGCGGGTCGCCGTCGACGGGCTGCCGCGCACCGTCGTCGAGGCCGCGACGGCGTTCCTGCACACCCCCGACGGCGCCGACGCAGCCAGCCGCCGCGCCGCCGCCGAGCAGGCCCGGACCGCCTACGACGAGGCCGAGGGCCGCCGCGCCGACGCCGCGACCGAGCTGGCCGTCGCCCGCCGCGAGCTGGAGCGGTTCACCGGCGGCGAGCGGCCGATCGACCACGGTGCCGAGGGTCGCTCCGCCCGCTGCGCGCCGTACGACCCGCCCCGCGACGCCGAGCACGGCCGCGAGCTGGTCGCCCGCGCCACGGCCGACCTGGACGCGGCGGGCAAGGACCTGGAACGCCGTCGTCGGGCCCGGACCGACGCCGAGGACGCCCACCGCACCGCCACCGACCTCGCCCGCGGGTTCGGGCTGGTCGTGTCCTCGCTGGACGAGCCGCCCGAGCCGTCCGGGGTGCCGTTCGACGGTGACGTCGAGGCCGCCCAGGCTGCGCTCAAGCGCCACCAGAACGCCGTCCGCGACGCGGCGGGGGAGCGGACGCGGGCCGAGAAGAAGGTCCGCGAGGGGGTCGACGCCGTCGCCCGCTTCGCGCAGGACCCGCGGTTCGCGACCCTGAGCTCCCCGGTGCACCGCCACATCGGCGGCGTCGACCGGTCGGAGATGCCCGGCCTCGCCGCGGAGTGGATCGCCGCGCTGCGCCCGCGGCTGCGCTCCCTCGACGACGACCTCGGCAACATCGAGCGGCACCGCTCCGGGATCGTCACCCGGCTGTCCGGGATGGTCGGCGAAGCGCTGCGCACGGTGCGCCTCGCGCAACGGCTCTCCCAGCTGCCCGAGGGCCTCGGCGACTGGTCGGGCCAGCAGTTCCTGCGGATCCGGTTCGAGGAGCTGCCCGACGCGGCGCTGCGCCACGAGCTCGGCGCCGTCGTCGACCGCACCGCCACCGGCATGGCGGGCGGGAAGGCGAAGGACCGGCGCGACGGCACGTCCATGCTGCTGCGCGGGGTCCGGGCGGCGATGCCGAAGGGCGTCCGGGTCGAGATGCTCAAGCCCGACGCCGTGCTGCGCACCGAGCGGCTGCGTGTCTCCGCGATCAAGGACGTGTTCTCCGGCGGGCAGCAGCTGACCGCGGCGATCGTCCTGTACTGCACGATGGCGGCGCTGCGGGCGCACCAGCGCGGGCAGGGCAGGCGGGCGCACGCGGGCGTGCTGTTCCTCGACAACCCGATCGGGCGGGCGTCGGCGGGGTACCTGCTGGAGCTGCAGTTCGGTGTCGCACAGGCCCTCGGCGTGCAGCTGGTCTACACGACCGGGCTGTTCGACGCCGGCGCGCTGTCGTCGTTCCCGCTGCTCGTGCGGCTGCGCAACGACGCCGACCTGCGTGCCGGACGCAAGTACCTGTCCGTCGACGAGCGGGTCACCCGGTCGGTGCCCGACGCCGACGCCCCCGGCGGCCGGATCACCGCCGCCCGCGTCTACCGGCGCCCCGAGGCCGCGGTGGCCGCCGGCACCGGCGACGACGGCGCGGGGTCGGCCGGATGACCCCGCCCGGGCCGGTCGCGGAGCGGCTCGCGGAGCTGCTGGCGGCCTCCGGGCGGACCCGGATCCCGCGCTCGGCGGTGCGCGCGGCGTTCCTGCAGGCGGACCCCACGATGGTCGGCAGCGTCGACGCCCGGCGGAACCTCGCCGGGGTACTGGCCGAGCTGGCCGCCGCGGGCGTGCTGGAGCCGACCGGCCGGACCGACGACGGGGTGCCGCCGCTGCCGAACTCGGTACGGCTGGTCCGGCCGTGCACGGACGCCGCCCCGGCCGTGGACCGGGGGCCGTGGCATCCCGCGCTGTCGGGGGCCGCGGACCTGCGGCGGCCGTCGCGGGTGCTGCTGCAGGTCAACGACTGGCTGTTCGCCCACGCGTCCCGGGCGGTGGAGGTCCCGCTGCGCGAGCGCGCGCTGGAGATCACCGGCGACGAGAAGGCCTTCGACGGCCCGCTGCCCGGCGGGCTGACGCCGGAGGTCCTGCGGGCCCGCCGGGTCGTCCCGCCGCTGCACCGCGAGCGCCTGCCCGGCGGCGGGCCGGTGCTGCTCGTCGTCGAGAACGCCGACACCCTGGACTCGCTGCGCCGTGCCCTGGCGCCCGAGCCCGGCCCGGTCGGTGGCCTCGCCTGGGGCGCGGGGAACGCGTTCACCGCGTCGGTGCTCGCCCTGCGCGACGACCCGCCCGCGGCGGTCCGCTACTTCGGCGACCTCGACGCCGCCGGGCTGCGGATCCCGCGTGCCGCCTCCGATCTCGCCGAGGCGCACGGCCTGCCGCCGGTGCGGCCCGCGACCGGGCTGTACCGGGCGCTGCTGCGACACGGGCGCCCGGCCTCGGCGCGGACGGTGGACCACAGCGAGGTCGAGTGGCTCGACGCCGGACTGCGCGGCCCCGTCCGCGACCTCTTCGCGGCCGGGGCGCGCCTGGCCCAGGAGGCCGTCGGGGTCACGGTCCTGGCCGGCGACCCGGACTGGCGCGACGGGCTCGCCCCGGCCTGAGGGCTCACCCGGTCCGGGTCAGCTGTCGTCGCGGTCGTCGTCGGTGCGGTCGTTCCGGTCGACGTCGTGGTCGAGGACCTCACCGGTCGCGGCGTCGACGTCGACGTCGTGCTCGGCGTCGGCGGTGCGGACCTCGACCTCCCAGTGGTCGCGGTCGTCGGAGCGGGAGTCGTCGTCCCGGTCGTCGTCGCGGTCGTCGTCGGCGCGGTCGAACTCGACCGTCACGACCTGTCCGCCCCCGGCCCGCTCGACGGCGATCCGCTCGGCCGCGGCACGGTCCACGGCGGCACCGGCGCCCGGTGCGGGGGCGGTGTCGGCGGCGCTCTGCGCGGCGGGGGTCACGGCGACCTCGGCCGGCGAGGCGCACGCGGCACCGCCGCCGACGAGCAGGAGGCCGGTGGCGGCGAGGGCGGCGAGGGAGAGCGTCGAGGGCATCGGGATGTCCTTCCGGGAGGGGTCGTGCTGACACCGGTGACGATGCCGCGCTGTCGATCAACGGCGCGCTGCACGACTCCTAACGGCACCCCAAGATCGGTACCCGCTCAGCCCGCGGGCGGCCCCAGCTCCAGCTCCACCCGCAGCCCGCCCCCGGCCGGGGAGAGCACCGTCAGTGCCCCGCCGCCCTGGTCGGCGGTGCGCCGGGCGATGTCGAGGCCCAGCCCCGTCGAGCCGCCGCCGCTGACCCCGCGGGAGGTCGGGTCGGTCCCGGGCGGCAGCCCCGGACCGTCGTCGTGCACGACGATCCGGGCGCCCCCGCCGGCCCGGGCCGACAGCTCGACGTCGAAGGCCGTGCCGTCCGGGGTGTGCGCGAAGACGTTGCCCAGCAGCGCGTCCACACACGCCTCCAGGTCGCCGGGTGCGCAGGCCACGGGCAGCGGGCCGTCGGCCAGGTGCAGGGTCACCGAGCGGTCGGTGTCCTCGGCCAGCACCCGCCAGAACTCCACCCGCTCCCGGACGACGGCCGCCGCGTCCGCGCTGCGGGTCGTGCCGCCGCGTCGCCGGGCCTGCTCGATCGCGCCCGTGACCGCGCGCCGGACGCCGTCGACCCCGGCCGACAGCCGTGCGGACTCGTCCGGGTCGCGCAGGGCCTCGGCGTCGAGCTGCAGGGCGGTCAGCGGGGTGCGGACCCGGTGTGCCAGGTCCGCGACGTTCTCCCGCTCCTCGCGCAGCAGCTCCGAGATCCGCCCGGCCAGCCCGTTCAGCGCGCTCGCGACGACACCGAGCTCGGCCGGGGCGCCGGGGTCGGCGCGCGCGGACAGGTCGCCGGCCGCGAGCCGCTCCGACACCCCGGACAGGTCGGTGGTGGCGTCGACGAGGGTGCGGGCCAGCCGGTCCGCGAGCAGCAGCCCTCCGGCGAGCAGCACCAGCGACAGCCCGCCCAGCAGCAGCCAGGAGCGGGTCACCCCGCGGGTGAGCTCGGCGTCGGGGACGAACACGCGGATCGCGGCGTTGCCGCCCGCGGCGCCGGTCACCGCGAACACCAGCTCGCGCCCGCCGGCCGCCTCGGTCGACGCGCTCGTCCCGAGCAGACCCAGCCGGACGACCGGGCTGCGCGGTGCGGGCGCGCCGAGCACGGTGCCGTCGGGCAGGAACACCGAGACGTCGGAGGCGTCGCGGCCGTCGGCGTTCTGTACGGCGGGGACCAGCACCGACCGGTCCCCGCCCGCGACGGCCGGGGTCAGCACCTGGGCCTGGACGGTCGCCGCGGACACCGCCGAGCTCTCCGCGACCGAGCGGATCAGCGTCGCGAGCGGGACCGCGAACGCGACCAGCACCAGCAGCACGGTCGCCCCGACGAGGACGAGGATGCGCCGGCGCATCAGGCGGTGCCCTCCCCGGTCCCCGGCGGCGCCGGCGGCGCGGACAGCCGGACCCCGACGCCGCGCACCGAGTGCAGGTAGCGCGGGGCCTGCGCGGTCTCGCCGAGCTTGCGGCGCAGCCACGACAGGTGCACGTCGACGGTCTTGTCGGCGCCGCCGTAGGGCTGCTGCCAGACCTCGGTCACCAGCTCCCGCTTGCTGACGACCTGGTCGGCACGGGCGGCGAGGTGGTGCAGCAGGTCGAACTCGCGCGGGGTCAGCTCCAGCTCGGTGCCGTCGAGCACCGCGCGCCGCGAACGGGGGTCCACCGACAGCCCGCCGACGACGACGGTGGGGTCGCCCGCCCCGTCGCCGAGCCGGCGCAGCACCGCCCGGATCCGGGCGTCGAGCTGGGCGGCGGCGAACGGTTTGACCAGGTAGTCGTCGGCTCCCGCGTCGAGCACGGAGACGATCTCGGTCTCGTCGTCGCGTGCGGTCGCGACGATCACCGGCACCGTGCTGGCGCCACGCAGCATCCGCAGCATGGTGGTGCCGTCCATGTCGGGCAGGCCGAGGTCGAGCACCACGAGGTCGGGCCGCTTCCCGACGGCGTGCTCCAGCCCGGCCATCGCGGTCGGTGCGGAGTCGACGGCGTGCCCCCGCTCGGTCAGCCCGCGGATGAGCGCTCCGCGGATGCCGGGGTCGTCCTCGACGATCAGGATCTGGGCCACGGAGGGAGAACCTATCCGCCGCGACCCCGACCGCGGTGGGGCACAGCCGTCGCTTGTGTCGCGTTTAGGGATCCGTTAACCGGGTCCGGGGCATGCTGTGCGCGTGGAACGACCGACGCGCCCCGTCCTGCAGATCGCGCTCTGGACCGCCGCGGCCGCGGGTGCCCTGCTCCTGGGCCTGACGGCCGTCGGGAGCATCGGCAGCGACCTCGCGGGCACACAGACGCAGCCGCTCAGCGCCGAGCAGGTGGACGCCCGCCTGGCCCAGCAGGCCGCCACCGCCGCGCCACCGGCACCCGCGCCCGTCCCGACGACGGCGCCCGCCTCCGCCCCGCCCGCGGTGGTGCAGGCCGGGACGGCGGGGAACATCCTGGTCCGGTGCGACGGCGCGGCCCCGCGGATCGTGTCGGTCAACCCCGCGCAGGGCTGGGAGCGCGAGGACGACACGGACATCGGCCCGGCCGAGGTCGTCTTCGACGGCGACGACGTCCCGGACGTCCGGGTCACGCTGAGCTGCGCCGGTGGGGTGCCGACCGGCCGGGTCGCGACCGTCCCCGAGGACTGACCGACCGTCCCCGAGGACTGACCGACCGTCCCCGTGGACCGAGCGACCGTCCCCGAGGACCGAGCGACCGTCCCCGAGGACCGAGCCGCGCGGACGGACCGGGCCGCCCCGCCGGAGGCGCCGGGTCTCAGCCGCCGGCGAACGGCGGGAGCACGTCGAGCGTGGCCGCCCCGCCGACCGCGGTGGAGCGGTCGCGCACCGCCACCTCGTCGAGCAGGAAGCTGCAGCGCAGCAACACCTGCTCCAGCTCCGGGCCGTGCGCGGTGCCGAGTGCGGCGACGGCGTCGGCCACCGTCGCGCCGCCGGGGATCTCGACGGTCTCCTCACCGGTGCCGGCGGCCGCCTTGGCGGCGGCGAAGTAGCGGACGGTCAGCGTGCGGGTCACCAGGGGCGTGGTGAGCGAGGGGGTCATGCTCATCCTCCGATCGCGCTCATGGGGCGCGCGGGCTGCAGGAATCCGGGGTCGTCGATGCCATGGCCCGCCTTCTTGCCCCACATCGCGTCGCGCCAGACGTCGGCGATCTCGGCGTCGGTCGCGCCGCCGCGGAGCATGGCGCGCAGGTCGGTCTCGCCGGTGGCGAACAGGCAGGTGCGGACCTGGCCGTCGGCGGTGAGACGGGTCCGGTCGCAGGCCCCGCAGAACGGGCGGGTCACCGAGGCGATCACCCCGACGGTGGCGGGGCCCCCGTCCACCACGAACCGCTCGGCGGGCGCGCCGCCACGGTCCTCGTCGGACGGGGTGAGCACGAAGCGCTCCTCGAGCCGCGCCAGGATCTCCTCGGCGGTGATCATCTCGGTGCGGCGCCAGCCGTGCTGGGCGTCGAGCGGCATCTGCTCGATGAAACGCAGCTGGTAGCCGTGGGTCAGCGCGAACTCCAGCAGGTCCGCGGCCTCGTCGTCGTTCACGCCGCGCAGCAGCACCGCGTTGATCTTCACCGGGGACAGGCCCGCGGCGTGCGCGGCGGCCATCCCGTCGATGACGTCCGACAGGCGGTCGCGCCGGGTGATCTGCGCGAACCGCTCCGGACGCAGGGTGTCCATCGAGACGTTGAGCCGGTTCACCCCGGAGGCCGCGAGGGCCCCGGCGCGGCGGGCGAGCCCGATGCCGTTGGTGGTCAGCGAGATGTCCGGGCGGGGCTCCAGCGCCGACGCCGCGGAGAAGATCTCCTCCAGGCCCTTGCGCAGCAGCGGTTCACCGCCGGTGAACCGCAGCTCCTCGATCCCGAGGTCGCGCACCGCCAGCGCGATCAGCCGGTTCAGCTCCGCGTCGGTCAGCTGCTCCTCGCGCGGCATCCAGTCCAGGCCCTCGGCGGGCATGCAGTAGGTGCAGCGCAGGTTGCAGCGGTCGGTGAGCGAGATCCGCAGGTCGGTCGCGACCCGGCCGAACCCGTCGACGAGACGGGGGTCGGCCGGTCGGGCCGGGTCCCGGGACGCGCCGCCCCGCAGCGACGGCAGGCCGAGCTCGGTGGTCATGGGCCCGAGGCTAACCCCCGCCGTGCGGGCCCGCCCAGGGCGGGTTTCCGCAGCTCAGAACCGTGATCCGCACCCGCGGACGTGGCTGGGGTCACGCCGTCGCAGGTGCGGAACTAGTCATTGTGTACCTAGTCGAAAGGACAGGGACACGATTACTTCTGGTGGGCCTTCAGCTCCTGCCTGGCGACCGAGCGGATGTGCACCTCGTCCGGTCCGTCGGCGAAGCGCAGGGCGCGCGCCCAGGCGTAGAAGTAGGCCAGCGGGGTGTCGTCGCTCATCGCGGCCCCGCCGTGCACCTGCATCGCCCGGTCGATCACGGTGCACGCCATCCGCGGCACGACGACCTTGATCGCGGCGATCTCGGTGGCCGCGCCCTTCGCGCCGTGGTTGTCGATCAACCACGCCGTCTTGAGCGTCAGCAGCCGGGCCTGCTCGATCTCCATCCGGCACAGCGCGATCTGCTCGCGCACCACGCCCTGCTCGGCCAGCGGCTTGCCGAACGCGACCCGCGCCTGCGCGCGCTCGGTCATCAGGTGCAGCGCGCGCTCGGCCATGCCGATCAGCCGCATGCAGTGGTGGATGCGGCCGGGGCCGAGCCGGGCCTGCGCGATGGCGAACCCGCCGCCCTCCTCGCCGAGCAGGTTCGACGCCGGCACCCGCACGCCCTCGAGGTGCAGCTCGGAGTGCCCGTGCTGGTCCTGGAAACCGAACGTCGGCAGGTGCCGCTCGATCGTCAGTCCGGGGGTGTCGCGCGGGACGAGGATCATCGACTGCCGGCGGTGCGTCGACACGGTGTCGTCGCTGTCGTCGGCGGTCTTGCCCATGACGATGAAGATCCGGCAGCGCTCGTCCGCGGCACCGGAGATCCACCACTTGCGGCCGTCGACGACGTAGTCGTCGCCGTCGCGCCGGATCCGGGTCTCGATGTTCGTGGCGTCCGACGACGCGACGTCCGGCTCGGTCATCGCGAACGCCGAGCGGATCTCGCCGTCGAGCAGGGGCTCCAGCCACTGCTGCTTCTGCTCGTCGGTGCCGAACAGGTGGAGCGTCTCCATGTTCCCGGTGTCCGGGGCCTGGCAGTTGATCACCTCCGGCGCGATGACCGGGGACCAGCCGGAGACCTCGGCGACCGGCGCGTACTCCAGGTTCGACAGCCCCGAGACGTCCGGCAGGAACAGGTTCCACAGGCCGCGCCCGCGGGCCTTCGCCTTCAGCTCCTCGACCACCGGGGGCAGGGCCCACTCCTCCGGGGTGCCGCGCCGCTCGGCCCGGAACGCGTCGTAGGAGGCCTCGGCCGGGAGGACCTCCTCGTCGAGGAAGGCGCGCATGCGCGCGGTGTAGTCGGCCGCCACGGCGCTGGGTGCGAAGTCCACGCCACCGATCAGATCACAGGTCCGCAGGCCCCGGCAGTGCGCGATCCCGACATCGTGCGGGGTATCCACCGTGGCACCCCCGCAGGCGCGACCATAGTATCCGGGTCGTGCCGCACTTCAGGATCTCCGAGGCCGCCCGACTGCTCGGCGTCAGCGACGACACCGTCCGCCGCTGGGTGGACGCGGGGACGCTGCCGGTGCAGGCGGACGCCTCGAACCGCAAGGTCATCGACGGTGCTGCGCTCGCCGCGTTCGCCCGGGATCACGCGTCCGCCCCGCCGGACCCCTCGGTGGTGCAGCGCTCGGCCCGCAACCGCATGGTCGGCCTGGTCACCTCGGTGCTGGCCGACACGGTGATGGCGCAGGTCGAGATGCAGTGCGGCCCGCACCGCGTGGTGTCGCTGATGAGCAGCGAGGCCGTGCGCGACCTCGGTCTCGAGCCCGGGGCGCTCGCGGTGGCGGTGATCAAGTCGACGAACGTGGTGGTGGAGACGCCGGGCGGGCACCTGTGACCCCCGGGGCCGGCACCGCCCCCGCGCCGGCCCCGACCCGGCGCCGCGAGGGCGCCGCCGACCGCCACGGCACGGGCGTCGGACTGCCGGTCTGGATGTGGGTCCCGGCCGGCATCGGATTCCTGGTCATCGCGCTCCCCGTGCTCGGGCTGCTGTGGGAGGCCGACTGGGCGGAGACCCCCCGCCTGCTCACCAGCGACGCCGCGCTGTCGGCGCTGCGCCTGTCGCTGCTCACCGCGGCGATCTCCACGACGCTGTGCCTGCTGCTCGGCGGGCCGCTCGCGGTGGTCCTGGCCCGCGGCCGGATCAACCGGCTGCCCCGCCTGATGCGCGGGGTCCGCTCGGTCGTCCTGCTCCCGCTGGTGCTGCCGCCGGTCGTCGGCGGGCTCTCGCTGCTGTTCCTGCTCGGTGCGAACGGCCTGGTCGGGCGGGGCCTGGACACCGCGTTCGGGATCTTCATCCCGTTCTCGACGGCCGCGGTGGTCCTGGCGCAGACCTTCGTCGCCATGCCGTTCCTCATCGTGTCGCTGGAGGGCGCCCTGCGGACCGCGGGAGAGCGCTACGAGGCGACCGCGGCCACCCTCGGCGCGTCGCCGGGTCTGGCCTTCCGCCGGGTCACCGTGCCGCTCGTGCTGCCCGGACTGGCGTCCGGGCTGGTGCTGGCCTTCGCCCGCTGCATGGGCGAGTTCGGGGCGACGATCGCGTTCGCCGGCAGCCTGGAGGGCACCACCCGGACCCTGCCGCTGCTGGTCTACCTGCAGGGCGAGACCGACGTCGCGGGAGCGGTCGCGCTGTCGCTGCTGCTGGTCGTCGTGTCGCTGGTCGTGATCGTCGTCGGGCGTCCGCGCGGGCTGGACGGCCGCGGATGAGCGGCGGCGGCGACACGGTGGAGCCCGGTGTGTACATGAGGGCGCGGCTGGACCGGGACGGGTTCGCCCTGGACCTGGAGCTGTCGGTCGCCGCGGGCGAGGTGCTCGCGGTGCTCGGACCGAACGGGGCGGGCAAGTCCACGATGCTCGGCATCCTGTCCGGGCTGCTGCGCCCGGACTCCGGGCACCTGCGCGTCGACGGCCGGACCCTGCTCGACACCGCCGACGGGACCTTCGTGCCTCCGCACCGGCGCGGTGTCGGGCTGCTCGCCCAGGAGCCGCTGCTGTTCCCGCACCTGTCGGCGCTGGCGAACGTCGCGTTCGGGCCGCGTGCCCAGGGCACGCCCCGCGCCGCGGCCGACTCCCGGGCCCGCGAGCTGCTCGACGCCGTCGGTGTCGGCGGGCTCGCCGCCCGCCGCCCCGCGCAGTTGTCCGGCGGACAGCAGCAGCGGGTCGCGCTGGCCCGCGCGCTGGCCCCCGGGCCGGGGCTGCTGCTGCTCGACGAGCCGCTCGCCGCCCTCGACGTCGACGCCACCCCCGCGATGCGCACCCTGCTGCGCCGGGTCATCGCCGACGGCAAGCAGACCGCCCTGCTGGTCACCCACGACGCGCTCGACGCGCTCGTGCTCGCCGACCGCGTCGTCGTGCTGGACCGGGGCCGGATCGTCGAGTCCGGCCCCGCACGGGACGTCCTGGCCCGGCCGCGGAGCGCGTTCTCCGCCCGCATCGCCGGTCTGGACCTGGTGCCGGGCGTGGCCGAGGGCTCCGGGGTGCGTACCGCGGACGGGACCGAGATCCGGGGCCGGGTCGTCGAGGTCGCCGAGGGGGAGCCCGCCGTCGCGGTGTTCCCGCCGTCCGCGGTCGCGGTGCACGCGAGCAGGCCCGAGGGCAGCCCGCGCAACGTCGTCCCGGTCCGGATCGCCGCGCTGGAGCCGCGCGGGGACACCGTGCGGCTGCGGGCCGCACCCGTCGCCGGGGGGCCGGACTGGGTGTCCGGGCTGGCCGCCGACGTCACCCCGGCCGCCGTCGCCGAACTGGGTGTCGAACCCGGTCACGAGGTGTGGTTCGCGGTGAAGGCGACCGAGGTCGCCGTGCACGGCCGGCACGCCTGAGGGCCACGGCCGATCCGCTGATCGTGCAGCTCGGAGCCCTGCCGGGCCCCGGTCGGCAGGCATCCCCGGCACCGCCGGTACCGAAACGCTCCGTCACCCGGGTGGTCCCAGGTGTCACCCGGGCCACCATCGTGTCTCTCGCACCAGGCGTCACAGGTGCATAGCGTCGCTGTCCGTGAGATCCATGCGTCCCCGCGCCGCCCGTCTGGTCACTGCCGGTGTCCTGGCGGTCGCACTCGGTGTTCCTCTCGCGCCGACGGCGTCCGCCGCCGAGACGGCGCCGTCGGCACCTGCCGGGTACCTGGTGCAGACGGCGACCGACGGGCAGACGCGGGCCGCCGCGGAGTCCGTCGGCGTCGAGCCGAAGGTCACCTTCGACAGCGTGGTGCACGGCTTCGCCGCGGACCTCACCCCCGCCCAGGCGACCGAGCTGCGCGACCGGCCCGGCGTCGTCGGGGTGGAGGAGGACCGCACGATCTCCCCGCTCGACCCGCAGGCCGCCCACCAGGACGCGCCGGTCGGCCCGCCCGCGGGTGCCGAGCAGGCGCCGGGCAACTGGGGGCTCGACCGCATCGACCAGCCGAACCTGCCGCTGGACGGGCAGTACCGGCACACCGCCACCGGCGCCGGGGTGGACGTGTTCGTCCTCGACACCGGCGTCGACGCGAGCCACCCGCAGTTCGGCGGCCGGGCCGGGCTCGAGCTCAACACGATCGACCGGACGGACACCGACTGCGACGGGCACGGCACCGTCGTCGCCGGGATCGCCGCGTCGAAGGACTACGGCGTGGCCCCGGGCGCGACCGTGCGCGCCGTGAAGGTGCTCGACTGCAACGGCACCGGGACGCTGTCGTCGCTGATCTCCGGTCTGGACTGGGTGACGAAGAACAAGCGCGGCCCCGCGGTCGCGGTGATGTCGTGGAGCTACGGCGGCTCGCCGATGCTCCAGCAGGCCGTACAGCGCATGATCGACTCCGGGGTGTTCGCGACCTCGTCGGCCGGCAACACCGGCGGCGACGACTGCACCGCGCTGCCCCGAGCGATCGGTGACGTGCTGGTCGTCGCGAACTCGACGATCGACGACAAGCGCTCGTCGAACTCCTCGACCGGCCGTTGCGTCTCGCTCTACGCACCGGGCACCCGGATCGTCGCGCCGGTCCCCGGGGGCGGCACCGCCTCCTACAGCGGGACCTCGATGGCTGCGCCCTTCGCGGCCGGGGTGGCAGCGCTGTACAAGCAGGCCCGCGGCGACGCGCCGGCCACCACCGTCACGAAGTGGATCGTCGACAACGCGGTGCCGGGGAAGGTCGACGGCGGCGGCACCGGCGGTACCCCGAACCGGCTGCTGCAGACCGGCGGGCTCTAGCCCCGGGCCTCGTCGGCCCACTCCCACAGCTCGTACACGGGCTGGTCGAGCAGGTCGTTCAGCTCGGCCGGCGACACCGACGGCGTCGCGAGCCACAGCACCTGGTCGGTCCACAGCCAGGCGATCCGAGGCGCGCCGCGGTCGCGCAGGGCACGGGCGGCGGCGGCGAGCGGGCCGGGGTCGAGGGCCTTCGGGTGGCCGGTGGTCACGACCGCGACGACCGTGCCGTCCACCTCGACCGACGCTCCGGCGACGGCGACCCGGTGGTCCGGGCCGGCGAGCCGGTCGAGCGCGGCGGCGTGCTCGGCGGGGTCCTGCTCGGCCCAGGTCGGGAGGAGGGCCAGCAACGCGTCCCAGCCGTCCGGTCCGGCCTCGCCCAGCGCGCCCAGCACGGCCCCGGCCGTGACCGGCTCGCCGTGGTCGGCGACCCCACCGGCCAGCGCATCGGGCTCGACGACGCCGGACGGCAGCACCCCCGCGCGCTCGAGTACCGCGACCGTGTGCCCCAGCCGGTCCCGGCCCTCGGCCGACAGGTCCGGGACGACCCGCACCGCGACGGGCGACGCCGGGGTCGTCGGCGCCCCGGGCGGCGGCGTCGGCAGCACCACCGGCGCCGGGACCGGGGGTGCGGCCGCGTCCGCGCGGTCCGCCGCCCGCCACGAGCGCCACGCCATCAGCCCGAACACCGCGACCGCGGTCGCGGCCAGCAGGAACGG
This sequence comes from Pseudonocardia alni, assembly GCF_002813375.1. Lineage (NCBI taxonomy): Bacteria > Bacillati > Actinomycetota > Actinomycetes > Pseudonocardiales > Pseudonocardiaceae > Pseudonocardia > Pseudonocardia alni. The sequence goes on along the minus strand of NZ_PHUJ01000003.1, from coordinate 2,750,376 downwards.
GAACGCACGGTCCAGTGGTCCCCGGCCCGGCGCCCCCACCATCTCGATCTGCACCCCGGTCACGACGAACCAGCCGCCGACCACCACCGCGCCCGCCGCCGCGACGGCCGCGGAGACCCGGTCCAGCGTTCCCGGACGTGCCATGCCCGCAGAGTAGGCGCGACCCCCGACGCGCCGGATAGCGTCCGGGCATGCCCGGCTCCCCGCCCGCCGACCTGGCGTCGCTGACCCGTCGCTACCTGGCCCCCGCCACCCCGGACTGCCCCACGTTCGTCGAGGACACCGGGTGGGAGCCGATCGTCGACGGCGTCGACTACTTCGCCCGGCTGCGCGCGCTGTTCGACCGGGCCGGGCCGGGGGACACGGTGCTGGTCACCGGTCTGAACCTGGAACCGGACATGGATCTGAACGGTCTCGACCCCGACGAGGACGGCTACGAGGCCCTCGCCGACCGTTTCGCCCGTCTGGTCGACGCCGGCGTGGACGTGCGGGTGCTGCTCACCGCGGCGCTGTTCTCCGGATCGGTGCCCGGCGTGGCGATCGGCCCGTTCCGGGCCAACGCGTTCGCCGCGCTGGAGCTGCGCCGCCGCCCGCAGCTCGCCGGGCGGGTGCTGCTGGACTGGTCCGGCTCGGGCATCGGCTGCCACCACCAGAAGGTGGTGCTCGCCCACGTCGGCGGGGAGCTGACCGCGTTCGTCGGCGGGCTGGACCTGTCGGCCAACCGGTTCGACGCCGAGCCGCACGACCGGCTCTCGATCGGCGAGGAGCGCTGGGGCTGGCACGACGGCGCCGCCGCGCTGCACGGGCCGGGCGCGGCCCGGGTGTGGGAGGTGTACCGGGGCCGGTGGACCGAGGCCGCGACGCTGCCGCCGCGCCGGTTCATGGTCACCCCCACCGACTGGGAGCCGATGAACCCCGAGCCGTTCCGGCGCGACCTGCCGCCGTCGCCGCCCGCCCCGCCGCGGTCCGCCCCGGGGACCGCGGTGCAGGTGCTGCGCTCGCTGCGGCCATGGAAGATCGACCACTTCGGGATGCTCTACCGGCGGCACTGGACGGTGCTGCCCCGCAACGGCACCCAGGAGGTCTTCCACACGCTGTCCACCGCGATCCGCGGTGCGCGCCGCTACGTCTACCTGGAGGACCAGTACTTCTTCGAGGTCCCGGGCGGCCGCCGGGCGTTCCGGCTCTACGGGCTGCTGCGCGACGCCGCCGCCCGCGGGGTGAAGGTCGTGCTCGTGTGCTCGGGGCGCAAGGACCCGGTCGACGCCGGGGTGAACAAGTTCCGCCGTCGCGTCACCGGTGACGTGCAGCGTGGTGTCATCGACCAGCTCGACCCGGCCGACCGCGGCAACGTGATCATGCACCGGATCGAGGACCTCACCGTCCACACCAAGCTGGCGCTGGTCGACGACGTCTTCGCCTCCATCGGGTCGGCCAACTTCTTCTCCCGCTCGATGCGCGGCACCGACACCGAGCTCTCGACGGCGTTCGTCACCACCGGCGACCAGGTGCGCGACCTGCGGGTACGGCTGTGGGCCGAGCACCTGCGCACCGAGCTGACCGACGAGCTCGCGCCCCGGCTGGCCGATCTGGACCTCGCGCTGGGCATGTGGCGCCCGGAATGGCTGCCACCGGACGCACCGGCCGGGACCTGGCGGGTGCCCGGCTACCCCGCCGGGTTCGCCCCGGCCGAACGGGTGCTGGTGCCGGTCGGTCCGTGGCCCGAGCCGTCGCCGCGGCCGTTGCGCCGCGCGGCCCACGGGGCGCGGCGCGGGGCGGCGAAGGTCGCCGACTCGGGGCGGCGGCGCCTGTCCTCGTCCTGACCGACGGGTGTTGGCAACCGCGTCGTCCGGGGGCGAGGATGTGACGACCCGCACCGAACCGCCCGAGGAGTACGACGTCGTGACCTCAGCCGCCGCAACCCCCGCCGTCCCGTCCTACGCGTCCGGGACCTCGGACACGCCGTTGCTCGGCGACACCATCGGTGACGACCTCGACCGCACCGTCGCCCGCGTCCCCGACAACGACGCGCTCGTCGAGGTGCAGACCGGACGCCGCTGGACCTACCGCGAGCTGCAGAAGGCCGTCGACGACCTGGCCACCGGGCTGCTCGCCGCCGGTCTCACCGTGGGGGACCGGGTCGGTATCTGGTCGCCGAACACCGCGGAGTGGACGCTGACCCAGTTCGCGACGGCCAAGATCGGCGTCGTCCTGGTCAACATCAACCCGTCCTACCGGACCCACGAGCTGGAGTTCGTGCTCAAGCAGGCCGGGATCTCGACGCTGGTGTCGGCGTCGTCGTTCAAGACCTCCGACTACGAGAAGATGATCGCCGAGGTCCGGGCGAACTGCCCCGACCTGCAGCGCGTCGTGATCACCGGTTCCCCCGAGTGGGACGCGCTGGCCGCGGGCGACGCCTCCCGCCGCGACGAGCTGGCGCAGGTGCAGGCGTCGCTGACGGCCGACGACCCGATCAACATCCAGTACACGTCCGGGACGACCGGGTTCCCGAAGGGCGCGACGCTGTCGCACCACAACATCCTCAACAACGGCTACTACGTCGGCCGGACCTGCGGGTACACCGAGGCCGACCGGGTCTGCATCCCGGTGCCCTTCTACCACTGCTTCGGCATGGTCATGGGCAACCTCGCCTGCTCCACCAGCGGCGCGACGATGGTCATCCCGGCGCAGGGCTTCGACCCGAAGGCGACCCTGCACGCCGTGCAGCAGGAGCGCTGTACCTCGCTCTACGGGGTGCCGACGATGTTCATCGCCGAGCTCAACGACCCCGGCTTCGGCGACTACGACCTGTCCAGCCTGCGCACCGGGATCATGGCCGGCTCGCCGTGCCCGGTCGAGGTGATGAAGCAGGTCGTCGACCGGATGGGCATGACCGAGGTGACCATCGCCTACGGCATGACCGAGACCAGCCCGGTGTCCACCCAGACCCGCGCCGACGACTCCGTCGAGCGCCGGGTGTCCACGGTCGGGCGGGTGCACCCGCACCTGGAGGTCAAGGTCGTCGACCCGGAGACCGGCCGGACGCTGCCGCGCGGCGAGCCGGGCGAGCTGTGCACCCGCGGCTACTCGGTGATGCTGGGCTACTGGGAGCAGCCGGAGAAGACCGCCGAGGTCATCGACCGCGCCCGCTGGATGCACACCGGCGACCTCGCCGTGATGGACGACGAGGGCTACCTCAACATCACCGGCCGGATCAAGGACATGGTCATCCGCGGCGGCGAGAACGTGTACCCGCGCGAGATCGAGGAGTTCCTCTACACCCACCCCGACGTCGTCGACGCCCAGGTCATCGGTGTCCCCGACGAGCGCTACGGCGAGGAGCTCTGCGCCTGGGTGGTGCTGCGCGAGGGCGCCGCGCCCCTGACCGCCGACACGCTGCGCGAGTTCGCCACCGGGAAGCTGGCGCACTACAAGATCCCGCGCTACGTGCTCGTCGTCGACGAGTTCCCGATGACGGTCACCGGCAAGGTCCGCAAGGTCGAGATGCGGGAGAAGTCGGTCGGGCTGCTGGACCTGGAGGGTGCGGCGAACGTCCGAAACGCCTGACCCCCGGACGGGTCCCAGGCGTACCATCGGTGACGGCGCGTCCGGCGAGCCCGGGCGCGTTTGTCGTGCACGCAGCAACACAGCAAGCAGGAATCGAGGACGACGGTGCCCACCGGCAGGGTGAAGTGGTACGACGCGGAGAAGGGCTTCGGCTTCCTCTCCCAGGACGGCGGTGAGGACGTCTACGTGCGCAAGGCGGCGCTGCCGTCCGGCGTGGAGGCGCTCAAGTCCGGCCAGCGGGTCGAGTTCGGGATGGCCGAGGGCCGTCGCGGGCCGCAGGCGCTCTCCGTGCGCATCGTCGAGAAGCAGGCGTCCGCGGTGGAGAACGCGCGCCGCCCCGCCGAGGAGCTGCACGGTCTGATCGAGGACATGATGGGTCTGCTGGAGAACAAGATCCAGCCGGCGTTGCGGCACGGGCGCTACCCGGACCGCAAGACCTGCAAGCTGGCCGCCGAGGTCGTGCGGGCCGTCGCCCGCGACCTGGACGGCTGACCGCTCGCCGCCGGGCGCCCGGACCCGCGGTGGCACCCGGGTGCGGCGGAATGGCGGCGGGTGCGCGCGGTGTTGGGGCGAACGTGCGCCTGTCGATGTTGGACCGCTCGCGGACGCGGGCCGGGGAGCCCGACGCCGCCGCGGTCCGTGGCACGGTGGCGCGGGCCGTCCGCGCCGAGCAGCTCGGCTACCACCGGTTCTGGGTGGCCGAGCACCACGCCGTGCCCGGGATCGCGTCGGGCAGCCCGCCGGTCCTGATGGCCGCGGTGGGCGCGGCGACCTCGCGGATCCGGGTCGGTTCGGGCGGGATCATGCTGCCCAACCACCAGCCGCTCGTCGTCGCGGAGCAGGTGGCGCTGCTGGAGGCGCTGCACCCCGGGCGGATCGACCTGGGCATCGGCCGCTCGCCCGGGTTCACCGAGCCGGTCCGCCGCGCCCTGCGCGCCGGCGGGGCCGACGACGCGCAGTTCCGTGCCGCCCTCGACGAGCTCCGCTCCTTCCTCGACGGCAGCGGCCCGGTGACGGCCCGGCCGCGGCTGGAGCACGCCGTCCCCCTGTTCCTGCTCGCCACCGGCGCGGGACTGCGGCTGGCCGGGGACCTGGGGCTGCCGGCCGTCGTCGGCGGCCCGGTACTCGACGACCCGGCGGCGCTGGCGGACTACCGCGAGCGGGCCGGGGACGCGGCGCACCTGGTGGTGTCCGTCGACGTGCTCGTCGGGGACCCGCAGCTGGCGCTGTCCGAGGCGTGGGCGCACGCCGCGGCCCGCACCACCGGGGAGTTCCCGCCGCTGGAGCCGCCGGACCCGCACCGCGTGACGACCCGGCGCCAGCGCGAGACCGTGGACCGGGCGCTGGCGAACGCGATCGCCGGCGACTCCGACACCGTCGCCGAGCGGCTCGACGACCTCGTGGCCCGCACCGGCGCCGACGAGCTGCTGGTGTTCTCCTCGACCCACGACCGCGACGCGCAGGCCGACTCCGACGCCGCGCTGGCCCGGCTGCTCGGCGCGGGCCGCTGAGATCCGGGTCGCGCCCGCTCAGCCCTGCTCGCCGACCAGCACCCAGGTCGCCCGGACCGGGAACTGGATGTCGGTGCTCGCCGGGTCGATCGACGGCGGCGCCCCGAACACCTGCACCTGCGCGGTCACGAGCCGGTCGCCCGGCTCGGGCAGGGAGAGCGTGAAGTCGGTGCGGGTGTCCGGCGCGGCGATCGCGCTGCGCTGCTGGACCGGGGTCGGGTCGGTGCCGCGGGTGAACGCGTAGGCGACCTGCCAGGGCGCGGAGGAGACCTCCTCGGGCACCGTGATGCGGACCTCCGTCCCGGGCGGGACCTGTGCGGTCACCCGGGCGTTCGGGGCGTCCTGGCAGTTCTGCAGGCTGGTGTCGCAGAACTGGGTGGGCGCGGCGGTCAGCGAGGTGCCGCCGACGTCGAACGTCACCGTCGGGGCCTCGCCGCCGCACCCGGCGAGGACGAGGGCGGCCGCGGCCAGGGTCCCGGCCAGCACGCCGGCGGACCGGCGGGGGCGCGGTCGGGGGCGGGTGATCACGCCGACCAGCGTACGGATCCGGGCCCGGCGCGCGGGTGGGCCCTCAGCGGGCGACGGCCGGGCGCGGCCCCAGGCCGGGCACCAGCGAGGTGCCGCGGCGCACCAGCGCGGCCTGCAGCGCGAACACCGCCACCACCCCGGTCACGATCACGAACCCGGTCCGGAAGGTGTCGTGCGGGGCGAGCACCCCGATCGCGCCGCCCAGCACCCAGGCCAGCTGCAGGACCGTCTCCGACCGCCCGAACGCCGACGCCCGCGCGTCCTCGGGCAGGTCGCGCTGCACCACCGCGTCGAGGCAGACCTTCGCCAGCGCGCTCGCCGTCGACGCGACCAGGGCCGCGACCACCGCCGTCGGGACGCCCGGCAGCAGCGCCACCGCCGCCGCGGCGAGCACGGCCGCCGCGGCCGCCGCGAGCACCACCGGCTCGACCCGGGAGAAGCGGCTGCGTGCCCCCACCGCGTTGCCGGCGAACAGCCCGACGCCGGCGGCCGCGCCGACCATCCCGATCACCAGCAGCTGGCCCGCGGGATCGCCGTCGGGGGACTGCTCGGCCCCGGCCTTCACCACGAACGCGACGAACAGCGTGAGGAACCCGGTCAGCACCCGCACCGTGCTCGTGCCCCACAGCGCGACGAGCACCGCCCGCGTCGCGGGGGCGCGGGACCGGCGCTTGCCCGGCCGGGCGGCGGGCACCGCCGCGGTCACCTCGCCCGCGGTGGACTCGACCCGGCGGGGGATCCGCAGGCAGAGCACGGCACCGGCGACGCCGAGCACCGCCGTCCACCACAGCGGCCCGGCGCCGCCGACGGCCAGCGCCGCGGCACCCGCGACGGCCCCGGCGACCCCGCCCGCGGCCATCCCGAACGTCGTGAGCCGGGAGTTCGTCGTCGCCAGGGTGATCGTCGACGGCAGCACCCGCGGGGTCACGGCCGCCTTGAGCACCAGGAACGACTTGGACAGCACCATGATCCCCAGCGCGGCCGGGTAGAGCAGCCAGTCGTCGAGGTGGAACACGAGCACCACGGCGAGCACCGCGCGGCCGGCGCAGGACACCGCCATCGCGATCCGCCTGCCCCGCTGCAACCGGTCCAGCGCGGGACCGATCACCGGCGCCACCAGCGCGAACGGCGCGACGGTGATCGCCAGGTAGAGCGCCACGTTCGCGGTGGACTCCGCCGTCGCCGCCGCGAAGAACAAGGTGTTCGCCAGCGCGACGGCGACCGCCGCGTCGAGCGCGTAGGTCAGCATCGTGGCGTAGGTCAGCGCCGTCAGCCCGGACCGGTCGGCGCCGTCGGCGGTCGCGGCGCGCCGGAACAGCGCGACCGCGCGCCCGCCCAGCTCGCGGGTGCGGTGCACGGCGACCCGGGTGACCGTCAGCCTGCGGGGGACCGTGGCCGGGCCGGGGCGGGGCAGCTCGTCGGTGGCGGCACCGGCGGAGCACGCACGGCGCAGCGCCGGGTCCGAGGCGATCGGGGTGGTGATCGGGGCGGTGGTCGGGGTGGTGGTCGGGGTGGTGCGCGGGGCCGGGCCACGTCTCGACCCGGCCGCCCGGCGGCGGCTGCGGAACGGGTTCGGTGCCACGCGGTCATTGTGCAGGCGGGCACCGACGGTTCCGGCGATCCCGCCGGGTGGTGTCACCCGCCCGGCGCAGCGCCGGTCAGGCCGGGGGCAGCGGGACCCGCACCCGGAACGTCGCCGGCCACAGCTTTCCGGTGAGCAGGTACTCGTCGCCGTCGACGTGGGCGATGCCGTTGAGCACGTCGGCCCCGGCCCGCTGCCCGGCCGGCAGCAGCCCGGTCGCGTCGACGACGGCGTCGACCACCCCGGTCGACGGGTCGATCCGCACCAGGTCGTCGGTCTGCCAGACGTTGGCCCACACCCGGTCACCGACGCACTCCAGCTCGTTGAGCCGGGTCACCGGGGCGCCGTCCAGGGTGACGGCCACCGAGCCGGTCCCCGCCAGGTCGGCCGGGTCGTGGAAGAACAGCCGGTCGGTGCCGTCCGAGCGCACCACGCGGTCGCCCAGCAGGCACAGCCCCCAGCCCTCGCCGTCGACGGGCACCTCGCGCAGCGGCCGCAGCGTCGCCCGGTCCCACTCGACCGCCACCCCGTCCTGCCAGGTCAGCTGCCAGATCCGGTCCCCGACGACGGTGATGCCCTCCCCGAAGTACGCCGGCGGCAGCGGGCTCGCCGCCCGCACCGCGCCCGTCGCCGGGTCCAGCGCGCGCAGCTGCGAGCGCCCCACCCGGCCGGTGCCCTCGTAGAGGGTCCCGTCGCGCAGCTCCAGGCCCTGGGTGAACGCCTGCGGGTCGTGCGGGATCTCGGCGAGGATCTGCGGACGGACCACCGGAACGGGGCCCGGGTCGGGCAGCCCCGTCGCCGGGGCTGCGGCCCCGCAGGCCGCCAGGGCCAGCAGGAGGGGGAGCAGCCCCGTCACGGAGGGGCGGCGGAGCAGCGCTCGGGCGGGCACCCGCCCAGGATGCCCGGGCACGGGTGGCACACTGGTGAGGTGAGCACTGGTGAGGTGGGTGTCGAGGTCGGGGACTCCGGTGACGAGCGGGCGGAGACGCCGCAGCCCCGGGTGACACCCGCGCCGTCGCACCTGTTCGACGCGGTGGACGAGGCGCGGGCCGCGGCCGTCGAGGAGGCGGCCGACGAGCTGGGTGACGAGGCGGCCGTGGCCGCCGTCGGCGCGCACCTGGGCACGACCGTCGAGGACGACGGCTCGGTCACCCATTCCTTCGCCGCACACCTGCCCGGCTACCGCGGCTGGCGGTGGGCGGTCACCGTCGCCGCCGCGGCCGGTGACGGGCCGGTGACGGTCTCGGAGTCGGTGCTGCTGCCCGGCTCGACCGCGCTCGTCGCGCCCGACTGGGTGCCGTGGGACCAGCGCGTGCGCCCCGGTGACCTCAAGCCCGGCGACCTGCTGCCCACCCCGGCCGACGACCCCCGCCTGGTGCCGGGTCACGTCGACTCCGGGGACCCGGCCGTCGACGCGCTGGCCCGCGAGGTCGGCCTCGGCCGCGAGCGGGTGCTGTCGTTCGAGGGCCGCGTCGCCGCCGCCGAGCGCTGGCAGGACGGGGAGCGCGGCCCGGCCGCCGACCTCGCCCGGTCCGCCCCCGCGTCCTGCGGGACCTGCGGGTTCCTGGTGCCGCTCGCCGGGTCGCTGCAGGGCGTGTTCGGGGTCTGCGCGAACGGCTCCTCCCCGGCCGACGCCCAGGTCGTCGCCGTCGGCTTCGGCTGCGGTGCGCACTCCTCGGTCGCCGAGCCGTCCGGCTCCCCGGTCCACGTCTCGGCCCTGGTCTACGACGACGGCGTCGACCTCGAGCCGGTCGGGTCCTGAGCCCTCCCGGCGTCGCGGACGGCACCGACCCGTTCGGCACGGCGGCGCTGCGGGACGGGGTCCTGGCGGCCTGGTCGTCGTCGCCGACCCGGTTCCGTGAGGACGTCAACGCCGAGGACGACCTGCGCCGCGGCGGGTACGCCGACACCTGGGTCGCCGAGCTGCTCCAGAACGCCGCCGACGCCGCGCTGGCCGCGGACCTGCCCGGCCGGGTCCGGGCCGTCGTGGTGGACGGTGAGCTGCGCGTCGCCAACACCGGTGCCCCGCTCGACGCCCCCGGGGTCGCCGCGCTCGCCGCGCTGCGGGCCTCGGCCAAGCGGGACGCCGCCGGAGCGACCGGCCGGTTCGGCGTCGGGTTCGCCGCCGTGCTCGCCGTCTGTACGGCCCCCCGGCTGGTGACGGCGGCCGGGGCCGTCGCGTTCTCGGCCGCGCGGACCGCGGTCGAGGTGGCCGGGCTGGGCGGTGCCGCGGCCGCCGAGCTGGCCCGCGACGCCCGGGTGCCGGTGCTGCGGCTGGCCTGGCCCGCGCCGGAGGAGGAACCGCCGCCGCCCGGGTTCGCCACCGAGGTCCGGCTGCGCCCGGCGCCCGGCACCGACCCGCACCACCTGCTCGACGAGCTCGCCCGCACCGCCGGGGACCTGCTGCTGGCCCTGCCCGGCCTGGAGTCGGTCACGGCGGGCCCGGTGACCGTCGCCCGCACCGACCTCGGCGACGGCCGGGTGCGCGTCGGCGACGCCGGGTACCTGCTGGTCACCGGGGACGCGGGCGTCCGGTGGGCGCTGCCGCTGCACGGCGACCGGCCCGCCCCGTACGGACCCGACGACGGCGAGGTCCTGCACGCCCCCACCCGCAGCGCCGAGCAGCTGTCGCTGCCCGCCCGGCTGGTCGCACCGCTCCCGCTCGACCCGGACCGCCGCCGGATCCGTGCCGACGACCCGGGCGTCGACGTGCTGGTCGACGCCGCGGCGGCCGCCTACGCCGACCTCGTCCGGCGCGTCGGCCCCGCCGACCGCACCGCCCTGGTGCCGGAGCCGGGCTTCCCGCGCTCACCGCTCGACGGCCGGCTGCGCGAGGCGGTCACCGCGGCGCTGACCCGCACCCCGTGGCTCCCCGCCGCCACGGGCGACGCGGACGTGCTCGCACCGGAGCGGGCCGAGTGGCTCGACGTGCCCGCCGACGGGCTGCCCGAGCTGCTCGCCGCGACCGGTCCGGCGTTCGCCCGGCTCGTCGCGTCCGGGGTCCTCCCGCCCGCCGGGCTCGGCGTGGACCGGATCGGCCCCGCCGCGCTGGCGGAGCGGCTCACCGGCCTCGAGGCGGATCCGGGCCGGTGGCGGGAGCTGTACGCGGCGCTCGCCCCGGCCGCCGACACCGTCCCGGGGCTGGCCGCCGAGCTGGGCGCGCTGCCCGTCCCGCTCGTCGACGGCCGCCTGGTGCCCGGGCCCGCCTCGGTGCTGCTCCCCGTCGGGGGCGACCCGGCAGGGGCGGCGGCGCTCCCCGAGCTGCGGATCGCCCACCCCGGCGCCGTCCACCCGCTGCTGCGCCGCCTCGGCGCCGCCGACGCCGACCGCGACACCCTGCTCGACGCGCCCGCGCTGCACGCCGCCGTCGAGCGGTCCGTCGACGACGCCGAGGCGGGCCTGGACACCACCGCGGCGGCCCGCGCCGTCCTCGCCCTGCTCGACACCCCCGGCGCCGCGCCGGACCCGCGGTTCGGGGCCCTCGCCCTCACCGACGAGGACGGCCGCCCCGCCCGCGCCGACGAGCTCGTCCTGCCCGACGCCGCCCTCCGGGACCTGCTCGACCCGGACGCCCCCGTCGGGGTGCTGGGGCCGGAGTGGGCCGACGTGCCCCGCGACGCCCTGGTCGCCGCCGGCGTGCTGGACCGGTTCACGGTCGTCGCGTTCGACCCCGACGTGCTGCACGACGCCGAGCACTACCCCGGCGACGGCGACCCTCCGCCCGCCGTACGCGACCTCGACCTCGTCGCCGACGACCGCTGGCCCGCGGCGCTGGCCCTGCTCGCCGGCGACCGCGACACCCGGGCCGCGCTGCTCACCGGGTACACCGCCTGGTGGCTGTCGCGCCACGTCCGCCTCGGCGGCCGGCTGGCCGGCACGTGGCGGCTGCGCTCGGCGACCGGGCTGGCCGGGCTCTACGACGAGGTCAGGGCCCTGCCCGGCGTCGACGACGCGGTGCTCGCCGCCGCCGGCGTCCGGGACCGGGTCGTCGTCGACGGGCCGGACGAGGTCACCGAGCTGCTCGACCGGCTGGCCGACCCGGCGCGCGCGGTGACCGGGGAGGTCGCCGCGGCCGCCTACTCCGCGCTCGCCGCGGCCGTCGCCGACGGCCGGGTGGACCTCGACGACGTCGACCCACCGGACCGGGTCCGCACGGTGACCGGGTCGGTCGCGCCGACCGACCGCGCCGTCGTCCTCGACGCGCCGTGGGTGCTGCCCGCGCTGGACGCGCTGCCCGCCGTCCCCGGCGGGCCCGACCCCGCCGCCCTCGCGGAGCTGCTCGACGTGCCGCTGGCCTCGGACCGGGTCGCCGGGACCGCCCGCGGCACCGGCACCCCCGGCCCGTGGACGGCCGACCCCGAGGTCGTCCTGGCGCTGGCCGCGCTGGGGGAGACCGCGCCCCCGGGGCGGCTGCACCGGCACGACGAGCTGGTCGTCGACCTCGACGACGGCGGGACGGTGACCGTCCCGGCCTGGCCCGGCCGCGGCGACGACTGGCACGCCGCGGACCCGCTGCGGGCGCTGGTGGCTGCGCTGGCGCTCCGGCGCCGTGTCAGGATGCTCGGGTGAGTGAGCGACTGCCCCGACGGGTCGCGGTGCTGTCGGTGCACACCTCCCCGACCGAGCAGCCCGGCACCGGCGACGCCGGTGGGATGAACGTCTACGTCGCGCAGACGGCGATCCGGATGGCCCGCCGCGGCGTCCAGGCGGAGATCTTCACCCGCGCCACGTCGTCGGAGCAGCCACCGACGGTCGAGCTGGAGCCCGGCGCGACGGTCCGGTTCGTCGCCGCGGGCCCCTTCGAGGGCCTCGGCAAGGACGACCTGCCGAGCCAGCTGTGCGCCTTCACCGCGGGGGTGCTGCGGGCCGAGGCCCGCCACGACCCGGGCTGGTACGACGTCGTGCACTCCCACTACTGGCTGTCCGGTCAGGTCGGCTGGCTGGCCCGGGACCGCTGGGGGGTGCCGCTGGTGCACTCCGCGCACACCCTGGCCAAGGTCAAGAACGCCGCGCTCGCCGCCGGGGACACCCCCGAGCCGCGGGTGCGGGTGATCGGCGAGGACCAGGTCGTCGCCGAGGCCGACCGGCTGGTGGCGAACACCGAGATCGAGTCCAAGCAGCTGCTGGACCTCTACGACGCCGACCCGCGCCGCACCGTCACCATCCCGCCCGGGGTGGACACCGACCGCTTCCGGCCCGGGGACCGCGCCGCGGCCCGCGCCGAGCTGGGCCTGCCCGCCGGGGCGATGGTGCTGGCGTTCGTCGGACGCATCCAGCGGCTCAAGGCCCCCGACGTGCTGCTGCGCGCCGCGGCCGAGCTGGCCGCGCGCGCACCGGGTCTGCGGGAGCGCCTCGTCGTGCTCGTCGCGGGCGGGCCGTCCGGGTCGGGGCTGGCCGAGCCGACGTCGCTGCACGAGCTGGCGGCCGAGCTGGGGATCACCGACCTCGTCCGGTTCCTGCCGCCCCGGGCCGGCGACGAGCTGGTGACGGTCTACCGGGCGGCCGACGTCGTCGCCGTCCCGAGCCACAACGAGTCCTTCGGGCTGGTCGCGCTGGAGGCCCAGGCGTGCGGGACGCCGGTGGTGGCGACCCGGGTGGGCGGGCTGCCGGTCGCCGTCGCCGAGGGCCGGTCCGGGCTGCTCGTCACCGGGCACGACATCTCCGACTGGGCCGACGCGCTGGGCGAGCTCGCGCTCGACCCGGGCCGTCGCGAGCAGATGGGGCGGACCGCGGCGACGCACGCGCACCGCTTCTCCTGGGACCGCACGACCGACGCCCTGCTGGGCGCCTACGACGAGGCCCGCACCGAGTTCGCGGCGCGGCGACGGGGGGACGTATGAGCGACCTGGAGCAGCGGATCGGGGCCGCGCTGGCCGACTCCGGCGCCGAGCACGTCCACCGCGGGCCCGGGCAGTGGCTGGTCACCCTCCCCGGCGAGGCCCGGCTCCAGACCCAGACCTGGCTGATCCTGCGCGAGCAGACCCTCGCGGTGCAGGCGTTCGTGTGCCGCAGGCCCGATGAGAACCACGAGGGCGTCTACCGGTTCATGCTGCTGCGCAACGCCAAGCTCTACGGCGTGCACTACTGCCTGGACCGGGTCGGGGACATCCACCTCGTCGGGCGGCTGGCGCGCCACGCCGTCACCGCGGACGAGCTCGACCGTGTCCTCGGCTCGGTGCTGGAGGCCGCCGACGGCGACTTCAACACCTTCCTGGAGCTCGGCTTCGCCTCCTCGATCCGCCGCGAGTACGCCTGGCGCAGCGAGAACGGCGAGTCGACCGCGAACCTGACCGCGTTCGAGCACCTCTTCCGGTGACCCGCGGGTAACTTTTCACCGCGCCACGACGACGGTACGGGCGCGGTGCCTCTAGCATGACGCCGAACCCGGCCGGATCTCCGCGCCGTCCGTCCCCCGCAGGACCTCGCGAAGGAGCGAACCTTGTCGTTGCGCAGCCCGTACCCGGACGTCGAGATCCCTGACGTCTCTCTCACCGAGTTCCTGTTCGTCGACGGGTTCGGCGACCGGGCGGACGCGCCGGCGATCGTCGACGGCACCACCGGTGACCAGCTGACCTACACCGAGTTCCACGGCCTGGTCGAGAAGATCGCCGGCGGGCTCGCCGCCCGCGGCATCGGCACCGGCGACGTCGTCGCGCTGTTCGCGCCGAACCTGCCGCAGTGGGCGGCGCTGTTCCACGGCATCCTGCGCGCCAACGGCATCGTGACCAGCGCGAACTCGATGTACACCGGCGGCGAGCTGGCCCACCAGCTGAAGGACTCCGGCGCGAAGATGGTCATCACCGTCTCGCCGTTCCTCGACCGGGCCGTGGCCGGGGCGAAGGAGGCGGGACTGTCCGAGGACGTCGTGCTCACCATCGACGCCACCGAGGGCCACGACTCGCTCCGCGATCTCGTCGGCTCCGGCGCCCCGGCCCCCGAGCTGACGACCACCGCGACCGACACCGCGGTGCTGCCGTACTCGTCGGGCACCACCGGCCTGGCCAAGGGCGTGGTGCTGACCCACCGCAACCTGGTGGCGAACCTGCTCCAGATCCAGGCCATGGGCGACGTGACCAGCGAGACCAAGATCATGGCGTTCCTGCCGTTCTTCCACATCTACGGCATGACCGTGATGATGAACCAGGGTCTGCACGCGCGCGCCACCGTCGTCACCATGCCGAAGTTCGACCTCGAGCAGTTCCTGACCATCACCCAGGACCTGCAGGTCGACCGGCTCTACATCGCCCCGCCGGTCGCCGTCGCGCTGGCCAAGCACCCGATCATCGACAAGTTCGACCTGTCCTGCGTGAAGACGGTCTTCTCCGGTGCCGCCCCGCTGGACGGCGAGCTCGGCCGCGCCGTCGCCAAGCGGCTGGACTGCACCGTGCTGCAGGGCTACGGCATGACCGAGCTGTCCCCGGTCAGCCACTGCATGCCCGACGACCGCGGCGACCTCGACCTGAACTCGTCGGGCTTCGCGCTGCCGAACATCGAGTGCAAGCTGGTCGACCCGGAGTCCGGCAAGGAGGTCGGCGTCGGCGAGCGCGGCGAGCTATGGGTGAAGGGCCCGAACGTGATGGTCGGGTACCTCAACAACTCCGAGGCGACCGACGCCACCAAGGACGCCGACGGCTTCCTGCACACCGGTGACATCGCCGTCGTCGACGACGAGGGCGTCTACTCGATCGTCGACCGGGTCAAGGAGCTCATCAAGTACAAGGGCTACCAGGTGCCGCCCGCCGAGCTGGAGGCGCTGCTGCTGACCCACGACAAGATCGCCGACACCGCGGTCATCGGGGTCAAGGACGCCGACGGCGAGGAGGTCCCGAAGGCGTTCGTGGTGAAGCAGGCCTCGGGTGCGGACCTGACCGAGGACGACGTCATGGGCTTCGTCGCCGAGAAGGTCGCGCCGCACAAGAAGGTGCGCGTGGTCGAGTTCATCGACCAGATCCCGAAGTCGGCCTCGGGCAAGATCCTGCGCAAGGACCTGCGGGCCCGGGAGAACGAGAAGGCCTGACCCGCACGACCGGCCGTTCCGTCGTCGGCACCCCCTTCCCCGGGGCTCCGCACCCGAGCTGCCGGCACGGATCCGGGACGTCGATCAGTACATCAGCGCTGTCGTGGGCCTGCCGGACAGCACTCAGGTACTGATCGACGTGGTCGGGGCGGTGCGTCCGGTCGGCCCGACGTCGGACAGGCGGCTCGATCCACCTCCGGCGTCCGAACCCGGCGGGGCGGGCGCGGTGATCCGCGGGGCGGCGGCGCCGTCGTGCTGTCCTGTACCCATGACCGCCGACGCCCCCGCCCCCGTGCGACTCGGCCCGTCCGATGCGGGCGAGGTCCTCACGCTGCAGCGGGCCGCCTACGTCACCGAGGCCCGGGCGCACGACGACCTGTCCCTCCCACCGTTGACCGAGGAGCTGCCCGCGGTCCGCGAGGAGCTCGGCCGCGCCTCGGTGACGGCCTGGGGCGTCCGCGACGACCGGGGCCGGCTCGGCGACGCCGTGACGACCGTCGCGCTGTTCACCGGCGAGCACAGCGCGGGCAACCTCCGCCTGTACCGGCGGGCCGGCTACGTCGAGACGCACCGGGCGGGCGCCGGCACCTACGAGCTGGTCCACCTGACCAAGGCCCGCACGTCGGGAAGTACCTGAGCACTTCTCGGCGGGACGAGTGCGCGTCAGCGGCCCGCGGTCTGCTCGGGGGGCTCGCCGAAGGCGCGCGTGTAGGCCACGCGGAACCCGCCTGGACGCAGGAAGCCCCAGCGGCCCGCGATGCGGCCGACCGACGTCGCGTCGCCGGAGGCGCGGAGGTCGGCGCGCACACCGTCGAGCCGGGCCCGCCACAGCACGGCGGCCGGGTCCGTCCCGGCCCGCCGCAGCCCGGCGACGGCGGCCCGGGCCGGGCCCCCGGTCAGCCGGGCCAGCTCCGCGGGGTCGAACGGCCGGTGCGCGTGGGTGCGCAGGTGCTCGGTCACGCTGCGGACCAGACGGGAGGGCAGGGCCGGGGTGCGTGCGCTCCCGCGCCGGCCGGCCTCGTCGAGCACGGTGTTCGGGAACGTCTCCAGGAACCGCGAGGCCAGCAGCCCGAACGCCTCGTCGAGGGCGACGGACCCGTCCAGCAGCATCGGGTTGCCGAGCACCCGGTCGCGCACGTGCACCACGGTCGTGGCCCAGCGCCGCGCGTGCGCCCCGCTCAGCGGGGTGATCCCGGACAGTCGCACCCGGTCGACCGCGACGCCGTGCACCTGCCCGGCCCAGCGGGTCAGGGCCGCTGTGTCGAGGGCGACGACGTCGAGGTCGATGTCCTCGGCGAGGTCCCGGAAGCGGCCCTCGGGCGGGAGCACGCCGACGTCGCCGGGCTGCAGCAGCACGGTGCCGTACGCCTCGGTGTCCAGGCGCATGCGTCCGCCCTGCACCAGGTCGATCATGAAGGCGTTCTCGACCGGGTCGACCGTCGCGTCGATCTCGGCGGTGACCCACAGAGCGCTCAGCGAGAACCCCGGGGCGGCGACGGTCTCGTTCCCCATTTCGAAGTCGCGGCCGTCGCCCACCGGCCGTACGACCGCGCCTGCGTAGAACTCCGCGGCGAACCGTTCGACGTCGGCCGCCGACCCCATGCGCAGGCTCAGCCGTCGCACTCCGTTGCCGGGCGGTTGTCCGTTCACTCGCCCTCCACCGGTGCACCGGGTGATCGGATGCGGAAAGCTACCCCGTGACCGGGCGTCGGCGCGACCCGCGCCACCGCGGAACGGTCGGGGCCCGGCCGTAGCCTCCACCCATGGCGACCCCCTGGACGATCACCGTCGACTGTGCCGACGCACGCCTGCTCGCGGAGTTCTGGAGTGCCGCGCTCGGCTACGCCCCCGCCCCTCCGCCGACCGGGTTCGAGAGCTGGGAGGCGTGGATGGTCCACCACGAGGTGCCCGCCGACGAGTGGGGTGACGTCGCCGCGATCAGCGACCCGGACGGCGCGGGCCCGCGGATCTCGTTCCTGCGGGTCGACGAGCCCCGCACGGTGAAGAACCGGTTGCACCCGGACCTGCAGGTCTCCGGCGGCCGGCACCTGCCCGCCGAGCTGCGCGGCGAGCGCCTGGCGGCGGAGGCACGACGGCTGTGCGCGCTCGGCGCCCGGGTCGTCGAGGAGCACCTGTCCCCGGGTTCTCCACATGTGGACCACCTGTGGATGGCCGACCCGGAGGGCAACGACTTCTGCATCGTGTGAGCCCACCCCGGGTATCCGCCGATCATGGGAACGAAGGACGGCACGGTCGCGATCGTCACCGGAGCGGGCTCGGGCATCGGCGCCGCCACCGCGCGGCGGTTCGCGGCGGACGGGGCCACGGTCGTGCTGACCGGGCGGACGAAGGAGAAGCTCGACGACGTGGTGGCCGGCGCCGACCCGGCGGTCGCCGAACGGATGCACGTGCTGGTCGCCGACTCGTCCGACGAGGAGGCGATCACCCACCTCGTCGACGAGGTCGCGTCCGGCTTCGGGCGGCTGGACACGCTGGTCAACAACGCCGCGGTCGCCCGGCCGGGCACCGCGGAGCAGACCTCGACCGAACAGTGGCGGTTCGTGCACGCCGTCGACGTCGACGGGGTCTTCTTCGCCTCTCGCGCCGCGGTGCCGCACCTGCGCACGACCCGGGGGTCGATCGTGAACGTGACCTCGGTGTCCGGGCTGGGCGGGGACTGGGCGAACGTCGCCTACAACTCGGCGAAGGGCGCCGTCGTCAACCTCACCCGGGCGATGGCGCTCGACCACGGCGGCGAGGGGGTCCGGGTCAACGCGGTCAGCCCGTCGCTGACCCACACGGAGATGACCGAGGGCATGACCGGCGACGAGGACCTGATGGCCCGCTTCGCCGACCGCATCCCGATGGGCCGCGGCGGCGACCCCGGCGAGGTCGCCGACGTGATCGCCTTCCTCGCCGGGCCCGACGCGCGGTTCGTCACCGGGGTCAACCTGCCCGTCGACGGCGGGCTGTCCGCGTCGAACGGGCAGCCGCGGATGTCCTGACCGGGTCAGGGGGCGTCGGCGAGGTCCGCGACGTCGCCGGCGCAGCCCCAGGACAGGGTGATGCCGGAACCGCCGTGCCCGTAGTCGTGGATCACCCGCGGCCGGGTCGCGGTGGCGGGCTCGGCCTCCAGCCGCACCTCCGGGCGGGCCGGGCGCAGGCCCGCGAGGTGCTCCAGGACCTCGGCGTCACCCAGGGCGGGGACGATGTCGCGGCAGCGTCGCAGGATCGCCTCGCCGGCGGCCGGGTCCGGCGTCGCGTCCCAGACGCCGTCGTCGAGGGTGCCGCCGAGAACGCAGTCGTGCGCGCGGGGGTGCACGTACGCGCGTCCGCCGGGGTGCGCCTCGTCGCGGACCGACATCGTCAGGCCGGGGTTGGTGACGCGCACGATCTGTCCCCGCACCGGGGTCACCGCGGTGTCACCGACCAGGGTGCGCGCGCCCATCCCTGAGCAGTGCACGACGAGGTCGGCGTCCCGGCCGGCCTCGTCGAGCAAGGTGACGCGGCGGCGTTCCAGGACGATCCCGCGGCGCCCGGCCTCGGCGGCCAGCCAGGGCAGGTGCACCGGCATCTCGACCAGCGGCACCGCGAAACGCAGGCCGTGGGCGTAGCCGGGCGGCAGCTCGCCGGGCCGGGCCGGGCGGACCTCGCCGACGGCGTCGGCCCACCACTGCGGCTCCGGCTCGGTCCGGTAGAGGGTCAGCGACTCCCGCATCACGACGCCGGGGACGCCGTCGGCGGCCTGCCTGGCCAGCTCGGTGAAGGTGCGCCGGCCCCAGTCGAGGACCTTGTCCCGCGGCCCGGCGCGGGTCGGGAACCACACCGCCGCGGCCAGGTGCGACGTCGACGCCTCCACCGGCGCGTCGGCCAGCACCCGCACCGACCAGCCCCGCTCCCGCAGCCGGACCGCGCAGCTCAGGCCCGCGATCCCGGCGCCGACCACCACCGCCCGTCGGTTGCCTCCCATGCCGGCGATCCTCGCAGCCACCGGCCCCGGATCGTCATCCGGACGTCGACGCCCGGTCACCCCCGGGGCGCACACTCGGCCCGGTGACCGCACCGCTGCTGACCGGCCCGGCGCTGGCCCGCCGCGCCGCGCTCGTCCTCGCCGTCCCGCTGCAGGCCGCGCTGGGCGCCCGGCTGCTCGACGACGCCGACCCGGCCGCCGGGGTCGCGTTCACCGTCGACGAGCTCGCCGACGGCGGTGCGGGCGGCGCGCACGCCGGTGCGCTGGCCGTCGGGCTGGAGGTGGCCGCGCTGCTCGCGGCCCTGCCGCACCTCACCGAGGCCGAGCACGCGGTGTCGGTGTCCACCGCGGTCACGCTGCCCGCGCAGGCCCGGCGGGGCCGGGAGGTCGCGTTCCGCGGAACGCTCGACCGGCGCACCGGCCGGTCCGCGTTCACGTCGGTGACGGCCGTCTGCGACGGCGTCGTGGTCGCCCGGGCCCAGGTCGTGAAGGCCGTCGTCGGCCTTCAGCCGGGGTAGGCGGCGTCGAAGAACGCCAGCTCCAGGTCCACCGCGCGCACGAACAGCGCCGCCACCCGCTCCCGGTGGGTGGGGTCGAGGCGGTCGGCGGCGCGGTCGAGCTCGTCGCGCAGGAACGCGACCCACTCCTCGAACTCGACGCCGCGGTGCAGCTCGATCCACTCACGGGAGATCCGGTCGTCGGGGGTGGTGGCGCCCGGCCGTGTCGCCCAGTCCAGGTACAGCCACTCGGCGACGACCAGCACGGCCAGCGTCTCGGCGTACCCGGCGTCGCGCGCGGAGTCCATCAGGTCGACGAACCCGACGGTCGGCGCGGTCCGCTCCGGCTCGGTGTTCCCGTCCAGCTCACCGAGCGAGCGCTCGAAGTAGTCGTTCTCCGGGCCCGCGACCAGCCCCAGCTGACGGGCCAGCCGGACCCGCGGACCAGGCCGGTCGGCCGTCGCGACGGCGGCGCCGAGCAGCGCGAGGAACGAGTCGACGAACTGCAGGTCCTGCTCCAGGTAGTGCCGCAGCACGCCGCGGTCCAGGCTGCCGGACCACAGCTCGTCGACGAACCGGTGTCCGACCGCCGCGTCCCAGGTCGCGGCCGTCGACTCGCGCAGCTGCACGCTGAATCCCATGCCGCCCAGGCTAGGCGCAGCCCCCGGACGCGGCCCGGGGTGTGACAACGGGCGACGCCCGGGTGACCATTGCGCAACGCACCGGCCGCCGCCGGCTGTGGCACCGAGGAGGGGAGGCGCCATGACGGAGACCGCGAACCGGACGGAGGCCGGTGGCGAGCTGAAGGCGGGGCTGCGCGACCGGCACGTCACGATGATCAGCATCGCCGGGGTGATCGGCGCCGGGCTGTTCATCGGCTCCGGCAGCGCGATCGCCACCGCGGGCCCCGCGGTGCTGCTGGCCTACCTCTTCGCCGGGACGCTGGTCGTGCTGGTGATGCGGATGCTCGGCGAGATGGCGGCCGCGCAGCCGGACTCCGGCTCGTTCTCCACCTACGCCGACCGGGCGATCGGGCCGTGGGCCGGGTTCACCGTCGGCTGGCTGTACTGGTGGTTCTGGGTCCTCGTGATCCCGGTGGAGGCCACCGCGGCCGCGGTCATCCTCAACTCGTGGCTGCCGGGGGTGCCGCAGTGGGGCTGGGCGCTGGCCGTCACCGTGCTGCTGACGGTGACCAACCTGTTCTCCGTCGCCAACTACGGCGAGTTCGAGTTCTGGTTCGCACTCCTCAAGGTGGTCGCGATCATCGCGTTCATCGTCGTCGGGGTGCTCGCGGTGCTGGGCCTGTTGCCCGGCTTCGTCGGCGACGACTCGTCGGTGTCGGGGCTGTCCCGGCTGGTGTCCGAGGGCGGGTTCCTGCCGAACGGGCCGGGCGCGGTGGTCGCCGCGGTGCTGGTGACGATGTTCAGCTTCATGGGCACCGAGATCGTCACGATCGCGGCCGCGGAATCCGGCGACCCGGCCCGCGGGATCGGCCGGGCCACCCGCTCGGTGATCTGGCGGATCGCGGTGTTCTACCTGGCCTCGATCCTGCTCGTCGTCGCGATCGTGCCGTGGAACGACCCGCGGCTGCCCGAGGTCGGCTCCTACCAGGCGGCCCTGGAGGCGCTGGGCGTCCCGTCGGCCAAGCTGATCGTCGACGTCGTGGTGCTCGTCGCCGTCGCCAGCTGCCTGAACTCGGCGCTGTACACGGCGTCGCGGATGCTGTTCTCCCTCGGTCGCCGCGGGCAGGCCCCGGACCTGGTCAACCGGACCACCGGGCAGGGCGTGCCGCGGTTCGCGGTGCTCGGGTCGACGCTGGTCGGGTTCGTCGCGGTGATCGCGAACTACGCCTTCCCGGAGGAGGTCTTCGCCGCGCTGCTCGCGACCTCCGGCGCGATCGCGCTGCTGGTCTACCTGGTCATCGCGGTGTCCCAGCTGCGGATGCGCCGGGTGCTGGAGCGCGACGGCGTCGCGATGCCGGTGCGGATGTGGGGCTACCCGGTGCTCACCTGGTCGGTGATCGTCGTGATCCCGGTGGTGCTCGTCTACATGGCCACCCGCGAGGGCTCGCGCTTCGAGCTGGGCATGACCGCGCTCATCGCGGCCGGCGTCGTGGGTGTCGGCGTGCTGCTCACCCGGCGTCGCGCGCGGGCCGTCGTGCGGTGACCCCACGGCGCTCGCCTACGGTGATCACGCGCGAGGGGGTGGGGCGATGACGGCGCGAGCACTGGTCCGCGACGGGACCATGCCGCTGTGGCAGCAGCTGCTCGCGGACCTGCGCCGCCGGCTGTCCGACGGCGAGTTCGACGAGGCCCTGCCCGGCGAGTTCGCGCTGGCCGCCGACTACGGGGTCAGCAGGCACACCGTGCGCGAGGCGCTGCGCCGGCTGCGGGAGGACGGCGCCGTCGTCGCCGGGCGGGGGCGGGTCGCCCGCCCGACCGTGCGCTCGGAGATCGAGCAGCCGCTCGACGAGCCGTACTCGCTCTACGTGGCGGTCGAGTCCGCCGGGCGCACCCAGCGCAGCGTGGTGCGGACCTTCGAGGTCCGCGCCGACGGCGTGGTCGCGGCCCGGATGGGGCTGGAGGAGTCCACGCCGCTGGTGCACCTGGAGCGGCTGCGTCTCGCCGACGCCGAGCCGCTCGCCGTCGACCGGGTGTGGCTGCCCGGGGAGCTGGCGGCGCCGCTGCTCGACGTCGACTTCACCCACACCGGCATCTACCCCGAATACCGGCGCCGCTGCGGGATCCGCGTCGACGGCGGCATGGAGAACATCCGGGCCGTGCTGCCCGGGCGCGGCGAGCGGGAGCTGCTCGGCATCGACGAGGGCGTCGCCGCCCTGTCGATCGAGCGGCTCGGCCTGTCCGCCGGGCGCCCCGTGGAGTGGCGACACACCCTGGTCCGCGGCGACCGGTTCTCGGTCACCGCCCGGTTCTCGTCCCGCTCGGGTTACCGGGTAAACCTCAACGAGCCCGGCTGAGGCGGGCTCAGGCCGGGACCGAGACGCCGATCCCGCCGCGGGTGTCCGCGCCGTAGCGGGCGATCTCGGCCGCGATGTCGAGCGGCTCGATGCGCATGTCGTGGTCGTCGCCGTCGATCAGGGCCGCCGGGACCAGCCAGCACACCTCGAACTCCAGGCCGTCGGGGTCCTTCGCGTAGAGCGCCTTGGTCGTGCCGTGGTCCGAGGCGCCGACCAGCGCCCCGGCCGCCTGCAGCCGCTCGCCGATCCGGGCGAGCTCGCCGAGCGTGTCGACCTCCCACGCCAGGTGGTAGAGCCCGACGGTGCCGCGGCCCGCCTGCGAGGCCCCGGCCTGCGCGCCGATCCCGAACAGGGCGAGGTCGTGGTCGTTGGTCGAGCCCTCGGCTTGCAGGAACGCGCCGCGCCCGCCCGGGAGCTCGACGACCGGGCGGAAGCCGAGGGTGTCGCGATAGAAGCCGACGCTGCGCGGGACGTCGCGGACGTAGAGGACGGCGTGGTTGAGACGCTGGACGGGCACGACTGCTCCTTTGATTGAACTCTCAACCGACTACCGTACGCGGTGACCCGTGAGAGTTCAACGAGTCACCAGCCAGGTCAGGACGACGGCCGAGCGGGTGTGGTCGACGTTCGCGGCGAGCCGCAGCCGCTCCAGAGCGTCCTCCAGGGACCGCACGTCGCGCGAGCGCAGCAGGACCAGTGCGTCGGCCTCCCCGGTGACCGTCCCCGCCGTGACGACCTCCGGCACCGCCGACAGCATCCGCTGCAGCTCGGCCGGGGCGACCGTGCCGCGGCAGAACAGCTCGACGTAGGCCTCCACACCCGGGGTCCGTTCGGCGTCCGGGTCCACCTGCACGGTGAAGCCCCGCACCACGCCGCGGGCGGTCAGCCGGTCCACCCGGCGCCGCACCGCCGACGCCGACAGACCCACCCGCTCGCCCAGCTCGGCCCAGCCGGCCCGCCCGTCGACCCGGAGGAGGTCCAGCAGTCTGCGGTCGATCGCGTCGATCCCGTCCACGACGCCGGATGCTAGACCGGAGCGCGCGGAACCGGCGCCGAACCGGTACAGCACGCCCAGATCGTGCGCCCGAAGCCGGGAAACGCACGGGGTAAGCGCGCCATGCTGTGCCCATGACCTCTGTGCTGATGTGCCGCCCCGAGCACTTCACGGTGAGCTACCGGATCAACCCGTGGATGCGTCCGGAGCAGGCGACCGACACCCGGCTCGCGCTGGCGCAGTGGGAGACCCTGCACGCGGTCTACCGCGACCTCGGGTTCGACGTCCGGCTCGTCGACCCGCTGCCCGGGTACCCGGACATGGTCTACGCCGCCAACGGCGGCACCGTGATCGACGGGACCGCGCTCACCGCCCGGTTCCGGCACACCGAACGCGCCGCCGAGGGGCCCGCGTACGGCGCGTGGTTCCGGGCCGCCGGGTTCGCCGTGCACGAGGCCCGCCACGTCAACGAGGGCGAGGGCGACCTGCTGCTCGTCGGCGACACCGTCTACGCCGGCACCGGGTTCCGCACCGACCCGCGTGCGCACGGCGAGGCCGCGGAGGTGTTCGGCCGCGAGGTCGTGTCCCTGCAGCTGATCGACCCGCGCTACTACCACCTCGACACCGCGTTCGCGGTGCTCGACCCGGCCGGCGGGCCGGGCGCGGTCGCCTACCTGCCCGGCGCGTTCGACGACGCCTCCCAGGAGGTGCTGCGGTTCCGCTTCCCCGACGCGGTGGTCGTCTCCGACGACGACGCGGCCGTACTGGGCCTGAACTGCTTCTCCGACGGGCGCACCGTCGTCCACGCGCCCCAGGCCGAGAAGTTCGCCGCCGACCTGGCCGAGCGCGGGTTCGGCACCGTCGGCGTCGACACCTCGGAGCTGCGCCGGGGCGGCGGCGGGATCAAGTGCGCCACGCTGGAGCTGCGGTCGTGACCGCCGTGGTCCCGGGCACCGACCCGCAGATCGCCCTCGCCGAGGAGTTCGGCACGGCGAACTACGCACCGTTGCCGGTGGTGCTGTCCCACGGCGACGGCGCCTGGGTCACCGACGTCGACGGCGTCCGCTACCTCGACGCTCTCGCGGGCTACTCCGCGCTCAACTTCGGGCACCGCCACCCCGCGCTCACCGCGGCCGCGCACGCCCAGCTCGACACGCTCACCCTGACCGCGCGGGCGTTCCACAACGACCGGCTGCCGGCGTTCCAGCGCGATCTCGCCGCGCTGACCGGCACCGAGGCCGTCCTGCCGATGAACACCGGCGCGGAGGCCGTCGAGTCCGCGGTGAAGGTCGCCCGCGCCTGGGGGTACCGGGTGAAGGGCGTGCGGCCGGGGGCGGCGCGGATCGTCGTCGCCGGGGGGAACTTCCACGGCCGCACGACGACGGTGGTCTCGTTCTCCGACGACCCGGTCGCCCGCGACGACTTCGGCCCGTTCACCCCCGGCTTCGACCGCGTCCCCTTCGGCGACGCCGACGCGCTGGCCGCCGCGCTCACCGACGACACCGTCGCGGTGCTGCTCGAACCGGTCCAGGGCGAGGCGGGGGTGCTCGTGCCGCCACCCGGCTACCTGCGCGCGGTCCGTGAGCTCACCGAGCAGCGGGGTGTGCTGCTGGTCTGCGACGAGATCCAGTCCGGGCTGGGCCGGGCCGGGGCCACGCTGTGCACCGACCTGTCGGGGGTCCGCGCCGACCTCTACACCCTCGGCAAGGCGCTCGGCGGTGGGATCGTGCCGGTCAGCGCCGTCGTCGGGCGGCGCGACGTGCTCGGCGTGCTGCGCCCCGGCGAGCACGGCTCCACCTTCGGCGGCAACCCGCTCGCCGCCGCTGTCGGGTCCGCGGTGTGCGCGCTGCTGGCGACGGGGGAGTACCAGGCGCGGGCCCGTGAGCTCGGCGCGCACCTGGACGCGCGGCTGCGCGCGCTGCCCGGGCTCACCGCCGTGCGCGGGGTGGGGCTGTGGTCCGGCGTCGACGTCGACCCGCGGATCGGCACCGGCCGCGACGTGTGCGTCGCACTCGCCCGGCGGGGTGTGCTGGCCAAGGAGACCCACGGCGTGACCGTGCGGTTGTCCCCGCCGCTGGTGGTCACCCACGACGAGGTCGACGTGCTGGTGGACACGTTCGGGGCCGCGCTCGGGGACCTTTCCCACGGGTAGGTGGCAGGCTGTCGGCCATGCCGACCCTCGTACTGCTGCGTCACGGTCAGAGCGACTGGAACGCGAAGAACCTGTTCACCGGCTGGGTGGACGTGCCGCTCTCCTCCCAGGGCGAGGCGGAGGCCCGCCGGGGCGGCGAGCTGCTGGCCGAGGCGGGCGTCGCGCCCGACGTCGTGCACACCTCGCTGCTGCGCCGGGCCATCTCCACCGCGAACATCGCCCTCGACGCCGCCGACCGGCACTGGATCCCGGTCAAGCGCGACTGGCGCCTCAACGAGCGCCACTACGGCGCGCTGCAGGGCAAGGACAAGAAGCAGACCCTGGAGCAGTACGGCGAGGAGCAGTTCATGCTCTGGCGCCGCTCCTACGACACCCCGCCGCCCGCGATCGAGAAGGGCTCGGAGTTCTCCCAGGACGCCGACCCGCGCTACGCCGGCGTCGACGCCCCGCTGACCGAGTGCCTGGCCGACGTCGTCGACCGGTTCCTGCCCTACTGGACCGAGGCCGTGGTGCCGGACCTGCGCGAGGGGAAGGTCGTGCTGCTCGCCGCGCACGGCAACTCGCTGCGCGCGCTGGTGAAGTACCTCGACGGCATCTCCGACGCCGACATCGCCGGCCTGAACATCCCCACCGGCATCCCGCTGGTCTACGACCTCGACGACGACCTGACGCCGACGAACCCGGGCGGGCGCTACCTCGACCCGGCCGCGGCGCAGGAGGCCATCGCCGGGGTGGCGAACCAGGGCCGCTGACCCCACCGCCCCCGCCCGCTGCACCCCCGGGGATGTCCCCAGGGTCACTTTCGTGGCTTAGAGCGCTACGAGAGTGACCCTGGGGGCACCCCGGGGCGGGTGGGGGAGGGGTTCGCTGAACCCACGGTGAACGGGGACCGAACAGTGTCGCGCGGAGGGGTCGCGGGCGTCACCATCCGGTGTCCGGCGCTGGTCAGGGGGTACCCCCGGCTGCCTACCATGCACCCGTGACCACGCTCGCGTGGCTGATCACGGCCCTCGCCCTGCTCCTCGGTCTCACCGCCGGGGCCGCACTGGCGCGACGGTCGTCGCACGGCCGACCCAGCCCCGGCACCGGCCGCCCCCCGGCGGACCCCGTGGCCGCCGACGGACCCACCCTCGGCGAGCTGCTGCACCGCACGTTCCGCCAGTCGAGCTCCGGGCTCGCCGTGGTCGGGGCCGGCGGCGAGGTGCTCCTGCACAACCCGCGGGCCGCCGCGCTCGGCGCCGTCGCCGGTGAGCGGCTCGACCCGCGCGCGCTCGCCGCCTGCCGGCGCGTGCAGGGCAGGGACCGGCTGCTCGCCTCCGGCGACTACACCGTCGATCTCTCGCCGCTGGACCGCACGCCCCGCGGCCCGGTCGCGGTGCAGGCCAGCGTCCGCTCCCTCGGCGACGGCTTCGCGCTGGTCGAGGCCGTCGACACCTCCGAGGTGGCCCGGCTGGAGGCGACCCGGCGCGACTTCGTCGCCAACGTCTCGCACGAGCTCAAGACCCCGGTCGGCGCGGTCGCGCTGCTGGCCGAGGCCCTGCTCGACAGCCTCGACGGCCTGGAGCCCGCCGACGGCGGTGAGCCCGACCCCGACGCCGTCTGCGAGGTCCGCCGGTTCGGCGACAAGCTGCTGCGCGAGGCCACCCGGATGGGGAACCTGGTCTCGGAGCTGATCGCGCTGTCCCGGCTGACCGGCGCCGAACGGCTCCCCGCGCTGGCCGCCGTCGACGTCGACGAGGTCGTCTCCGAGGCGCTGGCCCGCAGCCGCACCTCCGCCGAGTCGCACGCCGTCGAGATCACCGCCGACGAGACCTCGGGGCTGGTCGTCGACGGCGACCGCACGCTGCTCGTCACCGCGCTGACGAACCTGCTGGAGAACGCGATCGCCTACTCCGCGGCGGACTCGTCGGTGTCGGTGAGCCGCCGCTCGGTCGACGGCTCGATCGAGATCGCGGTGACCGACCGCGGCATCGGCATCGCCCCCGAGCACCAGCAGCGGGTCTTCGAGCGCTTCTTCCGGGTCGACCCGGCCCGCTCGCGGGCCACCGGCGGCACCGGTCTCGGCCTGGCGATCGTCAAGCACGTCTGCGCCAACCACGGTGGCGAGGTGCGGCTGTGGAGCCGTCCCGGCACCGGATCGACCTTCACCATGCGCCTGCCCGCCCGGATGGGCATCGGCGGCGCCCCCCACGGTGAGGCTGCCGCCGGCAGCTCCCCCCAGACCGCCGGAACCGGAGGATGAGATGACCAGGGTGCTGATCGTCGAGGACGAGGAGTCCTTCGCCGACCCGCTCGCGTTCATGCTGCGCAAGGAGGGGTTCACCACCGCCGTCGCGGCCAACGGCAACGACGCGTTGAGCGAGTTCGACCGCAACGGCGCCGACATCGTGCTGCTGGACCTGATGCTGCCCGGCATGAGCGGTACCGACGTCTGCAAGGCGCTGCGTTCCCGCTCCGCCGTGCCGGTGATCATGGTGACCGCCCGCGACAGCGAGATCGACAAGGTCGTCGGGCTGGAGCTCGGCGCCGACGACTACGTCACCAAGCCCTACTCGGCGCGCGAGCTCATCGCCCGCGTCCGCGCGGTGCTGCGCCGCGGGGGCGAGACCGGCGGCGAGACCGAGGGCGGCACCGGTGTGCTGGAGGCAGGCCCGGTGCGGATGGACGTCGAGCGGCACGTCGTGTCGGTCAACGGCGACGAGGTCGCGCTCCCGCTCAAGGAGTTCGACCTGCTGGAGTACCTGCTGCGCAACGTCGGGCGGGTGCTCACCCGCGCCCAGCTGATCGACCGGGTGTGGGGCGCGGACTACGTCGGCGACACCAAGACCCTCGACGTGCACGTCAAGCGGCTGCGGTCCAAGGTCGAGGGCGACCCCTCGACGCCCAAGCACCTGGTCACGGTGCGCGGGCTCGGCTACAAGTTCGACGTGTGAGCCAGGGGTTGCCCGACCGTCGATAACGGCTCGGTAACCTGATCGGGTGCGCCTGGCCGTTCTCGACGTGGGGTCCAACACCGTTCACCTCCTGGTGGTGGACGCCCACCGGGGTGCTCACCCGAAGCCCATGTCGTCGGAGAAGGACCAGCTGCGCCTGGCCGAGCACCTCGACCGCAGGGGAGCGCTGGGCCGCGACGGTGTGAAGGCGCTGCTGGAGAGCGTGCACCGGGCCCGGGACACCGCCCGGGCCGCCGGCTGCGACGACCTCCTGGCGTTCGCCACGTCCGCGCTGCGCGACGCGACGAACTCCGCCGAGGTCCTCGCCCGGGTGCAGCGCGAGACCGGGGTGGCGCTGGAGGTCCTGCCCGGCGAGGACGAGGCCCGCTGGACCTTCCTCGCCGTCCGCCGCTGGTGCGGCTGGTCGGCCGGGCGGCTGCTCGTGCTCGACATCGGCGGCGGCTCGCTGGAGCTGGCCGTCGGGCGCGACGAGACCCCCGACGTCGCCGCGTCGGTGCCGCTGGGTGCGGGCCGGCTGACCCGCGACGCGTTCACCTCCGACCCGCCGTCGCGGGCGGAGGTCGCCGCGCTGACCGAGCGTGTCCGCGACGAGATCGCCCCCGTCGCCGGACGGCTGCGTGCCGCGGGGCGCCCGGACCGGGCCGTCGGCACCTCCAAGACCTTCCGGACGCTGGCCCGGCTCGCCGGTGCCGCGCCGTCCAGCGCCGGGCCGGGCGCCCGCCGCACGCTGACCGCGCAGGGCCTGCGCCAGCTGTCGGCGTTCATCACCCGGATGTCGGGTCCCGACCTCGCCGAGCTCGACGGTGTGAGCGCCAGCCGGGCGCACCAGCTCGTCGCCGGGGCGGTCGTCGCGCAGGCCGCGATGGACGCCCTCGGCGTGACCGAACTCGAGATCTGTCCGTGGGCGTTGCGCGAGGGAGTGATCCTCCGGCGCTTCGACATGCTCGATGGGACGAACGGGGACGACCGCTCGGCGCAGACATCCCCGGGCGGGCTTGGACCCTTGACAACACACAGGGCACGGTGGTCGTGATGAGTGTGGACAGCGGAGAGCCTCGCCAGCGGACGGTCGCGGAGCTCCTGGCCGCCAACGGCGGCCAGCAGCCCGGACGACGCCGCCGTCGTCGCGCCGCGGAGGACGACGAGGGGCCCGGCGCCCCGTCGCCCGCGGCACCCGCGCGGACGGACGTGGCGGCCCCGCCGCGACGCCCCGCGGCCGCCGACCGTGTCCGCCCGCCCGAGGGCGCGGGCGGGTTCGCCCCGCGCGGCGGCGACGGCCCGCCCCCCATCGAGCACCCCTCGTTCCCGCCCGCGCGCCGCCCCGACCCCTCCGAGGGGCAGGCCGGGCGCGCACCGGAGCCGTTCGTGCCGAACGGCAACGCCCCGAACGGTGGCGCCCCTCACGGTGGCGCTCCGAACGGCGGCAGCCCGAACGGTGCTGCGCCCCACGGGGCCACGGCCTTCGGTGGCGCCCCGAACGGTGCCCCGCCCCGCAGGCCGCAGGGCCCGCCCCCCGGTCAGTGGTCCGCGGGTCCCGGTCCGGCCCCGCAGGCCCGTCCGCTCCCGCCCGAGCCGCAGGGCCCGCCGAACGGCCGCCCCCACGGTCACGACGACGGACCCGCCACCCAGGCCTGGGGTCCCCGCGACGCCCCGCGCCCGGGCGGTCCGTACGGCCCCCCGCCCGGCGCGGCCGACGACGGCCCCGACGAGATCCCCACCAGCCGGCTCGGCGCCCGCCGCCCGGCCCCCGCGGCCGACGACGACGGCGGCCCGCCCACCCAGTTCGGCGCCCCGCCGCTGGACGACGAGCACGACGGCCCTCGTCCGCATCCGGCCGACGCGGGCCCGCCGACCGGCGCCTACGACCCGTACACCGACGACTACGACGACCGGCAGGGTGACGACGACCTGGGCCGTGACGACCGGGGCTACGAGAGCCGGGGCTACGAGAGCTGGGGCTACGACGCCGACCCCCGCTACGACGCCGACCCCCGCTACGACGCCGACCCCCGCTACGACGACCGCCACGGCCCCGCCGGGTACGACGACGGACCCGGCTCCGCCGACGGCGGCCGCACCGGCGTGCTCGCCCCCGAGCGCCCGCAGGACGACGACTACGACGACTACGAGGACCACGGCGAGCTCGCCGCCGGCGCCGTCGAGGAGGACGAGCCCCCGCGTCGCCGCTCCGGACGCCGCGGTGCCGTCACCGACAGCGGTGCGCAGCCGCCCGCGGGCCTCGACGGCGACACCCCGGCCGGTGCGGCCGGAACCGGCCAGGCCTGGGCGGTCGTCATCGCCCAGTGGATCGGCGGCGCCGTCGCCGGTGCGGCGATCTGGGTGCTGTTCCGCTACCTGTGGACCTCGCTGCCGATCGTGGCGCTGTCGCTCGCGGTCGTGCTGACCGTCGGGCTCGTGCTCGGCGTGCGGGCCCTGCTGCGCAACGACGACCTGAGGACCACGTTGTTCGCGGTGCTCGTCGGGCTGCTGCTGACCGTGTCCCCGGCGATCCTGGTGTTGTTGGACCGGTAACGATGAGCGACGGTGCGACGACTCCACGATTCGTGACACCGTCGCGCCCGTCCACCGCCGACCTGCCCGGGGCGGCACCCGTCGCGCTGTCCACGGCCTCGGTCTACCCGGAGGGCGTCGCCGCCGGGTTCGAGATCGCCGGTGAGCTGGGCTACGACGGCGTCGAGCTCATGATCTGGACCGACCCGGTCAGCCAGGACCCGCGCGCGGTCGAGCGCCTCGCGCACCGCCACGGGGTGCCGATCCTCGCCGTGCACGCCCCCTGTCTCGCCGTCACCCAGCGCGTCTGGGGGGCTGACCCGGTGCACCGGCTGCGGCGCACCGTCGAGGTCGCGGCCCGGCTCGGCGCGCGCACCGTGGTGGTGCACCCGCCGTTCCGCTGGCAGCGCCGCTACGCCGGCGTCTTCGCCGACGAGGTCGTCCGCGCCCACGAGGTCCACGACGTCACGCTGCCGGTGGAGAACATGTTCCCGGTGACCCGCGGCGCGATCAGCACCGTGCCCTACGCGCTCGGCCACGACCCGACCGAGGTCGGGTTCGGCGCGTACACCCTCGACCTGTCGCACACCGCCGCGGCCGGCGTCGACGCCCTCGACCTCGCCGGGCGGATGGGGGACCGGCTCACCCACCTGCACCTCACCGACGGCTCCGGCGCCCCGCGCGACGAGCACCTGGTCCCCGGCCGCGGGGCGCAACCGTGCGCCGAGGTGTGCCAGCGCCTGGCGGACTCCCGGTTCGCCGCGGACGGCGGCACGGTCGTCCTGGAGGTGTCGACCCGGCGCTGCCGGACCCGGCAGGAGCGCACGGCGCTGCTCGCCGAGTCGCTGCTGTTCGCCCGGCTGCACCTCACACCGACGATGTCCGCCGCCGCCCCTACCCGTGGGTAACATGCCCGCATGAGCAGTACGACGGTCCGGCCCTTCGCCGACTCGCACGTGATCGAGCACCTCGGGGACGGCCGGTTCCGCGCCCGGCTCGACGAGACCTGGGCGATCGGGGACAAGGCCTTCGGCGGCCTGCTGATGGTGCTCATGGCCAAGTCCGGGCTGGCCCGCCTCGCGGCCGACGACGCCCCCGCGCCCGACCCGCTGGCCGTCGCCGTGGACTTCCTGCGCGCGCCCGACCTGGGCCCGGTCGAGATCACGACCGACCCGCTCAAGATCGGGCGGACGGTGTCCACGGTCGCCGTGCGGCTGCACCAGGAGGGCAGGCTCATGCTGCACTCCACCGTCACCGCCGGCGTGCTGCCGACCGAGGCCCCACGCCTGGACGACGGCTCCGCGCTCGCCGTCGAACCGGATCCGGACGCGCTCGATCCGGCGTCGGCCGAGGGCGGCGCGCGCGGCCTGGCCGCCGCCTGCGAGCTGCGCTACCCGCGCGGCGCGCTGCCGTTCCTGCGCGGCGAGACCGGTCCGCCGGAGATGACCGGCTGGGTCCGCCCGCGCGGCGAGGAGCCGGACGTGTTGTTCGCGCTGATGGCCGGCGACATCCTGCCCCCGACCGTGTTCAACCTCGGCGGGACGTTCGGCTGGGCGCCGACGGTGCAGCTCACCGCGCTGCTGCGGGCCCGCCCCGCCCCGGGCTGGCTGCGGGTCGGGTCCCGGTCCCGCGCGGTGTCGAGCCCGCCCGCCGGCGGCGGGGTGTCGAGCGCGCAGTTCGACGAGGACGTCACCGTCGTCGACGCGCGCGGCCGCACCGTCTGCCAGGCCCGCCAGCTCGCCCTGGCCCCGCTGGCCCGCTGAGGGGTTCCTACGCTGCCCCCATGACGAGGATCGCGGTACTGGGCGGGGGACGGATCGGCGAGGCGCTGCTCGGCGGGCTGCTGGCGGCCGGGCGGGACGCCGGTGACCTGGTGGTCGCCGAGCGGTACCCGGCGCGGGCGCAGGAGCTGACCGCGTCGCTGGGGGTCACCGCGGCCCCGGTCGACGAGGCGGTGCGCGGGGCCGGGACGGTCGTCGTCGCCGTCAAGCCGCAGGACGTCGTCACGCTGCTCGGCGAGGTCGCCGGGGCGCTGGAGCCGGGCGCGCTCGTCGTGTCGCTGTGCGCGGGCCTGCCGACCTCGCTGTTCGAGGGCGCCCTGCCCGACGGCACGCCGGTCGTGCGGGTCATGCCGAACACCCCGATGCTGCTCGGCGCGGCGATGTGCGCGATCTCCCCGGGTGCGCACGCGACCCCCGCGCACCTCGACGAGACCGAGGCACTGCTGTCCACCGTCGGTGCGGTGCTGCGCCTGGACGAGGCGAAGCAGGACGCCGCGACCGCGCTGTCCGGCTCCGGGCCCGCGTACTTCTTCCTCGTCGCCGAGGCGATGATCGAGGCGGGCGTCGGGCTGGGCCTGACCCGCCCCGACGCGACCGAGCTGACCGTGCAGACCGCGCTCGGTGCCGCGCGGATGCTGCGCGAGACCGGCGAGCACCCCGCGGTGCTGCGGGAGAACGTCACCTCGCCGGCCGGGACGACGGCGGCCGCCCTGCGCGAGCTGGAGCGGCACGGGCTGCGTGCGGCCCTGGCCGACGCGGTCACCGCGGCGCACGACCGCTCGGTGGCGCTCGGTCGCGGCTGACCCGGGCCGTCGGTCCCTCGTTCAGCTCATCGTATGACGCAAAGTCACACGGACGCGCCGTGCTGTAGCACGATCGGGCCCCCTCTGGCGGACCGATCGTCACATCCGCCCCGGTAGACTGCATCTGCATCCCCCACCACCGGGCGAACCGGGGAACCCGTCTCGGGGGAGGAAGGCGGTGCCCCATGGCGGCGGAACGTCCCGAGCCCCTACGGCCGTCCCAGGTCCAGTTCCTGACGGTGGCCGAGGTCGCGTCGATGATGCGCGTCTCGAAGATGACCGTGTACCGGCTCGTGCACTCCGGCGAGCTGCCCGCCGCGCGGGTCGGTCGTTCGTTCCGCGTGCCGCAGCGCGCGGTCGAGGACTACCTGCGCAACGCCTACTTCGACGCGGGCTGATCCCCGGTGGGGTGAAGGCCGGTACGCCCGGGTAGACTGGTGAACCGGCTGCCGACCCCCACCGGTCGCATCGCGTCGTCGCTCCGCTCCGGCGGGCGTCGCCCGGCCCGCGCCTCGTGTCCACGTGCACGGATCGTGCGGGCGGCCCACTCCGAGGTCACCCGGTGGAGCGGTCGCTGACGATCTGCGTCGACACAGGAGGAGCACCCACATGGGCTCGGTCATCAAGAAGCGCCGCAAGCGGATGTCGAAGAAGAAGCACCGCAAGCTGCTGCGCAAGACCCGGGTGCAGCGCCGCAAGCTCGGTAAGTGACTCGCGCACCGGCCGCGCCCCCGCTCCCCGCGGGTGCGCGGCCGGTGTCGTTGTGGCGGTCCGTCCCCCCGGACGGACGCGTCGCGCACCTCACGTGCCGAACCTGCCCGGTGTGACGGGGCGGGACTACGATCGGCACGATCTCGCGTCAGCACCCGGTGAACGGAGCTCCCATGGACCGGCCGACCCCGAACGTCGTGCTGGTCACCGGGGTCAGCGGCTTCCTCGGCGGGCACCTCGCGGCCCGGCTGGCGGCCGACCCGGCCATCGACCGGGTGCTGGGCGTGGACACCGTCCCCCCGCCCCGGGATCTGCTGAAGCGGATGGGGCGCGCCGAGTTCGTGCGCGCCGACATCCGCAACCCGCTCATCGCGAAGGTCATCTCCTCGGCGAACGTCGACACCGTCGTGCACGCGTCGCTCTCGGCCAGCCCCGCCTCGGCGGGCGGCCGCGCGACGATGAAGGAGATGAACGTCATCGGCACGATGCAGCTCCTCGCCGCGTGCCAGAAGGCGACCAGCGTGCGCCGGGTCGTGCTCAAGTCGACGACCGCGGTCTACGGCTCCAGCTCCCGCGACCCCGCCGTGTTCGACGAGGCCATCGGGGCCAAGGACCTGCCCTCGGGCGGGTACGCCAAGGACGCCGCGGAGATCGAGGGCTACCTGCGCGGGTTCAGCCGTCGCCGCCCGGACGTCACCACCACGGTCCTGCGGTTCGCCAACTTCATCGGCCCGCGGATGGACACCGTGCTGTCGCGCTACTTCGCGCTGCCGGTCGTCCCCACCGTGCTGGGCTACGACGCCCGTATCCAGCTGCTGCACGAGGAGGACGGCCTCGCCGTGCTCGAGCGTGCCGCCACCCACGAGCTGCCGGGCGTGTTCAACGTCGCCGCGCACGGGGTGCTGATGCTGTCCCAGGCCATCCGGCGCGCGGGCAAGATCGCCGTCCCGGTGCCGAGCGGCGCGGTCGGCCCGGTCAGCCGGGTGCTGCGCGGCGCGCGCGTCGTCGACTTCTCTCCCGAGCAGATGCGCTTCCTCAACTTCGGCCGGGTCGTGGACCTCACCCGGCTGATCGACGACTTCGGCTTCGAGCCGCGGTGGACGACCACCCAGGCGTTCGACGACTTCGTGCGCGGCAAGGCGCTGGCGCCGGTGCTCGGCCCGGAGCGGATCGCCTCGCTCGAACGGGGCGTGCTCGGTCTGGCCCGGTCGCTGCGGTGACGGGTCGGGACGGCGGCATGCGGGCACGCGAGCAGGGACGGCCGGGCGGCCGCGGTGGTACGACGAAGGGCGACGGCATGGCCGAGGCGCGGGTGATCCCGATCCGGGGCAACCGGGGGCCTGCCCGGCCCGCGCGGACGGAGGAGCCGGCGCGGCCCGCGCCGGTCGCCTCCGCACCCGAGCCCGAGGACGACGAGGGCCCGGCCTGGGAGGCCGCGCTGGAGCAGGTCCTGGAGTTCCTGCGCCGCCGGCTCGCGGGCGACTACCCGATCGACGAGTTCGGATTCGACCGCGAGCTCACCGACGCGATGGTGCTGCCCGCCCTGCGCCCGCTCTACAAGCGCTGGTTCCGCGTCGAGACCATCGGCACCCACCACATCCCCGAGACCGGTGGCGCGCTGATCGTCGCCAACCACTCCGGGACGCTGCCGCTCGACGCGGTGATGACGACCGTCGCGGTGCACGACGACCACCCGTCGCACCGGCACCTGCGGCTGCTCGGCGCCGACCTCATGTTCACCATGCCGGTCTCCGGCTCGCTGGCCCGCAAGGCCGGCGCGACGCTGGCCTGCAACCCCGACGCCGAGCGGCTCATGACCTCCGGCGAGCTCGTCGGGGTGTTCCCCGAGGGGTTCAAGGGCATCGGCAAGCCGTTCCGGGACCGCTACAAGCTGCAGCGGTTCGGCCGCGGCGGGTTCGTCTCCGCCGCGCTCCGCACCGGGGTCCCGATCATCCCGTGCTCGATCGTCGGCGCCGAGGAGATCTACCCCAAGATCGGCGACCTCGCACCGCTGGCCCGGCTGTTCGGCGCGCCGTACTTCCCGGTCACGCCGACCTTCCCGCTGCTCGGCCCGGCGGGGCTGATCCCGCTGCCGTCGAAGTGGTACATCGAGTTCGGCGAGCCGATCCGCACCGACGACCACACCCCGGCCGACGCCGACGACCCGATGCTCGTGTTCAACCTGACCGACCAGGTCCGGGAGACCATCCAGCACACGCTGTACCGGCTGCTGTCCCAGCGGCGCAACGTGTTCCTGGGATGATCCGGCGGCCGGACCCGCTGCGGTGGCTCTGGTACGCAGTCGGCGGACGGCTGCGGTGTCGCTGCAGTACGCGCTGTTCGTGATGGAGGAGTCCGTCGAGCACCGCGTGACGAAGGCCGGCTACCCCGTGGGCACCGCCCGCGCCGCGACGGGAGGCCACCGCCGACGGGCGGGCCGAGGCCGCCCGCCGCTACGACGAGCGCTACCGCGGGGCCCCGCCGCCCTGAGCGGCCGGGCGGGTCAGCGCTTGCGGTAGGCCATCCCGGCCGCCACCGCCCCGGCGACGGCGCCCGCGCCGAGCACCGAGGGCACCCCGATCCGGGCGGCCTTGCGCCCGGTCCGGAAGTCGCGGATCTGCCAGTTGCGGGCCTTCGCGACGTCACGCAGCTCGGAGTCCGGGTTCACCGCGACCGCGGTGCCGACCGCCGAGAGCATCGGGACGTCGTTCACCGAGTCCGAGTACGCGGTGCAGCGACGCAGGTCCAGCCCCTCCGACGCGGCCAGTGCGCGGACAGCGTGCGCCTTCGCCGGGCCGTGCAGGATCTCGCCGACCAGCCGTCCGGTGTAGAGCCCGTCGACGGACTCCGCGACGGTGCCCAGCGCCCCGGTCAGTCCGAGCCGCCGCGCGATGATGCGGGCCAGCTCGATCGGCGTCGCGGTGACCAGCCAGACCCGCTGGCCGGCGTCGAGGTGCATCTGGGCCAGCGCCCGGGTCCCCGCCCAGATCCGGTCCGACATCAGCTCGTCGTAGATCTCCTCGCCGAGGGCGACGACCTCGTCGACCGGACGGCCCGCGACGAACGACAGCGCGGTGTCGCGGTGCCCCGCGATGCCGCCCTTGTCCTCCCGGCCGCCGACCCGGAACTTGATCTGCTGCCAGGCGAAGCCGGCCATGTCGGAGGTGGTGAAGAACTTGCGCGCGGCCAGGCCGCGGGCGAAGTGGAAGATCGACGCGCCGACCATCATCGTGTTGTCGCAGTCGAAGAAGGCGGCGGCGGTGAGGTCGGGCGGCGCGCCGTCCCCACCCTCCGGACCGTCGGGGTGGTCGTCGGCCTCGGCGGCGACGGCCGCGGCGGCGGAGGCCTGACCGGCCCGCTGCGCGGAGTCCAGCGCGGTCGCCCGCTCCAGCACCCCCGGCTCCTCGGAGAACCCGGTGTGGGTGGGCGGGTGAGACTCGCGGGTCCCGCTCTGGTCGAGAGGGGGGACGGACCCGGGATCACTCACCACGGCGGCCTTCCTGGTGCGACGGCGTCTCGCGTCCCGAGGGGATCGGGGCGCGGCCCCAGCCTACTGCCGGAACGCGGGAGCGGGCCCGGCCTCCGGTACGTGACACATGTCGACGCACCGGGGACCGGGCCCGTACCCGTGGTGTCCGGAGCGGATCAGCCGAGGGTGACCGGGCCGAGGCCCGGCAGCAGCGGCGGGATGGTGATCGGCGGCAGCAGACGGTCCTGCTCCGACGACGACTCCGACGAGCTGCCCGACCCGCTGTCGGAGGTGGTCGACCCACCACCGTTCAGCAGCGGCAA
This sequence comes from Pseudonocardia alni, assembly GCF_002813375.1. NCBI lineage: Bacteria > Bacillati > Actinomycetota > Actinomycetes > Pseudonocardiales > Pseudonocardiaceae > Pseudonocardia > Pseudonocardia alni. Next base: position 2,712,029 of record NZ_PHUJ01000003.1, on the reverse strand, counting down.
CCCGCCGTCCTGCTGCGAGGACCCCGAGGTGGTCGGGGCCTGCGAGGTCGAGGTCGCCGGACCGGAGGTCGGCGACGGCGACGGCGTGCCGGTCGCGGTCTCCGACGGCGTCACCGGCGCGGACTGCTCGACGGCCTGCGCCGAGGACGGCCCGCCCGCGGTGCGGCACTCGCCGGGCACCGGGCCGAGGTCGTCGACGGTGCCGCCGCTGTCCGCGGCGCAGCCGGTGCCGGCCCGCAGCGCCTCGGCCCGGGAGAGCACCCGGTCCAGCAGGCGGATCGCCTCCGAGGTCTCCCCGCGGCTCTCGGCGGGCAGATCGGACTGCAGACGGGTGATGCGCCCGGACTGGGCGGCCGCCCAGGTCCGCAGCTCGGCCAGGCGGGAGGTGTCCGCGCCGTCGGTCCCGGCGCCGGTGAGCATCAGCCTGCTGCCGGTGCTGGTGGCCCGGTCGAAGTCACCCATCGCGGACGCGACCGCGTCCGGCGACGGCGGTGTGGACCGCGCGACCAGGCTCTCCAGCTCGTCGACCCGGGAGCGGGCCAGGTCGAGCTGGCGGGCGGCCTCGGCCTGCTGCCCGACGGTGAACACCCCGCCGACGCTCTCGCTGGCGCGCTTCATGCCGTACATCGCGTCGCCGGGCAGGGCGTCGCGGCTGGCGGTCGAGGTCACGCCGGCGATCACCGCGAGCGCGGCGAACCCGCCGACGACGACGCCGAAGCGCTTGCGCACGCTCGGACGGCGGCGGTCCAGCATCCGGGCGCCGGCCTGCGCCGGGCGGGCGGAGTCGTCGCGGCCGGGGCCGGCCTCGGCGTCGCGGGCCGGTCCGGCCGGGGCACCCACCTGCTCCGGATGGTCCGGGTGGTCCGACGGCAGCACGTGGCGGCCGCGGCGCGGACGGCTGCTGCGTCCGGTCGGGTCGTCCGCGGCCGGGGCGTGCTCGCCGGCGGCGCGGCGGTTGGACACCGCGTCCCAGTCGAGGTCGTCGGCGATCGGAGGGCCGATCGGCGCGGTGAGGTCGGCCTGGTCGACGCGGTCGAACCGGTCGCCGAACGGGGACCCGCCGGACTGCTGTCCGACGCCCTCCTGGGCCAGCACCTCGAACAGCCGCGCCCGCATCCGGGCCGAGGAGTGCGGATCGGGCGAGAGATCACGCCGCGAACGGTCCAGCGCGGCGGCCAGCGCGATCTCGTGCGCCAGCTCCTCCGATGCAGGGGCACCCGCCGGCGCACGGTCGAAACCGTCGTCGCCGGGGTACCCGTCGTCCCATGCCCTGGGCATGCCGTCCGTCCTCACTGCAGTCTCGCGCTGCTCGTCGGCGCGTGTGGCGCCGTCAGTGCACGCCGGTCTGTACAACGACCGACTGCGGACGAGGTTACGGCCTTCAAACCGTTCACCGCATCGAGTAGTGCGTTCGGCGCAGTGATCGACACACCCTCTCGCGTTCCGGCTGATCCGGCGGCAGACCCGCTCACCGCAGACCGTCCGGGAGGAGCTGCGCCAGACGACGCACCGCGCGGTGCTGCAGCGCCTTGACCGCACCCTCGTTGCGGTCCATCAGCTCGGCGGTCTCGGCGACCGACAGGCCCTTGAGGAACCGGTACTGGATGCATTCGCGCTGGTCGGAGTTGAGCTTGGCGATCGAGGCCAGCAGCTCGTCGTTGGTGGCCATGTCGAGCACCTGCTGCTCGGGACCACCGGTGCTGGGCGACAGCTCGACGATCTCCGAGGTCGTCTGCTCCAGCCGGAACCGGCTGGACTTGACGTAGTCGAAGATCAGGTTTCGGGCGATGGTGACGAACCAGGCCCCGATGTCACGGCCCTGGTAGCTGACCGAGGAGATCCGGCGCAGTGCCCGGACGAAGGTCTCCTGTGTCACGTCCTCGGCGAAGGACCGGTCGCCCATCCGGAACAGCACGTACCGGTAGACCACGTCGTGGTAGCGCTCGTAGAGCTCGCCGAACGCGGCCGCGTCGCCGGCCTGGCAGGCCTCGACCAGGGCCCAGGAGCTGTTCGCGTCCTCGACGGCGCGGGCGGCCTCGTCGGCCGGGTCGGCCTCCGGGCGCTGCAGCTCCTGCGAGATCTGCGGTGCCTGTCGTGGCATCGGCATGTCCTGCTCGGTACGGCCGGGCGGACCCGACCGGGTGGTCCGGCCGTCCGGGCGGTGTAGGGCGGGGCCTGCGGGGTACGTGGGGGGAGCGTCGACCAGGGGAGCGGACGCGATCGGCCCCGTCGGCTGGGACGGTGCAGAGGTCGCTGAAGTCACGGACACCTCCCCGTCCGGCTGGGGGCGGACGGTGTCGGGTCTGTCCTGGCCGGGTTCGGGGGCCCGGTTCGGACGGACGGTCTCGGGGATGGTCTCGGAGCGCTGCTGTCGGAGCAGGCGGTGCGGTCGCATCGGCCGGGTCATGGATCCCGGGGGGTCGGACGGGGTACGGCTCGGCGGGCGACCCGGCCGGCGGGGACCGCCGGCGCGTCCCGCGCGGCGCGGCGCGGTGTGCGCCGTGGCGCGCTGGCGTCGAGCTGCATGCCACTCCCTCGGGTGAGTCGCGCGACGAACCGGCGGTTCACGCGTTGAACTTCATGTAGCGGCGGAGCATAGACGTCTGTCGAGTGGCGCAACGCACTCGCCGCCTCTCGTCGCGTGCCGTTCCGGCGAGCGGCCCGATACGCGCGGTGGACGAACCGTGCGCGAAGCGTGTCCGAATCGACACGTGGCGTACACAGCGGTGAGCGGTCCCTCGGGACACGACGGTCGTGGCCGGGTTTGGAACACTGACGGCGACGCGTGCCGATGAGCCGACCCCGCCCCGGCGGGTCCGAGGATGGAGACCGCCGTGCCGAGTTCCGACCCCGTGCCGGGCCACCGTCCCGACCGGCCCACCCACCTCGCCGACCTGGTGGCGCGCAACGCCTCCGAGCGTCCGGGCCACGACGCCGTCCGTGACCTGTCCGGCGCGGCGCCGCTCACGCTGACCTGGTCGGCGTTCGACGCCGCGGTCTCCGCCGAGGCCGCCCGGCTGCGTGCGGCGGGCGTCCGCCACGGCGACCGGGTCGCGATCGGGCTGCCCGACGGCGCCGGCTACTGCGTGGCCCTGTTCGGCGCGCTGCGGGCCGACGCGGTCGTCGTACCGTTCGGCGCGGGCTCGGTGACCCGCGAGCTCGAGGTCGTGCTCGACCAGGCCCGGCCGGTCGCGGTCGTCGCCCGGCCCGACGACGCCGTCGCGGCCGGCTGCGCCGAGGGCGTCGGCGCGACGCTGCTGGGCCCGCCGGACCTGGCCGCCCCGGTCCCGGACGCCCCGGTCGGCCGGGCTCCCGCCGACCCCGAGCGCATCGCGCTGGTCGTGTTCACCTCCGGCACCACCGGGCGCCCGCGCGGGGTACAGCTGTCGCACCGCGCGCTGCTGGCCAACCGCGAGCAGGCGGGTGCGCTCCGCCCGGCGCCGGTGAACGGCGTCGACCGGGTCCTGCTGGCGCTGCCCCTGTTCCACGTCTACGGCCTCGCCGCCGGGCTGCTGCAGGTCTGCTGGACCGGCGCGACCGTCGTGCTGCCCGGCCGGTTCTCCCCGGACCGGCTGGTCGAGACGGTCGTCGAGGAGCGGGTCAGCGTCGTCGCCGGGGTGCCGTCGATGTTCCGGATGCTGCTCGACCTCGGCCCGGAGCGGCTGCGCGCCGCGATGGCCGGGGTACGGCTGTGCACCTCCGGCGGGGCGCCGCTGCCCGCGGGCTGGCTCGCGGACTTCCGCGCGGCGAGCGGGCTGGACCTGCACGAGGGTTACGGCCTCACCGAGGGCGGGCCCGTCGTCACCAGCAACGACCTGGGCCGGCCGGCCAAGCCCGGCTCGGTCGGGCAGGTGCTGCCCGGCGTCGAGCTGCGCCTGGTCGATGCCGACGGGCAGGCGATGGAGCGCAGGCCCGCGCCGGAGCCCGAGCCGCGCGGTGCGGACCCGCTGGACGACTTGGACTACGACGACGGCTCCGACCCGTCCGACGACACCGGACTGATCGCGGTGCGCGGGCCGAACCTGTTCTCCGGCTACTGGCCCGACGGCTCCGGCGGCCCGGGCGAGGACGGCTGGTTCGTCACCGCCGACGTCGGCTACCTCGACACCGACGGCGACCTGCACCTCGTCGACCGGTCCTCGGACCTGGTCATCGTCAACGGCTTCAACGTCTACCCGCGCGAGGTGGAGCAGGTCGTCGCCGAGCTGGACGCGGTGGCCGAGGTCGCCGTCGTCGGGGTGCCCGACGACCGGACCGGCGCCGCGGTCAAGGCCGTGATCGTGCCGGTCGCGGGCGCCGAGCTCACCGAGGAGACGGTCGCCGCGCACTGCGCGGCCCGGCTCGCCCGGTTCAAGCGGCCCGCGGTCGTCGCCTTCGCCGACGAGCTGCCCCGCACCCCGACGGGCAAGATCGCCCGAAGGACACTGGCGAGGATGTGAGATGCGCGTACGACTGCTGACCCGGGTGGGCTGCCACCTGTGCGACGACGCCGCCGAGGTGCTGGCCCGGGTGTGCGCCGAGACCGGCACCGGCTGGGACACCGTCGACGTCGACTCCGACGACGAGCTGCGCGCCGAGTACGGCGACCAGGTGCCGGTGGTGCTGCTCGACGGTCGTGAGCACGACTCGTTCCGGGTGGACGAGGAGCGCCTGCGCGCGGACCTGGCCCGGCCGTGAGCCCGGACCCCGACGGTCCGGTCGCGGCCTCGGACGGTCCGGCCGGCGGGGCCCCGGACGCGGTCCGCCCGCCGGTCCGCACCGCACCGGCTGCCCGCACCGCCCTGGCCGGGCTCGCCGCGGCCGCCCTGGGCGTCGGTGCGGGGCAGGCGCTCGCGCTGCTGGTCGCCCCGGCCGCCGGGCCGGTGAACGCCGTCGCCGAGCAGGTCGTGGCGCTCACCCCGCCCGCGCTGGCCGGCGCGGCGACCGTCGGGGCCGGGATCGGCAGCCGTCACACCGTCGTCGCCGGGGTGCTGGTGGTCCTGGCCCTGGCCGCGGCCGGGCTCGGCGCGCTGTCGCGCCGCTCGCCGTGGCCGGGGGCGTGGGGGCTCGCGGCGCTCGGGCTGCTGGGTGTCGTCGCCGCGGCGACGGCGTCGGGCGCCGGTCAGCTCGACATGGTGCCGGCGGGTGCCGCGGCCGTCGTCGCGGTGACGGTCTTCCGGAGGCTGCACGCGCTGGCGGCCCGGATCCCCGCCCCGACCGCGGACGGGACGCTGCCCGACGGGCGGCCCGTCCGGTCGTCGCTGACCCGGCGGCGGTTCCTGCGCACCACCGCGCTGGCGGGGGCGGGCGGGGTCGTGCTGGGCACCGGGGCCGCGGTCGCCGCGCCCCTGCTGCCCTCGGGCCGGATCGGGCCCGAACGCGACGCGCTCACCGCCCGGATCCGGACGCTCGCCGCGCAGGGCCGCATCGCGCCCGCCCCGGCGCTGCCCGCCGGAGCGCAGGTGCCGGGCGCGGCCGCGTTCACCACCGCCGTCGACGACTTCTACCGGATCGACACCGCGCTGCGGGTCCCGTCGGTCGACCCGGCGTCGTGGAGCCTGCGGGTGCACGGGCGGGTCGGGCGCGAGCTCACCCTCACCCTCGACGACCTGCTGGCCCGCCCGCTCGTCGAACGCTGGGTGACGATGGCGTGCGTCTCCAACGACGTCGGCGGGGACCTCGTGTCCACCACCCGGTTCACCGGGGTGGAGCTCGCGCCGCTGCTCGCGGCCGCCGCGCCCGACCCGGCGACGGACCAGGCGCTGTCCACCTCCACCGACGGCTGGACGGCGGGCAGCCCGTCGTCGCTGCTGCTCGACCCCGCCCGCGGTGCGCTGCTCGCGGTCGCGATGGCCGGACCGGACGGCCCGGTCGCGCTGCCGCCCGAGCACGGCTTCCCGGTGCGGATCGTCGTCCCCGGGCTCTACGGCTACGTCTCGGCCACCAAGTGGGTCACCGACATCGAGTTCACCACCTTCGCCGCCCGCGCCGACTACTGGCGCGACCGCGGGTGGGCGCCGCCCGGGCCGATGGAGACCGCCGCGCGGATCGAGTCGCCCGCCTCGTACGCGAGCGTGCCCGCCGGCCGGGTCGTGGTCACCGGCTCCGCCTGGGCGGTGCCCCGGGGGATCCGCCGGGTCGAGGTCGGGGTGCAGGACGGGGGCGCGGCCGGGTCCTGGGTCACCGCGGAGCTCGCGCCGGTCCCGTCCGGCGGGGCCACCTGGCGGCAGTGGCGCGCCGAGCTGGACCTGCCGCCGGGCGGGTACACCCTGGTGTGCCGCGCCACCGACGGCGACGGCGTCGTCCAGACCGCCGAGCGCCGCTCCCCGCTGCCGGGCGCGGCGACCGGCCGGCCGACCCGCACCGTCACGGTGACCTGAACGGCGGTCACCTGAGAAGCGGTGACCCGAGGGACCGTGACCTGGGCCTCGTCGCGCCGTCCCGGGCGGAGAGGTGCGTCACGGGTGGTCGCACGGTATGCGTGACGGTGGTGTCGTGGAGAACGACGTGGCACTCGTCGCACGATGAGCGGTTCCTGCCCGTCGATCACCGGTAGTTCCAGGTCAGGGGCCCGGGCCGAGCACGGAGAGGACCAAGATCGCAACTTTGTGCGTGCCTTCACAAGCGGCTACCGTGGGTTCCCGTCGCCGGACCCGGTGGCACGGTGCCTCCGCGGCGCCGGGAACGCCGGGCCTCGTCCGTCCGCAGCCCGACCGGCCCGTCCGGCCGGTGAGCGGGCGTGCCACGAGCGCGCCGGTGACCGGCACCTGCACACCCCCGACCGGAGCACGCCCGGTTTCGATGACCGACCGCCCGCGGATCAAGCCCCCGCGAGCAGGAGCGGGCACCGGGACCCGGCCGCCCGCGACCGACGCCCGAGGAGGACGGCCCGTGACCCTGCCGCCCGAGTCCGGTGCCGCCGCGCCCGACGGCAACGGCGAGCGCCCCGCGCGCCCGGTGCCGGAGGCCACCGTGTCCCGGCTCGCGGTGTACCTGCGGGTGCTCGGCGAGCTGCGCGAGGCCGGCGTCGAGACGGTGTCGTCCGAGGAGCTCGCCGGTGCCTCCGGGGTCAACTCGGCCAAGCTCCGCAAGGACCTGTCCTACCTGGGTTCCTACGGGGTGCGCGGCGTCGGCTACGACGTCACCTCGCTGCAGGGACGGCTGCAGGGCGAGCTGGGCATGGACCACCGGCAGTCGGTCGCGCTGGTCGGCGTCGGCAACCTGGGCCACGCCCTGGCCGGCTACACCGGCTTCGCCGGCCGCGGCTTCCCGGTCAGCACCCTGTTCGACGTCGACGACGACCTCGTCGGCAGCGAGATCAACGGCATCCGGGTGCGGCACGTGCGCGAGATCCCCGAGGTGTGCGCCGGTGGCGGCGTCACCATCGGGATGATCGCGACGCCGGGCCCGGCGGCCCAGAAGGTCTGCGACCTGCTCGTGGCGGCCGGTGTGCAGTCCATCCTCAACTTCGCTCCGGTGCTGCTGACGGTCCCGGACGACGTCGAGGTCCGCAAGGTGGACCTGTCGGTCGAACTGCAGGTCCTCGCGTTCCACGTGGCGCGACGGCACACCGGTGCCGCCGCGGTGACGGACAAGACGAACGAATCGGTGGTGTCGTAGAGCCATGAGCGTCCTCGTGGTCGGCCTGTCGCACCGCAGCGCGCCGGTCGAGGTGCTGGAGCGCCTCGCGGTCGCTCCGGGTGACGTGTCCAAGCTTCTCGAGGAGATGCTCGACCGCACGCACGTCGAGGAGGCGGTCGTCCTCTCCACGTGCAACCGGATCGAGATCTGCGCGGTCGTGGACGCGTTCCACGGCGGCCTCGGCGACGTCACCGACGTCCTCGGCACCCACGCCGGGTTCCCCATCGGCGAGCTGTCCGAGCACCTGTTCGTGCACTATGCGGGCTCCGCGGTCCAGCACCTGTTCGCGCTGGCGGCGGGCCTGGACTCGATGGTGGTCGGCGAGTCGCAGATCCTCGGCCAGCTGCGCGGCGCCTACGCGGCCGCGGACGCCGCGGGCGCCGTCGGCAAGGTCCTGCACGAGCTGGTGCAGCAGGCTCTGCGCGTCGGCAAGCGGGTGCACGCCGGGACCGGCATCGACGAGGCGGGCGCCTCGGTGGTGTCCGAGGCACTGCGCGACGCCGACCGTGAGCTCGGCGGCGTCGGCCTGGGCGGCACCCGCGCCGTGATCGTCGGCGCCGGGGCGATGGGCGCGCTGGCCGCCGCGCACCTGCGTCGTGCCGGGGCGGGCGAGATCGTCGTGCTGAACCGCTCGGCCGAGCGCGGCGAGCGGCTCGTGGAGAAGGTCCTCGAGCACGCCGAGCAGGGCACCACCGCGCGCTACGCGCCGATGGACTCCCTGGCCGACGAGCTGCGCGACGCCGACCTGATGCTGGCCTGTACCGGCGCCATCGGGCACGTCGTCGACGTGGCCCCGGTCGCCGAGGCGCTGACCGGTCGCACCTCACCCCTGGTCGTGTGCGACCTGGGCCTGCCGCGTGACGTCGACCCGGCCGTCGGTGAGCTGGCCGGCGTGCGCATGGTCGACCTCATCACCCTGCAGCGTCGGCTGCTCGACACCGCCGACGGCGGCTCCGTCGCCGCGGCCCAGACGATGGTCGACGCCGAGGCCCAGCAGTACCTGGCCGGGCAGCGCTCGGCCGAGGTCACGCCGACGGTCACCGCCCTGCGCCGGCGCGCCTCGGAGGTCGTCGACGCCGAGCTGCTGCGCCTGGACTCCCGGCTGCCCGATCTGGACGGCCACGTCCGCGAGGAGCTCTCGAGGACCGTCCGCCGCGTCGTCGACAAGCTGCTGCACACGCCCACGGTCCAGGTGAAGCGCCTGGCCGAGGGCCCGGACGGGGACAGCTACGCCGCGGCGCTGCGCACCCTGTTCGAGCTCGACCCGCAGGCCGCCGCCGCGGTCGCCGCCCCGGTCCGGGGCTCCGACGCGAGCGTCGACGGCGGCGACGTGACCGCAGCCCTGAACGCCCCGCTCGGCCCCACGCCGTCGATCGGGTCCCGTCCCCCGGAGCAGATCCCGTGAGCGTCCTGAAGATCGGCACGCGGCCGTCGAAGCTGGCGGTCGCGCAGTCCACGACCGTCGCCGACCGGCTGACCGCCGCCGGGCACCCGAGCGAGCTCGTCACCATCTCGACCAGCGGCGACCGGTCGTCGGCGCCGATCCCGCAGATCGGGGTGGGGGTGTTCGTCTCGCAGCTGCGCGACGCGCTGTACGCGGGCGAGATCGACGTCGCGGTGCACTCGTACAAGGACCTCCCGAGCGCACAGCCCGACGGGCTGACGATCGCGGCGATCCCGGAGCGCGAGGACGTCCGCGACGCGCTGGTCACCGGCGGTGCGGTGCTCGGCGAGCTGGGCCGTGGTGCCCGGGTCGGCACCGGGTCCCCGCGCCGGACGGTGCAGCTGCACGCGCTCGGTCAGGGCCTGGAGGTGCTGCCGATCCGCGGGAACGTGGACACCCGGATCGGGAAGGTCCGCTCCGGCGAGCTGGACGCCGTGGTGATCGCGGCGGCCGGGCTGCGCCGGCTGGGCCGGGTCGACGAGGCGGACGAGCTGATCGACCCGCTGCAGATGCTGCCCGCCCCCGCCCAGGGTGCGCTGGCGATCGAGTGCCGCACCGCCGACACCGATCTGGTGTCGGTGCTGGCCGCGGTGCTGGACGACAGCGGCGTGCGCTTCGCCGTCACCGCCGAGCGTGCGGTGCTGGCGGGCCTGGAGGCCGAGTGCACGACCCCCGTCGGGGCGCTCGCCGAGGTCGTCTCCGACCTCGACGACGACGGCCGCGCGGTCGACCGGCTGTCGCTGCGCGGCGCGCTGGGGATCGGGGACATCGCGGGGGGCGACGTGGTGCGCGCCTCCGCCACCGGAGACATGGACGACGCAGAGAAGATCGGGGCCGCGGTCGCCCTCGAACTTCTCGACCTGGGAGCCGAGGACCTGCCCCCCGCAGGTCCCGGTGGTCCCGCCAACCGCTGATTCGGGAGTTTCTTCAATGACAGGACCTGCCAACCCCTCGGGGCGGATCGCCTTCGTGGGCAGCGGACCGGGGGACCCGGCGCTGCTCACCGTGCGCGCCCGGGACGTGCTCGCCGGCTCGCCGCTGGTCATCACCGACCCGGACGTGCCCGAGGGCATCCTCGCCCTGGCCGCCGACGGCGCCGAGGTGCGCCCGGCCGTCGGCCAGCCCGCCGACATCGCGAGCGACCTGCTCACCGAGGCGGGCCAGGGCCGCTCGGTGGCCCGGCTGGTCTCCGGTGACCCCCTGACCAACGACGCCGTCGTCGCCGAGGCGATGGCCGTGTCCGCCTCGGGCACGCCGTTCGACGTCGTCCCCGGCGTCCCGTCCTCGACCGCGGTCCCGGCCTACGCCGGTGTCGCGCTCGGGTCGGCGCACGTCGAGGCCGACGTCCGCGCGGGCGTCGACTGGGCCGCGCTGGCCGCGAGCCCGGGCCCGGTCGTGCTGCACGCGACGAGCGCGCTGCTCGGTGATGTCGCCGCCGGTCTGAGCGCCCAGGGCGTCCCGGACGAGACGCCGGTCGCGATCACCGCGGGCGGCACCACCTCCACCCAGCGGACCATCTCGTCGTCGGTCGGGCGGATCGCCGCCGACGGCGGCGACCTCGAGGGCGCGCTCGTCCTGACCGTCGGCGAGGCCGCCGGTCGTCGCGGCGAGCTGTCCTGGTGGGAGTCGCGCGCGCTCTACGGCTGGCGGGTCCTGGTGCCGCGCACCAAGGACCAGGCCGGCGTGATGAGCGAGCGGCTGCGGATGCACGGCGCCATCCCGGAGGAGGTGCCGACGATCGCCGTCGAGCCGCCCCGGTCGCCCGCGCAGATGGAGCGCTCGGTCAAGGGTCTCGTCGACGGCCGCTACCAGTGGGTCGTGTTCACCTCGACCAACGCGGTCAAGGCCGTCTGGGAGAAGTTCGGTGAGTTCGGCCTCGACGCCCGCGCCTTCTCCGGTGTGAAGATCGCCTGCGTCGGCCGCTCGACCGCGGAGAAGGTCCGCGAGTTCGGTATCGAGCCCGAGCTCGTCCCGGACATCGACGAGTCCCAGTCCTCGACGTCCGAGGGCCTGCTGGACATCTTCCCGCCGCACGACGACGTGCTCGACCCGGTCGACCGGGTGCTGCTCCCGCGCGCCGACATCGCCACCGAGACGCTGTCGGCCGGGCTGCAGGAGCGCGGCTGGGAGGTCGACGACGTGACGGCGTACCGGACCGTCCGGGCCGCCCCGCCGCCCGCGCCGATCCGTGAGGCGATCAAGACCGGCGGCTTCGACGCGGTGTGCTTCACCTCGTCGTCGACGGTGCGGAACCTGGTCGGCATCGCCGGCAAGCCGCACGCCCGGACCCTGGTCGCCTGCATCGGTCCGGCCACCGCGGAGACCGCGCGCGAGTTCGGCCTGCGGGTCGACGTGCAGCCGGAGGAGGCCCGCGTCCCGACCCTGGTCGACGCGCTGGCCAGCCACACCGCGAAGCTGCGCGCCGAGGGCAACCTGCCGCCGCCGAAGAAGGTGAAGGCGCGCCGCCGCTGAGCTGCTCCCGTCGGGCCCCGTACCGCCTCCCGAGGTGGTGCGGGGCCGACGTGTGTCCGGGGCGGTCGTAGCCTGGTCCGCATGGGTTTCCCGGCGCAGCGTCCCCGACGGTTGCGGACCACCCCCGCGATGCGGCGGCTGGTCTCCGAGACCGAGGTCCGTCCGCGGCAGCTGGTGCTGCCGATGTTCGTCCGTGAGGGCGCGACGGAACCGGTCCCGATCGGGTCGATGCCGGGGGTCGTCCAGCACACCCGCGACTCGCTGCGCAAGGCGGTCGCGGAGGCGGCGGCCGCGGGCGTCGGCGGTGTGATGCTGTTCGGGGTCCCCGAGCACCACGACGCGACCGGCTCCGGCGCCGTCGACCCGGACGGGATCCTCAACGTCGGCCTGCGCGACGTGCGCTCCGAGGTCGGCGACGACCTGGTCGTCATGTCCGACCTGTGCCTCGACGAATTCACCGACCACGGGCACTGCGGCGTGCTGGACGCCGACGGCGGCGTCGACAACGACGCGACGCTGGAGATCTACGCCCGGATGGGCGTGGAGCAGGCCCGTGCGGGCGCCCACCTCGTCGGCCCCAGCGGGATGATGGACGGCCAGGTCGGTGTCATCCGCACCGCGCTCGACGAGGCCGGGTTCACCGACACCGGCATCCTCGCCTACACCGCCAAGTACGCCTCGGCGTTCTACGGCCCGTTCCGTGAGGCGGTGAACTCGCAGCTCAGGGGCGACCGCAAGACCTACCAGCAGGACGGCGGCAACGCCCGCGAGGCGCTGCGCGAGCTGGCACTCGACCTCGACGAGGGCGCCGACATGGTGATGGTGAAGCCCGCCCTGGCCTACCTGGACATCCTGGCCCGGGTGGCCGACGTCGCCGACGTGCCCGTCGCGGCGTACCAGATCTCCGGTGAGTACGCGATGGTCGAGGCCGCCGTCGCCCGGGGCTGGCTCGAGCGTGAGCGGACCATCATGGAGACGCTGACCTCGATCCGCCGCGCCGGTGCGGACGTGATCCTGACCTACTGGGCCACCGAGGCCGCGACCTGGCTCGACCGGGGCTGACCCCGCCCACCTGGGGCGCGTCGCCGGTCGGACCCGACCGGCGCTGCTCGGCTCGGCCGCCCGGCGCCATTCGTGCCGACCGGCCGGCGACCCCCGGGGCCATCTGTCCGTGAATTCGCTTACCGGGTAAGCGACTTCGCCGCACTCCCTGTGGAGACCTCGACGAGACCCGGGCCCGACGCCGCGTCCGGGTTCCGGTTCCGGAGGAACGGCATCGCAGGGCCCCGGCGGCCGGCCGGTGGTGCCGGATCCCGCCGGGCGGTGCCGGGCGGTCGCTCGGTGAGGGGTGAATCGCGGCGCCGGGTACCGCCGAACGTGGCAAACCGGACACCGGCACGGCTACCGTGGACATCGTGAGCAGCAACCCGGGACAGCACGACGCCCCGCAGTACTACCGGCCCGGGCCGTCGACGGGGCGCTACCCGCAGTACCCGCAGAACCCGTACCCCCACGGCTGGCACGGCGGCGCCACACCGCCGCCGGCCCCGCAGCAGGCACCCGCCGCGCCCGCGCCGCAGCCGGGCACCACCGCGCAGCCGGGCGCCGCGCCGCAGCCGGGGCCCGGGCAGCAGGCCGGGCAGGGCCCGCAGTGGAACACCGCGTCGGGCTGGGGGCCGCCCCCGGCGGGGCTCGGCAGCGGGCCGCAGGGACGTCCGGCCCGGCCGCGTCAGGTGGTCACCGCGCTGGTCGCACTGGTCGCGGCGGCGCTGCCGTTCGTCGTCATGGGCATCGGCGCGATGTTCGCGACGATCAACGACGCGGTCCTCAACGACACCGGGCTCCCGCGTGCCGACATCGACGCCGCGCTGGCCCAGACCGGTCTGACGATGGATCAGCTCACCCAGTTCGTGCGGGTGATGGGCGGGGTCTTCCTCGTCCTGGCGCTGGTGTGGATCGCGCTGGCCGTCGTCGCGTTCCTCGGGGCCGGTGGCGCCCGGATCGCGCTGGCCGTGCTGGCCGGCGTCTACGGGATCCCGCTCCTGCTGCTCATGGCGCCGACGATCCCGCTGTTCGCGGTACTCGTCGTGGCGCTGTCCGTCGCCGGGGTCGCGCTGCTGTTCGGGCGCCCGGCGAAGGAGTGGTACGCCACCCGCAAGCTCGGGGCCGCGAGCCGGTCCTGACACCGGCTGCGAGACTGGGGATGTGAGCACCGGAAGCGCAGGGACCGCCGTGAGCAACCCGGAACCCGAGGAGTCCGCCCGCCTCTTCGAGCGGGCGACCGAGCTGATCCCCGGCGGGGTGAACTCCCCGGTACGGGCGTTCAACTCGGTCGGCGGCACCCCGCGGTTCATGGTCTCGGGTGAGGGCTGCCGCCTCACCGACGCCGACGGCGCCACCTACGTCGACCTCGTCTCCTCCTGGGGGCCGATGATCCTGGGGCACGCGCACCCGGCCGTCGTCGAGGCGGTGCGGTCCGCGGCGTCGCAGGGGCTGTCGTTCGGCACCCCGACCCCGGGCGAGATCGACCTCGCGGCCGAGATCGTCGACCGGACCCCGGTCGAGCAGGTCCGTCTGGTCAATTCGGGCACCGAGGCGACGATGAGCGCCATCCGGCTCGCCCGCGGCATCACCGGCCGCACGGTGATCGTGAAGTTCTCCGGCTGCTACCACGGCCACGTCGACGCGCTGCTCGCCGACGCCGGCTCCGGGATCGCCACCCTCGGCCTGCCGACCAGCCCGGGCGTCACCGGCGCCCAGGCCGCCGACACCGTGGTGCTGCCCTACAACGACCTCGACGCCGTCCGCCAGGTCTTCGAGCAGCGCGGCGCCGACATCGCCTGCGTGATCACCGAGGCCGCCGCGGGCAACATGGGCGTGGTACCGCCGGTCGAGGGCTTCAACGCCGGGCTGCGCGACCTGTGCCACGCGCACGGCGCGCTGCTGGTGATCGACGAGGTGATGACCGGGTTCCGCGCGTCGCGGCAGGGCTGGTTCGGCTGCGACGGCGTCGCGGGCGACCTCTACACCTTCGGCAAGGTCATGTCCGGCGGGCTGCCCGCGGCCGCGTTCGGCGGGTCGGCGCAGCACATGTCGTACCTGGCCCCGGCCGGGCCGGTCTACCAGGCGGGCACGCTGGCCGGGAACCCGGTCGCCGTCGCCGCCGGGCTCACCACGCTGCGCCACGCCGACGACGCCGCCTACGCCACCCTGCAGTCCCACGCCGACCGGATCGGCGCGCTGGTCACCGCCGCGCTGGACCGGGAGGGCGTCGCCCACACGATCCAGTACGCGGGCACCATGTTCTCCCCGTTCTTCACCGCCGACCCGGTCACCGACTACGCAGGTGCGAAGGCCGCCGAGACCTGGCGCTACCCGGCGTTCTTCCACGCGATGCTCGACCACGGCGTCTACCTGCCCCCGAGCGCCTTCGAGGGCTGGTTCGTCTCCACCGCGCTGGACGACGAGGCGTTCGAGCGGATCGAGATCGGCCTGGCCGCCGCCGCGCGGGCCGCGGCCGCCGCCACCCGTCCGGACGGGGCCTGAGCATGGGCGACCGGACCAGCCCGCCCGCATCGGGACCGGTGACCGTGGTGCACGTGCTGCGCCACGGCGAGGTGCACAACCCCGAGGGCGTCCTCTACGGCCGCATCCCCGGCTACCACCTGTCCGACCACGGCCGGGCCCAGGCCAAGACCGTCGCCGCGTACCTCGACGGCAACGACGTCGCCGCCGTCGTCGCGTCGCCGCTGCAGCGCGCCCAGGAGACCGCCCGCCCGATCGCGGACGCCCACGGCGTCGACATCCACACCGAGGAGGGCCTGATCGAGTCCGGCAACCTCTTCGAGGGCAAGCGGTTCGGAGTCGGCGACGGCGCGCTCAAGCGCCCGCAGGTGTGGCGGCTGCTGCGCGACCCGTTCACCCCGTCCTGGGGCGAGCCGTACCTCGCGATCGCGCACCGGATGCTCGGCGCCGTGCACGCCGCGCGGGCGCTCGCACCCGGCCGCGAGGTCGTGTGCGTGTCCCACCAGCTGCCGATCTGGACGCTGCGCCGCTACCTGACGGGCCGGCAGCTCTGGCACGACCCGCGCCGCCGCCAGTGCGCGCTCGCCTCGCTGACCAGCATCGAGTTCACCGGCACCCGGATGACCGGGCTGCGCTACGCGGAGCCGGCCGGCCCGAGCGGCGCGATGGTGACCGGGGCATGAGACGTCTGCTGCCCGCCCTGCTCGGGCTGCTGCTGCTCGTCGCCGGGTGCGGCGTCGGCCGCGACGCCGCGGGCGGGGGACCCGGCCAGGACTTCCAGTTCGTCGCCCCGGGCGGCCAGGTGCGCATCACCTACGACCCGCCGGAGAGCCGTCAGCCGATCACCGACCTGCGCGGCGAGAGCCTGCTGCGCGAGGGCACCCAGGTCGGCATCGGCGACTTCCCCGACACGGTGCGGGTCATCAACATCTGGGGCTCCTGGTGCGGCCCGTGCCGGACCGAGGCCCCCGAGCTGCAGGCCGTGGCCGAGGCGGCCCGGGGCAAGGCCGTCGTCCTCGGGATCGACGTCCGCGACGACCGGCAGGCCGCCCTGGACTTCGTGACCGACCGCGGCATCACCTACGACTCGATCTACGACGCGCCCGGCCGCACCCTGGCCCGGCTCGACGGCTACCCGCGCAACGTCGTGCCCTCGACGATCGTGCTCGACCGCGACGCCCGGGTGGCCGCGGTGTTCCTGGTCCCGGTCGGGAGCTCGGACCTGCTGCCGCTCATCACCCGGCTCGCCGCCGAGCCGAGGTCCGGTTCGTCCGCTGACCCCGGGTGACCGCGCGGGCGCGCCCCGCCCGGTGAACTACACGCTGTAGAACCCGCCGCGCGGCACCGCGAGCAGGGCTTCTACCCTGGGATGCGATGGACGCGACGACGACGCTGGCGATCTCGGGGCCGCTGCTGCTCGCAGTGCTGGTCTCGGTCGCCGCGGGGCTGGTGAGCTTCGCGTCGCCGTGCGTCGTCCCGCTGGTCCCCGGCTACCTGGCCTACCTCGCCGGGCTCGTCGGCGCGCAGTCCCCGCCGGTCACCCCGGCCGAGGCCACCGAGCGCGCCGCCGCCCGCCGGGGCGGGACCGCGACCGCGCCCGCGGACGGTGTGCAGGACGGCGTCGCGGGGGCCGCCGCCGTGACCGCCGCGCCGGCCCGGGACGACGGCCGCTGGCGGGTCGCCGGGGCCGCACTGCTGTTCGTCGGCGGGTTCACCGTCGTGTTCGGCGCGATCATGGTCGGCGTCGTGTGGCTGTCCGACGTCCTCATCGACAACGAGGCGCTGCTGCAGCGCATCGGCGGCGTCGTGATGATCGTGATGGGGCTGGCGTTCGCCGGTGCCATCCCCGCGCTGCAGCGCGAGTACCGCTCGCACTGGACGCCGCGGGCCGGTCTCGTGGGCGCCCCGCTGCTGGGCGCGGTCTTCGGCCTGGGCTGGGTGCCCTGCATCGGGCCGACGCTGGCCGGGGTGGTGGCCGTCGCCGCCGGTACCGGGGGCGGCTCGGTGCGCGGGATCGTGCTGATCCTGGCCTACTGCGCCGGGCTCGGTATCCCGTTCGTGCTGATCGCGCTGGGCGCGACCCGGGCGGTCCGCGCGCTGGGCTGGCTGCGCCGCCACACCCGGGCGGTGCAGATCGCCGGGGGAGTGCTGCTGGTACTCGTCGGGGCGCTGCTGGTGTCCGGTCTGTGGTCCCAGTGGCTGGTCAAGCTGCAGGTCTCGATCGCCGGATTCACCCCGCCGATCTGATGAGCTCCCCGCCCGACGCCCCGCCGCAGCCGTCCGTGTCGACACCGGACGGCGTGCCCCCGTCGTCGCCGCGGCCCGGGCCGCTCGCCCGCGCGCTGGCGTTCCTGCGCAACACCTGGCGCGGGCTGACCAGCATGCGCACCGCGCTGGTCCTGCTGTTCCTCCTCGCGCTGGCCGCGATGCCCGGGGCCCTGCTGCCGCAGCGGTCGCTGAACGCGTTCCTCGTCGAGGACTTCTACCGCGACAACCCCGCCGTCGCGCCGGTGATCGACGCGGTCGGCGGGTTCGAGGTGTTCGCGAGCCCGTGGTTCGCCGCCATCTACCTGCTGCTGATGATCTCGCTGGTCGGCTGCGTGCTCCCGCGCACCGGCGAGTACCTGCGCTCGATCCGCCAGCCCCCGGTCATGACCCCGCGCAACCTGGCACGGCTGCCGCACCACGCCGAGGGCGACACGACCGCGGGCGTCGACGACGAGCTGGCCAGGGCGCGGCGGCTGCTGCGCGGCTGGCGCACCGTGGAGCGCACCGAGGACGACGGCTCCCGCACGATCTCGGCGGAGAAGGGGTTCCTGCGCGAGACCGGCAACCTCGTCTTCCACCTCAGCCTGATCGGCATCCTGCTCGGCCTGGCCGGCGGCAAGATGTACGGCTACGAGGGCGACGTCATCGTCCGCGCCGACGGCAGCGAGTTCTGCAACAGCTCCATCCTCGGCTACGACAGCTTCCGCGCCGGGCTGCGCGTCGACGGCACCGACCTCAACAACTTCTGCGTGAAGGTCGACCGGTTCGACGGCACCTGGCTGCCGAACGGCCAGCCGTCGACCTTCGGCGCCTCGGTCGGGTTCCAGACCGGGCAGGACGTCCGCGACGGCGTCAGCACCTGGCGCCCCGACGAGATCGCTGTCAACCACCCGCTGCGCACCGACGGCGACCGGGTCTACCTGACCGGCTACGGCTACGCACCGGAGTTCACGGTGACCTGGCCGGACGGGCAGAGCCGCACCGGTGAGGTGCAGTGGCGCCCGGTCGACCAGTCCGGCACCCAGCTGTCGGAGGGGGCGACGAAGTTCGAGCGCCCCGGCATCACCGACCCGGAGCAGCGGCGCACCACGCAGCTCGCCGTCACCGGGACGTTCGCACCGACCGGCGCGGTCGACCCCGAGGGCACGCTGGTGTCGGTGCACCCGGACCTGCGCTCGCCGACCGCCGACGTCGACGTGCTCCTCGGTGACCTCGGCATCGACGACGGCCGAGGCCAGTCGATCTTCAGCGTCGACCAGAGCAAGATCGACGACGGCGAGCTGCGCTCCGTCGCGACGGCGCGGCTCGGGATCGGCGACACCACACGGCTGCCGGACGGCACGGTCGTCCGGTTCGACGGTGTGACCCCGTGGGTGAACCTGCAGGTGGGCCACGACCCCGGCCAGTCCTGGGTGCTGGCAGCGGCGGTGCTGATGGTCGGCGGCCTCGCGCTGTCGTTGTCGGTCACGCGTCGCCGGTTCTGGGTGCGGGTGTCCCCGCGCGACGGCGGGGGCGGTCACATCGCCCTCGGTGGTCTGGCCCGGACCGACCGGGCAGGCTACGGCGAGGAGTTCGACCGGCTCGCGACCGAGCTGCTCGACCCGACGGACAAGAAGGACGGTTAACCCGAGATGCTCGTCGACCCGACCACCGCGATGTGGAGCGACCGCCTGTTCCAGGCGACGCTCGTCGTGCTGCTGCTGGCGCTGGTGTTCGCGTCGCTGGAGTACGCGGCCCGGCGCGTCGCGCGGGCCGCCGCCCGGCACGAGGAGCCCGCCCCGGTGGGGGCCGGGTCCACGGCGGTCGCGGCGCCCGAGGAGCCCCCGTCCGACGACGGCCGCCGCTCCCGTGCCGACCGCTACGGCCGGATCGGCATCTCGCTGATGGTGCTGGCGGCCCTGACCCACCTCGGGTCGATCGTGCTGCGCGGCTTCGCCGCCTACCGGTGGCCGCTGGGCAACATGTACGAGTTCACCTCGGCGCTGTGTCTGATGGCCGTCGGGGCGTGGCTGGTGCTCGTGCGCCGGCACCCGGGTCTGCGCCCGGCCGGGGTGTTCGTGCTGACGCCGGTCGTGCTGCTCATGTTCGTCACCGGCACCGTGCTCTACCTCGACGCGGCGCCCGTCGTCCCGGCCCTGCAGTCGTACTGGATCATCATCCACGTCACGACGATCACGCTGGCGTCGGGCCTGCTGCTCGTGCCCGGTGTGGCGAGCCTCCTGTTCCTGGTCAAGCGGAACGGGAAGCCGGCGTCGTGGGCCGCGAAGCTGCCGTCGGCGGAGTCGCTCGACCGGCTGGCGTACCGCGTGACGGTGCTCGCGTTCCCGCTCTACACCTTCGGCATTATCACCGGAGCGGTGTGGGCCGAGGCGGCCTGGGGCCGGTTCTGGGGCTGGGACCCGAAGGAGACCGTGGCCTTCGTCGCGTGGGTGCTCTACGCCGCCTACCTGCACGCCCGGGCCACCGCGGGGTGGAAGAACTCCGGTGCCGCGGCCTGGATCAACACGGCCGGCTTCGCCACGATCGTGTTCAACCTGTTCTTCATCAACATGGTGGTGGCCGGACTGCACTCGTACGCGGGGGTGTGAGGCGCCTCGACCACCGGGTTCCGCGCGGCTACCGTCGTTTCCCGTGAGTGAGAACGGTTCCGGCGAGCAGCCCGACGGGTCGGTGGGCCGCTACGTGCGGGAGCGCTGGGCCACGACGGAGTCCCCCGGCCGGTCCTTCGGACGGCGCAGGCGGTCCGGCGGTGACGACGCTGCGGAGCCGGTTCCGGAGGCCGGCGCCACGCCGCCGCGGACCCCGTCGGCCGCCGAACGCGCCGCGTCGGCGCCCGCCCCGGGCCGCGCGGCCATCGGGACGCAGACCCCGCCGGCGGGCTCGGCGTGGGGCAGCGAGCTGCCCGAGATCGACGACGACCTGGTCGACGAGATCGACCCGTCCACCCCGCCGCACGGGATGGACCTGTCCGCCCTGCGCGAGCCCCCGCGCCCGGCCTCCTCCGGCACCGCGACCGTCGCCGACCCCGACGACGAGCCCACCCCGGCCTCCGCGGGCGACCCCCGGCACCGCCGCGACGACGCGGCCCCGGACCCGGCCGTGCAGGACCACGGCCCCGACGACACCGGTCTCTACCGCGCCGCGGGTGCCGACCCCGAGCCGTGGTGGGCCGTGCCCGCCTCCGCGGTGCCCGACGACGACCCCGACGCGGACCTCATCTGGCGCGCCGCGGGCCGCGCGGCCGACGACACCGGCGACCGCGACACGACCCCCGGGTACTCCCCGGCCGGCGACGCGGCCCCCGGGTACTCCCCGGACGGTGACGCCCCGGCCCCCGGGCACCCGCCGGACGGCGGCGCCGTGGGCCTGGACCTCCCGGACCGCGCCACGGCCTGCGGCGACGACTCCCCGGGGCGCACCGCGACCGCCGGGTACGACGACGCGCCCGTGTCCGCCGATCCGCCGCACTCCGACCCCGCCGCTCCGGCGCCCACGGATCCTGCGGGGCCGGTGCACGCGGGTCACGGCGGTCGCGCGGTGCGGGACGGGTACCCGTCCTCCGCCGATCCGGCCCCGGAACCGTCGCCGGGCGAGGGCTCCGGGTACACGGGACCGGCACGGCCCGCCGAGGCCGCACGGCACCCGGCGGCCGCGCGGGAGGACGGGACCGCCGTCGCCGGGCCCTCCGCACCCGGCAGTGGCCCCGGCCGGGGGGCCCGGACCGGCACCCCCCGGACGGAGCGCTCCCGCGACGACCGTTCCCGCGACGACCGGCGCCCCCGCCAGGGGGACCGTCCCTGGCGCGCGGCCTGGGACGACGAGTCCGCGGAGACCGGGCCCCAGCGCACCCTCACCCCGCCGCGCGGCCGCCCGCAGACGGGGGTGAAGCGGCCCCGCTGGACGGCCCCCGAGGCGATCGAGGCCCGGGCCGCTCAGCACCGCCGCGGCGACGAGCCGCACGGCGGGCTGGACCTCGCGCCCTCGCGCACGGGGCACGGCAGCGCGGGCCGTCCGCCGGCGAGCGGGTGGCGTCGCTGGGTCTACGTGCTCACCGGTGGCCTGGTGAACCCGGGGGAGAGCCCCGCGGAGCTGCGCCGGCGCGACCTCGTGGCCCGCGCGAACCGGCCGCTGATCAGCTCGCACAAGATCGCGATGCTGAGCCTCAAGGGCGGGGTCGGGAAGACGACGGTCACCGCGACCCTCGGGGCCACGTTCGCGTCGCACCGTGGCGACCGGGTCGTGGCCGTCGACGCCAACCCCGACCGCGGCACGCTGAGCCAGAAGATCCCGCTGGAGACCACCGCGACCGTCCGCCACCTGCTGCGCGACGCCGACCGGGTCCGCCGCTACAGCGACGTCCGCGCCTACACCTCGCAGGGCGTGTCCCGGCTCGAGGTGCTCGCCAGCGAGCAGGACCCGGCGGTGTCGGAGGCGTTCAGCGAGGACGACTACCGGCGCGCGGTCGACCTGCTGGAGCACTTCTACAACCTGGTCCTGACCGACTGCGGTACCGGCCTGATGCACTCCGCGATGTACGGCGTGCTGGGGATGGCCGACCAGATCGTCGTCGTGTCGTCGGGCTCGATCGACGGCGCCCGCAGCGCCTCGGCCACCCTGGACTGGCTCGACGCCCACGGCTACGGGGCGCTGGTCCGCAACGCGGTCGTCGTCATCAACACCGTCTACCGGCGTGCCGGTGGCGGGGTGGACCTCGACCGCGTCGCCGAGCACTTCTCGGGACGGTGCCGGGCAGTGGTCAAGGTGCCGTTCGACCCGCACCTGGAGGAGGGCGCGGAGATCGACCTGGAGCGCCTGGAGGAGACGACCCGGACGGCGTTGCTGGAGCTGGCGGCGGCCGTCGCCGACGGCTTCCCGGTCTGATCCCGGGCCGCGACGGTCCCCGTCGCCGCCCCGGACGTGACCGGAGACACCGAAGGGCGGTCCGCCCGGTGGGTGGACCGCCCTTCGGTCAAGGCGTGTCGGGGAGGTGCCGGCCGGCGCGACCCGCTCAGGAACGCTCGGGCGGGTCCTCCTGGTCACGCACCTTCTCGTCGAGTTCGCGCAGGAAGTCGGGATCGTCGTCGGGGCCGGTCGCGCGCGGCTTCTCGGCCCGCTGGCCCGACGACCAGGGGAACTCCGCGCGTGGGATGCGGTCGGAGACCACCTGTTCGGACCGCAGGGTCCGCACGAGCAGCACCGCGACCACGGCCGCGCCGACGAGAAGGATCAGGAAGAACAACATCAGGCCACCTCCGCTGTCCAGCGTAGCGAAGGTGGCCTGACGTACGGGTGAAGTCGAGACCCTCACCCCATGTGTGCCCTCCGGATCAGCGGAGACCGGTGTTCGCCTCGCTGGTCAGGTCGGCCAGCAGGCCACGGACCTCGGACTCGCGGAACCGACGGTGGCCGCCCGGCGTACGGATCGAGCCGATCCGCCCGGCCGAGGCCCAGCGGGTCACGGTCTTGGGGTCGACGCGGAAGAGCGTGGCCACCTCACCCGGGGTGAGGAGACGCTCGGGTGCCTGAGTCGGAGCTGCCATGGGGATCCTCCCGAAGTGCACGTGGAGTATGTGTCACGGTGCTCGCCGGAGGCATCCGGCCGGGTACCGCTCTCGGTTTCCGGGCCATCGTGACACCTCAGACCCCGGGTACTCGAACGGTGTTGTGTGAGTAAAGGGTTCTTAAAGGGCAAAGCCGGTGAACGCCTCGAACCGGACAGTCGGGGACGTCCGGGGAGGGACCGCCGCCCGGCCGGGTGGTCGCGATCCGGACGTCCGGGACGGGGGCGGGTGGAACCGGGCAGCCGTGATCCGGCCGGTCCGGCCCGTACCCTGGAGGCCATGACGTCTCCGACCCCGCCGCAGGCCGCGGCGCGGGAGCGCGCCGGTGAGCCCGGGCTGGCCACCACGGTGGCGCTCTACACGCTCGCGCGGCTCGGTCTGCTCGCCGTGCTGACGGTCGTGCTCGCGCTGATCGGCGTGCCGTGGCTCGTCGCGCTGCTCGTGGCGCTCGTCGTCGCACTGCCGCTGTCGATGGTGCTGTTCCGCGGGCTGCGGGAGCGGCTGGACCGGGCGATCGCCGCGTCGACGGCCCGCCGGTCGTCCGAGCGGGCGTCGCTGCGGGCCCAGCTGCGCGGCGACGTCGGCCCGCCGCCGTCCCCGGACACGCCCGCCGCGCCCGCGTCCCCGGGCGTCCCCGCCGCGCCCGCGTCCCCGGGCGCCCCCGCCGCGCCGTCCGCGTCGTCGACCGTCGCGTCCCCGCCTGCCGCGGCCGGTGCGGACGGCGCCGAGGTGCCGGCCGGGTCCGACCCGGTCCCGTCGGAGGGCGACGGCCCGACCCGCTGACGGTCCGGGCCCGGCCCGACGTGGGGCGGGGCGGATCGCCCAGGGGCGCGTCGGCGGGAGGTGCGCGGTGACGGGAGCGCTCAGCCGAACGCGAGCCCGACCGCCGCCGCGACGCCCCAGGCCAGCAGGAGCAGGCCGGTGTCCTTGAGGACCGGGATGAGCGCGGGGCCCTGTGCCCCGCCGAGCACGATCCGCACCGGCCGCACGGCGGCGGGCAGCGCGAGCAGCGCCACCAGCAGGCCCGGCCGGTCGAACGCGGCACCGACCGCGACGACGAACGGCACCAGCACCAGCGCGAGGTAGAGCACCCGGGTGCCGTGGTCCCCGAGCCGCACCGCGAGGGTCCGCTTGCCGACGACCCGGTCGCCCGGGATGTCCCGCAGGTTGTTCGCGACCAGCACCGCGCACGTCAGCAGCCCGACACCGGCCGCGGCCCCGACGGCGGCGGCGTCGACGCGCCCGGCCTGGGTCAGCATGGTGCCCAGCACCGCGACCGGGCCGAAGAACACGAACACCGCGACCTCGCCGAGCCCGGCGTAGCCGTAGGGCCGCGAGCCGCCGGTGTAGTACCAGGCGCCGACGATGCACAGCGCCCCGACGAGCAGCAGCCACCACTGGCCGGAGACCGCCGTGAGCACCAGCCCGGCGACGGCGGCGACCCCGAAGCAGGCGAACGCCGCGGCCTTCACCGTGGCCGGTTCGGCGGCCCGGGAGCCGACCAGACGCTGGGGGCCGACACGGTCGTCGTCGGTGCCGCGGATGCCGTCGGAGTAGTCGTTGGCGAAGTTCACCCCGATCACCAGCGCGACCGCCACCAGGAGGGCGAGCAGCGCGGAACCGGGGGCGAGGGCGCCCGCGCCGAGCGCGGCGCCGGTCCCGACGAGGACGGGGGAGATCGCGGTGGGGAGGGTGCGCGGCCGCGCACCCTCGACCCACTCTGCCGTGGTGGCCACCCCGGCAACCTATCCCGCCGCGCCGCCGTGCGACGGAACCGTCCCACGGCACGGCCACACCCCTGCGCCGGTCGGCACACCCGTTGCAACAGGTGTGAGGACCGGCAAAGGGGTGTGGTTGTCCATGCCAGGTCCGGGGACGCACCTGTGCTGCGGTGCGACGGGGCCGGGAGGGCGGTCAGGAGGTGCCGGAGGGGGCGCGCTGGGCGGAGCCGGGGCTCACCCGGGCGGCCTGGCTGTCGCCGTCGGGGGCCTCGGCCGCGGGTGTGGGCGCGGCGGTGGACCCGGGTGAGGGGGTGCCCGCCGTGGCCCCGCCGGCGGTCGGTGTTCCGGCTCCCGGCCCCGTCGCCGCGGACGGCGTCGGGGAGGACGGTGCCGGCGCGGACGGGGCGGCACCGGACGGTGCGGTGGGGGCGGCCGGGACCGGAGCCGGCGAGCTGCCGACCGCGGCGGAGGCGTCGGGCCCCGCGGGAGCCGCGGAGGTGTCGGGCGCCGGGGGAGCCGCGGGAGTGCCGGGCGCCGACGGAGCGGCGGAGGCGTCGGGCGCGGTGGGCGCAGCGGGCGAGGGTGCGGTGGGTGCGGACGGGGCCGCCGCGTCGCAGGCCGGGACGTCGCCCGGCAACCCGGTGAACGCCGTCGCCGGCAGGTACTGGCCGTCGCCGATCCGGACGAACGCGCCGGAGGTGCACTGCACCGGCACCTCGGTGGCGTCGACGGCGATCCCGACCGACTCCGCGCCGGCCTCGGGCCGGGCAAGGATCGGGATGTCCGGGGTGCCCTCGGTGCGGATCGCGGACAGCCGCTGCGACCCGGTCCACAGGTAGTCGACCTGGACCTGCGAGTTGTCCTTCAGGCCGAGGACGTCCCAGAAGATGCCGTCGCCCAGGTCGATGCCCGCCGGGTTGGCGACCCGGCGCCCGAACTGGTCCTTGCCGCCGTTGTGCCCGTTGCGTGCGGCCGCGGCCTGCGGCACGCCCTGGGGCAGGTCCTTCCACATCTCCCGCTGGTTCGACGGGTTCCAGTAGTCGTCCTTGGTGTTCCACGGGCCGATGTCCCAGACCGGGGCGATCGCGCAGCGTCCGTTGGGGGCGCAGACCTTGACCGAGTAGTCGGTCTTGCCGTTGGCCGAGAGCGCCCGGCGCGAGGGCAGCGCGACGAAGCGGTCCCGGTTGACGATCTTGTGGCCGTTCGCGGTGGTGCCGCCGACGAGCCCCTCGCGGGTGGCGAACACCGAGTAGCTGCGCGGAGCGGCCTCGGTGACCGGCTCGCTCTCGGCGCCGGAGCCGGGCGTCGCGGTGAGGGTGAGCTCCCGGACGGTCGGGTCGGCCGCGCCGGTGGCGGTGAGGATCAGGCGTCCCTGCACCTCGGTGACGGCCTCCGGCAGCTCGGTGCGGGAGTCCTGGGCGGGGATCCACTCGGTCCAGCCGCCGCCCGCCCGCTTCCCGCGGACGTCGACCGACGCCGTCGAGCCGGGCGGGGTGTCCGCGAGGAGCCGGGAGTCGATCTCCCGGGTCGGGGTGTCCAGGGTGCGCGGCGCGAGGGTCAGCAGCCCGGTCGGGACCACCTCGGCCGGGTCGGCGGAGGACTCCGTGGCCCCCTCGTCGGCCGGGGCCCCGAAGGCCGTCGACCGGTCGAACCGGGCCCCGTCGGGCGAGACGACGACACCGTTGCCGCTGCCCTCGCTCAGCTCCGGCTGCCACGTCGTGCCCGGCTCGTCGGCCATCGCCGGGACCGTGGCGGCGGCACAGAGCGCGCCGGTCGCGGCGAGCAGACCGATGGCCCGCAGCCCGGCCCGCGTGATGCTGCGCATGGACAACCCCCGCTGATCGCTGTGACTCGTGTGACGACGGGGAGCCCTGTGATGGGTGAGGGCTCTGTGCCGCCAGTGGTCGAAGCACACTCGATCTCCGGGGCGGGCGCAACGCACGCTGCGTGAACCAACTCCAAGGTGTGTACACGGATCGGGTGGTGGAGACCGTGACGCAACGCCGTGATCCGACTGCCCACCGTGACCGACAACTCCGCTGGGTGAGCGGTCAGGTGCGGCGCGCCCCCGCCAGGATCTCCGCGACGGCGGTGCGGTCGGGCTTGCCGATCCCGCGCTCGGGCACGGTGTCGGCCCGCAGCAGCAGCCGCGGCACGGCGGCCCGGCCGCACGCCGCGCGGACCGCGGCACACAGAGCGTGATCGTCCGGCGCGGCCCCGGAGGACACCACGAGCGCGGCCACGATCTGGCCCCACTCGTCGTCGGGGAGGCCGACGACGCACGCCGCGCGGACGCCGTCGACCGCCAGGAGCGCCCGCTCCACCGCGGCCGGCGCGACCTTCTCGCCCCCGGTGTTGATGACGTCGTCGACCCGGCCCAGGACGGTCAGCGTCCCGTCCGGTGCGAGCGCGCCGAGGTCCCCGGTCCGGAACCGGCGGACGTCCCCGTCGGACACGAAGGCCTCCGCGGTCGCCTCCGGCGCCCCCAGGTACCCGCCGGCGACGACCGGGCCGCCGAGCACCACCCGCCCGTCGGCCGGGTCGAGGGTGACCTCGACGCCGTCGAGCGGGACCCCGTCGTAGACGCAGCCGCCGCAGGTCTCGCTCATCCCGTAGGTGGTGACCACCCGGATCCCCTCGGCGAGCGCGCGCCCGCGCAGCCGCGGGTCCAGCGCGGCCCCGCCGACGAGCACGGCGTCGTACCCGGCCAGGGCGTACAGCGGGGCACCGCCGTGGTCGAGGATCCGCGCCAGCTGGGTCGGGACGAGGCTGGTGTAGCGGCGGGTGCCGTGCGCCATCCGCCCGGTGGCGCGGGCCAGGCCGTCGGGCCGGAAGCCGTCGCGGACGTCCTGGACCACGCAGGCCGTGTCCGCGAGCAGGGCGCGCAGCACCACCTGGACCCCGGCGACGTGCTCGGCGGGCAGCGTGAGCAGCCATGACCCCGGGCCGCCGAGGCGGGCGTGCGTCGCCGTGGCCGAGGCCCGCAGCGCGTCCGCGGTGAGCGCGACGTACTTGGGCTCCCCGGTCGACCCCGAGGTGGCGACGACGGCGGCGAGCCCGTGGGGCAGCTCCCCGGCCGCGGCGGCCCGCGCCACCGGCCCGGGCAGCGGATCCGGTCCGGCGGTGTCCGGCCCGGCGTCGCCCGGCGCCGCGGCACCCGGACCCGGGCCCGGCTCGGCCCGGACGGGCAGCACCGCGGGACCCGTGCCGTCCACGGCGGCCCGCAGCGCGGCCGCCAGCCGGGTCACCGACTCCGCGGAGCCGTCCACCGGAAGTGCACGCACAGTCATGCTGTCAACCCTGTCTGTCGTGACGCACGCAACCGGGAGCGGCGTCCGAACGGCGTCTTTCATCAGATTCGGGGAACGGTGTAGGGCAGGTGCAACGCGGGGGGCCTCCCACCCGACTCAGGGGGTGAGAGCGGCGGCGCACCCGCCCGCCGGTCACGGGTTCGAAGGAGCTCACCATGCCGTACACCGCCACCGCCGACGCGTCCCCGACCGGCAGCCCGCGCTCGCTGCGCTGCCGCCGGCCCGCCGGCTCCGGGCACCGTGCGGTCGCCGGCGAGCTCGCGGCCCTGGCCTTCGACGTGCCGTCCGGCCGGGTGGCCCCGGCCGCGGCGGCGCAGCGCCCGGCGGTCGCCGTCCCGCAGCAGAGCGGCCCGCGGGCCGTCGTCGCGGCGCGGCCGGTCCCCGTGCCCCGGCCGCGCCCCGCCGCGGAGTGACGACCTAGTAGTGCCAGGGGAACGGCGACCAGTCCGGGTCCCGCTTCTCCAGGAACGAGTCCCGGCCCTCCACCGCCTCGTCGGTCATGTAGGCCAGCCGGGTCGCCTCACCGGCGAAGAGCTGCTGGCCGACCAGGCCGTCGTCGGCGAGGTTGAAGGCGTACTTCAGCATCCGCTGGGCCTGCGGTGACTTGCCGTTGATCTCCGTCGCCCACTGCAGGGCCTCGGTCTCCAGGTCCGCGTGGTCGACCACCGCGTTGACCGCGCCCATGTGGTGCATCTGCTCGGCGCTGTAGGTGCGGCCGAGGAAGAAGATCTCCCGGGCGAACTTCTGCCCCACCTGGCGGGCCAGGTACGCCGAGCCGTAGCCGCCGTCGAACGAGCCGACGTCGGCGTCGGTCTGCTTGAAGCGGGCGTGCTCGCGGGAGGCGATCGTGAGGTCGGCGACGGCGTGCAGCGAGTGCCCGCCGCCGGCGGCCCAGCCGTTCACCACGGCGATGACGACCTTCGGCATGAACCGGATCAGCCGCTGGCACTCCAGGATGTGCAGCCGCCCGGCCCGGCCCTGCTCGACGGTCTCCGCGGTGTCCCCGGAGGCGTACTGGTAGCCGGTGCGGCCACGGATGCGCTGGTCGCCGCCGGAGCAGAAGGCGCGCTTGCCGTCCTTCGGGGAGGGGCCGTTCCCGGTCAGCAGCACCGCGCCCACGTCGGCGCTGGTCCGGGCGTGCTCCAGGGCGCGGTAGAGCTCGTCGACGGTGCCCGGCCGGAACGCGTTGAGGACCTCAGGACGGTCGAACGCGATCCGCACGGCGCCGGTGGCGCGGGCACGGTGGTAGGTGATGTCGCGGAAGTCGAACCCGTCGACCGGCGTCCAGGCGTCCGGGTCGAAGGTCTCGGAGACGGTCATGGCCGAACCCTAAGGACTCACTCCGCGACGAGCGGCGCCAGCCGTCGGGCCGCGGCCGGTGCGGGGCCCGGGCCGGGCCACCCGGTGTCGCCGCCGGCGTCCCACACCGCGGACAGCACGCACACCGCGTACCCCCACGCGACGGCGCGGTC
Source organism: Pseudonocardia alni (assembly GCF_002813375.1). Lineage (NCBI taxonomy): Bacteria > Bacillati > Actinomycetota > Actinomycetes > Pseudonocardiales > Pseudonocardiaceae > Pseudonocardia > Pseudonocardia alni. The sequence continues at coordinate 2,682,635 of NZ_PHUJ01000003.1, read as the reverse complement.
CCACCCGATCCCGACGGCGATCCGGATCACCGCAACCGCGTTCCCGTCGACGGGAGGGGCCCGGGGACCGCGGGGTAGCGTCATCTCCCAGCCCCGGGCCGTCGCAGGTGCCGGAGTCTGCGCCGAGAGGAGCCCCGTGACCACCGACAGCGCCGCGCGTCCCACCACCGCGAGGAGCGAAGGCGGATCGCGTTCGACCACCGCGTACCGCGCCCTGGAGAACGACCTGCGTGCCGCCATCGGCGGTGAGGTCCGGTTCGACGCGGGCAGCCGCGCGATGTGGTCGGCGGACGCCTCGAACTACCGGGGCGTCCCGATCGGCGTGATCTCCCCGCGCGACGCCGCCGACGTCGAGGCCGCCGTCGCCGTGTGCCGCACCCACGACGTGCCGGTGCTGCCGGTCGGGTCGCGCACCTCCATCGCGGGCCAGGCCGTCAACACCGCGGTCGCGATGGACTTCCGCACGCACATGGACGCGATCCTGTCCGTGGACCCCGACGCCCGGACCGCGACCGTGCAGCCCGGCGCCGTCTGCGACGCCGTGCGCGACGCCGGCAAGCCGCACGGCCTGACGTTCGGCCCGGACCCGTCGACGCACAACCGCTGCTCGATCGGCGGGATGATCGGCAACAACGCCTGCGGCTCGCACTCGGTGGCCTGGGGCAAGACCGTCGACAACGTCGCATCGCTGGAGGTCCTCACCTACCGCGGCGAGCGGCTCGTGCTCGGCGGCGACGGCACCGAGACCGGCGCGATCCCGGACGCGCTGCGTGCGCTGGGCGCGCGGGTCGCCGACGACGTCGAGAAGCACGTTCCCGAGCTGACCCGGCGGGTGTCGGGCTACAACCTCGACCAGCTCGTCCCGGGCAACGTGAACCTGGCCAAGGCGCTGGTCGGCACCGAGGGCACCTGCGCGACGATCCTGTCCGCGACCGTCGACCTCGTCGAGTCCCCGCCCGCACGGGCGCTGGCCGTGCTCGGCTTCCCCGACGCCTACCACGCCGCGGACAACGTGATGATCGTCCGCGAGCACTCGCCGTTGACGATCGAGGGCATGGACGCCGGGCTGATCGCCTCGCTGCGCGCCCTGCGCCCGAACGAGACGACGAGCCGGATGCTCCCCGAGGGCAAGGGCTGGCTCTACGTCGAGACCGGCGGGGCCACCCGCGCCGAGGCCGAGGCGGCCGCGCAGGCCGTCGCCGACGCCATGAGGGCGTACACGACCGGTGCGGTCGTCGTCGGCGAGCCGGCCCGGATGGCCGCGCTGTGGAAGATCCGCGAGGAGGGCGCCGGCCTGCTGACCCGCTCGCCCGAGGGCGGCGAGGCCTGGCCCGGCTGGGAGGACGCCGCCGTCCCGCCGGAGCGCTTCGGCGCCTACCTGCGCGAGTTCGACAAGGTCCTGGAGGACCACGGCCGCAAGGGCATCTACTACGGGCACTTCGGCGACGGCTGCCTGCACGTCCGGATCGACTTCGACCTGCTCAGCAAGCCCGGCGTGCAGAACTTCCGGGACTTCATGACCGCGGCCGCGGACCTCGTCGTCGCGCACGGCGGGTCGCTGTCCGGTGAGCACGGCGACGGCCAGGCCCGCGCCGAGCTGCTCCCGCGGATGTACCCGCCGCAGATCATCACCGCGTTCGAGGACTTCAAGGGGATCTGGGACCCGGACGACCGGATGAACCCCGGCCGCGTCGTGCGCCCGGCGACGATGGACGAGAACCTGCGCGTCCAGCTCGGCATGCCGACCATGCCCGACGAGCCGAAGCTGGCCTTCGGCCACGACCGCGGCTCCTTCCACCGGGCCACCCGCCGCTGCCTGGGCGTCGGCAAGTGCGCCGTCGACACCGGATCGGGGGTCATGTGCCCCAGCTGGAACGTGACCAAGGAGGAGAAGCACTCCACCCGCGGACGCGCCCGGCTGCTGTTCGAGATGGCGAACGGCGAGATCATCACCGACGGCTGGCAGTCCGACGAGGTCGCCGAGTCCCTCGACCTGTGCCTGTCCTGCAAGGGCTGCAAGTCCGACTGCCCGGTCGGGGTCGACATGGCCTCGTACAAGACCGAGTTCCTCGCGAACCGCTACCACCGGAAGCTGCGGCCGCGGTCGCACTACTCGATGGGCGCGCTCCCGCGCTGGCTGCGCGCGGTCGGGGTGCTGCCGGCCGCCGCCGTTGACGGGGTGAACCGGCTCGCGCAGGTGCCGTTGCTGGCGAAGGTCGCGAAGAAGGCGGGCGGGATCGACGCCCGTCGCGCCATCCCGCCGATCGCCCGGGAGACCTACACCGCCCGTGCCGCCCGCGGGCTGCCGATGTCGACGGTGCCGGACCTCGGCGTCGCACCCGGCAGCCGCGGCCCGCTGCTGCTGTGGACCGACACCTTCACCGACCACTTCGACCCGGAGATCGCGGCCGACGCCGTCGCGGTCCTCACCGGGCTCGGGTACCGGGTCGAGCTGCCCCCGAAGAACGTGTGCTGCGGGCTGACCTGGACCTCCACCGGCCAGGTCACCGCGGCCCGCCGGGTGCTGGCCCGCAGCCTGCGCGCGATCGGGCCGGCGCTCGACGCCGGCATCCCGGTCGTCGGGCTGGAGCCGTCCTGCACCGCCGCGCTGCGCAGCGACGCCGCGGAGCTGCTGCCCGACGACCCGCGGGTGCCGCTGCTGGCGCGGCAGGTGTCGACCTTCGCCGAGCTGCTGGCCCGGCACGCCGACGAGCTGTCGGCCGTCGCGGGGACCGGGAACGGTGCCGCGCTGGTGCAGATCCACTGCCACCAGCACGCCGAGCTGGGCTCCGAGCCCGACCGGGCGGTGCTCGCCGCGCTCGGCGTCGACGCCACCGTGCTCGATTCCGGCTGCTGCGGCCTGGCCGGCAACTTCGGGTTCGAGGACGGCCACTACGACGTGTCGATGGCGTGCGCCGAGCGGGCCCTGCTGCCCGCGCTGCGCGCCGCCGACGAGACCGTGGACCTGCTCGCCGACGGCTACTCCTGCCGCACCCAGGTCCGCCAGGCCGGGGAACGGGAACCGGTGCACCTGGCCCAGATCGCCTACCGCTCCCTGCGAGGGTGATCGCCGGCGGCGAGGGGGCCGGTGCCGGATCCGGCACCGGACCCCTCGCCCGTGGTGATCGTGCAGGGCGACGACGAGGAGGACCCATGGCCGACGACCGACGGGCGCTGGTGCTGGGCGGCGGCGGGCTGACCGGCATCGCCTGGATGTACGGGCTGCTGGCCGGGCTCCTCGCCGACGGCGTCGACCTGCGCGACGCCGACCTCGTCGTCGGGACCTCGGCGGGGTCGGTGGTGGGCACCAACCTGGCCGTCGGGCGTGACCCGGCGGCGCTCGCCGCGACCCAGCTCGCCCCGCCGTCCGGGGAGATCGCCGCGACCCTCGGGCTGCGGCTCGCGGTCCGCTACGGCGTCGCCGCGCTCTCCGGACCGCGCGACGCGACCCGGGTCCGGGCCCGGATCGGCCGCCTCGCCCTCGACACCGACACGGTCGACGAGGCCGAGCGGATCGCGGTGATCCGTTCGCGGCTCGACGGCGCGGACTGGCCCGCCGACCGCGACCTGCGGGTCACCGCCGTCGACGCGCACACCGGCGGGTTCCGGGTCTTCGGCCGCGACGACGGCGTCGAGCTCGCCACCGCGGTCGCCGCCAGCTGCGCGGTGCCCGGCGTCTGGCCGCCGGTCACGGCCGCGGGCACCCGGTGGATCGACGGCGGGGTCCGCTCGATGGCCAACGCCGACCTCGCCGCCGGCTACGGCCGTGTCGTCGTCCTGGCGCCGCTGTCCGGCGGGCTCGGCGGTGCCGTGGCGCCGCGGGTCCAGGCCGAGGCGCTCGGCGCGCTGGCCCGGGTCGTGGTCGTCGAGCCGGACCGGCGGTCGCGCCGGGCGTTCGGGCGCAACATGCTCGACCCGGCGCGGCGCCCCGCGTCGGTGCGGGCCGGCCGCGCGCAGGCGGCGATCGTCGCCGCCGAGGTCGCACGGGTCTGGGGCTGAGCTCGGCCTGTATTCCCGCCGGAGACCGATCCCACGGGGTCGCATGAGCGCGCAACGGCCCGGGTAGCCGAGGGCCATGACTGTTCCCACGATCAAGCTGAACGACGGCCGCGAGATCCCCCAGCTCGGCTTCGGCGTCTTCCAGATCGAGCCCGGTGACACCGCGGAGAAGGTCAGGGCGGCCCTCGATGTCGGTTACCGCCACATCGACACCGCGCAGATGTACGGCAACGAGGAGGGCGTCGGCAAGGCCATCGCCGACTCCGGCATCCCGCGCGACGAGCTGTGGATCACCACCAAGCTCAACAACGACGGGCACGGCCGGGAGTCGGCGGTGAGCAAGCTCGACGAGAGCCTCACCAAGCTGGGCCTCGACCACGTGGACCTGTACCTGATCCACTGGCCGCGGCCGAAGGAGAACCGCTACGTCGAGACCTGGCAGGGCCTCGAGGACGCGCAGAAGGCGGGCAAGGCGCTGTCGATCGGCGTGTCGAACTTCCAGCCCGGCCACCTCGACCGGCTGGCGGCGGAGACCTCCACGGTCCCCGCGATCAACCAGATCGAGTTCCACCCGCACCTGGTGCAGCGCGAGCTCCGCGAGTACCTCCAGCAGCACGACATCGCGCTGGAGGCGTGGAGCCCGATCGGCCAGGGCAAGGGCCTGCTCGACGCGCCCGAGTTGAAGGAGATCGCCGAGCGGGTCGGAAAGTCCGCCGCGCAGGTCGTGCTCCGCTGGCACATCCAGCTCGGGAACATCGTGTTCCCCAAGTCGAACAACCCGGAGCGGATCAAGGAGAACTCCGAGATCTTCGACTTCGCCCTGAGCGAGGACGACATCGCCGCCGTCGAGAAGCTCCACACCGGCGAGCGCATCGGCCCGGACCCCGACGACTTCGGCTGATCCGCATCCCGCGCGCCACGGCCCGGCACCCCTTTCCGTGAGGGGCGCCGGGCCGTCGTCGTCGGTGGGAGTGACGGGTGTCACCGTGCGGCATGTGCGGAGGGCACAGCGCCACGGATCACCCGACAGGGGACGCGGACGGGCCGGCGCGGTGGACGTCCGCGCGTGCGTCCGTACGGTGGGGACGATGTTGGCGATCACCGAGAACGCCGCCGAGGCGATCAAGACCCTGAGCACCGACGCGGAGCTGCCCGACGACGGCGGCCTGCGCATCTCCGCGACCGACCCGGCGCAGGGCCTCGAACTGGCCCTCGCGCAGGAGGCCGACGCGCAGGACACCGTGCTGCGCGGGGAGGGCATCACCGTCTTCCTCGAGCCGGCCGCGGCGGAGCTCCTGGACGACAAGGTCCTCGACGTCCAGCCCGTGGCGACCGAGCAGGGCGAGCAGGAGCTGCGCTTCGCGATCGTCGAGCAGCCCGAGGCCCCGGACACCGTCCAGGCCTGACCCACCCGACGCACTGCGTGGCCCCGCCGGACACCCGGTGGGGCCACGGCCGTCTCAGAGCTCGGTGACGGTCCCGTCGCGGACGTCCCAGCGGCGGGTGGCGCGCACCGTGTCGAGCATCCGCCGGTCGTGGGTCACCAGCAGGACGGTCCCGTCGAAGTCCTCGACCGCCTGCTCCAGCTGCTCGATGGCGGGCAGGTCGAGGTGGTTGGTCGGCTCGTCGAGCACCAGCAGGTTCACCCCGCGCGCCTGCAGCAGCGCCAGCGCGGCGCGGGTCCGCTCGCCCGGCGAGAGCGACGACGCCGTCCGCAGCACCTGGTCCGCGCCGAGGGAGAACTTCGCGAGCAGCGTCCGCACCTCGGACTCGGGCCAGTCCGGCACCTGCTCGCCGAACGCGCGCAACAGCGTCGCGTCCCCGAGGAAGGCGCCGCGGGCCTGGTCGATCTCGCCGACCAGGACCCCCGACCCGAGCCCCGCCGAGCCCGAGTCCGGGGCGATCCGGCCGAGCAGCAGCCCGAGCAGCGTCGACTTGCCCGCCCCGTTCGCGCCGGTGACGACGACCCGGTCCGCCCAGCCCACCTGCACCGTGGCCGGGCCGAACGCGAAGTCCCCGCGCCGCACGGCGGCGGCGTCGGCCCGCGCGACGACCGACCCGGACCGGGGTGCGGAGGCGATCTCCATCCGCAGCTCCCACTCCTTGCGGGGCTCCTCCACGACCTCCAGCCGCTCGATCGCCCGCTCGGTCTGCCGGGCCTTCGCGGCCTGCTTCTCGCTGGACTCCTGGCGCTGCGCGCGGACGTTCTTGTCCGGGTCCTTCGTCTTGCGCCGGGCGTTGCGCACGCCCTGGGCCATCCAGTTGCGCTGCATGACGGCGCGCTGCTTGAGGCCACCCAGCTTGTCGGCGTACTCCTCGTAGTCCTCGCGGGCGTGCCGGCGGGCGACCTCGCGCTCGGCGAGGTAGGACTCGTAGCCGCCGTCGTATACGTCGATCCGCTGCTGGACCAGGTCCAGCTCGACGATCCGGTTCACCGTGCGTGCGAGGAACTCCCGGTCGTGGCTGACCAGCACCGTCGGCGTGCCCTGCCGGGCGAGGCCGCCCACGAACCGCTCCAGCCGCTCCAGGCCGTCGAGGTCGAGGTCGTTGGTGGGCTCGTCGAGCAGCAGCAGGTCGTAGCGGGACAGCAGCAGCGCCGCGAGGTTGGCCCGGGCTGCCTGCCCGCCGGACAGCCCGGTCATCGGGGCGTCCGGGCCGACCGCCAGCCCGACCTCGCGCAGCACCTCGCCGGAGCGCTCGTCGAGGTCGGCGCCGCCGAGGGCCAGCCAGCGGTCGAGCGCGGCGGCGTAGCGGTCGTCAGCGCCCGGGGTGCCCGACGCGAGCCCCTCCGCCTCGGCGTCCATCGTCGCCTGCGCGTCGGCGACGCCGGTCCGGCGCGCCAGGAACCCGGCGACCGTCTCCCCGGGACGCCGGTCGGGCTCCTGCGGCAGGTGCCCGACGGTCGCGTCGGGCGGGGCGAGGGTCAGCGACCCGTCGTCCGGGGGCCGCGAGCCGGCCAGCACCGTCAGCAGGGTGGACTTGCCGGCGCCGTTGGCACCGACCAGCCCGATGACGTCGCCGGGCGCGACGACGAGGTCCAGCCCGGAGAACAGGGGTCGGTCGCCGTGGCCGGCGGCCAGGCCCGTCACGTGAAGGGTCGCGCTCATCTCGAGCGCAGACGCTACCCCTACAGGTTCGCCCCGAAGAGCCGGTGCAGGGCGTCCCAGTGCCGCTGCTCGGCGTCGTCGTCGTGGGTGGGGGCGTCCGGCACCGCGAAACCGTGCGCCGCCGGGTAGGTCTCCAGGGTCGCCGACACCCCGGCCGCGGACAGCGCGTCGCCGAGGCGCTGCTTCTGCTCGTCGGGGAAGGAGTCGTCGTCGGTGGCACCGGCCACGTACACCTCGGCCCGGATGCGGTCGGCGAGCCGGTGCACGCTGGCCGGGTCGTCGGTGGCGAGGTTGCCCCCGTGGAACGACGCCGCGGCCGCGACCCGCTCCGGCTGCGTCGCGGCGGTGCGCAGGCTCATCACCCCGCCCATGCAGTAGCCGGTGGTGCCGACCGTGCTGCCGCCGACCTCGGGCCGTTCCAGCAGTGCGGTCACCCACGCCTCGGCGTCGACGGCGACGAACTCGGGCGTCAGCGAGCCCACCATCCCCATCAGCCGGGCCCGCTCGGGCCGGTCGGAGAACACGGTGGCGAAGTCGAACGGGGACCAGTCGCCGTGCCGGTGGTAGACGTCGGGCAGCAGCACCGCGTAGCCGAGCGACGCCAGGTGCGCGGCCATGTCGTGGATGGCCGTCCGGACACCGCCGGCGTCGGGGTAGAGGAGCACACCCGGCCACGGGCCGTCGCCGTCCGGGGTGTGCAGGGTGGCGGCGGCGTCGCCGTCGGGGGTGCTGATCGTGAAGTCGGTGCGCGGCACGGGTCCGGCCTCCCGGGGGTGATCGACGGGTCGCACCCGTTCTACGCCCCCGGGAGGCGTTCCGCCGGACCGCCGGCGCGGTTCGGGTGGTACGTACCGGATCAGGTCCTGGTCAGCGCGCCGTCGTCGTCGAGGCGCCGGGTGCGGGTCTCCGAGTAGCTCGCCACGGCGATGATCGTGACCACCGACGCGACCGCGATGTACACCGCGATCGAGTAGCCGGTACCCGTCGCGACCAGCAGCGACGCCGCGATCAGCGGGGCCAGGCCGCCCGCGAACACCGACGCCAGCTGGTAGCCGATCGAGATGCCCGAGTAGCGCACCCTGGTACCGAACAGCTCGGACAGGAACGCCGCCTGCGGGCCGTACATCGCGCCGTGCAGCACCAGCCCGACCGTCACCGCGACGGCGGTGAGGGCGAAGCTCTGCGTGTCCACCAGGAGGAAGAACACGAACGCCCAGATGCCGACGCCGGCGGCGCCGAACAGGTAGACCGGCTTGCGGCCGACCCGGTCGGAGACCGCACCCCACATCGGGGTGGTCACCAGGTGCACCGCGGCACCGATCAGCACCGCGCCCAGCACGAACGACGACGGCAGCCCGAACTGCTCCTTCACGTACGTCGAGATGACGATCGTGAAGATGTAGTACGAGACGTTCTCCGCGAACCGGGCGCCCATCGCGGTGAGGACCTCGCGTGGGTAGAGCCGCAGGACGTCCAGGATCGGCATGGTGTCCTTCTCGCCGGCCGCGGCCCGCGCGGCGGCCCTGGCCTGCGCCTCCCGGAAGACCGGCGACTCCTCGACGGCGAGGCGGACGTAGAGGCCGATCAGGACCAGCACCGCGGACAGCAGGAACGGGATCCGCCAGCCCCAGGCCAGGAACGCCTCCTCGGACTGCACCAGCGCCATGATCGCGAGCAGGCCGTTGGCCAGCAGCTGCCCGGCCGGGGCACCGGCCTGCGGCCAGCTCGCCCAGAACCCACGGTGCTCGGGCTTCCCGTGCTCGGACACGATGAGGACCGCGCCGCCCCACTCACCGCCCAGCGCGAAGCCCTGGACCAGCCGCAGCACGACGAGCAGCAGCGGCGCGGCGATCCCGATCGTGGCGTAGGCCGGCAGCAGGCCGATCGCGAACGTCGAGGCGCCCATCATCATCAGCGACAGGACCAGCAGCTTCTTGCGGCCGATCTTGTCGCCGTAGTGGCCGAAGACCAGGCCGCCCACCGGGCGCGCGATGAACCCGACCGCGAACGTGCCGAGCGAGAGCAGGGTCCCGGTCGCGCCGTCGGACTCGGGGAAGAACACCGCCGGGAACACCAGGGCGGCGGCGACGCCGTAGAGGAAGTAGTCGTACCACTCGACGGTCGTGCCCAGCATGCTCCCCGCGACGACCTTCGCGATCGGCGTGCGCGGCTGGTCGGACGCCGGTGGCGTCGGTGATCCCGGCGCGGTGGCGCCGGCGTGCGTGTCGGACACGGTCCCTCCCCGTCGACGGACATCTGCGGTGGCGTCACGGTAGGGCCGTGGTGCGCCGTTTTCACCGGTTCCGGCCACATCGGTACCCCGACCGTGACGTGCCCCGGCCACACCCGGTCGCGACTGCGCGGCAGACTGGGCCACATGGCGGACCTGCTGCCCCTGCCGGAGGACTTCGCCCGGGCGGGGATCGCGGGCAGTACGCCGGTACCGTCGTCGTGAGGGGTGATGGGGTGAACGGCTCGACCGCGCAGGCGCGCGTACTCGTCGACGAGCTGGCGCGGGCCGGTGTCACCGACGCGGTCCTGTGCCCCGGCTCCCGCAACGCGCCACCCGCGTTCGCGCTGGCCCGGGCCGACGAGCGGGGCACGGTCCGGCTGCACGTGCGCATCGACGAACGTGCCGCGGGCTTCCTCGCGCTCGGCCTGTCGCTGGCGTCGGGGCGCCCGGTCCCGGTCGTCGTCACGTCCGGGACGGCCGCGGCGAACCTGCACCCCGCGGTGCTGGAGGCGTCGCACTCGGGGGTCCCGCTGCTGGTCCTGACCGCGGACCGGCCGCCGGAGCTGGTCGGCACCGGCGCCAGCCAGACCGTCGACCAGGCCGGTCTGTACGGCGGCGCCGTGCGCTGGGCGGGCGCGCTGCCGGTGCCCGTGGGCACCACCGAGCCGGAGGCGCGGCGCTGGCGGGCGGTCGTCGCGCGGATGTTCGCCGCGGCCGCCGGTGCCGGCGCGGGCGCGCCCGGTCCGGTGCACCTGGACCTGCCCTACACCGACCCGCTCGTGCCCGACGACGACCCGGCCGGGCCGGACACCGGGCACCACGACGCCGGTCTCCCGGGCGCGGACCTCCCCGCCGGACGGCCCGGCGGTGCGCCGTGGACCGCGGTGTCCCGCCCGGTCCGCGCGCTGCCCCCGCTGGAGCTCGACCCGGGGGCGCGCACGCTCGTCGTCGCCGGGGCGGGCGGGCCCGCCGCGGACCCCGGCCTGCTCGGCGGGGCCCCACTGGTCGCGGAGCCGTCGTCGTGCTGGTGGGCGCACGCGCTGCGCACCGGGCCGTGGCTGCTCGACCGGCCGGAGCTGCGCCCCACCCAGGTCGTCGTGCTCGGCAGGCCCACCCTGCACCGGGGCGTCGCCGCGCTGCTCGCCGACCCGTCGGTGGCGGTGTTCGCCGACCCCGGTCCGGACGGCGCCCCGTGGACCGACGTCGCCGGCACGGTCCGGGCCGTCGGTGCGCTGCCCGCGCTGTCCCCGCCCGAGGACTGGGTGCGGTCCTGGCGCGACGCGGACCGGGCCGCGGCCACGTCCCTCGACACCGCGCTCGACGACGGCACCGCCGCCGGCGCACCCGGCCTGCGGCTGGCCCGCGACCTCGTCGCCGCCCAGCCCGACGGCGGCCAGCTCGTCCTCGGCTCGTCGAACCCGGTACGCGACGTCGCGCTGGCCGCCGTGCCCCGCTCCGGGCTCACCGTGCGGTCGAACCGCGGGGTCGCGGGCATCGACGGGACGGTGTCGACCGCCCTCGGCGCCGCGCTCGCCCACCCGGGCCCGACGGCGCTGCTGCTCGGCGACCTCACGCTGCTGCACGACACCACCGGACTGGTCGTCGGCCCGGGGGAGCCGTCCCCGGACCTGACCGTCACCGTCCTCGACGACGACGGCGGCGGCATCTTCCACCTGCTCGAACAGGGCGGTCCGTCGCACGCCCACGCCTTCGAGCGCATCTTCGGCACGCCGACCGGCGTCGACCTCGTGGCCCTGGCCCGGGCGGCGGGCTGGCGGGCGACCGACTGGGGCGGCGACGCGGGCGAACTCGCGGCCCGCCCCGGCTCGGGACGTCGGCTGGTCCGGGTCGCGGCTCACCGTGCCGGGCTGCGCGACGCGCACGCCGAGCTCCGCCGGGTGGTCGTCGCGGCGCTGGACTGAGCCGGTCCCGCCCGCGTCCGCGCCGCGGCAGGTGGTGCGGACGCCCCGGCGGACACGGCGTCCGTCCGGACCGTGCCGGGCTCAGCCCTCCAGGGACTCGCGGACCGCGCGCATCTTGGCGGCGGCCTCGCGCACCTCGCCGTCGGGCTCGGAGTCGGCGACGATCCCGCATCCGGCGAACAGCCGCGCCGTGCGTCCCTGCAGCTCGGCGCAGCGCAGCGCGATGCCCATCTCGCCCGCGCCCTCGGCGTCGACCCAGCCGACCGGGCCCGCGTAGCGGCCGCGGTCGAGACCCTCGATCTCGGAGATCAGCGCCGTCGCGTCCGGGGTCGGGGTGCCGCCCACGGCGGCCGTCGGGTGCACCGCCCCGATCAGCGTCAGCAGCGACGCGGGCCGGGCCGGGTCGAGGCGGGCGTGCACGTCGCTGGACAGGTGCGACACGTTCGGCAGGGTCAGCACCGACGGCGCGTCCGGCACGTGCAGCTCGGCCACCAGCGGGCGCAGCGACGCAGCGAGGGAGTCCACGGCGTAGGCGTGCTCGCGGCGGTCCTTCGACGAGCCGATCAGCGCGCCCGCGGTGTCGCCGTCCGGTCCGGAGCCGGGCCACATCGTGCCCGCCAGCACCCGCGACTCCACGGTCCGCCCACGCAGCCGCAACAGCAGCTCGGGGGTGGCGCCGACCAGGCCGTCGACGGCGTAGCTCCAGCACGTCGGGTAGCGCCGGGCGAGCCCGCGGAGCAGGAACCGGGGGTCCAGCGGGCGGTCGGCGACGGCGAGCAGGTCGTGCGCGAGCACCACCTTCTCCAGCTCCCCGTCGCGCATCCGCCCGACCGCCGCTGCGACGGCGGCCCGGTACCGGTGCGCGGACACCTGGCCGTCGGCGTAGCGCAGCCGTCCGCTCGGGCGCACCGGCGACGGGACCGGCAGCCTGCCCGGGGTCTCCGGGGCGTCGGCGGGGGTGATCTCGGTGATCCAGGCGCGGTGCCCGCGCCGCCCGACGATCACCTGCGGCACGACGAGCACCGAGCCCGGGCAGCCGTCGGCGAAGGTGAACGAGGCGAACGCGAGGGCGCCGGTACCGGGGAGGCGGACGTCGTCGTAGCCGGCGCCGGCGTCGAGCCGGTCGACCACGCGGCGCCACCAGCGGTCGGCCTCGGCGAAGCGCTCGGGTCCCGACGCGGTGAACCGCGCGACCTCGCCCCAGCCGACCACGCCCTCGCCGTCGCGCACCCAGGACAGCGCCCCGGCGTCGGCGGGCAGCACGTCCAGCAGCCGCCCGTCGAGCCGCAGCGGGCGTGTCCGGACGCGCAACGCGGTGCTGGCCGGTGCGACGGTCACCCTTCGAGAGTAGGCAACTTCCTCGGCCGGGGCGGGCGCCAGGGTGGGAGGCACCGGACACACCCGGGTGCCGGAGCGCTCCTAGAATCGGGTCCCGTGACCAGTCCGAGCGGCCGTCCCACCGGCGATGTGCTGACCGAGACCTCGGCCGTCGCGGCCCGTCTCATCGGCCGGACGCGGTACCACCTGCCCGAGATCGTCCTGGCCGTCGCACTGGCGTGGACGCTGGTCGCGCTGGTGGCCCTGGGCGGTGCGTTCCTGGAGGACGCGGCGATCGACGGCAACCGCGGCACCACCGCCGCGACCGTCCTCGACGGCTCGGACTACTGGCGCACCCTGGTCAGGTTCGTCGACGACGAGGGCCGGCTGCAGACCCCGGCCGCGGGCATCTCCTACCCGGTCGGGCTCACCCCGGGCGAGAACATCTACGTCGAGTACGACACCGCCGACCCGACGCACGTGCGCGTCGCGGGCCGCACCGCCGTCGACGGGATCCTCCCGGTCGCCGGGCTGATCGCGGGCGGCTGGGTGCTCCTCGGGCCGCTGTACGTGTGGCTGCGCCGCCGCCGGGCCCGCACCGGCACCGTCTGACGGCGCCCGGGCCGGACCGCACCGGACCGCGCCGCCCCGCACCGGGCTCAGCCCCGCCAGAGCGCCCCGACCTCGGCGGCGACCTGCGGTGCGGCGACGAGCAGCCCGCCCTCGGGCAGCGGCGTCGACCGGCCGTCGCGGCCCAGCACCAGCGCGCCGGCCTCGGTGGCCAGGCAGAGCGCCCCGGCGACGTCCCACTCGTGGTAACGGGTCAGCACCGCGGCGACGGCGTTGCCCAGCGCGACCTGGGTGATCGCCAGCGCGGCCGAGCCGAGCACCCGCACGCCGACGTGCGCGGCGCGGGCGCGTTCGACGAACCCGGGGTCGGGGTCCTCGGCGCAGATCAGCGACCCGGCAACCCGGGCGGTGCGCCGCGACGGCACCGGCACGCCGTTGGCCCGGAAGCCGCGCCCGCGGGCGGCGGCGTAGATCTGCCCACGGCCCGGGTCGGCGACGACACCCACGGCCGGGCCGTCGCCGTCGACCAGGGCCAGGCTGTAGGCGCACCACGGCAGGCCCGCGACGTAGTTCGCGGTCCCGTCGACCGGGTCGACGACCCAGCGCAGCGGTGCGGTGTCGGCACCGGCGTCGGCGCCGAACTCCTCGCCGACGACCGGGCAGCCGGGGAACTCCGCGGCCAGTACCCGGCGGGTGTGCCGCTCCAGGGTGCGGTCGGTGTCGGTGACCCAGTCGAACGGGTTGGCCTTGGCCGACGCGTCGAGCGATCCGGTGTGCTCGCGACCCAGCGTCGCGGTGATCACCTCGGCGGCGTCGTTGGCCAGCCGGCCCGCGGTCTCGAGCGCGCGGGAGAGCAGCGCCGGGTCCACCGGCCGGGGGGACGGCACCGGGGGTGGCGCCGTGTGTGGCGGGGTGTGGGGCACGGCCGTCATGCGACCCGAGTGTCCGGGCGGGTGATGTCCCGGCGACGACGTGCGGGTGTCCACCTTGTGCCGGACGTGCCAACTCGTGATCCGCCCACCCGATGTTCGCCCAGGGTTGGGTGGTTGATCACGCCAGGGACCCGGCCCGCTGTCCCGCCCCCGTCACCGTTCCGGCCGTGCGCGTCGCAATCGTCTCGGAATGCTTCCTGCCGGTGGTCAACGGCGTCACCAACTCGGTGCTGCGGGTGTGCGAGCACCTGCGGGCAGGGGGTCACGACGTCGTGGTGATCGCGCCGGGCACCGGGGAGCCGGACTCCCACGAGGGGATCCCGGTCGTGCGGATCCCGGCCGTCGAGCTGCCGGTGGTGAACTCGATGCCGGTCGGGGTGCCCAGCAGGCGGATCCTGACCGCGCTGCGCCGGTTCCGGCCGGACGTGGTGCACCTGGCGGCGCCGTTCGTCGTCGGGGCGCGGGGGCTGGCGGCGGCGCGGCGCCTCGGCGTGCCGACGGTCGCGATCTACCAGACCGACGTCGCCGGGTTCGCCTCCGCGTACGGGCTCGGGCTGACCGCGCGGGCCGCGTGGCGCTGGACCTGCCGGCTGCACGGCCTGGCCGACCGGACCCTCGCGCCGTCGAGCTGGGCGACCGGGGCCCTGCGCGAGCGCGGCGTCCCGCGGGTGCACCAGTGGGCGCGCGGCGTCGACACCCGCCGGTTCACCCCGTCCAGGCGCAGCGACGCACTGCGCGGCCGGCTCGCCCCGAACGGCGAGCGGCTCGTCGGCTTCGTCGGCCGCCTCGCCCCGGAGAAGCAGGTCGAGCGGCTCGCCGTGCTGGGGGAGCTGCCCGGGACACGGCTGGTCGTCGTCGGCGACGGCCCCAGCGCCGACGGGCTGCGCGAGCGGCTGCCCTCGGCGGCGTTCCTCGGGCACCGCGGCGGCGACGAGCTCGCGCAGATCTACGCCAGCCTCGACGTGTTCGTCCACACCGGCCAGGCCGAGACGTTCTGCCAGGCCGTGCAGGAGGCACTCGCCTCGGGCGTCCCGGTGGTCGCGCCCGACGCGGGCGGCCCGCGCGACCTCGTGCTGCCCGACCGCACCGGTTACCTCGTGGCACCCCGCCCCGACGGCGGGGAGCCCGGCGACCCGGCCACCGACGCCGCCGACCGCGAGCTGGTCGGGGCGGTCGCCGCACTGTGCGAGCCGCAGCGCAACCGGGAGTTCGGCCTGGCCGCCCGCCAGTCGGTGCTGCGCCGCACCTGGACCGCGGTCGGCGACGAGCTGCTCGCTCACTACGGCGACGTGCTCCGCGCCGCGGCCCCGGAGCGCCTCGCGGCCTGACCGGCCCGCCGCCGCCCTGCCGGACCCCCGCCCTGCCGGACCCCCGCCCTGCCGGACCTCCGCCCGACCGGACCTCCGCCCGACCGGACCCCCGCCTGGTCGGGCCGGTGCCCGGCCGGGCCGACGCGGCCGGGGAGGGTGCCTGCGTAGTCGTGCGGATCCGTGACCGCGGCCCGGCGGCGACGGTGGTCCCATGAGCCGCACCGTCGTCGTCGCGCCCCGTGGTGAGCTCGCCACGGTCGACACCTCCGCCACCGTCCGCCTGATGTCCCGGCTGCTCGACCCCGCGCCCGCGGCCCGTGCCGCCGCCCGTGCCGAGGTCCTCGACGCCCCGCACCGGCAGATGCCGCCGGTGCTGTTCGCGCTGTCGGAGAACCTCGTCGCCGACGGCGCGATGCCCGACGCCGCCCGCTGGTTCTACGCGGGCCAGCTGCGGGCCCGCTACGACGCCTGCCGCTGCACCGACACCACCGCCGCCCAGGCGCTGGCCGTGCTGCGCGACCGGTTCGGCGAGCCGGTGAACCGGTGGGCCTTCGCCGACCCGGCCCGGGTCCGCCGGGCCGCGGTCCGCGCCGTCGCCTGGGACCGGGCGGCGCCGTACGACTACGACCACCGCTGGATCGCCCTGCACGGCATGGGCGCCTTCACCGGCGACGGCAACGGCGTCAGCACGCCGCCGGCCGAGTGGGCGGGCGTCGCCGCCCGGGTCCGTGCCGACTACCTGAGCGGCCTGCGTGAGGTGCTGCGCGAGCAGTTCGGACAGCGGTTCGGACAGCAGTTCGGACAGCGGTTCGGACAGCGGTGAGCCGGCCGCCGGGTCGCCTAAGCTGTGTTCGTGTCCCGCGCCGAGCTCGACAAGAACCCGACCGACGTCGCCCGCATGTTCGACGGCGTCGCCCGGCGCTACGACCTGACCAACACCGCGCTGTCGGGCGGCCAGGACCGCTACTGGCGGATCCAGACCCGCCGGGCCCTCGGCCTGCGCCCGGGCGAGAAGGTCCTCGACCTCGCCGCGGGGACCGCGGTCTCGACCGTCGAGCTGGCGAAGGACGGCGCCTGGTGCGTCGCTGCGGACTTCTCCCTCGGCATGCTGCGTGCGGGCGCCCGCCGCGACGTCCCGAAGGCCGCCGCCGACGCGCTGCACCTGCCCTTCGCCGACGGCAGCTTCGACGCCGTCACCATCTCCTTCGGCCTGCGCAACGTGAACGACACCGTCGCCGGCCTGCGTGAGATGGCCCGCGTGACCCGCCCCGGCGGCCGCCTGGTGGTCTGCGAGTTCTCGACGCCGACCTGGGCCCCCTTCCGCGTGCTCTACCAGAACGCGGTGCTCGGCCACGCCCTCCCGGCGATCGCCCGGACGGTCTCCTCGAACCCCGAGGCCTACCTGTACCTGGCCGAGTCGATCCGGGACTGGCCCGACCAGCCCGCACTCGCCGGGAAGATCGCCGACGCCGGCTGGGAGCGCCCCGCCTGGCGGAACCTGACCTTCGGCGCCGTCGCGCTGCACCGGGCGTACAAGCCGGCCTGAGCCCCCGCCGCCCCGTCCCGCCACGGGTCCTCGTGGACGGGCCCTGCGGAGGCGGCCTGTGCCACAGGGGCCGACGCCGTGGCGGAGCCGCACGCGCTGCACGTGTGCGGTCTTCCTGCGCCGGGCCCGGCATCACCACACGACGACGTGGTCCCTTCTCGGAATTCGCTTACCGGGTAAGCGGATTCGGAGAAGGGAGGGTCCGGGGTCGCGCCCCTCATGCCACACGGCGATCAGCGGTGCAGCGGTCGGCGCTGTGGCGGTCGGTCACCCTGCGCCCGGTGGCCGGTGGCCGACTGCGTGGGAGGTCGACTGCGGGGTCGGCTGCGCGAGGGGTCGACGCCGCGATGCGCAACCCGGCACCAGCCGTCACCACCCCCTGACCCTGCGTCGAAGCGCGTTGCGCCGCAAGGACTCCCGCGTCGTCGCCCGATCCGCCCACGCGATCACGGCGGCGTCGTCCTACACTGCTCGCGCAGTTCGTGAACTTTTTCACAAGGGTGGCGGGAGACACGCGACCCGGAGCGCGCCGACCTGCACGGATGCGGATCACATGTGACCCGCGCCCCGTCACAGGTAAGGCTCGCCTGGGTTCTTGGTCACAGGGGACCGGACATAGGGTCGCCGCGACCGGCTCGTCGATCACCACCAACGACGGTGGCGCCGCGACAACGAAGGTGTAGGAATGCTCGATCCCTATCTCCCGCTCGTCCTGCTGTTCGTGTTGGCGGCGGGTTTCGCGGTGTTCTCGGTCGCCTCCGCGCCGTTGATCGGTCCGCGCCGGTTCAACCGGGCCAAGCTGGACTCCTACGAGTGCGGCATCGAGCCCTCGCCGCAGCCGGTCGTCGGCGGCGGTCGCGTGCCGGTCGCCTACTACCTCACGGCGATGCTGTTCATCCTGTTCGACATCGAGCTGGTGTTCATGTACCCGTACGCCGTCGTCGCCGATGCGGTCGGCGTCTTCGGGTTCGTGGCCATCACGCTCTACATCGCCACGATCGCCTTCGCGTACGCCTACGAATGGCGTCGCGGCGGGCTCGAGTGGAGCTGAGGCCGTCATGGGACTCGAGGAGAACCTGCCCAGCGGCGTCCTGCTGACCAATGTGGAGAAACTGGTCAACTGGACCCGGAAGTCGTCGCTCTGGCCTGCCACGTTCGGCCTGGCCTGCTGCGCCATCGAGATGATGACCACCGGCGCCCCGCGCTACGACCTCGCCCGGTTCGGCATGGAGGTCTTCCGGGCCTCGCCGCGCCAGGCGGACCTGATGATCGTCGCGGGCCGCGTGAGCAACAAGATGGCGCCGGTCCTGCGCCAGATCTACGACCAGATGCCCGAGCCGCGCTGGGTGCTCGCGATGGGCGTGTGCGCCAGCTCCGGCGGCATGTTCAACAACTACGCGATCGTCCAGGGCGTGGACCACGTCGTCCCGGTCGACATGTACCTGCCCGGCTGCCCGCCGCGGCCGGAGATGCTGATCGACGCGATCCTGAAGATCCACGCCAAGATCATGGACGAGCCGCTCGGCCCGAAGCGGGCCGCCGAGCTCGCCGAGTCCGGGTACCGCACGCCGATGGTGCCGTCGTCGGTCAAGTACGCGCCGAAGCACAAGCAGCTCGGTGCGCTGAAGACCACGCACACCCCCGACGTACCGAACTACCTGGAGCCGGGCTCGCAGCCCAGGCCGGCCCCGAACGCGCTCGCGCCGGGGGAGACCCTGGAGCTGCCGTCGCTGGCCGACGCGGCCCGCGGAGGTGACGCGAAGTGACCGAGCCGACCGGCACCTCCAAGGACGGGTCCGAGCCCACCGGCGGTGCGCACTCGTCGTCGCAGGAGAGCGGCGCCGCTGCCGAGGAGCAGCGGATGGCGGGCGGCGAGGCCCCCGGCGACCTGGCCGCTCCCGGGGACGCGGCCACCCCCTCCGACGCGCTGGGCGGCGCCCGCCCCGCGCAGAGGATGACCGAGACCCGTACGCGCTCGGGCATGTTCGGCGTCCGCGGCTCCGGCGACACCTCCGGCTACGGCGGCCTGCGCCTGCAGGGCTGGGCCCCGGCCCCGGCCGAGCGGCCCTTCGGCGGCTGGTTCGACGAGTTCGCCGACGAGCTCGGCGCGGCCCTCGACGAGCGCGGCATCCCGCGCGCTGCGATCGAGCAGGTCACGATCGACCGCGACGAGATGACCCTCTACGTCGAGCCCGCCCGCCTGCACGAGGTCGCCCGCACCCTGCGCGACGACCCGGGCCTGCGCTTCGAGTTCTGCTCCGGCGTGTCCGGTGTGGACTACTCGGCGCCGGACGGCGCTCCGGTCGACCGGCCGCTGCACGTCGTCTACCACCTGCTGTCGATGACCTATCGGCGCCGGGTGCGCCTGGAGGTCGCGCTCGACATCGAGAACCCGCACGTCATGAGCGTCGTCGACGTCTACCCGACGGCCGACTGGCACGAGCGCGAGACCTGGGACATGTACGGCGTCGTCTTCGACGGCCACCCGGCGCTGACCCGGATCCTCATGCCGGACGACTGGGACGGCCACCCCCAGCGCAAGAGCTACCCGCTGGGCGGCATCCCCGTGGAGTACAAGGGCGCGGAGATCCCCCCGCCCGATGAGCGGAGGGCCTACTCGTGACGACTGACGCCGACCCCACCACCGCCGACGCCACCGCCGACCCGTACGCCGCGCCCGGCCGGGAGACCACCGAGGGCACGGTCTACACCGTCACCGGCGGCGACTGGGACGACCTGCTCGAGGTCGAGCACGACGACCGCATCGTCATCAACATGGGCCCGCAGCACCCGTCGACGCACGGGGTGCTGCGCCTGGTCCTGGAGCTGGAGGGCGAGACCGTCACCCAGGGCCGCGCGGTCATCGGCTACCTGCACACCGGTATCGAGAAGAACTGCGAGTACCGGACCTGGACCCAGGGCGTCACCTTCGTGACCCGCGCGGACTACCTGGCCCCGCTGTTCAACGAGGGCGCCTACTGCATGGCCGTCGAGAAGCTGCTGGGCGTCGAGGTCCCGCAGCGGGCCGAGCACCTGCGGGTGCTGCTCTGGGAGCTGAACCGGATCGGCTCGCACCTGGTCGCGCTGGCGACCGGCGGCATGGAGCTGGGCGCGCTGACCGGCATGACCTCCGGCTTCCGCGAGCGCGAGGAGGTGCTCCACCTACTGGAGTTCCTCACCGGCCTGCGGATGAACCACGCGTTCATCCGGCCCGGCGGCCTCGCCCAGGACATGCCCGAGGGCTGGCAGGACAAGGTCCGCGACTTCCTGAAGGTCATGAACTCCCGGCTGCCGGACTACGACCGGCTGCTCACCGGGCAGCCGATCTGGCGCCAGCGCCTGGAGGGCGTCGGCTACCTGCCCGTCGACGGCTGCCTGGCCCTCGGCGCGTCCGGCCCGATCCTGCGCTCGGCGGGTCTGGCCTGGGACCTGCGCAAGCACATGCCGTACTCGGTCTACGACCAGTACGACTTCGAGGTCCCGACGGCCACCGAGGCCGACTGCTTCGCCCGCTACCGGATGCGCGTCGCCGAGATCCACGAGTCGCTCAAGATCATGGATCAGGCGGTGACGAAGCTCGACGAGCTCGGCCCGGGCCGCGTCATGGTCGACGACCCGAAGGTCGCCTGGCCGGCGCAGCTGTCGGTCGGCAGCGACGGCATGGGCAACACCCTCGAGCACGTCCGCAAGATCATGGGTCAGTCGATGGAGTCGCTGATCCACCACTTCAAGCTGGTCACCGAGGGTTTCCACGTCCCGCCGGGGCAGGCCTACGCGGCCGTCGAGTCCCCGCGCGGCGAGCTCGCGGTGCACGCCGTGTCCGACGGCGGCACCCGCCCGGTCCGCATCCACGTCCGGGACCCCAGCTTCGTGAACCTGCAGACGATGCCCGCGATGAGCGAGGGCGGCCAGGTCGCCGACGTCATCGCGGCCGTCGCCTCGATCGATCCCGTGATGGGAGGTTGCGACCGATGACGGTCCCCCCGCAGGAGAAGAGCCCCGTCTCGCCGGTGTTCGACGAGCTGACCCGGCAGCGCACCACGGAGATCATCTCCCTCTACCCGGAGCCCCGGTCGGCGCTGCTGCCGCTGCTGCACCTGGTCCAGTCGGTCGAGGGGTACGTCAGCCCCGACGGCATCCGCTACTGCGCGGAGGCGCTGGAGCTGACCACCGCCGAGGTGTCGGCGGTCGCGACGTTCTACACGATGTACAAGCGCACCCCGTGCGGTGAGCACCTGGTCAGCGTGTGCACCAACACGCTGTGCGCGGCGCTGGGCGGCGACGACATCTACGCCCGCCTGCGCACACAGCTGGGTACCGAGGACCGTCCGCTGGGCCACGAGGAGACGGCGGGGGAGCCCGGCAGCACCGGCTCGGTCACCCTCGAGCACGCCGAGTGCCTCGCGGCCTGCGACCTCGCCCCGGTGCTGCAGGTCAACTACGAGTACTTCGACAACCAGACCGTCGAGTCCGCGGTGGAACTCGTCGACGCCCTGCGTCGCGGCGAGCGCCCGCAGCCGACCCGCGGGGCGCCGCTGACCGATCTGCGGACCGTCGAGCTGGAGCTGGCCGGGTTCACCGACGACGCCGGAGGCGTCGACACGACCGCCCGCGTCGAGGGCCCGTCCGGTGCGATCGAGTCGGTGCGCGGGGCCCGGATGGCGCAGGAGAACGGCTGGACCGCCCCGGCGCTGCCCGACGAGCCGCCGGCGATGCCCGCGCTACCGGAGAAGAAGTGATCGCATGAGCACCACAGAGCCTGTGCGCAAGCCGGACCCGATCACGCCCGTCCTGACCAGGCGCTGGCTGTCGCCGCGGTCCTGGTCGATCGACACCTACGAGCAGCTGGAGGGCTACACCTCCCTGCGTACCGCGTTCGCCGCCCACCCCGACCAGCTCATCCAGCTGGTGAAGGACTCCGGGCTGCGCGGCCGCGGCGGTGCCGGGTTCCCCACCGGCATGAAGTGGGGGTTCATCCCGCAGGACGACGGCAGCGGCACGGGCCCCGGCGCGAAGCCGAAGTACCTGGTCATCAACGCCGACGAGGGCGAGCCGGGTACCTGCAAGGACATCCCGACGATGATGGCCGACCCGCACGCGCTCATCGAGGGCTGCATCGTCACCAGCTACGCGATCCGCGCCAACTTCTGCGCGATCTACGTCCGCGGCGAGGCGCTGCACTGCATCCGCAGGCTGCGCGCCGCCGTCCGCGAGGCGAAGGCGAAGGGCTACCTCGGCCGCGACATCCTCGGCTCCGGGTTCGATCTGGAGATCGTGGTGCACGCCGGTGCGGGCGCCTACATCTGCGGCGAGGAGACGGCGCTGCTCGACTCGCTCGAGGGCCGTCGCGGTCAACCCCGGCTCAAGCCGCCGTTCCCGGCGACCGCCGGGCTCTACGCCTGCCCGACCGTCGTCAACAACGTCGAGACCATCGCCAGCGTCCCCGCCATCGTCAACGGCGGGGCGGCCTGGTTCCGCTCGATGGGGCGCGAGAAGTCGCCCGGCCCGAAGATCTACTCGGTCTCCGGGCACGTCGAGCGTCCCGGCCAGTACGAGGCGCCGCTGGGCATCACGCTGCGGGAGCTCCTGGAGCTCGCCGGCGGGATGAAGGACGGGATCCCGCTGAAGTTCTGGACCCCGGGCGGCTCGTCGACACCGCTGTTCACCGCCGAGCACCTCGACGTCCCGCTGGACTTCGAGGGCGCGGCCGAGGCCGGCTCCATGCTGGGGACGACCGCGGTGCAGGTCTTCAACGAGACCGTCTCGGTGCCGTGGGCGGTCATGAAGTGGACCGAGTTCTACAAGCACGAGAGCTGCGGCAAGTGCACCCCGTGCCGCGAGGGCACGT
Organism: Pseudonocardia alni; assembly: GCF_002813375.1. Taxonomy (NCBI): domain Bacteria; kingdom Bacillati; phylum Actinomycetota; class Actinomycetes; order Pseudonocardiales; family Pseudonocardiaceae; genus Pseudonocardia; species Pseudonocardia alni. The sequence continues at coordinate 2,659,851 of NZ_PHUJ01000003.1, read as the reverse complement.
ACTGGCTGGTCCAGGTGCTGCAGCGGATGGTGCGCGGCGAGGGCACCTCGACCGACATCGACACCCTGGTCGACGTCTGCGACAACATCCTCGGCCGTTCCTTCTGCGCCCTCGGCGACGGCGCGACGAGCCCGATCACCAGCGCCGTGAAGTACTTCCGCCAGGAGTTCCTGGACCTGATCGCCGACCAGCCGGACGTCGAGCGCCCGGAGCAGCTGGCCGCACTCACCGGAGCGAGCGCATGACCCTCACACCGGAGCGGAACGCCACCGAGGACACACCCGTCCCCGAGGGGCACGTCCGCCTCACCATCGACGGCCAGGTCGTCGACGCCCCCAAGGGCGAGCTGCTGATCCGCACCTGCGAGCGCCTCGGCATCGTGATCCCGCGGTTCTGCGACCACCCGCTCCTCGACCCGGCGGGCGCCTGCCGCCAGTGCCTGGTCGAGGTGGAGATGGGCGGCCGGCCGATGCCGAAGCCGCAGGCCAGCTGCACCATGACCGTCGCCGACGGGATGGTGGTGAAGACCCAGCACACCTCCGAGCGGGCCGACAAGGCGCAGCAGGGTGTCATGGAGCTGCTGCTCATCAACCACCCGCTGGACTGCCCGATCTGCGACAAGGGCGGCGAGTGCCCGCTGCAGAACCAGGCGATGGCGCACGGCCGGTCGGACTCCCGCTTCGTCGAGACCAAGCGCACCTTCCCGAAGCCGCTGCCGATCTCCAGCCAGGTGCTGCTCGACCGCGAGCGCTGCGTGCTCTGCCAGCGCTGCACCCGGTTCTCCGAGGAGATCGCAGGGGACCCGTTCATCGATCTGCTCGAACGCGGCGCGAACCAGCAGATCGGGATCGCCGAGGACCAGCCGTTCCAGTCCTACTTCTCCGGCAACACGATCCAGATCTGTCCGGTCGGCGCACTGACCAGCGCCGCGTACCGGTTCCGGTCGCGCCCGTTCGACCTGCGCTCGACCCCGGGCGTGTGCGAGCACTGCAGCTCCGGCTGCGCCTCGCGTACCGACTCCCGTCGCGGGACCGTGCTGCGCCGGCTCGCCGGCAACGACCCGGAGGTCAACGAGGAGTGGCTCTGCGACAAGGGCCGGTTCGCGTTCCGCTACACCGGTAGCCAGGGCCGCATCACGCGGCCGCTGGTCCGGCGCGCGGACGGCACGCTGGAGGAGGCCTCCTGGACCGAGGCGCTGCAGGTCGCCGCGGACGGGCTGCTCGCGGCCCGTGCCGGAGGCGGTATCGGCGTCCTGCCCGGGGGACGGCTGACCGTCGAGGACGCGTACGCCTACGCCAAGTTCGCCCGCGTCGTCGCCGGCACCAACGACATCGATTTCCGCGCCCGCCCGCACTCGGGGGAGGAGCTGGAGTTCCTCGCCGCGCACGTCGCCGGCGGGACGGTCGAGGACTCGGTGACGTTCGAGCGGGTCGAGAACGCCCCGGCGGTGCTCACCGCCGGCACCGACCCCGAGGAGGAGTCGGGCATCGTCTTCCTCCGTCTGCGCAAGGCGTACCGGAAGCGCGGGCTGCGCCACTTCCAGGTCGGCCCGTTCACCAGCTACGGCGCCGAGAAGACCGGCGCCACCGTGCTGCACGCGGTGCCCGGTGCGGAGGCCGCGGTCGTCGCCGACCCGGGCGCCGACGTCGTCGCCGCGCTGGAGCAGCCGGGCGCGGTGATCCTGGTGGGGGACCGGGCCGCGGAGTCGCCGGGCCTGTACTCGGCGGTGTCCGCGCTCGCCGCCCGCACCGGTGCGGCGATCGGCTGGCTGCCGCGCCGGGCCGGGGACCGCGGTGCTGTCGAGGCGGGCGCGCTGCCCACCCTGCTGCCCGGCGGCCGGCTCGTCACCGATGCCGCCGCCCGCGCCGAGCTCGAGCAGGTCTGGGGCGCCCCCGTCCCGGCCGCCCCGGGCCGCGACGGCGACGCGATCCTCGCCGCCGCCGCGTCCGGCGAGCTGGCCGCACTGGTCGTGGGCGGGGTCGACCCGCAGGACATGGCCGACCCGACCGCGGCGATCACCGCGCTGCGGGAGGTGGGGTTCCTGGTCAGCCTGGAGATCCACACCTCGGCGGTCACCGAGCTCGCCGACGTCGTGCTCCCGGTCGCCCCGGACGCCCAGCGCTCCGGCGCCTACGTCAACTGGGAGGGCCGCCGCCGCGAGTTCGGCGTCGCGCTCGACGCGACCGGCGTGCTCCCGGACTGCCGGGTGCTCGACACCCTCGGCGTCGAGATGGACGCGGACCTGTTCACCCAGACCCCGGCCGCCGCGGCCGGGGAGCTGGAGCGGCTCGGCTCGCGTCGCGCCGGCGGCGTCGCACCGGACCACACGGCGGGCCGGGCCCGGCGTCCCGGCCACGGCCAGGCGGTCCTCGCCACCTCGCGCCAGATGATCGACGACGGCAGTCTCCAGATCGACGAGCCCGCGCTCGCCGGCACGGCACGGCGGCCCTACGTCAAGGTCAACGCGGCCACCGCGGAGCGGCTCGCGCTGGTCGAGGGCGCCGAGGCGACGGTCCGCACCGACCGCGGGGCGATCACCCTGCCGGTCGCGCTGACCGACCTGCCCGACGGCGTCGTCTGGCTGCCGACCTGCTCGCCCGGCTCGCACGTCCGCCCCACACTCGGAGTGGGCCACGGTGACCTCGTGACGGTCGGTCCGGCCGGGAACGGAAGCGCGTCGTGAACCTGTCCCAGGTCCCGCCCACCCCGGTGGACCAGCTGACGCACACCCAGGCGCTGCTCGCCGACGACCCGATCTGGCTGATCCTGATCAAGGTCGTCGGGCTGTTCGCGCTCGGTGTCGTGCTGACCCTGTTCATGATCAACTGGGAGCGCAAGGTCGTCGGCCGGATGCAGCACCGTCCGGGCCCGAACCGGACCGGCCCCGGCGGCTGGCTGCAGAGCCTCGCCGACGGTCTGAAGCTGGCGTTCAAGGAAGACATCATGCCGGCGATGGCCGACAAGAAGGTCTACTTCATCGCCCCTGTCATCTCGACGATCCCGGCGTTCGTCGCCTTCTCCGTCATCCCGTTCGGCGGCGAGGTCACGATCTTCGGCGAGCAGACGGCGCTCCAGCTCGTCGACGTCCCGGTCGGCGTGCTCGTCGTGCTGGCCTGCTCCTCGATCGGCGTCTACGGCATCGTGCTCGGCGGCTGGGCCTCGGGCTCGCCGTACTCCCTGCTCGGCGCGCTGCGCTCGGCCGCCCAGGTCATCTCCTACGAGATCGCGCTGGGCCTGGCCGTCGTCGGCGTCGTCCTCTACTCCGGCTCGCTGTCCACCGCGACGATCGTCGGGGCGCAGGCGTCGGGCTGGTACTTCTGGCTCCTGCTGCCGAGCTTCGTGGTCTTCGTGATCGCGATGGTCGGCGAGACCAACCGGGCCCCGTTCGACCTCCCCGAGGCCGAGTCGGAGCTGGTCGGCGGGTTCCACACCGAGTACTCGTCGCTGAAGTTCGCGCTGTTCTTCCTCGCCGAGTACGTGAACATGGTGACCGTCTCGGCGATGGCGGTGACGCTGTTCCTCGGCGGCGGCATGTGGCCGTGGCCGCTGAGCTTCCTCAACGAGTACGGCTGGCTGCAGTTCGTCGCCTTCATCATCAAGGTGCTGCTGTTCCTGTTCGTGTTCATCTGGCTGCGCGGGACGCTGCCGCGGTTCCGCTACGACCAGTTCATGAAGCTGGGCTGGAAGGTCCTGGTCCCGGTCATGCTGGTCTGGATCGTCGCGATCTTCGGCATCCGGGCGTTCGTGAACACCGGCTCGGACAACTACGTGCTGCTGCTGTCGCTGATCGGGTTCGCGCTCGCCGTCGTGCTCGCGGTGGCGTTCCTGCTGCCCGACCGGCAGACCGAGCCGCCACCGGTCGAGCCGGCGTCGGACTATCCCGTGCCGCCGCTGGACCTGGTGGTCCCCGACTCACCCCCGAAGCGTCGGAAGGCCGTCACGGCCGGAAAGGACGCGCGCTAGATGTTCGACTTCTTCAAGGGATTCGGCGTCACCTTCTCGACGATGTTCAAGAAGGTCGTCACCGAGGAGTACCCCGAGGACTTCCCGCCCGCCGCGCCGCGCTACCACGGGCGCCACCAGCTCAACCGGCACCCGGACGGGCTCGAGAAGTGCGTCGGCTGCGAGCTGTGCGCCTGGGCCTGCCCGGCCGACGCCATCTACGTCGAGGGCGGGGACAACACCGAGGAGGCGCGGTACTCGCCCGGTGAGCGCTACGGCGCGATCTATCAGATCAACTACCTGCGGTGCATCGGCTGCGGCCTGTGCATCGAGGCCTGCCCGACGCGCTCGCTCACGATGACGAACTTCTACGAGCTGGCCGACGACAACCGGCAGGACCTCATCTACACCAAGGAGCAGCTGATGGCCCCGCTGCTGCCGGGCATGGAGCAGCCGCCGCACCCGATGCGCCTGGGCTCCGACGAGCAGGACTACTACGTCTCCGGTCCGACGCTCGCGAAGGTGTCCGCCCAGGACCAGACCAAGGAGCAGGCCCGATGACCACGGCCGCGGTCCTGGCCCAGGCGGCCGGGGAGGTGAGCACCGGCGAGGCGGTCGCGTTCTGGATCCTCGGACCGGTGGCGCTGGCCGGTGCGCTCGGCCTGGTCTTCGCCCGGCACGCGGTGCACGCCGCGCTGCTGCTGGTCCTGACGATGTTCTCGATCGCGGTGCTGTACCTGGTGCAGTCCGCCCCGTTCCTCGGGTTCGTGCAGATCATCGTCTACACCGGTGCCGTGATGATGCTGTTCCTGTTCGTCCTCATGCTGGTCGGACGGGACTCCAAGGACTCGGTGATCGAGGTCCTGCGCGGGCAGCGGGCCGCGGCGCTGGTGTTCGGCGTCGCGCTGGCCGCGCTGCTGGTCGGCGGGCTGGCCCGCGGCCTGACCAGCGTCACCCCCGCGGGGCTGGCGCAGGGCGGGCTCGGGTGGAACGGCAACGTCCCCGGCCTCGGCCGGCTGATCTTCACCGACTACCTGCTGGCGTTCGAGCTGACCGCGGCCCTGCTGATGGTCGCCGCGCTCGGCGCGATGGTGCTGTCCGGCTCGCAGAGCAGCCAGCACACCAAGATCGGCCAGCGCGCGACGGTGCTGAAGCGGCTGCGCGGCGAGCACGCCCGCATCTCCCCGCTGCCCGGCCCCGGCGTCTACGCGACGGCGAACTCGGTCGCGGTCCCGGCGATCCTGCCCGACGGCTCGATCGCCCCGGAGTCGCTGTCGGAGATCATCGAGTCGGTCGCGGTCGACGTGCCGGACACGACGACGCCGGACGCGCACGCGCTGACCGGCCGCCCGGCACCCGACCGGACCGCCGCCTCCGGTGAGGCCGCCGACACCGGGGAGCACCGATGAGGCCCGAGTACTACCTGCTGCTCTCGGCGCTGCTGTTCACCATCGGCGCCGTCGGCGTCCTGGTGCGGCGCAACGCCGTGGTCGTGTTCATGTGCATCGAGCTCATGCTGAACGCGGTGAACCTGACCCTGGTCACGTTCTCGCGCATCAACGGCAACCTCGACGGCCAGGTGATGGCCCTGTTCGTGATGGTCGTCGCGGCCTGTGAGGTCGTCGTCGGGCTCGCGATCATCACGGCGATCTTCCGCACCCGCCAGTCGTCGTCGGTGGACGACGCGAACCTCTTGAAGTACTAGGAGCGCGCTGGTGACCGTCCTTCTCGCACAGGCCGCCCCGCAGGCGACCGGCGCCGCCTCGCTGGCCTGGTTGCTGATCGCGCTCCCCGCGGCCGGTGCACTCGTGCTCTTCCTCGCCGGACGGCGGGCCGACGCCTGGGGCCACTGGCTCGGCGTCGCGACCGTCGTCGGCGCGTTCGTCGTCGGTGTGACGATATTCCTGCAGACCCTCGGTCTGCCCGCCGACGAGCGGCTGCGCGAGCAGTCGCTGTGGTCCTGGATGTCCTCCGGCGCGCTGGAGGTCGACTTCGGGCTCCGGATCGACACGCTGTCGCTGACGTTCGTACTGCTGATCACCGGGGTCGGGGCGCTCATCCACCTCTACTCGGTCGGCTACATGAGCCACGACCCGAACCGGCGGCGGTTCTTCGCGCAGCTGAACCTGTTCGTCGCCGCGATGCTGGTGCTGGTCCTCGGCAACAACTTCGTGATGCTCTACCTCGGCTGGGAGGGCGTCGGTCTGGCGTCGTACCTGCTGATCGGCTTCTACCAGGACCGGCCCTCCGCGGCGACGGCGGCGAAGAAGGCCTTCCTGATGAACCGGGTCGGCGACGTCGGCCTGGCGATCGCGATCTTCCTGCTCTGGCTGGAGCTCGGGACCCTGCAGTACACCGAGGTCTTCGCCCGCATCGGCGAGGTCGGCGGCGGCACGGTCCTCGCGATCACGCTGCTGCTCCTGCTCGGCGCCTGCGGAAAGTCCGGCCAGTTCCCGCTGCAGTCCTGGCTCCCGGACGCGATGGAGGGCCCGACCCCGGTCTCGGCCCTCATCCACGCGGCCACGATGGTCACCGCGGGCGTCTACCTCATCGCCCGGGCCTCGCCGATCTACAACCTGTCCGAGACCGGACGGCTGGTCGTCGCGATCATCGGTGTCATCACGCTGATGATCGGCGCGATCATCGGTTGCGCCTACGACGACATCAAGAAGGTCCTGGCCTACTCCACGGTCAGCCAGATCGGCTACATGATCCTCGCCGTCGGGCTCGGGCCGGCCGGCTACGCGCTGGGCATCCTGCACCTGCTGACGCACGGCTTCTTCAAGGCCGGGCTCTTCCTCGGCGCCGGTTCGGTCATGCACGCCATGAACGACGACGTCGACATGCGCCGCTTCGGCGGCCTGTGGCGGAAGATGCCGGTCACCTTCGTGACCTTCGGCCTCGGCTACCTCGCGCTGATCGGCTTCCCGTTCCTGTCCGGCTACTTCTCCAAGGACGCGATCATCGAGGCCGCGTTCGCCCAGGAGGGCTGGCAGGGCTGGGTGTTCGGCGGGCTCGCGACGCTCGCGGCCGGTCTGACCGCCTTCTACATGACCCGCCTGATGATCATGACGTTCTTCGGTGCGGAGCGCTGGCGCACGGTGCAGTCCACCGACGGCCGCGACTACCACCCGCACGAGTCCCCGGCGACGATGACCGTCCCGATGATCGTGCTGGCCGTCGGCTCCGTCTTCGGCGGGGGCGTGCTCTACGGGATGGTCCCGGAGTGGCTCGCCCCGGTCGTGGGGGAGCGCGTCGAGCTCGAGGGCGGCGCCCTGCCGCACGCGGTGATCCCGTGGCTGGTCGTCGGCGTCTCGCTGCTCGGCGTGCTGGCGGGCTACCTGTTCGTCGGCCGCTCCCCGGTGCAGGTGGAGCGCCCGCAGCGGGTGTCGCCGGTCGTCGCCGCGGCCCGTGCCGACCTCGGCGCGAACGCCTTCAACGAGGCGTTCATCGAGCGGCCCGGCATCGTCCTCACGCGGGCGCTCGCCTGGTTCGACGACCGCGGGATCGACGGGGCCGTCAACGGCACCGCGTCGGCGTTCGGCGGCGGTTCCAGCCGCCTGCGCCGGCTCCAGACCGGCTTCGTCCGGTCCTACGCACTCTCGATGCTCGGCGGGGCGGTCATCGTCGTCGCCGCGATGCTGGCGGTGAGGTTCGTCTCATGACCCCCCTGGACACGGCTCCCATCGTCCCCGGCTCCGGGGGCAACCCGTTCCTGATCGTCCTGCTGCTGGTGCCGGTCGTCGGCGCGCTGGTCATGTACCCGCTGCGCGCCAACACCGGGCTCGCGAAGGCGGTCGCGATGGCGACGGCGCTGCTGGAGCTGGTACTCGTCGTCGTCGCGTGGGCGCTCTACTCCATCCCCGCGGCGCAGGCCGGCGCCCGGTTCCAGCTCGAGTTCTCGATGTCCTGGATCCCCGCGTTCGGTACGCACATCGCGTTCGGCGTCGACGGCATCGCGCTGGCGCTGATCGGGCTCACCGCGTTCCTGGTGCCCGGCCTGATGCTGTTCGCGTGGGCGGAGAAGCTGCCCGAGGGCCGCTCGGCCGCCGGATACTTCGCGCTGCTGCTGGCGACCCAGGCGACGCTGGTCGGTGTCTTCGCCGCCACCGACGTCTTCCTGTTCTACGTGTTCTTCGAGGCCATGCTGGTCCCGATGTACTTCCTGATCGGCCGCTTCGGCGGGCCGCGCCGGCAGTACGCGGCGGTGAAGTTCTTCCTGTACTCGCTGCTCGGCGGCCTCATCATGCTGGCGTCGCTGATCGGGCTGTTCGTGGTCAGCGAGCAGCAGCTGGGCCAGGGCACGTTCACCTGGGCCGACCTGCAGGCGATGGCGTCGAGCGTGCCGGAGTCGACCCAGATCTGGCTGTTCCTCGGCTTCTTCGTCGCGTTCGCGATCAAGGCGCCGCTCGTGCCGTTCCACACCTGGCTGCCCGACGCCGGTGCCGAGGCCCCGATCGTCGGCGCGGTGCTGCTGGTCGGCGTGCTGGACAAGGTCGGTACCTACGGCTTCCTGCGCTACCTGCTGCCGCTGTTCCCGCAGGCGTCGCAGACCCTGGCGCCGCTGGTGCTGGTGCTCGCCGTCGCCGGGATCGTCTACGCCGCGCTGCTCGCGGTCGCCCAGACCGACATGGGCCGGTTCGTCGCCTACACCTCGGTGGCGCACTTCGGCTTCATCGCGCTCGGGGTGTTCGCGTTCTCCTCGCAGGCCTTCGCCGGCGCGACGCTCTACATGGTCAACCACGGTCTCTCGACCGGCATGCTGTTCGTCATGGTCGGCGTGCTGATCAGCCGCGGCGGCTCGCGCCTGATCGCCGACTACGGCGGCGTCGCGAAGCTCGCCCCGGTGATGGCGGGCTGTCTGCTGCTGGCCGGGATGAGCTCGCTGGCGCTGCCCGGCACGAACTCGTTCGTCTCGGAGTTCCTGGTGCTGGTCGGCTCGTTCCCGAACCGGCCGGTGTTCACCGTGATCGCGACGATCGGCATCATCTTCGCCGCGCTCTACGTGCTGTGGTTCTACCAGCGCACGATGCAGGGCCCGGTGCGCGGCACCGCGGTCATGGCGGCGCTGGAGCGGGGCGGCGCGGGCGGCCCGGGGTCGATGATCGACCCGGCGGTCGCCGCGCAGCGCAAGGGCTCCGGCTTCCCCGACCTCACGGGTCGCGAGATCGGCGTGCTCGTGCCGCTGATCGTCGCGATCGTGGTGCTCGGCTTCTACCCGGGCCCGGTGCTCGACCTGATCAACCCGTCGGTGACGGCGACGATGACCGAGCTCGGCCTGCCCGACCCGGTCGTCGCTGGAGGGATCGCTCGATGAGCTCGTTGGTTCTCCCCGCCCAGGTGGCTCCGATCGAGATGCCCGCGGTCGACTGGGCGGCCACCGCGCCGCTGTGGATCGTGTTCGCGGGTGCCTGCGTGTCGGTGCTGCTGGAGGCGTTCCTCCCGCGGCACCAGCGCTGGCCGGTCCAGGTCGTGCTGACCGGGCTGACCCTGGTCGCGGCGCTCGTCGCGCTGGCCGGGTACGCGCTCGGGTCCCCGGCGGCGGTGCTGACCTTCGGCACCGCGCTGTCGGTGGACGCGCCGTCGCTGTTCCTGTGGGGCACCCTGATCGTCCTCGCGATCCCCAGCCTGCTGCTGATCGCGGACCGGTCGGTGGAGCCGGGCGGGGTGTTCGTGGCCTCGGCCGCCGAGCGGGCCGCGGTCCGCTCCGGCGGCGGCCCGGCCACCCCGGCCGGCGGCGAGCACGTCGACCGCTCCTACGGGGCGCCCGACGAGACACCGACGATGCAGACCGAGCCGTTCCCGTTCGTGCTGTTCGCGCTCGGCGGCATGATGGCGTTCGTCGCGGCGAACGACCTGCTCACGATGTTCATCGCCCTCGAGGTCCTGTCGCTGCCGCTGTACCTGATGTGCGGGCTGGCGCGGCGCCGCCGGCTGCTGTCGCAGGAGTCCGCGGTCAAGTACTTCCTGCTCGGCGCGTTCGGCTCGGCGTTCTTCCTCTACGGCATCGCGCTGCTCTACGGCTACGCGGGCTCGGTGCGGCTCTCGGCGATCTCCCAGGCCGCCGCGGGCACCCTGGCGTCGGACACGCTGCTGTTCGCGGGCCTGGCGCTGCTGCTGGTGGGGCTGCTGTTCAAGGGCTCGGTCGCCCCGTTCCACACCTGGACCCCGGACGTCTACCAGGGCGCCCCGACGCCGGTCACGGCGTTCATGGCGGCCTGCACGAAGGTCGCCGCGTTCGGTGCGATCGCCCGGGTGCTCTACGTCGGCTTCGGCAGCACCGTCTGGGAGTGGCGCGGCGTGCTGTGGGTGGTCGCGGTCGTCTCGATGGTCGTCGGCGCGGTGCTGGGGCTCACCCAGACCGACGTGAAGCGCATGATCGCCTACTCCTCGATCGCGCACGCCGGGTTCATCCTGCTCGGCGCCATGGCGCTGACGCCGCAGGGCACGTCCGGGCTGATGTTCTACCTGCTGGCCTACGGCTTCACGACGGTCGCGGTCTTCGGGATCATCTCGCTGGTCCGCACCGGTGACGGCGAGGCCTCGGACCTGGCGGCCTGGGCGGGCCTGGCGAAGAGGTCGCCGCTCGTCGCCGGGATCATGACGTTCCTGCTGCTCGCGCTCGCCGGCATCCCGCTGACCAGCGGGTTCACCGCCAAGTTCGCGGTGTTCTCGGCGGCGTCGGCGGACGGCATGGTGCCGCTGGTGGTGATCGCGCTGGTCGCGTCCGCGGTGGCCGCGTTCTTCTACCTGCGCATCGTGGTGCTCATGTACTTCCGGGAGCCCGCCGAGGACGGTCCGGCCGTCGTCGTGCCCGGGGCGTTCACCACCGTGGCCATCACCCTGGGCACGCTGGCGACCCTCGTTCTCGGGATTCTTCCCACACCCGTCCTCGAATGGGCCGCCAGCGGCGCGTTCTCGGGCTGACGTTCGTAGGCTGTGGGGGTGGAGACACAGAGTGTGGCCGGGATCCGGATGGCCGATCCGGTCCTGGCCGAGGCCACCGCTGACGGGCTCAAGCGGGTCGAGGACCTGCTGCACCGCGAGGTGCACAGCGACTACGAGTTCGTCACCGAGACCTCGTTGCACCTGATCGACGCGGGGGGCAAGCGGTTCCGTCCGCTGTTCACGCTGCTCGCGGCGCAGGTGGGACCGCATCCCGAACGCGACGAGGTGATCACGGCGGCCGCCGTGGTGGAGCTGATCCACCTGGCGACGCTGTACCACGACGACGTGATGGACGAGGCGTCCATGCGGCGGGGCGCGGAGTCCGCGAACTCGCGCTGGGACAACTCGATCGCGATCCTGACCGGGGACTTCCTGTTCGCGCACGCGTCGCGGCTGGTCGCCGACCTGGGGCCGGACGCGGTGCGGATCATCGCCGAGACGTTCGCGCTGCTCGTGACCGGTCAGATGCGCGAGACCCGCGGCCCCAAGGCGTCCGACGACCCGGTGCAGCACTACCTGCGGGTGGTCGCGGAGAAGACCGGGTCGCTCATCGCGACCTCGGGCCGCTACGGCGGCATGTTCTCCGGCGCACCCGCCGAGCACGTCGAGGCGCTGCGGACCTTCGGCGAGGTCATCGGGGCGGCGTTCCAGATCTCCGACGACATCATCGACATCGCGTCGCCGTCGGACGACTCGGGCAAGACGCCCGGCACCGACCTGCGCGAGGGCGTGCACACCCTGCCGATGCTCTACGCCCTGCGCGACGGCGACGACTCCGCCGACGCGCGCAGGCTGCGTCAGCTGCTGGCCGCTCCGATCAGCGACGACGACGAGGTGGCCGAGGCGCTGGAGCTGCTCCGCTCCGGTGACGCGCTGGTCAAGGCCCGCGAGACCGTCGCCGGGTACGCCGACCGGGCGCGCGCCGAGCTGGCCGTACTGCCGCCGTGCCCGGCGATCGAGGCGCTGCGGACGCTGACCGACTACACGGTGGAGCGGGTGGGCTGAGGTGCCGGTGGACGTCGCCGTCGCAGCAGGTCGACGGTGAAGACCACCAGCGCCAGCCAGACGAGGGCGAACCCGGCCCAGCGGGCCGGGGCCATCGTCTGGCCGACCACCAGCACGCCCCACAGGAACTGCAGCGTGGGGTTGATGTAGAGCAGCACCCCGAGGGTCGTGAGCGGCAGCCGTCGCGCCGCGGAGCCGTAGAGCAGCAGCGGCAGCGCCGTCGCCGGGCCCGCGGACAGCATGAGCAGCAGGTGCCACGGGCCGTGCCCGGTGAACGTGCCGCCGCCGGAGAGCGCCACGACGACCAGGAACACCGCGGCCGGCACGACGAGCACGAGGCCCTCCGCGGTCAGCCCGGCTGCGGCGGGCAGCGGCGCGGTCGCCTTGAACAGTCCGTAGATCCCGAACGAACAGGCCAGCGCCATCGACAGCCACGGCACCGTCCCGTTCCCGACGGCGATGACGACGACCGCCGTCGCCGCCAGCCCCAGCGCCACCCACTGCGCGGGCCGCAGCCGCTCCCGCAGGACGAGGACGCCGAACAGCACCCCGACCAGCGGGGTCATGTAGTAGCCGAGCGCGGACTCGACGATCAGCCCCACCGACACGCCCCAGATGAACAGGCCCCAGTTCACCGCGATGAACACCGCGGCGGCGGCGGTCGCGAGCCATCCCCGGACACCGAGCCCGCGGACGTCGCCCCAGCCGCGCAGCACGGTCAGCACCAGCGACATCAGCACCGCGGTCCACAGCACGCGGTGGGCGAGCACCTCCAGCGGCGCCGCGGGGTCCAGCAGCGGCCAGAACGCCGGGAACAGGCCCCACAGGACGTACGCGCCGACGCCCGCGGTGAGCCCGGCGGGGTTCCGCTCACTCCGTTCGGGTGTGGTTCGTTCGGGGGAACGAGCGGTGGTCATGGTCGCTTCGGGTGGTCGGTCACGGGCACGATGATCCGATACGGGTGGGCTCCCGCGCGAGACGACGGCGGGGCGGGCACGATCCGTGATACCAAGCACGGCGACAGCGGTCCGGGACGGTCCCGGGTGGACGGAGGTCCGGCATGGGCTGGATGTGGGTACTGCTGGCGGTGCTCGTGGTCCTGATGGTGGCGGGGGTACTGGTGTCCCGTCGCCGCGGAGGGACCGTCGAGGGCGGTCCGGAGGCCACGGGGACGCCCGACACGGCTGAGGTGCCCGACGGGCCGGACCCGGGGCGCGACCCCGGGACCGTGGGGCTGTTCGACACCGCGGGGGCGGTCGACCCGTCCGCCACGGCGGCCGGGGCGCACACGCCGTCGCCGGACGTCGCACCGTCGCCCTCCTCGGCGGACGGTGCGGGAGAGTGGTCCGGCCCCGGGGCGACGTCGGGCGGGCCCACCCGGAACCGCGATGCACCGGGCGGGCACGGGCTGTCCGGCGGGACGGAGGCCGATCCGGCGCCCGGGACCCGGCCGGCGGACGTCGCGCCCGGAGTCACGGCGACGGCCCCGGACCTGTCCGGTCCGGAGGCGTCGGGTCGCGGTGCCGCCGGGGACGGAGCCGACGGGGACGGCGGCACCGCGGGCGGGACCGGCCCGGGCGACGACGACAGAACCACGACCGACGGTGTCGCTGCCCTGTCCCAGGACGGTGAGTCCCACGACGGCGCAGCCGCGGACGGTGCGGTCCACGACGGTCCGGCGGATGACGGTGCTGCCGGCTCCGTCCCGGTCCCGTTGGAGCCGAGCAGTGCCGCCACGACCACGGACGTCGCCACGACCGCGGACGTCGCCACGACCGCGGACGTCGCCACGACCGCGGACGCCGCCACGACCGCGGACGCCGCCACGACCGCGGACGCGGCCACGGCCCCCGCGGTCCCCCTCCCGCGCCCCGAGAGCGACCCTGCGCCGCCGGACGGGCCGGCCGAGGACGACGAGCCGGCCGGCCGCCACGCCCTGCGCGACGACGTCGAACCGGCCCCGCTGCCCGAGCCGGGCCCCGCGCCGGCCGACGACGGCCCGCCCGCACCGCTGTCGATCCCGTCGCGGCCGCGACAGGACGCCGGTGGCTCGGCGCTGGCGGCGCTCGATTCCATGATCATCGGCCCGTCCGCGGCGTCCGCGCCGCTGCCCCCGGGGGTGCGTCCGGGGCCGTACCCGGACTCGGTGCTCGCCCCCACCGACGGTGGTGACCCGCCCGAGACGCACCGGGTGAAGGTGCACAGCGGTTCGCGGAGGTTCCACCCGCCCGAGTCGCCGTACTACGTCCGCACCCGCGCGGACCTGTACTTCACCGCGGAGGGCGCGGCGCGGGCGGCCGGGTTCATCGCCTGGCACGAACGCCCCGGGGCCCGCTGAGCCCCAGCGCCTCCGGACACACGACGGCCCCGGTACTCCTCGTCGGAGTACCGGGGCCGCGGTGTGGCGCGGGCGGGACCTAGACGATGGTCCAGGTGTCGCGGCCGTTGAGCAGGGCCTGCAGGTCCGCGTCGGGCTTGGCGTCGCGGGCGGCCTGCACCTGGGCGCGGGCGGCGTCGTCGTAGGTGGTGCGGTCGGTGTTGCGGAAGACCCCGGTGACGGTGTGGGTGAGGTCCTGGTCCGAGAGCCGGGACAGGGCGAAGGCCAGCTCGTGGTCGGCGGCGTCGTGCACGACGATCTGTGCGGCGTCCACCGAGGCGGTCTCGACGACCTTGAGCTTGAACCCGTCCTGCACCACGGCGTGCGAGCCCTCGGCGCCGAAGACGATCGGCTCACCGTCGACGACGGGGATGAGCCGGTTGTCGGTGTCGCCCTTGCGGAGCACGTCGAAGCTGCCGTCGTTGAAGATGGGGCAGTCCTGGAAGATCTCGACCAGGGCGGAGCCGCGGTGCTCGGCGGCGGCCTGGAGCACGGCGGTGAGGCTCTTGCGGTCGGAGTCCAGGGCCCGTCCGACGAAGCTCGCCTCGGCCCCGAGGGCCAGCGAGATCGGGTTGAACGGGTGGTCCAGTGATCCCATCGGGGTGGACTTGGTGACCTTCCCGACCTCGGAGGTCGGGGAGTACTGGCCCTTGGTCAGCCCGTAGATCCGGTTGTTGAACAGCAGGATCTTGATGTTGACGTTGCGGCGCAGCGCGTGGATCAGGTGGTTGCCACCGATGGAGAGCGCGTCGCCGTCGCCGGTCACGACCCAGACGCTGAGGTCCTCGCGGCTGGTCGCGAGACCGGTCGCGATGGTCGGGGCGCGGCCGTGGATGGAGTGCATCCCATAGGTGTTGAGGTAGTACGGGAATCGCGAGCTGCAGCCGATGCCGGACACGAACACGGTGTTCTCGCGCTTGATGCCCAGGGTGGGGAGGAACTGGCGGACGGCGGCGAGGACGGCGTAGTCGCCGCAGCCGGGGCACCAGCGGACCTCCTGGTCGGAGGTGTAGTCCTTCGCGGTCTGCTTCGCGTCCGTGGTCGGGACGCCGTCGAGGCCGCCGATGGACGGCAGGCCCAGGTCGGTGGCGGTCATGCCTGCGCTCCAGTGGTCTCGTTGGCGATGTCGGACGCCGACTCCGGGTGCTTGCCGGTGAGGTAGTCCAGGAACACGTCCTGGAGCTCCTCGGCGCCGAACGGGAGCCCGGCGACCTTGGTGTAGCTCTTGACGTCGACCAGGTGCTCGGCGCGCAGCAGCATGGCGAGCTGACCGAGGTTCATCTCGGGGCAGAGCACCGTGCGGTAGCCGCCCAGGATCTCGCCGAGGTTGGCCGGCATCGGGTTGAGGTTGCGCAGGTGCACCGTGGCGACCGAGTGGCCCAGCTTGCGCACGCGCCGCGCCGCCGCGTTGATCGGGCCGTAGGTCGAGCCCCAGCCGATGACGAGGAAGTCCGCGTCGCCGTCGGGGTCGTCGACCACGAGGTCGGGGACGTCGATGCCGTCGATCTTGGCCTGGCGCAGCCGGACCATGCGGTCGTGGTTGTCGGGGTCGTAGGAGATCGAGCCGCGCCCGTCGGCCTTCTCCAGTCCACCGACCCGGTGCTCCAGCCCGGCGGTGCCCGGGATCGCCCACGGCCGGGCCAGGGTCTCGGGGTCACGCAGATACGGCCAGAACTCGCCGGACCCGTCGGGGGCGTTGGGTTCGGTCGCGAACCCCGGGTCCACCGTCGGCAACGACTCGACGTCGGGGATCTTCCACGGCTCGGAGCCGTTGGCCAGCGCCCCGTCGGAGAGCAGCATGACCGGGGTGCGGTACTCGACCGCGATCGCGGCGGCCTCGACCGCGGCGATGAAGCAGTCCCCCGGCGTGCAGGGGGCGATCACCGGCAGCGGTGCCTCCCCGTTGCGCCCGTGCAGGGCCTGGAGCAGGTCGGCCTGCTCGGTCTTGGTCGGCAACCCCGTCGAGGGCCCACCACGCTGCACGTCGATGACCAGCAGCGGCAGTTCCAGGGCGACGGCCAGGCCGACGGTCTCGGCCTTGAGCGCGATCCCCGGCCCCGACGTGGTGGTCACGCCGAGTGCCCCGCCGAAGGCTGCGCCGAGGGCGGCGCCGACACCGGAGATCTCGTCCTCGGCCTGGAACGTGGTCACGCCGAAGGCCTTGTGCTTGGACAGCTCGTGGAGGATGTCCGAAGCCGGGGTGATCGGGTAGGTCCCCAGGAACACCGGCAGGCTCGTCGTCCGCCCCGCGGCGATGAGCCCGTAGGCCAGGGCGACGTTCCCGGTGATCTGCCGGTAGGTTCCCGGCGCCAGGCGGGCCGGCGCGACCTCGTAGGTCACCGCGAACGCCTCGGTCGTCTCCCCGTAGGCGTGCCCCGCACGGAACGCCAGGATGTTGGCCTCGGCGATGTCGGGCTTCTTCGCGAACTTCTCCCGCAGGAACCGCTCGGTCGACTCGCTGGGGCGGTGGTACATCCAGGACAGCAGACCCAGGGCGAACATGTTCTTCGCCCGCTCGGCGTCCTTCTTCGACAGCCCGGTCTCCTCCAGGGCGCCGCGGGTCAGGGTCGCCATCGCGACCCCGTGTACCGCGTAGGGCTCCAGCGAGCCGTCCTCCAGCGGGTTCGCCGCGTAACCGACCTTGGTCAGGTTCCGCTTCGTGAACTCGTCGGTGTTGACGATCAACACCCCGCCCTGGGGCAGGTCGCCGATATTGGCCTTCAGTGCCGCCGGGTTCATCGCCACCAGCACGTCGGGGCGGTCACCGGGGGTGAGGATGTCGTAGTTCGCGAAGTGCAGCTGGAACGACGAGACGCCCGGCAGCGTCCCGGCAGGTGCCCGGATCTCCGCGGGGAAGTTCGGCAGTGTCGACAGGTCGTTGCCGAAGTTCGCGGTCTCGGAGGTGAAGCGGTCCCCGGTCAGCTGCATGCCGTCACCGGAGTCGCCGGCGAACCGGATGACCACCCGGTCGCGCTGGACGACCTCGGAGTCGCGTGCCTCGACGGGGGTGTCGCTGGTCGTCATGGGCTGATGGTCCCCAGTTCGGCGTCGAAATGTGCCTCGATACGTCGAGGTTAACTCCCGGTTCGGGCCCCTGTCCGGAGACCCGGAGCCACGTCACATAACCTGGGTTACGTTCGTGGTGACGGTCACTTCCTGCTGATCTTCTTCTGCAGTGCGGCGACACGTTCCGCGAACGCCTCGGAGTGCACCGTCTCGGCCTGCGCGCGGACCTCGACGTCGGTGGCGTCGGCGTGCGCGGCGAGCCGCGAGGTGATCCGCATCGTCGCCTTGGTGGTGACGATCAGGTCCCGCGGCGCGGCGGCCGCCCGGCCCGCGAGCTCGCGGGCGCCGGCCATCAGGTCCTCGTCGCTGTCGTAGGCACGCCAGGCCAGGCCGACGCGCTCGGCCTCGCGGGCGTCGAGGACGTCGCCGAACAGGGTCATCGCCGCGGTGCCCTGGGCGCCGAGAGCGCGCTGGGCCATCCACGTGTAGCCGCCGCCGGGGTGCAGGCCCAGCTGCATGAAGCGGACGTCGAACCTCGCGCTCGGGCCGGCCAGCCGGACGTCGCAGGCCAGGGCCAGGTTGATCCCGGCGCCGACGGCGGCGCCGTTGACCGCGGCCAGGGTCGGCAGCGGGGACGAGGCGATGGCGAGGAATCCGGAGTAGACGCGCTTGAGTGTGGCCGGGTCGGCCTCCTGCAGTTCGGCGAGGTCACCGCCCGCGCAGAAGGCGGGTGCCTGCCCGGTGACGACGATCGCGCCGACCGAGTCGTCGGCGTTCGCGGCCTCGACGGCGGCGACCAGCTTCTGCGAGAGGTCCAGGTTCAGCGCGTTGCGTCGTGCCGGGTTGGACACGGTGAGCACCGCGACACCGTTGGTGACCTCGGTGCGGACCTCTGTCGTGACATCGCCGTCGCTCATGGGCCCGACTCTTCCACGCCGGGTTAGCCTCACGCACGTGACGGGTGCACAGGTGACCGGGCGGGCCGAGCTGCCCCGCCACCACGCCGGCTGCTTCGCCTGCGGTGACGGTCCCGGCGGGCTGCGGATGCGCTTCGACGACCCGGGCCCCGACTCCGACGGGCGGGCCCGGGTGACGGGGGCGGTCGTCGTCGGCGACGCACACGAGGGCGCGCCCGGGCTGGCGCACGGCGACGTACTGGCCACGGCGATGGACGAGCTGTTCGGCGCGCTCCAGCACCACCTCGACGGCCACTTCGTGACCGCGGAGCTGACCACCCGCTACCGGGCGCCGGTGCCGCTCGGCACGACGCTGCACCTCGACGCGGTGATCGAGTCGGTCGACGGGCGCAAGCTGCGGGTCCGCGGCACGGGCAGGCTCGACGCCCCGGACGGCACCGTCGCGGTGTCGGCGACGGCGCTCTTCCTCGGCGTCACGCTCGACCACTTCCGCCGCTACGCCCCCGAGGGCACCCGCTTCCGGGAGCGGCACGCGCGCTGAGCCGCGGTCGGGGCGGGTCACACCCGGGAACGCACTGCCCGGTTCGTCCGTTGACCCGGATGACCCCCGAAGGACCGCACGGAAAGGCGACCCCGGCGTGCACAGCCACATGAACGGTCTGAAGACGGCCGTCCTCCTCGGCGCGATGAGCGCCCTGATCCTCGCGATCGGCGGGGTCCTGGGCGGGCGCGGCGGACTGGTCATCGCGCTCGTCATCGCGTTCGCGGTGAACGGGTGGGCCTACTTCAACTCGGCGAAGACGGCGCTGCGGTCCATGCACGCCCAGCCGATCACCGAGGCCGAGTACCCGCAGCTGTTCCGGATCGTCCGCGAGCTCAGCCAGCGGGCCCGCCAGCCCATGCCGTCGCTGCACATCAGCCCGACCGACGCGCCGAACGCGTTCGCCACGGGCCGCAACCCGCGGCACGCCGCGGTCTGCGTGACCACCGGTCTGCTGCACCTGCTCGACGAGCGCGAGCTGCGCGCCGTCATCGGCCACGAGCTCAGCCACGTCTACAACCGCGACATCCTGATCTCCTCGATCGCCGGTGCGCTCGCCTCGGCGGTGTCGTTCCTCGCGAACTTCGCGATGTTCGCCTCGATCTTCGGCGGCGGCGACGAGGACCGCCCGAACCCGATCGCGATCATCCTGGTCGCGCTGCTGGGGCCGATCGCGGCCGGCGTCGTGCAGATGGCCGTCAGCCGGTCCCGGGAGTACCAGGCCGATGCGTCGGGCGCCGAGCTCACCGGGGACCCGCTGGGCCTGGCCTCGGCGCTGCACAAGCTCAAGTACGGCACCGCGGCCGCTCCGCTGCCCCCGGACCCGCGGCTCACCGCGCAGTCGCACCTGATGATCGCCAACCCGTTCCGGCCCGGGGAGAAGATGGCGAGGTGGTTCTCCACCCACCCGCCGATCGAGGACCGGATCGCGCGGCTCCAGCAGATGGCCCGCCGCTGACCGGACCGTTCCGGGGGTGGTTGCGTGTCCCCGGGTCGCTGTTCCGTAACGGTTCGGGGTACCGCGAGCGATGGAACTCTCAGAGCAGAGCTCCCCCTGCGGAAGAGGACCCATGAGCGAGACCCCGTCCCAGAAGCCCCGCCACGCACTCACCGACACCGGTGGGACGCCGTCGGTGCCGCTCCGGGACGGCCCGGTCGAGGTGCCGTCACCGGCGCGCCCGGGGGACGACGTGGTCACCTGGGCCGGCCCGGGGGAGCAGGTCGCGCTGCCGACGGCCCGGTCGTCCTCGGACGCCGACGCACCGGTCGCGCCGACCGCCGATGCGGACGTCCCGGCCCCCTCCGCCCCGGACGCCGACACGGACACACCGGTCGCGCCCACCCCGGACACGGAGCCGCGGCCCCGTGCCCCTCGGGCGGCCGCGCCGGACACGATGCCCGACGGCGGGTCCTCCGACGACGCGCCCACCACCGCGCTGCCCGTCGTCCCGCGTCCCCGCGACGCGGCCGGTCCCGGTCGGCAGCGGCCGGTCGGCGGCCCGTCCCGGCAGGCCCCGGGCGCCTACGTCCCCGGGCAGTACGCCGCGGCGGCCCCGCGACACCCGTCCCGACCGATGGCGCCCCGGCACCCCGCGGCGGGCCGGCCCCCGGCGATGCGGCGCCGGCCGGAGCGAATCCCCTCGGGACCCGCAGCACAGGCGCCGGCCGTCCAGCGGCTCCCCGAGCCGTTCCGCGCGGCCCCGCTGCCCGAGGGCGGCGGTACCCGGACCTCCGGTGGCTTCCGGCTGCCCGACTTCCCGGCCCGCGCCCGACCGGTACTGCCCGCCGTCCTGGGCGCGGCGGCCGCGGTCGTCCTGGCCCTCGGTGTCGTCGCCGGGGTCACCGGCACGTCGGACGCGTCGCCGGCGCCCGCGCCCGCCCCCGTGTCCACTCCCTGACCGATCTGCTTGTATCCCCGCCGTGGGGATCTCCTGGGACGACTACCGCAGCCACGACGCCGTCGGGCTGGCCGCACTCGTCGCCGCGGGTGAGGTGAGCGCGGCCGACCTGCTGGAGGCCGCCGTCGCCCGCGCCGACGCCGTCGAGCCGGGCCTCAACGCCATCCGACTGCGCCTCGACGACGCCGCCCGCTCCCGCGCACGCGGCCCGCTGACCGGGCCGTTCGCGGGCGTCCCGTTCCTGGTGAAGGACCTCGCCCAGCACCTCGCCGGGGTCCCGACGGCGTCCGGCTCCCGTCCGCTCGCCGACCATCCGCGCCCCGAGACGTCGACGGTGGTCCGGCGCTGGACCGAGGCCGGTCTCGTCGTGTTCGGACGGACCGCCACCCCCGAGTTCGGTGCCCGCGCCGTCACCGAGCCCGCGCTCGGCGGACCGACCCGCAACCCGTGGGACCCCGGCCGCACTCCCGGCGGCAGCTCCGGCGGGTCCGCCGCGGCCGTCGCCGCCGGGATCGTCCCCGCGGCCGGCGCGAGCGACGGCGGCGGCTCCATCCGCATCCCGGCCGCCGCCTGCGGGCTGTTCGGGCTCAAGCCGGGCCGCGGCGTGACGCCGTCCGGGCCGGACGTCGCCGAGGGTTTCCACGGCGCGGCGGTGCAGGGCGTGCTGTCGCGGACCGTGCGGGACTCGGCGGCCCTGCTCGACGTGTCGGCCGGGCCGGAGCCGGAGGGCCCCTACATCGTGCGTCCGCCGGAGCGCCCCTACGCCGACGCCGTCCGGGACGACCCGGCGCCGCTGCGGATCGGGCTGGCCACCGCCTCGCCGCTGGGCACCGACGTCGACCCCGAGGCGGTCGCCGCGGCCACCGACGCCGCCGAGTTGCTGACCTCCCTCGGGCACGTCGTGGAGGAGTCCGCCCCCGCCCTCGACGGCCGGGCGCTGGCCACCGACTTCCTCACCACCTGGTTCTCCACGATCTCGGCCCAGGTGGCGGCGGCGCGGGCGCTGACCGGCTGCGGCGACGACGCCTTCGAGATCGAGACCCGGGTCATGGCCGCGATCGGCCGCGCCACCCCCGCGCCGGACTACCTCGCCGCGCTCGCCCGCCGCCAGGACCACACCCGCGCGCTGGCCGCATTCCACGAGCGCTACGACCTGCTCCTCACCCCGACCCTGGCCCGGCCGCCGTGGCCGATCGGGGAGCTGGCGCTGCCCGCCCCGGCCCGGATCGGCGCGCAGGCGCTGCTGCGGGCCGGCGCGTCCGGCCTGTTCGGACGGCTCGGCCTGGTCGAGAGCCTGGTCGACGCCAACTTCGCCCCGGTGCCCTACACCCAGCTGGCGAACCTGACCGGGCGGCCCGCGTCGTCGGTGCCGCTGTACCGGACGGCGTCCGGGCTGCCGCTGGGCGTGCAGTTCGTCGGGCGGCCGGGGTCCGAGCCGCTGCTGCTCGCCCTGGCGGCGCAGCTGGAGCGGGCGCGGCCGTGGGCGCACCTGCGGCCCGCGGTCTAGGGGCCGACGAGCCGCGCGAGCTCCCGCACCCGTTCCCGCTGCACCCCGGCCGCGGCCGGGGCGTGGTGCAGCAGACCGTCGACGGCGTGCACCAGGGTTCGCGGGAGCCCCTCCTGGTCCGCCGTGCCGGGAGCCCGCCCGCTCGCCCGACCACCACGATCGGCGACAGCCTGTCGATCGTGGGCGTATGGCGTGGCGGGCGGGAGGTGTCCGGCCGCGCCGGGGTCGGCCCGGCTACCGATAGTTGGTGAACTGCAGCGCGATGCCGAAGTCCTTGGACTTGAGCAGCGCGATGACGGCCTGCAGGTCGTCCTTCTTCTTGCCCGAGACGCGCAGCTGGTCGCCCTGGATCTGGGCCTGGACGCCCTTGAGCTTCTCGTCGCGGATGGCCTTGCTGATCTCCTTGGCCTTGTCCTGCGCGATGCCCTGCAGGATCTTGCCGCCGGCCTTGTAGGCCTTGCCCGACAGCTGGGGCTCGTCCACCTCGAGGGCCTTCAGGCTGATCGAGCGCTTGATCAGCTTCTCCTTGAACACCTCGATCCCGGCGAGCAGCCGCTCCTCGGTGTCGGACTCGAAGGTCACGGCCTCCTCGCCGGCCCATGCGACCGTCGTGTTGGTGCCGCGGAAGTCGAAGCGCTGCGACAGCTCCTTGGCGGCCTGGTTCAGCGCGTTGTCCACCTCCTGGCGCTCCACCTTGCTCACGACGTCGAACGACGGGTCGGCCATCGGTCACTCCCTCGGGTCGGTCGGGGCCCCCTCGTCGGGGGCCGTCGGTCGTGTCGTATCCTCGTTCACGCACTCAGCAAGAGCGACGTGCACCCCGGCTGGTTGCCCGAGCGGCCAAAGGGAGCGGACTGTAAATCCGTCGGCGTAGCCTTCCCAGGTTCGAATCCTGGACCAGCCACAGCAGGTGAAAGAGGCCCCCGACCAGCGGAAACGCTGGGACCGGGGGTCTTTTTCGTTGTCCCGGTGTGTCCGGCCCAGGACGGGACCTGCGGGGCGGGGACACCGCCGTCGAACCAGGTGGACACCGCGGCGTGCGGGCCACCCCGGGCACCGCGGAACAGCCGGCCTTCGGTGGTGGTGTCGTGCTCGTCGCGGCGGCGCGGGGCCGGCCACGCCTGCCCCGTCGCTCGCC
Source organism: Pseudonocardia alni (assembly GCF_002813375.1). Classification (NCBI taxonomy): domain Bacteria; kingdom Bacillati; phylum Actinomycetota; class Actinomycetes; order Pseudonocardiales; family Pseudonocardiaceae; genus Pseudonocardia; species Pseudonocardia alni. The sequence continues at coordinate 2,636,572 of NZ_PHUJ01000003.1, read as the reverse complement.
CACCACACCCCCGGCCCGTTCGCCGCGCCGTGACCGGCCACCCGGCCCCTCAGCGCGGAGTGGGGGCTCTCTCCCATGGAGGAGCAACGGCATCCGATGCGACCGCTGGGGCCGGGGCGTCGAAGTGGATCGCGAGTGCGACGGCGTCGTCGTGGGCGGGGTCGGAGAGCGTCGCCATCACGGCATCGACGATGTCATCGGGTGTCCCAGGAGATACCTGCTCGATGGTGGCGAGCAGTGCGTCGGTGGCGGTGTCGACATCGAGGCCGGGGCCGTCGACCAGGCCGTCGGTGTGCAGCAGCAGTGTGGAGCCGGGCTCGACGACGCGTTCGTGGTCCGCGCGCTCCTGGCCGATGGTGAAGTCGAACCCGAACAGGGCGTCGTGGTCGGTGAGGAGTTCGGTGCTGCCGTCGGGGTGGATCAGGATCGGCGGCGGGTGGCCGGCGTTGGTCCAGCGCAGGAGCCACCGGCCGTCGGCGGTGCGGTGGGTGTAGGCGAGCACGGCGGTGCCTGCGGCGCCGAGGCGGAGTTCGTGGTTCGCGGTCTCGAAGGCCGAGAGCACGGTCGAGGGCGGTCGGCCGGAGTGGTCCCACGCTGCTTGGCGCAGCATGGACCGGGTCTGTCCCATCAGCGTGACGGCGGGGAGGTCGTGGCCGACGATGTCGCCCACCGAGATCCCGACCATCGGGACGTCCGGGCGCCCGGGGTGGGTCATCACGGTGGCGTCGTACCAGTCCCCGCCGACGTTGAGTCGGGCGTCGGCCGGGATGTAGCGGGCGGCCATGGTGAGTCCGTCGATGTCGGGGAGCACCGTCAGCATGGCGTTCTGCATCTCGTGGGCCACGGAGGTGCGGTGGTGCAGGTCCCGGGCACGTTCGAGTGCCTGCCCGGCGTAACCGGCGATGGTGGCGATCGTGAGCAGGTCCGCGGTCTCCACCGCATCGGGCCGGTCCCAGCCGAGCAGGATCGCACCGGCGGGAGCACCGCGGCCCGGGACCGGGGCAGCGACGACGGTGTGCACGCCACGGCGTCGCATCGCCTCGGCCGCCTCGGCCGGGTGTGCTGCGGCGAGGTCGTCCTGGTTCCCGTAGTGCACGACGCGCTGCTCCCGGATCGCGATCGCCGCTGGGGTGCGCACGCGGAGCGTCGTGGTCAGTCGCTGGTCCACAGTCGGATCGATGTCGACGGCACCATCGAGATCCCCGGCTTCTGCCGGTGAACGGGCATCGGCAGGCAGGCTGTGCAGACGACCTGTCCTGTCGCGCAGGACGGTCTCGACGTAGGAGGGGGCCAGCTCGCCCCCGAGCAGTTCGTCGATGCGCGCTCGGACGTCGGGCACGGTGCTCGTGTCGGTGAAGGACTGCGAGGCTCGCAACAGCATCTGGCCACGCAGGTGCGCACGCCGTTGGACGGAATCGGCCTCGGCGCGGAGGATGGTCTCGGTGCTGGTGTCGTACCGGGCCAGGCGGAGGCGCAGCTCGGTCGAGCACGATCGGGCGATCTCGCCGAGGGCGATGGTCTCCTCCGCCGTCCACCGGCGGGGCTCGTTGTCGATGGCGCAGAGCGATCCGAGGACACGGCCGTGCTCGTCGGTCAGCGGCATCCCGGCGTAGGCGATGACGCCGAGGTCCGGGATCGCCAGGTTGTCCCTGAACCGAGGGTCCATCCGGGCGTCAGCGATGACCAGGGACTGCCCTGAGGTGACCACGTACTGGCAGAACGAGTGCGTCAACGGGGTCGACCGGGCGATGGCGGCAGGCCCGGTCAACCCCGCCATCCCGGGGAACACCTGCCGGTCGGGCTGCACCAGAGTCACCAGAGCGATCGGGGTCGCCAGCGCGCGACGGACCCAGGCGGCGAAGCGTTCCATCTCCGGATCCGACTCCGACCCGAGCCCCGAGCGCCGTAGAGCCGTCAGCCGCTCCGGGCTGTAGAGGGCAGCGCACTCGGGAGCCGGCCCCATCGTGCCGCTCGTGATGTCCTCGGGCATCCTGCTCCTGGGCGTCCGGCTCACACCAGTCGTCGGGTGGTCTGCGAATGATGACGCAGGGTCGTGGGTACTGCTTACCGATGGTCGGATCGGACGTCCAGTTCGTGACACTCGACCGAGGGGGCAGGATGACCCGGTCGTTGTCCCACCCCTACCTCGATCACTCGTGCCTGCCGTTGTTGCGCCGGTGGATCCGGGAGCACCTCCCTGCGGTCGACGACCTGGTGTTCCGCGCCGAGGTGGTCTGCACGGAGCTGGTGGCCAACGCGGTCGATCACGTCGGTGGTGGCGGCGACGTCCGGATCCGCCCCACGCCGGGTGGATGGCTGATCGAGGTCGACGACACCGACCCCGAGGGTGTGCTCACCCCAGGACGATCCCGCCTCGGCAGCAATCGCGGTAGGGGGCTGACGCTCATCAGCGCCTTCTCCTCGTGGGGCGTGCGACGGACCCGCGACGGGAAGACAGTGTGGGCTGTCATCGACGTCGCGGAGTGACTCTCGGCCGGGAAGGTCCGCGCCGCGGCGCAGGCCGCACGGGCGCCTACGGCGACGCTCCGCGATGGCTGCGCCCCCTTTCCGTACGTGCGCTGACGGAGTCCACCACGCGCCGACCCGGCCCGCCGGCCGCGGGTTGCGGCGAGGCGCAGGCGCGCCCCACGGTGATCGACCAGGGCCCGCGCGCGCACCGCTCTCACGGCGTGCGCCGGTGCCACCGGTGACGAGATCCGCCGAACGGCTCTAGCCACGGTCGGGCACGGCGGTCACGCTCGTTCGACTGCCCTGGAACCCGGAGGCGACCCGTTCGCGACTGTGCGAGTGCGCCGTTCCGCTGGAGTGGCGGTGGCATTCCGGCTCCGGCCCCGGGACACACTCCGATCGAGCAAGGAGCCCAACCCTCCATGCCGGGTATCGCCGTCAAGGCCTCGTCGGACCGGCCCGTCACATCGGCATTCGACCCCGAGGGATCGACGCATCGCCGGTTGTGGTCCATCTACGTGGCCGGTCGGCTCGATGCGGGCCTCGCAGTTCGGGTCCTGCGCCTGCTCGACGCCCAGCTGGAACCCATCCAGGCCGTCGGCGCGGGTCCAGTGGTCGTTGTTCCGGGCGAGGTGACCGAGCAGCGCGCCACGGTCGGGGTCGTGGCCGGCCGCAGCATCGACCAGCCGCGGCGCGACGCGGCGAACGCGTCGTCGAGACCGGTGGCTTCCGGCGGCATCCACACGGTGACGGCGTCGAGCCCGTCCCGGTTGCGTCGACGACGTGCACCAGGCCGTGCGGGACGCCGACCTCGCGCAGCAGCAGCTCCCGGCTCGCGCCCAGGCGTCGTGGGTGCTCGACCGCATCGATCGTGTGACGGGTGAACGGGTGGTCGAGGAACGCCGCGGTGAGCGGTTCCGCGGCGGCGGGGGCGTCGCAGGTCGTGGCGATCCGGGCGGTGCGTGTCATCGGCGTCGACAGCAGACGGCGGCACGCCGCTGCTCGAGCGGGTTCCAGCCCACTCTTCCGGGGTGGATCCGTCCGGCGGAGGGTGCGATCCGGTGTCGCGATACCCCGCATGTCACTACGACAGGGTGACGCGGCGACACGGCCGTGCGGATGGTGCATCACGGAGCGTGTTCCGGGAAAAGGGTACGCGTCCGTTCGGGTCCACTGTGGTGACGATCCGTCGCGGACGGCGTCCGGAAGCGACGCCCACGCCGATTCCTGGCTGCCGGAAGAGAGCAATAACCTCGCGGTCAGTAATGCCCATCGTCCGATAGTGGTAGAAAGTTCGTTGGATCGGGGACGGACCGGATAGCGTTCTGTGCATCGGCGGGGCTCCCGAACCCACGCCGAACACGCCGGTCCGACATCGGACCCCGTACACAACGGAGAAATAACTGTGCTGAAGAAGGCTGGAATCCTGACCGCCGGCGTCACCGCTGGTCTGCTCGCCATCTCCCCGCTCGCCTTCGCGGGTGACGGCGGCTGGGACAAGGGCCACGGGCACGGCCACGGCGGCGACCGCATCAACGCCGACCAGATCAACAACCTGGAGAACGACCGCAACAGCGTCCAGTCCGGTCTGGTCAACGTCGGCGACGTCAACGCCCTGAACAACGCCAACGTGCTCAGCTGCTCGCTGAACAGCGCCGACGTCGCCGCCAGCGTCCTCGGCATCCTGGGTGGCCAGGCCACCAACGGTGAGGACGCCCCGTCCTTCAGCGACTGCTCGCAGGGCGACAGCCAGACCAACATCCAGGACTGAGTGCACCTGCACCACCGGGCACGATGACGGGACCGTCTTCCCGTCATCCGTGACTCTGCACTTCCGGAGATCCCCCGCTCTTCCGACCGGAGCGGGGGATCTCCGCATTTCCGGGGGCGGCCGGAAAAGGTGGATGGTGGACCTCGAATTCAGGGGTGGTGCGGCAACACCACGTGCGAGGGATGCTCGGAATCGTGCAGGAGCTCGTAGGAGATCCGTTCCCCGTCGACCGCGGTCGCCGTCCGCTCTCCCGTTCCCGGGTTGCGGGCGAAGCGCGGGAACGCCGCGCCGGCGACCTGCACCCGGAGCCGGTGCCCGGCCCGCACGCGGTACCCGGTCGGGCTCAGCGTCATCCGGACGACCGTCGTGCCGTCCGGGGCGGTCGCCTCGCGGTCGGGCACCAGCCGGTGCATCGCGTCGGTGATGTTCATCGAGGTCCCGTCGGGGCCGACATCGCACAGGCGTACGAACACGTCGCCGATCCCCGTCCCGGTACGCACATAGACCACGGCCGACACCGGACCGAGCAGATCCAGGTCGGACTCCAGCGGCGGGCCGGTCCAGACGCGCACGTCGTCGCGGGCCTCCACGCCGCGGTTGTCCAGCTGCTTGGACGGCGGCTGGAGCATCGGGCCCCCGACCGTCGGTGTCGGGTCGGCGGGGTCGTAGACGAACCGTGACGGCGGGGGTGCCCCGGCCGGCCGGTCCGGGCCCAGCCCGCCGTCGGCGTCGAGGTACCACTCGGTCGGGCGGGCCTCCGGCGGCGGCCAGCACGGCAGGTCGGTCCAGCGGTCGGCGTGCTGCACGTACACCCGGACCGGCGCGCGCTCGTCGTGCTCGCCGTCGTGCAGGTGCACGTCCAGCCAGTGGACCATCTCGTGGGCGATGGTCGACAGCGAGCCGCGGTCGCCGTGGGTCCACGGGCCGATCGTGATCCGCGCCGTCGCCCCGCCGCGCTGCAGCGCGGTGAAGTCCACCAGCTGACGGTCCAGGAACAGGTCCCACCAGCCGGTCACCATGCAGACCGGCGGCATCGCGGCGGCGTCGAAACCGTCGTGCTCGGCGGGCGCCCAGAACTCGCGCGGCTGCTCGGCGTGCTCGACGAAGTCCCGCCAGAACACCACCGGCGCCCCGGTCAGCGCGACGTCCGCGGCCTGCAGCGGCTGGGAGGTCACCGCGCGGCGCTTGCGACGGCTGAACACCGGCGTCGCGAGGAAACCGGTGACCGCGCCGATGCGCTCCTGGCGGCCGATCTGGTTCACCCAGGTCGCGAGGTTGAGCAGGCCGGGCGCGCCGCCCGGGTAGAAGGTACTGGTGAACTCCGACGCGGTGATGTCGGCGTTCATCGAGCACAGACCCGGGTCGGCGTAGGGGGCGACCGCCCACTGGGTGTGCCCGACGTAGCTGGGGCCGACCATCGAGACGCGGCCGTCGCACCAGGTCTGCCCGCGCACCCAGGCGAGCGTGTCCAGACCGTCGGAGCTCTCGTGCAGGAACGGGCGGAACTGCCCGCCCGAGCCGAAGGTGCCGCGGGTGGACTGCACCAGCACCTGGAACCCGCGGCGCGCCAGCAGCGAACCGATGATCGACCCGAGGCCGTCGCGGCCGTAGGGGGTGCGCATCAGCACCGTCGGACGCGGCCGGAGCGGGCCGGGGGCCCGGTAGAGGTCGGCGAGCAGGACGACGCCGTCGGAGAGCGGGACCCGCAGGTCACGCTCGCGCACGTACGGCTCGCCGGCACCGAAGCCCAGCCTGCGGTCGACCAGTCGCTCCGTGAGCGCGGCCATGACACCTCCCCCTCGCCCGCCCCCTGCGGACAGGTCCGATCGTAGGAGAACCCGGTTGCCCCGACCGGGCGTGGCCGGTGACGGTGTCGCCGTGACCGCCCCTCCCGTACTCACCGACGGGGTCGTGACCCTGCGCGCGCACACCGATGCCGACGTCCCCGGGATGCTCGAGGTGTACCGCGACCCCGTCGTGCACCGCTGGACCTCGCTCGGCCCGGCCTCCGGAGAACCCCGGGCCCGGGAGTGGATCGACCTCGCCCGGCGTCGGTGGGCCACCGGCCGTCACCACGTGTGGGCGGTGGAGGCCGCGTGCGACGGCCGCCCGCGCTACGCGGGCTCGATCGACCTGCGCCGCGACTCGCTGCCGTCGGTCGGCTACCTGCTCGCGCCGTGGGCGCGCGGACGGGGGTTCGCGAGCCGTGCGCTGCGGCTGGCCGCCGACTGGGGCTTCGACGTCGCCGGGTTCGCCGCGCTGCACTGGGACTGCCGAGCCGGGCACGTCGCGTCCTGGCGGGTGGCACACGCCTGCGGGTTCCGGTTCGAGGGTGTCCGCACCCGGGCGCTGCGGGCCGGCGACGACCTCGTCGACGCCTGGACCGCCGTGCTGCTGCCCGGCACACCCGTCGCCGACCGGCCCCCGGCGACGACGTGGTGGCCGCACCCGGTGCTCGACGGCGAGAGCGTCCGGCTCCGCCCGCCCACCGGGGCCGACCTCGCCCGGCACGTCGAGGCGTGCAACGACCCCCTCGCCCGCTGGTGGAGCGCCACCCTCCCGGTGCCCTACACCGACGACGACGCACGTCGCTGGCTGCGCGACCACCCGCTGGAACGCTCCCTGGGCTCCGGTGTCGGCTGGGTGATCGCCGACCCGGACGACGACCGCTACCTCGGCACCGTCTCGGTGTTCGGCACCGACCGGGCCTACACCCCGACCGGTGGCGAGGTCGGCTACCGCGCCCACCCCGACGCCCGCGGCCGCGGCGCGGTGTCCGCCGCGGTCCGACGGGTCGTGCGGCACGCGTTCACCCCGGTCGCCGACGGCGGGATGGGCCGGCACCGGCTGCAGCTCGGCGCCGCTGCGGACAACACCGCCAGCCGCCGCGTCGCCGAGCGCGCCGGGTTCCGGCTGTGGGGCCGCCCGCGGGCCGACGGTGTGCACGGCACGGAGAACGAGATCGTCGACGACGGGGTCTGGTACGACCTGCTCGCCACCGACCCGATCCCGCCGCCCACCGGAACTGTCGGGGGTGCCCCGTAGCCTGCCCGCCGTGCGGATCATGCGGATGTCCTGTTGCGGTACCGAGTGGGTGGGACCGGACCGGGCGCACTGCTGCCGCCGGTTCGGCGGCTGCGGAGCCGTCTTCGACGACGCGCAGCTGTGGGACACCCACCGCCCCCGTGGCGTGTGCGTGACCGACCCGCGCGAGCTCGGCCTCGTCGCCACGCGCAACGGGATCTGGCAGCGGGCGCTGGACGCGGCGGGCTGACCCGAGGCGGCGGGCACTCGACACGGCGGGCCGGCTCGACACGGCGGGCCGGCTCGACACGGCGGGCCGGCTCGACGCGGCGGGCCGAGGGGACCGGGGTCAGGGCGGCCCGCGGGTGATGCCGCGGAACACCGCCTCGTCCCGCCCGGGGTTGCGGACCCGGACCAGGTTCAGCCCGGTGAACCACAGCACCGACCCGGTACCGAAGGTCCGGCTCCCGCCCGCGGCGCAGCAGAGCTCGATCCGGCCGGCGTCGACCACGACGACGGCGCCCCGCCACTCGTCCTCGACGTGCGGGCGGACCTCGCCGGGGGCGAGCACGACGGTGCGGGTCCGCACCCGCGACGGCGCGTCGTCGCGCATGGGCCACCCCCCGGGTCCGGTACGGGCACGGTGCCCACACCAGCTCCGACCGCCCGGCCGCGCCGAAGTCATCGGCGCACGGGCGGGAGGGGGCTCAGGCCGCGGCGGCCGGGGCCGTCGCGGACAGCACCGTCTCGTAGCCGATCCGGGCCGCGGCGGCGACCCGCCCGGGGTCGGTGGACAGGCCGTGGACGCCGGCGGGGGAGTGCGGACTCAGCGTCAGCAGGTGCGCCCCGGCCCGGTCCGGGTGCGCGGCGTCGGCGAGCAGGGGCAGGCACTCGCCGTGCCGGGCGGCGTCCTGCGCCATCCGGCCCAGGCCCGGCGCGAGCCGGTCCAGTGAGCGGGCCCACAGCGGGGTGCGGGCGTCCGGCGGGATGCCGGTGAGGTCGTCGGCGGTGCGCGTGAGCAGGGCCAGGACGTGCGTGGCGCCGTCGCGCAGGGCCCGTGCGACCGGGAGCGGGTCGCCGACCGAGCCGTCGATGAAGTCCTCGGCGTCCTCGCCCGTGCCGACCCGTACCGGGGGGCCCGCCAGCAGCGGGATCGCGGCCGTCGCCCGCATCGCGGCCCTCCACGTGGCCCCGTCGGGCAGCGCGGTCAGCACCCGCGGGCGCAGGTCGACCGCACCGGTGACCACGACGTTCAGCGGGACCGGCGGGTCCACCAGCCGCGACCAGTCGGTGGGGAGGGAGTCGACCAGGATCCGGTCGAACAGGTGGTCCAACGACACCATCGGGCGACGGGTGCCGAACCGGCGCGGGTCGATGAACTCGCGGCACGCCATGTCCCGTTCGAACACCCGGGACACCTCGGCTCCGTGCCCCATGACCAGCGCCGTCCCGACGAACGCCCCGGCCGAGCTGCCCCACACCTCGTCGACGCCGGCGGCGAGCCCGAGGTCGGACAGCGCGTGCACCATCCCGGCCGCGTAGGAGCCGCGCATCCCGCCCCCGCCGACGACCAGCGCGATCCGTGCCCCGTCGGCGTGCCGGCCGGGGCGGCGCCCGGTGTCGCGGCGGCGCTCGAGCAGGCGCAGGACCTCGGTGTCGCCGTGCGCGGCGGAGGTGAGGAGGGCGGGAGGCACGCCCCCCATCATGGAGGTCCGCGGCCCCGCGGCCCCGCGGCGGCGGCGCCCCGGTGTCCGGGGACCGCTCACGAGCCACCGACCGCGGACCGTCCACCGCCCGCGGACCGTCCACCGCCCGGCGCCTCCCGGCTCGGGTGCCTCGTCGCGCAACTAGTACGTTCGCGCGACCAGCGCCGACGCCCTCGCGGAGGCCCGCTGGAGGGGGGAAGGACACCGTGACGCAACGACGCCGTCCGCGGTTGCAGGCGCTCGAGGCGACGTCGCTGCCCGCGGCACACGCCAGGGCCCGCGACGCCCGTCGCCGCCATCCGGTGGTCGGGGACCACGCCGCCGCCGTCGTCGCGGACGACCTCGACCTGGGCTCGGCGCCCGGGCGGGCCGACACGCTCTCCACGCTGCTGCGGGTCGCGGTCCTCGACGAGTGGGTGCGCGGATTCGCACGACGGCACCCGGGCGGGACCGTCGTCGAGCTGGGACCGGGGCTGGGTGACCGCGCGGGACGGCTCGGCGACGACGGCCCGGCGCACTGGGTCGACGTCGAGTTGCCCGGGGTGGCCGAGCTGCGCCGCGAGCTGCTGGCGGGCCCGGCGCACCTGGTGGCCGGGTCCGCGCTCGACGAGGACTGGCTGGAGCTGGCCCGCGACCTGCCCGGCCCGCACCTGGTCGTCTCCGACCGGGTGCTGACGCTGCTGCCCGAGCAGGGCGTGCAGCGGATCGTGTTCACCGCCGCGCGGATGCTCCCGGGCGCCGAGCTCGTCACCGACCTGCTGTCCCGGGGCGCGGCCGGGCGGCTCGCCGCGGGCCCGCTGCGCGAGCTGGAGGTCGACTGGACCTGCGAGGACCCGCGCGAGCTGGAGCCGTGGGGGCTGCGCCTGGCCGCCTCCTGCGACGCCGCGACCCCACCCGCCGAGATCGCGGCCCGGCTGCCGCGGGCGTCGCGGGCACTGGCCGCGGCGCTGCGGGCGACCGCGCTGCGCGGCGAGCGCCTGGCCCGCTACGAGATCGTGCCGGTCTGAGCCGCTCGGGTCCGCGTCGCTCCGGCCCGGCCGCGCCGTGGCCCGCCCGGGCTCCCCGTTCGGACCGGCCACGACGCGTGGGCGGGCACCGGCCCCCGCCGGTGTCCGCGTGCCCCGCAGGGCACTTCCGGTAGTACGAGCGGGCGTCCGCCGGGTGACGCGCCGGGCCGCAGGATCGTCAGAACTGTGGACGCGGCCCGCGGGTAGGGTCGTGATCGTGACCTCCCCGACCTTCGGCACGCTCGAGGCGGACCCGGCGGAGGTCGGCCTCGACCCCGCCCGGCTGGCCCGGATCGACAGCCACTTCCGCCGCTACGTCGACGACGGCCGCCTCGCCGGCGCGACGATCGCCGTCGCCCGGCACGACCGGCTCGCGCACCTGACCCACCTCGGCGTCCGCGACCTCGACTCCGCCGCTCCGGTGACCGACGACACGCTCTGGCGCATCTACTCGATGACCAAGCCGATCACCTCGGTCGCGGTCCTGATGCTCGCCGAGCGAGGCGCCCTGGAGCTCACCGACCCGGTGTCGCGCTACATCCCGGCGTTCGCCGAGCAGCGCGTCTACCGCGGCGGCTCGGCGCTCAATCCGGGGACCGACGCGGCCGTCGAGCCGATGCGGGTGCACCATCTGCTGACCCACACCGCGGGCCTGACCTACGGCTTCCACCACGCCCACCCCGTCGACGAGATGTACCGCTCCAAGGGCTTCGAGTTCGGCGCCCCGTCCGGGATGGACCTCGCGGCCGCGAGCGAGCACTTCGCGTCGTTTCCGCTGCTGTTCCAGCCGGGCCGCGAGTGGAACTACTCGGTGGCCACCGACGTGCTCGGCCGTATCGTCGAGGTCGCGTCCGGACGCCGGCTCGACGAGTTCCTCCGCGAGGAGATCACCGGCCCGCTCGGGATGACCGACACCGCGTTCTGGGTGCCGGAGGGGTCCGCGCAGGCCGGCAGGCTCGCGACGCTCTACAACGCCCGCCCCGGCGGCGGTCTGGTCGAGAACAAGGTGCTCGCCCGGTCCGCGACCCGCGAGCCCACCTTCCTCTCCGGCGGCGGCGGACTGCTGTCCACCACCGGCGACTACCTGCGGTTCGCCCGGATGCTCGCCCGCGGCGGCGAGCTCGACGGCGCTCGCATCCTCGGCCCGCGCACCCTGGCCCGGGCCACCCGCAACCACCTGCCCGGCGGCGCCGACCTCGACACCGTCGGGCGGCCCATCTTCTCCGAGTCGGCGTTCGCCGGTGTCGGTTTCGGGCTCGGCTTCTCCGTCGTCGTCGACGGGGCGGCGACGAAGGGCTTCGCCAACGAGGGCACCTTCGCCTGGGGCGGGCTGGCCTCCACCGCGTTCTGGGTGGACCCCGTCGACGACCTGGTGGTCGTCTTCATGACCCAGCTCGTCCCCTCCAGCACCTATCCGATCCGATCCCAGCTCCAGACGCTGGTCCAGCAGGCGGTGACCGACCGATGACCCCACCGAGCCCCGTGCTCACCTTCACCATCCGCACGCTCGTCGTCGCCGCCTCGTTGTGGGTGGCGACGGTGCTGGTCGGCGGCATCCGGCTGGACAGCGCCGGCACCTCCACCTCGATCCTCACGTTGATCGGCGTGGCCCTGGTGTTCGGCCTGGTCAACGCCGTGGTCAAGCCGATCGTGGCGACGCTGGGCTGCCCGCTCTACATCCTCACGCTGGGTCTGTTCGCGCTCGTGGTGAACGCGCTCATGTTCCTGCTGACGGGCTGGCTGTCGTCGGTGCTGAACCTGCCGTTCACCGTCGACGGGTTCTGGGCGGCGTTCTGGGGCGCGATCGTCGTCGGGATCGTGTCGTTCTTCCTGCACCTGGTGATCCCGGACCGGCTCGACAACCGCTGAGGCGACCGGCCGGGCTCAGACCGGCCAGGTCTCCCGGCGGTACGCGCCGTCCCAGAACATCCACTCGTAGCGCGAGGTCGTCGTGAAGTGCTCGCGCATGCGGGCGAACTCCCCCGTCGACGCGGCGGCGCCGACCCGGTCGGTCGCGTCCAGCACGGCCTCGACGACGGCGTGGTACTCCTCGCCCGCGTACATGTCGATCCAGCGCTGGTAGACCGGGTCGGGGGATCCGGCGCCGACCAGGTGCTCGCCGACCCGGCCGTAGATCCAGTAGCAGGGCAGCACCGCGGCGACGCCCTCGGCGTAGGACCCGCCGTAGGCGGCCGCCAGCAGGTAGCTGACGTAGGCGCGGGTGGCCGGGGCGACCGGCAGCTCGCGGGCCTGCTCCGAGGTGAGGCCGAGCGCGCCCAGCAGGTCGGCGTGCAGCTCCCGCTCGGCGGCGATCGCGCCGGCGGTGTGCTCGGCGAACATGAGGGTGTCGTCGTCGGTCGGAGCCTTCGCCGCGCACACGGCGAGCGCCGTGGCGTAGCCGCGCAGGTAGTGCGCGTCCTGGACGATGTAGTGCCGGAACGTCTCGTGCGGAAGCGAGCCGTCGGTCAGCCCGGTGACGAACGGGTGGGCGAGGATCGCCCCGTACAGGGTGTCGACGTCGGACCAGAGCAGGTCCCGGGTGCGGTCGGCCATGCGGCCACGGTATCCACCGGGGCCCGGCCGGTCGTGTGATCGACCCCGCAACGCCGGCGTGACCGGCGGGGAACACCCCGGTGACACGGTGCCTGAGATCCTGCGCACGTCGCCCGGTACTGCGGCGTGGGGGTGTCACCATGGAACGCAGGCGAGCCGCTCAGTGTGGAGGACGCGCCACGTCCAGTCCCCCTGACGTGGAGGTGAGGGTATGAGCGACCCGCAACCCATGGATCACCACGAGAAGATGCGGATCCGCGCGGCCGCGTTCCGTGCGACCCGGATCTACCCCGGGCCGGTCGGCGAGCTGATCTCGCGCGAGCTGCTCGGCTGGGAGGACTTCGGGTACCGCCTCGGCGGGAACCGCATGGTCCTGGACCTGGTCGACCACGTCATGAAGGCGGTGCCGCCGGACCGGGCGGCGCGCTCCGACGCGGCCTGACCCCGCTCAGCGCAGGGTCGCCACGGCGACCTCGGCGGCCGCACCGCTCGGCGGGGTGCCGTCGGCGAGCCCGGCCAGTGCGGCGGACAGGACCAGCATCGCGGCGATCGTGGTGATGCTTCCGACCCGGCCGAGGACGTCCAGGGTGCGTGCGACGGCCGACGGCCCGCCGGTGCGTACGGCGCCGGTCCGGACCCCGCGGGGAGCGGTGCCGGTAGCCGGGGTCTCGGTGGTGTGTCCTCGCGCCCCGGCGGTGGAGTGCTGCGCCGCCGCACCCGGCCGCGACGCCGACGACCCCGGCGACGCCGGTCGCGGTGCGGGGATGCCCGGCGTCAGCGGCGAGGTCGACCGCGGACGCTCCCGGCGGGGCGCCGGCAGGTCGACGTGGTCCTCGCGACGGCGGTGCCGCCCCTCGACCCGGTCCGCACGACCGGTCCCACCGGCCCGCGGTGCGGGGACCGACGGGGAGAGGGGGACGGCGCCCAGGGGGCGGCGCGGGCTGGGGATGTGGACGGCGGGCGCGGACATGACGATCACCACGATCTCGGGGGAGTCGAAACGGGGTTCTTCGGGATCCGGTGCGCGCCGCCGGCTCCTGCTTCCACCCGTCTGTCGTGTCGTACGACCAGCCTGTTATCCGGTCATCCCCTACGCCAACCGTCGGAGTGACTACTCCACCCATCGGACGTACCTGCCCACCCGTGCAGGCCCCTCTTCCTCACGAGGAGTGACTGTTCGTCACTCCTTCGCCACGTCCGGGGACAGGGTCGGCAGCTGCTCGCGGAGGTCCCGCTTGAGCACCTTCCCCGCCGCCGAGACCGGGATCGCCCCGACCAGGTGCACCTCCCGCAGCCGCTGGTAGGGCAGCAGGCGCTCGTTCAGGCCGTCGACGGCGGCGCGGACCGCGGCCCCGTCGGCGCCGGTCGCGGTGGTCAGGAACGCGACCGGGTGCTCGCCGTCGACCCCCACCGGGCGCCCGACGACGGCCGCACCGGTCACGCCCGGCAGCGCCAGCAGCCGCTCCTCCAGGTCGCGCGGGTACACGTTGTAGCCCTTGTGGAGCAGCATGTCCTTGAGCCGGTCCACGATGCGCAGGTAGCCGTCGCCGTCGAGGACGCCGACATCGCCGGTGTGCAGCCACCCGTCGCCGTCGAAGGCGGCCGCGGTCTCGGCCGGGCGCCGGTGGTAGCCGCCGGTGACCTGCGGCCCGCGGATCCACACCTCGCCCTCGGCGCCGGCGTCGAGCTCCTCGCCGTCCGGTCCGGAGATGCGGATCTCGGTGCCCGCGATCGGCAACCCGACGGTGCCCGGGCGCCGGTCCGCGGACCGGGCGGCGGGGCCGAGGGTGGCGGCCATCGTGACCTCGGTCAGGCCGTAGCCCTCGGAGATGACCAGGTCCTCGCCGAACCAGTCGCGCAGCGCCCGGATGATCTCGACCGGCAGCGGTGCCGCGCCCGAGGTCAGCGACCGCACCGAGGACAGGTCCCCGGCGGCCTCGCGGTGGGCGAGCAGCGCCGCGTACACCGGTGGCGCGCCGGACAGCGAGGTCACGGCGAACCGGGTGGCGTCGGCCAGATAGGCGCGCGGGTCGAAGCGGGCGTGCACGATCGTCGTCGTCCCGGTGAGCAGCGGGACGTTGAGCCCGCCGATCGTGCCCATGGCGTGGAACCAGGGGGCGATCCCGATCGCCCGCCCGGTGCCGATCGGGGTCGGGAACTCCGTCGCCGGACCGGGATCGGCCAGGACGACGCCGGGCCCGTGCGCGGTGGCGGTCACGTCCGGCCGGGCGCCGGTGCCCCAGCAGGCGGCCTGCAGCGCGTTGGTGAGCACGTGCCGGTGGGTGACCCGCACGCCCTTGGACCGGCCGGTGGTGCCGCCGGTGTAGGCCAGGTGGGCGAGGTCGCGGTCCGGGTCCACCTCCAGGTCGGTGCCCGGCGGGGTGGCCGGCCTGCCGTCGAGGTGCGCCCGGAGCCCGGTCACCTCCGGGGGCAGCTGCTCCGGGTCGCCGTGGGCGCCGGTGACGAGCACGCGCTTCAGCGACGTCGCCGGCCGCGCGGCGAGCACCGCGGGCAGCGCCGCCTCCCAGCTGACGACGACGGCCGCCCCCGCGTCCGCGAGCTGCGCGCCCAGGTCGTCCGGGGCGAGCAGCGGGTTCGCCGGGGTGACGGTCGCCCCGGCCAGCAGCGTCCCCCAGTAACCGATCGCGTACTGCGGGCAGTTCGGCAGGTGCAGTGCGACGACGTCGCCGCGGCCGACCCCGTCGGCGTGCAGCGCGTGCGCGAACGCCGAGGCGCGGGCCAGCAGCCCGTGGAAGGTGACCTCGTGCCCGGCCTGGTGCAGGACCGTCGCGTCGCCGAACCGGTCGGCCGCGCCGCGGAGCGTCGCGGAGGCGGGCAGGGCGGGCACGTCCAGGTCCGGGGCGGGCGAACGGGCGATCATGCGGTCACCCCCGCCCCGCTGCCGGTCCGGGACGACGGGACGAGCCCGTGGACGACCATGCGACCTCCATCGGTCTGCCGGTGACGTGCGGCACGACCGACCCTAGGCACGGCGGGTGGCACACGTCTCGGCCCGCACGGGCCCGGTCCGGTCCGGAGGGGACAGACCGGCGTGCCCCGGTCCTCAGTCGCGGGGGGTGAGCAGACCCCGGGAGTGCGCGAGGGCGACCGCCTCGGCACGGCCGGAGGCGCCGAGCTTCGCCATCGCCCGGGACAGGTGCACGCTCACGGTCTTCTCGGAGATGAACAGCCGCTCGCCGACGGCCCGGTTGGTCAGCCCGTGCGCGACCAGCTCCAGCACCGCGTGCTCGCGCGGGGTGAGCGGGGAACCACCGGCGCCCGACGGCGGTGCGGGCCGGGGACCGCCGTCGCCGGCCCGCAGCCGCAGCGCGGCGACGGCCTCGGCGAGCGGGCGCGCCCCGAGCCGGTCGGCCCCGGTGGCGGCGACGGCCAGGTCCTCGGCGGCGGCGCGGCGGTCGGCCTCGCCGTCGGTGCCGGGGCCACCGCGGTGCGCCCGTCCGAGCAGGGCCTCGGCCCGCCGCCACCGGGCCTCCGCGGCGCGGTAGCCGTCGCCGTACCCGGCGAAGGTCTCCACGACGGCGTCCCAGACCTGTGGTGCCGCCTCGCCGTGGGCCCGGGCGGCCTCGGCCCGGGCCCGGGCCAGCCACGCCCGGCCCTCCGGCCCGACCGCGGTCCCGCGGGGCAGGCCGCGCTCGGCGGTGAGCGCGGCCTCGTCGGCGAGGCCGGCCGCCGCCCCGGCGTGCGCCTCGGCCCCCGCCGGGTCGCCCGCGGTACGGGCGGCCTCTGCGAGGTCGGCACGGGCCGCTGCGCCCAGTGCGCACAGCGCCAGCTCGCCGAGGTGGTGCGGGTACTCCGCCCGCAGCACCCCGAGCGCGGTGGCGACGCGGTCCACGGCCAGGGCCGCGTCGCCCCGCCAGCGCGCCGACTCGGCCCCGACGACGCCCTGCAGCAGCGCGGCCTGGTCGTGCACCGGTGGCTCGGTGGCCAGCACGGAGAGCAGCTCCTCGGCGCCGTCGAGGTCGCCGCGGGCCACGCCGACCAGCGCCCCCGCCACCGCCAGCTGCCCGGTGACGCGCAGCGGGAGCGTGGGGTCGACATCCGCGGCGGTCCGGACGGCGGCGTCCCACTCCCCGCGCTGGACGTCGACGCGGACCTGCGCGATCCGGAACTCCAGGCCGTACCCGCCCCAGAGCAGGCCGTACGCGGCGGCCCGGCGGGCCCCCTCGGCGAGCTCGTCCGCGGCGGCGTCGAGCAGGCCGTCCTCGATGAACGACACCCCGCGGTTCCACACCGTCCGCAGCTCGACGACCCGGTTCCCGGACGCGGCGGCCAGCGAGGACGCCCCGGCGAGCCGGTCCCGGGCCGCCTGCGGGTCCCCCTCCATCCGGGCGCAGAAGGCCAGGGTGATCAGCGCGTCCGCGCAGACCGCGCTGAGGTCGCGGTACGCGGCCGACCCCTCCGCGGGCGGTGCGGTGTCGTGGACGGCACGGGCCACCGCCAGCGACGCGCGGGCGTGCGACCAGGCGGGCTCGGCGTGGTCGGCGTTGAGGTGCGCCCGCGCGAGCACGGCGTGCGCCCAGGCCGGCTCCGTGCCGGGTGGGCCCCCGGCCAGCAGCTCGACGGCCTCGGTGGCCGCGGCCACCGCCGCGTCCACCCGGGCCCCGCTGTCGAGCAGCCGCATCGCGTAGTGCCGGCGCGCCCCGGCCCTGGCGTGCGGATCCTCGCCGAGGTCGGCGACCCGGACCGCGCGGGCCCCGAGGGCGATGCCCCGTTCCGGGTCGCCCGAGGCGCTCGCCGCCCAGGCGGCCTCCCGGGTCAGCGCGCTCTCGGAGACCCCGGTGAGCCGCTCGGGGTCCTCGACGGCGGACCACAGCTCCAGTGCCCGCTCGGCGTGGGCCAGCATCTCGGCCGGTCCGTGCCGCCGGTGGGCCTCCTCGGCAGCACGCACCGACGCCGCGAGCGCCCGCGGCAGGTCGTGCGCGGCCAGCGCGTGCCGGGCGAGCGCGGCGGCCACCCCGGGGTCGTCGTCCCGGCCGGCGAGCAGCGCGGTGAGCCGGGCGTGCAGCCGGACCCGTTCGGCCGGGAGCAGGTCGTCGTGGACGGCCTCGCGGAGCAGGGCGTGCCGGAAGGCGTAGGACTCCGCGCCCGGCGCCGGGTCCGGGACGAGCAGGTGGTGCGAGACCGCCTCCCGCAGCCCCGCCTCCAGCTCGGCCGCGGACAGCTCGGACGCGTCGCGCAGCAGGTCGTGGGGGATGCTCCGCTCGGCCAGCGAGGCCACCCGCAGCACCTCCCGCGCCGGTCCGCCGAGCCGGTCCAGCCGGGTGAGCAGCACGTCGGCCAGGCCGCCCGGCAGGCCGTCGGACCCCGCCGCGACCAGCTCCTCGGCGTAGAAGGCGTTGCCCTCGCTGCGGGCGGCGATCCGGCGCAGGGTGGCCTCGTCGACACCCCCGGTGGCCGCCCGGGCCCGGACCAGGGCCAGCACGGCGTCGGGTGTGAGCGGGCCCAGCTCGACCCGGCGGACGGCGGGCAGCCGGATGAGCTCGGCCAGCGACGCGCGCAGCGGGTGCCTGCGGTGCAGGTCGTCGGAGCGGTAGGTGCCCAGCACCAGCAGCCGCTGCGAGCCCAGCCGGGCGAGCAGGAACGCGAGCAGCTCGCGGGTGGAGCGGTCCGCCCAGTGCAGGTCCTCCAGCACGACCAGCAGCGGCGCCGTCGCGGCCGCGTCGCGCACGGCACCGGCCACCGCGTCGAACACCTGCAGGCGCCCGGAGTCCCCGTCACCCGTCGCGGGACGGGGTGCCTCCGCCGCGCCGGGCAGCAGCCCGTGCAGCACCGGCCGCAGCGCGGTGCCCGCCCGGGCCAGCGCGTCGAGCACCTCGGAGAAGGGCAGGTAGGGGAGTGCGGCGCCGCCCGCGTCGAGACACCGCCCGACGACGACCTGCGCGCCCGCCCCCGCGGCGGCCCGGCCGAGTGCGGTGGCGAGCCGGGACTTGCCGATCCCCGCCTCTCCGGCGAGCAGCACGGCGCGGGCCCGCCCTGCCCGGGCGGCGTCGAGGTCGCGGAGCAGACCGGCGAGCTCGTCCGCGCGGCCCACCAGTTCGTCCGGGTCCGGGCCGGGCGCGCCGTCCCCGTGGGTCGCTCCCGCGGTCATGGAGCGCATCGTGGCACGGGCCACCGACACTCCCGGGGGCGCGACGGCGGCACCCGCCCGTCCGCGCGGCTCAGGCACGCGGCCCGGCCGGGACCTGCCCGTCCGGTGCCGCCGGGTGGGGTGTCCGGTCCGGTGCCGGTCCGGCGACGGTGGTCCCGCGGGGGACCGGCCGCCGGGCGGCGGTGAGCCGGGCCCGCAGCCGCAGCCACAGCCGCCCCATCGCCGACGGGCCGGCCGCGCCGCGCGCCAGCCGCTCCGTGCGGTACCGGTCCGCCTCCTCCCGCAGCCGGGCCTGCCGCTGCTCGGCGAGGGCGACGAGATGGTCCATCGGGATGTGCGTCATCAGCATGACGACGACACTGCGGCTGAGGGGCCGCCCGGGGCATCGGGCGATCACGCCGTCCCGCGGGCCGCCCGGGGCCCGCGGGTAAGGGGTGCCCTCAGCCCCGTCCGGCGGGCGGGGGCAGCAGGCCCCGGCGGTAGGCCGGGACGAGGGCGCGCGGCACCAGGTGACGGCGTCCCTCCAGGGTGAGCGGCACCAGGTCGGGTGTGGTCGCCTTCCACTGCGACCGGCGGTGCCGGGTGTTCGATCGCGACGTCCGTCGCTTGGGAACGGCCATCAGAGGTCTCCTTCTCGGTCGGAACGGACGGTGGGGTCGTCCAGGGCGGCGGGCCCCACGGGCTCGGACTCGGCGCAGGGCTCGTCGTGGGCCCAGCCGAACGGGTCGGGCAGGGCGGACCAGGCGTCCTCGCCCGCGGCGATCTCGGCGTCGGTGAGCAGCGCGGAGCGCAGGGCGGCGTCGATCTCGTCGGGGTCGGCGTCGTGGCAGATCGCGACGAGGTCCTGGGCGCGGTCGCCCCAGCGCGGGTGCCAGGCCAGGGCGGCCAGCGCCCGGCGCTGGTCGCCGGCCTCGGCCCACGCCTGCTCGTCGGCGCCGGCCAGCCAGTCGCCGGCGTGGCCGATCCGCATGCCGCCGCCCGCGCTCTCCACCCACAGCACCGCGTCGGGACGGGTGGCGAGCCAGGCCCGGCCGCGGGCCCGCACGACGCCGTCGAGCAGGCTGTCGATCGCGTCGTGCAGCCGGTCCGGGTGGAACGGGCGTCGGGCGGAGAACAGCAGGGTGCGGACGCCGCTGGCGGCGTCCAGCGGGGGTGTCCCGCGCAGCAGCGGGTCGTGCACGCCACCCGGGACGCCTCGGCGGGACGCGGGGTCGAGCCCGTCGCAGAAGACCCGGTGGTCGGCCCGTCCGGCGAGCAGCCGGGGTGCGGTCGGGCACAGCCGGTCCAGGACGGCGGCGGTCCGGTCCGCGCCCCCGGGCCCGACCGCGCGGGTCAGCACCAGGACGTCGGCGAACTCGGCCTGCCCGACGGCGAGCTGGGCGACGGTCCGCTCGTCGTCGGGCAGCGTGGACAGCCCGCGCTCGGGCAGGGTCGCGTCCCCGGTGGCGTCGTCCAGCCAGCGGTCCGGGTCGAGCACGGCCACCACCCCGCGCAGGTCGACGAGGTCGGTCGCGGTGCAGGCCTCGCCGCCACCCGGCGGCTCGAACACCACCGCCCCCAGCGCCCAGCACACCGGCTCCGGCTCCAGGCGCGGGTCCAGGTGCAGCACCACCCGGTCCACCGTCCCGGCCAGCGCGGCCAGGGTCGGCAGCACGTCCTCGCGGATGGTGCAGCTCACACAGCCGTGGGCGAGCTCCAGCACGGTGCGCTCGTCGCGGCCCGCGTCGCGCAGTCGCCGGTGCACCACACCGCGGCCCAGGTCGCGCAGGTCGTGGTGGAGCACGACGACACCCGGGTCCAGCTCGCGCATCCGCGTGATCGTCCGCCCCACCCCGTCGGGCTCGGTCCCGCACAGGACCACCAGCTCGGTCATGTCTTCCTCCCGGAGTCGGACGTGGTCACGGTCCGGTGTAGCGTAAACGAAAACGATTCCCATGTTGAGAGGAGGGGCGCGATGGCCAAGTCGACCGACGTCCGGCCGATCGTGAAGCTGCGCTCGACGGCGGGGACGGGCACGACCTACGTGACCCGCAAGAACCGCCGCAACGACCCGGACCGCCTGGTCCTGCGCAAGTACGACCCGAAGGTGCGCAGGCACGTCGAGTTCAAGGAGGAGCGCTGATGCCCGCACGTCCCAAGCCGGTGCGCGCGCCGCGACGCAAGCCCAACCCGCTGAAGCAGCGGGGGATCGAGCACGTGGACTGGAAGGACGCCGCGCTGCTGCGCACGTTCATCTCTGACCGCGGCAAGATCCGCGCCCGCCGGGTGACCGGACTCACCGGCCAGCAGCAGCGGCAGGTGGCCACCGCGATCCGCAACGCGCGGGAGATGGCCCTGCTGCCCTACCCGCACGCGGGACGGTGAGCGATGGCGAAGCGCTGTGACCTGACCGGCCGCGAGCCGGGCTTCGGCAAGTCGGTCTCGCACTCCCACCGGCGCACCAGCCGGCGCTGGGACCCCAACGTGCAGACCCGCCGCTACTGGCTGGCCGAGGAGAACCGCTGGGTGCGGCTCACGCTCTCGGTGAAGGGGATCAGGACGGTGGACCGGATCGGCGTCTCCGCCGCGGTGGCGAGGATCCGGGCGAACGGGGTGAAGGTCTGATGGCCACGACCGGGCAGATCGCGAAGAACGAGCGGCGGAAGGAGATCGTCGCCCGCTACGCCGAGCGGCGGGCCGAGCTCAAGGCGCTCATCGCCCGCCCGTCGACGCCGGAGCCGGAGCGGGCCGCCGCGGTCGCCGAGCTGCGCCGCCAGCCGCGCGACGCCAGCGCGACCCGGGTCCGCAACCGCGACTCGGTCGACGGACGCCCCCGCGGGCACCTCCGCAAGTTCGGGGTGTCCCGGGTCCGGCTGCGCGAGCTCGCACACGACGGCGCACTGCCGGGTGTCCGCAAGTCGAGCTGGTGACGAACGGCGGTTGACCTGCAGGAACCGGGTTCCGGGACCCCCCGTTCGGGGGCCCGGGACCCCGGTGTAAAGTTCTTCCCGTCGGTGAGAGCGAGGCCCTCGGGCCCGCGGGACACCGGTGCTGCCGCCCCCTTAGCTCAGTCGGCAGAGCGTCTCCATGGTAAGGAGAAGGTCTACGGTTCGATTCCGTAAGGGGGCTCTACAAGGGGCCTCGCCGCATGCGGCGGGGCTTCTTGTATGACGGTGTAGCTCAGTTGGTAGAGCAAGCGGCTCATAATCGCTGTGTCGCCGGTTCAAGTCCGGCCATCGTCACCACGTTGGCGCATCATTCACGAGACATGCTGGGAGGCACCCGCGATGGCCAAGGCCACGGACGTGCGGCCGAAGATCACTCTGGCCTGCGAGGAGTGCAAGCACCGCAACTACATCACCAAGAAGAACCGGCGGAACGACCCCGACCGGCTCGAGATCAAGAAGTTCTGCCCGAACTGCGGCACCCACCGGGCGCACCGCGAGACCCGCTGAGTGCGTAGCGAGTCCCGGAGCTGACAGTGGTCGACCAGTCCTGGGTCGGGCACAGCTCGGACCCGGTCGGGCCGTACCAGGTCGGTCGCGAGAAGATCCGCGAGTTCGCCGTCGCCATCGGTGACGGCGATCCGCTCTTCCGTGACGTGGACGCGGCACGTGCCGCGGGTCACGCCGACCTGGTGGCCCCGCCGACGTTCCCGACCTGCTTCACGATGCCGGTCATCGAGGGCTTCCTCCGGGAGCCCGCGTTCGGGTGGGACTACACCCGCATGGTCCACGGCGACCAGCGGATCACCTTCCGCAGACCGGTCGTCGCCGGCGACGAGCTCACCACGGTGCTGCACGTCGACGAGCTGCGCACCCGGGCCGGCAACCACATGTTGACGCTGCGCTGCGAGGTCACCGACGCGGCGGGCGAGCCGGTGGCGACCACGCACTCGATGCTGGTCAGTCCCGCCGGTGAGGACGCGGGCAGCGAGGGGGACGCGTGAGTGCACCGCTGACCCCGCTGACCCCGCAGACCGCCGCCGCCTGCGCCAAGGGCGACGCGCTGCCGTCGCTGACCGTGCAGGTCACCCGCGCCGACCTGGTGCGCTACGCCGGTGCCTCCGGCGACCTCAACCCGATCCACTGGAGCGACCGCGTCGCCGCGGTCGCCGGGCTGCCCGGTGTGATCGCGCACGGCATGCTCTCGATGGCCCTCGCCGGCCGCGTGCTGACCGCGTGGACCGGGGATCCGGCCGCGATCCGCAGCTACGGCACCCGCTTCACGCGGCCCGTCGTCGTCCCGGACGACGACGCCGGCGCCACGGTCGAGCTCTCCGGCACCGTCGCCGAGGTGCGCGAGGAGGGCGGGGAGCGGATCGCCGTCGTCGATCTCAAGGCGGCCTTCGAGGGGAAGACGGTGCTCGGCCGGGCCCGCGCCGAGGTCGTCCTCCCGGGGTGAGGCGACCCGGGGTACGGGCCCGCGGAAGCGGGTGCGTACACTCGTTCCAGCCGGACGCACCGGACGATCCGTTGCGTCCGCCCCGCCGCTACGTGGCGGATCGGGGCAAAGGGGTGTAGCTCAATTGGCAGAGCAGCGGTCTCCAAAACCGCAGGTTGCAGGTTCAAGTCCTGTCACCCCTGCCACGACGCCGCAGGCCGCCGGAGATCACGGCGGCGCGGCCGACGGCACGGACGGCGAAGCGACGAGGGTTCTCCCGAAGCGGAGGACGTGACCGAGGGCGGGCGGACGCCCGCCACGTGCGGAGGGCGACACGCGTGAGCGACGAGCACGAGTCGGAGCGGCCCGGGCGGGAGCGCCCGAGCAACGCCGCCGACCGTCGTGGGCGGCGGGCCTCCGGCTCCGCGAGCACCCCCGGCAAGGGCCGTGCCACTCCGACCCGCGCCACCGCGGCGACGAAGGAGAAGAAGCCGTCGCTCTTCGCCCGGCTCGCCCGGTTCCTGCGCGAGGTCGTCGCCGAGCTCCGCAAGGTGATCTGGCCCGACCGCGGCCAGATGGTGAAGTACACCATCGCGGTCCTGATCTTCGTGTCGATCATGGTGGCGCTGGTGTTCGTGCTGGACTCGGCGTTCGCCGAGGGCGTCGCCCTGCTGTTCGGCAACTGACGCGAGTACGAACGCCGACCGGCTCCGACCGACACCGAACAATGGAAGCGAGTAGGACGTGACCTCCGACAGCAAGGCGTACGACGAGGCGGCCGACGAGGCCGCGATCGACGCCGTCGCCGAGAACGCGGCCGACGAGACGCTGCCCGAGCAGTCCGTCCAGGACGCCGACGTCGAGGCGGCGCACGGTGAGGACGCCGTCTCCGGCGACTACACCGAGGCCGACGACGACAGCACCCCCGGCGCCGAGGCGGAGACGCTGGACGGCGAGGGCGAGACGGTCCCGACCGCCGAGGACGCGGACGACGCCGTCGCCGGCGACTCCGGGGACGCCGACACCGGGGACGCCGACACCGACGGTGCGGACGCCGCCGCGGAGGAGCCGGCCGAGGACGTGGATCCGGAGGAGGAGCTGCGCGCCGCACTGCGTCGCGCGCCCGGCGACTGGTACGTCGTCCACTCCTACGCGGGCTACGAGAACAAGGTGAAGTCGAACCTCGAGACCCGGGCGCAGACCCTGGACGTCGAGGACTACATCTTCCAGGTCGAGGTGCCCACCGAGGAGGTCACCGAGATCAAGAACGGGCAGCGCAAGAAGGTCCAGCGCAAGGTGCTGCCCGGCTACATCCTGGTGCGGATGGAGCTCAACGACCAGTCCTGGGGCGCGGTGCGGAACACGCCGGGCGTCACCGGTTTCGTCGGCGCGACGTCCAAGCCGTCGCCGCTGACGATCAACGAGGTCGTGAAGTTCCTGCTGCCGAAGGTCGAGGCCCCCAAGAAGGAGGCCGAGGCCGGCAGGACCGCGTCCGGCGGCGGCTCCGGCTCGTCCGGCGGCGCCCCCACCATCGAGGTCGACTTCGAGGTCGGCGAGTCGGTCACCGTCATGGACGGCCCGTTCGCCACGCTCCCCGCGAGCATCTCCGAGGTCAACGTCGACGCCCAGAAGCTCAAGGTGCTGGTCTCGATCTTCGGCCGGGAGACCCCGGTCGAGCTCGGGTTCAACCAGGTCTCCAAGATCTGATCGCACCCGTGAGGAACGTCCGCGGCATGGCAGGGCCGCGCGGCGTGCACATCGATCACTGAGGAACGGACATGCCCCCCAAGAAGCGGAAGCTCTCCGCGATCATCAAGCTCCAGATCCAGGCAGGCGCAGCGACGCCGGCCCCGCCGGTCGGCCCCGCACTGGGCCAGCACGGCGTCAACATCATGGAGTTCTGCAAGGCCTACAACGCGGCGACCGAGGCCCAGCGCGGCAACATCGTGCCGGTCGAGATCTCGGTCTTCGAGGACCGGTCGTTCTCCTTCGAGCTGAAGACCCCGCCCGCGGCGCGGCTCCTGCTCAAGGCGGCCGGTGTCGAGAAGGGCTCCGGCGAGCCGCACAAGACCAAGGTCGCCAGCGTGACCATGGCCCAGGTCCGGGAGATCGCCCAGGTCAAGATGAACGACCTGAACGCGAACGACCTCGACCAGGCCGCCAAGATCATCGCCGGCACCGCCCGGTCGATGGGCATCACGGTCGACGGCTGAGCGAGCCCCCCACACCACCCGTACGCGTGGGAGAGCCGGGCGCGGCTCCGACCACGACCTGACCTCTCTAAGGAGACGAGGACAGATGGCACAGCGCAGCAAGGCCTACCGAGAGGCCGCCGCGAAGATCGACGCGGACCGCCTCTACTCGCCGCTCTCGGCGGCGAAGCTGGCCCAGGACACGTCCAGCAAGAACACCGACGCGACCGTCGAGGTCGCGATGCGGCTGGGCGTCGACCCCCGCAAGGCGGACCAGATGGTCCGCGGCACCGTGAACCTGCCGCACGGTACCGGCAAGACCGCCCGGGTGATCGTGTTCGCCACCGGTGACAAGGCCGCCGAGGCTGAGGCCGCCGGCGCCGACGCCGTGGGCGCCGAGGACCTCATCGAGCGGATCCAGGGCGGGTGGCTCGACTTCGACGCCGCCATCGCGACCCCGGACCAGATGGCCAAGGTCGGCCGCATCGCCCGCATCCTCGGCCCGCGTGGCCTGATGCCGAACCCGAAGACGGGCACCGTGACGCCGGACGTCACGAAGGCCATCAACGAGATCAAGGGCGGCAAGGTCAACTTCCGGGTCGACAAGCAGGCCAACCTGCACCTCGTCATCGGCAAGGCCTCGTTCGACACCGAGAAGCTGGTGGAGAACTACGGCGCCGCCTACGACGAGATCCTGCGGCTCAAGCCGTCGGCCGCCAAGGGCCGCTACGTCAAGAAGATCACCGTCTCCACCACCACCGGGCCGGGCATCCCGGTGGACCCGAACCGCACCCGCAACCTGCTGGTCGCGGACGAGGAGACCGACTGATCGACTGATCAGCGCCTGACACGACGACGCCCCCGGTTCCCTGCGGAGCCGGGGGCGTCGTCGTGTGCGGGTCAGGCCCAGTCGCGCAGGACGTCCTCGACGCTCTCCGGGCCGGTGCCGCGACCGGCGGTCTCGGTGACCGTGCGGGAGAAGCGCGGTGCCGGGGCGGCCTGGGGCACGCCGTCGGAGGTGACGATCGTGCCGCGCGCGGTCAGGTGCGCGTTCTCGCGGGCCTCGGCGAACGACAGCACCGGGGTGGTGCAGGCGTCGGTGCCCTCGAAGACCGCGGCCCACTCGTCGCGGGGCTTGGAGGCGAACACCTCGGTGAACCGGGCCCGCATGGCCGGCCAGCCGCCGCGGTCGTACTGCGGGCCGAGGTCGTCCTCGGTGAGCCCCAGGCCGGCGATGAGCTGGGCGTAGAACTGCGGCTCCAGCGCCCCGACGGCCATGTGCCCGCCGTCGGCGCAGGTGTAGGTGTCGTAGAACGGGGCGTGCCCGTCGAGCAGGTTGGAGTCGCGCTCGTCGACCCAGGCGTCCTGGGACAGGAAGCCCCAGAACATCTGGTTCAGCACGCTGACGCCGTCGACCATGGCGGCGTCGACGACCTGGCCCTGCCCGGAGGCCTTCGCCTCCCAGATCGCGGCCAGCACGCCGACGACGAGCAGCATCGACCCGCCGCCGAAGTCCCCGACCAGGTTCAGGGGCGGGACCGGACGCTCCCCGGCGCGGCCGATCGCGTGCAGCGCACCGGTCAGCGAGATGTAGTTCAGGTCGTGCCCGGCGCGCGGCGCCATCGGGCCGTCCTGGCCCCAGCCGGTCATCCGCCCGTAGACCAGGCGCGGGTTGCGGGCGTGGCAGTCCTCGGGGCCGACGCCGAGGCGCTCGGTGACGCCCGGCCGGTAGCCCTCCAGGAGGACGTCGGCGGACTCGACCAGCCGCAGCACGGTCTCCAGGCCCGCCGGGTCCTTCAGGTCTGCGGTGACCGACCGCCGGCCGCGCGCCGTCGGGTCGGGTACCGCGTCGGACCCGAGCTTCAGCCCGCCCGACGGCCGGTCGACGCGGACGACGTCCGCCCCGAGATCGCCCAGGATCATCGCCGCGTGCGGCCCCGGCCCGATCCCGGCCAGCTCGATCACCTTCAGTCCGGCCAGCGGACCCTTGCCCCGTGTCACCGTGGACCTCCTCGTCGCGCGATCGGTTCCCGGCGACGGTAGCGACCCGGCGCCGGTGCTCAGCCGGTCGACTCGCGAGCCGGCTCCTCGTAGTCCCAGATGTCCTTGCCGATCTCACGGACGGGATGGTCGGTCGCGTCCCGTTCCTGGATCGTGTAGGCGTAGCGGCCGTGCTGCCAGCCGTCCCGCGTCGCGACCTCCAGCAGGCAGGCCTCGGCCCAGCCGTGCCACTCGTCGAAGTCGCGGGGCAGCGGGTCGGGTGCGTCGCACTCGATCTCGGTCATCCGGTGCAGCACGCCCCGCAGGGGCTGCCAGGCGTGCACGTCCAGCCAGATGTTGTCCATCGCCGGCGCCTCCGTCGGGTGGGGTCGACCCCCAGTCTCGCCGGGCGCCGTCGTGGCGGGCCGGACGGCCGGGGGTCTTCACCCGATCGTGGTCAGGCCTTCAGCAGGTCCTCGCGGCCCTCGGCCTCGAGCTTCGCCTTGTACGGGCCGAAGAGCTGCTTGGCGATCGGCAGCAGCTTGAGGACCTTCGAGACCGGGCCCTTGGCGCGGACGTCGCCCTTGGCCATCGCGACCGGGAGGATGACCTTGCCCAGCCAGAACCGGTTGCCGGTGTCGGCGGACATGAACAGCTCGATGTTCGGGTCGGGGCCCTGCCCGGCGCCGGTGTGGATCTCGGAGTTCGGCATGTCCACGGTCAGGACGGCGTCCGGGTTCGTGTATGTGATCCGCAGGACGACCCCGGACGGCTGCAGCTTCGCCACCAGGTCCGGGTCGGCCATCCCGATCCGGAACACCCCGCCCAGGTACTCGTAGACCTCGGCCTCGTCGGCGAACACGGCCATCAGCGCCTCCTCGCGAGATGTGGCCGGGCAGGATGCCGCCCGGCACGTCGCCGCGAGTCTGTCCCGCGCCGTCCGGGGCGCGCAGCCGATCACCGGGCCAGGCTTGGCCCGTCCGGGCCGTGCGGCGTGCCGTCGCGGACCTCAGCGGCCGGCCGGGTGCTCGTCGAGCAGCCCGCAGCGCCCCGCCAGCGCGGCCGCCTCGATCCGGTTCGCCGCGCCCAGCTTGTGCAGCAGCGAGGCGATCATGCGCTTGGCGGTGCGCTCGCTGACCAGCATCGGGCGGGCGATGTCGGCGGTCTCCAGGCCCCGCGCCAGCAGCGTCCACAGTTCGATGTCGCGCTCACCGAGCCGGTCGAGCAGGCCGTCGGCGGTGCGGTCGGCCGCGTCGAGCAGCGCGTCGAGCAGCTCCGCACGCAGTACCCGCACCCCGGCCGCGATCGACAGCAGCGGCGCGACCAGTACCTCCGGGTCGGCGGACTTGCCCAGGTAGCCGTCGGCGCCGGCGCGCATCGCGGCGGCGGCGAGGTCCAGGTCCTCGGTGCCCGACAGCGCCAGCACCCGGGTGGCGGGGTAGGCGGCCTTGACCCGGCGGATCGTCTCCACCCCGCCCAGCGGGGGGAGCGCGAGGTCGACGATCGCGATCCCGGCCCGGTGCCTCCCGACCAGCGCGACGGCGTCCTCCCCGGCGGTGGTCGAGCCCGCGACCCGGAAGGTGTCCCCGGCGCGGGACTCCAGCAGCAGGGCGAGGCCCTGTGCGAACAGGGCGTGGTCGTCGACGATGACGACCACGTGCGGCGCTGTCGGCACGGGCGGCATGGTCGGTGAGCCTAGTGTGGCCGCCGACCCCGTCCGCTCCCGAGAGGCCTCGACCGTGACCGCGCACGCCGGTGAACTGCCCGAACGCACCCGGGAGGAGCGCCAGGCCGTCGTCCTGAGGATCTGCGTCGTGCTCGGCGCTGTCGGCCTGCTGGTGGCCCGGCCGGACCTCACCGGAGCCCGGCCGGTCGTCGCCGCCGTCCTGATCGGGCTGAGCGCGGTCTACGCGGCCGCGCTCGGCGTCGTCTCGGTGCTCCGCGGGCGGCTGCCCGTCCCGCCGGCCGTGCTGACCGGGATCGACGGTCTGCTCGCCCTGCTCGCCTGCGGACTCACCGGCGGGGTGGCGAGCCCGATGGTGGCCGCGCTGCCGCTGGTCGTCATCGCGATCGCGCTCCGCGGCGGGCACCGGCTCGGGCAGCTCGTCGCGCTCGGTCTCGGCGTCGGCTACACCGTGGCGGCGCTACTCGGCTCCGACCCGGGGGTCACGGTCGGCGCCGCGGTCGTCGCGGGACTGTGGTGGACCGGTTTCCTGTTCGCGACGGCGGTGCTCACCGGGGTGCTCGTGCGCCTGCTGGAACGCCAGCTCGCCGACATCGCCACCACCCGGGCCCGGGCCGAGAGCGAGCACGAGCGTTACCTGTCCGAGCGCGCGCTGCGGGACCGGATCGTGTCCCAGAGCCGGGCCCGGCTGGACGGGGCCCGCGTCGTGCTGCACGAGTTCCGGACCCCGGTCGCCTCGCTGACCGCGCTGTCGGCCGACCTCGCCGCGGGCAGGCTGGGCGGGGACGCCGCCCGGCGGGCGTCGCGGCTGCTCGCCGACCACGCCGCCCACCTCCAGGACATGCTCGACGGGCTGGCCGACCTGGCCGTCGCCGACGGCAGCCCGCTCGGGCGCGACCGGCCCCGCCGCGTCGCGCTCGCCGAGCTGGCCGACGCCGTGCTCGACGCCGCCGGGATCGCCGCGCACCGGCGGCACCCGGTCGTCGAACCGGCCGGGGCCGCGGTCCACTGCGACCCGCAGCGGCTGCGCCGGATGCTCACCAACCTGGCCGAGAACGCCGCCCGGCACTCCGGTGACGAGGTCGTGGAGCTGCACCTGGCCCACGACGGCGCCGTGCTCACCGCCGAGGTCCGCGACCGCGGGCCCGGGCTTCCCGCGGGTCAGGAGGGCGTCGTGACGGCCAAGGGCGTCGCGCTGGGGGAGCGTCGCGGTACCGCCGGGCTGGGCCTGTGGATCGCCGAGGCGCTCGCGTCCGCGATGGACGGTGAGCTGAGCCTGCTCCCGCGTGAGGGCGGCGGCCTCGTCGCCCGGCTCACCCTGCCGCTCGCCGGCACCTGAGGACCTCCCCTGGCACCCGGGGGCCAGCGCTGGCGCGGGCGACGGCTGTGCCGGAGGTCTCCGCGCGGCCAGGATCGACCGCCATGCGTACGACGGCAGCGGTGCTGTGGGAACCCGGTGGCAAGTGGGAGATCGAGGAGGTCGAGCTCGACTCCCCGAACGCCGGGGAGGTCATGGTCGAGCTGACCGCATCGGGGCTGTGCCACTCCGACGAGCACCTCGTGACCGGTGACCTGCCCGCGGTCCTGCCGATGGTCGGCGGCCACGAGGGCGCGGGCCGGGTCATCGAGGTCGGCCCGGGCGTCACCGAACTCGAGGTCGGCGACCCGGTCGTCATGACCTTCCTGCCCTCCTGCGGGCGCTGCCCGTACTGCTCCAAGGGCCAGCCGAACCTCTGCAACGACGGCGCCGGCGCCACCCTCGGCCCGCAGCTCGACGGCACCTACCGGTTCCACGCCCGTGGCGAGGACCTGGGCCAGATGTGCCTGCTCGGCACGTTCGCCCGGCACACCGTGGTCCCGGTGAAGTCCGCCGTGAAGATCGACGAGGGCTTCCCGCTGGACCTGGCCGCGCTGGTCGGCTGCGGCGTCACCACCGGCTTCGGCTCCTCGGTGCGCACCGCGGACCTGCGGGCCGGGGACACCGCCGTGGTCATCGGGATCGGCGGCATCGGCGCGAACGCGGTGCAGGGCGCCCGGGCGGCGGGCTGCCGGTACGTCGTGGCCGTCGACCCGGTCGAGCACAAGCGGGAGCGCTCCCGCGAGCTGGGCGCCACGCACGTCGCCGCGAGCATCGACGAGGCCTGGGAGATCGTCAGCGAGCTGACCCGCGGGCAGATGGCCGAGGCGGCGGTCCTGTGCACGGGCGTCGCGATGGGCGAGGACCTGCAGCCCGCGCTGCAGCTGGTCGGCAAGCGCGGCCGGGTCGTCGTCACCGCGCTGGCCCGGGCCGAGGAGGAGACGGCGTCGCTGTCGCTGCTCGACCTCACGCTCTACGAGAAGCAGATCCGCGGCGCGCTGTTCGGCAGCTCCGCGGCCCAGTTCGACATCCCGCGGCTGCTGGAGATGCACAACCTCGGCCACCTCAAGCTCCGTGAGCTGATCACCAAGGAGTACACCCTCGACCAGGTCAACGAGGGCTATGAGGACATGCGTTCCGGACGCAACATCCGCGGCCTGATCCGCTACTGACCGCCCCCGGCGCGCATCGACGGCCCCGGCCCGCACGAGCGGGACCGGGGCCGTCGGTGTGGGGAGCGGGTCAGCCGTCGACGAGCTCGCGCACGGTGCGCAGGTGCTCCGGGCTGCCGTCGACGACCATCGTCGTGATCAGCGAGTCGCGGAACACCGGCAGCTCCTCGGCGATCTTCGCCTTCGGGCCGATCAGGGCCACCTGCTCGACCATCGAGGTCGGGATGGCCGTCGCGGCCGCGTCCTTGTCCCCGCCCAGGTAGAGCTCCTGGATGCGGGCGCACTCGTCGTCGTAGCCCATGCGGGCGAAGACCTCGTAGTGGAAGTTCGCGCCCGTGGCGCCCATCCCGCCGATGTAGAGCGCGAGGAACGGGCGGATCCGGTCCGCGGCGGCCTCGACGTCGTCGTCGACCGCGGCCGGGGTCCCGGCTCATGACCGAGGAGATCTTCGGCCCGATCCTGCCGGTGCTGACCGTCGACGGTGTCGACGCCGCGATCGCGCACGTCAACGCCGGTCCGAAGCCCCTGGCCGCCTACGTGTTCACCAGCTCGTCGCGCACCGCGGAGCGGGTCACCCGCGAGGTCCCCGCCGGGGCGACCGTCGTCAACCACCTGATGTTCCACCTACTGGTGCCCCGGCTGCCCTTCGGGGGAGTGGGGCGCAGCGGCTCCGGCGCCTACCACGGGCGGTTCGGGTTCGAGAACTTGTCGCACCGGCGGGCGGTGCTGCGCAAGCCGGCCCGGCCCGATCCCGGCATCGTCTACCCGCCCTGCGATGGGCGGACCGAACGCCTGCTGCGCAGGATCTTCTGATCGGACACGCGTCCGGCGTGGCACCCTGGTGGGTCGGCACGGGTCGTGGAGAGGGGGCGGGCGGGGTGGCCAGGAGAGCGGGTCGGCAGATAGCTGCCGAGCAGTACTACGACGCCGCGTTGTCGATCCTCGCGCGCGAGGGCGCGGCCGGGCTCAAGATCGGTCCGTTGTGCCGGTCGCTCGGCGTGACCAGCGGGTCGTTCTACCACCACTTCGGCGGCTGGGCGGGCTTCGTCCGTGGCCTGCTGCGCTACTGGGAGGCCGGGCAGACCGACCGGATCGTCGAGCTGGCCCGGGTGACCGCGGACCCGGTCGAGCGGATCGACGTGGTCAAGCAGCTCACGGCGGGCCTGCGGCACGACGCCGAGGCCGCGATCCGGGCGTGGGCCCAGATCGACCCCGAGGTCGGCCGCGCCCAGGCGCGGGTGGACGTGCAGCGCCGGATCGCGCTGGAGCAGGTGGTGGCCGACGTCGTGCCCGACCCGGACGACGCCCGCAGGCTCGCCGTCTTCGGCATCTCGCTGATGGCCGGCTACCAGCAGACCTGCGACCCCCGCGACCGGGATCTCCTGCGTGCCCTGTTCGACGACTACCAGCGCCTCATCCTGTCGCACGCCCCGCACGTGACGCCGCCGATCGGGTGATCCTCCGTGCGGGTGGGGGCGTGGTCGCCGACTCGGTCGTACCGCGGCAATCGGGCCGTTCGGACCAGCCCTGCTACCCGGCCGGGAGCACTGTTACCCACGGTCCGCAACATTGCACGGTAATCTGTAACCCACGGTAACCATAACGTAGATTACGGCATGGTCACCGATCGGCAACCCCGCCGACCCGCCAGTAACCCCCGACGCGCAGACTCGTTGTGCCGTTCAGCACCGACGACTGGCCCCCGCTCCCCAGCGTTCCCGGGCCCCGGTGCGGTTCGTCGGTCTATTGCGCGAGGAGGCGACACGTGACCGGTGTCGAGGTGAAGGTCGAGGGACTGACGAAGTCCTTCGGTCGGGCCAACATCTGGTCGGACGTGACCCTGACGCTGCCCGCGGGTGAGGTGTCGGTGCTGCTCGGGCCGTCGGGTACCGGTAAGTCGGTGTTCCTGAAGTCCCTGATCGGGCTGCTGAAGCCGGAGCGGGGGTCGATCGTGATCGAGGGCGTCGACCTGTGCAAGTGCTCGGAGTCCGAGCTGTACGAGATCCGGAAGCTGTTCGGGGTGTTGTTCCAGGACGGTGCGTTGTTCGGGTCGATGAACCTGTTCGACAACATCGCGTTCCCGTTGCGGGAGCACACGCGTAAGTCGGAGTCGGCGATCCGCGACATCGTCATGGAGAAGATCGACATGGTCGGTCTGGTCGGTGCCGAGGGCAAGCTGCCGGGTGAGATCTCGGGTGGTATGCGTAAGCGGGCGGGGCTGGCGCGGGCGTTGGTGCTGGATCCGAAGATCATTCTGTTCGACGAGCCGGACTCGGGTCTGGATCCGGTGCGTACGGCGTATCTGAACCAGCTGATCATCGATCTGAACGCGATGACGGACTCGACGTTCCTGATCGTCACCCACGACATCAACTCGGCGCAGACGGTGCCGGACAACATCGGGCTGCTCTATCGCAAGCATCTGTCGATGTTCGGTCCGCGGGAGGTGCTGCTGACCTCCGACGAGCCGGTGGTGGCGCAGTTCCTGAACGGTCGTCGTGAGGGGCCGATCGGGATGTCGGAGGAGAAGGACGCCGCCCAGGCCGCCCGTGAGATGGAGGAGGCGGGTGGTGAGCTGGAGGGGCGTCCGGAGATGAAGCCGCAGCTCGTCGCGTCGACCGGGATGCCGGACCGGCAGGCGGTGCATCGCCGCCGTGAGCGGGTGCAGGCGATGCTGCACGAGTTGCCGGAGTCGGCGCAGGAGGCGATCCGGGAGCAGTACGCCGACAGCGACGCGCAGGCGGGCGGCCCGTCCCGAAACGGCACCACCCGCCAGACGGCCCGCAGCGGCGCGACGGTGAGCGACGACCGTCCCACCGACATCCACCCGCGCATCACCGACGACACCCCCGACCCGGGCGGCCGTCACCAGCTCTCCGGCGGTGAGCGGTGAGCACCCCCAGCCCCGTCACGCGGGCGCTCACCCCGGTCGGCAAGTTCTTCGGCCTGTTCGCCGAGATCGGCCGCCAGGGACTGCGCCGGCCGTTCCAGTGGCGCGAGCTCGTCGAGCAGACGTGGTTCGTCACCAAGGTCTCCGCGCTGCCGACCGCCCTGTTCACGATCCCGTTCGGCGCGACGATCGCGCTGCTGCTCGGTGAGCTGACCCGCCAGTTCGGCGCCCAGTCCCAGACCGGCGCCGGCGCGGTCCTCGCGATCGTGCAGCAGGCCGCCCCCATCGTCACCGCACTGCTGATCTCCGGCGCCGGTGGCTCCGCGGTCTGCGCGGACCTCGGAGCCCGGACCATCCGCGAGGAGATCGCGGCGATGGAGGTGCTCGGCATCTCGCCGATCCAGCGCCTGGTCGTGCCGCGGGTGCTCGCCATGGGCATCACCGCGCTGGTCCTGAACGGGCTCGCGACCTGCGTCGGCGTCGCGGGCGGCTACTTCTTCAACGTGATCATCCAGGGCGGGTCGCCCGGTGCGTACATCAACAGCTTCTCGGCGATCGCGCAGGTCAGCGACATCGTCGTGTCGGAGCTGAAGGCGTTCCTGTTCGGCATCGTCGCCGGTGTCGTCGCCGCTTTCCGCGGCCTCAACCCGCCGCCCGGTGCGAAGGGCGTCGGTGACGCGGTGAACCAGGCCGTCGTCATCTCCTTCGTGCTCGTCTTCCTGATCAACCTCGTGCTCACCGCCCTGTACCTCGAGCTCGTCCCGCCGAAGGGCTTCTGATCCATGGCCACCCCACTCGGAACGCGGGCCCGACGGGCCGCCCAGGCGCCGCTGAACCAGCTCGAGGAGCTCGGCGACCAGCTGTCGCTCTACGTCCGGTCGATCCTCTGGATCCCGAAGACGCTGACCCGGTACAAGAAGGAGGTCGCCCGGCTGCTCGCCGAGGTCTCCTTCGGCTCCGGCGCGCTGATCGTCATCCTCGGGACCGTCGGCGTGATGGCGTCGTTGTCGCTGTTCGTCGGCTCGCTGGTCGGCCTGCAGGGCTTCCGCGCCCTGGACGCCCTGGGCGTCGAGGCGCTGACCGGCTTCATCACCGCCTACTTCAACACCCGCTCGATCGCCCCGCTGGTCGCCGCCTCGGCGCTGACCGCGACGCTCGGCGCGGGCTTCACCGCCCAGCTGGGCGCCATGCGGATCTCCGAGGAGATCGACGCGCTGGAGGTCATGGCGGTGCCCTCGGTGCCCTACCTGGTGACCACCCGGATGGTCGCCGGCATCGTCGCGATCATCCCGATCTACACGCTCGGCCTGCTCGCCAGCTACGCCGCCTCGCGGATCAACGTCACGCTGATCAACGGTCTGCCCGGTGGTACCTACGACCACTACTTCGACCTGTTCCTGCCGGTCAGTGACGTACTGCTGTCCTACCTCAAGGTGATCGTGTTCGCGACGGTGATCATCCTGATCCACTGCCACTACGGCTACTCCGCCAAGGGCGGCCCCGCCGGCGTCGGCGTCGCGGTCGGTCGCGCGGTGCGGCTGTCGATCGTGAGCACCGCCATCCTGGACTTCTTCCTGACGCTGGTCATGTTCGGCACCTCGACCTCGGTGCGGGTGGCCGGATGAGGTCCCCGAAGCGAGTGCTGCAGGGCCTGGCCTTCGTCACGGTCATCGTCGTCCTGCTCGGGCTGGCCGTCGCCCAGTACGTCGGCGTCTTCTCCTCCGGTGTCCCGGTGACCCTGAACGTCGCCCGGGTCGGCACCCAGATGCAGGAGCGTTCCGACGTCAAGGTCAACGGCCTGATCGTCGGGCAGGTCGACCAGGTCGTCTCGAACGGCACGAACACCAGCATCGAGATGTCGATGGACCCGCAGTTCCTCGACCAGATCCCGGAGAACGTCACCGCCCAGCTGCTGCCCAAGACGCTGTTCGGCGAGAAGTTCGTGTCGCTGGTCCCGCCGGCCGCGCCGTCGACAGCCCGGCTCGCCGCGGGCGACGTCATCCCCGAGGACCGCAGCCAGGCCGCGCTGGAGGTCGAGCGGGTGCTCGACGAGCTGCTGCCGCTGCTGCAGACCGTCCGTCCGCAGGACCTGGCGACCACGCTCGGCTCGCTCTCCCAGGCCCTGCAGGGCCGGGGCAACCAGCTCGGCGAGACCCTGACCCAGCTGAACACGCTGGTCGAGGGCCTGAACCCGGCCGTGCCGGACCTGCAGGAGGACATCCGCCAGCTGGCGACCTTCTCCGACAACCTGAACCAGGCCGCGCCCGACCTGCTCGACGCGCTCGACAACCTCACGGTCACCAGCCGCACGATCGTCGAGAAGCGCGAGGGGCTGCGGAACCTCTACCGCTCCATCACCGGCGCGTCGGACGACCTGCGGTCCTTCCTCGACGCGAACGGCGAGAACATCATCGGGCTGTCGGCGGCCAGCCGGCCGACGCTGGAGACGCTCGCGCGCTACTCGCCCGAGTTCCCCTGCCTGACCCGCCAGCTCGTCGAGCTGATCCCGAAGATCAACGACGCGGTCCGGCCGGGCACCGACCGGGTCGGCTTCAACTTCACCGTCGAGATCGTGGCGAGCAAGGGCAAGTACCTGCCGAACCAGGACGAGCCCGAGTACGGCGAGGACCGCGGGCCGCGCTGCTACCCGATCCCGGTCCCGACCGGCACCCAGTACCCCCCGGACGGCCCGTTCCGGGACGGCTCCGTCCCGGGCCCGGCCCCGGCCGGGCAGCCGATGGGCAACCCCGAGGACTTCGGGGTCGACACCTTCGGCACCTACGACGGCACCGACAGCTTCGGTCTCATCCAGGACCAGAGCGCGCAGAACGGCGCGGGCGTGCTCCCCCCGCTGACCACCACGCTCGGCCAGGCGGGCATCCAGCCGTCGTCCTACGACGGGACGCACCAGAGCGGCTCGGTCGACATGGGCGTCGCGAACTCCGCCGGCGAGCAGGACGTCGTCGCGCAGCTGCTGGCCGCCCACCAGGGCGGCTCCCCGCAGGCCGTGCCGGCCTGGAGCAGCACGATGGTCGGCCCGCTCCTGCGCGGCACGGAGGTGACGCTGACGTGAGTAGGCTCCCGATCTCGGCGCTGGTCAAGTTCCTGGTCTTCGCGCTGGTCACAGCGCTGGGCACCACGCTGCTCGGCCTGACCATCGCGAACGCCCGGGGCGGCCAGGTCACCGAGTACACCGCCCGGTTCAGCGACGCGACCGGCCTGCTGGCCGGCGACGACGTCCGCATCGCCGGCGTCGTCGTCGGATCGATCAAGGACGTCCGCATCGTCGACCAGCGGGTCGCCGAGGTGGCGTTCGACGTCGACTCGTCCACCCCGCTGCCGTCGACGGTCAGCGCGACCCTGAAGTACAAGAACCTCATCGGCCAGCGGTACATGGCGCTGGACCAGGGCGCGGGCCCGACCGGGGAGGACCTCCCCGCCGGCGGCCAGATCCCGATCGACCGGACCCGCCCCGCGGTCAACCTGACCGTGCTGTTCAACGGCTTCCAGCCGCTGTTCCAGGGCCTGGACCCGGACCAGATCAACAAGCTGTCGATGGAGATCGTCCAGGTCCTGCAGGGCGAGGGC
Organism: Pseudonocardia alni; assembly: GCF_002813375.1. Classification (NCBI taxonomy): domain Bacteria; kingdom Bacillati; phylum Actinomycetota; class Actinomycetes; order Pseudonocardiales; family Pseudonocardiaceae; genus Pseudonocardia; species Pseudonocardia alni. Next base: position 2,598,708 of record NZ_PHUJ01000003.1, on the reverse strand, counting down.
GGCACGGTGCAGAGCCTGCTGGCCTCGACGTCGTCGCTGACCAACTCGATCGCCGACCGCGACCAGGTCATCGGCCAGGTCATCGACAACCTCAACCTGACCCTCGACACCGTCAACCGCAACGACGAGGGCCTCAACGAGCTGATCAGCTCGCTGCAGGCGCTGGTGTCCGGGCTGGCCCAGGACCGCGAGCCCATCGGCAACGCGATCCAGTCCATCGGCGAGCTGACCCAGGTCACGGGGTCGTTCCTGGAGGACGCCCGACCGCCGCTGCGCGACGACATCCGCAACCTCGGCGACCTCGCGACCCAACTCGACCAGGGCCGACCCGCGATCGAGCGGTTCCTGCAGTACACGCCGTTCAAGCTGAACCGGATCGCCCGCGTCGGCTCCCACGGCAGCTGGTTCAACTTCTACCTCTGCGGCCTCGACGGCCAGATCGGCATCTCGCCGATCCTGCAGCAGACCTCGCTGGAGGACCTGGGCATCGGCCCGGTCCGCAACCCCGAGCGGCGCTGCGGCCCGGACCCGTCCGGGCTCGGGGCCGGCAACACCGTCCCGACCGACGGCTCGCAGCCCGGCGACCCCGCGGACAACCGCGCCCAGGACAACCCGTCGATGCGTGAGCCGACCACCGAGTCGGTCGGCGGCCTGCTGGACCAGGCAGCCGGCCGTGGCCCGGTCGACTCCAGCAGCGACCCGACCGCAGCGCTGCAGCCGGGAGGCAACTGATGGCACAGGCAGGGCAGAAGCGCCCCGTCCTGACGGCGGTGATCGGGCTCGTGCTGATCGCGGCGCTGACACTGGCCGCGTTCAACTACGAGGCCATCTTCTCCGGGGCCACCCGCTACACCGCGGAGTTCCCCGAGGCGGCGGGTCTGCAGGCCAACGACCGCGTCACAGTGGCCGGGGTCGAGGCGGGCCGGGTGCAGGACGTCTCCCTCGACGGCGACCACGTGAAGATCGAGTTCACCGTCGAGGACGCCTGGGTCGGCAACCGGACCACGGCGTCGATCGAGATCGCCACGCTGCTCGGCTCCAAGTTCCTCGCCCTCGACCCGCGCGGCGACGCCGAGCAGGACCCCGACCAGCCGATCGGCCGGGACCGGACCAAGTCCCCGTTCGACGTCGTCGACGCCTTCAACGGCCTCTCCGGCACGATCGACCAGCTCGACACCACGCAGCTCGCGTCGAGCCTCACCACGCTCTCGGACACCTTCCGCGACACCCCACCGGAGATCCGCGGGGCCTTGGACGGGCTGTCCCGCCTGTCGAACACGATCTCCAGCCGCGACGGCGAGCTGAAGAAGCTGCTCGCCAACACCCGGCAGCTGTCGACCACGCTGGCCGACCGCCGTGGCGACGTCGTGAAGCTGGTGAACGACGGCAACCTGCTGCTCGGTGAGCTGCAGCGGCGCAAGGACGCGATCGCCAACCTGCTCGACGGCGTGCAGCGCCTGTCGATCCAGCTGCGCGGCCTCGTCGCCGACAACCAGGCGCAGCTGCGCCCGGCCCTGGAGACCCTCGACCGCGTGCTGGCGGTGCTCGAGGAGAACCGCGACAACCTCGGCGAGATCCTCGACAAGGAAGCGGTGTTCATCCGCGTGTTCGGCAACGCCCTCGGCAACGGCCGTTGGTTCGACAACTACCTGTGCGGCCTGCTGCCGCCGGTCGTGCCGCTCGGGGGTGACTGCTGATGGGCTCCTGGGCCAACGACCGGCGCCAGATCCAGTTCGGTGCCCTGATCGCCGTCGTCGCGGTCCTGGTGGCGAGCGCGATCTGGCTGATCACCTCCGGCGGCGGCCGCCAGGTCACCGCCTACTTCACCAGCTCCGCCGCGCTGTTCCAGGACAACGACGTCCGGGTGCTCGGTGTCCCGGTCGGCAAGATCGACCGGATCACGCCGGAGGGCGACCGGGTGCGGGTCGACATGACCATCACCGACGACGAGGTGCGCCTGCCCGCCGACGTCAAGGCCGCCGTCGTCTCGCCGAGCCTGGTCACCGGCCGCTACGTGCAGCTGACCCCGGTGTGGACCGGCGGTCCGGAGTGGAACGGCGAGCCGATCCCGCTGGAGCGCACCGCGTTCCCGCTCGGCGTCGACGACCTCACCCGGACCGCGACCGAGCTCTCCCGGGCGCTCGGGCCGCAGGGGGCCAACAAGGACGGCGCGCTCAACGACGTCCTGGACGTCACCGCACAGAACCTCGACGGCAACGGCCGCGCGCTCAACGACACCATCCGCAACCTCGGCGGGCTCTCGGCGACGTTGAACGGGTCCAGCGGCGACCTGTTCGGCACCATCACCGAGCTGCAGAAGTTCGTCGGGACGCTGCGGGAGAACGACCCCGGCATCCGCGAGCTCAACGGGAAGCTGGCCGACGTGACCGGATTCCTCGCGAGCCAGCGCGGCGAGCTCGGCGGGGCGCTGAACCAGCTGTCCTACGCGCTCGGGGAGGTCGCCGACTTCGTGCAGGACAACCGGTCGACGCTGCGGTCGAACGTGGACAAGCTCGCGAGCGTCTCGCAGGAGGTCGTCGACCACCAGCGGGCGCTGTCCGAGATCGCCGACCTCGCCCCGGCGGCGCTGAACAACCTCACCAACATCTACAACGGCTCCTCGGAGACCCTCGACACCCGGGCCAACATCAACGAGCTGGCCTACCCGCTGCCGGTCGCGATCTGCGAGATCCTCCGCCGCGGCGCGGGTGCGATCCCGGGTGGCCTGGACCAGCCCACCGCCGCGCTCTGCGACGGCCTGGCCCCGATCCTCGATGGCGCCGTGCCGCTGCCGACCCCGCAGCAGGTGCTCGAGCAGCTCCAGGCAGGCGGCTCCGGGGTCAACCCGGCCGTGCCCCAGCTGATGCCGGGCTCGCCGCTGTCGCTGACCGACCCGGGCTCGCAGCTGCGCGCCCCGGCCGACCCGCAGGCTCCCGCCCCCGGTGGGCAGCCCGCACCGGGCGCCACCGGCGCCCCGGCCACCCCGGCGCCGTCGACGACGACGGCCCCGCAGGCCACTCCCACCCCGGTCCCCGAGACCGAGGAGCGCGGGGGCGGCGGACTGTTCGGCCTGTTCGGAGGTGGATCGTGATCGGCTCCAGCGGCCGTGTCGGCCGGGTGTCGGCGCTGCTGACGGCCGTGGCGCTGTTCGCGGGCGGCTGCGGTGCGGTGGACGGCGGCCTGCGGGGCATCCCGCTGCCCGGTGGCGCGAACCTGGGCGACGACCCGTACTTGGTGCAGATCGAGTTCGCCGACGTCGTCGACCTCGTCCCGCAGTCGATCGTGCGCGTCGGTGACGTGCCGGTCGGCGCGGTCGAGACCGTCGCCGTCGAGCCGGGGTCGTGGAACGCGCTGGTCACCGTCGCGGTGAACCGCGGCGTCACGCTCCCGGCCAACGCCACCGCGCGGGTCCGCACGACCTCTCTGCTCGGTGAGAAGTTCGTCGAGCTGTCCCAGCCGACCGTTCCCGCCGAGGGCGACCTCGCGCGGAGCGGGAGGATCGGGCTGCAGGCCAGCGGTCGCGCGGCCGAGGTCGAGGAGGTCCTCGGGGCCCTGTCGCTGCTGCTCAACGGCGGTGGCGTGGCCCAGATCCGGACCATCTCCACCGAGCTGAACAACGCGCTGTCCGGGCGCGAGCCGCAGGTGCGGGCGCTGCTGGACAACCTCGACCGGCTCGTCGGCTCGCTCGACAGCTCCAAGGACGACATCAACCGGGCGCTCGACGGGCTCAACCGCCTGTCGGCCACCCTCGCCGAGCGTCGCCCGCAGATCGAGAACGCCTTGCAGAACGTCAGCCCCGGCCTGCGCGAGCTCGAGTCCCAGCGCAGGCAGCTGGTCGGCATGCTGCAGGCGCTCGACCGGCTGTCCGGTGTCGCGACGAACGTCGTCAACCGGTCGCGCGACGACCTGCTGGCCGACCTGGAGGCGCTGCGCCCGGTGCTGCGGAACCTGGCCGACTCCGGCCAGAACCTGCCGGACTCGCTGCAGCTGCTGCTGTCGATCCCGTTCACCGACGCGGCCACCGACGCCGTCGCCGGTGACTACGCCAACCTGTACGTGAAGCTGGACCTGGACCTGGGTTCGGTCCTGCGCAACATCCTGAACTCCAACCAGCTCGGGCTGCCGCTCGACCCGACGCAGCTGGCCCAGCTGCCGCCCACCGCGCAGCTGCTGACGCCGCTGCTCGGCGCGACACCGCGGCAGCCGGACCCGGCGGTCCCGGGTGCGCCCGCGCTGCCGTTGCTCGGGGCCGAGCAGCCCACCACCGCACCGCCGCCGCCCGCCTCGGGCACTGAGCCGGCCACCCCGGCACCGTCGGCGACCCCGGCACCGAGCCCGACGCCGGAGCAGGGCTCCGGTGGCGGCGGCCTGCTCGGCGGACTCTTCGGAGGCGGATCGTGATCACCAAGACCGTCCGCTGGCAGCTGACCGCGCTGGTGCTCGTCACCATCGTGGCGGTCGGCTACGCGGGCTTCCGCTACGCCGGTCTCGACCGCATCTTCGGGGCGACGACGTACCCGGTCACGGTGGAGCTCGCCGACTCCGGCGGGATCTTCAGCGGCGCCGACGTCACCTACCGCGGCGTGAGTGTCGGACGGGTCGGGCCGCTGTCGCTGACCGCCCGCGGCGTCGACGTCCAGCTCGACATCGATAACTCCGCGCCGGCCATCCCGGCCGACGCCCGGGCCGTCGTCGGGAACCTGTCGCCGATCGGTGAGCAGTACGTCGACCTCCAGCCGGTGGCCGACGGCGGCGAGGCGCTCGCCTCCGGCTCGGTCATCCCGCAGGACCGCACCCGGACCCCGGTCCAGATCAACACCTTCCTGACCGAGCTGGACCAGCTCGTGTCGACGGTGCCGAAGGACTCGCTGCAGACCGTCGTCCGCGAGCTCGGCCAGGGCTTCGAGGGCACCGCGCAGCCGCTGCAGCAGCTGCTCGACACCACCGGGGAGTTCACCCGGGCCGCCACCGACGCGCTGCCGCAGACGACCGCGCTGATCCGCGACGCCCGCCCGGTGCTCACCACGCAGAACGAGGTGGCCCCGCAGTTCCAGGAGTTCAGCCGCGGCCTGCGCGAGGTCACCGAGCAGCTCAAGCAGTCCGACCCGGACCTGCGCCGGATCATCGACGACGGCCCGCGCCTGGGCGACCAGGTCAGCGGCCTGCTCCGGGAGAGCGGCCCCGGGCTCGGCGAGTCGATCGCGAACCTGCGGACGGTGACCGAGCTGCTGGCCCCGCGCCAGGCGGGCCTGCGCCAGCTGCTCGTGACCTACCCCGGCCTGGTGGCCGTCGCGCCGAAGGTCGTGCCCGGCGACGGGACCGCGCACCTCGGTCTGGTCGTCAACATCGCCGACCCGCCGGTCTGCACCCGGGGCTACGAGGGCACGCCCAACCGCGGTGGCCTCGACGTCTCCGAGCGACCGGTGAACGAGGACGCCCGCTGCACCGAGCCCCCCGGAAGCCCCACCAACGTGCGCGGAATGCAGAATGTGCCGAGGCCCCAGCCGCTCGAGGTGCCGGACTACTCCGGCAACTCGGGGTTCGGCGGCCACGGTGACGGTCACCACGGCGGCGACACCGCCGACGGACCGGCCCCGCGGCCGAACGCCGGGTCGCTCGGCGACAACCGTGCCGAGCGGGTCGCGACGCCGGGCCTGGTGACGAGCTTCGCCCAGATCCTGGGCGGTTGAGCACGACGGTCGCGCCCCGTCCGGGGCGTGACCGGCACGACGGCCGGGTCACACCCGGGCCCGGCCGGCACGACGACCGCGGGGGACCGCCGTCCGCCGGACGGCGCGGACCCCCACGGCCGGCCCACGGCCGCCCGGTGCGGTCGCCGAGCGGCTGTGCCCCCGCAGCCGGGAGGAGGAACGCTCCCCGATGAACACCGACGTTGCCGGCTCCGACGCCGACACGAAGGCCGACCCGACGGCCGACACCCCCGACGGTTCCGCGCCCGTGGAGCCTGCCACCGGTCCGGACGGCGGCCAGACCCCGCCCGGACCGCTCGCCAGGGCCCTGCCCGTGGCCGCCGTCGTCGCGGCGGTGCTCGCGCTCGTGCTGGGCGGCCTGTGGCTGTTCGCGCTGAACAGCGACGCCACCCAGGTCGCCCAGGCCCGCGACGAGGCGCTCCGTGACGCCCGCCAGGCCGTGATCAACCTGAACACCCTGGACCACTCCGACGCCCAGAAGGGCCTGGACCTGTGGATCCAGTCCTCGGCCGGGTCGGTCCGCGACGAGTTCGTGTCCAACCGCGACGCCTACGCCAAGCTGGTGACCGACCAGAAGCGCACCACCGCCGCGACCGTCACCGACGCCGCGGTGACCGAGGTCGACCCGCGCGCCGGGACCGCCCGGGTGCTCGCCGGCGTCGACGTGACCGTCACGCCCGAGGGCGGTCAGCCCGCCGTGACCCGCCAGCGCATCGAGCTCGGCATGGTCCGCACCGACGACGGCTGGAAGGTCGACGCACTGGAGCCGCTGGTCACCCCGGGTACGGGCTGACCCTCCGGCCCGACCCCCGGCCCCCCGGCGGTGCCCCGCACCGCCCCGCTCCCAGGTCGACCACCCCAGGAGGTCACCGCATGTCCACCCCCCGCCGCCGCCCTGCGGGCGGCATTCGCAGGCCCCAGGTCGCGGGCCGCCCGCGCACCCGCGCCGACGAGCCCGACGAGGAGGAGACCGGCACCGGCGGTGTCGCCCTCGACGAGCGCTCCGGTGACGCGGTCCCGTCCGTCGCACCGGTCCGCTCCGGCGACGCCGGGCGCACCGACGCCCCCGGCACGGCCGACGACGACGACGCCGACGGCACCCCGGCCGGCGCCGACGGCACGCCGCGTCGCCGGTCGTTGCTGTCCCCCCCGACGACCCGGCGCGCGACCGGCCTGCTGCTCGCCGTCACGGTGCTGCTCGTCGCGGCCGCCGCGTTCTTCGGCGCCGAGTGGTACCGCACGACCTTCACCGGGTCGGCGTCCAACACCGCGCTCACCGACGTCGGCACCACCGCGCAGGTCGGCGAGCAGGTCGGTGAGGCGATCACGAAGGTCTACTCCTTCGACTACGCCCGCCTCCAGCAGGCCGAGGACGACGCCCGCGGCGTCATCACCCCGGGCTTCCAGCCGGAATTCGACAAGATCTTCGGCAGCGTGAAGGACCTCGCACCGCAACAGAAGGCCGTGGTCACCGCGACGATCCCGAAGCTCGCCGTGGCGAGCATCGACGGCGACCGCGCGACCGTCTACGCCTTCGTCAACCAGGTCATCCGCCGTCAGGCCGACGGCGGCGCCCCGCAGGAGGGCTCCGCGGCGGCCCGGCTGCGGGTCGACGCCCAGTTCGTCGACGGCCGCTGGAAGATCTCCGCGATGACGCCGGCCTGAGCAGGCCCGCCCCGCCGTACCCCCGGGTGAACCGGGGGTACGGCGAGGAGCTACAGTTGGTCCCGATCCACCGAAGACCGCAGGTCCGCGTCCTTCCCGAAGGGCGTACGAAGGTTCCGGGAACGTCCGGACGGCCCGCGCAGGAGGACGAGGCGACACCGGGCGCGCGAGTGCCCCACGAACTTCCGACGCCCCGTGCTGCTGCGCACGGGGCGTTCGTCGTCTCCGGGGTCGGAGTGGGAACTGCGTCGGTGGCACCCCCAAGCACGTCCCACGTGCACGAGACCGACCCCCGAGAGGAGGGCAGCGATGGCAGCACCTGACAAGGTCGCAGCGGTCGAGGAGATCACCAACCGCTTCCGCGAGTCGGACGCCTCGGTCGTGACCGAGTACCGCGGGCTCAGCGTCGCCAAGCTGACCCAGCTGCGCCGGGACCTGGGTTCGGACGCGAACTTCCGCGTCGCGAAGAACACCCTGGTCAAGCGCGCGGCGGCGGAGGCCGGGGTCCAGGGCCTGGACGACCTGCTCGCCGGCCCGACGGCCATCACCTTCATCAAGGGTGAGCCCGTCGAGGCCGCGAAGGCGATCAAGCAGTTCGCGAAGGACAACCCCGGTCTGACGATCAAGGGCGGGTACATGGACGGGCGCGCCCTGTCCACCGCCGAGATCGAGCAGCTGGCGGACCTCGAGACCCGTGAGGTCCTGCTGGCCAAGCTGGCCGGCGCGATGAAGGCCAACCTGTCCAAGGCCGCGGGGCTGTTCAACGCCCCGGCCTCGCAGGTCGCCCGCCTCGCGCAGGCACTGGCCGACAAGAAGGCCGAGTCCGGCGAGTCCGCCGCTCCGGCCGATGCCGACGGCGACTCCGCCGAGAGCTGATCACCACCCCCATCTGTCTTTCGTAGAGAAAGGACCGCCACCATGGCGAAGCTGTCCACCGACGAGCTGCTCGACGCCTTCAAGGAGCTCACCCTGCTCGAGCTCTCGGACTTCGTGAAGAAGTTCGAGGAGACCTTCGAGGTCACCGCGGCCGCCCCGGTCGCCGTCGCCGCCGCGGGTGCCCCCGCCGCCGGTGCCGCCCCCGCCGAGGAGGAGAAGGACGAGTTCGACGTCGTCCTCGAGGCCGCCGGTGACAAGAAGATCCAGGTCATCAAGGTCGTCCGCGAGGTCGTCTCGGGCCTGGGCCTGAAGGAGGCGAAGGACCTCGTCGAGTCCGCGCCGAAGTCGCTGCTCGAGGGTGTCGCCAAGGAGGCCGCCGAGGCCGCCAAGACGAAGCTCGAGGAGGCCGGCGCCAAGGTCTCGCTCAAGTGACCTGAGCACCGCTCGCACGACGGGGCGCCGACCCACCGGGTCGGCGCCCCGTCGTCGTCTCCGGGTCAGGTCTGCTCGCGGGCCCGCAGCTCGCGGCGCAGCACCTTGCCCGTGACGGTCTTGGGCACCTCGTCGAGCAGCTCCACCTGCCGCGGGTACTTGTAGGCCGCCATCCGTTCCCGGGTGAACGCGATCAGCTCCTCCGGGGTGGCCGAGGCACCGGCCCGCAGTGACACGAACGCCTTGACCGTCTCGCCCCGGTACTCGTCGGCGACGCCGACCACCGCGGCCTCCCGCACCGCGGGGTGCTCGTAGAGGACGTCCTCCACCTCGCGCGGCCACACCTTGTAGCCGCCCGCGTTGATCTGGTCCTTCTTGCGGTCGACGATGTAGAACCAGCCGTCGGCGTCCATGTAGCCGACGTCCCCCGTTCTGAGTTCGGGCTGCGCGAGCTCCCCGGTGGGGAACGCGTGGGCCGTCTCCTCGGGCTTGCCCCAGTAGCCCGCGACGACCTGTGGCCCGGACGTGCAGATCTCCCCGATCTCGCCGGGCGGGAGCTCCGCGCCGTCGTCGTCGAGGATGCGCACGACGGTGCCGTAGATCGGAACGCCCACCGACAGCGCCCCGGACGCGGAGTCCACCGGCCCCTGGGTGCCGATCGGCGTCGCGTGCGACGGCGAGGTGGTCTCGGTCAGCCCGTAGATGTTGTGGATCCACAGCCCGAACGCCTCGTGGAACGCGGTGACCGTCGACGGCGGGATCGGCGCCCCGCCCGAGCAGATCGTGCGCAGCGACGCGAGCGCCTCCCGGTCGGCGTTCGGGGCGTTCATCAGCGCGATGAACACGGTGATCGCCCCGACGGTCAGGGTCGGCCGGTGCTCCCGGATGACGTCGACGCCCAGCGACGGCTCGAACCGGTGGAACAGCACCAGCGGCGCGGCCAGGTACTGGGCGAGGGTCACGTGCGCGATCAGACCGGTGATGTGGAACAGCGGGGCGATGCCGAGGACGACCTCGTCGTCGCCGAGGCCGCACCACGTGGCGTAGGCCTGGCTGGTGAAGACGACGTTGCCGTGGGTGTTCATCGCGCCCTTGGGCGGCCCGGTGGTCCCCGAGGTGTAGGTGAGGAACGCGGTGTCGCCGGCGGTGAACGACACCGGCGGGGGAGTGCCGCCCCGGTGCGTCTCCAGGAACGCGCCGAGGTCGGTGACGTCGTCGCCGGACAGGTCCGGCCGCGCGGTGTCGGGGAGCGCACGCCGGTCGTCGCGGGTCTGGAACTCGCGCTCGGAGGTGGTGAGCACGGTGCGCACGCCCGGCTGCCCGGCCAGCACGGTCCGCGCGACGCCGTCGTAGAGCGACTCCAGGCACAGCAGCACCGACGACCCGGAGTCGCGCAGCAGCAGCTCCAGCTCCCGCTCCCGGTTCATCGGGTTGATCGACACCGCGACGCCGCCGGCCTTCCAGGTGCCGACCAGGCCGAGGACGAACTGCGGCACGTTCTGCAGGTACATCGCGACCCGCTCGCCCGCGGTGAACCCGCCGGCGAGCAGCCCGGCGGCGAAGGCGTCGGTGAGCCCGTCGAGCTCGCGGTAGGTGAGCGCGCCGTCGAAGTAGCGGATCGCGTCGCCGTCGGGGTTCCGCGCCACCGCGGCGCGGAACATCGACAACGCGTCCGGGAAGTCCGGGGTGATGTCGTGCGGCTGGCCCTCGGCGTAGCGGGCCAGCCAGGGGCGGTCGGCGGAGGACATCAGCGGATCACGATCGGGTTCACCGGTGCCCCCGTGCCGTTGACGACCTTCAGCGGTGCCGCGGCGTAGAGGAAGCTCCACCGTCCGTCGGCGGCGCAGGCGTCGGCGAGGTCGTCGAGCCAGGCGATCTCGGTGAGGGCGACGCCGAGGTTGCGCATCAGCGCGCAGTGCAGCGGGAGCGCGACGCCGGTGTGCGGCTCGCTGGTCACCTCGTTGGCGATCGTGTCGGTGACGAGGTTCGGGATCTCCTTGCGCTGGAACCACTCCACGAGCTCGCGTGAGTAGGTGAGCCCGGGCTCGGTGAAGTCGGTGTAGAAGGTGGCCGGGTCGTTGAGCTCGTACCAGTACTTCATCCATCCGGTGCGGATGACGAGCACGTCGTGCGGCTCGATGTCGACTCCCTGTGCCTGCGCGGCGGCCTCGAGGTCGGTGTGGTCGAAGGTCTCGCCCTTGTCGAGCCACTCCTTGCCGCGGTGCCGGGCCATGTCGATGAGCACGCCCCGCCCGACGACGCCCTTCTCCGCGATCGGCAGCACCGAGGCCCGGTCCATCGCGTCGACGGTGGAGCGCGCGTCGTAGCCGTTCCAGAGCTTGCCGTCGTACCAGACGTGGCCGAGCGCGTCGTACTGCGTGGAGCCCTGCAGGAAGATGAGGGCGGTGTCGTCGGCGTAGTGCAGACCGCCGGGGAACTGCGGTGCGTCGGCCGAGTCCCAGGTGCCCTCGTCCATGACGTTCTGGCGCTTGATGCCCTCGCGGCCCGGCCACAGCGGGTCGCCCGGCGCCTCGGTGCGTCCCATGTGGATCTGCAGGGTGAACACCTCGCCGGAACGGACGTGCTGCACGCCCCGCAGGACCTCGCCCGCGTCCAGGTAGTTCAGGCAGCCGAGCTCGTCGTCGGGACCCCACTTGCCCCAGTTGCTGGGGGCGTCGTCACCGAGGAGCTCGCGCATGGGAGGAGTGCTGTCGGACATCGTCGTCCTTTCGTCGCCGCCGGCCGTCACCGACCTGTGACCGATCGTTGGCGTCCCGACGACACCGTGTCAACCGTCACGCGGATCGACCCGGACGGGCGTCGGCGGACCGGTCGTCCCGGCAGGATGACCGCTCGTCGACGAAGTGGGACTTGACTCGGTGCGGCGTGCAGGTCACCCTTGGGCAACGGTGGTTGCCTGAATGCTGGAATCGGCGACCTGTCTCGACAGCTGCGCTCGCAGCGTCTATAGTCATTCTTTGCGCTGTCTGCGTCCAGGCTCACGCACTCATGACCGGGGAAGACTTCCGGACCGATCCGTCGGCCGCCGGAGAGGGTTCGGCGGACATGGGTGCGGGGGTTCGTTCGTCCGTCAGCGCCCGACAACAGACGGCGTGCGACGTGGCCGGCTACCGGCTTCTCGATCCGGGGGGACCCCGATCGGATCGAGGGAGACGGTAGCGCCCGCCACCGGCGCACGCCAGACGAGAAGCGCAGTTCTCGGAAGGACGCATCTTGGCTGTCTCCCGCGCCGCCGCGACCACCTCGACCCTCTCCGCTTCGGCGAACCCGAACTACCCCGGCGCACCCACCCGGGTCACCTTCGCGAAGATCGCCCAGCCGTTGGAGGTCCCCGACCTTCTCGACCTGCAGATCCAGTCGTACGAGTGGCTGGTCGGCAGCGAGGCCTGGTTCCAGCGCCGGATCGAGGCCGGTGACGATCTCCCGGTGAGCGGTCTGGAGGAGATCCTCACCGAGATCTCGCCGATCGAGGACTTCTCGGGCTCGATGTCGCTGTCCTTCTCCGACCCCCGCTTCGACGAGGTCAAGGCCTCCGTCGAGGAGTGCCGGGACAAGGACATGACCTACGGTGCCCCGCTGTTCGTGACGGCGGAGTTCACGAACAACACCACCGGTGAGATCAAGTCCCAGACGGTCTTCATGGGCGAGTTCCCCGTGATGACCGACAAGGGCACCTTCATCATCAACGGCACCGAGCGCGTCGTCGTGTCGCAGCTCGTCCGTTCGCCGGGTGTCTACTTCGACCACGCGATCGACAAGACGACCGAGAAGGACGTCTACTCGGTCAAGATCATCCCGAGCCGGGGTGCGTGGCTGGAGTTCGACGTCGACAAGCGCGACACCGTCGGTGTCCGCATCGACCGCAAGCGCCGTCAGCCGGTCACCGTGCTGCTGAAGGCCCTGGGGTGGACCGCCGAGCAGATCGGTGAGCGTTTCGGGTTCTCCGAGACGATCATGACGACGCTCGAGAAGGACAACACCGCGGGCCAGGACGAGGCGCTGCTCGACATCTACCGCAAGCTGCGCCCCGGCGAGCCGCCGACGCGCGAGTCGGCCCAGGCGCTCCTGGAGAACCTGTTCTTCAAGGACAAGCGCTACGACATGGCCAAGGTCGGTCGTTACAAGGCCAACAAGAAGCTCGGCCTCGACATCGAGAACTCGGTCGGCACGCTGACCGAGGAGGATGTCGCCACCACCATCGAGTACCTCGTCCGGCTGCACGCCGGCGAGACCACGATGGCCGTGGGTTCCGGTGACTCCGCGCGGGAGATCCCGGTCGAGACCGACGACATCGACCACTTCGGCAACCGGCGCCTGCGCACCGTCGGCGAGCTGATCCAGAACCAGGTCCGGGTCGGTCTGTCCCGCACCGAGCGGGTCGTCCGCGAGCGGATGACCACCCAGGACGTCGAGGCCATCACGCCGCAGACCCTGATCAACACCCGGCCGATCACGGCCGCGATCCGGGAGTTCTTCGGCACCTCGCAGCTGTCGCAGTTCATGGACCAGCACAACCCGCTGGCCGGACTGACCCACAAGCGCCGCCTGTCGGCGCTCGGTCCGGGCGGTCTGTCCCGTGAGCGTGCCGGCATGGAGGTCCGTGACGTCCACCCGTCGCACTACGGCCGCATGTGCCCGATCGAGACCCCCGAGGGTCCGAACATCGGTCTGATCGGCTCGCTGGCCTCGTTCGCGAGGGTCAACCCGTTCGGCTTCATCGAGACGCCGTACCGCAAGGTCGTCGACGGTGTCGTCACCTCGCAGATCGACTACCTGACCGCCGACGAGGAGGACCGCTTCGTCGTCGCCCAGGCCAACGCCCAGCTCAACGAGGACGGCTCGTTCGCCGAGGAGCGCGTCCTGGTCCGCCGCAAGGGCGGCGAGGTCGACCTGATCTCGCCCTCGGGCGTCGAGTACATCGACGTCTCGCCGCGCCAGATGGTGTCGGTCGCGACGGCGATGATCCCGTTCCTCGAGCACGACGACGCGAACCGCGCGCTGATGGGCGCGAACATGCAGCGCCAGTCGGTGCCGCTGCTGCGCTCGGAGTCGCCGCTGGTCGGTACCGGCATGGAGCTGCGTGCCGCCGTCGACGCCGGTGACGTCGTCACCGCCGAGTCCGCCGGTGTGGTCGAGGAGCTGTGCGCCGACTACATCACCGTCATGGACGACGAGGGGCAGCGTCAGACCTACCGTCTGAACAAGTTCCGCCGCTCGAACCAGGGCACTTGCAACAACCAGAAGCCCATCGTCGACGAGGGCGCGCGGGTCGAGGTGGGCCAGGTGCTCGCCGACGGTCCCTGCACCGAGAACGGCGAGATGGCGCTGGGCAAGAACCTGCTCGTGGCGATCATGCCGTGGGAGGGCCACAACTACGAGGACGCGATCATCCTGTCGCAGCGCCTCGTGCAGGACGACGTGCTCACCTCGATCCACATCGAGGAGCACGAGATCGACGCGCGCGACACGAAGCTGGGCGCCGAGGAGATCACCCGGGACATCCCGAACGTCTCCGAGGACGTGCTGGCCGACCTCGACGAGCGCGGCATCATCCGGATCGGCGCCGAGGTCCAGCCCGGCGACATCCTGGTCGGCAAGGTCACGCCCAAGGGCGAGACCGAGCTGACCCCGGAGGAGCGCCTGCTCCGCGCGATCTTCGGTGAGAAGGCGCGCGAGGTCCGCGACACCTCGCTGAAGGTGCCGCACGGCGAGAACGGCAAGGTCATCGGCATCCGGGTCTTCTCCCGCGACGACGACGACGAGCTGGCCCCGGGCGTCAACGAGCTGGTCCGCGTCTACGTGGCCCAGAAGCGCAAGATCTCCGACGGCGACAAGCTCGCCGGCCGGCACGGCAACAAGGGCGTCATCGGCAAGATCCTCCCGCAGGAGGACATGCCGTTCCTCCCGGACGGCACGCCGGTCGACATCATCCTGAACACCCACGGTGTGCCGCGTCGTATGAACATCGGCCAGATCCTGGAGACCCACCTCGGGTGGATCGCCAAGTCCGGCTGGGAGATCGAGGGCACGCCCGAGTGGGCGGCGCAGATGCCCGAGGAGCTCTACTCGGTGCCCGCCGACACGAACACCGCGACGCCGGTGTTCGACGGTGCGCGCGAGCACGAGATCACGGGTCTGCTGGGCTCGACCCGTCCCAACCGGGACGGTGAGCGGATGGTCGGTCCGGACGGCAAGGCGCAGCTGCTCGACGGCCGCTCCGGTGAGCCGTACCCGTTCCCGGTCGCGGTCGGCTACATGTACATCCTGAAGCTGGCCCACCTGGTGGACGACAAGATCCACGCGCGGTCGACGGGCCCCTACTCGATGATCACCCAGCAGCCGCTGGGCGGTAAGGCGCAGTTCGGTGGCCAGCGCTTCGGTGAGATGGAGTGCTGGGCGATGCAGGCGTACGGCGCCGCCTACACCCTGCAGGAGCTGCTGACGATCAAGTCCGACGACGTCGTGGGCCGCGTGAAGGTCTACGAGGCGATCGTCAAGGGCGAGAACATCCCGGAGCCGGGGATCCCCGAGTCGTTCAAGGTGCTCCTCAAGGAGCTGCAGTCGCTCTGCCTGAACGTCGAGGTGCTCTCCAGCGACGGTGCGGCGATCGAGATGCGGGACGCCGACGACGAGGACCTCGAGCGTGCCGCGGCGAACCTGGGCATCAACCTGTCCAGCCGCCCGGGCTCGGAGTCGATGACCGTCGACGACGTCGTCAACTGACCCCCGTCCGACCAGCCGCCCTTTAAACGAAGAAACAGAGGACATACGTGCTCGACGTCAACTTCTTCGACGAACTGCGCATCGGCCTGGCCACCGCCGAGGGCATCCGCCAGTGGTCGCACGGTGAGGTCAAGAAGCCCGAGACCATCAACTACCGCACCCTGAAGCCGGAGAAGGACGGGCTCTTCTGCGAGAAGATCTTCGGTCCGACCCGGGACTGGGAGTGCTACTGCGGCAAGTACAAGCGCGTCCGGTTCAAGGGCATCATCTGCGAGCGCTGCGGCGTGGAGGTCACGCGCGCCAAGGTGCGTCGTGAGCGGATGGGCCACATCGAGCTGGCCGCCCCGGTCACGCACATCTGGTACTTCAAGGGCGTCCCGAGCCGGCTGGGCTACCTGCTCGACCTGGCCCCCAAGGACCTCGAGAAGATCATCTACTTCGCGGCGTACGTGATCACCTCGGTGAACACCGAGCTGCGGCACAACGACATGTCCACGCTCGAGAACGAGATGAGCGTGGAGCGCCGTCGGGTCGAGCAGACCCGCGACGCCGACCTCGAGGCCCGCGCCCAGAAGCTCGAGGCCGACATCGCCGAGCTCGAGGCCGAGGGTGCCAAGGGCGACGTCCGCCGCAAGGTCAAGGACGGCGGCGAGCGCGAGATGCGTCAGCTGCGCGACCGTGCCCAGCGCGAGCTGGACCGGCTCGACGAGATCTGGACGACGTTCACCAAGCTCGACGTCCAGCAGCTCATCGCGGACGAGTCCATCTACCGCGAGCTCTACGACCGCTACGGCGACTACTTCACCGGCGCCATGGGTGCCGAGGCGATCCAGAAGCTGCTGGAGAACTTCGACATCCCCGCCGAGGCCGAGAAGCTGCGCGAGATCATCCGGTCCGGCAAGGGCCAGAAGAAGCTGCGTGCGCTCAAGCGCCTGAAGGTCGTCGCGGCGTTCCAGACCACCGGCAACTCGCCGATGGGCATGGTGCTCGACTGCGTGCCGGTCATCCCGCCGGACCTGCGCCCGATGGTGCAGCTCGACGGTGGCCGCTTCGCGACCTCGGACCTGAACGACCTGTACCGCCGGGTCATCAACCGGAACAACCGCCTCAAGCGACTGATCGACCTCGGCGCGCCCGAGATCATCGTCAACAACGAGAAGCGGATGCTCCAGGAGTCCGTCGACGCGCTGTTCGACAACGGCCGTCGTGGCCGGCCGGTGACCGGTCCGGGCAACCGCCCGCTCAAGTCGCTGTCCGACCTGCTGAAGGGCAAGCAGGGCCGGTTCCGCCAGAACCTGCTCGGCAAGCGCGTCGACTACTCGGGCCGTTCGGTCATCGTCGTCGGCCCGCAGCTGAAGCTGCACCAGTGCGGTCTGCCCAAGCAGATGGCGCTGGAGCTGTTCAAGCCGTTCGTGATGAAGCGCCTGGTGGACCTCAACCACGCGCAGAACATCAAGTCCGCCAAGCGGATGGTCGAGCGCGGCCGCTCGCAGGTGTGGGACGTGCTCGAGGAGGTCATCTCCGAGCACCCCGTGCTGCTGAACCGTGCGCCCACGCTGCACCGTCTCGGCATCCAGGCCTTCGAGCCGCAGCTGGTGGAGGGCAAGGCCATCCAGCTGCACCCGCTGGTCTGCGAGGCGTTCAACGCGGACTTCGACGGTGACCAGATGGCGGTGCACCTGCCGCTGTCGGCCGAGGCGCAGTCCGAGGCCCGCGTGCTGATGCTGTCGTCGAACAACATCCTGTCCCCGGCGTCGGGCCGCCCGCTGGCGATGCCGCGTCTGGACATGGTCACGGGTCTGTACCACCTGACCCGTCTCCGGGAGGACGCCCACGGCGCCGGGAACCACTACGGCTCCGCGGCCGAGGCGATCATGGCCTACGACCGCAAGGTCCTCCACCTGCAGGCGCCGATCAAGATCCGGCTCCCGCAGGTCACCCCGACCCCGGGCTCGGACGCCGGGACCGTGACCGAGGACGGCGTCTGGACCGCGGAGACCACGCTCGGGCGGGTGCTGTTCAACGAGCTCCTGCCGGCGGACTACCCGTTCGTCAACGAGCCGCTGCCGAAGAAGCGCCAGGCCACGATCGTCAACGAGCTGGCCGAGCGCTACTCGATGACCGAGGTCGCGCAGGTCCTGGACCGGCTGAAGGACGCGGGCTTCTACTGGGCCACGCGCTCCGGCGTCACGATCTCGATCGCGGACGTGCTGGTCCCGCCGGCCAAGGCGGGCATCCTCGAGGAGTACGAGGCGAAGGCCGACCAGATCAACAAGCGCTACCAGCGTGGTGCCCTGTCGCACCAGGAGCGCAACGACGAGATGGTCAAGATCTGGAGCCGGGCGACCGAGGAGGTCGCCAAGGCGATGGAGCAGAACTTCCCCGAGGACAACCCGATCCCGACGATCGTCCAGTCCGGGGCCGCGGGCAACATGACCCAGATCCGCCAGCTGGCGGGTATGAAGGGTCTGGTCGCGAACCCCAAGGGCGAGTTCATCCCGCGTCCGATCAAGGCCTCGTACCGCGAGGGCCTGTCGGTGCTGGAGTACTTCATCTCCACGCACGGCACCCGTAAGGGTCTGGCGGACACCGCGCTGCGGACCGCGGACTCCGGGTACCTGACCCGTCGTCTGGTCGACGTGTCGCAGGACGTCATCGTCCGCGAGGTCGACTGCGGCACCGAGCGTGCCATCCCGATGGCGGTCACCGAGGAGACGAGCGACGGTCGGTTCATCCCGCACCGTTACCTGCGTACCTCGGTGTACGCCCGGACCTCCGGCGAGGAGATCACCGCGGCGGACGGCACCGTGCTGGTGCGCAAGGGCGACGACCTCGGCGACGCCGTGCTGGACGCGCTCGTCGCGGCCGGCGTCAAGACGGTCCGGGTCCGCTCCGCGCTGACCTGCGCCTCGGCCACCGGTATCTGCGGCATGTGCTACGGCCGCTCGATGGCCACCGGCAAGCTGGTGGACGTCGGCGAGGCCGTCGGCATCGTCGCCGCGCAGTCCATCGGTGAGCCCGGCACCCAGCTGACGATGCGTACGTTCAAGCAGGGTGGCGTCGCGGGTGACGACATCACGACCGGTCTGCCGCGTGTCACCGAGCTGTTCGAGGCCCGGGTCCCGCGCGGTAAGGCGCCGATCGCCGACGTCGACGGCCGCATCCGCATCGAGGACGGCGACCGGTTCTGGAAGATCACGCTGATCCCGGACGACGGCGGCGAGGAGATCGTCTACGAGAAGCTGTCCAAGCGGCAGTGGCTCGGGATGACCACCGTCGACGGCACCGAGCGTCCGCTTGCGGACGGCGACCACGTGACGGTCGGCCAGCTGCTCCTCGAGGGCATGGCGGACCCGCACGAGGTGCTGCGTGTCATGGGCCCGCGTGAGGTGCAGTTGCACCTCGTGCGTGAGGTGCAGAAGGTGTACCGCACGCAGAGCGTGGACATCCACGACAAGCACATCGAGGTCATCGTCCGGCAGATGCTGCGCCGGGTCACGATCATCGACTCGGGTGCGACCGAGTTCCTGCCCGGCGCACTGGCCGAGCGGGGCGAGTTCGAGTCCGAGAACCGCCGGGTCGTCGCCGAGGGGCTGGAGCCGGCCTCCGGCCGTCCGGTCCTGATGGGGATCACCAAGGCCTCGCTGGCGACGGAGTCGTGGCTGTCCGCGGCCTCGTTCCAGGAGACCACCCGCATCCTCACCGATGCCGCGATCAACGGAAAGCGCGACAAGCTCGTCGGGCTCAAGGAGAACGTGATCATCGGTAAGCTGATCCCGGCCGGTACCGGCATCAACCGGTACCGCAACATCCAGGTCCAGCCGACCGAGGAGGCCCGCGCGGCCGCCTACGCACTGCCGAGCTACGACGACGGCTACTACAGCCCCGACGTCTTCGGCACGGGCACCGGTGCCGCGGTGCCGCTGGACGACTACGACTTCGGTCGCGACTACCGCTGAGGTAGTTGTCCGGTCCGGACCCACGACGGTGGGTCCGGACCGTGACCGGACAGGTCCCGGACGGGGCCGGACACCGCGCTCCCGTGGCGGTGCCCGGCCCCGTTCGTGCGTTCCGGGGCTGTACGCGGGGTGCGGGCCTCAGCGCAGGCAGTCCGCCCGCAGGGCCAGGCCCAGGGTGCGCAGCGAGGCGTCGGCCTCCGCTAACAGCCCGGCCAGCGTCGGGAAGGCGTGCCACATGCCGGGCGCGCGCTCGTAGGTGACCGGTGTCCCGGCCGCGCGGGCGCGCTCGACGAGGGTGTCGGCGTCGTCGACGAGGATCTCGTCGGCACCGGCGACGACGTGGAGCGGCGGCAGCCCGGCCAGGTCCGCGTCGAGAGGCAGGAGCTCGGGGGCACCGGTGTGCGGGCCCGCGTAGTCGGTGACGGCGTCGGGCAGCCACGACGGATCCAGCATCGCGTCGGAGGCGACGTTGCGGGTGAGCGCGTCCGCGGTGCAGGACAGGTCCAGCCAGGGCGAGATCAGTCCGATGGAGCCCGGGAGATCCTCGCCGGTCGCACGCAGTCGCAGCAGCAGCGACATGGTCAGCCCGCCGCCCGCGGAGTCGCCGGCCACCGCGATGTGCCGGGCCGGGATCCCCGCGGCGCGCAGGGCGGCCCAGGCGGCGTACGCGTCGTCGAGGGCGGCCGGGAACGGGTGCTCCGGGGCGAGCCGGTAGTGCGGAGCGAGGACCGCGCTGCCGGTGGCGTGCGCGAGCCCGGCGAGCAGCGGCCGGTGCGACGCCGAGGACCCCACGAGGTACCCGCCGCCGTGCAGGTAGAGCACCCGGTGCGGGGCCAGCGGCCCGGGAGGTGCGACGACCGCGGTGGGCACGCCGCCCAGCGTCCCGAGGTCGCGGCGGGTGCCGCGGGGGAGCGGGAGCGAGGCGCCGACGAGGTCGAGTCCACGCCGTCTCAGGGCGACGGGTAGTGTCGGGGCGAGCAAGGGCGCGATGAGTGCGCGCGTGGCGAGGCGGTTGACGGCCGTCGGCAGGTGCATACCGGACCGTAACCGTCCCTCCGTCGCCACCGTCCACAGGGTGATCCACACCGTGATCGACACGGCGGGATCGTGCTGTGGCGCAGTCATCGCCCACACCGATCCGACCGCGACGAGCGGCCGTCGATCTGCGACGAGCGGGTGAGTCCGCTTGCCAGTGACGGCGTCGTACGGCATCGTCGGGTCATCTCAGGTCTCCTCCGGGGCGTCGTCCCGGGGGATCCGAGGACCATCGAAGCCCCCGATGGTCCCGAAGGCAGGTCCGAGGCGAACGCCCGGAACGGACCCGCTTTGACCGTGTCGAAGAGGGCCGGGTATTCTCATGTCCTGTGCTCGGCTCCGGTCGGGCAGGTCCGCGTGTCCCGTGGTGTGCACCGATCCGTTGGTTCCGACCCTCAGATCTGTGGTTGCGCCCCGGAGCAGGGCACGCCGGACGTCCCGACAGCCTCCGCGGGGCCCTTCCGGCCCCGAGCGTGCCCGGGACGACACGCCCGACCTCGGGGTCCGGCGCGACGGTGGCGGAGTCCGGCGAGAGCCGGCAGCCACGCCGGCGCCCGGAGCCCGGGACACCGAACGAAGATCACCAGTGTCACGGCGAGCGAGACAGTCGAGCCACGTCGACGGGAAGAAGTAGACGGTTCATGCCCACGATCCAGCAGCTGGTCCGCAAGGGCCGCGAGGACAAGGTCTCCAAGACCAAGACCGCCGCGCTGAAGGGAAGCCCCCAGCGCCGCGGGGTCTGCACCCGCGTGTACACCACCACGCCCAAGAAGCCGAACTCGGCGCTGCGCAAGGTCGCCCGTGTGCGCCTGTCCAGCGGCATCGAGGTCACCGCGTACATCCCCGGTGAGGGCCACAACCTGCAGGAGCACAGCATCGTGCTCGTGCGCGGTGGTCGTGTGAAGGACCTCCCCGGCGTGCGCTACAAGGTCATCCGTGGGTCGCTGGACACCCAGGGCGTGAAGAACCGCAAGCAGTCCCGCAGCCGCTACGGCGCGAAGAAGGAGAAGAGCTGATGCCCCGCAAGGGCCCCGCCCCGAAGCGTCCGCTGGTCTCGGACCCGGTCTACGGCTCGCCGCTGGTCACCCAGCTGGTGAACAAGGTCCTCAAGGACGGGAAGCGGTCGCTCGCCGAGCGCATCGTCTACGCCGCCCTCGAGGGCACCCGTGACAAGACCGGCACCGACCCGGTCGTCACGCTGAAGCGCGCTCTCGACAACGTGAAGCCGGCCCTCGAGGTCCGCAGCCGCCGCGTCGGTGGCGCGACCTACCAGGTCCCCGTCGAGGTCCGTGCCGTCCGGCAGACCACCCTGGGGCTGCGTTGGCTGGTCACCTACTCCGGCCAGCGCCGTGAGAAGACCATGGTCGAGCGCCTCATGAACGAGCTGCTCGACGCCAGCAACGGCCTCGGCGCCAGCGTCAAGCGGCGCGAGGACATGCACAAGATGGCGGAGTCGAACCGCGCCTTCGCCCACTACCGCTGGTGACCGGCCGACCGTCGGGCGCCAACTCGCGATCCAGGGAGAGCTGAGCAGTGGCAGCACAGGACGTGCTGACGGACCTCACCAAGGTCCGCAACATCGGCATCATGGCCCACATCGACGCCGGTAAGACGACCACGACCGAGCGGATCCTGTACTACACGGGGATCAACTACAAGCTCGGCGAGGTGCACGACGGCGCCGCCACCATGGACTGGATGGAGGAGGAGCAGAAGCGCGGCATCACGATCACGTCGGCCGCGACGACCTGCTTCTGGAAGAACCACCAGATCAACATCATCGACACCCCCGGGCACGTCGACTTCACCGTCGAGGTGGAGCGTTCGCTGCGGGTGCTCGACGGCGCGGTCGCGGTCTTCGACGGCAAGGAGGGGGTCGAGCCGCAGTCCGAGCAGGTCTGGCGGCAGGCCACCAAGTACGACGTCCCCCGCATCTGCTTCGTCAACAAGATGGACAAGCTGGGCGCGGACTTCTACTTCACCGTTCAGACGATCAAGGACCGCCTGAACGCGACCCCGCTGCCGCTGCAGATCCCGATCGGCTCCGAGAACGACTTCATCGGTGTCATCGACCTGGTCGAGATGCGCGCGCTCACGTGGCGTGGCGAGGTCGCCAAGGGCGAGGACTACACCGTCGAGGAGATCCCGGCGGACCTCCAGGCCAAGGCCGAGGAGTACCGCACGGCGCTCGTCGAGGCCGTCGCCGAGACCGACGACGAGCTCATGGAGCTCTACCTCGGTGGCGAGGACCTGACGACCGAGCAGATCAAGACCGGTGTCCGCGCGCTGGTGACCAACCGCGCCGCCTACCCGGTCCTCTGTGGCTCGGCCTTCAAGAACAAGGGCGTGCAGCCGATGCTGGACGCGGTGATCGACTACCTGCCGTCGCCGTACGACGTGCCGCCGGTCGAGGGTTTCCTCACCGACGGCGAGACGCCGGCGAGCCGCAAGCCTGCGAAGGACGAGCCGTTCTCGGCCCTCGCCTTCAAGATCGCCGCGCACCCGTTCTTCGGCAAGCTGACCTACATCCGGGTGTACTCGGGTCAGGTCGCCGCCGGCGCCCAGGTCATCAACTCGACCAAGGACCGGAAGGAGCGCATCGGGAAGCTCTTCCAGATGCACTCCAACAAGGAGAACCCGGTCGACGAGGCCGTGGCCGGCCACATCTACGCGGTCATCGGTCTGAAGGACACGACCACCGGCGACACGCTCTGCGACCCGCAGAACCCGATCGTCCTCGAGTCGATGACCTTCCCGGACCCGGTCATCCAGGTCGCCGTCGAGCCCAAGTCGAAGGCGGACCAGGAGAAGCTCTCGCTGGCGATCCAGAAGCTGGCGGAGGAGGACCCGACGTTCCAGGTCTCCCTGGACGACGAGACCGGCCAGACCATCATCGCCGGCATGGGCGAGCTGCACCTCGAGGTGCTGGTCAACCGGATGAAGTCCGACTACAAGGTCGAGGCCAACATCGGTAAGCCGCAGGTGGCCTACCGGGAGACCATCAAGAAGGCCGTCGAGAAGTTCGAGTACACGCACAAGAAGCAGACCGGTGGTTCGGGCCAGTTCGCCCGCGTCATCATCAAGCTCGAGCCGCTCACCAGCGGTGACGGTGCGCTGTACGAGTTCGAGAACAAGGTCACCGGTGGTCGTGTCCCGCGGGAGTACATCCCGTCGGTCGACGCCGGTGCCCAGGACGCCATGCAGTACGGCATCCAGGCCGGCTACCCCGTCGTCGGTGTGAAGCTCACGCTGCTGGACGGTCAGTACCACGAGGTCGACTCCTCGGAGATGGCCTTCAAGGTCGCCGGTTCGATGGCGTTCAAGGAGGCGGCCCGCAAGGCGAGCCCCGCCATCCTCGAGCCGATGATGGCCGTCGAGGTGATGACGCCCGAGGACTACATGGGTGACGTCATCGGCGACCTGAACTCCCGCCGCGGCCAGATCCAGGCCATGGAGGAGCGGGCCGGTGCCCGTGTCGTGAAGGCGACCGTGCCGCTGTCCGAGATGTTCGGCTACGTCGGCGACCTGCGGTCGCGGACCCAGGGCCGGGCGAACTACACGATGGTCTTCGACTCCTACGCCGAGGTTCCGGCGAACGTGGCGAAGGAGATCATCGCGAAGGCCACGGGCGAGTAAGAGCTCCCCGGGGCGGGCCCCAGTGCCCGACCTGCTCGGAGGGTGCGGTCCGCGGATCGGTAAGGTCCGCGGCCCGCACCACCCGACACCCACAGACCTGCCGTCAGCACGGCGGAGTACAGACACGAGTCCAGGAGGACCCAGCAGTGGCGAAGGCGAAGTTCGAGCGGACCAAGCCGCACGTCAACATCGGCACCATCGGTCACATCGACCACGGCAAGACCACGCTGACGGCGGCCATCACCAAGGTTCTGCACGACAAGTACCCGAACCTCAACGAGGCTTCGGCGTTCGACATGATCGACAAGGCGCCGGAAGAGCGCCAGCGCGGTATCACGATCTCCATCGCGCACGTCGAGTACCAGACCGAGAAGCGGCACTACGCGCACGTCGACTGCCCCGGGCACGCCGACTACGTGAAGAACATGATCACCGGTGCCGCCCAGATGGACGGCGCGATCCTGGTGGTCGCCGCGACCGACGGCCCGATGCCCCAGACCCGTGAGCACGTGCTGCTCGCGCGTCAGGTCGGCGTGCCGTACATCGTCGTCGCCCTGAACAAGGCGGACATGGTCGACGACGAGGAGATCATGGAGCTCGTCGAGATGGAGGTCCGCGAGCTCCTGTCGGATCAGGACTACCCGGGCGACGACCTCCCGATCGTGCGCGTCTCGGCGCTGAAGGCGCTCGAGGGCGACGACAAGTGGGCCGAGGCCATCGTCGAGCTCATGGACGCGGTCGACGAGGCCATCCCGGAGCCCGAGCGCGACATCGAGAAGCCGTTCCTCATGCCCGTCGAGGACGTCTTCACGATCACCGGTCGCGGCACGGTCGTCACCGGCCGTATCGAGCGCGGCATCGTCAAGGTCAACGAGACCGTCGACATCGTCGGCATCCGGCCGAACAAGACCTCGACCACCGTCACCGGTGTCGAGATGTTCCGCAAGATCCTCGACGAGGGTCGCGCCGGCGAGAACGTGGGTCTGCTCCTGCGCGGTATCAAGCGTGAGGACGTGGAGCGCGGCCAGGTCGTCGTGAAGCCGGGTTCGATCACCCCGCACACCGAGTTCGAGGGCCAGGTGTACATCCTGGGCAAGGACGAGGGCGGCCGTCACACCCCGTTCTTCAACAACTACCGTCCGCAGTTCTACTTCCGGACGACCGACGTGACCGGCGTCGTGACCCTCCCGCAGGGCACCGAGATGGTCATGCCGGGTGACAACACCACCATGAGCGTTCAGCTGATCCAGCCGATCGCCATGGAGGAGGGCCTGCAGTTCGCCATCCGTGAGGGTGGCCGTACCGTGGGCGCCGGCCAGGTCACCAAGATCAACGCGTGATGTGACGGGGCCGTCCCCCGGGGCGGCCTCGTTACCCACCCCCCGGTCGAGGGTGCCGCACAGCGGTGTGTCATCCTTGACGGGTTGCACGATGAGCATGGCGCGTGGAAGCGCCGCCTCTGTTCCCGGTTTCCGGTAGTCCAGGGGTCGCGCACCATGCGCCATGTTCGTTGTCAGCCCCGGTTCCGCGGTCCGCCGCGTTACCGGGGAGATTCCGAGCGACATGCCCGCCCCAGATGGGGGTGGGACGCGGTGACCCGGGCACAACCATGCGGGTAGGGCGCGACACGCCCGACCTCGTGGACCGGAGAGCCCCGGCAGGACGAGTGCTCCAGGGAACTGGACGCGCGACTCCGGGCCGACAGAGACCTGAACAGAGCACGGGCCGCAGCCGGCCCGCCGGACATCCGGTGGCAGCACGGCGCGAGTTCTTACGGGGCCGAACCGCGACACCCCCGCGGCAGGAAGAAGAGGACGACCGACGACCATGGCGGGACAGAAGATCCGCATCAGGCTCAAGGCCTATGACCACGAGGCAATCGACGCGTCTGCTCGCAAGATCGTGGAGACCGTGACGCGTACCGGTGCCCGGGTCGTCGGCCCCGTGCCGCTGCCTACCGAGAAGAACGTGTACTGCGTCATCCGCTCGCCGCACAAGTACAAGGATTCGCGCGAGCACTTCGAGATGCGCACGCACAAGCGACTCATCGACATCCTCGACCCGACGCCCAAGACGGTCGACGCGCTCATGCGCATCGACCTGCCGGCGAGCGTCGACGTCAACATTCAGTGACGGCGGGGTGGAGACGATGACTGCTGCATTCAAGAAGACGACTGCCACCAAGCAGACGAAGAAGGTCACCGGCCTCCTGGGCACCAAGCTCGGGATGACCCAGTTGTTCGACGAGAACAACCGCATCGTGCCGGTCACCGTGGTCCAGCTCGGGCCGAACGTCGTGACGCAGGTGCGCTCGCAGGAGACCGACGGCTACACCGCCGTCCAGCTGGCCTACGGGGCCATCGACCCGCGCAAGGTGAACAAGCCGGAGTCCGGCCACTTCGCCAAGTCCGGCGTCACCCCCCGTCGCCACGTCCTGGAGCTCCGCACCTCCGACGCCGCCGAGTACGCCGCCGGCCAGGAGGTCACCGTCGAGGCGTTCGCCGAGGTGGCCGAGGTCGACGTGGTGGGCGTGACCAAGGGCAAGGGCTTCGCCGGTGTCATGAAGCGCCACGGGTTCAAGGGCCTGGGCGCCTCGCACGGCACGCAGCGCAAGCACCGTTCGCCGGGCTCCATCGGCGGCTGCGCCACCCCGGGCCGCGTGTTCAAGGGTGTGCGGATGGCCGGCCGGATGGGTTCCGACCGCCAGACCACGCAGAACCTGAAGGTCCACCGGGTGGACGCCGAACGCGGGCTGCTGCTCGTCAAGGGCGCCGTCCCCGGTCCGCGCGGTGGCCTCGTCGTGGTGAAGACCCCCGCGAAGGGTGATGGCAAGTGAGCACCGTGCAGATCAAGACTCCCGAGGGTTCCGCCTCCGGCAGCGTCGAGCTGCCGGACCACGTCTTCGACGTGACGGCGAACATCGCCCTCATGCACCAGGTGGTGACCGCGCAGCTCAACGCCGCGCGTCAGGGCACGCACGACGTGAAGGGTCGCGGCGAGGTCCGCGGCGGTGGCAAGAAGCCGTACCGGCAGAAGGGCACCGGTCGCGCCCGTCAGGGCTCGATCCGCGCGCCGCAGTTCGCCGGTGGTGGCATCGTCCACGGCCCGACGCCCCGCGACTACTCGCAGCGGACCCCGAAGAAGATGAAGGCCGCCGCCCTGCGTGGCGCCCTCTCCGACCGGGCCCGCGCCGGCGCCGTGCACGTCGTGTCCGCCTTCTCCGAGGGCGACGCACCGTCGACCAAGGCCGCCCGCAAGGCGATCGAGGCCGTCGTGCCCGACGCCCGCCGGGTGCTTGCGGTCGTCGAGCGTTCCGCGGAGAACGCCCTGCTGAGCCTGCGCAACCTGCCGCAGGTCCACCTGATCGCGCCCGACCAGCTGAACACCCACGACGTGCTCGTCAACGACGTCGTGCTGTTCACGCAGGCGGCGCTGGACGAGTTCCTGGCCGGCCCGGTCGCGAAGCCGAAGGCTGCCGGCCGCCGCGCTGAGGAGGCCGACAAGTGATCACGGACCCGCGGGACGTGCTGCTCGCGCCGGTCGTCTCGGAGAAGAGCTACGGGCTGCTCGACGAGCGCCAGTACACCTTCGTCGTGGCACCGGACGCGAACAAGACCCAGATCAAGATCGCCGTGGAGAAGGTGTTCGGGGTCAAGGTGACCAGCGTGAACACGCTGAACCGCCCGGGCAAGCGCAAGCGCTCCCGCACCGGCTACGGCAAGCGCAAGGACACCAAGCGCGCGATCGTCACGCTCTCCGAGGAGAGCAAGGCGATCGACGTGTTCGGTGGCCCGGCGAGCTGAGGGAGCGAGCTGACCCATGGCCATTCGTAAGTACAAGCCGACCACCCCGGGCCGTCGTGGCTCGAGCGTGTCGGACTTCGCCGAGATCACCCGGGACACCCCCGAGAAGTCGCTGCTGCGCCCGCTGCACAACAAGGGCGGCCGCAACGCGCACGGGCGGATCACCACCCGTCACCAGGGTGGCGGACACAAGCGCGCCTACCGTCTGATCGACTTCCGTCGTAACGACAAGGACGGCGTGCCGGCGAAGGTCGCGCACATCGAGTACGACCCGAACCGCACCTCGCGGATCGCACTGCTGCACTACGCCGACGGCGAGAAGCGCTACATCATCGCGCCGGCGAAGCTCAAGCAGGGCGACAAGATCGAGAACGGTCCCCGGGCCGACATCAAGGTGGGTAACAACCTGCCGCTGCGCAACATCCCGACGGGCACCGTGGTGCACGCGATCGAGCTCCGCCCCGGTGGCGGCGCCAAGATCGCGCGCTCGGCCGGTGTCGGCGTCCAGCTGGTCGCCAAGGACGGGCCCTACGCGCAGCTGCGGATGCCCTCCGGCGAGATCCGCTACGTCGACGTGCGCTGCCGCGCCACCGTCGGCGAGGTGGGCAACTCGGAGCACGCCAACATCAACTGGGGTAAGGCCGGCCGTATGCGGTGGAAGGGCAAGCGCCCGACCGTCCGTGGTGTCGTCATGAACCCGGTGGACCACCCGCACGGTGGTGGTGAGGGCAAGACCTCCGGTGGACGCCACCCGGTGAACCCCGCCGGTACGCCCGAGGGCCGTACCCGCAAGAACAAGCCGTCCGACAAGTTGATCGTCCGCCGGCGTCGTACCGGCAAGAAGCGCTGAGCAGGGAGGTAAGACATGCCGCGCAGCCTGAAGAAGGGCCCCTTCGTGGACGACCACCTGCTCAAGAAGGTGGACGTCCTCAACGAGTCCGGCAAGAAGACCGTCATCCGCACGTGGTCCCGTCGGTCCACGATCATCCCGGACATGATCGGTCACACCATCGCCGTGCACGACGGCCGCAAGCACGTCCCGGTGTTCGTGTCCGACTCGATGGTCGGTCACAAGCTGGGCGAGTTCGCCCCCACCCGGACCTTCCGGGGTCACATCAAGGACGACCGCAAGGCGCGTCGGCGCTAGTAGCCGGCCCGAGTAGCGACTAGGAGAGGTGGAGAAAATGGCAGAGACCACTGCCGAGACCACCGGCGCTGCGCTCGAGCCGACTCGTGCGCGCGCCGTGGCGCGGTTCGTCCGCAGCTCGCCGATGAAGACCCGTCGTGTCGTGGACCTGGTTCGCGGCCTGCCGGTCGACGAGGCGCTGGCGATCCTGCGGTTCTCGCCGCAGGCCGCGGCGGAGCCCGTCGCGAAGGTCGTGGCGAGCGCCGCGGCCAACGCCGAGAACAACCTGGACCTGGACCCGGAGACCCTCGTGGTCGCCGTGGCGATGGTCGACGAGGGCCCGACGTTGAAGCGGATCCGGCCGCGCGCCCAGGGGCGTGCGTACCGCATC
This sequence comes from Pseudonocardia alni, assembly GCF_002813375.1. Lineage (NCBI taxonomy): Bacteria > Bacillati > Actinomycetota > Actinomycetes > Pseudonocardiales > Pseudonocardiaceae > Pseudonocardia > Pseudonocardia alni. The sequence continues at coordinate 2,569,330 of NZ_PHUJ01000003.1, read as the reverse complement.
CGCAAGCGGACGAGCCACATCACCATCGAGGTCGAGTCGGTTCCGCAGAAGGCCGGCCGTCGTGGTGCGAAGGGGAGGGCCCGCTGATGGGGCAGAAGATCAACCCGCACGGCTTCCGCCTGGGCATCACCACGGACTGGAAGTCGCGCTGGTACGCCGACAAGCAGTACTCCGAGTACGTCAAGGAGGACGTCGAGATCCGCCGCATGCTCTCCAAGGGCATGGAGCGGGCCGGCATCTCCAAGGTCGAGATCGAGCGCACCCGGGACCGCGTGCGGGTGGACATCCACACCGCGCGTCCGGGCATCGTGATCGGCCGTCGTGGCGCGGAGGCCGACCGGATCCGGGGCAACCTCGAGAAGCTGACCAAGAAGCAGGTCCAGCTGAACATCCTCGAGGTCAAGAACTCCGAGTCCGACGCGCAGCTCGTCGCCCAGGGCGTCGCCGAGCAGCTGTCGAACCGGGTCGCCTTCCGGCGTGCGATGCGCAAGGCCATCCAGTCGGCCATGCGCAGCCCGCAGGTCAAGGGCATCCGGGTCCAGTGCTCGGGCCGCCTCGGCGGTGCCGAGATGTCGCGGTCGGAGTTCTACCGCGAGGGTCGGGTCCCGCTGCACACGCTGCGTGCGGACATCGACTACGGCCTGTTCGAGGCCCGGACCTCCTTCGGCCGCATCGGCGTGAAGGTCTGGATCTACAAGGGCGACGTCGTCGGTGGCCGCCGCGAGGGCGTCCCGGCCGCCGCCGAGGCCCCGGGCCGTGGCCCGCGCCGCGAGCGTCCGGCCCGGCGTCGTTCCGGTGCCTCGGGCACCACTGCGACCAGCACCGAGGCCGGGCGTGCCGCGCAGAGCGCGGGCCAGGCCGGCGGCGCCGCGACGGCGACCGCCGAGGCCCCGGCCTCCGGTGAGAACCAGAGCAACGGTGGGGAGAGCTGACCGATGCTGATCCCACGCAAGGTCAAGCACCGCAAGCAGCACCGTCCCAAGCGCAAGGGCATGGCCAGCGGTGGTACCGCGGTCACCTTCGGCGACTGGGGCATCCAGGCGCTGGAGCCGGCCTACGTGTCGAACCGGCAGATCGAGTCGGCGCGTATCGCGATCAACCGGCACATCCGTCGTGGCGGGAAGATCTGGATCAACGTCTTCCCGGACATCCCGATGACCAAGAAGCCGGCCGAGGTCCGCATGGGTTCCGGTAAGGGTTCGCCCGAGAAGTGGGTCACGAACGTCAAGCCGGGCCGGGTGCTCTTCGAGATGAGCTTCCCGAACCGCGAGGTGGCGCACGAGGCCCTGACCCGTGCGATCCACAAGCTGCCCATGAAGTGCCGGATCGTGTCCCGTGAGGGTGGTGACATCTGATGGCGAGCAGTGGCAACACCAAGGCCGCCGAGCTGCGCGAGCTCTCCGACGAGGAGCTGGTCGTGCGTGTCCGGGAGGCCAAGGAGGAGCTGTTCAACCTCCGCTTCCAGATGGCCACCGGGCAGCTGGACAACAACCGGCGGCTGCGGGCCGTCCGTCACGACATCGCGCGGTGCTACACCGTGATGCGCGAGCGTGAGCTCGGCCTTTCCGCCGCACCGACCGAGAGCGAGGGCGCGGCGTGAGCGACGAGCAGAAGAACGACGAGCGCGGGGAGCGCAAGGTCCGCGAGGGCCTGGTCGTGTCCGACAAGATGGAGAAGACGATCGTCGTCTCCCTCGAGGACCGGGTGAAGCACCCCCTGTACGGCAAGGTCATCCGCCGGACCAGCAAGGTCAAGGCGCACGACGAGGGGAACACCGCCGGTATCGGCGACCGTGTCCGCCTCATGGAGACCCGTCCGCTGTCGGCGACCAAGCGCTGGCGGCTGGTGGAGATCCTCGAGAAGGCCAAGTAGGAGTCGAAGTGATCCAGCAGGAGTCGCGGCTGCGCGTCGCCGACAACACCGGTGCCAAGGAGATCCTGTGCATCCGGGTGCTGGGCGGCTCCGCGCGGCGCTACGCCGGGATCGGCGACGTCATCGTCGCCACGGTCAAGGAGGCCATCCCCGGCGCCGGCGTGAAGCGTGGTGACGTCGTCAAGGCGGTCATCGTGCGCACCAAGAAGGAGAAGCGCCGTCCCGACGGCAGCTACATCCGTTTCGACGAGAACGCCGCCGTGCTGATCAAGGCGGACAACGGACCTCGGGGGACCCGTATCTTCGGCCCGGTCGGGCGCGAGCTGCGCGACCGCAAGTTCATGAGGATCATCTCCCTGGCCCCGGAGGTGCTCTGACATGAAGGCGAAGATGAAGGTCAAGAAGGGCGACACCGTTCTGGTGATCGCCGGCAAGGACAAGGGTGCACGGGGCAAGGTCATCGCGGCCTACCCGGAGCGCCAGCGCGTGCTGGTCGAGGGCGTGAACCGGATCAAGAAGCACACCCGGATCAGCCAGAACCAGCGCGGGGCCGAGAGCGGCGGGATCGTCACCCAGGAGGCCGCCATCCACGTCTCGAACGTGATGGTGTGCGACTCCGACGGCAAGCCGACCCGTATCGGCAAGAAGGCCGTCGAGGGCGAGGACGGCACCACCCGCCGCGTCCGGATCTCCAGGCGCAACGGGAAGGAGATCTGAGATGACCACGGCTGAGAAGACCGCGCCGAGGCTCAAGCAGCGGTACCGCGACGAGATCCTCGACAAGCTCCGCGAGGAGTTCGGCTACACCAACGTCATGCAGATCCCCGGCCTGACCAAGGTCGTGGTGAACATGGGTGTCGGTGACGCCGCCCGCGACTCGAAGCTGATCGACGGTGCGCTGCGGGACCTGGCCACCATCACCGGCCAGAAGCCGCAGCTGCGTCGCGCCACCAAGTCCATCGCGCAGTTCAAGCTGCGCGAGGGCATGCCGATCGGTGCGAAGGTGACCCTCCGCAACGACCGGATGTGGGAGTTCCTCGACCGTCTCCTGACCATCGCGCTGCCCCGTATCCGCGACTTCCGCGGCCTCGAGGGCAACCAGTTCGACGGGCGTGGCAACTACACGTTCGGCCTGAACGAGCAGTCGATGTTCCACGAGATCGACCCGGACTCCATCGACCGGCCGCGGGGCATGGACATCACGGTCGTGACCACCGCGACCACGAACGCCGAGGGCCGGGCGCTGCTGCGCCACCTGGGCTTCCCGTTCAAGGAGAGCTGAGCGAATGGCGAAGAAGGCGCTCATCAACAAGGCGAACGCGAAGCCGAAGTTCGCCGTGCGGGGTTACACCCGCTGCAACAAGTGCGGCCGGCCGCGTGCCGTGTTCCGCAAGTTCGGCCTCTGCCGCGTGTGCCTGCGAGACATGGCGCACGCCGGCGAGCTGCCGGGTGTGAGCAAGTCCAGCTGGTGATCCGACCGCCCCGCGTCCGCGGGGCAGCGGATCCGATCGCCGCAGGCCCGCACCGGTGCGGTGCCCCGCACAGGGGCACCGCGCCGGTACGAGGAACCACGGCGGGAAAGAGACAGACACCATGACGATGACCGATCCGATCGCAGACATGTTGACCCGTCTGCGGAACGCGAACTCGGCCTACCACGACCGCGTCGTGATGCCCCACTCGAAGCTGAAGGTCGCCATTGCGGAGATCCTTCAGAAGGAGGGCTACATCGCGGCACATCACACCGAGGACGCCGAGGTCGGCAAGTCCCTGGTCGTCGAGCTGAAGTACGGCCGCAACCGCGAGCGCAGCGTCGCCGGTCTGCGCCGGGTCTCCAAGCCCGGTCTGCGTGTGTACGCGAAGTCGACGAACCTGCCGCGGGTCCTGGGTGGCCTCGGCATCGCGATCATCTCGACCTCTCAGGGTCTGATGACCGACCAGCAGGCCTACCGGAGCGGCGTGGGCGGGGAAGTCCTCGCCTACGTCTGGTGAGAGAGGGGTAACGAACGATGTCACGCATCGGAAAGCTGCCCATCACCGTCCCGTCCGGCGTGGAGATCACCATCGATGGCCGCACGGTCACCGCGAAGGGCCCCAAGGGCACCCTGTCGCACACCGCCGTCGAGCCGATCACGATCGAGCGCGATGACGACGGCACGGTGCTGGTGAAGCGGCCGAACGAGGAGCGCGAGACCAGGGCCTACCACGGCCTGACCCGCTCCCTCGTCAACAACATCGTGGTCGGCGTCAGCGCCGGCTACGAGAAGAAGCTGGAGATCCACGGCGTGGGTTACCGCGTGCAGCTGAAGGGGCAGAACCTCGAGTTCGCCCTGGGCTACTCGCACCCGGTCGTCATCGAGCCGGCGGAGGGCATCACCTTCGCGGTCGAGTCGCCGACCCGGTTCTCGGTCTCCGGCATCGACAAGCAGCTGGTCGGCGAGACCGCTGCCAACATCCGGAAGCTGCGCCGCCCCGACCCGTACAAGGGCAAGGGTGTGCGGTACGCCGGCGAGCAGGTCCGCCGCAAGGTCGGAAAGACGGGTAAGTGATGGCCGAGACGAACGAGACGGTGTCGGGTTCCGCCCGCCGCCGGATGGCGTCCCAGGTGGCGCGCAAGCGCCGCGACTCGCGCATCCGCCGGCACGCCCGGCTCCGGAAGAAGATCTCCGGGACGCCGGTGCGTCCGCGGCTGGCGGTCAACCGCTCCTCGCGGCACATCACCGTCCAGCTGATCGACGACCTGGCCGGCCACACGCTGGCCTTCGCGTCCTCGCTGGACACCGAGGTCCGAGGCCTCGACGGCGACAAGAAGGCCAAGGCGGCCAAGGTCGGCGAGATCATCGCCGCCAAGGCCAAGGAGGCGGGCATCTCCGCGGTCGTGTTCGACCGCGGCGGGCTGGCCTACCACGGCCGCATCGCGGCCCTGGCCGACGCCGCCCGCGAGGGAGGCCTGGAGTTCTGATGAACCAGACCGAGAAGATCGAAGGGACTGTCTGATGCCGGGACGTACGCGGCGTGACGGCGGAGCCCCGGGTGGTAGCGGTGGGAACGACAACCGCAACAACCGGGACCGCCGGGACGGTGGCCGTGGCGGGGCGGCCCAGGACAAGACCCCGTACATCGAGCGGCTGGTCACGATCAACCGCGTGGCCAAGGTCGTCAAGGGCGGCCGCCGGTTCAGCTTCACCGCGCTGATGATCGTCGGCGACGGTGACGGCCTGGTGGGCGTCGGCTACGGCAAGGCCAAGGAGGTGCCGGCCGCGATTGCCAAGGGCGTGGAGGAGGCGAAGAAGAACTTCTTCCGCGTCCCCCGCATCGGCGGCACGATCGTGCACCGCGTGCAGGGTGAGGCCGCCGCCGGCGTCGTCATGCTGCGCCCGGCCTCCCCGGGTACCGGTGTCATCGCCGGCGGCCCGGTCCGCGCGGTGCTGGAGTGCGCGGGGATCTCGGACATCCTGTCCAAGTCCCTCGGCTCCGACAACGCCATCAACATCGTGCACGCCACGGTGGCGGCGCTGAAGTCGGTGCAGCGTCCGGAGGAGGTCGCGGCCCGCCGCGGCCTGCCGCTGGAGGACGTCGCCCCGGCGAGCATGATGCGCCAGCGCGCCGAGGCCGACGCGGCGAAGGTGTGAGCGACATGGCCACGTGGAAGATCACCCAGGTGAAGAGCCGGATCGGCTGCAAGCAGAACCAGCGCGACACGCTGCGCTCGCTCGGCCTGCGCAAGATCCGGCAGTCGGTGGTGCGTGAGGCGGACCCGCAGACCCGCGGTTACGTCCACACCGTGCGCCACCTCGTGACCGTGGAGGAGGTGCAGTCGTGAGCGAGAACGAGAACTCCGTCATCAAGCTCCACGACCTGCGGCCGGCCCCGGGCTCGAAGAAGGCGCGGACCCGTGTGGGTCGCGGTGAGGGCTCGAAGGGCAAGACCGCCGGTCGCGGTACCAAGGGCACCAAGGCCCGCAAGACGGTGTCCCCGCGCTTCGAGGGCGGGCAGATGCCGCTGCACATGCGGCTCCCGAAGCTCAAGGGCTTCAAGAACCGCTTCAAGGTCGAGTACCAGGTCGTGAACGTCGGCGAGCTGGCCACCCTGTTCCCGAAGGGCGGCGAGATCGGTCCGGCCGAGCTGGTCGAGGCGGGCGCGGTTCGCAAGAACCAGCTCGTGAAGGTCCTCGGCGAGGGCGAGCTCTCGGGCGTCGCCCTGACCGTGAAGGCCCACAAGTTCTCCGCGTCCGCGCGCGAGAAGATCTCGGCGGCCGGCGGCTCGGTCTCCGAGCTGTAGGCCCCACCGCACGTCCCCCGGCGCCGTCCGTGGCGCCCGCTCCACCCCAGGTGGACCGGGCCCGTGGGCGGCGCCGAGGCGTTTCCGGGCCGCTGTTACAGTCACGTCCGGACCGAGTGTCCACCGATTACCTGGCGCGCCTCGAGGCGCGCAGCCCCCGCCGGTACACACCGGCCCGGGTGTCCCGCGAGGCGCGGAACGCGCGTCGACCAACCCGGCCGACCCCTCAGGGGCCGGCGCAGGCGGTGTCGGGCCGCCGACGTCGTAGGAGGATCACCGAGTGCTCAGCGCAGTCCGGGCGGCCCTGACCACGCCGGATCTCCGCAAGAAGATCCTCTTCACGCTGGCGATCGTGGCGGTGTACCGGCTCGGGGCGAACATCCCCTCGCCGGGGGTGTCGTACCCGAACATCCAGGAATGTGTCCGTCAGGTCGAGGGCGGCGACAACGCCAGCGTCTACTCCCTGATCAACCTGTTCTCCGGCGGGGCACTGCTCCAGCTGTCGATCTTCGCGCTGGGCATCATGCCCTACATCACCGCGAGCATCATCGTGCAGCTGCTGCAGGTCGTGATCCCGCGGTTCGAGCAGCTGAAGAAGGAAGGCCAGTCCGGCCAGGCCAAGCTCACGCAGTACACGCGGTACCTGACGATCGGTATCGCGGTGCTGCAGGCCACCGGCTTCGTGGCGCTGGCCGAGCGCGGTCAGCTGTTCCAGGGCTGCGCGCTGCCGATCATCCCGGACTCGTCGGTCTTCACCCTGATCGTCATCGTGATCGTCATGGTCGCCGGGACCACGCTGGTGATGTGGCTGGGCGAGCAGGTCACTGAGCGCGGCATCGGCAACGGCATGTCGCTGCTGATCTTCGCCTCCATCGCGCACCGCATCCCCGCCGAGGGCCGGTTGATCCTGGAGAACTCCGGCGGCCTGGTCTTCGCCGGCGTCTGCGTCTTCGGTCTCGCGATCATCGCCAGCGTCGTGTTCGTGGAGAACGGCCAGCGCCGGATCCCGGTGCAGTACGCCAAGCGCATGGTCGGCCGCCGGATGTACGGCGGCACCTCGACCTACCTGCCGCTCAAGGTCAACCAGGCCGGTGTCGTGCCGGTGATCTTCGGTAGCTCGCTGCTCTACCTGCCCGACCTGGTCGCCCGGCTTGCCGGGAACGACGGCGGCTGGTTCCAGCAGTTCGTGCAGACCTATCTCGTCGATCAGTCCAATCCCGTGCACATCGTGTTGTACGTAGCACTGATCATCTTCTTCACGTACTTCTACGTCGGCATCACGTTCAACCCCGACGAGCGCGCCGAGGACATGAAGAAGTACGGCGGCTTCATCCCGGGTATCCGCCCGGGGCGGCCCACCGCGGAGTACCTGAACTTCGTGCTCAGCCGCATCACGCTGCCGGGATCGCTCTATCTGGGCCTCATCGCGGTGCTCCCCAACTTCTTCCTCGGGATCACCGGCAGCGGCCAGAACCAGAACTTCCCGTTCGGCGGCACGGCAGTGCTGATCATGGTCACCGTGGGCCTCGACACCCTGAAGCAGATCGAGAGCCAGCTCATGCAGCGGAACTACGAGGGTTTCCTGCGTTAGGCTCGCCGGAACGTGGCCGAGCGGGAACCCCGGTGCGGGGCCCCCGGCCCCGATCGTGGTGCCTCGGGCACCGTGTGCCGGCGAGGACGCCGGCGCCATGGACGACAAGACTTCAGGAGGTCGGGTCTCGTGCGACTCGTTCTGGTGGGACCGCCCGGTGCCGGCAAGGGGACCCAGGCTGAGCAGATGGCCAAGCGGCTCGACGTCCCGCACATCTCGACCGGGGACCTGTTCCGGGCGAACCTGCGTGACGAGACCGTGCTCGGTCGTGAGGCGAAGCGCTACATGGACGCCGGGGACCTCGTCCCCGACGAGGTGACCGTCGGGATGGTGCGCGACCGGCTCGGCGACGCCGACACGGGAGGCGGCTTCATCCTCGACGGCTTCCCACGCAACGTGGCCCAGGCGGGCTCCCTCTCCGAGATCCTGTCCGACAAGGGCCTGGAGCTCGACGCCGTCGTCCAGTTCGACGTCGACGACGAGGTCGTCGTGCAGCGGCTGCTCGGCCGCGGCCGCAGCGACGACAACGAGGACACCATCCGCAACCGGCAGCGGGTCTACCGCGAGGAGACCGCTCCGCTGCTGGACCACTACCGTGACCGGCTGGTCACGATCGACGCCGTCGGCGAGATCGACGAGATCACCGACCGGGTCTTCTCGGCGCTGCACAACCGCAACGGCTGAGACCCGGTCGGCGCCGGCACCACCGGCGCCACGGCGGGGAACCGAGGGACGGACACATGAACGGTCGCGGCGGCATCCGCGGGGCCATCGCCCGCTACCGGGGGCGGGACATCGAGCTCAAGACCCACGGTCAGCTCGAGGCGATGCGGGTGGCGGGCGCGCTGGTCGCGGCCACGCTGGCCGCGGTCACCGAGCACGCGAAGCCCGGTGTCAGCACGGCGGAGCTCGACGCGCTCGCCGAGCAGACGATCCGCGACGGCAACGGTGTTCCCTCGTTCCTCGGCTACCACGGTTTCCCGGCGAGCATCTGCGCCTCGGTGAACGAGCAGATCGTGCACGGCATCCCGTCGCCGAAGCAGGTGCTCGCCGAGGGCGACCTGATCTCGGTGGACTGCGGTGCGATCGTCGAGGGCTGGCACGGCGACTCCGCGGTGACCATCGCCGTCGGGGACGTGTCGCCGGAGGACCTCGCCCTGTCCGCGGCCTGCCGTGGCGCGATGGAGGCGGGGATCCTCGCCGTCCGCGACGGGGCCCGGCTGACCGACGTCTCGTACGCCATCCAGGAGGCGTGCCGGTCCGCGGCGCTGGCCGACCGCGCCGACTACGGGATCGTCGCCGAGTACGGCGGGCACGGCATCGGCACGTCCATGCACATGGACCCGTTCCTGCCCAACCACGGCGAGCCGGGCAAGGGGCCGCGGCTCCGCCCGGGCATGGCCCTGGCCGTCGAGCCGATGCTCGTCGCGGGGGACCCGGACACCCTGGAGCTCGAGGACGGCTGGACGGTCGTCACCGCGGCGGGCGGCCGGGCCGTGCACTGGGAGCACACCGTCGCCGTCACCGAGGACGGGCCGTGGCTGCTGACCGCGCCCGCCGGCGCACCGGACCGCCCCGGCGCCTGAGCCCCGCGCCTCCGGTGCCCGACGCGCTCCGCGCGGGTACTGGTCGGTGGCCGGGCCGGTCCGTTACCGTCGCCCTCCCGGGCGTCTACCACGCCCGTCACCCCCGCCTGCACCGGCCTCATACGGCCTCCGTACACTGGACCATCGGCGCGTCCTGTGACGTCCGCTCCGTGTGCTCCGTGTATCCCACAGTGTTCCCGGTCCGGCTCCGTCCGCGCGCGCCGAACCGGTCGTCGGCACCGCTGTCGACCGGGGCAACCGACACCTGTCACGGATAGCGGAGGACATGGCCAAGAAGGACGGGGCGATCGAGGTCGAGGGCCGGGTCGTCGAACCCCTGCCGAACGCGATGTTCCGGGTGGAGCTGGAGAACGGCCACCGGGTACTCGCGCACATCAGCGGGAAGATGCGCCAGCACTACATCCGGATCCTTCCGGAGGACCGGGTGGTCGTCGAGCTGTCGCCCTACGACCTCAGCCGCGGCCGCATCGTCTACCGCTACAAGTGACGACCAGCTCCACCACGGTCGGTCGCGAGACCCACACGAACGACACACAGAGGCAGACGACGTGAAGGTCAAGCCGAGCGTCAAGAAGATCTGCGACAAGTGCCAGGTGATCCGCCGTCACGGCCGGATCATCGTGATCTGCTCGAACCTGCGCCACAAGCAGCGCCAGGGCTGAGCAGAGCGGTACCGGTCGCGATCCTCTGATCGCGCAGCAGAAGCCCCCGATGCACCTGCCGGGCCACACGGGCCCGGTAGTACCCCCGGAACCAGGCCGGGGCCCGCTCAGCTCAGCGGCGGAACGGGACGGGCATCGGGAAGACCTGGGACGACAACAAGGAGACCACGCCGCATGGCACGTGTTGCCGGCGTCGACCTCCCCCGCGAAAAGCGGTTGGAGATCGCGCTCACCTACATCTTCGGGGTCGGACGTACCCGGTCCAAGGAGATCCTCGAGGCCACCGCGCTGAGCCCCGACCTCCGGTCGAAGGACCTGACCGACGAGGACGTCAGCAAGCTCCGCGAGTACATCGAGGCGAACCTGCAGGTCGAGGGTGACCTGCGCCGTGAGATCCAGGCGGACATCCGCCGGAAGATCGAGATCGGTTCGTACCAGGGCATCCGTCACCGTCGCGGCCTTCCGGTCCGCGGCCAGCGCACGAAGACCAACGCGCGCGGCCGCAAGGGCCCGAAGAAGACCGTCGCCGGTAAGAAGAAGGCAGGTAAGAAGTAATGCCGCCCCGCGCACGTCAGGGTGCCGGACCCAAGAAGGTCCGCCGTCGCGAGAAGAAGAACGTCGCGCACGGTCACGCCCACATCAAGTCCACGTTCAACAACACGATCGTGTCGATCACCGACCCGACCGGTGCCGTCATCGCCTGGGCCTCGTCCGGGCACGTCGGCCTGAAGGGCTCCCGGAAGTCGACGCCGTTCGCCGCGCAGCTCGCCGCCGAGAACGCCGCCCGCAAGGCGATGGACCACGGCATGAAGAAGTGCGACGTCTTCGTCAAGGGCCCCGGCTCCGGACGTGAGACGGCGATCCGTTCGCTGCAGGCGGCCGGCCTCGAGGTCGGCACGATCTCCGACGTGACCCCGCAGCCGCACAACGGCTGCCGTCCGCCCAAGCGGCGCCGGGTCTAGGGGAAGGGAGAACCACCATGGCTCGCTACACCGGCCCCATGACCCGCAAGTCCCGCCGACTGAAGACCGACCTCGTCGGCGGCGACCAGGCGTTCGAGCGTCGTCCCTACCCGCCCGGCCAGCACGGCCGGATCCGGATCAAGGAGACCGAGTACCTCCTGCAGCTGCAGGAGAAGCAGAAGGCCCGCTTCGGCTACGGCCTGCAGGAGAAGCAGCTCCGCGCCTACTACGAGGAAGCGCACCGTCGCGAGGGCAAGACCGGCGACGAGCTGCTGCAGATCCTCGAGTCGCGCCTCGACAACGTCGTGTACCGCGCGGGCCTCGCCCGCACCCGGCGCATGGCCCGTCAGCTGGTGAACCACGGCCACTTCCTGGTCAACGGGAAGAAGGTCGACATCCCCAGCTACCGGGTGTCGCGCTACGACATCATCGACGTCAAGGACAAGTCGCGGAACACCGACCCGTTCGTCATCGCCAAGGAGACCCAGGGCGACCGCCCGGTCCCGGCGTGGCTGCAGGTCGTCCCGTCGACCCTGCGGATCCTGGTCCACCAGCTGCCCGAGCGCGCTCAGATCGACACCCAGGTCACCGAGCAGCTCATCGTCGAGTTCTACTCGAAGTAGCTCGACACGCCGTCGCCCCGCAGGGAGGGGCGGCGGTTCCCACTGCGACATCAAATAGCGGTTGTCGCAGGTGCGAAGGAGGCACACACCCATGCTGATCTCTCAGCGACCCTCACTGGCCGAGGACGTCGTCACCGAGACCCGGTCGCGGTTCGTCATCGAGCCGTTGGAGCCGGGCTTCGGTTACACCCTCGGTAACTCCCTGCGCCGGACGCTGCTGTCGTCGATCCCCGGTGCCGCCGTCACGTCCATCCGGATCGACGGCGTCCTGCACGAGTTCACCACCGTGCCGGGGGTCAAGGAGGACGTCACCGACATCATCCTCAACCTCAAGGAGCTCGTCGTGAGCTCCGAGGAGGACGAGCCGGTGACGATGTACCTGCGCAAGCAGGGCCCGGGTGCGGTCACCGCGGGGGACATCGTCCCGCCCGCCGGTGTCACCGTGCACAACCCGGACCTGCACATCGCCTCGCTCAACGACAAGGGCCGGCTCGAGGTCGAGCTCGTCGTCGAGCGCGGTCGCGGGTACGTCCCGGCGATGCAGAACAAGGCCACCGGTGCCGAGATCGGCCGCATCCCGGTCGACTCGATCTACTCGCCGGTGCTGAAGGTGACCTACAAGGTCGAGGCCACGCGCGTCGAGCAGCGCACCGACTTCGACAAGCTCATCCTCGACGTCGAGTCGAAGCCGTCCATCACCCCGCGGGACGCGCTGGCCTCGGCCGGCAAGACCCTGGTCGAGCTGTTCGGCCTGGCCCGCGAGCTGAACGTGGACGCCGAGGGCATCGAGATCGGCCCCTCCCCGCAGGAGGCGGACACCATCGCGGCGTTCGCGATGCCGATCGAGGAGCTGGACCTCACGGTCCGGTCGTACAACTGCCTCAAGCGCGAGGGCATCCACACGGTCGGCGAGCTCGTCGGTCGCAGCGAGGCGGACCTGCTCGACATCCGCAACTTCGGCGCCAAGTCGATCGACGAGGTCAAGATGAAGCTCGTCGGTCTCGGCCTGGCCCTCAAGGACAGCCCGCCCGGGTTCGACCCGTCGGCGGCGGCGAGCGACTACGGCGTCGACGGTGGGAGCGGGTTCGACCCGGACACCTTCGGTGACGACGGTCAGGACTACGCAGAAACGGAGCAGTTGTAGCCATGCCCCAGCCCACCAAGGGTGCCCGCCTCGGCGGGTCGCCCGCGCACCAGCGGCTGATCCTGGCCAACCTGGCGACCTCGCTGTTCGAACACGGCCGGATCACCACCACCGAGGCCAAGGCCCGGCGGCTGCGTCCGTACGCGGAGCGGCTGATCACCAAGGCCAAGGCCGGCGACCTGCACAACCGGCGCGAGATCATGAAGGTGATCCGCGACAAGTCGGTCGTGCACCGCCTCGTCACCGAGATCGGCCCGTTCTTCGCGGACCGCAACGGTGGCTACACCCGGATCACCAAGACGATGCCGCGCAAGGGCGACAACGCCCCGATGGCGGTCATCGAGCTGGTCCAGCAGAAGACGGTCACCGACGAGGCGAACCGTGCCCGTCGTTCGGCCGCGTCCCAGGCCGTGGCCGCCGCTCCGGCCGCCACGGACGAGGACACCACGGTCGAGTCGACCGAGGCCACCGAGGCCGAGGTCACCGCCGCCGACGAGGCACAGGAGGCCGCCGAGAAGGCGGTCGACGCCGCGGCCGAGGCCGAGGAGGTGGCCCCGGGTTCCGAGGCCGCCGACAAGGCCGTCGACGCCGCTGCCGCCGCGGAGGAGGCCGCCGACGAGGCTGCCGACGCCGCCGAGGACTCCACGGGCAAGAAGGAGTCCGGCTCCTGAGCCGAGCGCACCACACCGACGAGCCCGCCGTCACCGACGGCGGGCTCGTCGGCGTTTCCGGTGCCCCCGACCCGGGAGCCGGCACCGTCCGGCTACGGCTCGACGTCGCCTACGACGGCACCGACTTCTCCGGATGGGCCCAGCAGCCGAGCCGGCGCACCGTGCAGGGCGTGCTCACCGAGGCCCTGTCGACCGTGCTGCGCACCCCGCTGCGGCTCACCGTCGCCGGGCGCACCGACGCCGGGGTGCACGCGTCCGGCCAGGTCTGCCACGTCGACCTCCCGGAGACGCTCGCACCGCAGATCGACGGCCTGCTCAGGCGGTTGAACCGGCTGCTCCCACCCGACGTGCGGGTGCACGACCTCGGGCGGGTACCCGACGCCTTCGACGCCCGCTTCTCCGCGCTGCGGAGGCACTACCGCTACCGGGTCACCACGGCCCCGTTCGGGGCCGAGCCGCTGCGGGCGCGGGAGACCGTCGCCTGGCCGTACCCGCTGGACCCGGAGCCGATGAACGCCGCCTCGGCACTGCTGCTGGGCGAGCACGACTTCGCCGCGTTCTGCAAGCGCCGCGAGGGCGCGACGACCGTGCGCGCGCTGCAGCGCTTCGACTGGTCGCCCGCGCCGGGCGAGCCGGACGTGCTGGTCGCGGCGGTCTCCGCGGACGCGTTCTGCCACTCGATGGTCCGCAGCCTGGTCGGCGCGGTGTTCGAGGTCGGCCGAGGGCGCAGGCCCGCCGACTGGCCCGCGGGACTGCTGCGCCGCGAGCTGCGCGCCTCCGAGGTGACCGTCGCGCCGCCGCACGGCCTGTCGCTGACCGGCGTCGACTACCCCGCCGACGACGAGCTCGCCACCCGCGCCGAGCGGACCCGGCGGATCCGGGTACCGGGCGAGGGCTGAGCAGACCCCGCCGGGACCGAGCCGGACGCGGCCGGCCGGGTGGGGCCGGACCGGCCCCGGGTGTGACCGGTCCGGACGGCGTGGACGGGGGCCTCGGGGACGGGGGCGAGCGGCTTCAGGAGACCGGCCGCACCCAGGCCGGGTGCGGCGGCCCGGGGACCCGGTGCGTCCGGCGGGCGTCGAGCGCCAGCGCCACGCCCAGCCAGACCAGCGACACCGACCAGCCGGCCAGGGCAAGCGAGCCGACGACGTACAGCGGCTCGGTCGGCCCGGCGGGCAGCCCGGCCGACTCCAGCAGCACCGTCAGCGGGGCGCGCACCGAGTCCGCGGTGTCGCCGAAGTCGGGCATCAGCAGCCCGCCGGCGAGCAGGAACCCGGCGCAGGCGACGAACGGGGCGGCCACGGCCGGGCCGAGCACACGGCGTCGCAGCACGATCAGCGACAGCACCGTCGGGAGCGCCAGGAGGGCCGGGCCGACCACGGTCACGATCAGGATGATCAGGAACCACCCCGGCGCGGTGAACCGCAGGGCCGCGACGGCCAGGAGGGCGCCGGCCTGCAGGGCCACGTTCAGGTTCGTCCGCATGCCGACGATCGTGGCGGACCGGGCCGTCCGCTGGATCCGCAGGACTACGGTCCGGACGGGGCAACCATGTCAACAGTCGGTTACCGAGGTTCCGTCCCGCCCGGTCCGCGGGTCACAGTGGCGCGGTGACCACCGAGAACACCGTCGGCGCGGCCGCAGACCGCGGGTACGGCGACCGCATCGTCGCCGTCGAGCCCGGCTCCGCCGAGCCCGTGCCGGACTCCGAGCGGCACGGCAGACCCCGCCAGCTGTTCTGGACGTGGACCTCGCCGAACCTGGAGTTCGCGACGATCTTCGTCGGCGTGCTGTCGGTGACGGCGTTCGGGCAGTCGGTACCCGCGGCGGTCGCGGCGATCGTCGTCGGGAACCTGCTCGCCGCGGTCGCCCACGGGATCCTGTCCGCCCGCGGACCGGCCGCCGGGGTGCCGCAGATGGTGCTGGGGCGGCTCGCGTTCGGCCACCGCGGCAACGCACTGCCCGCCGCGTTGATGACGATCACCTCGGGCTTCGGCTGGTTCGCGGTGAACAGCGTCAGCGCCGCCTTCGCCCTGTCGGCGATCACCGGCGGCGGGACGGTCGCGTGGCTGGTGGCGGTGGTCGTCGTCCAGGTCGCCGTCGCGTTCTTCGGGCACAACCTGGTGCAGGCGTTCGAGCGGCTCGCCTTCCCGCTGCTCGCGGTCGTGCTCGGGATCGGGGCGGTGCTGGTGCTCGCCGTGTCGGACCCGGGGGCGGCCGCGTCGCCGGACGGGGTGGGCGGGGTCGGCGGGTTCCTGCTGACCGTCGGCGCCGTCGTCGGGTACTCGGCGGGCTGGAGCCCCTACGCCGCGGACTACTCCCGCTACCTGCCCCGTTCGGTGTCGGCGCGGGCCACCGGGCTCGCCGCGGGCGGCGGCCTGTTCCTGTCCACCACGGTGCTCATGACCGTCGGTGCGGTGTCGGTCGGTGCGGCGACGGCGGCCGGGCTCGACTCGGACAACCCGGTCGCGAACTACACCGGCCTGCTGCCCGGGTGGCTGACCGTGCTGACCCTGGTCGCCATCGCGGTGGGGGCGGTCGCGGCGAACGTCCTCAACGTCTACTCCGGGGCGATGGCGTTCCTCGCACTCGGCATCGACGTGCCGCTGGCGCGGGCGCGGGCCGTCGTCGCGCTGGCGTTCGGGGCGGTCGGGTTCGTGATCGCGCTGGTCGCCCTCGGCGATGCCGCAGCCGGGTACGAGGCGTTCCTGCTGGTCGTCGTGTACTGGGTCGGGCCGTGGCTCGGGGTGGTGCTCACCGACCAGTGGCTGCGCCCGACCGACCCCGATCTGCTCTACGACCGCACCTACCGGAACCACGCGGGCCCGGTGGCGCTGGCCGTCGGCATCGTGGTGTCGGTGCTGCTCTTCGCGAACCAGGAGCTGTTCACCGGCCTGGTGCCGCGGCTGCTGCCGGGGATCGGGGACGTGACCTTCCTGGTGGGGCTGCTGCTCGCGGCCGGGCTCTACGCCCTGCTGCTGCGCCGCACCGCCGTCGCGACGCCCGGGGGTACCCGGTGAACGCGCTCATCCCGACCGTGGACCTGGCCGCGCCGGACCCGGTTGCGGTGGACACCGCGTTGCAGCGGGCCGGGTTCCTGCAGGTCGTCGGGCACGGGGTGCCGGAGGGCGCGGCATGGGTGGTGCGGGCCGCCGCACGGGACTTCTTCGCGCTGCCCGAGGCGGTCAAGCGCGGCTACGCGGTCGGAGTCGGCGGGCGGGGGTGGCTGCCGCCCGGCGTCGAGGCCAACGACCGGGTGGAGGGCGGCGACTCGCCGCCGGACCTCAAGGAGTCCTTCGCGGTGGGACCGTTCGCGCCGACCGGTGACGCGGAGACCGACGCGGTGTGGTTCCCGCCGAACGTCTGGCCGGCGCAGGTCCCGGCGCTGCAGGAGGCGGTGACCGCCTACTGCACGGCGATGACCCGTGTCGCGGGCGCGCTGCTGGAGCTGTGCGCGGGGGCCCTCGGGCAGGAGCCGTCGACGCTGCGCGACCTCGCGACGCACCCGACGTGGACGTTCAACATCAACCGCTACCCGCCGATGACCGAGACCGGGGCCCCGCTGCCCGGGCAGTTCCGGATCGGCCCGCACACCGACTTCGGCACCGTCACCCTGCTCGACCGGGAACCCGGGGCGGGCGGGCTGCAGGTCGACGTCGAGGGGCACGGCTGGACCGACGCGCCCTACACCCCGGGTGCGCTGACGGTGAACGTCGGCGACCTGCTCGCGCACTGGACCGGGCACCGCTGGCGGGCCGGGCGGCACCGGGTGCTGCCACCGCAGGCCCACGCCCCGGCCGAGGACCTGGTGTCGCTGGTGTTCTTCTTCGAGCTGGACCACGACGCCGTCGTCACGCCGCTGGCCCCGCCGCTCGGCCGGACGGTGCTGGACCCGGTGGTGTCCGCGCCGTTCCTGCGCGAACGCCTGGCCGCGATCTCGGTATAGGTTCGCGCGCATGGATCCGAGCTGGCTGGACGTCGCGGTGGAGCAGGCCCGGGCCGGGCTGGCCTCGGGCGGCATCCCGATCGGCGCCGCACTCGTCGGACCGGACGGGGAGGTCCTCGGGCGTGGCCACAACCGTCGTGTGCAGGACGGCGACCCGACGGTGCACGGCGAGACCGCGGCGTTCCGCGACGCGGGCCGCCGCCGCGACTACCGGTCCACGACGATGGTCACCACGCTCTCGCCCTGCTGGTACTGCTCGGGGCTGATCCGTCAGTTCGGGATCGGCGCGGTGCTCGTGGGGGAGGCCCGGACCTTCCACGGCGGGCACGACTGGCTGGCCGAGCACGGGGTGCGCGTGCAGGTGCTCGACGACGCGCGCTGCGTGGACATGATGACCGCCTTCGTCGCCGAGCGCCCCGACCTGTGGAACGAGGACATCGGCGTCGCGGAGTAGCGCTCAGCCCGCCGTGAGCGGGACGTCCGGGTCGAGCTCGATCGCGACCTCGCGCAGCGCCACGTCGAGCACCGACCAGACCCACCGGGCCAGGTGCTCGGCGAGCTCGTCGAGCGGGAGCGGGTCCGCCGAGGAGAGCCAGCGCTCGGTCGCGCCGTCGACCAGCCCGACCGCGCCGGCGGCCAGCGGCGCCGCGACGGTCGCGGGCAGCCCGGGGTAGCCACCGGTCAGCAGGCCGGTCATCCGGTCGGCGATGCGGTGCCGGATGTCGGTGACGGCCGTCGTGACCCCGGCGGCGCGCAGCACGTACCGGTAGAGCTCGGTGTGCGCGGCGAGCCACCGCACGTGCGCGGCGATGGCGGCGACGAGCATCTCCCGCGGCGTCCCGCGCGGGCTCCACACCGGCGCGAGCGCCTCGGAGTAGAGCTCCAGCGCGGCCTCGGCGATCGCGCCCTGCAGGTCCTCCAGGCCGTCGAAGTGCCGGTACAGCGCGGGCCGGGGCACCCCGGCGCGACCGGCGATCTGCTCGGTCGTGGCCTCCGGTCCGTGCTCGGCGATCGCGGCCATCGCGGCCTCGACGACCTCGGCCCGCCGGGCCGCCCGCTGTCCGGCCCAGCGACGGGCGCGGCCGTCGCCGGGGGTCACGGATCCGCTCACCCGGCCATCATCCCGCGCCCGGTTGACACCGCGCCCGGCGCCACCGATGATTCGGCGATAAGGGGTACGCGCTGTACGGGATACTTCCTGTCACGGATGCGGCCCGACCGTCGACGACGACCGGAGGACCGACCGTGACCGAGACGGCGACCGACAACGGGTCCGGCCCACGCCCCCGCAGGCTGACCGGCGGCGACGTCGGCATCCCGCCGCGGCACCTGGACTTCCGGCTGCCCGAGCAGATGGTCCGCTGGGCCTACGCCGACAACGCGACCGCGACGCTGTTCCTCGCGATGCTCTCGGCGATCTTCCCGCCGGGGGAGGACTTCTTCGTCCGCTCGGTGATCCACTTCCGGGACCGGGTGACCGACCCGGAGCTGCGCGCCCGGGTCGCCGGGTTCACCGCGCAGGAGGTCATCCACAGCCGCGAGCACGACCGGCTCAACGAGGCGTTCCGTTCCCGCGGCTTCCCGGTGCACGTACCGGAGTCCGCGGTCGCGCTCGCGCTGAAGGTCCTCGACCGCACCTCGCCGCGGCAGCAGCTCGCCTGCACCGCGCTGATGGAGCACTTCACCGCGGTGATGGCCGAGGACATCCTCGGCAGCGACGAGTTCGCCGAGCGCGTGCACGCCGACATCCGCGAGCTGTGGCACTGGCACGCGCTCGAGGAGCTCGAGCACAAGTCCGTGACCTGGGACGTCTACGAGCTCATCGGCACCGACGGCCCCGAGCGCGGCCGCGCCGCACCGCTGGTGGTCGCCACCGTGCTGCCCGCGGTCGTGTTCGGGTGGGCGTACCTGCTCGTGCAGCAGGGCGTCTGGCGGCGGCCGCGGGACCTGCGCGAGGGCTACCGGCTGCTGTTCGGGCGCGGCCAGTTCCTGCGCCGCGTGCTGGGCCGGATGCCCGTCTTCGGGCACCCGCGCTTCCACCCCGACCGGCACGACACCCGCGCGCTGGAGCAGCGCTGGCGCGACACCCTCTTCGGCGACGACGGCGCCCTGGCCGAGCAGCTGCGCCGTCCGGTCCGCGAGGCCTGACTCAGCTCCACGGCCGCAGCACCCGCCCGGCCCATGCCGCGAGCAGCGCCTCGTCGTGGCTGACGGCGAGGACGCCGAGCCCGCGGCCGTCGACCTCGGCGGCGACGACCGAGACCAGGGCCGCGGTGCTCGACGCGTCGAGCATCGCGGTCATCTCGTCGCACAGCAGGTAGTCCGGCCGGGGCGCGAGCGCACGGGCCAGGCAGGCGCGCTGGAGCTGGCCGTCGGACACCTCGTGCGGCCGGCGTCCGCGCAGCTCGGCGGTCAGCCCGACCTGCGCGCACACCTCGTCGACGCGTGCGGTGACCCCGGGCGCCCGGGCGGCGCGCAGCGGCTCGGCCACGATCTCCTCGCAGGTCAGCCGCGGGTCGGTCGAGGCCCGTGGGGACTGGAACACCACCCCGATCCGGCGGCGCAGCGGGGCGGGCGCGTCGAAGCGGAACCGGCGGACCGGCTCGTCGTCGACGGTCACCCGGCCCGACCACGGTGCGTGCAGCAGCGCCAGCACCCGGGTCAGCGTCGACTTCCCGCACCCCGACGGGCCGGCCAGCCCGAGCACCGAACCCCGTTCCACGGCCAGGTCCACGCCGTCGACGACGGCGTGCCCGGCCCGCCACCCGGCCCGCACCCCCTCCGCGCGCAGGCTCACCGCGACCCCGCCCCGGACCGGGCCGCCGCGGGGAGCGCGGGGGCGGTCGGCGGATGGCAGGACACGCTCCGCCCACCCCGGCGGACCGGGACGGGGTCGCCGGAGCAGTCGTCGGTGACCGGGCAGCGTGGGGCGAACGCGCAGCCGTCGGGCAGCGCGGACAGCTCCGGCGGGTGCCCGGGCACCGGGGTGAACCCGGCGTCGGGCAGTGCCCCGAGCAGGCCGGCGGTGTAGGGGTGCCAGGGGGCCGCGAACACGTCGTCGGCGGGGCCGGTCTCGACCAGCCGCGAGGCGTACATGACGGCGACGTCGTCGGCGACGGCGCGGGCGGCGCGCAGGTCGTGGGTGATCAGCAGGACGGCGCGACCCTCCGCGGCCAGCCCGGCCAGCAGCGTCGTGACGTGGTCGACCAGCGGCCGGTCGAGTCCGGCGGTCGGCTCGTCGGCGAGCAGCACCGGTGGGTCCCCGGCGAGCGCGGCGGCGAGCCCGGCGCGCTGGGCCTGCCCGCCGGACAGCTCGTGCGGGTGCAGCGCGGCGACGTGGCGGGGCAGCGCGGCGCGGTCGAGCAGGTCGGCGACGGTGGCCGTCGCGCCGAGCCGGGTCAGGGTCTCGCGCAGCTGGGCGCCGACGGTGCGGGTGGGGGTGAAATGGGTGGCGGCGGACTGGGGGACCAGCCCGACCAGCCGTCCACGGACCCGGTCGCGCAGGATCCCCTCGGGGGCGGTCAGCAGCTCCACCGGGTCGCGTCGGGTGGACTGCTCCGGCGGGGTCAGCACGGCCGACCCGCGGACCGATGCGGTGCCCGGCAGCAGCCCGGTCAGGGCCTCGGTGAGCACCGACTTGCCACAGCCGGACTCCCCGACGAGCGCGGTCAGCCGCCCGGCACGCAGGTCCAGGTCGGCCTCGGTGACCGCGCGGACCGTGCGGGCGCGACGCCCGCGCCCGACCCGGAAGGCGACGTCGAGGCCGCGCACCGCGAGCACCGTGCCGGGTGCGGCGCTACCGGGCCCGGTCACAGCGCCTGCTCCGACCGTCGGCGCGGGAGTGTGCGGTCCCGCCACCAGGCCGCGATGCCGGCGACGCACAGCGTCGTCGCGGCCAGCAGCACGCTCGGGAACACCACGATCCACCAGGAGCCGAGCAGCACGGCCTGTCTCCCCTCGCCGAGGATGGTGCCCAGGCTCGCCAGGTGTGGTGGCAGGCCGAGGCCGAGGAAGCTCAGTGCGGTCTCGTGCCACACCGCGTGCGGCAGGATCAGCACCGCCGAGAGCACCGCCTGCGGGGCGACCGCGGGCAGCAGGTGCCGGCGCAGGACCCGGCGCCGGGACGCGCCGCCGGAGATCGCGGCGTCGACGAACGGGCGGGTGCGCAGGGTCAGGATCTCCGCGCGCACGACGCGGGCCACCGTCGTCCAGTGGGTCAGCCCGATCGAGGCGATCACCGCGAGCACGCTGCCCCGGTAGAGCGCGACGATCACGATGCCGAGCAGCAGGTGCGGGACGGCGTTGACGGCGTCGACCAGGCGCATCGCGATCCGGTCCCACCAGCCGCCGAGCAGCCCGGACAGCGCCCCGAACAGGGTGCCGATCACCGTCGAGAGCACGGCGCAGGCCGCGGCGACCTGCAGCGACACCCCCAGCCCGGCGAAGCTGCGCAGCAGCACGTCACGGCCCACGGAGTCGGTGCCGAACGGGTGCGCGGGCGAGGGCGGCAGCCGGATCGCGGTGTAGTCCACGGCGCCCTCGTCGAGCCCGCCGAGCCACGGCACTCCTACCGCGGCCGCGACGAGCAGGACCAGCCCGCCGGCGCCGGCGACCAGCCGGGCCCGCCCGGACCGGCGACGGCCGCGGGGCGAGCCGGGGCGCGGCCGGCCGGCCGGGAGCCACGGGCGGGGGGCGACGGCGGTCTCAGACATCGGCGTCCACCCGCGGGTCCAGCAGCAGCACGGTCAGGTCGGCGACGAGCGACCCGGCCAGCACCGCCACCGCCGAGAGGAGGGTCAGCGCGGCGAGCAGCGGGAAGTCCACGGCCAGCGCCGCGGTGACCACGGCCGCCGCGATCCCCGGCCAGGAGAACACGGTCTCCACCAGCACGGCGCCGGTGACGAGCTCCGGCAGCCGGTTGCCCAGCACCGTCACGAACGGCAGCAGCGCGGTCGGCAGGGCGTGGCGCAGCACGACGAGACGCTCGGGCAGCCCGCGGGCCCGGGCGCCGGCGACGTGGTCGTCGTCGAGGGAGGCCAGCAGCGAGGCCCGCACGTGCAGCACCAGCCACGGCGTCTGGGAGACCCCCAGCACCAGCGCCGGCAGCACCAGGTGCCTGCTCACCTGGCCGAACGTGGGTGCGGCCCCGGCATCGGTGAGCCCGGCGACCGGCAGCACCGGCCAGGCCACGGCGAACACCGCGATCGCACCCAGGGCCAGCACGAACGGCGGCAGCCCCTCCAGGGTGTGCCCGACCGCGGTGACGGCCCGGTCGAACCAGCCGCCCTGCCGCCACGCCGCGACGGTCCCGGCGGCCAGGGCCAGCACCAGCGACACGAGCAGAGCCAGGGTGACCAGCAGCAACGTCCACGGGAGCCGCTCGGCGACCACCTGGGCCACCGGCTGGCGCATCGACAGGCTCTGCCCGAGGTCGCCGGTCAGCAGCCCGCCCAGCCACCGGAGCAGCTGTTCGCCCACGCTCGCGTCCAGCCCGAGCGAACGTTCGGCGGCGGCGATGTCGGCGTCGCTCGCGGAGAAGATCCCGACCCCGAAGTACTGGTACACCGGCCGGAACGGCGACACCGCCGCCAGCAGGAACACCCCGACCGCGACCAGCAGCACCGTCGGGACGCCGAGCAGCAGCCGCAGCCCGGCCAGCCGGGCCACCGCGCGGCCGCGGTGCCGGCCCGGGAGCACGGCCGTCACGAGCGGGGCGTCCAGTCCTGCAGGTTCCACCACGGGCCCCAGGTGGTGCCGTGGGTGTGCGGCTCGACGACGGGGGTGTAGCCGTCCCAGGCGTCGCGGGTGACGTAGCTGTGGCCGAGGAAGGCCAGGAAGACCATGCCGGGGTCGGCGACGTAGGCCCGCTGGAACTCCTTCACCGCCGCGGTGCGGGCGGCCTCGTCGGGCGCCCGCAGCGCGGTGTCCAGCGCCGCGTCGACGGCGGCGTTGCGGTAGGAGCCGGGGTTGTTGAACCCGTCGGCGGCGTTCGAGGAGTGCAGCAGCTGCCACGCCTTGAACCCCGGGTCGAACGGGTCGCCGCCGCCGAGCACGAGCGCGTCGGCGCCCATCCGCGGCTCGATCGCCTCCCAGCCGAGTCCCTCCAGCCGGACGTCGATCCCGGCCGCGCGCACGTCGGAGGCGAACGCCTGGGCCAGGTCGCGGCGCACGGTGTCGGTGGCCGGGTACATCAGCGTGAAGCGCGCGGCCTGCCCGCCGCGGACGCGCACCCCGTCGGGCCCGGGGACCCAGCCGGCCCGCTCCAGGATCCGGCCCGCCTCCGCGGGGTCGAAGGTGAACGTCGCGGAGGGCTCGACCTGCTCGGGCAGCACGCCCGGGATCGGGTGGTGGGCCGGTTCGCCCTGGCCCGCGAGGAACGCGTCGATCATGCCCTGGCGGTTCACCGAGCGGTTGAGCGCCGCGCGGATCGCCGGGTCCGCGGTGACCGGGTTCGCGAACGGCAGCGCGACGGTGCGGTAGTCGGCGCTGGCGTGCTCGCGCAGCGCCAGCCCGCTCTGCTGCGCGACCGCGCGGGCCAGCGCCGGCGGCAGCACGGTCCCGTCGAACTCGCCGGCGGCGGTGCGCTGGGCACGGGTGTTGTCGTCGGTGGCGAACACGACGGTCACCCGGGTCACCGACGGTGCGCCACCCCAGTACGACGGGTTGGACTCCATGACCATCGTGTCGCCGCGCCGCCACTCGGCGAGCCGGTACGGGCCGGTGCCGACGGCCCGGGTGTTCACCGGCAGGTCGGAGACGGGGCCGCCGCCCTCGAGGGCCTCCGACGGCAGGATCCCGGAGGTGAGCCGGGCCGGGAACGCGCCGTAGGGGTAGGACAGCCGGAACCGCACGGCGTCGTCGCCGACGGCCTCGACCCCGGCGAGCATCGGCACGCTCGACCGGATCGTCGCGGCGCGGGCCGGGTCGAGGATCGCGGCGTAGGTGGCGACGACGTCCTCGGGCCCGAAGGCCGACCCGTCGTGGAAGGTGACGCCGGGGCGCAGCGGCACCGTCCAGGACAGGCGGTCCGGTGACGAGGTCGCCGGGCCGGAGGCGAGCGCGGGCTGCAGGGTGCGCTGCGCGTCGCGGGCGTAGAGACCGTCGTAGAACTTGCTCGCGCCCTCCGCCCCGTAGCCGAGCAGCGGGTTGAGGTCGTCGGGCTCGTAGCCGTCGGCGAGGGTCATGGTGGTGCCGTCCCCGGCCGGGCCCGCCTCGCCCGGGGCGGCGGTGGGCGCGGAGCAGCCGGCCACGAGGGCGGCGGCCACCAACGGGACGACGATGTTCCGGAGGGTGATCACGCAACGGCACATTATGGGCAACAGAGTGAGGGTGGCAACGAACTGGACCGATCGGTCAGGTGGCGTACTTCTACGCAGTGACCGCGGACCGGCTCCGCCGGGGTCGCGGCCGTCCTACCGTCCGGGCGGTGCGCACCGATCCCGCCCCCGCGCGCGTGCAGCGCGCCCCGGCGACCCGCGACCAGGTCGACGCCCACCGGTTCGGTGTGCGCCGGATGGAGGCCGCGCTGGTGCGGGCGGACCCGGTGCTGCTGCACGAGCAGATCCGCTCGCAGCGGCGCGCCGTGTTCGCCGGAGTGCTGGTCGGGCTGCTCGCGCTCGGGGTGGCGGCGCTGCTGGCCCGGGTCGACCCGGCCACCGACTGGCGCTCCCGGGCGCTGGTGCAGGGGCAGCGCAGCGGCGTGCTCTACGCCGTGGTCCGCGACCCCGACCGGTCCGCGCTGCTCGTGCCGGTGCCCGACCCGGTCGCGGGACGGCTGGTCCTCGCCGCGCACGGTCGCGACGACGGTGCCACCGCCGTGCCCGTCCCGGTGCCCGACGACGCACTGGCCGCCGCGCCGCGCACCGCGCCGGCGGCCGTCCCCGGCACCGTCGGCGTCCCGCTCGACGGGGTCCCGGTCCCACCCGCGTGGGCGGTCTGCGACACCCGCGGCGAGGGCTCCGGCGCCGGGACCACGACGGTGCTCGCGGGGTCGCTCGGACCCGTCCCGGCCGGACCGGAACCGGTGGCCCTGCTGGCCGCCGAGGGCGGCGCCACCTACCTGGTCCACGACGGCGCCCGGCACCGGCTCGACCCGTCCGACCGGAACGCCCTCGACGGGCTCGGCCTGTTCGGCGCGCCCGTCCGCCGGGTCGGCGACGGTCTGCTCTCCGCGATCCCGGAGGGCGCGCCGCTGCGGGTCCCCGCCCCCGGACCGACACCTGTCGCGGGGCTGGGGCGGAACGGGGACGTCGTGCGCAGCCAGTCGCTCGGGGCAGGGTCGACGTACTTCCTGGTGGTCGACGACGGGCTCGCCCGGATCCCGGTCACCCTCGCCGACGCCGTCCGCTCCCGGACCGGGCAGGCCGAACCGGCGACGCTGCCGCCCGGGCTGGTCGACGACGTCGGGCAGACGCGGGTGCCCGGCGCCGAGGCCTGGCCCGCCGCGCGGGCCGAGGTCACCGAGGTGCCCCCGGTGCTGTGCGGGACCTGGCGCGAGGGACGGCGCGCACTCGTCGCGGGCATCGAGGAGCCGGTCGCGCCCGGTGCGGTGCGGGTGCGCCTCGCCGGTGCCGACGACGCCGGGCCGGGTCTCGACGCCGTGGTACTGCCGGGGACCGGCCCGGGGCCACTGCGGACCGGGCCGGTCGACACCGGCGGCGGCGACGGCGGGACGCGCCTGCTGCTCGCCGCGTCCGGCGCGGTGCACGGTGTCGCGGACGCCGGGACCGGGCGGGCGCTGGGGATCGGGGAGGCGGGGGACGCACCGGCGGAGATGGTGCGGCTGCTGCCGCGGGCGGGGGTGCTGAGCGTCGCGGCGGCGCGGGAGGTGGCGGACCTGCCGGGCTGAGCCGCGGTTCAGGGCCGGCGCCGCAGCCCCGCCAGTGCCGCGACGAGCGCCCCGCCGACCGCCGCGACCGCTCCGACCCCGGCCACCACGGGCAGGTCCGCCGGCGGGGCCGACGCCAGCGGCAGCGGCGCCCGGCCCGCCCCGGGGACCCCGGCGCGGCCGCCGGGACCGGCGGGGTCGTCCGGGGTCAGGAGCAGCGGCTCCGCGGTCAGCGCGGCCCCCGGGTCGAGCACGCCGTGGCCGGTGCGGCCGTCGCCCGCGGTGGGGCGGGCCGTGGCGCGCAGCCGGTCTCCGACCTGACGCGGGGTGAGCATCGGGAACCGTTCGCGCAGCAGCGCCGCGGTCCCCGCGACCAGCGGCGCCGAGTACGACGTGCCGCGGACCACCGCACCGTCCGGTCCGGACGGACGGGGCAGGTCCGTCCCCGGAGCGGCGAGGTCCACCCAGGGGCCCGGCACGGAGAAGTCGCCGGGGACGTCGTCGCCGTCGACCGCGCCGACGGCGAGGACCGTGTCGTAGGACGCGGGCAGCGGCCGCAGGTCCGGGTCGCCGGTGCAGGTGCCGTTCCCGTCGACGTTCCCGGCCGCGGCGACGACCAGGACCCCGGCCCGCTCGGCGCCGTCGACGGCCTCGCGCAGCGCGGCCCCCGCGGAGTCGACCTGCGCGGACGGCACGCACACCACCTCGGACACGTTCACGACGCTCGCGCCGAGTGCGACGGCCCGGTCGATCGCCGCGGCCAGGGTGCGGATCTCCCCGGCGGGTCGCTCGGTGCCGTCGGTGCCGCGGACGGCGAAGCGCCCCGAGGACTGGCGCAGCGACAGGATCCGCGCGCCCGGCGCCATGCCCGCGCCGAGCCCGGTGACCGGGTCGGCGGCTCCGGCGAGGAGCAGCGCGACATCGGAGCCGTGGCCGTCGCAGTCGGTGAGACCGTCGCCGCCGGTGAGGTAGTCCCCGCCGCCGCTGAGGCGTCCGGCCAGCCGGGGCAGCGGCGCCACCCCGGTGTCGACGACGGCGACGAGCTGCCCCGCACCGGTCGCGAGATGCGGGGGTGGCTGCGGGACCGCACCGCGGGCGGCGCCCGGGCCGTCGTCGCCGGGCGGGGTGCAGGCGCGGGTCTGCCGCAACCCGTCGGCCGGTCCCGGCGGTCCGGGCTCGGCCGCCGCGGCGACCGACCGCGTCCACACCCCGTCGCCTGCCCCCACACCCGGTGCGGGGGGTGTGGCGACCCCACAGGGGGTGTGGACGGCGCACGACGCGGCGGGGGTGACGGACGGGGCGACGGCGGGCGGGGTGGGGAGGGGGAGCGCGAGCAGCGTCGCGGCCAGCAGCGGGACCGCCCGCCGCGGCGGCGCCGTCCGCGGGCGCACGGTCCGCGGCGGCGCCGTCGGCGGGGTCGGTGGGCCGGCCGACTGCCGGGCCGGGCCGGTCACAGGGTGCGGACCAGGGCGAACAGGCCCATCGCGGCCAGTGCGGCGGGCACGGCGGCGGCGGTGAGGACGAGCTCGCACACGTCGAGCGCCCGGCGGGCCGGCGGCGACGGCGTCGTCCGTGCGGCCGCGGCACCCGCGCCGACGGCGAGCAGCAGCCCGGCCGCCACGGCGAGCCGCGGCGCGGGGTCCAGCGCGAGCGCGGCCGGCACGGCGGCGGTGGCGACCGCGACCACCGCGGCCCCGGTCAGGATGCGGGCCGCCGCGGGCTCGACGAGCGCACGGGCCCGCAGGAGCAGCACCGCCGCCGTCACCACCAGCAGCAGGCCACCGGTCCAGCCCCCGGTCGCGGCGACGGCGGCGGCCCCGGCGGCCGCGACCGCGGTGCCCGCCAGCGTCCCGGTGTGCAGGCCGCGGGCCAGCCCGGCCCGGGCGGTCAGCTCCGCACCGGGCAGTACCCGCTCGGCGCCCGCGACGGACTCGGCGTCGGTCGGGACGGCCGGGGCCGGGATCCCGGCCAGGCGCAGTGCCAGGCGGGGCAGCAGGGGCCCGGCGGCCAGGGCGGGCGCCGCGAGCCCGGCCGCGACGGCCGTCACCGGGGCCTCCAGCAGCAGCCGGGCCAGCGCCGCGGCGGCGGTCCCGGAGGCGGCCAGGGCCACCGCGAGCAGGACCGGGGACACCGCCCGCGCGATCGCCTGACCCGCGGCGGCGGCCAGACCGGTCCCGGCGGCGGCGAGCAGCAGCGCCCCCGCCCCGGCAGGTGCGGGCAGCGCGGTGAGCCCGGCCGTCGCCGCGGCGGGGACGGCGCAGAGTGCGGCGGCGGTCGTGAGCCGGTCGTCGTCGCGGCCGCGGTGGGCGACCAGCAGCGCCCCGACGGCGCCGGCGGCGGCGAGCGCGCACGCCCACGGCCGCCACGAACCGTCCACGGTGGACAGCACGGCGCCCGCGGCGGCCGTCGCCAGCACGGCCGCGGCCGTCCCGGACCAGCGCGCCGTCCCGGCGACGTCGGCCGTACCGCGCACCGCACCGGCGACGGTCTCGGCGGCGTCGTCGAGCACCGGCGGCGCGGGCGCCGGGCGCGGCGGGCCCAGGTGCAGCAGCTCGCCCTCGCGGACACCGAGCTCGTCGAGGGTGGCGTCGGCGGGCAGCGGGCCGCCCGCCGGGCCGGTGAACCGCCAGGCCTGCGGGGTGTCGGTGGAGGCGCGGCCCAGCAGCTCGCGCACCATCGGGACCAGCTCGGCGACGGCGACGTCGGCCGGCAGCGCCACGTCGAGGCGCCCGCGCGGGGTGTGCACCCCGACCCGGGTCCAGCGGCCGGGCGCCGGCCCGGTGCCGGACGTCGCGTCGCCGGGGCCGGTCGCGGCCGGTGCGGGCAGGACGGAGGTCACGGGCGGCTCCCTGGCAGATCTCCCCGATCGGCCCCGGCGGGCCCGGGGCGGCTGCGAGTATCCGACGGCCCCGGTGCCGCCGTGGGCGTTCGGGAGAACCGTGAACGGAAGGCGCGTGGCGATGGCGGGGACCGTCGGGATGCGACGTCCGCGGCGCTCGGTGCCCGAGCTCCCCGGCGGTGAGCTGGTGCTCGAACCGCCGCCCGAGCCGGAACGCCCGGTCCCCGGCGGCCTCGTGGCGCGGCTGCTCCCGCTGGCGATGGTCGGCGGGGCGCTGCTGTTCGTCGTGCTGGGCCGCGGGGACACGAGCACCTGGCTGTTCGGCGGTATGTTCGCGCTGTCCGCGCTGGGCATGCTCGCCGGCGGCGGCCGCGGCGCCGGCGCGCGCACCGCGACGATGGACGAGGACCGCCGCGACTACCTGCGCTACCTCGACGTCCTGGGCGGGCGGGCCCGCGCGATCGCCGCCGAGCAGCGGCACGCGCTGGAGACCGTGCACCCCGACCCGGCAGCCTGGCCGGACGTGCTCGCCGCGGACCGGCTGTGGGAGCGCCGCCCCGGTGACGACGACTTCGGCCGCCTGCGCGCCGGGCGCGGCACCCAGCGCCTCGCCACCCGGCTCACCGCCCCGCACACCGGTCCGATGGAGACACTCGAACCGCTGTCCGCGCTGGCGCTGCGCCGTTTCCTGCGCCGTTGGTCCACCGTGGATGATCTGCCGGTCGCCGTCGACGCCCGTGCGGCGGCGACGATCTGGCTCGAACCGGACCCGGACGCCGCCCCGGTACTCGACCTCGCCCGGGCACTGGTCGCCCAGTACGTCACCTGGCACGGTCCCGACGACGCGCGGCTCGCCGTCGTCGCGCCGGGCGGTGCGGCCGCGCGCTGGGAGTGGGCGAAGTGGCTGCCGCACGTCGCCCACCCGCGGCTGCACGACGCCGTCGGGCCGGTCCGGATGATCACCGACGACCCGGACCGGGTGCGGCGCTGGTGGGTCGACGAGCCGTCCGCGGCCCAGCAGCACCTGCTCGTCGTGCTCGACGGGGCCGCCGACACCCCGGGCGCGTGGGCCGGGCTGCCCGGCGTCACCGTGCTGCGGCTGGGGCCCGCGGGCGGGCGCAGGCCCGCGGCGTCGGTGCTGCGCCTGGCCGCCGGGACCGGGCCCGACGGCGTGCGCACGCTGCGCCGGGGCGGGCCCGGCGGCCGGGAGGTCGGCGTCCCCGACGGGCTCGTCGTCGCCGAGGCGCTGGCACTCGCACGCCGGCTCGCGCGCTACCGCCCGGACGGCGACGCCGACGTCGTCGCGTCCGGTGTGGACAGTGTGCCTACCGGATTGCCGTCGCTGCTCGGACTGTCCACGACGGACCCGGCCGGGGTCGCCGCGCTGCGCGGCCGGCGGGGGCCGGGGGAGCGCCTGCGGGTCCCGCTGGGCACCGACGACGGCGGCCGGCCGGTGCTGCTCGACCTCAAGGAGTCCGCGCAGGGCGGTGCGGGTCCGCACGGGCTGTGCATCGGCGCGACCGGCTCCGGCAAGAGCGAGCTGCTACGCACCCTCGTCCTCGGGCTGGTGGCGACGCACACCGCCGAGGAGCTCAACCTGGTGCTCGTCGACTTCAAGGGCGGCGCGACGTTCCTCGGGCTCGCCGGGCTGCCGCACACCTCCGCGGTGATCACCAACCTGGCCGAGGAGCTGACCCTGGTCGACCGGATGGCCGACGCGCTCGCCGGGGAGATCACCCGCCGCCAGGAGGTGCTGCGCGCCGCGGGGAACCTGTCGTCGCTCGCCGAGCACGACGCGCTGCGCCGGGACGGGGCACCGCTGGCGGCGCTGCCGTCGCTGCTGGTCGTCGTCGACGAGTTCTCCGAGCTGCTCGCCCAGCGGCCGGAGATGATCGACCTGATGGTGACCATCGGGCGGCTCGGCCGCTCGCTCGGCATCCACCTGCTGCTGGCCTCGCAGCGGCTGGAGGAGGGACGGCTGCGCGGTCTCGAGTCGCACCTGTCCTACCGGATCGCGCTGCGCACCTTCTCCGCCGCGGAGTCCCGCGCGGTGCTGGGCGTGCCCGACGCACACCTGCTCCCGCCGACGCCCGGCGCCGCGTACCTGTCCGCGGGCACCGACGAGCTGGTGCGCTTCCGGGCCGCCTACGTCTCCGGCCCGGACACCCCGCGGGCCGCGCGCCGCCGCGCACCCGGGGCGCCGCGGGTCGCGCTGCCGTTCCGCGCGGGACCGGTCGCGCTGCCCGCCCCGGCGCAGCTCCCGGCGCCGGACCCCGCGCCCGCGCCCACCGGCACCGTTCTCGACCGCATCGCCGACGCGGTGTCCGGGCCCGGTCCGCGCGCGCACCGGGTGTGGCTGCCGCCGTTGGCGGAGCCGCCGCCGCTGCCGGTGGTGCTCGGCGCCCCGCTGGCCCGGGCCGGGCGCGGGCTGAGTGCACCGGGGCCGGTCGGTCGGCTCGCCGCGCCGGTCGGGCTCGTCGACCGGCCCTACGCCCAGCGGCGCGACCCGCTGGTGCTGGACCTGTCCGGCGCGGCCGGGCACCTCGCCGTCGTCGGGGGGCCGCGGTCGGGGAAGTCGACCGCGCTGCGCACCGTCGTCACCGCGCTCGCCCTCACCCACACCCCCGGCGAGCTGGGCGTGCACGTGCTCGACCTCGGCGGCGGCACGCTCGCCCCGCTGGCCGGGCTGCCGCACGTCGGGACCGTCGCCGACCGCCGCGCCGGCGACCTGGTGCGACGGGTGGTGGCCGAGACCGTCGCCGCCGTCGACGAGCGCGAGCAGCTGTTCGCCGCGCACGGCGTCGCCGGGATCGAGGAGTTCCGGGCCCGGCGCGCCGCGGGCGGGTTCGCCGGGGTGACCGCCACCGACCTGCTGCTCGTCGTCGACGGCTACGCGGCGCTGCGCGCGGGTTTCTCCGACCTCGACGAGAAGCTGACCGCGCTCGCCGCCCGCGGGCTCGCCTACGGCGTGCACCTCGCGCTGTCCGCCGCCCGCTGGGCCGAGATCCGCCCGGCGCTCAAGGACCAGCTCGGCAGCCGGGTCGAGCTGCGGCTGGGCGACCCGTCGGACTCCGAGGTGGACCGGCGTCGCGCCGCCGCGGTGCCCGCGCTGCCGGGGCACGGCCTGTCCGCCGACGGCGAGGCCACCGTCCTCGCCGCGCCCTGCCTGGTCCCCGGCACCGACCCGGCCCAGGAGATCGACGACGCCTGGGACGGCCCGTCGGTCGGCCCGGTGCGGCTGCTGCCCACCCGGATCGAGGTCGCCGAGCTCCCGCCCGGTCCGGGCCGTGGGCCCGCGCTCGGGGTCGACGAGGACCGGCTCGCCACCGTCGAGCTCGACCCGGACGAGCCGCACCTGCTCTGCTTCGCCGACTCCGGCGGCGGCAAGACGACCCTGCTGCGGACCCTCGCCCACGGGATCGCCGCGCGCTGGACGCCCGAGCAGGCGCGGATCGTCGTCGTCGATCACCGGCGGACGCTGCTCGGCGGGGTCCCGCAGAGCCACCTGCTCGCCCACACCTCGACCGCGCAGGCCACCACCGACGCCTGCGCGGAGATCGCGGGCTCGCTCGGACGGCGGCTGCCAGGCCCGGACGTCACCCCGGCCCAGCTGCGGGAACGGTCCTGGTGGAGCGGGCCGGACGTGTGGCTGCTCGTCGACGACTACGACCTGGTCGTCCCCGCGGCGGGATCGGCCGGAACGCACCCGCTGCTCGCGCTCGCCGAGTACCTGCCGCAGGCCCGCGACGTCGGGCTGCACGTCGTCCTCGCGCGACGCACCGGCGGGGCCGGGCGGGCGCTGTTCGACCCGGTCCTCGGGCGGCTGCGCGAGCTGGGCGCCCCCGGCCTGGTCGGCTCCGGCAGCCCCGACGAGGGCGCGCTGCTGGAGAAGGTCCGCCCCGGGCCGATGCCACCCGGCCGCGGCGTGCTCGTCGACCGGCGGACCGGGGCGCGACGGGTGCAGCTGGCCTGGACCGAGCCGGGGTGAGCGGCATCGCGGTCGCCGTCCACGACCGCCGCGACGCGGTGCTGCTCGCCGCCGCGGACGCCGCCGGGCTGCGCCTGGTCGCCGCGGCCCCGCCCGGCACACCCCCGGCGACGGCCGTCGCGGACTTCTTCGGCGACGAGCCGCCCGGGGTCGTCGTCCGGGTCGGGACGACGGCGGGCGGCGCCTTCCCCGGAGGCCCGCGGGTGCTGGTGGTCCCGGCCGCGGTCGCGGTGCTCGCGGCGGAACCGGAGCTGCCGGACGGGCCGGTCCTGGTCGTCGACGACGACGTGGTGCTGGTCCGCGACGGGGTGCCGGAGCGGGTGGGGGAGCGGGGCTCCGACCTCGCGTCGCTCGTGCGTGCGACCGGTGCGGAGCTGGTCGTGGTCGCCGGGACGGTCGGCCCGCTCCTCCCCGGGGAGCACACTGCGGCGGACACCCGGGCCGCGGACACCCGGACCGCGGACTCCCGGACCGCGGGCACTCGGGCCGTGGGCAGCCGGACCGCGGGCACTCGGGCTGCGGGGCCGCCCGGCGGCCCGGTCGGGTACCGGTTCCCGTGCCCGGTGCGCGTCGCCGGGCGGCGGCCCGACGGCGGCGACCCCTGGGGCCCGGAGGCGGCGGCGGTGGTCGGGGCTGCGGTGCTGGGCGCCTCCGTGCTCGCCGACCCCGGCCCCGACACGGTCGTCCCGCCGCCCGGCGCGGGCGAGGCGCCGGAGGAACCGGACTGGCCCGGTGCGCCCGACCCCGCCACCCCGTCTGCCGAGGGCCCGGACCGCGCCCGGGCGGCGATCCTCGTCGCCGGGGTGCTGGGAGCGGTCCTCCTCGGTGCCGGGCTGCTGCTCGGCGGCCCGCGCCCGGCGACGCCGGCCGGGGCCACGGTCGCCCAGTACGGCTACGCCGCCGCGCTGCCCACCGGCTGGGAGCACACCGGCGGCGACCCGCAGCGCCGACGCGTGCTGCTCACCCCCGCCGGCGGCCCGGACGGGGCCGACCTCCTCGTGCTGGAGCGCAGCCCGCTCGGCTACGACGCCGGACGCGAGCCCGACCGGGCCCGCCGCGAGCTCGCCGCGCTCGTCGGTGACCACGGGCCGGTGCCCGCGACGGTCGGCGGCCGCGCGGTCCTGCGCTGGACCGAGACACCGGGCGACGGGACCGTCGTCGACTGGCACGTCGTGTTCTCCGGAACCGACGAGCTCGTCGCCGGGTGCCGGCGGCCGGTGGGCGCCCCGGTCGCCGCGGCCTGCGCCGAGGTCGTCGCGACGCTGCACCGGGTGCCCTGAGCCCCCGGCGTTCCCGGTCGCGAACGGTCCGCCCGGAACGGCCACGGCCACCGGCGCGCCCTGCCACTGTGCGCGGGCCGGGGGCACCGCGCCCCCGGGCCCGGGAGCCGTCGACACGGCCGCGCCGGGGTCCGATCAGGGGACGAGGTGGGACGTATGGCCGACGGGTTCGGCACGACGACCGAGGAGATGGTCCGCGCGGCGGGCCAGGTGCGGGCGGTGAGCGACGCCGTCAACGGCGAGCTCGGCCGCCTGCGCAGCCGGCTGGGACCGCTGCAGGGCCAGTGGTCCGGCACCGCGGCGACGGCGTTCGCCCAGCTGATGGCCAAGTGGGACACCGAGGCGCGGCGGCTGAACGAGGCGCTGGGCGCGATCGGTGAGCAGCTCGGCGGCACGGCGACGACGTACCAGCAGCAGGAGGACCAGAACCGCACCGCCATCACGTCGGTGCTCGGGTGAGGGGGAGCCACACCATGGGATCCGAGATCAAGGTCACCTTCAGTGCGCTCGAGACGGCGTCGGCCGACACCGCCGCGACGACCGCACGCATCACCTCCCAGCTCGAGGACCTCCGGCGGCAACTGGCGCCGATGGTCGCGACCTGGACCGGCGACGCGGCGGCCACCTACCGGGCGTCGCAGCAGAAGTGGGACACCTCGGCGGCCGAGCTGACCACCACCCTGGGCACCATCGGAAAGCTCGTCGGTCAGGCCGGTCAGAACTACCGGGCCACCGAGCAGGCGAACCGGGCCCGGTTCGCCTGACAGCCGGTCCGGGGGCCCGGACGACCCCCTTGCGTCCGCCCCCGGAACCGGCGGGTACGCTTGGCTCTCGTTGTGCAGCGGTGGAGACCCGCGGGCGCCGTCCTCCGGCGACAGCGGCGGGATCGAGCGTCCCTCCGGCGTCCACCAGCAGCACGCTGAGGAACCAGAGACTAGAGAGTGGGCCGGAACCCGTGCGGACGGCCCACCAGCCGAGAACGACGACGAGGTAGATCCGTGCCCACGTACAGCCCCAAGCCCGGCGACATCCAGCACGCCTGGCACGTGATCGACGCCGAGGACGTGCGCCTCGGTCGGCTCGCCACCCACGCTGCCACGCTGCTGCGCGGGAAGCACAAGCCGACCTACGCTCCGCACGTCGACAACGGCGACTTCGTGGTCATCGTGAACGCGGAGAAGATCTCGGTGTCGGGCAACAAGCGTGCCGACAAGTTCATCTACCGCCACTCCGGCTTCCCGGGTGGCCTCCGTCAGCGCTCCGTCGGCGAGATGATCGACAGCCAGCCCGACCGCCTCGTGGAGAAGGCGATCAAGGGCATGCTGCCGAAGAACCGTCTCGGCCGCGCCATGGCCAAGAAGCTGAAGGTCTACGCCGGCCCGGCGCACCCGCACGAGGCCCAGAAGCCGCAGCCGTTCGAGATCAAGCAGGTCAGCCAGTGACCACCCCGAGCAACGAAGAGGGACAGCCCGTGACCAGCCCCGAGAACGGACCCGACGAGGTCGTCGACGCGGTCGAGACCGAGGGTGCGGCCGCCGAGGCGACCGAGACCGAGGCGGCCGAGACCGAGGCCCCCGAGACCGAGGTCGCCGACGTCGACTACACCATCGGTGACGCCGCCGACTTCGACGCCGACGAGTTCGCCGCCGAGGCACCCGTGCTGGGCGACCGGCCGGTCCAGACCGTCGGCCGCCGCAAGGAGGCCGTCGTCCGCGTCCGGCTGCTGCCGGGCACCGGTGGGTTCACCCTCAACGGCAAGCCGCTCGAGGTGTACTTCCCGAACAAGCTGCACCAGCAGATCGTGAAGGAGCCGCTGGTCCTCGTCGAGAAGACCGAGCGCTTCGACATCTTCGCCAACCTCAAGGGTGGCGGCACCGCGGGTCAGGCCGGCGCGCTGCGCCTGGCCATCGCCCGTGCGCTGGTCGAGCTGGACTCCGAGGACCGCCCGCCGCTGAAGAAGGCCGGCTGGCTGACCCGTGACGCCCGCGCCGTCGAGCGCAAGAAGTACGGCCTCAAGAAGGCCCGCAAGGCGCCCCAGTACTCCAAGCGCTGATCGCACACCGGATGCCTCGTCTCTTCGGAACCGACGGCGTCCGGGGCCTGGCCAACGGCGAACTCCTCACTCCGGAGTTCGCCGTTGGCGTCTGTGCCTCGGCCGCCCGCACGCTCTCGAACGGCTCCGGCCGCCGGCCCCTCGCGGTCGTCGGACGCGACCCCCGCGCGAGCGGCGAGATGCTCGAGGCCGCGGTCGTCGCCGGGCTCACCTCGGCCGGTGCGGACGCGATCCGGGTCGGTGTGCTGCCGACCCCGGGCGTCGCGCACCTGGTCGCCGAGACCGGCGCCGACCTCGGCGTGATGATCTCCGCGTCGCACAACCCGATGCCCGACAACGGCATCAAGCTCTTCGCCGCGGGCGGCCACAAGCTGCCCGACGACGTCGAGGACGCGATCGAGCAGCAGCTGGCCGCCGGGCTCGGCGCCCGCCCCACCGGGGAGGGCATCGGCCGCGTCTGGGACGCCCCGGACGCCACCGACGTCTACGTCGCGCACCTGCTCTCCGCCGCGCCCGGCTCGCTGTCCGGGCTGCGCGTGGTCGTGGACTGCGCGCACGGCGCCGCGGCGCTGGCCGCGCCGGAGGCCTACCGCCAGGCGGGCGCGGACGTGATCGCGCTGCACGCCGAGCCGGACGGGCTCAACATCAACGACGGCGTCGGGTCCACCCACCTGGAGCCGTTGCGGTCCGCGGTGCTCGAGCACGGCGCCGACCTCGGCATCGCCCACGACGGCGACGCCGACCGCTGCCTGGCCGTGGACGGGACGGGCGCCGTCGTCGACGGTGACCGGATCATGGCCGTGCTGGCGCTCGCCATGCGCGACGCCGGCGAGCTCGCCCACGACACGCTCGTCGCCACGGTGATGAGCAACCTGGGCCTGCACATCGCCATGCGCGAGGCCGGGATCACGCTGGACACCACCAGGGTCGGCGACCGCTACGTGCTGGAGCGGCTGCGCGAGGGCGGGTTCACCCTCGGCGGCGAGCAGTCCGGGCACGTGGTGCTGCCGGGCCACGCCACCACCGGCGACGGTCTGCTCACCGCCCTCCGGCTCATGTCGCGGGTCGCGCAGACCGGCACGTCGCTGGCCGAGCTCGCCTCCGTGGTCACCGTGCTGCCGCAGGTGCTGCGCAACGTGGCCGTCGCGGACAAGGACGCGGTCGCCGCGTCGGCGGACGTGGCCGAGGCCGTCGCCAAGGCCGAGGCCGAGCTGGGGGACACCGGCCGGGTGCTGCTGCGCCCGTCGGGCACCGAGCAGCTCGTCCGCGTGATGGTCGAGGCGCCCAGCGAGGGCGAGGCCGACGCCGTCGCGGGCCGGCTGGCCGAGGTCGTCGCCGCCGCGCGCTGACGCGCACACGCCGATCGGGGCCGTCACCCACACCGGGGGCGGCCCCGACGTCGTTGTCCGGGGCCTCGGAGCCCCGCCGGGCGTCCCCCCGTCGGTCGCAGCCGGGGCACGCGTTCGCAGTCGCGAACGGGATCGGCGGTTCGGGGGCGGTGCGGGTGCGACCGGGCGCAGGCTGGTCCGATGCGACCGGACGTGCGGCGGGACCCCGAGGCGCTGGACCGTGCCGCGCGCGGGCTGGAGGAGCTGGCCGCCGGGCTGACCGCGGCCCCCGCGACCGGGCCCGGTGACGGGGACCGCGTGGTGCGGCTGCGGCGGGTCACGGACGAGCTGACGGCGCTGGCCGACGCGACGCGGCGCGCCGCGGCCTCGACCCGGGCGGTGGACGCCGGCGCGGCCACGGCGTTCCGGGCCGTCCCGGGTGTCGATCAGCACCTCTCCGCCCTCGACGGGGCAGAGACGTGCTGATCGACGGAACGGACGCCGGCGTCGCGGACCAGGGCAGGGCCCTGCGGGCGCTGGTGGGCCGGCTCGACGACACCGCCGGGCTGCTGGCCGGGATCCGCGACGCCGTCGCCGACGCGTGGGACGACCCGGCCGGGCACGCGGTGACGGCCCGGCTCGACCTTGTCGCACGCGAGCTGCACCGGCTCGCCGACGAGGCCGCGCGGGACGCGGCCCGGGCGGAGGACACAGCCCCCGCCGATACGGCGCGGCACGGTCCTCCGGCACACCACGACCCGGCGATGCCCGGACGCCCGTCGCGGTCGGGTGCGACGGAGCCCGAGGCCGCGGGCCCGGTACCCGCGGACGTTCCCGGCATGCGCCTTCCCGGCCTCACCGGTACGCGCGTCACCGGCCGGCGCGGACCCGTGGCCCCGTCGTTCGCGGACCCGCCCGAGCGCTGATCCGGGCCACCGCGGCCCGGCTCCCCGGACACCGGGACCGCCTCGCTCCCGGTTGCGGCCGCCATCGGCCCTCGGGTCCGCGCGCTGATCCGCGGCCCGCGCGCGTCCGGACGCACGCGAGGAGCGGATCACCGTGCGGGCAGCGGATCACCGTGCGGGCGGCGGATCACCGTGCGGGCGGCGGATCACCGTGCGGGCAGCGGATCACGGCGCGGGCCACGGATCGCCGCGGCGCGGTGGTCGCGCCGCGGGGTCAGCCGCCGATGCCCAGCAGCCCCGACGACGGCTGCTGGTCCTGCTCGCCGTCGGGCTCCGGCGTGAGGTCCACCACCGGAGCCCCGGGGACGTTCCCCGAGGTCAGCGAGGACACCCGCTTCTCGTTCTGCAGCTCCTGCATGAGGAACGCCGTCACCAGTGCCCGGGCGATCTTCCGGGTCCGGTGCTGCGGGCGGTTCTGCAGCAGGAAGCTCGTCCAGTGCCTGCCCTCGCAGAACCCGAGGTGCCCGGCCTTCTCGATCTCGCGGAGCGTCACGTCGGTGCCGGCCTCGTGCTGGGCGGCGGCGATCCGCTGCGCATGTCCCTCCATGGGGGCCAACGAGTCGACGGCGGCGGCGAGGTGCAGCGTCGGGACGGTCACCGCGGCGGCCGCCTCGATCGCGGAGGGCTTCACCTCCGACGCGGCGAGGGTCACCAGCGCGCCGAGGCGCTCACGCCGGGCCGCGGCGAGGACGGCGGCGCCGCCCCCGGTGCCGTGCCCGACCAGCGCGGTCTTGCGGGCGTCGACGCTGACGTGGCCGTCGCCGAGCCGGACGCCGACGCACACGTCGAGGACGGT
Source organism: Pseudonocardia alni (assembly GCF_002813375.1). Classification (NCBI taxonomy): domain Bacteria; kingdom Bacillati; phylum Actinomycetota; class Actinomycetes; order Pseudonocardiales; family Pseudonocardiaceae; genus Pseudonocardia; species Pseudonocardia alni. The sequence continues at coordinate 2,529,895 of NZ_PHUJ01000003.1, read as the reverse complement.
GTTCAGGTCCGAGGCGAACCGGGCGACGCTCGGGACCGGGCCGCGCTGGGTGTTCGGCGCGGCGGCGACGAAACCCCAGGTCGCGAGGTGGCGCAGCAGCTCGTGGTAGCGGTGCGCGGGCTGCAGCCACGCGTGCCCGATCACCACGGCGGGCAGCTGGTAGCCCTCCGCGGGGGTGTAGACGATGCCCGGCAGACCGATCAGGCCCAGGTCGCCGTGCTTCACCGGGTTCGGCCCCGGACGCGACAGCACACCGAGGGCGTCCTTGGCCCCCTTCATCGACGGGGGTCGGGTCACGCTGGTCCGGGCCACGGTCGGCACCGTACCGGTGCAGGTCACCGCGTGCCCGACTCGCACGGACGTACGGCGTGGCGCCGGACCGACCCCGTCGCCGGAAGATCGGCAACCGGGCGTCGATACGCTCATCCGTATGTGTGGCATCGTCGGTTACGTCGGTCATCGGTCCGCACTCGACGTCGTCCTCGGCGGCCTGCGACGACTGGAGTACCGCGGTTACGACTCCGCCGGCGTCGCGCTGCCGGACGGCGGTGAGCTGCTGGTCGAGCGCAAGGCCGGAGCCCTGGCCAACCTGGAGGCACGTCTCGAGGAGATCGGTCGCGACCGGTTCACCGGGACCTCGGGCATCGGGCACACGCGGTGGGCCACGCACGGCCCGCCCACCGACCGCAACGCCCACCCGCACCGCAGCAGCGACGGCAAGGTCGCGGTCGTCCACAACGGCATCATCGAGAACTTCCTGGAGCTGCGCGCCGAGCTGGAGGCCCGTGGCATCTGGGCGGAGTCCGACACCGACACCGAGACCGCCGCGCACCTGGTGGCGCTGGCCCACGCCGACGGCCCGACGAAGGGCGATCTGCCCGCGTCGGTCCGCGCCGTCGCCCGTCGGCTGGAGGGCGCGTTCACCCTGGTCGTGACGCACGCCGACGAGCCGGAGCGGATCGTCGCCGCCCGTCGCAACTCGCCGCTGGTGCTCGGCATCGGCGAGGGAGAGACGTTCCTGGCCTCCGACGTCGCGGCGTTCATCGAGTTCACCCGCGACGCCGTCGAGCTCGGCCAGGACCAGGTCGTGACGATCACCCGCGACGGCTACGACGTCACCGACTTCCACGGGGAGCCGGTCGGGGTCAACCCGTTCGAGGTGACCTGGGACCTCGCCGCCGCCGAGAAGGGCGGCCACGACTACTTCATGCTCAAGGAGATCGAGGAGCAGCCGACCGCGATCGCCGACACCCTGCGTGGGCACCTCGTCGACGGCCGGATCGTCCTCGACGAGCAGCGGCTGACCGATCAGGACCTGCGCGACGTCGACAAGGTCTTCGTCGTCGCCTGCGGCACCGCCTACCACTCCGGGCTGCTCGCGAAGTACGCGATCGAGCACTGGACCCGGATCCCGGTCGAGATCGAGCTGGCCAGCGAGTTCCGCTACCGCGACCCGGTGCTGGACCGCTCGACGCTGGTCGTCGCGATCTCCCAGTCCGGCGAGACCGCCGACACCCTGGAGGCGCTGCGCCACGCGAAGGAGCAGAAGGCCCGGGTGCTGGCCATCTGCAACACCAACGGAGCGCAGATCCCGCGCGAGTCCGACGCGGTGATCTACACCCACGCGGGCCCGGAGATCGGCGTCGCCGCGACGAAGACGTTCACCGCCCAGGTCGCGGCGAACTACCTGGTCGGTCTGGCCCTGGCCCAGGCGCGCGGCACCAAGTACCCCGACGAGGTGGTCCGCGAGTTCGAGGAGCTGGAGGCCGTCCCGGCCGCCGTCGCCCACGTGCTGGAGTCGCTCGGCGAGGCCCGTGTGCTCGGGCAGGAGCTGGCGCCGTCGAAGGCGGTGCTGTTCCTCGGCCGCCACGTCGGCTACCCGGTGGCACTGGAGGGCGCGCTCAAGCTCAAGGAGCTCGCCTACATGCACGCCGAGGCCTTCGCGGCCGGTGAGCTCAAGCACGGCCCGATCGCGCTGATCGAGGACGGGCTGCCGGTCGTGGTGGTGATGCCGTCGCCGAAGGGGCGCGCGGTCCTGCACTCCAAGCTGCTGTCCAACATCCAGGAGATCAAGGCGCGCGGGGCGCGGACCGTGGTCCTCGCCGAGACCGGCGACGAGACGGTGCGCCCGTTCGCCGACCACCTCTTCGAGCTGCCCGCGGTGCCGACGCTGCTGCAGCCGCTGGTCGCGACGATCCCGCTGCAGGTGATCGCGGCCGAGATCGCCCGGGCCCGCGGCTACGACGTCGACAAGCCCCGCAACCTGGCGAAGTCGGTCACCGTCGAGTGATCACCGGTCGTGGAGCGGAGCGTTCGCGACGCGGGCGTCCCGCTCCACAACCGTCGATCATGGTCGCCCGGCGCTAGCCTCGCGGCCATGCACGGGCTCCACACCGCGGACCAGGTACGGGCGGCCGAAGCGGCCATGATGCGCACTGTCGGCGACGGGGTGCTGATGCGCCGGGCCGCAGCGGGGCTCGCGCACCACGTGCGGGAGTTCCTCGGCGCGACCTACGGCCGCCGGGTGGTGCTGCTCGTCGGGGCGGGCGACAACGGCGGCGACGCCCTGTGCGCCGGTGCCGAGCTGCGCCGCCGGGGCGCGCACGTCACCGCGGTGCTGCTGGCGCCGGACCGCGCGCACCCGGCGGGCCTCGCCGCGCTGCGCGCCGCCCGCGGGCGGGTGCTGGCCCTGCACCCGCCCGGCCCGGCCGCAGGCTCCGGCCCCGCCGCGGGCGGCGACACCGGCACCGGCAGCGACCCCGGGACCAGCACCGGCGACAGGATCGGCACCGGCACCCCGGCCGCCGGCGGGCTCGACTCGGCGCGGGCGCTGGTGTCCGGGGCGGACGTCGTCGTCGACGGGATCGTCGGCATCTCCGGGCGCGGTGCGCTGCGCGACCCGGCCCCGGAGCTGGTCGCCGCCGCCGACGGGGCGGGTGTGCCGATCGTGGCCTGCGACCTGCCCTCGGGCGTCGACGGCGACACCGGGGTGACCGACGGGCCGCACGTCCGCGCCGCGCTGACGGTCACCTTCGGCTGCCGCAAGCCGGTGCACGCCCTCGCCGCCCCGCTCTGCGGCCCGGTGCGGCTGGTGGACTTCGGGCTCGGGCCGTTCCTCGAGGGGATCGAGCCGCACGCGCGGGTGCTGTCCGACGGCGACGTCGGCGCCCGCTGGCCGGTCCCGGGACCCGACGACGACAAGTACAGCCAGGGCGTCGTCGGGATCGCCGCCGGGTCGGCCACCTATCCCGGCGCCGCCGTCCTCGCCGCAGGGGCCGCGGCCCTGGCCACCTCCGGGATGGTCCGCTTCGCCGGGTCCGCCGCCGACGAGGTCCGCAGGCACTGGCCGGAGATCGTCGCCACCGGCGACATCACCGACGCGGGCCGCACCCAGGCCTGGGCGGTCGGGCCGGGCCTGGGTACCGGCGGGCAGGGCCAGGCGGTGCTGGAGGAGGCGCTGGACCGCGGGGTGCCGCTCTGCCTCGACGCCGACGCGATCACCCTGCTCGCACAGCACACCCACCTGCGGATGCGCATCCACGGCGAGCCCGTCGTGCTCACCCCGCACGCGGGGGAGTTCGCCCGGATCGCGGGCGAGGTCGGGCCCGACCGGATCGGCGCCGCCCGCCGCGCCGCCGCCGACCTCGGGGTGACGGTGCTGCTGAAGGGGAACGCGACCGTCGTCGCCGCACCGGACGGACGGGTGCTGGTCGACCCGGCCGCGGACTCCTGGGCCGCCACCGCGGGCTCCGGCGACGTGCTCACCGGCATGATCGGCGCGCTGCTGGCCGCCGGGCTGGACCCGTGGTGGGCGGCGGGCTGCGCGACGCTGGTGCACGCCCGCGCCGCGACGGCGGCCGCCCGCGAGCACGGGCTGCCGCCGGTCCCGGCGCCGGCGTCGGCGATGCAGGCGGCGATCCCGGTCGCGCTGCGGTCGGTCCGGGCGGCGGCGTCGGGGCACTGAAGCGGCACACCGGCGGACCTGCGCCGGGAGCGGGTTGTTAGCGTTCCGCGCGTGCCGAAGATCCTGACCAGCCTCCCCGTCGGCGAGCGCGTCGGCATCGCCTTCTCCGGTGGCCTCGACACCTCCGTCGCCGTCGCCTGGATGCGCGAGAACGGCGCGGTCCCCTACGCCTACACGGCCGACCTCGGACAGCCCGACGAGCCCGACCTCGTCGCCGTCCGCGAGCGCGCGCTGGAGTACGGCGCCGAGGCCGCCCGCGTCGTCGACTGCCGTCGTGCACTGGTCGACGAGGGCATCGCCGCGATCGCCTGCGGTGCCTTCCACATCCGCGCCGGCGGGATGCCCTACTTCAACACCACCCCGATCGGCCGCGCCGTCACCGGCACGCTGCTCGTCCGCGCCATGGCCGACGACGGCGTCTCCATCTGGGGCGACGGCTCGACCTTCAAGGGCAACGACATCGAGCGGTTCTACCGCTACGGCCTGCTCGCCAACCCCGCCCTGCGGATCTACAAGCCGTGGCTGGACGAGGCGTTCGTCGACCAGCTCGGCGGCCGCGCGGAGATGAGCGCCTGGCTGGGCGAGCGGGAGCTGCCCTACCGGGACTCCGCGGAGAAGGCGTACTCGACCGACGCCAACATCTGGGGTGCCACCCACGAGGCCAAGAGGCTCGAGCACCTCGACACCTCGATCGAGATCGTCGAGCCGATCATGGGCGTGCGGTTCTGGGACCCGGCCGTCGCGGTCGAGACCGAGGACGTCACCGTCGAGTGGGAGTCCGGTCGCCCCGTCGCGATCAACGGCACCCGCTACGACGACCCGGTCGCGCTGGTCGAGGAGGCCAACCGGATCGGTGGCCGGCACGGCCTGGGCATGACCGACCAGATCGAGAACCGGATCATCGAGGCCAAGAGCCGCGGCATCTACGAGGCCCCGGCGATGGCTCTGCTGTTCGTCACCTACGAGCGGCTCGTGTCGGCGATCCACAACCACGACTCGCTGTCGGCCTACGAGGAGCAGGGCCGCCGGCTCGGCAGGCTCCTCTACGAGGGGCGCTGGCTGGAGCCGCAGTCGCTGATGCTGCGCGAGTCCCTGACCCGCTGGGTCGGCAACGCGGTCACCGGGTCGGTCACGCTGCGGCTGCGCCGCGGCAACGACTGGTCGGTACTCGACACCCGCGGCCCCGCCCTGGCCTACGTCGAGGACCGGCTCTCGATGGAGCGCGTCGAGGACGCCCCGTTCACCCCGGGCGACCGCATCGGCCAGCTCACCCTGCGCAACCTGGACCTGGCCGACTCCCGCGCCAAGCTGGAGCAGTACTCGGCCACCGGGATGCTCGGCGGCGAGTTCGGCACCTTCGTCGGCGAGATCGAGGCCGGGCGTGCGGCGGAGATCACCGCGACGCCGTCGGACCCCGACGCCGAGCAGGCCGAGGAGTCCCTCGACCGCGCCGCGATGGAGGCCGGGACCGACTGAGCCGGGCTCGGGACCGGGTCGCGACGGGCCGGGATGCGATGATCGGGGCCGTGCTACCCACGACCGACCCCGTACCCGGTCCGCGGCCCCGGCCCGGACCGGGCGCACCGGCGGCCGAGGCGGTGGTCGACCTCGACGCCGTCCGGCACAACACCCGGTACCTGTCGGGTCTCGCGTCCGGGGCCGAGACGATGGTCGTGGTCAAGGCCGACGGCTACGGCCACGGCGCGGCCGCCGTCGCACGGGCGGCGCTGTCGGCCGGGGCGACCCGGCTCGGGGTCGCCACCCTGGACGAGGCGCTCGCACTGCGGGCCGACGGCGTCGACGCGCCGCTGCTGTCCTGGCTGCACCTGCCCGACTCCGACTTCGCCGCCGCCGTCGCCGCGGGGGTGGACCTGTCGGTGTCCGGCCGCGTGCACCTCGCCGCGGTGCTGGCCGGTGCCCGCGCCGCGGGCCGCCGGGTCCGGCTGCACCTCAAGGCCGACACCGGGCTGTCGCGCAACGGCTGTCCGCCCGGCGAGTGGCCGGCCCTGCTCGACGACGTCTCCGACGGCGTCGCCGACGGCACCTGCGAGGTCGTGGCCGTGTGGTCGCACCTGGCCGCCGCCGACGAGCCGGGCCAGCCCGCCGTCGACAGCCAGGCCGCGCGGCTGCACGCCGCCGCCGCGCTCGCCCGGGACCGCGGGTTCGTCCCGCAGCTGCACCTGTGCAACTCGGCGGGCCTGATGACCCGCCCCGACCTGCACCTGGACGTCGTCCGGCCGGGGATCGCCGTCTACGGGCTCGACCCGATCGCCAGCCCCTCCGACAGCCCGCTGCGCCCGGCGATGACGCTCCGCGGCCGGGTCGCGCTCACCAAGACCGTCGAGGCGGGCGAGGGCGTGTCCTACGGCCACGAGTGGGTCGCCCACGAACCGCGCACGCTGGCACTGGTGCCGCTGGGCTACGCCGACGGCGTCCCGCGCCGGCTCAACGACGGCGGCCGGATGCGCGTGCGGATCGGCGGCACCGTCCGGCCGGTCGCCGGGCGGGTCTGCATGGACCAGTTCGTCGTCGACTGCGGGCGGCCGGGGGTACTGCCGGTCGCGATCGGCGACCCGGTCGAGCTGTTCGGCACCGGCGCCGACGGCGGACCGACGGCCCGCGAGTGGGCCGACGAGCTGGGCACCATCCACTACGAGATCGTCACGGGCGTCCGGGGGCGGGTGCGCCGCACGGTGTCCGACGGGCGCGGGGGAGTCGCATGAGCCGCAGGGGATGGACCGTCGCCGGGATCGCGGGCGGTGTGGTCGGCGCCGCGGGCGCCGCGGCCGGGGTCGGCGTCGCCGCGCAGCGACGCAAGATCGCCGCCACCCGGCGCAGCCTGGCCACCGAGATGTCCGCGCACGCCGGGACGCCGCCGGGCACCGTCGGCGAGGAGATGTCGGTGATGGCCGACGACGGCGTCCGCATCGCCTGCGAGGTGGTCGCGCCGGCCGACGGCTCGGAGCCCGCGCTGACGGTGGTGCTGGTGCACGGATTCGCCCTGGACCGGCGCACCTGGTCCGAGCAGCGGCCGCACCTGGCCGGGCTGACCGGCCCGTCGGTGCGGATGGTGCTCTACGACCAGCGCAGCCACGGCCGCTCCGAGCGGGCGCCCGCTGACTCCTGCACGATCGACCAGCTCGGCCGCGACCTGGACGCCGTCATCCGCGCGGTGGCCCCCGAGGGTCCGCTGGTGCTGGTGTCCCACTCGATGGGCGGCATGACCGTGATGGCGCTGGCCGAGCAGCACCCGGAGCTGTTCCACGAGCGCGTCGCCGGGGTGGCGCTGGTGTCGACCTCGGCGGGGGAGATGGCGTCCTCGGGGTTGCCGGGCACGTTCCTGTCCCGGCGCAACCCGGTCATCCGGACCCTCGGCGGGCTCGCCGCGTGGCAGCCCGGCCTGGTCGAGACGGGCCGGCGCGCGTTGGGCGACATCATCTGGGTGTTCACCAAGCGCTTCGCCTACGGCGACCGCCAGGTCGACCCGCGGATGGTCGACCTCGTCGACACGATGATCGACTCGAACGCCGTCGGCGCGCTCACCGACTTCGTCGACACCCTGGGCACCCACGACCGGCTCGCGGCGCTGCCCGGCCTGTCCGGCTGCGAGGTGCTCGTCCTGGCCGGCGACGGCGACCGGATCATCCCGTGGCGGCACAGCGAGGTCATCGCCGAGGCGGTCCCGACCGCCCGGCTGGTGCGCCTGCCCGGGGTCGGGCACATGCCGATGCTGGAGCAGCCCGAGGTCGTCGACGCCGAGCTCGACGCGCTGATCGCCCGCACCACCGAGCGCACCGCGGGCGGCGGGCTGCGCGCCAAGCGCCCGCCGCAGCTCACCGACACGACCGATGACGAGCAGGCCGAGGCGGGCGGTGCGCTGCAGGGGCTGCTGCGCAGCGCGGGCCGGGTCCGCCGGGGCAGCCGCATCCCGGCCCGGGCCGGCCGGTCCCGGAAGAAGGACCGGCCGTGATCCCCGCCCCCGGCGCGGACGCCGTCGTCACCGAGCTGCCGACCGTCGCCGACACCGAGTCCTTCGGCCGGACGGTCGGGCGCGAGCTGGTCGCCGGTGACGTCGTGCTCCTGGCGGGCCCGCTCGGCGCGGGCAAGACCGCCCTGGTCCGCGGTCTGGCCCGCGGGCTCGGGGTGACCGGCACGGTGGCCTCGCCGACGTTCGTGATCGCCCGCGAGCACCCCTCCGCGGGCGACGGCCCGGCCCTGGTGCACGTCGACGCCTACCGGCTGGGCGGCCCCGACGGGAACGTGGACGTCGCGGCCGAGCTGGACGACCTCGACCTCGACACCGAGCTGGACCGGGCGGTCGTCGCCGTCGAGTGGGGGGTCGGGGTCGCGGAGCGGCTCGCCGGGTCCGCGGTGACGATCACGCTGGAGCGCCGCGACGACGACACCCGGGTCGCGACGCTGCGCCGCACCGCGCGTCCGTAGGCTTGCCGGCGTGCTGGTACTGGCCCTCGACACCGCGACGACCGTGGTCACCGCCGGTCTCGTCGACCTCGGCCCCGACGGCGGCCCGCGGACCCTCGCCGCCCGCGCGCACGACGGCCGCCGCCACGGCGAGCTGCTGATGCCCGCGGTCCGTGCGCTGTGCGCCGAGGCGGGCCACGCGCTCGCCGAGGTCGGGGCGGTGGTCGTCGGCGCCGGTCCGGGCCCGTTCACCGGGCTGCGGGTCGGGATCGCCTCGGCCGCCGCGCTCGGCCACGCCCTCGACGTGCCGGTGCACGGCGTCGTCACCCACGACGCCCTGGCCTGGGGGCTGCACACCGGCGGGAACCTGCTGGTCGTCACCGACGCCCGGCGCACAGAGGTCTACTGGGCCGCCTACGACGCGTCCGACCCCGCCGACGCCCGCTCGGTCCGCAGGCTGACCGGCCCGGCCGTCGAGGCCCCGGAGGCGCTGGCCGCGCGCCTGGGCGAGCTGGCGATCGGCTCGGTGGCCGGCGATCCGTCGTTCGCCCAGCGGCTCGGCCGCGAGATCGGCGGCCCCGGCGCCCCGACCGTCGACGGGCTGGTCGGCGTCGCCGCGGCGGACCTGCTCGCCGGCCGGGCCCCCGCCCCGGTCGAGCCGCTCTACCTGCGCCGCCCCGACGCGGTCGAGCCGACCGGCCGCAAGCGCGTCACCGCGTGAACGCCACCGTCTCGCTGGGCCCGCTGTACCGGGCCGACGCGGCGCGCTGCGCGGAGCTGGAGGAGATCCTGTTCCCCGGGGACGACCCGTGGAGCGCGCAGGCCTTCCGCGACGCCGTCTCCTCCGGCCAGCTCTACCTCGCCGCCCGCGCCGGTGACGAGCTGGTCGGCTACGCCGGGCTCGCCGTCGTCGCCGGGCCGCCGATGGCCGAGGCGGAGGTGCACACGATCGGCGTCGACCCGGCCTGGCAGGGCCACGGCATCGGCCGCGCGCTGCTGCGGGGGCTGCTCGCCGTCGCCGACGAGCTGGCGGCCACGGTGTTCCTGGAGGTGCGCACCGACAACGTCCCGGCCCGCACGCTGTACGAGAGCCACGGGTTCGCCGTGGTCGGGCTGCGCAAGCGCTACTACCGGCCGTCGATGGCCGACGCCCACACGATGCGCCGCGACCGCGTGCCCAAGGCCGCTCAGGACGTCGCGGACAGGTAGGACAGCAGGCGCAGCTCGTCGTCGGTCAGCTCCAGGGTGAGCATCGGCAGCAGCTGTTCCAGCTGCTCGACGGTGCGTGCGCTCGCGATCGGCGCGGTCACCGCGGGCTGCGCGGCCAGCCAGGTCAGGGCGACCGCCGGGACCGGGACGCCGTAGCCGGCGGAGATCTCGTCGAGCCCGGCCAGCACGGCGCGGCCGCGGGAGTCCAGGTACGCCGCCGCGCCCTCGGCACGCGGGCCCTCCGGGGAGGGGGAGTCGGGCCGGTACTTGCCGGTCAGGAAGCCCTTGGCCAGCCCGTAGTACGGGTGGACGGCCAGCTTCTCCGACTCGGCGAGCGGGGCCAGACCTGCCTCGAAGGCGTCGCGCTCCATGAGGTTGTAGTGCGGCTGGATGGTGCTGAACGCGGTCAGCCCGTCGCGCGCGGAGATCTCCAGCGCCGAACGCAGCCGCTCCGGGGAGAAGTTCGACGCGCCGACCTCGCGGACCAGCCCCTCGCGGACCAGGGCGTCGAACGCGTCGAGGGTCTCCTCCTGCGCGGTCGCCTCGTCGTCGCGGTGGGCGTAGTAGAGGTCGATCCGATCGGTGCCCATGCGGCGCAGCGAGTCCCGCGCCGCGGCCGCGACGTTCTCCGCCGACAGTCCCTCCCGGCCGGGCAGGGCACCGACCTTCGTCGCGAGGTGCAGCGCGTCGCGGTTGCCGCGGGCGGCCATCCACTCGCCGAGGATCGTCTCGGACTCGCCGCCGGAGTTCCCCGGTGCGCGCCACATGTAGGAGTCCGCGGTGTCGATCATCCGTCCGCCGGCGGCGACGAACGCGTCGAGGACGGCGAACGAGGTCTCCCTGTCCGCCGTCCACCCGAAGACGTTCGCGCCGAGAACCAGGTCAGCCACGCGTCCCAACCTACTCCGCTACAGCGGTCGCAGGCCCGGCCGACGGTCCTCGGTCACGAACCGTCCGCGGGTCTGCACCGGGGCGCCCGGCTGCCTCACGAACGGCACCACCTTGAACTCGGCCTCCATCCGGTCCGCGGTGAACCGGGTGCTGACGTAGCCGCGGCGGTTGTTGTGGAACCGGATGTGCGGATTGTCGGCGAGGACGGCGTCGGAGCCGTTCTGCTTCTCCGAGCCGTCGCCGCCCGAGGTGATCGAGCTGGACACCAGCTCGGTGCCGACCACCGGCGAGGCGGGGTCGTCGAAGCGGCGCTTCACGTCGGCGCCCCAGTGCGCGTGCACATCGCCGGTGAGGACGACGAGGTTGCGTGCGCCGCCGCGCCGCGTGGCCGCGGTCCAGGAGTCGACGACGCGGTCCCGGGAGCCGGGGTAGCCGTCCCACGCGTCGGGGTTGAAGCCGCGCCCGGCGCCCGGGGTGAAGTCGACCTGGGAGAAGAACCTGCTGGCCCAGCACGTCCCAGCGGGCGCGGGAGCGGGCGAAGCCGTCGGCGATCCAGCGTTCCTGTGCCGACCCGGGCAGCGAGCGGGCCGGGTCGGTGCGTTCCGCGCAGTCGCTGCGGAAGGTGTCCCCGCACGGCTGGTCGCCGCGGTACTGGCGGGTGTCGAGCATGTGGAAGGTGACCAGCCCGCCCCAGCCGAGGCGGCGGTACAGCCGCATGGCCGCGCCGCGGGGGCGCTGGGCGGCGCGCAGCGGCATGTTCTCCCAGTAGGCGCGGAACGCGGCGGCCCGCCGCGCGGTGAAGTCCCCGGGCGGGTCGAGCGGGAGCTCCCGCACGTCGCCGGCCCAGTTGTTCTCGACCTCGTGGTCGTCGAACACGACGAGCCAGGGCGCGGCCGCGTGCGCGGCCTGCAGGTCGGTGTCGGCGTGGTACTGGGCCAGTCGCTGCCGGTAGCCGGCCAGCGTCGTCGTCTCCGGGCCGGCGTGGTCGCGCACGTTCCCGCCGGGCGCGACGTAGTCCTGCGCCGGGTACTCGTAGACGTAGTCGCCCAGGTGCAGCAGCACGTCCGGACGCTCCTCGGCCATCCGCCGGTACGCCGTGAAGAAGCCGTGCTCGAACTGCGAGCACGAGGTGAAGGCCATGTGCACCGGTGTCATCGACGCCGGTGGGGGCGCGGTGCGGGTGCGGCCGGAGTCGGAGACGGTGCGGCCCACCCGGAAGCGGTAGTGGTAGTCGCGGCCGGGACGCAGCCCCGGCACCTCGACGTGCACGCTGTGGCCCGCGTCCGGCCCGGTGCGGACCCGGCCGCGACGCACGACCCGGGCGAAGCGCTCGTCGTCGGCGACCTCCCACTCGACGTCGGTGGCGCGGTTCCCGAGCCCGCCCAGGCCGTCCTCGGCGACGGGGTCGGTGGCGAGCCGGGTCCACAGCACGACCGAGGTCGGATCGGGTTCCCCGGAGGCCACGCCGAGCCCGAACGGGTCGCCCGGCGGCCGGGCCGGGGCGGGTCCGGGCGCCGCGGCGGCGGCGCCGGGCAGCAGGGGTGCGGCGGCGGTGACGGCGGCGGCGGTGAGTCCGGCGCGCAGCAGCGAACGGCGGGAGGTGATCACGATGTGCAGTGCAACGCTCCCGATCGAGTGACACCGGGCCGTCGGTCGACGAGTACGTGAACAACGGGCGACGACCGGGAACTCCCGACACGCCCGAACGGCGCGGTTGAGCCCCCGCTCGGCTTCTGGCACTCTCATGGATAGAGTGCCAACGCGCGCGGCGGACGACCTCCGCCCCGGCACCCGCGACGGCGGGGCGGGAGTCGCCACGTGCGCGCTGCTGACACCGCTAGAGAACCCGTGACACCGGATTCACCCCAGGAAGGGGAGGTCATCGTCGTGGCGAACATCAAGCCGCTCGAGGACAAGCTCGTCGTCCAGGCCAGCGAGGCGGAGACCACCACCGCCTCCGGCATCGTCATCCCGGACACCGCCAAGGAGAAGCCCCAGGAGGGCAAGGTCCTGGCCGTCGGCCCGGGCCGGGTGGACGACAACGGCAACCGCGTCCCGCTCGACGTGGCCGTCGGCGACGTCGTCATCTACTCGAAGTACGGCGGCACCGAGGTCAAGTACAACGGCGAGGAGTACCTGATCCTCTCCGCGCGCGACGTGCTGGCCGTCGTCAACTGACGCGAGGCATCGCCTGACGTACCGCCCCGGGTGGTCCACCCTCACGGGTGGCCCGCACCGGGGCGGTCGCGTCTCTCCCCCGAGAACCCGAGTATCCCGAGAGGTAGCGAGAACAAGACATGGCGAAGCAGATCAGCTTCGACGAGGAGACCCGTCGCGCGCTCGAGCGCGGCGTGAACCAGCTCGCCGACGCGGTGAAGGTGACGCTCGGCCCGCGCGGCCGGCACGTCGTCATCGACAAGAAGTTCGGCGGCCCGACCGTCACCAACGACGGCGTCACCATCGCCCGTGAGGTCGACCTCGAGGACCCGTACGAGAACCTCGGCGCGCAGCTGGCGAAGACCGTCGCCACCAAGACCAACGACGTCGCGGGCGACGGCACCACCACCGCCACCGTGCTCGCCCAGGCGCTGGTGAAGGAGGGACTGCGCAACGTCGCGGCCGGTGCCGCACCGTTCGCGCTGGGCCAGGGCATCGCCGCGGCCTCGGCCAAGGTCTCCGAGGTGCTGCTGGCGAAGGCCACCCCGGTCGACGCCAAGAGCCACATCGCGCAGGTCGGCGCCATCGCCTCGCGCGAGCAGGAGATCGGCGACCTGATCGCCCAGGCCATCAACACCGTCGGCAAGGACGGCGTGATCACCGTCGAGGAGGGCTCCACCCTCTCGACCGAGCTGGAGATCACCGAGGGTCTGCAGTTCGACAAGGGCTACCTGTCGCCGTACTTCGTCACCGACTCCGAGTCCATGGAGGCGGCGCTCGACGACCCGTACATCCTGCTGCACCGCGACAAGATCGGGTCCATCCAGGACCTGCTGCCGCTGCTGGAGAAGGTGCTCGGCGAGGGCAAGCCGCTCCTGATCATCGCCGAGGACGTCGAGGGCGAGGCGCTGTCCACCCTGGTCGTCAACTCGATCCGCAAGACCGTCAAGGTCGCCGCGGTCAAGTCGCCGTTCTTCGGTGACCGCCGCAAGGCGTTCATGGACGATCTCGCGGTCGCGACCGGCGGTCAGGTCATCAACCCCGAGGTCGGCCTGAAGCTGAACGAGGCCGGGCTCGAGCTGCTGGGCCGCGCGCGGCGCGTCGTCGTCACCAAGGACGCCACCACGATCGTCGAGGGCGCCGGCTCCAAGGCCGACGTCGAGGGTCGTGTCGCGCAGCTCAAGCGCGAGATCGAGGAGTCCGACTCCGACTGGGACAAGGAGAAGCTCCAGGAGCGCCTGGCCAAGCTCTCCGGCGGCGTCGCGGTCATCAAGGCCGGTGCCGCCACCGAGACCGCGCTCAAGGAGCGCAAGCACCGCATCGAGGACGCCGTCGCGGCGACCCGTGCGGCGGTCGAGGAGGGCATCGTCCCCGGCGGTGGCTCCGCACTGGTGCACGCCGCGGCGGAGCTCGCCGATGGCCTGGGCCTGACCGGTGACGCCGCGACCGGTGTCGCGATCGTCCGCAGGGCACTGTCGGCGCCGCTGTTCTGGATCGCCGAGAACGGTGGCGACGAGGGCGCGATCGTCGTGTCCCGCGTCGCCGAGGGCGGCTGGGGGACCGGGTACAACTCGGCCACCCGCTCCTACGGCGACCTGCTGGCCGACGGCGTCATCGACCCGGTCAAGGTGACCCGGTCGGCGGTGGAGAACGCCGCGTCCATCGCGCGCATGGTGCTGACCACCGAGAGCGCCGTGGTGGACAAGCCGGAGAAGGCCGACCCGGCCCCGGCCGGTGGCCACGGGCACGGCCACGGTCACTGATCCGGTCCGAGCACGACGACGGCGGGCGACCCTCGGGTCGCCCGCCGTTGTGCGTTGCGGGGCAGGGAGTGTGTGTGCCGTCCGACGGGAGATGGGAGCCCCCGCGGGTCGGGGCCCTCTCAGGCGGTGTGAACGGGAATCTCCACCGGCTGGACGGTCGCCTCGGCGGCGACCTTGAGCGTGCGGCGCGGACCGCGGATGATCGCGTCCCGCTCGGACTCGGACAGGCCACCCCAGATGCCGTAGGGCTCGTGCACCTTCAGTGCGTGCTCGCGGCACTGCTGCACCACGGGGCACTCGGAACAGACCTGCTTCGCTCGGGTCTCACGACGGGCCCGGGCGGGACCTCGCTCACCCTCGGGATGGAAGAAGAACGCGCTGTCCATCCCCCGGCAGGCTCCCTCCATCTGCCAGTCGTAGATGTCGGCGACCGGGCCGGGAAGCCTCCGGATGTCCGCCATGTTCGTCACCTGCCTTCGCTATCGAACCTGACGACGCTCAGATTCCCTGGCCATGGCGGCCGCAAACCTGATTCGAGGTGAACGATGGTGCACGTCCGACAGGGTGGTGCACGGCGAGCGCCCTCGGCGGAGGTACGGGCCCTGCTCGCCGGGGCGGCGACGGACCGGGAGGTGGCCGCGGCGGGCCGCCCGGACGGGCCGGCGGAGCTGCGGTGGGCGGCCGCCGTCGCCCGGGGCGGCTCCGGGCACTACGCGGCCGCGGCCGCGCTGCTCGACGGGGTGCGCCGCGACCCGTCTACCGGGGTCGTGCCGCGGGCGCACGCGACCGTCACCCGGGCCTCGCACCTGCGCCAGCTCGGCGGGCACCGCGCAGCGGCCGCACTCGACGGCGCCACCCTCCGGCTGGTGCTGCCGGGCGCGGGGCCCCCGGCCGACCCCGGGCCGTGGGGCCTCGACCGCGCCGCGGCCGTCGCCGACGCGCTGACCGGGCTCGCCGCCGACGCGCTCGGCCGCCTCGACGCCGCGACCGCCGCCGTGCTGCTGCGCCGGGCCGGGCCGTGGTGCGGCCCGCACGGTCACCGCACCCGGGTCCGCCACGGCTGGGTGACCGCGGAGACCGCACTGGTCGCGGGCGACCCGGCCGCGGCGCTCGTCGCCGCCGACCAGGCGCTGGCCGGGGCGCGGGCGCTCGGGTCCGCGCGGCACGTGCTCAAGAGCCGCCTGGTCCGGGCGGTCGTCGCCGGGGTGGCGGGGCAGGTCCGGGCGGACGTCGTCGCCGAGCTGGACGCGGTGGCCGCGGACGCGCTCGTACACGGACTGCTACCGCTGCACCGCCCTGCGCTGCTCGCCCGGGCCGACCTCGCCGGGCCGGCACCGGGGCCGGACGGGGCACCGGACCCGGCCGGAGGTGGTCCGGATGCCGTACCCGATCGGCCGCACCGCGGGCGCCGCGGGGCCGATCGGGCGACGCCGAAGGCCGGTTCCGGACCGGTCGCCGGAGCGCGACACGCCGGAGCGTCACCATTCGATACGCGCAGTCGCCGAGCGGGTGCGGAGGGTCGCCGACATGCGGTGTTGCACACGGTGAGCGTCCTCTATACGCGAAGTGACCGTAGCGGGCGAGAACTGCTGCGGGAGTAGTGCCCGGAGCCGGGCCCGGACGATGTACCGTACGGACTACTCCATTCGGCGACGCTTCACCCACATGACGCTGATGCACGTGGGTCAGAGCGCCGAACGGAGGGCACAAAATCGCCCCGACCGTGTCAAGGTGAGAGTGTCACCCGCCGATTCGGAGGGTGAAGAATCACCCGGCTGCAGGAAGCTGCAGGAAGGAATCGTCGTGACGACGGTACTCATCTGCGACGATCGTCGCAGCGTCCGCGAGGGACTGACTCGCGTCATGTCCGCGGTCCCGGGGGTCCAGCGCATCGACTGCGTCGCCCACGGGGACGAGCTCCTCGCCCGCTACGCCCGCCAGTCCGTCGACGTCGTCCTGGTCGGGACGCAGCGTGCTGTGCCGACCGGGGTGGAGGCCACCCGGCGACTGGTGGCCGCCCACCCGCAGGCCAACGTCATCGTCTTCGGAGCCCCGGACGACGCCGGCAGCATCGCCGCCGCCATCGCCGGTGGGGCACGCGGTTACCTGCGCTGGGACGCCTCGCGTCCCGAGCTGGTCGCCGCGCTGGCACACACCCTGGCCAGCACCTCGGTGCCGACCCCGCGCGTCCCCACCGACCCGGGGGTCCAGCTCACCGAGCGCGAGCTCCAGGTGCTGCGCGGGATGAGCCAGGGCAAGAGCAACGGCCAGATCGGCCGCGAGCTCTACCTCTCCGAGGACACCGTGAAGACCCACGCCCGCCGGCTGTTCCGCAAGCTCGGCGTCCGTGACCGCGCACAGGCCGTGGCCCACGGTTTCCGGCGCGGCCTGGTGTCCTGACCGGGTCCCCACCCGGAACGGCACGAGAACGCACCACCGAGCGACCGACCCCGAACCGGCCGCTCCACCCACTCGCCCGCGGGTGGGCATCGTGAGTCGGACCGACCCCCGCGGTCCGGCTCCACGCCCGGACATCCCCGTGTCCGGCCCACGCACCCGGGCCGCTGCAGACCCCCGCGGCCCGCACCCGGGGCACCACGCCCGGGACCCCCGCCCCGACCGGCTCCGGCCGGCCCGGCGCCCGGTGACGGGACGCCGGTCGTGCTCCCCGCGACCGGACCCCGCCGGGGCGCGGCCGCCTCGGCGGGACCGATGACGGATCCGCCGGACGCCGTAACCGTCCGCGTCCGATCGGTCCTCGTCCGGCGAGCGGTCGGGGGGACGCCGGGAATCGTCCTCCGGCGTCCCTCTCGTCCCTGGTGTCACATGCGCCGCCGCAGCCCCGCGACCCCACGGCGACTCGTCCGGACTCCGCGCCGAACCGGGCGCGACCCGCGCCGGGCGGTCCACGGCCGGTGATCGGGCGCGGACGATCTTCACTGCGTCCGGTGACCGCAAATCTGCGGTGGGTGACGAACCGCTCGCCGACCGTGGCCGCCCCGTGGCCGTGTTCCGGCGTGGCCCCGCGCAACCCGGAACGGTGCACGATCGTCTGATCTGACATGGAGCGACTCCCGTCGGCGAGCCCCGCTCGGATACGGTGGATCCGAGCCGATCCCACCTGCGCGAACGCGGGTTGCCTCCACGATCGGATGACACTGCTGGAAGCTCGTAACGCCTGGGCGGTTCCCCACGATGAGTGAATCAAGAGACGTTCCCGACGAGTGGATCGAAGCGGCCATGGCCGGCGATCGGTCCGCGGTCGAGCGCGTTCTCGCCATGATTCGGCCCCTCGTCGTGCGCTACTGCCGCGCCCGTCTGGGGACCGACCGAGGGTCCGTCTCGGCGGACGATGTCGCCCAGGAGGTCTGCGTGGCCGTGCTCACGGCGTTGCCGGGGTATCGGGTGCAGGGTCGCCCGTTCCTCGCCTTCGTCTACGGCATCGCGTCCCACAAGGTCATCGACGCGCACCGGGCTGCGTCCCGGAACCGCTCGGAACCGATGGCCGACGTGCCGGACCGCATGGAGTCGTCCGACGGTCCGGAGTCCCGGGCCCTGCAGGTGGAACTGTCGGAGGAGATGTCCAAGCTCCTGGAGATCCTTCCGGACAAGCATCGGGAGATCATCGTGTTGCGCGTGGTCGTGGGCCTGTCCGCGGAGGAGACCGCGGCAGCCGTCGGCTCCACCCCGGGCGCCGTCCGCGTCGCCCAGCACCGGGCGCTGGCCCGGCTGAGGAAGATGATGAGTGAGGAGGTGGTCCGGGATGCGTGACCAGGGTCCGCACGGTCCGGGCTTCCCCCCGCCGCCCGGTGAGGGCTGGGAGCGCCCGCCCGCACCGGTGACGCGTGGCCGCTTCGGCGAGCCCCGCCCTCCCCGTACCAACGGCCACACCAACGGCCACTCGCATCCGCTCGGGCACCGGGGTCACCCGGTGCCGTTCGACGGGCGCACCGTCCCGCAGCCGGCCGTGCAGCGGCACGCCGCCCGCGCCGACGAGTGGGACGACCTCGACGGCGTCGAGGACGACGGCCCGATCGACCTCGTCGAGCTCCAGGCCGACGACGAGCTGATCAACGCCCTGTCCTCCGGGCTCGGCGTGTCCGGCCCCGGCCGGCGCGGCTACGACGTCGACGACCACCTGACCGCGATGCTCTCGTCCTGGAAGGACGAGGTCGAGCGCGACCCGATCCCGCAGCTCCTCGACACCGACGAGGCCGTGCAGATCCTGCAGCCGGCGAAGCCGTCGCGGAAGGTCTCCTTCCTGCGTCCGCTCGTCGCCGCCGCGGCGGTCGCGGCATGTGCGCTGGCCGTCGTCTCGATCAGTGCGCACGAGGCCCAGCCGGGCGACGCCCTGTGGGGTGTCTCCCGGGTGCTCTACAGCGAGCGCGCCGAACAGGTGCAGGCCGCGACCACGCTGCGCGAGGGCATCGAGCGGGTCAACGCCAAACTCGCCGCCGGGGACACCGTCGGTGCGCAGCAGGAACTCGCCGCGCTCGGCCCGCTGGTGGACCGCACCGCGCCCGACCTGCGCAACGACTTCGAGCAGCAGAACCGCTTCCTGAGCCAGAAGGTCGCCGAGACCCCGCCGGGCACGCCGACCGACCCACGGTCGCCGCTGCGCGACGGGACCCCGGCCCCGCCGCCCCCGGTCTCCGAGGGCGACGAGGACACCCCGGCGCCGGACCCGCGTCCGACGCAGGGAGCGACCACCCCGGGCGGCCCGACCTCCCCGGAGGGCACCACCGACCCGTCCGTGCTGAACGGGCCGGGTGAGACGTCGCCCACGACGTCGCCGTCGCCGTCGGAGACCTCGCCGACGACGGAGGGCCAGGCGGACCCGACGACGCCGACGACGGCGCCCACGACCCGGCCCACCGCGGCCGGGGAGGGACAGGCCGACCCCTCGGACGACACCACGCCCCCGCCGTCGTCGACGACGACCGGTGCGGTGAGCAGCACACCGAACTGACGCGGTCCGGCACGCAGCACGGCGACGGGCCCCGGAGGATCTCCTCCGGGGCCCGTCGTGTGTCTCGGGGGTGCCGCGCTCAGTCGGCGAGGGTCGCGTCGGCGTACCCGCGGCAGTACTCCCACGTGACGTAGTACGCCGGGTCCGGGTCGTAGGCCGGCTCGTGCGGCCGCATCCGGCCCTCGTCGAGCAACTGCTGCAGGCTCGCGCGCAGCAGGTTCCACTCGTGGAAGTGCTGTTCGCCGCAGTCCGCGCAGTCGACGACGATCCCGCGGACGCCACGGCCCGCCAGCAGCGCCTGGTACACGGCGAGGTCCGCCAGGTCGGCCAGGATCTCGCCGCGGTCGGTCTCGTTCAACGGGGGGACATCGGAGTCACCGGAACCCGGCCACGGGCCGTCACCACGGTCGTCGTAGGCCTGCATCGAGAGCGCAGGGTCATCCGGGTCTCCGGCGAACGGGTCCGGTGGCAGCGCCTCTGGTGACACGGCGTACACGGTACCGGTGCAGGGGGGTCGGGCCCCGGCCCACCCCGGGGTGGTGGACGTACGATGGCGGCCTGCGGCGGGAGCCCGCCGTCAGCGTCGACCGCACCGCCTCGACAACACTGCTTCGACCGCAAGAGGAGCCCCGGAGAGATGACGAGCGAGATGGGCGGCCTGCCGGACAAGTTCGCGATGCTCGGACTGACCTTCGACGACGTGCTGCTGCTGCCCGCCGAGTCGGACGTGATCCCCAGCTCGGCCGACACGTCGAGCCAGGTGACCCGCCGGGTGCGGGTCCAGGTGCCGCTGGTCTCGTCCCCGATGGACACCGTCACCGAGTCCCGGATGGCCATCGCGATGGCCCGCGCCGGCGGTCTCGGCGTGCTGCACCGCAACCTCTCCCCGGACGCCCAGGCGGCCCAGGCCGAGGTCGTGAAGCGGTCCGAGGCCGGCATGGTGACCGACCCGGTGACCTGCAGCCCCGACGCGACGCTGGCCGACGTCGACGCCCTGTGCGCCAAGTTCCGGATCTCCGGTGTGCCGGTGACCGACGAGACCGGCCGGCTGGTGGGGATCATCACCAACCGCGACATGCGCTACGAGGTCGACACCGACCGGCCCGTGTCGGAGGTCATGACCCGCGCGCCCCTGGTGACGGCCAAGGTCGGCGTCACCGCGGAGGCCGCGCTGGGCCTGCTGCGCCGGCACAAGCTGGAGAAGCTGCCCATCGTCGACGGCGACGACATGCTGCGCGGCCTCATCACGATCAAGGACTTCAACAAGACCGAGCAGTACCCGCTGGCGACCAAGGACCCGGACGGGCGGCTCGTCGTCGCCGCCGCGGTCGGGGTCGGCGACGACGCCTACGCCCGCTCGATGCAGCTCGTCGAGGCCGGTGTGGACGTCCTGATGGTCGACACCGCGCACGGCCACTCCCGCCGGGTGCTGGAGACCGTCGCGAAGCTGCGCGCCGAGGTCGGCGACCACGTCGACGTCGTCGGCGGCAACGTCGCCACCTACGAGGGCGCCAGGGCGCTCGTCGAGGCGGGCGCGGACGCGGTGAAGGTCGGCGTCGGGCCGGGCTCGATCTGCACCACCCGCGTCGTCGCCGGGGTCGGCGCCCCGCAGATCACCGCGATCTACGAGGCCACCCGGGCGTGCGCCCCGGCCGGCGTCCCGGTCATCGGCGACGGCGGTATCCAGTACTCCGGCGACGTCGCCAAGGCCATCGCGGCCGGCGCGTCGACGGTCATGCTGGGCTCGCTGCTGGCCGGCACCGCGGAGTCGCCCGGCGAGGTCGTGCTCGTCGGCGGCAAGCAGTTCAAGACCTACCGCGGGATGGGCTCGCTCGGCGCCATGCAGGGCCGTGCCGGTGCCGCGGGCCGGTCCTACTCCAAGGACCGCTACGCCCAGGACGACGTGCTCAGCGAGGACAAGCTCGTCCCCGAGGGCATCGAGGGCCGGATCCCGTTCCGCGGGCCGCTGTCCTCGGTCGTGCACCAGCTCGGCGGCGGGCTGCGCTCGGGCATGGGCTACGTCGGCGCGCAGACCATCCCGGACCTGCAGCAGGCGCGCCTGGTGCGGATCACCGCGGCCGGTCTCAAGGAGAGCCACCCGCACGACATCACGATGACCGTCGAGGCCCCGAACTACGCCGCCCGGTAGTGACGGGGGCCCCAGCACCATCCTGAGCAGCGCCGCTTAGGGTGGTGCCCGTGCGTGACCTCGTGGAGATCGGGATGGGCCGGGAGGCCCGTCGTGCCTACGACCTCGACCAGATCGAGATCGTCCCGTCGCGGCGGACCCGCAGCTCGAAGGCCGTCTCGACGGCCTGGCAGCTCGACGCCTACCGCTTCGACATCCCGCTGCTGACCCACCCCACCGACGCGGTGGTGTCGCCGGACTCGGCGGTGCGGATCAGCGAGCTCGGCGGGCTGGGGGTGCTGAACGCGGAGGGCCTGTGGGCCCGGCACGCCGACCCGAAGGGCGCGCTGGAGCGTGTCGTCGCGGCGGCGACCGGCGACGAGCCGGACTCCGCGGTGGCGCTGCTGCAGGAGCTGCACCAGGCCCCCATCCAGCAGGACCTGATCACCGAGGCGCTGCGCCCGCTGCGCGACGGCTCGCACACGGTGGCGGCGCGGGTCAGCCCGCAGCGCGCGCGTGAGCTCACCCCGGCGCTGCTCGCCGCGGGCGTCGAGATCCTCATCGTGCAGGGCACGATCATCTCCGCCGAGCACGTCTCGGACGGCGAGCCGCTCAACCTCAAGGACTTCATCGCCGAGCTGGACGTCCCGGTCGTCGCCGGCGGGGTGGGGGACTACCGCACCGCGCTGCACCTGATGCGCACCGGCGCCGCCGGCGTCATCGTCGGGTACGGGCAGTCCACCTCCACCACCACCGACGAGGTGCTGGGGGTCGGGGTCCCGATGGCGACCGCGATCGTCGACGCCGCGGCGGCCCGCCGCGACTACCTCGACGAGACCGGCGGCCGGTACGTGCACGTGATCGCCGACGGCGGCATCGGCACCTCGGGTGACATCGCCCGCGCCGTGGCGTGCGGCGCCGACGCGGTCATGCTCGGGGAGCAGCTGGCCGAGGCCGCGGAGGCCCCCGCGGGCGGGCTGTACTGGACCTCGTCGGCCGCGCACCCGTCGCTGCCGCGCTCGGAGGTCACCGGTCTCGCGCGGTCCGGGCGGACCCTGGAGCAGGTGCTGTTCGGGCCGACCGACAGCCCCTACGGCACGACGAACCTGTTCGGTGCGCTGCGGCGGGCGATGGCGAAGACCGGCTACTCCGATCTCAAGGAGTTCCAGCGGGTCGGGCTGAACCTGCGTACCTGAGTCACCCCTCGGCGGTCACGGCCGCCACGAACTCCGCGGCCCGCTCCCGCAGCCCGGCCCGTCGCTCGTCGACGGTCGTGCCGGGGGCCGGCTTGAGCGCGGCCGTCGCCGTCTCGACGCGGACGTGCTCGGCGCAGGCCAGGTCGGCGCAGATGTAGGTGCCGACGGTGTCGCCCTGGCGCCCCTTCGCGCCGCGGCGCGGGGCGGCGAACAGCGCGACCCCGCCGACGGTGTGGGTGGTCCGGCAGAGCGCGCACATCGCCGCCGCGCGGGTGGCGCCGGTGGCGGCGCGCAGCACGACACCGGCCGTGCCGTCGTCGGTGGGGACCAGCAGCACCCCCCGGTCGGGGGCTTTCGGGTCACGCCAGCCGCGGACGTCGTCGAGCCGGTCGGGGTCCAGGTCGCGGACCCACGCGGGCAGGACCATCCGCGTCGCCTCCCCCTTGGAGCAGTTGGTGAGGGCGCGGCGGATCCGGGTCTCGGTCGGGCTGGTCACGGCGGGCCACGCTAGGCGCCTGTCGCCGCGGGGGTCGAGCGGGTTTCGCGCGGTAGGTTCGACGGCGACGCCGTCGTCAGCCAGGAGGAGCCCGCCGATGAGCCGCCCCACCGCCGGAGCCGCCATGGGCGGTGGACGAGCCTTCGTCGACGCGACCGGGACCCCGGTGCCGCTGCGCGGACCGGTCGTGCGGGTGGTGGCGACCGACCCTCGGGTGGGGGAGCTGCTGCTGGAGCTGGGCGCCCAGCTGGTCGGCTGCGCGGGGGCGCTCGACGGTGTCGACGCGGTCGGCGACGACCGCAGCCCGGACCCGCAGGCGGTGCGGGCGCTGCGTCCGGACGCGATCGTCACCGGGACCGCCGACGGCCGGTACGACCTGGCCGACCCGGCCCTGCTCGGACGGCTGCGCGACATCGCACCGACGGTCGCCGTCGACCTGGGGCGCCGCGCCGCGAGCGCCGCGGACCTGCGGGCGCTGCTCGGGTCCGTGCAGCCGCCGCCGCTGCGCTCGCGCGGGCGGCACGAGGACTGAGGCTCAGCCCGCCAGGACGGCGCGGACGCGGTCGGTGACGGCCGTCAGGTCGTCGCGCACCAGGTTCGCCTGCGCGGTGAAGACCGACAGCTGCGACGGGTCCAGCGCGAGCGCCCCGGAGGTCCCCGCGGTGGCGGCGGCGGTGCCGTGGTCGAGCAGCGCGGTCCAGGACGTCTGTGCGACGGCGTCGGGCACGGCGTCGTGGGCCCGTGCGGCGTCGATGGCGGCCTGCAGCCGCCCGCAGGCGACGGCGAGCGCCACCGCGTCCTGACGGCCCGCGGCGTCGGCGACGCGGGTGAAGCCGTCGCCGATCGCGGTGAGGTGGGTGAGCCCGCCGTTGTCGCGCCAGACGGTCATCGCGACGACCGGGTCCCCGGCCCACAGCCCGGTCCCGGCGGCGGACCCGACCAGCGACGCCGCGACGGCCTGCGGCAGCGGCGGGCCCTGCGGCACCGTCGCGCCGGAGGCGGTCACGGTCCGCGGGGTGGGCAGCGGCGAGGTCGCCGACGGGGTCATGATCAGGCCCGCGGCGGCGATCGCCGCGGTACCGGTGGCGGCGGCGCACAGGAACACCGGCAGGATCCGGGTCCGGAACGCGCGGGCCCGGGGGACGACCGCGGCCCCGGGAGCCGGCTCCGCGGACTCCCGGACCGGCCCCGCGACCGCGGGCTCGTCGACGGGGGGCGCGGCGGGTGCCCGCGCCGGGGCGACCGGGGCCGGGCTCCCGCCGAGCAGCCCGGTGGTGCCGAGCGCCCCGAGGCCCAGCGCGTCCACCCCGAGCGCGCCGGTGCCGAGCGTGCCGGCGGCCGGGCGGGTCTCCTGCTCCGGCGCGGAGCGCTGGGCGGGGACGAGCGGCGCGGCGGTCGTGGTGGTGGCGCCGTCGACGGCCGGGTCGGCGGGGGTGTCGCCGGTGCCGGTGGTGTGGCCGGTCGGGGTGGTGGCCATCGGGGTGCCTCCAGGTCGTACGGTGCCGTCCTCCCCCCATCGGAGCAACCGGGCCTCGCCGTTACGCCGTACCGCCCGCGGCCGGCGGGGATCATCAGGATCGACGAGACGGTACGGACGACGGGTGACCTGGATCGCCCGTTTACCCTGGTCGTGTGCAGACCCCGACCGTCCTCGTCGTGGACTACGGCGCCCAGTACGCGCAGCTCATCGCCCGTCGCGTGCGCGAGGCGGACGTCTACTCCGAGATCGTGCCCGCGTCCCTGCCCGTCGCCGAGATCGTGGCCCGCGAGCCCGCCGCGGTGATCCTCTCCGGCGGCCCCGCGAGCGTGTACGCCGACGGCGCCCCCGCGGTCGACCCGGCGCTGTTCGAGGCCGGCATCCCGGTGTTCGGCATGTGTTACGGCTTCCAGGCGATGGCCCGGGCGCTGGGCGGCGAGGTCGCCCACGACGGCACCCGCGAGTACGGCCGCACCGAGGTCGCGCTGACCGGCACCCCCGGCACGCTGCACGAGGGCCTGCCCCGCACGCACCCGGTGTGGATGAGCCACGGCGACTCGGTGACCGCCGCCCCCGCGGGATTCACCGTCACCGCGTCGACCGACCGGGTCGCGGTCGCCGCGTTCGAGGACACCGACCGGCGTCTGGCCGGCGTGCAGTACCACCCCGAGGTCGGGCACTCGCCGCACGGCCAGGAGGTGCTGCGCCGGTTCCTGCACGACATCGCGGGCATCCGCCCGTCCTGGACGACGGCGTCGATCATCGACGAGACCGTCGAGGCGATCCGTGCCCAGGTCGGCGACGGCCGCGCGATCTGCGGGCTGTCCGGCGGGGTCGACTCCGCCGTCGCCGCCGCGCTCGTCCAGCGCGCCATCGGTGACCGGCTGACCTGCGTGTTCGTCGACCACGGGCTGATGCGGTCCGGGGAGCGTGAGCAGGTCGAGAAGGACTTCGTCGCCGCCACCGGCGCGACCCTGCACGTCGCCGAGGCCGCCGACCGGTTCCTCGAGGCGCTCGCCGGGGTCACCGAGCCCGAGCAGAAGCGCAAGATCATCGGCCGGGAGTTCATCCGGGTCTTCGAGACGGCCACGGCGGAGGTGGTCGCCGACCACCACGTCGGGTTCCTGGTCCAGGGGACGCTCTACCCCGACGTCGTCGAGTCCGGTGGCGGCGACGGCACCGCGGTGATCAAGAGCCACCACAACGTCGGCGGTCTGCCCGACGACATCGAGTTCGACCTGGTCGAGCCGCTGCGCGCGCTGTTCAAGGACGAGGTCCGGATGGTCGGTGCCGAGCTGGGGCTGCCCGAGGTCATCGTCGCCCGCCAGCCGTTCCCCGGCCCCGGCCTGGGCATCCGCATCATCGGCGAGGTCACCCGCGACCGGCTGGAGACGCTGCGGGCCGCGGACGCGATCGCCCGCGAGGAGCTGACCGCCGCCGGGCTGGACCGCGAGATCTGGCAGTGCCCGGTGGTGCTGCTGGCCGACGTCCGCAGCGTCGGTGTGCAGGGTGACGGCCGCACCTACGGCCACCCGATCGTCCTGCGCCCGGTGTCCAGCGAGGACGCGATGACCGCGGACTGGACCCGGCTGCCCTACGACGTCGTCGAGCGGATCTCCACCCGGATCACCAACGAGGTGTCCGAGGTCAACCGGGTCGTCATCGACGTCACGAGCAAGCCCCCGGGCACCATCGAATGGGAGTGACCGGGGCCTGACGTAACAGGGGCGGGGCCGATGTCTCGGCCCCGCCCCGGCCAGCCCGGGCCTCGCGGTGTCCGACCCCCGTCGGACACCGCTGCCACGCGGGCGGCGGCGGGTCCGGCGGTGCTCCCCAGCCCGCCGGCTCCCGTGATGACCCTTCAGTCGTCCGATGCGGCCCGGGAGTTACGCACACTCGCCATCAGGAATGCGATCCCCGCCACAACGGCGGTCCCGGCGAGCACCCAGCGCAGGTCGACGACCTCCCACGGGGCGATCCCGAGGACCCCGCACACCGCGACCAGCAGCGACAGGACCCCGGCGACGAGGGCGAACGGGTCGGCGCGACGGGCGAGCGAGCTATCCACGGGTGACCTCCACGGTTCCCAGCTCGGCCCGCAGGTCGAGCTCCAGCACCCGGCCACCGGGTCCGTCCGGGCCGGGGTCGTTCACGGTCAGGTCCACGTCCTGCCCGGTGCGGGTCTGCCCGTCGACGGTCAGGTCGCCGGTGCCCACCGAGCTTCGGACGAGCAGGTCGGCGTCGCGCGGGACGCGGATCTCCACCGCGCCCGCGCCGACCTCGGCCCGGGTGCGGACCGGTCCGGTCGCGCCGGGCGTCGCGGTGAGGTCGAGGCGGGTCAGATCGAGCTGGACCGCACCGGTGCCGCGCCGGTACTCCGGGGCGAGCTGCGCGACGGTCGCGGGGGCCTCGACGGTCTCCCCGATGCCGCCGCGCACGGCCCAGCCGTCGGGGCCGACGGCGTCGTTGAGCGGGATGGTGGCCGCCGTGACGAGCGCGAGCAGCACCGCGAACGGCACCAGCCAGCGTCCGGCGCGCCGCAGCGCGCCGACGACCAGCCCGACCCCGACGACGGCGAGCGCGGCCCCGGGGACGGCCGAGGCCGGCACCGCACCCGGTGCGGCCAGGGCGAGCACCCCCACCATCCCGGCGACGACGAGCGACACGGCCAGCGTGATCGGTGTGAGCGTCGAGCGGGGCGCCGGAGGCGGCCCCGGCTCCGGTCCCGGTTCGGGCAGGTCCCAGGCGAACGGTGCGGCGCCGAGCGGGTCCCAGGCCGGTGGCGTCACCTGCGCCACGGTGGGGGCGTGCGGGTCCGCGACCCACGGCACCACGGGTGTCGGCGACGCGGCGGCCTCCCGGGCCCCGGGCCGGTTCCCCCGGGTCACGTGCAGCGCGACGAGCAGCGCGACGGTGACGACGGCGGGGATGACGCGGTCGGCGGACAGCACCAGCGGGACGGCCAGCAGCGCGGCCAGGACCAGCAGCGTCACCGACAGCGCCGACGACGGTCCGCTGCGCGGCGGGACCGGGCTGCCGGGCGGGCCGGCGTCCGGCAGGACCGCGCAGCCCGCCAGGTAGAGCGGGATGCCGGGGCCCACGATCGCGGCGACGACGAACCCGACCCGGACCAGCGTCGGGTCGATCTCGTAGCGGCGCGCGATCGCGGCGGAGACCCCGGCGAGCTTGCGGTCGTCGCGCGGACGCAGGGGCCGGGAGTCCCACATGTCGCGCATGGTGTTCCGGGCCGTCGACGACGCCGACGGTGGTCGGCCGCTCCCGGGCAGCTGCGTCTGGTTCATGGCGTCGAGCCTGCCGTCCGGGCGGGCCCCGGCGTCTCGGGGAGAACCCCGAGAGGACCCCGGTCCCGATCCCGAGGGGATCCGGCGCGGGTCGTGTGACGATGGGGTCGTGAACAGCTCGGACCCCTCGACCGGTACCGCACCGGGGTCGGCGGACGCGCCGACGCGGCCCACCGCCGCTCCGTGGGCGGCCCCGTCGCCCGGTCTCGCGCTGCCCGGTGCCGCGCTGCCCGGCGCCGCCGCACCCGGGGCGACCGTGTCCGGAGCTGCCGGGCCCGGGGCCGACGGGGGACCGGGGCCGACGGTGCCCGTGCCCGCCGGCCCGGTGCCCCCGCCGCCCGGAGAGACCGTCTCCCCGCGGCCGGGCGGCCCGGTACCGCCGCGCCCCGGTGCACGCGTCCCGCTGGCCCGGCGCCGCTCCGGCCGGATGGTCGGCGGCGTCGCGGGCGGGGTGGCCGACCACCTCGGCGTCGACGTCCGCTGGATCCGGGCGGCCTTCGTCGCGCTGACCCTGCTCGGCTGGGCGGGGGTCCTGGCCTACGGCCTGCTGTGGGTGTTCCTGCGGCAGGAGGCCTCCGTCGTCGAGCGGACCGTCACCCGGTCCGAACGCCTCCAGGCCGCCGGGCTGCTGACGCTGGGGCTGGGGTTGTCGCTGGTCGCGGCGACCTCGGGTTCGGCCGTGCTCGGCTGGATCGCCGGCCCGCTGGGGCTGGCGACGGTCGGTGCGGCCGTCGTGTGGCGGGAGGCCGACGAGGCGCAGCGACGGCGGTGGGCGCGCGACGCCCGCAGCCGCGTCACGGGCGGTCGTGCGGCGCTGGCCCGCACCGTGCTCGGCGCCGCGCTCGTCCTGACCGGGCTGGCGGTGTTCCTGCTCGGCAACCTGGACCTGAGCCAGGTGCGGTTCGGGATCCTCGCGGCGCTGGCGACGCTGCTGGGCGTCGCGGTCCTCACCGTCCCCTGGTGGGTACGGCTGGTGCGCGACCTCGGCGAGGAGCGCCGGGCCCGCGCGGTCGCCGCCGAGCGCGCCGAGATCGCCGCGCACCTGCACGACTCGGTGCTGCAGACCCTCGCGCTGATCCAGCGCCAGTCCGGCGACCCGCGCGAGGTGCAGCGGCTGGCCCGCGGCCAGGAGCGGGAGCTGCGTGCCTGGCTCTACGGGCCGGGCGGACGCGCCCGGGGCGGCGGCGGCAGCCCGGACGCCGTGGAGACGCTGCTGTCGGCGGCGATCACGCGCGTCGCGGGCGAGGTGGAGGACACCTACGCGGTGGCCGTCGGCCCGGTGCTGGTCGGTGACGCCGAACTCGACGACGACCTGCGCGCCCTGGTGCTGGCGGCACGCGAGGCGATGGTGAACGCGGCGAAGCACTCGGGGACGTCCGAGGTCGACGTCTACGTCGAGGTCGAGCCCGCCTCGGACGAGGGGCCGGGCGCGGCCGAGGTGTTCGTGCGGGACCGCGGCACCGGTTTCGACCCGGATGCGGTGTCCGACGACCGGCACGGCCTCGCGGACTCGGTGCACGCCCGGATGCGCCGCCACGGCGGCACGGTCCGGATCCGCACCGGGGCCGGGGAGGGTACGGAGGTGCGGCTGTCGATGCCGCTGACGGAGGAGGAGACGGCATGACCACCGCCGACGTGCCGGGGACACCGGCCGGTCCGGGCGACACCGGTATCCGGGTCTACCTGGTCGACGACCACGCGTTGTTCCGGTCCGGCGTGCGCGCCGAGCTGGACCGTGGCGACGGGCGCAGCCCCGTGCTGGAGGTCGTCGGTGAGGCGGGCTCCGTCGACGAGGCGGTGGCCGGCGTCGGGCACCTCGCGCCGGACGTGGTGCTGCTCGACGTGCACATGCCCGGCGGAGGGGGCGCGGAGATCCTGCGCCGGGCGCGCGCGGCGGGCACGGAGTCGGTGTTCCTGGCACTGTCGGTGTCCGACGCCGCGGAGGACGTCATCTCGGTGATCCGGTCCGGCGCCCGCGGCTACGTCACGAAGACGATCTCGGGCCGGGACCTCGCCGACGCCGTGCGACGCGTACGGGCCGGTGACGCGGTCTTCTCACCACGCCTGGCCGGGTTCGTGCTGGACGCGTTCTCCGACCGGCCGGGTGCGGCACCGCCGGTGGACCCGGAGATCGACCAGCTGACCAAGCGGGAGCGGGACGTGCTGCGGCTGCTGGCCCGCGGCTACGCCTACAAGGAGATCGCGAAGGAGCTGTTCATCTCGGTGAAGACGGTGGAGACCCACGTGTCGAGCGTGCTGCGCAAGACGCAGACGTCGAACCGGCACGAGCTGTCCCGCTGGGCTTCCGACAGGAGGCTCGTGTAGGTCGCGCAGCGACCGGAGCGTGCCGGAAGGAGCATCGGCACGGACAGGAGGCTCGTGTAGGTCGCGCAGCGACCGGAGCGTGCCGGAAGGAGCGTCGGCACGGACCGTCGGCCGGTCCGACACGGCACGTGCGCCGGCACCGACACGGCCCCGGTCCCCGCTGTGCGGGGGCCGGGGCCGTCGTCGTGGGTGCGGCGTCAGCCGCCCAGCAGCCCGCCCGCGCCCTTCGTGACGCCGCCGAGCACCCCGCCGACCGGCTCGGTCACGCCGGACAGGGCGCCCCCGACCGGCTCGGTCACCGTGCCGGCCACCTGCCCCACGGGCTTCGTGACGGCCTGCAGCGGCTGGGTGGCGTCCGAGGACGAGGAGCCGGTGTCCGCGGTGGCCTTCTTCGCGGAGGTGTCGAGGAGCCCGGTGACCGGCTCGGCCGCCTTCAGGACCGGGCCGGTGAGCGGCTCCGTGCTCCTGAGGACGGGCTCGGTGACCGGCGACAGCGCGCCGAGCACCGGCGTCGTCACCGGCTCGAGGGTGTCGGTGAGGGGCCGGGTGACGGGCTTGACCGCGTTCGTCACCGGACGGACGGCCTCGGTCACGGGGGACACGGCACCGCCGAGGGTCTTCCCGACCGGCGCCGCGGCCTGCGCGACCGGGGCGACGACGCCACCGACGGCGTCCCCGACCGGGCGGACGTTCTCGGTGACGTCCTGGATCGGGCCGGTGCTGGTCCCGCCGCGCGACGGCGACGTGCCGGTCACGGGCTCGAGGATGTTGCCCGCGGACGGCCGGTCCGGGTTGTTGATCGGGGCGACGATCGGGGCGAGCGGCGAGCCCGTCCCACCGGAGCCGCGCGGAGCCGGGACCGTCGGCGACGACGGGGACCCGGTGCCCGGGTTCCCGGTCGAGGGCGAGGTGGGCGTGCGGGGCGCGGGGACCGCGACGGCGGGCCCGGCGGCGGTGCCCGGTGCGCGGCCCGCCGCGACGGCCTGCGCCGGCTGCTGCGGACCGAAGGCGACGGCCATCCAGTCGGTGGCGCCGGGGGCGGTGGCGGGCGCGTCCGGCAGCGGCGAGCTCAGCGCCACGTTCGCCGGGAGGTACTGGGCGGGCAGCGTGTCCGGGGTGTCGCCCGCGGTGGGCAGGCCGAAGCCGGGGAACAGGCCGTCGGCGGCGGCGCGCGCGTCGGAGTTCTCGGTGCCGACGCCGTTGTAGAGGGCCGCGCCGAGCACGGAGCCCGCGGCGAGCAGCGCGCCGGCGACCACACCGGCGCGACGGCGCCCCGACACCTGACGGCCGGTCCAGCCGTCGGCGCCGGCCGCGGCGCGGGGCTGCGGGAGGTCGATGTCCGGCCAGCCGCCCGGGGCACCCGCGGCGGCGATGTCACCGGCCGATGCGGCGTCGGCGGCCGCACCGTCGGCCACCGGGGGACGCCCCTCACGGCGCAGCAGGTCACCGACGGACAGGACGGGCCCGGTGAGCGGCCCCGCACCGTCGGAGGACGCGTGGGATGCACGCGAGTGACGCGCCAGCAGTTCGGCGACGCTCACCACGTCGCGGGGCCCGGTGGCGCCGGGGGCGCCGGGGAGCGGGGCTCCGGC
Organism: Pseudonocardia alni; assembly: GCF_002813375.1. Taxonomy (NCBI): domain Bacteria; kingdom Bacillati; phylum Actinomycetota; class Actinomycetes; order Pseudonocardiales; family Pseudonocardiaceae; genus Pseudonocardia; species Pseudonocardia alni. Next base: position 2,498,004 of record NZ_PHUJ01000003.1, on the reverse strand, counting down.
AGGTGTGTCGGTCACGGCCGCACGTCCTCCTTCGGATCATTTCGACCCGGGAAGATGTACCGGAAAGAGCCCTCTATCCCCAAGTGATCACACTCCGCTCGTCGCAGGTCACCCGATCGGGTGGTTCCCGTTCATCGGCCGTATCCGACCGCTCGGCCTGCTCGTTGCCTCGCAAGGCAACCATTGCGCAAGCCTGCCCCGACCCGAACCCCAGGTGGGGCCCGTGTGGGCGTGTCGCCCTGTGTACTGCGCGTGAATCGCCGAGCGGTCGCCGCTCCGGCCCCCGTCGCCGGGCGCGACCGGGTGTCACACGGTCGTCAACGGCCGCCGAGACGTCCGCGGCCCAGCCGCAGCAGCATCATCGCCAGCTCGCGGCCCTCGGGGCCGAGGTCGGCGAACCGGTCCAGCACCGCCATCTCGCGGCTGTAGACGATGCGCGGTCCGCCCGCGGCCATGCGGGCGGCGCCGATGCGCTTCGAGACCTCGGTGCGGCGGAGGATCGCGTCGAGGATCTCGGCGTCGAGCCGGTCGATCTCCCGGCGCAGCTGTTCGATCTCGGGGTCGGCTCCGGTGCGCACCTCGGTGCTCGTGCCGGAGCTCGGCTGCGGGGCTGCGGGGTCGGTCATGGTCTCCTCGTCTCGGTCACGGGCCGTCGGGACCGAGGACATGCGAACGCCCCGGGTCCGTCGGACTCCGGGGCGTGCGGGTGGCGTCTGGGCTCAGACGGGCGGCGCAGCGGGAACCGGGGTCCGGTACCCGTAGCGAAATCGCCCGTCGTGAGCCACGCGGCGAGTGTAGACCACCCGGCGCACCGGGCCGCCGTGGTTTCCGGGACCGGCGACGCCGGAGCGGGGTCGTCGGACCCCCGGCGTACCGTGTTCGACACGATGAGTGCGCTGTTCGAACTCCCCGGGACGGGCCCCGACGCCGCTGCCGAGCCGACGACGGCCCAGGGCCGCCGCCTGCTGGACGGCCTGAACGACCGCCAGCGGGAGGCCGTGACGCATGCGGGTTCACCGCTGCTGATCGTCGCCGGAGCGGGGTCGGGGAAGACCCGCGTGCTCACCCACCGGATCGGCTGGCTGCTCGCCGAGCGCGGGGTGCACCCCGGCGAGGTCATGGCGATCACCTTCACCAACAAGGCCGCGGCCGAGATGAAGGAGCGCGTCGACGCCCTCGTCGGACGCCGCTCCGGGCCCATGTGGGTGTCCACCTTCCACTCCATGTGCGTGCGGATCCTCCGGCGCGAGGCCAAGCACCTCGGCGTGCGCAGCGCCTTCTCCGTCTACGACGCCGACGACACCCGCCGCCTCGTCGGCATCGTCGGGCGCGACCTGGAGCTGGACCCGAAGAAGTTCGCCCCGCGCGCACTGGCCGCCCAGATCTCCAACCTGAAGAACGAGCTCGTCTCGCCGGACGAGGCCGCCGAGCGCGCCGCCACCGACCACGAGCGGCGCATCGCCGAGGTCTACGGCGTCTACCAGTCGCGGCTGCGCCAGGCGAACGCCTTCGACTTCGACGACCTGATCATGGAGACGGTCTCGCTGCTGGACCGGCTGCCGGCCGTCGCCGAGTACTACCGGCGCCGCTTCCGGCACGTCATGGTCGACGAGTACCAGGACACCAACCACGCCCAGTACGAGCTGGTCCGCCAGCTCGTCGCGCCGGCCACGGCGAACGGGCGTCCCGGCGAGCTGTGCGTCGTCGGTGACTCGGACCAGTCGATCTACGCCTTCCGCGGCGCGAACATCCGCAACATCATCGAGTTCGAGCAGGACTTCCCGGACGCGCGGACCATCCTGCTGGAGCAGAACTACCGCTCGACCCAGACGATCCTGTCCGCGGCGAACGCGGTGATCGCCCGCAACCCGGAGCGGCGGGACAAGCGGCTGTGGTCCGACTCGGGCGACGGCGAGCGCGTCGTCGGCTACGTCGCGGACAACGAGCACGACGAGGCGTCGTTCGTCGCCCGCGAGATCGACCGGCTCGTCGACACCGGCGAGTACCGCAACTCCGACATCGCGGTGTTCTACCGGACCAACAACCAGTCCCGCGTCTTCGAGGACGTGTTCCTGCGGGTCGGGCTGCCCTACAAGGTCGTCGGCGGGGTGCGGTTCTACGAGCGCCGCGAGATCCGCGACGCGCTGGCCTACCTGCGGGTGCTGTCCAACCCGGAGGACACGGTCAGCCTGCGCCGGATCCTCAACGTGCCCAAGCGCGGCATCGGGGACCGGGCCGAGGCCGTCGTCGCCGAGTACGCCGAGCGCGAGCGCACCTCGTTCGCCCGCGCGCTGCGCGCCGCCGCCGAGGAGCCGCAGCGGCTCCCCGCCCTGGCGACCCGCTCGCAGAGGAACATCGCCGGGTTCGTGCGGATGGTCGACGAGCTGCGCGAGCTCGTCGAGCGCGGCGACGACACCGCCGAGGTACTCGAGGCCGTCTACGCGCGCACCGGCTACCTGGAGGAGCTGCAGGCGTCGGAGGACCCGCAGGACGGCACCCGGATGGACAACCTCGCCGAGCTCGTCACGGTGGCGCGGGAGTTCGCGGGGGACGCCGCCGTCGCGGACCTGGCGCCGGACGGCGGGGCCGCGATCGGGTCCGGTGCCGCCCCCGCCGACGGGGCATCCGACGGCGCGGCCCCCGAGGGCGAGGCCGACACCTACGACGACACCCCCGACGGTGTCCCGGAGCCCGGCTCGCTGGCCGCGTTCCTGGAGCGCGTCGCGCTCGTCGCGGACGCGGACTCCATCCCCGACGACGACTCCGGCGTGGTCACGATGATGACCCTGCACACGGCGAAGGGCCTCGAGTTCCCGGTGGTCTTCCTGACGGGCTGGGAGGACGGGATCTTCCCCCACCTGCGCACCCTCGGGGACCCGAAGGAGCTCGCCGAGGAGCGCCGGTTGGCCTACGTCGGGATCACCCGCGCGGAGAAGCGGCTCTACCTGTCCCGGGCGATCGTCCGGTCCGCGTTCGGGCAGCCCAGCACCAACCCGGCGTCGCGCTTCCTCGACGAGGTGCCCCCGTCGCTGCTCGACTGGCGGCGCACCGAGGAGCAGCTCGCCGCACAGCGGCCGTCGGCGCCGGTGGGGCGGTTCGGGTTCGGGAAGCGGCCGCAGGCGACCGACCGCGGGAGCTGGAAGGTCCCGGAGAGGTCGCTGAACAACCAGTCGCTGCACCTCGACGTCGGGGACCGGGTCAACCACGACAAGTACGGCCTGGGCACCGTCGTCGCGGCCGACGGCATCGGCCCGCGCGCGACGGTGACGATCGACTTCGGCTCGGGCGGGACGGTCCGGCTGATGCTGATCGGCGGCGTCCCGATGCAGAAGCTGTAGACCTCAGTCGTCGTCGCGGTCCTGCGTCGCGGCCTCGGCCGGGGTCAGCACCTTCACCGACCCGAACGCCCCGACGACGTGCACGTCCACCGCCCGGTCGCCCGGCGCGGCGCACGCCGTCGGGCAGTCGGTCGAGCCGAACACCGTGAACCCGGAGACGTCCGCCCGGACGCCCTCGGGCACCACGACCTCGACCGAGCCGAACAGCAGCACCCCGCCCACCCGCGGGGCATCGGCCTGGACCCCGATCGTGCGGGACCCGAACACCGTCACGCCGTCGGTCAGCGGCAGCACCTGCGACCCGCCCCAGACGGCGGCGACGACCAGCGCGGCCGTGGCGAGGATCCCGCCGGCGCGCCGCCCGGCGGCCGCGGCGAAGTCGCCGGTCGGTGCCGGAGCCGGGAGGGCCGTGGTCGGCGCCTGCTCGACGGCGGCGGTGCCGGCCGGGAGGTCGCGGGTCAACGGCTCCAGGTCGGCGCGGGTGCGGGCCGCCCAGGCCTTCGCCGAGCGTTCCTCGTACTCGGGCAGGGACAGCCGTCCCTCGCCGTGCGCGCGCTGCAGCCGGGCGTCGACCGCCCGTCGCTCGCCGTCCCCCACCCGGTACGCCGACTCGTCCGCCACCCGGCCATTCTGGACCGTCCGGGCGGGGCCGGGGAGCGGCGCCCGCCGATCAGGCGTCGCGCGAGCCCGTCGCCGCGGTGACGTCGAGGCCGCGTGCGGCCAGCCACGGCAGCGGGTTGATCTTGGTGCCGTCCGGCTCCCACACCTCGAGGTGCAGGTGCGGGCCGGTGGACTGGCCGCGGTTGCCGACCTCGGCGATCTCGTCGCCGGCCTCGACCTGCTGGCCCTCCTGCACGAACGACCGGTTGATGTGGCCGTAGACGGTGCTGGTGCCGTCGGGGTGCTTGAGCACCACCCACATCCCGAAGCCGCTGGCGGGGCCGGACTTCTCCACGACGCCGTCGGTCAGGGCGAAGATCGGGGTGCCGATCGGGGCGGCGAGGTCGATGCCCTTGTGCTGCACGCCCCAGCGGGCGCCGAAGCCGGAGGTGAACCGGCCGGCCGTCGGCATGACCAGTGCCTCGCCGTTGTACATGACCGCCTTCGGGGCGCCGTGCGACATCGCGGTCGTCACGGCCCGCTCCAGCTGGGCGGCCTCGCGGCCCATCCGGGCGGCCTTCGTCAGGTTGGCGACGTCGACCTTCGAGGTGGAGTCCAGGTCGGGCAGCGACGCGGCCTGCGCGGAGAGCTGCTCGCCGCCGATCGCGGAGGTGTCCATCGGGGCGGTCGTGTTGGCCGGGCGGGTGTCGCTGGACACCGGCAGCATCGCCGAGGCGGCGAGCCGGGCGTAGGACTCCTCGACCGCGGCCTCACCGCCCCAGCCGGGCACCCCGAGGGCACCGGCGACCGTCTGACCGGCCGCGACCAGGGCGCCGCCGGCCGCCGCGGCGACGGTCACACGGGTACGCGAGACCACCGGCGGGGGAGCCGGGAGCGCCGGGAGCCGGTGACCGACCGGCGGCACAGGGGGGAGCGTGCCGGGCCGGGCCTCCGGTCGCGTGGCGCCGCTGGGGAAGCGGTGGCGCGACAAGACTGCCCTTCTGGTGTTCAGGGCGCCGCGGGCCGTTCGGCGGTGATCGTCGGAGTGGGGGCTCCGTCGGGGGATGGCGTCGTTCGGGGCGACACCGATCACCGTGACCGGTCCGTGACGTGGACAACGCGACGGTAACCCGGGCCCCGCCGAGCGGCAACGGCGGCCCGCCGCGCGGTTGCGGACGGTCGTGGATCATCGACGACCGGTCGGGCGGTCGGCGACGCGACGGCGAACGGAGGGTCCCGTTCCCCCGCCCGGACCGGACGCTCAGGCGCCTTCGGCGGCGTGCCGGCCGACCAGCCGCAGCGACCCGCGCAGCCGCCGGTCGCGCACCCGGTCGTGCTCGCGCCGCTCCGCCTCCCCGCGGGCCAGCGTGCTCGCCACGAAGTGCACGGTGCGCCGGTCCACCGGCAGCGCGAGATGGCCCACGTCGTCGAGCTCCAGCTCGGTGACGTCGAGGTCCGGGTGACGCAGCCGGGAGTTCCGCTGCGGGACGATGATCTCGTCCATCCGCGACCAGACCACCAGGAACCGGGTCCGGCAGCCGGGGGCCGGTTCGTCCAGCTCGCGCAGGATCGCGGAGCCGGGGCAGAGCTGGCGGCACAGCGGCAGCGGTGCGATCCGGGCCAGGTTGCTGCCCGAGTGCGGGCTGCCGAGCGTCGCCAGGGTGTCGACGACGGCGTCGCCCCCCATCCGCTGCACGTAGTAGCGGGCGATCACCCCGCCGAGGGAGTGCCCGACGATGTGCACCCGGTCCGACCCGGTGGCCTCGCGCAGCCGTTCGACATGGCCGCGCAGCTCGTGCGCCGCGGTGCGGACGTCATCGGTGAACAGGCTGTAGTTGATGGCGTGCACCACCCCGAAGCCGCGCCGGCGCAGCTCGTGGGCGAACACGGTGAACACCGAGCGGTTGTCCATGATGCCGTGGACCAGCAGGATCGGCGTCCCGGCGGCGGTGGGGTCGGCGACGACCAGGCTGCGCTTGACCGGCGGCAGGCTGTCGGTGCGCCAGTGGCCGTGCGGCCGGACGGTCTCCTCGGCCAGCCCGATCGGGTACAGCGCCAGGTGCGCGGCCAGCCAGGCGCCCTCCAGTGCCAGCCCGCGCAGTCCCGCACGCGAGGTGAAGGTCCGCGCGGCGTAACCCGCCGCCTGCCCGAGATCGGACGTCGCGGCCGTCACTGTCGACAGCGCCCCGTCGGCGATCGCGCGCAGGCGAGCGCCTCCGGGTAGCGACGTCGCCATGCCCGAAAGGTAAGGCAGGTCACAGGATTCCGCTGTGTCGCGGGACGATCGGTGGCCCCGATCACTCGGTCGGTCGATCTGAATCGAGCACTGCGCCGACGGGGTGACAGCGGTCACCGGCCCAGGTCAGGACCGGTGCGCGCGGCGTGGCTAGGCTCCCCGACGCAGCATCACCGACGTCCGCGACCGCTGCCGCCCGCCACCTGTGCGGGGCGCGCCCGGAGAACGAGCCGGGGTCGCGCCGGTCGCGGCGAGAGCGAAGTGGAGCGGGAGAGCCGAGTGGACCTCTACGAGTACCAGGCGAAGGACCTCTTCGCCGCGCACGGAGTCCCGGTGCTGCCGGGCCGGACCGTGGACAACGCCGCCGACGCGGCGGCCGCGGCGGCCGAGCTGGGCACCGCCGTCGTGGTCAAGGCACAGGTCAAGACCGGTGGTCGGGGCAAGGCCGGCGGCGTGAAGCTGGCCGAGAACGCCGACGAGGCCAAGGAGAAGGCCGAGGCCATCCTGGGCCTCGACATCAAGGGCCACACCGTGCACCAGGTCCTGGTCACCGAGGCCAGCGACATCGCCGAGGAGTACTACTTCTCCTTCCTGCTGGACCGGTCCAACCGCACCTTCCTGGCCATGTGCTCGGCCGAGGGCGGCATGGAGATCGAGCAGCTGGCCGTCGAGCGCCCGGACGCGCTGGCCCGGATCGCCATCGACCCGATCGCCGGTGTCGACAAGGCCAAGGCCGACGAGATCGTCGCCGCGGGCAAGATCCCGGCCGCCGTCGCCGACGAGGCCGCTAACGTGATCGTGAAGCTCTGGGAGACCTTCGTCTCCGAGGACGCGACGCTGGTCGAGGTCAACCCGCTGGTCCGTGACCCGCAGGACAAGGTGATCGCCCTCGACGGCAAGGTCACCCTGGACACCAACGCCGACTTCCGGCACCCGCAGCACGCGGACCTGGTCGACGAGCGCACCGAGAACCCGCTCGAGGCGAAGGCCAAGGCCAAGGGCCTCAACTACGTCAAGCTCGACGGCGGCCAGGTCGGCATCATCGGCAACGGCGCGGGGCTCGTCATGAGCACCCTCGACGTCGTCGCCTACGCCGGCGAGGCGCACGGCGGGGTCAAGCCCGCCAACTTCCTCGACATCGGCGGCGGCGCCTCGGCGCAGGTGATGGCCGACGGCTTGGACGTCATCCTGGGTGACGACGAGGTCAAGAGCGTCTTCGTCAACGTCTTCGGCGGCATCACCGCGTGCGACGCGGTCGCCAACGGCATCGTCGAGGCCCTCAAGATCCTGGGCGACGACGCGACCAAGCCGCTGGTCGTCCGCCTGGACGGCAACAACGTCGAGGAGGGTCGTCAGATCCTCGCCGACGCGAACCACCCGCTCGTCACCGTGGTGGGCACGATGGACGACGCGGCCGCCAAGGCCGCCGAGCTCGCGAACGCTGGAGCCTGAGACATGTCGATCTTCCTCAACGAGAACAGCAAGGTCATCGTCCAGGGCATCACGGGCGGCGAGGGCACCAAGCACGCCACCAAGATGCTCGCCGCCGGGACGAACATCGTGGGTGGTGTGAACGCCCGCAAGGCCGGGACCACGCACACCATCGGCGACAAGGACGTCACCGTGTACGGCACGGTGGAGGAGGCGATCAAGGAGACCGGCGCCGACGTGTCGGTCATCTTCGTCCCGCCGAAGTTCGCCAAGGACGCCGTGATCGAGGCCATCGACGCCGAGATCCCGCTGGCCGTCGTCATCACCGAGGGCATCCCGGTGCACGACTCGGCGTACTTCTGGGCGCACGCGGTCGCCACCGGCAACAAGACCCGGATCATCGGCCCGAACTGCCCCGGCATCATCTCGCCCGGCAAGTCCAACGCGGGCATCATCCCGGCGAACATCGCCGGCGCGGGCAGGATCGGCCTGGTGTCGAAGTCCGGCACGCTGACCTACCAGATGATGTACGAGCTGCGTGAGTTCGGCTTCTCCACCGCCATCGGCATCGGCGGCGACCCGGTCATCGGCACCACCCACATCGACGCCCTCGAGGCGTTCGAGGCTGACCCCGAGACCGAGGCCATCGTGATGATCGGTGAGATCGGTGGCGACGCCGAGGAGCGCGCCGCGGACTTCATCAAGGCCAACGTCACCAAGCCGGTCGTCGGCTACGTCGCGGGCTTCACCGCCCCCGAGGGCAAGACGATGGGCCACGCCGGCGCGATCGTGTCCGGCTCGGCCGGTACCGCGCAGGCCAAGAAGGAGGCCCTCGAGGCCGCCGGTGTCAAGGTCGGCAAGACGCCGTCCGAGACCGCCGCGCTGATGAAGGAGATCCTCTCCGCCTGATCGCAGATCGGGTCGCACCTCCGACGCGCGGGCCCCGGGAACTTCTCCCGGGTGCCCGCGCGTCGTGCTGTGTACACCCCGAGCGCCTCACCCGGCCGTGTCGGGGGCATCGGCTAGCGTGCGGTGCAGCGAGTCCGTCCGTCACACGGGAGTGGTCGTCATGTCGAGCAACGAGCCCGGGGCCGCCCCGGCTCCGGAGCAGGCCGCGCCCGCTCCGACGGTGCGGGTCGCCGTCCTGGCGGGGGCCGTGCTGGCCCTGCTGGCGCTGGTCCTGACCTTCTTCGACGTCACGACCGGGCTGTTCCCGGTCGCGATGGTCGTCGCCGGTGGCGTCGCGGGAGCCCTCACCCTGCTGCCCGGCACCGGGCGCACCCTGGTCGCGGGCGTGGTCCTGTCGACGACGGGGGCGCTGACGATGCTGCTGCTCCTGGCCGGCACCGGCACCGGGGCGGTCGGCGGCACGCTCGGGTGGGTCGTGTTCGTGGTCGCGCTGCTCGCCGCCGCCGCACTGCTCTACGCCCAGCTCCTCCTGTCCGGCGTCGTCTCCGCCCCCGCGCCGCGGGCGCAGCGCCCGTCGCACGTCGGGCAGCCCGGCTGGGGCCCCGGCCCCGGCCAGGTCCCGCCGGGCCGGCAACCGCCCTGGATGCCGCAGCAGCCGTACGGCGCGGGCCAGCCGGGTGCCGCGGCCCCGTACGGTGCGGCCTCCGGTGCGACGCCCTACGGCGCGGACCCCTACGCCTCGGGCCAGTACGGCGTGAGCCCCTACGCCGCCCAGCCCGGAGCGGCCCCGTACGCCCCCGGCCAGCCGGGTGCGGGCCAGTACGGCGCGGGACAGTACGGCGCGGGACAGCACGTCGCGGGGCAGCCCGGTGCGGGACAGCACGGTGTCGCCCAGCCGGGCGCCGGCCAGTACGGCGCCGGTCAGTACGGAGCGGGCCAGTACGGCGCCGCCCACGGTGCGGCGCAGTCCGGTGCGGCGCAGTCCGGCGCGGTGCAGCCCGGCGCGGATCACGCCGGTGCCGCCGCGTACGGCGCCCCCGGTGCGGTGCCCGCGGCGTCGCAGCCCCCCGCCGGGCAGTACCCGGGGCAGTCCGGGGCCCACGGCGCGCCCGAGGTGCCCGGGGCACAGGACCGGACCGGCGACGACGCGGGCCGTCACGCGGTCGGCGGCGGCACCCCGCAGGCCGACGCGGCACCGCACCCGCCGTCCGGCGCGGGCGGTGCCTTCTCCGGGGTGTCCTACGGCGACCGCGCCGCCGCGGTGACCGGCGCGCCGGGAGGCGAGCAGGCCCCGCCCCCGGCCACCCCCTACACGGCGGGCGCGGGCGGTACCGGGGACGACGTGGGTGTCACCCGCCCCTCCGCGATCCCCGGCTCCGGCTCCGCCCCGGCGCCCGGCGAGCAGACCGAGCGCCCCGCGGCCCCGGCGTCCGGTGACGACGAGGCCACCCGCACCTTCCGGCCCGGCGGTGACGGCTCCGCCTGAGCGGAGGGAACCGTGGGCCCCGGCACGTCGCGGCGTGCCTTCCCCTCCCGGGCCGCGTTCGCTGCGACGCTGACCGGGTGAGCACCACCCCGCCCCGTCCCGCCCGCGGCCGCCCGGCCTCCCGGGCCCGGTCCACCGGGTCCGCACCGGAGCGGTCCCGCGGTGGGCGCGCGACCGCCGTCGCGGACCGGGAGCGGGGGCGCCGCCGCCCCGCCCGGACCCCGACGCGCGGGACCGGGACCGGCACCGGGCTGGACCGGCTGCGGATCCTGCTCGTGGCCACGATGGGCGCCGTCCTCGCGGGGTACACGATGCTCGTCCCGGTGGCGGCGCTGCTGACCGGCACCGGCGGCGTCGCGGTCACCGCGGACGGGGCACTCGCCACGGCCGTCCCGCTGTGGCTGGCCGCGCACCTCATCCCGGTCGCGGTGGACGGGCGCCCGTTCGGGGTGCTGCCGCTGTTGCCGACGCTGGTGGTCGTCGCGCTGGTCGCCTTCTGCTCGCGCTGGGCGGTGCTCCGCCTGGGCGGGCGGGTCCGGCACGACGCGGGCGCCGTCGTCGCGTCCCAGGCCGGGGCCGCCGCCGCGCTCGCCGTGCTCGCCGGCGCGCTGCTGCCGCGGGACATGGCCGTCACCGCCCCCTGGGCGTCGATGATCGGGGCCGGGCTGGTGGCCGGGGCGGCCGCCGGGATCGGCGTCGTCCACACCTGCGGGGCGCCCGCGGCCTGGAAGCGGGTGCTGGCGGGTTGGCCCGGCGCGGCGCTCGCCGGGGCCCGGGTCGCGGCCGCCGCGCTGCTGCTGGTCGCCGCCCTCGTCCTGACCGTGGCGCTGCTCGCGAGCGCCTCCGACGTCGCCGACACCGCCGAGCGCATCGCCCCCGGCGCCTGGGCGGGCGTCGGGGTGCTGGTGCTGAGCATCGGGTACCTGCCGAACGCCCTGATCGGGGCGCTGTCCTGGGCGCTGGGCGCGGGGGTGTCGGTCGGTATCGCCCGGTCCGGTCCGTTCGGCGTCGAGCCGGGTCCGCTGCCGCCGTTCCCGCCCGCGGTGGTCCTGCCCGTCACCACCGTCCCGACGGCCGCGGTGCTGGTCGTACTGCTGCCCGTCGTCGCGGGGGCGCTCGGCGGTATCGCCTGCCGGCGGGCGCTGGCCGACGACGCGCCGGTCGTGGACCGGGTCGCGGCACCGGCGCTGGCGGCCGTGGTCGTCGCGGTCGGGGCGGCCGTCCCGGCGGCGCTCGCCGGGGGTGCGCTCGCGGGCGGGCCCTACGACCCGGTGTCGTTCCACCCGTGGGCGGTCCTCGGCTGCGCGCTGCTGCTGGTCGGGATCCCGGCCGTGCTGACCTGCGCCGGGACCGAGCTCGCCCGGCACGTCCCGATGGGCGGCACCGGCCGGTCGCGGACCGCGGTCGACCGGGCCCGGGCCGCCCGGGACCGCCGTCGCGGGTCGACGGTGGGGGAGCTGGTCGAACGCCGTCGCACCGCCGGGGCGCCCGCCCGCCGTGCCGACGCCGCACGGGACGACGACGGGGGCCACGACGACCTCCACCCCTACTCCGATGCCGTCACCGACGAGGAGGAGCCCGGCGGAGCCGGTCGCACGACCACCCGTCGCGTCGACGGTTCCGCCGGCCGTGATCCCGCCGGCGACGACGAGGACCCCGGCCACGACCCCGACGACGGCGACCCCGACGACACGGGGGACCACGGCCCCGACGGTCGCCGCGCAGCCGGGCGCCGCGCCGACCGGGACACCGACGACGGGGACCCGTCCGACCGGCGCACCGACGGCCGGACCGACCGCATCACCCGCCCCCGCGACCGCTCCCGGGACGACTGACCCGACGCCCCGGCAGGCCGGGTGACCCGGGCCACCGCACCGGGCGCCGCCGTCGTCGGAGGGCGCGTCTACCCTGGCCAGGGGCCGTGGAGCGGCCCGGGCCGGCGAGGAAGGGACACGGTGGGCGCGCAGGAGCGGCACGGGGCGCTGCGGGTCGTCGTCCTCGTCTCCGGGAGCGGCACCCTGCTGCAGGCACTGCTCGACACCGCGGGCGCCGGATTCGCCGTCGTCGCCGTCGGGGCCGACCGCGCGGGTGCCACCGGGCTCGACCGGGCCCGCGCCGCAGGTGTCCCCACCTTCGTCGAGCGGGTCGCCGACCACCCCGACCGCGACGCCTGGAACACCGCGCTCGCCGCGGCCGTCCTCGCGCACCGGCCGGGCCTCGTCGTCGGGGCGGGGTTCATGAAGCTCGTCTCCCCGGCCTTCCTGGACGCGCTCGGATGCCCGATGCTGAACACGCACCCGGCGCTGCTGCCGGCGTTCCCCGGCGCGCACGCCGTCCGGGACGCGCTGGCCGCCCGGGTGCCCGTCACCGGCGCGACCGTGCACGAGGTCGACGCCGGGCTCGACACCGGACCGGTGCTCGCGCAGGCGGAGGTCCCCGTGCTCCCGGGCGACGACGAGACCTCCCTGCACGAGCGCATCAAGACCGAGGAACGACGGCTGCTGGTCGCGACCGTGCGACGGTTCGCCACCGCCGCCCAACCCCACGAGGTGAACAGTGAGTGAGCGCAGGCCGGTACGCCGGGCCCTGATCAGCGTCTACGACAAGGCCGGTCTCCTCGACCTGGCCACCGGGCTGCACGCCGCCGGGGTGGAGATCGTCTCGACCGGCTCCACCGCACAGCGGATCGCCGACGCCGGCGTCCCGGTCACCCCCGTCGAGGAGGTCACCGGGTTCCCCGAGTGCTTCGACGGCCGGGTCAAGACCCTGCACCCGCGGGTGCACGCCGGGCTGCTCGCCGACACCCGCAAGCCCGAGCACCTCGCGCAGCTCGAGCAGCTGAACATCGCGCCGTTCGACCTGCTGGTGTCCAACCTCTACCCGTTCCGCGAGACCGTCGCGTCCGGCGCGAGCCGCGACGAGGCCGTCGAGCAGATCGACATCGGCGGCCCGGCGATGGTGCGGGCCTCGGCGAAGAACCACGAGAGCGTCGCGGTCGTCGTCGACCCGTCGCGCTACGCCTGGGTGCTCGAGCAGGTCGGCGCGGGCGGGTTCGTCGTGGAGGACCGCCGCAGGCTGGCCGCCGACGCCTACCGGCACACCGCCGCCTACGACGTCTCGGTCGCGACCTGGATGGGCGAGCAGTTCCCCGCCGGCGACGACGACGCCTCCGCCGAGTGGGTGGGCGCCACCTGGACCCGCGAGCGGCCGCTGCGCTACGGCGAGAACCCGCACCAGTCCGCCGCGCTCTACACCGACGGCACCGGTTCCGGCCTCGCCGGCGCCGAGCAGCTGCACGGTAAGGAGATGTCCTACAACAACTACGTCGACGCCGACGCCGCCTGGCGCGCCGCGCACGACCACGGCGACCGCCCCACGGTCGCGGTGATCAAGCACGCCAACCCGTGCGGGATCGCGGTCGGCGCCGACGTCGCCGAGGCCCACCGCAAGGCGCACGCCACCGACCCGGTGTCGGCGTTCGGCGGGGTCATCGCGGTCAACGGCGAGGTCTCGGTCGCGATGGCCGAGCAGGTCGCCGAGATCTTCACCGAGGTCGTCGTGGCCCCCGGCTACGCCGACGGCGCCCTCGAGGTGCTCCAGCGCAAGAAGAACGTCCGTGTCCTCCGCATCCCCGACGGCGCCGCCCGCACCGGCACCGAGCTCCGCCCGATCTCCGGCGGGTTGCTGGTGCAGCAGCGCGACCTCGTCGACGCCGACGGCGACGACCCGGCCGCCTGGAAGCTCGTCACCGGCGACGCCGTCGCCCCCGAGGTGCTCGACGACCTCGCGTTCGCCTGGCGTGCCTGCCGCGCGGTGAAGTCCAACGCGATCCTGCTCGCCCACGACGGCGCGGCGGTCGGCGTCGGCATGGGCCAGGTCAACCGGGTCGACGCGGCGAAGCTCGCCGTGACCCGGGCCGGGGACCGGGCCCGCGGCTCGGTCGCCGCCTCCGACGCGTTCTTCCCCTTCCCCGACGGGCTGGAGGTGCTGCTCGACGCCGGAGTCGCCGCCGTCGTGCAGCCCGGCGGCTCGGTCCGCGACGACGAGGTCGTCGCGGCCTGCGCGAAGGCGGGCGTGCCGATGTACCTGACCGGGACGCGGCACTTCGCCCACTGACCCACCGCCCACCCCGACGGCCCGGGACCGCCTCGCGCGGCCCGGGCCGTCGGCGTTCGGAGCAGTTCGGAGGATGTCCCGCCGAGAATGTCGGGGGTGCGTGCGACGGTCATCACGTCGTCGTCACCACCCCCACCCGGGGGATGCGGAGAGGCGGCACAGGCCCTATGCTTCGAACGTCAGTTCGAGTACGCGTCGCCTTCCCCGCGGCGCGCCGGGTGAGGTCGCGGCCGTTCGGCCGTGGCGCGGTGTGTGGCGGGGAGGTACTGCGGTGCGCGTCGGTGCGGGCGAGGGGCCGGTCGTCGTCGGAGGAGCGGCGGCGGTCGGCCGGGTGGTCGGCGGTGCCGGTGGGGGAGCCGGCGTCGACGTCGGGGACGACACCGGTCCGGAGGGGTCCGAGCCGGTGGTCGGGGCCGGGTCACGTGTCCCCGGGGGCGGGCGGGAGCCGCTGCCCGGGGCACGGGGCCCGGCCGGGGGGCCGGGGTCCCCGGCCGGCTCGGCCGCCGAGCGGCTCGCCCGGGCCCGGCACGTCCTGCGCCGCACGGAGACCCGGGCGGGCCTGGAGCGGTCCCGGCCGGGGCCCGTGGGGCCCTGCCCGGAGCCGGAGCCCCCGGCCCGCAGCGCCGGGACGGTCGAGGCGCGTCCGGTGACCGAGGCCGACCTGCTGCCGGTGCCGGGGCCGCTGGCCGGTCTGCTGCCCGGCGGGGGCCTGCGGCGGGGGTCCACCGTGGCGGTGGGTGTGGGGTCCGGCGCGGGGTCGCTGCTGTTCGCGCTGCTGGCCGCCGCGTCCGCGGAGGGTGCGTGGGCGGGCGTGGTCGGCCGTCCCGGCCTCGGCGCGACGGCCGCGGCCGAGGCGGGCGTGCGGCTGGACCGGCTGGCGCTGGTCCCCGACCCCGGCGCGGACCTGGTCGGAGTGACCGCGGCACTGCTGGACGGGCTGGACCTCGTGGTGGTGGCCGGGCCGGAGCGGGCCGGGCTGCGGGCCGGGGACCGGCAGCGGCTCGCCGCACGGGCCCGGCAGCGGGGCGCGGTGCTGCTCGCGCTCGGCGGGTGGCCGGGTGCCGATCTGCGGCTGCACTGCACCCGTCCGCGCTGGGAGGGGGTCGGCCGCGGGACGGGGCGGCTGCGGTCCCGGCGGGTCGAGGTCCGGGCGGAGGGGCGCGGGATCGGCCCGGCCGGGTGGGGGGTGGAGGTGCTCCTCCCGGGCCCCGGCGGGACGGTCGTCCCCGCCCCGGCGACACCCCCGGTCCCCGCGGTGCCGTCGGTGCCCGCGATCGCCTCGGCGCCGTCGGTGCCCGCGGTCTCCGCGGCCGCGGTGGGCGAGGTCCCGGTCGCGCGACCCGTGGCCCGGGCGGCGGGATGAGCACGCCCGGCACGACGGAGGCGGGCGGCGCGACGGGCACGGGCGGCGGTGGACGGGCGGAGCCCGACCCGCGGGTGCTGGCGGTCTGGTCCCCGGACTGGCCGGTCACCGCGGCCGCCCGCGCCGCGCACGTCCCGGCGGACCGGCCGGCCGCGGTCCTGCACGCCAACCGGGTCCTGGCCTGCTCGGCGACGGCCCGCCGGCACGGGGTCCGCCGGGGGCTGCGGCGCCGGGAGGCGCAGGCCCGGTGCCCGGAGCTCGTGGTGCTCGCCCCCGACCCGGGGCGCGACGCCCGGCTGTTCGAGCCGGTCGCCGCCGCGGTGGAGGCGCTCGCCCCCGGCGTCGAGGTGGTGCGGCCGGGGCTGCTGGTGCTGCCCGCACGCGGTCCGGTCGGCTGGTTCGGCGGGGAGCGCGCCGCGGTGGAGCGGCTGATCGACCAGGTCGCGCTGCACGCGGGGACCGAGTGCCAGATCGGCGTCGCGGACGGGATGTTCGCCGCCGCGCTCGCCGCCCGCCGGGGGCGCGGGGTGCCGCCGGGACGGTCGGCGGAGTTCCTCGCACCGCTGGAGGTGGCCGAGCTGGACCGGGACCCCGACGTCGACCGGGCCGCGCTGGTGGACCTGCTGCGCCGGCTGGGGCTACGGTCGCTGGGGGCGTTCGCGTCGCTGTCGGAGTCCGATGTGGCCTCGCGCTTCGGCACCGACGCGGTGGCCGCGCACCGGCTCGCCCGTGGGCTCGACCCCCGCCCGCCGGCGCGCCGGGTCCCGCCGGAGGAGCTGTCCGCGGCGGTCGAGCTGGACCCGCCGGTGGACCGGGTCGACGCGGCCGCCTTCGCCGCGAGGGCACTCGCGACCCGGCTGCACACCGCGCTCGCCGGGCACGGCCTGGCCTGCACCCGGCTGGGGGTGCACGCACGCACGGAGAGCGGGGAGGAGCTGCTGCGGGTCTGGCGGTGCGCCGAGCCGCTGACGCCGTCCGGGACGGTGGACCGGGTGCGCTGGCAGCTCGACTCGTGGCTCGGGCGAGGCGGCTCCGGGACGCTGGTCGCGCTGCGGCTCACCCCGGAGGACACCGTGGTCGCCGGGGCGCTGCAGCGCGGGCTGTGGGGCGACGTCGGCGAGGGCGACGAGCGGGCCGGGCGGGCCCTGGTCCGGGTGCAGGCGCTGCTCGGGCCGGAGGCGGTGCTCACCGCGGTCCCGACGGGCGGCCGGGACCCGGGCGAGCGGGTGCGGCTGGTGCCGTGGGGCGACGAGCGGGTCGTCGAGGACACGGCGGTCCCCGCCCGGCCGGGACCCGTGGCTCCCGCGCGGGACGGCGCCACCGGTGCCCCCGGGCATGCGGAGCAGGTGACCCCGGAGCCTCCCGGCCGTCGTCCACCCGCCGACCCCCCGGCGACCTGGCCCGGCCGACTCCCGGCACCGTCCCCGGCGACGGTGCCCCCGGACCCGGTCCCGGTCCGGTTGCTCGCCGCGGACGGCGCCGAGGTGTGCCCGGCCGCGCCGGACCTGCTCGACGGCGTCCCGCGCCGGGTCGCGGGCGGCGGCCCCGACCGGGAGGTCACCGGCTGGGCCGGACCCTGGCCGGTGCACGCCCGCTGGTGGGCCCCCGACGGCCCCGGGCCCGCGGTCCGGCTGCAGGTCGTGCTCGCCGACGGCACGGCCCTGCTGCTCGTGCACCGCGGCGGCCGCTGGGAGGTGGCGGGTGTCTACGACTGAGCCACCGGCCGCCGCGGGCGGGTCAGCGCTGCGGGACCCCGGTGAGGTCGACGGCGAACCGGCCGATCGCCGAGGCCATCGCCGTCACGTTCCGGTCCAGCGCGGTCCGGTCGATGTTGGTCAGCCGGTCGCAGGCCGTGTGGTAGCAGGGGTCGTAGGACTGTCCCGCCGTGCCGCCCCACTTCTGCGCCTGCTCCGGGGTCTTCTGCTCCTCGGCGCCGGTGAACAGGCCACCGGCCGGGATGCCGGACTCGATGAACGGGCCGTAGTCCGAGCGCCCGTCGAACGCGGTGCCCTCGGGGCCGTTCACGCCGGCCCCGACCAGCGCCTCGGTCAGGACGCGCTCCGCGGTGTCGGAGCCGGACGGGCCCCCCTCGCCGCCGAGGCCGTCGGAGTTGTCGCCGTCGTAGACGAGGTAACCGGGGTTCGGCGAGCCGACCATGTCGAAGTTGAGGTACAGCGCGATCCGCGCGCGGTCGGCCTCGGACAGGCCCTCGACGTACTTCGTCGAGCCGACCAGGCCGATCTCCTCGGCGCCCCACCACGCGAAGCGCACCTTCTGGCCGACCGGCGGGGAGCCGCCGAGCTTCTGCGCGATCTCGAGCAGGGCGGCGCTGCCGCTGCCGTTGTCGTTGATGCCGGCGCCCTCGGGCACGCTGTCGAGGTGGGCCCCGGCGACCACGACCCGGCCCGGGTCGCCGGTGGTGGTCTCGGCGATCACGTTCCGCGAGGTCTGCTGCCGGATCGTGGTGTCGAGCACCAGCGACGCCTGCTGGCCGTCGCGCAGGGCGGCTCCCGCGGTCTTCGTCACGGCCGCCGTCGGGACGACCCCCGGGGTGTCGCCGAGGGTGGCGGGCAGGGCCGCGTCCTCGGTGTTGACCACGATCACCGCCGCCGCGCCCGCCGCCCCCGCGAGCCGGGACTTCTGGCCGAACTCGCAGGTCCCGCGCTCGACGACGGCGATGGCCCCGGCCGGCATCCCGGTGTAGTCGGCGGCGTCGCAGCCCGGTGTCGGGTCCTGCGGGGTGCGCGGGCGCAGCGACAGCGGAGCGGTCAGCCCGCCGGGCGGGGTGGCGGGGGAGAAGCCGAGCACCTCGGTCGTCACCGGTGCGCCGGCCACGGTCAGCCGTGCGTCGCCCGCGGAGAAGGTGCGCACCTCGAACGACGGGGTCGACACCTCGAACCCGCTCGCACGCAGCGTCCCGACGACGTGGTCGACGGCCGCGTCGTACCCGGGGGTGCCCACCGCGCGGTTGCCGTCGTTCGCGTCGGCGAGCTTCTCGAACTGCTGCAGGTGGGCGTAGGCGCCGTCGCCGCCCACCGCGGCCGCGAGCCGCTGCGGCAGGCCGGGGTCGCCCTGCGCGGCCCCCTGACTCCCGCCGCCGGTGGTGCCGATCGTCGCGGCGCCCGGCGCCGCGGGGACGTCCGCGCAGGCCGCGAGCGCGACGACGGCCACCCCGGCCGCCGCGACCCTGACCAGCCGGTTTCCGAGACGTGGCCGGTGCCGGCCACCCGTCGTGCTCGCCCGTCCCATGGAGCCACCTCTGCCGTCCGGCCCGGTACCGGGCCTCGTCCGCGCCGGGTGTCCGGCGCTCCTCGTGCGTGCGCGGTACCGGTCGGGCGCCGCGGCGTCGGACCAGCATCCGCCATCGGGCGTGGCCGTGCGGTGAACCGACGATCACGACACGGCGTCACGAACACGACGGTACGACCCGGCGCGACCCGGGGCCGCGGTGATCCTCGGTCGATCCACACCGGGGTCTCAGTCGTTCCACAGGTTCGGCTGGTGAACTCGGAGATGTCGGCGGGGAGGTCCACGAACCACCTGCCGGCACCGGATGGGTACGTCCGGGTGGCCCGCGGGCCGGCGCTGGGGAGCGGCCGGTGTGCCGCGCCGGAGCCCGGACCCGCCGTGCGGGGCCGACCGGCGCTGGGGAGCAGCCGGCCGGCCCGCACGGCGACGCCCGTCCGCGGAACCCGGCACTCGATGTTCGAACTTGCGTTCGAGTATTCTGCACGGGTGGGCTGGCAGAACCCGGACGTCCCCTGGGCGGAGCTGGAGAGTGCGCTGTCGGGTCGTTCCGTGCGCGACGGCGCGAGCCTGCGCGACGGCCCGGAGGCCGACGGCGGGGACGCACCGGCCTGGTCCGTCCACCGCGGCCCCTACGAGCCGCCCGAGGACCTGCACCCGGTGGGGCCCGGCGTCGTGCCGTACGCGGAGTTGCACTGCCACTCGCACTTCAGCTTCCTCGACGGCGCGAGCGCCCCGGAGGAGCTGGTCGAGCGCGCTGCCGAGCTGGGCCTGGAGGCCGTCGCGCTCACCGACCACGATGGCATGTACGGGGTCGTGCGGTTCGCCGAGGCGGCCCGCGCGCTCGGAGTGCGCACGGTGTTCGGCGCCGAGCTGAGCACCGGGCTGACCGCCCCGCAGAACGGCGTCGCCGACCCCGAGGGCGAGCACCTGCTGCTGCTGGCCCGCGGCCCCGACGGGTACCGCGCGCTGTGTCGCACCATCTCCACCGCGCAGATGCGGGGCGGGGAGAAGGGGCGGCCGGTCTACGACCCGGACGAGGTCGTCGCCGACACCGCGGGGAAGGTCGTCGTGCTCACCGGCTGCCGCAAGGGCGCGGTGCGCCGCGCCCTGGACCGCTCGGGCCCGGTGGCCGCCGCGGCGGAGCTGGACCGGCTGGTCGCGCGCTTCGGCGCGGAGAACGTGCGGGTCGAGCTGACCGTGTACGGCGAGCCCGGCGACACCGAGCGCAACGACGCACTGGCCGCGCTGGCCGAGCGGGCCGGCGTCGCGACGGTGGCGACGACCGGAGCGCACTACGCCACCCCCGACCGGGCCCCGCTGGCCGCGACCGTCGCCGCGGTCCGGGCCCGGCGCAGCCTCGACGAGATCGACCCCTGGCTGCCCGCGGCGGGCACCGCGTACCTGCGGTCCGGGCGGGAGATGGCCCTGCGGTTCGACGAGCGCCATCCCGGCGCGGTGGAGCGCGCGGCGGAGCTGGGCCGGGAGCTGGCGTTCGAGCTGCACCTGGTGGCGCCGGACCTGCCACCGTTCGATGTCCCGCCAGGGCACACCGAGACGACCTGGCTGCGGGTGCTGACCGAACGCGGCCGGATGGAGCGGTACGGCAGCTGTGACGAGAACCCGTTCGCGGCGCACACCGTGCAGCGCGAGCTGGAGATCATCGAGGCGAAGAACTTCCCCGGCTACTTCCTGATCGTCCACGACATCGTCGACTTCTGCCGCCGGTCGAACATCTTCTGTCAGGGCCGGGGATCGGCTGCGAACTCGGCGGTCTGCTACGCGCTGGGCATCACCAACGTCGACGCCGTCCGGCACGGGCTGCTGTTCGAACGGTTCCTGTCCCCGGACCGCGACGGCTACCCCGACATCGACCTCGACATCGAGTCCGGCCGCCGCGAGGAGGCGATCCAGTACGTCTACCGCCGCTACGGCCGGCTGTTCGCCGCGCAGGTCGCGAACGTCATCACCTACCGGCCGCGGTCGGCGATCCGCGACACCGCCCGCGCGCTCGGGTTCTCACCCGGCCAGCAGGACGCCTGGAGCAGGCGCGTCGAACGCTGGCACGCCCTGGAGGCGAGCGAGCTCCCGCAGGAGATGCCGCCGCTGCTGCTGGACCTCGCGGGGCAGCTGATGGGTGCGCCCCGGCATCTGGGCATCCACTCCGGCGGCATGGTCATCTGCGATCGGCCGGTGTCCGAGGTCGTGCCGGTGGAGTGGGCGCGGATGGCCGACCGGACCGTCGTGCAGTGGGACAAGGAGGACTGCGCCGCGGCCGGGCTGGTGAAGTTCGACCTGCTCGGGTTGGGCATGCTCACCGCGCTGCACCTGATGGTGGACCTGGTCACGACCGTCACCGGTGAGCGGATCGAGCTGCACGCGATCGGCGAGTCCGACCCGGAGGTCTACGCGATGCTGTCGCGCGCGGACTCGGTCGGGGTGTTCCAGGTGGAGTCCCGCGCCCAGATGGCCACCCTGCCGCGGCTGCGCCCGCGCGAGTTCTACGACCTCGTCGTCGAGGTCGCGCTGATCCGGCCCGGCCCGATCCAGGGCGGCTCGGTGCACCCCTACATCCGGCGGCGCAACGAGCTCGAGACCTGGGACCACGACCATCCGCTGCTCAAGCCCGCGTTGCACAAGACGCTGGGTATCCCGCTGTTCCAGGAACAGATGATGCAGATCGCCGTCGACGTCGCGGGGTTCACCGCGGCCGAGGCCGACGAGCTGCGCCGGGCCATGGGCTCCAAGCGGTCCACCGAGCGGATGGAACGGCTGCGTGGGCGGTTCTACGACGGGATGGCCGCGAACGGGATCACCGGCGAGCTCGCCGAACGGATCTTCGCCAAGATGCTGGCCTTCGCGAACTTCGGGTTCCCGGAGAGCCACTCGATCAGCTTCGCCGCGCTCGTCTACTACTCGGCGTGGTTCAAGCTCTACCACCCGGCGGCGTTCTGCGCGGGCCTGCTCAACGCCCAGCCGATGGGCTTCTACTCGTCGCAGTCGCTGGTGGCCGACGCCCGCAGGCACGGTGTGCGGGTGCACCGGCCGGACGTCAACGCAGGGCGCGCCGACGCCGTCCTCGAACCCGACGACGACAGCACCGGCGGCCGGGCGGTCCGGCTCGGCCTGGCGGGTGTCCGCACCGTCGGCGCGGACCTCGCCGCGGTCATCGACGCCGAGCGCGACGCGGGCGGCCCGTTCGCGGACCTGCCCGACCTGGCACGCCGGGTCCGGCTGACCGGCCCGCAGGCCGAGGCGCTGGCGACGGCCGGGGCGTTCGGCTGCTTCGGGGTGGAGCGGCGGGAGGCGCTGTGGGCGGCGGGCGTCGTCGCGGGGGTGCGCCCCGAACACCTGCCGGGCACCGCCGTCGGGTTCGACGCGCCGGCCCTGCCGGGGATGACCGAGGCGGAGCTGACCGTCTCCGACGTCTGGGCCACCGGTGTCTCCCCGGACAGCCACCCGGTGCAGCACCTGCGCGCGGACCTCGACGCGCTCGGCGCGGTCCGGATCGACCGGCTCGACGAGGTGGGCCGCCGCGCCGGCCCGGACACCCCGGCCCGGGTGCTGGTCGGAGGACTGGTCACCCACCGCCAGCGTCCGGCGACCGCGCGCGGGGTGACGTTCGTGAACCTCGAGGACGAGTCCGGGATGCTGAACGTGACCTGCTCGGAGGGGTTGTGGGCGCGCTACCGGTCGGTGGCGCTGGGGAGCGCGGGGCTGCTGGTCCGGGGCCGGCTCGAACGCAGCCCGGAGGGTGTGCTGAACCTGCTGGCCGACCGGCTGCAGCGGATGCCGCTGGCGGTGACGGTGGCGTCCCGGGACTTCCGCTGACCGTCTCGCCCGCGCCCGGCGCCGGGCCCTCGCGACCTCCGGGCCCCGCGGTCCCCGACCACGGGGACCACCGGGACACGCGGACCACCGGGGCCGGGCAGACCACAGGCCCCGCCGGAGGAACCGGCGGGGCCCGTGGGCGGTCGGAACGGGGTCAGGACTTGACGAGCGGCCCGCCCATCGACATCGCGCGTCCGCCCAGCGTCTGGCCGAACGCGTCGAACAGGATGTAGGCGAACACGATGCAGAACGCGAACGTCGTGATCCCGGCGATCGGGAACAGGCCCGCGTTGCCCGCGGTCACCCCGATGTAGGCCAGCACGAAGGTGATGTCGACGAGCACGAAGCCGATCGTGAACATCAGCGGCAGGCGCAGCGTCGCCAGCGTCAGCAGGACGAACACCAGGGTGAACGAGAGCAGATAGGTCGACTGGATCGACCCGACCTGCTCGGTGGACAGGGCCTCTCCGGTGCCGGCGTCGATGATCCAGCCGTTGTTCAGCGCCATGAGCAGCACGCCGAAGCTGGTCCAGAATGCGGAGAAGACCCCGAAGATCGCGGCGGTGACGCTGTCCCCGACGCGCAGCGCGACCATGGCCGACAGCAGCAGGAACAGACCCGCCGAGAAGGTCACGATCGGGATCATGCCGCCGGGCAGTGCGGTGGTGTCCAGGTAGCCCACGAACCACAGACCCAGCGTGATGCCGGACGGCAGGAAGCAGATGAGGCCCATCAGGGCCGGGTTGGCAGCCGGGGCCGCTGCTGCCGGGGCGGGCGGGGCAGCAGCGGCGTGCGCCCCCGCGGTGTCGCTCTCCACGCTCATGGAAAACTCCTCGTCGAGTTCGTGACCGGTCGAGCACCGGCGGTGTGATTCTGCTCTCGCGGAGATCGTTTTTCGCCCCTCCGTACGACCAGACCCCGACCTGTACCCCGGTCGCACGGAACCGGACCGTCGTCGCAGCTCGCGGGGACGGCGCCCCCTACCTGCGCGGCACGTACGCGTCCTTCGGTCAGGTTCGACCGGCCCGGGCGTCACCTGAGAGGATGCCCGGGTGAGCGCACGCGTGATGGACGGCAAGGCGACATTGGCGGAGCTGCTCGACGACCTGCGGGGCCGTGTCGAGAAGCTGACCGCCGCCGGGGTGACCCCCGGGCTGGGCACGGTGCTGGTCGGTGACGACCCCGGATCGCACGCCTACGTGCGCGGCAAGCACCGCGACTGCGCCAAGGTCGGCATGACCTCGCTGCAGCGCGAGCTCCCCGCCGACGCGAGCCAGGCCCAGGTCGAGGACACGATCGACGAGCTGAACGCCGACCCGACCTGCACGGGCTTCATCGTGCAGCTCCCGCTGCCGGACGGTCTCGACGCCGGCGCCGCGCTGGAGCGGGTCGACCCGGGCAAGGACGCCGACGGTCTGCACCCGACCAACCTGGGTCGCCTGGTCCTCGGCGAGCCGGGACCGCTGCCGTGCACCCCGCGCGGCATCGTCGAGCTGTGCCGCCGGTTCGGTGTCGAGCTGAACGGGGCGCGGGTCGTCGTCGTGGGTCGTGGCGTGACGGTCGGCCGCCCGCTGGGGCTGCTGCTGACCCGCCGTTCGGAGAACGCCACCGTCACCCTGTGCCACACCGGCACCCGGGACCTGACGGCGCACCTGCGGGAGGCCGACGTCGTCGTCGCCGCGGCGGGCCGGGCGGGGCTCATCACCGCCGACCAGATCAAGCCGGGCGCCGCGGTGCTCGATGTCGGCGTCACCCGTACCGACCTGGGCCTGGTCGGCGACGTGGCGCCCGAGGTCGCCGAGGTCGCCGGGCTGCTGGCGCCGATGCCGGGCGGCGTGGGGCCGATGACCCGCGGGATGCTGCTGACGAACGTCGTCGAGGCAGCCGAACGCAGCCTGGCGGAGTGAGAATCGATACCGAACGCAGCCTGTCGGCATGACGGGCGGCGGGGGGCGGTGATGGTGGCGACCCGTTCCGGTCACGGCCTGCGGGCCCGGCTGCGGGCGCACTGGCCGCTGCTCGTCGTCCTCGGTGTGTCGCTGGTCGGGCTGCAGCGGGTGATCACCGAGCACTGGCGCGAGGGGTCCGCGGCGCTGGCGGTGGCGATGCTGGTCGCCGCGGGCTTGCGCGTCGCGCTGCCGCCGGACCGGGTCGGGCTGCTCGCGATCCGCGGCCGCTACGCCGACGCGCTGGTGTACGGCGGGTTCGGCGTCGTCGTCCTGCTGCTGGCTCTGACGATCACCCAGGGCTCGCTGACCATCAGCTGAGTGCTCGGCTGCGGGAGCCGCCGGTCGTCTCCGGGCCCGCCGGGCGCCGGGTCGGGGGTCTGCGGGGGCCCGCGGGACGCTTGCTCCCGGGGCGCCCGGGGCCGGTGCTGGTCGCGCGCACGACCCGGCCCGGCCGGGCGGGGAGATCCCCGGTCGGTGCGCTGCGGGACGGCCTGATAATGATCATCGCTAACGAGATTCTACCGGTGGGTACACCCGCTCCGGGACGGGGGTTGCTCCGGACGGGTTGCGTGACGTCGCCCACGGTGGCCCGCTGATCACCCGTTGATCGCAACGAAGATCCATCCGCCACCCGGTCGGCGGCGCTCGGTCCGGCGGGACCCCACGGACGGAGGTGGTCCCTGCCACCGTCCGCGAGCATGATCGCGCCATGACCGACCGCAGCGGCCACATCGTCGACACCCTCGTGACCGCCTTCGACGACCTGATGGCCGCCGACCCCGCGGCGTTCCGGACCAAGTTCCGGAAGATGGCCGCCGACCCGTTCGCGTTCTACCGGGGCAGCGCCTGCCTGTTCTACGACGACGTCGCCCGCCGCGAGGACCCCTGGGTCGACGAGCGGACCGCCCGGGTCTGGATCCAGGGCGACCTGCACGCGGAGAACTTCGGCACCTACATGGACGGCGACGGCGTGCTCGTCTTCGACGTCAACGACTTCGACGAGGCCTACCTCGGCCACTGGACCTGGGACGTCACCCGGTTCGCGGCCAGCCTGTGCCTGCTCGGCTGGCGCAAGGCGCTGTCGGACCGGTCGCTGTCCGAGCTCGTCGAGCGCTACTGCCGCAGCTACCTGGCCCAGGTGCGGCACTTCGCCGACCGCGACGACGACGCGT
Source organism: Pseudonocardia alni (assembly GCF_002813375.1). Lineage (NCBI taxonomy): Bacteria > Bacillati > Actinomycetota > Actinomycetes > Pseudonocardiales > Pseudonocardiaceae > Pseudonocardia > Pseudonocardia alni. Next base: position 2,472,327 of record NZ_PHUJ01000003.1, on the reverse strand, counting down.
TCTCGCTGCGCCTGGACACCACCGAGGGACCGGTGCACCAGGTCCTGCAGACCGCGCGCACCCGGACCCGGGTCGGACTGCTCGACGCGGTCACCGAGACCGAGGGCTTCGACCGGATCCTGCGCGCCGGCCCCGGCGTCCGCACCCTCGACGACGACGAGAAGGCCGCGGTCACCGCGGCGTTCGAGGCGTACGTGGCCACGATCCCGGAGTCCCGGCGCCACCGCGGCGTCGCCTACACCGTCAAGGACGTCGCCGGGCGCTCCGGCGTGGGCATCGGCAGCGCCGGGCTGCCGACCTACACGGTGCTGGTCGAGGGGCTGAACCAGGCGCTGGACAACGACATCGTCGTGTCGATGAAGCAGGGCAACGTGGCCGCGCCCTCGCGGGTGGTCACCGACGAGCGGGTGGCGTCGGCGTTCCGCCACCACGGGCACCGGACGGCGGTCTCGCAGCGCGCGCTGCAGGCGCACGCCGACCCGATGCTGGGTTGGACCGAGCTCGACGGCGTCGGGTTCGTCGTCGCCGAGGTCTCGCCCTACGAGGCGGACCTGGACTGGTCGGAGCTCACCGAGCCCGATGAGATCGCGCCGGTCGTCGCGGACCTGGGCCGGGCCACCGCGAAGATCCACTGCGTGGCCGACGCCGACGCCGACCACGCGCTCGTCGACTTCCGGGTCGAGGAGGCGGTCGCGGCGCGCACCGCCGGTGCGGAGGACGCGTTCGTGGAGTGGGTCGTGGAGTTCGCCCACGACTACGCCCGGACCGTGCGCGCCGACCACGCGCTGTTCGTGGAGGCGTTCCGCTCCGGGCGCATCCCCGGCGTCAGCTCGGCCTGACACGCCGACGGCCCGCCCTCCCGGCAGCGGGGGGACGGGCCGTCGCGGTGGGGCTACTTGCCGGCGAAGGCGTCGATCGCCGCGTTGAACGTGGCGCTCGGCCGCATGACCGCGTCGGTCTTCGCGCGGTCGACGTAGTAGTAGCCGCCCAGGTCGACCGGGTCGCCCTGGACCGCGTTCAGCTCACCGACGACCGTGTCCTCGGCGGCGGCGAGCTTCTCGGCGAGCGGGGCGAAGATCGCGGCCAGCTCGGTGTCCTCGGTCTGCGCGGCGAGGGCCTGCGCCCAGTACAGCGCGATGTAGAAGTGGCTGCCGCGGTTGTCGAGCTCCCCGACCTTGCGCGACGGCGACTTCCCGTTCTCCAGCAGCGTGCCGGTGGCCTCGTCGAGGGTCTGGCCGAGCAGCTTGGCCCGCAGCGGCTCCTCGGTCTTCGACGCCAGCATCTCCAGAGAGACGGCCAGCGCGAGGAACTCGCCGAGGGAGTCCCACCGCAGGTGGTTCTCCTTCTGCAGCTGCTGTACGTGCTTCGGCGCGGACCCGCCGGCGCCGGTCTCGAACAGGCCGCCGCCGTTCATCAGCGGGACGATCGACAGCATCTTCGCCGACGTGCCCAGCTCCATGATCGGGAACAGGTCGGTGAGGTAGTCGCGCAGCACGTTGCCGGTCACCGAGATGGTGTCCTCGCCCTTGCGGGCCCGCTCCAGGGTGTAGCGGGTGGCCTCGGCGACCGGGAGGATCTCGATGGTCAGTCCGTCGGTGTCGTGCTCGCCCAGGTACGTCTCGACCTTCGCGATCAGCTGCGCGTCGTGGGCGCGCGCCGAGTCCAGCCAGAAGACGGCGGGGGAGCCGGTGGCCCGGGCCCGCTCGACGGCCAGACCGACCCAGTTGCGGATCGGGGCGTCCTTGGTCTGGCAGCCGCGCCAGATGTCGCCCTCGCCGACCTCGTGCGAGAGCTTCTCCTCGCCCGACGCCGCGTCGACGACGCGCACGGTGCCCGCGGAGGCGATCTCGAAGGTCTTGTCGTGGCTGCCGTACTCCTCGGCCTTCTGCGCCATCAGCCCGACGTTCGGGACGGTGCCCATCGTCGTCGGGTCGAAGGCGCCGTTGGCCTGGCAGTGCTTGACGGTCTCGTCGTAGAGCGGGGCGTAGGACGAGTCCGGGATGACGAACTTGGTGTCTTGCAGCGCGTCGTCGGCGTTCCACATCCGGCCGGAGGTGCGGATCGCGGCCGGCATCGAGGCGTCGATGATGACGTCACTCGGGACGTGCAGGTTGGTGATCCCGCGCGCGGAGTCGACCTGGGCCAGCGCCGGGCCGGTCTCGTAGGCGGCGGTGATGGCCTTCTCGACGGCGTCGCGCTTGTCGGCGGGCAGCTTCTCCAGTGCGGTCAGGATCGAGGCGAGACCGTCGTCGGGGTCGGCGCCCACGGAGGCGAGGTCGTCGGCGAAGGAGGCGAACACGTCGGCGAAGTAGGCGCGGACGGCGTGGCCGAAGATGATCGGGTCGGAGACCTTCATCATCGTGGCCTTGAGGTGCACCGAGAACAGCACGCCCTTGGCCTTGGCGTCGGCGACCTGCTCGGCGAGGAAGGCCTGCAGCGGCTCGCGACGCATGACGGCGCCGTCGAACACCTCGCCGTCCAGCAGCGCGACCTTCTCCTTCAGCACCGTGACGGTGCCGTCGGCGGCGACGTGCTCGATGCGGACCGCGCCGTCACCGGCGGCGGTGAACGAGGTCTCGGAGTGGCGGAAGTCGCCGTCGTCCATGGTGGCGACGTGGCTGGCGGAATCGGAGCTCCAGGCGCCCATCGAGTGCGGGTGCTTGCGGGCGAAGTTCTTCACCGACAGCGGGGCGCGGCGGTCGGAGTTGCCCTCGCGCAGCACCGGGTTGACCGCGGAGCCCTTGACCGAGTCGTAGGCGGCGCGGGCGGCCTTCTCCTGCTCGGTCTGCGGGTTGTCCGGGTAGTCCGGTACGTCGTAACCGGCGCCCTGGAGCTCGGTGATCGCCGCCTTGAGCTGCGGGATCGACGCCGAGATGTTCGGCAGCTTGATGATGTTGGCGTCCGGCGTCTTCGCCAGCTCGCCCAGCTCGGACAGCGAGTCCGGGACGCGCTGGGCGTCGGTGAGCCGGTCCGGGAACTTCGCCAGGATGCGGGCGGCCAGGGAGATGTCGCGGGTCTCCACGTCGACCCCGGCCTGGCCGGCGAAGGCCTCGATGACCGGCAGGAAGGAGTGGGTCGCCAGTGCCGGCGCCTCGTCGGTGTACGTGTAGATGAGCTTCATCGCGTCCTCAGGCCTGCCTCGGCTCGTCGTGTGTGCTGCCGTGTCCAGCGAGCGGGCCGCGACGGCGCCGGCGGACGGGCCCGGGACGACCGGGCGGGTCCCCGGCGCGGCGACCCGCTGACTGGGCCACACGCTATCTGTTCACCGGTCCCGCACGCCCGCAGGAGTAACCGGCCCGACACCCCCGTGATGGTCGAGCCCACGGCCGCGGACCGGCTACCGTGGTCGCGGCAGCGCTCGGCGGGAGGGGAACCACGGTGGCGAAGGTCTTCGGGCTCACCCGGAAGTCGCTCCTGAGGGGCTGGCCGCTGGTCGGGCTCATCGGAGTCGGCCTCACGGTCGTCGCACTCGCCTACGGCGGTGTCACCGGGAACCTGGAGACCACCGGGTGCCGTGTCGTCGTGCAGGGCGAGCAGGTGACGGTGCGCTCGGCGCCCGGCAACTCGGCGGCGCCGGTCCGCACGCTCCCGGTCGGGACCGAGGTCGCGGCGGAGACGATCGTCGACGGCGGCTTCCGCAAGCTCACCGAGCAGAACCAGTGGGTCCCGGTGGACTCCGTCGCCGCGACCTCGGGCAGCCGGTGCTGAACCCGTCGCGCAGCGTGATCAGGGGTGCGGCACAGTAGACGGTGTGAACGCGCTCGCCACGGTCAACGTCAACGGGGTCCGTGCCGCCGCCACCAAGGGGCTGCTGGAGTGGCTGGCCGCGACCGACGCGCGGGCGGTCTGCCTGCAGGAGGTCCGGGCACGGCCCGACGAGCTGCCGGCCGCCTTCCTGGCCGCGCTCGACGAGGGCGGCTGGCACCTGCGCCTGGCCCCGTCGCTGACGGCGAAGGGCCGCAACGGCGTCGCGGTGCTGAGCCGGGACGAGCCCGAGGCGGTACGGATCGGCTTCCCGAGCGGAGCCCGCGGAGCGAGCAACGGCACCGACCCCACCACCGACCTGGACGGCCGCTACGTGGAGGTGGACCTGCCCGGCGGGCTCACCGTGGCCTCGTTGTACCTGCCCAAGGGCATGGCGGGCACCGAGAAGCAGGACCACAAGGACGCGTTCTGCGCGGCCTTCGGTGACCACCTGCGCACCGCGTTCGACCGGTGCGCCGCGACCGGGCGGCAGATGGTCGTCGGCGGGGACTGGAACATCGCCCCCACCGAGCTGGACCTGCGCAACTGGCGCGGGAACCGGCGCAACTCCGGGTTCCTGCCGCACGAGCGGGAGTGGTTCGCGAAGCTGCTCGAACACGGCTGGCGCGACGTGGTCCGCGAGCGGCACCCGGGCGTCGACGGGCCGTACTCGTGGTGGAGCTACCGCGGGCGGGCCTTCGACAACGACACCGGGTGGCGGATCGACCACCTGCTCACCACCCCCGGGCTCGCGGACGCCGCGCACGAGGCCGTCGTGGACCGGGCGCCCGCGCACGACCGGCGCTTCTCCGACCACGCCCCCGTCGTCGTCCGGCTGGGGGCCGTGTGATCGCCGGCCGGATGGTCGGCGGCCGCTACCTGCTGCTCGACGAGCTGGGCCGGCGCGGTTTCGGGCCCACCCACCGTGCCGAGGACCGCATCACCGGCCGCACCGTCGCCGTCACCGAGATCGCGCTGCCCGCGGTGGCCGGGGTGCGGGAGCGCCTGCTGACCGAGGTGCGGGCCGCCGGGCGGCTGCGCCACCCGTCGGTCGTCGGGGTGCTGGACCTGGTCACCGACCGGTCCTCGGCCGGGGACATGCGCGAGTACCTGGTCACCGAGCACCCGGAGGCGCGACCGCTGGGTGCGGTCGTCGAGACGGCGCCGCCCTCTCCCCGGCAGGTCGCGCTCGTGGGCCGGGACGTGCTGGCCGCCCTGCGTGCGGTGCACGCCGACGGCGGCACCCACGGCGGCCTCGACGCCGACGCGGTGCTCGTCACCGCCGACGGCCGCGCCCTGCTCACCGACGTCGGCCTCGCCCGCGCGGTCGGTCCGCGCCCCGGCGGGAACGGTGCGCCCGCCGCCCCCGAGGGCGGCGACACCCCGGCCGCGGACCTGTGGTGCCTGGGCGCCGTCCTGCGCGAGGCGGCGGGCCCGCGCCCGTCGGCGGGCAGCGCGCTCGCGACGGTCCTGGACGGCCTCACCGCCGACGACCCGGCCGAGCGCCCGACCCACGACCGGGCCGCCGAGCTGTTCGAACGCGGCGCCCGGCCCCGGTCCCCGGGCGGGGACCTCGGCCGCAACCGCTGGATCCTGCTGGGCGTGGCCGGGGTGCTGGCCGTGGTCGTCGTCGTGCTGCTCGTCCTCGCCGTCCTCTGAGCACACCCGGGGGCGGAAACCCGGCGGCGCCCGCGACGCGGCGGGGGGCAGGATGGGCCGGGTGAGCCGGAGCGTCGAACACCCCGCCGACCACCCCCGCGTCGCCGCCGTGAAGGAGGCGCTGCGCCGCGCCGGTGCCGACCCCGCGTCGATCGCGGGCCTGGTGCTGCTGCCCGACGCGGTGACCACCGCGGCCGCGGCGGCCGCCGCGCTGGAGGTGGAGGTCGGCCAGATCGCGAACTCACTGGTCTTCGACGCCGACGGCGCCCCGCTGCTCGTGCTCACCTCCGGGGCGCACCGGGTCGACACCGACAGGGTCGCCGCGCTGGTCGGCGCGGCGCGGGTCGGACGGGCGTCGGAGGAGTTCGTGCGCGAGACCACCGGGCAGGTCATCGGCGGGGTCGCACCCGTCGGGCACCCGGCGCCGGTCCGCACCCTGGTCGACGTCGCGCTGCGGGACTTCGACCGGGTCTGGGGTGCCGGCGGGGTGGCCCGCTCGGTGTTCCCGACGACCTTCGACGAGCTCGTCGCGGTCACCGGCGGGACGCCCGCCGAGGTCGCCTGAGCCGTATTCCCGCACCGGCGGTGATCCATCGCCGGGAAACGGACGGTCGCTGTGGTGATCGGTGAAACCTAGTGTGGGTGGCATGGCCGATACTCCCGCCGCACCCGTCCCGGCCGAGGCCGAACCGCCGGTCGGACTCCCGACCCCCGCACCCGCCGAACCGGTGCCCTCGGACTCGGCGTTCCGCCGGGCCCTGCGCCGGGTCCGGGACGGGTCCACCCTCGACGTCACCGAGGCCGCCGTCCTGCTCGCCGCCCGCGGCGAGCACCTCGACGAGCTGCTCGGCCACGCCGGCCGGGTCCGCGACGCCGGACTCGTCGAGGAGGGCCGCCCGGGCGTGGTCACCTACTCCCGCAACGTCTTCATCCCCCTGACCCGGCTCTGCCGCGACCGCTGCCACTACTGCACGTTCGCGACCGTCCCGCACAGGCTCGACGACATGTTCCTGGAGCGCGACGAGGTCGTCGAGATCGCCCGCCAGGGCGCCGCGCAGGGCTGCAAGGAGGCCCTGTTCACCCTCGGCGACCGCCCCGAGGATCGCTGGCCGCAGGCCCGCGAGTGGCTCGAGGCGCGCGGCTACGACTCCACCCTGGACTACGTCCGGGCCTGCGCGATCGCCGTCCTGGAGGAGACCGGACTGCTGCCGCACCTCAACCCGGGCGTCATGAGCTGGGAGGAGCTGACCCGGCTCAAGCCGGTCGCGGCCAGCATGGGGATGATGCTGGAGACGACGTCGCAGCGGCTGTTCGAGAAGGGCGGCCCGCACTTCGGCAGCCCCGACAAGGAGCCCGCGGTCCGGCTGCGCGCCCTCACCGACGCCGGCCGCGTCGGCGTCCCGTTCACCACCGGCATCCTGATCGGCATCGGCGAGAACCGCACCGAGCGGGCCGAGTCGCTGTTCGCGATCCGCTCCGCCGCCCGCGCGCACGGGCACGTGCAGGAGGTGATCGTCCAGAACTTCCGGGCGAAGCCGGACACCGCGATGGCGAACGACCCGGACGCCGACCTGGAGGACCTGGCCGCCACCATCGCGGTCGCCCGGCTCGTGCTGGGTCCGAAGGTGCGGCTGCAGGCGCCGCCGAACCTCGTCGGCGACGAGCAGGCGCTGATGCTGCGCGCCGGGATCGACGACTGGGGCGGTGTCTCCCCGGTGACGGTGGACCACGTGTCCCCGGAGATGCCGTGGCCCGCCGTCGACGAGCTGGCCGCGATCACCGAGGCCGAGGGCTTCACGTTGCAGGAGCGGCTCACCGCCTACCCGAAGTACGTGCGGGCCGGGTCGCCGTGGATCGACGCGCGGCTGCACGGCCACGTCGCCGCGCTGTCCGGGCCGGACGGGCTCGCCCGGCCCGACGCCGTCGTGGAGGGGCGGGCGTGGCAGGAACCCGACGGCGGGTTCGCCTCGACCGGGCGCACCGATCTGAACTCCACGATCGACACGACCGGGCGCACCGAGGACCGGCGCAGCGACTTCGGCGACGTCTACGGCGACTGGGACGAGGTGGCCGCCGAGCTGGAGCACCAGCGCGCCGGGCACGGGGCGGCCCCCGAGCGGCTCGACTCCGACGTCCGGGCCGGGCTGGACCTGGCCGCGTCCGACCCGGCGGCGCTGCTCGACCCGGCGCACGCCGACGCCGCGATGGCCGTGCTGACCGCCGACGGACCCGCGCTGCGCACCCTGCTCGACCTCGCCGACGACGTGCGCAGGCAGGTCACCGGGGACGACGTCACCTACGTGGTCAACCGGAACATCAACTTCTCGAACGTCTGCTACGTCGGCTGCCGGTTCTGCGCCTTCGCCCAGCGCGAGCGCGACGCCGACGCCTTCCGGCTCTCGCTCGACGAGGTCGCCCAGCGCGCCGCGGAGGCCGCCCGCGACGGTGCCACCGAGGTCTGTGTGCAGGGCGGTATCGACCCGCAGCTGCCGGTGTCGTTCTACGCCGACCTGGTCCGCGCGGTCACCGCGGCCGTGCCGGGGATGCACGTGCACGCGTTCTCCCCGATGGAGATCGTCTCCGCGGCGGCCAAGGCCGGGGTGTCGATCCGGGAGTGGCTGACCGAGCTGAAGGCCGCCGGGCTCGGCTCGATCCCGGGCACCGCCGCCGAGATCCTCGACGACGAGGTCCGCTGGGTGCTGACCAAGGGCAAGCTGCCGGCGTCGCAGTGGATCGAGGTCGTGTCGACCGCGCACGAGCTGGGGATCCCCAGCAGCTCGACGATGATGTACGGCCACGTCGACGAGCCCCGGCACTGGCTCGGGCACCTGCGCACACTGGCGTCGATCCAGGACCGCGCCAGAGGGATCGGCGCAGTTGGGTTCACCGAATTCGTTCCCCTGCCGTTCGTGCACCACAACGCCCCGATCTACCTGGCCGGGATCGCCCGGCCGGGACCGACGGAGCGCGACAACCGGGCGGTGCACGCGTTCGCGCGGCTCGCGCTGCACGGGCGGATCGACCACGTCCAGTGCTCCTGGGTCAAGCTCGGCGACGACCTCGCCGCGGACATCCTGGCCGGGGGCGCCGACGACATGGGCGGCACCCTGATGGAGGAGACGATCTCCCGGATGGCCGGCTCGGAGAACGGCTCCGAGCGCTCCGTCGCCGAGCTCACCGCGATCGCGGCGGCCGCCGGTCGCCCGGTCCGGCAGCGGACGACGACCTACCGCGGCGAGCCCCGCGTGCTCACCCCGGCGCCGGGTACCGGGCCGCGGACGCTGCCGTTGACCCCGGCCTGATCCCGGCCGGTCCCGCGTCGCCTCCGGGCCGCGCGGGACCGGCCCGGCCGCCGATCGGCCTACGGTGGCGGTATGGGTGTACTCGGAGAGATGTTCCCGCGGAAGCGGATGCACGAGGACTCGGACGCCGCGCAGGGCGGGCAGCAGTGGCGGCTCGGCCCGATCGACCTCGACAAGGGCGTGGTGACGGTCGAGCCGGCCCCGCGGCCCGAGGACCCCGAGCAGGGGAAGGGCCGGGAGAACGGATGACGTGCTGACCGGGACGACGCCCCGCGGCTGCCGCAGCCCCCTCACCGCGCTGTCGCAGGACGTCCGCCCCGGCCGGTGGACCGACCCCCCGATCCGGCCCACCCCGCCGCCGGCCGTGCCCGGAGGCGCGGCTTCGATCGGCAGAGTGAGGCCAACGGTACGATCTTGAGCAGTCCGGGGTCAAGGGAGGCGAGCGGGTGCGGCCGCAGGAGCTGGGCGCCGTGGGGCGCGGTCTCGGCCTGCTCGCCGACACCTGGACGCTGTTGATCCTGCAGCGCGCGTTCCTCGGCGTCAGCCGGTACGCGGGGTGGCGGGAGACCCTCAACATCTCCGACGCGACGCTGTCGGCGCGGCTGCGCGGTCTCGTCGACGCGGGTCTGCTCGAGCCCCGCAGCTACGCCGACGGTGGCCGCGAGCGCCGCGGCTACGCCCTCACCGAGCGCGGCGGCGACATCTGGAAGCTGCTGATCTGCACCTGGGACTGGGAGAAGACCTGGGTCCCGCGGGAGGTCCCGCTCCCCGAGATCGTGCACCGCGACTGCGGCCGCCCCACCCGGGTGCGGGTGTGCTGCGCGGCCTGCGGCGGCGCGGTCGGGCCGCGGGACACCGAGGTCGAGCGCGAGCCGTGGGCGCCGGGGCTGGACCGGCTGGCCCGCAGGCACCCGCGGCGCACCCGCGGCGCGCTGCCCGTCGACCCGCTCTCGTTCCTGCCCGGTGCGATGGAGATCATCGGCGACCGGTGGGGTGCCGCCGTCCTCGGCGCCGCGCTCACCGGGATCCGGGCGTTCAACTGCTTCGCCCTCGAGCTGGCGATCTCCCCGGAGGTGCTGTCGGACCGGCTGCGCCGCTTCGTCGCGCTCGGGGTGCTCAGCCGCAGCGGCGACGGCGAGTACCGCCTCACCGACAAGGGGCGGGCCAGCTTCCCGATCCACGCCTGCCTGGTCGAGTGGTCGCACCGCTGGTGCGGCGGGGACGGCGCCCCGATCGACCTCACGATCCGCCACCGGGCCTGCGGGCAGCCGCTCTGCGTGCGGCTGGACTGCGAGCAGTGCGGGCGGGCGTTCGCCCGTGACTCGGTGTCCCCGGTGCGCCCGAGATGACGGACGGTAGGGAACGATGGCGGGCATGAACGACGCCCACCGTCCCCGCGTCCTGTCCGGGATCCAGCCCACGGCCGACTCGTTCCACCTCGGCAACTACCTGGGTGCGCTGCGTCAGTGGGTGGCCCTGCAGGACGACCACGAGGCGTTCTACTGCGTCGTGGACCTGCACGCGATCACGGTGGAGCACGACCCGGCCGAGCTGGCCCGGCGTACCCGGGTCGCGGCCGCCCAGCTGCTCGGGCTGGGGCTCGACCCGGACCGCTGCACGCTGTTCGTGCAGTCGCACGTCCCGGAGCACGCGCGGCTGTCCTGGATCCTGGAGTGCATCACCGGCTTCGGCGAGGCCGGCCGGATGACCCAGTTCAAGGACAAGTCCGCCAAGCAGGGCACCGACCGGGCGACCGTCGGGCTGTTCACGTACCCGATCCTGCAGGCCGCGGACATCCTGCTCTACCAGGCCGACCGCGTCCCGGTCGGCGAGGACCAGCGCCAGCACCTGGAGCTGACCCGCAATCTCGCGCAGCGGTTCAACCACCGCTTCGGCGAGACGTTCCGGGTGCCCGAGCCGCACATCCCGCAGGCCACGGCGAAGATCTACGACCTGCAGGACCCGACGGCGAAGATGAGCAAGTCGGCGTCGTCGCCCAGCGGGATCGTGGAGCTCCTCGACCCGCCGCGGACCTCGGCCAAGAAGATCCGCTCCGCGGTGACCGACAACGAGCGCGAGATCCGCTTCGACCCGGAGAACAAGCCGGGCATCGCGAACCTGCTCACCATCAACGCGGCGATGACCGACCGGAAGGTCGCCGAGGTCGAGGCCGAGTACGTCGGCCGCGGCTACGGCGACCTGAAGAAGGACCTGGGCGAGATCGTCGCCGCGTTCGCGGAGCCGTTCGCGGAGAAGGTGAACGGCTACCTGGCCGATCCGGCCGAGCTCGACCGGGTGCTCGCGCGCGGTGCCACCCGTGCGCGTGAGGTCTCCGGCGCGACACTGGCCGCGGTTCACGAGAGGATCGGGTTCCTCCCGCCCGTCTGAGCGACGCTCGCCGGGGCGGGGAGCGAACCACCGAACCGGGGGAATGATGGCCGAGAACCGCGCCGCCACGATCGCGCACCGGCTGGAGACCGACGAGGAGGAGACCGAGACCTTCCTCGACCGCCAGCGGGAGAAGCATCCGTGGCTCGACCACCTGGTCCGGGCGGGGGAGCGCTACACCGAGAACCACGGCGACCACTACGCCGCGGCGATCACCTACTTCTCCATCCTGGCGCTGGTACCGCTGCTGATGGTCGGGTTCGCGGCGGCCGGGTTCGTGCTGCGCGGCAACCCGGAGCTTCTCGACTCCCTGCGCCAGGCGATCGAGTCGGCCGCGCCGGGCCAGATCGGCGAGCTGCTCGGCGGGATCGTGCAGACCGCGATCGACCGGGCCGGGGCGATCGGTCTGATCGGTCTGGTCGGCGCGCTCTACTCGGGCATCGGCTGGATGAGCAACCTGCGTGAGGCGCTGACCGAGCAGTGGGGCCAGCGGGACGATGCCCCACCGATGATCAAGCGACTGGCGTTCGACCTGCTCGCCCTGGTCGGGCTCGGGCTGGCCCTGGTGCTGTCGTTCGCGATCTCCTCGATCGGTGGCGCGGCGGGGAGGTTCCTGCTCGACCTGGTCGGCCTCGGCGAGGCGACGTGGGCACGCGTGCTGCTGAGCATCGCCTCGTTCCTGCTCGTGCTCGCCGGGAACTGGCTGGTGTTCCTGTGGGTGATCGCCCGGCTGCCGCGCGAGCCCGTGTCCCTGCGCAGCGCGGCCAGGGCCGCGCTGATCGGCGCGATCGGGTTCGCGATCCTGCAGCGGGTGATGGTGATCTACCTCGGCTCGGTCACGAACTCCGCGGCCGGTGCGGCTTTCGGCTCGATCCTCGGTCTGCTGGTCTTCATCTTCTTCACCTCGCGGTTCCTGCTGTTCGTGACGGCCTGGGCCGCCAGCGCCGAGGAGAACGACCTGGGCTACCGCGACCTGCCCGCCCCCGCGATCATCCGGCCGCAGTACGTCGTCCGGGACGGGCCGGGCGCGCTCGCGTCGGCGGGCCTGGTCACCGCGGGTCTGATCGGTGGGGCACTCGGCCTGCGGGCCCTGGGGCGCCGGCGGCGCTGACCCGCCGCGGCACGGTCCGCACACCGCGGGTCCACCCACCGGGGCTGCCGCGCTGCGGCGAGGTGCCGACGGCCCGTGGTCACCGGGGTGCCCCCGCCACGCCGTCCCGCCCCGATCTCGAAGGACGTGATCCCGACGAGTTCGCTCACCCGGTAAGCGAGACCGCAGGAGGGTGTGGACCCCGGCGCTCGGGCGCTCGGGTGAGTCGGCGCCGCACCGGCCGGGTCTCCGGTACCGGCCCCGACGAACTCGTTCGCCCGGTGAACGTTCCGCGGACCTGAGCTCCGGGGATGATCCTGACGAGTCCGCTTACCCGGTAAGCGAACTTCGCAGGAGGGTGCACCCGGCCCTCGGGCACCGGGGCGAGCCGGCGCCGACCCGGGCGGGTCCCGGGCGTCCGCGTGGTCCCGTCCGTGCCGCAGGTCAACGGCGCCGGCGCAGCCGCGCGGCCACCAGCGCCCCGACGCCGGCGAGCGCGGCGACCCCGCCGACCAGCACCGCGGCGGGGATCGGCGCAGCACCCGCGGGATCCGGGGCGCCGGTCGACGTCGCCCCGTCGGCGCTCCTCGTCGCCCCGTCCGCGCCCCCGGAGCCCGTCGCGCCGTCCGCGCCGTCTGCCCCGCCCGCGGGGGCCGCGGCGCCCCGAGGCGTGCCCGAGCCGTCGGCGGAGCCCGTGGTGCCCGGCTCGACCAGCGTCCCGATCCCGGTGGCCGGGGCGCCGAAGCCCCAGTCCAGCAGGGCGCGGGCCTGGTCGACCATCAGCACCGGCCGGGGCTCGCCGCGCACGAGGGCCACGACCAGCCGTCGCCCGTCGCGCTCCATCGCCCCGACGAAGGTGTGCCGGGCGGCGTCGGTGAACCCGTTCTTGCCGCCGAGGAAGCCGGGGGCACCGAGGAGCCGGTCGTCGTTGCCGAGCAGGAAGCCGGGCTTGTCGGCGAACCCGGGGAACGGGATGCTCCGGGTGGTCAGCGCGGCCGCGATCCGCGGGCGCTCCAGTACGGCGCGCAGCAGCAGGCCCAGGTCGTAGGCCGAGGCGGACATCCCCGGGCCGTCGAGGCCGGCGGGCGTCGCGGGACGGGTGTCCAGGGCACCGAGGCGGCGGGCCTCGTCGCGCATGGCGGCCAGCGTCGCGGGGGCCCCGCCGAGTTCGCGGGCCAGGGCGTTCGCGGCGTCGTTGCCCGAGGACAGCAGCAGCCCGTGCAGCAGCTGGTCGACCGTGTAGCGCCCGCCGGGGCCGATCCCGGCCCGGCTGCCGTCAACGTTCGCGTCATCGGCGGTGCCCACGACCACCCGGTCCATCGGCAGCCGCTCGTCGACGACCAGCGCGAGCAACAGCTTGATCGTCGACGCCGGACGCTGCCGCGCGTGCGGGGCCCGGGCGGCGAGCACCGCACCCGAGTCGAGGTCGGCGACGACGTACGACGCGACCCCGACCGGCGGGGGCGGCACCGGCCCGGCGTGGGTGTCACCGCAGCCGCCGAGCCGGCCGACCGGTGGCGACGGCACCGGCAGCGGGGGGAGGGGCACCGTCTCCTCCCGCGCGGGCGGGCCGGGCGGGACCTCCTGCCCCGGGCACCCCGCGGTGACCGCGACCGGAGTGGCGGAGGCGACCGGTGCGGTGCCCGCCGCCCCGGCCAGCGCGAGCGCCACGACGACGGGAACGAGCAGCCGGGCGGCGGGTCGGCGCGGGGAACCCGGGCCGGCGGGGGTCGTCACCGTTGCAGCATGACCCACGGCCCGGCGGAACGGGCCGCCCGCTGCGGGCCCGGCACCACGGACCGCGCCCCGCGGCACGGTCAGCGCTCGACGATCTCCTTGACCCGGTCCAGGCTGCGCTCCAGCCCGTCGCGCATCAGGGCCTCGCGGTCCCGGCCCAGGATCCCGCTGCGCTGCAGCAGCCGTACCGGCAGCGCCGCCTCGCCGGTCTTCTCCCGCCAGGCGACGACGGTCGTCGCCCCGTCCCCGGCCGGCTCCAGGACCCAGCCCCAGGCCGTCTTCGACTCGCCGACCACGAAGGTGAACCGGCGGGCCGGCTCGCACTCGGTGACCCGGCAGTGGGTCGACCAGCGGATCCGGCCGCGCCGGTTCCCGCCGGTGAACCTGGCGCCCACGGCGGGCCCCGCCGCGTCGCCGCGCCACCGTCCCCCGGTGGCCTCCGGGCTCCACTCACCGGCCCGGGTGATGTCCGAGACCAGCTCCCACACCCGCTCCGGTGGGGCCTGCACCGTACGTTCCGCGCGATCCATCGATCCTCCTCCGAGACTGCTGTCACCTCCCGGGTACAAGATCGTCCGGGTGTGCGGACGGTACCGTCCGTCAACCGCTCGACGATTCCGCGTCACGGCCGTGTTTCGAGTTCTGCCGAAACCGTTGTCCAGCGGTTACCGTCCCGTCCGGACATGCGCCGCCGAGCGGTGGCGCCGGAGGGGGAGGTCACCTCGTGCGGATCAACCAGCGCATCGGAGGCAGGGGCCGGTACGCGACCGCGATCGCGCTCGTGGCCGCGGCGGCACTCACGCTAGCGGGCTGTGCCCGCGACACCGGCGGGGGCGGCGGCGCCCAGGCCGGGGAGTGTGAGCGCGTCGCGCCGCCGTCGGTCCCGGCAGCGTCGGCCCAGCCGGCGCCGGAGGCTCCGAAGGCGGACGCGAGCCGGCTCAAGGTCGGGCTGGCCTACGACATCGGCGGCCGTGGCGATGCCTCGTTCAACGACGCGGCGGCCGCCGGCCTCGACCGCGCCGTCGCCGAGCTGGGGCTCCAGAAGGCCAACACGCGCGAGGCGACGGCCCAGGCGGGGGAGAGCGAGGACGCGGGCACCAACCGCCTCCGCCAGCTGGCCCAGGGCGGGTTCAACCCGATCGTCGCGGTCGGCTTCAACTACGCCACCGGCGTGAAGACCGTCGCGACCGAGTTCCCGAACATCCAGTTCGCCATCGTCGACGACGACACGGTCGACCTGCCCAACGTCAAGCCGCTGGTCTTCGCCGAGGAGCAGGGCTCGTTCCTGGTCGGCGCCGCGGCCGCGCTGAAGACCTCGACCTGCAAGGTCGGGTTCATCGGCGGCGTCGACAACCCGCTGATCCAGAAGTTCGACGCCGGCTACGAGCAGGGTGCCAAGGCCGTCGCGCCGCAGATCGACGTCGAGTCTGCCTACATCTCCCCGGCCGGCGACTTCACCGGCTTCAACGACGCCACCCGCGCCACCGAGATCGCATCCGGCCAGTACGACGGCGGCGCCGACATCGCCTTCGCCGCGGCGGGCCAGTCGAACCAGGGTGTCTTCGCGGCCGCGCAGACCGCGCAGAAGAAGGCCATCGGCGTCGACTCCGACCAGTACAACTCGCCGCAGCTGACGCAGGTCCGCGACACGATCATGACGTCGATGATCAAGCGGGTCGACGTGGCGGTCTACGAGTACATCAACGCGGTCGCGGGCAACGCCGTCGCGACGCTCCCGGCGCGATTCGACCTCGCCAACAACGGTGTCGGCTACTCCACCTCCGGTGGCCAGGTCGACGACATCGTCCCGCAGCTCGAGGCGTACAAGGCCGCGATCATCGCCGGACAGATCGACGTCACGTCCACGAAGTGACCGACGAGCGCCACGCGGTCGAACTGCGCGGGATCACCAAGCGGTTCCCCGGCGTCGTCGCGAACGACGGCGTGGACCTCACCGTCACCCACGGTGAGGTCCATGCCCTCTGCGGCGAGAACGGGGCCGGCAAGTCGACCCTGATGAAGATCCTCTACGGGATGCAGACGCCCGACGAGGGCACGATCGTCGTCGACGGGGCGGACACGCACTTCCGCAGCCCCGCCGACGCCATCGCCGCGGGGATCGGGATGGTCCACCAGCACTTCATGCTGGCCGACAACCTGACCGTCGCCGAGAACGTGCTGCTCGGCGCCGAGCGCCTGCACGGCATCGGGAAGGCGGCCCGGGCGCGGATCACCGAGCTGTCCGCGACCGTCGGGCTCGCCGCCCGGCAGGACGCGCTCGTCGAGCACCTCGGCGTCGCCGACCGGCAGCGCATCGAGATCCTGAAGGTGCTCTACCGCGGCGCCCGCACGGTGATCCTCGACGAGCCGACCGCGGTGCTGGTCCCGCAGGAGGTCGACGAGCTGTTCGCGACCGTGCGCCGGATGCAGGGCGACGGCTACACGTTCCTGTTCATCTCGCACAAGCTCGACGAGGTCCGCGCCGTCGCCGACCGGATCACCGTGATCCGCCGCGGCCGCACGGTCGGCACCGCGGACCCGCTGACCGTGACCAACCGCGAGCTGGCGGAGATGATGGTCGGCTCGGAGCTGCCCTCGCCGGAGACCCGCGAGTCGACCGTGACCGACCGCGAGGTGCTGCGCGTCGAGGGCCTCGGGCTGACGAGCCCGGACGGCGGCCGCGACCTGCTCGACGGCGTCGACCTCGTCGTGCACGCCGGTGAGGTGCTGGGCATCGCCGGCGTCGAGGGCAACGGCCAGACCGAGCTCGTCGAGACGGTCATGGGGATGCGCAGGCACGCCCGTGGCCGGGTGCTGCTGAACGGCACCGACATCTCGGCGAACTCCACGATGGCCCGCCGCGAGGCCGGCATCGGCTACGTCCCCGAGGACCGGTCCCGCCACGCCCTGCTCGGCGAGCAGCCGCTGTGGGCGAACCGGATCCTCGGGTTCCAGTCCCGGCCGCCGATCGCCCGGCGCGGGCTGCTGGACACCGCCGCCGCGCGCACCGACACCGAGCGGATCGTGCGCGACTTCGACGTGCGTACCCCCGGAATCGACGTCATGGCGGCCGCGCTGTCCGGTGGCAACCAGCAGAAGCTCGTCGTCGGACGGGAGCTGTCCGGCGACCCGGTGCTGCTCATCGCGGCCCACCCGACCCGCGGTGTCGACGTCGGCGCACAGGCAGGCATCTGGGCCGAGCTGCGCCGCGCCCGCGCGGCCGGGCTCGCGGTGCTGCTGGTCTCGGCCGACCTCGACGAGCTGATCGGCCTGTCCGACACCCTCGCCGTCATCTCCGGCGGGCGGCTGGTCGGCACCGCCGATCCCGCGACCGTGACCCCCGAGGAGCTGGGTACCAAGATGACCGGAGCCGCCACGTGAGCCGGCTGCGGGGCGCCGTCGTCGCGCCCGTCCTCGCGATCGCGGTCGCCGCCCTGCTCTGCGGGGTCGCACTCGTGATCAGCGGGGCGTCGCCGTGGACGGCGGTCACCACCATCCTCGCGCAGGTCGGGTCGGGCACGGTCGTCGTGGACACCGTGAACTCCGCCGCCGTCTACTACCTCGCCGCCCTGGCCGTCGCGATCGGCTTCCAGATGCGGCTGTTCAACATCGGCGTCGAGGGCCAGTTCCGGGTCGCCGCCTGCGTCGCCGCGATCGTCGGCGGGACGGTGGCGCTCCCGCCCGTCCTGCACACCGTGCTGATCATGGTGGTGGCGCTGCTGACCGGCGCCGCCTGGGTCGCGATCCCGGCGCTGCTCAAGGCCTACCGCGGCGTCTCCGAGGTCATCTCGACGATCATGCTGAACGCGATCGCCACCGGGCTGATCGCCTACCTGATCCGCGCCGAGACCTTCGGCGAGCTGCGCGGCAACAACATCACCACCCCGCCGATCCCCGAGTCGGGCTGGTTCCCCGGGATCCCGGTCGGCAACGGCGCGATCTTCGGGATGGTGTTCGTCGCGGCCGCGCTGGGCATCGGCTACTGGTTCCTGCTCGGACGCACCCGGTTCGGCTTCGAGCTGCGCGCCTCCGGCGAGTCGGCGACGGCCGCCGCGACCGGCGGGGTGAACGCGCGCCGCACGATCGTCGTCGCGCTGCTGCTCTCCGGTGCGGTCGCCGGGCTGGTCGGATTGCCCGAGCTGCTCGGGCGCGACCACGCCTACACGCTGTCCTCGCCGCAGGGCTACGGCTTCACCGGCATCGCGATCGCGCTGCTGGGCCGCAACCACCCCGTCGGCATCGCGCTGGGCGCGCTGCTGTGGGCGTTCCTGGACAAGTCCGCGGTGGCGCTCGACGTCGTTGGCATCCCGCGGGAGATCGTACTGATCATGCAGGGCCTGATCGTGCTGTCGGTGGTCGTCGCCTACGAGGTCGTCCGCCGGGTCGAGCGCCGGGCCGAGCAACGGCGGGTCGCCGCGGCGGCCCCCGCACCACAACCGGCGGAGGTGTCGTCGTGACCGCGGTGCTGGATCGTGCGCGGTCCCTGCCCGGCTGGGCCCGGTCGGCGCTGATCGCGGCCGTGCTCGTCGCCGTCCTGTCGGTCACGGTGACGCTGACCGGCCAGATCCAGCTGACCTCCGGTGGCACCGCGTCCGCCGCGGTGCGGCTGGGGCTGCCGATCCTGCTCGCCGGCCTGGGCGGCCTCTGGGCCGAACGCGCCGGAATCATCAACATCGGCCTCGAGGGCATGATGGTGCTCGGCACCTGGGGCGCGGCCTGGGCCGGCTACCAGTGGGGGCCGTGGGCGGCGATGCTCGGCGGGCTGGTGTTCGGCGCGCTCGGCGGGCTGCTGCACGCCGTCGCGACGGTGACGTTCAACGTCAATCACATCGTCTCCGGCGTCGCGATCACCCTGCTCGGGACGGGGCTGACGAAGTACCTGGCGACGCTGGTCTTCACCCCGGTCTCGCAGAACCCGCGCCAGTCCCCGCGGCTGGAGGGCTTCACCGAGTTCTCGATCCCCGGGGTCTCCGAGGGCCTCGCGGCGCTGGAGGCCCAGCAACGGGTGTTCGTCTCCGACCTCGCCGGGTTGCTGTCCGGGCTGGTCACCGGCCTGACGCCGATCCTGGTCATCGGGGTCGCGCTGGTCCCGGTGAGCTACCTCGTGCTGTGGCGGACGGCGTTCGGGCTGCGGCTGCGCAGCGCGGGCGAGTCGCCGGTCGCGGCGGAGTCGCTCGGCGTGAACGTGGTGCTGCACAAGTACGTCGCGGTCACGATCTCCGGCGCGCTCGCCGGGCTCGGCGGTGCGGCCCTGGTGCTCAACCCCGGCCAGCTCGGCTACCTGGAGAACCAGGTCGGCGGCCGCGGGTACATCGGCCTCGCCGCGATGATCTTCGGCAACTGGCGGCCCGCCGGGCTGCTCGTCGGCTCGGCGCTGTTCGGCTACGTCGACGGCCTGCAGCTGCGTGCCGGCGGTGAGGCGGTGCACGCGCTGCTCTACGGCGCGACGCTGGTCGCGGTCGTCGTCGCGGTGCTGTGGGCGATCCGCCGGATGTGGACCGCCGCCGCCGTCGCGCTCGTCGCGGGGCTGCTGGTGTACGCGGTCTACTGGTCGGTCGACACCGTGCCCAGCGAGTTCGCCTCCTACGCCCCGCAGCTCGTCACGCTGATCGTGCTCGCGGCGGCCTCGCAACGACTACGACCACCGGCCCGGCTCGGCGAGCCGTACCGGCGCGGGGAGGGACGCTAGATGGCAGGCGGGGGACCGTCCGGAGCGGGCGCGGACATGATGCGGCCCGACGCGCCCGTCCCGGACTGGGACGCCCTGCGGGCCGCCGCGGTGCAGGCCGCGGCCTGGGCGTACGCGCCGTACTCCCGGCTGCGCGTCGGCGCGGCCGCACTCGTCGACGACGGGCGGGTGGTCACCGGCTGCAACGTCGAGAACGCCTCCTACGGTCTCGGCGTCTGCGCAGAGGTGACCCTCGCCGGGCAGCTGCGCCTCTCCGGCGGCGGACGGCTGCTCGCGGTCGCCTGCCGCTCCGGCGACGGCGACCTGCTCATGCCGTGCGGCCGCTGCCGCCAGGTGCTCCACGAGTTCGGCGGCGCCGCCCTGCTCTGCGACACCCCGCGCGGGGTGCTGCCGTTCACCGAGGTGCTGCCCGACGCGTTCGGCCCGGAGGATCTCCCGTGAGCTTCTCCGCGGTCGAGGTCATCGCGGCCAAGCGCGACTGCCGCACGCTGTCGAGGGCCCAGATCGACTGGGTGGTCGACGCCTACACCCGCGGCGAGGTGGCCGACGAGCAGATGGCCGCGCTGGCCATGGCGATCCTGCTCAACGGCATGGAGCCCGGCGAGATCGCGCACTGGACCCAGGCGATGATCGACTCCGGCGAGGTCCTCGACTTCGGCGACGTCGGACGCCCGCTGGTCGACAAGCACTCCACCGGCGGCGTCGGGGACAAGATCACGCTGCCGCTGGCGCCGCTCGTCGCGGCCTGCGGGGCGGCGGTGCCGCAGCTGTCCGGACGCGGGCTCGGCCACACCGGCGGCACCCTGGACAAGCTGGAGGCCGTCCCCGGCTGGCGCGCCTCGCTGACCACCGACGAGATCACCGCGCAGCTGCGCGAGGTCGGCGCGGTCGTCTGCGCGACGACGCCCACGCTCGCCCCCGCCGACAAGCGGCTCTACGCGCTGCGCGACGTCACCGGCACCGTCGAGTCCGTCCCGCTGATCGCCAGCTCGATCATGAGCAAGAAGCTCGCCGAGGGCACCGGCGGGCTGGTCCTCGACGTGAAGGTGGGGTCCGGCGCGTTCATGAAGACCCTGCCGCGCGCCGGGGAGCTCGCCGACGCGATGACCGCGATCGGGGCCGCCCACGGCCTCCCGACCACCGCGCTGCTCACCGACATGTCCCGCCCGCTGGGCCGCTGCGTCGGCAACGCCCTGGAGGTCGCCGAGTCGGTCGAGGTGCTGCGTGGTGGGGGACCGGCCGACCTGGTGTCGCTCACCGTCGCGCTGGCCACGGAGATGCTCGCCCTCGCCGGTCTGCCCGACGCCGACCCGGCCGCCGTGCTCGCCTCCGGTGCCGCGTACGACGTGTGGGAGCGGATGATCGCCGCGCAGGGCGGGGACCCGTCCGCACCGCTGCCGGTGGCCACGCACGTCGAGACGGTCGTCGCCGAGCGGTCCGGGATCTTCGCCGGGGCCGACGCGCTCGCCGTCGGCACGGCGGCCTGGAAGCTCGGAGCCGGGCGCGCCCGCAAGGAGGACCCGGTACAGGCCGGGGCCGGGGTCCGGCTGCTGGTCGACCCGGGCGACGAGGTCCGTCCCGGCACCCCGCTCGCCGAGCTGCACACCGACGACGACGCCCGGCTCCCCACCGCCCGCCGGCTGCTCGCGGGAGCGGCACTGATGATCACCACGGACCCGCCGCCCGAGCGGGACCTCGTCCTCGACGTCCGCCGGGGCAGCTGACCCGGCCCGGCCGGGGTCGCATGCGATCCCGAACGGCGTCAGGTGGCTGACGGGACGTGACAGATCTTCCTGCGTCCGCGTGCCGCATTCGTGACGAAACGTAACTCTCGGTGTCTCCGTCCGTTACGCACAGTGTGAACCGTTCGCCGGCGACGATGCCGTCCCCCAGCCACGTCCCCGTGTCACCGGACCGCGCGGGGGTGACGGCGGGCCCCGACGTCTGGACCACGGCCGAGGCGAGCGAGGACTTCCGCGAGCTCCGCGCGCGCCTGCTGCGTTTCGTGCTGCCGGCGACCGCGGGCTTCCTGGGCTGGCTGTTCCTGTTCGTGGGGCTCAGCGCCTGGGCGCCCGGGCTGCTCGGCACCCGGGTGCTCGGCGACCTCACGCTGGCGCTGGTGCTGGCCATCGGGCAGTTCGTCACGACGTTCGCGATCACCGCGCTGTACGTCCGGTACGCCGGCCGCCGGCTCGACCCGCTCGCCGACGAGATCCGTGAGCGTCTCGAGCGGGGCCACCGGTGACCGCAGCCGTCGCGGCCGTGTCCCCGGCCCCCGGGGACCCGCTGCTCAACATCCTGGTCTTCTCGTCGTTCATCCTCCTGGCCTTCGTCCTGGTGCTGCGGGTGCGGCGGCGCTCGTCGGCGGCCCGGGACTACTACACCGCGGGCAGCGGCTTCACCGGTCCGGAGAACGGCCTGGCCCTGTCCGGGGACTTCCTGTCGGCCGCGACGTTCCTCGGCATCGTCGGCGCGGTCGCCGTCGCCGGTCCCGACGGGTTCCTCTACGCCGTCGTCGCCTTCGTCGCCTGGCTGGTGGCGCTGTTCTTCGTCGCCGAGATGCTGCGCAACACCGGTCGCTACACGATGGCCGACGTCCTCAGCTACCGGTTGCGGCAGCGCCCGGTGCGCGCGGCCGCCGCGACCTCGGCGGTGGTGATCTCCACGCTGTACCTGCTCGGCCAGCTCGCGGGCGCGGGCGGCCTGCTCGCGCTGCTGCTGAACATCACCGACCGCGCCGGGCAGTCCGCGACGATCGCCGGGGTCGGGGCCGTGGTCATCGGGTACGTGCTGATCGGCGGGATGAGCGGCGCGACCTGGATCCAGATCGTGAAGGCGGTCCTGCTGCTGGCGACCGGGATGATCATGGCCGCGTTCGTGCTCGGCACGACCGGTCTGAGCCTGCCCGCGCTGCTGACCGCGGCGGTCGCGAACCACCCGCGCGGCGAGGCCGTGCTGTCCCCGGGGCTGCTGTACGGCGGTGGCCTGACGGCCAACCTGGACCTGCTGTCACTGGCCGTCGGCGGTGTCCTCGGTGTGGCCGGGCTCCCGCACATCCTCATGCGCTTCTACACCGTCCCCGACGCCCGGCAGGCCCGGAAGTCGGTCGTGTGGGCGATCTGGCTGATCGGCGCGTTCTTCCTGCTGGTACTGGCGCTCGGGTACGGCGCCACGGCGCTGGTCGGGCCGGAGGCGATCCTCGCCGCGCCAGGCGGGGTGAACTCGGCGGCGCCGCTGCTGGCACTGCAGATCGGCGGGCCGGTGATGCTGGCGCTGGTCTCGGCGGTCGCCTTCGCGACGATCCTCGCGGTCGTCGCCGGTCTGATGATCACCGCCGCGGCCGCGTTCGCCCACGACGTGTACGCCCAGCTGCTGCGCCGCGGGCAGGCCACCGCGGCCGAGGAGGTCCGCGTCGCCCGGCTGACCACCGTCGTCATCGGGCTCGTCGGCATCGCCGGGGGCATCCTGGCCAACGGCCAGAACATCGCGTTCCTGGCCGCCCTGACCTTCGCGATGGCCGCCTCGGCGAACCTGCCGACGCTGCTGTACTCGCTGTTCTGGAAGGGGTTCACCACGACCGGTGCCCTGTGGAGCATGTACGGCGGCCTCACCGTCACGCTGACACTCATCGTGTTCTCGCCCGCGGTGTCCGGGGCGCCGACGGCGATGCTGCCCGACCTCGACTTCGCGTGGTTCCCGCTGGCGAACCCGGGCCTGGTGTCGGTCCCGGTGGGCTTCCTGCTCGGCTACCTCGGCTCCGTCCTGGGCCGCGAACGCCCCGACGCCGCCGGGCATGCGCAGATGTCGGTCCGGGCGCTGACCGGGGCCGGACTGCAACGTGCGGTGCCCGAGGGCCTGCCGGCGCCGCTCCCCACCGGCCACGGTGCCCACCCGGCCCCCGCCGGTCACGGCGTAACCCCGGTCCCCACCGGTCACGGAGTCCACCCGGCCCCCGCCGGTCACGGTGCCCACCCGCGCCCCGACGGTCCTGCGGCCCACCCGGGCCCGGCCGGTCCCGCGGTGCACCGGGGCCCGGCCGGGCCCGCGCCGCACCGGAGTCCGGACGGTGGGGCGGCCCGTACCGCTCGGCCGGACGGTGCCGCCGCACCTCTCCGCACGGGACGCCCCCACGGCGGGCCGTGGCGCGACGCCCGGCCCGGTGGCGGCCAGCCGGCGGGTCCGTACCGGCCGCCGGCCGCCCCGGGGCGGGACCCGCAGTTGCGCCCGGGGCGGGAGCGGCCCGGGCCCGGTACGCCGTCCCGCTGAGCCGCGTCCCCGGCCCCCGGCCGACGCCCGCCGGCCGGAGCCGGGCCGTGGCCGGCGGGCGCCGCCGGGACGGGCGGATCCGTGACACGCCCGCCGCTGCGCCGTGACGCCGGGCCGGTGCGCCCACCGGTGGGTGACGGCGCGGTGCCGGGCGGGCGTCGGCACGACGATTCCGATCCGGCACGATGGACGACGATGCGTGAGGACCGACGAGCGGCGGAGCGGGCGCCCCACCCCGCGGTGGTGCGGCACCAGCTGCTGCCCCGACCGGTGATGGGCCCCGACGCCCGGCGGACCCCGCGGACGCCCCCGGAGGGGGCCGCCGAGGTGACCCGTCCGCTCGGGCCCGGCCGGATCCCCGACCCGGGGGAGCCGACCACCCCGCTGGGACCGGTGGCCGGCGCGTCGCCCGGCCGTCCCACACCCCCGGCGCGCCCGGACGGCGCCGCCGCGGGTCCGGGGACGCCCTCGCACGGCACCGCGCCGGCGGGGGAGACGCCCGGGGACGGCGGAGCACCGGCCCCGGGGACGTCCGGGGACGACCCCGCCGGGACCACACCGTCCGGCGGCGCGGAGCACACCGGCTCGCTCGTCCGCTCCTCCGGCATGATCGCGATCGCCAGCCTGGTCAGCAGGCTCACCGGCTTCGTCCGGAACCTCGCGCTGGTCGCGGTGCTGGGCTTCGCGGTCGTCAACGACTCCTACACGATCTCGAACACGCTGCCGAACATCGTCTACGAGCTGCTGCTCGGCGGGGTCCTGACCAGCGTGATGATCCCGGTGCTGGTCCGCGCCCAGGCCGAGGACGCCGACGGCGGCGAACGCTTCACCCGGCGTCTGCTCACCGTCGTCGGGGCCGCGTTGCTGGTCGCGACCCTGATCGCGATGGCCGCCGCCCCGCTGCTGACGAGGCTCTACCTCGGCTCGGGGGACACCGGGCAGGCCAACCCGGCCCTGGCCACGGCGTTCGCCTGGCTGCTGCTGCCGCAGATCTTCTTCTACGGCATCGGCGCGCTGCTCGGCGCGGTCCTGAACTCGAAACAGGTGTTCGGGCCGTTCGCCTGGGCGCCGGTGCTCAACAACCTGGTCCTGCTGGGTGTGCTCGTCGTCTACGTGCTCGTGCCGGGGGAGATCTCGGTCGACCCGGTCCGGATGGGTGACCCGAAGCTGCTGGTGCTGGGTGTCGGGACGACGCTCGGCATCGTCGTCCAGGCACTGGTGCTCATCCCGTTCATGCGCAGCATCGGGTTCCGCTACCGCCCGGTGTGGGGCTGGGACCCGCGGCTGTCGCTGGCCGGCGGGATGGCGCTGTGGATCGTGGCCTACGTGCTTGTCGGGCAGGCCGGCTACATCGTCACCACCCGGGTCGCCGCGTCGGCGTCCGAGGGGTCGGTCGCGACCTACATGAACGCGTGGCTGCTGCTCCAGGTCCCGTACGGGGTGCTCGGGGTGTCGCTGCTGACCGCACTGATGCCGCGGATGAGCCGCGCCGCGGCCAAGGGCGACGTCGACCAGGTCGTCACCGACCTCTCGCTCGGCGCGCGCCTGTCCACCGTCGGGCTCGTCCCGATCGCGGCCGTCATGACGGCGTTCGGCCCGTCCCTGGGCACCGCGCTGTTCTCCGTCGGGGCGGGCAGCGGGACCGGGGCCGAGCGCCTCGGTCAGGCCGTCGCCTGGTCGGCGTTCGGGCTGCTGCCCTACGCGGTCACGATGCTGCAGATGCGCGTGTTCTACGCGATGACCGACTCCCGCACCCCGACGCTGATCCAGGTCGGCATGGTGGGGGTCAAGATCCCGCTGTTGCTGGCGTGCCCGCTGCTGCTCCCGCCGGAGCAGGTCGTGCTCGGCCTCGCCGCGGCGAACGGGGTCTCGTTCGTCGGGGGCGCGGTGCTCGGGCAGTGGCTGCTGCGCCGCCGCCTCGGGCGGGCCCGCTCCGGCGAGGTCCTGGTGTGCCTGGCCAAGGTCGCGTCCGCCTCCGCGGTCGCCGCCGCCGTCGCCTGGGGTCTCACCCGGCTGCTGGGCCCGGTGCTGGCGGACTGGCCGGACGTGGCTCGCGCCTGGACCCTGCTGGTCGGTGGCGCGCTGATCGCGCTGCCGCTGGCCGTCGCCGGGATGCGGGTGCTGAAGGTGTCCGAGCTCGACGCCGTCTTCCGCCGCCTCGCCCGCCGCTGACCCTCCTGCGTCGCCCCCCGCGGGGTGCCCCCAGGGGAACCTTCGTGGCTTAGAGCGCTACGAGAGTTCCCCTGGGGGCACCCCCGCCGGGGCGTGCGGGGCGCGGTTGGGGCGGAGCTGAGGGCAGGATCCACGACGACCTCCGTCCACCGGCAGCGGTGCGGAGACGATGGGACCGTCGCGGCCGGTTGTCACCGGCCGGTGCACGGGCCCGGAATGCACGAACGCCGCGCCCCCGGCGTGCGGGGCGCGGCGTCCGTCAGGAGAACCGGCGGCTCAGTCGTCCGGGTCGTCGCCGACCAGGTCGGCGGCGGAGGCACCGTTCTGGCTCTTCACCGCGACCTTGGCCCGCCCGCGGCGCTGGGCCGGGCGGGGCGGGGGCGGCGGGGCCTGCTGGGCGTACTGCCCACCCCGGCCCATGATCAGCTCCGCGAACGTCGCCATGGCCTCGTCGAGCTGGCTGGCGTTGCGGCGCTCGGACTCGGCGTTGGCCTTGGTGACCAGGTCGGTGACCGAGCCGGTGTCCGGGCGGTCGCGCAGCACGGTGTCGAGGCCGGCGAGCCGGTCGTCGACGCCCGTCGAGAGCTTGTCGACGTCGCCGGCGAGCTTCTCGAGGCGGGTGTCGACCTCCCCGGTCAGCTTGTCGAGGCGGCCGTCGACGTCGCCGGTCAGCTTGTCGAGCTTCCCGTCGACGCTCTCGCCGAGCGCGTCGAACCGGCCGTCCACGGCCTCCGACAGCGACGACAGCCGCTCGGTGACCGAGCCGTCGAGCTCGCCGAGGCGGTCCTTCAGGGACCCGCCGAGCTTGCCGACCCGCTCCTTGACCGACCCGTCCAGGTCGGTCAGCTTGCCGTCGAGACCGGACTCGACCGAGTCGAGCCGGGTGCCGACCTCCTCCAGACGGGCGGAGAGGGCCTCCAGCCGCTCGGTGAGGGCGTCGAACGCCGGGGCCGGGTCGACGGCCGGGCGCTGGGCCAGGTCCTCCAGGCGGCGGTGCAGGCCCACCGAGGTGTCGCCCAGCAGATTGCGCAGGCCCTCGCCGGTCTCCTCGAAGGAGTGCACGGCCGCGTCGAGCTGCTCGCGCACCTGACGCTCGACGCCGTCGACCCGCTCCTTGATCGGGGAGGCGACGGCGTTCGGCATCGCGTCGAGCCGCATCTCGTGCCGGTCGAGGCGGTTGTCGAGGTCGTCGAGGCGCTTGTGCAGGCCGCCCAGGCGGTCGTCCAGGCCGTCCATCCGGCCCGAGACGCCCTCGAGGCGCCCGCCCATGCCGTCCAGCCGCCCGTCGAGCTGGGCGATCGGCTTGGCCAGCTTGTCCGGCAGGGACTCGATGGCCCGGGTGATCGCGCCGAGCACGATCTCGGTGTTGTCCAGCTTGGACACGGTCTCGTCGAGGCGCTCGGCCAGGACGTTCAGCTCGGTCCGGTCGGGGAGTTCGGTGAGCTTCTTGCGCACGGTGCCGATGGCGTCCAGGGCCGCCAGCCGGGCGTGGATCTCGTCGAGGGAGTCGAAGATCTGCTGCTGTTCGCTGTCACGGATCTCGGCCGCTCGCATGAGCATGCCGCGCATCCGGTCGAACGAGAGGTTCGAAGTGTCGCTCATGGCACCTGCTGCGCTTCCTCTGAGCCAAGTGGGGAGTGCCCAGAGGGTAGCGACCGCCGTACGAGGGTCGACGGACGGTGTTGCGCTCGGCCGTCCGGGGCATGTCTCCGCGCCCGGATCGGGTCGATCATGGCAGGTCCGGGCGCCGGTCGTCGCGCGCCACGCCGCTCGGTACCGTGCCCGAGTGGCAGATCCCACCGCTCCCGTCCCGGTCACCCGCGACGCCGTCCGCCGTGCCCCCAAGGTGCTCCTGCACGACCACCTCGACGGCGGCCTGCGGGTCGGGACCGTCGTCGACCTGGCCCGCGAGTACGGCTACGACAAGCTTCCCACCACCGACCCCGGCGAGCTCGCGGCCTGGTTCCTCGGCGCCGCCCACTCCGGCTCGCTGGTCCGCTACCTCGAGACCTTCGGGCACACCGTCGCCGTGCTGCAGACCCGGGAGGCGCTGACCCGGGTCGCGGCCGAGGCCGCCGAGGACCTGGCCGCCGACGGCGTCGTCTACGCCGAGGTGCGCTTCGCCCCCGAGCTGCACGTCGAGGGCGGTCTGGACCTCGACGCCGTCATCGCGGCCGTCCTCGACGGATTCCGGATCGGCACCGCCCGCGCCGCGGCGGCCGGGAACACCGTCCGGGTCGGCACCCTGCTCACCGCGATGCGGCACGCCGCCCGGTCCCGGGAGATCGCCGAGCTGGCCGTGCGCCACCGCGACTCCGGCGTGGTCGGGTTCGACATCGCCGGCGCCGAGAAGGGGTTCCCGCCCACCCGCCACCTCGACGCTTTCGAGTACGTCCGTCAGCAGAACGCCCACGTCACCATCCACGCCGGTGAGGCGTTCGGGCTGCCGTCGATCTGGGAGGCCGTGCAGTGGTGCGGCGCCGACCGGCTCGGACACGGCGTCCGGATCGTCGACGACATCACCGTCACCGACGACGGCCCGCACCTGGGCCGCCTCGCCGCCTGGGTCCGCGACAGCCGCATCCCGCTGGAGATGTGCCCGACCTCGAACGTGCACACCGGCGCCGCGTCGTCGCTGGCCGAGCATCCCATCGGGCTGCTCACCGACCTGCGGTTCCGGGTCACGGTCAACACCGACAACCGGCTGATGTCCGGCTGCACCATGACCAGCGAGATGTACGACCTGGCCGAGACCTTCGGCTACGGCTGGGACACCCTGCGCTGGTTCACCGTCAATGCGATGAAGTCGGCGTTCATCGGGTTCGACGAGCGCCTGGCGCTCATCGAGGACGTCATCAAGCCCGGGTACGAAGCCCTGTCGCGCTAGTCGTGCCGGCCCTGCCGACGCTGCTCGTCCCGATCGACACGACCGTGGTGGGCCCGGCGGTCCCCGCACCGGTGTCCGGGCCGACGCGAGGGCGCGGAGCCGCGTGTCACTGCTGTCCTACGCTCGTCGTATGAGTGCTCCTGCCTTCTACACCGAACTGCGCGCGTTGCGGCTCGAGAGGGTGCTGGACGCCTCGGTCGAGCTGATCACCGAGGAGGGCTGGGACCGGCTCAGCATCACCAAGGTCGCCCAGCGCTCCGGAGTGCCGCGGCAGAGCCTGCACAAGGAGGTCGGTACGAAGGCCGAACTCGGCCGCGCCGTGGTGGACCGTGAGGTCGAACGGTTCCTGGCGCGGGTGCAGGAGGGAGTGGCGGCCCATCCCGACTCGCTGGAGGACGGGATCGCCGCGGCGGCGCGCCACGCACTCGACCACGGTCGGCAGAACGCGGTCCTCGCCGCGGTCCTGCGTCCCGGCCACGACCACGGTCTCCTGGAGCTGGTCGCCGTGCATCCGGACGTCGTGCTCGGCAACGCCGTGCAGGCCCTCGGCGCCCAGCTCGGTGCGGCCGCCCCCGAGGCCATGGTCGACACCGTGGTCCGGCTCGTCCTCAGCCATCTGCTGCAACCGACCGTGGAGGTCGACCAGGCAGTGGACCGGGTCAGGCACGTGGTGCGCGGATTCGCCTGAGTCCCGGCCCCCCGACGGCAGCTGTCTCAGAGGTCCAGGACCAGTCGCCGGGTCAGCGCGCGTGACACGCACGTCATCATGACCTCACCCCGCTCCCGCTCGGCCCGCGAAAGCACCGCGTCGCGGTGATCGGGGGTGCCCTCGATGACGTCGGCCTCGCAGGTGCCGCAGATGCCCTCCATGCAGGAGCCCATCACGGCCACACCGGCCTGCTCCAGCGCGTCGAAGACCGACATGCCTCGAGCGACGTCCACGGTGACCCCCGAGGCGGCGCATTCGACCTCGAACGTGTCCAGCCCTCCTGCGGTCGGGTCGGCCACCGCGGCCACGAACCGTTCGAGATGCAGGCTGTCCCGGGGCCAGGTACCGCACCTGCCCTCGACCGCGTCGAGGAGTGCGCCCGGGCCGCAGCAGTAGACGAGGGTGTCGGTCCGCGGGGTGCCCAGGACGGAGTCGAGGTCGAGCAGGCCGCGCTCGTCCTGGGGCCACACGGTCACCCGCTCGTCATCGTCGAGCTCGTCGAGGAAGGCCATCGACGTCCGGGACCGGCCGCCGTACAACAGGTGCCAGTCGGCGCCGTCGGACCGGGCGGACTCGACCATGGCGCGGATGGGGGTGATGCCGATGCCGCCGGCGATGAACTGGTAGCGAGGTGACGGTTCGAGGGCGAAGTGGTTGCGGGGACCTCGGACACGCAGCGTGTGCCCCACATCCAGCGTGTCGTGCACGTACGCTGACCCTCCGCGACTCCGCGGTTCGCGCAGCACCGCCACCCTCCAGGGGGAGCCCGGCGCTGGGTCGCCGCACAAGGAGTACTGCCGTGTCAGCCCGCGGTTCAGGACCACGTCGATGTGGGCACCGGGCGCCCAGGCCGGCAAGGCGGCGCCCGTGGGATCGGTGAGGGTCAGCTCGACGACCCCTTCGGCCACCTCGCGGCGGGACGCGACCTGCAGGTCCAGGAGGCCGGCGCCGCGCGGGGTGGCCCGCCCGACCCGGGACGACGACGTCGGCGTCGCGGTGGGGGTGGGCTCGGAGACGGGCGAGGCGGACGACGCAGCAGCCGGGGCCGCCCCCCGCTCGGCGGCCAGGGCCGAGCGGTACGGCCCGTCGCCGGGCCGCTCTCCACCCGCAGGCGTCAGCCGCACCATCATCGAGCTGTAGCCGCGCACGAAGTTCGACTGCACCCGGGTCGGTTCGGCGAGGACCTCGATGTCGTCGAAGCGTGCGAGCAGCTCCTCCCAGAGGATGCGCAACTGCAACTCGGCGAGCCGGCTGCCCATGCAGCGGTGCGGACCGATACCGAACGCAAGGTGGTGCCGTGCGTTCCGCCTGTCGATGAGGAACGAGTCCGGGTCCTCGAACGTCCGCTCGTCCCGGTTCGCCGAGGCGTACCACATGACGACCTTGTCGCCCTTGCGGATGAACTGGCCGTTCAGGACGGTGTCGCGCGTGGCGACCCGGCGCATGTAGGCCAGCGGTGTCTGCCACCGCAGGATCTCGTGGACCAGCTTCGGCACGAGCGACGGATCGGCCCGCAGCCGGTCGAACTGCTCGGGGAACTGGTTGAGGGCCAGCACGCCACCGGTCATCGAGTTCCGGGTGGTGTCGTTGCCGCCCACCACGAGCAGTACCAGGTTGCCCAGGAACTCCATCGGACGACGGATCAGGTCCTTGGTGTCCTCGGAGAGCTGCATGAGGGTGATGAGGTCGTAACCCGGCTCGTCACCGTCGGCGAGACGAGCCGCCTTCTCGTGCCACAGCTCGCTGAAGGCGCGTGCCATCTCCGCGGCGCCGCGGTAGATCTCGTCGGTGTCGTTGGAGCCGCCGGTCGCCGACGCGCTCGTCGCCACCAGATCCGTCCACTGCACCAGCTTGCGGCGCTGGTCGTACGGGAAGTCGAGCAGGGTGGCCAGCATCCGCGAGGTCAGCTCCACGCTGACCCGGTCGACCCAGTCGAACGGCTCTCCCACCGGCAACCCGTCGAGGACCTCCCGCACACGCGAACGGATCAGGCCCTCCATCTCCTCGAGGTTCTTCGGAGCCACGACACCCTGCACGGCTGCGCGCTGCTGGTCGTGGCGCGGCGGGTCCATCGCGATGAACATCTCGATGTCGAGACCGTCCGGCGGCGAACCGAGGACGATCTGCGGTTCCGCGGAGAAGGTCTCGAAGTCCTTGTCGACCCGCACGATGTCGTCGTACCGGGTGACCGACCAGAACGGCCCGAACGCGCTGTCGGCCCGGAAGTGCACGGGCGCCTCGTCGCGCAGCCGACGGAAGTAGGGCAGCCACTGCTGCTGACGCCACAGGAACGGGTTGCTGACGTCGATCTCGGTCAGGTCGAGGTCGGACACCTCCGCGATGTCGGACTCGCTGAAGCGTGGTTGCCCGTCACCGACCACCAGCCTCCTGGCCCGCTGCATCAGATGCAGCGCCTGGATCTGGCGGCGCATCGGGATCGCCGCCTGGGCTCGGGTGCGGACCTGATCGGGAACGCGCATGCCGTCGACCACCTTGTCGAGATGACTGCTGACGACATAAGCGAATCACAAGTCCCCGACGCTGACAATATCCGATCGAATGTCAGAGCTGGGACATCCCGGAACGCCCCGGCGCTCCGGTTCTTCCGGCCCTGGGCAGGCCCCTTGCGGGGCCGATCGGGCTAGTGCTCCCGCAGCCGGGCCTCGAGCCCGGCGACGAGCTCGCCCCAGGACTGCGCCTCCTGGGTGAACGGCGGGCTGGGCGCCATCCGCGTCGGGTCCGGCCGCACGACGAACGACACGAGCCAGCCGAGGCTGTTGGACTCGGCGAGGACCTCGGCGGGCTCGGGGTCCCCGGCCCACTCGCCGACGTCGGTCAGCAGCTCCGAGGCCAGGTCGAGCTGGACCGGGTCCAGGTCGAGCACGCCCTCGGCGAGGTCGGGGCCGATCCCGGTCAGCACGTAGGTGTTCATGTCCTCGACGCCGCCGTCGAGCTCGCCGACGGCGGCCGCGTCGAGCACCTCGGCGAAGGTGACGGCCGCGGTCAGGTCGGTCCCGGCGACGGCGGGGTGCTCCCGGTCGGCCAGCGCCCGGAACAGCGCACGCTCGGAGCCGAACACGTCGATCCGGCCGTCGGAGCCGAGGAAGACCGGCTTGTCGTCGAGGTAGCAGCGCAGGCTGACCACGGAGCGGTCGCCGACCTCGATGCGGATCGGGTCGATGCCGACCTCGGCCCAGAAGCCGGTCGGCTCCTCCGCGGCGGTGTCGGCGTCCTCGGTGCCCGCGGCGAGCGCGGCGGCCTCGAGGGCCTCGTCGTCGTCGAGGGGCTGTTCGGCGAGACGGTCGCGCAGCTCCTGTTCCTCGGCGCGCGCCTTGTCCAGCGCCCCGGCGTCGAGGTCCGGTGTGGCGACGAGGTCGTCGACGGTGTCGACGATCCCGTCCCAGTGCGTCGCGATCGCCTCGGACAGCGCGGTCCAGCGCTTGGCGCCGTCACGTCCGGCGAAGGCCTGCTCGCCCTCGCGCAGCAGCGCGAACGTGGGCTCGCCGTCGAGCGCGGCGATCACGGCGGAGAGGTCGCAGACGTCGGCCAGCGACCGGACGATCGAGACGGTCTCGTGCAGCTCCTGCACGGTCAGCGCGTCCGGGTCGGCGGCGGCCAGCTCCGGCAGACCGACCAGGTCGTACCGGTGGACGGCGTCGGGGGTCAGCTCGGCGACCGCGAGCCCGGGGACCGCGGACCACGCGGGGTGGTCGGTCAGGTCGTGCTCGGGTGCGGTCCGCACGAACGCGGCGAGACCGGCCACCTCGTCGAAGACGAACACGTGCTCGTCGTCGCCGAGGAAGGCTTCCCACTCCTCGCCGTCCTCGCGCCAGGGGGGAGCCCACAGGGTGACCACGTCGCCCCGGGTGAGAGCGAGCCGGATCGGGACGATGTCGCTTGCCACGGGGCGAGCCTATCGTCGCGTCCTGCCGCCGGCCGGTCCCACCACCTCGGGTGTCGCCGGCCCGGCGGATCACGGTCGTGCGGGGTCAGGCCTGGGAGTGCAGTCGGACCACTCCGATGGACACGTCCTCGAGTCCACCCCGGTCGAAGTCGCGTCGCAGCTGGTCGGCCTTGACGGTCGCCGTCATCCCGTCGAACGGGCCGTGCGCGTCCACCTCCCCGGTCTGTGGGTCCACCGCCAGAACAACGTATCCGTCGCACTGCGTGAGCTTTTCCGCAGCAGCGATCAACGTCTGCTCCTCGGAAGTCGTGTTCTCCGGCATCGGATCACCTCCTTGTCGTCTAGTACAGCGTCGGCGGTGCCCTCGATGTGACACCGTTTCGGCCATACCACCCGTTCGGGTCAGGTGAATCGCGAGATCGGCGACCGCGCGTGCTGATCGTGGCACTCCACGCGGTCGATCACGCGATCCGGGGAACCGGCCGTGTCCGACCGGCAACCGTTGGTGATCACGGTTCCGCTCCGGGATCGGCTGTCACGCAAGGTCTGCGAGGGTGTCCGCGGCCTCACCCGGGAGGACGAGGAGATGCATCCGGCCGGTCCCGGCGTCACTCGTCGGTGAGCGCGTGCTTCTCACGCTTCGTGAACCGTGACACGCATCCGTGTCAACGTCCGGGGATGACGTCCCGGTGTCCGTCCGGTCACGGGACGGCATCGTCGCAGGACACGGAGCGCGTCCGGCCGTCGGGTCCCACGGCCCGGCGGGGCGACGGCACCGGATCGGTGGGCCGGGCGCCTCCTCACGGGGGATCTCCGCGCGGCCCGGCCGCCGTAGGGTGTGCGGCCGTGGACACGATCGTCGTCGACCACCCGCTCGCGCGGGCCCGGCTCAGCACCATGCGGGACGCCCGCACCGACAACGCGACCTTCCGGGCGGCGTTGCGCGAGCTCACCCTGATGCTGGTCTACGAGGCCACCCGCTCGGCGCCGCTGGCCGAGGAGCGGATCCACACCCCGGTCTCGCGGACGGTCGGCCACCGGCTCGCCGTCCCGCCGGTGCTCGTCCCCGTGCTGCGGGCCGGGCTGGGGATGGCCGAGGCCGCGCTGAACCTGATCCCGGACTCGCAGATGGGCTTCGTCGGCATGGCCCGTGACGAGACGACCCACCGGCCGGTGCCCTACATGGAGTCGCTGCCCGACAGCCTCGTCGGGCGGCCGGTGTTCGTGCTCGACCCGATGCTGGCCACCGGCGGCTCGATGGTGCACACCGTGGAGCTGCTGACCCGCCGCGGCGCCGACGACGTGACGGTCCTCTGCGCGCTGTCCGCGCCGGAGGGCGTGGAGCGGCTGCGCGCGTCCGGGCTGCCGGTCCGGATGGTGACCGCCAGCATCGACGAGCGGCTCAACGACTCCGCGTTCATCGTCCCCGGCCTCGGCGACGCCGGGGACCGCCAGTTCGGCGCGGTCTGAGTCCGCCGTGAGGCCCTCCCGTCGCATCCTCACCGGGGTCGTGGCGACGGTGGCCGCGGTCGCGCTGTCGGCGCTGCCCGCGGCGGACCGGCCGGAGGACGCCGAGGTGCCCGCCGCCGTCGACGATCCCGGGGTGGTGCGGGTGATGCCGCTGGGCGCGTCGTCGACGGTCGGGGTGGGGAGCCCGGCGACGGCCGGGTACCGCCTCCCGCTGTGGCAGCGCCTGGCCGCCGACGGCGTCCGCATCGACTACGTCGGCTCCCGCAGCTCCGGGCCGGACGCGCTGCCCGACACCGACCACGAGGGCCGCTCCGGCTGGACGGCGGCCCGGATGGTGCCGATGACGGGCGGCTGGGTGCTGGCCGCGCAGCCGGACGTCGTGCTGCTGCACGCCGGGACCAACGACCTGTTGCAGGACGCGAGCGCGCGGGCGACGGCGGCGAGCCTGGACCGGCTGCTGGACCGCGTGTTCGCGGCCGCACCGCACACCCACGTGATCATGGCCGGGGTGTGGGCGCCGCTGCCGAAGCAACGGGCCGAGCGGGCGCGGCTGGCCGAGTACCTGCCCCGGGTCGCCGCCGCGCACCGGGCGGCCGGGCACTCGGTGGAGTTCGTCGACACCGCCGCCCTGTTCCCCGCCGGGCGGACCGCGGACGGCCTGCACGCCGGGCCGGGCGCCTACCGCACGATCGCGTCGGTGTGGGCCGACCGGATCGAGGCGCACCTCGGGGTGCGGCCCGCCACCGGGCGCCGGTAGCTCAGCCCTCCGGCATGACGGTCGCGGCGACGACCGCGCCCAGCTCGCGGCACGCGGCCCGGGCGGCGGCGTCCGGGGGACCCGCGACCTCGACCGGCGCGGCCGCCGCGGTCCATCCCATCGCCCCGGCGACCGTCGTCACCGAGCGGGTCGCGCCGGAGGTGTCCGAGCCGCCGTGCACCCACAGCCCGTAGGGCAGGCCGCGGGTGTCGTCGGCGCAGACGTAGAAGACCTGGTCGAGGAAGTGCTTGAGCGCGCCGGACATGTAGCCGATGTTCGCCGGCGTCCCGAGGACGACGGCGTCCGCGGCGAGCAGGTCGCTCGCCGTCGCGGCCAGAGCGGCGCGGGCGACGACCTCCACCCCGGTGATGTCCGGGTCGGCCGCGCCCGCGCGGACCTCGGCGAGCAGCTCCGCGGTGGCGGGGGACGGCGTGTGGTGGACCAGCAGCAGGCGCGCGCTCATCCGGCGAGCATCCCGTCGACCTCCGCGCGCAGCGCGGCCAGGCGCTCCGCGGCGACGGCCCGCGACGCCGGCACCGCGGCCACGTCGCCGGTGGGGTCCTCCACGACCTCCAGGTAGGCCTTGAGCTTCGGCTCGGTCCCCGACGGGCGAATCACCACGCGGGTCCCGGGGCGCCGCAGCCGCAGGACGTCGGGGGCCGGGCGGTCGGCCTCCCAGCCGGCCGGGGGCGCGGCGCGCAGCCGGGCGACGGCGGCGTCGCGCTCGACGGGGGCCATCCGGATCGAGACACCCCGGGTGGCGTGCACGCCGAACTCCGCCGCCAGCTCGTCGAGCCGCCGCGGCACCGACGACCCGGCCGCGGCGAGCCCGCGTACCAGGTCCGCGGCGACGACGGCGGCGGAGACGCCGTCCTTGTCCCGGACGCCGTCGGGGTCGACGCAGAGTCCGATCGCCTCCTCGTAGCCGAAGACGAGCCCGTCGCCGGCCCGCACGATCCACTTGAACCCGGTGAGGGTCTCGGCGGAGCGGGCCCCGCGGGCGGCCGCGACCCGGGCGAGCATCGACGACGACACGACGGTCGTCGCGACCAGCGGGTCCGCCGCGGTCCCGGTCCGCAGGACGTGGTCGCCGAGCAGCACGCCGGTCTCGTCGCCGGACAGCATCCGCCAGCCGTCGGGGAAGGCGACGCCGAGCGCGCACCGGTCGGCGTCCGGGTCCAGCGCGACGGCGAGGTCCGCGCCGCTCCGGGCGGCCAGCGCGAGCAGCGCGTCGGTCGCGCCGGGCTCCTCCGGGTTCGGGAAGGCGACCGTCGGGAAGTCGGGGTCGGGCACGGCCTGGCTCGCGACGACGGCGACGTCGTGCACCCCGGCCCGGGCGAGCGCGGCGACCGCGGTCGCGCCGCCGACGCCGTGCATCGGGGTGAGCGCGATCCGCGGCGCGGGCGCCCCGGTGTTCCCCGACAGCGTCGCGACCCGGTCCAGGTAGGCGCCGGTGACCTCCGCCGGGTCCGGCAGCGGCCCGAGCGGCACCGACACCGCGGGCGGGGCGGCGGTGATCGCGTCCTCGATGGCGGCGTCGTCGGGGCCCACGAGCTGCGCGCCGTCGGCGAGGTAGACCTTGTAGCCGTTGTCGGCGGGCGGGTTGTGCGAGGCGGTGACGGCGATCCCGGCGACCGCGCCGAGGTGGCGCACGGCGAAGGCCACCAGCGGGGTGGGGACGGGGCCGTCGAGCAAGGTCACGGTGAACCCGGCGCCGGTCAGCACCCGGGCGGTGGCCTCGGCGAACGCCGCCGACCCGTGCCGGGCGTCCCGGCCGACGACGACCCGGCCGGTGCCCGTGGTCCGGGCCAGGTGGGCGGCCAGGCCGGCGGTCGCCCTGGTCACGACGGCGACGTTCATCCCCGACGGCCCGGCCCGCACCGGCCCGCGCAGCCCGGCGGTGCCGAAGCGCAGCGGCCCGGCCAGCCGGTCGGCCAGCTCGTCGCCGGCCGCCGCGGCGCCGTCGCCGCCGGCCATCGCGGTGGCCAGCACGCGCTGCAGCTCGGCCCGGGTGCCCGGGTCGGGGTCGTCGGCGATCCAGCGCAGCGCCGCGTCGCGCAGCGGCCCCGGCAGCACCATCAGATGCGGCCGACGAGGTCGCGCAGCAGCGAGCCCATCCGGGTCGCCGCCGCGGCGCCGGCGTCGAGGACCTCCTGGTGGTTCAGCGGCTGCCCGGACAGGCCCGCGGCCAGGTTGGTGACCAGCGAGATGCCGGCGACCTCCAGTCCGGCGGCGCGGGCGGCGATCGTCTCGGCGACGGTGGACATCCCGACCAGGTCCGCGCCCAGCGTGCGCAGCATCCGGATCTCGGCCGGGGTCTCGAAGTGCGGACCGGGCAGCCCGGCGTAGACGCCGTCGACCAGCGACGGGTCCAGCTCGCGGGCGGCGGCGCGCAGCCGGGGGGAGTAGGCGTCGGTGAGGTCGACGAAGTGCGCGCCGTGCAGCGGCGAGCGCGCCAGCAGGTTGAGATGGTCGGAGATCAGCACCGGCTGCCCGACCGACAGGCCCTCGGTGATGCCGCCCGCCGCGTTGGTCAGCACGACCGTGCGGACACCGGCCGCCGCGGCGGTGCGGACGCCGTGCACGACCGGGTCCATCCCGTGGCCCTCGTAGAGGTGGGTGCGCCCGAGCAGGACCAGCACCCGGGTGTCGCCGATGCGCAGCGAGCGGGCGGTGCCGCCGTGGCCGACCGCGGACGGCGCGACGAACCCGGGCAGCTCGGCCATCGGGACCTCGGTGTCCGGGGTGCCGAGGACGTCGGCGGCCGGACGCCAGCCGGAGCCCAGGACCACCGCCACGTCGTGGGTGTCGGTGCCGGTGCGGCGGGCGAGCTCGGCGGCGGCGGCGTGGGCGCGAGCGGTGGGGTCGGCGGTGTCGGCCATGCGCGCCAGCCTAGGGGCCGCCGGCGCCGTGGCCGGCTCAGCCCGGGGTGGCGCGGAAGCCCGAGCCGATGGCGTCGAACAGGCCCGCGACGGCGCCCTCGGCGCGGCCGGCGGGGGAGGTCAGCTGCAGTACCCAGACCCCGTCGAGCTGGTCGCGGCCGGGAATGATGCGCATCAGCGTGCTGCGCTGCGCGCTGCCGCTGCCGGTGGTGAGCGCGACCTGGCTGGAGCCGTCGGGCAGCTGCTCGACCGGCCCGGCCTCGACCGGGTCGACGCCCAGCGCCTCGGGGGTGAGGGCGTCGGTGACGGCCCGGACCGAGGTCGCCGCCCGGACCGAGAGCTCCTGACGGCCGTCCGGGCTGACGAAGCGGACGACGACCGAGCCGTCGGGGGCGGGCGAGCGGAACTGCGTCCAGCCGTCGGGCACCGGCACGGTGAAGCCGAGCGGGTCCGGGTAGGTGGTGCGCAGCGACCGGTCGGTGGCGACGGTGACCGTCGACAGCGGTTCCTGCCCGGCCAGCGCGCGGACCCCGGCGAACCCGGCGAGCGCGCCGAGCAGCACGATCAGGGCGCCGCCGAGCACCAGCGGGACGGCGCCGAGCACGGTGGTCGGGCCGGCCGCCGCGGTACGGGCGGGCGCCGCCCCCCGCGACGACGGGCGGGCCTGCCGCGGGCGCGGCGGCTCGGCGGGCGGCGGTGCCGGGGCGGGCACGGGGTCGGCGGCCGGGACGCGGCCGTAGGTGCCGGTGCCGGTGGGGCCGACCGGGCCGCGCGGGGGCGGTGCGGCGACCCGCGGCGGTGCCGGTGCCGGGGCCGCGCCGGTCGGTGCGGGCACCCGCGCCATCACGGTCGGCACGTCCGGGGAGCCGGGGAAGATCGGGTCGTCCGGGTCGGCGAGCAGCGGGCGCAGCCGGGCCCGGACCTCGTCGAGCGGCATCCGGCCCGACGGCTCCTTGACCATCAGCCCGGCGATGACCTCGGCGAGCGGGCCGGTGACCGTCGGCGCGGGGACGGGACCGTCGACGACCTCGGTGATGGTGCGGACCGGGTCACCGTCGACGTCGTAGGGCGGGCGGCCCTCGACGGCGGCCCAGAGCGTCGCGCCGAGGCCCCACAGGTCCGCGGCCGGCGTGACCGGCTGGCCCGCGGCGACCTCGGGCGCGATGTAGGCGGGGGAGCCGAGCACGAGGCCCGCGGAGGTCATCGGCGCGTCGGACTCGTTGCGGGCGATGCCGAAGTCGGTGAGCTTGATCCGGCCGTCGTCGGAGATCAGGACGTTGCCGGGCTTCACGTCGCGGTGGGTGATCCCGGCCCGGTGGGCGGCCCGCAGGGCCGCCGCGGTGCCGTGCCCGACGACGCCCGCCTGCGCGGCGTCGAGCCTGCCCAGCTCGGTGATCGCCGCGGCCAGGTTCTTCGACGGCACCAGCTCCATGACCACCAGCGGCTCGTCGCCGCCGGAGTCGAGCACGTCGAAGACGGTCACGACGTTGGGGTGCGACAGCCCGGCCAGTGCCCGGGCCTCCCGCATGATGCGTTCCCGCAGCTCCAGCTTCTCCCCGGCCGGGATTCCGTCGGGGATCTTCAGCTCCTTGAGCGCGACGCGGCGGTGCAGTACCTCGTCGAAACCCGACCAGACGGTGCCCATCGCGCCGCTCCCGAGCGGACCGTCGACGCGGTACCGCCCGGCGAACTGTCGGCGCTGGACCTCGCCCTCGGGAACGGACACGCCGCCGATTGTTCCATCGAGCCCGCGCTGCCCGTTCCCGCACACCGTTCCCGGCCGAGGTCGTCACCGGCGGTGCGCAGTGGTGACGGTGCGTGACGAAGCTGGTCGTTCCGGGACGCCGGACGGCCGCCGGGGCGGGCCGGGCGTGCGGACGGTCACGGTCCGGTGGCGTTCCGGCCGCGGGCCGGTGTCGTCGTCCCGGGAGTTCCCCGCGGCGGGCGTCCGAACCGCCGGTGAACGGCGAGGACGGCCGTTCGCCGACGGGAGGAGCGGTCGCACGCGGCCGTTCACCTGGAGCGGTGAACCCGCTGGCAGCAGCTCGCCGACCCCTTGCCGCCCCGAGACGGGAACGGACGATTTCGACTGGAACACCGCCGGACGGGTGAGCACCATCATGGGTGGTGGGAGACGACCGAACGCCGTCCGCGTCGACCGCGGGCATGCGGGCCGTTCCCGCCGAGGGCCAGTACGAGGAGGACAAGGTGACTGCGCTGCAGACCCGCACCGAGCTCCCGGAGATCACCGATCCCGCGGTCGACGATCTCGGCTCCGGCACGGGTCCGGCCTGGCTGGAGTCGTGGATGCGGGCGCACAAGGGCGAGATCGTCGGCTGGCGCCGCGCGATCCACGCCCAGCCCGAGCTGGCCCGTCGCGAGCACCTCACGACCGCGCGGGTCTCGGAGACCCTGCTGCGGGCCGGTCTGGAGCCGCGCACGCTGCGCGGCGGCACCGGTGTCGTCTGCGAGGTGGGGCACGGCGAGCCGCTGGTCGCCCTGCGCGCGGACATGGACGCGCTGCCCCTGCATGAGCAGACCGGTCTCCCGTTCGCCTCCGAGGTGCCCGGCGTCATGCACGCCTGCGGGCACGACGCGCACACCGCGATGCTGCTCGGCGCGGCACTGGCGCTGCAGTCCGCGCCGTCGCTGCCCGGCCGGGTCCGGCTGGTGTTCCAGCCGGCCGAGGAGGTGCAGCCGGGCGGCGCGCTCGACGCCGTCGAGCAGGGCGTGATGGAGGGCGTGCAGCGGATCTTCGCACTGCACTGCGACCCGCGCCTGGAGGTCGGACGGCTCGGCACCCGGGTCGGGCCGATCACCTCGGCCTGCGACCTCATCGAGGTCCGGCTGACCTCCCCGGGCGGGCACACCTCCCGCCCGCACCTGACCGCCGACCTCGTGCAGGCGCTCGGGCTGCTGGCCACCCAGGTGCCGCTGCTGCTGACCCGCCACGTCGACCCGCGGTCGGGCACCGTCCTGACCTGGGGTGCGGTGCACGCCGGGGACGCGGCGAACGCGATCCCGCAGTCCGGCCTGCTGCGCGGCACCCTCCGCACCGCCGACCACGCCACCTGGACCGAGCTCGAGGAGAAGCTGCGGGCGCTCGTCGCGTCCGTGCTGGCCCCGACCGGTGTCGGCTACGTGCTCGACCACGTCCGCGGTGTCCCGCCGGTCGTCAACGACGCGGTGTCCACCGGGATGCTGCGCGACGCCGCGGTGACCGTCGGTGGCGAGGCCGCCGACGCCTCCACCGAGCAGTCCTCGGGCGGCGAGGACTTCGCCTGGTACCTGGAGCACTCCGCGGGCGCCATGGCGCGGCTCGGGGTGTGGCCGGGCACCGGCAAGCAGCGGGACATCCACCAGCCGACCTTCGACCTCGACGAGCGGGCCCTGCCGTTCGGGTCGCGGGTGCTGGTGCAGGCCGCGCTGTCCGCGCTGGCGCAGGCGGCCTCCTGAACCACCGTCTCCCGCGGTGAACGGCGACGGCCCGGTCCCCTCGCGGGGGCCGGGCCGTCGTCGTCAGCCGGTGCGGCCGGTCAGGACTGGTTGCCGGGGGAGGACTTGCGGCTGGGCCTGCTGCGCAGCTCGTTGACGTAGTCGTCCGGGGCGCCCGCGGTCTCCGCGGCGTCGGCGATGACGCCCAGGTAGCGGGCCGACGGGTCCCCGCCCTCGTAGGCGTTCAGCACGTAGATGAACGCGAGGACGCTGCCGTCGAGGGTGGCGACGCGCAGCCGCAGCTTCTTGTGCATGCCCAGCTCGCCGCCCTCCCAGCGGTCGAGCTGGCGTTCGTCGTGCTCGGGGACGTCGTAGAGCACGACGAACACCTGCGAGCCCGGCTCCTCCACCACGGTGGAGAGCGCGCCCTCCCAGGTGTAGTCCTCGCCGCCGAACGTCAGCCGCCAGCCCTGGAGCCACCCGGTCCCGGCCATCGGCGAGTGCGGGGCGCGCTCCTTCATCTGCTCGGGGTCCATGTTCGACCCGTACGCGGCATACAGCGGCACGCGTGCAGGGTAATGGGGAGCCCGGCGGGGCCTCGACCCGCCCGGTCGTAATGATGGGACACGCGTACTGTGAGCCCCGTCGACGCCGGCGGGCGGGACCGCCTGCCGGTCCACCACCATCGACTTCTCCAGGGGGATCTCCCGTGACCCGCATCGTCATCATGGGCGGCGGACCGGCCGGGTACGAGGCCGCACTCGTCGCGGCACAGCACGGCAGCGAGGTGACCGTCGTCGAGCGGGACGGGATGGGCGGCGCCTGCGTCGTCTACGACTGCGTCCCCTCGAAGACCTTCATCTCCTCCGCGGCCGTCCGGGTCGACCTGCACCGTGCCGAGGACCTCGGCGTGCTGGTGGACCGCGGCAACTCCGCGGTCGACCTGC
Organism: Pseudonocardia alni; assembly: GCF_002813375.1. Classification (NCBI taxonomy): domain Bacteria; kingdom Bacillati; phylum Actinomycetota; class Actinomycetes; order Pseudonocardiales; family Pseudonocardiaceae; genus Pseudonocardia; species Pseudonocardia alni. Next base: position 2,429,289 of record NZ_PHUJ01000003.1, on the reverse strand, counting down.
CCGCGGTCAACGAGCGGGTCAAGTCCCTCGCTCTCGCCCAGTCCGCCGACGTGCGGGCCCGGCTGGAGGACGAGGGCGTCCGGATCATCGCCGGCACCGCGCAGTTCGCCGGGCCCGCCGCGGCCCGCGCCGCGCACGAGGTGACCGCCACCCACACCGACGGGACGGTCGAGGAGCTCGTCGCCGACGTCGTCCTCATCGCGACCGGGGCCACCCCGCGGGTGCTGGACTCCGCCCGGCCCGACGGCGACCGGATCCTCGACTGGCGCCAGCTCTACGACCTCGACGAGCTGCCGGAGCACCTGATCGTGATCGGGTCGGGCGTGACGGGCGCGGAGTTCTGCTCCGCCTACGTCGAGCTCGGCTGCCGGGTCAGCCTGGTCTCCAGCCGTGACCGGGTCCTCCCGCACGAGGACGCCGACGCCGCGGCCGTGCTCGAGGAGGTCTTCGCCGAGCGCGGCGTCGAGATCCTCGCCCACGCCCGCGCGGACTCGGTCGAGAACACCGGCGACGGCGTCCGCGTCACGCTGTCCGACGGCCGGGTCGTCGAGGGCTCGCACGCCCTGATGACCGTCGGGTCGATCCCGAACACCGCCGACCTCGGCCTGGAGAAGATCGGCATCGAGACCGACCGCGGCGGGTTCGTCCCCGTCGACAAGGTCTCGCGCACCTCCGAGCCGGGCGTCTACGCGGCCGGCGACTGCACCGGGGTGCTCATGCTCGCCTCGGTCGCGGCCATGCAGGGCCGGATCGCGATGTGGCACGCGCTGGGCGAGGGCGTGTCCCCGATCCGGCTGCGGACCGTCGCGGCGAACGTGTTCACCCGCCCCGAGATCGCGACCGTCGGGATCAGCCAGAACGCGATCGACTCCGGTGAGGTCCCGGCCCGCACCGTGATGCTGCCGCTGTCGACGAACCCGCGCGCCAAGATGCGCGGGCTGCGCCGCGGCTTCGTGAAGCTGTTCTGCCGCCCGGCGTCCGGCGTGGTCATCGGTGGTGTCGTGGTCGCCCCGGTCGCGAGCGAGCTGATCCTGCCGATCGCGATGGCGGTCCAGAACGGGCTCGGCGTGGACGACCTGGCCCACACGTTCTCGGTGTACCCGTCGCTGTCCGGGTCGATCACCGAGGCGGGCCGTCAGCTCATGCAGCACTCCGACCTGGACTGAAGAACAGCTCCGCGCACCGGTCGCGCAGCTCGCCGTCGCCCGCGGGGGCGAGGGTGGACCACTCCGGTCCGCCGTGCGCGCCGGTCCCGCGGGTCAGCCGGTAGCGCCCTCGCGGCGTGTCGACGACGGCGATGTGCCCCGGCAGCCGCGACGGGCTGCCCCAGCGGTCGTGCCGGACGGCACAGATCTGCGCACGGTGCGTGGGCCCGGCGAAGAGCGGTGCGAGCCGGGCCCGCTGCTCGTCGTCCCCGTCCGTGCCGGGATCGGTGTGTGCGTCCGCGTCGAGGAGGCGGGCCAGCTCGGTGGTGGGCAGGGCCACGGCGGGCCCGGGCCCCGGCGCGCGCCGGGGCAGGGCCGACACCGCGGCGTGTGCCGGTGAGCCCGCCGCGGTGACGGTGACGGCTCCGCCGGTGTGGACGGCGAGGACGCCGTCGCCGTCGCGCTCGGCGGCGACCGCGCGCAGCGGCCCGTCGTCGAGACGGCCGCGCACCTCCAGATGGCGGTCGGGACGGGCGAGCAGGGCCAGCAGCCGTACCAGCGCGGGGTCGGGTCCGGCCGGACCGGCGAGGCCGCGGGCGCGCAGCCCGCCGACGCCGGCCGCCACGACCCGGCGTCGTTCCTCGCGGGTGCGCCCGGGGGAGGGCAGCCGCAGCGCCACCGGGGTGGCGCCGAGCCCCAGGTGCTCCCAGACGACGTCGAACTCGGCGCCGGTGAGCACGAACGGCGCCGACGGGGTCCAGGGCGCGGGCTCAGCCACGGCCCCTCCAGCGGGCGTCGGGGCGCAGGACGCCGGGGTCGGCTCGGGCACCGGGCTGCTCCGGGGGGTCGTCGGGGGCGGCGTGCTCGTCGGCGACGAGGCGCCAGGCCGGGGTGCGGGGGTCGGCGGGCGCGCCGACGGTCGCCGCGACCGGGTGTGGGGCGGCCGGGACCGCGCCCACCGGCACCCCGGCGGGGGGGACGGCCGGGTCGCCCGGTGGCGGCATCGGCGGCGGGGCGTGGCGGGCGTGTGTGACGGCGCCGTGGGGCGCCGGGCCGTCGGGGTGGGGAACGGCGAGGTCACCGGTGGTGACGCCGTGGTGGACCGGGCTCCGGGGACCGTCGGGGCCTCCGGGGGCGGCACCGCCGCCGGTTCCGTCCGGGAACGGTCGGTCGCTCGTGGTCGGACCGGGAGCGGGGCCTGCGTGTGGCGTGGGGCCGCCGTCGGGCACGGTGTTCCCGGTGGCGCCGTCCGGGGCGGGGCCACCGGACGCCGGCGGCGCCCCACCGTCGGCGGCCGGGGTGCCGCTGGGGGCGCGGGTGCCGCTGGTCGTCGCATCGCCGGAGGGCGGGCGGTGCTCGGCCCCGCTCGGCGGTCCGTCACCCGGCGGGTCCTGGGCGACACCGCAGGACGGTGCCCCGTGGCCGGCCGCGTCGCCGGGGCGCGGGTGTCCGGGCGGCGTGCCGCCCCCGGCGGGCCTGCGTCCGTCCCGGGCCTGCCGCTCCCGGCGGATCGTGGCACCGATCACGATCCCGGCCCCGCCGAGCGCCCCGCCCGCGAGCACCGCGGCGGTCACCGCGGTGCTGCTGCCGCCGGGGTCCGTGCCGTCGACGCCGTCCGGGACGCCGGCGCCCGCGGGGGACGCCGGACCGGCCCGGAGGTCGCCGGTGCCGGGTGCGCCGGGCGTGCCGGTGCGGGGGGCATCGGTCGCGGGAGCCGGCCCGGAGGAGGGCCCGCCGACGTCGATCGGCCGTGCCCCGGGCACCCCGGCCCGTCCGTTCCCGGTCAGCACCGCCGCGGTGATCCCGCCGAAGCCGATCCCCGCGAACACCGTCGTCCCCGTCCCGGCGCCGCCCGCCGGGTCCGGGGCCGGGTCCGCGTCGCCGCCGGGGCCGGGCGGGGGCCCGCCGGGCGACAGGGCCGGGACAGCGGGGGAGGCGGGGGCGGTGCCGTCGCGGGTGACGACCGGGGACGCACCCCACCCGGTCCACGGGGCGCCGGTGAGGCGGGTGTCGTCGTCGTAGCGGACCATCAGCTCCGCGGCCCGGCCGGCCGAGTTGCCCGCGGCGAGGTCGGCGGCCGCCCAGTCGTCGAGCAGGGCCGGGCCGGTGGGTGCGGCCTCCGGCGGCGTCGGCGCCGCGGCGGCCGGCATCCGGGCCCGGAGGTCCGCGGCGAGCCCGGCCTGGGCGGCGAGTGCGTCGGCGGTGCGGCCCGCGTCGACGGCGGCGGAGACGACCCAGCCGTCCAGCGACCCGAACGCCACGGTGACGCCGTCCGCGGTGCCGCCGGACCACCCTCCGGGCAGGTCACGGACCTGCCCGGACAGCTCGCGGTGGACGTCGGTGAGCGCGGCGGCGGCGTCGCGCCACGCCCGCTCCGCCCCGGCCGACGCCGAGGGGCCCGGACCGGCCGCCACCATCGCGACGATCTCGGTGTGGCTCAGTCCCGCCCAGCGCGGCGCGGTCACCGGGCACCCCGGTTCACCGCGTCCGTCGTCGACTCCTCGGTGCGGGTGTAGGCACGCCCGGTGGCACCGGCGGCGTCGCGGGCCCGCAGCAGCTCCGCGTGCAGGGTGCGCAGCCGGCCGATCGCGGCGTCGGGGCCGTCCGCGGCGTGGACGGCGTAGCGGGCGGCGGCCTCGGCGCTGGCCGGATCCCCCAGCCACGGCTCGACCCGGCGGGCGTCGGCGTCGAGGGTGCGGAGCGCGACGGCCAGCCGGGACGCGGCCCGGTCGAGCGCCTCCGCCGCCCCGGCCGGGGCGGCCGGGTCGACACGCAGGTCCGGGTGGATGTCGGGCACGTCGGCCTCCGGTGCGGACGGGCGGATCACGGACGGGCGCACGCTAGGCCCGCGCCGGCCGTCGCCGCGGCGGTTCGCCGCGGAACGGTCGCGATCGCGAAGCCCGCACACGACGACACCCCCGTCCGCACCGGTGGTCATCGGCGCGGACGGGGGTGTGTGTCGCGGTCAGGCCGCCGTCACCTCGGTCGGCTCCGGGACCTCGACCGGGGCGCACCCGCGCAGCGGGCACGGCGGTGGGGCCCAGGGCCGGGGAGTCCCGCCGAGGGCGGGAACGGTCCCCGCGAACGGCCACCGGCCTGCGAAACGCTGCAGGTACCAGTAGACGAACAGGTGGTCCGGTTCCTCCGGGTCGGAGACGAACAGCGCACGCTCGCCCAGGTCGGTGACCCAGGCTGCGTAGTCGTTCGCCACCTGCCCCGGTGGGCGCGAGGCCCGCCGGGTCAGGAGCCAGTCCTCCGCCCGGGTGCGCCAGGTCGCCAGCGCGGTCGGGTGCAGGGTGGCCCCCGGGAGCTCCCGGAGGTTGGCGGTGAAGGTGCCGATCAGGACCCCGTCCGCGCCGTACGCGGAGGAGGTCAGGGTGAGCAGGGAGTGCGGGCCCGGGATCGGGCCGTCGGTGTGGACGTGCGTCGTGACATGGAACGTCGTCGGCGCGATGTCGAACTCTGGGGGCATGACGGATCCTGTGACGTCTCGGTCGAACTGGGACGGCTCACGGCGCGGCTGGGCCTGCGTGGCGAGCGGATCCGCGGCGCGGTACTCCGCGTGGCGGTAGTTCCGGGCCCCGTGGATCGGGCACACGGGTCGGCTGTGGAGTTGTGACGTTGCGTGCCGCGGGCGCCGGACGGCGTGCGCGACACGCCGGGAACGCTAGAACGGCGCGACGTGCCGGTCAACGGGCGGTGACCCGGTCGGCACAGCGCGTTCCACGGAACGCGGCACGCGGTTGTCGACGCGCGGGCGACGGGGCCGCGCGGACCGCCTCAGCCCTCGCCCACCAACCGCCCCAGCACGACGACGTCGACCCGCTCGCCGTCGACGGTCCACGCCTCCCGCAGCCGCCCCTCCGGCACGAACCCCAGCGCCGCGGCGACGGCGGCCGACGCCCGGTTCGGCTCGGCGTGCATCCAGGTGACGCGGTGCAACCCGAGCCCGCCGAAGGCGAAGCGCACGACCGCCCCGGCCGCGGTGCGGGCCAGGCCGCGTCCGCGGGCGCCGGGCAGCGTCCAGCAGCGCAGCTCGGCGGTGCCGTGGGCGATGTCCAGGTGCTCCAGGGTGATCTCGCCGAGCATCTCCCCGGTCGTCGGCTCGGCGACGGCCCAGGCACAGCGGGTGCCGCGGGCCCAGCCGTCGATCCGGTCCGCGACGTGCGCGGTCACCTGCTCGTCGAAGTCCGGGGCGGCCGGGTCCGGACGGTTGCGCCAGCGCCGGATCTCCGGGTCCCGGCAGGACGCGGCGACGGCCGGGCGGTCGTCCACCCGGCCGTCGTGCCGTGGTCCGCGCAGGTACCACGTCCCGGCGTTGATCTCGACCGGGTCGAGCACCGGGTCGGGAGCGGGGGCGGGCACCTGGTCCAGGGGACTCAGTCCTTGATCTCGCAGATGACCGTGCCCTGGGTGACCGAGGCGCCCTGCTCCGCGTCCAGGCCGGTCACGGTGCCGGCCTTGGTCGCGGTGACCGGGTTCTCCATCTTCATCGCCTCGAGGACGACGATCAGGTCACCCACCTCGACGGTGTCGCCCTCGGAGACCGCGACCTTGATGATCGTGCCCTGCATCGGCGCGGTGACGGCGTCGCCGGAGGCCTTCGCTCCGCCGCCGCCCTTGCCGCCGCGCTTGCGTGGGGCCGACTTGGCCGCGCCGCCGCCGTTGCCGCCGCCGCCGAGGGCGAGGTCACCGGGCAGCGAGACCTCCAGGCGTCGCCCGCCGACCTCGACGACGACGGTCTGCCGCTCGCCGGACTCGTCCTCGGCACCCGCGCCGCCCTCGAACGGCGGGACGGTGTTGTCCCACTCGGTCTCGATCCAGCGGGTGTGCACGGTGAAGTCCTCGAGGGTCTCGGCGGCGTAGGCCGGGTCCTCGACGACGAGACGGTGGAACTCGAGCACGGTCGCCATGCCCTCGACCTTGAACTCGCCGAGTGCGCGACGGGCCCGCTGCAGCGCCTGCTGCCGGTCGCTGCCCCACACGATCAGCTTGGCCAGCAGCGAGTCGAACTGACCCCCGATGACCGAGCCGTCCTCGACGCCCGCGTCCATCCGGACGCCCGGGCCGGCCGGGTACCAGATCCGCTCGACGGTGCCCGGCGCCGGCAGGAAGTTGCGCCCGGCGTCCTCGCCGTTGATGCGGAACTCGATCGCGTGCCCGCGCGGCTGCGGGTCGTCGTCGAAGTCCAGCTCCTGGCCCTCGGCGATCCGGAACATCTGGCGGACCAGGTCGATCCCGGTGGTCTCCTCCGAGACCGGGTGCTCGACCTGCAGACGGGTGTTGACCTCGAGGAAGGTGATCATGCCGTCCTGGCCGACCAGGAACTCGACGGTGCCGGCGCCGTAGTAGCCGGCCTCCTTGCAGATCGCCTTCGAGGCGTCGTACAGGGTCTTGCGCTGCTCGTCGCTCAGGAACGGCGCGGGCGCCTCCTCGACGAGCTTCTGGAAGCGGCGCTGCAGCGAGCAGTCCCGCGTCCCGACGACGACGACGTTCCCGTGCTGGTCGGCCAGCACCTGGGCCTCGACGTGGCGCGGCTTGTCCAGGTAGCGCTCGACGAAGCACTCGCCGCGGCCGAACGCCGCGGTGGCCTCACGGACCGCGGACTCGTACAGCTCCGCGATCTCGGAGCGCTCGCGGGCGACCTTCATGCCGCGCCCGCCACCGCCGAAGGCGGCCTTGATCGCGACCGGCAGGCCGTGCTCGTCGGCGAAGGCGATGACCTCGTCCGCGTCCTTCACCGGGTCCTTGGTGCCGGGCACCAACGGGGCGCCGGCCTTCAGGGCGATGTGACGTGCGGTCACCTTGTCGCCGAGGTCGCGGATCGACTGCGGCGACGGGCCGATCCAGGTGAGGTCGGCGTCGATCACGGCCTGGGCGAAGTCGGCGTTCTCCGACAGGAAGCCGTAGCCGGGGTGGATCGCGTCGGCACCGGCCTGCTTCGCGGCACCGATGACCTTCTCGATGTCGAGGTAGGACTCGGCGGCGGTGGAGCCACCCAGCGCGAAGGCCTCGTCGGCGAGCCGCACGAACATCGCGTCCCGGTCCGGGTCGGCATAGACGGCGACGCTCTGAAGCCCCGCGTCCTTCGCTGCTCGGATCACGCGGACGGCGATCTCTCCCCGGTTGGCGACGAGCACTTTGCGCAGTGCGGGCACAGTCGAACTCCTCCGGTCACGGCGCCGGCCCGATGCTCCGGCGCAGGGTTAGGCGGAGTGTAAGAGCAGAGCCGCCGGAAGTTACCGGTGGGGAATGTGGCGATGGCAACGTCGTCACCCGTCCGAGGGCCCGGACCTCGGCCCTGATCGTTCCCGTCGTGACCGGTGCCACCATCGGGACAGGCGGTTCCGGGGTCGCGGGGCGGTGCGTCCGTCGTAGTGCAGCGCCGCCTCGCGTGCGGCCAGCTCGCGCCGTGCGCCCGCACCGAGCCGCCCGGCGGCCGCGAGCTCGCGGGCCAGGTCCCAGCCCTCCCGCTCCGGGCCGTAGGGGGCGACGCCCTCGAAGTGGGCGCCGAACCGGGCCTGCCAGTCCGCCCCGGCGTCGGCGGCGAGTAGCGGCCACGCCGCGGCGACGAGCCCGGCCCGCTTGCGCAGCAGCGCCGCCCGGGTCGCGGCCAGGCGCGCCGCGTCGAACCCGGCCGGGTCCGTCCCGCCGGCGACGAGCGCCGCCACCAGCGCGGCCTGCCGCCGCGCGAGCCCGTCGCTCACGTCGGGCCCGGCCCGTCCGCGGCGGGCGCCGCCACCGGCCCGGCCCCGTGCCCGGCGCCCGCACCCGCCCGGCACGGCGCCGCGTGCCCGGCGGCGGCCGCGACGGCGTCCAGCTCCGCGCGCAGCACCGCGGCGGGCGGGTAGCGGCCGTCGCGTTCCAGCATCACCGGTGGCGGCACCGGCAGCTGCGCGACGGTGTGGGTCAGCAGCGCCAGCACCGCGTCCGGGACGGGGTCGGTGTGGGTGTCGTGCAGCAGCCCCGCCGCGTCGGCGGCGTGCCCGGCGACGTGGCAGTAGGCCACCGCCCCGGGCGGAAGCCCGGCGAGCAGCGCGTCGACGTCCGCCCGCGGGTCACGGCCCCGGTTGCGGGCGTTGACGAACACGTTCGCGACGTCCAGGAGCAGCGGCGCCCCGGTCCGGTCGTGCAGCCGGTGCAGGAAGCCCGCCTCGTCGAACTCGTCGTCGGGCCAGTCGAACAGGGCCGCGATCGGCTCCAGCGCCAGCGGGACGTCCAGCTCCGCGCGCGTCGCCGTCACGTTGGCGACGAGCACGTCGAGCGCCTCGCGGGTGCGGGGCAGCGGCAGCAGGTGCCCCGCCTCGATCCCGCCGGCCCGGGTGAACGCGATGTGCTCGCTGACCAGCGCCGCACCCGTCGCCGCGGCGCAGGCCGCGAGGTGGGCGACCCTGCCCGGGTCGACGCCCTCGGGAGAGCCGGGCGACAGCCGCACCCCGTGCACGACGACCGGCCTGCGCCGCAGCGACGCCGGCACCGCGCCCGGGCGCAGCGACTCGGCGATGACCTCGTGGAACGCGAGACCGTCGACGTCGTCGAGGACGGCGGCGACACCGCTGCGCCAGCCGACCCCGGTCCCGCCCGGGACACCCGTCATGTCGCCACCTCCGCCCGTACGAGCCGTCCCCGCAGCTTCACACCCCCCACGGTGCAGCTGCGGGGACGGCAGATCCGGTCCCCCGCGCGGGCTCAGCCGCCGCAGCCGCCTCCGCCGCCACAGCCCCCGCCGCCTCCGCCGCAGCTGCTCCCGCCACTGTCACCGCCGGACCAGCCGACGACGCCACCGCCGTCGGAGGAGCCGCCCCCGGTCGCGGCGGGCGCCCCACCGAGCGTGGCGAGCTTCTGCGCGGCGAGCTCCTCGGCGAAGGCGGGCTCGGCGGCCAGCATCGCGCCGACCCCGAACGCGCCGACCGACAGCGCGGCCGCGGCGGGCCCGACGGCCGTCCAGTCCGGGCGCATCGACGGCGACAGCGCGTCGTTCCGGGACCGGACGACGGTGAGCGCGGCGTCCCCGGCCCGGGTCCGGTCGGGCACCCGCGTCGCGAGCACCGTGGCGAACACCGCGGTGGCGGCGACGAGCGCGAGCAGGAACCCGACCGGGCGCCCACCGCCCAGACCGGCGGCGATCCGGACCGCACCGGCCAGGGCGAGCACCCCGACCGGCCAGGCGGTCGCCCGGTAACGGACCCGGTCGGCCGGGGACAGCAGCAGCCCCGCGGTCTCCAGCCGCTGCGCGGCCCGGGCCAGCTCGGTGCGGACCGGCTCGTGGGTGCCCAGCATCCGGCCCGGGGTCAGACGCTGCGCGGAGCGGTGGATCGCCCGCTGCAGCGCCGACGCGCCGTGCCCGGGGACCCGGCCCGCCCGCACCTGGCCCGTGGTGCGGCCGGAGGTGACCAGACTGCCGTCGACGTGCATGGCCGACAGGGCCGCGTACACGGCCAGCTCGGGGCCGCCGTTGAGGTACGCGACGTCCTCGGGCCTGCTGTCGAGGGTGCGGGCGCCGCGCGGATCCCCCTGCGCGATCGTCCGCCGCCGGCGCAGCACGATCCCGGAGACCAGGACCAGCGCGACGACGTAGAGGACCAGGAAGGTCTGACCCGGGATGCCCCAGGTGTCCCCGGTGAGGTTCGTGCCCATCTCCACCACCCCCTGCGGTGAGCGACACTTCGTCGTTCGAAGCAGTGTGCGCCCGCTCACCCCGACCGGGTGACCGATTTGAGGTGGACTTGAGGAAGGAGCGCGGACGACGACAGCCGGGATCACCGACGGTGACCCCGGCTGTCGCGGGAGTGAGTGTGCGGGGCTCAGGCGGTCGCGGCCCGCACCTGGTTCTTGATGCGCGCCAGCATCGCCGCGATGCCGCGCAGCCGTAGCGGGCTGACGGCCTCGGCGAGGCCGAGGTCGGTGTAGAAGTCGTCCGGCACGGCCAGCACCGTCGCGGCGGGCTGCCCGTCCAGCCCGGTCACCATGATCGAGGCGAACCCGCGGGTGGTCGGCGCCTCCTTCGGCGCGGAGAAGAACAGGTGCACCGGCCGCTCACCGCCGTCCTCCACCTCGACGGCGAGGAACAGCGGCGACTGGCACTCGTGGACCTGCTCCATCGTGTCCGCGGTCTCGGCGTAGCGCTCGGGCAGGTCCGGCAGCTCCTGGGACAGCTCCAGCAGCAGCTGGAGACGGTCCTTCGGGCCGACCGCGGCGAAGTCGTCGACCAGCTCGGCGAGATCGGGGGGCAGGGTGCCCGGATCGGTGGAGCTCACGCGGACCCGCGCTCCTCGCCCTGCACGATCGGCACGCGCACGGCGTTGCCCCACTCGGTCCAGCTGCCGTCGTAGTTGCGGACCCGGTCGAAGCCCAGCAGGTACGTCAGCACGAACCAGGTGTGGCTGGAACGCTCACCGATCCGGCAGTAGGCGACGACGTCGTCCGAGGCCGACAGCCCCTGCTCCTGCTCGTAGATCGCGGACAGCTCGGCACGGCTCCTGAAGGACCCGTCCTCGGCGGCGGCGCGGGCCCACGGGACGCTCGCGGCGCCCGGGATGTGCCCGCCGCGGACCGCGCCCTCCTGCGGGTAGTCGGGCATGTGCAGCTTCTCGCCGGTGTACTCCTGCGGGGACCGCACGTCGACCAGTGGCCTGCCCAGGTGGGCGAGGACGTCGTCCTTGAAGGCACGGATGCCGGAGTCGTCGCGCTCGACGACCGGGTAGTCGGCCCGGGCCGGGGCGGGCGCGTCGGTGACCATCTCGCGGCCCTCGGCGACCCACTTGGACCGGCCGCCGTCGAGCAGCCGCACGTCGGTGTGGCCGAACAGGGAGAACACCCACAGCGCGTAGGCGGCCCACCAGTTGTTCCGGTCCCCGTAGACGACGATCGTGGTGTCCCGGCCGATGCCACGCTCGGACATGATCTCGGCGAAGCGGGTGCCGTCGACGTAGTCACGGGTGACCGGGTCGTTGAGCTCGGTGTGCCAGTCGACCTTCACCGCGCCGGGGATGTGCCCGGTGTCGTAGAGCAGGACGTCCTCGTCCGACTCCACGACCACCAGACCGGGGTCCTTCAGGTGCTCCGCCAGCCAGGCGGTGGTGACCAGGCGCTCGGGGTGCGCGTATTCGGCGAGCTTCGGGTCGGGGTCGTGTCCGACAGTCATGGCCGCAGGGTAACCGCGTGCCCCGACACCCACACGGCGGTCAGGACCGTGGCGTCCACAGATCGACCACCGACACCCCGACCGCGCCCAGCAGGCGGCGCAGCAGCGGCAGGCTGATCCCGATCACGTTGGACGGGTCGCCGTCGATACCCTCGACGAACCAGCCGCCCAGCCCGTCCAGGGTGAACGCGCCCGCGACCTCCAGCGGCTCGCCGGTGGCGAGGTAGGCGTCCAGCTCGGCGTCGGTCGGCTCGGCGAAGCGCACCCCGGTCCCGGCGTGCCCCTCGGCCTCCTGCACGACCGCTCCGCCGGCCAGGCGCAGGACGGCGTGCCCGGTCAGCAGCTCGCCGGTGCGCCCGGCCATGGCCTTCCAGCGGCGCCGCGCGGTCTCCGCGTCGTGCGGTTTGCCGACCAGCTCACCGTCGACGAGCAGCATGGAGTCGCAGCCCACGACCACGCCGTCACCGGTCAGTCGGTCGGCGACGGCGGCGGCCTTGGCCGCGGCCAGCAGCGTCACCTTGCGCGCGGGGTCGGCGTCGGGGTGCGCGGCGAGCAGGGCGTCCTCGTCGACGTCGGAGACCTCCACGGCGGGGTCGGCCCCGGCGGCGCGCAGGACCGACAGGCGGGCGGGGGAGGCGGAGGCGAGAACCAGGCGCACGACGTCGGACGCTACCGGCCCGCCACCGCGGAGCCGTGGTCCGCCACCGGGTCGGTGGTCCGGTCCGGCCCGGCGACGCGGTGCAGGCGCAGCGCCAGGTGCAGGTGGAAGCGGCCCTCGGGGGTGCGCCAGTCCGGTCCGAGCAGGTCGTCGACGCGTTCGAGGCGCTGGCGCACGGTGTTCGGGTGCACCGACAACGCGTCGGCGGCCGGGGCGAGCAGCTCGCCCGCGGCGAACCAGTGCCACAGCGTCTCGGCCAGCCGGGTACGCCGGCGCCGGTCGTAGTCGAGGACCGGGCCGAGGTGGCGCCCGACGATCTCCCGCGACGTGGTGCCGGTCCGGTCCCGGATCACCGCGCCGACCGCGCCGAGCGAGGCGAAGTCCGCGTGCCCGGTGGTGCGGCCCAGGGCACGGGCCGCCGCGGCGACGTCGGCGGCCTCGGTGTGCGCGCGGCGCAGGTCCGACGGCCCGCCCGAGGGGCTGTGCGCGGCGCCGACGAGCGACGGCGTCCCGGCCGCGGCGAGCCCCTCGGCGACGAGCGGTGCCGCGCCGGTCCCCGCGGGGCCGGGGCCGGTCGTCCCGGCGGCGATCACGCACACGTGACCGTCGTGCACCGACACCAGCCAGCGGCCCGCCCCGTCGAGCCCCCGGACCGCCCGCGCCGCGGTCACCGCACCGGCCGGGTCGACGTCGACGACCAGCACCGTGGCCGGGGCGTCGGGGGAGAGGCCGTACTGCGCGAGCCGGGTCCCCAGCGTCGGCCGCGGCGGGACCCGGCTGTCGACGAGCTCCTCGACCAGGGTGGTCTGGGCGGTCTCGTCGGCCTGGGCCAGCGCCCGCTCGACGAGCAGTGCGACCGTCATGAACGCCGAGGCGTGCGCCAGCCGGGCGACGGCGTCGTCGTCGGCGCCCTCCATGACCAGGGTCGCCAGGTGCTCTCCCGCTGTGGTGATCGCGAGCAGCGCGTAGGTCCCGCCGCCGGGCAGGTGCGCGATCGCGACCCCACCGGCCTGCTGGGAGGTGCGGACCGCCGACCGCAACCGCCACCCGGCCAGCTCCTCGGGGGTGAGCAGCCGTCGTCCCGTGCGCAGCGCCCCGGACGGGTCGTGCAGCGAGAGCGGGTGCCCGACGGACTCGGCGAGCACGGCGAACACCCCGGCCGCCTCGGCGGTGGAGCCGGCCATCGCCCCCATGAGGCGTTCGTCGAGGTGCAGGAGGTGTTCCAGGCGCAGCCGGGCGCCGGGGTCGGAACCGTCGTCGCGGGTGGTGCGCAGGCGCCGGATCTCCTCGCCGCGCCGGGTCTGCTCCAGCGCGACGGCGGCTTGCACGGCCATGTGCTCCAGCGCGGTCCGGGCGGCCGGGCCGAGGGTGCGGGGTCCGCGGTGGGCCACGAGCAGCGCTCCCACGACCCGCCCGCCCAGGCGCATCGGGGCGCCGGCGATGGCCCGCACACCCTCGCCGCGCACGATCGTGTCGATCCCCGACAGGTGGTTGAGCGCCCGGTCGGCCAGGTAGTCCGCGGTGGCGACCGTGCCCGCGCCGGCCGCCGCCCGCCCCAGCACACCGGTGCCGAACGGCATCCGGATCGCGCGGTACTCCGGTGTGCGGACGCCGTCGGTCAGCTCGATGTAGGTCGTACCGGAGTGCAGGTCGTTGAGGCTGAAGTAGGCCATGTCCGCGCCGAGCAGCGCCCGGGTGCGGCGCAGTACGGCGCCGAGCATGACGTCGCGGTCGCCGACGTCCGCGAGGTCCAGCGCTGTCTGCCCGACGGCCTGGAGGATCGCGTCCTGGCTGGGCTCGGGGAACGGCGGAGCCGGCTTCATGCGCCCGACCCTATGTCTGTCCGCGCCATGTCCTGCGACCAAGACAGGCGCATACGACCATGGACGCCTGCCCCGGGCTTCCCGAGACTGGCCCGGCGACGAACTGCCAGAACCCTCCAGCGACGAAGGGATCCCTCATGGCCACGGCGAACAAGCTCAGCGTCATCCCCTGCGGGGCGATGCACGCCAATCTCCCGTTCCTGCTCCTCAAGCCCGGTGTCAGCATCAAGCCACGGTCCGAGAAGGACGCCCCGATCGACTGGGTGGAGGTGCCCACGCACTGCGTCCTCGTCGAGACCGACGAGGGCAAGCTGCTGTGGGACACCAGCTGTCCGTCGGACTGGGAGACGCGCTGGGCGCCGACCGGTCTGCAGGAGTTCTTCCCCTACGACCAGGTCGCCGACGACGAGTACCTGGACAAGCAGCTGCACAAGATGGGCGTCGGGCTCGACGAGATCGACTACGTCGTCCTCTCGCACCTGCACTTCGACCACGCGGGCAACGCCCAGATGTTCAAGAACACCAACGCGAAGATGATCTGCTCGGACAAGGAGAAGGAGTTCGCGCTCGGCTTCGAGGGCCCGTTCAACGGCGCCCACCTCAAGGCCGACTACGAGGGCATCGACTGGGAGATCGTCTCCGGCGACGTCGAGCTGCTCCCCGGCGTCAGCATGATCCAGACCCCGGGGCACACCCCCGGCTGCATGTCGATGCGCGTCGACCTCCCCGACACCGGGACGATGATCTTCACCTCGGACGCGGTCTACATGGGAGCGAGCTACGGCCCGCCCGCCGCGCCGGCCGCGATCGTCAACAACCTGGAGGACTGGTTCTCCTCGGTGGAGAAGCTGCGCGGCATCCAGGAGCAGACGAACGCGCAGATGGTGTTCGGCCACGACGCCGAGCAGATCCACCAGCTGCGCAAGGCACCGGAGGGGTCGTACACCTGATGACGTTCGAGGTTCCCGAGTACACCGAGGAGACGATCTTCACCTGGGGTGCGCCGCCGCTGAAGTTCGGCGCGGGCGCGATCGACGAGGTCGGCTTCGAGCTGTCGGCCTACGACGTGTCCCGGGTCCTGATCGTGACCGACCCGGGCGTGAACGCGCTCGGCGCGCCGCAGCGCCTCGCCGACAACCTGTCCCGCTACGGCATCGAGTCCGAGATCTTCGACGGCGTGCACGTCGAGCCGACCGACGACTCGATGAACAAGGCGACCGAGTACGCCCGCGCGCAGGGTCCGTGGGACGGCTTCGTCGCCGTCGGGGGCGGGTCGGCGATCGACACCGCCAAGGCGATCAACCTGCTCACCAGCCACCCCGGCGAGCTGATGGACTACATCAACAAGCCGATCGGCGGCGCGAAGGTGCCGCCCGGGCAGCTCAAGCCGCTGATCGCCGTCCCGACGACGGCGGGCACCGGCTCGGAGTCCACCGCGATGTGTGTGCTGGACATCCTGTCGATGAAGGTCAAGACCGGGATCAGCCACTGGCGGCTGCGCCCGACCCTGGCCGTCATCGACCCGCTGCTGACGATGACGCTGCCGCCGCAGGTCACCGCGGCGGCCGGGATGGACATCACCTGCCACGCGGTGGAGAGCTACACGGCGCGGTACTACACCACCTTCGACCGCAAGAAGCCCGAGGAGCGGGTCACCTACTGCGGCTCGAACCCGGTCTCGGACCTGTGGTGCGAGAAGGCGATGTCGCTGCTCGCGAAGTCGTTCCGGGCCGCCGTCGAGCGCGGCGCCGAGGACGTCGAGGCCCGCTCGGACATGATGATGGCCGCGACCTTCGCGGGCATGGGGTTCGGCAACTCCGGTGTGCACATCCCGCACGCCAACGCCTACCCGATCGCGGGCATGGTCAAGGACTACCGGCCGCAGGGCTACCCGCAGGACGAGGCGATGGTGCCGCACGGGGAGTCGGTGTCGCTGACCGCGCCCGAGGCGTTCCGGTTCTCCTTCGACTCCGCGCCGGAGCGGCACCTGCGGGCCGCGGAGCTGATGGACCCGCGGGCGGACAAGGTGAACGACCCGCGTGAGCAGCTGCCCGGGGTCCTCACCCGGCTGATGCGCGACATCGGCATCCCGAACGGCATCGGCGGCGTCGGCTACACCGAGGCCGACGTGCCGGACCTGGTCCCCGGGACGATGAAGCAGCAGCGGCTGCTCGCGACCTGCCCGCGGACCCCGACCGAGGACGACATCGCCGACATCCTCACGAAGTCCGTCGAGAACTGGTGACCGTCGCGGCCGGTGGTCCTCCGGGGCCGCCGGCCGCCCCGATCGAAGGCGGCACGATGCCGATCTACGTCTTCCGCTGCGGGTGCGGAGCCCGCTTCGAGCACCTCGCGTCCATGTCGGACGCGGCCACCCCGCCCTGCCCGCTCTGCGGGGACGGCGCGACGACCAAGGTCCCCGCCGGGTTCGCGCTCGGCGGCCAGGCCAGCCCCGGCCTGTCCAAGGACGAGATGCCCCAGACCTGGCGCGGGGTCTACAACGGGAACTCCGAGTACATCGACTCGATGCGCCGGACCTGGGACCAGCGACGCAGGCTGGAGGAGAAGTACCCGGAGATCGCCGGGGACCAGCGGCCGATCCTGGCGCACGAGGGCAAGTACCACGACGCCCCGCTGCGGGCCGGTGACATCCAGCTGGGCGGCACCGCCCCCATGCCCGGCGCGGGCGTGGCGGCCAAGCACGGCCACGGCCACGGCCACGGCCACGGGCACACCCCCACGCCCGCTCCCGGCCCGAAACCCCCCGCCGCCGACTGAGCCGCGGGGCCCCGGCCGCCGACACCTCGTCACCGCCGACCCGCCCCGCCGTGTCCACGGCACCGGCAGTCGGGTGTGCGTGGCGACCAGTGACGGTGTGCGGCGACCCGCGCGGCGGGTGCCGGGCGACGCTACGGGTCGCCACGGCGCTCGCCGGACGCCGTGGGGCCGTGGGGACGGCGTCAGCGGCCGGCCAGGCCGTGGCGGTAGGCGTAGCCGACGGCCTGGGCGCGGTCGCGCAGCCCGGTCTTGGCGAACAGGTGGTTGACGTGGGTCTTCACCGTCGCCTCGCCGACCACGAGCCGTCGCGCGATCTCGGTGTTGGACAGCCCCTCGGCGATCAGGCCGAGCACCTCGACCTCGCGCGGGGTCAGCCCGTCCGGCGGGTCGACCGGTGCCGCCGGGACGGTCGACGCGCGGGCGGCGACCAGCCGGGACAGCACGCCGGCGTCCACGGTGGACACACCGTCGGCGGCCGAGCGCAGGGCCCGGCCGATGGCCTCGGCGTCGGCGTCCTTGGACAGCCAGCCCGAGGCGCCCGCGGCGATCGCGTCGACCACGGCGTCGTCGTCGACGTAGGTGGTGAGCACGACGACGGCGGTGCCGGGATGTCCGTCGCGGACCCGGCGGGTCGCCGAGACGCCGTCGCCCGCGGGCATCCGCAGGTCGGTGAGCAGCACGTCCGGGGCCAGCTCGGCGACCCGGGCGACCGCCTCGTCGCCGCCGGACGCGGTGCCGACGACCTCGATGCCGTCGAGCAGGCCCAGGACGGTGGCGAGGCCGTCGCGCACGATCCGCTGGTCGTCGGCCAGGACCACCCGCAGGGCGCTCACGTCGTGATCCTCTCGCGGTCCGGGGAGCGGGCGGGCAGCCGGAGCCGGACCCGCCAGCCGTCGGGGGTGGGGCCGGTCTGCAGCTCGGCGCCGACGAGAGCCGCCCGCTCGGCCATCCCGGCCAGGCCGGAGCCCTCGCCGTCGCCGGGCGGCGGAGGTGTCCCGGCGATGTCGACGACCTCCAGCTCGGCGCCGTCGCCGTCGCGGCGCAGGTGCACCGTCACGGGGGCGCCGGGGGCGTGCTTGCGGGCGTTGGACAGTGCCTCCTGCGCGGTGCGCAGCACGGTCTCGCCCTCCCGCGCGCCGAGGCGCAGCCCGTCGGCGACCTCGACGGTCGCGTCCGGGTGCGCCCGGCCGAGCTCGCGCAGCTCCTCGGCGACGTCGACCGGCGCCGGTCCCTCGCGCAGCGCCCGCACGGCGCGGCGGGCCTCGGTGATCCCGTCGGAGGCGAGCCGCTGGGCCCGCTCGATCTGGGAGATCGTGTCCGGCGCGGCCCCGTCGCGCAGTGCCATCAGCCGGGCGCCCTGGAGCTGGACGGCCAGCGCGGACAGCGAGTGGGCCAGCACGTCGTGCACGTCGCGGGCGACCCGGGCGCGGTCGGCGATGGCCTCGGCGCGGGCGTGCTCCTCGCGGGCCCTGGCGTCGGCGACGAGTGTCTGCTCGTGCTCCTCGAGCCGGCGGGCGGAGTCGCGGCGGCCGATCCCGAACAGCACCATCGCGGTCAGCGCGGCGACCACCAGCAGCGCGTCCCACACCGAGGTGTAGGGCCCGACGACGATCGTGGTGGCCGCGATGACCGGCACGTCGACGAACAGCGCGGTCCGGTACGGCAGCCGCAGTGCGGCCACGAACACCGCCATCATCGGGAAGGCCGCCGAGGTGGTCCAGCCGTCGGACCCGGCCAGCAGGGCGATCCCGCCCCCGGCGAGCGCGACGCTGGTCAGGACCGTCGCGACCGGCGGCATGCTCCGGTGGAGGGCGAAGACCACCCACCCGGCGACGGCCGGGACGAGCCCGGCGTAGAGCCAGGTCGGCGAGACCTGCTGGGCCGGCGACCAGAACAGCAGGAACAGCACGATCGGCAGCCACAGCAGCGACACCAGCCGCCGGGGCACCCCGAGCAGCGGCGACCGGTCGGGCTCGACGCGGCGGGCCGTGCGGGCGGCGGGCGTGCTCACCGTTTCACTCTGACACAGCGGCCGGGCCGGGCGGGACGCTCAGGCCGCCGCGCGGGCACGGCGTGCCTCGTCCGGCCGGACCGGCAGCCCGGCCGCGGCCACCCGGCGTCGCAGCACGAGGCTCTGGACCAGCAGGCTGCCGCCGAAGACCAGCGCCGACGACGCCGACAGCAGCAGTCCGGCACCGACGGCCCCGCCGAGGACCCCGGCGCCGACCCGCACACCGATGGTCAGCACCCACGCGACCAGCAGCGCGGCCGAGCCGCTGCGGTACGCCCACCCGTCGCGGGTGCCGAGTCGGAACGCGTGGCCGCGCAGCACCCCGAGCCCGGCGGCCAGCACCAGCTCGGCGGCGAGCAGCGCCAGCCCGGCCGCGGTGACCTCCGGGCGGGCCTGGGCGAGGGTGAGCACCCCGATGCCGATCACGACGAACGGGAGCGTCACGTCGCGTCGTCCGCCGACGAACTGCCCGCGGAACTGCTTGGACAGGACCAGGCCGACGATCGCGACCGTGATGACGAGTGAGGTGGCGTCCATGGGGAGAACGATCTCCCCGCGGGCCCGGTCGTCGCGTCGGCGCCGGGGTCGATCCCGGGTGGACCCGCACCCTCCACCCCCGGGTGGACCGTCACCCCCGTGGCCGGACGCGACGACGCCCGGCCACGGGCACGTGGTGTGCCGGGGACCGGGCGTCGGTCGGTGGTACCTACGAGGTCAGCGGGGGAGGCCGGAGGCGCGCCAGGCGCCCGGGCCCGCGTGCAGCGGTGCGCGCAGCTGGGCCGCGGGGTGCGACCACAGGTCCGGCGTCCGCGGCGGGGCGGGCGGCCCACCGGCGCTCGCCGCCGCGGCGACCACCGCGGCCAGTGCCGCGAGCTCGCGGTCGTCCGGGGTGCCGCGCACCACCCGGAACAGCGCGCGGCGCTCCTCCGGGGTCTGCTCGGTGGACTCCTCGGCGGCCATCAGAGCGGGATGTTCCCGTGCTTGCGGGTCGGGCCCTGCTCCCGCTTGGTGGACAGCATCCGCAGCGCCCGGCCGACGTAGCCGCGGGTGTGCGACGGCGGCACGACCGCGTCGATGTAGCCCCGGTCGGCGGCGATGTAGGGGTTGCAGAGGGTGTCCTCGTAGTCCTGCTGCAGCTCCGCCCGCCTGGCGGCGAGCTCGTCGCCCTCCAGGCCCTTGAGCTCCTTGCGGTAGAGGATCGACACCGCGCCCTGCGCGCCGGTGACCGCGATCTGCGCGGTCGGCCAGGCGATGTTGACGTCGGCGCCGAGGTGCTTGGAGCCCATGACGTCGTAGGCGCCGCCGTAGGCCTTGCGAGTGATGACGGTGACCTTCGGGACGGTCGCCTCGGCGTAGGCGTAGATCAGCTTCGCGCCGCGGCGGATGATGCCGTTCCACTCCTGCTCGGTGCCCGGCAGGAAGCCCGGCACGTCGACGAAGGTCAGCACCGGGATGTTGAACGCGTCGCAGGTCCGCACGAAGCGGGCGGCCTTCTCCGAGGCGTCGATGTCCAGGCAGCCGGCGAACTGGGTCGGCTGGTTCGCGACGATGCCGACGCTGCGGCCCTCGACGCGGGCGTAGCCGATCACGATGTTCGGCGCCCAGAGCTCCTGGACCTCGAGGAAGTCCTCGTCGTCGACGACCCGGTTGATGACCTCGCGGATGTCGTAGGGCGTGTTCGCCGAGTCCGGGATCAGGGTGTCGAGCTCGCGGTCGGAGTCGATGATCCCGTCCTCGATCGACCCCTCGACGGGCTCGGTGGCCGGGAACGACGGCGCCTCGGACAGGTTGTTCGACGGCAGGAAGCTCAGCAGCTGCTTGACGTAGTCGAGCGCGTCGGCCTCGTCGCCCGCCAGGTAGTGCGCCACACCGGACTTGGTGTTGTGGGCCCGGCCGCCGCCGAGCTCCTCCATGTCGACGTCCTCGCCGGTGACGGTCTTGATGACGTCCGGCCCGGTGATGAAC
Organism: Pseudonocardia alni; assembly: GCF_002813375.1. Taxonomy (NCBI): domain Bacteria; kingdom Bacillati; phylum Actinomycetota; class Actinomycetes; order Pseudonocardiales; family Pseudonocardiaceae; genus Pseudonocardia; species Pseudonocardia alni. Next base: position 2,408,765 of record NZ_PHUJ01000003.1, on the reverse strand, counting down.
ATGTGGCTGGTCTCGTCGACCATCACGGTGAAGTCGGTGATCGCGGGGGAGTAGACCGCACCGCCCGCGCACGGGCCCATGATCAGCGAGATCTGCGGGATCACGCCCGAGCTCTGGACGTTGCGGGTGAAGATCTCGCCGTAGAGGCCGAGGGCGACCACGCCCTCCTGGATGCGGGCGCCGCCGCCGTCGTTGATGCCGACGACCGGGCAGCCGATCTTCGCGGCCACGTCCATGACCTTGACGATCTTCTCGCCGTAGACCTCGCCGAGCGCGCCGCCGAAGACGGTCGCGTCCTGGGAGAACACGGCGACCGGGCGGCCGTCGATCGTGCCGGTGCCGGTCACGACGCCGTCGCCGAACGGGCGCTTGGCGTCCATCCCGAAGTTCGTCGAGCGGTGCCGGGTCAGCGCGTCCAGCTCGACGAACGAGCCCGGGTCGAGCAGCTGGTCGATCCGCTCACGGGCGGTCTGCCGCCCCTTCGCGTGCTGCTTCTCGACCGCGGACGCCGAACCGGCGTGGACCGCGTCCTCGAAACGCTGGTAGAGATCGGCGAGCTTGCCCGCCGTGGTGTGGATGTCCGGCTCTGCCCCACCACTGTCCGGGGTCGCCATCGGCTCCGTTGCGGCGCTCATGAGGCCGGAGCTTAACCCGCAAGTAGGTTCGGCCCGGGCGTGACGTCCGACGCAGCCGACCGGGTGGCCGTCCCGCCGACACCGTTACCGATCCGTTCACCCTCCGCGGTCCCCGGCGCGTCGCGGGGCCGTTACGGTGCGCGGTGATGACGACCGGGACGAATCACGGCGACGGGACCCCGCTGGACCCGTACGCCCTGCGGACGGCCGTGCTCCGTCCCGCGGGGGGCTGGACGGCGCTCGACGTCGTCGCCTCCACCGGATCCACGAACGCCGACCTGCTGGCCGAGGCCGGGCGCGGTGCGCCGGACCGCTCGGTGCTGATCGCCGAGGACCAGGTGCGCGGCCGCGGCCGCCTCGACCGGACCTGGATCTCGCGGCCCGGGGCGGCGCTGACGATGTCGGTGCTGTGGCGCCCCGAGGGCGTGCCCGCCGACCGGCTGGGCTGGCTGCCGATGCTCGCGGGCGTCGCGCTGGCCGACGCGATCACCGAGCTCGCCCCGGACGTGCCGGTGGCCCTGAAGTGGCCCAACGACCTGCTGGTCGGGCCGGCGCGGGGCAAGGCCGCGGGGATCCTCGCCGAGATGACCGCGGTCTCCGGCGGCGGACCGGGGATCGTCCTGGGCATCGGGCTCAACATCTCCACCCCGGCCACCGACCTGCCGTGGGGCGCGACCTCGCTGGCCGCGCACGGGTTCACCGCGACCCGCGCCGAGACCGCGACCGCACTGCTGGGACACCTGTACCGGCGCGAGGCGCAGTGGCGCGACGCCCGCGGCGACGCCGACGCCTGCGGCCTGCGCCGCGACTACCGCTCGGCCTGCGCCAGCCTCGGCTCGCGGGTGCGGGTGGAGCGCCCGGCCGGGGACCACCTCGTCGGGACGGCCGAGGACGTCGACCCGCAGGGCCGGCTGCTGGTCCACCCGGACGACGGGGCCCGCGTCGCGGTGGCGGCCGGGGACATCGTCCATCTGCGCGCGGCCGACCAGTCCTGAGTCACCCACTGCGCTGACCTGCGACGCAGCGCCCGCGCGTCGCGTGGGCGGTGGGCGCCCGGCGCCCTACCGTGGGGGTATGGCGTTCCCCGACAGCGCTCTGGACCGGGCTCTGGACCGGGTTCTCGACGAGGGCGAGCACGTCGTGCTGCTCGGGCACCCGCACTGGCGGCTGGCTCTGCGCCCGGCCGCGGTCCTCGTCGGGGTCAGCGCCGTCGCCGGGTTCGGGGCCGCCGTGGTCCGGCTGCAGCCGTGGGCGCCGTGGGCCTGGCTCGTGCTCGGGGTGCTCGCCGCGCTCGTCGCGGTGCGGTTCACGCTCCTGCCGATCGCGCGCTGGCGCGCCACCCTGCTGGTCGTCACCGACCGGCGGTTCCTCGTCCGGGAGGGCCTGCTCGTCCGCGACGGCCTCGACGTGCCGATCGACCGCATCGACTCGGTCCGCGTCCGGACCGGAGCCGGGGGACGGCTGTTCGGCTGCGGCACCCTGCTGCTCGACGTCGCCGGGGAGCGGCTGCGGTTCACCGACGTCGCGGGCGTGGAACGGGTCCAGGCCCGGCTGCACCGGGAGATCGGTCTGCTCGCCGAGCGGCGCCGCAGCAACGAGAAGGAGAGCGAGCACACGGCCCGCCGTGGTCACGCCGACGCGGCCGTGCGGGGCAGGATGGAGGTTCCCGCACCGCAGCGAGAGAGGGCGTCCCTGTGAGCAACGGTCTTCCCACGACGGTGCGCGACCCCGCGCTCCCGGAGCGCGTCGAGATCTACGAGGTCGGCCCCCGCGACGGGCTGCAGAACGAGAAGACCGTCGTCCCGGTCGCGGTGAAGGCCGAGTTCCTCGACCGGCTCGCCGACGCGGGCCTGCGCACGCTGGAGGCGACCAGCTTCGTGCACCCGGCATGGGTGCCCCAGCTCGCCGACGCCGCCGACCTCCTCGCCGTGCTCGACCGCCGCGCCGGGCTCGACTACCCCGTCCTCACCCCGAACGAGCGCGGGCTGCAGCGCGCGATCGACGCCGGCTGCGACCACGTCGCGGTGTTCGCCTCGGCCACCGAGACGTTCGCGAAGCGGAACCTGAATCGCACGCTCGACGAACAGTTCGCGATGTTCGAGCCGACCGTGACCCGCGCGGTGTCCGAGGGTCTGCGGGTGCGGGCCTACGTGTCGATGGTGTTCGGCGACCCGTGGGAGGGCGGCGTCGACCCGGACCAGGCCGCCGCCGTCGGGGCGCGGCTGATGGAGATGGGGTGCGACCAGCTCTCCCTCGGCGACACGATCGGCGTCGCCACCCCGGCGCACGTCGGCGCGGTGCTCGACGCCTGCGTCGCCCGCGGGGTCGGCGTCGAGCGGCTCGCGGTGCACTTCCACGACACCTACGGCCAGGCGCTGTCCAACACCCTGGCCGCGCTGCGGTACGGCGTGACCACCGTCGACGCCAGCGCGGGCGGCCTGGGCGGCTGCCCCTACGCCGGATCGGCGACCGGCAACCTCGCCACCGAGGACCTGGTGTGGATGCTCGACGGGCTCGGCATCGACCACGGCGCCGACCTGCGGAAGCTGGTCGACACGAGCGTGTGGATGGCCGGGCACCTGGGACGGCCGTCGCCGTCGCGGGTGGTCACGGCACTGTCGGCCTGACCTCGAACATGCCGGTGAACCGGGACCGGTACACGACCGCGCCGTCACCGGTGCGGGTCAGCGTCCCGCGCAGCGTGATCAGGCCCATCGACGGGCGGCTGCGCGAGACGCGGGCCTCGAGGACCTCCATCTCCGCGTGCAGCTCGTCGCCCGCGAACACCGGTGCCGGCCAGGCGATCTCGTCGCCGCCGGGTGAGCCGAGCGACGCTGCGCGGGACAGCACGGCGTCGACGTAGGCGCGCATCCACAGGCTCGCGGTGAACCAGCCGGACGCGGCCAGACCGCCGAACACCCGCTCGCCCTCGGCCTCGTGCAGGTGGAACGGCTGCGGGTCGAAGCGGGCCGAGAACGCGACCATCTCGTCGCGGTCGACCACGGTCGTACCGAGGTCGACGACGGTCCCCGGGACCAGGTCGTCGAAGTACAGCTCAGCCACGCAGCACCCCCAGCACGGCGTCGTGCAGCAGACCGTTACTGCTCAGGCCGTGCCCGCCGGACCAGGTCGGGTTCCCGGCGAGGTCGGTCAGCCGCCCGCCCGCCTCGGCGACGACGGCGGCCGGCGCCGCCAGGTCCCACGGGTTCGCGGCGGGTTCCACCGCGACGTCGACGACCCCCTCGGCGACGAGCACGTGCTGCCAGAAGTCGCCGAACGCGCGGGACTCCCAGCAGGCCTCGGTCAGCGCGATCCAGCCCTCCCGCGACGCCGGGGACGGGTCGGTGCGGAAGGTCTCGGTGTTGGTGGTCGAGACGTAGGCGTCGGCGACGTCGGCCACCCCCGACACCGCGATCCGCTTCGGCGTCCCCGACGGCAGGTCACGCGCCCAGGCCCCGGCCCCCGCCGAGCCCCACCAGCGGCGGTGCAGCGCCGGCGCGCTCACCACACCCACCGTCGGCACGCCGTCGACGACGAGTGCGATCAGCGTCGCCCACGCGGGCACCCCGCGGGAGAAGTTCTTCGTCCCGTCGATCGGGTCGATCACCCAGCCGCGGCCGTGTGCGGTGTCGGTGGACCCGCCGCGCTCCTCCCCGAGGATCGCGTCGCCGGGGCGCTCGTGGCCCAGCGCGGCGCGGATCGCGTCCTCGGCGGCGGTGTCGGCGTCGGTCACCGGGGTGCGGTCCGGCTTGCGCTCCACCCGCAGGTCGGCGGCCCGGAAACGGGGCAGCGTGATCGCGTCGGCGAGGTCCGCCAGGCGCAGGGCGAGATCCAGATCACCGGGTTCGGCGGGCACGCATCGCTCGGGGTTCACGTTGGGCGAGCATGCCAGCTCGCACCGCCACCGTGCCCGGGGCCCGGAGCCCTATGCTCGGTGAAATGACCACCGTGGTTCTGGCCGAGGACGACGCGGCCATCGCCGAGCCGCTGTCGCGGGCCCTGCAGCGCGAGGGGTACGACGTCGACGTCGTCGCCGACGGGGTCGGCGCCGTCGACCGGGTCACCCGTGCGCAGGTCGACCTGCTCGTGCTCGACCTGGGGCTGCCCGGCATGGACGGCCTGGAGGTCTGCCGGCGGGTCCGCGCGACCCTGCCGGACCTGCCCGTCCTCATGCTCACCGCCCGCACCGACGAGGTCGACTTCGTCGTGGGGCTCGACGCCGGCGCCGACGACTACGTGTCCAAGCCGTTCCGGCTGGCCGAGCTGCTGGCCCGGGTGCGGGCGCTGCTGCGCCGCCGCACCCAGGACGTCGTCGAGGTGGACGGCCTGCGGATGGTGCTGTCCGGCCGCCGCGTCCTGCTCGACGGCGACGAGATCTCCCTGGCCAACAAGGAGTTCGAGCTGCTGCGGGTGCTGATGATCCACGCCGGCCAGGTCGTGACGCGCGAGGAGATCCTGCACGCGGTCTGGGGCGACGCGGACATGAAGTCGTCGAAGACCCTGGACATGCACATGTCGTGGCTGCGCCGCAAGATCGGCGGCGAGAAGCGGATCGCCACCGTCCGCGGCGTCGGCTTCCGGTACAACTCGGACTGAGGTCGCCGTGCGCCGCCGGATCCTGATCTCCACCCTGCTGACGGTGGCGCTGACCGCGCTGTTCCTGGGCGGCCCGCTCGCGCTCGCGACCTGGCAGCTCGTCGAGGACTTCACCCGTGCCGAGCTGACCCAGCGCCTCGAGCAGGTCACCGAGACCGTCGAGGAGTATGGCACCGGGCAGCAGTCGCAACGGCTGGTGGAGGCGGCGATCCCGCCGAACTCCCGGCTGGTCGTCGTGCCGCCGGACTCCGCCCCGATCGTCTACGGCGTGGACCGGGTCGACGACCCGGTGACCGAGTCGCTGCCGTTCGGGCCCGGCGGGATCATGGAGCTGTCCCAGCCGACCTCGGTGATGCGTTCCCAGCAGACCCAGGTGGTGGCCGTCGTCGTGCTGCTGGTGGGGTTCTCCGTCACCGTCGGCACCGGGGTCGCGGTGTACACCGCGCGCCGGCTGTCCGACCCGCTGCGCGACCTCGCGGCCCGCGCCGCCCGCCTCGGTGCGGGCGACTTCCGCCGGTCCCCGGCCCGCTACGACATCGCCGAGCTCGACCGCGTCTCGGAGGTCCTGGACTCCTCGGCGACGGCGCTGTCCCAGCTGCTGCACCGCGAGCGGTCGCTGGTCGGGGACGTGTCCCACCAGCTGCGCAGCCGGATCACCGCGCTGCAGCTGCGTCTGGACGAGCTGGCCTGCCACCCCGACCCGGACGCCCGCCGCGAGGCCAACGCGGCGCTGGAGCAGACCGAGCGGCTCACCGCCGTCCTCGACGACCTGCTGGAGTCCGCGCGCGCCGCGCGGGCGGTCGGGGCGGAACCGGTCGACCTGGCCGAGGCCGTCGCCGACGCCGAGCGGGAGTGGCGCGGCCCGCTCACCGCGGCCGGCCGGTCGCTCAAGGTGCGGGTGCCCGAGGGACTGCTCGCCCGGGTGACCGCGGCACGGCTGCGCGAGGCGATCGGGGTGCTCGTCGACAACGCGCTGCAGCACGGCGACGGCCCGGTCACGATCTCCGCGCGCACCGGGGAGAACGCGCTGCTGGTGGAGGTGTCCGACACCGGGCCCGGCGTGCCGGAGGACCTGGTGCCGCACGTGTTCGACCGGGGTATCTCGGCGCAGTCCTCGACCGGGCTGGGTCTGGCGCTGGCCCGGACACTGGTCGAGGCCGACGGCGGCAGGCTGGAGCTGTCCCGGGCCCGGCCGCCGGTGTTCCGGCTGTACCTGCCCGCGGCCCGCACCGACGACGTCGCCGCGGCGGCCCCGGTGCCCGACCGCACCGGCCCGCGGTAGCCGGTGGCCCGGTCGCTCAGTCCTCGGTGGCCGGCGGGGGCTGGCGTCGCACGAACTGGTCCGGCCACACGAACCGGCGGAACGCCCACCAGCGGAAGGCCATCCCGACCAGGGTGCCGACGATCTGCCCGGCCACGAAGTCCGCGGACTCCTGGGCGACCAGGGAGACGAACGGCACCTGCAGCTCGAAGACGTAGCGCGAGACCCACAGCGGCGCCGAGTACACCCCGACCCCGACCCCGCTGATCACGAAGAACAGGAGGGCCTCGTGGTGCCGCTCGCGCCCGCCGCGGGTCCGGAAGGACCACTCGCGGTTCAGCACGTAGGACACCATCGTCGCCACCAGCACCGCGATCACCTTGGCGGTCACCGGCTTGTCGGCCAGCACCGTGGCCTTCAGCACCAGGAACACCACCGTGTCGATGACCCAGGTGCTGCCACCGACCATCAGGAACTTGATCAGCTCGCGGTGTTTGATCGCCTTGTCGCGGTACGGCTGGGGGATCCTGGCGAGCGTCGCCTCCACCACCGTCACGGGATCGATCGTGCCAGATTAGGCTCCCGGTCTCGTGGAGAGGGTTGACGTGCAGAAGGCCGCCTTGCCCGTCGTCGGCATGGTCGGCGGTGGCCAGCTGGCCCGGATGACCGCCCAGGCCGCCGTCGCGCTGGGGCAGACCCTGCGGGTGCTGGCCGCGTCGCCGGACGATCCGGCGGCCCGGGTGACGCCGGACGTCGTCATCGGCGACCCCGACGACGCCGCCGCGCTGCGGGAGCTCGCGACGGGCTGCTCGGCCGTCACGTTCGACCACGAGGGTGTCCCGCAGGAGGTGCTGGTCCCGCTCGCCGAGGCCGGGCTGCCGCTGCGGCCGCCGCCGTCGGCGCTCGTGCACGCGCAGGACAAGCTGGTGATGCGACGACGGCTGTCGGAGATGGGCCTGCCGGTGCCCGCGTTCGCCGAGGTGTCCGCGCCCGGCGACGTCGCCGCGTTCGGGGCCGGGCACGGCTGGCCCGTCGTGCTCAAGGCCACCCGCGGCGGCTACGACGGCCGCGGCGTCTGGTTCCTGCGCGCCGGCGGCGACGACACCGACCGGCTGGTCGCCGACCTGCTCGACGCCGGCACCCCGCTGCTCGTCGAGTCCGCGGTCCCGATGACCCGCGAGCTGGCCGCGAGCGTCGCCCGCTCGCCCTTCGGTCAGGCCGCCGCGTGGCCGGTCGTCGAGACCCTGCAGGTCGACGGCCAGTGCGCCCGGGTCACCTCACCCGCCCCCGGGCTCGACCCGGACCACGCCGCCCGGATCCAGGAACTGGCGCTGCGGATCGCGGCCGAGCTCGGCGTCGTCGGGCTGATGACGGTCGAGCTGTTCGAGACCGCGCCCGGCGAGGTCGTCGTGAACGAGCTGGCGATGCGCCCGCACAACTCCGGGCACTGGACGATCGAGGGCTCGGTCACCTCGCAGTTCGAGCAGCACCTGCGCGCTGTGCTGGACTACCCGCTCGGCTCCACCGCCCCGGTCGCCCCGGTCGCGGTGATGGCGAACGTGCTCGGTGCGGCGCAGGAGCCCGCGATGGGCATGGACGAGCGGCTGCACCACTGCTTCGCGCGCTTCCCCGAGGCGAAGGTGCACCTCTACGCCAAGGACGGCCGCCCGGCCCGCAAGATCGGCCACGTCACGGTCCTCGGCCGCGACGAGGCCGACGTGCGCACCCGCGCGGAGCTCGCCGCGGGCTGGCTGGCCACCGCGACCTGGGCGGACGGCTGGTCCGCCCACACCGGCGATCCCCGCTCCCCGCACTCCCCGGAAGGACCTCGATGACGCAGACCGGCTCCCCGCGCGTGGGCGTGATCATGGGCAGCGACTCCGACTGGCCGGTGATGGGCGCCGCGGGCGCCGCGCTCGACGAGTTCGGCGTGCCGTGGGAGGTGGGCGTCTACTCCGCCCACCGCACCCCGCAGCGGATGCTCGACTACGCCGCGTCGGCCGCCGACCGCGGCCTGCAGGCGATCGTCGCCGGGGCCGGTGGTGCCGCGCACCTGCCCGGGATGGTCGCCGCCGCGACACCGCTGCCGGTCATCGGCGTGCCCGTGCCGCTGAAGTACCTCGACGGCCTGGACTCGCTGCTGTCGATCGTGCAGATGCCCGCCGGCGTGCCGGTGGCGACCGTCGCGGTCGGCAACGCCCGCAACGCCGGACTGCTCGCGGTGCGCATCCTCGGCGCCGGCGACGAGCGGCTCCGGCAGGCCATGGTGGAGTTCCAGGCCGACCTCGAGCGCAGCGTCCTGGACAAGGACGCGGCGCTGCGCGTGGCAGCCCGCGAGGGCTGAGGACCGGGCCGCGATTTTCCGGTGGCGCACCGCTCGATCCCGTGCGTACGGTGTCGGTACACGGGAGAGGAGGTGGTCCAGCAGATGAGCTACAGCAGGACACGTGAGGTGGCCGTCAGCTAGCACCACGTTCTGCTCCGGCGGGGAGAACCCGTCGGAGAGGCGGTCGTGGAAGCCGGTGTGGTGCCGGCGAGTTCCCGACGGTCACCCGTGATCCCCGGGTCCGAACTCTGTCCGGTTCGGTGACGCACCCCGGTGCGGCCCGGGGATCACGCATGTCCGGGGCCGGGCGCCCCGGGGCCGGGCTCACCCCGTGCGTCGGGTCGACTCCCGTTCCAGGGTCCGCGCCGCGCGCTCCAGACGCCGGGTCACGTCCTCCAGGTCGGGTGCCGTGGCAGGCTCGCCCGCGTCCTCCAGCGGCAGCATCGGCGCGACCCGGCGGAAGTGGTCGACGGCGCCGGGCAGGTCGGCGTCGCGCGCGCCCTCGACCAGCCACCGGCGCAGCGCCTGGTTGTGCGCGGCGACCAGCGCCGCCGCCGTCACCGCGGCCCGCAGCTCGCCGTCCGGAAGGTCGCCCAGCCGGGCGGTGAGCTCGCGGGTGAACAGCCGTCGGTAGTGGTGCACCGACGCGGCCTCGCGGTCGCGCAGCGCCGGAACCGAGCCGACGAGCGCGAAGCGCAGCCGGGCGACCTCCGGGTCCTCGGTGTAGAGCTCGAACACCGTCTCCGCGGCACGCAGTGCCAGTGACGGCAGCGGCTCGTCGGGGTGCGCGCCGGCGAACACCTCGCCGATCCGGGCCAGACCGCGCTCGTGGTCGGGGGACAGCGCGTCCTCCTTGCCGCGGAAGTAGCGGAAGAAGGTGCGGCGCCCGACGCCCGCGGCGGCGGCGATGTCGTCGACGGTCGTGTCGTCGTAGCCGCGTTCGGTGAACAGCCGCGCGGCCGCCCCCACCAGCTCCCGCCGCACCTCGGCCCGCCCCTCGGGGGAACGCCCGCGCCGCGTGCTGGTCGTCATGGCACGGAGGGTAGCAAGGTCCCGTGACATGTGGCACGGAGTGCCGTTAGCATGGTCGGCATGAACAGCGAGTTCGACAGCTACCGGCTCAGCGACGAGCACACGGCCCTCCGCGAGGCGGTCCGGGACCTGGCGGAGAAGGAGATCGCCCCGCACGCCGCCGACGTCGACGAGCAGGGCCGGTACCCCGTCGAGGCGCGCGACGCGCTGGTCAAGGCCGGTTTCCAGGCCGTGATCATCCCCGAGGAGTACGGCGGCCAGGGCGCCGACGAGCTCGCGGGCTGCATCGTGATCGAGGAGGTCGCGCGGGTCTGCGCGTCGTCGTCGCTGATCCCCGGGGTGAACGGCCTCGGGCTCACCCCGATCCTGCTGTCCGCCTCGGACGAGCTGAAGAAGCAGGTCCTGCCCTCGGTCGCCGCGGGCGAGGCGATGGTCAGCTACGCCCTCTCCGAGCGGGAGGCGGGCTCCGACGCCGCGTCGATGAAGACCCGCGCCCGCCGCGACGGCGACGAGTGGGTCCTCAACGGCACCAAGTGCTGGATCACCAACGCCGGCGAGTCGACCTGGTACACGGTCATGGCCGTCACCGACCCGGAGAAGAAGGCCAACGGGATCTCGGCGTTCGTGGTCCATTCCGACGACCCGGGCTTCGTCGTCGGCACCAAGGAGCGCAAGCTCGGCATCCACGGCTCGCCGACCCGCGAGATCCACTTCGAGGACTGCCGCATCCCGGCCGACCGGATCATCGGCGCCGAGGGCACCGGCTTCAAGACCGCGCTGCGCACGCTGGACCACACGCGCCCGACCATCGGTGCGCAGGCCGTCGGCATCGCGCAGGGCGCGCTCGACGTCGCGACGCAGTACATGAAGGAACGCAAGCAGTTCGGCAGGCACCTGGCCGAGTTCCAGGGCCTGCAGTTCATGCTCGCCGACATGGCGATGAAGGTCGAGGCCGCGCGGCAGCTCTGCTACGTGGCCGCCTCGCGGGCCGAGCGCAACGAGCCCGACCTGGGCTTCATCTCGTCGGCCGCCAAGTGCTTCGCCTCCGACACCGCGATGCAGGTGACCACCGACGCCGTCCAGCTGCTCGGCGGCGCGGGCTACACCCGCGACTTCCCGGCCGAGCGCATGATGCGCGACGCGAAGATCACGCAGATCTACGAGGGCACCAACCAGATCCAGCGCATGGTGATGGCGCGTTCGCTGCTCAAGTGACACCCTGACGCCCCATGGACGGGGCCGTCGTGGACCGCGCACTGCTCGACCGGCTGCTCGACACCGACCCGGCGTTGCGCTGGCAGGTCGAGCGCGACCTGGCGGGTGCGCCTCCCGAGGTGTGGGAGGCCACCCGCGCCCGCGTCGCGACCGAGGGGATGGGCGCGCGGCTGCTCGCCCGCCAGGACCCCGACGGCACCTGGGCGGGCGGTGCGTACTTCCCGGCGGGCGGGTCCGAGGTCGAGGGACAGCCGTGGACGGCGACGACCTGGTCGCTGAACGCGCTGCGCGAGTGGGGCCTGGACCCGGCGGCGCTGGCGGGCACGGCGGAGAAGCTCGAGTCGTGCCGCTGGGAGTACGACGACCTGCCCTACTGGGACGGTGAGGTCGACGCCTGCATCAACGCGTTCACCGTCGCCAACGGACTGTGGCTCGGCCGCGACATGGACGCCCTCGCCGCCTGGTTCGCCGAGCACCGGCTCGCCGACGGCGGCTGGAACTGCTTCTGGGTGGACGGCGCGCAGCGGTCGTCGTTCCACTCCACGCTGAACGCGCTGTACGGGCTGCTCGCCCACGAGCGGGCCACCGGCGGGACCGCCGCGACGCGGGCCGCCCGCCGGTCGGGTGAGGAGTACCTGCTGACCCGCGGTCTGCTGTTCCGGCTCTCGACCGGCGAGCCGGTGGAGTTCGAACGGGACCCGGCCGAGCTCGCCTACCCGTTGCGCTGGCGGCACGACGTGTTGCGCGGCACGGAGTACTTCCGCCTCGCCGCCGCGCTCGACGGGGTCCCGCCCGACCCGCGGCTCGCCGACGCCGTCGCGGCGCTGCGCGCGTCGCGACGGCCGGACGGGCGCTGGGTCCAGGGCGTCCGCGACCCGGGTGAGATGTGGTTCGAGGTGGACGTGCCGCCGGGGGAGCCGTCGCCGTGGTTGACCCTGTACGCCACCCGGGTGCTCGCCTGGTCGGACGCGGCGGCCTGACGATCAGTACATGAGCGCGGTACGGGGCCGCGCGGACCGCGCCCAGGTGCTGGTGATCATGGACGCGGCGGGGTGCGGATGACGAGCACGGCCGCGGCCGGTGCCCCGGCGAGGGCGGTGTAGGTGTGCTCGCCGTCGGCGGGCCAGCGGGTGGCCTCGCCGGTGCCGAGGTCGGCCTCGCACCCGCTGCGTCCGGCCCGGACGGCACCGCGGGTGACGAGCAGGTGCTCCACCACCCCCGGACCGTGCCCGGGGGACACGTGCACCGCCTCCGGGACGAGGGCCAGGGCGTACACCTCGACGGTGCCGTGGTGGTCGGTGGCCGTCTCCAGCAGGCGCGCGGTGATGCCGGGGCCGGCGACCTCGGCCCCGGGGTGCTCGGCGAGCAGCCGCGACAGCGGTACGCCCAGGGTGTCCGCGAGCGCGTAGAGGGTGGAGAGGGTGGGGTTGCGACTGCCGTTCTCGATCTCCGACAGTGAGCCCTTGCCGATCCCCGCCCGCTCCGCGAGCGCTCCGAGGGACAGACCGCGTGCGGTCCGGGCCGTCCGCAGCCGTGCGCCGACGGCCGTGCGCAGCGCCCCGTCGTCCACCGGGCGACTGTAGCCGGGGCCGGGTCGGCCGCAGGGCTCCGCGCCCGCGCCACCGGGGCCGGACGACTCGGCCGCGCCACCCGGGCCGGGCCACTCGGCCGCGCCACCGGGGCCGAACCACTCGGGCCGGGCCACTCGGGCCGGGCCACTCGGCCGCGCTACCCGGACGGGGTGCCCGGGCGACGTGGGGGACCGGGTGTCCCGGGGTCGCGCACCGCGGTCGCCGCGGAGAAGCGTGCCGGGAGCGCCGTGACCTGGTCCCGGAGATCGTCGAGGTCCCAGAGGTCACGGCCGTCCGGCTCCCGGAAGGCCGGTGTCACCAGGCCGGCCCTGGCCCAGCGGTGCAGTGCCCGCGGGCTCAGGGCCAGTCTGGTCGCGGCCTCGCCGGTGGTCACCAGTCGCACCGGGCGCCGCCGCCGGTCAGGCCGCGGCGGGTGCCGCGGTGCGGGCGGTCAGGCGGCCGACGACCAGGCTGCAGCCGTAGCCCAGCACGACCGAGCCGACCACGAACGACAGCAGCATCACCGTGAACGGGCCGGTGGGCAGCGAGAAGTCGGTGCCCGACGCCCCGCTGAGCAGGCCGAACGCCGCGGTCGTGGCGAACCCGACGACCGAGCCGGGCACGAACCCGAGCTGCGGCACGAGCGCACCGAGGATGAACACTGCGGTCATCCCGCCGATGATCAGCCCCAGCAGGGCGGGGTTCGTGGTGAGCCCGGCCAGGACCAGCATGACGGTGCCGGTGACGATCCCCCAGATGTTCGTGGCGAGGGTGGTGACCAGCGCGGGCCGGTCACCACCCGCCGCGAAGAACGTCGCGGCACCCAGGAACGTCGCCGGTACGAACAGGCCGAGCCCGGAGAGCGGACCGAGGTAGAGGTATGCGATCACCGCCCCGGCGACGCCGATCACCAGGGCCAGAGCGACGGGCAGCTTCATGAGACGGGCCTTCCGGTAGAGCCGCGCCCGGCGGGTGCGGCGGCCCACGCAGGATGGGGCGCCGCCGGTGCCCGTTCCAAGATCGCCGGACCGGACGTCACCGCCTGTTTTCCGGACGACACGGTTCGGTCATCTTTGGTCGGGTCGGCGGCACCCCGTGTATCGGCTGCAGAACATCCTGCTTACCGCTCGGGGTGGGTTCTGTTTACAGAACGACGCGGTTAGGGTGAGGCCGTGGATCGTTCCTGGGCGCAACCGGTGTCGGTCGGTGTCGTCTCCGCGGTGATCGGGGTGACCAGCTCGTTCGCCGTCGTCCTCGCCGGGCTGACGGCGGCCGGTGCCGACCCGGCTCAGGCCGCGTCCGGGCTGGTGGTGCTCACCGCGCTGATGGGGGTGGCGACGATCTGGCTGTCCCGCCGGTTCCGCCGCCCGCTGACGGTCGCCTGGTCCACCCCCGGCGCGGCGTTGCTGGCCTCCACCGGAGCCGTCGCGGGTGGGTGGCCCGCCGTGGTCGGTGCGTTCGTCGTCGGCGGTCTCCTCATCGTCGCGACCGGGCTCGTGCGCCCGCTCGGGCGGCTCGTCGGCGCGATCCCGGCGCCGATCGCGCAGGCGATGCTGGCCGGTGTGCTCCTGCCGCTGTGCCTGGCGCCGGTCCGTGCGCTGGTCGAGCGGCCGCTGCTGGTGGCGCCGATCGTGGTCCTGTGGGTCGTCCTGTCGCGGTTCGCGCCGCGCTGGGCGTCCCCGGCCGCGTTCGGGCTGGCCCTGGTGATCGTCGTCGTCCTCGCCGACGGCTGGTCGTGGCTGCGCCCGCCGGAGATCACCCTCACCGTCCCGGCCTTCTCGGTCGCGGCCCTGGTGGGGGTCGCGCTGCCGCTCTGGGTGGTCACGATGGCCTCGCAGAACGTGCCCGGCGTCGCGGTGCTCGCCGCGGCGGGCTACCCCGTCCCCTGGCGCCACGCGATGGTGCTCACCGGCGCCGGGACGGTCCTCGGGGCCCCGGCCGGTGCGCACGCGATCAACCTGGCCGCGATCACCGCGGCGCTGCCCGCCTCGCCCGAGTCCCACCCGGACCCGGCGCGACGCTGGGTCGCCTGTCAGGCCAACGGCGTCGCCTGCCTGCTGCTGGCCCCGCTCGCGACGACGATGGCCGCCCTGGTCGCGGCCGCGCCGCCCGGGGTCGTGGAGTCCGTCGCGGGGCTCGCCCTGCTCGGGACGTTCGGTGCCGCGCTCGCCGGGGCCCTCGCCGTCGCCGACCCGACGCCGGATCCGGCCGTCGCGCGGGTGCCCGCGGCCGCCGCGTTCCTGGTCTCGGCGGCCGGGGTCACGATCGCCGGGATCGGCGGGGCGTTCTGGGGGCTGCTCGCCGGGGTGGCGCTGCACCTGGTGCTGCGGCGGCGCCCGGCCGCCGCGTGACGCCGCGCCGCGGCCGCCGCATCACCGCAGGACCCGGCGGCGTCAGCGGCGGAAGCCCTCCACCCGCACCTCGTCGGTCGGGGCGAACCGCCCCGCGGCCGCGTCGATGAGCGCGATCGTCCGCGCCGACTGCGCGCAGCCGAACCCGTACTTCGCCCGCACCCGCGCGTCGGCGATCTCCATGCAGGTGCGGCTGCGCGTGACGAACTCGGCCACCGGGTAGGTCGTGCCGGTGTCCAGGTGTTCGGTCACCACCAGCGACGGCGAGTAGTAGCTGACCTCGGTGCCGTCCGGCCAGCGGACGTCGAACATCATCTCGGGCACGGTCGTGCACGGTAGGCGGCCCGGATTGCCGCCGTGTTGCGCGCGGCGTCTACAGGATGAAGCCGAACAGCGGGCTGTCCGGCGGGATCGGCTCGATGTGCGGGGGAGCCTCCTGCATCCGCTTGAGCAGCGCGGGCAGGTCGTCCGGCGAACCCAGCTCGATGCCGACCAGGGCCGGGCCGGTCTCCCGGTTGGAGCGCTTGGTGTACTCGAACAGGGTGATGTCGTCATCCGGGCCGAGGACGTCGTCGAGGAACCGGCGCAGCGCGCCCGGCTCCTGCGGGAACTCGACGAGGAAGTAGTGCTTGCGGCCCTCGAAGACCAGGGCGCGCTCGACGATGTCGGCGTAGCGGGAGACATCGTTGTTGCCGCCCGAGAGCAGGCAGACCGTCGTGGCGTCGCGGGGGATGTCGAGCCGGTCCAGCGCCGCGGGGGACAGCGCGCCCGCCGGCTCGGCGATGATCCCGTCGGACTGGTAGAGCGCGAGCATCTCGACGCAGATCCGGCCCTCGGGCACCGCGAGCAGCTCCACGCCCGCGTCGCGCACCACGTCGAAGGTGGCCGCGCCGACCTTGCGCACGGCGGCGCCGTCGACGAACGGGTCCAGCGATCCCAGGTCGACCGGCTCGCCCGCGGCGACCGCGGCCGCCATGCTCGCCGCCCCGGCGGGCTCGACGCCCACGATCCGGGTCGACGGCGCGTGCTCGCGCAGGTAGGTGATGGCCCCGGCGAGCAGTCCACCGCCACCGACCGGCACGACCAGCACATCCGGCGGGTCGGCCAGCTGGGAGACGATCTCGCGGGCGATCGTGCCCTGGCCCGCGACGGTGCGCGGGTCGTCGAAGGCGGGCACCTGGGTGGCACCGGTGGACTCGGCGTCGGCGCGGGCGGCCGCGGCGGCCTCGTCGTAGGTGTTGCCGACCACCCGCACCTCGACGGCGTCACGGCCCAGCCGCGCGACCCGGTCCCGCTTCTGGCGCGGGGTCGTGCCGGGCAGGTACACCCGACCGGTCACGCCGAGGCGCTGGCAGGCGAACGCGACGCCCTGGGCGTGGTTGCCGGCGCTGGCACAGACGACGCCGGCGAGGCGGTCGGCCTCGGGCAGCTGTGCGATGAGGTTGTAGGCGCCGCGGATCTTGTACGAACGGACCGGTTGCAGGTCCTCGCGCTTGACCCAGACCTCGCCGCCGAGCGCGTCGGACAGGCGGGGGTTGAGCTGCAGCGGGGTCGGGCCGATGACGGCGCGGAGCCGGGCCGCCGCGTCGTCGACGTCCCGGGCGCTCACAGAGGGGGTCACGGTCGACCAGGGTGTCATGACCCCCGGCCGGGGCCGCCGCTCACCCCAGGCGCAGGGTGACCCGCTCGGACTCCGCGCGGCGGTCGAGGGTCGCCGGGTCCCCGGCGGCGTTCACGGTCTGGACCAGCGAGGCCCCCGCCGCGAGGACGGCGAGCAGCCCGTCGCGCAGTCCGTCCGCGCTGTCCCAGCCGGTGCTCGACAGCACCCGGGCGCCCGCGGTGATGCCGAGTGCGTCCGCACGCTCCCGGGCCGCGGCCAGGACCTGCTCGCCGCTCGCGCCGTCCCAGGCCGGGGCCGCGCCGTCCACCGGGTCCCACGGGACGAACTCGTCGCCGTGCACCCGCACCTCGGTCGCGAAGTCGACGGTGCCACCGGGGAGGTCGCCCAGGCCGCGGCCGAAGAAGTCCAGCGAGAACGCGACGACCGTGCCCGCCCCGGCCACGAGCGCCACGTCGAGCCGCGCCGCGTCGGCGAGCACGACGTCCGCGCCCGCCGGGTCGCCGACCAGCTCCGCGCCGCAGGACCACACGGCCAGCAGCGCGGCGACGGTCTGCCAGTGCGCGGGCAGCAGCGCCGCGACCCGGGTGCCCGGCTCGACGTCGACCTCGTCGCGCAGCAGGTTCGCCGCCTTCGCGGTCCAGTTCGCGGTGGTCGTGCCGGACAGCTCGGTCCGCTCGCCGGTCGCGTCGTCGTAGTGGGTGACCAGCGGTCGCGGGGCCGCGGCGCCGAGCGCCGGGCCGAGCAGCGCGTCGGTGAGGAACAGGCCGGAGCCGAAGACGGTGTCCATCACGCCGGAACGCTACGTCAGTCGATGCAGGGGACCCCGCCCGCGGTGATCGGCGGGGTCGAGGGGGCCGGGGCGGCGGCGGGCGCGGCCGCCGCGGAGGTCGACCGGCCGCCGTTCGCGCGGTCGGTGCCGAGCAGCACCTGGACCCGGCCCTGGGCGACGGCGTCGGACTGCTCGACGCCGATGCCGCCCAGCGCCTCGGCGACCCGGCGGGCGGCGGCGTCGCCGTCGGCCTGGCTGTAGCGGACCACCGAGGTGGTGCGGTCCGGGGCGTTGCCGACCTCGCCGGGGGTGAACCCGGTGCGGCCCAGGGTGTCGGCGACCTGTGCGGCCAGCCCGGTCACCCCGGACCCGTTCGCCACGTCGGCCACGACCGGCGCCGCCGCCTCCGTGGAGGTCGCGGCCGCCTCCTCGGGCTCGGGGTCGGTGTGGTGGGCGACGAAGTCGCGGACCTCGGCGGGGTCGACGAGCAGCACGTCCTTGCCGCGGGTGGTCTCCGGGCCGCCGGTGGGGATGGTCAGGAAGTCCATCCTCCCGGCCGCGATCGACGACGCCTCGCGGGCGAAGCCGAGCAGGTCCCAGCCGCTGTCGATGACGACCGACTGCTGGATCACCTCGATGAGCGCGCCGAGCTTGGTCGGGTCGGTGAGCGTGCCCGAGGACAGGACCTTGTTGGCGACCGCGGCGAGGAACACCTGCTGACGGTTGATACGCGACAGGTCCCCGCCGGCGAGCCCGTGCCGCTGCCGGACGAACGCGAGCGCGTCGGCACCGGAGATCGTCTGCGGGCCTGCGGGGAAGTCGGCGCCGGAGAGCTCGTCCCTGGCCGGGGCCTTGAGACAGACGTCGACGCCGCCGACGGCGTTGGTGAGGTTGTAGAAGCCGAGCAGGTTGACCTCGGCGAAGTGGTCGATGGCCAGCCCGGTGAGGTCCTGCACGGTGTCGATCAGGGCCTGCCGACCGGCCTGCGACGAGTCCTGGTCGATCTGCCGGGGGTCGCGCACGCCCTCGGCGACCAACCGGGACGCGGTCTCCGCCTTCGTCTGCGGGTAGGCGGCGTTGATCTTGTTACGGCCGATCCCGGGGATCGACACCTCGGAGTCGCGCGGGATGGAGAACGCGGTCGCGCTGCCGCCGTCGGCGGGCAGGTGCACGACGATGATCGTGTCGGAGTTGAGGACGCCGGACTCGGCGCCGCTGCGCAGCTGGGCCAGGACGTCGGCCGGCAGCGGGTTGCCCTGCGCGTCGGTACGGCTGTCCACGCCGACCAGCAGGATGTTCTGCTCGCCGCCCGCGGAGCCGCCGAACAGCAGGTTCGTCGTGGTGATGCCGCCCGTGACGTCGCGGTAGAAGGTCCACACGGCGCCGGTGAGCAGCACCGTCAGCGCCGACAGCACGGCGACGGCGACCCGCAGCCGGGCCAGCAGCCCGCGGGCCCGGGGCGGTCCTCCGCCGGTGCGCCCGCCCCGCGCCGGGTACGGGGGGTGCTCGTCGGGGCCGGTCGCGGTCCCGGCCCGGCTCCAGCCCGCGGAGCCCGCGGGGCGTCCGCGTGCGGCGCCGGTGTCCGGGCGGACCCGGGGCGAGCGGGACCGGTCGCCGGGGGCGGCGGGGCGGCCGGACCGTCGCGCCGCGGCGCGCTCGGCGGCCGACGGGCGGGAGCGGTCCCGGTAGCCCTCGCCCATGCTCGCTCCCCTCGGGGTCCGTCTCGTCCGCGCCGCTGCGTCTCACCCGGACGGGGGAGTCCGGTGAACCCGAGCACGGCTCGTGCGTCTCTGGGACCGGACACCCCGGTCGGGGACCAGGGTGCAGCATCCGGGCCCCCGCGGTGGGTCGTACAGGCCTGCGTGTCGGGTTGCTCGCCCGGTCGTCGTAGGGGGTCGGGACTTGAGGGTGACACACGGGTACGGCGTGTCGTCGCTGCTCGGGGACGGTCCGAACGTTGGAGTGAGGGTATCGCGATCATGGTCGCGGTGACGGAGTGTGATCTTCGCGGGCGCGAACGGGCGGTGCCGGACGGAGCCGCCGGGCGCGGGTGTGCCCGTGCTGACTAGGTTGCGGGACATGCGCGGGGTGGACGAAAAGGACGAGGAGGCCACGTGACCGACGACGCACGGTCCTACGGCGACGGGGTCGCCGTCGTCACGGTGACCTACTCGCCGGGCGCGCTGCTGGACACCTTCCTCGACTCGCTGCGGGGCGCGACGACCCGCGCGGACGTGCCGGTCGTCCTGGCCGACAACGGATCCGTCGACGGCGCCCCCGAGCGCGCGGCCCGCGAGCGCGACCACGTGACGGTCCTGCCGATCGGGGAGAACGTCGGCTACGGTGCCGCCGCCAACCGCGGCGTGGCCTCGCTGCCCGACCGATACGGCTGGGTCGTCGTCGCCAACCCGGACCTGGAGTGGGGTGCCGGTTCGCTGGACATCCTGCTCGACGCCGGCCGTCGCCACCCCCGGGCCGGGTCGCTCGGCCCGCTGATCCGCGAGCCGTCCGGCGAGATCTACCCCTCGGCACGCGAGGTGCCGTCGCTGGTCGCGGGCGCCGGGCACGCCGCGCTGGCGCCGGTCTGGCCCGCGAACCCGTGGACCGCGGCCTACCGGCGCAGCCGCGAGGACCTGACCGAGCGGGCGGCCGGCTGGCTGTCCGGGTCGTGCCTGCTCCTGCGGCGCACCGCGTTCGACTCCGTCGACGGTTTCGACCCGCGCTACTTCATGTACTTCGAGGACGTCGACCTGGGCGAGCGGCTCGGTCTCGCCGGATGGCGAAACGTGTACGTCCCCGGCGCCGATGTCGTACACGTGGGCGGAGCGTCCACGGGCAAGCCGGAGGTGTCGGCACGGATGCTCGCCGAGCACCACCGCAGCGCCTACCGCTATCTGGCCGACCGCCACCGCGGTCCGGTGCACGCGCCGCTGCGTGCGGCCCTGCGCGCCGGCCTGGCCGTGCGCTCGGGTCTGTTGCGGCGGACCGGCTGAGCGCGAACGAGAAGAAAGAACCTGAGGGGGAACCTGCGTTGCAGGACGTCGAGGCGGTCGTGCTGGTCGGGGGCAAGGGCACCCGGCTGCGGCCACTGACCCTGTCGGCGCCCAAGCCGATGCTGCCGACGGCGGGGGTGCCGTTCCTGGCGCACCTGCTGTCGCGGATCCGCGAGGCGGGCATCCGGCGGGCGGTGCTGGGCACGAGCTACCTGGCCGAGACCTTCGAGGAGCACTTCGGCGACGGCTCGTCGCTGGGGCTGGACCTCACCTACGTCACCGAGACCGAGCCGCTGGGCACCGGCGGAGGCATCCGCAACGTGGCCGGCAAGCTCTCCGCCGAGCACGTCATGATCTTCAACGGCGACGTGCTGGCGGGCACCGACCTGACCGCCGTCGCCGACACCCACCGCAGCACCGGTGCCGACGTCACGCTGCACCTGGTGCGGGTGCAGAACCCGCGGGCCTTCGGCTGCGTCCCCACCGATCCGACCGGCCGGGTGCTGGAGTTCCTCGAGAAGACCGAGGACCCGCCGACCGACCAGATCAACGCCGGGTGCTACGTCTTCCGCCGCGAGGTCATCGACACCATCCCCGAGGGCAGGCCGGTGTCGGTGGAGCGTGAGACGTTCCCCGACCTGCTCGCCTCCGGGGCGCACGTGCAGGGCCACGTCGACGTCGCCTACTGGCGCGACATGGGGACCCCCGGCGACCTGGTGCACGGCTCGGCGGACCTGGTCCGCGGGGTCGCGCCCTCGGCGGCGCTGCCCGGGCCGACCGGCGAGTCGATGGTGCTGGAGGGGGCCGAGGTGGCCTCCGACGCGTTCGTCTTCGGCGGGACGACCGTCGGCCGCGGCGCCCGGATCGGCTCCGGCGCCCGGGTCGAGGGCTCCATGCTGTTCGACGGCGCGATGGTGCAGGCGGGCGCGGTCGTGGAGAACTCGGTGATCGGGTCCGGTGCGGTCGTCGAGGAGGGCGCGAGCGTCCGCGACACCGTGGTCGGCGACCGGGCCGTGATCGGCGCGCACTGCGAGCTGCGGCACAACATGCGGGTGTGGCCGGACGTCACGCTGCCGCCCCACGGGGTCCGGTTCTCGCCCGACGTGTGACCATCGGGGGCGTGGACACGGCCGCCGTGGTGGTGGACCGGGAATGGCGGCCGCCGTTCCCGCTCGACCTGTACGGCGTCCTCGCCCCGCTGCGCCGCGGCCGCGGCGACCCCACCTGGCGCACCGCCGTCGACGGCGCCGTGATCTGGCGGGTCTCGACGACGCCGGCCGGCCCCGCCACCGTCGCGATCCGCCGCCGCGCCGACGGCGGCCCGCACGGCACCGTGCGCGCGACCGGCTGGGGGCCGGGCGCGGCCTGGGAGGTCGACCGGCTGCCGTCGTTGCTGGGGGCCGACGACGACCCGTCGGCGTTCGTGGCGCACCACCCGCTCGTCGCCGACGCGCACCGGCGCCGTCCCGGGCTGCGGCTGGGCTCCACCGGCCGGGTGTGGGACGCGCTGCTGCCCGCGGTGCTGGAGCAGAAGGTCACCGGCACCGAGGCGCACCGCTCGTTCCGCGAGCTCGCGTGGCGGTTCGGGTCGCCCGCACCGGGCCCGGCCGGGGTGGTGCCCGCCGGCATGCGGGTGCCGCCGACACCCGGGCAGATCCGCGCGGTGCCGGAGTGGGAGTGGCACCGGGCCGGCGTCGACCACGCCCGGCGGACGGCGATCCTGCACGCCGCCGTCGTCGCCCACCGGCTGGAACGGGCCGCCGAGCTGGGCGGGGAGCAGGGCCGGGTGCTGCTGCGCAGGGTCCGCGGCATCGGGGTGTGGACGGCCGCGGAGATCGCCCAGCGCGCCTGGGGCGACCCGGACGCGGTCAGCTTCGGCGACTTCCACGTGCCCAACACCGTCGGCTGGGCGCTGCTCGGGCACGACCTCGACGACGCGGGGATGCTCGAGGTGCTCGCTCCCTACGTGCCGCAGCGCCAGCGCGCGGTCCGCTACATCGAGGCGTCCGGGTTCCGCCGTCCCCGGTTCGGGCCCCGGTTCTCCCCGCGCGACTACCGCTCGTTCTGACCGACGTAGGGTCGCCGTGTGAAGGTCACCGTTCTGGTCGGCGGCGTCGGCGGAGCCCGCTTCCTGCAAGGCGTGAAACACGCGCTCGGACTGCCCCCCGTGGGGTCGGGCGAGTCCGCGCACGAGGTCACCGCCGTGGTCAACGTCGGCGACGACATCTGGCTGCACGGGCTGCGGGTCTGTCCGGACCTCGACACCGTCATGTACACCCTCGGCGGCGGCATCGACGTCGAGAAGGGCTGGGGCCGCTCGGACGAGACGTGGTCGGTCAAGGCCGAGCTGGAGGCCTACGGCGCCGAGGCGACCTGGTTCGGGCTGGGCGACCGCGACGTCGCCACCCACCTCGTCCGCACCCGGATGCTGCGTGCCGGCTACCCGCTGTCCCAGGTCACCGAGGCGCTCTGCCACCGCTGGCAGCCCGGGGTGCGGCTGCTGCCCGCCTCCGACGACCGCGTCGAGACCCACGTCGTGATCGACAACCCGGACCCGGCCGCGGTCGAGGAGACCCCGCAGGTCGCGATCCACTTCCAGGAGTGGTGGATCCGGCACCGGGCCGCCCCGAAGGCGTACCGCTTCGCCTCGGTCGGCGCCGACCAGGCCGCGATCCTGCCCGACGCCCGGGCCGCGATCGCCGGGGCCGACGTCGTGCTCGTCGCCCCGTCCAACCCGGTGGTGTCGATCGGCACGATCGTCTCGGTCCCCGGGATGGCCCAGGCCCTCGCGGCGACGCCCGCGAAGGTCGTGGGGCTGTCCCCGATCGTCGGCGGGGCGCCGGTGCGGGGCATGGCCGACGCCTGCCTGACCGCGATCGGCGTCGAGACCAGCGCCGAGGGCGTGGGCCGGCACTACGGCGCCCGCGGCGAGGGCGGACTGCTCGACGGCTATCTGGTGCACACCGGCGACGCCGCGACCGTGCCCGGCGCGACCGTGCGCGAGGTGCCGCTGCTGATGACCGACCACGACGCGACCGCCGCCATGGCCCGCGCCGCGTTCGAGCTGGCGGGCGTCGGTGTCTGAGGGTTTCGCCGACCACGCGTCGCAGCGGCTGGAGATCATCGGAGTCCCGGGGCTTCCGGAGTTCCGCCCCGGCGACGACCTCACCGCCGCGCTGGCCGAGCGGATGACCTGGCTGCGCGACGGCGACGTCGTGGTGGTCACCAGCAAGGTGTTCTCCAAGGTCGAGGGCAGGCTGGTGCCTGCCCCCGCCGACGAGGAGGAGCGCGACGCGCTGCGCCGCAGGCTGGTCGACCAGGAGACCGAGCGGGTGGTGGCCCGCAAGGGCCGGACGCTGATCGTGGCCGGGAAGCTCGGCATCGTGCAGGCCGCCGCGGGCATCGACGGCTCCAACGTCCGCCGCGACGAGCTCGCCCTGCTGCCCGCCGACCCGGACGCCAGCGCGGCCGGGCTGCGCGCCGGGCTGCGGGAGCTGCTCGGGGTCGAGGTCGGCGTCGTCGTCACCGACACCCTGGGGCGCAGCTGGCGGGTCGGCCAGACCGACATCGCGATCGGCTCGGCCGGACTGCCGGTGCTGCACGGCTACTCCGGCGCCGTCGACGGCCAGGGCAACGACCTGGTCGTCACCGAGATCGCCGTCGCCGACGAGATCGCCGCGGCCGCGGACCTGGTGAAGGGCAAGCTCGGCGGGCTGCCGGTCGCGGTGCTGCGCGGCGCGGCCCTGCCCGACGACGGCTCGACCGCCCGTGACCTGATCCGGCCCATCGAGGAGGACCTGTTCTGGCTGGGCACCGAGGAGGCGATCGCCCGCGGGCGCAGCGAGGCGGTCCTGCTGCGTCGCAGCACCCGGGACTTCGCCGACGAGCCGGTCGACGACGACGCCGTGCGCCGCGCCGTGGGCGTCGCGCTGACCGCGCCCGCGCCGCACCACAGCACCCCGTTCCGGTTCGTGTGGCTGCGTGACGCGGCGCGGCGCACCGCGGTGCTCGACGCGCTGCGCGAGCGCTGGCGCGCCGACCTGGTCGCCGACGGGCGCCCGGCCGACGAGGTGGAGCGTCGCCTCGCCCGCGGGGACCTGCTGCGACGCGCCCCGGAGCTGGTGCTGGCGTTCCGGTCCACCGCGGGGATGCACGGCTACCCGGACCCGGCCCGGGACGCCGCCGAGCGGGACATGTTCACCGTCGCCGGCGGGGCGGCGGTCCAGTCCCTGCTGGTCGCGCTGGCCGCGGAGGGGCTGGCGTCCTGCTGGGTCGGCTCGACGATCTTCGCCGCGGACGTCGCCCGCCGGGTCCTGGACCTGCCCGACGACTGGGCGGCGCTCGGTGCGGTCGCCGTCGGCGTGCCGGCCGAGCCGATCGCCCCGCGCGCGCCCCGACCGGCCGGCGACGGCCTGCTGGAGCTGTGAGCCCGTGGTGGCCACGGCGACGGCCGCCCGCGAGCTGGGCGCCTGGACACCGCGCGACCCCGGCCAGCGGGCCCTGCAGCACGCGCTGCTGGCCTTCCTCGACGCGCGCCCCGACGACGCCTGCGACCGCTCGTGCGTGCCCGGGCACCTCACCGCGTCGGCGCTGCTGCTCGACGCGGGCGGGGACCACACGCTGCTGACCCTGCACCCGCGGGTGGGCCGCTGGATCCAGCTGGGCGGGCACTGCGAGCCGGGCGACGACTCGCTGCGCGCCGCGGCGCTGCGCGAGGCCACCGAGGAGTCCGGGATCGACGGCCTGGAGATCGACGAGCACCCGCTGCACGTCGACGTCCACCCCGTCACCTGCTCGCTCGGGGTCCCGACCCGCCACCTGGACGTGCGTTACCTGGTGCGCGCCCCCGCGGGCGCGACGCCGCGGATCAGCGACGAGTCGCTGGACCTGCGGTGGTGGCCGGTGGACGCGCTGCCCGCCGACGACGACACCGTCGCGACGATGGTCGCCGCCGCCCGCTGAGCCGGGCTCAGAGGTTGCGCCAGAAGAACATCGCGGAGTAGCCGAGCCGGAACAGCTCCTGGTTCCCGCCGGCGGCGCCGAACAGCAGCTGGGTGGCGGCGAAGAACAGCGCGCTCACCCCGGGCACGAACAGCAGCAGGGCGAGCAGCACGAACGGGGCCCAGGGCCGGACCCGCTCGCCGAGGCGCCGCGCCGGCGCGGACAGGTACGGCTCCAGCGCCCCCCAGCCGTCGAGGCCGGGCACGGGCAGCATGTTCAGCACGAACGCGATGATCTGGAAGTACGCGAGCGCGGACAGCCCGGCCGCCACCGGCAGCGGCATCCCCGGGAACGCGGCCACCGTGATGATCAACACGATGCCGAGGGCCAGGTTCGCCGCGGGGCCCGCCAGCGAGACCGCGCTGCGCCGGGCCCGCGACCGCAGCGCCCACTGGTTGATCCACACCGCCCCGCCGGGCAGCGGCAGCCCGCCGATCAGCAGGATGATCAGCGGCAGCACCAGGGACAGGCCGGGGTCGGCGTAGCGCCGCACGTCGAGGGTCAGGTATCCCTTCGCCGCGACCGAGGTGTCCCCGCCGCGATAGGCGGTGATGGCGTGCCCGTACTCGTGCAGGCACAGCGACACCACCCAGCCGCCGAGCACCATGACGAAGATCCCGGAGGTCGCCAGGACCCCCGATCGGGTGGGGACGGCGGCGGCGGCGAGAACGCCACCGAGAAGGGTGACGCCGAGGATCAGCAGGAACCAGGGGCTGATGCGGCGTGTCAGGGACGGCACGTACCCATACTCCATGTCGGAGGAAACGCCCGCGCGCGACCCTTCACTCAATCGGCAGAGCCGGCTTGCACAGAGCGAGTGTCAGCGCTGTACTTACAGCGGTGTCATTCGCCAGTGCGTTGCGGGGAGGTGGGCGAGTGGACGACGTCGAGGGGTTCATGCGGATGCTGCGGCCGGTGGAAGCCGAGCCGGTGGGCACGGTCGAACGGCCCGATCACGAGATGGCCGACTACGACCAGGTCGCCCAGATCCTGGACCTGAAGGGTCTGCTGGACGACGGTTCCTCCGAGGAGGTGCCGGACTGGCAGGAGCGTGCGCTCTGCGCGCAGACCGACCCGGAGGCGTTCTTCCCCGAGAAGGGCGGCTCCACCCGTGAGGCCAAGCGCATCTGCTCCGGCTGCGAGGTCCGGGCCGAGTGCCTGGAGTACGCGCTGGCCCAGGACGAGCGTTTCGGCATCTGGGGCGGGCTGAGCGAGCGGGAGCGCCGTCGCCTCCGCCGCGCCGCCGTCTGAGACTCCGCGGGGGGAACAGGAACACGAGGGCCGGTCGCCGTCACGGTGACCGGCCCGTCGTCGTCCTCGGGCCGTGTCGCCCCGCGGGGGCGCTCAGCCGCCGTCGACGGCGTCGGGCTCGATGTTGAGGTACTCCGCGACCTGCTCGACGAGCACCTCGTGCACGAGGTCGGCGAGGTCCTCGCCGTTGCGCGCCCTGGCCTCGAGCGGGCGGCGGTAGAGCACGATCCGCGCCCGGGTCGGCATCCCGGCGGAGTCGACCCCGGCCGGCACGAGGTGCGCCAGCGGGACGCCGACGTCGGCCAGCACCCCGGTGCCCCACACGATCTCGTCGGGCGAGGTGCGGTCGACCGACGGCACGTCGTCGACGGCGAGGTCGAGGTCGACCAGCTCCGGGCCCCAGCGCGCCTCGATCGGTTCGAGCGCCTCCAGCACCTTCGCGTCGAAGCGTTCGGCGCGGGTGCGGAAGGCCGGCGTCGACACCGGGTACATCAGGCCGCGCAGGCCGCGTCCTCGCCGGTCCCGCCGGCGCGGGCTGCGCGGCGACCGGCGGTCGTTCTCGGGACGAGCGGTGGGCACCAGGGCATTCTAGGACCCCCGCGCCCCACCCGGGGGTGACCCGCGACCGCGGCGGGCGGACCGTCCGCCGAGCGGGGTGCGCGTCGCAGTGCGGCGGCGGGCCCGTGACGGGCTATCGTCGGCGACGTGTTGAGTGTGCGGAGATGTTCACGGACGGGCTGCACCGAGCTCGCCGTCGCCACGCTCACCTACGTCTACGCCGACTCGACCGCCGTCGTCGGCCCGCTGGCCACGCAGGCCGAGCCGCACTCCTACGACCTCTGCACCGGGCACGCGCACAACCTCACCGCCCCCCGCGGGTGGGAGGTCGTCCGGTTCGAGGGCGAGTTCGCCCAGCCCCAGCACAGCGGCGAGGACCTCACCGCGCTCGCCGACGCCGTCCGCGAGGCGGGTCGGGTGGACCGGCCGGTCGAGGTGGTCGCACGGCCCGGTGGCACGGGGCGGCGCGGGCACCTGCGGGTGCTCCCGAAGCCCGAGGACGGCTGAGCCGCCCCACGGGGTGAGGAGACCTGCGCGGACGGGTGACACGGCTGCGCTAGGGTCGTGCGTCGTGCCCGACCTCTCGGCGATCGTGAAGGCCTACGACATCCGCGGTGTCGTCGGCGACCAACTGGACGAGCCCACCGCGCGCGCACTGGGTGCGGCGACGGCGCGGCTCGTAGCGGGCGACGACCCGGCGCCGTCGGCGGTGGTCGTCGGGCGGGACATGCGGGACAGCTCGCCCGCGCTCGCGGCGGCGTTCGCCGACGGGGTGACCGGGCAGGGGCTCGACGTCGTCGACATCGGGCTCGCGAGCACCGACATGCTCTACTACGCCTCCGGCACGCGGGACCTGCCCGGCGCGATGTTCACCGCGAGCCACAACCCGGCCGCCTACAACGGCATCAAGCTGTGCCGCGCCGGCGCCGTCCCGGTCGGCCAGGACTCCGGCCTCGCGACGATCCGCGACGAGGCGGGCCGCTTCCTCGACTCCGGGGTCCCCGAGGTCCCGTCGCCCGGTGCCGTGCGCACCGAGGACATGCTCACCGGCTACGCGCGCTACCTGCGCGGCCTGGTCGACCTGACCTCGCTGGACGCCTCCCCGGAGCTGACCGTCGTCGTCGACGCCGGGAACGGGATGGGCGGGCACACCGTCCCGACCGTGTTCGACGGCCTGAACGTGCGCGTCGTGCCGCTGTACTTCGAGCTCGACGGGAACTTCCCGAACCACGAGGCGAATCCGCTGGACCCGGCGAACCTGGTCGACCTGCAGAAGCGGGTCGTCGCCGAGGGCGCGGACCTCGGCCTGGCCTTCGACGGCGACGCCGACCGCTGCTTCGCCGTCGACGAGCGGGGCGAGGCGGTGAGCCCCAGCGCCATCACCGGGCTGGTCGCGGCCCGTGAGCTCGTCCGGGCGCACGCGGCGGGGGAGTCCGACGTCGCCGTCATCCACAACCTGATCACCTCGCGGGCGGTCCCCGAGCTGGTCGCCGAGCACGGCGGCCGCGCGGTCCGCACCCGGGTGGGCCACTCGTTCATCAAGCAGACGATGGCCGAGACCGGCGCGGTGTTCGGCGGCGAGCACTCCGCGCACTACTACTTCCGCGACTTCTGGAAGGCCGACTCCGGCATGCTCGCGGCGCTGCACCTGCTGGCCGCGCTCGGCGAGCACCGGGCGGCCGCCGCCGGTGCGACGGTGTCCGGGCTGATGGCGGGCTACGACCGCTACGCCGCCTCCGGGGAGATCAACTCGACGGTCGACGACCAGGCCGCGCGGGTCGCCGAGATCGAGGGCGTCTTCGGCCCGCGCGACGGCGTCGAGCTCGACCGGCTCGACGGCCTGACCGTCTCGCTGCCGGACGGATCGTGGTTCAACCTGCGGGCCTCGAACACCGAGCCGCTGCTGCGGCTCAACGTCGAGGCGGCCGACGACGCGGCCGTCCGTGCCCTGGTGGACGAGGTGCTGGCGGTCGTGCGCGCCTGATCGCGCGGCCCCGCACACCTGCGGTGATGGCGTCCGTACCCGGTCGGCTGCCGCGGAGTGTCGGTACCGGGTGGCAGCATCGAGAGCGCGACATGACGACGAGGAGAACCGTGGCCCTACAGCTCGACCCCCAGCTGCTGGAGATCCTGGCCTGCCCGTGCGACGCGCACGCGGTACTGACCCCGGGTGAGGACCGACTGACCTGCACGGCGTGCGGTCGCGCGTTCCCGGTGACCGACGGGATCCCGGTGCTGCTCCTCGACGAGGCGCTGCCCGGGACCGGGCCGGCGGGGGACGGACGGGACGACGGGTGAACGGGGTGCTCGACGACACGCTGCTGGCCGATCCCGAGGGGCTGGCGGCGCGGGACACCACGGGCGTCCTGCGGGCCGCCGCGACCGCGGGCGCCCAGGTCCGCTCCGCGCTCTACACCGCGGGCCAGGCCGGGCTGGACCGGCTGCGCGGGCACCGTCCGCGCGCGCTGGTGCTGCTGCGCCGGCCCGGTGTCTCCGGGGTGGTGGCCGACCTCGTCACGGCCCTGCTCACCGACCGCTGTCCGGTGCCGGTCGTGACCGCCGAGCGGCTGCCGGGCTGGATCGGGCCGCTGGACGTCGTCGTCGCGCACTCCGCGGACCCCACCGACCCGGAGCTGGCCGAGTCGGTCGCCGTCGCGGTGCACCGCGGCGCCGAGGTCGTGCTGTCCGCGCCGGACTCCGGGCCGGTCGCCCAGGCCGGCGCCGGGCGCGCCCGGCTGGTCGAGCCGCGCATCCCGCTGCCCGAGGGGCTCGGGTTCGCCCAGGCGCTGACCGTGGCGCTGGTCGCCGTCGCCGAGCTGGACCTGCTGCCCGGGATGCGCAGCGAGGAGGTCCCGGCCCGGCTCGAGGCGCTCGCCGACGCGCTGGACGCCGAGGCCGAGCGCTGCCAGCCCGCGCACGAGCCGTTCGTGAACCCGGCGAAGGCGCTCGCGTTGCGGCTGGCCGAGCGGACGCCGCTGCTGTGGGGCGTGGACCCGGCCGCCGCCGCGGTGGCCCGGCACGGCGCGCTGGCGCTGGCCACCCACGCCGGTGTCGTCGCGCACGCCGACGGGCTCGCGCAGGCGGGCACCCTGGCCGGTCTGCGCGTCGCCGTCGACCTGTCCGAGCGGGGCGGGGGCGACATCTTCCACGACCCGTTCGACGACCCGGCCTCCGGTGGCGACGCGCCACCGCCGCGGCTGGTGCTGCTCGGCACGGGGGAGGAGGACCCGCAGTCGGTGAGCCGCCGGGTGCTCGGCAGGGAGTGGCCGAACGCCGACCTGGCACACCCGGTCGACGAGATCCCGCGCGGCACCCGCGACGCGGCGCTGCTGCGGGCCGGTGTGCTCGCCCTGCGCGCCGACATCGCCGCCGTGTACCTCGGCCTGGCGACCGGCGCCACCCTGATCACCTGACCCCGCGCACCTGACACCGGGAGACCCGTGGAACTGCTGGAGAACCCGATCCGCACCTACGCGTGGGGCTCGCGGACGGTCATCGCCGAGCTGCTCGGCGAGCCCGTCCCGTCACCGCACCCGCAGGCGGAGCTGTGGCTGGGCGCGCACCCGGCCGCCCCGTCGACGGTCGGCGGGGGCACCCGCCCGCTGCACGAGCTCATCGCCGCCGACCCGGTCGCCGCGCTGGGCCGGGGCCGCGACCGCTGGGAGGGACGGCTGCCGTTCCTGTTGAAGGTGCTGGCCGCCGAGGAGCCGCTGAGCCTGCAGGCCCACCCGAGCCTGGAGCAGGCCCGTGAGGGCTGGGAGCGGGAGAACGCCGCGGGGATCGCGGTGGACGCGCCGGACCGCAGCTACCGCGACGCCCACCACAAGCCGGAGCTGATCTGCGCGCTGACCGAGTTCGTCGCGCTGGTCGGGTTCCGCGAGCCGGCCCGCACGGTGGAGCTGCTGCGCGCCCTGGACGTCCCCGAGCTCGCCGCCTACACCGAGCTGCTGGCCGGCCAGCCGTGCCCGGACGGGCTGCGCGCGCTGTTCACCACCTGGATCACGCTGCCCCAGTCGGTGCTCGACGGGCTCGTCCCGGCCCTGCAGGACGGTGCGGTCCGGCTGCTGGAGCGCGGCACCGCCCAGGAGTGGACCGGCGAGGCGAAGACCGCGCTCGACCTGTCCGAGCGCTACCCCGACGATGCGGGCGTGCTCGCCGCGCTGCTGCTCAACCGGATCACCCTGGCCCCCGGCGAGGCGCTGTTCCTGCCGGCCGGGAACCTGCATGCGTACCTGTCCGGGGCGGGCATCGAGGTGATGGCCAACTCCGACAACGTGCTGCGCGGCGGGCTGACGCCCAAGCACGTCGACGTGCCGGAGCTGCTGCGCGTCCTCGACTTCACCGCCCCGCCGCCGCCGGTCCGCGACCCGGTCCCCGACCCCGGCGCCGACGGCTGGCACCGCTACGACGTGCCGGTCGAGGAGTTCCTGCTCCGCCGCGCGGTCACCGACGGCCGGGACAAGCTCGACGTCCCCGGCACCGGCGCCCGCATCCTGCTGTGCGTCGACGGTGACGCCGCGGTCGACGCCGGCGGCGTCACCGTCGAGCTTCCCCGCGGTCGCGCGGTGTTCCTCCCCGCGGCCGACAGCGGCGCCGTGCTGACCACCGGCGAGGACGGGGCCACCGTCTTCCTGTCCGGCGACGCGCTGTAGCCCACCGCGCTCCGGCCCGTCGGGCTGCACGCCGCCGGGTGGTGGCCCGCCGCGCTGCAGCCACCGCGTTCCGGCTCATCCGGTCCGGCGGGCCGCGGCGGGGTCAGGTCGGCCCCTCCGGCGTCGCTGTGCGCCCCGGTCGCGCCGGCCTCGGCCATCGCCTCGGCGAACACCGCGACCGGGTCGGCGGCCGCCTCCGCCGAGAAGAAGCGGTGCGCGACCGCGCGCCGGGCACCGATGTCGTCGACGGGCTGTACGCCTGGCTGCTCGCGCGGGTCGACGGCCCGCCCGTCGCCGCGACGGCCGTCGGCGGCCGAGCTGGAGCGGTTCCGCGAGCTGACCGACGCGACGTTCGCCCTGCTCCGCCACGGCTACGACGGGGCTCAGTAGGTGTCGGGTGCCCGGTGGTGCTCGAAGATCAGCGATGTCCGGGTGCCCGCGACCTCCGCCCAGGCGTTGAGCGTCCCGACCAGGTCACGCAGTGCCACGGTGTCGGCGGTCGCGACCCGGATCATGTAGTCGTCGTCGCCGGCGAGGAAGTAGACGTCGCGCACCTCGGGGCGGCGGGACACCCGGGTCACGAACTCGGCGAGCCGGTCGCGGGCGTCGGACTGCAGGCGGACCGAGATCATGGCCTGCAGGGGGTGGCCGGTCGCCGCCGGGTCGACGTCGGCGTGGTAGCCGCGGATCACCCCGTGCTCGCGCAGCGCCCGGATGCGGCCGAGGCACGTCGACGGCGCGATCCCCGCGCCCGCGGCGAGTGAGTTGTTCGGTGTGCGGGCGTCCCGTTCCAGCTGGCGGAGCAGGGCCCGGTCGACACCGTCGAGCCGAACAGGGTTCGACGGTGACGGCCTGATCCGCCGCGGTTCCGAAGATTCATCGTTCATGAGAGCCCTCCGAGAATCTTGTTCAGTTCTGTTGGCACCCTATCGATGTTTCTTCACCATTGACGCAGTTGGCGGGCCGAGTGGAGGAGAAGGACATGCGCGTCGCAGTGCCGAAGGAGACCAAGGACAACGAGTTCCGGGTGGCGCTCACGCCCGCCGGGGTGCACGAGCTCGTCGGGCGGGGGCACGAGGTCGTCGTCGAGCACGACGCCGGCGCCGGGTCCGCGATCTCCGACGCCGACTTCAAGGAGGCCGGGGCGCAGATCGTGTCCGACACCGCCGAGGTGTGGGGCTCGGCCGAGCTGCTGCTCAAGGTGAAGGAGCCGATCTCCTCGGAGTACGGCCACCTGCGCCCGGACCTGACGCTGTTCACCTACCTGCACCTGGCCGCGTCGCGCGCCTGCACCGACGCACTGCTGTCGGCGGGGACGACCTCCATCGCCTACGAGACCGTCACCGACTCCCGTGGCCGGCTGCCGCTGCTCGCCCCGATGAGCGAGGTCGCGGGCCGGCTCGCCCCGCAGGCCGGCGGTTACCACCTCATGCGCTCGGCGGGCGGGCGCGGCATGCTCCTGGGCGGCGTCCCGGGCGCGCCGGGCGCCGACGTCGTCGTGCTCGGTGCCGGGGTCGCGGGGGCGAACGCCATCGCCATCGCCGCCGGCATGCGCGCGACGCTGACCGTGCTCGACGTCGACGTGGACAAGCTCCGCGTGATCGACGAGCAGTACGCCGGTGCCGTGCGCACCCAGTACTCCACCGCGCTGTCCGTGCGCGAGGCGGTGACCGGTGCCGACCTGGTGATCGGCGCGGTCCTGCTGCCCGGGGCCAAGGCGCCGACCCTGGTGTCGAACGAGCTCGTCTCCCAGATGCGGCCCGGCGCCGTACTCGTCGACATCGCGATCGACCAGGGCGGATGCTTCGAGGACTCGCGGCCCACCACCCATGCCGACCCGACCTACCGGGTGCACGACACCGTCTTCTACTGCGTCGCGAACATGCCCGGTGCGGTGCCGCACACCTCGACCCGCGCCCTCACCAACGCGACGCTGCCCCACGTGCTGCGCCTGGCCGACCAGGGCTGGCGGGCCGCGACCGAGGCCGACCCGCACCTCGCCGCGGGCCTGTCGACCCATCACGGCGTGCTCCTCTCCGAGGAGGTCGCGCAGGCCCACGGGCTGGAGCGCGGGACCCTCTGAGGCCGGGCGTGTCGTTGCGCAACCGCATCGTGACCTCAAATCCGCGTTGCATGGCGTGACGCAGACCGCATCGCGGACGTAGTTTCACCGCTCATGACGGTCACGAGCCGTGGTGGCGGCATGTTCCGCACCAAGACGGTCGAGCAATCCATCCGGGACACCGACGAACCGGACACCCGGCTGAAGAAGGACCTGGGGACGATCGACCTGATCGTCTTCGGGGTCGCGGTGGTCATCGGCGCCGGGATCTTCACCCTGGCCGCCAGCACGGCCGGCAACATCGCGGGACCCGCGGTGTCGCTGTCGTTCGTGCTGGCCGCGGTGGCCTGCGGTCTGGCCGCCCTCTGCTACGCGGAGTTCGCCTCGACGGTGCCGGTCGCCGGCAGCGCCTACACCTTCTCCTACGCCACCCTGGGCGAGTTCATCGCCTGGATCATCGGCTGGGACCTGGTCCTGGAGTTCGCGGTCGGCTCGGCCTACGTGTCGAAGGGCTGGTCGGAGTACCTCGCCCAGACCCTCGGCCTGATCGGCATCGAGGTCTCGACCTCGTTCGAGCTGGGGAGCTTCTTCTCCTTCGACTGGGGTGCGCTGCTGCTCGTCGTCGTCCTGGCGTTCCTGCTCTACCGCGGCACGAAGCTGTCCAGCCGGGTCAGCCTGGTGATCACCACGATCAAGGTCGCGATCGTGCTGTTCGTGATCATCCTGGGCGCCTTCTTCATCAACGCGGCGAACTACACCCCGTTCGTCCCGGAGCCCACGCCCGGCACCGTCGAGACCGGCACCGGCATCCAGCAGTCGCTGCTGTCGTTCTTCGGGGGCGCCTCGTCGAGCGTCTTCGGGGTCTACGGCGTGTTCGCCGCCGCCGCGATCGTGTTCTTCGCCTTCATCGGCTTTGACGCCGTCGCGACCACCGCGGAGGAGACCAAGAACCCGTCGAAGGCGCTGCCCCGCGGCATCCTCGGCTCGCTCGCGATCGTCACCGTGCTCTACGTCGCCGTCGCGCTGGTGATCACCGGCATGGTGCCCTACACCGATCTGGCCACGAAGCCCGACGGCACCCGCGCCACGCTGGCCACGGCGTTCGCCTCGCTCGGCATCAACTGGGCGGCGACGATCATCGCCGTCGGCGCGCTGCTCGGCCTCACCACGGTCGTCATGGTGCTGATGCTCGGCCAGATCCGCGTCATCTTCGCGATGAGCCGCGACGGCCTGCTGCCGACCGCGCTGGCGAAGACCAACCGCTTCGGCACCCCGGGCCGGGCCACCTGGCTGATCGGCGTCGTGATCGCCCTGGTCGCGACGTTCTTCCCGGCCCAGGACCTCGAGCAGATGGTCAACATCGGCACGCTGTTCGCCTTCGTGCTGGTCTCGATCGGCGTGGTGGTCCTGCGCCGGACCCGGCCCGACCTGCCGCGCGGCTTCCGCACCCCGCTGGTGCCGCTCGTGCCGATCCTGGCCGTGCTCGCCTGCGTCTGGCTGATGCTGAACCTGTCGGTCGAGACCTGGCTGCGGTTCGTCATCTGGATGGTCATCGGCGTGATCGTGTACTTCGCGTACTCACGGAAGAACTCGATCCTCGGCCGCCGCGAGCGCGGCGACCTGCCCGCCCAGGCGACGTCCTCCGACTGAGGCGGCCCCTGACACGGATCGACCGGTACCTGAGCGCAGCCGCGGCCCGGCCGGGCTGCGCTCAGGTACCGACGATCATGCGGTCGGCAGGGTGTAGTCCGCGAACCGCTCGCGCAGGGTCTTCTTGGAGAACTTGCCGACGCTGGTCTTGGGCACCTCGTCGACCAGCTCCAGCGCGTCGGGGAGCCACCACTTCGCGACCCGGTCGGCCAGGAACTCCCGCAGCTCGTCGAGGGTGAGGGACTGCCCGTCCTCGACGACGACGCAGGCCAGCGGCCGCTCCACCCACCGCGGGTGCGCGACGCCGATCACCGCGGCCTCGGCCACCTTCGGGTGCGCCATGATCTCGTTCTCCAGCTCGACGGTGCCGATCCACTCGCCGCCGGACTTGATCAGGTCCTTGGTGCGGTCGACCAGCCGGAACGAGCCGTACGGGTCGACGGTGGCGACGTCGCCGGTGCGCAGCCTGCCGTCGTCGGTGAACTGGGCGCCGCCGCCCTCACCGCGGTAGTACTCCTTCGCGATCCACGGCCCCGACGCCTGCACCTCACCGGTGGCGTGGTCGTCCCAGGGCATCTCCTCACCGGTCTCGGGGTCGACGATCCGCATCTCCACCAGCGGCATCGGCCTGCCCTGGCGGACGCGGGCGGCGGCGAGCTCGTCGTCGGAGGCGCCGTCGAGGTGCGAGCCGAGCACGCCCATCGTGCCGATCGGGGAGGTCTCGGTCATGCCCCAGATGTGCAGCAGCGGCACCCCGAGCCGGACGCGGTACTCCTCGCACAGCGCCTTCGGGACCGCCGAGCCGCCGCAGAAGATCGTGCGCAGCGAGGACAGGTCGTGGTCGCCGAGCAGCGGCAGGACGTTCATCCAGATCGTCGGGACCCCGCCGGTGACGGTGACCCGGTGCCGCTCGACGAGGTCGACGATCGCGCCAGGGGACAGGTCCGGGCCGGGGAAGACCAGGTCGGTGCCCGCGAGCAGACAGCCGTAGGGCAGGCCCCAGGCGTTCGCATGGAACATCGGCACCACCGGCATGACGACGTCGCGCTCGGCCAGCGCGGGACCGTCGGCGAGCAGCGTGACGAGCGAGTGCAGCATCGTCGAGCGGTGGCTGTAGACCACGCCCTTCGGGTTCCCGGTGGTCCCGGACGTGTAGCACATCGCGGCGGCGGTGTTCTCGTCGTCGACGACGAACCGGCCCGCGTACGGCTCGGCCGCGGCCAGGAGCTCCTCGTAGGACCGGATCCGCGGGTCGTCGGGGACCGCGACGTCGGCGCCGTCGTCGAGCACCACCACGTGCGCGACGCCGGGCAGCCGGTCGACGTGCGGCCAGAACAGCGGCAGCAGGGACCGGTCGACGAAGACGACCTCGTCGCCGGCGTGCTCGGCGACGTAGACGAGCTGGTCGGGGTGCAGCCGGATGTTGAGCGTGTGCAGCACCCGGCCGGTGCACGGGGCGGCGAGGTAGAGCTCCAGGTGCCGGGAGGTGTTCCAGCAGAACGTGCCGACGCGGCCGTCCGCGGAGACGCCCAGGGTGTCCAGGACGGTCGCGAGCCGCCGTACCCGTCCGGCCCACTGGGCCACCGTGACGACGTCCTCGGTGCCGTCCGGTCGAGCGGTCACCATCCGTTTGCGCCCGAACAGCTGCTCCGCGCGGTGGAACACGTGCGGCAGGGTCAGCGGGCGGTCCTGCATCAGTCCGAGCACATCGATCAACCTACCGGCGGGGGTGACCGCGATCACCCACCTCTCGGGCAGGTGCGGGTCGCAAGGGATCTGCCGCGGACACTCCCTGTGACCGCCCGACCGCAGTACGCTCGCCGTCCATGACCGACGCGTCGCCGGACGACCCGCACACGCCTGCGGTCTGCCTCGACGTCGGCTCCTGCTCGACCAAGGCCGTGCTGGTGCTGCCCGACGGGACCCCGGCGGGGTTCGCCGAGCACCCCACCACGCCCGACGTGCTCACCGGGGTCGACGCGGCCGTCGCCGCCGCGGCGGCCGCCGCGGGCCGGGGCAGGCGTGCCGCGCCGCGGGTGCTGGCCTGCTCCTCGGCGGGCGGGGCGCTGCGTTTGGCCGTGGTCGGGGCCGAGACGTTGATCGCCACCGAGGCCGGGCACCGGGTCTGCCGCTCCGCGGGGGCCCGGGTGGTCGGGGTGCACCCCGGGCCGCTGGAGCCCGACGCGGTGCTGGAGCTGTCGAGCCGCCGCCCCGGGGCGGTGCTGCTGCTCGGCGGTGCCGACGGTGCCGACCCGGCGGTGCTGCTGCACAACGCGGGCAGGCTGGCCCGCACCCGCGGGCACTGGCCGGTGCTGCTCTCGGTCGACGACGACGACGCCCGCGCCGACGCGCTCGGCCTGCTGCTGGCCGGTGGGCGGGCCGTCACGACCTGCCCCAACGTCACGCCGCAGCCGGGCCGGATCGTCGCCGGGCCCGCGCGGGACGCCGTCGCCGCGCTCTACGCCCGGCACGTCCTCGGGGCGGGCACCGGCCGGTTCGGCGCGCTGGTCCACTCCGCCACGCACGCCGCGGTCGGCGCCGGAGCCGGGGTACTGGCCCGGCTGACCGGGACCGGGGTGCTCGTCGTCGACGTCGGGTCGGCGACCACCGACGTGCACCGCGGCGGCCCCGGGCCCGGCCCGGCGGCCGCGACCGTGGAGGGCGATCTCGGGGTGCGCGACGGCGCCGTCGGCGTCCTGACGGAGGCCCAGACCGAGGGCATCGTCGACCCGGTGGAGGCCGACCTGCTCGGCCCGGCCGTCGCCGCGCTGCAGGAGTCGCGGGCCACCGTGCCCGCCGACCGGGGCGCGGCCGCCGAGGACCGCAGGCTGGCCGCGATCGCGGCGGTGGTCGCGCTGCGCAGGCACCTGCGCCACACCGGCGTCCTGGCCGACCCCGCGCACCCCGGGACCGGCCCGGACACCCCCGTCGACGCGGGTGAGATCGGTCTCGTCGTGCTCACCGGGGGCGTGTTCCGCCAGCGCGACGCGGCCGGGCTGGCCGCGGCGGCCCGCACGGTGCGCCATGACGCCGTCCTGGCGCCGCTGCTGGCCCGGGCGGAGGTGCGGGTCGACAGCGAGTCCGTGCTCGCCCCGGCCGGGCTGCTGGCCGCGCACGGCCGCGAGGTCGCGGCGGGCGGGCTGCTCGCCGAGCACCTGACAGGCTGATCACCCCTGAGTTGACACCCCCGCGGTGGCTCGGAACCATGGAGGTCGCGACATCGCCGGGCGCCGAGAGGCGCTGCAGCGGCCGTCACCGGCCGCCACGCTCGGGCCCGGCCGGCACGGACGAGAAAGGGCGCCTGTCTCCGACGAGGAGGGAGGACGCCGTGACCCGTGTACGCCGCTCCTCCTCCCGGTCGGACCGCACCCGTCGTGCCGACGAGTACGACTCTTACGCCTGAGGAGGCGCACCCACCCCATGACCGATCACCCGAAGCTGCAGCACGCCGGCGGCCTGGACTTCGCGATCGCCGACATCTCCGAGGCGGAGTACGGCCGCAAGGACATCCGGCTCGCCGAGAACGAGATGCCGGGCCTGATCGACCTGCGCCGTGAGTACGGGGAGTCCAAGCCGCTGACCGGCGCGCGGATCGCCGGCTCGCTGCACATGACCACCCAGACCGCGGTCCTCATCGAGACCCTCGTCGCGCTCGGCGCCGACGTCCGCTGGGTGTCCTGCAACATCTTCTCCACCCAGGACTACGCGGCCGCCGCGACGGTCGTCGGCCCGCACGGCACCGCGGAGAACCCGCAGGGCGTCCCGGTCTTCGCCTGGAAGGGCGAGTCGCTGGAGGACTACTGGTGGTGCACCGAGCAGCTGTTCAAGTTCCGTGACGCCGACGGCAACGTCGTCGGCCCGAACATGATCCTCGACGACGGCGGCGACGCCACCCTGCTCGTGCACAAGGGCGTCGAGTTCGAGAAGACCGGCGTCGTGCCGAGCTTCGACGACGACGACCTGTCGGTCTCCGACGAGGAGCGGGTCGTGTTCGACACCCTGCGCCGCAGCCTCGCCGAGGACCCGCAGCGCTGGACGACGATCAACTCCGACATCCGCGGCGTCACCGAGGAGACCACCACCGGCGTCAACCGGCTGTACCAGCTGGCCGAGCGCGGCGAGCTGCTCTTCCCGGCGATCAACGTCAACGACTCGGTCACCAAGTCGAAGTTCGACAACAAGTACGGCATCCGCCACTCGCTGATCGACGGCCTGAACCGGGCCACCGACGTGCTGCTCGGCGGCAAGGTGGCCGTCGTGGCCGCCTACGGCGACACCGGCAAGGGCTCGGTCGAGGCGCTGGCGGGCCAGGGCGCGCGCGTCATCGTCGCCGAGGTCGACCCGATCTGCGCGCTGCAGGCGCTGCTGGAGGGCCACCAGGTCGCGACCCTGGACTCGGTCATCGAGCAGGCCGACATCATCGTCACGGCGACCGGCAACAAGGACATCCTCACGGTCGACCTGCTCAAGCGGGCCAAGCACCAGGCGATCGTCGCCAACGTCGGTCACTTCGACAACGAGATCGACATGGCGGGCCTGTCCCGCGTCGAGGGCATCAAGAAGATCAACATCAAGCCCCAGGTCGACGAGTGGATCTTCCCGGACGGCCACTCGGTCATCGTGCTGTCCGAGGGCCGCCTGATGAACCTGGGCAACGCGACCGGCCACCCGTCGTTCGTGATGTCCAACAGCTTCTCGAACCAGGTGATCGCCCAGATCGAGCTGTTCACCAAGCACGAGGAGTACAACAAGGACGTCTACCGGCTGCCGAAGCACCTGGACGAGAAGGTCGCGCGGATCCACGTGCAGGCCCTCGGTGGCGAGCTGACCAAGCTCACCAAGGACCAGGCCGAGTACATCGGCGTGGACGTCGAGGGTCCGTACAAGCCGGAGCACTACCGCTACTGAGCGAGAAGCTCGCGGATCGCGCATCGGTACCGCGTTCTCCGTTCCGACGGCGCGGTGGCCCCTTCCCGGGGCGCCGCGCCGTCGGCGTACCAGGGGGTCACCGTCGGGATGACGATCGAGATCGGGTCGGGTGACGGCTGGGTGCACTGCGCCCGGGGTCACCGGCACTGGGGCCTGTTCGGCGCGGCCGGGCTGCTCGTGCGCCACCGCGACGACGCCGACCCGGCGGGCGTCGACCGGGTGCTGCTGCAGCACCGGGCGTCCTGGAGCCACCACGGCGGCACCTGGGGGATCCCCGGCGGTGCCCGGGACCGGGGGGAGTCCGCGGTGCGGGCGGCGCTGCGCGAGGCGGCCGAGGAGAGCACCCTCGCCGTCGCCGGGCTGGCGCCGGTGGAGGAGTTCGTCGACGACCACGGCGGCTGGAGCTACACCACGGTCGTCGTGCGGACGCCGGACGCGCCGCCGGTCCGGGTGCGCGGCGCGGAGAGCACCGAGCTGCGCTGGGTGCGCACCGACCGGCTCGGCGAGCTGGACCTGCACCCGGGCTTCGCGACGACCTGGCCCACCGTCTCGGAGCTGGGTGCCTGACCTAGGCTCGACCGCCGTGGGGGAACTGGTGGTCGTCGAGGGACTGGACGGTGCGGGCAAGAACACGTTCACCACGGAGCTCGTCGCCGGGCTGCGCGCACACGGCGCCTCGGTCACCACGACGGCCTTCCCCCGCTACGACGACGACGTGCACGCCGAGCTGGCCCGCGACGCGCTCTACGGCCGGATGGGCGACCTCGCCTCCTCGGTGCACGCGATGGCGGTGCTGTTCGCGCTCGACCGCCGGGCCGCCGCGGCCGGGCTGCGTGCGGCGCTCGCCGCGCACGACGTCGTGCTCGTGGACCGCTACGTCGCCTCCAACGCCGCCTACAGCGCCGCCCGGCTCGGCCAGGACGCCGGCGGCGAGGTCGTCGGCTGGGTCCGGGCGCTGGAGATCGACCGGTTCGGCATCCCGGTGCCCGGCCACCAGCTGCTGCTGGCACCGCCCCGGGAGGTCGCCGCGGAGCGTGCGAGGTCGCGCGCGGCCACCGAGCCCGGCCGCGCCCGCGACGCCTACGAGAGCGACGACGGCCTGCAGGCCCGCACCGACGCCGTCTACCGGGAGCTGGCGGCGCGGTCCTGGCTGAGCCGCTGGACGGTGCTCGACGACCCCGCCGCGGCACCGACGGCCCTCGTGCCCGCCCTGCTGCACCGGTGCTGATCACGGGGCTGGGATAGTGACGTCCATGAAGTCGCGCGTACTGGTGGTCGACGACGACCCGGCCCTGGCCGAGATGCTCACCATCGTGCTGCGGGGCGAGGGCTTCGAGACAGCGGTCGTGTCCGACGGGACGCGGGCACTGCCCGCCGTCCGGGACACCCAGCCGGACGTGGTGCTGCTCGACCTGATGCTGCCCGGCATGAACGGCATCGACGTGTGCCGGGCCATCCGGGCGGAGTCCGGCGTCCCGATCGTCATGCTGACGGCCAAGAGCGACACCGTCGACGTCGTGCTCGGGCTGGAGTCCGGCGCCGACGACTACGTCGTGAAGCCGTTCAAGCCCAAGGAGCTCGTCGCGCGGATCCGGGCCCGGGTCCGCCGCAACGACGCCGAGCCCGCCGAGCAGCTGTCCATCGGCGAGATCGACATCGACGTGCCCGCGCACCAGGTCACCCGGGAGGGCCGGCCGATCGCGCTGACCCCGCTCGAGTTCGACCTGCTCGTCGCGCTGGCCCGCAAGCCGCGCCAGGTGTTCACCCGCGAGGTCCTGCTCGAGCAGGTGTGGGGCTACCGGCACGCCGCGGACACCCGCCTGGTGAACGTGCACGTGCAGCGTCTCCGGTCGAAGGTCGAGCGCGACCCGGAGCGCCCCGAGGTGGT
Source organism: Pseudonocardia alni (assembly GCF_002813375.1). NCBI lineage: Bacteria > Bacillati > Actinomycetota > Actinomycetes > Pseudonocardiales > Pseudonocardiaceae > Pseudonocardia > Pseudonocardia alni. The sequence goes on along the minus strand of NZ_PHUJ01000003.1, from coordinate 2,366,404 downwards.
CCTGACCGTCCGCGGGGTGGGGTACAAGGCCGGTCCTCCGTGACCGGCGCGCCGCGGGTGCACCGGCCGTGGTGACGCGTCGCCGCGGACTCCGCACCCGGCTGGCCCGGCTGCCCGGGGCCCGGCGGGTCGCCCGCGCGCTGGGCCCGCTGCGGGTGCAGGCGCACGAGCTGGGCATGCTCATCGCCGCGGCCTGGCGGCGGTCGCTGCAGCTGCGGGTGGTCACCTCGACGCTGGCGCTGTCGTCGGCGGTCGTGCTGGTGCTCGGCCTGGTGCTGCAGAGCGAGATCGCCGAACGGCTGCTGCAGAGCAAGCTCGACGCCGCGATCTCCCAGTCGGACGCGAACCGGCAGGTCCTGGAGGGGCAGCTGGCGAGCGTCGACCCGGACCGCGAGGGCGTGCAGGAGATCCTGGACACCGCCCTGGAACGGCTGACCGACACCACCGGCCCCGGCCGGGCCGGGACGGCCGGGGAGTTCAGCGCCGCGCTGACCACCGGGTCGGCGAACGGGCCCGAGGTGTCCGCCGGCGACGTCGGCCAGATCACCGCGCGCCAGCAGGACATCACCGCCCGCGGGTCGCTGGACAGCCTGAACCGCCAGTACACGACCGTCGACGGCGTCCCGAACCTCGTCATCGGGCAGAAGATCGCCACCGCGGGCCGGGAGCTGCAGTTCTACCTGCTGTTCCCGCTCAACGGTGAGCAGCTGACGCTCGGGCTGGTGCAGAGCACGCTGATCGTCGGCGGGCTGGTGCTGCTGGTGCTGCTGGCCGCGATCGCCAGCCTCGTCACCCGGCAGGTGGTCCGCCCGATCCGGCACGCCGCCGACGTGGCCGAACGCTTCGCCGGGGGACACCTCGACGAGCGGATGGCCGTGCGCGGCGAGGACGAGGTCGCCCGGCTCGCCGAGTCCTACAACGAGATGGCGGGCAGCCTCGCCGCGCAGATCGCCCAGCTCGAGGAGTTCGGGGCGCTGCAGCGGCGGTTCACCTCCGACGTCAGCCACGAGCTGCGCACGCCGCTGACCACTGTGCGGATGGCCGCCGACGTCCTCTACGCCTCCCGCGACGAGCTGCTCCCGGCGCTGCGCCGCAGCTCCGAGCTGCTGGTCACCGAGCTCGACCGGTTCGAGGAGCTGCTCGCCGACCTGCTGGAGATCTCCCGCCTCGACGCCGGCGTGGCCGAGCTGGGTGCCGAACGGGTCGACCTGTCCGCGGTGGTGCGGCGGGCGACCGACGCGGTGCGCGGCATCGCCGCCGACGCCGGCACCGACCTCGTCCTGGACCTGCCGGCGGGCGAGCTGATCGAGGCCGACCCGCGCCGGGTGGAGCGCATCGTGCGCAACCTCGTCGCGAACGCGATCGACCACGGCGAGGGCCGCCCGGTGGAGGTGACGGTGGCCGGCGACGACGCCGCGGTCGCCGTCGTCGTGCGCGACCACGGCGTCGGGCTGCGGCCCGGCGAGGCCGACCTGGTGTTCAACCGGTTCTGGCGGGCCGAGGAGTCGCGGGCCCGGCGCAGTGGCGGCACCGGGCTCGGGCTGTCGATCAGCATCGAGGACGCCCGGTTGCACGGCGGCTGGCTGCAGGCCTGGGGCGAGCCGGGCAACGGCTCGGCGTTCCGGCTGACCCTGCCGCGCGAGGTGGGTGGGCACATCACCGCCTCGCCGCTCCCGCTCGGCCCGCCCGCCGCCGCGGCCGGGGACCGGCGCAACGGCAGCTCGGTGCCGACCCCGCCGCAGGGGATCGGCCGCGACCTGCGCGAGGAGGACCCGTGGCGGCTGCGCCCCGAGGAGCACGCGCCGATGCAGCCCGCCGAGCGCGCCATCATCGACCCGGGCGGCGACCGGTGACCGCCCGCCGTGCGCTGGCGGCGCTGGTCGTGACGGTCGCCGCCGCCGTCGTCGCCGGGTGCGCGACGGTGCCCCAGCAGTCCGACGTGCAGGTGCTGCGCCAGGGCGAGCAGGCCGCCGAGCAGAACCTGAGCGGCCCGATCGAGGACGACGAGCCGCTCGGCCTGGTCCGCGGGTTCGTCTACCGTTCCGGCTCGCCCGACGACCGGCACGCGCAGGCCCGCCGCTACCTGTCGGCGTCGGCGTCGGACTGGGACGACGCGGCGTCGCTGACCGTCCTGGACGAGCGGTTCGACACCGTTGTGTCGCCGGAGAACGGCACTGCGGGACCGGACCGGATGACGGTGCGGGTGCGGGGCACCCGGCTGGGCACGGTCGGGCCGGGCGGGGCGTTCGAGTCCTCCCCCCAGCGGGTCGAGGTCGACGTCGGCGTCGTCCGGGAGGGCGAGCACTGGCGGATCGACCGGCCACCGCCCGGGGTGATGGTCCGGCTGTCGGACTTCCGCTCGCACTACCGCGAGCTGCAGGCCTGGTTCGTCGACCCGGTCCGCCGGATGCTGCTGCCCGACGGGCACTACATCCGCAGCGGGCGTCCCGGCGAGCTCGCGATGGACGCCGTCGACGTGCTGTTGCGCGGGCCGTCCACCGGCCTGGCCGGGGCGGCGGTGACGATGTTCCCGGCGACCGCGCGGATCCGCTCGGCGACGACCGACCCCGCGGCGGGCACCGCGTCGATCGAGCTGACCGGGGTGTCGGGGCTGTCCCCGCAGGACCGGGAGCTGCTCGCCGCGCAGGTCGCGCAGACCCTCGGCGGGGTGGGCGTGCCGCGGGTGGAGCTGCTGGCCGATGGCGGACCGCTGGTCCCCGCCACGCCGACGGTGTCGGCCGCCGACCAGGCCGACCTCGTCGCCGGCCCCGGCCGGGCCCCCGCGTTCCCCTACGTCGTCGACGGCGGCCGGGTCCGTCAGCTCAGCGCGACCGGCGTGGCGGCGCCGGTCGCCGGGCAGGCCGGGAACGGCTCGTTCGACATCACCGAGGCCGCCGCGTCCGCGCGCAGCGGGCGGATCGCCGTCGTGTCCCGGGAGTCGACGGGCACCCAGCGGCTGCTCACCGGCCCGCTGGGCGGGGAGCTCACCGCCACCCCGGTGTCCGGCGCCGACGTCCGCTCGCTGAGCTGGAACGGGGCGGGCGACGAGATCTGGGCGGTCGTGAACGGCAGGCTGCGCCGGGTCCTCGTCCCGCCGTCCGGGCCGCCGGTCGAGGGCGCGGTGGACGCGGGCCGGCTGACGCCGCTCGGCCGGATCGGGGACGTCGCGCTGGCGCGTGAGGGCGGCCGGATCGCCGTCGTCGCCGACGGTGCGCTGCTCGTCGGCCCGATCGTCCCGCTCGACGACGGCGAGGTCGCCGTCGGGCCGCTGCGGCGCCTGCGGCCCGGGGACCTCGACGACGTGGTGTCGATCGACTGGCACTCCGCGGACCGGATCGTGGTCGCGTCGGACTCGGACCGCCCCATGTCCGAGGTGAGCGCCGACGGTCTGCGCCTGGACCAGATCCCCGGCACGAACCTGACCGCGCCGCTGGGGGCGCTGGCCGCCGCCGAGGGGCGCCCGCTGTACGTGACCGACCGGACCGGCCTGTGGAGCTACTCCGGCGGCGAGTTCGACGCCTGGCAGCAGGCGGGCGGGACGGGCGCGGCCGCACAGCCGTTCTACCCCGGCTGAGCGGGTCCCGGTGGCCGGATCCCCGGCCTGTGGACAACTCCGGTGGTTGTGGACAACTCGGCCCGGGCGGACTCCGGCGGGGCCGCGGCGACGGTGCCGGGGGCGAGTATCGGAGCCGTGACCCCGACCCGAGCCCCGTCCCCGGCCGCCGCCCTGCTGGACCTCCTCCTGCCCCGGACCTGCGGTGGCTGCGGTGCCGGGCCACCCGGCAGCGGGGGCTGGTGCCCGGCCTGCGCGCAGGACACCGCAGGCCCGGTGCCGGTCCGCGTGCCCGGCGCCGGCCGGGTCGCGGCGGCCGGGCGCTACCGCGGGCCGCTGCGCCGGGCCGTGCTGGCCTACAAGGAGCGCGGCCGGCGGGATCTGGCGCCGGATCTGGCCGGGCTGCTGGTGGGCCCGGTGTCGGCGGTGCTCGCGCCGCGGGCCGACGGGACGCCGGACCCGGCCGCGGTACGCCTGGTGCCGGCCCCGTCCCGGCCGTCGGCGGCCCGGGTGCGCGGCGGCGACCACGTGCTGCGGCTGTGCCGGGCGCTGGCGCCGCTGCTGACCGCTGCCGGGCTGCCTGCCCGCACCGACGCGGCCCTGGCCCTGCACCGTCGCGCGCGGGACTCGGTGGGGCTCGACGGCGCGGGCCGGGCGGCGAACCTGGCCTCGGCGCTGCACCCGGCCCGCGGCCGCGAGCCGGTGCCTGCGGCCCGGGGGGAGGCGGTGCTGCTGGTCGACGACGTCGTGACCTCCGGGGCGACCCTGCGGGCCTGCGGGGCGGTGCTCGCCGCGTCCGGACTGCCCGCCGTGGGCGCGGTGGTGCTCGCCGACGCCTCGGCCCGCCGCCGCCGACCGGACAGTTGACTGTGACTGCGGTCACATAGAACGGCGGTCCGCCGATCTCCGGTCCGCCATCCACAGTGGTCGCCGGAAGCGCGATCCGGAGGTGAGCGCGACGCTCCGCGCGCGGCCGGTCACCGGGTGCCACAGGGTCGTCGCACACCGCGTCCGATGGCGCCAGGGTGTCCACCCGACGGGTCGGCGAACGACCTGTCCCGGAGGCGGATTTCCCGATAACGTCCGCTGAACTCCGACCGCTACCACATCAGGAGGAACGACCGCGAGCCCACCCCCCGGGGCCGTCGTCGAGTCCCGGGTTCAGCACGACTGAAGCGAGGGATGTTCGAGTGGAGATCGTCGTCACCGGCCGGAACGTCGAGGTGCCGGAGCACTTCCGTGGCCTGGTCCAGGACAAGCTCAGCCGCCTGGAACGCCACGACCACAAGATCGTCGGAATGGAGGTGGAGCTCTTCCACGAGCCGAACCGCCGTCAGCAGAAGTCCTGCCAGCGCGTCGAGATCACCGGGCGCGGCGGCTGCGGAGCCGTCGCCCGCGCCGAGGCCTCCGCCGCCGACTTCTACGCCGCGCTCGACATGGCCGTCGGCAAGCTCGCCGAACGGCTGCGCCGCTCCCACGACCGCCGCAAGCCCAGCCGCCGCGACCGCGTGGCCGCCTCCCGCGCCGCCGCCGACGCCTCGGCCGTCGCGCTGATGGAAGCGGCCCCTCCCGTCACCGACACCATCCCGGCACCGCGCAGCCACGACGAGTCCCTCACCGACGACGAGCTGCTCCGGCTGGAGGAGCAGTGGGAGGCCGAGTACCGGCCCGGTCGGATCGTGCGCGAGAAGACCCACCCGGCCACCCCGATGACCGTCGACGAGGCGCTCTCGCGCATGGAGCTCGTCGGTCACGACTTCTACCTGTTCTCCTGCAGTGACACCGGTCGCGCCTCGGTCGTCTACCGCCGCCGCGGCTACGACTACGGCGTGATCCGGCTCGACGGCTGACGGCACACGACCGGCGGTGGCCGCGCCGCGACGGGGTGAGCTGTCCCCGCCGCGGCGCGGACCTGCCACGGCGTGCCCGTACCATGGACGGCGGGGTCCGCCCGCCGCGCCGCGCCGGTGCCGCGCCGGTGCCGTTCACGGCGCCGACCGGGTGCCGGGCGTGCGCGGAGACCGTGGTGGGGCCCCGTGACCTGACCGCGACGTGAATGAGGTCGGCAGTGCCCTTCCTGAGTCGACTCCTCCGGGCCGGCGAGACCAAGCTGGTGAAGCGGCTCGCGAAGATCGCCGCGCACATCGACGGACTGGAGCCCGATTTCGAGGGCCTCACCGATACGCAGCTGCGCGCCAAGACCGACGAGTTCCGCCGTCGCCACGCCGACGGCGAGTCGCTCGACGAGCTGCTGCCCGAGGCCTTCGCCACCGTGCGCGAGGCCGCCCGGCGCACGCTGGGTCAGCGTCCGTTCACCGTGCAGCTGATGGGTGCCGGTGCGCTGCACATGGGCAACGTGTCGGAGATGGGCACCGGTGAGGGCAAGACCCTGACCTCGACGCTGGCCGTCTACCTCAACGCGCTGCCCGGCGACGGCGTGCACGTGGTCACCACGAACGACTACCTCGCCAAGCGCGACTCCGAGACCATGGGCCGCATCCACCGCTGGCTCGGTCTCACCGTCGGCGTGATCCTGTCGGAGATGACCCCGGCGCAGCGCCGCGAGCAGTACGCCTGCGACGTCACGTACGGCACGAACAACGAGTTCGGTTTCGACTACCTGCGCGACAACATGGCGTGGAACACCGCCGACATGGTCCAGCGCGGGCACAACTTCGCCATCGTCGACGAGGCGGACTCGATCCTCATCGACGAGGCCCGCACGCCGCTGATCATCTCCGGCCCGGCCGAGCAGAGCGCCCGCTGGTACCAGGAGTTCGCGCGGCTCGCGCCGATGCTGTCCAAGGACATCCACTACGAGGTCGACGAGCGCAAGCGCACCGTCGGCATCACCGAGGAGGGTGTCGCGCTGATCGAGGACCAGCTCGGCATCGACAACCTCTACGAGTCCGCGAACACCCCGCTGGTCGGCTACCTGAACAACGCGGTCAAGGCCAAGGAGCTGTTCAAGAAGGACAAGGACTACATCGTCAACGACGGTGAGGTCCTGATCGTCGACGAGTTCACCGGTCGTGTGCTCGCCGGCCGTCGCTACAACGAGGGCATGCACCAGGCGATCGAGGCCAAGGAAGGCGTCGAGATCAAGCCGGAGAACCAGACCCTGGCGACGATCACGCTGCAGAACTTCTTCCGGCTCTACGACAAGCTCGCCGGCATGACCGGTACGGCCCAGACCGAGGCCGCCGAGCTCCACGAGATCTACAAGATGTCGGTCGTCTCGATCCCGCCGAACCGGCCGCGGGTGCGCGCCGACCAGGCCGACCTGATCTACAAGACCGAGCCCGCGAAGTTCGAGGCGGTCGCCGACGACATCGCCGAGAAGCACGAGAAGGGCCAGCCGGTCCTGATCGGTACGACGAGCGTCGAGAAGTCCGAGTACCTGGCGACGCTGCTGCTGCGCCGCGGCGTGCCGCACGAGGTGCTCAACGCGAAGAACCACGCGCGTGAGGCGCAGATCATCGCCCAGGCCGGGCACGCGGGCGCCGTCACCGTCGCCACGAACATGGCCGGTCGCGGTACCGACATCATGCTCGGCGGCAACCCCGAGTTCCTCGCCGACCTGGAGCTGCGCAGCCAGGGACTGGACCCGGTCGAGACCCGTGAGCAGTACGAGGCCGCGTGGGACGCGGTGCTCGACCGCATGCGCAAGCAGGTCAAGGCCGAGGCCGACGAGGTCCGCGCCGCGGGCGGGCTCTACGTGCTCGGCACCGAGCGCCACGAGTCCCGCCGCATCGACAACCAGCTGCGCGGCCGGTCCGGCCGTCAGGGCGACCCGGGCGAGTCCCGCTTCTACCTGTCCCTCGGCGACGAGCTGATGCGCCGGTTCAACGGCCAGGTCGTCGAGTCGATCATGAACCGGTTCAACCTGCCGGACGACGTGCCGATCGAGGCCGGGATGGTCACCCGCGCGATCCGCAGCGCGCAGACCCAGGTCGAGCAGCAGAACTTCGAGATCCGCAAGAACGTCCTCAAGTACGACGAGGTGCTCAACCAGCAGCGCAAGGTCATCTACGACGAGCGCCGCCGGGTCCTCGACGGCGAGGACGTGCAGCGCCAGACCCGCAACATGCTCGAGGACGTCATCCACGCCTACGTCGCCGGCGCCACCGCCGAGGGCTACTCCGAGGACTGGGACCTCGAGAAGCTGTGGACCGCGGTCAAGGGCCTGTACCCGATCCAGCTCGACTGGCGCACCGTCGCCGACGACATCGACGACCTGTCGGCCGAGGAGCTCGAGCGGGTCATCCTCGCCGACGCCGAGGCCGCGTACGCCCGGCGCGAGGCCGAGATCGACGCGTTGATCGGCGCCCAGGGCGGGATGCGCGAGCTCGAGCGCCAGGTCCTGATGCAGGTCATCGACCGCAAGTGGCGTGAGCACCTCTACGAGATGGACTACCTCAAGGAGGGCATCGGGCTCCGGGCCATGGCCCAGCGCGACCCGGTGATCGAGTACCAGCGCGAGGGCTTCGACATGTTCTCCGCGATGCTCGAGGGCATCAAGGAGGAGACGATCGGGCACCTGTTCAACGTCGTCGTCCAGGTGCAGCAGCCGGCCGCCCCCGTCCAGGAGGCGGAGCCGGAGACGACCGAGATCCCGGTCGTACGCCGGGTCCCGGCCGAGGACCCCGCCGAGTCCACCGTGGTCCTGCCGAACCTGTTCCGCACCAGCCCGCCGCAGAACCTGCAGTACAGCGGCCCGGGCGAGGACGGCGGGGTCGCGCGTCGCGGCGAGGGCGGTGCGGCGGCTCCGGGCACCGGTCGTACCGGTCGCCACCAGGTCCCGGCCCGTGGCCGCGGCGCGTCCCCGAACGGCGACGACGGCGTCAACCGCGCCGAGCGGCGCCGCGCGGAGAAGGCCCGCCGGCGGCGCTGAGCTCCGGGCGCCGCCGGCGGGGGGTCCCGCCGGCGGCGCCGGTTCCGCGGTCGCGGTCGCGCCCCTCGGTCGCGCCTCGGTCGCGCCCCGCGGTCGCGACGCCCCGCACGAGTCGGGGCACGCAGCAGGTCCCGCCGCGGCGGGGAACCGCATCCGGCCGGGCACGGCCGCGCCGCGCCTCACACGAGCCGGACGGCGGTGGCGAGCCACCGGCCGTCCGGCGCCCGGTCCAGCCGCAGCGCCAGGGCACGTACCCGCCCGGCGACGGTGACGGTCGCGCAGACCTCGGCCACGTCCGGCCGGGGCAGACCGACGTGCACCCGCGGCGTCCGGCGCGCGGTCGAGCCGCCCGGGCTCCCGCAGCCGGGGGCACCGACCCGTCCTCCGGGGCCCGGCCGGCCACGGGACGGGCGCGCCGGGTGCACGATCCGGGCCGCGGTCAGGTAGCGGCGCACCGCCGGGGTGGTGACGGCGGTGACCCCGTCCGGCGGGCGGCGCCCGGCGAGCACCTCGGTCAGCAGCCGGACGATCCCGTGGGCCGGGGCCCGGACCCGCTCGGCGTCGGCCGGGGAGGCGTCCTCGGGCACCGTCGGCACCGGGACGGGGCGGACCGCCTCGCGCGGTGCGGGCGCCGGTCCGGCGGACATCCGGAACCCACCCGGCAGGACGACGACGACCCCCGGTGCGAGCGGTTCCGGCACGTCGGCGGGGGTGCGGACCAGGAGCTCCCCGGGGCCGGGCGGCGGCGGAGCCTGCCCGTCGACGGCCCCGGCCTGCACGGACGTGACCGGGGAACCGGACGCGTCGACGGCACCGGTATCGGCGCCCGGTGCCGGGGCGACGGCGGGCGCCGCCGTCCCCGTCTGCGAGGACGCGTGCCGCGCGTGACCGGCCGCAACCGGGGCGGGACGGGTCCGGTTCCCGGGAGGCGGTGGCGTGGGTGCGGCCTGCGTGCCGGGGGCGGTGTCGGTCCGTGGGCCGGAGGCACCCCCCGCCGGGGCGGTGCCGGTCGTCGTCGTGGTCACGGCGCCAGACTGCGACGGCCCCGGCGGCCGCGGCGGGGCCCGGCCCGGATCCGCCACCGGACCGTCCGGCTCCGCACGATGCGGTGCCGCACGATCCGAGGGCGCAGGTGGGGCCGGCGTGGTCCGGCGCACCGACGGAGCCACGATTGCGAGCGGCGCCGGCGCCGCCGGTCGTGAGCCGCCCTCCGGTGGGGGCCGGTGTTCACGAACGCGACCGGCCCCGCCCGACCGCCCCCGCCGGGCCCCGCCGCGTCCTACCCTCCCGCGATGCCCGCACCCCACCCACCGGGACGCATCGACCTCACCCCGCCCCGCCTCGTGCCGGTTCCCGACCCGGTGGACGGCCCCGCGGAGTCGCTGGCCGACCTCGTCGTCCGGGCCGGGGCGGCGGTGCTCGCCGAACGCCGTCGGCGGACCGGGGGCCACGGCCTCGGTGTCACCGGGTTCGCGGTCCTCGACGTGCTGGAGCGGTGCGGCGGACTGGCCCAGCGCGAGCTCGCCGCCCGGGTCCGGGTCGCCCCGACCAGCCTGACCCCGGTCGTCGACGTGTTGGAGGCGGCGGGGCTGGTGGTCCGCCGCGGGGATCCGGCGGACCGGCGGGTCCGGCTCGTCGCGCTCACCGGCGCCGGGCGGGACCGGTGGCGCGACGCCCGCTCCGACGGGCGCGGACCGTGGCTGCGGGAGCCGTCGGACGGGCTCGACGACGCCGTCCGCGCTTACCTGCTCGCGGTGATCGCCGACCTGGAGCAGGATCGGCCCGACGTGACGTGATCGGCGGGGGAGTGCGATGGGACGGACCGCGGTCGAGGTGGTCGACCTGGTGAAGCGGTACCCGAAGGCGAAGGGCAATGCCGTCGACGGCCTGTCGTTCTCGGTGGCCGAGGGTGAGGTGTTCGGGCTGCTCGGGCCCAACGGCGCCGGGAAGACCACGACCGTCGGCGTGCTCACGACCCGCGTGGTGCCGACCTCGGGCACGGCCCGGGTCGCCGGGCTCGACGTGCGCGCCGACGCCGTCGCCGTCTGCGCGAAGCTGGCCGTCGTCCCGCAGCGCCAGAACCTGGACCGTTCCCTCGGTGTCCGCGACAATTTGGTCTTCCACGCCGCCTACCACGGCGTCGGGCGGGCGGAGCGCAACCGCCGCGCCGACGAACTGCTGGAGCGGATGGGGCTGACCGACAAGGCGAAGGCCGTCGCCGACGACCTGTCCGGCGGCCAGGCCCAGCGCGTCATGATCGCCCGCGGGCTCATGCACTCCCCGGAGGTGCTGTTCCTCGACGAACCCTCGACCGGCCTGGACCCGCAGGCCCGGCTGTTCGTCCACGACCAGATCAGCGGGCTGCGCGACGAGGGCGTGACCGTCGTGCTCACCACCCACGACATGGACGAGGCGCACAAGCTGTCGGACCGGATCGGGATCGTCGACCACGGACGGCTGCTCGCGCTGGACACCCCGGACGCGCTGGTCCGGTCGCTGCCGGGCAGCGCGACCGTGGAGATCGTCGCCGACCACGGGCCCGGTGCGGCGGAGACGCTGCGCGTGGCGCTGGCCGGGCTGGGCGGTGTCGCGCGTGCCGAGACCCCGCCGGGCCGCGGCCCGGGGGAGAACGGCACCGTGTCGGCGTTCCGGCTGTCGGTCGTCACGGAGCCGGCGGCGCTGCTGGCTCCGGCCGTCGACCTGCTCGGGCGGCACGGCGCCACGGTGCGCGACGTCAGCCTGGGGCAGGCGACGCTGGAGGACGTGTTCATCGACCTGACGGGCAGGGACCTGCGATGACCGGGCGTGCCTTCCTGGCGGTGCTGCGCCGCGATCTGTTCGTCACCGGCCGGGAGCTTCCGTCGTTCCTCGCGCAGACGCTGGTGCAGCCGTTCTTCTTCCTGCTGGTGTTCGTCGTGGTCCTCGGCCGCGGCGGCTTCGTGTCGCCCGAGTACGGGCAGATCATGCTGCCCGGCCTGATCGCGCTGAACGCGATGTTCGGCGCCCTGCAGGCGGTGACGCTGCCGCTGGTGTTCGAGCTGTCCTGGACGCGGGAGATCGACGACCGGCTGCTCGCGCCGATGCCCGTGTGGGCCGTCGCCGTCGAGAAGATCGCCTTCGCGGGGATGCGCGGCCTGCTCGCCAGTCTGCTGATGGTGCCCATCGGTTTCGCGATGATCGACATCCGGTGGCCGGCCGAGGGGCTGGCCACCGCGCTGCTGATGGTGGTGCTCGGGAGCCTGCTCGGTGCGGCGATGGGGCTCACCATCGGCACCGCGGTGCCGCCGCGGCGGATCAACATCCTGTTCGCGGTGATCTTCACGCCGCTGCTGTTCACCGGCTCGGTGCAGTACCCGTGGCTCACCCTGGCCGACCTGCGCTGGTTCCAGGTGCTGTCGGCGGTGAATCCGCTGACCTACGTCAGCGAGGGGATCCGCGCGTCGCTGGTGCCGCAGGTCCCGCACATCCCGCTGTGGGTGTGCGTGCTCGTCCCGGTGGCGGCGATCGTGCTGTTCACCCTGCTGGGGATCCGCGGCTTCCTGCGCCGGGCCCTCGACTGAGCCGCGGCGGTCGAGCGGCGGAGCAGCAGCACCGAGCCGCGGCGGTCGAGCGGCGGAGCAGCAGCACCGAGCCGCGGCGGTCGAGCGGCGAGCCTGCAGCGCCGAGCTGCGGCGGAGCCCGGTGCGCCCCGGGAGGCGGCGACACTCGGTACCGTCGGCCGGGTGGCGGACACCCGGACCCTGCGTGGCCTGATCGTCGACTACGGCGGGGTGCTCGACGACCCCGCCGACGGGGCCCTGCTGCTCGCCTACGCCCGTCGCGCCGCGGCCGCGGGGATCCGCACCGCGCTCTTCTCCGGCGCGCACGCGGTTCCCGACGAGGTCGCCGCGGCGTTCGGCACGGTCCTCCTCGGTGCGGTCCGCGGGGCCCGCAAGCCGAGCCCGGACTCCTTCGCCGCCGCCGCGGCGGAGCTGGGCCTGGCCGCGGGGGACTGCGTCGTCGTCGACGACATGGGGGCGTGCGTGCGCGGTGCCGCCGCGGCCGGGGCGGTCGGGGTGCGCCACACCGGCGCCGAGACCACCCTCGGCGAGCTGGAGGTCCTGCTCGGGGTGCCCGCCCGCGACTGAGCCCCCCGGGTGACCCGCGGTGCAGCCGGGGCACCCCGGACATGCGGAGGCGCCGCCCGCAGCGTGCGGACGGCGCCCCGTGGGCAGCCCGGCGGTGGCCGGACCGGTCGTGCCCTGCTTACTGCTGCGGGGGCGGCGGCGGGGCCTGCCCCGGCGCGGGCGGCGGCGGGGCCTGGCCGTCCGGACCCGGCTGACCGGGGGGCGGCGGCGCGGCGGTGTCACCGGTACCGGTCCGCTCGCGGGCGAACTTGGTCGCGGTGTCGATCTGACCGTCGTGACCGTACTTCTGCTTGGCTGTGTCGCCGACCTTGTTCAGGGCCTGGTCGACCTTGTCGTCGTGCTTGCCGAGCAGTTCCTTGGCCTTGTCCAGGAAACTCATGCGCCCCATGCTGGCCCCGTCAGCGCCGGGGCGCAGTGCCGGGCCGTCGCTCGTTCGGGTGGTGGTGGCCGCCGGTCGCCGAGCGGAGCCGGGCGTGCTCCGGGCGGAGGTCGTCCACCCGGGTCACGCCGAGCAGCTGCATCGTCCGCTCCACCTCGGCGCGCAGGATCTCCACCGCGCGGGACACCCCGGCCTCGCCACCGGCCATCAGCCCGTACAGGTAGGCGCGGCCCACCAGCGCCGCGCGGGCGCCGAGCGCGACGGCGGCGACGACGTCGCCGCCGTGGGTGATCCCGGTGTCCACCAGGACCTCCGCGTCGTCGCCGAGCTCCTGCACCACCGGCTCGATCAGCTCGGCGGGTACCGGGGCCCGGTCCAGCTGCCGTCCGCCGTGGTTGGACAGCAGCACGCCGTCGGCGCCCGCGTCGGCGACGCGGCGGGCGTCGGTGACCGACTGGACGCCCTTGACCACCAGCTTCCCGGGCCAGGCCCCGCGCAGCCAGGTGACGTCGTCGAGGGTCAGCGCCGGATCGAACACCCGGTTGATCACCTCGTAGGGGCTGCCGCCGCCCGCGGCGAGCGACTCGAACGTCAGCGGTTCGGTGGTGAGCAGGTCGAACCACCAGCGGGGGTGGCGGGCGCCGTCGACGAAGGTCCGCAGCGACAGCGCGGGCGGGATGGACAGGCCGTTGCGGGCGTCGCGGCGCCGGTTGCCGCCGACCGGGGTGTCCACGGTGAGCAGCAGCGTGTCGTAGCCGGCCTCCTGCGCCCGGGAGACGAGCTCGTGGGCGACCGAGCGGTCGCGCCACAGGTAGAGCTGGAACCAGTGCCGCCCGCCGCGCCCGGCCTCGGCGACCCCCTCGATCGTCGTCGAGCCCATCGTCGAGAGCGCGTAGGGGATCCCGGCCCGCGCGGCGACGGCGGCGACCGCGCGCTCGCCCTCGGTGTGCATCATCCGCGTGAAACCGGTCGGGGCCAGCGCGAACGGCAGCGACGAGCGCCCGCCCAGGATCTCCCGGCCGGTGTCCACCCGCGAGACGTCGGTGAGCACGGTCGGCGAGAACTCCACCGACGCCCACACCTCGCGGGCCCGGCGCAGGCTCACCTCGTCCTCGGCGGCCCCGTCGGTGTAGTCGAACACCGCCCGCGGCGCGCGGCGCCGCGCCAGCTCGCGCAGGTCACCGATGCTCGACGCGCGGGCGAGCCGGGCCGCCGTGCGGTCCAGGGTGAACGGGGCCGGCCGCAGCAGCGGCGCCAGCTCGGAGGGGCGGGGAATGCGACGGCGCACCATCGCCCCGACATTAGGTGACCGGTCAGCGTCGGCGCAGCAGCTCGTAGGCGGCGACGGCTCCGGCGGAGGCGACGTTGAGCGACTCCACCCCGCCGTACATCGGCAGCGAGAGGATCCCGTCGAGCCGGGAACGGACGTCCTCGGTCAGGCCGTCGGTCTCGTTGCCCAGTACCAGCGCGACCCGGGACGGGAGCGACGCCTCCAGCAGCGAGTCGCCGCCGGCGTCGAGCCCGAACACCCCGAACCCGGCGGCGTGCATGAGGTCGACGCCCTCGGTGGCGGTGGCGCAGCGCAGCACCGGCGCGGCGAACGCCACCCCGGCCGACGCCTTGATCACCAGCGGGTCGATGGCGGGCACCCCGCGGCGGGGCAGCAGCACGCCGTCCAGACCGGCGGCCGTCGCGCTGCGCAGGATCATCCCGACGTTCGACGGGTTGGTGACGGCGTCGAGCACCAGCACCGACGCCGGCCGCCGGGTGCCCAGGTCGGACAGGAAGTGCTCCAGCGGCGACATCCGCGGGGCGACGACGTCGGCCAGCACGCCCTGGTCATGGCGGCCGTTGCCGGCCAGCACCTTCACCCGCTGCGCGGTCGCGCGCTGCACCGGCACCCCGCGACCGCGGGCGGCCGCGGTGATCTCGCGCTCGCCGCCACCGCGCACCGTGTCGGCCAGCACGACCTTGTCGACCTCCAGGTCGGGGTCGGCCAGCGCCTCCAGGACGGGCTTGCGGCCGTAGACCGTGATGAACCGGTCCTTCGGGGAGACCGCACCTGCATCGCTCACGAGGAGAAGCGTCGCACGTAGGATCGCGGCCATGCCGTCCCGGCTCTCCGCACTCGACGCGTCCTTCCTGTACCTGGAGGAGGCGACCACACCGATGCACGTCGGCGGGGTCGCCGTGTTCGACCGCCCCGACGACGGCTTCGACTACGACCGGCTGGTCGAGCTCATCGAGCAGCGCATCGCGCTGGTGCCGCGCTACCGGCAGAAGGTCCGCCACGTCCCGGGCAACCTCGCGCGCCCGGTGTGGGTCGACGACCCCGAGTTCGACATCGCCTACCACGTGCGCCGCTCGGCACTGCCCCGTCCGGGCAGCGAGGAGCAGCTGACCGAGCTGGTCGGGCGCCTGATGTCGCGCCCGCTGGACCACACCCGCCCGCTGTGGGAGATGTACCTCATCGAGGGCCTCGCCCCCGCCGGGGACGGCCGCGGCGGCGACGGCGGACGCGTCGCGATCCTCACCAAGACCCACCAGGCGATGGTCGACGGCATCTCCGCCATCGACATCGGCCAGGTCATCCTGGACGTCTCCGCCGAGCCGCGGGACACCCCGGACGAGCTGTGGATGCCGCGCCCGGAGCCGACCGACGGCCAGCTCGTGCTCGACGCGATCTCCGAGGCGGTCACCCGCCCCACCGAGATCGTGGACAACGTCCGGGTCGCCGCGGGCGACGCGCTGGCCACCGTCGGCAAGCTCGCCGGGGCCGCGGGCAAGGTCCTGAACATGGCCCGCACCGCGGGCCGCCGCGCGCCCGGGCTCCCGTTGAACGCCGAGATCTCCACCCAGCGCCGGTTCGCGATGGCCCGCACCGACCTGGAGGACTACCGCACGGTCCGCGCCGCCTACGGCTGCGACGTCAACGACGTGGTGCTCGCCGTCATCGCCGGTGCCCTGCGCACCTGGCTGATGTCGCGCGGCGAGCCGGTCGCCGGGTCGTCGTCGGTGCGGGCGCTGGTACCGCTGTCGGTGCGCGGGGAGGGCGACGTACCCAGTTCGGCGACCGGCGGGTCGCTCGGGAACCGGGTGGCGTCGTTCCTGGTGGACCTGCCCGTCGGCGAGCCGAGCCCGCTGGTGCGGCTGCACCAGGTCACCCACCAGATGCGCGAGCACACCGACACCGGCGACGCCGTCGGTGCGGACACGCTGGTGCGGATCGGCGGGTTCGCCCCGCCGACGCTGCACGCCGTCGGCGCCCGCGCCGCGAACGGCATGGCCCGGCACTTCTTCAACCTGGTCGTGACCAATGTGCCCGGCCCGCAGTTCCCGCTCTACGCAGCCGGGGCGCGGATGCTGGAGATGTTCCCGGTGGTGCCGCTGGCGAAGGGTCAGGCCGTCTCCATCGGCCTGACCAGCTACGACGGTGGTGTGTACTACGGACTGAACGGGGACAGGGGCGCCATGGGCGACCTGGACGTGCTCGCCGGGATGGTGGACGAGTCACTCGAGGAGCTCCTCGAGACACTGCGACAGACACCGATGACACCCGTCAGAGGAGACGACCGTTGAGGATCTACCTCCCCGCGACCTGGCCGATGCTGGCCCGCACGGTGAAGACCGGGAACTTCGAGCCGCTGGGCGGCACCGCGTTCGCACTCACCCCGAAGCTGCGCGAGTCCTACACCGCAGGCGACGACGAGGAGCTCGAGTACGCCGCGATGAACGAGGCGGCGCGGGCGTCGCTGCGGCTGCTCTCGGTCGAGTTCGGGCTGGGCGAGGACGACACCCCCGCCCGCCGGGTCGTGGTGTCCGCCGACACCGACGACGTCACCTTGCGCCCCGACCTCGACGACGGCGCGGTCCGGGTGACCGGCCCGGTGCCGGTGTCGAAGATCGCCGCCGTGCACGTGGACCTGCCGGAGGCCGAGCACGCCGTCCGGGAGGCGGCCGGCGCGGTCGACAAGGCCGACCTGGGCGACATGGACGCCGAGTTCCTCGTCGGCGAGGCCGAGGACCACGAGCTGGCCTGGTACGACGGCACCGAGCTGCCGTTCCTCGTCGAGCTGGGCTGAGCCCCGGCGGTCGGTCAGCCCGTCCCGGCCGGCGGCCCCGGTGCGGGATCGGCGAACACCGGGTCCCGCCCCTCCAGCCGCGCGGTCACCGCCTCGCGCTGGTTCGGGCTCGCGATCAGCGCACCGATCTCGGCCTGTTCGGCGGCGAGCTGCTCGGCGGGTGGGCGGGGCGCCGCGAGCAGCCGCTTCGCCGCACGCACGGCGTGCGGGTTGCGGGCGGCGATCTCGTGCGCGGTCGCCAGCGCGGCCGCCCGCGGGTCCTCGGCGGTGCGGGTCGCGAGCCCCAGCGCGACGGCCTCGGTGCCGGACACCGTGCGCCCGGTGAAGGTCAGGTCGCGGGCGACGTCGCGCCCGACCAGCTGCGGCAGCAGCAGCGTGCCGCCCATGTCCGGCACCAGGCCCCATACGATCTCCAGCACCGACAGCGTCGCGGTGGGGGCGACGATCCGCAGGTCCGCCCCCAGCGCGATCTGCAGCCCGCCGCCCAGCGCGTGCCCCTGTACGGCGGCGATCACCGGCACGTCCAGCTCGGCCCAGACATACGCTGCGCGCTGCCCGGTCGCGTGCGCCGGGGAGCCCTCGCGCGGCGGGGGCAGCTCGGCGGTGGCCGAGCGCCGTTCACCGGAACGCATCGCGCGGAACATGTCGCGGTCCAGCCCGGCGCAGAAGTCCGGCCCGTCCGCCGAGAGAACCACCGCGCGGACGTCCGTGCGGTCGCGCAGCGCCTCCGCGGCGTGCACGATCGCGGTGAACTGGGCGACGTCGAGGGCGTTGCGGCGCTCCGGGCGGGTGAGCCGCACCTCGGCGACGCCGTCGTCGACGGTGGTCCGGACACGCTCGCTCATGCACCGGACCGTAACCCGGATCGGAGGCCGGTATGGCGTTCGTCGCGCCGCAGCTGCACGAGGTGACCCGTGGGCTCGCGTTCCCGGAGGGCCCGGTGGCACTGTCCGACGGGTCGGTGCTCGTCGTCGAGATCGCGGCCGGGCGGCTGACCCGGGTGCTGCCCGACGGCGGCCACGTCACCGTCGCCGAGACCGGGGGTGGACCGAACGGCGCCGCGATCGGCCCGGACGGCGCCGTCTACGTCTGCGACAACGGCGGCTTCACCTGGCACACCCGCCCCGACGGCACCGTGTACCCGGGCAACCAGCCCGAGGACTACCGCGGCGGCGCGATCCTGCGCGTCGACCCCGACACCGGCGGCTCCTCGGTGCTCCACGACGGCCTGCGCGGTCCCAACGACATCGTCTTCGCCGCCGACGGCACCTTCTGGTTCACCGACCTCGGCAAGCGCCGCCCCCGCGAGGTCGACCTCGGCGGGCTGTACCACGCCCGTACCGACGGCTCGGCGCTCACCGAGGTCGTGCACCCGCTCATGACCCCGAACGGCGTGGGTCTGTCCCCGGACGGGTCACGGCTCTACGTCGCCGAGACCGCCACCGGCCGTGTCTGGTGCTGGGCGGTGACCGGACCCGGCACGCTCGCCGCGCCGCCGGAACTGCCCGGCCCGCCCGGCCCCGGTGACGCCCGCCTGCTGCACGGCTTCGCCGGGTTCCGCAACCTCGACTCGCTCGCCGTCGACGGCGACGGGAACGTCTGCGTCGCCACCCTGGTCTCCGGCGAGGTCAGCGTGCTGTCCCCGGCCGGGGAGCTGCTCGGCACCGTCGCGCCGCCCGAGCACGACCCGCACGTCACGAACATCTGCTTCGCCGGCGCCGGGTCGCGCGACGCCTGGGTCACCTCGTCGGGACGGGGTCGGCTCTACCGCTGCACCTGGCCGGTCGACGGTCTCGACCTGGCGTTCCGCCGCTGAGGGCCCCGGGTCAGCCGCGGACCGGCGGTTCGATGGTGATCGGGGCGCCCCAGCCGTCGTAGCGGACGAGGGCGTCGAGCGCCGCGCCGTCGGGGAGCTGCTGGCGGACCCGGCTGCGCAGCGGCCTGCGCTCGGCGTCGACCCAGATCTCCGCGCTCAGCCGGGTCAGCCCGGCCCGCTGCTGGGCCTGCAGCGCCGTGCGGCGCGCCGGGTCGGTCTCGGTCGCCGCGGCCCGGACCAGGTCGACGACCAGTGTGTAGTGCACGGTCGGGGTGCCGTCGACGGCGTCGTCGGCGGCGTCGGCGACGAGCACCGCGTCCGGGTAGCGCGCGACCGCCCCCAGCGGGTCGAGTCCGGCGGCGACGTTCGCGGCCAGCGTCGCGTGGGACATCTGCTCCGGGGGCAGCGCGACCCTGCCGGCCTCGCCCCAGCCGCCCTCGCCGGGGCGCAGCCAGGTCCGGCCGTCGATCCGGATGATCTCCGTGCTCTGCGCGACCGCGCCGGACGGGCCGGAGCGCAGCAGCAGCCGCACCGCGGGGGCGTCCCCGTCCTGGTCGACCCGCAGGGCGCCGTCGCCGGTGACCGGGACGGTCCTGCCGCCGTCGGTCAGGGTGCCCGCCACGGACAGCGTCGAGCCGCCGTCGAGCCGGGTGCGGGCCCGGACGTCGGTGATCAGCGGCGCCGGGTCGTAGTACTTCGGCAGGGCGGCGGGCGCGGCGGCGGGCGGTGCGGGGGTGGCACCGAAGGAGCCGGGCCAGGCGCAGCCGGTCAGCCCGGGCACCAGCACCGCCCCGCACAGCAGCAGCGTCATCGCGCGCCGTCCCGGCACTACCCGCTCCCCGGCCGTCGTCGTGATGGTCAGAACCTGTCGCTCGCCAGCGCCACCAGCACGCGGCGCAACGCCTCGAGTCTGCCTCCTCCGAGCGCGCCGGAGGCGACCAGGTCGTCCAGTGCGCACTCCGGGTCGGCGGGCGGCCCGAGGTGCCCGCAGCCGCGCGGGCAGTCCTCGATCGCGGTCGCCAGGTCGCCGAACGCGGCGACGACGTCGTCCGCGCCGACGTGCGCGAGACCGAACGAGCGCACCCCGGGGGTGTCGACGACCCACCCCTCGGCGTGCGGGAACGCCAGCGCCGCGGTGGTCGTGTGCCGGCCCTTCCCCACACCCGACACCCGTCCGATGGCCTGCGTCGCGGCCGGGACGATCGCGTTGACCAGGGTGGACTTGCCGACCCCGGAGTGTCCGACCAGCGCGCACAGCCGCCCGGACAGCTCCTCCCGCAGCGCGTCCAGCCCGGACGGAGGCCCGGACTCCGAGCGCCCGGTCACCAGCACCGGCACGCCGAGCTCGCGGTACTGCGCCGCGAACGGCTCCGGGTCGGCGAGGTCGGACTTGGTCAGGCACAGCACCGGCTGCAGCCCACCGGCGAAGGCCGCGACCAGGCAGCGGTCGACGAACCCGCTGCGCGGCACCGGGTCGGCGACGGCGGTGACCACGATCAGCCGCTGCGCGTTCGCGACGACGATCCGCTCGTAGGGGTCGGTGTCGTCGGCGGTGCGGCGCAGCACGGTGTCACGCTCGGCGACCCGCACGATCCGGGCGAGGGTGTCCGGCTCACCGGACAGGTCCCCGACGAGGTCCACCCGGTCCCCGACGACGACCGGCGTCCGGCCCAGCTCGCGGGCCCGCATGGCGACGACCTGGGGCAGGCCCGGGTCGGCGTCGACCGCGCAGGTCCACCGTCCCCGGTCGACGGCGGTGACCATCGCGCGGGTCGCGTCGGCGTGTGCGGGCCTGCGCTTGCTGCGCGGCCTGCTCCCGCGCCGTCCGGGGCGGACACGGACGTCGGACTCGTCGAGCCTGCTGATGTCGCGGGGCATGTCAGTTCCCGACCAGCGCCGCCCACCGCCCGGGGAAGTCCGGGATGGTCTTGTCGGTGCTCGCGACGTCGTCGACCTCGACGCCCGGCACCACCAGCCCGATGATCGCGCCCGCGGTCGCCATCCGGTGGTCGGCGTAGGCGCCCCACGGCCGGTCGGACCTCCCGGTGAGCGGCTTCGGCTCGATGACCAGGCCGTCCTCGGTCTCGGTGACGGCACCGCCGAGCGCGGTGATCTCGGTGGCGAGGGCGGCGAGCCGGTCGGTCTCGTGGCCCCGCAGGTGCCCGATCCCGCGCAGCCGCGAGGTGCCCGACGCCAGCGCGGCGACCGCGGCGACGGTGGGGGCGAGCTCGCCCGCGTCGTGCAGGTCGACGTCGACGCCGGTGAGCCGGTCCGGCCCGGTCACGGTGAGGCCGTCGGCGGTGTGCGTGACCGTGGCGCCGAACTGCTCCAGCACCGGCAGGACGTCGACGCCGGGCTGGGTGGTCTCGGCCGGCCAGCCGCGCACGGTGACCCGCCCGCCGGTCACGACGGCCGCGGCGAGGAACACCGAAGCGTTCGACAGGTCGGGCTCGACCGACCAGTCCCGCGCCGCGACCGGGCCGGGCTCGACCCGCCAGGTGTTCGGCTCGGCGTCGTCGACGGCCACCCCGGCGGCGCGCAGCATCTCCACGGTCATCGCGATGTGCGGCAGCGACGGCAGCGGCGTCCCGTCGTGGACCACGGTCACGCCGCGCTCGAACAGCGACCCGGACAGCAGCAGCCCGGACACGAACTGCGACGAGGCCGACGCGTCGATCGTGACCTCGCCGCCCCGGACCGGGCCGCCGTCGAGCACGAACGGCAGCGCGTCGGCGGCGCCGTCGTAGGACACGGTGGCCCCGAGTGCGCGCAGCGCGTCCAGCACGGTGCCCATCGGGCGCTCCCGGGCGCGCGGGTCGCCGTCGAAGCGGACCGCACCGGACGCCGTCGCCGCGGCCGGGGGGACGAACCGCATGACCGTGCCGGCGAGCCCGCAGTCGACCCCGGCGGGCGCCTCGGGGGTCCCGCCGCGCAGGCCGGGGTGCGCGCCGATCTCCACCGTGTCCCCGAGCGTGGTGACCGGGACGCCGAGCGCGGCGAGCGCCCCGGTCATCAGCGCGGTGTCGCGGGTGGGCGGGGCGCCGTCGACCCGGACGTCGCCGCCGGACAGGCCGGCGAGCAGCAGCGCACGGTTGGTCACCGACTTCGACCCGGGGACGGTGACGGTGCCGGTCACCGGCGACCCGGGCGTGGGGGCGGTCCAGTTGCTCACGCCTCCATCCTTCCCCACGTGGGAGGATGGGGCGCATGTGCGGCCGTTACGCCTCCACGAAGGCCCCCGCGGACCTGGCCGACGAGTTCCACGCCGTCGACGCGACGCAGGAGACCTCGCAGCGTCCGGACTACAACGTGGCGCCGACCAAGGACATCACCGTGGTGGTCGAACGCCACCCCCGCGACGAGAACGGCGAGCCCGACCGGGGCACCACCGAGCGGTCGCTGCGCACCGTGCGCTGGGGGTTGGTGCCGTTCTGGGCGAAGGACCCGTCGGCGGGTGCGCGGATGGTGAACGCCCGATCCGAGACGATCACCGAGAAGCCCGCGTTCCGCCGCGCGGCCGCGTCGCGGCGCTGCCTGTTCCCGATGGACGGCTGGTACGAGTGGCAGCGCCACGACGCCGTCCCGAAGTCCCAGGGAGGGACCGGCAAGCCGACCAAGCAGCCGTACTTCACCACTACGCCGACGGTGCCACGATGGCGATGGCGGGCATCTGGGAGTTCTGGCGCCCGCAGGGCGACGAGCTGACCGAGAAGTACCCGGACGGGCTGGTCACCGCCTGCGTGCTCACCACCGACGCGGTCGGCCCGCTGACCCAGGTGCACGACCGGATGCCGCTGCTGCTGCGCCCCGACGACTGGTCGGACTGGCTCGACCCGGACCGCGGCACCGGCGACGAGGGGGTGACCCGGCTTCTGGTCCCGCCGTCGCCGGAGCTGGTCTCGACCCTGGACATCCGGCCGGTCTCGCCGCAGGTCAACAACGTCCGCAACAACGCGCCCGCACTGCTCGACCGGCTCCCCGACGACCAGGTGACCGAGCCGATCCAGCTCGACCTGCTCTCGTGACCGCGGCGCGCGAGGTCGACACCCCGCGCGGCCCGGCCCGGGTCACCCTGCACCGGGCGGGGTCCCCGCGCGGGCTGCTGCTGCTCGGGCACGGCGCGGGCGGCGGCGTCGACGCACCCGACCTGGTCACCGCGACCGCGGCGGCCACCGCCGCCGGGTTCGACGTCGGCCTGGTCGAGCAGCCCTACCGGGTCTCGGGCCGGCGGGCCCCCGCCCCGGCCGGGCACCTCGACGAGGCGTGGCTCGCCGTCGTCGCGGCGGTGCGGCCCGGCCACGACGGCCCGCTGGTCGTCGGCGGCCGCAGCTCCGGCGCGCGCGTCGCCTGCCGCACGGCGACGACGGCCGGTGCCGCCGCGGTGCTGTGCCTGGCCTTCCCGGTGCACCCACCGGGCCGCCCGGAGCGGACGCGGGCCCCGGAGCTCGAGGCGGCCGGGGTGCCGGTGCTCGTGGTGCAGGGCCGCAGCGACCGCTTCGGCGTCCCCGGGGACGGTCCGGACCGCCGGGTCGTCCTGCTCGACGGCGACCACGGCCTGACGAAGCAGCACGACCTGCTGGGGTCCGCCGTGGGGGAGTGGCTGGCGACACTCACCCGGTGAGTTCGTGAGGGTTGCCTACCCTCAATTCCGGCCTATGTTCAGTTCGTGATGATCAGAACGTTCGCCCGGTTCGTGGCGGTGCTGCTGGTACTCGGGGCGGCCGTCGGCTGCGGTGCGGGCTCCGGCCCCGGGCCCGAGGCGCCGGGTGGCTACACCGTGACCCACGCGATGGGTGAGACCCGCCTGCCCGCCCGGCCAGCCCGGGTCGTCGTCCTCGACTCCCCGCACCTCGACGCGCTGGTCGCGCTCGGGACCGTCCCGGTCGGCGCGAGCGTCTCCGCCGCCGGGGCGGGCTACCCGCCCTACCTCGCGGACCGGCTCACCGGCACCGAGTCCACCGGGCTGATCGCCGAGCCGGACCTGGAGGCGGTCGTCCGGCTGCGCCCCGACCTGATCATCGGGTCGGCGGTCCGGCACCGCCCGCTCTACGAGCAGCTGTCCCGGATCGCCCCGACGGTGTTCTCCGTCGGCAGCGGCACCGACTGGGAGGAGCAGGCCCGGGTGACGGCCGACGCCGTCGACGCCCGGCCCCGGATGGAGGAGCTGTTGTCGGGCTGGCGCGAGCGCGCGGTCACGGTCGGACGCGAGGTCGGCGCTCCCGGCCGGACGGCCTCGATCGTGCGGTTCCGCCCGGAGTCGTTCCGGCTCTACGGCCCCCGCAGCTTCTCCGGTTCGGTGCTCACCGCGATGGGCTACGACCTCGGCGACCGTCCGTGGAACGAGTACTCGATGATCGAGAGTGCCCCCGAGCTGGCCGGGAGCATCGACGGCGAGGTGGTGTTCTTCACCGACCGGGCGCAGGACCCGTCGTCGGGCTCCCGTGCCGCGGTCGCACGGCTGTGGGGCCCGCTGCCCGCGGTGCGCGCGGGCGCGGTCCACGAGGTCGACGACGAGACGTGGATGGTCGGGATCGGCGTGCTGGGCGCCGAGCGCGTCATCGACGAGGTCCGGGAGCGGGCCGCCGCGGGCTGAGTCCCGGGTCGCCGCCGGGCGCGGTGAGCCGGGCGGCGATCTCCGTGGCCGGGACCGGGGAGCCCAGGTGCCAGCCCTGCCCGATGTCGCAGCCCAGCTGGTGCAGCCGCCGGGCCTGGCCCTCGGTCTCCACCGACTCCGCGACGACGGTCAGCCCCAGGGTGTGGGCCAGCTCGATCATCGCCGAGAGGATCACCGGGCTGTCGACGTCGTGCGGGACGCCGTCGTCGCCCGGGCAGGGACCGCCCTGCCCGGTGACGAACGACCCGGCCAGCTTGAGCACGTCCACCGGCAGCCGGTGCAGGTAGACCAGGTTGGAGTAGCCGGTGCCGAAGTCGTCGATGGCGATCCGCACCTCGAGCTGCGAGAGCTCCTCCAGCGCCTGCACCGGGCGCCCGGCGGCGGACATGAGGTCGCTCTCGGTCAGCTCCAGCTGCAGCGACGACGCCGGCCACCCGGTCCGCTCCAGCACGTCGGCGATGCGGGCGACGGCGTCGGGCCTGCGCAGCTGCTGGCCCGCCACGTTCACGCTGAGCACGAGCCCCGCGTCGGCGCCCGCGTCCACCCAGCACCGGGCGTCGGTGCAGGCCCGCTCCAGCAGGTGCAGCCCCAGCGGCACGATCAGGCCGGTCTGCTCGGCCAGCGGGATGAACACGTCCGGGCCGAGCCGCTCGCCGTCGGCGGTGCGCCACCGGGCCAGCGCCTCCACCCCGACGACCGAGCCGTCGTGCAGCGACACCAGCGGCTGGTACTCCAGATGGAACTCACCGCGGTCCAACGCGCCCGGCATGCGCCCGGCCAGCTCGAACAGATGCACGTCGTTGGCGTGACGGGCCGGGTCGAACACCGCGATCCGGTCCCGGCCGTCGCGCTTGGCCCAGTACATCGTGGTGTCCGCGGCCTGCATCAGCTCGGCCGCCCCCTCGGCACCGGCGGTGCCGGAGTCCACCGCGAACGGACGGTCGACGATCCCGATGCTGGCCGAGACCACGACCTCCCGGCCGCGCACGTGCACCGGCCGTCGGACGACCGCCAGTGCCTGCTCGGCGACCGCGGTCAGCTGCTCGACGCCGGCGCAGCGCTCCACGAGCACGACGAACTCGTCGCCGCCCATCCGGGCGACGGTGTGCCCGGCCGGCCGGAGCTCGGCGTCGAGGCGGTGCGCGACGGTGCGCAGGAGCTGGTCGCCCGCGTCGTGGCCGAGGGTGTCGTTGACGGCCTTGAAACCGTCGAGGTCGAGGTAGCAGACCCCCACCGGGGCGGGGGAGCCGTACGGGCCGGCGAGCGCGGTCTCGAGCCGGGTGAAGAACAGCGAGCGGTTCGGCAGACCGGTGAGCGGGTCGTGCTCGGCCTGGTGGCGCAGCCGTGACTGCAGGCGGCGCCGCTCGGTGACGTCGGAGACCATCGCGACGAGGTAGCGGGGCTCGCCGTCGGGGGAGCGGACCAGCGAGACGGTCAGCTCGGTCCACACCTGGTCACCGTCGGCCCGGAAGTAGGACTTCTCCATCCGGGCGTGCCCGATCCGCCCGGCGAGCATGGCCTCGATCTGCGGCCACATCTCCGGGGTGTCCTCGGGGTGGATGAACTCGAACACCGAGCGGCCCACGAGATCGCCCGGCCGGTAGCCGAGCATGGCGGTCAGCGTGCGGTTGGCCTCCAGGATGCGACCCCCGGTGTCGGCGACGCTGATGCCGAGCACGGAGCTCTCGAACACGACCCCGTAGCGCGCCTCGGACTGCCATCGGGCGTCCTCGGCGGCGGCGCGCGCCGCGAACGCGGCGGAGCTGATCCGTTCCTGCTCCAACCGGGTGCGATCGCGCAGCGTCCGGGCGTACCCCGTCGACAGCGCCCCGACCGCCGCGGTCCAGCGGCGGAACCGTTCCGGGTCCGGGTTGAGCCCGGCGAAGTGCTGGGCCAGGACGTCGATCGAGCAGCGCAGCGCGGCCGGGTCGGTGAGGTGCGCGGCGACCAGCTCGGCCCCGACGTCCTCGGCGACCGCCTCCTCGGCCCGCCCCTCGACGACGGCGGTGAACCACCAGGCCGCGCCGGACAGCACCGCGTACAGGTCGGCGCGGGCGGCGGAGACGAAGCCTCGTGCCTCGATGGCGCGCACCCAGGCGTCGGCCAGCGCCGACGGCCCCGGCCCCTGCCCACCGGGCAGGAGGGGGACGGGCTTCGCCACGACGGCTCTCCCTCCGACGGTCAGATCCCGGGCTGCCCGGCGTGACGGGCGACGGCGGCGAGCCCGGGGTAACGCTGCGCCTCGGGGCCCACCGGGGACTCCGGACGCCAGAGCGGGATCCGCACGACGCCGGGCTCGACCAGCTCCAGATCACCGAACAGCGCCGCGACCTCCTCGGTGTCGCGCATCCGCATCCGGTTCGGGGACCTGTCCCTGTTGTAGAGGTTCTGGGCCCGGCTCGCACCGGAGAGGCCCCCCTCGTCACTCGCGTGGCTGACGACCACGTGGCTGCCGGGGGCTGCCGCGCCGGCGTAGGCGGCGATGATCCCGGCCGGGTCCGCCTCGTCCGGGACGAAGTGCAGCACCGAGACGAGCAGCACCGCCACCGGCCGGGACAGGTCGAGGTGGGTCCGGGTCACCGGGTCGTCGAGGACCCGGCGCGGGTCGGTCAGGTCGGCGGCGAGGACGGCCGTCGACGGGTCGCCGTCGAGCAGCGCACGGCTGTGCGCGACGGCGATCGGGTCGTGGTCGACGTAGAGGACCCGGGCGTCGTCGCAGGCGGTCGCCGCGACCTCGTGCACGTTGCCGACGGTCGGGATGCCGGATCCGAGGTCGAGGAACTGGCGGATCCCGTGGGCGCACAGGTGGTGCACGGTCCGGCGCAGGAACGCCCGGTTGGCCTGCGCGACGGCCGCCATCTCGGGCAGCGCGTCGAGCACCTTCTCGGCGAAGGCGCGGTCGGCCTCGAAGTTGTGCGACCCGCCCAGGTAGTAGTCGTAGACCCGGGCGACGCTCGGGCTGGTCATGTCCACTTCGTCGGGCGCCCATGCCGGTCGGTCCACGCGTGCTCCCCGTAGCTCGTCTCGATCGAAGGCGACGGCGTCCTGCTGCCGTCGGTGATCGACCCTACTGGCGCGGAGCCCGGATCGGACCCGTCCGGGTGACTCTCTGCGGTCAGCCGGTTGCGATCGGTGCGACGACGGCGCCGGTGAGCGCCACCAGGTCCGCCGGGGCGAGCTCGATCTCCAGGCCACGTCTGCCCCCGGAGCAGAACACCGTCGGGTGCTCCTGCGCCGAGGCGTCCAGGACGGTCGGCAGCCGCTTGCGCTGGCCCAGCGGGGAGATGCCGCCCGCGACGTAGCCGGTGGCCCGCTCGGCGTCGGCGACGTCGGCCATGACGGCCTTCTTGCCGCCCGCGGCGGCGGCCAGCGCTTTGAGGTCCAGCTGGGCCGACACCGGCACGATCCCGACCGTCATGGCCCCGTCGACGAGCGCGACGAGGGTCTTGAACACCCGGCGCGGGTCCTGCCCCAGGACGGCGGCGGCCTCCTCGCCGTAGCCGGCACCGTCGTGGTGGGTGTAGGTGTGCAGCTCGTGCGCCACGCCGCGCCTCGCCAGCAGCGCCGTCGCCGGGGTGCCCCTGCCCGCCATGGTCGTCCTCCCATACCCGTCCCCGGGGCCGTGCCCCGGGCGCCGACGGGAACCTACGGGAATGCCCTCCGGCGGCGCACCGTTGTTCCGTACGTGACGACATCAGTGATGGAGAGGCCCGGGGCCGCGCCGCCGGACGGCCGTGAGCGGCCGGGGCGCGTACCCTCCGACGCGTCCGCCGTGCCGGTGACCCGCACCGGTGCGCGACTCGTGTCACTGGAGAGGGAACCTTTGTCAGTACAGCCGGATCAGCCGGGTCAGCCGGAGACGGGCGCGGCAGGGACCGATCCCGCGGAGCTCGCCGCCCTGGTCGGCGTGGCCGACGCCGACGGCAACCGTGCGCCCGAGGACGAGAGCGTCTCCGACCGCACGGCCCGCTTCGAGCGCGACGCGATGCCGCTGCTCGACCAGCTCTACGGCGCCGCGCTGCGCATGACCCGGAACCCGGCCGACGCCGAGGACCTGGTGCAGGAGACCTTCCTCAAGGCGTACTCGGCGTTCGGGTCGTTCCGGCGAGGCACCAACCTCAAGGCGTGGCTGTACCGGATCCTGACCAACACCTACATCAACGGGTACCGCAAGCGGCAGCGTCAGCCCCTGCAGTCGCCGACCGACGAGATCACCGACTACCAGCTGGCCCAGGCCGGTGAGCACAGCTCGACCGGTCTGCGCTCGGCCGAGGTGGAGGCCCTCGACGCGCTGCCCGACAGCGACGTCAAGGAGGCCCTGCAGGGCCTGCCGGAGGACTTCCGCATGGCGGTCTACCTCGCCGACGTCGAGGGGTTCGCCTACAAGGAGATCGCCGAGATCATGGGCACGCCGATCGGCACCGTCATGTCGCGGCTGCACCGCGGCCGGCGTCAGCTGCGCGACATGCTGACCGACGTGGCCCGCGAGCGCGGATTCGTCCGCGACGGGGCCGCCGGCGCGACCGGGGACCGGGAGGTGACGGCATCGTGAGCGCCGCCGAGGGCTCGGGCGCACCGCTCGAGCGCAACCCCATGATCCAGGACCCGCCCGCGAACACCGGGTGCACCGAGGTGCTGGCCGAGGTGTGGCTGTTCCTCGACCACGAGTGCGACCAGGAGCGACGACGCCTGCTCCAGCAGCACCTCGACGAGTGCGCGCCCTGCCTTGCCGAGTACGGCATCGACGAGAAGCTGAAGGCGCTGCTGGCCCGCAAGTGCGGCGGCGAGGCGGCCCCGGCCGGGCTCAAGGACCGGCTGCGGTCGCAGATCCGCTCCGCGGTGCTCGAGCAGGCCCAGGTGACCGTGGAGAGCGGCCCGGACGGCACGAGCGTCTCGGTGTCGCACCAGCGCACCGAGTACCGCCGCTCCGGCGGCTGACCGGCACCGCCGCTCCGGCGGCACACGCGAGAGGGCGGGCACCCCACCGGGGTGCCCGCCCTCTCGCGTCGGTGTCGCCGAACTCAGCAGTTCGGCTTCTTGCCGTGGTTGGCGCCCTTCTTGGCGCGGTCACGGCGCTTGCGTGCACGCTTGGACATCTCGACCCTCCTTCCCGTCCGGGTCACGGTTCCGCGGCGTTGCCGCGGGAGCTTCGTACGCGCGATTCTCGCATGTGGTGGGATGGGCGATCGTGACCACGCTGAGCGAGCTGCTCGCCGAGCACACGACGATGGACGGCGAGACCGCCGATCACCTCCAGCGCGTGGTCGGTGAGTGGCAGTTGTTGGCCGACATGTCCTTCGCCGACTTCCTGCTGTGGGTGCCGCTGGACGACCTCCACGCGGGGACGGGCGGTGCCTCCCGGGCGGCGACCGCGCAGTTCCTGTGCGTCGCCCAGGCCCGGCCGACCACCGCACCGACCGCCCACCCGGACGACGTCGTCGGCCGCCGGGCGGTGCCGGTGGAGGTCGGCCAGCTGCGCCGGGCGGTGCTGGAGGGCCGGATCTGCCGCGACGACGACCCGCGCTGGCACCTGGAGGTGCCGGTGCGCCGGGAGACCATCCCGGTGCGCTTCAAGGGCCGCACGGTGGCGGTGCTGTCCCGGGACACCAACCTGTCCACCCCGCGCGTCCCGAGCCCGCTGGAGATCGCCTACCTCGGCAGCGCATCGGACCTGTGCCAGATGATCGTCGACGGGACGTTCCCGCCGCAGTCCGGTCCGCCCGGCTCGGCCGAGGGCAGCCCGCGCGCCGGGGACGGCCTGGTCCGCCTCGACGTGCACGGCAACGTGGCCTACGCCAGCCCGAACGCGCTGTCGGCGTACCACCGCATGGGCCACGCCAGCGACGTCGCCGGCGCCGACCTCGCGACCGTCACCAAGGCGCTCGTGCTGGACCCGTTCGACGCGAAGGACGTCGCCGGCCGGATCAACGAGGCCCTCGACGGCGCCCCGTCCACCCGGATGGAGGTCAAGGGCCGCCGGGCGACGATGCTCGTGCGCGCGCTGCCGCTGCGGCCCCGCGGTGACGCGGCGGGCGCGCTGGTGCTCGTCCGCGACGTGACCGACCTGCGTCGCCGGGACGCGGCGCTGATGAGCAAGGACGCCACCATCCGGGAGATCCACCACCGGGTGAAGAACAACCTGCAGACGGTCGCGGCGCTGCTGCGGATGCAGGCTCGGCGCAGCGAGAACCCGGAGGCGGGCCGGGCGCTGGAGGAGTCGGTCCGCCGGGTCACCTCGATCGCGCTGGTGCACGAGGCGCTGGCCTACTCCGTCGCCGAGGTCGTCGAGCTCGACGAGCTGCTGCCGAAGGTGCTGCCCGCCATCCGCGACGGCGCGACGACCGAGTCCCGCGCCCGGGTGCGCGTCGATTCCGGGTTCGGGGCGCTGCCCGCGGCGAAGGCCACCCCGCTGGTGCTGGTCCTGGCCGAGCTGACCCACAACGCGCTGGCGCACGCCTACGACCCCGGCACGGCGGGGGAGGTGGTCGTCAGCCCGGTGCGCTCGGCGAGCCGCCTGGAGGTGTCGGTGGCCGACGACGGCCACGGCATGCCGGTCGACTTCGACTTCGAGAGGTCCAAGGGGCTGGGTCTGCAGATCGTGCGGACCCTGCTGACCTCCGAACTGGAGGCGACGATCGAGGTGCGGGCCCGGGAGGGCGGCGGCACGGTGGCGGTGGTCCGGGTACCACTCGGCGGCTCCTGACCGCCCCACCGCCCTTCGGGCGTGCCCCCAGGGGAACTCTCGTGGCGTAGAGCGCCCCGAAAGTTCCCCTGGGAGCAGGCCGGCGGAGCCGCGCAGGACGGCTCGGAGAGGGCCCAGGGACGGCGCGGACGACGGCGGCCAGAGGCAACCGGGGACATGCTCGTCGTCCCCGGGCGGTCGTTGCGGTGCGGCGGGTGACCGATCCCGGTCACTCCCGGTGACCCGGGGCGTGGACGGGGGCCCGGAGGGCACCGGATACGCTCGTGCCGTGACCGTTGATCCCGGTGCCGTGGTCGCGCCGGCACCGTGGTCGACCCTCACACCGGGGTGGCAGATCACCCCGAACGCACCTCGGGCCCGTGGCCGGTGGCGTCCGGCTACGGGCCCGAGGTCGGGGAGCTACTTCTTCTACTGTTCGGAGCTGCTGTCCGGGACAGCTGTTCCTGCCGCATTCCGGGCGAGTACCCGGGCGGGGCTGCCTACGCGGTGCGAGCGCGCGGACGGGTGCTGCGCCGCTTCAGGGCGCGCCGCTCGTCCTCGCTCATGCCGCCCCAGACACCGGCGTCCTGGCCGGACTCGAGAGCCCACTGCAGGCACGACTCGGTGACCGGGCAACGCCGGCACACGCTCTTGGCCTCCGCGATCTGCATCAGGGCAGGGCCGCTGGTGCCGACCGGGAAGAACAGCTCCGGGTCCTCGTCGCGGCAGATCGCGTCGTGACGCCAGTCCATGATCACTTTCTCCTCTGGTGCGCGATCGGGGTCGCGCCGATCGTCTGTGCGCTTGGTGTTACGTGCGTGTTTCGCAGCTTGTGAATACTTTCACGAGCCACCGCGGTCCTCAATGGGAAACTGCTCGCGGGATGCGTGAGCGCCCTCATAGGGAACGCACGCAGACAGACCAGTGCCCGGGACTTCGAGCCGCCCTGGGCCGGTTCCACGATCCAGTGTCCCTGTCCCACCCGGAATCGGCCACCCGAAAACGATGTCGACCCGGACACCCTCTGAGTGAGGGGTCCGGCCCGGTGGGACGGAACCTCCACGAGCGGCGTTGCTCGTGGCCTCGCTTGCGTAGGGACCACCTTGGATCACGGGTTTGGCCTGGTGTAAGCCCCAACGGGACCGACGGTCCGCTCACATCGGTGAATGGCGCGGTTGCTCACTCCGGCGTGTGAGAGCGCCCGCACGATGCGCGACGAACCGTCCGTCTCACACGACGACGCGTAACGCTCCGGGCACGCTGAGGAATTCCACGTCGGTGCGCATTCCGAGGTGGTCGCCGTCGAGCTGGAGAGCGAGAGGCTGTTCCGACGTGATCCGCACCCGGCCGACGGCGTCGTGCCGGACGATGTGCCGCCCGTGCGGGTCGCCGTCGGCGGCCAGGATCTGGCGCAGGGTCGAGGCGATCGTCCGCGGGCTCAGCCCGGTGAGCGCGAACAGCCCCAGCCCGCTGCCGAACGACGAGCGGGGGTTGGTCCGCACCGCGCGGCCGGACAGGAAGGTCCACGGGTCGGTGTTGGAGACGAACGCCAGCCGCACCCCGGTCAGCGGTGCCGCGTCGGGGAGCTCCACCGTCATCGACGGGGGACGGCGCAGCTGCGCGAGGTACTGGGCGATCGCGGTCAGCGCGTAGCGGCCGGGGCTGGCCTCGTGTCCCTGCGCGCGGGCGCGCTCGACCGCGGCCACCACCTCGGCGTCCCAGCCCATGCCGGCGTTGAAGGTGAACCAGCGGTCGTCGGCCCAGCCGAGACCGACCAGCCGTCGCCGCCGCTGGGCCAGCGCGGTGAGCACGTGCCCGGTCGCCTCGACCGGGTCGCGCGGCATGTCGAGGGCGCGGGCGAACACGTTCGCCGAGCCGCCGGGCACCACCGCGAGCATCGCGGTGGCGTCCGGGTCCGGCCGCGGGGCACCGCTGCCCGAGCCGGTCTGCGCGGCCAGCAGCCCGTTGACGACCTCGTTGACCGTCCCGTCGCCCCCGAGCGCGACGACGAGCTCGACGCCGTCCGCCACGGCCGCCGCGGTCGCCTCCGCCGCGTGGCCCCGGTAGCGGGTCTGCAGGACGTCGAGCTTCAGCTCGCTGGCCAGGGCCTTGGTCAGCACGTCCCGGCCGGCGGCGGTGGTGGACGTGGCCTGAGGGTTGACCACGAGCAGCGCGCGCACGGGGCGACTGTATCGACCGCGCACCGGCCGGTCCGTCGGCCGCCCGGCGGTGGCCGCCGCGGCGGGCGGCCTATCCTCGGTGGGTGGCCGATGACCGCGACGACCGCCCCGTGACGCGGGAGCGACCGCCGGAGAACGTGCGGGTGGCGGGGGTGCTCGTCGCGGCCGAGGGGCTCGTCGGCGCCGTCCTCGCGGTCGTGCTGGGCGTACGCGCGCTGGAGGCCGGTGGCGCCCGCCTCTACTACGGGCTCGCCGAGGCCGGGATCTTCGTGCTCCTGGCGGCCGCCGTGGCCGGTGTCGGCTACGGGTTGGTCCGCGGGGTGCACGGCTGCCGCACCCCGGCGATCGTCGTGCAGCTGCTGCTGTTCCCGGCCATCTACTACGCGCTGGGCCCCAGCCGTCAGCTGGTGTGGGGCATCGTCTGCGGACTGTTCGTGCTGTTCACGTTCCTGATGCTGATCAGCGAGCAGTCCCGGCGCTGGTCGATGGGCGACGAGTACCCCGAGGACTAGTTGTACTGACCGGAGACGTTGGTCGAACTCGTGTGACGACACGATCTAGCTGATCTTGAAGGGTGAGGACCTCCTGCGGAGGGTGTGGAGCTGTCGAAGGCACCCGCACCCACAACCACAGGAGGTCCTCGTGGTCCACGCTAACGCTCCACTGTCCGAACGCGGCCGACTGCGCCTGGCGCGTCTGATCGTCGAGGGCGACGTGCCGATCGCTCAGGCCGCTGCCCGGTTCCAGGTGGCCTGGCCGACCGCGAAACGCTGGGCCGACCGCTACCGCACCGACGGCCCGGCCGGCATGGCCGATCGCTCCAGCCGGCCGCACCACTCGCCGCGGGCGACGCCGGCACCGGTGGTGCGCCGGATCGTGCACCTGCGCTGGAAGAAGCGCCTGGGCCCGGTCCAGATCGCCGACCGGGTCGGTGTCGCTGCCTCGACCGTGCACCGGGTGCTGGTGCGGTGTCGGATCAACCGCCTCGCCCATGTCGACCGCGCCACCGGAGAACCAGTGCGTCGCTACGAACACCCCGCCCCCGGGGATCTGCTGCACGTGGATGTGAAGAAGCTGGGCAACATCCCCGACGGCGGCGGCTGGCGCTATGTCGGGCGCGCCCAGGGAGACCGCAACCGGGCCGCGACCCCTGGGAAACTTCGCAACGCCTACCACCAGGCGAAGATGGGCACGGCGTTCGTGCACACCGTGCTCGACGACCACTCCCGCCTGGCCTACGCCGAGATCCACGACGGCGAAACCGCCGCCACCGCGATCGCTGTGCTGCGCCGCGCGGTGGCCTGGTTCTCCGCCCGCGGGGTCACCACCCGCCGAGTCCTGTCCGACAACGGCTCGGCCTACCGCTCCCACGCCTGGCGCGACACCTGCCACGCGCTGCGGATCACCCCGAAACGCACCCGTCCCTACCGCCCACAGACCAACGGAAAGATCGAACGGTTCCACCGCACTCTCGCCGACGGCTGGGCCTTCGCCCGGCTCTACACCGGCGAGTCGCAACGCCGAAAGGCGCTACCCGGGTGGCTGCACGAGTACAACCACCACAGGCCCCACACCGCCATCGGTGGTCTCCCACCGATCAGCAGGTTGACCAACCTGTCCGGGCAGTACAACTAGCGGGCCGCCGCCCCGCCGTTCCGCCCGGCCAGCGCGACGAGCGGGTCGCCGGTGAGCCGGTAGGTGGTCCACCCCTCGTTCGGCACCGCGCCGACGGAGCGGTAGAAGCCGATGGCCGGGGTGTTCCAGTCCAGCACGTTCCACTCCAGGCGCTTCCAGCCGCGCCGGGTCACCTCGGCGGCCAGCTCCGCGAGCAGGGCCGCGCCGTGCCCGCCGCCGCGGGCGCCGGGGGTGACGTAGAGGTCCTCCAGGTGGATCCCGGCGACGCCCTCCCAGGTGGAGAAGGTCCGGAACCAGATGGCCGTGCCGACGACCGCGCCGTCGTCGCCGGTGGCCACGAAGGCCCCGGCCGAGGGGTCCGGGCCGAACAGTGCGGCGTGCAGCTGGTCCTCGGTCAGCCCGCACTCGTGCGCGGCCTTCTCGTAGTCGGCCAGCTCGTGCACGAGCCGGACCATGACCGGCACGTCGTCGGGGGTGGCCGTACGGACGCTCACTGGTCCTCCGCGGGGGTAGGGCGCTGGTTGACGTGGTCGAGGCGGGGGACCCCGCGCTCGAACCCCAGCACGCTGACCCCGGCCGGGTCCATGCGGAAGTGCACACCGCCACTCGCGGGCAGCCCGATCCAGCGCGCCGTCAGCACCCGGGAGAAGTGGCCGTGTCCCACGAGCACGACGTCGCCGCCGCCGAGCAGGGCGCGCGCGTCGGCGAGCACGGCGTCGGCGCGCGCGGCGACGTCGCCGGGGGTCTCGCCGCCGGGCCACGGCCCGTCCCAGATCGTCCAGCCCGGCTGGGACTCGCGGATCTGCGGCGTGGTCCAGCCCTCGTTGTCGCCGTAGTCCCATTCGACGAGCCGGTCGTCGACCGCGTCCACGCGCAGCCCGGCCAGCTCGGCGGTGTCCCTCGCGCGCGTG
Source organism: Pseudonocardia alni (assembly GCF_002813375.1). NCBI lineage: Bacteria > Bacillati > Actinomycetota > Actinomycetes > Pseudonocardiales > Pseudonocardiaceae > Pseudonocardia > Pseudonocardia alni. The sequence continues at coordinate 2,330,531 of NZ_PHUJ01000003.1, read as the reverse complement.
CGCGGGGAACAGAGCACCCGGGCGGGCGGGGCGTCGTGGCGGACCAGGGCCAGTGCGTCGCGCACCCGGCGGGCCGCGGCCCGGCCCTCGTCGGTCAGCGGGACGTCGGTGCGGCCGGTGTGCTTCCCGGTGCGCGACCACTCGGTCTCGCCGTGGCGCAGCAGGAGGATCCGTCCGTCCGGATCGGCGTCGGTGCTCACGGGCGGCGACGCTAGTCGCGGACGCTGCGGGACGCTCGTGGTGATCAGGTCACCCGGTCGGGTCGGATCCGGACCCGACCGGGCAGTCCGCCGGGCGCGCCGTACCCGCAGCGTGGCCGGATCGGATGGGATCCGTGGCGGACCACGAGCCGAGGAGCGTCATGTCGCCGCAGTTCTCCCGCCGCCCCGCGCGGCGGCGCATCGCCGGGATCGCCGCCGCGGCCGGCCTCGCGATCACCGCCGCGCTCACCGCGCCCGTCGCCGCGGGCATCGCGACGGCCGCCCCGGCGGTGCAGGCCGGGGCGATCGGCCCGGGCGTGCAGATCGCCACCCCGGTCACCGGCGGCGCCGAGCTGTGCACCGCCAACTTCCTCTACACCCCGGCCGCCGGGCAGGACGGGAACCGCGACGAGCCCGGCGGCCGCGGGGCCGAGCACCAGGCCGCCCCGGCCGGGGTGCTCTACCTGGGCGCGGCCGCGCACTGCATGGCGGGCGAGGACGCGATGTCCTCGGTCGACGGCTGCAGTGAGCCGGTCATGCCGGAGGGCATCGAGGTCGGCATCCGCGGCCGCGACGGGAAGAACTACACCGGACGGGTCGCCTACAACTCCTGGGCGGTCATGCAGGACCGCGGCGAGACCGACCCGCAGCTGTGCCTCTACAACGACCTGTCGCTGATCCGGCTGAGCCCGGCTGCCGTCGCCGTCGCCGACCCGACGGTCCCCGGCTTCGGCGGCCCGACCGGGCTCGACACGGACGGCACCGAGCAGGGGGAGAAGGTCTACAGCTTCCAGCCCAACCAGCTCGTGGCGACGCCGTACAAGCAGGGCCTGAGCCTCGGGCAGCCGGAGGGACCGCGCACGCACGTCGTCTCCACCACGCCGCCGGGGGTGCCGGGCGACTCGGGCTCGGGCTACCTCGACGCGCGCGGCCGGGCGTTCGGGCTGCTGTCGAGCCTGATGCTGCCGACCAACACCAACGGGGTCACCGACATCGCCCGGGCACTGGCCTACGCCCAGCGCTACGGCGAGGTCGGCGCCCTGGAGGTCGTCCCCGGCCGGGTCCCGTTCACGCCGGGTGTGCTGCCGCTGACCGAGCTGCCCAGCGGCCCGTCGCTGCCCGCGCTCCCACTGCCCGACCTCACCCCGGCGCCGCTGCGCTGACCCGCTGACGCGGCTCCCGGGACGGGCGTGCGGTGATCCGTACGCCCGTCCTGTGCGGGTGGCCACTCCGCACGCGCCGGGTGACCGGTCCCCGGTGTCCACCCGGTTAGACTCGCCGCCAGATCCGACAGCTCGTCCCGGCTCGGCGCCCCTATCCCGGCGCTGCGCGCGGGATGGCCGTCCGGCACCGCGAGCAGGTCGACGTCAACCCGCGACGCCCGGTGCAACGGCAGGCGCGTCCGTGCGCCGCTCTCGTACCGCACCACCCGTGGAGTCTTCCCATGACGCTCGCCCAGGACCCGACCACCCGTTCCGCCCCCGACCGGCACGAGGTGTTCGGCGCGCACGAGGGCGGCAAGCTCGCGACCGGCCTGACCGCGCCGCTGGCCGACGAGCGCGACCTGTCGATCGCCTACACCCCCGGTGTCGCCGACGTCTGCCGCGCCATCGCCGACGACGCCTCGCTCGCCGCCCGTTACACCTGGGCGCACCGGCTGGTCGCCGTCGTCAGCGACGGCACCGCGGTGCTCGGCCTCGGCGACATCGGGCCGCGCGCGTCGCTGCCGGTGATGGAGGGCAAGTCGGCGCTGTTCAAGTCCTTCGCCGGGCTCGACTCGATCCCGCTGGTCCTCGACACCACCGACGTCGACGAGATCGTGGAGACCCTGGTCCGGCTGCGCCCGACCTTCGGCGCGGTCAACCTCGAGGACGTCGCCGCGCCGCGCTGCTTCGAGCTGGAGCGCCGCCTGGTCGAGGCGCTCGACTGCCCGGTCATGCACGACGACCAGCACGGCACCGCCGTCGTGCTGCTCGCCGCCCTCGACGGCGCCTGCCGGGTGCAGGGCCGCTCGCTGTCGGACCTGCGCATCGTGATCTCCGGGGCCGGCGCGGCGGGTATCGCCTGCGCACGCATCCTGCTGACCGCGGGTGCCTCGGACGTCGTACTGCTCGACTCGCGCGGGGTCGTCGACGCCGGCCGCGGTGGGGAGAAGGCGGCGCTGGCCGCCGTCACCAACCCGCGCGGGGTCACCGGCGGGATCGCCGAGGCCCTGGCCGGTGCGGACGTGTTCGTCGGGCTCTCCAGCGCCACGCTGCCCGAGGACCTGCTGGCCACGATGGCCCCGGAGTGCATGGTCTTCGCGCTGTCCAACCCCGACCCCGAGGTGCACCCGGACGTCGCGGCCCGGCACGCCGCGATCGTCGCGACCGGTCGCAGCGACTTCCCGAACCAGATCAACAACGTGCTGGCCTTCCCGGGGATCTTCCGCGGCGCACTGGACGCGCACGCCCGCCGCATCACCGACGACATGAAGGTCGCGGCGGCCCGCGCCATCGCCGACGTCGTCGCCGACGAGCTGTCCCCGCAGAAGATCGTGCCCGGCCCGTTCGACCCGCGGGTGGCACCGGCCGTCGCCGCGGCGGTGGCCCGCGCCGCGGGCGACGCCGGCGTGACCGCAGACTGACGACCGTCCATAACCCCGGTTACGAAACGTGTGCAATCGGGGTCTGCGCCGAACGGCACGGCGCGCTGTGAGCGGTCGGACACACACGGTCGGATCGGTTGCCACCGCTCGCCGAGCACGTCACACCCTTCACCCTCCGGCGACTACCTGTCACCACCCGTGAGTGACGGGCAGAGCAACGACGTTGGGCCGAACGGTCCCGTCACTCGCTGTGTCGGGTGGCTCGATCGGTCTACCCGCCCGGATCGCCCGGCACGGTGGCTCGTTGTTCCCCACGGAGCTGCCGAACGGAACGGAGGCGGGCGTGTCGGAGCAGGAATCGCGGGCGGGACACCGTCCGGGTGCATCGGTCGGGGACCCGGCCGGTGGACGCGCGGAGCAGGCACCGGGTGCCCGCCGCGACAGGGACCGGGACCCCGGTCTCGCCGGTGACCTCGCCCGGGCCTTCGCCGGTCCCGGCGGCACCCCGGCGGGCCGCGCCCGGCCCGGTCCCGACGACGAGCCGCTCCTCGACCGGGCGGAGGCCCTGAACCTCGCCGCCGCACCGGACGCCGAGATCTCCGGCGCGGGCTTCGGGGAGCCGCCGTTCGGCAGCGCCCGCCGCCTCCCCGGTGCGCCGCGCCCGGCCGGCCCGGCCCCGTCGGTCGCCGAGGCGGCCCCCGGCCCGGGGACCCCCGGGACCGGGGCCGTGGGTGCCGACGGTGCCGACCACTCCGCGGTGCAGCTCCCGCCCTCGCCCGCGATGGTCTGCGACGCCGGGGGCGTCGTCGTCCACACCAACGCCGCACTCCGCCGCCTCGCCGGCTCCGCCGACCCGACCGGCATGCGGCTCCCGCAGCTGCTCGTCGGCCCGGACTCCGACGCCCGTCTGGTCCGTGCCGACCGCCGCCTGGCCCGGGTCAAGGTCGTCCGCTGGAACCAGCCGGGTGACCGCACCGTCGTGCTGCTCACCCCGTTCCCCGACGCCGCGCCCGCGCCGTCGGACGAGGCGCCCGCGCTCGACCTCGAGCGCGCCACCCGCTCCGGCACCTGGACCTTCGACCTGCAGGCCGGGACGCTGACCCGCAGCGAGGGGCTCGTCGAGCTCTACCGCGCGCTCGGCGTGCGCCCCGACGGCCCCGACGGGCCCATCGAGGGCGAGCAGGTCGAGCGCGTCTGCCGGATGCTGCGCCGCGGCCCGGACGCAGCGCCGGAGCCCACCACCGCGCACAGCTCCGAGATCCGCCCCCAGGGCGGCGCGGTGCTGTCGTGCCGCACCCGGATCGACCGCACCCCCGGTGGTGCCCCGCTGCGCCTGATCGGGACCGTGCAGGACGTGTCCGACCGGCGCCGGGCCGAGTCCCGCGCGCAGCGCTCCGGGCAGCGGTTCGCCGATCTCGTCGCCACCATCACCACCGGCGTCGCGATGCTCGACGGACGCGGACGGATCGTCGACGCCAACCCGGCGCTCTGCCAGCTGCTCGACGCCGACCTGGAGACCCTGCGCGGCGTCCCGGCACGCAGCCTGTCCGCCGAGCCCCAGTCCGACCTGCGCGGCGGACTGCCGGACTGGCTGCGTGACCCGTCGCACCCCGAGCCGACCTACCGGATCGAGTCGCTGCCGCTGCTGCGCGCCGACGGGACCCGGGTCGACTGCGAGGTCGTGGTCAACGCCGCGCCCTCCGACGACGGCCGCCCGTTCTGGCTGCTCGTCGTCACCGACGTGGGGGAGCGCCGCCGCGCCGCCGACGTGCTCCGCGAGGCCGACACCGTCGACCCGCTGACCCGGCTGCCCAACCGGGCCGGGCTGCTGGAGCTCGCCGACCGGCTGCTGGCCGGGCCGGACGCCGCCCGGGTCGCCGTGGTCTGCGGCGACGTCGACGACTTCGCCCGCGTCAACACCGGCCTCGGCCACGACGCCGGCGACACCCTGCTCGTCGAGCTGGCCGGGCGGCTGCAGCGCGAGCTGCCGTACCACTGCACGGCCGGGCGGCTGTCGGCCGACGAGTTCGCGGTGGTCTGCGCCGACGTCGACGAGGTCGGCGGACCGCAGGCGCTCGCCGCCGTCGTCGCCGGGTTGCTGCGCGGCGACGTCACCGTGGCCGGCAGGCCGATCACGCTGACCGCCTCGGTCGGCGTCGCCGGGCGGGACGCCGCCGTGGCCGGCCCGCAGGCCGACGCCCGCGGCCCCCGCGGCGACGACCTGCTGCGCTCGGCCGAGGTCGCGGTGCGCGAGGCCAAGCAGCGCGGACGCGGCACGGTCGCCGTCGCCGAGCGGGGCGCCGTCGCCCCGGCGCGCCGCCAGCTGGAGCTGGAGGCCGAGCTGCGCGCCGCGATCGAGGGCGACGCGCTGCGCCTGGAGTACCAGCCGGTCGTCGCGCCGGACGGCACCGTGCTGTCCGCCGAGGCACTGCTGCGCTGGTCGCACCCGGTGCACGGCGAGGTCTCGCCCGGCGAGTTCCTGCCCGTCGCCCAGCGCGGCGGCCTGCAGCGCGACCTGGACCTGTGGGTGCTGCGCACCGCGGCCACCGAGGCCGCGACCTGGCCCCGTGCCGGGCAGGCCGTCGGCGTCGCGGTGAACCTGGCCGGGCTGCTGCCGGCCGACCCGTCGTTCCTGGCCGACGTCACCGCCATCGTCGAGGGCGCCGGGCTGCCGTGGAACCAGCTGGTGCTCGAGCTCGTCGAGACCAGCCTGGTCGCGCTGCCGCGCCCCGCGCTGGACGCGATGAGCGAGCTCGTGCGCCGCGGCGTCCGCTTCGCCGTCGACGACTTCGGCACCGGCTACTCGTCGCTGGCCCGGCTCAAGGAGCTCCCGGCGCAGACGGTCAAGGTCGACCGCGCCTTCGTCACCGGCGTCGGCACCGACCCGGCCGACTTCGCGCTCGCCCGCGCCGTCGTCGAGGTCGCGCGCGCGATGGGCCGCAAGACCGTCGCCGAGGGCGTCGAGACCGCGGAGCAGTTCCACGTCCTGCGCGGCCTCGGGGTCGACGCGTTCCAGGGCTGGCTGTTCGCCCGCTCGCTGCGCCCCGACGACCTGCACCGTGTGCTGCGGGGCGGCGGCCTGCCCACCCCGGCGACGAGCGCGACCCCGGCCGACGGGACCCCGGGCGTCTGGTGAGCCGGTCGCGCCCGCCCACCGCGGGCGCGACCGCGGACGTCACCGCACGAACGCGCTCTGCCCGGTGATCGCCTTCCCGACGATCAGGGTGTTCATCTCCCGGGTGCCCTCGAAGGAGAACATCGCCTCGGCGTCGGCGAAGTACTTCGCGATCCGGTTCTCCAGCACCACCCCGTTGCCGCCGACGAGCTGACGCCCGAGCGCGACGGTCTCGCGCATCCGGGTCGCGCAGAACTCCTTCACCAGCGACGAGTGCGCGTCCGAGCCCCGGCCCTCGTCGAGCAGCTGGGCGTTGCGGACCGCCATCCCCAGCGAGGCGCTCACGTTGCCGAGCATCCGCACCAGCAGGTCCTGCATCAGCTGGAACCCGCCGATCGGGCGGCCGAACTGCTCCCGCTGGGCGGCGTAGGACAGCGCCAGCTCGTAGGCGGCCATCTGCACCCCGACCGCACCCCAGGCGGCGTTGGCCCGGGTGCGCTGCAGGACCAGGCCGGCGTCGCGGAAGGTGCCCGAGCCGCCGGAGAGCCGGTGCGACTCCGGCACCCGGACCCGGTCGAGCAGGATGTCGGCGTTCTGCACGATCCGCAGCGACTGCTTGCCCTCGATCTTCGTGATCGTCATGCCCTCCGACGGTGACGGCACGACGAACCCGCGGACCGCGCCGCCGGCGTCCGGGTCGGTGTCGCGGGCCCACACGATGACCAGGTCGGCGAAGGTGGCGTTGCCGATCCAGCGCTTCTCGCCGTCGAGGACCCACTCGTCGCCGTCGCGGGTGGCGGTGGTCTCCATGCCACCGGCCACGTCGGACCCGCCGTGCGGCTCGGTCAGCCCGAACGCACCGATCGAGTCCATCCGGGACATCGCGGGCAGCCAGCGCTCGCGCTGCTCGGGCGTGCCGCCGGCGTGGATCGAGCCCATCGCGAGACCCGTGTGGACGCCGTAGAAGCTGTTGACCGACGGGTCCACCCGGGAGATCTCCGCGTGCAGGAACCCCAGGAACAGCCGCGACGCCGGCGGGTCGGCGTAGCCGGCCCCCGCGAGATCGAGGCCCGCGAAGCCCTTCACGAGCTGCATCGGGAACTCGGCCCGGTCCCAGGCCTCCAGCACGACGGGGGCGACCTCGGCGCGCAGGAACTCCCGCACCCGGCGCAGGTCGGCGCGCTCGGCGTCGGTGAGCAGGTCGGCGTAGTGGAACCAGTCCGCGACGTGCGGGTGGTCCGGGTCGAGGTCCAGCTCGGGCTTCGGCAGACGCGTGGGCTCCTTCGGCATGGCCCCACTGTTGCGCCGCGCCGCACCGTCCGCACGGCAGAGCTCCTATCGCAGGGCGTGCAGCAACGTCGCGCCGGCCGTCGGGTCCCCGACCGGGCTGAGCACCACGTGGTCGGCGCCCGCGGCCCGGTGCTCGGCGCCGGCAGCCGCTCCGACGCGGGCAGCCCGGGTGCGGCGACGGCCGACGCCGGATACAAGCCGGTCGGCACGATCCCCGCGACGACGACGACGACGGCGACCCGCGTGCCGTCGAGCAGCGCGGTCAGCCGGTCGGGCCGGTCGATCGCGCCACCGGCGAGCCACAGGGTGCGGGCACCGGCGTCCTCCAGGGCCGCGGCGTCGGCGGGAGCGGGTCCGGTGGAGACACCGGGCGGGCCCAGAACAGTGGTCAGGGTCATGTGCGCAGCGTCGGTGCTGAACCGGACTGCAGGTCAAGCGCGACGGGGTGCCGGTGACCTGCGGTCGACCGCTCGCCCGTCGCGCACGACCGGGTTAGTGTGCTGCGACCAAGCGGGGAGCAGGGGTCCCGCGCGACGGCAGGGGGAACCGCCGATGATCGAGTTCCGGGGCGTCACGAAGCGCTTCCCGGACGGGACGGTCGCGGTCGACGAGCTCGACCTCGTCGCGGAGCAGGGGCGGATCACGGTCTTCGTGGGCCCGTCCGGCTGCGGCAAGACGACCTCCCTCCGCATGATCAACAGGATGATCGAGCCGACCGGCGGCGAGCTGCGCGTCGACGGGCGCGACGTGCTGTCCGCCGATCCGGCCGAGCTGCGCCGGGGCATCGGCTACGTCATCCAGCAGGCCGGGCTGTTCCCGCACCGCACGATCGTCGACAACATCGCGACCGTGCCGATGCTCGTCGGGAGCAGCAAGAAGGCCGCGCGGGACCGGGCGATGGAGCTCATGGAGATCGTCGGCCTCGACACCTCGATGGCCGGGCGCTACCCGGCGCAGCTGTCCGGCGGCCAGCAGCAGCGGGTCGGCGTGGCCCGCGCGCTCGCCGCTGACCCGCCCGTGCTGCTGATGGACGAGCCGTTCTCCGCGGTGGACCCGATCGTCCGGGAGAGCCTGCAGGAGGAGCTGCTGCGGCTGCAGTCCGAGCTCGGCAAGACCATCGTGTTCGTCACCCACGACATCGACGAGGCCATCAAGCTCGGCGACAAGGTCGCGGTGTTCCGGGTCGGCGGCAAGCTCGCCCAGTACGACGAGCCGGGCGTGCTGCTGTCCCGCCCGGTCGACGGTTTCGTCGACAACTTCGTCGGCCGCGACCGCGGCTACCGGGGCCTGGGCTTCCTGTCCTCGGACACCATCCCGATCGGGTCGCTGCCGGTGCTCTCGGTCGGCGACCCCCTCCCCGACGACGGCTGGTCGGTCGTCGTCGACGGCTCCGCCCGGCCGCTGGGCTGGGTCGAGGCCGGTGAGGGCCGGGTGACCGAGGAGGTCATCGTCCCGGGCGGTTCGCTCTACGCCGTCGAGTCGGGCTCGCTGCGCGGCGCGCTGGACGCGGCACTGTCCTCACCGTCCGGTCAGGGCGTCGCCGTCGACGCCGACGGCCGGGTCGCCGGCTCGGTCACCGCCGACTCGGTGCTCGAGGCGCTGCCCGCGGCCCGCGACTCGCACAACGCCGCCTGAGGCCGCCGTGACCTGGGTGTTCGACAACCTCGACTCCGTGCTCGACGCGCTCGCCGAGCACGTCGTGTACGCCCTGATCCCGGTGCTGCTCGGGCTGGTGTTCGCGATCCCGCTGGGCTGGGTCGCCAACCGCAACGCGACGCTGCGCACGATCATGACCAACGCCGCCGGGCTGCTCTATACGGTCCCGTCGCTGGCGCTGTTCGTGTTCATGCCGCCGCTGCTCGGCACCCAGATCCTCGATCCGGTCAACGTGATCGTCGCGCTGACGGTCTACACCGTCGCGTTGCTCGTGCGGACCGTGTCCGACGCGCTGTCCGCGGTGCCGGGCCACGTCGTCGACGCGGCGAACGCGATGGGCTACACCCCGGTCCGGCGCTTCGTCGGCGTGGAGCTGCCGCTCGCCGTGCCGGTGATCGTGGCCGGCCTGCGCGTCGCCGCGGTGTCCACGATCAGCCTGGTCACGGTGGGTGCGGTGATCGGCTTCGGCGGGCTCGGTCTGCTGTTCACCGAGGGCTTCAACCGCAGCAACGACGCGCAGATCGTCTCCGGCATCGTGCTGGTGCTGCTGCTCGCGCTCGTCGTCGACTCGGCCCTGCTGCTCGGCGGCAGGCTGCTCACCCCCTGGCAGCGGGCCCGTACCGGGAAGGCGGGGGCATGACCTACTTCGGCTGGCTGTTCGACGGCGGGAACTGGGAGGGATCGACCGGCATCCTCGCCCGGCTCGCCGAGCACCTCGGCTATACCGCCCTGACCCTGCTGGTCGCGGTGCTGATCGCGGTGCCCCTGGGCGCCTGGATCGGGCACACCGGCCGCGGCGGCTTCCTCGTCGTCGGCCTGGCGAACGGGCTGCGCGCCCTGCCCACCCTGGGCCTGCTGGTGCTGATCACCACACTGGTCGGGCTGTCGCTGGTCGGCCCGATCATCACCCTCATCGTGCTGGCGGTGCCCGCGGTGCTCGCCGGCACCTACGCCGGCATCCGCAACGTCGACCCGGCCGTCGTCGACGCCGCCACCGGGATGGGCATGCGCGGGCCCGAGGTGCTGTGGAAGGTCGAGCTCCCCAACGCGCTGCCGCTGATCATCGGCGGGCTGCGCAGCGCGACCCTGCAGGTCATCGCGACCGCGACCATCGCCGCCTACGTCTCGCTCGGCGGGCTCGGCCGGTTCATCATCGACGGCCTCGGCCAGCGCGACTTCGGCATGATGATCGGTGGCTCGATCCTGGTCGCGCTGCTCGCGATCGTCGCCGACCTGCTCCTGGGCGGGTTGCAGAAGCTGATCGTCTCGCCCGGCCTGCAGGCCACCGGCCGGACCGCGCCGCGCCGGCTGCGCGCGGTGCCCACCCGTCCCGAACCCGTCCGCGAAGCGGCCTGACCCACCCCGCACGTCCCCGAGAGGACACCCACCATGAGACGCACCCGTCTGCTGACCGCCGTCGCCGCGACGGTGACCGCCGCGTTCGCGCTGACCGCCTGCGGCGGGGGCTCCGACCCCCTCGCCGGGGGCGGCCAGTCCGGCAGCGACGACCAGAACACCGTCGTCGTCGGCGCCGCGAACTTCACCGAGAGCCAGATCCTGTCCTCGGTGTTCGCCCAGGCGCTGCAGGCCAAGGGCGTCACGGTCGAGACCCGGCCGCCGATCGGGTCCCGCGAGGCCTACGTGCCGGCGCTCAAGGACGGCTCGATCGACCTGATCCCGGACTACAGCGGCACGTTGCTGCAGTACCTGGACAAGAACGCCGCGCAGACCGAGCCGGACGAGGTCTACACCGCACTGCAGTCCACGCTGAACACCGCGGCCCCGACGCTGACCGTGCTGAACCGGGCCGAGGCCGAGGACAAGGACGCCGTCGTCGTCACGAGGGAGACCGCGCAGCGGCTGAACGCGACCTCGATCGCCGACATCGCGTCGCGCTGCGGTGAGCTCGTGTTCGGCGGCCCGCCGGAGTTCCAGACCCGTCCCGACGGCATCCCCGGCATCCAGAAGACCTACAACTGCTCGTTCAAGTCCTACCGCTCGCTCGACGCCGGCGGCCCGCTGACCGTCGCAGCGCTGAAGAACGGCGACGTGCAGGCCGCGGACCTGTTCACCACCGACGCGGCGATCCCGGAGAACGACTTCGTGGTCCTCACCGACCCGCAGAACAACTTCGCCGCGCAGAACGTCGTACCGCTGATCAACAAGGAGAAGGCGACCCCGCAGGTCACCGAGATCCTGAACGCGGTCTCGGCGAAGCTGACCACGCAGGAGCTGCTCGGCCTGAACGAGGCGGCCGCCGCGCCGGACAAGCCGTCGGTCGACACCGTGGCGAAGAACTGGCTGACCGCACAGGGCCTGCTCTGATGGCCGGCGAGGTCCTGTCCCTGCACCGCTACCCCGTGAAGTCGATGCTGGGGGAGGACCTCGCCGCCCTCGAGCTCGACACACACGGCGTCGTCGGCGACCGGGCGCTCGCCCTGACCGATCCGGACACCGGCCGGGTCGCGACGGCCAAGCAGCCCCGGCACTGGCGACGCCTGTTGACGTGCGCCTCCGCGGGCGTCGGCGACGACGTGCGGGTCACGCTGCCCGACGGCCGCACCGTCGACGCCGGGCAGGCCGCCGGGCCGCTCGCCGAGCTGCTCGGCCGGCCCGTGGTCGTCGCTCAGCAACGGGCCGACGGCGCCGTCGTCGAGCGGCCGGACCCCGAGGACGTGCTGGCCCACGGCCTGGACGCGGACGTCGACGCGCCGACCCTCGAGATCGCCCAGGGCGCTCCCGGTGGCCGGTTCGTCGACCACTCGCCGGTGCATCTGATCACCACCGCGACGCTGGACGCGCTCGGCGTCGAGGCGCTGCGCTACCGGCCCAACGTCGTCGTCGCGACGCCGCCGGGTACCGAGCCGTTCGTGGAGAACGGCTGGCTCGGGCGCCGGCTCACCCTCGGCGAGGTCGTACTGGTCCCGACCCTGCCGACCCCGCGCTGCTCCGTGCCGACGCTGGAGCACGGCGCCCTGCCCCGCGCACCGCACGCCCTGCGCGGTCCGGCCGACCGCAACCGCGTCGAGGTCGACGGCTTCGGGGTGCTGCCCTGCGCGGGCCTGTACGCCCGCGTCGAGCGCACCGGCACCCTGCGCGTCGGCGACCCGCTCGACGTGACCTGACCCCCGGGCGCACGAACGGGCCCCTCGTACGAACCTGTCGTACGAGGGGCCCGTTCGTGCGACGAGGACGAAAGCTGCGGGCGCCGCGGCGGGTCAGGTCAGGCGCGAGTACACGTCGGTGACCAGCAGGACCGCGAACAGCACCGACGAGGTCCCCAGGACCGCGTTGGACAGCCAGCGCGATCGCGCCTCGCGGGCCACCATCGAGGTGTTCAGCAGCAGGAGCAGCGTCACCGCCAGGAACGGCATGAAGAACGAGCCCAGCACCCCGTAGACCAGGGTCAGCGCGAACGGCCGCCCGATCAGCAGCAGGGCCATCGGCGGGAACGTCAGCCACAGCAGGTACCCGCGGAAGGGCAGCGAACGCTCGGCGCGTGCCGCCTCGTAGGCGCCCGGCCGCCCGGGCCCGTCGCCGCGCTCGTCCCCGGCAGCGGCCGTGCCCCCGACGGCCGTACTCCCGGCGCCCCCGGCGGCGGTGCGCTCCTCCCCGGCGACGACGGCGTTCTCGACGTCCGGCCCGATCGCGGCCTTCTTCCCGTGCGGCAGCCGGATCGCCCGCACCCAGTCGGTGAACAGCAGCGACACGCCGTTCCACACGCCCAGCAGCGAGGTGAAGGTGACCGACAGGAAGCCGACCAGGAACAGGATCCGCACCGGCTCGCCGTAGAGGGCGCCGAGCCGGTCGGCGAGAGTGAGCAGCCCGCTGTCGGACTCGGTGAGGTTCTCCCCGAACAGGATCGTGGACCCGACGACGAGCATCGAGACCACGAAGATGCCGGTCATGATGTAGCCGGTCGCGTTGTCCAGCCGCATCATCGACAGCCACTTCGGGCCCTTCCAGCCCTTCGCGAACAGCCAGTAGCCGTAGGCGGCCATGGTGATCGTCCCGCCGACGCCGCCGATGAGGCCGAGCACGTAGACCGTGGACCCCTCGGGCAGCCGGGGGACGAGGCCGTTCGCCAGCGCGGGCAGGTCCGGGCCGACGAGGATCGCGACGAACACGACCGTCGCGAACTTGATCAGCACGAGCACCGTCATGAACTTCTCGAATGCGTGATACCGCTGCACCCACACCAGCACCAGCCCGACGACGCCCGCGATCGCCGCCCACCCGCCGACCGGCAGCCCGCCGAACAGCGCGTTCAGCGGCAGTCCGACTGCCGACATCGCGGTGGCGCCGTAGACGAAGCCCCACACCACGATGTAGACGCCGAAGAAGCCGGTCGCCCAGTAGCCCAGCCGACGCCAGCCGTCGAGCATGGTCGCGCCGGAACCGAGGTGCCAGCGTCCGACGGCCTCGCCGAGCGCGAGCTTGACCAGGGTCCCGACGACGGCGGCCCACAGCAGCACCGTCCCGAACGACGCCCCCGCCACCATCGTCGCGACGAGGTCGCCCGCGCCGACGCCGGTCGCCGCGGCGAGCAGGCCCGGCCCGATCGAGCGGATCTTCCGCGCGCCGGTGGGGGGTTGGAGGAAGTCCGTCTGCGGACCGGGGGAGGCCATCGTCACAGTCTCCGATCACGGCGTCGTGGGAGGGATCGCGCGGGTTCGCCGAGCACGCTAGGCGAGCGGGGCGGCGCATTCCAGCGCGGAAGGGTCACGAACGGACGTATCGGACCCCCCGATCGCGGCGACGGGCTACGACGCACGGCGCACCCGCCGTTGCAGGCGGTGCACGCCCGGCGCACCATGAACGGGTACCGGGACCGGCCGATAGATTGGCCGCGGCGTCGGCCGGGTCACGGTCGCCGCACGCGCACGCACGGAGGGTGGGCATGGCGAACATCGACGAGATCCGGGCCGGGATCGGGCGGGCCAACCAGCAGGCCACCGAGAGCCTCGGCGCGCTGCGGCACGCCCGCCAGGCCATCGAGGAGGCCGGCGCCGCGTTCTCGCAGAACATCTACGGCACCGCCCAGAACGACGCCGACGACGCCCGCGCCCGCTTCGCCGCCGCGTCGGAGAAGATCGACGAGGTCGAGCAGGCCCTGCACATCGCCATGCAGTCCGCCGACGACGTCGCCTCGCGGCTCTGACCGCGCCCGCCCGCCCCTGATGGCACGTCGTCCGAACCGTCGCGAGCGGATCCGGTCCGCCTTCGACGGGTTCCACCGGGCGGCGTCGCGGGCCCTGGGCGCTGCGGAGGGCCGTCGCGACCGGGCCGCGGCCCGGCACGCCGAGGTCATGGCGGAGCTGTGGCTGCGCGAGACCGGGCACGACGCCGCGCGCCGCGATCCGGGGCTGGCCCGGGTGCTCGGCAACCCCCGGCTCGCGGGCGTCCTCGCCCGGGTCGCCGAGGACCGGGCGCACGTGTTCGACCGCTGGCAGGGCGACTCGCCGCAGACGCTGTCGGAGATCGTCGCCGACGCCACCCCCGGCGCGGCCGGGGACGACCCGGCCGACTGGAGGCCGGTCGCGGGCACCGTCGAGCCGACCGGCCCGGTCCCGGAGATGTGGGTGCTGGGCACCGGCTCGGTGGAGGGCGGTGCCCCGTTCCGGGTCGCGGTCCCGCTGCTCGACGGCGCGCACCTGCAGGTGGTGTCGACGCCGCGCTCCCGCGACCGGGCCGAGGCGATGGTCGAGCAGCTGGTCCTGCGCACCGTGCGGCACTTCCGGCCCGGCGCGGTGAACGTGCACGTCTGGGACGTCGGCCAGCTCGCAGGCGCCCTGCCCGGGCTGTACCCGCTGACCCGCACCGGGCTGCTGACCGTGCACGACCCGACCCGGCTGGGGCGGCTGCTGGACCAGCTCGCGGACCGGATCCGCCGGGTGCAGACCCGGGTGCTCGCCGACGGCGCGACCTCGCTGCGCGAGCTCGCCGACCGCACCGGGGAGCGGCCCGAGGCGTGGCTGGTGGCGGTGCTGGTCGGCAACGGCCGCGAGCTGCCCGAGGCCGAGCTGCGCCAGCTGCAGCGGGTGGCGCGCGGCGGCGTCGCGGCGGGGGTGCAGCTGGTGCTGCTCGACGTCCCGGCGGCCCTGCCGCGCCCGGTGGAGACCGTCGACTTCGGGGACCCGCCGGGCCTCGACCCGGCCGACGACCGGCTGCCGGTCCCGGTGCGGACCTCGGTGACCGGGCCGCACGTGCTCGTCGAACCGGACCCGCCGGTCCCGGCCGACGACGTCACCGCGGTGTGCGAGGCGATCGCCGCCGGGCACGAGCAGTGGCGCGGACGGCTGGGCGCGTTCAAGGACATGCTGCCCCGCCGGCGCGGCGAGGGCCGCTCGCACGACGGGCTCAAGGTCGTCGTCGGGCACGAGGACGGCATCCCCGCCGAGCTGAGCCTCGACGACCACTCCCCGCACGCGCTCGTCGGCGGGCCCAGCGGGTCGGGCAAGACGAACCTGCTGCTGGCCTGGATCGCCGGTCTCGCCGCGCACTACGGCCCGGACGAGGTCGAGCTGTACCTGCTCGACTTCAAGGAGGGGGTGTCGTTCACCCCGTTCGCCCCGGACCCGGAGGGCCACCGCGCCGACCGGCTCCCGCAGGCCCGGCTGATCGGCGTCAACATCAACACCGACCGGGAGTTCGGACTGGCACTGCTGCGCCACTTGTCCGAGGTCATGCGCAGCCGCGCCGAGGCCGCCCGCCGGCACGGCGCGACCAAGCTGGCCGAGCTCCGGGTGGAGCGTCCCGACCTGCGGCTGCCGCGGATCGTCGCGGTCATCGACGAGTTCCAGTTCCTGTTCACCGGTCGCGACGCCGTCAGCGCCGAGGCGACCGCGCTGCTGGAGGACGTCGCCCGGCGCGGCCGCTCGCAGGGCGTGCACCTGGTCCTGGCCAGCCAGGACGTCTCCGGCATCGACGCGCTGTGGGGCCGCTCGGCGATCTTCGAGCAGTTCGTGCTGCGGATCGCGCTGCCCCGCGCGCGGCGGATCCTCGCCCAGGACAACGAGGCCGCGCTGGCGCTCCCGCGCTGGCACGCGATCGTCAACCACGACTCGGGCGTCGCGCACGGCAACCACGTGGTCCGGCTGCCCGAGGCGGGCGGCCCGGTGGTCCGCGACGTCCAGGTCACCGCGTTCACCGACTTCCCCGACACCCCGGAGCCGGTCGTCTTCGACGGCGCCCGCGCCCCCTCCCACGACGCACTGGCCGCCCGGCTGCCCGCCGACGGCGTGCCCCGCGCGCTGGTCGGGCAGTTCGTCGACGTGCACGGCAGCCCCGCGGCAGCCGAGCTGTCCGACGGCCCCGGCCGCAACCTCGGGGTGATCGGGCCCGACGCCCGTGTCGCGGTCCCGCTGCTGTGCTCGGCCGTCCGCGCGGTGGCGGCGTCGCTGCCCGACCCGGCCGGCGCGCAGATCCTGCTCGTGCCGCTGGCCCCGGACGCGGCGGCGGCCGCAGGCGCGCTCGCCCCGGACCTGCCCGGCACGGTGGAGAAGGTGTCCGCCGACGGGTTCGCCGCCCGCGTCGCCGAGCTGGCGGCGACGGTCCGCGCCCGGGCCGCGTCGGGCGGCGGTGGGGGACACGCGTCGCTGCTGGTCATGGTGTTCGGCGCCGACGCGGCGGAGTCGATGCTGGACCGCACCGGCACCGAGGACCTGCGGGCGCTGCTGCGCCACGGGCCCGGGGTCGGGGTGCACGTGCTGGGCTGGTGGCAGGGCGCGCAGCGGCTGAAGACGCTGCTGGCCCCGCCGGGTGCGGCGATCGACGACCTGGGCGCCTGGGTGGCGACCGGCGTGCAGGGCACCGACCTGGTGCCGCTGCTGGGCGGACAGCCGCTGGACTGGACGCCGACGCCGGGGCGCGCGCTGTTCCTCGACCGCTCCCGGCACGGCCGCCCGCAGCTGGTCATCCTGACCGACGCGGGCGGCGGCGGCCCGGACACCGTCGCCGGAGGTGGGGTGTGAGTGCCGTGGAGCGCTACCGCGCGGTCGTGGCCGAGCTGGCCGGCGCCGTCGTCGACCTGCGGGAACGCGACGCCCGGCGGGCCGAGGAGCTGCGCCGCGAGCTGCGCGGCACCGAGCGGGAGCTGCGCGACGCCGCGGATCGGCTCACGCTGGCCCGCGGCATGTTCGAGCTGCGCTGGGAGGCGGCGTTGCAGCTGATGTGGTCGGCCGAGGAGCCGGGGCGGCCCCGGCCGCGCCCCGACCTGCGGGCCGACCCCGACGAGCACGCCGCGCTGGAGGAGGCCGCCGACGAGGCCCTGCGCGAGCTGCGCTCCTCGGGCGACCGGCGGCTGTTCCGCCTGCGCCGCGACGACGACTGACCCCGTCCCGCACGCCGCACCCGCCCGGCCAGGCCCGGCCGCACGGGCCGGACGCGCCGAGATGCAGTCCGGGGCCTGCCCCGCGGGTGGCGGGCCGCCCCGAGCTGCATCTCGACGGTCGTGCCGGGGGTCCGGGGCCGGTGGTCGCCGTCCGCCCCTCCCCGGCGTACCGCCTGTGCGGCACCGGATCGTGGGAGGGCGGTCAGCCCAGCGGGACGACGCCCAGCAGCAGCGCGACCCCGAGCATCACCAGCGAGCAGAGCGCGGCCCGCCAGATCACCCTGCGGTGGTGGTCGGCCAGGTCGACCTTCGCGAGCGAGACGAGCAGCAGCAGCGCCGGGACCAGCGGGCTGGTCATGTGCACCGGCTGGCCGATGATCGAGGCGCGGGCCATCTCCACCGGGTCGATGCCGTAGTGGCCCGCGGCCTCGGTCAGGATCGGCAGGATGCCGAAGTAGAACGCGTCGTTGGTGAGGAAGAACGTCAGCGGCATGCTCAGCACACCGGTGATCACCGCGAACCAGGAGCCGACCGACGGCGGTACGGCCGAGACGATCCCGTTCGCCATCGCCGTCACCATGCCGGTGCCCGACAGCACCCCGACCAGGACCGCGGCGGCGAACACCATGGACACGACGCCGACGATCGAGGAGGCGTGCGAGGTCACCGCCCGGAGCTGGTCCTCGGGCTTCGGGAAGTTCACGACCAGGGCGACCGCGGCGGCCGCGACGAACACCAGCGACAGCGGCAGGACGTCCATGCCCAGCAGCACCAGCAGCGCGACGGTGAGCCCGAGGTTGAACCAGATCAGCGTCGGCCGCAGCGTCGGACGGTTCGGGTCCAGCGTGCCCTCCAGCGCGCCCCCGGCGTCGGCTCCGTCGGCGGGGCCCCCGCCCGAACCGGTGGCCGGGCCGTCGGTGCCGGCGCCCCCGCCGATCAGGGCGGGCTCGCGCACCGCCACCATCTCGTCGGCGACGACCGACAGCGTGCGGCCCGAGGCGAGCAGCCGCTTGCGCTCGGAACGGCCCAGCTGCCAGGCCAGCAGCAGCACGGTGGCGATGCCGGCCACCATGCCCGGGACCATCGGGTTGAACAGCTCCGAGGGCGACACGTTCAGCACCGTCGCGGCGCGGATCGTGGGGCCGCCCCAGGGCAGGATGTTGAGCACGCCGTTCGCGAGGTTGGCGACGAGGGTCAGCACCACCGGGCTCAGTCCGAGCCGCAGGTAGATCGGCAGCAGCGCGGACACCGTGATGATGAAGGTGGTCGAGCCGTCGCCGTCGAGGGAGACGACACCGGCGAGCACCGCGGTCAGCACGACCAGGCGCACCGGGTCGTTGCCCACCGTGCGCAGCACGGAGCGGATCAGCGGGTCGAACAGCCCGACGTCGATCATCGTGCCGAAGAAGATGATCGCGAAGAACAGCAGTACGGCCGTCGGCGCGAAGTCGGAGAACGCCGACGAGATCGAGTCGACGACGCCGTCCTCACCCGGTTCGGACAGGCCGGTGCCGGTCGCCACCAGGGCGAAGGTCAGCGGGACGAGTACCAGCGCCAGCGTCGGCGCGAGCCGCTTCGCCAGGATCAGGTACATGAAGACCGCGATCATCGCGGACCCGAGAACGATGAGCATCGGTGCTCCTCCTCGACGGACGTGTCGAGGAGCAACGCTAGGTCCGGGCCCCGGCCCCGGTCCCGCTTGCGGACACAGCCCACGTAGTGGTCGCTGCGTGCCCTGTGGTCGTTGTGGTCACGCGGCTACTCGTCGTCGGCGTCGTCCCGGGCGAGGAAGCTCGACAGCCGCTCGACGGCGGTCTCGAACTGCGGGTTCGCGTCGACGAAGGCGCGGAGCCGGTCGGCCAGCCACTCGACGCTGACCTGCTCGTCGCCGCGCCGGTCGACGAGCTCCTCGATGCCGCGGTCGGTGAAGTACATGCCGGCGAGGATACGGCGGCCGCCGCTTGACCCGGCCGCGACGGCATCGTTTCCGATGGGTCTCCCACCGCTCGTGAGGAGATCCCATGCCCACCGCGCCGCCCGCCGCGACCGTCGCCCCGACCCCGGTGAGCGACCGTGCGCTCGCCCCCGACCTCGCCCGGGGCGCGATGCTGCTGCTGATCGCACTGGCCCATGCGCCCTGGTTCGCCTACACCTCGCAGCTGGGGGCCACGCTGCTCCACGCCGCGGACGGCGGGCCCGCCGACCGGATCGCCCAGGTCGTGACCATCACCGCCGTCGACGGCCGCGCCTGGACGTTGTTCGGGTTCCTGTTCGCCTACGGCATCGGGCAGCTGTACGCCCGCCGGATCGCCGGCGGCGGCACCGACGCGCAGGCGCGGCGGCTGCTGCGCACCCGGCACCGGTGGCTGCTCGTCCTCGGCCTGCTGCACGCGGCCCTGCTGTGGCAGGGCGACATCCTGGGCACCTACGGGGTCCTGGGCCTGGTGCTGGTGCCGCTGTTCCTGCACCGCAGCGACCGCACCCTGCGGATCGGGGCCGGGGTCCTGGTCGGTCTCGCCGTGGCCGTCCCCGCGGCGACGGGCGTGCTGGCGCAGTTCACGGGTGGCGCGACGCCGACGTCCGCCGCGCAGCAGCTCGCCCTCGCCACCCCGGACTGGTTCGCGACGCTGCCGCTGCGGCTCGCGCTGTGGGTGTCGGCGATCCCCGGGGCGTTCGTGACGCTGGTGATGCCCGCCGCGGTGCTGCTCGGGCTGCTCGCCGCGCGGCACCGCGTGCTGGAGGAGCCGGGCGCGCACCTGCCCCTGCTGCGCCGCACCGCCGCCGTCGGCATCGCCGTCGGCCTGTCGGCCGGGCTGGCCCAGGCCCTCGTGCACGTCGGCGTCATCGCGCTGCCGGACCCGGGTGCGTTCGCCGGCCTGCACATCGCCACCGGGATCTTCGCCGCGCTCGGCTATGCGGCGGTGTTCGGCCTCGTCGCGCACCGGCTCGGAACCCGTCCGACGGCACCGCTGCCGGTCCGGGCCCTGGTCGCGCTCGGCCGTCGCTCGCTGAGCGGCTACCTGGCGCAGTCGCTGCTGTTCGTGCCGCTGCTCACCGCCTGGGGCCTCGGGCTGGGCGCGCACCTGTCGGGCTGGTCGGCGTCGCTGGTCGCGGTCGGGGTGTGGCTGCTGACCGTCGTCGTCGCGTACCGGCTCGACCGGGCCGGCGTGCGGGGGCCCGCCGAGACGCTGCTGCGCCGCCTGACCTACGGGCCGTCGCCGCGGAGCGCTCGGTAGCGTCGACGGACCGCCGCGCCCGCGGCCCCCGCCGCCCCCGTTCCGGAGTTCTCATGGCACTCACCCCTCCCGTGGCCCGCACCCTGCACGACGTCGGCCTGGCCGCCTGGTTCGGCGGCTCGCTGATGGGCGTCACCGGCCTCAACGGCGCACTGGACGCGGTCCGCGACCCGGCCGAGCGCGAACGGCTCGCCGGCGCGGGCTGGGGCGGGTGGGGCCGGATCGGCACCGCCGCGACGGCGGCGCACCTGCTGGGCGGGGCGGGCCTGCTGGCGCGCGACGCGGTCCGCCGGCGCGAGCCGGGCGTCGCGGCCGCGGCGGCGACCCGGACCGCCCTGACCGGCGCCGCGCTCGCCGCGAGCGCCTGGGCCGGGGCGCTGGGCCGCCGCGCCGCGACACCGGAGGGCCCGGATGCCGCACTGCGCCGCCGGATCCGGGTGGCGGAGTGGGCCGTGCCGGTCGTGACCGGCGCCGCGGTCGTCGCCGGGGCCCCGCGCCGCTCCTGACCCGTGGGACACGGACGGCCCGGCCGGGGAGATCCCCGACCGGGCCGTCGTCGTGCGTGGTGTTACCCGGCGAACGCCTTGTCGATCAGCTCGGCCTGCTCGACCTCGTGCACCTTCGACGAGCCGGCGGCCGGGGCCGCCATCCGACGCCGGGACACCCGGGTGAAGCTGCCCTGCAGCTGGGGCAGCTTCTGCGGCAGCTCCAGGCCGTAGTACGGCCACGAGCCCTGGTTGGCCGGCTCCTCCTGGACCCAGCGGACGTCACCGGCGGCCTCGGGGTAGCGCTCGAGGACGGCGGCGATCTCCTCGGCCGGCATCGGGTAGAGCCGCTCGACGCGGACCAGCGCGGCCTCGTCCACGCCTGCGTCGCCGTTCTTGCGGCGCTTGTCGCGGGCCGCGGCCAGCTCCCAGTAGATCTTGCCGGAGCAGAACAGCACCCGCTTCACACCGGAGACGGTGTCGCCCTTGCCGGCGTGCTCCGGGTCGTCGATGACCGGGCGGAACCTGCCCTCGGTGAAGTCGGACAGCGGACTGACGACCTGCTTGGCACGCAGCATCCACTTCGGCGTGAACACCACCAGCGGCCGGCGCACCCCGTCGAGGGTGTGCTGGCGCAGCAGGTGGAAGTAGTTCGCCGGGTCCGACGGCAGCGCGACGGTCATCGAGCCCTCGGCGCACAGCTGCAGGAAGCGCTCGATGCGCCCGGAGCTGTGGTCGGGGCCCTGGCCCTCCAGGCCGTGCGGCAGCAGCAGCGCGACGTCGGAGAGCTGGCCCCACTTGGCTTCACCGGAGGAGATGAACTCGTCGATGATCGACTGGGCGCCGTTGACGAAGTCGCCGAACTGGCCCTCCCACATGACGAGCGCGTCGGAGTTGGCGACGGAGTAGCCGTACTCGAAGCCGACCGCGGCGAACTCCGAGAGCGCCGAGTCGTACGGCAGGAACCGGCCCTGCCCCTCGGCCAGGTTGCGCAGCGGGAAGTACTCCGCACCGGTGTGCCGGTCGATCAGGACCGAGTGCCGCTGCACGAAGGTGCCGCGACGCGAGTCCTGACCGGACAGCCGGACCAGCCGGCCGTCCATCGCCAGGGAGCCGATGGCGAGCAGCTCGGCGAAGGCCCAGTCGACGTCGCCCTCGCGGGACATCTTCTCGCGCTTGCGCAGCACGGGCTCGACCCGCTTGTGCACGGCGAACCCCTCGGGGAGGTTGGCGTGCACGTCGCCGATCCGGTGGACGACCTCGAGCGGGACCGAGGTGTCGAGGTCGGACGGGACGAGCTGCTCGGACTCGATCGACGGCGAGATCACCGGCGGGGTCTTCTCGAGCTCGCGCACCTCGTTGAAGACGTGCTCGAGCTGGTTGGAGAAGTCCTTGAGCGCCTGCTCGGCCTCCTCCATGGTGATGTCACCACGGCCGATCAGCGACTCGGTGTAGATCTTCCGGACGCTGCGCTTGGCGTCGATGATGTCGTACATCGACGGCTGGGTCATCGAGGGGTCGTCGCCCTCGTTGTGGCCCCGGCGCCGGTAGCAGATCATGTCGATCACGACGTCGTTGTTCCAGCGCTGGCGGTACTCCACGGCCAGCTTGGCGACCCAGACGCAGGCCTCCGGGTCGTCGCCGTTCACGTGGAAGACCGGCGCGCCGATCATCTTCGCGACGTCGGTGCAGTACTGCGAGGACCGCGAGTGCTCCGGCGCGGTGGTGAACCCGACCTGGTTGTTGACGACGACGTGCACGGTCCCGCCGGTGCGGTACCCGCGCAGCAGCGCGAGGTTCAGCGTCTCGGCCACGACGCCCTGACCGGCGAAGGCCGCGTCGCCGTGCATCAGCACCGGCAGCACGGTGAAGCCGCCGTCGCCCTTGTCGAGCAGGTCCTGCTTGGCGCGGACGATGCCCTCCAGCACCGGGTCCACGGCCTCCAGGTGCGACGGGTTCGCGGTCAGCGAGACCGCGGTCTCGCCGTCGCCGAACATGCGGAAGTACTTGCCCTCGGCACCGAGGTGGTACTTCACGTCGCCGGAGCCGTGCGCCTGGCCCGGGTCGAGGTTGCCCTCGAACTCGCGGAAGATCTGGCTGATCGGCTTGCCGACGATGTTGGCCAGCACGTTGAGCCGGCCACGGTGCGGCATGCCAATGACGACCTCGTCGAGCTCGCGCTCGGCGGCCTTGTCCAGCACGGCGTCGAGCAGCGGGATGACGGTCTCACCGCCCTCCAGCGAGAACCGCTTCTGCCCGACGTACTTGGTCTGCAGGAAGGTCTCGAAGGCCTCGGCCGCGTTCAGCCGGGACAGGATGTACTTCTGCTCCGAGGAGTCCGGCTTGACGTGCGCGACCTCGATGCGCTCCTCGAGCCACTTGCGCTGCTCGGGGTCGGCGATGTGCATGTACTCCGTGCCGATGGTGCGGCAGTAGGAGTTGCGCAGCAGGCCGAGCACGTCGCGCAGCTTCATGTGGCTCTGCCCGCCGAACCCGCCGACCGCGAAGTCGCGGTCGAGGTCCCACAGGGTCAGGCCGTGGCTGAGGACGTCGAGATCGGGGTGCCGGCGCTGGCGGTAGTTCAGCGGGTCCGTGTCGGCCATCAGATGGCCACGGGTCCGGTAGGACTCGATCAGTTCCAGCACGCGGGCGGTCTTGTCGACCTCGCCCTCGGGGAAGTCCTGCACCCAGCGGACCGGCTCGTACGGCACCCGCAGCGAGGCGAAGATGTCGTCGTAGAAGCCGTCCTCGCCGAGGAGCAGCTGGTGGATCCGGCGCAGGAAGTCGCCGGACTCGGCGCCCTGGATGATCCGGTGGTCGTAGGTCGAGGTCAGCGTGATGATCTTGGAGATGCCGAGCTCGACGAGCCGCTCCTCCGACGCGCCCTGGAAGGCGGCCGGGTACTCCATCGCGCCGACGCCGACGATCGCGCCCTGGCCCACCGACAGCCGCGGCACCGAGTGGTTGGTGCCCAGCGTGCCGGGGTTGGTCAGGCTGATCGTGGTGCCCGCGAAGTCGTCGGCGGTCAGCTTGCCGTCACGGGCCTTGCGGACCATGCCCTCGTAGGCCTGCCAGAACTGCGCGAACGACATGTTCTCGCAGCCCTTGATCGACACGACGATCAGCGAGCGGCTGCCGTCCTTGCCCGGCATGTCCATCGCCAGGCCCAGGTTCACGTGCTCCGGCGTCGCGACCGAGGGCTTGCCGTCGGTCTCGGCGAAGTGCCGGTTCATGTTCGGGAAGTCGGTCAGCGCCCGGACCAGCGCGTAGCCGATCAGGTGCGTGAACGACAGCTTCCCGCCGCGCGTGCGCTTGAGGTGGTTGTTGATGACGATGCGGTTGTCGGCGAGCAGCTTGGCGGGCACCGCACGCACGCTCGTCGCCGTGGGCAGCTCGAGCGAGGCGGTCATGTTCTTGGCGATGGCGTTCGCGGCACCGCGCAGCGGGGTGGTGGTCGCGCCACCCCCGTCCTGCGTCGGCTTCGCGGCCTTGGAGCCGCTGCCCGCGGCGGGCTTGGCCGGTGTCCCGTTCGACGACGACGCCGGGGCCGGTGCGCTCGCGGTGCGCAGGCGCTCCTCGGCGGGCGGCGGCTCGGCCTTCGGGGTGACCGGCGGCGGGACGTCGCGGGAGGTGGCGGTCCCCTTGCCGCCGGCCTTCCCGCCGTTCGTCACGGCCTTCTGGGCCGGGGCGTCGCCGGAGCCGGCCGCGCCGGTCTCCGTGCCGCTCCCGCTGCCCTGGTCGTCCTCGGTGGCTGCACCTCGGGTGACCCCACCCGAGGAGGCCGCCGGGGCGGACCCGTTGCCGGAGGAGGTGTCGGCCGGCTCCTCGGTCCCGACGGACGACGAGGAGGCCTTCTCACCGTCCTTGCCGTAGTCGGCGAAGAACTCGTGCCAGGCCGGGTCCACGGCCGACGGGTCCTCCTGGAAGCGCTGGTACATCTCCTCGACGAGCCACTCGTTCGGACCGAAGTCGCTCGCCTGATGGGAGGTACTGCTCGATGACACTCTGCGTCAACCGCCTTGATAGCTGCTCGATTTGTCGCGACCGGCTACCAGGTTAGTCCCCTCGACGCGAGACCGGGCAGTGTGCCGGGTCCCACTTCGTGATCGTTTCGTGATCGACCGCACGCGGACGGCGAGCGGCACGATTCAGAAGCCGGGCGGGGACCCGAGGACACCGACCACCGCGGTCTGCGTCGCCGTCTCGGCGACGACCGTCCCGACCGGCGGGCCGACGCGGGCCGGGCGGCGGACGGTGTCGCGCTCGCCGGCGTACTGCCCGTCGACGGGGGAGATCAGCAGCTCGGTGCGGACCGGCCCGTCGTCGTGGACGAGGGTGGGGTGCCGCTCGCCGTCGAGGTTGTCGGTCTCGCCGAGGGAGACGGCCGGCATCCGGCGCAGCGCGGCGTAGAGCACCGCGCGCAGTTCGGCGGGGACCCGGCAGGTCCGCAGCGCGTCGACCGCGCTGGGGAACGGGCCGGTGTAGCCGCGGCCCGGCGGGCTGTCGGCGATCAGCCGGTCCAGCATCGCGGCCGGGTCGCGGGGCAGGCCCGCGAGGAACGCCTCGGTGGGGTTGGCCCACGAGCCGACCTTCGCGGCGGGCCGGTGGCCGTGGAGCGCGGCGTAGAAGTCGCCGTGCGGGGCGCGGAAGCGGCCGGTGGGCCACTGGTCGGCGATGTCGAAGCCGTCCTCGATCGCGGCGGCGCCGTCGCCGGACAGCCAGTGCACGCGGCCGGTCAGCTCGCGGTCGAGCAGCCAGTCCTGGGCCGGGTCGAGCGGGGTCCACTGCTGGAGCAGGTGCTCGCTGTAGTGGACGCAGAGCTCGTCGCGGGCGAAGCAGGTCCCCATCCACCAGGCGTGCGTCGCCGTGTGCCGGTACTGACCGGGGGAGATCGGCTCGTCGGAGGTCCGGATGGCGAGCTCCAGCAAGTCGGGCTCCTCGTCATGTCGCGAGTCCTGTCGCGGGTGCCCCGGCAGGGGTTGCCCGGGGCGCCGTGAACCGTGGATGACGTCACACATTCTCTACGCTCTGCCTACGAGCCGTGACGCGACCCCCCGGTACTGGGCCGAACGGCGCAATGCCGCAGGTCCCCTCGTCGGGGGGTGGCGTGGTGCTCACGCGGCCGGGCCGCGGCCGGAGAGCCGGAACCCGCGGTAGCCGTCGGCGGCGACGTCGGCGCAGGTCGCGGCGTAGCGGGCGAACCCGCCGGCGTAGGGCATGAACACACTCGGCTTGCCCGGCACGTTCGCGCCCAGGTACCAGGACGACGCGGCCCGCGGCAGCAGTGTCGCGTCGGCGGCGGCCCGGTTGTGCTCGCCCCAGTCGTGCTCGGCGGCCGGGTCGGCCTCGATCCGGTCCCGGCCGGTCGCGCGCAGGTGCGCCAGGCAGCCGGCGATCCAGTCGACGTGCTGCTCGATCGAGGTCGGCATGTTCGTGAGCACCGACGGGCTGAACGGCCCGGTGACGGTGAACAGGTTCGGGAAGCCGGACACGGCCAGTCCCAGGTAGGTCCGGGGGCCCTCGCGCCAGGCGTCGCTCAGCGCGGTGCCGTCCGGGCCGACCGGGTCCAGCCGCAGCAGCGGACCGGTCAGCGCGTCGAAGCCGGTGGCGAACACCAGGTCGTCCAGCTCGTGCAGCGCGCCCGAACGCAGCCGCAGGCCACCCGGCTCGACGGCCTCGACCGGGTCGGCCCGGACGTCGACGAGCGTCACGTCGTCGCGGTTGTAGGTCTCGAAGTAGTGGGTGTCGATCGGCGGGCGCTTGGTGGCGAAGCCGTGGTCGTGCGGGAGCAGCGCCTCGGCGGTCGCCGGGTCCTCGACGACCTCCCGGATCCGGTCGCGGATGAACTCCGAGGCGGTGGCGTTGGCGGCCTCGTCGGCGAGCAGGTCCCGGTAGGCCGCGCGGAACCGCAGCCCGCCGCGCTCCCAGGCGGCCCGGTAGACGCGATCGCGCTCGTCGTCGGGGTCGTCGAGGGCGGAGCGGTCGTCGATCGTGAACGGGTGCCCGTTGGTGGACCCGGCCTGGATCCCGCGGATGCGGTCGTAGTCGGCCTTGTAGGTGCGCGACTCGTCCTCGGTCAGGGGTGCGTTGCGGGCCGGGATCGAGTAGTTCGGGGTGCGCTGGAAGACGGTCAGGTGCGCTGCCTGCTCGGCCAGCACCGGGATCGCCTGGATCCCGGTCGAGCCGGTGCCGACGACGCCGACCCGCCGCCCGGCGACGTCGACGCCCCCGTGCGGCCAGCTGCCGGTGTGGAACCAGCGCCCGGCGAAGTCGTCCAGGCCCGGCAGGTCCGGCACGTTCGCCGCGGACAGACAGCCGACCGCGGTGACCAGGAACCGGCAGCACAGGTCGGGGCCGTCCTCGACGGACACGGTCCAGCCCCGGCCGTCGGCGTCGGCGCGTGCCCCGGTGACGGTGGTCGAGAGCCGGATGTCACGGCGCAGGTCGAACCGGTCGGCGACGTGGTCCAGGTAGGCCCTGATCTCCGGCTGGCGCGGGTAGCGCTCCGTCCAGGTCCACTCCTGCTCCAGCGCGGAGTCGAAGGAGTAGCAGTAGTAGTAGCTCTCCGAGTCGCACCGCGCGCCCGGGTAGCGGTTCCAGTACCAGGTCCCGCCGACGCCGTCGGCGCGTTCCAGCACGACGGCGGACATCCCGAGCCCGCGCAGACGGTGCAGCATGTAGAGCCCGGCGAACCCGGCTCCGACCACGACCGCGTCGAACTCCTCGGGGACGACGTCCTGACCAACAGCGCTGTCGACCATGTCACCCAGATGAGCACGCCCGCGCGGGCCCGGCAAGCCCGGACCTACGACATCCAGGTCTTGAGCTTCTCGAACGTGTGGTTCACGTCGTCGGTCATCGGGTTCACGTGCAGGTGGGTGATCCCGTTCTCCTGCAGCGCCGCGATCCGCTCGCGGACGTGGCCCTCGGAGCCGATCAGGGTGACCTTGTCGATGAAATCGTCCGGGAGCGCGGCCATGGCCTCCTCCTTCTTCCCGTCCAGGTAGAGGTCCTGCACGGTCTTCGCCGCGTCGGCGTAGCCCTGCTTGGCGAAGACGGTGTTGTAGAAGTTCTTGCCGCGCGCGCCCATGCCGCCGATGTAGAGCGCGTAGAGGCCGCGGGCGGCCTGGCGGGCCGGCTCGAAGAACTCCTCCTCGAGCGCGACGATCCCGCCGCCGGTGATCTGCAGGGGGCCCAGCTCGGGGGCGCGCTTGGCGTAGCCGGCCTCGAGGGCGGGCCCGAAGACCTCCTGGATCTTCTCCGGCAGCACGACGTGCGGCAGCCAGCCGTTCGCGAGTTCGGCGGTCATCTGCAGGTTCTTCTCGCCCAGCGCGGCCACCCAGATCGGGATGTCGGCGCGCTTGGGGTGGTTGATGATCTTCAGCGGCTTGCCGAGGCCGGTTCCTCCGGGCAGCGGGATCGGGTAGAGCCCGTCGTTGGTGAGCTTCTCCTCCCGCTTCCAGACCTTGCGGCAGATCTCGATGATCTCCCGGGTGCGCCCGATCGGCTTGTCGTAGGCGACGCCGTGGAAGCCTTCGATGACCTGCGGGCCGGATGCGCCGAGGCCGAGGCTGAACCGGCCGTCGGACAGGGCGTCGAGGCCGGCCGCGGTCATCGCGGTCAGGGTCGGGGTGCGCGAGTAGATGGGCAGGATCGCCGAGCCGATCTCGAGCCGCTCGGTGCGTGCGGCGAGGTAGCCGAGCAGGGAGACGGCGTCGAAGGAGTAGGCCTCGGCGGCCCAGACGACGTCGAGGCCGGCGCGTTCCATGTCGGTGACGGCGTCCGCGTTGCGGATCGGGTCGTCGCCGTAGGGGAGGACGGTGGAGAGCTTCACTCCCCGTTCAGTACTCACAAGTTACTCGTCGGTCAAGTCCGGACCGGGGCGGAACCCGAATCCCAACAGGGGGGTTAACCGCACTGCCCGCGGGGTACGGGTTCCGCGACAGTGGGACGCATGACGCTCGAGGCCGCACCCCCCCGCAGCACGTCCGCGAAGCGGACGCCCGCGCCGATCGTCGACGGGCAGCGCCCGCCCGGCGCGATGTTCCTGGTCGGACTGTTCGTCGTCCTCCCGACGCTCGCGCTGTTCGCCGCCGTCCCGCTCGCGTGGGGCTGGGGCCTCGGGTGGGTCGACGTCGCGCTGTTCGTCGTGTTCTACCTGGTCAGCGGCCTGGGCGTGACGGTCGGTTTCCACCGCTACTTCACCCACGGCTCGTTCAAGGCGAACCGGCCGCTGCGGATCGCGTTGGCGATCGCCGGCAGCATCTCGCTCCAGGGCAGCGTGCTCGACTGGGTCGGCGACCACCGCCGGCACCACGCGTTCTCCGACAAGGAGGGCGACCCGCACTCGCCGTGGCTCTACGGCACCGGCGCGAAGGCGCTGGTCAAGGGCTTCTGGCACTCGCACATGGGCTGGATCTTCAACCGCGACCTCACGAACATGAAGCGGTTCGCCCCGGACCTGCTCACCGACCGCGACATGATGCGCGTGGAGAAGGCGTTCCCGTTGATCGTCGTGTTCAGCCTGGCGGGCCCGGCGCTCGTCGGCGGCCTGGTCACCATGTCCTGGTGGGGCGCGTTCACCGCGTTCTTCTGGGCCGGCCTGGTCCGCGTCGCGGTGCTGCACCACGTCACCTGGTCGATCAACTCGATCTGCCACATCTGGGGCGAGCGCCCCTTCGCCTCCCGTGACAAGTCCGCCAACGTCTGGTGGCTGGCGGTCCTGTCCTTCGGCGAGTCCTGGCACAACCTGCACCACGCCGACCCGACCTGCGCCCGGCACGGTGTGAAGAAGGGCCAGATCGACATCTCGGCCGTCGTCATCCGGGGCTTCGAGAAGCTCGGCTGGGCGACCGCGGTCCGCTGGCCCACCACGCGCCGCCTCGAGAAGCTCTCGAAGAAGCCGGCCGCCACCGCGGCCTGACCTCTCCGCGTCATACGTCCGACGACCCCGGTGCCCCGTGCGCCGGGGGCGTCGTCGTGTCCGGGGTCCTGGGGCGTGTCTCCCCATCCGCCACCGTCGCTCCCGGCGCCCACGCCGCCGCCGGCGGCGTTGCCGGACCGCCCGAGTACGCCCGGTATGAGGGCGGCCCGGCTGCCTTGCCTGCGGCGACGTGGATCACCGGGCCCGGCGGCGCCGGATGGGGAGACACGCCCTAGCGGCGACGCCGGGCCGGTCGCCGCCTCCCCGCCGTCGACGGGGGGCGCGGTGCCGGTGCCGCCGGGGTCTCGCTGCGGCGGGTCCGGGTGCTGTGCGCCGAGCGGCCGCGCACGATCCCGATGAACTCCTCCATCAGGTCGCTGTTCTCCGCGTCCGGCCAGGTCAGCGCGACGCCGGAGCCCGGGGCGTCGACCAGCGGCCGGTAGGTGAGGTCCCGGCGGTGGTGCAGCCGGGCCAGCGACTGCGGGACGACCAGCACCCCGACCCCCGCGGCGACGATCTCGACCGCCTCGGCCGTCGTCGGCGGGGCGTGCTCCGCGGCCCGGCCGGGCGGCCCGCCGGGCCAGTCGAGCGTGTCGTCGCCGGTGCGCAGGACGATCTCGTCGGCCAGGTCGGCGACGGTCACCTCGTCGGCCGCGGTCACCACGTGCTCCTTCGGGACGACCACCACGGTGGTCTCGGTGTAGAGCGGGATCGCGTGCAGCCCGGTCCGGTCGATCGGCAGCCGGGCGACGGCGGCGTCCACCGTGCCCGCGCGGACCAGGTCCGCGGCCTCGGCGGCGGTCACCGTGTGCAGCTCCAGGGGGACCCCGGGGCGGCGCTCGGCCCACATCCGGGTCCACTTGCCGGGCGTGACGCCCGGGACGTAGCCGAGGTGGAAGGACGTGGCGGTCACCGGTCGAGGCTAGCCGCATAGCCTGGTGACATGACGCGCCAGAGGTCCGCACAGACGATGAAGCCCGCGACCGCGGCGAAGAAGCTCGGCGTGCTCCTCGACGCCACCCCGGCGGACTTCCGCGAGGGGGTCGTCTCGCGCGACGAGCTCGACGCCCTGCAGGCCGACCCGCCGGAGTGGCTGCGTGAGCTGCGCACCACCGGGCCGCACCCGCGCCCGGTCGTCGCCGATCGGCTCGGGGTGTCGATCTCGGGGCTCGCCCGCGCCGGGATCACCGAGCCGCTGACCACCGAGCAGATCGCCGCGATCAAGTCCGAGGAGCCGGAGTGGCTCGCGCGCGAGCGCGCCACCCGCGCCGAGAGCCAGCGCGAGGCCGCGCGGTTGAAGGCGCAGCAGCAGAAGAAGTAGGACGAGGACCGGAACCGTCCTCATCCGCCGCCAGACTCGCGGCATGACGAGCTACCTCCTGGTCCCCGGTTTCTGGATCGACGCGACGGTGTGGGACGCGGTCGCGGACGACCTGCGCGCCCGCGGGCACGACGTGGCCGCGCTCGACCTCGGCCACGATCCCGGTGCGACCGCGGAGACCCGCGTCGACGAGGTGGTCACCGCCCTCGGTGACGCGGGCGCCCCGGTCGTCCTGGTCGCCCACAGCGGCGCGGGCCCCGTCTGCGCCGCGGTGGCCGAGCGCGCCCGGGGCCGGCTCGCGCACCTCGTGTCCGTCGACACCGGCCCGCTGCCCGACGGCGTCGCGCAGATCGACGTCACCCCGCCCGACGCGCAGGCCGCGACCCGGGGAACCCTCGCCGAGCACGGCGCACTGCCCATGCCGTCCCGCGCCGAGCTCGACGCCGCGGGCAGCAGCACCGCGGGAATCCCCGACGCCGTCTTCGAGGACGTCCGCGCCCGCTCGGTGGCCGAGCCGCCCGGGGTGGTGCTCACCGGCGCGCGTCGCGGGACGCCCGACCCCTCGCTGCCCAAGACCGTCGTGGCCTGCAGCTTCGCCCCCGACGACGTCCGGGAGCTGATCGACGCGGGCGTACCCGGGTTCGCGGAGATGGGCGGTCCGGAGTGGACGCTCGTCGCGCTCCCGACGGGGCACTGGCC
The DNA here is from genome assembly GCF_002813375.1 of Pseudonocardia alni. Classification (NCBI taxonomy): domain Bacteria; kingdom Bacillati; phylum Actinomycetota; class Actinomycetes; order Pseudonocardiales; family Pseudonocardiaceae; genus Pseudonocardia; species Pseudonocardia alni. The sequence continues at coordinate 2,298,687 of NZ_PHUJ01000003.1, read as the reverse complement.
GATGTTGTCCGAGCCCACGGGGCTCGCGGGGGTGCTCGACGGACTGGAGTGACCCGCCGCCTCCGCGCGTGCCGCCGGCACTCTGCCAGGGGGCCGGGCCGCGGGTCGAACGCCGAGATGCAGCTCAGCGGGAGTTGTGGATCTCCCCAGCCCGCTGAGCTGCATCTCGGCGTCCGGAAAGCGTCGATAGGCAACTCAGGGTCGTGCGGGGGCGCGCCGCAAGCCTTCAGCTGCGTCTCGACGGAGGTGTGCGGCGAGGGCCCGGACACGACGACGCCCGGACCGGTGACCCGGCCCGGGCGCCGTGACGCGCTGCTACGCGACGATCAGACGTCGTAGCGGTCGGCCATCATGACCTTGTCCCACGCGGCGACGAAGTCGCGGACGAACTTCTCCTCCGCGTCGTCGGAGGCGTAGACCTCGGCGACGGCGCGCAGCTCGGAGTTCGAGCCGAAGACCAGGTCGGCACGGGTGCCGGTCCACTTGACGTTCCCGGAGGCGTCGACGGCCTCGAAGGAGTCGTCGTCACCGGCGACCGAACGCCACTGGACATCGGAGCCCAGCAGGTTGGTGAAGAAGTCGTTGGTCAGCGTGCCGACCTTGTCGGTGAACACGCCGGCCGTCGACCCGCCGGTGTTGGCGCCCAGCACACGCAGGCCGCCGACCAGCACGGTCATCTCCGGGGCGGAGACGCCGAGCAGGTTCGCGCGGTCGACGAGCAGGAACTCGCCGGGCAGGGTGTGGCCCTTGCCGCGGTAGTTGCGGAAGCCGTCCGCGGTGGGCTCCAGGTAGGAGAACGACTCGACGTCGGTCTTCTCCTGGGTGGCGTCGGTCCGGCCCGGGACGAACGGCACGGTGATGTCGTGCCCGCCGTCCTCGGCGGCCTTCTCCAGCGCCGCGGCACCGGCCAGGACGACCAGGTCGGCGAAGGAGATCTTCTTGCCGCCGGTGAGCGAGCCGTTGACGTCGGACTGGATCGACTCCAGCGTCGAGACCACGGTGCGCAGCGTGTCGGGGTCGTTGACCTCCCACTGCAGCTGCGGCTCGAGACGGATGCGGCCGCCGTTGGCGCCACCGCGCTTGTCCGACTGGCGGAACGACGAGGCCGCGGCCCAGGCGGTCTTGACCAGGTCGCTGACCGACAGGCCGGACTCCAGCACCTTCGCCTTGATCGACGCGACGTCGTCGGCGTCCACCAGCGGGTGGTCGACGGCCGGGACCGGGTCCTGCCACAGGAGCTCCTCCTGCGGCACCCAGGCGCCGATGTAGCGCTCCTTCGGGCCCATGTCGCGGTGGGTCAGCTTGTACCAGGCGCGACGGTAGGTGTCCTCGAACTCGGACGGGTTGTCCAGCCAGCGGCGGGTGATCTCGCCGTAGGACGGGTCGACGCGCATCGCGACGTCGGTGACCAGCATCGTCGGCTTGCGGTTCGGGTAGCCGGGCTCCGGGTCGGGGATGATCTCCGGGGCGTCCTTGGCGATGAACTGCTTGGCGCCCGCCGGGGACTCGGTCAGCTCCCACTCGTAGGCGTAGAGGTGCTTGAGGTAGTCGTGGCTCCACCGGTTCGGGGTCCGGGTCCAGATGACCTCGAGCCCGGAGGTGATGGCGTCACGGCCCTTGCCGGACCGGAAGTTCTGCTTCCAGCCCAGGCCCTGCTCGGTGATGTCGGCGGCCTCCGGCTCGGGGCCGACGTTGCCGTTCTCGTCCGGGTTGGCGGCGCCGTGGGTCTTGCCGAGGGTGTGGCCGCCGACGATCAGCGCGGCGGTCTCCTCGTCGTTCATCGCCATCCGGCCGAAGGTCTCGCGGATGTCGCGGGCCGCGGCGATCGGGTCACCGCTGGCGTCGGGGCCCTCCGGGTTGACGTAGATCAGACCCATGTGGGACGCGCCGAGCGGCTTCTCCAGCTCGCGGTGGGCGAAGTCCTTGCTGCCGCCGTAGCGCGCCTCGTTGCCCAGCCAGACGTTCTCCGAGCCCCAGTACACGTCCTCCTCGGGCTCCCACACGTCGGCGCGACCGCCGGCGAAGCCGAACATCGGGAAGCCGGAGATCTCGTGCGCGCGGTTGCCCGCGAAGACCATCAGGTCGGCCCAGGAGACCTTGCGGCCCCACTTCTGCTTGACCGGCCACAGCAGACGGCGGGCCTTGTCCAGGTTGCCGTTGTCCGGCCAGCTGTTCAGCGGGGCGAAGCGCTGCATGCCGGCGCCGGCGCCGCCGCGGCCGTCGTAGGTCCGGTAGGTGCCGGCCGAGTGCCAGGCCATCCGGATGAAGAACCCGGCGTAGCTGCCGTGGTCGGCGGGCCACCAGTCCTGCGAGGTGGTGATGACGGCGTCGACGTCGCGGGCGAGCTCGTCCAGGTCGACGGTCGCGAACTCCTTCGCGTAGTCGAAGTCCGGCTCCATCGGGTCCGAGGCGGGGGCGTGCTTGCGCAGGATCTTCAGGTTGAGCTGGTTCGGCCACCAGCTCTGGTTGCCGCCACCCTCGGTGGGGTGCGCGATGCGGCCGGCGGCGACGGGGCAACCGCCGTCCTGCTCGCGGTTCATCTCGCTCTCGACGGTGGGGTGCTCGTCAGACACGGGACATCCTCTCGGGATCAGTGGATGAGCAGTCGGGGCACCGGCCCCAGTAGACGACCTCGGCCTCGTCGATCACGAAGCCGTTGTCGTCGGAGGCGGTGAGACAGGGTGCGGAGCCGACGGCGCAGTCGACGTCGGCGATGGCGCCACAGGACCGGCACACCACGTGGTGGTGGTTGTCACCGACCCGCGCCTCGTACCGCGCGACGGAACCGGTGGGCTGGATCCTGCGGACCAGCCCGGAGGAGTGCAGCGCACGCAGGACGTCGTAGACGGCCTGGTGCGACACCTCCCCGAGGTCCTCCCGCACGACACGGATGATCGACTCCGTGTCCGCGTGCTGGTGGGAGTGCACCGCCTGCAGCACGGCCAGGCGAGGACGCGTCACGCGCAGCGACGCTGCGCGCAGCATGCCCTCGTAGTCCGATGCGTTCGACACGGCGGCGAGCCTGCCCGCTTTTCTTGAGTCGGTCAAGTTTTGGCGTGTCTCAGTATGAGACCGGCGCCACGTCAGACGGTGCTGCGCTCCCGGCCCGCCCAGAACGGTGCCCGGAGATCCTTCTTGAGGATCTTGCCGGTCGGGTTGCGGGGGAGCTCCGGCAGGACGTCGACGGTCTTCGGACACTTGAACGACGCCAGGTGGGCGCGCGCGTGAACGAGCAGCTCCTCGGGGTCGACGGTCGCCCCCGGCGCGGCCACCACGCAGGCCTTCGGGACCTCGCCCCACCGGTCGTCGGGCACTCCGATGACGGCGACGTCGCCGACGGTCGGGTGCTCGGCGAGCACCCGCTCGATCTCGGCCGGGTACACGTTCTCCCCGCCCGAGACGATCATGTCCTTGATCCGGTCGGTGACGTAGACGTAGCCGTCGGCGTCGATGTGGCCGCCGTCGCCGGACCGCAGCCATCCGTCCGGGGTGATCGCCGCCGCCGTCGCCTCCGGCTTGTCCCAGTAGCCGCTCATCAGCTGGTCGGTCCGCACCCAGATCTCCCCGGGCTCGTCCGTGCCGAGCCGCTCGCCCGTCGCCGGGTCGCGCACCTCGATCGTGCAGCCGGTGATCGGTCTGCCCGCCGACACCAGCCGGTGCTCGACGGCAGGGTCCCCGTGGTCCTCCGGGCCCAGCGAGCTGACCACGCCGCAGGCCTCGGTCATCCCGTAGACCTGGTGCAGCTTCGGGCCGAACAGCGCCAGCGACGCCCGCATCACCGGCAGCGGCATCGGCGAGGCGCCGTAGGAGATCGCCCGCAGCGACGCGTAGTCCCGGTCGGCCGCGCCCGGCACCTGGGTCATCGCGCCCATCAGCGCGGGCACCCAGAACGTGTGCGTGATGCCCTCCGCGGCGACCATGTCCAGCAGCGCCGCCGGGTCGGGCATCCGGGCCATCACGATCCGCGCGCCCTGGGCGAGTGCGAGGAAGGCGTAGCTGGTCCCGCCGACGTGGAACAGCGGCATCGCGACCTGCACGACGTCGGTCGGCGTCAGCTCGAAGTCCGCAGCGACGTGCGCGGCGTGCGCCAGCATCGCGCCGTGGGTGAGCATCGCGCCCTTCGGGAACCCGGTGGTGCCCGAGGTGTAGAGCTGCACGAAGCAGTCGCCGGGGCCGGCGTCGTAGGGATCGGTGTCCGGCTCGTGCGCAGCGAGGAACGCCTCGTACTCGTCGGCCTCCCCGCCCACGTGGAGCACCCGCTCCACCGCGCCGAGCTTCTCCCGCAGCTGCCCGACCGCCCCGGCGAACTCCGGGCCGACCAGCAGCAGCCGCGCCCGCGCGTCGCCGATCACGTAGACGATCTCCGGCGGGGCGAGCCGGAAGTTCACGACCGCGTTCGCCGCCCCGATCCACGCGCACGCCAGCGACAGCTCCAGGCACGACGGATGGTTGAGGTCCAGCACCGCGACCCGGTCGCCCGGGCCGATGCCCTCCGCGCGCAGGGCCGCCGCGAGCCTGCGCACCCGGACGTCGAGCTCGGACCAGGTGCGGCGGACGTCGCCGAAGCGCAGGGCCTCGTCGTCCGGGCGCTCGGTGGCGTGGCTGCGCAGCAGGGAGGACACGGTGCTGGTCGGGTCGATCACGGGGCGGCTCCTCGGGGCTCGTCGCTGAGCGTGTGACGCACGCCATTCAAGTCCGTTTCGTCGGTCTCGCGCCAGTGCCGACCGGACCGGACACGCCCCCCGGGAGACGTCGGTGGCGGGCGCGGAAGGCGGGGCGCGGGTCGAGGGGATCGATGTCGTCGCGGTACGCACGACGAGGTCGCCCTCGACGGTCGCCACCGCGACGGAGGAGATCGCGGCCGGGGGCCGTCGGTGACGTGGCCGGTCGACGACCGTTCGGCGGTCAGGGTGTCGGCACCCTCGTGGATACGCAGGTCGGGCATGCCGCCGTCGAGGGTCAGGAGGTCGGTCACGGTGCGCATCCAGGCCTCGACGGCCTCCCGGCCCGGACGCGCGTCGGCATCCCGTCCGGGGCGAACGGGAACTCGTGGACGTCGACCCCGCGGTCGACCTCCTGATCGCTCCGCTGCAGTTCCGGGTGCCGGTCACCGGGGCGGCGTGCGACGACGCGTACCTGGACACGCTCACCGCGGCGGTCGAAGCGGCGGTGCGCGCCACCGCGTAGCGGTCGTGGTCCCGGCCGCCGCCGTCCGGCCGGTCCCGCGCCGGGGCCGCCTCCCGGTGGGATCCCGGGCTGGGCGAGGATGGCCGGCAGGCGATGCCCCGGTGCGAACCGGGGCGCGACGCGAGAACGGCGGGAGGCCGGAGTGCAGGAGACCGCGTCCACGGACCCGGTGACGGCGGCCGGGAGCGGACGGATCGTCGTCGAGGGTCTGGGCAAGAGGTTCGGCCCGGTCGAGGCCGTGCACGACCTGTCGTTCACCGTCGAGCCCGGCTCGGTGACCGGGTTCCTCGGACCCAACGGCTCGGGCAAGACGACGACGCTGCGGATGATCCTCGGCCTGGTCGTGCCCAGCACCGGGCGAGCGCTCGTCGACGGCGTCCCGTTCTCCGCGCTGACCTCGCCCGGCCGCGTCGTCGGCGCGGTCCTGGAGGTCCAGGGCGTGCACCCGCGGCGCACCGCGCGTGCGCACCTGCGCGCCGCGGCCGCCGCGATCGGCGTCCCCGACTCGCGGGTCGACGAGGTCCTCACGCTGGTCGGCCTGGCCGCCGCCGCGGACCGCTCGGCGGGCGGGTTCTCGCTCGGCATGAACCAGCGCCTGGCCCTGGCCGTCGCGCTGCTCGGCGACCCGCGCATCCTCGTGCTCGACGAGCCGGGCAACGGCCTCGACCCCGACGGCATCGCCTGGCTGCGCTCGTTCCTGCAGGCCTTCGCCGCGTCCGGGCGCAGCGTGCTGGTCTCCTCCCACCAGCTGGCCGAGATGGAGCTGACCGCGCAGCGCCTGGTCGTCATCGACCGCGGTGCCTGCCGTTTCGACGGCACGGTCGCCGAGCTGCGCGCCGGCCACGGCTCGCGGGTGCTCGTGCGCGCTGCGGACCCGGCCCGGCTGGCCGAGGCGCTCGCCACGGACGGGATCACCGAGATCGACCGCGTCGACGACGGCGTGCTGGCCGTCGGCGGGGCCGACGCGGTCCGCGTCGGGGACCTGGCGCTCGCCGCGGGCGTCGCCGTGTACGGCATGAGCGAGGAGCGGGCCGGGCTGGAACAGATGTTCCTGCGCCTGCTCGCCGGGGAGGAGCAGCGCTGATGGCGACCGTGAGCCTCGACCGCTTCCGCGCGGTCCTGACCGCCGAGGTCCGCAAGACCCTGTCCACCCGGGTGTGGTGGCTGCTGTTCCTGCCGGTGCTGCTGCTCGCGCTGGCCCAGAGCCTGCTCGGCAGCATCCTGCAGCTGCTCGTGCCGCAGGCCACCGACACCTCGTCGATCCTGATGCTCGCCGGGCTGGCGTCGGCGCTGACCATGACCGCGATCGTCGGCGGCGCCTTCGGGACGCTGCTGGGCACCGGCGACTTCCGGCACCGCACCGTCACGCTGGCCTACCTGACCGGGTCCCGCGGCCAGGTGCTGGCGGCCAAGGCGCTGATCGCCGCCGTCGTCGCCGGGCTGTACGCGCTGTTCCTCGTCGTGGTCGGTCCGCTGCTCGGCGGTGCGGCGCTCGGCGGCCAGCAGCTGCCCGACCTCGGGCAGCTCGCCGGGCTGGGCGCGATCGGCATCCTGGTGTGCGCGCTGTGGGGGGTGCTCGGCGTCGCCGTCGGGACCCTGGTGACCAACCAGGCCGGGGCGATCGCCCTCACCGTCGGCTACCTGCTCATCGGGGAGAACCTGATCGCCGGGGCGCTGCGCGCGGGCGACGGGTCCTCGCTCGGCGACCCGTCGGTGTTCGCCCGGCTGACGCCGTTCCTGCCCGGCAACGCCGGTGACCTCGCGATCTGGGAGCCGGTCGTGAGCTCGGCCGGGCTGGGGGCGCAGTCGCAGTTCGTCCTGGAGTTCCTGGCCGGGGTCAGTGCCCCGCCGCCCGGCTGGGTCGGGCTGCTGGTCCTGGCCGTGTGGACGGCCGCGGGGATCGCACTGGCCGCCGTCGTCGGGGCGCGGCGGGACATCACCTGAGACGAGCAGCGCCGGACCCCGGGTCCGGCGCTGCTCGGTCCGACGTCGCCCGCTCCGGTGCCGCCGCGCGTACGGGACGCCGGTCCTGCGCCCGCCTCCCGCGGGGAGCGCCGCTGCGGGCATCGTCGATCAGTACCTGAGCGTCGTCCACCCACATCCTGGCAGCGCTCATGTACTGATCGACGGGCGGTGCGGCGGTGCCGAGGCGGTGGCCGGCAGCCCGGCCCACCTCGCACGGGTTCGCTCCACGTCGCAGCCTCTGCACGGTCTGCGACGTCGCCGGAACCCGTGCGAGGTGGGCGGTGCGGGGGGCGGCCGCCGTCGACGGCGGGTGCCCGCCGGCTCCGTGCCGGGCGGCGTCGCCGGGCCGGTTGTCGGGGGGCGGGCATAGCCTGGCGACGTGCCCTCTCCCCACCCCTCCGCACGCCCCGGCTGGATCCGCAGACTGGCCACGGCCTGCATGCGGCACCGCCGCGTCACCGTCGGTGCGCTCGTCGCGTCGATGCTCGGCGTCGGGCTGGAGGCGATCGGTCCGCTGCTGATCCGCGAGGGCGTGAACGGCGCGATCGGCGGGGACACCGGCGTGCTCGCGCCGGTCGTCGGCGGGCTCCTGGTGCTGGGCGTGCTGAAGTTCGTCGGTGCGTTCGTGCGCCGCTACCTCGGCGGCAAGATGGCGCTGAACGTGCAGCACGACCTGCGGCGCGCGGTGTTCGGCGCGGTACAGCGTATGGACGGCGTCCGCCAGGACCGGCTGCGCACCGGCCAGGTCGCCTCGCGGGCCATCTCCGACCTGCAGCTGGTGCAGGGCTTCCTGTCGATGGTGCCGCTGTCGGCGGGCACCGTCGTGCTGGTGGTCGTCGCGATCATCGCGATGCTGTACCTGTCGCCGCTGCTCACCGTGGTCGCGCTGGTCATGCTGCCGCTGGCGTTCCTGGCCACCAACAGCATCCGGCGCAGGCTGTTCCCGGCCACCTGGTCCGCGCAGCAACGGGCCGCCGAGATCGCCCAGCAGGTCGAGGAGACCGTCACCGGCGTGCGCGTGGTGAAGGGATTCGGGCAGGAGGCCCGCGAGACCGCCACGCTGGAGGGACGGGCCCGCCGGCTCTACGGCGAGCGGCTGCGGGCCGCCGGGCTGACCGCGCGGCTCAACCCGATGCTGCTCGCGCTGCCCGGGCTGGGACAGGTCGCGGTGATCGGCGTCGGTGGCTGGATGGCCGCCCGCGGCACGATCGACCTCGGCACGTTCCTGGCGTTCACCACCTACGTCGGGATGCTCGTCGGGCCCGCCCGGCTGATCGGCGCGCTCGTGGTCACCGCGCAGCTGACCCGGGCCGGGGCGGAGCGTGTCTTCGAGATCGTCGACGCCGCACCGGGGATCGTCGACCCGGAGCGTCCGGCCGCGCTGCCCGAGGGCCCGCTGACCGTCGAGCTGGACGACGTCCGGTTCGGCTACGAGCCCGCGGGCTCCGGTCCGGACGGCGACGCCGCCCCCGACCCGGTCCTGGACGGGCTCTCCCTGCGCGTCGAACCCGGCGAGACCCTCGCCCTGGTCGGTCCGCCCGGCTCGGGCAAGTCGACGGTGGCGCTGCTGCTGCCCCGCTTCTACGACCCGCAGGCCGGGCGTCTCGCGATCGGCGGGGTGGACCTGCGCGACCTGCGGCTGCACGACCTGCGCGCCGAGCTGGGGGTGGTGTTCGAGGAGGCGTTCCTGTTCTCCGACAGCATCCGCAACAACATCGCCTACGGCCGGCCCGACGCCGGCGAGGACGAGATCCGCGCCGCCGCCGAGGCCGCACAGGTGGCGTCGTTCGTCGAGGACCTGCCGGACGGCTACGACACCGAGGTCGGCGAGCGCGGCCTGACCCTGTCCGGCGGTCAGCGGCAGCGGATCGCGCTGGCCCGGGCGATGCTGACCCGGCCGCGGGTGCTCGTGCTCGACGACGCGACCTCCGCGGTCGACACCGCGACCGAGGCCGCGATCCACGAGACCCTGCACGAGCTGACCGCCGAGCGGACCACGCTGCTGGTCGCGCACCGGCGGTCCACCCTGGCGCTGGCCGACCGGATCGCGGTGCTGGACAAGGGCCGGGTCGTCGACACCGGTACCGAGGACGAGCTGCGCGGCCGGTGCGCGCTGTTCCGGGAGCTGCTCGCCACCGGCCCCGCCGACGAGCTCGGCGGCGGTACCCGGGAGCCCACCGCCCACGAGGCGGCAGCCGGCACCGGCACCGGCAACGGCACCGGCAACGGCAACGGCACCGGCACCGGCACCGGCACCGGCAACGGCAACGGCACCCGCGTCCTCGACGATGTACCGGCGGGCCCGGCCGTCACCCCGGAGCTGTGGCCGCGGGTCAGCATCGAGGAGGACCCGGACCGGGCCCTGACCCGCGACGGCGGCGGCGGCGCGGCCGGCTGGGCCGGGGGGATCAGTGCGACCCCCGAGCTGCTCGAGTCCGTCGCGAAGCTGCCCCCGGCGGACGAGTCCCCCCGGCTGCGCGGCGACGAGGACCCGACCGCCCCCGATCCCGCGTTCCGGCTGTCCTCGCTGCTGCGCCCCGTGCGCTGGCTGCTGGTGCTCGGCGTCGCGCTGATGACCGCGGATGCGCTGGCGACCCTGGCCCTGCCGAGCATCGCCCGGATCGCCGTCGACGACGGCATCGCCGACGGCGCCACCCGGGTCCTGCTGCTGGCGGCGCTGGCCGGGCTGCTGATCGTCGTGCTGGACGCGGTGGTCGTCGGGTTCCAGACGCTGGTCACCGCCCGGGCCGGGGAGAGCCTGCTCTACCTGCTGCGGCTGCGCAGCTACGCGCACCTGCAGCGGCTCGGCCTGGACTTCTACGAGCGCGAGCTGTCCGGCCGGATCATGACCCGGATGACCACCGACGTGGACGCACTGTCCACGTTCCTGCAGACCGGGCTGGCGCAGGCCGTCGTCAGCCTCCTGACGATCGGCGGGGTCGCGACCGCGCTGGTGCTCACCGACCCGCAGCTCGCGCTGTACGCGCTGGGCTGGTTGCTGCCGCTGCTCGCGGTCGGCACCGTGGTGTTCCGCCGGTTCTCCTCCCGCGCCTACGCCGAGGCCCGCGAGCGGGTCAGCGTGGTCAACGCCGACCTGCAGGAGAACGTGTCCGGGGTGCGCATCGCGCAGGCCTACGTCCGCGAGGAGCTGAGCTACGACCGCTTCGGCGAGCGCTCGGACGCCTACCGCCGGTCGCGGCTGCGCGCGCAGCGCTACATCGCCACCTACTTCCCGTTCGTGGCGTTCCTGTCCGACATCGCCACGGCGGTCGTGCTGTTCGTCGGCGGGACCCGCATCGTCGGCGGGGACATCACCCCGGGGGTGCTCACCGCGTTCCTGCTGTACCTGACCCTGTTCTTCGGCCCGGTGCAGCAGCTGTCGCAGGTGTTCGACGGCTACCAGCAGGCCCGGGTCGGCCTGAACCGGATCTCGGAGCTGCTGCGGACGCCCACCTCCGTCCCGGACGAGCCCGAGCGGCCGGCGCCCGTGCCGTCGCGGCTGCGCGGCGAGGTCGTGCTGGACCACGTGACGTTCCGCTACCCGGGGGTGGACGCCCCCGCCCTCGACGACGTGTCGCTGCGCGTCGGGGCGGGCGAGACCGTCGCGCTGGTGGGCGCCACCGGTGCCGGCAAGTCGACGCTGATCAAGCTGATCGCCCGGTTCTACGACACCGGCGACGGCCAGGTCCGCGTCGACGGCGTCGACGTGCGCCGCTTCCCGCTGGCCGGGTACCGCGCGCGGCTCGGGGTGGTCCCGCAGGAGGCGCACCTGTTCACCGGTGACGTCGCCTCGAACATCGCCTACGGCCGCCCGGACGCCCCGCCGGAGCGGATCGAGACCGCCGCCCGCGCGGTCGGGGCGCTGGGCCTGGTGCGGTCGCTGCCACAGGGGTTCCGCACCCCGGTAGGTGAGCGGGGACAGGGCCTGTCCGCGGGGCAGCGGCAGCTCGTCGCGCTGGCGCGGGCCGAGCTGGTCGACCCGGACGTACTGATCTTCGACGAGGCGACCGCGGCACTGGACCCGGCCACCGAGGCCACCGTGCTGGCGGCGGGGGAACGGGTGGCGTCGCGGCGGACCGCGTTCGTCGTCGCCCACCGGCTGCAGACCGCGCGGCGGGCGGACCGGATCGTGGTGCTGTCCGGCGGTCGGATCGCCGAGGAGGGCACGCACGACGAGCTGGTCCGCGCGGGCGGTCGCTACGCGGCACTCTGGCGCGCGGGAGAGCTGGAGCCCGAGCCGGACAGCCCGCTGGCCGCACAGACCTGAGCCCCGCCCGGCGGGGCGGGTCAGTCCCGCAGGTGCTCGGCCCGTGCGGCGACGGCGGCGCGGCGCGGGTCGTCCCGGTCCAGCAGGTCCAGCAGCAGCTCGTGCGCCTCCAGGTCGTCGGTCCCCAGCGGGTGCACGACGAAGCGGTGCAGGAGCGCGACGTCGTCCGAGGCGAGCACGGCGTGCCGCAGCCCGACCACGAGCTCGTCGCGCAGCTCGCGCACGGCGGGCGCGTCGGAGCGGGGCAGCAGCTCGCCGTGGCAGGAGTCGAGCGCGTCGGACACCCGGCCGTCGCGCAGCGCCGCGCGGACCCGCAGGAAGTCGGCCTGGGGCCCGGCCGCCAGCCGGTAGGGGCGGGTGAGCAGCAGCTCCGCGCCCAGCGACGACCGCAGCCGGTGGATCTCGCCGCGGACGGTGGTCGGGTTGCCGTCCTCGCCGTAGAGCATCAGGGTCAGCTGCTCGCCGGAGAGCCCGTCGGGGTGCAGCGCCAGCGCGGTGAGGATCTCCGCCGGGCGCAGGGTGGCGGCGAACTCCTCGCCGTCGAGGGTGACGCGCGGACCGCCCCCGCCGGTGAAGCGCAGCTCCAGCGGGCGGGGCGCACCGGTCGGCGCCGCCGGGACGACGCGCCCGCGCCGCCGCGACGGCGGCACCAGCAGGTAGCCCTCGGCCAGCCTCTCGACGGCCATCTCCCGGCCGTCGCCGAGCTGCACCCGGTCGACGCCGTCGTCGAGCCGGATCCGCTCGGGGAACAGACCGTAGGGCTCGCTGGCGATGACCCGGCCGCTCGCGGACAGCAGGGCGCCCTCGGAGCCGCGCAACGCCGCGAGGTGCGGCATGTTCTTGACCCGCAGCCGCTCGTCGGCGATCGCCAGCCGCACCCGCAGCTGGTTCTCCGCGAGGTGCGCGGTCGCCGTCACCAGCTGCACCAGCGCGGGGTGCACGGTGTGCAGCGGCCCGGAGATGTCGATCGCGCCGATGGTGTCGCCGGTGTCGGGGTCGTGCACGGGGGCCGCGACGCAGGTCCAGTCGTGGTAGGTGCGGACGAGATGCTCGGCGGAGTGGATCCGGACCGGCTCGTCGACGGCCAGCGCCGTCCCCATCGCGTTGGTGCCGATCGTCTCCTCGGCCCAGCGGGTGCCCTCGACGAGCCCGACGTCGTCGGCGGAGTGCAGCAGGCCGTGTGCGCCGTCGCGCCACAGGACGGTGCCGTCGGCGTCGGTCACGAGCATCACGTGCATCGCCTCGTCGGCGATGCTCACGAGGGTGGAACGGAGCAGCGGCATCACCGCGTGCAGCGGGTGGCCGGTCCGGACCTCCTTCAGCTCGTCGGCGAGATAGATGAGCGGGGGGAGTCGGCCCTCCGGGTCGACGTGCGCGGCCAGGCTGCGCTGCCACGAGTCCGAGACGACCGGGCGGGGGATGCCCGCCGAACCGCCGGCGCCGAGCCCGTCGTCGTAGATGCGCCGCAGGCGATGTGCGTCGGCGACCATCTCCTCGGCGGACGTCCCGCCCTCGGCTCCGCTCACGTCGCCTCCCGTCACGGCTGGGGGCACGTCGTGCCCTGCTCCCACGTGATGTCCCGCGCCGGCGCGGGTCCGTCCCGGAATCGGTGGTCGGTCCGGGGTCGTGAGCATACCCGCTGCTCGGGGGGCTCGACCCCTCGTGACCGGGCCGGGATGCGACGTCGCTCGATCGCGCGCAACGTGGGGGCAACGTGGCGCTCCTTACGGTTTGCCGCATCGGGACGCCGGGTGGCGTTCCTGCGATGACGCAACAGATCCACCGGAGGACAGCGATGACGCTCGAAGCCGTTCGTGAGGCCACCGATCTGCGTGCCGGCCGCGGGGCCGACGGCGCGGATGTGATCCGCCGCGCGGCCCGGGTACTCGTCGTCGACTCCGAGCCGGTCGTCCGGCACGGGCTGCGCGCCCTGCTGACCGCCGAGCCCGACCTGGCCCCGGCCGGTGAGGCCGCCTCCCCCCGCGACGCCCTGATGGCCGCCGAGCGCGCCCGCCCCGACGCGATCGTCGTCGACATCGAGTTCGCCCGTGACGAGCGGCCCGGCCTCGACCTGGTGCGCGCGCTGCTGGAGCGCTGCCGCGGGGTGAAGATCCTCGTGCTGACCGGCTGCCGTGACCGCGACTCGATGATGCGCACCGTCCGCCTGGGTGTCCACGGCTACCTGCGCAAGGGTGCCGACACCGCCGAGATCGTGCGGGCGCTGCGCACGGTCCTGCGCGGCGAGGGCGTCTTCGACCCGGGCACCGCGAGCGCCGGCCCGCTGCAGGTGCTGCGCGACACCGACCCGGCGCCGTCGCCCACGCCGGACCTCTGCAAGACCTCGCTGCTGACCGACCGCGAGAACCAGGTCCTGCGGCTGCTCGCCGTCGGCCTGTCCAACCGCGAGATCGGGACCCGGCTGCGGATCTCCGAGGCCACCGTGAAGTTCCACGTGCGGAACCTGCGCGACAAGCTCGAGGTCCGTCGTCGCACCGAGATCGTCTACACCGCCGCCCGCCAGGGCATCGTCTGATCCCGCCGGGCCGGGGCGAGGCAACCGCCCGCCCCGGTCCGTGCCCTCGTCCAGCACACGCGCGACCGGCGCGGTCACCCGTGGGGTGGCCGCGCCGGTCGCGTTGCGTGGTCGACACCACCCCTTCCGGGGACGCGTTCACCCGGCGGCCATTTTCTCCTCACCCCACGGGAGAACGGGGGTGTTGGGATGCGGAGGAAACGGACGGTTCCGAACGGACCGGACCGGACCGCGTCATCCCACCACGACCCCAGGAGGACGACCGTGGCCCACAGCTGCCCCGGCGACGCCCCCCAGGCCGGCCCCCGCCGTGCCCTCCCGCTCCTCGACCGCGTTCGGCACGGACGTCAGGGCCTCACCTGCCGCTACCGGTGCGGCGACGCCTGCTCCCGGCCCGAGCCCAACCCGTCGTCGAACGCCTACTTCGGTGACGTCATGCAGGCCGTGCTCGACCGGCGCGGGATGCTCCGCGCCGGTGCGGTGATCGGCCTGGGCGCCGGGGCCGGTGTGGCCCTGGCCGGCACCGCCTCGGCGGCCGAACCCACCCCGGCCGCGCCGGCCCACCCACTCGGTGCCGACGTGGCCGCGCCGGCGCAGGCCGGGCCCCCGCGCGGGCTGCAGTACGAGACGGTCGCACCGAACCTCGACGACGCGATCCGCGTGCCGGTCGACTACGCGAGCAACGTCGTGATCCGTTGGGGCGACCCGATGTTCCCGGACGCGCCGGAGTTCGACTTCGAGAACCAGACCGCCGCCGCGCAGGCCCGCCAGTTCGGCTACAACAACGACTTCTGCGGGATCCTGCCGATCGACGGCCCCGGCCGCCGCTACGTCATGTTCTCCAATCACGAGTACACGCTCGAGCCGCTGATGTTCCGCGGGTACGACGAGGACGCCCCCACCCCCGAGCAGATCCGGATCGGCATGGCGGCGCACGGCGGCGGCGTCGTCGAGGTGACCCGCGACCTGCGCTCCGGCGAGCTGCGCTACGACCGCGACGGGAAGCTCAACCGGCGCATCACCGCCGACACCGAGATGGTGCTCGACGGCCCGGCCGCCGGAGCCGAGGTGCTGCGCACGAAGGCCGACCCGACCGGGCGCAGCGTGAAGGGCATGATCGGCAACTGCGCCGGTGGCACCACCCCGTGGGGCACCTTCCTGTCCGGCGAGGAGAACTTCGACGGCTACTTCGCCTCCGGTCCGGTCACCGACGAGCGCGCGAAGCGCTACGGCTTCTCCGAGGGCGCCTCGGAGCGCCGGTGGGAGCGCGTCGACCCGCGCTGGGACCTCGCGCAGGAGCCGAACGAGGCCAACCGGTTCGGCTACATCGTCGAGATCGACCCGCACGACCCGCGCTCGAAGCCGGTCAAGCACACCGCGCTCGGCCGCTTCAAGCACGAGGGCGCCACCGTCGCGCTCACCCGTGACGGGCGCCCCGTCGTCTACATGGGCGACGACGAGCGCTTCGACTACGTCTACAAGTTCGTGTCGGACAAGCGGATGCGCCGTGGTCACAGCCGGGCCGCCCGCGAGCACAACGCCACCCTGCTGTCGTCGGGCACGCTCTACGTCGCGACGTTCACCGGGGACAGCCCGGCCGCGGAGATCACCGGCACCGGGGCGCTGCCGCGCGACGGCCGCTTCGACGGCTCCGGGCAGTGGAAGCCGCTGGCGTCGACCACGAAGTCCTACGTGGACGGCATGAGCGTCGCCGACGTCTTCGTGTTCACCCGGCTCGCCGCGGACAAGGTCGGCGCGACGAAGATGGACCGCCCGGAGGACGTGGAGCCCAACCCGCGCACCGGGAAGGTCTACATCGCCTGCACCAACAACTCCGACCGCGGCAAGGCGGGCGCCAAGGCCGGTCCGGACGAGGCGAACCCGCGCAACGCCAACCAGCACGGCCACGTCATCGAGCTCACCGAGACGCGCGACGACCCGGCGGCGACGACGTTCGCCTGGAACATCCTGCTGGTCTGCGGGAACCCCGACGACCCGTCGACCTACTTCGGCGGGTTCGACAAGTCCCAGGTCAGCCCGATCACCTCGCCGGACAACGTGGCGTTCGACCCCTACGGCAACCTGTGGGTCTCGACCGACTCCAGCCAGGCGCTGGAGATCAACGACGGCCTCTACGGCGTCGTGCTGGAGGGGCCGCAGCGCGGCTCGACCCGGCTGTTCGCCAGCGTCCCGGTCGGCTCGGAGTGCTGCGGGCCGGTCGTCACCGAGAACTTCGTGCTGGTCTCGGTGCAGCACCCGGGCGACGTCGACGACGCGTCACCGGAGCAGCCCGCGTCGCACTGGCCCGACGGCGGCGCCGCGCAGCCGCGTCCGGCCGTCGCCGCGATCCGGCACCTGAAGGACGGACGCCCGGCGAAGATCGGCGTCTGAGGCCACCGCCGCCCGGTCCGTGCTCCGCCGCGGACCGGGCGGCGGGTCAGGCGCAGCGGCCGAGGTCCGGCTCGCCGGACCCGGCGCGCTTGTCGAACGAGATGTGCACGTGGTCGTAGTGGTTCGCGGTGTCGCCGCCGCGGTCCTCCATCGTCGACCACCCGGAGCCGTCGTTCATCCGCTGCTCCCAGATCACGTACTTCACGCCCAGCTCGTCGGCGTTGGCCAGGGCGCAGTCGGCGATCCGGTCGCCCTTCTGCCCGCGCACCATGATGTCCAGTGCGTGCCCGGTGGGGTGGTCGGAGGCGTTCTCGCGCTGCGCGACGCCGATCAGGTCGGTCTCGCCGTAGGCGCAGCCGAGGAACTCCGCGGCGTCGGACACCCAGGTCTTGACCCGGCCCAGGTCGTCGAGGTCGAGCCCGCACGACGGATCGCCCAGCCCGCGGGCGGCGAGCTCGGCGGCGGCCCTGGCCTGCTCGGCGGCCTCCTGCGCCAGGTCCTGGGCCTTGCGGGCCGCGGCGAGGCTCGCGTCCGCGGCCGGGTCGAGCAGGCCCGCGTCGCGGACGATCTCGGCGCCGAGGACGGGTGTGTCCCGCAGTCCCTCGGCGGCGGCCGCGGCCTCGGCGAACGGCGCGCCGGGGGTGTCACCGTCCCGGCCGTCGGACACGTCCTGTGCGGCCAGGCGCAGGTCGGCCTCGGCCGGTCCGACGCCGAGCCCGGTCACGGGCGTGACGACGGCGAGCGTGCCGCTCGCGACGGCGGCCGCGGTGGCGACGTGACGCAGCCCGGGCCGCAGCCCGGCCTGCGCCCGATGTCGGTGTCGGGGCACGACGGTCTCTCCTCCGGCACGCGGACCGGCCGGGCTGCGGGGGAGCGTCGGGATCGGGGGATCCCGGCCCGTCGGGGGGTACCGGACCGCGTGTTCAGTGATCGGACGGTAGCGAATGTCCCGTGATGTCCGATCTTCGCGGGCCGTTCGTGGCGGCGACCGCACCCGGCCGTGCGACGAGTGGCACGGATCGGGCACCCCGCACGTCTTTACCCGACCGGACGTTCGGTGCAAAAGTGGCGCGGTCCGGGACACCGCCGCCCCGGGTCAGGGGAGGACGCATGACCGAGCAGCAGGCCGGGCCCGGCGCGGGCCCGACGAGCGCCGCCGACACGACCGGCTCCGCGCCCGCGCAGGTGCGCCGGGTCGCCGCGACGAGCGCGATCGGCACGACGATCGAGTGGTACGACTTCTTCATCTACGCCACGGCCGCGGCCCTGGTGTTCAATAGCCAGTTCTTCACCACGATGTCCGCGGCCTCGGGCACCCTGGCCGCGTTCGCGACCCTCGGGGTCGGGCTGGTGGCGCGTCCGCTCGGCGGCATTGTGTGGGGGCACTTCGGCGACCGCCTCGGCCGCAAGAAGATGCTGGTCCTCTCGCTGCTGCTGATGGGCGTGGCCACCGTCGGCGTCGGCCTGCTGCCCACCTACGGCCAGATCGGCGTCGCGGCCCCGGTGCTGCTCGTCGTGCTGCGCCTGCTGCAGGGTCTCTCGGCCGGCGGTGAGTGGGGCGGCGCAGCGCTGATGGCGGTCGAGCACGCCCCGCCCGGCAGGCGCGGACGCTACGGCTCGTTCCCGCAGATCGGGGTGCCCGCCGGGCTGATCCTGGCCCAGCTGGTGTTCCTCGTCGTGTCCAACCTGACCACCCCCGAGCAGTTCGCCGCGTGGGGCTGGCGGATCCCGTTCCTGCTGTCGATCCTGCTCGTCGTCGTCGGGCTCGTGATCCGGCTGCGGGTCGAGGAGAGCCCGGTGTTCGCGATGCTGCGGCAGAACCGCGGCCGCAGCCGCGCCCCGATCCTGGAGGTGTTCCGGCACCGTCCGCGCGAGCTGGTGCTGGCCTCGGTCAGCTTCGTCGCGAACAACGCGATCGGCTACATCTTCCTGGCCTACCTGCTCTCCTACGGCACCCAGGTGCTCGAGGTCCCGCGGAACACCATGATCGTCGTCGTGATCATCGGCTCGCTGAGCTGGCTGGTCAGCATCGTCGGCGGCGCGGTCTGGTCCGACCGGGTGGGCCGCAAGCGCGCCTATCTGGTGGGCTCGGTACTGCTCGTGGTGTGGCCGGTGCCGTTCTTCCTGCTGCTCGACACCACCGGGTTCGCCGCGATGGTCGTCGCGGTCGTCGTGCTCACGGTGGGGCTGGGCCTGTCCTACGGCCCGCAGTCCGCGTTGTTCGCGGAGATGTTCGAGGCCCGCTTCCGCTACAGCGGCGCCTCGTTCTCCTACGCCGTCGGCGCCGTGCTGGGCGGTGGGTTCGCACCGCTGATCGCTGCCGCCCTGCAGCAGGGCTACGGCACGTCGATGGCGGTCGCGGCCTACATGGTCGTCGTCGCCGTGATCTCGCTGGTCGCGGTGCTGCTCATCCGGGAGACGCACCGCCCGGCCGCGCCCGCCCGGCTCTCCTGACGACGGCGGTGCCCCGGACGTGGTGTCCGGGGCACCGGAGCGGCCTAGATCGAGCGGTGCCGGCCGTTGCCGAGCGGGGCCGAGAGGTCCCGGGCCCGGCGACGCCCGGCCACGGCGCCCTCGGCGGGCCGCTCGTCGACGGTGCCGGGGCCGTCGGAGGACATCGAGCGGGCCTGCTCGGCCAGCTCGCGGGTCACGCAGGGCCAGGTGGCGCTGACTCCCGTCGCGTCCCGGCACTCACGGCAGAAGCCCTGCGCGTCGGGGGTGTGTTCCGCCAGGGTCCGCTCCAGCAGATCCGGCATCTCGGACAGGATGTTCGCGAGCGCCACGACTCACCTCCAGGTCGAATGCAGGCGACAGTAGTGGTCGGGTTCACCCGCCCCCGGCGGGGCGGGGGGCCCGTCGGCCGGTGTCCGCCGGTCCACTCAGGACCCGGCGTTCCCGCTGCTGGCGAGGGGTGTGCGGGATCGAGCCGAGGAACTCCGGCGGTCCAGTCGCCCGGTGTGACGCCGCCCCGTCGGCACAGGGCTGCCCCGTCCGCTCGGTGAACCGTGTCACCGATCGGCGACCGGTTCCGGCGACACGACGACACGCACCACCGCTGCGCCGGACGTGCGATCGGGTCACTCCTCGGCACCGCCGGAGGGCTCAGTGGGTCACCCCCGTCCGGACCCGAGGCGCTGCGGCGTCCGCGTCGCGCCCCGCGGCCGGCCCGCCCTCAGCCTGCCGGGACCTCCCGTTCGATCTCGTCGAGCCAGATCGTCGCCGACAGGTCCGAGGGGGCCCGCCAGTCCCCGCGGGGTGACAGCGCGCCGCCCGCGGACACCTTCGGGCCGTTCGGCAGCGCGGAGCGCTTGAACTGCGCGAACTGGAAGAACCGCCGCGCGAAGACCTGCAGCCAGTGCCGGATCTCGGCGGGGGAGTAGGCGGGCCGCTCGTCGTCGGGGAACCCGGGCGGCCACTGGCCCGCGGCGGCGTCGGACCAGGCGTGCCCGGCCAGGAACGCGATCTTCGACGGCCGGAAGCCGTGCCGCAGCGTGTACCAGAGCGTGAAGTCCTGCAGCGCGTACGGACCGACGGTGGCCTGGCTGGACTGCACCTCGGTCGTCCCGTCCGAGGGCACCAGCTCCGGGGTGATCTCGGTGTCGAGCACCGAGCGCAGCACCGCCGACACCCCGGGCGGGAACTGCTCGGAGGAGACCACCCAGCGGATGAGGTGCTGCATCAGCGTCTTCGGGACGCCGCCGTTGACGTTGTAGTGCGACATCTGGTCGCCGACGCCGTAGGTGGACCAGCCGAGCGCGATCTCCGACAGGTCCCCGGTGCCGAGCACGATCCCGCCGCGCTGGTTCGCCAGCCGGAACAGGTAGTCGGTGCGCAGCCCGGCCTGGACGTTCTCGAAGGTGACGTCGTAGACGGGCTCGCCCCGGCCGAAGGGGTGGTCGATCTCCGACAGCATCGTCCGCGCGGTGCCGGTGATGTCGATCGTGGCGAAGGTGACGCCGAGGGCCTCGGACAGCGCGACGGCGTTGTTGCGGGTGTGGTCGGAGGTGGCGAAGCCGGGCATGGTGAAGGCGAGGATGTCGGTACGCGGGCGGCCGAGACGGTCCATCGCCCGCGCCGCGACGATCAGGGCGTGGGTGGAGTCGAGCCCGCCGGACACGCCGATCACGACCTTCGGCTGGCCGATCGCCCGCAGCCGCTGCTCCAGCCCGGCGACCTGGATCGAGTAGGCCTCGAAGCAGTCCTGCTCCAGGCGCGCCGGGTCGGCGGGCACGAACGGGAAACGCTCCACGGTGCGGCGCAGGCCGATGTCGTGGCCGGGCGGGTCGAGCCGGAACGCCACCGTGCGGAAGGCGTCGGTGCGGGCGGCGTGGGTGCGACGGTTGTCGTCGAAGGTGCCCTGGCGGCGGCGCTCGCCGGCGATCAGGTCCAGGTCGACGTCGGCGACCGCGTGCCGCGCGCCCTGCGGGAAGCGCCCGGACTCCGCGAGCAGCACACCGTTCTCGTAGATCATGGTCTGGCCGTCCCACGAGACGTCCGTGGTCGACTCGCCCTCACCCGCGGCGGCGTAGACGTAGGCGGCCAGGCAGCGCGCCGACGCCGAGCGCGACAGCAGGTGCCGGGTGTCGGCCCGGCCGACCGTGATCGGTGAGCCGGACAGGTTCGCCAGCACCGTCGCCCCGGCCAGCGCCGCCTCCGCCGACGGCGGGATCGGCACCCAGTAGTCCTCGCAGACCTCGGCGTGGAGCACGAAGCCGGGCAGGTCCTCGGCGGCGAAGAGCAGGTCCGTACCGAAGGGGACGTCGGTGGCGCCGAGCCGGATCGAGGCGCCGCGGACGTCGTCCCCGGGGGCGGTCTGGCGACGCTCGTAGAACTCGCGGTAGGTCGGCAGGTAGGACTTCGGGGCGACGCCCAGGATCCGGCCCCGGTGGATCACGATCGCGCAGTTGTAGAGGCGGTGGCGGTACCGCAGCGGTGCCCCGACCACGAGGACCGGCAGCAGGTCCGCGGTCGCCTCGACGAGGGAGAGCAGTCCGGTCTCGACGGTCTCCAGCAGCGTGTCCTGCATCAGGACGTCCTCGATGGAGTAGCCCGAGAGCGTCAGCTCGGGGAACACCACCAGCCCGACGCCGTCGTCGGCGCAGGTCCGGGCGGTCTCCAGCACGGCGGCGACGTTCGCGGCCGGGTCGGCCATCGTGGTGTGCAGGGTCGCCGCGGCGGTGCGCAGGAAGTGGTGGCGGTAGACGGAGCGGAAGTCCACGCCGTCATTCTGACCGGTGGGTGCTCAGCTCCGCCGACCCGCCAGCATCCGCGCCGCCGCGCAGGCGACCCCGGTGGCGACGAGCAGCCCGAGCAGCACCGCCCAGCCCGCCCCGACCGACCCGCCGGCCAGCACTACCCCGAGCGAGCCCAGCCACGCCAGCGGCACCAGCAGCCACAGCGCCAGGCCGTGCAGCACCTTCGGGATCTCCCCGACGCCGGCCGCGATCACGATCCACACCACCCCGGCGAGCAGCCCGCCGACGAGCAGCAGGGTGCCGACTCCCTCCCAGACCACGTGTGTCTCCTTCCTAGGGGTCGGGCACCGGCAGCACACGCTGCGGCACACCGGGCCCGTCGTCGATCGTGACACCCGCCGGCGTCGCGGGCGGGACCAGCGGCCCCAGCAGGTGCGCACCCAGCCAGTCCACCAGGTCCGGCAGCTGCGCGCGGACGGCGTTCTGGTTGTGTCCGCCACCCGGGTAGAGCCGGGTGTCGACGGTCACCGGTGGCGCGGCGGCCGCGCGGATCCGGTCCGCGGCGGCCCGCTCCTCGGGCTCGTCGGTGCCCGCGGTGACCAGCATCGCCAGGGGCGCGGGCCGCTCGCCCAGCAGCGCGACGACGTCGTTGGCCGCGGCCAGGTCGGGCCGCCCGGCGAACAGATCCCCGGTGACGACGTCGTCGGGGGTGCGGTCGTAGCCGCTCTGGCTGACCGCGAGCGCGTAGGTGCGCGGGTGGCGCAGCGCCAGGTTCATCGCGCAGTAGCCGCCCGAGGACCAGCCGGCCAGCGCCCAGGCGCCGCGGTCGGGCCGCACCCGCAGGTGCCGGGTCGTCCAGTCGACGAGGTCGGTGGTCAGGTAGGTGTCGTCGGCCGCGCCGTGCTGGGCGTCGACGCACTCCTGGTCGTGGCCGAACCGGGGTTCGCCGTTGATGTCGGGGACCACCAGCACGACCGGCGGGATGCGGTGCGCGGCGATCGCGGCGTCGAGCACGTCGGGCACCGTGAACAGCGCGGCCACCTCGCGGGGCTCACCGGGGAACCCGGGCAGCCACTCGACGACCGGGAAGCGGGCCCGCGGGTGCTCGGTGTAGCCGGGCGGGAGGTAGACGTCGGCGTCGCGGTCGATGCCGGACACGGCCCCGTGCAGGGTCATGTGCAGCGTGGAGCCCAGCCCCTGCGCCGAGCGGGCGGCGACCAGCGGCATCGCCGCGTCGAGGCCCGCACCGTCCGGGCCGATGTCGGCGACCGAGCCCTCGCCGGGGTCGGGGGAGGACCCGATCAGCGAGCCGACGGTGGGGAAGAAGCCGCCGAGCAGGTTCGCCCCGGCCGCGGCGGCCGCGAGCACGGCCACGGCCGAGACGACCACGAGCAGCGTCCGGGCCACCCGGCGCAGCCGGTGCCACACCCCACCGGTGAGGGCGAGCAGCAGCACCGCCGCCACCGTCGGCACGACCACCGCGGCGACGACGTCGAGGCGCAGCTCGGAGGCGTGGATCACGGCGCCGCCCCCGCGCGGACCCGGCTCACCGGCGCAGCAGCCGCAGCAGCGCCGGCGGGCGGCCGCCGAAGCCCTCGGCCTCGAGTACGACGAACAGCACCCGCGGCAGGTCGCGGACGGCGGGGAACAGCACGTAGCGCGGGTACCAGCTCGGGCGGAACTTCGCGTTGAACCGGTAGAGCGAGTCGATCTGCCACCAACGCGACGCGATCCGCAGTACCCGGGCCCAGCCGCGGGCGACCGGTCCGGCGCCGATCCGCTCGCCGCGCTCCAGGGCGGAGCGGAACATCGCGAAGTTCAGCGACACCCGCTTCACACCATGGTCCTTCGCGGCCGCCATCAGCTCGGCGATCATCAGCTCGTTGACGCCGTTGTCGGCGTCGGCGTCGCGGACCATGAGGTCCAGCGAGAGCCCGTCGCGGCCCCAGGGGACCAGCTGCAGCATCCCGGACGGCTCGCCGTCCCGGAGCGCGGTGACGATCACCGCGTCCGGGTCGGAGGGGTCCGCGACCCGCGAGGACGCCATCGAGAATCCGCGCTCGTCCTCGGCGCCGCGCCAGCGGTGCGCGCGCTCGGCGACCCGCATCCGTGCGGTCTCGTCGAGGTCCCGCAGCCGCGTCACCTCGACGGTGTGCCCGCTGCGCTGCATCCGGTTGACGGTCTGGCGGACCCCGCGCATGGGGCGTCCGTCCAGGCTGAACGACGCCGTCTCCAGTACCGCCTCGTCGCCGAGCTCGAGGGCGTCGAGACCGGCCTTGGACCAGGCGGTCGCGCCGCGCTCGGAACAGCCCAGCACCGCGGGCGACCAGCCGTAGCGGGTGCAGATGCCGAGGAAGGCCTCGATCGCGCCGGGCCAGGCGCCGACGTCGCCGACGGGGTCGCCCGAGGCCAGCGCGACCCCGGCGAGGACCCGGTAGGACACCGCGGACTTGCCGCCGTGGGCGAACACCGCGGCCTTGTCACGGCGCAGGGCGAAGTACCCCAGCGAGTCGCCGTCGCGCTGGTCGAGCAGGGCGCGCAGGCGCTGCTCGTCGTCGGGGTCGAGCGACGGGCGCGGCTCCGGCGAGCGCAGCAGGTGGTACCCGGCGACGACGAGCGCGACCACCCCGAAGGTCAGCCCGATCGCCGAGGTCAGGTCGTCGAGCCACACGGCGCGCTGCTCGAACTCGACCGGTCCGGTCACCCCGATCAGCGACAGCGCCGCGTGCGCGGCCTGCGCGGCGATCGACGGGTCGCCGACGAGCCGGCGCGGGTTGAGCGCGAGCAGCACCCAGACGATGAGGAAGCCGGACAGCCCGAACTGCAGCAGCGACCGGACCGACCGGCCGAGCCCTCCCGGGTCCTGCCGGGCGACGAAGTAGCGGCGCGTCGCGATCAGCGCCGCCAGCAGCGCGACGACCAGCACCGCGGGCCCGATGCCGCGCCGCTGGTCCAGCACGTGCAGCAGGTTGACCACGACGAGGAACGTCGTCGTCGCGGTCGCCACCCACCAGGCGCGCTTCTTGCGCCGGCGCAGCCCGGTGGCCAGCAGCAGCAGGCCGACCCCGGCGAGCGCGGTCACGACCAGCGACGCCAGGCCCAGACCCGCGGGCAGGCCCAGGGTGCTGCGCAGCTCGCTCCCGATGACCCGGCGGGGCGCGGGCAGCACCGCCGCGACGACGGTCAGCGCACCGACGATCCGGGCCGCCCAGACCACGGCGCGGACGACGGCGGCCTCGGACAACCGTCGTCTGCGGGCCTCCGGGTCCGGCGCCGGGGCCGCTCCGCGCGTGCGGACGTCCCCGTGCTCGTCCCGGTGCTCGTCCCCGGTGGTCCCGGGCGGGCCGGAGCCCTCAGAGCCCGTCACGCGTTCCTCCTGTCGATCCCGTCGCCGGTGGCGGACCACCGGCGACGCCCGAGCGGGCCACCGGACCCGGCAGCCGGGTGCCGAGCGCGTCCAGCTCCGCGGCGACGACGTCGGCCGCCGGTGTCCCGGGCGCCGCGGTCACCGACCCCGACGCTAGCGCCGGGCCCGGCGGTGGCGCGCCCGGCACCGGGTCATCCTGCGTCGCCGCGGTGCGCACGACGACCAGGTCCAACGGATCGGGCGAACCGGACGCGGGGGCGGGGCAGCCGTCGCCGCCGGGCGGCCCGGCCGCCGTCGCGACGTCGGCGCGCTCGGCGAGCGCCCGGCCCAGCGGGCACCCGGGGCCCTCGGGCGGACCGGCGAGGGCCCACGCGGCCCGGTCGGTCCGCAGCACCGGCGAGCCGGCCGCGACGGCGGCGACGCGCAGCCGGGACACCGGCACCCGGTCGGTCCACAGCACCACCACGGCCGGCATCCGGCCCGCGGTGACCGCGGCGTCGACGGCGGCGTCGACCGCGGCCGATCCGTCCCCGGACCCGGTCCACACCAGGACGGGGTGGGCGAGGTGCTCGTCGTAGCCGGGCGGCAGGTGCGCGGGCACGTCGACGCCGTCGACGGTCAGCACGGTGTCCCTGCCGGGGCCGGTGACCGGCGGGGCGGGTGGCGCGGGCAGCCCGCCGCGGTCCGGTCCGGCGGCCAGCGAGGCGGGCGTCGGGTAGAAGCCGAACCAGGCGTTCGTCCCCACCGCGAGGGCGAGCACGACGAGCGCGACCACGGCCGGCAGCGCGGCCGCCCGCACCGCGGGCCGCCGGCGGGCCCAGTGGCGCACGAGCAGTACGAGGGTGAGCGCGGCCGTGCCCGCGACGGCGGTGACGGTGACGGCCGACCCGAGCGGGAGCAGTGCGGTCCCGGCGAGCACGTCACCACGATTCCACGCCGGTCCCGGGGACCCGGTGGCGGGATGATCCGTCCCCGTCGTCGGGAACGTCCTAGATCAAGTCCAGAACAGACTGTCCCAAACATGCCGTCCGGGGTCGCCCGCGACGGGAACGCGCTACACCCAGCGTTGTCGCACAAGCGATCCCGTGGGGCCGGGTGGATGACGGCGGTCACACGGACGACGGGGAACGCGGCGTCCGCCGCATGCCGGGGCGGTTCCGGGTCGACCCCACCGGTGTTCGACAGCATTCGCACCGAGCCACGGAGGACAGCAGCATGATCACGAAGGACATGACCCGGGAGCTCATCGGTCGTCAGGTCGTCGACAACCACGGCGAGAAGGTCGGCAAGATCGGCCAGATCTATCTGGACGAGCGCAGCGGTGACCCGACCTGGGCCACGGTCAACACCGGGCTGTTCGGTACCAAGGAGAGCTTCGTGCCGCTGCAGAACGCCGACGTGCACGACCGCGACGTCGCGCTGGGCGTGGAGAAGAAGGCGGTCAAGGACTGCCCGCACGTGGGCCGCTCCGACGAGCGCCTGACCGGGTCGGAGGAGGACGAGCTCTACCGCCACTACGGCATCGGGCACGGTAACGGCAACGGCCGCACCGACGCCCGCCACGCCACCGGCGAGCGCACCGATCGCGACCGCACCGACACCGACCGCACCGACCGCACCGCCCGTACCGGCGACGACGCGATGGTCCGCCACGAGGAGAACCTGCGCGTCGGCACCGAGACCGAGGAGACCGGGCGCGTCGCGCTGCGCAAGTACGTCGTGACC
Organism: Pseudonocardia alni; assembly: GCF_002813375.1. NCBI lineage: Bacteria > Bacillati > Actinomycetota > Actinomycetes > Pseudonocardiales > Pseudonocardiaceae > Pseudonocardia > Pseudonocardia alni. Next base: position 2,272,057 of record NZ_PHUJ01000003.1, on the reverse strand, counting down.
GAGGACCAGACCGTCACCGTCCCGGTGTCGCACGAGGAGGTCCGCCTCGAGCGGGAGCCGGTCGACGGCACCGAGGCCGAGGCCCGCCCGGGCGCCATGGGCGAGGCCGAGCACGAGGTGACCCTGCACCGCGAGCGCCCGGTCGTCGACAAGACCACCGAGGCCGTGGAGAAGGTGCGCCTCGGCACCCGCACCGTCACCGAGGACGAGAAGGTCTCCGACACCGTGCGCAAGGAGCGCGTCGAGGTCGACGACCCGCAGCACGCCCTGCCCCGCGACGAGCGCCGCAGCTGAGCGACGCACCGCGCCACCGGCGCGTCACCGGAGCCCGCACCTCGGGCCCGGTGACGCGCCGGGCCCATGTCGGGGGCCGGTCAGGTCGCGCCGAGCAGCGCGAACGCCGTCCGTAGCGCGCCGGCGGCCTCGGCGACGGCCTGCCTCGGGCGCACCCCGATCCCGAGCGAGGTCGCGAAGCCGTGCACGAGGTCGGGGTGACGGCGCAGCGTCGCCGGGACGCCCGCCTCCCGCATGCGGGTGACCAGGTGCTCGCCCTCGTCGCGCAGCGGGTCGAACCCGGCGGTCGCGACGTAGGCGGGCGGCATCCCGGACAGGTCGCCCTCGGCGATCCGCAGCCGCGGGTCGTCGCGCATCGTCTCGGGCACGTACCAGCCGGCCATCGCCTCGATCGCCTCGCCGGTGAGCAGGAAGCCGTCGCCGAACAGCTTGCGTGAGCGGGTGTGCCCGTCGAGCTCGGTGACCGGGAAGAACGCCAGGCAGAACACCGGACGCCCGGCCGGGGCGGCGCCGTCGCGGCTGGTCTCGCGGGCCACCGTCAGCGCCAGGCTCGCCCCGGCGGAGTCCCCGCCGACCGCGATCCGGCCCGGGGCCGCCCCGAACTCCTCCGGGTGCGTCGCGACGTGCGCGAACGCGGCCAGACAGTCGTCGACGGCGGCCGGGAACGGGTGCTCGGGCGCCAGCCGGTAGTCGACCGACAGCACCCGGGCGCCGGACTCGGCGGCCAGCGTCGCGCACAGTTCGTCGTGGGTGTCCAGGTCACCGGCGACGAAACCGCCGCCGTGCACGTAGACGAGCAGTGCGCCGTCGACGACGTCGGGTCCCGGCGGCGGCACGTACAGCCGCGCCCGCAGGTCGGCGACCGCACCGGGGACCGTGCGGTCCTCGCGGCGCACCCCCGGCTCCTCGGGCCCGGCGACGACGCGGTCGACGAACGACTGGCCCGCCCGCATCTGCTCCGGCGGCGGGACGGGCTGAGGCCGGCGCGGGGTGAGCAGCCGCAGCAGGAGCTGGATGTCGAGGTCGAGCTGCTGGCCGTCGCGACGGACGGGCGGACCGGCGATCGCCCGCTTCACCGGCGCCGGCAGGGCGAGCACACCGCGCAGGGCTCCTCGTGCGACACGTACCCGATGATCCACGGTGACCTCCCGCGTGTACCCGATCTCCTGTGTCGATAGTGGCACCGGGTGCCGTTCGCTGCCGCTGTACGCGGCACGGATCACCGGTCCGCGCGCCGTCGCGGCCGTTTCGCAACCTCGGTCCCCGTTCCCGGCGGGGTGGCCGCTCGTTCAGCTCGGTGGAGATCATCTGCGGAGGGGGACGGGCATGAGGACGAGGCTGCGTGCGACGGTCGTGGCGGGGGTGGTGGCGGTCGTCGCGGCGGTGGTCGCGGTGCCGCAGGCACTGGCCTCGCCGGACGGACCGGAGCCCGACGGGGCGCCGGGCGACGTCGTGTCCGCGGAGCGGGTCCTCACGCCGACGGTGCCCGCCGCGACCGCGACCCGGATCCGCTACCGCAGCCTCGACACCGACGACCGGCCGGTCACGGTGAGCGGGATCGTCCTCACCCCGCTCGTCCCGGCGCCGGGGCCCACCCGGGTCGTCGGCTTCGCCGCGGGGACCCAGGGCCTCGCCGACCGGTGCGCGCCGTCGCGCCAGCTGCAGGCGGGCACCGAGTACGAGGCACCGGCCCTCACCGCGCTGCTGGCCGCGGGCAACACCGTGGCCGTCACCGACTACGAGGGTCTGGGCACCCCCGGCGAGCACACCTACGTCAACCGGGCCGCGCAGGCGCACGCCCTGCTGGACGTCGTGCGCGCGGCCCAGCGGGCCGGCGTCGGCGTGCCGGAGGACGCCCCGACCGCGCTCTACGGCTACTCCCAGGGCGGCGGTGCCTCGGCCGCCGCGGTCGAGCTGGCCCCCGACTACGCCCCCGAGCTGGACATCGTCGGCGCCTACGCGGGCGCGCCGCCCGCGGACCTGGCCGCGACCGGCCGAGCCCTGGAGGGCGGCGCCGCCGTCGCGCTGCTCGGCTACGCCGTCTCCGGGTTCGACGCCGCCTACCCGGATCTCGGGGTGCCGGATCTGCTCAACGACCGCGGCCGTCAGGTGATCGCCGAGCTGCGCGAGCAGTGCACCCAGGACTCCGTGCTGCGCTACCCCGGCCTGCGCTCCGAGCAGCTGTCCGCCGACGGGCGGCCGCTCTCCGCCTTCCTCGACGAGGAGCCCTTCGCGAGCAGGGTCGACGAGCAGCTGATCGGACGCCGCACCCCCGAGGCGCCGGTGCTGATCGTGCACAGCGTCGCCGACGACATCGTGCCGTTCGACCAGGGCAGGGAGCTCGCCGAGCGCTGGTGCGCCCGCGGTGCCGACGTCGAGTTCCGGCCGTCGCCCGTCCCCGGGCACGTCGGCGGGTACCCCGACGGTCAGGCCCGCGCGCTGGCGTTCCTGCAGGCCCGCTTCGCCGACCTGCCGGTCACGTCGACCTGCGACTGACGGGTCCGCACGGGACGGTGTGACCGTCCACCACGGACCGGACCCGGGCGCCCACCCGCCGAGATGTGAGGCGGGCGCGTCGCCCTCCCGCCATGGTCAACGTATAACGCACCGGGGGACTTGCGGCAAGACCCCGGGACCGCGTCAGACTCTGCGCCCGGCGCCGTGACCTGCGGCGTCGTGGTGACACAGGGGCGGGAGTGCACGACGTGCTGCTGCAGTTGGGCGAGGTCGGCCGGGACCGGCTCGCCGTCGTCGGGGGGAAGGCCGCGCACCTGGGGGAGCTGACCCGGACGGCGGGGGTCGCCGTCCCGGGCGGCTGGTGCGTGACGACGGAGGTCTACCGGGCCGCCGTCACCGGTGCGCCCGGGTTCGACGCGTTGCTGGACCGCCTGGCCGGTCTGCCCGCCGATGACGCCGACGGGCTCGCCGCGCTCGCCGCCGAGGTCCGCGGGCTGGTGGCGTCCCGGCCGGTCCCCGACGACGTCGCGGCGGCGGTCACCGCGGCGCTCGGCCGGGCCCCGGCCGGGACGGCGTGGGCGGTGCGCTCCAGCGCGACCGCCGAGGACCTGCCGACGGCATCGTTCGCCGGGCAGCAGGACTCGTATCTGAACGTGGTGGGCGCCGACGCCGTGCTCGACCGGGTGCGGGACTGCTGGGCGTCGCTGTTCACCGACCGCGCCGTGGCCTACCGCCGGCGGCGCGGCCTCGACCACCGCGCCGTCGCGATGGCGGTGGTGATCCAGGAGATGGTCGTCCCGGATGTGTCCGGGGTGCTGTTCACCGCCGACCCGGTGACCTCCGACCGGACCGTGACCGTCGTCGAGGCGGTGCCCGGGCTGGGCGAGGCGCTGGTGTCCGGCCTGGTCGCGGCGGACGCGTGGACGGTCCGCGACACCGGCGCGACCGCCGCCGTCGTGGACGCACGGACGGCGCCGCGCACGGTCGCGGTGCGGCCCGCGCCGGGTGGCGGCACCCGCACCGAGCAACTCGGCCCGGACAACCCGCCGCTGCTCACCGAGGATCGGGTACTGGAGCTGGTCCGGCTCGGCCGGACGATCGAGGCGGGTCTGGGCAGCCCGCAGGACATCGAGTGGTGCCTGTCCGGCGGCCGGTTCCAGGTCGTCCAGAGCCGCCCGATCACCACGCTGTTCCCGGTCCCCGACACCGGCGACGACCGCCTCCACGTCTACCTGTCGGTCGGCTACCAGCAGATGATGACCGACGCGATGCGCCCGCTCGGGCTGTCGCTCTGGCAGATGACGACGCCGCGCCCGATGGCCGAGGCCGGCGGGCGGCTGTTCGTCGACGTCACCGCCGCGCTGGGCACCCCCTCCGGTCGCGACGGCCTGCTCGCGGTGATGGGCCGGTCGGACCCGCTGATGACCGACGCGTTGCACACCGTGCTCGACCGCGGCGCGGTCCCGCTCGGCGAGGATCCGGCGACGCCCGCCCCGGTGCACGGCGCGCCGACCACCGAGCCGCTGGACCCGGACCCCGCGCTGGTCGCCGAGCTGGTCGCCGAGGGACGGGCGTCGGTGGCCGACGCGGCGCGCAGGATCCACGGCCGCGTCGGACCGGAGCTGTTCGTCGCGATCCGCGAGGACATCCCCGAGCTGCGGGCGCGGCTGAGCGACCCGCGCAGCACCCGGGTGTTCATGACGGCGATGGACGCGGCGTACTGGATCGACGAGCACGTCGGCGAGTGGCTGGGGGAGCGGCCGTCGGACGTGCTGACCCGGTCGGTGCCCGACAACGTGACCTCGCAGATGGGGCTCGCGCTGCTCGACGTCGCCGACGCTGTCCGCCCGTACCCGGCGGCGGTGGCGCTGCTGCGCGGGGCCGGGGACGACGTGCTCGACGCGCTGGGGTCGGTCGAGGGCGGCACGGTGGCCCGCGACGCGATCGTCGGCTGGCTCGACGCCTACGGGGCCCGCTGCGTCGGTGAGATCGACATCAGCAGGCCGCGGTGGCACGAGCGCCCGGCCGCGCTCGTGCCGCTGATCCTCGGCCACGTCGACGGTGAGGAGCCCGGCGCCGGGCGCCGCCGGTTCGCCCACGGCCGCCGGGAGGCCGAGGCGACCCGCGACGACCTGCTGGCCCGGCTGCGCGCCGGGGTCGACGGGGAGGCCCGCGCCGCGGAGACGGCGCTGATGATCGAGCGGTTGCGGACCTTCATCGGCTACCGCGAGTTCCCCAAGTTCGGCATGGTCTCGCGCTACGCGGTCTACCGGGCCGCGCTGCTCGCCGAGGCCGACCGGCTCGTCGCCGCACGCGTGCTCGACGACCGCACCGACGCCTACTACCTGCGGTTCGACGAGCTGGAGCAGGTCTCGCGCACCGGGCACGCCGACCTCGCGCTGGTGTGTGCCCGGCGGGCGGAGTTCGCCGCGTACGAGGCGCTGACCCCGCCGCGGGTGCTGACCTCGGACGGTGAGTGCCTGCAGGGCTCCTACCACCGCGACGACGTGCCGCCCGGAGCCCTCGCCGGGCTCGCGGTGTCGGCCGGGACGGTCGAGGGCCGCGCCCGCGTCGTCGCCGACCTGTCCGGCGCCGCACTCGAACCCGGGGACGTGCTGGTCACCGCCTACACCGACCCCAGCTGGACGCCGGCGTTCGTCACGATCGCGGGGCTGGTCACCGAGGTCGGCGGGCGGATGACCCACGGCGCCGTCGTCGCCCGCGAGTACGGCTTGCCCGCCGTGGTCGGGGTGGAGGGCGCGACCCGGCTGATCCGGGACGGTCAGCGGGTCCGGGTGGACGGCGGGAGCGGGCTGGTCGAGATCCTCGACCGGGACGTGTCGAGAACCGGGGACCGGCTCCGTCCCCGGGACACGCACACCACGAACGGGAGGACACCATGACGGTCCTGCGGATGGACAACCTCGGCGTCGTCGTCGACGACCTCGATGCGGCGGTCGCGTTCTTCGCGGCCCTCGGGCTGGAGGTGGAGGGCCGGGCGACGGTGTCCGGCCCGGACGTCGACCGGCTCGTCGGCCTCGACGGCGTGCGGTGCGACATGGCCGTCGTGCGGACGCCCGACGGCCACGGCCGGCTGGAGCTGATGCGGTTCGGGTCGCCGTCGTCGCCGGTGGGTGATCCGGGCGCCGCGGTGAACGTGCTCGGCATCCGGCGGGTCATGTTCGCCGTCACCGACCTGGCGGAGACCGTGGAGCGGCTGCGCGGCCACGGTGCCGAGCCGGTCGGCGACGTCGTGACGTTCGGCGCGCACACCCTGGCCTACCTGCGCGGGCCGGGCGGGATCCTCGTCGCGCTGGCCCAGGAGGGCGGCTGACCGAGGGCGGGCCTCAGCCCTGCGGGGGCGCCTCGTACGGGAGCCCCCGGGTCAGGCTGTGCACCCCACCCGCGGTGAGCAGGCCGCCGAGCGCGATCGCGAAGAGCTCGTCGGCGAGGCGCGCGTCGGCCTCACCGCTCTGCGGGGTGAACCAGTGCTGCATCCAGTCGAGCATGCCGACGACGGCGCGGGCGGCCACGGCGGGCGAGCCCGCCAGCGAGAACTCACCCTTGTCCACCCCCTCGGCCAGCAGCGACTCGACCGCGGCGATGTAGCGGCGGTCCATGTCGTCGAACCGGGCGAAGACCGGCGACCGGAACCGGCCGACGTGCTGCAGGTACACGAACGCGGCCGGGTAGTAGTCGGAGAAGATCCGGATCTGGGTCCGGATCAGCTCGCGCAGCCGCATCGCCACGCTGCTGCCGGTGTCGGCCCGCAGCCGGTCGAGCTCGGCGAGCAGCGCCTGCGCAGGCTGGTCGACGACGGCGAGCAGCAGCTCCTCCTTACTGCCGACGTAGTTGTAGACACTGCCCTTCAGGATCCCGACCCGGGCCCCGATGCTCTCCAGCGTCGCGTTGTCGTAGCCGTGCTCCCGGAACTCCTCCCCAGCCGCACGCACGAGGTCCGGCCAGCGACTCGGTCGCGGCATCAGCTCACCCCTTCCCGCTCAGTGCATCGTCCAGCCGCCGTCGACGCACAGCGTCGTGCCCGTCAGGTACGAGCCGGCCGGCGACGCGAGCAGCAGCAGCGGCCCGGCCAGCTCGTCGTGCTCGCCGAGGCGGCCCAGCGGGATCCGGTCGACGACGGCGTCGCGCCCGCGCGGGTGCTCCAGCAGCGGGCCGGTCATCTCCGAGGCGAACCAGCCGGGGGCCAGCGTGTTGACCCGGACGCCGTGCCGGGCCCACTGTGCCGCCAGGTCCCGGGTGAGTCCGGTCAGCCCCGCCTTCGACGCCGAGTAGGCCGCCTGCGGCACGGTCCCGGCGGTCAGCCCGAGCACCGAGGAGACGTTGACGATCGCGCCGCCGCGGCCCGCGTCGATCATCCGCCGGCCCGCGGCCGCGGCCATCGCGTAGGCCCCCAGCAGGTTGACCTCCAGCAGCGCGGCCGCCCGCCCGTGGTCGTCGGTCTCCGCGCGGGCGGCGTAGCCGGTGCCGGCGTTGTTGACCAGGACGTCGACCCGGCCCAGTCCGGTGACCGCGGCGTCGACCAGCGCCTCGCAGTGGTCCGGGTTGGCCACGTCGGTGACGACGGCGACGGCGCGACGCCCGGTGGCGGCGACCGAGCGCCGCACCTGTTCCAGGCGGTCGGCCCGGCGCGCGCCGAGCACGACGTCGGCGCCCGCACCGGCCAGTACGTGCGCGAAGCAGGCACCCAGCCCGGACGACGCCCCGGTCACGACCGCGACCCGGCCGTCCAGCCGGAACGCACCGGGCAGCTGTGCCGGTGCCGGTGCCGGCATGTCGTCCATCCGCTCATCCTTCCCGGTCACCGGGCTCCCGGCGGATCCGGGTGCAGCCGCACCGGCAGGCGTTCCATCCCGCGCGACAGCAGCACCGGCGCCCACCGCAACCGGTCCTCGTCGACGGTCTGCGCGGGCACCCGCGCCAGCACCCGGGGGACGGCGACGGCCGCTTCCATCCGTGCCAGCGGTGCGCCCAGGCAGTAGTGCAGCCCGACCCCGAACCCGAGCTGGCGGCCCGCGCGGCGGCCGATGTCGAAGCTGTCCGCGTCCTCGAACACCGCCGGGTCGCGGTTCGCGGCCGACGGGCTGAGGAACACGCGGTCCCCGCGGCGCAGGGTCCGTCCGCGCAGCTCCACGTCCGCTGCCATCACCCGCGCGACGGTCTTGGCGGGGCCGTCGTACCGGAGCACCTCCTCGACCGCGGCGGTCCATAGCTGCGGCTCGGCGTCGAGCAGGGCGCGCTGCCCAGGATGGCGCAGCAGCGCGAGCACCGCGCTGCCGATCAGGTTGGTGGTCGTCTCGTGCCCGGCAAACAGCAGCAGCACTCCGGTGGCGACGACCTCGTCGTGGCTCAGCGAGTCGTGCTCGTCGCGCGCGCTGATCAGCGCCGAGAGCAGGTCGTCGGCGGGCTCGCGCTCGTGCGCCGCGACCAGGTCGGCCAGGTAGCCGGTCAGCTCGGCCATCCCGCTTGCGCCGTCGGCGTGCCGCCCGTCGTCGCCCAGCCCGCCGAACACCAGACCGGTGATGCGGTCCGACCAGACCTTGAAGTCGTCCTGGTCGCGCCGGGGGACCCCGAGCATCTCGGCGATGACCGAGGCGGTCAGCGGGTAGGCGACGTCCCGGACGACGTCGAGGGTGCCCGCCCCCGACGAGATCGCCGCGTCGAGGAGCTCGTCGGCGAGCTTCTCGACCCGCGGCCGGATCCGGGCCACCGCGCGCGGGGTGAACCCGCGGCTGAGCAGCTTGCGGAGCCGGGTGTGGTCCGGCGGGTCCTTGAAGACCATCCACTCCTCGAGGACCCCGAAGGCGTACCGGAGCCCGGCGTCGGCACCGGGCCGGTCGAGCTTGGCTCGCCGGTACGGCGCGATCCGGTCGGAGGAGAAGCGCACGTCGCGCAGTGCGGCGTCGACGTCGTCGTACCGGGTGAGGAACCAGGAGCGGTACCGCGGGCTCCAGTGCACCGGGTCGTGCTCGCGCAGCGCGGCGAGCAACGGGTACGGGTCGGCCACGGCCTCCGAGGAGAGCAGGTCGGCGCTGTCGGCGTCGAACGGGGCGGCGTCGGACGGGGTGGTGGTCACGGTGCCTCCAGGACGGCGACGACGCAGGCGTTGCCGTCGAGGACCGAGACGCCGCCGCCCATCGTCTCGACCAGACCGATCCGGGCCCCGTCGACCTGCCGGTCCGCCGCCTCGCCGCGTAGCTGCCACACGATCTCCGCGACCTGGGCGAGCCCGGTCGCGCCGAGCGGGTGGCCGCGGGAGAGCAGCCCGCCGGACGGGTTCACCGGGTGCCGGCCGCCGAGTGCGGTCAGGCCGGTCTCGGCGGCCCGTCCGCCCGCACCGGGAGGCACCAGCCCGAGCGCTTCGACGGTGACGATCTCGCCGATCGTGAAGGCGTCGTGCACCTCCACGACGTCGACGTCGGACACCGAGTCCAGGCCGGCGGCGGCGAGCGCGTCGGCGGCCGTGTCGCGGGTCAGGTCGTACCCCCACACGTGGGGCGACCGCTCGTTCCACGGCGCGCCGCTGCGCAGCGCCACTCCGCGCACGGTCACCTCGCGGCCCGTTCCGCGGGCCGGTCCGAGCACCGCCGCGGCGGCGCCGTCGGAGGTCGGGCAGCACTGCAGCAGGGTCAGGGGGTCGCTGATCATGCGGGACCCGAGCACCTGCTCGACGGTGTAGGACCCCGCGTACTGGGCGCGGGGGTTGTGCAGGGCGTGCGCGTGGTTCTTCACCGACACCGCCGCCAGCTGCGCGTGCGTGACGGCGCCGAGCGCCAGGTAGCGGGCGGCGCTCATGGCGTAGAGAGCGGGCAGGGCGAGGCCCGATGCCTGCTCCGGGTCGGACGGCTCGGGGGTGATCGCGCCGTCGAACGCCGCGCTCATCCGCTCGACGCCGAGCGCGAGCACCCGCCCGTAGCGGCCGGAACGGACGGCTTCGCAGGCCTCGGCGAAGGCCGTCGTCCCGCTCGCACAGGCGTTCTCGACCGTCACCACCGGGATCCCGGTGACCCCGAGCGCGCGCAGCGACCGCTGGGCCACCCCGGGCGCGCCGAACACCGTGCCGACCCAGACCGCGTCGAGTGCCGGGTTCCCGGCGTCGGAGAGCGCCTCGGACACCGCGTCGTGCACGAGCGCGACGGCGTCCCGGTCGGGCCTGCGCCCGAAATGGGAGGTGCCGACGCCGTGCACCGCGACCCCGGTCACGGCGCGACCCCCGCGCCGGTGCCGGGCGCCGTACCGACCGCCGGGTCGCCCGCCGCGGTCGGCGCGACGAGCACGACCCGGGAGCCGACCGGCGGCGCGTCCGGTCCGAGCGGAGCGTGGGCGAGGACGCGTGGCCCGTCGTCGAGGTCGACGTAGGCCAGCGCGACGGGTGGCTCCCGGCCGGCGACCGGGATCCGGACGACGGTGCTGCTCCAGACGGTGCCGCCCGGACCGAACGACGTCCGCTCCACCGGTCCGCCGCACGCCGGGCACCGCGGCCACACGTGCGCGGAGACGGCCGCGCACCCCGGACAGCGCAGCCCGGCGAGCCGCCACGTCCCGTCGGCGTCGAGCTCGGAACGGGGGCGTGGGTCGACGGCGTCGGCGTGCGGCACGGGTGGCTCTCCTGGGTCGGGTGTCCCGCCATGAAAACAAACCAAGGGTCAGTTATCAACGACGCACAGAGGCGGTCTTTCCTGCTTCGAGCGGAGTTCTTGACAGCTCGGGTGAACCAGGTCACTGTTTGTCGGACTGAAAACAACCCGGCGTTTGGCAACGAGGTCACGCCGGCCGAGTGCGGCCAGGAGGTCCGACCGATGCGGTTCGGCTTGTTCACGATGCCCGAGCACCCCCCGCACGAGAACTGGACGCTGTCCTACGACCGGGACATCGACGACATCGTGCTGGCGGAGAAGCTGGGCTTCCACGAGTACTGGATCGGCGAGCACCACACCGGCGGCTTCGAGAACGTCCCGGTGCCCGAGTACATGATCGCCAAGGCGTCCGCGGTCACCAGCCGCATCCGGCTCGGCACCGGCGTGGTCAACCTGCCCTACCAGGACCCGTTCCAGGTGGCGGAGCGCCTCGCGTTCCTCGACCACCTCACCCACGGCCGTCTCGAGTACGGCTTCGGCGGCGGCGGGCTGCCGACCGACCAGGCCCTGTTCGGGCTGGAGCGCTCCGAGGCCAAGCCCCGCACGAACGAGGCGCTGGAGATCATCTGGCAGCTGCTGACCTCCGAGGAGCCGGTCAGCTACGAGGGCCTCTACTGGAAGTACGAGAACCGCCAGCTGCAGGTCGGGCCCTACCAGGAGGTCCCGCCGTTCGCGATCGCCGGGCTCACCGGCACCCACAACTACGCGCGGTGCGGCGAGAAGGGCTGGAAGGCCCTCTCGGTCTACTTCGCGCCCACCGACAACCGCGGCTACCCCGACGCGCCCGACCTCGCGGCCCACGCCGCCGCGCTCGTCGGCGCCGCCGAGCAGGCGGGACTCGACCCCGCGCAGGCGCGGCGGAACTGGCGGGTCAGCCGCGAGGTCTACGTCTCCGACTCCCGCAACCAGGCGATGAACGAGATCCGGGAGGGCGTACGACGCTCCTACGAGTACCTGCTCGGCCTCGGCCTCGGCGCCCTCATGAAGAAGGGCCACGGGATGGACGACGCCGACCTCACTTTCGAGTGGATGGTCGAGGAGATCCCCTGGATCGTCGGCAGCCCGGAGGACTGCATCCGGTCGATCAGGGAGCTGGAGGAGCAGACCGGCGGCTTCGGCACCTTCCTCATCAACACCCGGGACTGGGTGACGACCGACCGCTGGAACCGCTCCCTGGAGCTGTTCGCCCGCTACGTCACCCCGCAGTTCACCCCGCGGGAGAACATGGCCCGCCGCGAGCGGCTGGCGAACGTGGCCCTCGGCCGGGCCTGACCCCGATGCCCTTCGAGATCGGAGCGAGCATGAACAGGTTCGACGGGAAGGTCGCCGTCATCACCGGCGGAGCGCAGGGGATCGGCCGCGGCATTGCGCTGCGGCTGGCCGCGGAGGGCGCCGCGGTGGTGGTCGGCGACCTGCAGGACGACGACACGACCGCCCGCGAGATCGTCGACGCCGGCGGGCGGGCCGCGCACGTCGTGATGGACGTGCGCCGCCCGGGCGACTGGAAGCGCCTGGTCGACGAGGCCGTCGGCGGGTTCGGCGGGGTGCACGCCCTCGGCAACGTCGCGGGCGTCACCAACACCCTCGGGCCGGACAACGTCGTCGACCTCGACGAGGCCGGGTGGGACCACGTCGTCGACACCGACCTCAAGGGCGTCTGGCTGGGGATGCAGGCCGTCATCCCGCGGATGCTCGACGGCGGGGGCGGGTCGATCCTCAACATCGGGTCGATGGCGGCGCTCAAGGGCCTGGAGAACCTGGCCGCCTACAGCGCGGCCAAGGGCGGCGTCGTCAGCCTCACCCAGCAGGTCGCGATGGAGTACAGCCCGCGCGGGATCCGGGTGAACTGCATCTGCCCGGGCACGATCGACACCCCGATCCTCGCCGGGATCACCGAGGGCATGCGGGAGAACTTCGTCGCGGCCCACCTGATCCCGCGGCTCGGCACGCCCGCCGACATCGCCGCCGCGGCCGCGTTCCTGCTGTCGGAGGACGCGTCCTTCCTCACCGGGGAGGTCCTGCCCGTCGACGGCGGGTGGAACGCCAAGGGCAGCGCCGGCTGACCGCCGCCGAGACCACCCCGCCGCAGAGAGGACACGCATGAGCAGGGCCGCCGTGCCGCACACCGTCGTCGACGGCACCGACCGTGACGACCGGGGGTTCGCCCGCTACTGGGACGCCGGACGGGAGACCCGCGACCCCCGCGACCGCGACGCGGTGGTGCTGGACCGGATCCGTCACCAGCTGCACTACGCCTACGAGCGGCTGCCGTTCTACCGCAGGCACTACGACGCGCACGGCTTCCACCCCGACGACGTGCGCTCGCTCGCGGACTTCACCGCGAAGGTCCCGGTGGTCACCAAGCGGATGCTGGTGGCGGACCAGGCCGAGCACCCGCCGTTCGGCAGCTACACCCGGGACTTCTCCGGGCCCGACGGGTCGACCGGCATCGCCCGGATCCACGGCTCGTCGGGCACCTCGGGCACGCCGACGCTCTACGCGGTGTCCCAGGGGGACTGGGACCGGGCCGCCGACGTGCACGCGATGGCCCAGTGGTGCGCGGGTGTCCGGCCCGACGACATCGCCCAGGTCGGGTTCCCGTTCGGGCTGTTCTTCGGCGGCTGGGGTGTGCTGCAGGGGCTCGAACGGATCGGCGCGACCGTGTTCCCGCTCGGCGTCACCGACTCCGAACGGCACCTCGAGCTGATCGGACGGCTCGGGTCGACGGTGTTCACGGCGACCCCGTCGTACTGCGTGCACCTGCTGTCGGTGGCCGAGCGGATGGGCATCGACCTCGCGGCGGGGACGGTCCGCACCCTGCTGGTGGGCGGTGAGCCCGGGGGCTCCCTGCCCGGGACCCGCCACCTCATCGAGCAGGGCTGGGGCGCGACCGTCGTCGACGCGGGGTCGACGTCGGAGATGTACCCGTTCCAGACCAGCGTGGGCTGCACCGCGGGTACCGGCACCCACCTGATCACCGACGAGGTGCACGTGGAGGTCGTCGCCCCCGACGACCCGCACACCGCGGTGCCGGTCGGCGGGCGCGGCGCGGTCGTCTACACCCACCTCTGGCGCGAGTCCCAGCCGATGATCCGGTTCGCGCCCGGCGACGAGACCTACCTCGCCGACGACCCGTGCCCGTGCGGGCGGACCTACCCGCGGATGCCCGAGGGCGTGCTGGGCCGGCTCGACGACATGCTCGTCGTCCGCGGGGCGAACGTCTTCCCGTCTGCGGTCGAGACGGCCCTGCGCTCGGTGGACGGGCTGGGGCCGGAGTTCCGGATCCGGGTCGCCCGCCCGGCCGCACTGGACGAGATCACGGTGCAGGCCGAGGTCTCGGCGCCCACCGCGACGGCGCTCGACGGGCTGCCCGCCGCAGACGCCGCCACGGCCCGGCGGGAGCTCGCCGGGCGGGTCGAGCAGGCGCTGCGCCGGGCCGTCGCCATCACGGTGCCGGTGACGCTGCTCGATCCCGGGACGCTGCCGGAGACGACGTTCAAGGCCCGGCGGGTCGTCGACGAGCGTCCGCGGGCCTGACCGGACCGCCCACGCAGGTTCATGACAGCGCGCATGCCGGGGCCGAGCAGCGCACGTGGGACAGGACGAACACGCCCCGGGAACGCGAGCGCCGGAGGAGATGATCCGGAGTCGGTCCGCAGGTCAGGGCAGGAGGCCGTGCGCGAGGAGATCGTCCGTCAGCGGATGGTCCTCCAGCGCTGCCTCCGCGTCGCTGATGGCGGCGCGGAGCCACCGCACGGGGACGTCCTGCTGAACGAGATCGATCGTGCGCGCACCGAGATGCGCGAGGCCGAGGACCGGATGCGGATGCTCATCGCCTACGCCGCGAGTTCGTGACGCCGCAGCCCTACCCGTTCAAGGCGCTCGCGGCGGCGGCCGGGATGTCGATCTCGGGCACCCGCGGCGCGTACACCTCCGACGAGACCGTCGCCGTCGCGGAACGGATCGGGCATCGGCCGGCCCGGCGCCCGGCGACCGACGGGCCCGGAGACGAGTGACGGCCCGATTCCGCAGCGATCGGGTCAGCCCTGGTGTCCGGCGCGGGGCGCACCCCGGCCGAGGTGGGCGTGCTCGCCCTGGAGGCTGAACAGCGCGAGCGTCTCGGCGGGCCGGTCGTCGGCGCTGCCGATCCAGTGCGGTGTGCCGGTGTCGAACTCGACCACCTCGCCGGGGTCGAGGAGGTGCTCGGTGTCGTCGAGGACCAGCCGCACCCGGCCGTCGAGGACGTAGAACCACTCGTAGCCCTCGTGGGTCTGCAGGGCGGTCGTCGACGACGCGGCGGCCGGCGGGTAGACCACCTTGAAGGCCTGGACCCCGCCGCCGCGACGGGTCAGCGGGACGAACACCAGCCCGCGGTGGCGCACCGGGCGCAGGTGGATGCGGGGGTCACCGGTCGGTGGTGCCTGCACGAGGTCGTCGAGCGGGACCCCGTGCGCCCGGGCCAGCGGCAGCAGCTGCTCCAGTGTCGGCCGCAGTTTCCCGGTCTCCAGCCGGGACAGGGTGCTCGCGGTCAGGGCGGTCTCCGCCGCGAGCTGGTCGAGGGTGGCGCCACGGCGACGGCGCAGGTCCCGCAACCTCGGGCCCACTCCGGCGAGCACGTCGTGTCCGGTGTCGTCCACCCCGTCAGATTGCCGATCGGCAAGATTCCTTGCAACTCGGGACGGCGGGTGTCGATGCTGCAGAGGTCCCGACGTCGGCGACGCCGATGACGCCCGCAGACCGACACCTCCCGGAGGAACCACCGATGGATCCCATGCCGACCGCGTCCGACCCCGAGACCTTCTGGGACGAGCTGTACCGCCGCCGCGGTGGGGGAGAGGTCCGCGCCAACCCCCTGCTCGCCGAGGTCGCCGGCCCGCTGACACCGGGCACGGCCCTGGACCTCGGATGCGGTGCCGGGGGCGACACGATCTGGCTGGCCCGGCGCGGCTGGGACGTCACGGCGGTGGACATCTCCGCCGCCGCCGTGGACGGGCTCGCGCGTCGCGGCCGCGCCGACGGGCTCGCGCCGCGGATCCGCGCCGAGCGCCACGACCTCGCGACGACGTTCCCGGACGGGACGTTCGACCTGGTCTCCGCCCAGTACCTGCACACCCCGTTCACGCTGGACCGCGACGCGGTGCTGCGGACCGCCGCGCGCGCACTGCGACCGGGCGGGCTGCTGCTGGTCGTCGACCACGGGTCCGTCGCCCCGTGGTCGTGGAACCAGGACCCGGACGCCCGCCACCCCACCGCCGCCGAGATCGCCGCCGGGCTCGGCCTCGATCCCGACGGATGGGCCGTCGAGCGCGCCGACGAGCCCCGGCGCCTCGCGACCGGCCCCGACGGCCGCACCGCCACGGTCGTCGACACCGTCCTGGTCCTGCGCCGCGCCGGCGCCGTCGCCACCCACCGGAGCTGACCGTGCCCCGCCGCGACACCGCCCTCCCGCCCGACGCCGCGGACGAGAAGAGCGTCCTGACCGGGTTCCTGGGCCACCTCCGCGGCGCGGTCGCGGCCAAGGCCCTCGGCGTCCCGGACGCCGCCGCCCGTGAGCCCGGCGTCCCCTCGGGGACCGGCCTGCTCGGCCTGGTCGCGCACCTGACGCACGTCGAGCGTCACTACTTCCTCGGTGAGGCCGTCCGGGACTGGCCCTCGACCTTCCGGCCGCGGGCGGAGGACACCGCCGAGGACGTCGTGGCGGCCTACCGGGAGGTCACAGCCCGGGCCGACGCCGTCGTCGACACCTGGTCCGACCTGGACCGGGCGGCGCCGGTGCCCGCGGGACGGAGGTCGGCCCCGTCGCGGCGGTGGCTGCTGGTGCACATGATCGAGGAGACCGGGCGCCACGCCGGGCACGCCGACATCCTCCGCGAACGCATCGACGGGCGCACCGGGCGCTGAGGCCCCGGACCCGCTGAGCGGCCCCCGCACGGAGATCTCGATCGGCCCACTACTTGCCGCACTGGCAAGCGATCTCTAGACTTGCCATTATGGCAAGTGCTGCCGGCTCGGGTTCGCCCGTCGAACGGGGAGTGTTCGACGAGGTGGTCCACTCACCGATCCGGTTGCAGGTCTGCGCCATTCTCGCCGCCGCTGACACGCTGAAGTTCGCAGAGGTGCAGGCGGAGTTGGGCATCACCGACTCGCATCTGTCGAAGAACGTGCGCGTGCTGGCCGATGCTGGATACATCGATCAGGTGAAGCATGCCGAACGGGTGGGCCACCGTCAGCGTTCGGTGACAGTGCTGACCTTGACGCAGCAGGGCCGAACCGCCTATCGACAACACGCTGCATGGCTCGACCATCTCACTCGCGGTCGCACGCCCTCATAGGTCGTCACCCCGCCAGGACAAGGAGGCACGATGCCCACCCTCGACGACGCACTGGATGCGACCCTCTCCGCGGAAGCCGTGGAGGCTTCGTTCGTCCATGCCGTCGCGGGCATCCGGACGACCGACAACGCCTACGTCAGCCCACGTGACGGTGTGGCCCACTCGCGCACCCGTTTCGAGATGCCCGATCTCGACGGCGCCGACACCGGGAGCCGCGCGGAGACGATCGTCCGTCACGGTGCGCTTCACACCCGTGCCGCAGACAGCGACGAGTGGGTGACACTCGACATGCCTCGACCGGTCCTCGGGTCGTTGGCTTTCCTGACTCTCCTGTACGGGGCAGAGCCCGAACGGTTCACGTCCACCGAGAACGCGACGATCGAGGTGGAGATCTCCGCGTCCCGCGCAATCGAACGAGTACCGGATGAACTGCGTAGCACTCTCGGGGACATCCTTGCCGGTCCGATACGGGAAGAGTCCGGGCAGTTCCCCGAGGTGAGCACGGCCCGTCTGAGTATCTGCGACAACCCGCTCCATATCGCAGAGATGACGGTCACCACGCTCCGTGGCGGGATGACGGAGACGTTCGCGCTGGAGATCCACCCCGTTTCGAGGAGGGTCATCGACAGTGCCATCGCCGCTGACGACACGAGCCGGTGAGGGCTTGCGGCGTCGCCCGACGCTCTCGGCGCCCACGGACGTCGCGTGTGGTCGACCAGTGGGTGTCGTGCAAGGGGCGTGGTCCCGCCGAGCCGCTCACACACCGGGGACGGTTCGTCCG
This sequence comes from Pseudonocardia alni, assembly GCF_002813375.1. NCBI lineage: Bacteria > Bacillati > Actinomycetota > Actinomycetes > Pseudonocardiales > Pseudonocardiaceae > Pseudonocardia > Pseudonocardia alni. Next base: position 2,254,538 of record NZ_PHUJ01000003.1, on the reverse strand, counting down.
CCGGTCGTGTGCTTCGTTCGGCGAGCAGCCGGCGCAGTGGCGTCCGGGCTCGCCTGCGTGGTTCGACCCGGCGGGGACGGCTCTCTGCGGTAGCGTCGTCCGTGGGAACGAGGCCGAGCCCGGCGGCGGCTCCGGAACGTTCGCGAGGGCTGCTCTGCGCGACCCGGAACTCCGCACACGAACTCGGCTGGACCAGTCGCCGACGGCCACCCATGGCCGGTGACACCCGGAGAGAACGAGACAGGCCCCTCGCCCTGTGTCAGCAGGTGAGGGGCCGATCTTCGCTGTGGGTACTCGTGGTGCCCCCGGCAGGATTCGAACCTGCGCTCCCGCCTCCGGAGGGCGGTGCTCTATCCCCTGAGCTACGGGGGCCGTGCGATGGGAGAAAGATAGCGCATCGCACCCGGGCCACCCGCGCGGGGGTGCCGATCATGCCCGTCGCCGGGCCCCGTTCACGCCCACCGCGTCACGAAGGCCAGGGCCGCGGCGTCGACCTCCTCCGGGTTCGAGGCGCTCAGGAAGTGCTGCCCGCCCTGCACGATCTCGAGCTCGGCGTGCGGGGCACGGGTGAAGCGCCCGATGCCGTCCTCGGCGTTGGCGACGGAGTAGACCGTGTCGTCGGTCCCGTGCAGCCACAGCACCGGGCAGCGGACCTCGTCGAGCCTGCCGTGCAGGCCGTCGCGGTCCCGCAGGTTGACCGTGCAGACGCGCAGGCGGTGGCGACCGTCGTCGCCGGTGTAGGTCTCGCGGTAGGTCCGCCGCCAGAACGCGCGGAACTCGTCGTCGATCCCCTCGCCGAGCCCCGCACCCAGGACGGCGTCGACGAACTCCTCCGGCACCACCCAGTCGTCGTCGACCGGGGCGGCCAGCGCGTCGACCGACGGCGTGCAGAACTCGATGCCGTCCCAGCAGCCCCGCTCGCGACTGGCCGGGCTCTCGAAGTCCATCGAGGTGCCGAGCGGGAGGATGCCCTGGATCCGGTCCGGGGCGAGCAGCGCCATCCGGGTGGCGACCCAGCCGCCCTGCGAGGTGCCGAGCACGAAGGCCCGGTCGACGCCGAGCGCGTCCATGGCCTGCAGGTTCGCCAGGGCGCTGTCCCAATAGGTGAAGTGCGGGTAGGTCGACCTCGTCGCGCCGTGCCCGTAGGGCTCCAGGGCGAGCAGGTTCGCCGCGCCCGAGAGGGTCGTGTCCTCGAACTGGGGGCGGTAGAGGTCGACGGTCGTGGTGAAGGAGTTGACCATGACGACGGTCGGGAGCGACGGGTCGTGCGGCCTACCGGACCGGTACCCGATCCGGGATCCGCCCAGGTGGGGGACGTCGACGGTCGCGGTGCTGCTCACAGGGCCTCCTCGGCTGCGGATGGCCACGGGGTGGCGCCGGCGTCCGCGGCAGCCCTTATCAGAGCGCTCCGCGGTGCCGGTCGTCCAGCCCCGGCACCCGGGGCGGTCAGCCCAGGGGCAGCGGGGCCGCGCCCCGCTCGGCGAGCAGCCCGCGCATCAGGTCCGCCTCGGAGTTCTGCGAGAAGAGCATCTGCCCGGCGAGGTTGCGGACCTCGCCGGTGTCGGCGTGGTCGCGGGCGTACTCGAGCATCGACACGCCGCCCTGGTGGTGGCGCAGCATGAGCTGGAGGAACTCGACGTCCAGCGCTGTGCCGGGCGGGGTGGCCCGGAGCCGGGCGAGGTCGGCGGTGCTCGCCATGCCCGGCATCGTCGCGACGCCGCCGGAGGTCCCCGACATGCCGGACATGCCGGCGTGCGCGGAGTCGTCCATCCAGGCCATGTGGCCGCCGCCGGGCAGGCTCGGCGCGTCCCACAGGCCGAGCCAGCCCTGCATCCGGCCGACCTGCTGGTTCTGGGTGGTCTCGATGTCGAACGCCAGCTGCCGCACCCGCGGGTCGGTGGCGCGGTCGCGCTCCCAGGACGCCATCTCGACGGCCTGACGGTGGTGCACGGTCATGTCCTGGGCGAACCCGACGTCGACCGAGCCCGGCTCGGGCACGAACGGGCCGAACGCGCCGCGTACCGCGAACCCGGCGACGAGCACCGCGACCAGCGCGATCACGCCGAGCGTGATCGTGATCGGGTTCCGCCAGAGCGGGGTCTCCTCGGCCGGGGTCGTCATCGGGGCCTCACTGCCCGGGGGCCGGTGCGGGCGCCGGGGCCTGCCCGGGTGCGGGCTGCCCGGGGACGGCCGGGTCGGGCGCCGGGGCGCCGCCGGGGGTGGCGCCCTGGTTCTCGGGCAGGATCGTCTGCCCGTCGACGGCGGACTGCTCCGGGATCGGCTGGAAGGCCGGCGGGTTGTCCTGGTCGAAGCCCTGCGCGCCGAGGGCGTCGCAGGAGGCGCCGACCTCGGGGTGGGTGAAGCGGTTGAGCCGCAGCGCGCGGATGAACTGGTCGATCCGCTCGTCGTCGGCGGTCTGGACCCTCAGCTGGTTGCCCCAGGACTGCAGCGAGATCGGGGCGTCGAGTCCCGGGTAGGGCGACATCACCGTGTACGGCTGCCCCTCGACCCGCTGGGACAGTGCGGCCTTGCCCGCCTCGTCGAGGGTGTCGGGGTTGTAGGCGATCCACACGGCACCGTGCTCCAGGGAGTGCACGAGGTTCTCCGAGCGGACCGGGTTCGGGTAGACCACGCCGTTGCACGCGGCCCAGAAGCCGTCGTGCGCGCCGCCGAAGGGCGGGCTGTGGGTGTAGGCGACCCGCTGGAAGCCGAGCACGTGCTGCAGGCCCGGGTAGTCCTGGCTGACGATGCCGGGGATCGCGAGCGCCGGGTTGCGGTTGTCGTCGGTGGGCTCCCAGGCCCGGTTCTGGTTGCGCTGCACCAGCGGGTAGACGATGAACGCCCCCGCGAGCAGCACCAGCACGGTGATCGCGGCGACCATGCCCCAGGGGAACTGGCGCCGGCCGACCGAGCTCGGCATCGACGGTCGCTTCTTGCCGGACTTGCCGCTGGCCATGGGGGAGTCCTGTTCGTGGTCGGCGGGCGGGTTCGCCCGAGTCTAGGAAGACGCCGTCAGCGGCTCGCCCACCACCCGTAGGAGCGGTAGTCGGGGTAGGGCGCGAGCAGCGGTGCAACCGGACGGGTGGTCACCGTGACGCGGTCACCGGTCACGAGCTCCCCGGGCACCGTGAACGACGCCTGCGCCCACGGCTGGGCGTCCGGCAGTGTCCACTCCCCGGCGGGGCGGCCGTCGACGTCGACGGCGACCACCCGGGTCCGCTCGCCGGGCAGCGCGGGACCGGCGCCGATCCGCCCGGTCAGGGTGACCGGCCGGCCGGGGACGGTGCCGCCGAGGGTGAAGGTCTCGCCGCCGACGACGTGCCGGCCGCTGTCGGCGACGAGCCGCCCCGGCGCGACGACGGCCCGGTCCAGCACCGAGTCCGGCTGCACGCCGAGCACCGGCGGGTCGGTCGTCCAGCCGTGCGCGGCCTCGTCGGCGGTGTCCCCGACGTTCAGGTGGTCAACGATCCGGCCGGGCACGGGTGCGTCCGGTGCCTGCGCGGAGTCCGCGGCGGACCAGTCCGCCCGCCAGATGCTGACCCGGTCGCAGCTGCGGTCGATCTGGCAGGTCTGCGGTGCGGACGCCGAGATCGGCCGGGCCGGCCCGGCGAGCCCGAAGGTGATGACCGGCTCGGTGCCGAGCAGTCCGGCGCGGCCGAGATCGGCGACGGGGACCCCGCCCCACCGGTCGAACACCGCGAACCACTGCGGCCGCCCGTCCGGCGGCAGCGCGCGCAGCGCCTCGTAGAGCGTCCCGGGCCCGTTCAGTGACGGCGCGGCCATCCCGTTCGTGGTCAGGCCGACCAGGTCGACGGTGCGGTGACCGCCGAACCATGCCGCGGCGCCGACGTCGTTGACGGCGACGACGTCGCCCGGCGGCACGTTCCCGGCGATCCACTGCGCGACGCTCACCGGCCCCTCGCGCATCGCCGAGGCCTGCTGACCCAGCCGCAGCGCCCAGGCGGGCGTCGCGGCGACGGTGAACAGCAGCACCACCGCGAGCAGCCCGCCGCGCGCCGCCCGGTGCGGCACGAGACCGGCGCCCAGCACCACGAGCAGGAGCAGCAGCGGCAGGAACGGCTGCAGGTAGCGCAGGTCCTGCCACATCGCCGTCGTCAGGGTGGCGACGGCCGCCACCACCAGAACCAGCCCGCCGCCGAGCGCGACCGCGAGGGTCCGCTCCCGGCGCGCGGCGAGCGCGGCGACCCCCAGCACCGCGACGACGAGCGCGAGCGGCGCCAGCACGTCCTGCCCGGACAGCCCGGCCAGCGAGGCGAGCAGCGCCGCGACGTTGCGCTGCACGTGGTCGGCGATCTCCAGCGGCTGGTGCAGGAACCCGGTGTGCAGCCACGACTTCGCGAGCACCCCGTTGGCCTGGGAGGTTCCGGTGAGCACCCGGAACAGCAGCAGCTGCGCCGCGAACACCACCACCGGCGCCGCGACGAGCAGCCCCCGCGCCGCCGCGCGCCCCGAGGGGAACCCTCGTTGCCACCTAAGCCACGAGAGTTCCCCTGGGGGCGTCCCGGGGCAGGACCGCAGCAGCGTCCACGCCATCGCGGCGGTGAACGCGACGGCGACCAGGAAGCCCTCGGGACGAGTGAGGGCCAGCAGCGCCGCGACCACCGGCGTCCACCGGACACGGGGACGTTCGCGCAGGTAGGACAGCAGGGTGCCGGTGACCAGGGCCGCGAGCAGGCCGACCTCCATGCCGCTGGCCCCGCCCCACAGCAGCGGCCCGCACAGCGCGGTGAGCAGTCCCGCCCACCATCCCGCGGCACGCCCGCCCAGTCGGGTCGCGGCGGCCGAGGTGAACGCCGCGGCGAGGGCGACGCCGACGACCCCGCCCGCGACGGCGACGGCGAGCAGCCACCGGCCGTCGAACCCGACCGCGTGCGCGGCGCCGAGCAGGACCATCCAGAGCAGGCTCGACGCGCCCGTCGTGATCTCCGCACCCGGCTGGTAGCGCAGCGGCTCGCCGTCGCCGAACTGCCGCGCGTACTGCAGGTGGATGTAGACGTCGTCGAGCGGCGGGACCAGGCTCCCGCGGTTGTAGGCCAGCGACACCGCGACGAACCCCGCCCCGAGCAGCAGCGCCACCGCCCCGGAGACGACGGGTGCGCGGGTACTCCGGTCGGTGGAGGGGGGCGTCACGCCCCGCATCGTCGCCGGTCGGGGTGCGGATACCTGCATGAGGGTGCCGGGGGTCCCTCCGTAGAATCCGGGTGGTGAATCCCGACGTGCTCGCCGACCTGGTCCGTGATGTCGCGCGGGACGTGCTGATCCGACGCGACCTGGACGTCTCCGCCCTGCCGGCCGATGCGGGTGTCGAGCGTCCCCGCAACCCCGACCACGGCGACTACGCGACCAACGTCGCGCTGCGGACCGCCAAGAAGGCTGGCGTGAACCCGCGCGAGCTCGCGACCTGGCTGGCCGAGGAGCTGGCGACCCGCGACGGCGTCGCCAGCGCCGAGGTCGCCGGGCCCGGGTTCATCAACCTGCGCCTGGCCGCCGACGCCCAGGGCGCGATCGTCGGGGAGGTCCTCGCCGCGGGCGCGGGCTACGGCACCGGCGACGAGCTGGCCGGGCGCAACGTGAACCTCGAGTTCGTCTCCGCCAACCCGACCGGCCCGCTGCACCTGGGCGGCACCCGGTGGGCCGCGGTCGGTGACGCGCTGGGCCGGGTGCTGTCCGCGCGCGGCGCGAAGGTCACCCGCGAGTACTATTTCAACGACGCCGGCGCCCAGATCGACCGGTTCGTCGCCTCCCTGGTCGCAGCCGCCAAGGGCCAGCCCGCCCCGGAGAACGGCTACGGCGGCGACTACATCGCCGAGATCGCCCAGCGTGTCGTCGCGGCCGAGCCCGGCATCCTCGACCTGCCCGACCAGCAGCGGGACGAGGCGTTCCGCCGGATCGGCGTCGGCTACATGTTCGCCGAGATCAAGCAGAAGCTGGGGGAGTTCCGCGTCGAGTTCGACGTGTGGTTCCACGAGCAGTCGCTGCACGACTCGGGTGCGGTGGAGACCGCCGTCGCGGCGCTGAAGGAGAAGGGCTCGCTCTACGAGGCCGACGGCGCCTGGTGGCTGCGCTCGACCGACCACGGCGACGACAAGGACCGCGTCGTCATCAAGTCCGACGGTCGCCCCGCCTACATCGCCGGCGACATCGCCTACCTGCGCGACAAGCGGGCCCGCGGCTTCGACCTGTGCATCTACATGCTCGGCGCCGACCACCACGGCTACGTCGCCCGGCTCAAGGCCGCCGCGGCCGCGTTCGGCGACGACCCAGCCGTGGTCGAGGTGCTGATCGGCCAGCTGGTCAACCTGGTCAAGGACGGCACCCCGGTCCGGATGAGCAAGCGCGCCGGCACCGTCGTCACGATGGACGACCTGGTCGGGGCCGTCGGCGTCGACGCCGCCCGGTACTCGCTCGTGCGGTCCTCGGTGGACTCGGGCCTGGACATCGACCTGGACCTGCTGGCCAGCCGGACCAGCGAGAACCCGGTGTTCTACGTCCAGTACGCGCACGCCCGGCTGTCCTCGCTGGCCCGCAACGCCGCCGACCTCGGCATCACCCCCGGCGAGGACTACGGCCTGCTGTCCCACCCCCGCGAGGGCGACCTGATCCGCACCCTCGGCGAGTTCGGCGACGTCGTGCGCACCGCCGCCGAGCTGCGCGAGCCGCACCGGGTCGCCCGCTACCTGGAGTCGCTCGCCGGCGCCTACCACAAGTTCTACGACTCCTGCCGCGTCCTGCCCCAGGGCGACGAGGAGGTCTCCGACCTGCACCGCGCGCGCCTCGCGCTCTGCGTCGCCGCCCGCACGGTGCTCGCCAACGGCCTGGCGCTGCTCGGCGTCGACGCCCCGGAACGGATGTGACATGAGGGCACACCCCGCAGGCCCGATGCACGCGGGCCTCACCCCCGCGCCCGAGTCGGCCGGGCCCCGCCCGGAGAGCGCCGCGGCGCTCGACGAGCTGGCGCCCGCGGTCTGGCCTCGGCACGCCGCCCGCGGCGCCGACGGCGCGCTGCGCCTGGCCGGGGCCGACGTCCGCGACCTCGCCGCGGCCCACGGCACCCCGCTGTTCGTGCTCGACGAGGACGACTTCCGCGGCCGCTGCAGCGAGTTCGCCGCCGCGTTCGGGGCCGAGGCCGTGCACTACGCGGCGAAGGCGTTCCTGTGTACCGAGATCGCCCGCTGGGTCGCGCAGGAGGGCCTGTCGCTGGACGTGTGCTCCGGCGGCGAGCTGGCCGTGGCGCTGCGCGCGGAGTTCCCGCCCGAGCGGATCGCGCTGCACGGCAACAACAAGTCCCTCGCCGAGCTGGAGGCCGCGGTCGAGGCGGGGATCGGCGGGATCGTCGTCGACTCCTTCGACGAGATCGCCCGGCTCGCCGACGTCGCCGCCGCACGGGACACCGTCGCGCCGGTGCTGATCCGGCTCACCGTCGGTGTCGAGGCCCACACCCACGAGTACATCGCCACCGCACACGAGGACCAGAAGTTCGGGTTCTCCATCGCCGGGGCCGACACGAAGGACTCGGCGGCGCTGGAGGCCGCCCGCCGTGTGCTCGCCGCGAGCCACCTGAGCCTGGTCGGGCTGCACAGCCACATCGGCTCGCAGATCTTCGAGACCGAGGGCTTCGAGGCGGCCGCCCGGCGCGTGGTGAAGGTTCTCGCCGACCTGCACGCCGAGCACGGCGGCGAGAACCTGACCGCGCTGCGCACCCTGGACCTCGGCGGCGGCATCGGCATCGCCTACCGGCCGGGGGACACCCCGCTGTCGATGCCGGCGCTGGCCGAGGAGCTGCGCGCGATCGTCACGCGCGAGTGCGCCGCCTCCGGGCTGGACGTGCCGGCGATCGCCGTCGAGCCGGGCCGGGCCATCGCCGGGCCGGGCACCGTCACCGTCTACGAGGTCGGCACCGTCAAGGACGTCCCGCTCGGCGGGTACTCCCGGCGCTACGTCAGCGTCGACGGCGGGATGAGCGACAACATCCGCACGTCCCTCTACGACGCCGAGTACGACGTACGGCTGGTGTCCCGCGCCAGCGGGCACGACTCGGTCCCCGGCGGGGACGTCCCCGTGCTGTCCCGGGTGGTCGGCAAGCACTGCGAGTCGGGTGACATCGTGGTGCGCGACTGCTGGCTGCCGGCCGATCTCGCGCCGGGCGACCTGCTGGCCGTCGCGGCGACGGGGGCCTACTGCTACGCCATGGCGTCGGGGTACAACCGGCTGCCGCGACCTGCTGTCGTCGCGGTCCGTGACGGGGTCGACCGGACCCTGTTGCGTCGCGAGACACTGGAGGACCAGTTCCGTTTCGAGGTGTGAGCGCACCCGGGTGAGAACCGCCACCCGGACCTGTCCGCACCCGTCCGACCAGGAATGATCGGCGCGCGCCCGAGGGGTGCGCGCACGCGAGGAGGACACGTGGCGAGCGAGACCGGCGCCGTCCGGGTGGCACTGCTGGGCTGCGGCACCGTCGGCACCGAGGTGGTCCGGCTCATCACCGAGCAGGCCGACGAGCTGGCCGCGCGGGTGGGAGCCCGCATCGAGCTGGCCGGGGTCGCCGTGCGGCGACCGCACCGGCACCCCTGGCTGACCGAGAACTTCCCGGACCTGGTGACCACCGATGCCGGCGAGCTCGTGACCCGCGACGACGTCGACGTCGTCGTCGAGGTCATCGGCGGGATCGAGCCGGTCCGCGGCTGGCTGCTGGAGGCGCTCAAGTCCGGCCGCTCGGTCGTGACGGCGAACAAGGCGCTGCTCGCCGAGGACGGCCCGACGCTGGCCGAGGCCGCCGACGCCTCCGGCGCCGACCTCTACTACGAGGCCGCCGTCGCCGGAGCGATCCCGCTGCTGCGCCCGCTGCGCGAGTCCCTGGCCGGGGACCGCATCACCCGGGTCGCCGGCATCGTCAACGGCACCTCGAACTTCATCCTCTCGGCCATGTCCTCGGGCGGGACGTCCTACGCCGACGCGCTGGAGGAGGCGACCCGGCTGGGCTACGCCGAGGCCGACCCGAGCGCCGACGTCGACGGCTACGACGCCGCCTCGAAGGCCGCGATCCTGGCCTCGCTGGCGTTCCACACCCGCTTCACCGCCTCCGACGTGCACCGCGAGGGCATGCGCGGGGTCAGCTCGGCCGACGTCGCCGCCGCCCGCAGGCTCGGCTGCACGATCAAGCTGCTCGCCATCTGCGAGCGCGTGGTGGCCACGGACGGGACCGAGTCGGTCTCGGCGCGCGTCTACCCGGCGATGGTCCCCGACTCGCACCCGCTGGCGGGCGTCGACGGCGCGTACAACGCGGTGTTCGTCGAGGCCGAGGCCGCCGGCCAGCTGATGTTCTACGGCCAGGGCGCAGGCGGCGCGCCGACCGCCTCCGCGGTGCTCGGCGACCTCGTCGCGGTGGCCCGCAACCGGGTCGGCGGCGGCCGCGGGCCGCGCGAGTCGGCCTACGCCAGCCTGCCGGTGCGCCCGATCGGCGAGGTGCCCACCCGGTACCACGTCGACCTCGAGGTGGCCGACCGCGAGGGCGTGCTCGCCACGATCGCGAGCGAGTTCGCGCGGAACGGCGTCTCCATCGCCGCGGTCCGCCAGACCGGCGGGGTGAACGGCTCGGTGGACCGGGCCGACGGCTCGGACCGCAGCCAGGCCCGGCTGACGGTCGTCACGCACTCGGCGCCGGAGGCCGCGCTGTCGGCCACGGTGTCGGCGCTGCTGGACCTCGACCACGTGCTCGGCGTCGCCGGGGTGCTGCGGGTCGAGGGGCTGGGCCGCGCGGTGAGCGCACTGGGTATGGGCGAATGACCACAGGTGGGGGATCAGGGAGTGGACCGGTTGTGACGGGCAGCGTGCGAGGAGTCCGGGGGCCGGCGTCCGGTCCCTTCGGTCCGGTGACCCAGGTCGCCGGTGCGGTCGCGCCGCCGCCACCCGGCCAGTGGCCGGGTGTCATCGAGGCCTACCGCGACCGGATGCCGGTGCAGCCGGACTGGACCGTTGTGACGCTGGGGGAGGGCGGCACGCCGCTGCTGCCGGCCCCCCGGCTGTCGGAGCTGACCGGCTGCCAGGTCTACCTGAAGGTCGACGGCGCCAACCCGACCGGCTCGTTCAAGGACCGCGGCATGACGATGGCGGTCACCGCCGCGCTCGCCGACGGCAAGTCCAGCGTGCTGTGCGCCTCCACCGGCAACACCTCGGCGTCGGCGGCCGCCTACGCCACCCGTGCCGGGATGACCTGTGCGGTGCTCGTGCCGACCGGGAAGATCGCGCTGGGCAAGCTCGCCCAGGCCGTCGCGCACGGCGCCCGGATCCTGCAGATCGACGGCAACTTCGACGACTGCCTGGAGCTGGCCCGCAAGACGACCGCCGACTACCCGGCGATCGCGCTGGTCAACTCGGTGAACCCGACCCGGATCGCCGGCCAGGCCTCGGCCGCCTACGAGATCTGCGACCAGCTGGGCCGCGCCCCGGACGTGCACTGCCTGCCGGTCGGCAACGCCGGCAACATCACCGCGTACTGGCACGGCTACCGGGGCTACCACGCCGACGGCGTCATCCCCGCGCTGCCGCGGATGTTCGGGTTCCAGGCCGCCGGCGCCGCACCGCTGGTGCACGGCGCCCCGGTGAGCGACCCCGAGACGATCGCGACCGCCATCCGGATCGGTGCCCCCGCCTCGTGGAAGGGCGCGACCACCGCGCGCGACGAGTCGAACGGGAAGTTCGCCGCCGTCACCGACGACGAGATCCTCGCCGCCTACCGGATGCTGTCCGCGCAGGAGGGCGTGTTCGTCGAGCCCGCATCGGCGTCCAGCGTCGCCGGGCTGCTGCAGAGCCACGCCGACGGGTCGCTGCCCCCCGGCTCCCTCGTGGTGTGCACGGTGACCGGGCACGGCCTGAAGGACCCCGACACCGCTCTGCTCACCGCGCCGGACCCGGAGATCGTCCCGATCGACCCCGGGGCGGTCGCGGCGGCGCTCGAGCTGGCCTGATGGGTCGCCCGACGCGCGTACTGGTGCGGGTCCCGGGGTCGACGGCCAACCTCGGCCCCGGCTTCGACTCCCTCGGCATGGCCCTGGCGTTGTACGACGAGATCGAGGTCGAGACCTTCGAGACGCCGGGGGTGTTCGTCGACGTCGCGGGGCAGGGCTGCCGGCACGTCCCGCGCGACGAGCGGCACCTGGTCCTGCGGGCGATGCGTCTGGCCTTCGAGACGTTCGGCGGGGCGCCCGCGGGGCTGCGGCTGCGCTGCCTCAACGCGGTGCCGCACTCACGCGGCCTCGGCAGCTCCGCGGCGGCCGCCGTCGCCGGGGTGACGGCCGCCGCCGTGCTGGCCGGGCGGGACCCGGAGCTGGAGCGCGACGCGCTGCTGCAGCTCTCCGCCGGCATGGAGGGCCACGCCGACAACGCCGCGGCCAGTCTGCTCGGCGGATTCGTGGTGGCCTGGGAGGCGGCGGGGTCGGCCCGGCGCTTCCACGCCGAGAGGTTGGAGGTGCACCCCGACGTGCACCCGGTCGCCTGTGTGCCCGACGTCGAGTCCTCGACCAAGACCACCCGGGGGCTGCTGCCCGAGCAGGTCCCGCTGGCCGACGCCGCGTTCACCGGCAGCCGCTGCGCGCTGGCGGTGCTGGCGATGACTCGGCGGCCGGACCTGCTCATGGCAGCCACCGAGGACCGGCTGCACCAGCCCTACCGGCGGCCGGCGTACCCGTCGTCGCTGCGGCTGGTCGAGGCGCTGCGCGAGCACGGCGTACCCGCCGCGATCTCCGGCGCCGGGCCGACGGTGCTGGCGCTGACCCGCGACGGCGTGCTGCCCGACGGCGTCGACACCGACGGTTTCGCGGTGCAGCGGCTGCCGGTCGACGCCACCGGTGTGCAGGTCGAGGTCCGCTGAGCACCGGTGCCCGCCGGGAACGTGAGGTACGCGACCCCGTGTGTCGGCGCGTCGCCCGAGGGGGGTTGTTGCCGCCCCGGGGTGTACGGACTAGTGTCGCCCGTGCATGGCGATCCACGCGACATCGGCGTAGTCTTGCGGCCGGGCCCGCTCGCCCGATCTCCTTTCTGAACTGGACTCGGAATCCCGAACGGGCGGCCTGACTCCCGCGACGTCGTCGTGGGACTCCATCTGTGAATGCTGCCGATACGGGGTCTCCGTATCGGCCGAGCGTGTGACATCCCCTGACCTGGACAGGTAACCGGGTCGGTCAGGAAGGAACTCTGTGAGCGAGACCGATCTCGCCGGTACCGGGACCGCGTCGGCCGAGGCGGCGCCCCGCCGACGCGGCGGCCTGTCCGGCATGGTGCTGGCCGAGCTGCGCCAGCTGGCCACCGAGCTGAACGTCCCGGACATCTCCGGCATGCGGAAGGGCGACCTGATCGCGGCCATCAAGGAGCGTCAGGGCGGAGCGGCGGCGGCCCCCGCGAAGAAGCCGAAGGCGAAGGCGGACCCCGCCGCCACCACCGGCTCCGACGGTGCGGGCGCGCCGCAGCTCGCCCTCGGCGACACCGCCGCGGCCCCCGCCGGCAACGGCTCCGCCGCGCCGGCCGCCCCCCAGGCACCCGCCGAGCAGGCCGGTGACCAGGGCGGACAGGCCGCCGAGCAGGCCGAGGCCCCCGCGCCGCGCACCCGTCGTCGCCGTGCTGCGACCCGTCCGGCCGGCGCCCCCGACGCCACCGTGACCGACGCCGCCACCGGCGACCCCGGCACCTCCACCGGCAACGGTGCCGCCCCGGCCGCCGCCGAGAGCGCCCCGGCCGCCGCGCCCGAGCAGGCCGCCCCCGCCGCGAGCGCGCCGGAGAAGGCCGACAGCACCTCGGCCCCGGCCGAGGAGCGCCGTGAGGACGCCGACGGCGCCGGTCGTCGTGGCCGGACCCGCCGCCGCGGGCAGGGCGACGACAACGGCCAGAAGGACAACGGCCAGAAGGACAACGGCCCCCAGGGCGCCCCGAAGGACCCCGCCACGGACGCGGGCCAGAAGGACGCGGGCCAGCGGGACGCGGGCCAGAAGGACGCCCGTCGCGACGCCGACGGCGACGACCCCGGCACCGACGGCGACCGCCGTCGTGGCCGTGGCGCCGACCGCAACGCCGAGCGCGGTGCCGACCGCAACGGTGGCGACCGCACCGGTGAGGGCCGCGACGACAACGGCCGCGGCAACGGCGACAACGGCCGTGGCGGGCGCAACCGCGACGGTGACGACTCCGGCCGCGGCAACCGCGGGAACCGCAACAACGACCGGACCGGCGACCGCGGTGACAACCGTGGTGAGCGGAACGGCGACCGGAACAACGACCGCAACGGCGACCGGAACAACGACCGGAACAACGACCGCGGTACCGACCGGAACGACTTCCGCGACGACGACGGTGACGACGGTGACGGCCGCGGCCGCCGCGGCCGCCGCTTCCGCGACCGCCGTCGCGGCCGGGACCGCGAGCGCACCGGTGGCGGCGCCACCGGCGGTGGCGTGGACACCGAGATCCGCGACGACGACGTCCTGCTGCCGGTCGCCGGCATCGTGGACATCCTCGACAACTACGCGTTCGTCCGGACCACCGGCTACCTCTCCGGCCCCACCGACGTCTACGTGTCGATGTCGATGGTCCGCAAGAACGGCCTGCGCCGCGGCGACGCCATCACCGGCGCCGTCCGCCAGCCCCGCGAGGGCGAGCAGCAGCGGCAGAAGTTCAACCCGCTGGTGCGCGTCGACTCGATCAACGGGCGGGACCCGGAGGCCGCACGCAACCGGCCCGAGTTCACCAAGCTGACCCCGCTCTACCCCAACGAGCGGCTCCGCCTGGAGACCGACCCGACGCAGCTGACCACCCGCGTGATCGACCTGATCATGCCGGTCGGCAAGGGGCAGCGTGCGCTGATCGTCTCCCCGCCCAAGGCGGGCAAGACGACGATCATGCAGAACATCGCGAACGCGATCACCACGAACAACCCCGAGTGCCACCTCATGGTCGTCCTCGTCGACGAGCGGCCCGAGGAGGTCACCGACATGCAGCGGTCGGTGAAGGGCGAGGTCATCGCCTCGACCTTCGACCGCCCGCCGGCAGACCACACCGCCGTCGCCGAGCTGTCCATCGAGCGGGCCAAGCGCCTGGTCGAGATGGGGCACGACGTCGTCGTCCTGCTGGACAACATCACCCGCCTCGGCCGCGCCTACAACCTGGCGGCGCCCGCGTCGGGCCGGATCCTGTCCGGTGGTGTCGACTCCACGGCGCTGTACCCGCCGAAGCGCTTCCTCGGCGCCGCGCGCAACATCGAGGACGGTGGCTCGCTCACCATCTTCGCGACCGCGCTGGTCGAGACCGGGTCCACGATGGACACGGTGATCTTCGAGGAGTTCAAGGGCACCGGCAACGCCGAGCTCAAGCTGGACCGGAAGATCGCCGACAAGCGGATCTTCCCGGCCATCGACGTCGGCGACTCGAGCACTCGCAAGGAGGAGCTCCTGATGTCGCCCGACGAGCACGCGGTGATGGTGAAGCTCCGCCGCGTCCTCGCCGCGCTCGACGACCAGCAGGCGCTCGACCTGGTGCTCGGCCGGCTCAAGAAGACCAAGACCAACATCGAGTTCCTGATGCAGGTCGCCAAGAACGCCCCCGGCAACGACGAGGACTAGTCGTCGCCGTGCCGTCCGGGCCCCGGTGGGAATTCCGCCGGGGCCCGGATGGTTGAATGGACCGTCAGCTTCCCGGCACCGGTTCACCCTGGTCGTACCAGGGACCCGGCGGCCAACGATGAGGAGAGAGCCATGCGCGAGGGAATCCACCCTCAGTACGTCGACACCCAGGTCACCTGTGGTTGCGGCAACCAGTTCACGACCCGCAGCACCAAGAACAGCGGCGCCATCAGCGTCGAGGTCTGCTCCGCCTGCCACCCGTTCTACACCGGCAAGCAGAAGATCCTGGACTCCGGTGGCCGCGTGGCCCGCTTCGAGGCCCGCTACGGGAAGCGCGAGCGCGCCGCCAAGTAGCTCCCGACACGGCGCCCGTCGCCTCGCCGTACGCGAGGAGGCGGGCGCCGTTTCGCGTTCCCTCCCCAGCGCCTCGAAGGAATCTCCGATGAGCACGCAGTCGGTCGACGCCCTGCTCGAAGAGCACGCCGAGCTGGAGCAGCGCCTCGCCGACCCGGACGTCCTCTCCGACCAGGCGCAGGCCCGCAAGCTGGGCCGTCGCTACGCCGAGCTCGGCCCGGTCGTGCGCTGCGCCCGCGAGCTCGCCCAGGTCCGCGACGACCGCGACGCCGCCCGTGAGCTCGCCGCCGAGGACCGCGCCTTCGCCGCCGAGGCCGACGCCCTGGACACCCGCATCGTCGAGCTCGAGACCGAGCTGACCGAGCTGCTGCGCCCGCGTGACCCGCACGACGGCGACGACGTCCTGATGGAGGTCAAGTCCGGCGAGGGCGGCGAGGAGTCCGCGCTGTTCGCCGGCGACCTCGTGCGCATGTACAGCCGCTACGCCGAGAGCCGCGGCTGGAAGGTCGAGGTCCTCGGCGCCACCCCGTCCGATCTGGGCGGGTACAAGGACATCACGCTGTCCCTGCGCAGCAAGGACCCGGTCGACGGGGTGTGGGCCGCCCTGAAGTTCGAGGGCGGCGTGCACCGCGTCCAGCGCGTCCCGGTCACCGAGTCGCAGGGCCGCATCCACACCTCCGCGGCCGGCGTCCTGGTCTTCCCCGACGCCGACGACACACCCGACGTCGAGATCCACGACGCCGACATCCGGGTCGACGTCTACCGGGCCTCGGGCCACGGCGGGCAGAGCGTCAACACCACCGACTCCGCCGTGCGGATCACGCACCTGCCGACCGGCATCGTCGTGACCTGCCAGAACGAGCGCTCCCAGCTGCAGAACAAGGCCCGCGCGATGGACGTGCTGCGGGTCCGGCTGCAGGCGAAGGCCGAGGCCGAGGCGGCCGAGGCGGCGTCGGAACAGCGTCGCTCGCAGGTCCGCACGGTGGACCGCTCGGAGCGGATCCGTACCTACAACTACCCGGAGAACCGCATCTCCGACCACCGTGTCGGGTTCAAGGCCTACAACCTGTCCGCGGTGCTCGACGGCCACCTCGTCGACGTCCTCGCCGCTCTGACCGCGGCCGAGCGCGCCGAGGCCATGGCGGGGGAGCAGGAGCCGGAATGATCCCCCGCTCAGGTGATGCTCCGGTCACCTGCGGTGTCCCCGCGCCCCGCAGCCGGGACACTGGAGCCGTGACCGAGACGACGGCGAGCCCCACGACCGGCAGCCGGCTGCCGCTCCGGGTGGCGATCGCGGAGGCCGAGCGCACCCTGGCGGCCGCCGGTGTCGCGTCCCCGCGCGTCGACGCCGAGCTGCTCGCCGCGCACGTGCTCGGCTCGTCGCGGTCCACACTGCTGATGACCCCGCTGGTGGACCCACCGGTCGTCGAACGGCTGCAGGCCCTCGTGGCCCGCCGCGCCACCCGCGAACCGTTGCAGCACATCCTCGGCACCGCGGTACTCGGCCCGGTCGAGGTCGCCGTCGGACCGGGGGTGTTCACCCCGCGCCCGGAGACCGAGCTGCTGCTGGAGTGGGGCCTCGCCTCGATCCGCGACGTGAGCCGCCCCCGGGTGCTCGACCTCTGCACCGGCTCCGGCGCGCTCGCGCTGGCCTTCGCGGTGTCCCGGCCCGACGCCGAGGTGCACGCTCTCGAGGCCGACCCGTCGGCACTGTCCTGGACCCGGCGCAACCTCGACGCGCACGTCGCCGCGGGCGGGCGCCCGGTGACCCTGCACGTCGCCGACGTCCGGTGGACCGACCTGCTCATCGAGCTGGAGGGTGCGGTCGACCTGGTCGTCTGCAACCCGCCCTACGTCCCGGACGGGACGCCGGTGCCGCCCGAGGTGGAGCGGTGGGACCCACCCGGCGCCGTGTTCGGCGGGCCCGACGGCACCCAGATCATCCAGGCCGTCGTACGCGGGGCCAGCGGATGGCTGCGGCACGGCGGGCACCTCGCGATCGAGCACGACGACACCCACGGCGAGACGGTCCCGGCACTGCTGCGCCGCCGGCGCACGCTGGGCGAGGTCACCGAGCACGACGACCTCACCGGCCGCCCGCGCTTCGTCACCGCCCGCCGCGTCCCCTGCTCCTGACGCCCGTCCCACCCAGCGGGGAGCGGTCGTCCGGACGTCCCGCCGGCGCCGCGGATGTGAGCCGCCCCGCACCCCCGCGCGGCACGGTCGTATCCTCGCGGATCGTGAGTGCACCGCAGACCCAGCCGCTGTTCGACTGCAGCGTCCCCGCCGAGCGCGCACGCGGTCTGACCGCCGCCGCGCGCGCCGTCCGGGCGGGTGAGCTGGTCGTCCTGCCCACCGACACCGTCTACGGCATCGGCTGCGACGCGTTCAACGGCACCGCCGTGCGCGCGCTGCTCGCCGCCAAGCGGCGCGGCCCGGACATGCCGGTCGGCGTGCTCGTCGGTTCCTGGACCACCATCGACGGCCTCGTCTCAGGAGTCCCGCAGTCCGCCCGGGCGCTGATCGAGGCGTTCTGGCCGGGCGAGGTGTCGCTGGTGCTGGAGCACGCGCCCTCGTTGGCCTGGGACCTGGGCAGCACCCGCGGGACGGTGATGCTGCGCATGCCGCTGCACCCGGTCGCGCTGGAGCTGCTGCGCGAGGTCGGGCCGATGGCGGTGTCGAGCGCCAACACCTCGGGCAACCCGCCGGCGTCGAACGTGACCGAGGCGATCACCCAGCTGGCCTCGAGCGTGCAGGTCTACCTCGACGGCGGCCCGTCCGGTGACCCGGTCGCCTCCACGATCGTCGACCTCACCGGCGCCCGGCCGCGCATGCTGCGCGAGGGCGGGGTGACCGCCGAACAGGTCGAGGAGGTCGTCGGTCAGGAGATCGACCGGGTCTGAGGCGGCCACCCGCGGGTGTGATCACGCCTGCACGGCCGCGGCCTGCGGGGATGGCAGCGGGTAGCGTGTCCCGGCGTGAGCGAGCAGACCTTCTGGGGACCGGACTTCCACGCACTGCAGCAGCAGGACCCCGAGATCGCGGGCGTCGTGCTGGACGAGCTCGAGCGCCTGCGCGGCGGACTGCAGCTCATCGCGAGTGAGAACCTGACCAGCCCCGCGGTGCTGGCGGCGCTCGGGTCGACGCTGTCGAACAAGTACGCCGAGGGCTACCCCGGCCGCCGCTACTACGGGGGCTGCGGCGTCGTCGACGTCGCGGAGAACATCGGCAACGCGCGTACGAAGGAGCTCTTCGGCGCCGAGCACGCCAACCTCCAGCCGCACTCGGGCGCGAGCGCGAACCTCGCCGCCTACGCCGCGTTCGCCAAGCCCGGCGACACCGTGCTGGCCATGGACCTCAAGCAGGGCGGCCACCTCACGCACGGCAGCAAGGTCAACTTCTCCGGCCTGTGGTTCAACGCGGTGTCCTACACGGTCCGCGAGGACACCGAGGTCATCGACTACGACCAGGTCCGCGACCTGGCCAAGCAGCACCAGCCGAAGATCATCATCGCCGGTGCGACCGCGTACCCGCGCCTGATCGACTTCGCGGTGTTCCGCGAGATCGCCGACGAGGTCGGCGCCAAGCTCATGGTCGACGCCGCGCACTTCATCGGTCTGGTCGCCGGCAAGGCGATCCCGTCGCCGGTGCCCTACGCCGACGTCGTCACCGCCACCACGCACAAGGTCCTGCGCGGCCCGCGCGGCGGCATGGTGCTGTGCCGCGAGGAGCACGCGAAGGCCATCGACAAGGCCGTCTTCCCGTTCTCCCAGGGTGGCCCCCTGATGCACGCGGTCGCCGCGAAGGCCGTCGCGATGAAGGAGGCGGCGCAGCCGGAGTACCAGGCCTACACCCGCCAGGTCGTCGCGAACGCCCGGGCGCTGACGACGAGCCTGGAGTCCGAGGGCATGCGCGCCGTCTCCGGCGGCACCGACAACCACCTCGCGCTGCTGGACCTGCGTCCGATCGGCGTCACCGGGTCGGAGGCGGAGACCCGCTGCGACCGCGCCGGCATCACGCTGAACAAGAACGCGATCCCCTACGACCCGGCGCCGCCGATGAAGCCGTCCGGCATCCGGGTCGGCTCGCCCAGCGTCACCACGCAGGGGATGACCGAGGCCGACATGGCCGAGGTCGGCGCGCTGCTGGCCCGCGCGGTCAAGGCCGAGCACGACACCGCGGCCGGCGACGCCGAACTCGCCGACGTCGCGAAGGCGGTCACCGCGCTCGTCTCGAAGGCACCGGCCTACCCTCGGGGATGACCTGAGACCCACGGCGGAGGCGGAGAGGCGCTCGCGACGTGCCCACTGACCAGTTCACGTACGGACTCCCCATCCGGGAGCTCCTGCTCGTCGGGCTGGTCGCCGCCGTCGTCACGCTGCTGCTGACCGGGCCGGTCCGGATGCTGGCGCTGAAGGTCGGCGCGGTGGCCTGGCCGCGGGGACGGGACGTGCACGTCACCCCGACCCCGCGGTGGGGCGGCCTCGCGATGTTCGGCGGGGTGCTGGCCGGGCTGCTGCTGTCGCTGCAGCTCCCGGCCCTGCGGCTGGCCTACTTCGAGCAGAGCACCGAGGTCGTCGGGGTCGTCGTCGCGACCGGGTTGCTGGTCGGCGTCGGGATGCTCGACGACCGCTACGACCTCGACGCCCTCACCAAGTTCGCCGCGCAGGTCACCGCGGCCGGGCTGTTGGTCCTGTACGGGGTCCAGTGGCTCCAGATCTGGATCCCGATCGGCGGCGACTCGTTCCTCAGCGGGTCGGTGCTGGCGCTGGGGCAGAGTCAGTCGGTGCTGCTGACGGTGCTGGTCACCGTCGTCCTGGTGAACGCGATGAACTTCGTCGACGGGCTCGACGGGCTCGCCGCGGGGATCGGGCTGATCACGACGCTCGCGACCGCGGTGTTCTGCATCGGGCTGATCAGCGAGAACGGCAACGATCCGGCCACGTTCGTCCCCGCGCTGCTCGCGGTGGTGCTCGCCGGGTCCTGCCTGGGGTTCCTGCCGCACAACTTCCACCCCGCGCGGATCTTCATGGGGGACACCGGCTCGATGATGGTCGGGGTGATGCTGGCCGCCGCGATCACGAGCGCGTCCGGCCGCGTCCCGCAGTCGGACACCCCGTCGGCCGGGGATCTGCTGGCGCTGGTCTCCCCGGTGGTCGTGCTGGTCGGGATCGTCTTCATCCCGTCGCTGGACCTGCTCATGGCGGTCGTGCGCCGGACCCGGGCCGGGACCAGCCCCTTCAGCCCGGACAAGATGCACCTGCACCACCGCCTGCTCCAGGTCGGGCACAGCCACCGGCGCGCGGTGCTGCTGGTCTACCTGTGGGTCGCGGTGATCGCCTTCGGCGCGGTCGCGCTGGCCCTGGTCCCCCGCACCGGGCTGGTGCTCGCCGCGACCGGGATCGCGTTGGTCGTGGCGTTCGTGGCCTCGGCAGTGCCGCACCGGTCGCGGATGCGCACCGCCGCCTCCGCGGCGCCGGTCGCCGCGGGGGAGACGGCGATCGCCTCGACCGACGACCTCCCGGACGCCGGGCCCGGGCGCCGGGCGCCCCCGGCCCGGCCGTCCGCCGGTGGTCCGGTCGAGGACGGTCCCGGACCGCCGGGCCCCGCCGCGGCGGCACCGGTGCCGGGCCGGGTCGTGCCGGGCGGGGACACGTCCGGTCGGGAGCCGTCACGGCGGGACACATCGGGTCGGGACGCACCCGGGGGGCCTGCGCCGTGGACGCGGGGCGCGCACCGGCCGAGCGGCGGGCGTGGCCCGTCGCGGACCGGGACGCGACGCGCGCCCGCCGGCACCGGGGGACCGCTGGTCGCCGGTACTGCGGGACCTGCGCCCGCCGGACCCGGACCCACCCGGCTCGCGGGCACCCCGACCGGGGGGCCGGAACACGTCGGCCCGACGACGTCCGCCGATGCCGGGCCGCCCACACCACCGACCCCGCCCCGGCCCGTCGCCGCCCGTCCGCGGATGCCACGCGGCACGGCCGCCGGACCGCCGACGCCGGCCCCGACCGACCCCGGGCCGGTCCCGCCCCGCCCGCAGCACCCGCGCGGCACCGGCCACCGCGCCCACCCCGCCGCGACACCGGGGCCGGACCAGCCGACCGTCCCCACCCCCGCGCACCACCCCGCCCGGGACCGCGACGCCTGACCGGCGCCGGTCCTGGCCCTGGGGAGAGGTGTCCGCGCTCACGGATCAGGCCCGCCCGCCCCGTACGCCGCCCGGTCCCAGGGCCGTCGAGCGCGTCGAGAAGCACCTGGGTGCCGCCCGACGGCGGTCCGACGACGCTCGGGAGCTTCTCGACGCGGGCCGGGCGGCACGGGACACCGCGGGGGACGGCGCCGGTCGGGGCGCCGGACCCGCCGGTTACCGTGTGCGCGGAGCCGTACCCGCTGGTGGGGCGGCCGGTGAGCCGGGAGGCGGACGCACCGTGTGGCGATGGGACCGCTGGGGGACCGTGGAGTACGACGGTCCCGCGCTCGGTCAGGCGCAGGTCGTGCGGCGGCTGTCGGGGTCGATGGCCCGCGGCGCCGCCCTGGTCGGCGCGGCCACCACGGTGGCCTGCGCCGTCGGCGGGATCGTCGCGGCCGGGGTCCCGGGCCTGTCCGCCGCGGCCCTCGGTGGTCTGCTGGCCACCGGCTCGGCCCTGCTCACGCCGGTGCTGATGCTGCGTACGACCCATCTCGAGCCGGGCGCTGTGATGCTGGCCGCATTCGGCGGCCTCGCGATGAAGGCCATCATTCTCCTGCTCGCCCTGTTCACCCTCGGGGGTGCGCCGGGTCTGCACCGCATGTCACTGGCCGTCACCATGCTCGTCGTCTTCATCACGACGACGGCGGCGGAGGCCTGGGCAGGGCAGAAGCTCCAGATCCTGATCGGCACCGATCCGGGGTCCACAGATGCCTGACCTGGGGTTCGACGACCGTTTCGTCCGTTCCTGCGGCGCCCTCGCGGGCGTCCGCGCGGGCTGTCGAGGGCGTCGGGCGGATGGCCGGGCGGCGACCGCCGGGGGAGTTAACGGTGAATCACCCGACGCGACCCACCGGACCCGATCAAGATCGTTTCGTCGGACGAACGCGCAGGTGAGGTGCGTACGAGCCCCCGACATCGTGTAGAAGTACGGCTGATAGCATCCGCCACGTAGGCGATGTGGGTGACTTCCGGTGTTTCGACCCGGCCGCCCGGAAACACATCGCGCCACGAGGCACCTTGCAGGCGATCCCCCGTTCCGCGTGGATGCGGAACGGGAGCACCGGAAGGACCCCCATTGGGCACGTTGGTACTGGCGGCCGAGGAGTTCACTCCGCCCGGCGCAGGTCTGTTCGAGTACCCGCCGATCTTCGGCGCCGTCACCAAGCCGATGGTGCTGGCGGTCCTGTCGCTGATCATCGTCGCGGCCGTCTTCACGCTGGGCACGCGCAAGCTGTCCATCGTGCCGAGCCGATTCCAGTTCGGACTGGAGTCCTTCTACAACATCCCGCGCAACACGATGGCGCGTGACCAGATCGGCTCCGAGGACTTCAAGCGGTACATCCCGCTGATCCTCGGCCTGTTCAGCTTCATCCTGGTCAACAACATCTTCGCGATCATCCCGGTGATCCAGTTCCCGACGCTGTCGCGGATCGGGTTCCCCATCGCGCTGGCGCTGTTCGTCTACGTCTTCTACCACTACGCCGGGTTCAAGAAGCACGGGTTCTTCGGCTACATCAAGCACGCCGCGCTGCCGCCGGGCGTCCCGGTCTTCATCGCGCCGCTGATCATCGTGATCGAGCTGCTGCAGAAGTTCCTGGTGCAGCCGCTCTCGCTGGCACTGCGTGTGTTCGCCGCGATGTTCGCAGGCCACCTCATCCTCGCCCTGACCGCCGTGGGTGCGGCGTTCCTGGTGTCGGCGGGCTCCGCGCTCGTCATCGCGTCCCCGGTGGTGTTCGCCGCCGGGATCGCGTTCACGTTCCTGGAGGCGCTGGTCCAGGTCATCCAGGCCTACGTCTTCGCCTTGCTGGCAGCCGTGTTCATCGGCGCGGCGATCTCCGAGGACCACTGACAGCACCACCGAGACCCCGGTGCCGCCGGCACCGCGCTCGCACCACCTGCTTCATCCGCCGGCCCGTCCGGGCCGATACACCGAACGACCCGCATCCCGCGGACCCGACGGAAGGAAACCCGAAGTGAACGTCACCCAGGTTCTGGCCCAGGAAGCCGCCAACATCAACCCGGGCCTCGCGGCCATCGGGTTCGGCGCCTCGGCCATCGGCGCCGGTATCGGCGTCGGCCTGATCTGGTCGGCCGTCATCAGCGGCACCGCCCGCCAGCCGGAGGCCCGCGGCCAGCTGATGGGTATCGGCTGGACCACCTTCGTCCTCGCCGAGCTGGTCATGCTGATCGGCCTGGTGCTCTTCTTCATCGCGCAGTAAGAGCCGGCAGATCACTCTCATGCCGGTCCCGGTACCGGCGGCCATGTCAGGGAAGGACACACGGTGGAACTGATTCTCGCCGCCGAACAGCCGCTTCCGATTCTCCCGCACCTCGATGAGCTCGTGCTCGGTGTGGTCGCGTTCGCGATCCTGCTGTTCCTGCTCTGGAAGTTCGCGGTCCCGCGCTTCGAGACGCTCTACGAGGAGCGGACCGACGCGATCGAGGGCGGCCTCAAGCGTGCTCAGGAGACCCAGGAGCAGGCGGACCGGCTGAAGAAGGAGTACGAGGAGCAGCTCGCCGGCCTCCGGGCCGAGGCGGCGCGCATCCGCGACGACGCCCGGGCCGAGGGCCAGCAGATCAAGGCCGAGCTCCGCGAGGAGGCCGAGGCCGAGGCCGCGCGCATCAAGGCCCGTGGCGAGGAGCAGGTGGCCGCGTCACGCGACGCCGCCCAGCGTGCTCTGCGCAACGAGGTCGGGGGCCTGTCGGTCCAGCTGGCCGAGCGCCTGCTGCGCGAGCAGCTGGCCGACGACTCGCGTCGTTCCGCGACGATCGACTCGTTCCTCGGTGAGCTCGACCAGCAGGGCGTGGCCCAGCGGAGCGGGGCGAACTGATGGCGGCTGTCCTGCAGCCCGCCAGCCGTGAGTCCCTCGCGGCGCTGACCGAGCGGTTGGACTCCTGGACCGACTCCGCGTCGGCCCGGGACCTGACCACGACCGCGGACGAGCTGTTCGCGGTGGCCCGGTTCCTGGACTTCGAGCGCTCCGTCCGGCGCCTGCTGGCCGACGCGTCCTCCCCCGAGGACGCCCGCGCGGACCTGGTCCGCCGGCTGTTCGGGTCCCAGCTCTCGCAGCCGACCGTGGACCTCGTCTCCGAGCTGGCGGGCAAGCGCTGGTCCACCCCCCGCGACATCGTCACCGGCGCGGAGGGCCTGGCCCGCCGCACGGCCATCGCGATCGCGGACCGCAACGGCTCCCTCGACGAGGTCGAGGACCAGCTGTTCCGGTTCGGCCGGGTCGTCGCCCGCGAACCGCAGCTGGCGAGCCTGCTCGGCGACGCCGCCCGGCCCGTCGAGGGTCGCGTCCAGCTCCTGGACTCGGTGCTCGGCGAGAAGGTCTACCCGGTGACGGCGGCGCTGCTCCGCGAAGCGGTCCGGCTGCCCCGCAGCCGGCACCTCGACGTCGTCGCCGAGGAGCTCGCCGAGCTCGCGGCGGCCCGCCGGGACCGCTCGGTCGCCAAGGTGCGCACACCCGTCGAGCTCTCCTCCGAGCAGGAGACCACGCTCGCCGAGACACTGGGCCGTATGTACGGCCGCACGATCTCCCTGCAGGTCGAGCTCGACCGGAGCCTCCTCGGAGGCCTGGTCGTGCAGGTCGGCGGCGAGGTCATCGACGGCAGCGTGGCGGGTCGACTCGCCGCAGCTCGCCGATCCCTGCCCAGCTGACCTGCTTCGGACGCGATCGCCGGACCCCGGCGGAACGACCCGAAGACCCCGTTCGAGAGAAGGAACGACGCAGCCATGACAGAGCTGACGATCTCCTCCGAGGAGATCCGGAGTGCGATCTCCAGCTACGTCTCGTCGCTGGAGAGCGGCACGTCCCGCCGTGAGGTCGGGACCGTCGCCGACACCGGTGACGGCATCGCCCACGTCGAGGGTCTGCCCTCGGCCATGACCAACGAGCTGCTCGAGTTCGAGGGCGGCGTCCGCGGTGTCGCGCTGAACCTCGAGCAGAACGAGATCGGTGCGGTCGTCCTGGGCGACTACACCGGCCTCGAGGAGGGCCAGCAGGTCACCCGTACCGGCGAGGTCCTGTCCGTGCCGGTCGGCGAGGGCTACCTGGGCCGGGTCGTCGACCCGCTGGGCAACCCGATCGACGGCCTCGGCGACGTCGAGAGCGACGCCCGCCGCGTGCTCGAGCTCCAGGCGGCCGGCGTGATGGACCGCCAGTCCGTCGGCGAGCCGCTGCAGACCGGGATCAAGGCCATCGACGCCATGACCCCGATCGGCCGCGGCCAGCGCCAGCTGGTGATCGGCGACCGCAAGACCGGCAAGACCGCGGTCTGCGTCGACACGATCATCAACCAGAAGGAGAACTGGGAGTCGGGCGACCCGAAGAAGCAGGTCCGCTGCATCTACGTCGCCATCGGCCAGAAGGGCTCCACGATCGCCGGTGTCCGGCAGTCCCTCGAGGACGCCGGTGCGCTGGAGTACACGACGATCGTCGCGGCCCCCGCGTCCGACCCGGCCGGCTTCAAGTGGCTCGCGCCCTACACCGGCTCGGCCATCGGCCAGCACTGGATGTACCAGGGCAAGCACGTCCTCATCGTGTTCGACGACCTGTCGAAGCAGGCCGAGGCCTACCGCGCGATCTCGCTGCTGCTGCGCCGCCCGCCGGGCCGTGAGGCCTACCCGGGCGACGTCTTCTACCTGCACTCGCGTCTGCTGGAGCGCTGCGCGAAGCTCTCCGACGAGCTCGGCGCGGGGTCGATGACCGGTCTGCCGATCATCGAGACCAAGGCGAACGACGTGTCGGCCTACATCCCGACCAACGTCATCTCGATCACCGACGGCCAGGTCTTCCTCGAGTCCGACCTGTTCAACCAGGGTGTCCGGCCGGCGATCAACGTCGGTATCTCGGTCTCCCGGGTCGGCGGCTCGGCGCAGATCAAGGCCATGAAGACGGTCTCGGGCTCGCTGCGTCTGGACCTGTCGCAGTTCCGTGAGCTGGAGGCGTTCGCCGCCTTCGGTTCCGACCTCGACGCCGCGTCGGCCGCCGCTCTGGGCCGTGGCGAGCGCCTGGTCGAGCTGCTCAAGCAGGCGCAGTACGCGCCGGTCGCGGTGCAGGACCAGGTCGTCTCGATCTGGCTGGGCACCTCCGGCAAGCTCGACTCGGTGCCCGTCGCCGACGTGCAGCGCTTCGAGTCGGAGTTCCGCGAGTACTCGCGTCGCCACGCCTCCGGCGCCCTGAACGAGATCACCGACACCGGGAAGCTCTCCGACGACGCCGTCGAGACGCTGACCAAGTCGGTCGACGAGTTCAAGCGCAACGAGTTCACCGCGTCCGACGGTTCCTCGGTCGTCCCCAAGGAGAAGGCCGAGAAGGCCCTCGACGAGGACGATGTCGAGCAGGAGACCGTCACGGTCAAGAAGAACTGAGGCTGATACCCGATGGCGGCACAGATCCGGGTGCTGCGCCGGCGTATCCGGTCGACGCAGTCCATCAAGAAGATCACCCGTTCCCAGGAGCTGATCGCGACCTCACGGATCGCGAAGGCCCGGGCGCGGGTGGACGAGGCACGTCCGTACGCCGAGCTGATGACGAGCACCCTGTCGGAGCTCGCGTCGAACTCGGCGCTGGACCACCCGCTGCTCGTCGAGCGGGAGCAGCCGAAGCGGGCCGCGGTCCTGGTCGTCACCAGTGACCGAGGTCAGTGCGGCGGCTACAACGCCAACGTCCTCAAGGAGGCCGAGCAGCTCCAGGCCCTGCTCCGTGAGCAGGGCAAGGAGCCGGTCCTCTACGTGATCGGCCGCAAGGGCGTCTCGTACTACCGGTTCCGCAACCGGGAGATCGAGGAGTCGTGGACCGGATTCTCCGAGCAGCCCGGCTACGAGCACGCGGCCGAGGCGGCGAAGACCCTGGTCGACGCGTTCATGGCCGGTGAGGACGACCACGACGGCAACACCGACGGTGTGACCGGCGTGGACGAGCTGCACCTCGTCTACACCAGCTTCAAGAACATGATCACCCAGGTGCCGCAGGCCCGGCGGATGGCTCCGCTCGAGGTCGAGTACGCGGCCGACAGCGCCTCCTCGAGGCCGGTCGGTGCCGGGTCGGAGCTGCCCTCGGTCGCCCGCGACGCCGACGCCGACACGGCCGAGAGCCAGCGGGACCACCCGGAGAGCAAGGGGCTCCAGCCGCTCTACGAGTTCGAGCCGGACCCGGACACGCTCTTCGACGCGCTGCTGCCGAAGTACATCGGGGCCCGCCTCTACGCGGCCCTGCTGGAGTCGGCGGCATCGGAGTCGGCGAACCGGCAGCGGGCCATGAAGGCCGCGACGGACAACGCCAACGAATTGATCCGTAGCCTGACCCTGGAGGCCAACCAGGCTCGCCAGGCACAGATCACCCAGGAGATCAGCGAGATCGTCGGTGGGGTCGACGCTCTCGCCAGCGCAGGAAGTGAGAGCTGATGACCACGACCGCCGAAACTTCGGCCGGCCCGATCACCGGGCGCGTCGTCCAGGTGACCGGCCCGGTCGTCGACGTCGAGTTCCCGCGTGACCAGGTCCCGAACCTGCTCAACGCCCTCACGCTGGAGGTGGACCTCTCCGGCGACAAGCGCAAGCTGACGCTGGAGATCGCCACGCACCTGGGTGACAACCTGGTCCGGGCCATCTCCATGCAGCCGACCGACGGCGTCGTGCGCGGCCAGGAGGTCACCGACCTCGGCCGCCCGATCTCCGTGCCGGTGGGCGACCAGGTCAAGGGCCACGTGTTCAATGCCCTCGGCGACTGCCTGGACGACCCGTCCATCCAGTTCACCGGTGACCTGCGGTCGATCCACCAGAAGGCCCCGCGCTTCGACGAGCTCGAGGGCAAGACCGAGATGCTGGAGACCGGCATCAAGGTCCTGGACCTGATGACGCCCTACGTCGTCGGCGGCAAGATCGGTCTGTTCGGTGGTGCCGGCGTCGGCAAGACCGTGCTGATCCAGGAGATGATCCAGCGTGTCGCGCTGAACTTCGGTGGCACCTCGGTGTTCGCCGGCGTCGGTGAGCGCACCCGTGAGGGCAACGACCTCATCACGGAGATGACCGAGTCGGGCGTCATGAAGAACACCGCTCTGGTGTTCGGTCAGATGGACGAGCCGCCGGGCACCCGTATGCGCGTCGCGCTCTCCGCGCTGACCATGGCGGAGTACTTCCGTGACGTGCAGGAGCAGGACGTGCTCCTGTTCATCGACAACATCTTCCGGTTCACCCAGGCCGGCCAGGAGGTCTCGACCCTCCTCGGCCGCATGCCGTCCGCGGTGGGCTACCAGCCCACCCTGGCCGACGAGATGGGCGAGCTGCAGGAGCGGATCACCTCGACCCGCGGTCGTTCGATCACCTCGATGCAGGCGATCTACGTCCCCGCGGACGACTACACCGACCCGGCTCCGGCGACGACGTTCGCGCACCTCGACGCCACCACCGAGCTCTCCCGGCCGATCTCCCAGAAGGGGATCTACCCGGCGGTGGACCCGCTGACCTCGACCTCGCGGATCCTGGACCCGCAGTACGTCGGTGACGAGCACTTCCGCGTCGCCAACGAGGTCAAGCGGATCCTGCAGAAGTACAACGACCTGCAGGACATCATCGCCATCCTCGGTATCGACGAGCTGTCCGAGGAGGACAAGCAGCTCGTCGGCCGGGCGCGTCGCATCGAGCGCTTCCTGTCGCAGAACCTGCTGGTCGCCGAGCAGTTCACCGGCCAGCCGGGCTCGACGGTCCCGCTCAAGGAGACGATCGAGGCGTTCGACAAGATCGCCAAGGGCGAGTTCGACGACGTCCCCGAGCAGGCGTTCTTCCTCTGCGGCGGTCTCGACGACCTGGAGAAGAACCGCAAGAAGCTCGAGGGCTGATCACCGATGCCTGCTGAGATGACCGTGGAGCTGGTCTCCGTGGAGCGCCGGCTGTGGTCGGGCGACGCACGCTTCGTGCTCGCCCGGACCACGGTCGGCGAGGTCGGCATCCTGCCCGGCCACCAGCCGATGCTGGCCCAGATGGAAGAGGCCGGGGTCGTCCGCATCGACTCCACCGACGGCTCGAAGCGCACCATCGCGGTGCACGGCGGGTTCCTGTCGGTGTCGGCGGAGCGGGTGTCCATCCTGGCCGAGTTCGCCGAGCAGGCGGACGAGATCGATGTCGAGCGGGCCCGGCGGGCGCGCGACGGCGCCGACTCGTCCACCGACGAGGGCAGATCGGCGATCGCCCGGGCCGAGGCCCGCCTTCGGGCGGCCGAGGCGAACTAGCACGGGGACCGGGCAGGCAGTGGAGCTCATCGCGGCGTTCGTCGGAGTTCTGCTGCTGTGCCTGGTCGTCCCCTTGGTCTGGCTCGCCGTACGGCGGGTACGACTCATGCGCAACGGCGGTGTGGACCTGTGTCTGCGCCGCCGTTTCGCTGTCACGGACTGGCACTTCGGCGTCGGGCGCTACGAGGGCGAGCGGTTCGCCTGGTACCGCCTGACCAGCTTCCGGATCGGTGCGACCGTCGTGATGGACCGGGCCGACCTGGAGATCGTGGACCGGCGGCCGCCGCACCGGTCGGAGGAGTTCGCGATCCCGATGGCGGTCGAGGTGCTGCGCTGCCGCGGCCGCGACGCCGCGGGCCGGGGCATCGACGTCGAGCTGGCGATGTCGGCGGGCGTCCGCACCGGCTTCATGGCCTGGCTGGAGTCCACCCCGCCGGGGCAGGGGCACGGCTACCGCGAGGCGTCCTGACCTCGCCGGATCGGTAGCTCTACGGACCTGTCGTCCGTTCTGTCCGTTCTATGCTGCCGCCGTGGATCTGGTCCTCCTGGCGTTCGCGGGCATTCTCGGCCGGCTGGCGTGGACGTCGTTCCGCGAGGCCCGCGACGGGCACGCCCGCTGGACGCGCGGCCTGGCCGCGACCCCGGTGACGGTCGCGGAGCTCGTCGCCATGGCCGGGTCCGTCCGCGACGAGCTCGACGCCCCGGCGTTCCGTCAGGTGGTGTCGCTGTCCGGCACCGTCGAGCCGCTCGACGACGAGGCACGCCCGGCCCCGCTGACCGGGGTCGACTCGGTCTGGTTCCGGTTCGTCGAGGAGGCGCTCTCCCGCGGCCGGGACGACCGGGAGGAACGGCAGGTCGTCGCCGAGCAGCGGCGGGAGCGGCCGTTCCGGCTGACCGACGGTGGCGCGGAGGTCGTGGTCGACCCCCGTGACGCGCGCACCGAGATCCCGGTCGCCGAGCGCCGCCGGGTCACCGACGACGGCGGGGGCCGCGAGTTCGGCCTGTTCCGCCTCGTCGACCCGACGGTGGCCCGAGAGCGCACCGAGTGGCGGATCGAGCCGGGCTCCCGGCTCACCGTGGTGGGGGAGGCCCGGCTGTCCGGGGACCGGGTACGGCTGTCCGCCGCGGCCGGCCACCCGCTCACGCTCACCGTCGCCGAGCGCGGCGACCACCTGGAGCGCAGCCGGAGGCGCAGCGGCACCGCGATGCGGCGTGCCGTGGCGTTCGGCTGCGGCGCCGTCGTCGCGCTGCTGGTGGCGGTGCTGACCTGAGCGGGCCGTCCGGAGCGGGTCCGGTCAGGTGTCCGTGGTCGGTGCTCCGTGCGGGCCGCCCGGCTGCCACAGGACGTCGCCGTCGGGGTTCGCGACCCGGCCGAGGATGAACAGCAGGTCCGAGAGCCGGTTGAGGTACTGCGCGGTCAGCGGGTTGGTGTGCTCCCGGTCGACCTCCAGCAGGCCCCACACCGACCGCTCGGCACGCCGGGTGACGGTCCGGGCGACGTGCAGGTACGCCGCGCCCGGGGTGCCGCCGGGGAGGATGAAGGAGTTGAGCTTGGGCAGCTCGGGGTTGAACTCGTCGCACCAGCCCTCGAGCCGGGTCACATAGCCCTCGGTGACCCGCAGCGGCGGGTACTCGGGGTTCTCGACGATCGGGGTGCACAGGTCGGCACCGACGTCGAACAGGTCGTTCTGGATCTGCCGCAGCGGGTCGACGACCCGTTCCGGGAGTCCCCCGACGGTCACGGCGACCCCGATCGCGGCGTTCGCCTCGTCGGTGTCGGCGTAGGCCGCCAGCCGGGCATCGGTCTTCCGGACCCGGCTGAAGTCGCCCAGGGCCGTCGTACCGTCGTCGCCGGTCTTCGTGTAGATCCGCGTGAGATGCACCGCCACCCCGACAGGCTAGGGGCGCCGGTGCCTCGGCGACCAGATGCGGGGGTGCGCCGGACGGTCCGAAGGGTCAGGGCCGTCCGGGCCGGGCATCCGGCGCGGTGACGGTCCCGTTACCGTTCCCGGCGTGGTGGAGCATTTCGCGGTCAACGGCGGGGCCCGGCTGAGCGGGTCCGTCGACGTCGTCGGGGCGAAGAACAGCGTGCTCAAGCTCATGGCGGCGGCGCTGCTGGCCGAGGGACGGACGACGCTCGAGAACTGCCCGGAGATCCTGGACGTGCCGCTGATGGCCGACGTCCTGCGGAGCCTGGGCTGCACGGTCGCGATCGAGGGTTCGACCGTGCACATCGACGTGCCCGCCGACCCCGGGGCTGAGGCCGACTACCGTTCGGTCTCCAAGCTGCGCGCGTCGGTGTGCGTGCTCGGGCCGCTGGTCGCGCGCTGCCGGCGGGCGGTCGTCCCGCTCCCCGGGGGCGACGCGATCGGTTCGCGGCCGCTGGACATGCACCAGAACGGGCTGCGCAAGCTCGGCGCGACCACCGACATCGTGCACGGCAGCGTCACCGCGACGGCGGGCGACCTGCACGGCGCGCAGATCTGGCTGGACTTCCCGAGCGTCGGCGCGACCGAGAACATCCTGATGGCCGCGGTGCTCGCCGAGGGCACGACGGTGATCGACAACGCGGCCCGCGAGCCGGAGATCGTCGACCTCTGCGTGATGCTGCAGCAGATGGGCGCGAAGCTCGAGGGGGTCGGGAGCTCCACGCTGACCGTGCACGGCGTCGCGGGGCTGCAGCCGACCACGCACCGCGTCATCGGGGATCGGATCGTCGGTGCGACCTGGGCGTTCGCGGCCGCCATGACCCGGGGCGAGGTCACCGTGCGCGGCGTCGACCCGCACCACATCGACCTGGTCCTCGACAAGCTCCGCAGCGCGGGCGCCGAGATCGCCACCGCCGAGCAGGAGTTCTCGGTCGCGATGCCCGGCCGCCCGGAGGCGGTCGACTTCGTGACGCTGCCCTACCCGGGCTTCGCGACGGACCTGCAGCCGATGGCGATCGCGCTGTCCGCCGTCGCCGAGGGCACGTCGATGATCACCGAGAACGTGTTCGAGGCGCGCTTCCGCTTCGTCGACGAGATGGTGCGCCTGGGTGCGGACGCCCGCACCGACGGGCACCACGCCGTCGTACGGGGGCGGCCGGAGCTGTCCAGCGCGCCGGTGTGGGCCAGCGACATCCGGGCCGGCGCCGGGCTGGTGCTGGCCGGGCTGTGCGCACGGGGCACCACCGAGGTCTGGGACGTCGCGCACATCGACCGCGGCTACCCGCGGTTCGTGGAGAACCTGTCCGCGCTCGGCGCCGACATCCGGCGGGTCGCGGGCGAGCCGGAGCGGTAGACGCTCGGCCCGCAGGGGCGCCGACGGCGGCTCGCCGTGGCGGCGCCGGTACCCGGCGGCGAACCGGCCGGGGTGGGCGACACCCCTCGGCGCGACACGGCCCGGGTGCGGCCTCGCCGTTGCTCCGAACGGCCCACCAGCCCGGCGGACCGGTCCGCGCCGTGCCACCCTTCGCGTCGACTCGACGAGGAGGCCCGTCATGGTGAGCACTCCCGACGCCGCGGACGTCTCGCAGGCCGGCCGCAAGGCGGGCCGCGGGGCGCGGGACGCCGCGCACTCGACACCGGTGCGCGTCGCCGCCCGGGTCGGCATCGCCGCGAACGGGGTGCTGCACCTGCTGATCGGCTGGCTCGCCGTCCAGATCGCGCTCGGCTCGGGCGGGCAGGCCGACCAGAGCGGCGCCCTCGGGGCGATCGCCGCCGAGCCGGCGGGCCGGGTGTTCCTGTGGGTGCTGGTGGTCGGGTTCGCCGCGGTCGTCCTGTGGCGGACGGTCTCGGCGGTGTGGGGCTTCCACTACGTCGGCGACAGCACGAAGCGGACGGTGAAGCGGGTCGTCGCCGGCGGGCAGGCGGTCGTCTACGCCGTGCTGGCCGTCACCGCGGCGACCACCGCGGTCAGCGGGCGCGCCTCGAGCGGCGGTGGTGGGCGGGCGACCGCCGGACTGCTCGGCCTGCCGGGCGGGCAGGTCCTCACCGCGCTCGTCGGGCTGGGTGTGCTGGTCTGCGGCGGCGTGCTGGCCTGGAACGGCTACCGGAAGAAGTTCACCGAGGACCAGGACCTCGGCGGCGCCGACAGCCGGCTGCGGCGGATCAACGCCCGTACCGGGCAGGCCGGGTACATCGCCAAGGGGATCGCGATCGGTGTGCTGGGCATCCTGCTGGGCGTCGCCGCGCTGACCTTCGACCCACAGCGCGCGAACGGGCTGGACTCGGCGCTCAAGACGCTGCGCGAGCAGCCCTACGGGGTGTTCCTGCTGGTCGCGGTGGGCGTCGGGATCGCCTGCTACGGGGTGTTCTGCTTCCTCGACGCCCGCTACCACCGGGTGGACTGAGCGCTCAGTCCAGGGAGCGGCGGCTCAGCACCACGCGGGCGTCCTTCACGTCGCGGGGGAAGACGAGCAGCGCCCAGCCGCCGCCGTCGGCGCGCGAGGTCGTCGCGCGGATGCCCTCGGAGCGCAGCCGGTCGCGCAGCACGCGGGCGGCCTCCTGGCCCGGTACCCGGGAGACCTCGGTGAGCAGCCCGGTGGCCACCGGGTCGTCCGGGTCGTCGGTGGGCAGCGCGTGGTGCTTCTGGTGGCCGTAGGTCCAGCGCAGCAGCAGCCCGAGCACCAGCAGCACCACCGCCAGGCCGATGACGGCGCCGAGCCGCGGGACCAGGTCGAGCTCCATCCGCCGATGGTCGCACCCGGACGGGCGACGCGCCCTGTCCGAGGGGTCGGGTGGTGAACCGATCCAGCGCTCGGTTTCCCGCGCGCGTCGCGTACTTTGCCGAACACGCCGACTGTGACGAGGGACGACTCCGTGCCCGTCGCCGGCTACTGACGAGTAGTCTCTGTCCGCATCACAGGCAGTGCCGACTGTGCTCCCGCGACGACACGGAGGTTCCGGTGCCGTACCCCACCGATCGTGAGCGCGACCGTCCGTGGGTGATCCGCACCTACGCCGGTCACTCCTCGGCGGAGAAGACCAACGAGCTCTACCGCCGCAACCTGGCCAAGGGGCAGACGGGTCTGTCCGTGGCCTTCGACCTCCCGACCCAGACCGGCTACGACCCGGACGACGAGCTCGCCAAGGGCGAGGTCGGCAAGGTCGGCGTGCCGGTCAGCCACATCGGTGACATGCGCACGCTCTTCGAGGGGATCCCGGTCGCCGAGGCCAACACCTCGATGACGATCAACGCCCCGGCGATGTGGCTGCTCGCGCTGTACGTGGCCGTCGCCGAGGAGCAGGCGGAGCAGTCCGGCCTGGACTACGCCGAGGTCCGCGCGAAGCTGGCCGGGACGACCCAGAACGACATCGTCAAGGAGTACCTGTCGCGGGGCACCTACGTGTTCCCGCCCGGGCCCAGCCTGCGGCTGATCACCGACATGGTCGCCTGGTCGGTCGGCGAGATCCCCAAGTGGAACCCCATCAACATCTGCAGCTACCACCTGCAGGAGGCCGGGGCCACACCGACGCAGGAGCTGGCCTACGCGCTGTCCACGGCGATCGCCGTCCTCGACTCGGTGCGCGACTCCGGGCAGGTGCCGCCCGAGAAGTTCGGCGACGTGGTCGGGCGCATCTCGTTCTTCGTCAACGCGGGCATCCGGTTCGTCGAGGAGATGTGCAAGCTCCGGGCGCTGGGCAGGCTCTGGGACGAGATCACCCTCGAGCGCTACGGCGTGCAGAACCCCAAGCAGCGGCGCCTGCGCTACGGGGTGCAGGTCAACTCGCTCGGCCTGACCGAGGCACAGCCGGAGAACAACGTCCAGCGCATCGTGCTGGAGATGCTCGCCGTGACCCTGTCCAAGGACGCCCGGGCCCGTGCGGTCCAGCTGCCCGCCTGGAACGAGGCGCTGGGCCTGCCGCGGCCCTGGGACCAGCAGTGGGCGCTGCGGATGCAGCAGGTGCTGGCCTACGAGACCGACCTGCTGGAGTACGAGGACATCTTCGACGGGTCCCGCGTGGTCGAGGCGAAGGTGTCCGAGCTCGTCGAGGGAGCCCGCGCCGAGATCGACCGGGTGCAGGAGATGGGCGGGGCGGTCGCGGCCGTCGAGTCCGGCTACATGAAGGGCGAGCTGGTCAACTCCCTGGCCGCCCGCCGTCGCCGGCTGGAGTCCGGCGACGAGGTCGTGGTCGGGGTCAACAAGTTCGACACGACCGAGCCGAGCCCGCTGCAGGCCGAGGGCGCCGAGGCGATCTTCACCGTCGACCCGGCGACCGAGCGGTCCGCCGTCGAGGCGATCCGCGAGTGGCGCGCCGCGCGGGACCAGGACGCCGTCGACGAGGCGCTGCGGGCGCTGCGCGACGCGGCCAAGACCGAGCAGAACCTCATGCAGGTCTCGATCGACTGCGCCAAGGCGGGCGTGACCACCGGCGAGTGGTCGGGAGCGCTGCGCGAGGTGTTCGGGGAATTCCGGGCCCCGACCGGGGTGGCCGGCGCCAGCATGTCCGGCGAGGGCGCCACCGAGATCTCCGAGGTCCGCGAGCGGGTCCGCGCCACCGGTGACGAGCTGGGCCAGCGGTTGCGCATGCTGGTCGGCAAACCCGGCCTGGACGGCCACTCCAACGGCGCCGAGCAGGTCGCCGTCCGCGCCCGCGACGTCGGGTTCGAGGTCGTCTACCAGGGGATCCGGCTCACTCCGTCGCAGATCGTGGCGGCCGCGGTGCAGGAGGGTGTGCACGCCGTCGGGCTGTCGGTGCTGTCCGGGTCGCACCTGGAGGTCGTGCCCGCGGTCGTGCAGGGGCTGCGCGACGCCGGTGCCGGGGAGGTCCCGGTCGTCGTCGGCGGGATCATCCCGCCCGAGGACGAGAAGCGGCTGCGCGAGGGCGGGGTCGCGGCGGTGTTCACGCCCAAGAACTTCCGGCTGACCGGGATGATGGACGAGATCGTCACCCTGATCCGGAAGTCCCAGGGGCTGGACTGAGTCAGCCCAGCCGCGTGCGCGCGGTACCGGCGAGGCGGGCGGCCAGGTCGCACAGCTCGCCGGTACCGAGGCCGCCCTCGGCGGTCGTGACCCGCAGCACCTCCGACATGGGCCGCCCGTTGGTGCCGACGAAGTCCCGGACGGGCACCTCGGCGTTGCAGGCGGTGTCGCCGTCGGCGCGTGTCCAGGTGCCGGTGCCGGGACCCGGCGGGCGTCGGTGCCCCGCGGGTCGTCGTAGCGGTCGAAGGACAGGGTGATCTGCAGGGCGTCGTCGGCGTCGCCCGCGCCCCAGCCGCACGCCGGCCCGCGACGTCGCGGAAGAACTCCGAGCGGATCGGCCCGGGCAGCACGGTCAGGTCCTCCGGACGCAGCAGGGTGCACCCGTCCGCAGCCCACAGCGCGCTCGGCGTCGGCGGTGTGCGGCGGGGTACACCGTGGGCCAGGGCCGCCGCCGACGACGCGGCCGCTTCGGCGGGGGCGCGCGGTCCGGGGCCACCTGCGCCCCGATCCGGGCGGCGACGCCGGACGGCAGCGGTCCGGATCGGAGGAGCAACGCCGCGAGGCTCTCCGCGGGCACGTTCTCCATGATCAGCAGCGGGCCGCCGTCGAGTTCCAGGACGTCGAAGACGGTGACGATCCGGCCGTGGTGCAGCTGCGCGGCGACCGCGGCCTCCCGAGCCGCTCGCCGACGGTGTAGCGCCCGGCGACGACGGTGCCCGGGACCAGGACCGTGCTCACGGTGTCTCCCGGTCCAGTGCGTCGAGGTCGGCCGCGGCGATCGTGCGGCTGCGGACGAGCTCGGCGACGAGGTTCTCGTCCAGCGCGTCGCCGACCGGCGGCTCCACCCCCTCGGCGAGCAGCCCGGCGACACCCGCGGAGGAGAGCCGCTCGCGGACCGCACGCACGGTGTGCTCGGCCCGTCGGTGGGTCCAGCCCGCCTCCGGGGCCAGCGCCAGCATGCCCTCCCCGACCTGCCGCCAGCGCTGGGGCGTGGGGCGGGAGTCGCCCTGCAGATGGCGCCGGGCCGGCAGCACGACGACCCGGCGCTCGTCGGGTTCCAGCGGCCAGACCGGGGGCTCATAGGTGTGCGCGTCGGGTGGGAGGGCGCCGGTGCCACCCGGTTCCGGGCCGCTCACCCGAACCTCCAGGGCGTGCCCGCGCCCGGGGGAGCCGAGCACGGTCAGCAGCGTGTGGCCGGCCGCCGGCGGCACGGGTGGATCGCCCGGGCGCAGCTCCGTGCCCGCGGGCAGCCGGATCGCGGTCGGCCGCCGTTGTGCACCCACCACCGGCCGTCGTCGAAGCGCAGGAGGCCGTGCTCACGGCTGATCCGCAGGTCGTCGAGCGCCAGGTGCACCAGCGGCCGCTTGCGGCCGAAGACGACCTCACGGCCCTGGCGCGGACCGAACGTCGCGCTGCTCTCGAGGGTCCGTGCGTACCACGTCTGCTCGCCGCAGATCTGGTCCACGCCCGGTCCTCCCGGTGGGTCAGCTCTCGTCCTTCTCACTGCCCCGGCGGCTCAGCAGCTTGAAGCCGGGAATCCCGATGATCGCCTGCCGGACCTCCTTGAGCACGTCCAGGAGCTCGTGCACGTCCGGTCCGACACGGTCGAGCGTCGTGAGGATCGGCATGATGTCCTCCTCCATGTGCTCGGTGAACTTCGGCAGCTGGTCCACCAGCCGGATCGCGGCGCGCACCTCCTCCTCGGAGAGCTCGTCGACGAAGCGCTGGGCCAGCGGAGCCGCCCGGCGGGCCAGCGGGCCGTAGAGGTCCAGCAGCTCACCGGCCTGCTCGCTGGCGCCCGCGGCCTGCCCGACGACCTCGCCCGCCCGGTCGGACACCGCCTTCGCCGCGGTGACGACACCGGTCGCGTCGGTGGTGACGGTCTCGACCTGCCCGATGAGGCCGCCGGCGCGCTCGCTGATCTCGCCGACGGTCCGGATGAGTCCGCCCGCCTCGCCGGTGACCGTGTCCACCCGCGCGAGCAGCCCGCTCGCGTTCCCGGTGACCACCGATACCTGCTCGACGATGCCCTCGGCGTTCTGCGAGACCGTGGTGACCCGCCGGACCAGGTCGCCAGCCTCCTCGGACACCGTGGTGACGCGCCGGACCAGGTCGCCCGCCTCGTCGGAGACGGTGGTGACCCGGCGGACCAGGCCGTCGGCCTGCTCGGACACGGTGGTGACCTTGCGGATCAGGGTGTCGGCCTCGTCGGCGACGCCGGTGACCCGCGCGACCAGCTCCTCGGCGTTCCCGGCGACGCCGGTGACCCGCGCGACCAGCTCCTCGGCGTTCCCGGCGACGCCGGTGACCCGCGCGACCAGCTCCTCGGCGTTCCCGGCGACGCCGGTGACCCGCGCGACCAGCTCCTCGGCGTTCCCGGCGACGCCGGTGACCCGCGCGACCAGCTCCTCGGCGTTCCCGGCGACGCCGGTGACCCGGGCGACGAGCGCCTCGGCCTGGTCCGCGACCGGCCGGACCCGGGCCACGAGTTCGGTCGCCTCCCCGGCGACGGTGTCGACGGTCCCGATCAGCCCCTCGGCCCGGTCGACGACGCCGTCCACCCGGTCGAGCAGCTGCTCGGCGCGGGTCGCGATCGTGCCGATCCGGCCGACCAGCGAGCCGACCTCCTCCAGCAGCTCCCCGGCCCGGGCGGGCAGCCCGGCGACGGTCCCGGCGAGGTCGCCGGTCGCCTCGACCACGGAGGCCGCGCCGGAGAGCAGGTCGGACGGGCCGGGAACGTCGATACCCGCGATGCGCAGCGCCATGGCCCGGATCATTCCAGTCCGGCGGCGGCGCGGCTCAGGAGTCGGGGGTGCGGGCGCAGAGCTCGTCGACGGTGAGGTCGCGTGGCGGCAGGTTCGCCGCGGTGAACCCGAACGGCGCGGCGATCTCCAGCCAGCGCCCGGAGTCCTGCAGCGCGGTGAGCCCGCGGTCGAACTCGTCGCGGAAGGC
The DNA here is from genome assembly GCF_002813375.1 of Pseudonocardia alni. Taxonomy (NCBI): domain Bacteria; kingdom Bacillati; phylum Actinomycetota; class Actinomycetes; order Pseudonocardiales; family Pseudonocardiaceae; genus Pseudonocardia; species Pseudonocardia alni. Next base: position 2,215,276 of record NZ_PHUJ01000003.1, on the reverse strand, counting down.
ACCGTCGGCGGGGCGGAACGCGAACGCCCCTGCCCCGACGACCGGTCGTCCCGCCACCTCGGGGGCGAACGCGGCGGTCACCTCCAGACCGATGCCCGCGTTGCGGCGGACCTCGTCGAGCAGCGAGATGCGGGTGAGCGCCCCCACCTGCGCACCGCCGTTCGCGACCTCGCGCACCAGCGCGCCCTGCGAGTCGACGGTGACGATGTGCTCGGCCCGGATGCCGGCCGCGAGCGCGTACTCCTGCTCGGCGCTGCCGTCGAGCACTGCCAGCGTCGCCCCGGACCGGCGGACCCCGGCCAGTGTCGCGACGCCCAGCGGGTTCCCGGCCGGGACCACCAGGCCGGTACCCGCCACGTAGTCGGGGCGGGAGAACGCGACCTGCTGGCAGCGCAGCGCGGTGATCGTCAGTCCGACCGCGATGACGTCGAAGCGGCCGTCGAGCAGGCCGGGGACGAGCTGGTCGAACTTCGTCTGGACCGCGGCCAGGCCGCTGCCGCCGAGGTCGGTGACCACCGCGCGGGCCACCTCCGGGCTCTCCCCAGTGGCCCGGCCGGAGCCGTCGGTGTAGCCGAACGGGCGCTCCCCGGACAGCCCGACGACGACGTCGCCGCCGGCTCGGAGCCGGGACAGCGGGTCCGACGGCCCTCCGCAGCCGCCCAGCAGCGGCCCGGCCAGGGCTGTCCCGCCGAGGGCGGCGGCCGCCCCCAGCAGGCGCCGCCGGCTCAGCCGGGTGGTGGTGCGGATCTGCATGGTCCCGCGAGCCTAGGTGTCGATCAGTCGGTCCACTCGGGGGCCCGCTTCTCCAGGAACGACGCCATGCCCTCGCGGGCGCCCCCGGACTGCGACATCGACGCCATGACCTCGGCCGCGACACCGTAGGCGTCGGCCTCGGGACGGTCGAGCTGGGCGTAGAGGGTCTGCTTGCCGACGGCCTTGGACAGCCGGCTCCCGCGGGTCGCGCGGGCGAGCAGCTCGTCCACGCGGGCGTCGAGGTCGTGGTCGGGGACGGCGTAGTTGACCAGGCCCCAGTCGGCGGCGGTCGCCGCGTCGATCGGGTCCCCGGTCAGGGCCAGCTCCATCAGCCGCTTGCGGCCGATGTTCCGCGCGACCGGGACGGCCGGGGTGTGGCAGAACCAGCCGCCCTTGCCGCCGGGCAGCGCGAACGTCGCGGACTCCGCGGCGACGGCGAGGTCGCAGGACGCGACGAGCTGGCAGCCCGCGGCCCAGGCCGTCGCGTGGACCCGGGCGATCACGACCTGCGGCACCTCCTGCACGGTGCGCATGACCGTCGTGCACAGCCGCAGCAGGGAGCGGACCCCCGCGAGGTCGCGGGCGGCGACGTCGCCGAAGTCGTGGCCCGAGGAGAAGGCCTTGCCCTCCCCGGCGAGCACGATCCCGGTCGCGTCGCTGCGTCCGGCGCTCTCGAAGGCGTCCAGCAGCTCGCGCAGGTGGTCCTCGGTGAGGGAGTTGCGGCGCTGCGGGCGGTTCATCGTGATCCGGACCGTGTCGCCGTCCTGTTTCACCAGGAGGTGCTCGTAGTCGGTCATGGAACGACGGTAGCCCGGAATCCGCTCGTCGCCGAGGGGCGGACGCGCTACGGTGACCTGGTGACCGGATTCGTTGGACTGGTCACGTCGAGGAGCGGGGGAGCGGTGGCGGTACCGGACGTGGTCGCGGCGGAGGACACCACGCGGATGGAGCGGGTGCTCGACGCGGCGGCCGAGCTGCTCGTGCGACGCGGCTACCGGGGGGTGACCGTCGAGGACGTCGCGCGCCGGGCGGGGGTCGGCAAGGGCACCGTCTACCTGCACGTCCGCACCAAGGACGCGCTGTTCCTCACCGTGCTGCTGCGTTCGCAGCGACGGCTGTTCGCCGACCTGGCCGACCGGATGCTCGTCGAGCCCGTCGTGGCGCTGCCCTGGGGCATGTCGCGCGAGCTGTACGAGCGGCTGCGCGCCGACGAGGTGGCGCGTGCGCTGTACCTGGGCGACGGTGAGGTCCTCGGCCGGCTCGCGCACGAGGCCGCCGGGACCCTCGGGGAGCTGGGCCGCCGCCGGGACGCCGTGGTGCGCGAGCACTTCCGGGTGCTGCGGTCGGCCGGCCTCGTCGACGACGCGCTGTCCCCGGACGAGCAGATCCACGCCTGGGGTGCGCTGACCTGGGGCTACCTGTTCACCGAGAGCGCGGCGAGCCCGTTCGCCCCCACCGATCCGCGGCGCACCGCGGAGCTGATCGAACACGGTGTGGCCCGCCTGCTGACCGGGCCCGCCCCGGTCGCCCGTGCCTCGGAGGTCGCCGCGGCCGTCGCCGGTCTGTACCGGCCGCTCGTCGAGCACATCGACGCGGAGTGGAGACGTCGCGTCCGCTGACCCGGGCGCGCGAGGAGAGGAGTCCCGAGATGGCCGCACCGAGTGCCGTGGACCTGATGGACCCGGCCGTCACCGCCGACCCGTACACCGCCTACGGGCGGATGCGCGAGCAGGCGCCCACCACCACCGTGACGATGCTGGGCAGCCCGCCCGCCGTGCTCGTCACCCGCTACGACGACGTCCGCACGGTCCTGACCGACCCGCGGTTCGTGACCGATCCGGTGCTCGCCGGTGGGCCGGACACCCGCGAGAAGATCATGGCGACGATGGGGGTTCCGGACGACGTCGCGGGCTACCTGGTGCGCAACATCCTCACCACCGACGGCGACGAGCACACCCGGCTGCGCAAGCTCGTGTCGCGCGCGTTCACGGTGAAGCGGGTGGCGGCGCTGCGCCCGCGGGTGGAGGAGATCACCGCCGCCCTGCTCGACGAGGTCGCCGCCGCCGGGGCCGGTGGCGCGCCGGTGGACCTGGTGGAGGCGCTGGCCTATCCGCTGCCGATCACCGTGATCTGCGAGCTCGTCGGGGTGCCCGAGCCCGAGCGCCCGCAGTGGCACGAATGGGGCGCGGTGCTGACCACGATGGACCGCGAGCGGACCGGGCCCGCGCTGCGGGCGGCGATCGCCCACGTGCACGCCCTCGTCGACGCCCGCCGGGCCGAGCCCGCCGACGACCTGGTCAGCGCCCTGATCGCCGCCCAGGACGACGACGGCGACCGCCTCTCGGACCGCGAGATGGTCACGATGATCTTCGCGATCGTCATGGCCGGGCACGAGACGACGGCGCACCTGGTCACCAACGGCGTGCTGGCGCTGCTGGGCGCCCCGGACCAGCTCGCCGCGCTGCGGGCCGACCCGGCGGGCTGGCCGGACGCGGTGCACGAGCTGATGCGCGCCCGCGGCCCGGTGCAGTTCACCCAGTTCCGATACCCGACCGTCGACGTCGAGCTGGGCGGCACCGTCGTGCCCGCCGGGACCCCGGTCATCGCCGGGCTGCTGCCGGCCAACCACGACCCGCGCGCCTACGACCGGCCCGACGAGCTCGACGTCGCCCGGGAGACCGGGCGGGGCGAGGGACACCTCGGGTTCGGGCAGGGCGCGCACTACTGCCTGGGCGCGGCGCTGGCCCGGCAGGAGGGCGAGGTGGCCTTCCGGATGCTGTTCGAACGCTTCCCCGGCCTGCGGCTCGCCGTGCCGGCCGCGGAGGTCGCCTGGCTGCCCCGCCCCGGGTTCAGCCGGGTGGCGGCGCTGCCGGTGCTCACCGGGTGATCAGGTGCCCGCGTCGTACAGGGTGAGCAGTGTCCAGGCGGCGAGGGACTGGGCGTCGGTGAGCTCGCCGCGGCCCACCATCGCCGCCAGCTCGGCCGGGGTGAACCAGGCGGCGCGCATGTCCTGCTCGGAGTGCTCGCGGCGCGGCGGGCCCGCGGTCAGCCCGGTCGCGAGGTAGACGTGACCGCGCTGGCTGGACATGCCCGGCGCGCAGTCCAGCGTGCCGAGCAGGGTCATCCGCGCCGCGGCCAGCCCGGTCTCCTCGACGAGCTCGCGCACCGCCAGCTCGGCCGGGTCCACGTCGGCCCGGTCGGGCGCGGTGCCCGCCGGGAACTCCCAGCGGCGGCCGCCCACCGGGTAGCGGTACTGCTCGACCAGGTGCAGACGGCCGTCGTCGTCGCGGGGGATCACCAGTGCGTAGGTGGGCTTGTCGACGACGCCGTAGATCCCCCCGGTGCCGTCGGCACGCCGGATGCCGTCCTCCCGGACGGTCATCCAGTCGTTGGCGTACACCTGGCGGCTCGAGGTCTGCTCGATCACCCGCCCAGGATGATCCCTCCACCCGGCCTTACAGTGAGCCGGGTGCGTCTCGTCATCGCCCGCTGCCAGGTGGACTACGTCGGACGGCTGACCGCCCACCTGCCCATGGCCCCCCGGTTGCTGCTGGTCAAGCGGGACGGCTCGGTGAGCATCCACGCCGACGACCGCGCCTACAAGCCGCTCAACTGGATGTCGCCACCGTGCTGGCTCACCGAGGAGCCCGGCGTGTGGACGGTGAAGAACAAGGCCGACGAGTCGCTGGTCATCACCATCGACGAGGTGCTGCACGACTCCAGCCACGAACTCGGCGTCGACCCCGGCCTGGTCAAGGACGGCGTCGAGGCGCACCTGCAGGAGCTGCTCGCCGCGCACCCGGAGACCTTCGGGGAGGGCCACACGCTGGTCCGCCGCGAGTACATGACCGCAGTCGGCCCGGTCGACCTGCTGCTGCGCGACGGGAACGGCGCGCACGTCGCGGTCGAGGTGAAGCGTCGCGGGGAGATCGACGGCGTCGAGCAGCTCACCCGGTACCTGGACCTGATGAACCGCGACCCGCTGCTCGCGCCGGTGCACGGGGTGTTCGCGGCCCAGCAGATCAAGCCGCAGGCCCGCACGCTGGCCGTCGACCGCGGGATCCGCTGCGTGACCGTCGACTACGACGCACTGCGCGGGATGGCGCGCGACGACCTGCTCCTGTTCTGAGGCGGCCCCGCCGGGCCAGCGCGGGCCCGGCCGGGCCCTGCCACGGCGTCTAGCCTGACCACGTGAGTGCCACCGCCGCTGACTCCGCCCCCACGACCGCCGCCGTGCCCGCCTCGGGGGACTTCGCGTCCCTCTCCCCGCGCACCGGGGAGGAGCTCGCCCGCTACCCCGTCCACGACGGTGAGCACGTGCGTGCCGCCGTCCGTGACGCCGGCGAGGCCGGGGTGTGGTGGGACGGGCTCGGGTTCGCCGAACGCCGTCGCCGGCTCGCGGCCTGGAAGAAGGTGCTGGTCGCGCAGCTCGACCGGGTCGCCGGTGTCGTCGCCGCCGAGACCGGCAAGCCGCTCGACGACGCCCGCCTCGAGGTCGTGCTCGCCATCGACCACCTGGACTGGGCCTCGGCCAACGCCGCGAAGGTGCTCGGGAAGCGTTCGGTCTCCCCGGGCCTGCTGATGGCGAACCAGGCGGCGTCGGTGGCGTACCGGCCGCTGGGCGTCGTCGGCGTCATCGGGCCGTGGAACTACCCGATCTTCACACCGATGGGCTCGATCGCCTACGCGCTGGCCGCCGGCAACACCGTGGTGTTCAAGCCCTCGGAGCTGACCCCGGGCGTCGGGCACGAGATCGCCCGCACGCTCGCCGAGGCCGTTCCCGAGGTGGGTCGGTACCCGCTGCTGACCGTCGTCACCGGGTTCGGGCCGACCGGCGCCGAGCTGTGCCGCGCCCCCGGCGTCGGCAAGATCGCGTTCACCGGGTCCGCCGCGACCGGCCGCCGGGTGATGGCCTCCTGCGCGGAGAACCTGGTGCCGGTGCTCATGGAGTGCGGCGGCAAGGACCCGCTGATCGTCGACGCCGACGCCGACCTCGACGCCGCCGCGGACGCCGCCGTCTGGGGCGGCATGTCCAACGCGGGCCAGACCTGCGTCGGGGTCGAGCGGGTCTACGTCGTCGAGTCCGTCGCGGGCCGGTTCCTGGAGAAGGTGCGGGCCTCGGCGTCGAAGCTGCAGGTCGGCACGGCCACGAACGAGGGCGACCTCGGGCCGATGACGATGCCGTCGCAGACCGAGATCGTGCGCCGGCACGTCACCGACGCCCTGGAGCGCGGCGGCCGCGCGATCGTCGGCGGCGCCGACTCGGTGCCCGCCCAGGGCGGGTCGATCTCGCCGGTCGTCATCGCCGACGTGCCCGAGGACTCCGTCGCGGTCACCGAGGAGACCTTCGGCCCGCTGGTCGTGGTCAACCGGGTGCCCGACGTCGACGAGGCGGTCCGCCGCGCCAACGCCACCGGCTACGGCCTCGGCGCGACCGTGTTCTCCGCGAAGCACGGCGAGCGGATCGCCGAGCGACTCCGCTGCGGGATGGTCTCGATCAACGGCGTGATCTCCTTCGCCGGGATCCCGTCGCTGCCCTTCGGCGGGGTGGGGGAGTCCGGCTTCGGACGCATCCACGGCGCCGACGGCCTGCGCGAGTTCACCCGCGCCCAGTCGATCGCCCGGCAGCGGTTCGGGATGCCGATCGTCGTCACCAGCTTCAAGCGGACCGCGCGCACGATGCAGACGCTGGTCGGGATCGTGAAGGCCCGCCACGGGCGCTGAGGGGCCCCTCACCCGACGACCAGGACCGTTCCCGCACGTCGGGGTGGTCCTGGTCGCATGTTACCCACTGGTAGCGCTTCCGGATGACAGGATGCGCGACGACGCGGAAGACAGGGTTGTCGAACCAGGAGGTTGCAGCGTGGCACGTGAGTTCCGGACCGTCGGAGTGGTCGGCCTCGGCACGATGGGGGCGGGCATCGTCGAGGTCTTCGCCCGCAACGGTCTCGACGTGGTCGCCGTCGAGGTGGACGAGGCGGCGGGGGAGCGTGGCCGGGCCCACCTGGCGGCCTCGACCGACCGCGCCATCGAGCGCGGCAAGCTCACCCGTGAGCAGGCCGACGAGCTCCTCGGTCGCATCACGGTGACCACCACCCTGGCCGACCTGGCGCCGGCGCAGCTGGTCGTCGAGGCCATCCCGGAGAGCCTGGACGCCAAGACCGCGCTGCTGGCCGAGGTCGACAAGGTCGTCGCCGAGGACACCATCCTCGCCTCGAACACCTCGTCGCTGTCGGTCACCGAGCTGGCCGTGCGCACCACGCGTCCCGGCAAGGTCGTCGGGATGCACTTCTTCAACCCGGCACCGGTGCAGAAACTGGTCGAGGTCGTGCGGACCGTCGTCACCGAGCCCGACGTCATCTCCGACGTCCAGGCGTTCGCCGACTCCCTCGGCAAGGTCCCGGTCGTCATCGGCGACCGCGCCGGCTTCATCGCCAACGCGCTGCTGTTCGGCTACCTGAACCACGCGGCGAAGATGTACGCCGAGCGCTACGCCAGCCGCGAGGACCTCGACGCCGGCATGCGCTACGGCTGCGGCTACCCGATGGGCCCGCTGGCCCTGCTCGACCTCATCGGCCTCGACACCGCCTACGAGATCCTCGAGACGATGTACGGCGAGTCGCGCAACCTGATGCACGCGCCGAACCCGGTGTTCAAGCAGATGATCACCGCCGGGCTGCTCGGCCGGAAGACCGGGCGCGGCTTCTACACCTACTCCGCCCCGCACAGCTCCACCGTCGTCGCCGACGGTGAGACCCCGGCCTCGGCCGTGCCCGACGACGTGACCCTGCGCGACGTGGCGCGGGTCGGCGTGATCGGCACCGGCACCATGGCCTCGGGCATCGTCGAGGTGTTCGCCAAGGCCGGCTACGACGTCGTCGTCCGCGGGCGCAGCGACTCCAAGGTCGAGGGCTCGGTCGCGCTGGTGCGCAAGTCCCTGGACAAGGCGGTCGCGCGCGGCAAGCTGGACGAGGCGGGCCGCGACGCCGTCCTCGCCCGGATCAGCGGCACCACCGCGCTGGAGGACATGGCCGAGGTCGACCTCGTCGTCGAGGCCGTCGCCGAGGAGCTCGACGTCAAGCGGGCGATGTTCGGCGCGCTCGACGAGATCTGCAAGCCCGGCGCGATCCTGGCGACGACGACGTCCTCGCTGCCCGTCGTCGAGTGCGCCGCGGTCACGAGCCGCCCCGGCGACGTGATCGGCATGCACTTCTTCAACCCCGCACCGGTGATGAAGCTGGTCGAAGTGGTGTCCACGATCGGCACCTCGCGCGATGTGGCCGCCACGGTCCTCGACGTGTGCCAGAAGCTGAAGAAGGTCCCGGTCAGCTGCGGTGACCGGGCCGGGTTCATCGTCAACGCGCTGCTGTTCCCGTACCTGAACGACGCGGTCAAGATGCTGGAGGCGCACTACGCGACCGCCGACGACATCGACGCGGCGATGAAGACCGGCTGTGCGCTGCCGATGGGCCCGTTCGAGCTGCTCGACGTCGTCGGTCTCGACGTGTCGCTGGCGATCCAGCGCTCGCTGCACGCGGAGTTCCACCAGGCCGGGTTCGCCCCCGCGCCGCTGCTGGAACACCTGGTCACCGCGGGCCGGCTCGGGCGCAAGACCGGTCACGGCTTCCGGGACTACACCAAGCGCTGAGGGATCCCGGCACCCCTGGGACACTGGGGGACATGGCAGGACGGCGTGCGCGACGGCCCCGCCCCTCGGAACGGGGGCGGGGCCGTCCCGTCGCACCACCGCTGGGCAGCGGCATGACGACCGACCTGGAGAGCGGCCGCGACGGCGAGCACTACGTCCGCCGGGTGCCGGGCGGCACCACCGTGAAGCACTACCGGTGCCCCGGCTGCGACCAGCTGCTGCCCTCGGGGATGCCGCACGTGGTGACCTGGCCGGCCGAGGACGGCCGCGGGGTCGAGGAGCGGCGGCACTGGCACCTGCCGTGCTGGAACGCGCGCGACCGTCGGCGGGCGGGCTTCCGGCGGCACTGAGAGGCGCGGTGCCGGTTCCCGGCGGTACCGGGCGGCGCGGTGCGGCTCCCGGCGGTCCCGCGCCGCGCGGGGCCGGTTCCCGGCCGTACCGCGCCGCGCGGACGGGTCCCGCTCAGCGGGTGCGTGCGGTGCGCTTGCTGCCGCCGTAGCTGCTGCGGGCCCGCGGCGAGGGCCGGGGGCGGCCGGACCCGGAGCTCCCGCTGCCCGCCGGCCCGGCCGGGGGCTCCGGCTGGGTCTCCGCGGCCGCGGCGGGCCGGCGCTCCTTCGCCGCGACGGCCTCCTCGACCGTGCGGGGCGTGCTCGCGGGGGTGTCGGCCGCGCCCGGCGCGGCGGGAGCCACGGTGGTCCGCGGCTCGCTGATCCCGGCCGGGGGCTGCTCGACGGGGGCCTGCCCCGCGGGCGGCTCGTCGGCGGGCAGGTCGGCCAGGGCCGGGCCCGCATCGAGGTCGTCGACGCCGGACTCGATGAGCGACCGCGCGCCACGCAGCTGCTCGGCGACCCGTGCGCGCAGCCCGATGAGCTGCTCGACGCGGCGCTGGGCGGCGGAGGTGGTCTCCTCGGCGTCCCGGCGGGCGTCGGACCGGATCTTCTCGCCGTCGGTACGGGCCTGGTCCAGGTCGCGGCGGATCCGCTCCGCGGCCTCGCGCTCACGGCGCGAGATGTCGGCCTCGAGCGCGTCGCGCTCGGCGAACAGCGAGGTCAGCGCCTCGGTACGGCGCTGGTCCATCGCGATCCGGAAGTCGTGCTCGACCTGCTCGCGGTTCTCCCGGGCCTCGGTGTCGGCGCGGGTGATCCGGGCGGTGACGGTGCGCTCGGCCTCGGTGAGCTCGCGCTCGGTGGAGCTGCGCTGCTCGGCGAGGTCGCGCTCGGTCGTCGTGCGCTGCTCGGCCAGTTCGGCCTCGGTGACGCGTCGCCGCTCGGCGAGCTCGGCCTCGGTGCGCTCACGCAGCGCGGCCAGCTCCCGCTCGACGCGGGACTGCTTCTCCTCGACGGCGCGCTCCCGCTCGGCGGACCGGTGCGCGGCCTCCGCGGCCGTGGCCTCGGCCTGCGCGAGGGTCTGCTCGGCCCGGACGCGCGCGTCCTCGACGACGGTGCGGGCGTGCTCCTCGGCCCGGCGGCGCTTCTCGGCGATCTCGCGGTCCGCCGCGGCGTGCATCTCGGCGACCTCGTCCTCGGCGAGACGCAACATCGACCGGAGCCGCTCGCTCATGCCCTGCACGCTCTGCGGCGGGCCGGCGAGCCGGTTGACCTGCTGCTGCATGGCCTCGGCGCGGGTACGGGCGTCGTCGAGCTCGCGGCTCAGCCGGGTGTTCTGGGCGACCGCCGCGTCACGGTCGGCCGCCAGCATGCGCACCTCGGCGTCGAGCCGGCGCAGGTGGCTGTCGACCTGCGCCTGGTCGTAGCCGCGGCGCGCGATCGAGAAACCGGTCCGGGGTACGGGCACATCGTGGTCACCGGCCATGTCGTTCACCGTACCGTCGCCGACGTTCCACAGCCGTGAGTTCTCCCGCCGAGGGTCACAGGGTTCACCCCGCTATGGACAGAGGCCCCGTCCGTGTGACACGGACGGGGCCTCCGGGTGACCGAACGGGGGTCAGACGCCCCGGAACCGGTTGATGCCGGACAGGTGCTTCTCGCGCTTCTCCGGGTTCGTGACACCGAGTCCCTGCTCGGGAGCCAGCGCGAGCACGCCGACCTTGCCCTGGTGGAGGTTCTGCTTGACGTCGTTGGCGGCCTGGCCGGTCTCGGTCAGCGGGTACACCCGCGACAGCGTCGGATGGATCATGCCCTTGGCGACGAGCCGGTTGGCCTCGTAGGCCTCGCGGTAGTTCGCGAAGTGCGAGCCGACGATCCGCTTGAGGTTCATCCACAGGTAGCGGTTGTCGAACTCGTGCATGTAGCCCGAGGTCGAGGCGCAGGTGACGATCTGGCCGCCCTTGCGGGTGACGTAGACCGAGGCGCCGAAGGTCTCGCGGCCCGGGTGCTCGAAGACGATGTCGGGGTCCTCGCCGCCGGTGAGCTCGCGGATCTTCGCGCCGAGCCGCTTCCACTCCTTCGGGTCCTGGGTGGTCTCGTCCTTCCAGAACTTGTAGCCCTCGGCGTTGCGGTCGATGACCAGCTCCGCGCCCATGTCGCGGCAGATCTGGGCCTTCTCCTCCGAGGAGACGACGCAGATCGGGGTGGCGCCGCCGTTGAGGGCGAACTGGGTGGCGTAGGAGCCGAGGCCGCCGGAGGCGCCCCAGATCAGCACGACGTCGCCCTGCTTCATGTCGGCGCCGTTCTTCGACACCAGCTGACGGTAGGCGGTGGAGTTGACCAGGCCCGGGGACGCGGCCTCCTCCCAGGTGAGGTGGTCCGGCTTCGGCATCAGCTGGTTGGACTTGACCAGGGCCAGCTCGGCGAGGCCGCCGAAGTTGGTCTCGAAGCCCCAGATGCGCTGCTCCGGGTCCATCATCGTGTCGGAGTGCCCGTCCGGGCTCTCCAGCTCGACCGAGAGGCAGTGCGCGACGACCTGGTCGCCCGGCTTCCAGCTGTTCACGCCCGGCCCGGTCCGCACGACGACGCCGGCGAGGTCGGAGCCGACCACGTGGTAGGGCAGGTCGTGCCGCTTGGCCAGCGGCGAGAGCTTGCCGTAGCGCTTGAGGAAGCTGAACGTCGAGACCGGCTCGAAGATGGAGGTCCAGACGGTGTTGTAGTTGATCGCACTGGCCATGACGGCCACGAGGGCCTCACCGGGGCCGAGCTCGGGGACCGGGACGTCCTCGACGCGCAGGCTCTTGCGCGGGTCCTTCTCCTTGGTGGTCAGACCCTCGAACATGTCCGCGTCCTCGGCGCGGACGGTGACGCCCTGGTAGTGCTCGGGCACCTCCAGGCCTCCGACGTCGGTGAACCGTCCGGCGAGGATGGCGTCGCGGATGTCCTTCACTGGTGGCCTCCGATGGCGACGTTGTCAGGGGAGTCGGGTGGGCTCACCCGATGATGCTTGGGATACCGCAAGTTACTGCGTAGTATCTTAACCGTAGGTCGCCGGTGAGGGTGATACCCGAAGTGCGCTTCGTGATGCACCCCACCGGACGTGCGTACTGTCCTTCGGGACGGGGTCGTGCCTCGTCCGTCAGTGCGCGTCCGCGGCCGGCTCGACGAGCTCGACCAGCACCCCGCCGGCGTCCTTCGGGTGCACGAAGTTGACCTTCGAATTCGAGGTGCCGCGGCGCGGGGCGTCGTAGAGCAGGCGCAGGCCCTTCGCCCGCAGCGCGTCCGCCGCGGCGGCGACGTCGGTGACCCGGTAGGCGACCTGCTGCAGCCCCGGGCCGTTGCGCCCGATGAACTTCGCGATCGTGGAGTCCTCGTTCAGCGGGGCGAGCAGCTGCACCTTCGTGGCGCCGGCCGCCTCGCCGGGCGCCCCGAGCATGGCCTCGCGCACGCCCTGCTCGGTGTTGGTCTCGGTGTGCACCGCGACCAGGCCCAGGTTCTCCGCGTACCAGCGGATGGCCTCGTCCAGGTCGGGCACCGCGATGCCCACGTGGTCCACGGCCAGGACCAGCGGCGACAGGGCGTCCTCGGTTGTCGTCATGGGGGCAGAAGCTACCGGTTCTACTCGTCGGTAGGTGCCTGTGCCACTGGTCACCCCCACCGTTCGGTGCGTCCGGACGGGTCGTGGCCGTGGGTATGGTGGCGGCCCACCTGACAACGAAGCCTGATGGAGGACCCCGTGTCCGGAACCGTGATCGTCGCCGGCGCCCGCACCCCGATGGGCCGTCTGCTCGGCTCCCTGAAGGGCTTCTCCGGGGCCCAGCTGGGCGGCGTGGCCATCAAGGCCGCGCTCGAGCGCGCCGGTGTGGCCCCCGACCAGGTCCAGTACACGATCATGGGTCAGGTCCTCACCGCCGGCGCGGGACAGATCCCGGCGCGTCAGGCCGCCGTCGAGGCCGGCATCCCGATGGACGTCCCGGCGCTGACCATCAACAAGGTCTGCCTGTCCGGCGTCGACGCCATCGCGCTGGCCGACCAGCTCATCCGCGCCGGCGAGTTCGACATCGTCGTCGCCGGTGGCCAGGAGTCGATGACCCAGGCCCCGCACCTGCTCACCAAGTCCCGCGAGGGCACCAAGTTCGGTGACGCCACTCTCACCGACCACATGGCCTACGACGGTCTGTTCTGCGCGTTCGACCAGGTCGCGATGGGTGCCTCCACCGAGAAGTACAACGAGCGCTACGGCCTGACCCGCGAGGAGCAGGACGCCTTCTCCGCCCGCTCGCACCAGCGCGCCGCCCGCGCCGCGCAGGACGGCACGTTCGACCAGGAGATCGCCCCGGTCGAGATCCCGCAGCGCAAGGGCGACCCGGTCGTCTTCTCGACCGACGAGGGCGTGCGCGGCGACACCACCGCCGAGAGCCTCGGCAAGCTCCGGCCCGCCTTCGCCGCCGACGGCACCATCACCGCGGGGTCGGCCTCCCAGATCTCCGACGGCGCGGCCGCCGTGGTCGTGATGAGCAAGGCCAAGGCCGAGGAGCTGGGCCTGGACTGGATCGCCGAGATCGGCGCCCACGGCGTCGTCGCCGGTCCGGACGCCTCGCTCCACGAGCAGCCCGCGAACGCGATCGCCAAGGCGTGCGAGAAGGAGGGCATCCAGCCCGCCGACCTCGACCTCGTCGAGATCAACGAGGCCTTCGCCGCGGTCGGCATCGTCTCCGCCCGCAAGCTCGGCATCGACGAGGAGAAGGTGAACGTCGACGGCGGCGCCATCGCCCTCGGCCACCCGATCGGCATGTCCGGCGCGCGGATCGCGCTGCACCTGGCGCTCGCGCTCAAGGCGCGCGGCGGCGGCGTCGGTGCGGCCGCGCTGTGCGGCGGCGGTGGCCAGGGCGACGCGCTGATCGTGCGCGTCCCCCAGGCCTGATCCCCGTGTGATGCACGTCGGCCCCCGCCTCGGCGGGGGCCGACGTGCATCCGCTCCCCGACAAGGAGGCCGACCGTGCCCGGACCGCCGGACCCCCGCGAACTCGTGGAACGCGCTCGCCGCGGCGAGCAGCTCGCCGTCGCCCGGCTCATCTCGATGGTGGAGAACGCCGGCCCGCAGCTGCGGGAGGTGTCGGCGGCGCTGTCGCCGCACACCGGGCGCGCGCACGTCGTCGGGCTGACCGGGTCCCCGGGGGTGGGCAAGTCGACGTCGACGTCGGCGCTGGTCACCGAGCTGCGGACGCGCGGACGCCGGGTCGGGGTGCTGGCGGTGGACCCGTCCTCACCGTTCAGCGGCGGGGCGCTGCTGGGCGACCGGGTGCGGATGGGCGACCACGCCGACGACGACGGCGTCTTCATCCGGTCGATGGCCACCCGCGGGCACCTGGGCGGGCTGTCCTGGGCGACGCCGCAGGCCCTGCGGGTACTCGACGCCGCGGGCTGCGACGTCGTGCTGATCGAGACCGTCGGTGTCGGGCAGTCCGAGGTGGAGATCGTCGGGCTCGCCGACAGCACCGTCGTGCTGCTCGCGCCCGGGATGGGCGACGGCATCCAGGCGGCCAAGGCCGGGATCCTGGAGATCGGCGACGTCTTCGTGGTCAACAAGGCCGACCGCGAGGGGGCCCGCCGCACGGTGCGGGAGCTGCGGAACATGCTGCACCTGCGCATTCCGGACGGTGCCGAGAGGAGCGCAGGCGGAACGAGCATCGGCACCGAGCCGTGGGAGCCGCCGGTGCTCTCGACGGTCGCGTCCCGCTCGGAGGGGATCGGGGCCGTCGCCGACGCCCTCGACGAGCACCTCGCCTGGGCCGAGAAGTCCGGTGAACGGGAGCGGCGGCGCCGCGAGCGGGCGCGCCGTGAGATCGAGGGCATCGGGATGGAACAGGTCCGGGCCCGGATGGAACGGGTGCGTGGCGGCGACGCGCTCGACACCCTCACCGAGCGGGTGCTGGGCGGCGAGCTGGACCCGTGGGCCGCCGCCGACGAGCTGCTGGAACAGTCGGGCTGAGCCGATGCCCCCCCCCGGTCAGGGGGGCGTGGCCCCGGGCAGCGTCGCGAGCCGGTCGAGGACGCGCTGCGACCCGCTGCGCAGGGCGAGTGCCCGGGCCCGGGCGTGGGCGGCCCGCGCGGCGGGGCCGTCGCCGTCGCGCAGGGCGGCGAGCACCTCGTCCAGGGCGAGGTCGGTGCGCTCGCGGACCGGGCTCTGCGGCGGGCCGTCGGCGACGGTGAGCCACGCGGGGGCGGTGTGGACGTCGATGGTCGGGCAGGGCCCGGGGCCGGCCCGTCCGGTCCCGCCGCTGTGTCCGGCCTCGCCCCCGGGGGCGGCATCCCCGGGCCCGGCGGCGCCCGTCGAGGTGGTCGCGCGCCGTCCGGTGGCGCCGTGCGCTCCGACCGGATCCGGAGCACCGTCCTGCGCGTCGACGGCCGGCAGCTCGGCCAGCAGCCGCTCCCGCCGGTGCCGGGCCTCGTCCGCGGTGCCCGGGTCACCGGCTCGCAGGGCGGCGGACTCCGCCTCGACGTAGGCCGCCCACGCCCGGTCCGGGGCGGCACGGTCGCGTTCCTGGTCCCCGAGCCGCAGCGCGGCCGCGGCGAGCAGCCCGGTGAGCGCCCGCACCCGGCGCGGGTCCCGCGCGTGCGCGGCCGGCTCGCGCAGCTGGGCGACCACGGCGGCCACCGCGTCGTGGGCGGCGGCCGTGCCCAGCCGGTCGTCCAGCGCGGTGGTGGCGGCCCACTGGGCGCGCAGCAGGTCCAGCTCCTCCTCCCCGACGGCCGCGGCCCGTTCCAGCGCCGCACGCAGCCGCGCCGCCCCGTCGAGGGGGTCCGGTCCGGTCGCGTCGGCGAGGCCGAGCCCGGCGGGGGTGCTGTCGTACAGCTCGGCCAGGAGTGCGCGGTGCGCGGCGTCCGGGACGGCGTGGCCGTTCTCCCAGCGCGACAGCTGGGTCTTCAGGCTCGCGGCCCGCGCGGTGCCGCCGCTCCCGGCGACGAGCGCGGCCAGCGCGCGGGCCGCCTCGGACTGGGACCAGCCCCGCCGGTCGCGCGCCGCCCGCAGCGCCGCGCCGGTACCGGGCCGGGCGGGGGAGGGCCGGTCGGCAGAGGGCGGTGGAGCGTGCACGCGACCGATTCTGTCGGTGCCCCGTCGTAGGGTCAACACCGTTGACGCAACCTGCGTCACCACCACCCCCGAATCCTCCGGAGCGTGCCCGTGGACCTCATCGACTACCTGGCGTGCGTGGGTCTGTCCGGCCTCAGCGGAGCGCTGGCCGGGCGGGCCGCGGTGCGGCGGATGCTGTGGCCCCGGCCGCCCCGCGGATCGGTGATGCGCAACTGGCGCGGCCCGGGACACGGCGGTCCGCCACCGGGCGGGCCGCGACGGCGGAGACGGGCCGGCTGAGGTGCGCGGATCAGGCGAAGTCGCCGGCGGCGCGGCGCACCGAGCGCAGCAGCGCGGTCAGCTGCTCCTCCTCGGCCGGGTCCAGCCCGGACAGGCCGAAGTCGATGCCGGTCACCGCGGCCGTGGCCTTCTCCAGCCGGGCACGCCCCTCGGTGGTCAGCTCGACCAGGGTGGCGCGGCGGTCGGTGGGGTGCGGCACCCGCCGGACGAGGTCGTCGCCCTGCAGGCGGTCGACGATGTTGGTCACGCTCGTCGGGTGCAGCTGCAGGCGCTCGCCCATCACCCGCATCGGGAGGCTGCCGCGGCGCGCGAAGTCCAGCAGCACCAGGGCCTCGTAGCGGGCGAAGGTCAGCCCGTGCGGCCGCAGCGCCGTGTCGACGGCGGAGAGCAGGATCTGCTGCACCCGCATCACGCTGGTGACCGTCGCCATCGTGCGCGCGGGGCCGACCCGCTCCTCCCAGAGCTCGGCCGCACGCTGGATCGGGTCGAAGGGGAGCGACCCGCGGGATGCCATGGCCCGACGCTAGCAAGTGCCGTGACCGGATCCGTTCCGCACGCCGGGCGTGGCACGGTGTCGGCATGCTCTTCGCCTTCAGCATCGCCCCGTCCGGATCGGACTCCGGGGACGGCAGCGTCGGTGCGGCCGTCGCCGAGGCCGTCCGGGTGGTCCGCGAGTCCGGCCTGCCGAACGAGACCACCTCGATGTTCACCACGATCGAGTCCGAGACCTGGGACGAGGGGATGGCGGTGGTCAAGCGCGCCGTCGAGGCCGTCACCGCCGTGTCGCCGCGGGTCAGCCTGGTCCTCAAGGCCGACATCCGGCCCGGGCACCAGGGGCAGCTGCAGGCCAAGGTGGAGCGGGTCGAGGAGCACCTGCGCGGGGGCGGCGCGTGAGCGCCCCGGCCGGACCGGGGGCCGGGGGACCCGGTCCGGCACGGGTCGTGCTGGTCCACGGCGCCTGGCACCGCGGGGTGTCGTGGGCGCCGGTGGCCGAGGCACTGGCGGCCCGGGGTGTGGCGGCGGGCGCGCCGGACCTCCCGTCCGACGAGCCGGGGGTCGGCCACGCCGAGCTCGTCGGCGCGGTCCTGTCCGGGGCCGGCGACGGGCCGGGCGGGCCCGGTCCCCGGGGCGACGGTCCGCCGGTCGTGCTGGTCGGCCACTCGCTCGGCGGCCTCGTGGCCACCGCGGCCGCCGACCGGATCGCCGACCGGGTCCGGGCGCTGGTCCTGGTCGCGGCGCTCGTCCCCGAGCCGGGTCGTCCCTACCGGGACCGGATGCGTGCCGAGCGCGACCTGATGGTCGCCGGCTACGACGCCGAGGTCCGTCGCGGCCCGGGGGTCAGCACGTACTGGCCGGACGCACGGGCGGTCGCCGACGGGCTCTACCGGGGCGTCGCCGACGAGCTCGACGCGGCGGGACGCGACGGGCGGGCCGTGGTCGCGGACGCGGCGGCGGAGCTGCGCCCGCAGGACTGGTCGCTGCTCGCCGAGCCGTGCCCGGTGTCGTCGTGGCCCGCGGTGCCGACGGTGTCGGTGGTGTGCGCGGAGGACCGGGTCGTCAGCCCCGTCGCGGGACGGCGGGAGGCGGACCGGGTCGGGGCGCGGCTCGTGGAGCTCGCGGGCGGGCACTTCCCGATGCTCACCCGGCCGGAGGAGACGGCGGAGCTGCTGGCCGGGCTCGCCGCGCCGGCCTGACGACGGGCCCCGCCGGCCGACGCGCACCGGGGCGGGGTCACCGGAGCGCCGGGGGCCGGGACGACGACGGCCGGTGACGGGAGACCCGTCACCGGCCGTCGGGCATCCGGACCGGGTCCGGAGGCCGTGTCGTCGTCGCGGCGTACCGCGAGGAGGGCCGTCGTCAGCCCGCCATGATCGTCGAGAAGTAGTACACGCCCGCGAGGATGCCGACGAAGCTGACGGTCATGCCGATCTGGGCGAGCTTGGCCATGCCCGGCTTGCGGTAGGCGAGGAAGCCGGCGACCAGGCCCGCGGCACCCAGGATCCAGGCGGCGATCGGGACGAGGAACGCGGCGATCGCGATGATGCCCAGCGCCAGCGACGCGTAGGCCAGGGTCGGCTTGTCGGTCGTCTGCATGTTGCTCATCGGGTTGGAGCCCTCCGTTGTGCGCCGGGGTGCCGGCGGTCGTTCTGTCGGGGAAGGGAACCGCGGGGTGGGGCAACCGGGGGAACGCCCCGCCGCGGTCACGCAGAGTCAACATCGAGTCCCTGCAGGGTGTTCAACGAGTGACGACGCCCGGTGTTGCTCCGCCGGTCCGGTGATCGTGGGAGCACCGTCGTCCTCGTCCTCGGTCGTGCGGCCCCGTACCGCGGGCTGGGCCCGGCGACCGAACGGCACAGGGGCGGCCGGCCGGTGAGCGTCGCCCGGGGGTGGGGAGGGAACGGGCCGAAAGCGGACAGGGCCCGAGTCGGCGAGGGGATGACGCCGACCGGCCGGGGCGCACCCGTCGCGCGGGGGCGCGTGTCACCGGGCGGGGCGTGTCACGCCGGACACACGGACGTGCCAGGATGGACGGCGTGTCTCGCCCAGATCCTCGTCAGGCGGCCCAGCGTGCGGCGATGTCCTCGGCCATGGCCGGGGCGGTCGACCTCTCCGGGCTGAAGGCCCGTGCCGATGCGGCGAATCGTCCCGCCCCGTCCGGCGGTGCGGCGGGTGGTCCACCCGCGACCGGCGGGGGCGAGGGCTCCTGGGTCGTCGACGCGACCGAGCAGGGCTTCCAGAACGAGGTCCTCGAGCCGTCGCTGCAGGTCCCGGTCGTCGTCGAGCTGTGGGCCAGCCGCTACCCGCGCGAGGAGCAGCTGTCGGCCGAGCTGGAGCGGCTCGCCTCGACCGGCGGCGGCGCCTGGCGCCTGGCCCGGGTCGACATCGACACCCAGCCCCGGGTCGCCCAGGCCTTCGGCGTGCAGCAGGTCCCGATGCTGGTCGTGCTCGTCGGCGGTCAGCCGGTCGACGCGGTCAACGGCGCGATCCCCGAGGACCGGGTGGCCGAATGGGTGACGTCCCTGCTCGACGCGCTGCGCGACCGGATGCCGGCCATCGCCGAGGGTGAGCGCCGGGCGGCCGCAGCCGGTTCGGACGAGCCCGTCGAGGAGCCCGAGGACCCGCGCTTCACCGCAGCCGAGGACGCCCTGGAACAGGGTGACTACGCCGCCGCCGAGGCCGCCTACACCGCGATCCTCGACTCCGAGCCCGCCAACGAGCAGGCGAAGGCGGCGCTGGCGCAGGTCCGCTTCCTCGCCCGGGCCGAGCAGGCCGACCCGTCGTCGATCGAGCGGGCCGACGCCGCGCCCGACGACCTCGACGCCCAGCTCGCCGCGGCCGACGCCGAGCTGGCCGCCGACCGGGTCGAGGCCGCCTTCACCCGGCTGGTCGGCACCGTCGCCCGGACCGGGGGCGAGGACCGTGACCGGGCCCGCGGGCACCTCGTCGGGCTCTTCGAGCTCTTCCCGGCCGACGACCCGCGGGTCGCCACGGCCCGGCGCGCCCTCGCCCGCGCCCTGTTCTGAGCCGGACCCCGCCCCGATGACCCACCGGCCGCCGGTGGTCCGCCCGCGGACCCCGCGGCCGCCGGATCCGGTGCCCACGAGGACCGGGGCCGCATCGGCCGCGGCCGGTCAGCGGGACACGCGGTGACCGCGGACCTCCGGTCGGGCCCCGGCGCGGCGGACCCCGTGCGGACGGGGTGGACCGGGCGGACGGCGCGGCGGGCGCGCGCGGCGGGCGACGCCGTGCACCGCCTCGCCCGGCCGGTGGCGCCGATCGTCGCCGTCGCCGCGCTCGTGGCCGCTGCACTGCTGGTCCTGCTGGGCGGCCCGCCGTTGCTGCGCTGGATCCCGGCGACCGACATCGCGCGGATGCACGTCGACTTCGACACCTTCCGGGCCTCGGCGCACGCGCTGGTCCAGCACGGCCCGGGCAGCGCCGCGATCTACGACACCGGCGCCCGCCTGCACAACCTCAACCCGCCGCTGCTGTCGGTGCTGCTCGCGCCGCTGGCCCTGCTCGACCCGGTCACCGGCTACCGGCTGCTGACGGCCCTGTCGGTGCTGCTCGTCGTAGGGTCGGTGCTGCTGGTCTGCCGGGAGCTGCGGCTGGGCCGCCGCTGGACGACCGGCGCGCTCGTGGTGGTGCTGGCGTCGTCGCCGTTGCACGGGACGCTGCTGCTGGGCCAGATCTACCCGCTGCTGCTGGCCGGGCTGACCGCGGGCTGGGTCGCCGAACGGCGCGGGCACCCGGTGCTGGCCGCCGCCTGCTACGGCGTGACGGTCGCCCTCAAGCCCTCGCTCGCGCCGGTGCTGCTGCTCCCCGCCGTGCAGGCCCGGTGGCGGCCGTTCGCGGCCGGGATCGCCGCCGCGGCGGTCGCGACGCTCGTCGGCGTCGCCGTCGCCGGGTGGCCGACGGCGTTCCAGTGGCTGGCGATGGCGCTGGCCGAGCCGGTCGGCCCCACCCCGGACAACGCGTCGCTCCCGGGCCAGGCGTTGCGTTGGGGGATCCCGACCGTCGTCGGGGCCCTCGTGGGCGCGGCGGTCGCGGCCGGCACGCTCGTCCACCTCGGGCGGCGTACCCGCCGGCACGGAGTCGGCCCGGCCGTGGGCACCGACCCGGGCGGGACGGCGCTGTTCGCGGTGCTCGCCACCGGTCTGCTGGCCGCGCCGATCGCGTGGCACAACTACCTGCTGCTGCTCGTGCCCGGGCTGCTGGCGCTCGTCGCGTCCGGGGAGGCGGGGGACACCCGCCGCCGGGTCGTCGTCGCGATCGGGTGTCTCGCCGTCGTCCCGGTGAGCTGGTCGGACCTGTGGGCCGACGGCGGCTGGGCGACCCCGCTCGGGCGGGCGCTCTACACGGCGGTGCTCCTGGTGACCTGGTGGTCACTGCTGCGTCCGGCGACCGGACCGGTCCCCGGCGGGTCCTTCCGCTCTGCGGAAGAATCGGCCCGCGCACCGGCCTGACGGTCCAGACTCCGCGCCACCCGAGACGCAAGGAGGCTCCCGGATGGCGCAGACGTCACGGCCCGACCCCGCCCGCGGACCCACCACCGCCCCCGGCGCTGTCCGCCACGGGGGCTGGGTGGCCCCACTGTGCTGGGCGGCGGTGGCGCTCGAGGGCTTCGACCTGGTGGTGCTCGGCGTCGTGCTGCCGTCGCTGCTGGAGGAGCCCGCCTGGGGCCTGACCCCGGCGACGGCGTCGCTGGTGTCCACCGCCGGGCTGCTCGGTGTGATGGCCGGCGCCCTCTCCGCGGGCCCGCTCGCCGACCTCGTCGGACGGCGCCGGGCGATGCTGGCGACCGTCGTCGCGTTCTCCGTGCTGACGCTGCTGTGCGCGGTCGCGACCGGCCCGTGGACGTTCGGCGCACTGCGCTTCCTGGCCGGGCTCGGCCTGGGCGGGGTGCTGCCGGTGGCGCTGGCGATGGTGAACGAGCACAGCGGACCCGGGCGCGGCGGCAGCGCGACCACGACCCTGATGACCGGCTACCACGTCGGAGCCGTCGCGACCTCGCTGCTCGGGATCCTGGTCATCCCGGTCTGGGGCTGGCGGCCCATGTTCGTGCTCGGTGCGCTCCCGGCGATCGTGCTGGTCCCGCTGCTGGCCCGGTACCTGCCGGACACGCTGCCCGCCGAGGCCCGCGCGACGGCCGCACCGGCCGGGCCACGGTCGCGCAACCCGGTCGCCCAGCTCGTCCGCGACGGCTACCTGCGCTCATCGGTCGCGTTCTGGGTCGCCTCGTTCATGGGGCTGCTGCTGGTGTACGGCCTCAACACCTGGCTGCCGCAGATCATGCGGGTAGCCGGGTACGGGCTCGACGCGGCGCTGGCCCAGCTGCTCGTGCTGAACGTCGGCGCGATCGTCGGTCTGCTCGTCGCGGGCCGGGTCGCCGACCGGATCGGGCTGCGCACGGCGACGGTCGGCTGGTTCGTCGCGGGCTCGGTCTTCCTGGCGCTGCTCGCGGTGCCGCTGCCCGGCGGCGGGATCTACGTGAGCGTCCTGCTCGCGGGCGTGTTCGTGTTCAGCTCGCAGGTGCTGGTCTACGCGTTCGTCAGCCGGCACTACCCGGACCACGCGCGGGCCTCGGCGCTCGGGGCGGCCAGCGGGATCGGCCGGCTCGGCGCGATCTGCGGGCCCCTCCTCGGCGGTGTGCTGCTCACCGCGGGCCTCGCCTACCCGTGGGGCTTCTTCGCGTTCGGGGCGGTCGCCGCGCTGGGGGCCCTGGCGGTACTGGCCGTACCCGGCGACCGGCGCGTGACGGGGTGAGCCGATGGCGCGCGTCTGGATGGGCCCCGACGACGAGCCGTCGCGCAGGCCACCGGTCGACGGCGACCGTCCGCCTGCCCGCGACCGGCCCGGCGAGGGGCCGGACCGGTCGCACGGCGGAGATCAGTCGCCCGCGGTGGTCCCGGTGTCCGACGCACCCGTCCCGGAGCTCCCGTTGACGAACGTCCCGGTGCGCACCGCCCGGACACCGACGGTGCCGGGTGCGGGCGCGACCGAGGTGGACACCTGACCGGCGTCCGGGACGTCACCGGAGTCGTCCGGCCCCGGGTCGACGAGGTCGGCCGGGTCCGCCGGGGCGGCGGAGACCCGCAGGTCGTCGTCCGGGGTCACCGGCGCCTCGACGTCGGTGTCCTCCGGCTCGTCGGGCAGCGCGGCGGCCGGCAGCGGCGGCGGGACCGTCGCGGCCGGGGCCGCCTCCTGCGCCGGGGCGGACAGCACCGGGCCGCCGGTCTCCTCCGGCACCAGCCACAGCACACCCGACGGCGGGAGCCGCAGCACCGCCGAGGCGGGCTGGCCGTGCCACATGACCTGCTCGCCCCTGACCCGCCCGAGGTTGCCCACCCCGGACCCGCCGTAGGCCGACGCGTCGGTGTTGACGACCTCGGTCCAGTTCCCGGCGAACGGCAGCCCCACCCGGTAGTCCTCGCGGGGGGAGCCGGAGAAGTTCGCGACGCAGGCCAGCACGGTGGCGCGGCCCTCGGCGTCGACGCCGTGGCGCAGGAACGAGAACACGTTGCCCTGCGCGTCGTTGGCGTCGATCCAGCCGAAGCCGTCCGGGGTGGTGTCGCGCGACCACAGTGCGGACTGCGCGCGGTAGGTCCGGTTCAGGTCCCCGACGAGGGTGGTGATCCCGCCGTGCAGCGGGTCGTCGCTCTGCAGGTGCCAGTCCAGCGACCGCTGCTCGGACCACTCGCGCGGTTGCCCGAACTCGCCGCCCATGAACAGCAGCTGCTTGCCCGGGTGCGCCCACATGTAGGCCAGCAGTGCGCGGACCCCGGCGGCCTTGTTCCAGTCGTCACCGGGCATCCGGGTCCACAGCGACCCCTTGCCGTGCACGACCTCGTCGTGGCTGATCGGCAGCACGTAGTTCTCGCTGAACGCGTACATCAGCGAGAAGGTCATCTGGTTGTGGTGGTAGCTGCGATGGATGGGGTCGCGCCCGGTGTAGTCGAGCGTGTCGTGCATCCAGCCCATGTTCCACTTGAGCCCGAACCCGAGACCGCCCATGTAGGTGGGCCGGGTGACGCCCGGCCAGGCGGTGGACTCCTCGGCGATCGTGACGACTCCCGGGTGCTCCCGGTAGACCGTCGCGTTCATCTCCTGCAGGAACGCCACCGCGTCGAGGTTCTCCCGGCCGCCGTGGACGTTGGGCAGCCACTGGCCGTCGGCACGGGAGTAGTCCAGGTAGAGCATCGAGGCGACCGCGTCGACGCGCAGGCCGTCGATGTGGAACGACTCGAGCCAGTACAGCGCGTTCGCGACGAGGAAGTTGCGCACCTCGTTGCGGCCGAAGTCGAACACGAGCGTGCCCCAGTCGGGCTGCTCGCCGCGGCGCGGGTCGGCGTGCTCGTAGCAGGCCGTGCCGTCGAAGCGGGCCAGCGCCCACTCGTCGCGCGGGAAGTGCGCGGGCACCCAGTCGACGATCACGCCGTAGCCCGCGCGGTGCAGCCGGTCGACGAAGTACCGGAAGTCGTCGGGCGTGCCGAACCGCGAGGTCGGGGCGAAGTACGAGGTCACCTGGTAGCCCCAGGACCCGCCGAACGGGTGCTCGGCCACCGGAAGCAGCTCGACGTGGGTGAACCCGGTGGTGTCCAGGTAGGCCACCAGCCGCTCGGCGATCTCGCGGTAGTCCAGCCCCGGCACCCAGGAACCGAGGTGCATCTCGTAGACGCTCATCGGTTCCGCGTGCGGTCGGCGCTGCGCGCGGTCGGCCATCCACGCGTCGTCGGTCCACTCGTGGACGTCGCGGGTCACGACCGACGCCGTCTGCGGCGGGATCTCGGTGGCGAAGGCCATCGGGTCGGCCTTGTCCCGCCACCGGCCGTCGGGGCCCAGGATGCGGAACTTGTAGCGGTCGCCGACGCCGACGCCGGGCAGGAACACCTCCCAGACCCCGGAGCTGCCCAGCGAGCGCATCGGCAGCGTCCAGCCGGCCCAGCCGTCGAAGTCACCGGTGACCCGCACACCGCGGGCGTTCGGCGCCCAGACGGCGAAGCTGGTCCCGGCGACCGGGCCGGAGGGGGTGTCGTAGTCCCGGACGTGTGCGCCGAGGACGTCCCACAGGCGTTCGTGCCGTCCCTCGCCGATGAGGTGCAGGTCCATGTCGCCGAGCGTCGGCAGCCAGCGGTACGGGTCGTCGACCGTCTGCTCGGTCGTGCCGCCGGCGCCGTCGCCGTAGGTCACGAGCAGCCGGTAGTCGCCGCCGGAGCCGGGGACGAGGCCGGAGAACAGTCCGGCGTCGTGCACCCTGGTCAGCTCGCAGGCCTGCGCGCGGTCACCGTTGGGCAGCACCGTCACCGAGACGGCGTGCGGCCGCAGGACACGGACCACGGTGCCGTCGACGTGCGGATGCGCGCCGAGCACCGAGTGGGGGTCGTGGTGGGCACCGCCCAGGAGCCGGTCGGTCGTCGCCTGGTCCGGTGCGTACGCATCGGTCTCGGAGCGGGTCGCTCGGGTCTCCTCGGAGGTCACTGCGGAACCGTACTGCGGGTGACGAACGCCCGCCGCGCGCGGTCGCACAGTGTTGCCGGATCGCAGTCGAGCGTGAGCGGGGGCGCGTCATCCCCGCCCGCGCCGGCGCCGGTGACGGGCCAGCGCCCGTTCCAGGACCGCCTGCAGCGCGCCGGCGGCGCCGTCCCAGGTCTGCTCGGCGGCCCGGGCGCGCACCGCGTCGGAGCGCTGCGTCCACGTCGTGTCCAGCGCGCGCACGGCGGCGGCGAACCCGGCGTCGTCGCCCGGCGCGACGAACACCCCGGCGTCGCCCGCGACCTCGCGGAAGGCCGGGATGTCGGTGACGACGACGGGGCAGCCCCGCGCCATGGCCTCCAGCACCGGGAGCCCGAACCCCTCGTCGCGGGAGGCGGAGACCAGCGCGGTGGCGCCGTCGAGCAGGGCGCGGTAGTCGTCGTCGTCGACGCCGTCGTGGAACACCGGCCGGGCCGGCGCGGCGAGCCGCTCCAGCTCCGCGCGCACCCCGGGCGGGACGGGGGAGATCATGTGGAACTCGTGGCCGGGCAGCCGGGCCGCGGCCCGGGCCAGGGTCGCGACGTCCTTGTAGGGCATGAACGACCCGGCGTAGACGATCCGGTTCCCCGGCGGCCGGGACCGCGCCGGCGTGCCGGGCGGCAGGTGGAAGTCGGTGGCGTCCGGGACGACGGCGACCTCCCGGCGGGACAGCCGGTGCGCCGCGACCAGGCCCGCGGTCGCGCCGGACACGCATGCGACGGCGTCGGCGCCGGCCAGCAGCAGTCGCTGCGGCCACCACGACAGGTGGTAGGCCCGCCACACCGCCCGCACCGGCGCGGGCAGCCACGGCGGCGGCGCCGGGTGCCGGTAGTAGATGAGGTCGTGCACGGTGAGCACCACCGCGTAGCGGCGCCCGAGCGTGCCCATCGTCTGCATCGGGCTGAAGACGACCGCATCGGGTGACCCGGCGACGATCCGGTTCACCCGCCGCGCGACCAGCGGCTCCCCGGCCCCGGTCGGGGCGGGCAGGGTGTGCGCGGGCCGGTCGGGCAGCCCGTCGCGCTGGCGCGGGTCGGACACCAGCAGCTCCACCGGGGCGATCCGGTCCAGCGCGCGGACCAGCCCGGTGGTGTAGCGGCCGATGCCGTCCGGGCGTCCGGGACGGATGTAGCGGCAGTCGACGAGCACCCTCACCGCGCCACGAAACCCCGGATCTCGCGGGCCGCCCACGCGGGGGCCTCGTAGTGCAGGAGGTGGCCGGTGCGCGGCAGCAGGACCAGCCGGGCGTCGGCGAAGGCGGCGGCGAGCGCGTGCTGCCCGGCCGGTGGGGCGACCCGGTCGCGGGCCCCGGCGAGCAGCAGTGTCGGCACCGTGACCCGGGGCGCCCAGGGCCGCACCGAGCCGGAACCGGCGGCGCGGAGGCACTCCAGCAGCGACGCCGTCGTGGCGAAGGTGCCGAAGTGGGCGCGGTGCTCGTCGGAGATCCAGTGACGCAGCAGCGGGTCGCGGGTGGTGGTCATGGAGACGGTCGCGGCGTCGGCGAGCAGCCGGTGGCGCAGCAGGCCGTCGAGGCCGAGCCGGGCGGCACCGGAGTGCAGCAGCGCGGTGGCGGCCGTCCCGAGGCCGGTGACGCCGCCGGCGTCCGAGGCGGGCTCGGCGATCGGGTTGACCAGGACCAGCGCCCGCGGGGTGGTCGCGGCGGCGGCGCAGACGGCCGCGGCCACGATCGACCCGAACGAGTGCCCCAGCAGCACCGTGTCCGGGCCGAGGTCGGCGAGCAGCGCCGAGGCCCAGCGGGCGTAGCCGTCGACGTCGTGGGTGCGGTCGGTGAACGCCGGCGACGCCCCGAACCCGGGCAGGTCCGGCACGACGACGCGGTACCCGGCCAGTCGCGACGCCAGCGGCGCGAGCCCGTGGTGGCTGCCGCGCAGCCCGTGCAGCGCCAGCACCGGCGCCCCGTCCGGGTCCCCGAGGGTGTGCACGACGGTGGGCGCGCCGTCGACGACGTGCACGGGAGAGGCCACCGCGAGGGCGGGCGACGGCGTCGCGGTCACCGCCGGGTGTCCGCGTGCCGGCGGGCGCGGCGTGCCGAGCGGAACGCGCGCACCGGCACGACCGGGCGGGCCTTCGTCCGGTACAGCTCCTCGAAGGTGTCCACCGTGGTCGCCAGTGAGTGCTCGGAGGCGATCTGCAGGCTCGCTGCCCCCAGCTCGGCCGCGCCGTCGGGGTCGTCGAGCACCCGGGCCAGCCGGTCGGCGAGCGCGGCGACGTCGCCGTGGGGGTAGCGCCAGCCGTTCACCCCGGGGCGGGCCAGGTGCGGCAGCGCCCCCGCGTCGACGGCGACGACCGGCTTCCCGGTCGCCATCGCCTCCAGCGTCACCAGGCTCTGCAGCTCGGCGGTGCCGGCGTTCACGAACACGTCCAGGGCCGGGTAGACGTCGGGGATCTCGTCGTCGGTGAGCCGGCCGGTGAAGGTGACCGCGTGCTCCAGGTGCTCGGCGCGGACCAGGGCGCCCAGCCGGGCCCGCTCCTCGCCGTCGCCGACGACGACCAGCTGCGCGTCGGGCACGGCACCGGCACGCAGCAGCGCGGTGGCGCGGACCAGCTCGTCGACGTGCTTCTCCCGGTCCAGCCGCCCGACGAAGCCGACCAGCGGCACCCCCTCGGCGATGCCGTGCCGGGCGCGGAACGCGGGCCCGCGACCGGTGGTGTCGGGCCGGAAGCGGCCCAGGTCCAGGCCGTTGGACACGGGCAGCACCGGGCCGGGGACGCCGCCCTGCTCGGCCATCGACGCGGCCAGCGGGGTGGGTGCGGTGACCAGCCCGGCCCGGCTGAGCACGCGCACCGCGTCCCACCAGAACAGCTTCTTGAGCCCGGACTCCGGCAGGTGCAGGAAGCTGATCGCCGGGATGATGTTCTCCGGGATCATGTGCGTGGTCGCCATCGACGGGACGCCGAGGTCGGCGGCCGCGGTGAGCAGCATCCGGCCCAGCACCATGTGGCTCTGCACGTGCACGACGTCGGGCCGGACCCGGCGCAGGATCGCGCGGCAGGTCCGGCGCAGCCCGGGCGGCGGGCAGAGCCGGAAGTCCGGCGGCTTGGGGACGCGGCAGGAACGGACCCGGTGCTCGGTCACCGGCCCGACCCGGCGCGGCGGGAGGCTGCGCAGGCCGCGCGACGGTGCGACCACGTGCACCTCGTGCCCGCGGGCGGCGAGCTCGGCCGCCAGCCGCTGTCCGGCGTAGCTGGCCCCGTTGACGTCCGGTGCCCAGGTGTCGGCCCCGATCAGGACGCGCACACGTTCTCCTTCCGCGAGGTCCTGGCACGCACCCACAGCGCGCGCCCGGCCACGAGCACCAGGCCCACGCCCAGCCCCACCGCCACGATGATCCACGGCCGGTCGGCCAGCTCCGCGGCGAACCGGCCCCCGACCACCCAGCCGATCCCGACCAGCAGTGCCGAACGCACCGCCGTCAGCGGGACCACCCAGGCCACGAATCGCCGGTACGACACCCCGGCCAGGCCGATGGCCAGGAACGCGGGGATCGCGCCGACGTCCACCAGTTTCGCGCCCAGCACCAACCGGCCCGGACGGCCCCCCACCTTCGCGCGCAGTGTGTCCCAGCGACGCTCGGTCAGACCCAGCCGGACCAGCAGCGGAGCGATGGCCGGGCGGCGCCCGCCGCGGCCGAGGACGTAGAAGGCGGTGTCGGCGACGACGTCGGCGGCGAACGCCACCAGCCACACCACCCACCAGTCGAGCAGCCCGGCGCCCGCGAGTGAGCCGGCGACGACGCTGACGACCGGCCCCTCCACCAGCACACCGAGGAAGAGCACGGCCAGCGTCACGCCGAGCGTGGGCCCGTCGGGGCGCTGGACGAGGCCCAGGACGCCGTCCAGACCGTCCGCACCGAGCAGACCGGCCGGGGTCACGAGAGGTCCTCGGGCCGGGTGGGGGGTGGTCGTCTCACGGTGGGTGTCCTCCTGGTCGGGGAGGATTCCACGATCCCGCGCCGGGCCGCCCGGGGAGTCGGGCGTCGCCCCGGCGTCGTCGGCGGGAAGGTCCGGTGACCACCGGGTGTCGCCGACGGCCCGGACGTGCTAAGCGGTGCCGCGCGCGATCGCGGTGAGCGGGATCGGCAGCCAGGACGGACGGCTGCGGGTCTCGTAGAGCACCTGGTAGACGGCCTTGTCCAGCTCGTAAGCGCGCAGCAGCGCGGCGTGCACGCGCGGGTCCTCACCGGCGCGGGCGGCGTAGCCGGCGCAGAACGCGTCACGGTTCGCGGCCGACCAGTCGTGAGCGAGGCGTGCCTCGGTGGTGTCCGAACCGAGACCTGCCCCGGGCGTGTCGGACCGGGTCAGCAGGTGGTGGAAGGCGGCGTAGTCGAAGGAGAACAGCATCCCGACGACGTCGCGCACCGCGGAGTCCGGCGCGCGCCGCTCCTCGGGGGAGGCGGCCGGCTCGCCCTCGAAGTCGATGACCAGCCAACGCCCGTCCGGGCGGCGCAGCGTCTGCCCGAGGTGCAGATCGCCGTGCACCCGCTGCACGACGACGGGCGCGCCCAGCGCGGCCACCTCGTCGTAGACGGCGCAGATCGCGGGCACGTGCGGGGCGAGCACCGGCACCTGGTCGGCGACCTCGGCGCACCGCCGGGTCCAGTACGCCGCCAGCTCACGCGGGTCGGCCTCGGAGGTGCCGAGCTCGGCGCGCAGCGCGACGTGCACGTCGGCGAGCGCCTCACCGAGCGCGCGGGCGTCGCCGGTGAAGTCGGTCCGGTCGCGGACCGCCGCGGTGGCCCGCTCCCAGCCGTCGTGCGAGCCGGCCGCGAACTCCTGCAGCAGCGCGAAGGTGGCGGGCTCGCCGTCGAGGACACCCTCGATCCCGCCCTGCAGCGCCGCGACCGACGTCGACCCGGCCGCGCGCAGCGCCCGGTGCAGCTCCAGATCGGGGTTCAGACCGGGGGACAGGCGCCGGTAGACCTTGAGGATGGAGCGCTCGCCCCAGCGGACGGAGGTGTTGGACTGCTCGGCGTCGACGACGCGGCCGGTCTCGGTCAGCGGCAGGTCTGCGCCCGGCTCGGGCACGAACGACAGGTCATCGACGGTCGCGCCCTCGGCGATCAGCCGCAGCAGCAGCGCGGTGACGCGCCCGTCGTGCAGGCCGTCGTAGAGGACCTGCCCGTCGTGGTCGCCGATCGGGGCGGCCCCGGCCGGGGCGTGCGGGGCGCGGGCCAGGAGCAGCTGGTAGTGCCGGTCCGGACCGTCGGCGAAGGACACCGCGAGGATCAGCACCTCGAGCCCGGTGACACCCTCGGCGGCGGGCAGCGGGTGCCGTGACGCGACGGCGACGCCGGTCAGCGGACGCCCCTTCTCGGCGAACCAGCGACGCCCGGGCAGCCAGTCGCGCAACAGGCCCGGGAGCGCCGTCAGGTCCTCGGAAGCTCCGGTCGGCCGCACGCGTCGTCCCCCTCCTGCCGGGCGTCCGCCCGGCCTGTGAACACCACCGCGGACCGGTCGCGGCCACCGCCCGCACCACGTCGGGGTACCGGTCGGCGCCACCCGGGCCCGCAGGCGAAAACCCTAACCGGGACAGGCCGACCCGGCCGGGTCAGGAGGTCGGGTGGGCGGTACTGTCCGTGTCGGATCGACCACCCGTTGGTCACGGGCGGTGATCACGCCTCTGTCCGGCATCCCCGTGCCGGGAAACCCATACTGGACGCGGTGCCCGCGGGTACCCCGCGACGGTGCGCACGCGCCCGCGTGCGGATCGCCGTCGCAGGGCGCACCGTGGGCCGGACATGCCCAGAACCTGCCCTGACCTGCCCCCCACAGCGACCGGAGGACCGGCGGCGTGACCGAGCGAGAGCCGAAGGCCGACATCCCCCCGACGATCCCGGAGACCCAGGCCCGGATCGCACCGGCCGATCCGCTCGCCGCCGTCGAACCGGTGCCCGCCGAGGCCGAGCACGTCCCGGAGCCACCGGACGTGAACTTCGCCGAGTACTACCACGAGGCGCGTCCGCGCACGCTGCGTCACCGCGCCCGGGTGCGGTCCACGGTGCGGCGCCGGTCGGTGGCACAGGACGGCCCGGCATCGGGGGAGAACCCGGTCTACGTGTCGTGGCTGCTGTCCCAGTCGATGCTCGGCCACGCCGACGAGCTGGCCCGCCAGTTCTCCGGGCAGGGCTCGATGTGGCAGAACCCCTACGCCAGCCCCGGCCCGCGGCACGCGGTCGAGACGGCGTCGGTGTGGTTCACCGCCTACCCGATCTCGCTGATCACCGCCTCCGGTGAGTCGTTCCTGGCGGCGCTGGGCAACGAGGAGCTGTGGCAGGCGTTCGAGACGATCGGCATCGAGGGCGTCCACACCGGGCCGGTGAAGAAGGCGGGCGGACTCTCGGGCTGGCAGCCCACCCCGAGCGTCGACGGCCACTTCGACCGCATCTCCAACGAGCTCGACCCGGCCTTCGGCACCGAGGACGAGTTCCGCGCGATGTGCGCGACCGCCACCTGGCACGGCGGCACGATCATCGACGACATCGTCCCCGGCCACACCGGCAAGGGTCCGGACTTCCGGCTCGCCGAGCTCGCCTACGGCGACTATCCGGGCATCTACCACATGGTCGAGATCGAGCAGTCCGACTGGGGGATGCTGCCGGACGTGCCGCCGGGGAAGGACTCGGCCAACCTCGACGCCGCGACCGAGGAGGCCCTGGAGAAGGCGGGCTACATCGTCGGCCGGCTGCAGCGGGTCATCTTCTACCGCGAGGGCGTGAAGGAGACCAACTGGTCGGCGACCGGCGAGGTCACCGGCGTCGACGGCGTCGTGCGGCGCTGGGTGTACCTGCACTACTTCAAGGACGGCCAGCCGTCGGTCAACTGGCTGGACCCGACCTTCGCGGGCATGCGGATGGTCATCGGCGATGCCCTGCACTCGCTGGCCGACCTCGGCTCGGGTGCGCTGCGCCTGGACGCGAACGGCTTCCTCGGCGTGGAGAAGGCGGGCTCCGGGAACCCCGGCTGGTCCGAGGGGCACCCGTTGTCGGAGGCCGCGAACCACCTCATCGCGAGCATGGTGCGCAAGGTCGGCGGGTTCACCTTCCAGGAGCTGAACCTGACCGTCGACGACATCAAGGTCACCTCCGAGGCGGGCGCGGACCTGTCGTACGACTTCATCAACCGCCCCGCCTACCACCACGCGCTCGCGACCTCGGACACCGAGTTCCTGCGGCTGACCCTGCGCACCGCGCTGGATCTGGGCGTCGACCCGGCGTCGCTGGTGCACGCGCTGCAGAACCACGACGAGCTGACCTACGAGCTCGTGCACTGGACCGCGGGCCACACCGACGAGCTCTTCCACTTCCGCGGCGAGGACATGCGCGGCGGGGATCTGGCCGACACGATCCGCCGCGACCTGTGCGACGTCCTCACCGGACCGGACGCGCCCTACAACCTGATCTTCACGACGAACGGGATCGCCTGCACCACCGCGACCGTCATCGCCGCCTCGCTCGGCATCTCCGCGCTCGACGACATCGGCCCCGACGATGTCGAGCGCATCCGGCGGGTGCACCTGCTGCTGGTCATGTTCAACGCCTTCCAGCCCGGGGTGTTCGCGCTGTCGGGCTGGGACCTGCTCGGCATGCTGACGCTGCCGCCGGACTCGGTCTCGGACCTGCTGAACTCCGGGGACACCCGGTGGATCTCGCGGCCGGCGCACGATCTGATGGGGCACCGGCCGGACGCCGAGAGGTCCTCGTCGGGCATGCCCCGCGGGCGCAGCCTCTACGGGTCGCTGCCCGACCAGCTGACCGAGGAGACCAGCTTCGTCCGCCAGATGCAGGCGATCCTGGCCGTGCGCAAGCGCTCCGGGGTGGCGACGGCCCGCCAGGTCGACGTGCCGGACGTGTCGCACCGCGGCCTGCTGGTGATGGTGCACCTGCTCGACGACGACCGGACCAGCGTGACCGTCCTGAACTTCGCCGACGAGCAGGTGGACGCGTTCGTGCGGTCCGAGCACCTGGCGCCGGGAGCGACGGTCACCGACCTGTTCTCCGGCGAGACCGTCGGCACCGTCGACGACCTCAACGGGTTCCGGATCGGGATGGCCCCGTTCCGGGCGACCGCCGTGGTCCTGGAGCCCCCGGCGGACGACGCCGACGAGGACTGAGCGCCCACACCCGTCCGCCGCCGTCCACACCCGTCGCGACGGGTGTGGACGGCGGCGGACGGGGCGGGTCAGAGCAGCGGGGCCTGCGCGGGCAGCGTGATCACGTGCGCGACGTGGTCGGTCGGGACCAGCCGCACGAAGTTGTACTCGCCCCAGCGGTAGGTCTCGCCCGACACCTCGTCGTGCACCTCGACGACGTCGGTGTACCGCAGCCCCAGCGCCGGCATGTCCAGCTTGAGGGTGCCCTGCTGCGGCGCGTGCGAGTCCAGCGTGCACACCACGAGCACCTGGTCGCCGGTGGACGGGTCCACCTTGGAGAAGGCGATGATGTGCTCGTTGTCCACCTCGTGGAAGTGGATCTCGCGCAGCTGCTGCAGCGCCGGGTGCGCGCGGCGGATCTCGTTGAGCCGGGTCAGGTACGGCTCCAGCGAGCGCCCCTGGTTCAGGGCGGACTCGAAGTCCCGCGGCCGCAGCTCGTACTTCTCCGAGTCGAGGTACTCCTCGCTGCCCGGCTTGACCGGCGTGCCCTCGTAGAGCTCGAAGCCGGAGTAGACGCCCCAGGTCGGCGCCATCGTCGCGGCCAGGGTCGCCCGGATCGCGAACATCGCCGGGCCGCCGGTCTGCAGCGACTCGTGCAGGATGTCCGGGGTGTTGGTGAACAGGTTCGGACGGCACTCGTCGGCGTGCTCGGCGTGCATCGTCGCGAAGTCGGCGAGCTCCTCCTTCTCCGTCCGCCACGTGAAGTACGTGTAGGACTGGGTGAAGCCCAGCCGCGCGAGCCCGAACAGCCGGGCCGGGCGGGTGAACGCCTCGGCCAGGAACAGCACCTCCGGGTGGGTCCGCTTGACCTCCCAGATCAGCCAGTGCCAGAAGTTCGGCGGCTTGGTGTGCGGGTTGTCGACGCGGAAGATCGTCACCCCGTGCTCGACCCACTTCAGCACCACGCGCAGGCACTCGGCGTAGATGCCCGCCGGGTCGCGGTCGAAGTTCAGCGGGTAGATGTCCTGGTAGCGCTTCGGCGGGTTCTCCGCGTAGGCGATGGTGCCGTCCGGGCGGACGGTGAACCACTCCGGGTGCTCGGTGACCCACGGGTGGTCCGGGGCGCACTGCAGCGCCAGGTCGAGCGCGACCTCCATGCCCAGCTCGTTCGCCCGCGCGACGAACGCGTCGAAGTCGTCGAAGTCGCCCAGCTCGGGGTCGATCGCGTCGTGCCCGCCCGCGGCCGAGCCGATCGCCCACGGGGAACCGACGTCGCCCGGCTCGGCGTGGGTGGAGTTGTTGCGGCCCTTGCGGTGCACCGTGCCGACCGGGTGGATCGGCGGCAGGTAGACGACGTCGAAGCCCATCCGCGCGACGCGGTCGAGCTCCTTCGACGACGTCGCGAACGTGCCGTGCACCGGCCGGCCGGTCTCGTCCCGCCCGCCGGTGGAGCGCGGGAAGAACTCGTACCAGGAGCCGTAGAGCGCGCGGGGCCGGTCGACGAAGATCGTCCGCTCCGGGCCGCGGGTGATGAGCTCCCGGACCGGGCGCTCGGTCATGATCGCGACGACGGCGTCGAACAGGGCGGGGGCGACCCGCGCGCGCAGCGGCAGCGCGGTGTCCCGCAGCGTGTTCGCGGCACCGAGCAGCAGGTCGCGGCTGTCCTTCTCGGCCGGGCGACGCCCGACCCTGGCGAGCAGCCGGGCGCCGACCTCGAGGTCGTTGGCCAGCTCCTCGGCC
The DNA here is from genome assembly GCF_002813375.1 of Pseudonocardia alni. Classification (NCBI taxonomy): domain Bacteria; kingdom Bacillati; phylum Actinomycetota; class Actinomycetes; order Pseudonocardiales; family Pseudonocardiaceae; genus Pseudonocardia; species Pseudonocardia alni. Next base: position 2,180,312 of record NZ_PHUJ01000003.1, on the reverse strand, counting down.
GTCTGGCCCGCGGCGATCTTCTTCTCCACACCCGAGCGCCAGGTCGCCCACGGGTCGCTCCACGCGTCGACGCGGAAGGTCCAGCGACCCTCGGCGTCGGGGCGGACCCAGGCCACGAAGCGGTCGGTGCCCACCCCGTCGGGCTGCATCCGCACGTACTGCGCGTCGCCCGGCGTCCCGTCGGCCGACAGCGGGGTGAACACGACGTTCGCCGCGACGGCGTCGTGTCCCTCCCGCCACACGGTCGCCCGGATCGGGACGACCTCGCCGACCACGGCCTTGGCCGGGTCTCCGCTCTCCACGAACGGGGTCACGTCGTCGATTCCGAGCCGACCGGTCATCGGCTGCACCCCCAGGAAATTGTCACCGTCGGTAGAAGTCCCACCAGAGTCGAGACGGTCAGTCTGACGCCGCCACGTCACCTGTCGCCACACCCGCGGGACCATCGGCGTGAACGGATCGGAACGGATGTGGACGGAACCGATTCGACGTGCACGGACCCACTGATCCCGCGGCAGTGCGACCCTACCGGTGGGACCCCGTCCCGGCCGGGCGGGACACCGCGTGCGTGTCGGTGTTCCCGGCTACCCTCGCGGCCGTGAGAGCCCTCCGTCGTTTCACCGTCCGTGCCCAGCTCCCCGCTCCGCTCGCGCCGCTGCAGACACTGGCGACGAACCTGCGGTGGACCTGGCACGCGCCGACCCGGGACCTGTTCGCCTCCCTGGACCCCGACGCCTGGGACGCCAGCGGGCAGGACCCGGTCCGCCTGCTCGGCGAGATCCCCACCGGTCGGCTGGCCGAGCTCGCCGCGGACGACGCGGTCGCCGCCGAGGTCGCCGAGCGGGCCGCGGAGCTGGAGGCCTACCTGTCCGAGCCGCGCTGGTACGACGAGGCCGACGGCGCGGGCCGGCCGTCGGCCGTCGCGTACTTCTCGATGGAGTTCGGCGTCTCGGAGGTGCTGCCCAACTACTCCGGCGGTCTCGGCGTGCTCGCCGGCGACCACCTGAAGGCCGCCTCGGACCTGGGCGTTCCGCTCGTCGCGGTGGGGCTGCTGTACCGGTCGGGGTACTTCCGTCAGTCCCTGTCGCTCGACGGCTGGCAGCTCGAGCACTATCCGGCGATCGACCCACAGGGGTTGCCGCTGCAGCTGCTCACCGACGCCTCCGGCGCGCCGGAGCTCGTCGAGGTCGCGATGCCGGGGGACCGCACGCTGCACGCGCGGATCTGGCAGGCCGCGGTCGGGCGGGTCCCGCTGCTGCTGCTCGACACCGACATCGAGGAGAACGCCGGCTCCGACGGCGGGGCCGACCTGCGCGGGGTCACCGACCGGCTCTACGGCGGCGACCAGAACCACCGCATCCAGCAGGAGATCCTGATCGGTGTCGGCGGGGTCCGCGCGGTCCGCGCGTTCTGCCGGCTCACCGGGCACCCGACGCCGGAGGTCTTCCACACCAACGAGGGCCACGCCGGGTTCCTCGGCTGCGAGCGGATCCGCGAGCTGTGCACCGGCTCGGCGGTGTCGTCCAACGGCGCGGGACCGGCGACGGCGTCCGCGTCGTCCGGCGGGCTGGACTTCGACGAGGCGCTCGCCGCCGTCCGCGCGGGCACGGTGTTCACCACCCACACCCCGGTGCCCGCCGGCATCGACCGGTTCGGCCTGGACCTCGTGCGGCACTACCTCACCGACCGGCTGCTGCCGGGCCTGCCGACCGACCGGCTCCTCGCGCTCGGCGCCGAGGAGGATCCGGAGACGTTCAACATGGCGCACATGGGTCTGCGCCTGGCCCAGCGCGCCAACGGTGTCTCCCGGCTGCACGGGACGGTGTCGCGGGAGATGTTCGGCGGGCTGTGGGCCGGGTTCGACCGCGAGGAGGTGCCGATCGGCTCGGTCACCAACGGCGTGCACGGCCCCACCTGGGAGGCCCACCAGGTCACCGAGCTGCTCGGGGAGCCCGGCAGCAGCACCGCCGCGGTGTCCGACGCCGACGTGTGGGGCCTGCGCAACACGCTGCGGTCCCGGCTGGTCGACGAGGTCCGCCGCCGGGTGCGCGCCGCCTGGCTGGAGCGGGGTGCGTCCGAGCCGGAGCTGGGCTGGACCGACCACGTCTTCGACCGCGACGTGCTCACGGTCGGCTTCGCCCGCCGGGTCCCGACCTACAAGCGGCTCACGCTGATGCTGCGCGACGCCGACCGGCTCCGCAGCCTGCTGCTCGACCCGCACCGGCCGGTGCAGCTCGTCGTCGCGGGGAAGTCGCACCCCGCCGACGACGGCGGCAAGGCGCTCATCCAGCAGATCGTGCGCTTCGCCGACGACGCCGGCGTGCGCCACCGCATCGTCTTCCTGCCCGACTACGACATGTCGATGGCCCGCTACCTCTACTGGGGCTGCGACGTCTGGCTGAACAACCCGCTGCGCCCGCTGGAGGCCTGCGGCACCTCCGGCATGAAGTCCGCGCTCAACGGCGGGCTGAACCTGTCCATCCGCGACGGCTGGTGGGACGAGTTCTACGACGGCGCCAACGGCTGGGCCATCCCCACCGCCGACGGCGTCGAGGACCCGACCCGGCGCGACGACCTCGAGGCCAACGCCCTCTACGAGCTCATCGCCACCCAGGTCGGCCCGGCGTTCTACGACCGCGTCGACGGTGTCCCGCACCGCTGGGTCGAGATGGTCCGCCACACCCTCACCACCCTGCGGCCGAAGGTGCAGGCCACCCGGATGGTGCGGGAGTACGTGCAGGACTGGTACACCCCGGCGGCCCGCGCCGCCGCGGACGCGGCCGCGTCGGACTACGCCGTCGCCCGCGACATCGCGCAGTTCCGGGCCCGGCTGAACAAGGCGTGGAACCACGTCCGGATCACCGGTGTCGACGCGTCCGGGCTGCCCGACACCCCGGTCGTGGGGTCGCCCATGACCGTCCGGGCGGGGGTGGACCTGGCCGGGCTGGACCCGTCGGACGTGACGGTCGAGGCCGTCGTTGGGCGGGTCGACTCCTCCGACGAGCTGGCGGACCCGGTGACCGTCGCGATGGAGCACCGCGGCGACGGATCCTGGGAGGTCGCCGTGCCGCTGCCGCACGCGGGGCTGACCGGGTACACGGTGCGGGTGCTGCCGCACCACCCGCACCTGGCGTCGTCGGTCGAGCTGGGGCGGATCGTCCTGGCGGGCTAGCGCAGCGTGGTCCGGCTCGTGGTGCGCTCACCCCGCGGGGCGACGGTGGTCAGCGTGAGCTCCCGCGGTCCCGGGGGCAGCGCGCCGACCACGATGTCCTGGGTGGCGGCGTAGCCGCCGCAGGTGCCCGACCAGAGCACCCGGCCGGCCGTCGCGAGCGTGCACGGGCCGGACACGAAGGGGTCGACCGGCGCCTCGCGGGTGGCGCGCACGTGCACGCGCCCGTCGGCGGCGCGGGCCGCGGTGATCGACATCGTGAGGGCGCACGGGGCCTGCTCGCCGTACGTGGTGAGGACGGCGGGCCCCGGCTCGGACCGGCTCTCGTCGACGTCGCGGCTCACGGCGCGCACCGACACCGTGAACGGCGCGACGCAGTAGTCGCCGTACACCGGGGCGCTGGTGGTGGTCTCGGTCGAGGCGGAGTGGAGGACGGTGCCCGCGTGGTCGCGGACCTCGACGTCGTAGTGGGTGCGCAGGGCGCCCTCGTTCCGGACGGGCGGGGACCAGGACACCTGCAGTCCGAGGCCGCGGGCGCCGCCGCCGGGTACGGGTGAGACCTGCAGGGCCTGCACCGGCCCGGGCGCCGTGAGCGCCTCGGCCGGCGGCGACGGCGGGGCGGGGATCGCCGCCGTCGTGAGCAGGGCGGTGGTGGCCACGGCGGCGACGGCGGTGGCGGCACGGAGAAGGCGGGGGAGCGCTCGGGGCACGTGGACTCCAGTCCCACGGGGTCAGATGCTCTCGGCGTATCGGAGCAGTGTTGACGTACGTCACACGTTCGAGCGGAATACGCCCGTTCGGCCTAGCAGCAGTGTGGCGGTCAGTCGCCGCAGACGGGCAGCGGGGTGTGGGCACCGGGGATCTCGCCGTGCTGGGGGAAGTACCAGGTCAGCGTGCGGTAGGCCGGGCGCCCGGCGCAGGTGCCCGGGTCGCCCGTTCCCGGGTCGCGGCGGCGAGCGGCTGCCCGGGGGCGGCGTAGGCGGCCGTCCCGGTGCCGGTGGCGGTCGGGCCGCCCCAGCTCTGCCACGTCAGGTCCTCGACGATGCCGGTGGAGCTCGCCCTGCCGAGGTCGACCAGCGGCGGCCGCGCGGTCCCGAGACCGCGGGCCTGCGGCCGGTCCGGGCTGCCGAGCACGATCGTCACCGGCGGTCCGGTGCCGGTCGACGCGGAGTCCGACGGTGCGGCGTCGGCGGACGCGCTCGGGCCCGCCGCGGTCTCCGCGCCGCGGGTCGGGGCGAGCGGGGAGGAACCCGCACAGCCCGCGCCCAGGACACCGACCAGCAGGACGGCCGGGAGCACGAGCACGACGCGCCGGGCCGCCCGTGACGTCCCACCGCCCGCCGGACCTCCGCCCGCCGGACCGTGGTCCGAGGGGGCGGGACCCGTCGTCGGCACGGGTCAGCCGCCGCAGCACCCGCCGCCGCAGCAGCCCCCGCCGCCACCGGCCGGGGTCATCGCGGGCCGGGGTGCGGCACCGGACCGGCCGCCGAGCGCGATCGTCGAGAGCAGCTTGACGGTGTCCGCGTGTCCGTGCGGGCAGTCCGCCGGGTCCGACGACGCGGCCATCGGCCGTTCGACCTCGAACGTCGTGGCGCACTCGCGGCAGCGGAACTCGTAGCGCGGCATGCGCGGAGCCTACGCCGCCCGGCCCGTCGGACCCAGCTCCCCGAACCCGGCTGGCCGGGTCCGGTCAGCGGCTGCGCAGCAGGCGTACCGAGCGGGGCGGCAGGACGATCGTCGCCCCGGCGTCGAGCGGGGTGGTGTCGGCGGGGGTGCCGTCGGGCGCGGTCGAGTCCAGGACCGGGTCGAATCCGTGGTCGCTGGGCAGCACGCAGTCGGCGGGCTCGTCGCCGGCGTGCAGGACCAGCAGCCAGTAGTCGGCCAGCAGCAGCGCGAGGGTGCGGCGGCCGCCGTCGTGCCAGTCCCCGGGCTCCATCGGCCGCCCGGACGGGTCCCACCAGAGGACCTCGCCGTCGACGTAGAACTGGTCGCGGTGCAGCACCGGTGACTCGTGGCGCAGTGCGGCGACCTTGGCGGTGAACGCCTCCATCGCCGTGGTCTCGTCGGTGCGGGTCCAGTCCACCCAGGAGGTCTCGTCGTCGCGGCAGTAGGCGTTGTTGTTGCCGCCCTGGGTGCGCCAGCGCTCGTCGCCACCGGTGATCATCGGGGTGCCGATCGACAGCAGCAGCGTCGCCATCATCGCCCGGGCCGTGGCCTGCCGGGCGGCGCGGATGCCGGCGTCGTCGGTCGGGCCCTCGGCGCCGTGGTTCTGCGAGCGGTTGTCGTCGGTGCCGTCGCGGTTGTTCTCGCCGTTGTCCTCGTTGTGCTTGTGCTCGTAGGACACGAGGTCGCGCAGGGTGAAGCCGTCGTGGGCGGTGACGAAGTTGACCGAGGCCCACGGGCGACGCCCGGAGAGCTGGTAGATGTCGGAGCTGCCGGTCAGCCGCGACGCCAGCTCGGCGACGCCGCCGTGGCCGCGCCAGAAGTCGCGCACCGCGTCGCGGTAACGGCCGTTCCACTCCGACCACGCCACGCCGAACCCGCCGACGCGGTAGCCCTCGCCGGTCGCGTCCCACGGCTCGGCGATCAACTTGGTCGTCGACAGGGTCGGGTCCTGGGCGATCGCGGTGAGCAGTGCGGAGTCCGAGGAGAACGGACCCGACCGCGGGCGACCGAGCACCGAGGCGAGGTCGATCCGGAACCCGTCGACGCCGTAGGCGTGCACCCAGTGCCGCATGGCGTCGCAGACCAACCGGATCACCGTGGGGGAGCCGGCGTCGAGGGTGTTGCCGGTGCCGGTGATGTCGGCGTCGTGCCCGGACCCGCCGAGCGAGTAGTACGCCGGCGCGTCGAGGCCGCGGTAGGACAGGGTGGTGCCGCCGACCCCGCCCTCGCAGGTGTGGTTGGGGACGATGTCGAGGACGACCTCGATCCCGGCCGCGTGCAGGGTGTCGACGAGGTAGCGGAACTCCGCGACCTCGTTGCCGGGGTCCGAGGCGTAGCCGGCGTGCGGGGCGAGGAAGCCCAGCGTGGCGTAGCCCCAGTAGTTCGACGCGCCCCGCTCCAGCAGCGGTGGCTCGGGGGCGTTGGCCTGCACCGGGAGCAGCTCGACGGCCGTCACCCCGGTCCGCTGCAGCTGCGCGATCACCGCCGGGTGGGCCAGCCCGAGGTAGGTGCCACGGTGCGCCTCGGGCACCTCGGGGTGGAGCTTCGTCCAGCCGCGCACGTGGATCTCCGAGATCACCGTCTCCGACCACGGCACGTCCGGGCGGGGCGGGCGCGGCGCGGCGTCGGTGGCGGTGACGACCGACAGCGGCACCGAGCCGAGCGAGTCGACGGTGCTGGGCCGCCCGGACATCGGGTCGCCGTCCCACCCGCGGGCGGCGACGACGTCGGTGACGGTGCCGGTGATCCGCGCGGCGTAGGGGTCGACGAGGATCTTGTGCGGGTTCGCGCGCAGCCCGTGGAACGGCCGGTACTCGCCGTGCACCCGGTAGCCGTAGCGCTGACCGGGCCGCACCCCGGGCACGTGGCCGTGCCACACGCCGAAGGTGTGTTCACGCAGCTCGACGCGCCGCTCGGTGAGACCACCGCCCTCACCGTCGGCGGCGCCGTCGATCAGGCACACCTCGACGGTCTCGGCGCTGGTGGTGGCGACCGCGAAGCGGGTCCCGTGGTCGTCGGGGTGGGCACCGAGGGGGAAGACAGGCACGATCGGCCAGGATAGGGGGGTGACTTCGCCCCGAACCCCGTCCGCGCCCGGTGTCACACCCGTTTCCACCCCGATCGACGACGAGGACGTGGTCGTCGGGATGGACGGCGCCACCGTCCGCCGCGGCGACACCATCCTGCTCGATGCCGTCGACTGGCGGGTGGAACTCGACGAGCGCTGGGTCGTCCTCGGCCCGAACGGCGCCGGCAAGACGACCCTGCTCCGGCTCGCCGGTGCGGAGCTGCACCCGACCGCCGGCACCGTCCATGTGCTCGGTGAGCGCATGGGCCGGGTCAACGTCTTCGAGCTCCGCACCCGGATCGGTCTCACCTCGGCGAACCTGGGCGTCCGGATCCCGGGCGACGAGATCGTCTCCGACGTCGTCGTCTCCGCGGGCTACGCGGTCCTCGGGCGCTGGCGCGAGGAGTACGAGCGCGACGACACCGGCCGCGCCGAGCAGCTGCTGGGCCAGCTCGGCATGGCGGGGTTCGCCGGGCGCGCGTACGGCACGCTCTCCGAGGGCGAGCGCAAGCGGACCCTGATCGCCCGCGCGCTGATGACCGACCCGGAACTGCTGCTGCTCGACGAGCCCGCCGCCGGGCTGGACCTCGGCGGCCGCGAGGACCTCGTCACCCGGCTCGCCGACCTCGCCGACGACCCGTACGCCCCGGCGTCGGTGCTGGTCACCCACCACGTCGAAGAGATCCCGCCGAACTACAGCCACGGGCTGCTGCTGCGTGAAGGGCGTGTGGTCGCCGCGGGGCTCCTGGACGAGGTCATGACCTCCGAGCCGCTGTCGGAGACGTTCGGGCTGCCGCTGACCGTCGAGCGCCGCGGCAACGGACGGTTCACCGCCCACCGGCGCGACTGATCCGCCGCCGGGCGCCGGTGCCCGCACCCGCGTGGGGCGACCGTCGCGCGGGTCGCCGCGAACCGGGACGGGACGCCACGCCGGCCGAGGCGGCCGGGTCGGATCACTGCGCGCTCCGGGGCGCCGGAGGCGACTAGGGTCCGCAGACGTGACCGAATTCGTGAGCCTGTCCGTGGACGAGGGCGTCGGGACGATCCGGATCGACCGCCCGCCGATGAACGCCCTGAACCGTCAGATCCAGGGTGAGCTGCTGGAGGTGGCCGACGAGGCCGCCACCCGCGCCGACGTGCGTGCGGTCGTCGTGTACGGCGGGGAGAAGACCTTCGCCGCGGGTGCGGACGTCAAGGAGATGGCGTCGATGTCCTACTCGGACATGGCGCCGCAGGCGCGGCGGCTGTCCGCCGGGCTGGGGGCCGTCTCGACGATCCCGAAGCCGACCGTCGCCGCGGTGACCGGTTACGCCCTCGGCGGCGGCCTGGAGGTCGTACTCGGGGCCGACCGGCGCATCGCGGGGGACAACGTCAAGCTCGGCTTCCCGGAGATCCTGCTCGGCATCTTCCCGGGTGGCGGCGGCACCCAGCGCGCCGCGCGACTGATCGGGCCGTCGCGCACCAAGGACCTGATCTACACCGGCCGCATGGTGAAGGCCGACGAGGCGCTGGCGATCGGGCTGGTGGACGAGGTCGTCCCGGCCGACGAGGTCTACACCCGCGCCGTCGCCTGGGCGCAGCAGTTCACCGCGGGCCCCGCCCTGGCCTACGCCGCCGCCAAGAAGGCGATCGACAACGGCCTCGACACCGACCTGCGCACCGGCCTGGACATCGAGTCCGAGCTGTTCGCGGGCGTGTTCGCCACCGACGACGCGAAGGCCGGCATGGCCAGCTTCGTCGAGAACGGCCCCGGCAAGGCCACCTTCACCGGCCGCTGAGCCGTCCGCCCCCGCCCGGACGCGCGACGCGCCCGGGCGGGGAGCAGGTCGGCGGCCGTGTTCTGCGAAACTCCTCCTCATGAGTTCGGACCCGGCGCCCACCCCGCACGCCACCGCCGAGCAGGTCGAGGCGGCCTGGCACGACCCGAAGCTCGCCAACGTGCTCTACCACGACTGGGAGGCGGGCACCTACGACGAGAAGTGGTCGATCAGCTACGACGAGCGCTGCATCGACTACGCCGCGGGCCGATTCCGTGCCGCGGCCCCGTGGGACGGCCGCCCCTACCTGCGCGCCCTGGAACTGGGCAGCGGCACCGGGTTCTTCCTGCTGAACCTGATGCAGGCCGGTGTCGCCGAGCGCGGCGTCGTCACCGACCTGTCGCCGGGGATGGTCGACGCCGCCACCCGCAACGCCGAGCACCTCGGGCTGGAGGTGGAGGGTGCCGTCGTCGACGGTGAGCACATCCCGTTCCCCGACGACAGCTTCGACCTCGTCGTCGGGCACGCGGTGCTGCACCACATCCCCGACGTCGAGGCCGCGTTCCGTGAGGTCCTGCGGGTGCTGGAGCCGGGCGGGCGGTTCGTGTTCGCGGGCGAGCCCACCACCGTCGGCGACGCCTACGCCCGCACGCTCGGCCAGTGGACCTGGAAGGCAACGACCACCCTGACGAAGCTCCCGGCCCTGCGGGGCTGGCGGCGCCCGCAGCACGAGCTCGACGAGTCCTCCCGGGCCGCCGCGCTGGAGTCGGTCGTCGACATCCACACCTTCGACCCGGCCGACCTGGAGCGCACCGCGACCCGGGCCGGGGCAGAGGGAGTGCGGGCCTCCACCGAGGAGTTCGCCGCCGCCATGCTGGGCTGGCCGGTGCGGACCTTCGAGGCGGCCGTCCCGCCCGGAAAGCTCGGCTGGAACTGGGCGATGTTCGCCTACCACGGCTGGCAGCGGCTGTCCTGGCTCGACGAGCACGTCCTGAACCGGGTCGTGCCGCGCAGCTGGTTCTACAACGCCCTGATCACCGGTACCAAGCCGAGATGAGCGATCGGCCCCGGCGCGGCGCGCTGTCGGTCAGCATGGACGACGTGGAGCACCCGCTGGAGCCGTTCTGGCGCGGCGTCATCGCCTACCGCCTGCTCACGCTGCTGACGGTCGTCGGCGTGACGCTCTACCACCTGCCCACCGGCTACGAACGTCCGCCGGCCGCGGTCGGCGTGCTCGTCGTGATGGCGGTGTGGACGGCCGTGACGTCATGGGGCTACCTCGGCGGGCTGCCCGGCGCCCCGGACCGCCGCGGCCTGCTCGCCCTGGCCGACCTCGGCGTCTGCGTCGCGATCATGGCGACCACGCCGCTGGTCGTCCGGGTCGCCCACCTCGACGAGGGCGGCCCCGGCATGGGGTCGATCTGGACCTCCGGCGGGGTGCTGGCCTGCGCGGTCGCGTTCCGGATCACCGGCGGGGTGCTCGCCGCCGCCGTGATCTCGGTGGCGCTGGTGCTGTCCAAGCAGCGGTTCGGGGTGCTGGAGCTGGGCGACATGCAGCTGCTCCTGCTGGCCGGGCTGACCGTCGGGTTCGCCGCGCACGTGCTCGACCGCACCGCCGCCCGGCTGCGCCGCCTCGTCGCCGAACAGGCCGCCACCGCCGAACGCGAGCGGCTCACCCGGGCCGTGCACGACGGAGTCCTGCAGGTGCTGGCGCACGTCCAGCGCCGCGGCGCCGAGCTGGGCGGCGGGGCGACCGAGCTCGGCGTGCTCGCCGGAGAGCAGGAGACCGCGCTGCGTGCGCTGCTGTCCGGGCCGGGGACCACCGACGCGTCCGGGTGCCGCGACCTCGCCGCCGCGCTGCGGATCCTCGCCTCGGACCGGGTCACCGTCTCGGCCCCCGGACGTCCGGTCGAGCTGGGCCGGCCGGTCGTCGACGAGGTGGAGGGCGCGGTGCGGGCCGCGCTCGCGAACGTGGCGCTGCACGCCGGGGCGGACGCGCGCGCGTGGGTGCTGGTCGAGGAGCTGCCCGGGGCGGTCGAGGTCAGCGTCCGCGACGACGGCCCCGGCATCCCCGAGGGCCGCCTCGCCGAGGCCGAGGCGCAGGGCCGGATGGGGGTGTCCCGCTCCATCCGTGGCCGCGTCGGCGACGTCGGCGGGACACTGACGCTGGACACCGGACCGGACATCGGGACCGAATGGGTCATCCGGGTCCCCAGGGAGGGCACATGAGCATCCGGGTGATGGTCGTCGACGACCACCCGATCTGGCGCGAGGGCGTGGCCCGCGACCTCGCCGAGCGCGGCCTCGACGTCGTCGCGACGGCCCCGGACGCGCCCGCGGCCGTCCGGATCGCGACGGCCGTGCGGCCGGACGTGATCCTCATGGACCTCAACCTGGGCGTGACCTCCGGCGTGGACGCGATCGCCGGGATCGGGCAGCAGAGCCCGGACAGCCGCGTACTGGTGCTGTCGGCCTCCGGTGAGCACGCCGACGTCCTGGAGGCGGTCAAGGCCGGTGCGCTCGGCTACCTGGTGAAGTCCGCCGGGGTCGACGAGCTGCTGGAGGCCATCCGGCGCACCGCCGACGGCGTCGCCGTGTTCACCCCGGGGCTGGCCGGGCTGGTGCTGGGGGAGTACCGGCGGCTCGCCGACGCCCCGCGTCCCGCCGACGGCGCGCCCGCCGTCCCGGCACTCACCGACCGCGAGACCGAGGTGCTGCGCCTGGTCGCGAAGGGCATGACGGCCAAGCAGATCGCGGCGAAGCTCGTCGTCTCGCACCGGACCGTCGAGAGCCACGTGCAGAACACCCTGCGCAAGCTGCAGCTGCACAACCGCAGCCAGCTCGTCCGGTACGCCATCGAGCAGGGCCTCGCGGACTGAGCAGGCGGGGCGGTGCGTTCCCTGCGGTGAGCGGAGTGAACCCGTAACGGGGGCCACCCCCATCACGAACAGGTCACGGGACCGGGCAGACTCGGCTCCGCCCCCGACGCTCGACCTCCGGAGAGCCCGTGACCGACCCGAGCGCCCTGATCGGGTACCTGCTCCAGAGCCCCTGGCTGGTGCCCCTGCTCGCCGTCGCCGTGATGTGCGACGGGCCGCTCCCGTTCCTGCCGAGCGAGCCGGTGCTGTTCAGCGCCACGGCCGCCGCACTGGCGGACGGCGACCGGTGGCGGATCGTGGCCCTGTTCGGTGCCGCGGTGGTCGGGTCGCTGCTCGGCGACGCGGTGCTCTACGGCGCGGGACGCAGCTCCCACTCGGTCGTCCGGGGCACCCGTCGCGGTGACGGGACCGGCGCCTGGGTCCGCCGCCACCTGCATCGCCGACCGGTCGCCGCGCTGGTCGCGACCCGGCTGCTGCCCGGCGGACGGCTGGCGAGCGTGTCCGCGGCCGGCCGGGTCCGGCTGCCGCTGCGCGCGTTCCTGCCCGCGACCGTCGCGAGCGCCCTGGTGTGGAGCACCTGGATGACCGGCATCGGCGTCCTGGTCGGGCCGATCACGCACGGCGACCCGCTGATGTCGGTGCTCGCCGGGTTCGTCCTCGCGGCGCTCGTCGCCTCCGCGGCGGCCGCGGCCAAGGCGCTGCTGCGGCTGCGCCGCCCCGTCGTCGCGGTCTGAGCCCGCCCGGCCCGTTCGCGCCGAACCGGCGGGTTCCGCGCCGTTCGGACGGCCTACTGTGCTGCGGCACATGGCAAGCTGGGCCGTCCGGACGAACGGGGCGGGGAGAACTGAGGACGTGCACGACGACGGCGACCGGGTCTCGGCGGTGGCGGTGGGGCGGCCGGTGGTGCCGCCGGGGGTCGAGGTCGTGGCCCACGTGCCGCCCGCGCCCGCCGAGGGGGCCGCGGCTGCGGTCGACCGCGCCCGGCCCGGTCTGGTCCTGGTCGACCTGACCGGCCCCGAGGGTGTGGCGCCCGCGGTGATCGCCGCCGTGCTCGCCCGCGTGCCGGACGCGGCGGTGCTCGCCGTCGCCGGTGCGGTCGCCGACCACGCCCGGGTCCTCGACGCGGTACGGGCCGGGGCGACCGGCGTCGCGACCGGTGCCGACCCCCGGGAGCTGGCCGCCGTCGCCGCCGCGGCCGCCGCCGGGCGTCCCGCGTTCTCCCCGGGGCTGGCCGACGTCGTCCTGGAGTCGGTCGCGGCCCCCACACACGCGGTGCCCGAGCTCAGCCCGCGCGAGTCCGAGGTGCTGCGGCTGGTGGTCGAGGGGCTCACCGCCAAGCAGATCGCGGCCCGGCTCGTGCTGTCCCCGCGCACGGTCGAGAACCACGTGCAGCGGCTGCTGCGCAAGTTCGAGGTGCCCGGCCGTGCGGCCCTCGTCCGGCACGCGATCGAGTACGGGCTCGCCTGAACGTCGTTTGTGCGTTTCCACGTACTTCCGTATTTTGAGGTGCGTGAGCGGCATCGAGGAGCGGCTGCGCGCCGTCGAACAGGCCGTCGTCGAGCTGCAGGAGGCCCTGCGGGCCGCCGACCGACCGGACGCCGTCGGGCCCGCGGACACCTCCGTCCCCGACGACGACGCGCTGTGGGCGCTGACCGGGCTGGAGGCCCGCAGCCCCGGCGCGGTGCTGATGGCCGGCAGCGTCGGGCTCCCCGGCGACGAGGGCACCGTCCGCTGGCAGTACGCCCGCCCGGGCGAGGTCCTGCTCGACGCCGACTGGCCCGAGCTGAGCGCGACCCTCGACGCGCTCGCCCACCCCGCGCGGCTCGCGATCCTGCAGCACGTGCTGGGTGGCGTGCACAGCACCGCCGAGCTGCTGGAACAGCCCTCGGTGGGCACGACCGGCCAGCTGCACCACCACCTGCGCCAGCTCGTCGCCGCCGGCTGGCTGGCCTCGACCCGGCGCGGCCACTACGAGGTCCCGGCCGCCCGGGTCGTCCCGCTGCTGGTCACCGTCCTGGCCGCGCACCGCTGAGAGGACCCGCCATGACCGCCACCACCTCCGCGCCCGCCGGGGTCGGACGCCGCATCGGGACCGTCGCCGCTGTCGCCGCCGTGTTGGCGGTGCTCGTCGGCGTGGTCGCCGGCCCCGAGCACCGACGGCTCGGGCCGCAGACCACCGGCGATCCGGCCCTGGCCGAGCGGGTCCGGGCCGCCGCGGGCGGGCACGGCGGCTACCGGTCGCTCGCCGTCGCCGAGGTCACGCCGACGACGGTCACCACCTCCGGGCTCGGCCCCGCGGACATCGGGGCCCCCTTCGAGATCGGGTCGGTCACCAAGACGTTCACGGCCGCGTTGTTCGCCGACGCGGTGACCCGCGGCGAGGTCCGCCCCGACGACCCGCTCGAGCGCGCACTGCCGGAGCTGACGGGCACCCCGGCGGGCGCGGTCACGCTCGCCTCGCTCGCCCAGCACCGCTCCGGGCTGCCGGCGCTGGGGGCGACCGCCGCCGCCCGGGCCCTGGCCACGACGGTGAACCTGAACCCGTACGCGTCGACGACCACCGCGCAGCTCCTCGACGACGCCCGCGCCGCCGCGGTCGACCCGCAGCAGCCGCCGACGTACTCCAACTTCGGCGTCGCGCTGCTCGGGACCGCGGTCGTCCGCGCCGCCGGCGCCGACGGGTACCCGCAGCTGGTCGCGGACCGGATCACGGGGCCCCTCGGCATGACCTCGACGAGCTTCGCCGCCACCGGCGCGCAGGTCCCGGACACCGCGGTCCCCGGGCACCGCGACAACGGCCGCCCCGCGCCCCGCTGGGCCGGCGAGGGCTACCTGCCTGCCGGGAGCTCCACGTTCTCGACCGTCGACGACCTCGCGCGCTGGGCCGCGGCCCAGCTCACCGGCGCCGCACCCGGCACCGGCGCGCTGGTCCCGACCGCGCAGGACGACCCCGGCACGTCGATCGGCTGGATCTGGGTCACCAGCGGGGCCACCGGCGCCGACGGCGCCCGGTACCCCTACGTCTGGCACAACGGAGGCACCGCCGGGTTCAGCAGCATGCTGGCCCTCGACCGCGAGGGCGGGCGGGCGGTCGTCGTGCTCGGCGACACCACCGCCGGGGTCGAACCGGTCGCCCGCACCCTGCTGTTCGGCACACCCCCGTCCGACGAAGGCGCGGACCTGCTCGCGTGGGCGCCGGCCGCGATCGCGGCGTTCTTCTCGCTGCTCGCGCTGCGCCGCGCGCTGCGGGAGGGTGCGCTGCTGCCGATCGCCGACGGCCTGCTGACCGCGGTGTTCGGGCTGGTGCTGCTGTGGAACCGGGGCCCGTGGGCCTCGGTCGGCGGCTGGGTGTGGGGGCTCGCGCTCGCACCGGCCGCCGCAGCGCTGGCGGTCGCGGTGCTGCGGGGCCGGGGGCTGCCGCTGCACCCGGCCGGGCGCACCGTCACGGCATGGGCCGGGCCCGGTGTCTCGGCACTGCTGGTCGCCGTGGTGGTGTGGGCCGGCTGAGCTGCGGGCGCGCGCTGCACGGAGGCGAGAGGCGCGCCGCGCAGTGCTGCCGCCGCACCGACCCGCGGGTGCCGGGTGCGGGGACACACCGCGTCGGGCCGTCGCCGCGCCGGCTACGGGCGCGCGGTGAGCCGGGCCAGCGCCGCGTCGAGGACGGCCGGCACGTCCGGCGCGGACAGCACGTCCACCGGGCGGGTGCCGGGTCCGGCGGGCACGGTCGCCCCGCGGGCGGGGCCGAACCCGGTGTCCACGGTCAGCGCCGTCGGCGTCGGCGTCAGCGACCCGGGTGCGACGCACTCCAGCAGCGCCGTCGCGTCGTGCAGGGCGACCGCGTCGCGGCCGTAGCGTTCCCGGTAGAACCGCATGTACGGGGCGATCATCGCGGCCAGCTCGGCGCCGACCGGGTCGGCGTCGCCCAGTGCGGCGACCCACTCCGGGCCCGCGGCACAGCCCAGCGTGGTCTCCAGGGGCACCAGCGCGACCGGCACGGAGCCCTCGCCGGGGTCCTGGGCCAGGACACGGTGGGCGGCCTCCGGGTCGGCGTGGACGTTGAACTCGGCGGCACCGGTGACGTTCCCGCCGCCGATCGCCCCGCCCATGACGACGACCCGCTCGATCCGCCCCACCAGATCCGGGCGGGCGGCCAGCAGGATCGCGGTGTCGGTGAGCGGGCCGATCGAGGCGATCGTGACCGGCTCGGTCGCCTCCTCGAGGACCCGCGCCATCAACGCGGCCCCGGACCCGGGCATCGGTGCGGCGGGGCCGGGCAGCGACGCAGCGCGCCCGCCGAGCCCGTCGGAGCCGTGCACGTGCCCGGCCCGCCGCTCGAGCCGGTGCACCAGCGGCCGCGCCGCGCCGACCCCCAGCGGGACGTCCGGGCGCCCGGCGAGGGCGAGCAGGCGACCCGCGTTGGGCAGGGTGGCGTCCAGTCCGACGTTGCCGAAGGTGGCGACGACGGCCCGGACGTCCACCTCGGGGCTGCGCAGGGCCAGCACGAGCGCGACGGCGTCGTCGACGCCGGGATCGGTCGAGATGATCAGGGGGCGGGGCACACCGGCGAGCCTACGACCGGCCCGCCGGGGTGATCACTCGCTGCGGGTGGGCTCGTCCTCGTTGTCCGCCTCGACCTCGCGGGCGGCCGCCCCGGTGGCCCCGGAGTCGTCGGTCGTCGCGTCGGGCCGCGGGTTGCCTGCCTTGTCCGTGTCGACGCGGGAGGTGCCGCCTCCTCCGGAGGTCAGCTCGTCGGTGCCGACGTCGGTGCCGTCGTCGGGCTGGCGGTGCTCGCTCACAAGCGGACCTCTCGGGTGGGGTACGGGTACTCGCCGGAGGTACCCGTCGCCGGTGGGGTGCACACGCCTAGTCTCTGCCGGGTGCGACGTCCGCCGATCCCCGACGCCGACCCGGAGCAGGCGAAGCTGTTCAGCCTCACCTCGCTGCGCTGGATCCTGCGCCACCGCGCGTACAGCCCCTGGTACCTGCGGCGGTACTGGCGGCTGGCGAAGCTGCGACTGCGGCACCCGCACGTCGTACTGCGCGGCATGGTGTTCCTGGGCCGGGACGTGACGATCGAGGCCCGACCCGGATTCGGGCGGCTCGAGATCGGCCGCTGGGTGCACATCGGCGACGGCACCGCCCTGCGCTGCCACGAGGGTTCGATGCGGATCGGCGACAAGGTCGTGTTCGGCCGGGACAACACCGTCAACTGCTACCTCGACGTCGAGATCGGCGCGACGACGCTCGTCGCCGACTGGGTCTACGTCACCGACTTCGACCACCGCACCTCCGACGTCCGGCGCCCGATCAAGGACCAGGGCATCGTGAAGTCGCCGGTCCGGATCGGCGAGGGCTGCTGGCTCGGGGTGAAGACCTCGGTGCTGCGCGGCACCCGGATCGGCCCGGGCAGCGTGCTCGGGGCGCACGCGGTCGCGCGGGGGGACATCCCCGCGGAGTCGATCGCCGTCGGGACCCCGGCCCGGGTGGTGCGCGACCGGCGGGCCGACTACGAGGCCGCCGCCGCCGAGCGCGCCGCGGTCGCGGACATGGCACGCAAGGCCGACCGGGCCCTGCAGGCCCGGCTCGACCGGGCCTGAGCCGCGCCGCGGGCTCAGGCGCTGAACAGGTTCCCGGTGGGGATCTTCGGACGGGGGAGCTCCCGCGGCCCGGCAGCGGTGGCGCCGGCGTAGATGCGGGCGGTGTGCCCGGCGATGACCGGCCAGGCGAAGTCGGTGCGCAGCCGGGCCCGGGCCGCGCGGGCCCGGCGGCGGGCGGCGGACGGGTCGGCCAGCGCCCGGTCGACGGCGTCGGCGATCCCGGGGACGTCGCCGGGGGCGAACCCGAGGCCGGTCTCGCCGTCGCGGACCAGCTCGCCGAGCCCGCCCGCGGTCGAGGCGACGAGAGTCGCTCCCACCGCGGCGGCCTCCAGCGCGACGATTCCGAACGGCTCGTAGCGGCTCGGCAGGACGACCGCGTCCGCGCCGCGCAGCAGGGCGGTCAGCTCGCCGTCGGGCAGGTGGCCGAGGAAGGTCACCGAGCGCGTCACCCGGTGCTGCGCCGCGCGCTCGGCCAGCATCTCCTGCTGCGTCCCGCTCCCGGCGACGAGCAGCCGGGTCCCGCGGTGCCGCCGCCGGATCCGGGGCAGTGCCGCGATCAGGTCCTGGACGCCCTTCTCGTACTCCAGACGTCCGAAGTAGACGATCCTCGGCCCGTCGCCGGCGTGCGCGGGAGCGGCGGCGCGGGACCGCCAGCGACGCGGGTCGATGCCGTTGTGCACCACATGGACGGCGGCCGGGTCGAGGTCGTGCAGTGCCGACACCTCGGTGCGCATCGCGCCGGAGCAGGTGATGACCTCGTCCGCGCGCTGCGCGAGCCACCACTCGGTGGAGTGCACCTGCCGGTTCAGCGGCCCCGGCAGCCAGCCGGAGTGCCGGCCCGCCTCGGTGGCGTGCACGGTCGCGACCAGCGGGACCCCGAGGACGTCGGCGAGCGCGATCGACGGGTGCGCGACGAGCCAGTCGTGGGCGTGCACGACGTCCGGCCGCCAGCTCGGCAGCAACGCGGTCAGTGCGTGGCGCAGCATCGCGTGCCCCATCGCGAGCGTCCACGCGACCAGGTCGGTGCCGAACTCCAGCTCCGGCGGGTCCTCGGCCACCCGCAGCACCCGCACCCCGTCGACGGTCTCGGTGCGGGTCGGGTGGGTCTCGGCGTCGGTGCCGGTGGGGGCCCGGGACAGCACGACGACCTCGTGCCCGGCCGCGACGAGCTCGCGGGACAGCGCGTGCACGTGCCGGCCCAGCCCGCCGACGACGACCGGCGGGAACTCCCAGCTGACCATCAGCACCCGCATCGCTAGATCCTGACAAACACCGGACCGGCGGTAACCCCCGGGGCGCCGTCCGCGCACCGGGTGAGCGAGTTCGTGGTCAGACCCGTCCCAGGTCCCGGGCGTCCACGTGCCCGAAGGTCGGCAGCGGCGTGTCCGCCCACGCCGCGACCCGGCGCTGTGCGGCGCGCCGTCGCCCGGCGCGCAGCAGCCCGGACAGCTCCGCCACCCGTCCGGCGTGCAGGTCGGCGCGGGAGCGGGCGTACCCGGCTGCGGAGTCCTTGCTGACCATGAACGCCCAGTCGCTGGACAGGGCGTGCAGCGCCTGGTCGGCGAGCAGGTCGGCCAGCGGGTCCCGGAGGGGGCCGGGCAGCGGGGCGGCGAGCAGGTCGGACTGGACCGCGGCGTTCCGCGCGACCAGGTCGGCGACCTGCGGCCCGGCCCAGACCCGCCAGTCCTTGCCCGAGCCCCAGGACGACTCCCGCAGGTCGACCGGGTCGCCGACCAGGCCGTCGTCGACGGCGTCGCCGAGGGTGCGCACGGCGACCCCGGCCTCGGGCAACCTGCGGAGCACGGCGGCCAGCCAGGCAGGTCCCTCGTGCCACCAGTGCCCGAACAGCTCGGTGTCGAACGCGGCGACGGTCAGCGCCGGGCGGCCGTGCTCGGCGCGCAGCGCGGTCAGCCGTGCGACGACGGTGTCGACGAAGTCGTCGGCGTCGCGGGAGACGGCGCGGGCGGCGAGCGCGGGGGCGTAGGGCTTCTTCCGCTCGGTCGGTACCCGCCGTCCGGTGACCCGCGCCGGTTTGAGGCCGGACTCGTGGTCCCAGGTGTGGAAGTCGCGGTACTCGGCCGAACCGGGGTAGCCCTTGCGGGGCGACCACACCCGGTAGGTGATCTCCAGGTCGCGGCCGACGCACACGACGTCGGAGGTCCCGACCGGCCTGGCGAACGCGGTGTCGCCGCGCAGCGCGGGGCCGTCGACGAGGAAGCGGCGCACCCCGGCGGCGGCGTAGCCGTCCTCCATCCCGGGTGCGAAGCCGCACTCGGGCGCCCAGATCCCGGCCGGCCGGGCGCCCAGGCGCAGGGCGTGGTCGTCGAGCCCGGCGCGCAGCGAGAACGCCCGCACCCGCGGGTCGAGCAGCGGCTGGAACGGGTGCGCCGCCGGCCCGCCCAGCAGCTCGACGGCGCCGGAATCGCGCAGACCGCGCAGGGCGGGCGACCCGCCGTGGCGCCAGTGCCGCTCGAACTCGGCCGTCGCCGCCGTCGACACCCGGTGCTCGTGCGCGGCCAGGTCCGGCAGCCGGCCCGCCGCCGAGTGCGCGCGCAGCGTCCACCCGCCGAGCCAGTCGTGCACCCCGCGCAGGCAGTGCGGGTCGTCGAGCTGCGCGGCCAGCACCGGCGTCACCCCGAGGGTGGCCAGCCCGGTGCGGCCCTCCTCGGCCAGCTCCCGCAGCATCGCGACGACGGGCAGATAGGAGTGCGCCCAGGACTGGTACAGCCACTCCTCGCCGACCGGCCACCGGCCGTGCCGGGCCAGCAGCGGCAGGTGCGAGTGCAGGACGAGGCAGAACGTCCCGACGGGCGCGCCGCTCACGGCCGGGTCGCCGTGACCAGCAGGTCGAGCGAGGCGTCGAGGTCGGTGTCGTCGCCGGTGCGCAGCACGAAGTGCGAGCACCGCACCCCGGCGACGTCGACGGCCAGCGCGTGCGGCCACGGCTCCCCGGACAACGCCAGCCGGGTCTGCGCCTCGATGAGACCACCGTGGCGGGCGTCGAGCTCGCGCAGCCGCGGACCGTGGTGCAGCCCCTGCACGACGACACGGCCGAACCCGGCGTCGTCGACCAGGCCGGCCAGTTCGCGCGGGTCGAGCTCGCGGGTGTGGAACGGGTTGAGCGGGGTGTCACGACCGGGGGAGAAGGTGATCCGGTTCGGCGTCGACACCATGAGCCGCCCGCCGGGACGCAGCACCCGCCTGCACTCGCGCAGGAACCGCTCCTGCTCCCACAGGTGTTCGATGACCTGCAACGACACGACGACGTCGACGCTCCCGTCGGGCACCGGCAGCGCCACGAGGTTGGCCCGGGCCACGCCCACCCGCGGGTAGCGGGCACGGACGTGGGCCACGGTCGTGGCGTCGTAGTCCAGCGCCAGCACCGAGCGGGCGGCCCCGGCGAGCAGGTCGGCGCCGTAGCCCTCGCCGCAGCCGGCCTCCAGCACGGCCACGCCCGAGCAGTCGGCGGCGATGGCCGCGTAGACCACCTCGTGGCGGCGGAACCAGTAGTTCTCGTGGCTGATGCCCGGGACGGTGCGCTCTCCGGTGAGGGGCAGGCTGCTGGTCACCCACCGACTTCACCACGCCCGTCGGAGGGAGTTCGCACCGGTCCCCTCGCGTGCGCTACCGCTCGTCGACGCGGAGCAACGCAGTGTCACCACGGACGTCTGATGACGTGGAGCCCGACCGACATCCCGCCAGGCACGACGGAGGGGGACACATGAACGACATCGCGACCGACGAGGACACGGTGACGCTGACCATCACCGGCCGTAGCGGATCCTGGCTGGTGTCGGGTGTGCTCGGCCGGGAACCGCTGCCGCTCAAGGGGCTGGACGACGGCGCACTCGCCGAGATGCTGTGGGCGATGCTGCCGGTGGCACCGTCGTCAGCGCACGGGCCCGCGTACCCGGGCCCGGCGCCCGGCCGCCGTCACCCGGGCTGAGCCGCAGTCCGGTCGCGCACGTCCGTTTCGCGGTCGGCGCACGGTTCGTGCCGGTCGGCGTGCGGTCGGCCCCCGGACGGGTATCACCTGCCCACCGACGGGTATCCGCCGTACCCCGGGCCCGTGCGGGCCAGGGGTGACGCCGACGGCGTCGTGCCGAGAGGAGCCCAGGATGAACGACCCGGTGGACGAGAACGAGACGCTGTCGCTCACCATCACCGGGCGGTCCGGGTCCTGGGTGGTGTCGGGTGTGCTCGGCGACGAGCCGGTCGAGCCGCGCGCGATGGACGACGAGGCACTCGGCGAGGTGCTGTCGATGGTCGTGCCCGAGGAGGACCGCGTCCCCGCCGAGCCCCCGCCCGGCCGCCGCGTGAGCTGAGCAGAGGCGTCGGACTACAGCCGTCCCCGCAGCAGCGACGCCGCCAGCAGCGCCACCTCGACCTGCAGCCGGTCCTCCCCGACCGGGCGCCCGAGCAGTTCCTCGGCCTTGCGCACCCGGTAGTGCACCGTGTTCTTGTGCAGGTGCAGCCGGGCCGCGGCCTGGATGTAGCTCCCCCCGGCGGCCAGGAACACCCGCAGCGTCTCGCGCAGCTGGTCGGTGCCGGGCTCGTCGGCGGTCAGCCCGGACAGGGTCCGGGCGACCCAGCGGCGCAGGTCCTCGGACCGGTCGGTGAGCAGCGCGGCGACGGCGACGTCGTCGAACCGGACGACCGCGGGCCGGTCCTCGGCGGTCTCGGCCACCGCACGGGCCCGCTGCGCCTCGGCGAGCGAGCCGCGGAACCCGTCGATCCCGGCGGCCGACCCGCCGACGGCGATCCGCACCCCGGCCGGGAGCCGGTCGCGGAGCAGGCCGACGTCCAGCCGCACCTCGTCGGGCCCGGACAGCCACGCCCACAGTGTGCGGCTGTCCGCGAGCACCGTCAGCGGGGTCCGCCCGCACGCCTCGTAGAGCAGCCGGGCCCCGGCCTGCAGCGCGTGCCCGTCGGCGGGGCCGTCGCCGGACGCGGGGGCCCACACCAGCGCCGCGGTGTGCCGGCCGGTCACCGGGATCCCCAGCAGCTCCGAGGCGGCCGCGTCGGTCAGCGGGTCGGTGTCGAGCACCATCCGGACCCGGGTCGCGAGCCCCGCTCCGGACCGGGTGCTCCACCGCCGTCGCTCGGCTTCGTAGATGTCGATGAGTCCGGCGATGACCTCGTCGATGTAGCGGTTCGTGCGCTCGCTCAGCACCGACACCGCGTCGAGCACGTCCGGGTCCCCGTGGTGCGGCCCGGCCCGCAGCGCGTCCAGCGCCCACTGCGCGAACATCTGCTCGCCGAGCCGGTAGGCCCGCAGCAGCGCCTCCAGCGACAGGTCGTGCTGGGCGAAGCGGCGGGCGTACTCGGCGGCCGCGGGCGGCACCGTGATGCGGTCCATCGGGATCGAGTGGACGAGCATGTCCATGATCGCGACGAGGTTCGCCGAGGTGCTCGCGACCATCAGACTGCGCAGCGTCTCGTCGTGCCGGAACTCGGGGATGACCTCGACGAACCAGTCGGTCATCGCGGTCGTCAGCTCGGGCAGCCGGGCCTCGACGTCGCGGGCGACGGCCGCCACGACCTCGTCGACGTGGGCGGACACCCGCGCGACGCTAGCGGGTCGGCCGGGCCCCGGACCGGCGGGTACGTCCCGGTTGTGTCCCCGGCACAACGGGCCACCCGCGATTCGTGATCGCCGTACATGGCGTCGGTCACACCCGGGGACCTACGTTTCCCCGACACCGATCCCGACGGCGGCCGGCGCGCCCGCGCACCGCCCGGCCCCCGTACCCGGCACCCACCGACCTCCCGCGGACCCGCACGGTCCGGCGGGGGAGCCGTCCTGCCCGGACACCGCCCGCGGACGGCCACCGAACCTTCCACCGGAGAGGACCGCACGATGGGGTTCAAGACGGGGGACTTCCCCCCGGTCGATCTCGACACCTTCCTCGACAGGCCGTTGTTCGAGCGGACCAAGGCGCTCGCCCTGCACTGGACGCAGTACGGCTTCGGGTCGCCGAAGATGATCCCGGCGACCTACGTCGTGAAGCTGCTCGTCCTCTACTGCGTCATCGGGACCGCGCTGATCACCTGGACCTCCGGCGTCGGCCCGTTCTGGGACGTGTCGGGCTGGTGGGACCAGCCGGTCGTCTACCAGAAGCTGGTGCTCTGGACGGTGCTGCTGGAGGTCGTCGGCGTCGCCGGGTCCTGGGGGCCGATCGCGGGCAAGTTCAGGCCGATGACCGGCGGCATCCTGTTCTGGGCCCGCCCCGGCACCATCCGGCTCCGCCCGTGGAAGGCCGTCCCCGGTACCGACGGCGACACCCGCACCCTGCTCGACGTCGTGCTCTACCTGGGCCTCGTCGCCTCGCTGCTGACCGCGGTGGTGCTGCCCGGCGTGCCGAGCGCGTCGCTGTCGGCGGTGCTGCCCGACAACACCTCCGGGCTGGTCGCGCCCTGGCTGATGATCGCGCCGATCGTGCTGCTGGTCCTGTGCGGCCTGCGCGACAAGACGATCTTCCTGGCCGCCCGCGGCGAGCAGTACCTGCCCGCGATGGTGTTCTTCGGGACGCTGCCCTTCGTCGACATGATCGTCGCGGCGAAGCTGCTGATCTGCATGGTGTGGATCGGTGCGGGCGTGTCGAAGTTCGGCAGGCACTTCACCAACGTCATCCCGCCGATGGTGTCCAACAGCCCCTGCATCCCCTCGAAGTGGATCAAGCGGGCGCACTACCGGGACGCCTCGGGCGACCTGCGGCCGTCGCGGCTCGCGACGTTCATGGCCCATGTCGGCGGCACGACGGTGGAGATCATCACCCCGCTGGTGCTGCTGTTCTCGACCGACCACCGGCTGACCCTGGCCGGTGTGGTGCTGATGGTGGTGTTCCACCTGTTCATCACCTCGACGTTCCCGCTCGCGGTGCCGCTGGAGTGGAACATCCTGTTCGGCTACCTGGCGGTCTTCCTGTTCCTCGGCTTCCCCAACGGCGACGGCTTCGGCGTCGGGGACATGTCCTCCCCGGTGCTGACCGTCGCGATCGTGGCCTGCCTGGCGTTCTTCCCGGTGCTGGGCAACCTGCGACCCGACCTGGTGTCGTTCCTGCCGTCGATGCGCCAGTACGCCGGCAACTGGGCGTCGGCGCTGTGGACCTTCACCCCCGGCGCGGAGGAGAAGCTGAACCGGCTGCCGCACCGGCCCACCACCAACCAGGTCGACCAGCTGCAGGCACTGGGCTACCCGCCGGCGGTCGCCGAGGTCACGATGCAGCAGACGATCGCCTGGCGGGCGATGCACTCCCAGGGCCGCGGCCTGTTCTCGGTGCTGGCCGCCCGGCTCGACGACCTGGACTCCCGCACCGTCCGCGAGGCCGAGTTCGGCTGCAACTCCGTCATCGGGTTCAACTTCGGCGACGGCCACCTGCACGACGCCCAGCTCATCGCCGCCCTGCAGAAGCGGATCGGGTTCGCGCCCGGCGAGTTCGTCGTCTGCTGGGTGGAGTCCCAGGCCATCCACTCGTCGGTGCAGCACTACCAGCTGATCGACGCCGCCCTCGGCGTGGTCGAGCGCGGGTACTGGAAGGTCGCCGACGCCGTCGCCGAGCAGCCGTGGCTGCCGAACGGGCCGATCCCGCTGACCGTCACCTGGCGCGCCCCGCAGCGGGCGACGGCCGGCGACGGCGTCGAGGCCCCGACCCCCTGAGACCCGGCGGGACGGGCGGAGACACCGCAGCCCGCCCGTCCCGCCGGACCGACACCGCACGACGAGAGGGACACGACATGGGAGACGCACTGGACGGCCGCGTCGCGCTCGTCACCGGCGCGGGCAAGGGCCTCGGCCGGGCGATCGCCCGGCGCTTCGCCGAGGAGGGGGCGACCGTCGTCGTCTCCGACATCGACGGCGACGCCGCACGGCGCACGGCGCAGGAGATCCCGGACGCCACGCACCTGTCCTGCGACGTCCGCGACGAGGAGCAGGTCCAGGAGCTCGTCGCGCACACCGTCGAACGGCACGGCGGGATGCACGTCCTCGTCCCCAACGCCGGGGTCGGGCGCCCGCAGCCGCTGCTGGAGATGAGTCTCGCCGACTGGCGGGAGGTCACCTCGGTCAACCTCGACGGTGTCTTCCTGTCGATCCGCTACGCCGCGCCCGCGATCATCGCCTCCGGTGGCGGCACGATCGTCACGCTCGCCTCGGTCACGGCGACGGCGGGCTCCCCGCTGATCGGGCACTACGCCGCGGCCAAGGCCGGCGTGGTCAACCTGACCAGGACCGCGGCGACCGAGCTGCGGCCGTACGGTGTGCGGGTCAACGCGTTGCTGCCGGGTTTCGTCGACACCGACCTGGTGACGTCGGCCCGCCCCGGCTTCGAGGCCGCGCTCGGCCTGCCCGCCGGTGGCTTCGACGGGCTGATCGAGCAGAAGCAGGGCGGCTACGGCACCCCCGACGACGTCGCGGAGGCCGCGCTCTTCTTCGCGAGCGACCGGTCCCGCTTCTGCACCGGCAGCGGGCTCGTCCTCGACGGTGGCCTCGACGCGTCGCTGCTCTGACCCGGTACCCCAGGAGGACGCCATGACCACCGCGACCGTCGTCGGATCCGGGCCGAACGGGCTCGTGGCCGCGGCCCTGCTGGCCCGCGCCGGGGTGGCGGTGACCGTGCTGGAGGCCGCCGACGAGATCGGTGGCGGCACCCGCACGGTGGAGGCGATCGTCCCGGGGCTGCTGGTCGACCACTGCTCGGCGGTGCACCCGATGGCCGTCGGCTCGCCGGTGCTCGAGGAGCTGGGCCTGGACCGGTACGGGCTGCGGTGGCGGCTGCCGGAGGTCGACTGCGCCCACCCCCTCGACGGCGGCGACGCCGGCGTCCTGGTCCGCTCGGTCGCCGGCACCGCGGCCGGCCTCGGGGCCGACGGCGCGCTGTGGCGTGCGCTGTTCACCGGACCGGTGCGCGACTACGACACCTTCTCCCCGGACTTCCTCGGCCCGCTGGTGCGGATCCCGCGCCACCCGCTCCTGCTGGCCCGGTTCGGTGCCCCCACCGTGCTCCCGGCGGAGGTGCTGGCCAGGGCGTTCCGCACCGAGCGCGGGCGTGCGCTGTTCCTGGGGTCGGCGTCGCACGCGTTCCGGCCGCTGAACCGGCCGCTGTCCTCGGCGATCGGGCTCGGCCTGTTCACCGCCGGGCACCGGCACGGCTGGGGCGTCGCCGAGGGCGGGTCGCGGGCGATCTCCGACGCGCTCGCCGCGGTGCTCGCCGAGCACGGGGCGAAGGTCGAGACCGGGGTGCACGTGCGGACGGCGGACGAGCTGCCGCCGTCGGACGTCGTGGTGTGGGACGTCGGCCCGGATCGGCTGCCCGCCCTGCTGGGGGACCGGCTGCCGGCACGGGTCGCGCGGGCCTACCGGCGCTTCCGCCACGGCCCGGCCGCGTTCAAGGTCGACTACGCGGTGGCGGGCGGCGTGCCCTGGACGCACCCCGACGCGCGACGGGCCGGGACGCTGCACGTCGTCGGGTCGGCGGCGGAGAACGCACTCGTCGAGCGCGAGGTGCACGCGGGCCGGATGCCGGAGCGGCCGTTCGTCCTGGTCGGGCAGCAGTACCTGGCCGACCCGTCCCGGTCGGCGGGCGACGTCCACCCCGTGTGGGCCTACGCGCACGTCCCCCGCGGGTACACCGGCGACGCCACCGAGGCGGTCACCGAGCAGATCGAACGGTTCGCGCCCGGTTTCCGGGAGCGGGTCGTGGGCACGATGGTCACCGACCCGGCCGCGTTCGCGGGCAACCCGAACTTCGTCGGCGGGAACATCCTGACCGGGTCCAAGGACCTGCGGCAGCTGCTGCTCGGGCCGCGGACGACGCTGCAGCCCTACGACACGGGGGCGCCGGGCCACTTCCTCTGCTCGGCCGCGACGCCGCCCGGCCCGGGTGCGCACGGGATGTGCGGCGCGCACGCCGCGCGTCGCGCGCTCGCCCACTTGGGCCGCTGAGGGCTGCTCAGACGGGTTCGGGCTCCCCGCTGACGGCCACAACCCCGCCGATGTCCTGGCGCAGCCACGCCAGCAGCGTCGCGTCCTCCAGGGTCAGCGGGACCTCCGGCCCGCCCCACCCCAGACGGGTGGTCGGCCGGTAGACCAGCGCGTCCTCCAGCATCGCGGCCAGACCGTCGGTGGCCCGGACGGTGCGACCGCCGTGCTCCACGGTCCGGCTGCCCGGTACGTCCTCGTCGGCGTGCGGTCCCGTGCTGAGCACGTAACCGGTCCCCAGACGGTCGTCGAACCCCGTCACCTGCACGACGGCTCCCTCCTGCCGAGTGCGCGAGGTGCCGACGGTAGCGAAACCGGACCCCCGATCAGGGGTCGCGGCGTGTGACCTCGTGCGCGCACCAGGTGAGGAGTCCCGCGCGTGAGTACGGTCACGAGCTGCCCCGGTTTGCCGGGACGCTACTCGTTGGTAACAATGAACGTCACAGTGGCACGGCGTGCCGTTACGGCACGAGCAATGGCAGAGTCACCGGCTACGACGGGCGCGACGCCGCGGCCCACCCCCGCTCCGACCAGAGCGCGCGGCGCAGCACCGTCACGGTGACGCGAGACGACCCGGCCCCGGGACGACCGGGACGGGACGCGACGAAGGACGACGCGGTGTGCGCGTGGGCGCAGGCCGCCGCGGCAGGAGGTCGAAGAGGTCCTATGAAGATCGTGACCCTGGTGAAGCAGGTGGCCGACACCTACTCGGAGCGGACGCTGTCCGACTCCGACCACACCCTCGACCGTGAGGGTGCCGAGGCGGTGATCGACGAGATCAACGAGCGCGCGGTGGAGCAGGCCCTGCTGCTGAAGGAGGCGAACGACGGCTCCGAGGTCGTCGTCGTGAGCATGGGCCCGGACCGGGCCACCGACGCGATCCGCAAGGCGCTGTCGATGGGCGCGGACTCCGCGGTGCACCTGTCCGACGAGGCCATCCACGGCTCGTGCGCGGTGCAGACCGCGAAGGCGCTGACGAAGCTGATCGGCACGGTCGACGGCTGGGACATGGTCATCGCGGGCAACTCGGCGTCCGACGGCCAGATCGGTGCGGTCCCGGCGATGATCGCCGAGCTGCTCGGTGTGCCGTCGCTGACCCACGCCAACGAGCTCTCGGTCGAGGGCACCACGGTGAAGGCCAAGCGGGAGACCGACGAGGGCGTCACCCACCTAACCGCGGAGCTGCCGGTCGTGGTGTCGATCGGGGAGAAGTCCAACGAGCCGCGCTACCCCTCGTTCAAGGGGATCATGGCGGCGAAGAAGAAGCCGGTGGAGACCCTCGACCTGGCCGGCGCCGGGATCGACGCCTCCGAGGTCGGTCTGGCGAACGCCCTGACCACGGTCGTCTCCGCGGCGCCGAAGCCGCCGAAGCAGGCCGGCGAGAAGGTCACCGACGAGGGCGACGGCGGCGCGAAGATCGCCGAGTTCCTGGTCGGCCAGAAGCTGATCTGACCCCGGTTCTTCCTGGCTTCCCTCTTCGTTTGGAGATAGAGAATCATGGCTGAGGTTCTGGTCCTCGTCGACCACGTCGACGGTGACATCAAGAAGACCACCTACGAGCTGCTGACCGCCGCCCGCGCGCTGGGCGAGCCGTCGGCGGTCGTCGTCGGTGCCGCGGGCACCGCGGACACGCTGGCCGACGGCCTGACCGAGCACGGCGCCGAGAAGATCTACGTCGCCGAGACCGACTCCACCGACTTCCTCTCCCCGGAGACGACGGTCCTGGAGTCGCTCATCGGGTCGGCGTCCCCGGCCGCGGTGCTGCTCGCGGCCACCGGCAACGGCAAGGAGGTCGCCGGTCGGCTCGCCGTCCGTACGAACTCCGGGCTGCTGTCCGACGTCGTCGGCGTCTCGGCCGACGGGGTGTCGCACTCGATCTTCGGTGGTGCCTACACCGCCGAGGCCAAGTCGAACACCGAGCACCCGGTCATCACCGTGCGCCCGGGCTCGATCGAGATCGAGGCCGCCGCCGGTGCGGGTGCCCGCGAGACCGTCGAGGTCCCGGCCCCGTCCGGGCGTGCCGCGACCGTCACCGGCCGCGAGCCGATCCAGGGCGGGTCCCGTCCGGAGCTGACCGAGGCGACCGTGATCGTCTCCGGTGGGCGCGGCGTGGGCTCGGCCGACGACTTCACGGTCGTCGAGGGCCTGGCGGACTCCCTCGGTGCCGCCGTCGGTGCCTCGCGCGCCGCGGTCGACTCCGGCTACTACCCGCCGCAGTTCCAGGTCGGCCAGACCGGCAAGTCGGTCTCGCCGCAGCTCTACATCGCCCTCGGCATCTCCGGGGCGATCCAGCACCGCGCCGGCATGCAGACGTCGAAGACGATCGTCGCGGTGAACAAGGACGAGGAGGCGCCGATCTTCGAGATCGCCGACTTCGGCATCGTCGGCGACCTGTTCAAGGTCGCGCCGCAGCTGCAGGAGGAAGTGGCCAAGCGCAAGGGCTGAGCCCTTCCGGTCCGCCACCGCGCCGACGCCCGGGTGCCCCGCGCACCCGGGCGTCGTCGTGTGTGCGGGGCCTGTTCACCCGCTCCTGCCTGCGACGACACCTGTCCGGGTCCGTTCACCCCGATGCCACCGACGTGTCGGTCCGCAACCGCCCGGGTGTCGCACCCGGCCGGTACCAAGCCGGGTGTGAACCAGGTGATCGTCTCGACCCCCGAGACCGCGGCCCGGCGGTACTCCCTGCTCCTCACGACCGACGACGGCGACGTCGCCGCGGCGCAGGCGCTGCGGCACCGGGTGTTCGCGGGTGAGCTGGGCGCCCGGCTCGACAGCCCCGTCCCCGGCCGCGACGTCGACCGCTTCGACGCCCACTGCGACCACCTCGTGGTCCGCGAGGACGCGACCGGCGAGATCGTCGGCACCTACCGGATGCTCCCGCCGCAGCGGGCGCGCGCCGCGGGCGGCCTCTACGCCGACGGCGAGTTCGACCTCACCAACCTCGACCCGCTGCGCCCCGGCATCGTCGAGACCGGGCGCTCCTGCGTGCACCCCGACCACCGCGGCGGCACCGTCGTCGGGCTGGTGTGGGCCGGGCTCGCCCGCTACATGCTGCTCACCGGGCACCGCTGGCTGATCGGCTGCGCCAGCGTCTCCCTCGCCGACGGCGGCACCCGGGCCGCCGCGGTCTGGGACCGGGTCCGTGCGAAGCACCTCGCGCCCGAGGAGTACCGCACCGTCCCGCACCGCCCCTGGGACCCGACCGGCGCCCCCGCGGGCCGGGGCGGCGGCATCCCGCCGCTGCTGCGCGGCTACCTGCGCCTGAACACCTGGGTGTGCGGGCCGCCCGCGCACGACCCGGACTTCGGTGTCGCGGACTTCCCGGTGCTGCTGGGGATGGACCACATCGACCAGCGCTACCTGCGCTTCTTCCTGGGCGAGGACGCCGCCGGGGTGACGGGCGCATGACCATCGCCGCCGGGCCGGAGGGCGACGCCGGCGCGCCCCTCCGCCCGCGCCGCCGGTTCCGGCCGCGGGGCCGTGCCTCCACCGTCCCCGTCCCGTCCGCCGGAGCCGCGTTGCTGTCGTCCGCTCCGCCAGGAGCCCCGGCTGCCCCGGTCGTCGTCCCGCCGGCCCCGGTCGTCCCGGCTGTCGTGGGGGACCCCCGTGGCGCCGTGCACCACCCGGCCCGCGCCGCCCTGCGGACCCCGGTGCACCCGCTCGTCGACCACCCCACGCACCCGCCGGCACCGCCCGCGTCGCGGCGTCCCGGCGGGCCGTGGGCGGCCTGGTCGCCGTGCACCCCGCGGGAGTGCCTGCCCCCGCGTGCGACGACAGGCACGCTGCGCCTGGCCCGCCGTACCGCGGCACTGCTGTCGGTGCTGGCGGTGGCCGTGACCGTCGTCCCGGTCGCCGCGCTGTTCGGCGCCCGCGTGCTGGACCCGGTCCTGCGGGCGCTGCACCGCGCGGTGCTCCGCGCCGCCGGGGTCCGGCTCGTCGTGCGCGGCGGGCCGCTCGCGCCCGCGGACGGGCGGGGCGCCCTGGTCGTGGCCGACCACACGTCGTGGATCGACATCCCGGCGCTCGGTGCGATCGGCCCGGTCACCATGCTCGCCAAGCGGGAGGTCCGGGACTGGCCGCTGATCGGCGCGCTCGCGGCCCGCATCGGGACCCTGTTCGTGCACCGCGAGGGCCTGTCCCGACTCCCCGGCACCGTCGCGACCTGCGCCGACGCGCTGCGGGACGGCACGCTGGTCGGTGTCTTCCCCGAGGCGACGACGTGGTGCGGCGCGATCTCCGGGGACTACCGGCGGGCCCCGTTCCAGGCCGCGATCGACGCGGGTGCCCCGGTCCGGCCGGTCGCCGTCGCGATCACCACCCCGGACGGGCGGCCGACGACGGCGGCCGCGTTCGTCGGCGAGCAGACCCTCGGCGACACCGTCGGCCGGGTGCTGCGGCTGCCCGGCCTGGTCTGCGAGGTCACCGTGGGCGAGCTCGTCGAGCCGGGCCCGCACACCGACCGGCGCGCGCTGGCCGCCCGGGCCCGCGACCGGGTCCGTCACCCGCCACCGGTCACGACCGCCACGGCCGTGTGAGACGGACGGTCGTCCACGACGGGTTCGGCACGCACCGCTGTCACGACGGGGTCTACCCTGGAGGCCGATGACGTACCTGGACCACGCGGCGACCACACCGATGCTGCCCGCCGCCGTCGCCGCCATGAGCGACGCGCTCGGCCGCACCGGCAACGCGTCGTCGCTGCACTCGTCGGGCCGCCGCGCCCGGCGCGCGGTCGAGGAGGGGCGCGAGCGGATCGCCGAGGCGGTCGGCGCGCGCCCGTCCGAGGTCGTGTTCACGACCGGCGGCACCGAGAGCGACAACCTCGCGGTCAAGGGCCTGTTCTGGGCCCGCCGGGCCGCGGACCCGCGCCGCACCCGGGTGCTGGTCTCGGCCGTCGAGCACCACGCGGTCGTCGACGCGGCGGAGTGGCTGGCCGCCCACGAGGGCGCCCGGCTGCGGATGCTCGAGGTCGACGCGACCGGCCGCGTCCGCCCGGAGACGCTGCGCGCCGCGCTCGCCGAGGACCCGGACGGGAACGCCCTGGTCTCGGTCATGTGGGCCAACAACGAGGTCGGCACCGTCAACCCGGTGCGCGAGCTCGCCGCCGTGGCCCACGAGTTCGGGGTGCCGTTCCACACCGACGCCGTGCAGGCCGTCGGGATCCTCGACGTCGACTTCGCCGCGAGCGGCGCCGACGCCCTCACCCTCACCGGGCACAAGCTCGGCGGCCCCTACGGCGCGGGCGCGCTGCTGCTCGGCCGCGAGGTCACCTGCACCCCGCTGCTGCACGGCGGCGGCCAGGAGCGCGACGTCCGCTCCGGCACCCTGGACGTGCCGTCGCTGGCCGGGCTGGCGACGGCCGTCGTCGAGTCGGTGGCCGCCGCGCCGAGCCGCCGCGTACACCTGGCCGGGCTGCGCGACGAGCTGGTCCGCGTCGTGCGCACCGAGGTGCCCGACGCGGTCCTGAACGGCGACACCACCGACTCCCGGGTCGACGGCGGCCCCGGCAGGCTGCCCGGCAACGCGCACCTGTCGTTCCCCGGCTGCGAGGGCGACAGCCTGCTCATGCTGCTCGACGCCCACGGCATCGACTGCTCGACCGGCTCGGCCTGCACCGCGGGCGTCGCCCAGCCCAGCCACGTGCTGCTGGCGATGGGCGCCGACGAGTGCACCGCCCGCGGGTCGCTGCGCTTCTCCCTGGGGCACACCAGCACCTCCGCCGACGTGGCCGCGGTCGCCGGGGCCATCGGGTCGGTCGTGGAGCGTGCCCGCAACGCGAGCCGTCGCACCCCCGCGTCGGTCACGGGCTGAGCCGTGCGGGTCCTCGCTGCGATGAGCGGCGGCGTCGACTCCGCGGTGGCCGCCGCGCGGGCGGTCGCCGCCGGACACGACGTCGTCGGGGTGCACCTCGCGCTGTCGCGCACCCGGGACGCCATGCGCTCCGGATCACGGGGCTGCTGTTCCAAGGAGGACGCGGGCGACGCCGCCCGCGCCGCCGACGTCCTCGGCATCCCGTACTACGTCTGGGACCTGTCCGAGGAGTTCACCCGCGACGTCGTGGACGACTTCGTCGCCGCCTACGCGGCCGGGGAGACGCCGAACCCCTGCCTGCGCTGCAACGAGAAGATCAAGTTCGCGGCCGTGCTGGACCGGGCGCTCGCCCTCGGCTTCGACGCCGTCTGCACCGGCCACTACGCGCAGCTCGACCCGGCCGGGCCGGTACTGCGCCGCTCGGCCGACGCGGGCAAGGACCAGTCCTACGTGCTGGCGGTGCTGCGCGCCGACCAGCTGCGGCACGCGATGTTCCCGGTCGGCGACACCCCGAAGCCGGAGATCCGGGCCGAGGCCGCCCGGCTCGGGCTGCGCGTCGCCGGGAAACCCGACAGTCACGACATCTGCTTCATCCCCACCGGCGACACCCGCGGTTTCCTGGCCGACCGCCTGGGCACCACTCCCGGCGCGCTGGTCGACGCCGCCTCCGGCGAGACCCTCGGCACCCACGACGGCGTGCACGGCTTCACCGTCGGGCAGCGCAAGGGCCTCGGGATCGACCGGCCGGCCGCCGACGGCCGCCCCCGCTACGTGCTCGGCATCGAGCCGGTCAGCGGCACCGTGCGGGTCGGACCGGAGGCCGCGCTCGACGTCACCGCGATCACCGCGCGTACCCCCGTGTGGACCTCGGGCGCGGCGCCGGACGCACCGTTCGGCTGCGTCGTGCAGGTCCGCGCGCACGGCGGCACCGCACCCGCCACCGTCACCCCGCTCGACTCCGCCGTGCAGGTGGAGCTGTCCGAACCGCTGCGCGGTGTCGCCCCGGGGCAGGCCGTCGCCTTCTACCGCCCCGACGACGACGGCGACGTCGTCCTGGGGTCGGCGACGATCACCGGGACGGCCTGACCGAGATCGCCGGCCGCGTCCGCCCGGCGGCACCGACCGACCCGGGCCCGCCCGGCGGCGCCTGACCGGCCCCGGAGCACGCCTCCCCCCCCGCCGGCGCCGCGAGTGGCCTGGTCCGGCATCGCCTCTCCGCCGAGATGCACCCCAGCGGGCTGCGCGGAGCCGTTCGAGCCCGCTGACCTGCAACTCGGTGCAACCTGCCCGCCGCACCGACCCCGACGAGAGCACTGCTCTTGCTCTTGTGCGACGGATAGTGAACACTGCTCTCATGACGAACCAGCGCTCTCAGATCCACTACCTCGCCCCCGGTCGCATCACCCGCCGGGTGATGAACCCCCTGGTCGCCGGGCTGACCCGGCTCGGCCTCCCGCTCGCCGGCTCCGCGGTGCTCGGCGTCCGCGGTCGCCGCTCCGGCGAGGTCCGCACCACGCCGGTCAACCCGCTGCGCCACGACGGCGCCCGCTACCTCGTCGCCGCGCGCGGCGAGACCCAGTGGGTGCGCAACCTGCGCGTCGCGGGAGAGGCGGAGCTGACCGTCGGCCGTCGCACCGAGCGGGTGGCCGCGACCGAGCTGACCGAGCCGGCCGCCGTCGTCCCGGTGCTGCGGGAGTACCTGCGTCGCTGGGCCTGGGAGGTCGGGACGTTCTTCGACGGTGTCGACGCGTCCTCGTCCGACGCCGAGCTCGCCGCCGTCGCCCACCGCCACCCGATCTTCGTCCTGGCCGCGTGATCCTTCTCCGCGGAGCCGGGAGCGCCCCCTCGGGCGCCGTGGGCTCCGGGAGGAGGGATCACCGGAGCGACGGACGGCGTGATCGGTGAGAGGCTGTCGCGGTGAGCGACCGTGACTACCGAGCACCCGGCATGCTGGTGCGCCGCGTCCTCAACCCGCTGGTCGGGGCCCTGGCCCAGCGCGGCATCACCCCGGGTGACACCGCCGTGCTCGCCGTCCGCGGCCGGCGCAGCGGCAGGATCCGCACCGTCCCCCTGACCCCGGTCCTGCTCGACGGGACCCGCCACCTCATCTCGCCGCGCGGTGAGACCGACTGGGTCCTCAACCTGCGCGCGGCCGGCGGGAGCGCCGAACTGCGCGGTCGTGGGGGAGCGGAGCCGGTGTCGGCCGTCGAGCTCGACGCCGCGGCGGCCGTCCCCGTGCTGCGCGCCTACGTGCGCGGACTCGGCCGGGCCGCCGGGATGCTGTTCGACGACGTCGATCCCGCCTCCACCGACGCCGAGCTCGCCGCCGCCGCACCCCGCCACCCGGTGTTCGCCCTGCGGTGACCACCAGGAGCGGAGCACCGGGCGCAGCCCACCCGCCGCCGCACTCCACTCCCGGCGACCACGCCCGCCGACGCCGGACCGGGGCCGCACGCACCCGGACGGGACGGCGGAGGACACTGGGGGTGTGACCGTCCCGGATCCCACCGACCCGCTGGCCGCCGCGCTCGCCGCCGCCGGACTCGGCGACGTGCGTCCCGGTGAGACCCTCCCGCCCCCGCCGCGCATCGAGGTCGTCGACGACGCCCCCGCCGAGCCCGCCGCGCCCCGCGCCCTGTGGCCCGCGGGCGTCGGCACCGGCGTCGGCTCGCTGCCCGGCGTCGACGTCCGCGAGGCGTGTGCGCTGGTCACCGGCGAGACCCCGGAGTTCCCGGCACTGCCCGAGCTGCCCGCCCGCGGTGTCGGCGCGGACATCGTCGGCCGCACGGCCGGTCTGCTCGTGGACCTGGCCGTCGAGGTCGTGCCGACCGGCTGGCGGGTCGCCGCCCACCCCGGGCGCGACCTGCGCCGGGCCCGCGACCTGATGTCCGGCGACCTGGACGCCTTCGACGACGCCTGCGACCGCATCCGCCCGTCCTGGGTGAAGGTCCAGGTCGCCGGCCCGTGGACGCTCGCCGCCTCGGTCGAGCTCGCCGCCGGGCACCGGGTGCTCACCGACCGCGGCGCCGTCCGCGAGTTCGCCGCCAGCCTGACCGAGGGGCTGCGCGCCCACGTCGCCGAGGTGGCGCAGCGGACCGGGGCGACGGTCGTCGTCCAGCTCGACGAGCCCGGCCTGCCCGCCGTGCTCGCCGGGTCGCTGCCGACCGCGTCCGGCTACGGCACCGTCCGCTCGATCGCCGCGCCGGACGCCCAGGACCTGCTCCGGGACCTGATCGCGGGCATCGACGCCCCGGTCGTCGTGCACTGCTGCGCGGACCGCCCGCCGATCCGGCTGCTCGCCGGGACCGGTGCGGCCGCGGTCGGGATCGACGCGACCCGACCGGCGTTCGCCGGGGCCACCGCCGAGCCACGCGCTCTCGACGCCATCGGCGAGACCTGGGACAGCGGTGTCCCGCTGTTCCTCGGGCTGCTGCCCGGCACCGCGCCGGCCCGCGAACCGGCGGTCGGCGACCTCGCCCGGATCGGCTACGACCTCGCCGACCGGCTGGGCTTCGACCGGCCGCGGCTGGCCCGGCTCGCCGTCCCGACGCCCGCCTGCGGGCTCGCCGGGGCGACCCCGGCCTGGGCGCACCGCGCGCTCGCCCTGTCCCGGGAGCTGGGGAAGGCCTTCGCCGACCCCGACGAGGTCCCGCCCGCCGACGAGCGCTGACCCCCACGCGCTCTGCCCCCCGGCGATACAGCGACCTCCGTGAGCTGATCCACTCGTCGCGCGGTGATCCGCTCCACGCGCGTGTCCGGACGCGCGCGCCGGAGGGGTCACCGCGCGGCGGACGGATCAGCGCGCGGCGGGGAGGGTCCCGCGCCGGTCAGCGCTGCCCGTCCACCTACTCCGGGGGGCGTCGGAGGGCAGCTTCGGAGCCCCCCGACGCACGCACCGCCGACCAGGTGGCGATGCCCGTCGACGGGCAGTTCGCCCAGGCCGCGGCGGACCCGGCCGGGAAGTGACGACGACGCCGTCCAACGCGGGCGCGCCGGACATGTGAGACCGAGGGCCGGGCCGACGTGACGCCGGCCAGGTCGCCGCTCAGTTCAGTTTGCGGGTGCCCTCGGGCAGGCCACCACCGGCGTAGACGTCGGTGGCGAGGTCCTCCAGCGCGGTCAGCGCGACGTTCTGGCTCCACGGGCCGTAGGAGACGCGGGCGACGCCCAGCTCCTGCGCGCGCTTCAGCGGGATCGACCCGGGGATGCCGATCAGGTTGACCCGGCGCTCGCCGAGCGCCTCGACCAGGCGTCCGACCTGGGTCTCGTCGAGCTTGCCCGGCACGAAGAAGTTCGACGCGCCGGCGTCGAGGTAGGCCTTCCCGCGCTCGATCGCGTCGGCCAGCACGGCCTCGGGGTCCCTGTCGCCCGCCTTGAGGAACGCGTCGGTGCGGGCGTTCAGCACGAAGTCCACGCCCGCGGACTCGGCCGCGGCGACGGCCGCCTCGACCGCCTTCACGGCGTCGGCGAGCGGCTTGACCTGGTCCTCCAGGTTCGCCCCGACGATGCCGACGTCGATCGCGCGGGCCACGGTGCCGCCGGGGTCGCCGTAGCCGGCCTCCAGGTCCGCGGTGACCGGCAGGTCGCCCGCGACCTTCGCGATCAACCCGACCTCGGCGATCATCAGGTCGCGCGGGATGTTCTCGCCGTCCTCGTAGCCGCGGGAGGCGGCGATGCCGTGGCTGGCGGTGGCCAGGGCCTTCGTGCCCGGCGTCTCGGCGACGACCTTCGCGGTGATCGCGTCCCAGACGTTGACGACGAGCAGCAGCTCGGACGCGGCGTGCAGCTCCTGGAGCTTCGTGGCCTTCTCGGCGGTGGAGGTCATGCGGTCACCGTAGGGCGGTTGCGGGACCGCCGCCGCGTACCCAGAACTGAGGATCTGTCGTGTCCCTGACAGCGGTGGGGCCGCCCGGCCCCGATTCTGGGGCCGTGCTCCGAGACCGGTCCGACACCCGACACCCGACCATCCCACGGGGTGGCCTCGGGTCGTCCGCGCTCGTCCTGGGAGCGCTGGGCTCGGTGTTCGTCGCCGTCGCCACCGCGCTGTCCGCGGTGTCGTCACCGACCGTCGCCGGTCTCGCCCTCGCCTCCGCCGGGGTGGTCCTGGCCATCGGCGGTCTGGTACTCGGCACCCTGGGCGCGGTCCGCTCCTGCCCGGGCCGGTCCCGCACCGCGATCGCCGCCGCGGGACTGTCGGTGGCCGGGCTGGCCGGCGGGCTGATCTGGCTGGCCGCCTTCGTGATCCTCGCCGTCACCGGGCCGGGACCCGCCCCGCTCGACGGCACCGACACCACACCGGCCTGTGCGCCGGACGTCTGCCACATCCACTGACCTGCGGGCCGGCCGCCCGGCCCGCTCGCCGCGGGGCCTGCGCGGCATGGTCGGCACGGGGCGTCGCCCGGCGGAGATGATGGCCTCGACGCGCGAGCACGGCGCCGAGCTCGCCCTCGCCCTCGCGCCGTCGTCGGCGGCCGGCGACGTCGTGACGGGTAGCTCGTGCCGGTGCCGGGGGATGGGCGACCTGATCACGGGGTAACCGGTGGTGTGCCACCGATTCCCTGCACCGACGCCGTCGCACGGCGGCAGCCCGACGTGCACGAGCCGGGCGCCTCCGGCGAGCTCGCGACCACTGCCACCGTCGCGACGCCGACGTTCCTGCCGCAGCACGCCCACGCGCCGCGGCGCCGGGTGCCCGCCGGCGACCCGATCGCGTTCCGGCCGTGGCACGGGCTCGCCGCGCACCGCCCGACGGGACCGGTGGACCGGCTCCGCCGGCGCCCCTGCCACGAGCTCGGCGCGCGGTGCGGCGGTAGGGACACCGTCGCGGTGACCGGGATGCGGTCCACCTCGGAACTGCCCGACTGATGGCCGCCGTGTTCGTCGTCGGCGCGGGGCCGGGCATCGGCCGCTCGGTCGCCCGCCGCTTCGCCGCCGCCGGCCACCCCGTCGGGGTGCTCGCCCGCTCGTCGTCCACGGTGGACGGCCTGCTCGCCGACCTCCCCGGCGGGGCAGCCGGTGCCACCGCCGACGTCGCCGACGAGGCGGCGCTGCGCACCGCGCTCGGCGGTCTGGTCGAGCGGCTCGGGGTGCCCGAGGTCGTCGTCTACAACGCCGGGGTGATCCGTGCCGACACCGTCACCGGGCTCGACGCGGCGACGCTGCGCGACACCTGGGCGGTCAACGTCGGCGGCGCGGTGACCACTGCCGCGGCGCTGCTGCCGGCGATGGCCGACGGCGACGGCGGCAGCTACCTGATGACGGCCGGCATGCCGCACCCACTGCCGCAGCTGACGAGCCTGTCGCTGGGCAAGGCCGGGCTGCGCGCGCTGGCCGAGCTGCTCGACGCCGAGTTCGGGCCGCGAGGGGTGCGGTCGGCGACCGTGACCGTGTGCGGGCCGGTCGCGCCGGGAACCGCCTACGACCCGGACGACATCGCCGAGCACTACGCCCGGTTGCACCGGCTGCCCGCCGGGGCGTGGCCGGTGGACGTGCGCCACGGCGACCCGGCCGACGCGGCGGGCTGACCCCCTCCCTGCCCTGTGGCGTCCTGCTCGGTCGCACCCCGCCCGCCGTACCCCGCCGCGTCGGGTGGCGGGCGCGCCGCGTCGGTTCGGGAGCTGGTGGGGCGCGGCCCGCAGAACGGTCGTGCACGATTGATCATCGGGTGGAACGGGAACCCAGGACATGCACGTCCCGCCATGCGATCCGGAGGTCGTCCCGTGCCCGAGTTCCCCGCCATCCACCACCTCGCACTCTCGGTCACCGACCTGGAGGTCAGCGAGGCCTGGTACTCGAAGCTGATCGGCTCCGAGCCGGCGATGACGTTGTCCGACGGGCCGTTCCACCGCCGCGTGTTCGCGCTGCCCTCGGGCCAGCTGCTGGGCCTGACCCGGCACGACTCCGTCGACACCGGTGACGCGTTCGCCCCGGACCGGCCGGGCATGGACCACGTCGGGTTCGGCGTCGCGGACCGGGCGGAGATCGAGCTGTGGCGCGACCACCTGGACTCGGTCGGGATCGCCCACGACGGGATCGTCGAGGCCGACTACGGCCTGGCGCTGTCGTTCAAGGACCCCGACGGCAACGCGCTGGAGTTCTTCGTCCTGGCCTCCTGACCTGGCCGGCCGGACCGCAGCGCGGCCCGCGGCGGGGCCGGGTGTGCCCGGACCGGGCTTGACCCGGAGCGGGGTTCAGTTCCGACGATGGGTCCATGACCACCGAACCGGCCCGCTGGGCCTACCTGGTCGAGCACCCCGGCGCCGACCCCGACCGTGATTGCCTCGTGCTCGAGTCCGGTGGGCAGTGCTCGATGGTCGTCGCCGTCGCGTCGACCGCGGACGCGCCCGCCGTCGCCGCCGGCCTGGTCCGCGACGAGCGGGTCACCCTGGTCGAGCTGTGCGGCGGCTTCGGGAGCGGCGACGTCGCCGCCGTCGGGCACGTCGTGTTCGGCGCCGACCAGATCCCGGCCGCCGCCTACGCGACCGCCGCCGGTTCCGTCACGGGCCGGCCCCGGTGAGTCGCAGCGCGGGGAGCGGGAGACCCTGCTCCCCGCGCGGTGCAGAAGCGTCGACGCCCGACGCCGTCGGGTGTCGCCCGGAGCGGGGGCCGTGTCCCACCGGCCGACGGTCGCGGTTCCTTCTACCCGGCGCGGCGCGTCACCCGGATCCGGACCCGTCGGCGCCACCGGCGATGTCGCGCAACGCGCCGACGTGGACCTCGACCTGCCGTCGCCCGTCCGGGCTGAGCCGCAGCCACGTCCGGCGCGCGGGCCCGTGCGGCTCCCGCCGCGAGGTCACCACGCCGGCGTCGGACAGGGCCTTGACCTGCTTCGACAGCGCGGAGTCGCTCAGTCCGACCCTGTCGCGGACGAACGCGAACTCGACCTCGCCTGCGGCGAGGAGTGTCGCGACCACACGCAGGCGGGTCGGGTCCAGGAGCAGCGGGACCAGTCGGGTGTCGGGAGAGTCCTCAGACATCGCGACCGGCGCGTGGCAGGATCCGGGTGACGAGGACGCTCCCGAGCGGGCGTGACACGCCGAGGAGGATCCCGGCGGCGGTGTTCGGGCGGCGCAGCCGGCTGCGCCGTAGGAGGGCGACGGCCACCCGCTCGGCCGCGAACCAGCCGATGGAGGCTCCGAACAACGCCGCGGCCCTGCCCGGGGCGGGTCCGTCAGCGGCCGCATAGACGACGACCGGAGTGGAGCGCACGTCGGCGAGTGAGACGCCGAGCACGCCGGCGAGGGCGACCGCGGTGACGACCCGCTGACCGCGTCGCGGCAGGTGGTCCTTCGCAGCGAAGTCGAGGACGGTGAGCGCGGCGGTGGCGATCAGGACCGCGGGCCGAGAGCGCCGGTCTGCGGCGTCCACGGCCCGTCGTGCCGCCTCGATCTCCTGAAGCGCCTCGGTCGCTCGTCGTGCGTCCGGAGTGTCCATCCGAGCCCCCATCGGTGTCGTCGGGGTCGAGCGTGCCAACTAGTTGCCGCTCAGGCAAGTAGTTCTGATGCGAGATGGTTCGGGTCCTCCGGCGGTGTGGTGGGCGATGGCGCGGCGGGAGGCTGCGCGCAGGTGGCCCGGGTCGCGCACCCTGCCGTGCCTCGGAGGTGTGTCGCCGCGATCGCCGGTACGTGACCGACGGGTCGGTGGTGGCCAGGCGGATGTCCTCGGCTGCCCGGTCCATCACAGGCCCGGCGGTAGATCGTCTTCCGCCGGTCCGCGAGTCCGCGACGCGTGCTCGCCGGCCTCAGCCGCGCGCTCATGCTGTCCCCGGCCGCGACGACCCACCGGCTCGACCACGCGCAGCCTCGACCCGGAGAACCTCCGCAGCATCCTGGCCCGCCTCACCGACCCCGGCCGCGAGCTCGTCGACCGGGCCGTCGCCGACCACGTCGACGACGAGCGGCGGATCCTCGGCCCGCTCGGCCCGGACGACCGCACCCTCCTCGACGGGTTGCTACGACGCCTGCTCGCCGGTGTCGAGGACCCCTGACCGCTCCCCGGATCCCGCGCTCGCCCGCGCCAGCGCGACCGTCGCCACCACGAGCACGACCACCAGCACCGCGACGAGCAGCCACCCCGCCCCGCCGGTGGCCAGCCGCTCGTCGAGCACGGTCACCCCGACGACCGCCGCGACCACCGGTTCCCCGACGACCACCGCCGGCAGCGAGGCCCCGAGCGCGCCGGCCTGGAACGCGGTCTGCTGCAGCAGCGTGCCCCCGACGACGGCGACCGCGAGCGCCCAGGTCTCCCACGACGTCAGCAGCGCGACGAGCCCGTCGGACAGCGTGTCGACCACGCCGAGGGTGAGCGCGGCGACGACGCCGTAGGCGATCCCGGTCGCCGCGGCGAGCAGCAGCGCCCGGGCGGTGCCGGTCGCGCTCCGGGCCGCGACGAGGCACGCGGCGAACAGCACGAGCAGCACCGACCCGGTCGGCGCCCAGGCCGCGAGGCCCGTCCGGTCGACCCCGGCGGTCGGCTCGCCGACGGTCACGAACAGCACCAGCGCCACCACCAGCACCGCGGCCCAGACCAGCTCCCGGCGCGACGGGCGCCGCCCGGCCCACCACGCGGCCAGCGGCAGCGCGAACACCAGCTGGGTCACGATGAGCGGCTGCACCAGCAGCAGCGACCCGAACCCGAGCGCAACGGCCTGCATCGCGAACGCCACCGTGTCACCCAGCGAGCC
Source organism: Pseudonocardia alni (assembly GCF_002813375.1). Classification (NCBI taxonomy): domain Bacteria; kingdom Bacillati; phylum Actinomycetota; class Actinomycetes; order Pseudonocardiales; family Pseudonocardiaceae; genus Pseudonocardia; species Pseudonocardia alni. The sequence continues at coordinate 2,137,705 of NZ_PHUJ01000003.1, read as the reverse complement.
GGCGAGCCAACGCGGGTCGCGGACCAGCCGGGCGAGCATCGCCGTGCCGCGGTCGTGCGGGTCCGCCGCCGCCGAGGTCTGCTGGGCGACGGCGGCGAGCGCGAACAGCAGCGCCGCGAGCAGCGCGGCCCCGACCGCGGCGACGGTGCTCAGCGGATCAGGAGATCGACGACCCGGCGGGCATGGCCTCGAACCGCATGTCGGGGAACTTGCGCTGGATGATGTCCATCCGCCACTTGTTGGTGAACAGCGCGAGGTGCTCGCCGTCCGAGGCGCGTCGCAGGACCTCGCACTCGGACTGCCCGGCCAGCGCCTCGACCGCCTCGGGGTCGACCAGGCGCGCGATCTGGTACGGCAGCCGGTCGAGGGTGACCGGGGCGTTGAACTCGGTCTCCAGCCGCGTGGTGACGACGTCGAACTGCAGCGGCCCGACCGCGGCGAGCACCGGCGCCTGGTCGCCGCGCAGGTCCGAGCGCAGGATCTGGATGACCGCCTCGTTGCCGAGCTGCTCGATCCCCTTGCGGAACTGCTTGTACTTGCCTGCGTCCTTCGCACGGATCACCGCGAAGTGCTCCGGGGCGAACGCCGGGATCGACGGGAACTCGACCGGGTCGGCGGCGTAGAGGGTGTCGCCGGGGCGCAGGGCGGTGGCGTTGACCAGGCCGACGATGTCGCCGGGGAAGGCCTCCTCGACGGTCTTGCGCTCGGCGCCGAACACCGACTGCGCGTACTTGGTGGCGAACGGCTTGCCGGTCGCGGCGTGGGTGAGCACCATGCCGCGCTCGAACCGGCCCGAGCAGATCCGCAGGAACGCCATCCGGTCGCGGTGCGCCTTGTCCATGCCGGCCTGGACCTTGAAGATCAGTCCGGAGGTGGGCGCCTCGAGCGGGCGGTCGTCGCCCTTCACGTCCGGGCGGGGGGCGGGCGGCGGGGCCAGGTCGACCAGCGAGTCGAGCAGCCGGGCGACGCCGATGTTCGACAGCGCCGACCCGAACAGCACCGGGGTGGCCTTGCCGGAGCGGAAGCCCTCCTCGTCGAACCCGGCACCGATCTCGTCGAGCAGGCCCAGCTCGTCCTGCGCGTTCTGCCAGTACTCCGGCTCCTGCGCGGCGATCGTCTCGGCGTCGACGACGTGCGCGGTGGCCTTGGTCGCGCCGCCCGCGGCGCGGGTGAACGCGGTGTACTCGCCGGTGGTGCGCTCGATGAGCCCCTTGAACTGCCCGGCGATGCCCAGCGGCCAGGTCAGCGGCATCGGGCGCAGGCCGATGGTCTGCTCGACCTCGTCGAGCAGCTCCAGGGCCTCGCGGCCGGGCCGGTCCCACTTGTTGACGAAGGTGACGATCGGGACACCGCGCGAGCGGCAGACGTCGAAGAGCTTGAGGGTCTGCGGCTCGAGGCCCTTCGCGGCGTCGAGCAGCATCACCGCGGCGTCGACGGCGGCGAGCACCCGGTAGGTGTCCTCGGAGAAGTCGCCGTGGCCGGGGGTGTCGAGCAGGTTGATCACACAGTCGCGGTAGGCGAACTGCAGCACCGCCGAGGACACCGAGATGCCGCGGGCGCGCTCCATCTCCATCCAGTCCGAGGTGACGCCCTTGCGGCCGGACTTGCCGTGCACCGCACCCGCGGAGTCGATGACCTCCGCGTGCAGCGCCAGCGCCTCGGTGAGGGTCGACTTGCCCGCGTCGGGGTGGGAGATCACCGCGAACGTGCGCCGGCGGGCGGTCTCGCCGACGACGCGTGCGTCGGTGGCGGATCCGGGCTGCCGGGCGTCGCTCTCGGTGGTGCTCACACCCGCATTCTAGGCGCCGCCACCGACAGCCTCCGAGGACGGCGCCCGGCTCAGGTCGACCACGCAGAACACGTTGCCGTCGGGGTCGGCGAGGACGACGAAGTCGGGCTCGGCGGGGTAGCCGTCCCAGTCGGGCAGGGTCGCCCCCAGCGATCCGAGCCGCGCGACCTCGGCCTCCTGCTCGTCGGTGGTGTCGACCAGGAGGTCCAGGTGCAGGCGGGGCCTGGGCTCGGGTGGGGAGGCACTGTGCATCAGGCCGAGTACCCGGTCGCCGCCGGGGCCGGTCAGGGTGCGCCAGGAGGGGCTCGCCCACTCCTCGGAGACCTGCAGGTGCAGCGCGGCGGCCCAGAACGCGGCGGCCCGGTCGAGATCGGCGACGCCGACGACCGGGAACCCCAGCCGCAGCACGGCTCAGGCCCCCGCTTCCAGCAGCGCCCGCATGTCGGGCAGGTCGAAGTGCTCGACGGTCGCCCACGCCGACGGGCTGCCGTGATGCGGGTCGGCGCCCGCGGCGAGCAGCGCGGTCACCGACGGCGCCGACCGGGCGAACAGCGCGGCGGCGAGCGCGGTCTGGCCGCGGTCGTTGGTGTGGTCCGGCGTCGCGCCGCGGGCCAGCAGATCGGCGACGACCGCGTCGTGGCCGTAGTAGGCGGCGAGGATCAGCAGGGTGTCGCCCTTGGGGTCGGTCAGCCCGACCGGGACGCCCGCGTCGAGGTAGGCGGCCAGCTGCTCCGCCGCACCCTCGCGGGCCAGGTCGAACATCCGGTGCGCGAGTTCCACGGCGGCCTGGTCCACCCCGCCACGGTAGGGGTGCCGCGGCCACCCCGCCGGGCGGCGCCCGCGGTACCGGACCCGGCCCGCCACCCGTCCGGGAACCCTCGGCGACGGGTGGCTGTCGGGGGTCGCCGCTAACCTGCGCGTCGTGAGCTCCCAGTCCGACGCCCCGCAGGCCCGCGAGCGCCACGCGCAGCTGGCGGCCGAGGTGGCCGACCACCAGTTCCGGTACTACGTGCTGGACGCGCCGGTCGTCTCCGACGGCCAGTTCGACGAACTGTGGCACGAGCTGCTCGCGCTGGAGGAGGCGCACCCCGAGCTGGTCACGCCGGACTCGCCGAGCCAGCGCGTCGGCGGCACGTTCTCCACCGACTTCACCGCCCACGACCATCTCGAGCGGATGCTGTCGCTGGACAACGCCTTCTCGCCCGACGACCTGCGCACCTGGCAGGAGCGGGTGACGAAGGAGGTCGGCGAGGACCTGCACTACCTGTGCGAGCTCAAGATCGACGGACTGGCGGTGAACCTGCTCTACACCGACGGGCGGCTCACCCGCGCGCTGACCCGCGGTGACGGGCGCACCGGCGAGGACATCACGCTCAACATGCGCACCCTCGCCGAGGTGCCCGAGCAGCTCTCCGCCACCGACGAGTTCCCGGTGCCGGGACTCGTCGAGGTCCGGGGCGAGGTCTACTTCCGGCTGGAGGACTTCGAGCGGCTCAACGCCTCGCTGGTCGAGGCGGGCAAGGAGCCGTTCGCGAACCCCCGCAACACCGCGGCCGGCTCGCTGCGGCAGAAGGACCCCCGGGTCACCGGCTCGCGCAACCTGCGGCTGATCTGCCACGGCCTCGGCAAGCGGGAGGGGTTCACCCCCGACACCCAGTCCCACGCCTACGACGCGCTGGTCGCCTGGGGCCTGCCGATCTCCCCGCGCACGACCGTGCTGCGGGGCATCGAGAAGGTGATCGAGTACGTCGAGCACTGGGGCGAGCACCGGCACGACGTCGAGCACGAGATCGACGGCGTCGTGGTGAAGGTCGACGAGGTGGCGCTGCAGCGCAGACTCGGTGCGACCTCCCGGTTCCCGCGCTGGGCGATCGCCTACAAGTACCCACCGGAGCAGGCCACCACGCGGCTGCTCGACATCCGGGTCAACGTCGGGCGCACCGGCCGGGTCACCCCGTTCGCGGTGATGGAGCCGGTGAAGGTCGCCGGGTCCACGGTCGAGATGGCGACCCTGCACAACGCCGACGAGGTACGCCGCAAGGGCGTGCTGATCGGCGACCGGGTGGTCATCCGCAAGGCGGGCGACGTCATCCCCGAGGTGCTGGGCCCGGTCACCGACGTGCGCGACGGTTCCGAGCGCGAGTTCGTGATGCCGACGCACTGTCCCGAGTGCGGCACCGCGCTCGTGCAGCAGAAGGCGGGCGACGTCGACCGGCGCTGTCCGAACGCCCGCTCCTGCCCGGCACAGCTGCGGGAGCGGCTGTTCCACGTCGCGGGCCGCGGCGCGTTCGACATCGAGGGCCTCGGCTACGAGGCCGCGGTGGCGCTGCTGACGTCGGGCGTGCTGACCGACGAGGGTGACGTGTTCGCCCTGACCGAGGACGACCTGCTGCGGACCGAGCTGTTCCGCAACCAGAAGGGCGAGCTGACGGTCAACGGCCGCAAGCTGCTCACGAACCTGGAGGCGGCGAAGGAACGGCCGCTGTGGCGGGTGCTGGTGGGACTGTCGATCCGCCACGTCGGGCCGACCGCCGCGCAGGCGCTGGGCCGTGAGTTCGGCTCGATGGAGGCCCTGGAACGCGCCGCGGCGCAGGCGAAGGCGGACACCGAGGCGGCCGGGGTCGCGATCGTCTCCGACGGGACGGCGGGGGAGGACGACGCCGCGGCCGAGGCCGCGGCGCCGACGGCCGAGGGTGCCGCCGCCGAGGCGGCCGGCGACGTCGAGACCGCGGAGGCGGAGGCCGCCGCCGGGGCGGCGGACTCCCCGCAGGCCGTGGACGGCGCCGAGGGTGTGGGCGGCGCGGAGGGTGTGGACGGCGCCGAGGGTGTGGACGGCGCGGAGAACGCCGACGAGAACGCCGACGAGGCGGACGCCGCGGCCGCCGAGGCCGCGAAGCAGGAGCGGGCGGCCGCGCGCGCCCGGGCGAAGGCCGTGGCCGAGGCGCTCGCCCCGATCGCCGGGGTCGACGGCGTGGGCCCGACCATCGCGGCGGCGGTGCGGGACTGGTTCTCCGTCGACTGGCACCGCGAGGTGGTGCAGAAGTGGCGGGCGGCGGGCGTCGCGATGGAGGACGAGGTCGACGACTCGGTGCCCCGCTTCCTGGAGGGCCTCTCGATCGTGATCACCGGCTCGATGGAGAACTGGTCCCGCGACGAGGCCAAGGAGGCGATCATGGCCCGCGGCGGGCGCGCGGCCGGGTCGGTGTCGAAGAAGACGGCGTTCGTCGTCGCGGGGGAGGCACCCGGCTCGAAGTACGAGAAGGCCGTCGAGCTCGGGGTGCCGGTGCTGGACGAGGCCGGGTTCTCGGTCCTGCTCGACCGCGGTCCCGACGCGGCCCGCGAGCAGGCCGCCGACGCCTGACCGCCGGCCCGGGCACCCGGCCGGCCCGTCCCGTCCGGCGACACGGCGTGCGCCACGCCGACAGTGAGCGACCGCTCACCGGGCGTGTTCGACGTCCGGCGCGGCCCGGTAGCCGGACGTCGACGTCCCCCGCCCGCGCCCGCGCCCGGCCGCGGGCCGCGGTCGATCACCGCCTACTCTCGGTCGCACGGCGGGGTCCTCCCGGCCGGAGGACGACCACTCGGATCGGGGAACACACGGTGTTGCAGGCGGCGCTCAACGGCTCACGACCGGCGGACGCGCACCCGGCGCTGCCGACCCTGGCCCGCCACCTCGCCCGCGACGCCCGGGCCGTCGCCCGGCTCGGCGTCACCTCGGTGCACGTGCACCCGCGCGACGACAGCGGTGCCGAGTCGATCGAACCCGCCGTGGTCGGCGACGTCGTGTCGCTGATCCGCCAGGAGGCCCCGGGCATCGAGATCGGCGTCCCGACCGGGCGCTGGATCCAGCCCGACCCGAAGGACCGTGTCGAGACCGTCCTGTCCTGGGGCCGGCTCGGCTCCGGCAAGCCCGACGTGTGCGGCGTCAACGTGCACGAGCTCGGCTGGACCGAGGTCTGCCACGCCGCGTGGTCGGTCGGCATCGCCGTCGAGCTCGGCGTCTGGACCAGCGGCGACGCCGTCACCCTCCGCCAGAACGGGCTGCCCCCGGGGACCCGGCGGGTGATCGCGGAGTCGACGGTGATCGACCCCGAGACCGCCGTCGCCGAGGGCATCCGGATCCTGCGCGCCCTCGGTCAGCCCCCCGTCCCCGTGCTGCTGCACGGCGAGGAGGAGGGCGCCTGGCCGGTGCTGGAGTACGCGACCCGGGTCAACATCGACACCCGGATCGGCTTCGAGGACGTCCTGGTGCGTCCCGACGGCTGGCTCGCGACCGGCAACGACGACCTCGTCCGCACCGCCCTGTCGATCCGGGTCTGACCCGCCGGGCCGTCGCCCCGGCCGCTCGTCCACTCCCGGCGCTGCTCCCAGGGGAACTCTCGTGGCTTAGAGCGCTACGAAAGTTCCCCTGGGAGCAGGCCCCCGGGCCCGGGCCCGGGGCCTGCGGAGGGGTGCGGTGGCGCGGCGGGTCAGGCCTTCAGGACCGTCGCGACGATCCCGGCCAGGTGCGCCAGCCGCGCCAGCTCCGACGGCCGGAACACCGGCCCACCCGGCCGCCCGACCACCAGCGTCTTCGGTGGTACCCCGGTCCCGAACGGCGCGGCGGCCAGTTCGGTGTCCATCGCCCGCCAGGGCTCGGGCACCCAGTGGCTCTCGTCGAGGGCGATCGCCCGGTCCAGCGGCAGCCAGGGCAGGTCCCCGGACCGGGTCTCGGGCGCCGCGGAGCTCTCCGCGATCCGGTAGGAGCGGCCGTGCTCGCTGACCGCGACGAGCGCCCACCCTGCGCGGAACAGTCTCGGTACCTCGGCGGCGAGCAGGTCGAGCCCGTGCGCGTGGTCGCCTGCGATCTCGTCGAGCAGCTCCAGCTCGCGGTGGGTGTCCAGCTGCCCGGTGTGCGGGCGCACCGACTCCACCGACACCCCGGGCACCGACTCGGCAGCGGTGATGAGCACGTCCGGCGGCCGGTTGGTCGGCAGCTCGACGGCGATGTCGTCGACCGCCTGGCCGTCGCCACGCTCCACGACGTCCACGCTCAGGATGTCCGCCCCGGCCCCGCCGAGTGCGGACGCGACGGCGCCGAGATTGCCGGGCTTGTCCGGGAGGACGACCCGGAGCAGGAACGACACGGAGTGGATCCTCTCCCTCGACAGCGGGCGCCTCGTCGGCACGCGCATGCACCGCACCGGAGCGGCGGGGAGCGGTTCCGGGCGGGAACGATGATCCTGCCACCCACGGGGCCCTCGGTCACCCGCCACCCGCAGCGGGGTGTGCGCGCCCGGTCGCCGGGGGGCGATCGGCCGGTGGACCGGCGGGAATAGACTCGGTGGGTAGACCGGCGCGCGCGGGAGCGACCGGGTCGTGTCGGCAGCCGGACCGGCGGTCGCACCGTCGTCGCCGCTGCCACGGCACCGCCACGACCGTCCACCCGCCGTCGTCATCATCGGACACCATCTCGAGGAGGGGCATGACCGCCGATTCCGCGGAGCGGACGGGTGGGGTCATCACCCGGGACGAGGTCGCACACCTCGCCCGGCTGGCCCGCCTGGCCGTCACCGACTCCGAGCTGGACACCTTCGCGTCCCAGCTCGACGTCATCATCGGGTCGGTGGCCCGGGTCGGGGAGGTCGCCGCCGACGACATCCCGCCGACCTCGCACGCCGTCCCGCTGGACAACGTCTTCCGCCCGGACGAGCGCCGCCCCGGCCTGAGCCAGGAGCAGGCGCTCGCCGGCGCCCCGGCCGCCGAGGACGGGCGCTTCCGCGTCCCGCGGATCCTGGGGGAGGAGCAGTGAGCGACCTGATCCGGCTGACCGCCGCCGAGCTCGCCGAGAAGATCCACTCCCGTGAGGTCTCCGCCGTGGAGGCCGCGCAGGCCCACCTCGACCGGATCGCCGCCGTCGACGGCGAGGTGCACGCGTTCCTGCACGTCGGAGCCGAGTCCGCGCTGGCCGGCGCCGCGCTGGTCGACGAGCGGATCGCCGCGGGCGAGGCGCCGGAGTCCCCGCTGGCCGGGGTGCCGCTGGCGCTCAAGGACGTGTTCACCACCTCCGACATGCCCACCACCTGCGGCTCGCGGATCCTCGAGGGCTGGCAGCCGCCCTACGACGCGACGGTCACCGCGCGCCTGCGCGCCGCCGGGATCACGATCCTGGGCAAGACCAACATGGACGAGTTCGCGATGGGCTCGTCCACCGAGCACTCCGCGTACGGCGTCACCCGCAACCCGTGGGACACCTCCCGGGTGCCGGGCGGCTCCGGCGGCGGCTCGGCGGCCGCGCTGGCCGCGTTCGAGGCGCCGCTGGCGATCGGTACCGACACCGGTGGCTCGATCCGTCAGCCCGCCGCGTTCACCGGCACCGTCGGCGTCAAGCCCACCTACGGCCAGGTCTCCCGCTACGGGCTGGTCGCCTGCGCGTCGTCGCTGGACCAGGGCGGGCCGTGCGCGCGCACCGTGCTGGACGCGGCGCTGCTGCACGAGGTCATCGGCGGCCACGACCCGCGCGACTCGACCTCGATCGACCGGCCGGTCCCGGCCGTGGTCGAGGCCGCGCGCCAGGGTGCGACCGGTGACCTGTCGGGGCTGAAGGTCGGCGTCGTGCGCGAGCTGGGGGGCGAGGGCTACCAGCCCGGCGTCCGGTCGGCGTTCGACGCGTCGCTGCGCAGCCTGGAGAAGCTGGGCGCCGAGATCGTCGAGGTCGGGTGCCCGCACTTCGAGTACGGCATGGCCGCGTACTACCTGATCCTGCCGAGCGAGGTGTCGTCGAACCTCGCCCGGTTCGACGCCATGCGCTACGGCCTGCGCGCGGCCGAGGGCCGCTCCGCAGAGGAGGTCATGGCCAACACCCGCGAGCAGGGCTTCGGGCCCGAGGTCAAGCGGCGGATCATGCTCGGCACCTACGCGCTGTCCAGCGGCTACTACGACGCCTACTACGGGCAGGCGCAGAAGGTCCGCACGCTGATCAGCCGGGACTTCGACGCGGCGTTCGCCCAGGCCGACGTGCTCGTGTCGCCGACCGCGCCGACCGTGCCGTTCCCGATCGGGGACAAGGTCGACGACCCGCTGGCCATGTACCTGAACGACCTGGCCACCATCCCGACCAACCTGGCCGGGGTGGCGGGCATGTCGGTGCCCAACGGGATCTCCGAGGGGCTCCCGACCGGTCTGCAGATCATGGCGCCCGCGCTCGGCGAAGCCGTCATGTACCGCGTCGGGGCGGCGTTCGAGGCCGCCCGCGACGCCGACGAGGGCGGTCCGCTGATCGCGCGTGTTCCGGAGGTGACCCGGTGACCACCACCGAACCCGAGCTCGTGGAGTTCGACGACGTCGTCGCCCGCTTCGACCCGGTCCTGGGCATCGAGGTGCACGTCGAGCTGTCGACGAACACCAAGATGTTCTGCGGCTGCCCGACGGAGTTCGGCGCCGAGCCGAACACCCAGGTCTGCCCGGTCTGCCTGGGCCTGCCCGGCGCGCTGCCGGTGGTCAACCGGGCCGCGGTGGAGTCGGCGATCCGGATCGGCCTGGCGCTGAACTGCTCGATCGCGCCGTGGGGCCGGTTCGCCCGGAAGAACTACTTCTACCCGGACATGCCGAAGAACTTCCAGACCAGCCAGTACGACGAGCCGATCGCCGTCGACGGGTTCCTGGACCTGACCCTCGACGACGGCGAGGTCGTCCGGATCGGCATCGAGCGCGCGCACATGGAGGAGGACACCGGCAAGTCGTTGCACGTGGGCGGTGCCGACGGCCGCATCCACGGCGCCGACCACTCGCTGCTCGACTACAACCGCGCCGGCGTCCCGCTGATCGAGATCGTCACGAAGATGATCCCGGACACCGGCGCCCGCGCCCCCGAGGTGGCGCGTGCCTACGTCACCGCGCTGCGCGACCTGATCCAGTCCCTGGGCGTCTCCGACGTCCGGATGGACCAGGGATCGATGCGTGCCGACGTGAACCTGTCGCTCTCGCCGAAGGGCGGCGCGCTGGGCACCCGCACCGAGACGAAGAACGTCAACTCGCTGCGGTCGGTCGAGCGCGCGGTCCGGCACGAGATGAGCCGGCAGGCCGGCGTGCTGGACGCGGGCGGCGAGATCGTGCAGGAGACCCGGCACTTCGACGAGTCCACCGGCCACACCCGCGCCGGGCGGCGCAAGGAGACCTCGGAGGACTACCGGTACTTCCCGGAGCCCGACCTGGTCCCGATCGCGCCCTCGGCCGAGTGGGTCGAGGAGCTGCGCGGCACCCTGCCCGAGCTGCCCTGGGAGCGCCGCAAGCGCATCCAGACCGAGTGGGGCATCTCCGACGAGGAGATTCGCGACCTGGTCAACGGCGGCGCGCTGGAGCTGGTCGAGGCCACCGTCGCGGCGGGTGCACCGTCGCAGGAGGCCCGCTCCTGGTGGGTGTCCTACCTCGCCCAGCAGGCCAACACCCGCTCCGTCGAGCTCGTCGACCTCGCGATCACGCCGGAGCAGGTCGCCCGGGTGGTCGAGCTGGTCGCCACGGGGGAGCTGACCAACAAGCTCGCCCGCCAGGTCGTCGACGGCGTCCTCGACGGCGAGGGCGGCCCGGACGAGGTCGTCGCGGCCCGCGGGCTGAAGGTTGTCTCCGACGAGGGTGCGCTGATCGCCGCCGTCGACGCGGCGCTGGCCGAGCAGCCCGACGTCGCGGAGAAGATCCGCGGCGGCAAGGTCCAGGCCGCCGGGGCGATCGTCGGTGCGGTCATGAAGGCGACGAAGGGCCAGGCCGACGCCAAGCGGGTCCGGGAGCTGATCGTCGAGCGGGTCGGGGCCTGACCTGGCCGGGGCGCGAACCTGCCCCGGATCGGCGACGTCAACCAGGCGGTCGTGCTGGACGCGCTGCGGCGCGCCCGGCACGACCTGTCCCGGGCGGAGCTGTCCACGGCCACCGGGCTGTCCGCACAGTCGATCACCGACATCGTCCGCAGGCCGGTCGAACGCGGCCTGGTCCACGAGCGGGAACCGGTCGGGTCGCAGGGGCGGGGCCGGCCGCGTCGTGGACGCAGGATCGGTACCGGGTGGTGTCAGATGGCGCTGGCGCCGCCGCCGGTCGGCGGCTGGATGCGTACGACCCGGTCGTCGGTGGCGCCGGGGGCGCCGCCGTCGCGGTTGACCGTCCCCAGCCACAGCAGGCCGTCCGGGGCGAGGGTGACCGGGCCGATCCGGCCGTAGGTGCCCTCCAGGACCGGCTTCGGGTCGCCGGTGAAGGTGCCCTCGGCGCCCGGGTTGAGCACGAACAGCGCTGTGCCGGTGCTCTGCGCGACGACGACCGCGCCCGGCAGCACCGTGCACCCGGCGACGCCCGGGCGGTCCGGCCAGGTCCAGGCGGGCGCGCCGAGCGTGCCCGGCGTGACGCGGTGCAGGACGTCGCGGCCCGGGGTGCGGTCGGTGACCCAGGTGGTCCGCGCCGCGGGGTCGACGCACACCCCGCCCGGCGCGGTGAGCCCGCGGGCCAGGACCGGCGAGGCACGGTCGGGGTTGCCCGGGGCCGGACGGCCCAGGGTGTCGATCCGCAGCACCGCCCCGGCGAGCGGTCCCGCCCCGGCGGGCGTGGCGACGAGCAGCGAGGAGCCGTCGGCGTCGACGGCCAGCGCCCCGCCCGGCGGCAACCCCTCCAGCACCGGCTTCGGCGCCTCACCGGGTGCGATCCGCCAGACCCGTCCCTCGGAGAGGGCGTAGAGCAGGCGGTCCTCGGCGTAGCCGGGGGACAGGACCAGCCCGGTCAGCCCGCCGGCCGGGTCGACCGGCACGGTCGCGACCGGCTGCGGGGTGGCGTTGCGGCGGACCTCGAGCACCCGCCCGGTCCGCCGCTCGGCGACGAGTGCGCGGTCGCCCTGCGGGAGCACCGCCACCGCCCCGACCGGGCCCAGACATGCGGCGACGACCTGCGGGTCCGGGTCGACGCACGGCTGCGGCGCCGGCGCGGACCCCTGCTGCTGCGGCGACGGCGCCCCGCTCGGCGGCGGTGTCCGCTCCTCCGGCGCCATCTGCGGCGGCCCGCCGAGCTCGCCCTCTCCCTCGGCCTGCGGGCGCCAGTCGCGGGAGCCCGCGTCGGGGAAGGTGGCGCAGCCGCCCAGCAGCACGACGAGCGTCGCGACGATCAGCAGCAGCCGGGCGGTCACGAGGAACCAGGCTAGGCCCCGCGAGGTGAGTGCCCGGTGAGTACGGTCGGGCGTCATGAGCAGCCCCGTGACCGTCCTGGTGCCGCACACCGTCGGCGCCGAGATCCTGTCCGGTGTGGACGGACTGGACCCGGTTGTCTACGACCCGGAGAAGCCGCTGCCCGACGAGGCCGCCCACGCCCGCGTGCTGGTCGCGCCGTTCCTGGCGGGCTCCGACGCCGTCGGGATCGTCGAGCGGGTCCCGAACCTGGAGCTGGTGCAGCTGCTCACCGCGGGCGCCGAGACGTGGATCGGGCGGCTACCGGAGGGCGTCGGCCTCTCCGACGGACGCGGCGCGCACGGCGGCGCCACCGCCGAGTGGGTGGTGTCGGTGCTGCTGGCCGTCTACCGGCACCTGGACCGCTTCGTGCGTGCCCAGGACCGCGGCGAGTGGGACTACCACCAGACCGAGGAGCTGGCCGGCAAGAAGATCCTCATCGTCGGCGCGGGCGATGTCGGGCAGAGGACCCGGGCCCGTCTGGAGCCCTTCGAGGTGGAGACCACGCTGGTCGGGCGCACCGCCCGCGACGGCGTCCACGGCTGGGACGAGCTGCCCGCGCTGCTGCCGCACCACGACGCGACCGTGCTGATCGTCCCGCTCACCGACGAGACCCGCGGCATGGTCGACGCCGGCTTCCTGGCCGCCATGCCCGACGGATCGCTGCTCGTCAACGGCGCCCGCGGGCCGGTCGTGGACACCGACGCGCTGGTCGCGGAGCTGACCTCGGGACGGATCCGGGCCGCCGTCGACGTCACCGACCCCGAGCCGCTCCCCGCGGGCCACCCACTGTGGTCGGCGCCCGGGCTGCTGCTCACCCCGCACGTCGGCGGCAGCGTGCCGCTGGCGATGCGTCGCGCCTACGGCGTCGCGGCCGAGCAGCTCGCGGCGTTCGCCGCCGGTGACGCGCCGCCGAACCTCGTGACCGGCGCCTACTAGGCGCGCGCCGGTACTGTCGCCGACCATGAGCGGGCCCACGCAGCAGTACGACTGGGGCAACATCTCCGGCGACGAACCGGCGGAGAAGACCCGCCCGGAGCGCATGCCGGTCCCCGCCCACCTCTCCTCCGACATCGGGCTGCTCGTGCTGCGGCTGGTCGTCGGGGCGTCCTTCGCCGCGGCGGGGGCACGCACGCTGTTCGGCGTCGCGGGCGGGATCGGCCTCGACGCCAGCGCGACCGCGCTCGCCGACGCCGGGTTCACGTCCTTCGCCGGCCCGCTGGCCTGGGTGCTCGCGGTCGGCCAGCTGGTCCTCGGCGTGCTGCTCGTGCTGGGGCTGCTGACGCCCTTCGCCGCGGCGGGTCTGCTCGCGTCGAAGGTCGTGGCGGTGGTGGTGGCGCTGGTGCCGGCCCTGTCGGTGCCGCTGTTCGCCTCGGACGGCGTGAGCTCCCTGGAGCTGGACCTGCTGCTCGGTGCCGGGGCCGCGGCGCTGGTGTTCGCCGGGGCCGGGCGGATCGCCCTCGACGCCGGGCGTACCTATCAGCGACGCCCGCTGCCGTGGTCGGTGCTGTCGCTGCTGGTGGCGGTCGCGGTGGCGCTGCTGGTCCTGTTCGTGCTGCGCCGGTGACCCCCGCCGACGACGTCTGGCTGCGCCCGCTCGCCCGGCGCCGCCGTCGCGACCTCGCGGTGCGGGCACGCACGCCGCTGACCGGCGGGTACGCCTCCGGCGGGGCCGAGCGGATCGACCTCGACGACGGCACCGCGGTCGTCCTGAAGCGGACCGGGGCGGTGGAGACGGCCGCGCTGCGTGCGGTCGCGGTGGTGAACGGGCCCGTCCGGCTGCCCCGGATGCTCGGCTCCGGCGACGGCTGGGTGCTGCTGGACCACGAGCCCGGCGCGCCGCTGCCGGTCGGGGCCCCGGTACCCGACGACGTGTGGCGCACCCTCGCGCTGGTCCACGCGCACTGGCGGCGCAACCGGCCGCGCGGCGTCCCCGTCGTCGACGACGCCTGGTGGGCGCGGCTGTGCGGGCACGCCGCGGACCGGCTGACGGCGGCCGGGCACGACACCGCGGCCGCGTCCGTCGTGGCCTGGGCCGGGGACGACCGCGCCCGCACCGCGCTGCGCGCCCTGCCCCGCACCCTGTGCCACGGCGACGCCCACCGCGGCAACGTCGTCGCCGGTCCGGCCGGTGCGGTACTGCTGGACTGGGGCAACGCCCGCGTCGCGGTGGGGTCGCTCGACGTCGTGGTGCTGGCCGCGCCTCCGGCAGGGGGCCCGGCCGACGCGCCGTCGGCGCCGGTGCCCGCGGTCTACCGGGAGACCCTGCACAGCGCGCTCGGCGCGCCGGACCCGCCCGCCATGGTCGCGGTGGAGACGGCGTGGGCGCGGGCGGCGGCGCACGTGCAGTACCTGCCGTTCGCCGCCGACCACCAGGACCCCGACCGGGTCACCTCGATGGTCCGGGTGGCCGCCGCGGCCCTCGACGAACTGGGCGCCCTGCTCGCCGAGGCCCGCCGCGGCTGATCCCGGCGAGGACCGGAGCGTCAGCCCCGAGGCTTCGCCGTGCGACGCAGCCGGGTGTTGACGAACTCGCCCATGCCCCAGCGGCCCAGCTCGCGACCGAAACCGGAGCGCTTCACCCCGCCGAAGGGCAGCCCGGGCAGCGTCGTGCCGTGCTCGTTGACGTAGGCCATGCCCACCTCGAGCCGGTCGGCGATCTCCTGCGCGCGCTCGATGTCACCGCTCCACACCGACCCGCTGAGCCCGTAGCTCACGTCGTTGGCCAGTGTGACCGCCTCGTCGACCGAGTCGACGCCGTACACCACGGCCACCGGCCCGAAGATCTCCTCGGAGTAGGCGTCCATGTCCTTCGTGACGCCGGTCAGTACGGCCGGGCGGAGGAACGCGCCGTCGCCGTCGGGTACCTCGCCGCCGGTGTGCAGGGTGGCGCCCTGCTCGACGGCGCGGCGCACCTGCTCGGCGACGCCGTCGCGCGCCGCGACCGAGGACAGCGGGCCGAGCCGGGTGCCGGAGTCGGTCGGGTCGCCGTGCTCGGTGGCCTCGAACGTCGAGACCAGCACCGACACGAACTCCTCGACCTTGTCGGTCGGCACGATCATCCGCTTCGGGGAGTTGCAGGCCTGACCGCCGTTCATCAGGCGGGCCCGGGCGGCGACCTTCGCGGTGCGGGCGACGTCGGCGTCGTCGAGGACGATGAACGCGTCCGACCCGCCCAGCTCCAGGACGGCCTTCTTCAGGTTGCGCCCCGCCGTCTCGGCGACCGAGGCACCGGCCCGCTCGCTGCCGGTCAGCGAGATCCCCTGGATCCGCGGGTCGGCGATCATGTCGGCGATCTGCTCGTTGGTCGCGTAGACGTTGACGTAGACGTCGTCGGGGACACCCGCGGTGTGGAAGATCTCGTCCATCACCTCGGCCGAGGCGGCACAGATCGGGGCGTGCTTGAGGACGATCGTGTTCCCGACGACCAGGTTCGGCGCGACGAACCGCGCCACCTGGTAGTACGGGAAGTTCCACGGCATGACCCCGACCAGCGGTCCGATCGGCTCGGTCTGCACCACCGACTCCTGCGCGCCCTGCGGGTCCAGGGTCTCCCGGGTCAGCAGGTCCGGGCCGTGCTCGGCGTACCAGCGGTAGATCGACGCGGCCAGTGCGACCTCGCCCGCGGCCTCCTTGACGGGCTTGCCCATCTCGGTCGCGATCAACGCGGCCAGCTCGTCGCTGCGGGCCTCGTAGGCCTCGGCCACCCGGACCAGGATCTGTGCCCGGTCGGCGGCCGGGGTCGCGCGCCACCCGGGGTAGGCGTCCGTGACGCGGCCCAGGACGTCGGAGACCGCCGCGTCGTCGAGCTCGGGGAACGTCTTCTCGGTCTTCCCGGTGGCGGGGTTCGTGGTCACGTAGGCGGTCATGGTGTCCTTCCGTCGCGGGGTGGCGCGGGTCGCGCTCCTGCCCGACGGATGTCCGTCGCGGGGGGACCGGCAAACATCGGGTCCGCCTCGTCACCCCACGCCGGCCGCGGGGCACCGCCGCGCCGTGGCCGCCGCCTCCGGCTGAGACGGCGGCCGGGAGCCCTGCTCAGCGGCCGACGTTGCGCTGCAGGTGCGCCGGGTAGCGCTCCCCGGCCACCGCGGACGCCGGTGCGGCCGCCTCGATCTCGGCCAGCTCGTCCGCCGACAGCTCCAGCGCGGCGGCCTCGACGTTCTGCTCCAGGTAGGTCCGCCGCTTGGTCCCCGGGATCGGTACGACGTGCTCCCCGCGGCTCTGCACCCAGGCCAGCGCGAGCTGCCCGGCGGTGACCCCGCGGCGCTGCGCGATGGCGGTCAGCGCCTCGACGATGGCCAGGTTCGCGGCCATGTTCTCGTCGGAGAAGCGGGGCAGGCCGCGGCGCATGTCGCCCTCGCCGAGCTGCCCGGTCGAGGTGATCGCGCCGGTCAGGAAGCCGCGCCCGAGCGGGGAGAACGGCACGACGCCGACGCCCAGCTCGGCGCACGTCGGAGCGACCGACTCCTCGATGTCGCGTGTCCACAGCGACCACTCCGACTGCACCGCGGCGGGCGGGTGCACGGCGTGGGCGCGGCGGACGGTGTCCGCGCCGCACTCGGAGAGCCCGTAGTGGCGGATCTTCCCCTCCTCGATCAGCCCGGCGAGCGCGCCGACGGTCTCCTCGATCGGCGTGTCCGGGTCGACGCGGTGCTGGTAGTAGAGGTCGATGTGGTCGACGCCCAGGCGCCGCAGCGACTCCTCGGCGCACCGCCGCACGTAGGCCGGGTCGCCCTGCGCGCCCTGGTTGCCCTGCGCGTCGCGCACGATGCCGAACTTCGTCGCCAGGACCACGCGGTCGCGGCGGTCGGCGATCGCGGCGCCCACGAGCTCCTCGTTGGCGCCGTCGCCGTAGACGTTCGCTGTGTCGAGCAGGGTGACGCCCAAGTCGAGGGCGCGGTGGATGGTCGCGATCGACTCGGCGCGGTCGGAGGTGTCGCCGTAGGCCTGGCTCATGCCCATACAGCCCAGGCCCTGGGCGGAGACGGTGAGATCGCCGAGTCGACGGGTTCCGAGGCCGGTTCCGGTAGCCATGACAACCAACCTAGACGCGAACGGCCCCGGTCCGCAGGAGAGCGGACCGGGGCCGTCGTGCGTGCCGGGGTCAGGGGATGCGGCGGACCGCCCCGGTGTCGGCGCTGGTCGCCAGGTGGGCGTAGGCGCGCAGCGCCTTCGACACGACGCGCTGCCGGTCGACCGGCTGCCACGGCCGCTCCGAGGACTCCATCTTGGCACGCCGGTCGGCGAGCGTCTCGGCGTCGACGAGCAGCTCCAGCGACCGGGCGCGGACGTCGAGCCGGATCCGGTCGCCGTTCTCTACCAGGCCGATCGTGCCGCCGGCGGCCGCCTCGGGGGAGATGTGGCCGACCGAGATGCCCGACGAGCCACCGGAGAAGCGGCCGTCGGTGATCAGGGCGCAGACCTTGCCCAGCCCGGCGCCCTTGAGGAACGCCGTCGGGTGCAGCATCTCCTGCATGCCCGGCCCGCCCGAGGGGCCCTCGTAGCGGATGACCAGCACGTCGCCGGGCTTGATCTCCTTCTTGAGGATCGCCGAGACGGCGTCCTCCTGGCTCTCCAGCACGACGGCCGGGCCCTCGAACTCCCAGATGTCCTCCGGGATGCCCGCGGTCTTGATCACGGCGCCGTCGATCGAGAGGTTGCCGCGCAGCACGGCCAGGCCGCCGTCGGAGGAGTAGGCGTGCTCCAGGTCGCGGATGCAGCCGCCTGCGGCGTCGGTGTCCAGGCTCGACCAGCGGTTCTCCGTCGAGAACGCCTGCGTGGTCCGGACCCCGCCCGGCGCGGCGTGGTAGAGCTCGACCGCGGTCTCCGACGGTGCCCCGGAGCGGATGTCCCACTCGGTGAGCCACTGCTCCAGCGACGGCGAGTGCACCGTGTGCACCCCGGTGTTGAGCAGCCCGGCCCGCCACAGCTCGCCCAGCAGAGCGGGGATGCCACCGGCCCGGTGGACGTCCTCCATGTGGTAGTCCGAGTTCGGCGCGACCTTGCTCAGGCACGGCACCCGCCGGGAGACCGCGTCGATCGCGGCGAGGTCGAAGTCGATCTCGCCCTCCTGGGCCGCGGCCAGGATGTGCAGCACCGTGTTGGTGGAACCGCCCATCGCGACGTCGAGCGCCATCGCGTTCTCGAACGCCTCGCGGGTGGCGATGTTGCGGGGCAGCGCGGACGCGTCGTCGTCGCGGTACCAGCGGGTGGCCAGGTCCATCACGGTGCGCCCGGCGTTCAGGAACAGCTCGCGGCGCGCGGCGTGCGTGGCCAGGGTGGAGCCGTTGCCCGGCAGGGACAGCCCGAGCGCCTCGGTGAGGCAGTTCATCGAGTTCGCGGTGAACATCCCGGAGCACGACCCGCAGGTCGGGCAGGCCGAACGCTCGACCTCGGCGAGCCCCGCGTCGTCCACCTCGGACGACGCCGACGCCGAGATCGCGGTGATCAGGTCGGTGGGTGCCTGCGCGACCCCGCCGACGACGACCGCCTTGCCGGCCTCCATCGGCCCGCCGGAGACGAACACGGTCGGGATGTTGAGCCGCATCGCGGCGTTCAGCATGCCCGGGGTGATCTTGTCGCAGTTGGAGATGCAGACCAGGGCGTCGGCCGCGTGGCCGTTGACCATGTACTCGACCGAGTCGGCGATAATCTCGCGGCTGGGCAGCGAGTAGAGCATCCCGCCGTGGCCCATCGCGATGCCGTCGTCGACGGCGATCGTGTTGAACTCCTTGGCGACCCCGCCCGCCTCCTTGATCGCGCCCGCGACGAGGTCACCCATGTCCTTGAGGTGCACGTGGCCGGGGACGAACTGGGTGTAGGAGTTGGCGATCGCGACGATCGGCTTGCCGAAGTCGTCGTCGCCCATGCCGGTAGCGCGCCAGAGCGAACGCGCTCCGGCGGCGTTGCGGCCGTGGGTGGTGACGCGGGAACGCAGGGCGGGCATCGGTCTTCTCCAGCCGGGTCTTCCGTGGTGGTTCCTGAGGGACCCCGGTGGGCGCGTCGCGAAGCGTGGGCACGAGCCGCCGGGGGGTGCGGCGCGACGGCGGCGGGGCGGGTCGCGTCCCGCCGGCCGGCGGGCCGATCGCCCGCAACCGTACGCCCCGCGACGGGCGTCAGTGACCCTCGGCCGGGTCCTCCGGGTCGGTCACCGCGGCCGGGTCGGCGAACCGGCCGCCGCTGGCGACCGAGAGCGCGGGCAGGTCGCGCGCGTGCACCGCGGGCAGGACGAGGTCGTCGTCCTCGCCCAGCACCGCGCTGACCCGCGAGCGCGAGCCGATCCGCAGACCGCGCACGTCGGCCCAGTCCACGGTGCGGGAGGAGAACGCGCTGCGGACGGTCAGCGTGTCCGGGTCCACGGTGGTGCGGACCCGCAGGATCCAGGCGATCGCCGCGACCGGGGCCACCAGCACGACCCAGAACCACGGCAGGCTGAACACCAGCGGCGTCGACCCGACGACCGCGACCAGGATGGCGAAGATGGTCAGCCGGCTCGGCGTGAACACCAGCGCGCGCGAGCCCACGCGGAGCTTGCGGCCCTCGTCGCGGACCCGGGGGGTCCACGCCAGCTCGCCGTCCACCTGCTGGGACGCCCCCGGGGCCGACTGCGGCTCGGCAGAGGTGGGGTCGGCGGGGACGGCGCGGTCGTCGGTGCTGCTCACGACCCCAGTGTGACAAATCCGGACCGTGACCCCACGGCCCGGACGGGTGGGTCGTTTGACTCCGTCCGTGGGACGCGTGCTAGCGTCGATGCATGTTCGCCGTTCGAATTCTCGTACTTCTTGGGCGCGTCGTCGCCTGAGTTCGACCTTCTCGAACGACGACGCGCTCACCCTCGCAGCGCCCGGAGCACCGGGCGGCGGGGGTTTTTTCATGTCCAGCTCCGAGCTCAGCCCATGTCCGGCATCTGATCGACACGATCTCCAGCGAGGCAGACCCAGATGACCACCGTCCCCGCCAAGCCCGGCTCGTCCGGCCCGAAGCCGGGCCCGCCGCCCGGCCGGTCCGCGGCCTCCGGCACGTCCCGCAGTGCGGCCCCGGCACCCGGTGAGACCACCGTGCCCGGTCCGCGCATCGTGGACGAGCCCATGACCGGCGCCCAGTCCCTGGTGCGTTCGCTCGAGGAGATCGGCTGCGAGGTCGTCTTCGGGCTGCCCGGCGGGACGATCCTGCCCGCCTACGACCCGCTCCTGGACTCGACGAAGGTGCGCCACATCCTCGTCCGCCACGAGCAGGGCGCCGGACACGCGGCGACCGGCTACGCGCAGGCCACCGGCAGGGTCGGGGTCTGCATGGCGACGTCCGGGCCGGGGGCCACGAACCTGGTCACCCCGATCGCGGACGCCCACATGGACTCGGTGCCGCTGGTGGCCATCACGGGTCAGCAGACCCGGCCGCTGATCGGCACCGACGCCTTCCAGGAGGCCGACATCACCGGCATCACCATGCCGGTGACCAAGCACAACATGCTGGTGACCGACGCGACGGAGATCCCGCGCGCGATCGCCGAGGCCTTCCACCTGGCGTCCACCGGCCGGCCCGGCCCGGTCCTGGTGGACATCCCGAAGGACGTGCTGCAGGAGCAGACCACGTTCTCCTGGCCCCCGGAGCTGCAGCTGCCCGGCTACCGGCCGACGACCCGGCCGCACGGCAAGCAGATCCGCGAGGCCGCCCGGCTCATCCGCGAGTCGGCCAAGCCGGTGCTCTACGTCGGCGGCGGTGTCCTCAAGGCCGAGGCCGCCGAGGAGCTCAGGGAGCTGGCCGAGCTGACCGGGGCGCCCGTCGTCACCACCCTGATGGCGCGCGGTGTGTTCCCCGACAGCCACCCGCTGCACCTGGGCATGCCCGGGATGCACGGCACCGTCGCCGCGGTCGCGGCGATGCAGCGGTCCGACCTGCTCGTCGCACTCGGCTCCCGGTTCGACGACCGGGTCACCGGCAAGCTGGCGAGCTTCGCCCCCGGGGCGAAGATCATCCACGCCGACATCGACCCGGCCGAGATCTCCAAGAACCGGCGCGCCGACGTGCCGATCGTCGGGGACTGCAAGGAGGTCCTGGCCGACCTGGTCGAGGCCATCCGTGCGGACCGCGCCGAGCACGGTGAGCCGGACCTGTCGTCCTGGTGGAAGCAGGTCGGCGGCCTGCGCGACCGCTACCCGCTCGGCTACGACGAGCCGACCGACGGGGCGCTCTCGCCGCAGTACGTGATCGAGCGGATCGGCGCGATCGCAGGGCCGGACGCGATCTACACCGCGGGCGTCGGCCAGCACCAGATGTGGGCCGCGCAGTTCGTCAAGTACGAGAAGCCGCGGACCTGGCTGAACTCCGGCGGGCTCGGGACCATGGGCTACGCGGTCCCGGCCGCGATGGGCGCCAAGGTCGGCGAGCCGGATGCCGTCGTCTGGTGCATCGACGGCGACGGCTGCTTCCAGATGACCAACCAGGAGCTCGCCACCTGCGCGATCGAGGGTATCCCGATCAAGGTCGCCGTCATCAACAACGGCAACCTCGGCATGGTCCGCCAGTGGCAGAACCTGTTCTACGGCGAGCGGTACTCCAACACCGACCTCAACACCCACAAGCTGCGCATCCCGGACTTCCCGATGCTCGCGCAGGCGATGGGCTGCGAGGGGCTGCGGGTCGAGTCCAAGGAGGACGTCGACCGGGTCATCCACCAGGCCATGGAGATCAACGACCGGCCGGTCGTCGTGGAGTTCGTCGTCGGTGCCGACGCCCAGGTGTGGCCCATGGTCGCCGCGGGCACGAGCAACGACGAGATCAACGTCCGGCGCGACATCCGGCCGGAGTTCGAGCACGACGAGCTGGCCGCGTCGGTCGATGCGGTCGCCGACGTCACCGAGCAGGCCCTGGAGGGCGAGAAGTGAGCGAGCTCCACACCCTCTCGGTCCTGGTCGAGGACAAGCCGGGTGTCCTGGCCCGGGTCTCCGGGTTGTTCTCGCGGCGCGGGTTCAACATCAACTCGCTCGCGGTCGGCCCGACCGAGCACCCCGACGTCTCCCGGATGACGATCGTCGTCGAGGTGGACGAGCTCCCGATGGAGCAGGTCACCAAGCAGCTCAACAAGCTGGTGCACGTCATCAAGATCGTCGAGCTGGAGCCGGACGCCTCGGTGCAGCGCGAGCTGTTGCTGGTCAAGGTCCGGGCCGACGCCACGGTGCGCAGCCAGGTCGTCGAGACCGTGCAGCTGTTCCGCGCCAAGGTCGTCGACGTCTCCCCGGAGGCGGTCACGGTCGAGGCCACCGGGTCGGCCGACAAGCTCAACGCGCTCCTGCGCATGCTGGAGCCCTACGGGATCCGCGAGATGGTGAAGTCCGGGATGGTGGCCGTCGGCCGCGGCCCCCGGTCCATCACCGCCGCGGCCGTCCGCTAGACAGTCGTCGCTACACAACCTCCGAGAGGAACCGTCCCAGAGCCATGAGTGTCAACATCTACTACGACGCCGACGCCGACCTGTCGATCATCCAGGGCCGCAAGGTCGCCGTGATCGGCTACGGCTCCCAGGGGCACGCGCACTCGCTGTCCCTGCGTGACTCCGGGGTCGAGGTGAAGATCGGTCTGCCCGAGGGCTCCAAGTCCCGGCAGAAGGCCGCCGACGAGGGCCTCGAGGTCGGCACGCCGGCCGAGGTCTCCGCCTGGGCCGACGTGATCATGGTCCTGGCGCCCGACACCAAGCAGCGCTTCATCTACACCCAGGACATCGAGCCGAACCTCAAGGACGGCGACGCGCTGTTCTTCGGCCACGGCTTCAACATCCGCTACGAGCTGATCAAGCCCCCGGCGAACGTCGACGTGGCCATGGTCGCGCCGAAGGGCCCGGGCCACCTGGTCCGCCGCCAGTTCGTCGACGGGAAGGGCGTCCCCGCCCTGATCGCCGTCGAGCAGGACGCCTCGGGCAACGCCAAGGCGCTCGCGCTCTCCTACGCGGCCGGGATCGGCGGCGCCCGCGCGGGCGTCATCGAGACCACCTTCAAGGAGGAGACCGAGACCGACCTGTTCGGTGAGCAGGCCGTCCTCTGCGGCGGTGCCGCCGCGCTGGTCCAGACCGGCTTCGAGGTGCTGACCGAGGCGGGCTACGCCCCGGAGATCGCCTACTTCGAGTGCCTGCACGAGCTCAAGCTGATCGTCGACCTCATGTACGAGGGCGGCATCGCCAACGAGCGCTTCTCCATCTCCGACACCGCCGAGTACGGCGACCTCACCCGCGGCCCGCGCGTCATCACGCCCGCGGTCAAGGCCGAGATGCAGAAGATCCTGGGCGAGATCCAGGACGGCACCTTCGCCCGCGAGTGGGTGGCCGAGGACGAGGCGGGCCGCGGCAACTACACCAAGCTGCAGCAGCAGGGCGCCGAGCACCCGATCGAGCAGGTCGGCGAGAAGCTCCGCGGCCTGATGAGCTGGGTCGGCGAGAAGGCCAAGTGAACGTCCCGGCGATCTGCGAGGCGCACACCGCGTGATCGACCGCCGGACCCGTCCGGCAGACTGAGAACCCACGGACCCAGTCGGTCCGTGCCCGCCTGGCTGCCGAGCGCACCCACCCGGAGCAGGCATCGTGGAGCCCCCGCCCGTCACCATCGGGCGGGGGTTTTGCGTGTGCGGGGCCGGTCGGTCGGTGCCGTACGGTCAGGGCCGGGTGCGCCGCGGCTCCGGGCCTTCGACGCGGTCCCGGCCACGCTGCTTGGCCCGGTAGAGCGCCGCGTCCGCCTCCGCGAACAGGGTCTGCGTCGTCGCGACGTCGGGCGGTCGACCCACGGCGACCCCGACACTGACCGTCACGGTGCCGAGCGGGCTGCCCGGATGTGGCAGGGTGGCGGAGCAGACCTCGGTCCGGATCGTGTCGCCGACCGCCCGGGCCGCCGTCCCGTTGCTGGAGCCGAGCAGGACGACGAACTCCTCGCCGCCGAAGCGCGCCACCATCCCGCCGTGGCCGCGCGCGACGCCGGCGATCAGCCCGGCCACCCGCACGAGGCACTCGTCGCCCGCCTGGTGGCCGAGCGTGTCGTTGTAGGCCTTGAAGTGGTCCACGTCGACCATCAGGACGGCCAGCAGACCTTCGCGGGCCGACCGTGCCCAGGCCGCACGGGTCTCGTGCTCGAGCCGGCGCCGGTTGGCCAGCCCGGTCAGCGGGTCGGTGGTGGCCTGGCCGAGCAGCGTGGCGTTGCTCTGTTCCAACGCCTCCTGCCGCCGCATGAACGCGGTGACGTCGCGGGAGACGAGCACGGTCAGCCCGTCGCGCGGATCCGCTACCGCGGAGGTGGACCGCGCCCGGGTCTCGAACCAGCGCACGCCGCCGCCGTCGTCGGTCCGGGCCCGCCAGGTGCAGCGGGCCTCGCCCGTCCCCGAGCGGAGCGCGGCCAGCGCCTCGGAGATCGCAGGGCGGTCGTCCGGGTGCACCTCCTCGGTGCCCCAGTAGCCGCGGGGCCCGCCGTGTGCGGAACCGGTGCGGGCGGCGGGGGACACATACACGATCTCGCCCGCGGGGCCGGTCACCACGATCAGCTCAGGAGAGTCGTCGGCCATCATCCGGTAGACCCCCTCCCAGGCGGCGCGCTGACCGCCGAGCCGGGTCCGGTCCGACTGCAGCGCGGCCACCAGCAGGACGGTGAGCATCGCGATCGTCAGGAACAGCTGCGCGGACAGCTGCGCGGCGGCGAGGTCGCCACCGGCCGGGGGCTCGTCGCGGGCCGTGGCGAGGAACGGGCCGACCCCGAGCCGGGTGAGGGTCAGGGCGAGCAGCGTCACGACGGTGACCCCGGCAACGGTCCCGGACACCCCGTGGCGGATGAGCAGGATCAGCAGCACTGCGGGCAGCAGGCCGAGCAGGAGGGGATCCGGCTGCACCAGGACGACCGTGCTCACGGCCGTGCCCAGGGCCAGGGCAGGCAGCATCGTCGCGGGGCGCACCGGGTTGCCCTGTGCCCCGCACCGCAGACCGGGACGCAGCCGCAGGACGGCTGGGGTGACCAGCCAGAGCGCCACCGCGTCGTTGACGTACCAGATGCGGGCGGTGTCCAGCAGTAGATCGGGGGCGATCGTGCCCGCGAAGGAGGCTTGCACGAGCGGGGCGCCCAGCATGGCGCCCAGCGCCGGCGCCGCCACCACGACCGCGACGAACCGCAGCCAGTCCCGCGGGTGCTCGCTGTGCCCGTCGATCCACGCCCGACGCGCACCGAGCAGCCACACGGCGAGCGCCACCTCGGCGGCGTTGACCAGCGGTGACCCGACCCCGAGCAGCAGGGACGTCCCGCTGAGCGCGCCGACCACCATCCCGCCCAGGAGGAAGCCGACGCCGTAGCGCAGCCGCAGGCCTGCCGGGACGACCAGCAGCAGACCGAGCTGCAGACCGTTGGCCATCCACACCACCGGGACGCGCGCTCCGGGCAGGTACTCGGCCGAGACGTTGGTCAGGGCGATCAGCGCGGCGTGCGCGGCGACCGCGAACAGCAACGGGAGGGGGGCGGCCCAGGGTGAGCCCGCCGTCCTCGTGAGGGTCCCGCCCTCGGTGGCGGGCGGGGCGCAGCCCCCGCCGGACGTCCCCGGGGCGTCACGCATCGGGCGATCCTCCCCGACCCCCCATAGGGGCGCCGGGGTCGGGTCGTGCCTCGCCCGTTCGACCCGGATGTCGCCGGCGCGGTCGGCCTTAGGATGGGCCCGAGCCCGACACCCAGTACGACCACCACCCGATCCCGGGAGTACGTGCACACCGTGAGCACCGCAGCCACCGACCACCGTCCCGTCGTCCTGCTCGGGGAGACGCTCGCGCCCTCCGCCGTCGAGCTGCTCGGCGACGGCGTCGAGATCCGCCACGTCGACGGCACCGACCGCCCCGCCCTGCTGGCGGCGCTCGCCGACGCCGACGCGCTGCTGGTCCGGTCCGCCACCCGGGTCGACGCCGAGGCGCTGGCCGCGGCAGGCCGCCTCAAGGTCGTCGCACGCGCCGGGGTCGGCCTGGACAACGTCGACGTCCCCGCCGCCACCGCGCGCGGGGTGATGGTCGTCAACGCCCCGACCTCGAACATCGTCTCCGCCGCCGAGCACGCCATCGCGCTGCTGCTCGCGACCGCGCGCCACATCCCGCCGGCGGACGCCGCGCTGCGCTCCGGGGCGTGGAAGCGCTCGTCCTACGGCGGCGTCGAGCTCAGCGGCAAGACCGTCGGCATCGTCGGGCTCGGCAAGATCGGGCAGCTCGTCGCGCAGCGCCTCGCCGCGTTCGGCATGACGCTGGTCGCCTACGACCCCTACATCGCGCCGTCGCGCGCCGCACAGCTCGGCATCGAGCTGATGGGCCTCGACGACCTGCTCCGCACCGCGGACATGATCACCGTGCACCTGCCGAAGACCCCGGAGACCCTCGGCCTGATCGGCAAGGACCAGCTCGCGCTGACCAAGCCGGGGGTGCTCGTCGTCAACGCCGCCCGCGGCGGCCTGATCGACGAGGACGCCCTGGCCGAGGCGGTCCGCTCCGGGCACGTCGGCGGCGCCGGGATCGACGTCTACGTCACCGAGCCGACCACGTCGAGCCCGCTGTTCGAGCTGGAGAACGTCGTCGTCACCCCGCACCTGGGCGCCTCCACCGCCGAGGCGCAGGACCGGGCCGGGACCGACGTGGCCCGCTCGGTGCAGCTGGCCCTGGCCGGGGAGTTCGTGCCGGACGCGGTCAACGTGCAGATCCACGGCGCCGTCGGCGAGGAGGTCCGGCCCTGGCTGCCGCTGGTGCAGAAGCTCGGCACCACCCTGCACGCCGTCGCCGGGCGCACCCCGACCTCGGTCACCGTCGACGTCGCGGGCGAGCTGGCCACCGAGGACGTCCAGGTCCTCGGCCTGGCTGCGCTGCGCGGGGTGTTCACCCACGTCGTCGAGGACCAGGTGACGTTCGTGAACGTGCCGCAGCTCGCCGAGGAGCGCGGCGTCGCCGTGGAGATCACCACCAGCCCGGAGAGCGCCAACCACCGCAGCGTGGTGCAGCTGCGCGGCGCCATGCCCGACGGGGAGAAGGTCACCGTGTCCGGCACCCTGACCGGCCGCGCCGAGGTCGAGAAGCTCGTCGAGATCAACGGACGGCACTTCGACCTGCGTGCCGAGGGCGACGTCGTCCTGCTGGAGTACGCCGACCGGCCCGGCGTGATGGGCCGGGTCGGGTCGCTGCTGGGGGAGGCCGCGGTCAACATCGAGGCCGCCCAGATCTCGCAGACCACCGACGGCACCGACGCCGTCATGCTGCTGCGGGTGGACCGCCAGATCGACCCGGCGGTGCTGGAGCCGATCGGTGCCTCGGTCGGCGCCCGGACGATCCGGCTCATCTCCTTCGACGACTGAGCGACCGGGCCCGGTCCCGCACTGCGGGAAACGGCTGCGCGGACCCGGTCGGTCGTGGGATCGTGTCTGCTCGCCACGAGCGGAGGGGGGATCCGGTGAGCTGGCTGCGGGCACTGGTGCTGGCGGGCACGACGGTCGGCGTGGGGTGCCTGGTGCTGCTCGGCGTCGGCTTCGTCACCGGGCTGTCGCTGACCGTGCCCTACGTCGTGTCGGTGATGGCGATCGTGACCGGGCCGCCGTCGGCGACGATGACGATCGGCCCCGGCATGCTCGTGGTCCTCGCCGCGCTCGTCGCGATGATCGAGGCCCCGGGCCGGGTGCGGGCCCGCCGGGCGCTGCCCCGCGCCGGGCACTGAGCCCGGGGCGGCCGTGCCACGGCGGCCGGGTCAGCCGCGCGGCGACCAGCCCAGCGCGGGTCCGAGCGCCCCGGCGATGTCGGTGACGATCTGGACGTAGTCGTCGTGCGGGAAGCCGAACGGCAACGCGAACACCGCCTCGTCGACCTCGCGGAACCCGGCGTCGGCCCACAGCCGTTCGGCGATCTCGTCGGAGCTGCCGACCAGGTCGCGGGCGAACAGCAGCCCGGCCGGGCCCTGCGGGACGCCGACCCGGGCGTCGCGCTCGCGGGCGTAGGCGGCGTAGCGCCGGCGTTGATCGGGCGTCGCCGAGTCGGTCGGCACGACGACCAGCCCCTGCGACACGCGCCCGGCGGGGTTCGCCTCGCGGTACGCCCGGATCTGCCGGGACTGGATCGCGGCGAAGTCGGTCTCCCCGCCGGAGCGCACCACGTTGCTCGTCAGCAGGTTCAGCCCCTGCCCCGCGGCCCAGACGGCGGAGGAGTCGCTGCCCGCGCCGTACCACATGCGCCCGGCCAGACCGGGGGAGTGCGGCTGCACCCGTTCGGAGAACGACTCGATCCCGACCGTCCCGGAGAAGGTGCTCGCCCGCTCCCCGCGCACCAGGCGCAGCAGCCGCGACACCCGCTCGCGGCCGAAGTCCTCGACGTCGGCGGTGTCCGGGTAGAGCGCGTCCCGCACGTGCTCCCACTGCATCGGCGGCCCGACCGAGACGCCCGGGTTCAGCCGCCCGCCGGAGAGCACGTCGACCGTCGCGAGGTCCTCGGCGAGGCGCAGCGGGTTCTCCCAGCCCAGCGGGACCACGGCCGTCCCGAGCTCGATCCGCGTGGTCCGCTGGGTCGCGGCGGCGAGCACCGCGACCGGCGAGGAGATGCCGAACTGCAGGTGACGGTGCCGGACGAAGGCCGAGTCGAAGCCCAGACGCTCGCCGAGGGCGATCATCTCCAGGGTCGTCTCGTGCCCGGGGCGGGGGTCGTCGCCGTCGAACGAACCGATGGTGAGGAAGCCGAGTCGACGCAGCGGGCGGTCGGGCGTGGGCACGCCCTGGGCAACGACGCCGTCGTCGCGCTTCTTCCCCACCCACCACCCGGACGGGTGGCGGCCGCGGCGGCCGTCCCACCCCTCGGAACGGGCCGGAGTCCCCGGAACGGCCGCGTGTCGCGGGTACTCCGACCGCGTGCGGCGCACGCGTCACCCGGACGGGACCACCCCACCGGGTGGCCGAACGATGACCCTGCGTCGGCAGGCGGTAGCGTGCGGCCAGCAGTACGACGAGAGGACGAGGTCATGCGCCTTGCGGTCATCCCCGGTGACGGCATCGGCCCGGAAGTGATCAACGAGGCACTCAAGGTCCTGGGCGAGGTCGCCCGCGACGTGGAGACGACCGAGTACGACCTCGGTGCCGCCCGCTGGCACTCCACGGGCGAGCTGCTCCCGGAGACGGTGCTGACCGAGATCAAGCAGCACGACGCGATCCTGCTGGGCGCGGTCGGCGACCCGTCGGTGCCCAGCGGCATCCTCGAGCGCGGCCTGCTCCTGCGTCTGCGCTTCGAGCTGGACCACCACGTGAACCTGCGCCCCGCGCGGCTCTACCCGGGGGTGCGCGGCCCGCTGGCAGGCAATCCGGAGATCGACCTGGTGGTCGTGCGCGAGGGGACCGAGGGTCCGTACGTCGGCACCGGCGGCCTGCTCCGCAAGGACACCCCGCACGAGATCGCGACCGAGGTCAGCCAGAACACCGCCTTCGGCATCGACCGCGTCGTGCGCGACGCGTTCGCCCGCGCCCAGCGGCGGCCGAAGAAGCACCTGACGCTGGTCCACAAGACCAACGTCCTGGCCTTCGCCGGTGCGCTGTGGTCGCGGATCGTCGAGGAGGTGTCGCTGGAGTACCCCGAGGTCTCGGTGGCCTACCAGCACGTCGACTCGACCACGATCCACCTGGTCACCGACCCGGGCCGGTACGACGTGATCGTCACCGACAACCTGTTCGGCGACATCCTCACCGACCTCGCGGCGGCGGTCACCGGCGGCATCGGCCTGGCGGCCAGCGGCAACATCGACGCCAGCCGTACCAACCCCTCGATGTTCGAGCCGGTGCACGGCTCCGCCCCGGACATCGCGGGCCAGGGCATCGCCGACCCGACCGCCGCCGTGTTGTCGGTCGCGTTGCTGCTCGACCACATGGGCCATCGCGACTCGGCCCGGCGCATCGAGGCAGCGGTCGCGTTCGACCTGGCCACCCGGGACCACGCGGCGACGGGCAACACCTCGTCGATCGGGGACCGGCTCGCCGCGCTCGTGTCGAGCCGCGAGGTCGCCACCAACTGACCCACGCACACGCCGACGGGGTGGCACCGGATCTCCGGGGCCACCCCGTCGTCGTGTGCGGGCGGGTCAGACCTGGTTCGACGGACCGGTCAGCAGGGTCACCCCGGCGCCGGCGAAGTTGTCGAGGTCGGCCACGGCGGCCTGTCCCTCGGTGCCGCCCATCCCGGACTGGAACGCCGCCGCGTCGGGGAACTCCAGCACCGCCACGAGGTGGTACGGCGGCTGCGCCCCGTCCGGTCCCGGCGCGGGCCGGGAGACGGTGAACCGCTGCACGCCGGGGATCTTCTTCGCCAGCGGGGCGTGCACGGTGTCGTAGTGCCGGTCGAACGCGGCGGCGTCCTCGGGGTGGTTGTACAGAGCGGTCAGCTGGAACACGGGGTTCCTCCTCGCCTCGTCCCGCGACGCTCCGGTGCGTCGCGACTGCCGTCCACCATGGTCCATCCGGCGCCCGCGTGCACCACCCCTCCGTACGGGGTCGATACGCTGGACCGACCATGAGTACTCCAGCCCAGGTCCGGGTGCGGTTCTCCCCGTCGCCCACCGGTACCCCGCACGTCGGCCTCATCCGCACCGCCCTGTTCAACTGGGCCCACGCCCGCCACCACGGCGGGGCCCTGGTGTTCCGGATCGAGGACACCGACGCCTCCCGCGACTCCGACGAGTCCTACCGGGCCCTGCTCGACGCGCTGGAGTGGCTCGGCCTCGACTGGGACGAGGGCGTCGAGAAGGGCGGCCCGCACGGGCCGTACCGGCAGAGCGAACGCGGCGAGGTCTACGCCGACGCCCTGCGCCGGCTGATCGACGCCGGCGAGGTCTACGAGTCGTTCTCCAGCGCCGAGGAGATCGAGGCCCGGCACCGCGCCGCGGGCCGCGACCCCAAGCTCGGCTACGACAACGCCGACCGCGAACTCACCGAGGACCAGCGCGCCGCGTTCCGGGCCGAGGGTCGTGCCCCGGTCTACCGGCTGCGCATGCCCGACCACGACATCACCTTCACCGACCTCGTCCGCGGCGAGATCACGTTCCGGGCCGGGCAGGTGCCCGACTTCGTGCTGGCCCGCGGCGACGGCACCCCGCTCTACCCGCTGACCAACCCGGTCGACGACGCGCTGATGGAGATCACGCACGTCCTGCGCGGGGAGGACCTGCTGGCGTCCACACCGCGGCAGATCGCGCTGCTGGAGGCGCTGGCCCGGGTCGGCATCGGCCACGGCCCCTTCACCTACGCCCACCTCCCGCTGGTCACCGGTGAGGGCAACCGCAAGCTGTCCAAGCGGGACCCGCAGTCGAACCTGTTCCACTACCGTGAACGCGGATTCGTGCCGGAGGGACTGCTCAACTACCTCGCGCTGCTCGGCTGGTCGATCGCCGAGGACCGCGACGTGTTCTCCCTCGACGAGATGGTCGCCACCTTCGACGTCTCCCGGGTGTCGAGCAACGCCGCCCGCTTCGACCTGAAGAAGGCCGAGGCGATCAACGCCGCACACCTGCGCCTGCTCGCCCCCGACGACTTCGCCGAGCGCGTCGTGCCCCATCTCGCCGCCGAGGGGATCACCGACCCCGACCGCTCGGTGCTCGCCGCCGCCGCGCCGCTGGTGCAGGAGCGCAGCCAGGTGTTGTCCGACGCGGCCCGGATGCTGGCCTTCCTCTTCCGCGACGAGGACACCTTCACCCCCGACGACGACGCCGCCGCGAAGAACCTGGGCGCCGACGCGGCCCCGGTGCTGGAGGCCGCCGTCGCCGGGCTCACGGACCTGCCGGAGTGGTCGGCCGCCGCGATCGAGGAGTCGCTCAAGACTTCGCTCGTGGACGGTCTGGAGCTCAAGCCGCGGAAGGCGTTCGCGCCCGTCCGCGTCGCCATCAGCGGCCGCACGGTGTCCCCGCCGCTCTACGAGAGCATGGAGCTACTGGGCCGCGAGCGGTCGCTCGCCCGCCTGGGGGCCGGTGTCAGACGCTCCCAGGGCATGGGTTAGAGTACCTACATCAACGGAGAGCGGGCCTCGCTCCGGAACGGGGCCCGCTTTTCGATGGGGTATGGTGTAATTGGCAGCACGACTGATTCTGGTTCAGTTAGTCTAGGTTCGAGTCCTGGTACCCCAGCGGAAATCACGAGTTCCTCGGAATGATGATTTCTGACAATCGGCACGGTCTCGTCCAAGGTCCCGTCGTCTAGCGGCCTAGGACGCCGCCCTCTCAAGGCGGTAGCGCGGGTTCAAATCCCGTCGGGACTACCACGGACTCCCGCGCAGGGGGTCCGCAATCGAGATCGAGCCGAATGTCCTGGTCCCGTCGTCTAGCGGCCTAGGACGCCGCCCTCTCAAGGCGGTAGCGCGGGTTCAAATCCCGTCGGGACTACTCCACGAAGGCCCCGCTCCACGGAGCGGGGCCTTCGTCGTGTCCGGGCCTGGTCGCCGAGCAGCCCGGGGAGCCGGTCGGTCGTGGTGACCAGGGCCCCCACCGACGCCGACCAACACGGCGCCGGCCGGGTAGAGCGGGCGTGGCCCCTACCGCTCGACCAGGCGCCCGGTGACGGGCCGGCCGACCGCCGTCGCGAGGTAGAGGCCGGACACCAGCGCGACCGCGGTCAGCGACGAGTTCACCAGGTTCGGCACGGCCCCGCCGATCATGGGTACGAGCTGCCGATTCTTGGTCACTGGGCCGGAGGGACCGGCGGGTTCTGGCCGCCCTCGCCTCCGCCGGGATCGGGTTCCGGCGGCTTCGAGGACGAGGAGGATGACGAGGACGTCGAGCTCTGCGGCGGCGGGGCGGTCGTCGTCGTGGTCACGACCGGCGGCGGCACGGGGGCCGGGGCGTCGGTCGTCGTCGGGGCGACCTCGGTCAGCCGGTCCCGGGTCCGTTCCGGCTCGCGCACCGGCTCCTGCTCGACGGTCGTCGGGGGCGGGGCCTGGGTCGTCGTCGGGATCGCCGGCAGCTCGGGGGTCGCATTGCTGATCGTGCGGTCCTGCGGCCAGAAGAACACCGTGCCCAGCACGGCCAGCGCCGCGACGACCCCGCCGGCGCCGATCAGCACGGCGGGGGAGCGGCGGACGGGTGCGGGCCCGGGGGCGACGGTGGTCTCCCCGTCGTCGTAGCCGCCGTACCCGCCGTAGCCGTGCACGGCGGTCTGGTCGTAGCCCATCGGCGGCACGACGGGGATGCGGTCGGTGGGCGGGTCGGCGCGGGCGCCCTCGAGGTAGGCGGTGCGGTCGCCGTCGAGCTGGGTCGTGCCGCCGGTCGGCATCCGATCGGTGACCGGGTCCGGGTTCTCCCAGGGCAGCGGGCCGGGGTCGGGGGCGAGCGCGGGACCGCCGCTCGCCGCCACCGCGCCGAACCCGCCCGAGCCGGTGCCGGGAACCGGGTCGGCCGGCCCAAGCGCGACGACGGCGCCCTTCGCGATGGTGTTCTTCGGGTCCGCGTCGACCTGCACGGGACGCCCGAGCCCGGTGGAGACGAGCTCGGCGACCAGCGGGACCCGCGAGGACCCGCCCACGAGCAGCACCACCGACGGCCCGGACGCGGCCAGCCCGGCCGAGGCGATCGCCCGCTGCAGCGCCTCGACCGACTCCTCCAGCCGGGGCCGGATGCGCTCCTCGAAGTCGCTGCGGTGCAGGCGCACCGTCGTGCGGACCTCGCCGAGCCACACCGGGATCGAAACCTCGGTGTCCGCTGACAGGCCCTCCTTGGCCTCGCGGCAGTCGCGGCGCAGCCGGGCCATCGCGGACAGGACGTTCGGGTCGGTGTCGTCGAGCCCCTCGAAGGCGGCCGGGACGGCGTCGCGCACGTGGTCGACGACGGCCTGGTCGAAGTCGGCGCCACCGAGCTGCTCGACGCCCTCGGGCCTGCCGAGCAGCGTGAACCCGCCGCCGGCGGCCTCCTTGCGCACGACGGCGGCGTCGAAGGTCCCGCCGCCCAGGTCGTAGACGGCGACGGTCGCGCCGGGCTCGACCCGCTCGCTCGTCGCGTAGTGCAGCGCGGCGGCCTGCGGCTCGGTGAGGAAGGTGACGGTCAGGCCGCGCTCGGCGAGGGCCGCGGCGAACAGGTCGCACTTGTGCGTGCCCCAGGACGCCGGGTGGGTCACCGCGATGCGCTCGGGCGCGCCGCCCTCGGTGCGCGCGACGACGTCGACGACGTGCTCGGCCAGCAGCGCGGACAGCTGCTCGGGGGCGAAGGACTGCTCGCCCAGCGGGATCGGCGTGGGGTCGCCGATGCGCCGCTTGAACTCGCGGGCGACGCGGTCCGGCTCGGTCAGCGCGCGGCGCTCGGCGGCCTCGCCGAACAGCAGACCGCCGTCGGGCGCCACGTAGACCACGGACGGGATGTCGACCGAGTGGTCACCGAGGGTGACCATCTCGACGGTGCCGGAGCCGATGACCGCAGCCGCGGTGCGGGTGGTGCCGACGTCGATGCCCAGCAGGTAACCCATCGTCTCCCCGGTGTGCCGACCATGTCCGAAGGGTCCGGCCCGGTGCCGGACCTCCACACGGTAGTGGAGCCCGGAACCGTCACCTCAGTCGCGTCGGTACGGCAGGCAGGAGCTGATCAGGCGAGCCGGTGCTGCAACGCGTCCGCCGCGGCGAGCAGGTCGGCCGCCCAGCGGACCCCCGGACGGCGCCCGATCCGGTCCACCGGCCCGGACACCGAGACGGCGGCGACGACCTGGCCCGCCGCGTCGCGCACCGGGGCCGACACCGACGCCACCCCGGCCTCACGTTCGGCGACGCTCTGTGCCCAGCCGCGGCGGCGGACGTCGACGAGCACGCGCTCGGAGAAGCTCGCGTCGGCGAGGACGAGCCGCTGCGTGGCCGGGTCGCACCAGGCGGCGAGCACCTTCGCCCCGGAGCCCGCGGTCATCGGCAGCCGGGACCCGACGGGCACGGTGTCCCGCAGGCCGGACGGCGGCTCGGCGTGCGCGATGCAGATCCGGTGGATCCCGTCGCGCCGGTAGAGCTGGACGCTCTCGCCGGTGATGTCACGCAGCCGGGGCAGGACGGCTGCCGCGGCGTCGAGCAGCGGGTCCGGCCGCCCGCCCGCGAGCTGGCCGAGGGTCGGGCCCGGGTGCCAGCGCCCGTCCGGTGTGCGCAGCAGCATCCCGTGCGCCTCGAGCCCGACGGCGAGCCGGTGGGCCGTGGCCCGGGGCAGGCCGGTGCGCTCACAGAGCTCCGCCAGGCCGCACGGCCCCTCCGCCGTCGCCCGGAGAACCCCCACGGCCTTGTCGAGCACGCCGATCCCGCTAGACTGTCCCACGTTCCGATACTAACTTCCCACGATCTGGGAAGTCCACCGCGATCAGATCACAGAGGAGGCGGGCGTGACCACCGCAGAGAAGCCGCGCACGCTGGCCGAGAAGGTCTGGGACCGGCACCTCGTCCGCAAGGGCGAGGGCGACGAGCCCGACCTGCTCTACATCGACCTGCACCTGGTGCACGAGGTCACGAGCCCGCAGGCGTTCGACGGGCTCCGGCTCGCAGGCCGTCCGGTGCGCCGTCCGGACCTCACCATCGCCACCGAGGACCACAACGTCCCGACCCTCGACGTCCTCGCCCCGATCGCGGACGAGGTCTCGCGGACCCAGGTGGAGACCCTACGTCGCAACTGCGAGGAGTTCGGCGTCCGCCTGCA
Source organism: Pseudonocardia alni (assembly GCF_002813375.1). Lineage (NCBI taxonomy): Bacteria > Bacillati > Actinomycetota > Actinomycetes > Pseudonocardiales > Pseudonocardiaceae > Pseudonocardia > Pseudonocardia alni. The sequence continues at coordinate 2,102,108 of NZ_PHUJ01000003.1, read as the reverse complement.
CCCGATGAACGACCCCGAGCAGGGGATCGTGCACGTGGTCGGACCGCAGCTGGGGCTGACCCAGCCGGGCACCACGGTGGTCTGCGGGGACTCCCACACCTCCACCCACGGCGCGTTCGGCGCGATGGCGTTCGGCATCGGCACCTCCGAGGTCGAGCACGTGCTCGCCACCCAGACGCTGCCGCTCAAGCCGTTCCGGACGATGGCGATCGAGGTGACCAGCGCCGACGGCACGCTGCGCCCGGGCGTCACCTCCAAGGACGTCATCCTCGCCGTGATCGCGCGGATCGGGACCGGCGGCGGGCAGGGCCACGTGCTGGAGTACCGGGGCAACGTCATCGAGAACCTCTCGATGGAGGCCCGGATGACGATCTGCAACATGTCGATCGAGGCCGGTGCCCGTGCGGGCATGATCGCCCCGGACGAGACGACCTTCGCCTACCTCAAGGGCCGCGACCACGCCCCGGCCGGCGACGACTGGGACGCCGCCGTCGCCGACTGGCGGTCCCTGCGCACCGACGACGGCGCCGAGTTCGACCGGGTCGTGCGGATCGACGCCGACGAGCTCACCCCGTTCGTCACCTGGGGCACCAACCCCGGTCAGGGGCTGCCGCTGGGCGAGTCCGTGCCCGACCCGGCCGCCATCTCCGACGACGGCGAGCGCGCCGCCGTGGAGAAGGCGCTGTCCTACATGGGCCTCACCGGTGGGACCCCGCTGCGGGAGGTGCCCGTCGACGCGGTGTTCGTCGGCTCCTGCACCAACGGTCGGATCGAGGACCTGCGCTCGGTCGCGGAGGTGCTCGACGGGCGCTCGGTCGCGAAGGGCGTGCGGATGCTCGTCGTCCCGGGGTCGATGCGGGTGCGCTTCCAGGCCGAGGACGAGGGCCTGGACAAGGTCTTCACCTCCGCGGGCGCCGAGTGGCGCTCCGCGGGCTGTTCGATGTGCCTGGGGATGAACCCCGACCAGCTCGCGCCCGGTGAGCGCTGCGCGTCCACCTCGAACCGCAACTTCGAGGGGCGGCAGGGCAAGGGCGGCCGTACCCACCTGGTGTCGCCGCTGGTCGCCGCCGCGACCGCCGTGCGCGGCACGCTGAGCAGCCCGGAGGACCTGGACTGATGGAGAAGTTCGACACCCACACCGGGATCGGCGTCCCGCTGCGCTGGTCCAACGTGGACACCGACCAGATCATCCCGGCCGTCTACCTCAAGCGGGTCACCCGCACCGGCTTCGAGGACGGCCTGTTCTCCGCCTGGCGCGACGACCCGTCCTTCGTGCTCAACAACGAGCCCTTCGACCGGGGGTCGGTGCTCGTCGCGGGTCCGGACTTCGGCACCGGCTCCTCGCGTGAGCACGCGGTCTGGGCGCTGATGGACTACGGCTTCCGGGTCGTCATCTCGTCGCGGTTCGCCGACATCTTCCGTGGCAACTCGGCGAAGGCGGGGCTGGTGGCCGCCGAGGTCGCACAGCCCGACGTCGAGCTGATCTGGAAGAAGCTCGAGACCGAGCCCGGCACGGAGATCACCGTGGACCTGGGGGAGAAGACCGTGCAGGCCGGCGACCTGACCGTGCCGTTCGAGATCGACGACTACGCCCGGTGGCGGCTGCGGGAGGGTCTCGACGACATCGGACTCACCCTGCGGCACGAGGCCGACATCACCGCGTTCGAGGGAACCCGGCCCGCCCGGATGCCACGCACTCTGGCCTGATCCGAACACGGGTGGTCACCATGCTCCGACAGATGTCGTGGTGACCACCCGTTCGGACCTGTACTGATGGATGGTATGCGACCTGGACTCGCGTCGGGATCTGGTGCGCGGCAGGGGCGCAGCCTTACCTTTCGTGACCATGAACAAGGCTCAGCTCGTCGATGCGCTGACCGCCCGGCTCGGAGACCGTCGTGCCGCCACGTCGGCCGTCGACGCGATGGTCGAGGTGATCGTGGACGCCGTCGGCCGCGGTGAGACCGTCACCCTGACCGGGTTCGGGGTGTTCGAGCCGCGACGACGCGCCCCGCGCACCGCCCGCAATCCGCGGAGCGGGGAGACGGTGCCGGTCGGGGAGACCGTGGTGCCCTCGTTCCGGCCCGGCGCCGCCTTCAAGGAGCGGGTGGCCGCCAGCGAGGCCGCCGCCGCGAACGCGACCAGCGCCCCCCGCCGTACCGAGCGAGCCGCGACGAGCACCGGTCGCAGCACCGCGACCCGCACGACGATCCCGCCGGACACCGCGGCCGCTCCGGCCGCCGCGGCCGCTCCGGCGAAGAAGGCGGCTGCCCCGAAGAAGGGGGCCGCCTCGGCGAAGAAGCCGGCCCGACGGAAGGCCGCTGCGGAGAAGTAGCCGCGCCACCGCGCCGCCGTGGTCTGCCCTGCCCCGCGGTGCCGCGCGGCCCCGCGCCCGTGCCGCCCCGCGCTCCCTCCCTGCTACGCCGTCCTGTGCTCGCCGTCCACGAATGCGTCGATCAGTACATGACTGCTGTTCGACTGGAGGTGGACAGCGCTCATGTACTGATCGACGGTCCTCTTCCCGGTGTGCACCCTGGCTCGGTGCGGCCCGCCGAGCGCGGCGGGCGTAGGGCCGCGCCTCGCTGGACTGCCCGCTCTGCGCTGCCTCCCCCGGGGCGCGCCGCGCCGTCCGAGCCCCTCGCACGTCGATCAGTACGTGACTGCTGTCCGACCGGAACGCAGCGACGCTCACGTACTGATCGACGGGGGCCGTGGACGAGAGCGGGGGGCGGCGTCGAGCGGGGCCGGGGACGCCGCGCCGGTGCGCGTCAGGGCGAGGTGAGGTGGGTCCGCTGGGCGAGCAGGGCGCGGACCGTCCCGACGGTGCGGCGGGCGTTGCGGGTGAGGCCGTCGGCGGTGATCCGGAGGGTCTGCCATCCCAGCGCCGCGGTGCGGGTGTCGCGGATGCGGTCGAGCGGGTCGTCGTGGTGGGCGCCGTCGTACTCGATGGCGAGCAGGGCGTCGGGGTAGGCGAGGTCGAAACGCGCCCAGGGGCGGCCGCGGGCGTCGTACAACGGGAACTGGACCTGCGGGACCGGGAGCCCGGAGAGCACGAGCAACAGCCGTAGCCGGGTCTCGGGTGGGGACTCCGCCCGGGGGTCGGCGAGTGCGACGACCCGGTCCAGCCGGGCCGAGCCCCGCACGGGCGGGTACAGCGACCGCAGGACCAGGAGGTCGGCGGGGTCGAAGCCGGGGCACGGCGCCGTCATCCTGGACAGTCTCCGCTGCTCGGGTGCCGGTGTGCCCTGTACCGGTACGAACACCGGCCGATCCCGTCTCCGGGCGGCGAGTGCGTCGAGGGCGACGACGGCGTCGACGAGCTCGAGCCGCCGGCACAGCTCCCACGCCGTGGCGCGGGGTGAGGTGACCCGGACGCCGTCGCAGAGACCGGGTTGGAGCGGGACGCCCTGGTGGGCGAGCAGGTCCGGGCGGGGCCGGATCCGCCGTGGCGCGACGAGCTCGGCGGGCGCCGTCCACGGCCCGCAGGACGCGCGCAGGATCTCGGCCGCCGAGTAGGCCGATGCCGCGCCCCGGGGTCCGGCGTAGACCGATGCCGCCCGGGCCCGGAGCACCGGCGTCACGGGGGCCGCTGCGGACACGTACACGTCGGGGAACAGACGCACGAACCGTGGCCCGCGCAGCCGCGCCGGCGTGACGATCCCGCGCGCGACGGCCTCCGACCCCCGGAACGGCTCCTCCACCCGCGCACCCTGCACCCCGGTCCCTGCCTGGCGGGCCCGAACCGGTGCGTCCGTTCGCAGTCGCACACGCCGCCGCAGAGGAGGGCACACCGCCACGGCTCCGGTCGATCAGTGCACCAGTGCTGCCGACCCGGGGCTGAACAGCTCTCAGGTACTGATCGACGATCGGACCGGGACCGGGACCGGGACCGGGACCGGGACCGGGACCGGGGCCGGGGCCGGGGCCGGGGACGTCGGGTGCGGGGCGCGGGGAGTGGCTGCGCGCGAGAGCGACGAGTACCCGGAACGACAGGCCCGCGGAGTGGTGTGCGGACGGCGTCCGAGGTGCGGCGCGGGCGGGTCGGTAGGCGCGGCAGGGAGCGGGGAAGGGAGGTGCTGAGCGGGGAGGCGGGTCAGGAGGGCGGGCGGCGGTAGTAGTCGGCCGACAGCAGGGCGCCGTCGTCGCCGAAGCCCAGGACCCAGGTGCTGGCCTTGTGCGAGGGCAGGTCGGGGTCGGGGGACCGGCCCGCGGCGGCGAGCAGGTGCCCGACGACGTCCGGAATGACCCCGCCCTGGCTGCAGAGCAGCGTCACGCCGGGCTGCGCCGCGAGGATGCGGAAGCGGGCCAGGCCGTCGGCGGGGGAGACCCAGTAGCCGTGCTCGCCGAGCAGCGGCTCCACGTCCGGTTCGCCCGCGCCGGACGCGTGGGCGTAGGGCTCGATCGTCTGGCCGCAGCGCAGCGGTGGGGCGGTGGCGAGCCGGTCCGGGCCGAAGCGGTCGAGGAAGTCCGCGAGCCGGTCGGCCTGGGTGAACCCGGTACCGGACAGGGGGCGCAGGTCGTCGTCGCCCTCCCAGGCGGTCCGGCTCCCCGCCTTAGCGTGCCGCACGAGCACCACCGTCGACGACGGCGGCCCCACCCGGTCGAGCCGGTCCAGCAGGTCGGCGTCGGTCGGGCGGGTGAGGAGCGCGGCGGCCTCGTCGCGGGGCAGCCAGCGCAGGTCGTCGGTCTCGTCGGTGACGGAGAAGCCGTGGTCGCGGACGGCCTCGGCGGCCCAGTAGTGCACGACCTTGTGGCCCTTGCCGGGCACGGCGTACGCGGTGTGGCCGAGCCGGGCGCCGAGGCGGCACCCCAGGTGTGCCTCCTCGGCGGTCTCGCGCAGCGCGGTCAGGGTCAGCGCCTCGCCCGGGTCCTGGTGTCCCTTGGGCCAGGACCAGTCGTCGTAGCGGGGGCGGTGGACCAGGGCCACCTCGACGGTGCCGTCGTCCGCGCGGCGCCACGGCACCGTCCCGGCCGCGACGACGTCGGCGATCCCCGCCGGGTCGACCTCGGCGCCGTCGGTCCGGAGCTGTGCGGACAGCATCAGTCCTCGCTGCTGCCGCGGCGGGAGTTCATCATCTCGACCTGGTGGTCGCGGACCCGGATGTTCTCCGAGCCCGGCGCGGGCGACGGCGACCAGGTCCCGTCCGGCCCGAGCGTCCAGCAGCGCGTCGCCGGGTCCAGACAGGAGTCGAACATCGCGCCGAGCTGGTCGGCCAGCTTCGGGTCGGCGACCCGCAGCATGACCTCGACCCGGCGGTCCAGGTTGCGGTGCATCATGTCCGCCGAGCCGATCCAGTACTCGTCGGCCGAGCCGAAGTGCAGCACCCGGGAGTGCTCCAGGAACGGCCCGAGGATCGACCGGACGGTGATGTTCTCGCTCAGACCGGGTCGGCCGGGGACGATCGCGCAGATGCCGCGCACCACGATGTCGACCGGCACGCCCGCCTGCGACGCCCGGTAGCAGGCGTCGATGATGGCCTCGTCGACCAGCGAGTTCGCCTTGATCTGCACCCGCGCGCCGGACTCGCCGGACAGGTGCGCCTCGATCTCGTCGTCGATGCGGCGGACGATGCCGCGGCGGATCCCGTACGGCGCGACGAGCAGGCTCCGGTAGGAGGTCTGCCGCGAGTAGCCGGTGAGGGAGTTGAACAGGTCGGTGAGGTCCGCGCCGATGGTCGGGTCGGCGGTGAGCACGCCGACGTCCTCGTAGAGCCGCGCGGTCTTCGGGTTGTAGTTGCCGGTGCCGATGTGGCAGTAGCGGCGGATCTCCGACCCCTCCTGGCGCACGACCAGGCAGGTCTTGCAGTGCGTCTTGAGCCCCACCAGGCCGTAGACGACGTGCACGCCGGCCTTCTCCAGCTCGCGTGCCCAGCGGATGTTGGCCTGCTCGTCGAACCGGGCCTTGATCTCGACCAGGGCGACGACCTGCTTGCCCGCCTCGGCGGCGTCGATCAGGGCGTTGACGATCGGGGAGTCGCCGGAGGTGCGGTAGAGGGTCTGCTTGATCGCGAGCACGTTCGGGTCGGCCGCGGCCTGCTCGATGAAGCGCTGCACCGACGTCGAGAACGAGTCGTAGGGGTGGTGCACCAGCACGTCGCCCTCGCGCAGGGTCGCGAACACGCTGCGCGGGGTCTCCCGCTCCGCGAACGCGGGGTGCGTGGCGGGGCGGAACGGCTCGTCCTTCAGGTCGGGGCGGTTGACCCCGTGCACCTGCCACAGGCCGGTGAGGTCGAGCAGCCCGGGGACGGTGACGACGTCGTTCGGGTCGACGTCGAGCTCGCGCAGCAGCAGCTCCAGCACGTGCTCGGACATCGTGTCGAGCACCTCGAGGCGGACCGGCGGACCGAACCGGCGCCGGGCCAGCTCGCGCTCCAGGGCCTGCAGGAGGTCCTCGTCGCGGTCCTCCTCGACCTCGAGGTCGGCGTTGCGGGTGACGCGGAACGGGTGGACCTCGGTGACCTCCATGCCGTTGAACAGGTCCCCGAGGTGTGCGGAGATCAGGTCCTCGATCGGCAGGAACGTGCACTGCCGGTTCCCGGCGCGGGTGTCGGTGTCCGGCGGGTCGACCGACACCAGCCGCGGCACGTTGTTCGGTACCTTGACCCGGGCGAACCGCTCGGTCCGGCCCTCGGGGTCGCGGACGGTCACCGCGAGGTTGAGCGACAGCCCGGAGATGTAGGGGAACGGGTGCGCCGGGTCCACCGCGAGCGGGGTGAGCACCGGGAACACCGTCTCGGTGAAGTAGTCCGACAGCCGCAGGCGCTCGGCGTCGGTCAGGTCCTCCCAGCTGCGCAGGTGGACGCCGGCCGCGTCGAGCTCGGGGAGCAGCTCGTCCATGAACACCTCGGCGTGCGCCCGCGACAGCGCGCGGCTCCGCTCGGTGATCCGGGCCAGCTGCTGGCGGGGGGTCAGGCCGTCGGCGCTGCGCACGGACAGGCCGGTCTCGTCGCGGCGCTTCAGACCCGCGACCCGGACCATGTAGAACTCGTCGAGGTTGGAGGCGAAGATCGCGAGGAACTTCGCGCGCTCCAGCAGCGGCTGGCTGGAGTCCTCGGCCAGGGCCAGCACCCGGGCGTTGAAGTCGAGCCAGGACAGCTCACGGTTGAGGTAACGGTCCTCGGGGAGCAGCTCGGCCATCGTCGACGCCGGGGTGGTCGCCCCCGCGGGTGGCGCGATCGGGGCGGCTCCCTGCACCTGCGACGGCGCGGCGGCCGGCGGCGCGGGCGGCGCCGCGGGGCCCGGCGGCACGTGCTGCTGGGCCGGGATCTCCGCGGCCGGTGCGTGGTCGGCGACGCTGCGGCTCGCGGTGTGCAGCCGCCGCGATGCCGGACGCGGGGCACGGCGCGCCGCCGACCGGGGACGGCCCCCCGGGTGCGCGGAGGTGCCGTTCCGTCCGTCCGGGGTCGCCGAGTCGTCACTCACGTCGCGATTGTTTCGTACCGCTCCGCAACCGTCCACGTGGACACGGCCCCGTCCGGCGATGTCACGTACGTGGTGTGCCACACCGTCGGGCGACGGCGTCACCGGGCGGGGGACATCCGGGTGGGTGAGGTGTGGCGGGCGGCCCGTGCCGGGCGTCGACCACGGCCCGGGTCCACACCCCCACCCCGAGGGCGACGGCGTCGTCGAGGTCGGCGGCGGTGTCGACGTCGCGGCGCAGACCGGGACGGTCACCGGGCAGCGGGCGTGCCCCGGAGGCGCTGTGCCGGGCGGCCGACCCGCGGCCGAAGTGCGGGTCGAGGTCGTGGCCCGGCGCGACGAGCAGCAGCGTGGTGCCCTCGCCGGGGGCGTCGGGCTGGAAGGCTCGGGTCGCGCCGGCGGCGAACAGCACGGCGGCCGCGGCGACGGCGTCGTCGAGCTCGGCCGGGCGCAGCGCGGGCAGGTCGGCCTGCAGCGCCCCCAGCGCGGCGTGCGGGTCGCGCGATCGCAGCAGCGCGGCACCGTGGCGCAGCGCGCCGTTGAGCCGGCGGCCGGGGTCGGTGACGACCTCCGCGCCGAGCGCGCCGACCTCCATCGCCACCGCCGGGTCCGAGGAGATCACCAGCACGTGCCGGACCGCCGTCGCGGCGACGGCGGCGGCCACCGTGTCGCGGGCCAGGGCCAGCGCGAGCCGCTGGTGCGCGTCGAGATCACCCACCCCGCCGTCGGCGGCACCGCGCAGCCGGGTCTTGGCGCGGGGCAGCGGTTTCACCGGTACGACCAGGTCCACCCGCAGGGTCACGGCCCCAGTCTGGCACCCCGCGTGACACCGTGGGGCCTCTGTGGGGAGACTCCACGGACGAGATCCGGATCATCCCGATCCGCGACGACCCCACGACCCGCCACCGAGGCGGGCAGGAGGAGGCCGCCGGTGGCACGCGAGAAGGGCGGATTCTGGGTCGGTTTCGCCGTCCCGTTCTTCTACTCGATCGGCTGGCTCACCGGCCGGCCGCGCTACCAGGGCCGTGAGCACCTCCCGGCCCGGGGCGGCGCGCTGCTGGTCGGCAACCACATCTCGCACCTGGACCCGATCCACACCGGGACCTACGTGCACAGCGCGGGGCGGGTGCCCCGGTTCCTGGCCAAGAGCAGCCTGTGGCAGGTGCCGGTGCTCGGGCAGGTGCTGCGCGGCTCGGGGCAGATCCCGGTCTACCGCGACTCCGCCGACGCCCAGCAGAGCCTGGCCGCCGGGACGCAGGCCCTGGCCGACGGCAAGATCGTCATCATCTATCCGGAGGGCACCATCACCCGCGACCCCGACGGGTGGCCGATGCGCTCGCGCACCGGCGTCGCGCGGATGGCGCTGGCCTCGGACGTGCCGGTCATCCCGATGGTGCACTGGGGGACCCGCGAGGTCCTGAACGGCTACGAGAAGAAGTTCCGCCCGCTGCCGCGCACCGATGTCGTGCTGCGCGCGGGGGACCCGGTGGACCTGAGCGCGTACCGCGGGCGCCCGCTGGACGCCCACATCCTGCGCGAGGTCACCGACCTGATCATGGGACGGGTGCGGGAGCTGCTCGCCGAGGTCCGCGACGAGGACGCGCCGGAGGAGTTCTACCGCCGCCGCCCGGAGAGCGAGGCGGGCCGATGAGCGTCCCCCCGGCCCCGTCGTTCGGGGAGCGTCCGGTCAACGAACCCGTGCACTCGATCCACCGCGTCGCCGTGCTCGGCGCGGGCAGCTGGGGCACCGCGTTCGCGAAGGTCCTCGGCGACGCCGGCCGCGACGTGCGGCTGTGGGCCCGCCGGGCGGAGGTGGCCGAGGCGATCAACGCCGACCGGCGCAACCCCGACTACCTGTCCGACGTCGCGCTGCCGGACACGCTGCGGGCCACCCACGACGCGGCCGAGGCCCTCGACGGGGCCGACGCGGTGATCCTCGCGGTGCCGTCGCAGTCGCTGCGCGACAACCTGGAGCGCTGGCGCGACCTGGTCCCGGCCGGGGTCATCCTCACCAGCCTGGCCAAGGGCGTCGAGCTGGGGACGCTCAAGCGGATGACCGAGGTCATCGACGACGTCACCGGCGTCGGGGTGGATCGGCTCGCCGTGGTGTCCGGGCCGAACCTGGCCGCGGAGATCGCCCACGAGCAGCCGACGGCCACCGTCATCGCGTGCGAGGACCACGACCGTGCGGTGGCGCTGCAGACCGCCTGTGCGACCGGTTACTTCCGCGCCTACACCAACACCGACGTCGTCGGGGCGGAGCTGGGCGGGGCGGGCAAGAACGTCATCGCGCTGGCCGTCGGCGTCGCGTCCGGGATGGGGCTGGGCGACAACTCGCGGGCGTCGCTGATCACCCGCGGGCTGGCCGAGATGTCCCGGCTCGGGATGGCGCTCGGTGCCTCGCCGCTGACCTTCGCCGGCCTGGCCGGCATGGGCGACCTGGTGGCGACGTGCAGCTCCCCGCTGTCGCGCAACCGCACCTTCGGCGAGCAGCTCGGCCGCGGCGCGAGTCTCGCCGAGGCGGAGAAGGCCAACCACGGCCAGGTCGCCGAGGGCGTGAAGTCCTGCCTGTCGATCTGCGAGCTCGGTGAGCGCGCCGGGGTGGAGCTGCCCATCGCCGACGCGGTGCGCCGGGTCTGCCACGAGGGCATGACCGCCCACCAGATGGCCAAGGAACTGATCTCCCGGGCCCCGAAGCCGGAGTGAACCCCATGCTCGGAGACGGCACCCGCTGCGTGCGCGGCGGGGAGCACGACGTCCACGCCGTCGGCGATCCGGTGCACCGAGGGCCGGTGCTGACCAGCACCTACCACCTCGGCCGCCCGGAGGAGGCCGACCAGGGCGCGGACTTCTACGCCCGCGCGGACAACCCGACGTGGCGGGAGTTCGAGGCCGCCGTCGGCGAGCTCGACGGCGGGCCGTGCACGGTGTTCCCGTCCGGGATGGCCGCGATCGCCGCGGTCCTGCGTGCGTTCACCGGCGCCGGGCGCGGCGTGCTGCTGCCCAGCGACGGCTACTACGTCGCACGCCTGCTCGCCGACGAGGAGCTCGCCCCGCTCGGGGTGCCGGTCGCCTACTGCGCGACCGCGGGCGACTGGGCCTCGGCGATCGCCCGGCACCGGCCCGCACTGGTGATGCTGGAGACGCCGTCGAACCCCGGCCTGGAGGTCTGCGACGTCGCCGCGGTCGCCGCCGCCGCGCACGCGGCCGGGGCGGTCGTCGCCGTCGACAACACCACGTGCACCCCGCTCGGGCAGCAGCCGCTCGCGCTCGGCGCGGACCTCGTCGTCGCCAGCGACACCAAGGCGCTGTCCGGGCACGGGGACCTGCTGCTCGGGCACGTGTCCGCGGCCGACCCGGTGCACCACGAGCGGGTCCGCGCCTTCCGCACCCGCGGCGGCGCGATCGCCGGGCCGATGGAGACGTGGCTGGCGCTGCGCGGGCTCGGCACCCTGGACCTGCGGCTGGCCCGGCAGGCCGAGAACGCCCGCGCGCTCGCCGTCGCGCTGCGGGAGACCCCGGGCGTGCACGACGTGCGCTGGCCAGGGCTGGCCGACGACCCGTCGCACGTGCTCGCCCGGACCCAGATGCGGCGCTGGAACGGGATCCTGCGGTTCACCCTGGCCGACACCCACGCCGTCTCGGAGTTCCTGGCCCGCACGACGCTGGTCGACTCGGCGACGAGCTTCGGCGGGCTGCGCACCGCTGCGGACCGGCGGGCGCGCTGGGGCGACGCGGTGCCGGACGGTCTGGTGCGGCTGTCCTGCGGTGTCGAGGACACCGGCGACCTCCTCGCGGACGTGATCGGCGCACTCGGGGGCTGATCCGCGCCGCGGAACCGACGGGACACCCCGCGTCGGTCGCGCTATCACACTCGCGTAACCCGGGTTCCGTATGGTCGACTACATCCGGACCTCGAGCGTTCGCGGAGGTGGTCGCGTGCCGTACCGACAACCCGTCCCCCATGGTGCCGAGATGATCGTCCCTGGCGAACTGAGAGCGGTCGATCCGCTCCCCGACGATCCCGTCCCGGCACCGGGGGCCGAGCTGCCGACCACGGCTCGGATCCCATCGGGGTCCCGGGTCCTGCTCCTCAACGCCAGCTTCGAACCGCTGGCCGTGGTCACGTCCAAGCGCGCCATCTGCCTGCTGCTCGCCGGTAAGGCCGAGTGTCTCCAGGAGGCGCTCGAGGGCGCGGAGTTCCGTTCCGAGAGTCTCGCTCTCCCGGCACCGTCCGTCCTGCGGCTCTCCCGCTACGTCCGGGTGCCCTACCGCCGATCGGTGCCCATGACCCGGGCCGGTGTGCTCCGTCGTGACGCCCGACGCTGCGCGTACTGCAGCAGACGCGCCGACACCATCGACCACGTGATCCCCCGCAGCCGCGGCGGGGCGCACAGCTGGGAGAACTGCGTCGCGGCATGCAAGGCCTGCAACTCGAAGAAGGCGGACCGTCTCATCGAGGAACTGGGCTGGACCCTGCGGACGGCGCCGGCGCCGCCCGCGAGGAACGGGGCGGGGGTGCTCGTCCTGGCGGTGGAACCACTGCCCGCCTGGGAGCCCTGGCTGGGCGCCGCGGCCTGACGACGGACACGCGAACGCCCCCGCCTCACGGGAGGAGGCGGGGGCGTTCGCGGAACGTCTCCCGGCGGACCGTCCGGGGACGGAGCGCAGGGGTCAGCGGCGCCGCAGCAGGGCCGAGGTGAGACGGGCGGCGCGACCGGCCGAGCGGCCGGCGGCGGTGCGGGCGTGGAAGACGCGGCAGGCGGTGCCGCAGACCCCGCAGTCGGTGCCGGCGCGGTAGTGGTCGTGGGCGTCGCGCTCATGCCCGCAGCGGCACAGGTCGACCGCGACCGGGGTGGCCGCGACGGGCGGCAGCGCGCCGTTCTCCGCGGCGCCGCGCGGCGCCGGGATGGCGACCGGAGCGGTGCCGGTGCCGACGGTGGCGGGGGTCTCGGGCGTGACGCTCATGGGTTCCTCCTCGGTCCGCGACGGCCGTGCGGCCGTTCTGCCCCTGCATTCGCCTGGTCCGTCCGGACCATTAGCGAGAGGGCCGTCGGTTCCCCACATCTGATGACACAGCACCCCTCCGTTACTGCGCTGTGTACGCGCCGAGCCGCTGACCTGCGACGACCGGTGACGTTGTGCGGCACCGGGAGTGGGACCGTGCGGTAGCACGTAACGCCGGACGCCCGGTGGCGACGAACCGGACGACCGTCCACGGACATCCAGGAGACCCGATGCGCAACGCCGTCCCCCCGCCCCGGCACGACGCCGTCGCGCCCGGCCTGCGCGACGGACGGCCCCGGCGTCGCGGGCGGCGGGTGCTCGCCGTCCTTCTGGCGCTCGTCCTCGTGCTGCTCCTCGCGATCGGGGGTGTGGTCGCCTACCTGACCTCGAGCATCGGCGGTGGCATCGCCCGCATCCCGGACGCGTTCCGCGGGATCGACGCCGGCAGCCGTCCGGCGACGTTCGGCGGCACCACGTTCCTGCTCGTCGGCACCGACTCCCGCGCCGAGGCCCCCACCACCGGCACCGACGCCGCCCCGGGCGTCGACGCGGGCTCCCGGCGCTCCGACGTGATCATGCTCGGCACCCTCGCCCCCGACGGCGAGCACGCGAGCGTCGTGTCGATCCCGCGCGACTCCTGGGTCGACATCCCCGGCCGCGGCATGAACAAGATCAACGCCGCCTACGCGTTCGGTGGCGCCCCGCTGCTCATCCGGACCGTGGAGAAGCTGACCGGGGTGCGGGTGGACCACTTCGGCGTCGTCGACTTCGCCGGGTTCACCTCGCTCGTCGACTCCGTCGGCGGCATCGACGTGCAGGTGGCGCAGGCGACGAGCAATGCCGGCGTCGACTTCCGGGCGGGGGAGAACCACCTGGACGGCGCCCAGGCGCTGGCCTACGTGCGCCAGCGCTACGGCCTCCCGAACGGCGACATCGACCGCGCCGCCCGCCAGCAGAACGCCATCAAGGCACTGCTCGCGACGGTCCAGGAGAAGGCCACGACCGACCCGACCGCGCTCTACGCGTTCGCGACCAGCGTCGGCGACGCGGTGAGCGTGGACGACTCGCTGTCCGACACCGGGCTGGTGCAGCTGGCCCTGGAGAACCGCAACCTGCGCGGCTCGGGTGTGGCGTTCGTGACCGCGCCGGTGGCCGGACTGGGGCGCGAGGGGGAGCAGTCGGTCGTCTACCTCGACGAGCGGCGCAGCGCGCAGCTGTGGGGGGCGGTGCGCAACGGGTCGGTGGCGCAGTACGCGGACCTGAATCCGACGGAGGCGCTGAGCGCGACGCCGTCCTGAGTTTATCGTTCTTCGGTGTACTGTTCTTCGATGTATCGAAGAACGATGCATCCGGGGGGATGTCATGACAGTGGATTCGTGGATGCTGAGCGCCGTCCGGCTGGTCGCGCGGCTCTACTTCGTGCTGCTGGCGGTCGCGCTGGCGTTCCTGGCCGCGGCCGCGGTCGGGAAGATCGGGCAGGCGCTGGCCGGGGAGCCGACGTCGTACGTGTTCGAGCTGGGATACGACCACCCGCCGCTGGCGGACTCCGCGCGGATGATCGAGGGATCGCCCCTGGTGATGGGACAGGACTCGCCGCGCCTCGGCTCGGTGCTCGCCGAGCTGCCGCAGCTCCTGCCCGCCCTCTACGGGGCGGTGGTCATCGGCCTCGCGCTGCGGGCGCTGGACCTGGCGCGGGAGCGGGGCCTGTTCTGCGACGGTCTGCCGCGCCGGGTGGGTCTGCTGGGCTGGGCGCTGGTCGGGCAGCCGGTGTGGGCCCTGGTTGAGGCGGTGTAGCGGTGCCCGCGGAACCGGAATCGGCGATCGAGATCCATCTCGACACGCTGCTGGCCGAGCGGGGGATGACGCTCACCGAGCTCGCCCGCCGGGTCGGGGTCACGCACGCGAACCTGTCGGTGCTCAAGAACGGCCGGGCCCGCGCGATCCGGTTCTCGACGCTGTCGGCGATCTGCGAGGCGCTGGGCTGCCAGCCGGGGGACCTGATGAGCCACCGGGCCGGGGAGCCGTCGCTCCCCGATCCCCGGTGACGGCCGGTCAGGCCCAGATCTTCCAGGGCGCCTGGTCGCGCGCCCACAGGCTGTTGAGGTACTCGAAGTCCTTGAAGGTGTCCATCGCCGACCAGAAGTCCTCGTGGCGGTGCACGTTGAGCTGCCCGTCGCGGGCCAGGCGCTGCAGCGGCTCGTGCTCGAGCCACACGCCGTCGTCGTCGGGCTCGCCGAGGTAGGAGTCGAGGAACTCGCGGCGGAAGGCGAAGTACCCGCCGGAGACGAAGCCGGTCACCTGGGTGGGCTTCTCGTTGAACTCCACGACCCGCTCGCCCTCGACGTTCATCTCGCCGAACTTCGACGTCGGGTGCACCCCGGTGACGGTGCCGATCTTCCCGGACTGCTCGTGCTCCTTGGCCAGGGCGGTGATGTCGACGGTGCCGACGCCGTCGCCATAGGTGAGGAAGAAGTTCTCGGTGTCGACGTACTGGGCGATCTTCCGGATGCGCGAGCCGGTGGCGGCCTCCAGGCCGGTCTCGGCGAAGGTGATCTCCCAGTCCTCGTCGACGCCGTTGTGGAAGTCGATCCGGTGCCGGTCGGACATGGACAGGGTGAAGTCCGCGGAGCGGGCCCGGTAGTCGAGGAAGTACTCCTTGATCGCCCAGCTCTTGTACCCCAGGCACAGGACGAAGCGTCGGAAGCCGTGCTCCCGGTAGGTCTTCATGATGTGCCAGACGATCGGCCGGTCACCGATCTCGACCATCGCCTTGGGCAGGCTCTCCGATGCCTCGCGGATGCGGGTGCCCTTGCCTCCGCAGAGGATGACGACGGGGGTCTGAGGGTCCATGGGGGCCTTCCGTTCCTTCGTGGGGAGCGTGGTGGGGCGACGGCGTCGTAGTGGTGCAACCGAACACCACTACCGCACTGTTATCGCCGTCGGGCTGTCTCCCGCCTCACATCGGGCGAAACCGGACAGCGCGGGTCGCCCCGCCACGACCTGTCCGCAGGTCATCCAGGGCTCCGGTGCGGACGGGATGATCGGCCGGTCGTTTCCGTTTCGGAAACGACGGCCGCCCCGCCGGAGGTCAGGTGCGGGTGTCGACGAGGTCGAAGACCCGGATCCGGCCCGCCGGGCGGGCCGCACACGTCAGCGGCCGGTCCACCTCCACGAACCGTTCCCGCACCTCGACCACGCGGTCCGGGTGGTGGAACGTGACCCGCCAGGACGTGTGCCCGGGGGGCCGGCCGTCGGAGTCGACGTCCGCGACGCCCAGGTCGTCCACCCCGGTCGCGCCGGTGACGGCACGCGCGTGGTGCTGGGCGGCCTGCACGGCGGGCGGCAGCGCGGAGCGCCCCCGCAGCAGACCGGGGACGACGAGCCCGCGGCCGTACTCCCGCACGACGGCGGGCCCGTCGGCCGGGGTCACGCCGCCGTAGGTCAGGCCGTGGGGGAGCAGCACCAGGGCGGGGGCGAACCGGCAGCCGCCGATGTGGCTGCACTCCCAGGTGCCCTCGGGGTCGTCGGCGACGAGCGCGGCGGCGAGCGGCCGACCGCGGACGGCGCAGCAGGCGTCGTGCCGGCCGTGCGCGCAGACCAGCACCAGCGGGTCGGGGTGCGGGTCGCCGTCGGCGTGGACGGCGGCGGCCAGCTCGGCGGGGGAGGACCAGATGCCGGTGCGGACGTCCTCGTGCCCGGGCCGGGCGTCGACGCGGAACCAGCGCCGCCCCGGTGCGACGGCGTCGCGGTCCCGGCGCCCGGGCCGGCGCACGAGCACGACCCGCGCGCCCTCCTCCCCGGCCCAGGCCCCGAGTGCCGACGCGGCGGCGGGATCGAGCCCGGCCAGGGCCTGACGCGGCCACGGCCCGGGGTGCTCGACGAGGAACCAGTGCCGCGCGGGCGGCGCGGTGCCCTCCGCCGGGTCACCGGCCGTCTCGGCGAGCTCCGCGCAGTGCTGGTACTCCCGGGCCGCGGTCACGCCGTGGCCGGGACGAGCACGCCCTCGCGCAGCAGCCGCCGGACGAGGACGACCTGGTCGTCGGCGTCCAGCCCGGGCAGGTCCCCGACGGTGTGGGTGCCGCCGCCGAGCAGGGCCGCCAGCGCGGGTGCGACGACGGCGGGCAGGGTCAGCGTCTTCTCCGCCAGTTCCAGCACGACCCGATCATCGCCCGGGACGAGGCGGTGGTGCACCCCGAGGCGCCGGCGCACGGTGTCCCCGGGCGCGAGATCGCGGGCGAACGCGGCGGCGGCGACCGGCCGGACCGGCTCCGGGCGCCCGCCGGACCACACCCGGCCCCGGACCCGGCGCGACACGTCCTCGGCGGGGGCGGCGGCGAGGGCACCGGTCAGCGCGGCGCGCACCGCGTCCAGGTGCGGGGCGAGCTGTTCCGGGTCGGCCAGGTCGACCCCCAGCGGCAGGCTCGCGCGCAGCCGCTCGTCGGAGGCGACCAGCGCCAGCAGCGACTCGACCAGCGCGTACCGGGTCACCACGTGGACGCCGACGGTCAGGTGCGCCGAGACGTCGCCGAGCGCGGTGGCGGAGTGCAGCCAGCCGCGGGGGAGGTAGAGCACGTCACCGGGTTCGAGGACCCGGTCGATCACGGGCTCGTCGTCGCGGGCGCGGGCGGCGACGGCGTCGCCGTGGTCGCTCCAGGGCTGGCTGCGCAGCGGGTCGGTGTGGACCGGTGCGTGGACGCGCCAGTGCTTCTGCCCGGCCAGCTGCAGCACGAACACGTCGTGCACGTCGTAGTGGGCGGAGAAGCCCTGGGACTGGGGCGGGGTGATGTAGGCGTTCGCCTGCACCGGGTGGCCGAGGTCCTCGGCGAGCGCGGTGCAGAAGTCGATGACGCCGGGCCAGACGCGGTGCAGCGCCTGCAGGACGACGGTGCTGCCGTCGCCGAACAACGCGGCGACCTTGTCGTCGCGGACCTGGTCGCCGATCTCGGCGCCCACCCCGCCCGGGCCGGTGAAGTCACCCGAGCCGACGACGGACCCGTTGCGGGCCAGCCGCAGGAACGGGGTGCGCAGCCCGCGGCGGGACAGCAGCTCGTCGACGCCGTCGAGGTCGAGCAGGTCGCGGAACGCGCCGGTGTCCGCGCCGGTGCGCAGCAGCGCGGTGGTGCCCCAGTGCCGGGCGCCGAACGTGTCGGTGTCCGAGCCGACCAGCCGCGCGAGGGCGCAGTTCCCGGACGCCGCACGCGCGCCGGCCGGCGCCGGGGTGCCCGCGGGGGGCGATCCGGCACCGGCCGTCGGCTCGCTCAGCTCAGTTCGCACCGCTGTCGGCGCCACCGTCGGCGCCGCCGTCGTGCTGGCCCGGGGTGCCCTCGCCGGCACCGGAGTCCGCGGGGCCCTCGGCGCCGGAGTCCGCGCCGCCGTCGGCGCCGCCGTCGTGCTGGCCGGGGGTGCCCTGGCCGGCGCCGGAGTCGGCCGGGCCCTCGGCGCCGGAGTCCGCGCCGCCGTCGGCGCCGCCGTCGTGCTGGCCGGGGGTGCCCTGGCCCGCACCGGAGTCGGCCGGGCCCTCGGCGCCGGAGCCGCTCGAGGTGGTGATGTCGTCGTCGTTCAGAGCCATGGTGGTCTCCTGGTGTCGTCGGGACTGTCGCGAGCGGCTACCCCGGTCCGGGCCCGGCCATGCACGTTCCCCTCCGGAACGACGACGGCGGGGGCGGGCACCGGGTGGGTGTCCGCCCCCGCCGTCGCGGAGGACCGGGGACCGGGATCAGTAGGCGCCCCCGCCACGGGTGACGGCGCCGGCGGTGCGGGCGAGGATGGACAGGTCGAGCATGGGGGACCAGCGCTCGAGGATGCAGCCGACGTGGGTCTGGCGGAAGAACACCCCTGACCGCGGGCCCGCCGTCTCGTCACATCTGATGAACCGCCGAACGGCCGATAACGGGCTGGTCCGTGCGGAGCGATCCAGCGGAGCAGAGGGCCGCGTCGACGGCCCGCCGGACCAGGGGAGACCGCACGATGACGTCGCACCGCCGCCCACGCCGTTCCGTTTCCCGCGCCCTGCTGGCCGGGCTGGTGCCGGCGACGACGGCGGCCGCGCTCTGCGTCGCGTCCGTCGCCTCCGCCGATCCGGTCGTCGCGGTCGTGGCCCCGGCTCCCACGGGTCCCGGTGTGGTGGCGCGGGAGTTCCCGGCGCCGCTCGTGCCGGGGATCGTGCCGGCCGCGCCGCTCTCGTCGTTCGTCGAGGAGGAGCCGGAGCCGGTGCTCTATACCTGCGAGCCGACGGCGGACCCGGAGTTCGAGGACCCGGCCCACCCGCACTACATCACCAACAAGAACTGCCCCGACCTGATCGCGGCGAAGGAGCAGGCGCAGCGGGAGTACCTGGAGCAGTTGCAGGCAGAGGAGCACGAGGTGAGTGGGGACGGACTGGAGTCCGCCTGCTCGGACCCCACCAGCAGCTACTACGGGACCGCGGCCTGCGGGTCCGACCTGGACGGCGACGGGATCATGGACGGATTCACCGGCTGACCGCTCGTCGCGGGGTAGCGCCCGGCCACCTCAGCGCCCCTTCGTCGAACATATGTTCGAGTAGTGGTGTACGTGGACGACGTCTGGCAGGCCGGTGACGAGGAGCTCCTCGCCGCGGTCGCGGCCGTCCAGGAACGGATCAACCGCGAGTCGGCGTCGCTGGTGGCGCTGGTCGCGGAGATCGCGACCCGTGGGCTGGCCGAGGACACGGGGTTCCGCGACACCGCGGACCTGCTGCGCACCGTGCAGAACGTGGCGCTGTCCACCGCCCGCGCCCGGGTCGATGCCGCTCGGAGGCTGTCCCCGCTGTTCCTCATCACCGGCGAGCAGGTGGACCCGGAGCTGCCCGAGCTGGCGGCGGCGTTCGCCGCGGGCGCGGTCGGCCCCGAGCACGTGCGGGTGATCCTGCGCGTGCTGGCGATGCTGCCGCCGCACCTGCGCGAGCACCGTCCGGTGCTGGAGGCCGACCTGGTCCACCACGCCCGCACGCTGGATCCCGACGCCGTCGAGAAGCTCGGCCGGCGGGCGATCGCCCTGCTGGACCCCGACGGGCCGCGCCCGCGGGAGCCGAAGCCGTCGCGCAACCGGTTCGTACTGCGCCCGCAGGGCACCGGGTACGAGGCGCGGGGCTGGTTCGACACCGAGTCCGCGGCGATGCTGCGCACCGCACTGTCCCCGCTGACCGCGCCCGTCCCGGCGGACGGACCCACCGGGGCGCGGGACGAACGATCCACCGCCGAGCGCTCCGGCGACGGGCTGGTGGAGCTCGCGCGGCGGATGCTCGCGACGGGAGACCTGGGCGTGGAGAACGGGCAGCCCGTCACGCTGACCGTCACCGTCCCGCTCGACACCCTCACCACCGGCACCGGGTCCGGGCTGCTCGGCTTCGGGGCCGGTGGGCTGTCCGCCGCCGTCGCCGCCGGGGACGCGCTGCGCCTGGCCTGTGACGCGCGGATCGTCCCGGTCGTGCTCGGCACGGCCGGGGAGCCGCTGTTCGTCGGACGGGAGGCCCGGCTCGCGACCCGCGGGCAGCGCCGCGCCCTCGCCCAGCGCGACGGCGGGTGCGCCCACCCCGGGTGCGAGGCGCCGCCACAGTGGTGCGTCGCCCACCACATCCGGCACTGGGCCGACGGCGGCGCCACCGACCTGGACAATCTGGTCCTGCTCTGCGGGCACCACCACCGGTTGGTCCACCACGGGGACTGGAGCATCACGATGGACGGCGGGTTCCCGGTCTTCCACCCACCGCCCTGGGTGCCGGGCGGGCCGCGATGCAACCCGCTGCACCGGCCCGACCTGATCGGCTGCGGACGGGGCGACCCACCCGTGCCGCTGGACGCGGTCGTCGACGCGTCCGCGGGCCGGGTGCTGGTCCCGTGACGCGCCACATCCGCGGGATGCGGGCGGGCGCCCGGTCGGCGCGCGGGCCACGGTGCCGCGTGCGGCTGGGGGGTGCCGCCGAACCGGAGCCGGATCGGCGGGCCAGACCGTGCGCCGGGCGCTCCGCAGCCCGGAGGAACACCTCCGCCACCGCGCTGGCCGTCCAGATCGGGCACACGGGCGGGTGTGGTGATCCCCCCGAAGATCTCGGCTCCGCCGGGCGACCGTCACCGGATCCGGCGCGGGCACGGGGGCGACCCGGGTCACACCGTCTCTCAACCCTGGGGATGTCCGCCGCCCGCGGCCGTTCGGCGGAAATGGACAGGGGCTCCCGTGCGACTGAACGGACGACGGACCGTCGGGGGAGGGCCCATGACATCGCTGGACGAGCGTGCCGAGGCACACGAAGTGGTGCCCATGCCACTCCGCGCGTCCCACACTGCGTCCATGGCTCGCCGGCCGCAGGCCCCCACGCAGCCCGGACCGGACGACCGGTTCCGGGTCCTCGTGGTGTGCACCGGCAACATCTGCCGCTCGCCGCGGTCGTGAACGGCCCGTCCGGCACCGCTCCACCGTGCTCGAGCGCTACCCGCACCTGCTCGACCGCACCTTCGCGCTGCGCGAGTTCGCCCGGCTGACCGCGGCCGTCGACGACACCATGCTGCCGCCCGACCTGGTCAAGCGCGGTCGTGTGCTCGTCGAGGCCGCACGGGCGCGGCGCGGAACGATCCCCCCGGCCGACGACACCGTCCCCGACCCGATGGGCGGACCGGAACAGGCGCACCGTGAGGCGGTCCGCCTGATCTGGCAGGCCGTGCACGGGATCGTCGACGCGCTCGCCCCGCGGGTGGGTGTCCGTCGTTAGCGGAAGGTCGGTGAGGTTCGGGGGCTAACGCCCGATCCTCGGGTTGCGAGTGTCGTCACGACGTCGCAATCGCCCGATTGCGGCGCCTGTGTCCACGCCCCGGGAGACCGGTGCGACGGAGGAGGCCGCAGGTGCGGATCTGCCAGCTGTCCAGCGTCGAGTCCGCCTTCGCCTTCCTAGTCCCGCTGTTCCACGCGCTGGACGCGGACGGCCACGAGGTGGTCGCGGCCAGCACCATGGACCGCGACGGCGACACCCTGCGGCACCACCTCGGCAGCTCCTACGCCCTGCACCGGATCCGGGTGAGCCGCCGCATCACGGGGCGGGCGTTCAGCACCGAGATCCTGGCGCTCGTCCGCTACCTGCGCCGGGAGCGGTTCGACGTCGTCCACCTGCACGGGCCGCTGGCCTCGATCCAGGGGCGCATCGCGGCCCGGATCGCCCGGGTCCCCTGCGTCGTCAACCACGTGCACGGCTTCTACTTCCACGACGGTATGGCGCGGCGGACGTGGTTGGTGCACACCACCGCGGAGCGCCTGCTGAACCGCTACTTCGCCGACTACGTCGTGACCGTCAACTCCGAGGACCTCGACTTCGCACGCCGGACCGGTTTCGCCCGGGACCCCGATCGGGTCGTCGGCACACCGGGCGTCGGGGTCGACACCGCCCGGTTCGCCCCCGACCCGGAGCGCCGGGCCGCCGTTCGTCGTGAGCTCGGTATCCCGGTCGACGAGTTCGTCGTCGTCTTCGTCGGCAGGCTGGTGACGGAGAAGGGCGTCCTGGAACTGCTGACCGCGTTCTCCGACCTGCTCGCCGATCGGCCGGCCTGGTTGCTGCTGGTCGGCGACGCCGCACCCAGCGAGCGCGACCAGTCGGTGCGCGCACGGCTCGAGCAGGAGCACCGGCGGGACCCGGCGGCGGCCGCGCGCACCCTGCGGCTCGGGCTCCGTACCGACGTGCCCGACCTTCTGACGGCCGCCGACCTCGCCGTCCAGCCCTCGTACCGGGAGGGGATGCCGGTCGCGGTGCTGGAGGCCATGTCGGCCGGCGTTCCACTGGTGGCGACCGACATCCGCGGGAGCCGCGAGGCCCTCGACGGGGGCCGCGCGGGAGTGCTCGTGCCCCCACGGGACGCACCGAAGCTCAGCGCCGCCGTCCGTGCGCTGGCCGCCGACGACCGGGAGCGGACCCGGCTCGCGGCGGCCGGTCGGGCGCGGGTCGAGGACCACTTCGCGATCCCGCACGCCCTCGCGCCGCTGATGTCGCTCTACCGTCGGATCGAGGCGTCGACCCCCCGGCACCGGTTCAGCCTGCGGGCCCGGCTGCGCCCTCTGGTACGACGCGTCGTGCCGACGGCGCTGCGGGGACCCGCGACCGGGACCCCGCGGTGGCGGCTCGCTGTCGAGCACACGGCGGACCCGTTGTCCCCGGTCGGCCCGGTCCGACGACCGGTGTTCTCCGACGACGAGCTCGCCCGCCTCGGCATCACGATGGTCGCCGACCCGTTCGCGATCCAGCGGGACGGCATCTGGCACCTGTTCTTCGAGCAGGTGCGCCACGGCCAGGGACGCGGCGAGATCGGGCTCGCCACCAGCGACGACCTCGTCGACTGGCGCTACCACGGTGTCGTGCTCAGGGAGGACTTCCACCTCTCCTACCCCCAGGTGCTCGCCGACGGCGACGAGATCCTGATGGTCCCGGAGAGCTGCGCGGACGGGAACGGGACGGTGCGGCTGTACCGGGCGGTGGACTTCCCCCACACCTGGGAGCTCGACCGTGTTCTGCTCCGGGGCCGTCCCTTCAAGGACAGCACCGTCCTTCGGCACGAGGGCCTGTACTACCTGTTCACCGAGATCAGCGAGCGCCACACGCACGACCGGCTCGACCTGTTCGTCGCGCCGTCGATCCGTGGGCCCTGGGAACCGCACCCCTCGAACCCCATCGTGCTGGACGACGCGTCGATCTCCCGACCGGCGGGCCGGGTCATCGAGGTGGGCGGACGCCTGGTCCGGCTGGCGCAGGCGTGCCACCGGTCCTACGGCGACGGGGTGTGGGGCCGGCCGATCCGCACGCTGACCTCCGAGGAGTACCGGGAGACGCCCGAGGAGGTCCGGCTGTACCCGTCGCAGGGGGTCGGCGGGACGGGCCATCACATCGACAGCCATCGGGTCCCCGGTGGCTGGGTGCGGTTCGTCGACACCCATGAGTGAACCCGGTCGGGCCGGTACCGGCGGCGAGGGAACGGCGCGCCGGGTGTGGACGCCCGAGCTGGTGCTGCTCGCCGCCTACCTGTTCACCATGCCGATCCAGATCGAGGTCGGCGACTACCGGCAGATCGCGCCGGCCGACGCGTTCATCGCCTGTTACCTCGCGGTGCGGTCGACCCGGCTGCGGCACATGTCCGGGGCGTGGACGGTCTGGCACACGGCGCTGGTCCCGCTGCTCGGTCTCGGCTGCCTCGTCGCCGTCGTGCGGACCGGCGAGCTGACCTCCTACGCCCTGCTGCAGAAGTACGTCGGGCTGATCGCCCTGCTGGCGACGGGTGCCTGCTTCATCGACTACATGCGCGACGTCGAGCGGCTCCGCCGGATCCTGCGGCTGTTCGTCGGCGCGGTCCTCCTGCACGCCACGCTCGCGCTCGGCGCGCGGCTGCTGAACCTCGCCGGTGGCCCGGTCCTGCCCCTGATGAACGATCCCTGGCCGACCGACCGGATCTCCGGCCTCGTGCTCGATGCCAATGCCTTCGGAGGTCTCGTCGCACTCGCCCTGGTGCTGCACCACGTGACCGCCGGCACCCCCTCGGCGCTGCTGCCCGGCCGGTGGGCGGTCGCCGGCTACGTCGTGCTGCCGGCGACGCTCCTGCTGACCTTCTCCCGGTCGTCCTGGATCGGGCTGACCTGCGGCTTGGCGGCGCTGCTCCTCGTCCGACCGGCTCTCGGCGGCCGGACCCTCGTCCGCGGCGCGCTGCCGGTCGTCGTCCTCGTCCCGCTGGTGCTGCTGCAGGTCCCCGACGCCGCCGCGCTCGTGACACGGCCCAGCGAGATCTCCTCCCGTCTGGTGATCGGGTTCGAGGCGTTGCACGACTACGTGGAGAGCCCGGTGTTCGGGATCGGACTCGGCGTGTACGTCGCCGAGTACCGGATCGTCGTGCACAACACGGCGCTGTGGTTCCTGTCCGATCTCGGGTTGATCGGCCTGGCGGTGTTCCTGGCGCTGGTCGTGTCGGTGGCGGTACGACTGTTCTCCGCGCTGCCCGTCGCGTCCGGTGAGCTGCGGCCGATGGTGCTCGCACTGCTGTGCGGGCACGTCGTGATGGCCGGTGTGTCCCTCGGGATCGAGGCGTTCTACCAGCGGCACTGGTGGCTGGTCTTCGCCGCTGCGGGTGTGGCGACGGTGCTCACCCTACGGTCGTCGGACACCCGTGCCGCTCCGCGGTCCGCGACGGAGGTGCTCGTCCGGTGACCGGTCCGACCAACCTCCGCCAGGCCCACTGGGGGTTCCTGTCGCAGATCGTCAACACGGGGACGAACTTCCTGCTCACCCTGCTCGTCGCCCGGGTCACCGCGCCCGACGCGTTCGGTGCCTTCGCGGTGGTCATGGTCCTCTACACGATCGGGATCGGGGTCGTGCGTGCGACGTCCAACGACGTGCTCGCCGTGCGCCGCCGCCGCGACCGGGCGGACCCGGCGCGCGAGGAGAGCGAGGCACTCGCGCACACCGTCGCGTTCGGGATCCTGCTCGGACTCGCATCCGCGGCCGTGGTCCTCGTCATCGGGCACGGGACCGGCCCGTTCCTGCTGATGGCGCTCGTGATGCCGATGCTCCTGCTTCAGGAGGGGCTGCGGGGGATCGCGATGGTCCGGGCCGTCCCGAAGGAGGCCGCGCTCTCCGACGTCCTGTGGGCGGTGGCGCAGTTCGGCACGATCGGTGTCGCCGCCGTCCTGGACGGCGGGGTGTCCGAGATCGCCGCCGTGCTCGGATGGTGCGTCGGCGGCAGCCTCGGCGCCGTGACGGCTCTGGTCAGGCTGCACATCCGGCCCCGGTTCCGCGCCGCGCTGCGGTGGTTCGTGTTGCACCGCGCCCTCGCGGCTCCGTTGCTGGCCACCCACATGCTCACCGGGATCCCGGTCGACGCCTCGTTCCTGCTGATGCCGTTGGTCACGGATCTGTCCGAGGTCGGTGCGCTCCGGGCCGCGTTCCTGTTCTTCGGTCCGCTCGGCATCCTGATCCTCGGTACGCGGTCGATGCTTCTGCCCGACGCGACCCGGCTCGGCTCCCCCCGCGAGGTCCGCCGGCTCGTCGGCCGGGTCACCGCGGTGCAGGCGGTACTCGCCGCGGCCTGGGGCGCCGGGGTCGTCCTGCTGCCCGACCGGGTCGGGCGGTGGCTGCTCGACACGAACTGGGACGGCACCCAGGGGCCGCGCACCTTCCTCGCCGTGATGCTGGTCGCCGAGGCGGTGCTGGTCGGGGCGATCGTCGTCGCCTCGGCACTCGGGCAGCTGCGCCGGGCACTGCTCGTCCAGGCGACGACCGTCCCGATCGTCCTCGTCCTGGTGCTCGTCGTGGCCTCCGGGCACGGGGCGACCGGTACCGCCGCCGTCCTCGCCGGCGGTTACGCGGTCAGCGCCGTGCTGGCCTGGCTGCTGTTCCTGGTCCGGAAGGACACGGATCAGAAGGACATGGACCGGCTGACCGGAGCCCCCACCGACCATCGCACAGAATCGGGGACCGCATGAACCAGACCGCATCGTCCGACGAGCTGGAGATCTCCTTCTGGCGCCGGGCCCTGCGCCGGCACCGGTTGCTCGTCCTCACCGTGGTCGTGCTGTTCGTCGCCGTCACGGTCGCGGCCGTGCTGTTGCGCCCCGCGTCCCACTCGGCGACCACCGAGGTCTTCGTGTCCGGCGCCGACGTCGCCCCGGAGGTCCAGTTCGTCCGGAGCCGTTTCGTCTCCGAGGCCGCCGCGGCCGAGCTGGGCTCCCGGCCCGAGGTCGACGTCGGGTCGGGCGACTCGACGTGGATCCTCACCGTCACCGCGTCGGCGGCGACTCCCGAGGAGGCCGCGAGGGTCGCGACGACCTACGCGACCACCTACGTGCGGTTGCGCGAGCAGGCCACCACGGACGCCCGCCGTGCGGGGGAGGCCGACCTCGAGCAGTCCATCGCCCGGGCCCGGGCCGAGCTGGACGCTCTGCCCCCGAACGCGCCACCGCAGGCCGGGGCACGGCTGGAGAACGAGATCACCGCGTTCCAGGACGCGCTGACCAGCACGACGTCGGCGACGATCCAGGCCGGGCCCCGGCCGGTCGTCCTGGACACCACGGTGGCCGACGGGCAGGCGAGCGGGACGGTGTGGCTCTACGCCGCGGCGGCCGCCGCGATCGGGTCCGTCGCGGGTGCCGGGCTGGCCGGGGCCGTCGGGGGGCTCGACCCGCACGTGCCGGGCCCTGCGTACGCCACCAGAGCCCTGCGGGTCCCGCTGTTCGGAACAGTCGCGCCGTCCGGCACCCGCGGTGGGTGGCGGTCGTCGCGGGCGCGGCGCCGGGCACGGGTGCGCACCGCGCCGGGCGAGGTGATCGCGATGATCCGTGCCCTGGTGCTGCCCGCGGACCGCGACAAGCTCAGCGGCAGCGTGCTGGTCTGCGGCGCCGGCCGGGGCGACGGCGCCGAGGCTGGCAGGATCGCGACCGAGCTCGCGACCGGCTTCGCCCGGGCCGGCGCGTCGACGGCGCTGGTCCGGGCCGATTTCACCGCCCCGGAGTCCGACCTCGGCGCTCCGGGGCTGTCCGCGGTCGTCGCCGGACGGGTGGCCCTGTCCGATGCGCTGACCGTCACCGACGACGCGCCGGGCCTGTCGGTCATCGCCGCGGGCGCCGCGCCCGACTCGACTGTCGACCTCCTCTCCGGCCGGGAGTTCGGCCGGATCGTGGAGGAGCTGGAGCGGACGGTCGACGTCGTCGTCGTCCACTGTGCCCCGCTCGGCGACGACCCGGGCGCCGCACTGGTCTCGCGGACGGCGGACGCCACGCTGCTCGTCGTGTCGGACCGGACCCGCCGTGACGAGCTGAGTCGCGTGGAGCAGACCCTGCACGCGACCGGCGGCCGCGTCGAGGGCATCGCCTACGTCGGCGAGCCGGGGGCATGACCGGACGGCACCGGGCACTCGCCACCGCGGTCGGCGTCATCGTCGTCGCGGCCGTCGTGCTGTTCGCCGGTCCGCTGAGACCGGGTCCCCCGGCCCCGTCCGGTCCTCCGACGGCGTGGGTGGAGGACGCACTCGTCCGGGTGTCGGCACACGACCCGCCCGGTCCCCGGACCACGGCGCAGATCACCGCGGCACGGGGTGAGACCGAGTCGTTCCAGATCGTCACGACCGGTGGTGGCCGGCCCTTGCGCGGCGTGGACCTGGAGGTGAGCAGACTCGGGGGGCCGGGCGGTGTCTTCCTCCCGGCGGGTGCGGTCTCGCTGTTCCGGGAACAGTTCGTGACGGTCCCGGCGACGCTGCCGGTCGCGGGCTCCGCCGGGCCGGGGGACTACGCCGACGGCCTGGTGCCCTTCACCGATCCTGCGACCGGTGCACCGCTGCACGGCGACATCCCCGCCCGCGGGGTATCCGTCGATCCGCACCGCGCCCAGCCGTACTGGGTGGACGTCGCGGTCCCCCGGGACGCGGTCCCCGGGGTGTACCGCGGCGGCTACACCCTGCGCACCGCCGGCGGCGACGTCAGCGGGCAGGTCGAGCTCACGGTCCTGGACCTGGTGCTGCCCGCCCGTCCGGCTCTGACCGGGGCCTTCCTGAACAGCGGCGGTCGACCCGCCGTCGACGCGGAGCTGCTCCGCAACGGCGCCATGCCCGGCAGCCCGGTGGGCGGACTGGACCCGGCGCTGCGCGCCTCGGGCCGGCTGAACGCGGTGAACACCGGCTTCTACAGCGGAGCCGACCGCGACACCTGCACGATGCGGCCACCGCCCACACCGGGGGAGGTCGACGCCGCCGTGCGGGAGGCCCCCGCGGGCACGTCGCGCTACAACTACACCGCCGACGAGATCGCCGACTGCGACGACCCCACGACCCTCTACCCGGCGCTGCGGGACTGGTCGCGAGCCCTGCACCGGGCCGGGGTGCGGCAGCTGGTGACGATGGCGCCGGACCCGGCCCTCTTCGACGACGGCACCGGGGCACCGGTGGTCGACGTGTGGGCGTCGTTGCCGATGGACCACGACCCCGCGCTGGTGGACGCGGCGGTCGGGCGCGGGATGGAGGTCTGGTCCTACACCGCCCTCGCCCAGGACGACTACTCGCCGAAATGGCTCATCGGCGCTGACCCCGCCGGGCTGAGGGCGATGCCCGGATTCTTGAACCAGAGCCTCGGCTACACCGGGCTGCTCTACTGGCGGGTCGACGGATGGGGGACGGTCGACCCCTGGTCGACGGCGGTTCTCTACGACGACCGGTACGCCGGCGACGGGATGCTCGTCTACCCGGGCGACCGGGTCGGCCTCCCGGGTGGCGCCGCGCCGTCGCTGCGCCTCAAGTGGATCCGGGACGGCATCGACGACTACGCCTACGCCGAGCTGGCCCGTCGGGCGGCCGGTGACGCCGCGGTCGACCGGGTCGTGCGCACGGTGGCACCGGACTGGCGCGGCTGGAGCCGCGACCCGGCGGCGCTGGCCACGGCGCGCGCAGCGCTCGCGGAGCTTGCGGCGGGCGGCCGATGACACCGCCGCCTGCCGCGAGCCCGTTCAGCAGAGGTGCGCGACGACGTGGTTGCCGTACCGTGGGTCGCCGGGACGGACGTCGGTGAAGATCCCCGCCCGGACGGCGGAGACCAGGTCCCCCACGTAGTCCTGCACGCAGTGCCGGGACCGGTATCCCAGCACCGTGGCGATCTTGTCGAACGCGACCCGGTAGTTCCGCGGGTCGGTGTCGCCCTCGCGGTAGACGACCCGTGCCCCGTCGACGTGCTTGAGGGCCTCGTCGACGAGCATGCGCTTGGTGAACTGCTGGTCGGCGTCACCGACGTTGAACACCTCGCCGCGCACCAGCTCCGAGGGTGCGTCGAGCACCGTCAGGACCGCCGACGAGAGGTCCTGCACGTGGCAGTAGGGGCGCCAGGTGTCGGCGTCGTACACCACGAGCTCCTCGCCCGCGGCGAGGTCACGGGTGAACTGGGAGACCGTGAGATCGAACCGCGCCCGTGGCGAGAGGCCGTAGGCGGTGGCGACACGCAGGACGGTGCCGACGGTCGTCGTCCGCGACGCGCCGGCGAGCACGTGTTCCTCGACCGCGATCTTCGTCTCCGCGTAGAGCGACTGCGGGTTCAGCTCACTGGTCTCGTCCGCGAAGGACGACGGGTCGTGGATCCCGTAGTTGCTGCAGGTGGAGGTGAACACGAACCTCCGCACACCGAGTCCGGCCAGCATGTCGTGCAGCTGTACCGCCGCCTCGTGGTTCACCTGTTCGGCGAGCTCGGGGTAGCGCCTGCAGACCGGGTCCCCGACGAGCGCCGCGAGCAGCACGACATCGGTCGTGCCGGTCGCCGCCGCGGTCACCGACGCCCGGTTCCGCAGGTCGCCACGGGAGAAGCCGAAGTGAGGGTGGTCCAGCAGGTGATGCAGGGCGAAACCGTTATCGTAGATCAGCTGGTCGAGCACGCGCACCCGAGCGCCGGCGTCGAGGAGCCGTGCGCTCAGGACCGAGCCGACGTAGCCGGCGCCGCCCACGACGAGGACGGTGCGCTCGCTCAGGTCCGGGGTCATCCCGCTGTCCTCTCCGTGATGGGCGCCGGAACCGTCGTGGTCGCGGTGTCGGGGGCCCCGGTCGTGGCCAGGGCGTCGGCGAGAGTCCTGACGACGCGGCCGACGTCGTCCGGGCCGAGCCGGGGATGGAGCGGAAGCGTCAGCTCCCGGTCGTGGAACTCCTCGGTACGGGCGAGCTCGACGTCGCCGAACCGCTCCCGGTAGTAGGTGAACCGATGGACGGGCGGGTAGTGCACGCTGGTCTGCACCCGGGCGGCCCGCATCTCCGTGGCCACGGCTGTCCGATCGGTGCCGACGGGCAACAGCACCGGCAGCAGGTGTGCGGCGGTGGGGTGCTCCGGCTGGAACGGGACCCGGCAGTGCGGCAGGACCTCGGCCAGGAGACTGCGGTAGCGCCCGCTCAGCGTTCGTCGCCTGGCGTTCCACCCGAGGAGCCGGGGGAGTTGGACCAGCCCCAGCGCCGCACGCAGCTCGTCCATCCGGAAGTTGTAACCGCGGTCGACCACGTCGTAGCCGACCCGCTGCCCCCGGTCTCGGTCCAGGGTGCTCGCGGTCATGGCGTGTGCGCGCAACAGGCGCGCCCGCTCCCGTGCGATCGGATCGGCGACGACCAGCATCCCGCCCTCCGCGGTGGTCATGTTCTTGTTGGAGAAGAAGCTGAACGCGGAAGCGTCGGCGACACCGGCGACGTGGCCCGGCAGCCCTGCGGCGTGCGCGGCGTCCTCGATCAGGGCCAGCCCGTGATCGTCGGCGAAGCGTCGCCAGGTCGCGCCGTCGATCGCGTACCCCGCGTAGGGCATGACGACCACGGCCGTCGTGCGCGGCGTGAGCCGTGCCCGCGCGTCCTCGACCGACAGGTGCGGCAGGTCCGGGGACTCGATGTCGACGAAGACCGGTGTGGCCCCGGCCTGCACCACGACGCTCGCCGTCGCCACGAACGTCAGCGACGGGACCAGCACCTCGTCACCGGGACCGACGCCGACCGCGTGCAGCGCGAGCTGGAGAGCCGACGTCGCGGAGTGGACGGCGATCGCGTCGGCGACACCGTGCAGCTCGGCGAAGGCCTGCTCGAAGCGGCGGACCCGGTCGCCCATGGTCAGCCAACCGTCGTCGATGACCTCGTGCAGCGCCTGCTTCTCGGCCTCGCCCAGCACCGGCGACCCGAGCTCGATCGTCGGGAGGTCGGCGAGGGGTGTCACGCGGGTGCTCGCATGGCCAGCTCGGCGTGCTCCTGGGCGCGGCGCAGGTCCTCGACCCTTCCGATGTCGATCCAGGAGCCGTGGTGCTCGTAGACGTTCACCGGGACACCCCGGGCCAGCATGGTCCGCATCAGCTCGTCGAAACCGAAGGGCCCCGACGGCGGGATGTGGTCGAAGATCGACGGATCCATCAGGTAGATCCCGGTACTGACGGAGAACTGCTGGCTCGGCTTCTCCCTGAAGTCGGTCACCACGCCGCTGTGGTGCTCGAGCACCCCGTAGGCGATGTTCACGACCTGTCGTGTCACGACCACGGTCAGTGGTGCACCGTGTTCCCGGTGCTCGCTCAGGACCGAATCGAGATCCACATCGGCGAAGACGTCGGAGTTGGTGACGAAGAACGGGTCTCGGACGGTGTGCCGCAACGCATTCAGCGGCCCGATGGTCCCGAGCGGTTCCTCCTCGAATATGTAGTCGATCTCCAGTCCCCATCGTTCACCGTCGCCGCAGTAGCTGCGGATCAAGGGGCCGAAGGCGCTGACGGTGATCGACACCGTCTTCACCCCCGCCGCGGAGAACCGCGCGAGCAGATTGTCGATGACGCAACCTTCGCCCACCGGCATCAGCGCTTTGGGTAGAACGGTTGAATACGGAGCGAGACGAGTGCCGCGGCCGCCGGCCTGAACCACGGCGTGAAGATTCGGCATCTTTCCTCCTTGGGGCGCTCGAGGTGAACAATCACTCGAAAGTGTCTCGACGGTCGTTACGGGCGACGTGTGATTACCGAGAGCAGTGCAGGCGTTCCTTCTGGGGGAACCCAGGCCTGGACGCCGTAACACGATCGTGTGAATATCGACCACTCACGCGTCGAGCAGATCGCAACGCCGCCGGTGAGGTGTCATGTCGAACGCACTCCTGAACCGATCGTTCGCCCACGTCCGTCCGGACCCGATCGGTCACCGTGGGTACATCGCGGCAGCGGTCGCCGGGGACGCATTCGGCTGGGTCGTGGCCCTCGTCGTAGCCGTCCTGCTCCGGTACGAGCTGGACCTGGCCGAGATCGACGTGTCGGGTCTGCTGTGGACGGCGGCGGCAGCCGCCGTCGCGCAGATGCTCGTCGGATGGCTCGGCCGCTCCTACACGAGCGGGAGGGCCGCCTCCACGACCGACCCGGGCGGGCTCACCCTGTCGGTGTTCCTGGTCGGGCTGACGACGTTCGTCCTGGTGACCCTCCAGGACCCGCCTCCGGTGCCCCGCTCGACGCCGCTGCTCGCCATTCCCATCGCGGCGTTGTTGCTGGTTGGGGTCAGAGCGGGTCTGCGTGCCCGGATCGAGCGGCCCGATCCCACCGACCCGCGGCGCACCCGTCGTGCGGTCATGGTCGGGACCGGCGAGGACGCCGACCACCTGGTCCGCTCGATGCTGCGCGACCCGAGCTGGGGCATCCTGCCGGTCGCGACGGTCGGTTCGGACGGTGCGCGGCGTCGCATCGCCGGACTCGGGACCGCCCGGTCCGGGGAGCGGCCCGCCGCGCTCGCCGAACGGTTCGGCGCCGACCTGCTGGTCATCGCGACCTCGGACGGGGCCGCGGCGGGGACGGTGTCGGCGGAGGCGGCCGCGGCGGGCATCCCGACGCTCGTGGTGCCGCCGCTGGCGGAACTGGTCCGGTCACTGGCTCCGGCCGACCTGCCCGGCCCGACGCCGGCGGCTCCGTCGCGGGGCGGGACCCGTGGCCGGGCCCGGACCGCGGGCAAAAGGGCGTTGGACGTCGTGCTGTGCCTCGCGGGGTTGCCACTGGTGCTGCCGGTCCTGCTGACGGTAGGACTGGTCCTGCTGCTCAGCGGCGGGGAGGTGCTCTATCGGGCGCCGAGGGTCGGGCTGCACGGGCGCCGGTTCACGATGTTCAAATTCGCCACGATGCGTCCCGGGGACTCCGGCCCGCGGGTGACCCGGGAGGGCGACCCCCGGATCACCCCCATCGGCCGGGTGCTGAGGTCGACCAAGCTCAACGAGCTGCCCCAGATCGTCAACGTGCTGCGCGGTGACATGAGTGTCGTCGGCCCGCGTCCGGAGGACCCGCGCTACGCGCGTGCCTACACCCCGGAGCAGCGGGCGGTCTGGTCCGTCCGGCCCGGGATGACGAGCGTGGCCTACCTCGACTTCGGCGACGAGCAGGTCTACATCGAGCGGGCCCGACCGGACGACGTCGAGTCGTTCTACCTGGGCGAGCTGTTGCCGGCCAAACTCGAGATCGAGCTCGGCTACGTCCGGAGCTGGACGGTCGGCAGTGACATGGTGATCATCGCGAGGACACTGGGCCGTCTCCTGGCGCGACGCTAGGTCCGACCCGACCGGGTGGTTCTCGCGCCTCGCGCGGCGTGATCGGGCAGACCGGGGAACGGTCTCCCCCATGAACCGTCACCGCACACCACTCCTGATCGGACTGCTGTCGGCCGGACTGCTCGTCGCCGGGTGCGGCGGAGGGGCCGCCCCGTCCGAGGCCCCGGCCGCACTGTCGACCCCGCCCACCACGGCCGCGCAGCAGCCGACGGAGCAGACGTCGTCGTCGGAGGCGGGCGAGGTAGCCCGCTGCACCAGCAGCACCGTGCAGGCGTCGGTCGGCACCACCCTCGGCGACAACCAGAAGGACACCACCATCGTCTGGCGCAACACCTCCGACGCGCCCTGCACCATGACCGGGTTCGGCGGCGTCGACCTGCGCGGCCCGGACGACCCGCAGTTCGGGCCGTCCTACTCGCTGCCCCGGGCGGGGGAGGAACCCACCGCGGTCGTCGTCAAGCCGGGCGGGACCGCGCACACCGTGATCACCTGGCTGCCCGGGGACAGCTGGACGCCGACCGACATCGTCGTGACCGCGCCGGACGAGACGACGTCGACGACGCTGAAGTGGGACCAGGGCCCGGTCTCCCGTCAGGACGGCGCGACCCGCCCCGGCACCTACATCCACCCGGTGGCGCCCGGCTCCGTCTGACCCCGTCGCGGTCACCCCGTGCCGCGGGTGGCACACACCCCGTCACGGCCGGAGTCGTGTGCGCCACCCCCACGGGGGTACCCGATAACGGTCGATCAGCTCTGGCCGATGATGCCGGGCGTGGAGATTCACCAGACCCCGCTCCCCGGATCGGCTCTCATCGACCTGAAGCGACTCGAGGACGACCGCGGCTTCTTCGCCCGTGCCTTCTGCGAGCAGGAGTTCCGCGACGCCGGGCTGGACCCGACGATCACCCAGTGCAACCTCTCGTACAACCACGAGGCGGGCACCCTGCGCGGCTTCCACTACCAGCTGGAGCCCAACGCCGAGGTCAAGGTCATCCGCTGCGTCCGCGGCGCGATCTTCGACGTGATCGTCGACCTGCGCCCGGACTCCGACACCTACCTGCAGTGGTTCGGTGCCGAGCTGTCCCAGGACAACTACCGGGCGATGTACGTGCCGCGGAACTTCGCGCACGCCTACCTCACCCTCACCCCGGACGCGACGACGATCTACCAGGTCTCGACGCCCTACACCCCGGGCGCCGAGCGCGGCCTGCGCTGGAACGACCCGGCCCTGCACGTCGAGTGGCCGCACGCGGTCGACCACGTCTCGGACAAGGACGCGAACTGGCCGCTGCTCGCCGACAACGCCGACTTCCCGTCGGTCACCGGAGCCCGCTGATGCTGATCCTCGACACCGCCCTCGCGAAGCGCGCCGCCGAGAACCGCCCGATCCGGGTCGGCCTGGTCGGCGCCGGGTTCATGGGCCGCGGCCTGGTCAACCAGATCGTGAACTCCACCCCCGGGATGGACGTCGTCGCGATCGCGAACCGCACCGTCGCCACCGCCGTGCGCGCCTACACCGAGGCCGGGCTGGAGCCGGTCGAGGTGTCGACGACCGCGCAGGTCGAGGCGATGGTCGCGAAGGGCGTCCCGGCCGTGCTCGGCGACGCGTTCGCGCTGCTCGCCGCCGAGAACATCGACGTGCTCGTCGACGTCACCGGGGCCGTCGAGTTCGGCGCCCGGGTCACCGTCGCCGCGATCGAGCGCGGGCTGCCCGTCGTCACGATGAACGCCGAGCTCGACGGCACCGTCGGCCCGCTGCTCGCGCACCGCGCCCGCGCCGCCGGGGTCGTCCTGACCGGTGCCGACGGCGACCAGCCCGGCGTCCAGGCCAACCTGCTGCGCTTCGTGCGCGGCATCGGGGTCACCCCGCTCGTCGCCGGCAACATCAAGGGCCTGCAGGACGAGTACCGCACCCCCACCACCCAGCAGGCGTTCGCGGAGAAGTGGGGGCAGGACCCCTACATGGTCACCAGCTTCGCCGACGGCACCAAGGTGTCGTTCGAGCAGGCGATCGTGGCCAACGCGTTCGGCTTCACCGTCGGCCGGCGCGGCATGTACGGCCGCGACCACGCCGGGCACGTCGACGAGCTGACCGCGGCCTACGACGTCGACGAGCTGCGCGAGCTGGGCGGCGTCGTCGACTACGTGGTCGGCGCCAAGCCGGGTCCGGGCATCTACGTGCTCGGCACCCACGACGACCCGAAGCAGCGCCACTACCTGAACCTGTACAAGCTCGGCGAGGGCCCGCTGTACAGCTTCTACACCCCGTACCACCTGTGCCATTTCGAGGTCCCGAACACCATCGTGCGGGCCGTCGACTTCGCCGACGCCGCACTGAGCCCGCCCGCGGGACAGCGGGTCGACGTCGTCGCCACCGCCAAGCAGGACCTGAGCGCCGGGCACACCGTCGACGGGCTGGGCGGCTACGACACCTACGGTGTCGCCGAGTCGAGCCCGGTGACCCGCGCCGAGCGGCTGCTGCCGATGGGCGTCGCCGAGGGGTGCACACTGGTGCGCGACGTCGCGAAGGACGCCGTGCTCACCTACGACGACGTCACCCTGCCCCCGGGCCGGCTCGTCGACGCGCTCCGCGAGGAGCAGGAGAAGCTGTTCGCCTGAGCGGCCCGCAGGCCGCGGCGCCGGGTCAGTGGCGCCGCGGCTGGGGAGCACCGCGCCGGCGGTCTTCCACATGATCATCGACCGGAACTTCAGCATCCCGAAGGTGCGCCCGTGCGTGCCGACGCGCTCCTGGCGGAAGAACACCGGGCCGCCGTCGCCGGGCTTCACCGCGGCCGCCAGGACCAGGAACAACGGCCCCACGAGAAGCATCAGCAGCGCGGCGACCGCGCTCCGTGGACCCTGTCCCCAGCACCCGGCCGTCCCAGGGTGCTCACAGGACTGCGTGCTCCTCGGGGCGGGAAGAAAAGGGCCACGGACCGCTGGGGTCGGCGTCGTCGCCCGCTCGGTGCCCGGAGTGCACCGTTCGCTGCTCCTGCTTTCGACAGGCGGACGCCTACCGTTAGCGACCGCTCCCTCACCCGCGCGCACGTTGCGCCGTTCGTCGTAATCCATGCGAGGGGTTGTCATCAGGAGTGACGATCGCGGCGTCTCATCAGAATTGAGTAACGCCGACGCTGCCGGATGCGACAGGTGATCGAACGATCATCCTGCGTGAGGAGGCAACGGGTGCCGTTGCGCCGCTTCGACCGGACGTCCTGGCCCGAGCACGGCCCGCACCGGGACCTGCTCGACCTGCTCGACGACGTCCACGTGCACCACGGCTGCCCGTCGGAGCGTGTGCTCGCGCGACGGCTGCGGACCTCGACCGCGCGGGTCCGCGACGTCGTCCGCGGCCGAGCCCTGCCCGGCGACGCCGTCGGGATCCGGGACCTGGTCGCCGCGCTCACCGCGCAGGGCCGCGCCGATCCGGCGACGGCGGACCGGGCCGAGGCCCTCACGGTCGCGGCCCGCCGCGAGCGCGACGGCGCCGGACCCTGGCCCGCAGGGCGCCGGACGGGCCGACCGCTCTGGTCACCTCCGGGCGTCGCTCCGGCGGCAGGTCCCGCGACGACGGGCGCCCGCCGGACCGCGGTCGCCGCGCTCCTGCTCGTGCTCACCGCGGCGGTCGCGACGGCCGTCGTGCTCTCGGGGCACCTGCCGTTCTGACGCCCCGGCCGGTCCCTCCCGTCATCAGAACTGGGGACCTCGGCGGAGTTCGCGATGGATCATCAGAATCGATGATACGACACATCGCGTAGCGATCAACTAGACAGTTCGGCCCAGGGCCGTGTGACCGAAAAGATCACTCACAGCGGGACTCTCCCTGCTCACCGCACTTCTCGATCACGACACGGTCACGGCGGGTCCCGGGCGGCCGGCGCGGACGGCCCAGTCCGGCCGCCACGCGTCGTAACGGGGTGTCGGGACGCGTCGATGGACGCTCCACACGGGAACGATCACGCCCCAGGGGGCCGGCCGGGACACGCGCCGAGCCCTCCCTCCGGCGTGCCCACCGCACGTTCCCGACCGAGATCTGGGAGGTACGCCGGTGACCGCGAGCGTCGCGTCCGGCACCCCGCAGAACCGGGCGCCCGCTGTGGGGGCCCGGTCGCTGCACGACTTCAGCCGCATCTCCGGCGAGGTCACCGAGCCGCCGCCGGCAGGCGAAACGTACCGGGTGCGGTACCGCAACCTGCACGACGGTCAGGGCCGCCGCTGGGCGGGCACCCTGGCCATCATCGGCGCGAACGTCGCGTTCGAGGTGCTGTTCGTGGTCTGGCTGCTGCAGCCCTCCCACCACCCCGACGTCGACGAGCGCTGGTGGATCCAGGCCGCGAACGTCTTCGTCATCGGCTCCATCGCGCTGGTCGAGACGATGCGCCTGGTCAACGTGTTCTCGCTGTCGCTGGCCTCGGTGCTCGCCCGCGACCCGGTCCCGGTCCGGCCGGACCCGGAGCTGCGGGTCGCGTTCCTGACCACGATCGTCCCCGGCTCGGAGCCGATCGAGATGGTCCGCGCGACGCTGGAGGCCGCGCGGCGGATCCGGCACGAGGGCACCTTCGACGTCTGGCTGCTCGACGAGGGCGACGACCGCGAGGTCCGGCGGATGTGCGCCGAGATCGGTGTCCGGCACTTCTCCCGCAAGGGCGTCGCCGCCTACAACGAGCCGTCGGGCTTCTTCACGGCGCGCACCAAGCACGGCAACTACAACGCCTGGGTGCACGCGGAGGGCCACCGCTACGACGTGTTCCTGTCCGTCGACCCCGACCACGTGCCGCTGGCGAACTACGCCGAGCGGATGCTCGGCTACTTCCGCGACCCCGACGTCGCGTTCGTCGTCGGACCGCAGTGCTACGCCAACTGCGACAACTTCGTCACCACCGCCGCGGAGTCCCAGCAGTTCCCGTTCCACTCGCTGATCCAGCGGGCCGCGAACGCCTACGGCATCCCGATGCTCGTCGGCACCAACAACGCCGTGCGGATCGACGCGCTGCTCGCCGTCGGCGGGCTGCACGACTCGATCACCGAGGACATGGCGACCGGGCTGGCGCTGCACGCCCGGCGCAACCCGTGGACCGGGCGGCGCTGGCGCTCGGTGTACACACCGGACGTCGTCGCGGTGGGGGAGGGGCCGTCGTCCTGGACGGACTTCTTCTCCCAGCAGCTGCGCTGGTCCCGCGGCACCTTCGTGATCCTGCAGGGCATCTTCCTGAAGCGGCTGCGCCGGCTGTCCCCGCCACGGGCGCTGCACTACCTGCTCATCACCGCGTTCTACCCGTCGATGGCGATCGGCTGGATCCTCGGAGCCGTCAACGCCTCGCTCTACCTGGCGTTCGGGGTGTCGGGCATCGTCGTCCCGCCCGCGTTGTGGCTGGCGCTCTACGTCGACGCGACCGCGTTCCAGCTGTGGGTCTACATCCGCAACCGCCGCTACAACGTCAGCCCCTACGAGCACGAGAACTCGACCGGGCTGACCGGGATGGCGATGTCGGTGCTCTCCGCGCCGATCTACGCGTCCTCGCTGGTCGCGACGGTGCTTCGGCGCCCGGCGACGTTCGTCGTCACCCCGAAGGCGGAGGCGGCGAGCCCGGACCGCGTCGTCACCTTCGCCCGGCACCTGCGCTGGTCGGCGTTCCTGGCGGCGGCGATCGCGGCGTCGTTCGCGTTCGGCTACGCCAACCTCGACGTCCTCATGTGGCCGGCGCTCGCGCTGGTCGTCTCCGTGGTCCCGATGGCGATCTGGCTGGGCGGCCTGCTGCGCACCCGTGGCCGGATCGCGTCCGCGGCCGAGCTCGTCGAGCTCGTGCCCGTGATCCCCGAACCCCGTGACGAGAAGATCGGAGCCGTGGCGTGAGGCGCCTGCTCTCCCGGGCGGCGCGCGCCGTCCTCGGCCGCCGCAGGCTGATCGCGATGATCGGCGTGCCCACCGTCCTGCTGGCGGTCAACGCCCCGCCCGCGTTCGCCTGGATCTCCGAGGTGCGCCACGAGGCGTGGCTGCACAGCGCCGAGTACACCGCCGCGAACGGCCGCTGGGACGTCGTCGAGCTGCCCGCGGACGTCCGGATCAACGCCATCCACGCCGCGATGCTGCCGACCGGCAAGGTCCTGCTCGTCGCCGGCTCGGGTAACGACCAGGAGCAGTTCGACGCCGGCACCTTCCGCACCCTGGTCTACGACCCGGCCACCGGCGACGCGACGGAGATCGACACCCCGTCGGACCTGTTCTGCGGCGGTCACACCTTCCTGCCCGACGGGAAGCTCCTCGTCGCCGGCGGCACCCAGCGCTACGAGGTCCTCGACGGCTTCGTCACCCGCGCCGCCGGCGCGATGCGGATCCGCAACGAGAACCCCGACCGCGAGCTGCACCTGGACGCCGGCACCGTGTTCCGCGACCCCGACGGACGCGACTACACCCTCACCAGCCCGGCCCACGTCATGGCCGCGACCAAGACCGGCGAGGGCGACGGGACCGTCGTCACCGCCAGCGAGACCATCGGCTTCGTCGAGTCCACCGAGGAGGGCGCCGCCGGGGTCACCGACCGGCCCGCCCAGTACGCGATCCTGTCGCTGGACCCCGCGGACGCCGCGAACGTCTACGGCATGGGCGACAAGATGACCCTGGACAAGCAGGACTTCCAGGGCATCGCCGACTCCTACGAGTTCGACCCGGTCGCCGAGAAGTACGTGCGCGTCGGGGACATGACCCAGAAGCGCTGGTACCCCACGCTCACCGGGCTGCCCGACGGCCAGGTGCTCGCGATCTCCGGTCTCGACGGCACCGGGCAGATCCTGCCCGGCCAGAACGAGGTTTACGACCCGGCGACGAAGCGCTGGACCGACCGGCCCGACCTGTTCCGCTACTTCCCGACCTACCCGGCGATCTTCCAGACCCGGCAGGAGGGACGGCTGTTCTACTCCGGCTCCAACGCCGGCTACGGCCCGGCCGACGCCGGACGCGTCCCCGGGTTCTGGAACCTGGCGGACAACTCGTTCGCACCCGTCCCGGGGCTGCGCGAGCCGGAGCTGATGGAGACCTCCGGGTCGTCCTGGGCCGGGCCGGTGCAGGACCAGCGGATGGTCGTCGTCGGGGGCGGCGGGGTCGGGGAGTCCCCGGTGTCCTCGGCGCGGATCGACACCATCGACCTGCGCGCCCCGGCGCCCGCGTTCACCCCCGGCCCGGACCTGCGCACCCCCACCCGCTACCCGAGCGTCGTGCAGCTGCCCACCGACGACCTGCTGATCACCGGCGGCTCCGCGGACTACCGCGGCAAGGGCGCGAGCGACATCCTGCAGGCCAACCTGTACCACCCGGGCACGAACACGCTCTCCGCCGTCGCCGACCCCCTGGTCGGGCGCGACTACCACGCCGAGGCGCTGCTGCTGCCCAACGGTCAGGTGCTCACCGCAGGCGGGAACTCCCTGTTCAAGAACGTGGACAACACCAAGCCCGCCCCGTTCGAGCAGCGGCTGGAGATCTACACCCCGCCGTACCTGTTCCACGGCCCGCAGCCGGTGATCGCGACGGCCCCGGAGGAGGCCGGCCTCGGCACCACCATGACCGTGACCAGCCCGGACGCGGCCCGGGTCACCCAGGCCCGGCTGATCCGGCCCAGCGCGGTCACCCACGCGACCGACGTCGACCAGCGCTCGGTGCGCCTCGACATCGCCCGCGACCCGGACGGCTCGCTCGGCCTCGCCGTACCCGCCGAGCCGGCCCTGGTGCCGCCCGGCTGGTACATGCTCTTCCTCGTCGACGACGCCGGGGTGCCGTCCGTGGCGTCATGGGTGCACCTCAGGTGACACACTCCAGCATCGTGCGCTCGCTGCTGGCAGTCTCC
Organism: Pseudonocardia alni; assembly: GCF_002813375.1. Classification (NCBI taxonomy): domain Bacteria; kingdom Bacillati; phylum Actinomycetota; class Actinomycetes; order Pseudonocardiales; family Pseudonocardiaceae; genus Pseudonocardia; species Pseudonocardia alni. The sequence goes on along the minus strand of NZ_PHUJ01000003.1, from coordinate 2,060,820 downwards.
TCCGGTGCCCTGGCCGCCGCCCTGGTACTCGTCTCCTGCGGGGCGGGGGCGCCCACCGCGCCCGCCCCGGGCGACCCGGCGTCCGCCCCGCCGAGCGCGACGGGGCTGTTCGTGGACCCGCGCAGCGCCGCGGCCGACCAGGTCGTCCGGTGGCGCGACGAGGGCCGCGACGCCGACGCCGACCAGATCGAGAAGATCGCCTCGCAGCCGTTCCCGCACTGGGTGAGCGGCGACGTCGCCGCGGCCCAGGCCGACACGAAGGACTACGTCGACCGGGCCACCGCGGCCGGTGCGCGCCCGCTGCTGGTCGCCTACAACATCCCGCACCGCGACTGCGGCAGCTTCTCCGGCGGCGGCGCCCCGGACGGCGGCTACTACCGGAACTGGGTCACCGAGATCGTCCGCGGGCTGGGCGGCACGACGGCCACGGTCGTCCTGGAGCCCGACGCGGTGCCGCACGAGCTGTCCGGCTGCGTCGACGGCGACCTGCGCGACGAGCGCTACCAGCTGCTGTCCGAGGCGGTCGCGACGTTCAAGGACGCGGGCGCCCGGGTCTACGTCGACGCGGGCAACCCCGGCTTCATCAGCGACGTCGACGCCCTCGCCGGCGCGCTGGAGCGTTCCGGGGTCCGCGCCGCCGACGGGTTCGCCCTCAACGTCGCCAACTTCTACCCGACGCCGCAGGTGGTCGCCTTCGGTCGGCAGCTCTCCGACCGCCTCGGCGGCGCGCACTTCGTCGTCGACACCAGCCGCAACGGCCAGGGTGTCGCCGACGAGGCGTCGTTGGGCGGGGTGCCCGCGTTCTGCAACCCGCCCGGTCGCGGGCTCGGGGCGGCCCCGACCACCGAGACCGGCGACGACCGCGTCGACGCACTGCTGTGGGTCAAGCGCCCCGGCGAGTCCGACGGGGCCTGCCGTCCGGGGGAGCCCGCCGCCGGGCAGTGGTACCCCGAGTACGCCCTCGGGCTCGCGCAGCGCCAGGCCGGCTGACCCGCCCGGCACGGCCGCTCGGTGCCGGCCGCCCCGGACCAGCTCCCGCGCCGTGCGCACGACGATCTGCGCGTCGAGCCAGAGCGACCAGTACGCGATGGAGTGGTTGTCGTGCGGGACGCGGTCGGCGATCGAGGTGCACCGCGCAGCCCGGAGGTCTGGGCGAGCCCGGTGAGCCCGACCGGGACGCGGTGGCCGGCGGTGTGGCGCTCGTGCTCGCTACGACCTGAACTGATCCGCGACGGCCATGACGTATTCGCCGTAGCCCGAGCCCGCCTGCTGCGCCCCGAGGGCGTGGCAGGCGGCGGCGTCGATGAAGCCCATCCGCAGGGCGACCTCCTCGACGCAGGCGATGCGGATGCCCTGGCGGTTCTCCAGGACGCGGACGTACTGGCCGGCCTCCATCAGCGACTCGTGGGTGCCGGTGTCGAGCCAGGCGAAGCCGCGTCCGAGGTCCTGCAGACGGGCGCGGCCCTGTTCGAGGTAGGCGCGGTTGACGTCGGTGATCTCGAGCTCGCCGCGGGCCGAGGGGGTGATGCGCGTGGCGATGTCGACGACGCGGTCGTCGTAGAAGTAGAGGCCGGTGATGGCACGGTCCGAGCGGGGGTGCTCGGGCTTCTCCTCGATCGAGAGCAGGGTGCCGTCGGGGGCGGCCTCGCCGACGCCGTAGCGCCGCGGATCCCGCACCGGGTAGCCGAACAGCACGCAGCCCGCGTCGCCGGAGGCGACCTCGGCGGCGCGGCGACGCAGCAGGTCACCGAACCCGGCGCCGTGGAAGATGTTGTCGCCCAGCACGAGCGCCGACGGCCCGCCGCGGACGTGGTCGGCGCCGATGACGAACGCCTCGGCCAGGCCGTTGGGGTGCTCCTGGGCGGCGTAGGTGATCTGCAGGCCGAGCCGGCCGCCGTCGCCGAGCAGGCGCTGGAACCCGGGCAGGTCGTGCGGGGTGGAGATGAGCAGGATCTCCCGGATCCCGGCCAGCATCAGCGTGGTCAGCGGGTGGTAGATCATCGGCTTGTCGTAGACCGGCAGCAGCTGCTTGGACACCGCCGCGGTCAGGGGGAACAGCCGGCTGCCGGTGCCACCGGCCAGGATGACGCCCTTCACCGGGCGATCCCGAGGTGGGCGCCGAGCCCGTCGCGCCAGGGCGGCATCGTCACTCCGGCGCGGGTCGCGCGGGACAGGTCGAGCACCGAGTTCGCCGGTCGGCGCGCCAGGTGCGGCCTGTCCGCGGCGTACTCGGCGGTCGACACCGGGCGGACGTCGCCGGGATCGCGGCCGCAGCGGGCGAACACCTCCCGGGCCAGTCCGTGCCAGCTGACCGGCTCGCCGTCGCCGGTCACGTGGAAGGTGCCGTGCCGTCCGGACCCGGCCAGCACGAGCAGCGCCGCGGCCAGGTCGGGGGCGAACGTCGGCCGCCCCACCTGGTCGTCGACGACGGCGGGGGACACTCCGTCGTGGGCCAGCCGCGCCATGGTGGCGACGAAGTTGCCGCCGTCACCGACGACCCAGCTGGTCCGCACGATCACGTGCCGCTCCGGCAGCGCCGCCCGTACAGCCAGCTCCCCGGCTGCCTTCGACGCGCCGTACACCCCGAGCGGGGACGGCGGGGCGTCCTCGGGCACCGGACCGGGCGCGGTGCCGTCGAAGACGTACTCGGTGGAGACGTGGACCAGCAGGCAACCGTGCTCGCGGGCCGCCGCGGCCAGGTGCGCGGGGCCCGCCGCGTTCGCCCGCCACGCCGCGCCCGGTTCGGTCTCCGCCCGGTCGACGGCGGTGTAGGCGGCGGCGTTGACCAGCACGTCGACGCCGGTGAAGTCGTGCGCGGCGACGGCGTCGGCGTCACCGATGTCCAGCGCCGCACGGTCGAGTGCCACCGCGCCGGGCAGTGCGGCGACCAGCGCCCGCCCGAGCTGCCCGTTCGCCCCCAGCACGCACGCGCGCACGCGCCCACCTCCCGATCGTCGGGGCCGACTCTGACACGCTGGCGGGGCCGGACAGTGAGCGGGGAGGGCACGTGCGCATCGTGGTGACCGGCGGGGCCGGGTTCATCGGGTCCTGTTTCGTCCGGGAGGTGCTGGGCGGGGAGCACCCCGAGCTGGCCGGGGCCGGGGTGACCGTGCTCGACGCGTTCACCTACGCCGGCCGGATCGAGAACCTCGCGCCCGTCGCCGACGACCCGCGGCTGACGGTCGAGCGCGGCGACATCCGTGACCCCCGGCGCGTCGCCGAGGTGCTCGACGGCGGTGCCGACCTGCTCGTGCACTTCGCCGCCGAGACCCACGTGGACCGCTCCATCACCGGCGCCGCGGACTTCGTGACGACCAACGTCGTCGGCACCCAGGTCCCGCTGCAGGCCGCGCTGGACGCGGGCGTCGGCCGGTTCGTGCACGTCTCCACCGACGAGGTGTACGGCTCGATCGCGTCGGGCTCGTGGCCCGAGACCCACCCGCTGGAGCCGAACTCGCCCTACAGCGCGGCGAAGGCGGGCAGCGACCTGCTGGCGCGCAGCTACCACCGCACCCACGGCCTCGACGTGGTGGTCACCCGCTGCTCGAACAACTACGGGCCGTACCAGTTCCCGGAGAAGGTGATCCCGCTGTTCACCACCCGGCTGCTCGACGGCGGCACCGTCCCGCTCTACGGCGACGGCCTCAACGTCCGTGACTGGCTGCACGTCTCCGACCACTGCCGCGGGATCGTCCTGGCCGCCACGGCGGGCCGGGCCGGGGAGGTCTACAACATCGGCGGCGGCACCGAGCTGACCAACCTGGACCTGACCCGCGCGCTGCTCGCCGCCGTCGGCGTGGGGGAGGACCGCATCGAGCGGGTCGCCGACCGCAAGGGGCACGACCGCCGTTACTCCGTGGACTGGTCGAAGATCCGCGACGAGCTCGGTTACACCCCCCGGGTGCCGTTCGACGAGGGCCTGGCCGCCACCGTGGCCTGGTACCGCGACCACCGGAGCTGGTGGGCGTGAAGGCGACCCCGCTGTCGATCGAGGGCGCCTGGCTGTTCGAGCCGACCACCTTCGCCGACCGCCGCGGCTCGTTCACCGCTCCCTTCCAGGGCCCGGCGTTCCGCGAGGCGCTCGGGTTCGACCTGACCGTCGCCCAGACCAACCAGTCGGTGTCGGCGCGCGGGGTCGTGCGCGGCGTGCACTACGCCGACGTGCCGCCCGGCCAGGCCAAGTACCTCTACGTGGCCACCGGCGCCGTCCGCGACGTCGTGGTGGACCTGCGGGTCGGGTCGCCGACGTTCGGGCGGGTCGAGGCCGTCGACCTCGACGCCGCCTCGATGCGGGCGGTCTACCTGTCCGAGGGGCTCGGGCACGCCTTCCAGGCGCTCGCCGACACCACCGTCGTCGGGTACCTGTGCTCGACGTCGTACACCCCGGCGGCCGAGCACGGGATCAGCCCGCTGGACCCGGCCCTCGCGCTGCCCTGGGCCGAGGGGGTCGAGCCGGTGCTGTCCGACAAGGACCGTGCCGCGCCCACCCTGGACGAGGCCCTCGCCGCGGGCGTCCTGCCGGCCTGGGAGAGCTGCCGCGCCCGCCTGGCGGAGCTGCGCGGGTAGCGGCTCAGTTCCCGGCCCACCCGGACCGCACCGCGAAGTAGGCCCGGACGAACGGGTCCCGCGCCGCCCCTTCCGCGACGAGCGCCGCGCGGTGCTGCGCGACCCCGCGCGTCTCCGCGTCGATCTCCGGCGGCAGGACGTCACCGGCGAGGTCGGTGAGCCCCAGCAGCGCGAGCAACAGGCCGTCGTGCCCGCCCGGCGCCGTCTCGGTGACCAGCAGCGACGCCAGCCGGGTGCGCAGCGCCCGGGCCGGCTCCGGGTCCTGCTCGGTGAGCAGCACCCGGCGGAACAGCCCGAACCGGCGGTACTCCTGCGCGGCGAGGACCCCGTCGGCGACCAGCTGCCCCACGGCGCCGCCCGCCGAGCCCGCCGGGGTCCGCGCGAGGTGTGCCGCGGTGGCGGCGACGGCGTGCGAGCCGGTGTCGGTGCCGTCCCGGGTCACCGCGGCCAGCGCCGCGGCCAGCGCGGGGTGGTCGGGCTCCCCGCCCGACGGCGTCACGGTGTCGCCGCCGTCGGGGCCGTCCCCGCCGTCGAGGTGCAGTGCACCGGCGTCGACCAGGTCGCGCACCAGCGCGACGGGCAGGACCCGCCCGTCGAACCGGTCACCGATCCGGCCGGTCGAGCGGTCGAGCCCCAGCAGGAGCAGTTCCTCGGCCAGCAGCAGGGTCCGCACGGCCGAGGACGTTAGTGCCGGCGCGACACCTCGGCGTCACCGGGACGCACACTGCCCGACGTCTGCGACAGCCCGTCCGGGGCGGCAGCTAACCTCCGGCCATGTCGGAGAACACCACCCCGCTGAAGCTGTCGGTCATCGGGTGCGGCTACCTCGGAGCCGTGCACGCGGCCTCGATGGCGGAGCTGGGCCACGAGGTCGTCGGTATCGAGGTCGACGTCGCGAAGGCGGAGTCGCTGGCCGCGGGCCGGGTCCCGTTCTTCGAGCCGGGCTTCGAGGAGCTGCTGCGCCGGTCGCTGGACTCGGGGCGGCTGTCGTTCTCCTCGGACATGGCCGACGCCCGGGGCGCCGCGGTGCACTTCGTGTGCGTCGGCACCCCGCAGCGTCGTGGCGAGTACGCCGCGGACCTGACCTACGTCGAGGCGGCGACGGCGTCGCTGATCGAGGTGCTGGGGCCCGGCGAGCTGGTCGTCGGCAAGTCCACGGTGCCGGTGGGCACGGCCGCCCGGCTGGCCGAGCAGGTCGCCGCCCGCGTGCCGGGTGCCGCGCTGGCGTGGAACCCCGAGTTCCTGCGCGAGGGCTACGCGGTCCAGGACACCCTGCACCCGGACCGGCTCGTCTACGGCGTCCCGTCGCTGTCCGGCGCGGACACCGCGGTGGACGCGGAGAAGGTCCTGGACACCGTCTACGCGCGGATCGTCGCCGACGGCACGCCGAAGGTCGTCACCGACTACGCCACCGCGGAGATGGTCAAGACCGCCGCGAACTCCTTCCTCGCCACCAAGATCTCCTTCATCAACGCGATGGCCGAGCTGTGCGAGGCCACCGGCGCCGACGTGAAGCAGCTCGCCGACGCGATCGGCCACGACGACCGGATCGGCCGCAAGTTCCTCAACGCCGGGCTCGGCTTCGGCGGCGGCTGCCTGCCCAAGGACATCCGGGCGTTCATGGCTCGCGCCGGCGAGCTGGGCGCCGACCAGGCGCTGACGTTCCTGCGCGAGGTCGACAACATCAACATGCGGCGCCGGATCCGGATGGTGGAGCTCGCCCGTCAGGTGTGCGACGACTCCCTGCTCGGCAAGCGGATCGCGGTGCTGGGCGCGGCGTTCAAGCCCGACTCCGACGACATCCGCGACTCCCCGGCGCTGAACGTGGCCGCGCAGCTGCAGCTGCAGGGCGCGAACGTCCGGGTGACCGACCCGCAGGCGCTGCCCAACGTGCGGCGGCACTGGTCGCAGCTGGACTGCGTCGACACCCCGGAGGAGGCCGCCGAGGGCGCCGACGCCGTCCTGCTGCTGACCGAGTGGAAGCAGTACCGCGAGCTCGACCCGGGCTCGTTCGGGAAGGTCGTGAAGACCCGCCGGGTGCTCGACGGCCGCAACGCCCTGGACCGCGAGGCGTGGGAGTCCGCGGGCTGGACCTACCGCGCGCTGGGCAGGCGCAACGTCTGAGGCCGGCCCGCCGCGCGGGCTCCGGGGCCCGCCGTGCGGTAGAACGCAGGCGTGACCTCGCACCCCGTCCTCGCCGGATCGGACCGCGCGGCGTTCGGCTCGCTGCAGCGCGCCTCGACGCCCCGCGCCGAGCGCTACCGCATCGGCAAGGGGCTGCGGAAGGTCGCGCCCCGGTCCGGGCTCGCCGAGTGGTCCGCGCAGCTGCGCCGGGCCGACCCGGTCGACGTCGTCGAGGCGCAGAACGCCGGGCGTGTGCACGAGCTCGTCCCGCTGCGGATCCAGCGGATGACCGCATCCCCGCACGCGTTCCTGCGCGGCGCCGCCGCCCTGCACGCCGCGGACTTCGCGGTGCTGCCCGAGACCGGCGTGCACCCCGTCATCTGCGGCGACGCCCACTTGGGCAACTTCGGCTTCTACGCCTCGCCCGAGCGCGACCTGGTCTTCGACCTCAACGACTTCGACGAGGCCCACCCCGGCGCCTGGGAGTGGGACCTGCGACGCCTGGTGTCCTCCACCTGGGTCGCCGGCCGGGACTCCGGCGCGACCGAACAGCAGTGCGGCGAGGCCGCCGCCCGCTGCGTGACCTCCTACGCCGAGCACCTGCGCCACCTCGCCGACGAGCCGCTGCTCGCCCGCTCGTTCGACATCATGGACATCGACACCCTGCGCTCGGACGCCGACCACAAGACCTCGCGCCGGGTCATCGACAAGGCCGCCGAACGGGCGCGCCGGCGCACCAGCGACCGTGCGCTGCCCCGGTTCGTGACCGAGGAGGGCGGTGCGCGGCGGATCGTCACCGAGCCGCCGCTGATCACCCACCCCGACGGCGAGCACACCGCGCGCATCCTGGCCGCCCTCGACGGGTACCTCGCGACGCTGCCGCCGCACTGGAGCCGGATCCTCGGCGGCTACCACGCCGTCGACGTCGCCCACAAGGTCGTCGGGGTCGGCTCGGTCGGGCTGCGCGCCTACCTCGTGCTCTGCGAGGGCTCCAGCCCCGACGACGTGCTGTTCCTGCAGCTCAAGCAGGCACGCCGGTCGGTCGTCGCGCCGTGGGTGCACGGCGGCGAGGCCTGGCACGCCCACCAGGGCCAGCGGGTCGTGGAGTACCAACAGGCCCTGCAGACCGTCTCCGACCCGCTCCTGGGCTGGACGACGATCAACGGCCGCCAGTACTACGTCCGCCAGTTCCGTGACATGAAGGGCGCGATCGTCCCCGACACCCTCGACGCCCCCGCGCTGGCCGACTACGCCGACGTCTGCGGCAGGCTGCTCGCCAAGGGGCACGCTCGCACCTCGGGGGCGTCGATGATCGCCGGCTACCTGGGGAAGGGCGGCAAGGTGGCCGCGGCGCTCGCGACGTTCGCCAGGGCCTATGCCGACCAGACCGAAGCCGATCATGACGCGCTGGTCCGCGCGGTGCGGTCCGGGCGGCTGTCGGATCGGACACCTGAGCAGGTGCCGGGCACGGCGATCGGCTAGGTTCTGGCCCCGTGACCGTCGTCGAAACCCTGCTGGTCTTCGTGGTCGCGCCGGCTGTCCTGTACTTCGCGATCTGGGGCTGGATCGCGGTGCGGAACCGGAGCAACCGCCCCCGCTACAACGCGGGTGACCCCTGGCCGTACGAGCCGCTGTTCTGGATCGCCGAGCCGTCCGCCGCGGGGCACCACGCCGCGCATGCCGGACACGGCGACACCGCCCCGTCCGAGGGCGGCGACACCCGAGGAGGTACCGGTGGCAAGTGGTGACCTCGCCGTCTTCACCGGCAACGAGGAGGACCTGCCCGAGGGGTCGGTCGTCACGAACTCCGGTCGCCTGTCGGTGGCCGAGAACTTCGTCGAGCCGTCCGCGGCCGCGCACCCGTTCACCCCGGTGCAGCTGACCCGCCTGGACGAGGCCCTCTACCTGGCCAGCCGCGAGACCGGCCTGCGGTTCGCGCTGTACCTGGGCGACCTGGGTGCCGACGCGCGGGCCACCGCGGTCGACCTGCACGGGCGCGTCGACGACCACGAGGACGCGGTGCTCGTCGCCGTGAGCCCCGAGCAGCGCCTGCTGGAGATCGTGACCGGCGCCGAGGCGAAGGTCCGCCTCCCCGACCGCGGCGCCAAGCTCGCTCTCATGAGCATGGTCGCGTCCTTCAAGGAGGGCGATCTGTTCGGTGGAATCCTGTCCGGACTGAGGATGCTGGCGGACCAGGCCGGCAGTCGCCCCTGAGCTGGGGTTTCCCATCCGGTGGACACCCGGGCGGACACCCGGTCGCGTCCGTGGACAGTGCGGCGCCCGCGTGTCCGTCACTCGCGGGCCACCACGATCGGCGCAACGGCTCTAAGGTGTCCCCCATGGTGCCCAGCGGGAGGACCGAGCGGTGAGCGGCCCCACCGGCAGCCCGATCCTGATCGTCGACGACCACGAGCTGGTCGGGTCCGCTCTCGCCCTCAACCTGCGCGCCGAGGGCGAGGACGCGACCTTCCAGCCGGTCCGCTCCGCCGCTGCGGTGCTGGAGCACGCCCGGCGCGTCACACCCGGGCTCATCGTGCTCGACCTCGACCTGGGGCGTGACCCGGAGGGCAACCGCATCGACGGGGTCCGGCTCGTCGGCCCCCTCTGCGAGGCGGGCTGGCGGGTGGTGGTGCTGTCCGGCAGCTCCGACGCAGGCCGGGTCGGCGCCGCCCTGGACGCGGGCGGGTTCGTGTTCGTCCCCAAGAACGCGCCGTTCCCGGCGTTGCTCAGCGCCATCCGCGAGGCCCACGCCGGGCGCTCGATCATGCCGCCGGGCCGCCGCGAGCAGTTCATCCGGCTGCACCGCGACCGGGAGCACGAGCGTCGCGACCTGCACGAGAAGCTGGGCAGGCTCACCCAGCGCGAGCGCGAGGTCCTCGCCCTCCTGGCGGGTGGCAAGCGTGCGCAGTCGGTGGCCGACCATTTCGTCGTCTCGCTGGCGACGGTCCGGACGCAGATCCGCGCGGTGCTGACCAAGCTGGAGGTCGGCTCCCAGCTGGAGGCCGTCGCGCTCTACCGCAAGGCCGCCGGGATCTGACCCGTTCGGCCCACAACGCCGCCACCGAACGTCACCGAGAATGACGAGTCCTATCATCGCAATCTCATCAGTCCGGCGACATCTTCGGAGCGGAGGGGACGTGGCGTCCGGTTTCCTCGGCGCGCTCCTGGGCCCGCAGCGGCGGGCCCGGTTCCTGGCCGGACACCTGACCGACGTGCTCGTCGTCGCGGTCCTGGCCGTCCTCGTGGTGGCGGTGAGCCGCCCCGCGGTGGTCGACGGACGGATCGACCTGTCCGACGCGACAGCGGTGCTCACCCTCGTGGCGGCCGCGGTCGGCTCGGCGGCGGCGATCGTCGCGCTGGTGACGGGGCGGCTGTCCGGAGACCCCCGTCCGTCGTGGTTCGGGGCCGCCCTCCTGCTCTACGGCGTCGTGCTCCTCCCGCTGTCCGCACTGGTCCTGCCGCAGTACCCGGCGGGCACCCCGCGGCTGGCCGTGCTGACCATGTTCGTGATCAGCCTGTGCATCCTGGTCGCCGCGCTGCGGCCGCCACCGGCACTCGGGGCCTGGGGCGGCTGGGCGCTGGCCGCGGTCGCCCTCGTCATCGGCGGGGTCGTCGCATCGCAGGCGGAGAGCCCGTTCACCCGGATGGTGGCGACCTCGCCCCTCTACTCGATCGTGGTGCAGAGCGGCTGGGCGCTGGTCGCGGTGCTGTTCCTGCTCGACGGCTACCGGCGTCCGAGCCGGATCCGGGCCCGGATGGGGCTCGGCCTGCTGATCGTCGCGGTGTCGCAGCTGTACCGGGCGATCGTGCCCGGCCAGGAACCGACGGACGGCCTGGTCTACCCGTCGCTGCGGGTGCTCGGGATGGGCGTGGTGCTCACCGCGCTGCTGACCATGGCGTTGCGTGCGGTCACCCAGATACAGGACGACTACGACCAGCTCCAGGAGACCCTCGGCGAGGCGTCGGCGCTGCTCGAACGGGCCACCGGCCAGACCGCCGAGCGCGACCACGAGCTGCGCAACGGCCTGGCGGGCCTGGCCGGCGCCGCGCAGCTGCTGACGACCCGCCCCGGTGACGACCCGCAGGTCGCCCGGATGCGGGAGGCGGTGCTCGCCGAGCTGAACCGGCTCCGCCAGATGCTGCAGACCCCGGTCACCGTCGAGGACGCGGTGGCCGGCCCGATGGTCGACGGGCGCGACGCCGCCCTGCTCGACTACGGCCCGGCCTACGCCGCGGTCACCCCGGCGCCGGGTGCGGGCCCCGGCGGCGAGCACGACGTCGGGGAGGCCCTGCGCACCCTGGTGGACCTGCGCGATGGCCGCTGCATCACCCTCGACACCCAGGACGACCTGCCCCCCGTCGCCGCGCCCGAGTCGCTCACCCGCCAGGTCGTGACGAACCTGCTGGCCAACTGCGACCGGCACGCGCCCCGGACCCCGGTGGTGGTGCGGGCCCGCCTCGCCGACGAGCCGGGTCTGGTCGCCGTCGAGGTCCGTGACCACGGCCCCGGCCTGCCCGACGGGCAGGAGCAGCTCGAGATCGTCCGCGGGCGGCACGACGAGGCCGCCGGCGGCTCCGGGCTCGGACTGCACATCAGCGCCCAGCTCGCTCGGGAGCACGGCGGCACCCTGGTGCTCCGTACGGTGGACGCGCCCCGTGGCTGTCTTGCCGTGCTCACACTTCCGGTGGCCCGCTGATCGGGTGGCGAGATGTCCACGACCTGCCGTTCCGTCCACGGCAGGTCTTTTCGTCGCCGCGAGCCATTCCCAGGCGCCCCACCCGATCTCATACTGGTGACGCAACGGCACGGTGCGATGACGCGATGGTCGTCCGCGCTGCCGTTCGCCGGCACGAAGGAGGTCACCATGGCGCACGAGAACGACGGCACCGACCGCAGGACCCCCGCCACCCCCACGGCCGCGGTCCTGACGCCGCCGACGGGCCTGGAGCCCGTCCCGGCGCTGCCCCGGCCGCGCACACCGTCCGAGCCGAAGACCCCGGCCGGTCCGCCCGCGCCCGTCGTCCCGCAGCTGGGACTGTGCACCTGCGGTCACCCGGAGGACCTGCACGACCACTACCGACCGGGCACCGACTGCGGCAGCTGCGGACCGCGTGTCTGCGCCGGCTTCCGCCCGGCCGACGAACCGGCGTCGACGAACCCGCTGCGGCGGTGGCTGCGCCGCCGCTGACCACACCCCGACACACGAACGGCGCCCCGGGAGCACGGACTCCCGGGGCGCCGTCGTGCGTGGGTCAGGGCTGCTGGACCGCGGTGGTCCGCTCCGGGGCAGGGGTGGCCTGACCGTCGAACTCACGGGCGGCCAGCGCGCGCACGATCCCGGCGCGCCCCTCGGACACGAGCCGGCGCAGCGACGCCGGCTTGGACTCGTCGGCGAGCCAGGCGTCCGCCGCCGCGACGGTCGGCTCCGCGACCGCCCAGGACGGGAACAGTCCGACGACGACGTTCTGCGCCAGCTCCGAGGTCCGGCGCGCCCACACGCCGTCGATCTCGTCGAAGTAGCGCTGGACGTAGCCGTCGAGCAGCCCGGGGCTCACCGTCGCCAGTGCGGGGTGGGAGAACCCGGAGATCGCCGACTCGTTGATCGCGTTCGGCAGGGAGTCGTCGTGCACGGCACGCTGCCACGCCCGCTCCTTGGCCTCCGCGGTCGGGATCAGCGCGCGGGCCCGCTCGGCCTGCCGCGCCCCGGTGGAGGTGGCGTCACGATCGGCCTCCTCGGCGATCTCGGTCTCCCCGGCCTTCCCGTGCGCGACGAGCGCGTGCAGCAGCCGCCAGCGCAGGTCGGCGTCGACGGTCAGCCCGTTCGGGACGTCGACGTCGAGCAGCCAGCCCGTCATCCGGTCCAGGGTGTTCTCCGGCAGCACCGAGGCGGTCAGCGCGTTGACCACGGCCAGCTGGACGTCCGATCCGGGCGGGGCGGTGTCCAGGCGGAACCGCAGCGCGTCGGTCAGCAGCGGCCAGCCGCGGCCCCGCGCCCACTCCGGGGTGCAGTACGACGCCGTCGCGGTCTGGGCCTGCAGCAGCAGCCGCGCCGCGACGCCGATCTCGGACTCGTTGTCGAACCCGCCGGCGACCAGGGTGACGAAGTCACGGGCCTTCAGCTCGGCCTCACGGGTCATCTCCCACGCCGAGGACCAGCACAGCGTGCGCGGCAGCGACTCGGCGATGTCGCCGATCCGGTCCACCAGGGTCGCGAGCGAGCCCGGGTCCAGGCGCAGCGCGCAGTAGGTGAGGTCGTCGTCGTTGACCAGGACGAGCTTGCCGCGGGACAGCCCGACCAGCTCCGGGACGGCCGTGCGCTCGCCGGAGATGTCGAGCTCGACGCGGTGGGTGCGGACGAGCTTGCCGGTCTCCGGGTCGTCGTCGTAGACGCCGACGGCGATCCGGTGCGTGCGCAGCTCACCGGCACCCGGCCGGGCGCCGCCCTGCACGACGTCGAACGAGGTGAACGTCCCGGCCTCGTCGACCCGGAACGACGGGCGCAGCAGGTTCAGGCCGGTGGTGCGCAGCCACTGCGCGCCCCAGTCCGACAGGTCCCGGCCGGACGCCTTCTCCAGCGAGCCCAGCAGGTCGTCGAAGGTGGCGTTGCCCCAGGCGTGGGCGGCGAAGTAGTCGCGCAGCCCGGCCAGGAACGGCTCCAGGCCGACGTAGGCGACGAGCTGCTTGAGGACCGACGCGCCCTTGGCGTAGGTGATGCCGTCGAAGTTGACCTCGACCGCCTGCAGGTCCGGGATGTCCGCGGCGATCGGGTGCGTCGAGGGCAGCTGGTCCTGCCGGTAGGCCCAGGACTTCTCGAGGTTCGCGAACGTCGTCCAGGCGCCCGTGTACTCGGTCGCCTCGGCCTGGCACAGCACCGACGCCCACGTCGCGAACGACTCGTTGAGCCACAGGTCGTCCCACCAGCGCATGGTCACGAGGTCGCCGAACCACATGTGCGCCATCTCGTGCAGGATCGTCTCGGCGCGCCGCTCGTAGAGCGTGCGGGTCACCCGCGACCGGAAGACGTAGTCCTCCAGGAACGTGATCGCGCCGGCGTTCTCCATCGCACCCGCGTTGAACTCGGGCACGAACAGCTGGTCGTACTTGCCGAACGGGTAGGTCACCCCGAAGTTGCGGTGGTAGAAGTCGAAGCCCTGCCGGGTCTCGGTGAAGATCCGCTCGTGGTCCATGTGCGGGGCCAGCGAGGCGCGGCAGAAGATTCCCAGCGGGATCTCGGCGTGCTCGTCGCGATAGGTGTCGTGCCAGCTCGCATACGGCCCGGCGATCAGCGCGACCAGGTAGGTCGAGAGGATCTCGGTCCGCTCGAAGCGGTGCACCCCGCCCTCGACCGTCGCCGGGGCGTTGGAGATGACCTTCCAGTCCTCCGGTGCGGTCACGGTGAGGGTGTAGCGGGCCTTGAGGTCGGGCTGGTCGAAGCAGGGGAACAGCCGCTTGCAGTCGGCCGTCTCGAACTGCGAGTAGAGGTAGACGGCCTGGTCGACGGGGTCGACGAAGCGGTGCAGGCCCTCACCGGTGTTGGTGTAGAGCCCGGTCGCGACGATCGTCAGCTCGTTCTCCGCGGCGAGACCGGGCAGCGCGAGGCCGTCCTCCTCGGTCCACGCGGCGGCGTCGAGCTCGGTGCCGTTCAGCGTCGCCGAGGTGATGCCGTCGCCGACCCACTCGATCCACGTGCTCCCGCCGGGCTCGGCGGCGGTGAAGCGCACCGTGGTCGTCACCGCGAACGTCCGCTCGGAGGGGGCTCCGGCGCCGTCGGTCAGGTCGATCGTGACGTCGTAGGTGGAGACGTCGAGCAGCGCCGCGCGCTCCTCGGCCTGGGCACGGGTGAGGTTGGGCGGGGTCACGTCGTTCGGGGTCCTCTCGGGGGAGTGGTGTCGTCGGCATCCAATCACGGTGCCCGGGGCGCGGCCCGTGGAATCCGCGGCCGGTGCCCGGCGTTGCGCCGGGTATGACGACTCCTGCTGCCGACGGCCGTGCCCGCATCGACATCTGGTTCGACCCGCTGTGCCCCTGGGCGTGGCTGACCTCCCGCTGGGTGCTGGAGGTGGAGAAGGTGCGCGACGTCGACGTCACCTGGCACGTCATGAGCCTGTCCGTGCTGAACGAGGGCCGTGAGCTGCCCGAGCAGTACGTCGAGCTCATGTCGAAGGGCTGGGGCCCGGTGCGCGTGTGCATCGCCGCCGCCGAGCTGAAGGGCCCGGAGATCCTGGCGCCGCTCTACACCGCGCTCGGCGAGCGCATCCACAACCAGGGCAACAAGGACTTCGACGACGTCGTCGCGGGCGCGCTGAAGGAGCTCGGCCTGCCGGAGTCGCTGGCCGAGGCCGCGCACTCCACCGAGTACGACGAGAAGCTGCGCGCCAGCCACCACGAGGGCATGGACCCGGTGGGTCTGGACGTCGGTACCCCGACCATCCACGTCGACGGCGTGGCGTTCTTCGGGCCGGTGATCTCCCGGGTCCCGAAGGGCGAGGACGCCGGCCGCCTGTTCGACGGCGCCCGGCTGCTGGCCGAGAACCCGCACTTCTTCGAGCTCAAGCGCACCCGCACCGAGGACCCGTCCTTCGACTACTGAGCCGGTGACGGCGTGATCGCCGCGATCGAGGGGTCCGGTGCCGGATGGGGCACCGGACCCCTCACCCGTGACGATCACCCGGCGGTGCCGCTCGCGATCGCGAACGGGATCGCCCGTTCGGCCGTGGCGGGCGCCGCGGGGGCGCACAGTGCCCGGCCGTGGACACCTGGTTCTCGCGGCGGACGACGTCGGTGCTCGGAGCGGTGGCGCTGGTCGCCGGGACGCTCGTGGGCGGGCAGCTCGCGGTCGGCTCCGTGCTGGACCGGGGCGCGCTCGCCGACGCGGTGCCCCGGACGTCGCTGAGCCCGTACTCCGACGGCGCGTTCACCGTGCGGGCCGCGGCGGTGGACAGCCGGGTCGACATCGCCGGGGCCGAGGACGGGTCCTACGTGCTCGGCCACACCCCGGCGGGCAGCGACGTGGTCCTCGACCTCGACCTGCTCTCCGGCGACACCGCGCGCCCGTGGTGGGTCCAGCCCGCGACCGGGACGACGCTGGAGCTGGCCCGGCTCGCGAGCTCGGGGATCGCCCGGTTCCCGGCCCCGCAGGGCCCGGACGGGAGCCTCGACTGGGTTCTGGTCGTCGACGACGTCGCCGCCGGGTACGGCGCACCCGACGCCGACGCCGTCGCACGGGCGGTGGGGGAGCGGGTGCGGTCCGCGGCGGCGCGGGCGGGGTCCGGCCGGGGCGGCGGGGCGGACGGCTCCGGCTCGGACGGCTCGGACGGCTCGGACGGCTCGGACGGCTCGGACGGCTCGGACGGCTCGGACGGCTCGGCCGGAGCACCGGACCCGGCGGGGGCCTCCGCCGGGTCCGGCGACGGCCATGGCTCCGGCGGCGACGGCGGCACCGGTGGCGACGGGGGCGGGGGCGACGACGGCTCCGGCAGCGGCTCCCCGTCGGGGTCCGGCGGTTCCGGCCACCCCTCCGGCGGCAGCGCCGGCGACGGCCCGGCCTCGGGATCGGAGCCGGAGGACCGCGACTTCCGCGGTTCCGGCGGCGGCGGAGCCCCTCCCGGCGGGAACGGTGGATCGTCCGATGGCGACGACTCCGCCGAGGACGGCAGCGGCGGCTCCGGTGGCGACCGGTCCGGCGGCGACGAGGGCCGCGGTGACAGGGGCGACAGGGGCGACAAGGGCGACGGGGGAGACGAGAACCGCGGGGACGAGCCGGACGAGGACCGCGGGAACGGGAGCGGCGGGGGAGAGGCCGACGCCCCGGCCCCCGCGGCCCCCGCCCCGAAGCCGGAGACGAAGAAGGAGCCGGCGCCGTCGTCGTCGGCGAAGGCGGCCGACGGCACCTGGGACGAGCTGGCGCAGTGCGAGTCCTCCGGCGACTGGTCCATCTCGACCGGGAACGGCTACCACGGTGGTCTGCAGTTCGACAAGGGCACCTGGAGCGACTTCGGCGGCACGACGTACGCCCCCACCGCCGACGGCGCCACGAAGGAGCAGCAGATCGAGATCGCGACCAAGGTCCGCGACGCCCGCGGCGGTTACGGATCGTGGCCGGCATGTGCCAACAAGTTGGGCCTTCCGAGGTGATCGGTGGTCCTGTGGTGTGGCGTACGGTCGCTGGCTGCGCGACCGGTGGTCGCGTAGGGTCCGTGGTCCCTCTCCCGGTCGTTCGCAGCACCTGCCCTGCCGACGGCGGCCCGGCCTCGATTCCCTACCCTTGGACCTCATGAGTTCGCCCACCCCCGACGCCCACCGGATCGGGAACCGCTACCGGCTCGACGAGCGGATCGGTGCCGGTGCGATGGGTGCCGTGTGGCGGGGGACGGACGAGCTGCTGAACCGCACGGTGGCCGTCAAGGAACTGCTCGCGGCGGCCCTGCCGTCCGACGAGCAGCTGGAGGAGTCCCGCCAGCGGATCCTGCGCGAGGGCCGGATCGGCGCCCGCCTGCAGCACGCGCACGTGATCAGCATGTTCGACGTCGTCGTCCACGACGACCGTCCGTGGCTGGTCATGGAGTACCTGCCGTCGCGCTCGCTGGCCGCGGTGCTCGCCGAGAAGGGGCCGATCCCGCCGCGGGAGGCCGCCGCGATCGGCCGTCAGGTCGCCGACGGGCTGGCCGCCGCGCACACCGCGGGCGTCGTGCACCGGGACATCAAGCCGGGCAACGTCCTGATCGCCGAGGACGGCCGGGCCAAGATCACCGACTTCGGCGTGTCGCGCGCCGTCGACGACGTGCAGCTCACCCGTACCGGCGTCATCGCCGGCACCCCGGCCTTCCTGGCCCCGGAGGTCGCCCGAGGCCAGGAGCCGACGGCCGCCTCGGACGTCTTCGCGCTCGGCGCGATGCTCTACGCCTCGGTCGAGGGCGAGCCGCCGTTCGGCCTCGACGACAACGCCTACGCCCTGCTGCACAAGGTCGCCACCGGCGCGATCACCCCGCCGCAGGATGCGGGCCCGCTGACCGCGCTGCTGATGCGCCTGCTCGCCAACGACCCCGCCGAGCGGCCCAGCTCCGCCCAGGCCCGCGAGGCGCTCGCCCGGATCGCCGCGGGCCAGTCCGTCGCCGGTCTCGCGACGCCGTCGACGGCGACCGCGGTGATGGACACCGGCGACGGCGCGGGTGCGTCCGACGGGCGCGAGGCGCAGGGCGGCGGGACCGTCGTCGACGCGCCGGCCGTGCCCGCACCGCAGGTCATCCCCGGCCCCGGCGGCCGTGGTGGCCGACGGGGCGGTGCCACCCGCTCCCGGGACGGGCGGGGTCGTCGCACCCCGGTCGTGCTGGGCGCGGTGGCCGTGCTGCTCGTCGTCGGTGGCGGTGTCGCGTTCGGCGTCTACTCGACCAGCCGGCAGCAGGACGCCCCGCCGGTGATCGCCGCCCCGCCGACGAGCGGGTCGCCGACGCCGAGCGCGGCCCCGACGACCACGCCCGCGCCGACGACCACCGCGACGCCGACACCGACCACCGGCACCGGGCAGGTGCAGGACCCGGTGTCGTTCGTGCAGAACTACTACCGGATGCTGCCCGGCGACATCGACGGCGCGTTCGCGATGCTCAGCCCGCAGGCGCAGGCCCAGAGCCAGGGCATCCAGGGTTTCCGGACCTTCTACAGCACCGTGCGGAACGTCTACGCCGAGAACCTGCGCAACGCCGGCCCGAACACGGTCACCGCGACCGTCGTGTTCATGCGCAACGACGGCACGACGACCCGGGAGAACTACCGGTTCGTCGTCGGCACCGACAGCGAGGGCCAGGAGATCCTGCAGTCGTTCAGCACGGCCTGACCGTCCCGACCGGTCAGTCGGGGCGCAGCGACGTCACGACGTCCGTGGTCGCGGCGACGATCTGCCGCTGTGCGGTCGCCCGGTCCACGCCCGCCTCGCCGTCGCCGGTCTGCGGGCCGTAGTCGCCGAAGTAGGCGTGCACCCCTCCGTCGACGACGACGAAGCGGGTCCCCGCGGGCAGCTGCGCCCAGGAGTCCGCGATCGCGTCCGGTGTGGCCAGCGCGTCGCGGGAGCCGGACACCGACAGGGCCGCGACCGGCGCCCCCGACACGTCGGCGGCCGGGTAGGACGCCCACAGCACCAGCCCACGCACCCCGGGCACGTCCAGCGCCCGCGCGGCCGCCACGCCGCCGAGGGAGTGCCCGCCGACCGCCCAGGTACGGATCTCGGGCGCCGAGCCGACCGCCCGGCCGACGGCCCCCGGATCGGCCGGCGCGACGCCCAGCGGCGGCGCGGTCACGATCACGCGCACCCCCTGCTCGGCCAGCGGGCGCAGCAGCGCCAGGTAGGCCCGCGGGTCGACCAGCGCCCCGGGGACGAACACCAGGCCCCGGCCGGACGGCGCGGTCGGGCGCAGCTCCCACGTCGTCGCGGTGTGCACCACCGCGACCCGGTCCGACGGCGTGGTCGCGGCGAGCGCGGTCTCGTCGGCCGCGTAGGGACGCAGCCACAGCACGGCGGCGACCAGCGCGACCAGCAGCACCGCACCGGCGGCCCGCCCGGTCGTCCGCAGCCGTCCGGGCCGCGCCGGGCGCCCCGAGCGCACCACCAGGACCAGCCCCACCAGGGCGACGACGGCGAGCAGCACCGGGTAGGCCGGGTGCCCGGCGAGCAGCACCGGGCCCGCGACGACGACGATCCCCACCACGACGACCACGGCCACGATCCCGACCAGCGCCCGCACCGCGACCGCCCACCCGGGCCGGGGCGCCCGGTCAGCCACGGGCCACCGTCGCGGTCACGAACTCCACGATGCGGGCGTTCGCCGCGGCCCGGGTGTGCCGGTCGTGCACCTCGTGGCCCTCGTCGGGGATGCGCAGCAGCTCCACCGGCGCACCGCGCCCGGCCAGCGCCGCGTGGATCGCGAGTGCCTGCGCCAGCGGGACGTTCGTGTCGTGCTCGCCGTGCACGACCAGCAGCGGTGCGGCGATACGGTCCGCCGCGCGCAGCGGGGACAGCTCCTCCAGCAGCGCGCGGTCCCGGTGCGGGTGTCCGTACTCGGTGGTCGCGGGCCCGCTGATCCACGGCTCGGAGTCGGCGTAGAAGGCGGTCATGTCGGACATGCCGCACACGTCGACGCCGGCCGCGAACAGCTCCGGGAACCGGGTCAGCGCGGCCAGGGTGAGGAACCCGCCGTAGGACCGGCCGCCGACGACGATCCGGCGCGGGTCGACGTCGGGCACCCCCGCCAGCAGCCGGGTCGCGGCCCGCACGTCGGCGATCGAGCCCGGCCGCAGCGGGCCGTCGTCGAGCCGGGCGAAGGCCCGCCCGCGACCGGACGACCCGCGCACGTTCGGCGTGAGCACGGTGACCCCGGCGGCGACCAGGCCGTGCAGCAGCGGCGCCCAGCCGGGCCGCTCCTCGGACTCGGGCCCGCCGTGCAGCCACACGAACCCCACCCCCGTCGGCGACGACGGCCGGTGCAGCCATCCGGCCAGCCGCAGCCCGTCCTCGGCCGGGAAGCCGACCGCCTCCGGGCGCGGGGGCCGCGGCGTCACCGGGGTGCCGCCGAGCAGCGGTGTGGCCGGGCGCGCGTCGAGCGGCATCCGCACCACGTACGGCGCCACCCCCGGCGCGTGCCCCGCCACCAGCAGTGACACGCCGTCGCGGGCGAAGGCCACCCCGGTGACGACGTCGCACGGCGCGGGCAGCCGCTCCGGCCTGCCGCCACGCAGGTCGGCGATCTCGACCTGGCTGCGCCCCCCGACGTTCCACACCAGCGCGGCCCGCGGACCACCCGGGTCCAGCGCCACGACCTCCAGGTCGGCGCCGGGCCGGACGGCGACCGGGCGGGCGGGGGACAGGCGGTGCTCGCCCGCGGGGCCGAGCGCGACGGCGAGCAGCGCGGTGTGCTCGCGGTCGGCGTCGGTGTGCACCCAGAGCGTGCCGGGGGCGCTGCCGAAGCGGGCGGCCGCGGTGAGCGCCCCGCCGGGCCCGCCGATCACCCGGTCCCGCGTGCCGCGGTGCAGGTCGACCAGCTCCAGGGCGCGCTCCCCGCGGCGGCCGGTGCGCAGCACGACCCGTCGTCCGTCGGCCGACACCGCCTGGACGACGGCCGACTGCCCGGACCCGAGCACGGTGGAGGAGCCGTCGCGCACGTCGACCAGGCAGGCGGTGCCGTCGCCCGGTTCGGCGCCGCGCGGGGTCGCGTCGGACAGCACGGTGACGCCCAGCGACCGCCCGCTCGGTGCCCACGCGCCCAGCACGACGGCGGTGGCGTGGGTCGCGATCCCGACGGCGGGCCCGCCGTCGGGGTCCAGCAGCGCCACCCGGGTGCGGTCGCCGCCGCACGGGGCGACCTGCACCGCGATCCGGCTGCCGTCGGGGGACCAGGACAGCGCGGTCACGTCGGCGTGCGGGCCGGGGGCCTCCAGTACCCGCGCCCCGTCCGGGTCGACCGGTCCGTCCGCCGGCAGCGCCGCGACGTGCACCCGCGGGCGCCCGGTGCGGTCGGAGATCCAGGCGATGCGGGTGCCGTCGGGGGACACCGCGGGCGAATGGTGCCCGGGTCCGGCCCCGACGGAGGACACGGGCGCCGTGTCCGGGGCGGGTGTGCCCTCCCGCACGGACCTCACCCGTCACCACCCCCGTTCGTGCCGCTGCGGACCGCGGACGCGGGCACGGGACACCGGTGCACGCCCCCGGCGGGGTGGCGCCCCGGCCCCCGGTGCCCGGCCGGAACGAGAAGATACCGGCCGGGCGGCGTGGCCCCGGCGTCCGGGACCGGCCCCGCATCAGAGGTGTGGCCGTCGATCCGGATCCCGCCCACGACGCCGCACATGGGACCACCTCACGTGGATCGTGGTCCCGCCGCAAGACCCGACACGTTTCCGGGGGGTGACAACCGTCGCGATCAGCAGGGGACGACCCGGACGTCGACGATCCGCCGGTCGGTGACCCGGACCTCGTGCACCGGGCCGACCAGCTCGACGGCGCCGTGCAGCACCGGGTCGGTGCAGGAGGTACCGACGAACAGCTCGACGGCGCCCGGCTCGACGACGTGGCACATCCTGCGGTCGTGCAGCGCGAGCCGGCGGGCCGGCACGTCGAACACGACGTCGGCGGCGGCGCCGGGCTCGAGCGGGACCCGTGCGTACCCGAGCAGCGCGCGCTGTGGCCGGGTGACCGAGGCGACGGTGTCGGTGCCGTAGAGCTGGACGACGTCGGCGCCCGCGCGGTCACCGTCGTTGCGGACCCGGCAGGTCACGGTGAAGGCTCCGTCGGTGGGTACCCGTGCCCGGTCGATCCGCAGGTCGGAGTGGCTGAACCGGGTGTAGCTCAGCCCGAACCCGAACGGCCGTACCGGTGCGGTGTCGATCGCGGTCACCGGGCTCGCCGCGCCGAGCCGGGGGTGCAGGTAGGAGTACGGCTGCGCCCCCGCCGACCGGGGCAGGCTCACCGGGAGCCGCCCGGACGGGTTGATCCGGCCCGACAGCACGCCTGCCACCGCGCCCGCGCCCTCCTGACCGGGGAAGAACGCCTGCACCACGGCCGCGCACCGGGCCAGCGCCCAGTCCAGCACGTAGGGACGGCCGGTCAGCAGCACGAGCACCACCGGTGTGCCGCCGTCCAGCACGGCCTCGACGAACTCCCGCTGCACCCCCGGCAGCTCCAGGGTGTCGGTGTCGCAGCCCTCGCCGGAGGTGCCACGGCCGAACAGCCCGGCGCGGTCACCGGCCACGACGACGGCCAGGTCGGAGCCCGCCGCGGCCCGCACCGCCGCGTCGAAGCCCGACCGGTCGGACGTGTCGACGTCGCACCCCCGCACGTGGACCAGCTCGGCGTCCGGCCGCTCACGGCGCAGGGCGTCGAGCACGGTCGGTACGTCCAGGCCGAGCTCCGTGCCCGGGTGCTGGGGCAGGACGTGGTTGGCGAAGCTGTAGCAGCCCATCAGCGCGGCCGGGTCGTCGGCGTTCGGGCCGAGGACGGCGATCCGGCGGGTGCCGGGCGCGAGCGGCAGGACGCCGTCGTCGTGCAGCAGCACGACCGACTGCTCCGCCAGCCGCGCGGCGATCGCCCGGTGCTCCGGCGGGTCGAGGTCGACCGGGGCCGCGGCGCGTGCGGCGGCCTGCTCCGCGGCGCGGGCCGCGGCGCCGTCGTCGAGCAGCCCGAGGTGGGCCTTCTGCTCCAGCACCCGCAGCACGGCCCGGTCGACGACGTGCTCGGGCAGCCCGCCCGAGCGGACCCGCTCGGCCAGCGGCTCCAGGTACGCGGTGCCGGTGGGCAGCTCCACGTCGATCCCCGCGACCAGGGCCTGCTCCGCGGCGGCACCGAGGTCGCCCGCGGTCCCGTGCAGGGTGTGCAGGAACGCGATGGAGAAGTAGTCGGCGACCACGGTGCCCGTGAATCCCCACCGGTCACGCAGCACCCCGGTGAGCAGTCCGGCGTCGGCCGCCACGGGGAGCCCGTCGACCTCGGCGTAGGAGTTCATGACCGAGCCGGCACCGCCGTCGAGCACCGCCATCTCGAACGGCGGCAGCAGCACGTCGGCGAGTTCACGGGGCCCGGCGTGCACCGGGGCGAGGTTGCGCCCGGACTGCGAGGCGGAGTACCCGACGAAGTGCTTCAGCGTCGCGACGACCCCGGCGGACTGCAGCCCGCGCACGTAGGCCGTGCCGATCGTGCCGACGAGGTAGGGATCCTCCCCGATGCACTCCTCGACCCGGCCCCAGCGGGCGTCGCGGACGACGTCGAGCACCGGGGCGAGGCCCTGGTGCACCCCGAGACCGGCCATCGTCGTCCCGATCGCGGCCGCCATCTCCTCGACGAGGCCCGGGTCGAACGCCGCGCCCCAGCTCGGTGGCGCCGGGAACGTCGTCGCCCGCCAGGCGGCGAGCCCGGTCAGGCACTCCTCGTGCACCAGCGCCGGGATCCGCAGCCGGGTCACGGTGCCCAGCCTGCGCTGCCGGTCGGCGAGGTGGGTCAGGCCGTCGGCGGGCTCCACCGGGGCGGTGCCGAACACCCGGGTGAGCTGGCCGAGGCCGTCGCGGGCGAAGGAGTCGAAGCCCGCGTGGCCGGACTGCATCGAGTCCTGCATCGGCGCGACGTCGCCGTCGGTGTCGGTGTCGGCGGCGTGGTCACGCCCCTCCCACAGCCCGACGAGCTGGGCGAGCTTCTCCTCCAGGGTCATCCTGGCGAGCAGGGCGGCGGGGCGCGGGTCGGAACCGGTGGTCGTGGACGGGGACAGATCCGTGCTCATGAGGGCCTTTCACAGGACGGGAGGGGCTCAGCGGCCGGCGCCGGCGGTGAGGCCGGCGAGCAGGAAGCGGCGCCCGAGCAGGTAGACGACGAGCAACGGCAGCAGCGAGAGCAGCACCGCGGCGGTGATGAGCGGGACGTTCGTGCCGTACTGGCCCTGGAAGTCCCACAGCCCCAGCGTCAGCACGCGCACCGAGGCGTCCTGGGTCAGGACCAGCGGGAACAGGAACCCGTTCCACGCCT
The DNA here is from genome assembly GCF_002813375.1 of Pseudonocardia alni. NCBI lineage: Bacteria > Bacillati > Actinomycetota > Actinomycetes > Pseudonocardiales > Pseudonocardiaceae > Pseudonocardia > Pseudonocardia alni. The sequence continues at coordinate 2,036,638 of NZ_PHUJ01000003.1, read as the reverse complement.
GCAGCGCGGTGAAGATGCCGATCGTCGCGAGCCCGGGCCGGGCCAGCGGCAGCACGAGTGACACCAGCACCCGTCCGGGGCCCGCCCCGTCGAGCACCGCGGCCTCGAACAGCTCGCCCGGGATGTCGCGCAGGCTCGAGGACAGCACGACCACGGCGAGCGGCAGGGCGAACGCCGCCGTCGGCAGGATGATCGCGAGCAGGGTGTCGTAGAGCCGCAGCTGGGTGACCATCAGGTACAGCGGGACGATCACGGCCTGGGCGGGCACGGCGAGCCCGAGCAGCAGGACGGTGAAGCCGCGGGCGACCCAGCGGCTGCGGCTGCGGACGATCGCGTACGCCGCGGGCAGGGCCAGGACGAGCACGATCGCGACGCAGGCCGCCGCGACCAGGACGTTGTTGAGGAAGTAGCGCGGGAAGTTCGAGGACAGCACCTCGAGGTAGTTGTCGGTCGTCAGGCCCGACGGCACCGCGAGCGGTCCGTCGGAGAGGTAGTCCGACGACGCCCGGAAACTGGTGACGAGCAGGAAGTACAGCGGGACGGCGACCACGACGAACCAGACGCCCGCCCCGAGGCCCCCCACGAGGTTCGGACGGGCGCGGCGGACCCGGCCCGGCCGCGGCGGGCCCGCGGGCGCGGGGGGTGCGTCCCGCCCGGGCGCGGGACCGGTGGTGGTGGTGGTGGCGGACATCGTGCTCACATCCCCTCCCGTTGGCTGGTCATCCGGCGGTAGCCGGTCACCCGGGCGATCACCAGCGAGAGCGTGGTGCCCAGCACCAGCAGCACGACGGCCAGCGCGCTCGCGTAGCCCATGTCGAAGCTGCGGAACCCCTCCAGGTACATGTGCAGCGGGAGGATCCGGGAGGCGGTGCCGGGCCCGCCGCCGGTCAGGATCAGCACGACCTCGAACGTCGTCATCGAGCCGACCACGATCAGCACGCCGGAGGTGATGATCGTGTCCCGCAGCTGCGGGACGGTGATCGAGACGAAGGTCCGCCAGCGTCCGGCACCGTCGATCAGGGCCGCTTCGTAGAGCTGCGCCGGGATCGCCCGGGCCGCGGCCTGGTAGAGCAGGGTGTGGAACGGCATGTACTGCCAGGCGATCACCGCGATCACCGCGGCGAAGGCGTACCGGTTGCTGCCGATGATGTTGCCGTCCTCGATGCCGACCAGCGGGCCGAGCACCGACGCCAGGCCGAAGTTGGGGTCGAACAGGGTGCCCCACAGCACCGCGATGGCGGCGCTGGACATCAGCAGCGGCACGAAGAACAGCGCCGCCAGCACGGCCCGCGACCGGCCGCGGCCGGCGAGCCAGACCCCCAGCGGCAGCGCGACGGCGGTCTGCACCACCCAGGAGACCCCGGTCAGGACGAACGACAGCTGCAGCGACTCGGTGAACAGCGGGTCCGACCCGAGCCGGACCCAGTTGTCGAGCCCGGTCCACCGCGGCGCGGACAGGCCGTCGTAGGCGGTGAAGCTGAGGACGACGACGGCGAGCATCGGCAGCAGCGCGAAGAGCGCGAAGAAGGCCAGGGCGGGGGCGGCCCAGACGAACCCGGGCCGCCCCGACCCGGTCACCGACGTGGTGCTCATCGGCCTGCGCTGTCCATCGCCTCGGCGAACTGCTGCGGCGTCAGCTCCTTGGTGAAGACCTTGGAGAGGTTGGTCAGCATGGTCTGCGCCTCGGCGGCGGGCAGCGCCTGGTCCCAGGACTGGACGAACGTCGCGGCGTTCTTCGTCTGGTCGTAGGTGTAGGTGTTGAAGTCCGCGAACGGCCCGGCCGAGGCGACCTGCTGCTCGATCCCGGTCAGGGCGGGGACCTGCCCCTTCTCCAGCATGCCCTGCACGTACTGCGGGTCGGTCATCTGCGTGAGCAGGAAGTCGGTCGCCGCCGGGACGTCGGCCGACCGCGCGCTGACCGAGTAGTAGTTCGACGGGTTGCCGATCACGGTGCTGGGGTCGCCCGCGCCGCCCTCGACGGCCGGGAACGGCGCCCAGCCGAGCTTGCCCTGCTCCAGGAAGTCGGGGAAGTTGTCGTTGAGGCTGGTGACCTGCCAGGACCCCATCAGCTCCATCGCCGCGCGACCGCTCGTCAGCAGCGCCTGCGAGGCCTGGTTGTCGTAGTCGACGGCGGTGAAGTTGGTGCCGAACGCACCGCGGTCCACCAGGTCCTGGACCATCGTCATCGCCTGCACCACGGCCGGGTCACGCCAGGCGCCGGGCTTGCCGTCGGCGATGGCCTGGAACTTCTCCGAGCCGCCGACCCGGTCGAGCAGGTACTCCGGGTACATCATCTCGGTCCACGACTGGGCCCCGGCGAGCGCGATCGGCTGCACCCCGGCGGCCTCGAGCCGGTCGACGGTGTCGAGGAAGCCCTGCCAGGTGGTCGGGAACTCGGTGATGCCCGCCTGCGCGAACACGTCCTTGTTGTAGAAGAACGACAGCGGCTGCACGCCCTGCATGGGGATGCCGTAGACCTTGCCGTCGATCGTGCCGGTCTCCAGCACCTGCGGGAGGAAGGCCTGCTTGACCTCCGGCCGGGCGTCGAGCGCGGCGGTCAGGTCGGCGGCCTGCCCGGCGTCGGCGTAGCCCTTCAGGTTGCCCCCGCCCCAGTTGTAGAAGACGTCCGGTCCGTTCGGGGAACCGATGGCGGTCTGCAGGGCGGACTTGTAGGGGTCGTTGAGGTAGGTGGTCAGGTCGATCTGCGGGCCACCGGTGTCGTTGAAGCGGTCCACGGCGGCCTGCTGGACGGAGTTGATCCCCTCGTTCTGCAGGGTCCAGAGGGTGAGTTGGCCGGCCTCGCCGCCGGCCTGTGGACCGGCGGTACCCCCGCAGGCGGCGACGGCGGCGAGGCCGGTGGCGAGTGCCGCCGCGAGGACGGTCCGACGGACGCGTGACCAGGTCGACATGGGCTCTCCCTTGAGCAGTCGATCGAAAGTTTCCGAGACTTGCGAACGCGATGAACGCAAGTTAGAGCGCTCGTACGGGGGCGTCAAGGTGCGATGTGTCGACGACGATCTTTGAAACTTTCGATAAGGTGCGGGCGTGAAACGCAGCCGTGTGACGATCGCCGAGGTCGCCGAACAGGCGGGTGTCTCTGTCCCGACCGTCTCGAAGGTCCTCAACGGGCGGGCCGACGTCGCCCGGTCCACCCGCGAGCTGGTGCAGCAGGTCGTGGCCGAGAGCGGCTACCGCCGTCGCGGCGGGGCGTCGCGACGCCGGACCGGGCTGGTCGACGTGGTCGTCGACCGCCTCGACTCGTTCTGGGCGATGGAGGTGCTGCGGGGCGCCGAGGCCGAGGCCCGGCGCACCGACCGGCAGGTCGTGCTCAACACCACCGGCTACGACGACCCCGGCTCGCGGGCCTGGCTCGACCGGATCGCCGGGCGGGGCAGCGACGGTGTCGTGGTGGTCGTCGGCGACCGTGACCCGGAGACCTCCGACCGGCTGGCCGCCCTCGAGGCGCCGGTGGTCCTGCTGGACCCGGTGGGTGACGCCCCGCCCTCGTTCCCCACGGTCGGGGCGACCAACTGGGCCGGCGGGCTGGCCGCGACCGAACACCTGGTGACGCTGGGGCACCGGCGGATCGGCATCGTCTCCGGGCCGCCACGGCTGAGCTCCAGCCAGCAGCGGGTGGACGGCTACCGGGCGGCGCTGCGGCGCGCCGGTATGGAGGCCCACGAGGAGCTCGTGCGCCACGGGGACTTCCTCGTCGGGGGCGGGCGGGCCGGGGCCGCGGCCCTGCTGGACCTGCGCGACCCGCCCACCGCCGTCTTCGCCGGGTCGGACATGCAGGCGGTCGGGGTGTACCAGGAGGCCGACCGTCGTGGCCTGCGGGTGCCGGAGGACCTGTCGGTGGTGGGGTTCGACGACATCACCGTCTGCGAGTACCTGAGCCCCCCGCTCACCACGGTGCGCCAGCCGCTGGCCCGGATGGCGGGGGAGTCCGTGCGGCTGGCACTGGACGAGCCGCGGGCCGACGTCACCGGAGCCGCGGCCCGCCTGGAGCTGGCCACCGAGCTCGTCGTCCGCGCCAGTACGGCCGTCCCCGGCGGCTGAGCCGCGCCGTCGCGTCACGGCGCCGGGTCGCCGGTGATCCAGGCCCACGGGTCGGCGATCACCGGGGCCAGCGCGGCCCGTCCGGCGCCGCGCAGGGCCGCGTCGGCGCCGAGCACGGACGGGACGACCCGGTCCGCCGGGATGCCGTGCCGGTGCAGCTCGGCGGTCACGGCGGCGACGAACGCCGGTCCGGCGGCGGCGAACCGGCCGCCCAGCACCACGCGGTCCGGGTCGGTGGGGGCGGTGAACCCGGCGAGGACGCGCCCGAGCAGCCTGCCCGATCGGCGCGGGTCGGGCTGCACCTCGGGTCGGGTCTCGACGGCCAGACAGCCGCGCCGGCCGCACGGGCACGCGGTGCCGCCCGGGCGGGCGACGAGGTGCCCGAACCGGGTCGCGGCGCGGCCCTGGGACCGCCGGTCGCGCACCAGGGTCACGCCGATCTCGCTGCGCCCGCCGATGTGCACCGTCGTCGTGCCCGGCGGTCCGGTGTCCGGTTCGGCCTCCGCGGCCAGTGCGGCGCCGCAGCGGACCGCCAGTGCGATCCCGCCCGCTCCGAGCTGCTCGGCCTCGGCCGCGACCAGCGTGCCGATCGCGGCCGCGTCCCAGCCCAGCGCCGGAGAGGTCACCGCCGTGGTGGCGGCGGAGCCGGACACGACACCGGGCACCGCCAGCACGATCCCGGCAGCGGGCCGGTCCCCGCCGGCCGCGGCGATCAGGAGCTCACGCAGGACCGGTGCCAGGGCGCGGGCGGCCCGCTGCGGCGGGGTCCCGGTGATCGCGGCCGGGTGCCATCGGCGGGCCCCGGCCCGGCCGGACAGGTCGACCAGGCAACCGCCGACGCCGTCCTGTTCGATCTGCAGGGCGACGCCGACCGGTCCGGCCGGGTCGGGGACCAGACGGCGGCCGGGGCGTCCCGAGGTGCCGCCCGGGCCGGCGCCGATGTCGCGGACGAGGCCGCCGGCGAGCAGCTCCGCGATGAGCCCGGAGACCGTCGACCGGGTCAGTCCGGTCGCCGCGGCGATGCCGGCGCGGCTGATCGCGGACCCGTGGACCACCTCGCCCAGCACCAGGCCCAGGTGGTGTCGCCGCAGGTCACCGGCGGCGATCCGGCTGCTCGCGTCCATGCGTGCTCCGGTCTTAGTTCGTACGTAAGACGAACAAACTCTAGGCGTGTGGCCGCTCGTGGGCCAGGGTCGGAGGGGCCGGCAGCGGAGCCGGTTCCCAGCGAGAGGACGACGATCATGGCCGAGGTCGCCTACCGGGCCGCGTCGCGTGTCTATCCGGGGCCGCCCCCGGTGCGCGCGGTCGACCGGCTCGACCTGGACATCGCCGACGGGGAGTTCCTGGTGCTCGTCGGCCCGTCCGGGTCCGGCAAGTCGACGGCACTGCGGATGCTCGCCGGGCTGGAGGACGTCGACGAGGGCGGCATCGAGATCGGGGGCCGCGAGGTGTCCGGCGTCGCGCCCAAGGAACGCGACATCGCGATGGTGTTCCAGAACTACGCGCTCTACCCGCACATGACCGTCGCGGAGAACATGGGCTTCGCCCTGCGGCTGCAGAAGGTCGGGAAGAGCGAGCTCACCCGGCGGGTCCGTGCGGCCGCCGAGCTGCTCGACCTCACGCCCTACCTCGACCGCAGGCCGAAGGCGCTCTCCGGTGGCCAGCGCCAGCGCGTCGCGATGGGCCGCGCCATCGTCCGCGAGCCCGCGGTGTTCCTCATGGACGAACCGCTGTCCAACCTGGACGCCAAGCTGCGGGTGGAGACCCGTGCGCACATCGCCGCCCTGCAGCAGCGGCTCGGCACCACGACCGTCTACGTCACCCACGACCAGGTCGAGGCCATGACGATGGGGCACCGCGTCGCGGTGCTGCGCGACGGTCTGCTGGAGCAGTGCGCCGCGCCTCGCGAGCTCTACGACCGCCCCGCCACCGCCTTCGTCGCCGGGTTCATCGGCTCGCCCGCGATGAACCTGCGTACCGCGGTGCTCACCCCCGATGGCGCCGACCTGGCCGGTGCCGCCGTCGCGCTGCCACGGGACGTGCTGGCCGACGCGGCGGGGGCCGGGCTGTCGGAGGTCCTGCTCGGGGTCCGCCCGGAGGGCCTGCGCCCGGCCGACGACGCCGAGCCCGCCCTGGAGCTCACCGTCGAGCTCGCCGAGGAGCTGGGGTCGGACACCTTCGTGCACGGCCGGGTCGGTGCCGACGCGCAGCGGTTCGTCGTCCGGCTCGACGGCGGGGCGGGACCGGCCGTCGGTTCCCGGCTCCGGGTCGCGGCCCGTGAGGGCCGCACGGTGCACGCGTTCGACCCGGCGAGCGGCCGGCGGCTCGGCGGATGACCACGTATCTGCCCGAGGGGCTCGTGCTCGGCGCCGCCACCGCCGCTTACCAGATCGAAGGGGCGGTCGCCGAGGGCGGACGCACCCGCAGCATCTGGGACACCTTCGCCCACACCCCTGGTCGGACCGCGGACGGCGAGACCGGCGACGTCGCGGCCGACCACTACCACCGGGTCCACGAGGACGTGGCGCTCATGCGCGAGCTGGGCCTGCAGTCCTACCGCTTCTCCGTCAGCTGGAACCGGGTGACCCCGCAGGTCGGGCCGGACGGCCTCGGACCCGTGTCGGCCCAGGGGCTCGCCTTCTACTCGGAGCTGGTCGACGCGCTGCGGGCCGCGGGGATCGCCCCGGTGCTCACGCTCTACCACTGGGACCTGCCCCAGGCCCTGGAGGACGCCGGTGGCTGGGCGGCACGGGCGACGGCGTACCGCTTCGCCGAGTACGCGGCCGTCGTCGCCGCCGCGCTGGGTGACCGGGTGGAGCTGTTCACGACGCTCAACGAGCCGTGGTGCAGCGCCTTCCTCGGCTACGCGGCCGGGGTGCACGCACCCGGTCGTACCGAGCCCGCCGCGGCACTGGCCGCGGTGCACCACCTCAACCTCGCCCACGGGCTCGCCACCACGGCGATCCGGGAGCTGCTCCCCGGCGCCCGGATCGCCGTCAGCCTCAACCTCGCCTGGGTGCTGCCGCAGACCGGGTCCGACGCCGACCGCGACGCCGCCCGCCGGGTCGACGGCCTGCAGAACCGGCTGTTCACCGGCCCGATGCTCGACGGCGGCTACCCGGCCGACGTCCTCACCGACACCGCCGGGGTCACCGACTGGTCGTTCGTCCTGCCCGGCGACGAGCGGCTGGTGCACGCCCCGCCGGACGTGCTGGGGGTCAACTACTACACGCCGACCGTCGTGCGGCACTGGACGCGCGAGCGGCCGAAGGAGACCGCCGACGGGCACGGCGACGGCGCCGCCACCCCGTGGGTCGCCTGCGAGGACGTCGAGTTCCCGCGGCCCGCCGGTCCGCTCACCGACATGGGCTGGGGGGTCGACGCCCGGGGCCTGGGCGCGTTGCTGCGCCGGCTCGCCGCCGAGCATCCCGGCCTGGACCTGGTGGTCACCGAGAACGGCGCCGCCTATCCCGACGTCCCCGCCGCCGACGGTGCGGTGCAGGACCACGACCGCGTCGCCTACCTGCACGACCACCTCGCCGAGACCGCCCGGGCCGCGGCCGACGGCCTGCCGGTCCGCGGCTACTACGTCTGGTCACTGCTCGACAACTTCGAGTGGGCCCGCGGCTACGCGATGCGCTTCGGCATCGTCGCCGTGGACCCGGTGACCCACGCCCGTACCCCCAAGCTCAGTGCCCGGTTCTACGCCGGCGTCCTGTCCACCGGCTCGCTGCCGGACCGTCCCGCACCCCCGTCCCAGGAGTCCCGCCCCATGTCCGTTCCCGCCCCCACCCCCGCCGACCGGTTCTCCTTCGGACTGTGGACCGTCGGCTGGACCGCGGCCGACCCGTTCGGCTCGCCCACCCGCCCCGAGCTCGACGTCGTCGAGGCCGTCGAGGAGCTCGCCGCGCGCGGCGCCTGGGGTCTCACCTTCCACGACGACGACCTGTTCGGCTTCGCGCCGGACCCGGCCCACCGGGACCGGCAGATCGCACGGCTGCGGAAGGCGTGCGAGGCGACCGGCATGACCGTTCCGATGATCACCACGAACCTGTTCTCGCACCCGGTGTTCAAGGACGGCGGGTTCACCTCCAACGACCGGACCGTGCGGCGCCTCGCGCTGCGCAAGGTGCTGCACAACGTCGAGCTGGCCGCGGAGCTCGGTGCCCGCACCTTCGTGCTGTGGGGTGGACGGGAGGGTTCGGAGTTCGACTCCGCCAAGGACGTCCGCGCCGCCCTGGACCGTTACCGCGAGGCCATGGACCTGCTCTGCGGGCACGTCCTGGAGCAGGGGTACGACATCCGGTTCGCGATCGAGCCGAAGCCCAACGAGCCCCGCGGGGACATCCTGCTGCCCACCGTCGGGCACGCGCTGGCCTTCGTCGAGCGCCTCGCCCACCCCGAGCTCGTGGGCGTCAACCCCGAGGTCGGGCACGAGCAGATGGCCGGGCTCAACATGACCCACGGCGTCGCCCAGGCACTGTGGGCCGGGAAGCTGTTCCACATCGACCTGAACGGCCAGCGCGGCATCAAGTACGACCAGGACCTGGTGTTCGGCCACGGTGACCTGCTGAACGCGTTCTCGCTGGTCGACCTGCTCGAGACCGCAGGCTACGACGGGCCACGGCACTTCGACTACAAGCCGGCGCGCACCGAGGACCGGCGCGGGGTGTGGGACAGCGCCGCCGCGAACATGCGCACCTACCTGCTGCTGCGCGAGCGGGCGGCCGCGTTCCGGGCCGACCCCGAGGTCGTCGCCGCGCTCGTCGAGGCCGGGGTGCCCGCACTGTCCGAGCCGACGCTTGGGGCCGGGGAGACCGCGGCGGACCTGTTCGCCGACCCGGCGCTGGACACCGTCGACCCGGACGCGCTGGGCCGTCGCGGGTACGGCTTCGTCCGGCTCCACCAGCTGGCACTGGAACACCTCGCCGGAGCACGATGACCCCGTGCACGACCGACCGGCTCCCCGCCCGCAGGCCCCGCCCGCGCGCTCACCGGCGGTGCGCCGGCACAACCTCGGCCTGCTGCTGGGGGCGCTGCGGGCGGCGCCGTCGTCGCGGGCGTCGCTCGCCGCGGCGACCGGGCTGACCCGCGGCACCGTCGCGGGGCTGCTGGACCCGCTGGTCGCCGCGGGCGTGCTCGCGGAGGGCGAGCCCGACCGCAGCCGGGTCGGCCGGCCCGGCACCCCCCTGGTGTTCGCCGGCAGCGGGCCGGTCGTGCTGGCCGTGTCGGTCGAGGTCGACGGCGTCGACGCGCTGGTCACCGGTCTGGACGGGCAGGTGGTGCACCGGTCGCGCCGGCGCCGCGACCACCGCGGCCTCGACCCGGATGCGGTGTTCGGGCGGGCCGCGCGGACCGCGGCGAACCTGGCCGCGCGCACCGGCCGAACGGTCGCCGGGGCCGGGATCGCCGTCCCCGGACCGGTGCGCGGCTCGGACGGCGCGGCGGTACTGCTGCGGGCCCCGAACCTGCCCCGGCTCGACGGCTGCCGCCCCGCCGAGCACGCCGGTGCGCTCGGTGAGGTGCCGCTGCTCGTCGGCAACGAGGCCTCGCTCGGGGCGCTCGCGCACCTGGGGCAGGCCGACGACTTCGTCTACGTCTCCGCCGACGTGGGGATCGGTGGCGGGATCGTCGTCGACGGGCGGGTGCTGCCCGGTGCCCGCGGCGTCGCCGGGGAGATCGGGCACGTCGTGATCGAGCGCGCCGGGCGGCTCTGCGGCTGCGGCGGCACCGGCTGCGTCGAGGTCTACGCGGGCCTGCCCGCCCTGCTCGGCGACGCGGGCGCCGCCGACGTCGCGGCGCTGCGGACCGCCGCCCGCGCGGGGGACCCGGCCGCGACGGGGGCGCTGGCCCGGGCCGGTGCCGCGCTGGGTACGGCGCTGACGTCGGTACTCCACGTCGTCGACGTCGGCACCGTCGTCCTCGGTGGCAGCTACGCCGAGCTGGGCACCTGGCTGGTCCCCGCGGTGCACGCGGAGCTGGTGCGCCGCGGGGTCGCGACCGGGCCGGACGTCGCCGTGCTCGTGTCCCCGCACGGCCGGGCGGCCACCGTCACCGGGACCGCCCGCGCCGTGGCCGACCGGGTGCTGGGCGAGCCGGACCTGCTGCTCGCCGGCTGAGCCCGGCTCAGGCCAGCACCCAGGTGTCCTTCGCCCCGCCGCCGCGCGAGGAGTTCACGATCATCCCGCCGGGCGGGGCGACCCGCGACAGCGCCGCGGGCAGCACGTCGACCTCGGGCACCCCGCCGGCGCCGGGGGACTGCACCGCGAAGACCCGCAGGTCGACGGCCTGGGGCCGGAGGGCGCCGTCGGTGAAGGTGGGATGGGTGGAGATCCCGACGAGGTCCTGGGCGACCCAGCCGGCCGGGGTGTCCCGGATCGCCGCGGCCATCCGGTCCAGCTCGGCGCGCCCGGCGTGCGGGCCGATCACGATCCCGGCGCCGCCGTAGCCGTCGACGGGCTTGAGTACCAGCCGGTCGAGCCGGTCCAGGACCTGCTCACGGGCGAGCGGGTCGACGCAGGGCAGCGTCGGCACCGAGGCCAGCACCGGCTTCTCGCCGAGGTAGTAGCGGATCATCTCCGGCACGTAGGCGTAGACGAGCTTGTCGTCGGCGACGCCGTTGCCGGGCGCGTTGCGCAGCGCCACCCGCCCGCGGGCCATCGCCGCCCACAGCGCGCGGCCGAGCGGGCGGTGGTCGGCGCCGCGGGCGATCGCGAGCTCGTTCTCGTCCATCCGACGGTAGAGGGTGGTGATCCGGCGCCGCCGCCCACCGCCGACGAGGAACAGCGCGCCGTCGGTGACCTGCAGCCGGGCCGGGGTCACCAGCGGGACGTCCATGGCCTCGGCGAGCAGCCGGTGCTCGAAGAACGCCGGGTCCACCTCGCCCGCGGTCAGCAGCGCGGCCTCCCCGTCGGGTCCGTCGGGGTCGCCGGCCGCGAGCGCCGCCCGCAGCCGGTCCGGCACGTCGTCGAGGTGGCGCACCTCCGAGGGCGACTCCAGGTCGGGCAGCACGCTGCGGATCAGGCGCCGGCTCATCATCGAGAACCCGATGCCCGACGGGACGCGCAGGTTGTCCTCCAGCACGACCCAGCCGTCGGCGTCGTCGCGGACCAGGTCGATGCCGCCGACGGCGATCCGCACCGCGTCCGGCGGCACCAGCGCGCCCGAGCGGGTGCGGCCGGGGGCCTGCTCGACCACCGAGGCCGGGACGACCCGGTCGCGCACGATCTCGCGCCGGCCGTAGACGTCGCGCACGAAGCACTCCAGCGCCCGGATCCGCTGCTCCAGCCCGGACGCGAGGTGCGCCCAGTCGTGGCGCTCGATGATCCGCGGCACCAGGTCCAGCGGGAACAGCCGCTCGCCGTCGTGGCCGGGCTCGACGCCGGGGACCGGGAAGGTCACCCCGCGGGCGCGCTGCTCGGTGCGCAGCGCGTTCTCCGCCGCGGCCAGCCCGCGCGGGCCGAGCCGCTCCAGCGAGCGGAACAGCCAGCCGTAGCCGGGCCGGACGGCGCCGGTCGCGTCGACGGCCTCGTCGTAGCGGGGTGGGACGTAGCCGTCCAGCAGCTCCGGCGCGGACGGCACGGTCTCCGCCGGTGCCGACGGCGGCCGCTCGCCGTGGGTGCGGGCCAGCAGCTCGTCGACCACGTCGGTCAGCGACCCGCGACGCCCGAACGCGCGCCGTTGCGCCGCCGCGCCCGATCCGCGGGCCAGGACGCCCTCGGCCAGCTCGGCGACCTGCTCGTGGTCGCCGACCTCCTCCAGCCACGGCCGCAGGTCCTCCACCAGCGCGCGCAGCTGCACCGACGGGGAGCTCAGTGTCGGGGGACCGGCAGGGGCCCGGCCGATCTCGACGAGGTCGCCCTCCAGCCCGGACCGCGCGGCCCGCCAACCGGCCGCACGCAGCAGCTCGTACCGGGCGCGGGGCAGCGGCCTGCCCGCCTCGGTGTCGGCGCGGGCCCGCCCGACCAGCGCGCGGAACAGACCCGCGACCAGCACGACGTCGTCGACGTCGGGACAGGCGTCGCACAGCCGCAGCTCGACGGTCGGCAGGTGTGCGCTGGGTCGGACGTCGAAGTAGAGCATCCCGGCGTCGCTGATCGTCCCGGACGCGATGAGCTCGTCGATCATCGTGTCGTACTCGGCGGCGGTGGTGACGTCGCCGGGCGGCCCGGCGGTGGGCCAGCGCTGCCAGATCATGCTGCGGTAGCTGGCGTAGCCGGTGTCGTGGCCGCGCCAGTACGGCGAGCTGGCGGTGATGGCGAGCAGGGTCGGCAGGGCGGGGGAGACCCGGCGCGAGACCTGCACGGCGGTGTCGCGGTCGGGGACGTCGACGTGCACCTGCACCCCGCAGATGTGCTGCTCGCGCACCAGCATCTGGTACTCGTGCTGCATCCGCTCGTACCGGGCTCCGGCGGAGATGTCGTCGCCGGACAGGTCGACCAGCGGCACCGTCCCGGCCGCGACCACACCCAGCCCCAGCGGTTCGGCCGCCTCGCGCAGCCGGGTACGCAGGCGTCGCACGTGGGTGCGCAGCTCGTCCAGCGACGGCGTCGCGGGCGAGTTGGTCTCGACCAGCGACCGTTGCAGCTCGGGGAAGAACTCCGCCCCGTCCAGGTGCTCCAGCAACCGTTCCGCGTCGGGCGCGGCCCGGCGGTCGGCCAGGCCGACCACGTGGAACTCCTCCTCGACCCCCACCAGCGGCACGTTCCCCACGGCCGGTGACGCTAGGTGTCCGCTGTTACGTCCGTGTGTCCCGCGGCGATCGCGCCCGACGCCACTCCGTCCGGTGGTCCGTACGGCGGTATCCGGACGTCTGTCCGGACCAGTTCCCACCGGCTGTTCTCTCCAGCGTCTCCGGATCCGCCGACCCCACGGAGCCGCCCATGTCCGCCGGCCGCCGCGCGCGGGCCCGCAGCTTCGTCGAACCTCGCCACGCCGATGGGCGCCCCACCGCGGTCCGGCACCGGCGCGGCCCCATCACGGCGGGCTCGACCGGACGGGTGACGTGTGCCGACCACTGCGGCCGATCACCGCTGCCGCGGGCAGAGGATCCGTGAACTCGCTTACCGGGTAAGCGGATTCGTAGAGCGAACCGTGCCCACCCCGATATCGGGGTACACCGGCTCACGGCTCGGCCTGCACGGCCGACACGCGGTGGTCGGCAGACGGTCGGCGCGTGGAATCGCCTACCGGTCGAGCGAGTTCTCCGGGAGAGCACCCGGGACCACGGCGGCGGAGGCCTCGGCCGCCCGGGCGATCCGCAGCAGGTCCGCGTGCTGTGCCGCTGCCTCGTCGGGCGACAGGGGATCGCCGTGCCCCGGGACGAACACCCGTGTCCCGGTGGCGGCGGGGGCTGCGGCGACGTCGAGCAGCAGCCCCACGGCGGCCGCCCAGTCGCGGCGGTAGGAGTCCGGCCCGAACGACGGCGGTGCCCCGTTCTCCAGCAGGTCCCCGGCGAAGAGCACGCCCGCGTCCGGGACGTGCACCGCCAGGTCGTGTCCGGTGTGCGCGGGGCCGGGGTGCACGAGCTGCACGACGCGTCCGCCCAGGTCGAGCGTGTGCACGGAGGCCGGGCGGGGGCAGACCGGGCGGTCGGGGAGGACCGGGACGGTGGCGGCGAGCGCGTCGGCCGTCGCGGCGGCGGAGCTGCCGGATCCCCCGGAGCTCCCGGCGCTCCCGGCGTCACGGTAGTGCCGGGACCAGTGGGCGCGCTGGGCGGCGGCCGTCGCCAGCAGTGCACCCGCGCAGCCGGCCTGGGCGTACACCGGGGCGCCCGGGAACGCGGCGGTGCCGAAGCAGTGGTCGAAGTGGGCGTGGGTGAGGGCCACGACGGCCGGCAGGGCGGTCACCGCGCGCACCGCGGTGGCGAGCTCGGCGCCCTGGGCGGTGTCGCCGCGGGTGTCGATGACCAGGGCGGCGGACGTGCCGAGCACGAGACCGGTGGTCAGGTCGAGCTCGTGGTGCCGGCGGGCGAGTACCCCGTCGGCGAGCTCGAGCCAGCGCCCGTCCGACCGCTGCCCGCCCGACCGCTGCCCGTCCATCCGGTGATCCTCGCGCTCAGACCGCGATCGCGGTGGACCGGCCCAGGGCGTCGGTTCCCGGGCCGAGCAGCTCCGCGGTCCCGTGGGCCACGCGTTCCGCGGTCCAGGCGCAGGCCAGCGCGTCGAGGACGTCGTCGAGCCGGGCGGCGGTGGGCAGGTCACCGAGCGACGCGGCGGAGGGGACCCACTCCGACAGCGCCGCGACCCGCTGGCCCGCCCCGCGCGCGGTCTTCTTCGCCGCGAACGCACGCGACGGTGCCATGGTGCGGAACGTCAGCTCCGGGTGCGCCTCGACCACCGACGACGGCAGCCGCACCTGCTGGAACTCGCGGATCTTCCCGACGATGTACCAGGTCTGCAGGCTGATCTTCTTCCCCGTGACGGCCTGGGCGGCGGCGCAGGCCTCGTCGTAGGAGCCTGCGTCGAGCACCGGGGCGGGCGGGGTCGGGAACAGGGAGGACCGCGCCCGGCCCAGCCGCGCCGACGCGAGGATCTCGGCCTCGCGGCGCTGCGCACCGGCCGGGACCGACAGCGGGATGTCGATCCCGACGGCGTCGCACCCGGCCGTCGCGGCGAGTACCGACGCCGCGTCGGGGACCACCGTCCACGTCACCTCACGTGTCCGTCCGCTGCCGGAGAGCACGCACACCACCCAGCCACCCGGGACCCCGTCCACGCCGCTGATCCGCATGGGGGAGGATCGTGCCCCGTGCGCGTCTACCTGGGCAGTGACCACGCCGGTTTCGAGGTCAAGGGCAAGCTCGTCGAGTACCTGACCGAGCAGGGGATCGAGGCGATCGACGTCGGGGCTCCGACCTACGACGCCCTCGACGACTACCCCGCCTGGTGCATCGAGACCGCGCGGCGCGTGGTCGAGGACCCGGAGTCCCTCGGCATCGTGCTGGGCGGGTCCGGCAACGGCGAGCAGATCGCCGCCAACAAGGTGCAGGGCATCCGCGCCGCGCTGGCGTGGAACGAGGCCACCGCGACGCTCGCCCGCGAGCACAACGACGCCCAGATCATCGGTGTCGGCGCGCGGCAGCACAGCTTCGACGAGGTCGTCGCGATCGTCGACGCCTTCCTGGCCACCCCGTTCTCCGGCGACGCGCGCCACCAGCGGCGCATCGACCAGGTCCTCGACTACGAGCGGACCGGCGAGATCGAGCTCCCCGCGTCCTGACCCGGAGCCGGGATGCCCGAGGGACACACGCTGCACCGGCTGGCGCGGCTGCACCGGAAGCTGTTCGTGCGCCGGCCGGTCGGCGTGTCCAGCCCGCAGGGCCGTTTCGGAGCCTCTGCGGCGCTGCTCGACGGTGAGGTGATGACCGGGGCCGAGGCCCACGGCAAGCACCTGTTCCACCGCTACGGCCGCGACCGCGTCGTGCACGTCCACCTCGGGCTGTACGGCACGTTCGTCGAACAGCCGCTGCCCGCGCCGGAACCGGTCGGGCAGCTGCGGATGCGCCTGGTCGGGCAGACCCACTACGCGGACCTGCGCGGCCCGACCGCCTGTGAGCTCCTCACCTCGGCCGAGGCCCGCGCCCTGAGGGCCCGGCTGGGTGCGGACCCGCTGCGTCCCGACGCCGACCCGGACACGGTCTGGGCCCGCATCTCGGCCTCGCGCAGCCCGCTCGCGACGCTGCTGATGGACCAGAAGGTGCTCGCCGGCGTCGGGAACGTCTACCGCGCCGAGGTGCTGTTCCGGCACGGCCTGGACCCGCAGCTCCCGGGCCGGTCGCTGGACCGGGAGACGTGGGACGCGATGTGGGCCGACCTCGTCGTGCTCATGCGCGACGGCGTGCGGACCGGCCGTATCGACACCGTGCGTCCCGAGCACGACCCGCGCCGGCGCGGGCAGGCCGGACGGAAGGACCGGCACGGCGGCGAGGTCTACGTCTACCGCCGCACCGGGATGGACTGCCTCGTCTGCGGCACGCCGGTACGGCACGCCGAGCACCAGAACCGCAACCTGTTCTGGTGCCCGGCCTGCCAACCGTCGCGGGTCTAGGGTCGGACCCGTGGAGCAGAAGCCGATCGAGTGCTGGATGACCGACATGGACGGCGTCCTCGTCCGCGAGGGCAGCATCGTCCCGGGTGCGGACACGCTGCTGTCGCGGCTGCGGGACAAGGGCGTGCCGTTCCTGGTCCTGACCAACAACAGCATCCACACCCCCCGCGACCTGCGCTACCGGTTGCAGGCCACCGGCCTCGACGTGCCGGAGGAGTCGATCTGGACCTCCGCGCTCGCCACCGCCGCGTTCCTCGGCGAGCAGCGCCCGCAGGGCAGCGCCTACGTGATCGGCGAGGCCGGGCTGACCACCGCGCTGCACGACATCGGCTACGTCATCACCGACCGCAACCCCGACTACGTCGTGCTCGGCGAGACCCGCACCTACAGCTTCTCCTCGATCGCGACCGCGATGCGCCTGGTCGAGCAGGGTTCCCGGTTCGTCGCCACCAACCCCGACGCGACCGGCCCGTCCCCGGAGGGCATCCTCCCCGCGACCGGCTCGGTCGCCGCGATGATCTCCAAGGCCACCGGGGTCGACCCGTACTTCGTCGGCAAGCCGAACCCGCTGATGATGCGGGCCGCGCTCAACCGGCTCGGCGCGCACTCGGAGTCCACGGTCATGATCGGCGACCGGATGGACACCGACATCCTGGCCGGACTGGAGGCCGGGATGCGCACGGTGCTGGTGCTCTCGGGCATCACCAGGGAGCACGAGATCGACCGGTTCCCGTTCCGCCCGACGCGGGTCGTCTCCTCGGTCGCGGACCTGATCGACGACGTCTGATCCGCCCCCGGACCTGCGGGGTTGCGAACTACACCGATGTGGTTCACCCTCGAACACATGTACGGAGAACTGGTGTCCTGGCAGCGGTGCGCCGGCTGCGGCGCGGAGGCCGAGCTCCCCGGTGACGAGACGGCGGGCGTCGCCGTCCCGTGCCCGGACTGCCCCGGCTCGATGACCGAGGAGTTCAGCTGGGACTCGGTCGCGGCCTGAGCGGCCCGCTCAGACCTTGAACCCCAGTGCGCTGGGCTCGCCCCGGCGCAGCGCCGCGACGTGCTCGACGACCGTGGTCAGCGAGTGCAGGTCGTGGCCGTTGCGCATGGCCGAGACCAGCGCGCGCTCGGCGGCCTCGATGCCCTCGGCGGCGTCGACGACCTCGGCGAGCCGGTCCGGCGCGGCGATCAGCAGGCCGTCGTCGTCGCCGCACACCAGGTCGCCCGGGCTCACGACGAGCCCGCCGAACGACACCATCTCGTCGACGGTGCCCGGGTCGCTCGTGCTGCCCGAGGCCGGGCAGGTCCCGCGGGCGAACACCGGCAGTCCGATCCCGCGCAGCCCGCGGACGTCGCGGACCAGCCCGTCGACGACGATCCCGGCCAGCCCGCGCCGCTTCGCCTCGGTCGCGAACAGCTCACCGGACACGGCGCGGTGACCACCCCCTCCGGCGACCACGAGCACCGAGCCGGGGCGGGCCGCGGACAGCGCAGCGAACATCGGCAGGTGGTCGTCCACACAGGACACCGTCACCGCGGGCCCGGCCATCGACACGTCCGGCACCAGGGCCCGGATCGCGGGGTCCACCACGGGGAGCGACTTGTCGGCGTCGCAGATGGCGGACACCTGCAGCTCGCGCAGACGGTCCAGGAGGTCGGTCATGGACGTCATCCTGTCGCACCGTCCGCCGTTGCGCGCCGTCGAGCGTCCGCGGCGCGCGCGGCGATCTCCGAGCGGCGCACCTTCCCGGCGTCGTCGCGCAGCGGGTGGTCGACGACGTCGATGCTCCGTGGCTGTTTCGCCCTGCTCAGACGCCCGTCGAGGAACTCGCGAAGATCGTTCTCGATGCCCGGTTCGGCCTGTACGACGGCGTGCACGACGTGCCCGTAGTCGGAATCCGGCAGCCCGACGACGACGGCGTCCCGTACCCCGGGATGCGCGGTCAGCGCCGCCTCGACCTCCGCCGGGTACACGTTCGCGCCGCCGACGAGGATCATGTCCGAGCGCCGGTCGGCCAGGTACAGGTAGCCGTCGGCGTCCAGTGAGCCCATGTCGCCGAGCGACTCCCAGCCGTCGCGCTCGTGGGCGGAGGCGCCCAGGTAGTGGTACGTCGGCGCCCCGCCCGACCGCATCCAGATCTCACCGGTGACACCGGGGCCGAGCTCACGGCCGTCGTCGTCGCGGACGGTGATCTCGCCGCGGGTGACCCGCCCGACCGACCCCGGGTGGGCCAGCCAGTCGTGGCCGTCGATCGCGGTGCCGGCCTGCGACTCGGTGCCGGAGTAGATCTCGAACACCGTCTCCGCGCCGACCCGGTCGATCCAGCCGCGCTTGACCTCCGGCGGGCAGGGCGCGCCGACGTGCAGCACGGTCCGCAGGCTCCCGGTGTCGCAGGCGGCCCAGTCGGCGTCGGGCAGGCGCAGCATCCGGCTCATCATGGTCGGCACCGCGTAGAGCCAGGTGACGCCGTACGCGGGGATCATCGCGAGTGCGCGGGCGGCGTCGAACCGGCCCATGAGCACGACGTGGTGGCCCTGGAGCAACGCCATCAGCGTGAACATGAAGGGCGCGTTGTGGTGCAGCGGCGCGGTGCAGCCGAAGACGCCGTCGCGGTCGATGCGCAGCCCGTCGGCGCGGGCCAGGACCTGTTCGACGCAGGCGGCCTGACCGGCGACGATCACCTTCGGGGTACCGGTCGACCCGCCCGAGGTGGGGGCCTTCCAGCTGGGCCCGACGACGTCGGGGAGCGGGCCGTCGTCGTAGGAGCCGGCGGCGACCGGGGTGTCGACGACGAGCGCCGGCGCGGCGACGGCGAGCACCGCGTCGCGCTCGGCGGCGGGCAGCCGGGCCGACAGCGGCTGCGGCACCGCGCCGACCTTCCACGCCGCGACCGAGCTCTCGAGGTGCGCGGCGCTGTTCGGCAGCGCGATCGACACCAGGTCCCCGCGCCGCACCCCGCGGTCGGCGAACGCCCTGGCCAGACGGTTGGTGCGGGCGTCGAATTCCGCGCGGGTGCGCACCACACCGGGGCCGTTCGCGGTGTCCTCGGTGACCAGTGGGCGGTCCGGGTCGGCGTCGACGAGCGCACGCAGCCGGGCGGCGAGCGCGGTCGCGCCGGCGGGCACCTCGGGCTCGGGGAAGCGGGGCTCGCGGAGTCGTGCGGTCATGCGGTCCTCCCGGTGGTGCCGGTGACGGCGGCGTCGAGACGCTCGTCGTCGGGGACCGGTCCGCGGGCCAGCACGTACCGGGCCGCCAGCAGCGAGACGAGCACGATCACCAGCGAGTACCCCACGACGGGCACGATCGACCCGGTCGCGGCCAGCAGCGACTGCCCGACGAGCGGGGCGGTGCCGCCGAACAGCGTGCCCGCCAGCGCGTAGGACAGCGAGATCGCGGTGTAGCGCATCCGCGCGGGGAACGCCTCGGCCAGCATCCCGGCGAGGATCGCGTAGTACATCGTGTGCGGCAGCGTCGCGAGCGCCATGCCGAGCGCGGCCAGCCCGAAGCTGCCGGTGGAGATCAGCCAGAACATCACCGGGAACAGCGGCAGCTCGATCAGCAGCAGCGCGGTGACGACCTTCCGCGGGTTCCACCAGGTCGCCATGAACGCCCCGAGCGGCTGGGTGAAGAACTGCACGGTCGAGCTGATCAGCACGACGTTGAGGAACACCTGGCGGTCGAAGCCGAGGTCGTTGACCGCCCAGGACAGCGCGAACGTGTTCTTGAAGTACGCGGCCGCGGCCACCAGTGCGCACGCTCCCACCGAGACGACCACCAGCATCGTCCGCTCCCGCAGCAGCTCCGCGAGCGGGAACCGCGCCGTCGTGCCGCGCGACCGCATCGCGACCAGCGCCGGGCTCTCCTCGATCCGCAGCCGGATCACCAGCCCGACGACGACCAGCGCCGCCGACACGAGGAACGGCACGCGCCAGCCCCAGGACAGGAAGGCGTCCTCCGGCAGCATCGCGACGAGCGCGAACGAGCCGGTGGCGAGCATCTGCCCCGCCGGACTGCCCTGCTGGGCGAAGGCGCCGTAGAGGATCCGGCGGTTCTTCGACGCGTGCTCCGAGGCGATCAGCACCGCGCCGCCCCACTCCCCGCCGACGGCGAGCCCCTGTACGAGCCGGGCCACGACCAGCAGCACCGGGGCGAGGACGCCGATGTCGTCGTGGACGGGCAGCAGCCCGATCGCGAGCGTCGAGACGCCCATCAGCAGCAGCGTCGCGACCAGCGCGGTCTTGCGGCCGAGCCGGTCACCGAGGTGGCCGAAGACGATCCCGCCGATCGGCCGGGCGAGGAACCCGACCCAGAACGTGGCGAACGAGGCCAGCACACCGGCGGCGGGGGAGGCGTTCGGGAAGAACAGCGGCCCCAGCACCAGCGCGGCGGCGGTGCCGTAGATGTAGAAGTCGTACCACTCGATGGTGGTGCCGACGAACGAGGCGATCCCCGCCTTGCGGCGCATCGACGGTGTGCTCGTGCTCAACCCGGTGCCCCCTTGCACTCGTCGTGGAGCGACGGTCGCGACCACGCCGTCGTGACCACCGCCACGCAACGGTAGAACAGCATTGGGACGCCTTCGGGACGCTCTTGCTTCCGTTCCTGTCGTCGGATCGACATGATCGGAGGGTGGAGCTACGGCAGCTGGAGTCGTTCGTCGTCGTCGCCGAGGAGCTGCACTTCGGTCGGGCCGCGGCCCGCCTGCAGGTCTCGGGCCCGCCGCTGTCCCAGCAGATCCGCAGGCTCGAACGCGAGGTCGGCGCCACGCTGTTCGACCGCCACACCCGCGCCGTCGCCCTCACCCCGGCGGGGGCGGCGTTCCTGCCCCGGGCCCGCCGTGCCCTCGCCGCCGCGGACGAGGCCGTCGAGGCGGCGCGCGAGGCCGCCGCGGGCGGCACCGGCTCGGTCCGCCTCGGGTTCGCCGGACCCAGCTCCAACGCCTGGCTGTACCGGACCGCCCGCCGCTTCCGCGCGCACCGGCCGCAGGCCCGGCTGGTACTGGTCACCGGCCGGTTCTCCGGCGAGCTGGCCGAGGACCTGCGCACCGACCGGGTCGACGCCGCGCTGATCCGCACCCCGGTCGACGACGACGGCCTCGTCGTCCACGAGATCGACCGGCACCGACTCGTCGCCGCGCTGCCCGAGGAGCACCCGCTCGCCGGGCGGGACACGATCGACCTGGCGGAGCTGGCCCACGACCCGTTCGTCACCTACCCGGTCCGGCGGATGGCGGTCATGCGCACGTCGGTCGACGCGGCCTGCCTGCACGCCGGATTCCTGCCGCGCATCGAGCAGGAGGCCCCCGAGACGCACACCCTGCTGTCCCTGGTCGGGGCCGGTGTCGGGGTGGGGCTGGCGCTGGACGCGACGGCGGAGCTGCGCACACCGGGGGTGGTGCTGGTGCCGCTGACCGACCCGCCGGAGGTGCCGCTGGCGCTGGCGTGGAAGGCCGGTGCGGTGAACCCGGTCCTGGCGGGGCTGCTGGAGGCGGCCGGTGTGGGTGGGGCAATCGTGCGGGGGGTCGGGTCGGTCTGACCCCTGCCCTCCCGCCCCACCGGCTCAGCCGGTGGCCCCGGCCCGGTGCGGTGTCCGCACGGTCAGCCTCCTCCGGGCCGGCTCGCCCACCTTCACCGGAATCCCCTCCTGTCGGGCCGCCACGTCGTGGCGGCATGATGGACGGTGCCGCCTCCCGTCGCGTCAGGTGCAAGCCCCGGACGTCACCATCCCGTCGCGACACGCCGGGGCCTGCGACACGCCGGTCACGGATTCACCCCCGCGGGTGGTCGGCCCCCGCCCACGGTCCGGTCGGTCGATCACCCTTCGCATCGGCCGCCCCGGACGTGGGGACGGAGGGTGTCCGGCGTCCTGGGAGAACCGGTTCCGTCCGTTTCACACCACACTTTCGGTACCCGTGGTGATCGGGTCACTCGTTGGTGTCGCCGCCGTATCCCCGCCGGTGAGCGGCTGCCTACTGTCCGCTTGCCGTGACGCACAGGCGTCCCGGTGGTGCTCACGGGAATCGTGAGACACGTCCGTCCCACCGGACACGATCGGGGAGAAAGACATGCGCAGGAAGCTTGCGGTCACCGGCGTCGCCGTCATCGCCACCATGGTCGCCTTCAGCCCGCTGGCGTCGGCTGCGCCCGCGCCGAAGGACGACGACGGTGACTCCTTCGTCCAGGACGTCGGCAACACCCGGGGCGACCAGTTCGGCCTGGTGAACCTCGACGACGTCAACGTCCTCAACAACGCCAACGTCTGCCCGGGCGTCAACGCGGCTCTCGGCAACGTCCTCGGGATCCTCGGCGGCGGGGCGGCGCAGAACCGCGACAACCCGACGTCCTGCGACTGATTCCCGACGACGGCCTCCGCCCCCTGCCTCCCGCCGCCACGGGACGCAGGGGGCGGTTCCGTCCTGCCCGACGCCGGCCGGGACTCAGTGGAAGACGTAGTCCGACGGTTCGACGCGGCGGGTGCGCTCGTCGTACTCGCGCATGTAGCCGGGCCAGTTGGTGACGATGCGCCCGGTGTCGTCGCGGTACCAGGAGTCGCAGCGGGTCCACGCGGTGCCGGGGAAGCGGGCCTGGACCTCCTCGTCGTAGGCCTGCTCGACCTCGGGGCGGACCTCCACGCCGGACGCGCCGCGGCGGGCCGCCTCCTGCAGGGCCTCGCGGACGTAGCGGACCTGGTGCTCCAGGTACCGGACGATCGAGCCGCCGGAGGTGTTGGTGTTCGGGCCGTAGAGCACGAACAGCGACGGGAACCCGGGGACGGTCATGCCGAGGTAGGCGTGCGCGCCGTCGGACCACTCGGTGCGCAGCGACCGTCCCCCCGGGCCGCTGATCTCCATCGGGAACATGAAGTCGGTCGCCGCGAACCCGGTGCCCCAGATGATCGTGTCGACCTCGTGCAGCGTGCCGTCCTCGGTGCGCACCCCGGTGGGCTCGACGGCCGCGATGCGCGACGTCTCGACCTCGACGTTGGGCCGCTGCAGCGCGGGCAGCCAGTGCGAGCTGAACAGGATGCGCTTGCAGCCGAAGGTGTAGTCCGGCCAGACCTTGCGGCGGACCTCGGGGTCGCGCAGCTGGGCCCGCATGAACAGCGTCGCGTAGAGCCGCCCCAGCCTGCCCCAGGTGGCGGGGTGGCGGATCATCAGCGTCAGTGCCTCGCAGTACTCGGTGATGAACCGGCGTCGCGCGGCCTGCAGGCCGGGCACCCGCGCGATCGCGGCCCGCCACCACGCCGGGAACCTCCGGTTCCGTCGCGGCAGGAACCAGTTCCCGGACCGCTGGAACACCGTCATGTGCCCCACCTCGGGGGCGATCGCCGGCACGAACTGCACGGCGCTGGCTCCGGTCCCGATCACGGCGACGCGACGGCCGCGCAGGTCGTGGTCGTGGTCCCAGCGCGCGGAGTGGAACATCGTCCCGGCGAACGAGTCGACGCCGGGCAGGTCGGGGGACACCGGCCGGTTCAGCTGCCCGGTCGCGACGATCAGCACGTCGGGGGTCCAGGTGCGGCCGTCGTCGGCGGTGACCGTCCACGGTCCGTCGGCCTCGTCGCGCCGGGCGTCGACGATCCGCACACCGGTCTGCACCAGCTCGTCGACCCCGAACTCGGCGACGACGCCCCGCAGGTAGGCGAGGATCTCCGGCTGCGGTGAGCAGAGCCGCGACCAGTCGGTGCGCTGCGCGAACGAGTACGAGTACAGATGGCTCGGCACGTCGCAGGCGGCGCCCGGGTAGGTGTTGTGCAGCCAGGTACCGCCGATGCCGTCGGCGGCGTCGACGATCGTGACGTCGCGGATGCCGTGGGCCCGCAGCTCGATCGCGGCGGCGATGCCGCCGAACCCGGCGCCGACCACGAGAACGCTCGGTGCGTGCACGGGACCTCCCTGTCTCCGGAATGCAGCAGCGATCACCGTAGCGAGGCGGCCCGGGGCCCCGGGTGCCCGTCCCGGCCCGTGCGGGCCGTCTCCGACCTCACACGACGGGGCCGTGCGACCCGGCCCGCGACGGAGCACAGTGGAGGGCGAACGGCCGACACCGGGCCGGCCGGGAACGGAGCACAGTGATGAGCACCGTCGTCGTCGGCGTGGACGGATCGGACGCGGCCCTGGACGCCGTCGCGTGGGCGGCCCGCGAGGCCGCCGCCCGGCACGCCGACCTGCTGCTCGTGCAGGCCTTCGACGTGGCCGGGCTGTACGCGGACGCCGCCGTCGCACCCCTGCTCGACGACGTCGAGGAGTCGATCCGCGAGGAGTCCCGTGCGACCCTCGACGCGGCCCGGCACGCCGCCGCGCAGGCCGCACCCGAGGTCGCGGTCGACCTCGCGGAGGACCGGCGGGCGCCGTCGACGGCACTGGTCGAGCGGTCCGCCACGGCGGAGCTGCTGGTACTCGGGTCCGCCGGGCGCGGGGCGATGGGCACCGCGCTGGGGTCGGTGACCCTCGCCGTGGCCTCGCACGCGGGCTGCCCGGTCGTCGTCGTCCGCGGCACGTCGTCCAGCGGGCCGGTCCTGGTCGGGATCGACGGCGGCCCGCTGTCCGACGTCGCGCTGGAGCACGCCTTCGCCGCGGCCGCCGAGCACGGCACCGGGCTGGTCGTCCTGCACGCCTGGCACGACGGCCGGTCCCCGGCCCTGCGTGCGACCGGTGCGTTCGACCGGCTGCGCGAGGCCGAGGAGCGGGCGCTGGCCGAGCGGCTCGCCGGCTGGTCGGAGCGCTATCCCGACGTCGCCGTCGAGCGGGTGATCGAGCGCGCCGAGCCGGGACGGGTGCTGGCCCAGCGCAGCGGGGCGGCGCGGCTGGTCGTCGTCGCCACCCGGGGGCGGGGCGGGTTCACCGGGCTGCTGCTCGGCTCGACCGGGCTCGCGCTGGTCCAGCGCGCGGACTGCCCGGTGATGCTGGTCGGGCCCGCCGCGACGGCCTGAGCGGCTACGACCGCAGCGCGGCGGTGAGCGCGGCGACCGTGACGTCGCCGCGGTACTGCTCGCCGTTGACGAACAGGGTCGGCGTGCCGCGCACGCCCGAGCGCACCGCCGCGTTGAACCCGGCCTCCACGCGGTCCTCCGCCAGCCGCGTCGCCGGCCAGACGACCCGGTCCGGCCGCACCCCCGCGGCGACGGCGTGCTCCCGCAGGTCGTCCTGGCGCAGCCGCGGCGGACCGGGGGCGAACAGGGTGTCGTGCATCTCCCAGAACCGGCCGTCGAACCCGGCCATCTCCGCGGCGAGGGCGGCTGCGATGGCGTGCGGGTGCACCTCGTGCAGCGGGAAGTGCCGGAACGCGAACCGCAGCCGCCCCTCGAAGCGGTCACGGACCTCCTCCAGCACCGGTGCGGCGTCGCGGCAGTAGGGGCACTCGAAGTCGCCGTACTCCACCAGCGTCAGCTCGGCCTCGGGCGGGCCCAGGACGTGGTCGTACGGTCCGACGGGCGGGTCCAGGCTGATGGCGGCCTCCTCGTCGTGACCCGCGCAGGGCAGGATCAGCACATGGCGGTGGTGACCCTAGCCGAGCGCGGCGATCTCTCCGATGCCGCGAGGCGCTTCCTCGGGACCGAGTCCGGATCGGCGGTCCTGCTGGTCGGGGCGGCCGTCGTCGCGCTGCTGTGGGCCAACCTCGGCGGCGGGTACGAGACGTTCTGGCACACCCCGCTGGCCGTGTCGTTCGGGGAGTCCGCGCTCGACCTGGACCTGCGGCACTGGGTCAACGACGGCCTGATGGTGCTGTTCTTCCTCTCCGTCGGGCTCGAGATCGCCCGCGAGACGACGCTGGGCGAGCTGCGCGGGGTCCGCGCCCTGGCCGCACCGGCCGCGGCCGCGCTCGGTGGACTCGTCGTGCCCGCGCTGTTCTTCCTCGCGCTCAACGCCGGTGGCGAGGCGGCGGGTGCCTGGGGGATCGCGATCTCCACCGACACCGCGGTGATGCTGGGTGTGCTCGCGCTGCTCGGGCCGCGCTGCCCCGACCAGCTGCGGGTGTTCCTGCTGGCACTGGCCATCGTCGACGACATCGGCGCGGTGCTGGCCATCGCGCTGTTCTACACCGACGAGGTCGACCTGCTCGCGCTGCTCGTCGCCGTGGTGCTGCTCGCCGGGCTGCTCGCGCTGCGCTGGGTGCGGTTCTGGCGGACGCCGTTCTACGCCGTCGCCGGGATCCTGTGCTGGGTCGCGGTGCTGCGGTCGGGGGTGCACCCCAGCGTCGTCGGCGTGGCGCTCGGGCTGCTGGTCAACGCCTACGCCCCGCGCCGCACCGAGATGGTCGAGGCCGTCCGGATCGGGAAGAACTTCCTGCTCGACCCCACCCCGGAGCGGGCCCGCACCGCCCGCGCGGTCGCGGTCGCCGCCGTCTCCCCGAACGAACGGCTCCAGCAGGCCATCCAGCCGTGGAGCAGCTACGTCATCGTGCCGCTGTTCGTGCTCGCCAACGCCGGGGTGGTGCTGTCGTCGGAGACCCTGTCGGCCGCGGCGACGTCGATGCTCACCTGGGGCATCGTGCTCGGCCTGGTCGTGGGCAAGCCGATCGGCGTCGCCGCCGCGACCTGGATCGCGCTGCGCACCGGGCTGGGCCGGGTGCCCGACACGCTGCGCTGGGGTCAGCTGATGGGCGGTGCCGCGCTGTCGGGCATCGGGTTCACCGTCGCCCTGTTCGTCACCGAGCTCGCGCTCACCGACGAGCTGCTCGTCGCCGAAGCCAAGATCGGGATCCTGGCCGGGTCGGTCCTGGCCGCGCTGTCGGGCTGGCTGGTGTTCCGGCTGGCCGGGGAGCGGGGCGGGCAGTGCGCGCCGAGCGGGCTGCCGACGCTCCCGCCGCGCCCGTGGCGGCCGGCGGACTGAGCCGGCCCGGTCGCCACGGCCGCGTACGACGGCGGATCAGCCGGTGACGTCGCGCCCGATCAGCTGCCGGGCCACGATCCACTGCTGCAGCTCGTTCGCACCCTCGAAGATCTCCAGGATCTTCGCGTCCCGGTACATCTCCTCCAGCCGTACCGACTCCCCGGACTCCGACACCTGCCGCGCGAAGCCGAGTGCGCCGTGGATCTGGATGGCCTCGCGGACGAGGTCGTTGGCCAACCGGGTGCCGTAGGCCTTGGCCATTGCGGCCTCCGGCTCCGCGGAGCGATCGCCGCGGTCGAGCAGGGTCGCAGCCTTCTGGTAGAGCGTGCGGGCGCACTCGATCTCGGTGGCGCGCTGGGCCATCGTGAACTGCCAGTGCTGCATCGCGCCGAGCGGGCCGCCGAACACCTGGCGGGTACGCAGCCGCTGCACGGCCAGGTCCAGAGCCGCCTGGGCGACACCGACACCGGCGGCGCCGATCCCGATCCGGCCCCGGACCAGGGCCGACAGGGCGACGCCCAGCCCCGCCCCCCACTGGCCGAGCAGGTTCTCGGCAGGCACCCGGACGTCGTCGAACACGATGTCGGCGGTGATCTGGCCCCGGTGACCCATCTTCAGGTCGGGCGCACCGATCCGGACGCCGGGGCTGGACAGGTCGACCAGGAACATCGCGGCCCGGTCGCTGCCGGCCCCGGCGCGCACCAGCACCGAGACCCAGCCGGCGACGACGCTGTTGGTGATCCAGCGCTTGCGCCCGTTGAGCACGTAGTCGCCGTCGTCGGTCGGCTCGGCGACGGTCTGCATCCGCTCCGCGGTGAGGTCCGAGCTGGTGTCGGGCTCGGTCGTGGCGAAGGAGAAGGCGGTGCGGCCGCTGGTCAGCTCGGGGATCAGCCGGGCCCGCAGGTCGTCCGAGGCGTAGGTGAGCGTCTGCGGGACGAGGATGCACTGGCCGTCGTAGACGCCCGCCATCGAGCTCGAGTGGTAGGCGATCTCCTCGGTGACCGTGCAGGTGGCCAGCATCGGATGCATCAGACCTGCGCCGAAGTCGGCCCCGAACGGGACCTTGAACAGGCCCTCCTCGGCGAGCCCGCGGAAGACCTCCCAGGGGAAGCTGTCGGCGGACTCCTCGCGGGTACCGATGTCACGGGCGTGCGGGGCGAGCCGCTTCTCGACCGCGGCGCGCGCCGTCGCGCGGACCGCGACGATCTCCTCGGGCAGCCAGACGTCGTGGGTCATGTGGTCCTGCGTGCGCGGCACCGGGGTTCCGGTGGCCTGTCCCTGCTCGGTGATCGTCACGGCGGGTCCTTCCTCGGTCGACCGACCCACACTAACAGTCATTGCTGACTGTTAGTTGCCCGTGTCCGGCGCGGCCCGGCCGCCGGTCTCAGAGCGATGCGAGGATGTCGAAACCCGACCCGTCGGCGACGGCCATGTAGATGCGCTGCTCGGCGCGGCCGTCGCGTACGGTCACGGGTCCGCGCGGTCCGACGTAGTGGCACCGTCCGGCGGCCTCGGACAACCGGACCGCGTCGGTGGTGCCGACCCGGTTCACCAGAGCGGCGAGGACCCCGACGCCCTCGTAGCAGGACTCGCCGGGCGCGCACGGCAGCGGTGCGCCGGGGCCGAACCGGCGGGCGTAGCGGGCGCCGAAGGCCAGGCTCTCCGCGGTCGGGAGGGCCTCGAAGTAGCCGGCGGCGGTGAACACGTCCTGCGACGCCCCGGCCCCGGCGCAGGCCAGCATGCTCTCGTCCATCAACGGGGAGAACCGGGCGTACCGGCTCTCCAGCCCGCGCCGGGCGAACTCGCGGTGGAACGCGACGGCGTCGGAGCCGACGAGCAGCGTCAGGACCCCGTCGACGTCGAGGTCGGCCAGGTCGTCCAGCACCGCCCGGTGGTCCGAGGTGCCGAGCGGCACGAAACGGGTGTGGTCGAGCGTCGGCCCGCCGGACCCGTCGAGCGCGGCCCGGGTCCGCGCGATCGACCGGTGCGGCCAGCGGTAGTCGTTGCCGATCACCGCCCAGCGCCGGACGCCGATCTCCTGGGCCATCCACCGCAGCGCCGGGGTGAGCTGGATGTCCGGTGTCTCACCGATCGGGACGACACCCGGCGTGGTCTCACCGCCCTCGTAGAGCGCGGTGAACACGTACGGCACCAGTCCGCGCAGCGCCGACGCGAGCCGCACCCGCACCGGGGAGATGTGCCAGCCGACGACGGCGTCGATCGCCCCGGTCCGCGCCGCCTGCGCGACCGCCGTCGCCACCTGCTCCGGCGCCCCGGACCCGTCGAGGATCCGCAGGTGGACGGGGCGGTCGAGGACCCCGCCCACCGCGTTCAGTTCCTCGACGGCCAACCGGGCGCACAGGATGCACGACGGCCCGTAGATGCCGTCGGAGCCGGCCGAGGGCACGACGAGGCCGACGGTGAACGACGGTCTCGCAGTCGACGGCATCGGACGCACCCCCACGGACGCTTCGACGACCGGAACGCCGGCGCGGGGCGGGGTGTTCCCGCCGTCACACCGCGCGGGCCCACGGTCCTTCGGCCCTGAGCGGACCGGCGCCGCCCCACGAGGATCGACGGCGAGGAGGTGGCCGACGATGACGACCCGACGGACGGTCCCGGTGGTGCTGGCGGTCGCGGCGATGATGACGGTGCTCGCCGCACGGATGGCCCGCCGGACCGGGGCGTCCCCGGCCGAGGCGCGCGTGCCGCGGCCCGGCGACACCCTGCTGCCCCGTGCCGATCTGCAGTACGACCGCGCCCGTACCCTCGCCGCGCCGCCCGCCGAGGTGTGGCCGTGGATCGCGCAGCTCGGCCAGGACCGGGCCGGGTTCTACTCGTTCCAGGCCCTGGAGAACCTCGCCGGGTGCCGGATCACCGGCGCCGACCGCGTGCACCCGGAGTGGCAGCACGTCGAGCCGGGGGACCGGTTCCGGCTGCACCCCGACGTCGCGCTGCGGGTGGCCGCCGTCGAGCCCGGCGCCCACCTGGTGGTGACCTCCCGGGGCGGTGACGCACCCGGCCGCACAGACACCGCGATGACCTGGCTGTTCCACCTCGCGCCGGTCGCGCTGCCCGACGGCACGCCGGGCACCCGGCTGCACCTGCGTGAACGCTACGAGACCGGGGGTCTCGTGGAGCGGGCGGCGGCCCGGCTGACCGGCGTGGTCAGCGCGGTCATGACGTGGCGGATGCTCGGACGGCTCGCGGTGCTCGTGACCGGGGCGCCCGCGCACCCGTCCGGGTGGTCGGGGCCCGGCGTGCCGCTCGGCTCCCGCCTGCCGGCCTGATGCCTGGCAGGGTGGTCGGCCCAGAGGCGCTGAGCCGACCGGACCCGAAAGGACCTCGATGTCGCAGCCGTACACCTCCGACTCCAGCCGGATCGCGGCGATCCTCGCGCACCTCTCGGCGCCGATCGCCGCGATCCTCAGCGCCGGGCTGCTGAGCCTGGTCGGCCCGCTGCTGGTCTGGCTGGTGAAGAAGGACGACCCGTTCGCGCGGCGGGCCGCCGCCGGGGCGTTCAACTTCAACCTGTCGTTCTGGGTGCTGTTCATCCTCTGCTGGATCCTGATCTTCACCGTGGTCGGGATCGTGGTGGCGCTGCCGCTGATGCTCGTGCTGTTCGTGGTCTCCGCGTGGTGCCATATCAAGGGCGCGGTGCGGGCGTCGAACGACCGGCCCTACGACTACCCGTTCCAGCTGCGCGTGCTGTCCTGACGGGGTGGCCCTCAGGCGGCGTGGGCGGGAGTGAACGTCTCCCGGTGGATCAGGCGGGGGGCCATGCGGCGACGCTTGAACGCCCTGACCCCGGCCTCGACCATCCCCGGTGGCCCGCAGAGCCAGCCCGACCAGCCCCGGGCCGATCCGACGTCGTCCAGGAACAGGTCGGTCGGGAGTCCGGTGCGGTAGAACGTGCCGTCGGGCGGGCTCTCGTGGGAGAGCACGGGAACGACGTTGACGTTCGGGTGAGTCTCGGACAGACGGGTCAGGAGGTCCAGGTCGTAGAGATCGGCCGCACCGCGGACCCCGTGGTAGAGCAGGATCTCACGGCCCGGTCGACGGGCCAGTGCGGTCCTGACGACGCCCAGCAGGGGGGCCAGCCCCGTGCCGCCCCCGATCAGCACCATCGGCTCGCCGCCGTCGTCGTCCTCCGGGTCGAGGAAGAAGTCGCCCAGGGGCCCCGCGGCCCGGACCCGGTCGCCGACGGCGAGCCCGTCGAAGATCCAGCGTTCGGTGGCCGTCCCCCCGGGGACGAGGCGTACGTGCAGCTCGAGGACCTGGTCGTCGTCGGCGACGTTCGCCAGCGAGTACTGCCGACGAGCACCCGAGCCCGGGACCGTGAGCTCCACGTACTGTCCCGCGTGGAAGGCGAGCGGTTCGGTCAGATCCAGCCGCACCCGGCGGGTGTCCCGCGCCATGTCCTCGATGTCGACGACGACGGCGTCCAGATCACGCAGGGGGTGGGTCCGACGCCCCGCGCTCCCGCCGCCCGGCCCCGACGGTGCGACCTCCGCGTCGGAGCGGAGCCGGGCCTGGCAGGCGAGCGCCAGACCGGCGGCCCGCTCGTCCTCGGTCAACGTGCCGAGCGGCGAGTCCCGGTGGTCGACCTCGCCGCTCAGCACGCGCACCTTGCAGGTGCCGCAGGTGCCCTGGTTGCACGAGTTCGGCATCCACGCCCCGGCGCGGAGGAACGCGTCGAGGACCGACTGGTCCGGCCCGCACGCCACCCTCCGGCCGGAGACGGTCGCGGTGAACGCCATGCCCTCACACCTCCCACACGGTGTGCAGGGTGGTCGGACCACGGAATCCCCATCCCCAGAACTCGACGTCGGAGGACGTGTCGCGTTCCAGGTTCGGGATGGCCTCGAGCAGCTCCTCGAGCGCGATGCGCATGACGTGGTTGGCGTAGTAGATCCCGGCGCAGGCGTGGTTGCCCGCCCCGAAGGCCAGGTGCGGGAGCGGGGGCCGGTCGATGTCGAACCGGGTCGGCGCCGCGTACCGGTCGTCGTCGTGGTTGGCGGAACCGTAGGAGAGGATGACCGGGGTGCCGGCCGGGAGGTCCACGCCCGCGACCGTCACGGGCCGGGTCGAGATGCGTGCGGTGGCCGACCAGATCGGCGACGTCCAGCGCATCCCCTCCGAGACCGCTCGCGGGATCAACGCGGGGTCGTCGACGACCCGCTCCATCTGCTCGGGCTCGCCGAACAGCCCGACGAGGGTGGACGCGATCCCGTGTCCGGGCTCCTGCATCGCGCCGAGCAGGTACACGTAGACGGTCGGATAGATGTACTCGCGGTCGCGGGTGCGCCCGGGGGGCATGCCGTCGTGCAGCCAGTGGGAGATCGCGCTGTCGTCGGGGTGGGTGATCCAGTGGTCGATCAGCGGGTCGACCACGGCCTGAGTCCCTTTGCCCGGTCACCCTCGACGAAGCCCTCGGGGTTGGCGAACTCGCCGCTCTCGGTCATGGCCGCGTTGGTGAACGAGCGGTTGAGCTTCGCGAACCAGTCGCGCAGGACGTCGGACTCCACGTCGTGGAGCCCGAGGAGGTCACCGAGGGACCGCACACTGACCGGTTCGCAGTACTGCGCGACCAGCTCGGCGCGGCCGTCGTTCTCGAAGCTCTCCAGGTAGCGGCGGGCGATGGGACGGACGAGGTCCTCGACGTAGCGGTCGACCTCGACCGGTTGCAACGCGGGCTCGACCATCCCGCGCAGGTCGGCGTGGACGTCCCCGTTGACCCCGATGATCGCCGGGTGGCCGAAGGTGCGCCCGCCCGCCGGGGTGATGACGGCCTCGAAGGCGGCGCTCGTGGCCACCTCGCGGCAGACCTCCTCGGTGGACGCCACGTAGGAGCCCAGTACCGGGACGTAGGCGAGTGGTGCCTCGGCACGCAGACGCTCGTAGGTCGCGTACGGGTTCCGCTCGAGGTCGGACATCGTCACGTCGTCCAGCCACGAGAGGTCCGGGGTGCGGGCGTCGTTCACCGCCGTCATGGGGGTGGCTCCTTCACTGCGTCGGTTCGGGACGGCGAGAAGGTAGGCGGGGTCGTCGGGGGCTGACGACACCGATCGCGCGGTTTCGGTACCGATCGCGCGAGGAGTTCGAGCGTGATCGGTGTCGGATACGATCGAGGGCATGGCCGCACACAGGGGTGCGCCACCTCGGGACTGGGACCAGGTGTCGCAGAGCGTCGCTGACGTGTACTTCCCGCACGAGCTGACGCCCATCGGTCCTGGGAGCAGGCCTCGCCTCACCCTGCAGACACTCGATCTCGGCCCGGTTCTCCTCGGCTACGTCGGCTGGGGCGCCGACATCGCCATCGACTGCGACTATCCCGGGGCGTACGAGGTCAACATCCCGTTGACCGGTCACTTCGTCAGCCAGACCCGTCGCGGATCCTTGACCTCCGTCTCCGGCCAGGCGGCGGTCTTCCGGGCCGACAGCGCGTGCCGGATCACGCACTGGGACGCGACGTGCACCGTGCTGGGGGTCAAGTTCGACCGCACCTGGCTCGACCTCGAGGCGGAACGTGTGCTGGGCAGCGACCCCGTCCGGGTCGCCGGTGTCCTGCCCGACCAGCTCGATCTCGACCGGGGTGGAGGTGAGGACTGGCGGAGGCTGGTGAACAGTCTCGCCAGCCACCTTCGTCGCCCGTCGCTGTTCGCCGGCTCTCCCGTGGTCTCCGAGCAGCTGGCCGGCGCGGTGGCCGCGGGGTTCCTGCTGACGAGCTGCCCCGACCTGGGCACCGGGTCGCCCGCGCGGCCGCGCACCGTGTCCCGGGTCGTGGACGCGGTTCGGGACGACCCGGCCCGGCCCTGGACCGTGGCGGACATGGCGGTCCTCGGGGGCACCACCGTGCGACGACTGCAGGAGGGCTTCCAGGAGTGGATCGGATGCTCCCCGATGGAGCACCTCACGACCGTCCGCCTGCAACGGGCGAAGGCGGACCTGGAGAGCCGGACGTCGCACTCGGTCAGCGATGTCGCGGCGAACTGGGGGTTCTCGAGTCCGAGCCGGTTCGCAGCCGCATTCCGCCGTCGCTACGGCCTGTCGCCCTCGGAGTTCCGTCGGTACCACCGCCACGGCGGCTCCCACTGAGCACGTCGCCGCTGCGGGGGACGGCCGGACCACGGCTCGGTGCGGGCGCCGGCCGGGACCACCGGCCGTTGCCGGACGCTGTCGGATGCCGCTGTCGACCGCTTCCGGACCGCCGCGCACGGTGACGTCTCCGCTGGTCGGGGTGGCGGGATTTGAACCCACGGCCCCTCGCTCCCAAAGCGAGTGCGCTACCAAGCTGCGCCACACCCCGTCGGCCGGAGTCTAGCCGGGGGCGTCACCCCACCGCGCAGCGCTCCACGCGAGGTGGTCGGGCCCGCACGATCGGGTGACACGTGAACGCGGCCACTGCGAGGTCCGTAGAGACGGGCAAGAACGACGAACCTCGTGAACCTCTCGGAAAGGACCCACCCCGATGCGTCGCACCCTGCCCCGTCTCGCCGCCGTCACCGCCGCGACCGCCCTCGGCTTCGCCGCGACCGCGGGCGTCGCCTTCGCCCAGCAGGCGGACGTGCCCGAGCCGGACTCGTTCACCAGCATGTACACCGTGATGGCCACCCCTGACACCATCATCAACAACGACGGCGCGTCGGTCCCCGGCCAGCCGGGTGCCACCGGAGAGTTCAACTTCCGGATCAACTCCGACGACGAGGTCATCTGCTACGACATCACGCTGCGCGGCGTCACCGGCGAGTACCAGAGCCCGGCCGCGACCGCGACGCACATCCACGAGGCGGCCGCCGGCCAGCCCGGCCCGCCGCGGATCTCGTTCCCGAACCCCCAGGGTGACGGCGACGTCCGCACCTCGTCCGGCTGCATGCAGGGCCCCTTCACCACCGGGCTCGAGGGTGACAACGGCCAGGACACCGGCACCGGCTTCTCGCTCAAGCAGATCGAGGCGAACCCGGCCGGGTTCACCGGCGACACGCACACCGCCGAGTTCGCCGCGGGCACCGTCCGTGGGCAGCTGCAAGAGGTCCCGATGGGTGGCGTCGAGACCGGCGCCGGTGGCGCGTCCGACTCCACCGCTCTCTACGCGATCGGCGCCGCCGGCGTCGCCGCGGCCGCCGGTGCGGGCATCGTGATGGTCCGCCGGGGTCGTGCGCAGAGCTGAGACCGCGCGTGACCGGCGCCCGGGAGCCCTGCTGCTCCCGGGCGTCGTCGCGTTGCTCCTCCTCCTCGCAGGCTGCGCCGCGCCGGCCGCACCCGCCGCGCCCGAGCGCCCGGCAGGCCCGGTCACGCAGGAGCCGGTCGTCGCCGAGCCGGGGGAGGCCGCGGTGCCGACCTCGGTGCGGATCCCGGCCATCGGGGTCGACGAGCCGGGTCTGGTGCGTCTCGGCGTCGCCGCGGACAACACCGCCGAGGTCCCGCAGGACTTCGACCGTGTCGGCTGGTTCGACCGCGGCGGCAACCCCGGACCGACTGTCCTGATGGGACACGTCGACTCGCGCAGCGGGCCCGCGGTCTTCTTCGACCTGCGCGACCTCGGACCGGGTGACGTCGTCGAGGTCGGTCGCAGCGACGGCACGACCCTGCGCTACGCGATCGAGCGGACCCAGCAGGTTCCGAAGGACGCGTTCCCGACCTTCGAGGTGTTCGGCGCGGCGTCCCCGGACCTGCTGCGCCTGGTGACCTGCGCGGGCGACTTCGACCGCGGCGAGCGCAGCTACGTCGACAATTTCGTCGTGCACGCCCGCATGCTCTGACCGTTGCCCGACGCGCCGTGCGGTCCGGTTCCGCCCGTTGTGCCCGGTCCGGCGCGACACTGATCGGGTGACGGTGCCGAGACAGCGCGACGCGCGTGCAACGGGCGGGACGCCGCGACGCCGTCCGGCGTCGCGGCTCGCCCGGCTGCGTTCCGTACCGCCGCTGCACCTCGTGCTCGGCGCGACGGGGGCCCTGCTGGCCGTCGGTGTGGTGATGGTGCTGTCGGCGTCGGCGGGCGGGCGGACCGTCGCCGACGGCATGGTGCTCACCGTCTTCGTCCGCCACCTGATCTTCCTGCTGCTCGGGATCGGCGCGTTCGCACTCGGGATGTGGGTGTCACCGGCCCGGCTGCGACGGTGGACGCCGTGGCTGCTGTTCGCCTGTCTCACCGCGCTGGTGCTGGTGCTGGTCCCCGGCATCGGCGAGGTCCGCGGCGGTGCCCGCCGGTGGATCTCGGTCGCCGGGTTCACCGTGCAGCCGGGCGAGGCGGCGAAGGTCGTGCTCCTGCTGTGGGGCGCGCACGTGCTCGCATTGCGCGGGCGCGCCGTGCGCCACGGCCGCTACGCCGTCCTCCCCCTGGTGCCGGTCGCCCTGCTGGCCGGGGCACTGCTCATGCTGCAACCCGCGCTCAGCACGACGGTGGCGCTCGGAGTCATCGTGCTCTCGCTGCTGTTCTTCGCCGGGGCGCCGCTGGTGCTGCTCGGCGGCCTGTCCGGCGGGGCGCTGCTCGGCGTCGCCGTCCTGGGGCTCACCGCGGACTACCGCCGCGACCGGATCAGTACCTTCCTCGGCGCCGGCGACGAGCTCGGCGCCGGCTACCAGTCCCGCCAGGCGCTGCTGTCCCTCGCCGACGGCGGCGTGCTCGGCACCGGCCTCGGGCAGGGCCGGGCGAAGTGGGACTACCTGCCCAACGCCGCGAACGACTTCATCTTCGCCGTCATCGGCGAGGAGCTCGGGCTGGTCGGCGGGCTCGCCGTGTTGGCGCTGTACCTGCTGCTCGCCTGGGTGGGGCTGCGCGTCGCCGCGCGCACCCGGGACCCGTTCCTGCGGCTGGTGACGGCGGCGACGGTGACCTGGGTCGTCGTGCAGGCCGCGATGAACGTCGGCTACGTCGTCGGCCTGCTGCCGGTGACCGGCCAGCAGCTCCCGCTGGTGTCCGCGGGCGGGACGGCGCTGGTCAGCACCCTGTTCCTGCTCGGGCTGGTCGCCAACGCCGCCCGCCGGGTCAGGTAGCCAGGCTGCCGCGCAGCA
Organism: Pseudonocardia alni; assembly: GCF_002813375.1. Classification (NCBI taxonomy): domain Bacteria; kingdom Bacillati; phylum Actinomycetota; class Actinomycetes; order Pseudonocardiales; family Pseudonocardiaceae; genus Pseudonocardia; species Pseudonocardia alni. Next base: position 1,999,688 of record NZ_PHUJ01000003.1, on the reverse strand, counting down.
CCGTGGACCCGGCGACGTCGACGACCCGGAACTCCTCCGCGTCGGCCCGCAGCACCGAGGAGTTGAGGTTGCAGACCATCGGCGCCGCGCCGGTCCCGATGAACTCGCCCGCGCTCACCTCACGCCCGTCCTCGGCCTCGACGACGACGCGGTAGGTCGCACCGGAGCGGAACCCGTCGCCGTCGAGCACGATCTCCACGCCCCAGGTGTGCGGGATCGCGACCGCCGTGGCCTGCACCGTGGGATCCATCGCCTGGACCGCGACCGGCTCGCGGGGAATCCCGTCGTGGTCGCCGACCAGATACCCGGCGACGCCGCCGACGAGCAGCGCGGCCGCGGCCGCCGCCGCGACCGGAGCCCACCGGTTCCGTGTCCGGGCCCCGGCCGATGCCGGGCGCTCGGCCCGCGCCGCCGCCACGATCCGGTCGCCCAGATCCGGCGGGGGAGCGGGAGTGTGGTCGAGCCGGCCGGGGTCGACACGGCCCAGCGCGGGCAGCACACTCGCGACCTCGGCCAGCTCCTCGCGGCACGCCGGGCAGCCCTGCAGATGGGCCTCGAGGGTCGCCAGCTCGTGGCCCTCCAACCGGCCCATCGCGTGGTCGCCCAACGACTCCCGCATCGCCCGGTGCTCGTCCGGAGTCACGGTTCCACCCCCATCTCGTCCATCGCCAGTCGCAACGCCTTCAGCCCGTAGAAGACCCGGCTGCGGATCGTCCCGACGGGCACCCCCGCCTCCGCGGCGATCTCGGCGTGTGGACGCCCCCGCAGGTATGCCTCGACGATCGCCTGCCGGTGCTCCGGACGGAGCCGCCGCAACGCCTCCTCGACCAGCCAACCGTCGACGAGGGCGTCGTCGGCAGGGCCGATGTAGTCGTTCCCGGTCTCGGGCTCGTCGGTGAGCCCGCGGCGCCAGGGCCGCGCCGCGACCCTACGGATCTCGTCGATGACCACGTTGCGGGCGATGGCGAACAGCCACACCCGCAGACTGGCAACCGACGGGTCGTACGAGTCGGCACGACGCCAGGCGCGCAGGAAGACCTCCTGCACGGACTCCTGGGCCGCACCCTCGTCGCCCAGCTGACGCAGGGCATAGCGGTAGAGCTCGGCTCCGTGCGCGGTGTACGCGGCGCGGAGCCCCGGCTCGGAGTCGAGCCCGGGTTCGGCGGGGCGCGCGTCGACGGAGCGCAACCTGCGGTGGGGCGCCTTCATCGGTGTCTGCGAACCTCCTGAACGTCCCTGTCCCAAGTGTGTACGCACCCGGGGGCGGGGGTGTTCACAGGGGCGGAGTGGGATACGCTGCGGGGGTCCTGATCGACGAGATCGGGGCATGCGGGCGTAGCTCAATGGTAGAGCCCCAGTCTTCCAAACTGGCTACGCGGGTTCGATTCCCGTCGCCCGCTCCACCACCTGACCAGCGTAAACACTGATCAGCTCTGATCTTGAGACAGATTTCGTGCATCAAACGTGGTGCGAGTCGGTCCTAGCGTTGACTGCATGGCAGGTCGACAGCCCGCGAGCACGGCTCGCGCCCGGGGCAGCATCACCACGGTTCCGCGTGGCACCATCCGCGTCCGGGTCTACGCCGGGATCGACCCGGTGTCCGGGCGCCGGCGCGCATCAAGCGGGCGACCTGGTCACGGCCGACGTCCAAGCCGTCGCGGCGGGCGGCCTTCCACACCTTGCGTGCCCCGTAGACGCGGTAGTTGTTCTCCCACAATGTGACCAGCCGCGGGGTCAGGTCGATGTCACGCAACACGCGAGCCGAGGACGGTCGCGTCTTGGCGGCGTAGTAGCTGCTCGGGGCCACCTGCAGCACACGGCAGATGAGCTCGACCCCGAGCCGGCGCCTCTCCACGACGTCGTCGCGGTGGGCGTCGACGAATGCCACTACCTGCAGTACTGGCGGTCGAGCTCCGCCCCGAAGAAACTCGCAGCCCGCTTGAGCACCTCATGGGCCCGGCGCAGTTCGCGGACCTCTTGCTCGAGCTGGTGTACCCGGGCTGCCTCGTCGGTGGTCACACCGGGCTGGTGGCCGTCGTCGACGTCGGCTCGGCGCAGCCACAACCGCACCGACTCCGCGCCGTAGCCGAGCTGATCGGCCACCCCCTTCACCACGCCGTGATCGTGTCCCAGCTCGGCGCGCAGGGTGCGGACCATCCGCACCGCCGCGGCCTTCTCCTCCTGCGAGTACCGCCGCGTCGTCGGCTTCCCCGCAGTTCGATCTGACGACATGACTCCATCCTCGTTTCCGAGGTCAAGAGTCTCTACAGCACCCAGGGCGGCTCACTCGACCTCGCCGGCCGGCGTCACGGTCGCTATCGAGGTCAGGGTTGGAAGACCGCTCGGACGCAGCCGTCTTTCTTGTTCTTGAACATGTCGTAGCCGCGTGGGCCGTCGTCCAACGACATGACGTGGGTGGCCAGGTGGCTGGTGGTGATCTCTCCGTTGGCTATGCGGTCGAGCAGCATCGGCAGGTAGCGCTGCCCGTGTTGCTGCGCGCCGCGCAGGGTCAGTCCCTTGTTCATCAACGCGCCGAGCGGGAACTTGTCGACCAGCCCGGCGAACACCCCGAGGGAGAACACCGACCCGCCCTTGCGGCACGACATGATCGCCTCGCGGATCGCGATCGGCCGGTCGTTCTCCAGCCGTAGCTGCTGCTTGACCTTGTCGTAGAGGTACTCCGGGCCGTGGGTGTGCGCCTCCTGGCCGACGGCCTCGATGCACACGTCCGGGCCCCGTCCTCCGGTGCGCTCCCGCAGCTCGGCGCCGACGTCGGTACGGCTGTAGTCGAGGGTCTCCGCCCCGACGTGCTGTGCGGTCATGGCCAGCCGCTCGGGGAGGCGGTCGATGACGATGACCTGTTCGGCGCCGAGCAGCGTGGCAGCGCGGGCGGCCATCTGCCCGACTCCGCCGGCGCCCCACACCGCGACGGTGTCCCCGGCCTGGACACCGCCGAGGTGGGCGCCCATCCAGCCGGTGGGGACGCCGTCGGAAGCGAACACCGCGGACAGGTCGTCGATCTGTTCGGGGACGGTGAAGGCGCCGTGGTCGGCGAACGGGACCCGGACGTACTCGGCGTGGCTACCCATGAACCCGCCCATGGCGTGGGAGTAGCCGAAGATGCCGCCGGGCTCGTAGCCCCACAGGCCTTGGCCGATGCCGGGGTTGGTGTTGGTGTTGTCGCACAGCGACCACAGGTCGTTGTCGCAGTACCAGCAGGTGCCGCAGCCGATGAACGACACCACGACCACCCGGTCCCCGACCTGGTGCTTGGTGACGTCGGGGCCGGTCTCGACGACCTCACCCATGAATTCGTGGCCGATCACGTCGCCGGCCTCCATGGCCGGGATGTATCCGCCGAGCAGGTGCAGGTCCGACCCGCACGATGCGGTGTAGCGGACCTTGACGATCATGTCGTGCGCGTTCTGGATCCGCGGGTCGGGGACCCGTTCCACGGCGAGCTTGTCGACGCCCTCCCAGCACAGTGCCTTCACAGTCGACCCTCTCCCCAGGCCCGCGCGGTGACCGCGCGCAGCAGTTGTCCGGCCGGCCCGGGGTGACTCGACCCCGGCCGGGATGGTTCGACGACCTCGCCGCACTCCAGGATCGACTTGGTCTCGCGCAACGCGGCCCGAAGCCGGCGTCGGGCGTCGACCTGGCCGTCGTCGGATGTGGTCGGGCGCGCGGCCAGTTCGGTGCCCTTGTCGCCGGGGGCCGGGCGAACCGTCAGCTCGATCTCGCCGCGCATCCGGCTCAATGGGCCGGAGTCGTCCACCTGGGTCCGGACGTCCTCCGCCTTCCGGTAGACGGTGACCACCAGCCACCGCCCCGGGCCATCAGCCCTGTCGGGACGCTGGTCGGTGGCCCCGGTCAGCCCGCGCAGCGCCTTGACCGCCCATCTCGGCACGGTCGTCGCGGCGTCCACCACTTTGCTCATCGTTTCCTCCTTCTGTCTGACGTCGCTGGGTATGTCGCAGTCCGCGGGGGTCAGATGGTGCTGCGACGGACCGCTCTGGTCTCGGTCAGGACGCGGACGAGGACGCGGAAGCGGCTTCGCCGGTCTCGTCGTCGTGGCCGACTTCGTCGCGGCGTTGGAGTTCGCGGTAGCCGTAGGCCGCTCGAAGGCGTTCGGCTTCCTCGTGACCGCTCAGCCGGCCGTCGCCACGCCGGGCGCGCAGCGACGTCTCCCGCTTCACCAGGTGTTGGATCCGGTCCAACAGGTCCTGCTCCGTTTCACCTCAGGGCCTCCGTCCGGCTCGGCACCCCTCTGCCCTGTCCGACCCGGCGCCGTGGCACTCGGTCGGTGAGTGGGTCGGTGGCTCTTCTACGATCTCGGTCTGAATTTCTGCCCCGGGCTTCCTGGTGGTCGTCGCGCTGACCGGCTGCACCCCCGGGCAGGATCACAGGATTTCCAGTGGTCGCGGACCGCTCGGCGGCGGGAAGGCACGGTCGAGAGCATCCAGGTCCTCGCGGGTCAGCTTCGCGTCCAGTGCCGTGGCGTTGTCGCGCACGTGCTGCGGGCTGCTCGCCTTGGGGATGGTGCACAGTGAGTCGCGGCGCAGCACCCACGCCAGGGCCGCCGCAGCGGGGCTGATGCCGTGGGCGGCCGCGACCTCGCCGAGTGTCGCGTCGCCGAGGATGCGCCCCTGCTCGATCGGCGAGTACGCCATCACCGGCAGTTCGTGGTCGGCGCACCACGGCAGCAGGTCGTATTCCGGCCCCCGCCGCGACAGGTTGTACAGCACCTGGTCCGTGGTCAGTCCTTCGCTGCCCGACACGTCTCGGAGCTCGGTGAGGGCGGCGTGGTCGAAGTTGCTGACGCCCCAGTACCGGATCTTCCCGACCTCGATCAGGTGCTGGAAGGCCTCGAGGGTGTCCTCCAGGGGGTGCCTGCCTTGCCAGTGCAGCAGGTAGAGATCGATCCGGTCGGTGCCCAGGCGTTCCAGGCTGCGCTCGCAGGCCGCGATCGCGCCGGCAAGGGACGCGTTCGACGGCAGTACCTTGCTGACGAGGAAGGCCTCGTCGCGGCGGCCCGCCAGTGCCTCACCGAGCACCTCCTCCGCTCCGCCGTCGGCGTACATCTCGGCGGTGTCGACCAGGGTCATGCCCAGGTCCAGGCCGGTGCGCAGGGCCGCGACCTCGTCGCCGCGGCGACCGGGGTCCTCGCCCCATCCCCAGGTGCCCTGGCCCAGAACGGGGACGGTTTCCCCTCTTGCCAGCGCGATTCGTCGCATCCGCGATCACTTCCTTCCGCGTCCTCGGGTGGGATGAGAGCCGCGACTTCCGGCCCTCATTCCCGGCCATGGAGTCGATCGCCGACGGCGTCACCGACGGGAGGAGTCCGACTCCTGCTGGATTGTCATGTCACAATTCCCCTTTTCCCCTTCTGTCGTTCCAACGTCATCCGGCGCCCGTCGGCTCGGTCAGTACTGCCTTCCCGGTGGCCGTGCGCAGGCACAGCGCCTCGACGGCGTCGGCGATCTCCGCCCAGTCACGGACCGAGCCCAGCTGCGGGTCGAGCCTGCCGCGCCCGATCAGCGCGGCGAGGACGCCGAGGTCGCGGCCGAAGGTGTCCTCGCCGGTGGCGTAGACGAAGAACCCGACGAGCCGTGCCGGCGGTGCGGCGGCGGAGTCGTAGAAAGGTGGCGGTCGGTGGTGGGTCAGTTCGCAGCCGGGACGGCCGCGAACTGTTCGACGATCGCCGCGCAGAACGCGGGCAGGTCGAACGGTGACCGGCTGGTGATGAACTGGCCGTCGACGCAGACCTCGTCGTCGACGACCTCGGCACCGGCGTCGCGCAGGTCGGTGCGGATCGAGGACCACGACGTCAGTCGCCGACCGCGGATCACGTCGGCCTCGGCGAGGGTCCAGGGGCCGTGACAGATCGAGGCGACCGGCTTGCCGGTGCTCACGGACGCGCGCACGAACTCCACCGCGGCGGGGTGGGTGCCGGGTCCGCTCGGTCTGGTCGAGCAGGCTCTCCAGGACCTCGGTCACGACCCGGCACTGCTGCGCCGGACCGCGTTCGCGGACCCCGGCGACGACGACCGTCGCGAGCTCGGCGAGCTTGGTGTCGGAGTGCGGGGAGACCTGGACCAGCAGCGTGAACGCCTCGTCGGGGCCGATGTCGTAGTGGGCGACCAGGATGCCCTTGGCCTGCCCGATCGTGTCGCGGTTACGCAGGGCGCGGGTCAGGCCTTCGACCTGGTCCTGGAGCAGGGTGATCCGGCTCTGGTCGGACCGGACGGCCGCCGTGCGTGTGCTGTCGCCTCCGAGCTGTCCGGTGTGGTCCGTGACTCGATCGGGGCCGGTCAGCAGTGTCGACATCGACGGTGTGCTCCCATCCGGTGCTCGCGGCGATCTCCTGGTGCGCCGGGTCCACCAGGGACGATGGCGCCGCCATGACGCTAGGGAGCCCCGGCGTCGTCGCAGAGACGTTTCCGGCGAGGCGACCGGTGCGGAAACGGCGGCCACCGACGGGCCGCTCCGCCCTCAGCGCAGCGCGCGAGCCAGGGTGGCGGCGGGGGGCTCGCCGTAGTGGCGTCTGTAGGTGGTGGCGAAGCGTCCCGGGTGACTGAAGCCCCACCGGTGGGCGACGTCGATGATCCGGAGCCCGTCGACGGGGTCGGCGACGACGAGGTCGTCGTGGGCACGCTCGAGACGCACGTGCTGGAGGTACTGCTTCGGGGACCGGTCGAACTCACGGCAGAAACCCGCGTGCAGGGCCCGCACCGACAGCCCCACCGAGCGCGCGACCGCTTCGATGGTCAGCGGATCATCGGGGTGGGATCGCATGAGCTCGGCCGCGTCGGCGACGGCCGAGTGGCGCCCGGGTCCGGGGCGGTGACGCAAGGCCCGGGTCCAGCTGTTGGGCTGCCCCAGCAGCAGTGTGTACATGATCTGCTCGCGCAGCTGCGCCGCAGCCAGCGGGTTCACCGCCTCCGATCCGGCCCCGGCGAGTATGTGCTGCATCAGCTGTGCCTGTCCCAGTACCGCAGCGGTGATCTCCGGTATGTCCATAGCCGGGTCGAACTGCAGGTCCGGTTCTTCGGGCAGGTCGGTGACCAGCCGCGCGGCCAGCGAGCGCAGCGCAACGAGATCGACCCGCAGGACCAGCAGCCGCAGCGCCTCACCCCAGTCCATCATCAGCTCCGAGGCCGGGGTCCCCACCAGCGCGGCACCGCCGGCGCACGCGTCGAGCCGACGACCCTGGTGGCGGGCGGTCATCGAACCGGATAGCGGGAGACACACCGCCACGTATCCGGGCAACGGGTCCGCGGTGATCCGCACCGGCATCCGGTAGTCGAACTCCAGCATCGAGAGTCCCGGGGCGCGGGCACCGCAGACCTGCGCGGTGAACGCGCCCGCGCGGGCCGGGAGGACGGTGTGGGGCGACATGATCGCGGTGACCTGCTGCACCAGGTCGTCGACATCGTCGCAGCGCACCAACGGCCGGACCCACAGACCATGCCTGTCGTCCTCGCCCATCAGGGCACCCCCGGGGAGCCGCACACCGCGGGCAGGCGGGGCGCTCGCCGCGTCGGGGACGAACTGGGGACCGGCACCGGACCCTCAGGTGTGTGTCACCGGTCACGATACGAGCAGGGCGTCCGGTAGGGAACCGCGCGGAAGCGATGAGTAGCTGAACGGGCGGGCCGGGCTCAGGCGCGCACGCAGGTGGGGTGACGCGCGACCCAGTCCTCCGTGGCGACCAGCGGTAACACCGTCGACCACATGGCGCGGACCTGGGAGGGGAGCTCGTCGGTGGTGTCGCTGCGCTCGCAGATGAGGTGGTGCCCTGCCATCAGCGACGCGATCTGACAGCCCAGCACCGCTGCGTCCACCCCCTCGCGCAACACACCGACCCCGGACGCGCTCCGAAGCCGGTTCACCACCACGCTCTGTTCGGCGAACCGGTAGTGCTCGGCACCGTGGTGGACCGTCACGGCAGCGACCGAGTAGGTCCACGCGGCCACGGTTGTGGATGGTCGGGCCCGGCTGCTGGTGCAGCCGGGCCCCGCTGCGTCACGCTCACGACCATGGAGCGGTGGCGGGTAGGGGTGCTGCGGTCCGGCGCAGAGAGCGTGGCCTGGACTGACCACGGGGAAGGTCAGGATCGGGAATCCGCCCGCGACGCCGCGGTATACGCGCGGGTCCTGGCCGAGGGGCGCCAGGAGTTCCGGGTCCAGGTCGCGGAGAACGAGGCATATGTGTATCCCGGCGAGACCGGCGACGGTGAGCTCGAGCTGACGGGGATCCGCGACGTGCTGCCCCAGCGCTACAGCCGCTGAGACGGGGGAGCGGACGCCTGCGGCGGCCCACCCGGCCCGGCGATCAGGACGATGGCCCGGTCCCGGAGCTTGCCCACGCCCCAGACGGTGCGGCAAGGGCCAGGGCACGGCGCAGGCGTTGCCGGCCTGTGGCACCGGTCGCGAGCGGGCCCGGCCGTTCGTAGACCTGGCCGGCGGCGCCGAGGGCGTGCTGCTCGCGGCGCCGGTCGAGCGCGGCGCGGTCACGGTCGAGCAGCTCCCGCGGCGCCTGCAGTCGCGAGACGTGCAGGTCGCAGGCGTATTCGACCCATAGCTCGACGGGATGGCCGGCATGGGTGAGCGGGTGGAGTCGGCGTGTGAGCTGGATGCGCAGATGTCGGAGCAGATCATCGCGGTGATGCGCGGTGTGGAGGACCCTGCGGAGCGGCACCGGTTGATCGGTGAGGTGCTGGCGGAGAATTCGGGGTTCGTCTCGGAGCCGGCCGGGTTGATCCGGGAGTCGGTGCAGGCGATGAAGGACGAGCAGGGGATGAGCTACGGCCGGATCGCCGCCGAGCTCGGGCTGTCCCGCTCACGGGCCCAGCAGCTCTACGACGGCACCCGATGACCCACGTCTCCACCGGCCGTAGGAATCGGCGGGTTCAGGTGTGGTCGGCCGCGCGGTAGAGCCGTTCGGCCTCGACACCCAGGGATGGGCCGCTGACGGAGGAGTCCCCGCCGATCGACTCGACCGCGGTGACGAACCCAGGACCGTTGTCGGGTCGAGGTCGGTCATCCATGCCGACCCGGACGAACCGCCGGTCAGGGTGCAGTCGAGCTGCGCAACCGCACTGTGCAGGCTGCTGGTGTTGCGGGCGGTACCGGTGCAGGACAGGGGTTCAGGACCTCGCTCGCGTCGGGGGTGACGATATGGCGGCCCACCGTGGCGGCCGTGGGCAGGTCGCAGCCGGTGGTGTCGGCACCGGGGTAGGGCAGGACCTTGTAGACCCGGGACTGCCGAACCTGCGAGGAAGCGCAAAGTACGGCGTGTGATCGCGACTGGCCCCTGGCGATCCCGTACGACCGTCGGACATCACCGTGGCGATATCGATACGCCGGGGCGAGGTGGATCCTCCATCGGACGCACCGGCCTGACCGGGCTCGGCCCCCGGGGCGCGGCACCACCGCACAGATGTGATCTGACGAGTCGATGTGCCGGCGAGGACGCACCGGCACCGTATCTGAGGACCAGAGCGATCAAGTGCGAGGAGATACGGGTGACCAGGTCGGCAGAGACGGCATCTGCGGTCGGTGTGATCGACCCGGTACCGAGCAGGCAAGGCATCACGACAGCACGTCGGCTCCCGACGATCGACGCGCTCGAGGTTGCCGACGGCGAGCGCACCGCCGACCCGCTACGAGTCGCGGTCGTTGCCCCTCCGTGGCTGGAACTACCGCCCGCTGCATACGGCGGCGTGGAGTCGATGTGCTCGGACCTCGTGAACGCCCTGGTCCAGAGAGGCGTCGAGGTCACCCTGCTGGCCCCAGGACGCCACGGGACGGCCGCTGCGTTCCAATCGACCGGCCCGGTCGCCGATCCCCGGTTGATGGGACAAGCGCTCCCCGAGGTGGTCCAGGCGGCGCAGCTCCCCGAGCTGCTGGCCGACCTCGCCGTCGACGTGGTCCACGACAACACGCTCGCCGGCCCGTTGATCACCGCGTCGAATGAGCTCCCCGCAGTGGTCACCGCCCACGGACCGGTGTGCGGCGGCCTGGGCGGGTATTACCGCACGCTCTCGACTCGCGCCTCGCTCGTCGCGCTCTCGCGCGCCCAGCGTGAGAGCCTCCCGACGGCCCGGTGGGCGGCGACGGTGCCCAACGGCGTCCGCCCCGAGCGCTTCCCGTTCCGCGCTGCGAAGGGCGACTACGCCGTCTTTCTCGGACGAATCAGCCCGGACAAGGGCCCGGTATGGGCCATCGACGCCGCCCGTGCGGCGGGCATTCCCCTGGTGATGGCGGCCAAGTGCCGCGAAGACGTCGAGCTGGCCTACTTCGAGCACGCCGTCGCGCCGCGGCTCGGCGGCGACGTGGAGTGGATCGGCGAGGTCGGCGGGCGGCGCAAGGTCGAGCTCCTGGCCGGCGCACGCTGCCTGCTGTTCCCCATCGACTGGGAGGAACCCTTCGGGTTGGTGATGATCGAGGCCATGGCGTGCGGGACCCCTGTCGTGGCGTTGCGACGGGGCGCGGTGCCCGAAGTAGTCGGAAACGGGCGGACGGGCTGGGTGTGTGATCGGCCCGAGGAGCTGCCCGCGGCGCTGCTGCGAGCACACGAACTCGATCCGCGGGTCTGTCGGGCCACCGTCGAGGATCGGTTCTCCGACACCGCGCTCGCTGCCGGCTACGAACGAGTCTATCGCCGAGCCGCCGCGACCGGCGAGAGGTTGGCCGCCTCCCGCCCGGCGTCATGAGCGAGCGCGCGACCGGGCGGCGTTGGTAGAGACGCCACCGCCCAGGGGTGAGTAACACTCTGGTCCGAGACGGCGGCCCCCCGGCTTCCCGCCGTGGCGACGGCGACCCATGAAACGCGAGAGTCGGCCAGGAGGCGTTGGTCGGGGTGAACGCCAGCTCGACGTCGTGGTCGGCGCACCAGGCGACGATCTGGGCTTATGGTGCGCGAAGAAGCTGTCGCACATCACATGCGGCCGCCCGGCCGGAAACCGGAGCCGCAGCCGGCGCAGGAACCGGCGGCCGGGTGATCTGTGTGGATTCCGTGGCATCACCCACCTCCACCGGACAGCCCTCAGCGTCCAGCCGCGGTCGATCAGACCGACCCGGTTACCACGACGAACCCTTACTGACGAGGCACTGGTCAGGCACGACCGGGCGGCGGCGTCGGCGCCACGTGGGGCGGCAGACCGTGCACGTCCCACCGGTCCGCATCCACCACCTCGAGCGCCAGCCGCGACCCGGCCAGCGCCAGGTTGCCGACCCGCAACGGCACCATCGTCTCCGGCAGCGCCGGGTGGAAACCGAGCCGTCCGTTCCCGAGGTCGGGGTGGAACCGGAGCAGTGTCCGGAGCAGGGAGACCGGGGTCGCCGCTGCCCAGGCCTGCGGTGAGCACGATGTCGGGTAGGGCACGGGCGCCGGGAACTCGCCACGATCGAAGCCGCAGAACAGCTCGGGCAGGCGGCCACCGAAGGCGCGGGCGGCATCGAGGATCCCCAGTGCCACCTGCTGCGCCTCGGACACGAATCCGTAGCGCATGAGCCCGGCGGCCACCAGCGCGTTGTCGTGCGGCCACACCGATCCGGTGTGGTAGCCCATGGGGTTGTAGGCACCCATGTCCGACGCCAGTGTCCGCACACCGAAGCCGGTCCACATCGTCTCCCCCACGAGGTGCCGGGCGACCTCGCCGGCCCGTTCCGGCGGCACGATCCCCGACCACAGACAGTGGCCGATGTTACTGGTCAGCGCGTCCACCGGACTCTTCTCGCCGTCGAGCGCCATCGCGTACCACCCGCGGTCGGGCAACCAGAACTGCTCGTCGAAGCGCTCGCGGAGCGCCTCGGCGCGCTGCTGGTGATCCACCGCGGTTGCGGGGTCGTCGACCGCCGCCGCGAGCTCGGCCCGCGCGCAGTGCGCGGCGTACACGTAGCCCTGCACCTCGGCCAGGGCGATCGGCGGCTCGGCGATCCGACCGCTCGCGGTCGAGACCCCGTCGAAGGAGTCCTTCCAGCCCTGGTTGACCAGCCCGCGGTCGGAGGCCCGCCGGTACTCCACGAAGCCGTCGCCGTCGCGGTCGCCGTAGTGCTGCACCCACGCCATCGCCCGGTCCGCCGCCGGCAGCAGCTCGCGGAGCTCAGTGCCGGCCAGACCCCACCGGTGCAGCTCACCCAGCAGCACCACGAACAAGGGCGTGGCGTCCACTGTGCCGTAGTACGCGGAAGACCCGACCCGGCCGACGCTCCCCTCCCGACCACACCGCACCTCGTGAACGATCCGGCCGGGCTCCTCCTCGGTGAGCGGTTCGACCCTTCTACCCTGCAGGTCGGCGAGCGTTTGCAACGTCCCCAGGGCGAGCTCCTGGTCTATCGGGAGCGCCATGAGGCTGGTCAGCAGCGAGTCGCGACCGAACAGCGCCATGAACCACGGGGCGCCGGCGGCGACGACACGGCGGTCGGGGTGGGCCGGATCGGCGATCTGGAGCGCGCCGAGGTCCTCCGAGCTCGTGTGCAGCGTGGTCTCCAGACCCGGCCGGGGGGACTCGGCCGATGGCGCCGACAGCCTCCACCGGGCCATCCGTCGGGCGGCCTCGTCCTCCGGAGACGTCTCGTCGAGCGCGGGCAGTGTTCCGTGCGGCCCCAACGCGACCGTGACGGTCCAGCGGGTCGTCCACGTCGATCGACCCGGGACGACGACTGTGTGCCGGAATGTCGACCCCGCCGTCACAGGCTCTCCGTCACCGACCACACGCATCCGTGACCGGTGCGGGCAGGACGCGAGCACGAAGCTCACCGCATGCTCATCGTGCTCGAGTGTGATTCGCGGACGAGTGTCGACGCGACTCTCCTTGACCTCGAAGAGATCGGCGAAGTCGGCCTCCACCTGCAGCTCGACTGTCAACCCGGCCGCCTCCGCAGCGAGGTTGCGGATGCGGACCTCCTCAACCATCCCTTCGCCGACGCTGCGGGTGCGCTCGACGAGGAGGGTGGCGTCGGCCCGCCCAGTCCGTGCTGGCGTGCGTCCGACGAACTTGGCGCGGAACCGCTCGCACTCGAGGACATCAAGGGGCTCGACGGGGGACCCGTCGACGAGCAGCCGCCAGGCCGACACCACCCGGGTGTCGTCGACATAGAGACCCTGCACTCCGCCCGGGGCCACGTCTCCCCCTCCCGCGGACAGGCAGAAGGATGTCCCCGCGACAAGGGTGGTCGTGCCGCCGTCGCCGCTGACCCGTGGCGGAGCCTCGTCCGAGACACCGTTTCCTGCAGAGGTCACGGTCCGGCCGGTTCCCGTCACGTCCGGGCTCGCCGGCGGGCCACCAGGCGGTAGACACCGAGCAGGATCAACGAACCTACGAACGGGAGCACCCATGTCCGGAGGTCGAAGAAGTCGCCCAGACCGGCCCCGAACAGCGTGCGGCCGACGAGCCCGCCGAGGAGGGCACCGACGATTCCCAGCAGGCCCGTCACGACGACACCACCGGGGTCGTCGCCGGGCACGACCAGCTTGACCAGCGCACCCACGACGAACCCCAGCACGATCCACCCGAGAATTCCCATGATCGCTCCCTCGTTCAGCTCCCGATCGTCTCCGCGGGTCGCGGGCAGGCCGGTCCCGGCCGGGTATCCCGCGAAGGCCTCTACGTTCCGCCGGGCGCCCGCCGGCCGTCGCGGTCACGCCGGGCCGAGAATCCACGACCCCGCTTGTCCTGCCGTGCGAGGCCGGCGTCCCCTGCTCCGGTCAGGTCCGGCGCAAAGACCACCGCGGCGTGACCGTGATGTGGGCCGGCCAGATGTACCGGGAGCAGCCGGCTGTGGCTCGGCGACGGTTCCGACAGGGGCTCGACGGCCCACGAAGCAGAGTCCTGGCGTCGTCCTGCCAGTGGCGGCGCTGTCGTTATCGGCGGCGTCAGCCGCCCGGCGGTGGGGCGCGCGTCCGTCCGCAACGTATGCATCTGCGCGGGCGAGGTCGGCGCTGGGCACAGGCGTGGTCTTCGGCGCCGTTACCGTTCCCCGCCAGAACCGGTAAGGCCCAGGCAGCACGAGGGACCGGTCCCCGAAGCAGTACCTGCAGAACGTGCGCCTCGACCGTGCCCACGCGGCCTGGCCGTCGCCGACCCCGGCGGCGGGATCCGGGTCATCGACGTCGCCACCTGTGGGGCTTCAGCCACCCGGGCCGCTGCGCCACCACCTACCGACGCCAGTACGGCGAGGCCCCCCGCCACCCTGACCCGTCCGCTGCACTGAACGCGGCCGTTTCGGCGCACCCCGCGCAGCGCGGTCAGGCCGGCCGACCTGGAGCTGCTGGCCGAACTGCACGAGGGCGACAAGCAGCTCGGTGGACTCTCACGGCCGACGCGTCCCGGCGCCGCCGCCTCGCCTTCTTCTCCTCCGGCGGCTGGAGGACTGCGCTCGCAGGCCGAGGATCGGCCGGAGCGTTCGTCCCGGTGGACCCATGTCGACGCCGCAGATGTGTAACAGGCTGAGAGCCGCCACTGAGGGGAGACGATCAGGCCACTACCTATCGCCACTACGGCGAGGCTCCTGCCGCCATCCTGGCCGCGCGCTGAGCGCGGCAGGTCCGGGTGGCACCGATTCCGCACCGCCGCCTCGGCCGGAAACGGCTCTGGTCTGACGCTGTCGGTTCCTTAACGTCCTGGCCCCGCCGTGGCCCCCGGGCCGACTGAGCGCATCACGAGGTTTCTCGCGAGCACCGGAAGGTAGCGCATTTTCGATGTCGTCATTGCTGGCCGGCCCCGTTGGGGCCGTCGACCACGCCCCGACCATCTCGACGGTGAAACCCATCTGGAAGGTGACACGACCCGAACGGCCGTCGAACCCGACCAGTATCGGCTCACCGTGCTCGACCAGACCGACCGGACCCGGCACCGACCCCGCCGCGGTGGAGTTCGTGCGCGCGTTCGTGGGCACCGGCAAGCCGGTCGCCTCGATCTGTCACGGCCCCTGGACCCTCGCCGAGGCCGACGTGATCCGCGGTCGGCGACTGACGTCGTGGGCCTCGATCCGCACCGACCTGCGCGACGCCGGTGCCGAGGTCGTCGACGACGAGGTCTGCGTCGACGGCCAGTTCATCACCAGCCGGTCACCGTTCGACCTGCCCGCGTTCTGCGCGGCGATCGTCGAACAGTTCGCGGCCGTCCCGGCTGCCGCCTGACCCACCACCGACCGCCACGGCACCCGAAACAAGCCAAGGAGTTTGCTCATGAAGGCACTCGTCTATCACGGTCCGCGCCAGGTCAGCGTCGACGAGGTCCCCGACGCCCGGATCGAGAAGCCCACCGACGTGCTGGTGAAGATCACCTCGACCAACATCTGCGGGTCGGACCTGCACATGTACGAGGGGCGCACCGACTTCGATCAGGGCCGCATCTTCGGCCACGAGAACCTCGGTGAGGTCGTCGAGGTCGGCGGTGGCGTCGACAAGATCCGGGTAGGGGACATGGTCTCCGTCCCGTTCAACGTCAGCTGCGGGCACTGCAACAACTGTGAGCGCGGGCTGACCAACTACTGCCTGACCGCCAACGAACCGGGCGTCGCAGGGGGCGCCTACGGCTTCGCAGACATGGGCGGCTGGGCCGGCGGGCAGGCCGAGTACCTGCGCGTCCCGTGGGGCGACTTCCAGTGCCTGCGCCTGCCCGAGGAAGCCAAGAGCAAGCAGAACGACTTCACGATGCTCTCCGACATCCTGCCCACCGGCTGGCACGCGGTGGAGATGGCCGGGCTGACGCCCGGCGAGACGATCGTGATCTACGGCGGTGGCCCGGTCGGGCTGATGGCCGCCCTGTCGGCGACGGTGAAGGGCGCGGCGAAGGTGATGGTCGTCGACCGCCACCCCGACCGGCTCAAGCTGGCCGAACAGATCGGCGCGATCCCGATCGACGACTCGAAGGGCTCCCCGGTCGACCAGGTCATGGAGCAGACAGGCGGCCGCGGCGCCGACCGCGGCGCCGAGTGCGTCGGCTACCAGGCCCACGACCCCCAGGGCAACGAGGACAACGCGCTGACCCTCAACAACCTGGTCGCCTCGGTGAAGTTCGCCGGTGGAATCGGCACCGTCGGCGTGTTCGTCCCGCAGGACCCCGGCGCTCCCGACGAGCTCGCCCAGCAGGGCAAGGCCCGCTTCGACTTCGGCGACTTCTGGTTCAAGGGCCAGCAGATGGGCTGCGGGCAGGCGCCGGTCAAGCGCTACAACCGTCACCTGCGCAACCTCATCGCCGAAGACAAGATCACCCCGTCCTGGATCGTGTCCCACAACCTGACCCTCGACCAGGCGCCGGAGGCCTACCAGCACTTCGACGCCCGCGACGAGGGCTGGACCAAGGTCGTCCTCAACCCCACCCAGCCCAACTGATCAACCGGTCGGACGCCACGACCCGTGGCGGAGTGGATGCTGCGGTGGGCCGAGCGGACCCACACAGGGTGCGAGTCCTGCAGCAAGGGCTCGGCATCGTGGAGCAGGAGCCCGACATCGTGCGGTGGTTCGCTGTCCGCTTCGGACCTCCGTCCTTCGGCATCGACGACGCCTTCCCCGACGACTCCGGCCGTCAGACCCACCTCTCCGGCGAGGTCGCCCACGCCCTCAAGAACAACACCGGGGTCCTGTTCCCCCCACCGACGATCGAGCCGGTCGACGTGAACGCAGAAGCGCTGCCCCTCTGATCACGACCCACGTGACGACGGGCAAGGGCGGGAAGCGGCCGGCCCTGTGCAGGTTCGACGCCTGGCGCGGTGGGCCGCGCCGCCCGTTCACGTCAGCGCACTCGGAAGGTCGCCCCCCCCCCGGGGCGGGCGCTGCGGCCGACAACGACGAGCCGGGGAGGCGAGTCCGGTGCACGATCACAACGGTCTACAGGTCATCGTGGAGGCGCCGATCCCGGCGGTGCGGTTGATCCGGGTCGCCGGGCGGCTGGACCAGGCTGCCGCAGCCAGTGTGCTGCGCCTGGTCGCTGCGCAACTGGACCTGATCGCGGGACGGCATCAGGCGGTGACGGACCTCGTACTCGACATCGAGCAGGTGCGGTGCTTCGAGCCGGGTGGTCTCGAGTCGCTGCGGCATGCCCCGTACACGGCCGGACAGCGCGGCATCGGGGTGTGTCTGAGCGGCTGCCAGGGCAGGGTTGCGCAATTGCCGCTGCGGGCCCGCCGGCTGCTGTCCGGGTTCCGGACCTTCCCTACCGCCGAGGTGGCCCTGCAGATGCTCATTACCGGCACCTCTACCACCAGCACCGTCGAACGAGGCGCACACGTCCCGGATTTCGTGGGGCCGCGTCTCGACCTGCCACGGCCGACCCGACCCCACGCTCGGGCCCGGCCACCGACATGACCACTGATCGTCGGCTACCTGATCGTGCGGCTGATTCCGGCCGGGGCCACCCGGGGGCTGCGGCGGCTGGGCGTGGATCCGGCTCACCGTTGCCAACGAGATCGCCATCGAGATCGCCAGTGGGATCGCCACCGGGAGTCGGCGGCACGCAGTGAGGAGGAATACATGACGGGCCTCGACCAGCAAGCAGCTTCTGGCTCGACCACTGAGGATCGTCGACGGACTCTCGTCGTCGGGCTACTCGCCGACCCTGACACCCCCGCGGAGATCGCCGCCGAGCTGGTCGACGACCTCCCGGACATGCTGGGGGCGCAGATCGGCAGCGACATCGTGTGGGAGCTGCGGACGATGACCCTCCCGGTCACCGCCTCGGCACAGGACCCCGAGGAAGTCCTCGATGCCGTGGCTGACCGGATCGCCGACACCGGGTGGGACGTCGGCGTCTACATCACCGACCTCCCGATGCAGTACGAGGATCGTCCGATCGTTGCCGACCTCGATCACGACCGGCGCGTCGCCAGCCTCTCGCTACCCGGATTCGGACCGTTCCTGCAGCACCAGAAGGTCCGCAATGCCGTCGTGCGCCTGGTCGCCGACCTCACCGGAACCGCTGACGCCGGCCTCGAACGTGGGCAGGACCACCCGAGCCGCGTCGGGCGCGTGAGCGCGAGATATCTGCACCCGGTCCGCGTCGTCGACATCGGGGACGACCGGCACACCCGACGCTACGTGACGACACCATGGCGCGGTCGGGCCCGCCTGCTCGCCGGCATGGTGCGCACCAACCAGCCCTGGCGCCTCGTCCTGGGCATGCGCTCCGCCCTGGCCGCCGTGCTGGGCACCAGCGCTTACCTGACCATCACCTCGACGACGGTCTGGCTGCTCTCCACCCAGCTCGGGACGGGCAAACTCGTCCTGACGACAGTGGTGTCGGTCGCGCTGATGGTCGCCTGGATCATTTGCGCCCACCACCTGTGGGAACGCGCCGACGACGACGGTGAGCGGGAGGAGACCCTGTTGTACAACGCCTCCACCGTGTTGACGTTGAGCATCGGCGTGCTGGTCATGGCTGCGGCCGTGTACGTCCTCACTTTCCTCGGGTCGCTGTTCCTGCTCGAGCCCTCGGTCCTCGGCTCGAGCCTGGGCCGCCCACCCGAGCTCGCCGACCACCTGATGCTCGCCTGGCTGGCCACCGGCCTGGCCACCGTCGCCGGTGCGCTGGGATCCGGACTCGACAGCGAGGAAGCCGTACGGCGGGCGGCCTACGGCTACCGCGAACGCCAGCGCCGTGACGGGATCGGTCAGGACGACCGAGCCAGCGGAGCTCCGTCCTCGTCGTCCTGACCGAGCCGCTGTCAGCGCACCCGTCCATCACGGATCGCTGTGTGGCCCAGGGCAGACCCCGGGTGAGCTCTCGATCCTGCTGTGCGCCACCGGCGCGATCGCCACGGACGAAGCCATCACCGCCCGCACCCTGAGCCGGGTCAGCTGCCTCGGACCCGCGCCGATTCCACACTGCCTCCACCGTCGGTTGCGGCTCGGGAACACCTCACGAGCTGCCTACCGTCAACGCTGTTCGAGAAAGAGCCACACGGGCGACACGCCGCCCCTGCGGGACGTGCGGCGCGACCCAGCCTCCCGTTGCAGATTCACGATCAGGCCGACCTGAGAGGGACACCGATGCCCACCTCCGCCCACCCGAGGGTGACCGCCACCGCCGCCCCTCGGCCCCGTACTGGTACCGCACGTGGTCGGCCCCCGCCCGGGGCCGACCCGCTGCCCGCGGCCGTCGATGCCGGCCGTGCGTGGCTGTGCACCCTCTCGGCCGCCGAGCAGACAGCATCGACCGGCGACCTCGAACATCGCCTGCGGCCCGCACCGAGCACCAGCCGACCGACCAGGCTCGGTGACACCGCCGCTCGCATCGCCTGCGCCCACCTCGCAACCGGCGACCTCACCGGGGCCGACTTCGCCCTGCTGGTCGCCCGCGACCAACTGCTCTCCGAACCCCCCCTCTCAACCGGCTCGACACGCAGCAGGACCGGTCAACCGCTCTGGTCGGGCAGGGGCTGGCGCCCGTCAGCCCAGGTGACGTCCGGATCATTCAGCAGCGCAGCCGACCGAGTGCGCACTCCGGCCCCCGATGACCAGACATCACCATGAGCACCCCCGACGGTGATCACCCGCGCGGACCCGGAACCGGGCTCCACCCGCCCGAACCGAGACCAGCAAACAAGATCGCCGCCGCCCAGCCTGCCGCCATAAACAACTACGTGGATCCGCAACCGGTCCGCGCGGTGGCCCGGCAGGCCGGTGCGGCGCTCCACAGTGCTGCTCTGTACCGCGCCGATCAGGCCGCTGGTTCCGGCGAGCTGCAGGCACGCCACGACCAACTCGCGTTGGTCAACGACAACCTCATCTCCGCGCTGGCCGATCTCGAACGACGTAGCCGCGCTCACGAGCTGTTGATCGACGTGGTGGTGACCGGGGGTGGGGAGGTCGCCATCGCCGCCGTGCTGCACGAGCTGACCGGACTGGCGGTGGAGGTCGAGGACAAGTTCGGCAACCTGCTCGCGTGGGCGGGTGACCAGGCCCCCGCCTCGGGCCGGCAGGGCGCCGCGCACGATCGCGCGGAGCTGCTCAACCGCGTCCGGCGCAACGGTTGCCCGTTGCGCGAGCGGGACCGGGTCCTCGCGGTGGCCCAACCGGGCGACGAGGTCCTCGGCGTTCTCACTCTGATCGACCCGTCGCGGACCGCCGGGCCCTACGAGAAACTCGCGCTGGAGTTCGCGGCTGTCGTGCTGGCCATGGAAATGGCCCACAAACGCAGCCTGGCGGAGATCGAGCTGCGGCTGCGCGGCAACCTCGTCGACGACCTGCTCACCGGCACCGATGACCAGAGCGCGCTCGCACGATCGGCGGCCCTGGACCACGACCTCCACCCACCCCACCAGATCCTGATGATCGGCTGCACGGGCTCGGACAAGCCGGAGCGGGTCGCCCGGGCCGTCGACCAGGCTCTCGTCAGGATCACCCGGTCCCGGGCGCTGACCGGCCGCCGCGGGGGCTCGATCGTTGTCGTTGCACCCACCAGGAGCGACACGGTCGAGTACGAGTGGCGGGAGTTGCACCGCCTGGTGAGCGACGCCCTGCCGCGCATCGAGGTCGCCATCGGTGTCGGACGGCCCTGCGCACACCCCTCCGACCTACCCCGCTCCCACAGAGAAGCGCACCGCGCACTCCGCGTCCAGCGGGGCCAGACGCACGGCGACGGTGTCACCACCTTCGCCGAGCTCGGCTTCTACCGCATGGTCTGCACCGCAGAATCCGAACTCGAAGTCGCCGAGTTCGTCCGCGAATGGCTCGGCCACTTGATCGACTACGACAGGACCCACCACTACGACCTCGTCACCACCCTCTGGCAGTACTACGAATGCGGTGGCAACTACGACGCCACCGCGCACGAGCTGCTCATCCACCGCAGCACCCTGCGCTACCGGCTGCGCCGCATCCGCGAATTCACCGGATACGACCTCCGAGCCGTCGACACCCGCCTCAACCTGCACATCGCCACCCGCGCCTGGCAGATCCGCAACGGCCCCGCGTAGCCGCGCCCGCGGCTGCGCTCGGCCCCGAACCCGGCGGCCGGATTGCATCGCAGAACGTCCGCGCCACCCAAACGAGGTGATGACCTATCGTCAGCACGTCTGCCGACTGGATGGGCAACCACGTGTACCTGCACCCGATCGAAGGAACCGACCTGACGATCATGCAATGGCGCCGCCCGTACCACGGCACCCTGCGCGGGTTCCGCGTTCTGGATCGCCAGCACCTCGATCGTGCCCGTAGCGCTGTGGTGCACGCCGCCGCGGGGCGCCGTGAGCACCTTCGCCTCGATGGCCTTGCCGGGCGTCCTCTCGACCTCGAGCGATTGCTCTTCGAGGTCGAGGTCGGCACCTGAGCCGGCGCGCCTACCGCCCGAGATATCCCGGCTGTCCGATACCCGGGGGATGGGTCCGATGGGCCCGATGGGTCGCGGACCAGGGGGGTGGCTCGCCGCTGGATCGCGGCGACGCAGCGGCACTCCGTTCCCCGCCCGACCTGGTTCTGGGGCATCACCCACGCCGCGATCAGAAACCCCAGAAGGCCGGCGACGGAGTTGAAGACCGAGGTGAGCGTCAGGGCCGGCGAGTCTCCCAGCTCACGGCGCCCCTGGCTGGTCGAGGGGGCGGAGGAGGAAGGAGGCATCGCCGCGACGCTACGGCAGCCCCACGCGAGCCCCTCGGGATGCGCCTGCGCCTGGAGATCGGGTCTCGCGGCGGTGACGATGGCGGCGGGGGCCTGCCGCGGAGATGACGAGGCCCCCGCCGCAGGGCTGCTGCAGCGGGGGCCTCGGTTGCGCGCCGTGTCGTTGTGCGTGACTACCCCGGCTTTCGGCGCGCAGCTCGGGGGGAGGGTGGTCAGTTCGTCCAGGTGATCGGGTCGGAGAAGCTGAACGAGGGTGCGTACTTCACCGCGTTGACGTCGGTGGTCTGCTGGTCGCCGCAGATCATCCCCGAGGTGGTGCCGCCCGGGGCGAGCTGACCGGAGTTCAGGGCCTTCGCCCCGGCGTTGAACGGGATCGACGCGGACGCCTCGACCCCGGCCGGGGTGGTGAACTTCCAGTCGAACGGGTTGAACGACGCCGGGCTGGACCCGTTGTTCTTGTAGGTGACCGTCGAGCACGCCTGCGTCATGCCGAACTCGGTGACCTTCTCGGGTGCGGACGCCGAGATGACCAGGTCCCCGGAGGTGGCCTCCTGCCCGAACTTCACCGGCTGGTCTCCGCTCGAGGGGGCACCGGCGGCGGCAGGGGCGGCGTTCGCGTCACCCGAGGCGGCGGCCGGGGCCTGCTCGTCGCCGCCACCGCCGGTGGCGATCGCGATGACGACGATCGCGACCAGGATCCCGAGGGTCACCTTGAGCCCGGTGCGCTTCTTCTTCGGCGCGGGCGGCGGGATCTGCGGGGCCTGGTTGTACTGCGGGTACTGGCCCTGCGGGGGCGGGTAGCCCTGCGGCGGGTACTGGCCGCCCTGCTGGGGCGGATACTGGCCGTAGTAGGGCTGCTGCTGGGGGTGGCCCTGGTAGGGGCTCTGCGGCGTAGTCACGTACCGCTTATCGGCCGCGTCACCCCCTCATTAGCGCTCGGACCTGCGGATCATCAAGGTTGTTGAACTACTCTTTACCCAGGCAACCCGCCGGGTTCAGCCCACTCGCCGGGAGAGGGCTGTGGAGACGGGCGCCAAGCTACTTGCGGAACCCGTTGAGTCGGCCCTCGCCGGAACGCCCGAGGAAGGCAAAGAACTGGTCCCGAGTCACCTGACCGTCCTTCGTCTCCGCTGCGGCGCGCAGTACCTGTGCCTGGGCCCAGTCACCGAGTTGGGCCGGCAGGCGCTCGAACTGCTCGGGTCGCAGCGAACTCTCGCCGAGGTCGTCACGTCCCTGCAGCTCGACGGTCAGGGCGTCCCGGAGCTTGTGCAGTTCGGGCGTGGCGAGCCGGCGCAGGTCGAGCATCGCGGTGATGGGCAGTGACATGACGACTCCAAGATTCAGTTGATGAACTGGACAAAGAGTCACGAGACGGTTCAAGAGTCAAACTGAATAGTGAAGTCGGTCAGCCCGGCGGGTGGGCTCGCTCGGTCCTATGCCCAGCAGGTGAGATGAGCTGGTTAGCTCGCCGAGGTGGCGGGAGCCTCGCCGCGGGCGGGGTCGACGATCGGCAGGGGCCGGCCGTGGCCACAACCAGCCGCCGTGGTGCCGGCGCGCTGATCGATCGTCGACACGGCGCGACGACCCTGTCGTATCCGGGTGCCGACTCGGCCGTCTGACGGTAGCGTTCCAGGCAGAATCGGGAACGGCACGCGTCCGGTGGCTGGGTAGGCGCGTCTCTTCGCTGTGGCCAGGAGACGCCGATGTCCTACCGTCGATTCTTCCGTTCAACGCGCCCGAGTTTCCTTGCCCTTGCTCTCATCGGGCGCCTCCCGTACGCAGTCGTGCCTCTGGGCACGATCGTGCTGCTGCAGGCCAGTTCCGGCAGTTTCGCCTTTGCTGGGTTCGCAGCGGGAGCGCAGAGCATCGCGATCGCTCTGGGCGGCCTGTGCGTAGGCGCGGTGGCTCGCTGGGTCCCGCCGCGCCGGATCGGGTTCTGGGCTGCGCTGCTCAACGCAGCCAGCATCCTGCTGCTGGTGCTCGTCAGCCGTGGTGCCGGGCCGGTCATCATCGTTGTTGCGGCGGTCCTGGTCGGGCTGACGCAGCCCCAGGTTGGCCCCCTGGTCCGAGTGCACTGGTCCGGGCAGCTTCGCGGCGGCGACACTCACCTGGTCCGGACTGCGATGTCGTACGAGGGGGCCGCTGACGAGGGCAGCTTCGTGCTCGGCCCGGCGCTGGTTGGTCTCCTCCTGCTGATTCCTACCGTCGCGTGGGGATTCCCGCAGGCAGGCCCGCTGCTGGGCGCCGCTGTCCTGCTCGTGGTCGCCGCCGCGCCGCTCGCTCGCCACTACGCAGACCTGTCGAGCGAGGATGCCACCCCCGAGGCCGGCTCCAGCGGGCCAGCGACAGGTACGTCGTCCGCAGCCGCCGGGCCGGTCCCGAGCTCGGCCGCAGGCCGGGCGGGGGCCAGACTGGACTGGCCGTCCCTGGTGACGCTGACCGTCGCGATGATCAGCGTCGGGGTCATCTTCGGGGTGGCGCAGACCGGCGTCACCGCGTACGCCGCTGCACAGGGCACACCACAGCTGGCTGGGCTGTACTTCGCCGAGCTCGGAATCGGGAGCGCGATCGCGGGCGCGGCATGCGCCTGGCTGCCTCCGGGGTTCAGCCTCGCTCTGCGCCGCTGGCTGTTCCCGCTTGCCCTGGTGCTCGGCATGATGCTGCTGTTCTGGGGGGCGGTGGCCGGTCTACTGCCGGTCGCGATCGCGGTCGCCGGGCTGGCTGTCGGCCCTTACATGGTCACCTTGTACGCGCTGACCGAAGCCCAGACACCGTTGCCGTTCATGGCCACCGCCATGGCCGTGTTGTGCGCCGGGGGACCGATCGGCACTGCCGCGGGTCAGTTCGGTGCTGGGCTGCTCACCGACATGCTCGGCGCCACCCCGGCGTTCGTCATCGCCCCGATCGCCGCTGCCCTGGGACTGGCCGCGTCGCTGGCGAACGTGCGCACCTTCAATGCGGCCCGGCTGCGCGGGGAGGGCGTGTCCTCGACCGAGCTCGCCGACGGCGACACCGGCGCTCAAGTCGGTGCCGACGTCCGCTTCCGGGACGGAGAGGTCGGCTGATGTACAAGTCACCTTTCGTAGCCCGTACCCACGAGTCGAGGAGGTGCCGCGCGAGCTCCTCTCAGCCTGCACCCCGTGTCGTCATTGGAAGTGGTCACCCGATGTCGGCGGACTTGCGGCGGCAGATGGCGGCAAAGGTCCAGGTAGCCGCAGGAACGTAGGCATCGTGTGAGCCGGTTGCTGCCGAACCGGACACCGCGGTAGTTTCTGGGAACCGACCTACCTGATCCGCAGGGGAGTCAGCGCGCTGCCGCGCGTCTCCAGCCAGGAGGTCACCCCCATGAACGCCGACCAGCCCGATCTGTGGCGATCGCAGGGCAGCCCCGCGCCGATTGTGCTGTGGGACATGCTTGACGGTCCGATGCCGCGAGGGCTGCTCGGTGTCGGTGACCCGAACGTCCACCTCGTCGACGACCGGTGGACCCTGTTCGTCGGCGGCTTCACCACCACGTTCCGCAACCGCCTGTTCCGCGCGCACCTGGTCGACGAGGCGACCGGCCCTGTCGGTCCATGGCGGATCGACCCGCAACCCCCGGGGCCGGGCCCGACCGCTGGCCGCCGACCCGCCGAAGGGCAGTTGGGACGCTGCCGGCATGCACACCCCGAGCTACGTCCCGCCGGCTGCGGGCAACGGCGCTCGGATCTATTACTCGGGCCGGGCGAACGCCAAGCACTACGGGCCCGGGAGCAAGTAGGCAATCGGCGTGCTGGAGCACACCGACGGTCAGTGGCGGCGGCGCGGAGCTCCGGTGCTGGAGGGCAGCGCCCCGCGGTGGAGCGTGCTCGAACCGCGCGTCGTTCACTCCGGGAGTCGCTACCGGATGTGGTACCAGGCCAACCCGCACGAGATCGGTCCCGGCGAGCACCCCGACTACGAGCTGCACTGCGTCGAGAGCGAGGACGGCCTGACCGGTTGGACGCCGCCGCGCGTGTTCGCCGGGCCGGACGAGGGCTTCTTCGACATCGCGATCGCGCCGCGCGGCGACGGGTGGGTGATGCTGCTTGCACGAGGGTCCGACCTCCACGACACGGGCGGCTTCCCGCCGCAGGGCCTCTGGTGGAGCACAGCGGCGCGCCCCAGCGCCGACCGCGCGGACTGGTCGCAGCCGCGGCGGTTCCTCGACACCGACGCGCCGGGTACTCCCATCTGGACGGCCCGCGGAACCTACGGCCCGGGGCTCGCGTTCGATCCTGCCAACCCCGCTCGCGCCACGGTGCTGCTGACGGGCGTCCGGGACACCCCGCGGTGGCCCCGCCTGATGCTCGGGCGGGTCGGCCGGCTGCGTCGCCCGCCGGTGCCCGCACCGTTCTACCTGTCGGTGGCGTCCCTGACGCTTGATCTGCCGACCTGCTGATCGATGCGGTTACACGGCCGGAGTCAGCTGAACCCTGGGCAGTCCCCTTCGTGCAATGATCAGGCCAAGATCTGAGTGCCGGAGTTGGTTGGCCCCATCTGCGACACGCCCGGGACGACGTGACGGCGCTGTTGGGCCCCACCCCTGTCGCGTCGGCGCCATGCTGGCGGCGACCACGGGTGGGGGGCCGGATGTGGGGTCGCGGGTGCAGGTCTACGAGGCCATCCGCCGCGATCAACTCTCGATCCGGGAGCTCGCCGACCGGCACCCGGTCCCACCGACGTGCCCACGCCCGCGCCCGACGAGGAGCGGCCTCCTGATCCTTCGGACCATGCCGTGTTCGCGGTCTCGGACGGCTCCGACCACCTGCCCCTCAGGGGCTCACTTGCCTGCTTGCACGATGGCGTCGGCGAACGTGTCGGGCGCCTCGACCGGGACGAAGTGGCCGACCCCATCCACGTGCTGCACGGTGACCTGCGCGAAGAACTCTCCGACACGGTCGGACCAGGCGCCCAGGAACAGGGGGTCGTGCTCGGCCCAGAGGAACGTCGTGGGGACCACGATCTTCCCGTCGGGGACCGTCTCGCCCAGGTAGCGCGCCACGACGTCTCCGGCCGCTCGGTAGTACCCGATCGAAGCAACGAACGCGCCGGCGGGGCCATACACCGACGTCAGGTGTTCGAGCCGGGCGGCGTCCACGACGAAATCAGGGCCGGACCAGTGGTTCCAGAAGTACTCCAGATAGTCCCGCACAGCGTCCGGTTTCCCGTCGAGGAGCTTCTCTGCCAGGTCGAGATGATGGAATGACTGATACCAGAACTCGCGAAACGGACCTTCGCTGAGAATCCGTGACCCGACGCCTGGAGCTGGTGGCGTGATGACCATGGCGCTGAGCAGGTCGGGCCTGTCCTTCGCGAGTTGCTGACCGACCCTGCTGCCGATGTCGTAACCGCCCAGCACGACTCGGGAGAGCCCCAGTTCTTCGATCAGTCCCGTGACACTGCGGGCCTGGGCCACCAGACCGTAGTAGTCGCCGGGGTCGCGGAGGTGCTTGTCCGAGGCGCCGAAACCGCGCAGGTCCGGCATGACGACGTCGAACTCGTCCCCGAGCCTCTCGGCGACGGACGCCATGTCCGTCCGGTCCCCGGGCCAACCATGAAGCAGGACCACCGGCGGCCGACCCACCGATCCTCGACGGTCGAAGCTCAGGGTGAACCCATCGACCGGGGCGCCCGTCGACATGGAGAACACGCTCCTTCCAGCAACGCTTGCCCGCGACCCGAGCCGCGAGCCGACGCACGCTCTCGCGCGTCGAGCGACCCAGCATCGTCGATCGCCTTCCGCGAACTCCAGTGGCTGGACGGACAACAACCGTCAAGATCAGGCCACTCCCTCACCACGGCACGGCGGGCTCGTCACCCGGCACTACGAGCACCTCCGCCGCTGGAGCCAA
Organism: Pseudonocardia alni; assembly: GCF_002813375.1. Classification (NCBI taxonomy): domain Bacteria; kingdom Bacillati; phylum Actinomycetota; class Actinomycetes; order Pseudonocardiales; family Pseudonocardiaceae; genus Pseudonocardia; species Pseudonocardia alni. Next base: position 1,972,251 of record NZ_PHUJ01000003.1, on the reverse strand, counting down.
CGACGGCCGTCACCCCGGGGTCAACTTCAGTGGACATTGCCACCCGGTTCAGTGCTGTCCGGCCCGGTGCATCCCCGTGCCGGATCCGCGCCGCCGATGGCGGTTACCCAGACGGGCGGTTGTGTGCCATATGCGTGCCAGAACAGACGCACACTCGCGGCGACTCACGGTTGCCGTCGGTCTGCTGGAGCCGGAGGCACCTGTCGGGGGAGGGGCAGCTCAGAGGCGACGGAGATGCCCTCCGCCTCCACACCGGCTACGCGGGTTCGATTCCCGTCGCCCCGGCCATCGCGCCACCTGTCAGGGACGACGATCCCGCTCAGAGCCTGCTCATCGGCAGAGCCCGCATCGCCCGTGGCACCCGCTGTGGTCTCCGGGTCGACGAGGCCCCGCTCCGTAGGCAGGCCCGGGAATGCGCCACGGCATGACCGGAGCGGAGAACCTCGGGAGGACGGTGCCCATCACGAATCTGCCGACCGGCTCGTTCGTCGCCGTCATCGCTGCGCGGAGCTTCCCGGGGTGCGGCCCCGCGCGGGCACCCCGACTACGTTCGTCGCCCGGGCATCGTGTGCCGCCGGTCGGTACGTATGTGCCGGAGGAATAGGATGAGCGCTGCCGCTTCGGCACTGACGAGGCTGACGAGGAGCTCACCGTCGTAGGGCCCCGGCGGACCGATCCACAGCCGGAGCACGGCTGCGACGAGCGCGATCAGCAGGATCGCGGCGAGGAGAACGAGCAGTCCACCGTTGCGTGACCACCACGAGGGCCGGCGCATCAGCACGGGTCATCTCCGTTCCGGGCCGGGCCGGCCAAGGCGGTCGACGCGGTGTCGGGGCGGAACCGGTGCCCGGTCTGAACCGCGGAGCGCGCCAGCAGAACGCCGCCGACGGCGGAGGTCACCAGCTGCAGGCCGACGGCGAGCAGGACCATGAGGCCGTCGGCCACACCGGGGGAGACCAGGAACGAGCCGACGAGCACGAGGGTGATGCCGCCGCCGGTGGCGGTGGCGACGGCGGATGCCCGCATGTAGACGTCGCCGAAGCGCAGCAGCCCGACCGCGGCGAGCAGCAGGACCAGTGCGCCCGCCACGGTGAGGACCTGTCCGAACACGGTCATCGGGCACCTCCGGTGAGGGCACGGGCGAAGGAGACAGTGGCGAGGAACGCGACCATGGTGGCGACCAGGACGATGTCGAACGTCGACGTGCTGGCGGTCCGGACACCACCGAGGGCGATCATCGCGACGACGGCGACGGTGAGCAGTTCAGCGCCGACGACCCGGGATCCGCGGTCGGGCCCGCGCACGATGCGCATCACGGCGAGCAGGGCGACCAGACCGCACAGGACCAAGGCGATGTCGATGCCGATCACAAGTGCACCTCGCTGCGGCCCAGGGCGTGCAGGAGCCGTGACTGCAGGTCGTGCAGTTCGGCGAGTGCCATGTTGTCGTCGGCGTGATGCATGGAATGCACGAGCAGGGCGTCCTGACCGTCGACGACGCCGAGGGTCAGGGTGCCCGGTGTCATGGTGATCAGAGCTCCGAGAGTCGCGGCCGTGGTCCGGCCGCCGGTCAACGGCAGTCGCACCAGGCGCGGGGTGGCCGAGGAGCCTGGAGTGAGGACGTCGCCGAGGACGTCGCGCGCGGAGCGGGCGATCTGCCCGGCGAACCAGGTCAGGAACGCCACGACGCGCAGTGGGCGGGTGAGGACGTCGGTCATGAGGTGAGCACCGCCTCCACATAGGGGTTGGTGTCGAGCAGGCCGGCGGCCGCCGTGGCCGAGAGCCCGTAGAGCAGTTCGGCGCCGAGCCCCAGACCGAGGGTGACCGTGGCCAGTACGAGGGCGGGAAGGGTGAGCCGGATACCGACGCGGGGGACGGGCGGCGCCAGGACTCCGGTGCCGCCACCGCTCCCGTCCTGATCGTCCTCGTCGGATCGCCGGACCAGCGCAGTCCAGATCTTGATCATCGACAGGAGGGTGAGAAGGCTGGCCACGATCGCGACAGCGGCCGCGGCGACCTGATCCGCGTCGAGCGCGGCCAGGATGAGGGTCAGCTTGGCGACGAACCCGGAGAACGGTGGGACCCCGGCCAGGGACAGCGCGGCCAGGCCGAAGACGGCGACGAGCAGCGGGTCGCGGCGCGCGACGCCGCCAATCCGGTCCAGCGCACCGGTGCCGTGCCGCTCCTCGACCGCGCCGGCGGACAGGAACAGCGCCGCTTTCACGATCATGTGGTGCAGCAGGTAGAAGATGCCCGCGGCCAGTCCGAGCGGGGTGAACAGGGCGATGCCGAGCAGGATGTAGCCGATCTGACTGACCATGTGGAACGCCAGGATGGAGCGCATCGTGGTCTCCCCGACCGCGCCGAGCACCCCCACGAGCATCGTCGCGCTGAACACGACGACCCCCAACCACAGCCACCGGGTGTCGCCGTCGAACACGACCGCGTAGATCCGGTAGATCGCGTACACCGCGACCTTGGTGTGCAGCCCGGAGAACAGGGCGGTGACCGCGGGTGTGGTGGCGGGGTACGCACGGGCGAGCCAGCCGTGCACGGGCACGACCGCCGCCTTCATGGCCAGTGCGGCCAGACAGAGGCCTGCGGCGACAGCGACGGTGGTCGACTCCCGTGCCGCGCCGGCGAGCTCGCCGAGGTTGACCGTTCCGGCCGTGCCGTAGACGAGCGCGACGCCGGCGAGGAACAGGGTGGACACGAACAGGTTGAACGCCACGTAGAGCCGCGTGCCGGTGACCTGCCCCAGGGTGCCGCGCCCGGTACGGGCGAGGACGAGGAGCCCGTAGCTGGGCAGCAGCATGACCTCGATGAAGACGAACAGGTTGAACAGGTCCGCAGTGAGCAGTGCGCCGTTGACCCCACCGACCAGCGCGAGGACCAGGGGGATGAACAACCTGGCGCCGCCGACGGCGGTCATGAGTGCGAACACGGTGCACACCAGAGCGAGCAGCGCCGTGACCGTCAGCATCAGCGCCGCCAGGGTGTCGGCGACGAACGGGATCGAGATCCCGCCGGGCCAGCCGCCGACCTGCTCGGACAGCACGGTCCCGTCGGAGGTGGCGACGACCAGCGCGACGCCGGCGGCCACGTTGGCCGTGAGCGTGACGAGCAGGACGGTGTACGTCCAGCGGGCCCCGGTCCGGGCCGGAGCGGTGGCGCCGGCGGCCAGCAGCGGCAGGCCGGCGAGCAGCGGCAGCAGGGACGCGGTCATCGCATGACCTCCGTCTCTGCGGGAGCGGCACCGTTGCGGGATACGCCGGTGTCACCGCAGTCGTCGCTGTCCTCGGCGCGGTCCCGTGTGCCGCCGTCGCCGGCCGGGTGAGCGGGGTCACCGGCGTCGAGGGTGGTGTCGTCGCCCGGCCGGCCGGTCACGGCGAGGACGAGCATGACGACGGTGACGGCGAAGGCGATCACGATCGCGGTGAGCGCGAACGCCTGCGGGAGCGGATCCGCGGCGGACGCGGCGTCGGTGCCCTCCAGCGGCTCGCCGCGACGCCGGACACCGCCGGCGGAGAACAGGACGAGGTTGACGGCGTGGCCGAGCATGAGGAACCCCAGTACGGAGCGGAGGTAGCTGCGGTCGAGAAGCAGGTAGGCGGCGCCGGACACGAGGGCGCCGATCGTCAGGGCGAGCATCATCGGAGGGCCTCCTCCGGCATCGGGTCGTGCTGGTCATCGGGTTCGGTGTGCTGTCCGGGTGTGGACCGGCCGGGATGTGGGTGCACGCCCTGTGGGCCGGCCCCCGGGGTGCCGAGCAGGTTGAGGGCTGCGACGACGACGCCGAGCACGGCGAGGTAGACCCCGACGTCGAAGACCAGGGCCGTCGTGAGGTGCACGCCGAGCACGTCGGCGTGCAGGGGCCGTAGGAAGGACCCGTCGGCCAGGCCGAGCAGACCGACGACGGCGGCCACCACCGCACCGGCCCCGGCGACGAGCAGGAACGGCAGCCGCACCCGGCCGGAGGAGTCCGAGGGGGCGGCGAGGTAGGCCAGTACCAGGGCGGCGGCACCGAGCAGGGCGCCGATGAAACCCCCGCCGGGGGCGTTGTGCCCGCGCAGAAGGACAAGGACGGAGACCAGGAGCAGCAACGGCACCAGCACTTTCGCCGCGGTCGCGAGGAACACCGCGTTCGCCGCCGGGTCGCGCACCGGCCCGGCGGTGGAGACACCCTCCGCCTCGCGGACCGGCTGCGGACGGCGTGCGTCGAGCAGGACCGCGACGACGAGTGCGGCCAGCACCAGCACGACGAGTTCGCCGAAGGTGTCCAGGGCGCGGAAGTCGACCAGGATCGTATTGACCACGTTGGTGCCACCGGTCCGGTCCTCGGCCTCGGCCAGGAACCACTCCGCGGCCGGCGACGGGGCTCGCCACCCGGTCAGGGCGAGGGTGGCGAGCGTCGCGGCGCCCCCCGCCCCTGCCGCCAGCACGATCCGCAGGGCCCGCCGTGCCCGCCCGCGGTGTGCGCTGCGGGCGGCGAAGGGCGCGGGCAGGCGACGCAGGACCAGCACGATCACGGCCACGGTCAGTACCTCGACCAGCAGCTGGGTCAGCGCGACGTCGGCGGCGCCGAGCTCGTAGAACCACAGGGCGACCGCGAAGCCGATCACCCCGGACGCGACGACGGCGGCGAAGCGGGTGCGAGCCGCGAGGACTGCGACGATCCCACCCGCGGTGAGCAGAAGCAGGAACACGTCCCACGGACGCGACGTGTCCGGCGCTGCTGCGAGTCCGCCGGTCTGCGCCGCGACAGCCCCGCCACCGCCGGCCGCAACCAGCAGGAGGGGGATGAGCAGGTGCCGGGCAGGGGCGTCACCACGGTAGGGGCGGCCGGTGGCCCGGCCCAGGCCGACGACACCGCTGCGCAGCCGCTCCACGACCGCGACGCCGGTGACCGGGAACAGTGCCCGGTCCAGTGCCCGGTCCACCCACCGGTGAGCGACGGCCACCACGGTCCCCAGGGCGATGGCGATCGCCGAGACCACCAGCGCCGGGGTGACGCCGTGCCACACGGAGACGGCCGGGACCGCCGCCGGGGCCACCCCGAGAGCCGCGGCCGCCGAGGACCGCAGCGCGCCGTCGAGCAGCCAGACCGCCGGCCCGAGCAGGGCACCGGCGAGCGCGGTGACGGTGACCGTCCCGGCCATCGTCCGTCCACCGCCGGGAGGACCGAGCGCGGTCGGCGACCCGAACAACACGGGGAACACCATCCGTGCGCTGTAGGCGACGGTCAGCACCGCGGCGGCGCCGAGCCCGACGGCGGCGAGCAGTGCCGGGCCCCCGTCTGCGGACAGGGCGGCGTCGAGGACGTACTCCTTGGAGACGAAGCCCAGCGTCACCGGTACGCCGGCCATGCTCAGGGCGATCAGGGCGATCATCGTGGCGGTCCAGGGCATCGACCGGAACAGGCCGCGCAACTCACGCAGGTCGCGGGTCCCGGCGCGGCGCTCCACCAGCCCCACGGTCATGAAGCCGGCGGACTTGAACAGGGCGTGCGCGACGACGTGGGCGCTCGCGGCCAGCAGCGCGGTCGTGGTCCCGACGCCGATGACGGCCACGAGCAGACCGAGCTGGCTGATCGTGGAGTAGGCGAGCATCTCCTTGAGATCGCTGCGCTGCAACGCGAACACGCCGCCCAGCAGCGCCGTCACCACACCGACCGTGACCAGCAGCCATGGCCACAGCGGCGACGCCGACGCCGCGCCGGCGAAGCGCATCAGGAGGTAGATGCCGGCCTTGACCATCGCCGCCGCGTGCAGGTAGGCGCTGACCGGGGCCGGGGCGACCATGGCGTCGGGCAGCCACGAGTGGAACGGGAACTGCGCCGCCTTGGTCATCGCGGCCACGGCGACCAGGACGGCGACGACACCGGCGAACACCGGATCCTGCGTCCAGGCCGGGTCGGCGAGCGCGGCCGACAGCTGTGTGGTCCCGGTCCGCACCACGATCGCGCACACCGCACCCAGCAGCGCCAGGCCGCCGGCGACGGTCACCAGCAACGTCCGTGCCGCCGGTGCTCGCCCCGCAGATCCCACCCGCAGGATCAGCAGATAGGAGCAGAGGGTGGTGACCTCCCACGCCACGAACAGCACGACCAGGTCGTCGGCGAGGACCAGGGTCAGCATCGCCGCGGCGAACGCGGTCATCAGCGCGAAGAAGCCGCCCGCCCGCTCCTCGGTGACATAGGAGGTCGAGTACGCCAGCACCACCGCGCCGACTCCGAGGACGAGCAGGGCGAACAGCCAGCCGAGCCCGTCCACACGCAGCCGCAGTGCGATCTCCAGCGAGGGGATCCACGGCACCGCCTCGGTGCGCGTGCCGGGTCCGCCGGCGGCGACGACGGCGGTCAGAGCCGTCAGCACCACGACGGCGAGCCATCCGCCGCGCGCCCCGACCCGGTTCGCGAGTACTGCGACCGCGGGAACGAGCAGCCACAGGGCCGCCAGAACACAGAACAACGACATCGGGGAAAGAGCTCCTCGCGCGAATTTCGGGCACAAGTATCAGGCGAAACCCGGAATGGGAATCGCCGACGTGTCGAAACATTGCAACCCGCGCACCGCGATGCTGCGCATGCGGTCAGGTCGCGGCGACATGCCGCCTGTCGGTGCGGAGTCGCGAGCTCAGGCGTCGGGAGCGACGCCGGCGAGGATGGCTCCCCACGACGAGGGATGACCATTGGTGCCCGGATGCGGCACGAGCCACTGCAGGGCTCGGTAGGCGCATCGAGTAATCACGCCCAAAGACTACGCGATTCTTGCGGCTGTCGTCGCGCTGGGCGGATGCGATCCACGCCACCGTTGTCGCCGCATGACGAAACAATTGCGACGACGATCCGTGCGCAGCGTCTTTGCGCGATCTTTACGGACCCCTCGTTCGCTCACGCGACTCGACGTGCCTACGGTGGCCTCGGTGTGCCGGGAAGCCTGGTCGGCGAGCAGAACACGCACGCTCGACGAAGGGCAGCCCCGCGATGGACATCTACCGCTCCGAACCCGGCCGTACCCTGCTGCGCGACTGGAGCAGCCTGCAGATCAGCCGCCTTCTGCCCGACGCGCGCTGCCGGTGGATCGACACCCCCTTGGGGTCGACCCACCTCACGACCGTCGGCTCCGGGCCGGCCGTGGTGCTCCTGCCCGGTACGACCCTCGGCGCCGCTGCATCGGCGTACGTCGTACGGGCTCTGGCCGCCGGCCACCGGGTCACGGCAGTGGACGTCCCCGGACAGCCCGGACTCAGCCACGGCGAGAGGCCCGCCGACGATCTCGTCGGCCGGTATCGCGCCTGGATCGACGAGGTGCTGACCGCGGTCGGGACCGAGCCGGCGACGATCGTCGGCGAGTCCCTCGGCGCCGCTGTCGCGCTCTGCGCCGGGCCCGGCCCGGCGGTCGCCGGGCTCGTCCTCGTCGCCCCGGCCGGTCTGGTCCCCGCCCGGGTCACCGCGAGTCTGCGCCCGGCCCTGCCCTGGCTGTGGCATCCCACCGAGGCCCGCACCGAGCGGGTGCTGTCCTTCCTCTCCGGCGGTGCACCGCTGCCCGACCGGCGCCACCTCGTCGAGTGGATGACGCTGGTCCCCGAGCACACCCGCAGCTCGCTCGCGCCGGCACCCCTGCCCAACGCGGTCCTCACCGCCTGGCGCGACACCCCGTGCGTCGTCCTGGCCGGCCGTCGCGACCCGATCTTCCCGGCGGAGGAGCTGACCCGCCCCGCCCGGATGCTGCTCGGGGCCCGCGTCGAGTTCGTCGCCGACGCGGGGCACCTGCTCGCCCACTCCCACCCCGACGCCGTCCGTCGCGGGATCACCGCGCCGGCCGGCCCCGGGGCGGGGTGAGACGGCTCAGAACTGCAGGCCCAGCGCCCATCCGCCGAGCAGGAACGCGAACCCGGTGATCAGCACGACCCCGACCACGTTGAGCAGCAGACCCCCGCGGGCCATCTGACCGATGGTGACCACACCGGACCCGAAGACGATGGCGTTGGGCGGGGTGCCGACCGGCAGCATGAACGCGCACGTCGCGGCCAGCGCCGCCGGGATGAGCAGCGTCATCGAGTCGGCGCCGATGCCGATCGCGACCCCGCCGAGCACCGGGATGAACGTCGCCGCCGTCGCGGTGTTGCTGGTGACCTCGGTCAGGAACAGCACGATCGTCACCACCGCGGCCACCAGCAGCAGGACCGGAAGTACACCGAGGCCGGCGACGCTGGTGCCGATGAACTCGTCGAGCCCACTGGAGGCGACCGCCCCGGCCAGGGCGAGCCCGCCCCCGAACAGCAGCAGCACGCCCCAGGGCAGTCCCGCCTGGGCGTCGGGCCAGGCCAGCAACATCCGGTACCCGCCGCGGCGGCCGGTCGCGGCCTCGTCGGGCGGGGTGGTCGCCGACGGCAGGAAGAACAGCGCGACACCCGCGGCGATCGCGATCGCGGTGTCGTTCAGCCCGCCCAGCCACGGCAGCGCGGCGTCCACGGCGTCGAACTCGGTGAGCAGGCCCGGCACGATCCACAGGAACGCCGCGGAGGCGAACACCGCGAGTACGCGCTTCTCGGCCGTACTGGCCGGGCCCATCTCCCGGAGCTGGTCGTCGATCATCTCGCGGCCGCCGGGGATCTCGGTCAGTGTGGTCCGGAACAGCACCCGGGTGATCAGCAGCCACGCGACGGTCACGAACACCACGACGATCGGGACCCCGAGCTGCATCCAGCCGACGAAGCTGATGTCGCGGTCGAGCTCGTCCTGTACGTAGCCGGCGACGATGGCGTTCGGCGGGCTGCCCAGCAGCGTTCCGAGTCCGCCGATCGACGAGGCCCACGCCACGGAGAGGATCAGCCCGATGCCGAACGAGCGCACAGCCGGGTCGCGGATGGTCTCACTGAGCGGGGCGCCGCGACGGACCTCGTCGCCGCCGCCCCCGGCACGCTCGGCGACCAGCGCCAGGACCGACAGCGCGATCGGCAGCATCATCAGTGTGGTCGCGGTGTTGGACACCCACATCGACAGGAACGCCGTCGCCACCATCATGCCGAGCACGATCCGGGTCGGTGTCGTGCCCACCGCCCGCAGCGTCAGCAGCGCGATCCGCCGGTGCAGGTGCCACTTCTGCATGGCGATCGCGATGAGGAACCCGCCCAGGAACAGGAAGACGATCGGGTCGCCGTAGCGGGCGGTCGTGTCGGCCACCGACACCACCCCGAACGCGGGGAACAGCACCACCGGCAGCAGCGCGGTCGCCGACAGCGGGATGGCCTCGGTGACCCACCACGTCGCCATCAGGACACCGATCGCCGCGACCATCCGCGCCTCGGGGGGCAGTTCCTGCGCCGCCCCGAGCAGCAGCCATGTCAGCAGGGCGAGCGCCACGCCGAGCAGACGCAGCGACCACGTCGCCCGCGGGGTTCTGCCGTCGGCCGCGGTCGCCGCTCCCGGAGCCGGAGGGGCCGCCGTGGCCGTGCCGGGCTCGGGACCGCTGTCGTCGTTCGTCGTCATCGTCGGAACCCCCGTCGTACGGCCGCTGTGCTGCGTCGCGGACCGTACCCGAATTATCCCCATTCGGGTTGTTTGTGCTCAGCGCTCGTTCGAACGCACAGTCGAACGACCGGAGGAACGGAACGGGCTCGACGGCGTGGTACGTCGGGGCGGCCACGACGCGGGTCACCCGGGCGGCGTCCGGCGGGAATCCCGGCGATCGACGATGCCGTCGTGACACCTGCGCCCTCCGACCGTGGAACGACGCCGCACGACGCCCCGGGCGGACCGCCTACGCGACGAGCAGTACCCAGGTCCGTCCCGGACGCAGGGGCACCTCGCGACCGTCGGGTGCGGTCAGACGGGTGGGGTCGCCCACGGTGGGACGGGACCACCGGGCGGGGAACGAACGGCCGTCACGCAGGACCTCGGCGTCGCCCGCGCCCACGGTGAGCGCGATCGGGGAGGCCGAGCCGGCGCTGTCCCGGACCGAGGACTCGACGACCCCGACCCGTTGCACGACCACCGTGTCCGCCCGCACCGGTCGCCGGTCCGGACCGGCGACGGCGATCTCCTCGCCGGTTGCGATCGTCCAGGCGTCGTCGGGTGCGCTCCAGGTGACGGTGACGGCGGTGGAACCCACCCGGACGGTGCGCTCCGGGGCGGGGGCACCCCCGTCCGGCGCGGGCCCGAAGCGCAGGCCGATGTCCTGGACCGGCCCCGCCTCCGGCACCCGGCCGCGGAGGTCCGCCAGGTCCACGTAGACGTTCACCGGCGCCGGCCGCCGGTCGTCACGCCGGAACGCCGCCGGGAACTCGCGGGGCACGGCCGGGACGAGCGGCGCGGCGACGAGCTCGTCCATGACCGGCGGTGCGGCGCCGGAGAAGACGAGGGCCGGGCGGCCGTAGGCGCCGAGCACGCCCACGTCGGTCTCCCGGGCACTGCGCACCGGCCCCACCGAGCCCGGTAGCTGCGAGGCGAACACGGCGAGCAGCCGGGTGAGGCCGCCCTCGACCGGCTCGACGTAGACGACGTCGGCGAACTCGACGCCGTCCCACGGGCGCGCCTCCGCGGTGTTGTCGATCTTCACGGCGAAGACTCTCGCTCCGGGCTCGGAGGGCAGCCCGGTCAGCGGGGACAGGAGCGGCGCCGGCGGCGCCGGAGCGGTCGCCGGTGGCGGTACCGGCACGGACGGAGCGCATCCGACGGCGCCCACCAGCACCAGTCCGACGAGGGCTCTCACCGCCGGGTTCCCACGCACCGGCGCACCGTACTCCGCCACATCGCGCCACGGCCGGTCGCACGCCAGGGCGCGAACCACACGGACCCGCTGGACCGCGACCACGGCGGACCCGGCCATGGCATACGACCTGGTGGCGTCACCGGAGGGCCGGGCGGCGGCCGCCGACCTGGAGAGCTCCGCCGACGGCGGAGCCACTCTGTTCGTCGCGCACGACTGACCCGCGGTCAGTAGAACCCGTCGCGGGTGGCGCCGAACCGGGCGCCCGAGGGCCGTCCGAGGCTCCGGCTCAGGCGTTCGGCCGTGGCCAGTACGTGCGGCAGGACGGTCTCGACCAGCCTCTCCGGTGAGCACCGGCCGACGCTGGTCGCGGACGCCAGCGCCGCGACGACCGTCCCCGTGTGGTCCCGCACCGGGACCGCCACGGCCATGAGGTCCGGATCGAGCTCGCCGACGGCCAACGCCCAGCCCCGGGTCTGCACCTCCCGGAGGATCCCGCGCAACGCCTTCGGATCGGTGACGGTCCGCGGGGTGCAGGCCGGGGGACCCGCGGCGAGCACCCGGGCGATGGTCGGTTCCTCGGCCCAGGCCAGCAGGACCCGCCCCATCGCGGTCGCCGTGGCCGGGACCCGGGTGCCGGGGGAGACGTCGACCTGCAGGATCCGGCGTACCGGCACCCGGGCGACGTAGACGGCGTCCGTGCCGTCCAGCACGGTCAGCGAGGCGGACTCGTCGGTCTGTTCTGCCAGCTGCGTCAGGTGGGGGCGGGCGGCGTCGACGATCGAGTGCGTCGCGGTGTACCGCTGTCCGACCGACAGCACGCGCGGCGTCAGCCGCCAGTGGCCGTGCGCCTGCTCGACGTAGCCGAGGTGCTCCAGGGTCAGCAGGATCCGCCGGACGGCGGGCCGGGACAGGCCGGTCGCCGCCGCCACGTCCGAGCTGGTCGGGCGGGGCCGGTCGGCGTCGAAGGCGAGCAGCACGGCGAAACCCCGCTCGATGCTCTGGATGCGGTCCCGGTCGCCGGCACCGTCGGCCACGTGGGTCATTGGGACGGGATTCCTCTCAATTGATCGTGACCCGGTCCGTGCGGGGGCCGCAGGGGCGTTGACCAGCGCGAACCCACTCGACACAGTGGTCGTGAACGCAAAGCGGGCAGTGTGTACGCAGAGCGTACAGGGAGGAGCGATCGATGGCGATCGACCCGCGAGAGCTGCGCCGGTGCCTCGGGCACTTCGCCACCGGCGTCACCGTCATCACCTGCCAGGGGGCCGACGGCACGCCGCACGGCGCGACGGTGAACGCCTTCACCGCGGTGTCGCTCGACCCGCCGCTGGTGCTGGTGTCGCTGGACCGGCGGTCGCGCCTGTGCGCCCTGGTCGAGCAGGAGCGGCGGCCGTTCACCGTGAACGTCCTCGCGTCGGGGCAGAAGGAGCTGGCGCTGCACTTCGCGGGCCGGCCGAACCAGGACGTCGCGTGGCTGCCCGACAGCGCGTGCGGTGCGCCGCGGCTCGACGGCGCCCTGGCGCACATCTCCTGCACCCCCTGGCAGGCCTACGACGGCGGTGACCACGTGCTCTACCTGGGCGAGGTCCAGGAGTTCCTGATCCACGACGGAGCCCCGCTCCTGTTCCACACCGGCCGGTTCCACCACCTCGGGGACGACCACGAGCCGGTCCTGTGGGGCGACTCGGCCGACGGCCCCGCGGGGCAGAGCTGGATCACCCCGGCCGCGGCCCGCTGACCGCCCCCGTCCATGACGCCGTGCGCACGCACGGCTCGACCCCCGAGCCCGAACGACAAAGGAGTCGATGATGACCCTGCAGCAGGATTCGGTCGCCACCCCCACCGACGCCGACGGCCGCGTCACCCGGCCGATGACCGGCGACGAGTACATCGAAAGTCTCAAGGACGACCGTGAGGTCTACCTCTACGGCGAGAAGGTCGCCGACGTGACCACCCATCCGGCGTTCCGCAACGCGGTACGGATGACCGCGCGGCTCTACGACGCGCTGCACGACCCGACCCGCGCCGAGAAGCTCACCGTCCCCACCGACACCGGCAGCTCCGGCGTCACCCACCCGTTCTTCCGGACCCCGCACTCGGTCGAGGACCTGCGCAAGGACCGCGAGGCGATCGCCGAGTGGGCCCGGATGACCTACGGCTTCATGGGGCGCAGCCCCGACTACAAGGCCGCGTTCCTCGGCACCCTGGGCGCGAACTCCGAGTTCTACGACCCCTACGCCGCCAATGCCCGGCGCTGGTACGAGGAGTCGCAGGAGAAGGTCCTCTACTGGAACCACGCGATCATCAACCCGCCGGTCGACCGGCACCGCCCGCCGGACGAGGTCTCCGACGTGTTCATGCACGTCGAGGAGGAGAACGACAACGGCGTCGTCGTCTCCGGGGCCAAGGTCGTCGCCACCGGTTCGGCGATCACCCACTTCAACTTCCTCGCCCACTACGGCCTGCCGATCAAGAAGCGCGAGTACTCGCTGGTCTGCACCGTGCCGATGGGTGCGCCCGGGATGAAGCTGATCTGCCGGCCGTCCTACGCCCAGCAGGCCTCGATGATGGGCACCCCGTTCGACTATCCGCTCTCCTCGCGGATGGACGAGAACGACACGATCTTCATCCTCGACAAGGTGCTCATCCCCTGGGAGAACGTGTTCATCTACGGCGACGCGGAGAAGGCGTCGACGTTCTTCCCCGGGTCGGGCTTCCTGCACCGCTTCACCTTCCACGGCGTCACCCGGCTCGCGGTCAAGCTCGACTTCATCGCCGGCCTGCTGATGAAGGGCCTGGAGGTCACCGGCTCGAAGGACTTCCGCGGCGTGCAGACCCGGGTCGGCGAGGTCATCGCCTGGCGCAACATGTTCTGGGCGCTGTCGGATGCGATGTGCGCCAACCCCGACGAGTGGGTGGGCGGGGCGAAGCTGCCCAAGCTCGACTACGGCCTGGCCTACCGCTGGTTCATGACCCTGGGCTACCCGCGGGTCAAGGAGATCATCATGCAGGACCTGGGCGCCTCGCTGATCTACCTGCCCAGCCACTCCGCGGACTTCCTCTCCCCGGAGGTCCGGCCCTACCTGGACAAGTACGTCCGCGGCTCGAACGGCTACGAGGCCGTCGACCGGGTCAAGCTCATGAAGCTGATCTGGGACTCGATCGGCTCGGAGTTCGGCGGGCGCCACGAGCTCTACGAGCGCAACTACTCCGGCAACCACGAGGGCGTGCGCGCCGAGCTCCTGTTCGCCGCCGAGGCGTCGGGCACCGCGTCGGCGATGAAGGGCTTCGCCGAGCAGTGCCTCGACGAGTACGACCTCAACGGCTGGACCGTGCCCGACCTGATCAACAACGACGACGTGCGGCTGTTCGGCCGCAGGGTCGCGGAGGGGGACGGGTCATGACCACCACCGACCAGGGCACCGCACCGTCGGGCGCCGAGCTCGCCGGGGCCAACGCCACCGAGTCCGCGCGCCTCGGTCTGTCCAGCACGCGGGGGACGCCCGGGACCGGCGCCGACGCCGACCGCGTCGCCGCCGTCGTGGGCGCCGCGCTGGAGGGCATCCGCGCCGCGATCCGCGACCACAAGGTGACCTACTCCGAGTTCGACGCGTTCAAGCGCTGGCTCATCGAGGTCTCCGACACCGGCGAGTGGCCGCTGTTCCTCGACGTCTACCTCGAGTTCGAGGTCGAGCGGGTGGCCGCCGAGTCCCAGCAGGGCTCGACCGGCACCATCCTCGGCCCGTTCTGGCTCGACGGCCAGGTCCGGCTGCAGTCCCCGGCGACCCTGCCGATGCGCGAGGACGAGCCCGGCACCCCGCTCGTCCTCGCCGGCCGTGTGACCGGCACCGACGGCACGCCGCTGCCCGGGGCGACGGTCGACATCTGGCACACCGACGACGAGGGCTGGTACTCCGGCTTCGCCGACAAGCCCCCGGCCGGGAACCTGCGCGGCGTCGTCGCCTGCGACGAGCAGGGCCGGTTCGAGATCCACACCCGCAAGCCGGCGCCGTACACGATCCCGCTGGACGGCCCGACCGGGAAGCTCACCACGATCGCGGGATGGAGCCCGTGGAGACCGGCCCACCTGCACCTCCTCGTCTCCGCCCCCGGGCATCGCACGGTCACCACCCAGCTGTTCTTCACCGGTGACCCCTACCTGGACTCCGACGTCGCCTCGGCGACCAAGCCGGAGCTGGTACTCGACCCGCAGCCCACCGGCGACGGCGACGGGGTCCGCTCGGACCACGACTTCGTCCTCGAACCCGAGTAGTCCGAACGGGTGGGCGGGCCCCGGCACGGGGCCCGCCCACCCGTCGGCGCAACCGTGACGTGGAGGTCCCGGTCATGACCGCCGTCCAGGCACCCGGCCGCACCCCGGGCCGGCCCGTCGTCCCGCTGTGGTGGGGCGTCGACGCCGTCCCCGACTCCTTCGGTCCCTGCGTGGTGACCGTCGGTGTCTTCGACGGCGTCCACCGTGGCCACCGACGCCTCATCGACCACGCCCGGGCCGTCGGGCGGGAGCGGGGGCTCCCGGTCGTGCTGCTCACCTTCGACCCGCATCCGGCCCGCGTGCTCGGGGTCGACCGCGACACCGCCGTCCTGACCACCGTGGACCGCCGCGCCGAGCTCGCGGCCGCCGCCGGCGTCGACGCGGTCTGCGTACTGCGCTTCACCGCCGGGCTGGCCGCCCGGACCCCGGACGAGTTCGCCCGCGACGTCCTGGCCCGCGGGCTGGGGGCCGCGGCGGTCGTCGTCGGCGCGAACTTCACCTTCGGCGCCCGCGCCGCCGGCGACGTCACCACGTTGGCGACCCTGGGGACGGGGTTCGGCTTCACCACCCACGTGGTGCCGCTGCTGCGCGTGGTCGACGCCCCGTGCTCGTCCACCCACGCCCGGCGGTGCATCCGGTCGGGCCGGCTCGACGCCGCGGCGCGGTCCCTCGGCCGCCCGCACCGGGTCGACGGCGCCCGCCGCGGTGACGTCGTCCGTCCCGAGCCCGGGACGGCGCTCCCACCGCCCGGCCGCTACCACGGCCTCGTCGACGGCAGGGCGGCCGACGTCGAGGTGCTGCCCGACGGGCAGGTGCGGATCGTCGCGGCCGCGGGGGACCGGCCGTCACCGGACGGTCCGGTCTCGGTCGTCTTCGCCGGGGACGGCGGCGCGCTCCGATGACCACCGCGGAGCAGCGCCTCGCCCGGCTGGAGGCCATCGAGGAGATCCGGGCCCTCGACGCGCGCTACTGCCGGGCCCTCGACGACGGCGACTGGGACACTTTGGTCTCGCTGTTCACCGACGACGGCGAGTTCGTCGGCCTCCGCCACGTACGGGGCCCGGTCGGTCTGCGCCGCTTCTTCGCCGGCCTGGCCCGTGAGGGGCTCACCTCGTTCTGGCACCACGTGTCCAACCTGGAGGTCGAACTGGACGACGACGACGCCGTCGACGGCGAGCCCGCGGCGGCGCGTGTCCACTCGCTGCTGTGGCAGCCCTGCGTCCGCGACGGGGTGCCGCACGTGGCCGCCGGTCGCTACGACGACCGCGTCGTGCGACTCGACGGTGCGTGGCGCTACCGGCGCAAACGCGTCTCGTTCGACTACTTCGCCCCGCTCGCCGACGGCTGGGAGAAGGGCGTGTTCAGCGTCGAGGACGCGGCCGCGACCTTCCGGACGGGCGCGTCCGAACCGGAGGTCGAGTTCGTCCACGCCCCGATCGACCTCGCGCACCGGATCGACGGCCGCGAGGGTGCCCCCGTCCTCGTGCTCGGACCGTCGCTGGGCACCGACCTGCACCTGTTCGACGAGCAGGTCGACGCCCTGGCCGACGACTTCCGCATCGTGCGCTACGACCTGCCCGGGCACGGCGCGAGCCCGGCACCCGCCGGGCCGTACACGATGGCCGGCCTCGCGCGCGACGTCGTCGCGCTGCTCGACCGGCTCGACATCGACCGCGCCCACTACGCGGGGGTCTCGATCGGCGGCGCCATCGGCCAGCAGATCGCCCTCGACCACCCGGGCCGTCTCGAGACCCTCACGGTGATCGCCTCGGCCGCACGTTTCGCCGAACCCTCCAGCTGGCCGGCGCGTGCGCAGGAGGTCCGCGCGAAAGGGACGGCCGCGATGATCACGAGCCGGGCCGGGGTCTGGTTCACCCACGACTTCGTGCGCACCCGCAACGAGGAGGCCGTCCGTCTGCTGCGGATGCTCGGGGCGACCGACCCGGAGGGCTACGCCGGATGCTGCGAGGCGATCGGCGCCTTCGACGTCCGGCGACGGCTGGCGGAGATCACCGTCCCGACACTCGTGATCGCCGGTGGCGCCGACCCGGCCACGCCGCCGGAGATGGCGAAGATCGTCGCCCACGGGGTGGCGGACGGGCGCTACGTCGTCATCGACGGGGCCGCGCACCTCACCAACGTGGAGGCGCCCGGGCGGGTCACCGCGCTGGTGCGGAGCTTCGCCTCCGGCCTGCGCGGCGGCACCGCCCCGATACCGGGCGGAGGAGAGATTCGAGGAGGTCGGCGCGCGAGCCACTCCTGATCGTGGCGGGTACCGTCGCCGCGTGCTGCCGCTGGCCGCGGCCTTCCGCACGACCAGGACCCGGTCCGCGATGCTCGGTCCGGAGGGGGCCCGCCGTCGTCACGCACTGGACGTCGTCCCACCGGAACGCCCGGGCCCCTAGGCCGGGGTCCGGCGGTCAGGTCGCGGCGAGCCGGTCGGCCAGCTCCCGGCACACCTCGTCCAGGGTCGCCAGCCCGGCGGCCACCGCGGGCCGGTGCCGCGCACCGGCGCGGACCGCGGCGACCACCCGGCGGATCGGCACCGGCGGCGTGCCGATCCGGATGCGCCGGGTCTCGTGCCGGGCCGGGACGTCGGCCAGGCGGGGGACCAGCGCGACGCCGAACCCGCGGGAGACGAGCGCGGCGCCGGTGTCCCACTCGTCGGCGTGGTGGGCGATGTCGGGCGTGAACCCCGCGCCGGCGCAGGCCATCGTCACGAGCTGGTGGTAGGCGCGTCCCGGGTTGCTGCAGATCCACCGCTCCGCGGCCGTGTCGGCCAGTGCCACGTCCGCGCGTCCGACCAGCGGGTGGTCCGGGCCGACCAGCAGGTCCAGGGGCTCGTCGAACAGGGTCCGCTGGTCGAACGCCGGGTCGGTCACCGGCGGGAGGCTCGACGTCGCGACGACCACCACGATGTCGGTGTCACCCGCGGCGAGCAGGTCGAACGCCCGGGCCGGCTCGCACTCCCGCAGCTGCAGCTCCCACCCGGGGTGGGCGGTGCGCAGCCGTCCCAGCACCTCCGGCACGACGGCGGCCGCCGCGGTGGAGAACCCGCAGAACCGCAGCGCCCCGCCGGTGTCGCCGTCGCGGTGGGCCGCCAGGTCGGCCTGCGCCCGTTCCCACTGCGCCCGCAGCGTCTCGCCGTGCGCCAGCAGGGTCCGCGCCGCGGCGGTCAGGCGCACCCGTCGCCCGTCGGGTTCGAGCAGCGTCACCCCGAGCTCGCGGGCCAGCGCCTGCATCTGGTGCGAGGCGGACGACGGCGTCATCCGGCACACCTCGGCCGCCGCGGTCACCGTCCCGTGCCGGGCGATCGCGGCCAGCACCCCCAGCCTCCGGTCGATCATTCGCGGAACGTACAAGATTCCGGGTCCGATTCTGTGATGGACCTGAATGGTTTCCGGCGCCCACCCTGTCGTCGTCAGCACACCGCGGAACGACAGGAGCACGACGGATGGGTGCGTACCGCGCGATCGTCATCGGCCTCGGGGGGCTCGGCTCGGCCGCGCTGCACCGGCTCGCCACCGAGCTCGGGCCGGGGGTACTGGGCCTGGAGCAGTTCGCGCTCGGCCACCACCGGGGCGCCTCCCAGGACCACTCGCGGATCATCCGGCTCGCCCAGCACCAGGACGCCTACGCCGCCCTGGCCGCACCCGCCTACCGGGCCTGGGCCGCCGTCGAGGAGGAGTCCGGTCAGCGGCTCGTCACCCGCACCGGCGGGCTGGTGATCGAGGACCGGGTCGCCCGCGCGGGCACCGCGACCGGCACCCGCAACATCGAGGGCTACACCGCGCTGTTCGACCGCCACGGCGTCGGCTACGAGCTGCTCGACGCCGACGCCCTCACCGGGCGCTGGCCCCAGTTCCGGACCTCCGGCGGCGAGCAGGCCCTCTACCAGGAGGACTCCGGCATCGTCGACGCCGCGCGGGCGAACGCGGTGCACGTCGCGCTGGCCCGGGCGCACGGCGCCGAGGTCCGCCCGCACACCCCGGTCCGGTCGATCCGGGCCGACGGCGGCGGGGTCGCGGTCGTCACCGACGGGGGCACCCTGCGCGCCGACCGCGTCGTGCTGGCCGCCGACGCCTGGACCAACCAGCTGCTCGCCGGGGTCGGACTGCGGCTGCCGCTGACCGTGCTGCGCGAGCAGGTCACCTACTACGCGACCCCGCACCTGGCCGAGTTCTCGCCCGGCCGCTTCCCGGTCTTCATGTGGCACGGCGAGCACAACTTCTACGGCTTCCCGGTGTACGGCGAGGTCGCGACCAAGCTCGGTCAGCACATGGGCGGCGAGGAGACCACCGCCGACGGCCGCTCGTTCGATCCCGACCCGGTCCGCCGCGAGCGCTACGACGCCTTCCTCGCCCGGCACCTGCCGCGGTTCCGCGGTCCGGAGCTGTATTCGAGGACCTGTCTCTACACCGTCCCGCCGGACCAGGACTTCGTCCTCGACACCCTGCCCGGCACCCCGCAGGTCGTCGTCGCCATCGGGGCGGGGCACGCGTACAAGTTCGCCGCGCTGATCGGTGGGCTGCTCACCGACCTCGCTCTCGGGAAGGAGCCGGCGCATCCGGTCGACGCCTTCTCCGTCACCCGGCCCGCGCTGACCGACCCCGCCTTCGGGCGCAGCTTCCACACCTGAGCCCGTCCGTCCCGCGACGAGAGGAGACCCCCGTGAGCATCGACCTCCCGGTCACCCCGGGCCCGGCGCCCGCCCCCCACGACGCCCTGCCCGCCCGGCCGGTCGACCCCGCCACGTTCGGCGACGAGGCCACCTACCGGCACACCCGCCTCCCGGTGGACCAGGCGTCGACCCTGCTGCCCGACGCCTACACCTCACCGGAGTTCTTCGCCCTCGAACGGGAGCGGGTGTTCGCGACCGGCTGGGTCGCGGTCGGCCTCACCGCCGACGTCGACCGGCACGGCGCCTGCATCGTCGTCGAGGTCGCGGGGCGGTCGGTGATCGTCACCCGCAACCGGCACGGTGAGCTGCGCGCCTTCCACAACGTCTGCCGCCACCGCGCCACCCGGCTGCTCGCCGCCGACGCCCGCGAGGTCGGCAGGCGCGGCCGCATCCGCTGTCCGTACCACAGCTGGACCTACGACACCGACGGCGCGTGCCTGGGCACCCCGCTGTTCGAGGGCTCCGACGTCCCGGCCGGGCAGGAGCCCGTGTTCGACACCTCGGTCGCCACCGGCTTCGACCGCGCCGACCAGGGGCTGCTCCCCGTCGCCGTCGACAGCTGGGGGTTCCTGCTGTTCGTCCACCTCGGCCGCGACCCGGGCCCGCTGCGCGAGCAGCTCGGTGACCTGCCCGCCCGGTTCGCCGACCACCGGCTGGAGACCTGGTCGCCCCGCCGTCGCCGCCGCTACGACGTCGCGGCCAACTACAAGCTCGTCGGCGAGAACTTCATGGAGTACTACCATCTGCCCTGGGTGCACCCCGAGCTCAACCGGGTCTCGCGGTTCTCCGACCACTACCGCTGGCAGGGCCCCGGCATGTACACGGGCATGTGCACCACCCCGGTGTCGCGCAACACCGAGGCAGGCGGCTGGGACGGCCCGGCGCCGCTGAGCACGCTCGGCCCCGACGACGCGGACAGCGGCCGCTTCGTCTGGCTGTTCCCCAGCTGCGCGCTGGTGGTCCTGCCCAACCACGCCTTCGTGCTGCTCAACCGCCCGGTGGCGGCCGGCCGGACGGAGGAGACCGCGGTGCTGCTCACCCACCCCGAGTTCGTCGACGACGAGGACGGCCGCGCGGGGCTCGACCAGCTCGAGGCGTTCTGGGACCTGGTCAACCGCCAGGACCTGGAGATCGTCGAGCGGGTCCAGCAGGGCCTGGTGGACCCGGCCTTCCGCGGCGGCCGGATGTGTTTCCGCTTCGAGGAGCCCGTCCACCGCTTCCAGAACATGGTCGTCGACCGGATGGTCGGCCTCGACCGGGTCCCGGCCGGCGACGACATCACCGCCGTGCGGATGTTCCCGGACCCGAACACTATCGTCTGATACCTGTCTTGTGACAGCTATTCGGGTACCGTGACGGCGTGGACGACGACCAGGAGACCCGGCTGTTCGAGCTGGCCGACCGCATCCTCGCGGTCGGCAGGCTCATCCACGCGTCGAAGGAGCCCGCGTTCGCCGGGGAGAGCTGGACCCCGCTGGAGAGCGCGGTGATGCGCGTGGTCGACCGGGAGCCGGGCATCACCGCCGGTGCCGTCGCCCGGGCGACCCGGCTGATCTCCAGCAACACCAGCCGGGCGCTGCGCAACCTCGAGGCCAAGGGCCTGGTGCGGCGCGTGTCCGACCCCGACGACGCGCGCCGGGTCCGCCTGTACCCGACCGACCGCGCCGAGCAGAACCTGCGCGAGCTGCGTCGCATCTGGAGCGAGCTGCTCGCCGGGGTCGCCGACGACCCCGCGGGGATCGACACGGCCGTCGTCCTGCTGCGCCGGATCGAGAACGGGCTCGCCGGCGACCCCCGCATCGATACCCAGGAGCAGACATGACCGACCGCACCGCACTCGTCGTCGGGGCCTCGCGCTCACTCGGGCTCGCCCTGGCGGGCGAACTCGCCGAGCGGGGGTTCGACATCGTCGCCACCGTGCGTGGTGAGACCCCGGAGGCCCTCGCGGCACTCGCCGACCGGGCCGGGCGGGTGACCGTCGAGCACCTCGACATCACCGACACCGGGCAGATCGACGCGCTGCGCGAGCGGCTCGGCGGCCGCCGGATCGACCTGTTGTTCGTCAACGCCGGCATCACCGACGCCGACGTGCCGGCCGCTCAGGTGCCCACCGAGGTGTTCGTCGAGGTCATGGTGACCAACGCGCTGAGCCCGATGCGGGTCGTCGAGGGGCTCGCCCCGCTGGTCCCGCCCACCGGCACGATCGGTGTCATGTCGTCGCGGCAGGGCAGCATCGGGTTCAACACCCGGGGCGGGCACGAGGTCTACCGGGCGAGCAAGTCCGCGCTCAACCAGCTCATGCGCAGCTACGCCGCCCGGACGGCGCAGGACCCGCGCACCCTGCTGCTCCTGCACCCGGGGTGGGTGCAGACCGAGCTGGGCGGCCCCGGGGCCCGGCTGACCGTCGCAGAGAGCGCGCGCGGGGTGGCCGAGGTCCTGGTGGGCCACGCGCACGACGGCGGCCTGCAGTTCCTCGACCACACCGGAGCGGTCGTCCCCTGGTGAGCCCCGGCACGCCTCACGGTCAGGACAGGTGTGACACCTCCGGCCGGGACTTGTGGCCCTCGTCGTCGCCGACCGCACCCTGGGCGCCCCGCGTGTCGCACTCGGTGCTGCCGGCGACGCCGAGCCTGATCACGACCGACTTCGACGCCGGCTGGTTGCTCTTCAGTGCGGTGGCGTCGAGCGGGACCAGCGGGTTCGTCTCCGGGTAGTACGCCGCCGCGGTGCCCCGCGGGACGTCGTAGGCGACCAGCCGGAAGCCGGGTGCGCACCGGACGTGCTCGTCGCCCTCCCAGCGCGTGATCAGGTCGACGTGGTCGCCCTCGGTGTACCCGAGCGCGGCGATGTCCTCGCGGTGGCAGAACACGACCCGCCGTCCGCCCTCGATGCCGCGGTAGCGGTCCGACAGGCCGTAGATGGTGGTGTTGAACTGGTCGTGGCTGCGCAGGGTCTGGAGCAGCAGGTGCCCGTCGGGCACCTCCAGTACCTCGATCGGGGACACCTCGAACTCGCCGCGGCCGGACGCGGTCTCGAAGGTCCGCGAGTCCCGCGGCGGGTGCGGCAGGACGAACCCGCCGGGGCGGCGGACGTTCACCTCGTAGCTCTCGCACCCGGTCACGACGCGGGAGATGTGGTCGCGGATGCGGCGGTAGTCCCCGCGCATCGCCGCCCAGTCGATGCCGTACCGGTCGCCCAGGGTGGCCTCGGCGATCCCGGTGATGATCGCGACCTCGGAACGCAGGTGCGGGCTCGCCGGCGGCAGCGGGCCGCGGGACGAGTGCACCGAGCACGTGGAGTCCTCGACCGAGACGAACTGCGGTCCGGACTCCTGGACGTCGCGCTCGGTCCGGCCCAGGGTGGGCAGGATCAGCGCGGTCCGGCCGCCGTGCAGGTGCGACCGGTTGATCTTCGTCGAGATCTGCACGGTCAGCCGGGTGCCGCTCAGCGCCGCGGTCGTGACGTCGGTGTCCGGTGCGGCCTGCAGGAAGTTGCCGCCGAGGCCGACGAAGACCTTCACCCGGCGGTCGCGCATGGCCCGGATGCTGTCGACGGTGTCGAAACCGTGTGCGCGGGGCGGGTCGAACGCGAACTCGGTCTGCAGGGAGTCGAGGAAGGAGTCCGGGACGCGTTCCCAGATGCCCATGGTGCGGTCGCCCTGGACGTTGGAGTGGCCGCGGACCGGGAACAGCCCGGCGCCCGGACGACCGATGTTGCCCTGGGCCAGGGCGACGTTGACGACCTCCTTGATCGTCGCGACGCCGTTGCGGTGCTGGGTGAGGCCCATCGCCCAGCAGAAGACGGTCTTGCGCGAGTCCCGCAACAGGGCCGCGGCCCGGGTGATCTCGGCCCAGGACAGCCCGGTGGACCGGGTGACGGCGTCGCGATCGATCGAGGCGACGTGCTCGCGCCAGGCGTCGAAGCCGGTGGTGTGGCGGTCGAGGAACTCGTGGTCGAGGGCGTCCCACTCGACGAGCAGCGAGCCGATGGCCTGGAACAGCGCCAGATCGCCGTTGACCCGGACCGGCAGGTGCAGGTCGGACATGTCGGTACCGCGCCCGAGCACCCCCTGGGGGGTCTGCGGGTTCTTGAACCGCATCAGCCCGGCCTCGCGCAGCGGGTTGATCGTGAGGATCGTGGCGCCGTTCTTCTTGGCGTGCTCGAGCTGGGTCAGCATCCGCGGGTGGTTGGTGCCCGGGTTCTGCCCGGCGATGACGATGACGTCCGCCTCGAGCAGGTCGGGCAGCGTCACGCTGGCCTTGCCGATCCCGATCGACTCCTGCAGGGCGATCGAGGTCGACTCGTGGCACATGTTCGAGCAGTCCGGCAGGTTGTTCGTCCCGAACGCCCTGGCGAAGAGCTGGTAGACGAACGCGGCCTCGTTGGACGCACGCCCGGAGGTGTAGAAGGTGGCCTCGCCGGGGTCGTCCAGGCCGTTCAGCTCGTCGGCGACGAGCCGGAACGCGTCGTCCCAGCCGATCGGCTCGTAGTGCGTGCCGCCGGGGCGTCGCACCATGGGGTGGGTGATCCGGCCCTGCTGACCGAGCCAGTACTCCGACCGGTCGTCGAGCTCGGCGACGCTGTGGCGGGCGAAGAACTCCGGTGTCGCCCGCCGCGTCGTCGCCTCCTCGGCGATCGCCTTCGCCCCGTTCTCGCAGAACTCGGCGACCGAGCGGTGCCCTGGGTCGGGGTCCGGCCAGGCGCAGCTGGTGCAGTCGAAGCCCTCGGCCTGGTTCAGCTTCAGCAGCGTGCGGGCGGTGCGGGACGGACCCATCCGCTCCAGCGACCGCTTCATCGACACCGCGACGGCCGTCGCACCGACGGCGTGGTCCTCGGGCGACCTGACCTCCAGGTCGGCCTCCGAGTAGTCGTCGCTGTGTCCATCCATGGGGCAACCTCCACCGTCGACTGCTGGGTGACGCCGTGCCGGCGCCACACCCGTTGTGGAGGCCCTACCCGGCCGGTGGGATCCCAATCGTCCGAGGACCCGATCGTGACTGCGTCGACGAGGTCTGCCCGGGCCGCCCAGCCGCCACGGCGACCGGGTCGTCGTCCCCGACACCATCGACGCGCGGGCGGTGTCCGGCCTCATGGGCACGCCGTGCGCGGCGCGGACGTGGGGCCCGACCTGCGGCGCGCGACCGGCGAGGTGCCGCTGAGCGGTGCGCTGCACGACGCCGACCGTGAGCGCGTCCCGGGGCTGCGGCGACGATCCCGCATGCCCGGGCGCTGCCGGAGGGCCCGCCCGCCGAGGTGCCCGACCGCCTGCTCGAGCACGCCGAGCACGAGCGGATCGACGCCGAGCCCGTGGATCAGCCGCAGGCGGCGAGCACACCGGCTGCTGCCAGCGGTGCGGTGGCCTCGCCGACCGTCGCGAATCCGTCGCCGCGGGTGTCGCCGCGCAGGTGCCGGGCATGGATGCCCTCGGCGATGACGGCGACCTTGAGGTAGGCCAGGCCGCGGTGGAACGCCCAGTCCCGCGGCTCGCGCCCGGACGCCGCGGCGTAGCGCTCCACCAGCTCGTCGGCACCCGGCATCCGGGGGCTGGTGGAGGCCGCGGCCCCGGCCAGGACCGGGGCGAACACGGGGTCGCCGTAGACGACGTGCAGGGCCAGGTCGGCCAGCGGGTCGCCGAGGGTGGCCATCTCCCAGTCGACCAGGGCGCGCACCACGGTGGGGTCGTCGCGGTCGAGGATGGCGTTGTCGATACGGAAGTCCCCGTGCACGACGGCGTGGTCGCTCTCGGCCGGGCAGGTCGCCTCGAGCAGGCCGTGCAGGGTGTCCACGTCGGGCAGCTCGCGGGTGGCGACGCGCTGCCACTGGCCGTACCAGCGCTCGACCTGGCGGCGCAGGTACCCGGCGGGGCGGCCCAGCTCGGACAACGGACCGGTGGAGACGTCGACGGCGTGCAGCGCGGCGAGGGTGTCGACCAGGGAGAACGCGGTCGCCCGCACGCCTGCGTCGTCGAGGGCGGCGAGGTCGTCCTCGCTGCGCACCACGATCCCGTCGACGAACCCGGTGAGCGCGAACGGCACCCCGAGCACCGCGTCGTCGGCCAGCGCCACCGCCGGTGCCACCGGGACCCCGGACCCGGCGAGGGCGGCGACGACCCGGTACTCGCGGCCCATGTCGTGCGCGGACGGGGTCAGCGTGCCGAGCGGGGGGCGGCGCAGGATCCAGACGTGCTCGCCGTCGGTGACCCGGTAGGTGAGGTTGGACCGCCCGCCCGAGACGAGTTCGGCGGTGACCCCGCCGCGGTAGCCGTCGACGTGCCGGCGCAGGAACGCGTCCAGCGCGGTCAGGTCCAGGCCGTCGGGGCTCATCGGGTGGCCCGCGCGACGGCGCGGCGGGCGATCGACCAGCGGTGGGTCTCCGAGGGGCCGTCGTAGATGCGGAACGGGCGCACCTCGCGCAGGAACCGGCCCAGCAGCACGTCCCCGGAGACGCCGCGGCCGCCGTTGAGCTGCAGGGCCCGGTCGACGACCCGCCACACGGCCTCCGCGGTGAAGGTCTTGGCGATCGAGACCTCCATCCCGGCGGGGCGGCCCTGGTCGAGCTCCCAGCAGGCGTGCAGGATCAGCCCGCGCGCGGCGGCGATGTCGATCTCGTTGTCGGCGATCATCGCCTGCGCCATCCCGAGGTCGGCCAGCCGCGACCCGAACACCTGCCGCTCCGCCGCCCAGGCCACGGCGATGTCCTGGGCGCGGCGCGCGATGCCCAGCCAGCGCATGCAGTGGGTCAACCGGGCCGGGCCGAGACGGACCTGGGCGTAGCGGTAGCCCTCGTCGACCTCACCCAGCACGGCGTCGTCGGTGACGCGGCAGTCGGAGAACTCGACCTCCAGGTGCCCGCCGTAGAGCGACTCGTCCAGCGTCGGGATGTGGCGGCCGATCGTCATCCCGGGGTTGTCGGCGTCGACGAGGAACATCGTCGCACCACCACGGTCGCCGGGCACGCCGCTGGTGCGGGCCATGACGATGGCGAACGCGGCGCCGTCGGCGCCGGTGATGAACCACTTCCGGCCGTCGATCCGCCAGCCGCCGTCGACCCGGGTGGCCGTGGTGGACAGCGCGTCGGGGTCGGACCCGGCGCCGGGGGAGGGCTCGGTCATCGCGAAGCACGAGCGCACGTCCCCGGCGGCGAGCGGGGCGAGGTAGCGGACCTTCTGGTCCTCCGAGGCGATCCGCTCGAGCAGGTGGATGTTGCCCTCGTCGGGGGCGGCGATGTTCAGCGCGATCGGGCCGAGCAGCGAGTAGCCGGCCTCGGTGAACACCGCGGCGCGGCCGCACATGTCCAGGCCGTGCCCGCCGAACTCGGGGGCGGCGTGCGGGGCGAACACGCCCGCGGCGCGGGCGGCGTCCTGCAGCCGGACCCGCTCCCCGTCCGACGGCAGGACGCCGCCGTGGGCCTCCTCGACCGGGACCACCACCTCCCGGACGAAGCGTGCCGTCCGCTCCGCGAGGTCCTGCACGTGCGCGTCCTGGGCGAGGTCGACCGCCATGTCTCCTCCATCGGCTAATGATTGTTAGCCATCTTGTAGCAGCATCGCGGCAGCCGAGGACAGCGTCGGGAGCCACATCTCACATCGCGGCTATAGACTGCTAGCCGTGCGGAGTGATCAGATCCGGTCGGCGGCGCTGGCGGAGTTCGCCCGCCGCGGCTACGAGGCGACGACGATGGCCGACATCGGAGCCGCCGTCGGGATCCGCGGGCCGAGCCTCTACAAGCACGTCCGCTCCAAGCAGGAGCTGCTCGCCTCGGTCATCGACGCCACCATGGACGCGCTGATCCGCGAGCACGACGCCGCGGTGGCCGGGATCGACGACCCGGTCGAACGGCTGCGCCGCGCCGTCGAGGCGCACGTGCGCTTCCACGCCCGGAACCGGGTGGAGGCCTTCGTCGGTAACCGGGAGCTGCGCAGCCTGACCGAACCGCACCGGTCGGAGATCCTCGCCAGGCGCGCCGACTACGAGCAGCGCTTCCGGCGGCTGATCGCCGACGGTGCCGACGCCGGGGTGTTCTCGGTCGCGTCGCCGCAGCTCGCGTCGTACGCGATCCTCGACCAGGGGATGGGCGTCGCGGTGTGGTTCCGCGACGATGCGGGCCCGGGGGAGAACGAGGTCGCCTGGCAGCTCGCGGAGTTCGCGCTGCGCCTCGTCGGGGCCGGGCCCGCCGCGCTCAGGCCCCGGTGAACCGCGGCCGCCGGCGCTCGGCCGGCGCCCGCGCGCTCCAGGATCGGCATCCGGGCGCCCGGCCCTGAACCGCGGGGTGGGGACACGGACCGTCGTCACCCGGGCCGGCGTGGTGTCCGCCGACGACGACCGGGTCACTGCCCTGCTCTACTTCACGCAGGAGGCCGCCCGCACCGGCGAGCCGCCGCGCACCACCGCGGGCCGCGCCGAGGTCACGGTCGAGCGGGTCGACGGCCGGTGGCTCGTGTCGGACCTGCGCAACTTCCAGGCGAGAAGGAGACGTGACCCCATGACGGGTGTCGAGGTGAAGGTCGAGGGGCTGACGAAGTCCTTCGGTCGGGCCAACATCTGGTCGGACGTGAGCCTGACGCTGCCCGCGGGCGAGGTGTCGGTGCTGCTCGGGCCGTCGGGTACCGGTAAGTCGGTGTTCCTGAAGTCCCTGATCGGGCTGCTCAAGCCGGAGCGGGGGTCGATCGTCATCGAGGGCGTCGACCTGTGCAAGTGCTCGGAGTCGGAGCTGTACGAGATCCGGAAGCTGTTCGGGGTGTTGTTCCAGGACGGTGCGTTGTTCGGGTCGATGAACCTGTTCGACAACATCGCGTTCCCGTTGCGGGAGCACACGCGCAAGTCGGAGTCGGCGATCCGCGACATCGTCATGGAGAAGATCGACATGGTCGGTCTGGTCGGTGCCGAGGGCAAGCTGCCGGGTGAGATCTCGGGCGGTATGCGTAAGCGGGCGGGGCTGGCGCGGGCGTTGGTGCTGGATCCGAAGATCATTCTGTTCGACGAGCCGGACTCGGGTCTGGACCCGGTGCGCACGGCGTATCTGAACCAGCTGATCATCGATCTGAACGCGATGACGGACTCGACGTTCCTGATCGTCACCCACGACATCAACTCGGCGCAGACGGTGCCGGACAACATCGGGCTGCTCTATCGCAAGCATCTGTCGATGTTCGGTCCGCGGGAGGTGTTGCTGACCTCCGACGAGCCGGTGGTGGCGCAGTTCCTGAACGGGCGTCGTGAGGGGCCGATCGGGATGTCGGAGGAGAAGGACGCCGCGCAGGCCGCCCGGGAGATGGAGGAGGCGGGTGGTGAGCTGGAGGGGCGTCCGGAGATGAAGCCGCAGCTCGTGGCGTCGACCGGGATGCCGGACCGGCAGGCGGTGCATCGCCGCCGTGAGCGGGTGCAGGCGATGCTGCACGAGTTGCCGGAGTCGGCGCAGGAGGCGATCCGGGAGCAGTACGCCGATGCCGACACGGCGTCCACCGGCCCGTCGCGGGACGGGACGACCCGGCAGGAGGCGCGAGCGGGCGACGACTGGCCCACCGACGTCCACCCGCGGGTCAGCGGCTGACGGAGGGGGTCCTGGTCCATCCCGCCGCGCGCTTCGACGGGACGACGCGCAGGGAGACCTGCCGGTGCAGGCTCAGCTCCCGGCGTCTCCCGAGGGCAGCGCCGGGTCCGCTTTGAGGGCGACCCCGGACAGCTTCAGCCGCCGCGCCTCGCTCATCAGCAGGGCGAGCGTGGTCGCGGCGGCGGCGTAGCCGGTGCCGTGCGGCGGGCGGACGTTGGAGATGCAGTTGCGCTCGGAGTCGCGGCGGCCCCGGTGGGCGTCGTAGGTGAAGTACAGCCCGAGCGAGTCCACCGAGCTCATTCCCGGCCGCTCCCCGACGAGCACGACGACGTGCCGCGCCCCCACCGCGGTCGCGATCTCGTCGCCGAGCGCGACCCGGGCCTGGGTGGCGACGACGACCGGCGCCACCCGCCACCCGTCGAGCCGGTCGAGGATCTCGGCGAGCATCCCCGGGGCGTGCTCGGCGACCGCGCGGGGCGAGAGCCCGTCGGCGACGACGAGCACCACGTCGTGCTCCCCGCGCGGCAGGTCGGCGCCGTCGGCGAGACGACGGCCCAGGTCGGGCCGGGTCAGGTACTCGGTGCGGTCGGCCGGGGCCCCGGCGGCGCGCAGCGTGTCCACCCCGAGCGCGGCGATCCGGTTGGTGAGCGCGTCGACGTCGAGCGGGGTGTGCACGGCGTCGCGCGCCGCGGCGTGCGCGGCGCGCAGCTCCAGCAGCCGCGCGGTCGGCAGCGCGTCCCCGGCCCGCCCGAGCGCCACCCGCGCCCGGGTGGAGGCCCGCAGCAG
The DNA here is from genome assembly GCF_002813375.1 of Pseudonocardia alni. NCBI lineage: Bacteria > Bacillati > Actinomycetota > Actinomycetes > Pseudonocardiales > Pseudonocardiaceae > Pseudonocardia > Pseudonocardia alni. The sequence continues at coordinate 1,942,248 of NZ_PHUJ01000003.1, read as the reverse complement.
CTCCAGCGGGTCCGCCGCGCTCACCCCACACCTGCCGTCAGCGCACGGACCGCCGCGGGGGCCAGCTCCTTGAGCCGTCCGTCCGGTGCCAGCATGTCCATGGTGGACAGCCACCCCTCGAACTCGGGGGCGGGACGCAGGCCCAGCACCTGACGGGCGTAGAGCGCGTCGTGGAAGGACAGCGACTGGTAGTGGAGCATCACGTCGTCGCCGCCGGGCACGCAGATCACGAACGAGCAGCCCGCCGCGCCGAGCAGGGTGAGCAGGGCGTCGGTGTCGTCGGCGTCGGCCTCGGCGTGGTTGGTGTAGCAGACGTCGACGCCCATCGGGACACCCAGCAGCTTCCCGCACAGGTGGTCCTCCAGACCGGCGCGGGTGATCTGCTTGCCGTCGTGGAGGTACTCCGGCCCGATGAACCCGACGACGGTGTTGACCAGCAACGGGTCGAACGCGCGGGCGACGGCGTAGGCCCGCGCCTCCAGCGTCTGCTGGTCGACGCCGTGATGGGCGTCGGCGGACAGCGCGGAGCCCTGCCCGGTCTCGAAGTACATGCAGTTCGTGCCGACGGTGCCCCGGCCCAGCGACAGCGCCGCGTCGTGCGCCTCGCGCAGCATCGCCAGGGTCACCCCGAACCCGGTGTTCGCCGCCTCCGTGCCGGCGACGGACTGGAACACCAGGTCCACCGGGGCGCCGCGCTCCATGATCTCGATGGAGGTCGTGACGTGGGCGAGCACGCAGGACTGGGTGGGGATGTCGTAGCGGGTGCGCACCTCGTCGATCAGGTGCAGCAGGTCGGTGGTGCGCTGCGGCGAGTCGGTCGCCGGGTTGATGCCGATGACGGCGTCGCCGCAGCCGAGCAGCAGCCCGTCGACGATGGACGCGGTCACCCCGGCCGGGTCGTCGGTGGGGTGGTTGGGCTGCAGCCGGGTCGCCATCGTGCCGGGCAGCCCGACCGTCGAGCGGAACGCGGTGACGACCGGGGTGCGCCGCGCGACGGCGATCAGGTCCTGCAGCCGCATCAGCTTGGCCGTCGCCGCGACCATCTCCGGGGTCAGGCCGGGCGCGAGCGCGGTGGTGTCGGTGGACGGGTCGAGCAGATGCTCACGGAACCCGCCGACGGTCATCGACGCGACCGGGGCGAACGCCGCGCGGTCGTGCGAGTCCACGATCAACCGGGTCACCTCGTCGTCCTCGTAGGGGACGACCTGCTCGGTCAGGAACGTCGCGAGCGGCAGGTCGGCGAGCACCGTCTGGGCGGCCACGCGCTCGGACTCCGAGCGGGCGGCGACACCGGCCAGCACGTCCCCGGAGCGTTCCGGGGTGGCGGCGGCCAGCAGCGCCCGCAGGTCCGCGAACTCGTGGGTGTGCCCCCGACGGAGGCCCTGCGGGTCGTCACGTGAGCTCGGCCTCCGCCTGTGCCAGCGCCGCGAACTCCTCGTCGGGGGCCGCGGCGACCAGGTGGTGTCGGGAGTAGAGCGCGAAGTACAGCATGAACAGGGCGAAGGCGCCGAGGGTCGCGCCCGCCGCGACCGGGTCGACGAGGAACGTCGCGATGACGGCGAGCACGGCGACGACCAGCGCGAACCCGGTCGTGACGACGCCGCCGGGGGTCCGGTAGGGCCGCGGCATCTCCGGCGCGGTCCGGCGCAGCACGATGTGGCTGACCATCATCAGCACGTACGACAGCGCGGCCCCGAACACCGCCATGTTCAGCAGCACGTCCCCCTGCCCGGTCAGCGAGAGCAGGAACCCGATCGCGCCGGGGACGATCAGGGCGAGGGTGGGCGCCTTGCGGCTGTTGGTCACCGACAGCACCCGCGGCAGGTACCCGGCACGCGACAGCGCGAAGGTCTGGCGGGAGTAGGCGTAGATGATGGAGAAGAAGCTCGCGACGAGCCCGGCCAGACCGACGTAGTTGACGACGACCCCGGCGGTCGACCCGCCGAGCGCCTCGACGAGCGGGTTGCCCGACTCCGACAGCGCCTGCGCGCCGAGCGCGCCGGTCGCGAGGACCAGCACCAGCGCCCCGGTGACGAGCAGGATCAGCATCGCGGCGACGATCCCACGGGGCACGTTGCGCTCGGGGTCGCGTGCCTCCTCCGCGGCCAGCGGGACGCCCTCCAGCGCGAGGAAGAACCAGATTGCGAACGGCACCGCCGACCAGATCCCCAGGTAGCCGAACGGCAGGAACGGTGACGCCCCGGCGGCCGCGGTCGGCGCGATGTCGACGAGGTTCGCGGCGTCGAACAACGGCACGGCGGCGACGGCGAAGATCAGCAGCCCGAGCACGGCGATCGCGGTGATCACGAACATGACCTTGAGGGCCTCGCCGACCCCGGCGATGTGGATACCGATGAACACCAGGTAGGCGGCGAGGTAGACCCACCAGCCGTCGGTGATCCCGAACAGGCCGAGTGACTCGACGTAGGCGCCGATGAAGGTGGCGATCGCCGCGGGGGCGATGGCGTACTCGATGAGGATCGCGGTGCCGGTCGCGAACCCGCCCCACGGGCCCAGTGCGCGGCGGGCGAAGGTGTAGCCGCCGCCCGCGGCGGGCAGCGCCGAGGACAGCTCGGCCATGCCCAGCACCATCGCGAAGTACATGCCCGCGATGACGACACCGGCGATCAGCAGCCCGCCGAACCCGCCCTGGGCGAGGCCGAAGTTCCAGCCGGAGTAGTCGCCGGAGATGACGTAGCTGACGCCGAGCCCGGCGAGCAGGACCCAGCCCGCCGCCCCGGTCCGCAGCTGTCGTCGTTCCAGGTACTCCGACGGATCGTGGGCCATGGCGTCCTCCCGGGGCACGTCCTCGCCGACGGAACCGTCGGTGTGGGGACAAGCTAGGGAGTGCGGGCCGGTCCGGACAGGGCCGCGCGGGGTAACCGGTGTGAGGAGTGTGTGACGCCGGCCGGTCCGGGGGACACACAGCTGTCACACGGGACGGCTGCGGGGCGGCCGGTCGCCGCCCCGCAGCTCCCGTCGCTCAGTCCGCGAGCTTCGCGATCGCCTGGGCCCAGAGGAAGAACTTGTTGGTGCCCAGGTCGCGCACGGTGGTGATGTTGAACGCCTCCTTGAGCAGCTTCGCGTCGCCCTCGGAGACCCCCTTCAGTGCGTCGACGGGGGCGTCGGCCAGCTCCGCGACGCCCTTGTCCTCGTACGCCTTGTCGACCTTGCCGGCGATGTCGCCCACGACTGCTCCTTCCCGCTGCGGCCGGTCGGCCGCGTCCGACGGATGTGCGGGGTCCACCCTGGCAGTGATCGTTGCGCTGTCGAACGGACGACACCCGCCGTCTCGGCGAACGGGGCTCGCGGGCCGCCGAACGTGCCGGGGAGGTCAGTCGTCGGCGGGCCGCGTACGCAGCGCCGCGTCCACCATGTCCAGCAGGTCGGTCGTCAGTCGCTCCCGGACCGCCGGTTCCAGGTCCGCCGCCCACAGCGGACGGCCGCCGATCCCGTCGGCGGCGGCGAGGACCAGCGTGCGCGTCGCCTCCGGCACCCCGTCCGCGGCCAGCGCGGCCTGCCAGTGCTCGTCGTCGGCCCGGGCCAGGTCGAGGACCTCCGGCACCGCCAGCAGCTGCGCGATCAGCGTGAATCGCTCCAGCGCCTCGCCCTCGTCGACCGGGGCCAGGCTCGCCCGCACGTAGGCGCGCACGAGCCGGCCCGGTGTCCCCTCGGGGCGGTCGAGGTGGGCGTGGACGGCGTCGCGGAACGTGTCGAGCTCCACCTGTGCCAGTGCGACGAGCAGCGCGGTCTTGCTGGGGAAGTGGTAGACGAGCCCGCCCTTGGAGACCCCCGCCTCGCGCGCGACGAGGTCGAGGGTCGCACCGACGCCGCCGCGGCGGATGGCGGAGCCCGCGGCGTCGAGCACCAGCCTGCGGGTGTCCTCGGGGGACCGTCCGGACGTGCGACCCATCGGTCCATCCTCCCGTCCCGGGTCGGCGAGGCGGACACCACGTCGAAACTTCACCGACCAGTCGGTACAGTTTTGCGCATGTCCGACGTCGTCGCTCCCCGGGAGCTCACGCCCCGCCGCCGCTGGGCGGCCCTCGCGGTGCTGTCGATCGCCGTCCTGGTCCTGGCGATCGACAACACCGTGCTCTACCTGGCGGTACCCTCGCTGACCGCCGACCTGTCGCCGACGGCGAACGAGGTCCTCTGGATCGGCGACGTCTACTCCCTCGCCCTGGCCGGGCTGCTCGTCGTGATGGGCTCGCTGGCCGACCGCGTCGGGCGCAAGCGGCTGCTGCTCGTCGGTGCCGCGGCGTTCGGTGCGGCGTCGCTGTTCGCGGCGCTGTCCACCAGCCCCGCCATGCTGATCGCGGCCCGGCTGCTGCTCGGCGTCGCCGGGGCGACGCTGATGCCCTCGACGCTGTCGCTGATCCGCACCGTGTTCACCGACCCGGCCGAGCGGGCCCGGGCCATCGCGGCCTGGGCCGCCGCGGCGAGCGGCGGCGCCGCGGTCGGGCCGCTGGTCGGCGGCGCGCTGCTGGAGCACTTCTCCTGGGGCTCGGTGTTCCTGATCAACGTGCCGATCATGGTCCTGCTGGTCGTGGCCGGTGCGTGGCTGCTGCCCGAGTCCCGCGACCCCGCGCCGGGCCCGTTCGACCTGGTCTCGGCGCTGCTGTCGATGGCCGCGATCGTGCCGGTGGTGTGGGCGGTCAAGCACACCGTCGCCGCCGGGGTCGACGTCGCCGGGGTTGCCGCGCTCGCCGCCGGTGCCGGTGCCGGTGTGCTGTTCGTCCGCCGTCAGCGACGCCTGCCGGTCCCGCTGATCGACGTGTCGCTGTTCGCCCGCCCCGCCTTCGCCGGATCGGTGTTCGCCGGGTTCATGGCGGTGTTCGCCCTGATCGGGACGCTGTTCTTCTTCTCCCAGTACCTGCAGCTCGTGCGCGGGTTCTCACCCCTGCAGGCCGGGCTCGGCGAGCTCCCCACCACGCTGTCGGCGATCGCCGTCGTGGCTGTCGTGGGGCGGTTCTCCCGCCGGCTCGGGCTGGGTCGCGCGATCGCGGTCAGCCTGGCGCTGGTCACCGGTGGCCTGGTCGCCGTCGCGGTCACCGAGGGCCTCACCGGCTACATCTGGCTCGCCCTCGCGCTGGTGCCGCTCGGTCTCGGGGTCGGGCTGGCCCAGACGCTCACCACCGACGCGGTGGTCTCGTCGGTGCCGCCGCGCAAGGCCGGTGCCGCCTCGGCCATCTCCGAGACGGCGCTCGAGCTGGGGGTGGCGATGGGCGTCGCGGTGCTGGGGTCGGTGGTGTCGCTGGTGTACCGCGCCGGGCTGGCGCTGCCCGACGGGCTCGACCCGGCGGCGCGGGCCGCGGTGATCGACTCGCTCGCCGCGGGCACCCACGCCCTCGACCCGGCCTCGCCGGTCCTCGACGGCGCCCGCGCGGCGTTCACCACGGCGATGCAGACGACCTCGCTGATCGCCGCGGCCGTCACCCTGGCCGCCGCGGTCGTCGCCTGGCGGACCATCCCGGCGACGGCCGGGGGCGACGCCGGCACCGGCGCCGGGGAGCGCGCGGCCACCGACCGGGCCCGGTGATCAGTCCGCGGTCCCGAGCACGATGTCGAACCGGGCCCGGGTCCACGTCCCGTCCGGGACCCGGCCGTCCGGTGCCGGCGTCCCGGCCGGGCGCTGCTCGAACGTCGTGACCAGCGAGTCCCGCACCCCGAACACGGCGTCGTGGTCCAGCAGCGCGTCGCCGCGCACGAAGATGTGGGTCACCAGCCGGCGCAACCCCGGAGCGGTGACCATGAAGTGCAGGTGGGCCGCTCGCATCGGGGACCGGCCCGCGGCCGCGAGCAGCGCGCCGACCGGGCCGTCGTGCGGGATCGGGTACGGGGTCGGGGTGACGCCCCAGAACCGGTAGCGGCCCGCGGCGTCGCTGAACAGGTGCGCGCGTCCCGCGACCCGTCCGTCGTCGTACTGGACGTCGTAGCGGCCGTCGTCGTCGGCCTCCCACACCTCGATCCGGGCGCCCGGGACGGGACGGCCCGCGTCGTCGGTGACGGTGCCCTCGACCAGGCACGGCTCGCCGCGGGCGCCGCCGCCGACGTCGCCGCCGAGCGGGACCTCGGGGGAGCCCTCGACGAAGAAGGGGCCGGACACCGTGGCCTCGGTGGCACCGCCCTCGGTGCGGTCGTTCACCGTGACCGTCTGCATCGACAGGCCGAGCACGTCGGAGAGCAGCACGAACTCCTGGCGGTGCTCGTCGGTGACCTCCCCGCAGCGGGTGAGGAACGCGACCGCGGCCGCCCACTCGTCCTCGGTGAGCCGCACCTCGCGTACAACGGCGTGCAGGTGGGTCACCAGCGACACCAGCACCTCGCGCAGCCGCGGGTCGGGGCAGGCGTCGAACGACCGGGTCACCCGGTCGACGAGCGCGTCGGCGGGGACCGGGGCCGTCTCATTCGGGAAACGCATCGGAAATCCTCCCGGAACCGTCGGCGTGAATCGCAGGCCGACGCTAGGGCGCGCGATTCCCGGCGGGCCAGTGTCGATTCCCTCGGGCGGCATGGGGGAAATCTTCAGCCGGGTTGGCCCAACTTCCGATGGAGCGCCCGCCGATGCCGGTGTTGTCTCGGTGGACCGTGTGCCGTGCCGCACAGCGACCCCGCTGAGCTGCGCGTCCACCCCGCCGAACCGCCGACCCGAACCGGGGGACCCGCTCGATGACCACCGCACCGGACCCTGCGCCGCCCCGTTCCAGCCTCCTCCGCGTCGCCGTCGCCAGTGGTGTCGGCACCTCGCTCGAATTCTACGATTTCGCGATCTACGGCACCGCGACCGCGCTCGTGTTCACCGATACGTTCTTCCGCACCGGCGATCCGTGGTTCAGCACGTTCATGGGGCTGGCGACCTTCGGCACCGGGTTCCTCATGGCCCCGCTCGGCGCGGTCCTGTTCGGCTGGGTCGGCGACCGCCGGGGCCGGCGCACCGCGCTCATGCTGACCTTCCTCGGCATGGGCGCGGCGACCGTCGTGATGGGACTGCTGCCGAGCTACGCGACGATCGGTGTCGCCGCGCCCGTGCTGCTGGTGTGCCTGCGCCTGGTGCACGGGCTCTGCCGCGGCGGCGAGACCGGGGGCGCCGCGACGCTGGCGATGGAGCACGCCCCACCGGAGCGACGCGCGCTGTGGGGCGTGTTCACCGCGCTCGGCTCCCCGGTCGGGACGATCCTGGCGAACGTCGCGTTCATGTTCGTGCTGTTCCTGCCCGCCCAGGACGTGTCGGACTGGGGCTGGCGGCTGCCGTTCCTGTTCGGCGGGGTCGTGCTGGTGCTGGGCATCTGGGTGCGGCGCGGCGTCCGGGAGAGCCCCGAGTTCCGGGCCCTGCACGACTCCGGGGCGCTGCAGACCCGGCGCGCCCCGGTCGTCGAGGTCCTGCGGACCGGCTGGCGGCGGGTGCTGCTCGCCGCCGGGGTCAACATCGGGCTCAACTCGACGACCTTCGCCCTGTCGATCTTCATGCTGTCCTACGCCACCGCCGCCGCCCCCCAGGGGCTCGGGCTGCCCCGCCAGCCGATCGTCAACGGCGCCATCCTCGCGCTCGTCCTGCACGGGGTGTTCAACGTGGTCGGCGCCGTCGCCTCGGACCGGTTCGGCCGCCGCCCGGTGATGATGTCCGGCGCGGTGCTGTCGATCGTCGCCGCGCTCTCGATCTTCCCGCTGTCGGCGCAGGGCACCGTCGGCGCGGTCACTCTCGCGATGTGCCTCGGCTTCGCCGCCACCGGCGTGCTGTTCGGCCCGATGTACGTGTACTTCGGCGAGCTGTTCAGCCGTGAGCAGCGCCAGACCGGGATGGGCATCGCCTTCCACGTCGGCGCCGTGCTCGGCGGCGGCATCTCGCCGCTGGTCGCCAACCGGATCCTGGCCTGGACCGGCGACGCGGTGAACATCGGCTACTACCTGGCCTGCGCGCTGCTGCTGTCGCTGGTCTGCCTCGCCGTCCTGCCCGAGACCGCGCCGCGCCGGCTCGCCGCGCGCGCCGCCGCGCAGCCCGCGCCCGCCTCCGTCTGACTCCGCCCACCGACGCGAAGGGACCCCCATGTCCGTCGACGCCCCGCCCCAGTCCACCGTCGCCGTCCACCCGCTGTCGATGCTCACCGCCGCCGAGGTCGACCGGGCCCGGGAGATCGTCGACGACGCCGGGCTGCTCACCCCGGACAGCCGCTTCTCCTATGTGATGCTGCGCGAGCCGGACAAGGCCGACGTGCTCGCCTGGGACGGCGCCGCGCCGCTGCCGCGCGAGGCCACCCTGCTGCTCACCCGGCTCGACCCGCTCGCGCTGCGCACGATCGTCGTCGAGCTGCACGAGGGACGGGTCGTGTCCGACGAGCCGCTGGACCCGGCCGCCGTCGGCGTCGGGCCCTGTCTCGACGAGGACTACGCGCTCGTCGACGCGATCGTGAAGGCCGACCCGGAGTGGCTCGCCGCGCTCGCCCGGCGCGGGGTCACCGACGTGTCCACCGTCCGCCCGGTGCCGCTGTCGGCCGGGGTCTTCGGCTACGACGACGAGGTCGGCCGCCGCGTGTACCGGGTGCTGTCGTTCGTGCAGCCCAGCCCGACCTCGGCGCCGTGGGCACACCCGGTCGGCGGCGTGATCGCCCACGTCGACGTCGACTCCCGCACGGTCCTGCGGGTCGTCGAGACCCACGTCGAGCACGTGCCCACCGAGTCCGGCGACTGGGCCGACCCGGCCGTGCGCGGGCCCGAGCGCACCGACCTCAAGCCGATCTCGATCACCCAGCCCGAGGGTGTCTCCTTCACCCTGACCGACGACGGCGTGCTGAGCTGGCAGAACTGGACCGTGCGGCTGGGGTTCAACGGCCGCGAGGGCCTCACGCTGCACCAGCTGGCCTTCGCCGGGCGCCCCGTCGTCTACCGGGCCTCGATCGCGGAGATGGTCGTCAACTACGGCGACCCCGGCCCCACCCACGGCTGGCAGAACTACTTCGACCTCGGCGAGTACCAGTTCGGGCGGCTCGCGAACTCCCTGGAGCTGGGCTGCGACTGCCTGGGCGACGTCACCTACGTCGACACCGTCGTCGTCGACGACGACTGCCGGCCGCGGACCATCCGCAACGCGATCTGCCTGCACGAGGAGGACACCGGCATCCTCTGGAAGCACAACGACATCTTCACCGGGCAGACCCACACCCGGCGCCAGCGCCGCATGGTCGTGTCGTTCTTCGGCACCGTCGGCAACTACGACTACGGCTTCTACTGGTACCTCTACCTCGACGGGACGATCGAGCTGGAGGCCAAGGCCACCGGGATCCCGTTCCCCAGCGGCTGGGACGGCACCGACCCGCACTTCGACCCGGTCGGTCCCGGCCTGGGCGCGCCGGTGCACCAGCACCTGTTCTCCGCCCGCCTGGACATGACCGTCGACGGCGTCGCCAACGCCGTGGAGGAGCAGGAGGCCGTCGGCGTCCCGACGGGGGAGGCGAACCCCTGGGGCAACGCGATCGCGCGCTCGGTGACCCGGCTGCGCAGCGAGGGCGGGGCCCGCCGCGACGCCGCGAACGACCGCAACCGGATCTGGCGGGTGTGCAGCACCGAGCACACCAACCGGTTCGGCCGCCCCACCGCCTACGCGCTGCTCCCCCAGGGGTACCCGACCCTGCTGGCCGACCCGGCCTCCTCGATCGCCGCGCGGGCCGCGTTCGCGCGCCACCACCTGTGGGTCAGCCGCTACGAGCGGGACCAGCTCTGGCCTGCCGGCTACACCGTCAACCAGAACCCCGGCGGCGCCGGGCTGCCCGCCTACACCGCGGGCGACCGGTCGATCGACGGCGAGGACGTCGTCCTGTGGCACACCTTCGGCCTGACCCACTTCGTCCGGCCCGAGGACTGGCCGGTCATGCCGGTCGACCACGCCGGGTTCCGGCTCAAGCCGGACGGCTTCTTCGACCGCAACCCCACCCTCGACGTCCCCGATCTGGGCGCGCACGGCCGCCCGGCCGAGGCCTGCTGCGCCGTCGACGCCGGCACCGCCGACACGACCCCTGGGAGCCCTGCATGACCGGCACGCTCATCCCGCCCGCCGAGCTGCTGCTCGACGGCGCCTTCGCACCCGGGGGCGGCGGCAGCTTCCCGACGCTGAACCCGGCCACCGGCGAGGTCCTCGCCCACGTCGCGGCCGCCGACGCGGCCGACGTCGACACCGCGGTGACCGCCGCGGCGGGCGCGATGCGCGGGGAGTGGGCCGCCGTGCTGCCGTCGACGAAGGGTGTGTTGCTCACCCGGCTGGCCGACCTCGTGGAGCGCGACCTCGACGAGCTCGCCCGGCTCGAGGCCCGCGAGATGGGCGCACCGCTGGGCGTCGCGGCGGGGCTGTTCGTGCCCAACCTGGTCGCGACCCTGCGCCACTACGCCGGCTGGGCCGACAAGATCACCGGTGAGGTGCTGCCCACCGACGGCTACTTCGGCGCCGCGACGCTGTCCTACACCCGGCGCGAGCCGCTCGGCGTGGTCGCTGCGATCGTGCCGTGGAACGCCCCGCTGATGATCCTCGGCTGGAAACTCGCGCCGGCTCTGGCCTGCGGAAACGCAGTGATCGTCAAGCCCGCCGAGGACGCATCGCTGGCCGTGCTGCACCTGGCTCGCCTGGTCGGCGAGGCCGGGTTCCCGCCCGGGACGGTGCAGGTGCTGCCCGGGCCGGGCGCGGTCGTCGGGGAGGCGCTGGTCCGCCACCCGGGGGTGGCGAAGGTCAGCTTCACCGGGTCCACCGAGGTCGGACGCCGCATCCTGCGCCACTCCGCGACCCACCTGACCCGCACCACCCTGGAGCTGGGCGGCAAGTCCCCGCAGATCGTCTTCGGCGACGCCGACGTGGCCGCGGCCGTCGGCGGCGTCGCGGCCGGGCTGTTCACCAACCAGGGCCAGGTCTGCGCGGCGGGTACCCGGGTGCTGGTGCACCGTTCGGTGCTCGACGACGTGCTGGGTGGACTCGCCGAGGCCGCCCGCGCGCAGGTCCTCGGCGACCCGCTGGACCCGGCGACGACGATGGGCCCGCTGGTCAGCGCCGTACAGCGCGACCGGGTGCTCGGCTACGTCGACGCCGGCCGCGCCGAGGGCGCCGGTCTGGTCGTCGGCGGCGACGCCCCGTCCGGCCCCGGGTTCTTCGTCCCGCCGACGGTGTTCACCGGCGGCAACGACCTGCGCATCGCCCGCGAGGAGATCTTCGGGCCGGTCGGCACCGTCATCGCCTTCGACGACGACGCCGAGGCCGTCGCGCTCGCCAACGACTCCGACTACGGGCTGGCCGCCACGGTCTGGACCCGAGACATCGGCCGCGCCCACACCGTCGCCGCGCAGCTGCAGGCGGGTGCGGTCGCCGTCAACGGCTGGTCGCCGCTCGCCCCGCAGCTGCCCTGGGGCGGGGTCAAGGCCAGCGGCCTGGGCCGCGAGCTCGGGCGCGAGGGGATCCTCGCCCACACCGAGTCCAAGACCGTCACCGTCGTCCTGTGAGGAGCAGCCCCGTGACCACCACCGAGAACGCCACCACCGAGGACGCCACCACCGAGGACGCCACCACGTTGGAGGCGCTGGCCCGCCGGGTCGAGGTCCTGGAGGCCGAGGCCGACATCCGCCGCCTGCAGGCCCGCTACATGTGGCTCTGCGACACCCCGATCCCCGAGTACGGCGTCGCCGACGACGAGGAGCGGATCGAGCTCGTCATGGCCCTCTACACCGACGACGCCGTCTGGGAAGGTGTGGGCGAGTACTACGACGGGCAGTTCGGACGGGCGGAGGGAGCCGACGCGGTGCGCGCGCACTTCCGGTCGTTCTGGGGCGAGAGGCGCGACCCCGCGCTGCTGCTCAACGCCCACTACCTCACCTCCGAGCAGATCCACGTGCACGGCGACACCGCCGACGGCCAGTGGATCCACATGCAGCCCTGGCTCTTCTCCGACGGCACCGCGCTGCTGCGGTCCAGCCGGCTCAACAACGCCTTCCGGAAGGTCGACGGCCGATGGTTGATCTCGCGCACCCGGACCGAGAACGTCTTCGTGGCCCCGCTGCCGGCGGACTTCGCGAGCGACCACCCCTCGGCGTCGGTCCTCATGCGGCCGTGACCCCGCAGCCCGGACGGCCCGGCGAGCCCGACGGCGACCCGGTGGTGCACGTCGTCGACGACGACGACGACCTGCGCCAGTCGCTGCGGTTCCTGTTCGGCAGCGTCGGGATCCAGGCCCTGGACTACCCCGACGCGCCGAGCTTCCTCGCCGAGTTCGACCCGGCCGAGCCCGCCGTGGTCGTCGTGGACGTGCGGATGCCGGGGATGAGCGGGTTCCAGCTGCAGGAGGAGCTCCTCGCCCGGGAGTACCCGGCGCCGGTGGTGTTCTGCTCCGCGCACGGCGACATCCCGATGTCGGTGCGCGCGCTGCGCGGGGGAGCGGTGGACTTCCTGGAGAAGCCCTACGACACCCAGCGCATCCTGGAGGTCGTGCAGCACCAGCAGGGCCGCGCGCGCGAGCTGTTCGCCGCGCACGCGGCCCGCGCCGCCGTCCGGGAGCGGCTGGAGGGCCTGACCCCGCGCGAACGCGAGGTGCTGGCCCTGGTCATCCAGGGCATGGCCAGCCAGGCCGTCGCGCACCGGCTCGGGACGAGCGTCAAGACCGTCGACGTGCACCGGGCCCGGATCAAGGCCAAGACCGGTGCGGAGAGCCTCGGCACCCTGGTGCGCGACATCCTCACCCATCAGGTCGAGGTCTGACCCTCACGCCCGCAGGACCTGCTCGACCCCGCACCCGGTGGCGAGCAGGTCCCCGTCGTGTCCGGCGTGCCCGACGAGCTGCAGCCCGAGCGGGAGCCCCGCGTCGTCGCGCAGGCCGGGCACGGTGACCGCAGGCCGGCCGAGCGCCTGCCAGGCGCGGCTGCACACCGGGTCCCCGGTGGCGTCCAGGCCGCGTGGCGCGGGTCCCGGGGCGGCGGCGGCGAGCACCGCGTCGTAGCCGTGGGTGGCCGCGGCCAGCGCCTCGCCGTGCCGCGCGACCCGGCCGAGTGCGGCGCGGTACTCCGTCTCCGGCATCGCCGCGCCGCGATGCAGCAGCTCCGCCAGCGGCACGCTCAGCGACCCGGGGTGGGCCAGTTCCACGGCGCGCTCGCGCGCGGCCTCGTAGGCCATGACGACGGGGTGCGCGGCGGTGAGCGCGTCCACGTCGGCCGCGTCCAGCAGGTCGACGACCGTCCCGGCCGCCCGCAGCCGCTCCGCCGCGCCGGCCAGCGCGGCCCGCATCGGCGGTTCGAGCGGTCCGGCCGTGCACAGCAGCAACCGCGGCGTGCGGGGCGTCCGTCCCGCCGGGTCCGGCTCGCCGGTCAGTGCCGCCCAGGCGGCGGCGAGGTCGTCGACCCGGGCGGCCAGCACGCCGTGGGAGTCCAGGCTGGGGGCGAGCCCGGTGACACCGTCGACCGGGAACCGGCCGCGGCTCATCACCAGCGCGGCCACCCCGCAGTAGGCGGCGGGCCGGGTCACCGACCCGGCCGTCTGCGAGCCGAGCGCCAGCGGCACGTGCCCGGCGGCGACGGCGGCCGCGGACCCGCTGGACGAGCCGCCCGGGGTGTGACCGGGCGCCGCCGGGTTGGCGGTCGGCCCGGGGGAGAAGTAGGCGAACTCGGTGGTCACGGTCTTGCCGACCGGGACCGCGCCGGCGCGCCGCCAGGCGGCGACGATCGCGGCGTCCGCGACGGCCGGGGCGGCTCCGGCGCGCAGCACCGAACCGCAGCGCGTCGGGAGCCCGGCGACGTCGACGATGTCCTTCACCCCGAGCGGGACGCCGCCGAGCGGGCCGGAGCGCGGCCCGGTGGGCTCCGGGGCGAACTCGACCCAGGCGCGGACGTCGGGCTCGGTCGCGGTGATCGCGTCCCGGGCCCGGCCGAGGGCGCCGTGCGTCCCGGCGGCGAGGGTGTCGCGCAGCGACCAGGGGCTCACGGGCGCACCCACCGGGCGTCGGCCTCCCAGAAGTCGGTACCGCTCGGCCCGACCCGGTGCCGCCACGGTCCGGTGCGGCGCAGGTGTGGCTCCATCCGGGCGGTGGCGGCGTCGGCGGCGTCCGGACCGTCCGCGCCGACCTGCCAGTGCACCCAGCCCAGCTCCCGGCCGTCCGCGTCGTGCTCGAACAGGTCGACGTGGCGCCAGCCGTAGCCGTGGGTGTCGACGTAGCAGGTCAGGGTCAGCCGGGTCGGCGGTGCGGACGTGGTCACGGGCGCTCCTCGCGTGGTGGGTCAGGCGGACAGGCGGGAGGTGCCGACGGGGTGGAAGGACCGCTGGAAGTACACGAGCCCGCCACCCCCGTCGCGGGTGGAGACGTGGTCGACCTCGACGAACAGCACGGTGTGGGTGCCCTGGTCCCGGGCGCTGCGCACGGTGCCGACGAGCGCCGCGGCCGCGTCGCGCAGCACCGGGACGCCGTGCGTGTCGTGGTCCCAGGAGCCGGTGGCGAACCGCTCGGCGGTCGGCACCCGGGTCGCGCCGGCGAAATGCATCGCGAGGTCGGCGTGGTCGTCGCCGAGCACGTTCACACAGATCCGTCCGTTGCCGACGAGCACCGCGTGCGAGCGGCTGGAGCGGTTGACGCACACCAGCACCGTCGGCGGGGTGTCGGTGACCGAGCAGGCCGCACTCACGGTCATCCCGGCCCGCCCGAGCGGCCCGTCGGTGGTGATCACGTTGACCGCCGCGGACAGGTTCGCCATCGCGGCACGGAAATCGGATGTGGACGGCTCGGACACGATGTCCTCCGGTGTTCTCGGACGGTTCTCGACCGGTCCGACGCTACGGGCGGAACGCGTCGCCCCGATATCGAGAGTCATCCGGAACCGACTAGGGATTTCCTTCATCCGGCACCGACGGGAGGGCGAATCCGAAACGGGTGCCGCCGCCGTCGCGCGGGACGGCCCAGATCCGGCCGTGCTGGCGGGTGATGATCCGGTAGCTCAGCGCCAGCCCGATTCCGCTGCCGTGCTCCTTGGAGGAGAACGACTCCGCGAACGGGTCCCGGTCGATCCCGCGCCCGCGGTCGGCCACGGTGACCACGGCCTCGTCGCCGTCGACGGCGGTGGTCACGACCAGCTCGCGGCGCTCCGGTGGGAGCTCGGCCATCTCCTCGACCGCGTTGAAGCACAGGTTCAGCAGGACCTGCCCGGTCAGCACCCGCTCGCAGCGCGCCCGCAGCGGCCCCGGACGGCGCTCCACCCGTACCCGAACCCCGGCCGGGTCGGCCCGCAGCCCGACGAACCACAGGCAGTCGTCGAGCACGTCGTGCAGGTCGAGGACCTGTTCGGTGTGCTCCAGGTGCCCGACGAACGCCCGCACCGCCGCGACGATCGCGCTCGCCCGGCCGAGCTGACGCAGCGCGCTGCCCAGGCCGTAGCCGAGCCGGTCGGCGTCGGTGGCCGGGAGTGCGCCGCCCCGGGCCAGCTCCTCGGTGTGCCGGCGGGTGCCGTCGAGGAAGTTCCCGGCGGCGGCCAGCGGCTGTCCCAGCTCGTGCGCGATCGCCATCGCCATGTCGCCCATCGCGGTGTAGCGGGCCAGATAGTTCTCCCGGTGCGCGGCTCGCTCGCGGGCCGCCTCGGCGAGGACCCGCCCCGACACGTCGTGCAGGATCATGAGCAGCCCGGACGCGGGGCCGGTGTCGTCCTCGGGGGTCTCGGCCAGCCGCTCGAGGGTGCCCTCCAGCCACACCGGCCCGCCCGTGCTGCCGGGCACCTCCAGCTGTACGGGCACGGTCGGGTCGGCCGACCCGACCAGCTCCGCGAGCGCCGCCGGGCGGCCGTCGCGGCGCAGCCGCCCGTACCGGTCCAGGTGCCCGAGCGGGGCGCCCGGGTCCATCCCGAACAGCTCCAGCGCGGTGTCGGTGGCGAACCGGATCAGACCCGACGGGTCCAGGGTGAGCGCGATCGTGGAGGTGTGGCGGGCCAGCGCGTCGATCGAGGACGTGGTGCGCCGCAGCTGGCGTTCCACGCCCAGCTCGTGCTCGATGTCGCGGAACTGCACGAGCACCGCGGGCCCCTGCGCCAGCTCCACCCGCACCGCGACGGCGTCGGTCGGCACCACCCGCCCGGTGCGCGTGCGGTAGTGCCACTCGATGCGGTTGCTGCCCCGCTCCACGGCCTCGTGCAGCCAGGCCCGGCCCAGCACCCGGTGGTACTGCGGGGCGGTGCTGGACATGTGGTTGGCCTTGAGCGGGCGCAGCTCGGCGAGGCTCCAGCCCAGCAGCCGGCACGCCGACGGGTTGGCCCACAGGATGTTCTTCGTCGCCGCGTCGTGCAGCAGTACACACATCGTGGTCGCCCGCATCATCGCGACGAAGTCACCGGTCACGAGCTCCGGGGCCTGCGGCTCGACCTTCTGCTCGACCTCGTCCACCACCCCAGCCTAGGCGGGGGCGACCGCGGACCGCGCTGAAGGAATCCCCTAGCGCCACTGCGGAGCATCCCTATCCGGGCGGGGGCCGTTGCCGATTCCTGGCACGTCACCGGAATTCCTACTCTCGATGTCGGAAAGCGAATCGAGAAGGAGGTGCGATGGTGAGCACACAGTTCGTCGGGGCCGTTCAGGACGGGGCCGTCATCGGTTCCGGGGTGCCCGCGGCCACGCCGGCGACCGGGTCGGAGGCGGCCTTCGACGCGATGCTCGCCGAGCTCGCGGTGCGCCGCACGGAGTTCCGCGAGCAGCGTTTCGTCCCGAAGGACTTCGTCACCACGCTGAAAGCGGCAGGCATCTACCGCAGCGCCACCCCGGCCCGTTTCGGGGGAGCCCCGCAGCCGCCTGCGGAGTTCCTGGACCGCATCGAGCGGATCTCGGCCGTCGACGGCTCGACCGGCTGGGTCGCGAGCTTCGGCTCCGCGCTGGTGTACCTGGCCGCGCTGCCGCTGGAGACCCAGGCCCGGCTCTACGCCGACGGCCCGGACGTCGCGTTCGCCGGGGCACTGTTCCCGCCGCAGTCCGGTGAGCCGACCCCCACCGGCTACCGGCTCGACGGCCGCTGGCGCTTCGCCAGCGGCTGCACCGGCGCCGACGTGCTCGGCGTCGGGATGCCCGGCGACGACGACTCCGGCGGCAAGCCCCGCACCGCGGTCCTGCGCCCGGACCAGGTCGAGATCGTCCCCGAGTGGGACGTCGTCGGGATGCGCGGCACCGGGTCGTTCGACCTGGTCGTGCGCGGGGTCGAGGTGCCACGGGAGTGGACGTTCGTGCGCGGCGGCACCCCGACCGTCGACGAGCCGCTCTACCGGTACCCGACCATCGCCTACGCCGCCCAGGTGCTCGCCGTCGTCGGCGCCGGGGTCGCGCGGGCCGCGCTGGACCACGCGGTCCGGGTCGGCGGCGGCTACGCCGGGGTCACCGGTGCGCCCAAGCTGGCGGACCGGGCGTACTACCGCGACGCCGTCGCCCGCGCCGAGGCGTCGCTGCGGTCGGCACGCGCCTGGTTCCACGAGGCCACCGGGCAGGTGTGGGACACCGTGCTCGCCGGTGACCCGGCAACCGACCGGCAGAACGCCGAGCTGCGGCTCGCCTCCGCGCACCTGGCGCGGACCGCCTCCGACGTCGTCGCGGACCTCATCGAGGTCTCCGGCACGGCGCCGATCGCCACCACCCACCCGCTGCAGGACCTGGCCGGTGACGCGCTGGTGCCCAAGCAGCACGCCTTCCTCGGCCCCGCGGTGTTCGACGCCGCCGGCGCCGTCCTGATGGGGCTGCCGGCCACCACGCCCGGCTTCCGCTGACCGACACCCGTCCCGACCCGACACCCCGAGGAGACCGTCATGGCCGCCCCACCGCTGCGGGTGCTGTTCTGCATCGGCATCAACCAGAACTTCTTCGACCTGCCCACCGACGGCATCACCACCGGTGACGTCTGGGCCGCATTCGTGTCCATGATGGACGGCATCAAGGCCCTGCCCGGGGTCGACTTCATCGGCGACATCGACGACGACTCGCACATGGTCGGCCCGTCGGACGGCTGGCCGTGGACCTGCTACCTGCTGGCCGACGTCGACACCGCCGACACCGTCAAGGCCGCCTGCAACCTGTTCCGCACCACCGGGGTCGGCGACGGCGACGCGAAGCTCTGGCGCTTCGCGAAGGTCGAGGCCCGGATCGGCCGCGCCCTGACCGTCCGCGAGGACGTCGCGCTGCCCACCCGGGGGGACGCCCGATGAGCACCGACGTCACCGGTGCCGACGTCACCGGTCCCACCGCCGCCGACCTCGTCCGCGCCGACCGCGTCGCCGGGCGCCTCTACACCGACCCGGAGCTGTTCGAGCTGGAGATGACCCGCATCTTCGAACGGGCCTGGGTGTGGGTCGCCCACACCAGCGAGCTGCCCGGGCCGGGTACTTTCAAGTCCACCCACGTCGGCCGCCAGCCGGTGATCGTCACCCGGGACCGCAAGGGCGAGATCCGTACCCTGCTCAACCGCTGCCGGCACCGCGGCGCCAGCGTCTGTGAGAAGCCGCAGGGCCGCGCCAACGGCTTCACCTGCCCGTACCACGCCTGGTCCTACGGCCTGGACGGCGCATTGCGCGGCGTCCCCTACCCCGACGGCTACGAGGGCGTACTGGAGAAGCGGGACCTGTCGCTGCGCCGGCTCCGCACCGAGTCCTACGGCGGCATGGTCTTCGCGACCCTCGACCCGGACGCCGAGCCGCTGGAGACCTTCCTCGGCGACGCCCGGCTGTGGATCGACCGCTTCATGAAGCAGGGCGGCGGCTACCCGGTCAAGGTGCTGGGCAGGCACCGGTTCACCTTCCGCGGGAACTGGAAGATCCAGCTGGAGAACACCACCGACGGCTACCACTTCCCGATCGTGCACCGGTCGTGGATGGCCTCGGTCGACGCCGAGACCGCCGACATGATGTCGTTCATGACCGACCCGACGGCGGTCACCCACGACCTCGGCCACGGGCACAGCGTCATGCAGATGGTGCCCGCCCACTCCGACCTCGACGCCGACGACGGCAGCGAGCCCCTGCAGGCCCGCTTCGACGGCCTGGTCGAGGAGCTGTCGGCCACCCTGGACCCGGCTGCGGTCCGCAAGGTCGTGCGCGCGATGCACGGCACCGGGTTCAACCTGAACCTGTTCCCGAACGTGTCGCTGTCCGCGGCGTTCTTCCGGGTGCTGCGCCCGGTCGCGGTGGACGAGACCGTCATCGAGCACGTCGCCATCGGCCCGGACGGCCCGCCCGAGCTCGACGCCGTCAACCGCGCCCGGCTGCGCATCCACGAGCACTTCCAGGGCCCGTTCGGGTTCGGCACCCCCGACGACGCCGAGGGCTGGGACCGGGTGCAGCGCGGCGCGGCCGCCGCCCCCGACATGCCGATCCTGATCAACCGCGGCTCGGCCCGGGAGAAGGCCGATGCCGACGGGCACCCCACCGCGCACGTCACGGACGAGACCGGCATGCGCGCCGCCTACGGGCGCTGGAAGGAGATGATGGGTGATGACTGAGGCACCCGAGAGGGTCCCGGCGCCGGTCCCGACGACCGACCCCGCCGTGGTCCGCGCGATCGAGCTCGTCTGGCGTGAGGCCGAGCTGCTCGACCGGGCCGCCTACCTGCGGTGGGAGAGCCTCTACACCGACGACGCCACCTACGTCGTGCCGATCGACCCCGATACCGAGGACTTCGACGGCACCCTCAACATGGTCTACGACGACGCCCGGATGCGGCAGATGCGCGTCGTGCGGATGACCGAGGGCTACGCCATCGCCGCCGTCGACGCTGCCCGCACCGTGCGTACGGTGTCCCGGTTCGTGCCCGAGTCGGTCACCGGCCCGGCGGGCGGCACCGAGGTCGTCCTCCGCTCCGCGCAGGTGCTGGTCGCGTTCAAGCGCGACCGCCACGACCTGTGGGCCGCCGACCTGCGCCACCGGATCCGGCTCGCCCCCGACGGGCCCGCGGGCGACCGGATCGTGCAGAAGGTGGTCCGGCTGGTGAACAGCGAGAGCGCCGTCCCGGCCGCGGGGTTCCTGCTGTGAGCGCTGTGCACGCCGTGAGCGCGCCGGTCGCCGTTGTCACCGGCGGCGCCAACGGGCTCGGCCGGGCGGTCGTGGAACGGCTGCACGTCGACGGCCACCGGGTCGCCGTCGCCGACCTCGACGGCGACGCCGCCCGGGCGGTGGCCGGGCGGCTCGACCCGTCCGGGGCGACGGCCGTCGGCATCACCGCCGACATCGCCGCCCCGGCCGCGGCGGAGGAGCTCCTCGCCGCGGTGCTCGACGCGTTCGGCTCGGTCCAGGTGCTGGTCAACAACGCGGCGCTCACCCGCGCCACCCCGCTGCTGGAGATCACCGCGGACGAGCTCGCCGACGTCGTCGGGGTGAACGTGGGCGGCACGTTCCGGGCCTGTCAGGTGTTCGGTCGTCACCTCGCCGAGGCCGGCTACGGCCGGATCGTCAACATGGCGTCGCTGGCCGGTCAGAACGGCGGCACCGCCACCGGCGGGCACTACGCCGCGTCCAAGGGCGCGGTCCTGTCGCTGACCAAGGTGTTCGCCCGCGACCTCGCGGCCCGCGGCGTCACGGTCAACGCGGTCTCACCCGGTCCGCAGGACGGCCCGGTCGTCCGGGCGATCATCGGGGAGGACCGGCTCGCCGACTACACCGCGTCGGTCCCGGTCGGGCGGCTCGGCGACCCGGCGTTCGTCGCCCGGATGGTCGCGCTGCTCGCCGACCCTGCCGCCGCCTCGGTCACCGGCGCCTGCTGGGACGCCAACGGGGGCCTGTACCTGCGCTGAGCGCGCCCACCGAACGAGAGGACACCTGCCATGACCACGATCCCGGTCCGGGTCGCCGACGTCGTCGACGAGGCGGACGGCATCCGCAGCCTGCGCCTGGTGCGCCCGGACGGGCTGCCGTTCGGGCCGCACCGGGCGGGCGCGCACGTCGACGTCGTCGGCCCGACCGGGGTGCTGCGCCAGTACTCGCTGTGCGGCCCGCCCGACGACGCCGCGTCGCTGCTGATCGCGGTCAAGCGCGAGCGGTCCTCCCGGGGCGGGTCGGCGGCGCTGCACGAGGTCGCCCCCGGCGACGAGCTGCACATCGGCGCGCCCCGCAACCTGCTCGGCGTCGACCCCGACGCCGACCGGCACGTGCTCGTCGCCGGTGGCATCGGGGTCACCCCGCTGCTCGGCATGGCGCACGCGCTGCACCGCGCCGGCGCCGACTTCACCCTGCACTACTTCGCCCGGTCCCGGTCCGAGGCGGCCTTCGCCGACCTGCTGGAGACCGGCTTCGCCGGGCGGGTACGCCTGCACCTGGGCGTCCCGCGGACCGGGCACGCCGCCGTCCTCGGCCCGGTCGCGGCCGGGCTCGGTCCCGGCGCGGCCGTCTACACCTGCGGGCCGGAGGGCTTCATGGACGGCGTGCGCGCCGTGTTCGCCCCGGTCGTCGGCGACGACCGGGTGCATGTCGAGCGGTTCACCGCCACCGAGGTCGACACCACCGGCGACACCGCCTTCACCGTCGCGCTCGACACCGGGGAGGAGTTCGAGGTCCCCGCGGACCGGTCGATCCTCGAGGTGCTCACCGACAACGGGATCGAGGTCTTCCGGTCCTGTGAGGAGGGCGTCTGCGGCTCCTGCGTGTCCGGCGTCGTCGAGGGTGTGCCCGAGCACCGTGACAGCTGCCTGTCGGCCGCGGACCGGGCCGCGGGCGACCAGATCGCGCTGTGCGTGTCGCGCGCCCGCACCCCGCGGCTCGTCGTCGAGCTGTACTGACCCGGCGGCGTCACCCGTGCTCCCGGCGGTACACCTCGCGACCGGCGAACCAGGTCGCCAGGACCCGGGTCCCGGCGATCTCGTCGTGCGGCACGGTCAGCGGGTCGGCGTCGAGCACGGCCAGGTCGGCCGCACGGCCCGGGGTGAGCGCGCCGGTGACGTCGTCGATCCCGGCGGCCCGGGCCGCGCCGAGGGTGGCCGCGTGCAGCGCCTCGGCCGGGGTCAGCGCCTGCTCGGGCCACAGCCGGCCCGGCGCGGTGCCGGTCGGGTCGGCCCGGGTGACGAGCCCCTGCAGGCCCGGCCACGGGTCCGGCGACCCGACGACCGGCCAGTCCGAGCCGACGGCGAGCAGTACCCCCGACCGCAGCAGGTCCCGATTGGGGTGGATGCGCTGCGCCCGCCCCCGCGGTACGCAGGCGCAGATCGCGTCGACCACCGGCGAGGGGAACCACAGCGCCGGGGACAGATCCGCGACGACACCCAGCGCGGCGAGCCTTCCCAGGTCGGCGTCGGCGACGTACTGCCCGTGCGCCAGGTGGAAGCGAGTGCCGGTGTGCCCGGCGGCCCGCACCGCGGCGACGGCGTCGAGGAACACCCGGACCGACCGGTCGCCGGTGCAGTGCACCTTGGCCCCGATCCCCATCGCCGCCAAGCCCAGCAGGTGCCCGGTGAGCTCCTCGGTGGTCATCGCCGTGTGCCCGCGCCAGTCGTCACCGTGGGCGTCGTCGGGCAGGTAGGGGTCGAGGAACGCCGCGGTCCGCGAGGGCGGGATGCCGTCGAGAAAGACCTTCACGAACGTCGGCCGGTGCCGCCGCCCGGCCAGCGGCAGCGCCCGCTCGACCAGCTCGGCGCCGACCGGTGCGGACCCGAACACCGGGTCGAGCACCGGCATCGAGGTGACCGCCCAGGCGTCGAGCCGGTCCTCGGCGTCGAGCCGGTGCAGCGCCTGCAGCAGCGGCAGCGACGACGCCGCGTCCTGGAACCCGGTGACGCCGTGGGAGTGCAGGATCCCCACCGCGTGCCGGACCGCCTCGGCGTCGTCCACCCCGTCGCCGTCGGCGGCGCAGACCCGCTCGACGGCGACCGCGGCGG
Organism: Pseudonocardia alni; assembly: GCF_002813375.1. Taxonomy (NCBI): domain Bacteria; kingdom Bacillati; phylum Actinomycetota; class Actinomycetes; order Pseudonocardiales; family Pseudonocardiaceae; genus Pseudonocardia; species Pseudonocardia alni. The sequence continues at coordinate 1,919,428 of NZ_PHUJ01000003.1, read as the reverse complement.
CCTCGACGAGCACCCCCGCCGGGCTACGGCCGTCGGCGTCGCGCAGGATCCGCCCGCCCGCCGGGTCGGGGGTGTCCGCGGAGATCCCGGCCCGGTCGAGCGCCGCGGAGCTGACCCAGCGGTTGTGGCAGCTGTCGTCGCGCAGCAGCACCGGCCGGTGTCCCGCGGCGGTGTCGAGGCGGGCCAGCACCCCCGGCGCGGCGAGTGCGTCGAGCAGCCCGCAGTCCCAGCCACCGCCGACCAGCCAGGCGCCCTCCGGGAGTCCGGCCGCGCGCCGGGCGACGGCGTCGAGCAGGGCGTCGACCCCGGCGTCACCGGGCAGGCGCAGCTCGGCGAGCTCCGCCCGGCCGGCGACGAGCACGTGGTTGTGCACGTCGACCAGGCCGGGCACGAGCGTCGCGTCGCCGTGCTCGACCCGGTGGGCCCCGGCCGGGACGGCGTCGAGCAGCTCCTCGCCGCCGACGGCGACGATCATTTCCCCGGCCGTCGCCAGCACGGTGGCGGGCGCACCGTCCGGGGTGTGCACGCGGGCGGCGCGGTGGACGGTGTCGACCCGCGCTGCGTCGATCGGGGCCGGGGCGGTTCGCGGTGTGTCGGTCACGGTCGGGTTCCTCCGGGGGAGCGGGTCGGGTCAGTGCAGGGCGGGGTCGTCGCGCGCGGGCTCGGGCGCGGCGGGGGCGGGGCGGGCGCGACCGAGCAGGACACCGCCGCCGAACACCCCCGCGACGAGCACCAGCAGCACCGTGGCCAGCGCAGCGGACCCGCCGATCAGGGTGGTGAAGTTGACCAGCACCAGGGCGAGGATCCCGGCGATGCCGACCAGCCCCAGCGCGGGCGCCAGCCGGGTGTTCCAGGCGCGGGTGTCGGCCCGGGTGCGGGCGAAGAAGACGATCACTGCGACGGCGGTGAGCAGCATCAGGAGCAGCACCGACACCGTGGCGAGCCCGGACATCCAGGGGAACAGGGTGGTCACCGGGTCGCCGCCGGCGAGGGCGAAGACCGCGAGCACCGCGACCGCGGACACGGTCTGGACCAGCGACCCGACGTGCGGCGAGCCGTGGCGCGGGTGGGTGCGCGAGAGCGCGGTGGGCAGCACCCCACGCCGGCCGAGAGAGAACAGGTAGCGGGCGACGGCGTTGTGGAAGGCGAGCAGCGCGGCGAACAGACTGGTCAGCAGGAGGACCGGCAGCACGTCGGCGAACCACGGTCCGACGTAGGTCGCGGCCGCGGTGAAGACCAGCCCGGTCGGGTCGGCCTGCGCGGCGGCCTCGACCCGGCTCGGCCCGAACGCGACGACGACCGCCCAGCTGGCCACGGTGTAGAACGCGCCGATGAACAGCACCGCCACGTAGGTCGCGATCGGCACCGTGCGGCGCGGCTCGCGGGCCTCCTCGGCGTAGATGGCGGTCGCCTCGAACCCGACGAAGGACGCGACCGCGAACATGACCGCGATCCCGGGCGCCCCGGCCAGGAACGTCGAGGGGGCGAACGAGGTGGCCGACCAGCCCTCCGGGCCGCCGGTCACCAGGATCCCGGCGACCAGCGCCGCGACCACCGCGACCTCGACGACCAGCAGCGTGCCCAGCACCTTCGCGCCGACGTCGATGCTCCGGTAGCCGAGCAGCGCCACGACGGCGACGAGCAGCGCGGCGAGCAGCCACCACGGCAGCTCCGGGCCGCCGAACTGCACGACGATCCCGCGCAGCGTCACCGCAGCCAGACCGTAGACGGCCGCCTGGATCGCGGTGTAGGCGAGCAGCGCGAGGCCGCCCGCACCGAGCCCGAGCCGGGCGCCGAGCCCGTGGCTGACGTAGGCGTAGAACGCCCCGGCGTCGACGACGAAGTGGCTCATCGCCGCGTAGCCGACGCTGAACAGCAGCAGCACCACCGCGACGAGCGCGTAGGCCAGCGGTACACCGGGCCCGTTGGACCCGGCGAGCATCACCGGCAGCGCACCACCGACCGTGGTCAGCGGGGCCGCGGCGGCGACCACCAGGAACACGATCCCGGCGACGCCGATCGAGCCGCGCAGCGCGTGCCCCGGTTCCGCCGGGGTGGCGCCCCGGTCAGCCACGGCGCACCCCGCGACGGGACGCGCTGCGGGGACGCGGTCTGGTGGGGGACGGGCGCGGTGTCATCGGGTTCTCCTCGCTCAGGGGTGCGAGAAGGCTGGTCCGCGGCACCGGACCCGACAAGGTCCCCGGCCGCCGCCCCGACGGCCGCGCCACCACCCGTCGGGCGCCGTCCACCGGCCCGGTACCACCGCGCCGACCTGCGGATCCGCCGTTCCGGTTGGCCGGTTCGGGGCCCGCTCACGGGCCCGGCGGCCCGGCGTACCCGTGCGCCGACGGTCAACCCGCACCGCGCCCAGGGGCAAGCGCCCCGTCCCGCCCGCGCCCACCGACCCCGGGAGACCCCGATGCCGCAACACACCGCCGTCCTGCCCGCCCCGCCCGCGTCCCGGGACCTGGGCGCCTGGTCCCGCACGGTGGGCGACCACTTCCCGGCACTGCGCCTGACCACGCACGGCCCCGCGGACCGGTTCACCGGGCACGGCGTCGTTCGCCGCTCCGGTCCGCTGGTGCTCGGCGATCTCGCGGCCGGCACCGCGCACACGGTCCGGCGCATCCCCGGCGGGGAGCGACTCGGGCTGTGCAAGGTGTCCTACCAGCTCGCCGGGCGCTCGATGGTCACCCAGGGCGGGCACCGGACGGTGCTGCGGCCCGGCGACATGGTCGTCTACGACGTCGACCTGCCCTACGCCGTCGACAACGAGGCCGGCTTCCGCAGCCTGGTGCTGATGCTGCCGCGCACCGATCTCGGCCTCGACGACCGCCCCGGTGAGGGCAGCGGCACCCGGCTGTCCGACCGCGACGGTCTCGGCCTGCTGGTCGGCCCGATGCTGTGCCGGCTCGCCGAGACCGAGGAACTGCTCACCGGCGCCCGTGCGCCGCGGGTCCGGCGGGTGCTCACCGACCTGCTGGCCGCCGCGGTCGCCGAACGACGCCGCGACGCCCACCCCGCCGGCCCGCTGGCCCCGGTGCTGGCCTGGCTCGACGAGCACCTCGCCGACGACGACCTCTCGCCCGGCCGGGTCGCCGCGGAGCACTACATGTCGACCCGACGGCTGCAGGAGCTCTTCCGCGCGGAGGGCACCTCGGTGTCGTGCTGGGTGCGGGGCAGGCGGCTGCAGCGCTGCCTGGCCGACCTGCGCGACCCGCTGCTGGCCGGCGAGCCGGTGGCGACGACCGGACGCCGCTGGGGGTTCGCCGACCCCGCGCACTTCTCCCGCAGCTTCCGCGCCCGCTACGGAGTGACACCGGGGCGGGTGCGGTCCTCGGACCCGGCAGTGGCGCCCGATCGGTCATGCACGACCGAATACCCCGTTCCGCGGTCGACGCCGGGTCCGGCGGTCCGGTAGGAGATCAGGAGCCGATCCCGGTCGGCTGACGACACCCATCGGACACCGGACAGGCAGGATCGCGCGGGCCGCGCTCCACCTGGTCTCGGACGCGAGCGCGATGGTCACGTCCGCGATCTTCGCGATCGCCGGCGGCACGAGCGCACCGGCGGGTCAGTTCCCGCCCGCGCCACCGCCAGGACGGCCCGGCGTCGCCTCTACGGTGGCCTGCGGCAGCAGGACCTGCTGGCCGTCGTCGAGGCCGGACCGCACCTCGGTGAACTGGTCGCCCACCAGGCCGGGGACGAACTGCCGGGTCACCGCGGCGCCGTCGTCGCCGGGCACGTCGACGACCGAGCGGCCGCCCTCCTGCCGGACGGCGGTGTTCGGCACCCGCAGCACCCCGTTGCGGGCCTCGGTACGCACGTCGGCCTGCGCGGTCTGGCCGTCGCGCAGCTGCGGGTCGGTGCGGTTCAGCACGACGGTCGCGTAGTAGCTCACGACGCCCGACAGCTGCGTCGCGGTCGGCGCGACGGCGACCACGGTCGCCGGCAGGCTCACCCCGGGCAGCGCGTCGACGGTGACGTCGACGGTCTGGTTCGGCGCTACCCGGGCGGCGTCGCTCTCCTCGAACGGGACGACCAGCTGGTAGGTCTGCAGGTCGTTGAGGGTGAGGAACGGCGCCCCGCCCGCTGCGGACGCGCCGCCACCGGTGGCCCCCGCGCCGCCCGAGGCCGCCGACGCCGACCCGACGGCCTGCGGGATCCGGGCGTCGGTGCCGGGGGCGAGCGCGGTCGCGGCGCTGGCGGCGGGCACGACGTCACCGACCGCGCCGTTGATCGCGGACACGGTGCCGGCGACCGGGGCGCGCAGCAGGGTGTCGTCGAGCGCGCGCTGGGCGTCGGCGAGGGTGTTGCGGGCGTCGGCGACCACGGCGTCCTGCACCGCGACGTCGGCCGGTGCGTCGTTGTTCGCCCCGGTGAGCTGGGAGCGGGCGTCGGACACCGCGCTCTCGGCGTTCGCGATCGAGACCCGGCCGGAGGCGGCGCCGGTGTCCCGGGTGCCCTCGGCCTGCGCCAGCGCCGTCTGCGAGGTGATGACCTGGCCCTTCGCCGTCGTCACGGCCTGCTCGTCGGTGGCGACGGCGGTGCAGGCCGGGTCGGTCGTCGCCGCGCCGAGGCCGGACCCGCCCGAGGTGCCGGACCCGCCGGACAGACCGCCGAGCAGCCCGCCGCCGGACGGGTCGGCGGTGGGCTCCGGGGTCGCGGACGCGGTGCTGCCCCCGGAGCGCTTGCAGGCCCGCCGGTCGGTCTCCAGCTTCTCCTGGGCCGCGGCGAGCTGCTTGCGGTCGAAGGCGAGCTGGACCCTCGCCCGCTCGACGGCGGTGTCGTTCGCCGCGTTCTGCGCCCCGACCTGGTCGCGGGTCGCGGCCAGTACCGACTCGGCCGAGGCCAGCGACGCCTGCGCGGCCTCGACGGTGTTCGCGCCGGTCAGCTTGCCCAGCGACGCCTGCTGCTGGTCCAGCCCCGCCTGCGCGGCGGCGACCTGGGACAGGGCCTCGGCGTCGTCGAGCCGGGCGAGCGGCTGCCCGGCGGCCACGGTCTCGCCGACCTCCACGAGCAGCTCGGTGACCCGGCCGCCGTCGGTGAACCCGAGGTTCTGCTGGGTGATCGACACCAGCGACCCCGACGCCGACACCCCGGTGGAGACCACACCCCGGTCGACGACGGCCGTCGGCGGCGGCTGGTCCCCTCCGGTGCAGGCCGTGAGGCCGACGAGTCCGGCGAGCAGCAGGCTGCCCGCGAGCCGCAGTCGGGTCATGAAGTGCTCCTCGGTGCTGTCGCGGGCGCTGTCACTGGTGCCGCAGGGCGTCGATGGGCCGCATCCGCGCGGCCCGGTTGGCGGGGAAACCGCCCGCGAGCAGACCGATCAGCAGGCTCACCCCGAAGGCGAGCACCACCGATCCGGCCGACACCGTCGGGGCGGGGAAGTCGGGTACGAGGCGGGGAAGGACGATCCCGGCCAGCACGGACACACCGACGCCGACCAGGATCCCGATGACCCCGCCGATGCCGGTGAGGACCATCGCCTCGATGAGGAACTGCTGCAGGATCGCGCGGCGGCGCGCGCCGATGGCCTTGCGGATGCCGATCTCGCGGGTCCGCTCGGTCACCGTGACCAGCATGATGTTGGCGACGCCGATGCTCCCGACCAGCAGCGAGATGCCCGCGACCGCCGCGACGAAGATCGTCACGAAGCTCAGGACCTGCGAGGACTGGTCGAGCAGGCTCTGCAGCGCGGTGACGGTGTAGTCGCGGTCCTGCGGGTCGTCGATGCGGTGCCGGTCGTCGAGGACCGTCGTGACCTGCTCGACCGCCTGCGGCACCGCGTCGGTGGACACCGCGCGCACGGTGATCTGGTCGACGACGTCGCCGCCACCGGTCAGGTAGGCGCGTGCGGCGCCCAGCGGCATGACGGCGACGTCGTCCTGCTGGCCGTTGGCGGCGAGCACGCCGATCACCCGGAACGAGGTGCGCCCGATCCGCATCTCCGAGCCCAGCGCGTCGCCGGCGCGCCCGCCGAACAGCGTGGCCACCGGGTTGGGGCCGAGCACGACGACCTTCGCCCGGGTCGTGGCCTGGCGGTCGTCGAAGAACGACCCGACGACGAGCTCCCGGTTGGTGATGTCGAGGTAGTCGGCGTCGGCGCCGGTCACGCCGCTGCGGACGCTCCCGCCACCGGCCAGCTGCAGCTGCGCCGAGCCGGTCACCGTCGGGCTGACCGAGGCGACCGCGGGCGCGGAGGCCCGGTCCCGCAGGGCGCGGACGTCGGCGTCGGTGAGGTCGCGCGGCGTGCCGCTGCCGCTGATGCCACCGCGGTCCGGGGTGATCTGGATCTGGTTGGCGAGCGGGCCGAACGCGTCGGCGACGAAGCGCTGCAGGCCGTTGCCGAACGCGACCAGCACGATCACCGCGGCGACCCCGATGATGATCCCGAGCATCGTCAGCAGCGACCGCAGCGGCCCGGCCCGCAGGCCCCGTACCGCGATCCGCGCGGACTCCCAGATCGTCATCGGCGCTCGTCACCCACGATCCGGCCGTCGCGCAGGGTCACCACGCGCTTGGCGAACTCCGCGACCTCGGGCTCGTGGGTGATCAGCACGACGGTGCGGCCGCTCTCGTTCAGCTCCACGAACAGGTTCATGACGTCGGTGGTCGAGGCGGTGTCGAGGTTCCCCGTCGGCTCGTCGGCCAGGATCATCGAGGGGTCGGTGACCAGGGCACGGGCCACCGCGACGCGCTGCTGCTGGCCGCCGGAGAGCTCGTTGGGCCGGTGGTCGCCGCGGTCGCCGAGCCCGACCCGTTCCAGCGCGCGCCGCGCCCGGCCCCGGCGGTCGCGCCCGCCGGCGTAGACCAGCGGAAGCTCCACGTTGGCCAGCGCCGAGGTGCGCGGCAGCAGGTTGAACGACTGGAAGACGAAACCGATCTTCTGCAGCCGGACGTCGGCGAGCCGGTTGTCCGACATCCGGCCGACGTCGATGCCGTCGAGCCGGTAGGCGCCGGAGCTCGGCACGTCGAGGCAGCCGAGGATGTTCATCATCGTGGACTTGCCCGAGCCGGAGGGGCCCATGATCGCGACGAGGTCGCCGTCGTCGACGTGCAGGTCCACGGCGTCGAGTGCGCGCAGCTCGAGGGCTCCGGTCCGGTAGACCTTGGAGACCCCCTCCAGCTCGATCACGATTCCGGAGATTACGCACGGGGCGGTTCCGGGAAATCGTCGGGTCGCCGTCGGGAATGGTGCGCAGAAATGTGGCGTCACCCGATCGGGTGGATGGTTGCGCAGGGCCGTCACCTGCGGGTCGTCGATCAGTTGATGCGGAATCATCCCCATTCGGCGGCCGAGAGCGGGGAGGCGTCCCCGAAACGGCGTCGCGAATTCGTGACCAGCTCGTGACCGGTCCCGCCGCGGCTGCGGCCGGGCCCGTCCGGCTACGGTGCCGTGGACCGACGCAGGGAGGCCGCATGGGCGAGCGACGACACCTGCTGGAGGGGCTGGCCGGCCCGACCGTCGCGCTGGAGGCGGTGAACCGGGCGACCCACGAGTTCACCGGCAGGCAGGCCCGGCGGGCGGGGCTGCACCCGACCGACCTGTGGGCGTTGCGGCTGCTCGACGTGCACGGCTCGCTCGGGCCGACCGAGCTGGCCCGGCGGCTGGACCTGCGGCCGGCCTCGACCACCGCGCTGATCGACCGGCTCGAGGCGGCCGGCCACCTCGAGCGGGTCCCCGACCCGCACGACCGCCGCCGGGTCACCGTGCGCTCGCGGGAGGAGTCCTTCAGCGCGCGGCTCGCGCAGTCGGAGCCGGCCGTCCGGGCCCTCGACGACGTCGCCCGCCGCCTCTCCGCCGACGAGGGCGAGGTCGTCGAGCGCTACCTGCGCGCGGTCGTCGCCACGCTCGACGAGCTCGGCGCCGGGTAGTCCGGGAGCCGGAACGCGTCGACCGCGCCGGTCGGGGTGGCCCCGAGCAGCCCGGTCACCCGCTTCCCGACCGGGCTCGCGACGGCCCGGAACGCGGTGCGCAGCGTCCGGATCCCGGCCCGGGTCCGCGGGTTGGCCAGCGTCAGCGGCGGCAGCTTCTGCGCCTGCTCGGTCGCGGGCCTCAGCAGCTCCTCGTAGCGGTGCAGCGCACCCGCGGTGTCGCCGGGGCGGGAGGCCAGCTCCCCGGCCAGTACGTAGGCACCGATCAGGGCCAGGCTCGTGCCCCCGCCGCCCAGCGGCGACGGGCAGTACGCGGCGTCGCCGAGCAGTACCACCCGTCCCGAGCTCCAGCGCGGGGCCGTGACCTGCCCGACGGCGTCGAAGTACATCGGGGCGCCGTCCGGCCCGTCGCCGAGCTCGCGCAGGATCCGCGGGGCGACCCAGCCCGCGTCGGCGAAGGTCCGCCGCAGGACGGTGCGGACGTCGGCGTCGCCGAGGGTCTCCAGGCCGCGCACCCCGGACAGGAAGGTCAGCATGGCGCGGGTGGTGCCCAGGTTGTCCGGGCGCAGGTGTACCCCGCGCGAGCCGGTCTCGTGGAACCAGTTCCACCAGGCGTCGTCGTCGGCGGTGCGGGGGATCGTCAGGTAGGCGCCGTACAGGCCGGTCTCGCGGACGGTGACGTCGTCGAACACCAGGTCGCGGGTGCGCGACCGCAGCCCCTCGGCGACCACGACGAGGTCGGCGGTGACCGTGGTGCCGTCGTCGAGGGCGACCCGGGCCGGGCCGTCGCCGGCGCTCCGGTCCTCGACGCCGGTGATCCGGGTGCCGAACCGGAACGCCGTGGACCCCGGCGCGGCCCCGATCAGCACCCGGGCCAGCTCGCCGCGCAGGATCTCCAGCTCGGCGGTCGGACCGTCGGTCGACCCGGTCGGGTCCATCGGGATCTCGGCGACCGGGCGCCCGTCGTCGCCGATCACGCGGAAGCCGACCTCGCGGGTGCCGGCGGCCCGCACGGCGTCCTCCAGGTCCATCCGGCGCAGGACCTCACGGGCGGTGCCACGGACGTCGATGTTGTGCCCCTCGTCGCGCTGCCGCGGCGCGCGCTCCAGGACGGTCGTCCGCCAGCCGTACGCGGCCAGGCGCAGGGCGAGCGCGGAGCCGGCGATGCCGGCGCCGGAGATGAGGGCGTGCCGGGAGGAGGCCATGGTAGTTAGATGACCGAACTATCCGGTCGGCTAAACCTGCGCGACGATCTCGTCGGCCACCCAGCGGGCGGCACCCTGCGGGAACGGGGCGGGCAGCCCCAGGACCACGTGCCCGAAGCCCGCGCCGACGGCGGCGGACACCCGCTCGCGGGCGTCCGCCGGGTCGTCGTAGGAGACGCCCAGGTGGATCGACCGGGTGATCTCCGCCGGGTCCCGGTCGATGTCGGCGCACAGCTCGTCGAGCAGCGCGCTGCGGGCGACGGCGTCGTCGAGGTCGCCGCCGGGGATGTTCCAGACGTCGGCGTGCCGGGCCGCGATCCGCAGCGTCGCCCTGGCCCGTCCGCCGATCACGATCGGCGGGTGGGCCTGCACCGGCTTCGGGCTGCCGAACGCGCCGGTGAGCCGCACCTGCTCGCCGTCGACGTCGAACGGCTCGGTCTCGGTCCACAGCCGCCGGATCACCGTGCAGGCCTCGTCGAGCGCGGTGACGGCGTCGGCGGTGGCGGCGAAGGGCAGGCCGTGCGCCTCGTACTCGCGGCGGGCGAGCGGGTGGTCCGGGCGGGACCCGACGCCGATGCCCAGGTCGAGCCGTCCGCCGGAGACGACGTCGACCGTCGTCGCGATCTTGGCCAGCACCGCGGGCGGGCGGAACCGGTTGCTGGTGACCAGCAGGCCCAGACGCAGCCGCCGGGTCCGTGCGGCGAGCGCGGACAGGGTGGTCCAGCCGTCGAGGGCCGGCCCCAGCGGGTCGCCACCGATCGGCATGAGGTGGTCGAACAGCCAGGCGTGCTCGATGCCGGGCAGCTCGTCGGCCTCCAGCCAGACGCGCAGCAGGTCGTCGTAGGTGGTCTGCATCTGGGCGGTCATGATGCCGATGGACGCTCGGGACACGGGAACTCCTGTGCGGGGCGAGTACGGACGATGAAACGGAACAATGTTCCGGGTACGATACGGAACAGTGTTCCGGGCAGCAAGGGAGCGTGCGGTGGGAGTGCAGCGGGAACCGGTCCGGTCCGACGCCCGGCGCAGTCGTGCGGCTCTGCTCGAGGCCGCCGCGGCCGAGTTCGTGACCGCGGGCGTCGACGCGCCGGTCCGGGCGATCGCCGCCCGCGCGGGGGTCGGCGTGGGGACGGTCTACCGGCACTTCCCGACCCGGCCGGACCTGGTCGTCGCCGTCTACCGGCACCAGGTCGAGGGGTGTGCGGCGGCCGCACGGACCTGCCTGGACGCCGGTCCGACGCCGTTCGACGCCCTCGTGGCCTGGGTCGGGGAGTTCGTCGACCTGCTCGTCACCAAGCACGGGCTGGTCGCGATGCTCGTCCACGACGACGGCCGTTCCGCCGCGCTGCACGAACTGTTCCTGGAGCGGCTCCTGCCGGCGGGGGAGGAGATCGTCCGGGCGGCGCGGGAGGCCGGGCAGCTGCCGTCCGACGTCACCGCCTACGAGGTGCTGCGGGGGATCGGCAATCTCTGCTTCGGCGCCGAGGCCGACTCCGCCTACGACGCCCGCCGCGCCGTCGGCTTCTTCCTCGCGGGCCTCCGGGTTGCGTAACCGGAACAGCGTTCCTATATTTCCGGAGGAGGCTCCGCTTCGAGCTCTCCACTCCGTCTCCCGAAGGAGCGCACCATCGTGGACTCCACGATCTCCCTCACCGTCGACGGCCGTCGCCACGAGCTGACGGTCGACACCCGGACCACCGTCCTCGACGCGCTGCGTGACCGGCTCGGCGTGACCAGCGCCAAGAAGGGTTGCGACCACGGCCAGTGCGGTGCGTGCACCGTCCTGCTGGCCGCACCCGGCGAACAGGGGCCGGGCCGCCGCGTGCTGTCCTGCCTCTCGCTCGCCGTCGCCCACGACGACGCCGCGGTCACCACCGCCGACGGCCTCGGCACCGGCGCGGACCTGCACCCGCTCGCCGAGGCCTTCGTCGCGCACGACGCCTACCAGTGCGGCTACTGCACCCCCGGCCAGATCTGCTCGGCCGTCGGGATGCTGGACGAGGCCCGCGCCGGGCACCCCAGCGCGGTCACCGCCGACCTGTCCGGCGACGGGCCGGCCGTGCTGGACCGCGCCGAGATCGCCGAGCGCCTGTCCGGGAACCTGTGCCGCTGCGCCGCCTACTCCGGAATCGTCGACGCCGTCGGTGCCGTGGGCACCGGGACGGGGGCGTCGCGGTGAAGCCGTTCGCCTACACCCGTCCCGGCGACGCCGCGGCTGCGGTCGCCGTCGTCTCCGCCGACCCGTCCGCCGCCTACCTGGCCGGCGGGACCAACCTCGTCGACCACCTCAAGCTGGGCCTGGTCGAGCCGGGCACGCTCGTCGACGTCACCGGCCTGCTGCCCACCGGGATCACCCCGACCGCCGACGGCGGCCTGTCCATCGGCGCGGGCGCCCGCAACACCGACGTCGCCGTGGACCCGCGGGTCCGGCGCCACTACCCGGCACTGTCCGCGGCGCTGCTCGCCGGGGCCTCGGGGCAGCTGCGCAACATGGCGACGACCGGCGGGAACCTGCTGCAGCGCACCCGCTGCTCCTACTTCGCCGACCTCACCGCGCCCTGCACCAAGCGTGACCCCGGGCAGGGTTGCTCCGCACAGCACGGCTGGGCCCGCCATCACGCGATCCTCGGCGCACCCGAGGGCGGCTGCATCGCGACCCACCCGTCGGACATGGCGGTCGCGCTGGCCGCGTTCGACGCCCGGGTGCACGTCCTCGGCCCGGACGGGGAGCGCACCGTCGCCGCCACCGAGCTGCACCGGCTGCCCGGCGACGACCCGGGCCGCGACACCGTGCTGGAGCACGGGGAGCTGATCACCTCGGTCGAGCTGCCCGCGCTGCCGGTCGCCGCGCACTCCACCTACCGCAAGGTCCGCGACCGCGCCTCGTACGCGTTCGCGCTGGTGTCGGTCGCCGCGGCCCTCGACGTCGCCGACGACGGCACCGTCCGCGACGTGCGGATCGCCCTCGGCGGGGTCGCGCACCGGCCGTGGCGGGCGCGCCGCGCCGAGCAGGCGCTGCTCGGCGGGCCCGCCACCGACGAGGCGTTCCGCGCCGCCGCGGCGGCCGAGACCGCCGACGCCCGCACTGTCGAGACCGAGGTCGGCGGCAACGCGTTCAAGATCCCGCTGGTGGCCGGCACGGTCACCGCCACCCTGCGCGGCCTCGCCGCGTACCGGACGGAGGCGTCATGACCGGCACCGTCACACCGGGAGCGGCGGGCACCGCGCTCACCCGGATCGAGGGGCCGGCCAAGGTCACCGGCAACGCCGTCTACGCCTACGAGCAGGACGCCGTCGCACCGCTGCACCTGTGCGGTGTCGGCGCCACGGTCGCCCGCGGGCGGGTCCGCGCGGTCGACACCGCCGCCGCCGAGGCGGTGGCCGGGGTCGTCGCGGTGCTCGCCCCGGACACCGCGCCCCGGATCGACGGCAGCGCCACCCCCGAACAGACGGTCCTGCAGTCCGGCGAGGTGCACCACCGCGGCCAGTACGTGGCCGCGGTGCTCGCCGAGACCGCCGAGGCGGCCCGGGAGGCGGCCGACCTCGTCGTCGTCGGCTACGACGCCGAGCCCGCCACCACCGCGTTCGACCCGGGGTCGGCCGAGGCCTACACCCCCGAGGTCGTCGTCGCGTTCCCGCCGGACACGCGCACCGGCGACCCGGAGACGGCGTTCGACGAGGCTCCCGTGCAGGTCGACGCCACCTACACGACGCCGATCGAGTACCACCACCCGATGGAGCCGCACAGCACCGTCGCCCGCTGGGACGGCGACCACCTCACGCTGTTCGAGGCCTCCCAGGCGGTGTGGTCGGCCCGGCGCGAGCTCGCGCAGATGTTCGGGATCGGCGACGACGACGTCACCGTCGTCTCACCGCACGTCGGCGGCGGGTTCGGCACCAAGGGCACGCTGCACGGCGGATCGGTGCTGGCCGTACTGGCGGCCAGGGCGGTCCCCGGCCGGTCGGTGAAGCTGGCGCTGACCCGCCGCGAGATGACCGACCTGACCGGCTACCGCCCGGCGACCGTGCAGCGTCTCCGGCTCGGCGCCGGGACCGACGGGCGGCTGCACTCGCTCGGCCACGACGTCGTCGAGGCCGGGGCGCGGATGGCCGAGTTCGGCGAGCCGACCGCAGTGATCAGCAGGCACCTGTACGCGTCGCCGCACCGGCGGACCTCGCACCGGGTCGTGCCGCTGGACCTGTCCACGCCGACGTACATGCGCGCACCCGGCGAGGCGCCCGGCAGTTTCGGCGCGGAGTCCGCGCTGGACGAGCTCGCCGTCGCGCTCGGGATCGACCCGGTCGAGCTGCGGATCCGCAACGAGCCCGACGTCGACCCGGACACCGGCAGGCCGTTCTCCAGTCGCAACCTCGTGGCCTGCCTGCGGCGCGGCGCCGAGCGGTTCGGCTGGGCCGACCGGGACCCGCGCCCGCGCACCCGGCTCGTCGACGGCTGGTGGTACGGCACCGGCGTCGCCGCCGCGTTCTTCCCGACCTTCGCGATGCCCGGGTCCGCCGCCGCGATCCGGTACGCCGACGGCGGTGCCGGTGCGCCGGGCCGCTACCGGGTGGACATCGCCGCGGCCGACATCGGGCAGGGCGCCCGCACGGTGCTCACCCAGATCGCGGCCGAGGCGCTCGGGGTGCCGCCCGCGCAGGTCGACCTGAACCTCGGCGACACCGGGCTGCCGCATGCGACCATTGCCGGCGGCTCCGCGGGCACCGCGTCCTGGGCGACGGCGATCGTCGAGGCCGCCGACCGGTTCCGCGACAAGTGGGGCACCGACCCCGAGGACGCAGCGGAGGCCGACGGCGTCGCCGGGCACAACCCGGCGATGGCCGAGTACGCGATGGGTGCGCACGGGGCGCACTTCGTCGAGGTCGCGGTGCACGCCGACACCGGCGAGATCCGGGTGCCGCGGATGCTGGGGGTGTTCGCCGCGGGCCGCATCCTCAACCCGCTGACCGCGCGCTCGCAGTTCCTCGGCGGGATGGTGTGGGGGCTGTCGATGGCGCTGCACGAGGAGGGCGTCGTCGACCCGGCCCGCGGGCACGTCGTCAACCACGACCTCGCCGGCTACCACGTGGCGGCGAACGCCGACGTCGGCGACATCGAGGCCGAGTGGGTCGACGAGGACGACCCGCACGTCAACCCGGTGGGCGCCAAGGGGATCGGGGAGATCGGGATCGTCGGGGTGGCCGCGGCCGTCGCGAACGCCGCCCACCACGCCACCGGCGTGCGGGTCCGGTCGCTGCCGATCACCCTGGAGCACTTCCTGGGAGCCTGAGCGCGAGCGCCAGGACCCGCTCGGCCCGCTCGGCGAGCCGCTGCGGGTCCTGGGCCGCCGTCGCCGCCCGGAGGGCTCGCGCGTCGAGGCCGTCGGGCACACCGAGGGTGTACCAGCGCTCCAGCAGGTCCACGGTCATCTCGGGGTGGAACTGCACGCCCACGCTGCGACCGGCCACGAACGCCTCGTGCCCGGCCACGCTGGTGGCGAGCAGCTCCGACCCGGGTGGTGCGACGAGCTGCTCGGCGTTCCAGCAGAACCACGGCCCGGCCGGGAGGCGGCCGCCGGCCGGGTCGACCGGGTGCCATCCGACCCGGGCGGCCGGCAGCGTCGTCCGGGAGCCCCCGAGTGCTTCGGCGAGGAGCTGGGCGCCGAAGCAGATCGCCAGCACCGGCACACCGGCGTCGTGCGTCCGGCGCAGGAACGCGACCTCACGGGCCGCCCACCCCGCGATCCGCTCCCTCGGCCACGGCGCGCCGAGGGTGACCACCAGGCCGGCCCCCGTCGGGACGGGGAGCCCGGCGTCGACGTCCGGGGCGTCGTACCGGTCCGCGGGCACCACCGTCGTCCACTCCGGACGGATCCCGCGTCGTTCCAGGGCCGGTCCCAGCGCCCCGAGGCCGGCGACGTGGTCGTGGCCGATCACGATGGCGCGCACCGGCACATCGTGCCACCGCCCGGGTTTGTGCCGCGCGGTCGTGGGTAGTCCTCCGGCGGCCCGCGCCCGTGTGCGCACGGCGCCACCCCGGACTCCACCGCGTTCCCCGCGGCCGTCGGGTGGCCAGGGCTCCTCCGCGGTCGAACAGCCGGCCCCGCTTCCCGTATCACCTGCACGACCGACGGAGCCGTCGTTGATCCCGCACCACCCGAACTCCCCGGCCTCACCGTTCACCGAGGGGCTGCGCCACCGCATGCGACTGGCGTGGCGGGCCGGGGCCGCAGCCGGCGCGGCCTGGTACCTCGCCACCCTCGTCCCCGGTGTGCTCGGCCAGTACCCCTACTACGCACCGCTCGGTGCCCTGCTCGTCTGCTACCCGACCGTCTTCGACTCGCTGCGCCAGAGCCTGCACGCCGTGCTCGCCACCGGGCTCGGTGTCGGCCTCGGCGCCGCCGCCCTGCACCTGGGCGGCGCGCGGTGGTGGGCGGTGGCCGCGGCCGTGCTGGCCGGGATCGCGGCTGGTGCCGCCCCCGTGCTGGCCACCGCCCGGGACCTGATCCCGACCGCGGCGTTGTTCACCATCCTCATCGGCGCCACCGACCCGTCCGGGTTCATGGCCGGCTACCTGGGGCAGACCCTGCTGGGGGTGCTCGTGGGGGTCGCGGTCACCCTGGTCCTGCCGCCCCCGCCGCAGAACGCCCGCGCGCACCGCGTGGTGGCGCGGCTGCGTGACGGCATCGCCGACCACCTGCAGGAGATGGCCGAGGTCCTGGCCGAGCAGTGGCCGCCGGAGCGCGAGGAGTGGACACGTCACCGCCACCACTTCGAGCCCCTGATCGATGCGACCCGGGAGGCGGTCCGTTCCGCCGACGCCGGTCGGCGGGCCAACCTGCGGGCACGTGCCTACCGGGCCCGCGGCCAGCAGCTCTACGAGGCCGCACAGACCCTGGAACAGCTCGCGGTGCTCGTCCGCGACATCAGCACGGTCCTGGCCCAGACGGCGTGGGCCGAGCGCACCGTGCTCGTCCTCGACCCCGAGCTGCGCACCCCGGTCGCGGAGGCGATGGGCGACCTGGCCACCGCGATCCGGTCGGCGGAGCTCGCGCACCTGACCCGCGGCCCCGCACCCGCCGGGCTCGAGGGGCACCGCCGCCACCTGGCCGCCGCCCGGGACGCGCTGGACCGGGTCACCGACCGGCTCGACTCCCAGCGCGCGGGCTGGGAGGACAGTCTCGCCGCGTCGGGGATCGTGCTGCACCTGCGGCGTTGCCTGGACCACCTGCACGCCGGACCGGCCGACCGCAGCCCGGATCTGCATCCGGCGGAGCGGTGACGTGTGGGCGGCCGCCGACGGGGTACGTCAGGACCATGTCGGCGCTCGTACCCGGGGCGTACGCCGGCCCAGGTCCTGTCGGTTGAGATCCTGCAGCCGGCGGGGCCGCCCCGGACACCACCCCGATCACCGCGTACGCACGACGAGCGCCCGACGCCGGTCCTCCTGGACCGACGACCCGTCGGAGGGGCGTCGTCGGAGTTCCGCGCCGACGACGACGCCGAGCAGCGGTCAGTCCGCCAGCGGGCGGAACCGGCGCAGCCGCAGGCTGTTGAGCACCACGCACACCGAGCTGAACGCCATCGCCGCTCCCGCGATCATCGGGTTGAGCAGTCCGAACGCGGCCAGCGGGATCGCGGCCGTGTTGTAGGCGAACGCCCAGAACAGGTTGCCCCGGATCGTGCCCAGGGTGCGCCGGGAGAGCCGGACGGCGTCGGCCGCGGCCCGCAGGTCACCCCGGACCAGGGTGATGTCCGACGCCTCGATCGCCACGTCGGTGCCGGTGCCCATGGCCAGGCCCAGGTCGGCCCGGGCGAGCGCGGCCGCGTCGTTCACCCCGTCGCCGACCATCGCGACGACCCGGCCCTGCTCCTGGAGCCGCTCCACCACGGCGAGCTTGTCCGCGGGCAGCACGTCGGCGATGACGGTGTCCGGGCCGGGCTCGATGCCGACCTCACGGGCCACGGTCTCGGCGACGGCCCGGTTGTCCCCGGTGAGCAGCACCGGGCGCAGCCCGAGCCTGCGGAACTCCGCGATCGCCTCGGCCGACGTCGGCTTCACGGTGTCGGCGACGACGAACACGGCACGGGCGGCCCCGTCCCACGCGACGGCGACCGTCGTACGGCCCCGCGCGGCCTCGTCCGCGGCGACCGCGGCGAGGTCGTCGGGCAGCGGGACCGACCACTGCTCCAGCAGCCGCGGACGGCCGACGAGCACGGCGTGGCCGTCGACGACGCCCTGCACACCGAGGCCCTCGTGGTTGGTGAAGTCCGTGACGGCGGGCAGGTCACCGACCCGCTCGGTCGCCGCACCGGCGATCGCGGCGGCCACCGGGTGCTCCGAGGCGCTCTCGAGGGCCCCGGCGAGGCGCAGCACGGTCGCCTCGTCGGTGCCGTCGGCGGTGTGCACGCCGGTCAGTGCCATGGTCCCGGTGGTGACGGTGCCGGTCTTGTCGAGCACGACGGTGTCGACCCGCCGGGTGGACTCCAGGATCTCCGGGCCCTTGATCAGGATGCCGGTCTGGGCGCCGCGCCCGGTGCCGACCAGCAGCGCGGTCGGCGTGGCCAGCCCGAGCGCGCAGGGGCAGGCGATGATCAGTACGGCGACGGCGGCGGTGAACGCCGTCGAGGCGAGGGCGCCGGTGAGGATCCAGACCAGCAGTGTCGCGGCGGCGATCACGGCGACGACGGGCACGAACACCGCGGAGATCCGGTCGGCCAGGCGCTGCACCTCGGCCTTGCCGTTCTGCGCCTCCTCGACCAGTCGCGCCATCTGCGCGAGCGCGGTGTCCGAGCCGACCCGGGTGGCCCGCACGACGAGCCGCCCGCCGGAGTTCACACACCCGCCGACGACGGCGTCGCCCGCCCGGACCTCGACCGGCACCGACTCACCGGTCAGCATCGAGACGTCGACCGCCGAGCGGCCGTCGACGACCTCGCCGTCGGTGGCGACCTTCTCCCCGGGACGCACGACGAACTCCTCGCCCACGGCGAGCTCGTCGACGGCGACGCGCACCTCGGCGCCGTCGCGGAGCACCGTCACGTCCTTCGCGCCCATCTGCAGCAGCGCGCGCAGCGCGGCACCGGCCCGGCGCCGGGAGCGGAGCTCGACGTAGCGCCCGGCCAGCACGAACGTGACGACCGCGGCGACGACCTCCAGGTAGATGTTCCCGCTGCCGTCGGTGCGCGAGATCGTCAGCTCGAACGGGTGCACCATGCCGGGCATCCCGGCGGTGCCGAGGAACAACGCGTAGAGCGACCAGGCCAGGGCCGCCGTCGTCCCCATCGAGACGAGGGTGTCCATCGTGGCGGCGCCGTGGCGCAGGTTCGTCCAGGCGGCGCGGTGGAACGGCGCGCCCGCCCAGCCCCAGACCGGCAGCGTCAGCAGCAGCGACACCCACTGCCAGCCGACGAACTGCCATGCGGGCGTCATCGCGAGGACGACGACCGGCACCGACAGCACGGCGGCGCCGATGAGCCGGTTCCGCAGGTCGCGCAGGTCGCGCTCGGGGTCCTCGTCGGTTCCGGCGCTCGGCGGGGTGGCGGTGTAGCCGGCGGCCTCGACGGTCCCGAGCAGGGTCTCGAGCCCGACGCCGCCCGGGGCGCTGATCCGCGCCTTCTCGGTGGCGTAGTTGACGGTCGCGCTGACGCCGTCGAGCTTGTTGAGCTTGCGCTCGATCCGGTTGGCGCAGGACGCGCAGGTCATGCCGCCGACGGCGAGCTCGATCTCGGTGACGGTGCTGTCGGCATCGCTCTCGGCGACGGTCCCGGTCGCGGCTGCGCGGGGCAGCGCGGTGACGGGTCCGTGGGCCGGGGACGTGTCGCTCATGGTCGGTCCTCCGGGGGTGACCCGGCGCGGGTGGCGGTGGCGACCCGCGCCGGGTGGGCGGTCAGGGGGGTGCTCAGGCGAGCTGGTAGCCCGCCTCGTGCACGGCGTCACGGACGGCGTCGGGGGAGACCTCGCCGTCGCTGGTGACGGTGACGGCGCCGGCCGGCAGGTCGACGGCCACGTCCGTGACGCCGGAGATCTCGCCGATCTCCTCGGTGACCGAGGCGACGCAGTGCTGGCAGGTCATGCCGGTGACGGTGTAGCTGGCGGTGCTCATCGTGCTCTCTCCTGGGTGCGGGGTTTCAAGAACGTCGGGTGTCAGGAACGGACCAGCCGGGCGATCGCCGCGCTGGCCTCCCGGATCTTCTCCTCGGCGACGGGGCCACCCTCGGTGGCGGCGTCGGCGACGCAGTGCTTCAGGTGTTCGTCGAGCAGGCCCAGCGCGACGGCCTCGAGGGCCTTGTTGACCGCGGCGACCTGGGTCAGCACGTCGATGCAGTACTTGTCGGACTCGATCATCTTCGTGATGCCGCGGACCTGGCCCTCGATCCGGCGCATCCGCTTGACGTGCGCGTCCTTGGTGTCGGCGTAGCCGGGCATCGCGTCCTCCTCGGGGTCCACCGTCACCATACCCCTAGGGGGTAATGGTATCTACCGTGCCTGTAGCGTGCGGGGTGTGACGGACCGGACCCGGCTGCTCGTGCTCGTGCTGCCGGTGCTGCTCGGGCTGCTGGGGATGCACGCGCTCGCGGCGCCGCCCGTGTCCTCCGGTGTACACCACGCTCCCGCCGCCGCACCCGTCGTCACGCACGGGGGCACGCTCCACGCCGCCCCGGGGCCGGCGCATCCCGGCCCGCACGGGGTCGCGCCCGCCGGGGCTCAGGGGGCCGCGCATCCCGACCCGCGCGGCGTGCCCCACGACGGGGCGTCGCACCTGCTGCACCTGTGCCTGGCCGTGCTCGCGGCCGGGGCCGCTCTGGCTGCGGCGGTGCTGCTGGCCGGGTTCGCGCCGCTGCCGTCGTCGCGGGGGCCGGCCGGCCCGGGGAGTCCGCGGACCGCACCGGTGGCCCGTCCGCCCCCGGTCCCGCGACGGCTCGCGCTGCTCTGCGTGTCGCGGACGTGACCGGCCTCCGGCGCGGGAGAGCGCCGGAGCCGCCGAGCACCCACGACACGGGAGTACCGACACATGACACGCACGAACGTGGCGCTCGCCGCCACGGCACTGGCCGCTGCCCTCGTCCTGACCGGCTGTGCCGGCGGGGGAGCGTCCGCCCCGCCCGCGGCCTCGTCGAGCAGCGCCGACGTCGCCTTCGCCCAGGGCATGATCCCGCACCACGAGCAGGCGGTCGCGATGGCGCGGCTCGCCGACGACCGCGCCGGAGCCCGGGTGCGCGACCTCGCCGCCCGGATCGAGGCGGCCCAGGGCCCGGAGATCGGCCGGCTCCGGGGGTTCCTGGCCGACTGGGGCGCCGCACCCGCCGCGGACCACCACGGCGGTCACGGCGACATGGCCGGGATGGCCGGGATGATGTCCGACGAGCAGATGGCCGCTCTGGGGCGCGCGTCCGGCGCCGCGTTCGACCGGTCGTTCCTCCAGATGATGATCGCCCACCACGAGGGGGCGGTGACCATGGCCCGCGCCGAGCTCGACGCCGGGGTGGACCCGCGGGCGCGGGAGCTGGCGCAGCGGATCGTCGACGCCCAGCAGGCGGAGATCGCGGAGATGCGGACGCTGCTGGGCTGAGCGGAGATCGTCACGGCTGAGGGGTCCGGCGCCGGGAACGGCACCGGACCCCTCGGACGCGGCGATCGTCGTCGAGACGTCAGGTGAACGAGATGTGCACGTGGTCCATGTGGTTCGCCGTCGCCCCGCCCCGGTCCTCCTGGGCCTTCCAGCCGCTGCCGGTGTCGATGCGCTGCTGCCAGATGATGTAGGAGATCCCGAGCTCGTCCCGGTTCTGCCGGGCGTAGGCGGCGAGCCGGTCGCCCGTCGCCTTGTCGACCATGAAGTCCAGAGCCTTGCCGCTGGGGTGGTCGGAGGCGTTGCCGCGGCTGCCGATGCCCAGCACGGAGTCGACGCCGAACAGGCAGCGCAGCTTCTCCCCGGCCGTCGCCACGTTCGCGGCGACGCCCTCCATGCCCGCGGTGCCCAGGGCACACGTGGTGGACCCGGTCGGGCCGTCATCCGAGGGGGCGCCGGAGGCCCCGGCCGAGGACCGCGCGGAGTCGGCGGCGCGGGCGGCCGCATCCCGTGCCTCGCGCGCGGCGGCACGGGCGCGCTCGCGCGCCTCGTCGCGGGCCTTCACCGCGGAGCCGACCGCACCGTCCGCGGCGCCGACGATCGCGTCGACGTCGACCGGGGGCGGCGGCTCGGCCAGCGACCGGGCCGCGCCGGCGTGCGCCGTCGGTGTGGCCGGGACCGCGTCGGCGAGCGAGGCGTCCGCGGCCGGGGCGCTGAACGCCTGCAACGCGAGGTCGTCGACCCGGGGGAGCCCACCGCCCGTCGCGGCGTGCGCGGCGACGAGGCCGCCACCGGCGAGCGCGGAGGTGAGTGCCTGCAGGGTGCGGGCCCGCCCCGCGCGGCGGTGCCTCCCGCCCCGCTCCGGGCCGACGTCACGGGTGACGACGGTCGTCGACGGCAGGGGTCGGCTCGGGTCGGTCCGGCTCGGGGAGCGCCGGGCCGCCACGGAGCCGGGGATGTTCCTCGGCACGCAGGGCGTCCTTCCTCGTCGGAGTCGGCTGCGCCCGGGTGCCTGGGGAGCGGGGCGCGCGGGTCCTGCTGGGGATCAGGACCGTGACCGTTCCGTGATCGACCGTACGGATCGGGTTGTCCGCGTGGGGCCGGTCCGCGACCACCGGCCGTCGCGGTGCTGCGAGTGGCGGGCCGCTCGGCCGGAAGGATCAACCGTGATCCACCTGTTGCCGAGGTCGGGTCAGACGTCCTGGACGTCCCAGGTGCCCGCGGCGTAGTCGAGGGTGACCCGCAGCGCGCCGCCGTCGCCGTGGCTGACGTAGACGAGCCGGTCGTCGGTGGCCTCGGCCACCTCGGTCCGCGCGTCGTACAGCCAGGGGTGGCGCCTGCGCAGGCCGATCAGCTCCTGGTGCACGGCCAGGACGTGCGGGTCGGCGCCGGAGGGGAGGGACCCGTCGGCGGGGAACTCGGGGCGTACCGCGTCGTCGCCGCCGGCCCGCTCCTCCTTGACCCCGGTCAGGCCGAGCTCGTCGCCGGCGTAGACCGAGGGGGTGCCGCCGACGGTGCACAACACGGCGACGGCCAGCTCGATGTGGCGGCGGTCGTGCAGCTGCGACGCGAGCCGGGTGACGTCGTGGTTGCCGACGAAGGTGTTCGGCACCGCGGCGGCGACGAACCGGTCGTGGCGCTGCAGCGCCCACGCCAGCTCGTGCGGGTTGCCGTCGTCGAGGCTCGACCAGATCGCCTTCCACAGCTCGTACTGGGTGAGCGCGTCGATCGTGGTGGCGGCGGTGACCGCGTCGTGCTCGCCGTGGATGACCTCGCCGAGGAACCAGGCATCCGGGTGGCGCTCGCGGACGCGGGGGAGCACGTCGGCCCAGAAGTCGTCGGGGACGGTGTATGCGGCGTCGAGCCGCCACCCGTCGGCGCCGCGGTCGAGCCAGTGGCAGAGCACGTCGGCGACGTGGTCGCGGACGGCGGGGTTGTCGTGGTCGAGGGTGTGCAGGCCGGGGTGGCCCTCGAAGACGGCGATCTCCCCGTCGTCGGTGTGCCGGAACCAGGCGTCGTCCGGCCCGCCGGGGTCGGCGCGGGCGGCGAGCAGCCGCGGGTGCTCGGGGCCGACGTGGTTGAACACGCCGTCGAGGAGGATCCGCAGCCCGCGTCCCTTCGCCTCGGCGACGAGCGCGTCGAAGTCGGCGTCCGAGCCCAGGCGCGGATCGATCCGCAGGTGGTCGGTGGTGTCGTAGCCGTGGGTGGCCGAGGCGAACACCGGGCCGAGCAGCAGCCCGTTCGCCCCCAGCGCGACGGCGTGGTCGAGCCAGCCGACGATCCGTCGCAGCGAGTGGTCCGCGCCGTCGCCGCGGTCGGGGTGGGCCCCGGTGAACCCCAGCGGGTACACGTGCCACCAGATCGCGTGCCGTACCCAGTCCATCCGCGCGACCCTAGTCGTCGAACGGGTCCCCGGCGCGCGCCCCGCCGAGCGCCCGGAGCAGCGAGGCGAACCCGCCCGCCACGTGCGCCTCGGTCGCGGCGGCGGCCCGGTCGGCGTCGCCGTCGGTCACCGCGTCGAGGATCGCCCGGTGCTCGGCGGCCGAGGCGGCGGCGCGGTCGTCGTCGTGCAGGGTCAGGTCCCACGGGAACGCCTGCCACAGCGCGGCGATCCGTTCCGGCAGTGCGGGCACGCCGCACCGGTCGTAGAGCAGGAAGTGGAACTCGCGGTTCCGCTCGCGGGCGGCGGCCGGGTCGTCGGCGGGGCGGTCGAGGACGGCGCGGGCCCGGGCGAGGTCGTGCCGCGAGACCCGCGGCGTCGCGCGGCGGACCGCGTGGGCCTCGGTGAGCCGGCGCACCACGTAGGTCGCGGTCACCCGGTCCACATCGACGCCGGCGACCCGCACCCCGCGGTGGTGCTCGGCGACGACCAGCCCCTCCGCGGACAGCAGGCTCAGCGCCTCGCGGACCGGGGTGATGGACGCGCCGAACCGGCGGGCCAGCTCGTCCTGGCGCAGCGGCGTCCCGCGGGCGAGGCCGCCGCCGAGGATGTCGCGGCGCAGCTCGTCGACGATCCGGTCGCGTTTCGTGCTCACCGCTCGTCGAGCCAGGCGAGGACGGCGTCGGTGTGCTCGCCGACGGCCGGAACCGGGTCCATCCGCGCGGTCCGTCCGGCGACGGTGATCGGCGGCCGCAGCGCGCGCAGCGGCCCGACCGGGCTGCCGACCTCGGTCCACCGGTCGCGCGCGGCGAGCTGCGGGTGCTCCAGCACCTCACCGACCTCGCGCTGCCGGGCGTGCGCGATCCGCGCCTCCACCAGCCGCGCGACGAGCTCGTCGCCGGTCAGGCCCGTGAACACGGTGTCGATCTCGGCGTGCAGGTCGGGTCGGTTCTCCACCCGGGCCCGGCCGCTCGCGAACCGCGGGTCGGTCGCGACCTCCGGGCGTCCCAGCACGACCTGGCAGAACGTCGCCCACTCCCGTTCGTTCTGGATCGACAGGACGACGTCGGTGCCGTCCCCGGCGGAGAAGGTGCCGTACGGGGCGATCGCGGCGTGGCTGGTGCCGGTCCGCTTCGGGGCGGTGCCGCCGTAGCCGGCGTAGTAGAGCGGGTAGCCCATCCACTCCACCAGCGAGTCGAACAGGCTGACCTCCAGGTCGGTGCCCTGCCCGGTGCGTTCCCGCTCGTAGAGCGCGGCCAGGATGCCGGAGAAGGCGTACATGCCGGCGCCGATGTCGGCGGCCGGGATGCCGCTCTTCGCGGGCGCGTCCTCGGTGCCGGTGATCGAGACCAGCCCGGCCTCGGACTGGATGAGCAGGTCGTAGGCCTTGGCGTCGCGGTACGGGCCGGACGAGCCGTAGCCGGAGATCGAGCAGGTCACCAGCCGCGGGTACCGCTCGCGCAGCGCCGCGGCACCGAGCCCGAGCCGCTCGGCGGCGCCCGGGGCGAAGTTCTGCACGAACACGTCGGCCCGGTCCAGCAGCCGCAGCATCGTGGCGCGGCCGTCGTCGGACTTGAGGTCGAGGGTGACCGACTCCTTGGACCGGTTCAGCCACACGAAGTGGCTGGACATGCCGTGGACGGTCTCGTCGTAGTCGCGGGCGAAGTCGCCCGAGCCCTCGCGTTCGATCTTGATGACGCGGGCGCCGAGGTCGGCGAGGTGCCGGGTCGCCAGCGGTGCGGCGACGGCCTGCTCGCAGGACACGACGAGCAGCCCGTCCAGGGGGAGCGCCATCAGATGCTCCGCCTGTCGTCCCGGCCGATGCCGGACGCACCCCCGGTGACGATCGCGACCTTGCCCTGCAGTGCGCCCGCGGCCATGACGGCTCCTCGACGTCGAGACGGTGCCTGATCGCCGGAATAATGCATGATCCAGCGAGATCATGCATCCCCGAGGTCGAGCCACGTCGATCAGCACGTTGCGGCCCCCGGTGGGGCGGAGACGTGCTGCTCGGATCGGCCGCGCGGTCCTCAGCCCACGGCGCGGGCGGCGGCGACGAAGTCGCGGATGCGGGCGTGGTCCTTCACACCGCGGGACGACTCGACGCCGCTGGAGACGTCGACGCCCCAGGGACGGACGCGGCGCACCGCGGTGGCGACGGTGTCCGGGTCCAGCCCGCCCGCGAGCAGCCACCTCCCGGCCGGTCGCGGGTCGAGCGCCTCGGCGTCCCAGCGCTCGCCGGACCCGGCGACGGGGGAGTCGAGCAGCAGCAGGTCCTCGCCGTACAGGCCCACGGTGAGGTCGGGGTCGTGGGCCAGCGAGGTCGCCCGCCACAGGGTGATCGGCGCGCGGGCGGCCGCGGTGAAGTCGTCGCGGGTGTAGCGGCCGTGCAGCTGCAGCACGTCGGCGCCGGCGTCGGTGGTCACCGCCGCGGCCCGGTCGGCGGGCAGGTCGGCGACGACGACGACCGACCGCACGCCGTCCGGCACCCGGGCGACGAGCGCACCGAGGTCGGCCGGGTCGACGTGGCGGGGGCTCGGCGGATACACGACGAACCCGACCGCGTCGGCGCCGGCGGCCACGGCCGCGTCGACGTCACCGGGGGTCCGCAGCCCGCACACCTTGACGAACACGCGCCCGACCCTACGGGGCGCCCGGCCTCAGAGCTCGAGCACCAGCCGCGGCGACCGGGAGCGCGACACGCACAGCATCATCACCTCGTTCGACGCCTGCTCCTCCTCGGTGAGCAGCGAGTCCCGGTGGTCCGGCTCGCCGGCGAGGACCCCGGTCTCGCAGGTCCCGCAGGTCCCCTCCCGGCACGAGGACAGCGTCGCGATCCCCGCGCCCTCCAGGGCGTCGAGGATCGAGCAGCCCGCCGGGACGGCGACGACCGTCCCCGACCCCGACAGTTCCACCTCGAACGCCTCGTCCGGGCCGTCGAGCGCGCCGGGCCGGGCGGAGAACCGCTCGACGTGCACCGGCACGCCGAGACGCTCCCCCTCGGCCTCGACGGCGGCGAGCAGCCCCTCCGGCCCGCAGCAGTACACGGGCCGCCCGGCGGCCGCGGCCAGGATCCCGGCGACGTCGAGCAGCCCCGCCTCGTCCTGCGGCACCAGGGCCACCCGGTCGGGGTGACGCCCGGCGAGCTCGGTGAACGCCATCGACGCCCGGCTGCGCCCGCCGTGGACGAGCTGCCAGTCCGCGCCCGCGGCGTGCGCCGCCGCGATCATCGGGACCAGCGGGGTGATGCCGATCCCGCCGGCGACGAACACATAGCCCGGGGCGTCGACGAGTGCGAACCGGTTGCGCGGCCCGCGGACGAGCACCGTGTCGCCCTCGGCGACGACGTCGTGCACGTGCGCCGAGCCGCCCCGCCCGGCAGGCTCGCGCAGCACCGCGACCCGGTAGACCGAGCGCTCGCCGGGGTCCCCGCACAGCGAGTACTGCCGGACGAGGTCCGCGGTCAGGACGAGGTCGAGGTGCGCACCGGGCGTCCACTCCGGGAGCTCGGCACCGGACGGGTCGCGCAGGGTCAGCAGCACGACGTCGTCGGCGAGGAGCTCCTTCTTCTCCACCTCGAGGCGCAGCTCGGGTTCGGTCACGACGTACTCCAGGTCTCGTGGTCCACGGGGCAGCCCAGCAGCCAGTCCCACAGCGGCACCGGGTCGTCGAAGACGCGTTCGGCGCCGCAGTGGCATACCGCGCGCAGCAGGTCGGTGCCCAGCACCCAGTGGATGCGCTGGACACGGTGCCCGTGCAGGACGGGCGGGGCCTCGGGGATCGCGCTCACCGGGCGGGCGTCGGGGACGGGACCGCCGGTGCCGCGCCGGCCATCCGGGCGAGCATCCGGCGCGCGGCGAGCCCGCCGGTGTCGATGTTGACCGACAGCTCCTGGTAGCCCGCCGGCTCGGTGGCGATCACCTTCTCCAGCACGTCGAGCGCCTCGACGTCCTGGAGCACGACGGTGCGGTTCTGCTCGGCGAGGAACGCCGAGACCTCGACGTCGGCGAGGGCGAAGTCGCGCGCGACCATCCAGAAGTCGTGTGTGGAGTGCTCGGTCTCCGGGGTGATCGCGTACACGACCTCCACGTGGAAGGCGTCCGGGTCGGAGCCGTCGGCGCGCGGGACCGAGCCGACCGGCGCGATCCGGGAGTGCAGCTTGTACAGGCACGGCGGGGTGTACTCGATGTCCTGCCAGCGCGAGATCCGCCCGGACAGGCCGGTGGAGCGTTCGTAGAACGGCGGGCACTCGGCGTCGGCCATGTGCCGCGAGACGTAGACGACGCCGGCGTCCTCGTCGACCTCGGTGGAGATCGGGGTGGCGGCGACCTCGGGGGTGCCGATGTAGCCGCCGTGCAGGTAGGTCTCGTGCGACAGGTCGAGCAGGTTGTCCACCAGCAGCGAGAACCGGGCGGCCAGCGGTTCCATCCCGCGCACCGTGGTCCACGCGGCGTCGTCGAGGTAGGTCGCGCGGGGGATGCGCAGCGGGTCGGCGCGCTCCGGGTCCCCGATCCAGACCCAGATCAGCGAGTCCTGCTCGACGACGGGGTAGGCCGCCAGCCGGGCCGTGCGCGGCACCCGGTTCTGCCCCGGCACCGCCACGCACTTCCCGTCGGCGCCGTAGGTGAATCCGTGGTAGCCGCAGACGACGGTGTCGCCGACCAGCCGGCTCGGGGCCTGGGACAGCGGGAACCGGCGGTGCACGCAGCGGTCGGCGTGCGCGGTGACCTGGCCGGCCTCGGTGCGCCAGAACAGGATCGGCTCGTCGCAGATCGTGCGGCCGAACAGCTCGCGGCCGATCTCGGCGGAGTAGGCGGCGACGTACCACTGGTCGCGGGGGATCGAGCTCATGCGGAGACTCCCTGGGTGGTGGGGGTGTCGGATCGGCGGAGCAGCAGGACGAGGGCGGCCGCGCCGACGAACACGGCCGCGAAGAGCAGGTAGAGCGACTGCGGGGTCGCGCCACCGTCGAGCAGCGCCCCGGCCAGGGTCGGCGCGAGGATCGCTCCGGACCGGCCGACCGCGAGCGCGGTGCCGACGCCGGTGGTGCGCACGTCGGCGCCGTAGGAGGTCGGTGCCATCGCGTACAGCCCGGCGACGCAGCCGTTGACGAACAGCCCGACCAGCGCGGCGACGACGAACGCCACCGCGAGCGAGGAGGTGCTGGCGATGAACACGGCCAGCAGCACCGCGGTGGCCAGCAGGTACCCGGCGAGCACGTGCCGCAGCGCGAACCGGGCGGCGAGCAGGCCGAGCCCGGCGGCACCGAAGATGCCGCCGACGTTGAGCAGCGTGCCGCCGGCGATGCCCGCGTCCGGGGAGAGCCCGGCCTCGACGAGCAGGGTCGGGGTCCAGCTGGTGACGAAGTAGAACCCGGCCATCACGCAGAAGAAGCTGATCCAGAGCAGCACCGTGGTGCGGCGCAGCGCCGGGCGCAGCAGCGCCCCGTACCCCGCGGCGACGCCGGTCCGCACCGGAGCGCCGTCGGGGAGGGCGGGCAGCGCGGCGTGCCCCATCCGCGCCAGCAGCGCGTTGACCCGCTCCAGCGCGCCGGCCGGGCGGCGCACGAGCAGGAAGTCCAGGGACTCCGGCAGCCGCCACCAGACCAGCGGGACCGCGGCCAGGGTCGCCAGGCCCCCGGCGAGGAACACCGACCGCCAGCCGAACTGCCCGATCAGCGTGGCCGCGAGCACGCCGCCGAGGACGGCCCCGATCGCGTAGCCGGTGGAGTTCAGGCTGACCGCGAGCCCCCGCCAGCGGGCCGAGGCGTACTCCGCGGCGACGACGTTGCTGGTGGCGAGGATGCCGCCGACGCCGAGCCCGGTGATCAGCCGCAGCGCGCCGAGCTGGCCGGGGGACTGCGCCGCGGCCGAGCCCAGCATGGCGAGGCCCGCCACGACCAGGCAGCCCAGCACGATCGGCCGCCGCCCGACGCGGTCGGCCCACGGTCCGATGAGGACCGAACCGGCGGCCATGCCGACCAGGCCCGCGGACAGGAGCAGCCCGAGCTGGCTGGCGGACAGGTCCCACTCGGTGGCGACCGAGCGGCCCGTGAAGGCCATGACCAGCACGTCGAAGCCGTCGAGGACGTTGAGCAGGACGCACGCCGCGACCGCGCCCCACTGGTACCGGGACATCGGTGCGTCGTCGAGCAGGCGGCGGACGGTGTCCGCCGCGGGGGATGGGCGCATGGTGGGACTCCGTCGTCTCCGCGCGGTCGTGGTGGTGCAGCGAGAATGCGGGGCGACGGGGCCGCGCCGTACGTTCCTTCCGGATAATGGAAGGGTTTCAGCACGTGGAGGTGCTGAGCGCGCGGCTGATCCCGGCGGCGGTGGTGCGCACCAGCGGGGCGAGCGCGCGGGCGGACACGCTGCCGTGCCGCACGACGAGTGAGGCGGCCGCGACGACCTGACCACGGGCGTCGGAGACGGGGGCGCCGACCGACAGCGCGTCGTCGGTGACCTGCCGGTCGCTGACCGAGTGGCCGTCGCGGCGGACGTCGGCGAGCATGCGGCGCATCCGCTGCGGGTCGGTCACCGTGAACGGGGTGTAGCGCTCGATCCGCGCGCCCAGTACCTCGTCCTGCAGCTCCGGCGGCGAGTGCGCGAGCAGTACCAGCCCGACCCCGGTCGCGGTGAGCGCGAAACGCCCCCCGACCCGGGTCTGCACCGGGACCGCGCCGGAGCCGGCGAGCCGCTCGACGAACACCACCTCGGCGCCCTCGCGCACCGCGAGCTGCACGTTCTCCCGGGTGACTCGGGACAGGTCCTCCAGGAACGGCAGCGCCGTCTCGCGCAGCGCCTGCCCGCGCGGGGCGAGCGCGCCGAGCTCCCAGACGCGCAGCCCGATCCGGTAGCGGCCCTCGTCGTCACGTTCCAGCGCGCCCCACGCCGCCAGGTCGGCGACGAGCCGGTGCGCGGTCGACAACGGGACGCCGGCGTGCCGGGCGAGGTCGCTGAGCGACAGCGCGGGCCGGTCGGGCCCGAACGCGTCGAGCAGACCGAGCGCGCGCACCACGACCGATCCGGTCGGTCCCACCGGGTGGCCGCGACGCGACGTGGTCATGCCCGCCAGTATCAGGCGTCGTAGTCGACCGTGGCGGTGTCGGTCACCGGGCGGGACTGGCAGGTGAGGACGAACCCGGCGGCGACCTCGTCGTCCTCCAGCGCGTAGTTGCGCCGCATGGTCACCTCGCCGCCGGTCACCTTCGCCCGGCACGTCCCGCACACCCCGCCCTTGCAGGCGAACGGGAGGTCGCCGCGGACCTTCTGGGCGGCGTCGAGGACGTACTCGCCCGCCGGGACGGCCAGCGTCGTCGACCGTCCGTCGAGGACGACCGTGACCTGCGCGCCGTCGCCGTCCGGCTCGGGCTCGTGGCGGTCGACCTCCGGCGGCGGCTCGTCGACGTAGAACAGCTCGCGGTGCACCCGGCGCCGCTCGACGCCCCGCTCACCGAGCACCGCGACCGCGGCCTCGGTCATGCCGAGCGGGCCGCACAGCCACCAGTCGTCGACGTCGCCGGTGTCGACCAGCGCGGTGAACAGCAGCCGCAGCCGGTCGGCGTCCAGCCTGCCGTTGACGATCTCGGCCTCGGTGGGCTCGCGCGAGAGCACGTGGAGCAGGTGCAGCCGCGGGCCGTAGCGGTTCTTCAGGTCGGCGATCTCCTCGGTGAACATCACCGTGTCGGTCCGCCGGTTGCCGTAGACGAGGGTGACGCGGGTGTCGTCGTGCGCGGCCAGCAGCGACGCCGCGATCGACAGCACCGGGGTGATCCCGGACCCGGCGGCGACGAGTCCGTGGTGCGTGCCCGCGGTCAGCTCCGGGGTGAACGACCCGGCCGGCGGGCCGACCTCGACGACGTCGCCCGGGCTCACCTCGTCGACCAGCCAGGCGGAGAACAGGCCGCCGTCGACCCGGCGCACCCCCACCCGCGGTGCGGTCCCGGCGGCGGAGCAGATCGAGTACGACCGGCGCTCCTCGCCGTCGGCGGTGACCTTCCGGAGGGTCAGATACTGGCCGGGCCGGAAGTCGTAGTGCCCGCGCAGATCCTCGGGGACGTCGAAGGTGACGGCCACGGCGTCGTCGCACAGCCGGTCGACCTCGGTCACCACGAGCCGGTGGAAGCCGGCGGGCAGCGCGTCGTCCTCGGCCAGCAGGGCCTCGATCTCGTCGTCCAGGGCGAGCGTCGTCCGGCCGTACGCCTGGTTGGCCCGGGCCTGCCACGCCGCCGCGCGCCGCTCGCTCATCGGATCTCCTCGCCGGTCCGGTCGATCACCGGGCACGCTCCGCTCCTCGCTCGCCAGGGCTCGCTGCGATGCTCACGCACCCTCAGATCTCCTTCATGTGCTCGAACGGCTCACGGCAGGTGGTGCACCGCCGCAGCGCGGTGCACGCGGTCGGGCCGAAGCGCGACAGCTCCTCGGTCGCCCGGGACCCGCACTGCGGGCAGGGCACGACCGTCGACGGCGCGTCCAGCGTCAGCGGGATCGGTCCGCCCGTCCGCGGGGCGCTCCCGGGCGGCGCGACGCCGGCCTCGGCGAGCTTGCGCCGCCCGGCCTCGCTGATCCAGTCCGTGCTCCAGGCGGGGGAGAAGACCGTCCGCACCTCGACGCGCGCGTACCCGGCCGCGGTGAGCGCGCCGCGGATGTCCGCGCGCATCTCCTCGATCGCCGGGCAGCCGGAGTACGTCGGGGTGATCGTGACCCTCACCGTGTCGTCCTGTTCGGACACCGAGCGGATCACGCCGAGGTCGTCGAGGGTGAGCATCGGCATCTCGGGGTCGACGACCTGCGCGACGACCGCGCCCGCCCCGGTCACCAGGACGCCCCGGGGTGCCGGCGCGCGAGGCTCTGCAGCACGACGAGCGCGGGCTCCAGCTTCTCGGTGTGCACGCCCTGACGGCCGCCGCGGCCCCCGATCGTGCCGGTCGGCGGCACCTGCGGCACGGTCAGCGTGGCCCGCCCGATCACCTGCGCGAGCACGGCGTCGACCTCCTCGCGGGTGTCCGCCGGGTCGACGGCGACACCGGCGGCGACCAGGCGTCGCTCGGTGTCGGTGGTGCGGAACAGCTCGCCGAGGTGCGGCCACACCCACTCCAGCGCGTCCTGCATGCGCCGGTGCGACTCCGGCGTGCCGTCGCCGAGGCGCAGCGTCCACCGCGCGGCGTGGTCACGGTGGTAGGTGACCTCCTTGACCCCCTTCGCGGCGACGGCGGCGACCACCGGGTCGGCGGAGTCCGTGAGCCGGTGCAGCAGGGCGAGCCGCCAGCTGGAGAACACCAGCAGCCGGGCGATGGCGCGGGCGAAGTCCAGGTCGTCGGACGGCTCGACGAGCCCGACGCAGCGGAACTCCGACACCTCGCGCCAGTAGGCCAGCGCGTCCTCGTCGCGGCCGGTCAGGTGCCCGGCGCGGGACAGCAGCACCCGGGCCTGGCCGAGCAGGTCGAGCGCGGTGTTGGCGAGCGCGACCTCCTCCTCCAGCTCCGGGGCGTTCGAGACCCACTCGGTCAGCCGGTGGGACAGGATCAGCGCGTCGTCGCCGAGCATCAGGCAGTACTCCGCGAGGTCCGCCGGATCGGTGCCCGCGGGAACCGGCGCGACGATGTCCGCCTCGCTGTCCTCGAACCCCGAGCTGAACGCCCAGCGCGGGTCGTCGCCCTCCTCGGTGAGGCCGTCGTAGACGGAGCCGCTCACAGGTGCGGCACCTCCTCCGGGATCGCGTAGAACGTCGGGTGCCGGTAGATCTTGTCCCCGCTCGGGCCGAAGAACGGGTCCTTCTCATCCGGGCTGGACGCGGTGATCGCGTCGGCGCGGACCACCCAGATGCTCACACCCTCGTTGCGGCGGGTGTAGACGTCGCGGGCGTTGTGCAGGGCCATCTCGTCGTCCGCGGCGTGCAGCGACCCGACGTGGACGTGGTTGAGCCCGCGCTTGCCGCGGACGAAGACCTCGTAGAGCGGCCAGGCGCGACGGCTCGGCTTCGCACCCCGCCCGGTCTCGACACCCGTCGTCGGGACGGCGCCGTGGCCGCCCTCGGTGTTCATGCTCGTTCCGCCTGCGCTGCTCCCGGTGCTCGTGTCCTGCTCGCTCATGCCCGTGCCCCCTGCTTCTCCGCGTAGGCCTGCGCCGCCTCGCGCACCCACGCCCCGTTCTCGTGCGCGCGACGCCGGTGGTCCAGTCGCTGCCGGTTCGCCGGCCCCGCCCCGGAGACCACGGCGGTGAACTCCGACCAGTCCGGTTCGCCGAAGTCGTGCGCCTGCCGCTCGTCGTTCCAGCGCAGGTCCGGGTCGGGCAGCGTGACGCCCAGCACCGCCGCCTGCGGGACGGTCATGTCGACGAAGCGCTGGCGCAGCTCGTCGTTGGTGTGGCGCTTGATGCCCCACGCCATCGACTGGTGCGTGTTGGGGGAGTCGCCGTCGGCCGGGCCGAACATCATCAGCGACGGCCACCACCAGCGGTCCACCGACTCCTGCACCATGCGCTTCTGCGCCTCGGCCCCCGCGGTCAGCGCGAGCAGCGACTCGTAGCCCTGACGCTGGTGGAACGACTCCTCCTTGCAGATGCGGATCATCGCCCGGGCGTAGGGCCCGTAGGAGCAGCGGCACAGCGGGACCTGGTTCGCGATCGCCGCGCCGTCGACCAGCCACCCGATGACGCCGATGTCCGCCCAGGACAGCGTCGGGTAGTTGAAGATCGAGCTGTACTTCTGCTTGGAGTCGATCAGCTTCTCGGTGAGCTCCTCGCGGTCGACGCCGAGGGTCTCGGCCGCCGCGTACAGGTACATGCCGTGACCGGCCTCGTCCTGCACCTTCGCCAGCAGGATCGCCCTGCGCCGCAGCGACGGCGCCCGCAGCAGCCAGTTGCCCTCGGGCTGCATCCCGATGATCTCCGAGTGCGCGTGCTGGGCGATCTGGCGGATCAACGTCCTGCGGTAGGCCTCGGGCATCCAGTCCCGCGGCTCGATCCGCTGGTCCGCCGCGATCGTCGCGTCGAACCGCTCCTCCAGCTCCGCCGGGGATGGCGCGGTGCTCGTCACTGGACACCTCCGTACCGAATGTTCGTTCGGCTACGAGTGTGGCGGATGAGCGGGGGATCCCGCAACCCCGGCACCGGGTGTCGCGTTCCGGTGGTCGCGACCACGCGGACGCGACGCTCGGCGATGAGGGGAACCGCTGAGCCGCCGGTGTCGTCCAAGCCGCATGGATCTTTCGCGGCCCTTCTGCGGTGCGACGGCGGTCCGTGCCGGGCTGGTCACCCCGAACCAGCTGCGCGGCCCGCGCTTCCGGCGTCTGGTGCGCGGCGTGCACGTCCGCGCCGAGGTGCCGGTGACCTACCTGTTGCGGTGCGAGGCCGCGGCCCTGGCGGTCGGAGCGCTCGCCGTCACGGGGGCCCCCGTGCCCGGCGGCGGTTCCGTCGCGCTCGCGGGCTGGGCGGCGGCGGAGGTGCACGACGCCCGGTGCGCTCCGAAGGATGTCCCGGTCGAGATCGTGGCGCCGGGTGGCAGCCGGCGGATCCGCGGCGGCGTGCTCGTCCACCGCGGCCTGCTCGCGCCGGACGAGCTGGTGCCGGGGGTACGGATCCCGGTCCCCGGAGGCCGCCGACCGAGGTTCGTACCCGGCCGGACGGTCACCGCCACCACGCCGCTGCGCACCGCCTTCGACCTGGCCCGCCGGGTGCCGCGGGTGGAGGCCGTGATCGCTCTCGACGCCCTGGCCCGGGTCGGTGGCTTCACTCCGACCTCGGTGCTCGACCTCGCCGGGCGGCGTCCGGGCGCGCGCGGGATCCGGCGGCTCCCCGGCCTCGTCGCGCTGTCGGATCCGCTCGCCGGGTCACCGATGGAGACCCGCGTCCGGCTGGCGCTGCACGACGGCGGGCTGCCGCCACCGGTGCTGCAGCACCCCGTCGGCCCCTACCGGATCGACCTCTCCTACCCACACGTACGACTCGGGATCGAGTACGACGGCGAGCACCACCGCGATCCGGCGCAGGCCCGCAAGGACCTGGAGCGTCAGCAGTACCTGTCCCGCGCGGGCTGGACGATCCTGCGCCCCTCCGCCGTCGACGTCCTCCTGTACCCGGAGTCCCTCGCCCTCTCCGTCCGGGCACACCTCGAGCGTCGCGAAGCCGTGGTGCCGGGCACCGGTTCGTCACGCTCGGCGTGACTCAGCGGTGCAGGCGCAGGAGGCCGGCGTCGGTGGGTGGGAGGGCGCAGGAGCGGTAGAAGGGGATCAGGTGGGGGGCGAAGTCCACGTGCAGCCAGGTGCAGCCCGCCGCGGTGGCCTGCTCCACGGCCCCGGCGACCAACGCCCGGCCGATCCCGCGGCGGCGGTACCCGTCGGCGACGACGAGGTCGAGCAGGAACGCGTGCCGGTCGCCGTCCCAGGCGAGGTTGACGAACCCGGCGAGCGCGTCGCCGTCGCGGGCGTCGAGCCAGCTCAGGCTGTGTGCGGCGAGCTGGGTGGACCAGCGTCGCAGGCGTGGGGTCTCGTCGAAACCGGCGGCGTGCAGCGCGGAGAGCGCGACGTCGTCGACCTCGGGGCGGACGCGGACCCGGACGTCGGTCACGGCGCCGGGACGATGCCGGAGAAGGCGGCGCGGACGACGTCCTCGGGCAGGGTGGCGGTCCCGGGGCGGCCGGGGCGGTACCACTCGACGATCGAGTTGATCGTGCCGGACAGCAGCCGTGCGGCCAGGGCGGGGTCGACGTCGGAGCGGACCTCGCCGGCGTCGACGGCGTCGCGGACCAGGGCGCGCACGGCCGCGTCGAACGCACGGCGGCGTTCCAGCGCCCAGCGCTCGGTCTCGGTGTTGCCGCGCACCCGGAGCAGCAGGGTGACGTACGGCAGCTCGGCCATCAGCACCCCGACCTGCGCGGCGACGATCACCCGCAGCCGGTCGGCAGGGGAGCCGATGCGGGCCTCGGGGAGGTCGAGCACGCCGAACAGCCCGTCGACGGCGCGTTCCAGCGCCGCGCGCAGCAGCGCCTCCTTGCCCGCGAAGTGGTGGTAGAACGACGACTTCGTGATCCCGGCGGCCCGCGAGAGGTCCTCCATCGACGTCGCGTCGTAGCCGCGGTCGATGAACTCCCCGACCGCGGTCTCGAGCAGCGCGTCGCGGCCGCCGCTGGGCCGCCGGGCCCGCTTGACCGGCGAGCTCATCGGCCCTCGAAGACGGGCTTCTTCTTCGCGAGGAAGTCGCTCACGGCCTGCTGGTGGTCGCGCGTGGTCGACAGCCGGACCTGGGCGTCGGCCTCGTACTCCAGGACGGCGGGGAGCTCGTTGACCGCGCCGAAGCGCAGCGCGCCCTTCACCTCGGCGTAGGCGCGGGTGGGTCCGGCGGCCAGCCGGCGCGCGAGCTCCAGTGCGGTGCCGAGGACCTCATCGGCCGGGACGACGTCGCGCACCAGGCCCCAGTTGCGGGCGTCCTCGGCGGTGAACTGCTCGTTCAGCAGCACCAGTTCGGTCGCCCGGGAGACGCCGACGGCGTGCGCGAGCGACGCCGCGAGGCCGCTGTCGGTGGACAGTCCGATGCCGGTGAACGCGGTGGAGAACTTCAGGCCCTCCGCAGCGATCCTCAGGTCGGCGGCCAGCGCGATGCCGAGCCCGGCGCCCACGCACGGTCCGTTGATCGCGGCGATCACCGGCTTGGGCGCTTCGTTGAGCGCGCGGATCAACGGGTTGTAGTGCCGGCGGACGGTGCCCAGGGCGTCCACGGGGTCGGCCTCGAGCGCCGCGGCGTGCTCGCCCAGGTCCTGGCCGACGCAGAACGCCTTCCCGGCCCCGGTCAGCACGACGGCACGCACCGTCTCGTCCGCGGCGACCTCCACGGCCGCCGCGAGCAGCGCCTCCTTGAGCTCGACGGTGAGCGCGTTGTACTTCGCGGGGCGGTTCAGCGTGACCACTGCGACCGACGGGTCGGTCTCGTCGCGGGTCACGAGGACGGCGGGATCGGTGCCGGTGGCGGGGGAGGACATCCGGTGAGCCTAGCGGCCGACCGAACGATCGGTCTCCCCGTCCTGCCGGCGTCCGGACGGACCCTGGTGCGGTTCCGTGGACCGGTGCTAGGTTCGCCCGAACGAACGGTCGGTTCAATTGCTGACCCGCGACGACGAAGCGCGACGGAGGCTCGCCGATGACCCTGCTCCGCAGTCACCTCTCCGGTACCTGGCAGACCGGGAGCGGCGAGGGCCGCCCGCTGTACGACGCGGTGACCGGCGAGGAGGTCGCCCGTGTCTCCGCCGAGGGCCTGGACCTCGGCGCGGCCCTGGCCCACGGTCGCCGCACCGGTGGCCCGGCCCTGCGCGAGCTGACCTTCCACCAGCGCGCCGCGCTGCTGAAGGCACTCGGCGGGCACCTGCGCGAGCACCGTGAGGAGCTCTACGCCGTCTCCGCGCGCACGGGCGCGACCCTCGGCGACTCGACGTTCGACATCGACGGCGGCATCGGGGTCCTGCTCGCCTACGCCTCGAAGGCCAAGCGTGAGCTGCCCAACGACACCGTGTTCGTCGAGGGCGCGGTCGAGCCGCTGGGCCGCGGCGGCAGCTTCCTCGGCCAGCACGTGCTGACCCCGCGCCACGGAGTCGCGGTGCAGGTCAACGCGTTCAACTTCCCGGTCTGGGGGCCGCTGGAGAAGCTCGCTCCGGCGTTCCTCGCCGGTGTCCCCACACTGATCAAGCCGGCGTCGCCGACCGCGTTCCTGACCGCGAGGCTGGTCGAGCTGATCGTGGACTCGGGTCTGCTGCCCGACGGCGCGGTCCAGTTCGTCGCCGGGTCGTTGGGGGACTGCTTCGACCACCTCACCGGACAGGACCTGGTGAGCTTCACCGGCTCGGCGTCGACCGCTCAGACCCTGCGCAGCCACCCCGGGATCGTCCGGAACTCCGTGCGGTTCTCCGCCGAGGCCGACTCGCTGAACCTGGCCGCGCTCGGCCCGGACGCGACGCCCGGCACCGAGGAGTTCGACCTCTTCGTGAAGGCCCTGACCACCGAGATGACGGTCAAGGCCGGGCAGAAGTGCACCGCGATCCGGCGCGCGTTCGTGCCGCGCGCACACGTCGACGCCGTCGTCGAGGCCGTCACCGCGCGGCTCGCGAGGGTCGTGGTCGGCGCCCCCGGCGCCGAGGGCGTCCGGATGGGGGCGCTCGCGAGCCTCGACCAGCGCGAGGAGGTCCGCCGCAGCGTGAAGGCCCTGCGCGATGCCGGCCGGATCGTGTTCGGCGACCCCGACCACGTCGAGGTGACCGGCGCCGACGCCGACCGTGGCGCGTTCGTCTCCCCGCTGCTGCTGGTCGGTGACCCGGACCGCGCCGAGCCGCACGAGGTCGAGGCGTTCGGCCCGGTGTCGACCGTGCTGCCCTACGACACTCCTGCGCAGCTGATCGACTACGCCGCCCGCGGCCAGGGGTCGCTCGCCGGGTCCGTCGTCTCCGCCGACCCCGGGTTCGTCCGCGAGGTCGTGCTCGGTATCGCGCCGTTCCACGGCCGCGTGCACGTGCTCAACGCCCGCGACGCGGGCGAGTCCACCGGACACGGGTCGCCGCTGCCGCAGCTCGTCCACGGCGGCCCGGGCCGCGCCGGCGGCGGTGAGGAGATGGGCGGCGTGCGCGGGGTGTTCCACCACATGCAGCGCACCGCGGTCCAGGCCGACCCCGACTCGCTCGCCGCGATCACCGGCCGCTGGGTCACCGGTGCGCAGCGCCACACCACCGACGTGCACCCGTTCCGCAGGCATCTCGAGGAGCTGCGCCCCGGCGACTGCCTGGTCGCCGGTCCGCGCCGGGTGACCCGGGAGGACGTGGAGCACTTCGCCGAGTTCACCGGCGACACGTTCTACGCGCACATGGACGAGGCCGCCGCCGCGGCGAACCCGCTGTTCGGGCAGCGCGTCGCGCACGGCTACCTGGTCGTCTCGCTGGCCGCCGGCCTGTTCGTCGACCCGGACCCGGGCCCGGTGCTCGCGAACTTCGGCGTCGACGGGCTGCGGTTCCTCACCCCGGTCCGCTTCGACGACGAGCTGACCGTGACCCTGACCTGCAAGCAGCTCACCCCGCGCGAGTCCGCCGGCTACGGCGAGGTCCGCTGGGACGCCGACGTCACGCGGCAGGACGGCGAGTCCGTCGCCCGCTACGACGTGCTCACCCTCGTCGCGAAGAAGGACGCGTGATGACGGCGGCGACGAGGCGCCTCGGCGACGCGCCCCCGGCCGAGCTGCTGGACCCCGCCGAGCGGATGTCGGTCGACGAGCTGCGTGCGCTGCAGCTCGAGCGTCTGCAGTGGTCGCTGCGGCACGCCTACGACAACGTGCCGCACTACCGCGCGAGGTTCGACGAGCACGGCGTGCGCCCCGCCGACTGCCGCGAGCTCGCCGACATCGCGAAGTTCCCGACGACGACCAAGGCCGACCTGCGGGAGACCTACCCGTTCGGCATGTTCGCGGTGCCGCGTGAGCGGATCGCGCGGATCCACGCGTCGTCGGGCACGACGGGGCGCCCGACCGTCGTCGGCTACACCGCGGGTGACCTCGACCGGTGGGCCGGGCTCGTCGCCCGGTCGATCCGGGCCGCGGGCGGGCGCCCCGGCCACCGCGTCCACGTCGCCTACGGGTACGGCCTGTTCACCGGCGGGCTCGGCGCGCACTACGGCGCGGAGAAGCTGGGCGCGACCGTCATCCCCGTCTCCGGCGGGATGACCCCGCGCCAGGTGCAGCTCATCGGCGACTTCGAGCCCGAGGTCATCATGCTGACCCCGAGCTACATGCTCACCCTGCTCGACGAGTTCGAGCGCCAGGGTGTCGACCCCCGGTCGACGAGCCTGCAGGTCGGGATCTTCGGTGCCGAGCCCTGGACCGAGCAGATGCGCGCCGAGATCGAGGAGCGGGCCGGCATCCACGCCGTCGACATCTACGGGCTGTCCGAGGTCATGGGACCCGGCGTGTCACAGGAGTGCGTGGAGACCAAGGACGGTCTGCACATCTGGGAGGACCACTTCCTGCCCGAGGTCGTCGACCCGCTCGACGGCACCCCGCTGCCCGACGGCTCCGAGGGCGAGTTGCTGTTCACCAGCCTCACCAAGGAGGGGCTGCCGATCATCCGCTACCGCACCCGCGACCTCACGACGTTGCTCCCGGGTACCGCGCGGCCGCAGATGCGGCGGATGGCCAAGATCACCGGCCGGTCCGACGACATGATCATTCTGCGCGGGGTGAACGTCTTCCCGACCCAGATCGAGGAGATCGTGCTCCGCACGCCCGGGCTCGCGCCGCACTTCCAGCTGGAGCTGACCACCCAGGGCAGGCTCGACGCGATGACCGTGCGCGTGGAGGCCCGCGGCGACACGCCCGCCGACCGCCGCGACCCGGCCGCCGCGGAGCTCGTGCGCGCGGTGAAGGAGACCGTCGGTATCTCCGTGACCTGCGACGTCGTCGACCCCGACACCCTGGAGCGCTCGGTCGGGAAGCTGCAGCGGCTCAAGGACCACCGGGAGCCGAGGAGCTGACCTCCTCGGCGGGGAATGCCGTGGGTCGCGCGTGGGTTGCGACCGGTCGTGAAGCTCGAGATCTGGTCCGACGTCGTCTGCCCGTGGTGCGCGATCGGGCGGGCGCGTCTGCAGGCGGCGTTGTCCGGTTTCGCACACCGCGACGCGGTGACGCTGCGGTGGCGCAGCTTCGAGCTCGATCCGGCCGCGCCGCGCGAGCAGCCCGGTGACCGGGCCGAGCACCTGGCGGCCAAGTACGGCGTGAGCGTCGCGGCGGCCCGCCGGATGGAGGGCCAGGTCACCGCCACCGCGGCCGCGGACGGGTTGGAGTTCCGCTTCGACCGGGCCCGCCACGGCAACACCGCCGACGCCCACCGGCTGCTGCACCACGCCTGGGAGACCGGCGGCGCCACGGTGCAGGACGAGCTGAAGGGCCGGCTGCTGCGGGCCTCGTTCACCGACGGCGAGCCGATCGGTGACCCGGAGGCGCTGGTCCGGATCGCCGTCGGCGCCGGGCTCGACGAGGACGGCGTCCGCGCGGTGCTCGGCTCCGACCGCCACCTCGACGACGTCCGCGCCGACGAGGACCTGGCCCGCAGCCTGGGCATCACCTCGGTGCCGTTCCTGGTGATCGACGACCGCTACGGCGTCGCGGGCGCCCAGCCGATCGAGGCGCTGCGCGAGGTGCTGGACACCGCCTGGGCCGAGGGCGCACCCGCCCGCAGCTAGCGGGACTCGTCCTCGAAGATCAGGATCGTCCGCGTCGACACGACCGTCGGCAGCGCCTGCAGGCGTTCGAGCACGACGCTGCGCAGCGCGTCGTTGCCGGTGGTGCGCACCAGCAGCAGTACGTCGAAGTCCCCGCCGACCAGCGCCATGTGCCGGACCTCGGGGATCGCGCGCAGCTGTTCGCGCAGCTCGCGCCAGCTGTTCTGGCGCACCGTCAGCGTCACGTACGCCGAGGTGTGCAGCCCCACCTTGTCCGGGTCGACGAGCGCGGTGAACCCGGTGACCACGCGATCGTCGACGAGCCGGGCGAGGCGGGCGTAGGCGTTCGCCCGCGAGATCGTCAGGCGCTCGGCCAGCGCGCGCCCGGTCAGCCTGCCGTCGCGCTGCAGCTCCGCGACCATCCGCCGGTCGATGTCGTCGAGCACCGGCCCCTCCGTTCGTCTCGCCGCGCCCCGCCGGGCACCGGTGACCCGGACCACTCGTCCGGAGCGGTGTCGCGCTGCGGGCCGATCGTCTCGGCATCTCCGCGGCTCGAGCCGATCGTACGGATCATGCGCCATTCTCGAGGCACTGTGTCCGCACGGAGGGGAGTCATCGTGGACGACCGGCGCGAGACCGTCCGCCTGCTGGAACCGGACGGCACCACGGTGCCCGGCGCTCAGCTCCCGCCGCCGGACCGGCTGCTCGACGGCTACCGCGGCCTGGTGCACGCCCGGCGGCTCAACGAGCAGGCCGGCGCGCTGGTCCGGCAGGGGCGTCTGGCCGTGTACCCGTCCTCGCGCGGCCAGGAGGCCTGCCAGGTGGCCGCGGCGATGGTGCTGGGCGACGACGACTGGCTCTTCCCGACCTACCGCGACACCGCAGCGATCGTCGCGCGCGGTGTCGACCCGGTGGAGGTGCTCACGATGCTGCGGGGGGACCGGCACTGCGGCTACGACGTCGCCGGCCACCGCGTCGCCCCGCAGGCGACCCCGCTCGCCACACAGCTGCTGCACGCCGTCGGCGTCGCCCACGCCGCGCGGCTCAAGGGCGAGCCCGACGCAGTCCTGGCGCTCTGCGGCGACGGCGCGACCAGCGAGGGCGACTTCCACGAGGCGCTGAACTTCGCCGCGGTGTTCCGGGCGCCGGTGGTGTTCCTCGTGCAGAACAACAAGTACGCGATCTCGGTGCCGCTGCATCGGCAGAGCGCAGCCGCCGACCTCGCGGACAAGGCGGTCGGCTACGGCATGCCCGGTGTGCGGGTCGACGGCAACGACCTCCCCGCGCTGCTCACCGTGCTCGACGACGCCGTCTCCGTGGCCCGCTCCGGTGGCGGCCCGACGCTGGTGGAGGCCGACACCTACCGCATGGAGGCCCACACCAACGCCGACGACGCGGGCCGCTACCGCGACGAGAGCGAGGTCGCCTCCTGGGCAGGCCGCGACCCGCTGGTGCGTCTGCGCGCCCGGCTGCGCGCCGACGGCCTGCTCGACGACGACGCCGAGCGCGCGCTCACCGACGACGCCGAGCGGATGGCCGCCGCCCTGCGCGCCGGCATCGCGGCCGAGTGCCCGGTGGACCCCGAGGACCTGTTCGCCCACGTCTACGCCCACCCCACCCCGCAGCTGCGCGAGCAGCGCGCCCAGCTGCGCGCCGAGCTGGAGGTCACGCCGTGAACACCGGTCCCGTGAAGCTCACCATGGCGCAGTCGATCAACACGGCGCTGCGCGAGGCGATGGCCGCCGACCCGACCGTCGTCGTGTTCGGGGAGGACGTCGGTCCGCTCGGCGGGGTCTTCCGGGTCACCGACGGGCTCACCGCCGAGTTCGGCGAGCACCGCTGCTTCGACACCCCGCTCGCCGAGTCCGGCATCGTCGGCACGGCGGTGGGGATGGCGATGAACGGGCTGCGGCCCGTCGTCGAGATGCAGTTCGACGCGTTCGCGTACCCGGCGTTCGAGCAGATCGCCAGCCACGTCGCGAAGTTCGGCAACCGCACCTCGGGCCGGATGCGGCTGCCGATGGTCATCCGGGTGCCGTATGCCGGCGGGATCGGCGGCGTCGAGCACCACTGTGACTCCTCCGAGGCGTACTACGCCCACACCGCCGGGTTGACCGTGCTCGCCCCGGCCACGAACGCCGACGCCCACGGCCTGCTCCGCGCGGCGATCGAGTACCCGGATCCGGTGGTCTTCCTGGAACCGAAGAAGCACTACTTCACCTCCGAGGAGGTGGACACGACCGTCCCGGTGCCGCCGATCGGACGTGCCGTCGTCCGCCGCCCCGGGGTCGACGCGACGCTCATCGCCTACGGCCCGACGGTCCCGGTCGCGCTCGCCGCCGCCGAGGAGGCCGCCCGCGAGGGCCGTGACCTGGGCGTGGTCGACCTGCGGTCGATCGTGCCGTTCGACGACGAGACCGTCTGCGCGCAGGTCCGCCGGACCGGGCGGGCGGTCGTCGTCGCGGAGGCCCCGGGGTTCGCCTCGGTCGCCTCGGAGATCGCCGCCCGGATCTCCGAGCGGTGCTTCCACCACCTCGAGGCGCCGGTGCGCCGGGTGACCGGATTCGACGTGCCCTACCCGCCGCCGAAGCTGGAGCAGCACCACCTGCCCGGGGTGGACCGGGTGCTCGACGCCGTCGACACGCTCGGCTGGGAGGACGCGGCGTGAGCGCTCAGGTGTTCACCCTGCCCGACCTGGGGGAGGGGCTGACCGAGGCCGAGCTCGTCCGCTGGCTCGTGGCCGACGGGGACACCGTCGGCGTCGACCAGCCCGTGGCCGAGGTGGAGACGGCGAAGGCCGTGGTCGAGGTGCCGTCGCCGTACGCGGGCACGGTGCTGACCCGGCACGGTGTGGAGGGCGAGACGCTGCGGGTCGGGGAGCCGCTGGTGTCGGTCGGGGACGCCGGGGACGCCGGATCGGGGAACGTCCTGATCGGGTACGGCACGTCCGGCGGGCACGAGGGGGCCCGCCGGCGTCGCCGGGCCGCGAAGCGCGCCGACCCACCCGCGCCCGCCCCTTCGCCCGTGCCCGCCGACTCACCCGCGCCCGCCGGCCCGGCCGCGCCCGCGGTCCCGGCGGCGACGTCCGCCGCCGACCGCGCGCGGGGGGAGCGTCGGCCGGTGCAGTCGCCGGTGGTGCGGCGGCTGGCCCGCGACCACGGCATCGACCTCGCGACGGTCGAGGGGACCGGGCCCGGCGGGATGGTGCTGCGTCACGACGTGGCGCTCGCCGCCGCCCGCTCCGCGCCGCCGGCCGCCGCCGAGCCCGCTGCCGCGCCGCACGTCACTGCACCGCCCGCCGTTGCACCGCCCGCCGTTGCACCGCCCGCCGTTGCACCGTCCGCCGCCGCACCGTCCGCTGCGACG
The DNA here is from genome assembly GCF_002813375.1 of Pseudonocardia alni. Classification (NCBI taxonomy): domain Bacteria; kingdom Bacillati; phylum Actinomycetota; class Actinomycetes; order Pseudonocardiales; family Pseudonocardiaceae; genus Pseudonocardia; species Pseudonocardia alni. The sequence continues at coordinate 1,874,854 of NZ_PHUJ01000003.1, read as the reverse complement.
ACCGCCGTCGCGCCGGAGCATGACCCCCGCACCGGGCTCGCGGTGCGGGCGATCGTGCCGCTGCGCGGGGTCCGCCGCGCCGTCGCCGAGACCCTGACCCGCAGCCGCGCCGAGATCCCCGAGGCCACGACCTGGGTCGACGTCGACGCCACCGACCTGCTCGCCCTGCGCCCGCAGCTCACCGGCACCGACGGCCGCCCGGTCGGGCTGCTCGCGATCCTGGCCCGGTTCGTCGTCGCCGGTCTCGCCCGGTTCCCCGAGCTCAACGCCCGGGTCGACCCGCAGGCGGGGGAGATCGTGCACCTCGACGGGGTGCACCTCGGCATCGCCGCGCAGACCGACCGTGGTCTGGTCGTCCCCTCGGTCGCCGACGCCCACCGCCTCGGGATGCGCGGCCTCGACACCGAGATCCGCCGGCTCACCGCGGCGGCCCGGGACGGCTCGGTCACCGCCACCGAGCTGACCCGCGGGTCGTTCACCCTGAACAACTACGGGGTGCTCGGCGTCGACGGCAGCGCCGCGATCATCAACCATCCCGAGGTCGCGATGCTGGGCGTCGGGCGGGTGCTGCCGCGGCCGTGGGTCGTCGACGGCGCGGTCGTCCCGCGGTCGATCACCCAGCTGTCACTGGTGTTCGACCACCGGGTCTGCGACGGCGGCACCGCGGGCGGGTTCCTGCGGTTCGTCGCCGACGCCGTCGAGTCGCCGCTGTCCGCGCTGGCCGACCTGTGACGCCCGGCGCCGCCCCGCGGCTCAGCGCGCCGGGACGACCGTCCAGGCCGGGGCCTTCGCCGGGCGGCCGTCCCCGGACGAACGGCCCCGCAGGCGTCGTCCGACCCAGGGCAGGACGTGGGCGCGGTAGTAGGCGAGCCCCGCGGCCGGCCCCGTCTGCGAGGTCGTGACGACGGTCGTCGCGGGCGTCGCGCCGCGCACCCCGAGTGCCTCCAGCACCAGCCCGGCGGCGCGCAGGTGCCCGGGCGTGCCCAGGTGCAGGCGGTCGTCCGACCAGTAGCCGGGCCTGCGGATCTCGGCGTCGCCGAACACGTCGACGAAGGTGAGCCCGTGTGCGGCGGCGAGCGTGCGCACCGTCGCCGACAGCTCGGCGCCGCGGCGGTGGACGACCCGTCCCAGCGGGAGCCGGTCCGACGGGTCGGCGCCGCTGAGCAGCACCAGCCGGACCCCCGCCGCCGCGCAGCGGTCGACGGCGCGGGCGGTCAGCGCGGCGAGCCCGGCGACGTCGGTGCGGGGGCGCAGCATGTCGTTCCCGCCGCCGTTGAGCGTGATCAGCGTCGGTGCGGGGTCCAGCGCCAGCGCGGCGTCGAGCTGCGGCCCGACGACGTCGGCCAGCAGCCGGCCCCGTACGGCCAGGTTCGCGTAGTGCACCGGTTCGCCGGAGGCGCCGGCCAGCCCGGCGGCGACCCGGTCGGCCCAGCCGCGCGGGATGCCGGCGGCGTCCTCGTCGCCCACGCCCTCGGTGAAGCTGTCCCCGATCGCCACGTACCGCACGGGGTCAGCATCCGCGTCGCGATCGCCGCGGCTCGGCCCGGGGGTGGTGACGGCTGTTACCCTCGTCCCGTGCGCGGTCGGACCATTACCCGGCGCGCCGGCTGAAGCCAGGGAGCCGGCGCGTGGCACGTCGTGCCCGCCGGACCTGGCCGGATCCTGACGTTCGCCCTCGAACACCGGAGATCCGATGAACGCCCCCACCACCGAGCGCACCCGTACCGGAAGCGATCCCGCCGAGCACGGTCACGTCGTCTCGCTGCTGCTGACCGACGCCGACGACGGCCTGTACAAGGTCCTCACCACGCTGCGGTCGCGCCGCTGGAAGGTCCGCTCGCTGCGGGTCGACATGTCCGGCGAGATCGGCCGGGTCGACCTCGTCGTCACCCGCGACGGCCGGGCCGCCGATCTGCTCCTCGAGCAGCTGCGCCGGGTCGTGCCGGTGGTGCGCGCCGACCTGTGCTGATCCGGGGCTACCCCCGAGGGGTCAACCGCGCGTTCGGCAGCTCCGGCGCCGGCAACGTCGACTCCCAGGCGTCCGGGAACACCCCGAAGCGCCCGCCGTCCCGCCCTCCGGTTGCACGCTCGTCCTGCCACTGCTCCCGGAAGGCCGCGATCTCGTCGTGGCTGGAACCGACGAAGTTCCACCACATCACGATCTGCTCGCCCCACGGCTCCCCGCCGAGCAGCACCAGGCGGGCGCCGTCGTCGCCGGCGTGCAGGTCCAGGGTCGTCCGGCCCGGCGGGAGGTACACGAGCTCGGTGGACGCGGCCGCCGTCCCGCACACCCGCGCCGCGCCGGTGTCGACCAGCACGCCGTGCTCGAACCCGGCGTCGACGTCGAGCGTCACCGTCGTCCCGGCGGGCAGCACGACCTCGGCGCCCAGCAGCGGGGTGAACGTCTCCACCGGCGACGACGACCCGGCCAGCGACCCGAGGAACACCCGCAGCGCGGCGTCCCCGGCCCGCACCCGGGGCGGCGCGTAGTGCTCGAAGCGGGGTGCGGTGTCCCGGTGCGCGGCGGGCAGCGCCAGCCACAGCTGCACCCCGTGCAGCACCTCGGTACCGGGCGTGGAGAACTCCGAGTGTGCGATGCCGGACCCCGCGGTCATCAGGTTCAGCTCGCCCGGGCGCACGACCGCGTGCGCGCCGGTGGTGTCGCGGTGCTCGACCTCCCCGGTGAACAGCCACGACACCGTCGCCAGCCCGGTGTGCGGATGCCCCGGCACGGCCATCCCGCCGGTGTCGGCGACCCGGTCCGGGCCGTAGTGGTCGAGGAAGCACCAGGCCCCGATCAGCGACCGGGTGCGGCGCGGCAGCGTGCGGCGCACCGTCATCGCGCGCGGCCCGCCCAACGGCACGTCGCGCGGGGTCACCAGCTCCGCGGCGGCGGTGTCGCCCCCGCAGACGACCTCCTCCGGCACGGTCTCGACGTTGCTCACCGCGCCCTCCGCCGGACGGTGGCGACGGCGTCGGGCGTCACCGGGTCGAGGATGTCGGCGTAGCCCTGGTGGGTCGACACCCAGCGCCGTACGTACGGGCAGACCGGCACGATCCGCTTCCCGGCGGCGCGGGTGTCGTCCAGCGCGAAGCGGATCAGGGTGCTCGCGAGCCCGCGCCCGGACAGCTCCGGGTCGACCTCGGTGTGGTGGAAGATCCGCTGCTCGTGGTCGTCGACGTACTCGGCCCGGCCGACCACGGTGCCGTCGATCAGGATCTCGTAGCGGTGGTGGCCGGTGTCGTGGGTGACCACGGTGTCGTCGGTGTCGCCGGGCATGTGGTCAGCCTCTCAGGACGCCCGGCGGCGCACCACGCGGCCGTCGGCGTCGCGCTCGGGGACGGGGTGCGCCGACAGGATCGAGACCCGGTTGAACGCGTTGATGGTGATCGCAGCCCAGACCAGCACCGACACCTCGTCGTCGGTGAGGTCACCGCGGACGGCGGCGTAGGCGTCGTCGTCGAGGTGGGTCCCGGCGGTCCGGGTGACGGCCTCGGCGAGACCGAGTGCGGCGCGCTCGCGGTCGTCGTAGAGGGCGCTGTCGCGCCAGGCCGGGAGCAGCGCCATCCGCTGCGGGGTCAGTCCGGCCGCCAGCCCCGACCGCCAGTGCGTGTCCAGGCAGGTCTCGCAGCCGTTGATCTGGGAGACCCGCAGGTTCACCAGCTCCAGCAGGTCCCGGTCCACCCCGGCCGCGGCGGCGCGCTCGCGCACGACCGCGACGACGTCGGTCATCGCCCGGAACACCTCGGGGGTCTGCTTGTCGATCCACACCCGGCCCATGTCACCTCCGAACCCGTCACGCGGCGACGGTGTTCCGGGCGGGTGCTGTCTCGACGGTCACGACCACCGCCACCATCACCACCGCGGCGACGACCGGGGTGAACGGCGCGAACGCCGACAGTCCCAGCAGCCCCGCCAGCACGACGACGGCGGCGCTGCGCCCGGCGGTGAGCGTGGGGCGCAGCGCGAGCGCCCACACCCCGAGGACGAACAGCGCGACCGGCACGGTCAGCGTCGCCCCGGCCGCGGCGGCGGACAGCCCGGTCGCGGTGGTGTCGACGTCGACGGCCACCTCGATGCCCGCCGAGAACGCCCCGGCCGCGGCGAAGACGAGGTAGTGGCCGTAGCCGTGCACCAGCGCCCGTGGCATGGCCCGCAGGTGCTCGTGCTGGTCGCGGGCGAAGTAGACCCACCACATGCCCGCCGCCAGCACGAGCCCGCACGCCGAGAGCAGCAGCAGCGGGCCGAGGTGCTCGGCGGAGGACAGCGCGTCGACCACGGCCGTCGTCGACGCCAGGACCGACTCGCCCAGCAGGATCAGGGTGAACAGGCTGTAGCGCTCGGCGATGTGGTGCGGGTGCCACGGTGTCGTCCGCGCCCGCTCGGCGACCACCGGGACCGCCAGCTCGGCCAGCGCCAGCACGACGAACCCCACCGGGTGCGGGTCCACGAGCACCCAGGTGATCCACAGCAGCTGGACGACGACGATGCCGCCCGCGTAGCGCAGCGCCGTGACCCGCAGCTCCCGGTGCGAGCGGGCCGCCCGCAGCCACTGCGTGACCATCGCCAGGCGCATCACCACGTAGCCCGCGACGAGCACGCCGTAGCCCTCACCGGCCATCGCCGACGGGGTCCCCGCGGCCAGTACCAGCGCCCCCGCCATCTGCACCAGGGTGGTGACGCGGTAGAGCCAGTCGTCGACGTCGAAGGCCGAGGCGAACCAGGTGAAGTTCATCCAGGCCCACCAGATGCCGAAGAACACCAGCAGGTACGACCCGACCCCGGCACCGATGTGCCCGCCGGACTCGGAGTGGTGCAGCGCGGCCGACGACAGCGACACCGCCACCACGAACACCAGGTCGAAGAACAGCTCCAGCGGACTGGCCGCCCGGTGGGGCTCGTCCGGGTCGCGGGGGCGCATCGCGCGCAGACCGAGGTTCACACCGGGCATCGTTGCGCGCCGCACTACCCTTCGGCTGCGCCGACACGGGGAAGGACCCACCGATGACCACACCGGACACCACACCCGACACCCGGCCGCGGGTGCTGCGCCGGGCGGGCGACTCCGAGGTCGCCCCGATCGAGCTGTTCTTCGACCTCGTCTACGTGTTCGCGATCGTCCAGGTCTCGCACACGCTGCTGTATCACCTGACCCCGGTCGGGGCGCTGGAGACGGCGGTCCTGTTCGCCGCGGTCTGGTGGCTGTGGAACTACTCGGCCTGGGCGATGAACTACCTGGACCCGGCCCGGCCGTCGGTCCGGGTGCTCAACGCCGGGCTGATGCTCGCGGCACTCGGGATGGCCCTGGCGCTGCCGGGCGCGTTCGGCGACTCGGGCCTGCTGTTCGCGCTGTGCTTCGCCGCCGCCCAGATCGGCCGCCCGCTGTTCCTCGTCGTGACCATGCGCGGGCACGTCATGGCCCGCAACTACCGCAACCTGCTGGTGTGGAGCACGGCCGCGTCGGTGCTGATGGTCCTCGGCGCGTTCCTCCCGCCGGTGGCGCGGCTCGTGGTCTGGGCGCTGGCCGTCGCCGTCGACATGGCGGGCCCGCGGTTCGAGTTCCGGGTGCCGGGGCTCGGCCGCACCCCGATGGAGGAGTGGCCGACCGACGTGGAGCACCTCGCCGAGCGCAACCGGCTGGTGTTCATCATCGCGCTCGGCGAGTCGATCCTGATCATGGGTTTCACGCTGTCGGAGATGGAGGTCGTGACCCCCTACGCGGTGGTGATCACCCTGCTCGGGTTCGCCGGCCTGGTCGCGCTGTGGTGGTCCTACTTCGCGCTCGCCGGACACGGCACCCGGGCGGCCTCCGGCGACGGGTCGACCCGCGCGGCGCGGGCCGCGTTCGCCTACGCACACGGCCTGATGGTGGCCGGCGCGGTGCTGTTCGCGGTCGCGATCGACCTGCACCTCACGCACCCGGAGAACACCCCGGCCCTGGTGCTGACCTCGGTCGGCGGTCCGCTGCTCTACCTCGTGGGCAACAAGCTCTACCTGCAGGGCCGCACCGGGACGGTCGGGCGGTCGCGCTACGTCGCCGCGGCCGTGCTGGTCGTGGCCGCGGCGGTCGCGCTCGTCGCCGGGCACGCGCTGCCCGCGATCGTGATCGGCCTGGTCGTGCTCGCCGTGGTGGTCGGGCTGGCCGTGGTCACCGAGCTGACCGAGCGGCGCGCCTAGTCCTCCTCGACGGCGTCGCGCAGCGCGTTCTCCAGCACCTCGGTCAGGGCGGGGTGGATCCAGTACTGGACGTCGGCGAGCCGCTGCGCGGTCACGCCCAGCGCCATCGCCTGCACCAGCTGCTGGACCATCGTCGACGCCTGCGGGCCGAGCAGGTGCGCCCCCAGCAGCGTGCCGTCGGGGGCGACGAGGACCTTGCAGAACCCGCGCTGCTCCTCCAGCGCCCAGCCGAAGGCGACATCGGCGTACTCGTGGAGCCCGACCCGGAACTCCAGGTCCTCCTCGCGGCACTGCTGCTCGGTGCGCCCCACGGAGCCGATCTGCGGGGTGGTGAACACCGCGGCCGGCACGAACCGGTGGTCGACCTCGCGCAGGTCGTCGGGGTGGGCGAGGTTGTGCCCGACGACCTCGGCCTCGTGGTTCGCGACGTGCTTGAGCGGGTGCGGGGTCGAGATGTCGCCCAGCGCCCACACCCCGTCGGCGGTGGTGCGGCCGTGGGCGTCGACGACGACGCGGCCGGCGTCGTCGGTGTCGACCCCGGCGTGGTCCAGGCCGAGCCGGTCGGAGTTCGGACGGCGCCCGGCCGCGACGAGCAGCCGGTCGGCCCGGACCTCCGTGCCGTCGTCGAGGTGCAGCCGCACGTCGCCCTCGCCGCCGGTGACCTTCTCCACCGTCCGGCCGGTGTGGACGGTGAAGCGCTCGCGGGCGGCGTCGGTGAACCGCTCCACGACGGTCTCGTCCATCCCGCCGAGCAGTGTGTCGGCGCTCTCGATGATCGTGACCGCGCAGCCCAGCCCGCCGAACACGTGCGCGAACTCGGCCGCGATGTAGCCGCCTCCGATGATCGCCAGGTGCTCGGGCAGCTCGTCGATCCGCATGATCGTGTCGGAGGTGTGGAACGGGACGCCCGAGTCCGCGACCGGTGGCGGGACCACCGGCCGTCCCCCGACGGCGAGCACGATCCGGTCCGCGGTGAACTCCGCGGTGCCGCCGTCGCCCAGGTCCACGGTCATCGCGCGCGGCCCGGTGAAGCGGGCCACGCCGTCGTAGACGGTGCCGTCGTGTCGGCGGTGGTCGCGGCCCTCGTCGCCGATCGGGTCGAGCCGGGCGAAGACCCGGTCGCGGATGTCGCTCCAGCGGATCCGGTCGATCCGGGCGTCCACGCCGTAGGACGACGCCGCCCGCACGGTCTCGGCGACCTCGGCGGTGTAGGCGAGCATCTTGGTCGGGATGCAGCCGACGTTCAGGCAGGTCCCGCCGAACCGGGTCGCCTCGACGTGGGCGACATCGAGACCGTCGAAGCGGTCGTCGACGATCATGTTCCCGGATCCGGTGCCGACGATTGCGAGATCGTGATGGGCCACCCGCCGAGCGTAGGAAGACCGGCGGCGTGCCGCGCGTCGACGGGGCGACGACGCCGCCGTCATCGGGCGATCGGCGTGCGGTACTGGCACTCTGGCCCCGGCGGTGGCGCGGCGCCCCGCGGGAGGCGGCCGGTGATGACCGATCCGACGGACGGCCCGGGAGGAGTGCCCGGCCTGTCCGCCGCGACCGCGGAGGGCGGCGGTCTGGCCCTGGAGGCGGTGCCGCACCCGTCGGGGCCGGTGGCGCTGCACGCCGTCGGCGACGTCGACGCCGCGACCGCGCCGTTCCTGGCCGAGCAGGTGGGCGCCTGGTTCTCCGCGGCCCCGCGGATCGTGCTGGACCTGTCCGCGGTCGGCTTCCTCGGCTCGGCCGGGATCGCGGCGCTGCTGGACTGCCACCGCGACGCCGCCGCGGCCGGGGTGGTGCTGGAGCTGTACTGCGGCGCGGCGCGCCAGGTCCGCCGGGTCCTGCAGGTGACCGGGACGTGCGAGCACCTGCGGGTGCTCGACCCGCACCCGCCGCCGGAGGGCCCCGGGGGCCACGCCCCGCTGTTCCCGGTGCCCGACTGACCCCGGCCCTCAGCCGAGCAGCTCCCGGCCGGTCCGGTGCCGGTGCAGCACCTGGACGTCGGTCGTGCCCTCCCGCAGCGACGCCGAGGTGTCGGACATGTGCTCCAGCAGCGTGTCCGCGAAGGCGATGACGGCCGGGGTGGGGGCGATGTCGGACCGCCGCGCCAGCGCCACCGTGCGGTGGATCGCCGGGTTGAGCACCGTGCGCCGCAGCCGCGGCCGCCCGATGAACGTCAGGTCCGGCACCACCGCCACCCCGGTGCCGGCCTCGACCATGCGCAGCACCGCGTCCATCTGACCGCCCTCGACGGCGATCCGCGGCGTGACCCCGGCGACGGCGTAGGCCCGCAGCGTCACCTCCCGCAGGTCGTAGCCCTGGCGCACCATCACCAGATCGTGCCGGGCGAGCTCGGACACCGTCATCGACCCGCGCGGGGTCAGCGGCCTGCGCGCCCGCGGCGAGGCGACCGAGAGCCGTTCGCGCAGCAGGGGAGCGGTGTGCAGGGTCGGGTCCACCCCGTCGGGGGGCACGATCACCAGCGCGACGTCCAGCTCCCCCTGCACCAGCGCCGCCTCCAGCGGCTGCGAGCCGTCCTCGGCGAGCTCGACGGCGATCTCGGGGTGCCGGGCGTGGAAGACCCGCAGCACGTCGGACAGCACGCCGATGCACAGCGACGGCGTCGCCCCGACCCGTACCCGGCCGCTGCGCAGGCCGACCATCTCGGCCACCGTCGTGCGGACCATGTCGGAATCGGCGAGCATCCTGCGTGCCAGTGGCAGCACCGCCTCACCGGCCGGGGTCAGCGTGACGGCCGACCCGCGGTTGATCAGCGGGGAGCCCAGTTCGTCCTCCAGCGCCCGCAGCGCGCGGCTCAGGGTCGGCTGGGCGACCCCCACCTGGTCGGCCGCCCGAGTGAAGCTGCGCACGTTCGCCACGGCGACGAAGTACATGAGCTGCTGAAGTGTCACGTGCATAGCTTACGGCTATGAGCGGAGACCGTTTCATGCATTGGACTGCCTTACCCGTTGGTATGTCCACTGGAGGACGTGGTCACGATGTCCGAGAAGTCCCGGGCCGGCGGCGGAGCCGAGCCCGCCGCACCCCGGCGCCCGCGCACGCCCAGTGCGCTGCTGAAGTTCGTGATGGCGGTGAGCGGCGTCGTGCTGCTCGGCTACGTCACGCTGCACATGATCGGGAACCTGAAGATCTTCTTCGGCCCCGAGGCGATCGATCACTACGCGGCCTGGCTGCGCACCATCCTGGAACCGGCGCTGCCCTACTCGGGCATGCTCTGGATCGTCCGCGTGGTGCTGGTCGTCGCGGTGGTCGCCCACATCTGGTCGGCGACGATGCTCGCCCTGCGCGCGCGCAGGGCCCGCCCGATCAAGTACGCGGGTGGCTCCTACCAGGTCAAGGGCAGCTACGCGGCCCGCACCATGCGCTGGGGTGGCGTGATCATCGCGCTGTTCGTGGTCTACCACCTGCTCGACCTCACCGCGGGCACGCTGAACCCGAACGGCGTGCACCTCGCGGTGGCCGACAACCTCGCGGCCGACTTCACCCTCGCCCGCTGGTACGTCACCCTGTTCTACGTCCTCGCGGTGGTCGCGCTGGGCTTCCACGTCCAGCACGGCATCTTCTCGGGCATCCAGACGCTCGGGTGGTCGTCGAACAGCCGTGAGCGCACCATCAAGGTGGTGTCGACGGTCTTCGCCGCCGTGCTGACCCTCGGCTTCATCTCGGTGCCCCTCGCCGTCACGTTCGGAGTGGTCTGATCCCATGACTGACAGCACTGACGCCTCGTCCCACCACGTGTCCTACGCCGACTACGCGACCGGTGAGCCGGTCGTCGACAAGGCGGTCCCCTCGGGTGCCATCGAGACCCGCTGGGAGCGCCGCCGCTTCGGCGTCAAGCTCGTCAACCCGGCGAACAAGCGCTCCAAGAAGATCATCGTCGTGGGTTCCGGCCTGGCCGGTGGCGCCGCGAGCGCCACGCTCGGCGAGGCCGGCTACCACGTCAAGACGTTCTGCTACCAGGACAGCCCGCGGCGTGCGCACTCGATCGCCGCGCAGGGCGGCATCAACGCGGCGAAGAACTACCGCAACGACGGCGACAGCGTCTACCGGCTGTTCTACGACACCGTGAAGGGCGGCGACTTCCGTGCGCGGGAGTCCAACGTCCACCGGCTCGCCGAGATCTCCCGCCAGATCATCGACCAGTGCGTCGCCCAGGGTGTCCCGTTCGCCCGCGACTACGCCGGTCTGCTCGACAACCGGTCCTTCGGCGGCGTGCAGGTCTCCCGCACCTTCTACGCCCGCGGCCAGACCGGCCAGCAGCTGCTGATCGGCGCCTACCAGGCGCTGGAGCGCCAGGTGAAGGCCGGCACGGTCGAGATGTACGCCCGGCACGAGATGCTCGAGCTGATCGTGGTCGAGGGCCGCGCCCGCGGCATCGTCGCGCGCGACATGGTCTCCGGCGAGATCGAGGTGCACACCGCCGACGCGGTCGTGCTCGCCTCCGGTGGCTACGGCAACGTCTTCTACCTGTCGACGAACGCCAAGGGCAGCAATGTCACCGCCGGCTGGCGGGCGCACCGCAAGGGCGCGCTGTTCGCGAACCCCTGCTTCACCCAGATCCACCCGACCTGCATCCCGGTCTCCGGCGACCACCAGTCGAAGCTGACCCTGATGTCGGAGTCGCTGCGCAACGACGGCCGCGTCTGGGTCCCGAAGAAGCTCGGCGACGACCGCGGGCCGAACGAGATCCCGCACGAGGAGCGTGACTACTTCCTCGAGCGCAAGTACCCGGCGTTCGGCAACCTGGTGCCCCGCGACATCGCGTCCCGGGCCGCCAAGGAGGTCTGCGACGAGAAGCGCGGCGTCGGACCGTCGGGCCTGGGTGTCTACCTGGACTTCGACGACGCGATCCAGCGGCTCGGCCGCAAGGCCGTCGAGAACAAGTACGGCAACCTGTTCGAGATGTACGAGCGGATCACGGGTGAGAACCCGTACGAGGTCCCGATGCGGATCTTCCCCGCCGTGCACTACACGATGGGTGGCCTCTGGGTCGACTACGACCTGCAGTCGACCGTCCCGGGTCTCTACGTGGCGGGCGAGGCCAACTTCTCCGACCACGGCGCGAACCGGCTCGGCGCCTCCGCGCTGATGCAGGGCCTGGCCGACGGCTACTTCGTCCTCCCGGTCACGATCGGCGACTACCTGGCCAAGAACGAACTCGACGCCGTCCCGGACGACGCGCCCGAGGTCGTCGAGGCCGTGCAGTCGGTCACCGACCGGATCGACCAGTTCCTGTCGATCAACGGCACCCGCACGGTGGACTCGTTCCACCGCGAGCTGGGCCAGATCATGTGGGACTACTGCGGGATGGAGCGCACCGAGGAGGGTCTGCGCAAGGCGCTGGACCGCATCCCCGAGCTCCGTCGCGAGTTCTGGAACAACGTCAAGGTGCCGGGTACCGGCGCGGAGCTCAACCAGAGCCTGGAGAAGGCCGGCCGGGTGGCCGACTTCCTCGAGCTCGGCGAGCTCATGTGTCTCGACGCGCTCGTGCGTCGCGAGTCCTGCGGCGGTCACTTCCGCGGGGAGAGCCAGACCGAGGACGGCGAGGCGCAGCGCGACGACGAGAACTTCTCCTTCACCTCGGCCTGGGAGTACACCGGCCGCGGGCAGGCTCCGGTCCTGCACAAGGAGGAGCTCACGTTCGAGTACGTGCACCCGACCCAGCGCAGCTACAAGTAAGGCGAGGACCCCGTGAAGCTCAATCTGAAGGTCTGGCGCCAGCGCGACGCGGTCGACAAGGGTCGCCTGGTGAACTACACCGTCGACGCCGACGAGGACATGTCGTTCCTCGAGATGCTCGACGTGCTCAACGAGAAGCTGATCCTCTCCGGCGACGAGCCGGTCGCGTTCGACCACGACTGCCGCGAGGGCATCTGCGGCTCGTGCAGCATGGTCATCGACGGCCGGCCGCACGGCCCGCAGCGGGCGACCACCACCTGCCAGCTGCACATGCGGCACTACTCCGACGGCGACACCATCGTCATCGAGCCGTTCCGTTCGGGCTCGTTCCCGGTCATCAAGGACCTCGTCGTCGACCGCGCCGCGTTCGACAAGATGATCCAGGCCGGCGGCTACGTCTCGGTGAACACCGGGTCGGCGCCGGAGGCCAACTCCAACGCCGTGCCGAAGGTCGCCGCGGACCGCTCGTTCGCCGCGGCGAACTGCATCGGCTGCGGTGCCTGCGTCGCGGCCTGCCCGAACGGGTCGGCGTCGCTGTTCCTGGGCGCGAAGCTGACCCACCTGGGTGAGCTGCCGCAGGGTCAGCCGGAGCGCTACGAGCGCGTCGTCAGCATGGTGGAGGAGCACGAGGCCGCCGGGTTCGGCGGCTGCACCAACACCGGCGCCTGCGCCACCGCCTGCCCGAAGGAGATCCCGCTCGACGTGATCTCCCAGCTGAACCGCGACTACCTCGCGGCCACGGTGGGCGGCCGGAAGAAGTAGGACACACCGTCGCGACGGCCCGGGCCACCCCCTCCGCGGGGTGCCCGGGCCGTCGTGCGTCGCGGGGGAGGGGTCGTGGACGGACTGTTCGGGCGGGAGCGGCGTGCGCTCGGGCCCGGCGCGGTGCACGTCCCGGACTGGCTCGACCTCCCCGGGCAGCGCAGGCTGGCCGACGCCTGCCGGGCGTGGGTCCGCGACGGTCCCGGCCTGCGCACGGTGACCCTCCCCGGCGGTGGCGTGATGTCGGTCCGCAGCGTCTGCCTGGGGTGGCACTGGCTGCCCTACCGCTACTCGCGCACCCGCGACGACCAGGACGGGGGTCCCGTCCCGCCGGTCCCGTCGTGGCTGGCCGACCTCGGCCGGGCCGCGCTGGCCGCGACCGGCCACCCGGACGCGCAGGCCTACCGGCCGGACGTCGCGGTGATCAACTTCTACGACGGCGACGCCCGCATGGGCCTGCACCAGGACCGCGAGGAACGCTCGCCCGCCCCGGTGGTGTCGCTGTCGGTCGGGCGGGCGTGCCTGTTCCGGCTCGGCTCCGCCGCGCACCGCGGGCGGCCGTGGACCGACGTCGAGCTGTACTCCGGTGACCTCGTCGTGTTCGGCGGGGCGAGCCGGCTGGCGTTCCACGGGGTGCCCCGGCTGCTCGACGACCCCGGACCGCCCGGCACCGGCCTGCGGTCCGGGCGGCTGAACGTCACGCTGCGCGAATCGGGTCTCGACGGCCCGTGACGTGTGAGCCACGTCTCGATGGGATGGCCAATCACGGTCCCGACGTAGATCACATGTGATCTGGGTCGTACTCTCTGGCGACCACCGCACCGTGTGTGCGGCGGGTGTTCACGAGGACACGACGTCGTGTCAGGTCTCTTCGGCGTCGTCGAGACGACAGGAGCTCCCGTACGTGTCATCCACCACTGACGCGTCCACCGGCCGGGCCACCATCGCCGCGCGCACGCTGCGCACGGACCGATGGTGGCTTCCCCCGCTGGCCACCTTCGTGGCGTTCGTCGCCTGGGTCGCCTACGCGACCGTGCGGGCGTTCATGCAGGACTACTACTTCGTCCCCGAGTACGGCTATCTGACGCCGTTCTACTCGCCGTGCGTCTCGACGGGCTGCGTCGAGGAGGCGTCGCACTTCGGCCGGTTCCTGCCCGACGTCTGGTGGCTGCCCTACGCGGCGGTCTCCCTGCCGTTCCTGCTGCTGTTCCGGCTGACCTGCTACTACTACCGCAAGGCCTACTACCGGGCGTTCTGGCTCTCTCCGCCGGCCTGCGCGGTCGCCGAGCCGCACCGCCGCTACACCGGTGAGACGCGCTTCCCGCTGATCCTGCAGAACGCGCACCGCTACTTCTTCTACATCGCCGGGATCATCACGTTGATCAACGCCTACGACGCGGTGCTGGCCTTCGCCAAGCCCGGCGGCGGGTTCGGCCTGGGGCTGGGCAACATCATCCTGGTCGTGAACGTGGTGCTGCTGTTCGGCTACACGCTCTCGTGCCACTCGTGCCGCAGCGCCGTCGGCGGGCGGCTCAACCACTTCTCGAAGCACCCGGTCCGCTACAAGCTCTGGACCCAGGTCTCGAAGCTGAACACGCGGCACAACCAGTTCGCGTGGGCGACGCTGGTGAGCCTCGCCGTCACCGACTTCTACGTCATGGCCGTCTCCGCCGGCTGGATCAGCGACCTGCGGATCGTGGGGTGAGCACCGAGATGGACGAACAGATCGAGCGGCACGACTACGACGTCGTCGTCATCGGGGCCGGCGGTGCCGGTCTGCGGGCGGCGATCGAGGCGCGGCTGCAGGGCAAGCGGACGGCGATCATCTCCAAGTCGCTGTTCGGCAAGGCGCACACCGTGATGGCCGAGGGCGGCTGCGCGGCGTCGATGGGCAACGCCAACCCGAACGACAACTGGCAGGTCCACTACCGCGACACCATGCGCGGCGGAAAGTTCCTCAACAACTGGCGGATGGCCGAGCTGCACGCCAAGGAGGCCCCGGACCGGGTCTGGGAGCTGGAGACCTACGGGGCGCTGTTCGACCGCACGAAGGACGGGAAGATCAGCCAGCGCAACTTCGGCGGGCACACCTACCCGCGGCTGGCGCACGTCGGCGACCGGACCGGCCTGGAGCTGATCCGCACCCTGCAGCAGAAGGTGGTCTCGCTGCAGCAGGAGGACCTGGCCGAGACCGGCGACGCCGAGTCCCGCATCCGGGTCTTCCACGAGTGCACGATCACCGAGCTGTTCACCACCGACGGCGCGATCTCGGGCTGCTTCGGCTACTTCCGCGGCGACGGCCGGTTCGTGCGCTTCGACGCGCCCGCGATCGTGCTCGCCACCGGCGGGGTCGGGAAGAGCTACTCGGTCACGTCGAACTCCTGGGAGTACACCGGCGACGGGCACGCGCTGGCCCTGCGCGCCGGCGCGACGCTGATCAACATGGAGTTCCTGCAGTTCCACCCGACGGGGATGGTGTGGCCGCCCTCGGTGCGGGGCCTGCTGGTGACCGAGTCGGTCCGCGGCGACGGCGGCGTGCTGCGCAACACCGACGGCAAGCGGTTCATGTTCGAGTACGTGCCGGACGTGTTCAAGGAGCAGTACGCCACCTCCGAGGAGGAGGGCGACCGCTGGTACACCGACCCGGACAACAACCGGCGCCCGCCGGAGCTGCTGCCCCGCGACGAGGTGGCCCGGGCGATCAACTCCGAGGTCAAGGCCGGACGCGGGACCGAGCACGGCGGGGTGTTCCTCGACGTCTCCACGCGGCTCAAGCCCGAGGAGATCCTCAAGCGGCTGCCGTCGATGCACCACCAGTTCAAGGAGCTGGCCGACGTCGACATCACCAAGGAGCCGATGGAGGTCGGCCCGACCTGCCACTACGTGATGGGCGGGGTGGAGGTCGAGCCGGACACCGCGATGTCGAAGGTCCCCGGCCTGTTCGCCGCGGGCGAGGTCGCGGGCGGCATGCACGGCTCCAACCGGCTCGGCGGCAACTCGCTGTCGGACCTGCTGGTGTTCGGGCGTCGCGCCGGGCTGCACGCCGCGCAGCACGCCGACACCGGCCGGCCCGCCGTGGCCGACTCCGACGTCGCCGCCGCGCTGGAGCGGGCGATGCTGCCGTTCTCCAGCGCGACCGCGGGCGGGGAGAACCCGTTCGTCGTGCAGCAGGAACTGCAGAAGACGATGCACGAGCTCGTCGGGATCATCCGCAAGGGCGACGAGATGGAGCTCGCGCTGAAGAAGCTCGAGGACATCGCCACCCGCACCCGGACGGTCTCGGTGGAGGGGCACCGCCGGTTCAACCCGGGCTGGCACCTGGCCCTGGACCTGCGCAACATGCTGCTCGTCGCGCTGTGCACCGGGAAGGCGGCACTGGAGCGCCAGGAGTCCCGGGGCGGGCACACCCGCGACGACTTCCCGGTCATGGACTCGGACTGGCGGCACCTGCTGCTGGTGTGCCGGGCGATCGGCGAGGACGACGTCGAGCTGACCCGTCAGGAGCAGCTCCCGATGCGGTCGGACCTGTTCGACCTGTTCGAGTCCGACGAGCTGAAGAAGTACTACACCGGAGACGAGCTGGGCGGTCACCGTGCCGACTCCGCGGAGGGGAACCAGTGAGCAGTCACCTGCACCACTTCCGCGTCTGGCGCGGCGACGACACCAAGGGCGAGCTGGTCGACTACCCGGTGGAGGTGAACGAGGGCGAGGTCGTCCTCGACGTCATCCACCGGCTGCAGGCCACCGAGGCCGGCGACCTGGCCGTGCGCTGGAACTGCAAGGCGGGCAAGTGCGGCTCGTGCTCGGCGGAGATCAACGGCCGGCCGCGGCTGATGTGCATGACGCGGATGAACACCTTCGACGACGAGGAGATCGTCACCGTCACGCCGCTGCGCAGCTTCCCGGTGATCCGGGACCTCGTGACCGACGTGTCGTTCAACTACACCAAGGCCCGCGAGATCCCCAGCTTCACCCCGCCCGAGGGTGTGGCTCCGGGCGAGTACCGGATGGCGCAGGTCGACGTCGAGCGGAGCCAGGAGTTCCGCAAGTGCATCGAGTGCTACCTGTGCCAGAACACCTGCCACGTGGTCCGCGACCACGAGGAGAACAAGGAGGCGTTCGCCGGGCCGCGCTACCTGATGCGGATGGCGGAGCTGGACATGCACCCGCTCGACGCGCACGGCAACCGCGCCGTCGAGGCCCAGGAGGAGCACGGGCTGGGGTTCTGCAACATCACCAAGTGCTGCACCGAGGTGTGCCCCGAGCACATCAAGATCACCGACAACGCGCTCATCCCGCTCAAGGAGCGCGCGGTGGACCGCAAGTACGACCCGCTGGTGTGGCTGGGGGACAAGATCTTCCGGCGCTCCGGGAGCTGAGCGTGCCGTCGCACCCCGGCGGCGGGCGGCGCACCCGCCGCACGGGGTGCGGGGACCGCGCCGGGGGTGCGACGGGTCGCTCAGCGCTCCACCGACCGGCGGATCTCGGCGAGCCGGTCGGCGGCCTTGCGCTCGCGCTCGGCGAACGCGTCCTCCGCCTCCGCGGCGCGCGCGTCGCCGCCCGCGAGCTCCTCGGCGGCCGCCGCGGTGGCGGCGCGGCCCTCGATGCGGTCGCGCACGTAGGAGAACGTGGGGACGCCGTCGTCGGTGTAGTCGGTGACGGGCTCGACCGGGTCGGGGACGGCAGGGTCGGGCAGGGCCGGTTCCGGGTCGGGGACGGCGGGCAGGTGGGTCGGGTCGGTCATCGGGCCTCCTCGGTTCCGCCCTCGACGGTAGGCGATGAGAACGCCCCCGGTGGGCGGTCCTCACCGGTATGACGACCTTCGCGCTCGTCCCCGGGGCGGGGACCGACACCTGGTACTGGGGTCCGCTGGAACGGGAGCTGACCCGGCGCGGCCACCGCGCGGTGCCGGTCGAGCTGCCCTGCGACGACGACACCGCCGGGCTGGAGACCTACGCCGACGCCGTCGTGGCCGCGGTCGGCGGTGCCGACGACCTCGTGGTCGTCGCGCACTCCTTCGGCGGGTTCAGCGCACCGCTGGTGTGCGACCGGATCGCGGTGCGTGGGCTCGTCCTGGTGACGGCGATGGTGCCGCTGCCGGGCGAGTCCGCGGCGCAGTGGGGCGACGCGACCGGCGCCGGGGCGGCGCTCGCGGAGCAGGACGCCCGCGACGGGCGCGACCCCGACGACGTCGTCGGGCTCTTCTACCACGACGTCGACGAGTCGGTGGCGAACGAGGCACTGCGTCACGAGCGCGACCAGTCCGCGACGACGTGGACCCAGCCGTGGCCGCGTGCGGCCTGGCCGGACGTGCCGACCCGGTATCTGCTGTGCCGCGAGGACAAGCTGTTCCCGGCCGCGTTCGTCCGGACGATGCTCGCCCGGCGGCTGCGCGGCGTCGTGCCCGAGATGGTCCCCGGCGGGCACCACCCGATGCTGTCGCACCCCGGCGCGCTGGCCGCGGCGGTGCTCGGTCGCTGACGGCAGGCGATGATGGCGCTGTGGCGCGCACGCGGATCCGGGAGCTGGTGGTGGTGCACGACGCGGCCTGCGCGCCGTGCTCGCGGATCGCACGGGAGCTGCCGGGCTGCGTGACCGTCCGGGTCCGTGCGCGGTCCTGCCACGAGCCGCGGCTGGCAGAGATCTACCCGAACCTGCCGGCCGCCGTCGCCGGGTGCCGGGCGCCGGCGGTCGGTGTGCTCCGCACCGACGGGCAGGTTCGCTGGTGGACCGGGATGCGCGGGATCGTCGGGCTGGCGCCGGTCCTGCGGCCCGGGGCGCTGCCGGTCGCGGTCCGGCTGCTGCGGGAGGCGGCCGCGGCGCGGCGCTGAGGGCCGGCCCCGGTGAGCCGGTCACGGCCGCACCGGAGATCCTGGTCGGGCCAGACGCGCCGACCGACCGGAGGGCCCACCCGTGGACACCGCCGCCAGCCCGCTCGACCACGGGCCCGCCCTGCTGTTCTGCCCCGGCAACCGGCCGGATCGGTTCGCCAAGGCGCTCGCCGCCGCCGACGCCGTCATCCTCGACCTGGAGGACGCCGTCGGCCCGGACGACAAGGACGGCGCCCGGGACTCCGTCGTCGCCGCGCTGGCGGAGCTGGACCGCACCCGGGTGGTCGTGCGGGTCAACGCGCCCGGCGCCCCCGCCCACGACGGCGACGTCGCCGCGCTGGCCGCCTACCCCGACCTCACGCTGATGATGCCGATGGCGACGAGCGCCGCCGCGGTGGAGGCGCTGGCCCCGCACCCGGTGATCGCGCTGTGCGAGACCGCGCACGGAGTGCTGGAGGCGCCGTCGATCGCCCGGGCGTCGAACTGCGTGGGCCTGATGTGGGGCAGCGAGGACCTGCTCGCCGACCTGGGCGGGCGCACCGGGCGCGCGGCCGGCGGCGGTTACGGCCCGGCCCTCACCGAGGCCCGCACCCGGATCCTCTACGCCGCCCGCGCCGCGGGCCCGGCCCCGGTCGACACCGTGCTCACCGACATCGCCGACACCGACACCCTGCTCGCCGACACCGTCGACGCGGCGAATGCGGGGTTCGCGGCGAAGGTGTGCATCCACCCGTCGCAGGTGGACGTCGTGCGCCGCGGGTTCCGGCCCGGCGAGGCCGAGACCGAGCACGCCCGCGCCCTGCTCGCCGAGGCGGAGCGGCACCCCGGGGTGTTCCGGTTCGGCGGGGAGATGATCGACGCACCGGTGCTCGCCCGGGCCCGGGCGACGCTGCGGCTGGCCGAGGCATAGACGAGGTCTATCGCGGTGCCCGGAAGCATCGATCGCCCGCGGGACCGCGCGACGGCCCGGCGGCGCTGTACCGGGCATGGACATCACCACACTGGCCGGTCAGGACCTGCTGATCGTCCGGATCGACCTGACCGACGAGGGGAGCATCGGCGGGGGTGCCGATCTCGCGTTCGAGCCGGCCCAGCTGGTGGGACAATGCGGGCTGGGACAGGTGCAGGGCCTCGGCCGCCCCGGTCACCGACCCGTGGTCGAGGACGGCCACCAGGCGTTCCAGCGCACGCAGTGTCGGCACGGCGACAACCTACGGGCACGGTGGCCCGGCGATGACTAGCGTGGGCGCCGTGACGATCTCCGGGTACGGGTCGTGGCCGACACCGGTCACGTCCGAAGTGGTGGTGACGGCCGCGGTGCGGCTCGGGGAGGTCCGCCCCGACGGTGCGCCCGGCACCGAGGACACCGGGGTGGTCTGGGCCGAGGGCCGCGCCGCGGAGGGCGGCCGGACCCAGCTGGTGCGCCGTACCGGCGGCGACGCCGCGGGCTCGCGCACCGATCTGCTGCCCGAGGGCGCGAACGCCCGCTCGGCGGTCCACGAGTACGGCGGCGGCGCGTGGTGGCTGCACGCCGGCAGCCCCGGCGTCGTCTGGTACGTCGAGTGGGCCGACCAGCGCCTGTACCGGCTCGACCGCGGCGCCGCCCCGGTCGCGCTCACCCCGGAGCCCGCGGTGCCCCGCGGCGACCGCCACGCCGACGGCGACGTCGCCCCCGACGGCACCTGGATGGTCGTGGTCCGCGAGCGCCACCACGCCGCGCACACCCCGGCCGCCGAGGTCGTCAACGAGATCGTGCGGCTCGACGCCCGCGCCCCGTCGGAGCCGGAGGTGCTGGTCGGCGGCCCGGACTTCGTCGCCGCGCCGCGGATCTCCCCGGACGGCGGCACGCTGGCCTTTCTGTCCTGGAACCACCCGTCGATGCCGTGGGACGACGTCGAGCTCACCGTCCGCGACCTGGCGTCCGGGGTGGACACCGTCGTCGCGGGCGGGCCGGGGGAGTCGGTCACCGAGCCGCAGTGGCAGTCCGACGGCTCGCTGACGTTCATCAGCGACCGGACCGGCTGGTGGAACCTCTACCGCTGGCTGCCCGGCCACGACATCGAGACCCTGGTGCGGATCGACGCCGAGATCGGTGTCCCCGGCTGGTCGCTCGGCGGCTCGCGCTACGCCGTCCTCGACGACGGCCGCGTCGTGTTCGCCCGCTCCTCGCGCGGCTTCGACGCGCTGGTCGTGCGTGAGCTCGACGGCCGGATCATCGAGCTGGACACCCCGTTCACCGCGATCGGCTCGGTGCGCGCCGACGGACCCTACGCCGTGGTCTGCGTCGCCGGGTCGCCCACCGCCGAGCCGGGCGTGCACCGCGTCGTGCCCGCCCCGGACGGCGCGGGGGAGCCCGGCGCGGCCGGGGTGCAGACCCTGCGCGCCCCGCGCGACCTCGGCCTGCACCCGGAGACCGTGTCGGTTCCCGAGCCGATCACGTTCCTGTCCTCGGACGCCGCGGGCAGCCCGCGCACCGGCTACGCGCTGTTCTACCCGCCGCCGGCCGGTCACGACGCCCCCGAGGGCGAGCCGCCGCCGCTGCTCGTCGTCATCCACGGCGGGCCGACCGGCTCCGCGACCCCGGTCCTCTCGGTCGCCGTGCAGTACTGGACCAGCCGCGGGTTCGGCGTCGTCGACGTCGACTACGGCGGCTCCACCGGCTACGGCCGCGCCTACCGCGAGCAGTTGAAGGGCGCCTGGGGGGTCGTCGACGTCGCCGACTGTCTCGCCGCGGCCCGCACACTCGCCGACACCGGCCGCGTCGACCCGGCCCGGATGGCGATCCGCGGCGGCTCGGCGGGCGGGTTCACCACCCTGGCCGCCCTCGCCCGTGACGACACCCCGTTCTCCGCCGGGGCCGACCACTTCGGCGTCGCCGACCTGGCCGCGCTCGCCCGCGACACCCACAAGTTCGAGTCCCGCTACCTCGACGGCCTGGTCGGGCCGTGGCCCGCGGCGGAGGCGGTGTACACCGAGCGCTCGCCGCTCACCCACGTGGAGCGCTTCCGCACCCCGCTGATCGTGCTCCAGGGCGACGAGGACGCGATCGTCCCGCCCAACCAGTCGGAGATGATCGTCGACGCGCTGCGCGGGCGCGGGGTGCCGGTCGCCTACCTGCTGTTCGCCGGGGAGCAGCACGGCTTCCGACAGGCCGCGAACATCCGCCGGGCCCTCGACGCCGAGCTCGCGTTCTACTCCCGGGTGTTCGGGTTCGCGCTGCCCCCGGAGGAGGGCATCGAGCCGGTGGACATCGAGAACCTGTGAGCGCCGGGCACTTCGTCGCCCGTGTGACCCTCGACCCCGACGCGCCCGCCGACGGCTACCCGTTCGACCTCGGCGTCGTGCGGTGGCTGCGCGCGCACGGCGGCCTCGCGCTCTACCCGGGCGTCACGTTCCTGGTCGGGGAGAACGGGTCCGGCAAGTCCACCCTGCTGGAGGCGCTCGCCGTCGCGCTCGGGCTCAACGCGGAGGGCGGCTCGGCGTCGTTCCGGTTCGCGACCCGGGCCAGCGAGTCCGACCTCGGGACGCACCTGCGGACGGTGCGCCGGCCGGGGCGGGAACGGACCAGCTTCTTCCTACGCGCGGAGTCCTACTACAACGTGGCGACCGAGGTCGAACGCCTCGACCGGGAGGGCGGCGGCCCGCCGCTGTCGCCGGCGTTCGGGGGCTCGCCGCACGAGCGCAGCCACGGCGAGTCCTTCGTCGCGCTGCTGAGGCACCGGTTCTCCCCGCGCGGGCTGTACCTGCTCGACGAGCCGGAGGCCGCCCTGTCGGTCACCGGGGCCCTGGCCGTGCTCGCCCGGATGACCGACCTGACCGCGCGGGGCAGCCAGTTCGTCGTCGCCACCCACTCGCCGGTGCTGCTCGCGCTGCCCGGGGCGACGATCCTGGAGATCGGCGACGACGGCGCGGTCCGCCGCGTCGGGTACGACGAGGCGCTCCCGGTCGTGCTGACCCGGGGGTTCCTCGCCGACCCGGACGCATTCCTGCGGCACCTGTAGACGACGTCGGGCCCGGGAGGACCGGACGTCCTCCCGGGCCCGTGTCCACGTACGTCAGGCCGCGCCGCCGCCGTACCCGACGCCGGACGGCATCTGCGGCGCGGTCAGCTCCGGGTCGGCGGGCTTCGCCCCGCCGCTGCGCGGCCCCTGCGACAGCCGCCGCTCCACCAGCCGCGAGATCCCGGTCAGGATCAGGCACAGCCCGATGTAGATCACCGCGATGACCAGCGCGACCGGCAGGATCGGCGAGCCCAGCTGGTTCTGGCTGCCCAGGAAACGCGCCTGGTAGAGCAGCTCGGGGTAGAGGATGATGAAACCGAGCGCGGTGTCCTTCAGGACCACGACGAGCTGCGACAGGATCGTCGGCAGCATCGAGCGCAGCGCCTGCGGGAGCAGCACGTTCGTCATCACCGGGGTCTTGCGCATCCCGAGCGCGTAGGCGGCCTCGCGCTGACCGCGGGGCACCGCGTTGACGCCGGCGCGGAACACCTCGGCGAGCACCGAGCCGTTGTAGAGCATCAGGCCGAGCACGACCGCCCAGAAGGCGTCGATCTCGATGCCGAGCCCGCGGGAGAGGCCGAAGTACAGGATGAAGATCAGCACCAGCAGCGGGACGGCGCGGAAGAACTCGACGACCGTCGTCGCCGGGACGCTGACCCAGCGGTGGTCCGAGAGCCGTCCCGCGGCGAAGAACGCGCCGAAGGCCAGCGACAGCACCGCGGCCACCGCGAAGGCGCTGATCGTCGCCCAGAGCGCCCCGAGCAGCAGGTACTGGATGCGGACGTAGGTGATCCACTCCCACAGCCGCGGGGAGAACTGGCCGGCTTCGTAGAACCGCCAGACCACGAACCCGACCAGTGCCAGGACGATCAGCGTGCCGACCACGCCGAAGGTCCGGTTGCGCCGGATCGCGGCCGGTCCGGGCACGTCGTAGAGGACCGAGCTCATCGGGCGACACCCCACTTCGCGTCGAGCCGCCGCTGCAGCAGCGTCAACGGGACCACCAGGACCACGAAGATCGCCGCGATCCAGAGCAGGCCGATCATGACGTTGTAGCCGCGCTCGGAGAGCACGCTGTAGACGCTGCCCAGCTGGAACACCGCGAACCCGGAGGCGATCGTGGTGTTCTTCAGCAGCGCGATCTGGATGTTCGTCATCGGCGGGACGACGGCCCGCACAGCCTGCGGGAGCACGATCTGGCCCAGCGTCTGGGTGAAGGTGAAGCCGAGAGCCCGGGCCGCCTCGGCCTGGCCGACCGGCACGGTGTTGATGCCCGACCGGACGATCTCGCAGACGAACGCCGCGGTGTAGAGGGTCAGGCCGATGCAGGCCAGGGTGAAGAACGAGAACTCCACCAGCTCCAGGCGCGGGTAGGCGAAGGCGAAGAAGAACAGCACCAGGGTGAGCGGCGTGTTCCGCAGCAGCGTCACGTAGAGGCTGCCGAAGGTGCGCAGCACCGGCACCGGGCTGACCCGCAGACCGGCGATCAGGGTGCCGAGGATCAGCGAGCCGATGGCCGAGACGACGAACAGCCCGACGGTGCCGAGGATCGCGCGCCAGTACACGTCGGCGTTGTCCAGCAGGACGTTCACCGCGGTGCCCTCCTTCCGTACTCGTGGACGCGGCCGGCCCCCGGGACACCGGGGACCGGCCGCGCCGGGGGGTCAGTAGCGGTCGATCGTGGGCGGCTCGGCCTGGGTGCCGGACTTGCCCAGGGTGCCGTCGTAGATCGTCTTCCAGGTGCCGTCGTCGATCGCGGCCTGCAGCAGGTCGTTGACCTTGGTGCGCAGCGCGGTGTCGTTCTTCGGCAGGCCGATGCCGTAGGGCTCGGAGGAGAACTTCTCCCCGACGACCTTCAGCTGCTCCGGGTTCTGCGAGGCGTAGCCGAGCAGGATCGCGTCATCCGTGGTGACGGCGTCGACCTGGTTGTTGATCAGCTGGTCGACGCACTGGGTGTAGGTCTGGAACTCGACGATGTTCGCCGCCTCGGTGAGGTTCTGGTCCCGGACCCGCTGGATCGGGGTCGAGCCGGTGACCGAGCAGACCTTCTTGCCCTGCAGCGTCTGCGGGCCGGTGATCGCGTTGTCGTCGGCGCGCACGAGCAGGCCCTGGCCCGCGGTGTAGTACGGCCCGGCGAATCCGACGCGCTGCTTGCGCTTGTCGTTGATCGTGTAGGTGCCGACGTAGTAGTCGACCTCGCCGCGCTCGATGACGTCCTCACGTGCCGCGGACGGGACGACCTTGTAGTCGATCTGGTCCGGGGAGAAGCCGAGACCGCCGGCGACCATCCTGGCGATGTCGATGTCGAAGCCGGTGAACTGGCCCGTGGTGGCGTCGCGGAAACCGAGGCCCGGCTGGTCGTCCTTGACGCCGACGATCACGCGGCCGCGCTGCTTCATCGCCGCGAACGTCGGCGAACCGGCGACCTCGACGTTCTGTGCGACGGTGGGCTCGTAGCCCGAGCCCTCGGCGCCCGGTGCGCCCTCCTGGCCGCAGCCGGCCAGGGCCAGGGTGGCGGCCAGGGCGGCCGCCACCAGGATGCGGGTTCTCTTCACGTTCGC
Organism: Pseudonocardia alni; assembly: GCF_002813375.1. NCBI lineage: Bacteria > Bacillati > Actinomycetota > Actinomycetes > Pseudonocardiales > Pseudonocardiaceae > Pseudonocardia > Pseudonocardia alni. The sequence goes on along the minus strand of NZ_PHUJ01000003.1, from coordinate 1,849,830 downwards.
TCCGCTCGTCGGGGTGGGGTGGGTCAGTGGGAGAGGATCTTGCCGAGGAAGTCCTTGGCGCGGTCGCTGCGCGGCGCGGTGAAGAAGTCGTCGGGCGTGGAGTCCTCGACGATCTCGCCGTCGCTCATGAACACGACGCGGTGCGCGGCCCGGCGGGCGAAGCCCATCTCGTGGGTCACGACGACCATCGTCATGCCCTCCTTGGCCAGTGAGGTCATGGTGTCGAGCACCTCGTTGACCATCTCCGGGTCCAGCGCCGAGGTCGGCTCGTCGAAGAGCATCACCTTCGGCTTCATCGCCAGCGCGCGGGCGATCGCCGCACGCTGCTGCTGGCCGCCGGACAGCTGCGCCGGGTACTTGTCGCGCTGGTTCGCGATGCCGACGCGCTCCAGCAGCGCCAGCCCGGTCTTCTCGGCCTCGGCCTTGGAGGCGCCGCGGACCTTGAGCGGGGCCAGCGTGACGTTCTCCAGGATCGTCTTGTGCGCGAACAGGTTGAACGACTGGAAGACCATGCCGACGTCGGCGCGCAGGGCGGCCAGCGCCTTGCCCTCCGCGGCCAGCGCGGTGCCGTCGATCTCGATCGTTCCGGTGTCGATCGGCTCGAGCCGGTTGATCGTGCGGCAGAGTGTGGACTTGCCGGAACCGGAGGGGCCGAGGACGACGACGACCTCACCACGGGCGACGTCGAGGTCGATGTCACGCAGCACGTGGAGGTCGCCGAAGTGCTTCTGCACCCCGGCCATCCGCACCATGGGAGTGCTGGACGCGGGCGGGCTGGTCATGCTGCCTCCGGACATGGCGAGAGCCTGGACGGAACGGACATGCGAGTCCACCACCTTGAGAAAGCTTTAGGGTCTCGGCCACGTAACGGAAAGGGCGGACGCGGGTGCACATCCTGCTGATCGAGGACGACGACAGGGTCGCCGCCGCGCTGCGCCCGGCGCTGCACCGGCACGGGATGACCACGACCCGCCTCGACCACGGCCGCGGCGCCGTCGACCACCTCGACGGCGTCGACGTCGTGCTGCTCGACCTGGGCCTCCCCGACGCCGACGGGCTCGACGTCTGCCGTGCGATCCGCGCCGTCTCCGAGGTCCCGGTGCTGATGGTGACCGCCCGCGGCGAGGTCACCGACCGCATCGCCGGGCTGCACACCGGCGCCGACGACTACCTGGTCAAGCCCTACGACATCGGCGAGCTCGTGGCCCGGGTGCACGCGGTGCAGCGCCGCCGCAAGGTCGGCGACGACGGCACGGTCGCCCCGGCCGGGTCGGCCCCGGTGACCGTCGGCGACGTCCGCGTCGACCCCGAACGGCACGAGGTCACCGTCGCCGGGGAGCAGGTGGTGCTCACCCGCAAGGAGTTCCAGGTGCTGTCGCTGCTCGCGCGGGCCGACGGGGCCGTGTGCACCCGCGCCCAGATCGTCGCCGAGGTGTGGGGGCGCGGCTGGGCGGGCGCGAACCGGACCCTCGACGTGCACGTGGCGACGCTGCGGACCAAGCTCGGCCGCCCCGAGCTGGTGCGCACCGTGCGCGGCGTCGGGTACCGCTTCGCCGCCACCGAGGACTGACCCGTGCGCAGCCGGCTGCTGCTGGTCGTGCTGGTGCTCGTCGGCCTGCTCGCCGCCGGGCTGGGCGTCCCGCTGGCCTGGACCGCCGCCCAGCGCGCCCAGGAGGAGGTCTTCACCGACCGGCTCACCGACACGATCTCCTTCGCCTCCACCGCGCAGCGCCCGCTCATCGAGGCCCCCGCGGGCAGCTCCGCGCTCACCACCTTCACCGACGAGATCACCCGCTACGACGACGTCTACGGGGTCGCGGTGCTCGTGCTCGACCGGACCGGCCGGACACTGACCGCGTCCCGCCCGGCCGACCGGCTGCCCGAGCTGGGGGACTACGCCACCGAGCGGACCGCGGTCGCGCTGGCCGGGCGCCGCTCGTCGACCTACCCGCTGCTGATGCCGTGGGACGCCCGGCCGCTGGTGCTGGCCGAGCCGGTGCTCGTCGACGGCGAGGTCGTCGGTGCGGTGGCGACGGTGTCACCGACCGACGCACTGCGGGCCGAGGCGGTGCGCACCTGGTCGCTGATCGCCGGGGCCGCGGTGTTCGCGCTGCTCGCCGGCACCCTGGTCGCGCTGCCGCTGACCGCCTGGGTGCTGCGCCCGGTCCGCCGGCTCGACGAGGCGATGGGCCGGGTCGGAACGGCCGTCGTCGCCGGGGGGCCGCCCGGTCCGCCGTCGCGGCGCAGCGGCCCGCCGGAGCTGCGCTCGCTGGCCGGGTCGTTCGACCGGATGACCGAGACGGTGCGCGAGGCGCTGGCCGCGCAGCGCGCGTTCGTCGCGGACGCCTCCCACCAGCTGCGGAACCCGCTCACGGCGCTGCGCCTGCGGCTGTCCAACCTCGACGGGCACGTCGACCCGGCCGCCGCCGACGACCACCTCGCGGCGATGGAGGAGGCCGAGCGGCTGTCCCGGGTGCTCGACGGGCTGCTCGCGCTGGCCCGCGCCGAGCGCGCGGTGGAGGACCCGGGTGACGCCGAGGACACCGACCTCGACGTCGTCATCGCCGAGCGGGTGGACAACTGGCGGCCGCTGGCCGAGCACTCCGGGATCGAGCTGCGCCGCAGCGGCCCGCACGGCCTGCACGCCCTGATCGGCGAGCCCGCGCTGGAGTCGGTGCTCGACGCGCTGCTCGACAACGCGCTCAAGTACACCCCGGCCGGTCGCCGGGTGCGGGTCGCGACGCTGCGCACCGCGGACCGGATCGGGGTCAGCGTCGTCGACGGCGGGCCCGGCCTCGCGCCGGAGGACCGGGCGCGGGCCACCGACCGGTTCTGGCGGGCGCCCGGTCAGACCAACGTCGAGGGCAGCGGGCTGGGTCTGGCCATCGCCGTGCGGGCCGCCGCCGCGGCCGGCGGGAGCCTGCAGCTGGGCGCCGCCCCGGGCGGCGGGCTGCGGGTCACGCTGTGGCTGCGCCCGGGTGCGGCTCAGTAACCCTTGGTGGCCCGGTAGAACGCGACGGCGCCGTCGTGCAGCGGGATCGGCTGGGTGCCGATCGCCGAGCGGGAGTCGATGGTCACCGCGGCCGGGCTCGCCTGGGCCAGTCGCGGCTGCTCGTCGAAGGCGGCGCGGATGAGTGCGCCGGCCAGGTCGGCGCCCATGCCCACGGTGACCAGCAGTGCGTTGCGCACCGACAGGCACGACACCGGGCCGGGCAGGCCGTAGGTGTTCGCGGGGACCGTGGCCACCGAGTAGACGGGGTACCGGTCGCGCATCCGGTCGAGCACGTCGCCGAGCTCCAGCAGCCGGATCGGGACCTGCGCGGCCAGCTCCCGCACGCCGTCGGTGGGGACCCCGCCGGACCAGAAGAACGCGTCGAGAGCGCCCTCCCGCAACGCCGCCGTCGCGTCCGTGAGGCCCAGCTCCGCGCGGGTGCCCAGGCCTGCGACACCGATCCCGGCGACGTCGAGCAGCCGGATCGCGATCGGCTGGTAGCCGCTGCCGCCCGGGCCGATCGACACCCGTCGTCCGCGCAGGTCGGCGATGCTGCGCAGGCCGGAGTCGGCGCGCACGACGATGTGGGTGACGTCGTCGTAGAGCCGGGCCAGTGCGCGTGGCTCGGCCGGGCCGGTGGTGCGGGCGGCGACGTCGGCGGCCACGTCGACCTGGCTGATCGTGACCGCGGCCGCGCCGGTGGTCAGGAGCTCCATGTTCTGCGCGCTGCCCGCGGTTCCCAGTACCTGCGGGGCCGCGGCGAGCCCGAGCCGTTCCCGCCAGATCTCCGACAGCGTGCGCGCGAGGTTGATGTACACCCCCGGCTGCACCCCGCCGGCGATCACCAGCGGGGCGGCGGGCCGGGGCCCGGTACAGGCGGCCAGCCCCGCCCCCAGACCGAACGCCGCCCCCGCGCGCAGCACGGTGCGCCTCGTCAGCGGGGGCCCGGGCCGGTGCACCCGCCCATCATCCCCGACGGCCCCGTCCGGGCGTGTTCGCACCGGGCGCCTACCCTCGGGTGTGTGAGCCGCAGCTACACCGTGCGCACCTACGGGTGCCAGATGAACGTGCACGACTCGGAGCGGATGGCCGGTCTGCTGGAGGACGCCGGGTACGCCCGGGCCGAGGACCCCGACACCGCCGACGTCGTCGTGTTCAACACCTGCGCGGTGCGGGAGAACGCGGACAACAAGCTCTACGGCAACCTCGGGCACCTGCGCCCCCGCAAGGTCGCGAACCCGGACATGCAGATCGCCGTGGGCGGCTGCCTGGCCCAGAAGGACCGCGACACGATCACGCGGCGGGCCCCGTGGGTCGACGTCGTGTTCGGCACGCACAACGTGCACGCCCTGCCGACGCTGCTGGAGCGGGCCCGGCACAACGAACAGGCCCAGGTCGAGATCGCCGAGGCGCTCGAGGTGTTCCCCTCGACGCTGCCCGCGCGCCGCGACTCCGCCTACGCCGGCTGGGTGTCGATCTCGGTGGGCTGCAACAACACCTGCACGTTCTGCATCGTGCCGTCGCTGCGCGGCAAGGAGCGCGACCGGCGCCCCGGCGACGTGCTCGCCGAGGTGCAGACCCTCGCCGCGGACGGCGTGCTCGAGGTGACCCTGTTGGGCCAGAACGTGAACGCCTACGGCTCGGACATGGGTGACAAGCAGGCGTTCTCCAAGCTCCTGCGGGCCTGCGGCGAGGTCGAGGGGCTGGAGCGGGTGCGGTTCACCAGCCCGCACCCGCGCGACTTCACCTCCGACGTGATCGCCGCGATGGCGCAGACCCCGAACGTCTGCCCGCAGCTGCACATGCCGCTGCAGTCCGGCTCCGACGACGTCCTGCGCCGGATGCGCCGCAGCTACCGCTCGGAGCGGTTCCTGTCGATCCTGGCCGAGGTCCGGGAGTCGATCCCGCACGCGGCGATCACCACCGACATCATCGTCGGTTTCCCCGGCGAGACCGAGCAGGACTTCCAGGACACCCTCGACGTCGTCGAGCGGGCCCGGTTCGCCGCGGCGTTCACCTTCCAGTACTCGAAGCGCCCCGGTACGCCCGCCGCGGACCTGCCCGACCAGCTGCCCAAGGCCGTCGTGCAGGAGCGCTACGAGCGCCTCGTCGCGCTGCAGGAGCGGATCTCCTGGGAGGAGAACCGCAGGCAGGAGGGCACCGAGGTCGAGCTGCTGGTGTCCACCGGCGAGGGCCGCAAGGACGCGGCGACCGCCCGGCTCACCGGCCGCGCCCGCGACGGGCGGCTCGTGCACTTCGCGCCCGGGGACGCGACCGGCATCCGGCCGGGCGACATCGTCACCGTCCGGATCGACCGCGGTGCCCCGCACCACCTCGTCGCCGACGGCGGCGTGCTCACCCACCGCCGCACCCGCGCCGGCGACGCCGCCGAGGCCGGCGAGCGCCCGTCCGGGGCACCGACCACCCTGGGTCTGCCCGCGTTCGGGGCCCCGGCGCCCGAGCCGGCACCCGCCACGCCGTCCTGCGGCGTCCCCGCCACCACCGGAGGTGCCCGATGAGCGACGTGTCCCCGGAGACCCGCGCCGAGATCGACCGGGCCGGGCGCGGTGTCGCCCGCCGGATCGACCCGGGCACGCGCGCCATGCTGATCGCGGTGGCGATCGTCGCCGCCGTCGCCGCGCTGCTGCTGCCGTGGGTGGCGGGCACCCCGGGCTGGCAGGTGCTGGCCTCGGGCACCTCCGGGCCGCTGCCGACGCTGTTCTCGTTCACGATGACCGGGTTCGCCGTCGTGGTGTCCGCGGCCGCGCTGCTGACCCGGCTGTGGGCGCTCGCCTGGCTCGCGGCCTTCGGCTGCGGGATCTCCTCGGTGAACGGGCTGTGGGCGATCTGGTCGCAGCAGACCGGCGCCGAGGCCGGCCCCGGGTTCGGGATGGTCCTCGGCGTGATCGCGGTCGTGCTGCTGACCTTCGTGTGGGCGGGCGCCGCGCTGCAGCGCGACTGACCCCCTACCGCTCGTCGACCGCCTGTTCGGCGGCGGTCAGCCACTCCCGCCACTGCGCCGCCTGCGCACGGGCCTGCTCGGCGCGCCTGCCGTCACCGGCCGCCTCGGCCTTCTCCGCCTGCGCCTCGAACTGCTCGACCCGCACCCGGAACTGCTCCACGCGGGCCTGGGCCTCGGGGTCGGTGCGGCGCCACTGCGCGTCCGCGGCGGCGGCGACCTTGTCCTCGATCCCGCGCAGCCGCCCCTCCAGGGTGCGGATCTCCTCGCGCGGGACCTTGCCGATGGCCTCCCAGCGCTCCTGGACCTCGCGCAGCCGGGCCCGTGCGCCGTCCGGGTCGGACAGGTCGATCGTCTCGGCCTCGGCGAGCAAGGCCCGCTTCGCCTCGGCGTTCTCGGCGAACTCGGTGTCGCGGGCGGAGAAGTACTCCCCGCGGCGGGCGAAGAAGCGGTCCTGCGCGCCGCGGAAGCGGGCCCACAGCGCGTCGTCGGCCTCGCGGTGGGCGCGGCCCGCGGCCTTCCACTCGGTCATCAGGTCGCGATAGGCGGCCGCGGTCGCGTTCCACTCGTCGGAGTCGGCCAGGGCCTCGGCCCGGTCGACGAGCTCCTCCTTGCGGGCCTTCGCGGTGACCCGCTGGCGGTCGAGGTCGGCGAAGTGCGAGCCGCGCCGCCGGTTGAACGCCTCCCGGGCCTTCGAGAAGCGCTTCCACAGCTGCTCGTCGGTCTTCTTGTCGACGCCGCGGACGCTGCGCCACTCGTCGAGGATCGCCTTGAACCGGTCCCCGGCCTGCTTCCACTGGGTGGAGTCCGCGGCCATCTTCTCGGCCTCGACGGCGAGCGCCTCCTTGCGGGCGACGGCGTCGTGCCGGGCGCGCTCGCGCTCCTCCTTCGCCGCGCTGACGCCCTGCTCGGCCCGGCCGACCAGCTCGTCGAGCCGTTCGCGCAGGGCGGGCACGTCCCCGACCACGTGCGCCTCGCCGAGGCCCTCGCGCAGCGCGGTGAGCGCGGTCAGCGACGCCTTCGCGTCCCCGCCGCCGGCGATCCGCGCGGCGAGCACCTCGGTCTCGGTGACCAGCGCGTCGAACCGCTTCGCGTAGTGCTCCAGGCCCTCCGCGGGCGGTCCGGCCTGGTAGGAGCCGACGACCCGCTCGCCGTCGGCGGTGACCAGGGTGATGGTCCCGTCGTCGTCGGCGCGGCCCCAGCGGCCCGGGTCACCGGCCGCCGAGGGCACCGGCGACGGCAGCGCGGCGGGCGGCGCGGGCGGTGCGACCGCGGCCGGGGTGGGCGCGGGGCGCGCGGCGGGCGGCGGTCCGGGCCGCGGGCCGGGCCGGGGCGGCCCCGGCTTCGGCGGGGTGGGCCGGGTGGGCTCGGCACCCTGTCCTGCAGCGTCGGTCGCGTGGGTCTCGGACACCGGTAGGTCCTCCTCGTTCGGCCCGCCGCGGGGGCGGGCGCCCCGGTGCGGATGTCCGTCCGGGGCCGTGCGCGCACCGGGCCCCTCGCGCGGTGCGGAGGCCGGAACGGCGATTCAAGCAGGTCCACCGCCCTCGGGGGAACCGCGTGCCCTCCGGCCGGGTACGGGCGTCGCGGCGGGGGAGCGCTGATTACCCTCGGATCCCGTGCCCGCCGCGATCGCCGTCCTGCCCCAGCCCCCGCTCCTCGTCCCCGCCCTGAGCGGCGACGCGGCGGTCGAGACCGAGGGGCTGCGCGAGGCCGTCGCCACCGCCGTGGCGGGTCTGGCCGCGGCCGCGGACCGCTGGGTCGTCGTCGGCGCCGACCCCGGCGGGCGGCGCACCGTCGCCCCGGGTACCCGCGGCACCTTCGCCGGCTACGGCCGCGACGTCCCCGTCGCGCTGCCCGGCCCGGCCGGCCCCGACGAGGGCGCGGAGCTCCCGCTCCCGCTGCTGGTCGCGGCCTGGGCCGCGGCGCCGGCCGGGGCCGGGTCGGTGCGCGGCGAGCTCGTCGCGCCGGACACCCCGGTCGCCGACTGCCTGGCGCTGGGCGTGGAGCTCGCCGGCGAGGGGGTCGGGCTGGTCGTCGTCGGTGACGGCGCGGCCAAGCACACCGCGAAGGCCCCCGGCGGGTTCGACGGCCGCGCCGAGGCGTTCGACGCCGTCGTCGCCGCCGCGTTCGACGCCGGTGACCCCGAGGCGCTCGCCCGGCTCGACCCGGACGGCGCCGCCGCGCTCTGGGCGTCCGGCCGCGCGCCCTGGCAGGTCCTCGCGGGTGCCGCGCGCGGGCGGGCCTGGACGGCGGCGCACCGGCACACCTCGATGCCCTACGGCGTCGCCTACCACGTGGCGCTGTGGGAACCGGCGTGAGCGCCCCTCCGTCGACGGCACCGCCGCTCGTGGTCGTGGTCGGGCCGACCGCGACCGGCAAGTCGGACCTCGGGCTGGAGCTGGCACTGGCGCTGGGCGGGGAGGTCGTCAACGCCGACGCGATGCAGCTCTACCGCGGCATGGACGTCGGCACCGCGAAGCTCACCCCGCACGAGCGGCGCGGCGTCGTCCACCACCAGCTCGACGTCCTCGACGTCACCGAGACCGCCTCGGTCGCGGCCTACCAGCGCGAGGCCCGCGCCGTCGTCGAGGAGCTGCGCGCCGCCGGACGCACGCCGGTGCTCGTCGGCGGCTCGGGTCTCTACGTGCAGGCCGTGCTGGACGAGCTGGAGTTCCCCGGCACCGACCCGGAGCTGCGCGCCGCGCTGGAGGCCGAGCTGGAACGCGACGGGTCCGGCGCGCTGCACGCCCGCCTCGCCGCGGTCGACCCGGTCGCCGCGGAGCAGGTGCTGCCCTCGAACGGGCGGCGGATCGTCCGCGCGCTCGAGGTGATCGCGCTGACCGGCAGGCCGTTCCGGGCGACGCTGCCCGGCGCGGGCACCCCCCGCTACGACGCCGTCCTGCTCGGCGTGGACCGCGACGTCGCCGAGCTCGACGAGCGCGTCGCGCTGCGGGTGGACCGGATGCTCGACGGCGGTCTGGTCGACGAGACCCGCGCCCTGCTCCGCCACGGGCTGGCGCAGGGCCGCACCGCGTCCCGCGCCCTGGGCTACCGGCAGGTGATCGAGGCCCTCGACCGCGACCCGGCCCACCCCGACCTCGCCGGTGTCCGGGAGGAGACGGTCCGGGCGACCCGGCGGTTCGTGCGCCGCCAGCGCTCCTGGTTCCGCCGCGACCGCCGCATCCACTGGCTCGACGGCGCCGACCCGGACCTGGTGGCCTCGGCGCGCGCGGTGCTCGCTCGTAGGCTGGTGGCATGACCGGCGGTATCGCGTTCAGCAAGGGGCACGGCACGCAGAACGACTTCGTGGTGCTGCCCGACCCGGACGCCGCGCTCGACCTCACCGCGGCTCGCGTCGCCGCGCTGTGCGACCGCCGCCGCGGCCTCGGCGCGGACGGGGTGCTGCGGGTCGTGCGCTGGACGGAGCTCGCCGGGGAGCCCGGCGTCGGCGAGCCGGCCGACGGCGTCGAGTGGTTCATGGACTACCGCAACGCCGACGGCTCGCTCGCCGAGATGTGCGGCAACGGCCTGCGCGTGTTCGCCCGCTACCTGCACGAGTGCGGCTGGGCCACCGGCGGGCCGGTCGGCACCCGGAACGGGGTGCTCGACACCGCGGTCGGGCCGGACGGGGTCTCGGTCGGGCTCGGCACGGTCGGCGTCGGCCCCGCGTCGGTCGCCACCAGCGGCGGCGCGCGTTTCGACGGCATCGCCCTCGACGTCGGCAACCCGCACCTGGCCTGCGTCACCGCGGCCGACCCGGCCACCCTCGACCTGACCCGTGCGCCCTCGTTCGACCCGGCGCTGTTCCCGAACGGGGTGAACGTCGAGTTCCTGACCCCGCTGGACGGTCCCGCCGACGGCGGCCGCATCCGGATGCGGGTGCACGAGCGCGGCGTGGGGGAGACCCGCTCCTGCGGCACCGGGACCGTCGCCGCCGCCGTCGCCGCGCTGCGGCACGCCGGACACTCCGCCGGCGACGTGCAGGTCACCGTCCCGGGCGGGCTGCTGCGGGTGACGGTGGAGGCGGGTACCGACGAACGGACCGGGCCCACGACGCTGCACGGCCCGGCCGTACTGCTCGCGTCCGGGGAGCTGGACCGGGCGTGGTGGGACGCGCCCGCCTGAGCGTCGCGAATCCGGGCGGACACGGGCCCCGCGACGTGGGAGGATGGGGTCAAGATGACTGATGCCCACACGCACCCCTCCGTGACCCCCTCCGCGTCGAACCCGGTTCCGACGGGTGGCGAGCTCGACCTGGAGGAGCGCACGTCGCTGCGCCGGATCCACGGGCTGTCCACCGAGCTCACCGACATCACCGAGGTCGAGTACCGCAAGCTCCAGCTGGAGCGGGTCGTGCTCGTCGGCGTCTGGACCGAGGGCACGGCCGAGCAGGCCGAGAACTCGATGACCGAGCTGGCCCGCCTCGCCGAGACCGCCGGTTCCGAGGTGATGGACGGCCTCGTCCAGCGCCGCTCCAGCCCGGACCCGGCCACGTTCATCGGCTCCGGCAAGGTCGAGGAGCTGCTCGGAACCGTCCGCGCCACCGGCGCCGACACCGTGATCTGCGACGGCGAGCTGTCACCCGGTCAGCTCCGCCAGCTGGAGGAGCGGCTCAAGGTCAAGGTCATCGACCGGACCGCGCTGATCCTCGACATCTTCGCCCAGCACGCCCGTTCGCGGGACGGCAAGGCCCAGGTCGAGCTCGCGCAGCTGTCCTACCTGCTGCCGCGGCTGCGCGGCTGGGGTGAGGCGCTGTCCCGGCAGGTCGGTGGCCGCGCCGCGGGCGGTGTCGGTATCGGTGGCCGTGGCCCCGGTGAGACGAAGATCGAGCTGGACCGGCGCCGGATCCGCGCGCGCATGTCGAAGCTGCGCCGCGAGATCGGTGCGATGCGCCAGGTCCGCGAGACCCAGCGCGGCAGCCGTCGCCGCAACGAGATCCCGTCGGTCGCGATCGTCGGCTACACCAACGCGGGCAAGTCGAGCCTGCTCAACCAGCTCACCGACGCCGGCGTGCTGGTGCAGGACGCGCTGTTCGCGACGCTGGACCCGACCACCCGCAAGGCGCAGACGCCCGACGGGCACGAGTACACCCTCACCGACACCGTCGGGTTCGTGCGGCACCTGCCGCACCAACTCGTCGAGGCGTTCCGCTCCACGCTGGAGGAGGCAGCCCGGGCCGACCTGCTGGTGCACGTCGTCGACGGGTCCGACCCGCTGCCCGACGACCAGATCGCCGCGGTCCGCCAGGTGCTCGTCGAGGTCGGTGAGGCTGCGGGCGACACGATGCCGCCCGAGCTGCTCGTGATCAACAAGACCGATGCGGCCGGTGACCTCGCGCTGGCCCGGCTGCGGCACGCCCAGCCGGACGCGGTGTTCGTCTCCGCGCACAGCGGTGACGGGATCCGCCGGCTCCGGGAGCGCATCGCCGAGCGACTGCCGCGCCCGGAGTACGAGGTCGACCTCCTGCTGCCCTACACCGAGGGTGCGCTGGTCGCGCGGCTGCACGACGACGGCGAGATCCTCGCCGAGGAACACACCGCCGACGGCACCCGGATCCGGGCGCGGGTGAAGCCCGAGCTGGGCACCGCGGTGCTGCCGTTCGCGGTGGCGGGCTCGGCCCTCCCGACGGGGGCCGGCACCGACCTGCCGGCGACGGCGGCGGGCCACTGAGCGTCCCACCGGCCGGGCGGCCGGGCCCCGGGATCGTGGCTCGCCGCCTGGCCACGGTCCTCTGCCTGACCGGTGCGCTCACGGGTGCGGCCGCGTCGCCGCCCGGGGCGATCCCGGCTTGCTCGATCGACGACCCGCGGCTGGCGGAGCTGTCCGGGCTGGTCGCCGAGGGCCCGCCCGGCGCCGCCCCGCAGCGCTACCACGCCATCGTCGACGGCGGCGGGACCGCGCGGGCGTTCACCCTGGACCCCGTCGGCTGTGCGGTCACCGGGACCCGGCAGGCCGACGTCCCGGTCACCGACGTCGAGGACCTCGGCCTCGGACCGGGCGGGGAGCTGTGGCTCGCCGACACCGGCGACAACGGGGCGCGGCGCGGCTCGGTCCGGCTCGTCGTGCTGCCCCCGACCGGGCCGCCACGGGTGCACGACCTCGTCTACCCCGACGGTCCGCGCGACGTCGAGGCACTGCTGGTCGGCGACGACGGCGTGCCCCTGCTGGTCGACAAGACCACCGGGGCCGCCGGGGTCTACCGGCCCGCCGCGCCGCTGCACGACGGCGGGGACCCGGTGGAGCTGCGCCGGGTGGCACAGGTCGTGCTGCCCTGGTCCGGCACCGGCGGCGGGCCGCTCGGGGCCGCCGGGGCGCGCACGGTCACCGGCGGCGGGGTCTCGCCGGCCGGGGCCGACGGCGGGCGCGCCGCCGTGCTGCGGACCTACACCGACGCCTGGGTGTTCCCGCTGCCCGCCGGCGGACCGGCGACGGCCGACGCGCTGGTCGCGGCCCTGGACGGGGCACCGCTTCCGGTGCCGTTGCCGGGAGAGGCCCAGGGCGAGGCGGTCGCCCCGGACGGCCGGGGCGCGCTGCACTCCGGGAGCGAGGCGCGGAGCCTGACCGCGGCGGCGATCACGGTCGTCCCGGGCGCGGTGACCGCGGCGACCGTTCCGCAGGCACCGGTCGTGCCTCAGCCCGCCGAGGTGCCGGAGTACCGCACGTACCCGTCGTGGCTGCCTGCCGCGGGCGGGGCCGCGGCGCTCGGGGCGCTGCTGATCGCCGGCGCCGTCGCGATGTCCCTGCACGGACGGCGCCGCCGGTCCCGCTGATCGCGGGGCCCGGGGCGCCGTCCGAGGCGGTCAGAGGCGGCGCAGGACCGCCACGACGCGGCCCAGGATCGACGCGTCGTCACCCGGGATCGGGTCGTAGGCGTCGTTCGCGGGCATCAGCCAGATGTGCCCGTCCTTGCGGCGGAACGTCTTCACGGTCGCCTCACCGTCGATCATCGCGGCCACGACCTCGCCCTGCTCGGCCACCGGCTGCTGGCGCACGACGACCCAGTCGCCGTCGGTGATCGCGGCGTCGACCATCGAGTCGCCCTTGACGTTGAGCAGGAACAGCGTGCCCTCGCCGACGATCTCGCGCGGCAGCGGGAACACGTCCTGCACGGCCTGCTCGGCCAGGATCGGGCCACCGGCGGCGATGTCGCCGATGAGCGGCACGAACGCCGGCGCCGGCCGCGCGGAACGCAGATCGGCGGTGTCGGTGTCGGAGTCCGGCCCGTCGGTACCGGCGATCTGCTCCGGGCTGCGGACGTCGACCGCGCGGGTGCGGTTCGGGTCGCGCCGGAGGAAGCCCTTGCGCTCCAGGGTGCGGAGCTGGTGGTGCACCGACGAGGTGGACGTGAGGCCCACCGCGTCACCGATCTCTCGGACGCTGGGCGGGTAGCCGTACCGGTCCACCCAGTCCCGGATGACGGCCAGGACCTTCTTCTGCCGCGGGGTCAGGCCGCGGGTGTCGGCCGCGGGGTCGGGGAACTCCCGGACCTTCGCGGATCCCCGGTCCGCGGCGGTGCCGGTCACGCCGGGACCACCGTGTCCGGTGTCGTCCGCTGCCATCGCATTCGCCTCCTCGGGGTACTTACGGCGACGACCCTAGCCGCCACGATCCCGTTCGCCAAACATGCGTTCGAAGTCGCCCGGGGCGTGTCGTGGATTCCGTCGGGCCGCGGTGGTACAACATCGCACAGGCGTTCGATCGAACACGAGTTCGATCGGACGCGGTCCGCGTCGCCGTCCGGCCGCGCGGGGGCGACCGGCAGCGGGAACGGCAGCGGGGGTGGCGATCGTGGGTTCGGCGGTCATCGGGGACGTGACGGTCATCGGGCGGGTCGCGGTGCGCACCACGACCGACGGGGTGCGGCCCGGTCGGGCGCCGGGCGTCGTGCGCCGTGCGGTGGGCGCATCGGGTGTCCTGCTCGCCTCGGCGGCCGCGGTCGTCGCGCTCGGGGTGCTCGCCGACGTCGCGGTCGCCACCCACGGCCCGGCCGGGCCGCCCGCGGCCGGCGCGCCACGCTGAGAACGTCCCCGGCACGGGGGAGGACCTGCGGGAACGCGGTCGTTGTCGGTGTCGGGTGCTACACCGCTCGTACGCCCGTTCGACCGGGCTCGGGGAAGGGCCGGTCGGGAGCGGGGGAGACGAGACCCGCCCGGGGGACGGGCGGTCCGACGGCAGGAGGAACCATGCGAGAGCTCGACGAGCGGATCCGCGACCACGGCGCGGTCGGCTGCCTGACCGGCGCCCCGGCGCCCGGCACCCCCACCTCGCGCGCCCGGCGCGCCGCCCGGGAGCGGGTGCGGGCCGCCGACGGTCTCGCCGGTGTGGCCGGTGCCGGCCCGTCGGCCGCCGCGCGCGCGGCCCACCGGTGGGCGGCCCACGGGGCGCACGAGCGCGCACTGGCCGAGTCGGTGGCCCGTCATCCCGCCGCCCGTTCCCGGCGCGCTCCGGCGTCCGGTGCCCGAGGGGCCGGTGTCCCGGTGTCCGGTCCCGCCGGCGGTCCGAATCTCGCGGTCCGGACGCCCCGCTGCACCACCGCGGACCCGGCCCCGAGTGCGACGGCGACCCTGACGCGGCCCGCACCGACCCTGACGCGGCCCGCGCCGGCCGTGGCGCCGCCCCGTCCTCGGTCGGTGGCCGTGCCGGCACCGCGTACCGTCCGTCCGCCGTCCCGGCGCTGCCTGGTCCCGGCGCGGCCGCGCCCGGCCCGCAGCCGCGCCGGCGGGCGCCTGGAGCGGTTCCTCGCCGGGGTCACGGCCCTGCTGTGCGCGACGACCGCGGTGGTGGCGCTCGGGCTGCTGGGCGACGCGGCGGCGGGCTGGAACGCCCCCGCGGCGGCCGTGCCGTCGATCGGCGCCGTGCGCTGACGTCGGCCGGCGCCGCGCAGCGCGACGCCGCACCCCGTGGTGCGCACGGCTGTGCGCTGCGGGTGGCCCGAGGTGGTGACGGTGCGGAGCGCCGGACGCGGTGTCGGCGGCGCATCGGGTGACGGCGTGCACGGGGGTGGTTCGCGGGTGTCGGACGTGGTCGCCGGGATGTCGCCGGGGGAGTCGGCGACGTGCCGCCGGGCGCGTCCGCAGGGCGTGTCCCCGCATCGGGTGGCCGCCGGTCGCGGTCCCTCCGGCGCGACGGGCGGCGCTGCCCGCGACGTTTCTCCACGCCACCAGCGCCGATGCCCCGCTCCATGATCGTCGGCGACGGACCGGTCGCGGAACGTGGTGTGCGAGGCTCGGATCCCGATCGGGCGAAGCTCGGCGTGGCACCGGGCCCGGGATGGCGTACCCCTAGATGTAGGGGTTACATTGGTGTCGTTCCGCCACAGCTTGGGGGGACGGATCGCTGCGGAGAGTTTCCGGAACGTCACGGAAGAGGGGTGTGAGCGTCCATGCGCTGCCCGTTCTGCCGACACCCGGACTCCCGCGTGATCGACTCCCGGACCGCCGACGACGGGACCTGTACCCGCCGGCGCCGGTCCTGCACCTCGTGCGGACGACGGTTCACCACGGTCGAGGAGGCCGTGCTCGCCGTCGTCAAGCGCAGCGGGGTGACCGAGCCCTTCAGTCGGCAGAAGGTCGTCGGCGGGGTTCGGCGGGCGTGCCAGGGCCGGCCGGTCGACGAGGACGACCTGCAACAGCTCGCCCACCGGGTCGAGGAGACGGTGCGGGCGCGCGGGGCGGCGGAGCTTCCCAGCCACGAGGTCGGGCTGGCGATCCTCGGGCCGCTGCGTGAGCTCGACGAGGTCGCGTACCTGCGGTTCGCGAGTGTCTATCGGTCCTTCTCCTCCATCGAGGACTTCGAGAAGGAGATCGCCGACCTGCGTTCGGCGGCTGCCGGGGAAGCAGCCGACGACGAGGCCGGTCACCACCCGGGCGGCTGAGCGGCGCGTCGTCGTCGCCGGTCGTACCGGGAAGAGAGCCGTCCGCGCACCCCAGCGTGCGGGCGGAGAAGCGTCGGATGTGCGGAGGCAGTTCATGACCGAGACCGTCGGGGGCCCGACGACAGACACCGGTGACAGCGCGGCGGCCAAGCCGTCGCGTGGCCGCGGGAAGACCGGCGCCAAGCGCGCGCCCGGCCTGACCGTGCAGCGTGTCTTCACCACCGAAGGGGTCCACCCCTACGAGGAGGTGGAGTGGGAGCGCCGCGACGTCGTCATGACGAACTGGCGCGACGGCACCGTCAACTTCGAGCAGCGCGGCGTCGAGTTCCCGCGCAGCTGGTCGGTCAACGCCACCAACATCGTCACCAGCAAGTACTTCCGCGGCGCGGTGGGCTCGGACACCCGCGAGTCCAGCCTCAAGCAGCTCGTCGAGCGGGTCGTCGGCACCTACAAGCGGGCCGGTCTCGAGCACGGCTACTTCGCCACCGACGGCGACGCCGAGATCTTCGACCACGAGCTGACCTGGATGCTGATCCACCAGGTGTTCAGTTTCAACTCACCGGTGTGGTTCAACGTCGGGACCGCCAGCCCGCAGCAGGTCAGCGCCTGTTTCATCCTCTCGGTCGACGACACCATGGAGTCGATCCTGAACTGGTACCGCGAGGAGGGCCTGATCTTCAAGGGCGGCTCCGGTGCCGGCCTGAACCTCTCGCGCATCCGCTCGTCGAAGGAGTTGCTGTCCTCCGGCGGCACCGCCTCGGGCCCGGTCTCGTTCATGCGCGGTGCCGACGCCTCCGCGGGCACCATCAAGTCCGGCGGCGCCACGCGGCGCGCGGCGAAGATGGTCGTCCTCGACGTCGACCACCCCGACATCGAGGAGTTCGTCGAGACCAAGGCCAAGGAGGAGGCCAAGGTCCGCGTCCTGCGCGACGCCGGCTTCGACATGGACCTGGGCGGCTCCGACATCACCTCGGTGCAGTACCAGAACGCCAACAACTCCGTCCGCGTCACCGACGAGTTCATGCGCGCCGTCGAGGGGGGCACCGACTTCGGTCTGCGTGCCCGCATGACCGGTGAGGTCATCGAGCGCGTCGACGCCCGCAAGTTGTTCCGCGGCATCGCCGAGGCGGCCTGGAACTGCGCCGACCCCGGCATCCAGTACGACGGCACGATCAACGACTGGCACACCACTCCGGAGTCGGGGCGCATCAGCGCGTCGAACCCGTGCTCGGAGTACATGCACCTGGACAACTCCAGCTGCAACCTGGCGTCGCTGAACCTGCTGAAGTTCCTCGACTCCGACGACCGGTTCGACGCCCGGACCTTCGCCAAGGCCGTCGAGCTGATCATCACCGCGATGGACATCTCGATCTGCTTCGCGGACTTCCCGACCGAGCCGATCGCCGACACCACGCGCAGGTTCCGCCAGCTGGGCATCGGCTACGCCAACCTCGGCGCGCTGCTCATGGCCACCGGCCACGCCTACGACTCCGAGGGCGGCCGGGCGCTCGCCGGGTCCATCACCTCGCTGATGACCGGTGCCGCGTACAAGCGCTCCGCCGAGCTCGCCGGTGTCGTCGGCCCGTACGAGGGCTACGCCCGCAACGCCGAGTCCCACCAGCGCGTCATCCGCAAGCACGCCGCGGAGAACGACCGCATCCGCACCTTCGCCTCCAGCACCCCGGTGCAGAAGCTCGCCACCGAGGTCTGGAAGCAGTGCCAGGACATCGGGCAGGTCAACGGCTGGCGCAACGCGCAGGCGTCCGTGCTGGCCCCGACCGGCACGATCGGCCTGATGATGGACTGCGACACCACCGGCATCGAGCCGGACCTGGCGCTGGTCAAGTTCAAGAAGCTGGTCGGCGGCGGCTCCATGCAGATCGTCAACCAGTCGGTGCGCCGCGCCCTGGACAACCTCGGCTACCAGGCCGAGCAGGCCGAGGCGATCGTCGAGTACGTCGCCGAGCACGGCCACGTGGTCGACGCCCCGGGCATGAAGCCCGAGCACTACGAGGTGTTCGACTGCGCCATGGGCGACCGGACGATCGCCCCGATGGGCCACGTCCGCATGATGGCCGCCGCGCAGCCGTTCCTGTCCGGTGCCATCTCCAAGACGGTCAACATGCCCGAGCGGGCGAGCGTCGAGGACGTCGAGCGGATCTACCTCGAGGGGTGGCGCCTCGGCCTCAAGGCCCTGGCGATCTACCGCGACAACTGCAAGGTCGGCCAGCCGCTGTCCGCGGGCAAGGGCGGCGACACGAAGGCCGACGCCGAGCCGGAGAAGCACGTCGTCGTCGAGCAGCGACCGGTCCGCAAGCGTCTGCCGAAGAAGCGGCCCAGCGAGACCGTGTCGTTCACCGTCGGTGGCGCCGAGGGCTACCTCACCGCCGGCAGCTACCCCGACGACGGCCTCGGCGAGATCTTCGTCAAGCTCGGCAAGCAGGGCTCGACCCTGGCCGGCGTGATGGACGCCTTCTCGATGTCGATCTCGGTGGGTCTGCAGTACGGCATCCCGCTGGAGTTCTACGTCTCGAAGTTCTCCAACCTGCGCTTCGAGCCTGCCGGGATGACCGACGACCCGGACGTGCGGATCGCGACCTCGGTGCTGGACTACCTGTTCCGCCGTCTGGCGCTGGACCACCTGCCGTACGAGAAGCGCGCCCAGCTGGGCATCTTCTCCTCCGACGAGCGGTCCGCCCAGGTCGAGAACGACTACGGCACCGGCGAGAAGCTCGACATGGAGGAGTTCCGCTCCTCCGTGCCGACGACCGAGGAGCGCAAGGAGACCGGTGTCGATCCGGCGCCGGTCGAGGTCGGCAGCTCCACCGAGCTGCTCGAGCTGCGTCTGGGCAAGGCCGCCGACGCTCCGCTGTGCATGACCTGCGGGACGAAGATGCGCCCCGCCGGGTCCTGCTACCTCTGCGAGGGCTGCGGCTCCACCAGCGGCTGCAGCTGAGCGACACCGCACCACACCGGGGCGGCTCCGACACCGGAGCCGCCCCGGCGCGTGTGGTGGAGGCAGGGATCGGGGACCATGTGACCGAGGACCGCACCGCGGAGGTGGCCGGGCGCCTCGGCGTCGACGTGCGGGTGCTCGCCGTACTCGTCGCCGCCCCGTGGCGCGCCGCGGACGGCCACGACACCGGGCCCGTCGCGGAGCCTGCGGGGGAGCGCGGGACCGTCTACGTCGGCGTCCCGTCCCCGGCGGAGCTGCGCGAGCTCGACCTGCCCGCCGACGGGTTGCGGCACTTCGGGCTGACCCCGGCCGACCTGCGTCGCGGCGGCTGGACCGACGCCGACCTGCGCTCGGCGGGGCTCCTCCCGCCCGGCGCGACGCCGGACCCGGTGGCCTGGTTCGTCGCCGGGGAGCCGCCGCAGCTGATGCTCGGGTTCGCCCCGGCGGGTCCGGTGCTGCTGGCCCGCCCGGAACCACGATGGGACGGCCGCCTCCCGGTGCTGGACCCGGCGGACGCGGTGGAGGTACCCGTCCTGCCCGGCTGCGACGACCCGGACGGCGACGCCGGGCTCGCCGTCCGCCAGGTGCGCGACGGTCTGCTGCGCCGGGCCCGGCGCCGGCTCACCCACTGCGTGATCTGCCTGCGCCCGGTGCACCGCGCCGCGACGACGCACGGCGCCTGCCACGGCTGTGCCGGCACCTGGCTGGGGTTCGTCTTCTGACCCCGGGCTTCGGTCAGGTCGCCGACACCGGTCCCGGCCGCGTCCCGGCGACGCCGGCGGGCGGAGGCGCGGGGCAGCGCAGCAGCTGACGCCACTGCTCCGGGCTCCACCGCGCCGGGTCGGTGGACCCCAGGAACTCCTCCAGCACCCCGACGAACCGGGCCGGGTCGCTGTGGTGCGGGAAGTGCCCGGCGTCGTCGAAGACCTCCAGCCTGCTGCCCGGCATCGCGGCGTGCGCGGTGCGGGCGTGCGCCAGCGGCACGACGGCGTCCCGGGCGCCCCACACGAGCATGGTCGGCATCCCGCGGGTCAGGTAGCAGCGATCGAGCATGGTCACCACCTGCCCGCGCCAGTCGACGACGGCGCGCAGCGTCCGGATGAACGCCGTCCGCGACGTCGCGTCGGGCAGCGCGTCGACCAGCCGGAGCAGGTCGGCGGCGTCGCGGCCGAGGTCGGCCCCGACCAGGCGCAGTGCGTCCAGGGCCCACCCGAGCTGCCACCGCAGCAGCGGCAGCTGCGAGGCCGCCAGCACCGCGTGCGCGCCGGGCAGGCTCACCGCGCGCAGCAGCGGCGTGACCTCCGGCCCCGCGCCGCCGGTGCCGACCAGCACGAGACGCTCGGTGCGTTCGGGGTACTGGTAGGCGAACTGCATGGCGACGCCGCCGCCGAGCGAGTGCCCCACCAGCGTCGCGCGGGGCACCCCGAGGACTCCGAGCAGGTCGCGGACCCCGTTGGCGTAGGCGGCGACGGAGTAGTCGGCGCGCGGCTTGTCCGAGTGCCCGTGCCCGAGCAGGTCCGGGGCGATCACCAGATGCCGCCGGGCCAGTGCGGGGAACACCGCCTCCCACGTCGCCGAGCTGTCGCCGATGCCGTGCACGAGCACGACCGCAGGCCCGGAGCCGGCCACCCGGAACGCCCGCCGGTAGCCGTGCACGGTGCGGAACCGCAGCTCCGAGTCCCGCGGCGGCACGACGCCGAGCCGGTCGCCGACCGGTGCCGGGCGCGAGGTGGGGGCCGCCATCCGCCCGACGGTAGGACCGCCGGGTTACCCCGGTGTTGCCGTCGGCGAACGGCGGTACGGCACCTAGGGTCGACGGCGTGAGCGAGCGCTACCGGGTCGTCCCGGCGTCCTACGTCCTGCTGCTGCGCGGCACCGGTGAACGCACCGAGGTGCTGCTCCAGCTGCGGGCGGGCACCGGGTTCATGGACGGCCACTGGGCCGCCGCCGCGGCCGGGCACGTCGAGGCGGGCGAGGACGCGGCGGCCGCCGCGGTGCGCGAGGCCCACGAGGAGCTCGGCATCACCGTCGATCCCGCCGACCTCGTCCCGCTGACCGCGGTGCACCGCACCCAGCGCAACGGGAACCCGGTCGACGAACGCGTCGACTTCTTCTTCACCTGCCGACGCTGGGCCGGCGAGCCACGTCGCGCCGAGGACGGGAAGACCGCGGGCCTGGACTGGTTCGCCCTCGCCGACCTGCCCGCCGACACGGTCCCGCACGAACGCGCGGTGCTCGAGGACCTGCGCGACGGCGGCGTCGCCGCGGTCCGCAGCCACGGCTTCCGGTAGCGGACTACTCCGGGTCGACGAGCTGGATCTCGATGGTGACGTCCGGGCTGTCGGTGTCGTCGGGGTCGACCGCCCAGTGCAGCACCCAGTCGACCTCATAGTCGTCGCGCCGCCGGCCGGGCGGGGCGAAGTTGACCCACTCGCCGGCCCGGGGCAGCGTCTGGAACAGGCGGACGAAGTCGGGCTGCTGCCCGATCCTCACCCGCGCGGTGATCGGTGTCTGCGACGACGGGGAGCCCACGGCCGCGATGCTGCCCGACCGGCTCCCCGCGCGCCACGCCCGCCGGTTCAGGGCCGGACGGCACCCAGGAACCAGCGGTCCACCGAGAACGGCTCGTCGCCGCAGGACGCGACGCCCGACGCCCACGCGTCGACGTCGGCCCGGGTGAGCCCGCACCGGCCCGGCGCGGCGTCGGCGACCATCTCCCGCAGCGCGGCGCCGTAGCCGGTGGAGGCCGGCCCGCGCATCGGCATCCGGCGCGTCCACTCCCCGTCGAACCCGGCGCGCTGCAGCAGCGGGCCCAGCTCGTAGGGCAGCCGCGACCGCGGCACCGTGGTGCACCATGCGTCGCGGATGCGGCGGTGCCGGTCCTGCCCGGGCCCGGGCCAGTGGAGCGAGGTCCAGTCCGTGTCCAGGACCAGCAGCCGCCCGCCCGGGCGCAGGACCCGGTACAGCTCGGCGACGGCCGCCGGCAGGTCCTCGAGGAACTCGAGCACCTGCAGACAGGCCACCGCGTCGTACGGCCCGCCGGGCAGCGAGCCCGGACCGGCCAGCGCGCGCTGCGTGACGACGGCCCGGGTGCCGCACCGGCGTCGCGCCAGCGTCACCATCACCGGGTCCGGGTCGACACCCGTGGCGCCCGGACCGACTGCCCGCGCGACCTCGTCGAGCAGCTGTCCCGGCCCGGTCCCGACGACCAGGATCTGCTCACCGGCCCGCGGATCCAGCAGCTCCAGGGTCCGCTCCCGTTCGGTGCGCGCCTCGGCGGTGTCGTAGGTGTCCGCGACCCGCCGCGCGCTCGCGGCGTCGACCGGCAGCATTCCGGTTCCGTGTCTCACCCGCCGGTGTAGCGCGCCGACTCGATCAACGCCTCCACCGACTCGGGTGGTACGCGGAACGAGCGTCCGAAGCGCACCGCGGGCAGCTCCCCGGAGTGCACCAGCCGGTACACCGTCATCCGGGAGACCCGCATCCGGTCCGCCACCTCCGCCACGGTGAGGAACGGCGCGTCCTGCCCGGACCGTTGCTCCGGGATCCCTGCCGCCATGCTGCGCCCCTCCTTCGCCGACCCGCCCCCAGGTCGACCTCTGATCACCGAACGCAGGGACGGTAGCGCGGATCGGACCACCCTCCCGGTGCGAACGTGTCCCACCCTCGGGTGGACTGTCCGGAAACTGTCGGCTCTCGGTGGTCGTCCGGACACGCGGAGTGATGATGTGACCCCGTGGAGGGTGCCGCGGGCCCGGACGCGCGTGCACGGTCATCTATCGTCGGGAGGTGACCGCCGCTCCCACCGTGACCGATGACGACCCGGACGGCGACTGGACCGCGCCGGGCGTGTTCCGCAGTGCCCCCGGCGTCTACCGGATCCCGTTGCCGCTGCCCCAGGACGGGCTGCGAGCCGTGAACGTCTACGCGCTCGCCGACGACACCGGCTGGACCCTGATCGACTCCGGCTGGGCGATCGACGAGGCCCGCGACCTGCTCGGCAAGGCGCTGGCCGCGCTGGGCTCCGGTTTCGGCGACGTCCGTCGCTTCCTGGTCACCCACGCCCACCGGGACCACTACACCCTGGCCGCGGTGCTGCGCCGCGAGTACGGCACCCGCGTGCTGCTCGGCGCGGGGGAGCGGCCCAACCTGGAGATCATCACCGATCCCGACCGCCCGCAGGGCGAGCCCGATCGGACCCGGCTGCTGCGTGCCGGTGCCGCCGGCCTGGTCGACGAGCTCGGCCGGGCCGGGCCGTGGCCGCGTCCGCTCCCCGAGGAGTGGGAGGCCCCGGACGAGTGGATCGCCGACCGTGCCGCCATCGCCGTCGCCGACCCGGCGGGTACCCGCACGCTGACCGCCGTGGAGACTCCGGGGCACACCCGCGGGCACCTCGTGTTCGCCGACGAGGCCCACGAGCTGCTGTTCGCCGGCGACCACGTGCTGCCCCGGATCACCCCGTCGATCGGCCTGCAGCCGTCGCCGGTGGCGAGCCCGCTCGGGCAGTTCCTCGACTCGCTGCGCCTGGTCCGGTCCCGGCCGGACGCGACCCTGCTTCCCGCACACGGCCCGGTGGGCGGCAGCGCGCACGCCCGCACCGACGAGCTGCTGGCCCACCATGACGTCCGGCTCGCCCAGTGCCGCGACGCCGTCGCCGCGGGCCACCCGACGGCCGACGCCGTCGCCCGGGTCCTGCGCTGGACCCGGCGGGAACACCGGCTGGAGGACATGGACCTGTTCAACCGGACCCTCGCGGTCCTGGAGACCGGGGCGCACCTCGACGTGCTCGCCGACCTCGGCGAGCTGCGCCGGGCCGAGGTTCCCGACGCCGCCACCGGGGTCGCCGTCGCCACCTACACCGCCTGACCCGCGCGCCGGGCCGCGACACGCCGGGCGCCGTTCACCCGGTCGTCGTGTCGGGGTGGCTCCCCGGAGCGGAATCGGGCAGAGTGAGGCCACTGAAGGCCACTCACGCCACGGAGGTCACCACACCCACATCCAGCACATCAGTACCGCGGGTCCGAGCACCGGCCGCGCTGCGCCGAGGACGTAGGGGAAGACGATCCTCGTCGACGACAGCGGAGGTTGGCAGTGAGCACACGCGGAGTGGTGTTCGTCCACTCGTCGCCGACTGCGGTCTGTCCGCACGTCGAGTGGGCGCTCTCGGGCGTTCTCGGAACGCGGGTCTCCCTCGAGTGGTCCGCGCAGCCGGTGGCGTCCGGTCAGATGCGGGCCGAGTGCACCTGGAGCGGTCCCGCCGGTAGCGGTGGGGCTCTCGCGGGGGCGCTGAGGGCCTGGTCGATGCTGCGGTTCGAGGTGACCGAGGAACCGAGCCCCGGCGTGGACGGGGAGCGGTTCATGCACGTCCCCGGCCTCGGCATGTGGCGCGGGCGCACCAGCGCCAACGGTGACGTCGTGTTGCCCGAGGACCAGCTGCGCACGGTCATGGCCGAGCACGGCGGCGCCGGGCTGTCCCGGCGCCTCGACCAGCTGCTGGGCACGGCCTGGGACGACGAGCTGGAGTCCTTCCGCTTCGCCGGCGACGGCGCGGCGGTGACACTGCTGACCCACCGGGTCGGCTGAGCCGAGCCGGGCCGGGCAGACTGTCGTCCCATGGGGGGCGAGGAATGAACGGCCGGGCCGCGATCACGGTCGGCGTCCTGCTGGTGGCGCTCGTGGCCGTCGGCGGTGTCGCGTGGACGGTGTCCGGGACGACCCGTTCCGGCGTCGCCCCCGCCTCCGCACCGCAGACCGTGCCCGACAGCGGCGCGGGCAGCAGCGAGGTGACCATCAGCGCGGGCGCGGCCGAGCATCCGGCCGCCCAGCTGGTGATGCAGCAGGTGCAGCTCTACTTCAACGCCGTCAACGGCCGCGACCACGCGACCTGGGCCCGCGTGGTGAACCCCGAGACCGCCGACCGGCAGCCCCGCGAGACGTGGCTGGAGGGGATCGGCTCCACCACCGACGGCACCATCCGCATCGATCGGATCGACTCCGCGACCGGCGGCGCTGTACTCGCCCTGGTGCGCTTCATCAGCGTCCAGGACCCGAACGACGGCCCGCCCGGCCTGCACGTCGGCCGGATCTGCTGGCAGATCGCCTTCCCGATGGCGGGCTCGCCGCCGCGGATGGACGTCGGCAACCCCGACGGGATCCTGCGCGCCCCCTGCTGAGCGGGTGTGCGGGTCCCCGGCCCGGGGACCCGCACGGAACCGTCAGGCCTTGGTGAACACCAGCGAGGCGTTGTGCCCGCCGAAGCCGAACGAGTTGTTGACGGCGGCGTCCACGGTCATCTTCCGCGGCTCACCGGCGACGACGTCCAGCTCGACCTTCGGGTCCTTGTCGGTCAGGTTGAGCGTCGCGGGGACGATGTCGTCGCGCACGCTGAGCAGCGCGATGATCCCCTCGACGGCCCCGGCCCCGCCCACGAGGTGCCCGAGCGCCGACTTCGGTGCGGTGAGCACCGGGTGGTCGCCGAACGCCCGTTTCACGGCGGTCGCCTCGCCCACGTCGCCGACCACCGTGGAGGTGGCGTGGCAGTTGACGTGGACGATGTCGGAGGCGGTCAGACCGGCCCCGGCCACGGCCTTCTGCATCGCCCGGATCTGGCCCTCGCCCTCGGGGTCGGGCCCGGTGATGTGGTACGCGTCGGACGTCAGACCGATCCCGGCGAGGCGGCCGTGCACGGTGGCGCCGCGGGCCTTGGCGAACTCCTCGCGCTCGAGCACGAGCACGCCCGAGCCCTCACCGAGGACGAAGCCGTCCCGCCCGGTGTCGAACGGCCGGGAGGCGCGCTCCGGGTCGTCGTTGCGGGTGGACAGCGTCCGCGACTGCACGAACCCGGCCACGGTGATCGGCACGATGCAGGACTCGGCGCCGCCCGCGAGGACGACGTCGACCTCCCCGTCGCGCAGCAGCTTGTAGGCCCAGGCCAGTGCCTCGGCGCCGGTGGCGCACGCCGAGGCGGGGGAGTGCACCCCGCCCTTGGCCTTGTACTCCAGGCTCACCAGCGCGGCCGGACCGTTGGGCATGAGCATCGGCACGGTCAGCGGCGAGACCTTGCGCAGCCCGTGCTCCTCGAGCAGGTCGTCCTGCGCGAGCAGCGTCGGCGCGCCGCCGATGCCGGCGCCGATGACGACGGCGAGCCGCTCCGCCTCGACCGCGGCCCCGTCCTCGCCGGGGATCGCGCCGAGCCCGGCGTGCGCCCAGGCCTCCTTGGCGGCCACCATCGCGACCTGCTCGCACCGGTCCATCCGGCGGGCCTGCACGCGGGGCAGGACCTCGGTGGGCTCCACGGCGAGCTGGGCCGAAATGGACACCGGCAGGTCGAACCGCTCGGTCCAGTCGGCCCGGGTGGTTCCCACCCCGGACTTCCCGGCGAGCAGCGCCTCCCAGGTGGAGGCGGCGTCCCCGCCGAGCGGGGTGGTGGCCCCGAAACCGGTGACGACCACTCCGTCGGTCATGACGTCTCCTTCTCCCCGGCGGACAGCGCTACCGGTGCGTGCCCGCCGGTACGGGTCACTGGTGCTTGGCGATGAAGTCGACGGCGTCGCCGACGGTCTTCAGCTCGGCGAGCTGGTCGTCCGGGATCTTGGCGCCGAACTTGTCCTCGGCCTGCACGGCGATCTCCACCATCGACAGCGAGTCGATGTCCAGGTCGTCCACGAAGGACTTCTCGGGGGTCACCTCGGCGGTGTCGATGCCGGCGACCTCCTCGACGATCTCGGCCAGCCCGGTGAGGATCTCGGCGTTGTCAGCCACGATGGTTCTCCTTGCGCGGTGGATGGGTGCGGGTGCCAGGTCTCCGGTGCCCCGTCAGGGACAGACGACGACCTGTCCGGCGTAGGACAGTCCTGCGCCGAAGCCTACGAGGAGCAGCACGTCGCCGGACCGTACCCGGCCGGCCGTGCGCATGTGGTCCAGCGCCATCGGGATGGACGCGGACGAGGTGTTGCCGGAGTGCACGATGTCGTCGGCGACGACCATGTCCTCCCGGGCGCCGTGGCGGCGCAGCTTCTTCGCGATCGCCTCGACGATGCGCAGGTTCGCCTGGTGCGGGATGAGCACGTCGATGTCGGCGGGGGTGAGCCCGGCCCGCTCGACTGCGTCCAGCGCGACGGGGGAGATCGCCGTCGTCGCCCACCGGAAGACCGCCTGGCCCTCCTGGTGCAGCTTGTTCGTGGTCTCACCGAGGATCCGGATGGTCGACGCGTGGTCGCCTGCGCTGCCCCAGCTGACGGGGCCGACGCCCACCTCGTCCTCGCCGTCCGCCGGTCCGAGCAGGGCGGCGCCCGCGCCGTCGGCGAAGATGATGCAGGTCGAGCGGTCGTCCCAGTCGACCCAGTCCGAGAGCTTCTCGGCGCCGATGACCAGCACGTGCCGGGCCGAACCGGCGCGGATCATGTCCGAGGCGACGGCCGTGCCGTAGCTGAAGCCGGCGCAGGCCGCGTTGAGGTCGAACGCCGCGACGCCGTTCGCGCCCAGGCCGGTCGCCACCTGGGCGGCGGCGTTCGGGATCGGGTTGGGCATCGTGCAGGTCGCGACGATCACGGCGTCGAGCCCGGCCGGGTCGAAGCCGGCGTCGGTCAGCGCCGCCGCCCCGGCCGCCGTCGCCATGGACGTCAGCGAGGTGTCGGCGTCGGCGATCCGGCGCTCGGCGATCCCGACGCGGCTGCGGATCCACGCGTCGTCGGTCTCGACCCGCTTCTCCAGGTCGGCGTTGGTGATCACGTGCTCGGGCTGGAAGCTGCCGAGGCCCAGGAAACGGGCCCCCGCGACGGTCGGGGTCGCTCGCATGGGGCTCACTTCCCGTGCTCGGAGATCAGGTCGACGGCGGCGTCGAGCTGCTCGGGGGTCTTGAGTGCCAGCGTCGGGGTGCCCTTGACGGCGCGCTTGACCAGCCCGGTCAGCGTCGCGCCCGGGGGCAGCTCGAGGGTCGCGCCGGTCCCGCGGTCGGCGAGGGTCTGCATGCAGGCGTCCCAGCGGACCGGCCGGGTGACCTGCGCGACGAGCCGGCGCAGCGCCTCGGCGCCGGTGTCGACGGTCCCGCCGTCGGCGTTGGACAGCAGCGTGAGCGTCGGGTCCGACACCGGCACCGACGACGCGTGGCTCTCCAGCGCGGCACGCGCGGGCTCCATGTGCGCGGTGTGGAACGCCCCGGCGACCGGGAGCTCCTTGACCCGCGCCTTCTCCGGAGGCGACGCGACGAGCTCGGTGATCGCCTCCTTCGCCCCGGCGGCGACGATCTGGCCGGCCCCGTTGCGGTTGGCCGGGTCGAGACCCAGCTCGGCGAGGCGGGCCAGCACGACCTCCTCCTCGCCGCCGAGCACGGCGGCCATCGAGGTCGGAGCGACGGCGCAGGCGGCGGCCATCTCACGGCCGCGGACCCCGGCGAGGGCGACGGCGGCGTCCTCGGTCAGCACGCCCGCGATCGCGCAGGCGGTGATCTCGCCGATCGAGTGCCCGGCGACGACGGTCCCGGACGGCAGCTCGACCCGCTCTCGCAGGCGGCGCGCGGCCAGCAGGCCCAGGGTGACGATCAACGGCTGGGTGACCGCGGTGTCGGTGATCTCCTCGGCGTCGGCGGTGGTGCCGAGACGCGCCAGGTCGAGCCCGACGGCGTCGGACCAGCCGGCCACGGCCTCCGCCGCGGCCGGGTCCTCCAGCCACGGAGCGAGCATGCCGGGGGTCTGGGCCCCCTGGCCGGGTGCGAGCAGGGCGATCACGGGGACATCACACACCTCTCGGGGGCGGCGCCGGGATACCGGTTACGACGAAGTCGGACCACCGAAGTTGTAGGAAACCTACGAACCACAGGTGTGACCGGGGCCTCGTTACCGATCCGTAGGGGCCGGTGTTTGTAGGGTTCACGACAACGCCCCGCCCACCGGGACACGGACGCCGTCGACCTCCTGATCATGCTCCCCGGTCGGGTCCAGAGGAGTCAGCGGGGTGTGCGCGGCGACGGCCGGGCCGTCGGACGCGCGGGCGGTGCGGTCGGCGACGAGCGCGGCGCGCAGCACGAACGCCTCCCGCGGGTCGGTGGGGGAGCGCCCGACGAGCTCGCCGATACGGCGCAGGCGGTAGCGCACCGTGTTGGGGTGCACGTAGAGCGCGCGGGCGCAGCCCTCCAGGCTCGCCCCGCCCTCCAGGTACGCGGCCAGGGTGCGCAGCAGCTCGCCACCGGTGTCGTGGAGCGGGGCGAGGACGTCCTCGGCGAGCCGGCGCCGCGCGGCCGGGTCGCCGTGCAGCGCGCGCTCGGGCAGCAGGTCGGCGGCGTCGACCGGGCGCGGGGCGTCGGGGTGGCCGGGGGCGGCGGCCAGCCCGGCCAGTGCCTCGGCGACAGCGGCACCCGCGGTGGCCAGGTCGGTGCTGGGCGGGCCGGAGACGACCGGTCCGGGCCCGAAGCGCGCCGCGACCTCGGCGAGCACCCGCGCGGTGACCGCGCTCGTCCCCGGGGCCGGCCCGGGCCCGGTCGGCGCCGCACGTGCCGAGGTGGTCTCGGCGAGCCGGTCGGCGACCCGGCGCGCGGGCCGCCCGGTCAGATGCAGCAGGACCACCAGCCGTCGCCCCTGGACGCCGACGAGCACGTCGTGGCCGAGCCGCGCGGCGACCCGGCGCAGCTCCACGATCAGCTGCGGGGACTCGGGGCCGGAGCCGGGGGCGGAGCCGACCAGGCAGTGCACCGGGGCGGCGGGGTCCCAGCCGAGCGCGGCGGCCCGGGACACGAGCGCGCCGTCGGTGTCACCGCGCAGCACGGCGTCGACGACGAGCGCCTCCAGCCGGGCGTCCCAGGCGCCGCGGGACTCCGCGGCGCCGGCGTACACGGTGGCGGCGGCGAAGGCGATCTCCCGGCCGAAGCGCAGCACGGCCTCGGTGAGCTCGTGGCGCTCGGTGCCGTCGTCGGCGAGCGGGGGCAGGTGCTCCTCGAACACGTCCGCGGCGATACGCACCAGCTCGACGGTCTGGCGCAGGCTGATCCGCCGCGCCAGGTCGCGCGGCGCGATCCGGAACGCCTCGGCGGTGAGCGGGGTGGTGCGGGCGGGCTCGCGCAGCCAGGACACGAAGTTCGCGACGCCGGTCTGGGTCACCAGCGCCACGCCCGCGCGCTGGTCGGCGGGCAGCCCCGCGAACCACGGGCAGCGCCGCTCCATCTCCGCCAGGCATGCCGCGGCCAGCCGGGACGAGGCGAGCTCGAGGCGGCGCAACGTCGCGTCCGCGACCGGGTGGCGGTGCACGTCGGGCAGCATGACACGACGATGGACGCACCCACAGGACACGTCACGCTGTACCGCTCCGGCTCGCGGGCGCGCACGGAGACCGGCTGGCTCGACTCGCGGCACAGCTTCTCCGCCGGGGCGCACTACGACCCGGCCAACACCCACTTCGGGTTGCTGCTGCTGCACAACGAGGACCGGCTCGTCCCGGGGCGCGGCTACGACGAGCACCCGCACCGCGACACCGAGATCCTCACCTGGGTCCTCGACGGCGAGCTGGAACACCGCGACAGCACCACCGGGCGGACCGCACGGGTCGGGCCGGGCGGGGCGCAGTACCTGGGCGCGGGGTCGGGGGTGCGGCACTCCGAGCACGCGACGCCGGACGGGGGCGTGCGGTTCGTGCAGATGTGGGTGGTGCCCGAGGAACCGGGCGGAGACCCGCGCCACCTCGTGCGTGCGGCGGACGCGGGGGAGCGCAGGGACACGGTCGTCCTGGCCTCGGGCCTGGAACGGCACCGCGAGGCGACCCTGCTGCCGCTGCGTCAGCGCGCGGCGGCCCTGTCGGTGGCACGGCTCGCGCCGGGGGCGGCGACGGAGCTGCCGAGCGCCCCGTTCGTGCACGCCTTCGTGGCACGTGGGGGCGCGACGCTGGAGGGCGTGCCCGGTGACGAGCTCGGTACGGGCGACGCGGCCAGGGTCGTCGACGACGGCGGCCGGCGGATCACCGCCGGACCGGACGGGGCCGAGATCCTGGTGTGGGAGATGCACGCGGCGCTGGGGTGGTGACACCCGGGCGCCGCGGAACCGGCCGGGGCACGCGGGGCCTCGGCCGTGACGGTCTGCTGCCGGTCACCACGACGGACGGGTGACCGGACGGCTCAGAGCGGTGTGACCCCGCTGGCCTGCGGCCCCTTCTGCCCCTGCTCGATGTCGAACGACACGCGCTGCCCCTCGTCGAGGCTCTTGTAGCCGTTCGTCTGGATTGCCGAGTAGTGCACGAACACGTCCGCACCACCACCGTCGGGGGCGAGGAAGCCGTAGCCCTTCTCGCTGTTGAACCACTTGACGGTGCCTTCTGCCATTCCTGCTCCCTGGAGATCATCGGCCCGGAGCACCTCGCCCCGGGACCGCTGGCCAGCGACGCACACTGTCGACGCCCTGGTCAGGACGGCGAGTCGCGAGGACGAGTGATCACCGCCACTGCCGTCGCGCGGAGCCTATCGTGATCTGCGTCGCCCTGGGAGGGGCGAAAATCGGCGACGGCCCGCCGCCCCGTGCGGGGGCGGCGGGCCGTCGTGTGCCGGTGGGGTCAGGCGGCCCCGCCGTCGCCGATCTGCGGGCCGGCGGCCTGCGGGTCGTCGATCTTGTAGCCGGCCGCGGCCTCGGCCGCGGTCTCGGTCTTCACCAGGCCCTGCTTGGCCAGCACCGAGAGCGCGCCGACGACGATCGACTCGGCGTCGACCGCGAAGTGGCGGCGCACGGCCGGACGGGTGTCGGACAGGCCGAACCCGTCGGTGCCCAGCGACAGGAACGGCGCCGGGGACCACTGGCGGATCTGGTCGGGGACCGCACGCATCCAGTCCGAGACCGCCACGACCGGGGCGTCGCCGTGCTCGCCGTCGCCCAGCTTCTGGGTCACGTACGGCACGACCGGCTCGTCACCGGGCTTGAGCAGGTTGGCGTGCTCGGCCTCGACGCCGTCGCGGCGCAGCTCACCCCAGGACGTCACCGACCAGACCTCGGCACGGACGTCCCACTCGTCGGCCAGCATCTTCTGCGCGGTCAGCGCCCACGGCAGCGAGACCCCGGAGGCGAGCAGTCGCACCACGGGGCCGTTGCCCTCGGGCGCGGCGGCGAAGCGGTGCATCCCGCGCAGGATGCCCTCGCGGTCCACGTCCTCCGGCTCGGCCGGCTGGCGGTAGGGCTCGTTGTAGACCGTCAGGTAGTAGATGACGTTCTCGGGCTTCTCGCCGACCATCCGGCGCAGCCCGTCCTGGACGATGTGCGCGACCTCGAAGGAGAACGCCGGATCGTAGGCGACGACGGCCGGGTTGGTCGCCGCCAGCAGCAGCGAGTGCCCGTCGTTGTGCTGCAGACCCTCACCGGTCAGCGTCGTGCGGCCCGCGGTGGCGCCGACGAGGAAGCCGCGGGCCATCTGGTCCGAGGCGGCCCAGATCGAGTCGCCGGTCCGCTGGAAGCCGAACATCGAGTAGAAGATGTAGACCGGGATCATCGGCTCGTCGTGCGTGGCGTAGGACGTGCCCGCCGCGGTGAACGACCCGACCGAACCGGCCTCGTTGATGCCCTCGTGCAGGATCTGGCCCTGCTCGGACTCCTTGTAGGCGAGCATCAGGTCCGCGTCGACCGAGGTGTAGTTCTGGCCGTTCGGGTTGTAGATCTTCTGGCTCGGGAACATCGAGTCCATACCGAAGGTACGGGCCTCGTCCGGGATGATCGGCACGAAACGCGGGCCGATCTCCTTGTCCTTGATGAGCTCGCGCAGCAGCCGGACGAACGCCATCGTCGTGGCGACCTCCTGCTTGCCGGAGCCCTTCTTGACGAAGTCGTAGACCTTGTCGCCGGGGAGCACCAGCGGCTTGCCGGTGGTCCGGCGCGACGGCAGCGGCCCGCCCAGCTGGCGACGGCGCTCCCGCAGGTACTGGATCGCCTCGTCCTTCTCGCCGGGGTGGTAGTACGGCGGCAGGTACGGGTCGGCCTCGAGCTGCTTGTCCGAGATCGGGATGCGCTGCTCGTCGCGGAACTGCTTGAGGTCGTCGAGCGTGAGCTTCTTCATCTGGTGGGTGGCGTTGCGGCCCGCGAAGTGCGTGCCCAGGCCGTAGCCCTTGATGGTCTTGGCCAGGATGACGGTCGGCTGGCCGTGGTGCGCGGTCGCGGCGGCGTAGGCCGCGTGCACCTTGCGGTAGTCGTGCCCGCCGCGCTTGAGCTTCCAGATCTCGGCGTCGCTCATCGGGTCGACGAGCGCCTTGGTCCGTGGGTCCCGGCCGAAGAAGTGGTCGCGGACGTAGGCGCCGTCGTTGGCCTTGTAGGTCTGGAAGTCGCCGTCCGGCGTGGTGTTCATCAGGTTGATCAGCGCGCCGTCACGGTCGCCGTGCAGCAGCGAGTCCCACTCGCGGCCCCAGATGACCTTGATGACGTTCCAGCCGGCGCCCCGGAAGAACGCCTCCAGCTCCTGGATGATCTTGCCGTTGCCCCGGACCGGGCCGTCGAGGCGCTGCAGGTTGCAGTTGACGACGAAGTTCAGGTTGTCCAGGCCCTCGTTGGCCGCGACGTGGATCAGGCCGCGCGACTCGGGCTCGTCCATCTCGCCGTCGCCGAGGAAGGCCCACACCTGCTGCTGCGAGGTGTCCTTGAACCCGCGGTCGCCCAGGTAGCGGTTGAACCGCGCCTGCATGATCGCGTTCATCGGCCCGATGCCCATCGAGACCGTGGGGAACTCCCAGAAGTCCGGCATCAGGCGCGGGTGCGGGTACGACGGCAGGCCGCCGCCCGGGCCGGCGTGGCTGAGCTCCTGGCGGAAGCCGTCGAGCCGGTCCTCCGACAGCCGTCCCTCGAGGAAGGCGCGGGCGTAGATGCCGGGGGAGGCGTGGCCCTGGATGTAGATCTGGTCGCCGCCGCCGGGGTGCTCCTTGCCACGGAAGAAGTGGTTGAAACCGACCTCGTAGAGCGTCGCCGAGGAGGCGTAGGACGAGATGTGCCCGCCGACGCCGATGCCCGGGCGCTGCGCGCGGTGCACGGTCATCGCAGCGTTCCAGCGCAGCCAGCGCCGGTAGGTGCGCTCGACGTCCTCGTCGCCGGGGAACCACGGCTCGCGGTCGGTCGGGATGGTGTTGACGTAGTCCGTCGCGGTCAGCGACGGGACGCCCACGTGCTTCTCACGGGCGCGCTGCAGCATCGTCAGCATGAGGTAGCGGGCGCGCTGCTGCCCGGCGTTGTCCAGGACCGCGTCCAGGGAGTCCAGCCACTCGGCCGTCTCCTCGGGGTCGATGTCCGGCAGGTGGGCGGCCAGCCCGTCCCGGATGACGTTGACGCGGCGCTTGTCGTCGCCGGGCGTGCTGCTCTGCGCGGTCAAGGGTTCTCCCTGCCTGATTCCGTCGGTGGCCGGGATCGCCCGGCCCTGTCTTTCCGCCGCCGGCTGTGGGGCGACGTCGCCGGCCGGACTCGACGGTCGTGGCCGTGGCTCGGTCCATCGTGCCTGTTCCGGCGCGGTCCCGAAACTCGTCGTTCACGAAGTCGGGCTCTGGCCGCGAGGATAGGTACTACTCGTACGTAACTGAACGGAGGGCGGGGTGACCTGCGCGTCACCGCACCGCGCACCACGAGCCGGTTGCATCCGGTCGTGCCCCCGTGATCGGATGCCCCATCCGATTTCGCGCGAAGGGTGGCGCCCGCACGCGGAACCGAAGACGATGGACTGCGTGAGCAGCGTGAAAGGGGAACGAGTGGTGACCGCGGCAGATGCCGGTGCGTCCGACATCGCGGCAAAGCTCGGCATCGAGCCGGGCATGATCGTCCAGGAACTCGGGTACGACTCCGACATCGACGACCAGGTCAGAGAGGCCGTCGAGGACACGACAGGTGAGGAGCTCCTCGACGAGGACGCCCAGGAGGTCATCGACGTCGTCCTTCTGTGGTTCCGCGACGGGGACGGCGACCTGATCGACACCCTGGTCGACGCCCGAACGCCCCTCTCGGACGAGGGCTTCGTGTGGGTCCTGACACCCAAGACCGGCCGTGACGGCCACATCCAGCCCTCCGAGATCGCCGAGGCGGCTCCGACCGCCGGACTGTCGCAGACGTCCAACGCGACGCTCGGGGACGACTGGGTGGGGTCGAAGCTCGTGCCGCCGAAGCAGGGGAAGGGCAAGCGCTGAGCCCAGTAGTCGAGGGTGCGGCCGCCCCGGACTTCGAGCTCCCCGACCAGAATCGACAGCCGGTCTCGCTGGCGTCGGTCCTCGGGTCGGGGCGCTCGGCGCTGATGGTCTTCTTCCCGTTCGCGTTCTCCGGGATCTGCGGCGGGGAGCTGTCGGCGGTCCAGGCGTCGCTCCCGGAGTTCCAGAACGACGCCACCCAGGTGCTGGCGATCTCCTGTGACCCGACGTTCTCGCTCGGGGCCTGGGCCGCGTCCGCGGGGTTCGGGTTCCCGCTGCTGTCGGACTTCTGGCCGCACGGGGCCGTGGCGTCGGCCTACGGGGTGTTCGACACCGCGAAGGGGATGGCGCTGCGGGGGACGTTCCTGGTCCGCCCGGACGGCACCATCTCGTTCGCCGAAGTGAACCAGCCGGGGGAACCGCGGGACCAGGACGGGTGGCGTCGGGCCCTGGGGGCCGTGTGAAGATGTCCGTCCCGGGCGCGTAGCTCAGCGGGAGAGCACTCGGTTTACACCCGAGCGGTCGCAGGTTCGAACCCTGCCGCGCCCACGCATCTGACCAGGGGTTCCATCCCCAGCAAGATCACTCAGCAGCCCGCGTGACACGTTTCGTGACACGAAGGGCTCGTATCCTCGGCCCATGACACGGGCGAAGGCCGGTCGCCGGAGGCAGCGCGGGACGATCGACAGGCTCCCGAGCGGTGCGCTGCGCGTCCGCGTCTACGGTGGGCAGGACCCGGTGTCGGGGAAGCGGAACACCCTCGTCGAGGTGATCGAGCCCGGCCCGCGCCAGGAGGCCCGCGCCGAGGCCGCGCGGACGCGGCTCCTCAACGCCGTCGACGAACAGCGCAGCCCCCGCACGAGCGCGACGCTCGACCAGCTGCTCGACCGGTACCTGGAGACCCTCGACGTCGGCGTGACCACGCACCGGGCGTACACCCGGTACCTGGAGCTGCACGTCCGTCCGTTCCTCGGCCGGACGAAGGCCGGCGCCGTCGGTGCCGAGGCCCTGGACTCGCTCTACGCCGAGCTGCGGCGGTGCCGCGACCACTGCTCGGGGTCGGCGAAGCGGATCGATCATCGGACGCCGCGGGAGCACGAGTGCGACGACCGGTGCCGTCCGCACCGTTGCCGCCCGCTCGCGCCGGCCACGATCCGGCACATCCACTTCGTGCTGAACGGCGCGTACTCGCGTGGGGTCCGGTGGCGGTGGGTGTCGGTCAACCCGGTCGAGTTCGTCTCGCCGCCCGCGAAGCCGCCGCCGGACCCGCAGCCGCCGTCCGCGGGCGAGGCGGCGCGATTGCTGAACGAGGCGTGGCGGGACCTGGACTGGGGTGCCCTGGTCTGGCTGTTCATGACCACCGGTGCCCGACGGGGCGAGCTGTGCGCGCTGCGCTGGTCGAAAGTCGATCTGGAGTCGGGGACGTTGACGATCCGACGGGCGATCGCGCAGGACGGCCGGGCGTTGCAGGAGAAGGACACCAAGACCCACCAGCAGCGGCGCCTCGCGCTGGACTCGGAGACTGTGGAGGTGCTTCGAGACCACCGGGAGCGGTGCGAAGAGCGGGCCCGGGCGCTCGGGGTCGAGCTGCGGCCGGAGGCGTTCGTGTTCTCGCTGGCGCCGGACGGGTCGGCGAGTCTGGTGCCGGGCTCGGTCACACAGCGGTACTCGCGGATGGCGGCGCGGCTCGGGTTGGACACGCACCTGCACAACCTGCGGCACTACTCGGCGACCGAGCTGATCGCGGCCGGAGTGGACGTGCGGACGGTCGCGGGGCGTCTGGGGCATTCCGGCGGCGGGGTGACCACGCTGCGGGTCTACGCGGCGTGGGTGTCGGAGGCGGACCAGCGGGCGGCGAGCGGGCTCGGGTCGCGGATGCCGGAGCGGCCGGCGGGGCCGGGGCCGGGGTCGGAGATGGAGCGGGTGCGGCGGGATCCGCGGTCGGCGCGGGAGCGGCTGGCGGTCGAGCTGCTGGAGCGGATCGAGTCCGGGGCTGTGCCGGTGGGTGGGCATCTGCCGGGGGTCAAGGTGCTGGCTGCCGAGCAGGGACTCGCGCCGAGCACGGTGCATCGGGCGTTCGAGCTTCTGCGGGAGTGGGGTGTGCTCGCCGGTGCAGTGGGGGAGCGGCCGACGGTCGTTGTGCCGTCGGCCGTCGTGGATCGCCCAGCCGAGACGGCTCCGCCGGAGCCCGAGCCGTTGGAGCCCGCGGCCGGGCAGGCCGCGAGCTACTTCACCGTCGTCGTCCGAGGGTCGGGTGGGCGTCGGTACCCGGCCCGGGTGGTGACGGGCAGCCTCGCTGACCCGTCGACGTTCCGGGCCCACCTGCTCGGCATCGCGCGGATGGAAGACCCGGAGGTGGCGGACGAGGGAGAAGGGTGGATCGGACGCTACGAGATCGAGGTCGTCCCGCTCGCGTCCCCGAACCAGGATCCGATGGTCTTCCGCTGGTAGTTCTGCCGTCTTGAGGCCCCTGATCGGGAGCTGTAGTCCTGGTGCCGCGCGACCATCAATCGGCGACAAGCTGCCTGGCCGGCTTGCGTCGACCCGGGTAGACGCGACAACTAGAACTTGGGCGTACATGAAGGCCCCGGCCTTCCCCCTCCGCAGGTGGGGCCGGAGCCTCTTCGTTGTTCAGTCGAGCCGGCGCAGAACGTCCTCGATGGGCGCGCCGACGATGTCGTCCGGCACGCCGGGGACCAGATCCTCCAGCCCGACCGCCTGGAAGAAGGCCCTCCGCTGGGCGGGGTCGTCGTGCCCGGAGACCATGGCGGAGAAGTAGATGCAGCCTCGCCGCTGCGACTCCTCGAGCAAGGCCCGGAGCAGGAGCTTGGCCGCTCCACCTCGCTGCCGGTCCGGGGCGACGGCGATGAGGCTTCCCCACGCCTGCGGCCCGGGCACCCCGGCGAGCGTCGCCCGATCGGGGATCGGGACGTCGAAGCGGCCGTCGATGAATCCGACGAGCACACCGTCCTCGTCGAGAGCGACGATGCGGTGGTACACCGACAGCCTGGAGAAGTCGAAGGGATCGAGCCCGACGTCGGTGAGGATCTTGTCGATGGCCTTGTCGTCGTCGGCGGTGCCGACGCGCAGGGTCATGGTCGTGTTGTTCGTCGGCGTCATCGTTCCAACCCGGGATATCTGATCGCGGTCCGGCCGGACCGCGACCATCGACCGCCCCTTCGATGGGTGCATGTCCAGGGACACGCCAGGAAGGCCGTTGTCCCGTCCGTCGAGCGGCTCCGCGTGCTCGACGAAGGGAGCAGAATACACGGAGTGACCGTTCGTCCGCTGTTCGCTCACCGCAAGTGCGCGCCGTTCAGCTATCCGGAGTAAGACACGTAGCTATCTGTCAGACCAGGTACCGACCGTCGCGCGCCGCCGACCGGTCGACGGTGTACCTCCGGCCCGGGATAGCGGACCCGCTAGATGTGGGATCACGCTTGTACCTGCACGCCACCAGTAGTGGTGGCCTGGGTACGAGGAGGCATCATGGCCCGTCACCGACGGCAACGTCCACCCCCGAGATGGCTGAGGCCTCGTCCCGAGGAGTTGCCGCTCCCCGAGGCCGAGGCCCCGTCCACATCGTGCGCTCAGTCGAGCACAGGCAAGCCCGACCGTAGCGCGACACTGAGCACCTGTCACCCGGCGCGTCCGACCTCAGAGCCGGCGACGGCTTCAAAGATCGTCGGCTC
The DNA here is from genome assembly GCF_002813375.1 of Pseudonocardia alni. Classification (NCBI taxonomy): domain Bacteria; kingdom Bacillati; phylum Actinomycetota; class Actinomycetes; order Pseudonocardiales; family Pseudonocardiaceae; genus Pseudonocardia; species Pseudonocardia alni. Next base: position 1,811,249 of record NZ_PHUJ01000003.1, on the reverse strand, counting down.
CCTGGTGCTGGCGGCAGTCACCGAGGTTGTTCGGCGCGTTGTGCGCGACGCGCTGGACAGCTGGTGGCCGGTCAGCTGGTGGCCCGGCTCCTGGCCCTTCGGGCAGTAAGACAGCCGTGGCCTCGCCCGCCGGTACTCGCCAGCGGGCGGGGTCACTCCAGTGCGGTAGGGACCAGCACGCAGCCCGCCGTGACAAGCAGCGCCTCGGCGTCTCGCTCACCCGAGGAGCTGCGATGAGTCCGGCCACCTACCTATCCGACCCGCCGGCACGCGTCGTGGTTGCCGGTTGTGGTGAGCCGTCTCCACCACCGGCGCTTCCATTCGGCGGGTGTGTCGGCTCTTGGTGGATCTCGAAGGTGTTTCGACGGATGCCGCGTCTCGCGATGAGTTCGCCAGACGCTGAGGAGGAGCCCTTTCATCGCCGCCCTCAGGGCGACGAGATGTCCGCCGATGCGGAGGCTCCTGTCTTCCGCGCCGCCTCCTCTGTCCGGCCGATACTCTCGGCAGAACTGTCCGCCGAACCGTGGAGCGTAGTCGCTGTGGCCCCTCGTGGGACTTCCCGCTGCATCGCGGAGGATCTCCGCCATCGCATTCGGGACGGCGTTCTGGTGCCCGGCTCGCTCGTACCCTCGGAGGCACGGCTCTGCGAGGAGTACGGCGTGGCCCGAGGGACGGCTCGTGCCGCCCTCGCGCTTCTCGTGGACGACGGCCTCGTGGAGGTCGTCCCGGGGGTCGGCCGCCGGGTAGCCGGAGGCACGGGAGCAGACCGGACCACGGCGTACGGCCGCATCGCCGAGGACCTCGCCGAACAGATCCGCGCCGGAACGCTTGCGCCGGATGCCCCGCTGCCGAGCGAGGCTGTCGTGATGGAGCAGTACGATGTCTCCCGCAACACCGCGCGTCGCGCGTTCAAGGTGCTGGCGGACTCCGGGGTCGTTGTCGTGCGGCATGGAGTCGGGGCCTTCGTGCGGCCCGTCGAGCCCTGACCGAGAACGCTACGGTCGCTTCATGACGAGCCCGGACGACGTCTGGCACGTGCACAGCGAGCGCGTGATCTACGACAACGAGTGGGTAACCGTCGGCCTGGCCGACATCTCCCAGCCGTCGGGTGAGCGTTTCGAGCACCACACGGTCACGCTGCCCGCGGCCGCCATGACCGTGGTCCTGGACGACGACGGCCGCAACGTCCTGCTGTCCTGGCGTCACCGCTTCGTGCCGGACCTGTGGAACTGGGAGCTTCCGGGTGGCCTGCTCGACGACGGCGAGGCGCCCGTCGAGACCGCGGCCCGGGAGGTCGAGGAGGAGACCGGTTACCGGCCTCGGACGGTCGAGCACCTGGTGACGTTCGAGCCGATGGCCGGGACCGTGCGCAGCGCGCACCACGTGTTCCTCGCCCGCGGCGCTGAGCAGGTCGCCAATCCGACCGAGCTCAACGAGGGCACGTTCCGGTGGGTGCCGCTCGCCGACGTCCCGGACCTGATCGCGGACGGGAAGGTCGGGAACTCCGGCGCGCTGGTCGGGCTGCTGCACGTCCTGGCGTTGTCCGGGCCGACGGCGCCGTTACGGGCCGAGTAGCTCGCGGATCCCTCGCCGCTGCCGCTCGGACCCGGTCCGGCCGGCCAGGCGACCCGCGCGTTCCGCCTGGGCCCGCGACTCGGTGACTTCACCTCGCGCCCGCAGGGCCAGCGCGAGGTCGACCCGCAGGCTGACCTCAGCGCGGCCGTACTGACCCTCCGGCATCGCGGCCAGGGCGGTCCCGAGATCGTCGATCGCGGACGCCTCGCCGAGACGAGCCAGGCAGTGTCCGCGCCACCGGGCCAGGTGTCCGGCGTCGAGCATGAGGTAGGGCAGGGCGTGCTCCGCCTGCGTCGGTAGGGCCGCTGCCGCGGCGTCGAGCGACCGGAGCGCGGCGTCCCGGTCGCCGAGTGCGGCGAGCGCCTCGCCGTGCGCGGCGTGCAACCAGGCCAGCAGCTCGCGCGGGGCCGGGCCGCGGGCGATGTTCTGCGCCGAGGCGATCAGGTCGAGGGCATCCTCGGCGCGTCCGGCGTCGAGCAGGATGAACGCCTGCTGCGCCCGCGAGTACCCCAGCCCGGCCGGTAGCCCGCTCTCGCGCGCTGCCGCGGTCGCGATCTCGTGCAGCCGCCACGCCTCCGGGAGGCGTCCCATGTCGAGCGCCTGCCACCCGGCGAGCGCCGCGGCCTGGCCGAGTTCGTCGGCCGCCTGCTCCCGCGCCGTCCCGGGCAGGGCGTTGCGGACCAGGCTCTCCACGGTCTCGACGTGCGCGACGGCCTGGCTGTGCACCGTCGCCCCGCCGAGTCGGCGGTCCAGGAGGCGGATGGTCTGCGTCTGGGACCGCAGGAGGTCGACCAGGCCGGGGTCGAGGCGGGTGAACTCCGGCAGCTCGAACGGCTCGGTGACGGGGTCGATCGCGACCGGCTCCGGGGACGGTGGCTCGACGAGACCCAGCTCGACGGCGGAGCAGCGGTACACCTCGCACAGCAGCTCGCGGTAGAAGTCGCCGACGACGCCGTCCTGGTTCTCCCAGACGGCGACGCGGCGCCCGAGGCTCTCGTCCTTGGGGAGTTGCTCGCCCCGCCGGGTCGCTGCCGCCCGCAGCTCGTGCAGCAATCGAGCCTTCTTCCAGCCGCGCTCCGCGCGGACCTGCGCGAGCCGGTTGCCCATCGACGCCCCCTCGTCCCGAGATCAACGGTGACTTGCTGACCTGGGGAAATCAACCCTGATGCGGATGGTCGCATCACCTCACGTCATCCCGCGTCATCTCCCGACAACACCGTTCGCGACTGCAATCTCGGTTCACGGAAGGCCACGGCGATTGACTCCGATCGCCACTCGTGCCTTACTTGTTCAGTACATGTACCTAACATGTACAGATTGGGGTCATGATGAGTGTTCTTCGAGGGTCGGAGACGGCGCCGCTGGCGCCGAGGTTCTACAGCGTGGCGCAGGTCGCGGCGCTGCTCGGGATGTCGCCGATGACCGTCTACCGGGCGATCGCGGCGGGGGAGTTCCCGGCGGTCCGGATCCGCGGGCGGCTGATCATCCCAGCGAAGGCGATCGAGGCCATCGCCGACCTCGCCGTCGCCGAGCAGACCGTCGTCGACGCGTCGGGCTGGGCGCCGGTGCAGCACGGGAGCGCGGGCTGATGGGCAGCGTCGGGGTGCTGATCCTGTTCATGGTGCTCGGTGCGGTGATCTGCGCGAAGGCGCGGGTCGCGATGGGCGCGGTGGTGTTCTCGCTGATCGCGCTCGTGCTGTTCATCGCCACACCGGTCGGCTCGGGGCTGCCGGACGCGATCTCGACGTTCGTGTCGGCGTTCGACCAGGCGGCCACGCCCGCCCTCAACGGCGCGGGTGCGTCGGCCGGGAGCGGGCAGTGAACCCGGCCGCCGGTTCCGATGGGGGAGACCTCGCCCTCACGGCCGGGCGGGCCGAGGACCGGGGTGGACCCGCCTGCGGCGGGCGGAGGGCCGTCCGGCCCGAGTTTGGCCCGGCCTCCCTCCCCGTCAAGGGCGCTGCGCGTCGCTGCGCGACCGGACTGCGTCCGGCCCTTGACGGCGAGCCTCCGAGGCCGTGCGCGCCTGACGGCGCGGTGGCGGACGGGACGCCGCCACCGGAGGGCCGGACCAGCCGACCCTCCTCAATCTCCTCGGAGGCCAGCGTGAGCGTGATCTTCCTGCCAGGCCCGCCCGTCGTGGACCTGGGCGACGACCGCATCGACGTCACAGATCTGGTGTGCCCGGGCTGCGCCGGCCCCGTGGTCGACGCGCCGCCGTCGGGGTGGCCCGCTCGCGCCGGGCGTCCGCCGGAGTTCTCCCACGCCGATGGCTCGGTGCTCTGCCCGGACGGCATGGGCCGGGTGCCGGATCCGGTGGAGGCGGCGGGGCTGCGCTACGGGCTGACCGAGGCCGGTGCCGCCGTGTGGCGGGACGAGGGCGCTGGGTGGTCGGCGTGAGCGTCCGCCCCGCGCCGGAGTGGGCGGTGCGCGAGCGGGTCGTGCAGCCCGAGGACCTGGACCCGCGCTTGCTGCGCCCGACCGGGCGGACGGACCGGTTGCAGGTCGTAGTCGAGCACTACGTGGTCGGGGCGGGTCGGTGTCCGGGGTGTGGGTGGCCGGTGGTGCGTCGGCAGGAGTGCCCGTCTCGGCAGGTCGCGGTGTGTCTGCTGGAGAACCGGCCGTTGCCGGTCCGGCTCGCGCACCTGGCCGACGTCGTCCCCTGCGCCCGAGCGGGCCGGGACTCGGCGGCCGACCGGCACCGAGAGCGGGCGGAGCTGGACGCGTTGCCGGGGCTTTTCGCCGCCCCGGCTCGGTCCCCGGAGCGAGGGGACACGTCGTGACCGAGGCGAGCACGCAAGAGATGGGACGGCCCGGCGACGGGTTCTTGGCGGAAGCACACCGCCGGGCCGCTCTCACCAACCAACAGGAGGTAGGAGAGATGTTCACCGTAGACCCGAACCCCGGGCGGGGCGAGGAGCTGGACTGGCGGGCCCGCGCGGGCTGCCGCGACGTCGACCCGGAGCTGTTCTTCCCGACCGCGACCGCCGGTGCGGCCCTGGCCGCGGAGGAGCGGCGGGCTCTGTGGGTGTGCGCGGGGTGCCCGGTCATTGCCGCGTGCCGGACGTGGGCCATCGCCGAGCAGCCGCACGGCATCGCCGGTGGGCTGACCGAGGACGAGCGGCGCCGCGCCCGCCGGGCCACGCCTCGGAGTCGTCGCGTCGAGCGACGGCCGGCCGTCGTGCCCGTGCCGTCTCCGCGGACCGATCGGGCGCCGGTCATCGCTGCGGGCTGCGCCGCGCTCACCGCGGGAGCCGACCGTGGCGACGTCGCCCGCACGCTGGGCGTGACCCGTCGGACCGTCGACCGGTGGGCCGCTGCCCTCGTGGTCACCGCGGGCGGTGGTCGGTGATGAGCGTGTTCGACGCGTCCCCGAGGACCGCCGTGTCCGGTCGGGTCCGTGAGCTGGTGCGCCGGATCGCCGTCGAGGCGTTCGGCGCGGCCGAGGCCGAGGTCCCGATCCCGGGGTTCACGGTGTTCACCGACCGCCGCCTCGACGACCCGCTGGCCGGAATCCGGGCCGCGCTGCTCGTGCACACGGTGGCGGAGTCCCAGCTGACTGAGTACGCCCGGGCCGCCCGCGCGTCGGGCCGGTCCTGGGACCAGATCGCCGACGCGCTCGGCATCACCACCGACGAGGTCGCGGTCGTGGGGGAGGCGGCGTTCGACTGGCTGGTCTGCGGCCGGGCCCCGGACCCCGAGCCGGACGGGGTGCGCTCGTTCCGGACGCCGTGCGCGTACTGGCGCTGCTCGACCTGCGACGGCCTGGTCACCGACCACGGCCCGTTCGAGGGCAACCCGGCCAACAGCGAGGACGGCCACGCCAAGGGCTGCACCCGCCACGCCGCCGAGGTGCAGGCGTGGAACGAGGGGTGGGAGCACTGATGGAGATCCTGGTCAGCTCCACCGCGCTCGTACTCGCGATGTTCGCCGCGGGCGCGCTGCTCGCCTGGGCCCGCGGCGCCCGAGCGTTGGCCGCCGGCCTCGCCCTGGTCGCGCTGCTCCCGGCCGCGACGATCGTCACCGCCCTGTCCTGGCCTGCACTCGTCGCCGTGGTCGGGCTGGCGGGGGTGATCGTGTGGCACCGCTGGTCGCGCTCGTCGGCCACAGTGTCCCGCTGGGCCGCGCGGTCCCGCCGGAAGGTCGGCGTCGCGTCGTCGCTGGACATCGTCCGCCACGCCGGGACCCTGGCCGTCCGCCGACGGACCGGCACAGTCCGCCCGTCCCTGGCCGGTCTCCCGCGGTGGCAGCGGGCCCGGCTCGCCACGAGCGAGGCCGCGGTGGAGTTGTGCCGTACGGGCGTGTTGCGGGTGTGGGCGCTGGTCGAGGACGTGGTGATCGTGGTCGGCGGTCCCCGCACCGGTAAGACCGGCTGGCTCGCCGGGCGCGTCCTGGACGCCCCCGGCGCGGCCCTGGTGACCTCGACCCGCACCGACCTGCTCGACCTGTGCGCGCCGCTGCGCCGCCAGACCCGGGGTGAGGTGTTCGTGTTCAACCCCGCCGGCCTCGGCGGCCGGGCCAGCACGATCACGTTCGATCCGCTGACCGGCTGCACCGACCCGGTGAGCGCGACCGAGCGGGCCACGGACATGCTCGCCGCCGTCGCGTCCGGGTCGGGTGGGGATCGGGAGTTCTGGGACGGTCAGGCCCGCCGCGTCCTCGCCGCCCTGCTGCACGCCGCCGCCCTCGGGCACAAGCTGATGGCCGACGTCCTCGGCTGGGTCGCCGACCCCGACACCGCCGGCCGCGAGGTCCCCGCACTGCTGCGCCGCTCGGGGGTGACCGCGTTCGAGCAGGACGTCATGCAGTTCCTGACCACCAACGAGCGCACCCGTTCCTCGATCACCTCCAGCGTGATGCCCGCCCTCGGGTGGCTGACCCATCCCGCGGCGGCTGCGGCGGCGGAGCCGGGGGACGGCTTCGACGTCGCCCGGCTCCTCGACGACCGCGCGACGGTGTTCCTGCTCGGCGCCGAGGAGGCCCAGACCGCCCCACTGGTGTGTGCGCTGACCGGGCACATCGCCCGCGAGGCCCGACGGCTGGCCGCCGGGCAGCCGAAGGGGCGGCTGGATCCGCCGCTGGGGTTGTTCCTGGACGAGGCCGCCCTGATCTCCCCGGTCCCGCTGGAGTCGTGGACCGCGGACATGGGCGGTCGTGGGGTGACGATCCTGTGCGCGTTCCAGTCCCGGGCCCAACTCCTGGCCCGCTGGGGTGAGCACAAGGCGGCGACCATCCTGAACAACACCGCCGCCGTCATGATCTTCGGCGGGACCCGGGACAAGGCGGACCTGGAGTTCTGGTCCACCCTGGCCGGAGAGCGGGACGAGCGGGTCACCACGACCGATGACCACGGCCGCGTCGCCTCGCGCAGCGTGCGGAAGGTGCCGGTGCTCGCTCCGGCGCAGATCGCGAACCTGCCCGCGGGGCGGGTGGTGGTGATCCGCCGCGGGATCGCCCCGGTGATCGGGCGGGCGCAGATGGCGTGGCGTCGCCGCGATGTGCGGCGTCGGGCGCGGGTGCTGGCGCGGATCCAGGCCGAGAACCGCTGGCACCGCCGCGGTGAGGCCGCTCGGGTGTGGGCCGATGGCCAGCTCGAACGCCTCCTGGTCCTGCTCGCCGCACGGTGGCCAGACCGCTACAGCGAGGCGGCCGAGCGGGTCCGGTCGTCCAACCGGATGTTCGCCGAGCTCCGCGCGATCCGCCGCGGTACCGAGGCTGACCAGGCCGTCGAGGAGACCGCGCCGCACGAGCCCGGTCCCGATTGCGAGGGCGGTCGTCCCGCTGGCCCGGCCGGTGGCGCGAGTGATGGGCGGTGGACCCGATGAGCGAGCGCTACGAGATGTGGACCCCGGCCCAGGCCGTCGACCGGCTCGCCGCCGACCTCCCCGGGGGCCGGACGGACGCGGAACAGGTCGTCGCCTCCTACCTGCGCGACGCCACCGGAGTGCACGGCCGGCCCTCGTTGGGCTGGCGGCTCGACGAGTTCGACCTCGACGACGCCTGCGCCAGGTTCGGGTGGGTGGACTTCGCGGGTGGCGAGACCGTCGCGCAGGCCCGCGCCCGTGCCGATGCCGCCGCGGTCGCGGCGCTGCGGCAGGCGCGGGGGACGTCGGCGATCACCGAGCGGGATCGGCTGGCCGGGCTGCACTCCGACGCGGAGATGTGGGGCTACCGCGCCCATCGGGTCGGGCTCGACGAGCTGACCAACACGACCGGCTGCGACCCGCAGCCGCGGCTCGTGACGGTCGCCCGGGAGGGCCGGGAGCGCTCGCACCGCGAAGCCGTCGCGGCTCACGACGCTCGCGTCGCCGCAGCAGAGGCCGCCGCAACCGCCACCGCCCTCACCGGGCAGCACCAGGACCAGAACAACCGCGACCAGGAGGACGACGTGCACACCCCGAACGACCGCCCCCCGGCGGAGATCGAGGAGCCCGGAGACCGTGAGCGGGTTCTCGCCGAGGGGCACGGTGCGTCCGTCGGCGGGATGTGGCTCACGCCGGACGAGACCGCCGAGGACGGGGTCCGGCCGCTGACCGAGGCCGAGGCCCGCCGCTTCTCCGACCTGGTGCGCGCCTCGCAGGCCGAGGCCGTCGCCGACCAGCTCGACGACGCACCGGCCCCGGGCCGGGCCCCGTCGGGCGACGGTGACGGGGCGGGGTGGGAGCGGTGAACCCGCCGTCGCACCCCGAGCCGGGTGACGGCGGGGCGCTGGCCCGGCTGGCCGGTCAGGTCGACACACTGCGCCGCCAGGTCGCCGAGCTGGAGCCGATCCGCGACCAGGTCGGGGAGCTGGGGCGGCTCGTCGGGCAGCTCTCGGAGGCATTGGCCGCGGTGACCGCGCGCCGGCGGATCCCGGCGGCGCCGTCGTGGCTGCTGGCCCCGACCGACACCGCCGAGACCCGGCGGCTGCTCGACGAGCTGTGCGGGTGGGCGCAGGCGGTGTTCCTGCGCTATCCCGACGCGGCGAAGGTGCTGCCCGAGTGCTGGCTGTGGCACCCCGAGGTCGTCGAGGAGCTGCTCTGGCTCATGCACGCCTGGCTCGCCGCCTACCAGGGCCCGGCCGCGTCGGTCGGCGCGGCGGGGGACTGGCACGACCGTCAGCGGCCCGGGGTGGTCAACCGGATCCGGAAGGAGGCCGGGTCGTGCTCGATCGAGCGCCACCAGACCCGCCCCGGCTGGAGCGCCCCCGGCGGCGCGGCGCTGCCGGTTCCGGGCACCGATCACGTTGAGGAGATCGCACGGTGGTGGGCCGGGCAGCGCGACCAGGCCCCGCCCGAGCCCGCCCCGGCGGTCGACGCCGGCCCGATCGGGACGGCTCTGCGATGACGGCCGCGGGAAGCGGGGCGCGCTGGGGTCGGGCGTCGGTGTGGCTGCCGGGCCTGGCCGTCGCGATCGGCGCCGCGGTGGCGACCGCGCACGGCCTGTTCGAGGTCGCGGTTGCCGCGCGGGTCCCGGTCGCGGTGGCGTGGATCTACCCGCTGATCACCGACGGCCTGGCCCTGGTCGCCTACACCGCGACCGCGCGGCTGTCCGGTGGCGCCGCCCGCTACGCGTGGAGCGTGGTGATCGTCGCCGCCGGGCTGTCGGGTCTGGCGCAGGCGGTGTTCCTCGCCGGGCCCGCCCCGGCTCCCGGGGCCCCGCCGGTCGAGGCGGATGCGGTGTTGCGGTTCGGGGTCGGGGCGTGGCCCGCGATCGCCGCGGCCGTCGTCGCGCATCTGCTCTACCTCCTCGCCGAGACCCGCCCCGAGCCGAGACCTGCGGACCGGGATCGGCCCGATTCCGACGGCGTGTCCGCGCCGCGTGCCCGGGCGACCATCACCGTCCCGCCGTCCGGCCGGACACCGGTGGAACACCACGACCCGGTGGGACACGGCCCGGCTGTCCCGCCCGCGCTGGACGGGCCGGTGATCCCGGCCCCGCCGCGGCTGGTGTCCCGCCCGGCACCCGGCCCGGCGGTCCGGCCGGAGCCCGGGACCGGTGCGGGCGCCCAGGAACGCGCCCGCACGACCGCCCAGACCCACCGCCAGCGCCACGGCAACCTCCCGACGGTGCGCGAGCTGCAGGACCTGGCCGACGTCGGCCGCGGCACCGCCGCCCGAGCACTCCAGCAGCTCCGCGACACCCCGCAGCAGGCCCCGAACACCCTGCACCTCGTCCCCGACGAGCCCCAGAACAGGACCACCCGATGACCACCAGCAGCCAGAACATCACCGCGACCGAGCACGCGACGAGAACCCAGAGCGACTACCCCGAACAGAGCAATTAGAGCCCAAGATCAAAGCGATCACACCCTTGCATCACGATCCGCGGGTCCGGGCCGGCCTTCGGCCTCCCGGCAACCCCGACACCCGCCGCGCAGACCTGCCCGGCCCGGCTCGCCGCCGTCGCGGGGTGGTCGCGGTGCTGAGGATCGTCAACGGCTACAGCCCGGAGTACCTGTTGAAGGAGGTCGCGACCGGGCGGGAGAACTACTACACCGGCGCCGTCGCCGACGGGGAGCCCCCGGGCCGCTGGTGGGGCGCCGGAGCGGAGAAGCTCGGGCTGCACGGCCTGGTCGAGGCCCAGGACATGCGCGCGGTCTACGAGCGGTTCCTCGACCCGCGGGACACCGCGTTCCACGACCCGTCCCAGTGGGACACCGTCCCGACGCTGGGACACACCGGTCGCAAGTACCTGTCCGAGGACGAGATCTACGCCGCCGCGCTGGAACGCGAGCCGGACGCCGCGGCGGAACGCCGCGCCCAGCTCCGGACGGACGCAGGCAAGTCGGCCCGGCACAACGTCGCGTTCTACGACGCCACGTTCTCCGTGCAGAAGTCGGTGACGCTGCTGCACACCGCGTTCGAGGCCCGTGAGGTCGCCGCTCGCCAGGCCGGGGACGAGGCGACCGCCGCGGCGTGGGGGCAGTTCCGGGCGGCGGTCGAGGACGCGATCTGGGCCGGGAACAACGCCGCGCTGGAGCTGCTGCAGGACAAGGCCGGCTATACCCGGGTCGGGCACCACGGCGGTGCCGCCGGCCGCTATGCCGACGCGCATGCCTTCACCGTGGCGTCGTTTTTCCAGCACGACTCTCGTGACCGGGACCCGCAGCTGCACGTCCACAACACGATCCTTAACCGTGTCGAGGGCCCGGACGGGGTGTGGCGCACCGTCGACGGCCGGAGTCTGCATCGCTGGCGTCCGGCTGCCGCCGCGGTCGCGGAGCGCACGACCGAGGAGCGGATCACGGCGTCGCTCGGGTTGGTGATGGCGACCCGCCCGGATGGCAAGGCTCGCGAGGTCGTGGGGGTATCGGAGCAGGCGATGAGCCTGATCTCGACGCGGCGGAACAAGGTGACCGCGAAGACCGCGGAGCTGGTCGAGGCGTTCGAGGCCCGCTACGGGCACGCCCCGAACGGCTACCAGCTCGAACGCCTCGCCCAGCAGGCCACCCTCGCCACCCGGGCCCGTAAGTCCCACCAAGGTGAGACTCGTGAGGAGCTGCTCGACCGGGTCGCGGCCCGGATGGACGCCGAGATCGCCGGTGGCCTGGCCGGGATCGCCGACGCCGCCCTGGCCGCCCGCCCGGGCGAGGTCCCGCCGATGCAGTGGTCCCCGGCCGAGGTCGTGTACGTCGCGCTCGCCGAGGTGCAGAACTCCCGGACCGTGTGGACCCGCCCGGACCTCATCCGCGCGCTGAACAGTGCGCTGCCCGACCACCTCGGGATCAGCGACGGCGCGCAGATCGCGAAGCTCCTCGATGTCCTCGCCGACGAGGCCATGACTGCCGACCTCGCCAGTGTGCAGACCAAGCGCCCCGCGGCCGACGTCCTGCCGGATGAGTACAAGCTCGCCAACGGCGACTCCGCGTTCGAGGCCCCCGGCGCCACTCTCTACGCGACGACCGGGCACGTCCACACCGAGCGGATCCTCGCCGGTGCTGCCGGGCGTCACGACGGCGAGCGCCTGCCCGACGCCGTGATCGACCGGTTCCTGACCGGACTGGCCGCGAACGGCACCCGGCTCGGGGCCGCGCAGGAGGCCGCCGTCCACGGCATCCTCGGGTCCGGGGCTCGGGTCGAGACCCTGGTCGGCCCGCCCGGGACGGGGAAGTCGTTCACCGTCGGGATGATGGCGCGGGCCTGGACCGCCCCCGACCTGACCAGCGGTGGTCCGCCGCGGCGGGTGTTCGGGCTCGCTACCGCGCAGGCGGCAACGACGGTGCTGGCCGAGCAGGGCCTGACCGCGCGCAACATCGCCGCGTGGCTCGCGACCCAGGACCGGCTCACCGCCGGCCGCCCCCGCGACGACGCGGATCTGGGGTTTCGGCTGCACTCCGGGGACATCGTGGTGGTGGACGAGTCGGCGATGACCGACACCCCCGCCCTGGCCGCCATCCACGGCCATGTGGATGCGGCGGGGGCGAAGCTGTTGCTGGTCGGGGATCCGCGCCAGCTCGCCGCGATCGGCGCCGGCGGCGGCATGGATCTGATCTCGCGGGCGGGCGGGGCGCGCTACGAGCTCAACGAGGCCCGCCGCTTCACCCACGCATGGGAACGCGAGGCATCGCTACGGCTGCGCGAGGGCGACACCACGGTGCTCGACGAGTACCACCGCCACGGCCGTCTGATCGACTGCGGCCCGCGGGATGCGGCCGAGGCCTCGGCGGCGCGGGCGTGGCTGGCCGACACCCTGGCCGGGAAGGCGTCGCTGCTGCTGGTCGACACCAACGACCAGGCCGACCGGCTCTCCTCCGAGTTGCGCGCGCAGCTGGTCGACCTCGGCCTGGTTACCGAGTCCGGGGTGCGGCTGGGCCGCACCGGCGCTTACGCCGGGGTCGGTGACGTCGTGGAGGCCCGTGCGATCGGCCACGACCTTGCCGGGTTCGAGGGCAACATCCGCGCCCCGCACACCCGGGAACGCTTCCGCGTCGTCGGGGTCCGCGATGACGGCGGCCTGGACGTCACCACCGACCTCAGCCGCGACGGCGACGAGGCGGGGGAGCGGATGGTGCTCTCGCCCCGGTTCGTCGCCGACGACCTGGCCCTGGGTTACGCGGGGACCCGCTACTGCGGGCAGGGCGCCACGGTGACGACCTGCCACTCGGTGGTCACCGACCGGACCGACCAAGCCGCCGCCCTGGTCGGGATGACCCGCGGGACCGACGCCAACACCGCCTACGTCGCCACCGTGACCGAGCTGCCCGACGCCGCGGACGGCGGCCGGGACCACCAGCTGCACCGCTCCCCGAAGGCCGTCCTGACGACCGCATTGGAGCTGGCCGAACCGGACCGCTCCGCCCTGACCATCGCCGAGGACTCCGCCCAGTGGGCCGAGTCGATTCCCGTCGCGGCCGAGCTGTTCGCCGACGCCGCCCACCAGGCGTCGGTCCGCCGCACGAGCGCGTGGCTGGACCGGCTCACCGACACCGGAGTCCTGACCGTCGAGCAGCGCGACCAGCTCGCCGCCGAGGACGCCTCCACCTCGCTGACCCGCGTGCTGCGCCGTGCCGAGGTCTCCGGCACCGACCCCTACGCCGCGTTGCACGCTACGATCACCGGCCAGCCACTCACCGGCGCCCGCAATCTCACCAACGTCATCCACGCCCGTCTACGCGACCGGCAGCGGTTCGAACCCGACGTCGGCACCTGGGCCGATCGGGTCCCGCACCTCGACGACCCGCAGATGACCCGCTACCTCGACCGGCTCGCCGAGCACCTCGACCAGCGCACCGCCGAGCTCGGCGCCGCGGCCGCGGCCGGGCCGCCGAGCTGGGCGACCGAGCTGCTCGGTGAGGTGCCCGACCGGGACGCGGCCGAGGCCCGCACGGAGTGGGAGCGCAGGGCCGGCGCCGTCGCTGCCTGCCGCGCTCTGACCGGCCGCGAGGACATCGACGCGACCGAGGCCGGCCCCGCCGAGGCCCTCGACGTGCTCGGCGCCGCACCGAAGCCCGGAATGGTGGAGCACCACGCGGCCTACTGCGCCGGGTGGGAGGCGCTGGGCCGGCCCCGCGCGGACCGGGAGGAGTTCGAGCTGTCCGACGGCGCGCTGAGGATGCGCGTGCGCGCCTACGAGCGTCAGCAGGCGTGGGCGCCCCGTTACGTCGCCAACGAACTCGCCGGGACCCGCCAGGCTGCCGAGCACCACCGCGGCGCCGCCACCCTGCACCGCGCCGAAGCCGACGCAGCCACGGACCCGGCCCGCGCCGCCGAGCTGCACCAGGCCGCCGACGGAGCTGCCTCCCTGGCCGCCGAGCTGGACCGGCGCACCGGCGAGCTGGAGGAGGTTGAGGCCGCCCGCGGGCGTTGGCTGCTGCGGACCGCCGTCGATCGGGACAAGCACGACCGGGCGGTGATCGCGCTCGCGCACCGCAACAGCGACCGCGACACTCCCGATGAGCGGGTCACCGCCGACGAGTGGCTTACCGCTCACGACGAGGCCATGCGCGCTGAGGACGAGCACCGCCCGATCACCGAGCACGACCTCGACGACACCGTCGATGAGTCCCATACGCTCGACGACGGCCCGGTCCTGGAGACCGCGGTCCCCGACCTGCGCGAGACCGCCGCGACCCAGCCGCGGGAACGGCACGAGGACGACGTCCGTGTGCCGACCACCGCCGAGTCCGAGCACTCCGTCACCCGCGCCCGTCGGGCCCTTGACGAGATCCAGGCCCAGGAGGTCTACGAGGCCGGCCTCGACACCTCCGAGGCCCGCGACGTCGACCACGCCCGCAACGACCCATACGCCGACGAGGTCGGGGACGGCGAGGACGACTACGCCGACCGCTGGGGCTGACCCGGATCGGTCACGATCGCCTCGACGACGGCCCGCCACAGCGGCCACCGCTGCGGCGGCTCGTCGTCGGGGCGCACCGGCCACGCCATGTGATAGCCGTCGTCCTCGATGTCGAGGTACGCCTCGGCGATCTCCACAGCCGACCACGCCCGCGGGGACCGCCACAGCTCCAAGGCCGCGGCCACCGGCGCCGGTAGCCGGCCGCCCGGGATCCGCTGCGTCGGACCCCACGACGCCGTGACGACCGGACAGCCGTCCGCGCGGGTCCCGGTCTGCACCAGCTCGGCCGGGTTCCACCGCACGACGTGCTCACCGACCCGCGGCACGTCGACCAGGACGAGCCCCGTCGGTAGTAGCTCGCCGGGGCGCTGCAACGCGATCTGTAGGTCCGCCTGCTCCCAGGCCAGCACCAGCCGCGAGGCGTTCGCGAACGATGCGACGACGCCGAGGGCCTCGACGGCCGTGTGCGCGTCGTCGCCCGGGTAGAACGGCCGCGTGCGGACGTAACCCGCGTACGGATGACGACCCAGGTCCTCGCAGAGCATGTGCATCGTCGGGGGCGGTATGAACCCGCCCTCGGCCAGCATCGTGTCGGTCGTCGCGACGGCGATGTTCTCCAGCTCGTCCACCAACTGCTGCTCGGTCATCTCCACGTCAGCAGAGTCTGCGACAGCCCCCCGACAGTTCTCGGAAGCTTGAACAACCCCTCCCGGGGGCGTTCACGAACCTTTTTGATCGACCACAGCTTGGAAATGGCATCCGCGAGCGCTGCGACGACCGATCTGACGGTGGTGAGCCCACTCTGGCTCACATGAACGCGCGGACCTCCGGCACCCTCTTGAGCAGACAACGTGTTGTTCAGTCGGCGACAAGCTCGCTCCGGCCGCCTCACGCCGCGAACCGCGGTGCCATCGCTTCCATCTGCTCGATCACGAGTCGAATGGCGTCGGGCTGCTTGTCCGGCGGATACTTGTACTTGACGAGCAGCCGTTTAATCGAGGACCGGAGCTTCGCACGCACGTCGTCGCGAACCATCCAGTCGGTCTTGATGTCCCGGCGCATGACCGCGACCAACTCGCGGGCTATCTTGGCCAGGACCTCCTCCCCCTGTAACGCGACAGCTGATCCGTTGGTGCTCACCGCGTCGTAGAAGGCCAGCTCGTCGTCGGACAGCGGCGGGGTGAAGTCCTGGCCGCGGTTGCCTTCGGCGGCGACCTCCTTTGCCATTTCGACCAGCTCCGCAATGACCTCGGCGGAAGTGAGCTGCTGGTTCGTGTACTTGTTCATCAGCTCCTTGATCCGCTCGGAGAAGGCGCGCTGCCGCACGAGGTTGTTGCGGGTGACGGCGGCTGACTCCTCGGTGAGTAGGTCCCGCAGCGCTTCGATGGCGAGATGCGGGTTCTCCGCCTCCTGCGCCCGGATCGTGAACTCGGGTCCCAGATCCGAAAGCGACGGCTTGGGCATGCCGGCCGCCTTGTAGATGTCGACGATCTCACCGGTTGCGGTCGAGGAGGCGACGAGGCCGGCGAGGAGGCGCTGGATCTCCTCGGGGACCGGCCGCCCGGAGGCCTGCCGTTCCTGGGCGTCGAACTTCGCCATCCAGACGCGGACCTCTTCGTAGAACTTCGCTGTCGCACGCAGGTCCGCGAGGGTCTCGCTGCCGGCCGCCAGCGCCCAGGCCCGGGCGAGCTGGTTGGCCAGCTTCCGGAAGCGCTGCCCGAGCGTCTCCTCCCCGTCGGTCGGCTGGTTGCCGGGCGTCGCCGGGGAGCGCAGGTAGTTGGTGAGCCCCACAGCCGCCTTAATCCAGCTCTTCGGATCACCGCGCAGCTGCTGCCGCCAGGGATAGCCAGAGCAGATCGCGTCGAGTGTCTCGATGAGCGTTCGCGCGAGCGCGGCCGCCTCGTCGACGTCGCGGCCGACCGGCCGCTGTGTCTGGTCGGTCGCGGTGTACTCGGCAAGCGCCGCATTGAGATTGTCCGCAAGCGGGGCGTAGGCCACCAGCAGCCCGTCCGGCTTGCCGCGAAACGTCCGGTTGACCCGGGCGAGGGTCTGCATGAGCAGCGCGCCCTTGAGCGGCCGGTCCAGGTAGAGGGTGTGCAGGGGTGGAGCGTCGAAGCCGGTGAGCATCATGTCCTTAACGATGACGATCTGCAGCTCGTCGTCGGGATCCTTGAGCCGAGACTGGATCACCTTGGTCTGCGCGTCGCGGCGCACGTGTTTGGCGACCAGGCCCGTGTCGGCCGCGGAGCCGGAGTACACGACCTTGATTGCGCCCGTGTCAACCGCGTCGGCATGCCACTTCGGGCGCAGCTTGATGATCTCCTCGTACAGATGGGCGCAGATCTCCCGGGTGCCGCCGACGATGAGCGCCTTCCCGGGCACCGTGACGAAGGGCCGCATCGCCGCGGTGCGCTGGTCCCAGTGCTGCAAGATGTCCGCGGCGAGCGCGCCGAGCCGCGCCGGTGCCCCGTAGAGCGCGTTGATCACCGCGACGGACTTCTCGAT
Source organism: Pseudonocardia alni (assembly GCF_002813375.1). NCBI lineage: Bacteria > Bacillati > Actinomycetota > Actinomycetes > Pseudonocardiales > Pseudonocardiaceae > Pseudonocardia > Pseudonocardia alni. The sequence goes on along the minus strand of NZ_PHUJ01000003.1, from coordinate 1,794,395 downwards.
CCGGGACCGCTCGACGTCGTCCAGGCCGAGGGTCGCCTCGTCCGCGGACGCGTCGAGCTGGTCCTCGGTGACCTCACCGGACAGCTGGATGGCGATCAGCCGCGGCTCGAAGTACACCGGCACCGTCGCGCCGTCGGCCACGGCCCGGGTGAGGTCGTAGGTGTCGATGACGGCCCCGAACACCTCCTGTGTGTTGCGGTCGGCGAAGGAGATTGGGGTGCCCGTGAAGGCCAGGAACGCCGCGTTCGGCAGCGCGTCACGGATGTGCCGGGCGTAGCCGTCCAGATCGTCGTAATGGCTTCGGTGAGCCTCGTCGACGACGACGATGATATTGCGACGGCCCGAGAGCAGCGGGTGGTCCCGGCCGGCCTCCCGTTCGGCGTCGGTGAGGGAGAACTTCTGCAGCGTCGTGAAGTAGATGCCGCCGGTGGCGCGATTGCTCAGCTCGTCTCGGAGCTGCCCCCGCGTGGTCACCTTGACCGGAGTCTCGGCGAGCAGCCGGGAACGGGCGAAGGTCTCGAACAGCTGGCTGTCCAGCTCGGTGCGGTCGGTCACCACGACGAGCGTTGGATTCTTCAGCTTCGGCTGGGCGCTGACCAGATGCGCGTAGAGCTCCATCTCCATGGACTTGCCCGAGCCCTGGGTATGCCAGACGACGCCGGCCCTGCCGTTGCTCTCCGCCGCGTCGACGGTGGACCCCACGGCCTTGGTGACCGCGAAGTACTGGTGAGGCTTCGCGATTCGCTTCGCGTAGCCGTCCGCGCCCTCGTCGAAGGCGACAAAGTTGCGCTGCAACTGGAGGAAGCGCTCCTGGTTGAACAGCCCGTCGATCAGACACTCCAGCTCGACGTCCACGCTGAGGTCGTCGGCGTCGCTACCGAGCTTGACCGGCTCGCCGTCGTCGTCGACGTTCCATGGCGAGTAGTGGTTGAGCGGGGTGAACGGCGTGCCATATCGCGCGGTGATGCCGTCGCTGATCACGGTGAGCACACAGAACCGGAAGGCCATGCCGAACTCGCGCAGGTACGTTTGGAGCTGCGCATGCGCCGAGGCGGTGTCAGCCTGCTCGGATCCAGCCTTCTTCAGTTCGACGATCGCGAGCGGCAGCCCGTTGCAGTAGGCGACGATGTCGAAGCGCCGCTCGACCTCTGCCGAGCGGATCGTCACCTGGTTGACGGCCAAATACTCATTGTCCTCGACCCGGTGCCCGATCAGCCAGATTGTCGGGTTCTGCTCGATGCCGTCGGTGTCGACGTAGGAAATCCCGCGATAGCCGTGCACGAGAATCTCGTGCAGCCGAGCGTTCTCCGCGATCGCGTCCTGTGACTTCGGAGCCACGACCTCCGCGAGCGCCTGCTCCAGGTACTCGGCTGGCACCAGCGGGTTCAGCCGCCGCATCGCCGCCAGAAGCCGTCCGCGCAGCACGATGTCGGCCCAGGAGTCCCGACCGCCCTCGGCTCCCGGCGCGACTGCCGCGCCGGCGACCGATTCCCATCCGTGCTCGGCGAGCCGGTCGAGCGCAATTGTCTCCCACTCCGCCTCGCTGACCATCAAACCACCGCCTCCACGGTCTTCTCCGCGTCTGAAACGCGGATCTTGCCCGACATGAGCGGTGGCAGCAGCTCGTCGCGGGTCGCGGCAAGCCGATCGTTTTCGGTGCGCAGCGCCAGTGCCAGGTCATCGAACTGGCGCAGTTGTCGGCCGAGCTCGGCCTGCATCGCCGGTGGCGCCAAGCGTAGTTCGAGAGCGCCGAGCAGGTCCCGGCGCAATTCGGTTTGTCCGGTGCTCCCTTCGGCCAGCGCCTCGATCTGACTCTGGAGTTCCAGCAGCCCGACGCCAGCACAGGCAGGCTCCGTCAGCTTGTCGTCGAAGCGCACGATCGTGATGTGCGAATCGACGGTGACTTCCAAGTCGCTCCGAGTCCAACGTGCGGCGCGTCCCAGTGTTCCGAAGCCAGTAGAGTTGACCAGAACATCATTTCGTCTTAGAATTCGTTCTCTTCGAGACTCTAGCGGCATCATCATTCGCGCAGGGCTCAACTCCACGCGCTGCCCGCGCACGCACTTCTGATTTAGGACCGTCATTCCGTCAGACTCGACGTACTTCGGCGTCACACCTCGGGTGATGAGCGATGCCACCTTGTCGATCCGCTCCCGGGATCCATTTCTGGCCGCTCGGTCGAACAACGCTCGGACCAGCTTCTCGCCGATGCCTACCGCACACTCGTTGGCGACGATCTTGTCGTCGAGTGCCCCCAGAACCTCCGCGATCGCCCGCTGCTCAGCGATTGGGGGGCAGGGCACCTCAAGCGTTGAGATCATGGCCTTGGTCAGGGCGTTGCGAGTTCCGCCATCACTCGTCGCTAGTAGGTAGTTCTTCATCGGCGGGTTCACAAGCACGCGCTGCAGGTACCGGGAGTCCATCGCAGTGGTAGTCCGGATGATCGCGACATGCTGGCTCACCCGCGCCGGCAACACGCGTTCCTCAATCAAGCAGCACCGAGCAATGGAATCGCCCGTGATGTTGAGGAGCACATCGCCCGCCTCGACGGTGACTCCACGAAGAGCGCTGGCAGCTTGATCATCAATGCGGGCCAGCTCGTCTAGCCGCATCCTGTTGTCGAGCACGTTCTGAGAGCGGATAAACGCGGTCCCCTCAGGTTGATAGACGTTAGCGCCTCCTCGGGGCGTCGCGCCAGAACCGATCTTTGTGGTGACATCACCCAACTTGATCAGCTTCATGCCAACCGCTCCAGCTGCTCCCGAACGACCTTTTCCAGCCGCGCAGACTCATCGAAGCAGATGAGCAGTTCCTTGCTGAGCCGCTCGATTTTGGCGTCCACCGGCTCGCCGTCGTTCGCAACCTCGGCGGCCCCGACGTACCGCCCCGGCGTCAGGGCATAGTCCGCAGCCTTGATCTCGTCCAGAGTCGCCGACTTGCAGAATCCCGGCACGTCTTCGTACGTCACACCCTTCGCTGCGGCCGACGGGGAGCCACGCCAGGCGTGGTAGGTGTCGCCGATGCGGACGATCTCCTCGTTGGTGAGCGCACGCTCGGCGCGGTCAACCATGTAGCCGAGCTCGCGGGCGTCGATGAAGAGCACCTGGCCAGAGCGGTCGATCGAGCCGTGCTTGCCCGCGCCCTTGCCCTTGGCGAAGAACCACAGGCAGACCGCGATTCCGGTGCTGCGGAACAGCTGAGTTGGTAGCGCGACCATGCAGGAGACGAGGTCGGCCTTGACGATCTCAGCCCGGATGTCTCCCTCACCGTTGGAGTTCGACGACATCGAGCCGTTGGCCATTACGACGCCGGCCTTCCCACCCGGTGCGAGCTTGGACAGGATGTGCTGGATCCAGGCGTAGTTGGCGTTGTTGGCGGGCGGAACGCCGAATCGCCAACGGGGATCTTCGACGTTGCGGGTCCAGTGCTTGATGTTGAACGGCGGATTCGCCAGGACGTAGTCCATCTTGACGTCACCGTGGACGTCCCGGGCGAACGTGTCGCCCCAACGCGGGCCGAGGCCGGCGTTGTCAATGCCGTGGATGGCGAGGTTCATCTTCGCCATTCGCCAGGTCTCCTCGATGGACTCCTGGCCGAAAATGGAAATGTCCTTCGGGTCGCCGTCGTGCTCGTAGATAAAGCGCTCGGTCTGCACGAACATGCCGCCTGAGCCGCAGCACGGGTCGTAGACGCGGCCCTTGCTCGGCTCAAGCACCTCGACGAGCACCTTCACCACCGACGGGGGTGTGAAGAACTCCCCGCCTCGGCGGCCCTCGGCGCGGGCGAAGTTGCCGAGGAAGTACTCGTAGACCTCGCCCATGAGGTCGCGGGCGCGGTGCTCGCCCTGACGGCTGAACCGGGCACTGTTGAACAGGTCAATCAGCTCGCCGAGGCGTCGCTGGTCGATGTTGTCCTTGTTGTAGAGCCGCGGCAGGGTGCCGCGCAGGCTCTCGTTCGCGCGCATGATCGCGTCCATGGCCTCGTCGACCAGCGACCCGATGGTGCGCGCCGGCTGCGCGCCGACCGCCGGCTTTCCCTTGGCGTTCTCGGCCAAATACGCCCAGCGGGCCTCGGGCGGCACGACGAACACGCCGTAACCCTGGTACTCCTCGGGGTCGTCGATCAGGTCTGCGATCTGGTCCGCGTCGTACCCCTCGGCGGCCAGGTCGGTGCGGATCGCCTCCCGGCGCTCGTCGTAGGCGTCGGAGACGTACTTGAGGAAGACCAGGCCGAGGATGACGTCCTTGTACTGGTTCGCCGACAAGGAGCCGCGCAGCTTGTCGGCCGCCTTCCACAGCGTGTCCTTGAGTTCCTTCATGGTGGACGGAGCGAGCGGCTCCGTCGTCTTCCGTGGTGGCATTAGCCCGCTCCCAGGGTGGTGATGGTTGGGTCGATCGTGACGGCGCCTCCGGCCACGCCGTGGATGAGATTCGTGACGAGGTCCTGCAGCGCCTGCTCGTGGCGGCCGAGCTCAGCCTTCCGAGCCGCGGCCGCCGCGAGCGCCGCGTCGAGCGCACCGGCCTCGACGGGCGGTAGGTCGGGGACACTCCACGTCGGCCACTCACTGCGCTCAGGGGCGATCTCATTGATGATCGCCGCGAGGGTGTGCGGGCCAACCGGGCTGCCGGGCCCCAGCCGGAGGATCCGGCTGGGTGCGGCGACCATCGCCCCGCCCTCCGTGTCGACGCGAGCCGCCGGGCGCGGCCGCTCGAGGAAGACGACGTCACCGGGCTCGGTCCGTGTCGCCCTCGGATAGACCCGCGCCACGTCGAACGGGTCGAGGCGCAGGGCGTCCGTGGTGCCGTCGGCGGAGAGCACCCGGATGCTGCCGCCCGGGACGGCCAGACCTCGGTCGATGCGGTTGCCGCGCCGGAGCAGGAGCCGGCCTGCCTCGTGGAGTTCGCCCAGGGAACGTCGGCGCAACACGATCTGACCCGGCGCGGCCGCCACCGTGACGTCGAAGCCGGGGACCGGCGCACTGGTGGTCAGTGTGGCGGCGTAGATGCGGTCGAGTTGAGTGGATGCCTCGGTCCTCGCCAGCCTCACCGCGCGCACGCCACGCGGCACCACCGACGCGGCGGCGAGCACGGTGGCGAGCTCGGCTCGGCGCGCATACCGGTAGGAGCGGTGCTCGGTGTGCTGGAGCGCGGCCAGGACGTCCGAGGCGAGATCGTCGGGGACAATCTCCTCCGCATCGAGGTCGGCCAGCCACACAGTGCCCGCTTCACCTGCGCCCCTCAGTATCCACAACGCGAGGCTCTGTCGGTGCGCACCCTTCCACAGGCCACGCGGAAGCCGGGCCGCCAGGACCAGGTTGCCTGGACGGAGCGTGGCCGACCGGGACTGTTGAAGATCGCCGACCAGAGGGTCGCAGAGCAGGGAAGCGGCGCCAAGGACCACGCCGAGGTCGGTCGGACGCAACTCGAGGACGAGGTCGTCGGTGGCCCGCATCGCGTCCGCGTCCGGCATGCCGACCACGGAGAGCACCCGCACGAGCGCAGGCGCGCCGTCGAGCACCTCGATTCCCTCGATTACGGCACGACGACGTATCGCACGCGCTGCGGGATCGTCAGCGAGAACGATCCCGGCGAAGCCCTCGGCGAGCCGCCGGATCAGCCGGTGATCCGCCGGCGGCACGAGCGCGGCCGTTTCGTCGGTGAAGGACAGGCGTACCGCGGTCGTGATGGAGCAGAGCAGGTCGACCAGCTCGTCGGTGGGACCGCGCTCAGCAGCGTCCCGGCGAAGGCGACCGCGCTCCACCCGTTGGAGGGCGTCGGGTACGCCGTACGACGCCTCGACGAGGTCATCGACGTAGCGCAGCAGGTGCATAGCGCCGCCGACTGCGCGGACCTCGTGTAGCAGGAGTCGGTCGTGCGGGTCGGCCTTCTCGGCCAGATCGCTTAGCTCGGTTGCGGTGCGGTCCATCAGCTCGGCCCCGGTGAGGGCGTGGAGACAGAGGAACGTGACGGCGTCCTCGAGATCGACCCCGTCGGGCACCGCGGCCGCGGGCGCGTCCAGCCGGTTATCGACGTTGTTGCCGCGGCCCGTCGTCTCCAGGTACGCGACGATCTCTTCGCGGTCGAAGTGCTCGATCCGCCCGGTCCGAAGGACCGGCTTCGGGAACGGGACGACCTTGCCGTCGATCTGCGGTCGGCGCCGCCACATCGACACGACGGGCCGGCTGACACGCGCCAGATCGGCGATGTCCTGCAGGGTCAGGGTGCCCAGCTGTGCCACCATGGCGCCCTCCTCCCGCTCGCCGACGTCTTGACTCTAGGGCTGGGCTCGCGTTCTGCCGAGTCACGATGCTGATAATCGGGCTTATCAGTGCTCATGCTTGTCCTGTCGCCTCGCGATCCGGAACCTCGGCTTCACCCGGTCAACCCGACCGGCGACGAGGAAGCGAGGCAGTCATGACTGCACACTTCGATGCATCCGGCCCTGCCGTGGTGGTCGCCCACCTCGATGTGCGTGATCCAGCCGTCGTCGCGGAGGCGCGGCGCTGGTCGACCGGCCACCGGGCCACGGCGGTGGCCGCGGAGGACATGGCCGGCGCGGATCTCACGACGTTCGTCACCCAGGCCTTGGTTGTCGGCTCGCACGCCATCGCGACCGCCGGCGGCGCCCAGGAGGCCTACAACCTCGAGGCGCTCGTCACCGAAGTCGGCGAGCGCCCTGCCGAGGCGTCCCGGCAGGCTACTCAGGCCACCGACGAGGCGATCCGGAAGGCGACCGTGACCATTGAGTCGTCGACCGCCGCCGCGCGCACGGCCATCAACGAGCTCGGAGCGGAAGCTCGCCGGTCATTCTCCGAGGATGTCGAGACCGCCCGCAAGGCACTGAGCATCGAGGTCAACCGTCTGTTGGGCGGCGAGCACCCGGAGCTGCTCACCCGGCTCGCGCCGGTCATCGAGCGATTCGGCCGTGACCTCGAGGGCCGCTCGTCGCAGCAGACCAGCGAGCTGATCGCGAAGGCGGCCCGGCAATTCGACCCGGCAGACCCGGCCTCGCCGATGGCACAGCAGACCCGCATGCTGGCCGAGCAGCACAGGACGCTTGCCGAGGCGCTGGCCAAGGACAGTGCGGAGCTTGCTCGGAAGATCGACGGGCTGGCCGAGACGGTCAAGCTGGCGCAGGCCGCCTCCGGTGCCCGGGTAGCTACTATGCAGCTGTCCACGCTCAAGGGCAAGCCGTTCGAGGACGCCATGCACCAGGTCCTCGCGGAGCTGGCCGCGGGCTTCGGCGACGAGTACATCAACACCTCAGCCACGGCCGGCCGGTCGCCGCGCAGCAAGAAGGGCGACGGCGTGCTAGCACTCCACGGGGGCGATGTCCGGGTGGTCGTGGAGATGTCCGACTCGGACCGCGGGCGGGGCGGGGTGGGGCGCCTACCTCGACGAGACTGGACGCAACCGCGACGCCCGGGCCTCGCTCGGCATCGTGCGCTCGGCCTCGCAGCTCGGCGGCCACGCCGTCCTTAGTCTCGGTCCGCGCCGCCTGCTGATGGCCTTTGATCCGGAATCCGACTCGGTCGACCTGCTGCGGACCGTGCTCCAGCTGCTGCGCCTCGCGGCGCTGACCACCGCGCACGACGAGGGGACGGGCGAGGTCCGCATCGCCGAGGAGAAGATCACCGCGGCGATCGGGGTCCTGGACAGGATCGACAAGGTCAGCAAGTCGGTCGGACTCATCCGGCAGCACGCGTCCACGATCGGCGACGAGTCCGAGGCCCTGCGCACCGAGCTGTCGCGACTGCTCACGCAGGCACGCGCCGCCCTGGGCACGATGAGCAGTGCCGGAGTCGGCGATGAAGCCGCATGACCAAAGCGCGGCGGTTCTCGCCCTCGCCCTGCCGAACCCCGACTTCGGACTAGTGGTTCCTCCCGCTGCCCTCGCGGTCACGCCCCACGCGGTGCAGCGTTACCGCGAGCGGGTCGAGGGAGTGTCACGTCCAGTCGCCGTGCGCAGGATCCAACACCTGCTCGCGACGGCCCAATGGCGGAGCCGGCCGCGGCCATGGACCCTGGTCGTTCTGCACCCGCACGCGATCTACGGCTACAGCGTGGACCGGCCCGACGTTTGCCTTCTCATGCGGCGGCAGGTGCTCGTGATGGCGCTGTCGCGTCGGTTCCTGGAACAGTCGGCATCTCGCGGTGCGATGGGCAGCCGGGTGGGTATGAGGGTCGCCCTGGGCCTGCCGGCGCATCTGATGGCACTTCCGTCCGTCCGAATGCCTCGGTGGACGGGGGTTCGCGCTCAAGGCCGCGGCCCGGCAGTGCTGCTGGAGATGAACGCCTCAACGCGGACTTGTCTCAGCCGGCCTCCCAGCCGCGGGCGAGAACGTGACACGTGTCGTGACGCGAAACTGCGGCAACGACCGGTCCCGAGGACAGCACGTGGAGTCGCTTGCGAACCATCGCTGCAGGTAGCGGTCTCGTGTGGTGTCTCGCACGCTCTTTACACCCGAGCGGTCGCAGGTTCGAACCCTGCCGCGCCCACATATCTGACCAGGGCCTTCTCTGGCCCCATGATCGCGTAGCTCCGCTCGTGGAGCCTTTCGTGGTGCGAAGCCCTCGTATCCTGCTCCACGTGGCGGCAGCCGGGAGGCCGCGCGGACGACCGCGCGGGACGATCGAGGAGTTGCCCAGCGGAGCGCTCCGGGTCTCCGTCTACGTCGGGAAGGACCCGATCTCCGGTCGGCGGCACTACTTGCGCGAGACGGTGCCCGCCGGGGCGGGTGCCAAGAAGGAGGCCGAGAAGGTCCTCCGCCGCCTCAACCACGACGTCGACGAGCAGAGGACGACGCGGACGAGCGCGACGCTGGATCAGCTGCTCGACCGGTACCTGGAGACCCTGGACGTCGGGGCGACCACGCACCCGGGCGTACACGCGGTACCGGGAGCTGCACGTTCGTCCGTTCTTGGGGCGGACGAAGGCCGGCGCTGTCGGGGCGGGGGCGCTGGACTCGCTCTACGCCGAGGTGCGTCGGTGCCGGGACCACTGCTCGGGGTCGGCGAAGCGGATCGATCACCGGACGCCGCGGGAGCACGAGCGCGATCACCGGTGTCGTCCGCACCGCTGTCGGCCGCTCGCGCCGGCCACGGTCCGGCCCATCCACTTCGTGCTCAACGGCGCCCACTCTCGCGGCGTTTGCCGGCGGTGGGTCTCGGTGAACCCGGTCGAGTTCGTCTCCCCGCCCGCCACGCCGCCGCCAGACCCGCAGCCGCCGTCCGCGGGGGAGGCCGCGCGGCTGCTGAACGAGGCGTGGCGGGATCTGGACTGGGGTGCGCTGGTCTGGCTGTTCATGACCACCGGGGCCCGTGGGGCGAGCTGTGCGCATTGCGCTGGTCGAACGTCGATCGGCATTCGGGGACGTTGACGATCCGCCGGGCGATCGCCCGGGACGGGCGGGCGTTGCAGGAGAAGGGCACCAAGACCACCAGCAGCATTGAGATCACGGACTCGACCACCGCCGCGCTCTGGCTGCTGTCCGACGAGGCCCGCTTCGTGACCGGACTCGAGCTGCTCGTCGACGCGGGCGGGAGCACGAAGTAGCGCCGTTGCGCACGTGCGGGCCCGTTGGTTCGTCGTCCACCCACGACCCGATCCTCAGCCTCACGTCGACTGTGGATCCGAGCTCGATCAGACGTAGTTCGCGGCGGAGCGGATCTCCCTGTCCGCGTCCGGGCGGATGGCGCCGACACCGGCCAGCGCGCGGATCTCGCCGGGGACGAAGCCGAGCTCGGCGAGTACGGTCTCGGTGTCCTGGCCGAGGGCGGGGACCCCTCGCCCGGTCTGTGCGCGACTCCGCGACATGCGCACGGGATGGCGGGGCAGCTGCGCGGCCGGCTGGCCCGCCACGTCCACGTCGACCAGGAGTGGGCCGGCCCCGACACGCGACCCGTCGAGGAGCGTCCGGAGCCCGAGCCGGGGAGCACAGGCCAGTCCTGCGGTCTCGAAGACCTCGAGAGCCTGCAGGTTCGTCAGCTCGGCGACGGCTGGCGCGAGAAGAGCTGTTGCCGCCTCCCCGTTACGCGCCTGGAGGTACGGCGTCGAGAACTCTGCCCGCTCGGTGAGGTCGTCGACGCCGAGTTCCCGGCACAGCGGGCCGAGTGCGTCCGCGTCGACGACACCGACCACGGTCACGGTTCCGTCGCGGGTCGTGAACGTGGCCCGGTACCCCAGGTCGTCCCATCCGGGGCTCCGCCCGTACATCGACAACGATGCGACCTCCGATCCCTGCATGGCGAGTGCGGTGTCGAACAGGCTCACCGTCACCTCCTGTCCGCGGCCCGATCGGCCTCGCTCGAGGAGCGCTCCGAGGATCCCCTGAACCAGCAGCGCCGAGGCCGCGTAGATGACCGGCGTGCCGGGAAGGGATCGCGGGAGGTGACCACTCCGGCCGCAGCCGGTGTGGGTGAGCCCGCTCGTGGCCTGCGCGAGTAGCTCGTGGCCCGCCGGGGCGGCTGTGGAACCGATGGAACCGGCGCTGCTGATCGAGGCGTGGATCAGGCGCGGGTGGCCTCCCGCGAGATCGGCGTGGCCCAGCGCGAGCCGCTCGATGCACGGCGCCCCGTGGTCGTGGAGCAGGACGTCGGCGCGCTCGACCAGACGGCGCACGACGTCCTCGCCACCGGGCGTGGCGAGGTCGACGCAGATGCTGCGCTTGTTGCGGTTCGCGGCGGCGAAAGCCGGTGCCATGAGGTCGTTGTCGACCGCCTGCCGGTCGACCGGGCGAAGGGCGCCCCCCCGGGCGCCGTGCTCCACCTTGACGACCTCGGCTCCGAGGTCGCCGAGCGTCTGCCCCGGCTGTGGGCTGAGCGCACCGCTGCCGAGCTCGACGACGCGGATCCCGTCCAACACCGGGCTCACGGGCGCTGGACCCTCGGTGAAGTGAGACGCCTACCGCTCACGCCAGCGGCTCCGGGGTGAGCACGCCGTCGACACGGCGGGGGATGCCCAGCGGGTTGGCGTCCGCCAACGCTGCCGGGAGCAAAGCGTCCGGAATCGACTGGTAGGCGATCGGGCGCAGGAAACGGCGCATGGCCGTGGCGCCCACTGATGTGTGGATCGATGTCGTCGACGGGTGGGGGCCGCCGTGGTGCTGTGCCCAGGTGACCGCGACACCCGTCGGCCAACTGTTCCACAGGACGCGGCCGGCGAGCGGAGCGAGGAGAGGAAGCAGCGCTGCCGCGTCGCCGTCGTCGGGCCCCGCGGCATGTACCCCTGCCGTCAGCGACCCCTCCAGCAGGGCGACGGCGGACCGCAGCTCGTCGGCGTCGCGGTAGGTCACCACGAGGGAGAAGGGTCCGAAGCGCTCCGCCAGCAGTTCGTCCTGGAACCCGGCGAGCTCGGCGATCGTCGTCCTGGCCAACACGGGGCGGACGGCCCGGCCGTCGCCTTCCGGGGCACCGGCAAGGATCCGCACCGCGGGATGCGTCGCCAGGGCCCGCGTCCCGTCCACGTAGGCGTCGCCGATCCCGTCGTGCAGCAACGTGACCGGTGCGGTGTCCGCCTCGGCGGCGACGATCTCGGCCATCCCGCTGTCCTCGGGCACGAGCAGCAGGCCCGGCTTGGTGCAGAACTGGCCGGCGCCGAGCCCGACCGAGGCCAGGTAGTCGCGGACGATCCCCTCGCCCCGCGCGGCCGCGGCCGCCGGCGTGACGAACACCGGGTTGAGGCTGCCCAGCTCACCGTAGAAGGGAACGGGGGAGGGGCGACCGGCGGCCAGGTCCGCGAGCGCCCTCCCCCCGGAGGTGGAGCCGGTGAAGCCGACCGCGGTGATCCGCGGGTCCATGACGAGGGCACGGCCCGACTCGAGTCCCGACACGACCCCGAAGGTGCCCTCGGGAGCACCGGCTGCGGCCAGCGACTTCGCGACGACCTCGGCGTAGGGGCCGGAGAGCCGCGGTTGGGCGGGGTGCACCTTGGCGACGACCGGGCAGCCCGCGGCCAGGGCCGACGCGGTGTCCCCGCCGGCGAGCCCGAACGCGAACGGGAAGTTGCTCGCCCCGAACACGGCGACCGGCCCCAGAGGCACGAGCATGCGGCGCAGGTCGGGCTGCGGGCCGAGCGGCCCCTCGGGGTTCGCCCGATCGATCACGGCCTCGAGCCAGGAACCCTCTTCGACCGCTTCGGCGAACATCTCGAACTGCACCGCGGTGCGCTCGACCTCGCCGACCAGCCGCGCCTCGCCCAGGGCGCTGTCCGCATCCGCGAGCGGGACCAACTCGTCGCGCCGGGCCCGCAGGCCGGCCGCGACCGCGCGCAACAACCCGGCTCGCTCCCCGGGCGACATCGCGCCCAGTGCGGGCGCCGCCGCGGCCGCGGATTCCAGGACCTGCTCGAACTCCGCCGGGCTGGTGCTCGGCTGCTCGACGCCGGACATCGCCGTCTCCCTCGGTCGGGGTGGCCCGTTGCCACGCTCGGCGGACACCGTCGCGCCGTCGTCGGGAAACCGGCACCTCCTGGTGGAGGTACCGAGGCGGATGAGGGCGGCACAGGATCTCGAAGCAACGCGAGGCGACCACAACGAGGAGGAGCGTCCTGCTGTGCCATCCCTGACGTCCACATCGGAAAGTTCCGGTCCGCTGACCGGCATCCGCGTGCTCGACATGACCCGCCTGGCTCCGGGCCCTTACGGAAGCATGCTGCTGGCCGACCTGGGGGCCGAGGTCATCTCCGTCGGTGGCGGCAGGTCCGGGCTCCCCGTCCCCGCCCTGGCGCGCGGGAAGCAGTTCGTGACCCTCGATCTCAAGACAGCGGACGGCCGTGCGGCCCTGCACCGGCTGGTCGAGGTCTCCGACGTGCTGATGGAGGGCTTTCGGCCCGGCGTGGCCGACCGGATCGGGGCGGGTTACGAGGAGCTGCGCCGGATCAACCCGCGGCTGGTCTACTGCAGTGTCACCGGATACGGGCAAACCGGTCCGCTCGCGCAGGCCGCCGGACACGACATCAACTATGCCGCCGTCGGCGGCGCCCTGGGGACGTTCGGGCCCGCCGACGGGCCACCGGTGCCGCCGCTCAACCTGCTGGCCGACTTCGCCGGTGGCGGCCTGCTGGCGGCGTTCGGCATCGTGTCCGCGCTCTACGAGCGGGAGCGTTCCGGGGCCGGCCAGTACCTCGACGCGGCGATGGTCGACGGCGTCCTGTCCATGATGGGCATGAACTTCGCCGACTGGGGCCACCGGTCCCTACCAGCCCGGGGGGAGGGCGTCCTCACCGGCAGCATGCCGGCGTACCGGTGCTATCCCTGTGCGGACGGTCGCCACGTCGCGGTCGGCGCGCTGGAGAACGCGTTCTTCGCCAACCTCTGGGCTGCGCTGGAACTCGGTGAGGTCCCGGACCACCTCGACCCCGAGAACTGGACCGAGATCGGCGAGCGCCTGACCGCGGCGTTCGCCACCCGCGACCGCGACGCCTGGGCGGAGCGCTTCGCCGGCGTCGACGCCTGCGTCACGCCGGTCCTCGAGCCCCACGAACTCGCCGGCTTCGGGCAGATCAAGGAGCGCTACGACGGATTCGACCCCGGCTCCGTCCCGCCCGTCCCGGTGTTCTCCCGCACCGCGGCCCGGGCCGGGCACACCGACACCGCAGACGCCACGGAGGCGGTGCTGACCCGGCTGGGCGTCTCCGCGGACGCCGCCCGCCGTGTCACGGCGGGCGGCGGGGGTCCCGCCGTCACCGGCCTCAGCTGGCCACCGCTGTGAACCACCTGCACGATCGTCGAAGGGAAGACGACATGGACACCCAGTACGACGACTTCCGGGACATGGTCCGGAGGCTCGCCGCCGATCGCATCGCCCCGCATGCCGGCGATGTCGACGACAAGGAGCGCTTCCCCGAGGAGGGCTGGGCGGCGCTGCGCGAGGCCGAGGTCGCGGGCCTGCCCTACGCCGGGGCGCTCGGTGGCGGCGACGGAGACCTGTTGTCGCAGGTCATCGCCGTCGAAGAGGTTGCCGCCGCCTGCGGGAGCACCGCGCTCGTGCTGCTGGTCAACTGGGCCGGTACCTCGACAGTGGTCAGCCACGGCTCGGACGAGCTCAAGGCCGAGATCGTGCCGCGCGTCGCGGCCGGTGATGCGGGGGCCGCCTGGTGCATGACCGAGCCGACCGTCGGCTCCGATCTCTCCGCGATCGCCACCACAGCGCGTCCCGACGGCACGGACTGGATGCTCACCGGCCAGAAGCGCTTCATCAGCAACGCGCCGTGGGCCGACTGGTACGCCGTACTCGCCCGGTCCGGGGGAACGCAGGACTTCGGCGTGTTCATGGTCCACCGGGACGACCCGGGCGTGTCCTTCGGCCCGCACGAGAAGAAGATGGGCATGCGGGGCAGCCCGACCGCCGACGTCAACTTCGACGGTGTGCGGTTGCCGGCGAGCCGCGTCGTGGCCGACCCGGTGCAGGGCTACCGCTACATCAACGGTGAGCTCAACACCAGCCGCGCGCTCATCGCCGCGCAGGCCCTCGGCGTGGCGCAGGGCGCCTTCGACGCGGCGGTGGCCTACACCTGCGAGCGGCACCAGTTCGGTCAGCCGCTATCACGCTTCCAGATGCTGCGCGGGATGGTCGCCGATATGGCGGTCAAGATCGAGTCCGCCCGCGCACTGCTGTACGACGCCGTTCGTCTGATCATGGACGGGAACCCGCGGGCTCGCGGCAGGATCTCGATGGCGAAGCTGCTCTGCAGCGACAACGCCATGTCCGTCACCACGGACGCGGTGCAGCTCCACGGCGGGTACGGCTACGTCCGCGACTACCCGGTGGAACGCATGATGCGCGATGCCAAGATCACCCAGATCTACGAGGGCACCAACCAGATCCAGCGGCTGCTCGTGGCGAAGTCCGTCTACGAGGGTCGGTGATCGGCGTGTCACAGCCGCTGAGCGGGATGACCGTGCTCGACCTCGGCGAAGTGGTGCAGGGCCCCGTCGCCGCGCAGGTGCTCGGCGACCACGGCGCCGACGTGATCAAGGTCGAGCGCGGTGTCCGGGGCGACATGCTGCGCTCGCTGGACCGCCCGGCGATCGAGGCAGGGGAGCCGTCGTCGTACTACGCCGGTGTCAACCGCAACAAGCGCAGCATCGCCCTCAATCTGAAGACCCGGGAGGGCATGAGCGCGCTGCACCGGCTACTGGCCAGGGCCGACGTTCTCGTGCACAGCTACCGGCCGGCGGCCGTGGAACGCCTGGGTCTGGCGTACGAGCTGCTCGCCGAGCGCTACCCGCGGCTGGTGTACGCCTCGGCGTCCGGCTTCGGCGAGAGCGGCCCCTACGCGCACAAGGCCGGGCAGGACATGCTCGCCCAGTCGCTGAGCGGGATGGCCCGGACCGTCGGGGACCGGACGCTGTCCGCGCACCTCAATCCGGTCCCCGCGGTGGACTACGCGTCCGGGATGTTGCTGGCGCAGGGGATCCTGGTCGCGCTCTTCGAGCGCGAGCGCTCCGGCAGGGGGCAGAAGGTGAGCGTCAACCTGCTCGACACGGCACTCGCTCTGCAGACGCTGGAGAGCGCTTCGCTGCTGATGTACGACCACGAGACCAACTGGGTCACCGACTGGTACCACGGGGTCTTCCCCACCGCGGACGGCATGGTCACGGTCCTGGGCCTGTTCCGCGACAACGCTCTCGGCATGCTGTGCAAGGCGCTGGAGGTCGAGGACCTCAGCCGCAGGCCGGAGTTCGCCACCGCCGACCTGCAGGCCCGCAACGCCGCCGCCGCCAACGAGTTGCTGCGCGACGCGGTCGCCGCACTGACCACGCGAGATGCCACCGAGCGGTTCGACGCCGTCGATCTGCTGTCGGCCCCGCTGCTCACGTTGCGCGAGACGCTGGAGGATCCGCAGGTACTGGAGAACGGCACCGTCACCACCGTCGACGTCGAAGGCCGGCGCACGACCAGGATCCTCGGCAACCCCGTCCGACTGTCGCGTACTCCCGCGAGCGTCGCCCGCGGGGTGTCCGGGGTGGGCGCGGACACCGAGGCGGTGTTGCGCGAGGCGGGCTTCGACGACGACGAGCTCCGTGCCCTCCGCGAGAGCGGAGCGGTGCGATGAAGGAGGACACCATGGGCGATCGCGTCGCCGTCGAGCTGACCGCATTCGGCGAGGACCTGCAGGTGGGTCACCGTCCCGCGAGCGCACCGCAGCCGGGCGCCGTGACGGTCGACGTCACCCACGCCGGGGTCTGCGGCACCGACATGCACCTGCAGCAGGGCCGGATGGAGATTCCGCTGCCGATGATCCTCGGGCACGAGGCGGTGGGCCGGATCAGCGCGCTCGGGAACGAGGTGACGACCGATGCGCTCGGCGCCCCGTTGCAGCCGGGCGACGCGGTGTCCTGGGCGTCGAACATCCCGTGCCACGAGTGCTTCCACTGCACGAGCGACGAGCCGTCGCTCTGCGAGACGCGCAAGGTGTACGGCATCAACCAGAGCAGCGGGGTCTGGCCGCACCTGTCGGGCGGCTGGGCCGAGCAGATCTATCTGCAGCCGGGCTCGACGATCGTCAAGATCCCGGAGGACGTCGGCCCGGAGCAGGTGATCGCCCTGGGCTGCGCGGGCCCGACCGCCGTGCACGCCATGGGCATCGGAGGTCCCCGACCCGGTGACGTCGTGATCGTGCAGGGGAGTGGGCCGGTCGGGCTGGCCTGCGCCATGCTGGCGACGCTCGCGGGCGCCGTCAAGGTGATCATCGTGGGAGGGCCTGCGGGACGGCTGGACGCCGCACGCGCCGCCGGCATCGGTGACGTGTACGTCGACATCTTCACCGAGTCCGACTCCGTCGACCGCGCCGCGAAGATTCGGGCCGAGACGCCCGACGGGCGTGGTGCGGACCTCGTGATCGAGGCGACGGGCGTCCCGGCAGCGGTCGCCGAGGGCATCGACCTCACCCGCCGCGGCGGTACGTACCTGGTGGTCGGCCAGTACACCGACCACGGCACGACCCCGATCAATCCGCACCACATCACCAAGAAGCAGCTGAGGGTGCTCGGCAGCTGGGCATTCTCGCCGCGCAACCATCTCGACTATGTCCTGAGCCTGCCCGAGCTGGCGAGGCGGTTCGACCTGGAGAAGCTCGTCACCACGTACCCGCTCACCGATGCCGGGCGCGCGCTGGCGGACATGCGAGGCGGAACCGTCCTGAAGCCCGTGCTGCTG
Organism: Pseudonocardia alni; assembly: GCF_002813375.1. Classification (NCBI taxonomy): domain Bacteria; kingdom Bacillati; phylum Actinomycetota; class Actinomycetes; order Pseudonocardiales; family Pseudonocardiaceae; genus Pseudonocardia; species Pseudonocardia alni. The sequence goes on along the minus strand of NZ_PHUJ01000003.1, from coordinate 1,777,236 downwards.
CCCGGCCAGGTGAGCTCGTCATGAGGACCTACGACCACGACGAGGCCGTCCGACTGCTCGTCGAGCGGACCGACGCCACCTTGGCGTCGGATCAGCCGGGCTACCCGCACTACGCGGACCCCGCTGACGGCACCTGGCGTCGGACCCCCGATGGATTCTGGACCGGCGGCTTCTGGGGCAGCCTTCTGGCGTTGGCGGCGGTGGCAACCGGCGAAGAGCGTTACGCCGCGGCGGCCGACCAGGTCGCGATCGGGCTGACCGGACGTGCCGAGTCCGACACCGCCTTCCGCGGGTTCCTCTTCCATTACGGCGCGCTGCTGCCCCATCTGCTGACCGGCAGCAGTGCGGCTGCCGAGTCGGCGCTGGCCGGGGCGCGTGGTCTGGCGAGCGCGTTCAACGGCGACGCCGGGTTGATTCCGCTGGGCAGCCAGGCGGAGGAGGCGGGCGACGTCGGCGCGGGTGCGGCCAACATCGACGCCGTTCCGGGCACGGTCGCGTTGCTGTGCTGGGCCGCCGAGAGGACGGGCGAAACCGGTCTGGCGGAGATCGCGCGCCGGCATGCGGCACGGCACGTGGAGTACTGCGTCCGGGACGACGGGTCCGTCGCCCAGTCCGCGGCCTTCGACGAGCGCACGGGTGAGCTGAAGTGCCGTTACACGCACAAAGGACTGTCCGACGGCAGCACCTGGGCCCGGGCCCAGGCCTGGGCCATGCTCGGCTTCGCGCAGGCTGCGCACTGGTCGGGCCCGGAGTTCCTCGACCCGGCTCTGCGCGTCGCGGATCGATGGATCGAGTGGCTGCCCGATTGTCGGGTCGCCCCCTGGGACTTCGCGGCAGGCGTCGACGCCCCGCGGGACACCTCGGCCAGCGCCATCGCCGCTGTAGCGCTTCTGAGGCTGGCCGACCAGTCGACCGATCGTCCGCACTACCGCGACCATGCCGCGGCCACGGTGCGGAGGCTCGTCGTGGACCACCTCACCCCCGTGACGGAGGACGACACCCGCCCTGCGGGGATCCTCACGGCCGGATGCTTCGACCAGCGACGGGGAGAAGCGACCGCGCACGAGCTGATCTGGGGCGATCACTTCCTGCTGGAGTCGTTGCTGCGGCTTCGGGGTGACGTCGCCACCTCCATCCCCTGACCTTCGACGAACGGGGGAACGATGCCCCGGCGGATACGCTTCGAGGACCTCGACGAGGAGAGCGCCCATGCGTCGCAGTACCGAGCCGAACCGAGTCGTGCCCGGCGACGCGGTGCTGGACCAGCTTGCGCTGCGACACAGCGAGCTCCTGGTCCTGCTCGACGAGTCCGCGGCGATGAACGCCGTGGCCCGGAGAATCCGCGAGGTCGGTGGGTTCGACATGTCGCTCGTCGGACGGGTCGAGTACGACGGCGCGATGGTGCACCGCAGTTGGCTCGGGACGCAGAGCACCGCGCTGCATCGGCTCCTGGTCCCTGAGGGACACGGTCTCGGGGGCAAGAGCCTGCTGCAGCGGCGCCCGGTCTGGGTGCGGGACTACCTCGCGTCGAGCGCGATCACGCACGAGTTCGACGAGCTCGTCGCCCGCGAGGACCTGCGGGCGATGCTGGCGGTACCGATGATCTACGACGGCGAGGTGCTCGGTGCCGTCTACGTCGGCGTGCGGGGCACAGTCAGCTTCGGGGAGCAGGTCGTGTCGCTGGTCGAGGAGGCGGCATGTGCCGCGTCGGCGACACTGGTCAGCGCACGCCGTGCCCAGATCCAGACCCGAGTCGCAGTCCAGGCCGACCGGCGGCGCAAGGCCGCCGAGCTGCACGACTCGGTGAGCCCGGTGCTCTTCCGGATCGGCGCAGAGCTACGGAGCCTGCGTGCCGTGACCGGGGCCGAGTGCGTCCGTGCACGGGTCGAGGAGCTCGAACGCCAGGTCCAGGACGTCACGTCGATGTTGCGCTCCACGCTCGCCGAGCTCAACGAGCAGCCGCCGGACCGACATCTGGCCGTGAGTATCCAGGAGGACTGTGAGGCGTTCGAGGAGCGGACCGGGACCCCGGCGCGGTACGTGCCGCTGGCGGTGATTCCGGACCTGGGGCCGGGCCGCAACGAGGCGCTGCTCGGGGTGGTGCGTGAGGCTCTCGTCAACGTCGAGAAGCATGCGCAGGCCTCGGCGGTGGTGGTCACCGTTTCCGTCGTCGGCGACACGCTGAGTGTCGCGGTCGCCGACGACGGATGCGGGTGGTCCGAAGACAGGGCCGACCCGGCTCCTGGTCATCTCGGCCTCTCGCTGGCGGCGCAGCGGATGCAGCGGCTCGGGGGCGGCGTCGTCATGAGCGCGAACGACGACGGCGGCAGCACGGTGCGGGCGTGGGTGCCGTGCTGCGCGGGGAACCGCAATGGGTGAGCTCCGTCCGGTGCGGGTCTTCGTCATCGACGACCATCCGGTCGTACGCGGCGGGGTGGAGCTGCTGGCCGCCGAGGACCCTTACATCACAGTCACCGGCGGTGCGAGCACCGCTCGTGAGGCGATCGATGCCCTGCGTCGCATCGAGAGCGACTTGGTCCTGGTGGACCTGCGGCTCCCGGACATGCCGGCGCCGGAGCTGGTGGGGCAGCTCCGGCGCACCCAGCCGCGAACCCGGATCATGCTCTTCACCGGCTACGCCGATCACGGCGCGATCGACCTGCTGCTCGGGGCCGGCGCAGACGGGTGTCTCGTGAAGGACGTCACGGGAAGCGATTTCTCCACCGCCGTGCACCGCGTGATGAGGGGCGTGCGGGTCGTCGACCCGCGGCTGGCCGGTACGCGATGCTCGGCCGGCCCCGAACTGCTGAGCCGGGTGGGACTCACCCGGCGCGAGTACGAGGTGCTGCGATTCGCGGCGATGGGGCACAACAATCCCGAGATCGCCGAGCAGCTGGAGCTGGCCCGCAACACCGTCAAGGCTTATCTGAAGACCGCCATGCAGAAGCTCAACGCCCGGAACCGGGTGGAAGCGATCGCGAGGGCGCACGAGCTGCGCCTGCTCTGAGCTGGGCCGGCCCAGAGCGGAGCCGAACCCGAACAGTCCACAGAGGACACCCCTGGCCCGTCGTGCGCCGGGTGGTCCCGGACGGCCTCGGCCGGCCCGCACGTTCCGTCGCATCTTCACGAAGGAGTGGACATGTCAACGACCTCCCGGACCCGCAAGGCGGGTCTGGCCAGTGCTGTCGGGACCACGTTCGAGTGGTACGACTTCTTCATCTACGGCACCGCGGCCGGTCTCGTCTTCAACAAACTTTTCTTCCCGCAGTTCGATCCGCTGATCGGGACGCTCCTCTCCTTTGCTACGTTCTCAGCCGCGTTCGTGGCTCGCCCGATCGGTGGCGTTCTGTTCGGGCATTTCGGAGACCGGGTCGGTCGCAAATCCGTGCTCGTCCTCACATTCAGCATCATGGGTGTCACGACGTTCCTGATCGGATTGCTGCCGAGCTACGCCACGATCGGAGTGGCCGCGCCGATCATTCTGGTGACCTTGCGATTCATTCAGGGACTCTCCCTCGGCGGTGAGTACGGCGGCGCCGTGCTGATGGCGGTCGAGCACGCGCCGCCGAGACGTCGCGGCTACATCGGCAGCTGGGTCCAGATGGGCGTGCCCGCCGGCCTGATCCTGGGCAACGGCGTGTTCCTGCTCCTCGGTGGAATGGCTGAGGACGCGTTCATCGAATGGGGATGGCGGATACCGTTCTTGATCAGCGGCCTGTTCGTCATCTTCGGACTGGTCGTCCGTCTGCGGCTGGCGGAGAGCCCGGACTTCGCCGAGCGCAAGGAGCAGAGCGGGGTTGTCAAGCTGCCCATCGCCGTCATCGTGCGGCAGTACCCGAAGGAGGTGGTGCTCACCGCGGGTGCCTACCTCGCCATCGGCGTCACCTTCTACATCACGACGGTGTTCGGTCTCAGCTACGGGGCACAGCAGCTCGGGTTCAGCCGCAACGCCATGCTCGTCCTGGTACTGCTGTCCATGGTCCTCGCTCTCGCCGCCCTGCCCTACTTCGGACGGATGTCCGACCGATTCGGGCGCCGACCGGTGTTCCTCGGCGGCGTCATCGCCATGGGTGTCCTGGTCTTTCCGTGGTTCTGGTTGCTCAACGCGGGATCCTTCGTGCTCGCCCTCATCGGGTATCTCGCGATCACCTGTGGCTTCGCCGCTTCGTTCGGACCGCTCGCGGCTTTTTTCGCAGAGAGCTTCGAGACGAGGGTTCGCTACTCGGGAATCTCCTTCGGCTACACCCTGGGGACCCTTGCGAGCAGCGCTGTCGCACCGATCATCGCGGCGTGGCTGCTGGAATGGACCGGCCACTATTCGGCCGTCGGTTGGTACATGATCGCGATGATCGTGTTGTCGGCGGCCTGCACCCTGCTGCTCCCGGAAACCTACGACCAGGACCGACTCGAGGAGACCCGGTGCGCCGCCGATCCGGAGCGAACCAACACCGAGGCGCGATAGCGTATTCTTGCCGGCGTGTTCTTGTCAGGATTGCTCGATGCGGGGACACGAACGACCCGGGATGCCTCGACCTCCCGTACGGCGCACATCTGGACGTCTCCTGGCTGGTGGTGCTTCTCATGAACGACGTTGTACAACACACATTTCTGGAGGCAACCGGAGAAAAAAGGCAAGTGGCGCAGTGGGTGGGGCCTTCAGGGCAGGAGGTGTATGTCGAACGCGGTCATCAGTAACTGGTCGTCGACCTTGCGGAAGATTCGTGATCGGGCTTCGTTCGCGATGGCGGAGCGAGTGAGGGGCGAGTTCTCTGGTCGAGCAACGCCTGGCCGACGCGCTGCTGTAGACGACGGGCCCACACTGATCTCCCGGCGTCCGGGGTGGTTCGCAGCAGTGGTCGCAACAAATGATCAAGAATAAGTGTCTGTGTTGCCGTCCCGTCGTGCCGCAAGGGTCATCCTGGCAACCGTGCGCAGTCGGAGAATCGTCAGTGGTTCCTGTGGCTGATCACCGAGGGCCGGTCGGTGTACGCCGCGCGGCGCGAGGTCGGTGTGTCCCGCACGACCGGCCTACCCGCCGGAGTTGCGTGAGCGGGCGGTGCGCATGGTCGCCGAGGTCCAGGCTGATTACGAGTCGCCGTGGGCGGCGATGAACGCGTCGCCGAAAAGGTCGGAGTGGGCACCGGGGAGACGGTGCGCAAGTGGGTCCGCCAGGCCGAGACCGACGGCGGCGTCCGGCCCGGGACGACCAGTGAGGAGTCCGAGGAGCTGCGCCGGCTCAGGCGGGAGAACGCGGAGCTCAAGCGGGCCAACGAGATCCTGAAGGCGGCGTCGGCTTTCTTCGCGGCCGAGATCGACCGGCCACGCACGCGTTGGTGAGGTTCATCGACCAGCACACGCCCGCACCACGGCGGGCCGGCGGTGGGGTGTCGCTTCGATCTGTGCCCAGCTCGGCGAGCTGGGCGCGGCGGTCGCCCGTCGACCTACTACGCCGCTGCGGCGCTGACCCGAGCGCAACGCCGCGACGAGGCGCTCTGGGCCGAGATAGCGCGCGGGTGCACGCGCAGAACTACGGCGTCTACGGCGCCCGCAAGGTCTGGGCCCAACTCAACCGCGAGGGCATCGAGGTCGCCCGCTGCACCGTCGAGCGGCTGATGCGCGCCGACGGCCTGGTCGGCGCTCGGCGCGGCAAGCGGATCCGCACGACGAGCGCCGGGCCCGAGGCGCGGGCGGCGGACCTGGTCGGACGCCGGTTCAACCCGCCGGACCGGACCAGCTGTGGGTCGCCGACTTCACCTACGTCCCGACGTGGTCGGGCATGGTCTACGTCGCGTTCGTCATCGACGCCTACTCGCGTCGGATCCTGGGCTGGCGCGCCGCGACCACCATGCGCACCGAGCTGGTCCTCGACGCCCTCGAGCAGGCCGTCTGGACCCGCACCCGGCAAGGACACGACGATCTGTCCGGGCTGACGGCACACTCCGGTGCCGGGTCGCAATACACGTCCATCGCCTACACAGAACGCCTGGCCACAGGTGTCGCCCCCTCGGTCGGATCCGTCGGCGACGCCTACGACAACGCCCTCGCCGAGTCGACAATCGGGCTGTTCAAGACCGAGCTCATCAAACCGAGAGGCCCGTGGCCCACGGCCGAGCAGGTCGAGATCGCCACTCTCGAATACGTCGACTGGTTCAACCACCGCCGGCTACACGGCGCCGCCGCAGACCTCGCACCCGCCGAACTCGAGACCGCGCACTGCCGTCAACATCACGTCCAACCCGGGTCGACCCCCGGCTTCAAGGCCGAGATGGGGTCCGGGTTGCGCAAGGGGTAGGGCCAATAGGGCACCAGTTGCCCGAGGACCACGGCACGGTTGCGCGCCCCGAGATCCCACCTCTCCGCGGGAATGACCGTGTTGATGCCCGCCATGTTTGACCCGTCGAAGGTGGGGTCGATGTTCACGAGCACCGTCGCGGCGACCGCCCGTGCGGTGTCGGGGGGAACAGCATCAGCGGGGCATGAGAGCACCAGACGACACGCCGCCTCGTCCGAGGTCGAACGGGGCAAGAAGCCTCAGCATACCGGGCTGATGAGTCGCGATACGACCGGTGGGAATCGACGCGAATACGTGACGGTCTTCCGTGGCGGGGACGGTGCGTCCGGTGACACGAGTTCTCGTGATGCGTCGATCGTCTTGATCGGGCACGGAGAAGCTCTGCCGATCTTCTGTTGGCCGCAGAGTTCCGCTCATGGCCGCGCGGCCGAGAGCCCCGGTGGAACGCCTTCGGCGTGGCCTGCCGGCCCGGTGGCTCGGCATGGCCGGTCTCCCGGTCAAGGGCGCTGCGCGACCGGACTTCGTCATGCGCTTCGCCGGAACCCCGAGCAGCAGCTCGGCATCACCCTGGCTACCGTGCTGGTCTACGTGAGGATGCATCGCACCGGCACCGGTTGATCAGTGAGGTGCCGGCGGAGAATGCGGGGGTCCGGGTGCGGCCGGCGGTCGACCGCGGGACGCCCGGCTCAGCGGCCGGTGGGGCGGTGCAGGTAGCGGCCCCTCGGCTCCCCGCAGACCGTGCCGCCGTCGAAGATCCGACGGCCGCGCAGGAACGTCGTCTCGACCGTCGCGCCGATCTCCATCCCGCGGAAGGGCGTGTACTCCTGGGTGGACTCCGAGTCGGCCGGGTCCACCACGACCGAGCGGTCGGGGTCGACGAGCGCGATGTCGGCGTCGAACCCGGGGGCGATGTCGCCCTTGGTGGGCAGCCCGAGGCGCTGGGCCGGGTTGGTGGACACCAGCTCTGCGACCCGGGACATCGACAGTCCGCGCTTGCGTCCCTCCCCGACGAGGCCGGGCAGCAGGTACTCGGTGCCCCCGAAGCCGGACTTCGCGGCGAACACGTCGTCGCGGTCCTCGCCGAACTTCTTCTCCTCCTTGCAGCAGGCGTGGTCGGAGACGACCCAGCTGACGTCTCCGGCGAGCAGGTGCTCCCACAGCTTCTCGACATCGGCGCGGGGCCGCAGCGGCGGGTTGACCTTGCCGCCGACCCCGTCCGCGGTGGTGACGTCAGCGAGAAGGTGGCCGATGGTCACCTCCCGGCGGAAGTCCACGTGCGGGAAGGTCCGGGCCATCAGCATGGCCGCCTCCATCGCCTTGGCCGACGACAGGTGCAGCAGGTTGATCGTCGGCAGCCCGGTCTCGTGCGCCAGGTAGGAGGCGATCGTGACGGCGAGGCCCTCGGAGTGCGGGGGCCGCGAGGCGCTGTAGGCCTCCAGCCCGGACAGCTCGCCCTGCTCCTCGACCATTCGCGTGTAGGCGGTCATGATCTCGGCGGTCTCGCAGTGCAGGGACAGCGAGATCTGGTCGGCGATCTCCGGGTTCGCCTCGCGGGCGGCCTGGATCCCGCGCATCACGAACTCGAAGTGCGCGATGTCGTAGCGCTCCCCCTCGGGGATCATCAGGAAGTCGCTCTGGTCGGTGGAGCGGCCGTGCAGCCCGTGGCTCCCGTAGAACATGAAGATCTTGAAAGAGGTCACGCCGTGCTCCCGGACCAGCGCCGGGATCTCGTCGATGTGGCTGGACTGCATCGGCGCGAGGTGGAAGGCGTAGTCCACGTAGGACCGGCCCTCGGCGGCGGCGAGCACCTCCGGGAAGACCTCGGAGTAGGGACCGCCGCGGTTGAGGTAGTACTGCCCGGTCCGCATGTAGGTCAGCGACGTGGTCACGCCGCCCTGCGCGCACGCCCGGCTCTCGGTGGCGGTGTCGTCGGACAGCGGGTTGTAGATACCCCAGTGCTGGTGGGCGTCGACGACGCCGGGGAACGCGAGCAGGCCGCGCCCCTCGTGCACCTCGGTCCCTTCCGGCACGGTCAGACCCGGACCGACCTCGGACACGACGCCGTCGGTGACGGCGATGTCGGCGGCGACCGGCTCGCCGCCGCCGGGACGGACGACGCGGACGTCGCGGATGATCAGGTCGGGCTGGGTCATCGGGCACCTTCCGGAGCGGTGGAGCGGACAGTGGGGACCGACCGGGCGAGGTGCCCGGCGGCGAGATAGGCGAGGCCCAGCGCGGGCAGCAGGCCGTTGCCGGCCAGGTAGCCGGCCGCGCCGTGGCCGGAGATGCCGGCGGCGGCGCCCCCGGCGGCGTAGAGGCCGGGGACCGGGTCCCCGGCGGTGTCCAGGACGCGCGCGTGCTCGTCGACGAGCAGGCCGCCCTGGGTGTGGAACAACGCGGGGACGATCTCCACCGCGCACAGTGGTGGGACCAGCGGGGTCGCGCTCGTGCGGCCGAACGGGTCGTCCCGTTCGCCGGACACGACCCGGGCCAGGTCCTCGACCTCGGCCGCCAGCGTGTCGGCCGGGACGCCGATGACGGCGGCCAGCCCGGCGACCGAGTCCGCGGTGCGCACCGCACCGGCGGCCAGGACGTCCTGGTAGTCGCCGAACGCGCGGCACAGCCCGTCGATGCGTTCGTCGAACACCATCCAGCCGCGGCCGCCGGGGCGCGCGGCGAGCGCGGCGGCGTATTCCGAGTAGCCGGTGGTCTCGTCGCCGAAGCGACGGCCCCCGGTGTCGACGACGGCCGCGCCGTGCATCACCGCGGTCCAGGTCACCAGCGTCTGCGCCGCGGCCGAGAGTGCGGCGTGGCCCTGGTAGGCGTCGAGGTAGCCGGTCGCGGCACCGAGCTCGGCACCGATCCGCAGCGCGTCGCCGCGGGAGTGCTCGCCGCCGTGGTAGGTCGCCCCGGCGATCTCGGGCAGGTGGGTCCGGACCAGTCCGGCGTCGGCGCCGTAGCCGTTGGTGGCCAGGAGCACGGCCCGGGCCACGATCTCCTCGCACGTGCCGTCCGGGTCCTCGACGACCGCGCGCACCCCGCGCCCGACCTCCGGCCGGACCGCGACCAGCCGGGCCGGCACGAGCAGGTCGATCCGGTCGCTGCGTTCGACGGCGTCGGTCAGGTGCCGCAGGAGGGTCGACCCGTGCCGGCCGGGCAGGCTGTGCACCCGCGGGACCGAGTGGCCGGGGTAGGCGAAGTCGGTCGGCAGCTCGATCGGGACCCCGACGTGGTCGGCCAGCCACTCGACGAGCTCGGCGCCGACCTCGGCCAGCGCCGTCGCGATCCGGAGGTCGGCGGTCCCGCCGGTCTTGCGGACGATGTCGTCGAGGAAGCGTTCCGGGGAGTCGTCGATGCCGGCGGCGGCCTGGAAGCGGGACCCGGGCCCGGGAACCATCGCGGTGGACATCGAGGTGTTGTTGCCGCGCCGGAAGTGCGGGTCGGGGTCGACCACCAGCACGTCGAGACCGAGCTCGGCGGCCCGCACCGCGGCGGCCAGTCCTCCACCGGCGCCGGCCACGACCAGGTCCACGTCGGGCGTCATCGTCCCTCCCACCTCGATTTGTCAGTTGTTCCGTTAGGCGGAACATCACGGTTGAACCGTCGACTGCTCGATAACAGCAGTCTTGCTGCACTGATGCAAGTCAGGTGATGCGACTTCTTGACACACAAGCTCGACACACCACATTCTCGTTCCGGTAAGCGGTACGGGACAGAGGGAGGCGTCGTGACGGAGACGACCGGGGGCACCGGGGCGACGGAACGGGTGGCCGACGTGCTGCTGCTGTTCACCGACGGCCCGCCCACGCTCGGCGTCAGCCGGGTCTCCCGCGACCTCGGGCTGTCCAAGGCGGTGGTGCACCGGATCCTGCAGTCGCTCACCGCACGCGGCCTGATCGCCTACGACCCGGCCAGCCGGGAGTACCGGCTCGGCCCGGCGGCCGCCGCGCTGGGCAGTCGCGCGCTGCGCGACTCCGACCTGCGCACCGCGGCGCTGCCGTTCCTGGCCGAGCTGCGCGACCGGCTGCACGAGACCGTCACGATCAGCGCGAAGGTGCACGGCGGTCGGGTGTACCTCGACCAGGTCGTCGGCACCCACGAGATCACCATGTCGGTGGAGCTCGGGCGCCGGTTCCCGCTGCACGCCGGGTCGTCGGGCAAGTGCATGCTGGCGCACTGCGCCCCGGACGAGGTCGACCGGCTGCTCGACGGCGAGCTGGTCGCGCTCACCCCCTCCACCCCCACCGACCCCGCCGCGTTGCGCGCCGAGCTGGTCCGGATCCGCGAGCGCGGGTACGCCGCGTCGGCCGGTGAGCGGCAGGGCGACGCCGGCTCGGTCGCGGTGCCGGTGTTCGGCCCCGGCGGCCTGGTCGGCGCCGTGTCGGTGTGCGGTCCCCGGTTCCGGGTCACCGACGACTTCGTCGCCGTCACCGCTCCCCGACTGATCGAGACGGCCGACCGGATCACCGCTCGGCTGGGCGGCACCGCGCCCCCGCGCACCGTGCCCACCTCCACCGAAAGGACGTCATGACGTTCGACCACCCGGCGGCGCTGGAGGGCCTGAAGGTCCTCGACGCCTCCACGCTTTTCGCCGGTCCCCTGGCCGCCACCCTGCTGGGCGACCACGGCGCCGACGTCATCAAGATCGAGCACCCGCGCGGCGACCCGGCGCGGACCCACGGCGCGCAGAAGGACGGCGTCGGGCTCTGGTGGAAGATGCTGGCCCGCAACAAGCGGGCGATCACCCTGGTGCTGTCCACCCCGCGCGGGCGCGCGCTCTTCCTCGATCTCGCCGCGGACGCCGACGTCGTCATCGAGAACTTCCGCCCGGGCACCCTGGAGCGCTGGGGGGTGGGCCCCGACGAGCTCCGGGCCCGCAACCCGCGGTTGGTGCTGGCCCGGGTGACTGGGTTCGGCCAGATCGGCCCGTACGCGTCCCGGCCCGGGTTCGGCACGCTGGCCGAGGCGATGAGCGGGTTCGCTGCGATGACCGGCGAGCCGGACGGACCGCCCACGCTTCCGCCGTTCGGGCTGGCCGACGGCGTCGCCGCGATCACCACGGCGTTCGGCATCATGACTGCGCTGCGGGCCCGCGAGTCCACCGGCCGCGGCCAGGTGCTCGACACCGCGATCATCGAGCCGCTGCTGCACCTGCTCGGGCCGGGCCTGATCGCCTACGACCAGCTCGGCGTGCTGCAGCCGCGCACCGGCAACCGTTCGACCAACAACGCGCCGCGCAACACCTATCGCTGCTCCGACGGCCGGTGGGTCGCGGTGTCCACCAGCGCTCAATCCATCGCCGAGCGGGTGATGCGCCTCGTCGGCACCCCGGAGCTGATCGACGAGCCGTGGTTCGCCAGCGGCGCGGGCCGCGCCGAGCACGTCGAGGAGCTCGACGCCGCCGTCGGGACCTGGATCGCCGCCCGCGACCGGGACACCGTCGTCGAGGCGTTCGAGAAGGCCGAGGCCGCGGTCGCCCCGATCTACACCGCCGCCGACGTGCTGGCCGACCCGCACTTCACCGCGCTCGGCAGCATCGTCACGATCGACGACGACGAGCTGGGCCCGGTCCGGTTCCAGAACGTCCCGTTCCGGCTCTCTGAGACCCCCGGTGCGGTCCGGACCACCGGCCCGCGCCTGGGTGCGCACACCGCCGAGGTCCTGGGCGGGCTCGGGGTCGGCGCCGACGAGCTGGAGCAGCTGCGGGCGCAGGGGGTCGTGTGACCGGCCTCGGCCGCGCCCGCAGCTGGCTCTACGTCCCCGGGCACCGCGCCGACCTGGTGCGCAAGGCGCTCGACGGCCAGGCCGACGCCGTCGTCGTGGACCTGGAGGACGCCGTGCCGCCCGCGGACAAGGACCGGGCCCGCGAGACTGCCGTGGCGACCTGCGCCGCCCGTCCCGGCGAGGTGTGGGTCCGGGTGAACGCGGCCGGGACCCCTTGGGCCGAGGCCGACACGGCCGCACTGGCCGGCGGCACCGTGGCCGGGCTGCGGGTCCCGAAGGCCGAGGACCCCGCGGCCGTGGCCGCACTCGCCGAGCGGACCGGCGCCCCCCTCCACCTGCTGGTCGAGAGCGCCCGGGGGCTGCGCCGGGCGTTCGCCCTGGCGGAGTGCCACCGGCTGGTCGCCGGCGTCTCCACCGGCGAGACCGACCTCGCCGCCGACCTGCGGATCCGCGACCGTCGCGAGCTCGGCTGGGCCCGCGCCCGGATCGTCACCGCGAACCGGGCCGCCGGGCTCCCCAGCCCGGTCGCCAGCGTCTGGACCGACCTCGCCGACCGCGCCGGGCTCACCGCCGACAGCGCCGCCCTGCGCGACGCCGGATTCTTCGGCCGCTCGGTGATCCACCCGGACCAGATCGAGCCGGTGCACCGCGCCTTCACCCCCGACCGCGCCGAGGTCGAGCGGGCCCGCGCCCTGCTCGACTCGGTCGGCACCGCGGGCACCGCCGCCTGGGTGGACGACCGCGGGCGCTTCGTCGACCCCGCCGTCGTCGCCGGGGCGCGCTGGGTCCTCGACCTCGCCGACTCCCTGACCGACCACCACGAACCGGCCGGCGCCACGGCCGGGAAGGAGACCTCGTGAGCACCTCCACCACCGCGGGCCCCGGCCTGCTCGACGCCGTCCGCGCCGGGACCCGGGTGATCGAGCTCGGCCACCCGCTCTACACCGGGATGGCGGGCTCGCCGAACCACCCGGGCTTCCGGATGACCCTGGAGCGCCGGCACGGCGACGTCGTCCGCCCGGACGGCGGCTCGGCGTCGAACGAGGTGATCGTGACCGGTGGGCACACCGGCACCCACATCGACGCGCTCGCCCACGTCAGCCACGACGGCCTGCTGCACGGCGGGGTCGACGCCGCCGAGGCCCAGCGCGGCGGCAAGCACACCGCGCACGGCGCGGAGACGATCCCGCCGATGGTCACCCGCGGTGTGTTCCTCGACGTCGCCGCGGTGCACGGGGTCGACGTGCTCGACGGCGGCTACGGCGTGACCGTCGAGGACCTGCAGCGCGCCGCAGAGCGTGCCGGGGCCGAGCCCGGCCCCGGGGACGTGGCCGTGGTGCGGACCGGCTGGGGACGGCTCTTCGCCGACGCCCCCGCCTACGTCGGGAAGGAGACCGGCGTGCCCGGCATGACCGTCGAGGGTGCGCACTGGCTGGCCGAGCGCGGGATCGTGGCGACCGGATCGGACACCACCGCCTACGAACAGATCCCGGCCGGCGTGGGGCACCGGGTGCTCCCCGTACACCGGGTACTGCTGGTCGAGCAGGGCATCCACATCGTCGAGCACCTGGCCCTCGAGGACGCGGCGGCGGCCGGGCTCGGCGAGTTCCTCGCCGTGTTCGCCCCGCTGCGCATCGTCGGCGGCACCGGCGCCCCGGTCCGCCCGCTGGCGGTGGTGCCGGCATGAGCACCACCACCCCCGCGCAGCGGATCGGCGAGGTCGGCGCCCGGCTGGCCGCGGACGGCGTCGACGACGTGCTCGCCGACGACCTCGTCCGGCGGATCGTCGACGTCGTCGGCAACTCGCTGGCCGCCACCCGCGAGGAGCCTGCCCGGATCGCCGGAGCGGTGACCGCCGAGTGGGGCGGCGCGCCCGCCGCGACCGCGATCGGGCAGGCCCAGCGGCTCCCGGCCCCGTCCGCGGCCCTGGTCAACGGCACCCTGGCGCACAGCCTCGACTTCGACGACACCCACCTGCCCTCCGTGCTGCACCCGTCGGCCGCGGTCGTCCCGGCCGCGCTGGCCACCGCCGAGCGGGTCGGGGCGAGCGGGCGCGCGTTGCTGGCCGCGGCCGCGATGGGCATCGAGGTGACCTGCCGGCTGGGCATGGCGGGCTACGACGAGGACCTGGGTAACTCGGTGTTCTTCGAGCACGGCCAGCACGCGACGGCGATCTGCGGCGCGATCGGCGCGGCGGTCGCCTCGGGGATGCTCTCCGGCCTGGACGCCGACCGGCTCACCTCGGTGGTCGGCATCGCCGCCAGCATGGGCGCCGGGGTGATCGAGGCCAACCGCACCGGCGGCACGATCAAGCGGGTGCACTGCGGCTGGGCCGCGCACGCCGGCGTGGTCGCCGCCGACCTGGCCCGGCACGGCCTGACCGGGCCGCCGACCGTGGTCGAGGGCCGGTTCGGGTTCCTCCGCGCGTTCTGCGGCGAGCGGGTGCACCCGGAGCGGGTCACCGAAGGGCTCGGCGAGCGGTGGGAGACCCCCGGGGTGTTCTTCAAGCCCTACCCCTGCAACCACTTCACCCACGCCGGGGTGGACGCGGCGCTGGCGTTGCGGGCGCGCGGCGTGCGTGCCACCGACGTGCGGGAGCTGACCCTGGGCGTGCCCGCGCCGGTGCTGCGGACGATCGCCGAGCCGGCCGAGGAGAAGGCCCGCCCCCGCTCCGGCTACCACGCGGCGTTCTCCGGGCCCTACACCGTGGCCGCGGCGCTGGTCGGCGGCGGCGGACTGGGCGTGTTCCACGAGGACTTCACCGACGCCGCCGCGGCGGACCCGGCACGGCTGGACCTGGCTGGGCGGGTGCGGGTCGTGGCCGACGACGAGGCGACGGCCGGGTTCCCGCGCCAGTTCCCGGCGGTGCTGACCGCCGAGCTGGCCGACGGGAGCACCGTGACCGAGCGGGTGCGGACCAACCGCGGCGGGCCCCAGCGGCCGCTGTCGGCCGACGAGCTCGCCGCCAAGTTCACCGGCAACGCCGAGCGCGCCGTGCCCTCCGACGACGCGACCACGATCGTCGCGACGCTGTGGGACC
Source organism: Pseudonocardia alni (assembly GCF_002813375.1). Classification (NCBI taxonomy): domain Bacteria; kingdom Bacillati; phylum Actinomycetota; class Actinomycetes; order Pseudonocardiales; family Pseudonocardiaceae; genus Pseudonocardia; species Pseudonocardia alni. Next base: position 1,762,180 of record NZ_PHUJ01000003.1, on the reverse strand, counting down.
TGCGCGACGACCGCCCGGTCGCCGACGTGATGAGCGGGTTGCAGGAAGCCACCATTCGTTCCGCTCAGAGAAACAATTGAGCATTCGCTTCCACGCTGTCATCGGAATTAACTCCCGGCTCATTGACTCACAGCGTGGCATCCATCGAGAATTACCGGACGACGGAGTCTGAATTGTTCCGCGGAGCGGAACACGGGATTCGCAGGGACGCGAATCGGATGCGAAGGACGCAATCATGGGTACACGGTTCCGCTTCGTGACGTTGGGGCTGGTCGTCGGCCTCATCGTCATCAACTACATCGACCGGAGCGCGGTCTCCTACGCGGTCGAACCGCTCGAGCAGGAATTCGGGATCACCACCGCGCAGTACGGGATCATCAGCTCGGTCTTCTCGCTCGGGTACATGGTCGCGGCATTCCTGTCCGGGCCGCTGGTGGACCGGTTCGGCACCCAGCGGGTACTGCTGGTTGCCGTCGCACTGTTCTCCGTGACCACGGCGCTGATCCCGGTCGCCGGGTCCTTCGCCGGGCTGCTGATAATCCGGCTGCTGCTGGGCATCGGCGAGGCACCGGCGTTCCCGGCCGCGACCCGCACGGTGAGCCGCTGGCTGCCGATCCGCGAGCGCGGAGTGGCGCTGGCGCTGTGCGGCGGGGTCGCGGTCTCCGGCAGCCTGCTGATCTCCGGGCCGCTGCTCACCTGGCTCACCGACCTCGTCGGCTGGCGCGGCATGTTCTGGACCCTCGCGATCTTGGGTGTGGTCTGGGCGGTGTTCGCGCTGGCGTTCCTGCGCGACCTGCCCGAGGAGTCGTCGCGGGTCGACGCCGCCGAGCGGGAGCTGATCACCGCCGGCCAGGAGGCCGAGGCCGGGCCGGGCCGGGCCCGCGTGCGGTGGCGCCCGCTGCTGACCAACCGCAACCTCTGGGTCGTCTCCGGCGGCTACTTCGCGTGGGGCTTCATGTTCTGGGGCTTCATGTACTGGCTGCCCTCGTTCCTGTCCGACGCCTACGGGCTCAGCATCAAGCAGGCCGGCTCGTTCTCGATCGCTCCGTGGGCGTGCGGCGTCGTCGGCGCGCTGGCCGGCGGCGTCATCGTCGACCGGGTCTACCGCCGCAGTCCGCGCATCCGCAGCCGGTTCTCGGTGATGGGCGTGGCCCTGCTGCTCGCGGGCTGCTCGCTCGTGCCGCTGGCGATCTCGCCGACGCTCACCGTCGCGCTGGTCTCGATCTCGCTGGGGGTCGGGTTCGGCTTCATCACCGGCGGGATCTGGTGGGTCGCGGCCATCGACGCCGCTCCGGACCAGCCGGGCAGCGCGGCCGGGTTCGCCGACGCCGCGTTCGCCTCGTCCGGCATCGTGGCCCCCTCGGTGATGGGCTTCATCGTCTCCAGCACAGGCAGCTTCACCAGCGGGTTCGTCGTGATGGCCTGCCTGGCCGTCACCGGGGCCCTGCTGATGCTGCTGGTCCCGCGGGAGCCCGTGACCGCGGCGGTCGCCGCCGCGGAGACCGCGGGCAACCCGGCGTGACCGGTCGCGGTCCGGAGCGGACCGCCGCCCGGTCGGCCGTGCGGGCCGCGACCGGCCGGCTGGGCGCACGGGTGGCCGGGCTGCGCTGGGCCGACGTGCCGTCGGAGGTCCGCGAGCGGGTGTCTGCCGTGCTCGTCGACGCCGTCGCGGTCACCGCGCTCGGCGCGCGCGAGCCCGCCCAGCGCGCGCTCGTCGAGGCCTGGGACGCCCCGGCCGGGCCCGCCCCGCTGTTCGGGACCGGCCGCGAGGTCGCCGTCGACGCCGCCGCCTGGCTCAACGCCACCGCCTCGGTCCGGCTCGAGCTCGACGACGGGCACCGGCTCGCCGGCGGCCACCCGGCCGCGCACGGGTTCCCGGCGGTCCTCGCGCTGGCCGCGCGCCACCGGGTCCCGGGCGAGGAGCTGTGCTGCGCGTTGCTCGCCGCCTACGAGGTCGCCGCCCGCTTCGGCCGGGCCACCCGGCTGCGGCCGGGCACCCACCCGCACGGCAACTGGGGCGTCGCCGGGGCGGCGGCCGGCTGCGCCCGCGTCCTGGGCCTGTCCGCGACGGACACCGCGACCGCGATCGACGCCGGCGGCGGTCTGCCGGTCGCCGGGCCCTTCGTCGCCGCGCTGGACGGCAACCCGGTCCGCGACCTCTGGATGGGCGCGGCCAACCAGTCCGGTCTCGCCGCGGCCCGGCTGGCCGCGTCCGGGACCGGGCACCCGACCGGCGTGGCCGCCGACGCGCTCGGCGACCTGCTGGGCACCCTGGACCCGGACCTCCTGGACGGCGGGGACGGCTGGGAGGTCCTCGGCGGCTACTTCAAGCAGCACTCGTCCTGCTCGTTCACCCACGCTGCCGTCGACGCCGCCCTGGACCTGCGCGATCGCGTGGACGGTGAGATCGAGCAGGTGCTGGTCGAGGTGCACTCGCTCGGCGCGCAGCTCGACCGTACGTCCTGGCCGACCCCACTGGCCGCGATGTTCTCGCTGCCCTTCGCCGTCGCAACCGCGTTGCGCCGGGGTCGGATGGCCCCGGCCGACACCTCCCCGCACGCACTGGGCGACCCGGCCACCGCGGACCTGGCACGCCGGATCACGGTGCGCGCGGCCGCGGACCTGGACGCGCGGCTACCCACCGAGCGCCCGGCCCGGGTCACCGTGACCACGGCGGCCGGGCCGCTGGTCGCGGAGCGCCCGAACCCGGTCGGCGACGCCGCACACCACCCGTTCACCTCGCGGGACCGGGACCGCGTCCTCGGTGCGCTGCTCGGCTCACCGGACACCATGGCCGACCTCCGCACCCGTTGTGCCGCACTGCCCACCACGCCCGACGCCGGGGAGGCGCTGCGCGCGCTCGGCGCGGCGATCCCCGTCCGATGAGGAGGACCCGATGCTCGTCCATGCCGTCACCCCCATCGTCGTCGGATCGGCCGAGGTGGCCCGGCGGCAGGCCCGCTACGACGCGCTCGCCCCCGCGGGCGTCCGGGTGGTCCTGTCCGACCTGGCCCCCGACGGCCCCCGCGCGCTGGACACGGCGGACCAGGTGCGGCACTCGGAGGAGCTCGTCGCCGCCGCGCTGTCGGCGGCCCCCGCGGGCGACGCCGTGCTGCCGGACTGCGTGCTCGACACCGGAGTCCCGGTCGACGGCGGCCGGCTCGGCGGGCGGCCCGCACTCGGTCTGCTCCGGCTGACCGTCGGGGCCGCGGTGGCCGCCGGGCACCGCGTCGGCGCCGTGGCCCGGAACCGGGCGATCGCTGACGAGCTTCTGGACCGGGTCACCGCCTACGGCTGGGCCGGGAGCTTCGACGAGGTCGCTGTGCTGGACCTGCAGGTGACCGACATCGACGACGCCGCGCGCTGGGACGAGGCGATGCGCCCGGCCCTGCTCGCGGCCCGCGCCGCCGGGGTGACGGCGGTGGTCAACGGCTGCTCGGCCGTGGACACCGCCGTCCGGGACCCGGACCTGCCCCTGGTCCTCGACCCGATCCGGACCGGGCTCGGCGTGCTCGGGGCGCTCGGTGGGACGCCGGCCCGCTGAGTCGTCGCGACCCAGCCGGTGAGAGCGCATCGTCAAGCCGCAAGAAGGCCGTCTGGCCCAACTGGGGGCGGAAACACGACGTCGCACCTACGTGGCTGGGTGGAGTCGACCTCTCGACTCACCGAGAGCAGCACCTGACTCCAGATCGTGGGATCCGACCACTCCGGGGACGACTGAGTTCGCCGGCAGGAGGCCGGTACTGGTGCGGTATTCGGGGCCTGCGGTATTCGTCGGGTTATCCATGGCTCAGGACTCGGTTCAGCGCAGCCCGTCCGGCTGGACCCCATGCCGGCTTGCCGCCGGGCAGGCGGTGCTCGCCGTTCTGGCCCATCAGTATGAGGAACAGGCTCTTGAGCCCTGAGCGTCGAAGCGCTCGGACCGCCGCCCAGCCTGCCGACGCAGAGGGTGGGCCGCCCAGGCCATGTGCACGACGAGGTCGGCGGGCTCGTTCGTCGCGCCGACACGGTGCTGCTGCCGGTCGAGACGGTACCGATCTCGTCGGACGGCAGGCCCCCACGGAGGCCCTGATCGACCCGCCCCGGTGTGAGCCATGCCATGCACGCGCGGGGTGGACCATGCCGCAACGGCATGAGCTGTGATCGACTCCGACCGATCGCCGACCGAAGAACGAGGTGACACCCATGCCCGACCGCCCGGACCGCACGTTCGTTCGTCGTCCTGATGCCGTCGGACTCGCCGAGCTGCCAGAGAAGGCGTTGCTCCCTGTCGCCCACCGCCTCCGGAACCGGGCACCGACCGAGGACGTCCATTGCGCCGCGACTTCGTGACCGGTCCCGTGCATCGCTTCGCGGCGATCCCGGTGGCCGTCACGGCCGGGATCGTGGCGGTAGTCCACCTGACCCTGGCCGCCGTGCCGCGCAGCTGGCTCGACGAGGACCTGATGCTGGCCATCGGCCGCCACCACCTCGACATCGGTGCGGTGGACCAGCCGCCGCTGACACCGCTGCTCGCCCGCCTCGCCGACACGCTCGCCCCGGGATCACAACTGGTCCTGGCCGTGCCCGCCGTACTCGCCACCACCGCCGCCGTCGTGCTCACCGCGCTGGTCGCGCGCGAGCTCGGCGGCGACGCACGCGCGCAGACCCTCGCCGCGCTGGGCCAGGCCACCTCGATCGCCGCCGCCCAGTTCGGGCACTGGCTGACCCCCTACACCCTCGAACCCGCACTGTGGACCGCGTTCCTGTGGCTGCTCCTGCGCCGCCACCGCACCGGCGACGACCGGCTCCTGCTCGCCGCCGGACTGGTCGCCGGTGTCGCCGCGCAGACCCGGTTCCAGGTCTTCGCACTGGGCGCGGCCCTTGTCCTCGCCCTGCTGGCCGTCGGGCCGCGGAACCTGTTGGTTCGCCGGGCCACATGGGCCGGCGCCGGAATCGCGCTGCTGGTCGCCGCACCCACGCTGGTCTGGCAGGCCGCGCACGGCTGGCCGCAGCTGGGCATGGCGACCGCGGTCGCCCAGGAGAACACCGCCATCTACGGGCACCCGGTCGTCGTCGCCGCACACGGGCTGGCCGTGACCGGACCGCTCACCCTCGGGCTGGCGGTGTCGGGGCTGCTCGCGCTGCTGCGCGACCCGCAGTGGCGGCCGCTGCGCTACCTGGCAGTGGCCTACCTGCTGTTGTTCATCGCGGTCCTGGTCTCCGCGGGCCGGCACTACTACCTGACACCGATCTACCCGGTCCTCGGTGCCGTCGGTGCCGTCGCGCTCCAGCGACGCCGGGAACGCCGCGGGCCACGCCGCGCCTGGCCGGTGGTCACCGCCGGCGCAGTGCTGGCCACGGCCGGTGCCGCGTCGTCGGTGCTGCTCGCGTCCCCGGCCTTCGCCGCCCCGCTGGCCACCACCACCGCAGCCACCTGGTCCGCGTTACCCGACGAGGACCGCGCGCGCACCGCACTCGTGGCGGTTCCCTACGTCCACGCTGCGCTTCTCGACGCCGCCCCACCCGACCTCGGCCTGCCGGCGGTCCACGGAACCAACAGGGCGTACGGCTGGTTCCCGCCCCCGCCGGACACATCCGACGCGATGCTGCTCGTCGGCAGTCCCGACCTCTTTCGCCCCTACTTCACCTCCGCCCGCCCACTGCGGACAGTGACGGCGTCGACCCCGCTGGGGACCTACGGGGGCCTGGTGGAGGAGAACACGACCATCTGGCTGCTCGAGGACCGGACCGTCACCTGGCAACAGATGTGGTCCGAGCTCAGAGACCTCTCAGTCATCGGCCGGTGACACCCGGTCCCCACCGGGCCGGTGCCGACCCGGAGCCCGAGCACGTCTCGCGCGCCGTCGCAGTTGATGTCGATCACGACGTAGATCGGGTGATCGGCCACCTGGCCTTCGCGGATCTGGACGTACAGCGCGTATATGAACACCACGGGTCGGCCCGATCGAGGGGGGCTCCGTCGGGCGGTGATTTCGTCGACCACCTTGTCGGTGACCTCCGAGGCCAACCCCTGCGGCACGGTGGCGCCAAAGACCTCGCCGAGTTCCGCGGGACCTTCACCTCGACGCCCGATCTCGATGCGCACCGTCTTCGCGAACTCCCATTGCGGTGGTTGTCGCCGCGCGAAACCGAACGATCTTCGGGGTCGCAGCTCAGGTGCTCGTTCATCTCGGTGCCCAGCGCGGTCTGCAGGACCGCGCGGCCCCCCCCCGGGGCCAGCGGGCCGTCCGGGCCGATTGGCGAGGCCTCGGATCGGCACGCCTCCTCGATCAGCTCTTGAGCAAGTCGCACGTCTGACCCGGTCGCTTCCGGTGGCAGGTTCTGCTGGTCAACGGTCGTCTCCGCTGGCGGTGGTCGCTGGGGACGAGCACGGCACGGGTGCGGTCGCCCTGGAGGCGACGCAGGGTTGGTGATGCGAGGTCGGCGGCGTAGTGGCAGAGCCGGTGTGCCGAGAGGGCCGCGACGGTGGCCCGGTGGGCGAGGGTGAGCTCGAAGCGTGGGGGTCGCGGTGGCGCCGGGGTGTAGTGCCGTGCCGGGCCGGTTCTGCCGGGTCGTGCCGGTCAACGCTCGTCGGTGATCGTGATCGCGAGCGGCGACGGATGGAGGCGGTCGGTGACCAGCAGGGCCCGCTCGACGGGGCTGCCCCGCCCGATGATCAGTTGCAGGGCGGTGCCGCGGCTCGCGGCGTGGGTGTGCGTGGTGGTGAGCATGGTGATGGCGTGGACGGAGAGGAAGGTGACCTCGCGCAGGTCGAGCACGACCCGGTCGGTGGTTCCGCTGTAGTCGCGTAAGCGGCGTTCCAGTGCCGGGCTCGTCGCGGCGTCGATCTCGCCGTGGATCGTGAGCAGTACGGCTCCGGTGGGGTGCTCCCGCTTCTCGACGAGCATGACGTGGGTATGTGGCCGGGGCCGGGTCACGGGCTCACCACTCGCGGCGGGACGGTGCAGCTGGTCCGGGGCCGGTGGTGTCCGGGCTGGAACCATCGGGCTGTTCCGGTCACCGGCGGGTTCGGCGGCCGATGACCAAGCGGTAGATCACGAGCAGGACGATTGAGCCGATCAGCGCGATGATCCAGGTGCGGAGGTCGAAGAAGGCGCCGGTGCCGATCCCGAAGAGCCGGGAGCTGACGAATCCGCCGAGCAGCCCGCCCAGGATGCCGAGAATGACCGTGACGAGGATGCCGCCGGGGTCCTTGCCCGGCATGACCAGTGTGGCCAGGGCGCCGGCGACGAGGCCGACGACGACCCATCCGAGGATTCCCATGATGTGTCCGTATCTGTGAGCGCACCACGCTGATGGCGCTTCGTGCGGAGTGCTGCGTTCAGGGCTGTGTGTCGGTGACCGGCCGCGGCTGCGGCTGCTGGGGGGATCGGTCCGGCGCCGGTGCGTGGGTTCCGTGTGTCCGGTCGCCGGTACCGGGGGGCGTGGTGCCGGTGGCGAGCGGACCGCGGGCTCGGCGGGCGAGCATGCGCTGTGCCCAGGTCAGGACGTGGGTCAGCGCGGAGGGGCCGTGGCGGCGTTCGATGGCGCGTCCGAGCGCGCCCAGGACGCGGCTGAGCAGCGGGACGGCGATCGCGAAGATCGCCCAGGTGCGTAGGTGGCGGGACAGCAGGACCCACATGCTGCAGCTCCTCGGGTGTCGGTCGTGGTCGGTGGTCATGAGCTCGGACATCACGCGGGACCGGTCCTCACGCCGCTCACCGATGACGTGGGTCACGATGACCGGGTCAGTCGAGGACGTCGTCGATGATCACGATGATCTGGGTGGGATCGAGGTCGGTGAGCTGTCGTACGCGGTCGGTCACGGCGCGGCGGACGTCCGCGGCCAGCTGGTGCAGTGAGCGGCCGTAGTCGGCGGCCAGAGTGATCTCGATGACGGTGCTGGTGCCGGCGACTCCGACGTGGACCTCGGAGTCGGTGTCCTGGTGGGAGCCGGTGAGGTCCCTGCTCAGCGCGACGCGGACGCCGGGTACCTCCTGGGCGCTGTGACGGGCGGCGACGACCACGACCCGGGCCGCGACGCGGGTGGTGCCCTGCGGGCCGCGCAGGGTGGCGTAGTCGGTGTCCTCGACCGCTCCGCGGATCCGCGCGAGTGCGGCGTCGATCCCGGCCTCGGGGGTGTCGACCTGTTCCGCGGCGAGCTCGCGCATCGGTGACCACAGCCGGTCGAACTCGGCCAGGGCCGCCTGGCAGTGGACACAGTGGTTCTGGTGGGGGTCGAGGGTGGCGGCGTCGCCGCGGGCGACCTGGTCGAGCAGATCGTCGCGGGACCGGGCGCAGGGCAGCAGGTCCGGTCGCAGAGGGATGTGTCCGCCGCCGGAGGCCTGGTCCCCTGTGCGGTCGTGCTCGTGGCTGGTCATGTCCACTCCCGCATGGTCTCGGCGAGCTGTCGGCGCCCACGGGACAGGCGTCCCCGGACGGTCGGTTCGGAGACGCCGAGGATGCTCGCCGCCTCGTCGTAGCTGAGCTGCTCGATGTCGATCAGCACGATCGGGGCGCGCTGGTCGGCCGGGAGCCCGGCGAGCGCGGCGAGCGCCGCGCGCAGGCGGTCGCGTGCCTCGGCCTGGGCGTCGGCGCCGGGGGACCTGGCGAGGTCGGGATCCTCGAGGGGGGTGTCATGGCGGCGGCGCTTGAGGTGGGTGATGCAGCGGTTGACCACGATCCGGTAGAGCCAGGTGGTGAACATGCTGTCACCGGCGAAGCCCGCCAGTGCGGTCCAGACCTGGATGACCACGTCCTGGGTGATGTCCTCGGCGTCGTCGCGGTTGCCCAGCATGCGCAGCGCGATGCGGTGGATGCGGTCGCGGTGGCGCCGGATGAGGACCTCGTAGGCCTCGATGGAGCCGAGCTGGGCCTTGCCGACGAGCCAGGCGTCGGCCTGGTGGTCGATCTGGTCGGCGTTGCGGCCGGGGCCTGCGCCGGCAGGGGGCCGGCCGGGGCGCGCCGGTCCATCGGTCGCGGCGACGGCGCGGTCGCTGCGCCGGTGGTCGGGGTGTGGTCGGGAGGCGCCGGTCATCGCGGCGGGCCGTTCGGACGGCGGCGGTGGCTCTGCGCACGCTGGCGCCGTGGGGCCGGGTCCGGGTCCGGGTCCGGGTCAGACATGACACCTCTTCTGGATGATGGCCGAGTGGTCCTCCGCCTTCTGCCGCATCCGGAGCCCTACAGGTGACGGGCGTGCGGGCCGGGTCCCTGGGTCCGCGGTCGTCGGTCGGCAGGCCGGTGCGGAGTGGAGAGCGGCGGGCCGTTGCGGCGCGCCGGTCGCGGTGGCGGAGGGCCGTACCCGGCGGGGTGTGGGCGGTGCCGGTGCGAGGCCGGCGGCGAGACCTGGTGTTCGGGAGCGACGGGCGAAGGCGGTGGCGGGGCCCGTGGTCCCTGGAGAGCACGGGCCCCGTACCGCGAGAGGAATGCCGCAGGCCGAGCTTCGGTCCCGGGTGGCTCCGTCGGAGCGAAGGGGATGTGCGCTGCTCGGAGGTGTCGCGGTCAGTCCTTGGTGAAGGTGTCCTTGACGTTCTTGGCGGTGTCCTTGGCCTTCTCGCCGGCCTGCTTGGCAGCGGCCTCGGCCTGGTCGGCCTGCCCGTCGCGCTTGAGGTCGTCGTTGTCGGTGACGTCGCCGATCTTCTCCTTGGCCTTGCCGACCGCGTCCTGGGCCTTGTTCTTCGCCTTGTCGGTGAAGCTCATCGTCGTTCTCCTGTCGTCTGACGGATGTGTCGCCGGTCCCCGGACCGATCGAGCCGGGTGACGGTCGTGCCACGGCAGACAGCGACGGCGTCCGCGGCGGTGGACGACGGTGCGGCCATCTCGTCCGCAACGGCCATCCGACAGTTCTGACGACTCCCGGCCCCCGATCCTCACGCGCCGGGATGGTGACTCGTGTCACGGACCGGTGAGGGTGAGTGCAGAAGCCGCCGGGTTCACCGACGTGCCGTCGATCGGGATGGCGACCGGATGAGCCACGCTCAACACGACACCGATCGCGATCCCCGTTCTCGCCCAGCCGCGGAGGGGCCGAACGCGAGAGCGACACCGAGGTCTCCCACGGTGTCCCCGGCGATCACGGCGGTGCCGACTCCTCCGATGACGAGCAGGGCGGTTCCAGCGCCTCCGCGGCGCTGCTGCGCAGCAGGGTGGGCGGGTGCGGATGTTCGCGACCGCGGTCCGCTCCGGAACCCCACTCGACGCCGACGCCACCGTCGTCGACCTCATGGTGAACCTGCGTGCAGACCGCGACATCCGACAGAATCCGTCGTGACCGTCGGTCACGACACTGTCCTCCACATCCGGTCGACTCTGCGCCGGGCCGCGCGCGTGATCGATGAGCACGACTCCGGACTGCCGTGGCGTGCGGCGGGACGAGGAGCCGGGAGCGCGACCGGGCAGGCGAGGTCGCTGATGACGGTGGTCATTCCGGCCGGCTCAGCGGATGCTCGTCGCGGGGATCGGCAGCCTCGGCTCTCCGCCGCCGGAGATGCTCGGCGAGACGTGCCAGCAGGTACACCTGTGTCACGATCGCGACCGAACCGACGAGTGCGGCGGTCGGTGACGCGGGCATCATGAACGCGGTGTGCGACACGAGGATGCCGCCGATGAGCCGGATCCGGTGCCGGTCACTCCACCCGGGCGATGCCTGCCAACGCAGGAGCAGCCAGCCGAACGGGACGGCGGTCATCAGTCCGACGACCAGCCGCTGGGCGGGGGACATCAGGTCGCCGAGCAGCATCGTGGGGCCGAGGCCGAGCGGGAGCAGCGTGGTGAGGAACGCCATGGTCAGGTACCCGGACACGACTCCGACCAGGGTCGGGTGGGGCGTCTTCCGGGCCCCGCGAACGCGGGCGGTGACGCCGCGGCGGGGGAGGACCAGCAGCGCGACCACGCCGAGCGTCGCGATGAGTGCGAGGAACAGGAGCGTGAAGCCCCAGGGGGTCCGGTAGCCGGGGTCCTCGGTCGCCGAGATCAGGTGGCGGAGCCCGAGCACGCCCAGGACCGCGAGGGAGCCCGCGCCGGCCAGGCCCCGGTTGCCGAGGTAGGGCCGGTCCCGTTGTGCCGGGAAGAGGAGGTCGGTGAGGGTGATCGGAACGAGGACGCTGAGCACGACGTGCACGCCGACCTGGGATTCCCAGTAGGTCCAGTTCACGCCGAGCGCCCGGAATCCCCAGTCGGCGGCGCCGTACATCCGGGGGCTGGTCAGGGCCTGCAGGCCCAGGCCGTCCTCCGCGACCTGGTAGGCCACGCCCAGCAGTACGAGGCTCGGCCAGGTGCCACCGGCCCGCACGGTCGCCTCGCGGAGCACGAGGACACCGGCGCCGTACATCACCATCAGCAGCGGCACCAACAGCCAGGTGAACGGCACCGCGACCGCGGTGAAGGTGAGCTCCGCGCACACCGTGGTCAGCAGTGCGAGCGTCCAGGGCGCCCGGTTCCACCGCCGGTTCCCTGACCGGTTCATCCAGTGGCCGCCTCTCTGCGTGTCGGGTGGTGCGGTCCCGGTGGCGGCAGCGACCGTCGTGTGTGCAGGAGCTCGTCGAGCTTCGCGTTCTGGGCCTTCGCCATGGCCGTGGCCGCCTGTTCGACGACCGCGCGTTCGGCCGGGTCGTCCGGCATCGGCGGGGCGAGATCCGGATGCAGGCGGGAGGCGCGCAGCCAGGCGTCGATGTCCGGGTTCGCTGCCCAGCGCAGCTGTTCCGCGTTCGCCGAGAGGGCGAACCGGAGCCAGTCCACGTCGCTGCTCGGGTAGGGGGTGACGGGACAGAGTTCGTTGCGCACGGTGTCGTCGGGACCGGTCACCTCCACGTGTGCGACGAGTGCGGCGCTGAACACCGGCTGGCACGCGCGGACCGGCTGCAGGGTGATCAGTCCGTCCTGGAAGATCGGTACGACGGGCAGCTGCTTCACGGCGTCGGCGGTGCAGTCCACGTGCAGCACCTGGGGGCCGGTCGGGAGCGTGCCGCCGTCGAGTTCGATGGCCGTCGGGTCGATGCGTGTGACCCGGCCGAGGCGGACGACGTCGGAGATCCTGCGCAGCTGTTCCAGCTCGGCCCGGGAGACGGTGGCGCAGCGGAACGCCGTCGGCCGCTCGTCCGGGGAGATCCTCAGCAGCGCTCCCGCCGCGTCGAGCCGGTCGAAGAGGTCGCCTACCGACTCGGCGCCCATGATCGCGGAGTGCTTCGCGGCGTGGTCCGCCGCGATCTCCGCGGGGCGGCGCAGCGGCATCGGCTGCACCGTCGCACGGTCGATGAGCCACGGCGCTCGGGGCATGATCCAGGTCAGGTCGGCGGGGTCGACGCCCTGCTCCAGCAGCCAGAGGCAGGCGTCGATCCCGGTCTTGCCCGCTCCGACGACGACGTAGCGGTCGGAGGGCTCGCGAACGGCGGGCAACTCGTTCGGCGGCACGACTCGGATCCCGTCGGCGACCGGGAACGCCGGCGGCCGCATCGCGGGCACCGTGACGCCCTGGTAGGTGGTGTCCACGATCCTGCGCCGCACGGTCACCCGGTACCGGGTGCCCGAGGTCGTCACGTGGAACCGTCCGCCACCCCGGTACTCGGCCATCGGGAAGTAGGAGACCCGCCCGGACGGCAGGAACGTCCGGCGCATCACCTGGTCGAAGTAGTCGCAGATCTCGGCGGCGCCCGCCAGCTCGTACATCCCGGCGTTCCAGCCCGTCCGGTCGACCCGGTCCTCGCCGAGCGGGCGGGAGTTCACGCCGTACACCGCCGACGGTTGGTGCAGCCGTACGAAGGGGTAGGCGATGGTCCAGTGTCCGCCGGGTCGGTGGTAGCGGTCGACCATGGTGACGGTCGCCCGCGATTCGGTCAGCACCGTGTCGACGAACGCCATCGCGGTCGCGCCTGCGCCGATCACGAGGTAGTCGGTGTCGATGTCGGTCACCATCGGGTCGCTCCTGTCCGTCTGTTCGGTCGGTTCAGCCCGATGCGGCCATCGCGGCGATGGCGCCCTTCGTCCGGGCGATGGCCGTGCGCACTGCGGGACCGACGGCCTGCCCCGTGGCGATGTCGCCCATCCGTGTGCGGACCTGCCTCCGGTGACCGGTGGGCAGCGCGCGGCGCCACAGCCTCGCGGCGTGCAGCACGCCGATCAGGGCAGCGGTGCGCTCGTCGGGCTCGTTCCCGTCGAGGACGGCGTCGGCGAGCCTGCTGCGGATCTCGGATCCGGCCGAGGAGTCCTGTGTGGGGTAGCGGTGCGCCGGGACGAGACCGAGCAGCCGGCCGCGTCGGCGCCGGAGCACACCGCGTTCGACGAGCGCGGCGATGGCGCGCCCCGGCGCCCCGGCGCGCGTCCGTCGCAACAGCGTCGAGACCTTCACCCGGCCCGCGACCTCGGCGAGGACGGTGTCGAGGTGCCCGGCCCCTGTCGGGGCCGGGTCCACGACCGTGACGACGTCGTCGTCCCCCACGGCGATGCGCTCGGCGAGGGCCAGCTCGACGACGACCGCACCGGCCACGGCCCAGTCCAGGCCGAGGCGGGTCCCGCCCCTGCCGGTGTCCTCGTCGAGGGCGATGAGGACGACTTCCTCGGCGACGGTGAGCATGGGGATGTCCTTTCCGGTCCGGCGGGCGGTGCGGGGCGGATCGCCGGGTGGCGAAGCTCCGGCTCGCTGACTGCGTACGCTGTAGCGAACTACGCGTACACTGTCTCCGCGAGGACGTGAGACGGTCAATAAATCGTGTTCAGATGCCTCTGCAAAGTGAACTAGTGCAGCGGAAGTGAACTAGTGCACTTCCCTCGCTGTCGACGACGACGCTCAGGAGGTCCGCATGTCGGAGGACGCTCAGCCGGAGCCGCTCTACCGGCGGATCGCCGGGGAGTTCGCGGCCCGGATCCGATCCGGTGATCTGAGGCCGGGGGACCGGATCCCGTCCATCCGGCAGATCGCCGACCGGTGGAACGTCGCGATCGCGACCGCGACGAAGGTTCTTGCTGTCCTGCGCGACGAGGGCCTGGTCGAGGCGAAGGTGGGCTCCGGCACCGTCGTCAGCGCCTCCACGAACGGGCCGCGCCGGCCGGGCCGGGCGCACACGTCCGCTTCCCGGTCGTTCCCGCCGCGTCCGGCCGGCGGAGCGAGGCAGGCACTCGGTCGCGAGCACGTGCTGCGGACCGCTGTCGCGATCGCCGACGTCGAGGGTGCGGGGGCGGTGTCCATGCGGCGGGTCGCCGCCGAGCTCGGCGTGGGGGCGATGTCCCTCTATCGCCACATCGCGAACAAGGACGACCTGATGACCGAGATGGCCGACCTGGTCTTCGGGGAGCTGGAACTCCCCGACCCGGGACCCGACGGCTGGCGAGCCAGACTGGAGCTGATCGCGCGGTGGCAGTGGGGGCTGTGCCGGCGACACCTGTGGCTGCCCCGAGCGGTGTCGTTCACCCGGCCCTCGATGGCGCCGAACATGATGGTGCACACCGAGTGGACCCTGCGGGCGCTCGAGGGTCTCGGCCTGTCACTGCGCACGCGGATGCAGGAGGCGCTCGCGCTGCATTCGTTGGTGATCAACGCTGCACTGTCCACAGCGGACGAGGTGGAGGCCGAGCAGGAGACAGGTGTGTCGCTGGGCCGGTGGCGGCAAGCGCAGCGTGCACGGACCGACGCGCTGTTCGCCGGCGGGCGCTTCCCCTTGCTGGCGCAGGTCCATGAGCGAGTCGTCCCCGACGTCGACGAGCTGTTCGACTACAGCCTGGCCCGGCACCTGGACGGGTTCGCGGTCCTGGTGGGGGAGCCACCGTCGAGCAACTCGCGGTCGGCCCCGTGACCGCCGGCTCCGTGCCGGGACTCCTCGAGGGGTCAGTCCGTGACGGGTTCGAGCAGCACCACCGGCACCTCCCGGTCACCGGTCAGGACGGCGCGCTCGCGCAGGTCGGCGAAGAACGGGTACAGCCCGTCGGCGTAGGCGAGCCAGTCCGCGCGTTCGGTGCCCTCGGCGACGCGCGCGGTCATCAGCGCCCGGCGGGCCCCGTCCTGCAGCTGCACCGTCGGGTGCGCGGTCAGGTTGTGGAACCAGCCCGGGTGTCGGGCCTGCCCACCGGCCGACGCTCCGAGGGCGTAGACGCCGCCGCGCTCGATCCGCATCAGGGGGGTCTTGCGCAGCGTGCCCGACCGTGCCCCGCGGGTGGTCAGGACGACGACGGGGCCGCCCAGCATGGTCGCACCCTCCCGGCCGCCGGTGCGTTCGTAGAGCTCGACCTGGTCGCGGGTGGTGGGATCGGAGCTGGGGACGTACTCGCCGTCCAGCAGGTTCGGTGTCATGCCGGGTCGTTCCTTCCGTCGGTGGGTCCCGGGCCCTGCGGGCCGGGGTCAGAGGGTGATCACGGTCTTGCCGACGCTCCGGCCGCTCTCGACGAGCGTGTGTGCGGCCCGCATGGCCTCGGGGGTCAGTCCCTGCAGCGTCGTCGTCCCGATCGGACGCAGGCGGCCCGCCACGACGTCGCCCGCCGCGCGGGCGAGGATCCGGCCCTGACGGGTGGCGTCGCCGCCGGTGACGATCGTGCTGAACACCATCTCGCCGTGCAGCGACAGCGATCTGCCGGCGGCCGCCTCCAGGTCCCAGCGCCCCGGCGCGTCGACGAAGGCGAGGTGTCCGAACGGGCGCAGCAGCTCGACGTACGAGGTGAGCCGGCTGCCGGTGTCCGAGGTGGACAGCACGAGGTCGACGGGGCCGACCCCGGCGTCGCGCAGCTGGGCGGCGAGGTCGCGGTGGTGGTCGACGACGAGGTCGGCCCCCAAGGCGGTGGCCCACTGCCGTGACTCGGGCCGCGACGCCGTGCCGATCACGAATGCCTGCGTCCACGTCGCCAGCAGCTGCGTGGCCATCGAGCCCACACCGCCCGCGGCGCCGACGACCAGGACGTTCCCGACGCCGGCGGGCAGTGCGTCGCCGTCGCGGACGAGCGCCTCCCACGCGGTGAGCACGCCGATCGGCAGGGATGCGGCGTCGGCGAACGTGAGCTCGTCGGCGATCGGGGCGACGACCCGGTGGTCGACCGCGACGCGTTCGGCCCAGCTCCCGTCGCGGGTGATGTCGCCGGTGCCCATCACCCGGTCCCCGACCGCGAACCCGGTGGCCGCGGGCCCGGTCGCGACGACGACGCCCGCGAACTCCCATCCGAGGACGACGCGACCGCCCGGCGGCGCACTGCGGGTCCGCCGGATCGCGGCCTCGCCGGGGTTGACACCGATCGCCCGCACCTCGACCAGCAGGTCGCCGGCCCGCAACCGCGGTTCGGCGACGTCGACCAGATCGATGGCGAACGCGTCGAGCAGGTGCGCCCGCTCGTAGGCGAGTGCCTTCACCGCGCCTCTCCGTCCGGGTCCTGGCGCAGGGCGTGCAGGGCCGAGAGGGGGCCGCCGACCTGCATCAGCCGTCCGCCGTCGCGCAGCGGTCCGGCGTCGACCGGGGCGAACCCGATGCGGTCGGCGAGCTCGTGGAACGTGGCCTTGGCCGCGGTGCTGTCGCCGGCGTGGAACAGCAGCTGCCGCCCTTCCGGGTGCCGGGGGTCGGCGGCGATGTAGCGGGCGTAGAGCGTGTTGAACGCCTTGACCACGCGTGCGCCGGGGGCCAGCGCCGCCACGAGCTCGCTCGGCGTCGTCGCGCCGGGATCGACGTCCGCCGACTCCGGCATCCGGTTGGTCGTGTCCACCAGGATGCGGCCGTCCCAGGGTGGGAGCCCGGCCAGTGCGTCGCCGACCCGCGGCCACGGCACGGTCAGGAACACCATGTCGGCCCGCGCGGCGTCCTCGACCGGCGCTGCCCGCACCGACGACCCCAGTCGCGCCACGACATCGCGCAGCGAGTCGGGGCCGCGGCTGTTGCTCAGGGTGACGGTGTGCCCCGCCCTCACCAGATGAGCGGCCACGGCCTGCGCGACCGTCCCGGCGCCGATGGTTCCGAACCGCACGACAACCCCTCCTTTGATGATGAACGACATCAATAACTACACGACCGGAGGTGGGTGCCGTCAAGCCGGACGGCCAGTTTTGATGGTGGCCATCATTGAAATTCGGCTAGACTCGGCCGGGTCCTGGCCTGGGAGGTGGTCGACATGCCCCGCGTCACACGGGAGCAGAAGCAGCGCAACCGCGAGCGGATCCTGGCCGCGGCGGGCGAGGGGTTCCGGCTGCGCGGCATCGACGGGACGGGCATCGACGGACTGATGAAGTCGGCGGGCATGACCCACGGCGGCTTCTACAACCACTTCGCGTCCAAGAGCGACCTCGCCGTCGAGGTCCTGCATCAGGGCTTCATCGACTCGCTGGCGGTGCTCGACGGCCTCCGTGCGGCACATCCCGGTTCGGCGCGCGCCGCCCTGGACGGCATGATCGACCAGTACGTCGACGCCGAGCACCGGGACCACCCCGAAGCCGGATGTCCCTCGGCCGCACTCGTCTCCGACGCGGGACGGCACGGTGCCGGCGCGCAGGCCGAGTACCGCCGCGGTCTGGACGGCTACTTCGACGCCATCGCGGAGATGGTGATCGAGTGCGGCCGGGAGATCGGTACCGAGATCACCCCGGCCGAGGCCAGGGAGCAGGCGGTGGCACTGTTCAGCCAGATGGTCGGCGCGCTCCTGCTCGCCCGGGCGGTGGCCGACGTCGCCCCGGATCTGTCGGACGAGGTCCTCGCGGCCAACCGGAACCAGCTCAAGGACCGGTGAGCGCGCGGCGCAGCGGGCTCACGGGCCGATGATGCGCCGCTCGCCCGCGTGGTGATCGTCGGCGGCTCAGGTCCCCGAGCGCTCCACCGGCGCCTCCCGGCGAGGCGGGTAGGCGCCACGGATGCGGTGCAGGGTGTCCGTGACGACGGCGCGGACGTCGGCCTCCTGCAGCGGGGCCGGGCTCAGCGCCGAACCGAGCGAGAAGCCCTCGACCAGGGTGAGCAGCAGGAGCGCTTCGCGGTGCAGTGCCTCCTCGTCGATCACACGGTCGGCGAGTGCCGCGCGCAGGAGCGACCGGATCGCCTCCGCGGCCGCGAGCGAGGTCGTGGCGACCTCGGCTGCGAACCCCGGGTCCGTGCGTGCCATCACCCGGTACTCGACGAGTGCGATGTTCTCCTTGCGTTCCTGCTCGCTGGTGGGTGCGACGAGGACGACCAGCTCGGCGACCCGGCTCGCCGGATCCCCGGAGAGTCCCGGGTTGCGGTGCTCCGCGCGCTGGAGCAGGACGCCCAACGTGAACGACATGACCTCCCGCAGGTTGTCGCCGAAGTAGTGCCGGATGCTCCCGATGGCCAGGCCGGAGCGTGCGGAGATCCGGGCGAGGGTCACCGAGCGGAGTCCGTGCGCGGCGATCTCGTCGATCACGGCGTCGGCGACCTGCGCTCGCCGGGCATCCGGGTCCACGCGTCTGGGCATGGCCCCACTCTATCGCCCGATGTGGCATGAGCATGCTACGTTTCTAGCACGTTCATGCTAGAAACCGCGTCGGTCCGGGCGTAGCACCCACCCGGCCGCGCCGCCGTCGAGCCCACAGCGGTCCGCGTCCGGCGCATCCCGGTCACGGTCGGCAGGTCCTTCCGCACCTGCAGGTCGTCGACCCGGTCGGACGCACATCGCCGCCGCACCCGGACCCGCCCCAGGAGAGACATGTCCTCGTATCGCCGACGCCCGCACCGATCGCGACGGACCGTGCCGCGTCTCGCCGTGGCCCTCACCGTCATCCCCCTCGTCCTGTCGGCGGCCTGCACGTCGGCGACCCCGCCGGAGCCCGCTGGGCAGGCGGACATGGCCGCCTACCTGACGCAGGAACCGGACTGGGGCAGCTGTACGGACACTGCGACCAACGCCGCGGACGCCGAGCTGTTCGCGAACCCCGCACTGGAGTGCGCGTCGGTCGAGGTCCCACTCGACTACGACGCCCCGGCGGGGGAGAGGGCACGGATCGCCCTCACCCGTCTCCCCGCCCGGGGAGAGGCCGAGGGGTCACTGCTGATCAACCCCGGCGGCCCCGGCGGATCCGGCACCAGCTTCGTGGCGTCCTTCCTGCCCCAGTGGCAGAACGGTCCCGTCGCCGAGCGCTTCGACATCGTCGGCTTCGACCCGCGCGGGATCGGAGCGTCGACCCCGGCTCTCGACTGCTACACCGACGAGGAATACGACGCAGGGGACGTGCCCCGGTTCGGCGCCGTGTACGACATCACCAGCGCCGAGCAGGCGGTGGACCACGCGCAGCGCTGCATCGACGGCTCCGGAGGCGTCGAGAACCTCGTCAACGCCGGATCGGCGAACGTCGTGCGGGACATGGACATCATGCGGGAGGTCCTCGGCGACGAGCGGCTGACCTTCCTCGGCTACAGCTACGGCTCCGAGATCGGTGCCATGTACCTCGCCGCGCACCCCGACAAGGTCCGTGCCGTCGTGCTCGACAGCGCCGTCGGGCCCGACTGGACACCGAGCGAGCTCCGCCTCGCCCAGTTCACCGCCTCCCAGGCCCGGTTCGACGAGGTCGCCGCGCTCTGCGCCCAGTCACCCGACTGTGTCCTCGGGCCCGATCCCGCGGCGGCGAACGAGCGTCTGCACGAGATCGTCGCGCCGCTGGTCGGGACGCCGGTGCCCACCGCCGACGGCAGGGACGTGAGCGTCTGGGACGTGTATCTCGGGATCACGGCGGGCCTGGCGGCGGAGGCCCACTGGCCCACGCTGATCTCCGCCCTGACCGCGCTCGACGCGGGGCGGGCCGAGGAGATCCTCGCCCTGCGCGACGGCTTCTACAGCCGCACCGCCGACGGCGTCTACACCACCGACATCGATACGAACATCGCCGTGCGCTGCATGGACTGGCCCCGCCTGACTCCGGAGGAGCAGACCGCGCACGCGCGTGAGGTCGCGGAGGTCGCGCCGATGTTCGATGTCGACGTGCTGACGGGCGGGACCTTCCACAGTGAGTGCGAGGGCTGGCCGGCGCCACCGACCCGCGACGACCCGTGGCTGCCCGCCGAGGTCGAGGGCCTTCCCGAGACGCTCGTCGTGGGGGTCACCGGTGACCCGGCGACGCCGTACGAGGGCAGCGTCTCCATGGCACGAACCCTCGGCGCGAGCCTGCTCACCGTCGACGGCAAGCAGCACGGCGCCTACCTCCTCGGTGGCAGCGCGTGCGTCGACGATGCGGTCAACGCCTACCTTCTCGACCTCGAGACCCCGCCGGCCGATGCCCGATGCAGCCTCTGACCCGCTCGGGACCCCGTTCCCGCAGACAGGAGAAGGTGACGATGGCCCTCCGACCCGTTCGGCTCCACCAGGCACTGAGCCGCACCGTTCACACGATCACGCTGCCGGACCCCGACGGCCCAGCCGTCTGGGCCGTCGAGACCCGCACCACCGAGGACCACCGCGCCCGGCTCTACCGGGACGGTCAGCGCACCGGCACGGCCGAGATGCCCGCCACCTTCACCGTCCCCGGAGGGAGGATCGAGGTCGACGCCGGGTTGTACGGCGTCACCCGGGTCCATCTCGTCACCCCCGACGGACGGGAACGCAGACTGGCCCCGGCCCCGGGGACCCTGGAGCACCGGCGCGCAGCCCTGACCCGGGACCGCCCGCGTACGAGCCGGGCGATCGCCGCCACCGCCGTAGTGATCCTGCTGGTCAATCTCGTCCTCGCCACACCCGTATGGCTCGAGATGGTCACCTCGATCCCGGAGGTGGCGGACCGGGTCGGGACGTTCACCTCACCGGTGCTCCTGCCCGGCTGGCTGCTCGGGACCCTCACGGTCGCCGGTGTCGTCGCCGCCGTGGAACGAGCAGTCACCTGGCGGCACCACCGCATCGTCGACGCCGAGACCCTCTGGACCTCGCTCTAGCTCGCACCTCCACCTCGTGACACCCCACCGACCGGGGAGACGACCGGCGTCTGGTCCGGCATCCCGTCGGCCCCGGACAGGAGCCGCACCGACGTCCTGGTGATCGGCGCCGGCCGTCCCTGTCACAGTGGCTCGCACACGTGCACGAGGGGGCACGTGTGCGAGCCACCTCTGTGGAGACCCCGGGTCAGCAGTGGCTGGTCGTCGCTGGTCCTGGACAGGGGAGTGGGAGGCGGCCGGAACGGAAGCGCAGCGTCCCGACCGCCCGCGCTCCGACGGCCCGGGGCATGGACGTCGGTGGGCGGACACCGCCCGGGCGCGTGTCCCGTCGCGGTGTTTAACCGTGCCCACGACGGGTCACCCCGACGGGTGGACCTGACGAGGCCAGAGCTGAACGGAACGCCGGACGAGTCGGAGCGCAGCACCGACGGCGCGTCCCCCGTCCCGTACGCCGCCACGGCCGACGCCGACGCCGACGTCGTCGGGCAATTCCGACGTCTCGCACCGGCGCTCCTGGACTGTGCGACGGTCGCCGAGGTGCTGGACCGTGTGCTCGACGCCGTGACACGCGTCGTGCCCGTGGCGGCGATGGCGAGCGTGACGATGCGCGACGACGCAGGCCGCTACTACACACCGGTGTCCACCGGCGGGCCGGCCGAGGAGATCGACGTCGTGCAGTACCGCAGCGGTCACGGTCCCTGCGTCGACGCCGCCCGCGAGGACGGCCCCGCGTCCGCGGTGTCGGACGACCTGCGGCACGAGGAGCGGTGGCCCGAGCTGGCCGGGACCGCGGTGGGGCACGGGTTCCTCTCGGTGGCCGCGGTCGAACTGCTCCCCGACGCCCGGCCGCCCCGGCTGCCGGGCGCGCTCAACGTGTACGCCTCCGGACCGCAGGCCTTCGGCCGCGCCGACATCGACCGCCTGACCATCCTGGCCGGCTACGCCTCGCTCGCGCTGGCGACCACCGACGCGGTCTCGGCCGCGGAGCTCAAGCAGGCACATCTGCAGACGGCGATCGAGACCCGTGATGTCATCGGCCAGGCCAAGGGCATCCTGATGGCCCGCCGCGGGCTGGACGCCGACCAGGCCTTCGACCTGCTGCGGCGGACCTCGCAGGACATCAACGTGAAGCTGGCGCGCCTGGCCCGCACGGTCGCCGAGCGTCCCCAGGACATCGACTCCCTCTAGCGTCGGCGGTCCGGCGTTTGGGCATCGGCGCAGCGGGCAGACGCGCCGCATCCCGAGCGTCGACCCGGGGCGATGCGAGGGCCAGGCCGGGGCGGTTGAGTTCCGACAGCCGCTCCGGCCGAATACCGGTGCCCGTCGGCAGGTTGCCGTGCCGGGCCCGCGCGTCTAGGCCCGGTTCCCGGCGGGGGGAAGACCGAGCGCGGCGAGGGCCGCGCCCGTCAGCTCGCCCGCCGCCGCCGGGTAGCGCCGCAGGTGGGGGATCCGCGCGCAGTCGTCGACGATCGTCCTCGCGGTCCTGACCAGCGTCGCGGCGTCGGCGTCGGGCAGGTCGGGGCGGGCAGCGGAGAGCCATCGCTGCCACTCCGCGACGTCGTCGGCCTGGATGCGGTCGATGCGCTCGCGGGCGGCGTCGGGCAGGGAGAGCCGTTCGGTCAGCCGGACGGCGAGCAGGTCGGTCGCCTCGAGCGCGACGCGGACGTAGCCCCCGACGAGCAGGCCGAGGACCGCGTCGTCCGGGCCGGGGGTGCGCAGGGCGCGCGTCGTCTCCAGCGCGAGCCACTCGTGCAGCCGGGTGACGGCGGCCACCAGTATGTCGGCCTTGGTGTCGAAGTACCGATAGAGGGCGGGCCCGACGACGCCGACCCGGCCGCCGATGTCGTCGATGCTCACCCCGGCGAAGCCCTTCGCGCGGAACTCCTGCGCGGCCGCCCCGACGAGCTGCTCGCGGCGGGAGGACGGCGCCCGGTCGGTCGCCTGCACCGGGGCGTCCGCGACGGTCGCCGCGGGGGCGGCGATCACCCGCCTGCTCGCCTCGGCCAGCTGGTGGGCGAGCCGGGCGCGGGGGAGCGGGGTGTCGTAGAAGCCCGCCCCGGAGATGATGCTGACGATGACCCAGCTGCGGAGGTCGGTCACCCCGGGGGACAGGTCGCCGCGGGCAGGGGTGAGGAGGAGCTCGTCGAGCTGCTGTGCGATCCACCGGGTCCTGCTGCGGACCAGCTGGAAGTCTTGGGCGTCCAGGTGGCGTGCCTCGCGCTGCCACAGCAGGGAGAGCCGCCGGCTGTCCAGCGCGGCCTCCGTGAGTGCGGTGAGAGTGGCGTCCAGATCCCGGTCCCCTGGCGGCAGCGCGGTCAGCGTGGTGATCGTGTCGACGACGTGCTGCTGGTCCTCCAGCACGACGTGCGAGAGCAGGGCCTGCTTGTTGGCGTAGTGGCGGTAGAGGGCCCGCGCGGTGATCCCGCTGGCCTCCGCGATGTCGTCCATGCGGACGCCGTGGAACCCACGGAGGCTGAAGAGCTCTCCCGCGTTGCGGGCGATCTCGGCCCGCCGGTTGCGGGGCCGGGACCGCGGCGGCGCGCTCGCTGCGTCCATGCCGTGGTCTCCTCTCGCCGCCTCGATCCTAGCGAGGGGAGACCACGGCCGGGCTTCAGGCGGGCGTGCCCCGCCGCCCCACCGACGCCGTGGCGATCGCCCCCGTGGACCGTCCCTGGACGAACTCCTCGAGCGTGGTCGCGTTGCAGCTCATGTACAGGGTGTCGAGGTCCTCGCCGCCGAACGCGCACGCCACGGCCTGCGCCCCGGCCACGGGCACCGTGTCGGTCAGCTCGCCGCCCTCGACCACCCGGTAGAAGCCGGCGTCGTCGCCGGTGGTGAGTGCGTTGCCGAACCACACCCCACCGTCGGCGTCGAGGGCGATGCCGTCCGGCATGAACGCCTCGGGGAGCTGCGCCCAGACCTCCGGGCTCGACAGGGTCCCGTCGGGTGCGCGGTCGTAGGCGGTGATCCGGTGCAGGAAGGTCTCCGCCAGCAGGAGCCGGCCGTCGGGGGTGAGCGCCATGCCGTTGGGGAAGAGGACCTCGCCCTCGACGCGCCGGACGGTGCCCTGCGGGTCGACGTGCGCCAACGCCGTCGGCCGGGGGTCCTCGGACCCGACGGCGAACCCGAAGTTGCCGACGTAGGCGTGCCCGTCGGGGGTGACGAGCAGGTCGTTGCCGGGGCCACCGGCGATGGCGCTGAAGTCGGCGTAGGTGCTCAGCGTGCCGTCCGTCCCGATCCGCTGGACCGTCGCGTCGGCCTGGGACACCACCAGGGGGGTGCCGTCGGGCAGGAAGCCCAGGCCGGACGGCGCGCCCGGGACCGTGGCGACCGTGGCGGCGTCCCCGTCGGGGGCGAAGGTGAGCACCGTGCCGGCGAAGAAGTCGCTGGCCCAGAGGGCGCCGTCGTGCCAGCGCAGGCCTTCGAGGAACTGGTGTCCGGTGACGAACCCGGTCGGGGTGTGCAGCTTCATCGCGTCACTTCCGTGTCGATTCGAGGGTCGTGTGCTCGCGCGCCAGCTCGCGGAGCCGGAACTTCTGGATCTTGCCGCTGGGGTTGCGGGGCAGGTCGTCGAGCAGGATCAGGCGCTCGGGGAGCTTCTGGCGGGCCGTCCGCCGCGCGGTCAGCCATTCGACGAGCCCGGGCAGCGTCACCTCGCGACCGGTCTCCGGGACGACGACGGCGCAGACCCGTTCGCCGAGCACCGGGTCGGGGGAGGAGACGACGGCGACGTCAGCGACCGCGGGGTGCTCGAAGAGCTGGTCCTCGATCTCCTTGGCGCTGATGTTCTCGCCGCCGCGGATGATGATGTCCTTCTGCCGCCCGATGATCTCGACGTAGCCGTCGTCGTCGATACGGGCGAGGTCACCGGTGCGCAGCCAGCCGTCGTCGGTGAAGGCCGCGGCGTTGAGCGAGGCGTCGAGGTAGCCGAGGAACAGCTCGGGCCCGCGCACCTGCAGCTCGCCGTCGGGGGCGAGCCGGACCTCGGCGGGGCCGATCGGCCTGCCGTCGGTCCGCGCACGCTTGTCGACAGGGTCGTCGGCGTTGCAGGCCGACGCCGTCGGGTACTCGGTGGACCCGTATCCCCGGCTGACGGTGCAGCCCAGCGCCGAGGTCGCGGCCCGGACCAGCTCCGGCGGCACGTCGGCGCCGCCGCACGCGAAGACGCGAAGCGAGCTCACGTCGCGGTCGGGCAGCGACGGGTGGTGGACGAGCCCGTGCAGGAACGGGGTGGCCGCGACCGTGAACGTGCACCGGTGCTCCTCGATGAGCTCCAGACCCCGGCCGGGCTCCCACACGTCGAGCAGGACGACCGCGCTGCCCAGCATGAACGGCAGCTGCAGCCCGTAGAGGACACCGATGATGTGGCCGACCGGCGAGGGCATGAAGACGACGTCGGTCGCGGAGAGCCCGAAGAAGTCGACGATGCTGCGATTCTCGTGGTCGAGGGTGTGGTGGCTGTGCAACGCGCCCTTGGGCGCCGAGGTCGTACCGGAGGTGTAGAGCAGCAGGGCGATGTCGTCCGGCGCCCGGGGCGTCCGGACACCGTCCGCCCGGCCCTCGTCGAGGAGCTCGTCGAAGCTCAGCCGGCCGTCCCCGCCGTCCACCACGACGACGGTCTCCAGCCCGGGGACCTCGTCGCGGATCTCGTCGAGCATGGCCGGGTAGTCGAAGTCGCGGAACAGCCGTGGTACCACGACGACCTTCGAGCCGGCCTGGCGCAGGATGAACGCCGTCTCGCGGTGCCGGTAGATCGGGATGATCGGGTTGCTGACCGCGCCGAGCCGGATCGTCCCGAGGTGCACGACGACCGCCTCGGCCCGGTTGGGGAGCAGCCAGGACACGACGTCCCCGCGGCCGACCCCGCGCCCGCGCAGCGCGGAGGCGAACCGGTTCACCGCCCCGTCGAGCTCGCAATAGGTCCAGCGCCGTCCCCGGTCGACGACGGCGGTCGCCTCGGGGCTGCGCTCCGCGGCCGTGGCCAGGTAGCCGTCGACGAGGTTCCCCGTCCAGTGACCGGCCTCGATGTTCCGCCGGGCGTGCTCGTCGTCGAGCCTGGTCGCCTTCATGGCTGCCTCTCGGGGGCCAGGAGCGCTGCGCCGATGTGGTGCTGCAGCTCGGTCTCGTCGCCGTACCAGCCGCGCAGCGCCAGGGCGCGCCGGTAGTACCAGCTGACGTCGGTCTCGGTCGTGAAGCCCATGCCGCCGTGGAGCTGGATCGCGTCCTCGCAGACCCGGACGGCGGCGTCCGCCGCGTGCGCCTTGGCCGTCGAGGTGATCAAGTCCAGCTCCGACGGCGACGCCCCGCGGGCGTCGGCGAGGGCGGCCAGGCAGAGGTTGTGCAGGCCGGTCGACCGGGCGGACATGTCGGCGGCGAGGTGCTGGACGGCCTGGAAGCCGCCGATCGGCCGGCCGAACTGCTCGCGCTGCCCGACGTGGGCCACGGTGCGGTCCAGTGCGCCGCGGGCGAGGCCGCTGAGCTCGCAGGCGAGCAGCAGCCGGGCCCACGACCGGATCCGGTCCCCGAGCCCGTCGTCGGTGACCAGGGTGTGGGCCACCGCGCCGTCGAGGGAGACGGACGCGAACGCGACCCCCGGATCGGCACTCGCCAGCGGCTCGATGTGCACTCCGGGCGCGCCGGGGTCGACCAGGCACACCGTCGCACCGGCGAGGACGACGAGCACGCCCGCCTGCGCGGCGAACCGGACGGCGGAGACGGACCCGGCGAGCTCCCGCCCGGTGAGCGCGACCGACCCCAGGTCGCCCGGGACGGACGCCCCCGGATCGACGAGCGCGGGCGGTGTCCCGTCGGCGTCCGGGTCGATCCCCTCGACCAGCGCCGGGAGCAGGCTGTTCTCCAGCAGCGGCCCGATGAGCAGGTGCCGCCCGTACTCCAGGAACACGTGGCCGAGACCGGCCGGTGGGGCACCGAGACCGCCCCGGTCCTGCGACACGGCCAGGGAGTACCAGCCGAGCTCGGCGAGCTCGGCCGCGAGGCCCGCGTCCCAGCCGCCGCCGTCCAGCAGGTCGCGCCGGCGGTCGCCCGCATAGGACCGGGTGAGGTAGTCGTCCACTGCGGACACGAAGTCGTCGTGCTCAGCCACGGGGCAGCCCCAGGAGTCGTTCGGCCACGATGGTGCGTTGGATCTGGGCGGAGCCGCCGTAGATGGAGGCGGCCCGCGAGTACAGGTGCTCACGGGCCCAGCGGTCGGACCGCAGGCCGCCGGGCCGGGCGACGGGCACCGCACGCAGGGCGCCCAGCAGCCCCGCGATCTCGGCGAACACGGTCTGCTCGGCGTCGTTGAGCACGAGCTTGTCCACCGAGTCCAGCGGAGTCGGGCCCGCGCCTGCGACGAGCCGGGCGGTGGTCTGCCGGGTCTGCGCGTCGAGGACCCGCATGGCGACCTGGGCCCGCCCGACCGCGGCCCGGGCCCGGTCACCGACGGCGCCGTGCGCGCGGAGCTCGCCGATCGCGTCCTCCAGCGCGACCTCGAGCTCCACCCGGCGGCGTAGGGTGGCGGCCCCGCGTTCGCTGCCCAGGGTGTGGGTGGCGATCGCCCAGCCGTCGTTCTCGGCCCCGAGCAGGTTCCGCCGTGGCACCCGGACCTCGTCGAGGAAGACCTCGCAGAACTCCCGGTCGCCGGTCATCTGCCGGATGGGCCGGGCGGTGACCCCGGGGCTCGCCATGTCGACGAGCAGGTAGCTGATGCCCGCCTGCTTGCGCACGGCCGGGTCGGTGCGGACCAGCAACGCACACCACTGCGCCTCGTGCGCCCAGCTGGTCCAGATCTTCTGGCCGGTGACCACGTAGTCGTCGCCGTCGGCGACCGCGCGGGTACGCAGGGAGGCGAGGTCGGACCCGGCGTCGGGCTCGGAGAAGCCCTGGCACCAGATGTCCTCACCGGAGAGCATGCGGGGAAGCAGCTCGCGGCGCTGTCGGTCGGTGCCGTAGCGGTCGATCGAGGGGCCGACGACCTCGAGCCCGATCAGGCCGACGGGCTGGGGGGCACGGGCCCGCACGAGCTCCTCGACGAACACCAGCTGGTGGGCGTGGGTGAGCCCGCCGCCGCCCGCCTCCCGCGACCAGGCGAGACCGAGCCAGCCGGCGTCGGACAGGGTCCTCTGCCAGCGGCGCAGCACGGCGAACCGGGCGTCGGGGTCCACTGGGACATCGGGTGCGCCGTTCGCGGCGAGCCAGGCCCGGGCCCTGGCCCGGAAGTCCTTCAGGGATTCCACGGTCACCGTCCCGTGTAGACCGGTTCGCGGCGCTCGAGGAACGCGTTCACGGCCTCCTTGGAGTCCTCGTAGCCGGACAGCTCACGGGTCCGGTCCTGCTCGAACTCGTAGCCGGACTTGAGGTCGCGGTACTCGATGCCGTTGAGGCTGCGCTTGGCCAGCCGCAGGGTGACGGGGCTGTGCCGGGCGATGGAGTGCGCCAGCTCCCGGGCCTTCCCGAGCAGCTGCTCCTCCGGGACGATCTCGACGATGCCGCCGTAGGGCAGCAGCGTCTCGGCGGGGTAGAGGTCGCCGGTGTAGTGCATCAGCCGGACCACGCCCTGCGGCACGAGCCGGGACAGGTGCTTCGCGCCGCCCAGCACCCCGACGGTGACCTCGGGGGTGGCGAACCGGGCCCCCTCCGCCGCGACGACGAGGTCGCACGAGGCCGCGATCGCCAGGCCCGTCCCCACAGCGGCCCCGTGGACCGCCGCGATGACCGGGTAGGGCGAGTCGTAGATCGCCCAGAACGCCTCCCGGGCCTGCTCCAGCTGCTCCGGGGCGTTGTCCGGGTCCAGGGTCTGGAAGGCGGCGAGGTCGTTGCCGGCGCAGAAGTGCCTGCCCCGCCCGGCGAGGACGACGACGCGTGCCTCGGGGAGGTGACGCTCGACGTCGCCGAAGAACGCGCGGAGCTCGCGGTAGAACTGCTGGTCGACCGCGTTCACCGGCGGTCGGTCGAGCCAGACGGTGGCGACCGGTCCGTCGGTCTCCCACTTCAGGAACTGCAGATTGCTCATGTGGTCTCCTCTGCTCAGCGGTGGTAGGCGGCGGCAAACGCCTCGAGCTCGCGCGGGACGTCGCTGCCCGCGGGCTGGAAGTGGACCCAGTCGCACCCGGCCTTCTCCAGCTCGGCGAACCGGTCCCGCCACTGCTCACGGGTGAGCGCGAGCCCGGCCGCGGTCATCACCTCGCCGTCGACGAAGGGGCGGTCGACGTCGTTGACCCCGACCACGTGCCGGTCGTGCAGCGCGATGTGGCGCACGTTCTCCGGGATGTGGTCGTAGGCCGCGGCCCACGCGTGGCCGCCCTCGCCGAGCAGCTCGTCGATCACGCCGTGCTCGACGGCCCAGTGCAGGAACAGCCCCGCGCCGTGGCCCGCGGCGTCGATCACACGCTCGGAGCCCGGGTCCTCGCCCTCGTCGAGCACGGTGCCGATGAGCATCATCATCTGCGGCCCGAAGTCCGGCTCGGGCGCGGTGATCCGGAACAGCTCCGCGCCGAGGTCCCGCGCGACACGCGTCCCCTTCGGACCCTCGCCCGCGACGCCCCAGGCGACCGAGATCGGCAGAGCCGGGCCGAAGCGCTCGTCGGGCTGGATGAGCTGCATGATCGCGCCCTCCCACTCCACCTGCTCACCGCGCAGCAGGGCCCGCACGACCTCGGTGTAGTGCTGGACCCGGGCCCACTGCACCGGCGGTCTGCCCATGGCGAGGCGGCCGGTGAAGCCACTTCCGATCCCGATCAGGACGCGGTCCGGCCCGGCCGTGTGCACCAGCGTGGTGATCGCCGAGGCGGTGACCATCGGGTGGCGCAGGCTCGGGATCAGCACTCCGGGCCCCAGCACGATGCGGTCGGTCCGCTCCGCGGCCTGGTTCAGGACCATCCAGACGTCCGGGTACAGCGCGGGCGAGTCGTAGCACAGCGCCCTCTCGTAGCCGAGCTCCTCCGCGATGCGGATGTGCTCCGGAGTCTCCAGCGACGTGGCGAACGAGCATCCCAGCTTCATTGTCGGGTCTCCCGGTCGAAGGTGTCGGGAGCTGGAAGTTAGGGCCGATGGACATAGCTTGTCAATTATCGGTAACTGGCCAACATGGCCGAGCATCACGTTCAGCAGTCTTCGATGCTCGAATGTCTATCGCTGCTCACTTGTCCGACAGGGAGGTCGACATGCTGGTGCACTGCCTGACGCTCACGTTCACGGAGTCCGCGACCGCGGCGGACGTCGAGGCGTTCCGGGACGCGATTGCGCGGCTGCCCGGCCAGGTCGGCGTCCCCTGCGCACCCGGCAGGGTCGCGACGTCGGTGAGCGTCCGACGAACGCCGACTATGCGGTCGTCTCCGAGTTCGCGAGCGTCGAGGACTTCCGGACCTACCTCGCCCACCCGGCCCATCTCGCGGTGCCTCGGGGCCACGTCCGGTCCGCGCACAGCGTCCAGTTCCTCGTCGCCGACCCGGGACTGAGCCCCGCCGACCCGGACTGAGCCCCGCCGACCCGGACTGAGC
This sequence comes from Pseudonocardia alni, assembly GCF_002813375.1. Classification (NCBI taxonomy): domain Bacteria; kingdom Bacillati; phylum Actinomycetota; class Actinomycetes; order Pseudonocardiales; family Pseudonocardiaceae; genus Pseudonocardia; species Pseudonocardia alni. The sequence goes on along the minus strand of NZ_PHUJ01000003.1, from coordinate 1,731,879 downwards.
CTCGGCGGCCCGGGCTCCGGCGCCGACCCGTCGTGGCGCGCGCCGGGTGCGCCGGCGTGCCCGTCGCCCGGCGGGCGGGTCAGCCGCGCGGGTCGCGCTCGGCCCGCTCGCGACGGAGTCGGTCGAGTTCGTCGTTCGCCAGCGCGCTCCAGAACCGCAGGGCGGCGTGCTCCATCTCCAGGCCCAGCTCGATCGTGATCATGCGCGGCTCGGCCCACTCCTCGCGGCCGTGCCGGGCGACCATGTCCTCGTAGTCGGCGATCCGGCTCTCGTGCTGGCGGATCTGCTCGCGGGCGAGCTTCTCGACGTCGTCGGAGGATCCCGCCTCGTTGAAGAACAGCTTGAGCTCGGCGATGTCGCGCATCTGGAAGTGCTCGGCGGTGGGTGCTGCCAGCCACTCGCGCAGGGCCGCCCGGCCCTCGTCGGTCAGGGAGTAGGTCTTGCGCCGCCGTCCGTGCTCCTCGGTGTCGAGGGCGAGCAGGCCTGCGTCGGCGAGCCGGTCCGGCTCGGAGTACAGCTGCGCGTGCGGGAAGTGCCAGAAGTAGCCGACGGAGCGGCTGACCGCCCGCTTCAGGTCGTACGGCGTCGAGGGCCCGCGCAACGCGATCATGCCCAGGACCAGATACGACGTCGTGGACAGTCGCATCCGCGCTCCTCTCGTGCCGGCCGGTGCTCCGCGGACTCTAGACGAGGCGGGTCGTCGATCCGCGGATGCGGCTCGACCCTCGCACGTGCGTCCCGTCACCGATGACCGCCCCTCCTCCCGGCGGATGCCACCGGACGGGGTCGCTCCCGAGGCCGGTGGAATCCGGGGCTTCCCCTCTGACAGTATGAACCGTATGGTCTGAAACAGACTAACGACGAGGGGGTCGGATGGACCTGGTGACGACGCTGCGATGGGCGGTCGAGCGCAACCCCGACCGGCCGGCGGTACGAGGAACCGGCAGGTGGCTCTCCTACCGGGAGTGGGACGCGCGGACCGACCGGCTGGCCGGGGCCCTGCGGAGCCTCGGCGTGGAGCGGGGGGCCCGGGTGGGCCTGGTGATGCACGGCGGCGAGCAGCTCGCGAGCCTGCACCTGGCCGTGCAGAAGCTCGGCGCGGTCTCGGTGCCGCTCTCGACCCGGTTCGGGGTCGAGGAGCTCGGCTACTGCCTGGGCGACGCCGACGTCCGCCTGGTGGTCGCCGACGCCGCGCACGCCGAGCGGGTCGCCGCCGCCGGCCTCGGGGACCTGCTGCGGGACGTGGCAGCCGTCGACGAGCTCGCCGAGCGTCTCGACAGCCCCGTCTGCGTCGCCCCGGACGAATCGGACCTCAGCGTCATGCTCTACACGTCGGGGACCACCGGGAAGCCGAAGGGCGTCCCGCGTACCCACCGGGCGGAGCACATGGCAGCGGTCGCGCACGTGATGCAGACCCGGCAGCGGCAGGGGGTCGCGACCCTCGGGGTCATGCCGCTGTTCCACACGATGGGCCTGCGCACGCTGCTGGCCTCCGTCGTCGTCGGCGGCACGTGGGTGGGCCAGCCCGCCTTCGACGCCGACGAGTCGATGCAGCTGATCCTCGAGGAGAACGTCGGTTCCCTGTACCTGGTGCCGACGATCTACTGGTCGCTGCTGCGCACCGGACGGCTCGGTGACGCCCGTGCGCTCGACAACCTCGCCTACGCCGGTGCCGCCATGACCCCGTCGCTCGCCGAGAAGCTGGTCGACCAGGTCGCGCCCACCTCGTTCGTCAATCACTTCGGCTCGACCGAGATCTACACGTTCACCATCGGGCCCGACGTCGCCGCCAAGCCCGGCTGCGCCGGCCGGGCGGGGCTGTTCTCCCGGGTCCGGTTGATCGCGCCCGACGCGGGCGCCCCCGTCGACGAGGAGGTCCCGCGCGGGACGCAGGGTCAGGTGATCGTCTCGATGGCCTCGCCCGAGGCCTTCGGCGGCTACCGGAACCGGCCGGACGCGAACGCCAAGGCCATCCGGGACGGGTGGTACCACACCGGTGACCTCGCCGTCGCCGACTCCGACGGCGACCTCTGGGTCTCCGGCCGCACCGACGACATGATCAACTCCGGTGGCGAGAACATCTACCCGGACGAGATCGAGTCGGTCCTGACCCGCTGTCCCGCCATCGACGACGTCTGCGTGGTCGGACTGCCCGACGAGCGCTGGGGACACGCGGTGACCGCGTTCGTGGTCCCCGCCCGCGGGACCGACCCGCTGGCCGCGGCCGAGCAGGCCCTGGCCTGGGCCCGGGAGCAACTGCCGTCGCTGAAGCGGCCGAAGCGGGTGATCGCCGTCGACTCGATCCCGCGGTCCGGGGTCGGCAAGACGCTGCGCCGCACGCTCGCCGCGGGCGAGTACGACATGAGGGGAGAAGCACGTGTCTGATGTGTCCGATGTGTCTGTGGCCGCCCGCACCTGGGTCCCCAGCCGGGACGAGGACGCCGCGCTGGTCACCGGCCGGGGCGCGTTCCTCGACGACCTGGACCCGCTGCCCGGCACGCTGGTCGCCACCGTCGTGCGCTCCACCCGTCCGCACGCCCGGTTGCGTTCGGTCGACCTGAGCCGGGCCCGTGCCCATCCGGGGGTGGCGGCGGTGATCGGCCCCGACGAGGTGCGCGCCGCGCTGCGGCCCTTCCCCCTGTCGACCGGCGCGGTGATGCCCTACCTGCCCACCGGTGTGGACAAGGTGCGCTTCGTCGGCGAGCCGATCGCCGTCGTCGTCGCCTCGGACCGCTACGTCGCCGAGGACGCCGCCGAGCTCGTCGCCGTCGAGTACGACGACCTGGGTGCGGTCACCGCGGCCCGCGCCGCGCTGGAGCCGGATGCGCCGCTGCTGCACGAGGACGCCGGGTCCAACGTCGCCACCGACCGAACCTTCTCCTTCGGTCCGGTGGAGGAGCGGTTCCGCGACGCCGCGCACGTGGTGACCGGCCGCTACGACTTCCCGCGCTACTCCTCGGTGCCGATGGAGTGCTACTCGGTCATCGCGCAGTGGAACGAGGGCGACGCCGGCCCCTCGGTCGAGGCCTGGGCGAACTTCCACGGACCGTTCTCGATGGTCCCGGTCATGGCCGGCGCGCTCGGGATCCCGACGTCGCGGGTGCGGCTGCACGTCCCCGCCGACATCGGCGGCAGCTTCGGGATCAAGGCCGGCATCTACCCCTACGTGGTGCTGATGGCGCTGGCCTCCAAGCACTCCGGCACGCCGGTGCGGTGGGCCGAGGACCGCGTCGAGCACCTGATGGCGAGCTCCACCGGTGCGGACCGGGCGATGACCTTCTCCGCCGCGGTCGACGCCGACGGCACCGTGACGGCCCTGCGCACCGACCTGATCGACAACGTCGGCGCCTACCTGCGCCCGCCGGAGCCCTCCACGCTCTACCGCTGCTACGGCAACATCACCGGGCCCTACCGCATCGACGCCGTCGAGATCCGGGCCCGCGCCGTGGTCACGAACACCATGCCGACCGGGCTGAACCGGGGCTTCGGCGGCCAGCAGCTCTACTTCGGGCTGGAACGGCTGATGGACGCGGTCGCCGCGGCGACCGGGCGCGACGTCGTCGAGGTGCGGCGGCGCAACCTGGTGTCGACGTTCCCGCACGAGACGGCGACCGGGGGCGTCTACGACTCCGGCGACTACGCCGCGGCGCTGGATCTGGCCGTGAAGAACGCCGACCTCGCCGAGCTGGAGCGCCGGCGCGAGGCGGCCCGGGCCGAGGGCGCCTTCTACGGCATCGGCACCGCACTGGTCGTCGACCCGTCCGGCACCAACATCGGCTACGTCGGCCTGGCCACCCCCGCCGAGGACCGCAAGCCGGGCCGGGACAAGTCCGGCTCCACCGAGCACGTCCGGATGTCGGTGGACCTGCAGGGGATCGTCACCGTGCTGCTCGGGTCGGTTCCGCAGGGCCAGGGCCACGCCACCGTGGCGCGGAAGGTCGCGGCGCAGCGGCTCGGGCTGCCGATCGCGCAGGTACGGGCGGTCGTCGACATGGACACCGCGACGACCCCGTGGACGGTCACGTCCGGGTCGTACTCGTCGCGGTTCGCGCCGCTCGTCACGAGCGCGGTCGTCGCCGCCGCGGACACCATCGCCGCCACGGTGAAGGCGGCCGGGGCCACGCTGCTGGAGGGGGCCGACCCGGGCGAGCTCACCCTGCTCGACGGGAAGGTCGTCCACCCGGACGGTCGTTCGGTCGCCTTCCGGCACGCCGCCGGTGTCGTGCACTGGGACCCGGCGTCGCTGCCCGACGGTGTCCCCGCCCGGCTCTACGCCGAGGCCGAGTTCTCCCCGCGGGAGACCCGCGCGGCCACGGCGGACGACCGGATCAACTCCTCGCTCTGCTACGGCTTCGTCGCCGAGATCGTCGCGGTGCGGATCGACCCGGACACCCTGGAGATCGAGGTCGACCGGGTGTCCTCGGTGCACGACGCCGGGACCGTCCTCGACCAGACCCTGCTCGACGGCCAGGTCTACGGCGCGCTCGTGCACGGCCTCGGCGGTGCCGCCTACGAGGAGTTCACCCACGCCGACTCCGGGCAGCCGACGGCGGCGACGTTCCTCGACTACCTGTGCCCGACCAGCGCCGAGGCCGGGTTCGACCTGCGAACCGACCACGTGGTGACCCCGTCACCGCTGACCCCGCTCGGCGCCAAGGGCTGCGGCGAGGGGTCGTCCATGAGCTTCCCGGTGGCCTACGCCAACGCCGTCGCCGACGCGCTGGCCCCCCACGGGATCGAGATCACCCGCCTGCCGCTGCACGGCGAGGTACTGCACCGACTGCTCACCGAGAAGGAGAACTCCTGACATGGCACTCACCGGCGGCGACGTCGTCCTGGAGCGCGCACACGACGGGCGGGTCGCGTACCTGACCCTGTCCCACGGCAAGTACACGGTCGTCACGATGGAGATGCGCCGGCTGGTCGCCGAGCGCTTCGCCGAGATCGACCGGGACCCGCAGGTCCGCGTCGTGGTGATCCGCTCCGACGGCCAGCACTTCACCTCCGGCGGCGACATCGCCGGGTTCATGGAGGTCGACCCGATCGACCTCACCGACCTCGGCCAGGACGTCACCGCCCCGGCCCGCAGCACCAAGCCGGTCATCGCCGCGATCGACGGCTACTGCTTCGGCGTCGGGCTGGAGATGGCGCTGTCCTGCGACATCCGGCTCGGCACCGGCCGCACCCAGCTCGCGCTGCCCGAGATGAACCTCGGCATGATCCCGGGCTCCGGCGGCACCCAGCGCCTGGCCCGGCTGATCGGCCTGTCCCGGGCGAAGTTCCACATCATGACCGCGACCCGGATCCAGGCCCAGCAGGCGCTCGACTGGGGCATCCTGGCCGGCCTGTACGACGACCGCGACGCGCTCTACGCCGAGGTCGACGCGCTGGCGCTGAAGATGGCCGGCTTCTCCCCGGCCGCGCTGCGCACCGCCAAGGAGGTCCTCGACCGCGGCGTCGACGGCCCGCTCTACACCGGCATCGAGCTGGAGCGGAAGGCCTACTCGATGCTGCGGGCGACCGAGGACTTCGCCGAGGGCGTGAAGGCCTTCGGGGAGAAGCGCACCCCGAACTTCACGGGCCGCTGATGAAGGCCGCACCGTTCGCCTACGTCCGCCCCGGCCGGCTCGACGACGTGCTCGGCGAGCTCGCCGGCGGCGACGGCAAGGTGCTGGCCGGCGGCCAGTCCCTGGTGCCGGTCCTCGCGATGCGCCTGGGCCGCCCCGGCACCCTGGTCGACATCACCGCCGTGCCCGAGCTGACGGCAGCGGGACCGGAGCAGGACGGGTACCGGATCGGCGCGGCGGTGCGGCAGCGCGCGGTCGAGCACGACCGGTCCGCCCGCGCGGTCCCGCTGATCGGGATGGCCATGCCCTTCGTCGGGCACCGGGAGCTGCGCAGCCGGGGCACCGTCTGCGGCAGCCTCGCCCACGCCGACCCGGCCGCCGAGCTGCCCGCCGTCGCCTGCTGCGCGCAGGCGACGGTCGAGCTGGCCGGCCCGGCCGGGCGGCGGAGGATGCCCGCCGAGGAGTTCGTGACCGGCGCGATGACCACCGCGGCCGGGCCGGAGGACGTCGTCGTCGCGGTGACGTTCCCGCACGCCCGGCCGGGGGAGGGCTTCGGGTTCGCCGAGATCGCCCGCCGGCACGGCGACTTCGCGCTCGCCGGGGTGGTCACCCGGGTGCGGGTCGGCGACGACGGCGCGGTGACCGAGGCCCGGCTGACCGGGTTCGGGATCTCCGACCGCGCCGTGACCCGCGACGTGACACCGCTGCTCACCGAGCACGAGGACGACCTGCGCCCGGCCACCGCCGCACTGGCCGACGAGGTCGTCGACACCGGCGGGGACACCCACGGATCCACCGGCTACCGGCGCCGGTTGTTCGGGGTGCTCGCCGCCCGCGAGCTGTCCCGTGCGCTGCACCGCGCCCGGGACCGGAAGGAGCGTTCATGACCACGGTGGAGCCGAGGCGAACAGGTACTGCGGAGCCGCGGGACCGCGTCGCCGCCGACGAGACCGTCGGGATCAGGATGACGGTGAACGGCACCGAGACGACCGTCACCGTGCCGCCCCGCGCCCACCTCGGTGACGTGCTGCGCGAGCAGCTCGGCCTCACCGGCACCCACCTGGGCTGCGAGCACGGCGTCTGCGGCATGTGCACCGTGCTCGTCGACGGCGAGGCCGCCCGCGCCTGCCTGCTGTTCGCGGTGCAGTGCGAGGGCGCGGAGATCGTGACCGTGGAGGGCCTGGGCACCCCCGAGGACCAGCACCCGCTGCAGCAGGCGTTCTCCGCCCACCACGCGCTGCAGTGCGGGTTCTGCACCCCCGGGATGCTCATGAGCAGCTACGACCTGCTCAGCAACACCCCGGAGGTGGAGAGCGAGGAGCTGCCCGAGCAGATGTCCGGCGTGCTCTGCCGGTGCACCGGCTACCGCGGGATCCTCGCGGCCGTCGACGACGTGCGGCAGAGCCACCCGGACGGCGTCCCCGGGCCCCGGGCGTGCGGCGCGCGGACCCTGGTCGGGCGGGGGACCGGTGGCGGCAGCGGCGCCGGAGCCCCCGCCGAGGAGGTGCCGGCGGCGGCGCTCGCGCAGGAGGTGCGGCTGCCCTCCGGTCCGCCGTCCGCGGTCGTCGACGTCACCAGCGCGCTCCGGCAGCCGGTCGAGCGGGTCTGGGCGGTGCTCGACGACTTCGACCTGCTCGCCCGCTGCCTGCCCGGCGCCCGGCTGACCGAGGTGCTCGACGGCGACCGCTACCGGGGCCGGGCCGTCGTCGCGCTCGGCCCGGTGAAGCTGTCCTTCGACGGTCTGGCCCAGGTCGTCGAGCGGGACCCGGCCGCGCACCGGCTGCGGTTCCACGCCCAGGGCGCCGACGCCGGCGGCAGCGCCACCCAGGCCGACGTCGTGCTGGCCGCCGAGGCCGGACCGGACGGCGGCACGGTCCTGACCGCGCACGCCGACGTCCACCTCACCGGCCGCGTCGCCCAGTTCGGCCGGGCGTTGGCCGGGGACGTCTCGCGGCGGCTGTTCGAGCAGTTCGCGACGAGCGTCGACGAGGCCGCCGAGACCGGGTCGGTCACCGAGCCCGGCCGCGGTGCGCAGCTCCGCCTGGTGCTGGGGACCGTCCGGGACACCGTCGGCGCGCTCGTCCGCCGGGGCCTCACCCGCGTCCGCACACTGCGGCGCCGGTAGCCGCCCGCTCCCTGCCCGGTGAGTGATCGCAAGGAGGCGACACCATGACCGCATCGACCGACGAGCCCGCCGAGGGCCCGGCCGCCGCACCGCCCACCCCGCCGGCCGAGCCGCGGCCGACCCGCCGCATCGAACCCGGCCCGGGGATCCGGTCCGGGCTGCGCGGCCTGCCCCGGCGGCTGAACCCCGCAACGGTCGGAGCCGGGGTGGTCGCGGCCGTGTTCGGCTGCACCGGGCCGGCGCTGATCGTGATCGACGGTGCCGCCGCGAACGGCCTGGACAGCCGGGTGATCGCGTCGTGGATCTTCGGGATCTACGTGTTCGGCGGCCTGATCTCGCTGTTCCTCGCCCTGCGCTACCGGATGCCGGTCGTCGGCGCCTTCTCCATCCCGGGGGCCGTCCTGGTGGTGGGGGCGCTGGGGACGTTCCCGTTCTCCGCCGTCGTCGGCGCGTTCCTCGTCGCGGGACTGCTCGTGCTCGTGCTCGGGCTGTCCGGCCTGATCGGCACCGTGTCCCGGTGGCTGCCGCAGCAGATCGTGATGGCGATGATCGCCGGGGCGCTGATCCGGTTCGGCACCGGGGTGGTGACCGCGGCCGAGTCCGCGCCGTGGATCGTCGCGGCCGCGGTGGCCGGGTTCCTGCTGCTGTCCCGGTTCGTCCCGGCGGTGCCCGGCGCGCTCGGTGCGCTGGTCGCCGGGCTGGTCGCGGCCGCGGTCACGGGCGGGTTCGCCCCGCAGGCCACCGCCGTCGACGGCTGGACGGCGCCGGTGCTCGTGGCACCGACGTTCGACCTCGCCGCGATCCTGGCCGTCGGGATCCCGCTGGCGGTCCTGGTGATCGCCGCGGAGAACGCCCAGGCCTACGGCGTGCTGCTCAGCCAGGGCTACCGGCCCCCGATCAACGCGATGACGGTCGCGAGCGGCGTGGGCGGGCTGCTGGCCCCGCTGACCGGCGGCCACAACGCCAACGTCGCGGGCCCCATGACCGCGATCTGCTCGGGTCCGCAGGCCGGGCCGGACCCCGATGCCCGCTACGCCGCGAGCGTGGTCAACGGCGTGCTGTTCATCGCGTTCGGCGCCCTCGCCGGGATCGCGGTCACCGCGGTCACGGCGCTGCCGACCGAGCTGGTGGCGGTGGTCGCGGGGCTCGCCATGATCGGGGTGCTGGTGTCGTCGTTCCGCGGCGCGTTCGGCGACGGCCGGTTCCGGACCGGTGCGCTGACGGCCCTGGTGGTGGCGATGAGCGGGGTCGCGCCGCTGGGGATCTCCAGCCCGTTCTGGGCGCTCGTCGCGGGGGTCGCGATCTCCGCGGTGGTCGAGCCGGGTGACTTCAGGGTGCGGTCCGAGGCCGGATGAACGCGTGCGCGCCGGCACGGTGACACGGTATGGAACAGATGGTCCGGGGTGATCTGTGGAGCTTCATCAACTTCGGTACATCGTGACGATCGCGCACGAGGGGAGTTTCACCTCCGCGGCCGCCCGTCTGTATCTGTCCCAGCCGTCGTTGTCGGTGCAGATCCGCAAGCTGGAGCAGGACGTCGGTGCTCGGCTGTTCGAGCGGACCGGCCGGCACATCGTGCTGACCGCGGCCGGATCCGCGCTGCTCGAGCACACGGAGATCGCGCTCGCCGAACTCGAGCGCGGCCGGGAACGGGTGGCCGAGGTCAGCGGTCTGCGCGAAGGTGAGGTCCGGGTGGGTGTGTTGCCCAGCATCGGCGCGCGGATGCTGCCCGAGGTGCTGGCCCGGTTCCGGCGCGCGCACCCGCTGGTCGGGGTGCGGATCGTCGAGCACGACATCTCCCGGGAGTTCGAGCAGCTCGTGCGCTCCGGGGAACTGGACCTGGCGATGACCCGGATGCCGCTGACCCTGAGCGGGCTGTGCGTCGACGTGCTGGTCCGCGAGCCGGTGCTCGTGCTGGTTCCCGCCGCGCACCGGCTGGCCTGCCGTGCGGAGGTCGCGCTCGCCGAGCTGGCCGGCGAGGATCTCGTCGGGATGCGTACCGGGTACGGGCTGCGCGACCTCGCCGATCAGTTGCTGGCCGAGGCCGACGTCCGTCCGCGGGTGGTACTGGAGACCGGACAGTTGGCGATCGTGCACGGGATGGTGGCCGCCGGCATGGGGGTCGCGCTGCTGCCGAGGATGGCCGCGGGCAACGGCCCCACGGTCCCGATCGCCGACTCCTGTGCGTTCCGTGAGCTGGGCGTGGTGTCGCGGGCCAGCGCGCACGTGTCCCCGCCGGTACAGGCGTTCCGCCGGTTGCTGCTGCGCACGGCGCGCGAATGAGCGCGGAGCTCGGCCGCACGTCTACGACCGGTGCACGACAGCTCGTCCGTCCCGCTCGCCGGTCCAGCGGGCGACCGCGTCGGTGTCGACGTCCAGGAGGTCGAGCGCCCGACCGGTGGTGTGCTCGACGATGTCGGCGACGCTGTGCGGGTGTGCGTAGAAGGCGGGCACCGGCGGCATCACGATCGCGCCGGAGGCGGTGACCTCGGACATCAGCCGTAGGTGGCCTGCGTGCAACGGGGTCTCCCGCAACAGGAGCACCAGGCGCCTGCGCTCCTTGAGCACCACGTCCGCGGCCCGCACCACGAGCGACTCGTCGTAGCTGGCGGCGATCCCGGACAGCGTCTTCACGCTGCAGGGCGCCACCAGCATCCCGGCCGTGCGGAACGAGCCGGAGGAGATCGGCGCGCCCAGGTCGCCGTCGGAGTGCACGACGTCGGCGAGTGCGCGCACGTCGGCGACGCTGTGGTCCGTCTCGTAGCCGATCGTCGCCCGCGCCGCCTTCGTCAGCACGAGGTGCGTCTCGACGTCGGGCACCTCGCGCAGCAGCTCCAGCGCGCGGATCCCGTACACCGCCCCGGACGCCCCGGTGAGCGCGACGATGATGCGTCTCATCGGAGGTCCCCCAGCTCCGCGAGATGGCGCTCGAGAGCCGACGGGTCGGCCGGGGCCACCGTCATCTGCCGGTAGCGGTCCCGGTCGGCGGCCGGGACGGTGGCGTCGAGGCCCAGCTTCGCGGTGAGCCCCTGCTCGGCCGAGGGATCCAGGCTGCTGCCCTTCGCCTTCGGCACCACCAGCAGGTCCCGGTCGGGTTGGGTCCGGGTGGCCACCGCCCAGGCCACCTGCTCGTCGTCGGTGATGTCCACGTCGTCGTCGACGACGGTGACCTGCTTGATCGTGGACGCGGTGAGGAACAGCGTCATCATCGCGGTGGTCGGCGCTCCCGGCGTGGGCCCGCGGAGCGCCACGACGGCGGTGAGCCGGCACGAGCCGGACTCGGGTAGCCGCAGCGCCGCCACGTCCAGCCCGGCCCGGCGCAGGGCCCGCAGGCAGGCCGCCTCGCGCGGTACGCCGCCGGCGTAGAAGTGCTCGCGGCCGCCGGAGAGGATCGTCTGGAACACCGCGTCGTCACGGTGCCAGCCGTCCACCAGCTCGATCACCGGGGCGGGGCCGCCGGGACCGTAGGTGCGCGGATACTCCCCGAACGGCCCCTCGGCCTCGCGGCGTCCGGCCCGGAATCGGCCCTCCAGCACGAACTCCGCCCGGGCCGGCACCAGCGCGTCCACGGTCGGGGCGGCGACCAGCTCGACCGGAGGGGCCAGCGCGTTGGCCACGGCGTAGTCGTCGAGCTCGCGGTCGGCGGGGGACTGGCTGGCGAGAACGAGCGCCGGGTGCACCCCGACCACCAGGGCGACATCGAGGTCGCGCCCCGCCGCCTCGGCCTCGGTGAAGATCCTCCGCAGCCGCCCGGGCAGCAGCAGCGCACGCAGCTCCCGCTCGCCCGCGGCCAACAGCCGGTTGATCGAGAGGTTCATCCGCCCGCTGACCGGGTCGCGGACCGCCAGCAGCGCCGAGGTCAGGTACCTGCCGCCGTCCTCGGAGTGCTGACGGGTCAGCGGCAGCGCCGAGAGCATCCGGTCGCCGTGCATGCGGTTCGCCAGCACCGGGGCCCCGGACGCCTCCACCTCCGGGCAGCGCTCCGGGGCGTCCAGGGCGGCGGCGAAGCGGTCGGCCACCCCGGCCGGTTCGCAGCCCAGTACCAGGCCGAGGTGCGTCCGGCTCGGAACGGTGTTCCCCACCAGCGGGAACTCCGCGCCGATCACGTCGCCGAACCGCACGGCGCGCCGTCCGTCGGCACGAGTCAGTACCGCGGCGACGTCCTGGTCCGGGTCGATCGGGGACCTCAGCCGGGCGAGCTCGCCGCGGCCGTCGAGCACGTCGAGCCAGGAACGCAGGTCGGAGCTCATGTGAACACCCCACCGCCGTCGACGACGACGGTCTGGCCGGTGACGAACCCGGACGACGGCGACGCCAGCCACATGACGGCGCCGACGAGGTCGCCCGGGGTCATCTCGCGGCCCAGCGCCCGCCCCTTCGCCGCCGCGGCGATGTAGTCGCCGGTGTTGAGTGTCCGGCTGGCGGCGTCGCTGACGAGGCCGGGCGCGACGCCGTTGACGGTGATCGCGTCGGATCCGAGCTCACGTGCGGCGGCCCGTGTGAGCCCGTCCACGGCCGCCTTGGAGGCCACGTAGTGCGCGAACCCGGGCGCACCCATCCGCGCCACGGTGGAGGAGATGTTGACGATCCGTCCGCCGCCGCGGGCGCGCATGGCCGGGGTCACCGCTTTGATCGCCTGCCAGGTGCCGCGCACGTTGACCGTCAGCACCCGGTCCCAGGCCTCGGTGGTGAGCTCGGTCAGGTGCGACTTGGTGCCCAGGCCCTGATAGATCGCGGCGTTGTTGACCAGCGCGTCGATCCCGCCGAACTCGGCGCCCGCGGTGGCGACGACGGTCTCCCAGTCGGCGTCGGAGGTGACGTCGGCCGTCACGAACACGACCTTCCCCGCGCCGGCGGAGCTCACCTCGTCGGCCAGGGCGAGCCCCGCGTCGGCGGCCCCGGCGACGTCGGTGGCCACGACGTTCGCGCCCGCCGCCGCGAACGCGGCGACGTAATCGCCGCCGATCCCGCCGCCGGCGCCGGTGACGAGGACGGTGCGGCCCAGGTGCTCGCCGCTGCGCTTCTCGTTCGTGCTCATTGTGATCCTCCCGGGAGGGGCTCCGGCCGGTCGGCCGTGGCGGTGGGTGACGGACTGGGAACGGCGTCGCGTGGGTCCTCCCGGTCGAGCGCGCCGCGCGTCTCGGGGACGAACGCCGCCCCGAGCAGGAACAGCGCGACGACCACGGCCAGGAACAGCGCCAGCCGGCTGGGGATGTCCGGCACGGTCGGGCTGGCCAGGCTGACGAACGTGGTGGTCAGCCCGCCGATGGCGAACCCGCCGTTCCAGATCAAAGCGGTCGCGGTCGCACGCAACCGGGTCGGGAACAGCTCGTTCAGGAAGATCGGCACCGCGGCGATGGGGGCGTTGGCCAGCATCGTGATCATCAGGCCGTAGCCGAGCAGCGCCCCGGTGTCCTCCGGCCCCAGCCCACCCATGGCCAGCGCGAGCAGCGGCAGTGCCACCAGGTTCACGATGCCGGTGGCCAGGAACACCGGGCGACGGCCGAACCGTTCTGAGGCGTGCCCGGCCAGCAACGCGATCGGCAGGATGGCCAGGCTCGTCCAGACCAGCAGCAGCCCACGCGCGCCCGCCGGAAGCTGGTTGATCTCGTCCAGGAACGTGGGCAGGTAGCCCGAGGTGAGGTAGTACTGCGCGCCCGCGCCGGTCACCAGCGCGGCGGCCGCGACCAGCGTCCGCGGCCGTACCGCGGTCGGCAGGTCCCGGGCCCTGGCCGGCGGCTCCGGCACCGCACCGGCGGCCCGCGCCCGCGCGGCGGACCACACCGGGGACTCCTCGAGCAGCCGGAAGAACGCGAGGCTCGCCAGCGAGGCCACCAGGCCGGTGAAGAACATGACCCGCCAGCCCCACGCGTCGAACGCGGGTCCGGGGAACGCCGAGGACACGGCCAGGAACACCACCGACGCGATCACGGCGCCGAGCCCGGGCCCGCCGCCGGCGACCAGTCCGGAGACCAGGCCGCGCCAGCGCTGGGGCACCGTCTCGGTGCCGAGGGTGTGGGTCGAGGCGACGACGCCGCCGACGAGCAGGCCCTGCACCAGACGGAGCGCGACGAACACCAGCGGTGCGGCGACACCGATCGCGGCGTAGGTCGGCAGCGTTCCCATCAGGGCGGTGGCCAGACCGACGCCGCCCACGGTGACCAGCATGGTCTGCTTGCGGCCGTGCCGGTCGGCGTAGCGGCCGAACACCGCGCCGCCCAGCGGGCGCATCACCAGGCTCACCCCGAACGAGGCGAACGTGGCCGCGAGCGTGAGTGTGGGGCTGTCGGTGGGGAAGAACAGGGGGCCCACCGTGGAGGCCACGTAGAGCAGGATGAACAGGTCGAACAGATCGAACGCGAAACCGACCGTGGACGCGGTGCCCGCGGTGACCATCTGACGGGTCGTCGGCGCGGGGGCCGGGGCCGGGCCGGGCACGGCGGCGCTCACCAGGTCACCGGCAGCCGCCGGACGCCGAGGTGACGCCCTCCGCCCTCGAGCGGGTCGGTCCGCTCGACGTCGCCGTCCACCCGGAACCCGGGGATGCGCTCCAGCACGACCTGGACCGCCGTGCGGATCTCGAGCTTGGCCAGGGCCATCCCGGGGCAGGTGTGGATCCCGGCGCCGAACGCGAGGTGCCGGTTCGGCCGCCGGTCGATGACGATCTCGTCGGCGCGGTCGAAGACCTCGGGATCGCGGTTGGCCGAGGCGAACAGCAGCAGCACTCGTTCACCCGCCTTCATCTGCTGACCGTGCAGGCAGGTGTCGGCCGTGAGCTGTCGCGGGAACCAGTGCAGCGGGGTCTCGTGGCGCAGCATCTCGTCGATCATGGAAGGGATCAGCTTCGGCTCGTCGAGCAGCCGCTGCTGCACATCCGGATGCTCGGCCAGGTACAACAGCGTGTTGCCCAGACCGAGCGCCGTGGAGTCGTGCCCGGCGTAGGTCAGGATGAACATCATGTTGGCGAGCTCGTCGTCGGTCGCCCCGAGTTCGCGGTTGGCCTCGACGAGTCCGGTGAGGAAGTCCTCGCGTGGGTTCTCGCGCCGGTCGGCGAACAGACCGACCCAGTACCGGCACACCCGGTCGATGATCTCTGGGCCGCGGGAGCCGGAGGCGTGGGTCAGGAACTCCTCGGAGTAGCCGCGGATCTCCTCTGTGTCCTCTGGACCCAGGTCATAGAGCCGGGTGATGACCTCCAGCGGTAGCGGAGTGGCGAGCTCGGCAGCGAGCTCGGCGCGGCCCCGTCCGGTGAACCCGTCGACGAGGCGTTCGGCGATGGCGCGGACCGCCGGTTCCATCGTCTTCGCTGCGGCGCCGCTCGTCAGCGGCGCGATGAGCTCGCGGAACCCGGCGTGTTCGGGCGGGTCGTGGTCGATCGGGGGGAACCGGCTCCCGGACACCGGGGGCAGGTAGACGCCGCCGGTCGAGGAATAGGTCGTGTGGTCGGTAGCGGCGTCGCGGACGTCGGCGTACCGCGCGATCGACCAGTAGCCGCCGTGGCGCTCGCCGTGCGAGACCGGGCAATGTCGGCGCAGCTGCGCGTAGGTCGCGTAGGCGCGCTCGGGAGACAGACCGGGATCGTGCGGATCGAAGTGCGGGAGGACCTCGCGCGGACTGTTGTCGGGCACCGTTGCCTCTTCTCTACCCTCGGCTCTCCACCCGCTGGCGCGGTGTGCCCCGAGTCTGCGCGGCAGAGCGCCGCCCGACGATGCGCAGCTGGCTATGCCAGCGATAGTCGTCCGGCCAGGTCCCGACCACCGGGTGCGGGTGCAGGCCCCGCATCCCGGCGGGACCGCCGTGCGGGATCCACCGGGCGAGCAGGTCCCGGCCGGACGATTTGTCGACGACCGGCAGGAGGCCCGCCCCGGTGGGTCAGGGCGTGGCGGCCGGAGCCGGCCAGACGACGCGGTCGTCCTCGGCGTAGTCCTCGCACCGGACCCGCAGCGCCGCGGTGACCTGGCCGGGGGCGTCCGCCCCGACCAGGAGCCGGAACGGGCCGTCGGGCGCCTGGACGTGCCGGCGCAGGGCGTCGACCGCCTCCGCGACGGGCGCCCCGAGCGGCCCCTCGGCCCGCCACGGCACCTCGGCCGTCCCGAAGAGCTCGCGCCGCAGGTCGTCGTAGACGGCGGACGGGGTCGCGAAGTGCATCCCCGCGCCGGCCCAGTCCGTGTCGAACCCGCCGAGCTGGGCCACGGAGACGCGGACACCGAACCGGGCCACCTCACCGGCGAGCGCCTGCGAGAAGCCCTCCAGCCCCCACTCGCCCGCGTTGTAGAGGCCGAGGGTCGGCATGGCACCCACCGCGCCGGTCGTGGAGATCTGGATGATGTGTCCCGCTCCGCGGGCGCGGAGATGGGGCAGCACCGCCTGGGCGACCGGTGGCAGCTGCGGACCGGGGCGCTCGACCACGCCTACGCCTACGCCTACGCCGTCGTCCGGCGCGCATGCCGCGCTCTCGCGCCCGTGGCTCCGTTGCTGCCACGGTTTGTCCCCGCGATCCGGGCCCGGTGCGCCTCGACGGCGTCCCACCTCACCATGCGCGTAGTAGATCGGACGGGACCTTCCGGCGGTAGCCCAGCGGTGGTCACGGGCACAGGCCACTGGCTCGGCGCGTCGGGACCTGGGCGGAACACCTCAGTCGCGAGTGGAGGTACGGCGCAGAGCGATCTCGGAAGCGGTGAGGAGATCCGCCACCGCGGTGACCTCGGCGGAGAGACCGGCGGTGCGGTCCACCTCGTCGTCTGCTCCCGGGTCGCGGCCGGTCGGGGCGTCGTGGAGCAACTTCTGCCGCAACCGTCGCTCCTCCGCCCGGCGGCTCTTCTCGATAGCGTCCTCCGCAGCCATCCGCTCCCGGTGCTGCGTCAGCCGCGCTGATGCGTCGAGGACCTCGGTCAGGTGGCCTTCGACGGCGTCGAGGCGCCGTGTCTCGTCCGCGAGATCGGCCAGCGTCGTTCTGGCGATGTCCTGCAACGCCTCGTGTCCCAGTGCGGCCTCGGCATCGCGACGCCGCCGATCCACTGTGAGGCAGCGTCCGGCGCCCGACCAGAGCAGGACAGGCAGCTGTCGGGCGGTGTCGATCGTCCGGTCCTGCCACGGCGTGGTCACCGCGATCTTCCCGGCAAGGACGCACAGCCGCCACGCCGCGGCGTCGTCGGGTGTCACGACATACGACCGCGGCTCACGTAGCCGTCTGGTTTGTGCGAGGGCGCGCTGGTCGGCTATCCGGTGGATTGCGCGAATGCTGGGGCGCATCAGCAACGGCACTGCGATCAGGAGGACGACCACGCCGAAGAGGAACGGACCCGGTCCCGTCCCTGTGATCATCACCAGGACGACACCGATTAGTGCGATCCATCCGAGAGCCACCGCGGCCCGTTCCGCGACGCCGGTCCGATACGGGGGAAGAGTGGCCGTTCCGTCGGACCGTACGCCGAGACCGAGCGTCGGATCCGCCACCACGAACCAACCGCGCTGGTTCCCGGGGGTGCGGAAATGCGCGATAGAGGGGAAGAAGGGGACCGTCTCCCGCTCAGGAATGTCCTCTGACCACCATGCTCGTTCCCGAGGGTGCATCGTCACTGCATTCGCCTCACCGCCGCGCCTCATGCGGCGCCTGGGGGCGTCGCAAGGCCGATCTTGGCGGGCGCCGGGCCGTGATTCCGCACGAGACTGCGAAGTCTCATTAACTCTGATGATGTCGGCGGCCGGTGCCGGGACAGCCGGCACCTCACCGCGCGACGACGACGATCCCGTCCTCGTCGGAGTAGAGGATCCCGCCCGGGGTGAAGTCGACCCCGCCGAACGTCACGGTGCCGTCGACCTCCCCGGCCCCGGTCCTGCTGCTCCTGCGGGGATTCGTGCCCAGCGCCTTGAGGCCGAGGGGGAGCGCGGCGAGTGCCACGCTGTCGCGGACGACCCCGTTGACGACGATCCCGGCCCAGCCGTTGGCCACCGCCAGGCCGGCGATGACATCGCCGATGAGCGCGCAGTGGGTCGAACCGCCGCCGTCGACGACCAGGACCGCCCCGTCACCGGGGCCGTCGAGCGTGGCGCGGAGCAGGGCGTGGTCGTTCTCGCACCGCACGGTCCGCACGGGACCGCCGAAGCGGGAGTGTGCGCCGAAGGAGCGGAACTGGACGTCGCAGGAGTGGACGGCGTCGCCGAGGTCGTCGGCGAGGTCGGCGCTGGTACGGCGGCCCAGGAGGAACTGCGGGTCGATCGACATGGTGCCCACTCTCGTCCGGACCGGGCCCGGTGCCAGCGGGGGGTCCGGCGCGTCCGAACGGGGCGGCGGAAGGGCCGAACGGGGCCCCCGCTCTGTGACCGTGACCGCGCTCCGTAACCGGCGCGCGTCCGAATCGTTGAACCGGCACGGCTACCAAAGGGGGGCGTCGTGCCAGGACCGAGATGGGACCCGGACTCGGGTCGCTGGGTGCTCGGGGACGAGTCGTCCCCGGCGCCCCGACGTGGACGTCGCCGATCGGTCGAGGTGATGGACCGGTCGGACGACGTCGTCGAGGCGTCGGCCCGGGACCTCTCACCCGAGGACCTCGTCGCCGGGATCGTCTTCCCGTCCGCCCGGGAGCCCGAGCCCCGGCCGGCCGCGCCCCGTGGCCGTCCCCGGTCGATCACGGAGCGTGACGATCTGGCCCGGCCAGGAGCGGACCGGGCCGACCACGGCTCCCGGCGCGGGCGTCGCCGCGTTCCGGAGACTCCCGGACCGGACGCGCTCTCGACCGATCGGCACCCCGGGGGTCCGTATGCCGGGGAGCCGCGCCCGAGCGCGACGACTCCGCCCCGGCCGCTCCCGGTGCGCCGGCCGCCGGCGGTCGCGTCGCCGCCCGGGTACGACCACGGCGGTCGTCCCCGGCACGGCGGACGGCGTCGGGCCGAGGACCGCGACGCCGGGCCGTACGGCGTGGACGGGTTCGCGGTCGCCGGACCCGGCGACACCACCGCCCCGTGGGACGGCCCGGAGGCCGGACCGGGCCCCGACCCCCGCGACGGCCGGGCCCGGCCGGTGGACCCGCACGATCTCGGGTACGACCCGCGCGACCTCGACCTCGACCTCGCTCCCGACGGGGACGGAGCGGAACCCGACCCGGCCCCCGGTCCCGACGACGTCGTCGAGGACCCGCCGCGCCGTGGGCGCCGCCGCGCCGCGCAGGAGGACCCCCGTCGACGCCGATGGCCGTGGGTCGTCGGCGTCGCCGCGGCGGCTGCCGCGGCCGTGCCGATCGGTCTCGCGGTGTTCGGTGGCACCGGGGACGAGACCCCGGCGGCGTGGCGCGAGGGCTCGGTCGCGTTCGGTGCGTCGACCGGTGGCGGCCAGCCCGGCGTCGTCCCGGCCACCGAGGTGTCCGCGGCACCCACGGCACCCACGGCACCCGCGGCGGCCCAGATCACCTACGAGGTCACCGGGTCCGGCTCGGGGGTCACGATCACGTTCGGCCGCGGCACCTCGGTCGCCCAGGTCTCCGGCACGGATCTGCCGTGGGAGCGCACCGCCCCGGCCGCCGGCGAGCCCACCGACTACTCGGTCACCGCCGCAGGCGGGTCCGGTGAGCTCTCCTGCCGGATCCTCGTCGACGGCGCCGTGATCTCCGAGGAGTCGGCCGACGGCGACTACTCCGCGGTCTCCTGCAACGGACGCCGCTGACGGCGGGCGGTCACCGGGGCCGCCCGTCCCGGAGTGCTCAGTGCGGCGTATCCCGGAACCGCTTCCGCGACGCCTCCAGCTCCGCCTCGGCCGCCGCCCGGTTCGCCCAGTCGGCGCCCTCGACGCTCTTGCCCGGCTCCAGGTCCTTGTAGATCTCGAAGAAGTGCTGGATCTCCCGGCGGTGGAACTCGGGCAGGTGGTGGATGTCGCGCAGGTTCTCCAGACGGGGGTCGTGGGCCGGGACGCAGAGCAGCTTGTCGTCGCCGCCCGCCTCGTCGGTCATCCGGAACATGCCGATGGTGCGCACGAGCACGAGGACGCCGGGGAACAGCGGCTCGCCGGTGGTGACGAGCAGGGCGTCGAGCGGGTCGCCGTCCTCCCCGAGGGTGTCCTCGACGAAGCCGTAGTCGCCCGGGTACTGGGTCGCGGTGAACAGTGTCCGGTCGAGCCGGATGCGCCCGGACTCGTGGTCCACCTCGTACTTGTTGCGGCTGCCCTTCGGCACCTCGACCAGCATGTCGAACTCCACAGGGTCCTCCTCGACGCGGCAGCGGAACGGCAGGTCCAGTCAGTACACGGTCGGCCGCCCCGATGCACGTCCCGGCGCGCCGGACGGCCGGGTCAGGGGCGATTCGGCTCCCACGACTCCCATGCGGAGAAGTCGCCGAGCCCGGCCCGGGTCAACCGTCGGGCGAAGGCGAACAGCGCCGGGCAGTCGTCCGGGTACACGTCCAGGGACTCGCGCAGCTGCGGCCCCAGGCACGGCAGGTCGGTGAACAGTCGTCGCGTCCACACGGTGCGCACGGCGTCGTCGGCACCGGTCAGGGGGCCGAGATCACGGACCCCGGTGAGCAGCGCGACGAGGGCGTCGTGGACGGCGACGGTGCGGGCCGCGGCGGCGACCTCGCCGAACCCGGCCCAGGCCAGCTCCTCCAGACGGTCTGCCGGGCCGTCCCGGTGGGCCCGGAACGGCGCGGCGAACCGGGCCACCGCGGTGTCCCGGTTCGCCCGTCCGTCGATGAGGTCGGCCACCACGTCCCGGAACAGGACCGCGTCCTCCATCATGGGACGAGCCTAGGCGCCCTGGTGCGCCCCCCGGATGTGCGCTGCCAGCCGGGCCCGGACGTCCGCCACGACGCCCGGAGGGCCACCGCGCAGGTCGTAGGCGTGGTCGGCGCCGGGGACGTCGATGTGTTCGACCAGCGCACCGGCCGCCCGGAGACGGTTCGCGTACCGGACGGCCTCGTCGCGCAGTGTGTCCAGCTCGGCGGTGACGACGACGGCCGGCGTGATTCCGGTGAGGTCGGCGTCGTCGCCCGGAGCGGCCGGGGAGGCCAGCGGGTTGCGGGCCGCCTCCGGCGCCGGGAGGTAGGCGGCGTTGAACAGCCGGGAGATCCGCGGTCCGATGAGGGGCTTCGCGGTCCGCGCCCGCTTCGTCCCGGGCTCGCCGGCGAGGTCGAGGGGCGGGTAGTGCAGCACCTGCAGTGCGATCCGGGGTCCGCGGCCCGTGGCGAGGACGTGGCGTGCGGCCGCGGCGGCCAGACCGCCGCCCGCGCTCTGTCCGCCGACCGTCAGGCGGCCTCCGTCGCCGCCGTGCGCCGTCTCCGGGGCTGCGGCCCAGGCCAGGACGTCGAGCGTCTGCTCGACCGCAGCCGGGAACGGATGCTCGGGAGCGAGGACGTACTCGACGTCCAGCACGGTCACTCCGGTCGCGGCGAGTGTCCGGCACCATTCCTGGTCCTGGTGACGGCCGGGCAGGACGTAGCCGCCACCGTGCAGGTTGACGTGCACCGGGCTCCCGTCCCCGCCGGGGTACACCGTCACCGGAGCCGCACCGTGCCGGGTGGGCGCGCTCAGCGTGCGGGTCCCGGCGGGCGCGACCCGCGACCGTGGTCCACCGGGCGCGTGGCGGAGCAGTCCGATCGCGGCCCGCACCAGCAGCGGATTCACGCGTGCACCCGGTCGGATCCGGGATCGGTGCGCGCGGCGAAGCCGGGGGGCAGCTCGTCGGGGCCGACGGCGATCACGGTCTCGTCGTCGACGCCGACGAACTCGAACAGGGTGATCTCGGCGAACTCGGGGATCGTCTCGATCGGGTGGGTCGGCCCCGCGTCGCGCAGCTCCCGCATGCGGTCGAGGTGGTCGTTCTGGAAGCAGACGGTCTCCGTGCCGTCGTCGGCGATCCAGCGCGGGAAGAAGATGGTGCCGTGCAGACGCCGCCGGGCCGGCATCACGCAGACCACGACCGAGGTGCCGGTCGGCTCGTTCCAGGACAGCTTGTAGACGCCCTCGTCGAGCCGGACCAGGTCCACCTCCTGGTCGCGCACCCAACGCCCGCCGACGTGACCACTGTGGATCCGGTAGTCGATGGTGTGGTCGTTCTTGACGTACATCTCGTACTGCCAGCCGGTGTCGTAGGTGTAGATGAACCGGTGCCCGACGACGGCGGTCAGATCCTCTTCGTCCATGGCGATAGTATTGCAACAAAACTATTTTGTGAGCAATGCGTCGTGCGACACTGCCCCGGTGACGACGACCGCCGCGCTGATCGGCCGCGAGCTCGGCCCGCTGCGCCGGACCCTGCTGCGCCGCACCCGTATCGCCGCCGATCTGCCGGACCTGTCCGAGGCCCAGATCGAGCTGCTCCGCACGCTGGCGGCGGAAGGGCCGCTCGCGCCGAGCGAACTGGCGGCGGCGCTGCATCTGGCACGGTCCACGGTGAGCAACCTGCTGCGCACGCTGACCGCCGCCGGATTCGTCGAGCGGCGGGCGGGGGCGAACCAGCGGACGGTGGTCGTCGCCGTCTCCGCGCGCGCGGCCGGGGCGCTGGAACGCTACGACGCGGCGGCCGAGGCCCTGCTCGGTGCGGCGCTCGACCGCCTCGCCCCCGCCGAGCGCGCCGCCCTGGCCGCCGCCGCTCCTGTACTGGCCCGGCTGACCGGCGCGCTCGACGCCGGCTGACCCCGCCTCCTCCCTGCGATGGAGACACGGATCGTCCTCCGGACCGATTCGCCGGGCCGCGCCGACGGGCAGGCTCGCAGGTGTCCGTCCCCGAGCCACCGGCGAAAGGCCCCACGATGACCACCGAGAGCCCGGCCATGGTCCGCCTGCGCGACGCCGTCGGCCGCACCGTCGCGGCCGGCACCGCCCGTGCCACCCTGCTGATGGACATGTCCGGGACCCGCGCCGTGGGCGAGGCGCTCCCGCGGCGGCGGCGCCCGCTCCCGGCCCTGGCGCGGGCCGTCCTGCGCCGGGTGCCGCGGGAGGTCGTCACCAGCGGAGTCCTCGACCTCACCCGGCGCCGCGCCATGGTGGGCCACGACCACATCGCGTTCGTGCAGATCGAGGACCGGGTCTGGAGCGGCCGGCCGGGCCGTCGGCTCGACCGGCTGGGCCTCACCGATCCCGGCCGGATCGTCACCCCGCTGGCGGCCTTCGACCGGCTCGCCGACGTCACCGAGGCCCACGACCACGGCGTCGTCGCCGACCGCGGCGAGCGGTGGCGACGGCTGACCGTCACCACCGGCGACGGTGAGCCGGGCGAGGTGTGGCTCGACGGCGCTCACGTGCGCCGGATCCGGCTGCCCGAGCAGCGCCAGGACTCGACGACGGTGACGCTCGACGCGTTCGGCACCGACGTCGACGACCGCGACTGGACCCGGCTGCCCGGCTGAGAGCCCGGGTCAGCCGGCGGCCGCGGTCATCCGCTCGTTGTCCCGGCGCACCGTGCGGGCGGCGAGGAACAGCCCGGCCGACGCGATCGCCATCGACAGCGGCACGATCACGGCGAGGGCCTGCCGCAGCCCGTTCGCCGCGGCGTCGGCCGGGCTCGCGCCCGCGGCGAGGGCGTCCGCGGCGAACGCGTCCGACAGGGCACCGGCGATCACCGGCCCGACCGCGCCGCCCAGCAGGTAGAACGCGGCGAAGAACACCGCCGTCGCCGTCGACCGCAGCCGCGGCCCGACGACGTCGGCGACGGCCGGGTAGGCCGAGGTGTAGTAGAGGTACTGCAGCAGCCAGCCGGCGCCGAACAACACGACGAACGTGCCCGTCGCCTCCGGTCCCACGGACAGCGCGAACCAGGTCAGGGGGACCGACACCAGCGTCGCCACCGCACCGACCAGCACCCGCGCACCCGTCGAGCGGCGGGCCGCCCGGTCCGACACCCAGCCGCCGACGAGCAACCCGGCCAGCCCCGTCACGCCGACGACGACGCCGGTCAGCACCGCCGCCCCGGTCAGGGACGCACCGAAGTAGCGCTGGAACAGCGGCACGGTGAACGTGTTGACCGAGTAGGCGGCGAGGTTCGCGCCGATCCCGGCGACGATCAGGAACCACATCGTCGGGACGGCCAGGATCCGCCGGAACGGCCGGTCGACCGGAGCCGGCGTCGCCTCGACCGTGGTCGTCGACGCCGGTTCGGACGCCCCGCGGCGGGGCTCGCGCACCAGGAAGAACCCGGCCGCGATGAGCAGCCCGGGGATCGCGGCCAGCACGAACGGGGCCCGCCACGTCCCGAACGCCTCGGCGATCGCACCGACCGAGAAGTAGGCGAGCACGAGCCCGACCGGCAGCCCGAGCTGGAACAGCCCGAACGCCCGCGCCCGCCTCCCCGCCGGGTAGAGGTCGGCGATCGTGGAGTTCGCGGCGGGCGCGTAGCTGGCCTCACCGATACCGACGCCGACCCGCATCAGCAGCAGCGAGACGTAGTTCCAGGCCGCGCCGCTCGCGGCCGTCAGCAGGCTCCACGCGACGATGCCCCACCCCATGATCCGGGCCCGCGAGCGGTGATCGGCGAGGCGCCCGAGGGGGAGCCCGCACAGGGCGTAGACGACGGTGAACGCGGCGGCCAGGACGCCGATCTGCAGGTCGGAGAGCCCGAACTCGAGTTTGACGGGCTCGGCGACGATCGCCGGTACGGCCCGGTCGTAGAAGTTGAACGTGTTGGCGGCGAACAGCAGCGCCAGCACCCGGCCGGCGTTGGGGGCCTGTTCGCCCTGCTCGGTGGGCAGGAAGCGTTCCCGTTCGGTCGTCATGTGACCCCCCGGTCTCGGCGTGGCCGCACCGTTGCGGCCACGCCGGTCAGACTGCCCGACGGGGACGAATCCGTCACCGTCCACGGCTCACGCCCCGGTCGGGGCCACCACCATCGACCGGGTCCGGTCCGCGGTGTGGTCGGCCGGGCGCAGCCCGACGGCGCGCCGGGAGCGCACCGTGGCCACGGCGAGCACCGTCGCGGCCGCGACCAGGGCCACCGGCACCGCGACCACTCCGACCGGGAGGACCCGGTGCAGCGAGCCCGTCGCGGCGACGGCGAGCACGAAGACCGCGATGCGGGCGCCGGCGCCGGGGTTCCAGCTGCGCCCGGCCGGGTCGACCATGCCCGACACCCAGTTGGTGACGACCCCGGTGAAGTAGTTGGTGGGGGTGCCGGCCGGACCGATCCGGCGCAGCGCCGCCCCCTGCAGTCCCATCGCCAGCGTCGCCGTCCCGATCATCGGCTCCACGGGGAAGGCGTGTCCCGGCCCGCCGAGCAGCCACGCGAGGCCGAACGCGGACAGGACCGCGAGCTCCAGGCCGAGCGTGACACCCACGGCGCCCCGGGCCGGCAGTCTCCGCTCGGCCAGACCCGCCGTCACGGTGCCGGCGACCAGGCCCAGCACGTAGCCGCCCAGCGCCCAGGCCGCGGGGGCGAGCGCCCCGACCGACCCCAGCCCCCGGCCGAGCGCGACGAAGCTACCGGTCATGGCGCTGACGACCACGTCGTGGAACGCCGTGAACGAGGCCCCGTCCAGGGCGCCCGCCGCCGCGGCCAGCAGTAGCGGCACCGCCGCGAAGATCCGGGCCGTCTGCTTGTCATGATCTGTGGCGAGCACGGCGGCAGCATTCGGCCGTTCGGCCTAAGGCGACGCTAAGCGGTGGGCAATGATCAGCTCGCCGCCCGGCCGAGTCCCCGCCCACCCGGCCTGCGCGGTGTGCGGAGGACTCGGATGGTTCGATCACCCCATGCTGCGTGCCGAGCGGACGAGCGTATGGCGCCGCGACTACGAGTTCACACTGGACGGCGCGCCGGTCAGCACCTTCAGCTCGCACTGGTGGCGCTCCGGCGGGCAGATCCAGGTCGAGGGCCGCGAGTACCAGATCGGATCGACCGTCTGGGGCAGGACCTACACGATGACCGACTCCGCAGGGACCGTCGTCGCCACGGCGGAGCGGGCTGGTCGCAAGCACTGGACCGTCACCGCCGACGGCCGGTCCTACCGCTTCCGCCGGGCCTCGGTGTGGAGCTCCGAGCAGCACCTCGTCGAGGGCGACCGGACCGCCGGGACGATCCGGAAGTCGAGCTGGTGGCGCGGCGGGGCCGAAGCGGCCTTGCCGGGTCTGAGCCTGCCGGCGCAGCTGTTCGTCGTCGCGGTCGTGCTCTCGGTGTGGGAGCAGCAGAACGCGGCCGCCGCGTCGAGTGGGGGAGGCTGAACCGGTGGGGGAGTCTCCGGACGGATCTGTCCCCGGCCGGCGGTGCCGCCTCCGGCACGATGCCCGCTCCGGGTCAGGACGCCACGACGCTCGCCGCCCGGAACGTCTCACCCGGCATGGGGCGGCGCAGCTTCCAGGTGATCGCGATCGGCTTGCTGCCCTGGTGGGAGACGTACCGGCAGGCGCCGAGGCACAGGAACGGCGCGCCCGGGCCGATGTCGTCGCCGGGGGAGTCCCGGACGAACAGCACCACGTGGCTGCCCTGCTCGGCGTGGGTCAGGTAGCGCCGGCCCATCCCCGTCTCCGGGGAGGCCGCGTTCTGCGACTCCCAGTGGAAGAGGTCCGGCTGCAGCGCGAAGTCGCGGTACATCGTGGTGGGTGAGAAGTCGCGTTCGGTCTTGTGCAGGTTGACCAGCAGCGCGTCGACCCGGGTCTGCTCGGCCCACACCACCCCGGTGGCGTGCCCCGATGCCTTGCGCGTCATCGACGCCCAGTCCAGCGCGGCGAGGATCTCCTCCCGCCGGTAGTGGGCGTGGCTGTGCAGCGGCACGTGCTGCAGTCCCTCGCCGAGCGAGCGCGGCAGGTGCCGGGCCTGATCGAGGGTGAACGCGGTCAGCTCGCCGATCTCGGCGCACACCGCCGGGTGGCGGCGGAGGTGGTCGATCCCGGCCTGGTAGCTGTCGAAGCCCCCTCGATCGGGCCAGAGCTGGAAGAACAGCATCCGCGCCAGCCACCGTTCGCGGGCGGTCAGCTCGGCGTACGCAGGGCCCGCCGGGTCCGCGACCCGCGCGTAGACCGCGGCCCGCTCCGGGTCGTCGACATGGGTGAGTGCGGCGAGCCGGCGCAGCAGCACGGTCTCGTCCGGGCCGGGACCGGCGACGGTGAGTCCGGCATCGCGACGCAGCATCGTCCAGGAACCCTTGCCGCGGTAGACGTCGGCCAGCTCGCCGCCGGACTCGTGCAGGTAGCGGGCCAGGGCCGACTCGCCGTGCGAACGGACGTCGGCGATGAGGTCCCTGCGGGACAGGCGGAGCCGGCTGCGCACGTTGGCCAGCACGATGTCGCGGGCGACCGGGTCCAGCACCATCGCCGAGCCGGACGGCAGGAACGGGAAGCCCTCCTCGACGTCGCGGACGACCCCGGCCCGGCTGCTGCCGGTCAGTGCGCGGAAGCGCAGGTCGAACCGGAACTCGCGGCGGTGCTGGCCGATGAAGTCCAGGACGGTGAGCACCGCCTTGTCCGGAGCGCGTCGCAGCCCGCGGCCGAGCTGCTGGAGGAACACGGTCGCGCTCTGGGTGGGGCGCAGCAGCAGGACGGTGTCGACCTGCGGCACGTCGAGCCCCTCGTTGAACACGTCGACGGCGAACAGGCAGTTCACCCGACGGTCTCGCAGCCGCCGCAGGGCGCCGTCACGGTCGTCGCGGGCGGTCTGCCCGGTGACCGCCTCACTGGGGATGCCGGCCGCGGTGAACACCCGCGCCATGTACTCGGCGTGCGCGACCGAGACACAGAACCCGAGCGCCCGCATCGCGGTCACGTCGGTGACCTTGGCGCGGGTCTCGCGGACGACCTTGGCGGCGCGGGCGTCGTTACCGGTGTAGAGGCCGTCGAGGGAGGTGGTGTCGTAGCTGCCGCGCTTCCACTCGATCCCGGTGAGGTCGACGTCGTCGGCGACCCCGAAGTAGTGGAAGGGCACCAGCAGGTCCGCCGACAACGCATCCCACAGGCGCAGTTCGGCGGCGGTACGCCCCTCGAAGAACAGGTCACGGACGTCGACGCCGTCGGAGCGTTCGGGGGTCGCCGTCAGACCCAGGAACTCGGCGGGCCGCAGGTGGTCGAGCAACGCGCGGTAGGTGGGCGAGGCCGCGTGGTGGAACTCGTCGATCACGACGACGTCGAAGTGGTCGGACGGGATGTTCTCCACCCCGTAGGACGCCAGTGACTGCACCGAGGCGAACACGTGGTTCCAGCGCTGCGGGCGGTCTCCACCGACGTAGGTCTCGCCGAAGGCGCCGTCGGCGAGCACGTTGCGGTAGGTGCGCCGGGACTGGTCGAGGATCTCCTTGCGGTGCGCGACGAACAGCAGCCTCGGGTGCGCGTGGCGCAGCCGCGCGTAGTCCAGCGCCGCGACGACGGTCTTGCCGGTCCCGGTCGCGGCGATGACGAGGTTGCGGTGCCGGTCGTGCACCTCGCGCTCGGTCGCGAGGGCTTCGAGGATCTGCTCCTGGTGCGGGAACGGGCGGACCTCCAGCCCGGACAACGGGGTGGTGTCGTCCTGGTGACGGCCCAGGGCGTCGGCGAGACGCTGGGAGTCGGCGGGCAGGTCCGGGTCGTAGGAGACGAAGTCGGGCGCAGCCCAGTAGGAGTCGAACGTCGAGGTGAACTTGCGGATCAGCTCCGGCGTGGCCACCGAGGACAGCCGGACGTTCCACTCCAGACCGTCGACCAGGGCGGACCGCGACAGGTTCGAGCTCCCGACGAACGCGGTGTCGAAGCCGGAGTCCCGGCGGAACAGCCACGCCTTCGCGTGCAGCCGGGTGGTCGCGCTCGCGTAGGTGACCCTCATCTCGGCGCCGTGCCGCCGGACGAGTTCGTCGACCGCCCGCTGCTCGGTGGCGCCCATGTAGGTGGTGGTGATGACCCGGAACGGGACGCCACGCTCGTGCAGGACGTCGAGCTCGGTCTCCAGGAGCCGGATGCCGTGCCAGCGGATGAACGCGCAGAGCAGGTCGACCCGGTCGGCGCTGGACAGCTCGGACTGCAGCGCGGTGTGCAGCTTCGGTTCGCCGGCGGCGTTGGTGAACAGCGCCGCGTCCGACAGCGGGGTCAGGGGACGCCGGACCTCGTGCACCCCGGGTGCGATCTCCCGGGTGAGCGCGATGAGCTGCTGCAGGTCGGCGGAGAGCTGTTCCTCGCGCTCGACCTGGGCGAGCAGCCGGTTGACCAGCGCGACCCGCTGCTCCGGATCCCGGTCGGCCAGCGCCTGCTCGACGACCCCGGCCACGTGCCGGGACAGCACCCGCGGCTGGGTCGCCTCCTCCACCTCGTCCCAGCGCGGGGTCAGGTCGCCGACGGCGGCGAGGGCGGTGTCGAGCCGGGCGGTGCGCAGACGTTCGTGCGCCCCGGCGCGCAGGGGTTCGCTCACGCCGTCAGCGTGCCGGGTGACCCCGGCGGACACGCGGCCGTCGCGCATTGTCGCCGGCCAGCCGGCGTGTCATCCCGCCGTCCCTTCCCCGGCCCGCGCGCCGGTCCCGCCGCCCACCCGCACCGGCCACGACGCCCGCCGCGTCCGCACCCGCACCCCGCCGGTGACCCGGCCGCCCGACAGGTCCCCCGCGCGCAGGCAGAAGTGGGTCCACATGTGCAGCTGGACCTCCTTCCCGACCCGCAGCACGTCGAACACCAGCGCCGAGGGCCGGTCCCCGGGCCGCGACCACGTCTCGATCCGGAACGCGACGCCCCGACCGGTGTCGTGGGCGGAGAACTCGATCTGCCCGGCCTCCAGGTGCCCGGCCAGCGTCGCGAACCGGAACGAGGTCGCGTCGCGGTGCACCACCCGTACCGGCCCGTTCCACGGCGCCGGCATGTGCACGACGTACTCGTCACCGACCGCGACCTCGCCGAGCCGCCCGCGCTTCTTGCGGAAGGTCACCACCTCCGACGGGGCGGCACGGTCGAGATCGGCGCACACCCGGTCCATCAGCGCGGCGGCGTCGAGGCCGCTGTCCCGGACGTCGACGGTGAAGATGCGGTGCAGCAGGGGACCCGAGCCCTCGCCGACGGTCTTGAGGTGCGCGTCGACGAACTCCTCCGGCAGTGCCGGCGGGAGATCGGAGGCGTCACCGGTGTCCTCGGCGCGGTCGACGTGCGGGAGGCGTCGCAGGTAGCGGGTGGCGGTGAGTGCGAGGCCCGCGGGGTAGCGGAGTACGGCCCCGGCGCGGGCCACCGGGCCCGGCTGGGGGGTCGGCTCCGAGCGCCGCGCGGTGGTGAGCCGGGTCTGCGTGGCGTAGTGCTCCACCGCATCGACCAGCCGCTCCGGCTCGGCGACGGTCACGGTGACCCCGGGGTGGCGCAGCGCACCGAGGGGGTCGAGCGCCGGGACGGGGCGGTGGAACCGGATGCACGCCCCACGCTCGGTGGTGCTGCCGAAGGTCACGCCCCGGTCGGCGAGCGACAGCCGCGCACCGAGGGCCTTCGCCGCCCGGAACGGGCCGGTGACCTGGGCGCCCGCGAGGTTGCGGACCGGCGTGACCAGCGAGAAGTGGCCGAAGCGGACCCGTAGGCCGTCGTCGTCGAGGTCGACGTGGGCGTCGGTGGGATCGCACACCCCGAACGGCAGCAGCACCGCGCCGAAGCGCGGGTCGAGGTCGAACGGGTGGCGTCGTGGCGACGCGGCGAAGTCGGGCACGCCCGCGGGTACCCGGTGCGCGCGGATCGACGCGGGCCGCGAGGTCACCCTCGCGCCCGCTTGAGGATCACCCCGATCTCGATGGTCTGGCCCGCACCGACCGCGGGCACGATCGTGCCGACCGTCTCCCACCCCTGCGCGCCGAGCTCGTTGAGCTCCTTCTCCATCCCCGGGTAGTCGAAGCCCTTCCAGCCGAGCTTGTACTGCAGCACCTTGTGTTCGAACATCGGTCGTTCCTCTCCGTGAACGGGTGGTCAGTGGGGGGCCCGCAGCAGCGCTGCGAGGCGGACGAGGACGTCCACCTGGGCCGGGTTGTAGAGCTCCCGCATCGCCGCGCTCGTCGTCTCCGCGAGGACCTGTGCTCCGCGCGGGGCGTCGTCGTCCGGGCCGACCAGGCCCGGATGGGCCTCCCGTATCCGGCGCACGTGCGGTGCCATCCGCTCGGCGAGGCCGGCGCGGACCTCCTCACCGGAGTCGGCGGGCAGGCGGTCGAACTCGCCGTCGGTCGGGTCGGCCGGCAGGTCACGCAGCAGCTCGCCGTAGGCGGTCAGCTTGCGCGGCCCCATGAACCGGCTCATGAGCAGCATCACCGACCGGTCGGACTCGGTCAGCGCGGCCGCCTGCGCCGGCGCCATGGCCACCGGCAGGTCCGCCGGAGCACGTCGGTCGATGATCGTGGCGAGCTCGAGGCGGGCCCGCTGCAGCCGTTCGATCGTGGCGGCGAGCTCGGCGTCGAGCGTGCGCAGCGCCTGCTCGGGGTGGTTGCGGTCGTCGAGGGTGTCGGCGATCTGAGGCAGCGAGAACCCGAGGTCGGCCAGCCGCTTGATCCGCAGCAGCCGCACGAGGTGCTCGACCCCGTACTGCTTGTACCCGTTCGCCCGTCGTGCGGGCTCGGCGAGCAGCCCCACCTCGTGGTAGTGCCGCACCGCCCGCAGGCTGGTGCCGGCCAGCTCGGCGATCTCCCGGGTGCTCCACGTCATGGGGCGAGCCCACACCGTGCCGTCGCGGCACGGTCAAGCCGACAGTGACCTGGACCACACGACGGGCCCTCGGGCTTGAGTGTGCCGTGGCGGCACGGCCTTCCCTCGTTGCAGCACATCACGACGAGGGAGGACGGCATGACCATGACCGAGCCGCAGCACGACCGGACCCGCGACCGCGCCACCCCGAGCCTGCTCGACCAGATGGGCGGGACCGCGGGGTTCGTCTACTCGACGATCCCGGTGATCGTGTTCGTGACGGCGAACGCCTTCCTGTCCCTGCCGCTGACCATCGGCATCGCCGTCGCGACCGGGCTGGCCCTGTTCGGGTACCGGCTGCTGCAGCGGGAGAAGTTCAGCTCGGCGGTCGGCAGCCTGCTCGGCGTCGCGCTGGCGGCCGGGATCGTCGCCTGGACCGGGTCGGCGCGCGACTTCTTCGTGATCGGCATCTGGGCCTCCCTGGCCGGGTTCGTCGTCACGGCCGGGTCGCTGCTGGCCCGCCGGCCGATCACCGGCGTGATCTGGAACGCCGTCCACGGGGGCACGCACCCCTGGCGCTCGACGCCCGCGGTCCTGCGCGCCCACGACCTCGCCACCGGTGCCGCGGCTCTGGTGCTCGGCGCGCGGTTCGGGATCCAGCAGTGGCTCTACGTCGCCGAGGCGACCGGCGGGCTGGGCATCGCCCGGGTCGCCATGGGCACCCCGCTGACCGTGCTGGCCGCGCTGGTGGTCGTCTGGGCGTTCCGGCGCAGCACCAAGGCCCTGGTCCGGTGAGCACGCTGCGACGCAGCCCGGCGCTGTGGCTCGCCGCCTACGGGCTGACCCTGCTCGGCGGCGGGATCATGGCGGCGGTCCTGCCGCTGCTGGTCCTGCAGCGCACCGGGGACGTGCTGGCCGCGGGCGTGCTGGCGACGGTGACGACCACGGCGTCCGCGCTGACCGGGCTGGTCTCGGGGCTGGTCGTCGACCGCGTCGACCGCAGGCTGGTGACCGTCGTCGCCGGGGTCCTGGGGGCCGCGGTGGTCGCGGCGCTGCCGGTCGTCGACGCGCTGTGGGGGCTGGGCATGACCGCCTTCCTGGTGCTCGGGGTGCTGGGCGCGGTCGTGCGGGTGCCCGCGATGACCGCGCAGGAGGTCCTGCTCCCGGCGCTGGTCCGGCTCGACCCGCGGCCGGGCCGCCTCGACCGGCTGATCGCGCTGCGGGAGAACCTGGCCAACGTGCTGCTGCTGGCCGGCCCGGCGATCGGCGGTCTGCTGGTCGCGCTGGCCGGCCCGGCGTCGACGGTGCTGGTGGTGACCGCGTCGACGAGCCTGCTCGCGGCGCTGACCGCGGCGCTGCTGGACCCGCGGGCCGGACGGGTCGAGGGGGTTCTGCGCACCGCTCCGGGGGGTGCGGTGCGCAGGGCCGTGCGGGATCTCGCGGCGTCGTGGGTGTTCCTCGCCGGGCAGCGGCTGGTGCTCGGGGCGACGCTGGTGTCGGCGGTACTGGTCGCCGTCATCGCGGCCCTGCAGACGACGCTGATGCCCGCCTACTTCACGGCGCTGGACCTGCCCGCGCTCGCCGGGCTGACGCTGAGCGCGCTCGCCGCGGGCGGGCTGGCCGGCTCCGTGCTGTACGCGGCGCTGGTGAACCGGGTGCGGCGCCGGACCTGGTTCGTGGTCGGGATGCTCGGCTTCGGCGCCGGCTTCGCGCTGGTCGGGAGTCTGGCCTCGCCGTGGGTGGTGCTCGGCGCCGCCGCGCTCGTGGGGTTCACCAACGCCCCGGTCGGCGCGGTGCTCGGTGTGCTGACCATCGAGGCCACCCCGGACGCCCTGCGCGGCCGCGTCCTCGGGGCGCAGAACACCCTGCTGCTCGCCGCGCCCGCACTGACCGCGGCGCCGGTCGCGGCGCTGGCCTCCGCGGTCGGCCTCGGCGCCGCCGGGATCGCGCTCGCCGCGGTCGCGGTCGGCACCGCACTCGTCGCGCTGGTGGCGCCCGCGTTCCGTGACCTCGGCGAACCGGGTACGGCCGACGCCGCCGCGCCGGCCCCGGCGACGGCGGGTGCCCGGTGAGCCGGCGGCTGCGGCCGCTGCGCCGCCACCAGATCCTGACCCGCTCGCTGTACGCGGCCCCTCTCCCCGAGCCCGGCGGGCCCGGCGCGATGTGGACCGTCGAGGTCGACCAGGCGCGGGACTGGGACGCACGCCTGTACCGGGACGGCGAGCAGGTCGCGCGGGCGGAGATGCCGGCGTCGCTGCCGGTGCCGGGCGGCCGGATCGAGGTCGACGCCGGCCTCTACGGCATCACCCGGATGCACCTGGTCACCGACGACGGCGGGGAACGCAGGCTGCCCCCGGTGCCCGGCACGCTGGAGTACCGCCGCGCGCGGCTGGCCCGCCGCTCACCGGCGGTGAGCCGCACGATCGCGACGGTCGCCGTCGTCGTGCTGCTCGTCAACCTCGTCCTGGCCGTCCCGGTGGCGCTGGAGCTGCTCACCGGCATCGACGCCGTCGCCGCCCGGTTCGGGACGTTCATCTCACCGGTCGCCCTGCCCGGCTGGCTGAACACGGGCCTGCTGGTCGCGGGCGTGATCGCCGCGGCCGAACGCGCCCTCACCTGGCGCCGCCACCGCGTCGTCGACGCCGAGACGATCTGGACCGCGCTGTGACCCCGACCCCGGAGACCACCATGGCCCTGCCCGACCCGATCCCCGCCCGTGACCTGCTGCGGATGCCCGACCGCACCGCTGCCACGATCTCCCCGGACGGCACCCGCATCGCCTTCCTGGCCCCGTGGAACGGACGCCTGAACGTGTGGGTGTCCGATGTGGATGGCAGCGGCGAGCGCTGTGTCACCGCCGACGAGACCCGCACCGTGCTCCGCTACCACTGGACCGACGATCCCCGCTACCTGCTCTACCTGCAGGACACCGGCGGCGACGAGAACTGGCACGTGTTCCGCGTCGACCTGACCGCGCCGGAGGCACCCGCGGTCGACCTCACCCCGTTCGAGGGGGCGACGACGTTCGGCGTCGAGCAGCGCCCGGAACGCCCCGGGAAGCTGCTGCTGCAGAGCAACGCCCGCAACCCCGTCGAGTTCGACCTGTGCGAGCTGGACGTCGCGACCGGGGAGATGACGGTGCTCGCGCAGAGCCCCGGCGGTGGCGACGGCTGGACCCTCGTCGGCGACGAGCTGCTGCGCGAGACCCTCACCGCGGACGGCGTCGCGCAGGTGTGGCGCGGCGAGGAGCTGGTCGCGACCTTCGACGGTGATGCCCACCCGATCGGCGTGTACCCCTACGAGCCGACCCCGGACGGCACCGGCATCTGGATCGGCACCTACGGCGACGGCGACCGGCTGCACCTCGGCCGGCTCGACACCAGGACCGGCGAGGTCACCGAGGTCGACCGGCACCCCGAGCACGACATCGACATCCGCGCCCAGATCTTCCCCAGCCTCCCGTCGGCGCTGATCCGGCACCGCGGTACCGGGGAACTGCTCGGCGTCCGCTACCTCGGTGCGCGCCAGGAGATCCGGGCCGTCGACCCGGACTTCGCCGAGGTGCTCGTCGCGCTGCGCGGCCTGTGCGACGGGGACCTGTCCGGGGTCTCCGGCGACGTCGACGGGCGCCGCTGGGTGGCGACGTTCGCCCACGACCGCGACCCGCAGACCTGGTTCCACGACCGCGCCACGGGGGAGTCGCGGCTGCTGTTCCGCCCGCGCGCCGACCTCGACCCGGCCGCGATGGCGCCGATGGAGGCGGTCACGGTCACCGTCCGCGACGGCCGGGACATGCTCGCCTACCTGACGCTGCCCGTCGGCGTCGCACCCGAGGGCCTGCCGCTGGTGCTGATGCCGCACGGCGGGCCGTGGTCGCGGGACTGGTGGGGCTTCGACGCGAGCGTGCAGCTGTGGGCGAACCGCGGCTACGCGGTGCTGCAGCCGCAGTTCCGGGGGTCCTACGGGTTCGGTCGCGCCCACATGGAGGCCGCGGTCGGGGAGTTCGCCGGCGCCATGCACGACGACCTGATCGACGCCGTCGACTGGGCCGTCGCCCGCGGGTACGCCGACCCGGACCGGGTCGCGATGTTCGGCGGCTCCTACGGCGGTTACGCCACCCTGGTCGGGGTCGCGTTCACCCCGGGCCGGTTCGCCGCGGCGGTGGAGTACGTCGGCATCTCGAACCTGGCGGACTTCCTGCGCACCGTGCCGGAGTTCACCCGGCCCGGGCTGGTCAACAACTGGTTCCGCTACGTCGGCGACCCGGCCGACCCGGGGCAGGAGGCGGACATGCTGGCCCGCTCGCCGATCACCCGGGTCGACGACATCCGCACCCCGCTGATGGTGGTGCAGGGCGCCAACGACGTCCGGGTGGTGCGCGCCGAGTCCGACAACCTCGTCGCGGCGCTGCGCGGACGCGGGGTCGACGTCGACTACCTGGTGTTCGACGACGAGGGGCACGCCATCGTCAACCCGGAGAACCTGGCCACCATGTTCGAGGCCGCCGACCGCTTCCTCGCCACCCACCTCGCGCCCCGCGCGGACCGATGAGTCCGCCCGCCCGGAGCGGTCCACCCCGGTGGACCACCCACCCGCCGGAAGGACCCGTCCATGACCACCCCCGAGCTCCTCGAGGTCACCGCCCGCCCCACCGCCGTCGTCCGCGGCACGGTCCCGGCGACCGACCTGCCCGCGTTCTTCGACCGCGCCTACTCCGTCCTCCCCGGGACCGTCTCGGGGCAGGGGGTGACGGTGACCGGACCGGCGTTCGCGCTGTACCGGGGGCCGCTGACGGCGACCGCCGACCTCGAGACGGGGTTCCCCACCGACCGGGAGGTCGTCCCGGACGGCGACGTCGTCGCCGGCTCGCTCCCCGCCTGCCGGGTGGCGCGCGTCGTCCACGCCGGTTCCTTCGACGGGCTCGGCGCCGCCTGGCAGCGGCTGGGGGAGTGGGTCGCCGCGCAGGGCCTGCGCGGCGGCGACGTGTTCTGGGAGGTCTACCTGACCGAGCCGTCGCCGGACATGGACCCCGCCGACCTGCGCACCGAGCTGAACATGCCGGTGATCTGACCGGAGCGGCACCGGTCGGCAGGAGTGGGACCGCGGATCGCGGGTAGCCGCGGTGCGACCCTGTCGCCGCCGCAAGAGGACGTGTTCGTGACCGATACCGCCGCCGTGGTCGCCCAGCTCCGTGTGCTGGAGCAGCTGACCCGCACCGAGAACCGGATCGCGCGCCTGCGCACCGTGCAGGCCCGCACCGACGAGACCCGCCGCGAGCTCACCGACAACGCCCGCCGCGCCGAGGACCGGCTCGGCCGCATCCAGGACGCCCTGCGTGAGCTCGACGCCGTACCCGACCTGGTCGGCGCCGTCGGCGGCCGGATCCTCGCGTTCGTGAAGAGCCAGGTCGAGCAGGCCCAGCGCTTCGACGAGGCGCTGCTCGGGGACCTCGCGCTGGAGCGGCAGCTGCAGGACCGCGCCCGCTACCTGCAGGCGCTGACCGCGTCCGGGCCGGAACGGGTGCACCGCCTCGCCGGTGAGCTCGTCGAGGCCCACAGCGAGACCGTCGAGTGGCTGACCACGGTGCTCGCCGAGGAGGCCGTCGGCGGTCCCGCGCCGCTGCGGGCCACCCCGCTGCAGATCGCGCGCGGCGCCGTCACCGACGCCGTCCGGCTCCCGGCCCGCCTCGGCGCCGTCGGCCTGAACCGGGCCGGGCACGAGCTGACCCGGGCCGGGGAACGGGTGCGGCGCACCGCGTCGGCACTCGGCGACGGCGCCGACCGCGCCGGGCGCGACGCCGCCGACGTCCTCGGCTCCGGGCTGGACGCCGCCCTGGAGCGTGCCGAGGACATCGCCCGCCGCGAGCGGGCCGGCGACGCCGCCCGGGCCCTGCACGACACCCGCCGGTCCCGCGGCGCGCTCGGCGCCGGCGAACTCCCGGTCGACGGCTACGACGATCTGTCCGTCCCCGACGCGGTTCGCGCTGTCCGCGAGCTCGACGCGCCCGAGGACGTGCAGGCCGTGCTGCGCTACGAGGAGCAGCACAAGAACCGGGCGGGCGTGCTCACCGCGGCCCGCACCCGGCACGCCGAGGTGGCCCGCGAGACGGTCGCGCACTGACGTGGCGCCCATGCTCCTGACCCCGCCCGGGGTCTACCGGCCGCAGTCGGACTCGCAGATGCTGGCCCGCGCCGTCGCCGTCTCCGGGCGGGCCCGCGGGGCCGTGCTCGACCTGGGCACCGGCACCGGGACCGTGGCGCTCGCCGCGGCCCGCTGCGGTGCCGGCGCGGTCACGGCGGTCGACCTGTCACGGCGCGCCGTGCTCGCGGCACGGGTCAACGCCCGGCTGCACCGCACCGCGCTGACCGTGCACCGCGGTGACCTGTTCGGCCCCGTCGACGGCCGGCGGTTCGACCTCGTCACCGCCAACCCGCCGTACGTGCCGTCGCACACCGACCGGCTCGTCCGCCACCGCCGGGCCCGCAGCTGGGACGGCGGCCGCGACGGCCGCGCCGTGATCGACCGCATCTGCGACGGCGTCGCCGCCCATCTCGGACCGGGCGGCGCGCTGCTCATGGTGCACAGCGCCGTCTCCGGGGTGCAGGCCTCGCTGGACCGGCTCGCCGCGGCCGGGCTCACCGTGCGGGTCGCCGACCGGTCCCGGATCCCGCTCGGCCCGGTGATGCGGGCCCGCACCGCGCTGCACGAGGCCCGCGGCCTGGTCGAACCCGGCGCCGCCGACGAGGAGCTCGTGGTGATCGAGGCCGTCCGTGGGTCGTGAGACCGGCGCCGGGCCCACGCGGGTGCGGCTCACCGACGACGGCCCGGTCCTGGTGACCGGCCCGGTGGAGGTCGAGCTGCCCGACGGCACCCGGGTGACCTCGCGGCGCCCGGTCACCGCGCTGTGCACCTGCCGGCGCACCCGCCGCCCGCCGTTCTGCGACACCAGCCACCGCACCCGCGTGCGACAGGAGGACCCGACGTGACCGCACCCCCGCACCCGGGCACCGGGACCGCGCCGCTGCCGGCGGCGCGCGGCCCGCTGTCCGGCGCCGTCCTGGCCCGGCTGGGCGGCGATCCCGCCGCGCTGCCCGCCGCGGGCGACGCCGACCCGTGGGGCGAGGACCTGCACCTGGCCCTGCACTGCTGCTACGAGCTGCACTACCGCGGCTTCGCCGGGGTCGGCGACGAGCACGAGTGGGAGGTGGCCCTGCTCGGGTTGCGCGTGGCGCTGGAGGAGCGGTTCCTGGCCGCCCTCCGTGGTGCGGTCCCGCCCGGCGACGACGTCGACGCGACCGTCGCCGAGCTGCTCGTCGAGCCGGTCGGGCCGGGCGCGGAGACCGGCGTGACCCACCACCTGCTGCGCCGCGGCGAGCTGTGGCAGCTGCGCGAGTACGTCGTGCACCGCTCGATCTACCACCTGAAGGAGGCCGACCCGCAGGCCTGGGTGATCCCGCGGCTGCCCCCGGCCGCCAAGGCGGGCCTGGTCACCGTCGAGCACGACGAGTACGGCGCGGGCGACGCCGCGGGCATGCACGCCGTGCTGTTCGCCGACATGATGCGCGACCTCGGACTGTCCGAGGCCTACGGCGCGCACGTCGACACCGTCGGCGCCGAGACCCTCGCCGAGGTCAACTTCATGTCGCTGTGCGGGCTGCGGCGCAGCCTGCGCGGCGCGCTGGTCGGGCAGTTCGCGCTGGTCGAGCTGACCTCCTCGCCCGGATCGGAGCGCCTGGTCCGCGCGATGCGCCGGCTCGGCTGCGGCCCCGCCGCGATCCGCTTCTACGACGAGCACGTGGAGGCCGACGCCGTGCACGAGCAGGTCGTGCGTCGCGACGTCCTCGCCCCGCTGCTGCGTACCGAGCCCGGCCTGGCCGCCGACGTCGTGTTCGGCATCCGGGCCGCCGGGCTGCTCGGCGACCGGCTCGGCGGGCACGTGCTGGCCCGCTGGGCGGCGGGGGAGTCGAGCC
This sequence comes from Pseudonocardia alni, assembly GCF_002813375.1. Classification (NCBI taxonomy): domain Bacteria; kingdom Bacillati; phylum Actinomycetota; class Actinomycetes; order Pseudonocardiales; family Pseudonocardiaceae; genus Pseudonocardia; species Pseudonocardia alni. The sequence goes on along the minus strand of NZ_PHUJ01000003.1, from coordinate 1,692,717 downwards.
TGCGCCGCCCGCTCGACGACGGGCCGGGCCGGTGACCGCCGCCCCGGTCGAGCTGGAACAGGGCTCCTTCTGGGACGACACCGACGAGCTGCGCGCCCGCCTCGCCGAGCCGCTGCCGCGGATCCCGCCCTGGTTCGGCTACGACGCGCTCGGCTCGGAGCTGTTCGAACAGATCACCGAGCTGCCGACCTACTACCTGACCCGGTGCGAGCGGGCGCTCCTGGAGCGGTACGGCACCGACATCGCGGCCCGGTTGGGCTGCCCACGCGTCGCCGAGCTCGGGTCCGGGAGCGCGAAGAAGACGCGGCTGCTGCTCGAACACTGCTCGGCGGCCCGGCCGACGACCTACCTGCCGATCGACGTGAGCCGCGAGATGCTCGTGCTCAGCGCCGAACGCATGGCGGACCTGCCCGGGCTGAGCGTGACCGGGCTGTGGGGGCGGTACGAGGCCGGTCTCGACCGGCTGCGCGACGACGGCGGCGCCCCGGTGGCCGTGCTGTTCCTCGGTGCGAACATCGGCAACACCACCGTCGACGAGCGCGCCGCCCTGCTGGCCCGGATCGGTGCCACCCTGCGCCCCGGTGACGCGCTGCTGCTCTCGGCGGACCTGGTCAAGCCGCCGGAGGTGTTCGAGACCTGCTACAACGACCCGCCCGGGTACGACGCCTTCGCCCGGTTCCGGCTCAACCACCTCGACCACCTGGCACGCCGGTTCGGCGGGAGCGTCGCCCTCGACGCGGTGCACCCGGCGGCGCACTACGACGCCGCCGCCGACGTCGTCGACGGGCGGCTGTGGGCGCGCCGGGACCAGACCGTGGTGCTGCCCGGCCTGGACCGGACGCTGGAGCTGCGTCGCGGCGACAGCGTCAACGTCGGGTTCTCGGCGAAGTTCGAGCCCGACCGGCTGCGCACCGACGTGGCTCGGCACGGGTTGCGGGCCGAGGCCGAGTGGGTCGACGACGAGCACCGCTACGGGCTGTTCCTGTTCCGTCGGGACTAGAGCACCAGGACGACCTTGCCGGTCACGTGACCCTGTTCGACCAGGGCGAGCGCCGCCCCGGCCTCGGCCAGCGGCCGGACCTCGCGCACCAGCGGGTCGAGCTCCCCGGCCGCGACGAGTGCGGCGAGCGCGTCGAGCACCGCGGTGCTGCGGTCGCGGGTGACGTCGCGGCCGCCCAGCTGCGCGACCAGCGGCTTGTCCGCGATCGAGTACAGCGCCGCGGGCGGGACGAGCCCGGCCACCGCGCGCAGCGCGTCGCCGCCGACCAGGTCCAGGGCGCCGTCGACACCGCCGGGCGCGGCCGCGCGGATCCGGTCGGCGACGCCGTCGCCGTAGGCCACCGGGACGGCGCCGAACCCGGCGAGCAGGGAGTGTTTGCCGGGGCTCGCCGTGCCGACGACCGTCAGCCCGCGGCGGCGGGCCAGCTGCACCAGAGGCAGGCCGACCCCGCCGCCCGCCCCGTTGACCAGCAGCGTCGCCCCGGCGGGCAGGTCGAGGTTCGTGAGGGTGTCCCAGGCGGTGCCCGCGGCGACCGGCAGCGCCGCCGCCTGCTCGGGCGAGACCTCCGGCGGGCGGTGCGCGGCGAACCCGGCGGTGACGCGCGCCCGCGGCGCCCAGCCGCCCTGCATGTCCGGGCAGCCGCCGAACACCTCGTCGCCGGGGGCGAACCCGGTGACGCCGTCGCCGACCTCCAGCACGGTCCCGGCGACCTCGCGGCCGAGCACCGCGGGACCGGTGACGCCGTAGTCGCCGTCGCGCATCCGCCGGTCGCCCGGGTTGACCCCGGCCGCGCGGACGGCCACCAGCAGCTCACCCGGCCCCGGCCGCGGTTCGGGGACCTCGACGAACGTCTGCTGTTCCGGGCCACCCGCCCGCACGAACCCGTACCCGCGCATCCGCGCACCTCCCTGGTCGCACACCGGCCGCTCACGCTACGACCACCGGGCGGGATGCGCGAAGATCACGATCCGGTATATCGTTAGCATATGCAAAGGAGTGTGACGACCGTGCCCGAACGCCTCCTGCGGGCCCGTGACCGGTTCGTCGCCTCCGACCCGGGGCTGGTGCGCCTGGTGTCCGCGCTGCGGGCGGTGCTGGCCATCGGCACCGCGCTGGGCGTCGAGTACCTGGTCGCGGCCGCGACCGGCACCCCTCCGCTGCTGCCGATGATGATCGGGGCGGTGGTGGCGATGCTGGCCTCGTTCGGGATCGCCGACGCGACCCGCGGCGGGCAGGCGGTCACGCTGTGCTGCCTCGCGGTGTCGATGCTCGGCGGGATGGGGGTGGCGCTGCTCGTCGACCGCAACCGGCTCGCGTCGCTGGCGGCGTTCGTCGTCGTGGTGTTCGTCGCGGTGTGGGTCCGCCGTTTCGGGCTGCGCTGGTTCGTCTGCGGGATGGGCGGGTTCATGGGCTATTTCTTCGCCCTGTTCCTGAACCTGCGCCCCGAGATGCTGGCCGGGGTGGCCGCAATGGTCGCGGTGGCGGTCGTCTGGGTGATGCTGCTGACCCTGGTCCTGCTCCCGATCCGCAACGACCGGGTGCTGCGCCGGATGCTGCGCTCGTTCGAGGCGCGCCTGGCCGGGATCGCGGGGACCGTGCTGCTCGTCGCCGACCTGACGCCCGGTACCGCGGAGCGGCAGCGGGCCGAGGCCCGGCTGGCGAGCCTGCTGGAGCGGGTCACCGAGGCGGCCCTGGTCATCGACGGTCAGCTCGGGGCCCCCGGCGCCGTCGCCGACGACGCCGCCGCCCGTGACGTCCGCCGCGCCGTCCTGGACGCGGAGCTGGCCGTCGCCGCCTCGGCCCGGACCGGCCCGGACCTGCTCGGCCCCGGGACCGAGCGGGACACCGGCACCGCAGGGTCGCCGCGCGCGCTCCTCGCGATGCTGCACCGGGGGCGCTGGGACGCGGTCGCGCAGCAGGCGCCGGCAGCGGCGGACCGGATGGCGGCCCCCGGCCCGCGCCGGCTCCTGCTCGACGTCGCGGTGCTCGCCGGGGCCCGCGCGGAGTGGGCCGGGGCCCTCGCCGCCACCCCCACCGGCCCGGGTGCCCCGACGGTGGAGGAGGCGGGTGCGTTCAGCCCGGCCGTCCAGCTGTTCGGCGGTGGCTTGCCCGGGTCCGCGGGGACGGTCACCCGGCTGCACCGCCCACCCGACGGGACCCGGCCCGCGTCGCGGCTGTCGCTGACCACCCGGCAGGCCGTGCAGGTCGCGGTCGCCACCGCCGTCGCGATCGCCGTCGGGGACGCGCTGTCGCACCAGCGCTACTACTGGGCGGTGCTGGCCGCGTTCATCGCGTTCACCGGCACCGCGACCGTCGCGGAGACGGTCCGCAAGGCCGTGCACCGCATCCTCGGCACCATGATCGGGCTGGTCGGGGCGATCGCACTGGTGCCGGTGCTCGGGCCGGACGTCGCAGTCGTGCTGCCGGTGATCCTGGTCAGCATCTTCGGCGCGCTCTACCTGTTCCGGCTCTCCTACGTACTGATGATCTTCTTCATCACGCTGATGCTGGGTGAGCTGTACGCGTTGCTGGGCACGTTCTCGGTCGACCTGATGGTGCTGCGGCTGGAGGAGACCGTCGTCGGCGGGGTCGTGGGCTGCGCGGTGTCGGTGCTGGTGTTGCCCACGCGCACCCGCTCCGCGGCCGGCGAGGCGCACCGCGGGCTGCTCGACGCGTTGACCGGGCTCCTGGAGTCGGTCGACCGCACCCTGCGCCACCCGGGCGCCGGCGACGACCTGTGGGCCGCGGCCCGCGCTCTCGACGCGGCGGTACACCAGACGCTGCTGCTCGGCCGCCCGCTCACCCGGACCTGGCTCGGGGCCACCGACCGTGACGTCGCGCGGTGGCTGGCGGCCTGCACCGCCGTCGCCGCGCACGCCCGGCGGCTCGCCCGCTCCGCCCGGCCCGGCGCCGGGACACCGGCGGTGACCGGGGCCTGCGCGCGGCTCGCGCAGCTGACCGCGGCCGCCGTCGCGGGGCGACCGGTGCCCCCGGGCAGCTGTGACGCCGTGGTGGACCTGCTGGTCGGCGCCGCCGCGGGCAGCGGCCGGACCGCCGTGCTCGCCCGCGAGGCCGGGTTGCTCGCCGCCGAGCTGCCCACCCTGCTCGAAGGTGCCCGGTCCGACGACCCCGCGGACGCGCCCGCGGTCGGGCGGGTCCGCGGGCCCGGCGGTGTGCCGGTCGCGGCGGCGGTCACCGTGGTCGACGTCGCCGGCCGCCAGCTCGACCGGGTCACCACCGCCGACGACGGGTCCTTCGCCGTGCACGTCGGCGCCGGGACCCACCTGCTGGTCGCCGCTCCGGTGGCGGCCGGGACCGCGCCGTACGGCGGGCACGTGGCGCTCGGACCGGGGACGGTGCTGGCCGACGTGGTGCTGGACGACGGCACCGCACCCGGCGTCGTGCCCGGCGCGGTGCGGCACGGGGCCACCCGTGCGGCCGCGGCGCCGACCGGTGCCACACCGGTGCGCGGGCCGGCACGCAGCGTCGGGCGGTCGTGCGTCCGGCACGCGTGACCCGGCACGCCGAGGCCCCGGCCGCGTCCGCTCAGGCCGTGCTCGCCCGGACTCCCTCGGCCGTGGGGCGGTGTCGGCGGGACAGCAGGACCGCGGCTGTCGTGGCGACCGTGGGCACGGCGAGGAGCAGCAGCACAGGGGCACCCGTGCCGCCGAGCAGGTCGGTGTGGACCACCAGCGCGAAGGCGAAGCCGACGGTGTTGTTCAGGGCGTGCAGGACCACGGCCGTCTCGAGTCCGCCCGTGTGGCAGGTGATCAGCGCCGCGCCGACGCCGAGGGTGAGGTAGTGGATGTTGAGCCACGGGTTGCCCTGGACGTGGATCGCGGCGAACAGCACCGCCGACACCACCACGCCGAGAACCAGCGACGTGCGCGGGTCCCGGCTCCAGCTGCTCGCGACACGCAGGACGAGCCCCCGGAACCCGAACTCCTCGCCCGCCGCCTGCAGCGGGGTCAGCAGCAGGGTGACGGCGAGCAGACCCACCAGGTCCACGGTGGAGAACCGCGCGGGCTCGACCGGGGTCACGAGCGAGACCGCGGTGATGCAGAGGACCGAGAGCGGGCCGGCGAACACCAGTGCCCGTCCGAACTCGTCGAACCGGAACCGGGAGACGACCGAGACCAGCGAACGCCCCCGCACGCCGTAGAGCAGGCGCTGCACGACCATGCTCCAGGGGATGAGCACCGCGACCGAGGCCGCCCCGGCGGCCTGGAAGGCGATCGTGACGTCGTCCCCGCCCAGCGTCGGGTTGACCCGCCCCATGGCCAGGTCGATCCGGGCCGCCAGCCACGTGATGGCGGATCCGGCCCCGAACAGCCCGACGACCACGAGCGTGATGGCCGCGATCCCCCGCCCGACCTGACGACGGTCGCCGACCAGAGCCCGGTGGTAGGGAACGTCCTCCGGGTGTTCGGCGCCGGTCCGCGCGGAACGGACCGCCCGCGCTGCCACGGTGTCGCCTGCCATGCTGTTCTCCCGTCCTCCGGTGCCGGTGGCGCGCATCCGGCGCCGCGAGCGAGTGCACACGTTGACGCGACGTCACACTCAAGACCCGGCAGGGGGTGCAGATGGCCTGGAGCACCAGGGAGCTCGCCGAGCTGGCGGGCACGACGGCACGCACGGTCCGTCACTACCACCAGATCGGGCTGCTGCCCGAGCCGGAGCGGCGGAGCAACGGCTACAAGCAGTACGGCGTGACCCACCTGGTCCGGCTGCTCCGGATCACGCGGCTCGCCCAGCTCGGGGTCGGTCTGCACACCGTCGCGCAGCTCGGCGACGACGAGCATCCGGTCGAGGCGCTACGGGCGCTGGACGCCGAGCTCGTGGAGCAGATGGACCGGTTGGCCGGCGCACGCGCCGAGATCGCCACGATGCTGAGCGAGCAGCTCGCCACGGACCTGCCGCCGGAGTTCGCCGTGACCACGGCCGTGCCGATGTCCGACGCCGACCGGCGTCTGACGTCGGTCCTGGGGCGGCTGCTCGACCGCGACGAACGTCGGGCCTACGCGGACCTGCTGGCCTCCGACTCCCGCAGCGACGTCGACGACGACTTCGAGCACCTCGCCGCCGATGCGGGGGACGCCGCCCGGCAGGATCTCGCCGTGCGGATGACCGCGCGCCTGAGGACGCTGCGTGCGGACCACCCCGGCGCCTTCACCCTGGGCTCGTCGGATCCCCGGCGCTTCCACCGGACCGTGGAGCAGGTCTCGCAGGAGCTCTACAACCCGGCCCAGCTCGACGTCCTGCGCCGGGTGGCCGTGCTGTTCCGGCGGGGCTAGGGCGACGGTGTTCACGGGGGCGGGACGAGCTCCGCGTCGAGACCCTCGTCGACGCTCGCGAGCGTGTCCACGTGGTGGGCCAGCCACACCATGAACTGGGTGTCGGAGGACCGGATGTCCATCCCGATCGCCCGCGAGACCCGGTCCAGCTTGTAGCGCGTGGACTGCCAGAAGATCGCCCGTTCCGGTCAGGCCCCCGAGGGGGTCGTCCGCCGCTTCTTCGCCGGAGAGGTCGAGGTCGCCGTCTCCCGTTCCGACGGCGAGGTGCACGCCACCTCGAACCACTGCAGCCACCTCGACTGCCTGCTGTCCAGCGGCAAGGTCACCGACGCGGGACTGCTGTGCTCGTGTCACGGCAGCGTCTTCGACTACACCTCCGGCGAGCCGCTGTGCCCGCCGGCGACCCGGCCCATCACCGTCTTCCCGGTCCGGGAGGAGGAGGGCCACATCTGGGTCGGCGTCGACGACGAGCTCGCCGAGGCGGCCATGCGCCGGCGTGCGGTCGGGGCCCACAGGCTGGGCGACGCTGCAGGCTGATCGGCTGAGCTGATCAGCCCTGCGACTCGCAACCGATCCCGTCGGAGTCCGCGTCCAGGCGGTGCCGGTCGGTCCCCACGACCCGGAACGGCCCGCCGGACAGGTCCCCGCAGTCGAGGTCGGTCGCCGAGAGCGGCACGCAGGGGGTGTAGTTCGGGTCGCAGCCCCCGCCCGCCGGAGCGGCCGCCGGGGCGACCGGGGCCGGGGCGGGCGCGGCGGCGGGACGACGCTGCTCGGCGGCGGCGTCGCGGGCCGCCTGCTCGGCGGCGGCCTCGGCGCGGGCGGCCTCCTCCCGGGCGACGCGGTCGCGCTCGGCCTGCTCGGCGGCCAGGCGCTGGGACTCCCGTGCCGTCGACGCCTGCTCGGAGAAGCGGACCTGCAGTGTCCGGGCGTCGTCGGAGGCGGTGTCGAGGACCCCGGTCAGACGGGCGCGGTCGAGTTCGGACAGCACCGCCCAGGCCACACCCGCCCGGTGTGCCCGGAAGTCGGCGTCCAGCCCCGCCAGCACGGTCAGCGCGTCGACGGCCTCCCGGCCGGCGGCGTCGAGCTGCGCCGGGTCCGACGACGGCGACGACGACCGCTGTGCCAGCCCCGCGACGGTGCCGCGGGCCCGCTCCACCTGCGCGGGGACGGTGCAGGACACCGTCGTCGCGTACAGCCCGCGGCCCGCTGCGCGCGCCTCCTCCTGGGCCTCGGTGACCTCGTCGAGGTAGCGATCGTTGCCGCCGACCACCATCGCGGTGCCGAGTCCCTCCCGGGCGAGCTCGGCGTTGACCAGCCGGCCCCCGGTGTCGTGCACCCCGGCCAGGGTGCGGCCCCAGCCGTCGACGCGCTCGTCGTCGTAGGACAGGTCGACGGTGCTGCCGACCGGGATGAGCGCGGCGAGCCGGGCGGCCGCCTCCGGGCCGAGGCACTGGACGGTGGAGTCGGGATCGACGGTCTCCGGGGTGTCGATGTTGAGCAGCCGGACCGTGGTGCTGCGGCCGTCCAGGGTCGCCTCGAACGTGTCGCCGTCGACGATGCGGGTCACGACGGCCTGGTCCGACCCGCCGCTCGTCACGAGCCCCACACCCGCGACGGTCGCGGTGACCGCGACCACCGCGGCGATCATCTTCCCGAGCACGACCCACCCCTGTTCCCGTGCGCGACTGCGCGCATCGGACCGATCCGACGGTGCACACGGCGCATCGCGGAACGGACGGGGGCGTTATCGGTCGGCCGGGCCGATCCCCACTACTGATGATCGCCGGCGGTGGGCCCGGTTCAGCCGTCCCCACTCTCCGCGGCGAGGGCCTTCCCGGCGCGCACGAGCACGTCGAGCTGGGCGCGGTTGTACAACTCCCGCATCGCCCGGCCCAGGGTCTGCTCCGCCCGCTGCTCACCGACGGGTGCGTCGGTGTTCGGCGCGACCAGGCCGGGATGGGTCTCGTAGAGCGCGCGCATGTAGGGCACCATCCGGTCGGCGAGCTCCTGGCGGGTGGCCTCGTCGGCGTCGGCCGGGAGCGTGTCGAACCGGTTCTGCGTCGGGTCCGGGCGGGCGTCGGCCAGCATGTCCGCGACGGCCTGCAGCCGCTCCGAGCCCAGCACCCGCGGAAGGACGAGGGTGAGCGACCGGTCGGCCTCGGACATCGGCTGGTCGGCGGCCGCGGCGAACTCGGTGGGCAGGTCGGTGGGCGCGGCACCGTCCAGGATCAGGGCCAGCTCGGTGCGGGCCTGCTGCAGCCGCTCGATGGTGGCGGCCAGCTCGGCGTCGAGCGCGCGGGCGGCCTCCTCCGGGTGGGCGTCGGCGTCGTTCATGTCGGAGATCTGGGCCAGCGAGAACCCCAGGTCGACGAGCCGCTTGATCCGCAGCAGCCGCACCAGGTGCGCGACCCCGTACTGCTTGTAACCGTTCGTGCGCCGCTCGGGCTCGGCCAGCAGCCCGATCTCGTGGTAGTGCCGCACCGCCCGCAGGCTGGTCCCTGCCAGCTCGGCGACCTCACGGGTGCTCCAGGTCACGACGTCCCCCTCGTCCGTTTCCCGCCTTGTGCCCACCGTGCCGTATCCGGGGCGGGCGTGCGGCACGGGGTGGCTCAGCGGTCCGCGGCGACCACCCGGTCCCGCTCGGCGAACAGGCGCGGCGCGAGCGCCCCGGAACCGGCGGTGACGAGCGAGATCCCGACGAGCAGCAGGGCGGGCATGGCCGAGGAGCCCCCGCCCGCGGCCAGCAGCGCCGTCGCGGCCAGGGGCACGAACCCGGACACCACACCGGCCAGGTTCGACGACAGCGCGACCCCCGAGTAGCGCAGGTGCGCCGGGAACAGCTCGGTGAGCAACGCCCCCGAGACGGCGTAGGGCACCGACAGCAGCGCGGTGGCCACCGTGACGCCGAGGACGACCAGGACCGGCGAGCGCGAGTCCAGCAGCCAGAACGCCGGGAACGCCGCGACCGCGGACGCGATGCCGCCGGCGACGGTGACCCGCCACGCGCCGTGGCGCTCCGCGAGACGGCCGCCGAGCACGACGACCCCGATCTCGACGACCGCGGCGACCAGCGTCGCGCCCAGCATCAGCGAGCGTGGCAGGCCGAGTGTCGCGGTGCCGTAGCTGATCGCGAACGTGGTGATCAGGTAGAAGCCGCCGACCCCCAGGAACGCCGACCCGGCGCCGACCGCCAGCTGCGGCGATGCCCGCGTCACGACCTCGCGCACCGGCGACGACGCGCGCTCGTCGGTCTCGAGCATCGTCGCGAACAGCGGCGACTCCTCGACCCGGCGTCGCAGCCACAGCGCGATCCCCAGCAGCGGGAACGCCGCGAGGAACGGCAGCCGCCAGCCCCAGGAGTCGAAGCTCTCCGGGGGGAGCGTCGCCACCGCGAGGAACGCGCCGGAGGACAGCAGGGTGCCGACGGGGGCGCCGACCTGCGGCATCGCCGCGTAGCGGCCGCGGCGCTCCGGCGGCGCGTGCTCGACGGCGAGGGTGACCGCGCCGCCCCACTCGCCGCCGACCGCGACGCCCTGCAGCAGCCGGAACAGGGTCAGCAGCAGCGGGGCCGCCAGCCCGATCGACAGGTAGGTGGGCAGCAGGCCGATCAGCCCGGTGACGATCCCGATCATCGTCACCGTGACGATCAGGCAGCGGCGCCGGCCGATCCGGTCGCCGAGGTGGCCGAAGATCACCGCCCCGACCGGGCGCGCGGCGAACCCGACCGCGAACGACGCGAACGCGGCCAGCGTCGCGACGACCGGGTCGCCGGTGGCGAAGAAGAGCCGGTTGAACACCAGCGACGCCGCGGTGCCGTAGAGGAAGAAGTCGTACCACTCGAGCGCGGTGCCGACGAACGCACCGAAGGCGACCCGGCGGGCGTCCGCGTCGGTCACGGTGGGCGTGGCGGGGCGGTCGGTCATGGGCGGCCTCTCGCTGCGCGGGCGGGGACAGGAGTTCCGCACAGCATCCGCAACCCACGCGCGTCTGTGAACAGCCGGACGTCGCGCGTTGCGCCGCGATCGTTGTGCAGATGCACACCTCGGGGTTCGGAACACGCGGCGTCCGGGGGCTGCCGCGGCGCCGCCGTGCGTGGTGGGCTCGGGTGGTGACGAGCTTCGCCGAGGACTTCACCGCCCTGTCCGCGATCGGTGCCACCGCCGGCGGCGGGGTGCACCGCGAGGCGGCCTCCGACGCCGACGCCGCCGCCCACGAGTGGTGGGCCGGACGGCTGACCGCGTACGGCTTCCGCGTCGTCCACGACGGCGCCGGGAACCAGTTCGGGCTGCTCGAGACGACGCCCGGGGCGCCGTACGTGCTGCTCGGGTCGCACCTGGACAGCCAGCCCCGCGGCGGCCGCTGGGACGGCGCCTACGGCGTGCTCGCCGCCGGGCACGCCGCGCTGCGGGTGGCGCGGCGCCGTGCGGGCGGCCCGCCGCCGCGGCACAACATCGCCGTCGTGAGCTGGTTCAACGAGGAGGGGTCGCGGTTCACCCCGAGCCTGATGGGCAGCTCGGTGCACGCCGGGCTGCTCGACGCCGCGACCGCCCTGGACGCCCGCGACCTCGCCGGGGCGCGCGCCGGGGACCTGCTGGCCGCCCAGCACCGGCTCGGCGGCCCGGGCACCGGTGCGCCGGCGGTGTCCGACGTCGCCGCCTACGCCGAGATCCACGTCGAGCAGGGCCGGATCCTGGAGGAGACCGGGACGACGATCGGCCTGGTCGAGGCGACGTGGGCGGCGCACAAGTTCGCCGTCACCGTCGAGGGGGAGCAGTCCCACACCGGGGCCACCCGGATGCACGAGCGCCGCGACGCGCTGCTGGGCGCCGCGCACCTGACCGTGCTGGCCCGCGAGCTGTCCGACCGGCTCTCCACCCCGGAGGTGCCGCTGCACACCTCGGTCTCGCAGCTGACGGTGGAGCCGAACAGCCCCGTCACGGTCGCCCGCGAGGTGCGCCTGCACCTGGACCTGCGCTCGCCCGACGAGACCGTGCTGGAGCGGGCGTCGGCGCTGCTGGCCGAGCGCGTGCCCGGCATCGAGGACGCGGCGCGGGTCGGCATCCGGGTCGTCCGCACCCACCACTGGGGTGTGCGGCCGCTGCCCGCCGCCGGGGTGGACCTGGCCGCCGGGTGCGCGGACCGGCTCGGGCTGAGCCACCGCCGGATGATGACCCTCGCCGGACACGACGCGATCCCGATGAACGGCGTCGTCCCCACGGTGCTGCTGTTCGTGCCCAGCGTCGGCGGGGTCACCCACAACGAGGGCGAGCTCACCCACGACGCCGACGCCGACGCCGGGATCGACCTGCTCACCGAGGTGCTCGACCGGCTCGTCGACGGCGTGCCCGTGGGGTGAGCGGAGCTGGCAGGCTCGCCCCGTGGACACCGCGCCGCCCGTCACCGGACACGCGACCGACGCCGCGGACGAGGCCGTCTGGCTGCGGCTGGTGGCGCGCGTCCGGAGCCGGGTCCCGGACCTCGCCGAGCACTTCCTGCGGCTGCTCGACGACGGCGGTCACTACCGCGCCGAGCCGGTCACCGCCCCGGACCTGCGCGAGACCGCGGAGGAGGCGCTGGCCCTGCTGCTGGACCGGCTCGCCGACCCGGGCCGTCCCGCCGACCCCGCCGGCCAGGCCGAGCGGCTCGGGCGGCGGCGGGCCCGCCAGGGCGTCGACCCGGACAACCTCGTGCGGGCCGTGCGGCTCGACTTCCCCGTCGTGTGGTCGGCGCTGCTGGCCGAGGCGGCCGGCGAGCCCGGGGCGGTCGAGGTCGCGGCCCGGCGCGCCGACCGGCTGTGGGCGGTCGTGGACGCCTACGTCCGCCGGGTGCACGTCGCGTTCCTGTCCGAGCGGGCGCTGCTGGCCGAGCAGCACCGCGACGAGCGCCGCCAGCTGCTCGACGTGCTCTTCGCCGCGGGCCCGCGCCCACCGGAGGTCCTCGCGCGGGTGGCCGCCGGGCTGCGGGTCGCCGCCGGGGACACCTTCGACGTCTGCGCCGGGCTCGGCGATGCCGCCGCCACCCTCCGCGGGCGCGCGGCCCGCCTCGACGGCGGCCCGACCGGCCTGTTCCTGCGCGACGCGGAGCTGGGCGTCGTGGTGTTCCGTCCCGCCGCCCCCGACGACGGCCGGGTGCTGGCCCGCCTCACCGACGGCGTCGCGTGCGTGATCATCCCGGCGGTCGGCGGGCTCGCCGCCGTCCCGGCCGCGGCGTCGGCCGCGGTGGCCATGGCCCACCTGCTGCCCGGCGACGCCGCTCGCCCGCACGACCCGCACGACATGTGGCCGCGGGTCGCCCGCGCCGCCCTCGACGAGCACGGTGGCCTGCCCGCCCGGGTGCTGGCCGGTCTGGCCGCGGCCCCGCCGGAGGAGACGGCGGTCCTGCGCGCGACCGCGCGGGCCTGGCTGGAGCACGGCAGCGTCACCCGGGTCGCGTCCGCGCTGTACTGCCACCGCAATACCGTTCTGAACCGGATGCGCCGTTTCCGCGCGCTCACCGGGCTGGACCTGACCCGGCCCCGCGACGCGGCGCTGTGCCTGGTCGTGCTGTCCGCCGGTCGCACGGATCCCGGCGATCGGTGATGCTGGCGCCGTGGCGGTGGTGGTGATCGTCGGATGCGGCGCGATGGGCTCGGTGTACGCCGGGCTGATGGCCGACACCGGGCACGAGGTGCACGCCGTCTGCCGGCGCGCCGGGCACACCGCGGCGCTGACGTAGCCCTCGCCCGGCCCGCGGACCTGGTGGTCGTCGCGACGAGGCCTACGACGTCGCCGTCCCCGGTCAAGGACACCGTCACCCGGCTGGTCCGGGCGCCTGAGCCGGCCTTGCTGCGCCCCGGCGCTCGGCCGCCCGCGCACGACCCGGCGTAGTCGTCGACGGACGGCGGCCGCGGTCGGCTCGCGGCACGGAGTTCGTATCGCGACGTTCGTATCGCGACGCCGCCGCGGCTGCCAGACTCCCGGGGATGACCGAGCACCTCATCCGCTACTCCGGCCGCGGCGGCTTCACCCCCGGCGTGATCGCCCGGGCCCAAGGGAGCGCCGTCACCACCGAGGACGGCCGTGAGCTGCTCGACTTCACCTCCGGGCAGATGAGCGCGATCCTCGGGCACTCGCACCCGGAGATCGTCGCGACCGTCCGCGACCAGGTCGGACGGCTCGACCACCTCTACAGCGGGATGCTGTCGCGGCCGGTGCTGGAGCTGTGTGAGCGGCTGTGCGCCTCGGTCGGCGGCGGCCTGGACCGGGCGATGCTGCTGACCACCGGCGCGGAGTCCAACGAGGCCGCGATCCGGATGGCCAAGCTCGTCACCGGCCGGCACGAGATCGTCTCCTTCGCCCGGTCCTGGCACGGCATGACCCAGGCCGCGGCGAACGCGACCTACGTCGCCGGCCGCGCCGGGTACGGTCCCGCCGCCCCCGGCAACTTCGCGCTGCCGGTGCCCGACCGCTACCGCCCCGACCTCGTCGACGACGCCGGGGAGCTCGACTGGCGCCGCCAGCTCGACCTCGGGTTCGCCCTGATCGACGCCCAGTCCGTCGGCAGCCTCGCCGCCTGCATCGTCGAGCCGGTCCTGTCCTCCGGCGGGGTCGTCGACCTGCCGCCGGGCTACCTGGCGGCGCTGCGCGACAAGTGCCACGAGCGCGGCATGCTGCTGATCCTCGACGAGGCCCAGACAGGTCTGTGCCGCACCGGCGACTGGTACGCCCACCAGCGCGACGGCGTGGTCCCCGACATCCTCACGCTGTCGAAGACGCTCGGGGCGGGCCTGCCGCTCGCCGCCGTCCTCACCACGGCCGCGATCGAGCAGGTCGCGCACGAGCGCGGCTTCCTGTTCTTCACCACCCACGTCAACGACCCCCTCCCGGCGGCGGTCGGGCTCACCGTGCTCGACGTGCTCACCCGCGACCGGCTCGACCTGCGCGCCCGCGAGCTGGGCACGCTGCTGCAGGACGGCCTGCGGGACCTGGCCCGCACGACCGGGATGATCGGCGACGTCCGCGGCCGCGGCCTGCTGGTGGGCCTGGAGCTGGCGGGCTCCGACACCGACGCGCTCGGGGCGGCCGTCACCGCGCGGTGCGCCGAGCTGGGGCTGCACATGAACATCGTGCAGCTGCCCGGCATGGGCGGGACGTTCCGGATCGCGCCGCCGCTGACCGCGACCGAGGCCGAGATCCGCCGCGGCGTGGACATCCTCGGCACGGCCCTGGGGGAGGTGGCTCAGCCCTCGACGGCGGCCGTGCGCCGGTCCGGCGTCGCAGCGACGTGACGGCTCGCGCTCGGCGACCTCGCGGTCACGGGGTCCGGACACCCGTCAGCGCGGCGTGACGATCGTCAGCTTCCCGTCTGGCCGGACCCGTACCGCCGCCCCGGCCGGGTCGCCGGCGAGCAGCTCCGGCAGCTCGTCGTCGCGACCGCACCCGACGAACCGCGCACCGCCGTCGTCGAGCCGGCCGACGACGACCGCGTGCCGGCTGCCGTCGCGGTCGTGGCGCACCGTCCAGGTCTCGACGGTCGCCGCGCCGTCGGCGGCGGTCGTCGTCGGGACGGTGGGAACGGCGTCGAGCCGGGCCTGGAGCGCGGCGCTGTCGTCGTCGCGCCAGGGGGCGGGGCGGGTGGAGTAGACCCCGGCGGAGTACTTGGACAGGAACCCGCCGTTCGCGCCGACCAGGCCGTACGTACCCGGGTCGGCCCGCAGGCGTCGCACGACCTCGGCGACCGCGTGCATCGAGTAGTCGTTCCCCGGCCCGCCGAAGAACGGCAGCCCACCGGTGACGGTGAGCCCGCGCGGGTCGTCGGCGGCCAGCCCGAGGGGGTCGGCGACCGAGGACACCGCGATCGGGAAGCAGGAGTACAGGTCGATCGCGGCGAGGTCGTCCACGCCGGTCCCGGCGCGGTCCAGGGCGTGCCGGACGGCGGCCTCGGCGGCCGGGTAGGCGCCCAGGTCGGGGCGGTCGAGCACGGCGTGCTCGGTGAGGTCGGCGTGGCCGTGCAGGAACACCCACCGCTGCGGGTCGATCCCCAGGTCGTGTGCGGTGCCGACCGAGGTGAGGACGACCGCGGCGCCCTGGTTGACCTGGTCGCGCGAGACGAGGAACCGCGGGTAGGGGTCGGTGATCATCCGGTTGCGGTCGTCGGTCGTGACGAGCTCGTCGGGCTCTCGGACCCGCGGTGCGGCGGCGTGCGGGTGCCCGGCGGCGACCCGGGTGAACGGCGCGAACAGCTCGCCCATCCCGTGGGCGTAGGCGTCCCGTGCGAGGCCGAGCCGGGCGCGGCGGGCGTTCTCGCACAGCGCGTAGTAGGCGGCGGGGGAGAGCACACCGTGCGCCTCGGCGGCCGGGCTGCGCAGCTCCGAGCCGTACCCGCGGTCCTCCAGC
The DNA here is from genome assembly GCF_002813375.1 of Pseudonocardia alni. NCBI lineage: Bacteria > Bacillati > Actinomycetota > Actinomycetes > Pseudonocardiales > Pseudonocardiaceae > Pseudonocardia > Pseudonocardia alni. The sequence continues at coordinate 1,677,049 of NZ_PHUJ01000003.1, read as the reverse complement.
GTGCCGCCGACGTGTTCGCCGTGGTCGGGCCGCTCGGCCTCGGGACGCGACATCAAGTCCCGCACGGTCGACATCGCCTCGGCCCCGACGAGCAGCACCGCCCCGGCCTCCCCGCGGGCGATCGCGCCGGCGAACTCGCTGACGAGCCGTTGCGGGGACTGCCCGCCGACGACGTCGAGCACCGCCCGCCGCGGGTCGGCGCCGACGCGGCGGGCGACCGCACGCGGGTAGTTGTCCGCCCGGCCCAGCGGCGCGACCGCCCCGGGCACCGACATCTCGAACTGCCGCACCCCGGCGACGACGGTCAGCGCCGCCGCGACCGCGGCCGGGTCGGCGCCGGTGTCGGCGAGCGCCGCGGCCGCCGCGGCGGCACCGAGCCCGACCGGTGACAGGGCGGCGTAGCCGGGCTCGCCGATCCGCTCGGAGGCCTCCCCGACCCCGACGACGACGGGTGTCCGCGGGTCGAGGCTCATCGGACCAGCCCCGCGAGCGCGGCGATACGCTGCTCGCAGTCGCGCGCCATCTCCCGGGTGATCTCGCCCGCGCCGCGCAGCTCGGTGAACGCGCCGACGACCTGCCCGACGAAGAACGACTGCAGCTCCTGGGCGCCGGGGTTCCCGGCGTCGGCTGCGGCGTCGATGCTCGACCAGGCCTGCAGGGTCAGCAGCGGCTGCAGCGGCATCGGCAGCGGCGCCGGCGCGCCGGGTGCGGACCACGCGTCGTGGTAGGCGCTGCGCAGCTGCCGGGCGGGCTTGCCGGTCCGGGCGGGGGAGCGGACGGTGTCGCCGCTGCCCGCGGCGAGGAACTTGCGCTTCACCGACTCCGGCGCCACGTCCTCGACACTGCACAGCCACACCGAGCCGCACCACACCCCGGCCGCGCCGAGCGCGAGCGCGGCGGCCATCTGGTCGCCCGAGGCGATGCCGCCCGCGGCCAGCACCGGACGGTCCCCGGCGACATCGACGATCTCCGGGGTGAGCACCGTCGTCGCGATCGTGCCGGTGTGCCCACCGGCCTCGGTGCCCTGCGCGACGAGCACGTCGACCCCGGCCGCGAGCTGCCGCTCGGCGTGCCGGCGGGTCCCGACCAGCGCGGCGACGGCCATCCCGGCGTCGTGCGCGCGCTCCACGAGGTGCGGCGGCGCGGTACCGAGCGCGTTCGCGACGAGCGCGGGCCGGTGGGCGAACACCGCGTCGAGCTGGGCCTCGGCGCCGCGCCGGCTCATCCCCGCCGCGATCGCGTCGCGCCCGGGGTCGACCGGCACCCGCGGGATGCCGTAGCGGTCGAGCAGGTCGTCGATGAAGGCGAGGTGCTCGGCCGGGAGCTGCGCACGCAACGCGGCGACGAGGTCCTCCCGGTCGGCCCCGGTGTCGGCGGTCTTCTCCGGGACGAGCAGGTCGACCCCGTAGGGCCGCCCGTCGAGCTGCTCCTCGATCCAGGTCAGCTGCGCATCGAGCTCCTCGGCGGTGTAGGAGACCGCGGCGAGTACCCCGAACCCGCCGGCGCGGCTCACCTCGGTCACCACCGCGGGGGACCGGTTGAACCCGACGATCGGGTGCTCGACGCCCAGCAGATCGGTCAGCGCTGTCCTGATCACACCGGTGAGCGTATTACGGACGGACACCGTCCAGAAGTGGGTCGGTGGTCACAGCACCGTCTGGCAGGATCGCCGCCGTGCCCCCGCCGTCGCGCCGCAGCGGACGTCCGCGCGACCCGGACGTCGACCGTCGCGCCCTCGCCGCCGCCCGCGAGGTCTACGGCGAGCGAGGCTGGTCCGGGCTGTCGCTCGAGGAGGTGGCCCGCCGGTCCTCGATCGGGAAGGGGTCGCTGTACCTGCGCTGGCCGACCCGGGCGGCGCTGCTGGTGGCGGCGGTGCGTGACCGGGCCCGCTTCGTCGCCGACATCGACACCGGCTCGCTGCGCGAGGACCTGGTGACCTTCGCCGAGCTGTGGACGGCGTTCGCCACGAGCGACGACGGCCGGCTGGTCGAACGGCTGCTCGTCGACTCCCACCGGGTCCCGGATATCGCGGGCGCGCTCGCCGACGACGCCTACCCCGAGCACGTCCGCGGGGCGCGCACGATGGTGCGCCGCGGCATCGAGCGCGGTGAACTGCCCGCCGGGACGTCGGTGGCGCTGGTCGCGGACCTGGTCGCGGGGGCGGTGCGCAACCACGTCGCGACCACCCCCGCGCACCTCGCCGCCCGCGACGACGCCCGGGGTTACGCGGCGGCGGTCGTCGACACCGTCCTGGCCGGGGTACGGGCGCGGGCTCAGCCCTCGCCGTAGGCGGCGGCGATCTCCTGCGGCCCGGCCCACCGGCTGTAGGTGGGGCCCTGCGGCCAGCCCTCCGGCGAGTCCTGCCAGACCTCCTGGCGGCCGTAGGGCAGCACGTCGACCAGCGGGAACAGGTAGGACAGCTGCTCGGTGCCGCGGCCGTCGGTGTGCCAGGTGCGGAAGACGCGGTCGCCGTCGCGCAGGAACACGTTGACCGCGAAGCCGCCCCCGGGCGGGGCGCCGACGTCGGTGCCGAAGCTGCTGTCGGCCGTCGAGTACCAGGCCATGGTGTTGCCGACGCGACGCCGGTAGGCCAGCGCCTCGTCGATCGGGCCCTGGGTGACGACCACGAAGCGGGCGTCGAACTTCTCCAGGCCGGCGAGCCGGGTGAACTGCGAGGTGAACCCCGTGCACCCGCCGCACTGCCAGACGGCGCCGTCGTGCCACATGTGGCTGTAGACGATCAGCTGCGGGTGGCCGTCGAAGATCTCGGCGAGGCGGACGGGGCCGTTCTCGCCGCGCAGGACGTAGTCGGGCATCTCGACCATCGGCAGCCGGCGACGGGCGGCGGCGATGGCGTCCAGCTCGCGGGTGGCGGCCTTCTCCCGGACGCGCAGCGCGGCGAGCTCGCGCTCCCAGGTGGCGGTGTCGACGACGGGTGGCAGGGCGGCGGTGATCGGCTCGGTCATGTGAGGCGTGACCGGCGTCGCGCCCGGAACTCATCGCTCACAGACCGCGCACAGGGACCGGACAGCATCGCGACAGTGCCGGCGTCGACGGTGGGGTCCTGCCGCCACGACCCCTGAGGAGATCATCCGTGAGCACTGCGACCCCGGTCCGGCCGGGACGGGACCGCGCCGGCGCGCCGCCCGTCCCGGCCCCGCCCGCCGCCCCTCCCGCCGTCCCGCCGGGGCGGGTGGCCCGCCTGCTGCGTGGCCCGGCCGGTGACCCGGGCTGGGCGCGGCCGGGGCTGCTCGTCCTGCTCGCCGGGACGGCGTTGCTGTACCTGTGGGACCTGTCGGCCTCGGGCTATGCCAACGACTTCTACGCCGCCGCGGTGCAGGCCGGGACGCAGTCGTGGAAGGCATGGCTGTTCGGGTCGCTGGATTCCGGGAACGCAATCACCGTCGACAAGCCGCCCGCGGCGCTGTGGGTGATGACGGCGTCGGCGCGGCTGTTCGGGTTCTCCTCGTGGAGCCTGCTCGTGCCGCAGGCGCTGATGGGTGTGGGCGCGGTGGCCCTGCTGCACGCGACGGTGCGGCGGTGGGCCGGGCCCGCCGCGGGGCTGCTCGCGGGTGCGGTGCTGGCGCTGCCCCCGGCGGCGGTGCTGATGTTCCGGTTCGACAACCCGGACGCGCTGCTGACGCTGCTGCTGGTCGTCGCGGCCTGGGCCGGCTCGCGCGCCGTCGACGCCGCCTCGGTGCGGGCGTCCACCTGGTGGCTGGTCGCGGCCGGGTCGGCGGTCGGGTCCGCGTTCCTCACGAAGATGGGGCAGGCGCTGCTGGTCGTCCCGGCGCTCGGGCTTGTGTACCTGGTCGCCGGCTCGCCGCGGATGCGGATCCGGATCGTGCAGATGGGCGCCGCGGTGGCGGCGATGGTCGTCTCTGCGGGGTGGTTCATCGCGCTGGTGGAGCTGTGGCCCGCGTCCGACCGCCCCTACATCGGCGGGTCGACGACGAACTCGCTGCTCGAGCTCGCGCTGGGCTACAACGGCCTCGGCCGGCTGCTCGGCGGCACCGGCAACGGTGGCGGTCCCGGCGGGGGAAGCGGTGGTGGCAACACCGGCTTCGGCGGCTCGGCCGGTCCGTTGCGGCTGTTCACCGGTGAGCTCGCCTACGAGATCTCCTGGCTGCTGCCGGCCGCGCTGATCCTCCTCGTCGCCGGGCTGTGGGTCACCCGGCGGGCGCCGCGGACCGACCGGACCCGCGCGGCGCTGCTGCTGTGGGGTGGCTGGACGCTCGTCACGGCGGCCGTGTTCTCGATGATGAGCGGCACGATGCACCCGTATTACACGGTGGCGCTGGCCCCGGGGCTCGCCGGAGTGGTGGCCGTCGGCGGGGCGGCGCTGTGGCGGGATCGGGGTGCCCGGTGGGCGCGGATCGTCGCCGCGACGACGGTGCTCGTCACCGGTGGCTGGGCGGTCGCGCTGCTGGTGGTGAGCGCGGAGTCCTTCTCCTGGCTGTCACGGCCGGTCGGGGCGGTCACGGTGGTCGCGGCGGGGCTGATGCTCGGGCCCGGCCGGGGGCGAGCGGTGGTGCGGTCCGGTCTGGTCGCGGTGCTGGTGGCGGGGATGCTCGGGACCGGGGTGTACGCGGTGGCGACGGCGTCGACCGGGCACACCGGCAGCATTCCCTCGGTCGGGACGGTGTCGAGCTCGTTCGGCACCGGCACCGGCACCGGCACCGGCACCGGCGCGTCCGGTGGTCCCGGCTCGGGCCCGGCCGGCCCGGGTGAGGCCGACGGCACGGGTGGGTTCGGTGGTGCCGGGGCAACAGCCCCGGGGCAGGGCGGTGGCGTGCCCGGCTCCGGTAGCGCGACCTCGGCGGAGCTGACCTCACTGCTCGCCGCGACGCGGTCCTTGTCGGGGACGACCTGGTCGGCCGCGGTCGCCACCTCCCAGACCGCCGCGTCGCTGGAGCTGGCGAGTGGGACCGCGGTCATGTCGACCGGCGGGTGGGCCGGCAGCGACTCCGCCGTCACCCTCGCCGAGTTCCGGTCCGACGTGGAGCAGCGCCGGATCGCCTACTACGTAGCGGGCGGCCAGGGCGGTGGGCCCGGCGGCCCCGGTGGGCAGAGCGACTCGACGAGTAGCCGGATCGCGACCTGGGTCGCCGAGCACTACACGGCGACGACCGTCGGTGGTCAGACCGTCTACGACCTGTCCGCCCCGACCTCCTGACACGCTCGCCACCACCTCGCGCACCCCATCGGATCGGTGGGGTGCGCGCGGCGTTGCCGCTGGGTGCCCGGGCGCGGAGCTGTATCCACGCCCGGTCGTCGGCGTCGAGGTCATGTCGGTGCACACGGTGGTGGTGTGGGCGGCGGTGGTGCCGGACCGCAGTACCTGTGTCCGGTCGGTGTCACGGTGACCACGATGCCGTCCGGAGCGCGGAAGACCTGCCAGCCGGGTTGTTCGCGGACGTGGTTGTGGAACTCGCACACCCGGCGTCCATTGTCGAGCTCGGTGCGTCCGCCGTCGGCGTCGCGGTGGATGTGGTCGAGGTGGCGGACGGGTGCGTCGCAGTAGGGCTCGGTGCACCGGTTCTCTGCACGGGCTCTGACGAGGGTGGCGAGGAGTCCGGTGAAGGTGCGTCGCCGGGCGTCGCCGCCGATGACGATGCCCTGGTCGGTGAGCAGGCGGCGCAGGGACTTCGTCCCCTCTGGGGTGGCGAGCAGGTCGGCGGGGACGGGTCCGAGGCCGGGGATCTCGGCGGGGAGCGGGGAGGTGTGGTCGAGCAGGGCCTGGACCGGGACGGTGACCTGGACTTCCAGGTTGACGGCGGTCGCGGTGGCCTGGCCGGTGACCCGCTCGACGAGGGTGTCGGCCAGGACCTGCCCGCGGGTGCGGGTCAGCGGCTGCGGGTGGACCTGGACCTCGACGAAGGCCTTCTGCAGCGCGGCCAGGCAGGCGGCGCCCTGCTCGACCGGGACGTAGGCGGTCAGGTAGCTCATCGCGTCCGGCGCGGGTCGCAGGGTGACCCGTCGTTCGGCCTTGGCGGCGTGGACGCGGGCGCGGAAGCGCTCCGGGGTGATCTCGGCGACCAGGCGGCGGGTCATCGCGCGCAGGCGCCCGATGCCGTACCGGGTCAGGTCTCGGTTGGTGGCGAGGCGGGCGTCGATCTGCGCCCGCTGGATCGTGTCGAGGTCGCGGCACTCGACGGCGATCGCCGTGGCCTTGGCGGCGCTGAGCTGTCCGGCTTCATGGAGGCGCCGGACGTCGTCGAGCCCGGCGTGCAGGTCGCGGGCGTCGGCGACGCGGGTGCGGGCCTCGGTGGTGGAGACCCGGCAGGCCAGTTGGATCTGGGCGACGACGCTGCGGTGGATCTTGTCGACGTCGATCCGGTCGTCGACGCGGTGGCTGTCGACATGGGCCTGGGCGAAGGCGCGGATCCGGTCCGTCTGGAGGGCGGCGAGGGAAGCCCGGAGAGTCTCGATCTCCTGGATCTGGTCGATCAGCTCGGCTTCGGACAACGTGGAGGTGTCGGCGGCGAGGGCGTGGTCGAGGTGGAACCGGAGCAGGGTGAGGTCACCCGAGGGGAACCCGCCTGCGAGCACGCCGGTGGCGTGGGCGGGTGGTTCATGGGTGGCGGTCACACCGTCGACGATACTCGAACGTGTGTTCGATCACTAGTTTTCGTTCGCTATCGCGAATCCTTGAGCTGGGGTGATGTCTCCGGCACGAGAGGGAAGCACCTGCATACCGGTTCTCACCTGGACGGCGCGACCACCGCCGGCCAGGTGGCGGGGGACGGGATCATTCGACTCCCCGGGGGCGGCTGGTGGGGTGGACATCGCGCATCACCCCGTTCGTCGTCGGCCCCGACGGTGGGCCCGACCGGGCCCCACGCGAACCCCGGGGCCTCAGCCCCACTTCTCCCGCACCGAGGTGAACACCTTCTGCCCGTACGAGAACTCCACGACGTTCCCGTCCGGATCGGTCAGCGCGCAGATGTACCCCACCGGCCCCGGCATCTGCCGCGGCTCCCAGTGCAGGCACCCCGCGTCCCGGGCGCGGTCGGCGGCGGCGTCGACGTCGTCGCGGGTCGGCACCTCGATCCCCAGGTGGGCGAAGGGGCGCAGCAGCCCCAGCTCGCCACCCTGCTCGGCGTCGAACGACACCAGGACCAGCACCATCGGTGTCTCCACCTGACCGGCGTTGGACAGCCAGGCGCTCCGCCCGGCGTCGTCGGAGAAGCGTTCGACGACGGTGAGGGGTGTCATCGTCGTGTAGAAGTCGATGGCGGCGTCGAGGTCGCCGGTGGGCAGCGCGACGTGGGTCCACCGCGCCTCGGTCAGCTGTGCGTCGGTCACGGGGATTCTCTACCCGACGACGCCGCGGTCGTGCAGCCCGCCGATGGTGCGCTCGTCGAGACCGAGGACGTCGGCGAGTACCTCGTCGGTCTCCCGGCCCAGCTCGGGGGCGGCACCGGGGTCACCGTGGTCGGCGTCCCACCGGATCGGCGAGCGCGCGGTGATACCGGTGGCGCCACCGGGCAGCGCCAGATCGGCGAGCAGCGGGTGCCCTCCGGCGCGGTGCTCGGCGACGACGTGGGTCATCCCCTGGTAGCGGCCCCACAGCACGCGGGCCCGGTTCAGCTCGGACTCCACGGTCGCCGAGTCGCGCGCGGCGAACCACGGCCGCAGCACCGCCGCGATCGTCTCGCGCAGCCGGTAGCGCTCGGTCTCCGAGGTCAGATCGGCGTCGAGGGCGGGCTCCAGTGCGGCGAACACGTCACCGGTCCCGGTGACCGACACCAGCGCGTTCCACTGCGCCGGGGTCAGCGCGACGACCATCACCCGGTTCCCGTCGGAGCAGGCGAAGTCGACGCCGAAGCTGCCGTAGACGTGGTTGCCGTGCCGGGGCCGCTCGTGCCCGCGCTCGTCGGCCTCGGAGAGCCAGCCCAGGTTGGCGACGCCGGCCAGCGCCACGTCGGACAGCGCGATCTCGGAGTACACCCCGGCGCCGGTGCGGGAGCGCTGGTACACCCCGGCGAGCACGGCAGTCGCGACCGACATGCCGGTGACCAGGTCCCACGCGGGCAGTACGTGGTTGACCGGGGCCGCGCCCTCCTCGCTACCGGTGATCTGCGGGATCCCGACCTCGGCGTTGACGGTGTAGTCGACGGCGGGACGGCCGTCCGGGTAGCCCTGCACGCGCACGTGCACCAGGTCCGGTCGACGCGCGACGAGCGCGTCGTTGGCCATCCAGCGGCGGCCCACGACGTTGTCGACGAGGACACCGCGGTCCGGGCCCGGCGCCGTCGCCAGGCCCAGGACGAGCTCGCGGCCCTCGTCGGAGCGCAGGTCGATGCTGATCGAGCGCTTGCCCTTGTTCAGCGAGGCCCAGTAGTAGGAGTCGCCGGTGCCGTGCCCGGCGGCGGGCCAGCGACCGTGGTCGGGGCCGCCCCCGAGCGGGTCGATGCGGATCACCGAGGCCCCGAGCTGCGCGAGCGTCATGCCACCGGTGGGACCGGCGACGAAACTCGCGCACTCGACGACGTGCAGACCGGACAGCGGACGCGACATGGCGACCATCCTGCCCGGCGATGCGGCCGGACGGATCAGAGGTGTTCGATCAGCCGCTGACGGGCGAGGCGCTCGACCATCTCGGGGAGCGCTGCGGCGGAGACGACGTCGAGGTCGCGGCGGGAGCCGCGCACGACGTGGTCGACGAGGTCGGCGGAGAAACGGCCGGCGAACTCGGCGGTGAGCCGGTCGACGGCGCCCCGGACGGTGGGGTCGGTGACGGGTGGGTGGACGGAGGCCTGCACAGGAATGGTCGTTTCGGTCGAGGTGGTGTCCGGTACGCGGCGGGGTGCCGCGCCGCGCGGGATCGCGCGGTGCCGGTACGGGGTCGGTGGCACCGGCCGTGGCCGGGGCGCCGGGTGGGCGCCTCCCGGGGACGGTCCGGGCGGTTCGTCGCGGCCGGCGTGTCACCGGGCGCGATCGACTGGCATCACCGTATCGGACATACGGGCTGCGCGTCGACCGATTACGCGGGTCCCGGCTGATCGCGGTCGAGGTGGACCTCGCGGTCCGGCTCGACCGCGGCGACCCCGGTGACCGTCCGCAGGGCGTCCGGGTCGCCGCACGTCCCGACGACCACCCCGACCCCCGTGAGCACCTTCTCCACCTGCAGCCCGGCGGCCGCGCAGGCCCGCGCGACGTCGTCGGCGACGTGCCCGTCGGCCACCGACACCAGCAGCCTCCCGGTCGTGCTCATCGGCCCGGGGCCCGGACGAGGCCCGCGCCGACGTCGCCCGAGGGCAGCGGCAGCCGCTGGGCGGCCTGCGTGAGCTGGGTCCACAGGTCGCGCCCGCGGGCGCCGGTGCGCTGCGACCACAGCGCCGCGATCCCGGAGACGTGCGGGGTGGCCATCGAGGTGCCCGAGATCGTGTTGGTGCGCTGGGGCATCGGCCACGACGAGTAGACGTCCACACCGGGGCCGGCGATGTCGATCTGCCCGCCCTCGACCGCGGAGCTCGCCGCGGAGAAGTCGGCGATGGCCAGCGCGGCGTCGACCGCGGCGACCGCCATGATCGACGGGCTGTTCGCCGGGACGCCGACGAAGCCGACGTTCCCGGTCGAGCGCTCGGCGTTGTTGCCGGCCGCGGCGACGATCAGGGTGCCCGCGTCGAGCGCGCGCCGCCCGGCGTTCTCGTAGGCGGCGGAGACCTCGTCGAGGTCCGCGCCCAGCGACATCGAGACGACCTGCGCGCCGGAGGAGATCGCCCACTCGATGCCCTCGAGGATGCCGGCGTCGGTGCCGGATCCGTCGTCACCGAGCACCTTGCCGACCAGGATCCTCGCCTCGTGGGCGATGCCGTAGCGGCGTCCCGAACCGGGGGCGAGCGGCCCGCACGAGGTGCCGATGCAGTGCGTGCCGTGCCCCTGCACGTCGGCGACCTCCTGGCCGTCGACGAACGAGCGCGACTCGATCTGCCGCCCGGCGAAGTCGGGGTGGCCGAGGTCGAGGCCGGTGTCGAGGACGGCGACGGTGATCCCGGCGCCGGTCTCGGCGGCGACGTCCGCGCCGGTGGCCTGCAGTCCCCAGGTGACCTGGTCGTTGTCGGCGAACCGGGCCGCGGCGGGCGCGTCGGCGGTCTCCGACGCGGCGGCGCGCTCGGCCAGGAAGCCCGCCGCGTCGGCGAACCCGCGCAGGTAGTCGGCGCTCAGCCCGGGCCGGGACAGGGCGCGCAGCACGCGTTCGGGCTCCACCGACAGCACCCGGCGGTCGGCCCGCACAGTGCGCAGCCGGGCCGGGTCCAGCTCGGCGACGGCGACGCCGAGCCGGGCGAACAGCGTCGGGTGGACCCCCGGGGTGTCGTCGCGGCTGCTGGTCACCTCGGACAGGCCGGTCAGCTCCGCCACCGCCGAGCGGGCCGTGTCGTGGTCGGCCAGCAGCTCGTCGCTGAGCACCAGCAGGTACCGGCCGGTCAGCGTGCCTGCGGTCCGGCCCGGGACGGCCGCGTGCGGGTCCACCATGTCGCCTCCGTCGATCGACTCGTGACCATCCATCGTGCCCCAGTGATCGCGCTCCGGCACGGTCTGCGGGCGAACGGGTGGTGACGGCTCAGTGCCGCTGCCCGACCGTGTCCGCCAGCAGCGCCTCGGCGACCACGTGCAGCTTCCGGTTCGTCTCGTGCGAGAGCCGGCGCAGCAGGGTGAACGCCTCGTCGGCGGAGCAGCCGCGCTGGGCCATGAGGGCCCCCTTCGCCTGCTCGATGCTGACGTGCCGGGAGAAGCGGGCCCGCAGGTGACTGTTCTCGGTGTCCAGGGCGCGGGCCAGCGCCGCGGCGGCGAGGTCGCTGCCCTCGGCGCCGGGGCTGATCAACCCGGTGACGTCCTCGATGTGGTGCAACACCCCGATGACCCGCCCGTCCGGGGCGACCAGCGGGGAGTTCACCGTGACCCACACCCGTTCGACGAAGCCGGGCGTGCCCGTCGCCGCGGGCACGTCGTGACGCTGCACCGGCAGGTGGTCGCGCAGCCCGAGGCGCAGCACCCGCGACAGCGACGCCGTCAGCCTCGCGACGCCGTCGGCGCCGGGCCGGTGCGGGTTGTCCGGCAGCGCGGCCGTCAGCGGCCTGCCGACCAGCTCGCCGGGCGCGCGCAGGGTCGCCGCACAGAAGGCCGCGTTCGCCCCCACGACCGTGAACTCCCGGTCGACGACCAGGTACGGGGAGCGCGTGGCACGGAACGCGGGATCGTCGCAGCAGGCGCGCAGGATCTGCGCGTCCGAGGACCCGGAAAACATCTCGACCTCCGCCGCGCCGGAACGCGACGGTTCGGCGGGTGCCGCGGCGAGCGGCACCGGAGACCTGGCCCGGCGCGTCCGGCAGATGATGTCTGCGGAAACGGTTCCCGGGGCGGACCCCGGGATGCCGGGCCGGTTGCTTGACCCTGCGTGCTCGCGTCCGGAACCTGACGGTTCGCGGACGTCGGGAAGAACGTTAGGACAGTGCGTCACGCCTGCTGACAGCGGGTGTCCGATTACTCCGGACGCCGCGTTCGCGACCCCCGGATGCAGTGACCGGATAGTCCAATCCATATCCGGAGTTACGGTAGGGTCGCGTCGACCCCACCCCGGAAGCCCCCAGGAGCAACGATGCTCGGTCTGATGCAGGACCGTCCCCTGACGCTGCCGCACGTCTTCCACCGTGCCGAGCAGTACTTCGGACACAAGGAGATCGTCACCGCCACCCCGGCGGGGACGGTCCGCACCACCACGGTCGCCGAGTGGGCCGTACGCACCCGCCGGCTGGCCACCGTGCTCGACACCCTCGGCGTCTCCGCCGACGGCCGGGTCGGGACGTTCTGCTGGAACACCGACCGGCACCTGGAGCTATACCTGGCGGTGCCGTGCACCGGCCGGGTCCTGCACACGCTCAACCTGCGGTTGTTCCCCGACCAGCTCGTCTACGTGGCCGACCACGCCGAGGACGAGGTCGTGTTCGTCGAGCGCTCCCTGCTCGGCCTGTTCTGGCCGCACGTGGACCGGATGACCACGGTGCGCCACGTCGTCGTCATCGACGACGGCGCGCCGACCGAGATCCCCGACGACCCGCGCATCCGGCTCTACGAGGAGCTCCTGGCCGCGGCCGAGCCGTTCGCGGGCCGGTTCGTCGTCTCCGACGAGAACACCGCCGCCGCCATGTGCTACACCTCCGGCACCACCGGCAACCCCAAGGGCGTCGTCTACTCGCACCGCTCGACGCTGCTGCACTCGCTCGCGACCCTGTTCGCCGACGGCGTCGGGCTCTGCGAGCGCGACGTGGTCCTGCCGGTCGTCCCGATGTTCCACGCCAACGCCTGGGGCCTGCCCTACGGCTGCCTGCTCGCCGGCACCTCGCTGGTGCTGCCCGGGCCCGGCATGACCCCGGACGCGGTCCTGACGCTGATCCAGGACCACCGCGTCACCGTCGCCGCGGGCGTCCCGACGATCTGGATGGGCCTGCTGCCCAAGCTCGGCGAGTACGACTGCTCGTCGCTGCGGATCCTGCTCTGCGGCGGCTCGGCGGTGCCGAAGTCGATGTCGGAGGGCTTCCGCACCGCGATCGGCCTGCCGGTCCTGCAGGGATGGGGGATGACCGAGACCTCGCCGGTGGCGACCCTGGGCGTGCTGCGCTCCCAGCACGACGACCTGTCCGACGACGACAAGGCCACCGTGCGCGCCCTGCAGGGCCCCCCGGTCCCGCTCGTCGACCTGCGCATCGCCGACCCCGAGACCGGTGCCGAGCAGCCCTGGGACGGCACCACCAGCGGTGAGGTACAGGTGGCGGGCCCGTGGATCGCCTCGGAGTACTACCGCGGCGAGGGCGGCGGCACGCAGTTCACCTCCGACGGCTGGCTGCGCACCGGCGACGTCGCCGTCGTCGACGGCTCGGGCTACGTCAAGCTCGTCGACCGCACCAAGGACCTGGTCAAGTCCGGTGGTGAGTGGATCAGCTCGGTGGAGCTGGAGAACGAGATCATGGCGCACCCGAAGGTCGCCGAGGCCGCGGTCATCGCGATCCCGCACGAGCGCTGGGTGGAGCGCCCGATGGCCTGCGTCGTGGTGAAGGACGGCGAGACCCTCACCGCCGACGAGCTCCTCGCCTTCCTGACCGACCGGGTCGCCAAGTGGTGGCTCCCCGATGCCGTCGAGTTCATCGACGAGGTGCCCAAGACGAGCGTCGGCAAGTTCTCCAAGAAGACCCTGCGGGAGAAGTTCGAGGGCTACTCGCTGAGCTGAGCGGCCGCCTCGCGGTCCGTGGTCCCGGTGCGTGGCGCCGGGACCACCGCCGCGCCGCCCTGCTCGGGGATGACACCGTCCGGGACGGCCGCGGCGGCCCCGGCGAGCAGGTCGAGGCAGTGCACCTCGCCGCACCCGTCCCCGACGACCACCGTCCCGCCCCCCACCGCGACCGCGGTCAGCGGCGCGTCCAGCGGCACCCGGCCGAGCGCCGTCGCCGAGGTCAGGTCCCACAGCACCGCCGTGCCGTCCGAGCCCGCGGTCACCGCGCGGCACCGGCCCGCACCGGCGGCCGCGGTCAGGTGCGCCGCGTCGGCGCGCACCGTCGTCACCGCGGCCGACCCGGCCCGCCAGACGTGCACCCGGCCGTCGGCGTCGCAGACCACGCCGTGGCAGCCGTCGTCGTCGACGGCGACGGCGGTGACCAGCCCGGCCGGCAGCGCCACCGTGACCACCTCCGCCGCGGCGGGCCGCCAGCAGGCCAGCAGGCCGTCCGCGGCGAGCAGCACCGTCGCCCCGCCGGGGGTCGGCGCGGCCACCCGCGGTGCCGACGGCAGCCGGGTGGTGCGGAAGGCCCGCCCGCTGCGCGCGTCGCGCACGGCGACCGTGCCGTCCGTCTCACCGGTCACCACCAGCGCGCCCCGCCCGGCCAGCACACGGCCGGGCAGCGACACCGCGCCGGCCCGCACCCCGGTCGTCGCGTAGCGCTCCTCGACGGTCGCGGTCCCGGTGACGGCGAACAGCCTCGTCCCGGACGGGTCGAACCACAGCGGGCCCGCACCGGCCGGGACGCTCCAGCGACGCGCGCCGGTGGCCGGATCGTGCGCGAGCAGCCCGTCGGAGCGGCGACCGGCCGAGACGACCAGGCCCGTGCTCGCGGCGACCGCACCGACCGCGGGGGAGACCCCGGTGTGCCCGCCGGCACCCGGCCGGGCCCGTGCCGGATCCCAGACCAGGACGCGGCCGTGGTCGTCCCCGGTCGCGACGACGGTGCCCGCGGCGTCGGCGGTGACCGCCCGCACCGCGGCGCCGTGCCCGGCGAGCTCGGCGACCGGGCCGGGGCCGGTGGTCGGGACGAGCTGCACGGTCCCGTCCACCCGCCCGACGACGACCCGGCCCGCACCGGCGCACGCGGCCGCGGTGACCGCGACCCCGTCGCCGGGGACGTCGAGCCGCACCGCGTCCTGCGGCACCCCGTCGACCAGCGCGAACACGTGCAGCGCACCGTCGGCGGTGGCCGCGAGCAGCTGCCCCGCCGCCGGCACCACCACGGCGACCACGGCGGGCCCGCCCTCCAGCAGTCCCAGCGGGGCCCCGGTCGCCGGGTCCCAGGACCGCAGCGTGCCGTCCACCCCGCCGGACACGACGGTGCCCTGGCCGGTCGCGGTCAGCGCGGTCACCGGGCCGGCGTGGCCGCGGGCGACCGAGACGGCCGCGCCGCTGGTCACGTCCCACACCCGCACCGCGCCGTCGGCGCCGCCCGCGACCACCCGGGTCGGGGCGGTCCCGGTCACCGCGAGCGCGGTCACCGGGCCGGGCCGCCCGGCCAGGGTCGTCACCTCGGCGCCGCGGGCCGGGCCGTCGGTGGCCAGCACCCGCACCACGGGGTCGTCACCGGCGAGGGCGACCAGGCCGCCGTCGGGGGACAGGGCGACCGTCCGGGCGTGGACCGCGGAGGCCGGGGGCCGCGGACCGCCGGGCCCGGCGAGCGGGTCCGGGACCGCGTGTCCGGTCCCGGCGTCCCAGGCACCGCTCTCACCGGAGGCGTCGAGCGACAGCAGCAGGCCGTCCGGTCCGGCGAGCAGCGCGACGACCGCGTCGCCGTGACCCTCCAGGACCCGGCTCAGCGCGGCCGACGGCGGCCGGGTGCGCCAGCGGGTGGTCAGCGCGGGGACGCCCTGGGCGGTGAGCCGGGCCCGGGCTGCCCCGGCCAGCGCGGCCTCCCCGGCCAGGACGGCCCCGGCGAGCAGGTGTTGGGCGACCGGCGCGGTGCCGGAGCGGCGCAGGTGGTGCGCCTCGAGGTCCAGGACGCGGCGCAGCGCCTCGGGCGTCACCCCGTCCGGCGCGACGCCCGGGTGCTCCCCGTGTGGCGGTTCGCCGGCGGCGATGCGCCGTTCCAGCCCGTCCCAGAACGTCTCGACGGCCATGCGTGTGAGCCCTCCCCGGGGTCGCGTTCGGTTACCTGTCGTGGCCCCGCGCCCCATCGTTAACGTGGGAGGGGGTGTCGCCACCCGAACCGGCGGTGACCGGCGGCGAGCCCTCGGCGACCGGCGCGCGGCCCGTGGGTGTCGGGAGCAGGGGCTACCGTCCGTCCCGTGCCCGCCACCACTCGTGCCGTCCTCTCGCTCGCCGAGATCGCGGTGTTCGCGCCGCTGGTCATCGCGCGTCGCACCGCCCGGATGCTCACCTCGGGCTTCCCGCCCCCGGCGCGTGAGGTCCGCGAGTTCCACCGGATGTGGGCCGAGAAGGTCGACGGGTTCTCCCGGGCCGCGGTCGTCCTGGTCACCTCGAAGCCGGGGCCGGAGACCCTCGGGCGGGCGCTGGAGCCGATCCGCACCCGGGTGCGGGCCAACGCCCGCCGTCTAGGCTGACCGCCCGGCGAGCACTCGGGGGTGCGGTGTGACGGAGGGGACGGCGGTCCGGCGCGGACGGCGGCCGATGAGCGACCGTCGCCGCACCCTGCAGCGCCTGGAGATCTCCCGGGCCGCGATCCGGCTGTTCCGCGAGCACGGCGTCGCCGCGACCGGCGGGGAGCAGATCGCCGAGGCGGTCGGGCTGTCGGCGCGCACGTTCTGGCGCTGGTTCCGCACGAAGGAGAGCTGCGTCGAGCCGGTGCTGAGCCTGGCCACCGACGCGTTCACCGCGAGCCTGACCCGCTGGCCCGCGGGCGTCGGGCTGACCGAGCATCTCGCCGGGGACTACGCCGAGCACCCCGACGCGGGCCCGGACGACTTCGACCTCGTGCTCGCGGTGATCCGGATGAGCCGCGACGAGCCCGCGCTGCGCGCGATCTGGCTCGTCGTGCAGGAGCGGGCGGAACCGGTGCTCGCCGGGATCCTCGCCGGCCGGTTCGGCCGCGCTGCGGGCGACGTCGCCGTGCGGGTGCAGGCCGCGGCGCTCAACGGGGCGCTGCGGGTCGCGACCGAGGACATCGCCGCCGCCACCGCCGGCGGGCGCCGCCCGCCGGCCACGCAGCTGCGCGAGCGCCTCTCGGCGGCCGTCGACGCCGCGACCCACGGCGTCGACGGCGAGCGGGCGGCCGGTCAGGGACCGACCCGCAGCACGTAGCCCGCGCCGTTGACCGCGACGAGCACGGAGCCGTCGTCGGCCGCGGCGATCCCGGCGAACGGGGTGGGCCGGGTGGCCGCGCCGCTGCGGCAGTCCGCGGGAACGTGCGGCGGCCGCACGTCGAAGGGCAGCCCCGACGCCGCGACGGTGACCGTCCGGCCGGCCGGGTCGATGCGCAGCAGCCGCCCCGCGGCGGCCTCCGCGCACCACAGCACGTCCCCGGCCACGGCGATCCCCTCCGGCCGGTGCAGACCCGCGGCGAGCACGGTGGCGTCGCCGTCGCGGGTGAGCCGCACGACCTGCCCGCCGCCGGTCAGCGTGGCGTAGGCGGCCCCGGTGCCGTCGACGGCCACGTCCACCGGCCCGTCGAGACCCGTGGCGAGCACGGTGGCGGTGCCGTCGTCGGCGAGGTGCAGGACCCGCCCGGCGCCGGTCTCGGCGACCAGCAGCCCGTCCCGGCAGGAGGCGACGCCGGTCGCCCCGGCCAGCCCGTCGGCCAGCGGGGTCCAGGAGCCGGGATGCCCGCGCCACACCCCGGTCCCGGTGGTCACGACCGTGTCACCGCGGTGCCGGGCGAGTCCGCGGACCCCGCCGCGGACCTCGGTGACGACGTCGCCGAGCACGGTGACGGCTCCGTCGGCCACCCGGGCCAGGGAGAAGTGGTCGGCGACGAGCGCACCCGCACCGTCGGCGGCCACGCCCCAGGGGCCGCACAGGCCCGCCGGCAGCGCCGTGGTCACCGTGCCGTCGACGCCGGCCCGGACCAGCCCGCCGTGGAAGGCGCCGGTCACCCAGGCCGCGCCGTCGGCGGTGAACACGACGTTGTCCGCGCCGCCGACGCCGGTGTCGAGGGTGGTGGTGATCCGCCCGTCGTCGGCGGTCCACAGGGCGCCGCGGTCGCCGTTGGACAGGATGCGCAGCCGTCCCGCGGGGTCGAAGCGCACGGCCACCGGCCGGTCCAGCCCGGTCAGCAGCCGTTCGGGGGTGCCGCCGTCGGGGTCGACCCGCCACACCTCGCCGGAGAGCAGGTGCGGGTAGTACAGGAGCTCGTCCGGGCCGACCTCCATCGCGTTGCCGAGCGCGAGCCCGGTCGCGAGCACCCGCGGCGGCCCGCCGGCCGGGTCGATCTCCAGCAGCCGGCCGTCCGGGCACAGCTCGTTGACGAACAGCCGCCCGCGGTGCCAGGCGATCCCGTCCGGGGCGGTGATCCCGTCGGCGACGACGGCCGTCGCCCCGTCGGGGGCCCGGCGCCACACCAGCCCGGCGGGCAGGTCGACCACGAACAGCTCGCCGTCGGCGCCGAACACGAGGTCGTCGGGTGCGGTGAGCGGCCCGTCCGGCCCGAGCACCGTCTCGAGCCCGCCGGTCGCCGGGTCGAACGCGGACACGGTCCCGCCGAGGAACTGCGCGATCCACAGCCGGCCGTCCGGGCCGGCCACGATCCCGTTGGACGCCCACAGCGGGTTCGGCGGGCACAGCGGCGCGGCGCGCAGCCCGGGTGCGGTCCGCACGGGTCCCCGGTCCGGCCCCGCGACCGGGCGCACGCTCACGCGTCCCCGCCGGGGAACACATCGTCCATCCCACCGGCGCGCCAGTCGCGCAGGATCTCGTGGAACTCGACCGGGCCGCCGCCGAACTGCTCGCTGCGCGTCCGCGGGCGGCCCTCGAAGTTGTAGTAGCCGGGCGTGCACCCGGCGAGGAAGGCGTGCTGGTCACGGGCCCGCTCGCGGATCGTCGCGACCCAGGCCGCCTCCGCCGCCGCGGTCGGCTCCACGACCCGCGCCCCGCGCCGCGCGGCCTCGGCGCAGACCGCCGCGATGTGCCCGGCCTGCTCGTCGAGCACGTGCGCGAAGTTCACCGACGCCGAGTTCTGCCCGGCGCCCACGTGGAACAGGTTGGGGAAGCCGCGGCTGACCCAGCCGTGCAGGGTGGACAGCCCGTCCGCCCAGTGCTCGGCGAGGGTGACGCCGTCGCGGCCGCGGATGTCGGCCCCGGCCCGGGTGGCGGGGTCCGCGCCGAGCTCGAACCCGGTGGCGAACACGATCGCGTCCACCGGGTACTCGACGCCGTCGACCACCAGGCCGTCGCGGGTGATCCGCTCGACGCCCTGCCCGGCCGTGTCGAGCAGGGTCACGTCCGGCCGGTTGAAGGTCTGCAGGTAGGTGTCGCTGAAGGTGGGCCGCTTGCACAGCTGGCGGTACCAGGGCTTGAGCGCCGCGGCCGTCGCCGGGTCGGTGACGATCTCGTCGACCCGGGCCCGGATCTCGTCCATCTTCTCGGCGTCGGCGATCTCCAGCGCCTCGGCCGGATCCTCGGTGCCCCGGGTCCGGGCGAGCCGCTGCGCGCCCCGGATCGGGGCGGTGTCGGTCCACCTGTCCGCGACGCCGTCGGGGCCGGAGGAGCCGTGCGGCGCCGGGCGCATGTCCATCAGGTGCAGGAAGTCCTCGCGACGGCGGCGCTGCCAGCCCGGGGTCAGTGCCCGCCACCAGGCCTCGTCGTAGGGGGCGTCGTCGCGGGTGTCGACCGACGACGGCGTCCGCTGCACGACGTAGAGGTGCCGCGCGGCCCCGGCCAGGTGCGGGACGCACTGGATCGCCGTCGCCCCGGTGCCGACCACCGCGAGGGTGCGGTCCCCGATCCGGTCGAGCGGGCCGCCCCGCTCGTCGCCGCCGGTCCAGCCGTAGTCCCACCGGCTGGTGTGGAAGGTGTGCCCGGCGAAGTCGGCGATGCCGGGGATCCCGGGCAGCTTGGGCCGGTTGAACGGCCCGGAGGAGATCACGACGAACCGGGCGGTGACCGCGTCGCCGCGGTCGGTGCCGACCTGCCAGGCCCGCGCGTCGTCGTCCCAGACCAGGGTGGTGACCTCGGTGTGGAACAGGGCGTCGCGGTAGAGATCGAAGCGCTCGCCGATGGCGCGGGCGTGCGCCCGGATCTCCCCGCCCGGTGGGTAGCGGCGGCTCGGCATCCCGCCGATCTCCTCCAGCAGCGGCAGGTAGATCGAACTCTCGATGTCGCAGGCGATACCGGGGTAGCGGTTCCAGTACCAGGTCCCGCCGAGGTCCCCGGCGACGTCGACGATCCGGATCCGCTCGTGGCCGGCCTGCCGCAGCCGGGCCGCGGCGACCAGCCCGCCGAAGCCGCCGCCGACGACCAGCACGTCCACCTCGTCGCGGACCGGGTCGCGGTCGGCGGGCCCGGACCACGGGTCGTCGGCGTAGAAGCCGAACTCGCCGGTCGAGGCCCGGTACTGGGCGGTGCCGTCGGGGCGCAGCCTGCGGTCGCGCTCGGCGCGGTAGCGCTCCCGCAGCCGGTCCAGGTCGGCCGCGGTGGGGTCGGTGGTCCCGGTCGTCGTCACGCTCGTGGCTCCCTCGACGTTGCATGATCACGTGCTCGACCAGCGTGGCACAAACTGCCAAATAGGCACTGTGAGACGAGCGTCTCGTGGCCGGTACCGGCCGATCTCCTTACTGTCGGGCAGTGACATGAAGACACTCGACGACACCAGACGCGGGCGTGCGCCGATGAGCGACCGCCGGCGCGAGCTGCAGCGCCTCGAGATCTCCCGTGCGGCTGTGGCGCTGTTCCGGGAGCACGGCGTGCACGCCACCAGCGGCGAGCGGATCGCGGAGGAGGTCGGGCTGTCCGGCCGGACATTGTGGCGCTGGTTCCGCACCAAGGAGAGCTGCGTGGAGCCGCTCCTCGCACGCAGCATCGACGCCGTCGTCGCGACGTTGCGGCGCTGGCCGGCGGGGGTGGGCCTCGACGAGCACCTGCTCGCCGAGTACCGCCCGCCCCAGGACCCGGTCGACGCCGCCGACGCCGACGCCGCGATGGCCGTCATCGCGCTGTCGCGCACCGAGCCCGGTCTGCGGGCGGTGTGGCTGGCGGTGCACGAGCGGGCCGAGCCGGTGCTCGCCGAGGTGATCGCGGCCCGCGCCGGCCGCGAGCCCGGCGACCTGGACGTCCGGGTGCACGCCGCCGCCGTCGCCGCCGCCCTGCGGATCAGCGGCGAGGACCTCGCCGTCGAGCTCGCCGCGGGCGTCCGGTGCACCGACCCCGTCGACCGACTCGGCCGCGCCCTGCGCGCGGCCACCACGACCCTTCCCCGGGCAGGAGATCCCGCGTGACCACCACCCCGTCCCGTACCGAACCGGTAGCGGCCGACCGGACCGGAGCGTTGATCGCCGTCCTCGTCGGCGCCGCGTTCGTGATGATCCTCAACGAGACCGTGCTGAGCGTCGCGCTGCGTGACCTGAGCGTCGACCTCGGTGTTCCCGCCACCACCACCCAGTGGCTGACCAGCGGCTTCCTGCTGACGATGGCCGTGGTTATCCCCACCACCGGCTACCTGCTCGACCGCTTCACCCCGCGGCAGGTCTTCCTCACCTCGCTCGGGTTGTTCACCGCGGGGACCGCGATCGCCGGGTTCGCGCCCGGGTTCGCGGTGCTGCTCATCGGCCGCATCGTGCAGGCCGGCGGCACGGCGATGATGATCCCGCTGCTGATGACCACGATCCTGCGTCTGGTGCCGGCCGAGCGGCGTGGCGCGACGATGGGCACGATCACGATCGTCATCGCGGTCGCGCCCGCGGTCGGCCCGACGATCGGCGGCGCGATCCTGTCCGGTCTGGGCTGGCGCTGGATGTTCTGGCTGGTCCTGCCGCTGGCCGCGCTCGCCATGGCGGCCGGCGCCCGGTGGCTGCGCATCGACGGCGGCGGCCGCCCGGTCCCGCTCGACGTGGTGTCGGTGCTGCTGTCCGCCGTCGGGTTCGGCGGCCTGGTCTACGGGTTGTCCTCGCTGGGCGGCCACGGCGGCGGGGGGCTCCCGCCGTGGGTGCCGGTCGTCGTCGGGCTGGTCGCGCTGGCGGTGTTCGTGCTGCGCCAGCTGCGGCTGATGCGCTCCGACCGCGCGTTGCTGGACCTGCGCCCGTTCCGGCGCCGACAGTTCGTCGTGGCGCTGGTGCTCACCGCGCTGGTGCTGCTGTCGCTGATCGGCGTCGCCGCGGTGCTGCTGCCGCTCTACCTGCAGACCGTGCTCGGGACGAGCACGCTGGTCTCCGGGCTCGTGGTGCTGCCCGGTGGGCTGCTGCTCGGACTGCTCGGCCGCCCGGTCGGCGCGCTGTTCGACCGCGTCGGCGCCCGCCCGCTGGTGATCCCCGGCGCGGTGCTGATGGCGACCGGTCTGCTGCTGTTCTCCACCCTCGGCCCGGGCACCCCGCTCGGCGTGGTCGTCGGCTTCCACCTGGTCCTGATGGGCGGGCTCGCGCTGATGATGACGCCGCTGATGACCGAGGCGCTCGGCTCGTTGCCCGACGAGCTGTACTCCCACGGCAGCGCGATCCTGTCCACGCTGCAGCAGGTCGCGGGCGCGCTGGGGACGGCGCTGTTCGTCACCGTCGCCGCGCTGGGCTCGGCGAGCGCCGCCGGGGCCTCCCCGGACGCCGACGGGCTGCACGCCGCGTTCGCCGTCGCCGGCGGGGTCGGGGTGCTGGCCGTCCTGCTGTCGCTGCTCGTCCGCCGCCGCACCGTGGCGGAGGCCCCGGTCAGCTGAGGGCGGCGCGGTGCTCGCGCTCGGTGGCGGCGCTGAGCACCTGCACCTTGTCCCCGACCCGGAGCCCGGCGAAGAACTCCTCCGCCGGCTCCGGGTCGAGTTTCACACACCCTGCCGACGCCCGGTCCCGGTCGCCGCCGTGGAACGCGACCCCGCCGTCGGCGAAGAACACCGACCACGGCATCGGGGCGGGCTCCCCGTCGGGTGTCTCGAACTCGCCGCTGCGGTGGTCGGCGGCCTTGCGGTACACCCGGAACGAGTGCCCGACCGGCGTCTCCTGGCCCGCCCCGCCGGAGGCGACCGGGACCGGGCCGTAGGACACGGCGCCGTCGGTGACCAGCCAGGCACGCTGTGAATCCAGGTCGACACACGCCCGCGCCGACACCGAGCACGGCGTGCCCGGCACCTGCGCCTCGGCGTGCGCCTGCCGCGCGACCTGGCTGTTCTCACCCTCGGTGGCACCCGAGGAGGTCTCCGAGGCGGCGGTCGCGCCGGCGACCCCGGCGCCCGCGACCCCGGCCAGGACGACCAGTCCCGCCACCATGCCCGCCGCCCGCCGGCTGATCGGATCCGTCACCGGCGCTCCCCGCTCGTCGAAGTCCGTCACCTCTCCAACGCACGGACGGGGATCCCGTGACGGTCGGCAGGCATTCTGCGTCACCGATGGGTGACCGTCGGTGACCGGACGGGTCACGTCCCGGCGGGCATGTGCACCGGGTCGCCGACGGCGATCGCGCCGGAGGTCAGCACCCGGCAGACCGCGCCGCCGCGGTCGTGCAGCGCGCGGCGCGCCCCCGGCCCGACGGCGGTCTCCATGACCCGGCACGGTGCGGCCCTCCGCACCACCTCCAGCTCGACGTCGCCGAGCCGCAGCAGGGTGCCGGGCGTCGTCGGGACGGTGCCGTGGTCGACGGTGACGGTGCGCCGGGTGCCGCCCGAGGGCACCGGGGCGCCGAGCGCGTCGGCGGCGGCGTCGAGCTCGTCGCGGCTCTGCACCGAGACGTGCCGGTGCCGGGTGCCGAAGTACCGGTCGCCGACGACACCGCTGCCCGCGACCACCTCGACCCGCTCGACGTCGTGCATCGGCGCACCCCGCTCCGCGGCCACGTGCAGCCCGAGGACCCTCACTCCACCGTCACCGACTTCGCGAGGTTCCGCGGCCGGTCCACGTCGCGTCCGAGCGCGACGGCGGCGTGCCGGGCCAGCAGCTGCAGGGGGATCCCGAGCAGGATCGGCGCCAGCTCCGGCTCGGTGCGCGGCACCCGCAGCACGGCGTCGGCGAGCCCGGCGGGCAGCTC
Source organism: Pseudonocardia alni (assembly GCF_002813375.1). Classification (NCBI taxonomy): domain Bacteria; kingdom Bacillati; phylum Actinomycetota; class Actinomycetes; order Pseudonocardiales; family Pseudonocardiaceae; genus Pseudonocardia; species Pseudonocardia alni. The sequence goes on along the minus strand of NZ_PHUJ01000003.1, from coordinate 1,653,681 downwards.
GGCGTCGGTCACCGCGATCACCGGCCCGCCCCGGGCCCGGATCTGCTCGATCGTGCCGACGTTCTTCGCGAGCAGCTCGTCGTCGGGCACCACGACGACGCTGGGCATGTCCGGGGTGACCAGTGCCAGCGGGCCGTGCTTGAGCTCGGAGGCGGGGTAGGCCTCGGCGTGGCAGTAGGAGATCTCCTTGAGCTTCTGCGCGCCCTCCCGCGCGACCGGGCTGCACCGGGTGCGCCCGACGAAGAACATCGACGACGCGTGCGCCCAGCGCTGCGCGACCGCGGCGACCGTGCCGTGGGCGGCGTCCTCGGCGAGCACGGCCTCGACGTGGCGGGGCAGCGCCGCCAGGCCGTCGAGGAGCCGCCTGCCGTCGGCCACCGAGAGGTCGCGCACCCGGCCCAGCAGCACCGCGAGCATCGCGAACGACACGCTCATCGTGGTGACGGCCTTGGTCGAGGCGACCGACACCTCCGGCCCGGAGTGCAGGAACACTCCCGCGCCGCACTCGCGGGAGATCGCCGAGCCGATCACGTTCACCGCGCCGATCACCCGGCCGCCCTTGCGGCGCAGCTCCTGCACCGCGGCGAGGGTGTCGGCGGTCTCGCCGGACTGGCTGACCGCGACGTAGAGGCAGTCCGGGTCGACGACCGGGTTGCGGTGGCGGAACTCGCCGGCCGGTTCGGCCGCCGCCGGGATCCGGGCCAGCTGCTCGACCAGCCCGGCGCCGATCTCCCCCGCGTAGTACGCCGACCCGCAGCCCAGGAACAGCACCCGGCGCACCCCGCGCAGCTCGCGCGGGTCCATCCCGAGCCCGCCCAGGCGGGCGGTGGCGAACCGGGTGTCGAGCCGCCCGGCCAGAGCGCGACGCAGCGCGTCGGGCTGCTCGGCGATCTCCTTGGCCAGGAAGTCGGGGTGCCCGCCGAGCGCGTAGTCCTCGGAGCCGGTGTCGACGGTGGTCGGGCTGATCCGGGTGGAGCCCTCGACGCCGTCGGCGCGCACGGTGACGATCTCGCCGTCGTCGAGGAAGACGACCTTCTGGGTGTGCCGCACCACCGCGGCCAGGTCCGAGGCGACGACCATCTCGCCGTCGCCGATGCCGAGCACGATCGGGCTGCCGTTGCGCGCGACGACGATCTCGTCGGGGGTGCGGGCGTCGAGCACCGCGAGGCCGTAGGTGCCCTCGACGCCGGCGAGCGCCGTGCGGACCGCGTCGGCGAGGGTTGCGGCCCCGCCGTCGAGGGCCTCGGCGACCAGGTGCGCGAGCGCCTCGGAGTCGGTGTCGCTGCGCAGCACGACCCCGCGGGCGGTGAGCGCGGCACGCAGCGCCTCGGCGTTCTCGACGATGCCGTTGTGCACGATCGCGACCCGTCCGGACGCGTCGGTGTGCGGGTGCGCGTTGGCCTCGCTCGGCTCGCCGTGGGTGGCCCACCGGGTGTGTGCGACGCCCGACCGGCCCGGTGGAGGGGCGTCACCCAGCAGCGTGCGCAGGTCCTCCACCCGCCCGGCGGTGCGCCGCACCGTCACCTTCCGGCGGTGCGCCACGGCCAGGCCCGCCGAGTCGTAGCCCCGGTACTCCAGCCGGGACAGCCCGTCGAGCAGCACGCCCGCCGCCTCCCGCGGCCCCACATAACCCACGATCCCGCACATGCACGTTCCCCCGTCGTCCGCTCAGCCGTAGACGATCCGGCGCAGCCGCCGCTGGGAGACGTCACCAGGGCCGACCACCCGCGCGGCGAGCTCGGCCGCGATCCGCGGCCAGATCTCGTCGTTGCGCCGGTCGCGGGCCTGCAGCTCGCGGTGCCGGCGGCGGACGAACTCCTCGGTGGTCTCGCCGAAGTAGGCGACGACGTCGGCGACCACGCGGGCCGCCACCGGCTCGGCGAGCCCGGTGGTGGCGGCCACGTGCCGCACGAGATCCGGATCCACGCCGCCGATCCTGACCGGCCATGGGGCGGAGGACCAGGAATCTGCCCGGAATCGGGCAGGAATCAGCGGTCGCGGGCGATCCGGAACGTGAACTCCAGCAGCCGCCACTCCCCGTCGGGCTCGACGCCGTCGGGCATCGGGCCGCTGCGCGGGGCGAAGTCCACGACCAGGTCCTCCTTCACACCGAACACCGTGTCCGAGTCGAGGTGCTCCCCACCGGCGACGAACAGCTGCGTGATCAGCTGCCGGTGCCCCGGCGCCTGGATGAGGAAGTGCAGGTGCGGCGCCCGGAAGGGGTGCCGTCCGGTGGCGTGCAGCATCTCCCCGACCGGTCCGTCGGCCGGGATCGGGTAGGCGGCGGGCAGGATCGAGCGGAACCGCAGCCGGCCGGCGTCGTCGGTACGGAACCGGCCGCGCAGGACGGGGCCCTCGGTCTCGAGCAGCTGCAGGTCGTAGAAGCCGTCCTCGTCGGACTGCCAGATGTCGACGACCGCCCCGGCGACCGGCTCGTCACCGGTGTCGGTGACGACCACGTCCACCCACAGCGGGGTGCCCTTCTTCCCCGCGGAGACGTCGGTCCCCTGGTCCAGCTCCGGCGGGCCGTCGGTGTAGAACGGCCCGAGCACGGCCGAGGACGTGGTGTCCGGGGTGCGGGAGTTGGTCAGCACGTCCACCACACTGGACAGCCCGAGGGTGTCCGAGAGCAGCACGAACTCCTGGCGCCGCTCGTCGGTGAGGTGCCCGGTCCGGGTGAGGAAGTCGATCGCGGCCTGCCACTCGTCCTGGGTCAGGTCGTGCTCGCGCGCGTAGCCGTGCAGGGTGGCCGCGAGCGCGGCCAGCAGGGTGCGGAGCCGCTCGTCGGACCCGCCGAACGACGCGGTGACCTGCGCGGTCAGCGTGTCCAGGGTGGCGCGCACCGGGTCGCCCGGCCGCTCCCCGGCCCAGGCCCGCCCGAGCAGGGCGCGCACACCGTCGCGGGTGACCGGCACCGGGTTCGGGTACGGCCGGGCGACGGCCTGCTCGGCGAGCCGGTCCAGGTCGGCCTCGTCGACGCCCAGCCCGGCCAGTGACGTCGGCCCGCCCGCGGCGACGAGCAGGTCGAACACCGTCCCGGCCGGGTCCGGTCCGAGCGCCTCGGCGATCCGCGGTGCGGCCGCGGCGTTGTGGGCGATCACGTGCGGCAGCAGTACCGCGTGGGTCGGGGCGTGCGGCAGGTCCAGGGAGCCGCCGACGGTGTGGGCGAGCTTGTGCTGCAGCGCCATCCCCGCCCGGTCCAGGCAGGTCCCGGCCAGCCACGCCCCGCGGAGCAGCGCGTCGGGTTCGCCGTCGCGCAGCCCCGCGGTGAGCAGCCGCACCGACTCCAGCGCGGCGGCCTCGGTCAGCGGGTCGCGGTCGGTGCTCCACAGCGCCTCGACGGCGTGTGCCAGCGCGTTCACCGCGCTCGGCACCCCCACCTGCGACGGCAGGTCGGCGACGAGCGTCGTGTCGTAGACGACGGTCTCCGGCCGGATCGCCGGGTCGGTCCGGGTGGTCTTCACCCCCGGCGTGTCCACCCCCAGCTCGCCGAGCACCGCGGTGCACTCCGAGCCCGAGTACGTCGTGGGGACGACGACCTGGTCCGCACCGGTCCGCACCGCGAGCGCCTTGGACAGCCCGATCTGCGAGCCGCCCCCGATCGCGACGACGCAGTCCGCCCCGGCCGCGGTGAACGCCGCCAGCGCCTCGTCGGTCACCGTCACCGGGGTGTGCACGGCGGCCCGGTCGAACCGCCCGGCGAGCAACGACCCGAGCGCGGCCCGCGCCCGGTCCGCCGCGCCCGCGGGGTGGCGGCCGCCGACGAGGAACACCCGCGACCGGCCGAGCCGCGTCACCTCCGCGGCGAGGTCGTCGATCGTGCCGGGGCCGAACACCACCCGCGCGGGGGAGGGGTCGTGGACGAAGCCGGTCATGCGGTCACCTCCGGGGTCCGGTCCAGGATGTTCCCCAGCACCTCGCGCAGCGCGGCCGCCGGGTCGGCGACGAGCGCGTCGCTGCGCCAGGCGACGTGGGCGTCCGGGCGGACGAGGACGCAGCCGTCCTCGCCGACCTCGCGCAGCCGGGCCCAGTCGTCGTAGAGGTCGGTGTGCTCGCGGCCGGGGCCGACCACGTGCGCGGCCAGGTCGATCCCGAGCTCGGCGGCGACGGTCTCCGCGGCCGTGGCCCAGGCGCCGCCCGCGATGCCGGTGAGCAGGGCGAACCGGCCCTTGCCGGTGATGTCGTGGGTGGAGACCCGGTGCCCGTCGCGGCCCAGCCAGCAGTGCGGCAGCCGGTGCCCGGGCCGGGTGGTCGGCCGGTAGAACAGCTCCGGGTCGCGCTCGGGCGGCGGCTCGGGCGTGCCGTCGGCGACGACGCCGGGGCCGGTGTAGGCCTGGCCCATCTCGACGCCGTGCGCGTTGAACTCGTAGTCCTTGGCCTCCAGCGCCGCCCGCAGCTCGCCGCGCCGCCGGGCCCCGGTGGGGGAGTCGTCGGCGCGGGCCGCCATCGAGGCGCGCATGGCCTCGGGATCGGCGCCCGGGGTGAGCCCGAGCGCGGTGAAGATCGGGCCGAACTCCTCCACCGAGCGGTTGGCGCGACGCACGATCTGCTCGCCGACGGGGGCGCGCTCGGCGTCGTAGGAGTCCAGCAGCCCCGGCCCGGCGGTGCCGCGCAGCACCATCGCGAGCTTCCAGCACAGGTTGTAGGAGTCCTGGATCGAGGTGTTGGAGCCCAGCCCGTTCGACGGCGGGTGGCGGTGCACGGCGTCACCGGCGCAGAACACCCGGCCCGACCGGTAGCGGGTGGCCCACTGCTCGTTGACCGTCCACACCGAGGTCGAACGGATCGTCACCGGCACGGAGTCGTCACCGATCAGGTCGTGGACGATCGCCGTCGCCGCGGCGTCGTCGAGCTCCGGCGGGGGACCGGCGAGGTCGTAGCCCCAGATCGCCATCCAGCGGGTCCACGGCCGCACCATGCGCAGCACGCCCATCCCGATGCCGCCGACGTCCGCACCGGGCTGCAACACCCAGTACAGGACACTCGGCCGGTGCTCGACCAGCGCGGTGAGGTCGGCGTCGAAGACGATGTTCATGCTGCCCGCGAGCTCGCCGCGGCCGTCGAAGGGCAGGCCCGCGTCCCGGGCGACGGCGCTGCGCCCACCGTCGGCGCCGATCACGTAGCGGGCCCGGATCGTCAGCTCCGCCCCGGTGAGCCGGTCGCGCGCGGTGACGGTGACGCCGTCGTCGTCCTGGACGTGGTGGCTGTACTCGGTGTCGAAGCGGACCCGGCTGCCGCGCTCGGCGGCCCGGCCCACCAGGATCGGCTCGAGGATGTTCTGGGGCAGGTCGCAGTGCGACGACGGGCTGGCCAGGGTGTAGTCGGCGCGCCGCGCGGGGTGGGTGCCCCAGGTCCGGACCCGGCCGAGTTCGTCGCCGGCGAGCGCGGTGCAGAACACCGTCTCGCCCATGAGGTGCGACGGCGTCCCCTCGGCGACGACGTCGGCCTCCACCCCCTGGTCGCGCAGGATCTCGACGGTGCGCTGGTTGGTGATGTGCGCCCGCGGGGTGTCGGCGGTCCACCGGTACTTGGTGATCACGAGGTGGTCCACGCCGAGACCGGCGAGGAACAGGGCGGCCGAGGAGCCCGCAGGCCCGCTGCCGATCACGAGGACGTCCGTCGTCACGGTGCTCACCGGCGCATCATCGTTGAAGAGTCAACGATCGTCCAGGTCCGTCGTCCGGATCCCCATCGCGCGTCCGGCCTCGGGGGAGATGTCGTCGGAGATCCGGGTGATGAAGGCGTCCATCGCGTCCTGCATGCGCGAGCGGAACGACGACAGCAGCGCCAGCGTCGCGACCGGCTGCAGCTGCTCGACGGTCTGCTGGATCCGGGGCGCGTCGCCGGCGGGCAGCCCGGCCTCGACGTGGTCGTCCCACACCTGCCGGGCGAACAGCTCGACGAACATCTCGGCGACGGCGCCGGTGTGGTCGTCGAGGCGCCGGCGCAGCCCCACCAGCGCGGCGGGCGGGATGCCCAGCCGTACGGCCTCCGCGGCGGCCCGGGCGAGGTCGGGCCGCAGGATGCGCAGCCGTCCGTGCGCCGCGGTCTCGACGACACCCGTCGCGCACAGGTGCCGGACCAGCTCGTCGGCCGACACCGCGTCCGGGTCGAGCCCGAGGTGGGTGGGCAGCTCCGTCCCGTCGACCTCGACGGGCTCCTCCGGCTGCCACGGGGCGAGCATCCCGCGGTAGAGCCGCAGCGCCTCCTCGGCGGTCCGTTCGGGGTCCTGGGTGACGAGCACCTCGATCGCCCCGAGGGAGAAGCCGCGCCGGCGCAGCCCGTTGACCAGGTCCAGCCGGGCGAGGTGGGTGTCGGTGTAGCGGGCGGCCCGGCCGGCCCGCTCGCCCGGCGGGAGCAACCCGCGCGTGATGTAGGACCGCACCGTCCGCACGGTCATCCCCGCCCGGCGGGCCAGCTCCTCGATCGGGAAGTCCGCCACCCGGACGATCCTAGACAGTCGATCTCGACATCGTTGACGGAGAAACCGATGTAACGTTCCCGCAGGTCGGAGGCCGACGCCGTCGTCACTGGTGACGGGGGTGTCGCCGTCCCAACTTGCCGTCGCCACCGAGATCGGGTCCGATGGCCCCCGACCGCGACGACGAGGTGGGTCATGACCGACGCCGTACTGCCGAGGGGGCTGCGCCGCGTACGCAAGGCGGCCGCCCGTTTCACCACGCCACTACTGCCCGACGACTACCTGCTGCTGCTCAACCCGCTGTGGTCGGTGCGGGAGCTGCGCGGGCGGGTGGTGAAGGTCGTGCCCGAGACGGCCGACGCCGCGACACTGGTCATCCGGCCCGGCCTGGGGTGGTCGTTCGACCACCGCCCCGGCCAGTACGTCGGGATCGGCGTCGAGGTGGAGGGCCGTTTCCACTGGCGCTCCTACTCGCTGACCTCCGAGCCGCGCCGCGACCGCAGGCACATCTCGATCACCGTGAAGGCGATGCCGGAGGGGTTCCTGTCCCGCCATCTCGTCGACGGCGTCGGGCCCGGCACGGTGGTGCGCCTGGCGCTGCCGCAGGGCGAGTTCGTGCTGCCCGACCCGCCACCGGAGCGGCTGCTGTTCCTCACCGCGGGCAGCGGGATCACCCCGATCATGGCGATGCTGCGGACCCTGGACCGTCGCGACACCGTCACCGACGTGGTGCTCGTGCACTCGGCCCCGCGCGACGGCGACGTCATCTTCGCCGACGAGCTCGACGCCCTGTCCGCGCGGCACCCGTCGCTGCGGGTGCAGCTGCACCTCACCGGTGAGCACGGCAGGCTCACCCCCGACGGGCTGGCGGAGTACTGCCCGGACTGGCGCGAGCGCAGCACCTGGGCGTGCGGCCCGGAGGCGATGCTCGACGAGGCCGAGGACCTGTGGGAGTCCGCGGGCCGCGGCGCGGCGCTGCACGTCGAGCGCTTCTCCGCGTCGTTGCGCGGGGGAGAGGCGGAGGGCGGCACGGTCACCTTCGTCCGCCGCGGCTCCGCCGCCACCTCCTCGGGCGACGGCGACACCACCGTCGACATCGACGGCGCCACCACCCTGCTCGACGCCGGGGAGCAGGCCGGCCTCGACCTGCCCTACGGCTGCCGGATGGGCATCTGTCACACCTGCACCGTCGGCCTGCGGTCGGGCTCGGTGCGCGACCTGCGCGACGGCACCGAACGCCGCGGCGACCCCGACACCCCCGCCGAGAGGATCCAGACCTGCATCACCGCCGCCGCCGGTGACTGCGTCCTGGAGATCTGACACCGAGACCCGACACCGCTCACACCCAGGAGGAACGTCGTGGCCATCTCCGACGTCAAGGAGTTCGCCCACCTCACCGAGGCCGACGTGGAGGCGATCGGGCACGAGCTCGACGCGATCCGCGCCGACGTCGAGGAGCGTCGCGGCCAGTACGACGCCGACTACATCCGCACGATGATCACCTGGCAGCGGCGGCTGAACGTCGCCGCGCGGGTCACGCTGTTCGGCAGCCGGATCCCGCCGCTCTGGCTCGCCGGCACCGCCATGCTCTCGGTCGCGAAGATCCTGGAGAACATGGAGATCGGGCACAACGTCATGCACGGCCAGTGGGACTGGATGAACGACCCGGAGATCCACTCGTCGACGTGGGAGTGGGACAACGTGTGCCCCGCCGAGCAGTGGCGGCACTCGCACAACTACCTGCACCACACGTACACGAACGTGATCGGCAAGGACAAGGACGTCGGCTACGAGATCCTCCGGGTCCGCGCCGACCAGCCCTGGCACCCCGCCTACCTGGGGCAGCCGTTCTGGAACGTCCTGCTGATGCTGTTGTTCGAGCACGGTGTGTCGCTGCACGACCTCGACGTCGACGGCCTGCTGAAGATGCAGCTGGAGGACCCCGAGGAGTTCCGCCGCAAGCTGCTCGACGTCGGCCGCAAGCACGCCCGGCAGATGCGCAAGGACTTCCTGCTGTTCCCGCTGCTCACCGGCCCCGCCGCGGTCTCGACGTTGACCGCGAACGCCACCGCGAACGTCGTCCGCAACATCTGGTCCTACGCGATCATCTTCTGCGGGCACTTCCCCGACGGCGCCGAGGTCTTCACCGAGGAGGAGCTGGAGGGGGAGACGCGCGGCGAGTGGTACCTGCGTCAGCTGCTCGGCTCGGCCAACTTCACCGGCAACCGCCTGATGCACGTCATGTCCGGCAGCCTCGGCTACCAGATCGAGCACCACCTGTTCCCCGACCTGCCGTCGAACCGGTACCCGGAGATCGCGGTGAAGGTCCGGGCGCTGTGCGAGAAGTACGACCTGCCCTACACCACGGGCCCGTTCCCGCGGCAGTTCTGGCAGGCCACGCGGTCGATCTGGCGGCTGTCGCTGCCCGCGCGCGGGATCCGCGAGTCCGAGCACCGCCGGGAGCGCCGCGGGCTGCGGCGCCGCCCGGCGGCGGCCCGGGCGGCCTGACTCAGCGCGCTCGCGGCCGCCGCCCGGTGGCCGCGAGCGACACCGCCAGTACCGCGACGAGCACGAGCATCCCGGCCGGTGCCAGCACGGCCCAGGGGGCGCGCTCGACGTAGGGCATGCCGTCGGCCAGCAGCCGTCCCCACTCCGGGCTCGGCGGCTGCGGGCCGAGGCCGAGGAACCCGAGCGAGGCCAGCGCGAGCGCGGTGCCCGGCAGCCGCAGCACCGCGTGCCGCACCAGCGGGCCGGCCGCGGCGGGCAGCACGTGCGCCCCGAGCGCGCGGGCGGGCCCGACGCCCAGCACGGGCAGCACCCGCACGTGCGGCTGCGCCCGGATCTCGGCCACCAGCGACGCCGTGTGCGCGGCCAGCGGCGCCCAGCTCACCAGGGCGACGCCGACCGCGGCACCGACGGCCGACGGGCCGAGCACCGCGGCGACGACCAGACCGGCGAGCACCGGCGGCGCCGCGTTCGCGACCTCGGCGAACCCGGTCGCGATCCGTGGCGCCAGCCCGATCAGCACGCCGACGACCAGCGCCACCAGCACGACCAGCAGCGCGGTCCCGGTGGTGAGCAGCGCCCCGTGGGCGACCCGGGCGAGCAGGTCGCGCCCGACGGCGTCGCTGCCGAGCGGCAGGGCCGGCGAGGGCGACGCCAGCCGCGGGTGGGCGGAGGTGAACGGGTCGCGCGGCAGCCCGGCGAGCACGACGAGCGCGAGCACCCCGCCCGCGACCCCGGGCACGACCCAGCGGGACCGGCGCACCGCCGTCACCGCGGTGGGGACGGGCACGTCGCCGGTGCGGGCGGCCCGGCCGAGCACCGCCCGGCGGGCGGCCCCCGCCCCCGCGCCGGCGAGCACGGCGACGGCGAGCAGGGCCAGCACCCCGCCCTGCAGCAGCGGCAGGTCCAGGCCGGCCGCGGCGCCGAGGGTCGTGCGCCCGAGCCCGGGCACGGCGAAGACCTGCTCGACGGCGACGGCCCCGCCGGTGAGCCCGACCAGCACCAGCCCGATCTGGGGCAGCACCGGCGCGGTCGCGCGGCGCAGCACCGCTGCGGCGGTCCGCCGGCGCGGCAGCCCGGCGGTCTGCCAGGTGCCGACCCACGGTTCGGTCGCCGCGGACGCGACGGACTCGGCGAGCAGGCGTCCGACCAGGCCGCCGGCGGGCAGTCCCAGTGCCAGCGCGGGCTGGACCGCGTACCGCGGGCCGGCCCAGCCGTAGGGCGGCAGCCAGCCGAGCCAGACCGCGACGACCACCAGCAGGAACGTCGCGAGCAGGAACTCCGGCAGTGCCGTCAGCGCGGCGCCGGCCGCGCCCGAGCCCCCCGCCGTCCCGGCCCGCGCGCCGCGCACACCGCGCCGCAGGGCCGGGACGACCAGCACCGCCGCCACCAGCGCGGCGACGACGAGCGCGAAGCCCACCAGGGTCAGCGACACCCCGAGCCCGGACAGCACCGACCCGAGCACCGGCGCACCGGAGGCCCACGAGGTGCCCAGGTCCCCGGTCGCGACACCGGACAGCCAGCGTCCGACGACCACCCACGGCCCGGCGTCGAGCCCGAGCTCCGCGCGGATCGAGGCCAGCGCCGCCGGCGTCGCCTCCTGCTCGGCGGAGCGGGCCCGCAGCACGGCGAGCTCGGGGGAGCGCTGCGACAGCCAGGGCAGCATGCCGACGCCGGCGACCACCGCGACCCCGGCCAGCACCCGCGACAGCGCGACGACGGCGCCGTCGCGCGGCCCGGACCACCGCGGCCGGACCGTCGCCGGGACGGCCACCGCGGTCACGGCGCCCCCAGCACCGTGTCCGTGGTGACCAGATCGCGTTCGCGGGGGTCGCGGGCGACCCCGCCGACGCGCGCGGACTCGCCCTGGATCACCCGCTCGTGCAGCAGCGGGACGGCGGCGTCGGCGGCGAGGACGGCGGCCTCGGCGCGGGCGGTCGCGGCGCGGCGCTCCGGTCCGGCCTCGGTGCCCGCGGCGCGCTCCAGCGCGGCCTGCACACCCGGGTCGCAGAACTGGGAGATGTTGAACCCGCCGCCGCAGCCGAAGTCGCTGGCCAGGTAGGCGACGGGGTCGCCGGAGTCGAGCACGGTCGCGCGGGACAGCACGAACGCGTCGAACGCGCCGTCGAGCGCGTCGGCCTCGATCGCCGAGTACTCACGCACGTCCTGGGTGACGACGAACCCGGCCGCCTCCAGCTGCTGCTCCAGCAGCACCGCGACCTCGGGCAGCTCGCTGCGGTCGGTGAAGGTGCCCAGCGTGATCGGCACGCCGCGCACCGCCGCGGGCGCGGGGCGGGCGGCGAGTGCCTGCGCGTAGGAGGGGTCGTCGCGCAGCGGCGCGGCCCACGGCAGCGCGGGCCCGAGCAGGCCCTGCGCGACGTCGGCGCGCCCCTCGTAGGCGCTCGCGACCAGCGCGGCGCGGTCGACGGCGGCACGCGCGGCGGCGCGCACGGCGGGGTCGGCGAACGGGCCGCGGGCGGTGTTCAGGTACAGCGTGTTGGTGCGCGGCATGGGGACCTCGTGCACCAGCGCGGGGTCGAGCAGCGGGTACTGGCCGGGCGGGACGGCCTCGACGACGTCGGCGGTGCCGGTGCGCAGCGCCGCCGCGCGGGCGGTGCCGTCCGGGACGAACGTGACGTCGATGCCGGCGACGCGGGCGGGCTCGCCCCAGTAGCCGTCGTGGCGGTCGAGGGTGGCCGAGGTGGTGCCCTGCACCGCGGTGAGCCGGAACGGGCCGGAGCCGTGCCCGACCGGGTCCACGCGGTCCCCGGTGTATGCGGCGGGGGCGAGCACGGACAGCTGCGGGCTGGACAGGCGCTGCGGGACCAGCGGGTCGGCCACACCGGTGGTGACCAGCACCGCGTCGTCGCCGTCGGCGCGGGCGGCCAGGTCGACGCCGTCGAGGATCCGCGGGGGCGGCGAGGCGCGGGTCGCGCGGGTGAGCACGTCCGCGACGTGCGCGGCGGTCAGCGCGGTGCCGTCGTGGAAGACGACGTCGTCGCGCAGCGTGAACCGCCAGGTCGTGGGGTCGGCGCGGGACCAGGAGGTGGCGAGCATCGGCCGGGCGTCGCCGGCGGCGTCGAGCTGCACCAGGGTCTCGGCCGTGCGCCAGCGGGAGAGCTTGAACGCGTCGTCGCTGAAGGGGGTCAGGCCGGAGCGGGGCGGTTGCAGCATCGCGACGGCGACGCGGTCGCCGACGGCGCCCGTCCCGCCGGTCTGCGGTGGGGCGGCGAAGCATCCGGTGAGCAGCAGCGCGGACGCTCCGAGCGCGAGGGTTGCCGCGACGCGGCGGGGTCGGGACACGGGTGTACTCCGGGTTCGTGGGTGGTGGGACGGTTCAGACGGACAGGGGGGCCGCGGCGTCGACGAGCGCGGCGACGGCGGGGTGCTGCGGGGCGGCGAGCAGCTCGGCGGTCGGGCGGTCCTCGACGACCAGGCCGTCGTGCAGGACGACGGTGCGCGGGCAGAGCGCCGCCGCGACCGCCAGGTCGTGCGACACCAGGAGCAGCCCGGTGCCGCGAGCGGCGCAGGTGTCGGCGAGCAGGTCGACGACCTGGTCGCGCAGCGCCGGGTCGAGCCCGCTCACCGGCTCGTCGGCGAGCAGCAGGCGCGGCCCGACGACGAGCGCGCGCGCCAGCGCGACCCGCTGGGCCTGGCCCCCGGACAGCTCGCCCGGACGCCGGTCGGCCAGCGCCGCGGGCAGACCGACGTCGTCGAGCGCGGCCGCGGCCGCGCGGGCCCGCCCGGCCGCGGACCGGGCGGCCGGGTCCCCGAGGCGGCGCAGCGGTTCGGCGACGAGGTCGCGCGCGGTCATCCGCGGGTCGAGCGACCCGGCGGGGTCCTGCGGGACGTACTGCACGGCGCGGCGGAAGGCACGCAGCCGCCGCACGGGTCCGGGACGGACGTCCGCGCCGTCGGCGGTGACCGACCCCGCGTCGGCGGGCTCGAGGGCGAGCAGGATCCGGAGCAGCGTGGACTTCCCCGCCCCCGACGTCCCGGCCAGGGCGACGCGCTCGCCCGCGTGCACGGTGAGGTCGACCCCGCGCAGCGCGGCCACCGGCGCCGGGCGACGCCGTCCGGGCCCGGGGTGGACGCGGTGCAGGCCACGGGCGACGAGCAGCGGGCCACCGGGGCCGGCGGACGCCGCGGGAGCGGGCCGCGGGGTGTGCGCCGGCAGGGGGGCGGGATCGACGACGCGCCCCCCGCGCAGATGCACGGCGCGGTCGCAGAGCTCGTGCGCGGCGGCGGTGTCGTGGCTGATGAACAGCAGAGCGGTCCCGGTGCCGGCCAGGCCGGATGCCAGCAGGTCGAGCACGCGCCGCCGGTTGACCGGGTCCAGGGCCGTGGTCGGCTCGTCCGCGACCAGCAGGTGCGGGCGGCAGGCCAGGGCGAGCGCCAGCTGCACGCGCTGGCGCTGCCCGCCGGACAGCTCGCCGGGGTGCCCGCCCAGGACGCGGCCGGGGTCCTCGATGCCGGTCGCCGCGAGGGCCCCCCGCAGCGCCCCGGGCCGGTCGTCACCCCCGTTGGCCCGCACCGCGGCCCGCAGCTGGGCCCCCACCGCCACCAGGGGGTTGAGCGCGGTGCGGGTGTCCTGCCCGACGGCCGCCAGCCGGACCGCGCGGTCCCGCCGCGCGGCCGGGACCGCGCCCACGTCGGTACCGCCCAGCAGGACGCGGCCCCGCAGCGACGCGACGGCGGGGAGGCGCCCGAGCACCGCGGCAGCGGTCAGGGATTTGCCGGACCCCGACGGGCCGAGGAGCGCGACCCGCTCACCCGGTCCGACCCGCAGGCCCACCCCGTCGACGACGTGGCGACCGCCGACGGTGACCGTCAGCGCCTCGATCGCGAGCAGGGGGGTGGCGGAGCCGGGTCCGTCCGAGTGTGTCGACATCACCGGAACGATAACCAAGACGGTTATCGTTTGTCCCCGATGTCCCGATCACACTCGCCGGCCCGGTCCCGGACGGGGTGCGACGACGCCGCGCCTGCGGCCCGTCGGCCCAGCGTGCCGGGGTGGCGACGCCACGAGCCCGCTGACCTGCGGCGATGCGGAAAACCGACCCCCCTGTGAACGGCGTCCGACGGACCGTGTAACTTTCTTCCTGTCAGCGAGTGAGCCGGACAGAACGGGCCCTGAGAGGCCCGGTCAACAGGCCCCGCGGACAGCGACCCCCGGTGGTTCGCCGAGTTTCTCGGTGTGGTTGTCTTGGTGGGTCAAGGCGATCCGTCTTCAGGATCCTGCTTCCTTTTCAGGGGGTTGGGTGAGTGCGGTGCGGGTGTCTTTTGAGAACTCAACAGTGTGTCGAGCTATTTTGATTCGGTTTGGCGTTTTGTGCCAAATTGTTTGTTTGGTTGCAGCATTCGATCCCGTCGGGTGTTGTGGCCAGTTGTTTGTTGCAAGTCAGGGTTTTGTTGGAGAGTTTGATCCTGGCTCAGGACGAACGCTGGCGGCGTGCTTAACACATGCAAGTCGAGCGGTAAGGCCCTTTCGGGGGTACACGAGCGGCGAACGGGTGAGTAACACGTGGGTGACCTGCCCTCCACTCTGGGATAAGCCCGGGAAACTGGGTCTAATACCGGATAGGACCACTGATCGCATGGTTGGTGGTGGAAAGTTTTTTCGGTGGGGGATGGGCCCGCGGCCTATCAGCTTGTTGGTGGGGTGATGGCCTACCAAGGCGGTGACGGGTAGCCGGCCTGAGAGGGCGACCGGCCACACTGGGACTGAGACACGGCCCAGACTCCTACGGGAGGCAGCAGTGGGGAATATTGCGCAATGGGCGGAAGCCTGACGCAGCGACGCCGCGTGGGGGATGACGGCCTTCGGGTTGTAAACCTCTTTCGCCAGGGACGAAGAGCAATTGACGGTACCTGGAGAAGAAGCACCGGCCAACTACGTGCCAGCAGCCGCGGTAACACGTAGGGTGCGAGCGTTGTCCGGAATTATTGGGCGTAAAGAGCTCGTAGGCGGTGTGTCGCGTCGGCCGTGAAAACTTGGGGCTTAACTCTGAGCGTGCGGTCGATACGGGCATCACTTGAGTTCGGCAGGGGAGACTGGAATTCCTGGTGTAGCGGTGAAATGCGCAGATATCAGGAGGAACACCGGTGGCGAAGGCGGGTCTCTGGGCCGATACTGACGCTGAGGAGCGAAAGCGTGGGGAGCGAACAGGATTAGATACCCTGGTAGTCCACGCCGTAAACGTTGGGCGCTAGGTGTGGGGACCATTCCACGGTTTCTGTGCCGCAGCTAACGCATTAAGCGCCCCGCCTGGGGAGTACGGCCGCAAGGCTAAAACTCAAAGGAATTGACGGGGGCCCGCACAAGCGGCGGAGCATGTGGATTAATTCGATGCAACGCGAAGAACCTTACCTGGGTTTGACATGCACCAGACATCCCTAGAGATAGGGCTTCCCTTGTGGTTGGTGTGCAGGTGGTGCATGGCTGTCGTCAGCTCGTGTCGTGAGATGTTGGGTTAAGTCCCGCAACGAGCGCAACCCTTGTTCCATGTTGCCAGCACGTAATGGTGGGGACTCATGGGAGACTGCCGGGGTCAACTCGGAGGAAGGTGGGGATGACGTCAAGTCATCATGCCCCTTATGTCCAGGGCTTCACACATGCTACAATGGCTCATACAGAGGGCTGCGAGACCGTGAGGTGGAGCGAATCCCTTAAAGTGAGTCTCAGTTCGGATCGGGGTCTGCAACTCGACCCCGTGAAGTTGGAGTCGCTAGTAATCGCAGATCAGCAACGCTGCGGTGAATACGTTCCCGGGCCTTGTACACACCGCCCGTCACGTCACGAAAGTTGGTAACACCCGAAGCCGGCGGCCCAACCCTTGTGGAGGGAGCTGTCGAAGGTGGGACTGGCGATTGGGACGAAGTCGTAACAAGGTAGCCGTACCGGAAGGTGCGGCTGGATCACCTCCTTTCTAAGGAGTCCCATCATGTGATGGGGCGCCACAATGCTCTGTGAGTTCTGCTCATTCTGAGTCTGTGGTTCCTTCATTGAATCGCATTTGCGGCCCCGTTCGTGGGTCGGGTGCGTTGGGTGGAACGCAGCACGTCGAACCGTTTGGCTTGGCACACTGTTGGGTCCTGAGAAGACGCCCTGTGGGTTGTTTTCTTTGGCCGCTCAGGTTGAGGGTTGTCCTAACGCCCCGGTTGGTTCCGGGTGTGGTGGTTTCTTCTTGGTCTGGTGTGGTTGTGGGTTGAGTGTTGCATAGTGGATGCGAGCATCTTGTTGTGGTCAAGTTGTTAAGAGCACATGGTGGATGCCTGGGCATCAGGAGCCGATGAAGGACGTGGGAGGCCGCGATAGGCCTCGGGGAGCTGTCAACCGAGCTGTGATCCGAGGGTGTCCGAATGGGGAAACCCAGCGCCCGTCATGGGGCGTTACCCGTACCTGAATTCATAGGGTGCGTGGAGGGAACGTGGGGAAGTGAAACATCTCAGTACCCACAGGAAGAGAAAACAATAGTGATTCCGTGAGTAGTGGCGAGCGAAAGCGGAAGAGGCTAAACCGTGTCCGTGTCAAGCCGGCAGGCGTTGCGGGTGCGGGGTTGTGAGACGTGTCGTTCATCTTCTGCCGAGGATGGGACAGCAAGTGCCTGTGTTAGCGGAACGACTCTGGGATGGTCGGCCGTAGTGGGTGATAGCCCCGTACGCGAAAACACTGGGTTCTGTTGTGGGCGTGTTCTCGAGTAGCAGCGAGCCCGTGAAATTCGCTGTGAATCTGGCGGGACCACCCGTCAAGCCTAAATACTACCTGATGACCGATAGCGGACAAGTACCGTGAGGGAAAGGTGAAAAGTACCCCGGGAGGGGAGTGAAATAGTACCTGAAACCGTGTGCTTACAAGCCGTCAGAGCCTTTCGGGGTGATGGCGTGCCTTTTGAAGAATGAGCCTGCGAGTTATGCTTCGTGGCGAGGTTAACCTGTGTGGGGTAGCCGTAGCGAAAGCGAGTCCGAATAGGGCGTCTGAGTCGCGGGGTGTAGACCCGAAGCGGAGTGATCTACCCATGGCCAGGGTGAAGCGTCGGTAAGACGTCGTGGAGGCCCGAACCCACCAGGGTTGAAAACCTGGGGGATGAGCTGTGGGTAGGGGTGAAAGGCCAATCAAACTTCGTGATAGCTGGTTCTCCCCGAAATGCATTTAGGTGCAGCGTCGTGTGTTTCTCACCGGAGGTAGAGCACTGGATGGCCTAGGGGGCCGACAAGCTTACCGAAGTCAGCCAAACTCCGAATGCCGGTGAGTGAGAGCGCGGCAGTGAGACTGCGGGGGATAAGCTTCGTGGTCGAGAGGGAAACAGCCCAGATCACCGGCTAAGGCCCCTAAGCGTGCGCTAAGTGGGAAAGGATGTGGGATCGCCCGGACAACCAGGAGGTTGGCTTAGAAGCAGCCACCCTTGAAAGAGTGCGTAATAGCTCACTGGTCAAGTGGTCCTGCGCCGACAATGTAGCGGGGCTCAAGCGCACCGCCGAAGCCGTGGCAATGACACTTTGGTGTTGTTGGGTAGGGGAGCGTCCTGCATCTGGTGAAGCCCGGGAGTGATTTACGGGTGGAGGGTGTGGGAGTGAGAATGCAGGCATGAGTAGCGAATGCAGAGTGAGAATCTCTGCCGCCGGATGACCAAGGGTTCCTGGGCCAGGTTGTTCCGCCCAGGGTGAGCCGGGACCTAAGGCGAGGCCGTCAGGCGTAGTCGATGGACAACGGGTTGATATTCCCGTGCTCGTGATAGTGCGTCCATGCCGAGGCTGGTGATGCTAACCATCCGAACCCACCTTCGCTCCTTCGGGAGTGTTGTTTGTGGGGGAGCGTGGGATCCGATCTGGTAGTAGGCAAGTGATGGGGTGACGCAGGAGGGTAGCTCCGCCACGCGGTGGTTGTCGTGGTGTAAGCCTGTAGCCCGAGTCCTAGGTAAATCCGGGGCTCATTAAAGGGTGAGAGGTGATGCGTAGCCGATTGAGGCGAAGAGAGTGATCCCATGCTGTCGAGAAAAGCCTCTAGCGAGTGCTGTTGCGGCCCGTACCCCAAACCGACACAGGTGGTCAGGTAGAGAATACCGAGGCGATCGAGCGAACTGTGGTTAAGGAATTCGGCAAAATACCTCCGTAACTTCGGGAGAAGGAGGGCCGGTTGTCTTGAGGCTCCTTGCGGGCTAGGGACGGCCGGTCGCAGAGACCAGGCCCAAGCGACTGTTTACTAAAAACACAGGTCCGTGCGAAGTCGCAAGACGATGTATACGGACTGACGCCTGCCCGGTGCTGGAACGTTAAGAGGACCTGTTAGCTCTTCGGGGCGAAGCGGAGAATTTAAGCGCCAGTAAACGGCGGTGGTAACTATAACCATCCTAAGGTAGCGAAATTCCTTGTCGGGTAAGTTCCGACCTGCACGAATGGCGTAACGACTTGGGCGCTGTCTCGACCACAGACTCGGCGAAATTGCACTACGAGTAAAGATGCTCGTTACGCGCGGCAGGACGGAAAGACCCCGGGACCTTTACTATAGCTTGGTATTGATGCTTGGTTCGGCTTGTGTAGGATAGGTGGGAGACTGTGAAGCTATCACGCCAGTGGTGGTGGAGTCGTTGTTGAAATACCACTCTGGTCGAATTGGGTGTCTCAACCTCGGGCCATGATCTGGTTCAGGGACAGTGCCTGGTGGGTAGTTTAACTGGGGCGGTTGCCTCCCAAAGAGTAACGGAGGCGCCCAAAGGTTCCCTCAGCCTGGTTGGCAATCAGGTGTTGAGTGTAAGTGCACAAGGGAGCTTGACTGTGAGACTGACGGGTCGAGCAGGGACGAAAGTCGGGACTAGTGATCCGGCACCACCTTGTGGAAGGGGTGTCGCTCAACGGATAAAAGGTACCCCGGGGATAACAGGCTGATCTTGCCCAAGAGTCCATATCGACGGCATGGTTTGGCACCTCGATGTCGGCTCGTCGCATCCTGGGGCTGGAGTAGGTCCCAAGGGTTGGGCTGTTCGCCCATTAAAGCGGTACGCGAGCTGGGTTTAGAACGTCGTGAGACAGTTCGGTCCCTATCCGCCGCGCGCGTTGGAGACTTGAGGAAGGCTGTCCCTAGTACGAGAGGACCGGGACGGACGAACCTCTGGTGTGCCAGTTGTCCCGCCAGGGGCACGGCTGGTTGGCTATGTTCGGGAGGGATAACCGCTGAAGGCATCTAAGCGGGAAGCCTGTTCCAAGATGAGGTCTCCCACCACCTTCGAGTGGGTAAGGCTCCCAGTAGATGACTGGGTTGATAGGCCGGAGATGGAAGCCCTGTGAGGGGTGGAGTTGACCGGTACTAATAGGCCGAGGGCTTGCCACAACGAGTTGTTCGCATCCACTGTGTGACCCTGAGTCCACAACCGTCCATGTTCCCGGTGATCCGGGGATCGTGGGGTCGGTTTGTGTGCTCGACCCCCGCCTCTCGGGGTTTTCTGGGGGGTGGGGTGATAGTTGGATAGTGTTGTCGGTGGTCATTGCGGTAGGGAAACGCCCGGTCCCATTCCGAACCCGGTAGCTAAGCCTTCCAGCGCCGATGGTACTGCACTCGCCAGGGTGTGGGAGAGTAGGTCGTCGCCGACATTCAACTTCATGGGATGTGCCCCGGACTGTCGAGTCCGGGGCATTTCTCATTTCCGGACTTTTTTCGGTCCGATGCGTGATGCCGGCCCGGGCCGGGCATGAGTGTGTCCGTTCGTGGTCCCTGGCGCGGGTCCCTCGGGGCCGGTGGTCGGGGCGTGGAGCTCTCTGGGGGGAGTCGCATCCGGTCCCGTCCTGCCGGTGGGGTCGGCGCACCTCACACGCCTTCCTGTGACCTCGCACCCTCTGCAGGGGCTGCGAGGTCGCAGAAACGTGTGCGACGTGGGGTGCGAGGAGGGCGGCCGGCGGGAACACCGGCCGCCGCAGGCGTCAGAGGTCGGCGCCCACGGCGTCGTCGACACACGAGAAGCCGTCGGCGCGCAGCAGCGCCGCGAGCTCGCGGCGGCTGCGCAACGTCCTCACCGCGCATGTCGTCGGTGTCGGGACGCGCGGGCGGAACACAGACGGGGGTCGGGTGGAACCGGACGGGCCTCGTGTACGACAGTGACGGTATGGACTGTCAGGGCTACCGCGAGGTGTTGTCCGCCCGTCTCGACGGTGAGGCGGGCGACGACGAGCGCGCGGCGGCCGAGGACCACCTCGCCGGGTGCGCGTCCTGCCGCGCCTTCGCCGACGGCGCCGACCGGCTCGGACGGCTCGCGCGGGTCGGTCCGGCGGACTCGCTCCCCGATCTCACCGACCGGGTACTCGCCGCGCTCGGCGTCTCCGCCCCGGCACCGGCACCACCGCTCCCGGCCGTCCCGCGGCTGAGCTGTCTCGACGGCGGCTGCTGCAGCGGGGCGGCGGGACGTGCCCCGGTGGGTGTGGTGCCCTCGGCCTGCGGGTGCGCGAGTACCTGCGGCTGCGGTTGCCAGCAGGGCGCACCCTGCCGCTGCGCCGTGCGCGCCGCCTAGGGGAGCGGTGCCGACCGGGGCAGCCGATCCGGTGCGGCCGGAACCGCCGGGCGGTGCGCGCGGCGGGCTCGCCGACCGGCCCCCGGCGCCACCCCGTCGGTGCCACCCCGTCGGTGGCGCCGCGGCCGGCGCCGTCGTGGTGCAATGGCCGTCCCGACATCCCGGCACCAGTGACGACGAGGGAGCCGCATGAGCGCACCGCGTACGCCCGGCCCGGGCGCGCTGTCCCCGCAGGCGTCACCCGAGCTCGCCGACGAGCTCACCCGCATCGCATGGCGGGTCGACCGCTGGATCGACCCCGGTCCCGCCTCGGTCGTCGCCGGGGCGGGGGTCGCTGCCGTCGTCGCCGCGCTGCTCATGCCCTGGTCCACACGCGGCGCCGGGTGGGAGGTCCTCGTCGGCCGGGCCGCGATGGGGCCGCTGCCGTGGCTGTTCACCGTGGTCGCGGTCGTCGCGGTGGGGGCGTCGGTGCTCGCCCTCCTGACCCGGTTCTGGCCGCTGGCCTGGACCGCGGCCACCGTCACCGGCGTGGGCGCGGTCACCGGGCTCTGGGCGGTGTGGTCGCGGCAGACCGCGGTCGCCGGCACCGACGACATCGGGCCGGGCCTGATCGTCACCGTGCTCGGGGTGCTCGTGCTGTTCGGCACCTGGGCGCGCACCGTCGTCGCCTGCGGGCCGCGCGCCCCGCACGGCCCGCCCGCCTGACCCGGCAGGTCAGGCCACGAGCGCGGGGACCCGACGCGCGGCCAGGTCCTCCAGGACGCCGACGGCGTCCTCCACCGGCGGCAGCGCCAGCATCGCGCGCTGGGCCGAGCGCATCCGCGCGCGGACGTGGTCGTCGCCCAGGAGCCGGGTGCACGTCGCGGCGATCTCGGCGGCGTCGGGCGTGCAGTGCGCGCCCAGCCCGAGCTCGGCGATCCGGCCGGCGTTGTGCTCCTGGTCCCCGAACTGCGGCAGCACCGCCAGCGGGACGCCGTGCCGCACGGCCTCGCGGACGCCGTTGTAGCCGCCGTGGGTCAGGAACAGGTCCGCGACCTGCAGGAGCAGCGGCTGCGGCACCCACGGCGCGGGATGCACGTGTGCAGGCAGCGCCAGGTCGTCGACCGGGAGGCCACCGGTGGACAGCACCACCTCGGCGTCGAGCCGGGACGCCGCCTCGGCCACCGTGCGCAGCGCGGCGTGCGGGTCGACGGGGGCGCGGCGCTCGGCACGCCCGGCCATCGCCGGCATCGCCGTCCCCAGCCCCGCGACGACCAGCGGCCGGCTCCCGGGCAGCGCGCCGACCCAGCCGGGCAGCGTCTCGCCGCGGGAGACCTGGTCGTCCTGGCGGAACGCCCGCGCCGGCGCGATCTGCGGGCCCGCCAGCGAGAACTGCGGCGGCATGCAGTCCAGCCGCCCCCACCGGTGCAGCGCGGCCGGGTCGTCCGGGGCGGCGAAGCCGAGCTCGTCGCGACGCTCCGCCAGCGCGTCGGCCACGACGTCCGGCGAGAGGACGTTGCCCGCACCCGACGGCGCCGCCACGCACGGCACCCCCAGGTGCTCGGCCACCAGGAACCCCGCGGTCTCGCCGCCGTCGCGCAGCACCAGGTCCGGCGTCCCGTGCGACTCCACCAGCCCGAGCAGCGCCCGGGCCGAGCCCGTCACCTGCGGACCGGCGAACAGGGTGGGCAGGAGCGCCGTCGTCACCTCGGTCGCGGTCAGCGTCGCCAGCGCGGCGGGACCACCGAGCCGGGCGACGGCCGGGCCGAGGTGCTCGGCGGAATCGGCCATCGTCGCGAACACCGGCTCGACGACGACCGGCGCACCGTCGAACACCCCCGCGACGTCGGGCGGGCACGCCACCACGACCCGGTGGCCCGCGTCGCCCAGCGCGCGGGCGAAGGGGAGCACGGCCCGGCCGTGCGAGGGGGAACCGGTGACACTGCAGAGGACGAGCACCCGATCATGATCGACCCGATCGTTGCGGTAAGCAAATGATCAGGTGCGGGTCCAGCGGCCCAGCACCATCAGCGTCCGGGTCCCGGTGACCGTGCCGTTGCGCCGCAGCCGGTCGATCACCTCCTGCAGGTGCGCGAGATCGCGGACCCGGACCTGCACCAGGGCGTCGAGGTCACCGGCCAGGGTGTAGACCGCCTGCACCTCCGGCTGGCGCGACGCCGAGTCGACGATCTCCGAGACGCTCGCGGTGCCGGCGTAGCGGATCTCGCTGAACGCCTCGACCGGCCAGCCCAGTCTGGCGTGGTCCACCTGCACGGTGAACCCGGTGATCACCCCGGACTCGCGCATCCGGTCGACCCGGCGCTTGGTCGCGGCGGTGGACAGCCCGACCCGCTCGGCCATGTCGGCGTAGGTGCGGCGTGCGTCCTCGTGCAGCAACCGCAGGATCGCGTGGTCCAGGTCGTCGACCTCGGGCTCGGGCACGGCACCTCCAGCGCAACGGATCCACGTTCTCGTGGATCGTCGACGGTATCTGTTGCGTATCCGCGGCGATCACCACCGCAGGCATTGTGTCGGGGCCGTCGTCGCGCTGTCCTGGTGCGGACGCGCCGCCCGACTCGCCGAGGAGCCGAGAATGACCGTGCTGGACGACAAGTACCTCGCCGCCCACGGTCGGGCCCCGATGAGCGGGATCCAGGCGCTGGTCCGCCTCGTGCTCGAGCAGGCCCGCCTCGACACCGCCCGCGGGTTCGACACCGCCTCGTTCGTCTCCGGCTACCAGGGCTCCCCGCTCGGCACCTTCGACGCCGAGCTCGGGCGCGCCCGTGCCCACCTCGACGCCGAGCGCGTGGTGTTCCGGCCCGGGCTCAACGAGGAGCTCGCCGCCACCGCCGTCGCGGGGACCCAGCTGCTCGACGCCGTCCCCGGCCGCCGCCACGAGGGCGTCGTCGGCTGGTGGTACGGCAAGAACCCCGGCCTCGACCGGGCCGCCGACGCGATCCGGCACGGCAGCCTGGCCGGCACCGCCCGGCTCGGCGGCGCCGTCGCCATCATCGGGGACGACCCGTCCTGCAAGTCCTCCACCGTGCCCAGCTCCTGCGAGCCGATGGCGCAGTCACTGGCGATGCCGCTGCTCGCGCCCGGCTCGGTGTCCGAGGTGATCGAGTTCGGGCTGCACGCCGTGGCGCTGTCCCGGGCCACCGGCCTCTGGACCGGCCTGAAGATCATCGCCGACGTCGCCGACGCGTCCTGCACCGTCGATCTCGGTGCGCTGCGCCCGGAACTGGTCGGCGTCCCGGCCCCGCCCGCCACCGACCGCGCGCAGTCCGGCCCGCTCGTCGGGCCCGCCGCCGTCGAGGCCGAGCACGACCAGCTGACCCGCAGGCTCGACCTGGCCCGCCAGTACGCCCGCGAGACCGGGCTCAACCGCGTCACCTTCACCTCCCGCGACCCGCATCTCGCCGTGCTCGCCTCGGGGACCGGCTACGCCACCGTGCTGCGGGCGTGCGAGGACCTGGGCCTGGGCGAGGCCGAGCTCGACGCGCTCGGCGTACGCCTGATCCGCCTCGCCATGCCGTTCCCGGTCGACGCCGACGCGCTCGCCGGGCTCGTCGCGGGCTGCGCGGAGGTGCTCGTCGTCGAGGACAAGGTGCCGTTCCTGGAGGGCCACCTGCGCGACGCGCTCTACGGGCGCGACCACCGGCCCACGGTCACCGGCCGTCGCGACGAGCGCGGCCGTCCGCTGCTGTCCGCCCGCGGCCAGCTCGGCGCCGAGGACGTCGCCCGTGCCCTCGCCGCCCGGCTCACCGCCGCCGGGCGGATCCTCCCCGCCGCGGCGGCCGCGCACCTGGAGCGCCTCGCACCGCCCAGGCCGTCGCGGATCGGGCTGGACCTGCTCGGGAACCGGACGCCGTACTTCTGCTCCGGCTGCCCGCACAACACCTCCACCCGCACCGGCGACGACACGCTCGTCGGGGTCGGGATCGGCTGCCACGCGATGATCGCCCTCGACGGCGAGCACCGCGGCCACCAGATCGGGCTGACCCAGATGGGCGGCGAAGGGGCCCAGTGGATCGGCCTGGCCCCGTTCACCGACGACCGCACCCTCGTCCAGAACCTCGGCGACGGCACCTTCCACCACTCCGGCTCGCTCGTGATCCGCGCCGCCGTCGCCGCCGGGGTCACCATGACCTACAAGCTGCTCTACAACGACGCCGTCGCCATGACCGGCGGGCAGCGCGCCGAGGGCCGGATGAACGTCCCCGACATCACGCGCTCGCTCGCACTGGAGGGCGTGCGCCGGATCGTCGTCACCACCGACAGCCCGCGGGACTACCGCGGCATCGCCCTCGACCCGATCGCGAGCGTGCGTCACCGCGACGAGCTCTCCGCGGTCGAGGAGGAGCTGAAGGCCCTCGACGGCGTCACCGTCCTGATCCACGACGACCGCTGCGCCGCCGAGGAGCGCCGCCTGCGCAAGCGCGGGAAGCTGCCGGCCCCGGCCGAGAAGGTGCTGATCAACGAGCGGGTCTGCGAGGGCTGCGGTGACTGCGGCGAGGCGTCCACCTGCCTGTCGGTACTGCCGGTGGAGACCGAGTTCGGTCGCAGGACCGCCATCCACCAGGCGTCCTGCAACACCGACTACTCCTGCCTCAAGGGCGACTGCCCGTCGTTCCTCACCGTGGTGCCCGGCACCCGGCCCCGCCGGGAGATTCCGGCGCTGCCGGTCACGCTCGTCGACCCCGAGCCGCGGGTCGACCCGGACGCGACCCTGATCCGCATGCCCGGCATCGGCGGCACCGGCGTCGTCACCGCCTCGGCGATCCTGCAGATGGCCGCCCACCTCGACGGGCTCTTCGCCGCCGGGCTGGAGCAGGTCGGGCTCGCGCAGAAGGGCGGCCCGGTCGTCTCCGACGTCCGGATCTCCAAGCAGCCCCACCACGGGATCCTGCGCGCCTCCCGCGGCACCGCGGACGTGCTGATCGGCATGGACCTCGTCGGCGCCGCCTCCGACGCGACACTCGCGGTCGCCCGGCCCGGACACACCGTCGCCGTCGTCAACACCTCGCTCGTGCCGACCGCGGCCATGGTCACCGGCCGGGTCGTGCTGCCCGGCTCCACCGACGACGCCGTCGAGCGGATCGGCGCGGTCACCCGGGACCTGCTCGCCGTCGACGCCCAGACGCTGTCCGAGGCGCTGTTCGACGACCACCTCCCGACCAACATGCTGCTGCTCGGTGCCGCCTACCAGCACGGGGTGCTCCCGGTGTCGGCCGACGCGCTGGAGGAGGCGATCCGGGTCAACGGCGCGGCCGTGGAGACCACGCTGACGGCGTTCCGCTGGGGCCGGGCCGCCGCGATCGACGCCGCCGCCGTGCGCAGCGCGCTCGTCACGCCGCAGGCGGCCCCGGTCGCCGTCGACGAGGCGTCCGCGGCGCTGGCCGGCTCGGTCGCCGCGGGCACCGGGTTCGCCGACCTGCTCGCCACCCGGATCGCCGACCTCACCGGCTACCAGGACGCCGCCTACGCCCACCGCTACGCCGAGGAGGTCCGCCGGGTCGCGGCCATCGCCGCCGCGCGGGCCGGGGACGCGGCCGGGCAGCGCGTCGGCGCCGCCTACGCCCGTGGCCTGCACCGGCTCATGGCCTACAAGGACGAGTACGAGGTCGCCCGGCTGCACCTGGACCCGGTGGAGACCGCCCGCCGCGACGCCGCGTTCGGGCCCGACGCCCGGGTGTCGGTGATGCTGCACCCGCCGGTGCTGCGCGCGCTGGGGATGAACCGCAAGATCGCCCTCGACGGACGGCTGGCCGCACCCGCGTTCCGGGCACTGCGCGCGGCCCGGAGGCTGCGTGGCACCCCGCTGGACGTGTTCGGCCGGGCCGGGGTCCGCCGCGTGGAGCGTGAGCTGGTGGGGGAGTACCAGACGCTGGTCCGCGCGGCGCTCGACCACCTGGTCCCCGACACCGTCGAGGCGGTGGTCGAGGTCGCCGGGACCGCGGAGCTGGTGCGCGGTTACGAGGACGTCAAGCTGGGCAACGTCGAGCGGTTCCGCGAGCAGGCCCGGGCCGCGCTCGATGCCCTGACCGGCTGACTCTCAGCGACTCGCGCGGGCGGGTCTCAGGCGCCCCTCAGCGTTGCGGCGCACAATCGTCGCCGTGGGGGAACGCGCGACGGCACGGCAGTGGTTCGACCGGATCCCGGGGGCGGCCCGCCTCCGGCGTCACGCCCGGGGTGGGCACGGGAGTACCTGGGAGCGGGCCCGTCGCCGGGGCGGGGCGTCCGCGGCCGCGGGACGGCCGTGGCGCGCCCGGGTCGACGGCCGGACCGCGCGGCGGCTCGGCGCGGCGGTGCTGGCCGGGGGACTGGTGCTCGCCGGTTGCGCCGCACCGGCCGCGGCCGGCCTCGCCGCGGTCGCGTCCACCGTCCCGGACGGCGCCACCGGGGACCTCCCCGACGCCGCGACACTGCCGGCCGCGACCGTCCTCACCGACCGCGACGGCACCCCGATCGCCTACCTCGACGAGCAGTACCGGATCCCCGTGTCCTACGACCGGATCGCCCCGTCGATGACCGCCGCGATCGTCGACGTCGAGGACCGCCGGTTCTTCGACGAGTCCGGTGTGGACCCCGTCGGCACCCTGCGCGCGCTGGTCACCGACGCCGCGGGCGGCGCCGTGCAGGGTGGCTCCACCATCACCCAGCAGTACGTGAAGAACTGGCTGGTCGACGTCGTCGACCGCGACGACCCCGCCGCCCAGCGGGCCGACCACGCCGACACCCCGACCCGCAAGATCCGCGAGGCGGTGCTCGCCCAGCGCGTGGCGCACGGCACGTCCAAGCAGGACGTGCTCGCCGGGTACCTCGACACCGTCGAGTTCACCGGCAACGTCTACGGCGTCGAGGCCGCCGCGCGCGCCTGGTTCGGCACCGACGCCGCACACCTCACGGTCCCGCAGGCCGCGCTGCTCGCGGGCGCGGTCAACAACCCCACCCTGTTCGACCCGTTCCGCCACCCGCAGGCCGCGACCGACCGGCGCAACACCGTGATCGCGGCCATGCGCGACGCCGGGTCGCTCACCCCCGCCCAGGCCGCCGAGGCCACCGCCGCGCCGCTCGGCGTGCGCGCCGGCGGGCCACAGGTCCCCGGGCACAACTGCTACGGCGCCACCGACGGCGCCGGGTTCCTCTGCGAGTACGCGGTGTCCGAGCTGGAGCGGGCCGGGTTCACCGAGCAGCAGCTCGACACCGGCGGGTACACGATCCGCACCACCCTCGACCCGGCCGCGACGGCGTCGGCGCAGCAGGCGGTCGACACGAACGTGCCGCGCACCCAGGACGGCGTCGCCGACACCCTGGCGCTGATCCGGCCCGGCCACGGCGACGCCGCCACCGGCGACCACCAGATCCTCGCCATGGTCGCCAACCGGCGGCCCGGCACCGACGCGGCGGCCGGCGACACCACCCGCGACCTCGTCGCCGCGCCGTCGAACGTCTTCGGCGCCGGGTCCACCTTCAAGATCTTCACCACCGCCGCGGCGCTGGAGGCGGGCACCGTCGGCTACGACAGCACGCTGCCCGACCCGGCCTCGGCGTGCTTCCCCGGCGCCGGGAGCAGCTGCTACCCCGTCAGCAACGACACGCCGGACTACCCGGACCCGATCCCGCTGCCCGTCGCGCTCGCGACCTCGCCGAACACCGCGTTCGTCGGCCTGGAGGAGCGCACCGGCATCGCGAACGTCGTCGACATGGCGCGCCGGCTCGGACTGCGCGACACCCTGGCGTCGAACGCGGCGGGCGGGACGCCGGACCCGTCGTCGCCGGACGCGCGGATCTCCCAGCCGCAGTCGACCTTGTTCGCCGACCTGCCGTCGTTCACCCTCGGGGTCAGCCCGGTGTCCACCCTGGAGATGGCGAACGTGGCCGCGACCGTCCAGAGCGACGGCGTGTGGTGCGCCCCGGACGCCGTGCTGTCGGTGAGCGACCGGAACGGCGCCGCGATGCCGGTGAACCGGCCCACCTGCGAGCAGGCCGTCGCCCCCGGGATCGCGCACACCCTGTCCGCCGGGCTGGGAGGGGACACCGTGTCCGGTACCTCGGCGGCCGCGGCGCGGGCCGCGGGCTGGACGCGGCCGACGATCGGCAAGACGGGTACGACCAACTCCTCGGAGTCGGTCGCGTTCGTCGGGGGCACCGGGGGCATCGACGGCGTCGCCGGGTCCTCGATGGTGTTCGCCGACGGCCCGGACCCGTCCGAGATCTGCCCCGGGGACCCCGTGCACCTGGGCGACTGCGGACACGGCGCGTTCGGCGGGACCGTCGCGGCGCCGCCGTTCTTCGCCGCCGTCGAGCCGCTGATCGCCGGGCGGGCCGATGTGCCGCTGCCCGACCCCGACCCGGCCCACCTGCAGCCCCGCGACGGGTGACCGGGCCTACTTCAGCAGCTTCTGGACCTCGCGGAAGCGCGGGTGCGTGGCGTCGCGCAGCCACTCGAACAGCACCATCTCCGAGGTGACGATCTCGGCCCCGGCCGCGCGGGCACGCTGCAGCGCCAGCTGCTCGTCCTCGACGAACCGTGAGCCGACCGCGTCGGCGACGAGCACCACCCGGCGGTCGTCGGCGAGCAGCTCCAGCACGGTCTGCAGCACGCAGACGTGTGCCTCCACCCCGGCGACGACGATCTCGCCGCGGCCGGGCGGGAACAGCACGTCGTCGTCGGCGGCGAAGCGGGTCTTGGGCATCACCAGGTGCGGCAGCCCGGCGAGCCGCTCGACGGTCGGGCCCAGCTTCTCCGGGACCTGTTCGGTGGCCAGCACGGGGACCTCGAGCAGGGTCGCGGCCTCGGCGAGCCGGGCGGCCCGGGCGACGACCCGCTCGCCGTCGTGCATCGCGGGGACCAGGCGCTCCTGCAGATCGACCAGGAGCAGGACGGCGTTGCCTGCGTTCATCAACACCCCCCGACCGTACGGGCACCGCCGTCGCGGTCAGCTCCGCGACGCGTCGATCACCCGGTCCAGCACCGCCCGCAGCTCCTCCAGCTCGGCCAGCGGCATCCCGAGCCGCTCCACGACGGCCGGCGGGATCGCCTCGGCCCGCGCGCGCAGCGCCCGGCCCGCGACGGTGAGGGAGACCGCCATCGTCCGTTCGTCGCCGGGGACCCGGCGGCGGTCGACCAGTCCGGCCGCCTCCAGTCGTTTGAGCAGCGGCGACAGCGTGCCCGGGTCGAGGGCGAGCGCGCGGGCCAGCTCACCCAGCGAGCGGGGGGAGCGCTCCCACAGCGCGAGCATCACCAGGTACTGCGGGTGGGTCAGGCCCATCGGCTCGAGCAGCGGCCGGTAGAGCGCGATGACGTTGCGGGCCGCGACGGCGAGGGCGAAGCAGACCTGACGGTCGAGCCGCAGCAGGTCCCCGCCCGGGGCGCCGTCGGTCGTGTCA
The DNA here is from genome assembly GCF_002813375.1 of Pseudonocardia alni. Classification (NCBI taxonomy): domain Bacteria; kingdom Bacillati; phylum Actinomycetota; class Actinomycetes; order Pseudonocardiales; family Pseudonocardiaceae; genus Pseudonocardia; species Pseudonocardia alni. The sequence continues at coordinate 1,623,885 of NZ_PHUJ01000003.1, read as the reverse complement.
CCGTCACGCGTGTCACCCTCGTCCGGGGATGCGCTCGCCATGACGGACATCGTACATTGTTGGTGCACCAAGAATTGGGGGTCCAACTGTGAACGAGCGGCCGAACCCGTTGCGGTGGCTGGCCTACGTCTACGGTGCCGGGCTGCCCGCCCGGCACCGCGGCTGGGTGCTGCACGACGTCACGACCCGGACCTGGCAGCTGCGTCACCTCGTCCGCACCACCGTCCAGCTGCTGCCGGTCGGGGTGCTGCTGTTCCTGCTCATCCCCGGCCCCGTGTACGTCCGGGCGCTGTCGGTGCTGGCCGGGGCGATCCTCGGCTACTTCTACTCGGTGGCCTACATGTACGAGTCCGCCGAGCACCGCGTCGCGAAGGCCGGGTACCCGGTCGGGCACGCGGCCGCCGTGCGGGAGCAGGCCGACGCGGGGAATCGGGACGCGGCCCGCGAGCGCTACGAGCGGCGCTGGCGCGGCTGAGGCCGGCTCACCCGCCCATCGTCTCGGGCAGCCACAGCACCACACCGGGCAGCGCGGCGAGCACGGCGACGAGCACGAGCAGCGCCGCCACGTAGGGCAGGACCCCGACGAAGATCTCCTCGGCCGGGCGTCCGGTCGCCTTCGACACGATGAAGACGTTCATCCCCAGCGGCGGGGTGACCAGGCCGATCTCGGCCAACAGGATGATCATCACACCGAACCAGATCGGGTCGTAGCCCAGCTGCTCGACCACCGGCAGTACAACCGGGACGGTGAGCGCGAGGATCGCGAGCTGGTCGAGGAACGCCCCGAGCACGAGGTAGACCAGCGCGATCAGGGCGAAGATCGCCAGCGGCGGCGCGGCGACGCCGGCGATCGCGTCGACGAGGGTTCCGGTGATCCGGGTCAGCGTCATGAAGTAGCCGAACAGGTACGCCGAGGCGATGATCAGCAGGATCATCGCGGTCGAGGTGAGGGTCTCGACGAGCGCGTCGCGGATCCGGGCGAGGTCGAGCCGCCGCCGGGCCAGCCCGATGACCAGCGCACCGGCGACACCGAGGCCCGCCGACTCGGTCGGCGTCGTCAGCCCGAGGTAGATCGAGCCGACGACCAGCAGGAACAGCAACGCGACGGGGCCGAGGACGGGGACTGTCCGCAGTTTCTCGGCCAGGGTGTAGCGGCGACCGGCCGGCGCGAGCGCGGGTTTGCGGTGCACCAGGACCAGGGTCGTGACGATGATCGTCACCGTGACGAGCAGCCCGGGCACCAGGCCCGCGACGAGCATCTGGCCCACGCTGACCTCGGCCAGGATCGCGTAGAACACCAGGATGATGCTGGGCGGCACCATGGCTGCGAGCGTGCCGACGACGGCGACCAGACCGTTCGCGAGCCGGCCGTCGTAGTGTTCGCGCTCCATCTCCGGGATGGTCGTCGAGGCCAGTGCGGCCGCGGCCGCGGTGCTCGACCCGGAGACCGCGGCGAAGGTGGCGCCGGTCGTCGTCGTGGCGACCCCCAGACCCGCCGGGACCCGCCCGACCCACACCCGGGCCGCGGCGAACAGCTCGGTCGTGACCCCGCTCTTGAGCACCAGCTGGGCCATGAGGATGAACAGCGGGATCGCCGCGAGGGTGTAGGTCGAGACCGCCGCGTACGGGGTGGTCTCCAGGAAGCCGACGGCGGCGGACGGCCCGCCGTGGGCGAGCAACCCGACGACGGCGCTCACCCCGATCGCGACGCCGACCGGTACCCGGGCCAGCAGCAGGACGAACAGCAGGACGAGGACTCCGGCGAGCACCATCAGGCGATCTCCTCCGCGGCCGAGGTGAGGGGGGTGGCGGGGGCGGCGGGCTCGGGGCCCCGCAGGTCGTGGACCAGCGTGTGCAGGCTCCGGAGCCCCGCGAGCCCCGCGCCGATCGGTACCAGCACCGCCGAGGTCCACACCGGCCACGACAGCTCCGAGGCCCCGGCCAGCGGGACGTCGCCGTGGCGGAGCGCGCCCGCGGTCAGGAGCAGCCCGCCGTAGCCGACCAGCGCCAGGAACACGGCGGTCAGGGCCGACCCGGTGACCGCGAGCATGCGTCGTCCGGCCGGTCCCAGGCGCTTGTGGACGAGGTCGATCCGGACGTGGGCACCCTCGCGGACCGTGTAGGACAGCCCGAGGAAGAACAGTCCCACCAGCGCGTAGTCGCCGACGAAGCCCACCGACCAGGACAGCGGCGCCCCCACCAGGTAGCGCAGGGCCACGTCGATCACGATCAGCGCGACCGTGACGACGACGCCGGTGAGGCCGACGGCGGCCGCCGCGTTCTCGACCGTGCGCAGAACGCGGTCCACCGGGCCCGGCCGGGTCGTGCCCGCGTTCGTCGTGCCCGCGTTCATCGTGCGGCCTCCGGGGTCTCGTCGCGGGCCCGGTCGAGCGCCGCCTCCATCGCGTCCAGCGCGGCGCGGCCGGGTCGCCCGCGGGCCTCCATGTCCGCGGCCCAGTCGGCGCGCACCGAGGCGACCGCGTCCTGCCAGCGCTGCTGCTGGGCGGCGGTCAGCGCGGTGAAGGTCATGCCCCCGTCCTCGAGGGTCGACCGGGCCTGCGTCGTCTGCTCGTCCATCACCGCGCAGAGGTGCCGGGAGGTCTCCTCGCCCGCCCGGGTCATGGCGTCGCGGTGGGCCTCGGGCAGCTCCCGCCACAGCGCCTCGGAGATGGCGAAGGTGAGGGTGAAGCCGCCGAGCGGGGCGCCCTCGGTGGCGTGCGAGGCGACCTCGTCGAGTCGGAAGGGGACCGCGCTCATCGGCGGGAGGGTCATCGCGTCGACGGTGCCGCGCGACATCGCCTCGTAGACCTCGGGTCCGGCGATGGAGACCGGGGTGGCGCCCAGGGTGCGCAGCGTCTGGTCGACGACACCGCCGGGGGAGCGGGTGAGCAGGCCGGGGAGCTGCGCCGGGTCGGTCACCGGGCCGTTGGTGAACAGCTCGTACTGCGGGACGACGCCGACGAACAGCGTCCGCAGCCCGCGGGGCGCGAACTCCTCGCGGTGCAGCAACCCGCCCTCCCGGGTGAGCTCGCCGACCGCGCGGGCGGTGGTGCACGAATCCGTGCTGAGGCCCGGCAGGTCGCCGACGTTGGACAGGGGGAGCTTGTCGGACAGGTAGGGCGGCGACACGACCCCGATGTCCACGGCGCGGCTCGCGACGAGCTTGACGTAGTCGGTGGACTTGCCCAGCTGCTCGGACGGGTAGTACTCGACGTCCAGGGCGCCGCCGGTGAGCTCGCGGACCCGGTCGGTGAAGTGGACGATCCCGTCCCGGGACGCGGGGTGGGACACCGGGTAGGAATCGGCGACCACGAGGGTCCGGACCCCGTCGGGCGGTGCCTCCCGTGCGGGTGTGCAGGCGGTCAGCAGCGCGACCGCGGCGACGAGGCAGGTCGTCAGCCCGGCTCCCTTGCCCAGCGTCCTCATCGGTTCCTCTCGGCGTCGTCCCGGGCGGGCCTCGCGGGAACGGCGCCGCGCCGCGCACGCGGGGGCGGGCGCGGCCACGACACCGGCCGGGCGTCGGCGACCGGTCGGGGTGGCACGGCCCGGGGGCGGACCGTGTGGGGCGTCACAGGGAGCGTCGCACGGCGCCGGCTGTCGTTTCAAGCAATCATCAGATGTTTTCTCTGCGATACCCTGGAGAGCGCGAAGCGCGGGTTTCAGCGTTGACAGCTAAACATCAGACATTAACGATGGACCGATGCTCGCCATCGATGCCGCGACCACCTTCCTCTTCGTCCCCGGCTCCCGCCCGGACCGCTACGACAAGGCGGTCGCCAGCGGTGCCGACGTCGTGATCGTCGATCTCGAGGACGCCGTCGCGCCCGAGGGCAAGACCGCCGCGCGGGAGCAGGTCCGGGAGTGGCTGGCCGCCGGCGGCCGGGCCGCGGTGCGGGTGAACGGCACCGGCACACCCTGGTTCGACGACGACGTCGCCGTGGTCGCCGCACTCGGCTGTCCGGTGGTGCTGCCCAAGGCCGAGACCGGCGCGGAGCTCGCCGCGCTGGCGGACCGGCTGCCGCCGGGCACCCCGGTCGTGCCCGTCGTCGAGACCGCGCTCGGGGTCCGCCGGGCCGAGGAGATCTGCGCCGCCCCCGGCGTCGTGCGTCCCGCCTTCGGCAGCGTCGACCTCGCGGTGGACATCGGCGTCGACCACCTCGACGACGTCGCACTGCGCCACACCCGCTGCGAGCTCGTACTGGCCGCCCGCGCCGCCGGGGTCACAGCACCGGTCGACGGGGTCACGACCGCCGTCCGCGACGACGCCCGGCTGGCCGCCGACAGCGCCGCGGCGCTCGCCCTCGGCCTCACCGCGAAGCTGTGCATCCATCCCGCCCAGGTCCCCGGTGTCGCCGCCGCCTTCCGCCCCTCGGCGGAGGAGCTGGCGTGGGCGGACCGGGTCGTCGCGGCCGCGGAGACCGGCGCCGTCGCCGTGCTGGACGGGGCGCTGGTCGACAAGCCGGTCGTCGACCGCGCGGTCGCGCTGCTGCACCGGGCCGGGCGGCCCGTCCCGGTGCGCTGACCCGGGTACGCGGGCGGGCCCCGGTGCCGGCCGGGGCCCGCCCTGGTGTCACCGGGCCGCCGCGCGCAGCCGGGTCGAGGCCTCCCGGTCGAGGGTGCCCGCCGCCACGTCGACCACCACGCCGTAGTGGGTGCGGGCGTCGTCGGCGGACAGGTAGTCGTCGAGCACGTCGTCGAGGACCGCGGCGGGGTCCCGCTCGAACGGGTCGCCGTAGCCGCCGCCGGAGGGCAGCCGGATCTCCAGGGTGTCCCCGTCCGCGCACCGCTCCTGGGTCACCTTGGAGTACAGGACCTCCTCGCGGTCGGTGCCCGCGTTCCGGACGAACGACCCGGGCAGACCGTCGTGCCCGCCGGCGAGGCCCCGGGGCGGGTCCGTGCGGTTGTCGGCCTCGGTCCCCATGAAGGTGTCGGTGAGCATGCGCCACTGCCGCACGCTGCCGACCCCGCCGCGCCACCGGCCGGGGGCCGGGGGCTCGTCACGCAGCTCGTAGCGCTCGGCGAGCATCGCGTGGTTGAGCTCGACCTCCTCGATGGGGTTGTTGCGGGTGTTGGCCATCAGCGAGTCGACGCAGTCGAGGCCGTCCTTGCCGTTGCGCCCGCCGTAGGACCCCTCGTTGATCTCGATGTAGACCCAGTAGGACTGCCCGTCCGGGGCCAGCCCGGAGTAGGCGATCGCGCAGAGCGCCGCCGAGGACCCGGCGACCGCACGATCGGGCAGCACGTCGGCCAGCGCCAGGTTGATCGAGTCGAAGACCCGGTTGATCTGGGAGAACCGGGCGAAACACGACGCCGGGAAGTCCGGGTTGAACAGCGTGCCCTCGGGCGCGTAGGCCTTCGCGGGGCGGAAGCAGCCGTCGTTCTGCGGCACGAACTCCTCGGTCAGCGCCTCGTCGAGCAGCAGCGTCCGGATCGCCGAGGCGACGGTCGGGAGCACCGACCCCTCGAAGGGGACGTTGAACGCCGTCGGGACCTGCGGGTTCGACCCGGTCAGGTCGACGACGACCTCGTCGCCCTCGACCCGCACCGTGACGGCGACGGCGAGCGGCACGTCGCGGTTCTTGCCGTCGTCGTCGAGGTAGGACACCGGCGCGGCGTACTCGCCGTCGGGCACCTGCCGGATCCGGCGGCGCAGCATCTCCTCGCTGTAGTCCATCCACCGGTCGGCCGCCGACATCACGACGTCGAGGCCGTAGCGCTCCAGCAGCTCGGTGAACCGGCGCTCGCCGAGCCGGGCGCAGGCGATCAGCGCCTCCAGGTCGCCGAGGTTCTGCTCCGGGGTGCGGACGTTGTCCAGGACGTGCTGGATCAGCGCGTCGTTGCGGACGCCGCCGTCGTAGATCTTCGCCGAGTCCAGCAGCTTGCCCTCGGCCCAGACGTCGACGACGTCCATGCACAGGCCGGGGAAGTTGCCGCCGACGTCGGACACGTGCCCGGTGCAGCCGGCGAACCCGACGTGCACGCCGCCGAAGAAGATCGGGATGACGACGCCGTAGTCCGGGCTGTGCGCCGCGCCGTGGTACGGGTGGTTGTGCAGGACGACGTCGCCCGGCCGGTAGGTGCCGGCCAGCCTCCGGTCGATGCCGCGGATGTAGGCGGGGATCGAGCCGCAGTGCATCGGCGTCGAGTCGGACTCGCACAGCTCGCGGCCGTTGACGTCGAAGATGCCGGCCCCGAGGTCCTCGGACTCGCGGATGAGGCTGGAGTAGGCCATCCGGTAGAGGATCTGCGCCATCTCCTTGGCGATGGAGTTCAGTGCGCCGCCGATCACCCGCAGCGTGATCGGGTCGACCTCGACGGTCGTGTGGGTGCCGGGCGCGGTCCCGGCCAGCGACACCCCGCGGGGGTCCAGAGCGGTCATCGCGGGTCTCCTCCGGTCTGCTGGTCCTCCCGGGCGGCCCCGGTCGAGATGACGAGATGGCCGACCCGGTCGACGACGGCGCGCTGGCCGGGGCCGACGATCGTCGTCGAGTCGAACTGCTCGATGATCGCCGGGCCGTCGACGACGTTCCCCGCGCGCAGCCGGTCCCGGTCGTAGACGGTGGTGGGCACGGCGCCCGCCGTCCCGGACGAGTCCCAGAAGATCGCCTCGACCGTGGTCCGCACGGCCGCCGACGGGTCGGGTCCGCCGCCCTCGACCTCGGCGAGGGGGACCTCGCCGACCCGGCCGACGGCGGTGACGCGGACGTTGACGATGTGCACCGGCTTGTCGTCGAAGCGCTGGGAGTAGGTCCGCTCGTGCACCTCGTGGAAGGTGCGCGAGGCCCGGGCGATCCAGTCGTCGTCGATCGGGCCGTCCGGGGCGGGGACCCGCAGCTCGTAGCCCTGGCCGAGGTAGCGGCAGTCCAGGCTGCGTTCCACGAGCACGTCGGCCGGGTCGAGGCCGTCGGCGCCGAGCTGCTCGACGGCCTGGCCGGCGAGCCGGTCGAACTCGGCGGTGATCCGCTCCAGGTCCGGGTCGTCGGTCGAGGTCCACACCGTCGCCGGGATCTCCGAGCGGATGTCGGTGGCGAGCAGACCCATCGCCGAGGCGATGCCCGGGTGGTGCGGGACGACCACCCGCGGGATGCCGAGCTGGTCGGCGATGTGCCAGGCGTACAGGGGGCCGGCGCCGCCCTCGGCGACCAGCGAGAACTCGCGCGGGTCGTAGCCCTTGCGGACCGAGTGCAGGCTGATCGCCTCGGTCATCGCGTGCGCGGCGATCCGGAAGATCCCGATCGCGGCCGCGTGCACCGAGGTGCCGAGTCGGTCGGCGACGTGCTCGCCGATGGCCTTGGCCGCCAGCTGCGGCTCGATCCGCATCGACCCGGACAGGAAGCTGTCCTCGCGCAGCCAGCCGAGCGCGACCATGGCGTCGGTGCTGGTCGGCTCGGTGCCGCCGCGGGCGTAGCAGGCGGGACCGGGGGTGGCCCCGGCACTGCGCGGGCCGACCCGGAACATCCCGCCCTCGTCGACGAAGGCGATCGAGCCACCCCCGGCGCCGATGGTGTCGACCTCGGCCATCGGGACCATCGCGTGGTAGTCGCCGATCCGGGTGTCGAGCAGGTGCTTCATCCGCAGCCCGCCGTCCGGTGCGACGCCGACGTCCGCGGAGGTCCCGCCGACGTCGAGGGTGATCACGCTCGGGTATCCGGACGCCTTGCCGATCGCGCAGCCGCCGAGCAGCCCCGCGACCACACCGCTGGTGAGCAGCAGGACCGGGTTCTCGGCCGCGCGCCGCGCGGTCACCAGGCCACCGGCCGAGGTCATCAGCCCGACGTCACCGCGCACGCCGGCGTCGCGGACGGTCGTCGCGAGCCGGTCGATGTAGCCCGACACCTTCGGGCCGACGAAGGCGTTGAGCGCCGTGGTGGAGAACCGCTCGTACTCGCGGTACTGCGGTGCCACCTCGCTGGACAGCGAGACGAACACCTCCGGCGCCTCCTCGGCGAGGATGCGCTTGACCGCCTGCTCGTGCGCCGGGTTGCGGTAGGAGTGCAGGAAGCACACCGCGACCGCGGTGACCCCGGCGTCACGCAGGAGCCGGACCTGCTCGCGCGTCGCGTCCTCGTCGAGCGGCACGAGGACCTCACCGGCGGCGTTCACCCGCTCCGGGACGACACGGCGGTGGCGGCGCCGTACGAGCTGCCACTTCTGCCAGGGCAGGTCCTGGTAGGAGGAGTAGTTGAGCGGCCGCTTCTTCCGCGCGATGTGCAGGATGTCGCGGAAGCCCTCGGTGGTGATGAGGCCGACCTCGGAACCGTCGTGCTCCAGGACGATGTTCGTGGCCACCGTGGTGCCGTGCAGGAACTGGTCCAGCTCGGCCGGGTCGACGCCGAGCCGGGCGCAGAGCTCCCGGACACCGTCGACGGTGGCGACCGACGGGTCGTGCGGGGTGGAGGGCACCTTGTGCACGGCCACCCCGCCGTCGTCGTCGCAGTACATGATGTCGGTGAACGTCCCACCGACGTCGACTCCCACTCGTTTCACAGGCCGGTCTCCTCGGGTCGGGGGTGCGGTCGGGAGGTCGTGGCGGGGGCGGCACGCAGCACCGGTGCCACCTCGCGGGCGAGCAGGTCCAGGGAGGCGCGGGCGTCCTCGACCGGCATGCCCGCCCAGTCGGTCCGGAGCACGAAGTGGTCGACGCCGACCTCGTCGCGCCAGGGCAGCAGCGCGGCCAGGCAGTCCTCCGGGGTCCCGACGACGAACCGGTCGAGGGCCAGCGCGTCGTAGCCGGTGCGGAAGGTCTCGGCGCCGGGCAGCACCCGGTCCTGGCCCCAGTCCGCGTACACCTCGTACTTCCCGGCGAGGTACGGCCGGGCCAGCTCGACGGCCCGCTCCCGGGTGGGCGCGCAGTAGATCTCGCGCATCAGCGGCAGCTCGGGCAGCGGACCGCGCCCGGCGGCGGCCCGCTCGGTGTGGAACAGGTCCAGCTGACGGCGCACGGTCGCCGCGGTCGCGTGCGGGTTGATCATCCAGGTGTCGGCGAGCCGGGCGGCGCGACGGACCGCGCCGTCGGAGTTCGCGGCCATCCAGACCGGCGGCACGGCCGCCGGGAGCGTGGTGGCGCGGACCCCGTCGAGGCGGCACCAGTCCACGTCGGCGTGCACCGGATCCCCGGTCCACAGTGCGCGGACGATCCGCAGGTTCTCGGTGAACCGGCGGACCTTGTCCCCGGGCGGGATCCCGAACGCGGCGTACTCGACCTCGCGGTAGCCCAGCCCCACCCCGAACACCGAGCGCCCGCCGGTCACGACGTCGAGGCCGGCGAAGCTCTCGGCGGTGTCGACCGGGTTGTGCAGGGCCAGCAGGTGGATGCCGGTGCCGATCCGCATGTCACCGGCCTCGGCGGCCAGCCGGGCCAGCCAGGGCAGCGGCTGGATGTGCGAGAACGACTCCGGCAGGTGGTGCTGACCGGCGAACACCGAGTCCAGGCCGCCGTCGCGGGCGGTGCGGACCAGCGACAGCTGCTCGGCCAGCGCGAGCAGCGGGTCCCGCCCGGCGGGCTGCTGGTGGGTCAGGAACACCCCCACCCGCACCGGGCGGTCAGCCACGGCAGGCCTCGGCGAACTCCACGGCCGGGGTGTCGTCGCCGAGCCCCAGCACCGCGCGCTGCACCCGGTCGGCGACGGCGGCCGGGGCGACCGTGCCGATCGTCTCCCGGAACTTGGCGACGACGTCGTCGTTGGTGAGCGGGCGCTCGTCGTGGCCGCGGTTGACCTGCTCGCGGTGGCGCAGGACCCGGCCGTCGGCCAGCTCGATCTCGATCGCGCCGGAGTAGGCGGCAGGGAAGGCGCTGTCCGGGTCGTCGGTGACCCGCACCTTCTGGGCGAGGTCGAGCGCGGCGCGGTCGGCGAGTGCCGCGTCGGACAGCTCGGTCAGCCCGAAGCGGCCGCGCAGCAGCGTGGTCGCGACGACGAAGGGGAGGCTGAACTTGGCGTCGTACTCGTCGCGCGGGGTCCACTTGGCCTCCGCCGGCTCGCACACGACCTTGCCGGGCACCGGGTGGATCGCGCAGCGGATCCCGGTGATCGCGGTGTCGCCGATCTCGGGGCGCAGCAGCAGCGCGGCGTCGGCGAAGGCGTGGATGAAGTGGCAGATCGGGTACGGCTTGACCGCGGTCCGCATCAGCTCCCAGGTTCCGCCCAGACCCTCGCCGACCGCGCCGGGCCGGGTCTCGCGCCCGGCCAGGTGGGAGTTGTAGAGGCCGAACCGGCCCTCGTAGACCGCGCCCGGCCCGCTCCAGCCCGCCTCGGCGAACCCGGCCGCGGTGAGCCCGGACATCGCGGCCCAGCCCGGGTGCAGCCGCTTGGTCCAGGCCCCGTCGGCCAGGAACTCCAGCAGCCCGGAGCTCATCGAGCCGACGACGCCCTGCGCCGTCGCGAGACCGTCGGCGTCCAGGCCCGCCACCTTCCCGGCGGCGACGGCGGACCCGAACGCCCCGGCCACCGCGGTGGGGTGGAACCCGACGTCGTGGAACCCGCCCGCGCCGCCGATACCGACCCGGGCCGAGACCTCGACACCGAGCACGTAGGCCAGGAGCAGCGTCCGGGTGTCCGCCCCGCGGGCGACGGCCGCGGCGAGCGCAGCGGGCAGCGCCGCGGCGGAGACGTGGGTGACGGCCGGGATGTGGGTGTCGTCGAAGTCCATGCCGTGGATCAGCACGCCGTTGAGCATCGCGGCGTCACGGGCCGGGAGCCGGTCGGGCAGGCCGAGCACGGGCTGGTCGCCCGCGCCCCCGAAGGACGCCAGGGCCGCCACGGCGACCCCCGGGAAGCCGTACGCGGTCGAGGCGAACGCCAGCCCGACGGCGTCGAGGATCAGGTGGCGGGCCCGCTCCTGCACCTCGGCGGGGACGTCGTCGAGGGTCGCGCGGGCCGCGAACGCGCCGACGGTGGCGGACAGCGAGGTGGTCGTGGACGGGGCCGGGATGGTGGTCATCGGTGACCTCCGGGTCGGAGTGGGACGGTCAGGTGATCCGGTCGGCGACCGGTGGGGTGCGCCGGTGGTGGTCGGTGCGCTCCTGGAACAGGGCGGCGACCCGCAGCGCGGTGATCTCGTCGTGCGGACGGGCGATGAGCAGCGCCGAGACCGGGCAGCCGTCGGGGGCGAGGCCGGTCGGCAGGGCCAGCCCGGGCGCCCCGGTGAGGTTGCCGAGCATCGTGGCGCGCGACTGCGCCGCGTAGAGCGGGTACCGCTCCCCGTCGACGACGACCGTGCAGTCCGGCAGCCGCGGCGCGGTCGCGGGCGTGGTGGGGACGACGACCAGGTCGGCCCCGGCGAACACGGCGTCCAGCTCGGCCTGCAGCTGCACCCGGAACTGCAGGGCCCGCAGGAGGTCGGCGGCCGGTGTGGTGATGCCCTGGCTGATCCGGCGCACCGTCACCGGGTCGTAGTCGCCCCAGCGGTCGGCGTCGACCCGGTGCACCGCGGCGGCCTCGGTGAACACGAGCTGGTACCCGATGGGCAGCGCCTGCTCGGCCGACGGGATCTCGCCCGGCACGACGGTGGCCCCGGCGTCGGTGAGGACGTCGACGAGGTGGTCCACGCCCGCCCGGACGGCCGCGTCGCACAGCGCGGTGAGGTAGCCGCCGGGACGGGCGACCCGCAGGCCGCGCAGGTCGGCCGGCACCGTCGTCGGTGGCAGCGGCGGCAGCTGCGGCACCCGGGGGTCGACGCCGTCCGGGCCGCGGAGCAGGCCGAACAGCAGACCGACGGTGCGGGCGTCGCGGGCCAGCGGGCCGACCGTCTCGGTGGTCCAGGACAGCGGCATCACCCCGGTGCGCGGCACCGCCCCGGCCGTGGGCTTCAGCCCGGTCAGGCCGCACCAGGCCGCGGGCAGCCGGACCGAGCCGCCGACGTCGGTCCCGAGCCCGAACGGGACGACGCCGGCCGCGACCGCGGCCGCGGTCCCGGTCGAGGAGCCGCCCGCCCACCGGCCGGGGTCCCACGGGTTGCGGCACGGCCCGGTCAGCGGCGGGTGCGGCCCGCCGACGGCGAACTCGGTCGTCGCGTCCTTGGACACCGGTACCGCGCCCACCGCCTCCAGCCGGGCGACGACCGTCGCCGAGGCCGCCGCCGGGGCGGCGTCCGCGCGGGTGCGCGAGGCCCCGGTCGTCGGCACCCCGGCGACGTCGATGACGTCCTTGACCGCGAACGGCACGCCCTCCAGCGGCCGGGGCGGCCCCTCGGGCGCGCGGTGGTCACGGGCCCGCGCGTGCAGCACCCGGATCGTGCAGTTCAGCTCGGCGTGCAGGCGCTCCAGCCGCTGCGCGGCCCCGGCCGCGCGCCCGGACCACTCCGCACGCAGCTCCGCGGCGCGGGGGTCCGGCCCGGTGGGGGCGCTCCCGGCGACGGCGGGCGGGGCGAGCCACGCCTCGCCCCGCGCCGGGTCGGCGGCCGCCGCCGGGACGGGGGCCGCCCGCAGCGCCGCCACCGCGGGCTCGGCGCCCGCGACCGCGTCGTGCATCGCCGTCACCTGGCCGGGGTCGAGGGTGTACCCGAGCCGCGCGGCGAGGGCGCCCAGCTCGTCGGCCGTGCTCACCGGACGGTGGCCTTGCCGCTGAGCAGCGCCTTCGCCACCACGCCGCGCAGCACGTCGTTGGTGCCCTCGCCGATCGACATGAGCGGGGCGTCGCGGTAGAGCCGCTCCACCTCGAACTCGGTGGAGTAGCCGTAGCCGCCGTGGATGCGCATCGCGTCGAGTGCGCACTCCAGGGCCTGCTCGGACGCGAAGATCTTCGCCATCCCGGACTCGGTGTCCATCCGCACGCCGTCGTCCATCCGCGACGCCGCCCAGTAGGTCATCAGCCGGGCCGCCTGCAGCCGCACCGCGGTCTGGGCGAGCCGCTGCTGGACGGCCTGGAAGTCGCCGATCGGCCTGCCGAAGGCCTCGCGCTCGCGGGCGTAGGACAGGGCCTCGTCGTAGGCGCGCTGGGCGATCCCGACGCTGCGGGCGGCGATGTTGATCCGCCCGGTCTCCAGCGAGGACAGCGCCTGCTGCAGGCCCCGTCCCTCGACCCCGCCGAGCAGCTGCGACGACGGGACGCGCACGCCGTCGAGCACGACCTCGCAGGACTCGGTGCCCTTGTAGCCGAGCTTGCCGATGTCGGCGGTGACCTCGAAGCCGGGGGTGCCCGCCTCGACGAGCAGGATGCTCATGCCCGTGTGCGCGGGCGAGGCCGACGGGTCGGTCTTGACCAGCACCGGGAGCGGGTCGGCGTGCCGGGCGTTGGTGATCCACATCTTGGTGCCGTCGATGACGTAGTCGTCGCCGTCGCGGCGGGCGGTGGTGCGGATGCCCTGCAGGTCGGTGCCGGCGCCGGGCTCGGTCAGCGCGATCCCGGTGCGCCGCGCGCCCGTCGCGAGCTCCGGGAGGTAGCGTTGCTTCTGCTCCTCGGTACCGTGGTTCGCGAGCAGGAAGCAGGACACCGAGTGGCTGCCGAGGATGCCGGCGATGCCCATCCAGCCCCGCGAGATCTCCTCGAAGGTCAGCGCGAACGAGACGGTGTCGGCGGCCAGGCCGCCGTAGGACTCGGGGACGGCCAGGCCGAAGAGTCCGAGCTTCTTCATCCCCTCGACGATCTCGGTGGGGTAGCGGCCCGACTGCTCCCACTCCCGCGCGACGGGGACGATCTCCTTGTCGACGAAGGCGCGCAACGTGTCCCGGTAGAGGCGCTGCTCGTCGGTGAACCGGAAGTCCATGTCAGTCCTTCCCCAGCGCGCCGGAGCTCCGGAGCGCGGTGATCCTGGTGTCGTCGTAGCCCAGCTCGCGCAGGACGCGGTCGGTGTCGGCACCCATCACGGGTGCGGCGCGGGTCGGGGCCCGGTCGGCGCCGGGCGGGCCCACCCGGACCGCGCTGCGCAGGGTGCGGACCGGGCCGAAGTCGGGGTGCGGGGTCTCGGCGACGAGGTCGCGCTCGACGGTGTGCGGGTCGGTCAGCGCGCCCGCGACGTCGCGGACCGGGGCGCACGGGACCGAGGCCGCGTAGAGCGGGGCGAGCCACTCCGCGACCGTGCGGGTCCGGAACAGCGCCTCCAGCTCGGGCAGCAGCGCGTCGCGGTGCAGGTTGCGGTCGGCGAAGGTCGCGAAGCGGGGGTCCTCGGCCAGGTCCGGGCGGCCCAGCACGACGGTGAGCCGCTGCCAGAACTTCTCCTTCGCACACCCGACGACCAGCCAGCCGTCGGAGGCCTCGAAGGCCTGGAAGGGCACCAGCGAGGGGTGGGCCGACTGCCGGGTGCGCACCGGTTCGAAGCCCGCGGTCAGGTGCCAGGTCCCGGGGTAGGCGAGCAGGCTCACCGCGGTGTCGTAGAGCGAGACGTCGCAGTCGGTGCCGACGCCGTCGCGCCGCGCCCCGTGGATCGCGCCCAGCAGCGAGATCGCGGCGACGTAGCCGCCGCAGTAGTCGACCAGGCTCGGCCCGGTCTTCTGCGGGGCGCCGCCGGGCTCACCGGTCAGCGACATCCAGCCCGCCAGCGCCTGCAGGACGTAGTCGTAGCCCGGCTCCGCCGAGCGCGGGCCGGTCATCCCGAACCCGGTCAGCGAGCAGCAGACGATCTGCGGGTTGACCTCCTTGAGGTCGTCGTAGCGGATCCCCAGCGTCGCCGGGACGTCGGCGCGCAGGTTGGAGAACACGGCGTCGGCGGTGCGGACCAGGTCGTGGAACACCTCGCGGCCCTCGGGGGTGCGCACGTCGAGGGTGACCGAGGACTTGTCCCGGTTGAAGGACTGGAAGAACAGCGAGTCGCCCGGCGCGGTGTAGGGCGGGATCGCGCGGCCGACGTCACCGCCGACCGACGGGTCCTCGATCTTGATGATCTCCGCGCCCAGTTCGGCGAGGTGCATCGACCCGAACGGGCCGGCGCCGTACTGCTCCAGCGAGACGATCCGGATGTCCTCCAGCGGCCGCCGGGTCACGCGCCCTCCACCGTCAGCGGCTCCGCGGCCTGCGGGAACAGCGACGACGCCCCGCCCACCTCCCGCTTGTGCACGTAGAAGGTCCGCCGGAAGCTCAGCACCTCGACCGCGTCCTGGTTCAGGGTGCGGGTCCGCACGGTGACGATCCCGGCGGTCGGGCGGGACGAGGACTCGCGCTTGTCCAGCACGATCGACTCCGACCAGATGGTGTCCCCGGCGAACACCGGCGCGGTGAGCTTCAGGTCGTCGAGCCCCAGGTTGGCGAACGCGTTCTGGGTGGTGTCGGTGACCGACTGGCCCATCGCGATGGAGATCGTCAGCGGGGAGACGACGAGCATCCGGCCGAACTCCGAGGACTCGCCGACCTGGCGGTTGAAGTGCGCCTGGTTGGTGTTCATGGTCAGCAACGTGAACCAGGTGTTGTCGGTCTCGGTGATCGTCCGGCCCAGCGGGTGCTGGTAGACGTCGCCGGTCTCGAAGTCCTCGTAGAAGCGTCCCTGCCAGCCCTGCTTGATCGTCACGTGCGTGTCGTCCTTCCGGTGGGGGGTGGTCATCCGCGCTCGATGTCCTCGAGGCGGCGGTTCGTGGTGCGTTCGCCGAACAGGGCCATGACCAGGCCGAGCAGCAGTGCCGCCGCGGCGAGGTAGACGTAGACGGCGGTGAGGCCGAGGCCGGCGAAGGTCGCGGCGACGAGGAGGCCGCCGGCGACCCCGGCGAGCCGGCCGGAGCCGTTCGCGATGCCGGAGCCCAGACCGCGCAGGTGCAGCGGGAAGACCTCGGCGATGTAGGTGTAGAGGACCGGCACCGTCGCCTGCATGAACATCGCGGCGAGGAATCCGGTCACCGCGATCGCGACCGGGTGCGTGACCAGGCCGAACGCGAGCACCAGGCCCGCGGAGAGGGTCTGCAGCACCAGGACGACCGCGCGCCGGTCGAAGCGGTCCACCACCGGCGCCACGAGCAGCGCTCCTGGCACGGCGGCGATCGCGAGGACCGAGGCGAAGGTCAGGCTCTCGGCCGTGGTGTACCCGCGCTCCACGAGCAGCGTCGGCACCCAGGAGCTGAAACCGTAGAACGACAGGATCAGGAACACGCAGGCCGTCGAGGCGACCACGGTCCGGCGCAGCGTCGCGCCGCGCAGCAGGTCCGACAGCCGTCCCTCGGGCTTCGGGGGGTCGGGGACCGGTTCGGGCAGGTCGGTGCCGAGCTGCGCGCGGGCCTCGTGCTCCATCCGGGCCACGAGCCGTTCGTCGCGGGGGTCGGGGGACCGGCCCTGTGCCGAGCGCCAGCGGACCGACTCGGGGACCGTCCGCCAGGCGACGAGGGCGACGACCGCGCCGAGCGCACCCACGACGAAGATCCAGCGCCAGGAGCCCGGTCCGAGCGGGACGACGATCCGCGCCAGCCACGCGGCGATCGGGATGCCGGCGAGGCCGACGGCGAGCAGCAGCGCCTGGTACCGGCCTCGCAGCGAGCGCGGGAACATCTCGCTCACCCAGACCAGCAGGACCCCGGTCGTGGCCTGCAGCCCGAACCCGGTCAGCACCCGCAGCACGCCCAGCGACCAGGCGTCCCAGCTCAGCGCGCTCAGCAGCGAGCAGACGGAGAAGAACAGGACCGCCCCGAGCAGGACGGGCCGGCGGCCGTAGCGGTCGGAGAGGCGGCCGCCGACGATCGCCCCGGCGAACATCCCGACGAACGCGGCCGAGGTGACCGCGCCGACCTCCCCGATGGACAGCCCCCACTCGGCCCGCAGCGCGGGGGCGGCGTAGGCGAAGGAGTTGAGGTCCACCAGGTCGAAGACGAACAGCGCACCGAGCACCCCCACCCAGCGGCGGTGCGTCGGGGTGGCGACCGGGATGCGGTCGAGCCGGGCGGCCAGGTCCGTGACGGGGGCCGGAGCGGGCGGCACATCGGCCGCCTGCCGGTCACCGGGTGGGTCGACGGTCATCGCGTACTCCCCTCGGCGGGCGCCGTCGCCCGCCTTCCGGTCCGCGGGGGCCGACCGGACCCCGCCTCCGCACGGTAAACATCAGACACTTTCAGAAGCAAGACTCTCCAACGGTCACGAGCTGCTGGAAGTGCTCGACCGATGTGTCAGACCTATACCGTCGGGCGATGGTCCCGGGCAACGCCCGACCGGTACCCTGGAACGGGTCGCGGGACGCGCGGCACGGTGGACGACAGGGCGGCGGCGTGAAGATGGGTGCGACCCGGGATCCGCGTGACGGCGTCACCGTGCCGACCGACGCACCGGCGGGGGAGCGGCCCCGCGACGGTCACCGGCCGCCGACGGCGCGGCTGCGGGTCCAGCGGGTCCGTCCCGCCTACCGGCAGGTGGCCGACGAGCTGCGCGCGCAGATCATGCGCGGTGCCCTGCCCGCCGGCACGCGGCTGCCCGCGGAGTCCGAGCTGACCGGCATGTTCGGGGTGAGCCGCTCCACGGTCCGCGAGGCGCTGCGGGTCCTGGCCAGCCAGCACCTGATCGACACCCGGCGCGGGGTGCAGGGCGGCTCGTTCGTCGCCGCGCCCGACCCCGCCCGCCTGGTCGAGGACGTCGGCGGTGCGCTCGGGGTGCTGGTCGCGACGCCGCAGCTCGGCATGGCGGACCTGCTGGAGGCCCGGCTGCTGCTCGAGCCCGCGGCGGCCCGGCTGGCCGCCCAGCGCGCCGCCCCGGAGACGATCGAGGCGCTGCGCGCCGCGGCGGCGGCACCGCGGGACCCGCGCGACCCCAGCGGGTTCGTCGAGCACATGGACTTCCACACCACCGTGCTCATGGCCACCGGCAACCTGATGATCACCATGATGGGCCAGCCGGTGGGCGACGTGCTCCGCACCCGGCTGAACCGGCACGTCGTCGCGGCCGAGCACTGGGCCGAGGTCGACGCCTGCCACACGACGATCACCGAGCACATCGCCCGGGGCGAGGCGGCGCAGGCCGAGGAGGCCATGCGCAGCCACCTGCTCGACCTGCGCGACATCTACGGCCGCCCGGGGGCGTGGAAGTCCGACTGAGCGCCGCGCACGGCAGGATGGTGGCGTGCGCACCGTCCTCGACCTGCTCCGGCTGCTGGCCGATCGGGCCGACGGCGGTGCCCGCGACGGCGAGCTGGACCGCGTCGTCGCGGAGCTGGCGGCCTCCGAGCCGGAGGCCGGCGCGCTGACCCTGCGGGTGCGGGCGGCGATGGACGCCGGGCGCCGCCGTGAGTCCGAGCTCGCCGCGCTGGTCGGCATCGCCCGCGACCTCGCCTCGGAGTCCGACCCCGGCTCGGTGCTGCAGGCGATCGTGCGCCGGGCCCGCGGGCTGCTCGGCACCGACGTCGCCTACCTGACCCTGCACGACCCCGAGCGCGGGGACACGTTCATGCGGGTCACCTCCGGGTCGGTCTCGCACCGCTTCCAGTCGCTGCGGCTCCCGCTCGGGGCCGGGCTGGGCGGTCTCGTCGCGGCCAGCCGCACCCCGCACTGGACCGGCCGCTACGCCGGCGACGGCCGCTACCGGCACACCGAGGAGATCGACACCGCGGTCGCCGAGGAGGGCATCGTCGGTATCTGCGGCACCCCGCTGCTGGTCGACGACGAGTTCGTCGGCGTCCTGTTCGCCGCCAACCGGTCCGCCCGGCCCTTCACCGCCGAGGACGTCGCCCTGCTCGGCTCGCTGGCCGCGCTCGCCGCGGTGTCGCTGGTGCAGACCCGCCGCCTCGCCGACACCGCCACCACGCTGCGCGAGCTGCGTGGTGCGCACGCCGCGATCGCCGAGGCCGCCGACGCCCACGACCGGTTCGCCGGGGTCGTTCTGGAGGGCGGCGACGTCGGCGACATCGCCGAGGCGCTCGGCAGGCTGCTCGGCGGGTGGGTCGCGGTGCTCGACGGCGACGGCGCCACCGCCGCGGCCCACGGCCCGGTCCCGCCCGGCCTGGACGCCCGCGCCGCGGCCCGCCGCGCCGGGGAGCGCGACGGCGGCGGTCGCCCGGTGCCGGTGCCGTGCGCCGGCGGCGTCTGGGTGACCGCGGTGATCGCCGGTGGTCAGCGCCTCGGGACGCTGCTGCTCGGCGGGCTCGGGGCCGGGGACGCCCTGACCCCCGGCCAGGTCCGCACCGTGGAGCGGGCCGCGATGGTCACGGCGCTGGTGCAGCTGTTCGCCCAGCGCGCCGACGAGGCCGACCGGTCCGACCGCGCCGACGCCCTCACCGAGCTCCTCGCCGCGTCCGGGGTCCCGCGACCGACGACGCTGACCCGGCTCGCCGCGCTCGGGGTGTCGCCCCGGCGGCCGCACGTGCTGCTGGTCTGCCGCTGCCACCCCGCCCGGCGACGGGCGCTGGCCCGGGAGGCGGCCGCTCTCGGCGGCCGTTCCGGGCTGGTCGGGGAACGGGACGGCGCGGTGGTCGTGCTGCTGCCGGGCACCGACCCGGCCGCGGCCGGTGCCCGGCTCGCGCGTCCGGCGTCGGAGCAGGACCCCGAGGGGGCGGTGACGGTCGGCGGTGCCGGCCCGCTGCAGCCGGCCGACGGCGCGGACGCGGCGCTGGCCGAGGCCCGTCGCTCGGCGGAGGCGCTGGTCGCGCTGGACCGGGAGGGGGAGTGCGCGTCGGCGTCGGACCTCGGGTTCGCCGGGCTGCTGCTCGGCGAGCGCCCGGACGTCGCCGGGTACGTGCGCGGCATCCTCGGGCCCGTCGCCGAGCACGACGCGCGCCGCGGAAGCGAGCTGCTGCGCACCCTGGAGGCCTACTACGCCGCGGGTGCCAGCCCGACCCGGGCCGCGGCGGCGCTGCACGTGCACGTCAACACCGTGGCCCAGCGGCTCGACCGGGTCGCGTCGCTGCTGGGCCCGCGCTGGCAGGACCCGGACCACGGGCTGGAGCTGCAGCTCGCGTTGCGGCTGCACCGGCTGGGCACACCGCGACCGGAGGGGACACCGTGACCGACCGCAGCACCGACCCGACCACCGAACTCAGCACCGACCTCGCGGCCGTCGCGGCGGGGCTCGACGCCGAGGACCCGCTCGCCGGGTACCGCGACCGGTTCCTGCCCGCCGACGGCGTCGTCGCCTACCTCGACGGGAACTCCCTCGGTCGTCCGCTGCGGGCGACGGCCGAGCGGATGGAGCGGTTCGTGCGCGCGGACTGGGGCGCCCGGCTGATCCGCGGCTGGGACGAGGGCTGGGTCGACCGGCCGCGCAGCCTGGGTGACCGGATCGGGGCGGCCGCGCTCGGTGCCGCGCCGGGGCAGGTCGTCGTCGCCGACTCCACGACCGTGCTGCTCTACAAGCTGGCCCGGGCCGCCGTCGACCACCAGGCGGCGGCGGGGCGCCGCGAGATCGTCGTCGACACCGACAACTTCCCGACCGACCGCTACGTGCTCGAGGGCATCGCCGCCGAGCGCGGCGCGGTCCTGCGGTGGATCACCTCCGACCCGGCCTCGGGCGTGACGCCCGAGCAGGTCGCGGCCGCCGTCGGGCCGGACACGGCGCTGGTGCTGCTGTCCCACGTCGCCTACCGCTCCGGGTTCCTCGCCGACGCGCCCGCGATCACCCGGACCGCCCACGACGCCGGTGCCCTGGTGCTCTGGGACCTGTCGCACTCGGTCGGGTCGGTCCCGGTCCGGCTCGACGCGTGGGGCGCCGATCTCGCCGTCGGCTGCGGCTACAAGTACCTGGGCGGCGGCCCGGGCGCGCCGGCGTTCGGCTACCTCGCCGCCCGGCACACCACGACGCTGCGCCAGCCGATCACCGGCTGGTTCGGCCACCGCGCGCCGTTCGCGATGGGACCCGGCCACGAACCGGCGCCCGACGTGCGCGCCCTGCTGTCCGGCACCCCGCCGGTGCTGGCGTCGGTGCCGCTGGAGTGCGGTGTGGAGCTGCTGGAGCAGGCCGGGATCGACGCCGTCCGCGCCAAGTCGGTGCGGCTCACCGGGTTCGCCCTCGACCTCGCCGACACCCTGCTCGCACCGCACGGCGTCACCGTGGCCTCACCGCGCGACCCGGACCGCCGCGGCGGGCACGTCACGCTGCGCCGCGAGGACTTCGCGCAGGTCAACACCCGGCTGTGGGAGCGGGGGGTCATCCCGGACTTCCGGGCCCCGGACGGCATCCGGATCGGGCTCGCGCCGCTGTCGACCTCGTTCGCCGAGGTCCTGGCCGGGATGACCGCGTTCGGCGAGGAGGTCGCCCGATGAGCGACGGCCGCACGAGCACCCGGCCGCCGAACCTCACCTGCTTCCCCGCGCTCTGTGCCGTGCGGCCGACGATGTAGCGGGCCGTCACGGCACCTGCGCGCGCCGCCGCGCCGACAGCCCCGACCGGTACTGCCGCGGGATCGCGTGTCCCGGAAGTCCTGCCGGGACCCTCCGCGGGGTACGGGGGCGGCGGCCCCGGCGGGGGTGCCGGCTCAGTCGGTCGGGGCGTCGACCCCGGTCCCGGCGTCATCCGGCTCCCCGGCGCCCTCGACCGGTTCCGGCTCGGCCGCGCCCTCCGACGTGGTGTCCGCGGACTCCTCGCGGCCGGCCTCGGTGTCCCCGGCGTCGATCCGCCGGCCGAGCACCCGTTCCTCGAGCTCGTCGAGTGCGCGTTCCGGGTCGATCGGGGGGCTCTCGCGTCCGGTGTCGTTCTCGTCGTCGCTCACCCGACGGGGATACCCGGACGCCGCGAG
The DNA here is from genome assembly GCF_002813375.1 of Pseudonocardia alni. Taxonomy (NCBI): domain Bacteria; kingdom Bacillati; phylum Actinomycetota; class Actinomycetes; order Pseudonocardiales; family Pseudonocardiaceae; genus Pseudonocardia; species Pseudonocardia alni. Next base: position 1,602,327 of record NZ_PHUJ01000003.1, on the reverse strand, counting down.
GCCCATACCGGGCGCGGACGCCTCAGAGCCCGACGGTCGGCTGGTCCAGACGGACCCGGGCCAGGCGCTCCACGAGCTCGGGCAGCGCGCCCACCGGGCTGCCCCGCAGGTCGTCGCAGGCCTGCGCGACGGCGGCGACCACGGCGTCCCGGCTGATGGCCGGGCCGAGTTCGTCGACCAGCCGGCTGACGGCGTCGGTGGCCCGGGCGAGCTCCGGCGTCACCGCAGGCCACCGGCGGACCGGCGGCAGGTGGACGTCCGACGACGACACGAACGGAGTCCGGAACGGATACCCATCTGCGTGTCGGTCATGACGATCCTTCCGTCGATCTTCACCCGGCCGAGGGGTGTGTACCCCGGGAGTGGCGCCTCAATCGCGTCGGGACGGGTGAACCCACGACCACGGAGCGCGATCGTGACGCCCTGTCCCGTTCTGGGGTGGGCCGCACGAGGCACTGTCCGGCATGTTCGGCGACCCGCGGAGACTGCCCGGACCGCTCGCCGAGATCGGCGCGACCCTGCCCTGCGGTGCGACGTCGGAGCTGCTCGGGACGGCGTGGCGCGGGGCCCCGCCGGACACCGGCGCCGTCGTCGGGCTGGTCGTCGCGGTGCTGGTCGGGGTGGTGTGCGCGGTCCGGTTGTTCCGCTGGGACCGCTGACCAGCTGCGCGTTCGGTCCGCGGGACCGAACGGGGCGCCGATCTTCGGTCCCGACGACCGAGGAATCGTGCGCCGATCTCCCTACCGTCTGCTCCATCGTTCCGTCAGAGCCGACGCGAGGAGGAAATCCGATGCGGACCTATGCACTGTCCGAACCGGTGAACGGTCACCACACCTGGCACGACGGCAAGCGCTACGCCTGGCTGCTGGGCCTGCTGGTCCCGGTCCTGCCGTTCCTCGCGATCGGTCTGCACCTGGCCACCGGCTGGTCGGTGGCGTTGTGGCTGGGTCCGATCGTCGTGCTCGGCATCGTTCCGACGATCGACCTGTTCGCGGGCAAGGACCCGACGAACCCGCCGGACGAGGTGATGGAGGAGCTGGAGGAGGACCGCTACTACCGCTGGGTCACCTACGCCTACCTCCCGCTGCAGTACGCGGGCCTGTTCGCCGGGATGTTCTACATCGCCACCGCCGGGGCGCCGGTCGTCGGCAACATCGGTCTCGCGGTCACGCTCGGCACCGTCGCCGGCGTCGCCATCAACACCGCCCACGAGCTGGGCCACAAGCGCGAGGACGTGGAGCGCTGGGCCGCCAAGATCGCGCTCGCCCCGGCGTTCTACGGCCACTTCTACGTCGAGCACAACCGCGGCCACCACGTGCGCGTCTCCACCCCGGACGACCCGGCCTCGGCCCGGATGGGCGAGAGCTTCTACCGGTTCTGGCCGCGCACCGTGTTCGGCTCGCTGACCAGCGCCTGGCGCCTGGAGCGCAAGCGCTACGCCCGCCGCGACCGGCACCCGTTCCGGATCGGCAACGACGTCCTCAACGCCTGGCTGATGTCGGTGGTGCTGTGGGGCGCGATCATCGCGTCGTTCGGCTGGGGCGTGCTGCCCTACCTGCTGATCCAGGCCGTCTTCGGGTTCACCCTGCTCGAGCTGGTGAACTACATGGAGCACTACGGGATGCTGCGCCAGAAGGTCGGCCCGCCGGACCGCCGCCGCTACGAGCGCGTGCTGCCCGAGCACTCCTGGAACTCCAACAACATCGCCACCAACGTGCTGCTCTACCACCTGCAGCGACACTCCGACCACCACGCGAACCCGGTCCGCCGGTTCCAGACGCTGCGCGACTTCCCGGAGGCCCCGGTCCTGCCGACCGGCTACACCGGGATGATGCTGGCCGCGACCGTCCCGCCGGTGTTCCGCCGGCTGATGGACCCGCTGGTGGTGGCGCACTACGACGGCGACCTGCGCTACGCCAACCTGCAGCCCGGCAAGCGTGACACGCTGCTCGCCGCCTACCCGCCGCCCGCCGACCCGGCCCCGGCCGCCGACACCGCCGCCGACGTCACCCGCCGCGCGCAGAGCGACGCCGTCACCGCGGCCCGCTGCCCCGGCTGCGGGTACACCTACGAGGTCGCCGCGGGCAACGAGGCCGAGGGCTTCCCGGCGGGAACCCCGTGGTCGCAGGTCCCCGACGACTGGTGCTGCCCGGACTGCGGGGTCCGCGAGAAGGTCGACTTCGTCGCGCTGACCACCGAGGAGGTCTGATGCGCATCGTCGCCGACCTCGACGCCTGCCAGGGCATCGGGATGTGCGAGGCCATGGCCGACGGCTGGTTCGAGGTGGGGGAGGACGACGTGGTCGTCGTCCGCGACGAGCACCCGCCCGAATCCGAACGGGCCCACGTCGACGCCGCCGTCCGCGCCTGCCCCGCCCGCGCACTGGCCCTGGAGAACTGAGCGCCGGGTCGCGACGCCCGCCCGGTACCGGATCCCCGGAGCCGGGCGGGCGTCGCGCTACGGTCGGTCCCGTGTCGACGGTGACCGCCCTGCTCGCCCGCCTCGCCACCGAGGTCCACGGCGACGTCGAGGCGCTCGGTGCGCGGGTGCTCGTCGAGATCGACGCCGGACTGCCCGAGCTCGGCCGCGACCCCCGCGTGCGCGAGCTGCTGGTCGCCACCGTGCAGGGCTCGCTGGAAGGAGCGCTGGTCGTGCTGACCGGCCGGGCCCAGGACGACGTTCCGCTCCCCCCGGTCGCCGGGGAGCTCGCCCGCCGACTCGCCCAGCAGGGGGTCCCGGTCACGGTCGTCCTGCGGGCCTACCGGCTGGGCCAGTCGGTGTTCCAGCAGGAGCTCATCGGCCGCATCGCCGGGTCCGGGCTGGGGACGACCGAGGTCGGGGACGCCGTCCGTGCGCTCACCGCGGTCGCCTTCGGCTACGTCGACCGGGTCTCCGAGGAGATGGTCGCGGTCCACCAGGCCGAACGCGACGGCTGGGTCCGCCGCCGTGACGCGGCCCGGCTCGCGATGGTCGACGCGGTGCTCGCCGGGCGCGGCGGCACCGTCACCGAGGTCGAGGCGGCGCTCGGGCACCCGGTCGCGGGGGAGCACCTGGCCGCGGTGCTCTGGGTCGACCAGGACGCCCCCGATCCCGGCCGGGCCCTGGAACGTGCCGTCGGCGACGTCGGCGCCGCCCTCGGCTGCACCCGCGCCCCGCTCGTCGTCGCCCCGGACGCGGTCACCTCCTGGGCCTGGTACCCGGGCACGGGCGGGCCGGTGACCCTGCCGCCCGGACCGGTGTCGGTCGCGCTCGGCGGGCCCGGCCGCGGCCTCGACGGGTTCCGCGGCGCGCACCGCCGGGCCCGCCGGGTGCAGGAGGTGGTCACCGCCGCCGCTCCCGCCGCCCGGCTCCCGGTCACCACCGCCGACGACCTCGGCCCGCTGCTGCTGCTCGACGCGGGCACCGACCTGCTCGCCGCCCGGGTCGCCGAGATCCTCGGCGACCTGGCGATCGACGACGAGCAGCACGCCCGGCTCCGTGACACCCTCGCCGCCTACCTGCGCGGCGGCGGCAGTCTCGTCGCGGCGGCGGGCGAGCTGCACCTGCACAAGAACACCGTGCAGTACCGCCTGCGCCGCGCCGAGGAGGTCCGGGGCCGGCCCCTCGGCGACGACCGGCTCGACGTCGAGGTGGCGCTCCTGGCCTGCCGGATCCTCGGGGCGACCGTGCTGCGCCCGGCCGACTGACCGGCTCCGCGCACCGCCCTGTCGGCTGCCCCGGTGATCCGCCGGCCTCGGTGGTCCGCCGGCCTCGGTGATCCGCCGGTCGCGCGTCGGCCCGCCGGCTGCGTGCCGGCCCGCCGCCCTGGCGGCACTCCCTCCTGCCGCGTGCCGATCCGCTGTCCGCGTGCTGATCCACTCGCCGCGCGGTGATCCGTTTCGCGCGTGCGTCCGGACACGCGCGGGCAACGGATCACCACGCGGGGTACGGATCATGCTGTCCGCGGGAGCCGCTGCGCGACGGCGGCGAAGTCGTCGAGCTCCTCCCAGGCCCAGCGCACGACCGTCCGCACACCGGGCAGGGCCCGCAGGGCGTCCTCACGCCGCTTCTCCCGGACGACGGCGTCGGCCGCGCTCTCTCCCGGGCGTCGCGACCGCCCGTACTTGCCGAGGCCGTCGAACTCCCCGACCACCCCGTGGTCGGGCCACCAGTAGTCGACGACCCCGATCCGGTGGCCCCGCTCGTCGAGCACGGCGTGCTGCAGCACCGGCCTCGCCACGTGCAGGCGCGCCATCCGGACCCGGCTGCGTGACTCGCCGGGCCCGTCCGCGCGGGCGTCGGCGAAGGCGACGACCGCCCGGGCCCGGCCGACGCCGTGGCGCCCGCAGGCGGCGAGTACCGCATCCCGCAGCTGGTCCGGCGTGACGAGGTGGCGGTGCAGGGCCGCGTCGGCGACGGCCACGGCGGTCTCGAACGGTGCCGTGCGGGCCACGTCGACGACGGTGCGGGCCACCGACGTCGTCGCGATGCCGCGGACGTCGACGACCTCGTCGGCGGACAACGGGGAGGCGTGCACGCGCATCCGCGGCCCGCCGCGCCCGCCGGACGCGCCGTCCCGGGTGACGTGCACCGTGGCCAGGGGCACGCCCCAGACCGGCAGGCCGTGTCGAACGGCGGCGGACGGACCGCTGACCACGGCCCCGGGGGCGAGCGAGGGGACCGTCGCCTCCACCAGGGTCGCGTGCCGCGTCGAGGCGAATCGCAGACGCTCGTCGCCGGTCTCCAGGTACACACCGGGGCCGATCCCCGTCCATCGCCCGCTGCGCAGGGCGGCGCGGATCTCGGCCTCGGTCGTCCCGAGCCTCAGGAGGTCGCGGCGCAGCAGCGGTTCGTCCACGGTCCCGACCCTGCCCGCGCCCGGCGCCCGCGCCGGAGCGGATCCGCCACCTGTGGAGCATTCCCGCGATTGTGGACGGGCACCCGATGATCGCCCTTTCGCGCGCTGATCCGCTCGGCGCGCGCGTTCGGACACGCGCGCCGAGCGGATCACTGCGCGGGGTGCGGATCACCGCGCGCGCAGCGGATCAGGGCTCGGGCGGGGGACCGGTGCGCGGGCGACGGGTCAGCGTGTGGGCGGCGGAGCGGTGCGGCAGCGGCGGAGCACTGCGGCAGCGGCGGAGCACTGCGGCAGCGGCGGAGCGGTGCGGCAGCGGCGGAGCGGTGCGGCAGCGGCGGACCGGCGTGGGCGCGGAGGGGCCGGGCGGGCGGTGGGTCAGAGCTCGCCCGCGAGCACCTCGTGGCCGCGCAGCCGTGGCAGCCGCAGCACGACGGCGTCGCGGTCGTCGCGGGTGGGGCGGGTGCAGTGCGGGCAGCGGACCCCGGCGGCGTCGCCGTGGCGGGCGGCGCGGCACAGGGGCACGACGGTGGCCGGAGCGGGTGCCTCGTGAGCAGGCATCGGCGTACCCCCGGGACGTCGTCGTCGTGTGGTCACCCCAGGCTAGCGCAGTCGGTGTGGTCCTCGTCACCCCGTCGTCGTCACGCGCGGTCGGCGAGGTGGGTGCGGTAGAGGTCGGCGTGTCGGTCCGCGGCCGCGGTCCAGGTGTGGTCGGCGGCCAGCGCGCGACCGGCGGCCGCCCGCCGCGGGTCGGGGGCGGCCAGCGCGTCGGCGAGCGCGGCGGCGAACCCGGCGGGGTCGCGGGCGAACCGTGCCGCGTCGCCGAACACCTCGCGCAGCACCGGCAGGTCCCGGGTCACCAGCGGGACCCCGGCGGCCAGCGCCTCCATCGCGGCCAGGCCGAAGCCCTCCTTGGCCGACGGGAACGCGAACGCCGCCGCACCCGCCATCAGGCCGGGCAGCGCGTCGTCGTCGACGGGGCCGAGGATGTCCGGGACGACGCCCAGCTCGTCGGCCCGGGCGAGCACCCGGGCGCGGTAGTCGCGGTAGTCGAACAGCGTCTCGCCGCCGCCGATCACCAGGCGTGCACCGGGCCCGAGCAGCGCCATCGCCTCGACCAGGTCGGCGGTGCCCTTGCGCGGCTCGATCCCGCCGACCGAGAGCACGTAGCGGCCGAACCGGGCCCGCCACGGCGCGCCGGCGCCGGCGTCGGCGGCCCGGGCGAACCGGGCGGCGTCGACGCCGTTGCCGATCACCGTCGCCTCCCGGCCCCAGCCGGCGCGCACCTCCGCGGCTACGGCCCGGGAGACGCACACCAGTGCGGCCGGATGCACCAGCGCGCGTTCGTGGCAGGCGGCCAGCTCGGGGGTGCTGAACTCGTCGAGGTGGTGCACGGTGCGCAGCAGCGAGCCGTAGCCGTGCGCGCGGCCCTCGGCGTTGGCGGACAGACAGTCCTGGGCGTGCCGGACGTCGACCGCGGGGGCGTCGGCCAGCCCGGCGGCCAGCAGGTCGATCGAGCGGAGGATGCGGGCGCCGACCGTCTCGCCGTCGATCTCCGGAACCGGGACCAGATGCACCGCGACGCGGGGGTCGACGGCCCGGAAGAAGCCGGTGTCCCCGCCCCGGGCCAGGGAGAACACCGCGACCTCGTGCCCGGCGGCGGCGAGCGCCTCGGCCAGCGCGAGGGTGTGCACGACCCCGCCGCGCGGTCTGGTGGAGTAGGTGGACAGCCGTATCCGCACCGCTCAGCCCCGGTACAGGTCGGGTCGGCGTTCCTTGAGGTGGTGCAGCACCGCGCGGGCGGAGGCGATCATCTCGTCGGGCTCGACGTCGGTGACGGCGAGCCCGCCCTTGGACCAGGTGCGGGCCAGGATGTCCCCGCCCGGCCCGACGACCTTCGCCCGGCCCAGGAAGTGCAGGGAACCGTTGCGCCCGCTCTGGTTCGCCGAGATCAGCAGCACCTGGTTCTCGGCGGCGCGGGACTGGTCGTAGAGGTCGAACAGCCGGGCCTGGCGGTCCTGCGCCATCCGGGGCGCCCGGTTGGTCAGCGAGGTCGGCCAGGCGGACAGGCAGGCCAGCAGCTGCGCGCCGTCGAGCGCGAGCGAGCGGGCCGACTCGGGGAAGGTCTTGTCGTGGTCGATGAGCATCCCCATCCGCCCGGCGGGGGTGTCGAACGCGGTGAACCCGTCCCCGGCGGCGAACAGCCCGGCGACCCCCGCGGGCTGGTGCACCTTGCGGTGCCTGCCGAGCACACCGTCCCCGGTCAGGCAGACCGCGGAGTTCCACCGCACACCCGGCTCGGGGCCGGCCTCGCAGAACCCGACGCACACCACCATCTCCCGGGCGAGCGCGGCGACCGCGCGCACCTCGGGGCCGTCCGGGTCGAGCTCGGGCGGCAGCACCGCGCCGTCGTCCGGGTCGGCGGGATCGGGGCTGCGCAGGTCGTGCACGTAGCCGCCGAGCGCGCCGTCGGGCAGCACCAGCACGCGCACGCCCTGCTCCCGGGCGTGCGCGACGATCACACCGATCCGCTCCAGGTCGAACGCGACGTCGCGGGTGAAGTTCGCGGCCGCCGCGGCGACGCGCACCTCACACCCCCGCGTGGACCGGGCCCGGCCCGTAGGCCGCCGGACGGCGGTCACGCAGGTGCCCCATCACGCGGCGGGCCGCGTCCACCTCCGCGTCCACGTCGACGGTCGCGACGGCGAGTCCGGCCTCGCTGCCGGTCGTCGCCAGCACCTCGCCCCCCGGGTCGACGATCTTGGCGCTCGCCACCAGCTGCATGTCGCCGAACGTACCGGCCTGGTTGGCCGAGACCCAGACGAACTGGTTCTCCAGTGCCCGGGAACGGTCGTGCAGGTCGAAGCGACGGGCCCACCGGTCCTCGGCGAGGACCGGGGCACGGTTGGTCCGCGACGCCGGCCACGCGGACAGGCACAGCACGGTCCGGGCGCCGTCGTCGGCCAGTGCACGGGCCGCCTCGGGGAACGCCTTGTCGTAGCAGATCAGCATGCCGGTGCGGCCGTACGGCGTGTCGAACGCGGCGAACCGGTCACCCGCGGCGTAGCTGGAGTTCTCGTTGATCGGCTGGTGCACCTTGCGGTGGTGGCCGAGGATCCCGTCCCCGGTGACGGCGACACAGGAGTTGTAGGGCCGCCCGCCGGACGCGTCGTCCCCGGTCTCGCAGTACCCGGCCGCGACGACCATGTCCCCGGCCAGCGCGACCAGCCGCCGGATCTCCGGCCCGTCCGGGTCCAGCTGCGGCGGGCGGTCGGCGGGGGTGCCGGGCACGTCGTGCAGCGACGACAGGTACCCGCCCATCGCCGCCTCGGGCAGCGCGAGCACCTGCACCCCGGCCGCGCGGGCCCGGTCGATCGTGGCGGCGATCCGGGCGAAGTCCTCGTCGAGGTCGCGGACGAAGCCCTGCGCGGCGGCGCCGAACATCGTGGGCGTCATCGAATCTCCTCGGGGTGGTGGGCGGGGGCGCCGGCGTGGCCCATGCCGGTGACACCCGCGGTGACGGCCTCGGTCTGCTCGCCGTCGGGCCAGCGCAGCCGGACCCCGGCACCGGGGACGAGCTCGCCGCACTCGGCGGAGACCGCGGGGCCCGCGTCGGGGGCGGGTGCGCCGGGGTCGTCCGCGGTGAGCAGGCCGAACCCGGGGAAGCAGGTGAACCAGTCGCCCGCGGTGGCGCCGTCCGGCCGGGGGACGGCGGCGACGTCGAGGACGGCGCCGACGCCGGAGGCCTCGGCGAGCATGCCGAGGGTGCCGGCGAGCCCGGCCATCGACACGTCCTTCGCCGCGGCGGGGCGGTGCGGTGCGTCCGGACCGATGGCGCCGACGGTCGCGGCCAGTTCGGCGCGGGTGCGCGAGGTCGTCGAGTCCCACTGACGTCCGGTGTAGCCGGGACGCCAGTCGCCGCCGAGATCGGTGGTGAGCCGGACCCGGTGCCCGGCGCGGCCGCCACCGGCGGGGACGGGACGGTCGGTGCGTCCGAGCGCGGTCAGCGACAGTGCCGCGGGCACGTCGAGCTGGGTGTGCCCGCCGAGCAGCGGGACACCGTAGGCGTCGGCCGCAGCGCGTACCCCGCTCAGCACGCGGTGGGCGAAGGAGGCGTCCCGGGCGCCGACGGCGTCGAGCAGCCCGACCGGGGCGGCACCCATCGCCGCGAGGTCGTTGACGTTGACCAGCACCCCGGCCCAGCCCGCCCACTCCGGGTCGCGCTCGACCATCGCCGGCACGATCGCGTCGCAGCAGGCCACGACGTCGGTGCCCGGGACGGGGGCGCCGTCGTCGCCGACGAATCCGGCCGGGCCGAGGCCACCGACCAGCGCACCCAGCGGTGCCTTGGTGGCGACGACGAGGTCCTGGACGCGGGTCACCGGCCACCGCATCGTGACGTGCGGGGCCCCGGCGACCTCGCAGTCGCGGACCCGGGTCCAGCCGAGCCGGTCGAACAGGACCGCGCCCGCGGCCTGGACGTCGGCGTCGAAACGCAGGACGCCGGCGGCCTCGGTGCGCGCGCAGGCGGCGCGGACCAGTGCCGCCCCGACGCGGACCCCGGTGCGGCGCCGCGCGGTGGGGGCGACGACCAGCCTGCTGCCGGTCCACCACCCGATGTCGGGGTGGGCCGCCCGGGCCGGGCCGAGGCGCACCCCGCCGAGCAGGGTCCCGTCGGCGTCGTGGGCGAGCAGGACGACGACGCGCGGGTCGGCGTCGTGGTCGTCGAGGTCGGCGGTGGGCCGGTCGGGGAACAGCCCCTGTTCGACGCAGAACACCGCGCGGCGCAGCGCACGGTACCCGGCGACGCCGTAGTCGTCCGCGTCGTCGGCGCGGGCCTCGCGGATCGTCACCGGCGGGGTGCCGGTGCCGGCGACCGGGCGGCCGCCGAGCAGCTCGTCGGCGATCCAGCGGGGGGCGGGGGTGAGGTGACGGGGTGCCCCGCTCACGAAGCGGGGGCGGGGGTCGGTGGTGCTCATGGCTCAGCCCCCCGCCGCCGACAGCGCACTGCACGCCCCGCAGGCCGCGCAGCCCGCGGCCTGGTCGGCGCCACGCATCCCGGCGGCGCGGAGCACCGCGGCGACCCGGCCGGTGACGTCGGCGAGCAGGTCCGGGTCGGGAGCGGGAATCCCGTCGGCGAAGGCGAGGGTGCCGGGCAGCGGCCGGTAGGGGACGACGAAGGGGTACACCCCGGCCGCGACGAGTTCCGCGGCGCCGGCGACGAGCTCGTCGGGGTCCTCCCCGAGGCCGACGATCAGGTAGGTCGACACCGCGTTCGGGCCGAACACCCGCACGGCCTCGTCCCAGGCCGCCCGGTACTGGGACAGCCCGACGGTGGCCTTGCCGGGCATCCAGCGCCGGCGGACGTCGTCGTCGAGGGACTCGACGTGGATGCCGATCGCGTCGGCGCCCGCGGCGGCCAGCTCGGTGAGCACGCCGAGGTCGTCGGGGGCGGGCGGCTCGCACTGGACCTGGATCGGCAGCCCGGGGACGCGGTCGCGGACGGCGCGCACGCAGCGCAGCAGGTGCCGGGCACCGCGGTCACGACCGTTGGAGGTGCCGGTGGTCAGCACCATCTGGCGCACCCCGTCCAGGCGGACCGCGGCCTCGGCGACCTCCGCGAGCTGGTCGGGTGTCTTGACCGCCGTGGTGGCGCCGGACTCCAGGGACTGCTCGATGGCGCAGAAGCGGCACCGGTCCGCCTCGCCGTAGCGCACGCAGGTCTGCACCACGGTGGAGGCGAGCACGTCGTCGCCGTGCAGGCGGGCGATCTTCTCGTAGGAGATGCCGTCGGCCGTGGTGAGGTCGTAGAACGCCGGCCGGGCGACGCTGTCGACGGCGACGCCCATGTCGGTCACGCCGCCGCCGGGCTCGCGGCGCAGCAGCCGCCCGTCCCGGAGCCGGTAGGGGGAGTCGGCGACGATCGGGACGGTGGTGGCCAGCCCGTCGACGAGCACGTGGCCGTCGGCGGACGGCCCGGCCCCGCCGGGGCGGCGCAGCGGGATGACCGACCCGAGATCGGTCACGCCGGAGGGGCGCTCGGGTCCGGTGTCGGACACGGTGTCGGGGTCGAGCCCCACGCCGCGGACGGCCAGCTCGGCGCGGGCCCGCAGACCGGGCTCGGTACGGGACGGTGCGGACATGCGGACGGACCTCCGGGGATGCGACGGGCCGGGTACGGCGGGGTGCGACCGGTGCACCCGGCCGCACCGAGATGCAGCCCACGGCTGCCGCGACGGACGCCGGGGCGCCCTGAGCTGCATCTCGGTGCGGATCCGGGACGCGGTGGCGTCCCGCCGTCTCCTCAGAGCTGGTAGGTCGAGTTGATGATCGCGCCCTTGCGGGCGTAGTGGATGAGCGCGTCCTGGACGTCGAGCGGGTGCGTCGGGATGACGCCCTCGATCAGGTCCTCCTCGCGGGCACCGTGCAGCGACAGCCCGAAGCGGCAGCAGTAGACCTTGCCGCCCTCGCCGATGAAGGTCTTGAGCTGGTCGTTGATGTTGTGCTCGCCGGGGAACGCGGACGTGCCGGTCGTCGGGAAACCGCGGGTGGCCAGGCAGTTCAGCGAGCCCGGGCCGTAGAAGTACATGGCCGACTCGAAGCCCTTGCGCAGCGCACGGGTCGCCTGCAGCACGGCCACGAAGCTGACCGAGGACTCGTGGGCGATGCCGTGCACGAGGGTGAAGTAGGTCTCGCCGTTCTCGGCCTGCAGGTCCGGGAAGACCTTGGTGCCGCCGTAGATGCTCGAACCCTCGGGCAGCGAGGGGTGCGGGATCTCCTCGAGGCTCTTCTTCTCGACGTCGGACAGCTCGGCGCTGGTCATGGGGATGCTCCTCGTGGTGTGACGGATCCACGCCGGGATTAGGGGTGCGTGGGAGCGCCGGGGGAGGGACACTGCGAAGGAATCGGGCCCCACCGTTTCCGGCAGTGCCCACAACACCAGTGATCTGTTTCCGGAACGTTGAGAGCGGACTACGACGGCAATTCTTGATCAGCGCTTTGTGACCGTCGTGTTGCGTAACACGGGGCAATACTCCCGTCGTCCGAACGACACGATTCGGTAATACGACGGGTCGACCGTGGTGGCGTTCCCCGATCCCTCACGAGGAGGCCCCCATGACCGCGGTGATCCGGCGCGAGGACCGGCGCACCCCGCCGACCGAGCTCGACGGCGAGCACCGGACGGTGGTCGTCGTCGGCGGTGGACAGGCGGGGCTGTCGATGAGCCGCTGCCTGGACGTGCGCGGCATCGACCACCTGGTGCTCGAGCGCGACGTCGTCGCGTCGTCCTGGAAGCGGCACCGCTGGGACACCTTCAGCCTGGTCACGCCGAACTGGCAGTGCGACCTGCCGGACTTCCCCTACGCCGGGCCGGACCCGCACGGGTTCATGGTCCGTGGCGAGATCGTCGACTACCTGGAGGCCTACCGGGCGTTCGTCGACCCGCCGCTGCTCGAGGGCGTCGCGGTGACCCGGCTGCACCGCGACGACCGGGGGACCTTCGTCGTGGAGACCTCCGCCGGGACGTGCACCGCCGACCAGGTCGTCGTCGCCACCGGCGGGTACCACACGCCGCTCACCCCGCCGCTGTCCGAGCCGCTGCCGGCCGGCATCACGCAGATCGGGTCCCAGGACTACCGCAACCCCGGCCGGCTACCGCCGGGGGAGGTGCTGGTGGTCGGGTCCGGGCAGTCCGGCGCCCAGATCGCCGAGGACCTGCACCTGGAGGGGCGCAGGGTGCACCTCGTCGTCGGGCACGCGCCGCGGGTGGCCCGCTTCTACCGGGGCCGTGACGTCACCGACTGGCTCGACGAGATGGGCTACTACCGGATGCCGGTGACCCGGCACCCGCGCCGCGAGGCCGTGCGCGCCCAGGCCAACCACTATGTCACCGGGCGCGACGGCGGTCGCGACATCGACCTGCGTCGCTTCGCCGCCGAGGGCATGCACCTCTACGGTGCGCTGACCGACCACGCGGGGGGCCGGCTCACCTTCGCCCCCGACCTGGAGTCCTCACTGGACCACGCCGACGAGGTCGGCGAGTCCATCAAGGACACCATCGACGGCTGGATCGCCGAGCAGGGTGTCGACGCGCCGGTCGAGGAGCGCTACACCCCGGTGTGGCGTCCGGAGCGCGAGGTCACCGAGCTGGCGCTCGACGGTTCCGAGATCACCTCCGTGGTGTGGTGCATCGGGTTCCGGCAGAACTTCTCCTGGATCGACCTGGGGGTGTTCACCGGCCGTGGCTCGCCGGTGCACAGCCGGGGCACGACGGCCGTCCCCGGGCTGTTCTTCCTGGGCCTGCCCTGGCAGTGGACCTGGGGGTCCGGGCGGTTCTCCGGGGTGGGCGCCGACGCGGCGTTCCTCGCCGAGCGGATCCGCTCGCAGCGCGGCCTGACCTCGACCGGCGGCCGCGGCGACGTCTGCAACGTCCTCGCCCTGGGGTCCTGAGTGGACGATCCCGTCGACCCGTCCGACCTGGGGGGCGCCTCCGGCTGGGGGCGGGTCACGGCGCCGGCCGACGTCGAGCCGGAGCCGCCCTTCGGTGAGCGGTGGCAGGGCCGGGCCTTCGCGCTCACTGCGCTGACCATGGGTCGCATCTCCGGGCGCAACCTGGACGCGTTCCGGCACGCGCTGTCCCGGTTGGACCGCACCCGCTACCTCGACGACGGCTACTACGGCCGCTGGCTGCACGCCGCCGAGCTGATGCTCGTCGACTCGGGCGTCCTGGCGCGCGGCGCGGTGGAGGCACGGGCCCGGCGTGGTCGCGGCGAGGACGTGCCCGAGCCGGCCGACCCACCGGTCGCGAAGCCCGACTACGCGCCCACCGCGCCCGGGTCGCTGCGGACCGTCGACGCCGGGCCGCGCTTCGCCCCCGGCGACCCGGTCCGCGCCCGCCGCGAGCCCCCGGACGTCGCTCCGCCCGCACCGTCGGCGGGCCCGGTCGGCCGCGGGCCGTGCAAGCTGCCCCGCTACCTGCGCGGGACGCCCGGCGCCGTGACCGCGGTGCGGCCCGCACACGTGCTGCCCGACACCCACGCGGTGTTCGCCGGTGAGCACCCCGAGCACGTGTACACCGTCGCGTTCGCCGCGCCGGACGTGTGGGGCCCCGGCGCGGACCCGCACGTCACCGTGCACGCCGACCTGTTCGAGTCCTACCTGGAGCCACGATGACCGACGACGATCCCGGTCCGGCGCTGCGCACCGCGGCACTGGAGGAGCTGCTGGTCGAACGGGGGCTGGTGGACCCGGCCGTGGTCGACGGGTTCGTGCGCACCTACGAACGCGACGTCGGCCCGCTGAACGGCGCGACGGTCGTCGCCCGCGCCTGGAGCGACCCGCAGTTCCGGGAGTGGCTGCTGCGCGACGGCACCGCGGCCATCGCCTCGCTCGGGTTCACCGGACCGCAGGGCGAGCACATGGTGGTGCTGGAGCAGACCGAGCAGGTGCACCACGTCGTGGTCTGCACGCTGTGCTCCTGCTACCCGTGGCCGGTCCTCGGGCTGCCCCCGAGCTGGTACAAGGACCCCGCCTACCGGGCCCGGGTCGTGCGGGAGCCGCGGACCGTGCTCGCCGAGATGGGCCTCGACGTGCCCCCGGAGCGTCGGATCGAGGTGTGGGACTCCTCGGCCGAGGTCCGCTACCTGGTGCTGCCGCGCCGCCCCGCGGGCACCGACGGGCTCACCGCCGAGCAGCTCGCCGGGCTGGTCGGGCGGGACGCGATGGTCGGGGTCGCCGAGGCGGTGGAGCCGTCGTGAGCGCTCCGCTGCTCGACGTCGCGGGCCCCGCCGCCCCGCCGCGTGCCAACGGGGAGATGGTGTTCGCCGAGCCCTGGGAGGGGCGCGCATTCGGGCTGGCCGTCGCGCTCGCCGAGGCGGGGGTGTTCACCTGGGACGGCTTCCGCGACCGGCTGGTCGCGCGGCTCGCCGCCGACCCCGCCGCCCCCTACTACGGCTGCTGGCTCGCCGCCTGCGAGGACGCGCTCGTCGCCGTGGGTCGGCTGGGCGGGGCCGACGTGTCCACCCGCGCCGCGGGTCTCGCCGCCCGCCCGGCCGGCCACGACCACGACCACGATCACGATCACGACGGTCATGGTCACGTTCGGTAGAAGCACATTCACCGGTGGTGACCGAATGGGAGGTGACCGTATTCCCGCGCTCTACCCCATACGAATGCGGAACGGAACTGCGCCGACCCGATCGGGGCCGTGCGCGACCCGGCCGGTGTCACCGCTCGATAACCGATCATGTTTCCGCAGGGCCGATACCCCGGTGCGCGGATAGATTGGTGCCATGAGCGGATCCGGGTCGGTGGTCCTGCGGACCGTCGCCTGGTGTGCCGGGGTCCTGCTGGTGGGTGCCGGTGTGCTGGCCGCCGTCGTCGTCGGGTTCGGCGCGCTCGTCGCACCGGGGGAGGCGCGCGCGTCCCGCGAGATCGACCCGGCCACCGAGTTCGCCCGGCTCGCCGTCGACGACCCGCCCGCCGCGCTGCGTTCGTGCACCCCCGCCCGCGGGACCCTCGTCGACGCGCTGTCCGGGGCGCTCCCGGTCGGTGCGGTGCCCGGCGCCGACCGGTTCACCGCGACCGACGGGGACCTCACGTTCGTCTCGGCGCCGATCACCGGCACGCTGCGCGGCGCCGGGGACCGCGCCGTCTGGGTGTGGGGGCGGCAGGGCTTCGCCGCCGTCACCGACGACGCGCGCGCCCTCACTCCCGGGCTCCCCGGGCCGTCGCTCTACGCCACCGGCCCGGACGCGGCCGGCGCGGTCCGTTCCGCGACCTGCGTGGAGGCCGCGCAGCGCACCGACCGCTCCGGCAGCGCGCCGACCCAGGGCCCGGTCGCGCCGCGCTGAGACGGCTCAGTCGCCGGGCAGGATCAGGCAGCTCGACGTGGCCTCGCCCAGCAGCCGGCCCCCGGCGTCGGTCAGCTCGGCCCGCGCCAGCGCGGTGCGGCGCCCGGCCTGCACGACGTGGCCGGTGCACGTCACGGTGCCGGTGTCGACGGTGATCCGGCGCAGGAAGCGCACCGACAGGTCCAGGCTGGTGTAGCCGGTCCCGGCGGGGAGCGTGGAGTGCACCGCGCACCCGCAGGCGGAGTCGAGCAGCGTGGCGTACACCCCGCCGTGCACCGAGCCGATCGGGTTGTACTGGTGCTCGCCGGGTTCGAAGGCGAAGGTGACGCGCCCGTGCTCGGCGGAGACGGCACGGAACCCGACGAGGCTCGCGACGGGCGCCCCGGGGAGGCGGCCGTCGACGATCCGGCGCAGGTACTCCAGTCCGTCCAGACCGGACGCGGCGGCGGCGAGCACCATCGGGTCGGTCCACTCGTGCTCGCGGCGGCGCGTGGCGGTGGCCGGACCGGCCGTGGGTTCTGCTGCGGAGGTCATCGTGGCTCCTGCTCGGGGACGGGGGCTCCGGGGCCCGGTTCGAGGTGGACGTCGTCGCCGCGACCCAGGCGGTGTCCGGCGGTGCACACGCTCACCAGGCGCACCGGGGCACCACAGCCGGTGTGCACGCGGACCACGGGCGGGCCGGCGTCGCCGGCGAGGTGCCGGTCGCCGAAGTCCATGAGCGCGGCCAGGACCACGCCCAGGTCGCGGCCGCGGCGGGTCAGGCGGTACTCGGCGCGGGTCCGGGCGCCGGGCTCGCGGTAGTCCACCCGTTCGACGACGCCGTCGCCGACCAGCTCGGACAGCCGCCGACTCAGGACGGTGCGTGCGACGCCCAGGCCGCGGGCCAGCTCGTCGAAGCGGGCGACCCCGCGGCCGAGGTCGCGCACGAGCAGCACCGTCCACGGGTCGGCCAGCAGCGCCGCGGTGCGGGCCACCGAGCACACCTGGGACGCCGCCGCCGTCCGTGCGTCCATCTCCGCCTCCTGGGTGTCGCCGCGCTACTCAGGGGGCAGGGTAGCCCGGCGCGGTGGACGGCGACAGTGCCCGGTCCCGTCGTGCGCGATTGACCGTGCCCACAGCGGGAAGCCGGGAGGGGACAACGCACGAGCACGAGACCGAGGAGGAACCCACGGTGGCGAACGAACTGCAGGGCCGGACCGTCGCGATCCTGGCCGCGGACGGCGTGGAGAAGGTCGAGCTGGTCCAGCCCCGCGAGGAGCTGCAGAAGGCCGGCGCCCGGGTCGAGGTGGTCTCGCTGTCCACGGACCCGATCCAGTCGATGTCGGCCGACATCAACCCGGACGAGAAGCTCGACGTCGACCGGGCCGTCGCCGACGTGTCCGCCGACGAGTACGACGCCCTGGTGCTGCCCGGCGGCACCGTGAACCCGGACAACCTCCGGGCCGACGCCACCGCCGTGGCGTTCGTGAAGGCCTTCTTCACGGCGGGCAAGCCGGTCGGCGCGATCTGCCACGGCCCGTGGACGCTGGTCGAGGCCGACGTGGTGAAGGGCCGCACCCTCACGTCGTTCCCGAGCATCCGGACCGACCTGCGCAACGCAGGCGCGACCGTCGTCGACGAGCAGGTCGTGAACGACAAGGGCCTGGTCACCAGCCGCAACCCCGACGACCTCGACGCGTTCTGCGCGAAGCTGATCGAGGAGTTCGCCGAGGGGAAGCACCCGGTGCACCCGGAGGGTGCGACCGCCTGACCCACCCGCACGACGTCGACGGGCCCGGCATCCCGAGCGGGTGCCGGGCCCGTCCGCGTACCGGGTCAGCCCTCGACGGGGCCGGCCATCTGCGCGGCGTCCTCGGGGTGGTCGCGGCACCGGTCGGTGTCGGGGCGCGCCTCCAGCCGCTCGTCGTCGATCTGCTCGCCGCACACGTCGCAGCGTCCGTACTCACCCTTGTCCAGACGGGTCAGCGCTGCCCGGACCCGCGCGGTGCGGGCCCGGCGGGTGTTCTCGTCGAGGTCGTAGGCCATGGTCTCGTAGGCCCGCGCGCCCTCGTCGCCGAAGTCGAGACCCTCGCCGACGCGGTCGTCACCCGGCGCCGGCCGCTCGGTCACCGCCGAGCTGCCCTCCAGCTGGTCCAGTTCGTCGGTCAGCAGGGTGCGTGCCCGCTCCGCGTCCATCGGGTCTCCTCTCGTGCCGCGCGACCGGACGGCCGCACGGGGACCGGACTACCCCACCGGCGGGCGCGCACACGCAGCCGTTTCGCCCCGGGCGACGCGGGTAGGCGCGGCGTGGCCGACGGGTGCGGCCGTGGTCCCCCTTCGGCCGCACCCGCCGGCGCACCGTCCCGGCCCGTCGGCGGGCTCGTCCCGTCGCCGGTCACGGACCGATCGAGAGGGAGCCCCGTGTCCGACAGCCCGCCCGCCCAGCAGCAGAGCCCGCCCGGCGACACCGGCGCGATGGACCCCGGTCCCCGCGACGAGATGCGCGGTTACCAGGGCCGCGACCTGCTCGCCGGCACCGTCGCCCTGGTCACCGGTGGTGACTCCGGCATCGGGCGCGCGGTGTGCGTCGCGTTCGCCAAGGAGGGCGCCGACGTCGCCCTGGCCTACCTGGAGGAGCACGACGACGCCGAGCACACCGCCGGGCTCGTCCGCGCCGAGGGGAGGCGCTGCCTGACCCTCCCCGGTGACCTCGGGGACGCCGCGCACTGTGCCGACATCGTGCGGCGCACCGTCGAGGAGCTGGGCGCGCTCGACACCGTCGTGAACAACATCGCCACCCAGGAACCGGTCGACGCGCTCACCGACATCGAGGACGACGCCTGGCTGCGGACCTTCGAGGTCAACATCCACAGCTACTTCCGGGTGACGAAGGCGGCCCTGGAGCACCTGCCCGACGGCGGCGCGATCGTGAACACCGGATCGATCAACGGCCTGCGCGGGAACAAGAGCCTCATCGACTACTCGGCCACCAAGGGCGCGGTGCAGTCGCTGACCTACTCGCTCGCGCAGTCGCTGACCCCCCGCGGCATCCGGGTCAACTGCGTCGCCCCGGGTCCGGTGTGGACGCCGTTGATCCCGGCGACGATGCCGCCCGACAAGGTCGACGGGTTCGGCGAGCAGACCCCGATGGGGCGTCCCGCGTCCGCGGACGAGATCGCGCCGTCCTTCGTGTTCTTCGCGGCGCCGCGGCTTTCGTCGTACTACACCGGCGAGGTGCTCGCACCGGTCGGCGGGGAGACCCTGCCGGGCTGAGCGTCCGGGCCCCGCCGCGCCGGCGGCCCGGCGGGGCTCCTCAGTCGTCGGCCAGCCGCTCGCGCAGCCGCGCCAGGGTCCGTGACAGCAGCCGCGAGACGTGCATCTGCGAGATGCCCAGCTCGGTGGCGATCTGGGACTGGGTCCGGTCGCCGTAGAAGCGCAGGACCAGCATCCGACGCTCCCGTTCGGGCAGCTCGTTGAGTGCCGCACGCATCCCGGGGCCGTGCGCCGCGAGGTCCAGCGCCGGGTCCTCGGAGCCCATCCGCTCGGCGAGCGACAGGCCCTCACCGGAACCGTCGTCACCGACCGGCGCGTCCAGGGACTTGGCGTGGTGCGACTCCAGCGCACCGAGCGCATCGACGACCTCGCCGATCGGTACGCCGACCTCGGTCGCGATCTCCGAGGGGCGGGGCGGGCGGCCGAGCCGTTGCCCCAACTCGTCGGCGACCCGGCCGACGGTGACGGCGAGCTCCTTCAGGTCGCGCGGGACCCGCACCGCCCAGGAGTAGTCCCGCAGGTGGCGCTTCATCTCGCCGCGGATGCTCGGGACCAGGTAGCCGAGGGGGCCGCCGGTCGCCGACGACGGGTCGTAGCGGTCGACCGCCTTGACCAGACCGAGCATGCCGGCCTGCTCGATGTCCTCGACGCCCCGGCCGGGGGCGGCGAAGCGCCGGGACAGGTTGCGCACGAGTGGACGGAACTCGCGGATCACGTACTCGCGCAACGCATCGCGGCCCGGCGTGCCCGGTTCGGTCCCGGCCAGCTGGTCGAGATCGGGGATGAGGTCGTCGTAGCCCCGTCGGCCGTCGCGGGTGGTCGTCGTGGGCCGGGTGGAGAGAGTGGGACTCTGCATGGTCCCTCGCAATCGCCGATGGCAGGTGCGGGGTCCGCTGCACGGTTGAACGGATCTCGTGTGGACCGGTGGGCGGCGGACCCGCGTCGGCGGTGTCCTGCGTGCCCGGTGCCGGGAGCTCGACCGTAACCACGGCCCGGACGGACCACAACCCGGGGCGGGGGACCGCGGTGCGGTTCAGGCCCGGGCGTGCGGCGGCGTCACGAACACCGCGGTGTCGTAGTAGGTGCGCAGGGCGGTGACCGTGCCCGAACCGTCGTCGTCGGTGGCGTCGGTGAGATCGAGGACGGTGACACCGCGCACGGTCACCGGGCCGCCCCCGGCGAGTACGGCGTCGCTGTGCCATTCCAGCGCGACGGAGTCCCTGGTCTGCACAGCGTGGCGGAAGGTCGTCGCGACGTGGTCGAACGGGGAGAGGTACTCCTGCCAGAACGCTCCGAGGTCGGTGCGGGCCCCGCAGCCGTCGAGGCGCTCGGCCGTGGCGCCGTCGCGGAAGCGGGCGAGCAGGTCCTCCGCCCCGCCGTCCCGCTCGAACGCCTGCAGTGCGTCGGCGAAGGCGCGGACCCGCCGGTCGATGAGTGCCGTGTCGTCGGGGCCGGGGTGGTCCCCGCGCGGTGTGTCGCCGGGCGCGGCGC
This sequence comes from Pseudonocardia alni, assembly GCF_002813375.1. Taxonomy (NCBI): domain Bacteria; kingdom Bacillati; phylum Actinomycetota; class Actinomycetes; order Pseudonocardiales; family Pseudonocardiaceae; genus Pseudonocardia; species Pseudonocardia alni. The sequence continues at coordinate 1,581,897 of NZ_PHUJ01000003.1, read as the reverse complement.
CGGCGGGTGCGGAGTCGTCCGGTGCGATGTGTCGCTGCATGGTGTGCGACTACCCGCCGGAGGCGTTCCGACCCGTCTCGGACCGGACGCGTCCGGCGGGCTGCCGGTGGGGCCGCGACACCGGCCCCGCCAGGTCCGCTCAGGCGTCGGTCTCGACGACGGTGGCGCCCTCGGCGGCGCGCTGGACCGCCTCGCAGCCCTTGTGGGCGGCCGACGTGCTCTCGTAGGCCTCGCCGACGGCGACGACCTGCCCGTTGCTCGCCTTCAGCCGGAACCGGAACTTTCCGCCCCGGTCCTCGTACACCTCGAACTTGCCTGCCACAGGGCCTCCCCGCCTCGATCGACCACCGCTGGTCGGTGCGGATGGGCGCGCACGTCAGCCCCGATGACGTCGTGACGGGCAACGGAGTGTGCCGCTCGACGGGGCGGGCCGGACAACCCTCCCGGCGTGTGAGGGTAGAGTCCGGTCCTTCGACGGTCCGGCCGGTGCACTTCCCGGGCCGTCCCGGCGGTGAGAGGAGGGTGTCGTGGGTCAGGACGACCGGCCCGCCGACCCCGATCGGGTACCGGTCACCCGGGTCGAGGTGCTGGACTTCGTGGGCGAGCTCTTCGGCCACGGCCCGGTACCGCGTGCGGCGCTGCTGGCCGCGGCCCGCGCCGAGGACGCCAGGGCCCGCCTGTACGAGGTGCTCGACGCCGCCCTGCCGGACCGCCCGCTGACCGGGCTGGACGACCTGTGGCGTTACGTCGACGTACCCGAGGACCTCGGCGCGGTGCGCGGACTGCCGTCGCCGCGCTAGTCGTCCGCGTCGCCGGTCCGCGGCTCGGACAGCGCCCGCAGCTCGCGGGAGAGCAGCTCCAGCCCGTGGATCCGGGCGTGCAGCGCCTCGATCTGCGACTCGGCGGCGGTGCGGTAGAGCGCCAGCCGGTCCCGGGCGTCGTCGCCGACCGGACGGCCCGCGTCGAGGTCGGCTCGGGCACCGTCGATCACCGCCATCAGCGCGCGGATCTGGTCCAGGCCGAGGTCGAGCGGCTTGAGCGTCTTGACGAACCGCAGGCGCTCGACGTCGTCCTCGGTGTAGAGACGGAAGCCGCCGGTGCTGCGGGCCGACGGCGTGACCAGCCCCAGCTCGTCCCAGTGCCGGATGGTGCGCAGCGACAGCCCGACACGCGTGGCCACCTCACCGATCTGCTGCACGACACCATCTCCCCTCGACCGTGCGGCCCCGACCGTACCGCCGGGCCCGGGCCGGTCTCAGCGGGCTCTCAGCGGGGCGGGCCTTCTCAGGGGCGCCACAGCGAACCGTCCCTACCGTCGTCGACATGCCGACTGCACTGGTCACCGGAGCGAGCCGCGGGCTCGGCGCCGTCTACGCCCACGAGCTCGCCGAGCGCGGATGGTCCGTCGTCCTCGTGGCGCGCGACGCCGCCCGCCTCGCCGACGTCGCCGAGCGGATCGGCCGCGCCACCGGCGCCATCGTCGAGGTCCTGCCCGCCGACCTCACCGAGCCGGCCGGGCTGGCCGCCGTCGAGCGCCGGATCACCGACCGGGACCTGCCGATCGAGCTACTGGTCAACAACGCGGGCGTCGAGACCGACGCGGTCTTCGCCGAGGCGCCGGTCGAGGCGCTGACCGGCGAGATCGACCTCAACGTGACGGCCCTGATGCGCCTCACCCGCGCCGCGGTCCCGGCGATGACCGCCCGCGGCCGCGGCGGCGTGCTCAACATCGCGAGCTTCGCCGGGTACCTGGCCTCGGGCGGCAACGCTTACGGCGCGTCGAAGTCCTGGGTGCTGGCGTTCAGCGACACCGTCGCAGCGTCGCTTCACGGCACCGGCGTCACCGTCACCGCTGTCGCCGCGGGCCGGATCCGGACCGACGACGACCCGCAGGGCCCGCTGTGGCTCGACCCCCGCGATGTCGTGCGCCGCTCGCTCGACGACCTCGCCCGCGGCCGCACGCTGTCCGCGCCGGGCTGGGTGTACCGGGCGCTGGTCGGCTACCTGGAGGCGCCGCGCACCGCGCTGCGGCTGGCCGCACGGGTGGCGGGCCGGGGCCGGGAGCGCTGCGAGCGCCTGGAGCGGGGGAGCGGGCACACCCGGCCGTCGCCGGTCCCGACGCCGTTCCGTGACGCGCCCGCCCCGGCCCGGCAGCCGGCTGTCACGGTGCACGAGGTGGGCCCGGCGACGCCGGTGCCGCCGGTCCTGCCCGAGGAGCCGGCGCGGCCCGCGCACGTCGCCGCCGCGACCTTCCCGGCGCCGCGCGTGTCGGGTACCGGCCCGCTGCCTGTCGTGACCCGTCCGGCCGGGACCGGGACCGGGACCGGGGCCGCCCCGGTCCGCCCGGCCGCCGCGCGGGCGGCCGCCTCCGCGACGGCCCGCGCCGCCGTCCGCAGGTTGCCCGCCGCCCCGCGTCCGGTGCAGCCGGCCCGCGACGCCGCGACCGTCCGGCTCGCCGCAGGTTGAGGCCCGCGCCACGCTCGCCGGTCCCGCGGCCACCCTGCGGGCCCACGACGACGGCGCTGCCCGGGAGGTCGTCGGCGGAAACGGACAGATGTGACGAGGCTCGCGTACCCCCCACTGTCGGAACCCGGGGCCATGCCCTAGCGTTCTGCACAGTCGAAGGGGAGTACTCCCGAACACGGCGTCGCCGTCATCACGGCACCGGCCCGAGCCGGTCCCGGTTGCGCCGGTCCACCGCGGTCACCGCGGCGGGCGGAGGAGACCTTCAGCGTCCCTACCTGCGCTGGAGGACCCCGCCGTGAACGTTCCCCTCTGGGCGTGGCTGGCCACGCTCGCCGTCGTCGTCGGCATGCTCGTGTTCGACTTCGTCGGGCACGCCCGTGACCCGCACGAGCCCACGCTGCGCGAGTCGGCGATCTGGTCGGCCGGCTACATCGCGATCGCCCTGCTGTTCGGCGTCGGTGTCGGCGTCTTCTCGGGCTGGCAGTACGGCGGCGAGTACATGGCCGGCTGGCTGACCGAGAAGGCCCTGTCGGTCGACAACCTGTTCGTCTTCCTGCTGATCATGACCAGCTTCGCGGTGCCGAAGGTGCACCAGCAGAAGGTGCTGCTGATCGGCATCGCGATCGCGATCGTCATGCGCGGTGCGTTCATCGCGGTCGGCGCGGTGATCATCGAGCAGTTCGTCGCGGTCTTCTACCTGTTCGCGGTCATCCTGTTCTGGCTCGCCTGGTCCCAGATCCGCGAGGCGATGTCCTCCGACGACCACGAGCAGGCCGACGCCGGTGACTCGAAGCTGATCCGCCTGGTCCGCAAGGTGCTGCCCACCTCCACCGAGTACGACGGCGCGAAGCTCGTCACCCGCGTCGACGGCAAGCGGCTCCTCACCCCGATGGCGCTGGTCATCGTCGCCATCGGGCTGACCGACCTGCTGTTCGCGTTCGACTCGATCCCGGCGATCTTCGGCCTCACCCAGGAGCCGTTCCTGGTGTTCACCGCGAACGCCTTCGCCCTGCTCGGCCTGCGCCAGCTGTACTTCCTCATCGGTGGGCTGCTGGAGCGCCTGATCTACCTGGCGCACGGCCTCGCGGTGATCCTGGCGTTCATCGGCGTGAAGCTCACCCTGCACGCGCTGCACGAGAACAACGTGCCGTTCATCAACGACGGGCAGCCGGTGCCGGTGCCCGAGGTGCCGATCTGGCTGTCGCTGCTGGTCATCACCGGGACGATCGCCGTCGCCGCCGTCGCGAGCCTGGTCGTCTCCCGGCGCCGCGCCGCGGCCGCCCCGGCAGCCCCGGAGGTCGCCGGACCCGACACCGACGGTGCGGACGACGCGACCGTGGACGCGGATCAGATCCCCAGCACCACCCGGGCGACCGAGAAGTAGATCAGCAGCCCGGTCGCGTCGACGAGCGTCGTGACCAGGGGAGCGGACACCACCGCCGGGTCGATCCCGACCCGGCGGGCCAGCAACGGCATCGTCGCGCCCACCGTCGCCGCCCAGCCGCAGATCGCCACCAGCGTCACCGCCACCACGACGGCGACCTGGACCCCGACCAGCAGCGACGCGACGGCCAGCCCCAGCGCACCGAGCAGGGTGCCCAGCAGCAGCCCGACCCGGAGCTCCCGCCACACCACGGCGGGCAGGTCGGCCAGGCGCACCTCCCCGACGGCGATCGCCCGGACCGCCGCCGACGCGGACTGGGCACCGGCGTTGCCGCCGGTGCCCACGAGCAGCGGGATGAACAGCGCCAGCGCGGTGACCTGCTCGAGTGCGTCCTCGAAGATCTGCAGCACGTTGACCGTCAGCACCGCGGCGAGCAGCAGCACCGCCAGCCACACCGCGCGGGTGCGCGCCAGCTTCGTGACCCGCACGTACATGTAGTGGCCCGACCACGGCGCCGCGCCGGACTGGCGGGCGACGTCCTCGGTGTCGGCGCGCTCCAGGATCTCGACGGCGTCGTCGATCGTCAGCAGGCCCAGCAGCCGATCCTCCGAGTCGACGACCAGCAGGTCGAGCAGGTTCGCCTCGCCCATCAGGCGTGCGGCGTCCTCGGCGGCGTCGGTGGCCCGCACCCGCGGCGCCCCGTCGTCGACGAGGTCGGCGACGGCGACGTCCGGCCGGGCCAGCACCAGGTCGCGCAGCGAGACGGTGCCGATCACCCGGCGCCCGGCGTCGGTGACGGCGAGGGTGTACACGGTCTCGGCCTGCGCACCCTTGCGCCGCACGACGGCCAGCGCCTCGGTGACGCTGCTGTGCAGCGGCACGGCGACGGTCTCCGGCGTCATCACCCGCCCGACCGAGCCGTCGGGGTAGCCGAGCAGCGCCGCGGTCATCGACCGTTCCCCGGCCGACAGCCCGGCCAGCACCCGGTTCGCGACCTTGGCCGGCGCCTCGCCGAGCATCCGGGCGCGGTCGTCGGGGTCCATGTCCTCGACCAGGGCGGTCACCGCGTCGTCGCGCAGCCCCGCCAGCAGCTCCTGTTGGTCGACCGGGTCGAGCTCCTCGAACACGTCGAGCGCGCGGTCCTTGCCGAGCAGCCGGAACACCCAGCCCGCGTCGACCGGTTCCATCCGGGCCAGCGCGTCGGCGATCTCGTGGGCGGGCCGTCCGTCGAGCCGGTTGAGGACTCCGGCGGGGTCGTGGCGTTCGACGAGATCGGTCCAGCGTTCCATGCGGACGATCCTGCCGCCGGGTCCTGCAGCGTGCAGCGGCGGGACTATGTCCGTTTCGGTAGGATCGGTGACGTCTACCGCACATCCCGGATGACCGCCCCCGGGAGCGGGAACCCGGTCGGTGGCACCGAGGAGGTCACGATGTCCGTCACACCCCCGCCCCTGCCGCCCCCGTCGCCCGGCGGCGGGACCGGCGACCCCGACCCACGCCCGGTGGCGCGCCCCCTGGACCGCGACGAGGAGCTCCGGCTCTCCGGCCTGGAACAGGAGCTGCGCCGCTCCGACCCGGAGCTGGACACCGAGCTGACCGCACCGCACCGGCCCACGCGCGCCGCGGGCGGCCGCGCGGACCGGATCCTGCAGGCCGTCGCGATCACCGTGATCGTGCTGGTGATCGTGCCGGGTGACTGGGTCGCCGGGCTGCTGTCGTTCGGGCTGCTGCTCGGGATCCCGGCCGCGATGGCCTGGATCGCCGTCCGGGCACACCGGGAGAACGCCGCCCGGGAGCAGGCCGAGGGCCGCGACGACGAGCGCACCTGACCTGCGCCCGGTGCGGCGGGAGCGCGGTCAGGTCGTGGACGGGGCCGCCGTCGCCGCCTCGGTCGGGTCGGTCGTCGAGCGGACGGCCGGGAGCCCGAGGTGCTCACGCAGCGTCGTCCCGGTGTACTCGGTGCGGAACGACCCGCGCTCCTGCAGCAGCGGCACGACCCGGTCGGCGAACTCGTCGAGCCCGCCCGGGGTGACGTGCGGGACCAGCACGTAGCCGTCCGCGGCGTCGGACTGCACGGCGTCGTCGATCGCGTCGGCGACCGTCCGCGGGCTCCCGACGAAGGTGTGCCGGCCGGTCACCTCGATCACCGTCTCGCGCAGGGACAGGTTCTTCTCCGCGGCGAGGGCGCGCCACTGGTCGGCGACGGCCTTGGGGTCCCGGTACTGGCGCACGCTGGCCCGGCCCTTCGACACGAGCTCGCCCTCGACCGGGTCGAACTCCGGCAGCGGGCCGTCCGGGTCGCGCCCGGACAGGTCGGTGTTCCACAGCTGCTCGGCGAACACGATCGCGGTCTGCGGGCTGACCTGCTGGGAGCGGATCACCTCGGCGCGCTCGGCGGCCTCGGCGTCGGTGTCGCCCAGCACGTACGTCGCGGCGGGCAGGATCTTCAGGTCGTCCCACGCCCGGCCGTAGCGGGCGAGGCGGCCTTTCACGTCGGCGAGGAACGCGCGTCCGGCCTCCGGCTCGGCGTGCCGGGAGAAGATCGCGTCGGCCGACGCGGCGGCGAACTCGCGACCCTCCTCGGAGTCACCCGCCTGCAGGATCACCGGGCGGCCCTGCGGGCTGCGCGGCAGCGAGAACCGGCCGTGCACGTCGAACTGGTCGGAGGTGAAGGCGAACTCCCCGCGGTCGTCGGGACCGGTGCGCGAGTCCCAGATCGCGGCGGTCGCGGCCAGCTGCTCCTTGGCCCGGGAGTAGCGCTTCTCCTTCGGCAGGAAGCCGCCGCGGCGGAAGTTCTCGCCGGTGAACGCGTCCCACGAGGTCACCACGTTCCAGGCGGCCCGGCCGCCGGACAGGTGGTCCAGCGACGCGAACTGGCGGGCGACGTCGTAGGGCTCGGTGAAGGTCGAGTTGATCGTCCCGGCCAGGCCGAGCCGGTCGGTGACCGCGGCCAGCGCGGACAGGACCGTGAACGTGTCCGGGCGGCCCATCACGTCGAGGTCGTAGATCTCCCCGCGGTGCTCGCGCAGGCGCAGGCCCTCGGCGAGGAACAGGAAGTCGAACCTCGCCCGTTCGGCCGTTCGCGCGAAGTGCGCGAACGACTCGAACTCGATGTGGCTGCCGGACGCCGGGTCGCTCCACACGGTGGTGTTGTTGACGCCCGGGAAGTGTGCGGCCAGGTGGATCTGCTTGCGCGCCATGAACGGCCTCCCGAGGGGTTCAGCGGTCTCCTACCGGTGCAACACCGTGCGGCCGGTCGTGTTCCCGCCCGGCGTGGTCGCGGACGACGGAGGCCCCGACCCCGCGGGTCATCGCTTGCCGGCGCTCCAGGCGTAGGGGAGGTCGGTGCCGTTGAGGACGTGGTCCCCGATCGTCTGCAGCTTGTAGATCAGCGGGTTGTGCGTGGAGATCACCCGGGCGTTGCGCCAGTGCCGGTCCAGGCGCAGCTTCTCCGAGGTGATCGACGCGCCACCGACCTCGAACAGCTGGGTGGTGGCGTCGAGCACGGCCGGGACGACGGCGGCCTGGGCGTGGGCGACGTCGAGCTCCACGCGGTCGAGCAGATCGGGGTCCTCCCCGCCCGCGTCGAGCAGCCGGTCGAGCTGGTCGGCGATGGTCAGCACCAGGGCCCGCGACGACCACGCCGCGGCGGACAGCCGCCCGACGACCTGCTGCACCAGGGGGTCGTGGCGGGGCAGGTCGGCCGCGGCGTGGGTGAAGGTGCGGGTGCGCTCCCGCACCCAGCCGGCGACGTCGTCGGTGGCGCGCCGCGCGATGCCGGCCAGCACGGCGAGCTGCACGAGCTGCAGGTAGGACGTGCCCCAGGACCGGCCGGCGGAGCCGTAGCCCGGACCGAGGACCCGGTCGGCGGGCACGGCGACGTCGGTGAACACGGTGGTGCCGCTGGCGGTGAGGCGCTGGCCGAAGCCGTCCCAGTCGTCGTGCTGGACGACTCCCTCGGCATCGCCGTCGACGAGCACCGAGACCCGCTCGCCGTCGAGGTCGGCGGCGACGAGGATCCGGTCGGAGTAGAGGCTGCCGGTCGAGTAGTACTTCGTGCCGTTCAGCCGGTAGCCGCCGGCGCCGTCCGGGGTCAGCGCGGTCCGGTAGCGGTCGATCGCGCCGACGCCGGGCTCGGTGATGGCGTTGCCGACGAGCTCACCCCCGGCGACGGCGGCCAGCCGGGCGTCGCGGTCCGGGCCCGGGGCGGCGAGCAGCAGGTCGTCGACGTACCACCAGTGCACGCGCAGCGCCTGCGGCAGGTTCGACTCGGCGGCGGCCAGGTCGACGAGCAGCCGGAACTGCTGGCGGACGGTGGCGCCGTAGCCGCCGAGGTCGACGGGCAGCCGCAGCGCGCCGAAGCGTTCGGCACGCAGGGCGGCGACCTCGTCGTGGGCGAGCGCGCGGCCCTGCTCGCGGGCCACCGCGCCCTCGGCGATCCGCGCGAACACCGGCGCGAAGACGGCGTCGAGCTGCTCGTCGGTCCAGGCGGTCCGGCCCGCGCGGCCGTCGGTGCCGGCGGGGGCGGGGGAGGTGGTGGTCATGGATGGTCCTTCCGGAGAGGGGCGACCGGCGGCGCGCGGCGGTGGGCGACGACGGCGGGGCCACGGCGGGGTGCGCGGGCCGGACGGGCGCGCGCGGAGCGGGACGGGTACCGCCCGGGAACGACTCGGGAGGTCGCCTCGGGACGACGGCTCAGGGTCGACAGAGTGCCGACGCCACGCGCGCGAGGTCGACATGCCCCCGCGTGGTCAGCAGCACCGATCCGGTCACGGTCGCCACGCTAGCCGTCACCCTCGGCGCCGCCCAAGCCTCCGGCGACCCGGATCACTCGCGTCCTGCCTGGTGGGAGCCGTGGTCACGGCCGTCCGGACAGGTGTCCCGAGGTGTGAGAGAGCTACTGTGGACAGTTCGTGGTGCATGGACGGGACGGCGTGCCGATCCTGCGGGCGTCGCCCGGGTCAGACGGTGAGCGCCAGCCCCCGGGCGCGCAGGACCCGTCGCTCCAGCGGGCGGAAGACCAGCAGCTCGACACCGATGCCGACGATGAGGATCAGCAGGATCGCGGCGAACACCTGCACGATGTCGTTCACGTCGGCGCCGTTCTTCAGATAGGCGCCGAGCCCCACGCCCAGCGCCGGACCGGCGGCGATGATCTCCGCGGCCATGAGCGACCGCCAGGAGAACGCCCAGCCCTGCTTGCAGCCGGCCAGATAGCCGGGCAGCGCCGCGGGGAGCAGGACGTAGCGGGCCATCTGGTAGCCCGTCGCGCCCAGGACCTGGCCCGCCCGGGGCAGGATCGGCGGCACCTGGTCGATGCCCGCGACCAGGCCGTTCGCGATCGAGGGCACCGAGCCGAGCAGCACCACGAAGAAGATCGTGGCGTTGGTCAGCCCGAACCACAGCACCGCGGCCGGCACCCAGGCCACCGAGGGCAGCGACTGCAGACCGGTGAGCAGCGGGCCGATCGCCGCACGCACCACCGGCACCTTCGCGACCACCACACCGAGCGGGGTGGCGATCACCAGGGCGAGCAGGAAGCCGAGGGCGGCCCGGCTGACCGAGGTCCACAGGATCGACCAGATCTCGCCGCTGGCGACGGTCTCGCCGAACGCGGCGGCCACGTCGGCCGGGGCGGGCAGCTTGTACTCGGGCGTGACCGCCGAGGCCCATACGAGCTGCCAGACCACCACGATCACGACGAGCGCCACCAGCGGCGGCAGCCAGGTCCGCAGGAACCGCTGCCACCACGGTGTCGTCCGCTCGACCGGGGTGTCGAGCGCGTCGAGCCCGGCGACCGCGGCGGCGGAGTCCCGGTCGTTCTCGACGACCGTCATCGAGGAGTCCTCACGCGGCATGGCTGGTGATCACCTGCCGCAGTCGTCCGGTGATGTCGTCGTGCAGCTCGGCCTGGGCCTCGGCGTCGTGGCCGTCGGCGGGCACCGTCCACTCCCGCACCACGGTGCCGGGCCGCGAGGACAGCAGGACCACCCGCTCGGCGAGCCGGACCGCCTCGCGGACGTCGTGGGTGACGAACACGATCGTGGTGCCGGTGGCCCGCCAGACGCGCAGGAGCTCGCCCTGCAGGACGTCGCGGGTGATCGCGTCGAGGGCCGCGAACGGCTCGTCCATCAGCAGCAGCCCGCCGGTGCCCTGGTCCTCGCCGAGACCGGTCGCGGCGGCGAGTGCCCGGGCCAGTGACACGCGCTGGCGCATGCCGCCGGACAGCTCGTGCGGACGTTTGCCGCCCATGCCCTCCAGGCGCACCAGCGACAGCAGCTCCTCGGCGCGCTCCTGCCGGGCCGACCGGCCGTGCCCGGCGAGCTTGAGCGGCAGCTCGACGTTGCGCAGCGCGGTCAGCCACGGCATGAGCGCGGCCTCCTGGAACATGAACGACGGCCGGGCGGACCCCACCGTGACCTCGCCCGCCGTCGGGGCGTCGAGCCCGGCGAGCAGGTTCAGCAGCGTCGACTTGCCACAGCCGGACGCGCCGAGCACGCAGACGAACTCGCCGGCGCCGACCTGCAGGTCGATCCCGTTGAGTGCGGTCACCGCACCCGGCCCGGTGCCGAAGGTCTTGGCGACCCCGGACAGCGCCACCGCGGTGTCGCGGGTCCGGGGACGTCGGGTGGTGAGGTCGACGGTCATCGGTGGGTTCCCCTCGTGGGTGGTGGTGTCAGTTCCGGGCGGCGAGGCCGGCCGGGTCCACGGCGGCCTCCCCGGAGCTCGTCCGGACGGCATCGACCGCGGTCGGGTCGAGGAAGCCGGTCAGGTCCGCCTCGCTCTTCGCGATGCCCGCCGTGACCGAGTCCTTCGCCAGCTGGGGGAAGGTCGAGGCGAGCGGGTCGGAGTCGAAGGACAGCTCGGTGAACGCGCGGTCGAGGATGGTGGCCGCCAGCGGCTTGCCGGTGATCTCGCCGATCGCCTCGTTGGAGACGGTCTTCGCCTGCGCGGGGTCGTCGCGGATGAGGGCGATGGCCTTCTGCTCGCCGCGCAGGATCGCCTCGACGGTCTCGGGGTGCTGCTGGAGGAACTCGGTCCGGACGATGACGACGGTCGTCGGGAACTTCCCGCCGGGCCACAGGGACTTCTCGTCGACCAGGACCTTCGCCCCGGCGTCGACCAGGCGCGAGCTCCACGGCTCGGGCAGCCAGCCGCCGGCGACCTTGCCCTGTTTGAACAGGTCGAGGGTCTGCGGGTTCTCGATGTTCTGCACCGTCACCGCGTCCGGACCCTGCCCGATCGGGAGCTTGTTCTCCGACAGCCAGGTCTTCAGCGCGATGTCCTGGGTGTTGCCCAGCTGGGGCGTCGCGATGATCGTGCCCTTGAGCTGCTCGGGCGAGGTGATGTCGGGCCGGGTGACCAGCTGGGCGCCGGCGGAGGTGGAGCCCGCGACGAGGCGCACGGCCTCGCCGTTGGACTTGGTGAACGCGTTGATCGCCGGGCCGGAGCCGATGAACGCGACGTCGATCGAGCCGCCGAGCAGGGCGTTGACCTGGTCCGGACCCGCGTTGAACGTCTGGGGGACGAGCGTCGTGCTCCCCAGCTCGGCGGCGAACAGGCCCTGCTTCACGCCGACGAGGGCGGGGGCGTGGGTGATGTTCGGGAAGTAGCCGAGGCGGACCTCGGTCGCGGGGGAGGTGGCGCCCGCGGCGGTGGTGCTCTCCTCGGCGCGGGAGCATCCGGCCAGCAGCCCGACCGCGGTGAGGAGCGCGAGCAGGACGGCGGCGGTGCGCGCCCGGGATCCGGCGCGCAGGACGTGCGGGGACATCGCGGAACGGGGTCCTTCCGTGGGGATGGCGGGCGGTCGGGGACGACCGCGGCGCGCCGGGGCCGGCGGGCCCTGGAAGGGCGTGCCGGGGTTCGGGACGGGTGGCGGGCCGGAGTGGTGTCCGGCGGGCGGTTCCCGGTCCGGCGGGTGCGTCGCACGCCGGGGGCGTGGCGTGACGGCCTGCGGGACGGGGACCGGTCAGCGACAGAGTTCGCTGTAGGCGGGGGCGCGCCGGCTCGGCCAGAACGGCTCCAGGCCGGTCGGGCGCAGGGGCACCGCGTGCCACGCGGTGCGCGCCTGCCGCTGGGGGACGGGGGCCGCCGCGTCCCCCACGAGCCGTGCGGGGCGCGAGGGCCGCCGCTGGCTCGTCGTCACCCGACCAGGGTGCGCGGTGGTCACCTCTCCGGACAACCCGGAGTCCACCAACCAGGAACGGTTGCGAGCTGTCCGGACACCTTTCGCGGCATCCGGGTGATGATTCCGCAGGTCGGGAGGTGTGCTGCGGTGCGGGTCACTCGATCGCGATGCGGGTTGACATCGTCGGGCACCGGATACCTACAGTCGGGACGCACACCATCCGGAGCGGCCGAGAGACCCGGCTCGACGACGCCGCAGCAACCCCCCGCCACAGGCGGGTGCGGGTGCTCCAGCCGGGTCCGATGGAGGATCCCATGCGCTCGGTCGCCGAGCAGGTGCGCGCCGCGCACCATCCCCGGTACCGCCGCCACGTCGACCTGATGCGGGTCGCGGGCGCCACCTGTCGGGCCTGACCGGCGTCCCGCCGGGCACCCCCGCCCACCCGACCCGCCCCGGCCGTCCACGACGGCCACCCGTCCCGGCCGCCGCGTCCCGCGCCGCCCCGACGTCCTTTTCGTCCCGTCGTGCCCCCGGGCGACGAGAAAGCGATGCCGTATGTCCATATCGGACACCACTACCACCGGCGGCCCCCTGCACCTGGCCGTCGCCCTCGACGGCGCAGGCTGGCACCCCGCCGCCTGGCGCGACCCCGCCGCACACCCCCGTGGGCTGTTCACCGCCCGCTACTGGACCGACCTGGCCCGCACCGCCGAGCGCGGGCTGCTGGACCTGCTGACGATCGAGGACGCGTTCGGACTGCAGTCCGGGGACCACCTGAGCGGCGCCGACCGGCGCACCGACCGGGTACAGGGGCGCCTCGACGCCTCGCTGGTGGCCGCCTTCCTCGCCCCGACGACGTCGCGGATCGGGCTGGTCCCGACCGTCACCACCACCCACACCGAGCCGTTCCACGTCGCGTCCGCGCTGTCGACGCTCGACCACGACAGCCACGGCCGCGCCGGGTGGCGGGTGCAGACCTCGGTCCGCGCCGACGAGGCCGCCCACTTCGGGCGCCGCAGCGTCCCCGGCCTGCGCCGTGCCGACCTCGACACCCCGGCCGCCCGCGAACTCGTCGCCGAGCTGTTCGGCGAGGCCGCCGACGCCGTCGAGGTCGTGCGCAGGCTCTGGGACTCCTGGGAGGACGACGCCGAGATCCGCGACGCCCTGACCGGGCGCTTCGTCGACCGGGACAAGCTGCACCGGGTCGACTTCGCCGGGGAGCACTTCGGCGTCGCCGGGCCGTCGATCGTGCCGCGCCCGCCGCAGGGCCAGCCGCTGGTCGTGTCGCTGGCCCACGGCTACGACCCGGCGCTGCTCGCCGCCCGGGTCGGCGACGTCGTGTTCACCACCCCGCACGACGCCGACGACGCCGTCCGCATCGTCGCCCAGGTCCGGGCCGCGGAGGCCGCCGCGGGCCGCACCGCGCCGCCGCTGCGGATCCTCGGCGACGTCGTCGTGGTGCTGGCCGACACCGAGCGCGCCGCCCGCGAGCGGCTCGCCCGCCTCGACGCGCTCGACCCGCTCTCCTCCGACGCCGCCGTGCTCGCCACCACCCCCGCCGCGCTCGCCGACACCCTGCTGTCCTGGCGGCGCGCCGGGCTCGACGGCTACCGGCTGCGCCCCGCCGTCCTGCCGACCGACCTGGACGCGATCGTCGACGGTCTGGTGCCCGAGCTGCAGGCCCGGGGCGCCTTCCGCACCGCCTACGGCGAGACGACCCTGCGCGCGCGCTTCGGGCTGCCCCGCCCGGCCAGCCGCTACGCCGCCGGGGCCGATGCCGCCGTCGTCCCGACCCCCACCGGAGCCACCGCATGAGCAGGAAGCAGATCGTGCTCGGCGCCTACTTCCCGGGCGTCAACCACGACACCGTCTGGAACGACCCCGCCTCCGGCAGCCACATCGACTGGGAGTCCTTCGAGCACTGGGCCCGCACCGCCGAGCGCGGGAGGCTCGACCTGCTGTTCCTCGTTGAGGGGCTACGGCTGCGCACCCGCGGCGGCGAGGTGTTCGACCAGGACGTCGTCGGGCGCCCGGACACCTTCACCGTGCTCGCCGCGCTGGCCGCGGTCGCCGAGCACATCGGGCTGGCCGGGACGATCAACTCCACCTTCAACGAGCCCTACGAGCTGGCGCGCAAGTTCGCCACCCTCGACCTGCTCTCCGGCGGCCGCGCCGCGTGGAACGTCGTGACCAGCTCCGACGCCCCCACCGGCGAGAACTTCCGCCGCGGGGCGTTCCTCGGGCACCACCAGCGCTATGAGCGCGCGGGCGAGACCCTCGCCGCGGTCCGCGCGCTCTGGGACTCCTGGGGTTCCGACGCCGTCGTCGCCGACCCCACGTCGGGCACGTTCCTGCGCGACGGCCACGTCGGCGACTTCGCCGTCTCCGGCAACCAGTTCGACATCGCCGGGCGCTTCACCACCCCGCGCAGCCCGCAGGGCCACCCGGTCGTCCTGCAGGCCGGGGAGTCCCCGGCCGGACGCGACTTCGCCGCCGCGTCCGCCGACGCGATCTTCTCCCGCTACCAGCGCTTCGACGAGGCCCGCGCCTTCTACGACGACGTCAAGGCGCGCGTCCGCAGGGCCGGCCGCGACCCCGACGAGGTGCGGATCCTGCCCAGCGCGGGCGTCGTGCTCGGCGACACCGCCGTCGAGGCCCGTGAACGCCACGAACACATCCACGACCAGCAGGTCGACCCCTGGACCTCGATCGTGCTCGCCGAGATGGTGTGGAACCGGGACCTGTCGGCCTACGACCCGGACGGCCCGCTGCCCGACGTCGAGCCCACCCCCGAGGCTCCGAAGTGGATCGAGGGCCGGGCGCCGCTGACCCAGGATGCGCACGCGACGGTCGCCGCCTGGCGCGAGCTCGCGCAGGCCCACGGGTACTCGCTGCGCGACACCGTCAAGCACGTCTTCGACCGCGCGGTGTTCGTCGGGACCCCGGAGCACGTGGCCGACGAGATCGACCGCTACGTGCAGAACGACGCCTCCGACGGGTTCATCCTCGGCTCCCACATCAGCCCGTCCGGCCTCGACGAGGTCGTCGACAGGGTCGTGCCGATCCTGCAGGAGCGCGGGGTGTTCCGGACCGACTACACCCCGGGCGCCACGCTGCGGGAGAACCTCGGGCTCGCGCACCCGTCGCGCTTCGGCGAGCGCCGTGCGGCGGTGGCGTCGTGACGCGCCGGTTCCGGCTGTGGCGGGACCTGCCCGCCGGCCGCTCGGCCGTGCTGCTCGCCGCCACCGCGCTCACCCTCACCGCGTGCGGCTCCGGCGCCGGTGGCGCCGCGGCCGACGCGGGCCCGCCGCAGCCGGGCGGGACGCTGGTGTTCGCGGTGTCCTCGGACCAGGGCTGCGCCGACCCGCAGCAGGTGCAGAGCAACGACTCGATCTACTCGCTGCGCCAGGTCGTCGACTCGCTCACCGACCAGGACCCGTCCACCGGCGCGATCGTGCCCTGGCTGGCGACCCGCTGGTCGTCGAACGCCGACGCCACCGCCTGGACGTTCACCCTGCGCCCCGGCGCCACCTTCTCCGACGGCGCGCCCGTCGACGCGGCCGCGGTGAAGACGAACCTCGACCGGGCGGTGCAGCTGGGCGCTCGCGGCAGCCTCCCCAAGGGCTACCTGGCCGGGTACACCGGCACCGACGTCACGAGCCCGACGGAGTTCACCGTCCGGTTCGCGAAGCCCAACGTGCAGTTCCTGCAGGGCACCTCCACCCACAGCCTCGGCCTGCTCTCCCCGGCCGGCGCCGTCCGCTCCGACGACGAGCGCTGCGCCGGTGTGGTCGGCTCCGGGCCGTTCACCCTCGAGCGCTACGCGAAGAACGACGTCACCGTGCTCGCGAAGCGAGCCGGCTACGACTGGGGCTCGCAGCTGTTCACCCACCCCGGCGAGGCCTGGCTCGACCGGGCCGAGTTCCGCGTCGTCCCGGAGTCCGGGGTGCGGGCGGGCAGCGTGCAGTCCGGCGAGGTCGACGCGATCGCCAGCGTCGGCCAGCAGGACGAGGCCCCGCTCACCGGGGCCGGGGTCCAGCTCCCGGCCCGGCCGAACCCGGGCCTGCCGTTCGGGATCACGTTCAACCAGGGCACCCCGCTCGGCGCCGACTCCGCCGTCCGCGAGGCGGTGAGCCGGGGCATCGACCGCAACGAGGTCGTGGCCGCGGTCTACCCGACCCAGACGCGGGCGGCGACGAGCCCGCTGTCGTCGACGACGCCGTCCTACGCCGACCAGTCCGCGCTCGTCGGCTACGACCCGGCCGCCGCGACCGCCGCGCTCGACCGCGCCGGGTGGGTGCCCGGCCCCGACGGCATCCGCGCCAAGGGCGGGCAGCGCCTGACCGTGCCGCTGACGTTCGCCCAGAACATCGGCACCACCAAGCCCGCGCTGGAGCTGATCCAGCAGCAGCTGCGCCGGATCGGGATCGACCTGCAGCTGCGCGAGATCCAGATCGCCGAGACCCAGGCCGTCCTCGACGGCGGGGACTTCGTCGCCGCGTGGGGCAACCTGACCCGGGCCGATCCGGACATCCTGCGGTCGACCTACGGCACCGACGGGGCCAACCGCTACCGGCTGCCCGCCGGGCCGCTGCAGGCCCCGCTGGTGGCGCAGGCAGCCACGGTCGACCCGGCGCGACGCGCGGCACTCGCCGGGCAGGCGCAGACGCTGCTCGCGCAGCGGTTCGACACCGCGCCCGTCGTGGAGCTCACCACCGTGCTCGGCGTCGGCCCGGACGCGCACGGCGTCGCGTTCGACGCGTCCTCGCGCATCCAGCTGCACGACGCCTGGAAGTCCGACGCGCGATGACCGTCCCCTACCTGCTGCGCCGCCTCGGGCTCGTCGCCGTCGTGCTGTGGGCGGCGTGGACGGTCAGCTTCGTCGTGCTCTACCTGCTGCCCGGCGACCCGGTCGCGACCATGGCGTCGGCGTCGGACGGCGAGCCGGTATCCCCGGCCGAGCTCGACGCGCTGCGCGCCCGCTACGGCCTCGACCAGCCGCTGCCGGTCCAGTACGTGACGAAGCTGTGGGCGGCGCTGCACGGCGACCTCGGCACGTCGTTCGCCAGCGGGCAGGACGTGCGGACCGCGGTCGCGCAGGCCCTCCCACCGACCCTCCAGATCGCCGCCGCCGGGCTGCTCGTCGCCGTCGTCGGCGGCACCGCGGTGGCGCTCGCCGCGACCTGGGCCCGGACGCCGTGGCTGCGGCAGGTGCTGGCGTCGCTGCCGTCGCTGGCGGTGTCGCTGCCGGTGTTCTGGGTCGGGCTGATGCTGGTGCAGCTGTTCTCGTTCTCCCTCGGCTGGCTGCCCTCGGTCGGCGACCGCGGCCCGGAGTCGCTGATCCTCCCGGCGGTCACCCTCGGCCTCCCGACCGGCGCGCTCGTCGCCCAGGTGCTCGCGAAGAGCCTCACCCAGGCACTCGACTCGCCGTACGTGACGACCGCCCGCGCCAAGGGGGTGGGCGCGGCCGCGGTGCACCTGCGCCACGCCCTGGGCAACGCCGCGATCCCCGCTCTCACCGTGCTCGGCTACGTCGTCGGGAACCTGCTCGCCGGGTCCGTCGTCGTCGAGACGGTGTTCACCCGGCCCGGCCTGGGCCGGCTCACCGTCGCCTCGGTCGGGGCGCAGGACATCCCCGTCGTGCAGGGCATCGTGCTGTTCGCGGCGCTCGCGTTCGTCGTGGTCAACCTGCTCGTCGACCTGGCCTACCCGCTGCTCGACCCGCGGGTCGCCGTCGCCCCCGGGAGCACCCGATGACCCTGCTCGACCGCGCCCCCCTCGCCGCGCCCGGCGTCCGCGACGCACCGCGCCCGGAAGGCCGTCGCCCCCGGGCCCGGCTCGGACGGTTCCTGCGGGCCCGGCCCGGACTGGTGCTCGCCGGGGCGGTCGTGCTGCTCGTGCTGACCGCGGCGTTCGTGCCGTCGCTGCTCGCGCCCGGCGACCCCGCCGTCGGTGACACCGCGCGCCGGCTCGCCCCGCCCGGGCCCGGCCACTGGTTCGGCACCGACCACCTCGGCCGCGACGTCTGGACCCGGGTCGTGCACGGCGCCTCGCTGTCGCTGCAGGCCACCGTGATCGCGGTCGCCGTCGCGCTCGTCGCGGGCGGGCTGATCGGGCTGCTCGCCGGGTTCGCCGGCGGCTGGGTCGACGAGGTCCTCATGCGCGGCGTCGACGTGCTGCTCGCGATCCCCGCGATCCTGCTGTCGCTGGCCCTGATCACCGCGCTCGGCTTCGGGACGGTGAAGGTCGCGATCGCGGTCGGTGTGGCGAGCGTTGCGAGCTTCGCCCGGGTGATGCGCGCCGAGACCCTGCGGGTGCGCCGCGCCCTCTACGTCGAGGCCGCACGCTCCGTCGGCACCCGCTGGTACGTCTCGCTGTGGCGGCACGTGCTGCCGAACGCGGCCGGGCCGGTCGTCGTGCTCGCGGTGCTGGAGTTCGGCCTGGCGATCCTCGCGGTGTCCGCGCTGAGCTTCCTCGGCTACGGCGCCCCGCCGCCCGCCTCGGAGTGGGGCTCGCTGGTCGCCGACGGCCGCAACTACCTGGCCGTCGCCTGGTGGGTGTGCGCGATGCCCGGCCTGGTCATCGCCGCGACCGTGCTGTCGGTCCACCGCATCTCCCGCGCCCTGGACGGCGAGTGGGGGCGGTCCGCATGAGCGCCCTGTTGCAGGTCGAGGGCCTGGAGGTCGCCTACGCCGGGGGCGGCGGGACGGTGCACGCCGTGCGCGGGGTCGACCTGACCGTCGCGCCCGGGGAGGTCGTCGCCGTCGTCGGGGAGTCCGGGTCGGGCAAGACCACCCTCGCCGCCGCGGTGCTCGGACTGCTGCCCGCCGCCGGCGCCGTCACCGCGGGCACCGTCTCCCTCGACGGCGCCACCCTCACCGGGCTGTCCGAGCGCGCCTACCGGTCGGTGCGCGGCGCCCGGATCGGGTTCGTCCCGCAGGACCCGGGCGTCGCGCTGAACCCGGTGCAGAAGGTCGGTGTGCAGGTCGCGGAGGTGCTGCGCACCCACGGGCTCGCCGACCGCCGCTCCGCACCGGCCCGTGCCGTCGAGCTCCTGGGGCAGGCCGGTCTCGACGATCCGGGGACCCGCGCCGGGCAGTACCCGCACCAGCTGTCCGGCGGGATGCGCCAGCGCGTGCTCATCGCGATCGCCATCGCCGCCGGGCCCGCGCTGGTCGTCGCCGACGAGCCGACCAGCGCGCTGGACGCGACCGTCGCCCGGCGGATCCTCGACCACCTCGACGCGCTGCGCCGCGACCTCGGCATCGCGCTGCTGCTGATCACCCACGACCTCGCCGTCGCCACCGACCGGGCCGACCGGATCGTCGTCATGCGGCACGGCCGGGTCGTGGAGCAGGGCACCCCGGCCGAGCTGCTCGCCGGGGCGCAGGACCCCTACACCCGGGAGCTGCTCGCCGCCGCCCCCGGTCTCGCGCTCACCGCCCCGCCGGTGCTGCCGCCCGTCGACACGGCGGGGACCCCGGTCGCCGAGGTCCGCGACCTGGTGAAGGAGTTCCCGCTGCCCCGCGCCCGCGGCTCCTGGACGCGGCGCACCCACCGCGCCGTCGACGCGGTGTCGTTCACGATCGCCCGAGGCGAGACCGTCGCGCTGGTCGGGGAGTCCGGATCGGGCAAGTCGACGACGGCGCGGCTGCTGCTGCGCCTGGAGGACCCCACCTCCGGGCAGGTGCTGCTCGGCGGCGACGACGTGACCCGCGTCCGCGGTGAGGCGTGGCGGGCGCTGCGCCGCCGCGCCCAGCTGATCTACCAGAACCCCTACGCCTCGCTGGACCCCCGGTTCGCCGTCCGCGAGCTCGTCACCGAGCCCCTGCGGGCGTTCTCCGTCGGTTCGGCCGCCGAGCAGGCCGACCGTGCCGCGGAGCTCGTCGACCGGGTCGCGCTCCCGTCCGGGATGCTCGACCGGCGGCCCGGCGAGCTGTCCGGCGGGCAGCGTCAACGCGTCGCGATCGCCCGGGCGCTGGCGCTGTCGCCGGACCTCGTCGTCGCCGACGAGCCGGTGTCGGCACTCGACGTCTCGGTGCAGGCGCAGGTGCTGGAGCTGCTCGCCGAGCTGCAGGAGCGCGACGGCCTGTCCTACCTGTTCATCTCGCACGACCTCGCCGTGGTCCGGCGGGTCGCGCACCGCACCGGCGTCCTGCGCGACGGCCGGCTCCGCGAGCTGCGGCCCACCGCGGAGCTGTTCGACGACCCGCGCGACGACTACACCCGAGAACTGCTCGCCGCGATCGCCGGTAGGAAAGCCGCGGCGCCGTGAGCCGGTACATCAACACCGTCCTGTCCCGGCGGCGTCACATCGACTACGTGCGGATCTCCTCGACGCTGTGTCGGCCGGTCGATCGACCCGACGGATCGACACCGACACCTCGTCACCAGGAGACATCCCATGAGCGTTCCGACCCTGCCCACCGCTGATCCGGGAACCCAGCTGCTCGACGGGCTCGACGCCCTCGTGCGGCGCCACCGCGCGCTGCGCGGCGGCGGCGACCCCGGCAACGACGCCCTGCACGCCGAGCTGATCACCGCCGAGGTGGCCCAGCAGCTCGCGGCGGCCCGCACCGCGTTGCGCCGCCGCCCGCGCGTCGCCTGACCCGTTCCGCCGGGACGCGGCACGCCCGTCGCGTCCCGGCGGACCCGGGACGACACCGAGATGCAGCTCAGGGGGCGCAGGGTGACCCCGGGCGCCCGCTGGGCTGCATCTCGGCGCGGCACTCAGGACGCCGCGATCCGGCCGGCCGGGATGGGGGGCGCCGCGGAGGGGGCCTGGTCCTGCTGCCGTCCTGACCCGCTGCCGCCGCACCTCTCGTGCCGCTGCCGCACCGCGACGGCGGTCGTCGCACCCGTCGCGGCGGGTGCGACGACCGCACTCGGGGTGTGACGGCCCTACTTCACCTCGTTCAGCCGCCCGGTCGCGACGTCGAACACGAAGCCGCGGACGGCATCGGTGCGCGGGACGAACGGGTTGGCCCGGATCCGGGCGACCGACTGGCGCACATCGGCGTCGAGGTCGTCGAACGCCTCGGCGGCCCACTGCGGCTTGATGCCGGTCTCGTCGCGGATGGAGGCCTTGAACCCGTCGTCGGTGAAGGTCAGCATCCCGCAGTCGGTGTGGTGGATGAGGATGATCTCCTCGGTCCCCAGCAGGCGCTGGCTGATCGCGAGCGAGCGGATCTCGTCGTCGGTGACGACACCGCCCGCGTTACGGATGACGTGGGCGTCGCCCTCGTTCAGACCGAGGATGCGGTACACATCGAGCCGGGCGTCCATGCAGGCGACGACGGCGACCTTGCGGGCAGGCGGCAGCGGGAGCGGGCCGGAGAAGCTCTCGGCGTAGCGGGCGTTGTTCTCGAGCAGTTCGTCGGTGACGGACACGGGGTCCTCCGGAGTGGGCGGTCGGTGGCGCGGGAGTCGTACCCGCGCACGGGGCACGGGGCGGCCACGCGGCGACCCCTCGGGGTCGCTACGCGGCCCACCGACAGAGCTCGTCGAACGCCACGACACGCCGGCCCGGCCAGAACGGCTCCAGCAGGGTGCGCATCACCGCATGATTCGATCGCGATACCCGGTCAGGGGCAAGGAGCCGTCCACCGGGTGGGCGGGCGGCGGGGCGTGTCCGGACACGCCCCGCACCGGCTCACTCCGGCCCGGTGAAGAACTCCAGGGCGATGTTGTCCGGGTCGCGGAAGGAGACGCCGCTGCCGTAGTGCGCCTTCTTGACGCCCTCGTGGGCGATCCCGAGCTCGGTCAGCTTCTGCGCCCACTGCTCCAGCTCGGCGTGCGAGCCGACCGCGAAGCCGACGTGGTCGAGGCCGGTGCGCTCCTCGCTGAACGGCTCGCCGGACTCGCGGCCCTGGTGGGTGTGCAGACCGAACAGCATCCCACCGTCGAGGGCGAAGACGGTGTGGTGGAAGCGGCCGCCCTCCTCGTCCTCGTCCAGGACGGGCTCGGCGCCGAACAGCGCCGCGTACCAGCGCGTGCTGCGTTCGAGATCGCTGACGGTCAGGGCGACGTGCTGCAGACCGGGGAAGGCCACGGTGTCCCTCGCTTCGTTGCGTGCGGGTGTCCGCATGTGTCTATCAGCCGGACGCGGCCGCGGGGCCCCTCCGACCGGAGGGTCGTCACGGTGCCGGAAGGGCCGGGTACCCGACCGGGGTCCGGTCGCCCTCCCAGCCCCAGCGGCGCACCGGGACCGAGGAGACGTCGTAGGCGTCCACGGCGAGGTCGGTGTCGATCCGGGTGACCGAGCCCCAGTCGGCCTGGTCCGGGTCGTCGGCGGTGTCGATCCGGGTCGCGACGACCTGCTCGGTGGTGGTGCGGCGCATCGCCGCGAAGCTGCCCCCGGCGACGTCGGCGAACGACACGTCCACGGCGAACCCCAGCGACGACGGGCCCAGCACCAGGTAGCGCGGGGTCTGCACCAGCCCGGCCCGGACGGCGGGCAGGTCACGCAGGCAGGGCGCCGACCAGAGGATCGACCAGTCGACGTAGACCGGGCCGTCGGCGTCGCGCAGCATCGGCACCACCGGCGCCGGGGTGATCATCCGCGGGGCGGCCGCGGCCACCCAGCCACCCGGCCCGACGGCGGTGTCGACGGCGTGCACCCGCACCCGGTCGACGTCCGCCGGGAACGCGGAGACGGGCACCCGCACGGTGCGCCAGCCCGGCCGGTCCAGCGGCACGGCCTCCTGCACCCGCTCGGTGGGGTAGGTGCCGCGGGCACCGGTCGCGGTGTCGTCGAGCGACACGCGCCCGTCCGGACCCGGCGACCCGGCCCGGGCGTACTCCAGCTCCAGGGTGTTGCCCTGCCCGGTCCGTCCGGCGACGTCGACCGACAGCACCCGGTCGCCCGGTCCCGGCGCGACGGCGAACCAGCGGGTGCGGAGCTCGCCGGTGGTGCCCGGACCGCCGTCGAGACTGCCCCAGGCGAGCCCGCCGCGCGGCGGGGCGTCGACCCAGCCGCGGCCCTCGGTGAACCCGGTGCGGGTGTCGGCGCCGCCCGCGGCGGGCAGCGCGCCCGCGTCGACCGGGACCGTGACGTGGTCGAGGATCCCGCAGGTGTCGCGGCCGGTCAGCTCGCTCCACATCTGTCCGCCGACGCTGTAGCCGCCGCCCTGGCGCACCGGGGCGACGACGAAGGACGCCACCACGACCGACACCCCGGTGACCAGGGCGATCACCACGATCCCGGCGGGCAGCGCCGCCGCGGCCCGGGCCGTGGAGCCCCGCCGTGTCCGGTGTCCTCGGCGTCCTGACCGGTGTACCGCGACGGCGGACACGGCCAGCACCGCCGCCGCCACCACGGCCCACACCGCGGGGGAGTTCAGCGGCGCGAACGGCCCGTCGGCGCGCGGCACACCCCAGCCCGACCACAGGAACCACTCGTTGCGTCCGGAGAAGGCCAGCGCGACCAGCACGACCGCCGCCAGGGTCCCGGCGGCGGCCGCGCCGCGCACGGTCGGGTCGGCGGGCCGCCGGGCCGCGGTCACCACCAGCACCGCCCCCGCGGCGACGGCGAGCGCCCCGGTCCCGGCGAGCGTCCCGAAGTAGTGGGTCCACTTCGACGGAGCCGGGGTGAGCAGCACGAACCCGAGTGCGAGCCCGGCCAGGGGGACCGGTGTCCACCGCAGACCGGGGCCCCACCGGTGCGCGCCGCGTGCGACCAGCGGCAGCGCCGCGACCAGCATCGCGACGGCGAGCAGCACCGGCACCCGGCGTCCGAGGCCGCCCTGCTCGGTGCCGAACCCCAGCAGGTAGCTCCAGCGGCGCAGCTCCTGGAACCACGGTGTGGCCGGGCCGTAGAACTGGTGCATCTCGGTGGCCCGCGCGACCGTGTACAGGCTCTGCCCGGTGAAGACGGGGGTGAGCCCGGCCGCGGCGATCCCGGCCGCGGCGACGGTCGCCGCGACCCCGACGGCGAGCCCCCCGCCGCCGTGGCGGGTGACCCGCCGCCACAGCGCCGGGAGCAGCAGCACCAGCGGACCGGCGACGGTCACCGCCGACGGCGTCACCGCCAGCGCCAGCCCCGATGCCAGGGCGGCGGCCGCGGTCCACGTCCCGCCGCGGCGCCCGGGCCGGGCGGCGGCGCGCAGCGCACAGCACAGCGCCGCGGTCGTCGCGAGCGCCGCGAACGGCTCCGGGCGGACCCCGAGGTTCAGCGGCAGCCACCACGCCAGCAGCGCGACGCCGAGCGTGCCCCGCACCCAGGCCCGGCGGTGGTGGCGTGCCAGCACCGCGGGCAGCGCGACCCGCGACAGCAGCAGCCACACCGCGATCCCGGCGAGCACCGAGGGCACGCGCAGCACCAGCGGCCCCACCCCGGTCTCGGCCAGCGCCCGGACCAGGCGGATCACCAGCGTGTACGGCGCCTCCGAGGCGTTGCCCCAGCGGTAGACGTTGCCGAAGTCGCCGGTCGCGGTGGCGGTCGCGTTGCGCGCGATCGCCTCGGTGAAGCCGTCGTCGGTGGACAGCGGCCCGAGCACCGTCCACACCGCGAGCGTGACGACGACGAGCACGTCCGCGGCGGCCCGCCCGATCCCGGCCGGGGTGCCCACCGCGGCCAGCCGGGCCCGCCGGAGACGGGCCGCGCCACGGCGGCGCCGGAACCGGTCACCGGCCAGGCGGGCCAGCAGCACCGCCGCGACCGCGGCGGCGAGCCACTGCAGCCCGATCAGCACGGTCTTGGCCGGTGACGACGCGGCGGCGAACCAGTCGGCGGTGCGCGCGGTGACCCGCAGGCCGTCGGCGTCGGCGGGGGAGAGCTGGGTGGTGAACGCGGCGACCGCGCGCACGACGTCGCCGGGGAACGCGCGCGGTGCGGCGTCGCCGAGGGTGACCCGGGACCCGGCCTCGTCGGTGTCGAGGACCAGCCCGCAGGCGTCGCCGGGCGGGACGGGGGCGCGCAGCAGCTCACGGCCCCCGACCAGGACCCGCAGCTCCCCGCCCGGTCCGGTCAGCACGGCGAACCCGATCCCGGTGGCACCGGGCCGCTCCGAGCCCACGACGGTCGTCGCCGTCCCGGTGTCGGCGGAGCGGGCCTGCGCGGTGCGCAGCACCCGGCAGCCGACGTCGACGCGCACCGCCTCCGGCGCGTAGGGCTGGAACGCCGCCGTCGTCGACACCGGCTGCTCGCCCGCCCGGGGCCAGGTCACGGTCGTGCTGCGGGTGTCGACGGGGGCGAACGGCACCAGCGCGGCGAGCAGGCCCGCGAGCAGGCCGGCGAGCAGGGTCGCGACCACCAGGCGGCGGGGGACGGACGGCGGGGCGGGGTGGTCTGAGGAGTGCATCGACTTCCGGATCGACTCGGCGGGGGGAGCGCTGCGGGGCCGGCCCGCCCGTCAGACCGCGGTGACCGGCACCGTGTGCCGGCCGGTCGCGCCGTCGGGGATCGAGACCTGTTCCCGTTCCGTCTGCACCGTGCCGGTCCGGTCGGTCGCGCGCACGCGCAGGGTGTGCTCGCCGGGTCCCAGTTCGATCTCGGTGCGCCACATCCGCCAGGTGTCGGCACCGAGGTCGGCGCCGAGGCGGGCCGGGACCCAGGTCCCGCCGTCGACGGCGACCTCGACCCGGGTGATGCCGACGTGCGGCGCCCACGACGTCCCGGCGACGACGACCCGCCCGGCCGGGACCGAGGCCCCGGCGACCGGGGTGTCGATGCGGGACTGGGTCTTCACCGGGCCCTCGCGGGCCCAGCCGCGCTCGGCCCAGTACGGGGTGGCCGCGTCCCAGGTGGTCACCTCGATGTCGGTGATCCACTTGCAGCCGGAGACGTAGCCGTAGAGGCCGGGGACGACCATGCGCACCGGGAAGCCGTGCTCGACCGGCAGCGCCTCGCCGTTCATGCCGAACGCGAGCAGGGCGTCGCGGCCGTCGGTGACGACGTCGACCGGGGTGCCGGTGGTGAACCCGTCGACGCTGGTGGACAGCAGCTGCTGGGCCCCGGGCCCGATCCCGGCCTCGGCGAGCAGGTCGGCCAGGCGCACCCCGGTGAACCGCGCGTTGGAGATCAGCGCGCCGCCGACCGGGTTGGACACGCACACCATCGTGATCGGCACCTCGACGACCCGGCGGGCCCGCAGCTGGTCCAGCGAGAGGGTCAGCTCGCGCTCGACCATGCCGTGCACCCGCAGGGTCCAGGAGGCGGTGTCGACCCGCGGGACCTGCAGCGCGGTGTCGATCCGGTAGAAGTCCGTGGTCGGGGTCAGCCAGGCCGGTGCGCCCGGCAGGGTCGCG
Organism: Pseudonocardia alni; assembly: GCF_002813375.1. Classification (NCBI taxonomy): domain Bacteria; kingdom Bacillati; phylum Actinomycetota; class Actinomycetes; order Pseudonocardiales; family Pseudonocardiaceae; genus Pseudonocardia; species Pseudonocardia alni. The sequence goes on along the minus strand of NZ_PHUJ01000003.1, from coordinate 1,555,672 downwards.
TCCGGCGGGAGCGCCGGTACCGGCGGGGCGGGCGGCAGCGCGAGTGCCGCGGGCCCCGACGTCGACGGCGCGGCGGCGAGCAGCCGCCCGGCGACGGTCGCGCCCAGGGACACGACGGCGACCCCGCCTGCCAGCGAGAGAGCCCGCCGGCGCGACAGCGGCGCGGCGTCGCCCAGGCCGTCCCGGGCCGCCCGGGTGAACGCGGCGTGCACCGCGAGGAACACCGTCGGCCCGACGAGGAGCGCCACGGCGGGGGCGAGCAGGTCGACCGGCCGGAACGCGGGCGCGAGCACCGTGGTGACCAGGGCGGTCGCCCCCATCGCGACGACGACCGCCACGCCCGGGGCGGGTCGTCGCCGGGCCAGGAGCCCGGCGGCCACGGCCATCCCGGTGATCACCAGCGCCATCCCGGTCAGCAGCGCGAGCTTGTCGGCGGTGCCGAACGTGGCGATCGCGAACTGCTTCAGCCATTCCGGGGTCAGCCGGACGAACTGGTCGCCGACGGTCAGGAACGGCGACGACGCCGGCGCCACCAGCCCCGCGACGAGGTCGCCCACGGCGAGGGCCGAGCCGACGCCGAGCAGGCCGGTGGCCACCGCCCGCGGCCGGGTGAGGGACGCGGTGGGGCGGATCGGGGTCGCGGTCACACCAGGGTGTTCGTACGACGACGGGCCCGGGGTTCGCACCCCGGGCCCGTCGTGTCGTGCCGGCGGTCGTCAGCTCGTGGGCATGAGGACCTTGTCGATCACGAACACGGTGGCGTTCGCGGTCGGGATGTTGCCGCAGAGGATGTTGGCGGTGTTGCCCTGCCCGTCGGTGACGGTGGGGGCCTCGGCGGTGCCGCCGATGGTGAGGTCACCGCCCGCCAGCTGGGTCAGGGTCTTCTTCTCCACGAGGCCCGCGGCGTCCAGGCGCTCCGGGGTCACGTGGTAGGAGAGCAGGCCCTGCAGCTGGGTGGTGTCGGCGAGCAGGGCGTTGAACTTCTCCTCGCCGAGCTGCTGCTGCACCGCGGTGAAGGCGTCGTTCGCCGGGGCGAAGACGGTGATGGCCTGCTGCTGGTTCAGGGTGTCGGCCAGGCCGGGGACCTTGCCGACGGCGGTGACCAGCGTGGTCAGCAGCGGGTTGGTGCTCGCGGCGGTGGCGACCGGCTGCGGGCCCATCGAGTTCAGCGAGCCGGGCTCGTCGCCCTGCGGCAGCTGGCTGCAGGCCGGGCCGAAGACGTCGTCGTTGGTGGTGACGCCGTCGGCGGCGGCGGTGGTCGCCGGGGCCGAGGAGGAGGCCGGGGCCGCCGCGGGCGGGGCGGAGGTGTCGCTGCCGCCGCCACAGGCGGTGAGGCCCAGTGAGAGGGCGGCGAGCAGGCCGACGGTGGCGAGGGTGCGAGAGGCGCGCATGGCTGATTCCCTTTCCAGGAAATTGTCTGTCCTGTATGGATTTCACTGAATTGTTCGGGCGGTGGGTCCGGGCGGTTCGGCGGTTCCGGAAGTTTTTTCGGATATTTCTTCCGGGGGGGCGTGGAACGATTCAGACGACCGTGATGATCGTGCTGGGCCACCCCGTGGCACCGTCCGGGATCGGGTCGACCCGGACGTCGGTCTGGACGAGTCCGCGACGGTCGGTGGCCCGCGCGGTGAGGGTGTGGCTGCCGGGGGACAGGTCGAGCTCGGCCCGCCACATCCGCCAGGTGTTCGGGTTGACCTCGGTGGCCAGCTCGGCCCGCACCCACGGGCCGTCGTCGGCGCGGACCTCGACGGCGGTGATCCCGACCGGCTGCGCCCACGCGACCCCGGCGACCTGCACACGTCCGGCCGGGAGCTTCGAGAACCCGACCGGGGCGTCGATGCGGCACTGGGTCTTGATCGGGGCACGCTCGGCCCAGCCCCGGTCGCGCCAGTAGACGCTGCGCTCGGCGAAGGTCGTCAGCTCGATGTCGGCGAGCCACTTGGTGGCCGAGACGTAGCCGTAGAGACCCGGGACGACCATGCGCACCGGGAAGCCGTGCTCGACCGGCAGCGCCTCGCCGTTCATGCCGAGTGCGAGCAGCGCGCCCCGGCCGGGTTCGAGCACGGTCGCGGTCGGGGTGCCCGCGGTCCAGCCGTCGCGGCTGGTGGAGACGATCTGGTCCGCGGACGGGTCGACCCCGGCCTCCAGCAGCAGCGGGGCCAGCTCGACGCCGACGAAGTCCGCGGTCGACACCAGGTTCCCGCCGACTGTGTTGGACACGCAGGTCATCGTGATCGTGCGCTGCACCAGCGGGCGTCGCAGCAGGTCGTCGACGGTGAGGACGAGCTCGCGCCCGACGCGGCCGTGCACCCGCAGCGACCAGTCCTCGGCCCGGACGGCGGGGATCGTGAGGGCGACGTCGATCCGGTAGAAGTCGGCGTTCGGCGTCACGAACGGGACGGTGCCGAGCTGCGGGAACGCGGCCGACGCGGGCACCGGCGGGGCGGTCTCGGCGAGCGTCGCCGCGGCCAGCCTGCCGGTCAGCGCGGCCCGCGACGCCGCGATCCCGCTGCCCGAGGAGGACAGTGCCAGACCGGCCCCGCCCGCGACGAGCGTCCCGGCGGCGACGGTCGCCGAGGCCCCCGCGAGCACGGTGCGCCGGGGGACCCCGGCACCGCTCCCGTCGCTCCCGGTGCGGGTCCCACCGGGACGGCGGGCGAGGCGGTCCAGCCCCCGCTGCACCACCACGCCCACCACCAGCGCGACGACCGGGGCGGCCAGGTCGGTCGCGGTGGGCACCGGACCCGTCAGCACCGCGGCCACCGCGAGCAGCCCCAGCGCGGCGACGACCGCGGTCCCCACCGCGGGCCGTCGCCGCGCCGCGAGCCCGGCCAGTGCGCCGAGCAGCACCAGCAGCACGCCGATCCCGGCGAGCAGGACCGGCTTGTCGGCCGTCCCGAACGCGGACTTGGCGAACTCCACGACCGGCTGCGGCGAGAGCCGCACGACCGCGTCGCCGACGGCCACGAAGGGCGACGACGCCGGTGCCACGAGGGCCGACACGAGGTGTCCCGATGCCACCGCCGCGGAGATCGCCAGCAGTTCCACCAGGATCGCCACGGAACGCGACGGAAGGGCCAGGGGCCCGTTTCCCTCGGTCCGGTTCTCGGTCAGCACGACCGTTCTTCGGAACCGGCGGCGGAAACGGTTCGACCGGGTTCCGACGATTCCGCCGCGGAACGGGTCAGGCCAGGCCGAGCGAGTCCGGCTGCACCGGGATCGGGGCGTCGGCGCCGAGCCCCTTCTGCGCCGCCGCGGTCCGGACGGCCTCGATCACCAGCGGCAGCGCGGCCCGTCGTGCGGTGGTGGTGCGGTAGGCCAGTGACACCGTGCGGGTCAGGGCGTCGCCGAGTGCGACGATGTCGACCCCCGGCGGGCGCAGCGCCAGGCCCAGGTCGGTCACCAGGGTGACGCCGAGCCCGGCCGCGACCATCGCCATCGCGGTGGCCTGCTCCTCGACCTCGTGGTCGATCCGCGGCTCGAAGCCCGCGCTCTGGCAGGCCAGCCGGGCCGCCTGCCCGAAGTGCGACCGGGCGGGCGACACGATCCACGGGTGCTCGGCCAGTTCCGACAGCATCACGCTCGCGGCCGGCACGGCCCCGGCCGGCACCGCCGCGTAGACCCGCTCGACGGCGATGACCGCCCGCTCCAGGCCCTTGTCCCACGTCATCGGGTAGTTCGAGTAGTCGATGACGAAGGACAGGTCGAGCTCGCCGTCGCGCACCGCGGCCGCGGTCTCCTCCGGGGCGAGCTCGCGGGTGCGGACCTCGACACCGGGGTGGGTACGGGCCAGCGCGGTCAGTGCGTCGGGCAGCAGGCCCGAGGCGACCGAGGCCCACACCCCGGCGGTGAGCTTGGCCGCAACGGTCTCGCCCGCCCCCTCCAGGGCCTGGGTGGCGCGCTCGACCGAGGCGAGGATCTCCTCGGCGTGCTCGGCCAGCAGGACCCCGAGGTCGGTGAGCTGGACCCGGCGACCTCTCCGTTCGAACAGGCGGGTCCCGACGTCGCGCTCGAGCTGCGCGAGCTGCTGGGACACCGCCGACGCCGTGTAGTGCAGCGCGGTCGCCGCCGCCGTGATGGTTCCCCGCCGGTGCAGCTCGCGCAGCATCCGCAGCCGAGACAGGGACAGCTCCATGTGGCCGAGCCTATTGCGCTGTGCAGGAACGGTGAACAGCGCCGTGAATGATCCGTAAATGGACGCGGGGCCGGGTGCGACCCCAACCTGGGGCCATCGGTCGCCGAACGTCTGCGGCCGGGGGACGACGAGGTCCGCGATGTCGACGAGACCGGAACGGCCCCTGGCGGCGACGACCGGTGCAGCACGAGCAGGAGGTGGGTCGCCATGACGACGATGCAGAACCCGGCCGGGAGCACCCCGCAGACGGCGGCCACGGCCGCCCCGTACGTCGCCGGCGCCCCGGCGCCCACCGTCGCTCCGGTCGTCCGCCGCCCCGAGCCGTACATGCGCCTGCAGTGGAACGACGCCGTGACCGGCGCCGTCGGCTACCTGGTCGTGCACACCCTGCGGGCGGGCCTCGCCACCGGCGGCACCCGGATGCGGGCCGGCTGCACGTTGTCCGAGGTCGAGGACCTCGCACGGGGCATGGCCAACAAGACCGCCACCTTCGACCTGCCGATCGGCGGGGCCAAGGGCGGCATCGACTTCGACCCGAAGGACCCGCGCGCCGTCGAGGTGCTGGAGCGGTTCTGCGAGGCCATGCGCCCCTGGATCGACGCGCACTGGGTGACCGCGGAGGACCTCGGCGTCCCGCAGCACCTGATCGACGAGGTCTTCGAGAAGATCGGCCTCGGCCAGAGCTACCACGCCGCGATCAGCCGTGCCGCCGACCCGGCCGCCACCCTGGAGCGGGTGCGCACCGGGCTGACCGCCGAGGTCGACGGCGGGTTCGAGCTGGGCGACGTGATCGGCGGCTACGGCGTCGCGCACGCCTGCCTGGCCTCCGCGGTGTCCTGGGGCCAGATCCCGGCCGACACCACGGTCGCGATCCAGGGCGTCGGCACGATGGGCGGTGCGGCCGCCTACTACCTGCACGAGGCCGGGATGCAGGTCACCACGCTGGCCGACGCCGCGGGCACCCTGCACTGTGCCGACGGGCTCGACGTGCCCGCGCTGCTGGACCTGCGCGACGGCTTCGGCGAGATCGACCGCACCCGGCTGCCCGCCGGTGTCGAGCAGCTCCCGCGCACCGCGATCCTCTCCGCCGAGGTCGACATCCTGGTGCCGGCCGCGATCTCCTACGCGATCACCCCGGACAACTCCTACGACGTCCGCGCCCGTGTGGTCGTCGAGGCCGCGAACGCCGCGACCACCCCGGAGGCCGAGGCCATGCTCGCCGCCCGCGGCGTGCCGGTGCTGCCGGACTTCGTCGCCAACGCCGGTGCGGTCGCCTGGGCCTGGTGGCTGCTGCTCGGTGAGGTCGACGACGACCCGCAGAACTCCTTCGACCGGCTGCGCACCGTGATGCACGCCAAGGTCGCGCAGCTGCTGGCCGCGTGGTCCGAGGACGGCGTCACCCCGCGCGAGACCGGGCACCGCTGGGCCGACGACCCCGCCCCGACCACCGGGCCGGTCGTCATCCCCTGACCCGCTCCACCCGCGGCGCCCCGTGACGTCGCGCGGCACCCCGTGCACCGGGGGCCGCGCGCCGGGACGGGGAGCCGCGGCGTGCCCGTCAGCCGGCGAGGGCGGCGATGCGGGCGGCGAAGGCGCCCAGGTCGTCGAGACCGCCGTCGCGGATGCTGCGGGCGAGCAGGTCGTCGTCGACCTCGGCGTAGAGGTGCACGATGAGGTTGCGCGCTCCGGCGAGCGCCACCATCCGGCCGGCGAGCCCGTCGTCGAGCACACCCACCTCGGCGAGCACGCGGAAGGCGTCGCCGTAGTCCCGCGGGGTCCGGTGGCCGTCGGCGGCGATGACGTGGTTGGCCAGGTCGATGCAGATCTGCGCGGCCGTCTGCACCAGGTGACGACGACGGAACGGGTCGGGGGCGTCCTCGGCGAGCAGGTCCCGGTAGCGCTCCAGCATCACCAGCAACCGGCGCACGCGGTCGGCGTCGACCATCAGCGCAGCCCCTCCCGCGCGACACGGGCGAGGAAGGAACGGGTCGTCTCCTCCAGGACGGGGCGGAACTCGATCCAGCGCATCCGGGCGTCCACCTCGAACCGGACCCGTGCGACCTCGTCGGCGCTGAACAACAGCCGGCCGGACTCCGCGACCCGGCCGCGCAGCTCGAGGCCCGCCCGCCCGAGGTCGACGACGTCCACCCCGGTCCCGAGCCGGGCGGCCAGGTCGGCGGCGAGCAGCTCGGTGGCGACGGGAGCCGGCTCACCGGCGAACAGCACCGCCACGTCGTGGTCGCTGTCCGGCCGCGCGGTCCCGGTGGCGCGCGACCCGAACAGGTAGGCCACCGCGACGTCGTGCGCGGTGAACACCGGGCCGAGATCGGGATCCACGACGGTCATCGTGGCACACCCCCGCGCCCTGACGTGGGCATCGACCCGGACCGGCCCGGCCCGACGGCGCGGCGGGACCGCGGCCGGGGCGCGCCGCGGCGGGGGTGCTCAGCCCCGGCGGTCGTCCCGGTCGCGGTCCGCCCCGAACTCCTGGTCGTGGCGCAGCCGGGCGTCGACGTGCTGTTCGGCGCGCCGCGCCTCCCGGGTCGACGCGGCCGCCCCCACCGGGTAGCCGGCCTTCATCACCCGGGTCTCGCACGCCTCGACCACGTAGACCATCGAGTAGAAGTAGCCGATCACCGCGCCGGAGGCGATGGCGCCCAGCCGCACCCACGCCGGGCCGGGCACCACCAGGAACAGCAGGGCCAGCAGCGGGATCAGCTGGACCGTCGTACGGAGGAAGTGGCGCAGCACCCAGGTGCGGGTCGTGACGTCGTGCAGCACCCAGCGCCGGTTCCGATCCGGCAGCCGGGCACCGAAGGCGTAGGCCACCCAGCGGAACGGGTTCGGACGCCGGATCCGGTCGTCCATCGGACGTTCCCCCTTCTCGGATCGCGCACCCGGGTCAGACACCCGGATGCCGGACGAGCACGGCGAACGGGTCCGTCCAGTGCCGTCCGCCGTTCTGCGGGGCGACGGTCACGCCGTCGGCACCCGGCAGCGGCTGCGGCAGCGGCCTGCCCGCCGCCGCGTCGGCCACGAGCTCGCGGACCCGCTGCCCGGCCCGATGGTAGAACTCCAGCTGCACCGCGCGGCCGAACAACCCGAAGCCGAGCCGGAACAGGGGGTTCGGGATGTGCGCGGGCCGGGAGAACGCGCGGATGACGAACTCGACGTCGCCGGTCGCGAGGTCCTTGACCACCTCATAGGTGAGCCGGCCCTCCTCCAGGTGCCCGTGCAGGGTCTCGTAGGTCCAGCCCCAGACACGCCGGCCGTCGACGGTCTCGTCGACGAGGCCGGTCACGCGGACGCCGAGGTGGAAGCGCATCGGCCCGAACCGGCCCTCCAGCAGCATGTCCCGCCCCAGCAGCGGGTCGGACGGGCGGAACACGCCGCGCAGCCGGTTCGGGGCGGTGAACTGGTAGTCGCGCAGCACCGCGCAGGCACGTTCCCAGGGTCCGTCGGGGACCGGGTCGCCGGGTGGCTCGGTGCCGACCAGGGCCCGGCCGTGGTCGACGTGCCAGCGCGGGTCACGGGTGTCGGTGGGGGTCTCGGCGTCGTCGAAGTTCACGCCGCGTGCGGCGAGCCCGTCCAGGTCGGCGCGACGGTCCCCGGGGGCGGGGCGCTTCAGGACCGACGGCCCTTCTCCTCGCGCCGCATCGAGTCGCCGATCAGCCAGAACATCGACGGCCACAGGCCGACGAAGACGGCGCGGCGTTCGGCGTTGCCGCGCTCGTCCTGGTCCACGGTCTTCGCGCGCAGCCACAGCGCGATGGAGAAGCCCACCGAGCCGAGGGAGAACCACTGGAGCTGGGCACCGCGCAACCCGACCCGGTGCAGGACACGTCCGACCGTCATGGCGGTTCCTTCCCCGCTCCCGGCGGATGTAATCCCGCAGAGGGGGTATGTCCACGCCGTGCGGACTTCCAGGACGGCCACGACGAGAGATCGGTCCACCCCGGTGACGGGGGACCGGCGGTCCCGGCGGGTGTCGGCGGTGCTGCGCTGGCCGGTGGGTCTGGCGCTGGTGTCGTGGCGCTACTTCTGGCGCACCACACCGATCCACCGCAGCGACGTCGTCGGGGACCTGGGGGACCTGCCGCCCGCCTCGCCGCAGGGCGCCGAGGGCGACGACGTCCAGCGCCCGTCGGACGGGGTCGGGACCCTGCTGCACCGGCGCTACAGCGTGCGCATCCGCGGGTCCCGGCTGAGCCCCGAGGAGCTCATGACGCGCCTCGCCGCGGACCCCGACCGCTGGTCACCGGAGTTCGCGGTGTTCCGCCGCACCCGTGGTGAGCCCGGCGGGATGGCGGTCGGCGACGAGTTCCTGATCCGCATGCCCGGCCCGTGGGACGGCCCGGTGCGGGTGGCCGCCGCCGGGCCGAGCGAGTTCTCCTTCGTCACCCTCGACGGGCACCTGGAGGCAGGCCGGATCGAGTTCCGCACCCGTCGCGACCCGGACCACCCGGAGATGCTGCGCTTCGACATCGAGTCCTGGGCGCGGCCCGGGGACCGGCTGTCGCACGTGCTCTACAACACCCTGCGGGTGGCCAAGGAGGTGCAGTTCAACATGTGGACGCACGCCTGCATCCGGGCGGCCGCCATCGCGGGCGGCCGCCCGGACGGCGGCGTGACGGTGCGCACCCGGCGGTTCGCGACCGCCGGATGACGCGGCGGGCCTCACCGGGCGGCCCGCACCTCGCGGATCATGACGACCCCGAGCCCGGCGACGGCGATCCCGCGCAGCAGCTCCACGTGCAGCCCGCTGAGCACCGGGGCCTCCGGCAGCGGCACGAACAGCAGCAGCGCCCCGGTCAGCGCGGCCGCGCCGATCCAGCGCGGCACCCCGGTGGTGCGCATCAGCGCCACACCCGTCAACGCCAGCCCGGCCAGGAGAACCAGCCCGCCGACCATCTGCAGCAGCGCGAAACCGGGGGCGGCGAGGATGCTGCCGTCGTCGGGGACCAGCTCCGGGGCGGCGCGGGCGATCGCGGGCGCCACCAGCCCCTCGACGACGAGGTGGCCCTGCGCGCTCAGCGCATTGCCCAGGAAGTACAGGCCGAACCCGAGCGTGCCGAGCACACCGGCCCGCGGGGCGAACCAGCCCCAGGCCGCGGGTAGGCCCATCATCAGCGCGAGCGCGCCGGCGTAGATCGACAGCTGCGCCCACGGCGAGCCGGGGGCGAGCAGGGACGCGACGGAGTGGGCGTTCCCGTCGACGACGGGGTGGGCGACGCCACCGGCGAGCGAGAGCACGGCGGAGGCGAGCAGCATCACGCCGCCGCCCACCACCAGGCGTCGCCGGGTGGGGTCGACGGCGGGGACGGCCGGGGTGGTGGGTGTGGTGGGGGCGTCCTGCACGGTCACGGTGGGTCCTTCCGGAGGGGCGCGTCCGGTCGGTCCGGCGCGGCGGGACCACCGTGCGCCCGGCCGCTTGCAGCCCACTTGCGGACGGGCTGCGGGCGCCGCGGGCACTGTCGCCCGGGCGCGGGGCGGGGCAGACTCGCCGATCATGAGCACCGACGCTCCCGCCTTCACCGAGATCTCCTACGACGTCGACGACCGGGTCGTCACGATCACCCTCGACCGCCCGGACCGCCTCAACGCGTTCACCCCGACGATGGCCCGCGAGCTGATCGCCGCCTACGACCGCGCCGACGCCGACGACGCCGTCCGCGCGATCGTGCTCACCGGCCGCGGCCGCGGCTTCTGCGCCGGCGCCGACCTGGGCCGTGGCGGGGCGTCGTTCGACCCCACCGACCCGCAGCGCGCCGCCGACCGGGCGGGCGTCGGCACCATCGGCGGCGTCGTCCGCGACGGCGGCGGCACCGTGACCATGCGGATGGCGGCGCTGCGCACCCCGGTGATCGCCGCCGTCAACGGGCCCGCGGTCGGCATCGGGGCGACGATGACGCTGCCCGCCGACATCCGGCTGGCCGGCGCCTCGGCCCGGTTCGGCTTCGTGTTCGCCCGCCGCGGGCTCGTCCCCGAGGCCGCGTCGAGCTGGTTCCTGCCCCGGATCGTCGGCGTCTCCCGGGCGATGGAGTGGGCCGCGACCGGCCGGGTGTTCGACGCCGCCGAGGCCCTCGACGGCCGGCTGGTGTCCCGTGTCCTGCCCGACGACGAGCTGCTCGGCGCGGCGTACGCGATCGCCCGCGAGATCGCCGACAACACCTCCGCGGTGTCGGTCGCGCTGACCCGCCAGCTGCTGTGGGGGATGCTCGGCGCGCCCAGCCCGTGGGACGCCCACCGCGCCGACTCGGCCGCGATCGCGCACCTCGGGCAGGGCCGCGACGTCGCCGAGGGTGTCACCTCGTTCCTGGAGAAGCGCCCGCCCGCCTTCCCCGACACCGTCTCCGACGACTACCCCGGCCACGTCCTGCCGCGCTGGCCCGCGCCGCCCGCCGACCTGACGGACTGAAATCCGGGTGCGCCGGCGACCCCGTCGCCCCTACCGTCGCCCCGTGGCCTCGATACGCCTGCGCGTCGCCCGACGGCGGCGCCGCACCTGATCCCTGCCGATCTCCTGGCGCCGCCGTCCGAGCAGCCGGTCCTCGTACCCCTGCCGGGCGGCGCCCCGCCGCGCCCCCGGCTCCCACCCCGGGAGCCTCCTGTGCGATCCCCCCTGCCCCGCCCGCTCGGCCGTCATGAGCACGGTCAGAACTTCCTCGTCGACGCCTCTGTCCCGGCCGCGCTGGCCGCCGTCGTCGCCGGGTACCCGCCCCGGCCGCTGCTGGAGCTGGGCCCCGGCGACGGCGCGCTGACCGCCGCGCTGCTGCGGCTGCCCGGCAGGCCGCTGACCGCGGTCGAACTCGACCCGCACCGGGTGGCCCGGCTGCGACGGCGGTTCGGCGACGCCGTCACCGTCGTCCACGGCGACCTGCTCGACGCCCGCCTGGACCGGCCCGTCGACGTGGTGTCCAACGTCCCGTACGCGGTGACCACCCCGCTGCTGCGACGTCTGCTGGGCGCCCCGCGCTGGGCGCACGCGCTGCTGCTGGTGCAGTGGGAGGTGGCGCGCAAGCGGGCGGCGGTCGGCGGCACCAGCGCGCTCACCGCCCGCTGGTGGCCGTGGTTCACCTTCACCCTGCACGACCGTGTCCCGGCCCGGGCGTTCCGGCCGGTCCCGGCCGTCGACGGCGGGGTGCTGGAGATCGCCCGCCGCGACGTGCCGCTGCTCGACGCCCGGCCCCGGGACCACCACCGGATGGTCGACGCGGTGTTCACCGGCCGCGGCCGCGGGGTCGTCGACGTCGTCGGGCGGCGGTTCGGCCGCGCCCTCGCCCGGGACTGGGCGCGCGAGTGCGGTCTCGGGCCGCGGGCACTGCCACGCGACCTCGACGCCGGGCAGTGGGTCCGGCTGCATGCCCGGGTGGCCGGGCGAGGGTGACCCCGGTCCCGCTCCGTTGCGCCGGGCGGGTGTCGTCTGTTCGGGTGGGCGGTGTGGAGCACTCGGAGCTGACCCGCCGGCGGTGGCTGGACCACGGCCGCCTGTCGTCGCACGCCTGTCGCTGACCCCGGCCTCGCGCACCGACTCCCCGCTCCGCCTCACCCACCGGCAGGTCCCGTGTCCAGCTCCGCCGTGTCCGATCCCGCCCCGACGTCCGGTGCCACGCCGCGCCGTGCCGCCGTCGCGAGCCTCGTCGGGACCACCATCGAGTGGTACGACTTCTACCTCTACGCCACCGCCGCGGCGCTGGTGTTCGCTCCGCTGTTCTTCACCGACGCCGACCCGGCGACCGGAGTGCTCGCCTCGTTCGCGACCTACGCCGCCGGGTTCGGGGCGCGGCCGATCGGCGCCGTCGTCGCCGGGCACCTGGGGGACCGGATCGGCCGCCGCGCCGTCCTGGTCGGGTCGCTGGTGCTGATGGGCGTCGCGACGACGCTCATCGGGCTGCTGCCGACCTACCCGACCGTCGGGCTGCTGGCCCCGGTGCTGCTCGTGGTGCTGCGCCTGGCCCAGGGGCTCGCCGTGGGCGCGGAGTGGGCCGGTGCGGTGCTCATGGCCGTCGAGCACGCCGAGACCGAGCGCCGACGCGGCCTGTTCGGCAGCTTCCCGCAGATCGGCTCCTCGGCCGGGATGCTGCTCGCGTCGGGTGTCTACACCGCGGTGCTCGCGATCGCGGGCAAGGAGGCGTTCCTCGCCGGGGCCTGGCGGATCCCGTTCCTGCTCAGCGCGGTGCTCGTCGTGGTGGGGCTGGCCATCCGGCTCACCCTCGCCGACCCCGCGGTGTTCACCGCCGCCCGCGACGCCGGGACGCTGTCCCGCCGCCCGGTGCTGGAGGTGCTGCGCACCGACTGGCGCACCGTGCTGCTGACCGTCGGCAGCCGGATCGCCCAGAACTCCGTCTACATCCTGGCGACGACGTTCGCGCTGACCTACCTGGCCCAAGGCGACTCGGGCGCCGCCGAGGGCGCCGGTCTGACCGCGGTGATCATCGCGTCGGCGATCGGGCTGTTCTCGACGCCGTTGTGGGCGGTCCTGTCCGACCGGGTCGGCCGCAAGCCGGTCTACCTGGCCGGCGCGATCGGGGCGCCGCTGTTCCTCGGGGCCTTCTTCCTGCTGCTCGACACCGGGTCCACCGTGCTGGTCGTGGTCGGCATGGTGGTGCTGGTCAACCTCTTCCACGACGCGATGTACGGCCCGCAGGCGGCCTGGTACGGCGAGCTGTTCGACACCCGGCTGCGCTACAGCGGGGCGTCGCTGGGCTACCAGATCGGGTCGGTCATCGGCGGCACGACGCCGCTGGTCGCCACCGCGCTGCTCTACGCCGGCGGCGGGACCCCGTGGCTGATCTGGGGGTACTTCGGGATGCTGTTCGCGATCTGCGTCGTCTCCACCGTCCTGCTCCCCGAGACCCACCGGGGCGGGCTGCGCACCGCTCGGGAGAAGGTGTCGGCATGACCGGCCGCATCCTGCTCAACGCCTTCGACATGGCCTGTGTGGGCCACCAGTCCGCCGGGCTGTGGCGCCACCCGTCCGACGAGGGGCACCGCTACACCGACCTCGACCACTGGACCTCGCTGGCCCGGATGCTGGAGGACGGCGGCTTCGACGCGCTGTTCCTCGCCGACGTCCTCGGCGTCTACGACGTCTACGGCGGCTCCCGTGACGCCGCCGTCCGCGCCGCCGCGCAGGTCCCGCTCGCCGACCCGCTGCTGCTCGTCCCCGCGATGGCGGGGGTGACCTCGCGGCTCGGGTTCGGGGTGACCGTCTCGGTCGCCTACGAGCACCCCTACGCGCTGGCGCGGCGGCTCACCACCCTCGACCACCTCACCCGTGGCCGGGTCGCCTGGAACGTCGTCACGTCCTACCTGGACTCCGCGGCGCGCAACCTCGGCCGGTCCGGGCAGATCCCGCACGACGAGCGCTACGAGCTCGCCGAGGAGTTCCTGGAGGTCTGCTACAAGCTGTGGGAGGGCTCCTGGGACGACGACGCCGTGGTCCGCGACCGCGCCCGCGGCGTGTTCACCGAGCCGGACCGGGTGCACGACATCGCCCACCACGGCCGCTGGTTCGACGTGCCCGGCCCGTTCCTGTCCGAGCCGTCCCCGCAGCGCACCCCGGTGATCTTCCAGGCGGGCGCGTCGCCGCGCGGTGCCCGGTTCGCCGGCACCCACGCCGAGGCCGTGTTCGTGTCCGGCCCGTCGCCCGCGGTGGTCCGCCGCTCGGTCGACGCCGTGCGTGCCGAGGCCGCCCGCGCCGGGCGGGACCCGCGCTCGGTGAAGGTCTTCGCGATGCTCACCGCGATCGCCGGGGAGACCGACGCGGCCGCCCGCGCGACGCTGGCCGAGTACCTGGAGCTGACCGACCCGTCCGCGGCGCTGGCGCTGTTCGGCGGCTGGTCCGGCGTCGACCTGGCGGGGGCCTCGCCGGAGCAGAAGCTCGAGTACGTGCAGACCGACGCGACCCGCTCGGCGCTGGCGTCGTTCACCGGGCCGGACCGCGACTGGACGGTGGGGGAGCTCGCGGAGTTCATCACCGTCGGCGGGCGCGGGCCGCTCCTCGTCGGGTCGGGGGCGGGTGTCGCCGACGAGCTGGAGCGCTGGGCCGACGAGGCCGACCTCGACGGCTTCAACCTGGCCTACGCCGTCACCCCGGGGACGATGGCCGACGTCGTCACCCACGTCGTGCCCGAGCTGCGCCGCCGCGGCCGGATGCCCGCCGCCGCCGACGCGGGCGGCCCCACCCTGCGCGAGCGCTACGGCACCGGCGACGGCGCCCGGCTCGCGAAGGACCACCCCGGGGCGGCGCACCGTACGCACTGACGCCACGCCATGACCACCGGGAGCGGAGCGCGGGGAGCAGCCCCCGCACCCGGCCGCCCCACTCCCGGTGATCATGGTGCCGACGGTCGCGTTCCGCGGTGCAGGGCCACCCCGCAGAGGCACGTCGCGACCCCGACCAGGTGGCACTGCACCACCGACGCGTGACGCCCCGCGCCGTCGCCGTACCGCCGTGTTCATCTCGGTCCCGGCCGGGGTGGCGATCGGGGGAGTGCGGGCATGGTGGGGTGGACGGGCAGCCGGGGCGCGGCGGTGGCGGCGGCGGTCGTGATCGGGGTACTGGTACCGGCCACCCAGCAGGCGTCCGCGGCCCCCGCCCGGGAGGCGTACCCCGTCGCGGCCACCGCGTCCGCGGCATCGCCCGCGGCAGGGGCCGGGTCCGCCGCATCCGATTCCGCCGCACCCGGTGCCGCCCCGGGCCCGGCCGCGGCGCCCGTCGCCCCGGCCCCGCAGGCCCCCGCGATCACCCACCGCGAGGAGCGGGTCGACACCCCGGCCGGGCCGGTGACCGTCGACATCGTCGTCGCCGACCTGAACCGGGCCGAGCTGCGCGCCACCCTGCTCACCGGCGCAACGGTCGGGGAGCGGTCGTCGGTGCCCGCGCACGCCCGGCGCGGCGGCGCCGTCGCCGCGATCAACGGCGACTTCTTCGACCTGGCCCGCAGCAACGCCCCGGCCGGCCCCTCGGTCCGCGACGGCCGGGCACTCACCTCCGCCGTGCCGCCCGGGCGGCGGCTCGCCCCGGGCGTCCCCGGCGCCCAGCAGGGCGACGTCCTCGCGATCGACGACGACGGCACCCCCCGTCTGGACCGGCTCACCCTCGACGCGTCCGCGACCGGGCCGGAGGGCCGCCTGCGCATCGACACCCTCAACGCCTACGCCGTGCCCGTCGGCGGGATCGGGCTGTTCACCTCCGACTGGGCGGGCGACCGGGCCGCCACGCTGTGCGGCAGCGACACCGACCGGGACGCGCCGTGCGCACCGGACCGGTTCGAGGTCGTGGTCCGCGACGGCGCGGTCACCGCCGTCGGCCCACCCGGCGGGGGAGCGATCCCGGCCGGGGAACAGGCCCTCGCCGGCCGCGACCAGGGCGCCGCCGCGCTGCGCGGGCTCGCCGTCGGCGACCGTGTCACCGTGCGGCAGGCGCTCACCGCCGCGTCGGGGACCGTGCCGCGGACCGCGGTCGGGGCGTCACCGATCCTGCGCGACGGCACACCCGTCGCCGGGTTGGACGCCCGCTCGCGCGACCCGCGCAGCGCCGCGGGCCTCACCGCGCAGGGACGGCTGATCCTGCTCACCGCCGACGGCCGCGAGTCGACCTCGGTCGGGATCACCCTGGCCGAGACCGCCGAGCAGTTGCGCCGGGCGGGCGCCGTCGACGGCGTCAACCTCGACGGCGGCGGCTCCTCGACGATGGTGTTCCGCGACCAGGTCGTGAACAGCCCGTCCGAGGACGCCTACCGGCTGGTGCCCAACGCGCTCGGCGTCGTGGAGAACTGAGCGTCCGGGTCGCGGGCGACGGTGACCCCGAGCATCGCGAACAGCTGCTCCACCAGCCAGTCCCGCAGCTCGGCGTGGGCGGGCACCCGGCCCGCCTCCAGCCACACCAGCACCGAGCCCTCGACCAGCGCGACCCAGCCGCGCAGGGTCATCAGCTGCAGCGGGGTCGGGTCGGGGACGCCGCCGCGCACGCACAGCAGGTCCACGATGTGGTCGCGCACGCCGTCGACCATGGCGTCGGTCTCCCCGGTGGAGACGACCGAACCGCTGCGCAGCAGCGCGATGTAGGCCCGCGAATGCCGGCCGACGACGTCGAGGAACACGTCCAGCGCGTCGGCCAGCTGCCCGTCCAGCGGGCCGTCGGTGGGCAGCGCGACCCGGTCGATGAGCTCCTCGGCGACGCTGCCCAGCGCCGCGACGTGCAGCTCCTCCATCCCGGAGAAGTACCGGTAGAACAGCGCCCGGGACACGTCCGCGGCCCGGGTGACGTCCTCGACGGCCACCTCCTCCGGCGAGCGGGCGCCGTAGAGGTCGAGCGCGGCGGACACGAGCTGTGCGCGGCGGGCCTCGGGCGTCATACGCCGGGGTGGACGTGCGGGTGAGGTCATCACCGACGAGGGTACGGACCCCACGCCTCAGCGCCCGAGATCGACGACGATCGTCCCGTCCGTGGCCCGCCCGACACACAGCGCGGTCAGACCCGGCCCGGCCGGGTCGCCCACGGTGGTGCCCTCCACGAGCCGGACGTGGCAGGTCCCGCAGAACCCCTGCCGGCACGAGTACGGCACGTCCGGGCGCAGCGCGCGGACCGCGTCCAGCGCGGTGCGGTCGGCGGGGACCGCGACGTCCGGGCCACCGGCGATCCGGACGGTGAACGGGCGGCCGTCGCGGATCGGGGGCGGGGAGAACCGCTCGGAGTGGAACCGCTGCCCTGCGGGGAGCGCCCGGCGCAGCGACTCGATCATCGGCGGCGGGCCGCAGCAGTAGACGGCGGCGTCGGCGTCGGTCCCGGACAGCAGCTCGGCCGCCGACGGGACACCCGCGACGTCGTCGGGGCGGCGCAGGACCCGGTCCGGGGCCAGCACGGCCAGTGCGTCCGACAGTGGCATCGACGCCCGGTCCCGGCCGGTGTGCACCAGCCGCCACGGCACCCCGGCGGCGTGCGCGGCCCGGACCATCGGCGCGATCGGGGTGATCCCGATGCCGCCGGCGACGAACAGGTACGACGGCGCCGTGGCCAGCGGGAAGGCGTTGCGCGGGCCGTGCAGCCGCAGCCGCACCCCGGGGCGCAGGGCGTGCATCTCGTGCGAGCCGGTGCCCCCGGGCACCTTCCGTACCGCGATCCGGTACACCGACCGGTCGTCCGGGTCGCCGCACAGCGAGTACTGGCGCATGACCCCCGAGGGCAGCTCGACGTCGACGTGCGCGCCGGGCCGCCAGCCCGGAAGCGGCTCGGCGCCCGCCGGGACGAGGTCGAGCTCGGCGACGTCGGGGCAGGGACGGCGCACGGCGTGCACCTCGACGAGCAGCGTGCGGTCCACCGGGGTGACCGGGCGGCGGCGCCGGGCACCGGCCGTCGCGAGGGTCTGGGTCACCGCGGTGAGCACCGACAGCGCGGTGGCCCCGCGGTTCGGGTGCGGCGGCGGCGCGGTCGAGCCCGTGCCGGGCAGCAGCGCGGGACTCATGCCGCGGACCCCTCGGCCGGGCCGGCGTGGCCCGCCTCGGCGGCGCGGGCGGCGGGGGAGACCGCGAGGTAGGCCACCGCGGCGTCGGTGTCGCCGTGCGCGGCCGGGTGGAACCGCGGGCTGAGGTAGGTCAGGACGGCGCGGGCGAACAGCCACGGCCCGGGCACCAGCCCGCGCCGGGAGTCCCGCAGGTAGTCGCGCAGCCGGGCCCGGCGCTGCGGTGTCCCGCGCAGGTGCGGGTCGCGGGCGCACAGGTGCCGGGTGCCGTCGACCCACAGCTTCGCCAGCGCCGGGCCCGCCACCGCCATCGCCCGGATCCGGCGCAGCCAGCGGCCGTCGAGGTGGGTGTAGAGGTCGTGCGCGACGTTGCGGTGCTCGACCTCCTCGGCGCCGTGCCAGCGCAGCATGTCCAGCATGTGCGGGTCGGCCCCGGCCGCGTCCAGCGCGGCGGAGTCGAGGATCCAGGAGCCCAGGACGGCGGTGAAGTGCTCGATCGCCGCGATCAGCCCGACCCGCTCCACCAGCCACTCCCGGGCCGCGTCGCCGGTCAGACCGCGGTCGCCGAGCAGCTCCTTGAAGATCCACTCGACCTGCTCGACGAAGCGGGTCACGTCGACGCCCGCCTCGACGAGGTGGTCCAGCGCGCCCTGGTGCGAGGTCGCGTGCACGGCCTCCTGGCCGATGAACCCGCGCACGTCCTCGGCCAGCGCCTCGTCACGGACCATCGGTAGCGCGCGGGAGAAGACGTCCACGAACCAGCGCTCGCCCTCGGGCAGCAGCAGGTGCAGCACGTCGATCAGGTGCGAGGCGAACGGCTCGCCGGGGATCCAGTCGGTCCGCAGCTCGGTGAAGTCGAAACGGACGTCGCGGGCCTGGAGTGCGATCCGGTCCTCGGTCGGGTCGGCGGTCATCGTGGACGCTCCTCTCGTACTCAGCGGGTGCCGTCGACGCGGGCGAGCGCGCGGACGAGGCCGGGGGACAGCCGGGACGCGAGCAGCCCGACGTGCGCCTCGGCGGTGACCGGGGCGATCGGCAGGTCCCGCTCGACGGCGCGGACCAGGCGGGCGGCGACGCGCTGCGGGGTGTACCCGCGCCGGGTGTAGGCGGCCGCGGCGTCGCGGCGGCGGACGGCCTGGGTGGCGTCGTCGGTGCCGGCGAAGCGGGTCGCCCCCGTGATCGGGGTGTCGACGAACCCGGGGCACAGCGCGGTGACCCCCACCCCGGCGCCCGCCAGCTCGGCGCGCAGGCACTGCGACAGCATCAGCACCGCCGCCTTGGTCGTGGCGTAGGCCGGCAGCGAGCGCGACGGGAGGTACGCCGCCGCCGAGGCGGTGTTGACGATCGTGCCGCCCTCGCCGTGCGCGGCGAGCAGCGCGCCGAAGTGCCGGCAGCCGTGCACGACGCCCCACAGGTTCACGTCGACGATCCGCTGCCACTCCTGCGCCGTGGTGTCGGCGAACGATCCGGCGACGGCGATCCCGGCGTTGTTGACGACGAGGTCGGGCACCCCGTGCTCGGCCGCGACCCGCTCGGCGAGGGCGGCGACGGCGGCCTCGTCGGCGACGTCGACGACCGCGGCCACCGCGCGCCCGGGCCCGTGCCGCCGGGTCACCAGGTCGACGGTCTCCGCGGCGCCGGCCTCGGAGACGTCGGCGACGACGACCCGGCCCCCCAGGTCGGCGACCTGACGGGCGATCTCGCGGCCGATCCCGCTACCCGCCCCGGTGACGACGGCGAGCCCGCCCTCCCAGCGCGACGCCCGGCCCGGCCGTCCCCCGGTGCGGACCAGGGCGGCGCCCCGGGCCCCCGCCCGGGCCAGCGCGGGCGCGGCGGTCCCGCCGCTGCGCTCGGCGACGAGCTCGCGGACACACCGGGCGATCACGCCCGCGCGCTTGCGGACGATCCAGTGCCCGCCGGGCAGGTAGCGGACCCGCAGGTCGGGGGCGTACCCGGCGGCACTCGTCGCCATCGCGGGGGAGACGTAGGCGTCGCCGAGCGGAGCCAGGATCTGCACCGGGACGTCGGTGCGGCGCGGCTGCGGGCGGCCGAGCCGCCGCGGCAGGTTCCGCCGGTAGAGCTCCAGGCCGTTGACCGCGTCGCGCACCGAGGGGCGCGGGATCCGCTCGGTCCGCGCCACCAGCGCGCCGAGCAGCCCGCTGCGGATCATCAGCTCGGGCAGCACCGGCACCCGGAACGCCAGCGTGTACCAGGAGTGCAGCGCCTGGGTGAGCACCGGCCGCAGGTCGCGGAGCCCGCGGCGGCGCAGGAACAGCGCCACGTGGTCCAGGCACGGGCCGGAGATCGAGGTGAACGACGCGACCCGGCCGTCCATCGCCGAGGGGGTGCCGTCCTCGCGCGTGACGGCGTGCCAGGTCTGGATCGAGCCCCAGTCGTGGGCGAGCAGGTGCACCGGGGCGTCGGGGGAGACGGCGTCGGTCACCGTGCGCAGGTCGGCGGCGAGGAGCTCCAGGTCGTAGCCGGCCGGGGCGCCGGGGGCGGCCGAGCCCCCGTGGCCGCGCACGTCGTAGGTGACGACGTGGTGGTCGGCGGCGAGGTCCGCGGCGACGCGGTCCCACACGTGCCGGTCGTCGGGGTAGCCGTGCACCGCGACGACCGTCGGGTGCGACGGGTCGCCCCGCTCCTCCACGACCAGCTCCAGGCCGTCCTGCGTGGTCACCGTCCGGGTGCGGCTCGCGGACTCCACCTCGTTGTGAGACACGCCGTCATCGTAGAAAACGTGTCAACAAGGCGCCACCCCTGGCCCGTCATCCGTCCCGGGTGGCCGGGCGGGACCGGTGATCGCGACGAGTGAGGGGCGCGGTGCCGGATCCGGCACCGCACCCCTCGCAGAAGACGATCACCGCGCCGCCGACGGCTGCGCCCGGGTCAGCCCCGGTCGTCGGCAGTGCGGGTGGGGTGCGGCGCCCGACCGGCCGCCCACATCGTCCCGACCCGGGCGGCCACCGCCTCGTGCGCGGCCGCGGCCGCGGTCCCCGTGGTGCGGACCCCGGCCAGCGCGTAGAGCAGCTCGCCGTCGGCGCCCAGGTCGAGGTCCAGGACGCCGTGCACCCGGGCGAGCTCCAGCACGAGCGCCGGGGCCGTGGTGCCGGCCGCGGCGGCCGCCCGGCGCAGCGGCCCCCCGTCGGCGCCGGGCAGCGTCCGGGCGCCCAGGGCGGCGGCGAGCAGGCCGAGCGCGGCGACGTCGGCCGACCCGACCGGGACCAGGCACAGGTCCGGGCACGGCCCCGGGCCGTACCCGGGGCGGTGCTGGGCGGCGCGCAGCGGACCGGCCATCCGGCGCCAGCCGCGCACCGCCGCCGCGGTCCCGGCCGGGGCGTCGACGTCGCGCGCGAGCGACCCCAGCGCACACCCCAGACGCCGGTCGGTGAGGTCCCACGCCCCGGGGTCGCGTGGCACGGCCCGCACCACCGTCCCCGTCGCCGCACCGGTCATCGCGCCTCCTCGTCGGCCCCTCGGTGACGCAGGTCGCCCGGCCCCGGTACCCCGTTACCCGGCGTGGTCAGAACTGACGAGGGGCGTAGGTTCGAACGGTCGTCCCCGTCCCACGAACAGAGGTCCCCGCGTGTCCACCGCTCCGCCCACCTGGTTCACCGACGCACTCGCCGAGCCGGGGGAGCCCGGCCGCACCGAGAGCGACGGCGTCGAGATCCGCTTCCGGAGCTGGGGCACCCCGGGCGGGCCCGGTGTGCTGCTGGTGCACGGCGGCGCGGCGCACCTGCACTGGTGGGACCACATCGCCCCGCTGCTGGCCGAGCGCACGCGCCGGGTCGTGGCGGTCGACCTGTCCGGGCACGGCGACTCCGGGCGGGCACCGTCCTACGACCTGGACCGCTGGGCCGTCGAGCTGCGCGCCGTGATCGACGCCGCGGGTCTCGGCCCCCGGCCGACGGTCATCGGGCACAGCATGGGCGGGTTCGTGTCGCTCACCGCGGCGCTGCGCTACGGCGACGAGCTGGCCGGCGCCGTCGCCGTCGACTCCCCGGTCCGGGACCGGTCGCCGGAGGAGCGGGCCGCCCGTGAGCAGCGGGCGTTCGGCCCGGCGAAGGTGCACCCCGACCGCGACGCGCTGATCGCGCGGTTCCGCACCATCCCCGAGCAGCCCGGCGACCTGCCCTACGTGCACCGCCACATCGCCGAGCACAGCATCCGCGCGGTCGACGGCGGCTGGAGCTGGAAGTTCGACCCGGCCATCTTCGCCGGCATCTCGCTGACCCCCGGCGACCTCGGGCGTCCCGGCTGCCGGATCGCGCTGTTCCGGGCCGAGCACGGCCTGGTCCCGGCGGAGATGGGGGAGATGGTCGTCGACCGGATGGGCCGGGCGGCACCGGTCGTCGAGATCCCCGGGGCCGGGCACCACGTGATGATCGACCAGCCGCTGGCCCTGGTGACCGCGCTGCGGACGCTGCTCGCGGACTGGGAGCACTCGGTTCCGGTGGTGGCCCCCGCGATCTAGGGTGGCCCCATGACAGAGCAGTCAGAGCTGACTCCTTCCGGACCGGCCGCTTCCGAGGAGGAGGTGCTCGTCGAGCGGCGGGACGGCGTCCTGCTGATCACGATCAACCGGCCGCGGGCCAAGAACGCGCTGAACGAGAACGTCGCGCGCTCGGTCGCCGCGGCCGTCGACGAGCTCGACGCCGACCCGGACCTGCGGGTCGGCGTGCTGACCGGGGCGGGCGGGGTGTTCTCGGCCGGGATGGACCTCAAGGCGTTCCTGCGCGGCGAGCGTCCGTCGGTGCCCGGGCGCGGGCTCTGCGGGATCACCCAGGCCCCGCCGGTGACGCCGATGATCGCCGCGGTCGAGGGCTGGGCCCTGGCCGGCGGGTTCGAGATCATGCTGGCCTGCGACCTCGTCGTCGCCGGGCGCGGCGCCCGGTTCGGGGTGCCGGAGGTGAAGCGGTCCCTGGTCGCCGCCGCGGGCGGTGCGCTGGAGCTGGCGAACCGGGTGCCCCGGGCGCTGGCGCTGGAGATGCTGCTGACCGGCGACCCGATCGACGCGACGCGCGCCGAGGCCGCCGGCCTGGTCAACCAGGTCGTCGATGACGGCGGCGCGCTGGAGGCCGCGCTGGCGCTGGCCGCGCGGATCGCGGTGAACGGGCCGCTCGGCGTCGCCGCGTCGAAGCGGATCGTGCGGGAGAGCCCGGACTGGGGCGCCGACCGCTGGGAGCGCCACGACGCGGTCGTCGGCCCGGTCCTGACCTCGGAGGACGCCCGCGAGGGCGCGACCGCGTTCGCCGAGAAGCGCGACCCGGTCTGGCGCGGCCGCTGACTCAGGCGACGAACGCCTCCCAGATCAGGAAGGCGTTCAGCCCCACCACGACCGCGGCGACGACGACCGCCGCGGTCGTGGTGACGCGGTGGTTGACCAGGTCGCCCATCACCTCGCGGCGGGCGGTCAACCACACCAGCGGGACCAGCGCGAACGGGATGCCGAACGACAGCACGACCTGGGAGAGCACCAGCGCCTGCGTCGGGTCGATCCCCATGCCCAGCACGAGCAGGGCGGGCGCGAGGGTCAGCAGCCTGCGCAGCAGCAGCGGGATCCGGCGGCGCAGGAACCCGGCCATGATGACCTGCCCGGCGTAGGTCCCCACGCCCGAGGACGCGAACCCCGAGGCGAGCAGTGCGATCGCGAACCCGTACGCGGCGACGGCGTCGAGCTCGGTGCCCAGCCCGGCGAAGATCCCCTCCAGGGTGTCGGTGCCGGGGACGTCGGTCCCGGCGAACAGGGCGGCCGCCACGACCAGCATCGACAGGTTCACCAGCCCGGCCACGCCCATCCCGAGCGCGATGTCGGTGCGCCCGACCCGCAGCAGGAACCGGGTGTCCTCGGGGGAGCGGGCGACGAGGCGCCCCTGGGTCAGCGCGGAGTGCAGGTAGATCACGTGCGGCATCACGGTGGCGCCGAGGATGCCGGTGGCGAGGACCAGCGAGCCGACGCCGTCGAAGCCGGGGACCAGACCCGCGGCCAGCGCGGGCCCGTCGACGTCGGTGCGCAGCAGGGTCGACATGAGCCCGACCAGGATGATCGCGAGCAGGAACACGATCGCCCGCTCGAACGGCCGGTGCCCGCGCGACTGCAGGCCCAGCAGCACGAAGGCGATCACGCCGGTGATCACCCCGCCGGTGAACAGCGGGATCCCGAACAGCAGGTGCAGGGCGACCGCGCCGCCGATCACCTCGGCCAGGTCGGTCGCGATCGCGACGAGCTCGGCCTGGGCCCACATGAACCGGTTCCGCCACGGGGTGAGGTGCTCGCGGCACAGCTCGGGCAGGTTCTTCCCGGTTGCGAGCCCGAGCTTGGCCGAGAGCGACTGGATGAGCATCGCCATCAGGTTGGCGACGACGATCACCCACACCAGCAGGTAGCCGTAGCCGGCGCCGGCGGAGAAGTTGGTCGCGAAGTTGCCCGGGTCGACGTAGGCGACGGCGGCGACGAAGGCGGGCCCGAGGACGGCGAGCCTGCCGCGCCAGCCGCGCCGGCGCAGCTGCTCCACGGTGACCGGTGCCGCCGCCGCGGCCGTGTCCGTGCTCGTCATGTGCGCCCCCGGCGAGGTGATGAGGTCCGACGAAGATGCAGTGTAGGCACGACTAACTCCGCTGGTACAGACCTGCGACGGTGCGGGCCGTGCGGGTCACAGGTAGCGGTGCATCACGTGCAGGCCGGTGGTCGTGCCGTCGGGCAGGGTGAAGGCGTCGGGCACCGTTCCGACCGTGGCGAAGCCCAGCGAGTGCCACAGCGCGACCGCGCGGGTGTTGGTCGCCACGACGGCGTTGAACTGCATCGCGGCGTAGCCGTCCGCGCGGGCGAGGGCCAGCACGTGCTCGCCCAGCGCGCGGCCGGTGCCGCGCCCGGCGCCGCCCGCGTCGACGGCGAAGCTCGCGGTCGCGACGTGCGAGCCCGGCCCGGCCTGGTTGGGTCCGGTCTTGGCGGTGCCGACGACCCGGCCGTCCCGCACCGCCACGACGACCCGCGCCGGCGGCGGGAGCATCCACATGCGGGTGATCCAGGCGTCGTCGGCGTCGGGCGGGACGGTGTAGGTGCGGCCCTCGGCGAAGATCGGGCGGAGCACGGCGAGGACGGCGGGGAGGTCGTCGTCGGTGGCGGCGCGGATGTGCATGCGCTCAGGGTAGGTAGAGGTCGCGCGGGCCGGCGTCGAGCGCCTCGACGCCGCCGCCGGTGTGCTCGGCGAGCCAGTCGGCGAAGGCGCCGGTCTCCGGCTCGGCGACGGCCACGGTCAGCGTGACGTCCGTGCCGTGCGTGACATCGCACAGCCGGTACGGGGAGTGGCGCAGGTCGTGCTCCAGGCGCCCGGCGCGGTCGTGGCCGACGGCGAGCAGCAGTTCCCGGTGCCGCACCCGGCGCAGCTCGCCGACCGTGTCGAGGGCAGCGGTCAGGGCGCCGGAGTACGCGCGGACCAGCCCGCCCGCGCCGAGCTTCGTCCCGCCGAACCAGCGCGAGACGACGGCGACGACGTCGGTCAGCCCGCGCCGGGTGAGCACCTCCAGCATCGGGACGCCGGCGGTGCCCGAGGGCTCGCCGTCGTCGCTGCTGCGGGCGGTGAGGTCCCCGGTGCCGGGGTCACCGATGCGCAGTGCGGTGCAGTGGTGGGTGGCGTCCGGTCCGGCCCGGCGGACGCGGTCGATCACGTCCTGGGCGGCCCCGACGTCGGCGACCCGGGCGACGGTGCAGACGAAGCGCGACCGGGCGATCTCGGTCTCCGCGCTCCCGTCGCGGGCGATCACCCGCACGCCGCGACCGGCCTCACACCGTGACCGCGCTCGCGATCGGCGGCGGGTCGGGATCGATTCAGTGCATCCTGGACGTGTCCGGTGACGAGGCCGCCCGCCTCACCCGGCGGTCTCCCTCGTCCACACCAGGCGGTTCCACCGCCGACATCGAAGGGACCCCCACCCATGAGCGACACCCTCCGCGTCCTGCGTTCCGGTCTGACCCGCGTGGCGCGCCGGATCGACGACTACACCCTCGCGGCGTTCAACCCGGTCTACCCGACCCCCGCCGACCGGGAGCGCTGAGGGCGCCCCCGGCCGGGGGAGTGCGGTCAGTCCTGCTGCTCCGGCGCGGCCAGCTTCAGCGGTCGCAGGTACACCCACAGCACGAACAACGCCCCGATGACCAGCATGCCGATGCCGGTGTCGAGGTTGAGGTTCGTCCCGCCGGTCTTGGCGAGGTTCTCCGGGTCGTCGCCCGACACGATCCCCATGACCAGCAGGACGATGCCGTAGACCCCGAACAGCAGGGCGATCACCGAGCGCAGGTCGAACAGGTTCGCCGCGGTCGAGGAGACCGGGGCGTCGGTCCCGTGGTGGTCGGGGTGGTTCTCACTCTTCGAGCTCATCGCAGGTCTCCGCTCAGCCGAACACGACGTAGAGGACGACGGTCAGGGCCAGCACCAGCGCGCCGAGGACGTTCGGACTGCGGTACCAGCCGGCGTCGTCACCGTCGGTGGAGTGGGTGCGCGCCTCCTTCGGGGTCAGGCTCCAGGTCAGCCCGACCAGCTCGGCGTCCGGCTTCGGGGTGGTCACCATCGAGACCCCCGCGGACACGCCGACACCGACGACGAACGCCGCGATGGCGCCGACGAAGCTGCCCGCCTGGCTGGACATCGTCCAGACCTCGGTGCGGACCAGGACGTCGACCAGCACCGCCGCGGTGGTGCCGGAGAGCAGCCCGATCCAGGCCGACGGCCCGGTCATCCGCTTCCAGAACAGGCCGAGGATGAAGATCGCGAACAGCGGCGCGTTGAAGAAGCTGAACAGCGACTGGATGTAGTCCATCAGGTTCGCCGACCCGGACGCGATGAACGCGGTGCCGATCGCGAGCACGCAGCCGATGATGGTGACCAGCCGGCCGACGCCGAGGTAGTAGCGGTCGGCGCGGCCCGGGCGCACCCAGTCCTGCCAGATGTCGTAGGTGAACACCGTGTTGAACGAGCTGATGTTCGCCGCCATACCGGCCATGAACGCGGCCAGCAGACCCGCGATCGCGACGCCGAGGATCCCGTTGGGCAGGACCTCCTTCATCAGCAGCGACAGCGCGTTGTTGTAGGTGATGCCCTCGACGGCGTCGCCGCCGCCCGCCTTCACCGCGGCGATCTGCGGGACCAGGATCCCGGCGATCATGCCCGGGGTCACGATCACCAGCACGACCAGCGCCTTCGGGAACGCACCGATGATCGGGGTCCGCCGCGCGGCGGACATCGACTTGGCCGACAGGGCGCGCTGGACCTCGGCGAAGTTCGTCGTCCAGTAGCCGAAGGACAGCACGAATCCCAGGCCGAACACGATGCCCAGCACCGACAGGAACGGGTTCGCGATCTCGGTGAGCGGGGTGCCGGGCCAGGCGTTCAGGTCCGCACCGGCGCTCGGGCCCTCGGTGACCGCGCGGGTCAGGCCGTCCCAGCCGCCGACCCGGTTGAGCCCGGCGACGGTCAGCGGGATCAGCAGCGCGAGGATCACGAAGAACTGCAGGACCTCGGTGTAGATCGCGGCCGACAGCCCGCCGAGGGAGATGTAGCCCAGGACGACGACGGCCGCGACCGGGATCGCCAGGTACAGCGACCAGCCGAGCAGCGCCTCCAGGACCAGGCCCAGGGAGAACAGGTTGACCCCGGCGATCAGGATCGAGGCCACCGCGAAGATCACCGCCTGCACCCGCTGGGTCGTCTTGTTGAACCGCTTGAGCAGGAACTCCGGGACGCTGCGGGCCTTGGAGCCGTAGTAGAACGGCATCATCACGATGCCGAGGAACACCATCGCCGGGATCGCGCCCAGCCAGTAGTAGTGCACCGTCGGGATGCCGAACTGGGCCCCGTTGGCCACCATGCCGATCAGCTCGATCGCACCCAGGTTGGCCGAGATGAACGCCAGACCGGTGATCCAGGCCGGCATCGACCGGCCGGACAGCAGGAAGTCGAGGCTGGAGGACACCGAGCGCCGCGCCGCGAAGCCGATGCCGAGCACCAGTACGAAGTAGAACGCGACCAACAGGTAGTCGACCAGGTTCGGGTTGAGGCGCAGGACCTCCTGGGCGGTCATGCCGCGTCCTCCCGGGACGTCCCCGGGGCCCGCCGGGCCGTCTCGTGATGATCCATCTCGGGTAGCTCCTCGCCGTCGAGTGCGTGCGCTGCCGGTCCGCCGGCCGGTGGTGCACGACGGCACGTTGCGCGGACCAACGCACAAGCTAGACCGCACTCGATCAGAAGTGAACACTTTCGCTCGAATTCGAGACCGCTCGGTGACCTCGGAGCGCCAGGGGGCCGGGTCCCGACACGCACGGTCGACCCTTGCCGCACGTTCGGTTGTGTTGCATTCTGTGCGGGTGAAGCCCCGACGGTGTCCGGCCCGGACGCGATGAGCCTGCTCGCCGAGCAGCGGCGCGAGGTGATCGTGGAGCAGGTCCGCAGCCGCGGCGCGGTGCGGGTGTCCGAGCTCGCCGACCACCTCGGCGTGTCCGAGATGACGGTGCGCCGCGACCTCGACGTGCTGGCCCGGCGACGCCTGGTGGACAAGGTGCACGGCGGCGCGACGGCCGTCGGCGAGCACACCACCTCCGAACCCGGGTTCGCCGCGAAGTCGGTGTGCGAGCTGGAGGAGAAGGACGCCATCGCCGCCGCGGCCGCCGAGCTGGTGCCCCCCGGCGCCGCGATCGGCCTGTCCGCGGGCACGACGACCTGGCGGCTCGCCCGGCTGCTCGCCGCGGTGCCGCGGCTGACCGTGGTGACCAACTCCGTCGCCGTCGCCGACGCGTTCCACACCGGTGGCGCCGACGCCCGCGGGACCACGGTGATCCTCACCGGGGGCGTGCGGACGCCCTCGGAGGCCCTGGTCGGCCCGGTCGCGATCACCGCGCTGCGCTCGCTCAACCTGGAGACGGTGTTCCTCGGGGTGCACGGCATGAGCGCCGCGGCGGGCTTCTCCACCCCCAACCTCACCGAGCGCGACACCAACCGCGCCCTCATCGAGTCCGGCAGCAGGCTCGTGGTCGTCGCCGACCACACCAAGTGGGGCACCGTCGGGATCTCGACGATCGCCGAGCTGTCCGAGGCCGACGTGCTCGTGACCGACTCCGGTCTGGCCGACGCCGACCGGGCGGTCCTCGAGGGCGAGGTCGACCACGTGATCATTGCGCGCCCCGGAAGGTGACGTACGTGCAGAAGGTGCAGAAGCTGACCACCCGGATGGCCGACGGCCGGGAGATCATCTGGTTCGACGGCCCCGACCACGCCCCCCGCGATCCGGCAGGCCTGGTCGACGCCCGTGACCTCCCGCGGGTCGTGCCCGCCTCGCAGCTGCGCTACGACGCCCTGGCCGGGGAGTGGGTGACGATCGCCGCACACCGGCAGGACCGCACCTACAAGCCGCCGGCCGACCAGTGCCCGCTGTGCCCCAGCCGCGACGGCCGCCACACCGAGGTGCCGGGCCCGGAGTACGGCGTCGTCGCGTTCGAGAACCGCTTCCCGTCGTTCGGGTCGGCGCCCGGCGCGCCGCTGCCCGAGCCGGGCCCGGTGCCGCAGGCGGCGTCGGGCCGGTGCGAGGTCGTCTGCTTCACCGACGACCACGACACCCCGTTCTCCCGGCTGACGCCCGACCGCGCCCGCCTGGTGCTGGAGGCGTGGGCCGACCGGACCGCCGAGCTGGGCGCCCGGCCGGGGGTCCGCTACGTCTTCCCGTTCGAGAACCGGGGCGCCGAGATCGGCGTGACGCTGTCCCACCCGCACGGCCAGATCTACGCCTACCCCTACGTCCCGCCGTTCCCGCAGCGGATGCTCGCCCACGTCGCCGCGCACCGTGAGGCGACCGGGGAGAACCTGTTCGACACGCAGCTGGCCGCCGAGCGGGCGGGGGAGCGGGTCGTCGTCGCGGGGGAGCACTGGACGGCGTTCGTGCCGCAGGCGGCGCGCTGGCCGGTCGAGGTGCACCTGTACCCGCACCGTCCGACCCCGGACCTGCCCGCCCTCGACGAGGCCCAGCGCGCCGAGTTCGCGACCCTCTACCTCGACGTGCTGCGCCGCCTCGACGCCCTCTACGACGACGAGCTGCCCTACGTCGCGGGCTGGAACCAGGCCCCGGTGCTGGAGTCCGACGGTCGCTCCGACGCCCGGCTGCACCTGCGCCTGCACTCGATCCGCCGGGCGCCGGGGAAGATCAAGTACCTGGCGGGGTCGGAGTCCGGCGCGGGCGCGTTCATCTCCGACGTGCTGCCCGAGGCGGTCGCGGAGCGGCTGCGCTCGCTGTAGCCGGGGGCGGACGGCGTGTGCAGGAACACGCGGTAATCCGTTGTCCGCGCGCGTTCAGAAGCGCGCGTCCGGCGGATCTGCGCACGGAACGCGGATCATCGAGCGGGCCGTGGACCGCACGATTGCTCCGCCCCGACGTGCGTCGAGGCCGGTACCCCTCCCCAGGGGCACCGGCCTCGGAACTCGGTGACGCGGTCGGTCAGACCCGGACCGCGTTGTGGAACGGCATCGCGTCGATGTCGGAGTACTTGACCGGCTCACCGCTGGTGGAGGCGTGGAGCACCTTGCCGTTGCCGGCGTAGATGCCGACATGGCTCACCGGGGAGTAGAAGAACACCATGTCGCCGGGCTTGAGCTGGCTCTTGGAGACCGGGGTGCCGTCCATCTGCGACTGTGCGCTGGAGGTGCGCGGCAGGTCGACGCCGATCTGCTCGAACGCCCAGACCATCAGGCCGGAGCAGTCGAACGCGCTCGGGCCGGTGGCGCCCCACTTGTAGGGCTTGCCGAGCTGCTGCTTGGCCTGGGCGAGCGCCTGGGCACCGTCCGAGGAGCCGGTCAGGCCGCCGACGATGTCGCCGAGCCCGCCGCCGTCACCGTCGTCGTCACCGCCGCCGCCGTTGCGGGCGGCCGCCTCGGCGGCCTTCGCACGGGCCTCGGCCGCCTTCGCCGCGGCCTCCTTCTGGGCGACGGCGGCGATGCGGGCCGCGTCGGCCTTCTCGAACGCCTGCGGGACCGACGCGGTGACGTGCTCGAAACCGCTGGTCAGGGTGGACGCGGCGTCGCTGGTGCCGGTGCCGCCGTGCTCGGAGCCCGCGGCCGGGACCGACAGCTTCATCGTGGCCTCGTGGGCCGCGCCGGTGAGGTCCATGTCCGCGGAGGTCTCGGGGGACTGCTCCGGCGAGCTGAGCGCCGACACGACGCCCATGACCGCGGTGGCGCCGACCAGCGTGGCCGACATGGTCGCGACGACCGCGCGCGGGTGACGCCCGAGCGGCCCGGTGTCCGAGGTGCCGCCGAGCAGGCCGATCGCGGTCCGCGAGGTGACGCCGGCGGGGGTGTCCTGCGCGTCGCGGGTGATGACGGTGTCGCCGCCGGACGCGGCGGGGAGGCCGGTCGCGGGGGTGTCGATGCGCTCCAGCTCCGGGCCGGGGGCCTCGGAACGGCGGGCTCGGCGGCTGCCGGGCGCGGGGGTGTCGAAACCGGCCTCGGAGTAGCGCGCGAGCAGGTCGGCGGCGGAGATGCCCGCGCCGGCGTCGCGGTCCCGGCGACGCCGGGGGACGTCGCTCTCGGGTGTATGGAGGTCCGGGGTCAGTGCAGTGGTCATTCGGGGGTCCTCGCCACCCCGGATCCGCCCCGGTCCTCGTGACCGGACACGGCTCCGCCCGCTGCGTGCTGGGTGGGCGCCAGGGGGAGTGTCGGCCAGCGGGGAGCGGGGGACCGACCAGGCGCACCAGCCGACATCTCGTCGACCAGCCAGGAGCGACCGTAACCGCTCCGTGACACGGACACCGAGCGGGCTCGCCGGGTGTGCGGCGAACGGCCGGTCCGGAGCGACCCACGCACCGGACCCGCGTCCAACGGTGGGTGCGGTGCGCCGTTCGGGTCGTACGGTCGGTGTGCTGCGCCGAACGGTACGTCTGAGGCGGTGACGCGGTGCGCACCGTGACCGGGACGGCCCCGGACGGACCAGCCCCCTCACGAACCCGGCACGCCCGCCGGCGACGCCCGGGCGGCACCGCGTCCGGTGACTGCGCCGGGAGGCGGTCCGGGCCGTGGCGGACGGAGCAGCACGCGGGAGGCGTCCCGTGCCTGGTGAGCGCGGGTACCGGGTGCTCTGCGACGATCGGGGGGCGTGCCGGCCGTGATTGGTGCGGCGTGCACCTGCCGGCTCGACGCCGGGGTCCGGTGCCCGGGGCGGACCCGGTGCGGCGCAACGTGACGTCGGCCGCACACGGTGAACCGGGCGGCGGTCCGCGACGTAGGCACATGGGGACACGTCTGCGAGCGGACGGGTCCCGGGGCCGGACCACCGACACGGACCCACCGACGAGGACCCACGACCCGGGAGGTCGCAGCAGTGCCGGAGCGAGCAGGCGGCCCCGTCTGGGTGGGCGAGCTCGTCCACCACCGTGCCGTGCACGGCACGGGTCGTGGGGCCGGTGACCTCGTCGTCCCGCCGCGGTTCGGCTCGGCCCGGCTGCTGGTCACCGACGGAGGCGTCCCCGTCGGGCAGGCCGAGGTCCCGCTGCACGAGGGCCGGGCGCGCGCCGCCGACCTGGCCCGGGCCGCCGCGGCCGTCGCCGGGCGTGAGCCGCCGGGGGAGCCTGCGGTGTCGGCCGAGCCGCTCACCGTCGTGGTCGCGACGCGGGGGCGGCCGGAGAGCGTACGCCGCTGCCTGGCCGCGTTGCTGGCAGGCGACCACCCGGACGTGACCGTGCTCGTCGTCGACAACGATCCGCCCGACGAGCGCACCCGCGAGGTCGTCCGTGACTGCGCGGACCCGCGGGTCCGCTACGTCCGCGAGCCGCGCCGCGGTGTCTCGGTCGGGCGCAACCGCGGCCTCGCCGAGGCCCGCACCGCGGTCGTCGCGTTCACCGACGACGACACCGAGCCCGACCCGCGGTGGGCGTCGCGGATCGCCGGGTCCTTCGCCGAGGACCCCGGTCTCACCGCGCTGAGCGGGCCGGTGCTCGCCGCGCGGCTGGAGACGCCCGAGGAGCGGGCCGCCGACGTCGCGCTGGCCTGGAACAAGGGCTTCCTGCCGCGCCGGTTCCGGCTCGACGACCCGCCCGCGGACTCCCCGGTGTTCCCGTTCTCCCCGGGCCTGTTCGGGATCGGGGCCAACCTGGCGGTGCGTGCCGAGCCGGTCCGTGCGCTCGGCGGGTTCGACGAGGCGCTCGGCCCGGGCCGGCCCACCCGCGGAGGCGAGGACATCGAGCTGCTGGTCCGGATCGTGCTCGACGGCGGCACCCTGGCCTACCTGCCCTCGGCCTGGGTGTGGCACCACCACCGGCCGTCGCCGGGGGAGCTGCGTGAGCAGATGGGCGGCTACGCGCTGGGTCTGGGCGCGTTCCTGGGCAAGGTCGCGCTGGATCCGCGGGCGCGCCGGCTGGCGGTGCGCCGGTTCCCGGCCGCGCTGGGGCGGCTGCGCGACATCGTGCGCCGCGAGTCCTCGACGCCGGCCACGGTCGCGCGGGCCCGGCAGGAGCCCGCGCCCACCGCGGTCGGCGCGCCCGGCCCGACCCCGGGTCCGGCCCCGATCGCGACCGAGGAGCGCCCGGCGCCGCAGGACGTCGCCGCGCTGCCGGGCGGCGCGGGCGCCCGCAAGCTGCGCGGGCTGGTGTCCGGTCCGGCGCTCTACCTCCAGGCGCGCCGCCAGGTGCAGGCCGAGGGTGGGACGACCCCGCCGCTGACCGGCCCGGCCCGGCCACTGCGGCGGCGCTGACCGCCCTCCGGGCCCGGCGGACCCGCCCTCCGGGCTCCACGGACCCGCCACTCGGGCCCGACGGCCCGGCGCCGACCCCGGTCACCGGTCCGAGGGCGGACCGGAGCCCCGGATCAGGTCCCGGTCCAGCTCGGGGTGCCGCCTTGCCCGAACCCGGCGACCGTCGTGCGGAAGTCGGTCGAGCCGTAGACCCGGTCGACCACCGCGGTGTCGTCGGCGGACCGGTCGTCCAGCAGCCGCTTGGTCGCCCAGACCGTCAGCGGTGCGCCGGTGGTGAGCCGCCCGGTGAGCGCATCGAGCCCCGCGTCGAGGTCGTCGACGACGGCATGCAGGAACCCTGGCACCCGCGCGGCCTCCTCGGCCTCCAGCATCCGCGCGGTGAGCAGCAGGTCCGCGGTCAGCGGGCGGCCCAGGGCCTCGACCATCAGGTCCAGGGTCCGCGCGGACAGGCAGTTGCCCAGCGTGCGGGCGATCGGCACGCCGAACCGGGACCCGGGCGTCGCGATGCGCAGGTCGGCCGCGCAGGCGATGCCCAGCCCGCCGCCGACGCAGTACCCGGCCACCGCGGCCACGGTGGGCACGCCGACGGCGCGGACCCGGTCGAGCACGGCGGTGACCCGGCGCTCGTAGGCCACTCCGTCGGCGCCCGAGGTGAACGCGCGGAACTGGCCGATGTCGGTGCCCGCGGCGAAGGCCCGGCCGCCCTCGCCGCGCACGACGAGCGCCCGGACCTCCGGGTCGGCGTCGGCCCGCTCGCACGCGGCCACCAGCCCCTCGTACATGCCCCAGGTCAGGGCATTGCGCCGCTCGGGACGGCGGAAGGTCACGGTGAGCACCCCGGCCGCGAGCTCCGCGGTCACCTCCGGGCTCACGCGTGGCCCCCGCGGGCGGGGTCGGACAGCTCGGCGAGGACGTCGTCGGTCGCCGCGCCGAGCGGGGGCCCGGCGGTGCCCCGCCGCGCGGGGGTGCGGGAGAAGCGCATCGGCGACCCCAGCTGGCGGACCGCGGGCAGGGTCGGGTGCGGGGCGTCCCAGAAGAAGTCCCGGCCGGTGAGCAGCGGGTCGGTGAAGACCTCGTCGTAGCCGGCGATGGACGCGCAGGGGACCCCGGCCGCGTCGAGCGCGGCGAGCACGTCGGACGACGACCGGGTACTCGTGACCGTCTCGATGCAGTCGATCAGCGCCACCCGGTTCGCCAGCCGCGAGCCGGGGTCGGCGAAGCGCGGATCGCGCTCGAGGCGTTCCAGCCCGAGCGCCGCGCACAGCGACGTCCAGAGCCGGGTGGTGTTCGCGCCGACCGTCACGTGCCCGTCGCGGGTGCGGACGGCCTGGTAGGGGGCGTAGCGCTGGTGGGCCGAGCCCTGCCGCGCGGGCACCTCCCCGTCGCCGAGGTACATGCCGGCCTCCCACACCGCGAGCGAGACCCCCGACTCCAGTAGCGAGACGTCGATGTGCTGACCGGTTCCGGAGCGGTCCCGCTCGCGCAGCGCCGCGGTCACCGCGAGCGCCACGTAGAGCGCGGTCACCAGGTCGCAGACCGGCACGCCCACCTTGACCGGGTCGCCGTCGGGCTCCCCGGTCACGCTCATCAGCCCGCTCGCGGCCTGCGCCATGATGTCGAGCCCCGGCCGTGTCGCGGCCGCACCGTCGACACCCCAGCCCGACGCCGAGGCGTACACCAGCTCCGGACGGCGGTCGGCCAGGGCCTCGTAGCCGAGCCCGAGCCGGTCCATCGCGCCCGGCCGCAGGTTCTCCACCACCACGTCGGCGCGGTCGACCAGGGCCAGGAACGCGGCGCGGCCCCGCTCGTCCTTGAGGTCGAGGACGACGGACTCCTTGTTGCGGTTGAGCCGCAGGAACGGGGAGCTCTCGCCGTCGAGGAACGGGCCCGCGGACCGGGTCGGGTCGCCGGTGCCCGGCGGCTCGACCTTGACCACCCGGGCCCCGAGGTCGGCGAGCTGCATCGTCGCGAACGGCGCGGCCATGAAGGCCCCCACCTCCAGTACGAGCACTCCGGTCAGCGGTGGGTCGGTCTGCATCGGCAGCCCTCCGGGGTCGTCGGCATCGGCCGTGATATACGGTATACGGAAGTACGGGAGAGGTGGGTGCGGTGACGGCGGTGCACGCGGGTACCGGTGGCCGGATCGTCGCGCCGCCGTCCATGGCGGAGCTGGCGACCGACGCCCTGCGCGCGATGATCTTCTCCGGCGAGCTCGCGCTGGGGGAGCGGCTGGTCGAGGCGCGCCTGACCGAGCGGCTCGGGGTCTCCCGCCCGCCGCTGCGTGAGGCGCTGCAGACGCTGACCCACGAGGGCCTGGTCGTCGCGCACCCGCGGCGTGGCGCGACCGTGCGCACGCTGACCCGGCACGACGTCTACGAGATCGTGACCCTGCGCGAGGACCTGGAGGCACTCGCCGTCCGCCTCGGCGTGCCGGTGCGGGTGCCCGAGCGGCTGGAGCGCTGCCGGGCGGCCCTGGCGGCGTTCGAGGAGGTCGGCCGGGCCGGCGACGAGAGCCGGTTCCTGCACCACAAGTTCGAGTTCCACCTGTCGCTGGTCGCACTCGCCGGGCACTCGCGGCTGACCGAGGCCTACCGGGCGCTGTCGTTCCAGATGCAGCTGTGCATGGCGATGAACCGCACCGCCCGTCGCGAGTCCCTGCTGGAGAACGTCGAGCGGCACCGCGAGCTGCTCGCCGTGGTCGAGGCGGGCGACCCGGAGGTCGCGCAGCGGGCCCTGACCGAGCACGGCCACACCTCGTTCCTGCTCGACCTCGTCGACCGGCTCGACGGCGGCACGCCGGAGTCCGAGGAGTGGCTCGCCCGCCGGCGTGGGGCCTGAGCTCCGGTCGGCGCTCACGCGAGCGTCCCGCCGATGCCCTCGGCGGCGGCCCGCAGCAGGGCGGCCGCCTCGGCGACACGGTCGTGCCCGAAGCGGTGGATCGGTCCGGACACCGACAGCGCCGCCGGGCTGGACACCCCGGCGAGCGGGACGGCCACGCAGAACACGCCGACCTCCTGCTCCTCGGCGTCCACGGCGAACCCGGCCCGGCGGATGCGGTCGAGCTCCTCGAGCAGCCGGTCGGGGTCGACGACGGTGTGGCCGGTCGCCGCGGGCAGCCCGGTGGAGCCCAGCAGCCGCCGGGCCGCGGGCGCGGGCAGCTGGGCGAGCAGCGCCTTCCCGACGCCGGTGCTGTGCAGCGGCACCCGTCGCCCGACCTCGGTGAACGTGCGCATCGAGTGCGGACCGGGCACCTGCGCGGTGTAGACGGCGCGCTCCCCGTCGAGCACGGCCATGTTGGCGGTCTCGCCGAACCGCTCCGCCACCGCACGCAGGTCGTCCCCGGCGCGCACCCCCAGCACCCGCGACGCCCGGTCCCCGAGCCCGATCAGCCGCGGCCCCAGGGTGTAGCGGCGGTTGGTGACCTGGTGGGCGTGGCCGAGCTCGCGCAGGGTCGCGACGATCCGGTGGATCGTGGGCTGCGGCAGGTCGACGGCCACGGCGAGCTCGCTGATCGACAGCTCCCCGTCCGCCTCGGCCAGCACGTCGAGGATCCGGAAGGCCCGGACGACGGACTGGACGCCGCCGCCCGGGCGTGCTCCCGTTCCCGGCACCGGATCAGCCCCAGCCGGGGACGACGAAGATCAGCCAGCTCAGCAGCGGTGCCACCGCGCACATGCTGAAGCCCCAGATCATGAGCCCGCGGAACACCCGGTCTGTCTGGTCGGCCGGCGCGTTCGCGACGACGAGCGCCCCGCTGGTGGAGAACGGCGAGGAGTCCACCACCGACGACGACAGCGACAGCGCGATGATCAGGCCGACCGCGCCCACCTCGCCGGCGAGCAGGAACGGCACGGCCAGCGGGATCAGGGCGCCGAGGATGCCGGTGGTCGAGGCGAACGCGGACACGATCGCGCCGATCAGGCAGATGATGATCGCGGCCAGCAGCGGGGACCCGATCGTCGTCACGAGGGTGCCGAGCCAGTCGATGGTGCCGACCCGCTCCATCAGCGACACGAAGGTCACGATCCCGCAGATCAGCAGTACCGTCGGCCACGCGACCTGCCCGACGGCCGCCTTGGCCGACGACGGCGAGATGATCGAGAGGACCGCGGCCACGGTGAGCGCGGTGAAGCCGACGTCGAGGCCGAACGCGAGTGCGCCGACGGCCAGGGCGACCAGGCCCAGGATCGTGAACACGTGGTCGCGTTCGAGCGGGCGGTGCGGCTCGTCGTCGTCCGGGCCGACCGGCTCGGCGGCCCCGGACCCACCCGACCCGGCCCCGCCGGTGACCGTCCGTGACCGGCCGTGCGGCACGGCGCCGCCGCCCAGGGCGAGTGAGGTGCCCGGCTCGGCGGCCACGGCGACCCGGTCGTCGCCGGCGCCCGAGGATCCCGCGGCATCCCGGGAACGGCGGAGCAGTTCCCGCCCGCCGAACATCAGGAACACGACGATGCTGAGCGCGAGATTGAACACGAACGACGAGAAGAACAGCAGCCCCGGATTGCTCGGCAGGTTGTTGCGGGCGACGACACCGTTCACGATGCTGCCGAAGATGCTGATCGGCGAGAAGCCGCCGGCGCTCGCCCCGTTGATGATGAGAAGGCCCATCAGCATCGGGTTGATCTTGTAGCGCTGGGCGAATCCCATGCCGATCGGCGCGATGATGGCGACCGCGGCGGGGACGACGGCGCCGACCGCGGTCAGGACGGCGGTGACGCCGAACATGACCCACGGGATCAGGGCGATTCGGCCACCGACGGCCCGTACCGCCAGCTGGACCAGGCGATCCACCGTCCCGTTGCCCTTGGCGATGGCGAACAGCAGGGTCACGCCGACGAGGATCACGAACAGGTCGCCGGGAAACCCGCCGACGATGTCGTCGGTGTCCTCCCCGACGAACGCCGTGCCGACGACGAACGCGGCGACGAAGGCCAGCGCGCCCATGTGGACCGGGAGGATCGTCGCTATCAGGAACACCAGGGCGAGTGCCACGATGGTGATGAGTTCGATGGACATCGTTTTCCTCTGGGGTCGGCACTGACGCAGACAGGAACTGATGACGCGGTCCGCGCGACGTCGCCGGGCCGCATTTTCCGCAATGCGGAAAACGAATTCGATATCCCGAGTATCAGCAGGATCACACACGCCCGTCAAGCGGCGTCGATGCCGCCCGACGGAGTGTGGGAAGGCGCTGCAGCACCCTCTCGACGGCAGACTGTAGACGGTATACCGTCATCAGCGCGAGACCCGGATTCCGCCATCCGGAACCATCGGTCACCGAGCGTGGAGAACCTCATGACGTACGCAGCCGGTCGGCACTTCCTGCAGATCCCCGGCCCGACGAACGTGCCGGACTCGGTGCTGCGCGCCATGTCGGCCGCGACGATCGACCACCGCGGTCCGGACTTCCAGGCGCTGGGGACGGAGCTGCTGCGCGACGTCCGCCCGGTCTTCGGCACCACCGGCCCGGTCGTGATGTACCCGGCCACCGGCACCGGCGCGTGGGAGGCGGCCCTGGTCAACACCCTGAACCCGGGGGAGACGGTGCTGTGCTTCGAGACCGGGCACTTCGCCACGCTGTGGCAGGAGATGGCGGGCCGGCTCGGGCTCCGGGTGGACCTCGTGCCCGGCGACTGGCGGCACGGGGCGGACCCCGCCGTCGTCGCCGAGCGGCTCGCCGCCGACACCGGCCGCCGGATCGCCGCCGTCTGCGTGGTGCACAACGAGACCTCGACCGGTGTCACCAGCCGGGTCGCCGAGATCCGCGCCGCGATGGACGCCGCCGACCACCCGGCCCTGCTGCTGGTCGACACCATCTCCTCGCTCGGCTCGATGGACTACCGGCACGACGAGTGGGGTGTCGACGTGACCGTCGCCGGCTCGCAGAAGGGGCTGATGCTGCCACCGGGGATGAGCTTCAACGCGATCAGCGCCAAGGCCCTGGAGCGCTCCCGCACCGCGACGATGCCGCGCACCTTCTGGGACTGGGGCCCGATGCTCGCGGCCAACGAGCGCGGCTTCTTCCCCTACACCCCGAACACCAACCTCATGTACGGGCTCAAGGAGGCGCTGCGCCTGCTCCACGACGAGGGCCTGGAGAACGTCTTCGCCCGCCACACCCGCCACGCCGAGGCCACCCGGGCCGCGGTGCGGGCGTGGGGCCTGGAGGTGCTGGCCCTCGACGAGCGCGAGTACTCCAGCGCGCTCACCGCCGTGCTCGTCCCCGACGACGTCGACGCCGACAAGGTCCGCGCGGTGATCCTCGACCGCTTCGACATGTCGCTGGGCGCCGGTCTCGGCCGCCTCGCCGGGCGGATCTTCCGGATCGGCCACCTCGGTGCGTTCAACGACCTCACGCTGGCCGGGACCCTCGCCGGTGTCCAGATGGGCCTCGGTCTCGCCGGGGTGCCGGTCGCGGGCTCCGGCCTCGACGCGGCGCTGGAGCGGCTGCAGACCGACTGACCCGCCCCGACCGCCCCCGCACCGTCGCGAGAGGACGCCCCCCATGACCGCCGAGCTGACCCGTCCCGCCACCGCCACCACCGCCGTCCCGGGTCTGGAGGAGACGCTCCGGTCCCGGGTGACCGGCGAGGTCGCCTTCGACGACTACAGCCGCCACCTCTTCTCCCGTGACGCGAGCATGTACGCGATCACCCCGCTCGGAGTGGTCTTCCCCCGTACCCACGACGACGTCGCCGCGGCCGTGCGCACCGCGGCCGAGTTCGGCGTGCCGGTCGTCCCGCGCGGTGCCGGCACCAGCCTGGCCGGCCAGACCGTCGGACCGGGGCTCGTGCTCGACCTGTCCCGGCACCTCAACCGGATCGTCGAGCTCGATCCGGTGGCGCGCACCGCCGTCGTCGAGGCGGGGGTGGTGCAGGACCAGCTCAACCGGGCCGCGGCCGCGCACGGGCTCATGTTCGGCCCGGACACCTCCACGAGCAACCGGGCCACGATCGGCGGGATGATCGGCAACAACTCCGCGGGCAGCGGGTCGCTGACCTTCGGCATGACGATCGACCACGTCCGCGCGCTCGACGTCGTGCTGTCCGACGGCTCCACCGCCCGGCTGGAACCCGTCGACGCCGACGAGCGCCGCCGTCGCGCCGCCGCGGACACCCTGGAGGGCGCCCTCTACCGCGAGCTCCCCGCGCTGGTCACGGAGAACGAGGACGCGATCGCCGCGGGCATGCCGCTGTTCTGGCGCCGGGCCTGCGGCTACCGGCTGGACCGGCTCGCGGGCTTCGCGGAGTC
The DNA here is from genome assembly GCF_002813375.1 of Pseudonocardia alni. Classification (NCBI taxonomy): domain Bacteria; kingdom Bacillati; phylum Actinomycetota; class Actinomycetes; order Pseudonocardiales; family Pseudonocardiaceae; genus Pseudonocardia; species Pseudonocardia alni. The sequence continues at coordinate 1,515,094 of NZ_PHUJ01000003.1, read as the reverse complement.
CGGGACGTTCGACCTGGCGACGTTCGTCGTCGGCGCCGAGGGCACGCTGGTGCTGGCGACCCGCGCCGTCGTCGACCTGGTGCCCAAGCCCGCGCGGACGGTCTACGCCGTCGGCCACTTCGACACCGTGCACGGCGCCATCTCCGCCACCGCCGACGCGCTGAGCTGCGATCCGCACCAGGTCGAGATGATGGACAGGACCATCCTCGACCTGTCCCGACGCAAGATCGAGTACGCCGACCTGGGCAACCACCTCGTCGGTGACCCGGCCGCGCTCCTGTTCGTCTCGTTCTCCGGCGACGACGAGGCCGGGCTGGTGGCGAAGCTGCGCGCACTGGCGGCGCTCTGGGAGCGCCACGGCCACGGCTACCACACCCTGGAGCTGGTCACCCCCGCCGAGCAGGCCGCGCTGCTCAAGGTCCGCAAGTCCAGCCTCGGGCTGCTCATGGCGGCGGGGGAGGGCACCCGGCGCCCGCTGGCCTTCGTCGAGGACACCGCGGTGGCCCCCGAGCACCTGGCCGAGTACACCGCGCGGTTCAAGCAGATCCTCGACGAGAACCGTCTCGAGGCGGGGTTCTACGGCCACTGCTCGGTCGGCTGCCTGCACATCCGCCCGTTCGTCGACCTCACCGACCCGGCCCAGGTCGCCACGATGCGCCGGGTCGCGGAGCGGATCAAGGACCTGGTCGCCGAGTACGGCGGCGTGAACTCCTCCGAGCACGGCGACGGGCTGGCGCGCTCGGAGTTCAACCGCGAGATCTTCGGCGACGAGCTGTACGAGGCGATGCGCCGGGTCAAGGCCCTGTTCGACCCGGGGAACGTCATGAACCCCGGCAAGATCGTCGACGCCCCGTCGATGACCGAGAACCTGCGCGACCGCGACGCGCTGCCGCCCGCCCCGCGGCTGACCACGGCGCTGTCGTTCGAGGTGATCGGCGGCCCCGGCGCCACCGGGATGCGCGACGCCGCCGACCGCTGCATGAACATCGGCCTGTGCCGCAAGACCACGGCCGGGGTGATGTGCCCGTCCTACCAGGTCACCCTCGAGGAGGAGCACTCCACGCGCGGCCGGGCGAACGCACTGGTCAAGGCGCTGTCCGAGCCGGACCCGGCCGCCGGGCTCGCCGACGGGCGGCTGCACGAGATCCTCGACCTGTGCCTGATGTGCAAGGCCTGCAAGAGCGAGTGCCCGATGGGCGTGGACATGGCCTCGCTCAAGGCCGAGGCGCTCCACCAGCAGCACGCGGTGCACGGCACGCCGCTGCGCTCGCGGCTGTTCGGTGCGATCCGCACGCTGAACCGGCTCGGGTCGGCGACCGCGCCGCTGTCCAACCTGCCCGGCCGGGTCGGGGTGCTGCGCCGGCTCGCCGAGCGGACGGTCGGGATCACCGCGCGCCGCCCGCTGCCGCGCTTCGACCGGGACAACCTGGTGCGGTGGTTCCGGCGTCGTGACCCCGCGCGGGCCGCCGCACCGGCCGGGACCGTCGTGTGGCTGGCCGACTCGTTCACCACCTTCACCGAGCCGCACATCGGGCGGGCCGCGATCGGCCTGCTGGAGCGTGCCGGGTGGCGGGTCGAGCTGGCCGGCGGCGGCTGCTGCGGCCGGTCCAGCCTGTCCAAGGGACTGCTCGACGACGCCCGTCGCAAGGCGACCGGCCTGGTCACCTCGCTCGCCCGGGACACACCGGCCGACGCGCCGATCGTCGGCTGCGAGCCGTCGTGCGTGTTCACCCTGCGCGACGAGACCCTCGCCCTGCTCCCGGACAGCGCCGAGGCCCGGTCGGTGGGCGAGCGGGTCCGCCAGGTCGAGGAGCTGCTCGTCGAGGCCCTCGACGACGGCCGCCTGGTCCTGCCGGAGCGGTCGGCGCTGAGCGGGCGGCGCGTGGTCTACCACGGGCACTGCCACCAGAAGGCCGAGGTCGGGACCGCGGCGACGCTCGCGCTGCTGCGCCGCATCCCCGGGCTGGAGGTCTCCGAGATCGACTCCGGCTGCTGCGGGATGGCAGGCTCGTTCGGCTTCGAGGCCGAGCACTACGCGACCTCGATGGAGGTCGGCCGGGACCGGCTGCTCCCGGCGATCGAGGCCGAGTCCGCCGACACCCTGGTCGCCGCGACCGGCGTCTCCTGCCGCCAGCAGATCTTCCACGGCGCCGGGCGCACCGCCTGGCACCCGCTGGAGCTGGTGCGCGAGGCACTCGGCCCGGCCGGGACGGTGTGAGCGGATGCGACTGGTCCGCTACGACTCCGGCCAGGGCCCCCGCACGGGGCGGGTCGAGACCGGCGGCGACGGCGACGTCGTCCGCGAGCTGGGCCCGTCCGGGCCGGGGGCGGTCGCCGGGCGGCTCGCCGAGGTCGTCCTGCTCGCCCCCTGCGACCCCCGCACCATCGTGTGCGTCGGGAGCAACTACCCCTGCCAGCTCGCCGAGAAGGGGCGTCCCCGCCCGGAGCGGCCCGCGCTGTTCCTCAAGGCGCCCAACGCCGTCGTCGGACCGGGGGAGCCGGTGCTGCGCCCGGCCGGGGTGGAACGGCTGGAGTACGAGGGCGAGCTCGCGGTGGTGATCGGCCGCCGGGCCCGTGACCTGGACGAACGCACCGCCTGGTCGCACGTGCTCGGCCTGACCTGCGCCAACGACGTCACCGCGCACGACTACCGCGCCGATGGGCAGTGGGCGCGGGCGAAGAGCGCGGACACCTTCTGCCCGCTCGGGCCGTGGATCGAGACCGAGCCGGGCGCGGGGCCGTGGGGGCTGCGGACCACGCTGAACGGCCGCACCGTCCAGGAGTCCGACACCGGGGCGATGATCTTCGACGTCGCGCGGATCCTCGCCCACGTGACCCGTTGGATCACGCTGCAGCCCGGTGACGTCGTGCTCACCGGCAGCCCCGGCGGGGTCGGGCCGATGACCGCGGGGGACCGGGTCACCGTCGAGATCGACGGCGTCGGGACACTGGAGAACCCGGTCGCCGAGCGGCCCACGCCCGTCGTGCACTGAGCCGGCCCGGCGCGGACCGCCGCAGCCGGCCCGGCTCAGCCCCGGCCCACCGGCTCCGGCGTGTCCAGCTCGGCGGGAGCGGGCGCGCCCGCCACCCCGGCCGCGCTGCGGTAGACGTCACCGAGCCGGACCGCCCACGGTGCCGCCGCGAACCGGTCGAGGAACCGCCGCCGGGCCCCGGCCCCGAGCCGGGCGCGCAGGTCGGCGTCGCGGGTCAGCCGCACCAGCTCGTCGGCGATCCGGGTGGCGTCGACCGGGGCCAGCAGGCCGGTCTCGCGGGTCACGATCTCCGGGATCCCGCCGACCCGCGTCGCGACCGCCGGGGTCCCGGTGCCGTGGCCGAGCAGCAGCATGCGGGGCATCGTGTCGTGCCGGGTCGTGTGCAGCTGCACGTCGGCGGCGCGGAGCAGCGCGACCGGGTCGGTGCTGCGGCGGAACGTCACCCGGCCGGACAGCGCCTCGTCGGCGGCGACGCGCGACTCCAGCCACGGCCGCAGCGGCCCGTCGCCGCCGAGCACCACGGTGAGCGGCTCGTCCGGTCCGATCCCGGCGACGGCGTCGAGCAGCATGTCCTGCCCCTGGCCGCGGCGCATCGGCGCGACCGAGACGGCGACGACCTCGTGGTCGTCCACGCCGAGCCCGCGCCGCAGCCGCTCCCGCTCCTCGGGCGTGCCCTCGCCCGGGTCGGCGGCGCCGTCCGGGATCACCGACAGGCCCTCGGTGGACCCGGCGGCGCGGCGGTACCAGTCGCGCTGCAGGGCTGACGTCGCGATCGTGCGATTCATGAACCGTTTGCGCGCCAACGTCTTCGCGGTCCGCCGGAGCTGGTCGCCGCGGTCGGCGGGGTGCTCGTGGATGTGGTGCAGCGTGGACACCGCGGGCACCCGCAGCCGGGCCGCGGCGGCGGAGCCGACGACGTCGGGCCGGGCGCCGTGGGTGTGCACCAGGTCGACACCGTGCTCCCGGAACGCGGCGAGGACCTTCAGCACGGCACGCGGGTCCCACGGCGCGACGTTCAGCTCGACCGGTGGTGCCCCGGCGCGGGCCATGCGCTCGGCGACGTCGGAGTGTCCGGAGGGGGCCAGCGCGACGACCACCACCCGGAACCCGGCGTCCGGGGCCGCGGCGGCGAGGTCACCGAGCGCGGCGGCGACGCCGCGGTCGTCGAGCGACTCGACGAGGTGTCCGATCGTCAGGGTCCTGCTGCTGTGATCGCTGGTGGGCACGGTGACGTGGCCTCCCGGGGTGGCGCTGCGGGGTCGGTCCTCGGCGGTCGGCCGGTGACCCGGTCGTGGCTCGCCGGTCACCATGACACTACCGAGTGACGACGTCGCGTGACGGGGTCGGACGCTGCGCGCATCGGGCGACACCGGGCGGGGGGTGCCTGCCGATCGGGGGAGTGCCGGGCAGCGCCCGGGGTCCGTTACGGTCACTCCGGTGCGCACGGTTCTCGTGATCGGGATCGGGGCCGGTGACCCCGACCACCTCACCCTCCAGGCGGTCCGCGCCCTGCGACGGGCCGACGTCGTGTTCGTCATCGACAAGGGGCTCGACGGCGGGGGGTCGCAGGACGACCTGCTGGCCCTGCGCACCGAGCTCCTGCGGCGGCACCGCCCGGACGGCGGGTACCGGCTGGTCACCGCGCCCGAGGTGGGCCGGGACCGCGGCACCGAGGTCGAGCGCGACGACGAGCGCTACCGCGACGTCGTCGTCGACTGGCAGGACCGCCGTGCCCGGCTCTACCGCGAGATGCTCGACGCCGAGCTGGCCGACGGGCAGACCGGCGCCTTCCTGGTCTGGGGCGACCCCTCCCTCTACGACGGGACGCTGCGCCTGCTCGACCGGGTCCTCGACGGCGCGGGGGAGCGGTGGTCGGTCGAGTCGGTCGCCGGGATCTCCAGCGTCGCCGCCCTCGCCGCCGCCCACCGGCTGATCCTCAACCGGGTCGGGCGCCCCGTCCTGATCACCACCGGGCGCCGGATCGCCGAGGGGATGCCCACCGACGTCGACGACGTCGTCGTGATGCTCGACGGCCGCACCGCCTTCGCCACGCTGCCCGACGAGCAGCGCCGTGAGCTGCACATATTCTGGGGCGCCTACCTGGGTACGCCCGAGGAGCTGCTCGTCGCCGGGCCGCTCGTCGAGGTGACCGACGAGATCCTGAAGGTCCGGGCCGAGGCCCGGGAGAACAAGGGGTGGATCATGGACACCTACCTGCTGCGCCGGGGTGCCGACGAGCGCTGACCGGCCGCGGGCCGACGACGAGGAGGTCGCATGCGCTACGCCGACGGACCCACGACCGAGGCCACCGCCCGGGTCGCCGCACCGCCCGAGGCGGTGTGGGAGCTGGTGACCGACCCGGCGTTCCTGGCCCGGGTGTCGACCGAGATGCAGCGCGCCTCGTGGGGCGAGGGTGACGAGCCGGGCCTCGGGGCCCGGCTGCACGGCCACCACCGCCACGACGCGATCGGGGAGTGGAGCACCGTCTCCACCGTCACCGGATGGGAGCCGGAGCGGCTGTTCGAGTGGACGGTCGGGCTCGGTGACGAGAGCGGGGCGACGGCCGTGTGGCGTTTCGAGCTCACCCCCGACGGCGAGGGGACCGCGCTGCGCCAGTGGGCCCGGATGGGTCCCGGGCCGTCGGGTCTCACGCAGGCGATCGAGCGGTGGCCGGACAAGGAGGAGCGGATCGTCGAGGGCCGGCTGCGGGAGTGGCGGACCGGGATGGAACGCAACCTCGACGCCGTCCGCGAGCGCCTCGGCTAGTTCCCCGTCCGGGGTGGCGGCCACGCGCCGGGACGTACGAGCGGTGGCCGTTCTGCGACGACCCGTCACTCCGGCGTCGCCCGCTCGTTGAACGGAGGGGGTCTCCGGCGATCCTGAGAACACGGAGGGTGTTCGTCGTAGATCGTTGAGCCGTTCGGTCCAGCCGCCCTGTCACTGGGCGTCCGGAGTCGACCCGTGATCGCCCGGGTCGCCGAGGTGCTCTCAGAAAAGCAACCTCGACGGGTCACCGTTTCGTAACGTCCCGAACCGGACGAGCCGGGTGACCCGGCCCGATCCGGCCGCTCCCCAGGGGTGCCCCCGCACCCCGGCCACGCCGGTGCCCGCGCCGTCCTCCACCGCTCCCCAGCACCCTCGCCCGCGGCGAGGCGGAAGGACCGCTCGAGATGGGCAAGCACACCCGGACCGGCCACCGTTCGACCGGCGTCGCCGCGGCGGTGGCCGCCGGCCGGCCCCTCCGCGGGCGGCGCAGGCACGCCGCTCCCTCCGCGGGCACCGCGCGCCGGATCGCCGCCCCCGCGACGCTCGCCGCGCTGCTGCTGACCACCGGCGCGACGACCGGGACGGCGTTCGCCGGCACCGGGTCCGACGACGGTTCCTCCGGCACCTCGGCGGACTGCCCGGACGGGTCCACCCCGGTGGGCGGCTCCTGTTCCGGCGGCTCCTCGGGATCCGAGTCCTCGTCGGGGTCCTCCGGCGGGCTGGGTGACCTCGTGACCGGGGCGGACGTCGTCGGCTCGGTGCTGGGTGCGGGCGGCCCGGGGTCGGGCTCCTCGGGCGGGGACTCGTCGGACCAGGGGTCGGGGACGACGAGCGAGACGTCCGGCAAGGAGTCCGGTGGCGACGACTCGGCCGGCAAGGACTCGGCCGGCAAGGACTCGGCCGGCAAGGACTCGGCCGGCAAGGACTCGGCCGGCAAGGACTCGGCCGGCAAGGACTCGGCCGGCAAGGACTCGGCCGGCAAGGACTCGGCCGGCAAGGACTCGGCCGGCAAGGACTCGGCCGGCAAGGACTCGGCCGGTAAGGACTCGGCCGGTAAGGACTCGGGCGGCTCGGACTCCGCAGCCCCGGCCGCAGGCACGACGGACTCCGGCAGCCCCTCCACCGGCCCGCTCGACGCGGTCCCCGGCCTCGGCGACCTCACGGACGGCCTCGGCAAGGGCGTCGACCTGAACACCCCCACGAAGCCCCTGACGTCGCTGCCCGACCCGGCGCAGACCCTGTCCGACGCCGGTACCTCGGTGCCCGGCGCCGGGCAGGCCGGCTCGCTGGTCGACACCGCGGTGGGCGCCGCGGGCACCGTCGTCGGCACCGACACCGGCAACAGCCCGCTGGCCGGCCCGACCGACACCCTCACCGGCCTCGGCGACGTCGTGCCGGACCTGCCGTCGGTCCCCGGCGTCACCGACGGCAGCACCGACGAGCTCCCTGACGTCCCCGGCCTCACCGCGGGCGGACCGCTGGAAGGCCTCAACGAGATCGCGGGCCTGCCCGACACCACCCCGCTGACCGGCAGGGACGGCCCACTGCCGGACCTGTCCGGCGTCGCGCGCACGGCGGGCCTGCCCGACTACTCGGGTCTCGGCGGCCTGCCGGACGTGGCCGGGGTCGTCGGCGGACCGAGCACCGGGCCCACGCAGGTCGACCTGGCGTCGAAGAACACCGACGGCGTGGCCGGGACCGCCACCGTCGACTCCGACACCGTCTCCGGCACCGCGACCGGCATGGACCCGGACGCCCGCTACGTGTCGTTCTTCTACGGCGCGACCTCCAGCGCCACCAACAACAACCCCTGCATCCTCGACGGCACCAACCCGCTGCCCGGCGGCCAGACCGTCGGCGAGTGGGAGGTCGACGAGAACGGCAACGGCACCCTGGAGGCGCCCAACCCGTCGGGGAACATGTACAAGCTCACCGGCGGCACCATGTCGATCCGCAAGGTCGAGCACGGCTTCGACAAGGCGACCGCCCCGCCGGTGAACCCGCTGTCGTACTCGCTGTCCAGCTGCGGTGCGATGGAGCGGATCTCCACCGCCGACCCGGTCACCGACGCCGTCCCGAAGCTCCCGACGGCGAACGTCCCCGGCACCCCCTACGTCTCCGGTCCGGGTCTGCAGGGCTGATCGACGCGCGGGCGGCGCGGCGCTGTGGTCGGATCGGTCCGTGCTCGGCAGCGCTCTGGATACCGTCCTCGACCGCACCCTGGTCCCCGGCTACTCACGGATCGGGTACCTGCTGCGGCGCCCGGGCTGGAGCGGTGACCGCGCCGACCCGCCGCGCGGCGCCCTGACCGGGCGCACCGCGCTCGTCACCGGCGCGGGCGGCGGGCTGGGGGAGGCGATCGCGACCGGGCTCGTCCGCCTCGGTGCGACGGTGCACCTGCTCGTCCGCTCCCGGGACAAGGGTGCCGCCGCGCAGGACCGGATCCTGGCCGCGGTACCCGGTCTGTCCCGCGACCGGCTCCCGGTGCAGGTCTGCGACCTGGGCGAGCTCGCGGACGTGCGTGCGTTCGCGACCCGGTTCGCCACCGAGGTCGACGCGCTGGACGTGCTGGTGCACAACGCCGGGCTGCTCCCGCCCGAGCGCAGCGAGACCTCCGAGGGAAACGAGCTGACCCTGGCCGTGCACGTCCTCGGACCGCTGCTGCTGACCCGGCTGCTCACCGACACCCTCGCGGCCGGCGCCGAGCGGTCCGGAGCCGACTCCCGGGTGATCATCATGTCCTCGGGCGGCATGTACGCCCAGCCCCTGCGCGACGACGACCTGCAGTTCCGCACCGGTGACTACGGCGGCACCGCGGCCTACGCCCGCACCAAGCGGATGCAGGTCGTCCTGACCGGGCTGCTCGCCGACGAGCTGGCCCCCCGGCACGTCACCGTGCACGCACTGCACCCCGGGTGGGCCCGCACCCCGGGCGTCACCGGGTCGCTGCCGCTGTTCGACAAGGTCGTCGGCCCCGTGCTGCGCACCCCGGCCCAGGGCGCGGACACCGCGGTGTGGCTCGCGGCCGCGCCGTCGTCGGCGGTCGGGACCGGCCGGTTCTGGCACGACCGCACCCCGCGCCCGGCGCACTACCTGTCGCGGACCCGGGAGACCCCGGCCCAGCGCGAGCGGTTCCGCACCGAGGTGGACCGGCTCACCGGCTGAGTCCGGGCGCCTCCAGGAGGGTGCGGGCGGCGCGCGTGACGTGGTCCAGCACCGTGTCCGGGTCGGCCCGCCCGACCGCGCCCCCGGGCAGCAGCGGCTGGACCAGGCTCAGCCCGAGCAGCCAGGTCAGGACCAGCTCCGCGCGCAGTTCGGCGTCGGCCCGGTCGGCGGCGCCGGCGGCCTGCTCGGCGAACGCCTCGGTGAACGCCCCGGCCAGCTCCACCCGCACGGCCGCGGCCGCCTCCGACGTCCCGGCCGAGCGCACGACCGGCCCGAACAGGTCGCGCTCGGGCCCGTCGCCGCCGTCGAGGATCGACCGCAGCAGGCGGGTCAGGAGCTCCTCCGGCGGGCCGTCGTGCAGCACGGCGAGGGCACGCTCGGCGGCGACCCGGGCGAACAGGGCGTCCTTGCTGCCGAAGTAGCGGAAGAGCAGCGCCTGGTTCACCCCGGCCCGGTCGGCGATCGCGCGGACCGAGGTGCGGTCGTAGCCGTGCTCGGTGAACAGGTCCGCGGCTGCGGCGAGCAGGGCGCGGCGGGTGCCGTCACCGGAACGGGCGGACGGGGCGGCGGTCACGGGGGAGTGCTCCTTCGTACGACGGGTGCGGCGCGGGAACCGGCCACGGCGGGTCCGGTGTCGGCGACCGTAGCGTCCGGGCGCCGGCGCATGGCGCGGCGCGACGCGGGGTACGCACGGTCGATACCGAACACCGCCCGACACATGGCCAGACCGAGGAGACCCGCGACCGATGGCATCCGCTTCAGGTGACGAGAACGAGTTCCAGCCGGAGGCGCCGGACATGGCGTCGGCGATGCAGCTGGACACCGACGAGGCGCTGACCGGTCCGTCGGACACCGACCCGCTGGACTCCGGCTACGTCCCGCCGGACCGCCCCTACGGCGTCGAGGACAACGCAGTGACCGCGGCGGGTCAGGAGGAGGGCGAGTCGCACGAGGCACGACTGGCCCGGGAGCTGCCCGAGGAGCTGCCCGAGGGAGACCCGGGCCGCTCCGGCCGGCTGACCGCCGCCGCCGACTCCGCGACGGGCGACCCGGCTGTCGACGGCGCCGGGACCGACGTGGGCGTCGACGGCGGCGCGGCCAGTGCCGAGGAGGCCGCCGTGCACGATGTCGACGAAGGCATCGTGCCGGTGGTCGACGAGTCACCGGTCGGGGACCCGGAGGTCAGCGACCAGCTCGCCCGCGACGCCGACCACGCCGACGAGGCGGCGGCCGACGCCGAGTGGGACGCCTCGACCGACCCCGAGTGGGCCGAGCAGAACAGCTGAGCGTCACCCGGCACACACGAGGGCCCCGGTACCGCGTCGTGCGGTCCGGGGCCCTCGTCGCGGGTGGGAGCGTGCGCTCAGGGGGTGGTGGGGCCCGCCGCGCTGCCGGTCAGCCGGGCGATGGCGCCGTCGAGGTCGAGGTGGTCGTGCTCCTCGCCGAGGTCGACGATCTCCAACGTCGAGTCGACGAACTGGGCCAGCAGGTCGCGGTCGACCTCCAGGACGGCGGACCCGCCGTCGGAGCGGATCTCGAGCTCGACGACGTCATAGCCGTCGATGCGCCGCGGCGCCATCCGGATGTCACCGATGCCGGTGGGCGTGGTCAGGCCCTCGATCACCAGGTCGCGGGCCACGAGCCACTCGATCCAGCGGTCGGACGACCGGCGCACCGAGAACGAGATCGCGAACGGGTCCGAGGCGCGGTACGCCCAGCGGCTCACGATCGGCGACGCCTGCCCGTGCAACACGGTGAAGACGTCCTGCTGGACCGACTCGCTGGCCATCGTGCTCCGCCTCTCCTGGACCCCCCGACCGCCGCGGTACCGCGACGGCCTCACACGGAACATCGTCGGAACGGGCCCGGACGCTGCACCCGGCGCCGGGTTTCACCCGTTCGCGCCAACTGTCATTCACCTCACGGTACCCAAGGCGCGCAAAGGGTGTAACGCGAGGCCGGGTTCCGGCGAGGGACGCCGTCCGGTACGAGACCTGGTGACGCAGGGTGCGTGCGGCCGACCGTCCCGTCAGCCGCGGTCGACGCGGTCGACCACCCAGATCCCGCCGGTGCCGGAGCGGACCGGCTGGGTGAGCCGGATCGTCGAGCGCTGCGCCGACCGGCCGTCGGTGGCGGCGTACACGCCGTTGCCGAGGCGGGTGACGGTCGGGTTCCGGTAGCCGAGCTCACTGCCGACGTAGGAGATCGTGACCTCCTCCGGGTCGAGCAGCCACGGGTCGCCGCCGGCGTCGGCCTGCTGCTGCATCCGCTTCGCGGTCGCCGCGTCGCCCGCGGGCCACATCGGCGACGCCGCCGCGGCGGCCCCCGGGGCGCCGGTGCGGCCCGGCCCGGTGCCGCCGCCGTCGGTGCCGCCGCGCCCGGGTGCGGGCGCGGCGGTCGTGCGGGACGGGTCGGCGGTGCGGCTCGGCATGGGGGGCGTCGTCGGCGTGGGCGTCGGGGTCGGTGTCGGGGTGGCGGTCGGCGACGTCGTCGGGACCGGCGACGGGGTGCGCCACGCCGCGGGCAGCTCGCCGTTGCCGCAGCCGGCCAGCAGCAGCACGAGGATCAGCAGCGCCAGCCCCACGAGCACGCCGCGCAGCAGCAGCCGCGGCCCGTACCGGCCCACCCGCAGGCGGGACACCGACACGTCGGGGGTCGGCACCTTCGGCAGGTTCGGCGCGGTCACGCGGGCACCTTACGATCACCGGCCCGCCCGGGCGGGCCGACCTCGCCGCCACCATCGCGTGATCGGCGCCGCACGGTCGGTGCCCGACCGGCAGCGGCCGTCGCGCACTGCCGGGGCGCCGGTGGAGTGACTAGGGTCGCGGTACGGCCGCACGGGCGGCCCCGCACGACGGGCCCGGGGCACGGGCCCCCCGCACGAGCCCACCGAGGTGCACCCCATGGCGACCGGCAGCCCGGCGACGGAGAAGTTCCTCGCCGCCCGCGACTTCCTGCTCACCCACCGCGAGGACTACGACACGGCCTACCGCGACTTCCGCTGGCCGGAGCTCGAGGAGTTCAACTTCGCGCTCGACCACTTCGACGTCGTCGCGGCCGACCCCGAGCGGGGCGCGCGGAAGGCGCTGTGGATCGTCGAACAGGACGGTTCGCAGGCGCACTGGACGTGGGCGGAGCTGTCCGAGCGGTCCAACCGGGTCGCGAACTGGCTGCGGGAGCAGGGCGTCGCCCGGGGTGACCGGATCATCCTCATGCTCGGCAACCAGCTGGAGCTGTGGGAGACGCTGCTGGCGGCGATGAAGCTGGGCGCCGTCGTCATCCCCGCGACCACCCTGCTCACCCCGGCCGACCTGCAGGACCGGGTGGACCGCGGGCGGGCCGCGCACGTCGTCGTCGGGGCGGAGGACGCCGGCAAGTTCGACGACGTCGACGGCGACTACACCCGTATCGCCGTCCGCGGCGCCGTGGCGGGCTGGCGCGACTACACCGGCGAGGCCTACTCGGCCGCCGCCGAGTTCACCCCGGACGGCGCCACGAAGGCGTCGGACACGCTGCTGCTGTACTTCACCTCCGGCACCACCGCCAAGCCGAAGCTGGTGGAGCACACCCACACGTCCTACCCGGTCGGGCACCTGTCGACGATGTACTGGATCGGCCTCGAGCCCGGCGACGTGCACCTCAACATCTCCTCGCCCGGCTGGGCCAAGCACGCCTGGTCCAACGTGTTCGCGCCGTGGATCGCCGAGGCGACCGTGCTCGTCATGAACTACGCCCGGTTCGACGCCGAGTCCGTCCTGTCGGTCCTGGACTCCTGCGGGGTGACCAGCTTCTGCGCCCCGCCGACGGTGTGGCGGATGCTCATCCAGGCCGACCTGTCCGGGCTGGCGACGCCGCCGTCCAAGGTCGTCGGGGCGGGGGAACCGCTCAACCCCGAGGTCATCGAGCAGGTCGAGAAGGCGTGGGGCCTACGCATCCGCGACGGGTTCGGCCAGACCGAGTCCTCGGTGCAGATCGGCAACCCGCCCGGGCAGCCGGTCAAGCCGGGCTCGATGGGCAGGCCGATCCCCGGGTTCGTCGTCGCGCTGGTCGACCCGACCACCGGGAAGGTCGCCGACGAGGGCGAGATCTGCCTGGACCTCGACCACCGCCCGACCGGGCTGATGGTGGGCTACGCCGACGACCCGGAGCGCAACGCCGAGGCCATGGCCGGCGGGTACTACCACACCGGCGACGTCGGCTCCCGCGACGAGTCGGGCTACATCACCTACGTCGGCCGGGCCGACGACGTGTTCAAGGCCAGCGACTACCGGATCAGCCCGTTCGAGCTGGAGAGCGTGCTGATCGAGCACCCGGCGGTCGCCGAGGCCGCGGTCGTGCCGTCCCCGGACCCGGTCCGCCTCGCCGTGCCGAAGGCCTACGTGGTGCTCGCCACGGGTCACGAGCCGACCGAGGAGACGGCGACGGCGATCCTGCAGTTCGCCTACGACAACCTCGCCCCCTACAAGCGGATCCGCCGCCTCGAGTTCTTCGAGCTCCCGAAGACGATCTCCGGGAAGATCCGCCGGGTGGAGCTGCGCGGCCGGGAGGGCGAGATCCACGCCGACCCCGCCGCCACGCCGCCCACCGAGTACACCCTCTGACCGGCGGGCCGGGTCACTGCTCGCCGAAGTGACCCGGCCACTGCTGGTAGGGGATGCGGGTGATCTCCAGGATCTCACCCAGCCGGGACCACTCGTTGCGGCCCAGGCGGGCCAGCGGGGCGAGCCGGCGGACGTCGGGCAGGGAGTTGCCGCGCTCGTCGGTGACGAACACGCTCTCCTCGATCGCGGCGTGCACGACCCGGCCGATGACGACGGTCGAGTTGCCGAGCTCGATGTTCGCGTGCAGCACGCACTCCAGCGCCACCGGTGACTCGGCGACCCGCGGCGGCGCCACGACCGAGGACGCCTCGGCGGTCAGCCCGACCGAGGAGAACTCGCTGATCTCGGCGGGGAAGTCGGTGCCGGTCGCGTTGATCCGCTCGAACATCGGCTCGTTCGCCAGGCAGACGACGAACTCGCGGGTCTGCGACACGTTGCGCAGCGAGTCCTTCTTCCCGACCGACGTGAACTGGATCATGGGCGGGTCCACGCAGGACACCGTGAAGAACGAGTGCGGGGCGAGGTTGTCGACGCCGTCGGCCGAGCGGGTGGAGACCCAGGCGATGGGTCGGGGGACGACGACGCTGGTCAGGAGCTTGTAGAACGGGCCGCTGCCCATCTCGTCCGGCTTGAGGTCCGTGCGCATGCCCATGATCCTGCCCGGCCTGCCCGCACCCTGCGCGCGCGCCGCTCTAGGTTCGGCGCATGGGAACACGTGGCCGCGCGGCCGGACTGGCCGCCGGGATCGTCGCCGACGCACTGCTCGGCGACCCGCGCCGGGGTCACCCGGTCGCCGGCTTCGGCACGCTCGCCGCCCGGCTGGAGGGCCGGATGCACCGCGACGCCGTCGCACCCGGGGTGGCCTACACCGCGATCCTGGTCGGGTCGGTGGTCGCGGCGGGGGTGGTCGCCGAGGCGGCCGCGACGCGTGCGGGGGCCCGGGCCGAGCCCGTCGTGCGGGCCGGGCTGACCGCCGTCGCCACCTGGGCCGTGCTCGGCGGGACCTCGCTGGTGGGGGAGGGTGCCGCGCTGGCCGCCTCGCTCGACTCCGGTGACCTGGCCGCCGCCCGCGCCCGGATCCCGCACCTGTGCGCGCGCGACCCGGAGCTGCTCGACGCCGACGGCATGGCCCGCGCCGGGACCGAGTCGCTGGCCGAGAACACCTCCGACGCCGTCGTCGGGCCGCTGGTGTGGGGCGCGGTCGCCGGCATCCCGGGGCTGCTGGGCTACCGAGCGGTGAACACCCTCGACGCGATGGTCGGCTACCGCTCCGCCCGGCACGCCCGCTTCGGGTGGGCCTCGGCCCGTCTCGACGACGTGGTCAACCTGGCCCCGGCCCGGGTCACCGCGGTGGTCACGGTGGCCGTCGCGTCGCTGGTGGGCGGCTCGCCGGCGTCCGCGCTGCGGGCCTGGCGCCGCGACGCCGCCGGGCACCCCAGCCCGAACGCCGGCCCGGTCGAGGCGAGCGCCGCCGGCGCGCTCGGGCTGCGTCTGGGCGGGCCGACGGTCTACGCCCACGGAACCGAGGACCGCCCGTCGCTCGGCGACGGGCACCCGCCCCGGGTGGCGGACCTGCACCGCGTCGCGCGGCTGTCCCGGCTGGTGGCAGGGGCGGCCGGGCTGCTCGCCGTCGCGACGGCGGCGGTGCTGGGGCGGCGGCGCGGCTGAGCCGGTCGCCCCGGCCGCGGTGCTGTGGCGCCCGGAGTCCGTTCACCGCGTGAACTGTCTCCGGCGACAGCGGGTCTGTTCGGGTGGCCCCGGCGGCCCGCCGCCCGGGTCCCGGTGGGTCCGGCCGATCTCCACGCCTACCCGGTCGGCGAGGGTGGATGTCGTGGGAATTCGCTTACCAGGTAAGCGAGTTCGGAGAGAGCCGTCCCGGAGGGGGCGGCCCGGCGCACGGCCGGCGGGGAACGGCCGGCGGGCCACCATGTCGGCCGGGTGAATCCGCTGACCGGGTGAGCGAACTCGGCCGGGGCGAAGGGTCGCGGCATCCGGAGCCCTGCGCAACCGCGCCCCGGAGCCCGGCGCGGCGCACTCACGTGGCACCTCGGGACCGCGCAGGGCGGCGGCCCGCGACGGGTGTGGCGGTGCGGGATCAGCCCGAGCCCGGACCGGACCCGGCGGCGGCGTCGCGGGTGGTGCCGGGGGCGCTGTCGTCGGCACGGTCGGCGGGGACGGGCTCGTCGCCGAAGCCGTCGCGGCCGGAGAGCTGGTCCCGCAGGCTGCCCGCCTTCTCGCGCTTCCCGCTGCGCTGCAACAGTTCCAGCCGGATGAACAGCACCAGCGCGACCAGGGCGACGGCGCCGAAGGTCAGCCACTGCAGGGCGTAGGAGAAGTTGCTGAACGGCGCTCCGCCCCCGACCGGCTCGACCGGGATCGGGTTCAGCACGCCGGGCTGGCCGGCCTCCAGCACGACGACGCCCTCGACCGGCGTCAGGCCGGTGGCGGCGGCGACCGAGCGGGAGTCCGACACGTAGACCTGGCGGGTGCCGTTCTCGACCAGCGGCGGGCGGCCCTGCGGGTCGGTCTCGTCCAGGCGCAGCCTGCCCTCGACCGTCACCGGGCCGGCGGGCGCGGCGGCGTAGTCGGGCACGGCGCCCCGGTCCGCGGCCGGGACCGACCCCCGGTTCACCACGACGGTCCGGCCGTCGGTGAGCCGCAGCGGCGTCAGCACCTCGAAGGCGGGTGCGCCGTCGACGACCCGCAGGCGGACCAGGGTCTCCGCGGCACGGTCGAAGGTGCCGGCCAGGGTGACCCGGCGCCACTGGTCGTCCGCGCCGATCGCCGTGCCCGGCGGGACGAGCGTGTCGAACCCGACGGCGGGGGTCGCGTCGGCGGTGGCGATGGCCCGGCTCTGCGCGGAGCGCTCGGACTCCCGGTCGAACTGCCACGGCGCGAGCAGCGTGTAGCAGGCGACGGCGAAGGCCAGCACCGCGACGACGAACGCGATCCACCCGGGACGCAGCAGGAAACGCACGCGGCCCAGGGTAGCCGCGCCCGCGGACGGTCCCGCCGGGGCGATACTGCCCGCCGTGGTGGTTCAGGGAGCGGTCCTCGTGGCGGGGACGACGTCGGACGCGGGCAAGAGCGCCGTCGTCGCCGGTATCTGCCGGTGGCTGCACCGGCGCGGCGTCTCGGTGGCGCCGTTCAAGGCGCAGAACATGAGCAACAACTCGGTCGTCACCCCGGACGGCGGCGAGATCGGCCGCGCGCAGGCGATGCAGGCCTTCGCCAGCGGCATCGCCCCCTCGGTCGACCTGAACCCGGTGCTGCTCAAGCCCGGCGGGGACCGGACCTCGCAGGTCGTCGTGCGCGGCCGCGCCGACGGCCAGGTGTCGGCGCTGTCCTACCGGCACCGCACCGCGGCGCTGTCCGACGTCGTCGCCGACTCCCTGGCCCGGCTGCGCGCCCGCCACGACGTCGTGGTCTGCGAAGGAGCGGGCTCGCCCGCGGAGATCAACCTGCGGGCCACCGACCTCGCCAACATGGGCTTCGCCCGGCGCAACGACCTGCCGGTGCTGGTCGTCGGCGACATCGACCGCGGCGGGGTGCTCGCGCACCTGTTCGGCACCCTCGCCGTGCTCGACCCGGCCGACCAGGCGCTGATCGCCGGTTTCGTCATCAACAAGTTCCGCGGGGACCCCCGCCTGCTCGAACCCGGCCTCGACCGGCTGCGCGAGCTCACCGGGCGGCCGACGCTGGGCGTGCTGCCCTTCGCCGAGGGCCTCTGGCTCGACGCCGAGGACTCGCTCTCGGCCGTCGCCGACGGGGTGCTCGGACGCCCGGCCCCGCCGCGCGGCGGGCAGTGGCTGCGGGTCGCCGTCGTCCGGTTCCCGCGGATCTCCAACGCCACCGACGCCGAGGCGCTGGCCTGCGAACCGGGCGTCGCCGTGCGCTACGTGACCGAGCCGTCGCGGATCGCCGACACCGACGTCGTCGTGCTGCCCGGGACCAAGGCGACCGTGTCGGACCTGGCCTGGCTGCGGGCGTCCGGGATGGCCGACGCCGTGCGCGCGCACGCCGCGGCCGGGCGCCCGGTGCTGGGGATCTGCGGCGGGTACCAGATGCTCGGGCACACGGTCTCCGACCCGGACGGCGCCGAGGCCGCTCCCGGCACGACCGTCGCCGGGCTGGGGCTGCTGGACCTGGAGATCGCGTTCGACCCCGTCAAGCACCTCGCCACCCCCACCGCGACGGCGTGGGGCGAGACCGTCACCGGCTACGAGATCCACCACGGCCGCGTCGTGCGCTCCGGCGACCCCGGCCTGATCGGCGACGAGGGCAGCGACCGCGGCAACGTCCTGGGCACGCACTGGCACGGCCTCGCCGAGAACGACGGCTTCCGGCGGCTGCTGCTCACCCGCCTCGCCGACGAGGCGGGACGGACCGGGTTCGTGGTGGCACACGACACGTCGTTCGCGGCCGAGCGCACCCGGCAGGTGGATCTGCTGGCCGACCTGGTCGAACACCACCTCGACACGTCGTCACTTGAACATGTGATCGGACACGGTGCGCCGCCGGACCTCCCGGTGCTGACCTCCGGTCTGGCAGCCTCACCCGCGTGAGCACGAGCACCGCCCCCGCCGCCGGACCTCCCCGCTTCCCGTTCTCCGCCGTCGTCGGCCACGACGACCTGCGGCTGGCGCTGCTGCTCAACGCCGTGCACCCGGGTGTCGGTGGTGTCCTGGTGCGCGGGGAGAAGGGCACCGCGAAGTCCACGGCGGTGCGCGCGCTGGCCGCGCTGCTGCCCTCGCACGCGGTCGTCGAGGCCTGCCGGTTCGGCTGCGACCCCGCCGCGCCGGACCCGTCCTGCCCGGACGGCCCGCACCCGGCGGGCGCCGCGGGCGGTCCTCGCCCGGCCCGGCTGGTCGAGCTGCCCGTCGGCGCGACCGAGGACCGCCTGGTCGGCTCGCTCGACCTGGAGAAGGCGCTGTCCGAGGGCCGCCGCGCCTATCAGCCCGGCCTGCTCGCCGACGCCCACCGCGGGGTGCTCTACGTCGACGAGGTCAACCTCCTGCACGACCACCTCGTCGACCTGCTGCTCGACGCCGCCGCGATGGGCCGCGCACACGTCGAGCGCGACGGCGTCTCCGTCTCGCACGCGGCCCGGTTCCTGCTGGTCGGCACGATGAACCCGGAGGAGGGCGAGCTGCGCCCGCAGCTGCTCGACCGGTTCGGTCTGACCGTGGAGGTGCGGGCCAGCCGCGACGTCGACACCCGGGTCGAGGTGACGCGGCGGCGGATGGCGTTCGAGGACGACCCGGCCGGGTTCGTCGCCCGCTTCGCACCGGACGAGACCGCCACCGCGGCCCGGCTCCGCGCCGCGCAGGCCCACGTCTCCGCCGTCGCGGTGAGCGACCGGGAGCTGCGGCGGATCGCGTTCGTGTGCGCCCGGTTCGACGTCGACGGCATGCGTGCCGACCTGGTCATCACCCGGGCCGCGGCTGCGCACGCCGCCTGGGAGGGCCGCGACGCGGTGACCGCCGACGACGTGCGCGTCGCCGCCCGGCTCGCGCTGCCGCACCGCCGTCGTCGCGACCCGTTCGACGAGCCCGGCCTGGACCCGGCCGAGCTGGACCGCGCCCTCGCCGACGCCGAGGACCACCTGGGCCCCGAGGACGACCCGGACCCCGACGACGACCCGGACCCCGGCGGCCCCGGCCCCGACGACCCGGCCGAGCCGCAGGACGGTCCGGACGGCCCCGACGCCGGGGAGGAGCCCGACGACGCCGACCGGACCGGGGACCCGCCCCCCGCCGGCGGCGACCCGCGCGGCGACGGCGGGACCGGCGCCGGTGAGGGCGCCGAGGCTCCCGGCTCGGACAGCACCGACGGCGGAGACGGCGGGGACGGCGGGGACGGCGGGGACGACGCCACCGACCCGGCGACGCCCGGCGACGACCGGGCCCCGGAGACCGCGGAGGCCCCGGCCGGCGGCGACGGCGGGGACGGCCGGGCCGTCGTCGTCGGGGACGCCGCGCGGCTGCACCGGGCGACGGTCCGTAAGTTCACCGTCCCCGGGCTGGGCGCGGGCGCGCCGGGCCGTCGATCGCGGGCCCGCACCGACGCCGGTCGCGTCGTCCGTCCGTCCGGGGCCGGGGCCACCCGTGCCGCGGACCTGCACCTGCCCGCGACCGTGCTCGCCGCCGCGCCGCACCAGGCCGGGCGCGGGCGTCGCGGGCCGGGCCTGCTGGTCCACCGCGACGACCTGCGCCGCGCCGAGCGGGAGGGCCGCGAGGGGAACCTGGTGCTGTTCGTCGTCGACGCGTCCGGCTCGATGGCCGCGCGCAGGCGGATGACCGCCGTCTCGGGGGCCGTGCTGGGCCTGCTCCGCGACGCCTACCAGCGCCGGGACAAGGTCGGGCTGGTCACCTTCCGGGCCCGGGAGGCGGAGCTCGCGCTGCCGCCGACGTCGTCGGTGCCGACCGCCCAGCAGCGCCTGTCCCGGCTGCGCACCGGCGGGCGGACCCCGCTGGCCGGTGGGCTGCTCAAGGCCCGCGCCGTGCTCGACGCCGAGCGCCGCCGCGACCCGCGCCGCCGCCCGCTGGTCGTGCTGCTCACCGACGGGCGGGCCACCGTCGCCGCCCGCGACGGCGGGGACCCCGTCGCCGACTCCCGCCGCGCCGCCGGGCTGCTGGCCGCGGACGGGGTGCACACCGTCGTCGTCGACTGCGAGGCGGGCCACGTCCGCCTCGGGCTCGCCGCGCCGCTCGCCGCCGCCGCGGGCGGCGAGCTGGTGACCCTCGACGAGCTGACCGCCGACAGCGTGGGCGACCTGGTCCGGGAGACCCGGTCCGCCCGCGCCGCCTGAGAGGAGACCACCGTGCCGCAGGGACAGGTGTCCGTCACGCCCACCGACGGGCTCACCACCCGCCAGCGTCGCAACCGGCCGCTGCTGGTGGTGCACACCGGGGTGATGAAGGGGAAGTCGACCGCCGCGTTCGGGATGGCGCTGCGCGGCTGGAACCAGGGCTGGTCGATCGGGGTGTTCCAGTTCGTCAAGTCCGCGAAGTGGAAGGTCGGCGAGGAGGAGGCGTTCCGCGCCCTGGGCGAGGTCCACGAGCGGACCGGCCAGGGCGGGCCCGTCGAGTGGCACAAGATGGGCTCGGGCTGGTCCTGGTCGCGCAAGGCCGGCAGCGAGACCGACCACGCCGCCGACGCCGCCGAGGGCTGGGCCGAGATCCGCCGCCGGATCGAGACCGAGGCGCACCGCCTGTACGTGCTCGACGAGTTCACCTACCCGCTCAAGTGGGGCTGGATCGACGTCGACGAGGTCGTCGACGTGCTCACGAACCGGCCCGGGCAGCAGCACGTCATCATCACCGGCCGGGACGCCCCGCAGGCCCTGGTCGACGCCGCCGACCTGGTCATGGAGACCACGAAGGTCAAGCACCCGATGGACGCCGGGCAGAAGGGCCAGCGGGGGATCGAGTGGTGACCACGGCCCGCGCGCTGGTCGTCGCGGCGCCGTCGTCGGGGAGCGGGAAGACCACGGTCGCGACCGGGCTGATGGCCGCGCTGTCGCGGCGCGGCACCCGGGTCGCACCGTTCAAGATCGGGCCGGACTACATCGACCCCGGCTACCACACCCTCGCCGCGGGCCGCCCGGGCCGGAACCTCGACGTCGTCCTGCAGGGCGCCGACCGGCTCGCGCCGCTGGCCCGGCACGGCGCCCGGGACGCCGACGTCGCCGTCGTCGAGGGGGTGATGGGCCTGTTCGACGGCCGCATCGCCGACGGCGCCGGGTCCACCGCACAGGTCGCGGCGACCCTGGGGGCGCCGGTGGTGCTGGTCGTCGACGTCCGGGGACAGTCCCGGTCGCTGGCCGCGCTGCTGCACGGATTCCGCTCGTTCGACGAGTCCGTGCAGGTCGCGGGCGTGATCCTCAACCGGGTCGGGTCCGACCGGCACGCGCAGGTCTGCCGGGCCGCGGCCGAGGAGGTCGGGCTCCCGGTGCTGGGCGCGGTCCCGCGCCGGGCCGAGCTGGCGGTGCCCTCGCGGCACCTGGGCCTGGTCACCGCCGCCGAACACGGTTCCGCCGCGACCGCCGCGGTGGACGCGATGGCCGCGCTCGTCGCCGAGCACGTGGACCTCGACGCCGTCCTCGCGCTCGCCCGCCCGCTGCCCGACGGACCCGTCTGGGACCCGGCGGCCGAGCTCGGGGCGGACCCGGTCCCGGGACGTCCGGTGGTCGCGCTCGCGGGAGGCCCGGCCTTCGGGTTCGGCTACGCCGAGCACGCCGAGCTGCTCACCGCGGCCGGTGCCGACGTGGTGACCTTCGACCCGCTGCGCGACCCCGCGCTCCCGGCGGGCACGGCCGCGCTCGTGCTGCCCGGCGGCTTCCCCGAGGAGCACGTCGGCGCGCTCGGGGACAACGCGCCGCTGCGGGCGCAGGTCGCCGCGCTGGCCGCGTCCGGGGCGCCGGTGCACGCCGAGTGCGGCGGGCTGCTGTACCTGTGCCGCGACCTCGACGGGACGCCGATGTGCGGGGTCCTCGACGCGTCGGCGGGGATGACCCCGCGGCTCACGCTCGGCTACCGCGACGCGGTCGCGGTGTCGGCGTCGCCACTGTTCGCGGCGGGCGAGCGGGCCGGGGCGCACGAGTTCCACCGGTGCGCGGTCACCCCGCGGGCCGGGGCCGCCCCCGCCTGGGCGTGGCGCGGCGGCGAGCCGGAGGGCTACGTCGACGCCCGGGTGCACGCGTCGTTCCTGCACACCCACCCGGCCGGTGTGCCCGGCGCCGTCGCCCGGTTCGTCGCGGCGGCGCGCGCCGGGGCCCCGGCCGCGCTCGCATGATCACCGGTCGTGGAGTGGAGCGTCCGCGTGCCGAGCGCTCCGCTCCACGACCGGTGATCACCGTCGGGGTGGGGCTGCGGCCGGGCACGTCCGAGGCCGCGGTGCGCGCGCTGCTGGACCGGGTCGCCGCCGCGCACGGGCTGGAGCTCGGGGACGCCGTCGTCGCCACCCTGGACCGGCGGGCATCGGAACCGGGGTTGCGGGCGGCCGTCGCACCGCGGGAGCCGCACGGGTTCGCGGCCGCCGCGCTGGCCGCGGTCGCGGTACCGCGGCCGGATGCCCGGGTCGCCGCGGCCGTCGGGACCCCATCCGTCGCAGAGGCCGCCGCGCTCCTCGCTGCCGGCGACGGGGCCCACCTGATCGTCGGTAAAACCGCTGGTCAGGGCGTCACCATCGCCGTGGCCGCCGGATCGGCGGATGTGGGATTGCCCTCCGGGGCCTCCTCCGAAACATGCGGGCCCGGCTATCGTCCGGCGTCGCCGTCGAGCGGAGGGCCCGCGCAGGGAGCCGCTGCCACCGCCGGGCGTCGGAGTCCGGGAGAGGAACGTCGTTGAACGCGCACCACGAGCAGTACCTGGTCGGGCTGGACCTGGCCGGCCGCCGGGCCGTCGTCGTCGGTGGGGGACAGGTCGCCCAGCGCCGTGTCGCCCGCCTGATCGCCGCGGGAGCGGTCGTCGAGGTCGTCTCGCCCGAGGTCACCCCGGCGGTCGAGGGCATGGCCTCGGCCGGGGAGATCACCTGGACGGCCCGCCGCTGGACCGACGGCGACCTCGCCGGCGCCTGGTACGCGATCGCCGCCACCGACGAGGCCGCGACCAACGCCGCCGTCGTCGCCGAGGCCGAGCGGGACCGCGTGTTCTGCGTCCGCGCCGACGACGGCGACAAGGGCACCGCGGTCACCCCTGCCACCGGCGGCTACGACGGGCTCACCGTCGGCGTGCTGGCCCGGGGCGCGCACCGGCGGTCCGCGGCCGTGCGCACCGCGCTGGTCGAGGCACTGGCCGCCGGTGTCGTCGACGAGTCGGCCGAGCCCCCGCAGGCCGGTGTCGCGTTGGTCGGTGGCGGTCCGGGCGACCCGGAGCTGATCACCGTGCGCGGACGGCGGCTGCTGTCCCGCGCCGAGGTCGTCGTCGCCGACCGGCTCGGCCCGCGCGACATCCTCGACGAGCTGTCCCCCGAGGTCGAGGTCATCGACGCCTCCAAGATCCCCTACGGCCGCGCCATGGCCCAGGAGCGGATCAACGAGCTGCTCATCTCCCACGCCCGGGCCGGGAAGTTCGTGGTCCGCCTCAAGGGCGGCGACCCGTTCGTCTACGGCCGCGGGTTCGAGGAGGTCCAGGCGTGCGCCGCGGCCGGGGTGCCGGTGACCGTCGTCCCGGGCATCACCAGCGCCTTCGCCGCACCGGCCGTCGCCGGCACGCCGGTGAGTCACCGCGGGGTCGCGCACGAGATCGTCGTCGTGTCCGGGCACGTCGCGCCGGGTGACCCGCGCAGCCTCACCGACTGGACCGCGCTGGGCCGGATGACCGGCACGATCGTGTTGATGATGGCCGTGGAGCGGCTCGGGAAGTTCGCCGAGGCGCTGATCTCCCACGGCCGGCCCGCCGACACCCCGGTCCTGATCGTGCAGGACGGCACCACCCGGATCGAGCGATCGGTGCGCGCCACCCTGGAGACCGCCGAGCAGGTCGCGGCCGAGCAGGAGATCAGCCCGCCGGCAATCGTCGTGATCGGGCCCGTCGCGGGGTTGCAGGCGCCCGTCGGGGGGTGACCCCGGCAACTCGTTGCACATTGCAAGTTTGCAATATGCAACGATCGCGGGCGTGACGGACGAGATCGATGACGTCGTCGACGCGGTGATGACCGCGAGCCGGGCGATGCTCTCCGTGGTGGCCCGGTCCCTGGCCGCCGCGGGCGAGCACACCGGCGGTGACACGGCCGGCGACGTGACCCTGCCCCAGTACCGCGCGCTGGTCGTGCTGGCCCAGTACGGCACCCGGCGACCGGCCGACCTGGCCAGGGCGCTGACCGTGTCGGCGTCGACGGCGACCCGGATGTGCGACCGGCTGGTGACCCGCGGCCTCGTCGCGCGCACCCGCACCGGTGACGACCGCCGCGAGGTCGCCGTCGCGCTCAGCCCGGCCGGGCGGGCGCTCGTCGACGAGGTCACCCGGCTGCGCCGCGCCGAGATGCACCGGCTGCTCGCGACGCTGCCCGCCGCCGAGCGCACCGCGGTCCGCGACGCGCTGCGCCGCTTCGCGGAGGCCGCGGGCGAGGTCGGCGAGACCGACTGGGCCGTCGCGCCCGTGCCCGCCGAGGACGGTGCCCGGTGACCGCGGTCCGCGCGCTGCACCGCGCGCTCGTCGGCACCCGGCCGGGGCTCGTCGGCCTGGCGACGGTCATCGGGATCGGTGCCGGCATCGGGTCGGTGCTGTTCCACGAGCTGATCCTCGGTGTCACCTGGCTGGTCACCGGTCGGGAGGACTTCTCCGACGCCGGCCGGGTCGCCTCGCCGCACCTGCCCGGGCTGGGGGTCTGGTTCCTGCTCGTCGCCCCGGTGCTCGGCGGCCTCGTGTACGGCCCGCTGGTCCAGCGGTTCGCGCCGGAGGCCCGCGGGCACGGGGTGCCGGAGGTGATGCTCGCCGTCGCGCGCCGGGGCGGGCGGATCCCGGCCACCGTCGCCGCGGTGAAGGCGCTCGCGTCGGGGATCTGCATCGGCACCGGCGGCTCCGTCGGCCGGGAGGGCCCGATCGTGCAGATCGGCTCCGCGCTCGGCTCGGCCATCGGGCAGTGGCTGCGGGTACCCGCCACCCGGCTGGTCCTGATGGTCGCCTGCGGCGCCGCGGGCGGGATCTCCGCGACGTTCGACGCCCCGATCTCCGGGGTGGTGTTCGGCCTGGAGCTGATCCTGCGGTCGTTCAGCGCCGAGGCCTTCGGCGTGCTGGTGATCAGCTCCGTGGTCGCGAACGTCGTCGCCGAGGTGATCGCCGGGGACCGCGCGATCCTGACCCTGCCGCACTTCGACCTGGGCAGCCCCGCCCAGCTGCCGCTCTATGCGCTGCTCGGGCTGCTCGCGGGGCTGCTGGGCTGGGCCTTCGCCCGCATCCTCTACGCCGTCGAGGACGCCTGCGACGCCGTCTGGCGCGGCCCGGAGTGGCTGCGCCCGGCCGTCGGCGGGCTGCTGCTCGGCGGGCTGCTGCTGGCGCTGCCCCAGATGTACGGCGTGGGCTACCCGGTGCTGGAGGCCGCGATCGGCGGCCGGTACGTCGTCGGGTTCCTGCTCCTGCTCGTCGTCGGGAAGATCCTCGCCTCCAGTCTCACCATCGGCATCGGCGGGTCCGGCGGCGTCTTCGCGCCGTCGCTGTTCGTCGGCGGCACCGCCGGGACCGCTTTCGGCTACGCCGCCGCGGCCCTGTTCCCGGCGCTCGACCTGCACCCCGGCGCGTTCGGCCTGGTCGGCATGGCGGCGGTGTTCGCGGGGGCCGCGCACGCCCCGATCACCGCGGTGCTCATCGTGTTCGAGCTCACCGGCGACTACGCCCTGATCCTGCCGCTGATGGCCGCCGTCGTCCTGGCAACCGGCCTGTCCAACCTGGTGTCGCGGGACAACATCTACACGCTCAAGCTGCTGCGACGCGGGATCGACCTCGCCGCCGACACCCCGACCGACGAGGCGCTGCGCCGGGTCGTCGTCGCCCAGGTGATGCGGCCCGCCGACGGCACGACGCCCGACCCGGAGCTGCCCGTCCTGGACCCGGACGGCTCCGTGCACGACGTCCTCGGGGTGCTCGCCGCGCACCGGGGGGCGGCGCTGCCCGTGCGGGAGGGGCCGGACGGGCCGCTGCTCGGGACGCTGACCGAGCACGACCTGCTCGACCATCTGCGGGGAGTGGCCGGGCGCGGGACGGTTGACCGCTGACCCGGTCGCGTGATGGGCTCCGGCCGACGACGGAACAGGAAGCCGGTGCGAGTCCGGCGCGGTCCCGCCACTGTCACCGGGGAGTGCCCTCCCCACACCGGCGCCACCGCCCGCGAGGGTGGGAAGGCCGGGGAGGGCGTACCGATCCGGGAGCCAGGACACTGCCCGTCGTCGCGGATTCCCACTGATGAGGGCGCGGACCCTCGAGGAGGACATGCGATGAGCCACGACCTGGTGGTGCTCGGTACCGACCCGTCCGGCGACGACGCGCCCCGCACGGGTGCGCACGACCTGCTGGCGGAGGCCGGGACGGTCTTCGCCTTCCCGCAGGCCGAGTCGACCGCCCTGTTCTACGCCGAGGCGTGGCGGGTCGAGCCGGTCACGCCGCGCGACGCCGTCGCCCGGATCGGGGCCTGGGCCGCCGCCGGGCCCGCCGAGGCCGCGGTGCTGCTGGTCGGGGGCGACCCCGCGGGCGACGCCGCGCTCGGCGCCGTCCTCGACGGGCTGGCCCGCACCGCTCCCGCGCTGCGCGCCCGGATCGCCGAGGGCAGCCGCGTCGCACCGCCGCACCGCAGCCCGCTGATCGGCTGAACCCACCCGGGGCCCGGGCTCAGGCCCGCCAGCTGCCCAGCGGGTCGGCCCGGGTGAGGCCCGGGTCGGCGGCGTCGAACGTGCGGGTGCGTCCGGGGCCGGTGAGCGCGGTCTCGAACCGCACGGTGACCCGCCCGTGCCCGGCGCCCTGGACCCAGCCGTGGCCGTGCTCGGGGTGGGCGACGTCGTCGCCGGCGCGCCAGGGCCGGTCCGGGTCGGGTTCGCGGTCGGGCCGGTCCGGGCGGAGCGGCCCGACCGCGTCGCCGGGCTCCTCGGTCGCGCCGGTCCCGCCGGCTGCGTCGTTCTCCGGGAATGCGTCGAGCACGGTCACCCCCGCCGCGGCGGCCGGGCCGGCGGTCGCGGGCGGTGAGTCGGGGGCCTGGGCCGTCGTCCACCCGCTCTCCGAGGGCACCGCGTCGAACAGCGCCAGTGGCGGCTCGTCGCCGAAGCCGGACACCGACACCCCCAGCAGCCGCACCCCGCCCTCGCCGACGGCGCCCTCGGCCAGCCGTCGGGCCACCGCGACCAGGGTCGCCAGGTCCCGGGTCCCGAAGGGGGTCGTCTCGGACCGGGTGTGGGTGGCGAAGTCCCCGGTCCGCGCCTTCACCGTGACGGTGCGGGCGGTCCGGCCGTCGGCGACCAGGCGCCGGTGCACGGCGACGCAGATCGACTCCACCGCGGTGTGCACCGCGCTCATCGCGGTCAGGTCGGTGTCGAAGGTCGTCTCCGCGCTGATCTGCTTGGCCGCGCCGCGCGGGGCGACCGGACGGTCGTCGACACCGCGGGCCAGGCGGTGCAGCTCGGACCCGACGGCACCGCCCAGCACCCCGGCGACCTCGCGGGCGTCCATCGCGGCGAGCTGTCCGATCGTCTCGATCCCGATCTTCCGCAGCGCCTCGCCGGAGACCGGTCCGATGCCCCAGAGCGACCGCACCGGGAGCGGGTCGAGCACGGCGGCCTGCTCGGCGTGGGCGATCACCCGCAGCCCGTCCGGCTTGGCCAGCTCGGAGGCGATCTTCGCGACCTGCTTGCCCGACCCGGCCCCCACCGAGGCGGGCAGCCCGGTGCGCTCGCGCACCGCGCCGCGCAGCCGGGTGCCCCACTCCCGCACCCGGTCCGGGGAGGCCCCCACGAGGTCGGGCGGCTCCACGAACGCCTCGTCGACCGACACCGGCTCGAGCACCGGGGAGAACTCGCCGAGGACGGCCATGACCTCCTCGGACAGCGCCTTGTACAGCGAGAACCGGGGCGGCAGGACGGTCGCGTGCGGGCAGCGCCGCCGCGCCTGCCCCATCGGCATCGCCGAGCGGGCCCCGAACACCCGCGCCTGGTAGCTCGCCCCCGCGACGACGCCGCGCGGTCCCGCGCCGCCGACCAGGACCGGCCGGTCGGCCAGGGTGGGCCGGGTCAGCTGCTCGACCGAGGCGAAGAACGCGTCCATGTCGAGATGCAGCACCCAGCGGTCGGCCGCCGCGGTCACCTCACCATCACCCGTGCATCGTGCCCCGGCGCACCGACAGGACCGCGTCGCCGTCGGCGACGGTGACGACCGGGGCCACCGGTCCCGCCCCGGCGACGGCGCCCGGGTGGTCGTCGAGGCCGGTGGCGACGTCGGCGACCCACCAGTTCCCGCCGGTGCCGGTCCAGCCCAGCACCCGGGCCGGGGCGTGCGGCGGGGACAGCGTGATCGCGTCCATCGGGCTCGACAGGCCCTCGCCGGTGGCCTTGAGCAGCGCCTCCTTGCGGGTCCAGGTGACCAGGAACCCGGTGCCGTCGGGCGTGCCCGCGGCGAGCTCGGCGGGGGAGAGGGCGTGCCGGACGAGGCCGTCGAGGCCGGACAGCGGGCGGTGCGCCTCGACGTCGACGCCGACCGGGCCGGTCCCGACCGCGACGCCGACCAGCGCGCCGGAGTGGGTCAGCGAGAAGCCGGGGTCGTCGCCGCGCCCGGCCAGGCGCGGCTTGCCGTGCGGCTCCCCGCAGCGACAGGTCCGGTCCAGGACGAGCGCGGCGGGGTCGGTGTCGAGCCGCTCGGCGAGCACGATCCGGGCCAGGGCGTGCGCGGCGAGGTAGCGGGCGCGGTCCTCGTGCCTGCGCAGTGCGAGGAGCCGCTCACGTTCATGGGCGTCCAGCAGTGCGACGAGGTCGGCGCGGTCGCCGGGATCGGCCGGGGCGGCCCACCAGACGGTGACGGTCACGGCGTCCAGCCTTCCACGTCGCCCCCGCGCCGGGCCGCACCGCCGGGAGTGATCACGGATCGGGCACGCGGAGGGTCGCCCGCCGACGTCCCCGGTGCCCGATCCGTGATCGTGCCCGTGCCCTCAGCCGCTGCGGCGGGCGGCGAAGTCCGTGCGGACGTGGGCCGGGCGGGCCTGCGGGGCCGGCCCTGCCGTGCGCGGTGCCGGCGGGCCGTCCGGCGCGCCGGACCGGCCGCGCCTCGCCGCGCGACGCTCGGCGCGGTTGGCGGGGGTGGGCGCCCCGGCGGGATCGGTGTCGGCGGTGGGGACAGGGGTGTGGCGGGTCGTGGGCATACGACCTCCTCGGAGCATCGGATCGGACTCGGACCGGGTGCGGAGGGCCGGTGACACACGCGGGGACGCCGGAAGGGCCGCACGAGGGCGGCGACGGTTCCGGGCCCGGTGGACGTCACGGGCCGGCGGCGGAGGGCGCGGAGGTCGACTCCGCGGGCCGCTCAGAGGAACCGGATCAGCATGGCGGCGACGCTACGACGACCGCCCGGCCGGGGCCACCGGTTTTCCCCGGGACCGCCGACCTATCGTCGCGGGCATGGAGACGGCGGACGTGCTGGTGGTCGGCGGCGGCATCGCCGGGGTGTCGGTCGCGTGGGAGCTGGCCGCGCACGCCCGCGTCGTGCTGACCGAGGCCGAGCAGGACCTGCCGGTCCACTCCACCGCCCGCTCGGCCGCCACCTACATCCCCGGTCACGGCTCCGGCCCGTTCCGCGCGCTGATCGACGCCTCCGGGCCGCGGTTCGCTGCGCTGCCCGAGCAGCTCGGCACGCCGCCCCTGCTGTCCCCGCGCGCGGTCCTGCACCTCGCGGACGACGAGCAGGCCGCCGACCGCCTCGCCACGACGCTGCGCGAGCAGCACGGCGAGCCCGGCGCCCCGGTCGCCCTGGACCCCGCGCAGGCGTGGCGCCGCGCGCCGGTGCTGCGCCGCGCCCCGCGTGCGGCCGCGTGGACCGCCGGTGCCTGCGACGTCGACACCGCGGCCCTGCACGACGGCTACCGGCGCGGGCTGCGCGCCCGCGGTGGCACCGTGCTGCGCGGCGCCCGGGTGGCCGCGCTGGACCGGGACGGCTCCGGCTGGAGCGCGACGACGACCGGCGGGCACCGGGTGCGGGCGGGAGTGGTCGTCGACGCGGCCGGGGCCTGGGCCGACGCGGTGGCGGCGCTGGCCGGCGTACCCGGCGCCGGGCTGACCCCGTACCGGCGCACGATCGCCGCCTGCCCGGTCGGCGACCCGTCGGTGCTCACCGTCGACGGTGCCGTCCTGCCGATGATCGCCGACGCCGCCGAGCGCTGGTACCTGAAGGCCGAGGCGGACGTCGTGCTGGTCTCCCCGGCCGACGAGACCCCGGCCGAGCCGGGCGACGCGCGGCCCGACGAGCTCGACGTCGCCCTCGCCCTGGACCGGGTGGGCTCGGCGACCACGCTCGGGCTGCGGTCGGTCCGGACCGCGTGGGCGGGGCTGCGGACCTTCGCCCCCGACCGCGCCCCGGTGCTGGGCGCGCGCCCGGAGCACCCGGGGTTCTTCTTCGTCGCGGGGCAGGGCGGGTCGGGCATCGAGTCCGCCCCGGCACTGGCGGCGCTGGCCGCGTCGGTCGTCCTGGGCCACCCGTCCCCGGCCGACGTCGAGCTCGACCCCGCTGTGTGCTCGGTCACACGACTGACGTAAGCGGTCGCTTACCCATGGCTGGCACCATGGTCCCCATGGCGCTGACCACCACCGGCACCGAGACGCACGACCTGTTCTCGGGCGACTTCTGGACCGACCCGCACCCCGCCTACGCGGCCCTGCGCACCGAGGAGCCGGTGCGCGAGCTCGCGCTGCCGGACGGGAAGGCGTGGCTGCTCAGCCGCTACGCCGACGTCCGTGCGGCGTTCGTCGACCCGCGGCTGAGCAAGGACTGGCGCTGGACGCTCCCCGCCGACCAGCGCGAGGGCCAGCCGGCCGCGCCGATCCCGATGATGATCCTGATGGACCCGCCGGACCACACCCGGCTGCGCAAGCTCGTCGGCCGCTCGTTCACCGTGCGGCGGATGAACGACCTGCAGCCCCGGGTCGAGGAGATCACCCAGGAGCTGCTCGACGCGCTGCCCGCCGAGGGCCCCGTCGACCTCATGCGCCAGTACGCGTTCCTCGTCCCGGTGCTGGTCATCTGCGAGCTGCTGGGGGTGCCCGCCGAGGACCGCGACATGTTCTCGGCGTGGTCGTCGGTGATGGTCGACGACTCCCCGCAGGAGGAGAAGTTCGCCGCGATGGGCAGCCTGAACGGCTACCTCGCCGAGCTGATCGAGCGCAAGCGCACCGAGCCCGACGACGCCCTGCTGTCCGGCCTGCTCGCCGTCAGCGACGCCGACGGCGACCGCCTGTCGGCCGAGGAGCTCGTCGCCATGGCGACGCTGCTGCTCATCGCCGGGCACGAGACCACGGTCAACCTGATCGGCAACGGCGTGCTCGCCCTGCTGACCCACCCCGAGCAGCGCGCCCGGCTGCACGCCGACCCGTCGCTGATCACCTCGGCGGTGGAGGAGTTCCTGCGCTTCGAGTCCCCGGTCTCCAACGCCCCGATGCGGTTCGCCAGCGAGGACGTCGAGTACTCCGGGGTGACCATCCCGGCCGGGTCGACCGTCATGCTGGGCCTCGCCGCGGCGAACCGGGACCCGGAGTGGCTGGAGGACCCGGAGCGGCTCGACATCACCCGGGACTCGTCGTCGGGGGTGTTCTTCGGCCACGGCATCCACTTCTGCCTGGGCGCGCAGCTCGCCCGCACCGAGGGGCGGGTGGCCATCGGCAAGCTCATCGCCCAGCGGCCGGACCTGGCGCTGGCCGTCGATCCGTCCGAGCTCGTGTACCGCGAGTCGACGCTGGTCCGGGGCCTGTCCCGGCTGCCGGTCACGCCGGGCGAGCCCGCCTGAGGGCGCCGCCGCCGGGCGCGACCGAGGGGGGTGCGCCCGGCGGGCGGTGCCGGACCGGCGGGGGCAGCCGTCGGTGCGGCGGGGCGGTGTCAGCGCAGCGGGGCGCCGGTCTTCTCCCGCACCTCGTCGGCGCTGACGCCGGGCGCGGTCTCGACCAGCTCGAGCCCGTCCGGCGTCACGTCGATCACGGCCAGGTCGGTGACGATCTTCGTGACGCAGCCCAGGCCGGTGATCGGCAGCGAGCACCGCTCGACGATCTTGGGGGACCCGTCCTTGGAGACGTGGTCCATCATCACGATCACCGAGCGCGCGCCGTGGACGAGATCCATCGCCCCGCCCATCCCCTTGATCATCTTGCCGGGGATCGCCCAGTTCGCGAGGTCGCCGTTCGCGGCGACCTCCATCCCGCCCAGGACGGCGACGTCGAGCTTCCCGGCCCGGATCTGGCCGAAGCTCTCCGCGGAGCCGAAGAAGGCGGCGCCGTCGGCGACGGTGACGGTCTCCTTGCCGGCGTTGATGAGGTCGGCGTCGACCTCGTCGTCGGTGGGGTAGGGGCCGACGCCGAGGATCCCGTTCTCCGAGTGCAGGACCACCGTCCGGCCCTCGGGGATGTGTCCGGGCACCAGGGTCGGCATGCCGATGCCGAGGTTGACGTACGCGCCGTCGGGCAGCTCGGCCGCGACCCGGGCGGCCATCTCGTCACGGTTGAGGGTCATGGTCAACGCACCGTCCTGAACTCGACCGGCTTCTCGACGCCGGGGACGTGCAGCACGCGGTGCACGTGGATACCGGGGGTGTGCACCGCGTCGGGGTCGATCTCCCCGGGGTCGACCAGGTGTTCGACCTGGGCGATCGTGGTCCGCCCGGCCGCGGCGCAGTCCGGGTTGAAGTTGCGCGCCGCGCGCCGGAACACCAGGTTGCCGTGCCGGTCGCCCTTCCAGGCGTGGACGAGCGCGAAGTCCGGGGTGAGGGCGCGCTCGAGGACGTAGGTCACGCCGTCGAACTCGCGGGTCTCCTTCGCCGGGGACTCGACGGCGACCGAGCCGTCGGACGCGTAGCGCCAGGGCAGCCCGCCCTCGGCGACCAGCGTCCCGACCCCGGCCGGGGTGTAGAACGCCGGGATGCCCGCGCCGCCGGCCCGCAGCCGCTCGGCGAGCGTGCCCTGCGGGGTCAGCTCCAGCTCCAGCTCACCGGCCAGGTACTGGCGGGCGAACTCCTTGTTGTTGCCGACGTAGGAGCCGATCGTGCGCCGGATGCGCCCGGCGGCGAGCAGGGTGCCGAGGCCGAAGCCGTCGACACCCAGGTTGTTCGAGATCGTCTCCAGGTCCGTCGCGCCCTGCTCCAGCAGTGCCGCGATCAGCACCGTCGGAACCCCGGACATGCCGAACCCGCCGACCGCGAGCGACGCCCCGTCGCCGATGTCGGCGACCGCGTCCGCGGCGGATGCCACCACCTTGTCCATCACGCACCTCCGTCGCCGAGGACGGTACGCGGCGTACGACAGACGCACAAGTGTTCGCTGTACGAACACCACCCGACAGGGCGGGACCCGTCGTCCATGCGCCGAGGTGCAGCTCAGGGCTGCCGGAGGGGCCGACCGACCGCCCCGGACCGCATCCCGGTGACGTCCCCGGGGCAGGGGGGCCGTCCCGCGGTGTCGAGATGCAGCTCAGCGGGGCCCGAGGGTGCCCCGCACCCCGCTGAGCTGCATCTCGGCGACCGCCGCCGTCGCGGCGCACCGTCGGCCGGGCGGGCGCGGCGTGGGTCACGCCGGGGCGGGGGCGGTGTGCGGGTCGCCGACGGCGACCTCCCCGCCCGCGGCGACCTCGGCGTAGACCCCGGCGCACGCCCAGACCCCGCCGACCTGGGGGATCTCGATGCGGTTGTTCTTCGCGATCGTCCGCAGGGTGTCCGGGTCGTCGGGCAGGTCGCCCTGGGGGAGCGTGGTCATGACGCAGCGCATGGTGGCGAAGGAGAACGTGATCCGGGCGTCGTCGCCCAGGGCGCTGGTGCTGCCGGGCCAGTCGTTCTCGACGAAGCCCGTCCCCTCGTCGCGCAGCACGATGTTGGGGCGGTAGCGGAGCGGGTCGAAGGTCGCGTCCGGGTTCAGCTCCCGGAGCCGGTCCAGGGTCGACTCGGTGAGCACGTGCAGCGACGACAGGTCGAAGAACGTGCCCGGCGCCCCGAACGCGGAGATGTCGAACCGGCTGATGATCTCGCCGGAGTCCTCGTGCCGGGTCGTCGTGTCCTCGATGAGCGTGCGCGGCGCGAGCTGCTGCGGGGTGAGGCCCTCGATGTCGGGCCACAGTTCCTCGAAGTAGCTGCCCTCCGGCGGCACCGAGATCAGCGACACGTCCCGGCCGAGCGCGGCGGACAGCGCGGCGTCCAGTCCCTCGTCGTCGCTGCGCAGGACCGAGCCGTCCGGAAAGGTGATCTCGACCGGAGGCAGCGGCTCCCCGGCCACCGGCTCGGCGACGAACCGGGCCGCGAAGCTGAGCAGGCCGAGCCAGCGCTTGGGCACCTTGGCGCTGGCGATGATCCCGGTCCCGTTGTCGAGCACCGCGTAGGCGCGGTCGCCCAGCAGCCCCCGTTCGGTGATGGTGGCCCGGGTCAGGGACTCCCCGAGCATCGACTTGACCGGATAGCGGTAGAGCGCGGCGACCGTCATGTCCGGTGTATAGCGGCCCGTCCGCATCTCCGGCACGGGCCGGACGGAGGGGTCCGCGGGGCGCGTCTCAGCTGAGGCCGTGACGGTCCCGAGCCGCCGCGGATGCGCTCCGGCCCGGGACCGGTTCACCCGGACGGTGCAGTGTGGGGACGGCCGGGGCCGGGCTCAGTCGAGCAGGGCGACCCGCAGCGCGTCCGCCGAGGCGTACACGGTCTCCGCGCCGGCGGCCTCCAGTTCACCGGGCTCGGCGTAGCCCCAGCCCGCTCCGACACAACGGAGGCCGTGCTCGGCGGCGCCCTCGACGTCGTGCAGCCGGTCGCCGACCATCAGCGGCTCGTCCGCACCCGAGGGCGACCCGAGCCGGCGCAGCGCCTCGGCGACGACGGCGCCCTTGGTCGGCCGGTCCGCGGCACGGGTGTCGCCGACGATCTCGGTGAACAGGTCGGTCCAGCCGTGGTGGGCGAGGATCTTCCGAGCGGACGGCTCCGCCTTGCTGGTGGCCAGTGCCATGGTCACGCCGGCCGCGGACAGTGCGCGCAGCAGCTCCTCCACACCCGGGTAGGGCGCGCAGTCCAGGCAGCCGTCCTCGTCCCCGTAGATCCGCCGGTACACCGGCAGCACGGCGGCGGTGCCCTCGTCGCCGAGGATCGGGGGCAGGCTGCGGTAGAGCGGCGGGCCGAGCAGGTGCGTGCCGAGCGCGGACTCGGGGACGTCCAGGCCCACCTCGTCGATCGCGCGGCGCATCGAGCCGAGGATGCCGGGGGCGGAGTCGACGAGGGTGCCGTCGAGGTCGAGCAGGATGTGGGTCAGCACGTCGGGTCATTCTGCCTCCCGGGGGACCCGGCCGTCCCTTCTCCCCGACGGTCGCAGGTCGTACACTTGTACGCATGGCGAACACACTGCTCGGGCCGCTGTCCGGCACCGACCGGGTCGACGGCCTGCTCGACGACGGCGCGTGGATCGCCGCCCTGCTGGAGGTCGAGCTGGCGCTGTCGGCGGTCGCCGCCGAGCAGGGCGCGGTCACCGAGCACGACGCCGACGCGGTGGAACGCGCCGTCGCCGCCGTCGCGGGCGTCGACCCGCACGCGCTGGCCGCCGAGTCGGTCGAGGGCGGCAACCCGGTGATCCCGCTGGTCAAGCGGCTCAAGGCGGCCGCGGCACGGATCCAGCCCGGCGCCGAGCGCGCGGTGCACCCGGGCGCCACCAGCCAGGACGTCATGGACACCGCGCTGATGCTGCTCACCCGACGGGCCGGGCACCGCGTCGTCGCCGACCTCACCGCCTGCGCCGACGCCGCGGCCGCGCTCGCCGCCACCCACCGCGACACCCCGTGCGCCGCCCGCACCCTCGGCCAGCAGGCGCTGCCCACCACCTTCGGTCTCGTCGCCGGCACCTGGTGCACCGGGCTGGACCGGGCCCGCGCCGGCCTCGACCGGGTGCTCACCGCGCTGCCGGTCTCCTACGGCGGCGCCGCGGGCACCCTCGCGGCCGTCCACCCGCACGGCCCGGCCGTCGCCGACGCGCTGGCCGCGCGGCTCGGCCTCGCCCCGCAGGGCGTGCCGTGGCACACCGAACGCAGCCGCATCGGCGAGCTCGCCGGGGCGCTCGGCGTCGCCGCCGGGGCCTGCGCCAAGCCCGCGGGCGACGTCGTGCTGCTGTCCGCCACCGAGCTCGGCGAGGTGTCGGAGTCCGCGCCGGGGGACTCGTCGTCGATGCCGCACAAGCGCAACCCGGCCGCGGCCGTCACCGCCCGTGGCGCCGCGAAGCGCGCCCCCGGCCTGGTCGCGACGCTGCTGGCCGGCGCCGAGCAGGAGTTCCAGCGTGCCGCCGGTGCCTGGCACGCGGAGTGGGAGACGCTCGTCGCGCTGCTGCGGGTCACCGCCGGCGCCGCGGCCCGGCTGCGGGTGAGCCTGGACGGACTGCAGGTGCACCCCGAGGCGATGGCCCGCAACCTCGACCTCGCCGCGGGCGCCCAGGGCCACGGCACCGGGCACGCCGCCGACCTGGTCGACGCCGTCCTCGCCGGGCGGCCGGCGTGAGCACCCCGGAGGACGTGGGCGCCCCGCGCACCGAGCAGGTCCGCTCGCTGGCCCGCGGGCTGGCCGTCATCCGGTCCTTCGACGCGCAGCGCCCGCAGCAGACCCTCGCCGACGTCGCCCGTGCCACCGGGCTCACCCGCGCCGCGGCGCGCCGGTTCCTGCTCACCCTGGCCGAGGAGGGCTACGTCCGCACCGACGGCAGGCTGTTCACCCTCACCCCGCGGGTGCTGGAGCTCGGCTGGTCCTACCTGTCCGCGATGGGCCTGCCCGAGATCGCGGCCCCGCACCTGGAGCGCCTGGTCGCCACGGTGCGCGAGTCCGCGTCGGTGTCGGTCCTCGACGGCGACCCGCACACCGGCTACGACGTCGTCTACGTCGCCCGGGTCCCCACCTCGCGGATCATGACCGTCACCATCACCATCGGGACCCGCTTCCCGGCCTGGGCGACGTCGATGGGTCGCGTCCTGCTCGCCGCGCTCCCGCCCGCCACCCTCGACTCCTACCTCGGCGCGCTGGAACCCGCGGCGCTGACCGCGCACACCGTCTCGACCCCGGAACAGCTGCGCACCGAGCTGGACCGGGTCCGCACCGACGGGCACTGCGTCGTCGACCAGGAGCTGGAGGCCGGGCTGCGCTCGGTCGCGGTGCCCGTCCACGACCGCGCCGGGAGGGTCGTCGCGGCCGCGAACGTCTCCACCCACGCCTCCCGCAACGACGCCGACGGCCTGCGCGCCGACATCCTGCCCGAGCTGCGCTCCTGCGCCGCCGCGATCGAGGCGGACCTGCGCGCCGCCGGGTGACCGGGAACAGACCGCGCCCGCGGTGGGTTGGCCCTCCCAGGAGCTGACCACGAGCGACGGAGGCACGGTGAGCGGACGTCTGCACCTGGCGGTCGAACTCGGAGCGGCGGGGCGCCACCCCGGCGCGTGGCGGCTCGGCGGCGCCGACCCGGCCCGGCTGTTCACCGCCCCGTACCACCTGGACCTGGTCCGCACCGCGGCGCGCGGCGGCCTCGACCTCGTCGCGCTGTCCGACTCGCTGCAGCCGCCCGGTGCCGACCCGGCCGCACTGCCCGGCACCCTCGACGCCGTCGCCGTCGCCGCGCGGGTCGCGCCCGCCGTCCCCGGTATCGGGGTCGTGCCGACGGTGACGGTCACCCACACCGAGCCGTTCCACCTGTCCAAGGCCGTCGCCACCCTGGACTTCGTGTCCACCGGGCGGGCCGGCTGGCAGCCCGACGTGTCGCGCACGCAGGCCGAGGCCGACCTGTTCGGCCGTGCGCGCGCCGACCGCGACGCGGCCTCGCTCTGGCGGGAGGCCGGTGAGGCGATCGAGGTCGCCGCCCGGCTGTGGGACTCCTGGGAGGACGACGCCGAGATCCGCGACGCCGCCACCGGCCGCT
This sequence comes from Pseudonocardia alni, assembly GCF_002813375.1. Classification (NCBI taxonomy): domain Bacteria; kingdom Bacillati; phylum Actinomycetota; class Actinomycetes; order Pseudonocardiales; family Pseudonocardiaceae; genus Pseudonocardia; species Pseudonocardia alni. Next base: position 1,476,995 of record NZ_PHUJ01000003.1, on the reverse strand, counting down.
TCGTCGACCGCGACCGGCTCCACCACATCGACTTCACCGGCGAGTTCTTCTCCGTGACCGGACCGTCGATCACCCCGCGCCCGCCGCAGGGGCAGCCCCTGACCGTGCTGCGCGGCGACGAGACCGAGGCGCTGGCGACCGTCGGCCGCTACGCCGACGTCGTCCGGGTGGCGGCCGACACGGTCGCCGGTGCCGCCGAGGCCCGGGACCGGGTGCGTGCCGCCGTCGCCGACGCCGGGCGCGACCCCGAACAGGTCACCGTGCTGCTCGACGTCGAGACCCTGCTGGGCGACGACGCCGCCGCGCGGCTGCGCGAGCTCGACGCACTCGCCCCCGCCGACGCCGACACCGTCCCGGCGACGCTGCGCCACGTCGGCGACCCGGCCGCACTCGCCGGCCTGCTGCGCGACGCCGCCGAGGAGCGCGCCGCCGACGGGTTCGTCCTGGTCCCGCTGGCGCTGCCGTCCGGGGTGGACGAGATCGTCGACGGCCTGCTGCCCGCGCTCGGCGACGCCTGGACGCCCGCTCCCTACGACGGCACCCTGCGCGACCGATTCGGGCTCGCCCGCCCCGCGGACCGGTACACCCGGACGGCGGGCTGACCGGCACACTCGCCGGGTGCGCGTCCTCACCGCCGACGACCGGCTGCGGGCCCTGCTCGCCCGCCAGCTCCTCACCGGGCGAGCCGCCCTGCCGGTGCCGCGCGCCCTGGAGCGCATCGGTGGGCTGCAGACCCAGCACGCCCCGTCGGGCTACCTCGGGCTCTGGTCGCGGCTCATCGGCTTCGAGCGGTCCACGCTGACCGCGATGCTGCACGACGGACGCGTCGTACAGGCCTGGGCGATGCGCTCGACCATCCACATGCTCAGCCGCCGCGACCACCGGGTGTTCACCGCCGCCGTCCGCGCCGAGCAGCGCGCGGAGTGGCTGCGGCTGCTCCGCGACGTCACCGACGCCGACATGACCGCCGCCGCACGCGTCGTCGGCGGGCTGCTGGCCGACGGGCCGCGCCGGCACGCCGAGATCACCGCCGCACTCGCCGACGCGGGCCTGCCCGCGGGCGTCTTCCCCGGCGTGCAGCACTGGGTCGGGCTCGTGCGGATCCCGCCCGCCGGCACCTGGGTGACCCCGCGCGCCCACGTCTACGGTCTCGCCGCGCCCGGCCCGGAGCCCGGCCCCGCCGCGGCACGGGCCGCGCTGGCCCGCCGCTACCTGCGGGCCTTCGGGCCCGCGTCCGCGCCGGACGTCGCGCGGTTCGCCGGCTGGCCGGTCCGCGTCGCCCGCGCAGCCCTGGCGGGGGAGGACCTGCGCCCGTTCGCCGCCCAGGACGGCACCGCGCTGCTCGACGTGCCGCGCGCCCCGCTGCCCGGGCCCGGCTCCCCGCTGCCGGTGCGTTTCCTCGGCCCCTACGACGCGGTGCTGCTGCTCGGGCACGCCGCGGCCACCGGGATCGTGCCCGCCGAGCACCGCCACCACGTGTTCGCCACGACCCGGCCCCGCTCGGCGCCGGTGTTCCTGCTGCACGGCCGGGTCGCCGGCACCTGGGAGCACCGGGACGGCCGCGTCGCCACCACCCCGTTCACCCCGCTCGACGCCGCCGACCGGCGCGCCGTCGACGACGAGGCCGAGCTGCTCACCGCCTGGTACCGGGACCCGGGGCCGGGAGCGCCCCCGGCGTGACGCACGATGGGATCATGACCGGCACGACGCAGCCGAAGCCGACCAGGCCCGGACCGGGCACCCGGGAGCGGCTGCGGCGCGCGCCGGTCGAGTCCGGCCTCGGGATGGCCCCCGACCCGTCGTCGACGCCGGAGCGCGTGGTGGTGCGCGCCCCGCTGCACGACGGTGTCCGCACCGCCGACGGCCGGGTCCTCCCGGTGCTCCCGGCGCTGCTGGCCGACGCGGGTCTCGGTTATCTCGTCTTCTCCACGGCGCGGCTCACCGCGGGCGCGCCCACCGTCGACCTGCGCCTGGACGTGGCCGGGGTCCCCGCACCGGACGCGCGGTGGCTGCGCGCCGAGCTGTCGCTGCTGCACCTCGACGACGAGGTCGGCGTCGGCCGGGCCGAGATGCGTGACGACACCGGGGTCGCCGTCGCGCACGTCGTCGCCACGTTCGCGCTGACCGGTGCTCCCGCGGGCCCCGGCGGGCTCGCGACCGCGCCCGCGACGGGGACCACCGCCGCCGGCACCGATGCCCGGGCCGCGCTGCCGCCGTTCGACGCCACCCGCCTGCGGACCGAGCACCTCGAGCGCGACGCCGACGGCGACGTCGTGTTCACACCCGGCCCGTCGACGACGAACCTCAACGGCACCACCCACGGTGCGGTCCTGTCCGGGCTCGCCGCCGCGGCCCAGTCCGCGTACCCCGGCGCCGCGGACGCCCGGCCGCTGTCGACGACCGTGGAGTTCCTGCGCCCGGTGCAGATCACCGACCGGTTGCGGGCCCGCACCGTCGCGATCCGCGACGGTCGCCGCTTCCGCACCCTGGGCACGGAGCTGGTGCTGCCCGACGGGCGGACCGCGGTGCGCGCCGTCGGCACCGCGCTGCGCCGATGATCGCCCGGACGGGTCGTCGCTGTTAGCGTCGTCACCGTCCCCGGCTCGGAGGTGCGCACGTGTCGACCCCGCAGGTCCCCGCCCCACGACCCCACCGGATCGCCGTCATCGGGTCCGGACCGTCCGGCCTGTACACGGCCGAGGCGCTGCTGGCGGGTGACCCGTCGGTGCACGTCGACGTGATCGACCGGCTGCCCGCGCCCTACGGTCTGGTCCGGTACGGCGTCGCCCCCGACCACGTGAAGATGAAGTCGGTCATCCGCGCGCTGGTGCGGACCTTCGACGACAGCGACCGCGTCCGGTTCCTCGGCAACGTCCACGTCGGCCCCGGCGGTATCCCGGGGGAGGCGCTGCGGGAGCACTACCACGCCGTCGTGCACGCCACCGGCAGCGCGGTCGACCGCGACCTCGGCGTCCCGGGGGAGGACCTCGCGGGCTCGGTCGGGTCCGGTGCGTTCGTGTCCTGGTACTGCGGGCACCCCGACGCGGTCGGTCCCGGCCCGCTGCTCGACCGCCCCGGCGTGGTCGTGGTCGGCGCGGGGAACGTCGCCGTCGACGTCGCGCGGGTCCTGGCCCGCCCCGCCGACGACCTCGCCGCCACCGACGCGCACGACGCGGTGCTCGACGCGCTGCGGGCGAGCGCGGTCACCGACGTGCACGTACTGGTCCGGCGCGACCCGCTGCACGTGAAGTTCACCCCCGCCGAGCTGCGCGGTCTCGGCGGCCTCGACGACGTCGACGTCGTGGTGCACGACGACGGCCTGCTCGCCGCAGACGTCGCCGAGCCGGAGGAGCGCCGGATGCGCCAGAACATCGAGATGCTCACCGCATGGGCCCGCCGGTCCTCCACCGGCGCGCCCCGGCGGATCCACCTGCGGTTCCTGCGGTCCCCGGTCCGGCTCGTCGACGACGGGACCGGCCGGGTCGGCGCCGTCGAGATCGAACGCAACGCCCTCGGCGACGACGGCCGGGTGCGCGGCACGGGGGAGCGGGAGACCCTGGAGGCGGGCCTGGTCGTGCGGGCCATCGGCTACGCGGGCGAGCCCATCGAGGGGCTGCCGTTCGACGCGGCCACCGGCACCGTCCCGCACGAGGCCGGACGGGTGCTGCTCGGCGGGGAGCCGGTGCGCGGCAGCTACGTGGCCGGGTGGATCAAGCGGGGCCCGACCGGGGTGATCGGCACCAACAAGGGCGACGGCGCGCAGACCGCGGAGTCGGTGCTGGCCGACCTGCCTGCCCTGTCAACGCCGCCGCGGCCGGGCGGCGTCGCCGTCGTCGAGCGGATGCGCTCCTACGGCGTCGACCCCGTGCTGTGGGAGGACTGGCTGCGTCTCGACGCCGCCGAGCTCGCCCTGGGGGAGCGGCGCGGCGGCACCGACCGGGTCAAGATCGCCGACCGGGCGGAGATGCTCGACGCCGCCCGCAGCCGCAGCTCACGGTCGTAGCGGCCGGCTCCCGCGCGGCCGCCGTACGGCTCAGTACGGGTCGACCGCCATGACGCAGGACATGGCGCCCATGCCGCGGGAGAAGTCGTCGGCCTCGTCGGGGGTCATCGACATGGTGCAGGTGACCGAGCTGTAGGCGACGCCCTCACGGACGTCGACGCAGAACTCGCGCAGCGTGCGACCACAGCTCTGCAGCGCCGAGGCGATCTGCATGACCCCGGCCATCCCGTCGCCGGTGACGACGGTGTGCCGGCGGGGCATCCGGGACGCGATGTCCGCGGCGCCACCGGAACCGGTGGGGAAAGAGAAGGTGGTGGTGGGACGGTCGGCGGTGATGCTCATGATCGTGTGGCTCCATGCGTTGCGCGAGAGAGAAGCGGGAACGCGAGCCAGGTCTCGTAAAACCTCACCGCGGTGTGCGGGAGGGAAGCGCCGGGATTGCGGCGCGGGCGCGTCGGCGGCCTGGATCAGCCGACGCGCAGTGCTACTACCGCGAGAAGTCGTGCGGGCAGCGCTGCGGCCGGAGCAAGGGTGTGCTCGACGGTGCGCATGACGATCACAGTAGCAACCGGATGCGGCCTGCGCCACAGGGGATGCCCCCACTAGCCTCATCGGTGTCCGCCACGCCCTGACCCGAGGGGGAGCCCCACCGTGATCACCGCGATCGTCCTGGTGCACACCGCCGCCGACCGGATCCCCGAGACCGCGCAGGCCATCGCGGACCTCGACGGCGTGTCGGAGGTCTACTCGTGCGCCGGTGACGTGGACCTGATCGCGATCGTCAAGGTGCGCGAGCACGAGCAGCTCGCCGACGTGATCGCCAGCCGGCTCAGCCGGATCGACGGCGTCGTCGGGACCGACACCCACATCGCGTTCCGGTCCTACTCCAAGGCCGACACCGACGCCGCGTTCGCCATCGGGCTCGACTGAGCCGGCCCCCGCGGGTCAGGCCGACGCGAGCTCGGTCGAGAGCGCGGCCCAGCGGACCAGCAGGCCCGCGGCCGCACCGGAGTCCACCGCCTCGGCGACGGCGTCGAGCGCCGCCCCGACCGACGCGGTGAGGTCCGCACCGACCCCGCGGTGCGCGGCGAGCGCCCCGGCGGCGTTGAGCAGCACGGCGTCGCGCACCGGCCCGGTCTTGCCGGCCACCAGGTCGCGGACGACGGCGGCGTTGACCTGCCGGGTGCCGCCGCGCAGGTCCTCGGCGGTGGCCACGCCGACCCCGAGGTCGGCCGGGTCGAGCCGTTCCTCGCGCACGGTGCCGCCGTCGCTGATCCAGACGGTGCTGCGCCCGGTGGTGGTCAGCTCGTCGAGCCCGTCGTCGCCGCGCACCACCAGTACCGACTTGCCGCGCCGGGCGAAGACCTCGGCCATCGTCGCGGCGTGCCGGGGGTCGGCGCAGCCGATCAGGCCGGTCTCCGGCTGGGCCGGGTTGGACAGCGGCCCGAGCAGGTTCATCGCGGTCGGGACGCCGAGCTCGCGACGGACCGCGCCGGCGTAGCGCATGGCGGGGTGGAAGGACTGCGCGAAGCAGAACGCGATCCCCAGCTCCGCGGCGCACCGCTCGACCGCGGACGGGGTCAGCTCGATCGCGACGCCCAGCTCCTCCAGCACGTCGGCCGTCCCGCACTGCGACGACGCCGCGCGCCCGCCGTGCTTGACCACCGGCGCACCCGCCGCCGCGACGACGATCGCCGCCATCGTGGAGATGTTCACCGTGTGCGCCTGGTCCCCGCCGGTGCCGACGACGTCGACCGAGCGCCCGGGCACGTGCACCCGCAGCGCGTGGGCCAGCATCGCGTCGGCCATGCCGGAGATCTCCGCGGGCGTCTCACCCTTCGCGCGCAGCGCCACGAGGAATCCGGCGAGCTGCGCCGGGGTCGCCTCGCCGGCGAAGACCTGACCCATCGCCCAGGTCGCCTCGTCGGCGGTCACGTCCTCGCCGCGCATCAGGCGGCCGATCACGGAGGGCCAGGTGGGTGCGCTCACGACGTGAGGTGTCCTCTGTCTCGCTACTGCTGCGGGGTCAGGGTGCCGGGCCGGTGGTCGCGCAGGACCTGCGCGACGACCTCGGCCGCCTCGATCGGGTCGAGCGGGTGCACGAGCACGGCGTCCGCCTCCGACCAGGTGGCGAGCCAGCGGTCGTCCCGGCGGCGGACGGTCAGCACGATCGGGGGGCAGTCGACGATCTCGTGACGCAGCTGCTTGGCCACGCCCATCCCGCCGGTCGGCTGAGCCTCGCCGTCGAGGACCAGCAGGTCGGCCTCACCGGCGTCGCAGGCCGCGAGGACTTCGGCGATGCCGGCCGCCTCCACCCAGCGCACCCGGCCCACGTCCGGCGCGGGCCGGCGCCCGACCGCCTCGATGATGCTCTCGCGGACCTCGGGGCGGTGGCTGTAGACCAGCACCGTGCTGGTCCCCGTCACCGATCCGGCCGCGCTGCCGATCTCTGCCGCTCGTCCGCTCACGCCGGCGATACTAGGGGAACCCTCCGTCGGCCCCGAACGTTGTCGAGTCGGCGGTCCTGGACGGGGCCGTCCGGCGCCCGCCCGGTCGCCCCGACCAGGCGAAGAGTTCGGTGATCATGAGGCCCGTTCGCCGATCGTGATGTGGCGAGGGGTATCCCGACAAGCCGTAGAAGTTCGGCTCGGGTCATAATGCCCGACGTGACGACAGCGGCACCCAACATCAGCGCGCGGATCCATTCGCTGAACCGCCCCAACCTGGTCAGCATCGGCACCATCGTCTGGCTCTCCAGCGAGCTGATGTTCTTCGCCGGGCTGTTCGCGATGTACTTCACCGCGCGGGCGCAGAACGACGGCCCCTGGCCGCCGCCGCCCACCGAGCTCGACGTCCCCTACGCGCTCGCGATCACGATCGTGCTCGTGGCGTCCTCGTTCACCTGCCAGTTCGGCGTGTTCGCCGCCGAGCGTGGTGACGTGTTCGGCCTGCGTCGCTGGTACGCCCTGACGCTGGCGATGGGGACGTTCTTCGTGCTCGGCCAGGCCTTCGAGTACTACACCCTGGTCACCTCGCACGAGACGACGATCGCGTCGAGCGCCTACGGGTCGGTCTTCTACCTGGCGACCGGCTTCCACGGGCTGCACGTGGTCGGCGGCCTGGTCGCGTTCGTGTACCTGATCATCCGCACGAAGCTCAGCAAGTTCACGCCCGCCCAGGCCACCGCGGCGATCGTGGTGTCGTACTACTGGCACTTCGTCGACGTGGTGTGGATCGGGCTGTTCGCCACGATCTACTTCATCCGCTGACCGATCGCGCCGCCCGTTCCCTGACAGCACCCGCCACGACGTCGAGGTTGGAAGACCCCCAGCGATGACCGAGAACCAGAACCCACCACCGGCCGACCGGCCGGACGAGAAGGCCGGGGGCCGCACCCGTCCGCACGGCAAGATGAAGCGCCGCATCGCCGGCGCCCTCGCCATCGGGCTGGGCCTGCTGTCCGTCGGTTTCCTCTACGCCGCCTTCGCGCCGCAGCCGCAGGTCGCCCAGGCGCAGCAGGACACCGCGCTGATCGCCAAGGGCGAGCAGCTCTACAACAACACCTGCATCACCTGCCACGGTGCGAACCTGCAGGGCGTCGAGAACCGCGGCCCGAGCCTCATCGGCGTCGGTGACGCGGCGGTCTACTTCCAGGTGTCCTCGGGTCGTATGCCGATGGCGCGCCAGGAGGCCCAGGCGGCCCGCAAGCACCCGCTGCCGATCTTCGACCCGGAGACCCAGGAGGGCCGGGCGAACCTCGAGGCGCTGGGCGCGTTCGTGCAGGCCAACGGCGGCGGGCCGGTCACCCCGGCCGCGACCGGCGAGGCCCTGCGCGGCGACGACCCGGGCCGCGGCGGTGTGCTGTACCGCCTGAACTGCGCCTCGTGCCACAACTTCACCGGCGTCGGCGGCGCGCTGTCGTCCGGCAAGTACGCTCCCGCGCTCGAGCCGGCCAGCGAGGAGCAGATCTACACCGCGATGCAGACCGGTCCGCAGAACATGCCGCGCTTCTCCGACCAGCAGCTCACGCCGCAGGAGAAGCAGGACATCATCGCGTACATCAAGTCGGTGAACCACGCCAACGACCCGGGCGGCTACTCGCTGCTGGGTCTCGGTCCGACGGCCGAGGGTGTCTTCATCTTCGCCGTCGTGATGTCCGGTCTGGTCGGGTTCGCCATCTGGTTGGGGGCGAAGAGTTGAGCAGCGAAGTCAGCACCGGGTCGGACCGTCGTCCGACCAAGGAGGAGCTCGACGCGATGTCGCCCGAGCAGCTGGCCCGTCTGGCCGGTGAGCTCGACGAGGTCGAGGTCGTGCACAACACGCCGGCGTTCCCGATCCCGGGGACCCGCGCGGAGAAGCGCGCCGAGCGTTCGGTCGCGCTGTGGTTCGTCATCTCGGCGATCTCCATGATCGCCTTCGTGGTCGCGTTCATCGCGTGGCCGTGGGAGTACGTCAACGTCGGCGAGCCCGGCCACGCGCTCTACAACCTCTACACCCCGGTCATCGGCTTCACCTTCGGGTTCTCGGTGCTCTCCATCGGCATCGCGGTCATCCAGATGGTGAAGAAGCTGTTCCCGGACGAGACCTCGGTCCAGCAGCGCCACGACGGCCCGTCCACCGACGTCGACCGCGCCACCTTCCTGGCCCAGGTCGCCGACGCCGGCAAGGGCACCACGATCGGCCGTCGCAAGCTGATCATCCGCAGCGCGGGCCTGGCCGCGGCCGTCGCCGGTATCGGCACCGGTGTCGTCGCGCTCGGCGGCATCATCCGGAACCCGTGGGCCGAGGGCGACGACGCCCCGCTGTGGCACACGGGCTGGCGTCCGGAGAACGGCGAGACGGTGTACCTGCGCACCGACACGGGTATCCTCTCCGAGATCGCCCGAGTGCGACCCGAGGACATGGAGCCGGGTTCGATGATGACCGTCTTCCCGTACCGCGAGAGCGAGCGGGGCAACGAGGAGGAGCTGCTGCACGCGCAGCGCGCCTCGGACGCGCCGGTCATGCTCATCCGTCTCCGCCCCGGGACCGAGGTCACGAAGCGCCCCGGGCAGGAGAACTTCAACTATGGTGACTTCTACGCCTGGTCGAAGGTCTGCACCCACCTCGGGTGCCCGACCTCCCTCTACCAGGCGCAGGACAACCGCATTCTCTGCCCGTGCCACCAGTCGCAGTTCCTGGCCACGCAGGACGCCGAGCCCGTCTTCGGGCCCGCCGCCCGGCCGTTGCCGCAGCTGCCGATCACGGTGAACGAGGAGGGCTTCTTCGTCGCCCGCAGCGACTTCGTGGAGCCCGTCGGACCCGCGTTCTGGGAGAGGCCGAAGACGACATGAGTTCGATCACGACACCCACCACCTCCTCAGGTGGCCTCGCGGCCAAGGGCGGCGCGGCACTCGACCAGGCGGACCAGCGCTACCACGCGGCCGCCGGACTGCGGAAGCAGTTCAACAAGGTCTTCCCGACCCACTGGTCGTTCATGCTGGGCGAGATCGCCCTGTACAGCTTCATCATCGTGCTGCTGTCGGGCACCTACCTGGCGCTGTTCTTCGACCCCTCCATGCAGGAGGTCGTCTACAACGGGCCGTACGACCCGCTGCGCGGCGTCCACATGTCGCGGGCCTACGAGTCCGCGCTGGAGATCTCGCTCGAGGTCCGCGGCGGCCTGTTCATGCGTCAGTTGCACCACTGGGCGGCGCTGCTCTTCGTCGCGGCGATGATCATCCACATGTTCCGGGTGTTCTTCACCGGCGCGTTCCGCAAGCCGCGTGAGGCCAACTGGACCATCGGCGTCGTGCTGATCCTGCTGGGCACCTTCGCCGGCTTCACCGGCTACTCCCTGCCGGACGACCTGCTCTCGGGCGTCGGGCTGCGGATCGCCTCGGGCATCACGCTGACCGTGCCGATCATGGGCACCTGGGTGCACTGGGCGCTGTTCGGCGGCGAGTTCCCCGGGACCGAGATCATCCCGCGGCTCTACATCATCCACGTGCTGATCCTGCCCGGCATCATCCTCGCGCTGATCGCCGTGCACCTCGGCCTGGTGTGGTACCAGAAGCACACCCAGTTCCCCGGCCCCGGCCGGACCGAGAACAACGTCGTCGGCGTGCGGATCATGCCGCAGTTCGCGGCGAAGGGCGGCGCGTTCTTCTTCGTCGTCGCCGGTGTGCTGGCCCTGATCTCCGGGCTGTTCCAGATGAACCCGATCTGGCACCTCGGCCCGTACGACGCCTCGCACATCTCGGCCGGTTCGCAGCCGGACTTCTACATGCTGTGGTCCGAGGGCATGGGCCGGATCTTCCCGCCGTGGGAGTTCTACCTGTTCGGGACGTACACGATCCCGGCGGCGTTCATCCCCACCGCGGGCTTCCTGCCGGTGCTGTTCGTGCTCGCCGGGGCCTACCCGGCCATCGAACGGCGCTTCACCGGGGACGACGCGCTGCACAACCTGCTGCAGCGCCCGCGCGACGTCCCGGTCCGGACCGCGCTCGGCGCCATGGCGATCTCGTTCTACCTGTGGCTCGTGATGTGCGGGTTCAACGACTGGATCTCGTACTTCTTCCACATCTCGCTGAACGCGACCACGTGGGCCGGCCGCATCGGTCTGCTCGTCGTGCCGCCGATCGTGTACTGGGTGGCCTACCGCTGGTGCCTCGGTCTGCAGCGGTCGGACCGCGCGGTGCTGGAGCACGGCATCGAGACGGGCATCATCAAGCGGCTGCCGCACGGTGAGTTCATCGAGGTGCACCAGCCGCTGGGCGGCGTCGACTCGCACGGCCACGCCATCCCGCTGGAGTACCAGGGTGCCTCGGTGCCCAAGCGGATGAACCAGCTCGGGTCGGCCGGTGAGCCGGTCTCCGGTTCGCTGCTCACGCCGGACCCGGTCGAGGAGTCCCGTGCGCTGGCCGTGGCCCGCCACGAGGCCCACGAGCGGGAGCTCGAGGAGTCCCGCCGGCGTCACGAGGCGCGGGCGGAACTCGAGTCCCGCAGCAGTGAACTCGCGGGCCGCCCGGACGACGGTGGTCGTCCGCAGCAGCCGCGCGACTGAGCACGGCCCGGGCCCGGCCCGGAAGCACTCCACGGCGGCCCCGCCGGAGACACGGTCTCCGGCGGGGCCGCCGTCGTGTGTCGGGCCGCCGTCGTGCGTCCGGCGGGGGCCGCCGTCGTGTGCGGGCTGCGCGTGGTCGGACGCCGCGTCCCGTGTGTCCGGCCACGGGGTCGTCGGGCGGGGGCGCCGTCGTGGAGGACCGTGGCCCGCCGGGCTCAGATCCCGGCGGGTTCGTCGGGGGAGCGGTCACCGGTGCGGTGCGACGCCTCCCGGGCCCGGTCGGCCCACTCCCGCCAGGCACCCCCGCCCCACGCCGGCTCCGCCCACGGCGGGTCGCAGTACACCAGCCGGGTCCCGCCGGTGGTGAGCCAGCGGTGCAGGACCCGGACCTCCTCCGACGGGGCCCCGCGCAGCGGCCCGTCGCCGGGCAGGACCGTCTGCGCGCCGGTCCGCAGCGCCTCGACGACCGGCATCGGCCGCACCCCGCGCGGGGCGTTGCCCGCCGCGGCGAGCCGTCCGTGGCGAACGACGGCGAGCTCCCAGCCGCCCCGGCCGTCGGGCCGGGCGCCGACCAGCTCGTCGATGCCCGCGAGCGCGGCCAGGGTGCCGCCCCGGTCGACCCCGGCGGCCAGCGTGGCCAGCCGGTCCCGCGCCCGCGCGGCCGCCTCGTAGCGCCCGCCGGCCGACCGGTCGTCGACCTCGGCGGACAGCACCCGCAACGGGCCGTCGTCCCGCCCCGCGACGAGGTCGCCCCAGGCGTGCACGGCGGGCGCGTAGTCCTCGGCGGGCTGCAGACCGGCGCACGGGGCGGCACAGCGGCCCAGCTCGTGCAGCGCGCACGGCGTCGCCGAGGGGTTCCGGGCCGGGATGCGGATCGTGCACCGGCGCAGCGGCAGTGCGTCGAGTGCCGCGTCGAGCACGTCGGTCGCGGCCCGCTGCGACCCGAACGGACCCAGGGCACCCGCCCGCGGGGTGGCGACGACCGACAGCCGCGGGAACGCCTCCGCTGTCGGCGCCACCCAGTAGGCCCGGCCGGGGTTGCGGGAGCGCCGGTTGTACGGCGGGCGGTGCGCGGCGATGAGCGCCAGCTCGCGCACCGAGGCCTCCAGGGCGTGCGCGCAGACCACCGTGTCGACCTTCTCGGCGCGGACGAGCATGTCGCGGACCCGGCGGCGCTTCTCCCCGGCCGTGAAGTACGACCGCACCCGCCGGTGCAGGTCGCCGCTGGTGCCGACGTAGAGCACCTGGCCGTCGCCGCCGCGGAACAGGTAGACACCGGGCTCGGAGGGCACGTCGTTCGCGAGGTGCCTGCGACGGCGCTGGGTGGTGGTGGGCCGGTGCGGGGCCCGGTCACGGACGAGCTGCAGCAGCTCCTCCAGGCTCTGCACACCCAGGTTCCCGATCCGCTCCAGCAGGTGGTGCAGCACCTCGACGGTCGCCCGGGCGTCGGTCAGCGCCCGGTGGTCCGGGGTGGTGGCGCAGCCGAAGTGCCGGGCCAGCGTGCCCAGCTTCACGCTGGGGCACTCGGTGTGCGGGAGCACGGCCCGGGCGAGCCGGGCGGTGCAGAGGACCGGCGGGCCGGGCCAGGGGCGTTCGAGGCGCTCGCAGGCGGCCTTGAGGAAACCCGTGTCGAACGGGGCGTTGTGGGCCACCAGCACCGCGCCGCGGAGCATGTCGAGCACCGAGGGCAGGACCGCACCCAGCGGTGGGGCGTCGTGCAGCATCGCGTTCGTGATGCCGGTCAGCCGGGTGATGTCGGCCGGGACCCGCACGCCCGGGTCGACGAGGGTGCCGAGCTCGGAGATCCGGCTGCCGCCGCGCACCGCGACGGCGCCGACCTCGGTGATGGCGTCGGTCCGGTGGCTGCCGCCGGTGGTCTCCAGGTCCACCACGCAGAAGGTGACGTCACGCAGTGGCGTGCCCAGCTCGTCGAAGGTGAGCTGCGGGGAGCAGGAGGTCACGCCCTGCACCGTAGCCGTGGGGTCCGACAGTATGTTCGAACACCCGGCCCCGGCCCCGGCCCGGGGAGCGGGGCGCGGACACCGATCCGGGGACGTCCCGGCCGCGGACGGCCACGCCGACGGCGATCCGGGCCGGGCGGGGATAACCTGGACCGATGGCGTACGACGACACGGAGCGACCGGAGCCCACGTGCTCCGGGGTCCCGTCGTGCGCCGCGGACACGGCCGCGAGCGACTGGCCGGAGTTGCCCGCCCCGCTGCGGGCCCGGCTCGCCGAGATCGCGGGTACCGCGCTGGGCGGGCTGCCGCCCGGGGACGTCCCCACCCCGCTACGCCGCTTCGCCCGGTTCACCCCCGCCAAGCGGGCCCGTCTCGGCGGGCAGGTACTGGTGGCCCGGCTGCAGCAGGACACGGCGTTCCGGGCGGCCGTGGTGGCCTGGTGGGCCGAGAACCGGCCCGGTGAGCTGGAGCTGCCCGAACCCTCCACGACACGACCCGCCGACGACCCGCCCGTGCCCCCGGGCGGACCCGGTGCACCCACCGGGGACACAGGAGCCGCGGGGGGAGCCGGCCCGTCCGGCCGTCCCGCGGCGCAGCGCGCAGCCGCAGCACCGGTGGACGGGGCGACCCCCGCCGCGGAGGCCGCGTCCGCCGCGGATCCGCTGCCCGCACCCGTCGACAAGCTCGACGCGGCCGCGGTCGCGCTGCTCACCGCCGATCCGCTCGCGCACCGGCGGGTCGCCGAGGTGGGGCAGACCGCGGACCTGGCCAACCTGCGCGCCGAGCGCGACGAGGCCCTGGCCAAGGTCGACAAGCTCACCGCCGAGCTCGAACGGGCCCGGGCCGAGCTGGTCGAGGAACGGGAACGCGCACGGGCGCTCGTCGGGGAGCGGGAGACCGAGTACCAGCAGATGCGCCGCCGGGTCAGCGACCAGGGCGCGCGGCTGCGTGCCGCACTCGACGCCCGCACCGAGCTGGAGGAGGAGGTCGCGCGGCTGCGCGGCGGCGTCGACGACGAGCTCGCCCGCTCCCGCGCCGAGACCGCCGCCGAGCGCGAGCGGGCCGACCGGGAACGCCGCCGGGCCGACACGGCGGCCGGTCAGGTCGCCGCCGCTCGCCAGGCCGCCCGCGAGGCCCGTCGCGGCGACGAGGTGCGTCTGGAGCTGCTGCTCGACACCGTCAGCGGCGCGATCTCGGGTCTGCGCCGCGAGCTCGACGTCGGCGCGGGCGGACCGCGGCCGGCGGACCTCGTCGCGGGAACGGGCGACCGCGGGACCGGCGCGCGCGTCGCGGCCCCCGTCGACGGGCTGGCCGCGCTGGACGCGCTGCTGACCGTGCCGTCGGTGCACCTCATCGTCGACGGCTACAACGTCAGCAAGACCGGCTACCCGGACCTGCCGCTGGCCGACCAGCGCTCCCGGCTGGTGGCCCAGCTCGGCGCACTGGGTGCCCGCACGGGGGCCGAGATCACCGTGGTGTTCGACGGGGCCGCCGTGATCGCCGCGCCGGTGCGCGGCAGCCGCGGGGTGCGGGTGCTGTTCAGCGACGCCGGGGTGATCGCCGACGACGTCGTCCGCGACCTCGTCGCCGCCGAGCCGGCGGGCCGGCCGCTGCTGGTCGCGACGTCGGACCAGGAGATCGTGCGCTCGGTGCGCCGCCGGGGCGCGCACACGGTGGCGTCCGCGGTGCTGCTGCGCCGCCTCGGCGGCTGAGCGCTCACCCCACGTCACGGTGCCGGGGCCCGTGCCCGGCCGGCGGAACCTCCGGCATCGGCAGCGCCGTACGCCCGGCTCGACCGGGCGCCGGTGCGCCCGGCTCGACCAGACGCAGGTGTGGGATGAGGCCGCCCTCGGCCAGCACCTGCAGTGCCCGGCGCTCCGGCTCGGCGAACTCCACCGGGGCGACGGTCGTGGCCACCGTGTCGGCCGGCAGGTCGACGGGAAGGTAGGGGATCGGCCGGTCGTCCTCCGGGACCTCCAGCAGCACCCCGATGACGCAGGCACCGCAGGCGGCACCGCGGACCTCGCAGCGATCGCAGTCGACGATCATGGCTCCTCCTTCGTCGGACCCGAGGTGGTCGAGCACCGCGGACGCTAGGGGAGGGGTCCGACAGAATGGCCGCGCCGGAGAAAAACCGGGCCGGGGCCGTCACTGCGGGCTGCCGCGCTCGTTCACCTGAACAGCACGACATCCTCACCAGCTGTGCCGTCGAGCGGACACCACCACTCGTACGGAGCAGCGCTACCCCGGCGGGCGACCGATCCGGTCACGCAACGGTGAGGACGCGGAACTCGTCCGCTCCCCGGAGTGTCGGACGGCGGCCCGCATCCCCGACGCGCGGCGCGCGTGCGGAGCCGCCGTCCCGACCCCCGCCGCCCCCCTCCGCCGGTGACCACCGGCGGCCGGCGCCCCGACGAGGACTAGCGTCGCCGACCGTGGCGCGCACGCTGCTGGTGACCAACGACTTCCCGCCCCGGCCCGGCGGCATCCAGTCCTACCTGTCCGACCTCGCCCGCGGGCTCCCGCCGGACTCGCTCGCGGTCCACGCGCCCGCCTGGCGCGGTGCCGCCGACCACGACGCCGCGCTGCCGTTCCCCGTGCACCGGCACCGGTCGTCGCTGATGCTGCCGGTCCCCGAGGTCGCCCGGCGCGCCGCGGAGCTGGCCCGCGAGCACGACGCCGGGACCGTCTGGTTCGGCGCGGCCGCGCCGCTGGGGCTGCTCGGCCCGTACCTGCGCCGCCGGGCCGGGGTGGAGCGGGTCGTCGCCACCACACACGGCCACGAGGTCGGCTGGTCGATGCTGCCCGGCGCGCGCCGGGCGCTGCACCGGATCGGCCGGGACGCCGACGTCGTCACCACGGTCTCGCGCTGGACCCGCGGCCGGCTCACCGGCGCGTTCGGCCCGGACGCGGCGCTGGAGGTCCTGCCGCCCCCGGTGGACACCGTCCGGTTCGCACCCGACCCGGACGCCCGCGCCGCGGTCCGGAGCCGGTACCGGCTCGGCGACGCACCGGTCGTGACGTGCGTGTCCCGGCTGGTGCCGCGCAAGGGCCAGGACCTGCTGGTCGCGGCGCTGCCGCGGATCCGCCGCCGGGTGCCGGGCGCCCGGCTGCTGCTCGTCGGCGGCGGGCCCTACCGGGACCGGTTGCGCAGACTGGCCGCACGCGCCGGGGTGACCGACGCCGTCGTGCTCACCGGCGGGGTCCCGGCCGCCGAGCTCGCCGCGCACCACGCCGCCGGTGACGTGTTCGCCCTGCCGTGCCGCACCCACCTCGGCGGGCTCGACGTCGAGGGGCTGGGGATCGCGCTGCTGGAGGCCGCGGCGTCGGGGCTGCCCGTCGTCGCGGGGGACTCCGGCGGCGCGCCGGAGACCGTCGAGGAGGGTGTGACCGGCCACGTCGTGCCGGGACGTGACGTCGCCGCCGTCGCCGACCGGGTCGCGGACCTGCTCGCCGACCCCGCCCGGGCGACGGCGATGGGCCGCGCCGGACGGGCCCACGTCCGGCGGGTCTGGGGTGGGCCGTCGTCGGCGGCGCGCCTGCACGGCTTCCTGACCGGCGACGACGGGCCGCGCTGAGTGCACGACCCGTCGTCGACGGCGGGGTCAGCCCTTGTCGGCGGTGGTCCCCGCGTAGAGCGCCTCGATCTCGCCGGAGTAGGACTCCACGACGACCTTGCGCTTGACCTTCATCGTCGGCGTCAGCTCGCCGCCGGCCTCGCTGAAGTCGTGCGGCAGGATCGTGAACTTGCGGATCTGCTCGGCCCGCGAGACGGCCTGGTTGGCGTCCTCGACCGCGGCCGCGATCTCGCCGCGCAGCTCCGGGTCGTCGACGAGGTCGGCGGCCGAGCTGCCGTCGCCCGCGGGCTTGCCGTTGCGCTCGCGCCAGCCCGGCAGGGCGTCCGGGTCGATGGTGACCAGCGCGGAGATGAACGGCCTCTGGTCGCCGATCACGATGCACTGCCCAACCAGCGGGTGCGCCCGCAGCCGGTCCTCGAGCACGGCCGGGGCGACGTTCTTGCCGCCGGCGGTGACGATGATCTCCTTCTTGCGGCCGGTGATGGTGAGGAAGCCGGCGTCGTCGAGCTCGCCGATGTCGCCGGAGTGGAACCAGCCGTCGGACTCCAGGGCCTCCTTCGAGGCCTCCTCGTTCTTCCAGTAGCCGCGGAAGACGATGTCGCCGCGCAGCATGATCTCGCCGTCGGAGGCGATCCGGACCGCGCAGCCGGGGACCGGGCGGCCCACCGAGCCGACGCGCTGGGCGTCGAGGGTGTTCAGGGTGATGCCGGCGGAGGTCTCGGTCAGGCCGTAGCCCTCCAGCACGGGCAGCCCGACGCCGCGGAAGAAGTGCCCGAGCCGGCCCCCGAGCGGGGCCGAGCCGGACACCGCGGCCTTGACCCGGCCGCCGACGGCGGCGCGCAGCTTGCCGTAGACGAGCTTGTCGAACAGCGCGTGCCGGGCCTTGAGCAGCAGGCCGGGTCCGCCCGCGTCGAGGGCCTCGGAGTAGGCGATCGCGGTGTCGGCGGCCGCGTCGAAGATCTTGCCCTTGCCGTCGTTGTGCGCCTTGAGCCGCGCGCCGTTGTAGACCTTCTCGAACACCCGCGGCACCGCGAGCAGGAAGGTCGGCCGGAAGTCCGCCAGGTCGGGCAGCAGGGTCTTCACGTCGGGGGAGTGGCCGACGATCGTGCGGGTGGACAGGCAGCCGCACTGGATGGCCTTGCCGAACACGTGCGCGAGCGGCAGGAACAGCAGCACCGAGTCCCCGGGCTCGAACAGGTGCGGGATCGTCGCGGCGATCGTGCGGATCTCGGCGATCAGGTTGCGGTGGGTCAGCTCGCAGCCCTTGGGCCGTCCGGTCGTGCCGGAGGTGTAGATCAGGGTGCAGAGGTCGTCGGCGCGCACCCCGCCCCGGCGCTCGTGCACCACGTCGTCGGGGGTGTCCGCGCCGAGGCCGCGCAGCTGCTCGACCGCCGAGGGGGCGTCCGGGGCCGACGCGGCGGGCTCGATCTGCCAGACGGTGCGCAGCTCGGGCAGGTCCCCGCGGACCTTCTCCACCGACGCGGCGTGCTCGGCGGTCTCCACGACGATCCCGACGGCGCCGGAGTCGGACACGATCCAGGAGATCTGGTCCGGCGACGACGTCTCGTAGATCGGCACGGTGACCCCGCCCGCGGCGAGGATCGCGTAGTCGAACAGGGTCCACTCGTACCGGGTCCGCGACAGCAGCGCGACCCGGTCCCCGGCCTGCACGCCCGCGGCGACCAGCCCGGCGGCGATGCGGGTGACCTGCTCGCCGAACTCGGCCGCGGTCACCTCCGACCAGCTCCCGTCCGCGCCCTTGCGGCGGTAGAGCACGTCCGACGGGTGCTGCGCGGCGTTGTCGAACACGGCGTCCGAGAGCGATTCCTCGTCTCCCACGGACACCGCGGCGGGAACGCTGTACTCACGCACGGGGATCGACCTCCTGGCGGCCTCGACAGGCTGAACGCGGTCACCGCGACGGCTGCGGTGACACCTCGGAGCAGAACCTACCGGAGAGTAGGGTCCACGTACATCGATTCGGACATAACGGATCGGTCGGTGGTGCCGCCGGTCCGGTCCGGGCCGCGACGGTACCCGTGACCGGCGCCGTCGCACGGGGTGGCACGCTGACCGGGTGCCCGCGATCGACGTGATCGACGAGACCTTCCTGGCCGTGCCCCGCGAGCGGGTCGCGGCGGAGTTCGCCGACCCGGCCCGGTGGCCGTCGTACTGGCCCGACCTGCGCCCCGAGGTCGCGCACGACCGCGGGCCGGCCGGGCTGCGCTGGACCGTGACCGGCGCGCTCGTCGGGACCATGGAGGTCTGGTGCGAGCCGGAGGGCGACGGCACCGTCCTGCACTTCTTCCTGCGCGCGGACCCGGACGGCCCGCCGCCCGGTGGCCGGCTGCGGCGCCGCCGGTGGCTGCGCGCGGAGTCCGACCGGCGGCACCGAGCGTTCAAGGCGCACGCCTTCGCGCTCAAACGGCGCCTGGAGGACGGGCGCCCGGCGGGCGTCGCGCCGTCGGCGTTCCGGCCGGACCGGACGGCCTGAGCGTGCGGCTGCACGTCGTCACCGACGTCCACGGCGCCACCGTCCCGCTCGCCCGCGCCGCCGAGGGCGCCGACGGGGTGCTGGTACTCGGCGACCTGCTGGAGTTCATCGACTACCGCGACCCGACCAACGGGATCATCTCCCGGCTGCTCGGGCCCGAGGTGGCCGCGGAGTTCGGCCGGATGCGCCGGATCGGGGCGCCGCGCGCGCAGATGCTGGGCCTGCTGGAGCGCTCCTGGGCCCGGTTCACCGACCCGGCCGCCGCCGTCGCCGAGGCCGTCGCCGCGCAGTACGCCGAGGTCTTCGGGGTGCTGGGCGGGCTCGGGGTGCCGGTCTGGGCGATCCCGGGCAACGTCGACGTCCCCGACGCCTGGCCCGACACCGACGGCGTCACCCGCGCCGACGGACGGGTGGTCGAGATCGGCGGTCGCCGGTTCGGCTTCCTCGGCGGGGTGCCGCTGCCGCCCGGGATCGATCCGCGCCGTACCGGCCCCTGGCGGCCGCACTTCGTGACCCACGAGGACTGGACCGCGCGCCTGGACGCGCTCGGCCCGGCCGACGTGCTGTGCACCCACGTCCCGCCGGCGCACCCGGGCCTGACCTACGACGTCGTCACCCGCCGCGCCGAGATCGCCAGCGCCCCGCTGGCCGCGCGGATCCGGGCCGAGCAGCCGTCGCACGCCCTGTTCGGTCACGTGCACCAGCCGCTGCACCGTCGCGCGCGGATCGGCCGCACCGAGTGCGTCAACGCCGGACACTTCCGCGCGCACGGCACGCCCTACGTGCTCCGGTTCTGACCACCGGATAGCCTCCCGCCATGGCCGACGCGACCTCGTCCTCGATCCACATCGACGCCCCGCCGGAGCGGGTCATGGCGGTGATCGCGGACTTCGCGTCCTACCCCGAGTGGACCGACCAGATCACCAGCGTCGAGATCCTCGACGCCGGTGCCGACGGTCGCGCCCGCCAGGTCCGCTTCGCGATGGACGCCGGGGCCATCAAGGACACCTACACCCTCGACTACGACTGGGCCGCCGACGACCGCTCGGTGTCCTGGACGTTGGTCAAGGGCGGCATCCAGCGCGCCCAGGACGGCGCGTACCGGCTGGTCGGCGACGCCGGCGGCACCACCGTCACCTACGAGCTCAGCGTCGAGGTCAACTTCCCGATGATCGGGATGCTCCGTCGCAAGGCGGAGAAAGTGATCATCGACGCCGCGTTGAAGGGCCTCAAGCGCCGCGTCGAGAAGGGCTGAGCCGGTCGGCGGCGACCCGGACGCGATCGTTAGGCTCCGCGCTGTGCGCGTCGTGCTCTTCACCGGCAAGGGCGGGGTCGGCAAGACGACCCTGGCCGCCGCGACGGCCGCGCACGTGGCCGGGACCGGCCGGTCCGCGCTGGTCGTGTCCACCGACCCGGCGCACTCCCTCGGCGACGCGCTGGACGCCGAGCTGGGCGCCGAGCCCGCCGAGGTCACCGAGAACCTGTGGGGTGCCCACATCGAGGCCCGGCACCTGCTCGAGGGCGCCTGGGGCGACCTGCAGGGGCACCTGCGCACGATGCTCGCCGGGGCCGGTGTGGACGAACTCGTCGCCGACGAGCTGACCGTGCTGCCCGGCGTCGAGGACCTCCTCGCGCTGGTCGAGGTGCAGCGCTACGCCGACTCGGGCCGCTTCGACGTCGTCGTCGTCGACTGCGGGCCGACCGCGGAGACGCTGCGGCTGCTCACCCTGCCCGAGGCGCTGTCGGGCTACCTGGAGCGGCTGTTCCCCGCGCACCGCCGCGCCGTGCGCGGCCTGGTCGCCGGGCTCGCCGGGGCCAAGGCCGACGGCGCGGGCTGGGACCGCACGATCGACGCGCTCGGCGTGCTGGCCGAGCAGCTGCGCGGGCTGCGCGGCCTGCTCGCCGACCGCTCCCGCACCTCGATCCGGCTGGTGCTGACCCCGGAGCGGGTCGTCGCGGCCGAGACCCGCCGGACGCTGACCGCGCTCGCCCTGCACGAGCTGCGGGTCGACGGGCTGCTGGCGAACCGGGTGATGCCCGGCCCGCCGCCGTCGCTGCGCGGGCCCGCGGCGCGCTGGCTGCGCGAACGCGCCACCGAGCAGCAGTCCGTGCTCGCCGAGCTGGGCGAGCTCGGTGCGGACGTACCGGTGACCGCGGTCCGCTACACCGCCGCCGAGCCGACCGGCGTCGGTGCGCTGCGCGAGCTGGCCCTGTCGGTCTACGGCGACGACGACCCCGCGGGCACCGCCGACGGCGCCCCGCCGCGGCCGCTGATGGAGCTGCGCCGCACCGCAGGCCACGGCGTCTCCGCCGACACCGAGTTCGAGCTCGACGTGGCGCTGCCCGGCGCCCAGGACGCCCCGCTGGACCTCGCCCGGGTCGGCGACGACATGGTCGTCGGCATCGGGTTCTCCCGGCGCGTGGTCTCGCTGCCGTCGGTCCTGCGCCGCTGCGAGGCCACCGGTGCCCGGCTGGAGGGCCGCGGCTCCGACGCCCGCCTGGTGATCTCCTTCGTGCCCGACCCGGGCACCTGGATGACCTCGTGAGCGGCCGTGACACGCGGTGCGGCACCCACTGCGGCGATCACAGCGGCATCCCGGAGGACCTCCGGGTCACCGCGATGGCGCTGCTCGACCGGCTGCGCGCGGCCACCGAGACGATGTCGGACTCGCTGCGGGCCGCCGGGAGCGACCCCGGCCCCGGCGACGCGGGCTCCTGCACCGCCTGCCCGGTGTGCGCGCTGATCGCCGTCGTGCGGGGGGAGCGGTCGGAGCTGGTCACCCGGCTCGCCGACCACGCCGGCGGGCTGCTCGCCGTGCTCGTCGCGGTGCTGGAGGAGGCCGCCCCGCCCGCGCGCCAGGAGCCCCGCCGCCCACACGGCGGCGGACGCTCCGTGCAGCGGATCGTGGTGCACCGGACATGAGCCCCCGGATGTCCGACGTCCGCACCATCGGGGTGGACGTCGGGGGCACCAGCGTGCGCGCGGGTGTCGTCGATGCCGAGGGCGGGATCCTCGACACCGCCTCCGCACCGACCCCGCGCACCGACGACGCGTTGGAGGCAGCCATCGCCGGTGCGGTCGACGAGCTGCGACGCCGGCACACCGTCGCCGCCGTCGGGCTCGCGCTCGCCGGGTTCGTCGACGCCCCCCGCGGGCTGGTCCGCTACGCGCCGCACCTGTCCTGGCGCGACGCCCCGGTCGCCGAGCGGATCGGCGCCCGGCTCGGCGGGATCCCGGTCGTCGTGGAGCACGATGCGAACTCCGCCGCGCTCGCCGAGCGGCGTTACGGCGCCGCGGCCGGTGCCTCGGTGGCACTGGTGATCGCGCTGGGCACCGGGATCGGCGGCGCCCTGCTGCTTGACGGCGAGCTGTTCCGCGGCGCGCACGGCGTCGCACCCGAGCTGGGGCACCTGCGGGTCGTCCCGCACGGGCGGGCCTGCCCGTGCGGCAAGCGCGGCTGCTGGGAGCGCTACTGCAGCGGGACCGCACTCGGTGCCACCGCGCTGGAGATGCTCTCGGGCGGCGACGTGCCGGGCCCGTCCGGGCTGGCCCGTGAGGCCGCCGTCGACCCGGGGCGGGTCACCGGCAAGCGGGTCGCCGCGGCCGCCCGTGAGGGGGACCCGGTCGCCCGCGCCGCCGTCGACGACATGGGGCGCTGGCTGGGGGAGGGGCTCTCGCTCGTCGCGGACGTCTTCGACCCGGACCTCGTCGTGATCGCGGGTGGGGTGTCGGCGTCGGCGCCGCTGTTCCTCGACGCCGCCCGCGAGCACTACGCCCGCATCCTCACCGGGGCGGGCAACCGGCCGCTGGCCCGGATCCGGACCGCGCAGCTCGGCGCGGCCGCCGCCGTCGTGGGCGCGGCGACGCTGGCCCGCGAGAGCCTGCGGACCGGCGCCCGGCGCTGAGCGCGCTACAGCCGCGAGCCGTCGTCCCAGGGGTCGGGGCCCTCGTCGGGGTCGGGGCTCCACAGCCGCAGCAGCAGCCAGCCCAGGCCGGCCGCGATGAGCACCAGCCCCAGCGGCAGCGGCCAGGTCCCGCCGACGCCGATCAGCCCCGGCGCGATGCACAGCAGCAGCCCCACCCCGATCAGCCCGCCACCCACGACGGCCGGTGGTCCCGGCCGTGGCAGCGGCGGCGGCTCCGGCGGGTGGTAGTGGTCGTCCGGGTCGGCACCCGTGCCGGTGCCCGGGTGCGGGGCGGCCGGGCCCGGCCGGTGCGCGGGCCGGTCGGCGCCGCCCGCCGCGCCCGCGACGTCACCGGCGTCGCCGCGGTCCGTGCGGTCGGTGCGCTCCACGGGCTCGGCGGGCCAGTCCGGGACCGAGCCCTCGTCGCGCCAGGCGGCGACGATCGCGTCGAAGTCGTCGGGCCGGTCCTCGCGGTCGCGCGAGGGGTCTGCGGAGCTCATACCGGTCCGTCCCTCCCCGCTCGCGGCGGCTCCATCCTGTCACGGCCCGTGTCCCGGCCGACACCGCCCACGGGCCCGCGCGGGGACCGCCCGACCCCGGTGACCACCGCCCCGTTGTGAGGAGGTGTCGACGCTCCGTAGGCTGTCGCCGAAGTCGGTAGGGAGGCAGCGCAGGGTGCTGTACTGGTGGTCCAAGTTCGTGCTGCTCGGCCCGTTGATGAGGCTGTTCTGCCGGCCGGAGGTGCGTGGTGCCGAGAACGTGCCCGGTGGTGCCGGCGCGATCCTCGCCAGCAACCACCTCGCGGTGGCCGACTCCTTCTTCCTGCCGTTGATGCTGCCGCGCCGGGTGACCTTCCTCGCCAAGCGCGAGTACTTCACCGAGCCCGGGATCCGCGGCTGGTTCAAGAAGCAGTTCTTCACCGGCGTCGGGCAGGTCCCGGTGGACCGTTCCGGTGGGTCCGCGGCGCGCGCCGCGATGGACACCGCGGTCCGGCTGCTGAACGAGGGCAAGCTGCTCGGGATCTACCCGGAGGGCACCCGCTCGCCCGACGGACGGCTCTACAAGGGCAAGACCGGCGTCGCCCGGATGGCCCTGGAGGCCGGGGTGCCGGTCATCCCGGTCGCGATGGTGGGCACCGACAAGGTCAACCCCATCGGCTCCAAGATGTGGCGCCCGCGCAAGGTGAAGATCGTGATCGGCGAGCCGCTGGACTTCTCCCGGTACGAGGGCATGGCCGGGGACCGGTTCATCGAGCGCTCCATGACCGACGAGATCATGTACTCGCTGATGGAGCTGTCCGGGCAGACCTACGTCGACCTCTACGCGGCGTCGGTCAAGGAGAAGGCCGCGGCCGGTGCGCCACCGCCCGCGCCGTCGCGTCCCGCCCCGCAGCGGCCGGACGCGAACGTGCCCGAC
Organism: Pseudonocardia alni; assembly: GCF_002813375.1. Taxonomy (NCBI): domain Bacteria; kingdom Bacillati; phylum Actinomycetota; class Actinomycetes; order Pseudonocardiales; family Pseudonocardiaceae; genus Pseudonocardia; species Pseudonocardia alni. The sequence goes on along the minus strand of NZ_PHUJ01000003.1, from coordinate 1,452,592 downwards.
TCCCGCGCCTCCTGATCGACTCCGGACGTGCATCCCGGCGATGTGACCCACCGATGTGGAGCTGGGCGAAGGCTCCTCTGCCGATGAGGGCGCGTGGTGGACCGACCTGTCGCCCGGCAGAATCCGGCGGTCGGTGACCTCACGGGAGGCGAAGCAGGCGACCGGGCCGGCCGGAACCGGACGGCGGCCCGCTCACCTGTCCGGGCAGTGGAGCTTGCGGCTTGCGACAAGGGCGTCGAGCATGCTCGTTCCGATCCGGTAGGTGGACTACCTCCTCTACGATCGACGGTCGTCGAGCCGTGGGGGAGCTGAGTGGCGGACGAGCATGCAGCGGACGTCGTGGAGTTCTGGCGTTCGGTGGAGTTGTTCACTTTCCAGCGTGCCCCGCGTGCGGCCCGGGTCGGCCCGGGGCAACCGCAGACCACCTTCGACATCGCGGGGTCCGGCCGAGATCGAAGCTGCGCGCGCCGACGTGTTCGAGTCGGCCCTACGGCTGCACCGTGCGTTCATCCTCGCCACTGCACGTCGCATCCGCCCTGCCCTGATCGCTGCCAACAAGATCATTGGTGGCGACCTCTCCCCGGATCATCCGGTCGCTCGCGCCGCATGGCAGGCGTTCTTCCTGATGGTTCCGGTGGTGTCGACGACCTTCGCCTCGTTACCCCGCTTGTTCGAGCACCTCGGGCGGGAGGACCTCGGGTGGCTGCTGGTCGACGAGGCGGGCCAGGCCACGGCGCAATCGGTGGTCGGCGGGCTGTGGCGGGCGCAGCGGGCAGTGCTGGTCGGCGATCCGATGCAGCTCGAACCGATCGTCCCGCTCCCCGTGCCCGCCCAGACCGCGCTGGCGGACCGCCATGGGGTCGACCACCAGTGGCTGCCGGAGCGGCGTTCGGCCCAGCTCGCGGCCGACCGGCTCAACCGGTTCGGAACGACCGTGGGGTCTCCTGACGGGGAGGAGATCTGGGTGGGTGCACCACTCCGGGTTCACCGGCGGTGTGATCGACCGATGTTCGACATCGCCAACACGGTCGCCTACGCGTCCTCGCCGATGGTCTTCGCGACTCCGGCGCGGGAGCCACGCCCGTGGCGGCCGAGCCAGTGGATCGATGTGCGGGGCCCGGTCACGGACAACGTCGTCCGCCCGGAGATCGAACGGCTGGCGACCCTCGTCGCTGAGCTGACGGCCGGTGGATGCACGCGTGAGGAGATACTGGTGATCGCACCGTTCCGCACCGTCGTCGTTGCTGTGAGGAAGCAGTTGTCGGGGCTACTGGAGGACGATCGGATGGGGACCGTTCATACAGTGCAGGGCAAGGAGTCGCCGGTCGTGATCCTGGTTCTCGGTGGATCTGCCGGCGCCCGTGCGTGGGTGGCTGAGAAGCAGAACCTGTTGAACGTCGCGGTGTCCCGGGCGCAGGAGAGGTTCTACGTCATCGGTGATCGCGCAGACTGGGGCCGTCGGCGGTTCTTCAGCTCGGCGGCGGAGTGGCTGCCGGTGTCGTCCGACGGATGAGCTCGATGCCCGGGCTCGGCCGGTCCCGATATCGCGCGAGCGCAGTACGATCGCCGCACCGTTTCGTATGGGAGGCGCGATGACTGCCGGAACCCACCAGGCCGTCACGCTGGCCGACGTGAGTGCACGTCGGGACTACATCGTGGACGTCGGGCGCCGTCATGGTGTCTACAACATCCGTGTCTTCGGTTCCGTCGCGCGTGGCGAATCAACCCCCACCAGCGATCTCGACCTGCTGGTCGACCTGGAACCCGGCCACGGTTATGTCGACCTGGTTTCCTTCGCGCTCGCGGTCGAGGACTCACTTGGGGTTCTCACACAGGTCGCCACGGTGAACGGTCTCAAACGACGTGTCCGTGATCAGGTTCTCGCCGAGGCGGTGGCAGTGTGACTGTCTTCTCGAAGATCGCTCGTGATGAAGGGATCCCTGTTGGTCCGACGTGACCGGGAGCGGATCGCGGACATGTTGGAAGCCGCTGAGAAGATCCGGGTCCGGGTTGCGCGCGGCCGCGCGCGGTTTGATGCCGACGAGGACCTGCAGATCGTCTTGACGCATCTGATCCAGGTGCTCGGTGAGGCTGCTGCACGCGTGAGCCCCGGGCTGACTGCTGCTCATCCGCACCTGCCGTGGCGGGCACTGGCGGGCATGCGCAATCGTGTCGTGCACGAGTACTTCGAGATCGATCTCGAGATCCTCTGGTCTGCTGCGTCCCAGGAAGTCCCGGCGCTGGCGATCCAGCTGCGTGCGGTTCAGGCAACGGAGGACACCTGACCCGGAGCGGTCCCGATCACGGCAGCAGAGGCACGTACGCTCGTCGGGCGGCACAGCTCCACGACCGAACCCGAGCCCAGGACGGCAATGCGCTTCTTCTACGACACCGAGTTCATCGAGGACGGCACGACGATCGACCTGGTGTCGATCGGGATCGTCGGCGAGGACGGCCGCGAGTTCTATGCCGTGTCCACCGAGTTCGACCCGGACCGGGCCGGCAAGTGGGTGCGGGCCAACGTCCTGCCCAAGCTGCCCTCGCCCAGCGACCGGGCCTGGATGTCGCGGGCCCGGATGCGCGAGGAGATCCTCGACTTCTGCACCGGCGCCCCCGGCGACGTCGAGCTGTGGGCCTGGATCGCCGCCTACGACCACGTGGCGCTGTGCCAGCTGTGGGGTGCGATGCCCGCGCTGCCGCGGCCGATCCCGCGCTTCACCCGCGAGCTGCGCCAGCGGTGGGAGGACGCGGGCCGCCCGGCGCTGCCCCCGCCGCCCGCCGAGGCGCACGACGCGCTCGCCGACGCCCGGCACAACCTGCGGCGCTGGGAAGTGATCGCCGAGACCCTCGCGACGGGGGCCGCGCCCCGGTAGGGATCGGCCGCGGCCTAGGCTGGGCCGTGTGAACTGGTCCGTCGACGCGCCGATCGACGTCCTCCCGGAGCTGCCGCCGCTGCCCGCGGACCTGCGCTCCGCCCTGGACGACGCGCTCTCCCGCCCTGCCGCCCAGCAGCCCGAGTGGCCCGACCCGTCGCAGGTGGGCGACGTGCGGAAGGTCCTCGAGTCCGTCCCGCCGGTGGTGCTGCCGCCGGAGGTCGACCGGCTCCAGTCGCGGCTCGCCGACGTCGCGAACGGTGAGGCGTTCCTGCTGCAGGGCGGCGACTGCGCCGAGACCTTCGTCGACAACACCGAGCCGCACATCCGGGCGACGATCCGCACGCTGCTGCAGATGGCCGTCGTCCTGACCTACGGCGCCTCGATGCCGGTGGTCAAGGTCGGCCGGATCGCCGGGCAGTACGCCAAGCCGCGCAGCTCGCCGACCGACGCGAGCGGGCTGCCGTCCTACCGCGGGGACATCGTCAACGGGCTCGCCCCGGACGCGCAGGGCCGGATCCCGGACCCGTCGCGGATGGTCCGCGCCTACGCGAACGCCTCGGCGGCGATGAACCTGGTCCGCGGCCTGACCGCGACCGGGCTGGCCGACCTGTCCAAGGTGCACGACTGGAACAAGGACTTCGTCCGCACCTCCGCCGCGGGCGTGCGCTACGAGGCCGTCGCCGCCGAGATCGACCGCGCGGTCCGCTTCATGGACGCCTGCGGGGTGCGCGACCACAACCTGCACCAGGTCGAGTTCTACGCCAGCCACGAGGCGCTGCTGCTCGACTACGAGCGCGCCATGCTGCGCCTGGACCTGGAGCGCGACCCCACCGGCGGGGAGTCGCCGAAGCTCTACGACCTGTCCACGCACTTCCTGTGGATCGGGGAGCGGACCCGTCAGCTCGACGGCGCGCACGTCGCGTTCGCGGAGCTGCTGGCCAACCCGATCGGCATGAAGATCGGCCCGACGACGACGCCCGACCAGGCCGTCGAGTACGTCGAGCGGCTCGACCCGCACAACCGCCCGGGCCGGCTGTCGCTGATCTCCCGGATGGGCAACGACAAGGTCCGCGACGTGCTCCCGGCGATCGTCGAGAAGGTGACCGCCTCCGGGCACAAGGTCATCTGGCAGTGCGACCCGATGCACGGCAACACCCACGAGGCCTCGACCGGCTACAAGACCCGGCACTTCGACCGGATCGTCGACGAGGTGCAGGGCTTCTTCGAGGTGCACCGCTCGCTCGGCACGCACCCCGGCGGCATCCACGTCGAGGTCACCGGCGAGGACGTCACCGAGTGCCTCGGCGGTGCGCAGCGGATCTCCGACACCGACCTCGCCGGCCGGTACGAGACCGCCTGCGACCCGCGGCTGAACACCCAGCAGAGCCTGGAGCTGGCGTTCCTCGTCGCGGAGATGCTGCGCGGCTGACCCGTCCGTCCCGGGGCGGCTCCACCCGGAGCCGCCCCGGTGGTGTGTCTCAGGCCCCGGTGCTGGCCCGGGCCGCCAGGCGTGAGGGCAGCAGGGGAGCGGCGGCGCCGTCGCCGTCCCCGGCGAGCACAGCGGCCAGCCGCTGGGCCGCGGCCCGGCCGAGCTCCTCCGCCGGCAGCGCCACACTCGTCAGCGACGGCGCCGTCACCTGCGAGTACGGCAGGTCGTCGAACCCGGCGACGGCGATGTCCCCCGGCACGGCCAGCCCGAGCCGGTGCGCGGCGGCCAGCACGCCGTAGGCCATCGTGTCCGCCGCCGCGACGACCGCGGTGGCCCCGGCCGCCCGCCAGCGCGGCAGCGCCTCGGTGCCGACGTCGGCGGCGGCGTCGAGGGTCAGCCCGGCCCGGGTGCCGTCGTCGAGGACCCGCAGGCCGTGCTCGGCGGCGACCCGGGCGAGCAGCTCACGGCGCACGGTGAAGGTGGCCGAGGGCGTCGAGCCCTCCAGGTAGGCGAGGACCGTGTGCCCGGCCTCGGCGAGGTGCGCGACCAGCGCGCGCACGCCCGGCTCCAGGTCGAAGGTCACCGTGGCCGCGCGGCCCTCGAAGCCGGGGGCGTCCATCAGCACCAGTGGCGGGCCGCCCGGTTCGAGGTCGTCGAGGAACGTCGGCGACGGCGCGTGCACCAGCAGCCCGGCCGGGCGGAACGCCGCGACCCGGCGGACGTCGTCGGCACCGGGCTGTTCGCCGCCCTCGATCACCGACAGCATCAGCTGGTGCCTGCTGCCCAGCGCCTCCCGGATCCCGGTGGTGACCCGCCCGAAGTAGGGGTTGGGGAGGTCGGGGGCGAGCAGCACGACGAGGTCGGTGGTCCCGCGGGCGAGCGAGCTCGCCGCGTGGTCGACCACGTAGCCCAGCTCCTCGACCGCGGCGCGGACCCGCTCGGTGATCACCGCGGACACCCGTCCGCGCGACTTGCCGTTCACCACCAGCGACACGGTGGACACGCTCGTCCCCGCCCGCCGGGCCACCATCGCCGCGGTCACCCGCCGGCCCACCGGTCCTGCCATCCGGCGAGCCTACCCGGACGCGCGACACATCAAGCGCTTGACGTCATGCGCTTGACAGGTCACAGTCGACACGTCCGGAGCGCTCCGGACGACCGCGACGACGAAGTGGGACACCGGAGATGACCGAGAAGATCGTCCTGGACTGCGATCCGGGCCACGACGACGCGATCGCGCTGCTGCTCGCCCACGGCGACCCGCGGATCGAGCTGCTCGCCGTCACCACGGTCGTCGGGAACCAGACGCTGGACAAGGTGACCCGCAACGCGCTCTCGGTCGCGACCCTGGCCGGGATCACCGGCGTGCCGTTCGCGGCCGGTGCCGACCGCCCGCTGCTGCGGGAGATCGCCGTCGCCGCCGACATCCACGGCGAGAGCGGCCTGGACGGCCCGGAGCTGCCCGCGCCGGCGTTCGCCGCGGTGGACACCCACGCCGTGGACCTCATCGTGGAGACCGTGCTGGCCCACGAGCCGGGCACCGTCACCCTCGTCCCCACCGGCGGGCTGACCAACATCGCGCTCGCCGCCCGGCGCGCCCCCGAGATCGTCGGCCGGGTCAAGCGGGTGGTGCTGATGGGCGGCGGCGTCGCCGTCGGCAACCGGACCCCGGTGGCCGAGTTCAACATCGCCATCGACCCCGAGGCCGCCGCGATCGTGTTCGAGGCGGGCTGGGAGGTGGTCATGGTCGGGCTCGACCTGACCCACCAGGCGCTGGCCGGTCCCGAGGTGCGCCGCGCGATCCGCGCCGTCGGGACCGGCCCGGCGCGCTTCGTCGACGAGCTGCTGGACTTCTTCGCCGCCACCTACCGCGACGTCCAGGGCTTCGACGCCCCGCCGGTGCACGACCCGTGCGCCGTCGCCCACGTCATCGACCCGACGATCGTGCGGGCGTTCCCGATGCCGATCGTCGTCGAGACCACGGGCCGGCACACCACCGGGATGACGGTCGCCGACCGGCGCGGCCCGGCCCCGCAGGGATGCCGCACGCACGCCGCGCTGGAGCTCGACCACACCCGGTTCTGGGAGCTCGTCGTGGACGCGCTGCGCACCATCGGCGACCCCGCCACCCCGGCCGCGACCGTCCCCGCCGACGCCGCCGCCCTCGCTGCAACGGAGCAGATCGCATGACCACCCCCGACCGCCGCCCGGTCGTCACGCTCGTCGTGGCGGTGCTGGCCGCCTGCGTGGCCTTCCAGCTCAACGCCTCGATGCTCAGCCCCGCACTGGTCACCATGGCCCGCGAGCTGGGCACCGACGACGCCACCGTCGGCCTGTCCCAGACGATGTTCTTCACCCTCGCGGCGATGTTCTCGCTGTTCCTGCCGCGGCTGTCCGACATCGCGGGGCGCCGGCGGGTGCTGCTGGTGATGCTCGCGGTCATGCTGGTCGGCAGCGTCGTCGCCGCCCTCGCCGTCAGCGTGCCGATGCTGTTCACCGGCCGGGCCCTGCAGGGCATCACCGGGCCGGTCGTCCCGGTCTGCCTGCTCATGCTGCGCAGCGAGATCGCCGACCCGCGCCGCTACGGGATCGTGCTCGGCCTGATCACCGCCGTGAACGGCGGCGTGGCCGGTCTCGACGCGCTGCTCGGCGGCTGGCTGGCCACCCACCACGGCTTCCGCTCGATCTTCTGGGTCATCGCCGCGGTCACCGTCGTCGCGCTGGTGCTCGTCGCCGTGTGGGGGGTGGAGTCCCGCCCCTCGCAGGGCGCCCGGATGGACTGGCGCGGGGTCGTCCCGCTCGTCGCCGCGGTCGGCGCGCTGCTGCTGGCCTTCGACGAGGCCGCCGCGCTGTCCGACGCGCGCTGGGGCCGGGTCGCCGGGTACGCGCTGCTCGCCGTCGTCGCCGCGGTGGTGTTCTGGCGGCTGCAGGGCCGCACCGCGCAGCCGCTCGTCGCGCCCGAGGACCTGCGCCGGCGCGCCACCTGGGCCACGCTCGGCACCACGCTGCTGACCATGACCGGCGTGTTCGCCGTGGTCAACGGTCTGGTCGCCTCGATCGCGCAGAACCCGGCGGCCGGGTTCGGGCTCGGTGCGGACCTCACCGCGCTCGCGCTGCTCGCCCCCTACGCGCTGATCGGCTGGCTGGTCGGGCCGTTCGCCGGTCGCCTGGCCCCGGTGCTCGGCTACCGCACCGTGCTGCGGGTCGGGCTGGCCGGCAGTGTCGTCGCCACCGCGCTGCTGGCGGTCGTGGGCGTGCACTCGTTCGCGGTGCTGGTCGTCGCGACGCTGTTGCTCGGCGTCACCTACGCCGGCATCGCCAACATCATGCTCAACGGCCTGGGCGTGCTGCTCTCGCCCGCCGACCGGCCCGGCATGCTGCCCGGACTCAACGCCGGCGCGTTCAACCTCGGCGCCGGGATCAGCTTCGTGGTGCTGCCCGCGGTGCAGGTCGCCGTCGGCGGGGCCGGGCAGACCGGGGTCGGCGGCTACACCGCGGGCATGCTGGTCGGGGCCGCGTGCACCGCGGGAGCGTTCGCGCTGTCGCTGCTCATCCCGCGCCCGGTCGCCGCCGAGACCGGCGCCGCGCACGACGTGGTGGACGCCCGATGAGCCGGGTGCTGGTCGTCGGCTCGCTCAACGCCGACCTGGTGGTGCGCACCGAGCGCCTCCCGGGGCCGGGGGAGACCGTGGCCGGGTCGGACCTGACCGTGGGCCCCGGCGGCAAGGGTGCCAACCAGGCCGTCGCCGCCGCCCGGCTCGGGGCCGCCGCGGGGGTCGGCGTGGGCATGGTCGGCGCGGTCGGCGACGACGACCACGGCCGGACCGTCCGCGACGCCGTCGCCGCCGCCGGTGCCGACGTCGACCGGGTCGTGGTGCGGACCGGCGCGGCCACCGGCACCGCGGTCATCACCGTCGACGCCGCGGGCGACAACACGATCGTCGTCTCGCCCGGTGCCAACGCCGCCCTGGAGCCGGGGGACCTGCCCGCCTTCGACGACGTCGCGGTGCTGACCCTGTGCCTGGAGATCGGTGTCCCGACGGTGCTGGCCGCCGCCCGGGCCGCCCGAGCCGCCGGGACCACGGTGGTGCTGAACCTCTCGCCCTACGCCCCGGTGCCCGCCGAGCTGCTCGCCGCCACCGACGTGCTCGTGGTCAACGAGCACGAGGCCGCGCTGCTGGGCGGGCACCCGGTGCCCCGGTCGGTCGTGACACGCGGGGCCGCGGGCTGCGAGGTGCACGACGCGGGAGCGGCTACTGTGTCCACAGTGGATGCGATGCGGGCCGATGTGGTGGACACCACCGGGTCGGGCGACGCGTTCCTGGCGGCCGTCGCCGTGCGGCTCGCCGCGGGGGACGACCTGCCGGACGCCGCGCGTTACGCCGTGCGCGCCGGTGCCCTCGCGGTCACCGTCGCCGGGGCGCAGCTGCCCGCGATCGGCGACGCCGAGCGCACCCGTTTCGGGCTGTAGGCCCCTCGAACGCCGGTGTCCCGGCCGGACCGCCATCCGGCCGGGGCGCCGGCTCCGACCCGCGGCGCGGGCTCAGAGCACGGTCAGGGTGATCGTGTCGCCGGGCTCGGCGTCGCCGCCCGCCCCCGGGTCCTGACCGACGACGCGGCCGTCGCGGCGACCGAAGGGGAAGCTGCGCTCGATGTCGACCTCGAAGCCGTCCTGACGCAGCAGCGCCTCCGCCTCGTCGGCCCGCATGCCGATCACGAACGGCACGGAGGTGGGCGCCGCGGGCTCGGCGGTCGGTGCCGGGGGCGGCGGTGCCGGCTCGGCGCCCCGGCTGGTCACCAGGGTGACCGCGGCACCACTGGCGAGCCGGGTCCCGGCGGGCGGGTCGGTGCGGATCACCGCACCGGCGGGGACCTCGGTGCTGAACTCCTCGGCGCTCGTCGAGCGCACCGGGGTCAGCCCGGCGCGGCGCACGGCGTCCTCCGCGGTGTCCACGGCGCTGCCCGCGGGCACGTCGGGCACCGCGGGACGGCCGGTGGACACCACCAGGGTGACCGTGGTCCCGCGCAGCACCCGGGTCTCCGGGGCCGGGTCCACCTGCGCGACGAGGTCGGGCGCCACGTCGTCGTCGGCCCGTTCGGTGACCGTGGGCGTCAGGTCGGACTCGGCGACGAGTGCGGTCGCCCGCTCGCGGTCCAGGCCGGTGACCGCGGGCATCGTGGTCCAGCGGCCCGACCCGAGCCACCAGGCGCCCGTCCCGGCCAGCGCGGCCAGCAGCAGGAGCAGCACCATCCACAGCGCGAACACCCGGCGGCCGCGACGGCGGCGCCCGGCCAGCTCCTCGCGGGTCATCGGCTCCGGCTGCCCGGCGGGGGTGACGGCGGTGCCGTGCGCGCCGCGGGCCCGCGACTGCACCCGGGTGCCGCCGGGGCCCGGCGCGGCGGCGTCGAGCGGCCGGTGGCGCAGGGGGCCCGCGGGGAGGGTGGCGCCGTCGTCGGGCGGGGGCGGGCCGGGCGGGCGCGGCGTCGCGGTCCGGGGCAGGCCCAGCCGGTCGGCCGTGTCCAGCAGCTCGCGGCGGAAGTGCTCCGCGTCGACCGGGCGCTGCTCGGGGTCCCGCGAGGTGGCCCGGGCGACGAGCGCGTCCACGGCCGGCGGCAGCCCCGGGACCAGCGCCGACGGCGGCGGCACGTCCTCGTTCACGTGGCGGTAGGCCACCGACAGCGGGTTGTCGGCGGTGTAGGGCGGCTGCCCGGTCAGCATCTCGTAGAGCACGACCCCGGCGGCGTAGACGTCGCTGCGGCCGTCGGCGCGGCCGGACACGACCTGCTCGGGGGAGAGGTAGGCCATCGTCCCGAGGATCATCCCGGCGTGGCTGACCCCGGCCTCGGCGGCCGCGGTGAGCAGGCCGAAGTCGGCCACCTTCACCTCGCCGCCGGAGGAGATCAGTACGTTCTCCGGCTTCACGTCGCGGTGCACCATGCCGAGCCGGTGCGCGCGGGCCAGACCGGCGAGGACCGGTTCGAGCACCCGCACCGCGGCCGGGAGCCCGAGCGCCCCGCGGGCGCGCAGCACGTCGCGCAGGGTGCCGCCGTCGACCAGCTCCATGACGACGAACAGGCTGGCCTCGCCCAGCGGGCCCGCGGGGACGGTGCCCCGGTCGTAGACGGCGACGACGCACGGGTGGTCGATCCGGGCGGCCAGCCGCGCCTCCCGGTCGAACCGGGTGCGGAACGCGTGGTCCCCGGCCATCCGCGGGTCCATCACCTTGATCGCGACGGCGCGTTCGAGACGGGTGTCGGTGCCGTGGTGCACCGTCGACATGCCGCCGCGGGCCAGCACCGGGCCGACCCGGTAACGGCCGTCGAGCAGCACCTCGCCGGGGCCGTCGGCGGCGAGCCGCCCGGCCCCACCCGGGATGCCGGGGTCGGCCGGACCGGACGGTGAGCTCATCGCGGGTGAGGCTACCGGGGGCGATCCCGGCGGTCGCGCAGGTGGTCGGCGTCGGGGCCGCGGGCGGGCCGGCCCGGTGGGCGTCGGCGCCGTCCGGGACGGTGTGGGACAGTGTCCGGCTGTGAACGAGTCCCTCCCCGCCGCGGTCACCGAGGAGACGCTGAGCGTCGCCGAGGTGGCCGACCGCCTGTCGATCCCCGTCTCCCGGGTCCACCAGCTCGTCCGCGACGGTCAGCTCCTGTCGTTCAAGAACGGGCACGACGTCGTCGTCCCGACCGCGCTGCTCGACGACGACGGTGTCGTGCGCGGGTTGCCGGGCACGATCGTCGTCCTCCGCGACGGCGGCTACGACGACGACGCCATCCTGAGCTGGCTGTTCACCGAGGAGGAGTCGCTCTCCGGTGCTCCGATCACCGCGCTGCGCGCGGGTCGGCACAAGGAGATCAAGCGCCGCGCCCAGGCCATGGCCTTCTGAGGGTTCCGCCGGCTCACCCGCGGGACGGACGCCCGGCGCGTTCGCGCGCCAGCTCGGTCCCGCGGGCGGCCAGCGCCCGGCCGAGCCGGGGCAGCGCGACGGCGGCCCGGCGCCGGTTCGGCACCGCGACCCGGTGGGTCAGCACGTCGTAGCCGGCGTCGGCGATCTCGTCGAGGATCTCCGCGTACAGCACCCGGGCGGCGCCGACGCAGGCCCGCGACACCGGCTCCAGCATCGGGATCCCGGGGTCGGCCCGCCGGTAGGTGGCCCGGGTCCGGGCGACCAGGTGGGCCAGGGCGCGGCGGATCCGCGGGTCCGGGCGCCCGGTGCGCCGGCTCCAGGCCAGCAGCTCCCGGTCGACGCCGAACGCGGCGAGCTCGTCGGCGGGCAGGTACACGCGGCCGCGGTCGAGGTCCTCGCCGACGTCGCGCAGGAAGTTCGTGATCTGGAACGCCACGCCCAGCAGCGCGGCGTGCGGCTCGGCCTCCGCCCGCGGGACGACCGTCCCGAGCACCGGCAGCGTCTGCAGCCCGATCACGGCGGCCGAGCCGTGCACGTAGACGGCCAGCTCGTCGTCGGTGGCGTAGTCGGTGACGGTGAGGTCCATCCGCATCGAGACCATGAAGTCCCGGAACAGCGACGCGTCGAGGTCGTGGCGGCGCGCGGTCTCGGCGACGGCGAGCACCTCGGGCCTGCTGCCGGGCAGCGGGGCCCCCGCCAGTGCGGCCGCCAGCTCGGCGTCGAGCGCGTCGAGCCGGGTGTGCGGGTCCCCGCCGCCCGCGCCGTCGGGGTCGTCGACGATCTCGTCGGCGAAGCGGGCGAAGCCGTAGAGAGCGTGGATGTCGACCCGTCGCGCCGGGGGCAGCAGCCGGGTCGCCAGGAAGTAGGTGCGCCCGTGCTCGGCGTGCAGCGCGCGGCAGGCCGCGTAGGCGGCCCGTAGCTGCGGGTCGGTCAGGCCGGCGGCGTCGAGCTCGACGCGCCCGGCCCGCTCAGCCGCGGACGCCCGCATCGGTGGTGGGCGCGGTCGACGGTGCCTCCGGGGCGCCCCGGCGCAGCCCCAGCGGGTCCGGGCGGAGCAGCGACACCGCGGCCAGGACACCGGCCAGGGCACACACCAGCAGGTAGTGCGGCACGTAGAGGGCGGTCTCGCCGTCGGGGAAGTACACGATCATCAGCCAGACCGAGCCGACGACCACCCACTGCAGTCCGCGCGCGCTCCACGGGGTCATCGCGAGCAGGCAGAACCCCCAGCTCAGGTACCACGGCAGGGTGGTGGGGGAGAGCACGGCGGCCAGCGCGAGGGCGATCGCGGCATTGCGCACCGCGGCCCGCGGGTCGTCGCGGCCGCGCCACCACAGCAGGGCGATCAGCAGGCCCATCACCAGCGCGCCGATGAACCGGAACGTGTCCACGAACGCCTGGGTGTTCACCTCGCCGGCGAACATCCCGGCCACGCTCGCCGTCGCCTGACCGACGGCGGTCGGCACCGACAGCCAGTTCACGATCATCGACGGGGCGCTGAGCGCGGGCAGCCAGCCCAGCCCGAGACCGGTGAGCCAGGTGGCCCCGCCGAACACGACGCCGAACACGGCCACCGACGGCACCCCGGCCCGGACCAGCCGCGACCAGAACCCGCCGGACAGCGTCGCGGCCCACACCAGCACCAGGAACGGCAGCACGATCCCGGCCGAGGCCTTCACCGCCATGGCCAGCGACGCGACGACGATCGCCCACACGAACCGCTGCCGCAGCGCCAGCAGCGCCGCCAGCGGCAGCAGGCCGACGACCAGCAGGTCGTTGTGCACCCCGCCGACCATGTGCACGACCATCACCGGGTTCGCCACGGCCAGCCACAGCGCGACCGCGGGACGCCCGCCGAGGTGCCGGGTCAGCGCGGGCAGCACCGCCACGAGCAGCAGCAGCCCGGTGACCAGGGTCAGCCGCATCAGCACGACGCCGAGCAGCACGTTCTGGCCGACCAGCAGGACCACGCCCTGCGCGAGCAGGATGAACAGCGGGCCGTAGGGGGCGGGGGTGTCCTGCCAGAAGAAGTGGACGTTGTCGGTGAAGATCCCGCCCATGGTGTCCGGCCCGACGACGTACGGGTCGTACCCGGCCAGCGGCAGCGCGCCCTGTGCGAGGTAGCTGTAGGGGTCGCGGGTGAACAACGGCGCCGTGACGAGCATCGGCAGCATCCACACCGCCGCCGTCGTCAGCACCGCGCGGCCCCCGGCGCGCCGGGCGAGCACGGCGCGGCCCAGCCGCACCCACGCCCACACCATCAGCACCAGGCCGACGTAGATCACGATCGTCGCGAGCATCGCGCCGTGGCCGTAGCGCCAGAACGACAGCGCCGAGTTGCCGATCACCGGGTCCCGCATCGGGATTCCGCCGCCGCCGAACGAGCCGAGGAACATCAGCACGGTCCCGGCCAGCCCCAGCAGCAGGACGCCCCGCGGCGGCGAGCCGAGCCGCTCGACCAGGCCGGGGCCCGCGGGCTCCGGTGCGGGCGGCGGGGGCACGACCGCGCCCGCGCCGGGGTCCGGCGTCACCGTCTCGGGTGCCGCCGGGCGGGGGAGCGGGGGCGAGGGCTGAGCCGTCATCGTGTCCGTGTGTGCTGGTCGGGCATCGTCGGGAGCATGATTCCACGCCCCCCGGCACCCGCCCTCAGTGCCCCGTGTCAGTGCCCCGTGCGCGCGGCAGCCCCGCGCCCGGCGTGCTCGGCCGGGCGCGGACCGGTGATCCGCTCGGCCGCCAGCCGCCCGGAGATCAGGACCGGGGGGATCCCGACGCCCGGGGTCGTGCCGCACCCGGCGAGCACCGCGTTCGCCGTACCGCGGACCAGGTTGCGCGGCCGGAACGGGCCGGTCTGGGCCAGCGTGTGCGACGCCGAGAACGGCGTGCCCGCGGCCATTCCGGCGGCCGCCCAGTCCTGCGGGGTCCACATCCGGGTCCAGCTCGGCTGCGCGGAGGGGTCCACCAGCCCGCGGTCGGCGAGCACACCGAACAGCTCCTCGGCGTACGCCGGGCCGACCCGGTCCCAGTCGATGCCGGGCGCCACCGCGGTGTTCGGACACGGGGCGAGCACGCTCATGACCTCGCGCCCGCCGGGCTGCAGCGACGGGTCGGTCAGCCCGGGCCGGGTGACCAGCAGCGACGGGTCGGACATCAGCCGTCCCTCGTCGATGATCTCGCGGAAGGTGCCCGCCCAGGAGCCGCCGAAGGAGATCGTGTGGTGGTGCTGCGCGGTGCCGGGGGCGGGCGCGGGCATCCCGGCGTGCACGACGACGGCGCTGGGCGACCAGCGCAGCCCGACCGGACGCCGCGGTGCGCCGCCGAGCAGGGCGTAGGCCGCGGGCAGCTCCGGGGTGAGCACGACCGCGTCGCACGGGGTCAGCGACTCGTCGGCGCCGTCGGGACCGGTGTGCCGGACCGCGGTGACCCGGTCCCCGGAGCGGTCCAGGCCGGTGACGGTGCGGCCGTAGTGGATCTCTGCTCCCGCGTCGGCGGCGGCGCCGGCCAGTGCGGTGCCCATCATCCGCATGCCGCCGCGCGGGAAGTACACGCCCGCGACGGTGTCCATGTAGGCGATCACGCCGTAGGCGCCGAGCGCGTCGCGCGGGGAGACACCGGCGTAGAGCGCCTGGAAGGAGAACACCCGGCGCAGCCGCTCGTCGGGCAGGAAGCGGTCGATCCGCTTCCCGAGCCGCCCGAAGCCGCCGAGGGCGGCGAGCCGGGCCAGGTCGGGGCCGAGCAGCGACAGCGGCGAGTCCATGTTCGCGCCGATGAAGTTGTCCATCTCGGCGCGGTAGAGGTCGGTGAGCCAGTGGCGCAGCCGCCGGTACCCGGCCGCGGAGTCCGGGCCGCACTGCTCGCGGATCTCGTGCTCCATCGCGGCGGCGTCGGTGTGCACCGCGATCGCCGAGCCGTCGGCGAACTCGGCCCGGTAGGCCGGGTCGAGGCGGACCAGGTCGAGCCGGTCCGCGGTCGTCTCGCCGACGGCGGCGAACGCGGAGTCCAGCAGCTCCGGCATGGTCAGCACGGTGGGGCCGGTGTCCAGGGCGTAGGTGCCGTGGTCGTCGGTCACGTCGAGCCGCCCGGCGCGCCCGCCGGGGAAGCTCTCCCGCTCGACGATCGTGACGCGGCGGCCCGCGCCGAGCAGGTGCAGTGCTGTCGACAGCCCGGCCAGCCCCGCCCCCACGACGACGACGTGGTCGGTGTGCCCCTCGATCCGCCGCACCCCGCTCACCAGGCCCGCCGGGTCGCGCGCTCGGCCAGCTCGAACAGGTGCGAGCGGCCCGGTTCGGCGACCGGTGCGGAGTCGAGCGCGTCGAGCGCGGCGCCGGTGAGCGCGGCGATCCGCTGCTCCACCGACTGGACCGCGCCCAGCTCCGACAGCGCGGAGCGGGCCCGTTCCAGGCTCGCGGCGTCCAGGTCGGGGTCGCCGAGCGCGGAGAGGACGACGTCGGCCGCGGCCCGGTCCCCGCGCTGCTCGGCGCGCTGCAGGGCCGCGGCGACCAGCAGGGTCCGCTTGCCCTCACGCAGGTCGTCCCCGGCGGGCTTGCCGGTGACCCGCGGGTCGCCGAACACGCCCAGCAGGTCGTCGCGCAGCTGGAAGGCGACGCCGATGTCGGCGCCGTAGCGCCGGTAGGCCGCGACGACCCGCGGGTCGGCCCCGGCGATCGCCGCGCCCAGGTGCAGCGGCCGCTCCACGGTGTAGGCGGCGGTCTTGAACCGGTCGATGGTCAGTGCGGTCGACTCGGCGGTGTCCCCGGAGGCCTGGGCCAGCACGTCGAGGTACTGGCCGGACAGCACCTCGGTGCGCATCGCCCGCCACGGCTCGGCGGCGCGGGTGTGGGCGCCCTCGGGGAGCGCGGCGGCGTGGAACATGTCGTCGGCCCACACCTGGGCCAGGTCCCCGACGAGGATCGCGACGGCGGCGCCGAACCGCGCCGGCGGTCCGGACCAGCCGTTCGCCGCGTGCATCCGGGCGAACTCCACGTGCACCGTGGGCCGGCCGCGGCGGGTGGAGGAGGCGTCCATCAGGTCGTCGTGGACCAGGGCGCATGCCTGGATCAGCTCCAGCGCGGCGATCGCGCTCAGCACGCCCTGGGCGTGCGGGTCGGCGGGGTCGCCGCCCGCGCCACGCCAGCCCCACCAGGCGAAGGTGGGCCGCAGCCGTTTCCCACCGCCCAGCACGAACCCGGCCAGCGCGTCGGCGGCCGCCGCGACGACCGGGTCGATGCCCAGCACCTCGGTGCGGCGGCGGTCCAGGTACCCGGCCAGCACCCGTTCCACGTGCTGGGGCAGCGCGTCGTCGAGCGGAGCCGGACCTGCGGTGGACAGGCCCGGGGATCCGGACGGACCGGACGGTGCGGACACGGGGGAGACGGGGTCGGCCACGACGACCAGGCTATCGGTGCACCCGGGACCCGGCCCGCCGATGCCGTCGTGGTGCACGTCATGGCGGTGCGCAGACGGTGCGCGCCGGTCGGTGGACGACCGAACGGCGGTACGCACCGTAAGGTCGTCGGGGTGACGACGACCTTCGCATCCACGGTGACCGAACGGATCAACGTCGACCGCCCCTTCTTCGCGGTGGAGTTCTTCCCGCCCAAGGACGATCGGGGCGAGGCGGAACTGTGGCGCGCCATCCGCCGCCTGGAGGTGCTCGACCCGGCCTACGTGTCGGTGACCTACGGCGCGGGCGGCTCCAGCCGCGACCGCACCGTCCGCACGGTGGAGCGGATCGCCACCGACACGACGCTGTGCTCGATGGCGCACCTGACCGCCGTCTCGCACTCGACCGACGAGCTGCGCCACGTGATCGGGTCGCTGGCCGCCGCGGGCGTCCGCAACATCATGGCGCTGCGCGGGGACCCGCCCGGCGACCCACTCGGCGAGTGGGTCGCCCACCCCGACGGGCTCGAGTACGCCGACCAGCTCGTCGCGCTGATCAAGCGGTCCGGCCCGTTCTGCGTGGGCGTCGCCGCGTTCCCCTACGGCCACCCGCGCTCGGCCGAGCTCGAGACCGACACCGAGCGGCTCGTCGGGAAGTTCCGGGCGGGCGCGGAGTTCGCCGTGACCCAGCTGTTCCTGGAGCCCGATGGTTTCCTGCGGCTGCGCGACCGGGTCGCCGCCGCCGGGTTCGACCAGCCGATCATCCCCGGCATCATGCCGCTGACCTCGGAGAAGACCTTCCACAAGGGGCCCGAGCTGTCGGGCTCGCCGCTGCCGGCGGCGCTCGTCGAGCGGCTCGCGCCCTACTCCGGTGACACGGCGGCGTTCCGCGCCGCGGGCATGGAGGTCACCGGCGAGCTGTGCGAGCGGCTGCTCGCCGAGGGTGTCCCCGGGATCCACTTCTACTGTCTCAACCGGTCGACGGCGACGACCGAGCTGGTCGAGCGTCTCGGGCTGGCGCCGCGCCACGAGGGCACCCGGCTCTCCACACCGGCCTGACCGTCCGCGGCGGGGCCCGCACCGGTCCGTCGCGGTGAGCCCACCCCGGTGAACCGGGTCCGGCCACCCGGTCCCCGCCCCGGCCCGGCCCGGTGGCTCCGGCCCGCCGGACGGGCGGGGGGGGGTCAGGAGGCCGGGCGCACCAGGTGCAGGTCCGGGGCCGGGCGGGCGCCGACCGGCCCGACGTCGGCCCAGGTCGTCTTGCCGCCGTGGTGCCGGCGCACGCCCCAGCGCTGCGAGAGCCGGCCGACGATCTGCAGCCCGCGTCCGCGGGTCGCGGTGGGGTCGTAGGGCTGCTCGCGTCCGCGCACGACCGAGCCGTCGCGCACGCGCAGGCGTACCGCGCCGTCGCGCACCCGTGCGGTCACCAGCATCGGGGTGTGCGCGTGGTCGACACCGTTCGCCACCAGTTCGTGCAGCACCAGCGTCGCGTCGCCGACGGTCACGTCGTCCACCAACGGGGTCAGGAACCGCGTCAGCTCGTGCCGGGCCGTGCGGCACGCGGCCGCGTCGGGCTCCACCCTGAGGATCCAGGACTGTGCGGTCACGGGCCCGCCCCCTCCCCGTCCTGCCGGGCCGGCCCGCCCGACGCGACCCGGTTACCCGATGTGCCCGCCTCGCACACTCCCGCGGTCGCCCACCCGGGGGCGGACCGGAGCGGGTACGGTCACGGGTCCGACGCGTAGAGCCAACTGCGCGTGCCCGCAGCCGCGAGCACGACGTGGAGGCTCCGCTTGCGCATCGCCGTCATCCGTACCCCCGAGGTCCCGCGAACGTGCGGCGCGGGGATCACCGCCGCCTCGCTGGCCGCCGCCGGTCACGCGGTCCGGGTGTTCACCGACGTCCCCGACGACCCCGACCTGACCGCCCCGGCCGACGGCGGCACGCTGCGCGTGCAGCCGTGGGAACCCGGGCAGGACACCGCACTGGCCGCGGCGTGGTCCGACGACCCGCCCCAGGTGGTGCACGCCATCGGACCGCGCGCCGGGGCCGCCGCCGTCGCGACCGGGGTGCCGGTCGTGCAGGTCTATCCGGCCGACTGCCAGGGCCCGGCCGCGATCCCCGCGGCCCGTACCGGGTCGTCGCAGGGGGCCGCCCGCGTGCTGGCCTCCAGCGAGGAGCAGCACACCGCCCTGCTGCGCCGCGGGGTGCCGCGGGCGGTGCTGCGGACGGTGCCCGCCGCCGTCGACACCGACGTGTTCGCCCCCGACGGGCCGGCGCTGCGCCGGGATGACCGGCCGCGGTTGCTCGCGGTCGGCTCGCTGGCCGACGGCGCCGGGATGGACACGGTGATCCGGGCGCTGTCCCGGGTCCGCACCGCCGAGCTGCTCGTCGCCGGCGGCGCGGCGGACCCGGACCCCGACCGCGCGCGCCTGTTCGGCATCGCCCGCGAGGCCGGCGTCGCCGGGCGCGTCCGGTTCCTCGGGCCGGTCGAGGGCGGCCTGATGCCGCGGCTGCTGCGCTCGGCCGACGTCGTGGTCGCCGCACCGGAGCGCGACGTCGGGGTCGGGCCGGTCCTGCAGGCGATGGCCTGCGCGCGGGCGGTCGTGGCGACGAGCGTGGGCGGGCTGCGCGACGTCGTCGTCGAGGGGGTGACCGGGGTGCTGGTCCGCCCGGCCCGGCCCGCCGAGCTGGCGGTCGCGCTGCGCGGCGTGCTCGGCGACGACGCCCTGCGCGCCGGGTTCGGGATCGCGGGCCGGGACCGTGCGGTGTCGCGGTTCGACCGGGCGCGGATCGCCGAGGCCCTGACCGTCGTCTACGGCGAGCTGGTCGGTGCGCCGGCCGCCGAGCCCGCCGAGGAGGACGACCCCGAGGACCGCACGCCGGTCGGCGCCGCGGGCTGACCCGGTGGCCACGCCAGGTCGCGGAGGTCCCGGACCGCGCGCGGTGCGGCCTCGACGGCCGCATGCCGGTGCGGCCCGGGTACCCCGGGCCGGCGGATGACCGGGAAGTGCCCGGTGCGGCGGACCCGCCGGGACAGCGCGACGCGGTGCCGGGGCGGGGCGACCAGGCGGCGGTGCACCCGCTGCAGCCCGGCCCCGCCCGCGAGCGCGACCGGCAGCGCCACGACCACGTGCCACCACGACGTCGCCCAGAAGTGCACGGTCGCGACGAACAGTGCGGTCCAGCCGAGCGCGGCCGTCCGGAGCAGCGTCAGCCGCAGGCGCAGTGGCCGGTCGCGGCAGCCGCGTCGCAGCACCGGGGCGGTGCGCGTGAGCACCCACAGCCAGTACAGCGCGAGCAGGGTGAGCGCGAGGTAGCCGGTGACCCGGCGGAGGTCCATGTGGCCCTCCTCGCCCCCGATCCACGCGGTGTTACGGCTCACACACGCAGGGTCGGTATGGGATCCGGTGTCCGGTACCGCCTGCGCCGTGCGAGTGATCATCCGCGTGACTGATGAGCAACGCTAATCGTCTGCTCCTAGCGTGATCGTCATGCGCACAGCCGACGATCAGTGGGACATCACCAGCAGCGTGGGCGCCACCGCCCTGGCCGTCGCCGCGGGGCGGGCGCTGGAGACCCGCCGCGCCGACCGGCTGGTCGACGACCCGTACGCCCAGCGGTTCGTCGACGCGGCCGGGACGCTGTCGGCGGTGCCGCGGGACCCGGGCGACGCCGCCGACCCGTGGGTCGTGCAGGCCGGCTACCAGGGTGTGCGCTCCCGGTTCTTCGACGAGGCCCTGACCGGCGCAGGGACGACCCAGGTCGTGCTGCTCGCCGCGGGCCTCGACGCGCGGGCCCTGCGCCTGCCGTGGCCCGCCGGGACCACGGTGTTCGAGGTCGACCAGCAGAAGGTGCTGGAGTTCAAGGACGGGGTCGTCGCCGAAGCGGGGATCACGCCGACCGCGCGCCGGGTCACCGTGCCGGTCGACCTGCGCCACGACTGGCCCGCCGCGCTCACCGCGGCCGGCTTCGCCCCGGACCGGCCGACCGCCTGGCTGGCCGAAGGCCTGCTGCCCTACCTGCCCGCCGACGCCGAGCAACTCCTCTTCGAGCGGGTGCACGCGCTGTCGGTGCCGGGCAGCCGGATCGCCGTCGAGCACTTCGGCGACCAGGTGGAGCGGATCGCGGACGATCCGTCGTTCCGCGAGGCGGCCCAGGAGATGCTGCACACCACCGACGTCCGCGAGCTGTTCTTCGCCGAGCCCCGGGCCGAGTCCTGCGACGACTGGCTGCGCCGCCACGGCTGGACGGTCACCGCCCGCCCGGTCCGCGAGGTCGCCGCGGGCTACGGGCGGCCGCTGCACGACACGGTCACCGACACCCTCGGCTCGGCGACGCTGCTGTGGGCCGACCGGCCCTGAGCGGCGGGCTCAGCGGGCGGCACGGGCGTCGACCAGCAGGGCCATGTGCAGCGCGGTCCGCACCTCGGGGTCGGTGAGGTCGAGGCCCAGCAGGCCGGAGAGGCGGCGCAGCCGGGCGTAGGCGGCGGGGCGGCCCACCCCGAGCCTGCGGGCGACGTCGGCGACGACCCCGCCCGCCCCGACCAGGGCCCACAGCGTGTCCCGGGCGTCGGCGCGTGCGGCGGCGGGCAGCGCCGTCACCGGGCCGAGCACGTCCGCCGCGAAGCCGAGCAGGGCCGGGTCGTCGCCGAGGCGGTGCACCAGCCCGCGCAGCGCGGGCACCCGGACGGGGCCGCGGCCGCCGGTCGCGGCGTGCGCGGCCGCGTCGTCGCGGGCCCGGCGCAGCAGGTCCGCCACGGCGGCGAACGAGCCGGGCCCGGCCGTCGCCGCGGCCACCGTGGCGGGCAGCGCGGCGAGCAGCGGGCCGCCGTCGCCGGGCACGAGCACGACCAGCTCCCCGGGTGCGGGCGAGACCACCGTCGCCCCCGGTGCGACGACGGCGAGCGCCGCGTCCACGGCCTGCTCCGGGTCGACGGCCCGCCCGGGGTCGTCGTCTCCGGCCGGGCGCAGCGCCACCACCGACAGCGGACCCGCGGTGTCCAGCCCGACGGCGCGGGCCCGCACCGCCAGCCGTCCGGCGTCGGACGGCACCGTGACGGCCAGGTCGGCCACCAGCGCGTCGCGGGCGGACCGCAGCAGGCCCTCGGGCGACGGGTCGAGCAGCGACACCGCGTCCGCGGCGGCGTCGAGCAGTGCGCGCACCCGCTCGGCGGTGCCCGGCGTCGGCCGCGACGGCACCGCCAGCCGCCCCCACCGCGCGCCGGGCCGCCCGACCGGCGCGGTCGCCCAGCCCTCCGGCCCGGCGGGCCCGGCCAGCCGCGAGCGCGCCGCCCAGTCCCGCAGGTCCGGACCGCCCGCGGTGAGCAGCACCCGGTGCGCGAGGTCCTCGCACACCACGGGCACGTCGATCCGGCGGGCCAGCTCGCCGACCACGCGCCCCGGCGGCACCCGGTGCAGGGCGAGCGTCCGGAACGCGGCCTCGACGCCCGGCGGCCCCGGGTCGTCGTCGCGGCGGGCGACCTGCCCCAGCACACCGGCGACGATCTCGGCGAAGCGCACCGTGCGCCGCAGCTCCACCAGCGGGAACCCGGCCGCCCGGGCGGCCTGCACCAGACCGGCGGGCAGCGACGGCAGCTGCCGGCCGATCTCCACGACCAGCCCGACCGCCCCGGCGGCCCGCAGCGCGTCGACGTAGCGGGCGGGGACGGTGGTGGGGTCGGCCACCGGCACCCCGACCGAGAGCACCAGCACCCCCGGCGGCAGCGTCCCGGCCGGGTCGGCGACCTCGCTGACGTGCACCCAGCGCACCGGCGTGCCCAGCGCCGCCCGCCCGGCCCGGACGGCGGGTGCCCCGGCCCGGACCTCCGGACGGGCCAGCACGTCGGCGATGGTCGGGTGCACCGGGATCCACTCCGTCCGCCGCGCGGTCGAGGACGATACGGATCGTATCCCTGACCGGGGCCGCCGCGGCGCCGACGATCGGAGGCGTACCGCGCC
This sequence comes from Pseudonocardia alni, assembly GCF_002813375.1. NCBI lineage: Bacteria > Bacillati > Actinomycetota > Actinomycetes > Pseudonocardiales > Pseudonocardiaceae > Pseudonocardia > Pseudonocardia alni. The sequence goes on along the minus strand of NZ_PHUJ01000003.1, from coordinate 1,430,043 downwards.
GCTACCGAGGGAGCCCCACGTGACCGCCGTCGAGAACACGACCCGGACCGAGGCCGGAGCCACCCCGGACGCGCCCGCCCTCTCGCCGCACGCCGACGCCGCCGGGCGGCATCTCTGGATGCACTTCGCCCGGATGCACGGCCGGGACGGCGCTGCCCCGATCCCCGTCATCACCCGCGGCGACGGCGTGCACCTGTGGGACGACCGCGGCCGCCGCATCCTCGACGGCCTCGCCGGCCTGTTCGTCGTGCAGGCCGGGCACGGGCGGCGTGAGCTGGCCGAGGTCGCCGCGAAGCAGGCGTCGGAGCTGGCGTTCTTCCCGGTCTGGGGCTACACGACCCCGCCCGCGGCCGAGCTCGCCGAGCGGCTGGCCCATCTCGCCCCCGGCGACCTGAACCGGGTCTTCTTCACCTCCGGCGGCGGCGAGGCCGTCGAGAGCGCCTGGAAGGTGGCCAAGCAGTACTTCAAGCTCCGCGGCCGCCCGCTCAAGCACAAGGTGATCTCCCGGGCGACGGCGTACCACGGCACCACGCACGGGGCGATGGCCGTGACCGGGCTGCCCGCGATGAAGAAGGACTTCGAGCCGCTGGCGCCCGGCGGGTTCCGCGTACCCAACACCAACCTCTACCGCCACCCCGAGTTCGACGGCGACGCCGAGGCCCTGGGCCGCTGGGCCGCCGACCGGATCGAGGAGGCCATCGCGTTCGAGGGCGCGGACACCGTCGCCGCGGTCGTGCTCGAGCCGGTGCAGAACTCCGGCGGCTGCCTGACCGCGCCGCCGTCGTACTTCGCCCGGGTCCGCGAGATCTGCGACCGGCACGACGTGCTGCTCGTCGCCGACGAGGTGATCACCGGCTTCGGCCGCCACGGCGTCCCGTTCGCCAGCGCGAAGTTCGGGTTCACCCCGGACATCATCACCTGCGCGAAGGGCATGACCTCGGGCTACGGGCCGCTGGGCGCGATGATCGCCTCGGAGAAGGTGATCGAGCCGTTCCTCGCCCCCGGCGTCACGTTCCCCCACGGCTACACCTGGGGCGGGCACCCGGTCTCGGCCGCCGTCGCGCTCGCGAACCTCGACCTCATGGAGCGCGAGGACCTCTACGGCAACGTCCTGTCCCACGCCGACGCGTTCGGCGCGACCCTCGACCGGCTCCGTGACCTGCCGATCGTCGGCGACGTCCGCGGCGACGGCTACTTCTGGGCGATCGAGCTCGTGCGGGACCGCGACACCAGGGAGACCTTCGGTCCACAGGAGCGGGAGCGGCTGGTGCGCGGGTTCCTCCCCGGGGCGCTGTTCGAGGCGGGCCTGTACTGCCGCCCCGACGACCGCGGCGACGTCGTGATCCAGCTGGCGCCGCCGCTGATCGCGGGACAGCGCGAGTTCGACGAGATGGAGCAGATCCTGCGGGGGGTGCTCGCCGAGGCGGACAAGATCGTGTGAGTTGGCGGGCGACCGCCGCGTCGGGTTGTTGCCCAACCGGCGGGTAACTAGGTTGACCCCCGCAGGCGCCGCACCGCGGCGGGGCATGCCGACGGGGGGCTCCATGACGACCGACGACGTCACCGGCGGCGGACGCGAGGTCGTGGTGACCCAGGCCCGGTCGCACACCGAACGCGGCATCCTGCGGCGCTGGGCCGAGGAGCAGCACCCGGGCTCGGCGGTCGTCGGGATCGGGCCGAACGGCGAGGTCCCGTCCGCACTGGGGGAGGCCCTGCACGGCGACGACACGGTGATCGTCCCGGCCCGCGTGGCCTGGGTGACCCCCGAGCCCGAGGACGGTGGCCCGGTCCGCAAGCTCACCGGGCTCGCGACGTCGGCGGTGATGCGGATGGCGTGGTCGCCGCTGCACCCGTCGATGGCCCGGCACCGCCCGGATGCGGCGCGCGTCGTGGCGGGGGAGCCGGCGACCGTCGCCGACCTGGTGTCGCGGTTCGTCGCCCAGGAGAGCGGGCGGCCGGGCAGTAACGGCTTCACCCGGTTCGTCGCCCGCCAGGCCGTGCTGGCCTGCGACCGTGCGGAGCGGCGCATCCTCGGCGACCGCTACAAGGTGCCGCGCCGGATGGTCGAGCAGATCACCTCCTCGGCCCGGTTCCCGACCCTGGTCGAGCGGCTCGCGCACCAGACGGGCAGCCCCGCCACCGAGGTCGAGCAGCGCCTGGAGTCCTGTCTGCACGAGATGGCCGCCGTGCAGAGCCCGCCCGCCATCGACCTCTTCCGGGCGATGATGGGGCCGATGCACGCCAAGGCCTGGGACGTGCAGGTCGACGAGTCCGGGCTGGAACGGCTGCGCGAGCTGAACAAGGAGCACGCGCTGGTGTTCCTGCCCAGCCACCGCTCCTACGCCGACCCCCTGCTGTTCGCCGAGGTGCTGCACGACCGCAACTTCCCGCGCAACCACGTCCTGGGCGGCAACAACCTGTCGTTCTGGCCGATGGGGTCGCTCGGACGCCGCGCCGGGATCGTGTTCATCCGCCGCACCTTCGGCGGGGACACCGTCTACAAGGCCGCGATCCAGGAGTACCTGGGGCATCTGCTCGCCAAGCGCTTCAACCTGGAGTGGTACATCGAGGGCGGCCGCAGCCGCACCGGCAAGCTGCGCAAGCCCCGCATCGGGCTGCTGCGCTACCTGGTGTCCGCGCTGGAGGAACGCCCCGAGCTCGACGCGGTGCTCGTCCCGGTGTCCATCGTCTACGACCAGCTGCACGAGGTCGGCGCGATGGCCGCCGAGCAGCGCGGCGGGCAGAAGAAGGCCGAGGGACTGGGCTGGCTCTACGGCTACTTCCGCGACCAGCGCCGCCACATCGGCACCGCCCGGGTGCGCTTCGCCGAGCCGTTCGCGCTGCGCCGTGCGCTCGACGACGCCGGCCCCGGCCGGGCCCAGCTGGAGAAGGTCGCCTTCCGGGTGTGTGCGGGCATCAACCGCGTCACCCCGGCGACGGCGACCTCGCTCGCGACGTTCGCGCTGCTCTGGGCGCAGGACCGGGCGCTGACCCTGCAGCAGGTCCGGGAGGTCGTCGCGCCGCTGGCGGACTACCTGGAGGCCCGCGGCATCCCGGTGCCGATCGCCGAGCTGCGGACCCGGCACGGCCTGCGGATGACCCTCGACCGGCTCGCCGAGGCCGGGGTCGTCACCGTCTACGACGGCGGCACCGAGCCGGTCTTCGCCGTCAGCACCGGCCGCCACCACGTCGCCGCGTTCTACCGCAACGGCGCGCTGCACCACCTGCTCAACCGGGCCATGCTGGAGATCGCGCTGCTGCGCGTCGGCGACGCCGCCCCCGACGAGGACATCGTCGAGGTCGCGTGGCGCGAGCTGGCCCGGCTGCGGGACCTGCTCAAGTTCGAGTTCTTCTTCTCCACCCGCCGTGAGTTCCGCGCCGAGATCATCGGCGAGCTGGACCTGGTCGACCCGGAATGGCGGACCCGGGCGGCCGACCCGGCCGATGTGCGCGGTGTGCTCCGCCAGGCTCCGCTGCTGGTCGCGCCGGGCGTGCTGCGGTCGTTCCTCGACGCCCAGCTCGTCGTCGCCGACCGGCTGGTCGCGCTGGGCGAGGAGCCGATGGCCGAGGAGAAGGAGTTCCTGGAGGACTGCCTCGGCGTCGGCCGTCAGATGCTGCTGCAGCAGCGGCTCGACCGCGCCGACTCGGTGTCGCGCGAGCTGTACGCCACCGCCGTGCGCCAGGCCGGCAACCGCGACCTGCTCGGCGAGCCGGAGTCCGGCGCGGCCGGCGCGTCACTGGGGGAGCGGCGCGCCGCCTGGCTGACGGAGGTCACCGCGGTGATCCAGGATCTGGGACGGCTGGGCGAGTTGCAGCGCGCCCGCCTCGAGGTGGTCCTCGGCTCCGGCGGGACGACGGCGCCCGAGGCGGCCCCGGCGTCGCCGGTGGTCCCGCCCTCCGGGGCGAAACAGCGTGCGGAAGGGGATACGGGTGTCGCCAGCTGACGGGACGCCGGCCGGGGACACCCGGGACCGGCTCCGGGCCATCCGGGAGGCGGAGCCGGGACCGGGGACGGTCGCGTACTTCGACTACGACGGCACCGTCATCGACGGCTACTCCGCGGGGGCCTTCTACCGCAAACGGCTGCGCGAGTTCGACGTCGGGCCGGTCGAGATGGTGCGCACCGTGCTGTCGGGCATGCGCGGGATCCGCACCGACGACGACTTCAAGGAGTTCCTCTCCATCACGCTCGCGACCTGGAAGGGCCGCAGCGAGGACGAGCTCCACGCCCTCGGGCGGACGCTGTTCCGTGACGAGATCGCGGGCTCGCTGCACCCGGAGGTGTGGGAGCTGGTCGCCGCCCACCAGGAGCAGGGCCACCAGGTCGTGATGGCGTCCTCGGCGACGCGGTTCCAGGTGCAGCCGATGGCCGACGAGCTCGGCGCGGACCGGGTGCTGTGCACCGAGCTGGAGGTGCACGACGGCGTGCTCACCGGCCGGGTCGCGGGCACCTCGCTGTGGGGCACCGGCAAGGCCGAGGCGGTCCGCGCCGACGCCGCCGCGCACGGTGTCGACCTGGCGGGCTGCTTCGGCTACGCCAACGGCACCGAGGACGCGGAGTTCCTGTCCGCCGTCGGCCACGCGGTCGCGGTGTCACCGACCGACTCGCTGCGCGCGCTCGCCGGCGAGCGGGGATGGCCGGTGCTCGACTGCGCACCCCGCGGCGGGCTGTTCCCCAGCGTCACCGACGTCGCCCGCACGGCTGTCTTCTACGGCGGCATGGCCGGCGGGCTGGCCGCCGCGGCCGGGGCCGGGCTGCTGCACGGCTCGCGCCGCCGGTTCGTCGACATGGCCGGCTCGGTCGGCGCCGACGTCGCCTTCGGGCTCGCCGGGATCGACGTCGAGGTGACCGGCGCGGAGTACCTGCACTCCGCGCGGCCGTGCGTGTTCGTGTTCAACCACCAGTCCAAGTTCGACGTGCCGGTGCTGATGAAGCTGCTGCGCGAGAGCTTCACCGGCGTCGCGAAGAAGGAGGCCGCGCAGATCCCCGTGTGGGGGCAGCTGTTCTGGGCCGCCGACGTCGCGTTCATCGACCGCTCCAACTCCCGCGCCGCCCGCGCGGCGCTGCAGCCGGCCGTCGACAAGCTGCGCGACGAGGGGATCTCCCTCGCGATGGCGCCGGAGGGCACGCGCTCGCCGACGCCCCGGCTCGGCCCGTTCAAGAAGGGCGCGTTCCACATCGCGATGCAGGCCGGGGTGCCGATCGTGCCCGTGGTCATCCGCAACGCCGGGGAGATCATGTGGCGCGGCGCCCAGACGTTGCGCGGCGGGACCGTGCAGGTCGCCGTCCTGCCCCCGGTGGACACCTCGTCCTGGGTCCCCGAGGACGCCGGGAAGTACGCCGAGGAGGTCCGCGGCCGGTTCCTCGACACCCTCGCCGCGTGGCCGGAGCGCCGCATCGCCCAGCAGTACGACCGCAGCGACCACAGCCAGGAGGACCCGGCATGAGCGACTCCCCGGCGGGCTGGGGTTCGGCCCGCGAGATGTCGCCGTTCGAGGTCATGATGTGGCGGGCCGAGGGTGACGACCCCCGTTTCCGGTCCCCGGTCCTGGCCGTCGAGCTGCTCGACGCCAAGCCCGACTGGGACCGGCTCGTCGCCGCCGTGGACTGGGCGACGCGGATGGTCCCGCGCTTCCGCGAGCGCATCCGGGAGCCGCTGGGCGGGCTCGGTACGCCGTACTGGATCCACGACCTCGAGTTCGACCTCCACTACCACCTGCGCCGGGTGCGGATCCCCGGCGCCGGACCGGGCTTCTGGGCGGAGCTGTCCCCGATCGCCGAGCAGTTCATGATGACCCCGTTCGACCGGGAGCGTCCGCCGTGGGAGGCCATGCTCGTCGAGGGGCTGCCCGGCGGGCGTGCGGCGTTCCTGCTGAAGCTGCACCACGTGCTCACCGACGGCATGGGCGTGGTCCAGCTCCTGTCGCAGCTGCACAGCCGCAAGCGCGAGCACGACGACACCAAGCCGCAGCCCGCCGCGCCCGAGCCGACCTCGCCCGACCCGCTCGCCGAGGTCGACCGGCTGGTCCGCCGCGAGGCCGGGATCGTCCCGGCGGCCGCCCGTGCCGCCCGCGACGTCGTCGGCGCGCTCACCCACCCGCTGTCGGCGGCCCGCGACACCGCCCGCTACCTCGACTCGGCGCTGCGGGTGCTGTCCCCGCCGCCCGGCGGTGCCTCGGAGCTGCTGCGACCGCGGGGGATGTCCTGGCGGTTCGTGGCGCTCGACGTCGACTTCGCCGACCTGCGGGCGGCGGGCAAGTCGGTGGGCGGCTCGTTCAACGACGCCTTCGTCGCGTCCCTGCTGGGCGCCTTCCGGCTCTACCACGAGGCGATGGGACACCCGGTCACCGGCGACGCGACCCTGCGCACCTCGGTACCGGTGTCGGTGCGCCGCGAGGGCGACGCCGCAGGCGGCAACCGCTGGGCACCGGCCCGGCTCGCCGCGCCGATGGGCACCGCCGACCCGGCCCGGCGGATCCGGGAGGTGTCCGAACAGATGCGTGCCGCCCGTTCCGAGCCCGCGCTGGAGAGCCCCGACGTCGTCGCGCCGCTGCTGGCCCGGCTGCCCGGCCCGCTGCTGACCCTGGTCGCGGGCGGCTCGACCCAGGGCAACGACCTGCAGGCGTCGAACGTGCCGGGGCTGCGGTCCGAGGCGTTCCTGTGCGGCGCCCGGATCGACCGCGTCTACCCGTTCGCGCCGCTGCCCGGCTGCGCGGCGATGATCTCGGTGGTCACCCACGGGGACCTGTGCTGCGTCGGGGCGAACATCGACGCGGCCGCGATCACCGACCGCGAGGAGTTCGCCCGCTGCCTGGCCGGGGGGTTCGCGGAGGTCCTCGCGCTGCAGCCCGGGGCCGCCGAGCCCATGATCGTCGGATGAGCGCACACCACGTCGGCGGCTCGGGGGAGCCGCTGCTGCTGCTCCACGGGATGACCTCCTCCTGGCGGGCCTGGAAGCCGCTGCTGCCCATGCTGGAGGAGCACCACGAGGTCTGGGCGGTCACGATGCCCGGGCACCTCGACGGCCCGTCGATGCCCGAGGGCGAGTTCAGCATGGACCTGATGGTCGACGCCCTGGTCGAGGAGCTCGACGCGCTGGGTGTGCCGGAACGGCCGCACGTGGTCGGCAACTCCCTGGGCGGCTGGGCCGCGCTGGAGCTCGCCCGCCGCGGCCGGGCCCGCTCGGTCGTCGGGCTGTCCCCGGCCGGGGCCTGGTCGGTGCCCTCGGACCTGTACCGGCTGCTCGTGGTGTTCCGGCTCGGGGCACTGCTCGCCGGGTGGGCGCCGATGCGCACGCTGGCCTCGTGCGGGGCGATCCGCAGGCTGCTCCTGCTCACCGTGGCCGAGCACGCCGACCGCTACACCGCCGACGAGGTGGCCGAGCTGTTCGACGACCTCGCCGGCTGCACCATCCTGGAGCCGCTGCTGTCCGCGGCGCGGATGGACACCGCCATCACACCGTTCGAGCAGCTGCCCTGCCCGGTGCGGGTCGCCTGGGCCGGCTCGGACCGCACGATCCCCTACGGCCGCTACGGCCGCCCGCTGATGGACGCCGTCCCCGGCGCCGAGCTGGTCGTGCTCCCCGGCGTGGGCCACGTGCCGATGGTGGACAACCCGGCGCTGGTGGCCTGGACGATCCTGCAGCACACCCGCTACCAGGTCGCGTCGTGACCGGCCCCGGCAACGCCCCCGCCGACCTCTCCGCCGCCCTCGACGGCTGGGCCCCCGGACCTCTCGTCGGCACCGACACCGTCACCCCGTGGTCGGTCGCCGCGTTCTCCGGGCTGCTCGACCTCGACCCGGTCGCCGCCGACGGGGACCCGCTCCCGCCGCTGTGGCACTGGCTCGCCTTCCTCGACACCCCGCCGATGTCCGCGCTCGGCGACGACGGCCACCCCCGCGAGGGCCACTTCCTGCCGCCGGTCCTGGACCGGCGACGCATGTTCGCCGGCGGACGCCTGACCTGGCACGCCCCGTGGCGGGTCGGCGAACCGGTGACCCGCCGCCAGGAGCTCGGCCCGGTCCGGGTCAAGCAGGGCCGCAGCGGCGAGATGGCGTTCGTGACGACGCGGGCGGAGTTCCGCCGCGGCGACACGCTGCTCTGCGTCGAGGAGCAGGACATCGTCTACCGCTCGCAGCCGGCCGGCACCGTCCGGGGCACGGTCGCGCCGGACCCGGCGCCGCGCCCGGAGCACGAGTGGGCCTTCACCGTGCCGACCGGCCCGGAGCTGCTGTTCCGGATGTCGGCGCTGACCTACAACACCCACCGCATCCACTACGACCTGCCCTACGTCACCGGCGTCGAGGGCTACCCCGGCCTGGTCGTGCACGGCCCGCTGTTCGCCCTGCTCGGCCTGGAGATCGCGCGCCGCCACCGCCCGACGGCGTTCGTGCGCGGCTTCGAGTACCGCCTCACCGCACCGGCTTTCGCCGGCGCCGACGTCTGGGTCGGCGGGACCCCGGACGGGGACCGCATCGACGTCGCGGCCGGGTCCGACGGGGCACCGGAGTCGGTGCGGGGGAGCATCGAGCTCGCGACCTGAGCCTGCCCGGGTCCTGCCCCGGTGCACCACGGCGCCGCCGTCAGCTCTCCCCGGCCCCGGTCGCTGCCCCGCCCCCGGTCATCGCGGCGATCGCCTCGGTGACGGCCTGCTCCACCCGCTCACCGTCGACGCCCGACCGGGTCAGGACACCGTCGCCGTCCTCCTGCTCCAGCAGGGCCAGCAGGACGTGCTCGGTCCCGACGTAGTTGTGCCCCATCCGCAGTGCGTGCCGGAAGGTCAGCTCCAGGGCCTTCTTCGCGGCCGGGTCGAACGGGATCAGGGCGGGCACCGTCGTCGCCCGTTCCGGGAGCGCGGCGACGGCGGTCTCGCGCAGCGCCGTGGTGTCGGTCCCCAGCCCGGTCAGCAGCGCGACGGCCAGCCCCTGCGGCTCGGCGAGCAGCCCGAGGACCAGGTGCGCCGGGGTGATCCGGTCGCTCTCGGCCGTACGGGCCTCGTTCTGCGCGGAGACCACGACGTTGCGGGCCCGCGGGGTGAACCGCTCGAAGCCCTGCGCCATGTTCTCCGGGGCGTCCGGACGGGTGACGAACCGCTTCTGCGCGGCCTGCTTGGAGACCCCCATGCTGCGGCCGATGTCGGTCCACGACGCCCCGGCCCGGCGGGCCCGGTCCACGAAGTGGCCGATCAGGTGGTCGGCGACCTCGCCGAGGTGGTCCCCGGCGAGCACGGCGTCGGAGAGCTGCTCCAGCGGGTCCTGGTGGACCGAGGTGATGGCGTGGATGAGGTCGTCGAGGCGGACGGTGCCCCCCAGGGGCGTCGGTGAGGTCATGCGTCAACCGTAAGTTGACGGTAATGGTTCGTCAACCTCGGGTTGACGATCACTCGTGTTCGGGCAGCAGGGGCACCTGCAGTCCCTCGTCGTGGCCGAGGCGGCTGGCGCGGCCGACCGAGGCCGAGCCGAACCGGCTCCGGACGGCGTCGAGCGCGGTGTCCAGGGCCGGGCCGGCGTGGGCGTCGAGGGGGAGCTCCAGCTGCAGGGCGTCGTCGCGGTCCAGGTTGGTCAGCGACAGGCCGAGCAGGGTGATGCCGCGGGCGTGGATCTCGGGAAGGGCGTCGCTCAGCAGCCGGCGGGCGGCGGAGAGGATCGTCGGCGTGTGCGCGGTCGCGACCGGCAGCGTGTGCGACCGCGTGATCCGGGCGTAGTCGCCGAACCGCACCCGCAGCACGACGGTGCGGCAGACCCGGCCGCCCGTCGCGGCCCCACCCGCGTCGCGCGGTACGGACGGGCCGTCGATGTCGACGGTCTCGTCCGGCTCGTCGCGGTCGGACCCGCGGGGGGCGCGCAGGCGCCGGGCCAGCCGGTCGACGGTCGAGGCCAGGATGCCGTCGAGCTCGGTGTCGGTGCGCGGGTGGCGACCCAGGGCCCGCTGCGACCCGATCGAGCGGCGTGTCCGGTGCGTGTCCACCGGGCGGGGGTCCCGCAGGTGCGCGAGCGCGTGCAGGTGCCGTCCCGCGGCCGGCCCCAGGTAGGACACGAGCGCGGCCTCGCCGAGCGCGGCGACGTCGGCGACGGTCCGCACGCCCACCTCGTGCAGTCGCCCCGCCGTCACCGCCCCGACGCCCCACAGGCTGCGCACCGGCAGCGGGTGCAGGAACTCCCGCTCCCGCGCCGGGTCGACGACGAGCAGCCCGTCCGGTTTCGACGCCCCACTGGCCACCTTGGCGAGGAACTTGGTGCGGGCCACGCCGACGCTGATCGGCAGCCCCGCCTCCCGGGCCACCCGCTCGCGCAGCCGGGCGGCGATCTCCCGGGGCGTGCCCGCGATCCTCGCCAGCCCGCCGACCTCCAGGAACGCCTCGTCGATCGACAGCCCCTCGACCTCCGGGGTCGTGTCGCGGAACAGCGCGAACACCCGGCGGCTCGCCTCGGAGTAGGCCGCCATCCGCGGCGGGACGACGATCGCCTGCGGGCACAGCGCCCGCGCCTGGCGGCCGTTCATGGCGGTCCGCACGCCGTGCGCCTTGGCCTCGTAGCTCGCGGCCAGCACGACACCGCCGCCCACGACCACCGGCCGCCCCCGCAGGCGCGGGTCGTCGCGCTGCTCGACCGACGCGTAGAACGAGTCCAGGTCGGCATGCAGGATGGTGGCCAGGCCGCGCACGAACACATGTTCGCATGCGGCGGGGTCCGCGGCGAGCGGCTGCGCCCGACGGCTCAGGCGCCCCCGGTCCGGCTGCGCCAGCGTTCCCGGGCCCGGCGTGCGGCCTTGGCCACCGCGGCGTCCGGGTGGTGCTCGCCGAGCGCGGCCAGCACCTCGCCGAGCCGCGGGTGGTCCAGCTGCCACACGGCGTCGAACACCTCGAGGGTCTCGGGCGGGAACTCGGCGGCGAACGCGTCCGGCCAGTCCTCGGCGTCGACGGTGTCCAGCGCGACGGCCAGCACGTCGATCGAGGCGGTGAGGAGCAGCTCCGGCTCGACGGCGTCGGCGTCGAGCTCGCCGCGCGCGACCAGCCGGCGCGCCACCATGCCGCGGTGCGGGCCGTCGAGGTGGTCGTGCAGCAGGGTGTCGACGGCCTCGGCGCCGAAGCGGTCCGCAGCCACGCCGGTCGCGGTGAGGGCGACGAGCAGGGGCTGGCCCGGCGCGAGCGCCGCCGCCACGAACTCGGCCACCGCCCGCGCCGGATCGGGCTGCGCGGCGTGCCAGACATCGATGTCGCGGCGCCATTCGTCGGGCGGGACCTCCCCGGCCAGCTCGACGATCTCCGCGGCCGAGGCGACCGCCGGGTCCGGCCGGGTCGGGTAGTGCAGGTCCTCCGCGGCGAGCAGCAGCAGCGCGCACGCGACCCCGCCCGGGGTGAGCTGCACGATGCCGCCGACCCGGACCTCCTCCGCCCCGTCGGGCTCGTGGCGCGACCCGGCCCATTCGACCAACCCGAGCCGCTCCAGCTGCTCCAGCAGCGTCGCGGTCCGGAGCGAGGCGACGTCGGCGTCCCCGTCGGCGTCCTCGGTCCAGTCGAGCAGCACGTCCAGGGCGTGGCGCAGGTCGTCGTGGTCGACGCCGTCGTCGACGTGGCGCAGCAGGAACAGCAGGGCCGGGGTCGCGTCCTCCGAGGGCGGACCCTCCTCGGCGCGCAACAGCGCCTCGATCGCCTCGTCGTCGATCTCACCGGTGAACACCACGTCCGCGTCGGGTGCGGTGTCGTCGACCGGGGTCGGCGCGGCCTCCCGGACGGGCAGGTCCGGGTCCGCGGTGTCCTCGGCGGCGACGTGCGGCCAGCCCGTCGACAGCGCGCCCACCTCGCGGGCGGCGAGCACCAGGTCCTCGTGGGCGGAGGTGTCGTCCAGCCCGGCGAAGCGCGGCACCGCCACCAGCCGCCCCGACTCCCGCCGGACCGCGCCGGCGCGCACACTCGTCTCCAGCACCCAGGTCAGGGTCCGCAGCCGGGTCGAACGGTCGAGGCGGACGACACGGTCCGGCTCGTCGCCGGTGCCGAGCAGACCGACCAGCTCGCGGGCGTCGGCGAGGCGCAGGTTGCCCGTCGCGGTCAGGGACCGGCCGCGCGGGCCGCACCAGCCGGCCAGCGCCCGCGCGTCGTGCAGGATCCGGGCCTGCGCCGCGGACGCCGCCCGGTCGGCGGGCGAGGGGATCCGCACCGGGTCCGGGTCGTCGCCCAGCTCGGTGAGCAGCGGCGACCCGGCCCCGGCCTCCAGCTCGTCGTACTCCTCGACGTACTCGCCGCACAGCCGCCGCACCTGCGACGGCCGCGGCGAGCCCGGGGCGAGCAGCCCGCGCTCGTCGAGGTACTCCACGAACGCGGCGACGCTGGCGGGCACCAGCCGCACCGGCAGCCGGTGCTCCAGCACGATGTGCGGGCACCAGCCGTCGAGGAAGGTCTCGACGTGCTCCAGCGGCCAGTCGGCGAGGTCGCCGTCGCCGGCGAGCCACTTGTACTGCAGCAGCAGCTCCGCCGACATCGGTTCGGCGACCACCTCGTTCTCGGTCAGCCACGCCGCGAACCCGTCGAGCAGTTCCTGGGCGGCCGCGTGGAACTCGTCGTCGGAGTCCGGGCCGAACCGCATGCGCATGGGCCGAGTGTGCACGCCCGGCACCGGCCACCACACCCGCGGGCGCCGATCGGCGTGTCCGGAGCAGGTCGTGCCGCGGGCGGGCAGGATGGGCCCGGACATGACCACACTGTTCGCCCTGCTGATCGCCGGGACCGCGATGGTCGGCAACACCGTCGCCGCCCTCTGGGAGGCCCGCGGCAGCAGGCTGGCGAAGTACGGGCGCCCGGTGTGGCTGCAGCCGTGGTTCCTGGCCGGGTTGCTCGCCGACGTCGTGGCCTGGGTGCTCACCGTCGTCGCGCTGCGGTACCTGCCGGTCTTCGCGGTGCAGTCGATCCTGGCGGGCGCGATCGCGCTGACCACGCTGGCCGACCACGGCTGGAACCCGTGGAACCTCATCCGGCGCGACCGGTGGGCGGTCGCCGCGGTGCTGACCGGGCTGGTCGTGGTCGCCGCGAGCGCCGAGCCGGACCGCCCGGACGCGCTGCCCCCGGTGGCCACCCCGGTCCTGCTGGTGTCGTTCGTGCTGATCCTGGCCGCCGCGCCGTTCGTGTGGCGGGCCGGACGGCCGATGCTGCTGGCGCTGCTGGCCGGGCTGGGCTTCGGCGGGACCGCGCTGGCCGTCCGCGCGATCCACCCCGGCCCGCTCCGGTGGGAGACCGCGGGCAACCTGCTGCTCGACCCGCTGGTGTACGGCGTCGTCGCGATGGGGGTGCTCGGGGTGCTGGCCTTCGCCCGCGCCCTGCAGGACGGCGCCGTCGGCCCGGCGACGGCGGTGCTGTCGGTGACCGAGGTGGTCGTGCCCGGTCTCGTCGGGATCGCGCTGCTCGGCGACCGGATCCGGCCCGGCTGGGAGGGGGCGGCGCTGGCCGGGGTCCTCGTCGCGCTCGGCGGGGTGGTCGCGCTGACCCGCCCGGACCCGGAGTCGGTCCGCCGCCGCGTGCACTGAGCCGCGGCCCCGGGGAACACCTCCGCCCGGCTGTGGTGTTGCCCCCACATGACGAGCACCCTCACCGCCCACGACGCGTGGCGCGCCGCGCGCGAGCAGACCCTCCGCGAGCCGCACGGCTGGTTGTCCCTGACCGCGCTGCACTGGCTCGACGACGGTGACGGTGCCGTCCCCGGGCTGCCCGGGACCTGGCGCGCCGCGGGTCCCGACGAGGTCGCGGTCACCGCCGTCGCGGACGACGGGGTCGTGCTGCCCGGCGCGACCGGCCCGCTCGACGGCACCGCGCACGTCCGGCCCGTCGACGGCGCCCCCGGCGTGATGGTCACGGTGGGGGAGCGGGTGGTCGAGATCGCGCGGCGCACCGACGCGTGGGCGCTGCGCGTGCGCGACCCGCAGGCCCGCACCCGGACCGCGTTCACCGGGGTACCCGCCTGGCCCTACGACCCGGCCGCCGTCGTCGACGCCGTGTTCACGCCCTACGACGCGCCGCGGACGGTGACGGTCGACGCCGTCGTCGCCGGGCTGCAGCACTTCCCGACCGCGGTCGGCGAGGTCGCGTTCACCTGGGCCGGTGCTCCGCAGCGGCTCGTGGCGCTGGCCGGGAAGGAGGGCGGCCTGTCGCTGCACTTCCGCGACGCCACCTCCAGGGACACCACCTACGGCGGCGGCCGCATCCTGCGTACCGACGACCCGGCGCCGGACGGGACGCTGGCGGTGGACCTGAACCGGGTGGTGAACCTGCCGTGCGCGTTCACCGCCCACGCCACCTGCCCGCTGCCGCCCGCCGGGAACACCCTGGAGGTGGCCGTCGAGGCGGGGGAGAAGAGCCCGCTGCGGCCCGACCTCGCGTGAGGCCCCCGGTCCTGCCGCGGTGAGGGGGTTTGCAACCTCCCCGCAACCGGTGTCGTGGATCACGCGGGTGGTGTTCACTCACCTCCGTTGCCCCGACGACCGCGGCAGGACGGCGAGCGCCGCCCCGGTCGTGGCGAACCGCTCGCAGGAGGTGCCCGTGACCACCACGCAGGAGAAGACGGCGGCACGCACGACCGCGGAGGGTTGGCTCACCGCCTTCGCCGACGCCCTGTCCGCCCGTGACATCGACCGCGCCGTCGCGCTGTTCGCCGACGAGAGCTACTGGCGCGACCTGGTCGCGTTCACCTGGAACCTGAAGACCGTCGAGCACCACGACGGCGTCCGCGACCTGCTCGAGAACACCCTCGACGGGACCGACCCGTCGCACTGGGAGATCTCCGCGGAGCCGACCGAGGCCGGCGGTGTCACCGACGTGTGGTTCACCTTCGAGACCGCCGTCGGGCGCGGCTCCGGGCATGCCCGCCTCGTCGACGGGAAGGCCTGGACGTTCCTCACCACCCTCGACGAGCTGAAGGGGCACGAGGAGCCCCGCGGGGAGAACCGGCCGTTCGGCACCGAACACGGCGCCAACCCGGACCGGGTCACCTGGAAGGAGCGCCGCGAGGCCGAGCTGGCCGAGCTGGGGCGCACCCGCGACCCCGAGGTCGTGATCGTCGGCGGCGGCCAGGGCGGTATCGCGCTGGGCGCCCGGCTGCGCCAGCTCGGCGTCGACACGATCATCGTCGAGCGCAACGAGCGGCCCGGCGACTCGTGGCGCAAGCGCTACAAGAGCCTCGCCCTGCACGACCCGGTCTGGTACGACCACCTGCCGTACCTGAAGTTCCCGGACAACTGGCCGGTGTTCGCGCCGAAGGACAAGATCGGCGACTGGCTGGAGTTCTACACGCGGATCATGGAGCTGAACTACTGGGGCTCCACCACCGCGCGCAGCGCCGAGTTCGACGAGGCGTCCGGCCGATGGAACGTCGTCGTCGACAAGGCGGGCGAGCAGATCACCCTGCGCCCGCGCCAGCTCGTGATCGCGCTCGGCGTGTCCGGCAAGCCGAACATCCCCGACTTCCCGGGCCGGGAGCAGTTCCGGGGCGAGGTGCAGCACTCGTCGCAGCACCCCGGCCCGGACGCCTACCGGGGCAAGAAGGTCGTGGTCATCGGGTCGAACAACTCCGCGTTCGACATCTGCGGTTCGCTGTGGGAGGTCGGCGCCGACGTCACCATGGTGCAGCGCTCGTCCACCCACATCATCAAGTCCGACACGCTGATGGAGTACGGCCTCGGGGACCTCTACTCCGAGCGCGCGGTCAAGGCGGGCGTCGACACCCACACCGCCGACATGATCTTCGCGTCGCTGCCGTACCGGATCATGCACACGTTCCAGAAGCCCGCCTACGACAAGGCCCGCGAGGTCGACGCGGACTACTACCGGCGGCTGGAGGAGGCCGGGTTCGAGCTGGACTTCGGCGACGACGACTCCGGCCTGTTCATGAAGTACCTGCGCCGAGGCTCGGGCTACTACATCGACGTCGGTGCCGCCGAGCTCGTCGCCGACGGCAAGGTGAAGCTGGTCCGCGGGCAGATGCAGGAGTTCACCGAGAAGGGGGTGCGGCTCGCCGACGGCACCGAGCTCGACGCCGACCTCGTCGTGTTCGCGACCGGCTACCGGTCGATGAACGGCCTCGCCGCCGACATCGTCGGCCAGGACGTCGCGGACAAGGTGGGCAAGGTGTGGGGCCTGGGCTCGGAGACGACCAAGGACCCCGGTCCCTGGGAGGGCGAGCAGCGCAACATGTGGAAGCCCACCCAGCAGCAGAACCTGTGGTTCCACGGCGGCAACCTGCACCAGAGCCGGTTCTACTCGCTGTACCTGGCGTTGCAGCTCAAGGCGCGTGAGGCGGGCATCGACACCCCCGTCTACGCGCTGCAGGAGCGCCACCACCTCTCCTGACCGCCGAGCGGGAGAGACCTGTCCGGGACGGTCACCGCCGCACTACGGTGCGGTGGTGACCGTCCCCGACATCGCGGTGCAGACCGCGCGGGCGCTGTGGGCCGAGCTCGAACCGGTCCACGACGTCGTGTACTTCGCCCCCGAGGCGCGGGCGGCCGCCGAGGCGGCCGGGTTCCGCGGGTTCTGGCGCGGCTACTTCGCGATGCGCGCCGCCCCGCTGGGGCCGGTGGGCGCGGCCCCGGTGACGGCCGCGTTCCACGGCTTCCATCCGTCGATGGTCGCCCGTGCGCTGCCCGGGGTCTGGTCGCCGGGGTCCCCCGACGGGGCGCTCGCGGCCCGGCTCGCCGGTTCCGCCGCCGCGCTGCGCCGGTCCGGGCTCGACGGCGCCGGCCCGGCCGCCGACCCGGCCGCGCTGCACCGGGCCGCGGAGCTCGCCTGGGCCGCCGCCGGGGAGATCGACGTCGACGGCCGCGTCCTCGCCGCCGCGAACGCCGCGCTGCCCCGCCCCGACGGCGACCTCGAGACCCTCTGGCAGGCGACGACGACGCTGCGCGAGCACCGCGGGGACGGTCACGTCGCGGTCCTGGTCGCGCGGGGTGTCGGCCCGGTCGCCGCGCACCACCTCAAGATCGCCGCCGGGGAGACCGACGGCGAGTGGCTGCGCACCGCCCGCGGCGTCGACCCGGACGCCTGGGCGGCCGGCGCGGAGGACCTGCGGGCCCGCGGCTGGGTCGACGCCACCGGCGCGCTCACCGCCGCCGGCGCCGACGAGCACGACGAGATCGAACGGCTCACCGACCGGGCCGCCGCCCGCCCGTGGGGCGCACTCGGCCCGGAACGGACCGCCGAGCTCGCCGCGCTGCTGGCGCCGATGGCCACGGCGGTGCTCGCCGCCGGGGACGTGCCCGTACACGGCCCGGTCGGGCTCGTCCGGGACGGCCGGTGAGGACCGCCACGACGGTCGAGGCCTCCGGCGGTGACTGGCGCGAGACCGTCGAGTTCGTCGTCGAGGCCGAGAAGCTGGGCCTCGACGACTGCTGGGTCGCCGAGGCGTGGGGGTCCGACGCGCCGTCCGCGCTGGGCTACCTCGCCGCCCGCACCGGACGCATCCGGCTCGGTTCCGGGGTGATCCAGGTCGGCACCCGCTCGCCGGTCGCGATCGCCCAGGCCGCGCTGACCCTGCACGACATGTCGCAGGGACGGTTCCTGCTCGGGCTCGGCCCGTCCGGCCCCCAGGTCATCGAGGGCCTGCACGGGGTGCCGTTCGCCCGCCCGCTCACCCGGCTGCGCGAGACGATCGAGGTGGTCCGGGCCGCCTGCGCGGGGGAGCGCATCGCCTACGACGGCGAGACCGTCGCGATCCCGCTGCCCGGCGGACAGGGCCGCCCGATGCGGCTGTCGACCACGCCGGTGCCGGACCTGCCGGTGTTCGTCGCCGCGCTGTCCCCGCGGATGCTGGAGCTCACCGGGCGGGTCGCCGACGGCTGGCTGGGCACGAGCTTCGTCCCCGAGGGTGCCGACGCCTACCTCGCCCACCTCGACACCGGTCTGCGCGCCGCCGGGCGGGACCGGTCCGCGATCGAGGTCTGCCAGGGCGCCGAGGTCGCCTTCGCCACCGACGAGGCCGACCAGGCGGCGATGGTCGACGCCCGCCGCCCCGGTATCGCGTTCAGCCTCGGCGGGATGGGCACCGCGGAGCGGAACTTCTACTTCGACGCCTACCGCCGCCAGGGCTGGGGCGAGCGGGCCGACGCCGTCCGCGCCGCCTGGCAGGGCGGGGACCGGGCCGGCGCCGCGGCCCTGGTCACCGACGAGATGGTGCTGGGGACGACGCTGGTCGGCACCGAGGAACGGGTCGCCGCGCGGTTGCGGGACTGGGCCGCCGCCGGCGTCGGCACCGTCCGGCTCTACCCGGCGGGGGAGACCCTCGACGAACGCCTCACCACGCTGGCGCGGGCCGTGGAGCTGGCCCGCGCCGCGGGGTGATCACACGTCGGCGGCGCGCTTCTCGGCGAACCGGCGCCACGCCGTCCAGACCAGGCCGGCCAGCAGCAGCAGGTACAGCACCACGGTGATCGGGCTCGACACCAGCACCGCCGGGTCGTTGTCGGAGTTGCCCATCGCGTCGCGCAGCGAGTACTCCGCCAGCGGCCCGAGGATCACCGCGATCAGCACCGGCGCGACGGGGATGTCGTAGAGCCGCATCGCCAGCCCGAGCACGCCCACCACCAGCATGATCACCAGGTCGACCTGGCTCGCCCCGGAGGCGTACACGCCGAACGCGGCGAACACCGCGATGCCCGCGTACAGGTAGGACTTCGGGACCCGCAGCAGCTGCGCCCACAGCGGCGCGAACGGCAGGTTGAGGATCAGCAGCACGATCATCGCCAGGAAGAACCCGGCGAGCAGTGCCCACACGATGTCCCCGGAGCGCTCCAGCAGCAACGGGCCCGGCTGCAGGCCGTACTGCTGGAACGCGGCGAGCAGGATCGCCGCCGTCGCGGAGGTGGGCAGGCCGAGCGCGAGCAGCGCGCCCATCGCGGTGCCCGCGGTGGCGTTGCCCGCGGCCTCCGGCGCCGCGACGCCCTCGATGGCGCCCTTCCCGAAGGTCGGCTCGGCCTTGCGCCGGTCGAGCCTGCGCTCGGTCCCGTAGGCCAGGAACGTCGGCACCTCGGCGCCACCGGCCGGGATGACACCGAACGGGACGCCGATCGCCGTGCCGCGCAGCCACGCGGGCAGCGCCTGGCGGAACTCGGCCTTCGACAGCCACCACCGGCCGGTCGGGATGACGGCGCTGGTCTCCTCGGCCCGGCCGACCTTCGCTGCCTGACTGAACACCTCGCCCAGCGCCAGCAGCGACACCGTGATCACGACGATCGAGACGCCGTCGAGCAGCGGGGAGAAGCCGAAGGAGAACCGGGGTGTGCCGGTCGGCTGGTCGATCCCGACCAGGGCCAGGGTCAGGCCGATCGCGAGCGCGGCGACGCCGCGGATCGCGGAGTCGGCGACCACGGCGGAGATCGCGACGAAGGCGAACACGGCGAGTGCGAGGAACTCGGCGGGGCCGAACCCGGTGGCGAGCCGGGCGAGGGTCGGGGCGAAGAACACGACGAGCGCCGAGGCGACCATGCCGCCGATGAACGCGCCGATCGCGCCGGTGGCCAGCGCCTGGGCGGCCTTGCCGCGCAGCGCCATCCGATGCCCCTCGAAGGTGCTGGCGATGGCGGTCGAGTTGCCGGGGGTGTTCATGAGGAACCCGGCGATGGAGTCACCGAACAGGCCACCGAAGTAGATGCCGGTGAACATGATCAGCGCACTGGTCGGTTCGAGGACGAAGGTGAGTGGGAGCAGCAGCGCCACGGCCATCGCCGAGCCCAGCCCCGGCAGGACCCCGACCGCGGTGCCCATCAGCGCACCGAGGAACACGAACAGCAGCGCGGAGGGGCTGAGGACGTCGGCGAAGCCGCCGAGCAGGTTGGTCAGTTGTTCCACGGGTCTACAACCCTCCGACGAAGCCGGCGGGCAGCGAGATCCCGAGCAGCATGCTGAACACGACCTGGACCGCCGAGGACACGGCGAGCCCGCCGAGCGCCATCGCGGGCCAGCGCCGGTTGCCCAGGGCGGCGGCGACGGTGACGAACAGCCCGGTCGCGGACAGGATCCACCCCAGGTAGGGCAGGACGACGATGAACGCGGCCACGCCGCCGACCGCGGTCAGCACGGCCGGGGCGTTCACCCCGGTGTCGGCCGGCGCGTCCCCGCCTGCGGCGCCCTCGACGTCGCCGTCACCGGTGGCCGCCGCGACCGGGGCCGGGGCGTCGAACTCCGGCCGTGGCCGCAGGATGTCGAACGCCAGCAGCGCCGCGACCACGTAGCACAGGATCGCGACGATCCACGGCATGGTGGTCGGGCCGAACAGGCCGCCGTCGCCGACGACCCGCATGGTCAGCGTGCCGTAGGTCAGGAAGACCCCCAGCGCGGCGAGGATCGCGGGCACGACGAGCGCGCCCCGGGACAGGTGTGCAGGACGGCCGCTCATGCCAGCCCCAGCTCCTTCAGAAGGTCGTCGATGCGGGCCTGTTCGGAGACCAGATAGCGGTCGTAGTCCTCGCCGTAGGTCTCGCTGCGCACCCAGCGGTTGCGGGTCACGGCCTCGCCCCAGGACTCGGTCCCGACCATCTCGCGGGCGATCTGCTCCAGCTCCCCGCGGGCCTCGGGGGTGATCCCGGCGGGGGCGACGAGCCCGCGCCAGTTGACGAGGTCGACCTCGGGCATGCCCAGCTCGTCCATGGTCGGGGCGTCGACGCCCTGCAGGCGTTCGGGCGCGACGACGGCCAGCACCCGCAGCTGCCCGGACTCCACCAGGTCGCGGAAGTCGTTGTAGCCGGAGATCCCGACGCCGACGGTGCCGGCCGCGGTCGACAGCAGGCTCAGCGTGAGTTCGCCGCCGCCGGGGTGCGGGGTGTAGACCATCCGCTCGACGGGGATGTCGCGGGCCTGCGCGAGCTGGGCGGCGACCATGTGGTCGATACCGCCCGCCGAGCCGCCGCCGATCGGTAGCGCGGCCGGGTTCGCGGCCCAGGCGGTGAGCATGTCGTCGAGCGTGCGGAACGGTGACTCGGCCGGGACCGCGACGACCTCGAAGTCCTCCGCGAGCCGGGCGATCGGCGTCGTGTCCTGCAGGTCGATCGCGCTGCCGGACTGGCTGATCCCGCCGAGCATGACGGTGCCGGTGACCATCATGGTGGTCTCCTCGCCGGCGAGACCGGCGAGCTGGTTGAGGCCGATGGTCCCGGCGGCACCGGGGATGTTGACCACCTGCACGGTGTTCACGATGTTCCCGGTGCGCATGGCCTGCTGCGCCTCGCGGGCGACGAGGTCCCAGCCGCCACCGGCGGCCGCGGGGGCGATGAGGGTGAGGTTGGAGCGCGCCGCCTGTCCCTCCCCGGACCGGGCGGCGTCGGCGAAGGCGGTCACCGCGAGTGCGGCGACGAGGACGATTCCCAGGGCTGCGATGACCTGCCGTCGTGGCATGGGGGCAGACGTTGGCACACGTCCGCTCCGTCCTCCATGGTCCGGATCGGAAACTCTACGATCTCTGTGACCACAACGAACTTTTCTCCGGTATGTCCGTTCGGCGTGGTTAGTCTCCGTCCCGTCCGCGAACGCCTGATGGGGAGCGACATGACGATCTGTGTGGCCTACGGCCCGACGCCCGAGGGCGACGCCGCCCTGGACCTGGCGGTCCGCGAGTCCCGGCTGCGGGGCGCCCCGCTGACGGTGCTGGCCACCGGCCGCCAGGAGCTGTTCGACGCCGACGGCACCGGGACCCACGACCACGCCTCGCTCGAGGTGACCATCGGGTCGCGGCTCGCCGGGCTGCGCGCCGAGGGCGACCCGACCACCGCGGTGCGCGTCGTCGACGACGGCGGCGACCCCGCCGAGGCGATCCTCGACCTGGCCGCGCAGGAGGACGCGCAGCTGCTCGTGGTCGGGGTGAGGCGGCGCAGCCCGGTCGGCAAGCTGCTCACCGGCAGCACCGCGCAGCGGATCATCCTGGACTCCCCGATCCCGGTCCTCGTCACCCACGCGGCGCGCTCGTAGGCTCGGCTTTCCCCAGGTCAGGCGCGCCTCACCGGGTGTCGGACGGATCACGAACGGGTGTGGGCGTCCCGAGGGCGGGGCACTCCCGGTACGTCCCGAACCGACATCGGAAGGAGCGGTGGGCACCATGGCCACCCCGATCACCAGCCCGCTCGACAGCGGCGCCACCGACATCACCGGCGGCGTGCTGCAGGAGACCCTCGTCGACCTCGTCGACCTGTCCCTGGTCGCGAAGCAGGCGCACTGGAACCTCGTCGGCAGGCAGTTCCGCGACATCCACCTGCACCTCGACGAACTCGTCGACCTGGCCCGCGAGCACGGAGACTCGGTCGCCGAGCGGGCCGCCGCGATCGGCGTCGCCCCCGACGGTCGCGCGAAGACCGTCGGCCGCGACACCGGGCTGCCCGAGTACCCGGCGGGCTACGTGTCCGACTCCGACACCGTGCTCACCATCTCGGCGACCGTCGACGCCGCCGTCGCCCGGCTGCGTCCGCGCATCGAGCAGGCCGGCAAGGCCGACCCGCTCACCGAGGACCTGCTCATCGAGCTGGGCCGCGCGCTGGAGGAGGCCCGCTGGATGTGGCAGGCGCAGGCCGCCGGCTACCGCGGCGAGGTCTGAGCAGCACCCGCACGACCACCGGCCCCGGGCGTCCCCACCACGACGTCCGGGGCCGTCGTGTGTGCGGGGCCGTGGTGTCCGGGGTCCGGCTCAGCGCACCGCCGTCGCGGCCGCGGTGACCGTGGCCCGCCAGATCGCCATCGCCGCCCAGAGCACGAACACCCCGACCGGCAGGGGCAGGGCGTCGGGAAGATCCGCACCGTAGGACGGCCGTAGTCCGCCGGTCCGCCACACCCGCCCGGCCTCGTTGACCGCGTCGGCCGTGGTGAGCAGAGCGAAGCGGCGCCCGATCCCCGAACCGGTGAGCCGGTAGGTCAGGTCGCCGAGCTCGACGGTCCACCGCGGGCGGGAGAGCGGCCCGTCCGGGTGGTCGACCGATCGCTGGATGTGCGCCCGGACGTCGCCCTCCAGCGCGAACCGGGCGATCCCCTCCGACCGCAGCGCGTAGGGGTGTCCGTCGATGACGAGGTCCCGGTGGGAGTGCCAGGCCCGCGCGCTCCACCCGGTGACGGCCCGGCCGTCGGCGGTGACCTCGTAGCGCACACGGAGCAGGCCCGCCGGGGTGGAGGTCGCACGCAGCTGCACCCGCCCAGCGTGCCACCGGCGCCGCCGCCGCGGGAGGATCACGCGGTGAACCGTGCGGTGGTCCTCGCATTGCTGGCCGCGTGCGCCGGGGTGGTGGACGTCTGGGCCGTGGTCGCACTGGGCGGCGCGTTCGCCGGTGTCGTCACCGGCAACCTCGTGACGGCCGGGCACGCCCTCGCCGTCGCCGAGCCGGCCCGGCTGTTGCCGCCTGCGGTCGCGGTGGCCGGGTTCGTCGTCGGCGTCGCGCTGTGGTCGCTGCTGCGACGCCGGTGGCCGACGGCGGTGTCGGTCCCGCTCGTCGCCGAGCTGGTGGTGCTCGTCGTGCTCGCGGTGGCCTGGCCGCTCGCCCCGGGCGCGACGCTCCCGCTGCTCGCCGGCGCCGCACTGGCGATGGGCGGGCAGAGCAGCGTCGCGCAGCTGCTCGGACAGTCCACGACCTACATGACCGGCACGCTGACCGGCGCCGTGTCCGACCTGGCCACCGGCGACGGGCGGCGGTGGCCGGCGCTGCGCCAGCTCGGGGCGATCGTGCTCGGCGCCGTCGCCGGCGGGCTGGCGCTGGCGCACCTGCCGGCCGTCGTCCCGGCGCTGGCGGCGCTGCTCGCCGCGGCCGCGGTCGTGGTCCGTGCCGTCGGGGACCGGCGGGTGCAGGATGATCCGGTGGGGCCCTCCGCCCCGCAGGACGACGACGTCGAAGGAGCACCGACCGTGCCGCTGCACCCGCAGGTGGAAGCCCTCCTGAACCTCATGGCCGAACAGGGCGGGGCGCCGCCGGAGACCATGACCGTCGCGCAGAACCGCGCGATGATCCGGGAGATGGCCGCGGTGTCCGGTCCGCCCGAGCCGGTCGCGGCGGTCCGCGACGACCGCGCCGGCGACGTACCGGTGCGCATCTACACGCCCGAGGGCACCGGCCCGTTCCCGGTCCTGGTCTTCTACCACGGCGGCGGCTGGGTGATCGGCGACCTCGACAGCCACGACCCGGTCTGCCGGTCGCTGGCCAACCGGTCCGGCGCCGTCGTTGTCGCGGTCGACTACCGGCTCGCCCCCGAGCACCGGTTCCCGGCCGCCGTCGACGACGCCGTCGCCGCCCTGGAGTGGGTGCACGCCCACGCCGCGGAGTTCGACGGCGACCCGTCCCGCATCGCCGTCGGTGGCGACTCCGCGGGCGGGAACCTGTCGGCCGTCGTCGCCCAGCACGCCCGCGACCACGGCCCCGCCCTGCGGTTCCAGCTGCTGGTCTACCCGGCCGTCGACGCCGCCGACCAGAGCCCGTCGATGACCGAGAACGCCCAGGGCCCGCTGCTGACCGTCGCCTGGATGGAGTGGTTCATGGGCCACTACCTCACCGGCGAGCAGGACGCCCTGGACCCGCGCATGTCCCCGGCCCGCACCACCGACCTGTCCGGGCTGCCGCCCGCGCTGGTCGTCACCGCCGAGTTCGACCCGCTCCGTGACCAGGGCGCCGCCTACGCCGCGGCGCTGAACGCCGCGGGGGTGAAGGCGGAACTGCGCGAGTCGCCGGGCATGATCCACGGGTTCCTGCAGTTCGGTGCCGCGGTCGACGACAGCCGCGCCCTGCTCGACGAGGCGGGAGCAGCCCTGCGCGCCGCCCTGGCCTGACCCGGTGCGCCCGCACCCCGGGGTTGCCCCCAGGGGCACTTTCGTGGCTTAGAGGGCTACGAAGGTTCCCCTGGGAGCAGCCCGGGCGGGCGGGGGCGGCCACGCAGCGGCGTGGGAATGCGGGCCCCGGGCCGGTCGTTGCCGATGCTCAGTAGGCCGTCCGACCCGAGGAGCACCGTGCCCCGCCTGTCCCCGCCGGTGGCGTTCGCCGTCGTCGCAGCGACGTTCGTCTGGTTCCTCGCCGCGTCGTCCGCGCCGTCCCCGCTCTACGTCGTCTACCAGGAGCGGTTCGCGTTCACCGAGTTCACGCTGACCACGGTGTTCGCGGTCTACGTCCTCGCGCTGATCGCCGCCCTGCTCGTGGCCGGGTCGCTGTCCGACCACATCGGACGCAAGCCGGTGCTGCTCGGTGCGATCGCGCTGGAGGTCGTGTCCCTGGTGCTGTTCCTGCTGGCCGACGGCGTCGGCTGGCTGCTCGTCGCGCGCGTCGTCCAGGGCGTCGCGACCGGTGCGGCGACGGCGACGCTGCCCGCGACGCTGGTCGACCTCGCCGCCCGCGGCGACCGGCCGGACCGGGCGGGTGCGATCAACGGGACCGCTCCGCTCGCCGGGCTGGCGCTCGGTGCGCTCGGCTGCGGCCTGCTCGTCGAGTACGCGCCCGCCCCGACCCGCCTGGTCTGGGCGCTGCTGGTCGCCGGCCTGGTCCTGGCCGCCGTGCTGGTCGCGCTGATCCCGGAGACGATCGACCGTCGGCCCGGGGCGCTCGGATCGCTGCGGCCGCGGGTCGGGGTGCCGCCACGGGTGCGGGCCGGCTTCGTCGCGATCGTGCCGATCCTGCTGGCCAGCTGGGCGCTCGGCGGGCTCTACCTGTCGCTCGGGGGCTCGGTCGTCGCGCAGGTGTTCGGGGTGCACGACCACCTGGTCGGCGGGCTCACCGTCGTCGCGCTCGTCGGGACCGGCGCGGTGACGGCGTTCGCGCTGCGCGGGCGGGTGCCGTCGACGTTGCTCGTCCCGGCGGCCGGGCTGCTGGCCGCCGGCACCGTCGTCACCCTGGCCGGGGTGTCGACCGGGCTGCTCGCGCTCGCCGCCGTCGGTGCGGTCGTCGCCGGGCTCGGATTCGGTGCGGCCGCCTACGCCACGTTCGGGACGATGTCCACGCTCGCGGCCCCGCACGAGCGCGGCGAGCTGTTCGCCGCCCTCTACACACTGGCCTACCTGGCGTTCTCGGTGCCGGCGATGGTCGCGGGCGTCGCCGCAACGCTGGGGGAGCTGCGCCCCACGGCGCTGGTGTACGGCGGCGTCGTCGTGCTGCTGGCCGTCGTCGCGGCCGTGCTGGGCCGCCGCGTGCCGGTTCCCGCGACCGGAGAACCGGTCCCCGCGCCGACCTGCGGAGCCTGATCGGCGGACGGCGCGAGCGGTATGCGTTACCCCGTCCGTCGGTGAACGCGGGCAGGCGACCACTCGTCGCGTACTCCGCGGTGGGCGGGTGTCACGGGTTGTGACCGATGGTCTCGGCGTGGTTACGGTGTCGGCCGCTCCGGGTCCTCCCCGCACTCCGGCCCGGGCGGTACCTGCTCCCCGAGGTAGAGGAACGACCATGGCTGGACGACACCGCAAACCCACCGAGACCGGCCGCCAGGTCGCCCGGATCAGCGCGTTCGCCGCGATGGCGGCCGCCCCGCTGGGCGTCGCCGGGACCGCCTCGGCGGCCGAGTCGACCTCGTCGGCCCCGTCGGCCCCGTCCGTCGAGCGCTCGGCCACCTGGGAGAAGCTCGCGCACTGCGAGAGCACCGGCAACTGGGACGCCGACACCGGCAACGGCTTCAAGGGCGGCCTGCAGTTCACGCCGTCGACCTGGAAGGAGTTCGGCGGCCGCCAGTACGCGCCGAGCGCGGAGCAGGCCACCAAGGCCCAGCAGATCGAGATCGCGAAGAAGGTGCAGGACGAGCAGGGCTGGAAGGCCTGGCCGGCCTGCACCAAGAAGCTCGGCTGGCGCTGACCCGCCACACTGCCCGCATGGATCTGGACGCGGTACGGCGGATCGTCGCCGAGGACTCCGGGCTGTGCACCGTGGCGGTCGTACGCGCCGACGGTCGCCCGCACACCTCGCTGGTCAACGCCGGTGTGCTCGACCACCCCGTCACCGGCGCCCCGGTGGCCGCCTACGTCACCTACGGCCCCGTCAAGCTGACGGCGTTGCGTGCGCGACCCGCGACGTCGCTGCACTGGCGGGCCGGGTGGCGCTGGGTGGCCGTCGAGGGCAGCTCCGAGATCTTCGGGCCGGACGACCCGCGGGACGGCGTCGACGTACCGCAGCTCCTCCGGGACGTGTTCGTCGCGTGCGGCGGGACCCACGACGACTGGGCCGAGTACGACCGGGTGATGGCCGAGCAGCGGCGGGCCGCGGTGCTCGTGTCGCCGGAGCGGGTGGTCGGGAACTTCTGACCTCAGGTGGTCTGCGCCGCGCGCAGGTTCTCCAGCATGCGTGCGGTGTCGTCGCGCAGACGGTCACAGATGTCGCGTCTGCCGTCTGATGTGTCTGCTTGTCCCGGTGGTGTGACCTGGAGCTGAGCGCGGAGCGATGCTGCATCGGCCACATCGAGCACGAGTTGGCACAGCGGGAGACCTGTCCCGGGGGCGGATGCGCGTCGTTGGACGGCCCCTACGCCCGCGACGTCGACGATCTCGGAGTTGCCGGTCTCGAATGCCTCCTCCGCGCTCACGTCGAAGGTCTGCAGGGTGTAGCCGAGGCCGTCGCGAGTGCTCCATGTGCAGTCGCGCGATGCGTTGTTCTGGCTCCTGCCCGGTTTCGTCGTCCGGACGTCGAGGCGGTCTCGATCCTCGGCACCGAGTGCGTCGCACGGATCAAGGGTGGTGACGTCCAGAGCGAACTGCCGGGCGGGGAACAACGTCGGTCCGTCGCGGTCCGCATCACGGTTCGTTGCTCCACATCCGGTGAGTACCACGGCGACGGCGAGAGCGATGGCGAGCCGGGTCCGCATCAGGACACGCTCCCGAACTCGCGTGCGAGATCGGCATCGGCGACGCCGTACCGCAGGGCGGCCGTGCGCAGCGCGGTGTGCGCAGCTCGGAGTTCGACGTAGTGGTCCCAGTGTCGGGCCAGGATGTGGTCGATCTTGTGCTGAAAGAGTTCGCGGGCGTCCAGAGACACGGGATCCTGCCCGCAGGGTCTGAGTCCCAGCTCGTTCAGACTGGCGTTGAGCAGCGATTCCATCTCATCCGCCCGGGTTCGGAGCACACGCGCGACTGCGAGCACCTTGTCCGCGCTCACCTGGGAGACGAGGCTCTCGATCGACCCTTGTTGCAGCGGACTGATCGTCACCGCGTGAGCGTAGGGCGTGCTGGCGCCCGTCGGGGCCGGACGGGCAGAATCTCATGGGGGCCCGGAGCCGATGGGGTGAGTCGGATAACGGTCGTCCGGTGGTTCTCGACAGTCGACAGGTACTGACGTCGAACGCGGGGGCAGCAGAGCAGTGACGAAGTTGGGCACGATCCTGGACCAGATCGACGCAGGATCGATGCTGCTGCCGGAGTTCCAGCGCGGGTACGTGTGGAACCGGGACCAGGTCCGGGGCTGATGCGCTCGCTCTACCTCGGATACCCGGTCGGCGCGCTGCTCGTCTGGGAGACCGAGGGGGATGCGCAACCGGTCCGCGGCGGCGGGTCCACCGCGGGGCAGAAGCAGCTGTTGCTCGATGACCAGCAGCGCGTCACCGCCCTGTACGGCCTGATCCGCGGACAGGCGCCGTCGTTCTTCGAGGGCGATCCGGCTGCGTTCACCGGGGCTCCTGGAGGCGCGCGGGCGTAACCGCGGTGCGTTCTACACCACCGGGCCAGCGTTGATGGGGGTACGTCGCGCTGCCCGCGCGGAGCGCAGCCCCATCGACACCTCCGAATTGTTCGACCCGGGGGGCCACTGGGTCTGGAGGATCACGTGCAACCGCAGACGGTCGTGTCCAGCATCATCCGGGCTGTCGGATTCGACCCGTCGGTCGGAAGGTTGCGGGTAGTTTTCCGCAGCGGCTCGGTCTACGACTACGAGTCGATGCCTGTATCGGTCTATGCCCGTTTCTCTCCGCGACCAGTTAGGGGCGGTTCCACGCTGCGCGCATCAGGTACGTATGCCTCTATTGGCGAATCGCCTGAACTCGCCTTGTTTTGGGAGCTTACCGCCGGAGTGTGGGCGTAGAGCGTGGTGGTCGGAGACGTCGATACGATCATCCCGCTGTCGAAGGGGCCCCTCGGGGGAACTCTGTATTCTCGGGTCGATGGTCGAGACCCCGAGTGCAGCGCGTTCCGTGTATTCGTTCGGTCGGTGCGGTGAACCTGTTCTTCTCCATCGCGGTGCCATGACCATCGACGGTGAGGGGGTGGAGGGTCGGATCGAGCTACGGCTGCTGCCGACGTTGTCGGTCCACTGGACCGCCTACGGCGGTCGGCGTCCGCTCCCGGGTACGTCTGTGAAGATCGGGTTCCGCGCTGCTGTGGGTACCACGGAGGTCGACGCGCAATGTTCGTTCCGTGGGGACGCGTCGGCGGGTTGGATCCCGCACCTCGAGGGCGGTCGCGAGCAGGGGGCGCTCGATCACGTTGTGGCGCACTGGCTGAACCTCCCGCGGACGGGGTCGTCCGACCCGATCCATTGCGAGGACACCGGTTGGACGCCCGATCGGTGGACCTTCCTCGTCCATGGCTGGCGTGTGGCGATTGATCCGCGCTCTGACCTGGAAGAAGTTTTGCGCAAGCGGAAGGACACGGGTACCAGTGTTCTGACGCATGTCATGGAGATCCGTCGTGCCGACCGATCGACGTCCAGTGTCGCCGACGTCGAGCCGGTTCTCGACGGACTTCGGCTCGGCTTGTCCTTCGGGCTCGGACGGTGGGTCGCACCGGTTCTGCCCGTCGGATTCGACCGGGCAGGAGCCAGGGTCTGGGAGGAATGGTCCCCCTTGCTGTGCGCCGCCGGGCAACCGGGCTCCTTCCGCTGGTGGGCACCCGGAAGGGTGGGCGAGATGGAAGATCTTCTCGCCTCTTTGATCCGCGCGAGGTCGGTCCGACGCTTCAGTGTCCGCTTCGTCATCGCGAGTGCAGTTCTCTCCGCATCAGGCGGATTTGTGGAGCAGCGCATCATGATGTCGTTCGCGGCACTGGAGCACCTGGCCTGGCACCGGCTCGTGGTGGTCGGGAGTCTGGCGAAGAAGGACTTCAACAGCTAGAGGAAATGGCCGGTGCACCGGAAGCTGGCGGCGCTGCTCCACGAGGCAGGAATACCGACGGATCTTCCTTCTCATTTACTCCCCGCCCTTCACGGTGCTCGCGAATGGTTGCCGTCTGACGTGCCGCGAACCGGTCCGGGAATCATCTCTTACATCAGGAATAAGATCGTCCATCCGACTGATCCCGAGGAACAGCTGTACGGGCGGACAGGTGATGTGGTAACCGAAGCGTGGTTTCTGGCCCATGACTACCTCGTATTGCTGATCCTTCACGAGGCCGGGTACCGGGGCTGCTATCGGAAGAACCTGGCTTCGGGTGGTTTCGTCGGAGACGTCGTTGCGGTCCCGTGGGCGTCAGGCGAGGCGACCCCGGTCACGGGAGGACGTGGCCGAACACCCTCCCAACGAGCGTGGTGAGTCGCGAGCCGTTCTCCCGGTAGACGGGCAGCAGCTCCACCGGGTCGCGGTCGGTGAAGTGGACCCGGCCGTCGGTGTCGAGTACGGCGACGGCGTCCTCGGCGCGGAGCAGCAGCCAGAAGCGGTAGGCCGGTTCGCCGAGGAGGTCACTCGCCCGGACATCGCACAATCCTTCGCGGACCGACGGGAACCGATCGAGGCCGGGTCGGGGCCCGCCGCCGTAGCCCGACGAGTCGAGCTGGCCGTTGCGGACGTCCCAGGCGTGCCGGTCATCCACCAACGAGGCCAGGATCCGGGCGAGCACCCGGTAGGACAACGTGTGCGGACCGGTCGCCGGTGCCCGCGGCACCGGCGGTCGCAGACCGGCCCGCTGCTCCAACGTCCGGAGCGCGGAATGGCCGTCGTCTGTGGTCAGCATCTCGATCCACTCGACCGGCTCGAACTGTCCGAGATGCGGTTCGACGTGCATCCGACCCGCCCGGTTGAGCTGCAAGAGCCCCACCGGAGCCACGGAGCCCCGCTCGACCAACGTCAGGCAGTCGTACTGGCCACCGCCGGGGTGGGTCTCCAGCACGAGCAGGTGCGGATGCCGGCGCACCAGCTCGCTCGCCAGCCACCAGGACTGGGCGATGCGGAACCGGCGGGCGATCTCGTGGCCGCAGTCCTGGATCATCGGACGGTTCCCCGAAGCCAGGGGCCGCGGCGCCCCCGGATCACGCTTCGTCCCATCGGGAGTCGTCGGGGCCCGGCCAGGTCCGCAGGATACGGTCGGCCAGCGCGCGTCCCCGCGCATCGATGCAGTCCTCGTCCCATACCTCCGATCCGGCAAGATCCCGGTTAAGCAGCAGCAGGCTGTGCTCGCCCAGCGCCCGTCGCTTGCTCGGGGCGCCGTCGCCGCCGATCCACGGTGCGTTCGACAGGTGGGCGTTGAGCGGTTGCGTGACCAGAGTCAGGTTGCCGAGCCGGTGCAGCCGGGAGTTCCGCTCCGCGGCCTGTTCCTCGGGATCGGTACCGGTGTCCGGCAGCGGCCAGCTCCCGCCCCACGACTGGGGGAGCACGTGCTCCACCGACAGACCCCGGGGCAGCGCGATGTCCTCGGTACGGCCCGACGACCGGAGATCGAGTTCGGACGCCTCCAGCAGCATGCGCAGCCGTGGCGTTCCGAGGTAGCCATACAGCGGGGCCGACTCCAGGCGCCACCGGAGTTCGTCGTCGTCGGGCCAGCGGGAGGTCCGTGCGGTGTTCGCGCGCAGGGAGTCGATCGCCGCGCGGTCCGGGCGGCTCGGATCGCTTTTCGCGGCGGCGAGCATCGTGGCGAGGATCCGGTTGTAGCTCTGGCTGGTCAGCCGCAGGATCGACCGCCGGACCAGCCAGCTCTCCAACGCCGAGAGCGCCAGGTTGCGCCGCTCTTCGGCAATGACGCCGTCGACGACGCTGCGGAACAGCAGCAGCGCGACGGGATGCATCGTGGTGGTATCCAGGCTGCGCAGCCGCGCGAAGAACCGACCCTCGACGGTGGTCACCGGCAGGTCGTCGAACGACCGGACGATGCCGGCGTCCCGGCAGAGCCGTCGGACCAGCTCGGCCGCGTCCGCACCGGGGGCGCGCAGGACGTCGCGGCGGAACGTCTCGTACAGCCGGTCGGCGCGGACGACGGTGCCCAGCTCCGCGGCGAGCCAGTGCATGAGGAACCAGCTCGATCGCGACCGGGAGCGGCGGCCCTGTTCGGTGTCGTTGCTCCAGTAGCCTTCGTCGGAGACGGCCTCGAATGTCGGCTCCCACAGCTCGTCGTGCAGCTCGACCGCCCGGTTCCCGCGTTGTTCCAGCTCGGCGAACAGGGCGTTCTTCACCAGGTCGAGGGCGCCGAGGGCGGTGCCGCGGGCGTTGAGGGTCTCGAAGATGATCTGCGGGTTGTCGGCGTCGTCGAGGTTGATCGCGACGACGAACAGCAGGTCCATGATGGTGTCCTGCAGGACGGTCAGGCGCCCGGCGGGATCCGGTGGGAGCGGCACCTCGACGTCGGTCAGCCAATCGTGCACCGCGCGGTGGAAGAAGGCGAAGGCCCCGAGCGGCCCCGTGTCCGGGTGGCCGTCGACGTCGGTGGTGGAGAGGGCGCGCAGGAATTGCTCGCGGTCCCGACGGGACGGCCGGATCTTCTGCCGGGCCGCGCCGTCGGCTCCGCGCCCCCGGTTCTCCAGAATCGAGGTGAGCTCGTCGACGACATCGGTGCAGTCGTGCTCGACCGCGACGCGCCGGACCGCGGCGAGCAGCAGCTGCAGCGTGGTGAGCCGCTGCTGACCGTCGATGACGGTCCGGCGTTCAATCCCGCCGACGGCGTGGGTGCGCTGGTGCAACACGATGGGACCGAGGAAGTGTTTCAGCCGTTCACCGCCGTCCGGTGCCGCGGCGTAACGGGCGACGGTGTCGACGACGTCCTGCCACAGCGGCGCCCAGTTCGCCTCGGCGGTCCAGACGTAGGCGCGCTGGTAGACCGGGATCTCGAACTGAATACCGTTGGAGAACAGCTTCACCACGGTCGGGGTCTCGGGCTGCAGCATCGGTCACTCCTCGCTTCCGGGGATCGTTCGTCGCGCGGCACACGGGAGAACTCCTCGTGCGCGATCGTCTCCTTCTCCCGGTCCACGCCGGTGAACGGCAGCGCGTACCGGCCGAGGTTGGCTCGGGCGCCGCGCCGGTCGTGGTCCTTGAGCACGTCTTTCGGGACCTGGTGGCCGTGCGCGTCGAACCGCATGACGCGCTCGTCTTCGCGCAGTACGCCGAACTGGGTGCGGTAGATCACGCACAGCTCCTCCGCGCTGATGCGGAGCATTACCGCGGCCGGCGCATCCAGCTCGACGAGCCGCCTGGCGGCGTTCGAGGTCACGGAGCAGCGAAATAGCTGGTATCCACTGCCGGACCGACGTCGCCGGGGGAGCGACGGGCAGGTCGTCTCGGGTCCAGGCACGCTCGAACAGCTCGGACCAGAACGGTCCATAGGCCGCGGTGAGGCAGTTGAGCCGCAGAGCTCGCAGGATCAGCGCGGGGAAGAGGACGTTGTCGCGGGAACGGGGGAAGCGCCGCACCACCGAGTCGTTGATGGCGGAGGCGACCGACACCTTGCAGGGGTCGAGCGGCTCGATCGCGTCGAGTGTGCTGGTGCCGGTCATCCCGCGGACGAGCTCCGGGCTCCCGACGCAACGCACGCGCCAGCGGTCGCCGACCCGGTCGCACGCCGAGACGATCCGCTCCTCGGCGCCGACGATGACGGCGCTGTCCGCCGCGAACGCCGTCGTGCTCGCCGTCACCGCACCACTCCTCACCGATCACACCGATCACACCGATCTCGGACGGTAGCGGTCGGCGGACACGGCGTTGCGGGCCGCTGGCTCAATCCGGTCTGCGGGTCGCCATCTGCTGCTCCACCCACTGCTGCGAACGCCACGACCCCATCGGACCGTGCGGACGTACCCGGCCCGGCGTCGGCCCCGGCCCCGGGCCACGTGGGAGCGGACCGAGCAGCTGTTCGGCCACCGCGCGGATGTCCTCCCCGGTCTCGCAGCTCGCCAGCAGTTCGGCGCGCTCCCGCGCGGAGTTGTCGCGTGCCCCGTCTCCGCGATGGCGTTCGCGCAGTTCGGGGGCCCCCGCGAACGGCGCTCCGGGATCCGGACGCGGACCGCCGGAGAGATCCAGCTCCGCGATGAGCAGGCGCAGGGCGGTGCCCCCGACCACCCGGATCCCGGACGGGAGTGACGTCAGCCCGTACCGATGGATCTCGGTGCAGCCACCGTCGAGGACCGCCCACCCGGTCACCGTCGGCGAGTACAGGTCCCGGGAGAGCACGCACGGGACATCCTGCGCGTCGAGCCAGGACCGGACGGCGCCGACGTGCTCCGGGACGACCCCGAAGATCCGTGGATCCATCCCGGATCTCCGGAAGACCGCCGACCAGCGTGTCGTCATGACCACCGTCCATCCGTCACCCACCGACTTCGCGGCACCGTAACGGTTGCCCGTCCGCGGTTCCGGTTCCGACCGTGAACCGGTCGGAGCGGTCCTGCCCCGTCGCCGTCCGTCTGCCGGCCGACCGACGACGCCGCGTTCGCGCGCCGGGTGGCCCGCCTACCGACGAGCATGCGCGCCGGTTCCTCCGGCATGTCGCCCTCGTGGGCTGACGAGTCAGTCCGACGCCTCCGGGACGAGTCGCGTGATCGCCGTAAGCCTGCGCCGGATGGTCGAGCCCACCTGCGTGATGCCGTAGCGGGCGATCGTCGCCCGGAACACCGCGGTCCAGTCGTCCCGGCCCAGGTCGCGGGCTACCTCCGCCATGACCGCCGCCAGCTCCGCGGGTGGGATCTGGTCGAATCCGCGGGGACCGAGCTCGCGGACCAGCACCGCGGGCTGGTCCGGTGTGCGGTAGGTGCACGGCTTGTTTCCAGACTCGCGCAGCGGGTTGTCCCGCAGCAACACGCCGCGGCGGACCGCGCCGTCGAGCGCCTGGTTCAGGGTGGTCGAGATCCGGCTCCCCACTCGCGCGCCACCCGCGGCGGCGACGTAGGCGAGATGCAGGCGATGTCCGAGGACGGGGCCCTCGGCCTCGACGACGCGGACGAGCCCCGCGATGATCTGGGCCCGGGTCGCCGCATCGACCGCCGGGACGCTTCCGGTGAAGACCGCGTACTCCGTGGCACCGGTGGTCGTGATCTCGACGGCGGGACCTCCGGGATCGGAGACCGCGCCCGGAGCGGCCGCGGGACCGGGGTCGCCTCCGGGAATCGTCAGCGACGGTCCACCGCGATCGAGGTCGTCGTCGGCGGACGGGGCGTGGTCGATGGCACTACCGTCGAGGTCGGGTGGCTGAGGTGGCGGATTCGACGTCGGTGCCGCGACCTCGTCCGTGAGGTTGTCGGAGCCAGTGACGGTCGAGTCCGGCCCGACCATGTCCGCGGGTTCGATCGGCACGGGCGCAGAGAGGGACGCGGGCACGGCTGGTCCGCCGGGTTCGGGACCGGCGTCGTCACCGGTGGGACCGTCCCCGGCGCCTTCCCCGGCAACGGTCCGTCCGGACGGGTGGATCCGGAGCTCGGCGAGACGTTCCCACACCGGCGCCAGGGCGCGCGCCGGGTCCAGGTAGAACTCCGATTCCAGCACCCGCACGAAGATCCAGCCGCACCGCTCCAGCTCGCGTTGACGCGCCATGTCGCGCTGGTGCGCGTCCGGTCCGTGCCAGAAGTCGCCGTCGCACTCGATCGCCAGCCGGGCGGAGGCACCTGTCACGACCAGGTCGATCGAATACCCGAGCGCCGGGAACTGCGGAACGACCGAGTAGCCCCGGTCGAGCAGCCGGTTGCACACCCGCTGCTCGAACAGTGAGTCGAACGGGGCCACCTTCTCGTCCTCCGGGACGAGACCGGTGACGGCGCCCTCGTCGTCGACCTCGCCGCGACGTGCGATCGCGTAGCAGTGGTCGAGCAGCGCGAACCGCATGTCCTCGGGGTTGTGCAGCTGCTCCGGGCGGACCGAGTGGAACACCCACATCTGGTCCTTGGCCCGGGACGCCGCGACGTTGAACCGCTGGACGTGGGCGGGCTGGGTCAGCGGCATGATCCGCCGCGTCTCGGTCGGGACGGCGACCATCGACAGGAACATCACGTCGCGTTCGGAGCCCTGGAAGTCCGCCGCGTCTCGGAGATCCCGGGCGGCCCACTGCTCCGGGAGCACACGGTCCAGCAGCTTCTTCTCGATCGCCTTCGCCTGCGCCGGGCCGAGCAGTGAGATCACGCCGAAGGTTTGCCCGTCGTAGCGCGGATCGGCGATGCACTCCTCGATCGTCGCGACGATCGCGTCCACCTCGGGCGGGTTGACCTTGGCGGTCGTCCCGGTCTCGTAGCCGCCCTCGACCAGCACCGGCCGGATCGGTTCGAGCCGGTCCGCGCCGAACTGTCGGACCGGGATCAGACGCACGTTCGCCGGTTCGTACGCGATCCGGTTCGAGAACCCGATGATCTCCGGGACGCAGCGCCGGTGCTCGGTGAGGGTGAGCATCCCCTGGAAGAACATCTTGGCCAGATCGAACAGGCTGACCTGCGGGTCCGGCCAGGTCGCGCGGTAGGTGTGGTCGTATAGGTACTGCGCGGCGAGATCACGTAGCTGCTGCTGGTCC
Source organism: Pseudonocardia alni (assembly GCF_002813375.1). NCBI lineage: Bacteria > Bacillati > Actinomycetota > Actinomycetes > Pseudonocardiales > Pseudonocardiaceae > Pseudonocardia > Pseudonocardia alni. The sequence goes on along the minus strand of NZ_PHUJ01000003.1, from coordinate 1,393,466 downwards.
ACACCGACCGCGGCGGGGGAGACCTGCTTGTCGTCGCCGATCACGACGATCCGCGGCGCCAGGTACTGCAGGAACGAGGCTTCCAACCCCGCCTGTGAGGCCTCGTCGACGATCACCACGTCGAACATGTCCGGAGCGATCGTCAGCTGGTCGGCGATCCGGTACAGCGGCATGATCCACACCGGGACGGCCGGGCGACACCGGTCCATCGCGTCCCGGATCTCCGCGGCGCGCTGCACCCGGTACTGCCCGCCGGTCTTCCCGAACCGCCGCACCAGGGCGGCGTACTGCTCCAGGCTGGCGCGCGAACCGCGGGTGAGCCGTTGCGGGGACACGGCGTGCGACCAGGCCCGCTCCGCGGCCAGGAGCTGCACGTGCTCGCGGATGCGGTCGTCGACCCCGGCGATCTCACGCTGGATCGCGTTCGCTGCCGGAGCTCCGTGGCCCCGGATCCAGGTCGCGGCGACAGCCCGGTTCCAGGCTTGTTCGAAATCGGGCAGCCGCGCGTCCCACACCGGGTCCTGCGGAGCCGCGACGACGGCGTCGTGCAGGCCGGGCGCGGCCGCGCGCAGCAGGCGGGCCGCGGTGTCCCGCTCACCCAGCTCTGCACGAACGTGGTGCAGCCGGTCGAGACGGCGGTGGGCCCGGTCGTAACCCGCCCGGTCACGGCGCCGCACCGCGTCGAGCAGGGAGACGACGGCCTCCTCCGCGCCCGGCCGGTTCGCCTCCACCTCGAGCCGATCGGCGATGTCCGCCACGGTCGCGGTCGCAGCCCGGGCGGCCTCCTCCGCGTCGACGGCGGCAGGCAGCGCCAGCAGCGTGTCGAGATCGCGAGGGTCGGGCCAGTGCGGTGCGGGAACCCCCAGTTCTGCGAGGCGACGCTCCTCCGCCTCGAGCTCACGTGCCAGGTGCAGGACGCGATCGAGCAGACCGGTCTCGCTACGGTGCCAGTCGTGCCGCTCACGCAGCGTGTCCTCGGCGGGCACCCGCACACTCGACGGCCACGACCGGTCCAGTGCGTCGAGGACCCGGGAGCCGTCGAGCCAGGTCAGGAACGCCCGGAGGCGGGCGGCATCGGTGGGCGCGACGCCGGACACCCGGACCCGTTCGAACAGTGGCGCCGCCTGCCGGACGACCTTGGGCGTCAGGAGCCCCGTCCGGGGAAGTCCGTCGGCACCGAGCTTCAGCGCACCGCCGGCCTCCAGGTGGGCGAGCACCGTCCGTGCGAGGTGTTCGAGCTCGGCCCGGTCGCCGTGCGCCTGGACGTCGACGACCGGGCCGAGGGCCCGCAACGCCCGCTCGGACTCGTCGAGCAGCTCGCCGATCGTCACGCGTCTCGACACCCAGGAGCCGGATCGTCCACCGACGACGTCGGCGAGGGCCTCCCGGATCCACGGCTCGCCGCGCTGGGAGAGGCCGTGCAACCCGCGGCGCACCTCCTGAAGCCGGGCGGCCAGCGCGGACCGGGTGGGTGGGTCCAGCCGGGCCATCGCCGGGTGGCAGCGGTGCCGGCGCAGCGCGTCCGAGCGAGCCCGGTTGGCGGTCGCGCGGTCCTCGGCCGTCACGAGGTCGGCGAACCGGTCCGGTGCGACGACCGAGCCGGGCGCGGTGAGGTGTCGGCCCGCGGCCGGTGCGTCGGCGATCAGCTCGGCGTCGTCGAGACGGTCGCGCCACGCACGGATACCGGCCGACGTCAGCGGTGGTGGCCCCGCGGGCGCCTCGACGAAGTCTTCCAGCCACCCCAGATGCTCGCGCTCTCCGTCCAGACGCAGGGTGATCGAGGCCAGGGTCCCCCGGTAACCGGAGATGTCGTGGACGTCGACCTCGTGCCGTCGCGCGTCGAGGGCCCGGTTGTGCAGTGCGGCCCGCTCGCGGCGCAACCGGTCGATCTCGGACAGGTGGTGCTGTACGGCATCGCGGGACGCGTGATCGTCGTGGTCGCCGGCGGCGGCCGCGATCCGCTCGACGGCCACCCGCAGATCCGCCATGTCCTCCCGGCTGGACCCGATGACCGACACCGCCAGCGGCTTGATCGGGTCGGGCAGTTTCCCGCGGACCTCGCGCAGCGCCCGGTCGGTGTGCGCGGTCACCAGCACCCGCTTGCCCTGCGCGAGCAGGTGCGAGATGAGGACGGCGGCGGTGTGGGTCTTGCCCGTTCCGGGCGGCCCCTGGACGAGGGTCTGCGCGTTGCCGTCCACCCGGGCCAGGATGCGACGCTGAACGTCGTTGACCGGCAGCGGCAGGAACAGCTCGTCGTCGAGCCGGACGGCGGCACCGTCGGCACGCTCCCCGTCCGAGCGCACCGTCGGTGCGGAGTCCGGATCGATCAGCGGCCGCAGCCCGGCTGGCACCCGACCGGACGTGGCGATCTGCTCGGTGATCCGACGGAAGATCTCGACCATGCCCTGCTGGGTGCGTCGTCGCAGCAGCAGCGCCGGCGCGAACGCCGCGACCGGACGGTCCGTCGCCGGTGCGGGCGCGTCGTCGTCGAGGTACTCGGCGTCGGCGGACAGGGAGTGGACCAGGCGCCGGGTGTACTCGGCGGCCCGGTCGCGGTCCAACGGATGCAGATCGTCCGCCGCGACGTCCCCGCGCACCGCGTTGACCAGCGCGGGGTTGGTCACGAGCGCGGGGTCGAGCATCTCCAGCTCGAGCCGGCTCGGCGACGCGGAGTCTCCGACCGTGACCGACAACCGGCCCGAGTCGTCGTCGAATGCGAGCACGACGGTGGTGGTGAGCAGATGCCGTCGGACGACCGCGTGGCCAGGTGGACGCCACGCGAGGAGCCCGGTGCCGAGCACGACCTCGAGCTCCTCCGAGTGCCCGGTCGCGGTCACGTAGGTGGAGAACAGGTCGCCGTAGAACGCGCGGGCCCGCTCGTCGCGTCGTTCGGTCTCCGCCCAGGCCCGCCAGGTGGTCAGGTACGTCCCGTGCAGGGCTGCGATGTCGGGTAAATCGGAGAGCAGGACCATCGTGCCCGAGCCATCGCCGTGCTCGCCGTGCTCGCCGTGCTCGTCGTGCTCGTCGGGGACGTAGCGGCGGTCGAGCAGGACGGGTTCGGAGTGGGCGTCGTCGATCCCGCCGTCGATCCACGCCCGTACGTCGGCGGGCGGTACGGGCGGGGCCGGCCGCGGCACCCGCTCGACGACGAGGACGGGCGCGCCGGGATCGGTCGTCGTGCCCGAGAGATCGCAGTGGACGGCCGGGTGTTCCGGGACCCGGTGAAGCCAGTGGACGGCACCGTCGCGCGAGTAGCCGTCGAGATCGTGCACCCGGGGAGCCCGCAGCTGTTGGGCCTGGCCGAGGAAGGTGAACAGCCGCACGGCCCGTTCGGCGAGCGGGTCGGCACCCGTCGGAGCGGTCGTTGTCGTGGTGTCGACGCCGTCGGTCACGCGCCTACCCGTTCCGGTGCTGGTGCGCGCCTCGCCGCCGCACCGTGGATCACCCTGAGCATAGTGCCGACCCCCGACGGTGACCGGTCGTCGTCGTCCGGCAGCCCCACCGCGGCCCCCGGTGCCGGACCGCAAACCTGCCGGAACCGATCCCGCCCGGCCGTCGTCCAAGCCGCATGACCCTGACCGAGACCGGCCCACCCGCCGCACCCTCCTGGCCCGACGACCCCGGCCACCTCCTCTACGGCCACCTCCTGCGCACCGCCCGGACGACCGGCCGCTGCCCTGTGTGGATCCGTCCCGACGACCTCGAGTTCCCCCTCGACGGCCCTACCGGCCCGGCCGCGCTCGCGGCGGCGATCGAGGCCGTCGACCCCGCCACCGTGCTCGACCGCTGGTGGCCCGGCCCGTGCCGGCCCGGATGTCCGTGCGGCGAACTGCTGCCGGCGGCGATCCCGCGGGTCCCGGGTCCGGAAGGGCCCGACCGGTCCCGCGCACCGGCCACGTTCGACGCCGCGGTCGACCTGGCGGGTGGCTACGGGAGCAGCCTGGCCGTCGTCGACGCGGCCCGCCCAGCCGACGTCCCGGCGGCGCTGGGCTGGCCGGGGATCTGCAACTACGTGCCCTATCAGGATCTCGTCTCGCTCGCGGCGGTGCTGCGGTACTGGGAGGACCGGTGGGGAGCGGTCGTCGTCGCGCTGACCAGGTCGCGGATGACGTTGTCGGTGGCGTACCCGCCGAGCACCGACGCGGAGTGCGCCGAGGTCGCCGCCGAGCACATCGCGTTCTGCCCCGACCAGCAGGACCCGCAGAACGGGGACTACTACACGCTGTCGACTTACAGCCGGATGATCCGCGGTGCGTGCTCCTGGTCCTTCTGGTGGGACTGACCATGACCGTCTATGCCCATGACCCCGCAACCTCGACGCTGTTCGCCTGCTGGCCGACCGGCGACGGCGCGCTCGCGCATCGGGTCGCCCGGGTCCCGAGGAATCTGTCCCCCGTGCTCACCCGCCACGTCGTGGCCGCGCTGACTGTGCTGTCGGATCGGCTGTGGCTGGCCTACTCGGAGACCACCGTCCAGCAGATCGACCGGCAGCGGGTCACGGCCGCGGCCACCCATCCCGACACCCTGCCGGAGCCAGAGGACCGCATCGGGACCGACGACCTGGTCGAGGTCGCCGCGGCGCTGGGCGAGGTCCTGTCGGCCGCGCCCGGCCGGGTGTTCCGGGAGGCGGTGCTCGCCGAGGTCCGCGCCGAGCTCGTCGCCGTCGCCGCCGCCGACCGGGGCGACCTGACCGGCCGGGCCGCGCAGGCCGTCGTCCACCCCCGTCCCGATGCCCCGCCCGGACAGGTCGCCGCCGCCCACACCTTCCTCCACGCCGACCCGCTCGACCCTCGGCCGCTGCTCACCGGGGTGGAGCCGAACGCCGCCGCCGTCGCGGTGCTGCCCTGGCTGCGGGCCGCCACGCGTGTCGCCGCGCAGCGGACCGGGCACACCGCCGACGACGTCGTCGCCCTCGCCGAGGCGATCACCCACGAGGACCTCGCCGTCGTCCGGCACGTGCTGGCGGCCACGCCTGGGCTCGACGACCCGACGGTGGTGCACTACCTGCTGCAGGAGGCGGTGCTCGCCGCCCGCGGCCGGATGATCGTGTGCTGCGACGCCCATGGCGAGCCGGTCGGTGACGGGCGGCGGCTCGTCGAGACCGTCCTGGACCCGCGTGAACCGGGGCCGGGCCTGGTGGGCGGCCTCGTTCGCGGCATCCAGTGCTGTCTTCGGGTGTGGCTCGACGGCGTACCCCCGGACGCGGTGTCACCGCTCGGGCTGCGGGAGCGGTTCGTCGACGAGCTGCGGATCGCAGTCGGCGCGATCCGGTGAGGGCTGTCGTACCCGGTTCGTCGGTCTCGATGGTGGCGGTGCGGCAGTGGTCCGGCGGGCTGTGGTCCGGCACGGCGACCAGCGGTCGTCGTGGGGGCGTACGGGTGGACGATCACGCCGTTCCGGGCCGGCGCCCCGCGAGCAGCTGCACCGCGGTCCCGGCGACCGGCAGCACCAGCAGCAGCGCGAGTGCCGCGCTCAGCCCGACGACGGCGGCGAACCCGCCGATCACCGCCGCCCCGATCCCGGCGCCGGTGAGGAAGCACAGCGTCGCCACCCCGATCGCGCCGCTGCGCCGGTCCTGCGGCACCGCCGTGCCGACGGCGGCGATCATCGCGGGCTGCCCGGTGCCGAACGCCAGCGTCACCAGCATCGGCGCGAGCGCCAGCACCCACGGCAGGTGGCTCGCCACCCCGGCCACGGCCACGACCAGCCCGACGACGGTCGTCGCGCACGCGCACGTCAGGGTCTGCCGCGGCCCGATCCGGGCCTGCAGGAACGCCGACGCCGCCGGGCACGCCAACGCCACCACCGCCGAGGGCACCAGCACCAGCCCGGTGGCCAGTGGGCTCCAGCCGCGCTCGGCGAGCTCCAGCGGGATGCCCAGCAGCAGGGCGAACCAGCTGGCGGGCACCGCCGAGGCGCACAGCGAGCTGCGCACCACCGTCGCGTTGCCGACCACCCCGCGCGGCAGGAACCCGTCGGGCCGGGCCCGCACCCACAGCGCCGTCACCGGGACGCCGACCGCGAGCAGCACCCCACCGGCGACGGCGGCCACCGCACCCGCGCTGGGCGACTGCACCAGCAGCACCAGCCCGGTCACCGCCGTCGCGACGATCACCGCACCCACCAGGTCCACCCGGGCGCCGTCGCCGCGGACCACCGAGTGCCGCCACAGGTAGGGGACGGCGAGCAGCCCCAGCGCGGGCAGCGCGACCGCGGCCCGCCACCCGCCCACGGTCGTCAGCGCCCCACCGATCAGCGGCCCGAGCGCGGACAGCGCCGCGGAGGTCCCGGCCAGCCGTCCCAGCGCGCCGCCGCGTCGCTCCGGCGGGGTCCGGGCCGACAACAGTGCCGAGGCCAGCACCGGGATGGCCGCCGCGCCGAGCCCCTGCACGATCCGGGCGGCCATGAGCAGCCCGAAGGTCGGCGCCGCCGCCGCGGCGAGCGCCCCCAGTCCGAGCAGGCTCACCCCGACGCACAGCGGTACCCGGATGCCGACGGCGTCGGCGAGGCGGCCGTGCACCGGCGTCGCCACGGCCAGCGCGACGGCGTACCCACTCACCATCCACGTCGCGGCCGCGGTGTCGACGCCGAGCCCGTCGGCGAGCAGCGGCAACGCGACCGTCACCCCCGACGTCGAGGTGCCGGCGAGGCCGAAGAGCAGTCCGAGCACGATCGACAGGAGCACACGACGATCCTCACCCGCCCGGGCGACCGCTGCACCGTGATTCGCTGTGAACCGTGCCGAACCGACCCGTCATCCGCCCGGCGACCGCCGAGGACGCCGACGCCTGCGCCGCCGTCTACGCCCCCTACGTCCGGGACACCGCGATCAGCTTCGAGGCCGAGCCGCCGGGCCCGGTGGAGATGGCCGAGCGGATCGCCGCCGCCCGCGAACGGCACGCCTGGCTGGTCGCCGTCGGCCCCGGCGGTGAGGTGCTCGGCTACGCCTACGGCGGGCCGTGGAAGTCCCGCGAGGCCTACGCGTGGACCTGCGAGGTCTCGGTCTACCTGGCCCCGTCGGCGCAGGGGCGGGGGCTGGGCCGGGCGCTGTACGAGGCGCTGTTCGCCGAACTCGTCGCGCGCGGCATGGTCGTCGCCGTGGCCGGGATGACCGTGCCGAACGAGGCGAGCGCCGCGCTGCACCGCGCCCTGGGGTTCAGCGAGGTCGGGACGTTCCGCGGTGTCGGCTGGAAGCACGGGGCGTGGCGCGACGTGACCTGGTTCCGGCGGGCGCTGGTCGAGGCGCCGCCGGACGGCCCCCGGGACTGACACCGCCGGGCGCGTGCGAGGATCACCGCCCGTTGCGCCCCGCACCGTTCCGGCCCACCGGCCGGGACCGGCGCCGGCGCGCCCCGCCCGTGACCCGGGCCGGGGGAGCGGTACCGCACGGGGAGCACCATGGACGGCCTGCGCCGTGAACTCGACGGACGCCAGATCGGCATGATCGCCGTGGGCGGCGCGATCGGCACCGGGCTGTTCCTCGGCTCCGGGCTCGCCATCTCCATCGCCGGGCCGGCGGTGATCGTCGCCTACGTCGTCGCCGCCGTCGTCGCGCTGGTCCTGGCCTACGCGTTGGCCGAGATGGTGGTGCGCCACCCCGAGGCCGGGGGATTCGGGCCCATCACCCAGCGCTACCTCGGGCACGGTGCCGGGTTCGTGCAGCGCTGGATGTACTGGGCGGCGCAGGTCGTGAACATCGGCAGCGAGGTCGTCGCGGCCGGGCTCTACCTGACGTTCTGGTATCCCGACCTGCCGCTGTGGATCCCGGTCGTCGGGTTCTCGGTGGTGATGCTCGCGGTCAACGCGGGCGCGGTCCGCTTCTTCGGCGAGACCGAGTACTGGTTCGCGATGATCAAGGTCGTGACGATCGTGGCGTTCATCGCCGTCGGCCTCGTCGCGATCGTGTTCGGGCTGCCCGGGCAGCAGCCCGTGGGCCTCGGCGCGCTCACCGCGCACGGCGGGTTCGCCCCGAACGGCCTCGGCGCGATCTGGCTCGCCCTGACCGTGGTGACGTTCTCGTTCCTCGGCACCGAAGCCGTCGCCGTCACCGCGGCCGAGTCCTCGGACCCGGTCCGCGACATCCCGCGTGCGGCCCGGCGCACCGTCGTGCGCCTCGCGGTCTTCTACGTCGGGGCGATGCTGGTGGTGGTGACCCTGCTGCCGTGGAACACCGTGACGACAGGCGACGACGTCACCGAGTCGCCGTTCGTCCGCCTGTTCGCCCTGGCCGGGGTGCCCGCGGCGGCCGTGGTGATGAACGTCGTGGTGCTGACCGCGGCGCTGTCGGCGATGAACACGAACCTCTACGTGACCGCGCGCATGACCTACTCGCTGGCCCGCGACGGCTACGCGCCCCGTTCGCTCGCCCGGGTCAACCGGCACGGCGCCCCGCAGCGGGCGCTCGCGCTGTCCGCCGTCGGGCTGGCGCTCGCCTCGCTGGTCTCGGTGTTCGCCGAGGCCACCGCCTTCCCGCTGCTCGTCGGGCTGGCCCTGTTCGGGGCGCTGGTGACCTGGCTGCTGATCTTCGCCGCGCACCTGGCGTTCCGCCGGTCCGGCGCGGGGCAGGAGTCCCCGGTACGGCTGTGGGGCGCCCCGTACACGACCGTCGCGGCGATGCTGTTCGTCGCCGCGGTGCTGGCGACGACGCCGTTCACCACCCAGTTCGCGACGGCGGCACAGGCGGGTGTGCCCTTCCTGGCCCTGCTCGTCGTGGTCTACCTGGTGGTGCGGCGCCGCCGCCGGCGGGTCACGCCTTCTTCAGCTCCGAGTGGAGCTTGAGGACGGTCTGGCCGTCCTCCTGCTCGAGCACGTAGGCCGGGTTGTCCTCGGTCCCGTTGCGGGACTGCTTCGACCCGTCGATGGTCTTCTCGATGCGGTCGGTGGAGTGGTCCACGACCTTGCCGGTCGGGGTGCCGTTGCCCCAGTTCCACGCGACCCACGTGCCCTTGGCGAACTTCTGCGTCATGGGACCGGATACCCCCGCGCCGGCCGGTCAACCCGGCGCGGGCGAACGCCTCACCAGATCCGGACGCGCCGGTCCGGGTCGGTGTAGAGCCCGTCGTCCTCGGTCACCCCGAACGCCTCGTGGAACGTGTCGAGGTTCGTGACGACCGCGTTGCACCGCAGGTCCGGCGGCGAGTGCGGGTCGGTGGTGAGCCGCCGGATCGCCTCGGCGTCGCGGGTCACCGCCCGCCACACCTGCGCCCAGCCGAACAGCACCCGCTGCTCGCCGGTCAGGCCGTCGATCACCGGCGGCTCGGAGCCCTCGTGCGCGATGCCGTAGGCCTTCAGTGAGATCGTCAGGCCGCCCAGGTCGCCGATGTTCTCGCCGACCGTCAGTGAGCCGTTGACCTTGTGGTCGGGCAGGCCGGCCGGGGACAGGCCGTCGTACTGGTCGATCAGCATCTTCGCGCGGGACTCGAACTCGGTCCGGTCGGCGGCCTCCCACCAGTCGGTGAGGTTGCCGTCGCCGTCGTAGCGGGAACCCTGGTCGTCGAAGCCGTGCCCGATCTCGTGACCGATGACCGCGCCGATGCCGCCGTAGTTGGCGGCGTCGTCGGCGTCGGGGTCGAAGAACGGCGGCTGCAGGATCGCGGCCGGGAACACGATCTCGTTGAGCCGCGGGTGGTAGTAGGCGTTGACCGTCTGCGGGGTCATCAGCCACTCGTCGTGGTCGACGGGGCCGCCGAGCTTGGCGTACTCGAAGTCGTGGCGCCACTCCGCGGCCCGGCCCGCGTTGCCGAGCAGGTCGGCCGGGTCGATCTGCAGATCGGAGTAGTCCTTCCACTTCTCCGGGTAGCCGACCTTCGGGGTGAACTTGCCGAGCTTGTCCTGCGCCCGCTCCCGGGTCGCCGGGCTCATCCAGTCCAGGGTGGAGATCGACCGGCGGTAGGCCTCGACGATGTTGTCGACCAGCTCGGTGATGCGCTCCTTGGCGTGCGGCGGGAAGTGCCGCTCGACGTAGATCTTCGCGACTGCCTCGCCGAGCGCGCCCTCCACCAGTGACACCCCGCGCTTCCACCGCTCGCGCAGCTCCGGGGTGCCGGACAGGGTGCGGCCGAAGAAGTCGAAGTCGGCCTCGACCAGGTCGGCGGACAGGAACTCCGCGCACGACCCGGCGACGGTCAGCGCCAGCCACGCCTGCCACTGCTCCAGCGGGCGCCCGGCCCACAGCTCACCGGCCGCGGTGACGAAGCTCGGCTGGCGGACGATGACCTCGTCGTAGGCGTGCGCGGGCACCCCCAGCGCGGACTCCCACTCGGCCCAGTCGAAGCCCGGGGCGGCGGCGCGGAGCTCGTCGCGGGTCATCAGGGTGTAGGTCTTCTCGGCGTCCCGGTTGAGGACCCGGTCCCACGACGCGTCGGCGAGCGCGGTCTCCAGGTCCATGACCTGCTCGGCGACGCGCTCCGGCTCGGCCAGCCCGACCAGCTCGGCGAGACGCTGGAGGTGCTCGACGTACTTCGTGCGGATCTCCGGGTCGCCCTCATCGCCGTAGTACGACTCGTCGGGCAGTCCCAGCCCGGCCTGGTTGAGGTTCACCAGGTAGCGGGAGGAGTCCTTGAGGTCGGTCGCGATGAACTCGCCGAACAGCGCGGCGCGGCCCTCGCGCTGGCGCCGGCCGAGCACGGTCGCGAGCGCGGCCCGGTCGGTCGCGGCGTAGATCTCGTCGAGCAGCGGGCGCAGTGGCGCGGTCCCGAGCTCCTCGGCCCGCTCGACGTCCATGAAGGAGCGGTACAGGTCGCCGACCTTGCGGGCCTCGGTGCCGGGCTCCGCCGAGGACGCGCACTCCTCGACGATCTCGTGGACCTGGTCCTCGGCCCGGTCGCGCAGGACGCGGAACGCGCCGTCCTGCGAGCGGTCGTCCGGGATCTCGTGGGTCGCCAGCCACCGGCCGTTCACGTGGGCGAACAGGTCGTCCTGGGGGCGGACGTCCGGGTCGACCCAGCTGAGGTCGAGACCGGACGGTCGCGAGGTCGGGGCGGACTCGGTGGTCGTCATGGGGCCATCCTGCCTGTCGGAACCGACGGTTTCGAGCAGCCGACGCCGACACGCCCGCGCCGCCCGGTCCGCCGCGGAAGTGGGAGTGCTGCGGCGGTGATACCCGGAGGGCGATCCGGCAATCGTGATTCCGGCCGATTCCTCGGGCTGCGTCAGACAGGACGGATCAGACGCATGGTCCCGTCGGGGCGCGAGTCCATCGTGATGGTGTCGGCCTCCACGGAGGTTGGTAGCGCGACCTGTGGTGCCAACGCCGCGGACAGATGGGCGAACAGAGCCTGACTCCGACCGTTCTCGGCGGCCTCGTCGCTGGCGAATGCGGGCAGGAACCGGCCGGAGAAGGTGCTCGCCGTCAGCGGAGTCGAGGCCAGGCGGGTGAACAGCATCCGCATCCGGCGGACCTCCTCGGCGCGTGCCGCCAGATCGGCGTCGACAGTGGCTCGAAATGCCGCGAGCGGCGCGCCGGGGTTGCGCAGCTGGGCCTCGGTCGCGGTGAGGACGGTCCGGCGGCTGTCCAGAGCGATCGCCCGGTAGGCGGTGTGGACGGCCAGCCCGAACGAATCCCAGCCGAGTGAGCCGACGTTGCCCAGCTTCTCCCGCAGCGCCGAGCCGGACGTCGTTGCCGCGCACTCCCGGGCGACCTGCTCCCACCCGTCGAGGAGCGCCACGGAGCGGTTGCGGATGACCTGGAGGTCGCGCATCGCGGCGCCGAGCCCGACGCTCTCGGGAATGGACGCACCGTCGAGCAGCGCGGCGTGCGCGGTCTCGATCGTCTGCTCGGCCGTCCTGAGCTCGGCCTCGTCGTCGAGCTCCAGCCGCACGGCCAGCCGGTCGACGCCCTTCTTGACCTCGCCGAGGGTGCGGGTCTGCTCGTCGCCGCCCAGCATCTCCGCAGCGACGGTGAGTGCGAGCAGCCCGACGCCGACCGGGCTCATCGACTTCGCCAGCGCCGCCGGGTTCATCGGTAGGAGCCGGACCTGACCGGTGATGCGCCCGGCGCCGTTGGTCGTCATGGCGCGGTACCCGCCGCTGACGGCCTCCATCAGCGAGTCGGTGCTGCCGCTGGGCATCTGCAGGATGAAGCGCTGACCGGTGGCGGTAACGGCCTGTCCCGTGCCGGCGACCGCCTTAGCCACGCCGTCGGCCAGCGCGCTCGTCGCGCGTAGGGGCTTGCGCCAGTCCGTGCCCGTCCCCGGGCTGGGCTCGGACCGCAGGATCGCACCCTCTCCGCGGGCCAGGAGCTCCCACGGGTCGCTCGCGGTCGAGTCCCCCAGTGGGAGGACGACGGCGGTCGGCTGGGACGATCCGGCGCTGCTCATATCCGGTAAACGGTCGCAGCCGTCCGGGGCAACGCGTCCCTCCGGGTGGTCGCGCGGACCGGAGCGCGCGGCACGCGTGTAGAACCGGCGGTGATGACCGACATGTGGGACGACCTGTACGAACCCCCCGACGCCGCCGACGTCCTCGGGGACCTCCACGAGCTCGCGACGAGCGTCTTCGACCTCTGCTACGACGGCTCCGAGCCGGAGTGGGCGGCCTGGGCCTGGTCGATCCTCACCCGCGCCGGCCTGGCCGCCGCCGGCACCGAGTACGAGCGCGGCGAGCTGGTCCTGCGGCTGCTCGCGCTGAACATGTTCCACCGCGAGTTCTGCGCCCGCGCCCTCGACCTGGGCGTGCCGGGGGAGTGGGACGTCGACCCCGACCGCGTGCTGGGCGACCACCCGCGCCTGCACCCGGTCCTGCTCGGGATCATCGCGGAGCGGCGCAGCCTGGACCTCGCCGACTCCACCGACCCGGGGGACCTGGACTTCGACGTGTCGGTCGCCGCGACCGCGCTCGACGCGCTGGTGCGTTCGGAGTACCGGCGGGTGGTGCCGCTGCTGGTGAAGATGGCCGGCCCGGCGGATCTGGCCGCGTCGGTGTGGGCGTCCACCCGGGAAGGGGCGCGGTTCCCGCTGTCCGACACCGTGGTACGGGAGCTGACCGTCGCCCTCACCCCGGCCGGGCACGCCGCGCTCGAGTGGGTCCGGGGCGGCGCACGCCGGAGTTGACCGGACAGGACTCCGCCGGGTGGACCCCGGCTTGTCGGCCACCGGAGCCGGCGCGCACCATCGCGGTGTGACGATCAACTTCGACGCGCCGGTCACCCGGCCCCGCACCACTCCCGCCATCGATCTGCTGGAGGGCGAGCGCCTGCTCGCCCGTCTGCCGGGCGACGGGCCGGACCGGAGCGGCGCGCGGTACGAGGCGTTCACCGTCACCCCGCTCGGGCGCACCCTGGGCGCCGAGATCACCGGGATCGACCTGCGGGAGCAGGTCGACGAGCAGCTGCGCGCCGAGCTGCACCGGGCACTGCTGGAATGGAAGGTGCTGTTCTTCCCCGGCCAGCACCTGACCAGCGAGCGGCAACGCGAGCTCGCCCTGCTCTGGGGCGACCTGGAGACCAACCCGATGCTCGACACCGGTGACTCCGCCGACGTCGTCCGCTTCGGCACCGGGAAGCGCACCTACGAGAACATCTGGCACGCCGACACCACGTTCCGCACCGCACCGGCGATGGGCGCCATGCTGCGGATGGTGCAGACGCCGCCGTTCGGCGGGGACACGATGTGGGCCGACATGGCCGTCGCCTACGACAACCTCACCGACGAGGTGACGGCCCGCATCGACGACGCGTCCGCCGTGCACGACATGGTGCCCGGGTTCGCGCGCTTCCTGGACCCGGAGCGGCTGGCCGCGGTGCAGGACCTCTTCCCGCCGGTGACCCACCCCGTCGTCCGGACCCACCCGGAGACCGGGCGGCGCACGCTGTACGTGAACGCGTCGTTCACCACGGCGATCGTCGGGCTGCCCCGCGAGGAGTCCGACGCGCTGCTGCGGCACCTGTTCGCGCAGGCCCACGTGCCCGAGTTCCAGGTCCGTTACCGCTGGTCCGAGGGCACCCTCGCGTTCTGGGACAACCGGGCCACCCAGCACTACGCCGTCGGCGACTACCACCCGCACACGCGGGTCGCCGAGCGTGTCGCGATCGCGGGTGACCGACCCTTCTGAGGGCCGGTCACCCGAGTTCGAGTTGCCGAACACGGGGGCCCCTCGATACTGGGAGGAGGCGGTCCACCAGAGCGGCCGCCACCGCGAACCGGTCGGTCCCGGCGTGTCCACACGCAGCAGGATCGGCGCCTCCCACGAGCGTCCGTACGCGCATCCCGCCCCGCCGCCACCACCCGCGGCGGGGCGTGCGCCGGCATGCTCCGACCGCGAAGGAGCACCCCCGTGCCCGCGATCCTGTTCGGCTCCATCTCCACCCTCGTCGACACCTCCGAGCTGCAGCGCGAGGCGTTCAACGAGGCCTTCTCCCGGCACGGCCTCGACTGGCACTGGGACCGCGACGACTACCTCGCCATGCTGGAGTCCAACGGCGGCGCCCAGCGCATCGCCGAGCACGCCGCGTCCACCGGTGAGACCGTCGACGCCGACGCCGTGCACGCCACCAAGTCCGAGGTCTTCCGGGAGAAGCTGCGGGAGTCCGGCGGGACCCCGCGCCCCGGCGTCCGCGAGACCATCAAGGCCGCGCACGGCCGCGGGGTCACCGTCGGGCTGGTCACGACGACCTCCCGCGACAACGTCGACGCCGTCCTCGACGCGCTCGGACCGGACGTGACGCGCACGGACTTCGCGCTGCTCATCGACCGCGCGGTCGTGTCCGCGCCCAAGCCCGACCCCGCGGCGTACACGCACGCGATCGCCGCGCTCGGCGAGACCGCCGACAGCGTCGTCGCCATCGAGGACAACGTCGGTGGCGTCGCCTCGGCGAACGGTGCGGGTGTGCGCGTCGTCGCCTTCCCGAACGCCAACACCGCGGGTCACGACTTCTCCCAGGCCACCGAGCGCGTCGAGTCGCTCGACGACGGTGCGCTGCTGGCCGGCGTCACCCGCTGACGCCCGGCGGCGCCACCCCGCTCCACCCTCCGCACGGCCCGACGGGCCCGGTCGCTCCGACCGGGCCCGGCACGGGCGTGCCCACGAGTCCCATGCCCCGCCCCGGATCGACCTGATCGGAGACCAGAGGACATGAGCAATCCCCAGGCAGCGCAGACCCTGCCGCCGAGCCCGACGCTGACCACGACCGACACCGCGTTCCGGGTCGAGAGCTGGGAGCGGATCGAGTTCACCCTCTCCTACGTCGACGGCGCCTTCGCGCCGGAGAACACGCATGTCGCGGACCTGTACCGGGACCGGGGCCGCTGCCTGATGGTCGTCGACGAGACGGTGCACGAGCTCTACGGCGACCGCATCCGCGCCTACTTCGACCATCACGGCATCGCGCTGACCACCGTCCCGCTGACGATCGCCGAGACCGCGAAGAGCCTGCGGACGCTGGAGAGGATCGTCGACGCGTTCGCCGAGTTCGGGCTGAACCGCACCGAGCCGCCGCTCGTCGTCGGGGGTGGGCTGACCACCGACGTCGCCGGGTTCGCCTGCGCGTCCTACAAGCGGGGCACCCCCTACATCCGCATCCCCACCACGCTGATCGGCCTGATCGACGCCAGCGTCGCGATGAAGGTCGCGGTCAACCACGGCAAGCACAAGAACCGGCTCGGCGCGTTCCACGCCTCGCACGACGTGCTGCTGGACTTCTCGTTCCTGGCGACGCTGCCCGAGGCGCAGGTCCGCAACGGCGTCGCCGAGATGATCAAGATCGCGACGGTGGCGAACGCCGACCTCTTCGACCTGTTGGAGAAGTACGGCGAGGACCTGCTGGCCACCGGGTTCGGGCACCGGGACGGCACGCCGGAGCTGCGCGAGATCTCCCACCGCGCCACCCACGACGCCGTCCGCACCATGCTCGAGCTGGAGCACCGCAACCTGCACGAGCTCGACCTCGACCGGGTCATCGCCTTCGGCCACACCTGGAGCCCCACCCTGGAGCTGGCGCCGGAGACGCCGATGCTGCACGGGCACGCGATCAGTGTCGACATGGCGTTCTCCGCGACCCTCGCCGAGCGGCGCGGCTACATCTCGACCGGTGAGCGGGACCGCGTCCACCGGCTGTTCAGCGGGCTCGGGCTCACCGTCGACAGCCCGTACCTCACCCCGGAGCTGCTGACCGAGGCCACCGAGTCGATCACCCAGACCCGGGCCGGGCTGCTGCGCGCGGCGGTGCCGAAGCCGATCGGCACCTGCCACTTCGTCAACGACGCCACCCCCGCGGAGCTGACCGCGGCCCTGGCCGCGCACAAGGAGGTCGTCGCCGACCTGCCGACGGCGGCGGGCGGGGTGGACATGTGGTCGCTGAAGTGACCGGCGCACCGACCCGGCCCGCCCGCCCGGTCACACCGACGACGATCCTCGCCGAGCTGCTCGACGACCTCGTCACCCGCGCCGGGCCGGGCGCCGACGCCGACCTCGTCCGGGCCCGGGACCTGGCCGCGGGCCTGGACCCCTACCTCGACGAGCACACCTCGCCGGCGTCGTCGGCACTGGTCGAGCTGGAGGCGCGCACCCGGTCCGCGGCGTGGACCGGGACCCTGGAGCAGGAGATGCTGTCCGGTCACGTCGAGGGCCGGTTCCTGGCGTTCCTCGTCGGGATGACCGGCGCCCGGCGGGTCCTCGAGGTCGGCATGTTCACCGGCTACTCGGCGCTCGCGATGGCCGAGGCCCTGCCCGAGGACGGCGAGCTGGTCGCCTGCGAGCTCGACGCCGACGTGGCGGCGTTCGCGCGGGACTGCTTCGCCGCGTCCCCGGCGGGACGCCGGATCCGGGTCGAGGTCGGCCCGGCCGCCGACGCCCTGGAACGGCTGCGGGGCACCGCGTTCGACCTGGTGTTCGTCGACGCCGACAAGGCCGGTTACGCCGGGTACCTCGACACCGTCCTCGACGGCGGTCTGCTCGCCCCGGGCGGGGTGGTCTGCGTCGACAACACGCTGATGCAGGGCCTGCCCTGGACCGGGGACCGGACGGCGAACGGCGACGCCATCGCCGCGTTCAACCGCCGGATCACCGACGACCCCCGCGTGGAACAGGTGCTGGTGCCGCTGCGCGACGGGCTGACCCTGATCCGACGGTCCGCATGAGCCGCACCACCGCCCTGAGGGGCCGGGCCCGTTCGTCGGGCCCGGCCCCGGCGCGGCTCGCCTCGGGCGTCGTCGCGCTCGCCGCCGCCGGGCTCGCCGGGCGTGCGCTGGGCACCGGCCGCGACGGCGCCCCGCGCGAGGGCACGGCGGCGACCCGGGTCCGTACCGCGGGCACCCTCGCCCTGCTCACCGCCGCCCTGCCCGCCGACCTGGCGATCACCGGCGTCGCCGCGCTGGCCGGGCTCCTGCGCCGACGTGAGCGGGCCCGGCCGCACCGGCCGCTGACCGTGCTGCTCAGCGGCGGGAAGATGACCAAGGCGCTGGAGCTGGCACGGGCCTTCCACCGTGCCGGCCACCGGGTCGTGCTCGTCGAGCAGGCCCGCTACCGCTTCACCGGGCACCGGTTCTCCCGGGCGGTCGACGCGTTCCACGTCGTCCCCGCCCCGGACGCGCCGGGCTACGCCCACGCGCTCGCCGACATCGCCCGCCGGGAGGGGGCCGACGTGTACGTGCCGGTGTGCAGCCCCGTCGCGAGCTGGTACGACGCCGACGCCAAGCGGCTGCTCGAACCGTTCTGCGCGGTCGTGCACCCCGACGCCGACGTCGTCGCGATGCTCGACGACAAGCACCGGTTCACCGCGACCGCCGCCGGGTTCGGCCTGCCGGTGCCCGCGGCGCGGCGCATCACCGACCCGGCGCAGGTCGTCGACCACGACTTCGCCGCCACCCCGGGGCGCACCTGGATCCTCAAGTCGCTGCGCTACGACCCGGTGCGCCGCCGCGACCTGACCCGGCTGCCGCGCCCGACCCGCGCCGAGACCGCGGCGTTCGTGGCGACCCTGCCGATCTCACCGGACAACCCCTGGATCCTGCAGGAGTTCGTCGAGGGCACCGAGTACTGCACCCACGCCACCGTCCGCGACGGCGAGGTCCGCCTGTACTGCTGCTGTCCGTCGTCGAGCTTCCTCCTCAACTACGACCACGTCGACCACCCGGCGATCGAGGACTGGGTGCGGCGGTTCTGCGGCGAGCTGGGGGTGACCGGGCAGCTGTCGTTCGACTTCATCGAGGCACCCGGCGGCCGGGTCCTGGCCATCGAGTGCAACCCGCGCACCCACTCCGCGATCACCCTGTTCCACGACCAGCAGGGCGTCGCCGCGGCCTACCTCGACGCCGGTGCCGGCACACTCGTGCCGGCACCGGCGACCCGGCCGACCTACTGGCTGCACCACGAGCTGGGCCGGCTCCTCGGCGACCCCGGGTCGTGGCGGGAACGGCTGCGGATCGTGCGCGACGGACGGGAGGCGCTGCTCGACGTGCACGACCCGTTGCCGTTCCTGCTGGTCCCGCACCTGCAGATCGCCTCGCTGCTGCTGGGCAACCTGCTGCGCGGACGGCCGTGGGTGACCGTCGACGTGAACATCGGCAAGCTCGTCGAACCGGCGGGGGACTGAACCGTGCTGCGTGTCCTGCACCTCGTCGGCTCGGGCGTCGACGAGTTCTTCTGCGACCTGTCCCGGCTCTACGCCGCGGACTGCCTCGCCGCGACCGCCGACCCGGCGCGCTACGAGTTCGTCGTCGCGTACGTGACGCCGCAGGGCTGGCGGTTCCCGGCCGGGCTCGACCCGGAGCAGATCGCCGCCGCGCCACTGCGGACCCTCCCCGAGGCGGTCGCCGAGATCGCCCGGGCGGAGGTGGACGTGATGGTGCCGCAGATGTTCTGCCGGCCCGGGATGACCCACCACCGGGCGCTGTTCGAGCTCCTCGGGATCGGCTATGTCGGCAACACCCCGGAGGTCATGGCGCTGGGCGCGGACAAGGCCCTGGCCCGCGCGGTCGTCGCGGAGGGCGGGGTCGCCGTCCCGGCGGGGGAGACGGTGCGCGCCGGGCAGGCGCCGACGGTCCGGCCGCCCGCCGTCGTCAAGCCGGCGGACACCGACAACTCGGTCGGCGTCACCCTCGTCCACGACCCGGACGGGTTCGAGGTGGCGGTGAAGGCCGCCCTGGTCCACGGCGACCGCGCCCTGGTCGAGGAGTTCGTGCCGCTGGGCCGCGAGGTCCGGTGCGCGGTGGTGGAGCGCGACGGCGGCCTGGTCGGCCTGCCGCTGGAGGAGTACCGGATGGACGCGGTCGACAAGCCGGTCCGCCTGGCCGACGACAAGCTCGCCCGCACCGGCGACGGCGACCTGCGCCTGGTCGCGAAGGACGCCCGGTCCTGGATCGTCGACGCAGGCGACCCGGTCACCCGGCCGGTGCAGGACGCCGCCCGCGCGGCGTTCCGCGCCCTGGGCTGCCGCGACTACGGGCTGTTCGACTTCCGCATCGACCCCGACGGCCGGCCCTGGTTCCTGGAGGCCGGGCTGTACTGCTCGTTCGCCCGCACCTCGGTGGTCGTCACGATGGCCGAGGCCGCGGGGATCGGCGTCGACGACCTGTTCGCCGACGCCGTCACCCGCGCCGCCGCCCGCACCACCGCCCCGCCCGGCTCCGACCGCTGATCCGGCTCCCGCCGCCGGTGGGTCGCGCCGTCGCACCCCGGAGGTGGCCCGCGCACCCTCCGCGGCGGGTGCGGCGACCGCGTCCGGGGTGCGCGGCGGGAGCTCAGCGGGCGGCGCGGGGCCGGAGGTGCTCGCGCACCATGCCGCGGTGCATGACCCGGTCCCCGACGACGCCGGAGTGGTCGGCGCGGTGCAGCACGCAGGCGTTGTCCCAGATCACGACGTCGCCCGGTGCCCACCGGTGGTCCAGCACGTTGTCCGGCCGCGTCGAGTGCTCGATCAGCTCCCGCACGGTCGCCGCGGACTCCTCGGTGTCCATCCCGCCGACCTCGGCGCAGCGGGCCGCGGTCGACAGGTAGAGCGCGGTCCGGCCGGTGCGCGGGTGCGGGCGGAACACCGGGTGCCAGGCCTCGGTCTCGGTACCGGCGTCGTCGGGGGACAGCCCGGTGACGACGTGGCGGATGCTGCGGCCGTCGAGCCGGGTCCGCAGCGGCTCCGGGAGCGTCTCGTAGGCGCGGTACTGGTTGGAGAACTGCGTCGCGCCGCCCCGGGCGGGGACGGTCACCGCCCGCAGCGCGGTGTAGGCGGGCGGGGCCGCGACGTAGCTGGTGTCGACGTGGAACGAGCTGCGCGGCGGGGTGTCGCGGCCGACGTTGGAGATCACGTTGAGGTCCGGGTGGGTCTCCAGCGGCGTCTCACCGGTGGTGAACGCCAGCGGGCCGAGACCGCGGAGGAAGGCGAGGAAGCCGTCGTCGCCGACGTCGTCCTGACCGGGCAGGACGAGGACGCCGTGCTCGGCGAGC
Source organism: Pseudonocardia alni (assembly GCF_002813375.1). Lineage (NCBI taxonomy): Bacteria > Bacillati > Actinomycetota > Actinomycetes > Pseudonocardiales > Pseudonocardiaceae > Pseudonocardia > Pseudonocardia alni. Next base: position 1,373,093 of record NZ_PHUJ01000003.1, on the reverse strand, counting down.
AGCGCCCCGAGCGCGTCCGGGTCGAGGTCGGGCAGGGACGTCCCGGTGACGCGGGCGCCGACCGGGTGCAGGGCCTCGATGTCCATCACCCGAGTGTGCGGGCGCCCGCGGTCACCCGCGCGCCGGACGCGGGGCCTGCCCCGGGGGCGGACACGGGCCGGACGCCGGGGTCAGGACGCCGTGCGGCCCCACCGGCGGCGACGCGGGCGGTCGGCGGGCTCGTCCTCCATCGGGGCGGCGATCGCGAGCCGCCCGACCTGCTCGTTGAGGACCTTGAGGTGTACCCGGACGTCGTCGTGGGTCGGGTCCAGCACCGCCTGCTCGGCGATCTCCGCGGCCTGGTCGACCGACTGCTTCAGCGACGCCTTGGCCTTGTTCAACCGGGCGGCGATCCGCTTCGCCGGCGGCTCGGTGAGCCGGAACCGTGCCGGCTCGATCGAGTCGCCGACGGCGGCCAGGCGCTGCACCGCCTCCAGCTCGGAGTCCAGCCGCTTGCCGATCTCGGTGAGCCACGTCCGCACCTGCATCGCCGAGATCACCGTGGTGATCCGGTGGAAGCGCTGCACCTGCTCGGTGCACTCGGCCACGTAGGTCCGCCAGTACCGCGAGAGCGGTGCGGGTGACGGCTCGGATCCGGGTCGCAGGAGTGACACGTGCGCAGGCTACCGGTGATCACGACGAGGTCGCCGTGGGTCACGGGATGCGCCCGTCCGTCGCCAGCACCGGCGCGTCGGCGGTCACGGTGTCGGGGTAGATCAGGCCGCTGCCGGTGTTCAGCACGACGACCGTCTCCGACCCGTCGAGCCACCCCGACTCCCGCAGCCGGCCCGCCGCGGCCACGCAGGCCGCGCCCTCCGGGCAGATCCAGGTGCCCTCGTCGCGGGCGAGGGCGTGCTCGGCGGCGAGCAGCTCGTCGTCGGAGACGGCGACGGCGGTCCCGCCGGTGTCGTACACGGCGTCGAGGACGAGGAAGTCGCCCAGCGCCTTGGGCACGGTGATCCCGAACGCGACCGTGTGCGGATCGTCCGGGGCCGTCGACTCGCGCAGCCCGGCCTCGAACGCGTCGACGATCGGCGCGCAGCCGGTGGCCTGCACCGCGACCAGCCGGGGCAGCGGGCCGGAGATCCAGCCGAGTTCCCGCATCTCCGCCAGGGCCTTGTGGATCGCGATGATCCCGACGCCGCCGCCGGTGGGGTAGAGGATGACGTCCGGGCAGCGCCAGCCGAGCTGCTCGACGATCTCGTAGCCCATCGTCTTCTTGCCCTCGATGCGGTAGGGCTCGCGCAGCGTCGAGGTGTCCTGGTACCCCGCCCCGACGGAGTTGCGGCGGGCGACGGCGTCGGCCACGAGCTTCCCGGCGTCGCCGATCAGGCCGTCGACCAGGTACAGCTCCCCGCCGGAGACGACGACCTCGCGCCGGGTGATCTCCGGGGCGTCGACCGGCATCGCGATCAGCGCACCGAGCCCGGCGCGCGCGGCGTAACAGGCCCAGGCGGCACCGGCGTTGCCGTTGGTGGGCATCGCGACCGCCCGGACCCCGAGCTCGGCGGCCCGGGACACCCCGACGGCGGCGCCCCGCGCCTTGAACGCCCCGGTCGGGACCAGTCCCTCGTCCTTCATCCGCAGGCCGGGCAGCCCGAGGCGGGCACCGGCTCGGGGGAGCGGGAGCAGCGGGGTCATGCCCTCGCCCATCGTCACCACGTGCGCGGGGTCCCGCACGGGCAGCACCTCGTGGTAGCGCCACAGGTCCGGCGGGCGGGCGGCGATGTCGGCCGGGGTCACCAGCGTGCCGGCCCGGTCGAGGTCGTAGCGGGCGAGCAGCGGGGCGCCGGAGGCCGAGGTGCCCTGCACCGTGTCGGCGTCGAGGACCTCGCCGGTACGGGAGCACTCCAGATGGGACAGCGTCGAGAACTCGGGCACGGGTCCAGCTGATCTCCCGCCGTGCCGCGGCGCAACCGGAGGGGTGACGGCGGCGCGGGCAGGAGCAGGTCGCCACGACTACGCCGTTGCGACGATCCTGTTAGCCTCGGGAACGCAAGCGTGAAAGTTCAACAACTGAGAGGAACCCATGCGACCGCTCCCCGCGCCGCTCTCCGACACCGCACTCCTGCTCGTCCGGCTGCTCGTCGGCGTCGTCCTCGTCGCCCACGGCCTGCAGAAGCTCTCGGGTGGTGTCGGCGGGGTCGCGTCGAGCTTCGCCGGCATGGGCATCCCGCTGCCCACGGTCTCCGCGCTGTTCGTCATCGCGGCCGAGCTCGGGGGCGGTCTGCTGCTGATCGCCGGTGCCGCGACGACCGTGGCGGGGCTGGTCGTCGTCGTCGCGATGGCGGGGGCCTACCTCTTCGCGCACGTGGGCCTGAACCCGTTCGTCGACTCGGGCGGCTGGGAGCTGGTCGGCGTGATCGCCGCCGGTGGACTCGCGCTGGCCGCGACCGGACCGGGCCGGTTCTCCGTCGACGCGCTCGTCGCCGGACGCGGTCGCACGCCCGCCCGGCACGCGGTGGGTGTGTCCGCGGGGGAGTAGTACCCGCCCGCACGGGGGATCCCTCCGCATGCCCGAGGGACACACCGTGCACCGGCTCGCGCGGCTGCAGCGCCGCCGCTACGCCGGACGGCCGGTGGCCGTCTCCAGTCCGCAGCGCCGGTTCACCACCGGCGCCGAGATCGTCGACGGGCGGGTGCTGGTCGACGTGCAGGCCCACGGCAAGCACCTGTTCCAGCACTACGGGCCGGACACCACCGTGCACGTCCACCTCGGACTGTGGGGCCGGTTCCCGAACCGGACGCTCCCCCAGGAGCCGCCCCGCGGCCAGGTCAGGATGCGGATGGTCGGCGAGACGCACTACGCCGACCTGCGCGGCCCGGCCGCCTGCGAGCTGCTGGACGACGTGGGCGTGAAGGAGCTGCGGGCCCGCCTCGGCGAGGACCCGTTGCGCGACGACGCGGACCCGGCGCGTGTCCGGGAGCGGTTCGCCCGCTCCCGTGTCCCGCTGGCCGCCCTGCTCATGGACCAGTCGGTGATCGCGGGCATCGGCAACGTCTTCCGCGCCGAGACGCTGTTCCGCACCGGACTGGATCCGATGACCCCGGCCCGTGACCTCGACGACCGGTCCTTCGCCCTGCTCTGGGACGACCTGACCGAGATGCTCCGCGACGGCGAGCGGCGCGGCCGGATCGAGACGCTGCGCCCCGAGCACGACCCGGCCCTGCTGGCGCCCCCCGACCGCGGCGCGGTCTGCGCCAGCGTCGTCTACGCCTACCGCCGTACCGGACAGCCCTGCCTGGTCTGCGGCGCCCTGATCGCGCACGCCGAGGTCCGCACGCGGAACCTGTTCTGGTGCCCCGGTTGCCAGGCCGGAGGCAGCGCCCGGCCGCTCACCGAACGGTGACGATGGATGTCCGATCTGTCCTGTACCGGGCGGTAGCGGTACCGTTGACGTCATGCTGTCGACCGGTCCCGCTCGTCCGGAAGCGGGGCGTCGGCCGATCATCCGCTGGGACGCCGCGCTGTCCGGAGCCGCGCTGGCCGCGACCGGGATGCTCGTCGCACTGGGCGTGTTCGGCGCCGTCTTCCTCGTCGCGTTCCTCGACTACTGCCCGCCGCGGACGTGCAGCTCCTCGGCGGTGCTCGTCTCGGTCGGCGGGTCGCTGGTGGTCGCGGCCGCCGCCGGTGTCGCCGGGCTCGCCATGACCGTCCTGCGCATCGTCGAACGGCGCCCTGCCTGGCCCTTCGCGGTGGTCACCCTCGCCGTGACCGGTTCCGCCGTCGCCTTCGGCGCGGTCCACTACGCGAGCGCGATCGGATACTGAACCATTCAGGGTTCGATTCCCAGAATGCGTGCCCCGAGCCGGGTCTCGCGGCCGGAGCCGTTGCACGCACCGCAGTTCCGCCAGGACTTCGTGGCGAGTGCGCCGTAGTGTCGCGGGCTGCCCTTGCAGCGCCCGCACCGGGTGAGGGGATGCAGGTAGAGCGACCCGATATAGAGGACGAGGGCCACCGCGCCGAGGATCACCAGAATGGTCGTCCCACTCGCCCCGTCCTGTTCCTCGGCCGCAGACAGCAGGAATTGCGTCATTCTCGTCGCCCCCGATGAATGGAGCGCGCGACCCCCTGTCGCCGCCCCGGCCACCGAGATTACGTCGCCGTTTCCGGAATCCTTGACCGGTTCATCACTGTTGATGATCGCCGGCCCGGTCGGCTGCATCGGCCGCCGGAACCCGTAGCGCCGTCCGGCGGAAGCCGAGCACGATCGCGGCGGACATCAGCATCATCACCGCGACCACCCACATCCCGGCGCGGGAGTCGCCGGTCAGGTCCTTCAGCCACCCCGCGACGAACGGCCCGGCGAACCCGGACAGGTTGCCGAAGGAGTTGATCAACCCGATCCCGGCGGCCGCCCCGGCACCGGTGAGGAACGCGTTCGGCAGCGCCCAGAACGGCGGGATGGCGGCGAAGACCCCGATCGCGCAGACGGTCACGCACGCCATGACCAGCAGCGGTGAGTCCATGTACAGCGCGCCCGCGATCGCGACCGCCCCGACGAGGGCCGGGACGGCCACGTGCAGCCCCCGCTCGCCGCTGCGGTCGGAGTGCCGGGCCCACAGCACCATCGTCACCGACGCGATCGCGTACGGCACCGCGGTGATCAGACCGACCTCGACCAGCGAGTAGTCGGCGCCGAACTGCTGCTCGAACCCGGCGACGATCTGGGGCAGGAAGAACGCCAGCACGTAGAGCCCGAACACGATCCCGAAGTAGACCACCGAGAGGGCCACCACCCGGCCGTCGCGCAGGGCGGCGGCGACGCCGCGGTCCTGCCCGGCCGCCGCCGCGTCTTCGGCGGCGATCCGCTCCTCCAGCGCGACCGCCTGGTCGGCGGGCAGCCACCGGGCCCGGGTCGGGCGGTCCGGCAGCAGCCACAGCACCGCGATCCCCAGCAGTACCGCCGGGATGCCCTCGACGAAGAACATGAAGCGCCAGCCGGCGTCGAAGCCCAGGGCGCCGTCGCCGACCGAGATCAGCCACGTCGACAGCGGCCCACCGACCACCGAGGACAGCGGCACAGCCAGGAAGAACAGCGCGACGATCCGTGCCCGCTCGACCCTCGGGAACCAGTAGGTCAGGTACAGGATGATGCCGGGGAAGAAGCCGGCCTCGGCGATGCCGAGCAGCACCCGCACTACGTAGAAGCCGATCTCGCCCTGGATGAACGCCGTCGACGACGCGACGATGCCCCAGGTCACCATGATCCGGGCGATCCAGATCCGGGCGCCGACCCGGTGCAGGATCACGTTGGACGGGACCTCGAAGAAGAAGTACCCGATGAAGAACAGCCCGGCGCCCAGGCCGTAGGCGGCCGCGGACAGGCCCAGGTCGGCGTTCATCGTCAGCGACGCGAACCCGACGTTGACCCGGTCGATGTAGTTCAGCAGATAGGCCAGGGCGAGCAGCGGGATGAGCCGCTTCGTCGCCGTCCGTACGGCCGTCGAGACCAGCACGCCTTCCCCCTCCGTTGCGGTGCGCACGCCCGCGCAGTCTCTCCGCCGGAAGGTCAGTCCTTCAACCAGGCGTAGGCGGTGTGCCGGGAGACACCGAGCGCCGCCGCCATCGCGCTGACCTCGCAGCCGGCCTCGCGCCCGGCGCGCAGCAGCGCGCGGCGACGTTCGCGCGGCGCGTCCGCCGCCGCCCGCAGCTCCTCCAGCACGGCCGCGGACTCGGCGGATCCCCGGCGGCGGCCCACCCCGGGCCGGGAGAACGCGCGGACGGCGTCGGCGTCCCAGACCTTGCGGCCGCCCGGGCCGGGGTCGGGCAGCGGGGCCGGCGCCTGGCCGCGGGAGACGTAGGAGTTCCAGGTGCCCACCTGCACGCCCCAGTGGGCGGCGCACTCGACGCTGGTCCAGGTCGTCACGAGGGCCGAGCCTGCCACGGCGCGCCGGGTGCGTCGCCGTCGGACGATGCGTCGATCGTGGTAAGCCGTTGTCGACGGACCGCCGGGGTCATCACACGTGATGATCAGGTCGTCACGGTCGGCGCCGGTCGAACCGGACGAGGTGTACCGGCGCGATCCTGCGCGCGCCTACGGCCGCAGCGCGGTGACCACCCAGCGCAGCGACGTCCGGTCGGTACAGGTGGCGAGCAGCTCGGCCTGCTCGGCGCTCCCGGCGTCGCGGCGACGGGCGTCGAACAGGTCCTCGACCAGGCCGGGCACGTCGCGGTGCTCCCCGGGCAGCGGCTCGTCGCCACCGGGCAGTCCGAGGCGGGCGACGACCAGGCGCAGCGTGCGGTGCCCGATCAGTCGCATACCCGGGGACAGCAGCGCGGAGTTCCGCGGAGGAGTGGTGCCGGCGGCGGTCTCCTGCCCGGGCAGCGGCACCGCACCGGGCGGCGTGCCGGGCAGGCTCACCGCGGACACGGCGATCACACCGCCGTCGAGCATGGCCCAGGCGTCGATCGCGGGACGGTGCGTCTCGCGCCCCGACGCGGTGGCCAGCCCCTGGTCGGCCAGCCACCGGCGTAGTCGCGGCCGCAGGTCCCAGCGCACGTCGAACACGCCCTCGGCCAGGTCGGACGGGGTGAACACCTCGTCCCACCGCGGGCCGCCGGACGCCCCGTTCCCGACACCCGTCTCGGGCTGGATCGCCATCTTCGTCCCCCGACCCGGGGCACGCGCGTTCCCGGGAGATCAGGATAGGACGGTCCGGACGGGCGCACAGGCTGGTGCACACGGCCGTACCCACAGGTGTGATGACACGACCGACGCGGCGGTGAACGGCGTCGCCGACACGCCGATCAGCAGGCGATGTCACAGTGTGTGAGCGGATATGCCGGTGTCTGCGTGACAGATGACACGATCGAGCGAGCCCGCCGCAGGCGGTAACGAGGCAGGATGAGTCGAGCGATCCACAAGTGACGGCGACGTGGAGGCGACATGGACGGGCAGTTCGACAGGGTTCCGGCGGTGCACCCGGGGATGATCCCCGCGGCACGGCGCTCGGTGGAGAACCTGCCGTCCGGACGAGGTGTGGTCGACGGCGAGCGGGGCCGCGTGCTGGCCCGCTACGCGCGGCTGATGCGGTCCGGCCGGCCGGAGGTCTGCCTCCCCGGGCGGCGCGAGATCGAGGACCGCGAGCGGTTCGGCGCCTCCGCTACCGGCAGCGACGGCAAGGTCATCTACCCGGACCGGGACGCGGCCGAGAGCGCCGCCCGTGAGCTGGAGGCCCTCGGCGGGCGCCCGCAGCGGGCCTACCTGTGCCGGCGGTCCCGCCGCGGGCACTACCACCTGACCACCGACGCCGTCGCCCAGCGCCGTCGCGGCCCGGCGGAGCTCATCCCGCAGCCGCGCCGCGGCGACTGACCCGACCCGACATCCGACGACCCCCGGTGCCCGCGGCACCGGGGGTCGTCGCGCGTCCGGGGCCGGTTCCCCACGGATGTCACACCGATGTGATGCGCGGCACACGCTGATCGTCTAGCGTGGGGTGTGTCGGCGGTCACGTCACGGTCGAGCCGACGTTCCCACCACCACGCATCGGAGGGCCCCGTGAACCCGCACCTGCTGGAGGAGCGCGTCGCCACCGTCAACGGCGGCCGCGATCTCGCCGACCCCGCCCGTGCCCGGCTGCGCGCCCACAAGGCCACCGCGGACGCCTGCCGTCGGCGCGCCGCCGAGCGCCGCGCCGAGCTGGAGCGCGTCCTCTCCGGAGGCACCACCGGTGACGCCCTGGACCTCATGTTGGAGCTCGACGCCCTCGAGCGGGTGCAGGACCGCATCGACAACCGGCTCTCCGAGCTGTGCGACGCGCTCACCGAGCCGCGCACCCCGCGCTACGGCGACGCCCAGCCCGTGTAGCCCCGCCCCGCGGCCCGTGTGGATCACCCGCGCCCGTGGTTCGATGACCGGCGGACACCGCCGTCGGACCACGAGGGAGAGCACACGTGCGTGCAGTGCAGGTCAGCGAGCTGGACGGGCCGTCCGCGGTCCGTGTCGCGGAGGTCGAGCCGCCGGTCCGCGGTGACGGCGAGGTTCTGATCGACGTCGCCGCGGCCGGGGTGAACTTCCCGGACGTCCTGCTGACCAAGGGGATGTACCAGTACAAGCCGGAGCCGCCGTTCACCCTCGGCTCCGAGTGCGCCGGCACGGTGCGCGAGGCGGGCCCGGACAGCCGGTTCGCCGCCGGGGACCGGGTCGTCGCGTTCACCATGTCCGGGGTGTTCGCCGAGACCGTCTCCGCTCCGGAGCAGCACGTCTTCCCGCTGCCCGACGAGGTGGAGTTCGCGGCGGGCGCCTGCCTGCCGATGAACTACCTGACCGCGCACTTCACCCTCGACACCCGCGGTGGCCTGCGGGCGGGGGAGACGGTGCTCGTCCAGGGCGCGGCCGGGGGCATCGGGACCGCGGTGATCCAGCTGGCCGCCGCGATGGGGGCCACCGTCATCGGCGTCACCTCCACCGAGGCCAAGGCCGAGGTCGCCCGGCGCGCGGGTGCTGCCCACACCGTCGGCGTCGACGGGTTCAAGGACGCGGTCAACGGCCTGACCGGCGGTGCGGGAGTCGACATGGTCGTCGACCCGGTCGGCGGGGACCGCTTCACCGACTCGGTGCGCTGCCTCGGCCCGCTCGGCCGTCTCATGGTCGTCGGATTCACCGCGGGGGACATCCCGACGGTGAAGGTGAACCGGCTGCTGCTGAACAACGTCGACGTCCGCGGGGTCGGCTGGGGTGCCTACGCGCTGGGACGCCCGGACTTCATCCGCTCGGAGTGGGACGCCCTGCTCCCGCACCTGCGTTCCGGCGCGCTCGACCCGCTGATCAGCGAGCGCTTCGGTCTCGACGACGCCGCGACCGCCCTGTCGCGCATCGACGACCGCACCGTCACGGGCAAGGTCGTGCTCCTGACCTGAGCCGGGTCAGCCTGCCGGCTCGAGGTTGTGCCGGACCGCGGTGCGCGGCAGCGGCGCCGTGGTCTCGGTGGCCGCCGCCGCGGTCCGCGGCGCCGGGGTGGGGCCGACGTGGCGGTGCGGCGCCGGCACCACCACGGGCTCGGCGACGTGCAACCGGTGGCGGGCGGCGACCGCCCGCCCGGCCGGGCCGGTCGCGGTCAGCGCGTGCAGCGCGAGGGCCCGGTGCGCCGGGACCTCGCAGCGGCGCAGGAAGCGGTCCAGCTCCCGCACGGCGTCCCCGGGGTGGCGGGCGAGCGCCCACGCGGCGAGCTCGGCCTCGGCGACGTCGGCCCGCACCCCGCTCATCCGCACGCACACGTACTCGACGTCCTCGTCGGCCAGCTCCCCCGGCGCGGGCAGGTGCATGCCCTGCTCGGTCAAGTACTCGTGCACCGCCCACAGCCCCATCGGGGTCAGCGCGACGACCGTGGGGTCCGGGTCGTCGCGGTGCGCGACCCGGGACAGCTCGTCCAGCTCGTCGGCATCGAGGGTCTCGGTCAGCTCGATCGCCCCGAGCAGCTCGCAGGCATCCAGCAGGGCCGTGACGTCGCGGCGCCACAGCCGCTGTTCGACGTCGCCTGCGAGGTCGTCGACCACGCAGCCGGCCTCGTCGTTGACGGCGTCGCGGACCTGGCGGTGGAAGTGCTCGAGCGGGACCTGCCCGCCGCCGGTGGCGTAGAGGCCGACCCACAGCATCGGGAACGCCTGCGACATCGACATCCCGAACAGCGACGGTGCGCCGAACACGTCGGTCCCGCCCAGGCTGTCGCCGAGACGTCCGACCGACTCGAACACCCGGCGCCACAGCTCGATCGGCCGGTTCAGCAGCGGGCCCGCGCTCTTGACCGGCAGCAGCCGCCCGCGCACCACGCGGACCAGGCGCGCCGAGCGGGCCCAACGCAGCAGCAGCGACACCTCGGGCAGGTCGTCGCTGGTACGGGCGGTCTCGCGGTAGATGTGGTCGAGCTGCAGGTGCGCGGCGAGGTCGAGCGCGTCGGTGCGGTCGAGGCGACCGTCGGAGGTGAGCCGGCGCCCCGCCCGCACCCACAGGGTCAGCTTGCGGAGCAGCTCGAGGGCCTCGGAGCGCTCCGCGGCGTCGACGAGCGCCGCGGCGCCGGGCATCGGTACCGGCGGCAGCTCGGGGTTCCACTCGGTGCGGGTGGGACGCTGCGCCTCGCGCCGCATGATCTCGGCGAGCGCGTGCCGGTCGACGTCGGTCTGCCCGGCGCCGGCGCGGTCGAGGAACCGCTGTACGGCGGCCGGGTCCGCGGGGTCGACGCCGTGGCGGTGCAGCTGCACGCCCCAGAACTTGCCGAGGTCGTAGTTGCGCTCGTCGGCGAGACCGTCGTGCAGGGCGGGGGTGGAGTCGAGGACCTGACGGTGCAGCGCGTCCGCCGGGTGCGACTGCGGGTCGAACCAGTCGTGCTCGTCGACGAAGTCGATGAGTGCGTGGAAGGCGGGGGCGACGTCGTCGGGCTCGAGCACGGTCACCTTGCGCGGGAACCACATGCCCAGCGCGTCGGCGATGTGCGAGCGCGTCCAGCGGCCCAGCCTGCGGTCGCGCGCGTACTTGTAGTCCAGCACGGCGGCGACGAGCGCGGTGTCCACCTCGACGCGACGGCGGCGGGCCCAGAGGGAGAACTGCTCCAGCAGGCGGCTGCGGGCCTCGGCGTACCCCTGGTCGTCCCCCGGGGTGAAGACGAGACGCATCCGGCCCACTGTGTCAGGTCCCTCCCATCCGCTCCGGCTGCGGCGCAGCACTTTCCGATGATCGTCGGTGCGCGCGGGGGCCGTGCACCGGGTGGTCGCAGGAGGTCCAACGAGCGCGGTCGGCCCGGGTCACTCCCGACCGCTCACCGTCGGTGGGCGGTCGCTCACGGGTCGTCCGATCGTCCGGCCGTCCTCGCGACCGTGAGCCCTCGACCCTGCCACGGACGACGGCGGCCGGACACCCCGGGGAGGGTGTCCGGCCGCCGTCGTGTGCGACGAGAGGTGGTCAGTCGCCGCCGACCGGGCTGTCGCGCCGTTCGGCGGTCGCCCGCGTCGACTCGTCGCCGGTCCGCCCCTCCGGCTCGTCGGCCCCGGCCGCGACGGGACCGTTGCCGGAGCTGTCGTTGCCGTCGGCGGGTGCGTTCCCGTCGGTCGTGTCGAACGCACCGACCTTGACGTAGAAGTTCTCGCCGTGGTTGTCGGTGGCCCAGTCGACCGCCTGCTCCAGCACCTGCGCGCCCTTCTCGTCCCGCAGCACGACCTTGTCGCGACGCAGGTCCTTGAACAGTGCGAAGCACAGCAGCACCATGATCACGACGAACGGCGCCGCGACCAGGATGGTCAGGTTCTGGATGCCGTCCAGGGCGTTCTCCCCGCCGGTGACGAGCATCAGCACGGCGACCGCACCCATGACCGAGCCCCAGAAGACCACGACCCACTTGCTGGGCTCGATGGTGCCGCGCTGGGACAGCGTGCCCATGACGATCGACGCGGCGTCCGCGCCGGACACGAAGAAGATCGCGACCAGGAGCATGACCAGCAGGCCGGTGAAGGTCGCCCACGGGTAGGCGCCGAGCATCTGGAAGAGCTGGACGTTGGAGTCCTCGGAGAACTGCGTGCCCTGCTGGGCCTGGGTGATGGCGGTGCCGCCGAAGATGCAGAACCAGACCAGCGAGACCAGGCTCGGCGCGAGGATGACGCCGCCGACGAACTCACGGATGGTGCGCCCGCGCGAGATCCGCGCCAGGAACATGCCGACGAACGGCGTCCACGAGATCCACCACGCCCAGTAGAAGACGGTCCAGCCGGACAGCCACTCGAGCATCGGGGCGCCGCCGACGGCCTCGGTGCGCCCGACCATCTCGAAGAACTGGGAGAAGTACGCGCCGATCGACGTCGGGATCAGGTCGAGGATGATCACCGTCGGGCCGACGACGAACACGAAGAACGCCAGCACCGCCGCCAGCACCATGTTGGTGTTGGACAGCCACTGGATGCCCTTCTCGACGCCGGAGACGGCGGAGAGGATGAACGCGGCGGTCAGCACGATGATGATCGCGGCGAGTACCCAGGGGCTCACCTGGCCGTCGACCCAGCCGACGGTCTGCATGCCGCCGCCGATCTGGAACGCGCCCAGGCCCAGCGAGGCCGCGGAGCCGAACAGCGTCGCGAAGATCGCGAGGATGTCGATGCCCCGGCCGATGGAGCCCTCGGCGGCCTTGCGGCCGATCAGCGGGACGAAGGCCTGGCTGATGAGCTGACGGCGGCCCTTGCGGAAGGTGGAGTAGGCGATGGCGAGGCCGACGACGGCGTAGATCGCCCACGGGTGCAGCGTCCAGTGGAACAGCGAGGTCGCCATCGAGGTCTGCAGCGCGTCGATGGTGCCGGGCTCGGCCGCGCCGGGCGGCGGCGACTGGAAGAAGGTCAGCGGCTCGTTCACGCCGAAGAACATCAGCCCGATGCCCATGCCGGCGGAGAACATCATCGCGATCCAGGAGACCGTGCGGAACTCGGGCTCCTCGTCGTCGGCGCCGAGCTTGATGCGCCCGAACCGGCTGAAGGCCAGGAACAGCGCGAAGGCCACGAAGGCGGTCGCGGCGAGGATGAAGCCCCAGCCGCCGCCGCGCATCAGCCCGCCGAGCATCGCCTCGGCGGTGGCGCCGAGGGTGTCGGCGCTGAGCAGCCCCCACAGCACGAACAGCAGCGCGAGCGCGGCGCCGACGCCGAACACGATCCAGTCGGTGCGGGGCCGGTCGTCCCCGGTCGTGTCCGGACGGCCGTCCGGTGGTGATTGGGCCTGTGTCATACGTGGTCACGCCCGCATGTCGGGCGCATCCCCCCTCCGCTCTCGTTCGTGCAGAAATTGTGCACAAGTCGTTTGTGTGCCGAAAGTGTAGGTACTGGACCGTCCCGTGTCGCTGTGCAAGCCGAACCGTGATGTCAGGAGGTGGTCCAGCCCTCGTCGGAGACGCCGCCGGGGACCGGTGCGGCCGGGTCGTAGGGGGTGCGGGTGAACACGAACGTGGCCAGCCACAGGTGGTCGCGGGCGATCCGCAGGGTCTCCCCGGCGAAGTAGCCGTCCAGGCCGATCCAGGTGCCGTCCGGGCCGGGCCGGAACCGCGACGCGCGTCCGGGGCGCCCGAGGCCGCCGAGGTGCAGCAGCCCGCCGCCGGCCGAGCGCAGCGCGTAGGGGGAGGGACCCCAGAACCACGGTCCGAGCAGCTCGGGGTCGACCGGGCAGGGCTGCGGGGCCCACGGCGCGACGATGCGGGGCTCGGCGACGCGCAGGTCGTTCAGCAGCCCGGCGGCCAGCCCGCTGTCCATCCCGGAGGTGGTGTTGCCCATCGCCAGGGCGCCGGCGCCCTCCTCGCGGTCCACCCAGAGCCCGGCGAGGAAGCCGGGCATGGATCCGCCGTGCCCGACCAGCGTCGTCGTGCCGCCGCCCTCGGGCCGCTCGAACCGCAGGACCTGCACGCCCAGGCCGTAGCCGGCCCAGACCGGCGACGTCGGGTCGACGCCCGCGGGCAGCGTCATCTCCTCGACCGTCGCGGGTGCGAGCACGTCGCCGGTGTCGCCGAGCAGCAGGGCGCCGAGCCGGGCCAGGTCCGCCGCGGTGCACCACAGCTGCCCGGCGGCGGCCATCACCCCGGCGTCGTGCTCGGGCTCGGCCAGCACGAGGTCGGCCCACGGGTGCACGGCCCGTCCCGCCGCGGCGGGCTGCTGCGGGCGGGTGGAGGTACGGGTCATGCCCAGCGGGAGCAGCACCTCGTCGCGGGCGACGTCGGTCCAGGCGCGGCCGCGGAGGCGGGCGACGACCTCGCCGAGCAGCCCGAACCCGAGGTTGGAGTAGTGGAAGCGGCGCGCGGCGGGCAGCACCCGGTCGGCGTCGCCGAGGCCCAGCTCCTCCAGCGTGCCGCCGGGGGTGCGCTCCCACCACTGGCCGGGGCTCTCCGAGCCGGCCCCGGCCAGGTGGGACAGCAGCTGACCCAGGGTGCGGTCGCCGAGCGGGGTGCCGGGGAGGTGCCGGTCCAGCGGGTCGTCGAGGTCGAGCAGTCCCTCGTCGCGCAGCCGCAGGACGGTGACCGCGCAGACGGTCTTGGAGATGGAGCCGATCCGGTACTGGACGTCGTCCTCGGCGGCCGCGTCCGGCAGCGCTCCACGCCCGGCGTGCCAGACGAGGGCGCCGTCGCGGACCACCCCGGCGACGAGGGAGGGGACGCGGCCGTCGCGCTGGGCGCGGGCGACGCGGGCGAGCAGGGTGCGCTGGGTGCTGGGGAGCAGCTCGGTCACGGGGCGACCCTAGATCCCCGGCGCGCTCACAGTCCGCGGATGTCGGCGAACGAGCGCAGCCGCACGGCCCGCTCCGACAGTGCGGCGGGCACCGGCTCGGGTACCGGCATCCGGTCCGCCGCGGTCAGCGGGCCCAGGTCGAGCCCGGTCAGCTCGCCGATCCGGGCCACCGGTACCTGGAAGGTGCGGTACGGGCCCAGCGGCGGCGGGTCCCCTGGCGCCGGCTCGGCGAGGTCGCCGAGCTGAGGGGTCTGGTCCAGCAGGTACGCGGTGGTGCCCAGCGCCCCGCCGACGACGAAGGCGCCGATCTTCCAGAACAGCCGCGGGATGCGCACGCCGCGGTACTCCGGGTCGTCGTCGGCCAGCACCGGGCCGGTGAACACCACGAGCCGCCGGTCGTGGTCGCCCGCGTTGTCGAGCAGGTAGTCCTCCAGCCCGCCCCAGGTCTGCTTGTCCTGGTTGAACGCGGCGGCCTGCGGGGCGGCGTTGGTGTAGTGGAAGGTGTCGGACTCCGCCGTCGCAGCCTCGGCGGCCCCGCCCCACACCGGGTCCTGGCGGCGGACCAGGTGGCCGCGGTCGAGGTCGTTGTCGGCGTAGAGCTCGGCGCCGGCCTGCTGCCCGGCGGGCAGCCGGTCGTCGAGGCGCCAGTCGTCGGAACGTTCGAGCTGCCGCAGGGTCGCCCCGTCGATCGCGACGGCGGTGGCCGCGGCCAGGCGCCGGTCGGGCCGGTGCAGCGTCGCGAAGTGGGTGTAGGGGAGCAGCAGGGTGTCGGTCCCGGGCAGCGTCGGCATCGGCGTCGCGACGCCGAGGAAGTCCGGGTCGAAACCGGGGGCGGCGGGGGCGCTCATCGGCGTGACGGTAGCGGCGCCGGGTGAACGGCGGGTGCGCCTGCGCCGTCGGTCAGGCGGTGCAGCAGCGGGGCGGTGCGGAACCCGACCAGCGAGCGCATGACCAGCGACGTCGACGTGCGCTCCACCCCGCCGATCGCGAGGAGGTGCCCGGCGATCCGGTAGAGGTCGTCGGCGTCGCGGGCGACCAGGTGCACCAGGAGGTCCTCCGGTCCGGAGACGCCGTGCACCTCCAGCACCTCCGGTACCCGGTCCAGTGCGTCGGCGACAGCGGCGAGCTCGCGCTGCACCACCCGCACCGTCACGAACGCGGTCAGCGGGTAGCCGAGCGCCGCCGGGTCGACCCGGCGCTCGAAGGTGTCCAGTGCGCCGAGCCGGTCCAGCTTGGCCAGCCGGGCCTGCACGGTGTTGCGGGACAGGCCGACCCGTTCGGCGAGGGCGAGCACCGTCGCGCGCGGGTCCTGCGCCAGGGCCAGCAGCAGCCGGGCGTCGTGGCCGTCGAGCCCGGCCCGCCCGTCACCGGTCGTTCCCGTCACCTGGTGCCCCCTCCTCGTGTCCGCGGGTGTGCATTATGCCGTCCCGGCGCGCGTCCCGCCCGGCCCGGCGCGTGCACTCTGCTCAGTCGTACGGGCTGTGGTTGTGCACTCGTCGATGTGGTGGTGGGCTGACTGGGCAGGCTGCATGGGCGACGAGGCTGGAGTGGTGGGCGATGGGCACGCAGACGGTGACGACGGACACGCTCGTCGAGATCGAGAAGCGGGTGCTCTGGCTGTCCACCGCGATCGTCGACGCGGCCAACCGGCGCGGTGACCCCAGCGGGCTGAAGGTGGGCGGGCACCAGGCGTCGTCGGCGTCGATGACGACGATCATGACCTCGTTGTGGTTCGAGCACCTGCGGGCCGGGGACCGGGTCTCGGTCAAGCCGCACGCCTCGCCGGTGCTGCACGCGATCAACTACCTGCTCGGCGAGCTCGACGAGCGCTACCTGAGCACGTTGCGGGCCTTCGGCGGGCTGCAGTCCTACCCGTCGCGGTCCAAGGACCCCGACCCGGTCGACTACTCGACCGGCTCGGTGGGCATCGGCGCGACCGCCCCGATCTGGGGTGCGCTGGCCCGCCGCTACGTCGACACCCACTTCGGGGGCGCCGGACAGGGCAGGCAGTACTCCCTGGTCGGCGACGCCGAGCTCGACGAGGGCGCCGTCTGGGAGGCCATCCTCGACCCGATGGTCGGTGAGCTGGGCGAGGTCGTGTGGATCGTCGACCTGAACCGGCAGTCCCTGGACCGGGTCGTCCCCGCGATCGGCGCGCCGCGGATCGAGGGCATGTTCTCCGCAGCCGGCTGGCAGGTCCTCACCGTCAAGTACGGCAGGCTGCTGCACGAGCTGTTCGACCGCCCCGGCGGCGACGCGCTGCGCGCCCGGATCGACACCATGCAGAACGCGGAGTACCAGCGGCTGCTGCGCTGCGACGCCGACGAGGTCCGCACCCGGCTCCCCGACGGGCACGCCGACCTGGCGAAGCTCGTCGCCGGCCTCGACGACGACACCCTGCTCGCCGCGGTGCGCAACCTCGGCGGGCACGACACCGCCGCGCTGCGCGACGCGTTCTCCGCGATCGACGACACCCGGCCCACGGTGATCCTCGCCTACACGGTCAAGGGCCACGGCCTCGCGACCGCGGGCCACCCGCAGAACCACGGCTCGATCCTGAGCGCCGACCAGGTCCGCGAGCTGGCCGACGCCGTCGGCGCCGACCCCGACGACCCCTGGCGGCGCTTCGACCCGGAGTCCCCGGCGGGCGAGGTGGTGGCCGGCGCGGCGCAGCGGCTGCACCGCGACCCGGTCGAGGACCAGCCGGTCCCGCCGCTGCCGACCGACATCGGACGCACCCCGACCGGGCGGGCCACCACCCAGGCCGCGCTCGGCCGTGCGCTGCTCGACCTCACCCGCGAGGCCCCCGAGGCGGCAGGCCGGGTGGTCACGCTCTGTCCGGACGTGTCGTCGTCGACGAACCTGGGCGGCTGGGTGAACAAGGTCGGCGTCTGGTCGACCGCGGAGCGCAAGGACTGGTTCGACGACGATCCCGAGACGATCCTGCACTGGCGCGAGCGGCCCACCGGCCAGCACCTGGAGCTGGGCATCGCCGAGGGGAACCTCGTCGGGGCGCTGGGGGAGCTGGGGGCGACCTGGTCGCGCTGGGGCCGTCCGGTGCTGCCGATCGGGGTGCTCTACGACCCGTTCGTCGAGCGCGCGCTGGAGCCGTGGTCGTTCGGGATCTACGCGGGTGGCCAGTCGATCCTGGTCGGCACGCCCTCCGGGGTGTCGCTGGCCCCCGAGGGCGGTGCCCACCAGTCGGTGACGACGCCGTCGGTCGGGCTGGAGCAGCCCGGCTGCGTCACCTACGAGCCGGCGTTCGCCATCGACACCGAGTGGACGCTGCTCGCCTCGCTCGCCCGGATCGGCCGCCCGGACGGCACCAGCGCCTACCTGCGCCTGTCGACCCGGCCGGTGGACCAGACCCTCGCGGCGGTCCCGGCCGACCCGGCCGCCCGCGAGCGGCGCCGGCGTCAGGTGGTCGCCGGGGCCTACCCGCTCCGCCGTGCCGCGGGCACGCCCGCGCTGACCATCGCGGTCGCCGGTGCGCCGACGACCGAGGCACTCGCCGCGGCGGACCGGCTCGCCGAGCTCGGCCACGACGTCGACGTCGTCGTGGTGACCAGCCCGGGGCTGCTGTTCGACGCCCTGCAGGCCCGTGCCGGACGCCCCGCCCGTCCGCAGGCCGAGCCGTGGATCCTGGAGTCGGCGTTTCCCGCGCGCCGGGCCGCGCCGCTGGTCACCCTGCTCGACGGGCACCCGCACACCCTCGCGTTCCTCGCCGGGGTCAACCGGGTCCCCGCGACGCACCTGGGCGTTCATCGCTTCGGTCAGTCCGGCGACCTCGCCTCGGTCTACGCCCACCACGGGCTCGACGCGGACACGGTCGTGGCGGCCGGACTCGACCTGCTGTAGACGGAACCGGACATCGAGTGACGTACGTCGCTGGATCGCGCAAACGACAATGACTACGGTTACCGACCATGCTGCTTCTGGGGTTGGCGTCAGTCACCTTCCGTGAGAGGTCCGTTCCGGACGTCGTGCGCCTGGCGGTCGACGCCGGGTCCGAGGTCCTCGAGTGGGCCGGAGACCGGCACGTCCGTCCCGGTGACCGCGCGGCGGCGTCGGCGGCCCGCGGTGCCTGCGCGGGCGCAGGGCTGCGGATCGGCACCTACGGCAGCTACCACAAGGCCGGTGCGTCCGACCCCGGCGAGTTCGACGCCGTCGTCGCGACGGCGGCCGAGCTCGGCGCCCCGCGGGTACGGGTCTGGGCCGGGACGGCGGCTTCGGCCGACGTGTCGCCCGCCGGGCGCGCCGCCACCGTGGACGCGCTGCGGCGCTGCGCCGACGCCGTCGCCGAGCGGGGGATGGGGCTGCTCGTCGAGCACCACGTCGAGTCCCTCACCGACGGCCTCGACACCGCGCTGAGGCTGCGCGCCGAGGTCGGCCACCCCGCCCTGGTCGCCCACTGGCAGCCGCGCGAGCTGCCCGACACCGACGTCTGCCTGGCCGAGGTCCGCGCGCTGCGCCCGGCCACCGTGCACGCGTTCTCCTGGGGCGCCGACGGATACACCGAGCGGCTGCCGCTCGGCGACCGCGCCGACCTGTGGGCCCCGGTGCTCGCCGAGCTCACCGCGCAGTCCCGCGACGACGGCACCGACACCGAGGTGCTGCTGGAGTTCGTGCCGGGCGACACCGCCGCCTCGCTGCGCCGTGACGCCGCCGCGCTGCGCGACCTGCGGGCCGGGCGCGACCTGGCCGGTGCGCGATGAGCGCCCGTCGCCTGCCCGCCGATGCCGCCGCCGGCTCCGCCCCAGCCGCTCGCACCGTCGCTGCCGCCCGGTCCCGTGCCTCCCGGATCGCCGCCCTGCTGCCGGTCGCGGTGGTCGCCCTGCTGCTCGCCGGGTGCGGTGGGTCGGCCGCGCCCGCGCCGGAGGCGGCCGCCGAGCGGCCCGCCGTCAGCCGGGACGTCGCACCGCTGGAGCCGGCACTCACGGTCACCGACCCGCGCGGCGCCACCGTCACCGTGCCGGCCCCGCCGACGCGCATCGTCTGCCTGACCGGCCTGTGCGACGACATGGTCGTCGAGCTGGGGCTCACCCCGGTCGGCACCTCCACCCCGGCCCTGCTGAAGAACCCCGTCCTGCTCGGCGACCGCGCCGCGCAGGTCCCGACCGTCGCCGGCAGCTTCGGTAGCGAGGACGTCGAGTCCATCGCCGCGCTGCGTCCCGACCTGGTGATCGGGCTCGGCGGAGTGCACGAGCCGCTGCGTGCGGCGATCGAGCGCTTCGCCCCGCTGTGGCTGGTGCAGCCGACGACCTGGGAGGAGTCGGTCGGCTACCTGCGGGACCTGGGGTCGCTCACCGGACGCACCGCCGAGGCCACCGCGGGCGAACTGCGCTTCCGCACGACGCTGGCCGACGGCGTCGAGCAGGCGCGCGCCACCGGCAAGGCCGGCCGGAAGGTCCTGCTGATGTACGGCAGCGCCGACACGATCGGCGTCGACACCACCGACACGGTCAACGGGAACCTGCTCGCGACGCTCTACGACTACCCGTTCGTCCCGCGCGGCGCCGACGTCGAGACCGCGAGCACCTACAGCGTCGAGGAGATCCTCGCGCAGGCCCCGGACGTGGTGTTCGCGTTCTCACTGCTGTTCTCCTCCGCCGACCGCACCCTGACCGACCAGCTCGCCGCGAACCCGGTGTGGGCCCAGGTCCCCGCGGTGCAGCAGGGGAACGTGCACGAGATGGACCCGCGGCTGTGGGGCAGCGGGCGCGGCACCCGCAGCCTGGGCGCGATCGTCACCCAGTCGCTCGCGGCGGTCCCCGGCCGGTGAGACGGGCCCTGCTGCTGCTCGCCGTCGCGGCCGGGGCGGTGCTGCTCGCCGCGCTGGTCCTCGGGACCGGCACCCCGGCCGTCGCCCCGCACCGGCTGCCCGCCGTGCTGGTCGCGGCGGGCGGGATCGAGCACGTCGTCGTCACCGAGCTGCGGGTGCCGCGGCTGCTGCTCGGTGTGCTCACCGGCGCCGCGCTCGGGCTGGCCGGGTTGCTGCTGCAGGACGGTCTGCGCAACCCGCTCGCCGTCCCCGAGCTGCTCGGGGTGTCCTCCGGTGCCGCGGCCGCGGTGGCGGTCACGATCGTCACCGGGGCCGCGGTCCCGTTCGCGCCGCTGCTGCCCGCCGTGGTCGGCGCGGTGACCGGGGGCGCGCTCACCCTGCTCGCCGTCCGCGGCGCCGTCGGCCCGGCCGCGGTCCTGCTGATCGGAGCCGGGGTGGGGGCGGCGCTGCAGGCGCTGCTGCTCGCGGCGGTCGCCATGACCGGCTCCTCCGAGCAGGGCGTACTGGTGCGCTACCTGCTGGGTTCGCTGACCGGCACGACATGGGCGACGGTGACGCCGGTGCTGCCCGCGCTGGCGGTCGCGTTCGTCGCGGGGGTCGCGGTGCTGCCGCTGCTGGGGCCGCTGCGTCTCGGCGACGACGCCGCCTCCGCGCTGGGCCTGCGCACCGGTGCGGCCCGGGCGGCGGTGCTGGGCGTGGCCTGCCTGCTCGTCGCGGCCGTCGTCGGCCCGGCGGGGCCGGTCGCCTGGGTCGGGTTCCTCGCCCCACAGCTGGTGCGGGTGCTGCTCCCCGCGGCCCGGCCGCTTCCCCGCGCCGCGGCCTGCGCCGGGGCGGGTGCGGCCGTGGTCGTCGTGGCGGACCTGCTGGCCCGCACCGTGCTGTACCCGGTGGAGCTGCCGGTCGGCGGCTTCACCGCGGGGGTCGCGATCGTCGCGGGCGGGCTGCTGCTGGTGTGGCGACGCCCGCGGGCCGCCCGCACGGCCGTTCCCGTCCGCACCGACGGTCCCGCCGCGGCGGTGGAGCGGTGAACCGCTCGGTGGGCCGGGACGCGACGCTCGCGGCCCGGTTCGGGCTGCTCGGACTGTGCGTGGCGGTCGCGGCCCTGGCCGGGCTCCTGGTCGGCACCGCCGTCGGGCCCGGCACCGCGCTCGCGGCCCTCGCCGGGGTCGCGGACCCGCTGTCGACCGACCTCGTCCGGGAGCTGCGGGCACCGCGGGTCCTGGTCGGGCTCGCGGCCGGTGCCTGCCTCGGCGTCGCCGGAACGGTGCTGCAGGCGGTGCTGCGCAACCCGCTCGCCTCCCCTGAGGTGACCGGCGTCGGCTCCGGCGCGGTGCTCGGCGCGGTGCTGGGGACCGTGCTCGGCGGACCGGTCGGCACCCCGCTCGGCGTGCTGGCCGTGGCCCTGCTCGGCGGGACGCTCGGGGGCGGGGTGCTGTGGCTGCTCGCCGGCCGGGCCGCGGGGCCGGGCACCGCGGACCCGCTGCGGCTGGCCGTCGTCGGGGTGCTGGTGTCGGCGGTGCTCGGCGGGACGACGTTGCTGCTGCTCACCGCCCGCCCGCAGCTGGCCGGGTCGATGGTCCGGTGGCTGGTCGGCTCGCTCAACGGGCGTGGCTGGGAGCACTGGGACGCGCTCTGGCCGGTCGCGCTGACCGCGGTGGTCCTCGCGGTGCTGCTCGGCCCGGTGCTCGCCGTCCTCGGCGTCGACGACGACCACGCCCGCGGCGTCGGCCTCGCCGTGTCCGGGTGGCGCTCGGCCGCGGTGCTGCTGGCCGTGCTCGCCACCGGCGGGGCGGTCGCGGCGGTCGGGGCGCTCGCGTTCGTCGGGCTGCTCGCCCCGCACCTGGCCCGTGCGCTGCTCGGGGTGCGGGGCGCGGCCGACCCGCGGCTGCTCGTGCCCGCGGCGGCGACGGCCGGGGCGGGCACGGTCGTCACGGCCGACGTCGTCGCCCAGTTGCTGACGGCGTTCGCCCCGGCCGGGGACCGGCCGATCGGGGTGCCCGCGGGAGCGGTGACGGCGGTCGCCGGCGCGGTGGTGCTCATCGGGATCGTCCGCCGACGGTCCCGTACGACGGTGGGAGGTGCGCTGTGACGGTGCTCAGGGCCGAGGGGGTGACGGTGCGCTTCGACGGGCGCACCGTGCTCGACGGCGTCGACCTGGCGGTCGCCCGCGGGCAGTGGCTGTCGCTGGTGGGGCGCAACGGCTGCGGGAAGACCACGCTGCTGCGGGTGCTCGCCGGGCTGCACCGGCCCGACGCGGGCGCGGTGCACCTGGCCGACCGGCCGCTGGCCGGGACCCCGCGCCGGGAGGTCGCGAAGCGGGTCGCGGTGCTGCCGCAGGCCCTGCCGCCGCTGGGCGGGGTGACCGTGCGGGCGCTCGTCGCCCAGGGCCGCTACGCCGTCCGCGGGCCGCTGGGCATGCTCGGCGGCGGCGCCGACGCGGCGGTGTCCGACGCGCTGGCGGCCACCGGCACCCAGGCCTGGGCCGACACCCCGGTCGAGCTGCTGTCGGGCGGGGAACGCCAGCGGGTGCGGATCGCGCTCGCCCTGGCCCAGGACGCCCCGGTGCTGCTGCTCGACGAGCCCACCACCTACCTCGACGTCCGCCACCAGCTGGAGGTGCTCGACCTGGTCCGGGAGCTGCAGGAGCTGCGCGGCCTGACCGTCGTCGCGGTGCTGCACGACCTCGCCCAGGCCGCGCGGTGCGCGGACCGGATCGTGGCGCTGCGCGACGGGCGGGTGCACGCCGACGGGGCACCCGGCGACGTCGTCGACGACCGGCTGCTGGCCGAGGTGTTCGGGGTGCGCGGGGTCGTCTCGACCCACGAGGGGCGGCTGACCTGCAGCTACCTGGACTCCACCCCGGCCCGGCCCGTCAGCGCCTGACCGCGCACCCACCCCGCCGGGCGTGGCGCCGACGACCGGTCCGCCACCCCCGTCGGGTCGCCGGTACGGCGACGTGCACGTTTCCGCCCCCGCGAGGGCGGAAACGTGCGTCTCGCCGGCCGGGCGCACGCCGGGACCGGTGCTGCCGTGGACCGGGCCGGGGTGTGCCGGACGGGTCGGCCCGGTCAGCCGCGGGCGGCCCGGCGCAGCGGCGGGGTGAGCCACGCCAGCGCGACCCCGGCGGCCAGCACCGCGGCCCCGGCCGCCAGGCCGCCGCGCGGGCCCGCCGGTGTCGTCGCGACGACGCCGGCCAGCGCGGCACCGGCCGGGGTGCCGAGGCCCCAGGACAGCATCCGCGCGGTCGTCGAGACGCGGGCGCGGGCGTGCTCGGGGGTGACCTGCAGCCGGTAGGTGACGGCGTTGAGCACGACCGTCGAGTACGCCGCCCCGAACGCGGTCGCGGCGAGGAGTGCGGGGACCCAGTGCGTCGCCGACACCACCGCGACCGCGCAGGCCAGCGACACCGGCAGCCCGGCCAGCGCGAGCCGCGCCCCACCCCAGCGCTCCGACAGCCGCGGGACCAGCCGGGCCGCGGCGAGCCCGCCCACACCCCAGCAGGCGAACAGGAGGCCGAGCCGGGCGTCGCCGTCGGCGCGGATGCCGAGCACCCGGTCCGCCCACGGCACGGTCATCGCGAGCCAGGCGCCGCCCGCGACGGCCTGGGTGGTACCGACCAGCGTCAGCGTCCGGACCACCGGGTGGCCCACGAGCAGTGCCAGGCCTTCGCGCACGTCGGCGAGGATCCGGGTCGGCGCGCGGGTGCCGGGCCCGGGGGACAGGCTCCCGGCGACCGACCGGATCAGCAGCGCCGACGCGACCGCGGTGAGCGCGGTGACCGACAGCAGCCCGGCCGGGGCCAGGGTCGCGACGGCCAGCCCGGCGAGCGGCGGCACGACCAGTTCGACGACGGTCGTCGCGCCGTAGAGGGTGGAGAACGCCGCGGTGATCCGGTCGGGCCCGACCAGCGTGGGCAGGGCGCCGAAGTTCGCGGCGTCGAAGAAGACGAAACCGGTCTGCACCGCGACCGCCGTGCCGAGCACCTGCCACGGTGTGAGTACCCCGGCCCACCAGGCGAGCGGGATCCCCGCCAGCACCGCGCCGCACGCCAGGTCGACGCCGACCATGAGCCGCCTGCGGTCGACCCGGTCGGCCAGCGCTCCCGCGACCAGCCCGAACAGCAGGTAGGGGAGTGCCTCCGCGGTCGCGATCGCCGCCGTCCACGCGGGCGAGCCGGTCAGCCGGTAGACGAGCACGGGCAGGGCGACCGCGGCGACCAGGGAGCCGGCGACCGAGACGACCCGGGCGGCGAGGTAGCGGCGCAGGTCGGTGCGTTCGTGCTCGGGGGCGGTCGGGGCCGTCTCGCTCACGGGGTCCTTCCGTCGGCGGATGCGCGAACCATAGTGTGAAACGACAGTCATCACCAATAGTGGTGCCACGAGACACACCACTGTTGAAAACCGATGTCGTTTGTGGTCACGATGGGGTGGTCCGGAACCGGACGATGTCACCCACTGGAGGAGAAAACGATGAAGGACATCTTCACCGAGCTCGAGGCCGAGCGCGCCCTTCCGCACAACTCCGCGAGCCACTCCAACGCCCTCGTCGAGAACCCGTTCGCGACCGAGCAGGCCGCCGAGCAGGAGTGACACCCGCCGCGGGCCCGGCACCGGTGACGGTGCCGGGCCCGCGGTCTGCCGTGACCGACCGACGGACCAGGGAGTGCGAGTGGAACGACTGCGACCGGGCGTGAGCGTGTTCGAGGTCCCCGGCCGGGGCTCGGCGCTGCGGGAGGCCTCCGGCCGGTTGCGCGGGGTCGACCTGCCCCGCGGCACGGTCGAGGCACTGACCCGCTGGTTCGCCGGCGCCGACCCCACACCTCCGCCGGGACTCGACCCGGAGCGCGGCGCGTTCGCCGCGGCCGGGTACCTCGACGACACCCGCCCGGCCCGGACGGCCACCGTGACCGTCGCCGGTGACGGCCCGCTGGCCGACGCCGTCGCCACCGCGCTCGCCGGGCCCACCGTGCGGGTGCTGCGCGGGACGGTCGGAGAGCTCGCGGCCGTCCCGGCCCGCCCGGACCCCACGCGCCCGGCGACCGGCGTCGACGCCACGGGTGGTGCGGATGCGTCCGCGACGCCGACCGCGGTCTGCGTCGTCGCCGACGGGCCGGCACCCGCATCCTGGACCACCCTGGACCGGCTGCCCGACCGCGGGACGGCCGTGTTCCGGCTCGCCGTCGAGGGCCGGCACGGGATCCTGGAACCTCCCGCCGCACATCCCGGCGACGCCGGGCACGCCGACGTCCGCGCCCGCCGCCTCGCCGCGGCCGGATCCGGGCACCCGCACCTGCTCGCCTACTGGGCGGCCGCCCCGGCCGCCCCGACCGGGCCCGGTGACCACGCCCTGCTGGCCGCGCTGCTCGCCGCCGACGTGCGCGCCTGGGCCGGCGGCCACGACGTCCCGGCGGTCGGTGACCTCGTCCCGGCCGCCCTGCCGGCCCGGCGCCGTCTGCGGGTGGTCGATCTCGACACCGCCGCGATCGCCGACCACCCACTGCTGCCGGTCCCCGACAGCGCGCCGTGACCGACCCCGCCCGGCCCGGCCCGGCAGCCCAGGGCACCGACGACCTCGACCTGACCGCGCCCGACGGGGTCCGGCTCGCCGCCACCCTCGTCCGCCCCGCCGCCGCGACCTGGCCCGCGGTGCTCATCCGCACCCCCTACGGCCGCGGGCGGCTGCTGCCCGAGGCCCGCGGCTGGGCCGCGCACGGGTTCGGCTGCCTCGTCGTCGACGTCCGGGGGCGCGGCGGCTCGACGGGGGAGTTCCGGCCCTACGCCCACGAGACCGACGACGGCGCCGCCGCGCTCGCCGCGCTGCGGGCGACCCCCGGCTGCGACGGCCGGGTCGTGCTGGCGGGCGCCAGCTACGGGGCGCACTGCGCGGTCGCCGGTGCCCTCGCCGATCCCGGCGTGTGCGGGGTGCTCGCCGCGGTCCCGGCGCTCGGGCCCGGCGAGACCGCCCGCGAACCCGGCGGTGCCGCCCGGCTGGCCTGCCGGATCGGCTGGTGGTCCGAGCACGGTGCGGGCGCGCGTCCCGCCGCCCCGTCGGCGGCCGCGACCCTGCCGGTCTCCGGCGCACTGACACCCGCCCCGGACGGGTGGGCCGACCTGTGGGACGCACCCGAGGAGACCCCGTGGCTGTGGTCGGGGATCGCGCGGGCCGCGATGCCGCTGCTCGCGGTCGGGGGCACCGCGGACCCGTTCGCCGCCCGGACCCGGGAGCTCGCCCGGCGCTGGGGCGGGCCGTCAAGACTCGTCCTGGGGCCGTGGGGGCACGAGCTCGACGCCCCCGCACCCGGCGCGGTCCTGGCCGGACGGCGGATCGGCGCGGTCTACGCCGCCTGGGCCCGCGCCGCGGTGCAGGGCCGGCCGCGGGGGCGCGGGGCACTCGTGGCGGTGGGGGAGACGGGGCGCTGGGTGCGGGCCGGGGACGGGCCGGCAGTCACGGTCGCCGCGGCGCCGCCGGACGGGTTCCCCGCCGGCTTCGTCGCCGACCCCGAGCGGCCCGTCCGGTCCCGCGCGCCCGGCGCACCCACGCCGGCTCTCGCGCCGACCGACGGCGCCGCTCCCGCCGCTACGCCCCCTGCGGCGACCCCTGCGGCGACCCCTGCGGCGACCCCTGCGGCGACCCCTGCGGCGACCACCGCGGCGACCACCGCGGCGACCACTGCCACCAGCACCGGGACGACCGCCGCAACCACCAGCGCGACCACCGCGGCGACCACCGAGTCGGCCGCCGCGGGCCGCCCCGCCGACCGGGTCGTCGCCCACACCCCGCCCCTGCCGGCGGGGGTGCTCGCCGGGCCCCTGGTCGTCACCGTCACCGGCGACACCGACGCCCCGGACGCCGACTGGGTCGTCCGGGTCGGACTGCGCGGCCACGACCTCGTCACCGCCGTGCACCGGCACCGCGGCCCGGCGTCGCGGCAGGTCGTCGTCACCACCCCGCCGGTCGGCGCCGCCGTGGGCGAGGGCGACCGGCTGCGCGTCGAGATCGCCGGGCACCACTGGCCCGCACACGCCCGCAACCCGCACACCGGTCGGGACCCGGCGCACGCGACCGAGCTGCGCGCCGACCGCCGCACCGTGCACGCGCTGCGCCTGGACCTGCCGCACGTCCGACCCGGCCGCGACGAGGTCGCCGCGGCCGCCATCCCCGAGGAGGTCACCCTGTGACGGCACCGACCGTTCCCGTACTGCCGGTGGAGGTGCTGGTCGACCCGCTGGGCGGGATCGTCCGCCGGCTGGTCGACGTCGCCCCCGTGCCGGGGCTGCCCGCCGCCTACACCGCCGTCACCGCCGAGGTGTCCGACGCGCGCCGGCTCGGCGCCTGGCCCGCGGACCGGGTCAGCCTCGGCACCACCTTCGGCGACCGCGACGGCGCCCGCACCGCCGCACTCGGCGAGGCGGTCGAGCGCTACTGCGGCAACCGCGTCCCGCGCGACCTGCCGCTCACCACGGCCGCGGAGCTGCGCGCCGCGGGACACCGGTGCTGGGGGCCCGAGGAGCTGCCGCTGCTCGCGCACTGGCAGGACGGCCGTCCCTACCAGCGCTTCACCGAGGACCTGCCGATCCGCTGGATCGCCGGCGTCGAGGCCGACGAGGAGCCGACCTGGCTGCCCGCCTCCTGGGCGCTGCTCAACCACCACAGCGGGGCCCGTCGCGCCGAACCCCGCTTCCACCACCTCAACTACGCCGGCATCGCCACCGGCGACGGCGCCGTCGACGCCCACCGGCGCGGCCTGCTCGAGCTCGTCGAACGCGACGCGCTGGAACGCTGGTGGCACCTCGGGCTGCCCTCCCACGGCATCGACCGGGCCTCGGTCCCCGGGCTCGACGCCGCGCTGGCCGGGGCCGCGTTCGACGTCCACCTCGTCGAGCTGCCCACCGAGTACCCGGCGGCCGTGGTCGGTGCCGTCGTCGTCGACCCGGAGACCGGGATCGTCGCCGGGGGCGGCGCCGCCCGTTTCGACGCCGCCGAGGCCGCCACCAAGGCGGTGCTGGAGGCCGTCCACACCTGGGTCTTCACCCGCGGACTGCTCGACCCCGACGGCTGGGTGTACGCCTCGATCGACGCCGGTGTCCTCGCCCGCGGCCTCTACCTCGACCACCGCGCCGACCGCCGCTACCGCGACGACGCCGGCGGGCGCTACGCCGCCGTGCGCGACCTCGGCGCCCAGGTGCAGGTGTGGCTCGACCCGCGCGTGCAGGAGGAGCATCTGCCCCGGTTCACCGCGCCCGCGACCCGCGGCCCGCTGCGCACCGGGCCGGCCGGGGACCTCGCGTCGCTGACCGCCGCGCTGCTCGCCGACGGGCACCGCATCGCCCGCGTGGACCTCACCACTCCCGACGTCGCCGAGACCCCCTGGCGGGTGGTCCGCACCTGCGCCACCGGTCTCGTCCCCAACGCGCCCGCCGCGTTCCGGTACTGGGGGCTGCCCCGCTGGCGCGACACCGCCCGCGCCCACGGGCTCGGCCTCGACCCGGCCGCCGGTCCCGACGGGCTCGTGCACTGCCCGCCGCCGTTCCTGTGACGGTCCCGCCCCCGGGCGGGGCCGCACCGTGCCCGGGCCACGCCGCACCGGGGCCCGGACCGGACCCGCAGCGGGACCGGTCCGGCGGCGCCGAGGAGGCCCGGACCGCCGCGGCGTTCCGGCTCGCCTGGTCCGGCGCCGACCCGGGCCCCACCGACCACACCGCCCGCCCCGCCGAGGCGACCACGGCGGCCCGGCCGGTGCCCCTGACCCGCGACGGCACCGGGACCGGTGCACTGCTGGCGCTGTCGCTGGCCGCCGACCCGGACCGGGTGGTCGGCGGGGTGCGGCTGCGCCGGGTGCCGTCGGCGGGCGGCCGCTACCCGGTCGACGCCCGCGTCCACGACCCGACCACGGACGGCCGCGACGCCGGTCGCGTCTACGACCCGCTCGCCCACGCCCTCGACGGCGGGCCCGCCCGGGAACCCGCCCGGCCCGGCGCAACCGGACCCGGCAGCCACGCCCGGCCCGGCGCCGCCGTCCCGGCCCTGTCCGACCCGGACCACGACGACCACGACGACCACCCGGACGTCGTCCTCCACCTCGCCCCGGAGCGGACCGCCTGGCGCTACGGCCCCCGCTCGCTGCCGGTGCTGCTGCTCGACCTCGGCCACGCGGCCGCCGCCGTCCTCGCCGCCGCGGCGACGCTGAGACGACCCCGGACGGCCCACCTCGTCCCCGACGGCGACCGCTCCCGCGTCGTGCTCACGACCGGACCCGGTCCCGACGGCGCCGTCGCGCTCGGTGCGAGCGCGGATCCGCACCCGGCGGCCGTGCTCCGCGCACGCCGCTCGGCGCCGTTCGCGAGCCTGCGTCCCCCGGTCGCGGACCCCGGGCTCGACCGGATCGCCCGGACCCGGCTCGGCGCGGGACAGCACGCGGCCCTGCTCGACGCGGGCCACCCGCTCCTGGCCGCGCTGACCCGGCGGGCCTGCGGCCTGCCCGACCTCACCGGCGTCGGCGGGCTGCTCGTCGTCACCGGGGACGTCGACCCGGGCCCGGACACCGTCGCCCAGCACGTGCGGTCCGGCCTCGCCGTCCACGACGCCTGGCTGACGGCCACCGCGGCCGGGCTCAGGGCCCGGCCGGTCGGCTGCTGGGTCGAGGCGGTGCTGCACGGACCCGGCGGCCGGGGCCGGGTGCAGCACGCCCTCGCGCTCGGCGGCTGACCCGCCGGGGGAGTACCGGTCAGGTCGCGGGCGGCAGCGGGGGGGCGGGCGGCTCGTGCGGCGGCTCGTCGCCGGACTTCCCGCCCGGCTTGTCGTCCCCACCGCCGGCGAGGAAACGCTCGAACTCCGCGGCCAGCTCGTCGCCGCTGGGCAGCTCGCCGCCCTCCAGGCCGTCCCGCAGGTCACCGGACTCCCGGGCCGCGACGACCTGGTCGTACTGCTCCTCCAGCGCCGCGACGACCTGCCCGACCTCCTCCGACGCCGCCATCTGCTCGGCGATCTCGGACTCGGCCTGTTCGGCGGCGCGGGTCAGCGTCTCGGTCGGCAGGTAGAGCCCCGCCGACAGCCCCGCGTGGTCCAGCAGCACCCGTGCGGCCTGCGGGTACGCCGAGCGCGACAGGTAGTGCGGCACGTGCACGGCGTAGCCCACGACGTCCTGCCCGGCCTGCCCGAGGCGGTACTCCAGCAACGCCGCGGCACTGCCCGGGACGTCGGCGGTCGCGAACCACGGGGTGTGGCCCTCCACCAGCTCCGGGCGGGTGCCGTGCGCGGTCACTCCGATCGGACGCGTGTGCGGCACGGCCATCGGGATGCCCTGCAACGTGATCACCAGCCGGATCCCGAGCTGCTCGACCAGCAGCCCGACCGCGGCGACGAACCGCTCCCACTGCATGTCCGGCTCCGGACCGGCGAGCAGCAGGTACTGCGTGTCCCCGGTGTCGGTCAGCGCGACGACGTCGAGCTCCGGCGGGTCGTAGTCGGCCCAGCGGTCGGTCTCGAACCGCAGTGGCGGGCGTCGCGACCGGTAGTCCACGAGCTGGTCGACGTCGAACCGGGCCACCCGGACCGCCTCGCGTTCGTCGGTCAGCGCGCCGACCGCGAGCGCACCCGCGTTCCCGGCGTCGACGAAACCGTCCAGCACGACGATCAGGACCGGCTCGTCGAGCGCCGGCGCGGCCGGGTCGACCTGGTACAGCTGAGCGGGATCGAGCACCGGCGTCCTCCGAGTCGTGGCGTGCACCGCGACCCTATCCGGAGCCACCTACGGCCTGCCCGGTCGCGGTGTGACCATCGCCCCCCTGTGACGCGGCCCTGCCGGGACACCCCGCCCGTCCGGGATGGACCAGAATGGTCGTTCGTCATGCACACGTCACGTCGCGCTTACCTCGTCTGGTCCGCCGGTCTGTTCGCCTACGTCGTGGCGGTGCTGCAACGCAGCTCGTTCGGCGTCTCCGGGCTGGAGGCGGCGGACCGGTTCGGTGCGTCCCCGACCGTGCTCGCCGGGTTCCTCGTCCTGCAGCTGCTGGTCTACGCCGTCCTCCAGGTGCCGGTCGGGCTCCTGCTCGACCGGTTCGGCGCCCGCACCATGGTGCTCGCCGGCGCCGTGACCATGACCGCGGCGCAGGTGCTCGTCGCACTCGCCACCTCGCTGCCGCTGGCCATCGCCGCCCGCGTGCTCGTCGGCGTCGGCGACGCCCTGACCTTCATTTCGGTGCTGTCGGTGCTGTCCACCTGGTTCGCGCCGCGCAGGGTCCCGCTGATGACGCAGATCACGGCGCTGCTCGGCCAGTTCGGCCAGGTGCTCTCCGCGATCCCGCTCGCCACCGTCCTGCACGCCTACGGCTGGACGACCGCGTTCCTGTCCGCCGCCGGGATCGGCGTCGTCGCCGCGGTCGCGGTGCTCGCCGTGTTCCGCGACCGCCCGCCCGGCAGCCCGGCCCCGGCCCCGGCGAGCAGCCCCCGCGAGGTCGTCGACGGGCTCACGGGCGCCTGGGCGCACCCGGGCACCCGCCTCGGGCTCTGGTCGCACGCCGGCACCCAGTTCTCCGGCCTGGTGTTCGCGCTGCTGTGGGGCGTGCCCTACCTCGTCGCCGGGCAGGGGATGACGCCCACCGGCGCCTCGGTGATGCTGACCGTGCTCGTCCTCGCCGGCGCCGTCGTCGGCCCGATGTTCGGCGAGTTCACCGCCCGCCACCCGCTGCGCCGCTCCTGGCTCGTGCTGTCGGTCATCGGCGCGACCGCGCTCGTGTGGACGGTCGTGCTGCTCGTCCCGCCGCCCGCGCCGCTGTGGCTGCTCGTGCTGCTCGTGGTGGTGCTCGCCGCGAACGGTCCCTGCTCCGCCGTCGGCTTCGACTACGCCCGCACCTTCAACCCCGCGCACCGGCGCGGCACCGCCGTCGGGATCGTCAACGTCGGCGGGTTCACCGCCTCGCTCACCACCACACTCCTGGTCGGGCTCGTGCTCAGCGTGTCGGGCGGCTACACCCCCGAGGCGTTCCGGCTGGCCTGGCTCGTGCAGTTCCCGATCTGGGCGTTCACCGCCGTCGCGGTCGTCCTCGCGCGGCGCAAGGCCCGCCGGGTGATGGCCGCCGAGGGCACCGTCGTCCCGCCGCTGCGGGAGGCGCTGCGCCGCAACCGGCGCCGGCGACAGGCCCGGTAGACGACGACGGGGGCGGGACCATCGCGGTCCCGCCCCCGTCGCACACGGAGCGGTCTGCCCGTCCGGCGGGCCTCACCCGGTGTCGTCTGCTCGCTCGGCGAGCCTCACTCGGCCAGCAGCCGGTACAGCGCCTTGCGGGCCTCGGTCAGCGCCTCGGTCGCCGACGCCACCTGCGCCTCGGAGCCGGCCTCGGCGACCTGCCGCGCGGCGGCGGCGAGCCGGCCGAGCTCGGTGACCAGGCCGGTCGCCGGGTCCGACTCGGCGGCCTCGGCGTCCTCGGCGAAGGGCGCCCACACCGCGTCGAGCTCGGCGCGGTGCTCCTCGACGTGCCGGGTGCCCTCCTCGGTCAGGTGGACGACCCGACGGCCCTCGGTCTGCTCGGACCGGACCAGGCCCTCGTCCTCCAGCTGGGACAGCATCGGGTACACCGAGCCGGGGCTCGGCTTCCACTGCCCACCGGAGCGGCCGGTGATCTCCTGGATGATCTCGTAGCCGTGCCGCGGGCCGTCGGCGACGACCGCGAGCACCGCGGTGCGCACGTCGCCGCGGGCACGCTTGCCGCGCCGGCCGCGGGGCCCGCCGGGGCCGAACCCGCCCGGGCCGAACCCGCCGGGACCGAACCCGCCCGGGCCGAAGCCTCCGGGACCGAACGGGCCTCCGGGGCCGAACCCGCGGCCGGGACCGAAGGCCCGGCCGCCGGGCCCGCGTCCGCGGCGGTGGGCGCGACCGTGGCGGTGGCCGGGTCCGCCCTCGTCGCGGGGGTCGTCACGGTCGTCGCCGTGGACGTCGGGGGTGTCGTGCATGGCTGCCTCCTCCGGGCCGCAGGGGAACCCGGCGCCGCGGTGGCCCCGGGGGTGTCGGTGGATGCGGGGCCCGAAGGGGCTCCGGAACATGTCGCGCGTGGTCATGAGGTGTGGTCCTCTCGTCGTGAGCCTCCTTGTCGATCGGCTCGTGTGCCATCACGATATATCGCGACTGCTCTACGTTGCAACGGTGATGGTCTGAGAATGTCCTGAGGGTGCGCGGAGCGGCCCGTGGCGGGTTCACTGTCCCGGCGGGCCGGCGGGCGGTCCGCCGGATGTGAGGGGGAGTCGTGGGGCGTCACGACGCAGGGGCCGGCCGGGCCGGCGAGGTACCGGAGGACACGGCCGAGGAGGTCGACCTCAGCGATGTCTCCGCGGCGCAGCTGCGGGACCGGCTCTCCGCGCGGTCCGACGGCCGCGACGACCAGGTCGTCGACGCCGCGCGCGAGCTGCGGGCGAGCCTGGACCGGCTCGGCGCGGGTCTCGCGGCGCGGCGTGCGGCGCTCGTCGGACGGGCGGGGGAGATCGCCCGGGCCGCCGTGCCCTACGTCGGCGGCGCCGTCGCGACCGGGGTGGGGGCGGTGCTGGTGGCGCGCCGGGCCCGCCGTCCGCGCCGCTCCCGGTACCCCGGGGCGGTCTGACCCGGGCCGGTCGGGGTCAGTGGCTCCCGAGCCCGGCGCGCACCCGCATCAGGGCGAAGCCCAGCAGGTTCCGGCCGGGCCAGCGGTCCGGCGCGCCGAGGTCGGGGTCGTCGGCGGCCAGGCCGATGCCCCAGATCCGGTCGACGGGGGAGGCCTCGACGAGCACCGCGTCTCCGGTGCCCAGCAGGGCCGCGGTGAGCCGCTCGGCGGAGCGGAACTTCGCCCGGTTGCCCTCGACGACGACCTCGACCCGGCGCGCGGCCCACACCTGCGAGTCGAAGCCCCGGACCTCGCGCCCGGCCCGCTTGGCGGTGTCCGGGTCGTCGTCGGACAGGACGCGGTCCAGCGCGTCGTCGTCGCCGAAGGTACGGGCCTTGGCCGCCATCATCCAGTGCTCGGCGGTGGCGTAGCGGACCCCGTCGACGACGAACGGCGACGGATGCCACTGGCTCAGCACGTGCACGTCGCCCGGGGCGGGCTCGGAACCCCAGAACGGGACGAACCGCGGGCGCGCCCCCGCCGCGACGGCGGCCCGCAGGGATGCGACGTCGGTCGGGGCGTCCTCGCTCACGCCCTCCGATCCTAGGGCGTCGGCGGGGCGGCCGCGTCGGCCAGCGCGGACAGCAGGTCGGCCGCGCCCACTCGTCGCTCGGGCGGGACCCGGCCCAGCAGGTCGGCGACCGCGGCGCGACGGTGGGCGTCGACCTCGCGGATCAGCTCCCGTCCGGCCGGGGTGAGCTCGACGAGCAGGTGCCGCCGGTCGTCCGGGTCGGGGCGGCGTTCGACCAGGCCGGCCCGCCCGAGACGCACGAGCACCCGGGTGGCGTTCGACGGGTGGACGTCGAGTTCACGACCGACCGCGGTGACGTTGGTGCGCCCCGCGTCCGCGATCAGCATGAGGACCCGCAGCTGGGGCACGGTCACGGCGTCCCCGGCCGCCGCCACCGCGCGCACGCTGATGCCGGTGAACGCGCGCGCGAGCGCCAGGCCCGCCTCCACCGTCGCGCCGTCCGGGTGATCCCGATCTCGGCCGTGTGCGTCGGTCATCCCGTCCACCTCCCTCACCGGCGATCTTTACTCCGCGCTGACCGATGCGTCGATCAATCTTTGCCATTGCACAACTACTGCGCAAGCGCAACAATAGGGACGTCGAAGGGAGAGTTCCATGAAGGTGTCGGACATCCTGCGGATCAAGGGCGACACGGTGCACACCGCGTTGTCGTGGAACACCATCGCCGAGGCCGCGACCCGGCTCGCCGGTCCGCCGGCGATCGGCGCGCTCGTCGTCTCCGACGACGGCCGTCGCGAACGCGTCGACGGCATCGTCTCCGAACGCGACATCGTGCGCCGGCTCGCCACCGACGGCGCGGGCCTGCTGGATCTCACCGTCGCCGACGTCATGACCCGGCACGTCGTGACCTGTTCGCCGGAGGACTCGCTCACCGAGGCCATGGGTCTGATGAACCGCTGGCGTCACCGCCACCTGCCCGTCGTCGACGACGGACGGCTCGTCGGGATGATCAGCATCGGTGACGTCGTCAAGCAGCGGCTGGCCGAGATGAGCACCGAGGCCGGGGTGCTGCGCGACATCTACCTCGCCTCGCACTGACCCCGCCCCGGTCGTCCCCGGTGTGACGTGACCGTTTCGCCGGGAACGACCGGGGTGTGCCGTGCGTTGGACCGGACATGACTGCAGCGAGTGCCACCGCAGGCCGCCGCGCCGGCCGCACGGCCGCGTTCGCGACACTCTTCCGTGCCCTCACCCGTCGCGGCCGCCCCGGCGAGCCCGGACCCGTCGAACGGTTCCGGGCGCTGCCCGCCATGGCCGGCGACGCCTGGCGCGGCACCTACCCGCACCTCGGCAAGGGCCGGGTCGCGCTGTTCCTGATGGCCCTGGCCTACCTGGTGTCGCCGGTCGACCTGGTGCCCGAGGCGTTCCTGACCGTGTTCGGCCTCGGCGACGACGCGGTCGTCGCGATGTGGCTGGGCGGGGCCCTGCTGGTCGAGGCCGACCGCTACCTGGGGTGGCGGCGGACCGCACCGGTCGTCGTCGACGGTCAGGCGCAGGTCGACCGCACGTAGTCCCGGATCCGCTGCGACGCGGCCTGGTAGTCCGGGTCCGCCCGGTCCTGCGCGATCTCCGGGTCACGGGCGACGGCGAGGGTGTCCCCGCCGTTGGCCTCCAGCAGGTCGAGCTGACGCTCGACGAGCTGGTCCACCCGCTCGAAGTCCGCGCGGATCTCCTGCGGCGCGAGCGACGTGACCTGCTGGTTGGCCTGCCGGACGTTCGCGGTGACCTCGCCGACATCGGAGATCGAGCGGCCGATGCCCACCCCGCTGAACGGCTGGGTGGCGGTGCGGCTCGCCTCGACGGCGTCGCAGAAAGGGCTGGACGGGCGGTTCTGGGTCGTGACGACCGTGCGGGACGACGAACCCGGCTGGGTCGCCAGCGAGCTGCCGCAGCCCGCCACCAGGAGCAGGGCCAGTGCCGCCGGGACGAGCAGTCCTGGCCGCCGTACAGCCGTCATCCCCGATCCTCCACTCACCGGCCGGGAAGGTGCCCGCGCCGCGAGGGGAAGTCTAGGGCGCGTGGTGTGAGGTGGATGTCGGCGGTGGGTCGGCGGCGCGGACGCGGATCGCGTCAGCCTGCGAGGACCGTCCGCA
Organism: Pseudonocardia alni; assembly: GCF_002813375.1. NCBI lineage: Bacteria > Bacillati > Actinomycetota > Actinomycetes > Pseudonocardiales > Pseudonocardiaceae > Pseudonocardia > Pseudonocardia alni. The sequence continues at coordinate 1,336,837 of NZ_PHUJ01000003.1, read as the reverse complement.
GCACCGCGGGCCGGTCGGTGATGATCCGGTCCACCCCGGTGGCCGCGATCCGCCGCATGTCGTCGGGGTCGTCGACCGTGTACGTCCCGGTCTGCATCCCGCGCGCCGCGACCTCGGCGACCAGCGCGGCGTCGACGACCTCGAACGACGGGTTGATCTGGGTGACCCCGTGGGCGGCGGCGTCGTCGAGCTGCGCCGCGGTCGGGCGCCCGTCGAACAGCCATCCGGCCGGGACCTCCGGGGCGGCCTCGGCGAAGCTGCGCATCACGTCGTGGTCGAAGGACTGCACGACGACCCCGCGCCGGCCGTCGAGCTCGTAGGCGACCTCCTTCTCCATTCCCGGGTACCGCGCCGGGCCCTTCAGCTCGACCAGCAGGTCCGCGCGACCGCGGAGCCGGTCGGTGAACTCCCCGAGGGTGGGGATGCGCTCCCCGGCGGAGGCGGGGGAGAACCACGACCCGGCGTCGAGACGGCGCAGCTCGGCGAGGGTGAACGCGCCGACCGGTGCGATGGCGCGGGTGGGGAAGACCTGTGCGACGTCGGTGGTGCGGGCCAGCGTGGCGTCGTGGACGAGCACGAGGTGACCGTCCGCGGTGCGCTGGACGTCGACCTCGACGGCGTCGGCCCGCTGGGCCAGCGCCTCGTCGGCGGCGGCGAGGGTGTTCTCCGGGGCGTCGGCGGAGGCGCCGCGGTGCGCGACGACCTCCGGACCGGGCCGGGGACGGTCGGAGTCGGCGAGGGCGGACGTGGCCGTCGCGAGGAGGGCGGTGGGGACGAGGAGGGTTCCGGGCAGGCGTCGCACGAGGTGGGTCCTCAGGATCGGGGGCGGTGCCTGGGAACCATCGTGGCGTGGCCGGTCCGGCCGATGTCGAGCGGGTGTCCGCCGGGGGACGAGCGGGCGAGGACCTGGTGGTCAGGGGAGGGTGACGGCCGCCTCGAACGCGGGCAGGTAGCCGTCGCGGTAGCCCTGGGCGGTCGGGTGGTAGACCGCCGGGGCCGACGCGGGCGGGGGCGTGATCCACGGGTCGGCGGAGCAGATCCCGTGCCCGGCGAACGCGGCACGGACGTCGACGAACCGGCCCCGGAACCGCCCTGCCGCGTCGGCCAGGGCGGCGTCGAGGGTGTCGGCGGCCCGGTTCAACGCCTCCCGGCGGACGGCGTTCGGGACGCCGGGGACGTCGCAGTCGGCGCCCGGCTCGAACAGCCGCGGGTAGCCCAGGACCAGGATCGTCGCGCCGGGGGCCTGCAGCCGGACCCCGACGATGGTCGAGATCAGCCCGCCGGGCGCGACCCAGCGGGCGGCACGCTCCCCGCCCCGGACGGCGCGCAGGCAGGTCTCGTCGTCGCGGGCGGTGCTGCAGGCGGCCAGGACCGGACCGAACCCGGTGTCGTTGCCGCCGACGGTGATCGTCACCAGGGTGGTGTCGGCGGAGACGGTGCGCACCTGCCGGGCGATCACCTCGCCGCTGGTGGCGCCGCTGCACGCGACGCTGACGAACGACGCCGGGTCGTGCCGGGCCGCCCACAGTGCCGGGTAGGACGCGGTGCTGCGCCGGCAGTCGCCGGTGGCCGGGTCCGGCCGGGCCCCGACGCCCGCGGCGTAGGAGTCACCGAGCGCGACGTACCGGACGGGGGCGGCGGCCGCGGTGGCCGGTGCCGGGTCGGCGAGGGCCGCCGGCGCCAGGACGACCAGCAACGCGCACGTCAGCAGGGGGACCAGGAGGCGGCGCACCCGTCCAGACAACCCCCGCGGCACCGTGGCGGCAATCCGGGCACCGGGTGAGCGGGTGCACGCGCCGTCGACGACGAGGTGCGCCGAACGGGTCCCGGCCCGGCCGCGTCCGCGGAGCGCGCGTCGGGGAGCCGCCGCGCACACGCCCTCACTGTGGGTGAGGGGGTGGACCGCGACGCCCCCGGCCACGACCACTCGGCCGCGGCGCGCGGTCGACGGAAAGCCCAGCTCAGGGCCCTGTCCGAGGTGGATCGGCCGGACCGACGCCACGGTGAACGGCAGGTGGCCGGGGCGAGAGGCCGGCGTCGTCCGCTCACCGCCCGCAACGTCCCGTCGGTCTCGTGATCACCCGATCGGGTTTGTCCGTCCGGTGCGTCCGGCTAGCGTCGATGTCAGATCACGGAACGGTCACGAACCGGACGCGGCTCCTCCCCAGGGGGCCGCCCGCTCCCCACGGGTTGTCCGCCGTTCCGGGATCCGGAAGGAAGGGTCGTGGCACGGCATCGCTCCCCCCGGAGCCGGCAGGCGAGCCTCGCGCTCCTGGCCCCGCAGTTCGCGGTGGCCGGGATCGGGGTCCCGGTCGGCTCGTTCCCCGCAGGTCCGCACGTCCGGCGCGCCCGTGACGCCCGGGCCGAGGACGGCTCGCGCTGGGCGGCCTCGACCCGGATCACCGCCGCCGTCGTCGCGGTGGGCGGTATCGCCGCCACCGCCCACGCGGGTGTCGGCTCCGGCGACCTGTCCGCGACCGTGACGTCCTGGTTCGACACGGCGGGATCGTCGTCGGTGTCGAACCAGGACGCCGCGCTCCCCGCCGCCGTGCCCGCCCCGCGGGCCGCCGCGGACGACGCCGCCTCGCCGATCGCGGACCCGGCCACCATCGCCTCGCTGGCCGCCCCGGCCGCCGCCCCCTCGGCGGCCGCGCGCACCGTCGCCGTCGCCGACACCGGCCGCGCCAGGGCCGCCTCCGCGGTCCAGGCCGCCACCGCCTCGGTCGACCAGGTCCGCAAGGCCGCCGAGGAGCGCGCCCGGGCGGTCGAGGCCGCCCGCGCCGCGGGTGCCACCGGTGCGCTGCAGTCCGCCTCCGCGGGCGGTGCGGTGTCGATCGTGACCGGCCGGGTCACCTCGGGCTTCGGTTCCCGCTGGGGCACGAAGCACATGGGGCTCGACATCGCCGCCCCGATCGGCACCCCGATCCACGTACCGATCGCCGGCACCGTCATCAGCTCCGGCCCCGCCAGCGGGTTCGGGATGTGGGTCCGGGTCCGGCACGCCGACGGCACGGTCACCGTCTACGGCCACATCAACCGCTCGCTGGTCTCGGTCGGCCAGAAGGTGGCGGCGGGCCAGCAGATCGCCGAGGTCGGCAACCGCGGCCAGTCCACCGGCCCGCACCTGCACATCGAGGTCGTCGACCCGGGCGGCACCAAGATCAACCCGAAGCCGTGGCTCGACGCGAACGGGTTCCGCTACACCTGAGTCAGGAGTTCTGGACCGACTCCAGCGCACGGATCTTGTTCGTCGCGTCCAACGCGGCGACCTTGTACGCCTCCGACAGCGTCGGGTAGTTCAGGACGGTGTCGACGAGGTAGTCCACCGTCCCGCCACAGCAGGTCGTCGACGGTGATCTCGGACTTGACCCGGTAGCTGGCGCCGTACATCTCGCGCTGGCTGAACCCGGACAGGTACAGCACCGCCTCGCGCAGCGTCTTCGACGGGATGGTGCCGGTGTTGACGCAGACTCCGCCCATCATGTGGCCGCGGTCGGCGATCGCCACCCGCTTCCCGAGCTTCGCCGCGGCGATCGCGGCCTTCTGCCCACCGGGACCGGAGCCGATCACCAGCAGGTCGTAGTCGTGGGCGGGTGACTCGTCGGCACTCACCCGCACAGCGTGGTGGCCGCCGCGCCGCGCGGCAACCACACCGGTGTGAACAGCGTGTCACGCGCGGTAGGAGCGTCTCCGTTCGTCGGCGAGGAAGTGCGCGGTCTCCCGGGTGGCGGTGTAGAGCGAGCGGTAGTGCGGGTGGAAGCGGTCGTAGACCTCGCGGGCCGCCGGGTCCGGCTCGACCGTGCGGGCGACCGGGTTCCAGTCGCGCAGCCGCGGCTCGGCCCCGGTCGCGACGGCGGCCAGCCACGCGTCGCCGAGCGCGGCGCCGACGGTCTGCTCCGGCACGTCCTGCGGGACCCCGGTCACGTCGGTGACGATCCGGGTCCACAGCCCGCCCTGCACCCCGCCGCCGACGGCGACCAGGCGCTTCGTGCCGCCGCCCGCGGACCGCATGACCTCCAGGTTGTGCCGGACGCCGTGCGCGATGCCCTCCAGCGCGGCCCGGTAGACCTCGCCGCGGGTGTGCCCGGTGGTCAGCCCGGCGAGCACGCCGCGGGCGTCCGGGTCGAACAGCGGGGTCCGCTCCCCGGCGAAGTAGGGGAGCAGCAGCAGCCCGCCGCTGCCCGGCGGCACCTCCGCGGCCTCGGCGACGAGCCCGGTGAACCCCTCCCCGGTGAGGTCGCGCAGCCAGTTCGTGATCGCCCCGGAGGTCGCCATCCCCGCGGCCAGGGTGAACGACCCCGGTACGGCCCCGCGGGTCGTCCACATCGCCGGGTGCGGGTGCGGGCGGTCGATGACCTCGATGAGGAACATCGTCGTCCCGTACATCACCATGACCTCCCCGGCGCCGGTGACGCCGGCGCTGGTGGCCTCGGCCCAGGCGTCGACGGTGCCGGCGGTGACCGGCAGCCCCTCCGGCAGCCCGGTCGCGGCGGCCGCCGCCGCGCTCACCCGCCCGGCGACCTCGGTCGGCCACAGCAGCCGGGGCAGCGTGATGCCCGGGGCGGTGCGCTCGGCCCAGTCGGGCGCCCAGTCCGCGGCGGCCAGGTCGTACATCGGGTCGCACTGGCTGGCCGAGTGGTGGTCGAGCACGTACTCGCCGGTGAGCCGGTGCACCAGGTAGGACGAGCACATCAGGAACATCTCGGTGCGGGCGAACACCTCCGGCTCGTGCCGGGCCAGCCACCGCCACTTCGGCCCCACCGCCTGCGAGGACAGCGGTGTCCCGGCCCGGGCCAGGATCGCGTCCTCGCCCAGCTCCGCGTTCAGCTCGTCGATCTCGGTGCCGGCGCGGGTGTCGACGCCGTAGAGGATCGCCGGGCGCAGCGGGCGGCCGTCGCCGTCGGCGGGGAGCAGGGTCGGCCCGATCCCCGACACCCCCAGGCCGGCGAGCTCGGCGCCGTCGTCGAGGGCGGGCAGCAGTTCCCGCACGACCGCGACGAAGTCACCCCACCAGACGGCCTCGGCGTCGTGCTCCACGTGGCCGGGCAGCGGCTGTGCGGTCTCGTGCGCCCGGTCGGCCCGGGCCAGCACCCGGCCGCGGGCGTCGACGAGGACGCCCTTCGAACCCGACGTACCGATGTCGACGCCCAGATACACGTGCATGGGACGTTCCTACCGTCCCCCGCCCGCGGTGCACACAGAACGGGTGCAGAACATTCGTGCAGGTCGACGCGCGCGGTGGGCCGGGGCGCCGCAGACTTCTCCGGTGCAGCTGCCCACACCCCACCCGGACACCGCGACCGACTGGGTGCGCGAGCACCTCGGTGACCTCTGCCGCGACGAGCCCGTCGCCTCCGGAGCGTTCCGGGGCGGGCAGACCGCGGCCGACGCCGCCGTCGCGGCGCTGGACCTGACCGGCTATGCGAAGCGGCGCAACGAGGTGCTGCCGGTGTCGCGGCGCGGTGCGACGGCGCTGTCGCCGTGGATCCGGCACGGGCTGGTCGACCTGCCGACCGCCTGGGACGCCGCCGCCGACGCCCCGCCGCGCGACCGCGCCAAGTTCCGCGACGAGCTGTGCTGGCAGGAGTACGCCCGCCACCTCTACGCCCGGCTCGGCACCCGCACCCGCTCCGCGTTGCGCGCGGCCCCGGCCCGCGCCGAACAGGGATGGGACGAGCCGTGGCCCGCCGAGATGGCCTGCGTCGACGCCTGCCTCACCGAGCTGCACACCGACGGCTGGCTGGTGAACCAGACCCGCATGTGGCTGTCCTCGCAGTGGACCGTGCGCGCCGGGCACGAGTGGGCGGGCGGGGAGAGCGAGTTCTTCGCCCACCTGCTCGACGGCTCGCGCGCGGCGAACCGGCTCGGCTGGCAGTGGACCGTCGGCGCCGGCACCGGCAAGCCCTACGGCTTCTCCCGCTGGCAGGTCCGCAAGCGCGCCCCGCAGCTGTGCGGGAGCTGCGCGCTGTCCGACGCCTGCCCGATCGAGCACTGGCCCGCCGATCCGCCGTCGCGCCCGGCCCCCGAGCACGACCCGCGGCTGCGCTCGGACCCCGACCCGGAGACGACCGGGGGGCCGGCAGCCCCGGTCTCCACCGGCGCCGAGCCGGAGGCGGTGTGGCTGACGGCGGAGTCGCTCGGCGACGCCGACCCCGCCCTCGACGCCCACCCGGAACTGCCCGCGGTGTTCGTGTTCGACGAGCCGCTGCTGCGCCGGCTGCGGCTGTCCGGCAAACGGCTGGTCTTCCTCGCGCAGACCCTCGCCGACCTGGGCGAACGCCGTGCCGTGCTGGTGCGCCGCGGCGTCGTCGCCGCCGAGCTCGACGGCACGCCCGTCGCGGTCACCCACGCCCCGGTCCCCGGGTTCGTCACGCGCTCCGCCGCCGTCCGCCCGGTCGTGGTGCACCCCTGGCCGTGGCTGTACCGCCCGCACGCCGGTCCGGTCACCTCGTTCACCGCGTGGCGCAGGCGACTGCCCCGGCGCGGGGGGAAACCATCCACGACACCCCCTCGGCAAGGGGTGTGAGGCGGGACCGTCCACAGCCGGTCGGGTGACGGCGTTCCGCACGTCCCGGCCCGCGACGACCGTGGCAGCATGACCGCCTGCCCTCAGCCCGACCCCCTCCCCGGCCCCGGCCCCGGCCCGTCGTCGGGGGCGGAGGACCTGCCCGCCACCGGGTGGCCCCCCGACACCGAGTCCGGTCCCGGTCTGCGGCTCGACCGGCCCGCCGAGCTGATCGCCGCGGTGCCGGTGCTGCTCGGCTTCCACCCCCGGGAGTCACTGGTGCTCGTCTCGGTCACCGGGCCGCACCTCCACGACCGGCTCGGGCTCACGGTGCGGGTCGACCTGCCGCGCTCGTCGGGGTCGGCCCGCCGGGTGTGCCGGGAGGCGGTCGGGGTGCTCGCCGGGGAACAGCCCGCCCGGGCACTGGCGCTCGTCGTGCGCGACCCGGGCCCCGCCGGCCCGGGGCCCCGCCGGAGCCGCCGGGACGTGGGGGCCGCCGCGCGGCGGGCGCTGCTCGACGCCGGGATCGAGCCGATCGCGGCCCTCTGGGCGACCGGTACCCGGGCGGGGGACCGGTGGGGCTGCTTCGACCTGCCCTGCACCTGCGGCGGGCTGCTGCCCGATGCCGCGTCGACCACGCTCGGGGTCACGGCCGCGGTCCGCGACGGCCGGGCCGTCCTGCCCGACCGCGACGCGGTGCTCGCCCCGCTCGACTCCGACGCCGCCATCCGTCGCCGCCGGGCCCGGTTGCGCGACACCGGCGCCGCACCGGCCCGGGTGTGTGTCGCGACCGGCACCGCCCTGCTCGACGCCTGCCTGGACGAGGCCGCGGCGAGCCGGCTCGTCGTCGACGACCGGCTGGCGCTGGCCCTGTGCGGCGCCCTCGACGTCGGCGACGTGCGCGACGAGGCGCTGCGCCGCTGCCTGGGTCGCCGCGCGGCGGACGCCGAGCAGCTGTGGGCGGTGCTGGTCGCGGCCCTGCCGTCACCGCAGCGGGCGCACCCGCTGGCCCTGCTCGCGGTGTGCGCCCTGCTGCGCGGCGACGGTGCGCTCGCGACCGGGGCGACGGAGCGGGCGCTGGCCGAACGGCCCGACCACGTCCTCGCCGGGGTGGTGGCGGCGAGCCTGCACGGCACCCGCGACCCGCGCTCACCCGCCGCACGGTGGGCGGGCCCGGGCGGGCTGCGGCGGCTGCTCACCGCGATGCTCGACCCGGACGCTCCCGACGAGACGGCCGCCCGGTGAGCCGGCCCCGGGCCGCGCAGGTTCAGCGGGACCGGGCGAACTCCCAGGCGTCGCCGACGATCTCGGCGATCGCGGTCCGCGACGGCTTCCAGCCCAGCTGCTGCGCGGCCTGCTCGCTCGAGGCCACCAGCACCGCGGGGTCACCGGCGCGGCGCGGCGCGACGACGGCCGGGATCGGGTGCCCGGTCACCGTGCGGCAGGCCTCGACCACCTCGAGCACGGAGAACCCGTGACCGCTGCCGAGGTTGTAGATGTCGTGCCGCCCCGCGACGGCGTGGGTCAGCGCGAGCAGGTGGGCCTCGGCGAGGTCGTCGACGTGGATGTAGTCGCGCACGCAGGAGCCGTCGGGGGTGGGCCAGTCGTCGCCGTAGACCGAGATCGACTCGCGGGTGCCCGCGGCGACCTGCAGGACCAGCGGGATCAGGTGGGTCTCGACCGCGTGCCGCTCCCCGAGCGGGGTGTCACCGGACAGGTGCGCCCCGGCCACGTTGAAGTACCGCAGGCTCGTCGCGGCCAGGCCGTGCGCCGTCGCGTAGGAGGTGATCATGTGGTCGATCGCGAGCTTGCTCGCCCCGTAGGGGTTGGTCGGCCGGGTCGGCGCGGTCTCCGGGATCGGGACCTGCTCCGGCTCGCCGTAGGTGGCGGCGGTGGAGGAGAACACCAGCCGCGGTACCGCGTGCTCCCGGACCGCCTCGAGCAGCCGGAACGAGGCCACGACATTGCCGTCCCAGTACTTCTCGGGTTTCTCGACGGACTCCCCGACCAGCGAGCGGGCGGCGTAGTGCAGCACGCCGTCGAACCCGCCGCGGCCCAGGACCTCCCCGGCGCGGGTACCGAGCTCACCCTCGACGAACTCCGCGCCCGCGGGCACGGCGTCGCGGTGGCCGGTGGACAGGTCGTCGAGCACGACGACCTCGTGGCCGGCGTCGAGCAGGTGTGCGGCGCACACGCTGCCCACGTAGCCCGCGCCGCCGGTGACGAGCAGCTTCACGTGTGCGGATCCTCCTCAGACGGCGCGGACGAGCACGGCGTGCGCGACCGGCGGAGCGACGGTCGACTTCTCGTCGTCCGAGCTCACCGGCACCGGGTCGCCGAAGCGGGAGATCGGGCCGACGTCGATCACGTTGCCGGGCACGATCCCCGCGAGCTTCAGCTCGCCCATCAGGTCGGAGTCCAGCTGCACGTGCTCGGCGATCCGCCTGATCTCGACGCGACCGCCACCGCGGCGGGCCAGCTCGTCGAGCCGCTGCAGGCCGACCTCGAGCGTGGGCGGCACCGACGACGACGTCGACGCGTCGTCCCCGCGCTCCAGCTCCTCCAGACCCGGGATCGGGTTGCCGTAGGGCGACACGGTCGGCTTGTCGAGCAGGCGGAGCAGCTTGCGCTCGACGTCCTCGCTCATCACGTGCTCCCAGCGGCACGCCTCGGCGTGGACGAGCTCCCACTCGAGCCCGATCACGTCGATCAGCAGCCGCTCGGCGAGGCGGTGCTTGCGCATGACGGCGACGGCGCGGCCGCGGCCCTCGTCGGTCAGCTCGAGGTGGCGGTCCCCGGCCACGACGACGAGTCCGTCGCGTTCCATACGGGCCACCGTCTGGCTGACGGTCGGCCCGCTCTGTCCGAGGCGTTCGGCGATCCGCGCGCGCAGCGGGACGACGCCTTCCTCCTCGAGTTCGTAGATGGTGCGGAGGTACATCTCCGTGGTGTCGATGAGGTCGTTCACGTGGGGCCCCTTCGTTCGACGTCCAGTCTACCCAGCGCGGCTCCCGCGCACGGCGAGCCCGTCCGGGGCAGGATGGGCGCCGTGTCCGGATCCATGATCCCCCCTTCGGAACTCGCCGGCCTGCTGGGGCCCGCCCCGGCCGCCGGCACCGTGCGGCCCGTGGTGCTCGATGTCCGGTGGCGTCTGGCCGGCCCGCCCGGCCGCGCGGACCACGGGGCCCACCGGGTCCCCGGTGCGGTGTTCGTCGACCTCGACACCGAGCTGTCCGCGGGCCCCGCGCGCCCCGGCCCCGGCGGGCGCCACCCGTTGCCGGAACCCGCTGCGCTGCAGGAGGTCCTGCGCCGGGCCGGGATCCGGGACGAGGCCGGCGACCAGCTCGTCGTCGCCTACGACGACCTCGACGGCTCGGTCGCCGCGCGCGCCTGGTGGCTGCTGCGCTGGGCCGGCGTGGCGCCCGGCCGGGTCCGGGTGCTCGACGGCGGGTTCGCCGGCTGGCAGGCCGCGCGGCTGCCGGTGGCCGGCACCGGCCCGGGTGCCGGGACGCCGGAACCGGAGCCCCTGCCGCCCGGCGATCTGGTGGTCCGGCCCGGCGGGATGCCCGTCGTCGACGCCGACGGGGCCGCCGCGCTGGCCCGCGACGGCGTGCTCCTCGACGCCCGCGCCGCCGCCCGCTTCCGCGGTGAGACCGAGCCGGTCGACCCGCGCGCCGGGCACGTCCCCGGTGCCCGCAGCACCCCGGCCGCGGCGAACACCGGCCCGGGCGGGCGCTGGCAGCCCGCCGGCACGCTGGCGGAGCGCTTCCGCGCCGCCGGCGTCGCACCCGGTGTCGCGACCGGCGCCTACTGCGGGTCCGGCGTCAACGCCTGCGCCCTGGTGCTCGCGCTGGAGGAGTCCGGCCTCACCACGCCGGACGCCCCGGCCGCGCTGTACCCCGGGTCGTGGTCGGAGTGGAGCGCCGACCCGGACCGGCCGGCCGAGACCGGGGACCGGCCGTGGGCCGCGCGGGAGTGACCGCGCCCGCCGGCCTGGCATACGGTTCCGGCCCATGAGCGCTCGCACGTCGGTGGTGTGGACTCCGGAGTTCCTGACCTACCAGCTGTCCGACGACCACCCCCTCAACCCGGTGCGGCTGGAGCTGATGATGGAGCTGTCCCGCGGGCTGGGGGTGCTCGACGGCGTCGACCCGGTCGTCCCGGAGCCGGCGGGCGAGGTGGATCTGACCCGGGTGCACACCCCCGGCTTCCAGACCGCGGTGAAGTCCGCGCCGGAGGCGCCGTTCGGCGTCGGCCACGGGCTGGGCACCGCCGACAACCCGATCTTCTTCGGCATGCACGAGGCGTCCGCGCTGATCGCGGGCGGCTCGGTCGCCGCCGCCCGGGAGATCGCCGAAGGCCGCGCGGACCGCGCGGTGAACATGGCGGGCGGGCTGCACCACGCGATGCGTGACCGCGCCGCGGGCTTCTGCGTCTACAACGACTGTTCGGTCGCGATCGCCTGGCTGCTGGAGCAGGGCTACGAGCGCATCGCCTACGTCGACGTCGACGTCCACCACGGCGACGGCGTGCAGGACTGCTTCTACGACGACCCCCGGGTGCTGACGATCTCGCTGCACCAGCACCCGCTCACGCTGTGGCCGGGCACCGGCTGGGCGGGGGAGATCGGCCGCGGTGCCGGCGAGGGCTACGCCGTCAACGTCTCGCTGCCCCCCGGCACCGGCGACGCGGGCTGGCTGCGGGCCTTCCACGGCGTCGTCCCGTCGCTGCTGGAGTCGTTCCGTCCGCAGGTGCTGGTCACCGAGTGCGGCGCGGACACCCACTCCGAGGACCCGCTGGCGAACCTGGAGCTGTCTGTCGACGGCCACCGGGCCATCTACCACGCGTTGCGCGAGATGGCCGAGACCACCGCAGGCGGCAAGTGGCTGGTGCTCGGCGGCGGCGGGTACGCGCTCTACCGGGTGGTCCCGCGCTCGTGGACGCACCTGATGGCCGTCGCCCTGGACCGCGACCTGGACCGGGACACCTCCATCCCCGCGGACTGGACCGCGCTCGCGGCGACCCGGACCCGTTCGCCGCTGCCGGTCTCGATGTCCGACGGGGCCGACCCGGCGTTCGAGCGGTGGGGCGGCTCGTTCGGCGAGCGCGTCGACTCGGCGATCCTGGAGACCCGTCGTGCGGTGTTCCCGCTGCACGGCCTCGACCCCGACGACCCGCGGGACTGAGACCGACCATGACCGAGAAGACCGACGAGACCCCGGCCGGCGCCCCCGGGCACCCCTACCCGCGGCACTGGGAGGCCGACGTCGTCGCCTCCGACGGCGGGATCGTGCACCTGCGCCCGATCCTGCCCGGCGACGCCGACGCGCTGCTCGCCTTCCACTCCAAGCTGTCCGACCGCACCCGCTACCTGCGTTACTTCGGCCCGTACCCGCGGATCTCGGCGCGGGACCTGGAGCGGTTCACCGTCGTCGACCACCGGACCCGGGTCGCGTTCCTGGCGCTGCTCGGCGACGAGATCATCGCGGTCGGCCGCTACGAGGGGCTGACCCCCGGCGGCGGGGCGGCCGCCCAGGAGGGAGCGGGCACCGACAAGCCGGTCACCTCCGCGGAGGTCGCGTTCGTCGTCCGCGACGACCACCAGTCCCGCGGCCTCGGCTCGATCCTGCTCGAGCACCTCGCCGCCGCGGCCCGGGAGAACGGGCTGTCCCGGTTCGAGGCCGAGGTGCTGGTGGAGAACCACGCCATGGTGCGGGTGTTCCGTGAGGCCGGCTACGGCGTCACACGAGCCTTCGCCGAGGGTGTCCTGCACCTCGAGTTCGACATCGACCCCACCGAGAAGTCGATCGCGGTCCGCTACTCGCGCGAGCAGGCCGCCGAGGCCCGCAGCGTCGCGAACCTGCTGCACCCGACCTCGGTGGCGGTGATCGGTGCGTCCGCGGACGAGACCAAGATCGGCCACGCCGTCCTGCTGAACCTGCTGCGCGCCGGGTTCACCGGCCCCGTCTACCCGGTCAACCCCGACGCCCGCTCGGTGCGGGGCGTGCGCGCCTACCCGTCGGTGATCGACATCCCGGACGAGGTGGACCTCGCGGTCGTCGCCGTCCCGGCCGCGAACATCGACGAGGTCATGGACTCCTGCCTGGCCAAGGGCGTGAAGGTGCTGGTCGTGATCAGCTCCGGCTTCGCCGACGCCGGCGACGACGGCGGCACCGTCGCCGAGCGCAGGCTGGTCGCCGAGGCGCGGGCGCACGGGATGCGGGTGGTCGGGCCGAACGCACTCGGCGTCGCCAACCCCGACCCGTCGGTGCGGCTCAACGCGACCCTCGCCCCGTGGATGCCCGGGTACGGGCGCACCGGGTTCTTCTGCCAGTCCGGCGCGCTCGGCAGCGCCATCCTCGCCAACGCCCGCACCCGCGGGCTGGGCCTGTCGTCGTTCGTGTCGGCGGGTAACCGCGCCGACGTGTCCGGCAACGACCTGATGCAGTACTGGCAGACCGACCCGAGCACCGAGCAGGTGCTGCTCTACCTGGAGACCTTCGGCAACCCGCGCAAGTTCGCCCGGGTCGCCCGCCGGCTGGCCCGCACCAAGCCGGTGATCGCGGTGAAGTCCGGCCGGCACACCGGGACGCTGCCGTCGCTGGCCTCGGTCGGGGCGCCGATCGACGAGTCCAGCGTGCAGGCGCTGTTCGAGCAGTCCGGCGTCATCCGCGTGCAGACGCTGCCGCAGATGTTCGACACCGCCCTGCTCATCGCCCACCAGCCGCTGCCGAAGGGCCGCCGGGTCGCGGTCGTCGGCAACTCCACCGCGGTCAACCTTCTGGTCCTCGACGGGCTGCTCGACGAGGGCCTGGAGCTGGCGGGGGACCCGGTCGACGTCGGCACCCAGGCCTCGCCGGAGGCGTTCGCCGGCGCGGTCCGCGCGACCCTGGACGGCGACGCCCGCCCGGACGCGCTCATCGCGGTGTTCGTCCCGCCGGTCGCGGTGGCCGGCCGGGACCACGCGCACGCCCTGCGCGGCGCCGCGGACGGTGCCGGGGTCCCGGTCATCGCGGTGTTCCTCGCCGCCGAGGGCATCCCGGCGGAGCTGTCGGTACCCGGCGCCGACGGCACGCCCGGCCGCGGGTCGGTGCCGAGCTTCGCCAGCCCCGAGCGGGCCACGTCGGCGCTGGGCAGGGTCAGCCGCTACGCGCAGTGGCGTGACACCCCGGTCGGGGAGTTCGTCGTGCCCGAGGGCATCGACGCCGACCGCGCGCGGGAGCTCATCGCGTCGTTCGGGCCGGACAGCCGGCACACCCTCACCGACGACGAGGCCGTCGACCTGCTCGCCTGCTACGGCCTGGAGGTGATCACCTTCCGGCGGGCCAAGGGCGCCGACGACGCCGTCGCCGCCGCCGAGCAGCTCGGCTACCCGGTGGTCATCAAGGCGACCGCGGACCAGTGGCGGCACCGCGGCGACTTCGTCGGGGTGCGCCTGGACCTGGTCTCGGAGGAGGCCCTGCGCGTCGCGCACGCGGAGCTGTCGCGGGTGACCGGGTCCGACGAGGTCTACGTGCAGCGGATGGCCCCGAAGGGCACGTCGTGCACGGTGGAGGTCGTCGACGACCCGTCGTTCGGGTCGCTGGTCGCGTTCGGGCTGTCCGGGATGGCGACCGAGCTGCTCGACGACCGCGCCTACCGGGTCCTGCCGGTCTCGACCGAGGACGCGGCCCGGCTGGTGCGGGCCCCGCGCGCGGCGCCGCTGCTCACCGGCTACCGCGGCACGGACCCGGTCGACCTCGCCGCGCTGGAGGACGTCGTGCTGCGGATCGGGCGGCTCGTCGAGGACCTGCCGCAGGTCCGCTCGCTCGCCCTCGACCCGGTGCTGGCCTCGCCGCAGGGCGCGTTCGTGGCCGGGGCCCGGGTGACGATCGGCCCGGTGCCCGACCGTCGCGACGCGGGCCCCCGCCGCCTGCGCTGACCCGCCCGCCCACCCCCGGGAGCCCCCGGTGCCGTCGCCGGGCACCCGCCGGGTGGCCCCCAGGGGAACCTTCGTGGCTTAGAGCGCTACGAGGGTTCCCCTGGGGGCACGGCGCGCCGTGCACGGGGGCCGCGGGCACAACCCCGGGGGGGGCGTCGCAGCGGTCAGGTGCGGAAGGTGACCTGCAGGGTCGGGGCGCTGGTGTCGGCGAAAAAGTCGTTGCCCTTGTCGTCCATCACGACGAACGCCGGGAAGTCCTCGACCTCGATCTTCCAGACCGCCTCCATGCCGAGCTCGGGGTACTCGAGCACGTCGACCTTGCGGATGCAGTCCTGGGCCAGACGGGCGGCCGGGCCGCCGATGGAGCCCAGGTAGAAGCCGCCGTTCGCGGCGCAGGAGTCCACGACCTGCTTCGACCGGTTCCCCTTCGCCAGCATCACCAGGGACCCGCCGGCCTCCTGGAACTGCTGGACGTAGGAGTCCATCCGGCCGGCCGTCGTCGGACCGAAGGAGCCCGAGGCGTAGCCCTCGGGGGTCTTGGCCGGTCCGGCGTAGTAGACGGCGTGGTCCTTGAGGTACTGCGGCATCGGCTCGCCGGCGTCGAGCCGCTCGGCGATCTTGGCGTGCGCGATGTCGCGGGCGACGACCAGCGGCCCGGTCAGCGACAGCCGGGTCTTCACCGGCAGCTGCGACAGCTGGGCGCGGATCTCGTCCATCGGCCGGTTCAGGTCGACCCGCACGACCTCGTCGGACAGGTCGGCGTCGGTGGCCTCGGGCAGGTACTGGGCCGGGTCGCGCTCCAGCTGCTCCAGGTAGACCCCGGACGGGGTGATCTTCGCCTTGGCCTGGCGGTCCGCCGAGCAGGACACCGCGACGCCGACCGGCAGCGAGGCGCCGTGCCGGGGCAGCCGGATGACGCGCACGTCGTGGCAGAAGTACTTGCCGCCGAACTGGGCGCCGATCCCGAAGTTGCGGGTCAGCTCCAGGACCTGCTGCTCCAGGTCGGTGTCGCGGATGGCGTGCCCGAGCGGCGAGCCCTCGGTCGGCAGGTTGTCCAGGTAGCGGGCCGAGGCCAGCTTGGCGACCTTCAGGTTGAACTCCGCCGACATGCCGCCGACGACGATCGCCAGGTGGTACGGCGGGCAGGCCGCGGTACCGAGGCTGCGCAGCTTCTCGTCCAGGAACGCCGCGAGCCGCTTCGGGTTCAGCAGTGCCTTCGTCTCCTGGTAGAGGAAGGTCTTGTTGGCCGAGCCGCCGCCCTTGGCCATGACCAGGAACTCGTAGTACGGGTCCCGGCCCGGCTTGGCGTACAGCTCGACCTGCGCGGGCAGGTTGGTGCCGGTGTTCTTCTCGTCCCAGAAGCTGATCGGCGCCATCTGGCTGTAGCGCAGGTTCAGCTCCTGGTAGGCCTCGAAGACCCCGCGCGACACCGCGGCCTCGTCGTCGCCGCCGGTCAGCACGGTCTCGGTCTTCTTGCCGACGACGATCGCGGTGCCGGTGTCCTGACACATCGGCAGCACCCCGCCCGCGGACACGCAGGCGTTGCGCAGCAGGTCGGTGGCGACGAACCGGTCGTTGCCGGACGCCTCGGGGTCGTCGATGATGGCGCGCAGCTGCTTCAGGTGCGAGGGTCGCAGCAGGTGCTGGATATCGGTGACGGCCGCGCGGACCAGTCCGGTGATCGTCTCGGGCGGGACCTCGAGAAAGGTGCGGCCCGCGGCCTCGGTCACGGTTCCCGCGGGCAGGTCGAGCTCGCGGTACTCGGTGTCGTCCGGGCCGAGCGGGAGCACGTCGGTGTGGTGGAACTCGGGCATGGCGGGGACGCTACCGGCCGTCGCCGGGCGGGCACCGCAGGTGGAGACGCAGACGACGTGTGAGGCGCACTAACCGGACGACCCTCCGGTTAGTGTTGTAGTGTGGGCCACATGCCTGGCTCGATCCTGGGAACCTCCGTCCGCCGCGTCGAGGACGCCGACCTGATCACCGGTGCGAGCACCTTCGTCGGCAACCTGGTCCACGGTGCCGACGCACCGGCGGGCCTGGCCCACGTGGCGTTCGTCCGCTCGCCGGTGGCGCACGCGCTGCTCACCGGTATCGACACCACCGAGGCCGCGGCCGCGCCCGGCGTCCTCGCCGTGTACACCGCGGCCGACCTCGACCTGCCCGCCCACCACGGCCTGATGGTCCTCAACCCGGCGCTGCCGCGCCCGCCGCTGGCGACCGACCGGGTGCGGTTCGTCGGCGAGGCGGTGGCGCTGGTCGTCGCCGAGAGCCGCGCCGCCGCCGTCGACGCCACCGAGCTCGTCGAGGTCGGCTACGACCCGCTGCCCGCGGTCACCGACATCGAGGCCGCGCTCGCCGACGACGCTCCGCTGCAGTTCCCCGACCAGGGCAGCAACCTGGCCGCGGGCGAGCGGGGGACCGGCGACCCGCTCGACGGCGCCGAGGTCGTCGTTCGGGCGCGGATGGTGAACCAGCGCGTCGCGGCCGTCCCGATGGAGGGCAACGCGATCGTCGCCGACCCCACCACCACCGACTTCCCGCTCACCGTGCACGTCTCCACCCAGATGCCGCACGGCTTCCGCACCCAGCTCGCCGGACTGGCCGGGCTGGAGACCGACCAGGTCCGGGTGATCGCCCCGCACGTCGGCGGCGGGTTCGGCGCGAAGGCCGGTGTGCTCGCCGAGCACACCGCGACCGTCGCCGCCGCCCGGGCGCTGGGGCGGCCGCTGGCCTGGGTCGAGACCCGCTCGGAGAACCTCGTCTCGATGCCGCACGGCCGCGGCCAGGTCGGCTATTACGAGCTCGGCCTCACCCGCGACGGCCGGATGACCGGCCTGCGCGTGCGGGTCGTCGGGGACGCCGGGGCCTACGCCGGCTTCGGCGGCGCGCTCCCGCTGCGCACCACCTACCTCATGGCGACCGGCGTCTACGACATCACGAACCTGCGCTACGACGCCGTCTCCGCGCTGACCAACACCACCCCGATGGGCGCCTTCCGCGGCGCGGGACGCCCCGAGGCCGCCGCCCACCTGGAGCGCCTGGTCGACGTCGCCGCCGCCGAGCTGGGCATCGACCCGGTCGAGCTGCGCCGGCGCAACCTGCTCGCGCCCGACGTCTTCCCGTACACCACCCCGACCGGCGCCCGCTACGACGTCGGCGACTACGACCTGCCGCTGCGTGAGGCCCTGCGCATCGCCGGCTACGACGAGCTGCGCGCCGAACAGGCCCGCCGCCGCGCGGCGGGCGACCCGGTGCGTCTGGGCATCGGCATCGCGGTCTATGTCGAGGTCACCGCCGGGGGCGGGGGCGGCGAGTACGGCTCGGTGACCGTGCACGCCGACGGCACGGCGACCGTGTCGGCCGGCACCTCGGCGCACGGTCAGGGGCACGCGACCTCGTTCGCGATGCTGGTGTCGGACCGGCTCGGCATCCCGATGGACCGGATCCGCTACGTCCAGTCCGACACCGCGCTCGTCCCGCGCGGCGCCGGGACCGGCGGCTCGCGGTCGCTGCAGCTCGGCGGGACCGCGGTGTCCGAGGCCGCGCACGAGCTGTACGAGCGGGCCCGCAAGCTCGCCGCGCACCTGCTGGAGGCCGCCGCGGAGGACGTCGAGATCACCGACGAGGGCATCTTCGGCGTCGCCGGTGTGCCCGGCGGCCCGACCGCGACCTGGAGCGACGTGCACCGCCAGGCCGCCGCCACGGGGGAGGAGCTGCACGTCGGGCTCGACTCCGCGCAGGACGGGGCGACCTTCCCGTTCGGGGCGCACCTGTCGGTGGTCGAGGTCGACACCGACACCGGCCGGGTCACCCCGCGCCGGCACGTCGCCGTCGACGACTGCGGGCGGATCCTGAACCCGCTGCTCGTCGAGGGCCAGCAGCACGGCGGGCTCGCCCAGGGCGTCGCCCAGGCGCTGCACGAGGAGGTCCTGTTCGACGACGAGGGCCAGCCCCTGACCTCCAGCCTCGCCGCGTACACGATTCCGACCGCGGCCGACCTGTTCTCCTTCGAGACCGCGACGACCGAGACCCCGACCCCGCTGAACTCGCTCGGCGCCAAGGGCATCGGCGAGTCCGCGACGATCGGGTCGACCCCCGCGGTGCAGAACGCCGTGGTCGACGCACTGTCGGACCTGGGTGTGCGGCACATCGACCTGCCCTGCACCCCCGAGCGGGTGTGGCGGGCGGTCGCCGCGGCCCGCGCCGGGGCGCCGGAGCAGGCGTGGCGGGAGCCGCCCGCGGTCTTCGACGACCTGCCCGTGCGCGGCGGTGGCGCCGAGGACGACGCCGCGATCTGACCCGGGTGCCGGCCCGGGGCGGTCGCCGCCGGGCCGTGGGAGTGCCGTGGCGGAGCCACACCCGCTGTCCGGCATCCACACCTGCTGCAATGGCTGTGGTCACCGGACAGCGGGTGTGGCTGCGGACCGCCACGACGCCGGGTCGGCGAGGGCGGGCGGTCACCTGCGGGCGGGACGGGTGGCGCCGCACCGGCGGGGCGGATGCCCGGACGGGGCCGCCCCGTCGCCGTGGTGGCGGAACGCGTGTCGCGGTCCGTCGACGGTGTCAGCCGTACGGGTGAGTTCGGCCCGTCCACCGGCCGGGACGCGCGGTAACCCACCCCCTGACTGTCCCGCGGGCCCCCGGTGGCGCAGACTCTCCGCCGGACGGCAACCGATACCGGGAGGCACCCGCACGATGAGGCTCGCGACGATCCGGACCGCGACCGGGCACCGGGCGGTGCGCGTCGACGGCGACACCGCCGTCGAGACGGGGGAGACCGACGTGCGGGCGCTGCTGGAGCGCCCCGACTGGGCCGAGCACGCCGCGGGCGCGGCGGGCCCGGTGCACGAGACCGCGGGCCTGGACTACGCGCCGCTGGTGCCGTCACCCGAGAAGATCATCTGCATCGGGCTGAACTACCGCGACCACGTGCTCGAGATGGGCAACGAGCTGCCCGAGTACCCGACGGTCTTCGGCAAGTACGCGCCCGCCCTGATCGGCGCGTACGACGAGATCGAGCTGCCCGAGCAGTCCGACCGGGTCGACTACGAGGCCGAGCTCGTCGTCGTCATCGGTCGCTCGGTCCGGCGCGCCGACCGCGAGGCGGCCGCGGCCGCGATCGCCGGGTACACCGTGCTCAACGACGTGTCGATGCGCGACTACCAGCGGCGCACCAAGCAGTTCCTGCAGGGCAAGACCTGGGAGCACTCGACGCCGCTCGGGCCGGTGCTGGTCACCCCCGACGAGCTGCCCGCCGACCCGGCCGCCGGTGGCGCGCTGCGGATCTCCTCGGAGCTGTCCGGGGAGACCATGCAGGACTCCACGACCGACCAGCTCGTGTTCGGCGCGGTGGACCTGGTCGTCTACCTGTCGGAGATCCTCACGCTCAACCCGGGCGACGTCATCGCCACCGGCACCCCGGGCGGCGTCGGTGACGCGCGCACGCCCCCGCGCTACCTCACCGACGGCGCCGAGATCGTCACCGCGGTGGAGGGGATCGGCGAGTGCCGCAACGTGTGCCGGGCGGTGCGGTGACCCCCGCACGCACCCCCGGCGACGGCCACGCCGTCGTCCCGCCGCCGGTGGGCGACGCGCTGGCCTGGGCCGGCGACGGCCAGGCCCACCTGCGCGGGCTGATGACCCGGATGGCGGGCGAGGCGTTCCGCGCCCCGTCGGCGCTGCCGGGCTGGACCCGCGCGCACGTGCTCACCCACCTGGCCCGCAACGCCGACGCCATGGTGAACCTGCTGACCTGGGCGCGGACCGGCGTCGAGACCCCGGCCTACCCCGATCCCGCGTCCCGCGACGCCGACATCGAGGCCGGGGCCGGGCGCAGCTCCGACGAGATCCGCGCCGACGTCGTCGCCTCCTCCGACCGGCTCGCCGACGCGGTCCGGGCGATGCCCGAGAAGGCCTGGTCGGCGACCGTGCGCAACCCGCAGGGCATCGAGATGCCGGTGACGGCGGTGCCCTGGAACCGGGCGCGCGAGGTGTGGATCCACGCCGTCGACCTCGATGTCGGCGCCTCGTTCAAGGACCTGCCGATCCCGATGCGGGAGGTGCTGGTCGCCGACGTGGTCGCGCGGCTGGAGCGCAAGCCCGGCTGCCCGCACGTGCGCCTGGAGGAGGTCCGCACCGGCGCGACGCTGGAGTTCGGGCCGGGGCCCGCCGGGCCGGACGGCGCCGAGCCGCGCGACCTCGGCACGGTCCGCGGCAAGGCGCACGACATCATCGCCTGGCTGCTCGGCCGCCCGTTCGACAAGGGCCTGCGCGACGCCGACGGGAAGCTCCCGCCGCCGCTACCGGTCTGGCTCTGACCCCGGCTCCGCCGCGGGCAGGTCGCGGCCCTCGAGCGCGTCCAGGCGTGCGGTGGCCCGGCCGAGCTGGCGGGCCATCTCGTCGAGCCGGGCCTGCAGCAGCGCCATCTCCGCGGTGAGCACGGCGACCGCGCCCGCCGCGGCGACCGGGTCGCCGATCAGGTCGTCGGCCTCGGTGCCGTGCGGGTCGGGGTGCTCGGCGAACCCCGCCGCGTCGTCGGGCGTGGTCAGCGGGCCCGCCGCGACGTCGTCGGGCAGCAGGGTGAGCTCGGCCAGCTCGGCGAAGCGCTGCGCCGACAGCACCGGGCGCGCCCCGGCGCACCGCAGGCACACCGGTTCCAGCCGGCGCCAGCCGTGCTGCCCGGATCCGGTGTCGGCCAGCACCGCGACCCGCGCCCCGCAGCGGCAGGCCCGCATCCGGATCGTGCGCACCCGCTGCCGGGCGTAGCGCAGGCCCAGCTCGTAGCGACGGAACCGGCCGGAGACGGCCACCTCGAGCAGGATCGCGCCCTGGTGCTCGGGCGCGCACGCCAGCTCGCGGGCGTCGTCGGCGGTGTGGAAGCAGTAGAACCCGCAGTCGCACCACCGCGACGGGCAGGCGTGCCGGCAACCGTGCGCACACACCGCGTCGTCGACGGTGCGGTAGACGTGCGCCCGCCCGAGCGTCACACCGCTGAAGCCCGCCGTCGTGCCGTCCGCGGACAGCATCGGGAACGCCAGCTTGTGGCCCTCCAGCGGGCCGGTCGGGTACTCCAGCGGGGTCCGGCGGAACAGCCCGCGCACCCGGTCAGTCCTCGCGGGACCCCGAGTGCGCCGGCTGCGGGGCGGCCGGCGTCCACTCGGTGAACTCGGGCTCGACGGCGCGCGCCGGGCGCGGGCGCTCCTGGGCGTCGGCCACCCGGTCGGCCTCGTGGTCCACGGCGAATCCCTCGGAGATCTTGCGGCCCAGCCTCATGACGCCTCCCGTGTGCTCCGGGTCCCGGCCACCTGGTGGAGTGGCCGCCGTCACCAGGCTGACCGTTCGGCGCGGGGTTGTCCAGGGCGGAACGGGTGAGGAGGAGGCCGGGACGGATCACAGCCGGCGCCGGGCCCGACCTCGGTAACGTCCTGTGCCAGGACGGGGACCGGGGGTGGTCGATGCGGGGCGAGGCGCGCTACGGGCTCGAGCACGAGCTCGCGCTGCTGCGGGACGACGGGACGGTGGCCGACCACCGGTCGCTGACCCACGCTCAGGTCGCGGCGATCGTGGACGAGCTGCCGGAGCTGCCCGGGGACCAGCCGGACCTGCGGATCGGCGACGCCGGCATCCGCCGCAAGCGTTGGTACGCCGAGGGCTACGAGCGCCTCGACGAGAACGGCGGGCTGCTCCGGTTCGACCCCAAGGGCATCGAGATCCGGACCCGCGTGCACGACTCGGTCGAGGCCGCCGTCGACGCGCTGGCCGCCGACGCGGTCACCCTGGCCGCGGTGGCCGCCCGGCACGGACTGCGCCCCGTCGCGTTCGCCCACCACCCGCAGCTGTCGGCCTACCGGCTGGACCCGCCGCCGAACGCCCACGAGCGGGCGCTGATGGCGGCCTCGCCGGAGGAGCGGACCTCGCACCTGCACATGGTGACCTGGGGGCCGGACCTGAACCTGTCGTTCCCCGAGTCGGGCACCGACCCCGCCGTGCTGGCCGACGCGGCGGCGAAGCTGACCTTCTACAGCCCCTACCTGGTGCCGTGGTCGTTCTCCTCACCGTTCCGCGACGGCCGTGTCTGGGGCGGGCTGTCGGCACGCACCGCGCGTCGCACCGGGGCGCGCCCGGCGGCGCTGGCCTACCTGCCGCCCGACGCCCCGCTGATGGTGACCGACCCCAGCCTGGTGCGGCACGCGGGCATCCCCGGGGAGGTGGGGCGGATCGAGTTCAAGGCGTTCGACGCCGTCCCGGCGGTCGCGGGGGAGGAGCCCGCCGACGGCGTGGGCACCGACCTGCCCGCGGCGCTGCTGAGCCTGCTGACCGGTCTGCTGCGCGACGACACGCTGCCCGGCCGGCGTCGGACCCCGGACGCGACGGCGCACCGCCGCTCGGCGCTGCGGGGCTGGGCCGACCCGGCGGTGCGGGCGGGGTCGCAGGCCGTCCTCGACGCCGCGACCGCCGCGCTGGCCGGCGACGACGCCCACGGCGCGCGGCTGGCGTCGCTGGCCCGGCGGCTGGCGCGCCGTGAGACCCCCGCGGACCGGATGCTGGCCCGCCACCGCGCGGGCGGCGGCATCCCGGGGCTGGGGCACCCGACGACGTACGGCGCAGGCTGAACCGGTCCCACCCGGCCGACCGGGCCCCGGCGACGCGCGCCGGGGCCCGGCCCGGCTCACCGGTAGCTGTGCTCCTCGGCGGGGTACTCGCCGTGCGCCACGTCGGCGGCGAACGCGGCCGCCGCGTCGTGCAGGGCCGAGCCGAGCTCCGCGTACTTCTTGACGAAGCGCGGCACCTTCCCGCGGTTCATCCCGGCCATGTCCGACCAGACGAGGACCTGGGCGTCGCAGTCGGGCCCGGCCCCGATGCCGACGGTCGGGATGCGCAGCTCCCCGGTCACCCGCTTGGCGACGTCGGCGGGCACCATCTCCAGCACGACGGCGAACGCGCCCGCCTCCTGCACGGCCAGCGCGTCCTCGACGAGCCGGTCGGCGGCGTCGCCGCGGCCCTGGATGCGGAACCCGCCCAGCGCGTGCTCGCTCTGCGGGGTGAACCCGAGGTGGCCCATCACCGGCACGCCGGACGCGGTGAGCGCCTCGACCTGCGGCGCGAAGCGCGCACCGCCCTCGAGCTTGACCGCGTGCGCCCCACCCTCCTTCATGAACCGGAACGCCGTCTCCTGCGCCTGCGCGGGGGAGATCTGGTAGCTGCCGAACGGCAGGTCGGCGACGACGAGCGCGCTGCGGGAGCCGCGCACCACGGCCCGGGTCAGCGGGACCAGGTCGTCGACCGTGACCGGGATGGTGTTGTCGTGGCCGAACACGTTGTTGCCCGCGGAGTCGCCGACGAGCAGCACCGGGATACCGGCGTCGTCGAAGATCTCGGCGGAGTAGACGTCGTAGGCGGTCAGCATGGGCCAGCGCCGGCCCTCCTGCTTCCACTGCAGCAGGTGGTGGACGCGGGTCCGCTTCGGCGGGGTCGCGGGCGCCCGGTACGGGGCCGCCACCTCTCCGCTCTCCTGTGTGCTCACCGGTGAGCTCCTTCCGTCCTCGAGGCCCACGCTGGTCGGGGGTCCCCGGGTTCGCCGTCGATGGCGGACGCCAGGGTGGCAGCGCACGGGCCCGGACCGCCCCGTGGTGTGGGCACCCTCACCCGGGCCGTGACCCGCGACCGGTCACCGTCGGGGGTCGGTGGCATGCTCACGGTCATGCTCCCTCGGCTGTTGCGACGACGTGCCCACCGACGAGAGACACCGGCCCCGGCCCGCCGGCGGACGCGTCCGGCCGCGCTCGCCGCGCTCGGCGCGGCGACCCTCGTCCTGGTCGGCGCGTGTGCCGACGCGGGCACCGGTGACCAGCCGCAGGCCGCGCAGAACCTGCCGGAGCTGGCCCAGTTCTACGACCAGCAGCTGCAGTGGGGCCCCTGCAACGACTACGCCCCCACTGCGGACGACGCGCAGACCTACGCCGACCCGCAGTTCGACTGCACCCGGGTGACCGTCCCGCAGGACTACGCCCGGCCCGGCGACGGGAAGACGATGCAGATCGCGCTGCTGCGCAAGAAGGCGACCGGGGCGAAGATCGGCTCGCTGTTCGCCGACCCGGGCGGCCCCGGCGCCTCGGGCACCTCGTTCGTCGCGCGTCAGGCCGCCACCTGGGCCACCAACGGCCTGGGGGACCGGTTCGACCTGGTCGGGTTCGACCCGCGCGGCACCGGCGCCAGCCGGCCGCGGATCCAGTGCCTCACCGACGCCGAGAACGACGAGGAGCGCACCAAGGTCTTCGCCGACCCCTCGCCCGCCGGGGTCGCCGCCGCCGAGGCCGACAGCCGTCAGTTCGCCGAGCGCTGCACCCAGCGCACCGGGGCCGACGTGCTGGCGAACGTCGGCACCCGTGACGTCGCGAAGGACATGGACGTCATGCGGGCCGCCGTCGGCGACCAGAAGATGACCTACGCCGGCTTCTCCTACGGCACCGAGCTCGGCACCGCCTACGCCGAGGCGTTCCCGCAGAACGTCCGCGCGCTGCTGCTCGACGGCGCGATCGACCCGACGCAGTCGACCATCGACTCCACGGTCAAGCAGAACGCCGGGTTCCAGCTCGCGTTCGACAACTTCGCCGAGGACTGCACCAGCCGCCCCGGCTGTCCGCTGGGCACCGACCCGGCGACGGCGACCCAGGCGTTCCAGACGGTGATGCGGCCACTGATCGACACGCCCGCGAAGGTCAGCGACGGGCGCGTCCTGAGCTTCTCCGACGCCCAGACCGGCGTCAGCCAGGCCCTCTACGTCTCCCAGCTGTGGCCCGCGCTGCAGCAGGGGATCTCGCAGGTCGCGAACGGCAACGGCGACCTGCTGATGCGCCTGGCCGACCTCTACCACGAGCGCGACGACCAGGGCCGCTACTCGAACATGCTGCAGGCCTTCCAATCGATTAGCTGCGTGAACCAGCCGGCGCTGAAGGAGCCCTCGGAGGCCCTGGAGCTGGCGACGCGGGCCGACGAGGCCGCCCCGTTCCGCTCCACCGGCCGCGGCCCGGTCGGTGCCCGCGACGCGTGCGCGTTCTGGCCGGTCCCGCCCACCAGCGAGCCGCACACGCCGAAGGTCGACGGGCTCCCGCCGGTCGTCGTGGTGTCGGTCACCGGTGACCCGGCCACGCCGTACCAGGCCGGGGTCGACCTGGCCCAGCAGCTGAACGGCAGCCTGATCACGGTCAACGGCAACCAGCACACCGCGTCGCTGCAGGGTGACGCGTGCACCGACACGCTCGCGATCGACTATCTGGTGAACCTCACGCTCCCGCCGCAGGGCGCGGAGTGCACGCTCGCGCCGAGCTGAGGGCCGTCGTCGGGGGTGTGCGGGCGACCACGACCGGGTCGCCCGCACACCCCGGTAACGTCCGCGTAACACGGGGTTCCTAGGCTCCGCCGCATGGACCGCCAGCAGGAGTTCGTGCTCCGCACGCTCGAGGAACGCGACATCCGTTTCGTCCGTCTCTGGTTCACGGACGTGCTCGGATACCTCAAGTCGGTGGCGGTGGCCCCGGCCGAGCTGGAGGGCGCCTTCGCCGAGGGCATCGGCTTCGACGGCTCGGCCATCGAGGGCTTCGCCCGCGTCTACGAGTCCGACATGGTCGCCAAGCCCGACCCGTCGACGTTCCAGGTGCTGCCCTGGGAGACCGCCTCGGGCGAGCACTACTCGGCGCGGATGTTCTGCGACATCGCCATGCCCGACGGGTCGCCGTCCTGGGCCGACCCGCGGCACGTGCTGACCCGCGCGCTGAACAAGGCGGGCGAGGCCGGGTTCACCTGCTACGTGCACCCGGAGATCGAGTTCTACCTCCTGCGCGACCTGCCCGGCGACGGCACCCGGCCCGTCCCGGCGGACTCCGGCGGCTACTTCGACCAGGCGAGCCACGACGTCGCCCCGCACTTCCGGCGCAACACCATCGAGACGCTGGAGTCGATGGGGATCTCGGTGGAGTTCTCCCACCACGAGGGCGGCCCCGGCCAGCAGGAGATCGACCTGCGCTACGCCGACGCCCTGACCATGGCCGACAACCTCATGACGTTCCGCTACGTCGTGAAGGAGGTCGCGCTCACCCAGGGCGTGCGGGCCTCGTTCATGCCCAAGCCGTTCTCCGAGCACCCCGGCTCGGCCATGCACACGCACTTCTCGCTGTTCGAGGGCGACCACAACGCCTTCCACGACCCGGACGACCCCTACGAGCTGTCCGCGACCGGCAAGGCGTTCGTCGCCGGCGTGCTCAAGCACGCCCGGGAGATCACCGCGGTCACCAACCAGTGGGTCAACTCCTACAAGCGCCTCATCACCGGCGGCGAGGCCCCGACCGCGGTGTCCTGGGGCCACGCGAACCGCTCCGCGCTGGTCCGGGTCCCGATGTACTCGCCGGGCAAGTCGTCGTCGCGGCGGGTGGAGGTCCGCACGCTGGACTCCGCGTGCAACCCCTACCTCGCCTACGCGGTCATCCTGGGCGCCGGCCTCACCGGCATCCAGAAGGGCTACGAGCTGCCCCCGCCCACCGAGGACGACGTGTGGGCCCTGACCGACACCGAGCGCCGGGCGCTGGGCTACGAGCTGCTCCCGCAGAACCTCACCGAGGCCCTCGACGTCATGGAGAAGAGCGAGCTCGTCGCCGAGTACCTCGGCGAGCACGTGTTCGACTTCTTCCTGCGGAACAAGCGGGCCGAGTGGGACGCCTACCGCCGGAACGTGACGCCGCACGAGCTCGCGACGTATCTTCCCGTGCTGTGACCGACTTCTCGGACGAGATCATCCTGGGCCCGCTGCCGAAGGGCATCACGCGGGCCGGTGAGGGCCAGTACCAGCGGGTGTGGAACGTGCTGGGCCACACCTACTGGGCGAAGGCGGTCAGCGAGACCAGCTTCGCCTTCGAGACCCTCGACCCGCCCGGCACGGGCGTCCCGCCGCACGTGCACCTGACCCAGGACGAGCACATCCACGTCCTCGACGGCGTGTTCACGCTCTACCTGGACGGGCAGTGGGAGAAGGCCGGGCCGGGCGACACCGTCCTCATGCCCAAGGGCCTGCCGCACGCCTACTACAACAAGGAGCAGGGCAACGCCCGCGCGCTGTTCTGGGTCAGCCCGGCCGGCCGGCTGGCGTCGCTGTTCGACCGGCTGCACGATCTGACCGACCCGGCCGAGGTCGTGCGGCAGTCGGCGCTGCACGACGTCGACTTCCTGCCGCCGGGCAGCGTCCCCGGCGCCGACTAGCGGGTGTTGCCCGACGCGCGGTGGTAGCCGGCGAAGATCTCCTCGAGCTCCTCGCCGGTGATCACCGCGTCGAGGTCGTCGAAGCCGTCGGGCGCGCGGCGCTCGACCTCGTCGATGACCCGTTCCGGGCCGCCCACGCGGTTGCGGAGCACGACGTCGGCGGTCATCGGCAGCCGTTCGGCCTCGTAGGCGGCCAGCGCCGCCGCCGGGGCGCCGCCCGCGGCGAGGTGGCGGGCGAGCGACTCGGCGTCGAGGATCGCCTGCCCGGCGCCGTTGGAGCCCATCGGGACCATCGGGTGCGCGGCGTCGCCGAGCAGGGTGACCCGCCCGTGCGACCAGCGGGGCAGCGGGTCCCGGTCGCACATCGGGAACTCGAAGATCTCCGGTGTCGCGGCGACCAGCGCGAGGTGGTCGACGTCGTCGAGGTGGAAGCGGCGGGCGTGGGCGAGGGTCTCGTCGCGGTCGGCGGGCCGTGACCAGTCCTGGCGCTGCGGGGCGGGGTCGCCGTCGGCGCCGGTCGCGATGCACACCGCCCAGTTCGTGAGGACCGTCCCCGGCGCGCTGCCGGCGCCGACCGGATAGACCACCAGCTTGGCGGCGTTCCCGCCCGCGACGACCATCGAGCGGCCCCCGCGGAACGCCGGCCAGTCCGTCGCGCCGCGCCACATCGACACCCCGTTCCAGTGCGGCGGTCCCTCGCCCGGGAACAGGCCCGCCCGCACCGCGGAGTGGATCCCGTCCGCGCCGACCAGCACGTCGCCGGTCGCCTCCGGCAGGGCGTCGTCGTCGAAGCGGACCCGGACACCCCCGTCGGAGTGCTCGACGCCGGCGAACCGGTGCCGGGTGCGGATCGCGTCGGGCCCCAGCCGTGCGCGCACGGCCTCGGTGAGCATCCGGTGCACCCGTCCGCGGTGCCCGGCGACCTGCGGGAACGCGAAGCCGGCCGCCACCCCGCAGGGTCTGCGCAGGATCGGCTGCCCGAGCCGGTGGGCGTAGGTGAGGTCGGTGGTCGCGATGCCGACGTCGGCCAGCTCCGCGGACAGTCCGAGCCCGTCGAGCACCCGCACGGCGTGCGGCAGCAGGTTGAACCCGACACCGAGCTCGCCCGCGCCGGACCCCTGTTCCAGGACGGTGGACCCGATCCCGGCCCGCTCGAGGGCCAGTGCCGCGGTCAGTCCTCCGATACCCCCACCGACGATCACGACGTGCATGTCCCGAGCCTGACCGCTGGACGCCCCTGAGGGAAGGGCGGCCCGCGATGGGGCAGGATCACCGGTCATGGACCGTCGCACGGGGACCTCGCTCGCCCGGCTCGGCCTCACCGGTGAGGACGCGGCCACGACCCTGCGCGGTCTGGGCTGGTGGGCGACCGACGGGCCGGCGCCCGGCTGCGAGGAGATCATGTGGGCGCTGGCCCGCAGCCCCGATCAGTCCCTCGCCCTGCGGGCGGTCGAGCGGCTGGCGCAGACCGCCCCGTGGCCCGCGATCGACCGCGCGCTGCGCACCGACCGCGGGCTGCGGGGGCGGCTGTTGGCGACCCTGGGGTCGTCGACGGCGCTGGGCGACCACCTCGTCGGCCACCCGGACCGCTGGCCGCTGCTGGCCGACACCGCCGAGCGCGGGGACCCGCCACCGGACCTGGCCCGGCGCACCGCGAACCTGCTGCGCGCGGTGGGGGCCGACCCGGCCGCGCCGCCGCCGGGGACGGCCGGGGGAGCGCGGGCGTCGCTGACCGGCGCCGAGGCCGTCGCCGCGCTGCGCACGGCCTACCGCGACGAGCTGCTCGGCCTCGCCTCGGCCGACCTGGCCGCCGTCGGGGACCCGGGGCTGCCGGTGATGGAGGTCGACGACGTCGCCGCCCAGCTCGCCGACCTCGCCGAGGCCGCGCTGTCGGCGTCGCTGGCGGTGGCCGCGGCCGAGCTGGACCCGCCCGAGGAGCTGCGGCTCGCGATCATCGGGCTCGGCAAGTGCGGTGGCCGGGAGCTCAACTACGTCTCCGACGTCGACGTCGTGTTCGTCGCCGAACCCGGCGGGGAGCTCACCCAGGCAGCGACGAAGCTCGCGTCGCGGGTCATGCGCATCGCGGGGGAGGCCTGTTTCGAGGTCGACGCGAACCTGCGCCCCGAGGGCCGCCAGGGCGCACTGGTGCGGACCCTCGAGGGGCACGTGGCGTACTACAAGCGGTGGGCGAAGACCTGGGAGTTCCAGGCGCTGCTCAAGGCCCGCCCGATCGCCGGGGACCGCGAGCTCGGTGCCGCCTACGTCGAGGCGCTGTCGCCGATGGTGTGGCAGGCCTCCACCCGCGACGACTTCGTCACCGACGTGCAGGCCATGCGGGCCCGGGTCATCGAGAACATCCCCTCCGAGCAGCGCGAACGCGAGCTGAAGCTCGGCCGCGGCGGGCTGCGCGACGTCGAGTTCGCCGTCCAGCTGCTGCAGCTGGTGCACGGCCGGGGCGACGACTCGCTGCACTCGGGCAACACCCTGGTCGCGCTGGCCGCGCTGTCGGAGAGCGGCTACGTCGGCCGCGACGACGGCGCCAATCTCGCCGCGTCCTACCGGTTCCTGCGCCTGCTGGAGCACCGGCTGCAGCTGCAGAAGCTGCGCCGCACCCACCTGCTCCCGGCCGCCGACGACACCGACGGGCTGCGCTGGCTCGCCCGGGCCGCGCGGATCCGCCCGGACGGGCGCCGCGACGTCGTCGGGGTGCTCGTCGACGAGTGGCAGCGCAACGCGCGCCGCGTCACCCGGCTGCACGAGAAGCTGTTCTACCGGCCGCTGCTGTCGGCGGTGTCCCGGCTGGCCGCCGACGGCGCCGACGCCGTGCTGTCCCCGGAGGCGGCGAAGGCACGGATGAAGGCGCTGGGCTGGGCGTCGCCGGAGGGGGCGCTCGGGCACCTGCGGGCGCTCACCGGCGGGGTGTCGCGGGCCGCGTCGATCCAGCGGGCGCTGCTGCCGGTGCTGCTGGACTCGCTGTCGCGCAGCCCCGACCCCGACCGCGGCCTGCTCGCCTACCGGCGGGTGTCCGAGGCGCTCGCCGACACCCCCTGGTACCTGCGGCTGCTGCGCGACGAGGGCGCGGTCGCACAGCGACTGATGACGCTGCTCGGCACGTCGGCACTGGTCCCGGACCTGCTGGCCCGCGCGCCGGAGGTGCTGCGGATGCTGGCGACCTCCTCGGGGGTGCAGAGCCCGGAGCTGACCCGGGACCCGGCCGAGGTGTCGATGGCGCTGCGCACCACCGTCGCCCGGCAGAGCACGCCGGAGGCCGCGGTGGCGTCGGCGCGGTCCTACCGCCGCCACGAGATGCTGCGGATCGCCTGCGCCGACCTGCTCGGCCTGCTGCCCGTCGACGCGGTGTGCACGGCGCTGAACTCGGTCAACGAGGCGGTGCTGGCCGCGACCCTGGACGCGGTGCTACGCGCGGAGTCCGAGCGCCCGGCCGTCCTGTCGGTGATCGGGATGGGCCGCCTCGGCGGCGGCGAGTCCAGCTACGGCAGCGACGCCGACGTCATGTTCGTCTGCAGGCCCGCCGAGGGCGTCGACGACCACACCGCGGTGAGGTGGGCGACCCGGGTGGTGGAACGCGTGCGGCGGCTGCTCGGCTCACCCAGCCCGGACCCGGCGCTGCCGGTCGACGCGGACCTGCGCCCGGAGGGCCGGTCCGGGCCGATGGTGCGCACCCTGGCCTCCTACCGCGAGTACTACGCCCGCTGGGGTGAGGTGTGGGAGGCCCAGGCGCTGCTGCGGGCCCGCCCGATCGCGGGGGACCGGACGCTGGGCCGCGAGTTCACCGCGCTGGTCGACCCGATCCGCTACCCGGCCGACGGCGTGTCGGCGGCCTCGGTGTCGGAGATCCGCCGGATCAAGGCCCGGGTCGACGCCGAGCGGCTGCCCCGCGGCGCGGACCGCACCACCCACACCAAGCTCGGCCTGGGCGGGCTGGCCGACGTCGAGTGGACGGTGCAGCTGCTGCAGCTCCAGCACGCGGGCGACGTCCCCGAGCTGCGCACCCCGTCGACGCTGCACGGGCTGCACGAGGCCGCGGAGGCCGGGCTGATCAGCGCCGGGGACGCCGCCGAGCTGGAGGAGGGCTGGCGCACCGCGACCGCGGCCCGCAACGCGATCATGCTGGTCAAGGGCAAGC
The DNA here is from genome assembly GCF_002813375.1 of Pseudonocardia alni. Taxonomy (NCBI): domain Bacteria; kingdom Bacillati; phylum Actinomycetota; class Actinomycetes; order Pseudonocardiales; family Pseudonocardiaceae; genus Pseudonocardia; species Pseudonocardia alni. The sequence goes on along the minus strand of NZ_PHUJ01000003.1, from coordinate 1,305,013 downwards.
CCGGCGACCAGCTCCCGCGTTCGGGGCGGGAGCTGGCCGCCGTCGCCGTCGCGCTCGGGTACCCGGCGGGCGGCGACCCGGGGGAGTTCCTCGACGACTACAAGCGCGTCACGCGGCGGGCCCGCGCGGTCGTCGAGCGGGTGTTCTACGGCTGGTCCGAGGACTGACCGACCGGTGCCGAGCGCAGTGCCGCGGCGAACCACTCGAACGCCGGAACCGCGGGCTCGCGGGCCGGCCAGCCGTTGAGCACCCCGAGCAGCGTCCAGTAGCGCTCGACGCGGCGGTCGGCGAACAGCTCCACGCTGTTCGCGGTCCGGGCGCGGGCCGCCGCGTCCTGCCCCTCGACGCCGGGGATGCGGGCGAGGACGCGGGCCGCCTCCGCGCTCGCCGGGTCGACGCCCGCGGCGAGCGCGGCCCCGGCGTGCTCGGCCACCGCGGCGGGGTCGGCCCCCCGCTCGTGGTGCTCGGGGGCGGTGGCCCCGGTGACGGCCATCTCCCGGCACCGGGCCCGGAACCCCGGGTCGGCGACCAGCTCGGCCAGCTCCACCCAGGCCCCCACCTGCTCGGGGGTCGGGTCGTCGGGGAGTTCGGCGGGCATCGACCGCATGCCGGTGGCGATGCCCGCGCCGGGCGCGTCGTCGTCGATGCCGGCGAAGGTCTCGGTCACGAAGTCGTCGATCAGGTGCTGGCGCTGGGCCGCGGACAGCCGGGCGAGGTCGTTCATCAGGGTCACGCTCCGTTCGTCGGGTGGGGTGTCACCGGCTCCGGTGCGGGCGAGCAGGGCGCACACCGCGCGCTGCGCCCGCAGCTCCCGGATCCGGTCGTCCAGGGCCCGGACGTGTGCCGCCGCGATCTCGCCGACCCCCCGTCGGCGGGACAGCACGGCGCGCACGTCGTCCAGGCCCAGGCCGAGCTCGCGCAGGGTGCGCACGAGGTCGAGCCGTGCGACCGCGGCCGGTCCGTAGACCCGGTGGCCCGCGCCGTTGCGGTCGGCGGGGACGAGCCCCTCGTCCGACCAGAAACGGAGCGTGCGCACGGGGACCTCGCTGCGCCGGGCGAGCTGCCCGATCGTCAGCGTGACAGGGTGATCATCGGTAGGTGGTGCGGTCACGGGTACAGCGTCGGGTGTTCCAGCGGCTGGAGGTCAAGTGCGAATCGGTTTCGGGATCCCGCAGTTCGGTGCGGCCGCGGCCCACGTGGACGGGACGATGCGGTTCGCGGCGGGCGCCGAGGAGCGCGGCGCGGCGAGCCTGTGGACCGGCGACCGGCTGCTGGTGGCCGTCGACCCGACGGTCGGCTACGGCGGCGGGCCCGGCGACCCGGGCAGCGTGCCCGAGCAGTTCACCGCCGCGCACGACCCGCTGGCGCTGCTGACCGCGGCGGCCGCCGTCACCGCGCGGGTGCAGCTCGGCACCAGCACGCTCAACGCGCCCTGGTACCCGGCGGCGCTGCTGGCCCGGCAGGCGGCGACGATCGACAATCTGTCGGGCGGACGGCTGCTGTTGGGCCTCGGCATCGGCTGGTCGCCCGAGGAGTACGACGCGGTGGGTGTCCCGATGGGTGAGCGCGGCGCCCGGCTCGACGAGACCCTCGACCTGTTCGACGCCTGGTGGCACGACGACCCGGTGGAGTTCACCGGCCGGTTCGCGAGCGTCGCGCCGTCGTACGTGCACGCCCGGCCGCGGCACGTGCCGGTCTACCTGGGCGGCTTCAGCCCCCGGGCACGCCGGAGGATCGCGGAACGGGCCGACGGGTTCCTGCCGGTCGTCACCTCCGACGTCACCGACCTCGACGCCGCGGTCTCCGCGCCCTGGGCGGACCTGCGTGCCGCCGCGGCCGAGGCGGGCCGCCCCGCCGACGCGATCGGCGCGGTGCTGCGGGTGAACCCGAAGCCGGGGGAGACCGCCGCCGACGCCGCCGCGCTGGTGCGCCGGGCGGCCACCGACACCGACGTCGACCACACCTTCGTCGACCTCATGTATCTGGCGGACGACACCGGCTCGGCGCTGGAGGCGGTCGAGGAGATCCTCGGCGCGGTGTGACCGGGCCCCGCTGGTTGACTGGGGTGCGTGGCAGACCTCGACGTGATCACCCGCGGGTACGAGCTCGTCGCGGCCCGGCCGGCGTCGCTGCTGGCCGCGCTGCTGGCCCTGACGGTCGTCGCGTGGCGGCCGACCTGGCGGCTGACGCGCACCGCGGTCACGATCGCCCACGAGGGCGGGCACGCACTCGTCGCGGTCCTGGTCGGGCGGGGCCTGGCCGGGATCCGGCTGCACGCCGACTCCTCCGGCGTCACGCACTCCACCGGGGCCGGGCGGGGCCCCGGCGTGGTCGCGATGTTCTCCGCCGGCTACGTCTTCCCGCCGCTGCTCGGCCTCGGCGGTGCGGTGCTGGTCGCGGCGGACGAGGCGCAGGCGATGCTGTGGATCGCGGTGGTGCTGCTGGCCGCGACGCTGCTGCAGATCCGCAACCTCTACGGGGGACTGGCCGTCGTCGCGACCGGTGCGGTGCTCGTGCTCGTCGCGCTGCGTGCCCCGGCCGATCTGCGGACCGGGTTCGCCGCCGCGCTGACCTGGTTCCTGCTGTTCGGCGGGGTGAAGGCCTGTCTGGAGCTGCGCCGCGGCCGTCGCGGGGGCCGGCTGCGCCACTCCGACGCCGACCGGCTCGCCGAGCTCACCCCGCTCGGCGGCGGGGCGTGGGCAGCGGTGTTCGTCCTCGTCGCGTTCGCCGCGACGCTCGCCGCCTGCTGGGTCGTGTTCGCTCCCGGCGGGGCGCCGGCCTGACAGCATGGGGTCATGGCAGAGGACTTCAACACCAGGGTGATCCGCGAGTTCCGGGAGAACGACGGCCGGGTCGGCGAGCCGTTCACCGGCCTGCCGATGATCCTGGTCCACCACGTCGGCGCGAAGAGCGGTGCCGAGCGGATCGCCCCGCTGCGCTGGTTCGCCGACGGTGACCGCTGGGTCGTCGTCGCCTCCGCGGCCGGCGCGCCGCGCCACCCCGCGTGGTTCCACAACCTGATGGCGAACCCGGACGTCACCGCCGAGATCGCCGACGGCGAGGGCGGGGTCGAGACCGTGCCGGTGCATGCGGCCGAGCTCGACGAGGCCGACCGCGACCGCGTCTGGGCCTGGATCAAGGAGAACAACGGCGGGTTCGCCGACTACGAGCGCAGGACCGACCGGACGATCCCGTTGGTGGGCCTCACCCGGCGCTGACCGCCGCCCGCGCTGTGTGAGGCCGGGGTGGGCGTGCGCGGCGCGGTGATGGCAGGGTTCGCAGTATGACGATCTCCCTCGAGCAGGCCCAGACCATCGCCGCCGCTGCCCTGGCCCACGGCACCGAGCAGGGCTTCAACCCGCTCACGGTCGCGGTGCTCGACCCGGGCGGCGCGATCGTCGCCCTGGCCCGCCAGGACGGCTCGGGCTTCCTGCGGCCCGACCTCGCCGTCGCCAAGGCCAGCGGTGTGCTCGCCCTCGGCATGACCAACCGCGCGATCGCCGCCCGCGCCGCGGACTCCCCGGAGTTCTTCACCTCGGTGGCGAACCTCGCCGGCGGCAAGATCCTCTCCGTGCCCGGCGGGGTCTTCGTCAAGGACGCGGCCGGCGCGCTGCTCGGCGCCGTCGGGGTGACCGGCGACGCGTCGCTCAACGACGAGGCCGCCGCCCTCGCCGGGATCGAGGCCGCCGGTCTGGTGGCCGTCACCGGCGCCGAGTAGTCCCGCCGTCCCGGAATGTGCCGCACCCCCGGGCGACGAGGTCAGCCCGGGGGCGCGGAGGGGACACGATCCTGCCGCCGAGGAAGGACCGTGCACGTTCGTGGTCGCGCCGAGGGGCGCAGGGTGACGCAGAGGGTCGCGCGTGGCCGGTGCCGTTCCGTGGACACCCGGGCGGTGTCACCGATCGGAGTGGACGGGCCGGTGCGACCCTCACTTCGTGTGACCTGGAACACGGTAGCTCTGAGTCAAGCATCCGCGTCCCGCCCTTGTCAACGAATCCGCGGACGCGGGCGATGAGATGATCTCTGCACCGATTCCGCGTCCGGGATGCTCCGAGCGGACCTGACCCCGAGCGGGGGTCGCATCCGTCCGCGGTGACCGCCTCGTGACGCGCCCGCATCCGGGAAGACCCCGACCGTGCGAACTCCGGCACCTGATGGTGGGGCAGGGGTGTCCTGCGATGTTTCCGTGACCGGCAGTGGTTAGCGTCGGCGACGTTGTACCCGACACCGGGACCCGTGTGGTCCGGTCGGCCGCACGTCGGCGGCCGGTCGGCGGTTCTCCTGGGGTCGGTCGGCGCAGTCGGTGCGGGTCGATGTTCTCCCGTCTCCTGATCGCGTCCGAACGGTGACCATTCGGGACGTTTCGTTATGAGTCCTACGGGTCACTCGGTGTCAGCCTGGTCCGGTACTCCGGGCTGTTACTCGTCCATACGCCGCACAGAGGAGACATCCCCATGCTCTGGACCATTCTCATCGCGATCGTCGTCGGTCTCATCGCCGGCTTCCTCGCCCGCGCCATCGTTCCGGGCAACGACAAGATGGGGATTCTCCCCACCATCGTCCTCGGAATCGTCGGTTCGCTCGTCGGTGGCCTGCTCTGGTCGCTGATCTCCGGTGGTGGCACCGGGCAGTTCATGAGCTTCTCGTTCGGTGGCATCGTGGGTTCGGTGATCGGTGCGATCATCGTTCTGGTCATCTACAACGCCATCGTCGGTCGCAAGAAGGTCGGCCGCTGACGCAGCCGTAGTTCCCTGCGAGACCCAGCGCCGCCCCGTCCTTCCAGACGGGGCGGCGCTCTCGTGTGCGCCGCTCGGATCGACGACCGGGCAGCCGCTGTCCGAGATGTTCACGGCGAACGCAGTACGTGCCTGTCGTACGGCCGGTCGACCCACCGCGGGCCGCCGCCCGTGGGCCCGGCCCGACGGACCGCGAGGTCCGTCGGGGAGACTGGGGCCAGTACCCGACCACCGATCTGGAGTTCTCGATGCCGCACGGGACCGTCCGCTGGTTCGACGCCGAACGGGGTTTCGGCTTCCTCGCCCCCGAGGACGGTTTGCCTGACGTGTTCGTGCACGCCTCCGAGATCGTCGGGGGCGGCGGCGCACCCGTGCTCCGCGAGGGCCAGGTCGTCGAGTTCGAGGTCGGCGAGAACGACCGCGGACCCCAGGCGCTGCGGGTGCGCGTCACGGCCGAGGCGGCCGACAGCGCCGTGGGCCTGCTCGGCACCGTCACCTGGTACGAGCCGGGGAAGGGATACGGCTTCGCGACCCCAGACGCCGGCGGCGCCGACATCTTCGTGCACAGCTCCGCCATCGTGACCGGCGGCGTGGTCACCGAGGGCCAGCGGGTGGCCTTCCTGGTCGTGGAGGGCGAGCGCGGCCCGCAGGCCGGGAACCTGATCCCGCTCGGGGCGGAGGTCGGCCCGCCCGCCGTGGACGACACCGCGGACGACGCCGACGGCACGGTCGCCTGGTACGACGAGGACAAGGGCTTCGGCTTCGTCACCCCCGACTCCGGCGGCGACGACGTCTTCGTCCACGCCCGGGCCCTGGCCGAGGGGCTGACCTGGCTCGCGGAGGGCGACCGCATCGCCTTCGAGGTGGCCCAGGCGGAGAAGGGCCCCCAGGCCCGTGACGTGCATCTGGTCCGGAGCGGTGAGCCCTCGACGGCGCCGAAGCGGTCGGCACCCCCCGCGGGGCCGTCGTCGCGCGAGGTTCCCGCACGAAGCGGCGAGGGCGTCGTCGTCCGCTACGACGAGGACCGCGGCTTCGGGTTCATCTCCCCGGATGCCGGCGGGGACGACCTGTTCGTCCACGTGTCCGTGATCCGGGACGCGGAGCCGCTGCAGAAGGGCGACCGCGTCCGCTACGCGGTGCGGCAGAGCGACCGGGGCCCGCAGGCCGACCGCGTCGAGCGCCTCTGACGGGGCGGCCGACGACCCACCGGACGCGCCGAGGCCCGGCTCCCTGACGGGGGCCGGGCCTCGGTGTGACGTGGGTCAGGTGTGGATCACACGTCGTAGTACAGGGCGAACTCGTACGGGTGCGGGCGCAGCCGCAGCGGGTCGATCTCGTTCTCCCGCTTGTAGGAGATCCAGGTCTCGATCAGGTCCGGGGTGAACACGCCACCCTCGAGCAGGTAGTCGTGGTCCTGCTCCAGCTTGTCGATGACCGCACCGAGCGAGGCCGGGACCTGCGCGATGTCCTTGGCCTCCTCCGGCGGAAGCTCGTAGAGGTCCTTGTCGATCGGCGCCGGCGGCTCGATCTTGTTCTTGATGCCGTCGAGACCGGCCATCAGGATCGCCGAGAAGGCGAGGTAGGGGTTGCCGGACGAGTCCGGGCAGCGGAACTCGACGCGCTTGGCCTTCGGGCTGTCACCGGTCAGCGGGATGCGGATGCAGGCCGAGCGGTTGCGCGCGGAGTAGACCAGGTTGACCGGGGCCTCGAAGCCCGGAACCAGGCGGTGGTAGGAGTTCACCGTCGGGTTGGTGAACGCCAGCAGCGACGGCGCGTGGTGCAGCAGGCCGCCGATGTAGTAGCGGGCGGTGTCGGACAGCCCGCCGTAGCCGGACTCGTCGTGGAAGAGCGGCTGCCCGTCCTTCCACAGCGACGAGTGCACGTGCATGCCCGAGCCGTTGTCGCCGAACAGCGGCTTCGGCATGAAGGTGGCGGTCTTGCCGTTCTGCCACGCGACGTTCTTCACCAGGTACTTGAAGAGCATGACGTCGTCGGCCGCACGCAGCAGCGTGTCGAACTTGTAGTTGATCTCGGCCTGGCCGGCGGTGCCGACCTCGTGGTGCTCGCGCTCCACCTCGAAACCCGACGCCTGCATCGCGGTGACGATGTCGGCGCGCAGGTCGGCGTAGTGGTCGACCGGCGGGACGGGGAAGTAGCCGCCCTTGTAGTTGACCTTGTAGCCCAGGTTGCCCCCGACCTCCTCGCGGCCGGTGTTCCACCAGCCCTCCGCGGAGTCGATGTGGTGGTAGGCCTGGTGCGGGTCGGTGCCGAACCGGATCGAGTCGAAGACGTAGAACTCGGCCTCGGGCGCCATGTACGCGGTGTCGGCGATGCCGGACGCGGCCAGGTACTCCTGGGCCTTGCGGGCGACGTTCCGCGGGTCACGGGAGTAGGGCTCGCCGGTGATCGGGTCGTGCACGAAGAAGTTGATGTTCAGCGTCTTGTGCTTGCGGAACGGGTCGAGACGGGCGGTCGTCGTGTCCGGGTGCAGTGCCATGTCGGACTCGTTGATCGCCTGGAAACCGCGGACGGAGGAGCCGTCGAAGGCGGCGCCGTTCTCCAGGAGGTCGCCGGCCGTCTTGGCGGGGACGGTGAGGTGCTGCATGACGCCGGGCAGGTCGCAGAACCTGATGTCGACGTACTCGACCTTCTCGTCCGAGATGTACTTGAGTACCTCTTCGGCGTTGCTGAACACTCTCTGGGCTCCTTCATTCGCTGGTGGAGATCGTGGGTGACGGTAGGAGTGGCGTGTTGCTCACCCATCACTCACCTGTTTCACCGACGTTAACTGACCCGACCGCGACATCGATCACGTTCGTCATCGGTGTCCGGTCCGGTCCCGCTCGGTGGTGCGGCTACGGCGCCTACGCTAGAGAGCATGGCCCGTTGGATCGAGTCCTGGCTCCCCGGTTCATCCGCCGGGGGCTCCGCCCCGGCCGGACACCCCGGCGAGCGTTTCGGGCTGCCGGCGACCGGTCACTACTCCGTCGCCGGGTTCGGCCGCCGGGTCGCCGGCGTCTGCCTCGACTGGTTCCTGTCCTACCTGCTGGTGCTGCTGGTCGCCGGGGTCGACGCGCTCGGCACCCCGGAGTTCAGCTGGTGGGTCCTCGGGACCTGGTTCGTGATCACCGCGCTGTCCGTGTCGGTGCTCGGCACGGCACCGGGGCACCTCGCGCTGGGGATGCGGGTCGCGCGCACCGACATGGCGACCCACGTCGGTGTCCCGCGGGCGCTGCTGCGCACCGCGATGATCGCGGTGGTGCTGCCGCCGTTCCTGCGCGACACCGACGGCCGGGGCTGGCACGACCGCGCGAGCCGCACGGTCGTGGTGCGGGTGCTGCGGGGCTGAGGCCCGGCGGCTCAGGCGCTCGCCGGGGGAGCACCCAGAACCGACGCCCGGGTGCCCGCCAGGTGCACCCGGAGCACGGCCACCGAACCCTGGCGGTCCCGGGCGCGCAGCCCGGCGAGCAGCTGCCGGTGCTCGGCGACCAGGCGCTCGGCCCGGCCGGGGAAGCGGCCGCCCAGTGCACCCATGTTCATCCGCAGCTGCCGGTCGCGCAGCGTCCCGTAGACCTCCAGCAGGATGCTGCGGCACCCGGCCCGCACCAGCACGGTGTGGAACTGGCGGTCGGCCTCGACGAAGGCGAGCTCGTCGCGCGCGGCCACGGCGGCGAGCTGGTCCTCGATCGCGGCGTCCATCGCGGCGGTGATGTGCTCCAGGGTCTCGTCGTCGACCCCCACGACGGTGGCGATCGCGTGCGACTCGATGACGTCGCGGGCCTCGACGACGGCGTCCACCTCACCGGGGGAGACCGGCACCACGAGCGCGCCGCGCTTGGGGTAGAGCTTCAGCAGACCCTCGGCCTGCAGCTGCAGGAACGCCTCGCGGACCGGCGTGCGGCTCAGCGCGAGCGGCCGCGCGACCTGACCCTCGCTGATCAGCTCGCCCGCGGGCAGGGAGCCGTCGAGGATCCCGGCCTTGGCGAACCGGTACGCCCGTTCGGTGGCGCTACCGCTCGCCCGTGACCCGTCGTCCACATCCGAAATGATGCCTGAACACGTCCGGCCCGGGTTCGCGAGGCTTGCCCACCCCGGTCGACATCCCTACCGTTCCCCTCCAGGAATGCGGCATAGATGCAAGATGGATACCGGGAGGACCGGGTGATCCTCGCTCACGGTGCGGCGCAGGACCGGGGTGTGACGTCGCTGCTCGACGACCTCGTCCGGCGCACGACCAGCAGGCTGGGCGGTGGTGGCGGCACCGTCGCGTTGCTGGGCGACCCGGCACCGGTCGTGCACCGCGATCCCCTGCCCCCGGTGGAGGACGTCCTGGCCCGCCTGGTCCGGGAGCCCCGCACCCTCCTTGTGGAGGGGGACGGCCCCGGCGCATCGGACGTGCTCGGAACCCCCCTCTGGTGGGACGACGAGTTGCTCGGAGCCTGTGCTTTCGGTGGGGGTGGACGCTTCCGCGATTCCGACGTCGCCGCGGTCGAGGGGTTCGCCGAGCAGGCGGCCGTCGCGGTGATGGCGGCCCGGCTGCTCGCCGACGTCCCGGCGGTCGCGACCGCCCCCGCCGCGCCGCAGCTGCTGCCGGAGCTGCGGGCCGAGCTGGACCGCGCGCTGCGCGCGCTCGGTGCCCGCGGCGGCGTGGTCACCCTGGGTACCGAGCGGGTGCCGGCCCCGGTCGTCGCGACGGGGGTGCACGAGGTCGCGCGGCTGCTGCTCGACAACGCGGTGCTGCACTCCGGTGCGTGCACGCTGCGGGTGGGGCTGGCGTTCGAGACGGGAACGGTCCGTCTGCTCGTCGAGGACGACGGCCGCGGTTTCGACCCCGTCACCGCGCCCCGGTCCGGGCTGGACCGGGTCGAGTCCACCGTGCGCGCCGCCGGCGGCCGGCTGGAGATCGACAGCGTCCCCGGGTGGGGGACGCGCGTGCGGGCCTGCTGGCCCGACCCGCCCACCCCCTGTACGGCGGGTCCGCTCGTCGCGCCGCCCGCCGGCCTGCAGCCGGCCCGCGGCCAGCACACGCTGACCCTGCGGGAGCGGGAGGTCCGCGCACTCGTCGAACAGGGGCTGGCCGACAAGCAGATCGCCACCCGGCTGGCCATCTCGGTCAAGACGGTGGAGAAGCACGTCGGAGCGGTGCTGCGGAAGACCGGTGCCCGCAACCGGACCATGCTCGCGCGTTTCGGCGCGGGCAACTGAGCGAGGGCCGCACGCAGGACGGCGTGGCCGCCGTCGCTGCGGCCGGCCGGGCCACCTGGTCGACGTTGCTTCGGCGACCGGTCCGTCGACCCCTCCGCACCGGCGCCGACTGGGCCGTACGGCCCTCTCCGGAGGGTGTGGGGGTGGGGGTGAGGTAGGGAGAGTCCTCATATCTGCGCGGGTGACCGCGCTCATAGCGTCCTCGTCGTGGCCCGGTACGGACCCGGGCAGCTCGACTCGACGAGGAGTGAGGCCCGGATGCAGCGACTGACCCTCCAGGACGCAGAGAAGGCGCTGGCCGCCGGACTGGCGAAGGCGACCGAGATCGGCCAGCCGATGAACGTGGCGATCGTGGACGACGGCGGTCACCTGCTCGCCTTCGCCCGCCAGGACGGCGCGATCCGCGCGAGCATCGACATCGCCCAGCGCAAGGCGCGCACCTCGATCCTGATGAACCTGCCGACCGCGGCGCTGACCCCGCTGGTGCAGCCCGGTGCCGAGCTCTACGGCCTGGAGCACACCGCCGGTGGCATGGTCATCTTCGGCGGCGGCATCCCGATCCACCGCGACGGTGAGCTCGTCGGCGCGGTCGGGGTCAGCGCCGGCTCGGTGGAGCAGGACGTGACGGTGGCCGAGGCCGCCGTCGCGGCACTCGCGTGAGCCGCGGGGACGCCGGCGAGCTCGCAGCCGAGTTCGCCGGGACCTTCGTCCTGATCCTCATCGGCTGCGGCACCGTCGCCCAGGTCGTGACCTCCGAGGGCGCCAACGGCGACTGGGGCACCCTGGTCTGGGGCTGGGGCGTCGCGGTCACCATGGGCGTCTACATCGCCGGCCGTGTGAGCGGCGCCCATCTCAACCCGGCTGTCACCCTGGCGCTGGCCGTGTTCAAGGGCTTCGCCTGGCGCAAGGTCGTGCCCTACTGGCTGGCCCAGACGGTCGGCGCCTTCCTCGCCGCCCTCGTCGTGCGGGCCGTCTACGCCGGCCCGATCGCGGCGGTCGACCCCGGCCACACCGTCGCCACGCAGACCATCTTCTCGACCCTGCCCGGCGAGCACGTCACGATCTTCGCCGCGTTCGGCGACCAGATCGTCGGCACCGCCCTGCTCGTCTTCGTGATCTTCGCGCTGACCAACGCGTTGAACAACCCGCCCGGCGCCAACATGGCGCCCTTCATGATCGGCTTCCTGGTCGTCGGCATCGGCATCGCGTTCGGTGCCAACGCCGGCTACGCGATCAACCCGGCCCGTGACCTGGGCCCCCGACTCGCCTCGTTCGTCACCGGCTACGACACCGCGTTCGTCACCGCCGCCGGTGTCCCGTACTGGTGGCTCCCGATCGTCGCCCCGCTGCTCGGTGGCCTGATCGGAGGCGGCGCCTTCGTCCTGCTGGTCGAGCGCTTCCTCACCCCGGCCGAGCTGGAGGCCGCCGCGACCGGCGAGACCCCCGTCGGCCGCGTCCCGCACCCGGAGGCCCCGGTCGAGCAGCCCGTGGCGTCCCGCCTGGAGGAGACCCGATGACCACCACCCTCGGCCCCACCGACTACCCGCTGTCCGTGCAGCGGCCCGACCTGCTCCGCACCCCGACCGGCCGGCCGCTGGCGGAGGTCACCATGGCCGCCGTCGTGTCGGGGGAGATCCGCAACGAGGACCTCCGCATCTCGCCCGAGACCCTGAAGCTCCAGGGCGAGATCTCCGACTCGGTCGGCCGCCGCCAGCTCGCCGAGAACATGCGGCGTGCCGCCGAGCTCACCGCCGTCCCCGACGAGGAGGTTCTCGCGATCTACAACGCGCTGCGGCCCCGCGCCTCGTCGGCCGCCCGGCTCGCGGAGATCGCCGACCGGCTGGAGAACGACTACGCCGCCGCCACCTGCGCCGCGCTCGTCCGCGAGGCCGCGCAGGTCTACGCCGCCCGCGACCTGCTCGCCCGCGAAGGAGACTGACCGATGACCAGCACCCTCCCCGAGGCGGGCACCCCGGCGACCGGGGCCCGGACCTCCAAGCGCACGGACATGCTCGAGTCCCGCCCGGTCAACCTCGACGGCTTCGTCGAGGAATGGCCGGAGAAGGGTCTCGTCGCCATGGAGAGCGACTTCGACCCGCAGCCGAGCGTTCGCGTCGGGAACGGCGTGATCGTCGAGATGGACGGGCGCGAGCGCGCCGAGTTCGACTTCATGGACACCTTCATCGCCGATCACGCGATCGACGTCGAGGTCGCCGAGCGGGCCACCGCGATCCCCTCGACCGACATCGCGCGGATGCTCGTCGACCCGGGCGTCACCCGGGCCGACCTGCTCGACATCACCCGCGGCCTCACCCCGGCCAAGCTGCTCGACGTCGTCAAGCTGCTCAACGTCGTCGAGATCATGATGTCGATGCAGAAGATGCGGGCCCGTCGCAGCCCCGCCAACCAGGCGCACTCCACCAGCGCCCGGGACAACCCCATCCAGGTCGCGGCCGACGCCGCCGAGGCCGCGCTGCGCGGCTTCGCCGAGATGGAGACGACCCTCGGCGTCCTGCGCTACGCCCCGCTCGTGGCCATCGGCCTGCAGGTCGGTGCCCAGTCCGGGCGCGGCGGTGTCATCACCCAGTGCGCGCTGGAGGAGGCCACCGAGCTCGACCTGGGCATGCGCGGCATCACCGGCTACGCCGAGACGATCTCGGTCTACGGCACCGAGTCGGTCTTCGTCGACGGCGACGACACCCCGTGGTCGAAGTCGTTCCTCGCCAGCGCCTACGCCTCCCGCGGCATCAAGATGCGCTTCACCTCGGGCACCGGGTCGGAGGTGCAGATGGGCAACGCCGAGGGCCGCTCCATGCTGTTCCTCGAGATCCGCTGCATCCTGATGGCCAAGGGCGCCGGCGTCCAGGGCCTGCAGAACGGCTCGATCAGCTGCATCGGCGTCCCGGGTGCGGTCCCCGGCGGCATCCGGGCCGTCGCCGCCGAGAACCTGGTCTGCAACATGGTCGACCTCGAGTGCGCGGCCGGCAACGACCAGTCGTTCTCGCACTCGGCGATGCGCCGCACCAGCCGGCTCATGCCGCAGCTGCTGTCCGGTCAGGACCTGGTGTGCTCCGGCTTCTCCGGCGTGCCGAACTCGGACAACATGTTCGCCGGGTCGAACCTCGACGTCGAGGACTACGACGACTGGAACACCATCCAGCGCGACCTGCAGATCGACGGCGGCCTGCGCCACGTCCGCGAGCCGGAGATCCTCGCGGTGCGCGAGAAGGCGGCCCGCGCGATGCAGGCCGTGTTCGCGGAGCTGGACCTGCCCCGGATCACCGACGAGGAGATCGAGGCGGCCACCTACGCCAACTCCAGCGCCGACTACCCGCTGCGCGAGGTCCTCGAGGACCTCAAGGGCGCCCAGTCGGTCATGGACCGCGGCATCACCGGCCTCGACCTGGTCAAGATCCTGGAGCGCACCGGCTTCCACGACGTCGCGGAGAACCTGCTGCAGGTCCTGCGCCAGCGCGTGTCCGGCGACCTGCTCCAGACCTCGGCGATCCTCGACGAGAACTTCGTCCCGCAGGCCGCCATCAACGACGCCAACGACTACGCCGGTCCCGGCACCGGCTACCGCCTGACCGGCGACCGGTGGAACGCCCTGAAGAAGCTGCGCCACGTCACCAGCGCCGAGAACCCCGAGGAGGAGGTCTCGTGAGCACCGCTACCGAGAACCCGTTGTCGCTCACCGAGATCGGGCCCGCCGAGCGCGGCACCCGGCCCGACGAGGTCGTCATCGCGGTGTCCCCGGCGTTCGCCGGGTTCTTCACCCGCACGATCGTCGACGTCCCGCACGCCGAGGTGCTGCGCCAGCTCATGGCGGGCATCGAGGAGCAGGGCGTGACGTCGCGGCTGATCCGGGTGTGGGACACCGCCGACCTGGCGGCCATCGCCCACACCGGCGCGAAGCTGTCCGGCTCCGGGATCTGCGTGGGCCTGCTGTCGCGGGGCACCACGATGATCCATCAGAAGGACCTGGCCCGGCTGTCGAACCTGGAGCTGTTCCCGCAGTCCCCGCTGCTCGACGCCGAGGTGTTCCGCGGCATCGGTTCCAACGCCGCGCAGTACGCCAAGGGCGAGTCGCCGCAGCCGGTGCCGACCCGCAACGACCAGATGGCCCGCCCCCGCTGGCAGGCCAAGGCGGCGCTGCTGCACCTCAAGGAGTTCGAGCAGATCCGCAGCGGGGTGCGTCCGGTCGAGGTCGCCCTCGGCGCAGCGGTCGCAGGCTGAAGGAGACACGGGTGCACGGGACGGACGGCTCGCGGCTGGTCGTGGGCGTGGACATCGGCAACTCGACGACCGAGGCCTGCGTGGCCTCGATCGACGCCGGCGGCCGGGTCACCTACCTCGGGACCGCCCTGACCCGCACCACCGGGGTCAAGGGGACCCCGGACAACACCGACGGCGCGGTGAAGGCGGTCCGCCGGGCCCTGGAAGGGGCCCGGCGCTCCGCCGACGAGCTGGACGAGGTGCTGCTCAACGAGGCGACACCGGTGATCAGCGGTCTCGCCATGGAGACGATCACCGAGACGATCATCACCGAGTCCACGATGATCGGGCACAACCCGGCGACGCCGGGCGGCAGCGGGATCGGGGTCGGCGTCACCGTCGCGATGGAGGACCTCACCGGCCCCGGCCCGGTCCCCGAGGGGCCGGTGATCGCCGTCGTCGGGCGCGGGTGGGACTTCGACCGCGTCGCGCGGGTGCTGAACGATGCGCTCGGACGCGGCCTGGAGCTGGTGGCGGCGGTGCTGGCGCAGGACGATGCGGTGCTCGTCGCGAACCGGATCGACGTCTCGATCCCGATCGTCGACGAGGTCGGCGCCGTCGAGCGGGTGCCGCTCGGTATGTCCGCGGCGGTGGAGGTCGCCCTGCCGGGGCGCACCATCCGGACCCTGTCGGACTCCTACGGCCTGGCCACGGTGTTCGAGCTCGACCCCGACCAGACCCGGCAGGTCGCGCCGGTGGCGCGGGCGCTGACCGGGAACCGCTCGGCCGTCGTCGTCCGGACCCCGGCCGGGGACGTGACCGACCGCCGCGTCCCGGTGGGGGAGCTGGTCCTGACCGGGGCCGGCAAGACCCTGCGGGTCGACGTCGACGCCGGCGCCGACGAGATCATGGAGACCCTGGCCCGGGTGCAGCCCCTCGACGACGCGACCGGCCAGCCCGGCACGCACGTCGGCGGGATGCTCGCCCAGGTCCGGGACACGATGACCGACGTGACCGGGCAGCCGGCCGGGGAGATCCGGATCCGCGACGTGCTGGCCATCGACACGTTCGTCCCGCGCGAGGTGCGGGGCGGGCTGGCCGGTGAGGTGTCGCTGGAGAACGCCGTCGCGCTCGCCGCGATGGTGCGCACCAGCCGCAGCCGGATGCAGGTCGTCGCCGACCGGGTCGCCGAGACGCTCGGCTGCTCGGCCCGGATCGGCGGCGTCGAGGGCGAGATGGCGGTCCGCGGGGCCCTGACCACCCCGGGCACCGACACACCGATCGCGATCCTCGACATGGGCGGCGGCTCCACCGACGCGGCGCTGCTGCTGCGGGACGGCACGTGCTCCGCGGTACACGTCGCCGGCGCGGGCGAGCTGGTCACCAAGCTGATCGACTCCGAGCTGGCGCTCGACGACCGTGAGACCGCCGAGCAGGTCAAGTGGTTCCCGCTGGCGAAGGTGGAGAGCTTCTTCCACGTCCGCCACGAGGACGGTTCGGTGCAGTTCTTCACCGAGCCGCTGCCCTCGCACGTGTTCGCCCGGGTCGTCGTCATGACCCCGGACGGGCCCGTCCCGGTGACGACGCGGCACTCCATCGATCACGTCGTGCGGGTGCGCCGGGAGGCGAAGCGCCGGGTGTTCGTGGTGAACGCGCTGCGGGCGCTGCGCCAGGTGGCCCCGAGCGGGTCGCTGCGCATGCTCGACTTCGTCGTGCTGCTCGGCGGGTCCGCGCTGGACTTCGAGATCCCGCAGATGATCGCCGACGCGCTCGCCGGGTCGGGCGTGGTCTGCGGTACCGGTAACGTCCACGGCACCGAGGGTCCGCGCAACGCCGTCGCCTCCGGTCTGGTCGACGCGCACGCGAGCTCGCTCGTCGGCAGCGGGGAGCCGGCGGCATGAGCCACCCGGGCCCGGCGTCGGCCCCGGAGCCGCCGTCGGTCGTCGTCGGGCACCACCCGGACATCCCGGACCCGGTGCTGCGCGAGGTGCTGGCCGGCGCCGAGGAGGAGGGCGTCCCGGTCACGACCTGGCCGGATCCGGGGGCCGTCGGGGGTCCCGACGGTGTCGTCGCGCTGGCCCACCGGGCGGCGCAGCGGTCCCGGCTCGACGTCGGCGTCGGGATCGACGCCGACGGCTCCGTGGTCGTGCACCACACCACGCTGCCCGCCGACCGGCCCGCCTTCACCGAAACCGGTCCGGGGCCGTCCGCGCCGGCCGGCCCGGAGGGGGCCGGGGACCGGCCGCACGGGCGCCGGGCGGGCGCGGCGGCGGCCCGGATCGTGACCGGGCTGCCGCTGCCCGGGCCGGCCGGTGTCCGGCCGTGACGCGCCTCCCGGCCGTGGCGACGGCGACGGGACGGGCGACCGCGCGGGGCCTCCTCCGGCTGACGGTGCTCGCCGCACTGGTGGCGTCGTCGACGGCGACGCAGGCACTCGCCGTCGTGGCTGCTGCGGGGGTGGTGCTGTGGGTCGGACCGGTCGCCGGGACCCTCACGAACGGCTCGACCGGGACGATCCGGGATGCGAGGCTTCCCCGGTGACCACGGAGCACGTCGACATCGCGCGTACGGCCGCCACCCCGCCGGTGAGCGACGTGCTGGCCGGGCTCGCGGCGGTCGGGCCGTTCTTCGAGCTGCTCGACGTCACCGAGGAGCGGGCCGGCGGACGGTCGGTCCGCCCGTTCGCCGCCGTCCTCGCTCCCGACGCGCTGCTGGACCGGGTCGAACGGACCCGGGTGGCGCTCGGGGCCGAGCCACCGCTGGGCCGGCGGATCGCCGCGTCGATCGCGGTACAGGGGCTCGCGGCGAAGCTGCTGTCCGGGCCGGTCGCGGCGCTGGCCCTGCACGGTGTCCTGGTCGACCTCCGGCCGGAGACGCTGTGGTGGTCGGCCACGCCGCTGGGCGACGTCGTCGCGCTCGACCCGCCCCGGGTGGTGCGCTGCCCGTTCCCGGCGCCGGACGCGCTGGCCCCGCTGGTCGACGACGTGCTCACCCCGCTCGTGGAGATCGCGGGCGAGCGCTTCGGGGTGTCCGGGACGGTGCTGTGGGGCAACGTCGCGTCGTCGGTCGCGGGGGCGAAGCGGGTGCTCGACATCCAGCGCCCCGACGCCGCGGACGCCGTCGCCGCCGTCGCCGCGGACCTGCTGGAGCACCCCCGGCTGACCGGTACGGGGGAGCGGCGGGCCCCGGTGGCGCCGGACCACGCCTGGACGTTCCGGCGGCGGTCCTGCTGCCTGTACTACCGGGTGCCCGGCGGCAGCACCTGCGCCGACTGCGTCCTGGCGGATCTGCGCGGCGAGCCGGCGTCCGGCGATCCCACCGACTGACCCGGCCGCCCGGTCGGCGGCGGGGTCAGCGGCGGCGGACGGTGCGCTGGATGCTGCGCATCTTGGCGCCCTGGGGCATCGGCCCCTTGGGCATCGCGGCCGAGCGGCTGCCGAGGGCGTTGAGCTTGCCCTCCAGGGAGTCCATCTCGGCGGCGGAGATGTTGCGGGGCAGCTTCATGAGGTGGCGCTGCAGGCCCTTGAGCGGGACCTGGCCCTCCTCGTTGCCCACGATCACGTCGTAGATCGGGGTGCTGCCGGCGACCCGCGCGGTGCGCTTCTTCTCCTGTGCGAGCAGGGTCTTCACCCGGTGCGGGGCCCCCTCGGCGACGAAGATGATCCCGGGCCGCCCGATGACCCGGTGCACCGCGTCGAGGTGGGTGGTGCCCGCGATGCCCTGGGTGATCCGCCACTGCCCGCGCATGTTGTCCAGCGCCCAGCCCGCGGCGCCCGGCTGCCCGTCGGCCTTCACGTAGATCGACTTCTGGACGCGGCGACCGAAGATGCTGAACGCGGCCAGCGCGCCGATCAGGATGCCGAAGGGCACGAAGAACCAGACCAGGCCCAGCAGCCACCCGATGAGCGTGACGACCACGATCGACCCGACGAACACGCCGATCATGATCGGGAGGAGCTGGGAGTCCTCCTTGCGCTGCATCTGGAACGCCTGCCAGATCTGCTGGCGACGCTGCTTCGACGCGGCCTTCTTCTGGGCCTTGAGCGCCTTCTTCTCTTCGGGCGAGGGCTTACGGGGCTTGCCGGGCATGTGACCAGCCTACTTCCGACCGGTGATCGACGGTGCGAGGAGGTCTCAGCCGCGTGCCAACAGGGAGCTGGCCTCCTGCGCGGCCGGGCCGGAGTCGGCCAGGTGCGCCAGGGCGGGGGAGAGCTCCTCGCCGCGGTGGGCCACGGTCTGGGCGTAGAGCCGGCCGGCCCGGTAGGACGAGCGCACCAGCGGCCCGGCCATCACCCCGGCGAAACCGATCTGCTCGGCGGCCGTCGAGTGCTCGACGAACTCCTCGGGCTTGACCCAGCGCTCCACCGGGTGGTGGCGCTTGGTCGGGCGCAGGTACTGGGTGATCGTGATGATCTCGCAGCCCGCGTCGTGCAGGTCCTGCAGCGCGGAGGTGACCTCGTCGGGGGTCTCGCCCATGCCGAGGATCAGGTTCGACTTGGTGACCAGACCGAACTCGCGGGCCTTGGTGATGACCTCCAGCGACCGGTCGTAGCGGAACGCCGGGCGGATCCGCTTGAAGATCCGCGGGACGGTCTCGAGGTTGTGCGCGAACACCTCGGGGCGCGACTCGAAGACCGGGGTCAGCTGGTCGTCGATCGAGTTGAAGTCCGGGGCGAGCAGCTCGACGCCGGTGCCCGGGTTCAGCTCGTGGATCTTGCGGACGGTCTCGGCGTAGAGCCAGGAGCCGCCGTCGTCGAGGTCGTCGCGCGCGACGCCGGTGACGGTGGAGTAGCGCAGCCCCATCTGCTGCACCGACTCCGCCACCCGGCGCGGTTCGTCGGTGTCCAGGTCGGCCGGCTTGCCGGTGTCGATCTGGCAGAAGTCGCAGCGACGGGTGCACTGCTCCCCACCGATGAGGAACGTCGCCTCCCGGTCCTCCCAGCACTCGTAGATGTTGGGGCAACCGGCCTCCTCGCACACCGTGTGCAGGCCGCCCGACCGGACGAGCCCCTTCAGTTCGGTGTACTGCGGACCGGTCTTGGCGCGGGTGCGGATCCAGGACGGCTTGCGCTCGATCGGGGTCTCGCTGTTGCGGACCTCGAGGCGGAGGAGCTTGCGGCCTTCGGGTGCGATGGTCACGCGTCCAGCCTACGCCCGGGGTCCGGTGTGATGCCGGTCGCGGCGGCCGTGACCTGCCACAACCTGCCCGCGAGCACCGGGTCCTGGGCGGCCGCCGAGCGCCGTGCCGGACCGGCAGGGCCGCGGGTCTCCCCGAGCCCGGTGGGGCCCAGGTAGTCGCCGCCGTGGACCGGCCCCGTCGCCGCGGCGAGCTGCGGCCCGACACCCTCGGACACCGGCGAGGTGAGCCAGCGCTCCCACGGGGCGAACAGCCGCGCCTGCAGCGTCGCGCCCCGCCGCAAGGAGTTCGCGAGCAGCGACGACTCGGTCATCCCCGGGTGCGCAGCCACCGAGAGCACCGGGTCCCCGGACAGCCGCAGCCGCCGGTCCAGCTCCGCGGCGAACAGCAGGTTCGCCAGTTTCGACGCGCCGTAGGCCGCGTTCGGGGACCAGCGCCGGCGCCGCCACCCCAGGTCGTCGGGGTCGAGCCGGCCGGTGCGGTGGCCGAGGCTGGACGTCGTGACGACCCGCGAGGGCCGCTCCGGGTCGCCGGCGGCCCGCAGCGCGGGCATCAGCAGCCAGGTCAGAGCGGCCGGCCCGAGGTGGTTGGTGCCGATCTGCAGCTCGAAACCGTCCGCGGTGTCCGCACGCGGGCCCATCGCGACGCCCGCGTTGTTGACGAGCACGTCCACCCGGTCCCCGGTGCGCTCCCGGATCTCCGCCGCCGCGGCCCGCACCGAGCCGAGGTCGGCGAGGTCCAGCAGCACCAGCTCACCACCGGCCCCGCGCACCGCGGCGCGGCCGCGGGTCACGTCGCGGGCGGTCATCAGCACCCGGGCCCCGGCCCGGGCCAACGCGGTGGACAGCGCGAGACCGAGCCCGGAGGTCGTGCCGGTGACGACGACGGTCCGGCCGGTCTGGTCGGGGAGCGGGTGCACGACGCGACCGTAGCGAGCGGGCCCCCGCGGCCGCCGCCGGTGGTCGGGCGGCGCGGGCGGGCCGGTGCGGCTAGCCTCGCGACCCGTGGACTTCCGGATCTTCACCGAGCCCCAGCAGGGCGCCCGCTACACCGACCTCCTGCGGGTCGCCCGCACCACGCAGGACGCCGGCTACGACGCGTTCTTCCGCTCCGACCACTTCCTCGCGATGGGCGACGGCAGCGGCGTCCCCGGCCCGACCGATGCGTGGGTGACCCTCGCCGCGCTCGGCCGCGAGACCGAGCGCATCCGGCTCGGCACCCTGGTCACCAGCGCGACGTTCCGGCTGCCCGGGCCGCTCGCCGTCGCCGTCGCGCAGGCCGACGACATGTCCGGCGGCCGCGTCGAGGTCGGGCTCGGCTCGGGCTGGTTCGAGGCCGAGCACCGGGCGCTGGGCATCCCGTTCCCGCCGCTGGCCGAGCGCTTCGAGATCCTCACCGAGCAGCTGGAGATCCTCACCGGGCTGTGGGCGACCCCGCTCGGCGGGCGCTTCACCCACCAGGGACGGCACTACACCGTCACCGACTCCCCGGCGCTGCCGCGCCCGGTGCAGGACGCGCCGCCGGTGATCGTCGGCGGGATGGGGAAAAGGAAGACCCCGGCGCTGGCCGCCCGGTTCGCCACCGAGTTCAACGTGCCGTTCCAGCAGCCCGAGGCCGTCGCCGCGCAGTTCGGCCGGGTTCGCGACGCGTGCACCGCCGCCGGGCGCGACCCGGGCTCGCTCACGTACTCGGTGGCGCAGATGCTGTGCCTGGGCAAGGACGACTCGGAGGTCGACCGCCGCGCGGCCGCGGTGGGCCGCGACGCCGCCGAGGTCCGCGCGAGCAGCCTCGCCGGCACCCCCGGCGAGATCGTCGACCGGCTCGGCCGGTGGGCCGAGGTCACCGGCACGACCCGGGTCTACCTGCAGGTCCTCGACCTGTCCGACCTCGCCCACATCGAGGACTTCGCCGCGACGGTGGTGCCCCAGCTCGCCTGAGGCACCGGGGCCGGGGGATCAGCCCAGGCCGGACATCAGGTCGACCTGACGGACGACCGGGTGCTCGGCCACCGGCAGCCGGCCGTCGAGCGCGTCCAGCACGGCGGCGGCCGCCGGGCCGGCGACCTCGTCGACGGTCACCTCCCGGTCCAGCTCCGCGGTCAGGGTGGTGACGCCGGCGTCGGCGATCCCGCACGGCACGATCTTCCCGAAGTCGCCCAGGTCGGCGTCGCAGTTGATCGCGAATCCGTGCTGGGTGACCCCGCCGGCGATCCGGACGCCGATCGCGGCGACCTTCCGCTCGGGGGTGAAGCCCTGCGCGGGCAGCCAGACGCCGGAGCGCCCCTCGACCCGGCCCGCGCTCGTCACGCCGAGATCGTGACAGACCCGGATGAGGGCCTCCTCCAGGCGGCGGACGTAGTCCACGACGTCCATCGGCTCACCGAGGGCGACGATCGGGTAGCCGACGAGCTGCCCCGGCCCGTGCCAGGTGATGCGCCCGCCGCGGTCGACGTCGACGACCGGGGTGCCGTCGGTGGGCCGGTCCTCCGGCCGGGTGCGCCGCCCCGCGGTGTAGACGGGCGGGTGCTCCAGCAGCATCAGCACGTCCGGCCCGCCGTCCTTGCGGGCCTCGGCGTGCGCCTTCTGGGTGTCCCACGCCGCCTGGTACTCCACGCGCCCGAGCCGGTCGACCCGGACGTCGTCGGTTCCGGCGCGGCAGGACAGATGCGGTGCGGGCATGGCGGCGAGCTTACGCCGCGCCCAGCCGGGCGAGGACGGCCTGCGCGGCCCGGCGGCCGCTGACCAGCGCCCCCTGGGTGGACGGGGTGTCGCGGTGGTCGCCCGCGACGAACAGGTTCTCGCCGAGGTCGACGTCGCGGCGCACCGGGCGCCCCGCCTCGAACAGCGGCAGCGCCTCGTCGACCTGCGCGGTGTGCAGGTGCGCCCAGTCGTCGGTGCCGACACCCCAGATCCGGGCCAGCTCGCGGCGCACCGCGGGCTCGTCGGCCCCGGTGGACCCCGGGGTCCCGACGATCGAGGACGCCACCAGCGGGCGCCCGTCGGCGGAGTAGCCGGGCGCGGCCGCGGTCATCACCATCGTGTTGACGACCGGCCCGCCGGTGCCGTCCAGGTGCAGCAGCGGGGAGGCCGTCGGGGCCTGCGGCGGGACGTGGAAGAACGTGGTCAGCGCGTTCATCCGCGGCTCGGCGACCCCGGGGAGCAGCGCGGCGGCCGTCCTCGGGTCCGCCGCGACGACGACCGCCCGTGCGGACAGGGTGCCGTCGTCGGTGTCCAGGGCGGGGGCGGGCCCGCCGCGCACGGCGTGCACCCGCGTCCCGAGCGTCACGGTGCCCTCGGGCAGGGCCGCGGCCAGGCGCCGGGGCAGCGCCTCCATGCCGTCGTCGGGCACGACGATCGTGCCGAGGGCGAAGCTGCGCCACACCAGCCGCACGAACGCGGCCGAGGTCTCCAGCGCGGTCTCGGCGAGCACCCCGGACAGGAAGGGGCGCAGGAACCGGTCGGTGACCGCGCCGCCGAGCCCGGCGGCGTCGAGGTCGCGGGCGGCGGAGGAGTCGACCAGCGTCGCGGTCCGCGACGGCGGCGAGGCCAGCACCTTCGCCGTCCACGCGACGAGCTTGGCCTTCTCGATCGGGCCGAACAGGTCGTCCAGCGCGGTGGCCGGGGCGGATGCGGGGCGGCGCAGCGGGTTGACGAAGCGGTGCAGTTCGCCGTCGCCGGCCCGGATGGCGGCACCGGGCTCGAAGGGCCGCGCGGCCAGGGTGTCGAGCCCGTGCGGGGCGAGCGCGGCGTGCAGTGCCGGGTAGGAGGTGTTGAGCACCTGGAACCCGCGGTCGCAGCGGAACCCGTCGACGACGTCGGTCGCCATCCGCCCGCCGACCCGGTCGGCGGACTCCAGCACGCGCACGGTCAGCCTGTGCCGGTGCAGCACGGTGGCCGCGCGCAGGCCGGACAGGCCCGCCCCGACCACCAGGACGTCGACGTCGGACGGGGTCATGACCCGACCGCGGCCGAGAGCGCGTCGCCGACGGTGTGGTGGCGGAACTGGAACCCGGCCTCGAGCAGCGCCGCAGGCACCGCCCGCTGGCCGCCGAGCAGCATCTCGCGGCCCATCTCGCCGAGCACGGTGGAGACCACCGGGCCGGGCACCGGGAACGGCGCGGGCCGCCCGACCGCCGCGGCCATCTCCTTGGTGAACTCGGCGTTGGTGACCGGCACCGGGCCGGTCACGTTCGCCGGTCCGGACAGCGCCTCGGTCTCGACGGCGAACCGGATCGCCGCGACCTGGTCGTCGAGGGAGACCCACGGCATGAACTGGGTGCCCCTGCCGATCCGCCCGCCGAGGAACCCCTTGAACAGCGGGCGCAGCATCGCGAGCAGCCCACCGGAGGGGGACAGGACCAGGCCGGTGCGGACGAGCACCACCCGGGCGCCGGCGTCCACGGCGGGGGCGGCGGCGGCCTCCCAGTCCCGGCACACGTCGGCGAGGAACCCCGAGCCCGACGGCGCGGACTCGTCGACGACGACCTGGCCGGTGTCGCCGTAGTAGCCGACGGCCGAGCCGCTGACCAGCACCGGGACCTTGTGCCGGGCCACGGCCTCGGCGAGGACGTCGGTCGGGACGTTGCGCGAGTCGCGGATCAGCTGCTTGCGGGCGCCGGTCCACGGCCGGTCGGCGATGCCGGCGCCGTTGAGGTTCACCACCGCGTCGACGCCGTCGAGGGTGCCGTCCTGGACGGTGCCGGCGGGCGGGTCCCAGCCGCGCTCGTCAGGGGCGGCGGGGGTGCGCCGCACCAGGCGCAGCACCTCGTGCCCCGCGCCCCGCAGATGGGCGACCAGGGCTGTTCCGATCAGTCCGGACGAACCGGCCACGACGACTCGCACGGCCGCGATCCTTCCCGGTCCCGGGCGGACGCGCGAGCCGGACATGCCGCGACCATCGTCACCCGCTCACCCGGACCGGTGACGACGGCGGCCCGCCCCGGGGGAACCGGGACGGGCCGCCGTGTGTCGCGGGGAGTGCCTACAGGCCGAGCTCGGCCTCGAAGGCGCCCTCCTCCAGCCGGGCCTTGACCGCGGACAGGAAGCGGCCGGCGTCGGCGCCGTCGACCAGGCGGTGGTCGTAGGTCATCGGCAGGAAGCAGACCGAGCGGACGGCGATGACGTCGTCACCCTCGGGGCCGGTGACGACCTTCGGCTCCTTCGAGATCGCGCCGGTGCCCAGGATGGCGACCTGGGGCTGGTTGATGATCGGCGTGTCGAACAGCGCGCCCGCGGACCCGATGTTCGTGATCGTGAAGGTGCCGCCCGACAGCTCGTCCGGACCGATCTTGGAGTCGCGGGTGCGGGCCGCGACGTCGGCGATCTTCTTGGCGATCCCGGACAGCGACAGGTCGTCGGCGTCCTTGATCACCGGCACGAGCAGGCCGCGCGGTGTGTCCACGGCGATGCCCATGTGGACCGAGCCGTGGTAGGTGACCTGCTTGTTGTCCTCGGAGATCGAGGCGTTCAGCGACGGGAACGCCTTGAGCGCCTCGATGGTCGCCTTGGCGATGAACGCCAGGAAGGTGAGGTTGGCGCCCTCGCGACGCTTGAAGTCCTCCTTGACCCGGTTCCGCAGCTTGACGATGCGGGTGAGGTCGACCTCCTGGACGGTGGTCAGCTGCGCCGAGGTGGCGAGCGACTCGTTCATCCGCTGCGCGATGACCTGGCGCAGGCGCGGGAGCTTGACCGTGGTGCCCGGCTCCGGCGCGTTGTCCGCGCGGGTCGGGACGGCCTTCGGCTCCTGGGGCGCGCCACCGGAGGCGGGCTGCGCCGCCGGGGCGGACGGCTTCTCCTGCGCCGGGGCCTTCGCCTGCTCGGCGGCGGCGAGGACGTCCTGCTTGCGGATGCGGCCGCCGACGCCGGAGCCGGTGACCGAGTCGAGGTCGACGCCGTGCTCCTGGGCCAGCTTGCGCACCAGCGGGGTCACGTAGGGCTTCTCGCCCGAACCCGAACCCGAACCCGAGCCGTTCGAGGAGGGCTCGATCTTCCCGGCAGGGGAGTCCTCGGAGCCGGCCGGGGCCTTCTCCTGCTTCTCCTCGGCCTTGGGGTGCTCGGCCTTCGGCTCCGGCTTCGGCTCGGCCTTCGGAGCCTCCTTCTTCGGCTCCTCCTTCTTCTCCTCCGGAGCCTTCTCCTGCTTCGGCGCCTCGTCCTGCGCCGGGGCGGCGGAGCCGTCGCCGACCAGCGCCAGCTGCGCGCCGACCTCGACGGTCTCGTCCTCGGCGACGGTGTGCTCGAGCACGGTGCCCGCGACCGGCGAGGGGATCTCGGTGTCGACCTTGTCGGTGGAGACCTCGAGCAGCGGCTCGTCGACCTCGACGGCGTCGCCGACCTGCTTGAGCCAGCGGGTCACGGTGCCCTCGGTGACCGACTCGCCGAGCTCGGGCATCGTGACCGGGGTGCCGGAGCCCCCACCGGACGACGAGCCACCGGAGGACGGCTCCGGGGCCTCCTCCTCGGCCTGCTCCGGCTCGGGCTCGGGCTCCGCCTCGGACTCCGCGGGCTCCTCGGCCTTCCCGGAGGAGTCGGAGTCGGACGAACCGGCGTCGTCGGCCTCGTCGGCGTCGCCGATGACGGCGAGCTCGCCGCCGACCTCGACCGTGTCGTCCTCGCCCGCGATGATGCGCTTCAGGACGCCCGCGGCGGGCGACGGGATCTCCGTGTCGACCTTGTCGGTCGAGACCTCGAGCAACGGCTCGTCGACCTCGACGGTGTCGCCCTCGGCCTTGAGCCAGCGGGTGACGGTGCCCTCGGTGACACTCTCGCCCAGGGCGGGCATCTCAACGGTGACGGCCATGTCGGGTGGAGCTCCTCTTGTTCCGCGTGGGTGTTCGGGTTGTGGGGCCGGGATCAGCCGTGGGTGTGCAGCGGTCTCCCGGCCAGGGCGAGGTGGGCCTCTCCGAGGGCCTCGCTCTGTGTGGGGTGGGCGTGGATCAGGGCGGCGACGTCGGTGGGCAGAGCCTCCCAGTTGTAGACCAGTTGCGCCTCCCCGACGAGCTCCCCGACCCGGGAGCCCACCATGTGCACGCCGAGGACGCGTCCGCCCTGTCCGGCGGGCCCCTGGGCGACGAGCTTGACCGCGCCGGAGGTCTGCAGGATCTGCGACTTCCCGTTGCCGGCCAGGTCGTAGGTCAGGGTGTGCACCTCGCCGTGGAGGTCCCGCGCGGCCTGCTCGGTCAGCCCGACCGAGGCGACCTCGGGGTCGCAGTAGGTGACGCGCGGGATGCCGTCGTCGGTGACGGGGCGGGGCGCGAGCCCCGCGACGTCCTCGGCGACGAAGATCCCGTGTGCGAAGCCGCGGTGGGCGAGCTGCAGGCCGGGGGTGACGTCCCCGACGGCGTACACGCCGTCGAGATTCGTGCGCAGCCGCTCGTCGACGGTCACGACGCCGCCGTCCATCGCGACGCCGGCCTCGGCGAAGCCGTGACCGGTGGTGTTGGGGCCGCGGCCGACCGCGACCAGCAGCAGGTCGGCCTCGATCTCCTCACCGGACTCCAGCGACACGGTGACGGTGTCGCCGCTGCGGGTCGCCTTCGCGAACCGCACCCCGGTGCGGGTGGTGATCCGGCGCCGCCGGAACGCCCGGGCCAGCTGGGTGGAGCAGAACTCGTCCTCGTTCGGGACGAGCCGCGGCAGCGCCTCGACGATCGTGACCTCGGCCCCGAACGAGCGCCACACGCTGGCGAACTCGACGCCGATCACGCCGCCGCCGAGCACGACGACCCGGCGCGGGGCCTCGTCGAGGGAGATCGCGGCGTCGGAGGTGACGACGCGGTCGTCCAGCTCCAGGCCGGGCAGCGACCGGGCGTAGGAGCCGGTGGCGAGCACGACGTGGCGGCCGGTGATGCGCTCGTCGCCGACCCGGACGGTGCCGGGGCCCTCCAGGGTGCCGGCACCGGACACCACGGTGATCCCGCGCGAGGCGACCAGGCCCTGCAGGCCCTTGTACAGCCGGGAGACCACGCCGTCCTTGTAGGCGTTCACCCCGGCCATGTCGACGCCGTCGAACGTGGAACGGATACCGACCTGCGCGCCGTCGCGGGCGTGGTCGGCCACCTCGGCCGCGTGCAGCAGCGCCTTGGTGGGAATGCAGCCGCGGTGCAGGCAGGTGCCGCCGAGCTTGTCCTTCTCGACCAGGACCACCGACAGGCCCAGCTCCGCGGCCCGCAGCGCGCAGGCGTAGCCACCGGAGCCGCCGCCCAGGATCACCAGGTCGGCGGAACGAGCGTCCGGGTCGGACACCGATCAGCTCCCTCCGGGGGTCACCGTCGGTGGACCGGCTCCGCCGGACGGGACCCCGCTACGCGGCGACCATCTTGTCATCCGGCCGCGACTGCGCCACTGGGGTGTCGGGAGCAAATCCGTGATCCCGTTCGTTGGGCACTCGGAGCTACCGTGTCCGGTTCGTAGGGGTGCGACCGGATCGACGAGAGGACGACGCGCATGGGTCTGCTCGACCTGTTCCGGTCACGTGGACCGTCGGGCCCCAGGTCCGGCCGGGGATCCGGCTCCGGCGGGAGGCGTGGCGCGTACGCGGAGGGGGAGGCCCACCTGCGTGAGTGGTCGGCCGCCCGGATCGGGGTCGAGGCCTTCGTCGAACCGCGCACGACCGTGACGGAGACGACGGTGGTCTTCGTCGCCCACGACGGCGAGTGGACCCGCAGGCGGGTCGCGAACCCGAACGCGGCGAAGAAGCTGGCCCGCTCGCTGCAGATGCCGATCTACGACGTGCAGCTCGTCGGGTACCCGAACCGGATGCGCGAGCACGACGCCCGCGACCGCGCCCTGCGCAAGCGCGAGCGCCAGGAGCGGATGCTGCGCGAGCTGCGGGCCAAGGACCGCGACGCCTGACCCGTCTGGTCAGGGGCGCAGCGAGCGGGCGCGCCGCTCGCCGAGCGCGCGCATCGCGGGCTCCAGGCGCAGCGCGGGTCCGGGGGCCAGCGCGGTGAGGCGCAGCAGCGCACCCCGCCAGGCGGGAAGCGTCCGGTAGACCCGGCCGGTGCCGAACATCCCGACCAGCGCCGTCGCGACCTGCTCGGGGGTGACCAGCACCCCGGACCGCACGAGCGCCTGGCCCTGGCCGCCGGGCGTCATCGAGCGCAGCAGCTCGGTGTTCACCCCGTCCGGGCAGACCGCGTGCACCCCGATGCCCTCCCGGCGCACCTCCGAGGCCAGCGCGGACACCATCGACAGGGCGCCCGCCTTCGACGCCGCGTACACCGACAGGCCCGGAACCGGGCCGAGGCCGGACAGCGACACGGTCACGCCGATCTCGCCGCCCCGGGCGGTCCCCGCCGCCGCCTGCTCGCGGAACGCGGCCACCGCGGCCCGGGCACCCCAGATCGGGCCCAGCAGGTTGACCTCGACCAGAGCGCGGGCGCGGGCCTCGGCGATGTCGGTGACGGTGCCGTCGAAGCCGACGCCGGCGTTGCTCACCCAGGCGCCCAGCGGCGCGAGCTCGCGGGCCCGGGCCACCGCCGCCGCGGACGCGGCCGGGTCGGTGACGTCGCAGCCGGTGCCGGCGGCCGCCCCGATCCGGGTCGCGGTGGCCTGCGCCGCGGCCTCGTCGAGGTCGGTGACGAGCACCCGGTAGCCGCGCCCGACGAGCTCGCGGGCGATCTGCTCGCCGATGCCGCGGGCCGCGCCGGTGACCACCGCGGAACGGGGGGCGTGCGCGGGGACCTCGTGTCGACGACGCTGCCGGCTCATGGGCGGCAGTATGCCCTACCCGTGGGTAACCCTCGGTCCGGTGTCGCCACCCGGATCCGGTCCGGCCAGACTCGGACCCCGTGACGGCCGCGATGCACCTGCCCCGCTTCCTCGTCCGCCAGCGGATCACCCTCGGCGTGAACCGCTACGACGTGCACGCCGCGAACCCCGACGGCAGCGCGGGCGCGCTCATGGCGTTCGCGCAGCAGAAGCGGTTCGCCTTCAAGGAGCAGGTGACCTTCTGGTCCGACGACAGCCGCTCCCGCGCGGTGTTCTCCTTCCGTGCCCGCCAGCGTCTCGACGTCCGCGCCGAGCACGAGGTCCTCGACGAGCACGGCCGGGTGATCGGAACCTTCGGCAAGAGGTTCGGGGCGAGCCTGCTGCGCTCGACCTGGACGCTGACCGCGCCGGGCGTCGCCGCGACCGGGCGCGAGCGCAGCCTCGGCGTCGCCCTGCTGCGCCGGGTGGCCGAGAACCTGCCGCTGCCGTACCACTTCGACGTCACCGAGGACTCCGGCGGCACGCTGCTGATGAGCAGCGACCGGCGGTGGTCGCTGCGCGACTCCTACGACGTCTCCGTCCCGGACCCGCGTATCGACTTCCGTCTGGCCGCCGCCTTCGCCGTAGCGCTGGACGCGTTGCAGGACCGCTGAACCGGGGTCAGCCGTTCGCGGCCACGTCCTCCAGGAACGCGAGCAGGGTGCGCACCGGCACCCCCGTGCCGCCCTTGGTGGTGTAGCCGCGCGGCCCGCCGGTGTTGAACGACGGCCCGGCGATGTCGATGTGCGCCCACGGCAGCCCGGCGGGCACGAACTCCTTGAGGAACACCCCGGCCAGCAGCATCCCGGCGAACCGCTGCCCGCTGACGTTGCTGATGTCGGCCACCCGCGAGTCCAGCTCGCCGCGCAGGTACTCCGGCAGCGGCATCGCCCAGGCGTCCTCGCCGACGGCGGTGCCGTGCGCGGCGACCCGGTCGCGCAGCTCGTCCGACCCCATCACCCCGGCGGTGCGCATGCCGAGCGCGACGAGCTGGGCGCCGGTCAGCGTCGAGGTCTCCACCAGGTAGTCGGGGTCGTCCTGGGCGGCACGGACGATCGCGTCGGCGAGGATCAGCCGTCCCTCGGCGTCGGTGTTGAGCACCTCGACGGTGGTCCCGCCGAACATGGTCAGCACGTCGCCGGGCTTGTACGCCGTCGACGACGGCATGTTCTCCGCCATCGGTACGGTCGCGGTCACCGTGACCGGCAGCTCCAGCTTCGCGGCGAGCACGACGGTCGCGACGACCGCGGCCGCCCCGCCCATGTCCGAGGTCATGTCGGCCATGCCGGCGTTGGGCTTGAGCGAGATGCCGCCGGTGTCGAAGGTGATGCCCTTGCCGACGAGCGCGACCCGCTTCGACGCGGCCGGGCCGCCGTTCCAGGTCAGGCGCACCAGCCGGGGCGGGTTCGCCGACCCCTTCCCGACGCCGGTGACGCCGCCGTAGCCGTTCTCCCGCAGCCCGGCGTCGTCGAGGACCTCGGTGACCAGCCCGGCGCGCTCGCCCAGCGCCACCGCGTTCGCCGCGAAGGTCTCCGGGACCAGCACGTTCGGCGCGGTGTTGACCAGGTCCCGGGCGGTGGCGACGGCCTCGGCGACGAGGGTCGCCCGCCGCACGGCCGCGTCGTCGGCGCCGGTGAACGACCAGCTGCCGACCGGGGCGGCCGCGGCGTCGGTGGAGGTCCGGTGCCGGTCGAAGCGGTGGCCGCCGAGGACGGCGCCGACGACCGCGGCCTCGGCGTCGAGGGCGGACAGCGTGCTCAGCACCGAGCCGGTCCCGGCCAGCGTGCGGGCGGCGGCACCGGCGGCGCGGCGGACCGCCTCGGACGCCTTCGGTCCCTCGGCGGGGCGGCCCAGACCGACCGCGACCAGCCGCGGCGCGGACAGCGCGCCGCGGGTCGGCAGCGACACGACCTGCTCGGCCTTCCCGGTCGCGCCGACGGTGGTGAGCAGCTCCAGCAGCTCCCCGGAGAATGCGGTGTCGACGCCGGCGGCGCCCGCGGCCAGCGCCGGGCCGGTGCCGTCGGCGGCGTCGGCCGCGGGGGCGTGCAGACCGACCACGACGGCGTCGACGACCGCCTCCGGCTCGGCACCGCTGTGTGCGGCGGTCTGCGGGAGGGTCGGGACGTCGATCGGCACGGGTGGCACTCCTCGGGGTCGGACGGGAACGGTGGGTATCGGACGAGTGGCTCCGGATCGCCCGATCTCACCCTGCGTGGCCGGTGCACGCGTCCCGTCCGCCGGGTGGGTGGGGAGCCGGGTGGCGGGCAGGACGACGAGACCGGACCGAGATGGTAATGACACCCCCGCGGCGCCGCGCGGCACAGGGGTGGATGGGAAGGTGAACGGGTGCCCCGCCCCCCGTACCGGATCCCGACCGTGACCGCGGTCGTCGTCGCCCTCTCGGCGACGTTCGGTACCGGGCTGTACGCCGCGCTCGGCCCGGCTGCCGCGTCGGCGGGCACCTGGTTCCCGCTCGGGGTGCTCCTCGCCGCGCTGCTCGCGCTCGGCGTGGTCGGCTCGACCGCGCACCTGTCGCTCGCCCGCCCGGCCGGTCCGGAGCTGGCCCGCGGTGACCTGCCCGCCCCCGCACTACGGCTCGGGGCGGTCGCGCGGGTGACCTCGCGGGCCGCCGCCGGATCGGCCGCGGCGCTGGTGTTCGGCGCCTACGTGCTGCCCACGCAGCCGGTCACGATCGCGGTGGTGGCGGTGCTCGCCGTCGTCGCGGTGAACGCCTTCGGGGTGCGGATCTCGCCCGGTGCGGCGCGCGGGCTGGTGGTGGGCACGCTGCTCGCCCTGACCGTCGCGATCGTGGTGGGGCTGCGGTCGGACGGGCCGCACGCGGTGCTGTCCTCGGCGATGCCCGCCGCAGCCACCGGAGCAGGCATCGCCGACGACGGCGCCGGGACGCCCGACGACCCGGCCGTCGCCACGCTGCAGGCCGCGATCGAGCCGGGCCTGCTCGGCGTGCTCGCCGCCGCCGGGTTCGTGTTCCTCGCCTTCACCGGGCTGTCCCGCGTCGCCGAGCTCGGGGGCAGCCTGCGGGACCCGGTGCGGGCGATCCGCCGGGCCCCCGCACTCGCCGTCGTGATCACGACGGTGCTGCTGCTCCTGCTGTCGGCGGCCCTGCTGCGCGGGCTCGGTGCGTCCGGGCTGGCGTCGGCGTCGGCCCCGCTGGCCGCGCTGATGGACACCAGCAGCAGCGCCCAGGTGGGGGTGCTGGTGCGGGTCGGTGCCGCCGCCGCGACGATCGCCGCACTGCTCGGGGCGCTGTCGCGGGCCGCGGCCGGCGCCGCCCGGCTGTCCCGCGAGGGGGAGCTGCCCGCGTTCCTGGGCCGGGGCGGGTCCCGCGGCACGCCGTGGGTGGCCGACCTGACGCTGGGGGTGCTCACCCTGGCGATGACCCTGCTGCTGTCCGCGACGACCGCGATCGTCGTCACCGTCGTCGCGGCCCTGGTCCACCACGCCGTGCTGCACGCCGCGGTGCTCCGCCTGCCGGGACGCCCGGTGCGGGCGGCGGTCGTCGCCGTCGCCGGTGGGGTGGGGTGCCTGGCCGTCGCCGCGTCGATGCCGTCGTGGCCGCTGGTCGCGACGGCCGGGGCGCTCGCCGCGGGCTGGGTGCTGTGCGCCGTCACCGCGCGGTCCCGCTCCCGCGCGGCGGCCGAGGAACCCGTGCGCCGCAGCGATCCCGAGGAACAGGCGGCCTGAGGCCGATAGGGTCGCGGGCGTGACCGACGAGCTCCTGCCCAGCCCGCTGCACGACCGGCACGTCGCCCTCGACGCCACCCTCGGCGAGTTCGGGGGGTGGTCGATGCCGATCTCCTACCCGGGCGGCACCGTCGCCGAGCACACGTCGGTCCGCGAGACGGCGGGCCTGTTCGACGTCAGCCACCTCGGCACCGTCCCGATCTCCGGGCCGGGCGCGGCCGCGCACCTGAACGCCTGCCTGACCAACGACCTCGGCCGCATCGGCCCTGGTCGCGCCCAGTACACCCTGGCCTGCGACGACCGCGGCGGCGTCGAGGACGACATGATCGTCTACCTGGCCGCCGACGACGACCTGCTGCTCGTCCCGAACGCCGCGAACTCCACCCGGATCGTCTCCGCGCTCGCCGCCGACGCCCCGCCCGGGGTCACGATCACCGACCGGCACCGCGAACTCGCCGTGCTCGCCGTCCAGGGGCCCCGCTCCGCCGAGGCCCTGAGCGCGGCGCTCGGTGCCGTGGGGGAGGGCGTCGCGGACCTGGACTACATGGCGTTCACCGATCTCGAGGGCGGTCTGAACGACGGCGGTGTGCGGATCTGCCGCACCGGCTACACCGGCGAGCTCGGCTACGAGGTCGTCCTCGCCGCGGAGGCCGCACCGGCGATGTGGGACGCCCTGCTCGACGCCGTCCGCGCGGTCGGCGGCGGACCGTGCGGTCTCGCGGCGCGCGACACCCTGCGCACCGAGATGGGTTACCCGCTGCACGGCCACGAGCTGTCCACCGAGATCAGCCCGGTCCAGGCCGGGAGCAGCTGGGCGGTCGGCTGGGACAAGCCGGCGTTCTGGGGCCGCGACGCCCTCCACGCCGAGCGCGCGGCGGGCCCGGCGCGGCGCCTGCGCGCGCTGCGGGCGACCGGGCGGGGTGTCCCGCGGGCGGGCATGACCGTCCTCGACGGCGAGGGCGGCAGCCCCGTCGGCGTCGTCACCTCGGGGACGTTCTCCCCGACGCTGCGCACCGGCATCGCGCTGGCTCTGGTCGACACCGCGGGTGGGGTGGCCGTCGGCGACCCACTGGTGATCGACGTCCGGGGCCGCGCGCTGCCGGTGGAGGTCGTGAAGCCGCCCCTGGTGCCCTCCCACGTGCGGTGACCCGTCCGACGGTCGGGAATCCGACTGTCTGCCGGGTGGACGCCGGAGATACCGTTCGTGTCATGAGCGCGCCGAAGTTCTCCGTGACCCGCAACCCCGCCCCGGCGTCCCCGCAGCGGCGCGCCGACGTACTGGCCGCCCCCGGCTTCGGGCGGTACATGACCGACCACATGGTGACGATCCGGTGGACCGCCGGGACCGGCTGGCACGACCCGGCGGTCGTGCCCTACGGCCCGATGACGCTGGACCCGTCCTCGATGGTCCTGCACTACGGGCAGGAGATCTTCGAGGGGCTCAAGGCCTACCGCCAGCCCGACGGTTCGATCGCGTCGTTCCGGCCCGACGCCAACGCCGCCCGGTTCGCCGGCTCCGCGCGCCGGCTCGCGATGGCCGAGCTGCCCGAGGACCTCTTCCTCGCCTCGCTGTCCGAGCTCCTCGCGGTCGACTCCGAGTGGGTGCCCGAGGCCGGCGGCGAGGACTCGCTCTACCTGCGGCCCTTCATGATCGCGACCGAGGTCGGGCTGGGGGTGCGGCCGTCGTCGGAGTACCTGTACTCGGTCATCGCCTCGCCGGCCGGTCCGTACTTCGCCGGTGGGGTCAAGCCCATGGACGTGTGGCTGGAGACCGAGTACACGCGCGCCGCGCTCGGCGGCACCGGCACCGCCAAGTGCGGCGGGAACTACGCGGCGTCGCTGCTGCCGCAGGCGGTCGGCGCCCAGCACGGCTGCGCCCAGGTCGCCTACCTCGACGCCGAGGAGCGCCAGTGGATCGACGAGATGGGCTCGAACAACCTGTTCTTCGTCTTCCGCTCCGACGACGGCTCGGTCGAGGTCGCGACGCCGGACCTGCGCGGCTCGGTGCTCGCCGGCATCACCCGGGACTCGCTGATCACGGTGGCGAAGGATCTCGGGATCTCGGTGGTCGAGCGCCGCATCTCCGGCCAGGAGTGGCTCGGTGGCGCCGCGAGCGGCGTGCTGACCGAGGTGTTCGGCTGCGGCACCGCCGCGGTGATCACCCCGATCGGGACGGTCAAGCACAGCGGCGGCGAGGTGACCGTCGGCAACGGTGAGCCCGGCCCGGTCACCCTGCAGCTGCGCGAGGCGCTGACCGCGATCCAGCGCGGCGCGGCCCCGGACCCGCACGGCTGGATGCACACCCTGGTCCCGGCCCCCGCGTCGGTCTGAGCCGTCCCGGGACCGTCCACCGGTCCCGGGCGGGCCGTGCTGCCCCGACGCATGATCACCGGTTGTGGAGTTCCGCGCCCGCCTCACGGACGTTCCGCTCCACAACCGGTGATCACCGGCGCAGGGCCCGCCGGATCGCGGCGAGGGTGCCCTCCGGTGCGTCGCACACGTCGTGCCAGGTGAAGCGCAACAGCGTCCACCCCCGTGCGACGAGTGCGTTCCCCTTCGCCCGGTCGGCCCGGAACCGGTCGGGGTCGGTGTGCCGGGCCCACCCGTCCAGCTCGATCGCCACCCGCTCGGCGGGGAAGGCCAGATCGATCTCGCGCCCGCCGCCCACGGGCAGCCCGCGGACGACGCCGCCGATCCCGGCGGCGCGCAGCAGCCGCAGCAGCATCCGTTCCAGCTCCGAGTCCGCGCGGTCGAGGGCGGCCACCAGCAGCCGGTGCGCCGCGGCCATGCCGTGCGCGCCCGCGTTGCGGCAGTAGGCCTCGTGCAGCAGCGCCGGGTGCACGACGCGACGCTGCAGGACCCGGTCGAGGAACCCGGCCCCGTCGGGCAGCACGGCGCAGGTCTCCAGCACGGTCAGGTGCTCGGCGGTGACGGCGACGCCCCGGATCCAGGCCCGGTCGGGACCGGGCACGTCGCGCCGCCGCAGCGTGATGCCGCCGGGTGCGAGTCGCCGGGCGCCGCGCGGGAGCGTCACCCCGATGTCGCGGGGGCACCGGTCGGTCATCCCGCCCCAGCATGCGGCGGCCGGCCCGTGGACCCGCCCGGAGGGCCCGGCCCAGAGCGCCGCGGCCCGGACGCGCATCGCCGCGGTCGGTACGCGGGTCGCCTCGCGAGGACGCCCGGGTGCAGGCCGACCCACTCGCCGCGGACCACCCGCCGCCGGACGGATTGCCGGGACAGCCCGGTGGCCCGGGCCTGGGCCGCGGACAGGACCCCGTCCTGGGCGGGGAGCAGGTCACGCAGCGGGACCGGCGAACGGACGGGGGAGGGTGGCGGCATCCCCGCAGGGTGGCGGGATCCGCTCCCGGACGGTCCCGATCCCGCACACCCCGTCGCAGGTGCGAATCCCGTCCTCGATCACCGGTTGTGGAGTCCTGCGCCCGCCTCGCGAACGGAACGGTCCACAACCGGTGATCATGTGACCGCCTGCCGCGTGGACCGGCTCGATCAGGCCCCCGGGTCACCCGGTGAGCGCGGCAGCCAGCACGACGAGGACGGCGGTCCCGCCCACCTCGCAGGCCGCCCCCAGCACGTCGCCGCTCATCCCGCCGAACCGGCGCCGGGTGTGGCGGGCGAGCCCCACCACCAGCAGCGCCGCGAGCAGTACCGCCCCCAGCACGGCCGCCGTCGTCACGACGGGGCCCGCCGGTCCCGTCGCGGCGGCCAGCGCCACGGCGGCGGACGCGGCCAGCCCGACCCACCACAGCGGCGCCACCCACACCGGCTGCGTCCCGGCGACCGTCGCGCCCAGCCCGCCCGGGCGCGCAGCGGGCGTCCCGCGGCGCGCGACCCAGCAGAACCCGGCCCGCCCGGTCGCCGCGGCCAGCGCGCAGACGACGAGCACGACCGCGGGCGGCGCGGACGCCAGCTGCGCGAGGGCGGCGGCGCGGGCGCCCAGCACCACCAGCAGCGTGACGACGGCGAACGGTCCGGCCCCGCCGTCGGCCATGATCCGCAGCGCCCGCTCCGGCGGGCCGTAGCTGCCCAGGCCGTCGGCGGTGTCGGCGATGCCGTCGACGTGCATCCCGCGTGTCGCGAGCGCACCCGCCCCGACCGTCAGCAGGCCCGCGACCAGCGGGGATACCCCGGCGGCGACCAGCCCGGTGAGCAGTGCCCCGCCCGCGACGCCGAGCCCGGCGCCGACCAGCGGCGCCCAGCGCAGGGCGGCCGCGGCGACGCCCTCGGGCAGCGCGCCGTCGTCGGAGGTGCGGACCCGGGCGGGCACGACGGTCAGCCAGCTGACCGCCAGCGCGAGCCCCGCGAGGGGACCGGGCCGGGGTCCGCTCACCGGCCGAGGCCGGCCGGCGCCGTCACATCACCCGGGACGACGCCGGTGTCGTGCGCGGTCCCGGTCTCGGCGAGCAGCCGCGCCGCGGTGACCAGCAGCGGCAGCGCCGTCACCGCGGCGGTGCCGTCCTCGGTGCGCACCGCCAGGTCCAGCAGCGGCACCAGCGACAGGTGCTCCAGGACGAGCGTCGCGGCCGGTTCGGTCGACGGCTGCGCGGCGACCCACCAGTCCTTCGCGCCGGGGGCCAGCTCGTCGGCGAGCAGGGCCGCCGCGCCGACGGCCAGACCGTCGAGCACCGCGGGCACCTTGCGCTCCGCGGCCCGGGCGAGGAACCCGGCGAGCACGATCAGGTCCGTGCCGCCGACGGTGCGCAGCAGCGCCAGCGGGTCGCGCAGGTGCGGACGGGCCCGGCGCAGCGCGTCACGGATCGCGACGGCCTTCCGCATCCAGGCGCGGTCGTCGATCCCCGAGGCCCGCCCCACGACGGCGACGGGCTCGGCCCCGGTCACGGCCGCGACGAGCGTCGCGGCGGGGGTCGTCACGCCGACGGCGAGCGTCGCCGGGATCAGCAGGTCCGCGCCGGCGTCGATCTCGGCGTCGGCCAGCCGCCGCCCGGTCAGCCACGCCGCGGTGGCGCGCTCACCGTCCAGGGCGTCCTCGCGGTCGATCCGGCCGGTGCCGTGCGCGACGAGCCAGCCCGGCTCGGCGCCCTCGGCCCCGGACACGAGCCCGACGTCGACGACCCGCACGGTCGCCCCGGCGGCCCGCGCGGCGACGGTGACCGGCAGCCGTCCGGCCGCGGCGGCGGTGGCGCGCACCGCGGACACCTGCGGCGGGTAGGCCGAGACGCCGTTCCCGGCGATGCCGTGGTCGGCGGCGAGCAGCACCACCCGGGCGCGCACGGGCGCCTGCGGGGGACAGGTGCCCTGGCAGGACGCCAGCCACACGCCCAGCTCGCCGAGCCTGCCGAGCCCGCCGGTGGGCATCGCGAGCCCCTCGACCAGGGCGACGGCCGCACGGCGGCTGCGGGAGTCCGGCCGTCCGACGGTGACCGGGACGATCTCCACGTCGGACTCGGTGATCGAGGCGGGGGTCGTCGCGGCTCCGGCGACGGCGCCCGCGGCCGCCCCGGTCGCGGGGAGGACCGCACCCGGGACCCCGGCGGGGGTGCCCGCGACGTCGCCGTCGGGGTCGGCGACGTCGGTACCGACGGGCCCGCCGGCTCCGGCAGCCGGGACACCGGTCCTCTCGGGAGTCGCGGACCCGGTGGCGGGGCCGGGTGCGCCAGCTCCCGCGGCGTCGAGCCCGGAGGCGGGTCCCGCCAGGACGGGACCGGCGTGTGTTCCCGCGGCCGACGCCGTGGGGCCGGGTGTCGGGGCGACACCGGCGCCCGGCTCGGTGACGGCGGGAGTCGGCAGGGTGAGCGCCCGCCCCGCCACCACCAGCACGACGTCGTCGCACACCCGCGCGACGGCGGCGTTCAGCTCACCCAGCCGGTCACGGAACAGCCGCCCGGCGCGGGTGTCCGGCACGACTCCCAGCCCCGTCTCGGCGGAGACCAGCACCAGCGGTCCCGGCGCGGCGGCCACCGCGGCGACCAGGCCGTCGACGGCGGCGTCGACCGTGGCGGGCACGACCGGGGCGTCCCAGGCGACTGCGTCGTCGAGGACCCCGGTCAGCCAGGTCGCCAGGTCGTCGACCAGCACCGGGCCGGGCCGGGCGAGTGCGGCCGCCAGCTCGGTGCCGCCGACCTCCTCGGTGGTCCAGTGGGCGGGACGCCGGGCGGCGTGCGCGGCGATGCGCGCGTCCCAGTCGGTGTCGCCGGGGATCCGCCGGCCGGTCGCGAGGTAGCGGACCGCCGCGTCGTCGCCGAGCAGTTCCTCGGCGTGCCGCGACTTGCCGGAGCGCGTGCCCCCGAGGACGAGCGTCCGCAGTTCGACGGGAGGAGTCACGCCGCACATCGTGTCCTACCGGTCCCCGGTAGCGTCGCGAAGGTGCTCGATCATCTGGTCCTGGCCACCCCCGACGTCGACGACACCGCCGCTGACCTGGCCGGACGTCATCTCCACACGCTCGAGGGCGGGCCGCACGTCGGTGTCGGCACCCGCAACCGGCTGGCCGGGATCGGGCCGGGCCGGTACCTGGAGGTCGTCGGCCCCGACCCCGCGCAGGACGAGCCGGGCGCACCGCGCCCGTTCCGGATCGACACCCTGACCGCACCCGCGCTGGTGACCTGGGCGGTGCGCGTCGACGACCTCGACGCCGCGCTCGACGCGGCCCGCGCCGCCGGGCACGACCCGGGACCCGCCCGGGAGATGTCCCGTAGGCGCCCGGACGGCACGCTGCTCGCGTGGCGGCTCGCGTTCCCGCCCGACGACGCGGGTGGGGTGCTGCCGTTCCTCATCGACTGGGGCATCACCCGGCACCCGTCGTCCGACCTGCCGGTCCCGGCGAGCCTGCGCACGCTGCGCCTGACCCACCCCGAGCCGGAGCGGGTGACCGCACTGCTCGACGCGGTCGGTGCGAGTGGGGAGGCCGAGGTCGTCGCGGGGGAGGCGCCGTCGCTGCAGGCCGTGCTGGACCTGCCCGGCGGGCCGCTCGTGCTCTGAGAGCAGGGGCCCGCCGGGACGGTGTCAGACCGTGTCGCCGCGCTTGACGCGCGGCTTGGGCACGCGCATGCGGCGCGGCTGGGTGGCGCGGGAGAACGCGTACCACCCGGTGCCGAGGCCCTTGATCTCCTCGTCGGGGAACTTCGCGCGGGCCTTCTTCAGGACCTGCATGCCCAGCAGCGTGCCCTCGACGACCATCACGATCAGCATCAGGAACGTGAACAGCGTGACGTACTGCTGGATCACCGGGTTCTGGATCAGCGCGGCGACCAGCACGAGCGCGGCCAGCGGCAGGAACAGCCCGATGACGTGCGGGCGCGAGTCGACGATGTCGCGCACGTACGCCCGCACCTTGCCGCGGTCGCGGGGGAGCAGCACGCGGTCGTCGCCGGCGTCCATCCGCTTGCGGCGCTCCAGTGCCTTCGCCCGGCGCTCGTCCTTCGACGGCCGGGTGGCGCGGGCCAGCTTCGCGGCCTCCCGCTGGGTGCGCGGCGGGGGCGGCGCGGGACCGCGCCGCCTGCCCTCGGCGTCACGGCGCTTCGGTGTCGCCCGGCCCTTGCCGGGGGTGGTGTGGGGACGCGAGCGGGTCGCGCCCTCGTCCTCCGTCTCCGCAGCGTCCGTGCCCGCCGGGGGCTCGACGGCCGTCTGACCGGCCTGGTCGGAGCTCTCGGAGCGGCGCAGGAACCTCACAGGTGTCCACAATACGGGCCGCCGCTAGCCTGCCCCGCATGCGCATCGTGGTGGCTCCCGACTCCTTCGGCGGAACCCT
Source organism: Pseudonocardia alni (assembly GCF_002813375.1). Classification (NCBI taxonomy): domain Bacteria; kingdom Bacillati; phylum Actinomycetota; class Actinomycetes; order Pseudonocardiales; family Pseudonocardiaceae; genus Pseudonocardia; species Pseudonocardia alni. Next base: position 1,264,543 of record NZ_PHUJ01000003.1, on the reverse strand, counting down.
CAGCGCACGGGAGGCGGCCGAGGCGATCGCCGCGGGCTGGCGGCGCGCCGTGCCGGGCGCCGACGTCGCGATCGTCCCCCTCGCCGACGGCGGCACCGGCTTCGCGGAGGTCCTGCACACCGCCCTCGGCGGGACCGTGCACGAGCTGGAGGTCACCGGTCCGCTCGGTGACCCGGTGACCGGGTCCTGGCTGCGCGTCGGCGACACGGCCTACCTGGAGTGCGCCTCGGCGTGCGGGCTGCACCACGTCCCGCGCGAGGACCGGGTCCCCGGGGTCGCCCGCACCGCGACGACGTCCGGGGTGGGGGAGCTGCTCGCCGCCGCCCGCGACGCCGGCGTCACGACCGCCGTCGTGGGGCTCGGCGGGTCCGCCACCACCGACGGCGGCGCCGGTCTGCTGGCCGCGCTCGGCGCCGTCCCCGTCGACGACGACGGCCTCCCGCTCCCGCCCGGCGGCGCGGCCCTGGACTGCTGTGCCCGTCTCGAGGGGACCCCCGACCTGGGTGGGATGACCCTGGTGGCGGCGAGCGACGTCGACAACCCCCTGCTCGGACCGCAGGGCGCCGCCGCCGTGTTCGGTCCGCAGAAGGGCGCCGACGACGCCGCCGTCGCCGAGCTGGACGGCGCGCTGACCGTGTTCGCCGGGGTGCTCGCCGACCTGGCCGGAGGCGAGGTGCGCGACCGGCCCGCCGCGGGCGCCGCGGGTGGTCTCGGCGCCGCGCTGCTCGCCCTCGGCGCGCGCGTCGAGTCCGGAGCCGGACTGGTGCGCGACCTGGTCGGCCTCGACGCCGAGCTGGACGCCGCCGACCTGGCCGTCACGGGGGAGGGCAGCTTCGACTGGCAGTCGCTGCGCGGGAAGCTGATCACCGCCGTCGCCCGGGGTGCGGCCGACCGCGGGACGCCGTGCGTGGTGCTGGCCGGTCAGGTCAGTGTGGGCCGCCGGGAGGCCGCGGCGGCCGGGGTCGACGCGGCGTTCGGGGTGGCGGAGGAGTTCGGCCTGGAGGCCTCGATGGCGGACCCGGCCGGGACACTCGCCGACCTGGCGGAGCGTGTCGCACCGCGCTGGAGCCGGTGAGCCCCGTCACCCGTCCGTCGGCGATTCGCACGGTCTCCGCACGGATGCGGACCGGCCCGACGTCGTACTATGGATTCCGACGCCCGGTGGGAACAGGGCGGACCACGCACGTTGTTGGGAGAGTCATGACCGTTGACAACACCTTGGACGCGGGCGCGACCACGGAGCAGACGCACGGCGTGGAGCTGACCGACTCCGCTGCCGTCAAGGCGCGCACCCTGCTCGAGCAGGAGGGCCGCGACGACATGCACCTGCGCATCGCCGTGCAGCCCGGTGGCTGTGCCGGCCTGCGCTACCAGCTCTTCTTCGACGACCGGTCGCTCGACGGTGACCTCTTCCGTGACTTCCACGGTCTCAAGGTCGGCGTCGACCGGATGAGCGCCCCGTACCTGCAGGGCGCCACGATCGACTTCGTCGACACCATCGAGAAGCAGGGCTTCACGATCGACAACCCGAACGCGGGCGGCTCCTGCGCCTGTGGCGACAGCTTCAACTGACGTCGCACAGCAGCACCTCCGAAGGGCCCCGCCGGTGATCTCCGGCGGGGCCCTTCGCCGTGAGTGACGTAGGGTCCCCGGTGTGCCTATTGCCGTGACGGGTTCGATCGCCTCCGACAACCTCATGCATTTCCCGGGGAAGTTCTCCGAGCAGATCCTGGCCGACCAGCTGGACCGGATCTCGGTCAGCTTCCTGGTCGACGACCTGACGGTCCGCCGGGGCGGCGTGGCCGGCAACATCGCCTTCGCGCTCGGTGTGCTCGGCCAGAACCCGGTGCTGATCGGCGCCGTCGGTGCCGACTTCGCCGAGTACAAGCAGGTCCTCGACGACCTGGGTGTCGACACCTCCGGGGTGCACACCCACGACGACGTCCACACCGCCCGCTTCGTCTGCACCACCGACGACGACATGCGTCAGATCGCGTCCTTCTACACCGGCGCCATGGCCAAGTCGAAGGAGATCGAGCTCGCCCCGATCGCCGAGCGCGTCGGCGGGTTCGACCTGGTGCTCATCGGTGCCAGCGACCCCGAGGCCATGCTGCGCCACACCGACGAGTGCCGCACCCAGGGCTACCCCTTCCTCGCCGACCCCTCCCAGCAGCTCGCCCGGATGGAGGGCCCCGAGGTCCGCCGCCTCATCGAGGGCGCGACGTACCTGGTCACCAACGACTACGAGTACGAGCTGCTGCTCAAGAAGACCGGCTGGAGCGCAGAGGAGGTCGACGCGAAGGTCGGCACCCGGATCACCACCTTCGGCGAGAAGGGCGCGGTGATCGTGGAGTCCGACGGCACCGAGACCCGCGTCGACGTCGTCGCGCCGACCGAGCAGGTCGACCCGACCGGTGTCGGCGACGCCTGGCGCGCCGGGTTCCTGACCGCCCTCGGCGGCGGCCTGTCGGTCGAGCGCTCGGCGCAGCTGGGAGCGCTCATCGCGACCTACGTGCTGGAGTCCGACGGCCCGCAGGAGTGGACCTGGGACCGCGACGCCGCGCTGACCCGCCTGGCCGACGCGTTCGGCGAGGCCGCGGCCGACGAGCTGCGCGCCGTCCTGCCCGCCTGACCCCCTCCGGACGCCGACGGGCCGGCACCCCTCAGGGGTGCCGGCCCGTCCGTCATGCGGGACCGCTCAGATCTTGACCGGGTAGGTCGGGGTCGGGACCTCCGGCACGATCCGCTTCTCGACGAAGATCCCGTGCCACAGCAGGAAGACCAGCACCGCCCAGATCCGGCGGGAGTGGTCGACCGGGCCCTCGCGGTGCGCGTCGAGCATGCGGTGCACGGCCTGCAGGTCGATCAGGTGCCCGGCACCGGAGTTCTGCAGGATGTCGCGCGCCCAGGCGTACATCTCGTCGCGCAGCCAGTGCCGGATCGGCACCGGGAAGCCGAGCTTCGGCCGGTTGAGCACGTGCGGGGGGATGATGCCCTCGCAGGCCCGGCGCAGCGCGTACTTCGTGGTGCCGTTCGAGCCGTGGGTGATCTTCTGCGACTGCGGCAGCGACGAGGCGATGTCGAAGACCTCGGGGTCGAGGAACGGCACCCGCAGCTCCAGCGAGTGCGCCATCGTCATCTTGTCGGCCTTGACCAGGATGTCGCCGCGCAGCCAGGTGAACAGGTCCACGTGCTGCATCCGGGCGACCGGGTCCCAGTCGTGGCTGGCGAAGTAGTGCGGCGCCGTCACGTCCTGGTGCGACACCCGCGGGTCGTAGCCGCGCAGGACCTCGTGCAGCTGGTCGTCGCGGAAGATGCGGGCGTTGCCGTAGTAGCGCTGCTCCATCGACAGCGACCCGCGGCGCAGCAGGTCCTTGCCCCGCATGCCCTCGGGCATCTTGCGCGACGCCCGGCGCATGAGCGGCTTGAGCGTGCCGGGGACCTTCTCGAACGGCGACAGCGACAGCGGCTCGCGGTAGATCGAGTAGCCGCCGAACAGCTCGTCGGCGCCCTCGCCGGACAGCACGACCTTGACGTGCTGGCGGGCCTCGCGGGCGATGAACCACAGCGGGACCAGCGCCGGGTCGGCGACCGGGTCGTCGAGGTACCAGATGATGAGCGGCAGGGCCTCCATCATCTCGTCAGGCTTGACGGTGCGGACCACGTGCCGCACGCCGATCGCGGCGGCGGACTCGGCGGCCACGTCGACCTCGGAGTAGCCCTCGCGCTCGAACCCGGTGGTGAAGGTGATCAGGTTCGGGTTGTGCTCCTTGGCGAGCGCCGCGATCGCGGTGGAGTCGATCCCGCCGGACAGGAACGCACCGACGGTGACGTCGGCCCGCATGTGTTTGGCCACCGAGTCGCGCAGCACGTCGGCGATCTCGCCGTGCACGATCGCCTCCGCCTCGGCGCTGGCCGGGGCGTGGCTGGGCAGCGAGATGAACTTCGGCGCGAAGTAGCGCTGGTGCAGCGGCTCCTCGCCGGGGCGCACGGTGACGTGCGTGCCGGACTCGACGCGCGAGATCATCCGGTGCAGCGACATCGGCTCGGGCACGTACTGCAGGGTCAGGTAGTGCTGCAGCGCGGCCGGCTCCAGGTCCAGCCCGATCTCCAGCTCACCGGCCAGCGACAGCAGCGACTTCTTCTCGCTGGCGAACGCGGTGCCGACCGGGGTGGTGGCCAGGAACAGCGGCTTGATGCCGAACGGGTCGCGGGCCAGGAACAGCTCGCGCTCCACGACGTCCCAGATGGCGAAGGCGAACATGCCGCGCAGGCGCTGCACGGCGTCGGGGCCCCAGTAGTGGAACGCCGCGACGATGACCTCGCCGTCGCCGTCGGTGGCGAACGCCGCGTCGTAGGTCTCGATCAGCTCCTCGCGGAGCTCGAGGTAGTTGTAGATCTCGCCGTTGAAGACGATGGTGTAGCGGGTGTCCTCGCCCGGCACCGGCCCCCAGTGCAGGGGCTGGTGGGAATGGTCCACGTCGATGATCGACAACCGGTTGAACCCGAGGACGAGGTCGTGGTCGTTCCACGTCTCGCTCTCGTCGGGTCCCCGATGCCGCGCACAGCGCAGCCCGTCGGCGATCGGGTCGACCCGGGTCGCGGCGTCCGCCCCGGCGGTCAGCAATCCCAGCAGTCCGCACACACCGATCAGTATGCCGAGTCAGCCGGACGGGTCTCGCGCGCCCCGGTGCGAAACGGTCTTCCCGCTGCGAGACTGCCTGTTTCCCCTGCGGCGGTGACGACGTTCACGCCCTCTCCGGGAACCCCCGGGGGGCGCGGCCCGACCGGGGTTCGTCTAGGCTCTACGCGAGGTCGAAGACGGTGCTCCATACGGGTGGCACATGATCCCCTTCGACCGCGGTGTCGTGACGGCGGAGCAAGGAAGAACGTGCTGGCAGTGCGGCGTACGCAGGAGACGACAGGAAGGCGGCGTGCAGTGGCCCGAACCGAAGGCCGCTCCCGGATCGCCCGGGCGGCGAAGGTGGCCGTGGTCGGCCTGCTGGCGACTCCGGCTCTGGCCGGTTGCTCGGTCCAGGAGGTCATCCGGTTCGGGTGGCCCGAGGGGGTGACCCCCGAAGCCGAGTCGATGCGCAACCTGTGGACCTGGTCCGCGATCGCGGCGCTGGTCGTCGGTGTCATCACCTGGGGCGCCATGTTCTGGGCGATGATCCTGCACCGGAAGCGCAAGGACGACGACGGCTCGCTGCCGCGCCAGACGCAGTACAACCTGCCGGTCGAGCTCGTCTTCACGGCGATCCCCACCGTCATCGTGGCCGTGCTCTTCGGCTTCACGGTGAACGTGCAGAACTACATCGACAAGGAGAACCCGACCGCGGGTGGCCCGGCCGACCTGCGGGTCGACATCGTCGGGTTCCAGTGGAACTGGGAGTTCTCCTACCCCGACGAGGCCGGCCAGGGCGGACGCCCGGTGAGCACGCTGGGGACGAGCGACACGATCCCGATCATGGTCCTGCCGACCGACCGGTCGATCCAGTTCACGCAGCGCTCGCCCGACGTGATCCACTCGTTCTACGTGCCGGAGTTCCTCTTCAAGCGCGACGTCTTCCCGTTCCCGGAGCGGAACGAGCAGGACAACAGCTACATCATCGACCGGATCGACCGTGAGGGCGCGTTCGTCGGTCGTTGCGCCGAGCTGTGCGGCACGTACCACTCCCAGATGAACTTCGAGGTGCGTGCCCTGGAGCCCGCGCTGTTCGACCGGTACATCCAGCTCCGCAAGGAGACCAACCCGCAGACCGGGCAGGCCTACTCGACCGGCGAGGCGCTGCAGGCGCTGAACTGCGGCGAGTGGTGCGCGCCGGAGGCGATCAGCACGCAGCCGTTCTCGACCGACCGCGGCCAGCTGGCCGCGCAGGTCACGGGCTGAGGGAGGACGCGCACCCCATGAAGATCGAGTCCCGGCTCTTCGAGATCGTCACCGGCTTCTTCATCCTGGCCGCGCTGGCGTACATGTTCATCGCCGGTGAGGTCGTCGGCGTGACCGCGCTGTGGCTGACCGCGGGCCTGTCGCTGATCGTCGGCACGTACTTCCGGTTCGTCTCCCGCCGCCTCGAGGAGCGCCCCGAGGACAACCCCGAGGCCGAGGTGTCCGACGGTGCCGGCGAGGTGGGCTTCTTCTCCGCCGGCAGCTACTGGCCGCTGGGTCTGGCCGCCGCGGCCGCCTTCGCCGCCCTGGGTGTGGCCTTCTGGTACGCCTGGATGATCGTCATCGGCATGACGCTGGTGCTGATCGCCGTCGGCGGCCTGGTGTTCGAGTACCACCGGGGCCCCGCCGCCCACTGATCGACCGCAGCACACGACGGCCCCGCCCGGGATTCCCGGGCGGGGCCGTTCGTCGTCCCGGTTGCTGCCTCTCACGTCCGCGACCCTCCGGGCCTGCCCCCAGGGGAACTCTCGTGGCTTAGAGCGCTACGAGAGTTCCCCTGGGGGCACCTCCGGGGCCGCCCCGCGGCTCAGGCGGCGTCGTCGAGGTGGATGACGTCGGGACGGGGCTGGGCGAGAGCGCGGGCGTGACATCGGCGTAGCTCGTCGACGATCTCGGCCGGTCGTCGTCGCAGGTCGGACGGCAGGGTCTGCACCACGACGACACCGTGCCTGCTGAGGGCGGCCCGCCTGCGCACGGTGCGGGCGTAGTCCTCCGGGGAGAGGTGGAACTCGATCGAGTCGATCTCCCAGGCGAGACCCGCCTCCGGCCACCAGAAGTCGACGACGGCGATCAGGACGCCACGCCGGTCGGTCAGCCGGACGTTGGACCGCGGCACCGGCAGACCGCTGCGGAGCACCAGCTTCCGCGCCCTGGCCTCGGCCACGGAGCGCACTCCCGCGGTCATCTCGCCGAGGACCGCCCGGGGCAGGGCGACTCCCCGGCTGCTGCAGACAGCCAGCTCCTCCCGGAGCTCGTCGATCGTGCCGTGCCCGTGTTGCAGGAGATCGGCGAACAGGTCCCGGACGAAGTCGCGATCGCGGGAGCACCGAGCCGCGTCGACCGCAGCGCGCACCACCGGTGCGACCGGGTGCCGGCGTGCCCCCGGGACCGGCAGACGCCGCGTCCGTTCCGTCCGCACCACCGACCACCTCCCGCGACGACGGTCGTGCGGGACGAGGACGTGCACCGGACCGTGGGGCGACGGCGCGGTGCGCACCCCGTGCAGGTGCAAGGCGTCGAGCCCGGTCAGCATCGCGTCCGGCCCGGCGACGATCAGCGCTGCCCGCTGCCGGTCGTCACGGACCACGGGGCCGTTGGACAGTTTGACGACCCCGGGACAGAGACTGCGCCACGGCCCGCCCGGCCGGCAGCGGCGGGCGATCGTCCGGCGGTCCAGACCCAGTCTCTCGAGCTCACGGACCGGGACGACGGGCTCGCGGAGCTCGGACAGGACCTCAGCGGGTGAGGGAGCGCTGCGTCGGGGCACCCGACCAGCGTGCCCCCGTCCGGCCCCGCAACCGGGACGACTTCCTCTCCTGTGGACAACCATCCTCGCGCCGCTCCCGACCGGAGCTGCCCCGAGTGTCACTTTCGTGGCTTAGAGCGCTACGAGAGTGACCCTGGGAGCTACCCGGAGGGCGGGGGCGGTGTGGTGCGGGGGCGGTGTGGGGCGCGGGGTGCGGTCAGCCCCGGGCGGCGCGGCCGAGCGCGTCGCGGGCGATGATGACCTGCTGGATCTGGCTGGTGCCCTCGTAGATCCGGAAGAGCCGGGCGTCGCGGTAGAACCGCTCGACGGCGACGCCGCGCATGTAGCCCGCCCCGCCGTGCACCTGCACCGCGCGGTCGGCGACCCGGCCCACCATCTCCGAGCAGAAGTACTTCGCGGCAGCGGGCCCGGAGACCATGTCGGTGCCGTCGTCGAAGCTGCGGGCGGCGTCGAGGACCAGGCCGCGGCCCGCGCGGGCGTCGGTCACCGAGTCCGCGACCAGGCCCTGGACCAGCTGGAACCGGGCGATCGGCTTGCCACCCTGCTCGCGGGTGCGGGCGAACTCGACGGTCTCGTGGACCAGCCGGTCGGCCATCCCGACGCAGACCGCGCCGATGTGCAGCCGGCCGTGGGCGAGGCACTTCGCGGCGACGAGGAAGCCCTTGTCGATGCCCTCCTCGCCGCCGACGACGTTCTCGAACGGGACGCGGACGTCGTCGAGGTACACGTCGGCGGTCCAGGCGCCGAACTGGCCCATCTTGTGGTCCTTCGGCCCGACCGAGAGGCCGGGGGTGCCCTTCGGGACGAGGAAGGTGGAGATGCCGCGGTTGCCGGGGGCGTCCGGGTCGGTCCGCGCGAACACCATGATCACGTCGGCGACGGGGGAGTTGGTGATGTAGCGCTTGGAGCCGTTGAGGACCCAGCCGTCGCCGTCGCGGACGGCCCGGGTGGTGAGGGAGGAGGGGTCGGAGCCCGCGTCGGCCTCCGTCAGCCCGAACGAGGCGGTGACCTCGCCGGAGGCGAGCCGGGGCAGCCACTGCTTCTTCTGCTCCTCGGTGCCGCCCTCCAGCAGCACGTGCCCGGCGATGCCGTTGTTGGTGCCGAACAGCGAGCGCAGCGCGGGGGTCGTCCAGCCGAGCTCGAACGCGAGGCGGACCTCCTGCGAGGCGGTCAGGCCGAGGCCGCCGTACTGCTCGGGGATGGTGAAGCCGTAGAGGCCCATCTCCTTGCACTGGGCGACGATGCGCTCGGGGACGGCGTCCTCGGCGTCGATCCGCTCCTCCTGCGGCACCACCTCGGTGCGGATGAAGTCACGGACGGAGTCCAGGACGTCGGTGAGGTCGGCGGGGTCCACGGGCACACCTTCTCGCGTCGTCGCGTCTGTTACCGAGGGGTAGCTCACCATGTCGCCCCCGTCCCACGCGACCCCGGCGGGGTGTTCGTCACCGCCTATCCTCGGGGTGCACCCGTGCCGCGCCGAGCAGGAGGACCGCATGTCCGAGGAGCCGGCCGACCGCGACCTCGCCACCCGCCCCCGCCCCGCCCCCGACGAGCCGGGCGGCAGCCACCTGGACCCGCACCTGGTCCGCGCGCTGGAGGGCTGGGGCAACGGCGCGTTGCGCGAGTACCTGCTGCGCGACGGCGGCCTGCACCTGCCGCACCCGCCGGGCTGGCCGTCGTCGTGGCCGGGGCGCACCCGGCTCGGCGCCCAGATGGCCTACCTGCTGACCGGGCTGCCGCTGGCGGTCGTCAGCGGGGTCGTGGTCCTGGTCGGGCTGGTGCTGGGCGCGGGGACGTTCGTGATCTGGATCGGGCTGCCGATCACCGTCGGGCTGCTGGCCGCGGCGCGCGGGTTCGCCGAGCTGGAGCGCCGGGCCACCGAGGCCGCGACCGGGGGCCCGCTCCCGCCGCACCACTACCGGCCCAACCGCGGGCGCTCGCTGATGGGGCGGCTGTTCCGGGCCCTGGCCGACCCGCAGAGCTGGCGCGACGTCGCGCACGCCGTCACCGCGCTGCCGGTGCGGACGGTGACCGCGGCGATCGCGCTGGTCTGGTCGGTCACCGGCCTGGGCGGGCTGTTCTACGTGTTCTGGCAGTGGTCGCTGCCGCGCGGGCCGAACAACTGGACACTGTTCGGCTCGATCACGGGCATCGACTCCACCCTCGGCGACGTCGCGCTCAACACCGGGCTCGGCGTCCTGCTGCTGATGACCCTTCCGACCGTCGTGCGCTGGCTGACCGACGTGCGCGCGCTGCTCGCCCGTGGCCTGCTCACCAACCAGACCGCCGCGCTGCGGGCCCGCGCGCTGGCGCTGGCCGCCGGCCGCCGGGCGGCCGTCGCGGCCGAGGCGCAGACCCTGCGCCGGCTCGAACGCGACATCCACGACGGGCCGCAGCAGCGCCTGGTGCGGCTGGGTATGGACCTGGAGTCCGCCGTCCGGCGCCTCGACGACGACCCCGAGCGCGCCCGCCCGCTGCTGCACGAGGCCCTGGAACAGAGCCGCGAGGCGCTCTCGGAGCTGCGTGCGCTGTCCCGGGGCATCGCGCCGCCGATCCTGGCCGACCGCGGGCTCGGCCCGGCGCTGCGGGCCGCCGCGGGGCGCTGCCCGGTCCCGGTCGACCTCGACGTGGGCCTCGACGACGGCACCCGGCTGCCCGCCCTGGTCGAGAACACCGCGTACTTCGTGGTGACCGAGGCGCTCACCAACATCGCCAAGCACGCCGGCGCGACCGCGGTGACGGTCACCGTGACCGTCGACGAGACCCTGCTGCGGGTCTGCGTCCGCGACGACGGCCGCGGCGGCGCCCATCCGGGCAAGGGCCACGGCCTGGCCGGGCTCGCCGACCGGCTGGAGATCGTCGAGGGACGCCTGGAGGTCGACAGCCCGCCGGGTGGCCCGACCGTCCTGACCGCGGAGGTCCCGGTCGCCGGCCTGGGGGACGCGTGACCCAGGATGGGGCCATGACGATGCGGGTGGTCCTCGCCGAGGACTCGGTGCTGCTGCGCGAGGGCCTGGTCCGGCTGCTGGAGGAGGCGGACGCGACGGTGCTCGCCGCGGTCGGGGACGGCACCGCGCTCGTCGCCGCGGTCGAGGAGCACCAGCCCGAGGTGGCCGTCGTCGACGTACGGATGCCGCCCTCGTTCACCGACGAGGGGCTGCGGGCCGCGCTGGAGATCCGCAGGCGGTTCCCGTCGGTCGGGATCCTGGTGCTGTCGCAGTACGTCGAGGAGTCCTACGCCACCGACCTGCTGGAGGCCGGCGGCGGGGTCGGGTACCTGCTCAAGGACCGCGTGTCCAAGCTCGCCGAGCTCTCCGACGCACTCGGCCGGGTCGCCGCGGGCGGCACCGTGCTGGACCCCGAGGTCGTCACCGCGCTGCTCACCAAGCGCCGCCGGCGCGACCCCCTGGCCGAGCTGTCCCCGCGCGAGCGCGAGGTGCTGGAGCTGATGGCACAGGGTCGCACCAACATCGCCATCGGCCGGCTCATGGTGATCACCCAGGGCGCGGTGGAGAAGCACATCTCCTCGATCTTCACCAAGCTCGGGCTGCCGCCGTCGTCGGACGACCACCGCCGCGTGATGGCCGTCCTGGCCTGGATCGGCTAGACCGACCGCAGGTCCAGCGCCAGCTCGGCGGGCCCGCCGTCGTCGACGGTCACCGGGATGCCCCAGTCCTGCTGGTAGCGGTGGCAGGCGGCGAACCCGTCCGACGGGTCGTCGCAGGCCGCCGCGGTCACCGCGACCTGCAGCACCCCGGCGCCGACGCCCGGGTCCAGGCGCAGCTCGCGGGTCAGCCCGGTCGCGGTGCCCCCGCCGGACAGCAGCAGCGACGGCGGGTCGGCCGCCACGGTCAGCGACGTCGGGTCGCCGTACCGGTCGTCGAGGTGCTGCCCGGTGGGCGGGGCGAACCCGATCCGCAGCGCCACGCCCGGGGCGAGGGCCGTCGGGGTCCGCCGGACGACGTGGGCGTCGCCGGACACCAGCGACCCGGCCGGGACGGGCAGCCGCACCAGCTGGTGCGCCGCGGACTCGACCACGACCAGCGTCTCGCCGTCGACGAGCAGGTCCGACGGCTCGGCGAGCCCCTCGGCCAGGGTGGAGACCAGGTTCGTCGCCGGGTCGAACCGGCGCACCGCGCCGTTGTAGGTGTCGGCGACGGCGACCGAGCCGTCGGGCAGCACAGTCACCCCGAGCGGGTGCTGCAGCAGCGCCTGCGCGGCCGGGCCGTCGCGGTGCCCGAACTCGAACAGCCCCTGCCCGACGGCCGTCGCGACCGCGGCCCCGGGGCCGTCGCCGACCCGGCGCAGCGCGGAGATCTCGGAGTCGGCGACCCACAGCGTCCCGTCGGGGCCGGCGGCCAGCCCGGACGGCTGGGCGAAGAACGCCTCGTCGAACGCGCCGTCGCGCAGCCCCTCGTTGGTGGTCCCGGCCAGCACCCGGGCCTCGCCGGTGGCGGGGTCGAGGGTCCACAGCTGGTGCGGTCCCGCCATCGCGACGACGACCGTCCCGCCCCACCACTCCAGGTCCCACGGCGAGGACAGCATCGCCGACGCGGCACCGACGGCGACCCGCTCGCGCAGCTGCTCACCGGTTCCGGCCAGGGTGGACACGGTGCCGTCGGCCAGGCCGATCCGCCGGATCGCGTGGTTGACGGTGTCGGCGACCAGCACGGCGTCGCCGGAGGGGAGGACCAGCAGCCCCTGCGGCTCGGAGAACCGTGCCGTCGCCGCCGCGCCGTCGGCGAGCCCGCGCTCCCCGGACCCGATCCGCCGCACCTCGGTCGCCAGGTCGGGCTCCAGCTCGACGAGCTGATGGTGGGCGGTGTCGGACACGAGGAACGTGCCGCCGGGCAGCGCGACGACCTTCCCGGGGAACCGCAGCGCGGTGTCCGGCGCGGGCGGCGGGACGTACGGGTCGTCCCCGCGGCGCAGCCGGTCGCCGTGCGTGGCGACCAGCTCCCGGACCAGCGCGGCCAGCCCGGGGCCGTGCCCCTCGCCCGCCATCCGGGCGACGACGAACCCGTCCGGGTCGATGACGGCCAGGGTCGGCCAGGCGCGGGCGGCGTAGGCGTCCCAGGTGGTGAGCTCCGGGTCGTCGAGGACGGGGTGGGTGACGTCGTAGCGCTCCACGGCGGCCTCGACGGCGGCCGGGTCCGCCTCGTGCAGGAACTTCGGCGAGTGCACCCCGATGATCGTCAGGACGTCACCGAACTCGGCTTCCAGGGGCCGCAGCTCGTCGAGCGCGTGCAGGCAGTTGACGCAGCAGAACGTCCAGAAGTCGAGCACCACGATCCGCCCGCGCAGCCCGGCGAGGGTCACGTCCTCGCCGCCGGTGTTGAGCCACCGCCGTCCGCGCAGTTCGGGCGCCCGCACCTTCATCCGTTCACCAGCAGTCACACCGGCCCCAACGACGGACCGGCGCGCGGGTGTTCCCCGGCCACGCCACACTGATCGTCATGCCCGAGCTGCCCGAGGTGGAGAACGCACGCACGGTCCTCGCCGAGGCCGTCGGCCGCACGATCACCGCCGTCGACGACCGCGACGACTGGGTCTGCCGCCCGCACCGCCCCGGTGACATCGCCTCGGCGCTGAAGGGCGGGCGGCTCACCCGGGCGAACCGGATCGGCAAGACCATGTGGTGCGACACCGAGACCGCCGACGGCGAGGCGGGGCCCGCGCTCGGCGTGCATCTCGGGATGGGCGGACGGATCGTCGTCACCGACTCCGACGGTGAGCGCATCGGCGGCGGCCCCGCCCGCCCCGACCGGCAGCCGCGCAAGGCCGAGTGGGACCGGTTCACCATGACCTTCGACGACGGCGGGGAGCTCCGGCTGTTCGACAAGCGCCGTCTCGGCCGGGTCCGGCTCGACCCCGACCTGTCCGGTCTCGGCCCCGACGCGGAGGGGATGAAGCCGGCCGAGTTCCGCGACCGGCTGCTGCGCGGCACGTCGGCGGTGAAGGCACGGCTGCTCGACCAGTCCGTGCTGGCAGGCGTCGGGAACCTGCTGGCCGACGAGGCGCTGTGGCAGGCGCGGATCTCGCCGAAGGCCCCGGTGCGCGACCTGACCCGCACCGACCTGGACCGGCTGCACCGCAACCTCGACCGCGCGCTGGAGCGGGCCGTCGCGAACGGCGGCGTGCACACCGGTGAGGTCGTCGAGCACCGGCACCCGGGCGGGCACTGCCCCCGCTGCGGGACCGAGATGGTGCACGGCACCGTCGGCGGGCGGTCGACCTGGTGGTGCCCGCAGGAGCAGGTCTGACCGGAGGCCGTGCACAATCAGCCCATGCCGGACACGTCCGACACCGCTCTGCTCTTCCTCGACCGCGGCCTCGTGCGCGCCGACGACGCCCCACCCGACCCCGCGGCCCAGCGCCGTGCCCACACCCTGGTGCGGACCGCCCGCGGTGCCCGATGGGTCGTCCCCGTGCTCCTGCTCGTCGTGCTGGTGCTCGCGTTCACCCCGGTGGCGGGCGCGGCGTTCTGGGTGGCGGCCGTCGTCGTGCTGGTCGGGGTAGTGGCCGTGGTGCTGCTGCTGACCCGCGCGGCCGCCGTCGCGCACGCCACGGCGGGGCTCCCGGTGCCGATCGAGATCACCGGGAAGGTCGCGACCGCGATGCGTGCCGTGCTCGCGATGACCGGCGCACTGCGGACCCACCGGAGGGCCGGCGGTGCCGCCGAGGGGGTCGCGCTGCTGCGGCAGTGGACGACGGCGACCGAGGCCCTGCGCGCGGCGTGGCTGCGCGACGACATCGGTGCCTGGCACGACCACGCCCGCACCCTCGCCGCGGCGGGGGAGCGGGCGACGCGCATCACCGGCGGCCTGACCGGCGCCGGGACGCCGGACGGGGACTCCGCGGGCTGACCGGCGCCGTGGTGGGGCCGCGCCGGGTCAGGCCGCGGCGGTGTCCGGTCGCCGGGTCCGCCGGTCGAGCACCAGCGACAGCACCGTCACCCCGGTGAACGCGAGCGCCGCCCCGGACGCCCATCCGGCGAGCACGTCGGAGAGCCAATGCACACCCAGATAGACGCGGGTGAACCCGACGGCCCCCGCCCACAGCACCGCGAACGCGGTGAGCAGCACCCGGCCGCGTGACCGCAGCACCGGCCACAGCACGAGCACCAGCGTCGTCCAGGCGGCGGCGACCATGGTCGCGTGCCCGGACGGCAGCGACTCGTTCGCCACGGCCATCACCTGCAGGTCGGCGGGCGGACGGGCCCGGTCGAGGATCCGTTTGACCATCGTGAACACCACGCTCGCGACGAGCGGGACCGCGGCCAGGCACAGGCCCTCCGCGACCCGGCCGCGCACCGCGAGCACGGCCCCGCCGACGAGCGCGACCGCCGTGCTCCCGACGGTGTTGCCGAGCTCGGTGACGACCAGCGCGACCACAGTGACGCCGGGGATCCGGTCCGCGGCCAGCCCGACGGCGGTCTCGGTGTCCCCGCCCTGCAGCACACCCGTCCACGCCAGGGCGATGAGCACCCCGGCGAGGACGAGCAGGACCGCAGCGACCGGACCGGTGACGCGGGCCCGCAGCGGGGCCGACGGTTGATCGTTCACCGGGCGATTCTCTCCCGGTCGATGCTCGTCCGCCGGAAGAGGTGCCTCAACGGCCGCGCCAGGCGCGGTAGCGGCCGATCAGCGCGGCGGTGGACGCGTCGAGACCGGCGTCCGGCGGGTTCGGGTCGTGGAGCGCGGGGCCGAACTGCTTGGCCATGACCTTGCCGAGCTCCACTCCCCACTGGTCGAAGGAGTCGATGCCCCAGATCGTGCCCTCGACGAAGGTGACGTGCTCGTAGAAGGCGATGATCTGCCCCAGCACCGACGGGGTCAGCTTCTCGGCCAGGATCGTCGACGACGGCCGGTTGCCCGGCATCACCTTGTGCGGCACGACGTCGGCCGGGGTGCCCTCGGCCTCGATCTCCGCGGCGGTCTTGCCGAACGCCAGCGCCGCGGACTGGGCGAACAGGTTCGCCATGAACAGGTCGTGGGAGTCGGCGGCGTCCTCGCCGGGCAGGTCGTGGTGCGGGCGGGCGAATCCGATGAAGTCGCACGGCACGAGCCGGGTGCCCTGGTGCAGCAGCTGGTAGAACGCGTGCTGGCCGTTGGTGCCCGGCTCGCCCCAGAAGATCTCGCCGGTGGTCGTGGTGACCGGGGTGCCGTCGCCGCGCACGGACTTGCCGTTGGACTCCATGGTCAGCTGCTGCAGGTAGGCGGGCAGCCGGTGCAGGTACTGGGAGTACGGCAGCACCGCGCGGGTGTCGGCGCCGAAGAAGTTCGCATACCAGACGCCGAGCAGTCCGGAGATCACCGGCAGGTTCTGCTCGAGCGGGGTGTGCCGGAAGTGCTCGTCCATGGCGTGCATGCCGGCGAGGAACTCCGCGAAGTGCTCGCGGCCGATCGCGCACATCAGCGACAGCCCGATCGCGGAGTCCAGCGAGTAGCGGCCGCCGACCCAGTCCCAGAACCCGAACATGTTGTCGGTGGAGATGCCGAACTCCGACACCTTCTCCGCGTTCGTGGAGACCGCGGCGAAGTGTTGCGCGACGGCCCCGGTGTCGTCCGTCCCCAGCCCGGACAGCAGCCAGGACCGCGCGTTGCGGGCGTTGGTCAGCGTCTCCTGCGTGGTGAACGTCTTCGACGAGACGACGAACAGCGTGGTCGCCGGGTCGAGGTCGCGGGTCTTCTCGTACAGGTCGGTCGGGTCGATGTTGGACACGAACCGGCACTCGAGGTCGCGCTGCGCGTAGTCGCGCAGCGCCTCGTAGGCCATGACCGGGCCCAGGTCGGAGCCGCCGATGCCGATGTTGACCACCGTGCGGATCCGCTGCCCGGTGGACCCGGTCCGCGCCCCGGAGCGCACCGCGTCGGTGAACTCGCCCATCCGGTCCAGGACGGCGTGCACGTCGGCGACGACGTCCTGGCCGTCGACGGTGAGCGACGCGTCACGCGGCAGCCGCAGCGCCGTGTGCAGCACGGCCCGGTCCTCGGAGGTGTTCACGTGCGCACCGGTGAACATCGCCTCGGTGCGGGCGGGCAGCCCGGCCGCCCGCGCCAGGTCCGTCAGCAACCCGACGGTGTCGCGGGTGATGCGGTGTTTGGAGTAGTCGAGCACCAGGTCGGCCCCGGTGGCGGTGAGCGCACCGGCGCGGTCGGGGTCGTCGTCGAACAGCGACCGCAGGTGCCGCGGCTCGACCTCCGCCGCGTGCTCGGTCAGCGCCGTCCATTCCGTGGTCGCCGTGATGTCGTGGCTGTTCGTGTCGGACACGACGGCCATCATGGCGCAGCGCCGGGGCCCGAGCGCGACGGCGCGACGCGGCGGCGCGTCACTGGTCCGCTCGGGCGTACCGCCCGGCGCGCGCAGGGTCGTGCGGGACGAGCGGCATGTCCGGATCGCCGGACTGCACGTGGCCCCGACGGTCGGTGAACCCCGGGTGGGTGAGCCGCCGGCCACTGCGACGTCCGGGTGACGTCCCCTTCCTGCAGGGACACGCTGTGTGCCCGCTACCTGCGGCGACGCGGGATCGGGGTGACCGCTCGACCGGTCGTGCCGTGTGGACCACCGGCCACAGTGCTCCCCGGTCGGGTGACACGCGGTGGCGTACATCTCGTCGCGTCCTGCGGCCGTCTCGTCGCGCAGGGTGGCTGAACCGGTCGGCGTAGCGCGTTCGTGCCCCTAGGGTCGTGTGCAGTCCGTGGTGACGAGCTCACCCGCGGTGATCATCTCGTACCTGGAGGAACCGTGTACCGCTCCCTGACCGGAACCCCGCGCGACGTCGCGCTGCTCGTCGCCCGCCTGCTGCTGGCCTACATCATGGTCATGCACTCGTGGAAGAAGATCGACGCCGGTCTGTTCGACACCGCCGCCGTGTTCGCGAAGTTCGGCATCCCGCTGGCCATCGGCGCGGCGTCGTTCACGATCGTGGTCGAGCTCGTGTTCTCGGTCTCGGTCGCCCTCGGCGTCCGCATGGTTCTGCCCGGCGCGATGATGACCTTCGTGATGGCCGGCGCGATCTGGTTCGTCCACGGCAAGAACGGCCTGTTCATGGCCGACAACGGCTGGGCGCTCGTCGGCACCATCATCTGCGCCACGCTGATCCTCATGTCCACCGGCCCGGGCCGGTTCAGCGTCGACGAGCTCCTGTCCCGCCAGGCGGCCCGCCGGATGGAGCAGACCCAGGCGATCCCGCGCCAGACCGTCTCGGTCTGACCCGCACCTCCCGGTCCGCCCGCGCGCCCCGGAGCCGGGCGGGCCGGTGACCCTCCTCCCGGACCGCCCGCGAGCGTGACCACGGCCCGCACCCCGACGCCACGGGGTGCGGGCCGCATCCGTGCCCGGCGCTAATCTCCGCGGGTGAGCCACGAGCGGACGACCGAGGGGCGGGCGCTGCCCCGGCTGACCGCGATCCGGTACGTGACCCCGCTGCGCGAGGGCGGGTCGCTGCCCGGGCTGATGGAGGCCGACGACCTCGGTACCTACGCGGTCAAGTTCACCGGCGCCGGGCAGGGCCGCCCGGTGCTGGTCAACGAGATCGTCTCCGGGGAGCTCGCCCGCGCGCTGGGTCTGCCCGTCCCGCGGATCGCGACGATCGTCGTCGACGGGACGCTCGGGCGCACCGAGCCGGACGAGGAGGTCCAGGAGCTGCTCCGGAACTCCGACGGGCTCAACCTGGCCGTCGACTTCCTGCCCGGGGCGCTCGACCTGGACCCGGTCGCCTTCGACGTCGGGCCCGGGTTCGCCGGTCGGGTGCTCTGGTTCGACGCGCTCGTCGGCAACGTCGACCGCTCCTGGCGCAACTCGAACATGCTGCTCTGGCACCGCAGGCCCTACCTGATCGACCACGGAGCGACGCTCACCTTCGCCCACGACTGGTCGGCCGCGCCGCGGTTCGCCCACCGCCCGTACGACGCCGGCGACCACGTGCTGCTCGGCGCCCGTCCCGACCTCGACGCCGCGGACAGCGCACTGGCCCCGCTGGTCACCCCGGACCTGCTCGAAGGGGTGCTGGCGCTGGTGCCCGACGAGTGGATCGCCGACGTCGACGGCGTCGGGGGTCCCGACGCCGTACGCGCCGCCTACGTCCAGGCGCTCGCGGCCCGGGTCGCGGCGCGCGAAGACTGGCTGCCGGGCGTCGCCGCGACGGTGGCGGCGGGCAGACCGCGGCCGGTCGACCGTGCCCCACGCCGTCCGCCGTGGCTCCGGATCGGCGGCGTCGGCGGCGGTGAGGGCCGGTGAGCGGCTTCGTCGCCTACGAGTACGCGCTGCTGCGGGTCGTGCCGCGGGTGGAGCGCGGCGAGTCGATGAACGCCGGGGTGCTGCTGCACTGCCGGGCCCGCGACGTCCTCGCGGTGCGGGTCCACCTCGACCGCGCCCGGCTGGCCGCGCTCGACCCGGCCGCCGACGCCGACGCCGTCGACGAGCTGCTGGCGACGGTGGCCGCGGTGGCCGCGGTGCCCGAGCCACCGCGCTCGGACCGGCACGCCACCGGCGCGCTGGCCGCCCGCGGGCCCGGCGCGGGGGAGGACATCGGCCGCCGCTTCCGGCGCCTGACCACCCCACGCAGCACCATCGTGTGCCCCGGCCCGGTCCACACCGGTCTCACCGAGGACCCGGCCGCGGAGGCCGAGCGGCTGCTCGCCCGCCTCGTCCTGGCGCTCTCCTAGACACGACCCCGGCCGGGGCCCGGACACACGACGGCGCCGCCCGGTGACCGGTGCGGCGCCGTCGGGTGTGGACGGTCTCAGGAGGAGGCGGCCCGTCCGGCCTTCTCGATCGAGTCCGCGAGCTGGTCCTCGCTGAGCATCGGGAAGAAGCCGCGGAAGTCCGGGTCCTGCACACCGCTCCAGTCGTAGACCTGGGTGACCGTCGTGCCGTCGCCCTCGGGCGCGAGGTGCCAGGTGTAGGTGTGGCCCTCGGCGCGCACGTCGCCGATCGTGTCCTTCTTCGCGTCGATCGGGTGCATCGACGGCGCCCAGCCGATCACGCGGTCCTGCTCGAAGGACGTGACGGTGTTCTTCATCTGGTAGTCGCCGAGGTCGCCGTTGTGCATGTTCATCACGAACTCGTCGCCGACGCCGCTGATCTCCGTCGAGCCCTCGACACCCCGCAGCATGCCGGCCCCGTCGATCTCCTGGTGCCGGGTCGGGGTCGACAGCAGCGCGAACAGCTGCTGCGGGGTGGCGGACACGGTGCGGGTGACGGTGATCTGGTCGCTCACGGGTTCCTCTCCCACCGGTCGTCGTCGACGGCGCCGGGGTGCGCCGGATGCGACCGGTCATGATCAGGTGAGAGGTGCCCGCAATCGTCGCGTCCGAAACGGGGGTGGTCGGCGCGGGGGCGATCATGTTGCATCGGGGGATGACCGATGCACACGACGGGGTGGACCCGGTCGCCCTGACCCGCTGGCTGGCCGCCGAGGTGCCGCAGGTCGAGCTCGGCGACGGCCCGGTGGCCGTGGAGCGCATCTCCGGCGGGCACTCCAACCTGACCTTCCGGATCACCGACGCCCGCGGCACGCCGTACGCGCTGCGCCGCCCGCCGACAGGGGGCGTGCTCGCCACCGCGCACGACATGGGCCGGGAGTGGCGCTTCCTGACCGCGCTGGCCGGTACCGCGGTGCCGGTGCCGGAGCCGGTCGCCCTGTGCTCGGACACCGCGGTGCTGGGCGCCGGCTTCTACCTGATGGGCTGGGTGGACGGCGTGGTCCCGGGGGACCGCGCCGCGGGGGAGGCCGTCCCGGAACCGGAGCGGCGGGCCTGCGGACTGGACACCGCCGAGGTGCTCGCGGCGCTGCACGCCGTCGACCCGGCGGAGGTGGGGCTCGGCGACATGGCGCGGCCCGGCCGCTACCTGGAACGGCAGCTGCGCCGCTGGCACCGGCAGGCGCACGCGGGCGCGTTCACCGACCTCGCCGCGCTCGACGCCGCGCACGCCGCGCTGGTCGAGGCGATGCCGCCGGAGCCGGCCGGCGGGCCGCGGATCGCGCACGGCGACTTCCGGCCGGGGAACCTGTCGTTCCGCGGAGGCCGGATCACCGGCGTCTTCGACTGGGAGCTCGCGGCACTGGGGGAGCCCCTGGCCGACCTGGGGTGGCTGCTGGCGTCCTGGGAGCGTCCGGGCGACACGCTGCCCGCGATCACGAGCGGCCCGACCGCGGCGCCCGGCTGGCCCGACCGCGACCTCGTCGCCGCCCGCTACGCCGAGCGCTCCGGGCACGCGCTGGACCAGCTGCCGTACTGGGTGGCGTTCGCGCACTGGCGTTGTGCCTGCATCGGGACCGGGGTCTGGACGCGCTACGCCCAGGGCAACATGGGCTCGGGCGCCGAGTCCGGGGAGGCCCTGGAGCGCCGTCGTGAGCGCGTGGTCGCCGACGCGGAGGCCGCACTCGCCGCATTGCGGCGCGGGCCGACGGGGCGTTGTCGCGGGGCGTAGTCTGCTGCCCACCACAGGTGATCACCCGGCGCGGGTGGTCACCGCCGCGCGGCGCCGCACCGACGCCGCGCACGGCCCGTCCGCGACCGGGGGAGTACGACGATGTCCGAGGCCGACGACCGCACCCGAGAGATGAGCCGGGAGACCGCCCGGCCGCGTCCCCGCAGCGGGGTGAACCCCGGTCGGCTGTGGGCCGGCGGTGTGGCGACGGCGGTGATCGCCGCGTTGATCGCCCTGGTGGGGCTGCTGATCCTGCAGGTCCTGCTGCAGATCCCGTACCTCGCCCCGGCCGTCTCCGAGCCGCTCGACGGCTGGGCCGCGGCGCAGAGCCTGGCGATCTGGGCCGCGGTCGCCGGCCTGGCGGCGACCGGGCTCGCGCACCTGCTGCTGGTCGCGGTGCCGAGCCCGATGTCCTACTTCGGCTGGATCGCCGGGCTGCTCACCGCGCTGGCCGCGGTGTCTCCGCTGATCCTCACCGAGCAGCCCTGGGCCGTCCGCATCGCCACCGCGGTGATCCACCTCGTGATCGGGATGTCGATCATCAGCCTGGTGACGACGACGGTCACCAGCGCCACCCACCGGGCCTGAGCTCAGGCGTCGACGGGGACCCGGGCGTCGCCCAGGCGGACCGGCAGCGTCCGGTAGCCGCGCAGCACCCGGGTCCCGCGCAGCTCGGCCGGACCGTCGGCGCGCAGGTCGGGGTAGCGGTCGAACAGCGCCCGCAGCCCGACCTCGCCCTCCATCTTCGCCAGCGCCGCACCCAGGCAGTAGTGGATCCCCTGGCTGAACGCCACGTGCCGGTCCGCGCCCGCGCGCCCGACGTCGAACCGGGCGGGGTCGGGGAACACGTCCGGGTCGCGGTTCGCGCCCCCGAGGTGGGTGAGCACCAGCGCGCCCCGCTTGACCGGGAACCCGCACACCTCGGTGTCGCGTGCGGCGACGCGCCCGGTCCGCTGGACGGGGGAGTCGTAGCGCAGGACCTCGTCGACCGCGTTCGGCCACAGCGCCGGGTCGGCCTGCAGCCGGGCGAGCTCGTCGGGGTGGGTCAGCAGCAGCCGGGTGCCGTTGCCGATGAGGTTGACCGTCGTCTCGAACCCGGCGGCGAGCAGCAGCATCGCCAGCGACAGCAGCTCGTCGTGGGTGAGCCGGCCCTCCTCCTCGTCGTAGGCGGCGACCAGCGAGGACAGGATGGAGTCGTTGGGCTCCCGGCGCAGCCGCTCGAAGTGCCCGGCCATCCAGTCGGTGAGCGCGTCGATGTCACGCTCGGAGCGGTGGAACGTCGCGTAGTCCAACCCCATGTCGAGGGAGTAGGCGCCGCCCTCGCCCCACTCCAGGAACTTCTCCCGCATCTCCACCGGGGCGCCGAGCATCTCGGTGATGACGGTGGCCGGCAGCAGTGAGGCGTAGCCGGAGATGACGTCGGTGCGCCGGTCGGCGCCGGCCCGCGTCTCCAGGTCCGCGAGCAGCTGCGCCGCGATCTGTTCGGTGCGCCCGCGCAGCGAGGAGATCGCCTTGGCGCTGAACGAGCGGGTGACCAGCTTGCGGATCCGGTTGTGGTCCGGCGGGTCGATCGACAGCAGCGACGGCGGCTCGGCCGGCCCCAGCGGCCAGGTCCCGCCCGCGGCGAGCAGCGCCCGCAGCAGGCCCGGCGCGTTCTCCGGCATGCGCAGCCCGACGCAGAAGTCGGGGCTGCGCAGCACCTCGGTGGTGATCTCGTGGTCGACCGTGGTCCAGGTCAGCGCCGAGCGCACCATCCGGCCCTGTCCACGGATCTGCTCGTAGGCCGGGTACGGGTCCCGGACCGCATCCGGGTTGATGATCATGTGCGCGCCCAGGTCACCCTTGGCCGCCTGGCGGGTCACCTCCCGCCGCATCGCCCCGTGCCGCAGCACCCACCGGATCCACCGTCGTACTCCCCGCGATGCCGCCATCCCGGCCTCCCCGCCTCGTCGTCGAGCTCGGTTCCGAAGCTACCAGGAGTAAGTTACCGCGGGTAGGTACGTTTCCGGCCCCGGCGGACGGTGGGCCGGACCCCACCGGGTACCAATGGCGGGTGTCCGCCGTCGGGGAGCCGCGCCTGCTCGCGGTCAGTGACCTGCACGTGCGGCACGCGGAGAACGCCGACATCGCCGCGGGGCTGCACCCGGGACACCCGGGGGACTGGCTGATCGTCGCGGGTGACGTCGACGAGCGGATCGAGAGCGTCGTCGCGACGCTCGCCGTGCTGCGGGAGCGTTTCGCGCAGGTGCTGTGGACCCCGGGCAACCACGAGCTCTGGACCCGCGCCAAGAACGCCCGGGCCGACGCGGTCGAGCAGCTCGCCGGCGTCGCCCGCTACGACGAGCTGGTCCGCCGCTGCCGGGATGTCGGGGTGCTGACCCCGGAGGACGCGTGGCCGGTATGGGACGGCCCGGGTGGCCCGGCCGTCATCGCGTCGCTGTTCGTGCCCTACGACTACTCGTTCCTGCCCGCCGGCACCACGACCTCGGAGGAGGGGCTGGCCGCGGCGTACGCCGCCGGTGTCGTCTGCACCGACGAGTACCTGCTCCATCCGGCTCCGTACGCCACGCGGGCCGAGTGGTCCGCGGCCCGGGTGGCGTCGACGGCGACCCGCCTGGACGCGCTCGATCCGGACCTGCCGACGGTGCTGGTCAACCACTGGCCGCTGGTCCGCGAACCCTGCGATGTCCTCTGGTACCCGGAGTTCGCGCTCTGGTGCGGCACGACGGCGACGGCGGACTGGCACCGTCGCTACCGGGCGCGGGCGGTCGTGCACGGCCACCTGCACATCCCGCGGACGGTCACGGTCGACGGCGTCCCGTTCGTCGAGGTGTCGCTGGGTTACCCGCGGGAGTGGCGACGCCACTCCGAGCGGGTCGGTGGCCACTTCCCGGACCTGTTGCCGCGCACGGTGTTGCCTGCGTCATAGTTAGGTAAGGCTTACCTTGCTATAGCCTCGGGGTCCGTCGACACCCGAGGAGAACGATGACTGCGCTGCGCGTCGCCGTGATCGGCGCCGGTCCGGCTGCCGTCTACGCCGCCGACACCCTGCTGAAGTCCGATGCCGACGTCGCCGTGGACCTGTTCGAGAAGCTGCCCGCCCCGTTCGGGCTGGTCCGCTACGGCGTCGCCCCGGACCACCCGCGGATCAAGCAGATCGTGCACGCCCTGCACCGCGTGCTGGACCGCCCCGGCGTGCGGCTGTTCGGCAACGTCCATTTCGGGACCGACATCACCCTGTCCGACCTGCGTGACCACTACGACGCGGTCATCGCGGCCACCGGCTGCGAGCGGGACCGGGACCTCGACGTCCCCGGCGTCGACCTTCCGGGCAGCCACGGCGCCGCCCGCTTCGTGCAGTGGTACGACGGCCACCCCGACGTGCCCCGGGACTGGACGCTCGACTCGTCGTCGGTCGCGGTGATCGGCGCCGGGAACGTGGCCCTGGACGTCGCCCGGATCCTGGCGAGCACCGCCGAGGGGCTGTCGGGCACCGAGATCCCGGACTCGGTCCACGCCGGGCTCGCGGTCAATCCGGCCACGGACGTGCACGTGTTCGCCCGCCGCGGGATCGCGCACGCCCGGTTCAGTCCGATGGAGCTGCGCGAGCTGGACCACGTGCCGGGCGTCGAGGTGGTCGTCGACCCGGCCGACGTCGAGTTCGACGACGTCGCCGCGGCCGAGGTCCGCTCGGCCAAGCACGTCGAGATGGTGGTGCGGACCCTGCAGGGGTGGGCGCTGCGGGACCGGCGCGGCGACCCGCGCCGGGTGCACCTGCACTTCCTCTCGCGCCCCGAGCGGATCCTCGGCACCGACCACGTCGAGGGCATCCGGATCGAGCGCACCGAGTACACCGGCCACGGCGACGTCCGCGACACCGGCGAGTTCACCGACTTCCCGGTCGGTGCGGTCTACCGGGCGATCGGCTACACCGGCTCGCACCTGGCCGGGTTGCCCTTCGACCACGAGCACGGCGTGCTGCCGCACCGCGAGGGACGGGTACACGACATCGACGGCCAGGAGATGCCCGGCGTCTACGCCGTCGGCTGGATCAAGCGCGGCCCGGTCGGGCTGATCGGGCACACCAAGGGCTGCGCCTCGGAGACCGTCGCGAGCCTGCTGGCCGACGCGCCACAGCTGCCCCGGGCGCCCCGTCGCGACCCGGCCGAGGTCGACGCGCTGCTGGAGCGCCGGGGCGTGGCGTACACCACCTGGACCGGCTGGCTCGCGCTCGACAAGCACGAGCGCGGCCTCGGCGAGGCGCGCGGCCGCGAGCGGACGAAGGTCGTGCCGCGCGAGGACATGGTGGAGATCAGCAGGACGGGATGACTCTCCGGCCCACGACGCCGGATGCCGGGGTGGGTGGTCGCGGAACCCCGCGGCCGCCCACCCGATCACTCCCGCGGGTCCCGCGGCCCGGGCAGTGCCCGTGGGGGCCGGCGACCGACCGGCTCGCGCCGTCCCTGCTCCCGGGGCGGGACGAAGAGCCACCACAGGATCCACAGCCCCGGGCCGCTGGTCAGCAGGATCGCGGTGGCCAGCCAGCCGTCGCGCCACAGGGCGCCGGCGACGATCCAGCCCGCGATCCACACCACCATCGCGACGAGCCGGATCCGGATGCGACGACCGTGCTCGACCGTCAGCGGCTCGGTCAGGTCGGTGACGACCCGGACCTGTTCGCGACGGCGGCGGCGCATGCCTCCCGACGCTACGCGGGCCCAGGGGGAGACACGCCCCTAGCCGCGCGTGCGCTCCCCGAAGCGTCGGCGGAACTTCTCGACCTGGCCCGCGGCGTCGAGCACCCGGGCGTTGCCCGTCCAGAACGGGTGTGACGCCGAGGTCGTGTCCACCTTGATCAGGGGATAGGTGTTCCCGTCCGACCACTCGACGGTCTCGCGCGAGGTCTCGGTCGACCGGGTCAGGAACTCGTCGCCGGTGGACGTGTCGCGGTAGACGACCGGGCCGTACGGGGGGTGGATGCCGGGCTTCACGGTGTTCCTCCTGCGTCGCGGGTGTTACCGTCGACAGTAATCGACAACGATTACTGTTTGCAGGAAGGGGTACCGGTGGACGGGTTCACGGTGGTCCGGTGCGGGGCCTGCGCCCACGCGCCCTCGGGGTTCGACGAGGACGCGCACGGCACCGTCGCGGCCCTGCCCGGTGTCGACGAGGTGCTGGTCGAGGGGCTGCGCGCGGTGGTGCAGGACAGCGCCCAGGGGGTGCTCGTGACCGCGGGGTGCCGGCTCGGGCCGGGGGTCTGCGCGGTGCGGCGGCCCGGTCTGATGGTGCTGGTGCAGGCGTGCGACGCCGCCCGCACGCGTCCCCGGTCGCCGGTGGTCGCGGTCGGCCCGGTCCGCAGCACCGACGACGTCCGTGCGGTGACCCGCTGGCTGCAGGACGGCGGCGCCCCCGACCCGCAGGCACTGCCCGCACGGCTGCGCTGCGCGATCACCCCGGAGGCCGCCCGCGGCTGACGCACGCGGAGTACCTCCCCGGACCGCCGGCCGGCGACGTCGGCGCGGGGCGGGGCGACAACTCCCTCGCGCGGGCGCGCCCCGGTCGGGCAGGGTCGGGGAGTGAGCACCCTGCGCCGGGACCCGATGCCGTTGCGTGACCGGACCGCACTCGTGACCGGAGGCGGTCGGCGCGGCGGGATCGGGCACGCGACCGCCTGCCGGCTCGCCGCCTACGGCGCGGCCGTCGTCGTGCACCACTTCGCCCCGCACGACGCGACGCAGGAGTGGGGTGCCGACGACGTCGACGCCGCTCTCGCGGAGGTCCGGGGGCACGCGACGGCGCCGGTCGCCGGGGTGCACGCCGACCTCGCCGACCCGGCCGCGCCGCAGCGTCTGCTCGACGCCGCCCGCGAGCTCGGCGGGCCGGTCGACCTGCTCGTCGCCAACCAGGCCCTGTCGGGTTCCGACGGTCCACTGGGGGAGCTGTCCGACGAGTTGGACCGGCACTGGGCGGTCGACGCCCGCGCGTCGATCCTGCTGGTCCAGGCGTGGGCGAACGCGCACGACGACACCCGTCCCGGCGGCGCGGCCGTCCTGCTCACCTCCGGGCAGGCACGCGGGCCGATGCCCGGTGAGGTGGCCTACGCCGCGGCGAAGGCGGCCGTCGCGGGCGTCACCCCGACCCTGGCCGACCAGCTCGCGGACCGGCGGCTGCGGGTCAACACGGTGAACCCGGGGCCGGTCGACACCGGCTACCTCGGCGCGCACGCGTTCCGGGCGATGGCCCCGATGTTCCCGTTCGGCCGATTCGGCGAACCCGACGACCCGGCCCGGCTGATCGCGTGGCTGTGTACCGACGAGGCGGCCTGGATCACCGGACAGGTGATCGACTCGGAGGGAGGGTTCGCCCGGCACCGGAACGGGTGGCGACCGTGGTGATGTGGAGCGGACGACGGGATTCGAACCCGCGACCCTCACCTTGGCAAGGTGATGCGCTACCAGCTGCGCTACGTCCGCAGTCGCACCGTCTCCGGCGCGTGCTGAGGCACGATAACGCACCCGCTCCCGGGTGCTGCGCCGCACCCCCGTCGATGATCACTACGTCGCCGGGGGTGCGGGTACACCGCTGTCATGAGCGGACGGTTGGACGGGACGACGGTGATCGTGACGGGCGCGTCGAGCGGTATCGGTGAGGCGACCGCCCGGGCGCTGGCCGCCGAGGGGGCGACGGTGGCGCTGCTGGCCCGGCGCCGGGAGCGCCTCGAGGCGCTCGCGACGGAGCTGCCGAGGGCGTCGGTGCACCCGGTGGACGTCACCGACGACGACGCGCTGCACGCCGCCGTCGCGGCGGTGGTCGAGCAGCACGGCGGCCTGGACGTGCTCGTCAACAACGCCGGCTTGGGGTCCTGGGGTCCGGCGGCCGAGGCCGACGTCGCGGACTGGCGCACGATGATCGACGTCAACCTCACGGGCGTCCTGTCGACGACGCACGCGGCCCTGCCGCACCTGGCGACGGCGGCCGGTGGGCCGCGCGGCGTCGCCGACGTGGTGACGATCAGCTCGGTGGCCGGTCGGCGGGTCCCGTCGCCGGAGAGCAACGTCTACGCGGCCACCAAGCACGGGGTCGGCGCGTTCTGCGAGGCGCTGCGCCAGGAGTACGCCGAACGCCACGTGCGTGTCGGCCTCGTGGAGCCCGGCCTGGTCGCCTCGGAGATGACGACCTCGGGTGCGGAGTACGCCCCGGACGCGACCTCGAAGGGCGAGCGCGGGGTGCTGAAGCCCGCCGACATCGCCGACGCCGTCGTCTACATCGTGACCCGGCCGCGGCACGCGGCGGTCAACGAGATGCTCGTGCGCCCGGTGGAACAGGTGCGCTGAGTCGCGGCAGGGTAGGCCCGGAAAGCAGAATCCCCGGGGCCGGACTTCCGGCCCCGGGGATCCGGGAAATGGTGCGCGATACTGGGATTGAACCAGTGACCCCTACCGTGTCAAGGTAGTGCTCTCCCGCTGAGCTAATCGCGCGAGGCGGCGGCGGGAATCGAACCCGCGTACAGGGCTTTGCAGGCCCTTGCCTAAGCCACTCGGCCACGCCGCCGGAAACCGGCCTGCTGTCGGGGCCCGGCAGAGCGGACGACGGGATTCGAACCCGCGACCCTCACCTTGGCAAGGTGATGCGCTACCAGCTGCGCTACGTCCGCATGCCGCACCGTTCCCGTAGCGTTTCCGCAAGTTCCCGGTGCGTTGGGAGAACAGTAGCGTACGGTCCGTGGCCGCTGTCGAGGGGGTACCCGGTGATCGTCCGTCCAGGTCAGCGGGGCCACGACCGCCGGACGAGCCCGGGGGAGGGCGCCGTGGGTGGTCGGCGGTGCGCGTCGCCGTACCCGGAAATGCGAGATCCCCGGGGCCGATGTGCGGCCCCGGGGATCCGGGAAATGGTGCGCGATACTGGGATTGAACCAGTGACCCCTACCGTGTCAAGGTAGTGCTCTCCCGCTGAGCTAATCGCGCGTGGGAAGAGAAGTCTCCGAGCGGACGACGGGACTCGAACCCGCGACCCTCACCTTGGCAAGGTGATGCGCTACCAGCTGCGCTACGTCCGCACCGTGCACCGCGTCCCGGGCCGTGAGGCCCGTCCGCGGTGCGGTGAGAGAACACTAGCACCCGCCCCGAGGGGGGTCCGACCGCCCCCTCTCTCCACCACCGGATGTCCTCTCACGTGCGGAGACGGGCTCCGCCCGGTGGTGGGGTACGTCGGGTCAGTCCCGGGCGGTGGTGTCGAGCAGGTCGGCGAGGGCGGCGTCGAAGTCGAGCCAGGAGTACTCGGCGGCGGCCGGCACGGCGTCGTAGGTCGCCTGCAGGAACTCCGACAGCGTCGCCGCGGAGGTGGTGAACAGGGCGTGGCCCGACGGGGAGGTGAGCTCGAGCTCGATCCGGGTCGGGTCGTCGCTCATCGGCTGCACCCGGACGTCGCCGGTGCCGGCGGAGTCGACCAGTCCGTCGCCGAGCAGGTCGCGGGCGAAGACCCAGTCGACCGTGGTGTCGTGACCGGTCTTGAACGAGGCCTGCACGGCGTAGGGGTCGCGGCTGCTGTAGGACAGCTCGACCTTCACGGGAACGACAGGCGCGTCCGGAGCGATGAGCTCGAACATGGCCGTCGCCCGGATCGTCTTGGACTCGTCGCGCATCGGTGATCCTCTTTCGTGGGGGCGTTGCGTGGGGCGTCAGTGTGGGAACGAGACAGAAGGCCTCGGGGTGACGGGTTCGATGCGCAAGAACGTGGATCACCGTGGGATGACCCCCGATCGAGTCACAACGGTGTAACTCGCTGCGTGTGGCGACAGGGCTGAACGGGCTCCGCGCCGTCCTGGCGTGTGAGCCGGGTGACCGGGAACGACTACTCTCGTCGGAGTCCGAACCGGAACGGGTACGGACACCGAACACAGCAATCGTGAGGACAACGCTGGTGGCAGGCATCGCCGATCCGCCGGACCGCCCCGAGCACGGGCGGGCCGCCGGGCCTGCCGCGCGCCGTGATCCGGCGCGTCGTGACGACGCGGGGGACGCGCGACTCGTGCAGCGGATCGTGTCGGGCGACTCGACCGCACTGGGTGAGCTGTACGACCGCTTCGGGCGTCAGGCCTACTCCCTCGCGCGACGTATCTGTGCCGACGAGGGGTTGGCCGAGGACGTCGTGCAGGAGGTCTTCCTGGCCTTCTGGCGCGACCCGTCGCGCTTCGACCCGGCCAAGGGCCGCTTCGGTACCTGGCTGCTGACCCTGGTGCACCACAAGTCCGTCGACGCCGTCCGCCGGGAGAGCGCCATCCGGCGCCGCACCGTCCCGGCGTCGGACGACGGCGCCGAGTGGAACGCCCCGCCCGGCCCGGGTGCCGACGAGGGGGCCATCGGCGCACTCGTCGCCGGTCAGGTGCGCGACGCGCTCGGTCAACTGCCCGCGGACCAGCGGAAGGTCCTCGCGCTGGCGTACTACGGCGGCTACACCCAGCGAGAGGTGGCTGCGATGACCGGGGTGCCGCTGGGCACCGTGAAGTCCCGCATGTTCACCGGGGTGGCCAAGCTCCGGAACCTGCTGGGCCCGGCGCTCGGGGAGGCCGGGGGAGACCTGGCGGGAGGGCTGTCGTGAACGGCAACGAGGGGAGGCCCTGTCCGATGAACGAACAGACGGTCGGGTGGGCGCTGCACGCCCTCGAGCCCGACGAGGAGATCGAGGTGGTGCAGCACCTCGAGAGCTGCGACGAGTGCCGACGGCTCGCCGCGGACGTCGCCGGGACCACGACCGTCCTCGGTGGCGCGGTGCCGCAGGTCGAGCCGCCGCCGTCGCTGCGTGAGTCGATCATGGAACAGGCCCGGCAGACCCCGCAGCTCGGACGCGAGTCCGACCGCCCGGTGCCGCGGCACGCCCTCCGCGACGAGACGTCGTCCACCGGCGCCGCGCCCGACGGGGGGGCGCGCGCCCGCCCGTCGCGGTCCGAGCCGTCCACCGGGCCCGCGACACGCCCGTCGGGAGGTGCCGGACGCGGTCCGGCCCGGAACGGGTGGCTGCGCCGCCCCGGACGGGTACTGGTCGCGGCGGCCGTCGCACTCGCGGTGATCGTCGGCGGGGGAGCGGCGTTCGGGCAGATCCGGTCCCTGCAGGCGGAGCGGGACGCGAGCCTCGCGCAGGCCCAGGAGCTGCGCGACGTGCTCTCCGCCATCGCGCAGCCCGGGACACCGCACGCCTTCCTCTCCGCGGAGCCGGGGGCGCCGATGGTGGCCGCGGTCGTCGTGAAGGACGGACAGCGCCAGGTCATGCCGATGGGGCTGGGCCCCAACGAGACCGCGGACCAGACCTATGTCCTGTGGGGACTCGACGGTGACGGAACTCCGCGCGCGGTCGGCACGTTCGACGTGCGAGCGGGGCAGTCGGGACCGGTGTCCGTAGAATCGCCCGACAGCGGGGCCTACGGGACATACGCCGTCTCGCTCGAGCGCGGAAGGGAGGCTCCTCCCGCGCCGACCAAGGTAGTCGCGGCCGGGCAGGTGGAGACCTGAGTACGACGGAGAAGAACGACGTCGGTGTGCCGGCGTCCGGGAGAACCACCTCCGGGCGCCGGTACACCGGTATCCGCAAGAAGTACCGGCGGGCGAAGGTCCGCTACCGCGTGTTCCGGGCCCGCGTGGCCCGCAACCCGGTGCTGGACCTGACCTACCGCATCACCATGGGCGTCCTCGGCACCGCGATCGTGATCATCGGGATCATCGCGCTGCCCGCACCGGGTCCCGGCTGGGCAATCATCTTCCTCGGCCTGGGCGTGCTCGCCGCCGAGTTCGGCTGGGCGCAGCGGCTCCTGCACTGGGTCCGTGTCCGCTACGACGGCTGGGTGGCTTGGATGGGCCGCCAGAACCGCGTGGTGCAGCTGCTGGTGATGACGCTGATCCTCGGCACGGTCGCCGTGTGCGCGTGGCTTTTCGGGATCTTCGAGACGGCCGGCGGCTGGGTGGGGATCCACTGGGAGTGGCTGCGCTCGCCGCTGCTGCCGCTGATCCAGCCGCCGCCCCCGCCGGTGCCCGTTCCGGGATCGGAGCTGGTCACGGGCCCGCGGTGATCCACGGGTGACCCCCGTGAACGGCGGTGGGACGGGCTGTGTAGAGTTGGTTTCACCGCTGAGGGCGATTAGCTCAGGGGGAGAGCGCTTCGTTCACACCGAAGAGGTCACTGGTTCGATCCCAGTATCGCCCACAGTCAAAACCCCTGGTCACAGGCTCAACGAGCCGGATGTGACCAGGGGTTTCGTCGTTCCCCGGGGTGTTCCCGGAGCATTTCCGGAGCATCGCTCAATGCGGAGCGACGGACGCTCCGCCATCGTCCGGATCGTCCTCGTCGTCGAGGGCCTGGAGGATGCGCTCGCTGTTGTCGGTCCGCCGGGTATACAGGTCCAGCGTCGTCGAGGACCGCTCGTGGCCCAGGACCCGCTGCACCATGTTCGGCGGGACGCCGTCGTCGACGAGCCAGGT
This sequence comes from Pseudonocardia alni, assembly GCF_002813375.1. NCBI lineage: Bacteria > Bacillati > Actinomycetota > Actinomycetes > Pseudonocardiales > Pseudonocardiaceae > Pseudonocardia > Pseudonocardia alni. The sequence continues at coordinate 1,232,202 of NZ_PHUJ01000003.1, read as the reverse complement.
GGCGTATGAGTGGCGCAGGTCGTGGAACCGCAGTCCGCCGGACTGGTGCCGTGCGACGTGGTGCACAGCAGGGGACTCGGTCCGGAAGTCCTCCGTCTGCTCCGTACCCGCGGCATCGGTCCAGCGTGCCCGGTACCGATCACCGAAAGGCGTGACTCCGCCGAGCAGGCCCGCCCGGACCAGCGAGGGGCGCCAGATCCGCGACCGGAACAGCGTCCTCCGCAGCGGTGCCCCGACCTCGTTGGCGAAGACCGGCGCGTTCGGCTCGGTCGGCCACCGCTCCAGGTGCTCGCGGATGATCGGCACGAGCCAGCTCGGCAGCGGCACCGTGCGGCGTCCGGCACGGCTCTTCGGAAACGGCTTGAACGAGGTGGTCCCGGCGACCTCGACCACGGTGCGGATCACGACCAGCCGGGCGGCGTCGAGGTCCAGCGCGTCGGTCCGCAGCCCCACGACCTCTCCCCAGCGCAGACCGGCCCCGGCCGCCGTCGCGACGACGCCTCGATGCTGCTCGGGAACCGCGGGCAGCAGCCGATGACGGAGGTCCGCCCGGCTGATGATCTGTTCGTGGGTGTCCCGGGTGCGGGCACGCGGCACGCGGACCTCGTCGGCCGGGTTGAACGGGATCAGCCGGTTCCGGACCGCGGAGCGCAGCACCGCCGACGCCAGGCGCAGCGCCTCGACGACGGTGGCGCGGGACCGCCGGGTGCCGAGGTCGGTCGCCCATGCCTGGAGCGAGAGGTGGTCGATCTTCGACAACGGTACGTCGCCCCAGCGCGGCAGGACGTGGGTCTGCATGATCGACCGGTCCCGCGCAGCCGTGGTGATCTCGACGTTCCACGTCGCCATCCACTCCGCGGCGTGGGCACCGAACGCCATCCGGCCGGCGTGCGGTGAGACGTAGGCGCCACGGGTCTTCGACGTCTCGATCTCGGCGAGGAACGTCGTCGCGTCCTTCTTCAGCCGGAACGTCTTGGACCGCTGCTTGCCTGACGGGTCGCGGAAGTACGCCCGGTACCGGCCCTCCGGGGTCTTGTCGATGAAGCCCATCAGGCCACCGCCCCGATCGCGGTCGTCTGCTCGATCTCGCCGTCGAGCCAGGCGTGGAATCGCTTGCGCGGGATCAGCCAACGACGGCCGACCCGGGTCGCGGGGATCTCCCCGTTTCGCACGGACTCGTAGGCGACGCCGCGGGCGATTCCAAGCAGCGCGGCGACCTGGTCGACGGTGTAGGTCAGGGACTCGGTGCTGGTCATGACGTCCTCCCGTACTCGGTGGGCTGGGTGCTACTGGTGCGGCGTTGCTCGCGTCGTCGTTCGGCGATGCCGAGTGCGATCTCTCGTTCGGCGTCGTTGCGGTGTCCGATGTGGACGACGGCCCAGTCGTTGACCATCAGCACTGACCCGGGCTCGGCCGGGGTGTCGAGTGCGGCCAAGGTCTCCCCGAGCCGGTAGGTGCGTCGGTCGCCGCGGATCGCACCGAAGGTCGTGGAGTAGGCGCGGGACTTGGTGAGGAAGTGGCCGCGGAACCCGAGCATGTGTGCCCACCGGCGCAGATTCAGGTCCTCGTACTCCTCGCGTCCGCCGAGCTCCCACGCGGTCTCGATGAGCCGTCGGTGGTGCGCGGTGATGTCGAGGTGGCGGACGTGGGCGATGTCGCGGATGGGTCGGTCGGTGGCTTCGGACTTGCCGGTGCCCTTGGTGGCGTACTTGGCGACGTAGGCGGCCAGGGCTGAGTCGGTGATCTCGCCGTCGTCGTTCTCCAGCGTGGCTGCGGTGGTGGAGGTGATGGGGCGGACGTCGACCTGCGAGCCCCACGCGAGTGCCAGCGGGACGCCGTCGGGCCGGTCGACGACGAGTGAGACGGTGCGCGCAGCGTCCCGGATCGCGGCGTTGAGCCCGTCGGCGGTGAGGCCGGCGGGTGGGGTGGTCCACGGACCGTCGGGGCCGTCGAGGCGGACGACGGCGTGGAAGTGGACGAGTCCGCGGCGTTGGTACTCGGCGACCTTGGCGTAGGACAGGCGGGCGTGGTCGCGGAAGTCGCGGACCTTGATGCCGAGCATCGCGGCGAGGGTGCGGCGCAGCCGGATTGCGAACCGGTCCCACAGTTTTCCTACGTGGGCCTGCCACAGGACGGCGCCGACGTAGTTGTAGGTGTCGGGGTCGAGCGCGGTCCCGACGCGCGGGTCGTCGCGGTGGTGCTTGTCCCCGCAGCGGCAGGGGATGACGAGCCCGCGGGCGGTGATCCGTCGGGTGTGGACGGGACCGAACGACGGTGCGGTGAGCGTGGCGAACACCCGCGGGTGTGCGGCGGCGGTGTCGGGGACGCCTTTGCCGCCTGCCATGCCGGAGCGGATGAGGTGGTAGGCGTCGGAGGCGTAGCGGTCCGAGCACGCGGGGCAGACCGAGGCGCGTCGGTTGCCGCAGGGGGCGAGGATGTCGCCGTCGCGTTCGGTGAGGACGGTGCCGGTGGCGCGGTCGTAGATCCGCGACGAGCCGGTGAGGTGGATGGGGGCGGCGCAGCCGCCGATGGCGGTGACCTCGCGGCGCCAGGTCTGGAAGCCGGAGGATCGGAGCAGGTGTGACAGCTCGTGCTCGTGCTGGGTGGTCGTGGTAGCCGTCATGGCGGCATCCCTCCCGGGATGTGGTCGTGGGGTGGCACCGGCCCGCCGGGAGCTGGTCTCACGCGGCGGAGCCGGGCCGGAGCGTGGGACTGCTCAGCGGCGGTAGGTGCGGTGCTCGTGCTCGATGTCGACCGGCCCCGGCGTGAAGCCGTGGTAGCGGGCGAGGAGCCGTGCGGCGGCCCGGTAGCTGGACGCGTGGCCGACGAGGGTTCCGTGGTCGTTCTCGACCCGGTAACGGCCGTCGTCGCGCAGGACGGTCCCGCCCGCGCCCGTGGTGCCGAGGATGACCAGGGCCTTGCCCGGTTCGACGACGTCGACACCGATCACCCCGGTGGAGCGCTGCGGCGCCTTCTTCGGCTTGGCCGCCGGTGCGCGCTCCGGGATCGGGCGGAGGTGGTCCCAGCGGCTCACCATGTCGCGGGTCGCCTTCGGTACCAGCACGGAGCGGGCCGGGCCTTCGGAGCCGTTGTGGTGGACGTGGTGGGTGCCCCTGAGCCGGAGGTGCCCGGTGTCGAGGAGCTGGACCACGGTGTCCCCGTCGTGGCGGGACACGGCGTCGGCGCAGCCGGGGCGGGCCGGGTCGGCGCGCAGGACGTGTCCGGTGCGCTCGACGACCAGGAAGCCGGGCTCCTGGGCGGCGGCGACGATGCGGGCGACCTCGCGGGGGTCCTGTGTGGCGGCCGGGCCGTGGTCGTCGATCTCGACGGTGACCGGGTCCCCGAACAGCGCGTCCTGCACGGTGCCGGTCATGCCGACCACCACCAGGTGGCGCGGGCTTCCCAGGACCACTCGCGGGCGAGCTGGCGGATGACGTACCACTCGGCGACGACGGCTCCGCCGGTGGCGATCCAGAACCAGCCGGAGGCGGTGCCGAGGTAGAGCCAGGTGCCGCCGACGATCAGGGCGAACAGCAGGGTCAGCTTGGCCCAGGTGCGCAGGGCCCATGCGGTGGTGGCGCCCATCAGGCGGCGCCCCGATCCCCGGTCAGCTCGATGACCTGCGCGTCGCGGGGTGCGCAGCGCTGCACCAGCTCGGCGATGTCGTCGTCGGTGACGTAGGCGGCGCGGAAGCGGACGGGCAGGCGGGAGCCGTGGTCGATGACGAACCCGACACCGGCGTGCCGGTCGTCGCCGGGGATCTCGTCGGCCAGCGCTCCGCGCTCGCGGGCACCTTCGCCGAGGACCATGTCGACGTGGCTGGCCGCGGTGACGGCCAGGCAGATCCGTTGGGTGAACAGCTCGCGGACGTCGAGGACGTCCTTGGAGGGCTCCTGGAGGTAGCCCTGCACCGTGAACAGCGACGCCCGGCCCTGGGTCATGATCTCGGCGAGCAGCCGGAGGGCGTCGCGGACGCCCGCGCGGTCGCCGTAGGCGGTGAGCATGGCCATCTCGTCGATGACCAGCAGCTCGACCGGTGTCTCGACCGATGGGGTGCAGCGGCGGATGTTGTTGTCGCGCATCCAGTCCTGCCGGTCGCGCATAGCGTCGCGGAACTCGGTCAGCAGCTCCAGCGCCTCGCCCATTGTGGTGGCGTAGCGGTGGAACAGCGGGGCGCCCTGCTCGGTCTCCACCCCGCCCTTGAGGTCGACCATCCAGACCCGGGCGACGCCGTCGCGCAGACACGGACCGAGGGAGCGCAGCGTGCCCCACAAGACCGACCCCTTGCCCGAGCCCGTGCGGCCGGCGACCAGGCGGTGCCCGTCGACGACGGAGGCGGTGAAGGGCTGGCCGTGCTCGTTGTCGCCGATCTCCAGCGCCCGCAGGTCGACGTCGTCGACGGTCTCGGGGATGTCGGGTGCCGGGATGGTGCGGGTGAACGGCAGCTCCCATTCGATGACGATCGCGACGACTCCCGGCCGGTGCCGGGTGATCGCGACCCGGTGGGCGATCAGCGCCTCCCAGAGGACCGATGCCTTCTCCTGCCAGTAGGCGACGTCCTGACCGCGGACCATGCGGACGTAGACGGTGTCGATCGACGGCGAGGAGGAGCGGACCCGCAGGACGCGGGGGACGAGCTGGTCTCCGGTGTGGCGGTGCTCGCGGGTCAGTCCCGTGTCGGACATGAGCTGGGCCCAGCGTCGGCCGCGGTAGACCGTCCAGCGGCGCCACGAGGACCGCAGCCGCGGGGCGGCGAACCGGTCGAAGGTCGCCGGGTGGACCCGCCACCACACGAGGACGGCGGCGGCCGCGGCAGTCACGGTGAGCCCGGCGCCGAGCGGGCCGAAGGTCGCGGCCAGGCCGAGTCCGAGCAGCGGCGCCAGGACGAAGCCCGGGTGTCGGAGCAGCCACGCGGCGGCCTGGACCTCGCGGCCCGGCGGACGGGTGGCGCGTCCCGCGTGGTGGCGGGCCGGGCCGTTGATGCGGGTTGCAGTGCTACTACGCTTGTTCATTGCTACCGGTCCTCACGAGTTCGAGTCGGGTAGCGGGACGCCCGCCGGTGTTTCCGCCAAGAATCAGATCGGCGGGCGTCCCACCACCCAGGTGGTCATTTCTGTTCGCGCAATGCGCCGCGTGCCGAGTCGAGCTGCACCGTCAGGTGCGCGACGTCGCGGGCGAGGTTGTCGTGGGTGTTCTTGAATCCGCCCGTGCGGTACGGGATGCCGTGCAGCGAGCGCTTCAGCTCCCGCATCGCCGCGTCCAGCTCGTCCACGGTCCGGTCGACTGCCTTGGTCACGTCACTTCCTCCACTCCCGGGAGACCAGCTCGGCCTCCCACTTCTGCGCCGACGAGGCCATGACCCGCAGCGAGCTGTGTGCCTTCTTCGCCGACGCGGAGATCTCGTCGGGGGAGGCGACCGACCAGTGCCGTCCGTCGGCGCCGGCCTTCGCCGAGCTGCCCTTGCCGTTCCTTCGGGCCTTGGCGTCGGTGGCCTTCGCGGCGACCTTCTCGGCGTCGGCGAGGGCGTCCCCGACGAGCTGCAGCGCCCGCCAGAACTCGCCGTACTTGCGCAGTGCGCGCCGGTTGACCTTGGGCAGGGTCCTGAGCCGGTCGCGGGGTCCGAGGTTGAGCGCCATCGGTCAGACCCCCTTGCGGATCGCGACCTGCGCCAGTCGCAGGCCCTCCGCGACACCGGCCCGCCATGCCTGCTCGGTCGCGACCTCCGAGCCGTGGGAACGGATCCAGGTCCGCCGCTCGTGCTCCAGTCGCCGGACGATCTCCGAGGGCGAAGAAGCTCGGCTCAGGCAGCACTCCGATGAAACCTCTAGAGGACGCGGGCCTCGATGCCCCCCGGAGGTTCCCGGCCACGTCATGGCCTCGGTGATGGATCGCTCGGTCCGCGCGGAGAGCGAGAGAGGCAATCCGGGTGCGCCGGATGCAGCCCCAGCGACGCCGTCTGCTGGGCTCGTCGGGATCTACACCGACCGGGATCGATCGCGCAACACCTTCACCTGCGCCCGCGCCGGCGTCGCACTCCCACGGCTTCCTGTCCCGCGACTGGATGGACCCGGCCGAGCTGCTGTCCACGGCCAGACGTGAGGTCGCCGGTTACGGCGGGGAGCTACTGGAGGGCCGAGCGGTCGGCATCGACCGCCTCGACGGGATACGGTTCGCCGTGCACCTGGCCGAGGGCGGGCGCCTGGACGCACGCGCGGTCGTGGTGGCCACGGGCCTTCATGACGAGCTTCCCGACATCCCGGGCTTGCCCCCTCGGTGGGGCCAGGACGTGCACGTCTGCCCGTACTGCCACGGCTACGAGGTCCGGGACAGCGCACTGGGAGTGATCGGAGGCGAGGACCGCGCGTTCAGCCTGCGACAGGCACAGCTGATCCGGCAGTGGTCCGACGATGTGGTGTTCTTTCCCCACCGGATCACCCTGGACGCCCACGAGCGGGGGCCGCTAATCGCTCGTGGCCTGCGGATCGCCGACGGCGAGGTGACGCGAATCGTGTCGGACGAGACCGGCGTCCGCGGTGTCGAGCTCGCCGAGGGGCCGATCGTCACACGCACGGCGTTGTTCGTGGGCCCACGCTTCGTGCCGTCCGACGAGCTGCTGACCGCCCTGGGCTGCGACCTCGATGACGAGGGCTGGGTCGCCACCGATCGCACCGGCCGCACCAGCATTAACGGTGTGTGGGCACCCGGCAACGTCGTAGACCACACCGCCCAGCTCATCAGCGCCGCGGCCGCCGGGTCCGCCGCCGCAATCGCGCTCAACAACCAGTATCTGATCCCCGCCGACGTCGAGATGGCTATCGCCGGCCACACCGAACCCGCACCAATTCACTGATCGTCGGATCACTCGATTCCGTGGCGAGAAGAGGAGTCAGAATGTCTCTCACTGCCAACGCCGAGCAGGCCGCCGCGTGGGACGGCCCGGAGGGCGACCACTGGACCGAGCACGCAGAGCACTACGAGCGGCTCACTCGCCGTTACCGAGATCTTCTCATGTCGGCCGGGTTGCTCACCTTGGACGACGACGTGCTGGACGTCGGTTGCGGTACCGGCGCGCTGAGCCGAGAGGCGGCACAACAGGTGCCGGCCGGCACCGTCCTGGGACTAGACCTCTCGGGTCGAATGATCGAGCGAGCGCGTGAGCTCACCGCAGCGGCGGGCATCACCAACGCCCGGTTCGAGCACGCAGACGCCCAGGTGCACACGTTTTCGCCGGCCGGATTCGACGTGATCGTGAGCTGCTTCGGCTCGACGTTCTTCGCGGACCCCGTCCGCGCCTTCACCAACCTCGCCGAGTCCCTGCACCCCGGTGGCCGGGTGGGGCTGCTCACCTGGCGTGACCTTGCGCGCAACGAGTGGATGTCGGCGATCCGCGACGCTCTCGCCGCCGGCCGTTCCCTCCCCGTCCCTATTCCGGGGGCACCCGGCCCGTTCGGGCTAGCCGAGGCGGACCGGGTCCGGGCCCTGCTGAACGGAGCCGGCCTGGTGGACGTCGAGATCGAACCGGTCGACGAGGCCATGAAGCTCGGAGACGACGTCGCCGGCGCGTACGCCCTTGTCAGTGGGATGGGCACCGTGCACGGACTGACCGATGATCTGGACGCCGCTCGCCGAACCAGAGCATTCGACACACTGCGCGCGACCCTGGATGCGCACCAGACCGAGAGCGGCGTGCTCTTCGACTCCTCGGCGTGGCTCATCACTGCCCGACGCCGCTGACCGGCCCGGACGAGGCGCCATCGAGCCGAACCGACTCCGGCCCGCGTCGGTGCACGGCCGGGATCGGAATCACGCGGCGTGGCAGGGGCCGCAGCTCCACCACCAGCTCGCCATCGAAGTTCGCGGGCAAAGCCCGAGTGTCCAGATAGGCCGTCCCTACGGACAGGCTGATCGGACCGGGCCCGACGGCAGGGCAAACGGAAGTTCATAGGACGTCTCGCGGGCCCGCTCGATTCGCGATCGCAAGTGCGCGGCGTCGGAGGCCCTAGACCCACGAACAGTGGTATAAAACCCCTCGTAGGACCCACCAGAGCCACCCGGCCACGCATTCAAATCCTACAGACCCACCAACGAGGCTGAACGGGCCCGACGGTGGCTCGATCTCAGAGCACGTCCGGACGGTGCCCGGCGGACGGGTCGGCCAGCGCCGGCCCTGGAAGTGCGTGGACCTCCTCGAACTCGGGTCGCTCGCCGCAGGCCACGCAGCGTACGGATGTCGCGTCGACCTCGCCCCCACAGTCGCCGTGCAGCAGCACCCTGGGCGGCCCGGCCGGGTGCGGGTAGTGGCGATCTCCCCACTGCATGAGACCGGCCAGCACCGGTAGCAGCCCCTGACCCTTGGCCGTCGGCCGGTACTCGAAGCGAAGCGGCGAGTGCTGGTAGACGACCCGCTCGATGATTCGGTGCTCCTCGAGGTGCGCGAGCCGGCGCGTCAACACGCTGCGCGTAACCCCCAGACTCTCGACCAGCGCGTCGAACCGACGCACACCGACGAACAGATCTCGCATGATCAGCAGGCTCCATCGCTGGCCGACCGCTTCCAGCGCCCTGGCCACGGAGCAGACCTGATCCTCGTGGTCATGACCGAGCACGATGCGATACTACCCGCGAGTCGCATGATGAAACTGACTCGCTACTCTGCACGGGTGATCCGACTTACCCGGAACGTCGCATGACGACCGGTGGGAGCAACGATGCCCCCACCCCACAGGGGCGCACCCGCCCCGGCCGACTGCTCGCGTTGTCAGCCGTCGGGCTTGCTCTGATCGGCGGGCTCCTGCTGGCGATGGCCCAGGGCGCGATCGCCGCCACCTTCACCGTCTCGGGCGCGCTCGGAAAACTGTCCGCCGACAATTTCGTCGGGCAGGGCGTCGCGCAGTACGGCGCAGTCGAACGCACCGCAGAGGGCCAAACACCGGTACTCACCGCGGGATTCCGTGAAGCCCGCGCCGCGAACTTCTGCGTCTCGTTCCCGGTGACCGACCTGCCTGGCGTCGGACCGGTGGTCCTGCGCATCGCCACACCAGGTTCGGAGGGTTTCCGCGCCGAGGACCTCCTGGTCTCTCTCGACGAGCTCTCCGGCGACATCGTGCAGCGCAACGTCGAGATCGGCCGCGACGCCTCCGAACTGGACAAGGGCCCCGCCGACGCCACGGGCATGGCCGGGGGGTTCGGGCTCCAGTCCGACACGCTGGAGGTCACCAACTTCCGCAACCGGCCGCGCGCAATCGTGGCCGCCACCCTGAGCCTGGACCAGGTCCGCATCGCCGTCGGAGCGCAGGAACGTGAGTGCTACTGACACCCGGTGGCGGTTCCGCCGCTGGCGGTACGGGCGACCGTTCTGGGCAGGTGCACTGCTGCTGACCTCGGCCCTGGTATTTGTTGCCGTCCCCTTCGCGACGCTGCGGGTCGGCGATCTCGTCGTGTCGCTGGCCACGCCGGGAGGATCAGCGGCGGTACTGGTCGCCGCCGTCCTCGCCTGCTGCGGGGGCGCCTTGTGGGCCGGCCCCTCGACACGCGTGCCGTGCGGCATTGTCGCCATGGTCGCGGCACTGGTCGGGGTGGCGACCACCAACCTCGGCGGCCTGGTCATCGGTAGCGTGCTCGGCGTCCTGGGCGGTGCGGCCGCTCTGGCCTGGACCGCCGATCGAGGCCCGAGGGCCCGGTGACCGCCCACCGCGTATCAACCGCCACCGTGCTCGCGCTGCTCCTGGTCATGCTGCTGACGCATGCATCGACCGCCGGACCAACGGCCCGGTCGCTGACACGAGCCGCGACCGCGAGCGACGACGGGTTCGAAGTCGCTGCGACATCACTCGTCATCGACGGTCTCCGCATCGAGGGCAACGGCACCGCCCCCGGGCCGAGTGGCGGCGAACCGACCCTGAACCTGAGCGCGGACAAGGCCGTCGGCGAGGAACTCACGATCGCCGCAGGAGTCGCCGACCGAACTCTGACCATCAGCTGCCCTGCCACGTGCCGGCTCACCGGGCAACCGGTGCGCCTGCATGTCGTCGAGCTGACCGCCACGCCCGTCGTCGCGGGACTACCCCTCGTGCCGATCACCCTGGGGGCATCGACACCCGCACCGGACCTGCTCGCGCTGGTCCGCCTCCCGCAACTGACGTTGCGCGACGTCCGAGGCCGCTTCGCACTGATCACCGCCGACGAGGTCGAAACTGTCAGCACCCGTATCGATCTTCTCGCGGGTGAACGAAGGGGCGCGAACTAATAGCTCACTCGCTGCCATCTACCGCTGGCAATCGGAATTGTTCCCGCGCCGCTTGTCGACGCTGCTCCCGCGCAAGATCGCTCTCGCTCTTGTCCCGGTACTTCTCTAGCCGCCACCGCCTGGGGAGCGTTCGTCAGGCGGCGGACTCGGCTGCGCGCTCTCGAAGGGCAACTCTCTGTGCTCGAAGCTCCGTTCGACAGCGACTCCCGCTGAGGGGCACTGCATCTCTTGGTCGCGCCCATGAGTTTCCAGCTGGGTGAGAACCGACCTACGTCCTAGCGGACTCCTACGAACGGCGCCAGACTTCTGAAGAACGAAGACCCCGCTTGCGCCGTGTGTCCGGGGGCCTGGCAACGCCTGGGACATGGACCAACATGACGCCCTCGCCGGGCGGGCTGGTCTCCGGGATGGGGGGAGGAGGGTGTGGCATCCCGACGACCTCCCGGAGGGCTACCACACGACGACCCGAGCGCAGGCTTGGCAAGATGGCCGGCGGTTGGCATGGTCGCTGCGCCCGGGACGTCGCGCGGTCGGGCTGCGCCAGGTCGACGGGATGCCACACAGACCCGAGGTGTTCCGGGGCAGAGCCCCAGCAAACCCCCAGAAATCAACGACGAACGACGCCTGTCAGCGCGGCCGGACCGACCACGTCCCTTGCTGTCCCCGCAGCTCAGGGCAGTCAACGGCAGGTGTCTACGCCCGACCAACGGTGTCGATCTTGGTTCGGGCGGTTAGTGGTCCTGCGCAGCGCTACGTGGACAAGGTCCTGCGCTCAGCGTGAGTGTCTAACTGAGTGACGACCGACCGACGGCTCGCCGGACACCCACGGACGCCACCGGACTTCTGACCAGCCCGGACTCCGACCTCCCTGCACGTCGAGAGCGGTCTGCCGGTGCCTGGGGGTCAAGGGGTCGCAGGTTCAAATCCTGTCGTCCCGACGGTCGGAAACAGGCGGTATCACTCCGGGTGGTGCCGCCTTTTCTGTGTCTGACCTGTGGGTACGGCGACAGCGGTGATCCTCGGATGATCGTGCTGAATGATCATGCTGGAGTCCACTGTGGTCGTATTGCGGAGCACGCCGCTCCACGGCGCGCAAAGAGGTCAGGCTCATGCTCCGTGATAGGTGTGCCGTTCGGGTGAATCTAATGCGGTGTGGTGCGGTTGGGTTCGGTATCGCGGGCAGCCGGCGTTCGCTCGGGAAGCGGTGCCGCCCAGGAACGAGAGCGTCGGAGTGCCTCCGCTGCACACTCCCGCCGACGCCGCTCGGATTCTTGCGGTCCGCGAGTCATGGCTGCACCGTGCCGCACGTGCCCATCCCTCGGCGCGCGGCCGCATGGCCGCTGACGTCCGGGTCCCCTTGCCGGTCGCCACCGGCTCGGCCGGAGTCGTGCTCAGCGTCGTCGGGCCCCGCAATCCCGTCGAGGTCGTACGTGTCGTCACCGGTCACGGGACCTTGATCGTCGCGTCGGTTCGCCGAGCATCTGTACGAGCTGCATGCTCGCGTCGGGGGATCGGGGTCGACCCGCACAAACCGCTGGCCACCGCAGGGCTTTCACCGGTCTGACCCCTGTGGCCCGGCGGGGCTCCCAACCCGGTGGTCTCGCCGGCGGAGCCGACGCGGCTGCGGCGCTACCCACCATCCGGAAGGTCTCCCGTGACCCGGGCTCGGAGAACCTGCTTCAGCCCGCCTTCGCCCGCACCGGCGACCCGAACGGGCCCGTGCCTCCCCGGCATGGCCGGCCACCACCCCGACCTTCGTCCCGGCGCTCGAACGGACCGCGGCACCGGAGCCGGGCCGGTCGACGCCGCGACTCGGTGCGGCGCGGCTGAGGAGCAGCCCACCGTCGGGCGCCGCGGGAGAGCCGGCACCGGCCGAGTACAGCAGGCGTTCTCCGGACCGACAGGGCCACGATGGGCGGGGCCGGCCCGGGAGGCCGACGGCCGAGGTCGAGGACTGTGCAGTTGCGACGAGGCACCGCGGCGCGGCGTCCGGGCAGGTGTGCCGATGACAGGTGGGTCAAAGAGCGAACGACGTTCCTCCCTTCGTAGGGGCGTGGCCCTCCGCCGGAACGATGCGCAGAATCGGATGAGATCAATACCGTGCGTCCCATGTCGCGAACCCGTCGGACCGCGGTCGGTGGGGCCTCCCCGACACCGGATTCGGAGCGCCTCCTGGCGCCGGATCTGGCGCGGGGGGTGATGCTGCTGCTCATCGCCCTCGCCCACTCCCGGATGCTGCACGCGGGCGGGAACCTGCTCGCCAGGCCTGCCGGTGGCGGCCCGGCGGACGTCGCCGTGCAGTGGCTTCTGACCTCCGTCGTCGACGGGCGGGCCGCGCCCCTGTTCGGGCTCCTGTTCGGCTACGGCCTCGTACAGATGACCCGTCGCCAGACCAGCCCGGGCGGGGACCCCGCGAACGCGCGGCGGCTGATCCGCCGGCGCGGTGCCTGGCTGGTCGTGTTCGGCATCGCCCACGTCGTCCTGCTCTACAGCGGTGACATCATCGGTTCCTACGGCGTGTTCGCCCTGCTGTTCGCCGGTGTGGTGACCTGGTCGGGCCGTCGGCTGTGGACGGTCTTCGTGGTCACGCTCGTGTTCGGGGTCGCGTCTGCTACTGCCCTGCAACAGTTCGCCGCGGACGCTCCGCTGGCGGGCGGGGCGACCCTGCTCGACAGCGCGGTGCTGCGCACGTCTGCCCTCGTGGTGCTGCCCCTCGCCGGGGTGAGCGTCGCGCCCGCGGTACTGATCGGGGTCTGGGCCGGCCGGATGCGGCTGCTCGAGCAACCCGACCGCTACCGGCGTCTCCTGACCCGGGTCGTGCTGGTCGGTTTCCCGGTGGCGGTGCTGGGCGCGCAGCCGGTCGCGCTGCAGGCGGTGGGTGTGTGGGCCCCGGACTCGGTCGTGGCCGGTGTGCTGGCCGAGGCGACGTTCGCGGCGACCGGTATCGCCGGGGGGCTGGCCTTCACGGCCGCGATCGCGCTCGTGGCGGACCGCCTCGGCCGGCGGCGCGGACCGGTCACGAACGCGTTGGTCGCCTGCGGTCGCCGGTCGATGACGTTCTACATCGCGCAGTCGCCGGTCTGGTTCGTCGCCACCGAGCCGGCGTTGCTCGACCTCGGCGGCCGGCTCGGCGCCGCCGCGGCTGCCGCGGTCGCCGTCGCCACCTGGATGGCCACCGTGGTCGTCGCCGCTGCTCTGGATCGCGGGGGCCGGCGGGGGCCGGCCGAGGCCCTGCTGCGCCGCCTCACCTACGGCGCCGGGCGGGCTGCTCCACGCCCGGCGACTGCCTGACCACGTGCGCAGGGCGCGTCAGCAGCCCTGCGTGTTCCGGAGCTGCGGGCGGTACGAGTCCGCACCGCGACGCGGAGCGGACGGCGGGTGGCGGCGCGTGCGCTCAGGACCCACCGGAGCGCAGCGTCCGGAGGTAGGGTGCTGCGCTCGGCGGCACGCCAGGCACCCTGACGACGCGCCCGTCGATCAGCTCGAGCCGCACCACCTCGTCCCCGGGGCGTGGGTCGAGTACCGCTGCGACCCGGCACCAGGGCAGGGCCGTGCCCGACAGTACGAACCGGATGCCCCTGTCGGAGACGACCGCCACCGGCACCAGCCACAGCGCTGCGATGATCACCACGGTGATCGGCGCGAGCACCAGCCATGCCGACGTGTTCTGCAGGATCGACAGGTAGGTGCCGACCGCCAGGGGTGCCCCGACGAGCATCGTGAACCAGCTGCGGGTATATCGCGCGCCCCAGTACGTCCTGCGGCCGGGATTCGGCTTGTCTTCCATCGTCGCCTACCGCCGGGTCCCTGCGGCCGAGGTCGGTTCCGGCAGACATCCCGAACGCGGCGGACCGGACCGTCGCACCACAGCCGGAGGACGGTCCATGTCGTGATCCCGGGTCGCGCTCCGATGCAGGCCGGCGTTGTACCGACGCGAGAGGCGGTCTCGTGCCGCCCGGGCACCGCAGGCGCGGGCGTCGGACCGACCGGGCGGCGTGCTGACGGGCTCGCCCCCCGTGGGCTTCCGGCTCCTGGTCCACATCGTCGTCCTGTACCCGCGACAGCGGGGAGTATCGCCGAGAACGGCGGTGCATCCGGTCACCGGGCGCCGGTCGAGGTGCCGGGGCGCGGCAGGAACCGGTGGTGCAGCGGGGCGGCCCCAGCGCCTTCCTGGCTCCATGGCAACGGGATACCGTCGCGGTCGCCGCCGGGCTCGGCCGGCCGCTGGTCGGCCTTGTCGTCGGAGGTGACGACGGTGGGGTCCGTGGTCACTGTTCCGGTGGTGGCCGCTGCCGAGGCGGCGCGGCGGGCGAGAAGTCCCACGGCGGACGGACATGGAGGATCGGGTTCCGGGCCCTCGGCTACGTTCGCGCAGGGTGCGGCTCGGTTGCACCGCGTGTGCGGCGCGGTAGTAGGCCGCGAACCGCGACGGGTCACCGGAACCCACCTCGTGGCGATCTCGGCGACGGTCGCGGTGCGCCGGTCTGCGTCGCTCAGGTCGCGGTGGGCGCGATCCAGACGCACCGGGTTGCGGCGGGGCGGAACCCGGGTGGTCCTGGGCTCGTGCCGTGAGGTGTGGGCCGCGACGATTCGGGTAGCTGCACGGCACCGGGTCGAGTACAAGCTCGCCGTTCCGCCCGGAGCGCTCCGCGCGCGACGGACCTGTGCTGGGAGCCGACCATGGAGAATCTCGGATCTGTGCCCCACGGCGGTCGTACCTCACCGCCCCGACCGGGCGCGGAGCGACCGTTGGTGACCCACCCTCATGACGGCACGACGGTCATCCGGACACGGGGCCATCTCGACTCGGCCTCCGGTGGCCGGTTGTTGCGCCTCCTCGATGCGGAGATCGAGATGGCCCGGACCGGTCACCGACGGCTCGACATCGTCGTCATCGACGTGTCGGCGTCGGACACGATCAGCCGAGGTGGCCCCGAGGCGCTCGGGCACGCGCTTCATGCCTGTAGCCGTCGTCGGATCGGCTTCGCCGTGGCCGGGACCTTCGACCTGCGTTTCCTGTCGCCCGCCGCGCAGCGGAGGTTGGCTGCGCTCACCTGGTACCCGACCGTCGAGGTCGCCATCACCTCCGTCACCGGGCGGAGGTGACGTTCCCGGCGGATGTCCGCCGACGCCGGGTCAGGCGCGCTCCACCCGGTTGCGGCCCGCGCGCTTGGCGGGGTGGAGCGCCGCGTCGGCCTCGGTCGGCCCTGGACGGGTGCACCCCGTCGCGGGTGACGGTTGTCCCGGGCTGGCTCCGCGACCAGCTGCGTGGTGTCGATCGGCGACTGGGTATCGACGCCGAACTGGTCGTCACCGCACTCATCGCCGACGCTCATGATCACGGGGGTGGGGTGGACACCGTCCGCATCTACGTGCATCGCCGACCTGTCCAGGTGCGCGTGGAGGTCGATGACGGGCTTCCGCAGAAATCACCGACGGTCGGCCGGTCGCGGCTGGGTGGATTCGGCGGACGCGGGCTGGCCATCGTCGACTCGGTAGCCAGCTGGGGTGTCGTGCGCCGGTTGCGGAACCAGACGGTGTGGGCCACGGCCGGTCCCCGGCAGAACCGCGGAGTCGGGGGAGGGGACCGATGAGGCTGCCGGCGCGGATCTGTCCGCCGGAGGTGCTGCCGCTACCCGACAGCGCCCGGTTCGGCCAGGTCGGGGCCGTGGCCGTTCCGGGGCTCGGCCTGTCGGTCCGCGGGTGGGAGCCGACGCTGTCGTGCCTGGGTCTGCCGTTCCCGGCGACGGCGCTGGCGCTGCCCGCCTACGGGGTGCCCGCCTCGCCGCGGGCACCGCTGGACCCGCGGTCGTCGGCGCGGCGGCTGCTGCGGCGGATGGACGACCTCGGGATCGGATCCGCCGTGCTGCTCGGCCACTCGGCGAGCTGTCAGGTCGTCGCCGAGGTGGCTCGTTCCGCCCCGGGTCGGGTGCCTGCCCTGGTGTTGGTGGGCCCGACCGCGGACCCGCGTGCCGGGAGCTGGGCTGCGTTGGTGCGGGGGTGGCTGCGCAACGTGGTGGCCGAGCGCCCGGGGCAGGTGCCGCAGCTGGTGCGCGACTACACCTACAGCGGCATGGTCAGCTTCGTTCGCGCGCTGGAGGCCACGCGGCGCCACCCGTTGTCCGATGCGGTCGGCGGGTTCGGTGGGCCGGTACTGCTGCTGCGCGGCGTTCGCGACGGGATCTGCTCGGCCGACTGGCTCGCCCGGCTCGCCGCCTCCGCCGCGGCGGCCGAGGTCGCCGACGTCGCGTCGGCGGCGCACATGGCGCCGCTGACGCACGGCGCCGAGATGGCCGCGGCGCTGCGCCCGTTCCTCGCCTCCGCCGGGAGCGGTCGGCCGAGACCCGAGCCGCAGCCGGCCCGCCCGGCGTGACCCGCACGGCCACTCCATGTCCCGATGGTGGACGACCACGACCATCCCGAGCTGAACTTCGACCCGCCCGACGACACCAAGGTCTGGCTGGAGTGGCGCGGGCCGCGAGGGGTGGCCCCCGCGGCCCGCGTCCGGTGCTCAGCGGCTCCCGGCGCGCGTGCGGCGCGGATCCGGGGCGGCCTCATCCGGGAGGCGGCGCAGGAATTCCGCTTCCAGCGCGAGCATCCGGGTGGTGTGGACCTGCAACGCGTCCTCGGTCCCACCGAGGACGGTGTCGTGGCGGGTTGTGTGCAGGTGGGTCATCTCGCGGCACAGGTCGTCGTCGGCGAGGTCGAGCGGGGCGACGCCGCGAGTGGCCGCTGCGTCCTCGCCGGACGTGCCGACGTCTGCGTCGCAGGCGTCCGAGGAGGCACCGCCGTCGGGACGCAGCCCGGGCGGAGCGGTCATGGTGGCCTCGGAGTCCTGGTCGTGGTCCTGGTCGTGCCGCAGCGGATCGGTCATGACAAGCGCCTACCCGGTACCCGCCGCCGTAGGCCCGGCCGCACCGCGGCCGGACACGCGCCCCGCCCGTCGCGCGGACGGGACTCTCGTCGTCACCGGTTCAGTAACGCAGCCGCCCCGGGAACGAGCGTGGAACGACGACGGGAATCAGGCGTGCTGAGCCGGCGGTATGGGCAACGACGGCGCGTGGCGGTGTCCGCCTCAGGAGCCGGCCGGTGAACCCTTGGCGCTACCGATCCCTGCGCGCCGAGGTGCTCGCCGCCGCGCCCTCGAACGGCGCCGGCCCGAGGACGTGCAGCTGACCACGGGGGAGGGTCCCTGCGTCGTCGCGCTGCGTAGCGGCCGTCCGGTCCTGGTTCCCGACCTGGGCCTCGACCCGCGGTGGCCCGCGTTCGTCGCTGCCGCCCGCGAGCACGGCGTGTCCGCCTACGCCCTGGACCTCCCACCGGAGGAGGCCCTGCTGCTGATGCGCGCCCGGGCCTTCGCCGACGGCACCACCGTCGACGCCCTCGCCCGGGCCCTCGCCGACCGCAGGCTCCCTGCCCGGCTGGAACCGCCGGACGCAGGGACCGACCGACGACCGCGGGCGATCGCCCCGGTGTGCCACCGTGGGCCGGCGGCGCACCTGCCGGCCGCAGCGTGGGGCGTCGAAGGAGCAGGACATGCAGCAGTGCGTGCCCGACGAGGGCGGCATGCCGGCCGAGCAGCTGCAGCGGGCGGTGGACCGCCGCGCCCGCATCGAGCAGGCCGTGGGGTGGTCGGCCCAGCAGCACGACCTCCCCCGGAGCGGGCGCACGTGCTGCTGCGCGAGGCGGCGGACCGCCGTGGCGAGGCTGTCGCCGACTGGCGGACGCCGTGCTGCGTCGCGACGACGTGCTCGGGCCGTCCTGAGAGCGCGCGCCGCGCCGCGCCGCGGGGTGACCGCCGCGCACCGGGGTCAGGGGCGGTTCCCGGTCGCCGGGTGTCCGACGACCAGCGGGTCCGGTGTGGCGACGACGGCGACGTCCTTCGCCGGGTAGTCGAGCCCGGAGAGCAGGCAGCGCATCGCCTCGACCCGCCCGCGGCGCTTGTCGTCGGAGTCGACGATCGTCCACGGCGCGTGCTCGGTGTGGGTGCGCTCGAACATCGCCTCCTTGGCCGCGGTGTAGTCCTCCCACCGCGCCATTCCGGCGAGGTCGACCGGGCTGAGCTTCCACTGGCGCAACGGGTCCAACACCCGGATCACGAACCGGGTGCGCTGCTCGGCGCGCGACACGGAGAACCACAGCTTCAGCAGATGGATGCCGTCGTCGACCAGCGAGCGCTCCAGGCCGGGGACCTCGCGGACGAAGCGCTCGTACTCGTCGTCGGTGCAGAAACCCATGACCCGCTCGACGACGGCCCGGTTGTACCAGGACCGGTCGAACAGCACGATCTCCCCGGCTGTGGGCAACTGCTCCAGGTACCGTTGGAAGTACCACTGCCCCTGCTCGGTGGGCGTCGGCTTGTCGAGGGCGACGACCCGGGCGCCGCGCGGGTCGAGGTGCTCGGTGAAGCGCTGGATGGTGCCGCCCTCGCCGGCGGCGTCGCGGCCCTCGAACAGCACGACGACCCGGGCGCCGGAGTCCTTCACCCATGACTGGAGCTTCAGCAGCTCGATCTGCAGGGCGCGTTTGGTGCGCTCGTACTCCTCGCGCGGCATCCGCTCGGTGTAGGGGTACTCCTCACACCACGTCCGGACCTCCCGGCCGTCGGCGTCGACGAGGACCCCGTCACCGTCGACGTCGTCGTGCACGCTCCAGGTGTGGGTGTCGTCGAGCAGGTCGACGGTCCGCAACGCCTCCCGAAGCTCACGCCGGGTCGACGCGGAGCGCCCCGCGACGTCGGGCAGCCCGCGGAAGCCGTCCACCGCCTGTCCGATCGACGTCATGGCACCCCTTTCTCCGTCTCCGTGCGGAGGTACCCGGCCCCGGCCGGGCGAATCGTCCGGAATCGCCCCGCCGCCCCATCCGTGCAGGACCGCTCGCGAGCGGGTAGCCGTGACGGGTGAACCCGCGACGCATACTGGACCCCGCGCGGCACGACGAGTCGCTACGCGCGCTGCTGCTCGGCCTGGAACTGTCCGGCCTCGACGACGGCACCCTGTGGTCGAACTACCTGGCCCTCGGCGGCACCCGAGGGCCGGACGGTCTGTCCGCGCTGCTGCGCGGGGAGCACCCGATGTCCGCGCTGGAGCACGACGTGATCGCCCAGGTCCTGAACGAGACGTTCCTCGACCAGGGTGCGGACCATCCGGTGCCCTACGCCGACGAACTGCCCCGCTCCTGACGCCGGGCCACGGCGTCCTCGACGACCCACCGCGCCACGTCGGCGAGCTTCATGTTGGTCTCCTGCGAGCTGGTGACCAGGCGGCGGAACGCGGCGTCGTCGTCGAGCCCGAAGCGCTCGATGAGCACGCCCTTCGCCCGGCCGATGATGTCGCGGCTCTCCAGCGCCCGCTGCAGGTGGGCGGTGTGCTCGGCGCCGTGCAGGAGCATCGCGGCCTGCACCGCGAAGAGCCCGGCGACGGCGTGGGCGGTGTCGCCGAAAGCATGCGGGTTCCGCGCGTAGAGGTTGAGCGCTGTGTGTGGGCCGGTCCGGTGAGCCAGTCCGGTCGACACGATCGAGCGGTAGCCCAGCCGCGTGGCTCGCGGTGCGAACCGCGGCCAGCGCGCCGCGTCGGGGCCCGCGAGGTCGTCGGCGTGCACCACGCCGGAGGCAGGGGGACGGTCGGCGGCGTCCACGCAGGGTCCCTCACCGAGCCGGCTCTGCGTGGTGTCGAGCCGAGCGATCCGGGGAGTGCTGGGATGGTGCGACGTGACCCGCCGCCCGTGGGTGCGGGAGATGCCGCCGCCCTCGGCGCCGGGCACGGTCGCGACCGCGGCGGTGACGATGCCGCGCAGCGCGTCGTCGAGGTCGGTGATGTGGCGGGCGGACACCAACCCGGCCGCTGCATCGCGCAGCTCGGCGAGGACAGCCTCGGTATCGGGGGGCACGGTCATAGCGGGCACCTCTCCGTGTGCCGGGTGGTCCCGGAGTCGTCGTGTGCGGTGTCGCGGTCGAGGGCCTCGGCGATCGCCTCCCGGGCGTGGGCCCCGATCAGGAGCCCGGTGTGCCCACCGGGAACCTCCATGTTCACCGCCTGCGGATCGGTGCACACGCGTGGCGGGGCGACCCGGTCACCACGGCTGTAGATGCAGGTGAACGGCACCGTCGCGGGTACCGGTGCGCGCTGGGCGTCGCGGAACCCGCGGCAGCACCGTCCCACGAGGCATGCGGTTCGGGCGACCCCCGTGAGGCCGGCGGTCCCGACGCCGGTCAGCGCGGCGACGGTGACGAGCATCGGCGCGCGCAGCCCGACGAGGCGGAACGGCGTTCCGACGGTGATCAGGCCGGACACGAGTTCCGGACGGCGGTGGGCGAGGGCGCGGGCGAACTGCCCGCCGCGGCTGTGTCCGACCAGGCGCACCGGTCGCCCGGTCGCGTCGGCGAGTTCGGCGAGCTGTAGCTCCAGTTGGTCGGTGGTGGCGCGCCCGCACCCCAACCCGGCACCGACGGCGGCCGCGACCACGGGATGGCCGCGGGCGCGCAGCCAGCCCGCGAGCGGGCGCAGGAACGGGGCTGTGGTGCCGAGACCGCCGAGCAGCAGGACCGGATCGCGGTGGACGTGCAGGTCGGGCCACGCAGCCGGTTCGGCGGCGGGCATCGTCAGCTCGCCGGCCTTCTCCAGACCTGCGGCGACGAGAGCGGTGAGCACACGGACCTCCGGTCGGGGCCCTCCGCCTACCCGGCACGCCCGGACGCATGCGTGGCGCCGGAACGCGGTGGGGCGCGCCGCCACGACGACGGGTGGGGTCCGGACCGTCCGGGTTCGCCTCGCACTGCAGCAGCTCGATGTGTCGGAACACGTGTCGACCTCCTGGCCGCTCGGGTCGCCGCCGGTTCCGGCGGCGGGGCCCTCCTACCCCGGTGCGACAGGATGATTCCGATGACCGTCATCCGTCCCGGATCCGTTCGGCGGTGCGCGTCCGGTACGCGGCCCGTCGCACTGCGGCGCCGTCCTCGAGCCCGGACCCGATCGCGCCGGCCACGGTGCCGACGACGGTCGCCATCAGCGCGGTGGCCAGGTAGTCGCCGAACCCGGCCCGGTGCCCGATCTCCTGTCCGAGGTAGTCGGGCGTCACGATCACCAGGAGCGCGGCCAGCGCGAGCGCGAACAGGACGGCGGTGTAGGCGGCGACGCCGAGCACCACGGTGACCACGGTCGCCGAGTTCCTCAGCCCGGTGCTGGGCCGGTCGCGCCGGCGCGGGTCGCCGCGGCGCTCCCACAGGCCGTGCCCGACGACCAGCCAGCCCCCGTGCACCATTACTGCGCCGGCCAGGGCCACCGCGAGCCGCCAGCCGGGCATCGAGGCCGCGAGCGTCCAGATACTCGGGTAGAGCACACCGAACGCGGCGCCCGCCAGCCCGCCGGCCAGCGAGCGGGTCAGGCCCACCGTCAGCGCCCACGGCCGGTTCACGTGCACCATCCCGGCCAGCAGGCGCAGCGCGCCGCCCCGGCGGGCGGGCACGGTGCCGGTGGAGCCGGACCCGGGGTCGAGATGTTGGGCGGCCATCGTCGTCACCGCGTCGCCGACGGCGCGCCGGGCGCGGTCGCGCAGCCGCAGTGAGCCGAGTGCGGGCAGCGACACGACGGCGACGCAGTCGTCGGCGACATCGGCCACGACCGTCCGCCCGCCGGAACGCAGCGGGACGTCGGTGAGGCAGACGGCGAGGTCCCAGCCGGTGTCGGCGACCCGCTCGCGGGCCTTGTCGATCAGGTCGGTGTCCGGGCTGCCGAGTGACTCGAACGCGTCCCGGCCGGTGACGACGGTCCAGCCGACCGCCCGCCCCGCCACCTCGCCGGGCAGCTCGTCCTGCAGCCGCGGCGCGATGTCGCGAGCGACGTCCTCGGCGAGGTCGGGGTCGGCGAGCAGCCCCACCACCAGCCACTCGCGACCCGCCGTCTCCCCGTCCGGGCCGTCGTCATGAGCCGGTCCTGTCATGGGGTGGCGCCTCCCCGGGGCCGACCGCGCGAAACCCGGCATGGGGTCGTGTCCGCGGGCACCGGGCGGCACGGGACGACCGACGCCCAGCTGGTGTCGACCAGCGCCTCCCTCGACGTCGATCACCCGGCGGCCGGAGCGGACGTCCGCCCGGGACACCCGGGGACCCACCCGTCGGACCGGCGGGGGTTTGGGGCGGTGGTGACCGGGCACACGGGCGGGTGTGGGAATGCGTGAGTGGATCGAGTCCTGGCCGGTCGCCCGGCAGCTGACCGGCACCGACCCGCTCGGCCGGGGCGTGGCGTCCCGATCGGCGGGCACCGACCGCACGGTCGCCCGGACCGTCGAGGCCGACGGCGTCACCAAGTCGATCTGCCCGTTCTGCGCGGTCGGGTGCGGGCAGAACGTCTTCACCCGCGGCGGGCGGGTCACTCACGTCGAGGGTGACCCGGACTCACCGATCAGCCGTGGACGGCTCTGTCCCAAGGGCTCCTCGACGCTGTCGCTCGTCACCTCCCCGCAGCGGGTCACCACGGTGCGCTATCGGCGCCCGCACGGCACCGAGTGGGAGGACCTCGACCTCGACACAGCGCTGGACATGATCGTCGATCGGGTCGTGGAGACCCGTGAGCGGACGTGGCAGGACGTCGACGAGGAGGGCCGGCACCTGCACCGCACCATGGGCATCGCGAGTCTCGGAGGAGCGACCCTCGACAACGAGGAGAACTACCTCATGAAGAAGCTCTACACCGCCCTCGGCGCGGTCCAGGTGGAGAACCAGGCCCGTATTTGACACTCCTCCACGGTTCCCGGTCTGGGAACCTCGTTCGGCCGTGGTGGGGCCACCAACTACCAGCAGGACCTGGTCAACTCCGACTGCATCGTCATCCAGGGCTCGAACATGGCCGAGGCCCACCCGGTGGGCTTCCAGTGGGTCATGGAGGCGAAGCGACGCGGCGCGACCGTGATCCACGTCGATCCGCGGTTCACCCGCACCTCGGCCGTGGCGGATGTGCACGTGCCGTTGCGCGCCGGCACCGACATCGCGTTCCTCGGCGGGCTGATCCGGCACGTCCTGGAGACCGGGGCGTACTTCGAGGAGTACGTGAAGGCCTACACCAACGCACCGATGCTCGTGTCCGAGGAGTTCCGCGACACCGAGGACCTCGACGGAGTGTTCTCCGGGTTCGACCCGGCGACCGGCACCTACGACGTGCACTCCTGGCAGTACGAGGACGCCGATGTCGAGGCCAGTGCCGGGCTGCGCGACGAGCGGGCGATGGTGCAGGAGCACGAGCACGCCGAGATCTCCGGGTCCGGCGGCGCCCCGTTCTCCGCGACCCCGACCCGTGACGACACGCTGCAGCACCCGCGCTGCGTGTTCCAGGTGCTGCGCCGCCACTACGCCCGCTACACCCCGGAGATGGTCGAGCAGGTCTGCGGGATCTCCCCGGAGAACTTCCGGGCGGTCGCCGACGCGCTCACCCGCAACTCCGGGCGGGAGCGGACCTCGGCGTTCGCCTACGCCGTCGGCTGGACCCACCACACGGTGGGCGTGCAGTACATCCGGGCCGCCTCCATCCTGCAGTCGCTGCTCGGCAACATCGGGCGGCCGGGCGGCGGGATCCTCGCGTTGCGCGGCCACGCCTCCATCCAGGGCTCCACCGACATCCCGACGCTGTACGACATGCTGCCGGGTTACATCCCGATGCCGCACGCCCACCGCGAGCAGGACCTCACGACCTTCATCGAGTCGAACTCGGGCGACAAGGGCTACTGGGGCCACATGGACACGTACCTGGTGAGCCTGCTCAAGGCCTGGTTCGGCGACGCCGCCACGGCCGACAACGGCTTCTGCTTCGACCACCTCCCACGCCTCACCGGCGATCACTCGTCGTTCCGGACGGTGATGGCGCAGGCCCGCGGCGAGGTGCCGGGCTACTTCGTGATGGGGGAGAACCCCGCCGTGGGCACCGCGAACGCCAAGCAGCAGCGCCTCGGGCTGGCGAAGCTGGAATGGCTGGTGGTGCGCGACCTCAACATGATCGAGACCGCCACGTTCTGGAAGGACGGCCCGGAGATCGAGACCGGCGAGATGCGCACCGAGGACATCGGTACCGAGGTGTTCTTCCTCCCCGCGGCCAACCACACCGAGAAGGACGGCACCTTCACCAACACCCAGCGACTGCTGCAGTGGCACCACAAGGCCGTCGAACCGCCGGGGGACTGTCGCAGCGAGCTGTGGTTCTACCACCAGCTCGGGTTGCGCCTCAAGGAGCGTCTGGCCGGGTCCAGGGACCCGCGCGACCGCCCGCTGCAGGACCTGACCTGGGACTACCCGGTCGAGGTCGGGCCGACCGGCATCGCCGAGCCGAGTGCCGACGCGGTGCTGCGGGAGATCAACGGCACCGACGCCGACGGCCGCGCACTGTCGTCCTACCTGGACATGAAGGCCGACGGGTCGACGTCGGGCGGCTGCTGGATCTACACCGGTGTCTACGCCGAGGAGGTCAACCGCGCCGCGCGCCGCAGGCCGGGACGCGAGCAGGACCTCGTGGCCGCCGAGTGGGGCTGGGCGTGGCCGATGAACCGCCGGGTGCTCTACAACCGGGCCTCGGCGGACCCGGACGGGAAGCCCTGGAGCGAGCGCAAGAAGCTCCTGTGGTGGGACGGGGAGCGCTGGACCGGGCCGGACGTGCCGGACTTCCCGGTCAGCACACCGCCGGACCACGTCCCCGCCGAGCAATCACGCGGTGCCGAGTCGATCGCCGGCAACGAGCCGTTCGTGATGCAGGGCGACGGGCGGGCATGGCTCTACGCCCCGGCCGGGCTGCTCGACGGGCCGATGCCGGCGCACTACGAGCCGCAGGAGTCCCCCGTGCCCAACGTGCTCTACCCCCGGCACCGGGCCAACCCGGCGCGTCAGCAGTTCCCGCGCCCGGACAACACCTACAACCCGCCCGGGGACCACTTCCCGTACGTGTTCACGACGTTCCGCGTCACCGAACACCACACCGCGGGCGGCATGAGCCGGTGGACGCCGCACCTCAACGAGCTGTTCCCGCAGATGTTCCTGGAGGTGTCCCCGGAGCTGGCCGCCGAGCGTGGCCTGGTGGACAACGACTGGGCGCATGTGGTCACCGCGCGGTCGGCCGTCGAGGGCCGGGTGATGATCACCGAGCGGGCCAAACCGCTGCGGGTCGGCGACGGCTCCGGTGGCACGACGGTGATCCACCAGATCGGCGTGCCCTGGCACTGGGGCCCGAACGGACTCTCCACCGGGGACGCGGCCAACGAGATCCTCTCGGTCGCGCTCGACCCGAACGTACACATCATGGAGACCAAGGCCGCGACCTGCGACATCCGCCCCGGACGGCGGCCGCGCGGGCCCGACCTGGTCGCCTACCTCGCCGACCGGCGGCGCGCCGCCGGGTTGGAGGACCAGTGAGCAACTCGTGGTACGGCCCGTTGGCGGACCCCTCCGCCGACGCCGGCTACGCCGAGGACCACCCCGACCGGGTCGGCTTCTTCACCGACACCAGCGTCTGCATCGGGTGCAAGGCGTGCGAGGTCGCCTGCAAGGAGTGGAACGCGCTGCCCGCGGACGGAGTCACCCCGCAGGGCGCCGGGGGCGACGTCCTCGAGTCGGCCGGGATGGGCTACGACAACACCGGCGGACTCGGGGCGTCGAGCTACCGGCACGTCGCGTTCGTCGAGCAACGCGTTCCCGCGACCCGTTCCGCCCAGACCGACCTGGGCATGCCGGCGATGGACCTGCCCGGCTCCGTCGACGCCGGTGAGCACCGCGCCGACGCCACCGAGGTGCGGTGGCTCATGTCCTCGGACGTGTGCAAGCACTGCACCCACGCCGCGTGTCTCGACGTCTGCCCGACCGGCTCGCTGATCCGCACCGAGCACGGCACCGTGCTCGTGCAGGAGGACATCTGCAACGGCTGCGGCTACTGCATCCCCGCCTGCCCGTACGGCGTCATCGACCAGCGCGAGGGCGACGGCCGCGCGTTCAAGTGCACGATGTGCCAGGACCGGCTCGGCGCCGGCCTCGCCCCGGCCTGCGCGACGGCGTGCCCGACCGAGTCCATCCAGTTCGGCCCGCTGGAGGAACTGCGTGCCCGCGCCGACGAGCGGCTGGCGACGCTGCAGGCCCAGGGTGTGGACGGCGCCCGGCTCTACGGCCGCGACCCCGACGACGGCGTCGGCGGCGATGGCGCGTTCTTCCTGCTGCTCGACGAACCGGAGGCCTACGGGCTACCACCGGACCCGGTGGTCACGACCCGGGACCTGCCGTCGATGTGGCGGCACGCGGCGGTCGCCGCGGCGACCGTCGCGGTTACGGTCGCCGCCGCGTTCGTCGGAGCCCGCCGGTGACCGCCGACGGCACCGGTCCCGCCGCCGGGCAGGCCGCGCCCGGACCGGACGTGGCCGACGAGGCCCCCGCCGGGCACGACGACACCCGCCCCGGGCCCAGCCGCGCCGAGCGACGGCGACGCCGCCGGGGCGGCCGCGGCGAGCGGCTGATGGTGCCCGAGGCCGACTTCCGCAGCTACCACGACCGGCCGATCATCAAGCCGCCGGTGTGGAAGGTGCCCGACGTCCCCGCCTACCTCTATCTGGGCGGTGCGGCCGGGGTCTCGGCGTCGACGGCGGCGCTGGCCGACCTCACCGGCCGGCCCGGACTGCGTCGCTCCGGTCGGCTCGTCGCCGCGGGCGGGGCGGTCGCCTCGGTCGCGTTCCTCATCCACGACCTCGGCCGCCCCGAGCGGTTCCTGCACATGATGCGGGTGTTCAAGCCGACCTCGCCGTTGTCGGTGGGATCCTGGATCCTCGCCCCGTTCGGCACCGTCACCGGGGCCGCGGCGGCCTCGGAGGTCACCGGGCTGCTGCCCGGCGCCGGGCGCGCCGCCGGACTGGTCGGCGGGCTCCTCGGCCCGGCGATGACCACCTACACCGCCGTGCTGCTCGCCGACACCGCCGTCCCCGGCTGGCACGAGGCCTACCGGGAGCTGCCGTTCGTGTTCGCCGGGTCGGCGCTCGCCGCAGGCGGCGGGTCGGCGCTGCTGACCGGGCACGGGGACGGGCCGCCGCGGCGCATCGCCGTCGCCGGAGCGGCGCTGGAGCTGGCCGCCACCCACCGCACCGAGACCGCGATCGGGATGAGCGCGCACGCCTACCGCAGCGGCCGCGCCGGGCGGGTGCTGCGCGCCGCCCGCGCCGCGACCCTCGGCGGTCTGGTGGCAGCGCTGGCCGGACCGCTGCTCGACCGGCTGCGCCCGGGCTCACGACGGCGCCGCCGCGGGTTCGACGCCGCGGCCGGGCTCCTGCTCAACGCCGGGTCCGCCGCGACCCGGTGGGGCGTGTTCGACGCCGGCATGGCGACCGCGTGGGACCCGGCCTACACCGTCGTCCCACAGCGGGATCGGTTGCGCCGTCGCGAAGCCGCCCGCACCGCGGAGGAGGAGCGCGGCGATCTCGGCACCGTGCCGCCGGGCGAGGCCGTCACCGCGGGGGACCTCCCCGGTCCGGACCCGGCGGGTGCCGGATCCGACGGCGGACCGGCCTGGTGAACCCCCGGCGAACAGGGTCGGTACCGCCGGGGACGGTCCGGGCGTCCTGACCGATCGCACCCGCCGCCGGACGTGCCGGAGGACGTGCCTGGTCCCGGCCGGATCCGGCGCGCCTGGGCCGGCGGCACGGCTCAGCGGCGGGTGCGATGCCCGGACAGGGCGGGGTCCCACAGCGCCCCCGAGGTCTGCGCGGTGCCGCCGTGCAGCGACCAGCGGCCCAGGACGAGCCCGAGCGCACGCTCGACCGGTCCCGGTGCGAACCGGTGCGCGAGGACCAGCAGCCGTACCGCGATCCCGCCTGTGACCGTCTCGGGCCGCGGGCGCCGCAGCCGGGCGGCGATCACCCGGGCGACGCGCTCCGGGGCGTCCACCGGCGGGGGAGGGGCCACCTTCCGCCCGGTGTGGTTGGCCGCGGTCGACCAGATCGGGGTGTCGACGGCCCCGGGCAGCACCGTGCACACCGAGACCCCGCGGATGCCCGCACGACGCAGCTCGGCGCGCAGCCCGGCCGACAGCGTCCGCACCGCGGACTTGGACATGCAATAGGGCGTCACCCACGGCGCCGGGATGATCCCGAGCACCGAGGAGACGTTGACGAGCACACCGTGCCGACAGGCGATCATCGACGGCAGTGCCGCGCGAGCGCCGTTGAGGCAACCGCCGATGTTGATGTCCAGCAGCCGTCGCACGTCGGCGGGCGGAGTCGACAGCACGGTGCCGAACCCGGCGACGCCTGCGCAGTTCACCCAGCCGTCGATCGGGCCGAGCTGCTCGGTGACGTGCGCGGCGGCCGCGCCGACGGCCTCGTCGTCGGCGACGTCGCAGGGCACCACCAGGGCCCGGTCCGGGGGCAGCTCCGCCGCCACGTCCTCCAGGGACGCTCGGTCGCGCGCGATCAACCCGAGCCGGGCGCCACGGCGCGCCAGCTCCCGCACCGTCGCACGTCCGATCCCGCCGGACGCACCCGTCACCACCACCACAGCACCGTCGAGCAGCATGTCCGGCCGGCTACCCGGGCCGCACCGGTCCATGCCGCCGGGTGTGGGTCCCAGAGGCCGGGGTAGGCGCGATGGCGCGACGGACGATGCGGGAGCGGACATGGTCGAGGTACGGGTGAAGGCGGTCGGGGTCGACGCGGTCACGGCCGACCGGGTGGTCCTGTTGGAGGAGACAGCCGGGCGCGGGCGAATAGTCGCAGTGTCGGTCGGTGGGGCGGAGGCGCTGGCCGCGGTCGCCGAGCTGGAGGGGGTCCGCGGTACCCGTCCCGGTACCCACCGGCTGATCGGTGCGGTGCTCGAGGCAGCTGGGCGCCGGCTGCTGTGCGTCCGGGTGCACGCCCTGCGCGACCACGTCTTCCACGCTGAACTGCAGCTCGACGACGGCACCCGCATCGACGCCCGCACCAGCGACGCGGTGGTCCTCGCGTTGCAGGAAAGTGCGGCGATCGAGGTCGGGGACACGGTGCTCGCCGCGGCCGGTATCGACCCCGGCATGGTCAGCGTGCAGGATGCGGGGCCGGAGACCGACGATGTCGACGCGTTCCGCAGGTTCCTCGACACCGCGGTGCCCGACGACTTCGACGGCCCCTGAGGGCGGCCCCGGCGGTTGTCGTGTTCAACCACCGGGGCCTGACACGATCCGGCTCCCGGGTACCGATCCGAGCCGCCTTCCAGGGTCGCTGGTGCACAACCGCGATGCACGGAGTGGTGGAGGGGTTCACGTCGGGTGTTGGCTCGCGGGCGCCGGGTAGGCGGGCAGGCGTGGACACCTCGCTGACGTTCGTCGGGACCGCCACCGTGATCCTGCGGCTGGGCCGGTTCCGGCTGCTGACCGACCCCAACTTCCTGCATCGGGGGCAGCGTGCCCGGTTGGGTTGGGGTCTGTCGTCGAGGCGGCGAACCGACCCGGCGCTGGACATCGATCAGCTGCCCCGCCTCGACGCGGTGGTGCTGTCGCACCTGCATGGGGACCACTTCGACGACGTCGCCCGTGACGGACTGGACCGTTCGGTGCCCGTCCTCACCACCCCACACGCGCGCCGCCGGCTGCGCAGGTGGGGGTTCGAGGCGGCCACCGGACTCGAGACCTGGGACAGCTGGGAGCTCGGTGACGACGAGGAGCGGGTCCGTATCACCTCGGTACCGGCGCGGCACGGCCCGGTGGGTGTACACCGGCTCCTGCCGCCGGTGCAGGGCACGGTGATCGACCACGAGCGCCGGGGCCGGCGGGTGCTGCGGCTCTACATCACCGGGGACACCGTCCTGGTCCCCGAGCTGCGTGAGATCCGCGACCGGTTCGGTGACATCGACGTGATGGTCGCCCACCTCGGCGGTACCCGGGTCGGCGGTGTGCTGGTCACCCTGGACGCCTCGCAGGGCAGCGACCTGGTGGAGATGGTCGGGCCCGGTCGCGTGGTCCCCGTGCACTTCGACGACTACGACGTGTTCCGGTCCCCACTGACACACTTCCTGGAGGAGATGCGGGCCCGCGGGATGGGCGACCGGGTGCGGGTGGTCGGGCGCGGGGACACCGTGGAGCTGCCGCCGTCGACGGGACGGTGGGTCGCGGCGAGCCCGGGCCCCGGTACCGGGTCGGCGAACGCGCCCGGAACACCGTTCGACGCGCTGCCGCCCCGCTGATCCACCGACGTCGTCGACCGGGGAGGTGTGGGCGGCCCGGGCAGCGGTGATGCGAACCCATGGCTTCGACGACCGAACACGGCCGCGAGCGGGTGGTCGTGGTTCCCGATCTCACCGGTCTCGACGTGGCGGGCGCGCACGACGTGGCGCTCGACGGCGGCGTGCTCGCCGTCGAGCACCGCCGTCCCGGCGAGGACCCACCGCAGCGGTGCGTCCTCGAACAGGAGCCACGGGCCGGGGCCGTCGTGACGTTCGGCAGCACCGTGCGGATGTGGACCGGCCCTCCGCCCGGTGACGACGGCGGGGGCGGTGGGGGTGGGCTGCGCCCGGTCGGGCCCGGCCCGGTGGTGACCGGTGGGCGGCGTTGACGGCGCCGCCCACCCCGACCCACACGTCGCGGACCCCGTCCCCCTCCGGTGCCGGACGCTCAGCCGCCGCACCGGCCCGAGGGCTCGCCCCGCGCGGCGTTCTCCACCACCGACAGCGCGACCTGCCGCAGCTTGGTGTTCGTGGTCTGCGACAGCTCCCGCAGCAGCGCGAACGCCTCCTCCGGCCCGCAGCCGCGGGTCGCCATGAGCACACCTTTCGCCTGCTCGATGGCGACGTGCCGCCCGAAGCGCAGCCGCAGTGCCTCGCCCTCGGTGGCGAGCTCGCGGACGAGCGCGACCGCCGGGACCGGGTCGGCCGGGAGCGCCGGCAGGTGCGAGCCGGGCGGGGCCGCCGGACCGTACCCGGAGAACCCGGGGCCGTTTCCCCCGGTCCGACCGCCGGGCGTGTCCGCAGCGTTGTCGTCCTGTCCGCACCGTCGTGTCCGGTCCACGAGCGTCCCGAGTCCGTCGCCCGGCACCGCGTCGTCGACTTCGGCCCGCACCGGCCACAGCGGGGTGACATCCTCGATGTGCACGAGGATCCCGGCCAGCCGGCCTCGGGGGTCACGGACGGGGGAGTGCGCTCCGACCCAGTACTTCTCGACGAAGCCGTCGGCCCCGCGCGGTGCGGGTACGTCGTAGCGCTGCAGGCCGACGTCGTCGCGGGCGCCGCGGCGCAGCACTCGCAGCAGCGACGCCGTCACTGCCGCCACCGCGCCGACGTCCGGCGCCGCAGGGTTGTCCGGGAAGACGTCGAACAGGGGCCGGTCCAGGGCCTCGCCGGGCTCGCGCAGTGTCGCCTCGAGCCAGGCCGGGTTCACCGCGCGTATGCGCAGTGACCGGTCGAGCACGGCGTACGGCGAGCGGGTCGTCTGGAACAGCGGGTTGTCGTTGATGGCGCGCAGCAGACGCGCCTCCGGTCCACCGGGGGGCATCTCGTCCTCCGATACCGCCGGCCGCGGTCGGCGTGCGGGGGACGGCTCGGGGGAGCGTCGGGCGTGGCCGGGAGCGCGGTCCGGCAGCGCATTCTCGTGCACTGACGGGGGATCCCCGGCCCGGGACGCACGCGGGCGTGCACGGGTGGGGACGCTGGGCCGGCTGTTCGACCCCGGGGCGGCGCCGGCCGGGACCGGAGGCCCCTGGCGCACTGCGACAGAACGTTAGGACACCGCCGCCGGGCGGCACCACGCCGGGTCACCCCGTCCGGTCGGCGCCGGCCGGCCCCCTCCGGCCGGCCGGCGCCCCGAGCACCGGTCAGGAGACCGCGGCGCCCGTGTCCTCCTTCGACGACAGCTTCGCGAGCAGGTCGTGGCAGGTGGAGGCGCGTGTCGCGTCCTCCTCCATGACCCGCTCGAAGAACTCCGCGATGTCGTCGTAGCCCGCGTTGCGCGCGTCGCGGACGTACTGGCCGTAGTCGTGGCCGCCCTTGAGCGCGTGGTACTGCACCGACACCAGGTCGAACACGACGTCGCTGAATCCGGTCTCGCCTGTGGCCATGACGGCCACCTCCTCCTCGGTCGTTCCCGTTGGCGTGCCCCTCCTACCCACGACCCCGGCGGTCATGCCGGACATGGCGCCGGTTCCGGCGGGTAGGCGCACGCCCGTTGCAGGAACGACGACCGGAGGAGGACGAGTGAAGGCAGTGGTGTGGCAGGGCCCCGGCGAGATCGAGCCGGCCGAGGTGCCCGACCCGGCCCCGCGCGACCCGGGCGACGCCGTCGTCCGGTTGACCGTCAGCGCGATCTGCGGGACCGACCTGCACATGGTCCGCGGCACCATGCCGGGGATGCGGCCCGGGACGGTGCTCGGGCACGAGGGTGTCGGCGTGGTCGAGGAGGTGGGCGACGGGGTACGGGCCTTCCGCCCCGGCGACCGGGTGGTGGTGCCGTCCACCCTGTGCTGTGGGCGCTGCGCCTACTGCCGCGCCGGGTACACGTCGCAGTGCGACGCGGCCAACCCGAACGGTCCACAGGCGGGCACCGCCATCCTCGGCGGCCCGGTCGACAACGGGGGCTTCGACGGACTGCAGGCGCGGTACGCGCGGATCCCGTGGGCGGACGCCAACCTGGTACCGCGCTGCCCGACGCCGTCGGCGTCGACTCCTACGGCCCGCCGAGCAGCGACGACGGCGACCGCGAGCGCCGCGTCGCCGAGCTGGAGGACGCCGCCGCGGGCGGGGAGACCGCGTGGAACGCCGGCGACGACCCGTCGCAGGCCGCGCGGTGGACCGCGCAAGCGGTGGCCAAGGCCGGCACGATCGGCGTCATCGGGGTCTACCCGCCGACCCTGCAGTCCTATCCGATCGGCACCGTGCTGAACCGCAACCTCACGGTGCGCGCGGGAAACTGCCCGCACCGGGCACTCATCCCGGAGCTGATCGACGTGGTCGCCGCGGGCGTGCTCGACCCCGGTCGCGGGGTGACCGTGCGGGAGGGCCTGGGCGGCGTCGTCACCGCGTACCAGGAGTTCGACGACCATCGCGCGGGCTGGGTCGAGGTCGCGCTGGACCCCGGCACCTGATCGACGCCGGTCCCCGGGGTCAGTCCCGGGGGCCGGCCGTGGTCGGCACGTCCGCGACCTCCGATGCCCTCGCGTTGCGCCGCACCAGGTCCGAGCCACGCTCGTAGTCCTCGTCGGCCTGGTGGGTGGCGACCCCGCACACCGACCCGTGACGCTGATACCAGGCGGTGAACCCGCCGCCGGGGTGGGTGGTCAGGGCGACCTCGTCGAACCCGTCGCCCCAGGCGGAGTACTTGAGCACGCGGTCGCCGATCTCGGACCAGAAGCCGGGCGCGGCGTCCCAGCGGGCGTCCGACCCGGCGGCGGCGGCCCCGGCGACGGCGCCCATCTCCTCGGCATCGCCCCAGTGCTCCACCCCGACGTGCCGGCCCGCGGCCGCGTTGAACGCACGCGCGACGTCCCCGGCGGCGAACATGCCCGGCACCGCGGTCCGCATGTGCTCGTCGACGACGACTCGTCCGTCCTCGACCAGGACCCCGGCCGCCTCGGCCGGCCCGAGCCGGGGGCGGGCGCCCGCCGCGACCAGTACCAGGTCCGCCGCGACGGGCTCGCCGTCCCGGACGTGCACCACGCGCGCGCCACCGGTCGACTCGATCCCGGTGACCTCGGCGTCGCCGCGCAGGCGGACCCCCGCTCCTCTCAACCAGTCCGCGATGCGGTCGCCGACGGCGTCACCGAGCCGCGAGGCCTGCGGGACCCGCTCCGTGCTGCACACCGTCACGTCCAGGCCGCGTGCGGCCAGCGACGCCGCCGCCTCACAGCCGATGAACCCCGATCCGACGACGACGACGGACCCCGCGTCGTGCAGTCCCGCCAGCAGCGCCCGCGCGTCGGCCAGCGAGCGCAGGTGGTAGGCGTCGCCGTCGCCGGGGACGGGCAGGCGCACCGGCTCCGATCCGGTGGCCAGCACGCATGCCCGCCAGCGCACCTCGCCACCGTCGCCGAGCCGCGCAGTACGGGTACCGGGCTCGAGCGAGGCGACCGTGGTCCGGGTGCGCACCTCGACGTCGCCGAGCCGGGTCAGGTCGTCGAGCAGCAGGTCGTCCTCGCCGAGGTTTCCCCCGCGCAGGAGTTCTTTCGTCAGTGGAGGCCGGAGGTAGGGAGGGCTGTCGTCGGCGGACACCAGCAGCACCGGGCCGGGGCCACCGTGCCCGCGGTACGCGGTCACCGCGGCATGGGCTGCGGGGCCGCCGCCGACCACGAGCAGTCCGGTCGTCGTCACGCTCATGTCGCCCGCCTACCCTGACCGAACGCGTCGACACCCGGGCGCCGTGCCGTGGGGCACGCTTGCCGAGCCGCGGGCAGTGGTCGAGCTGCGGTGGCCCGGGGATCGAGGCCGCGCCCGCGATCGACGGCGCTGTGTCCGCCTCGCGCGGCAGGCCGTGGTGGTGCGGCCCTCACCCGAGGACGGCGGTGGGGCTGCGGCGGTCGTCACGCGGGTCGATCGTCTCCTGGACGGCGCGGGCGAGCTCGTGCAGCTCCGTGACCGTCAGGCGCCGACGCAGGGCCGGGAGCCGCCGCGTCTCGACGCCCTCGATGTGGAAGCGGGTGGACACGGCGAGCCGGTGCAGCACCTGCTCCGCGTCGGGCGACCCCGTACCGACGGCGAGCAGCTCGGTGACCAGGGCTTCGAGCTGCTCGTGCTCCTCGGCGTCGGCCTGTGCGCAGCGGTCACCGTCCTCGAGGCAGCGGCGCAGCACCGGATGCAGCAGGGTCTCCTCGGCGACGCAGTGCCGGCGGACCGCGTTCGCGGCGCGGACGGCCAGGTCGGAGCGCTGCGGGCCGGGGTCGGCCGCGGCGGCGCGGTCGAGCAGGGCCAGCAGCATGCGGTGGTCGGCGGCGAGGACGTCGATCAGGTCGTCGGGTGCAGGGTCGGTCGTCACCGCAGATGTATCACCGGTGGTCGTGGGTCCAAACCCGGGTGCGGGGGTGTGACGGGGCCGAGCGTGGGTACGGGTCGGATCGTCCGATCGGCGACGGAGAGGCGGGTCCGATGATCGAGGTACGGCGGCGGGTGCACGCCCGCACCGAGGATGTCTACGCGATCCTGACCGACGGCTGGAGCTACGGCCTGTGGGTGGTCGGGGCGGTGCACATCCGGCGGGTCTCGTCGGACTGGCCGCGGGTGGGCTCGACCATCGAGCACAGCGTAGGGGCGTGGCCGCTGATGATCGAGGACCGCACCGTGGTCGAGGAGAACGAGCCCGGAAGGATGCTGCAGCTGCGCGCCCATGCCGGGCCCGGAGGCACCGCGCGGGTGCGCCTGGAGCTGACCCCCGATGGAACGGGTACGACGATCCGGATGACCGAGGACGCCGTCGCCGGACTCGGGCGGCTCATCCCCGTGCCGGTCCGGGCGCCGCTGTTGAAGCTGCGCAACGCGGAGAGCCTGGCCCGGCTCGCCGCCCTCGCCCGGGGGCGCCCGGACCGGCCCGAACGGCCCTGACCGGGGGCCCTGACCGGGCCGCGCGGAGGCTCAGCCGTGGATCCGTCGATGCGCGAAGCGGACCGCGCCCCGGTAGAGCGGCCCCGCGGGCCCCGATGCGGCCAGCGCGGCCCGGGCGGCGTTCGCGCCGGGCCCGCCGTGCACCGCGCCGCCCGGGTGCGCCGACGCCCCGGACAGGAACAGCCGGTCGACCGGGGTGTCGGCGCGGCCCAGCCCGGGCGTCGGGCGGAACACCAGCTGCTGGTGCGGCGCGCAGGTGCCGGCGGTGATCGCGCCGTCGACGAGGTTGCCGTCGTAGTCCTGCAGGTCTGCGGGCCCGGCCACCGACCGGGCCCGGACCACACTCGTGAAACCGGGCGCGTGGTCCTCGACGACGCGCTCCATCCGGTCGGCCCAGCGCAGGACGTCGTCGCGACCCCACCCCAGCCCGCGTGGCACGTGGGTGTATGCCCACGCCGACTCGGTGCCGGGTGGGGACCGGTCGGGGTCGGCCGTGGTCATCTGGCCGAACAGCAGGAACGGTTCGCCGGGCAGCCGGCCGGCCGACAGGTCGGAGGCGTAGCGGCGCAGCCCGTCGACGTCGGCGCCGACGTGCACCGTGCCTGCCGACCGGGCGCTCAGAGCCGTCCACGGAACCGGGCGGTCCAGTGCCCAGTCGATCTTGACGGTGGAGAAGTCCCACTGGAACCGGTCGAGGTCGGCGACGAACCTCGCCGGCAGGTGCTCCTCGCCGACGAGGTCGCGGTAGAGGCGGGGTGCGTCGACGTCGGCGAGCACCGCGCGGCGGGCGAGGACCCGGCCGCCGTGGGCGTCGAGCACGCCGGTGGCCCGGCCACCCTCCACCAGTACCGAGGTCACCGGGCGGCCCACGTCGAGTCGTCCGCCGCGGGCGGTGAACCGGGCGACCAGCGCGTCGGTCAGGGCCCCGGAGCCGCCCGCGGGAACGGGGAACCCGATTCGCTGGCCGAGCATCGCGAGCAGCCATCCGTAGGCGGCGCTGGCCGCGTTGTCCGGTCCCAGGTCGGTGTGCAGGGCGTTGCCGGCCAGGAGCAGCGGTGCCGCGGTGCCGCCGAACCGCTCGGCGGCCATGCGCGCGACCGGTTGCAGCAGGGTCCGGGCCAGCCGCAACGTGTCCCCGGTCCCGAGCCGACGCCACAGCCGCGACGCGGCCCGGACCGGTGGGAACGGTCGCAACGCTGCCTCCAGCACATCGGTGCCGATCGCGTCCCACTCCGCGACCATGGCGCGCCAGGCGTCGCCGTCGCCGGGATGGTCGGTGTCGAGGGCGGCCGCGGTGTCGTCGAGGCTGCGGTGCAGCACGGCGCAGCGTCCGTCGGCCGTCGGGTGGGCGACGACCGCGGGCGCGTGCCGCCACACCAGGCCGTAGGAGGGCAGGTCCAGCTCGCGCAGTACGGGGGAGGCGGCCCCGAGCGGGTGGAAGGCACTGGCCAGGTCCGACCGGAACCCGGGCGCGGTGATCTCCGCGGTACGGACCGCGCCGCCCGGGGCGTCGGACGCCTCGCAGAGCAGCACGTGCCACCCGGCGTCGGCGAGGAGGTTGGCGGCGACGAGGCCGTTGTGCCCCGCGCCCACGACGACGGCGTCGACGGTGTCGGTCACGAGTTCTCGCTCCCCTCTCCACGGGCGTGGGCGACGGTATGTGGGTGGTGCAGCTCGAATGCAGGACGTTCGGAACGGATCGCCGGGAGCTCGGTGACGTTGTGCCGGGGCGGCGGGCAGGACGTCGCCCACTCCAGGGAGTTGCCGAACCCCCACGGGTCGTCCACGTCGACGACCCGCCCGAAGCGGTAGCTGCGGAACACGTTCCACAGGGACGGCAGGGTCGACGCCCGGAGCAGGAACGCGCCGATCGAGGACACAGTGGCCGAACAGCAAGACCGACGGCGTCCGGTAGGCCGTCGCGAGGTGCGCGGGACCCGTGTCACCGCACACCAGCCGGCTCGCCGCTGCCACCAGCGCGGCGAGTCCGACGGGGTGAGCGCGCCCGCCGAGGTCGGCCCCCGCAGGCGGCCCGGTCGCGCGGCTGACGGCTGCGGTGAGGTCACGCTCGCCCGGCCCGCGGGTCCGTCCAGCGGCTGACCAGCCCGGCCTCGTCGGGCCGCTGCAGCACGACGTCGAAGGCGGCCCCGGCGAGCTCGTCGAGATCCAGCTCGCGGACCCGGTCCGGCCAGGACCGCCCGCAGCGCCCGCGCCCCCACGGCCCGCCATCGGACAGCAGCGCCAGCAGGTAGTCGTGCGATGGACGAGCGCGTCCACGACCCGTGGACGCGCCACAGCAGGACCCGGCTCACGGCGTGGTCGCCGCGCGGGAGACACCGAACCGCATGGCGTAGGGGTTGAGACCGCGCGGCAGCGGCGCGGACGGGTCGAACGACTCCGGCGGCAGCAGTACCGTGTGGTGCCCGTCGAGGAGCGCCGCCAGCACCGTGGAGGCCACGAAGAGCACCAGCTCACGGGCCGGGCAGATTCCGTGCCCACCGCTGAACGGGGTGAGCATCCAGTCGTCGGTGGCGGAACCGTCGAGCCACTGGTCGACGTCGAGGGTGTCGGCATCGGAGCGGCGGGTGTCGTCGCGATGCAGGAACCACGCCGGAACCAGCACCGAGGTGCCCGCCGCGAGGTCGCCGCCCGGCCACCGCGTAGCGCGTGTGGACTCGCGCAACAGCAGCGGCGTGGTCGGCCACAGCCGCGTCGACTCCAGCACCGCGGCACGCAGCACCGGCAGTTCGGGAGGCCCGTCCTGAGCCCCCTCGGCGATCTCGGCGCGGGCCCGTCCGCGCACCTGCGGGTGGGTGGCGAGCAGCGCGAGCGCCCGGAAGGTCACCGCGGCGCCGGGGTCCCAGGCGAACAGCCAGTGCCCGACCTGGTCCTCCGGCGTGATCCCCGTCCCCGGGTCCTGGGCGGCGATCCGGGCGGCGAGGCTGCCCGGGGCGGCCCGATCCAGGTGCCGCCGCACTCCGGCGGCGAAGCGTTCGCGCAGGTGGTCGTGGCGGGGGGCGAGGAAGGACCAGTTACCGCGCCCGCGCAGCCGGGTGAGGGTGTCGGTGAGGTCGTGGTCGTCGCGGGCCTGCGGGCCCAGCACGATGCGACGCACGGTGCGCCACCACGACCGCACGAAGTCGTCCCAGCTCAGCACACCGGTGCGGGCGGCGATGTCGCGCAGGGCGCCGGTCTCGGCCCGGGCGACGGCGGCGATGTGTGCGGCGTCGGTGTGCAGCGGCGTCCCGGTGTCGAGGACGGTCTCGGTGAAGCGGCGTCGCTCGGCGCGGGCGTCGCCGTGCGAGACGAGCACGCCGTGCGGCTGGAAGTGGCCGAGTGCGCCGCGCTTCTCCCA
The DNA here is from genome assembly GCF_002813375.1 of Pseudonocardia alni. Taxonomy (NCBI): domain Bacteria; kingdom Bacillati; phylum Actinomycetota; class Actinomycetes; order Pseudonocardiales; family Pseudonocardiaceae; genus Pseudonocardia; species Pseudonocardia alni. The sequence continues at coordinate 1,193,109 of NZ_PHUJ01000003.1, read as the reverse complement.
GGAGGCCGGGGCGAACGGCTCGGGGCCCTCGGTCAACACCCGCCGGACGCCGTCGCCGTCGAGGACCAGCGCGAACGGGCGTCCGGGCAGCGGAACCCGGACCGGGCCGTCGCCGTAGCGGGCGCGCAGCTGCTGCAGCAGCCGCACGGCTGCATCGTCGGTCCCGAGCCGCCCTGCCAGCGCCACCACGCGCGGTCGCCGGGCGATGACGCCCTGAGCGATGATCGGGCCCAACGCGGTGCCGAGCAGCCGCGCGGTGTCGGCGGGGGACAGGACGGGCAGCGGACCCGGGCCGCTCGTCGCCGCCGGCTCCGACGAGGTGCGGGGCGGGTCCGAGGTCACGGCGTCGTTCGAGGGAGTGGCCATGCCCGGTCCGATACCCGCGGTCACGCCGAGCATGCCCCGGGGGCCGGGCCGGGCCGGGCCGGTGCGTGGATACGCCGCAGCGTGTGTATCGCGATCTCCGAACAGGCCAGCCCCTTCGTCGACCCCGGCGGACCGGATGCCGGCGGACAGAAGGTCCACGTCCGGGAGCTGGCCCTGGCACTCGGTCGCGCCGGGCCGGGATGGGCGCGGCCGGCCGGCCCGCGCCGTCGAAGGCTACGGGCGGGACCGGGTCGCCGGACGCGTCGCCCGGGTGCATCGGCGCGCGGTTCAGGAGTCGACGGGCAGCGTGCGCCGTACGACCGCGTCGTGCTCGGCGAGCCGTTCCAGCGCCGCACGCGTCGTCACGGGCGGTACCCGGTCGCGGTGAGCGTGGACGAAGCGCTGCCGGCGGGTGTCGGGCTCGCCGCGGTCGGCGGCGCAGAACTGCAGGAAGTGCTCGGCGATCTGCCGGTAGGTACGGCGGGTCGACTCGTCGTCGATCCGGGTCGCGAGCCAGGCGACGAACGGAGCGAGTCGTTCGCCGGTGTGCAGGGGATCCACGGTGATTCCTCGGCTTCTCGGGTGTGTGACCGACCACAGCTACCCGCCCCCGGCCGCGTCACACGGCAGGACCGCCGGATACGCGTTCGTGGACTGCACTGCGGCGAGATGGCCGCCCTGCCGCCGATGGCACATGACGTCGTCGCCCGCATCCGCGCGAGACGTCGAGGTCGTGCACCACTACGGGCCGGAGGTGACGGGCCCCCGGCCGACGGGACGCTGCGGAGCGTCTCGGCACGGCACGGGCAATGAACCGGCGTCGTGCGGGTACACGCCGCGCACCCGCACGCGTAAAACCCTGCTGCGCGGGCTCCGCGGTCCGCCGCGCACCTGGAGGTCAGCGTGCACATCACCGTCGTGTCCGGTTCACTCGACCCGTGGACCACCCCCGATCGCCCCGACTGGAGCGGCCGGGCCCGGCACCTGAGCGAAGTGGTCGACACGCTCGCCGCGGGTGGACACCACGTGGACGCCGTGGCCCCGGGTGACCCGTCCATCGACCCCCCGGGCGGTGGCCCGGTCGTCCACCGTGTCGCAGGAATGGCCGGCGCCCCGCCAGACCGTGTCGTGGAGGCGTTGACCGCGGCGCTGCGCCGGCTGTGGCGCGGCGGCCGGCCGGACGTCGTCCACGCTTACCACTGGACGGCAGTGCTCGCCGCCCGCTCGGCCGCACCCGGCGTCCCGGTCGCCCAGCTCGTGCACGGCGCGGCAATGGAAGCCGGCGGTGGGCGTGGGGCGGTGGAGCGGGCCGTGCTGCGCGACGTCGACCGGGTGCTGGTGACCAGCGTCGAGGACCGCCGGCGGCTGTTCGCCGCCGGCGTCGAACCGGATCGACTGCAGATCGTGCCCGGCCGATGTCGTCGTCTGCCCGGAGCCGTACTGGACGACCGGGTTCGGCGCTCTGGAGGGGATGGCCTGTGGGTGCGCGGTGGTGAGCGCGCAGGTGAGTGCGCACACCGATCTCGTCGTCGACCAGGTGTCCGGGCTCGTCGTCGCCCCGCGGGACGCGGCCGCACTGGCCCGTGGGTTGCGGACGGCGCTCAAGGGGCGTTCCCGCTACCAGGCGCTCGGTCTGGCCGGTCGCAACCGCGTCGAGGCGGCCTACCGGCGCGCGCACGGCGTGGAGGCGATGGACCAGGCACTCGACCGGGCTCGGGCACGCTCGGCCGTCGCCGGCTGACCCGCCGCAGCGGAGGGAGGGGCGGGCCCGCACCGCGGGGCCCGTCCTCCTCGTGTCGCGGGTGGCGGCCCGGTCAGCCGTCCAGTTCCTCCCGCAGCCGGGCCACGATCCGGCTCAGCAGCCGGGACACATGCATCTGGGAGACACCGATCTCTGCGGCGATCTCGGTCTGGGTCTTGTCGCCGTAGAAGCGCAGCAGCAGGATGCGCCGCTCCCGGGCGGGCAGCTCGTCGATCCGGGCGCGGAGCTCGCCGCGCAGGGATGCGTACTCCAGTTCGGGGTCCTCGTCGCCGAGGCGCTGCCCGAGCGTCGGCTCGCCGTCCGGGCCGGGGGCGTCGAGCGACAGGGCGTGGTGGGTCTCCATGGCGCCGAGCGCGTCGACGACACGGGCGACGTCGACGTCCAGCTCCTCGGCCAGCTCGCTCGGCTTCGGGGCGCGGCCGAGCCGCTGGGTCAGCGCCAGTGCCGCCCGGTTCAGCCCGACGCTGAGCTCCTTGAGGTCGCGCGGGACGCGGACCGCCCAGCTGTGGTCGCGCAGGTACCGCATCAGCTCACCGCGGATGGTCGGCACGAGGTAGCCGAGCGGGCCGCCGGTCGCGGCGCCCGGGTCGTACCGGTCGACAGCCTTGATCAGCCCGAGGGTGGCCGCCTGCTCGACGTCGTCCGCGGCGTGCGAGCCGGTGACGTAGCGGCGGGACATGTTGCGGGCCAGGGGCAGGAACTCGCAGATGATGCGGTCGCGCAGCGGCCCGCGGTCCGGATCGTCCGGCGCCATGGCGGCCAGGCGCTGCAGCTCGGGGGCGAGGTCGTCGTAGCCGTGAGGGCCGTTGCGGCGGGACCGTCGAGTGACGGTGGACTGCCGCTGGGCCGGGACGAGCACGGATGTCCGCATGGAGGCTCCCGATGTCGGTACGGGTGTCGTCTCCGCTGCGGTGTTCAACGGTGCCGGGTCGCGATCGAGATGACCCGGACTCTGAACGTACGAAGAGGACCGGAGCACCGCAAGACCGCTCACCGCACGGGCCTGCCCCACCGGTCTGCATGATGAGCGCTCTCCCGGCCCGCGCGCCGGGCGGGTCGCTCCACTGTCGCCGGTGCGATCACAGCCGCCCGCCGTGGCCCTCGGTGCCGGCGACACGCGGCGGCTGCGTCGACCGGACCTCGACGGTCGATCTCGCTCCTGACGATTCGCGAGAGGTGACCGCGGCCCGGGCGACAGCTCCGTCCGGCTCGGTGCCGCTGTGCACATCATCGCGTCGCCGCTACCGTCGCTCTACCTGATCAGTGCCACGATCGACCGCTCAGCACCAGGCCCCACGACACGCCGTGCCGGCGGCGAACATCTGACAGGAGTGAGGGCGACCGGATGAACTCCTACGACGCACCCACCTCCGCGGCCGAGCAGGTCCCCGACCTCGATGTCGGTCGATCGGGCAGGAAGCCCACCGCGCACCCGAGCGATGCACCAACGGTGGCGGAGCTCGGTGAGTCACTGCGGACGGCGTTGGCCACGTCCGCTCGTCGGCTCGTCGACACCCGGGTCGACTCGCCGCACAGCACGGCGATGCTGCATACCGTCGTCGCGAGCGCCCTGGACATGATTCCGTCGGCCGCGGGCGCGAGCGTGACGATGATCGACCGCCACGGAGCCATCACCACACACGCCCCCTCCGACGATCGGGTGGCCGGTGTCGACGAGTTGCAGGCGGCACTGGGTGAAGGGCCCTGCATCGACGCCCTGCGCAGCGTCGGCGACGGTGTCACCGACGTACCCGACCTGGGCGGGGGCGTCGTCCCGTGGCCGCGGCTGGTACCGCACGTCCGCAGGGCGGGCTTCGCCGCGGTTCTGTCCTTCCACCTGTCCGCCGGTCGCTCAGCGGGCGCGCTCAACCTGTGGGGCCGTGAGCCGGACGGCTTCACCGAGCACGAGCGGTTGCTCGGGGCGCTGTTCGCCGACCAGGCCGCGGTCGCGCTCGCCGGGGCGCGGCGGGCGACCGAGCTGACACGTGCACTGATCAACCGTGAAGCCATCGGGAGGGCCAAGGGCGTGTTGATGGAACGTTTCCGCATCTCCGACGGCGAGGCGTTCACGATGCTGATCGAGTCCTCGCAGAGCACGAACCTCAAGCTCGCCGATGTCGCGAACTGGGTGATCACCGATGCCGAGGCCGGCTACGCCGCTGAACGAGCAGCCGGGACCGTCGACCCGGCGTGAGACCACGCGCGGCTCGCGGCCCCGACTCGTTCCTCGACGCGCCCGGTGCCCTATCCGTGGTGTGAAGGGGTGCCGGGCGAGTTCACTTCTGCGGTGCGGCGACGACGTAGTCGTCGGGCAGGGGCTCCCCGGCCAGGTGCGCGTCGAGGATCTCCCGCACCCCGTCCGCGATGCGGGCCTGCGCCTCCACCGTCATGCCGGAGTAGTGGATGGTCAGGGCGTGGCGCGGCATGGCCCGCCAGGGGTGGTCGGCCGGCGCGGGCTGGGGGTACCAGGTGTCGCCGGCGTAGCCCCCCAGCTGTCCGGACTCGCAGGCCTCGCGGACGGCGTCGGCGTCGGCGATGGCCCCGCGGGCGGTGTTGACCAGCCACGAGCCGGGCTTCATCGTCGCGAGCCGCTCGGCGTCGAACAGCGCACCGGTGTCGGATGTCAGCGGGGTGGCGGCGCAGACGACGTCGGAGGTGCGCACCAGCTCGTCGAGCCGGGCGTACCGGACTCCGAGGGTCGCCTCCTCGGCCGGGCTCCGCCGGTGCCGCGCGTAGTAGAGGATCGTCACGTCGAATGCCTTGAGCCGTAACGCCGTCCGGGCGCCGATCGCGCCGAGCCCGAGGATGCCGACGGTCTTGCCCTCCAGGTCGTGCGCCTCCTGTGCGGCGTCGGCGACGTCCCAACGGCCCTCGGCGACCTGACGGTGGGCGGGCACGAAGTTGCGTACGAGCGCGAGGATCTGCAGCACGTTGTGCTCGGCCACGCTGACGACGTTGGAGCCGGTCACCTCGGTGACGCTGATGCCGCGGGCGGTGGCCGCGTCGGCGTCGACGTGGTCGGAGCCGATGCCCGCGGTGATGACGAGCGAGAGGTGGTGCGCCTTCGCCATGCGGTCGTCGTCGAGATAGACCGGCCAGAACGGGGTGGTGATCAGCACCTCGGCGTCGGCGAGCTCGCGGTCCAGCTGCTCACCGGTGTCGCTGGTGGTCACCAGCTCGTGCCCGGCCGCGGAGAGGCGGTCGGCGAGGTCGAGTCCGCGGGCTGCACTCGCGACGACATGGGGGTGGTGCTCGGGGTGGTCGTCCGGATAGAGGACGGCGACGACCTTCACGGGATCCTCCTCACGAGGGGTGGCGTACCGGCGGCGGCTACCCGGGCCTGCCGCGGACAATCACCGGGACGTGCGGCCGGTCCGGCACGTAGGCCCTGCAGGCGGTCCGATCGGGCCCGCTACGGCCCAGCCGGAACCCGACGGGGAAGGCATGCTGTGCCCCGGCCCGGGTAGGCGGCCCGTCCGGAGGAACTCAGGTCAGGAGGCTCGGTGCATCACTTCCCGAAGGACGAGTCCGTCATGGAAGCCGCGGACGGCCCTGGGGGACGCGTGGGCCCGGGCCCGCACCCCCACGATCCCGTCGACCGGATCGCCTCGGATCCGGACGCGCGCGCTCCCGGGCCGGATCCCGCCGAGCAGGCCGCGCGCGCGGGCGGGGATCCCGGATCCGTCGCAGAGGGTGGCCCGGACGTCTCGGCCGGGGCCGAGATCGGGCCGGACACCGTTGTCGTCGGTGTGGACGGGTCTGCGGCCTCGCGCGCCGCGCTGCGCTGGGCTCTCGCCCACGGCGGGGCGGCCGGCGTCCCGGTGGTCGGTGTGACGGCGTGGCACAGCCCCGTTCAGACCTCGCCGCGTCGGGCTGCAGGCCGGTCCGAGACCGCCGAACGGGCCCTGGCCGATGCCCGGGCCGCGGTGCGCGCCGCCCAGGCCGGAGCCGACGTCCCGGTGCTGACCGGCCACGGCCGAGCGGCCGCTGTCCTCACCGAGCACTCGGCCGGGGCTGCGATGCTGGTGCTCGGCAACTCCCGCCCGGTCGCTCTCACCGCTGCCGCGTCGACGGTCGTGGAGTGCCTGCGGACAGCGTCGGTGCCGGTCGTCGTCGTTCCCGGGGCAGGGGAGTGACGCCGAGAACGCGGTACTCGTGAGCGATGCCGCGTGTCGGTGGTGACGACGACCGAGCCGGCAACGCGGGCATGTCGTCGGGGGCGCCGGCGTCGGGAGGTGGCGATCCGCCTCCCCACCGAGTCGTCGGCCACGTGCTCGTTCTCCCATGAATCGCGTGATCATCGCAGTGGATCTGACGGCCTTGTGACGGCGAATCTCGCTGGTCAGCTGCGGTGATCGGAGCGGCGTTCGAGGAATACGGTGTCCCGCCAACGACCGTCGTGCTGTCCGATGCGTTCGCGGACGCCGAGGGTGCGGTAGCCGGCAGCGCGGTGCAGAGCGAGGCTGACGCGGTTCTCGGGGAAGATCGAGGTCTGCAGGGTCCAGAGGCCGGCGTCGTCCGCGGCGCAGACCTGCTGACGGATGAGTGCTCTGCCGACGCCGCGGCCTCGGAATCCGTCGGCGACGTAGATCGAGGTTTCTCCGACGCCGCTGTAGACGGGCCGGGTCGAGACGGGGCGCACGGCGGTCCAGCCCACGACCTGGCCGTCGATCTCGGCGACCCAGCGGTGCTCGCGCAGCCAGCAGGCGTCGAGGTCGGTGCGGTCGGGCACGTCGGTCTCGAAGGTGGCGTGGCCGGTGGCGATGCCCTCGCCGTAGATCCGGAGCACCGCGCCCCAGTCGTCGTCGGTCATGGCGCGGACGGTGACGTCGTCGGGGATGTCGTCGGGGCAGCAGGGGCCGGGGGCGAGCAGGCCCATGACGGCGTCCGCGGCGTGAGGCAGGCCGGTGCAGCAGTTCGGATTGACCGTGACCTGTGTGGTGGTGCCTTCCTTGCGGAGGATGACGAAGCCGGTCTCGGCCAGCTTGCGCAGGTGGTGCGAGCAGGTCGCCTGGCTGATGCCGACCAGCTCGGCGAGCCGGCCGACCGGGACCGGGTTCCCGGCCGTGGCGACGGCGTGCAGCAGACGCACCCGCACCGGCTCGGCGAGGCAGGCGAACCAGTGCGCGTAGGTGGTGGCGTCGTCCGCAGGGAGCTGTGCTGCCTGCGGGTCGGTGGGGAGCACGCTCATGAGCCCAGTATCGACGACGATCGATGGTTGCGTCCATCGATGTGGGTCGATACATTCGGCAGCATTAATCGATAATCGTCGATGGAGGCGGGATGGACGACAGTGCGGGGCTGCCGGTCGTGGTCATCGGTGCCGGCCCGGTCGGGTTGGCTGCGGCGGCCGAGCTGGCCGAACGGGGCGTGGAACCGCTCGTACTGGAGGCCGGGGCGAGCGCGGGAGCATCGGTGCTGCAGTGGGGTCATGTCCGGCTGTTCTCACCGTGGGGCTGGCTGATCGACCCGGCCGCGCAGCGGCTGCTCGCCCCGACCGGTTGGGTGAGTCCGGATCCCGAGGCCTATCCGACCGGTGCGGAGTGGGTCGCGGGCTACCTCGCGCCGTTGGCCGCTGCTCTGGGGGACCGAGTGCGGACCGGGGCTCGTGTGGTGGGAGTGACCCGGCGTGGTCGGGACCGGGTGGTCGACGCCGGTCGCGACAGCGAACCGTTGATCGTGCGGACCGCGGACGGACAGCGCATCGCCGCTCGAGCGGTGATCGACGCCTCGGGTACCTGGACGAGCCCGAATCCGCTCGGCGGTGATGGTCTGCCTGCGGTCGGTGAGGCGGAGGTCGCGCAGCGGGTGCGGGCCGTGATCCCGGACCTGACCGATGCCGCGCAGCGGGCCCGCTACGCCGGTCGGCACGTCGTCGTCGCGGGGTCGGGGCACTCGGCGTCGACCGCGTTGGCCGGGTTGGCGGCGCTCGCCCGTGAGGAGCCGGGAACTCGGATCTCGTGGGTGCTGCGCCGGCCGGGCTTCGGTCAGGTGTTCGGCGGAGGCGAGGGTGATCAGCTTCCCGCTCGCGGGGCGCTCGGGGTTCGGGCGTCCGAGGCTGTCGAAGCCGGGCTGGTGGATCCGGTGTTCGGATTCCGCACCGAGCGGATCGAGCAGGTGGCCGACGGAACGGTGGTCCTGGTCTCGGACGAGGGTCGCACGCTGTCCGGCGTGGACGAGGTGCTCGTGCTGACCGGGTTCCGGCCCGAGCTGGGCTGGTTGTCGGAGGTGCGGACCGAGCTGGATCCGACGCTGCAGGCGCCGGTCCGGCTGGCGCCGCTGATCGACCCGAACGTGCATTCCTGCGGGACCGTGTACCCGCACGGTGCCGCCGAGCTGGTGCACCCCGAACCGGGGTTCTACCTGGCGGGGATGAAGAGCTACGGGCGCGCGCCGACGTTCCTGGCCCGCACCGGCTACGAACAGGTCCGATCGATCGCCGACGCCCTGATCGGTGATCACGAGGCTGCCGCACGCGTGGAGCTGGTGCTCAACGAGACCGGTGTCTGTGGGGGAGCGGGACTGTTCGACGCCGACGAGTCGGACGCCGCGACGGCATCAGGTAGCGGTTGTTGCGGTCCCACCGTCCCTGATGCGGATCCGGCCGGGGCAGCCTCCTCGTCGTGACCTCCGACGAGACGACGACGCGGCCCGCTCGCCGTCGCGGTGGGCGGGCCGGCGGAGGGTTGACGTCCCGTGGCCGGTGGCGGGTCCTCGTGGTCCTGTGCGTCACCGAGATCACCAGCTGGGGCGTGCTCTACTACGCCTTCCCCGTGCTGGCGCCGTCGATCGCGGCCGACACCGGATGGTCCGTCCCGTCGGTCACCGCGGCGTTCTCCGCGGGGCTGGTGGTCTCCGCGCTGGTCGGGATCCCGGTCGGGCGTGTGCTGGACCGTCACGGTCCCCGCTGGGTGATGACCGCGGGCGCGGTCGTCGGCGTGCCGGCCACTCTCCTGATCGCGACGGCCGGATCGTTCCCGGCCTTCGTGGTGGCGTGGCTGCTGGCCGGGATCGCGCAGGCAGCGACGTTCTACCCGCCGGCGTTCGCGGCCCTGACCCGGTGGTGGGGTTCCGACCGGGTTCGTGCGCTGACCGTGTTGACCCTGGTCGCGGGCTTGGCCAGCACCGTGTTCGCCCCGCTCGCCGCGGCGCTGCTGGAGCCGTTCGGATGGCGGGAGACCTACGTGGTCCTCGCCGTCGTCCTCGGGGTCGTCACGATCCCGGCGCACCTGTTCGGGCTGCGCGGCTCGTGGCCCGACCCGGTCGCCGATCCCGTCCGCGACGGCGCCGCTCCGGCGGTCGTCGACGACGACCCGGCACGGATCCGGCACAGCAGAGCGTTCGGGCTGCTGGTCGTGGTGATCACTCTCGGCGGGTTCACCAGCTTCGCCGTCACGGTCAACCAGGTGCCACTCCTGCTCGACCGCGGGATGTCGACCGATCTCGCCGCCTGGGCCCTGGGTCTGGGCGGACTCGGACAGGTCCTCGGCAGGCTCGGCTACGGCCCCCTCGTCCGGCGCAGCACCGTCCGCGGCCGCAGCATCGCCGTGATGGCCGCGCTCGGCGCCACCACGATCCTGCTCGCCGTCCTGCCGGGGCCGGTGTGGGCACTGATCGCTGCAGCGATGCTCGCCGGCGCCGCCCGCGGAATCTTCACCCTCCTGCAGGCCACGGCGTTGTCGGACCGCTGGCACCCACGCGTCTACGGCCGCCTCAACGGGATCCTGTCCGCACCGGTCATGGTCGCGGTGGCGATCTCCCCCTGGGCGGGGAGCGCGCTCGCGGGTCCGCTGGGTGGCTATCCCGAGGTGTTCGTCGTACTCGCCGGAGCCGCGGTGGTCGCCGCCGCGCTGGCAGGTGGAACCCTGCCGCGTCGAGCGGACTGACGGCGGCGACCCGGTCCGCCTCCATCTGTTCACTTGACCGATGGATTCGATGCTGATCAAAATAGACGAGTGTCGAACCAGGAGTCGATCTGTCGCTCGGTGCTCGTGGAGCGCCCCCTCGACGAGCCGGAGTCGACCGAACTCGCGCGGGTGTTCAAGGCCCTCGGGGAGCCGGTACGCCTGCGGCTGCTGTCGCTGATCGCCTCGCACGCGGGGGGCGAGGCGTGTGTGTGCGACCTGTCCGGCGTGTTCGAGGTGTCCGGCCCGACGATCTCGCACCACCTCAAGGTGCTGCGCGAGGCGGGTCTGATCACCGGGGAGCGCCGGGGGACCTGGATCTACTACCGCACGGTCCCGGCCGCCCTCGGTCGTCTCGCGGGCCTGCTCGATCCGGCCGCCGACACCGACACGACCCCTGCAACCACCGCACCTGCGAACTGACGTACGAGGACTGACGTGACCAACCAGAACACCACCGACGGCGGCGCCGCTGTCGTCGCCCGGCTGTCGACCCTGGACCGCTTCCTGCCGGTCTGGATCATCGCGGCGATGGCGGCCGGCCTGCTGCTCGGCCGCCTGGTACCCGGGCTCGCCCCGGTGCTGGACGCCCTGGCCGTCGACGGCGTCTCGTTGCCGATCGCGCTCGGCCTGCTGATCATGATGTACCCGGTGCTGGCGAAGGTCCGCTACGACCGCCTCGACACCGTCACCGGTGACCGCAGGCTGTTGCTCACCTCGCTGCTGCTGAACTGGGTCCTCGGCCCGGCGCTGATGTTCGCGCTGGCCTGGCTGTTGCTGCCCGACCTGCCCGAGTACCGGACGGGTCTGATCATCGTCGGGCTCGCCCGGTGCATCGCCATGGTGATCATCTGGAACGACCTCGCCTGCGGTGACCGCGAAGCCGCCGCAGTGCTGGTCGCGCTGAACTCGGTGTTCCAGGTCGTCATGTTCGGCGTGCTGGGCTGGTTCTACCTCTCGGTCCTGCCCGGATGGCTCGGCCTGCCGGTGACCGACCTCGACGTCTCCACGTGGGAGATCGTCAAGTCCGTGCTGATCTTCCTCGGCATCCCGCTGCTCGCCGGCTACCTCACCCGCAGGCTGGGGGAGCGGGCCAAGGGGCGTGACTGGTACGAGGAGAAGTTCCTCCCCCGGGTCGGGCCGTTCGCGCTGTACGGCCTGCTGTTCACGATCGTGCTGCTGTTCGCCCTGCAGGGCGAGGCCATCACCTCACAGCCCTTCGACGTCGCCCGTATCGCGCTGCCGCTGCTCGCCTACTTCGCCCTGATGTGGGCCGGCTCCTACGCCCTCGGGCGGGCCGTCGGCATGGGTTACGAGCGCACCACCACCCTTGCGTTCACCGCCGCGGGCAACAACTTCGAGCTCGCCATCGCCGTCGCCATCGGTGCGTTCGGCGTGACCTCCGGGCAGGCGCTCGCCGGCGTCGTCGGGCCGCTGATCGAGGTGCCGGTGCTGGTCGGGCTGGTCTATGTCTCCCTGTGGCTCCGCCGTCGCCTGTTTCCCGCACAGCCCGATGTCGTGTCCCGCACCTGACCCACCACGTCCACACCACGATCGCCCTTCGAGGAAGAAGGCCCGCCATGACCGGTCCGTGGCACCGCGACACCCTCTCGATCGACCAGCAGCTCGCCCTGACCACGGCGGCCACGAACCTGACCCGGGAGTTCGACGACACGTTCGGCACGGAGACCATCGAGCGGTTCCTGCACTCGTCCTACGACGAGTTCGCCGGCCGCGCGGTCGTGCTGAACTTCCTGCCGCTGCTGGCCGAGCGCTTCGCACGCCAGCGGCTGCGGGCCCTGGCACGGGTCGAGGGCCATGACGACGACGGACGACCGGTCGCGCTGTTCCTCTGCACCCACAACGCCGGCCGGTCACAGATGGCCCTCGGCTTCTTCACACACCTGACCGGGGACCGGGCCGTGGGCTGGTCGGGCGGTTCGTCCCCTGCGCACACGGTCAACCCGGCCGCCGTGGCGGCCATGGCCGAGGTCGGCATCGACATCAGCTCCGAGTTCCCGAAACCCTGGACCGACGAGATCGTCCGCGCCGCCGACGCGGTGATCACGATGGGGTGTGGCGACGCCTGCCCCATCTTCCCCGGTCGCCGTTACGAGGACTGGGACATCGCCGACCCGGACGGTCTCGACCTCGCCGCCGTCCGTCCGATCCGGGACGCCATCGAGCAGCGGGTCCGCCGACTCGTCGACGAGCTGCTGCCCGCCCCGGTCCGACATCGATCCCACCCCTGACCACCGATCCCAGGAGAGCACCCTGATGGTCGACGCCATCCCCGAAGTCCTGTTCGTCTGCGTCCACAACGCAGGACGGTCCCAGATGGCCGCCGCCCTGCTGGACCACCACGCCGCCGGATCGGTCCGCGTCCGCTCGGCCGGCTCCGCGCCGGCCGAGAGCATCAACCCCGCGGTCCGCGAGGTCATGGCCGAGAGCGATATCGACCTCAGCGCCGAGATCCCGAAGCGTCTGACCACCGACGCCGTCGACGCCGCCGACGTCGTGATCACCATGGGCTGCGGCGACGCGTGCCCGGTGTTCCCGGGCAAGCGCTACCTCGACTGGCAGCTCGACGATCCCGCCGGGAAGACCGTCGACGAGGTACGGCCGATCCGCGACGACATCGATGCCCGGGTCCGTGCCCTGCTGGGCGAGCTGACCGGTATCGAAGCGGAAGCGAAACCGTCGTGACCGCTACCCCGTCGGTCCTGTTCGTCTGCGTCCGCAACGGCGGCAAGTCCCAGATGGCTGCCGGCCTCATGCGGGCCGCTGCCCAGGACCGGGTCGAGGTCCACTCCGCCGGTACCAGCCTGGGTAGCGCCGTCAACGCCCTGGCCGCGCAGGTGCTGGGTGAGTCCGGTGCGGACATCACCGGCGAGACGCCCAAGCCCATCGACCCCGAGCTGCTCCATCGCGTCGACCTCGTGGTCACCCTCGGCCGGGAGGCACACGTCGACGGAGGGGACATCGAGGTTCGCAAGTGGGACACCGACGAGCCCTCTGCGCGAGGGATCGAGGGAGTCGAACGAATGCGCCTGATCCGCGACGACATAGCGGCTCGGGTCGACCTGCTGCTTGCTGAGCTGGCCGGCCCACCCCCGGAATCGTGAGGCCCGCTCGTGTAGTTGTCGACGTTGGCTGAACCCGGTGCACCCCAGCGCCTGCACTGAACCCGGGGCGCTTCACTGCCGAACTCCGCCAGTACCCGCACCCGCTCGAAGGCCTCTCGAACACGCATCACGTGCGGAAACGCCAACACCCACGTCCCGGGGTCAAGGGGTCGCAGGATCAAGTCCTGTCGTCCCGACGGTCGGAACGAGGCGGTATCACCTTCGATTGGTTCTGCCTTCTCCGTGTCTGACCTCGGGGCGCCGCCCACGGGGAATGATCGCCTCCAGCGACCATGAAAAGGTGGTCTGAGCGTGGAGCGGACGTGGAGCATGCAGCTCCACAATGCGGGATGGGGTTCGGTGTTCCGCCCCGCGTCGGCGGAGCGGTGCCTGTGCCCGTAGGGCGACCACGACGTGTTCCGGTCCCCGCTCCCGCACGGTTCGGAGAAGGTGCGGGTCCGCGGGATGGGCTACCGGATCGGATCGGCGAACGCGTCCGGCAAGCCGTCCGAGGGCACCGCCGTCCGAGGGCACCGCCGTCCGAGCCACAGCTTTCCGCGACAGGACGCCATGGACGAGCGCGGCGGGTGGTCCCGCTGGTGGTCAGGCGCTGGGCGTCGGTACCGACGCTTCGCGAAGCTCCATCAGCACGGCGTCACCGGCCACGCGGAGCCCGCCGGCGGATCGCTGGACCTGCCCGATCTCCCGCGCGCGGTCGGCGAACCCGGGTTCGTGCAGCAACCGCAGGAGCCTGTCACGGGTGTCGTCGACGTCGATGCGGTCCGGCCGCTCGACGGTCAACCCGATCCCCGTGTCGACCGCACGGACCGCGTGGTCGAACTGGTCGACGAGGGTGGGACGGACCAGCACGGGAACCCCGAAGTAGAGGCTCTCGTGGATGCTGTTGCTCCCCCCGTGGGTGAAGAACGCCCGGACGTGCGGGTGCTCCAGGACCCCGAGCTGGGAATGGACCCAGGGCACCACCTTCAGGTTCGCCGGCAGCTCGGCGGGCAGGAGACGCTGCTGGTCCCGGTGCAGCACCCAGAGCAGGCCGTGGTCGTCGCCGAGCCTGCGGGCCAGCTCGACGAGTGACCGGACCTGATCGGCCGTCATCCGGGTCACCGAGCCGAACGCCACGTAGACGACCGACGGGTGCGCGTCGAGCCACTCGGTGACGGCCGCGTCGCGCTCGTCGTGGCGGCTCGGGGGGACGAGCGCCCCCACCATCCGTACCCGGTCCGGGACCGGTAGCGGGTAGTCGACCCCGGGGACGGTGAAGCAGAGCAGGGAGCGGGCGCCCTCCTGCTGGACCGGGGCGCGCAGCGTGCGCGGGTCGAGCCCGAGCTCGCCCATCCGCTTGTGCAGCCGGACGGCCCTGCGCAGCACCGAACGGTCGAGGAACAGGCTGCCCACGCCGATCCGGAACCAGATCCGGTCCAGCTCCTGGCGCAGGGTGCGGCGCAGCGGCAGCCCGGACGACGGCGGGGGGAACCCGCGCGGCAGGTCGTGCTCGACGAGGCTGCTGAGCAGGCACGGTGCGGTGATGACGTAGGGGATACCGCGGGCCAGCGCGACCAGGACGGCGTGCGTGGCGAACCGGTTGATCACCATCAGGGCGGGGCGGACACGCTCGACGACCTCGTCGAGCGCCTGGTAGCGCTGCAGCAGGTGGTCGACGTCGAACAGCTGCCGGGCCCGTGCGCGCAACGCGCGGACCCGGGACCGCTGGTAGATCCGGTCATAGGTCGCGTCGTCCATCATGGTGAGTGCCAGCGCCGGGTTCACCGGGCCCAGGGAGACGAACTCCACCGCGCTGCGGTCGGCGAGCTCCTCGACCGGGCCGCGGAGGTTCTCGTCGGCGGCGAACACGAGGTCCGGTACGCCGCGCCGGGCCAGCTCGCCGGCGAGCGCGAGACTGGTGGCGGCCTCCCCGGTGGAGTGGGTACAGCAGAACAGGACCGGCCGCGCACCGGCCTGATCCGCCTCCTGTCCGGGGCCGTCGGCCCGCTGCGTGCCGGTGGTCTGCTCCATGCGGCCAGTGCACCACCGCGGGGGCCGGGAAAACCCCGGAGTCACGCCGCCGGTGGCGGCGGCAGATGCACCGCGGTGACGAGCAGGCCCCGGTCGGCGTGCCAGCGCCCGGGGAACACCGGCACGCTCCGTCCGCCGACGACCGGGCCGGGGACGAGCAGACGGGCGGAGAACGTGCCGGCCGCGGCGTCGAACGCGATCTCGGCCTCGTCGAAGTCCAGCTCGCGACCGGTCAACGGGTACCAGGCCTTGAAGACGCTCTCCTTGGCGCTGAAGTACATCCGGTCCCACGCGATGTCCGGCCGCCGCCGTCCCAGCCCGGCGAGCAGCGCCCGCTCGGAGGGCAGGGTGACGGTCTCCAGGACCCCGGCGGGCAGCGGTGCGTCCGGCTCGGCGTCGATGCTCACCGCGGCGGACTCGGCGACCGAGGACACCGCGGCCGCCCGGTACCCGGTGCAGTGCGTCATGCTGCCGACCACCCCGGGCGGCCACTGCGGGGCTCCGCGACGGTTCGGGAGGATCGGGGCGGGGGAGCGGCCGAGCCGGCCCAGCGCGCGGCGGGCGAGCCTGCGCACCGTGGTGAACTCGCGCCGCCGGGACTCCACGGCCCGGGCGACGAGCTCGCGCTCCTGGGGGAAGAGGCCCTCGCCGGGGTGCTCCTCGTCGTCGTAGGCGCACTCGGTGACGACCCGGCCGGGCAGCACGTGCTCGATCACCGCACACCCCCGGCGACCGGCAGCGGCAGCACCGCGCGCAACGGTTCCCGGGGCGGCCGGGGCCGCCATTCGCGCGGATAGCCCACCGACACCTCCTCGAAACGGACCCCGTCGTGGTAGGTGACGCGGGGGATGTGCAGGTGGCCGTAGACGACGGCCGCGGCGCGGAACCGGACGTGCCAGTCGGCCGTCAGCTCGGTGCCGCACCACTGCGCGAACTCCGGGTACCGCAGCACCCGCGTCGGATGACGCAGCAGCGGCCAGTGGTTCACCAGCACCGTCGGCAGGTCCGGGTCGACCGCGGCCAGGCGGTGCTCGGTCAGCGCGGCCCGGCGTCGGCACCAGGTGGCGCGGTCCGGGTAGGGGTCGGGATGCAGCAGGAACTCGTCGGAACAGACGACACCCGCGTCGTGAGCGATCCGGAGCGACTCCGCCGCCGTCGTCGCGCCGGGGGCGCGGAAGGAGTAGTCGTAGCCGACGAACAGCGGGGCGACGGCGACCGGTCCGCCGGGACCGTCCCACACCGGGTACGGGTCCTCCGGAGTGGTGACGCCCAGCTCCCGGCAGGTCTCGACGAGCGCCCGGTAGCGCGCGTCGCCGCGCAGCGTGCAGGGGTCCTGCGGATGGGTCCACAGGTCGTGGTTGCCCGGGGTCCAGAGCACGCGTGCGAAGCGGCTCGCGAGCAGACGCAGGGTCGACTCGATGTCGGCGTACATCTCGCCGACGTCACCGGCGACGATCAGCCAGTCGCGCCCGGTGGAGGGGCGCAGCGACTCGACGAGCGCCCGGTTCTCGGCGTGCACGACGTGGAGGTCGGCGACGGCGAGCAGCTGGGGTTCGGGCACGGTGGGTCCTCCCGGTCGGTCGGGGAACGGTCAGGGGGCCAGGGTGTCGGCGTCGCTGGTACGCGCGGCGTGCAGCCGGGCGTAGGCGCCACCGGCGCGCAGTAGTGTGTCGTGGGTGCCCTGCTCGACGATCCGGCCGGCGTCCATGACCACGATCCGGTCGGCGTCGCGGATCGTCGACAGCCGGTGCGCGATCACGAAGCTGGTCCGCCCGGTCCGCACGGTGGCCATCGCGCGCTGGATCAGCAGCTCGGTGCGGGTGTCGACGGAGCTGGTGGCCTCGTCGAGGACGAGCACGGCGGGGTCGGCGAGGAACGCCCGCGCCACCGTGATCAGCTGCTTCTGTCCGGCGCTGGCGCCGCCGGAGTCCTCGTCGAGGACGGTGTCGTAGCCGTCGGGCAGCGTCGCGACGAACGTGTCGACGCAGGTGGCGCGGGCCGCCTGCTCGATCTCGTCGCGGGTCGCGCCGGGCGCGCCGTAGGCGATGTTCTCGGCGATGGTCCCGCCGAACAGCCAGGTGTCCTGCAGGACGAGCCCGAACCGGGACCGCAGGTCGGCGCGGGTCATCGTCGCGGTGTCCACGCCGTCGAGCAGGATCTGCCCGCCGTCGATCTCGTAGAAGCGCACGAGGAGGTTGCCGAGGGTGGTCTTCCCCGCGCCGGTGGATCCGACGATCGCGACCGTGCTGCCCGGCTCCACGGTCAGCGACAGGTCCTCGATGAGCGGGACGTCGGGGACGTAGCGGAACGACACCCGGCGGAACTCGACCCGGCCCGCCGGTGCCGCGGGCACGGCAGGGCGGGCCGGCTCGGGCGACTGTTCGGGCGCGTCGAGCAGCGTGAACACCCGCTTCGCCGACACCACCCCCGACTGGAGCCGCCCGGCCACCGAGGCGATCTCGACGATCGGCTGGCTGAACTGGCGGGCGTAGAGGATGAACGCCTGCACGTCGCCGAGGGTGAGCGAGCCGGAGAGCACCTTCCACGCGCCGAGGACGGCCACCACCAGGTACCCGAGGTTCGCCACGAACATCATCACCGGCTCCATCGCGCCGGACGAGGTCTGGGCCGACGCCCCGGCCCGGTACACCGCGTCGTTGCACTCGGCGAACCGGCGCCGCGCCTCGTCCCGGCGGTGGTGGCCGCGGATGAGGGAGTGCCCGGTGCAGACCTCCTCGACGTGGGCGTTGAGCGCGCCGTTGGCCTCCCACTGTGCGGTGAACTGCGGGTGCGCGTGGCGACCCAGCCCGACCGCGAGCAGCCCCGCCAGCGGCACGCTGAGGATCATCACCACCGACAGCGACGGCGAGATCGCCACCATCAGCGTCAGCATCGCGACCAGCGACAGGAGCGAGGTGATCAGCTCGGCCAGGGTCTGTTGGAGGGTCTGCTGGAGGTTGTCGACGTCGGTGGTGGTACGTCCGAGGGTCTCGCCGGCCGCATGCCGGTCGTAGTGCCGCAGCGGGAGGCGGGACAGTTTCGCCCGGGCCCGGCCCCGCAGGTCGTGGATCACCTGCCACACCACGGATGCGACGATCCGGCCCTGGACGAGCGTGAACAGCGACGCCCCCAGATAGACCACGAGCAGGACCAGCAGCAACCTGGCGACCGAGTCGAAGTCGACACCGTCGGCGGGGCCGGGGCTGCCCGCTGCGGGCCCGCCCGCTCCGCCCGGACCCAGGACGCCGACCGCGATCAGGTCGGTCACCCGGCCCAGTAGCAGCGGGCCGACGGCGTTGAGCGCGATCCCGGCCACGCCGGTCAGGACGGCCAGCGCCACCGGCCCGCGGTGCGGCCGCAGCAGCCCCACGAGCCGGCGCGCCGGGCGGTCACCCGGCGCGGGTCCGTCGGGTGGTCCCGCCGGGCCCTCCCCCGGCCGGGTGGCCGCCGACGGGGCGGGCTCAGTGACGTCCGGCGAGGCCATGGGCGACGTCCTCCTCGGTGGGCTGGGAGTTCGCGATCTCGCGGTAGGTCGGGCTGTCGCGCAGGACGTCGTCGTGGGTGCCGTCGGCGACCAGCCGTCCGGCGTCGAGGACGACGACCCGGTCGGCGTCGCGCGCGGTGGCGACCCGCTGGGTCACGGTGATCACGGTGGCGCCTGCGGTCCACGGGGCCAGCGCCGCCCGCAGTGCGGCGTCGGTGGCCTGGTCCAACGCGGAGAAGCAGTCGTCGAACAGGTAGACCTCGGGCCGGCGGAGCAGGGTGCGGGCGATGCACAGCCGCTGGCGCTGGCCACCGGACACGGTGGTGCCGCCCTGCGCGATCTCCGCATCCAGACCGCCCGGCATCCGCGCGACGAAGCCGTCGGCCTGCGCGACGCGCAATGCCTCCCAGAGCTCGTCGTCGGTCGCGTCCGTCCGCCCGAACCGCAGATTGCTCGCGACCGTGCCGGCGAACAGGTAGGGGCGCTGCGGCACGAACCCGACGACGCCGGTGAGCACCGCGGGGTCGAGCCGTCGCACGTCGGTGCCACCCACCCGGACCGTGCCCGCGGTCGGATCGACCAGCCGCAGCACGAGGTTCAGCAGGGTCGACTTGCCGCTCCCGGTGCCGCCCAGCACCGCGAGCCGCTCGCCCGGCTCGACGACCAGGTCGACCCCGCGCAGCACCGCACGCTCCGCGCCCGGGTAGCGGAACTCGGCGTCCCGGATCTCGACCCGTCCCGCGGGGCCGTGGAGCGGAGCCGGGGTCGCCGGTGCGGCCACGGCCGGCTCGGTGTCGAGCACCTCCAGGATCCGGCCCGCCCCCACCCGGGCCCGCGGCACCTGCAGGAACACGAACGCGAGCATCACGACCGACATGAGGATCAACGACAGGTAGAACAGGAATGCGCTGAGCGCGCCCAGCTGCATCACGCCTGCGTCGATGCGGTGGGCGCCGAGCCACATCAGGACGACCGTGAACACGTTCATCATCAGCAGCACCAGCGGCAGCATCGTGGCGATCAGCCGGCCGACCTGCCGGGAGAGGTCGAGGAACGCGTCGTTGCTGCGGGTGAAGCGCACCTGCTCGTGGTCCTCACGGACGAACGAGCGGACCACCCGCACCCCCGTGATCGACTCCCGGAGCAGCCGTCCGAGGTCGTCGAGGGCGAGCTGCATCCGGCCGTAGAGGCCACCCATCCGGACCAGCAGCAGACCGAAGGCCACCCCGACGACCAGCACGAGGACGACCAGCAGCAGTGCCAGCGGTACGTCCTGCGCCAGCGCGAGCACGATGCTGCCGATGCACATCAGGGGGGCGGACACGACGACACCGAACCCGGAACGGGCGAGGTTCTGCACCTGTTGGACGTCGTTGACCGTGCGGGTCAGCAGCGACGCCGTCCCGAACCTGCCGATCTCGCGGGCGGAGAAGTCCAGGATGCGGTCGAACACCGCGGCGCGCAGGTCCCGGCCCACCGCGGTGGAGGTGCGGGCCCCCAGGGCGGTCGCCGCCAGCGCCGCCGCGATCTGGACCACGGCGGTGCCGGCCATCAGCACCCCGAGCTCGGCGATCCGGCCGGGGTCGGCGCGGACCACACCCTCGTCGATGAGGGCCGCGCCGAGCGTCGGCAGCAGCAGCGTTCCGGCGATCTGCGCGGTCTGGAGGACGACGAGGGCGCCCGCCGGCCCGGCGTAGCCGCGCAGCCGGGTGCGCGCGAGTCTCCACAGCACGTCAGGACACCCCCGGTTCACGGCGACCGCCGGGCCGCCCGGTGGACGATGCCGGTGGCACACCGGCCAGGACAGCCGACCAGACCGCGGACCCGGAATCCCCCAGTTCTGCGCACCATTTCCTGCGGCCGCACTCGTGAATTCCCTACATCCCGGCGGATTCGTTGACACCGTCTCGCCGATCTTGCCAGCGTGCGGCGTGTCTCTCGTCCGGACAGCGTATTCGCCGCCGTGCCGACGGCCGGTCGACGCGTATGGGCGGGCCCGGTAACGGTCGAAAGGGAATCCCGATGTCCAAACGCGCACTCATCACCGGAATCACCGGTCAGGACGGCTCCTACCTGGCGGAGCACCTGCTGTCGCAGGGCTACCAGGTCTGGGGCCTGATCCGGGGGCAGGCCAACCCCCGCAAGACGCGGGTCAGCCGGCTGGCATCCGAGCTGGAGTTCGTCGACGGCGACCTGATGGACCAGGCCAGCCTGGTCTCGGCCGTCGACACGGTGCAGCCCGACGAGGTCTACAACCTCGGCGCGATCTCGTTCGTCCCGATGTCCTGGCAGCAGGCCGAGCTCGTCACCGAGGTCAACGGCACCGGTGTGCTCCGGGTGCTCGAGGCGATCCGGATGGTCTCCGGCCTCTCGATGTCGCGCACGGCGTCGCCGAACGGGCAGATCCGCTTCTACCAGGCCTCGTCGTCGGAGATGTTCGGCAAGGCCGCGGAGACCCCGCAGCGGGAGACGACGCTGTTCCACCCGCGCAGCCCCTACGGCGCCGCCAAGGCCTACGGCCACTACATCACCCGCAACTACCGCGAGTCGTTCGGCATGTACGCGGTGTCGGGCATGCTGTTCAACCACGAGTCGCCGCGCCGTGGCCAGGAGTTCGTCACCCGCAAGATCTCCCTGGCGGTCGCCCGGATCAAGCTCGGCCTGCAGCGCGACCTCGCGCTGGGCAACCTCGACGCGGTGCGCGACTGGGGCTACGCGGGCGACTACGTCCGCGCGATGCACCTGATGCTGCAGCAGGGCGAGCCCGACGACTACGTGATCGGCACCGGCCAGATGCACTCGGTGCGGGACGCGGTGCAGATCGCGTTCGAGCACGTGGGGCTGGACTGGCGGGACAAGGTCGTCATCGACCCGGCGCTGGTGCGCCCGGCCGAGGTCGAGGTGCTGTGCGCCGACAGCGTGCGGGCCCGGCGGCTGCTCGACTGGACGCCCGAGGTCGACTTCCCCGAGCTCATGCGGATGATGGTCGACTCCGACCTCGAGCACGTAGCGCGGGAGAACGAGTACGGCCACCTGCTGCTGGCCGCCAACTGGTGAACCGGCGGACGACACACTAGGGATTTCCGGCCCGGATCCTCCGCAGAATCGTCTGCGATGAGCCCCTCCGCCGTACGGCGGGAACGGGGCGGCGATTCGGTTCCTGTCGGATGTGTGCGGAATTCCGGCGCGATTGTCAGCGGGCGTCGGCGGCGAGACGGGTGGAGTTGGAATGGACAACGAACAGAAGCTCCGGGACTACCTCAAGCTGGCCACGGCCGACCTGCGCCGTACCCGCCGGCGGGTGAGCGAGCTCGAGTCCGCCGCCCAGGAGCCGATCGCCGTCGTCGGGATGGCCTGCCGCTATCCCGGCGGTGTCCGCAGCCCGGAGGACCTGTGGCGGATGGTCGAGGCGGGGGAGGACGGCGTCACGCCGTTCCCCACCGACCGCGGCTGGGACACCGCCGCGCTCGCCGGCTCCCCGACGAGGTCCGGCGGGTTCCTGCACGACGCCCCCGACTTCGACGCCGAGTTCTTCGGCATCTCCCCGCGCGAGGCCGTCGCGATGGACCCGCAGCAGCGGGTCGTCCTGGAGTCCGCCTGGGAGGCGTTCGAGCGGTCCGGGATCGACCCGGTCTCGCTGCAGGGCACCCGCACCGGTGTGTTCGTCGGCGCGATGGCGCAGGACTACCGGGTCGGCCCGGCGGACGGCGCCGAGGGTTTCCAGCTCACCGGCAACACCGGCAGCGTCCTGTCGGGGCGCATCTCCTACACCTTCGGCACGGTCGGCCCCGCCGTCACGGTCGACACCGCGTGCTCGTCGTCGCTGGTGGCGGTGCACCTCGCCACCCAGGCCCTCCGGGGCGGTGAGTGCTCGCTGGCACTGGCCGGCGGTGTCACCGTGATGTCCGGGCCCGGCACGTTCATCGAGATGGGCCGCCAGGGAGGGCTGTCCGCCGACGGCCGCTGCCGTTCCTTCGGCGACACCGCCGACGGCACCGGCTGGGCCGAGGGCGTCGGCCTGCTCGTCCTGGAGCGGCTGTCCGACGCGCGCCGCAACGGGCACGAGGTGCTGGCCGTCGTCCGCGGCTCCGCGGTCAACCAGGACGGCGCGTCCAACGGGCTCACCGCCCCCAACGGACCGTCCCAGCAGCAGGTCATCGAGCAGGCGCTGGTCAACGCCCGGCTGTCGGCCGGCGACGTCGACGTCGTCGAGGCGCACGGCACCGGAACCACCCTCGGCGACCCGGTCGAGGCGCAGGCGCTGCTGGCCACCTACGGGCGGGACCGGGACGTCGAGCGCCCGCTGCTGCTCGGCTCGGTCAAGTCGAACATCAGCCACACGCAGGCCGCCGCCGGCGTCGCCGGGATGATCAAGATGGTGATGGCGATGCGGCACGGGGTACTGCCCCGCACGCTGCTCGCCGAGGACCCCAGCCGGCACGTCGACTGGTCCCCGGACACCGTCCGCATCCTCACCGAGAACACCGACTGGCCGGCCACCGGAGCCCCGCGCCGCGCCGCGGTCTCGTCGTTCGGGATCAGCGGCACCAACGCCCACACCATCATCGAGCAGGCCCCCGCCCCCGAGACCGGTACCCCTGCCCCCGAGGACGACGGCCCGGCCGTCGGCGAGCCCGGCCCGACCGAGCCCGGCACCGTCCCGGTCCTGCTCTCCGGGCGCACCCCCGAGGCGCTGCACGCCCAGGCCGCCGCGCTCGGCGAGGCACTCGCCGCCGCCCCCGACACCCCGCTGACCGACCTCGCATGGTCGCTGGCCACCACCCGGACCGCGTTCGCCCACCGAGCCGTGCTGCTCGCCGCCGACCGCGACGCCCTCGCCGGTGGTCTCGACGCGCTGGCCGCAGGCGATCCGGCCGCGTCCCGGGACACGGTGACCGCCGAGGCCCGTGCGGACAGCCGGCTCGCCGTGCTGTTCACCGGGCAGGGCTCGCAGCGGATCGGCGCCGGGCGCGAGCTCGCCGCCCGCTTCCCGGTGTTCGCCGAGGCCCTGGACACCGTGCTGTCCGCGTTCGACCCGGAGCTGCAGCGCCCGCTGCACGAGATCCTCCGGCGCACTACCGACGGCACCACCCCCGACGAGACCGCCGCCGCGCTGCTCGACGACACCGCGTACGCCCAGCCCGCGATCTTCGCCGTCGAGGTGGCGCTGTACCGGCTCGTCACCTCCCTCGGCGTCACCCCGGGCCACCTGCTCGGACACTCGGTCGGCGAGATCGCCGCCGCGCACGTCGCCGGGGTGCTCGCGCTCGACGACGCCGCCACCCTGGTCGCCGCCCGCGGCCGCCTGATGGCGGCGCTGCCCACCGGTGGCGCCATGGTCGCGGTGCAGGCCACCGAGGCCGAGGTCGAGGCCCTGCTCGACGGGTACCGCGACCGGGTCGCGGTCGCCGCGGTCAACGGGCCGTCGGCGGTCGTGCTGTCCGGCGCCGACGAGGCGGTCACCGCCTTCGCCGGCCTGCTCGCCGACCAGGGACGCCGGACCCGGCGGCTGCGGGTGAGCCACGCGTTCCACTCGCCGCTGATGGAACCGATGCTCGACGAGTTCCGCGCCGTCGTCGAGGGCCTCGACCTGCAGGCACCGCTGATCCCGATCGTCTCCGACGTGACCGGCGAGCTCGCGACCGTCGCCCAACTCACCTCGGCCGACTACTGGGTCGAGCACGTCCGCAGCGCCGTCCGGTTCGCCGACGGCGTCGACTGGCTCGCCCGCCACGACGTCACCGCGTTCCTCGAGCTCGGCCCGGACGGCCCCCTGTCCGCCATGACGCGCGACTGCCTCGACGCCGCGGACCCCGGCGCCCCCGCCTCGGTCGCCGTGCCCGCGCTGCGCGCCGGGCGCCCCGAGGAGCACACCCTCACCGCCGCACTGGCCGCGCTGCACACCCACGGCACCGCCGTCGACTGGGCGGCCTGGTTCGCCGGCACCGGCGCCCGCCGCACCGACCTGCCCACCTACGCCTTCCGGCGCCGCCGGTTCTGGCCCAAGGCCCTCCAGACCGGTGCCGCCGACCTGCGCTCGGCCGGGCTCGGCGCCGCCCGGCATCCGCTGCTGTCGGCCACGGTGTCGCTCGCCGACTCCGAGGGCGCGCTGCTCACCGGACGGCTGTCCCTGCAGACCCACCCCTGGCTCGCCGACCACACCGTGCGCGGCACCACCCTGCTGCCCGGCACCGCCTTCCTGGAGCTGGCCGTGCGGGCCGGCGACGAGGTCGGCTGCGACCGGGTGGAGGAGCTGACCCTCGCCGCCCCGCTGGCCCTGCCCGACGAGGGCGGGGTCGCGGTCCAGCTGTGGGTCGGGGCCCCGGACGCCGGTGGCCGCCGCACCCTGACCGTCTACGCCCGGCCGGACACCGACGCCGACGCCGAGCACGACGTCCCCTGGACCCCGCACGCCACCGGCGTCCTCGCCGCGGGCGGCGCCGTCCCGGCGACCCCGGACGCGACCGAGTGGCCGCCCGCCGGGGCCGAGCCGCTCGGGATCGAGGACCTCTACGACCGCCTGGCGCAGGCCGGCTTCGGCTACGGCCCCGCCTTCCGCGGCCTCACCGCGGCCTGGCGCCACGACGACGCCGTCTACGCCGAGATCGTGCTGCCCGAGGCCGGCCGTACCGACGTCGACGCCTTCGGCCTGCACCCCGCCGCGCTCGACGCCGCACTGCACGCCGCAGGGTTCGTCGAGCTGGGTGAGCGCAGCCGCGGGGGTATGCCCTTCTCCTGGGAGGGCGTGACGCTGCACGCGAGCGGCGCGGGGACCCTGCGGGTGCGCCTGACCCCGGTCGCCGACGACGCGATCGCCGTCGCCGTCGCCGACGGGACCGGTGCACCGGTCGTCACCGTCGACTCGCTGGTGCTGCGCGGAGTCGGCGAGCTCGATCTCGACTCCGCCGGTGCCGTCGCCCGGGACGCGCTGTTCCGGCTCGACTGGACGCCCGTCACCCCCGCGGGTGAGGTCCCCGGCAGCGTCGTGATCGCCGGCGACGACGTGCTCGGGCTCGCCACGCACCCCGGCCTCGGCGCCGCGCACGGCGGCGTCGCCGGACCGACGGACCTGGCGACGCTCGTGACCGCAGACGGTCCCGCCCCCGACGTCGTGCTGCTCGGCCTGGCCGGGGGAGCGGAGGCCGCGCAGGCGCACCGCTGTGCCGCCGACGCGCTCGCCGCCGTCCGCACCTGGCTCGACCACGCCGACCGCCTGGACGGCTCCCGCCTGGTCGTGGTGACCCGGGGCGCCACCACCGGTGACGACGTGGCCGCCGCGGCCGCGTGGGGCCTGCTCCGCTCCGCCCGCTCGGAGAACCCCGGCCGGTTCGCGCTGCTCGACCTCGCCCCGGACGTCGACCCCGCCGACCTGCCGCTCACCGCGCTCACGGCCGACGAGCCCGAGCTGCTGCTGACCCGCGACGGTCTGCGGGCGGCCCGGCTCGTGCGCCGCCCCGCCCCGCGCGAGGCCGGCGCCACCCCGTCGTTCGGGGACGGCGCCGTGCTGGTCACCGGCGGCACCGGCGGCCTGGGTGCCGTCGTCGCCCGGCACCTGGCCGCCACCCACGGCGTGACCGACCTGCTGCTGGTCGGGCGCCGCGGCCCGGCCGCCGACGGCGCGGCCGAGCTGGTCGCCGACCTCACCGCCGCCGGTGCGCGGGCCCAGGTCGTCGCCTGCGACGTGAGCGACCCCGCGGCGGTGACCGAGTTGCTCGGCGCGCACCGGGTGACCTCGGTGGTGCACGCCGCCGGGGTGCTCGACGACGCCACCGTCGGTTCGCTGACCCCGCAGCGGCTCGCGGCGGTGCTGCGCCCGAAGGTCGACGCCGCGTGGAACCTGCACACCGCGGCCGCGGCCCTGGGTCTCGACCTCGACGCGTTCGTGCTGTTCTCCTCGGTCGCCGGGGTGTTCGGCAGCCCCGGGCAGGCGAACTACGCGGCGGGCAACGCCGCCCTCGACGCGCTCGCCGCGCACCGCCGGGCCGCGGGCCTGGCAGGTCTGTCGCTGGCCTGGGGACCGTGGGAGCGGACCGGCGGGATGACCGGTGGCGTCTCCGACGAGGACATGGCGCGAATGGCCCGCGCCGGGACCCCCGCCCTCACCGTGGAGCAGGGGCTGACCCTGTTCGACGCCGCGCTCGGCGCCCCCGAGCCCGCCCTGGTGCCGGTCCGTCTGGACCTGCCCGCCCTGCGGGCCGGCGGCGAGGCCCCGCCGCTGCTCCGGTCCCTGATCCGTACCCGGGCCCGG
Organism: Pseudonocardia alni; assembly: GCF_002813375.1. Lineage (NCBI taxonomy): Bacteria > Bacillati > Actinomycetota > Actinomycetes > Pseudonocardiales > Pseudonocardiaceae > Pseudonocardia > Pseudonocardia alni. The sequence continues at coordinate 1,166,189 of NZ_PHUJ01000003.1, read as the reverse complement.
CGCACCGCGGCCACCGGCTCGGCGACGGCGAACGGTCTCGCCCAGCGGCTGGCCCGCCTGGACGCCGAGGGACGCGAGGAGCTGGTCCTGGACCTGGTCCGCGGCCAGGTCGCCCTGGTGCTCGGGCACGCCGGTGCGGCCGACGTCGACGCCGGCCGCGCGTTCCGCGACCTCGGGTTCGACTCGTTGACCGCCGTCGAGCTGCGCAACCGGCTCGGTACCGTCACCGGGTTGCGGCTGCCCGCCACGCTCGTGTTCGACCACCCGACGGTCCGGCACCTCGCGGCCCACGTCACCGACGAGCTGCTGGGCGCCGAGACCGAGGCCGTCCCGGCCGCCCGCGTCGCGGTGGACGTCGAGGACCCGATCGTCATCGTCGGCATGGCCTGCCGCTACCCGGGCGGGGTGTCCACGCCCGACGAGCTGTGGCGCCTGGTCACCGAGGGCACCGACGCGATCTCCGGTTTCCCGACCAACCGGAACTGGGACCTCGAGGCGCTGCACCACCCGGACCCGGACCACCCCGGCACCACCTACACCCGCTCCGGCGGGTTCCTGCACGAGGCGGGCGAGTTCGACCCGGCCTTCTTCGGGATGAGCCCGCGCGAGGCGCTGGCCACCGACTCGCAGCAGCGCCAGCTGCTGGAGACCTCGTGGGAGGCCGTCGAGCGGGCGGGCATCGACCCGTCGACGCTGCGCGGCACCGCGACCGGCGTGTTCGCCGGTGTCATGTACAGCGACTACAACGCCGTCCTGGCCGGGGGGCCCGAGTTCGAGGGCTTCCAGGGGGTCGGCAGCTCGCCGAGCCTGGCCTCGGGCCGGGTCGCCTACACCCTCGGGCTGGAGGGGCCCGCGGTCACCGTCGACACCGCGTGCTCGTCCTCGCTGGTCGCGATGCACTGGGCGATGCAGGCGCTGCGGACCGGGGAGTGCTCGCTCGCGCTGGCCGGCGGTGTCACCGTCATGTCCACCCCGGCGGCGTTCGTCGACTTCGCCCGCCAGCGCGGCCTGTCCCCGGACGGGCGCTGCAAGGCCTTCTCCGACGACGCCGACGGCGTCGGCTGGTCCGAGGGCGTCGGCATGCTGGTGCTGGAACGGCAGTCCGACGCGCTGCGCCACGGCCACGACATCCTGGCCGTGGTCCGCGGGTCCGCGGTCAACTCCGACGGCGCCTCCAACGGGATCACCGCCCCGAACGGGCCGTCCCAGCAGCGAGTGATCCGCCAGGCGCTGGCGAGCGCGGGGCTGTCCACCGACGACGTCGACGTCGTCGAGGCGCACGGCACCGGCACCTCGCTGGGCGACCCGATCGAGGCCCAGGCGATCCTCGCCACCTACGGCCGGGACCGGGACACAGACCGGCCGCTGCACCTGGGGTCGCTGAAGTCCAACATCGGGCACACCCAGGCCGCCGCCGGCGTCGCCGGCGTGATCAAGATGGTGCTGGCGATGCGGCACGGCGTGCTGCCCCGCACGCTGCACGCGGACTCCCGTTCCTCGCACGTGGACTGGACCGAGGGCGCCGTGGAGCTGCTCACCGAGCAGACCGCGTGGCCGGAGACCGGCCGTCCGCGCCGGGCCGCGGTGTCGTCGTTCGGGATCAGCGGCACCAACGTGCACACGGTGCTGGAGCAGGGACCGGACTCCGCGCCCGCCCCCGACCCCGGTCCCGGGGCCACCCCGGCCGTGGTCCCGCTTCTGCTCTCGGGCCGCGGCCGCCCCGCGCTGCGCGCCCAGGCCGGCCGGCTGCTCGACCACCTGCGGGACCACCCGGGCGTCCGCACGGCCGACCTCGCCCACTCACTCGCCACCACCCGCACCCGCTTCGACCAGCGCGCCGCCGTACTGGCGGGCGACCGCGAGGACCTGCTCGCCGCGCTCGGCGCGCTCGCCGCCGGACGTCCGGACCCGCGCGTCGTGGAGGGGGAGGCCGCCGGGCGTGCCCGGACCGCGGTGCTGTTCACCGGCCAGGGCAGCCAGCGCGCCGCGATGGGCCGCGAGCTGTACGCCGCCCAGCCGGTGTTCGCCGCCGCGTTCGACGAGGTCTGCGCCGCGCTGGACCCGCTGCTCGAGCGGCCGCTCGCCGAGGTCGTGTTCGCCGAGGGGGGCACCGCGGAGGCCGCGCTGCTCGACGAGACCGGCTGGACCCAGCCCGCGCTGTTCGCGGTCGAGGTCGCGCTGTACCGGCTCGTCGAGAGCTGGGGCGTGCGGGCCGACCTCGTGGCCGGGCACTCGATCGGCGAGATCACCGCCGCGTACGTCGCCGGGGTGTTCACCCTGGCCGACGCCGCCCGGCTGGTCGCCGCCCGCGCACGGCTCATGCAGGCGCTGCCCACCGGTGGCGCCATGGTCGCGATCGCGGCCGGCGAGGACGAGGTCACCCCGCTGCTCGACGAGCGGGTGTCGATCGCGGCGGTGAACGCGCCGGGATCGGTGGTCGTCTCCGGCGACGCCGACGCCACCGCCGCGCTCGCCGCGACGTTCGCCGAGCAGGGCCGCCGGACCCGCACACTGCGGGTCAGCCACGCGTTCCACTCGCCGCACATGGACGGCATGCTCGAGGACTTCCGGGCCGTGGCCGAGCGGATCGAGTACCACGCGCCCCGGATCCCGGTGGTCTCCAACCTCACCGGCGCCCGGGCCGCCGACACCGAGCTGTGCGAGCCCGGGTACTGGGTGCGGCACGTGCGCGAGGCGGTCCGGTTCGCCGACTGCGTCACCACGCTGCACGACCAGGGCGCGACCGTCCTTCTGGAGCTGGGACCCGACGCACCGCTCACCGCGATGGCCCGCGAGACCCTCGGGGACGGCGCCGACACCGCGCTGGTGCCCTTCCTGCGCGCCGACCGGGGCGAGGAGCTCGCCGCCGCGACGGCCGCCGCCCGGCTGCAGGTCCACGGCCTGGACCTCGACCCCGCCGCGCTGCTGCACGGGACCGGTGCCCGCCGCACCGCCCTGCCGACCTACGCCTTCCAGCACGAGTTCTACTGGCCGCAGCTGCCCGCGGCCGCCGCGTCCGCCGGGGAGGACACCGACCCGGCCGACCGGCAGCTCTGGGCCGCCGTCGAGCGCGGGGACGCCGCCGAGCTCGCCGGCATCCTCGGCCTCGACGCCGACGACGTCGCCACCCCGCTGCTGCCCGCACTGACCACGTGGCGGCGCGGCAACCGGGAGAAGGCCCGGCTCGACACCCTGCGCTACCGCGTCGAGTGGACCCGGCTGCGGCGCCCCGCCGCGCCGGTCCTCGACGGCACCTGGTTGCTGGTCGCCACCGGCGCCACCACCGACGCCGAGACCACGCTGCTCGACGGGCTCGCCGACACCCTCGGCGCGCACGGCGCCCGGGTCCGCCGGCTCGTCCTCGACGACGACTGCCCGGCCGACCGCGCCGCGGTCGCCGCGCGGCTGGCCGCGGGCACCGCCGACGGTGACCCCGCCCACGTGCTGTCCCTGCTGCCGCTCGACGAGCGCCCCGCTGCGGGCGCCGCCCCGCTGACCCGCGGCCTCGCCCTGACCGTCGCGCTCGTCCAGGCCCTCGCCGACGCCGACGCCGGTGACGGCACCGGGACGACCGCACGGCTGTGGACCGCGACCCGCGGCGCCGTCTCCACCGGTCCCGCCGACCCGGTCACCCACCCGGTGCAGGCCACCGCATGGGGCCTGGGCCGCAGCGTCGCCCTGGAGCACCCGCGGCTGTGGGGCGGCCTGGTCGACCTCCCGGCCGAGCTGGACCCGCGCAGCGCACAGCGCCTCGCGGGGGTGCTCGCCGACAAGGACACCCCCGACGGGGAGGACCAGCTCGCCCTGCGCTCCTCCGGGGTGTCCGGGCGCCGGCTCGTCCGGCACACCGTCGACGCGCTGCCGCCGGCCACCGCGTTCACCGCGACCGGCTCGGTCCTGGTCACCGGCGGTACCGGTGGGCTGGGCGCCGAGGTCGCCCGCTGGCTGGCCCGTTCCGGCGCGGCGCACCTGGTGCTCACCAGCCGTCGTGGCCCCGACGCACCCGGGGCCGCCGAGCTGCGCGACGAGCTCACCGCGCTGGGCGCCTCGGTCGCGATCGAGGCCTGCGACGTGACCGACCGCGACGCGCTCGCCGCCGTGCTGGACGCCGTGCCGGCCGACGCGCCGCTGACCGGCGTCGTGCACACCGCGGGCGTCGGCCACTACGACGCGCTCGACACCCTCGACGTCGAGGGTGTCGCCGCCCGCACGGCCGCCAAGATCGCCGGCGCCGCGCACCTCGACGATCTGCTGGCCGACCGCGAGCTCGACCTGTTCGTGCTGTTCGGCTCCGTCGCCGGGGTGTGGGGGAGCGGCGGGCAGAGTGCCTACGGCGCCGCCAACGCCTACCTCGACGCACTCGCCGCGCACCGCCGCGCCCGCGGCGCCACCGCCACCAGCATCGCCTGGGGCCCGTGGGCCGGGTCCGGCATGGCCACCGAGGAGTCCGTCGCCACGACCCTGCAGCGGCAGGGACTCGGCCTGCTCGACCCCGGCCCGGCCATGACCGAGCTGCGGCGCGCCGTCGTCGACGCCGACACCCAGGTCACCGTCGCCGACGTCGACTGGGACCGCTACGCACCGCTGTTCACCTCGGCCCGGCCGAGCGCACTGATCGCCGGTCTCGCGGACCTCGCGGAGCCGGAGTCCGGCGTCGCCGCCACCGAGATCGTCACCCGGGTCCGCGCCCTCGACGAGCCCGCCGGGATGCGCCTGCTCACCGAGCTGGTCCGCGGTGCGGCCGCGGCCGTGCTGGGCCACGGGTCGGCCGAGTCCGTCGCCGGGTCGCGCGCGTTCCGCGACCTCGGGTTCGACTCGCTGACCGGGGTCGAGCTGCGCAGCCGTCTCGCCGCCGCGACCGGCCTGACGCTGCCCAGCACGCTGGTGTTCGACCACCCGAGCCCGCTGGAGCTCGCCCGGCACCTGCGTGCCGAGATCCTCGGCACCGCGGCGGAGGGCACCGGCCCGGTCGCCGTCGGCGCCGCCGACGCCGAGCCGATCGCGATCATCGGCATGGCCTGCCGGTTCCCCGGCGGCGTCTCCTCGCCGGAGGCGCTCTGGGACCTGGTCACCTCCGGTACCGACGCGATCTCCGACTTCCCGGTCAACCGTGGCTGGGACACCGCCGCGCTGTTCGACCGGGACCCGGACCGCCCCGGGACCACCTACTCCACCCAGGGCGGGTTCCTGCACACCGCCGACGAGTTCGACCCGTCGTTCTTCGGCATCTCGCCGCGCGAGGCGCTGGTGATGGATCCGCAGCAGCGGCTGCTGCTGGAGACCACCTGGGAGTCCTTCGAGCGGGCCGGGATCCGTCCCGACACCGTGCGCGGCAGCCTGACCGGCACCTTCATCGGGTCCAGCTATCAGGAGTACGGCCTGGGTGCCGGTGACGGCGCCGAGGGTCACCTGGTCACCGGCACCAGCCCCAGCGTGCTGTCCGGCAGGTTGTCCTACGTGTTCGGGCTGGAGGGCCCGGCCGTCACCGTCGACACGGCGTGCTCGTCGTCGCTGGTGGCACTGCACCTGGCCTGCCAGTCGCTGCGCAACGGGGAGAGCACCCTCGGGGTCGCCGGCGGCGCCACCGTCATGACCACCCCCAACCCGTTCATCGCGTTCAGCCGCCAGCGCGCGCTGGCCCGCGACGGCCGCTGCAAGGCCTTCTCCGACGACGCCGACGGCATGACCCTCGCCGAGGGTGTGGGCATCGTGCTGGTTGAACGCCTCTCCGACGCCGAGCGCCACGGCCACCCGGTCCTCGCGGTGATCCGCGGCTCCGCCATCAACCAGGACGGCGCCTCCAACGGCCTGACCGCCCCGAACGGGCCCTCCCAGCAGCGGGTCATCCGCCAGGCACTGGCCAACGCCGGGCTCGAGCCCGGCGACGTCGACGCCGTCGAGGCGCACGGCACCGGCACCCCGCTGGGCGACCCGATCGAGGCCCAGGCCCTGCAGACCACCTACGGCCGCGACCGCGACGCGGCGCGCGCGCTGCTGCTGGGCTCGGTGAAGTCCAACATCGGGCACACCCAGTCCGCCGCGGGCGTCGCCTCGGTGATCAAGACGGTGATGGCGCTGCGGCACGGGATGCTGCCCCGCACGCTGCACGCCGACGAGCCGTCCTCGCACGTGGACTGGTCGGCAGGCAGCGTCGAGCTGCTCGCCGAGCAGACCGCATGGCCGGAGACCGGTCGTCCCCGCCGGGCCGCGGTGTCGTCGTTCGGGATCAGCGGCACCAACGCCCACACCGTGCTGGAGCAGGCGCCCGAGGCCGCCCCGGTGGCCCCCGCGACCCCGTCGGGGCCCGTCCTGCCGTCGGCGCCGGAGCCGGTCCTGCCGTGGGTGCTCGGCGCCCGCGGTGCCGCCGCGCTGCGCGGCCAGGCCGACCGCCTGCTCGCCCACCTCGAGACGACCGACGCCCGCCCCGCCGACATCGGGTTCTCCCTGGTGAGTGCGCGGATGCCGTTCGAGCACCGCGCCGTCGTCGTCGCGACCGACCCCGCGGACCGGGCGGCCGGGCTGCGCGCGGTCGCCGCCGACGGCCCGTCCGGCGTCGTCGCCCGCGGCGTCGCCGACGTCGAGGGCCGCACCGTGTTCGTCTTCCCCGGCCAGGGGGCGCAGTGGCTCGGGATGGGCGCACGCCTGCTCGAGGAGTCCCCGGTCTTCGCCGACCGGGTCGCCGAGTGCGCCGAGGCCCTCGCCGAGTTCACCGACTGGTCGCTCGACGACGTGCTCCGCGGCGCCGAGGGGGCGCCGCCCGTCGAGCGGGTCGACGTCGTCCAGCCCGCCACCTTCGCCGTCATGGTCGGACTGGCCGCGCTGTGGCGCGCGCACGGCGTCGAGCCCGACGCGGTCGTCGGCCACTCCCAGGGCGAGATCGCCGCCGCCGTCGTCTCCGGTGCGCTGTCGCTGCGCGACGGCGCCCGGGTGGTCGCGCTGCGCAGCCGGGCGATCGCGCGGTCGCTGGCCGGGCGCGGCGGCATGATGTCGGTCGCGCTGCCGGTCGCCGACGCCGAGGGGCACCTCGCCGGCTACGAGGGCCGGGTGTCGGTGGCCGCCGTCAACGGCCCCCGTTCCGCGGTGCTCGCCGGCGAGCCCGACGCGCTCGACGAGCTGCTCGCCGCGTTCGACGCCGCCGACGTCCGCGCCCGCCGGATCGCGGTGGACTACGCCTCGCACTCGCACCAGGTCGAGGACCTGCGCGACGAGCTCGCCACGACCCTCGCCGGGCTCGCCCCGCAGCCGTCGCAGGTGCCGGTGTTCTCCACGGTCACGGGCGACTGGCTCGACACGACCACGATGGACGCCTCCTACTGGTACGAGAACCTGCGCAACCGGGTCCGGTTCGCCGACGCGGTCGAGGCCCTGCAGGCCGCCGAGTACCGCACGTTCGTCGAAACGAGCCCGCACCCGGTGCTGTCGATGTCGGTGCAGGACGTGCTCGACGACGCCGGCGTCACCGGTGTCGCGGGTGGCACGCTGCGCCGTGACCAGGGCGGCTACGACCGGTTCGTGCTGTCCGCGGCGGAGCTCTACGTCCGGGGGGCGGCCGTCGACTGGACCCGGGTCTTCGACGGGACCGGCGCGTCCCGCACCGACCTGCCCACGTATGCGTTCGCCCACGACCAGCTGTGGGTCCTGCCCCCCGCGGTCACCGCCGCCGCCGACCCGCAGGACGAGGCGTTCTGGGCCGCGGTCGAGGACGGCGACCTCGCCGCCCTGACCACCACCCTGGACACCGACCCGGACGCCGTCGCCGCGGTCCTGCCCGCGCTGGTGAGCTGGCGCCGCGGCCGCCGGGACCGCTCCACCCTGGACTCCTGGCGCTACCGCGTGGCCTGGAACCCGGCCGGGTCGCTGCCGCAGCGGACCCTGGACGGCACCTGGCTCGTCGTCTCTGCCGAGGGGACCGACGACGCCGAGGTGGCCGGTGCGCTGGCCGCACACGGGGCCGACGTCCGCCACGTCGTCCTCGACGAGAGCTGCACCGACCGTGCCGTCCTGGCCGGGCGGCTCGCCGCGGCGACCGGGGACGGCTCCGGCGCCGACCCGGGTGCCGTCTCGGGGGTCGTCTCGGTGCTGGCCGAGGCCGACACCACGGCCGTGCCGCGGACCGGCCTGGTCACCGGAGTGGCGCTGACCGTCGCGCTGATCCAGGCGCTGGGCGACAGCGGCATCGACGCGCCGATGTGGGCACTGACCCGTGGCGCCGTCGCCACCGGACGCACCGACGAGGTCACCGCCCCGGTCCAGGCCCAGGTCCTGGGCATCGGCTGGACCGCCGCGCTGGAGCACCCGCAGCGCTGGGGCGGGACGATCGACCTGCCCACCGCCCTGGACGAGCGCGCCGCCGCGCGGCTGGTCGCCGTGCTCGCCGGCGAGCTGGGCGCCGAGGACCAGCTCGCGCTGCGTCCCACCGGGGTGTTCACCCGGCGGATCGTGCGGGCCGAGCCCGCGGGCGCCCGGCCGGCCCGGACGTGGGACCCGCGGGGGACCACGCTGGTCACCGGCGGGTCCGGCACCCTCGCGCCGCACCTGGCGCGCCGCCTGGCCGAGCGGGGCGCCGAGCACGTCGTGCTGCTGTCGCGCCGTGGCCCCGACGCCCCCGGCGCGGCCGAGCTGCTCGCCGAGTTCGACGGCAGCGACACCACGGTCGAGGCCGTGGCCTGCGACATCACCGACCGCGCCGCCGTCGCGGGCCTGCTGGAGCGGCTCGACGCCCACGGCGCCACGGTGCGCACCGTCCTGCACACCGCCGCCACCATCGAGCTCGCCACCCTCGACGCCACGACCCAGGAGGACCTCGCCCGGGTACTGCACGCCAAGGTCACCGGCGCGCAGGTGCTCACCGAGCTGCTCGACGACCGGGGCGGCGACCCCGCCGACCTGGTCCTGTTCTCCTCCACCGCGGGCATGTGGGGCAGCGGGGCGCACGCCGCCTACGTCGCGGGCAACGCCCACCTCGCCGCCCTCGCCGAGCATCGGCGGGCCCGCGGCCTGCCGACCACGTCGATCGCCTGGGGCATCTGGGCCGACGACCTGAAGCTCGGCCGGGTCGACCCGGCCGCCATCCGGGGCAGCGGCCTGGTGTTCATGGAGCCGCAGCTCGCGCTGAACGGGCTCGAACGGGCCCTCGACGACGCCGAGACCGTCGTCGCGGTCGCCGACGTCGACTGGGACACCTACCACCCGGTCTACACCTCCGGACGGCCCACACGGCTCTACGACGAGATCCCCGAGGTCGCGGCGCTCACCGCCGCCGCGGAACGGACCGCGGGCACGGTCGCCGAGGGCTCGTTCGCCGCCACGCTGGACGGGCTGACCGACGCCGAGGCGCTGCGCCGGGTCCTCGACGTGGTCCGGGCCGAGGCCGCCGGCGTGCTCGGGATGGCCTCCGCCGACGACCTCACCGACCAGCGGGCGTTCCGCGACGTCGGGTTCGACTCGCTGACCGCCGTCGCGCTGCGGAACCGGCTCGCCTCGGTCACCGGCCTGACGCTGCCCTCGACGATGGTCTTCGACCACCCGACACCCGCGGCGCTCGCCGCGTTCCTGAGGGCCGAGCTGGCCGGGGCCACCCCGCTCGCGGCCGGCGCCGGGTCCACCGCGGCCGCCCAGGACCAGGACGACCCGATCGTCGTCGTCGGCATGAGCTGCCGCTACCCCGGCGGGGTCGCCTCCGCCGAGGACCTGTGGCGGGTCGCCCTCGACGAGGTGGACGCGATCTCCGGGTTCCCCGACGACCGCGGCTGGGACGCCGCATCGCTCTACGACCCGGACCCCGACCGGGCCGGGCACACCTACTCGACGCAGGGCGGGTTCCTGCGCGACGTCGCCGACTTCGACCCCGGGTTCTTCGGGATCTCGCCGCGCGAGGCGCTGTCGATGGACCCGCAGCAGCGGCTGCTGCTGGAGACCACCTGGGAGACCTTCGAGCACGCCGGCATCGACCCGACCGCGCAGCGTGGGAGCCGGACCGGCACGTTCATCGGCGCCAGCTACCAGGACTACGCCTCCGGGGCGCCCGCCGCCGAGGGGGCCGAGGGCCACATGATCACCGGCACGCTCCCGAGCGTGCTGTCCGGGCGGGTCAACTACCTGTTCGGCTTCGAGGGCCCGGCCGTCACCCTGGACACCGCGTGCTCGTCGTCGCTGGTCGCGATGCACCTGGCGTGCCAGTCGCTGCGCACCGGGGAGAGCACCCTCGCCCTGGCCGGTGGCGTCAGCATCATGTCCACCCCGATGTCGTTCGTCGGGTTCAGCCGCCAGCGCGCCCTCGCCGAGGACGGCCGCTGCAAGGCCTACGCCGACGGCGCCGACGGCATGACCCTCGCCGAGGGCGTCGGCCTGGTCCTGCTGGAGCGACTGTCCGACGCGGTCCGCAACGGGCACGAGGTACTGGCCGTGGTCCGTGGCTCGGCGGTCAACCAGGACGGTGCGTCCAACGGGCTCACCGCGCCCAACGGCCCGTCCCAGCAGCGCGTGATCCGCCAGGCGCTCGCCGGGGCCGGGGTCGCACCGGAGGAGATCGACGTCCTGGAGGGCCACGGGACCGGCACCGCGCTGGGCGACCCGATCGAGGCCCAGGCGCTGTTCGCGACCTACGGGCGGGACCGGGACACCGACCGGCCGCTGCTGCTCGGGTCGGTGAAGTCCAACATCGGGCACACCCAGATGGCCTCCGGCGTCGCGAGCGTGATCAAGCTGGTCCGTGCGCTGCAGGAGGGTGTCGTCCCCGGCTCGCTGCACATCGACCAGCCCTCCACGCACGTCGACTGGTCCTCCGGGGCGATCGACCTGCTCACCGAGCGCACCGCGTGGCCCGAGACCGGCCGCCCGCGCCGGGCGGCGGTGTCGTCGTTCGGGATCAGCGGCACCAACGTGCACACGATCCTCGAGCAGGCCCCGGCCGTCCCCGCCGCCGCACCCGCCGTGCCGCTCCCGGACGACGTCGTGGCCCCGGTGCTGGTCTCCGGCCGCGGCGAGACCGCGCTGCGCGACCAGGCCGGCCGCCTGCTGGACCTGCTCGACGAGCGGCCGCAGCTGCGGCCCGCCGAGCTGGCGCACGCGCTGGGCACCACCCGCGCGGCCCTGGAGCACCGGGGTGCCGTGGTCGCCGGCGACCGCGACGAGCTGGTCCGCGGCCTCACCGCGCTGCGCGACGGCGGCACCGCGCCCGGAACCGTCCGGGGCACCGCCGGTCGTGGCCGCACCGCGTTCCTGTTCACCGGACAGGGCAGCCAGCGGGCCGGGGCGGGCGCCGAGCTGTACGCCCGGTACCCGGTGTTCGCCGACGCCCTCGACGACGTCGCGGCCCGGCTCGACACCGACGCCGGCGGCCCGCCGCTGCGCGAGGTCCTGTTCGCCGAGCCCGGCTCCGACGAGGCCGCCCTGCTGGAGCGCACCGGGCACGCCCAGCCCGCGCTGTTCGCGCTCGAGGTCGCGCTGTTCCGGCTCCTCGAGTCGTGGGGCGTCGTTCCCGACCTGCTCGCCGGGCACTCGGTCGGCGAGATCGCCGCCGCGCACGTCGCGGGCGTCCTGTCCCTCGACGACGCCTGCACCCTGGTGGCCGCCCGCGGCCGCCTGATGCAGGCGCTGCCCGCAGGGGGCGCGATGGTCGCCGTCGAGGCGGCCGAGGACGAGGTGGCGCCGCTGCTCACCGACGGCGTCGGCATCGCCGCGGTGAACGGCCCGGCCGCGGTCGTCGTCTCCGGCGCCGCCGACGAGGTCGACGCGGTCGCCGCCCGGCTCGCCGCGCAGGGCCGGCGCACCCACCGGCTGCGGGTCTCCCACGCGTTCCACTCGCCGCTGATGGAGCCGATGCTCGACGAGTTCCGCGCCGTGGTCTCGGGGCTGGACTACGCGCCACCGGCGATCCCGATCGTCTCCACCGTCACCGGAGCCCTCGCCACCGCCGACCGGCTCACCGACCCCGGCTACTGGGTCGAGCACGTCCGGGCCACCGTACGTTTCGCCGACGGGGTCGCCACCCTGGCCGGGCAGCACGACGTGCGCACCTTCGTCGAGCTCGGACCGGACGGCGTGCTGTCCGCGGCCGCGCGCGACACCGTCGGCGACGAGCCGGGCACCGCGCTGCTGGCGCTGCTGCGCAAGGACCGCCCCGAGGTGCGCACGGTGCTCGCCGCGGTCGCCGGCGCCCACTGCCACGGCGCCCGCCTCGACCGGCGGGCGCTGCTCGCCGGGTACGGCCACGGGCAGGTCGCCCTCCCGTCGTATGCGTTCCAGCGAGAGCGGTACTGGCCGGAGACGGCGGCCGCCGCCGTGCCCGAGGGCACCGGTGCCGACGCCGAGTTCTGGGCCGCCGTCGAGCGCGACGACGTCGAGGGACTGGTCGGCTCGCTCGGCCTGGACGACGCCACCGTCTCCGCGATGGTCCCGGCGCTGACCGCATGGCGTCGCCGCCGCGGCGAGCAGGCCACCCGGGACGGCTGGCGCTACCGCATCACCTGGGCCCCGCGCGGCGGGTCCCCGGTCGGCGGCGACCTCGACGGCCGCCGCCTCGTGCTGGTCCCGCAGACCTACCGCGACGACGCGACCGCCGCGTGGGCCGCCGATGTCGAGGCCGCCCTCGGCGGGGGCGGGCTCGAGCGCGTCACCGTGACCGGCACCGACCGCGCCACGCTGGCCGCCGCGGTCGGTGCGGCCGCGGGGGAGGGCCCGGAGTTCGCGGGCGTCCTGTCCCTGCTGCCGTTCGCCGACGGCGACGCCGGACACCCCGGCGTGCCCGCCGCACTGAGCCTCACCACGACCGCCGTCCAGGCACTCGGCGACGCCGGTGTCGACGCCCCGCTGTGGACCGTCACCCGGGGTGCGGTGGCCGTCGGACGCTCCGAGGAGGTCACCGAGCTGGACCAGGCCGCCGTCTGGGGTCTGCTGCGGACCGCCGCCCTGGAGCTCCCCGGCCGGATCGGCGGCACCGTCGACCTGCCCGCCGTGGTCGACGCACCGGCCGCCCGCCGGCTGCGCGGCGTGCTCGCCGCGACCGACGGCGAGGACGCGGTCGCCGTGCGGGCCTCCGGGGTCTTCCTGCGCAGGCTCGTGCACGCACCCGCCCGCGCCGGGGCCACACCGGCCCCGTTCGACGCCACCACCGGCACCGTCCTGATCACCGGCGGCACCGGCGGGATCGGCGGTCACGTCGCGCGCCGGCTCGCCCGCGAGGGAGCCGCGCACCTGCTGCTCGCCGCGCGCCGCGGCCCCGACGCCCCCGGCGCCGCGGCCCTGCGCGCCGAGCTGGAGGAGCTCGGCGCCCGGGTCACCGTCGCCGCCTGTGACGTCGCCGACCGCGACGCGCTCGCCGCGCTGCTCGACACGGTGCCCGCCGAGCTGCCGCTGGTCGGGGTCTTCCACACCGCGGGCGTGCTCGAGGACCGAGTCCTCGACGCGCTGACCCCGCAGAGCTACTCCGGGGTGCTGCGGGCCAAGACCGTCGCCGCCCAGCACCTCGACGAGCTGACCCGCGACAGCGGCCTCGCCGCCTTCGTGCTGTTCTCCTCGACCGCAGGCATGATCGGCGCCGCCGGTCAGGGCAACTACGCCGCCGCCAACGCCTACCTCGACGCCCTCGCCGAGCACCGCCGCGCCCGCGGCCTGCCCGCGCTGTCGGTGGCGTGGGGCCCGTGGGACGGCTCCGGCATGGTCGCCGACGCCGCCGAGGTCGCCGCCCGCGTACGGCGCGGCGGCTTCGAACCGCTCGACCCGGAGACGGCGGCGGTCGCGCTGCTGCGGGCCGTCGACGGGAGCCGGGACGGTGGGGAGACCACCCTCGCGATCGCCGACATGGACTGGGAGCGGTTCCTGCGCGCGTTCGGGTCCGTCCGGCCGATGCCGCTGGTCGCCGATCTCCCCGAGGTCGCCCGGCTCGCCGCCCCCACCACCGGTGGGGACACCGGTACCGGGCTGCGCGGCCGGCTCGCGGCCCTGCCCGACGACGAACGCCTCGGCGTCGTGCTCGACGTACTGCGCACCCAGGTCGCGGCCGTACTCGGACACGCCGACCCGCGCACCGTCGACGACGACCGCGCGTTCCGCGACCTCGGCTTCGACTCGCTGACCATCCTGGAGCTGCGCAACGCGCTCAACGCCGCCACCGGGCTGTCGCTGCCCGCGACGCTGGTCTACGACCGGCCCACCCCGCGGGAGATGGCCGGGTTCCTGCTCGGCGAGCTGCTCGGCACGCTGCCCGAGCAGCGGGGCCCGGTCCGCACGAGCGCCGCCGTGGACGACCCGATCGTCGTCGTCGGGATGGCCTGCCGGTTCCCCGGCGGGGTCCGCACCCCCGAGGACCTGTGGGAGCTCGTGGCCCGCGGCGATGACGGCATCACCGGGTTCCCCGACGACCGCGGCTGGGACCTCGCCGCGCTCGGCGACGGGGCCTCGGCCACGCTGCGGGGCGGGTTCCTGGACGGCGTCGCGGACTTCGACGCCCGGTTCTTCGGCATCTCCCCCCGCGAGGCGCTCGCCATGGACCCCCAGCAGCGGCTGCTGCTGGAGACCACCTGGGAGGCCGTCGAGCGGGCCGGGATCGACCCGGCGACGCTGCGCGGCTCGGCCACCGGCGTCTTCGTCGGCACCAACGGCCAGGACTACGCGACGCTGCTGCGCCGGTCGGCCGACGACGTCTCGGGCTACGCCGCCACCGGCAACACCGCCAGCGTCATGTCCGGCCGGCTGTCCTACACCCTCGGCCTGGAGGGGCCCGCCGTCACCATCGACACCGCCTGCTCCTCGTCGCTGGTCGCCCTGCACTGGGCCGGACGGGCACTGACCGACGGGGAGGCCGACCTGGTCCTCGCCGGTGGGGTCTCGGTCATGTCCGGACCGGACTCGTTCGTCGAGTTCTCCACCCAGGGCGGCCTCGCCCCGGACGGGCACTGCAAGCCCTTCTCCGACGACGCCGACGGCACCGCCTGGTCCGAGGGCGTCGGCATGCTGGTGCTGGAGCGCCTGTCCGACGCCCGCCGCCACGGCCACCGCGTGCACGGCGTGATCGGCGGCTCGGCGATCAACCAGGACGGCGCCTCCAACGGGCTCACCGCCCCCAGCGGGCCGTCCCAGCAGCGGGTCATCCGCCAGGCGCTGGCCGACGCCGGGCTCACCCCGGCCGACGTCGACACCGTCGAGGCGCACGGCACCGGGACCACCCTCGGCGACCCGATCGAGGCCCAGGCCCTGATCGCCACCTACGGCCGCGACCGCGACACCGACCGCCCGCTGCACCTGGGCACGGTCAAGTCCAACATCGGTCACACCCAGGCCGCCGCCGGCGTCGCCGGGGTGATCAAGATGCTGCTCGCGATGCGGCACGCCACGCTGCCCCGCACCCTGCACGCCGGCACGCCGTCCTCGCACGTCGACTGGAGCGCCGGCACCGTGGCCCTGCTCGACGAGGCCCGGAACTGGCCGGAGACCGGCGGCACCCGCCGGGCCGGTGTCTCGGCGTTCGGGGTCAGCGGCACCAACGCCCACGTCATCGTCGAGCAGGCACCGCCCGCCCCGGAGACCGCCGCCGCCGAGCTGCCCGGCGAGATCCCGTGGGTGCTGTCCGCCCGCACCCCCGCGGCCCTGCAGGAGCAGATCGACCGCGTGGTCGGCGCTGCCGGTGGGCACACCGCCACCGACGTCGCCGCGACCCTGGCCGGTGGCCGCACCCTGTTCGGCCACCGCGCCGTGCTCCTCGCCGGCCCGGACGGGATCCGCGAGGCCGCCCGCGGCACCGCACCCCGCACCCCCGGCCGGACGGCGTTCCTGTTCTCCGGGCAGGGCGCCCAGCACGCCGGGATGGGCCGTGCGCTCCACGAGCGCCACCCCGCCTACGCCGAGGCCCTCGACGAGGTCCTCGCCCGGTTCGACACCCTGCTCGACGCACCGCTGCGGGACGCGCTGTTCGCCGAGCCCGGCTCGGCGGCCGCCGACCGGCTCGACGAGACCGGCACCACCCAGCCCGCGCTGTTCGCCGTCGAGGTGGCGCTGTACCGGCTCCTGGAGTCCTGGGGGCGCACCCCGGACCTGGTCGCCGGGCACTCGGTCGGTGAGATCGCCGCCGCGCACGTGGCCGGCGTGCTCTCCCTCGACGACGCCTGCGCGCTCGTCGCGGCCCGGGCCTCGCTGATGCAGGCGCTCCCGGCCGGGGGTGCGATGGTCGCGGTCGAGGCCACCGAGGACGAGGTCACCCCGCTGCTCACCGACGGTGTCGCGATCGCCGCGGTCAACGGGCCCGCCTCGCTGGTCCTCTCCGGGGACGCCGACGGGGTCGGCGCGCTCGCCGACCGGCTGGCGGCCGACGGCCGCCGGACCCGGCGGCTGCGGGTCAGCCACGCCTTCCACTCGCCGCTGATGGACCCGATGCTCGACGGGTTCGCCGCCGCGATCTCGGGGATCACCTTCGCCGCACCGCGGATCCCACTGGTCTCCACGCTCACCGGTGCCCTCGCCGGGCCGGAGCTGGGCGAGCCCGGCTACTGGGTGCGTCACGTGCGGGAGGCCGTGCGGTTCGCCGACGGTGTCCGCGCCCTGCACGAGGCCGGGGCGACCGTGTTCGCCGAGATCGGCCCGGACGCGGCGCTGCTCGCCCCGGCCCAGCAGACCCTGGACACGGTGGCACCGGCCGACGGCCCGGCAGCGGTGGTCGTCGCGCTCCAGCGGCGCGACCGCGACGCCGGCACCGCGCTGCTCGAGGGCCTCGCCGTCCTGCACGTCCACGGCGCCGGACCGGACTGGGCGGCCGTGCTGCCCGCCCGCGGGCCGGTCGAGCTGCCGACCTACCCGTTCCAGCGGGAACGCTACTGGCCCGAGCCCGGCACGCCGGGCGGCGGCGCCGGACCGGCCGACCCGGCCGACTCCGCCTTCTGGGCGGCTGTCGAGCGGGAGGACCTGGAGAGCCTGTCGGGCTCGCTCGGTGTCGACGGCGACACGCTCGCCACGATGGTCCCTGCGCTGTCCGCGTGGCGCCGCCGCCACGGCGCCGAGTCCGCGGCCGCGACCTGGCGTTACCGCGAGACGTGGACCCCGGTCCCGACCCCGGCGGCCGCGGTCACCGGGCGGACGCTCGTGCTGGTGTCCGCCGGTGCCGACGCCTGGACCGACGCCCTCGTGACCGCGCTCGACGCCGAGACCGTGGTGGTCGGCGACGGCTCCACCGACGAGCTCACCGTGGCCCTCGGCGTCCTCGACGACGCCGACCGGCCCGTGGACCGGGTGGTGTCGCTGCTCGCCGCCGGGACGTCCGGGCTGCCGT
This sequence comes from Pseudonocardia alni, assembly GCF_002813375.1. Taxonomy (NCBI): domain Bacteria; kingdom Bacillati; phylum Actinomycetota; class Actinomycetes; order Pseudonocardiales; family Pseudonocardiaceae; genus Pseudonocardia; species Pseudonocardia alni. Next base: position 1,148,932 of record NZ_PHUJ01000003.1, on the reverse strand, counting down.
CCGGGCCCGCCCGGCCGTCGGCGCTGCTCGCCGCGCTCGCCGCGGCCGGGATCGACGCGCCCCTGTGGTGCGTCACCCGCGGCGCGGTCGCCGCCGAGGGCACCACCCCCGCCCCCGGCCAGGCCGCGCTGTGGGGGATGGGCCGGGTCGCCGCGCTGGAGACCCCGCAGCGGTTCGGCGGTCTCGCCGACCTGCCCGCGGGCCCCGACGCCGTCGCCGCCACCGCCGCGACCGCACTCGCCGCGCTGCTCACCGAGCCGGGCGGGGAGAGCGAGATCGCGGTGCGCGCCACCGGCGCCTACGCCCGCCGCCTCGTGCGGGCGGGCGGTGCCGAGGGCACGGCCGCCGCCCGCTGGCGCCCGCACGGCACCGTGCTGGTCGTCGGCGGCACCGGGGCGCTGGGCCGCCGCGCCGCGCGCCGGCTGGCCGCCGACGGCGCCACGCACCTGGTGCTCACCGCGCCCTCGGCCGCGGCGGCCGTCGACGCCGACGCCGTCACCGCCGAGCTGGCCGACCTCGGCGTCGCGGTCACCGTGTCCGGCGCCGACCCCGCCGACCCGGCCGCGCTCGCGGCACTGCTCGACGGCGCCCCCGACGCCCCGACCGCGGTCGTCCACGCCGGTGAGGCGCTCGGCGACGCCGGCCTCGCCGACGTCCTCGCCCCCGTCGAGGCCCTCGCCACGGCGCTCACCGGCTCCGCGACCGCACGCGACCTCGACGCGGTCGTCCTGTTCGGCTCGATCGCCGGGGTCTGGGGGGTGCGCGGACGGGTGGTCGAGGCCGCCGCGGGCGCCCACCTCGACGCCGTCGCCCGCAGCCTGCGCGGGCGCGGTGTCCCCGCGACGGCCGTCGCGTGGGGCGCCTGGACCGATCTTGCCGACCGCTCGACGGCGGCCCACCTGCGGATGAACGGCCTGCCCGCGATGGACGGCGACGCGGCGATGGCCGCCCTGGGCCGGGCCGTCGCGGACGGTTCCGCCGCCGAGATCGTGGCCGACGTGCGCTGGGAGACCTTCGCCCCGGCCCACCACGACGCCCGCGCCACCACCCTGTTCGACGCGCTGCCCGAGGCCCGCACCGCGCTGTCCGGCGCGGCCCGCGAGCGGGCCGGCCGCGAGGCCGCCGCGAGCGGGTACGGGCAGTGGCTCGCCGAGCAGCCCGAGGCGGAGCGGGACACGATCCTGCTCGACCTCGTCGCCGCGACGGCGACGACGGTGCTCGGTCTGACCGACGGCGAGCCGCTCGAACCCGACCTGCCCTTCCGGGACCTCGGCTTCGACTCGCTCACCGCGGTGGACCTGCGCAACCAGCTCACCGCCGCCACCGGTGTCGCGCTGCCCGCCACCCTGGTCTTCGACCACCCGAACCCCGCCGCGCTGGCCGCGCACCTGCGCGGCGAGCTGCTCGGCGGGGGTGACGGTGCCGCCGAGCCCGTCACCCTCGCCGCGTCCGCCACCGGGGACGACCCGATCGTCATCGTCGGCATGGCCTGCCGGTACCCGGGTGGCGTCGCCTCGCCCGAGGACCTGTGGCAGCTCATGGCCGACGACGTCGACGCCGTCGGGGCGTTCCCCGACGACCGCGGCTGGGACCTGGAGACCCTCGCCGGTGACGGCCCCGGCCGCAGCGCCACGGCCCAGGGCGGGTTCCTGCACGACGCCACCGACTTCGACCCGGGACCGTTCGGCGTCTCGCCGCGCGAGGCACTGGTGATGGACCCGCAGCAGCGGATCCTGCTGGAGACCTCGTGGGAGGCGCTGGAGCGCACCGGGATCGACCCGTCGTCGCTGCGGGGCAGCGCCGAGTACGGCGTGTTCGTCGGCGGCGGCTCCGGTGACTACCGGCCGCCCGCCGAGGCCGGGCAGTGGCAGACCGCCCAGTCCGCCAGCCTGCTGTCGGGCCGCGTCGCCTACACCTTCGGTGTCCAGGGCCCGACGGTCTCGGTGGACACCGCCTGCTCCTCGTCGCTGGTCGCGCTGCACCTCGCGGCGCAGGCCCTGCGGGCGGGGGAGTGCTCGACCGCGCTGGCCGGCGGCGTCACCGTCATGGCCACCCCGGTCGGGTTCGTCGAGTTCAGCGCGCAGGGTGCGCTGTCGCCGGACGGACGCTGCCGCGCCTTCTCCGACGACGCGAACGGCACCGGCTGGTCCGAGGGCGTCGGCATGCTGGTCGTCGAACGGCTCTCCGACGCCCGCCGCCGCGGCCACCGCGTCCACGCGGTGCTGCGCGGCTCGGCCATCAACCAGGACGGCGCCTCCAACGGTCTGACCGCACCCAGCGGACCGGCCCAGCAGCGCGTCATCCGCCAGGCGCTGGCCAACGCCCGGCTCACCCCGGGCGAGGTCGACGCCGTCGAGGCGCACGGCACCGGCACCACCCTCGGCGACCCGATCGAGGCCCAGGCCCTGCTCGCCACCTACGGACAGGACCGCGACCGGCCGGTGCTGCTCGGCTCGCTGAAGTCGAACATCGGCCACACCCAGGCCGCCTCGGGCGTCGGCGGCGTCATCAAGATGGTGCTCGCCATGGAGCACGGCGTGCTGCCGCGCTCGCTGTACGCGGAGAACCCGTCCTCGCACGTGGACTGGACCGCGGGCGACGCACAGCTGCTCACCGCGCCCACCGGGTGGCCCGAGACCGGGCGCCCGCGCCGGGCCGCGGTGTCCTCCTTCGGCGCCAGCGGCACGAACGCGCACGCCATCCTGGAGCAGCCCCCGCACGCCGACGTCGTCCGGCGCGCCGACGACACCCCCGACGACCCCGGCGCGGTCGCGGTCCTGCTGTCCGGCCGCACCGAGGCCGCGCTGCGTGCCCAGGCCGACGAGCTGGTCGCCCACCTCGGCGAGCACCCGGACCTGCGGCTGCGCGACCTGGCCCGCGCCCTGGCCACGAGCCGTGCGACGTTCGACCACCGGGCCGCGGTCACCGCCACCTGCCGCGACGAGCTCCTCGCAGGGCTCACCGCCGTCGCCCACGGCGACACCGCACCGCAGGTCGCGACCCACCGCCTGGAGCGCAGCGGCCGCAGCGCCGCCCTGTTCTCCGGGCAGGGCGCGCAGCGGCTCGGGATGGGCCGCGAGCTGTACGAACGGCACCCGGTGTTCGCCGACGCCGTCGACGCGGTGCTCGCCCGGCTCGACGGTCACCTCGACCGGCCGCTGCGCGACACGATGTGGGGGACCGACGCCGACGCCCTCGCCGAGACCGGGGCGACCCAGCCGGCGCTGTTCGCCGTCGAGGTCGCGCTGTACCGGCTCGTCGAGTCCTGGGGGGTCCGCCCGGACTTCGTGGCCGGGCACTCGATCGGCGAGATCAGCGCCGCGCACGTCGCCGGGGTCCTCGACCTCGACGACGCCTGCCGGCTGGTCGCCGCCCGCGCCCGTCTGATGCAGGCGCTCCCGGCCGGGGGCGCGATGGTCGCCGTCGAGGCCGACGAGGACGAGGTGACCCCGCTGCTCACCGACGGCGTCGCGATCGCCGGGGTGAACGGGCCCGGCTCGGTGGTCCTGTCCGGTGACGACGACGCGGTGACCGCCCTGGCGGCGGTCCTCGCCGGCGAGGGACGGCGCACCAGCAGGCTGCAGGTCAGCCACGCGTTCCACTCGGCCCGGATGGACCCGATGCTCGCCGAGTTCCGCGCGGTCGCCGAGGAGCTCGACTACCACGAGCCGCGCATCCCGGTGGTGTCCAACCTGACCGGCGCCGTCGCCGCGGCGCACGAGCTCTGCTCGGCGGAGTACTGGGTGCGCCACGTCCGGGGCACCGTCCGGTTCGCCGACGGAGTCCGTGCACTCGCCGCCCGCGGCGTCAGCACCTTCCTCGAGCTCGGGCCGGACGCGGTCCTGTCGGCACTCGTGCCGCGCAGCGCGCCGGACGCGCTCGCCGTCCCCGCCCTGCGCCGCGACCGCGACGAGGAGGCGACCCTGGTCGCCGCGCTCGCCCGGCTGCACACCCACGGCGCGGGCCCCCGGTGGGAGGCGTTCTTCGCCGGCCACGACACCCGCCGGGTCGACCTGCCGACCTACCCGTTCCAGCGCGACCGGTTCTGGCCGGACGTCATGCCCGGCCAGGAGACCCGGGCGGTCGCGCCCGCCGGCCCGGGCACCCCCGACGAGATCGACGCCGCCTTCTGGGAGGCCGTCGCGCAAGAGGACTTCTCCGCACTCGAGACACAGCTCGACGTCGAGGGCGCGGCGCTGTCGGCGGTGCTGCCGGCCCTGATGGACTGGCGCAGCCGCCGGGCGCAGGAGGCCCGGCTGGCCCGCTGGCGGCACCGGATCGTCTGGAAGCGGCTGACCGGCTCCGCGACCGGGCGGCGCCGCACCCCCGAGGGCACCTGGCTGGCAGTGCTCCCGGAGGGCACCGCCGCCGACCCGTGGGTGACCACGGTGCTCGACGGGATCGGCACCGCCGTCGTGACCGTCGAGACCGGCTCCACCGACCGCGCGGTGGTCGCCGCCGCACTCACCGCGCAGCTGCCCGCCGGGACCCCGGTCGCCGGGGTCGTGTCGCTGCTCGCGCTGCGCGACGAGCTCACCGGCGACGTCCCCGACGGGGTCGGACTCACCACCGGCCTGCTGCAGGCCCTCGGCGACGCGGGCGTCGACGCCCCGCTGTGGTGCCTGACCCGCGGCGCGGTCTCCACCGGGACCACCGACCGCCCGGCACGGCCGCTGCAGGCCGCGATCTGGGGCCTGGGCCGGGTCGCGGCGCTGGAGTACCCGCAGCGCTGGGGTGGCCTGGCCGACCTGCCCGAGGACCCCGACCCGCGGGCCGCCGCCGCGCTCGGCGCGGTACTGGCCGGGCTCGACGACGAGGACCAGGTGGCCGTCCGCGGCGCCGCGGTCCTGGCGCGGCGGCTCGTCCCGGCCCCGCCGCGGGAGGACACGACGACGGCGTGGACCCCGACCGGCACCGTCCTGATCACCGGCGGCACCGGTGCCCTCGGCGGGCACGTGGCGCGACGGCTCGCCGCCGACGGGGCGCAGCACCTGGTGCTGCTCGGTCGCCGCGGCCCGGACGCTCCCGGTGTGGACGGACTGCGTGCGGAGCTGGAGGCACTCGGTGCGGGCGTGACCGTGGCGGCCTGTGACGCCGCCGACCGGGGGCAGCTGTCCGCGGTGCTCGCGGCGATCCCGGCCGACCGGCCGCTGACCGGCGTCGTGCACGCCGCGGGCGTGCTCGACGACGGGATCCTGGACCGCCTCACCCCGGAGCGGTACCGGGAGGTCTTCCGGTCCAAGGTCACCGCGGCGCTGCTGCTCGACGAGCTGACCCGCGGCCTCGACCTCGACGCGTTCGTCCTGTTCTCCTCCGCGTCCTCGGCCGTCGGCAACCCCGGACAGGCCAACTACGCCGCGGCCAACGCCGTGCTCGACGCGCTCGCCGAGCAGCGCCGGGCCCGCGGCGACGCCGCCACCTCGATCTCCTGGGGTGTCTGGGGCGGCGGCGGAATGGCGGGGGCCGGCTCCGCCGACGACGCGGCCCGCCGCACCGGGATCGGTGCGATGGACCCGGCGCTCGCGGTCGAGACCATGCTCCGCCTGATCGCGGGGACGGCGCCGACCGCGGTCGTCGCCGAGGTCGAGCTCGACCGGTTCGCCGGCGCGTTCGGCGGCACCCGCCCCAGCCCGCTGCTGCGCGAGTTCCCCGGCTACGCCGAGCTCGTCGCAGGCCAGGCCGGGACCCGGCCCGGCGCGGCGGAGGACGACCTCGCCGCGACGCTCGCGGCACTGCCGCCCGCGCGGCGGCTGGACACGGTCGTGGACCTGGTGCGGTCGCGTGCCGCGCAGGTCCTCGGCTATCCCGGCAGCGACGACGTCGGGCCCGAACGGACCTTCCGCGACCTGGGGATCGACTCGCTGGGCGCGGTCGAGCTGCGCAACCAGCTCGGCGCCGCCACCGGCCTGGGCCTGCCGGCCACGCTGGTCTTCGACCACCCGACCCCCGCCGCCGTCGCCCGGTACCTGCTCGACGAGCTGGCCGGAGACGACACCGGGACCGACGGACACGGGGCCGACGGCGAGGAGGCCGGGATCCGGGCAGCACTGGCCACCGTGCCCCTGGAACGACTGCGCGAGCTCGGCGTGCTGGAGCCGCTGCTGCGGCTCATCGGCCGCGGCGAGGAGCCCGCGGGTGACGACGACACCGGGACCGGTCCCGGCGGCACCGAGGTCGACGCGATGTCCGTCGACGACCTGGTGCGGGCCGCGCTCGACGGCCGGCCCGACGACCTGTAGCGCGAGTGAGGGAACAGACGATGAACGAGAAGCACGCGTCCGGCACCGCCGGTGGCAACGACGTCGTCACCGCGCTCCGCGCCGCGGTGAAGGAGACCGACCGGCTGCGCCGGCAGAACCGGATGCTGCAGTCCGCGGCCACCGAACCGATCGCCGTCGTCGGCATGGGCTGCCGGTTCCCCGGGGGCGTCGACTCGCCCGAGGCGCTCTGGGACATGGTCGCCGCGGGCACCGACGTGATCTCCGGGTTCCCCACCGACCGTGGCTGGGACCTCGACGCGCTGCACTCCGGTGGCACCGACGCCCGGAACACCGAGATCAGCATGCGGGGCGGGTTCCTCGACGGGGTCGCCGACTTCGACCCCGGCTTCTTCGGGATCTCGCCGCGCGAGGCCGTCACCATGGACCCGCAGCAGCGGCTGCTGCTGACCACCGCCTGGGAGGCGATCGAGCGCGCCGGCATCGACGCGGCCGGGCTGCGCGGCAGCCGCACCGGCGCGTTCATCGGCACCAACGGGCAGGACTACGCCTACCTGGTGGTCCGCTCGCTCGACGACGCGACCGGCGACGTCGGCACCGGGATCGCCGCCAGCGCCGTGTCCGGGCGGCTGTCCTACACCCTCGGGCTCGAGGGCCCCGCGCTCACCGTCGACACCGCCTGCTCGTCCTCGCTCGTCGCGCTGCACCTCGCAGTGGCCTCGCTGCGCAACGGCGAGAGCTCCCTGGCCCTGGCCGGCGGCGTCAACGTCATGTCGACGCCCGGGTCGCTGGTCGAGTTCAGCCGCCAGGGTGGCCTGGCCCGCGACGGGCGCTGCAAGGCCTTCGCCGAGGGCGCCGACGGCACCGGCTGGTCCGAGGGCGCCGGGATCCTGGTGCTGGAGCGGCTGTCCGACGCCCGCCGTCTCGGGCACCCGGTGCTCGCGGTCGTCCGCGGGTCCGCGGTCAACCAGGACGGCGCGTCCAACGGGTTCACCGCGCCGAACGGGCCGTCCCAGCAGCGTGTCATCCGGGCCGCGCTCGCCAACGCCGAGCTGTCCGCCTGCGACGTCGACGCCGTGGAGGCGCACGGCACCGGCACACCGCTCGGCGACCCGATCGAGGCGCAGAGCATCCTCGCCACCTACGGGCGGGACCGCGAGCGGCCGCTCGCGCTCGGCTCGGTCAAGTCGAACATGGGACACACCCAGGCCGCCTCCGGTGTCGCCGGGGTCATGAAGATGATCATGGCGATGCAGCACGGGGAGCTGCCCAGGACACTGCACGTGGACCGCCCCTCGACCCACGTCGACTGGTCCGCGGGCGCGGTCGAGCTGCTCACGCAGGCGCGCCCGTGGCCGGCCGTGGAGCGGCCGCGGCGCAGCGGCGTGTCCTCCTTCGGGGTCAGCGGCACCAACGCCCACGTGATCGTCGAGCAGGCGCCTGCCCCGGCCGAGCCCGCCGCCGAGCCCGCCGCCCGCCTCCCGCAGGCGCTGTCCTGGACGGTCTCGGCCCGCACCCCCGCCGCCCTGCGCGACCAGGCCGCCGCGCTGCTCGCCCACGTCGAGCGCGACCACGCCCCGACCGCGCTGGACACCGGGTACTCCCTCGCCACCACCCGCGCCGTGCAGGAACACCGGCTCGCCGTCGTCACCGGACCGGACGGACGGGCCGGGCGCGAGGCGCTCGCCGGCTGGCTGGAGCACGGGAGCGCGCCGGGCGTCGCCCTCGGCCACGTCACCGGACGTCCCCGGCTCGCCGCGCTGTTCTCCGGGCAGGGCGCCCAGCGGCTCGGCATGGGCCGCGAGCTGTACGAGCGGCACCCGGTGTTCGCCGCCGCGTTCGACGAGGTCCTCGCGCTGCTCGGGGACGACCTGCGGGACGTCGTGTGGGGCACCGACGCCGCCGCGCTCGACGAGACCGGGGCGACCCAGCCGGCGCTGTTCGCCGTCGAGGTCGCGCTGTACCGGCTCGTCGAGTCCTGGGGCGTGACCCCGGACCTCGTCGCCGGCCACTCGATCGGCGAGATCGCCGCCGCCCACGTGGCGGGCGTGTTCTCCCTCGACGACGCCTGCCGGCTGGTCACCGCGCGCGCCTCGCTGATGCAGGCGCTGCCCCGCGGTGGCGCCATGGTCGCCGTGGAGGCGACCGAGGACGAGGTCACCCCGCTGCTCACCGACGGCGTCGCGATCGCGGCGGTGAACGGGCCGTCGTCGGTCGTCGTGTCCGGCGACGAGGACGCCACCCTCGCCGTCGCCGCCCGGCTCGCCGAGCAGGGCCGGCGCACCAGCAGGCTGCGGGTGTCGCACGCGTTCCACTCGCCGCTGATGGACCCCATGCTGGCCGAGTTCGCGGCCGTCGCCGAGGGACTGTCCTACGCCGAGCCCCGGATCCCGCTGGTCTCCACCCTGACCGGGGCACCCGCCACGGCGGAGCTGTGCGACCCCGGGTACTGGGTGCGCCACGTCCGCGAGGCCGTGCGGTTCGCCGACGGGGTCGGCGCCCTCACCGACGCCGGCGCCCGGGTGTTCCTGGAGATCGGCCCGGCCGGGGTGCTCACCGCGCTGGCCGCACGGTCCGCGCCCGACGCCGTGACGGTGGCGCTGCAGCGCACCGACCGCGGCGAGGAGGAGGCGACCGTCGCCGCGCTCGGCGCGCTGCACGTCGCCGGCACCGCCGTCGACTGGGAGGCCGCCCACGCCGGCACCGGCGCCCGCCGCACCGACCTGCCCACCTACGCCTTCCAGTACGAGCGGTACTGGCCGAAGGCGGTGCAGCGCCCGGGCGACGCGGCCGGGCTCGGGCTCGCCCCCGCCGACCACCCGCTGCTCGGCGCCGCGATGTCCGTGGCCGGGTCCGACGAGCTGCTGCTCACCGGCACGCTGTCCCTGACCACCCACCCGTGGCTCGCCGACCACGTCGTCGGCGGGATGGTCTTCTTCCCCGGCACCGGCTTCCTCGAGCTCGCCGTCCGCGCCGCCGACCAGGCCGGCTGCGACCGCGTCGAGGAGCTCATGCTCGCCGCGCCGCTCGTGCTGCCCGCCACCGGCGCGGTCCAGATGCAGATCGCCGTCGGCGCGGCCGACCCCGACGGCACCCGCGACGTCAGCGTGTACGCCCGTCCCGCGCAGGACCCCGACGCCGACTGGACCCGGCACGCCACCGGCCGGGTCGCCTCCGGCGAGCAGGTCGCGGAGTTCGACGCCCGCACCTGGCCGCCCGCCGGGGCCGAGCCCGTCGACATCGACGGCCTCTACGACCGCTACGCCGGCAACGGGCTGCAGTACGGCCCGGTCTTCCGCGGCCTGCAGGCGGTGTGGCGCCGTGGCGACGAGGTCCTCGCCGAGGTCGCGCTGCCTCCGGCCGGGGCCGAGGACGCGGGCGACTTCGGCCTGCACCCCGCCCTGTTCGACGCCGTCCTGCACAGCACGGTGTTCGCCTCCGCGGACGGGGACGACCGCAGCCTGCTGCCGTTCGCCTGGAACGGGGTGTCCCTGCACGCCGGCGGCGCGACCGCGCTGCGCGTGCGCGTCACCTCCGCGGGCCCCGACGCCGTCCGGATCAGCGCGGCCGACCCGCAGGGCAACCCGGTGATCTCGGTCGACTCGCTGACCCTGCGCGCCGCCGGGCCGGACGCGGCGGCCCCGGACCGCCGGGACCCGGGATCGCTGTTCCGGATGGACTGGGTGCCGCAGACCCTCACCCCCCGGCACACCCCGGCGACCTGGGCGGTCCTCGACGGCTCGGGAGCCGGCGATGTCGCCGCCGCGCTGACCGCCGAGCCCACCGCCGTGTCCACCGTGCGGACGGTCACCGGTCTCGCGGACCTCCACGACGCCGACCCGCCCGACCTGGTCGCCGTCCCGCTGACCGCCCCCGGCTCCGTCGACACCGGCCCCGCCGCCGCACACACCCTGACCCGCGAGGTCCTCGCGCTGCTCCAGCAGTGGCTCGCCGACGACCGGCTCGCCCGGACCCGCCTCGTCGTACTCACCCGCGGCGCCGTCGCCGACGGCTCCGGATCGCCGCTCGACCTCGCCACCGCACCCGTGTGGGGCCTGCTGCGCTGCGCGCAGTCGGAGAACCCCGGCCGGCTGCTGGTCGCCGACCTCGACGACACCCCGGCGTCGCTCGCCGCGGTCGCGCAGCTGCCCGCGCTGTTCGACGCCGACGAACCGCAGGCGATCGTCCGGGACGGCGCCGTGCGGGTCGGGCGGCTCGCCACGCTGGAGTCCGGCGCCGCGCTCGTCCCGCCGGCCGGGACCCCCTGGCGGCTCGGCTGCCGCGCCAAGGGCAGCCTCGACGGCCTCGAGCTGGCGCCGCACCCGGACGTCCTCGCCCCCCTGCGCGGGCACGAGGTCCGCGTCGGGATCCGCGCCGCGGGGCTGAACTTCCGCGACGTCCTCAACGCGCTCGGGATGTACCCCGGCGACGCGGGGCTGTTCGGCTCCGAGGCCGCCGGCGTCGTCACCGGGGTCGGGCCCGAGGTCACCACGCTCGCCCCCGGCGACCGCGTCACCGGCATGCTGTTCGGCGGGTTCGGCCCGCTCGGCGTCACCGACGAGCGGCTGCTCACCACCGTCCCCGACGGCTGGGACTGGGAGACCGCGGCGTCGGTCCCACTGGTGTTCCTCACCGCCTACCACGCCCTGGTCGACCTGGCCGACCTGCAGCCCGGCGAGAAGGTGCTGATCCACGCCGGAGCGGGCGGCGTCGGCATGGCCGCGGTGCAGATCGCGCACCACCTCGGTGCCGAGGTCTATGCGACGGCGTCGGAGCCCAAGCAGGATGTCCTGCGCGGGCTGGGCGTCGCACCGGACCACATCGCCTCCTCGCGGACCCTGGAGTTCGCCGGGACCTTCGCCGGGGCCGGGATCGACGTGGTCCTCAACGCCCTGTCCGGGGAGTTCGTCGACGCCTCGATGGGCCTGCTGGGCGACGGTGGCCGGTTCCTGGAGATGGGCAAGACCGACATCCGCGACCCCGCGGACCTGCCCGACGCGATCACCTACCGGTTCTTCGACCTCGGCGCCGTCGACCCGCACCGCATCCAGCAGATGCTGGTCGCGCTGGCCGGGCTGTTCGCCGACGGCGCGCTGTCCCCGCTGCCCGTGCGCAGCTGGGACGTGCGCCACGCCGTCGAGGCGTTCCGGTTCATGAGCTCCGCCCGCCACGTCGGCAAGCTCGTGCTCACCGTCCCGCCGCCGCTCGACCCGCAGGGCACCGTGCTGATCACCGGCGGCACCGGCGGGCTCGCCGCCGCGCTGGCGCGCCACCTCGTCGCCACCCACGGCGTGGCGCACCTGCTGCTCGCCGGCCGCCGCGGGCCCGACGCCCCCGGCGCGACCGCGCTGCGGGAGGAGCTGACCGCGGCCGGTGCGCAGGTCACCGTCGCCGCCTGCGACGTCGCCGACCGCGACGCGCTGGCCGCCCTGCTCGACGGCGTCGACCCGGCGCACCCGCTCACCGCCGTCGTGCACACCGCGGGCGTCCTCGACGACGGCACCGTCACCTCCCTGACCCCCGCCGCCGTCGACGCCGTGCTGGCCCCCAAGGTCGACGCCGCCTGGCACCTGCACGACCTCACCCGCGACCACGAGCTCGCCGCGTTCGTCCTCTACTCCTCCACCGCCGGGGTGATGGGCGGACCCGGCCAGGGCAACTACGCCGCGGGCAACACCTTCCTCGACGCACTCGCCGCGCACCGCCACGCACTGGGGCTGCCCGCCACCTCGTTGGCCTGGGGCGCCTGGGAGCAGGGCGCCGGGATGACCGGTGGCCTGTCCGACCACGACGTCGCCCGGGTCGGGTCCGGCGGCATGCCGCTGCTGAGCGTGGAGCGCGGGCTCGCCCTCTACGACGCCGCGACCCTCGCCGCGGAGCCCCTCGTCGTCCCGCTCGGCCTGACCGGCGGCGGGACCCCGCCGACCGCAGGCGGCGTCCCCGCCGTGCTGCGCGGCCTGGTCCGCTCCGGCGGCCGCCGCCGCGCCGGCACCGCGGGCGTCGCCCGGGCCGGGCTGGCCGAGCGCCTCGCCGGGCTCCCCGCCGACGGCCGGGGCGCGTTCCTCGTCGAGCTGGTCCGTACCGAGGCCGCGACCGTGCTCGGCCTCGGCTCCGGGGACGGCGTCGACGCCCGTCACGAGTTCCGGCGGATCGGGTTCGACTCGCTCACCGCGATCGAGCTGCGCAACCGGCTGGGCAGCGCGTCCGGGCTGACCCTGCCCGCGACGCTGATCTTCGACTACCCGACCCCGGAGCGGCTGGCCGCCTACCTGCTCGAGGAGCTCGCGGGCGAGGACACCGGCCCCGTCGGCGACGGCCCCGTGGTCGCCCGCGCCGACGCCGACGACCCGGTCGTGGTCGTCGGGATCGGCTGCCGGTTCCCCGGCGGCGTGGGCTCCCCGGAGCAGCTGTGGGACCTCGTCGCGAACGGCACCGACGCGATCACCGGCTTCCCACCGGACCGCGAGTGGGACCGGCACCCGCCGCTGGGTGGCGGTGAGCCCGCCGACCTCACCGGCCAGGGCGGGTTCCTCGACGACATCGCGGGCTTCGACGCGGAGTTCTTCGGTATCGCCCCGCGTGAGGCGCTGGCCATGGACCCGCAGCAGCGGATCCTGCTGGAGGTCGCGTGGGAGGCCGCCGAGCGCGCCGGGATCGACCCGCACACGCTGCGCGGCAGCCGTACCGGGGTGTTCATGGGGGTGTCCGGTCAGGACTACTCCGGCCTGGTGATGCGCTCCGCCGACGACATCGCGAGCCACGCGACCACCGGCCTCGCCGTCAGCGTCGTGTCCGGGCGGCTCGCCTACGTCCTCGGCCTGGAGGGCCCCGCGCTCTCGGTCGACACCGCCTGCTCCTCGTCGCTGGTGTCCCTGCACCTCGCCGCGGCCGCACTGCGGTCGGGCGAGTGCGACATGGCACTCGCCGGCGGCGTCACCGTGATGACGACCCCCGCGAACTTCACCGGCTTCTCCCGGATGGGCGGGCTGGCGGGCGACGGGCGCTGCAAGGCGTTCTCCGACTCCGCCGACGGCACGGGCTGGTCCGAGGGTGCGGCTGTGCTCACCCTCGAACGGCTCTCCGCCGCGCGCCGCCACGGGCACCGGGTACTCGCCGTGGTCCGCGGGTCCGCGGTGAACCAGGACGGTGCCTCGAACGGGCTCACCGCTCCGAACGGGCCCGCCCAGCAGCGGGTCATCCGCCAGGCGCTGGCCGACGCCGGGCTGGAGCCCGGTGACGTCGACGCCGTCGAGGCGCACGGCACCGGCACCCCGCTGGGCGACCCGATCGAGGCCCAGGCCGTGCTCGCCACCTACGGCCGGGAGCGGGACCCGCAGCGGCCGCTGCTGCTGGGGTCGGTGAAGTCGAACATCGGGCACACCCAGTCCGCGGCGGGCGCCGCGGGACTGATCAAGATGATCATGTCGATGGCGCACGGGGAGCTGCCGCGGACCCTGCACGTCACCGAGCCGTCCTCGCACGTGGACTGGTCCGACGGCACCGTCGCCCTGGTCACCGAGCGGACCCCGTGGCCGGAGACCGGACACGCCCGCCGCGTCGGGGTGTCGTCGTTCGGGATCAGCGGCACGAACGCCCACGTGGTGCTCGAACAGCCGCCCGCCACGCAGCCGGCACCTCCGGACGCCGCCACCCCGGACGCCGCCACCCCGGACGCCGCCACCCCGGACGCCGCCACCCCGGATGCCGCCGGCCCGGACGCCGCCGCCCCGGAGGTCGTCGCCTGGCCGGTGTCCGCCCGGACCGAGGCCGCCCTCGACGCCCAGCTCGACCGCCTGCGCACCGCCGCACCCGGCCTGACCCCGGCCTCCGTCGCGCGCACCCTCGCCACCGGACGGGCCCTGTTCGAGCACCGCGCCGTGCTGCTCGCCGGGCCCGGCGGGACCACCGAGGCCGCCCGCGGCACCGCCGGCACCCGCGGCACCGCGTTCCTGTTCTCCGGGCAGGGCGCCCAGCGCCTGGGCATGGGCCGGGAGCTGCACGCCCGGTTCCCGGTGTTCGCCGATGCGTTCGACGAGGCCGTCGCCCTGCTCGACGCCGAGCTGGGCGGCACGCTGCGCGAGGTCGTGTGGGGCGAGGACCCGGACGCCCTGGACCGCACCCGGCACACCCAGCCGGCGCTGTTCGCCCTCGAGGTGGCCCTGTACCGGCTCGTCACCTCCTGGGGGATCCGGCCCGGCCGGCTCGCGGGCCACTCGATCGGTGAGATCGCCGCCGCGCACGTCGCCGGGGTGTTCTCCCTCGCCGACGCGTGCCGCCTGGTCGCCGCCCGCGCCCGCCTGATGGACGCACTGCCCGCCGGCGGCGCGATGACCGCCGTCGAGGCGGGCGAGGACGAGGTGGCCCCGCTGCTCACCGACGGCGTCGCGATCGCCGCCGTGAACGGGCCGAGGGCCGTCGTCGTGTCCGGCAGGGCGGCCGAGGTCGACGCCGTCGCCGCCGTGCTGGCCGCCCGCGGCAGGCGCACCACGGCGCTGCGGGTCAGCCACGCGTTCCACTCGCCGCTGATGGACCCGGTCCTCGACGAGTTCCGCGCGGTCGCGCAGGACCTCGGCTACGCCCTGCCCACGATCCCGGTCGTGTCGCTGCTCGCCGGGGCGGGATCACCGCACGACCTGGCGACCCCGGAGCACTGGGTGCGCCACGTCCGGGAGGCCGTGCGCTTCGCCGACGGCCTGGCGACCCTGACCGCGAGCGGGACCACCGCGTTCCTGGAGATCGGCCCCGACGGTGTCCTGTCCGCCCCGGCCCGGGCCGCGCTGCCCACCGTCGGGGACGACGCCGCCGTCGTCACCCCGGCCCTGCGGTCCGGCCACGGGGAGCAGGCCGCGCTGCTCACCGCGCTGGCCCGCCTGCACGTGGCCGGGGTGGACGTCGACTGGGCGGCCGGGCTCGGCGGCGCCGCTGCCGCCCCCGGTGCCGACCTGCCCACCTACGCCTTCCAGCACGAGCGGTTCTGGCCGCGGCTCGCCGCGGGCCCGGCCACCGGCACCGGCGAGGACACCGAGTTCTGGGCGGCCGTCGAGCGGGAGGACCTCGGCCTGCTGGCCGCCCACCTCGACGTCGACGGCGAGCGGCTCGGCGCCGTGCTGCCCGCACTCGCGGCCTGGCGCAGCCGCCGGCGCAGCGACGCATCGCTCGACCGGCTCCGTTACCGCGAGTCCTGGCGCCCGCTGGCGCTGCCCACGGCCGTGGAACCGGGCCGCCACCTCGTGCTCGTCCCGGCCGTCGCGGCCGGGGACCCCTGGGTCGGCGAGGTCGTGGACGCCCTCGGACCGGACACCGTCCGGGTCGACCTCGACGGCACCGGCACCGACCGGGCCGGCCTCGCCGCGGTGCTCACCGGGCACGCCGACGCCGGGCTCACCGGGATCGTGTCCCTGCTGGCCCTCGACGAGACCCCGTGCATCCCCGCCCCGCGCGACGCCGCATCCGGTGCGGACGCGGTGCCCGGTGTGGACGCGGTGCCCGCCGGGCTCGCCGCGACCGCGGCACTCGCCGCGGCGCTGGCCGACGCCGGCGTCACCATCCGCGTGCACGCCGTGACCCGCGGCGCCGTGGCACCGGCGGGCGACGGCCCCGCCGCCCCCGTGCAGGCCGCCGTCTGGGGCCTCGGACGGGTCGCCGCGCTCGAGCTGCCCCGCCGGTGGGGCGGCCTGGTCGACCTGCCCACCGAGCTCGACGCCGCCGTCCTGCGCAGGCTGCCCGCGGTGCTGGCGGGCGAGGAGGACCAGGTCGCGCTGCGCGCCACCGGTGCCCACGGCCGTCGGATGACCCCGGCACCGACC
Organism: Pseudonocardia alni; assembly: GCF_002813375.1. NCBI lineage: Bacteria > Bacillati > Actinomycetota > Actinomycetes > Pseudonocardiales > Pseudonocardiaceae > Pseudonocardia > Pseudonocardia alni. The sequence goes on along the minus strand of NZ_PHUJ01000003.1, from coordinate 1,132,908 downwards.
CGCCCCGCGGACGGCCCCGACACCGCGGACACCCCCGCCTGGACCCCGTCCGGCACGGTGCTGATCACCGGGGGCACCGGTGCGCTGGGCGGCCACGTCGCCCGGCGGCTGGCCGCCGACGGCGCGGAGCACCTGGTGCTGCTGGGCCGACGTGGTCCGGACGCGCCGGGCGCGGACGCCTTGCGCGCGGAGCTGGAGGCCTCCGGCGCCGCGGTCACGGTCCTCGCCTGCGACGCGGCCGACCGCGCACAGCTGCAGGCGGCGCTGGCCGCGATCCCGGCCGACCGGCCGCTGACCGGCGTCGTGCACGCCGCCGGCGTCCTCGACGACGGCGTCCTCACCGGCCTGACCACCGACCGTCTCGCCGGGGTGTTCCGCGCCAAGGTCACCCCCGCGCTGCTGCTCGACGAGCTGACCCGCGATCTCGACCTGGACGCGTTCGTGCTGTTCTCCTCGGTGGCCGGCAGCGTCGGCAACCCCGGCCAGGCCGGCTACGCGGCGGCGAACGCCGTCCTCGACGCGCTCGCGGCACGCCGGGTCGCCGACGGCCGACCGGCCACCGCCGTCGCCTGGGGTGCCTGGGCGGGCGCCGGCATGGCCGCCGCCCGCACCGCTACCCGCACGGACGGGTTGCTGGACCCGGACCTCGCCGTGCGGGCGCTGGTCCGCGCGGTCGCCGAGCCGGCGCCGACCCTGGTGGTCGCCGACCTCGCCCACCCGCGCCTGCTGGAGGCGCTGCTCTCGGTGCGTCCCAGCCCGCTGCTCTCCGACCTGCCCGCGGCGCGCGACGTCGCCCGGGCGGCCCGGGAGACCCGCCGGCAGCGCGACGACGTCGCGGGCGGGCTGGGAGCACGGCTGGCCGCCGCCGGACCGGAGGACCGGAGGACCGTCCTGCTCGACCTGGTCCGCGACACCGCCGCCGCGGTGCTCGGGCACACCGGCCCGCAGGCGATCCGCCCCGGCAAGCCGTTCGGCGACCTGGGCTTCGACTCGCTCACCGCGGTGGAGCTCAGCAACGCGCTGTCCGCCGCGACCGGGCTGTCGCTGCCGGCGAGCCTGATCTTCGACCACCCCACGCCCCGCGTGCTGGCCGCGCACCTGGTCACCGAGCTCACCGACGGCTCCGACGGCTCCGGCGGCACCGGACCGGTCGAGCCCACCGCGGTCGACGGCGACGACCCGGTCGTCGTCGTCGCCACGGCCTGCCGGTTCCCCGGCGGCGTCAGCACGCCCGAGGAGTTCTGGCAGCTGCTCGCCGACGGCGGCGACGGCATCACCGGCTTCCCCACCGACCGCGGCTGGGACCTCGACGTCCTCGCCGGTGACGGGCAGGGCCGCAGCGCCACCCGGGAGGGCGGCTTCCTGCACGACGCCGCCGGCTTCGACCCCGGCTTCTTCGACATCTCGCCCCGCGAGGCCGTCGCCATGGACCCGCAGCAGCGGCTGCTGCTGGAGACCACCTGGGAGGCGTTCGAGCGCACCGGGACCGACCCGGAACGGCTGCGCGGCAGCCGCACCGGCGTGTTCGTCGGCACCAACGGGCAGGACTATGCGAGCCTGCTGCTGCGCTCCCCGGACGACGTCGAGGGCCACGCGGGCACCGGCCTCGCCGCGAGCGTCATCTCCGGCCGGCTCGCCTACGCGTTCGGCCTGGAGGGGCCCGCGGTCACCGTGGACACCGCGTGCTCGTCGTCGCTGGTCGCGGTGCACTGGGCGGCACAGGCGCTGCGCGCGGGGGAGTGCGACGCCGCGCTCGCCGGCGGCGTCACCGTCATGTCGACCTCCACCAGCTTCGCCGGCTTCACCCGCCAGGGCGGGCTCGCCCCGGACGGACGGTGCAAGGCGTTCTCCGACGACGCCGACGGCACCGGCTGGTCCGAGGGCGTCGGCGTGCTGGTGCTGGAGCGGCAGTCGACCGCCCTCGCCCGCGGGCACGAGATCCTCGCCGTCCTGCGCGGCTCGGCGGTCAACTCCGACGGCGCCTCGAACGGCCTCACCGCGCCCAACGGGCCGTCCCAGCAGCGGGTCATCCGCCAGGCACTGGCCTCCGGCGGGCTGACCCCGGCCGACGTCGACGCCGTCGAGGCACACGGCACCGGCACCGTGCTCGGCGACCCGATCGAGGCCCAGGCGCTGCTCGCCGCCTACGGCCGGGACCGGGAGCACCCGCTGCTGCTCGGCTCGGTGAAGTCCAACATCGGCCACACCCAGGCCGCGGCCGGCGCCGCCGGCCTGATCAAGATGATCCTCGCGCTGCGGCACGGCACGCTGCCGCGCACGCTGCACGTCAGCGCCCCGTCGAGCCGGGTCGACTGGACCGCCGGCGCGGTCGAGCTGGTCACCGAGCAGGTGCCGTGGCCGGAGACGGGCCGGGTCCGCCGGGCCGGGGTCTCGTCGTTCGGGATCAGCGGCACCAACGCCCACGTCGTGCTGGAGCAGGCCCCGCAGCTGCCGGAGCCCACCCGGGTACCGGCGCCCGTGGTCACCCCGTGGGTGGTCTCCGCCCGGTCGGCGGCCGCGCTCGACGCCCAGCTCGACCGGCTCCGCGCCGCGACCGGCGGCCCGGACGCCGCGGCCGCCGCCGAGGTCGGACAGGCGCTGGCCACCGGCCGGTCGCTGTTCGAGCACCGCGCCGTGCTGCTCGCCGACGCCGACGGCGTCACCGAGGTTGCCCGCGGCGAGGCGGCCGAACGGTCCACCGCGTTCCTGTTCTCCGGGCAGGGCGCCCAGCGCCTCGGCATGGGCCGGGCACTGCACGCCCGCCACCCGGTGTTCGCCGACGCGCTGGACACGACCCTCGCCCACCTGGACCCGACGGTGCGCGCCGTGCTCTGGGGCGAGGACCTCACCGCGCTCGACGACACCGGGGTCACCCAGCCGGCGCTGTTCGCCGTCGAGGTCGCTCTGTTCCGGCTGCTGGAGTCGTGGGGGCCGACCCCGGACGCCGTCGCCGGGCACTCGGTCGGCGAGATCGCCGCCGCGCACGTGGCCGGGGTGTTCACCCTGGAGGAGGCCTGCACGCTCGTCACCGCCCGGGCCGGCCTCATGGCGGCGCTGCCCGCCGGCGGCGCGATGGTCGCCGTCGAGGCGGACCCCGACGACGTCACACCACTGCTGACCGGCGGCGTGGCCGTCGCCGCGGTGAACGGCCCGTCCGCGGTGGTCCTCTCCGGGCCCACGGACGAGGTCTCCGCCGTCGCGGACGCGCTCGCCGCCCGCGGCCGCCGCACGCGGGCGCTGCGGGTCAGCCACGCCTTCCACTCGCCGCTGATGGAGCCGATGCTCGACGGGTTCCGTGACGTCGTCGCCGGTCTGAACCCCGTCGAGCCGCGGATCCCCGTGGTCTCGACGGTGACCGGCGCCGCGGCCACCACCGAGCTGTGCGACCCGCAGCACTGGGTGCGGGGCGTGCGCGACACCGTGCGCTTCGCCGACGCGGTGCGGACACTGACCGGGAGCGGGACCACCGCGTTCCTCGAGATCGGCCCGGACGCGGTGCTGTCCGCGCCGACCCGCGCGTGCGTCGACGACACCGCGGTGGTCGTCCCGGCCCTGCGCGGCCCGGACACCGAGGAGCGCGCGCTGCTCACCGCGCTGGGCAGGCTGCACGTCGCCGGGACCGGGGTGGACTGGACGGCGGTCCTCGCCGGGACCGCGGCCGGCCGGGCGGCGCTCCCGACCTACCCCTTCCAGCGGGAGCGGTTCTGGCCCACGGTCGCCGCCACGGCCCCCGCCGACGCGGGCGGCCTCGGCCTGCGCGCCGGCGGACACCCGCTGCTCGGCGCCGCGACCACCGTCGCCGGGTCCGGCGAGATCCTGCTGACCGGCCGGCTCACGCCCACCCTCGTGGACCCGGCCGCCGGCGACCTGCCCGCGCTGCCCGCGGCGGTGCTCGCCGAGCTCGCCGTCCGCGCGGGCGACGAGGCCGGCGTGACGACCGTCGAGGAGCTGACGATCACCGCCCCCCTGGGCAGCGGGACGGCGCAGCTGCTGCAGATCCGCGTCGGGGAACCGGACGACGACGGCCGCCGCACGCTGGCCGTGCACGCCCGCGCCGCCGACGACCCGGACGGCCCGTGGACCCGGCACGCCGGCGGCACGCTGTCCGCGGCCGCCGCGCCGGTGCCCGAGCCGGAGCCCGTGTGGCCCCCGCAGGGCGCCGAGGCGCTGACCGGGCTGCCCGACACCGTCGGACCGGTGCGGGTCCGCGGGGGGTGGCGGCACGACGGTGACCTGCTCGCCGAGCTCGAGCTCACCGAGCAGCCCGCCGGTTACACCCTGCACCCGGCGCTGCTCGACGTCGCCGTCCGGTTCGGCACCTCCACCGACGTCGCCGACCTCACCGCGCTGCGGGGCCTCACCCTGCACGCCTCGGACGCCACCGTGCTGCGGGTCCGCCTCACCGACCGCGGCGACGGCACCCGGGCACTCGCCGCGTCGGACGCGCAGGGCGCACCGGTCCTGACCGCGGGGGAGCTCACCCTGGCCGAGCGCACCGCCGCGCCCGGCACCGCCGCGCCCGGCACCGCCGCGTCCACCGACGCGGTCCTGCTGACCCTCGACTGGACCGCCGCGCCCGCCGCGGACCCCGCCGGCACGGCCGGGTGGGGGGTCCTCGGCGGTGCGCTGCCCGAACTCGACGCCGCCCTGACCGCGTCCGGCCCGACCCCGCCGGTCCGCGCCGGCTCGGTCGGCGCGCTCCTCGACTCCGGCGACCCGCTGCCCCCGGTCGTCCTCGCGCCGATCACCGGGGCGCCGATCACCGGGGCGCCGGGAGCCGGGACACCGGACATGGGGGGCGCGGATCTCCCCGGCCGGACCCGCGCCACCACCGGTGCCGTGCTGGAGCTGCTGCAGCGCTGGTCCGGCGACGCCCGCACGGCGGGCTCGCGGCTCGTCGTCGTCACCCGGGGCGCGGTCGCCGCCGGGCCGGGCGAGGACGTGCACGACCTGGGCGCCGCCCCGGTGTGGGGGCTCGTGCGCTCCGCCCAGTCCGAGGTCCCGGGCAGCGTGCTGCTGCTCGACCTCGACCCGGCCGACCCCGGCGCCGGTCTCGGTGCCGCCCTGGCGGCACTGCCCGGCCTGGCCGCGGCCGGGGAGACCCAGACCGCCCTGCGCGGCGGTGCCCTCACCGTCGCCCGGCTGACCCGTGCCCCCGCCCACGACCCCGCCGGGATCACCGCCCCTCCGGCGTGGGACCCCGACGGCACGGTCCTGGTCACCGGCGGCACCGGTGGCCTGGGCGCCCTGCTCGCCCGGCACCTGGTCACCACACGCGGTGTGCGGCACCTGCTGCTCGCCGGTCGCCGCGGCCCGGACGCGCCCGGCGCGGCGCAGCTGCGTGCCGAGCTCGCCGCGCTCGGAGCCGAGGTCACCCTCGAGGCCTGCGACGTCGCCGACCCGGGGGCGGTCGCGGAGCTGGTCGGCGCCGTGCCGGCCGCCCACCCGCTGACCGCGGTGGTGCACACCGCAGGGGTGCTCGACGACGCCACCGTCGGCTCGCTCGACGCCGCCCGGATCGACCGGGTCCTGGCACCCAAGGCCGACGCGGCGTGGCACCTGCACGAGGCCACCCGGGACCTGCCGCTGGCCGCGTTCGTCCTGTACTCCTCGGTCGCCGGGATCACCGGCGGCCCCGGCCAGGGCAACTACGCGGCCGCCAACACCCTGCTCGACGCGCTCGCCGCGCACCGCGCGGCACACGGCCTGCCCGGGCTCTCGCTGGCCTGGGGGCCGTGGTCGGCCGACGCCGGCATGACCGGCACCCTCGACGCCGCCGAGCGGGAACGACACGAACGGTCCGGGATGCCGCCGCTGGCGCCCGCGCAGGGGCTCGCCCTGTTCGACACCGCCCTGGCCCGGGGGGACCGGTTCGCCGTCGCGGCCCGGTTCGCCGCCGGGGCCGGGACCGCCGTCGACGACGTCCCGGCCGTGCTCCGCGCCCTGGTGCGCGGCAGGCGCCGGACCGCGGCCGCCACCGAGGGCGCGGGCGGTCTGCTCCGCAGGCTCGCCGGGATGGAGCCCGGGGCCCGGCACGCCGAGCTGCTGGCGCTCGTGCGCACCGAGACCGCGGCGGTGCTCGGGCACACCGGTGCCGAGGCGGTCCCCGCCGACCGGCACTTCAGCCGGCTCGGGTTCGACTCGCTCACCGGTCTGGAGCTGCGGATGCGGCTGGCGGCCGCCACCGGGAGCAGGCTCCCGGCGACCCTGGTGTTCGACCACCCCACCCCGGCCGAGGTGGCCCGCCACCTCGACGAGGAGGTGCTCGGCTCGCCGGACCGGGGGGCGTCCTCCCCGCTGGCCGAGCTGGACCGGCTGGAGGCCGCGCTGTCCCCCGACGGCGCCGACGCCGAGACCCGTAGCGGGGTCGCCCGCCGGCTGCGCCGCCTGCTGGAGCAGTGGGACGGGGCCCGCACCGACGGCGCCGACCCCGACGGCCGCACCGCCGTCGACGAGCGCCTCGAATCGGCGAGCACCGAGCAGGTCCTCGCCTTCATCGACAACGAACTCGGCCGGTCGTCGGCGCGCTGACCCCGGACCCCCACGAACGAGAGAGGCGGACAGGACCATGCCCGACGAACAGAAGCTCGTCGACTACCTGAAGTGGGTCACGGCCGATCTGCACGACACCCGGCGACGGCTGGCCGAGGCGGAGGCAGCCCGGCACGAGCCGGTCGCGATCGTCGGGATGGCCTGCCGGTTCCCCGGCGGGGTGCGCTCCCCGGAGGACCTGTGGGAGCTGCTCACCGCCGGCCGCGACGGCATCGGCCCGTTCCCCGACGACCGCGGCTGGGACCTCGACGCGCTGGCCGGTGACGGCCCCGCGGCGAGCGCCACCCAGCGGGGCGGGTTCCTGCCCGGCGCCGCCGAGTTCGACCCCGCGTTCTTCGACATCTCCCCGCGCGAGGCGCTCGCGATGGACCCGCAGCAGCGGCTGCTGCTGGAGACCGCGTGGGAGGCGTTCGAACGGTCCGGGATCGACCCCGCGGGGCTGCGCGGCAGCCGCACCGGGGTCTTCGTCGGCACCAACGGCCAGGACTACACCCACCTCGTCCTCGCCTCCGGCGACGACATGGGCGGCTACGCCGGCAACGGCCTCGCCGCCAGCGTGCTGTCCGGACGGGTCTCGTTCGCCCTCGGGCTGCAGGGCCCCGCCGTCACCCTGGACACGGCGTGCTCGTCGGCGCTGGTGGGGCTGCACCTCGCCGCCCAGGCCGTCCGCAGCGGCGAGTGCGGCCTCGCGCTCGCCGGTGGCGTGACCGTGATGACCACCCCGGCGAACTTCTCCGGGTTCAGCCTGCACGGCGGCCTCGCTCCGGACGGGCACTGCAAGGCCTTCGCCGACGGCGCCGACGGCACCGGCTGGTCCGAGGGCATCGGCCTGCTCGTGGTCGAGAAGCTGGCCGACGCCCGCGCGCACGGCCACCCGGTGCTCGCCGTGCTCTGCGGCTCCGCGGTGAACTCCGACGGCGCGTCGAACGGGCTCAGCGCCCCCAACGGGCCGGCCCAGCAGCGCGTGATCCGCCAGGCGCTGGCCAGCGGCGGGCTGTCCCCGGCCGACGTCGACGCCGTCGAGGCGCACGGCACCGGCACCGCGCTCGGCGACCCCATCGAGGCCCAGGCCCTGCTCGCCACCTACGGCGCCGACCGTGACCCCGACCGGCCGCTGCTGCTCGGCTCGGTGAAGTCCAACCTCGGCCACACCCAGGCCGCCGCCGGCGCCGCCGGGGTGATCCGCACCGTGCTGGCGCTGCAGCACGCGACCCTGCCCCGCACCCTGCACGTCGACGCGCCGTCGAGCCACGTCGACTGGTCCGCCGGCGCGGTGCGGCTGCTGACCGAGCAGACCGCGTGGCCGGAGACCGGGCGGGCGCGGCGCGCCGGGGTGTCGTCGTTCGGGATCAGCGGCACCAACGCCCACGTCGTGCTGGAGCAGGCTCCCACCGACCCGGCGGAGCCCACGGGTTCCACGGTCCCCACCGGGCCCGTGGTGTGCCCGCAGGCCGTCGCCTGGCCGGTCTCGGCCCGCTCCGCCACGGCACTGGACGCCCAGCTGGACCGGGTCCGCGCCCTCGGGTCCGCGCCCGCCCCGGCCGAGGTCGGCCAGGCGCTGGCCACCACCCGCACCCCGTTCGCGCACCGCGCGCTGCTCGTCCACACCGGCGACGGGCTCACCGAGGCCGCTCGCGACGTCGTCCCCACCGGTGACCACGGCGGGCTCGCCGTGCTCTTCTCCGGGCAGGGCTCGCAGCGGCTCGGCGCAGGCCGCGAGCTGCACGCCCGGTTCGCGGTGTTCGCGGCGGCGTTCGACGAGACCGTCGCCCTGCTCGACGCCCGGCTCGGTGCGTCGCTTCGCGAGGTCGTCTGGGGCAGCGACCGGGCCGCGCTCGACGACACCCGGTTCACCCAGCCCGCGTTGTTCGCGACCGGGGTCGCGCTCCACCGGCTCGTCGAGTCCTGGGGGGTGCGCCCCGGCCACCTCGCCGGCCACTCGGTCGGCGAGATCACCGCCGCACACGTCGCCGGGATCCTGTCCCTCGACGACGCCTGCACCCTCGTCGCCGCCCGCGCCCGGCTCATGGCCGACCTGCCCGCGGGCGGGGCGATGGTCGCGCTGCAGGCCCGCGAGGACGAGGTCGCCCCGCTGCTGGGCGACGACGTCGCGATCGCCGCCGTCAACGGTCCCGACGCGGTCGTGGTCTCGGGCGACGCCGACGCCGTCGCCGCCGTCGCGGCCCGGTTCGAGGACCGGGGCCGGCGCACCCGCACCCTGTCCGTCAGCCACGCCTTCCACTCGCCGCTGATCGACCCGATGCTCGCCGAGTTCGCCCGGGTCGTCGACGGCCTCACCTTCGCCGAGCCACGGATCCCCGTCGTCTCGAACCTGACCGGCGAGGTGTCCGGCGAGCTCACCGACCCCGGCTACTGGGTGCGGCACGCCCGCGGCGCCGTCCGCTTCGGCGACGGGGTCGCGGCCCTGGCCGGCCTGGGCGTGCGGACCTTCCTCGAGCTCGGCCCGGACGCCGTGCTGTCCGCGCTGGTCGCCGAGAACGCCCCCGGCGCCGTCGCCGTCCCCGCACTGCGGCGCGGCGCGGGGGAGGAGGCCACCCTGCTCGCCGCGACCGGTGCGCTGTGGACCCGGGGGACCGACGTCGACTGGGCGGCCGTCGCCGAGGGGACCACCACCCCGGGCGCCGCCCCGGTCACGCTGCCCACCTACGCCTTCGACCGCGCGCGGTACTGGCCGACGCTGCGTGCCGCCACCGGCGATGCCGCCGGGCTCGGCCTGACCGCGGCCGGGCACCCGCTGCTCGGCGCCGCCGTCGTCCTCGCCGACGCCGACCGCACCGTCCTCACCGGACGGCTCTCCCCCCGTACCCAGCCGTGGCTCGGGCCGGAACGGACCGACGGCCGCGTCGACGTGCCCGGCGCGGTGTTCGCCGAGCTCGCGATCCGCGCCGGTGACCAGGTCGGTGCCCCCCACATCGCCGAGCTCGACCTCCTCGCGCCGCTGGCCGTCGGTCGCGACGGCGCCGTCCTGCAGGTCGGCGTCGGCGCCCCCGGTGACCGCGGCCGCCGGGACCTCACCGTGCACGCCCGGTCCTCCGACGACGCTCCGTGGACCCTGCACGCCCGCGGCGTCCTCGCGCCCGAGGCCGACCGGGTCGGCACGACCGAACCGGGGGAGTGGCCACCCCGCGACGCCCGCGCGGTGCCGGCCCGGGACACCGGGCCGGACCAGGTGTGGGTGCGGGACGGGGAGGTCCTCGCCGAGGTCACCCTGCCCACCGGTGCCGCCGCCGACGGCTACGGCCTGCACCCGGCGCTGCTGGGCGCCGCGCTGGCCACCGCATCCGCGCTCGACGGTGGCCCGACCGCCGCCGCGGACCCCGGGGCGGGCCCGGCGCGCATCGAGGGCCTGACCCTGCACGCCACCGGTGCCACCACGCTGCGCGTGCGGCTCACCGGGACCGGCACCGGCACGTTCGGCCTCGTCGCCACCGACCCCACCGGGGCACCGGTGCTCACCGCCGACGCCGTGCACACCGGCACGGGCGACACGCAAGCACCCGCCGCGACCGGGCAGGGCGGGCTGTTCGGCCTGCACTGGACACCGGTCGAGCTCGGCGACCGCGCCGCGGGCACCCGCTGGGCCGTCGTCGGCGACGACGAGCTCGACCTCGGCTACGCGATGCACCGCGCCGACGAGACCGTCAGCGCCTACGCCGAGTCCCTGGGCGGCGCGGTCGGCGACACCGGTCTCGCCCCCGACGTCTTCCTCATCCCCGTCGTCGGCGACCCGGACGGCGGCGCGGCCGCTGTGCACACCCTCACCACCCGGGTGCTGGGACTGCTGCAGGAGTGGCTCGCCGAGCCGCGCCTGGCCGACGCACGCCTGGTCGTCGTCACCCGGGGGGCGGTCGCCGCCGACGACGAGACCGTCACCGACCCGGCCGCCGCCGCCGTCTGGGGCCTGGTCCGCGCCGCGCAGACCGAGAACCCGGGCCGGATCCGGCTGGTCGACCTCGACGACACGTTCCGCTCGGCCGGGGTCCTGCCGCACCTGCTGCTGCTCGACGAGCAGCAGCTGCTGGTCCGCGAGCACGAGGTCCGCGCCGCCCGCCTGGCCCGGCTGCCGGAGATCGCGCCGGACACCGTGCCGGATGCCGCGCGTGCGGCGGCGGACTGGGACCCCGACGGCACCGTCCTGGTCACCGGCGGCACCGGTGGGCTCGGCGCGCTGCTCGCCCGGCACCTCGTCACGACCGGCCGCACCCGGAACCTGCTGCTGGCCAGCCGCCGCGGCCCGGACGCCCCCGGTGCCGCCGAGCTGTGCGCGGAGCTGACCGAGCTCGGCGCCGCCGTCACCGTCACCGCGTGCGACGCCGGGGACCCCGACGCCGTCGCCGCGCTGGTCGGCTCCGTCCCGGCCGGGCACCCGCTGACCGCGGTCGTGCACACCGCCGGCGTCCTCGACGACGGCCTGACCGGCTCGCTCACCCCGGAGCGCCTCGCCGGGGTGCTGCGCCCCAAGCTCGACGCGGCGTGGCACCTGCACGCCGCGACCCGCGAGCTGCCGCTGGCCGGGTTCGTCCTGTACTCGTCGGTGTCGGGGATCCTCGGCAGCGCCGGGCAGGCCAACTACGCCGCCGCCAACGCCGGACTCGACGGCCTCGCCGGGTACCGGGCCGGGCTCGGCCTGCCCGCGGTGTCGCTGGGCTGGGGCCCGTGGGGCCGCGGGAGCGGCATGACCGAGCAGGTCACCGACGCCGACCTCGACCGGATGGCCCGCGGCGGCCTGCCCGCCCTCGACGCCGCCGACGGCCTCGCCCTGTACGACGCCGCACTCGCCCGCCCGGAACCGGTCGTCGTGCCGACCCGGATCAACGTCGCCGGTCTCGCCGTGCAGCAGGCGCTGCCCGCGCTGTGGCGCGACCTGGTGCCCCGCACCCGCCGCACCGCCGCCGTCGCCGGGTCCTCGCCGGTCACGGTGCGCGAACGGCTGCACCGCCTCGACGCCGCGGGCCGGGAGGCACTGCTCGTCGAGCTCGTCACCGGCTACACGGCCGGGCTGCTCGGGCACGAGGACCCGGCGGCGGTCGACCCGGAGCGCGGCTTCCTCGAGCTGGGCTTCGACTCACTCGTCGCGGTCGGGCTGCGCAACCAGCTCGGCGAGGTGCTCGGGCTGCGACTCGCCGGGTCGATCGTCTTCGACAGCACCACCCCGGTGAAGCTCGCCCGCCGGCTGCAGGAGCTCGTCGAGCAGGCCCCGGCCCCCGGCGCCTCGCCCGCCGTCGTCGCCGGGCGGCCCGCACAGCCCGGCGAGGAGACCCTCGTCGGCCTGTTCCACGCCGCCGTCCGCGGCGGCAAGCTGGTCGAGGCGATGCGGATGCTCAAGGCCGCGGCGAACACCCGGCCGATGTTCGAGTCCCCGGCCGAGCTGGAGGAGCTGTCCGAGCCGGTCACGCTCGCCGAGGGGCCCGCCGCCCCCCGGCTGATCTTCGTCAGCGCCCCCGGCGCCACCGGCGGGGTGCACCAGTACGCCCGCATCGCCGCGCACTTCCGCGGCAGCCGGCACGTGTCCGCGCTGCCGCTGATGGGCTTCGCACCCGGCGAGCTGCTGCCCGCCACCAGCGAGGCCGCGGCCCGGATCGTCGCCGAGAGCGTGCTGCTCGCCAGTGACGGCGAGCCGTTCGTGATGGTCGGGCACTCCACCGGAGGGTCGCTGGCCTACCTGGCCGCGGGGGTGCTGGAGGAGACCTGGGGGGTGCGGCCCGAGGCGGTGGTGCTGCTCGACACCGCCTCGATCCGGTGGGACGCGGCCGAAGGCAACGACCTGGACCGCACGACCCGGTTCTACCTGGCCGACATCGACTCGCCGTCGGTCACCCTCAACAGCGCGCGGATGTCGGCGATGGCGCACTGGTTCATGACGATGACCGAGATCGACTCGCCGCCGACGACGGCGCCGACGCTGCTGGTGCGCGCCGCGCGCGACGTCGAGGGCTTCATCCTGGACACCTCCGCGGTGCCCGCCGACACCGTGGTCGACATCGACGCCGACCACCTGTCGCTGGCCATGGAGCACTCCGCGCTCACCGCCGACGCGATCGAGACCTGGCTCGCCGAGCTGCCCACCCCGACGACGGAGGACGCGTCATGACCAGCCCGACGACCTGCCCGGTCACCGGCGGCGGGCCCCCGCCGTCCCTGGAGGGCCAGACCCCGCCGGTGCTGCGGCTGAGCCCGCTGCTGCGGGAGCTGCAGCAGCAGGCACCCGTGTGCCGGGTCCGGACCCCCACCGGCGACGAGGCCTGGCTGGTCACCCGCTACGCCGAGCTGAAGGCACTGCTGCACGACGAGCGTCTCGGCCGCGCGCACGCCGATCCGGCGAACGCGCCGCGGTACGTGCGCAACCCGTTCCTGGACCTGCTGGTCGTCGACGACGCCCAGCAGGCCCGGGACCTGCACACCGAGATGCGGCGTCTGCTCACCCCGCAGTTCTCCGCGCGCCGGGTGCTGGGCCTGGCGCCCACGGTGTCCGCGGTCGCCGAGCAGGTGCTCGACGGGTTCGTCGCCGCGGGCAACCCCGGCGACCTGCACGGCGGGTTCTCCATGCCGTACTCGCTGACGGTGCTGTGCGAGCTCATCGGGATCCCGCCGCAGGACCGTCCCGAGCTGGTGCGGACCATCATGACGATGGGTGAGGTGGACGACGCCGAGCGCGTCGCGACGGTCCAGGCCGAGCTGTTCGGGCTGCTGTCCGCCGTCGCCCGGCGCAAGCGGGCCGAGCCCACCGACGACGTCGTGTCCCGGCTGTGCGCGCAGGTGCCCGACGAGCGGATCGGCCCGATCGCCGCCGGTCTGCTGTTCGCCGGGCTCGACAGCGTCGCCAGCCACGTCGACCTGGGTGTGCTGCTGTTCGCGACCCACCCCGACCAGCTGGCGGCCGCGCTCGCCGACGAGCGCACCATGCGCGAGGGCGTCGAGGAGATCCTGCGCTGCGCCAAGGCGGGCGGATCGGTGCTGCCCCGGTACGCCACCGACGACGTCGAGGTCGGCGGGGTCACCCTGCGCACCGGCGACCTGGTGCTGCTGGACTTCACCCTGGTCAATTTCGACACCCAGGTGTTCGACGAGCCGGAGGTGTTCGACATCCGCCGGGAGTCCAACCCGCACCTGACCTTCGGGCACGGCATGTGGCACTGCATCGGCGCACCGCTGGCCCGGATGGCGCTGCGGACCGCCTTCACCCGGCTGTTCACCCGGCTGCCGGGCCTGCGCCCGGCCCGTCCGGTGCAGGAGATGCGCCGCGGCTCCGAGGGACTGTCCGGTGGTCTGACGGAGCTGCCCGTCACCTGGTGACGGCCGGGGCACACCCGCCCCGGCACGACGTGAGGGGAGGCGGGGCCGCTACCGGCCCCGCCTCCCCTCACGCGGTCACGATGGCGCGGGTGTGCTCAGCCCCAGGTCACCGGGAGCTCGTGCAGACCGAACAACACGCCGTCGTACTTCACCCGCAGGTCATCGGCGGGCACCGCCAGGCGCAGCGTCGGGATCCGGTCGAACAGCGTGCGGTAGGCGATCTCCATCTCCAGCCGCACCAGGTTCTGGCCCAGGCACTGGTGCACGCCGTAGCCGAAGGCCACGTGCGAGCGCGCGGAGCGTTCCGGGTCGAACGCACCGGCGCCGTCGAAGGCGTCGTCGTCGTGGTTGGCGGCGGCGAGCAGCGGCAGGATGCCCTCGCCGGCGCGGATCGTGCGCCCGCCGATCTCGACGTCGGCCAGCGCGACCCGGAACGCGACGAGGTCGGCCACCGAGTAGTAGCGCAGCAGCTCCTCGACGACGCGGTCGTCGCCGATCCACTGCGGGTTCGTCAGTAGTTGGACGATGCCGAGGCCGATGTTGTTCGCCGTCGTCTCGTGACCGGCGATCAGCAGGAGCATGGCGACACCGGAGAGCTCCTGGCGCGACAGGGTCCCGGTCGCAGCCAGCCGGCTGATCAGGTCCTCACCCGGACGCCGCTCCTTGATCCGGATGAGCCGGCCCAGGTAGCGCAGCAGGGCCGCGGTGGCCGCGTCGCGCTCCTCGTCGGTGGAGCTGAGGGTGACCAGGACGCGGGTCTTCGCCTCGAAGAAGTCGCGGTCGGCCCTCGGGACGCCGAGCATGCCGGCGATGACCAGCGAGGGCACGGGCAGCGCGAAGTCCTCGATCAGGTCGGCGGCGCCGTCCTTCGCGAGGATCGCCTCGATCCGGTCGTCGACGATCTGCTGGATCTCCGGGCGCAGCGCGCGCACCTTGCGGACGGTGAACTCGGGGATCAGGGTCCGGCGGAACCGGTCGTGCTCCGGCGGGTCCATCGACACGAACCAGCCGGGCACCTCGTCCGCGGACGGGGCGCCACCGGTCCGGGCCGCCTTCGGGAAGCCCGGTCGGGAGGGGTCGGCGCTGATCCGCGGGTCGGTGAGCACGGCACGCACGTCGGCGTGCCGGGTGACCAGCCAGACCGGGCCGCTGGGCAGCTCGGACCGGACGGGCTCACCGCCGTCGCGGTAGTCGGCGTACTCCGGGGGCGGGAACGGTCTTCCCGGACGGCGCAGCGGGAACGCCACCGGGCAGGTGGCGGCGCCTGCCCCGGCCCCGGTGACAGGGCAGCCGGTGGCGCTGTCCGACGGCGTGGACCTCGCGGTGCCGGTGCTCATGCCACTCCGTAGAACGCGCGGACCTGCCCGGTGATGAACTCCTGGTCCTCGGCGGTCAGTCCGGTGTGGGTGGGGAGGTAGAAGCCGTCGGCGGCCAGCCGCGATGCGTTGAGCGTCGGCCAGACCGGGTCGAGGTACATCGGCTGGCGGCTCATCGGCTTGAAGAACACCCGGGTGTCGATGCCCCGGGCGGCGAGGTGGGCGAGGAGCTCGTCGCGGCGCTCGGCCCGCAGGTCGTACATCCAGAGCACGTCCCGCGGTGGCATCAGCGTGATGCCGGGGACGTCGCGCAGGGCGTCGTCGTAGCGCTTCTCGATGTCGCGCCGGGTCGCCAGGATGCCCTCGAGCTGCTCGGTCTGGGCGAGCGCGACGGCGGCCTGCATGTTGGTCATGCGGTAGTTGTAGGCGAGCTTCTTGTGCAGGAAGCTGTGGTCGCGGGTGAACGCCATCGCGCGCAGGTGCGCCATCTGCTCGGCCAGGTGCGGGTCGCGGGTCACGCAGATCCCGCCCTCGCCCGCAGTGATGATCTTGTTGGCGAACAGCGAGAAGCAGGCGATGTCCCCGGTGGGCAGCACGCCGTGCGCCTCGGCGGAGTCCTCGACGACCCGCAGGTTGTACTCGTAGGCGAGCTCCAGGATCGGCTCCATGTCGCACCGGCGGCCGTAGACGTGCACCGGCATGATCACCCTGGTGCGCGGGGTGATCTTCTCCTCGATCAGCGTGACGTCGATGTTCAGGTCGTCGCCGCAGTCGACGAACACCGGCGTCGCGCCCGTGTAGGTCACCGCCCACGCCGAGGCGATCATCGTGAACTCCGGGACGATCACCTCGTCGCCCGGGCCGACGCCCAGCGCGCGCAGCGCGAGGGTCAGCGCCGTCGTCCCCGACGAGCAGGCGACCCCGTGCGGGAGGCCGTTCCAGGCGGCGAAGGCTTCCTCGAACCGCGCGATGTAGGGGCCCTGCGAGGAGATCCAGCCGCCGCCGACGGCGTCGGTGACGTAGTCGAGTTCGTGGCCGTCGAGCCACGGTTTGGACACCGGTTGGGTGAAGGACATCGTGACTCCCTGGTTCGGTGGTGGCGGGTGGTCAGGCGGTCCGGGCGGCCGCGGTGTCGGTCCCGGCCAGCGCCGGCAGGCGCAGGACCAGGTCCGCGGCGGCGGCGCGCCCGCCCGCGGCCTGCAGCAGCCGGCCCATGCGCTCGGCGCGCTCGGTGAAGGCCGGGGTCTCGAGGACCCGGGTGACCTTGTCCAGGACGTCCTCGGTGTCGACGGTCTCCGGGTGGTCGACGGTGAGGCTGACCCCGAAGTCCTGGCCGCGGATCGCCTGGTCGTCGCAGTCCACCCAGAGCGGACGGACCACCAGCGGCTTCCCGAAGTAGAGGCCCTCGTGGTAGCCGTTGCCGCCGGCGTGGGTGAAGAACACCTTCACGCTCGGGTGGGCCAGCACGTCGAGCTGGGAGGGCACCCAGCTCTCGATCCGCAGGCCCGCGGGCAGCTCGGTGGCGGGTGGCAACATCTCCTGCTGCTCGCGCGGCAGCTTCCACAGCACCTGGTGACCCCGGGCGTCGAGCCGGCGTGCCACCTCGACCAGCGACGCGACCTGGGGCCGGGTCAGCCGGGTGATCGTGCCGAATCCCATGTAGACCACCGACGACTGAGCGTCGAGCCAGTCGGTGAGCTCACCACCGTCGGCGACCTGGGGCAGCGGCGGCACCATCGTGCCGACGAGACGCATCCTCTCGGGCAGCTCGAACGGGTAGTCCAGCTCCGGCACCGAGTAGCAGAGCACCTGCTCGGCGTGGTCGATGCGGGCCATCATCTGCCGGGCCTCGGGCGCGATGCCGAGCTCGGCCCGCACGGCGTCGTCGCGCTCGACGACCGCGCGGGTCTCCTTGGTGACGAACATGCCCAGCGTCCGGATCCGGAACAGCTGGTTGGCGATCTTCTGGCGCAGCGTCATGGCGGCGGGCAGCCCGGAGTGCGGCACCGGGAACCCGGACGGCGTGTAGGACCTCGCGAACGGGACGTGCGAGGTGAGCACGTTGCTGGGGACGAACGGCACGCCCAGCACGAACGGGATCCCCTTCGTGATCGCGAGCTCGTAGCCGTACTGGCACATGCTCTCGATCACCATCAGGGCCGGGCGGACCTCGTCGACGACGCGTTCGAGCGCCCGGTACTTCTCGATCCGGGACTCGGGGGCGAAGGAGTGCCGGATGACCGCGGCGTGCGCCTTGAACCGGTCCCGCTGGGTCACCGCGGCGTAGGTCTCGTCGTCCCAGGTCACCGCCGACATCTCCGACACGGTGTCGCCGAGCGAGGCGAAGGTGACGGGGCTGCCCGTGCTCGCGCCCGCGACGTCGTCGCGGGCCTTCTCGTCGGCGGCGAAGTACAGGTCCCCGACCTCGCGCCGGGACAGTTCCCCGGCGAGGACCAGGAGCGGATTGAGCAGTCCGCTCTCCGCATAGCTGACGAACAGGATCGGCCGCCGATTCGCGCCCATGGGTAGACACCCTCTCCGACTGTGACGGGCCGGGTGACCCGTCGCGTGGCGCACCGCGGCGCGGTGCAGCGATCAGGTAGTTGATCCCACGGCCGACGCCGGGGAATCCCTAGTCCTCGGTCCCGGCCCGCCCCATTCATTAGGGAAAACCACAGCCGCGCCGACCGTACGGTCGGCGCCACATCGAGACGACCGCATTCGTGTGCAGGGGTGAGGTATGACGGCAGGACACGGCAGCGACCCGGTGGTGGTCGTCGGAATGGCGTGCCGATATCCGGGTGGTGTGCGCGACGCCGACGGCCTCTGGGACCTGCTGTGCTCGGACCGGGAGACGGCCTCCGGGTTCCCGGACGACCGGGGCTGGGACCTCGACGCCCTGCACGGCGACGGGCCGGGGCGCTGCGCGACCCGCACTGCCGGGTTCCTCGACGGCGCCGGGGACTTCGACGCTGCCTTCTTCGGGATGTCCCCGCGCGAAGCCGTCTCCACCGACCCTCAGCAGCGCCTCGTGCTCGAGACCGCCTGGGAGGCGGTCGAGCACGCCGGGATCGACCCGACGTCGCTGCGCGGCACCCGGACCGGGGTGTTCGTCGGGGCCGGTGGGCAGGACTACGCGGGCGTCGTCCAGAACTCGCCCGACGACCTCGCCGGGCACGCCCTCACCGGCCTGATCCCGGGTCTCACCTCCGGCCGGCTCGCCCACCTGCTCGGGCTGGAGGGGCCCGCGCTGACGGTGGACACGACGTCGTCGTCGTCGCTGGTGGCGCTGCACCTCGCGATCCGGTCGCTGGAGGCGGGGGAGTGCACCGCAGCGCTGGCCGGCGGGGTGTGCGTGATGTCGACCCCGGCCGCGCTGGTCGGGCACTCCCGCCAGGGCGGTCTGGCCCCCGACGGGCGCGCCAAGGTCTTCGCCGACGACGCCGACGGCACCGCCTGGGCGGAGGGCGTCGGCGTCGTCCTGCTCAAGCGCCTCTCCCACGCCCGCGCGGACGGTGACCCGGTCCTCGCGGTGCTGCGCGGCTCGGCGCTCACCGCCGACGGCGCCACCGACGGCCTGACCGCGCCGAGCGGGGCCGCACAGGAGCGGATGATCCGCGACGCGCTCGCCGACGCGGGGCTGAGCGCGAACGAGGTCGACGCCGTCGAGGCGCACGGCACCGGCACCCCGGTCGGCGACCCGGTGGAGGCGCGCGCCCTGCTCGCCACCTACGGGCAGGACCGGGACCCGGGCCGGCCGCTGTGGGTCGGCTCGCTGAAGTCGGTGGTCGGGCACGCCCAGGCCGCGGCCGGGGTCGCCGGGCTGATCGCGACCGTGCAGGCCCTGCGCCACGAGCTGCTGCCCGCGACCCGGCACGCCGTCACCCCCAGCACCCGGGTCGACTGGTCGGCCGGGGCGGTCGCGCTGCGCACCGCGCCGGTGCCGTGGCCGCGCGGGGACCGCCCGCGCCGCGCGGGGGTGTCGTCGTTCGGGATCAGCGGCACCAACGCGCACGTGATCGTCGAGGAGGCCCCGGCCGCCGACGGGCCCGAGGCCGCGGACCGGGGCACCGCGCCGCCGGCCGTGACGCCCTGGCCGGTCTCGGCCGCCGCCGCCCGCGATCTCGACGCCCAGATCGAGCGGCTGCGGGCGCACACCGCCGGGCCCGGCGCACCGGACCCGCGCGACGTCGGCTGGTCGCTGGCCACCGGCCGGGCCGCGCTGCGCCACCGCGCGGTGCTGCTGCCGGGCGAGCACGGAGCCGTCGAGGTGGCCCGCGAACAGGCGGCGCCCCGCCGCGCCGCGGTGCTGTTCTCCGGACAGGGCAGTCAGCGGCTGGGGACCGGCCGCGCGCTCGCCGCCCGCTTCCCGGTGTTCGCCCGCGCCTTCGACGACGTCACCGCGGCCCTCGACGCCCACCTCGACCGGCCCGTCCGCGACGTCGCCTGGGGCACCGGGGACCCCGCCGCCGCCCTGCTCGACGAGACCGGCTGGACCCAGCCCGCGCTGTTCGCCGTCGAGGTGGCGCTGTACCGCCTGGTCACGGCGCTGGGTCTGGAGCCGGCCGCGGTCGGCGGCCACTCCATCGGTGAGATCACCGCCGCGCACGTGGCCGGGGTGCTGTCGCTGGAGGACGCCGCCCGCCTGGTCGCCGCCCGCGCCACGCTCATGCAGGCGCTGCCGGCGGGCGGGGCGATGGTCGCGGTCGAGGCGTCGGAGGACGAGGTAGCGCCGCTGCTCGGCGACCGGGTCGCGCTGGCCGCGGTGAACGGCCCCGCCTCGGTGGTCCTCGCCGGCGACGACGACGCCGTCACCGCGCTCGCCGCCGACCTGGCGGGCCGGGGCCGTCGTACCAGCAGGCTCGCGGTGTCGCACGCGTTCCACTCACCGCGGATGGAGCCGATGCTCGAGGAGTTCCGCGGCGTCGTCGCGGGGCTGACGTTCTGCGAGCCGCGGATCCCGCTGGTCTCGAACCTGACGGGCGAGCTCGGCCCGACCGCGGCGACCGACCCCGGCTACTGGGTGCGGCACGTGCGCGGGACCGTCCGGTTCGCCGACGGCGTCCGCTCCCTGGCGGCCGACGGGGTCGACGTGCTCGTCGAGCTCGGACCGGGCGGGGTGCTCTCGGCGATGGCCCGGGACACCCTCGGACCGGACAGCGCGGCGCACGTCGTCCCGGTGCTGCGCCGCGACCGGCCGGAGGAGACGTCGTTCGCCGTCGCGCTGGGGCGGCTGCACGCGCTCGGCGTGCCGATGGACTGGCACGCCTTCCACGCCGGGACCGGCGCCCGCCGGGTACCGCTGCCCACCTACGCGTTCCGCAGCGTGCGGTACTGGCCCGCGCCGCCGACACCCGGGAACCCCGGCGGGTCGCCGGGCCTGCTCCCGGCCTGGGGCGCCCACACCGCGATGGACCCGGCCCCCGGCGGACGGGGCGCGACGGAGCCGGGCCACGACGCCCGGGCCGTCACGAACACCGCTTCCGCAGCCGCCCGGCCGGATCCGGCACCGACCCCGGCCGCGGCCGGTGACCCCGGCGCGGACCGCCCGGGCACCGATCCCGGCGGACGCTATGCCGCGATGCCGCCCGCGGTGCGCGAGAAGGCGCTGCTCGACCTGGTCCGCACGCACACCGCCGCCGTGCTCGGGCACCCCGATCCCGCAGACGTCGGCGTGCGCAGCGTGTTCAAGGAGCTGGGCTTCGACTCGCTCGCCGGGGTCGAGCTCTGCGACCGCCTCGCCCGCCACACCGGGCTGCGGCTGCCCGCGACGCTGGTGTTCAGCTTCCCGACCCCCGAGCTCGCCGCCCGCGAGGTGAGCGCACTGCTCGGACCGGGACCGCAGGAGCCCTGCGGGCCCGAACTGGCCGGGCTGGAGGCGGCGCTGGATGGGTTGTCCGGCGACGGTCCGGACCGCCGGGCCGTCGCCGACCGGCTGGAGGCGCTGGCCGCCGGGCTGCGCCGTCCCGCCGCGCAGCCGGGAGGCCCGCCCGACGAGGACCTCGACTCGGTGTCGGTCGACCGGCTGCTCGACATCATCGACGAAGAGTTCGACACCGCATGACGAATTCGCTGCCTCCGCGCGCGACCGGATGACGAGGACGAGCTGATGCAGGAATCGCAGGACCAGCAGAACAGAATCGTCGACTCGCTCCGCCGGGTCACGACGGATCTGCGCCGCGCCCGCCGCCGTATCGACGAATTGGAATCGGTCGGGAACGAACCGGTCGCGATCGTCGGAATGGGCTGCCGGCTGCCCGGCGGTGTCGATTCCCCGGAGTCGTTGTGGGATCTGGTGTCCGCAGGCGGCGACGGGATCGCGGAGTTCCCGGCCGACCGCGGCTGGGACCTCGATGCGCTCCGGAGCACCGGCGACGGCGGCAGCGCCACCGCCCGCGGCGGGTTCCTCGACGACGCCGCCGGGTTCGACGCGGCGTTCTTCGGGATCTCCCCGCGCGAGGCGGCCGCGATGGACCCGCAGCAGCGCCTGCTGCTCGAGGTCTCCTGGGAGGCCCTCGAACGCGCCGGGATCGACCCCACGTCGCTGCGCGGCAGCCCGGCGGGCGTCTTCGTCGGCTCCTACCACTGGGGCAGCCCGTCCGCCGACGCCGGCACCGAGCTGGGCGGGCACGCCCTGACCGGCACCGCCGCGAGCGTCCTGTCCGGGCGGCTGTCCTACACCCTCGGGCTGGAGGGCCCCGCCGTCACGGTGGACACGGCGTGCTCGTCGTCGCTGGTCGCGCTCCACCTGGCGGCGCACTCGCTGCGCAGCGGGGAGTCCTCGCTCGCGGTGGTCGGCGGGGTGACGATCCTCGCCGACCCGTCGGTGTTCGTGGAGTTCAGCGCCCAGGGCGGGCTGTCGGTGGACGGGCGCTGCAAGGCGTTCTCCGACGACGCCGACGGCACCGGCTGGGCGGAGGGCGTCGGCGTCCTGGTCGCCGAGCGGCTCTCCGACGCCCGTGCGAACGGGCACCGGGTCCTCGCGGTCCTGCGCGGTTCCGCGGTGAACCAGGACGGCGCCTCGAACGGCCTGACCGCCCCGCACGGGCCGTCCCAGGAACGCGTCATCACCCAGGCCCTGGAGCGGGCCGCGCTCACCGCCGCCGACGTCGACGCCGTCGAGGCGCACGGCACCGGCACCCGGCTCGGCGACCCGATCGAGGCCCAGGCGATCCTCGCCACCTACGGCCGGGACCGGGACACCGACCGGCCGCTGCACCTGGGGTCGCTGAAGTCCAACATCGGGCACACCCAGGCCGCCGCCGGTGTCGCCGGTGTGATCAAGATGGTGCAGGCGATGCGGCACGGGGTGCTCCCGCCGACCCTGCACGCCGGCACGCCGTCGTCGCACGTCGACTGGTCGGCCGGCACGGTACGGCTGCTCGCCGAGGTCACCGCGTGGCCGGAGACCGGCCGCCCGCGCCGGGCCGGGGTGTCGTCGTTCGGGATCAGCGGCACCAACGCCCACGCCGTGCTGGAGCAGGCGCCCGACGCGGAGGAGCCCGCGCCGGGCGGGCGGCCCACCGGTGTCCTCGCCTGGGTCCTGTCCGGGCACACCGCGCAGGCCCGCCGCGACCGTGCGGCCGCGCTGCACGCCCGGCTCCGCGAGGACGCCACCGCCGACCCGCACGACGTCGGCCACGCGCTGCTGACCACCCGCGCCCGGCACGAGCACCGGGCCGTCGTCGTCGGTACCGTCCGCGACGAGCTGCTCGACGGGGTCGGCGCGCTGGCCGCGGGGACACCCGCCCCGCACGTCGTCGACGGCGTCGCCGACGTCGAGGGCCGCACCGTGTTCGTCTTCCCCGGCCAGGGGGCGCAGTGGCTCGGTATGGGTGCGCGGCTGCTCGTGGAGTCCCCGGTGTTCGCCGCGCGGGTGGCCGAGTGCGCTGCTGCCCTCGACCCGATCACCGGCTGGTCGCTGCACGACGTGCTGCGCCGCGCCGAGGGGGCACCGGACGCCGACCGGGTGGACGTGGTCCAGCCGGCGTCGTTCGCGGTGATGGTCGCCCTCGCCGCGCTGTGGCGTGCCCACGGGGTGGAGCCGGACGCGGTCGTCGGCCACTCCCAGGGGGAGATCGCGGCCGCCGTCGTCTCCGGGGCGCTGTCGCTGCCCGACGGCGCCCGGGTCGTCGCGCTGCGCAGCCGCGCGATCGGACGGTCGCTGGCCGGGCGGGGCGGCATGATGTCGGTCGCGCTGCCGGTCGACGAGGTCTCCGGACGGCTCGAGGAGTACGCGGGCCGGGTCTCGGTGGCCGCGGTCAACGGGCCCCGCTCGGTCGTCGTCTCCGGCGAGCCGCAGGCGCTCGACGAGCTCGGCGCGGTGCTCGCGGGCGAGGGGGTCCGGGTCCGCCGGATCGCGGTCGACTACGCCTCGCACTCCCACCAGGTCGAGGAGCTGCGCGCGGAGGTCCTGGAGACCCTCGCGGGCCTGTCCCCGCAGCCCTCGGCGGTGCCGCTGTACTCCACGCTGACCGGCGGGCTGCTGGACACCTCCACGATGGACGCCGCGTACTGGTACGAGAACCTCCGCAACCGCGTCCGGTTCGCCGACGCGGTGGCCGCGCTCACCGCGACCGGACACCGGGTGTTCATCGAGTCCGCCGCGCACCCGGTGCTGTCCCCGGCCGTCCAGGACGCGCTCGACGACGCCGGCATCACCGGTGTCGCGGGCGGCACGCTGCGCCGCGACCAGGGCGGCTACGACCGGTTCCTGCTGTCCGCGGCCCAGCTGCACGTCCGGGGACTCGACGTCGACTGGCCGGTCCTGTTCGACGCCGCCGCCGCGGCCCGGGTCGACCTGCCCACCTACCCCTTCCAGCACGAGCGGTACTGGAGCACCCGCACCGCGACCGCCGCCGCCCCGGACACCGGCGCCGTGGACGCCCAGTTCTGGGACGCCGTCGAGCAGGCCGACCTGCCCGCCCTGACCGCCGCGCTCGGCACCGACGAGGACGCGGTCGCCGCGATCCTGCCCGGCCTGTCCGCCTGGCGCCGCTCCCGCGCCGACCGCGCGGACCTCGACACCTGGCGCTACCGCGTCGAGTGGGCCGCGACCCCGCAGCCGCCCCGCACCGGACCCACCGGCACCTGGCTCGTGGTCACCGCCGCCGGCACCGACCCCGCCGACGTCGTCGGCGTCCTGGAGCGCCACGGCGCCGTGGCCCGGCCCCTCGTGCTCGACGAGAGCACCGACCGGGACGACACCGACCGGGAGGTGCTGCGCGCCCGGATCGCGGACGCCACCGCCGACGGGGACATCGCCGGTGTGGTCTCGCTGCTCGCCGCCGCCGAGGACGACGACCCCCGTCACCCGGGGCTCACCCGCGGCCTCGCCCTGTCGGTGGCCCTGGTCCAGGCACTCGGCGACGCCGGGATCGACGTCGCGCTCTGGCACCTCACCCGTGGTGCGGCCACCGCCGCGCCCGGCGACACCGTGACCCGGCCCCTGCAGAGCCAGGTCGCCGCGCTCGGCTGGACCGCCGCCGTCGAGCAGCCGCACCGCCGGGGCGGCACCGCCGACCTGCCGGAGGTCCTCGACGCCCGGACCGGTGACCGGCTCGCCGCCGTCCTGGCCGGGCGGCTCGGCGACGAGGACCAGCTCGCGGTCCGCCCGGCGGGCGTGCTCGCGCGCCGCATCGTCCGCGCCGATCGTGGCGGCCGGGCCCCGGCCCGGCGCTGGAGCCCGCGGGGCACCACGCTGGTCACCGGCGGGTCCGGCACCCTGGCCCCCGACCTGGCCCGCAGGCTGGCCGCCGACGGTGCGGAGCACGTCGTGCTGCTGTCCCGCCGCGGCCCCGAGGCCCCCGGTGCGGCCGCGCTGGTCGCCGAG
Organism: Pseudonocardia alni; assembly: GCF_002813375.1. Taxonomy (NCBI): domain Bacteria; kingdom Bacillati; phylum Actinomycetota; class Actinomycetes; order Pseudonocardiales; family Pseudonocardiaceae; genus Pseudonocardia; species Pseudonocardia alni. The sequence goes on along the minus strand of NZ_PHUJ01000003.1, from coordinate 1,107,894 downwards.
CTGGCCGAGGCCGGCACCGAGGCCGAGGCGGTGGCCTGCGACATCACCGACCGGGATGCGGTCGCGGCCCTGCTGGCGCGGCTGGCCGCGCAGGGGCGCACGGTCGGCACCGTCCTGCACACCGCGGCGGTGATCGGGCTGGCCGCGATCGCCGACACGACCCTCGACGAGTTCGCCGAGGTCGTGCACGCCAAGGTGACCGGTGCCCGGATCCTCGACGAGCTGCTCGACGACCCGGCCACCGACCTCGTGCTGTACTCCTCGACGGCCGGCATGTGGGGCAGCGGCGTGCACGCCGCCTACGCCGCCGGGAACGCGTTCCTGTCCGCACTGGCCGAGCAGCGCCGCGCGCGCGGGCTGCGCGCCACCTCGGTGCACTGGGGCAAGTGGCCCGACGCCGACCCCGAGCGCACGGAGGCCGACCCGCACCGGATCCGGCGCAGCGGCCTGGAGTACCTCGACCCGCAGCGGGCACTGACCGGGCTGCGCTGCGTGCTCGACGACGACGAGACCGTCGTCGGCCTGATGGACGTCGACTGGGACGTCTACCACGACGTCTTCACCGCCGGCCGGGTCTCGCACCTGTTCGACCGGGTCCCGGAGGTCCGGGCCCGGCTCACCCACGCCGCGGCACCGGCCGCGGGCCCGCGCGGTGCCCTCGCCGGCCGCCTGGCGCCCCTGTCGGCGGCCGAGCGGACCCGGCTGCTGGTCACCCTGGTCCGCACCGAGGCCGCCGCGGTCCTCGGGCACGCCTCCGCCGACGCCTTCGGCGAGCGCCGCGCCTTCCGCGACGCCGGGTTCGACTCGGTGACCGCGGTCGACCTGCGCAACCGGCTCGCCGCCGCGACCGGTCTGACGCTGCCCTCCACCCTGGTCTTCGACCACCCCAGCCCCGCCGTGCTCGCCGGCCGCCTGGAGGAGCTCGCGCTCGGCGCCGCGGACGGGCTGCCGCAGCCCGCGGCCGCTCCGGCCGGGGACGACGACCCGATCGCCGTGATCGGGATGAGCTGCCGCTACCCGGGCGGCGCCGACACCCCCGAGGCGCTGCTGCAGCTCGCACTCGACGGGGTCGACGCGATCACCGGCTTCCCCGCCGGCCGCGGCTGGGACGCGGCCGCGCTGCACGACCCCGACCCGGACCGGCACGGTCGCACCTACTCCGTGCAGGGCGGCTTCCTGCACGACGTGGCCGACTTCGACGCCGGCTTCTTCGGGATCTCCCCGCGCGAGGCCGTCGCGATGGACCCGCAGCAGCGCATCCTGCTGGAGACCTCGTGGGAGGCGTTCGAGCGGGCCGGGATCGACCCCACCTCGCTGCGCGGCACCAGCACGGGCACCTTCGTGGGCGCCACCTACCAGGACTACGCGACGACCGTCGCGCACGCCGCGGGCGACACCGAGACGCACATGGTGACCGGCACCGCCGCCAGCGTGCTGTCCGGCCGGGTGGCCTACCTGCTGGGCCTCGAGGGTCCCGCGGTCACCCTGGACACGGCGTGCTCGTCGTCGCTGGTCGCGATGCACCTGGCCTGCCGGTCGCTGCGCAGCGGGGAGAGCTCGCTCGCCCTGGCCGGCGGCGCCGCGGTGATGGCGACCCCGCAGGCCTTCGTCGGGTTCAGCCGGCAGCGGGCACTGGCCGCCGACGGCCGCTGCAAGCCCTTCTCCGAGGCCGCCGACGGCATGACCCTCGCCGAGGGCGTCGGCGTCGTCCTCCTCGAGCGGCTGTCCGACGCGCGCCGCAAGGGGCACCCGGTGCTCGGCGTGATCCGCGGCTCGGCGATCAACTCGGACGGCGCGTCGAACGGGATGACCGCCCCCAACGGCCCGTCCCAGCAGCGGGTGATCCGCCGGGCACTGGCCGAGGCGGGACTGACCGCCGCCGACGTCGACGTCGTCGAGGCGCACGGCACCGGCACCCGGCTCGGCGACCCGATCGAGGCCCAGGCGCTGCTCGCCACCTACGGCCGCGACCGGGACGAGCCGCTGCGGCTGGGCTCGGTGAAGTCCGCGATCGGACACACCCAGGCCGCCGCGGGCGTCGCCGGCGTGATCACGATGCTGGCCGCGATGCGCGCCGGTGAGCTGCCCGGCATCCAGCACCTCGACGCGCCGTCGAGCCATGTCGACTGGTCCACCGGGGCCGTCGAGCTGCTCACCGGGCGCACCGCGTGGCCGGAGACCGACCGCCCCCGCCGGGCCGGGGTCTCGTCGTTCGGCATCAGCGGGACCAACGCCCACGTCGTGCTGGAACAGGCGCCCCCCGCCGAGGCGACCCCGCCGGCCGGTGCACCCGGACCGGTCCCGTGGGTGGTCTCCGCCCGTTCGGCCGACGCGCTGCGCGCCCAGGCGGGCCGGCTGCGCGACACCGTGGCCCGCGACCCGCAGGACCCGGCCAGGACCGGGCACGCCCTGGCCACCACCCGCGCCGCGTTCGACCACCGCGCCGTCGTCGTCGGGGAGACCTCCGACGAGCTCTCCCGCGGCCTGGCCGCGCTGGCCGACGGCACGTCGGTCGCCGGTCTGGTCACCGGCACCGCCGCCGAGGACCCCGCCGGCCCGGTGTTCGTGTTCCCCGGGCAGGGCGCCCAGTGGTGGGGGATGGGCCGCGACCTGCTCACGACGTCGGAGGCCTTCCGTGCCGCGGTCGACGACTGCGCCGCCGCGCTGGCCCCGCACGTCGACTGGTCGCTGCACGAGGTCCTCACCGGCGACGGCGACCCGGCGCTGCTGGAGCGCGTGGACGTGGTCCAGCCCGCGCTGTTCGCGATGATGGTCGGCCTCGCCGCGGTCTGGCGCGCCCACGGCGTCGAGCCGGCTGCGGTCGTCGGCCACTCGCAGGGCGAGATCGCCGCCGCCCACGTGGCGGGTGCGCTCGACCTCGACGACGCGGCGCTGGTGGTGGCGCTGCGCAGCCGCGCGCTGCCCCGGCTGTCCGGGCACGGCGGGATGGTCTCGGTCGCGGCGCCCGTCGGCCGGGTCACCGAGCTCATCGTGCCCTGGGGCGGCGCGCTGTCGGTCGCCGCGGTCAACGGGCCGTCCTCGGTCGTCGTCTCCGGCGACGCGGACGCGCTCGACGCGCTGCTGCCCGCCTGCGAGTCCGCCGGGGTGCGGGCCCGGCGGGTCTCGGTGGACTACGCCTCGCACGGCCCGCACGTCGAGGCCGTGCGCGACGAGCTCGCCGAGGTCCTCGCCGGCATCACTCCGCGCACCCCGACGGTGCCGTTCTACTCCACCGTCACCGGCGGGCGCCTCGACACCGCCGAGGACGGTGGCCTCGACGGCACCTACTGGTACACCAACCTCCGCACCACCGTCCGGATGCAGGACGCCACCGAGGCGCTCCTCGCGGCCGGGCACCGGATCTTCGTGGAGGTCAGCCCGCACCCGGTGCTCGCCGGACCGGTCCAGGAGACCCAGGAGGCGGCCGACCCCGACGGCACCGCCGCCGCGGTCGTGCTGGGCACGCTGCGCCGCGACGAGGGCGGCCCCGCCCGGGTGCTGACCTCGCTGGCCGAGGCCTATGTGCACGGCGCCACCGTCGACTGGACCACCACCCTGCCCGACACCGGCGGCACAGACGTCGAACTGCCGACCTACGCGTTCCGGCGCCGCAGCTACTGGCCCGAGCCGAAGGCGGACCCGTCGGGCGCCGCCGACGACGCCGCGTTCTGGGCACTGGTCGACGGGCAGGACCCGGCGGCGTTCGCCGACGCGCTCGGCCTGCCCGGCGGCGCACTCGACACCGTGCTGCCCGCGCTGTCCGCATGGCGCGCCGGGTCCCGCGCCCGCACCCGGGCCAACGACCTGCGCTATCGGGTCGACTGGGCACCGGTCCCCGAGCCCGCCGCGGGCCCGCCGGCCGGGCGGGTACTGGTCATCGGCCACGACGCGGGGACCGGCACCGACGACGACGGGCTGCTCGCGGCGTTCGGCCCCGGCGCCGTCCCGGTCACCGACCCCGGGACCGGACGCGCCGGGTGGGCCGCCGAGCTGGCCCGGCACGCCGCCGACGGCCCGGTCACCGCGGTCGTGGCCCTCCCGGACCCGACGGGACGGCCGCATCCGGAGCACCCGGGCGTCCCCGGCGCGCTGGCCCGGACCCTCACGCTGGTCCAGGCACTCGGCGACGCCGCCGTCACGGCGCCGCTGTGGTGCCTGACCCGCGGTGCCGTCGGGACGGTGCCCGGTGACGCGGTCACCGATCCCGAGCAGGGCACCCTGTGGGGCCTCGGCCGGGTCGTCGCGCTCGAGCACCCCGACCGGTGGGGCGGGCTGATCGACCTGCCGGGGACCCCGGACCCCCGGACCGCGGCGCGGGTCGCCGGGCTGGTCACCGGGGCCGGGACCGAGGACCAGCTGGCGGTCCGGCCGCACGGGGTCCTCGCCCGACGGCTCGCCCACGCGGCCCCGGCCGCGCCGCGCCCCGGACACGGCGGCTGCGACCGCGGCACCGTGCTGGTGACCGGCGGGACCGGCGGCATCGGCGGACGGACGGCGGTGTGGGCCGCCGGCCGCGGCGCCGAGCACCTGCTGCTGACCAGCCGCCGCGGCGAGGACGCCCCCGGCGCCGCCGCACTGCGCACCGAGCTGGAGTCGCTCGGCGCCCGGGTCACGATCGCCGCCTGCGATGCCGCCGACCGGGATGCACTCGCCACCCTGCTCGACGGGCTGCCCGCGGACCTGCCGCTGACCGCCGTCGTCCACTCGGCGGGCGTCGCCGACGGGGACGCCCCCGTCGCGGACCTGACCGTGGGCCGGCTCGACGCGCTGCTGCGGGCCAAGCTGACCGCGGCCCGGAACCTGCACGAGCTCACCCGCGGGACCGAGCTCGACGCGTTCGTGCTGTACAGCTCCGGGGCGGCGGTGTGGGGCAGCGGCGGCCAGCCCGGCTACGCCGCGGCCAACGCCTACCTCGACGCCCTCGCCGCGCACCGTCGCGGGCTCGGGCTCCCGGCGACGTCGGTCGCCTGGGGGACGTTCGGCGAGGTCGGCATGGCCACCGATCCGCAGGTGCACGAGCGGCTGCACCGCCAGGGTGTCCCGGCGATGGACCCGGGCGACGCACTGGCCGCGCTGGAGCTGGCTCTCGGCGAGGGGGACACCGCGGTCGCGGTGACCCGCATGGAATGGGAGGTCTTCGCGCCGAGCTTCACCGCGCTGCGCCCCAGCCCGCTGCTGGGCACGGTGCCCGAGGCGGTCGCCGCGCTCGCCGACGGGCCGGCCCCGGTCGCCGGCGACGCCGGTGCGGACGCGGCCGTCCCGCCGCTGCGCGGGCGCCTGGAGGCGTTGCCGACCGCGGAACGTGCCCGGGCGCTCGTCGAGGCGGTCCGCGGCGAGGCGGCGGCCACCCTCGGCCACGACGGCGCCGACGCGATCCCCGCCGGGCGCGCCTTCCGCGACGTCGGGTTCGACTCGGTGACCGCGGTGGAGCTGCGCAACCGGCTGCGCGGCGGGCTCGGACTGCCGCTGCCCGCGGCGCTCGTCTTCGACCACCCGACACCCACCGACCTGGCCCGCCACCTGGGGACGCTGCTGTTCGGCGACGCCTCCGGCGAGCAGGGCACCACCCGCACCGACGACCCCGACGCCCACATCCGTGAGGTCCTCGCCTCCGTCCCCATCGGACGGCTGCGGCGGGCGGGCCTGCTGGACATGGTGCTGGGCCTCGCCGACGCCGAACCCGGTGCCGCCGACGACCCCGACCCCGACGCGGGCCGGACCGACGACGGCGGCGCGGAGTCCCTCGACGACATGGATGCCGAAGCGCTGCTGCGGCTCGTCACCGAGAACTCGGCGAACTGACCTCGGCGAACTGAACGACAAGCAGGAGATTCTGATGAGCACGTCGGACCAGAAGTACGTCGAGGCACTCCGGTCGTCCCTCAAGGAGGTCGAGCGGCTCCGCCGGCAGAACGAGCAGCTGGTCGCCGCCGCGTCCGAGCCGGTCGCGGTCGTCGGCATCGGCTGCCGCTTCCCCGGTGGCGTCGCCTCGCCGGAGGACCTGTGGGACGTCGTCGCGCACGGCCGCGACGTCCTCGGGCCGTTCCCGACCGACCGCGGCTGGGACCTCGACGCGCTCGCCGGTGACGGCGAGGGCGGCAGCCTGGCCCAGGTCGGCGGCTTCGTCGACGACGTCGCCGGCTTCGACCCCGGCTTCTTCGGGATCTCCCCGCGCGAGGCCGTCGCGATGGACCCGCAGCAGCGGATCCTGCTGGAGATCACCTGGGAGGCGCTGGAGCGGGCCGGGATCGACCCGACGTCGCTGCGCGGCACCGACACCGGGGTCTTCGTCGGCACCACCGGCCAGGACTACGGCGAGGTGATCCGCGCCTCCGACGAGGACGTGGCGGTCTACTCGACCACCGGGCACGCCGCGAGCGTCATCTCCGGGCGGCTGTCGTACACCCTGGGCGCCGAGGGCCCGGCGGTCACCGTCGACACCGGCTGCTCGTCGTCGCTGGTCGCGATGCACCAGGCGGTGCAGGCGCTGCGGGCGGGGGAGTGCTCGACGGCGCTGGCCGGTGGCGCGTCGGTGATGGCCACCCCCGGCCCGTTCGTCGCCTTCACCGCCCAGAGCGGGCTGGCCGCCGACGGCCGGTGCAAGCCGTTCGCCGACGGCGCGGACGGCACCGGCTGGGCCGAGGGCGCCGGGGTGCTCGTGCTGATGCGGCTCTCCGACGCCCGCCGCCAGGGCCGCGAGGTCCTCGCGGTCCTGCGCGGGTCGGCGATCAACCAGGACGGCGCCTCCAACGGCCTGACCGCCCCCAACGGCCCGTCTCAGCAGCGGGTGATCCGGGCCGCGCTGGAGAGCGCGCGGCTGGGCTCCGGTGACGTCGACGCCGTCGAGGCGCACGGCACCGGCACCACGCTGGGCGACCCGATCGAGGCGCAGGCCCTGCTCGCGACCTACGGCGCGGACCGCGCGACCCCGCTGCTGCTGGGCTCGGTGAAGTCCAACATGGGCCACACCCAGGCCGCGTCGGGCGTCGCCGGCGTCATCAAGATGATCATGGCGCTGCGGCACGGGGTGCTGCCCCGCAGCCTGCACGCCGAGCGGCCCTCGGCCGACGTCGACTGGACCGCGGGCGCCGTGGCGTTGCTCGACGCCGCCCTCGACTGGCCGGAGACCGGCCGCCCGCGCCGGGCAGGGGTCTCCTCGTTCGGGATCAGCGGCACCAACGCCCACGTCATCCTGGAGCAGGCCCCGCACGCCGAGGAGCAGGCGGCCGCCGCGCCGCTGCCGGCCCCGGCGGTGGTGCCGTGGCCGCTGTCCGCACGCACCGCCACCGCTCTGGACACCCTGCGCGCCCGGCTCACCGGCTCGGCCGCCGGCCTTCGCCCGATCGACGTCGGCGCCTCCCTGGCCACCGGACGTGCGACCTTCGAGCACCGCGCCGTGCTGCTCGGCTCCGGGGACGAGGTCACCGAGATCGCCCGCGGTGTCGCGGGGGAGGGCCTGACGGCGCTGCTGTTCTCCGGGCAGGGCTCGCAGCGCCTGGGTGCCGGCCGGGAGCTGTACGCACGCTTCCCGGTGTTCGCCGAGGCGTTCGACGAGACCGCCGCGCTGCTCGACGCGGCGTCGCCCGACAGCGACGCCACCCTGCGTGAGGTCCTGTGGGGCACCGACGCCGAGGCGCTCGACGACACCGGCCGGGCGCAGCCCGCGCTGTTCGCGATCGAGGTCGCCCTCCACCGCCTGGTCACCTCGCTGGGCGTGGTCCCGGACCTCGTCGGCGGGCACTCGATCGGCGAGATCGCCGCCGCGCACGTCGCGGGCGTGCTGTCCCTCGACGACGCCGCCACGCTCGTCGCCGCCCGCGCCCGGCTGATGGCCGCGCTGCCGCGCGGCGGCGCGATGCTGGCCGTGGGCGCGACCGAGGACGAGGTCGCACCCCTGCTCACCGCCGGTGTCTCGCTCGCCGCGGTCAACGGGCCGTCGTCGGTCGTGGTGGCCGGGGACACCGACGGGATCGCCGCCGTCGAGGAGCACGCCCGCGCCCAGGGGTGGCGCAGCACCCGGCTGCGGGTCAGCCACGCGTTCCACTCGCCGCTGATGGAGCCGATGCTCGCCGAGTTCCGGGCCGTCGCCGCCGGACTCACCTACCACGAGCCACGGATCCCGGTCGTCTCCAACCTGACCGGCTCGGTCGCCGAGGTCGCCGACATCTGCTCCGCGGACTACTGGGTGCGCCACGTCCGCGGCACCGTCCGCTTCGCCGACGGCGTCACCGCCCTGGCCGCGCGCGGCGTCACCACGCTGGTCGAGCTCGGCCCGGACGGCGTGCTCTGCGGCATGGCGCAGGAGTCCCTGCCCGGGGGCGCCGTCGCCGTACCGCTGCTGCGCCGCGACCGCCCCGAGGAGCTGTCGCTGGTCACCGGCCTCGCCACGGCCCACGTCCGCGGGACGACCGTGGACTGGGCCCGGCTCTTCGACGGCACCGGTGCGTCCCGGGTCGACCTGCCCACCTACCCCTTCGAGCACACCCGCTACTGGCCCGCGCCGGCGCGGGGCGCCGCCGACGTCACCGCCGCGGGGCTCACCACCGCCGACCACCCGCTGCTCGGCGCCGCGGTCGAGCTCGCCGGTGACGACGGCGTGCTGTTCACCAGCAGGCTCTCGGTCCGCACCCATCCGTGGCTGGCCGACCACGGCGTGCGGGGCCGTGCGCTGCTGCCCGGCACCGCGTTCGTCGAGCTGGCGGTACGCGCCGGCGACGAGGTCGGCTGCACCCGGGTGGAGGAGCTCACCCTGGCCGCGCCCCTCGTGCTCCCCGAGCGCGGCGGCGTGCGGGTGCAGGTCCGCGTCGGTCCGGCGGACGCCCGTGGCCGCCGCCCCCTCGGCGTGTTCTCCCGGCCGGAGGACGCCGACGGCCTGCCCTGGTCGCAGCACGCCACCGGTGTGCTCGGCTCGGGATCGACGGCGCCCGACGGGCTCGACACGACCGCCTGGCCGCCCGCCGGCGCCGAGCCGGTCGACCTCGAGGGCTGCTACGAGCGGCTCGCCGGGATCGGCTTCGACTACGGGCCCTCCTTCCGGGGGCTGCACGCCGCGTGGCGCCGCGACGGCGAGGTGTTCGCCGAGGTCACGCTGCCCGACGGCGCCGGAACCGACACGACCGGTTTCGGCCTGCACCCCGCCCTGCTCGACGCCGCGCAGCACGCCGCCGCCTACGGCGACCTGGGTGCGATCAGCCGTGGCGGCCTGCCCTTCACCTGGGAGGGCGTCCAGCTGTTCGCCGCGGGCGCCGGCACCGTCCGCGCCCGGATCGCGGCCACCGGCGAGGACACCGTGTCGATCACGGTGTTCGACGCCGCGGGCGGGCCCGTGCTGACGGCGGACTCCCTGGTCTCCCGCGAGGTCCCGGCCGACACCGGCGCCGACCGGTACGACGACGCACTGTTCCGCCAGGACTGGGCGCCGCTGGGCGGCCCCGCCGGCCGGACCCCGGCGGCGGTCGCCGTCGTCGGCGCCGAGACCGGCGGCCCCGGCCCGGTCGGCACGGCCGCACTGCGGGCCGCGGGCGTCCCCGTGCGCACCTACCCGGATCTCACCGCGCTGGCCGCCTCCGGCGAGCCCGTCCCCGAGCTCGTGGTGGCCGGGGCCGCGTCCTGCGGCGGCACCGTCGCCGACGCCGCGCACACCGTCGCCACCGCGGCCCTGGAGCTGGTGCAGCAGTGGCTGTCCGGCGAGGAGTTCGCCGACTCCCGGCTCGTGCTGCTCACCCGCGGCGCCACCGACGGCGCCGACCCGGCCGCCGCCGCGGTGCACGGCCTCGTCCGCACCGCCCGCACCGAGAACCCGGGCCGGCTGGCGGTCCTCGACCTGCCCGACGACGCCACCGGCGCCGATCCGGTCGTGGCCCCCGCCGCACTGGTCGCCGCGCTCGCCGCCACCGAGGACGAGCCCGACCTCGCCGTCCGCGCCGACACGGTGCTCGTGCCGCGGCTGGTCCGGGTCCGCACCGACGCCGAGCCGCACCGGTGGAACCCCGACGGCACCGTCCTGATCACCGGCGGGACCGGCGGCCTCGGCGGTGTCCTGGCCCGGCACCTCGTCGCCGAGCACGGTGTACGGCAGCTGCTGCTGGCCGGCCGTCGCGGTCCGGACGCCCCCGGCGCCGCCGAGCTGGTCGACGAGCTCACCGCGCTGGGCGCGACCGCGCACGCCGTGGCCTGCGACGTCACCGACCGGGCCGCGGTCGCCGCGCTGCTCGCCGGCATCCCCGACACGCACCCGCTGACCGCCGTCGTACACACCGCGGGCGTCGTCGACGACGGCGTGATCGGCTCGCTGACCCCGGAGCGCCTCGACACCGTGCTGCGCCCCAAGGCCGACGCGGCCTGGCACCTGCACGAGCTCACCCGCGACCTGGACCTGGACGCCTTCGTCCTGTTCTCCTCGGTCGCCGCCACCTTCGGCAGCCCCGGGCAGGCCAACTACGCCGCGGGGAACGCCTTCCTCGACGCGCTGGCCGTGCACCGCCGGTCGGCCGGGCTGCCCGCCGTCGCGCTGGCCTGGGGGCCGTGGAGCCGCGTCGTCGGCATGACCGGCTCGCTCAGCGACGTCGACGTGGAGCGGATCGCCCGCTCCGGGATGCCACCGCTGACCCCGGAGCAGGGCACCGCCCTGTTCGACGCCGCCCTCGCGGCGACCGCCGACGGAACCGCCGCGCTCGCCCCGGTCCGGCTCGACCTGCCCGCCCTGCGCGCCCAGGGCGAGCCCGCGCCGCTGCTGCGCGGCCTGATCCGGCGCCCCGCGCGGCGCGCCGCCGCCCAGACGTCGCCGTCCACCGGTGACCTCGCCGAGCGGCTCCGCGCGCTGGACGGGTCCACCCGTGACGAGGCGCTGCTCGACCTCGTCCGCGAGCGGATCGCCCACGTCCTCGGCCACGCCGACCCCGGCCAGGTCGAGACCGGCCGTCAGTTCCAGGACCTCGGCTTCGACTCGCTCACCGCGGTCGAGCTGCGCAACGGACTCACCGCCGCCACCGGGCTGCGCCTGCCCGCGACCATGGTCTTCGACTACCCGACGCCGGGCGTGCTGGCCCGCCACCTGCGCGACGAGCTGCTCGGTGCCGACGACGCCCCCGACGACACCGCCGACCGCACCCCCGACAGGACCGCCGCTTCCCCGGCCGCGACCGGCGACGATCCCGTCGTGATCGTCGGGATGGCGTGCCGCTACCCCGGCGGTGTCGGCTCCCCGGAGGACCTGTGGCGGCTCGTCGGCGACGGCGCCGACGCGACCGGCCCGTTCCCGACCGACCGCGGCTGGGACCTGGCCAACCTGTTCGACCCGGACCCGGACCGTCCCGGGCACACCCACGTCCGCGCCGGCGGGTTCCTGCACACCGCCCCCGAGTTCGACGCCGGTTTCTTCGGGATGAGCCCGCGCGAGGCGCTGTCCACCGACTCCCAGCAGCGGCTGCTGCTGGAGACGAGCTGGGAGGCGATCGAGCGGGCCGGGATCGACCCGACCGGCCTGCGCGGCAGCGCCACCGGTGTGTTCGCCGGCGTCATGTACAACGACTACGGCACCACGCTGACCGGTGACGAGCACGAGGCCTTCCGCGGCAACGGCAGCGCCCCCAGCGTCGCGTCCGGCCGCGTGTCCTACACCCTGGGCCTGGAGGGCCCGGCGGTCACCGTCGACACCGCGTGCTCGTCGTCGCTGGTCGGGATGCACCTGGCCGCGCAGGCGCTGCGGGCGGGGGAGTGCACCCTCGCCCTCGCCGGGGGCGTGACGGTCATGTCGACCCCCAGCACGTTCGTCGACTTCTCCCGCCAGCGCGGACTCGCCCCCGACGGCCGCTCCAAGGCCTTCGCCGACGCCGCCGACGGCGTCGCCTGGTCCGAGGGCGTCGGCATGCTCGTCCTGGAGCGGCGGTCCGACGCGCTCCGGAACGGTCACGAGATCCTCGCGGTGCTGCGCGGGTCGGCGGTCAACCAGGACGGCGCCTCGAACGGGCTCACCGCGCCGAACGGTCCGTCGCAGCAGCGGGTCATCCGCCGCGCGCTGGCGAACGCCGGCCTGTCCACCGGCGACGTCGACGTCGTCGAGGCACACGGCACCGGCACCACCCTCGGCGACCCGATCGAGGCGCAGGCCCTGATCGCGACCTACGGGCGGGAGCGGGACCCGCAGCGGCCGCTGCTGCTCGGGTCGGTGAAGTCCAACATCGGCCACACCCAGGCCGCCGCCGGTGTGGCGGGTGTGATCAAGATGGTGCTGGCGATGCGGCACGGGACGGTGCCGCGCACGTTGCACGTGGACGCGCCGTCCTCGCACGTGGACTGGTCCGACGGCACGGTCGCGCTGCTCACCGAGCCGACGGTGTGGCCCGAGACCGGGCGCCCCCGCCGGGCGGGCGTGTCGTCGTTCGGGATCAGCGGCACCAACGCCCACGTGATCATCGAGCAGCCGGAGCCGACGCCGACCACCGCCACCGTCGGTGGCCGGGAGCTGCCCGCCGTGCCGTGGGCGCTGTCGGGCGCCTCCGCCGACGCGCTGCGCGACCAGGCCGCCCGCCTGCTCACCCACGTCCGCGACGGCCACGCCGTCGACCCCGCGATCGATCCCGCGATCGACCCCGCCGACGTCGGCTGGTCCCTGCTGCGCACCCGCGCCGCCCTCGAGCAGCGCGCGGTCGTCGTCGGCACCGGGTCGGAGGAGACCCTGCGCGGCCTGGCGGCGCTCGCCGCGGGCGAGGCCGACCCGGCCGTCGTCACCGGCACCACCGCGACCGGCCGGACCGCGTTCCTGTTCTCCGGGCAGGGCTCGCAGCGCCTCGGCATGGGCCGCGAGCTGCACGCCCGGTACCCGGCCTTCGCCGACGCCTTCGACGCCGCACTGTCCGCGCTGGACGCCGAGCTGGGCTCCGACCTGCGTGCGGTCGTCTGGGGCCACGGTGACAGCGCCGGGGCCGCACTGGACGCGACCGGCGCCACCCAACCGGCGCTGTTCGCGCTGGAGGTCGCGCTGTACCGGCTGCTGGAGTCCTGGGGCGTCGCCCCCGACCTCGTCGCCGGCCACTCCGTCGGCGAGATCGCCGCCGCCCACGTGGCGGGGGTGTTCACCCTCGCCGACGCCGCGCGGCTGGTCGCCGCCCGCGGCACCCTGATGCAGGCGCTGCCCGCCGGCGGCGCGATGGTCGCCGTCGAGGCGACCGAGGACGAGGTCGCCGCTCTGCTCACCCGCGACGACGTCGCGATCGCCGCGGTCAACGGCCCGTCGGCCGTCGTCGTGTCCGGCTCGCAGGACGGCGTCGACGCCGTCGCGGCGGCGCTCGCCGAGGGCGGGCGACGGACCAGCAGGCTGAGGGTCAGCCACGCGTTCCACTCGCCGCTGATGGAGCCGATGCTCGCCGAGTTCCGCTCCGTGGTCGCCGGCCTGTCCCCGGAGGCCCCGGCGGTGCCCGTGGTCTCCTCCCTGACCGGTGACCTCGCCGGTGCCGACGAGCTGTGCGACCCCGGGTACTGGGTGCGCCACGTCCGCGAACCCGTCCGGTTCGCCGACGCCGTCACCACCCTCGCCGGCCGCGGCGCCGTCACCTTCGTCGAGATCGGCCCCGGCGGCGTGCTGTCGGCCATGGCCCAGGACTCGCTGCCCGCCGACGGGACCGTCACCGTGCCCGTGCTGCACGGCGACCGCTCCGAGGACGTCGCCGTCGTCGCCGCGCTCGCCGCGCTGCACGTCCGCGGCGTACGGATCGACTGGGACGCCGTGTTCGACGGCACCGGCGCCGCCCGCGTCGACCTGCCGACCTACGCCTTCCAGCACCGCCGCTACTGGCCGGGTGCCACCGCGGCCCCCGGCGACGTCCGCTCCGCCGGGCTCGGCGCCGCCGGGCACCCGCTGCTCGGCGCCGCCGTCGCGTTCCCCGACGGCGCGGGCGCGCTGCTGACCGGCCGTCTCTCGGCGTCCGCGCAGCCGTGGCTCGCCGACCACACGGTCGCCGGGACCGTGGTGCTGCCCGGGACCGCGCTGCTCGAACTCGCCGTCCGCGCGGGCGACGAGGTCGGCTGCACCGGCGTCGAGGAGCTCACCCTCGCCACGCCGCTGACCCTGCCCGCCGCGGGTGGCGCCGTCACCGTGCAGGTCCGCGCCGGTGCCGACGACGGTTCCGGCCGACGCCCGGTCACCGTGCACGCCCGCCCCGAGGGCTCCGACGAGTGGACCGAGCACGCCACCGGCACCCTCACCACCCTCGCGCCGGGCCCAGTGCGGTTCGACGCCACGACCTGGCCGCCCACCGGCGCGGCCGAGCTCGACGTCGAGGGCTGCTACGAGCGGTTCGCCGGGGCCGGATTCGGATACGGCCCGGTGTTCCGGGGGCTGACCGGCGCCTGGCGGGACGGTGACACCGTCTACGCCGAGGTGTCCCTGCCCGACCCCGACACCACCGCCGAGGACGCGGCCCGCTTCGGGCTGCACCCCGCTCTGCTCGACGCCGCCCTGCACGCCGCCCTGCTCACCGGTGACGGTGCCGCGGGCCTTCCGTGGGCGTGGGAGGACGTCACCCTGCACGCCGCCGGGGCCACCGCGCTGCGGGTGCGGCTCGCACCCGCCGACGGCGGTGGCCTGGCCGTCGCCGTCGCCGACCCCGAGGGTCGTCCGGTCGCCACCGCCGGCCGTCTTCGCGCGCGCCCCGTCGACCCTGCCGCCCTCGGCACCGGGACGGCCGTGCGCGACGGCCTGTTCCGGCTCGACTGGACGGCCGTCACGGCGCCGTCGGACCCGTCCGTGCCGCCGGCGCCGGTCGCGGTGCTCGGCGCGCCGGGCGACCCGGTGACCGACCTCCTCGCCGCCGGGCACACCCGGTACGACACCGTCGACGACCTGCTCGCCGACCCCGGCAGCACCGTCCCGGCGACCGTGCTCGCCCCGCTCCCGGCCGGCCCCGGCGACGACACGCCGCGGGACGTGCGCGACCGCACCGGCGCGACCCTGGACCTGCTCCGGCGCTGGTCGACCGAGGACCGGCTCGCCGGCTCCCGGCTGGTGCTCGTCACCCGCGGCGCCGTCACGGCCGCCGGTGAGCCCGTCGCCGACCTCGCCGCCGCCGCGGTGTGGGGGCTGGTCCGCTCCGCGCAGACCGAGAACCCCGGCGCCTTCGGCCTGCTCGACCTCGACCCGGCCGCCGCCGTGCCCGCGACCGGTGCCCTGCCCGTCGCGCTGTCCCCGGACGAGCCGCAGCTCGCCGTCCGCGGGGACGACGTCCTCGCCGCCCGTCTGACCCGCGCCGGGGCCCCCACCGGCGCCACGACGTGGTCGACCGAGGGCACCGTCCTGGTCACCGGCGGCACCGGTGGCCTGGGCGGACTGCTCGCCCGTCACCTCGTCGCCACCCACGGGGTGCGCCACCTGCTGCTGACCAGCCGGTCCGGTGCGGACGCACCGGGGGCCGCGGAGCTGGTCGCCGAGCTGGAGGGCCACGGCGCCCGGGTGTCGGTCGCCGCCTGCGACGTCACCGACGCCGACGCCGTCACCGCGCTGGTGGCCGGTGTGCCCGGTGCGCACCCGCTGGGTGCCGTCGTGCACACCGCCGGGATCCTCGACGACGGGGTGCTGACCTCGCTCACCCCCGGGCGTCTGGCCCGGGTGCTCGCGCCGAAGGTGGACGGTGCGTGGAACCTGCACCGCGCGACCGCGGGTCTGGACCTGGACGCGTTCGTGCTCTTCTCCTCGGTCGCCGGGGTGTTCGGCGGTGCCGGCCAGGCGAACTACGCCGCCGGCAACGCGTTCCTCGACGCCCTGGCCGCGCACCGCGCCGCCGCCGGCCTGCCCGCCACCGCGCTGGCCTGGGGCCCCTGGCAGCAGGGCCTCGGCATGACCGCCGACCTCGACCAGCGCGACGTCGCCCGGGCCGCCGCCGCCGGGATGCCACTGCTCACCGCCGACGAGGGCCTCGCCCTCTTCGACGCCGCACCGGCCACCGGCGACCCGGCGCTGGTCACCGCCCGCCTCGACCTCGCCGCGTTCCGCGCCCGGACCCCGGTCCCCGCGCTGCTGCGCGGACTGGTCACCGCCCCCCGCCGCACCGCCGCCGGCGCCGCGCAGGCCACCGACGCCGGGCTCGTCGCCCGGCTCGCCCGGCTCGACGACGACCGGCGCCACGAGGTCCTCCTCGACGTCGTCCGCGACGCCGCCGCCCTCGTGCTCGGGCACACCTCCGGCGCCGACATCGAGGCCGACCGCGCCTTCCGCGATCTCGGGTTCGACTCCCTGACCGCCGTCGAGCTGCGCAACAGGCTCGCGACGGCGACCGGGCTGCGGTTGCCCGCGACGACGGTCTTCGACCACCCGACCCTCTCGGCGCTCGCCACCCACCTGCGCTCCGAGCTGCTCGGCTCCGCGGCCCCGCCCGCACCGGCGCCCGCGCCCGCGGCGCCGCTCGGCGACGACCCGGTCGTCATCGTGGGAATGGCGTGCCGCTACCCCGGCGGGGTCACCTCGCCGGAGAAGCTGTGGCAGCTCGTCGGCGACGGCGTCGACGCCATCACCGGGTTCCCCACCGGCCGCGGCTGGGACCTCGACGGCCTCTACGACCCGGACCCCGACCACGCCGGCACCTCCTACACCCGCGAGGGCGGCTTCCTGCACGACGCCGCCGAGTTCGACGCCGGGTTCTTCGGGATGAGTCCGCGTGAGGCGACGGCCACCGACGCGCAGCAGCGGCTGCTGCTGGAGACGAGCTGGGAGGCGGTCGAGCGGGCCGGGATCGACCCGGTCTCGTTGCGCGGCAGCGCTACCGGCGTCTTCGCCGGCGTCATGTACCACGACTACGCCGACAACCTCGGCGGACCCGAGCACGAGGGGATCCAGGGCCAGGGCAGCGCGGGCAGCGTCGCCTCGGGCCGGGTGTCCTACACCCTGGGGCTGGAGGGACCGGCGGTCACCGTCGACACCGCCTGCTCGTCGTCGCTGGTGGCGATGCACTGGGCGATGCAGGCCCTGCGGACCGGCGAGTGCACGCTCGCTCTCGCCGGTGGCGTCACCGTCATGTCCACCCCGGCCACGTTCGTCGAGTTCTCCCGGCAGGGCGGCCTCGCCGCCGACGGCCGGTCCAAGCCCTTCGCCGACGCCGCCGACGGCGTCGGCTGGGCCGAGGGCGCCGGCATGCTGGTGCTGGAGCGCCGGTCGGACGCGCTGCGGAACGGTCACGAGATCCTCGCCGTGGTGCGCGGGTCCGCGGTGAACCAGGACGGTGCGTCCAACGGGCTCACGGCACCGAACGGGCCGTCCCAGCAGCGGGTCATCCGCCAGGCACTGGCGAGCGCGGGGCTCACCGCGGCCGACGTCGACGCGGTCGAGGCCCACGGCACCGGCACCACCCTCGGCGACCCCATCGAGGCGCAGGCGCTCATCGCGACCTACGGCGCCGACCGCGACCCCGCGCAGCCGCTGCACCTGGGTTCGCTGAAGTCCAACATCGGCCACACCCAGGCCGCCGCCGGCGTCGCCGGCGTGATCAAGATGGTGCAGGCGCTGCGGCACGGGGTGCTGCCGCGGACGCTGCACGTGGACGCGCCGTCCTCGCACGTGGACTGGTCCGACGGCACCGTCGCACTGCTCACCGAGCCGACCGTGTGGCCGGAGACCGGCCGCCCGCGCCGGGCGGGTGTGTCGTCGTTCGGGATCAGCGGCACCAACGCCCACGTCATCGTCGAGCAGCCCGCCGACGCCCCGGCCCCCGCCCCGGCGGAGCCCGGACCCGACGGCCCGCTGCCGTGGCTGCTGTCCGCGAGGTCCCCCGAGGCGCTGCGCGACCAGGCCGCCCGGCTCCGCGACGCCGTCACCGGGCGACCGGACCTGCGCCCGATCGACGTCGCCCACTCCCTGGCGACCGGCCGGTCCGCGTTCGACCACCGCGCCGTCGTCCTCGCGGCCGACGCCGACGACGCCGTGCGTGCTCTCACCGCGCTCGCCGACGGCGACAGCGACCCGGTGGTCGTCACCGGCCGTGCCCGCGGCGGCCGGACCGCCATGCTGTTCTCCGGGCAGGGCTCGCAGCGGCTCGGCATGGGCCGGGAGCTGTACGCCCGGTTCCCGGTGTTCGCCGACGCCTTCGACGCCGCACTGTCCGCGCTGGAGGCCGAGCTGGGCTCCGACCTGCGGGCGGCCGTGTGGGGCACCGACGCCGCCGCGCTGGACGAGACCGGCACGACGCAGCCCGCGCTGTTCGCGGTCGAGGTCGCGCTGCACCGGCTGGTGGAGTCCTGGGGTGTGCGGGCCGACCTGGTGGCGGGGCACTCGATCGGTGAGATCGCGGCGGCGCACGTGGCCGGGGTGTTCTCGCTGGGCGACGCGGCGCGCCTGGTCGCGGCGCGGGCGTCGCTGATGCAGGCGCTGCCGACCGGGGGCGCCATGCTCGCCGTGCAGGCGAGCGAGGACGAGGTGCGCCCGCACCTCACCGACGGCGTCGCGATCGCGGCGGTCAACGGCCCGTCCGCTGTCGTCGTCTCCGGTGACGAGGATGCCGTGACAGCGGTGGGCGAGCAGCTGGCCGGCCGCAGGACACGGCGGCTCGCGGTGTCCCACGCGTTCCACTCGCCGCTGATGGACCCGATGCTGGCGGAGTTCCGGGCCGTCGCCGAGCAGCTGAGCTACGCCGAGCCGGTGGTGCCGGTGGTGTCGAACCTGACCGGTGCGCTCGCCGAGCCCCGGCAGCTGTGCGACCCGGAGTACTGGGTGCGCCACGTCCGCGAGGCCGTCCGCTTCGGCGACGGCGTGCGGGCGCTGGCCGAGGCCGGTGCGACCACGTTCCTGGAGCTCGGCCCCGACGGTGTGCTCTCGGCGATGGCCCGCGAGTCCCTGCCCGACGACACGACCGCGACGGTGCCCGTCCTGCGCCGCGACCGCGACGAGGTCGACGCCGCACTGACCGCGCTGGCCCGGCTGCACGTCGGCGGCACCCGCGTCGGGTGGACGGAGCTGCTCCCGGGCGGCTGCCGGGTCGACCTCCCGACCTACGCCTTCCAGCACGCCACCTACTGGCCCACCGCGACCCGCCCGGCGGCCGACGCCGGCGCGCTCGGACTCACCGCCACCGGGCACCCCGTCCTGCACGGCGTGGTCGAGCTCGCCGAGGGCGAGGGCGTGCTCTGCACCGGTCGGCTGTCGCTCGCGACCCACCCGTGGCTGACCGACCACGCCGTCCGGGGCACCGTCCTCGTGCCCGGCACGGCGCTGCTCGAACTGGCCCTGCGCGCCGGCGACGAGGTCGGCTGCGACCGCGTCGAGGAGCTCACCCTCGCCGCCCCGCTGGTGGTGCCCACCCGTGGTGCCGTGCGGACCCAGGTCCGGGTCGGCGTCGCCGACGACGACGGCCGCCGCACCGTCACCGTGCACGCCCGGCCCGACGACGCCGGCGACGCACCCTGGACCCAACACGCCGCCGGCACCCTGACCACGGCCGCACCGGAGCCGACCGGCTTCGACGCCACGACCTGGCCGCCCACCGGTGCGCGCGAGCTGCCGCTCCGGGGTTGCTACGAGCGGTTCGCCGAGGCCGGGTTCGGTTACGGCCCGGTGTTCCAGGGACTGACCGGCGCCTGGCAGGACGGCGACACCGTCTACGCCGAGGTCGCACTGCCCGGGCAGGCCACCGACGACGCGGCCCGCTTCGGGCTGCACCCCGCCCTGCTCGACGCCGCCCTGCACGCCGGGATGCTCGACGACGACGGCACCGCAGGCCTCCCGTTCTCCTGGGACGGGGTCACCCTGCACGCCACCGGCGCCGTCGCGCTGCGCGTGCGGCTGACCCGCACCGGCGGCGGCATCGCGATCGCCGCCGCCGACCCGGCGGGCCTCCCGGTCGCGACCGTCGACACCCTCGCCGTCCGCCCGGTCGCCGACGCACAGCTCGCACCCACCGGCGCCGGCGACGCACTGTTCGCGCTCGACTGGACCCCGGTCGACGACGCCCCGGCCGGCACCCCGGCGCCCGCGACGGTCGCCGTCGTCGGCATCGGCGTCGGGGACGACCACGGGGACAGCGCAGCCGCCGAGGTCGCCGCGGGCCTGTCCGCCGCGGGCGCCGACGCGACCGTCCACACCGGCCCCGCCACGGCGATCGAGGAGCTCGGGGACACGGTGGTCGTCACCGTGGACGGTGAAGGCGCCGACACGGCGACCGCCGCCCACACCCTGACCGCCGCCGTCCTCGACCTGCTGCAGCAGTGGACCGCCGGGACCGGTTCCGGGCGGCTCGCCGTCGTCACCCGGGGCGCCGTCGCCGCCGGGGGGACCGCACCCACCGACGTCGCCGCCGCCGCGGTGCACGGCCTCGTCCGCTCCGCCCGGTCCGAGTTCCCCGACGGCATCGTGCTCGTCGACCTCGATCCGGCGACCGCCGGCGCCGCGGACGACGGTCCGCTGCTGCTCGCCGCGCTGCACACCGGTGAGCCGCAGATCGCGGTGCGCGACGGTGCCCTGCTCGCCGGGCGCCTGACCCGGGCGCAGACCGGCTGCGGTCTCGTCGTGCCGGCGGTGGACGCCTGGTGCCTCGACAGCACCACCCCGGGCAGCATCGACGGCCTCGCCCTCGTGCCCCACCCGGAGGCGGGTGCCCCGCTCACCGGTCACCAGGTGCGGGTCGCGATCCGCGCCGCGGGCCTGAACTTCCGCGACGTGCTCAAGTCCCTCGACATGTACCCCGGCGACGCCGGCCGCTACGGCCACGAGGCGGCGGGGGTGGTCCTCGCGACCGGCCCGGACGTCACCGGGCTCGCCCCGGGCGACCGCGTCCTGGGCATGATCTCGGGCAGCTTCTCCTCGGTGGCCGTCGACGACGCCCGCCGCCTCACCCGGATCCCGGACGGCTGGGACTGGGAGACCGCCGCGTCGGTCCCGCTGGTCTTCCTCACCGCCTGGCACGCCCTGCGCGAGCTCGGGAACCTGACGGCGGGGGAGAGGGTGCTCGTCCACGCCGGTGCCGGTGGCGTCGGCATGGCCGCGGTCCAGATCGCCCGGCACCTCGGTGCCGAGGTGTACGCGACGGCGTCGGAGCCCAAGCAGCACGTGCTGCGCAGCCTGGGCGTCGCCGAGGACCACATCGCCTCCTCGCGGACCCTGGAGTTCGCCGAGACCTTCGCCGGGACGGACCTCGACGTCGTCCTCAACTCGCTGGCCGGGGAGTTCGTCGACGCCTCGATGGGGCTGCTCGGCGACGGCGGCCGATTCCTGGAGATGGGCAAGACCGACATCCGCGACGCGGGCTCCGCGCCGGCCGGCGTCTCCTACCAGGCCTTCGATCTCGCCTGGGTCGAGCCCGAGGCCATCGGCGCCATGTTCGCCGAGCTGATGGACCTCTTCGCGGCCGGCGTGCTGGACCCGCTGCCGGTCCGTACCTGGGGCGTCCGCGACGCCCCCGCCGCGTTCCGCTTCATGAGCGCCGCCCAGCACATCGGCAAGATCGTCCTGACCCTCCCGCGGCCGTGGACCACCGAGGGCACCGTCCTGGTCACCGGCGGCACCGGTGGCCTGGGCGGGCTGCTCGCCCGTCACCTGGTCGCGACCCACGGAGTGCGGCATCTGCTGCTGACCAGCCGGTCCGGTGCGGACGCGCCGGGTGCTGCGGAGCTGGTGTCCGAGCTCGGTGAGCTGGGTGCGGAGGTAGCGGTGGCGGCGTGTGACGTCACCGACGCCGATGCGGTCGCCGCGTTGGTGGCCGGTGTGTCGGGTGCGCACCCGCTGCGTGCCGTCGTGCACACCGCCGGTGTGCTGGACGACGGGGTGCTGGCCTCGCTCACGCCCGGGCGTCTGGCGCGGGTGCTGGCGCCGAAGGTGGACGGTGCGTGGAACCTGCACCGCGCGACCGAGCACCTGGATCTGGACGCGTTCGTGCTGTTCTCCTCGGTGGCCGGGGTGTTCGGCGGTGCCGGGCAGGCGAACTATGCCGCCGGCAACGCGTTCCTCGACGCCCTGGCCGCGCACCGCGCCGCCGCCGGCCTGCCCGGCGTGTCCCTGGCCTGGGGCGCGTGGGGCCAGGAGGCCGGCATGACCGCCGGTCTCGACGAGCGCGACGTCCGCCGGGCCGCCGAGTCCGGGATGCCGCTGCTCGCCGCAGGGCAGGGCCTCGCCCTGTTCGACGCCGCCCTCGCCACGGGGCGTCCCGCGCTCGTCCCGGTGCGGCTCGACCTGGCGACGCTGCACCGTCGCGGGACCGTCCCGCCGCTGCTGCGCGGGCTCGTCCGCGCCCCCGCCCGCCGCGCCGCGACGACCACGGCGGCCGACGCCGGCGGCCTGGCCGGGCGGCTCGGTGCCCTCGGCCGCGCCGAGCGGCGCGCCGCCCTGCTCGACCTGGTCCGCGGTGAGGCCGCGACCGTGCTCGGGCACGCGGGCGGTGACCGCATCGACCCCGAGCTGGCCTTCCGCGACCTCGGCTTCGACTCGCTGACCGCCGTCGAGCTGCGCAACAAGCTCGGCGCCGCCACCGGTCTGCGGCTGCCCGCCACCGCGATCTTCGACTACCCGACCGTCGTCGCGCTCGCCGAGCACCTGCTCGTCGGGCTCCTCGGCCCGGACGCCGACGGCGACTCCGGGACCGGCGCCGACATCGCCGGGATCACCACGGCCGACGACCCCGTCGTCGTCGTGGGGATGAGCTGCCGATTCCCCGGCGGGATCGGCTCGCCCGAGGACCTGTGGCGGGTCCTCGACGAGGGCACCGACGTGATCGCCGGGTTCCCGACCGACCGCGGCTGGGACCTCGACGACCTGTTCGACGACGATCCCGCGCACCGCGGCACCTCCTACGCCCGCTCCGGCGGGTTCCTCGACGACGCCGCCGGCTTCGACGCGGACTTCTTCGGGATGAGCCCGCGCGAGGCGATGGCGACCGACGCCCAGCAGCGGCTGCTGCTGGAGTCGTCGTGGGAGGCGATCGAGCGCGCCGGGCTGGACCCGCACAGCCTGCGGGACAGCCGGACCGGTGTGTTCGCCGGCGTCATGTACTCCGGCTACGGCACCCGTCTGGACGGCGACGAGTTCGAGGGCTTCCAGGGTCAGGGCAGCGCGCTGTCGGTGGCCTCGGGCCGCATCTCCTACTCGTTCGGCTTCGAGGGTCCGGCGATGACGGTGGACACGGCGTGCTCGTCGTCGCTGGTCGCCCTGCACCTCGCCGCGCAGGCGCTGCGCGGCGGGGAGTGCGACCGGGCGCTCGCCGGCGGTGTCACCGTCATGGCGGGCCCCGAGACCTTCGTCGAGTTCTCCCGGCAGCGCGGTCTCGCCCCCGACGGGCGATCCAAGCCGTTCTCCGAGTCCGCCGACGGCGTCGGCTGGTCCGAGGGCGTCGGCATGCTCCTGCTGGAGCGGCAGTCCGACGCGCTCCGCCACGGCCACCGCATCCTCGCCGTGGTCCGCGGCTCGGCGGTCAACCAGGACGGCGCCTCCAACGGGCTCACCGCGCCCAACGGGCCGTCCCAGCAGCGGGTCATCCGGCAGGCGCTGGCCTCCGGTGGGCTGTCCACCGCCGACGTCGACGCCGTCGAGGCGCACGGCACCGGCACCACCCTGGGCGACCCGATCGAGGCCCAGGCCCTGCTCGCGACCTACGGACAGGACCGCGACCGGCCGCTGCTGCTCGGCTCGGTCAAGTCCAACATGGGCCACACCCAGGCCGCCGCCGGTGTCGCCGGTGTGATCAAGATGATCATGGCGATGCAGCACGGGGTGCTGCCCCGCACCCTCGGGGTCACCGAGCCCTCCTCGCACGTCGACTGGGACGCCGGGGCGGTCGAGCTGCTCACCGAGCAGACGCCGTGGCCGGAGACCGGGCGTGCCCGCCGCGCCGGGATCTCCTCGTTCGGCATCAGCGGCACCAACGCCCACGTCGTGCTGGAGCAGCCGTCGCCGGTGGAACCCGCCGACGCGGTCGCCCCGGCACCCGCCCGGGACGGCCTGGCGCCGCTGGTGCTGTCCGGCAGGACCCCCGAGGCGCTGCGCGGGCAGGCCGACCGGTTGCGCGCGCACCTGCAGGACCGGCCCGGCCTCGTCCCGGCCGACGTCGCGTCGGCACTGGCGAGCAGCCGGTCGCGGTTCGCCCACCGGGCCGCCGTCCTGGCCGGAGACCGCGACGACGCCCTGCGCGCGCTGGCCGCGCTCGCCGCGGACACCCCCGACCCGGCCGTCGTGACCGGGACCGCCCGGCCCGGCCGCACCGCGGTGGTGTTCTCCGGGCAGGGTTCGCAGCGGCTCGGGATGGGCCGGGAGCTGTACGGGCGGTTCCCGGTGTTCGCCGAGGCGTTCGACGCCGTCGTCGCGGTGCTGGACGCCGAGCTCGGCGGTGACCTGCGGGCCCTGGTGTGGGGCACCGACGCCGCGGCGCTGGACGAGACCGGCACGGCCCAGCCCGCGCTGTTCGCGGTCGAGGTCGCGCTGCACCGGCTGGTGGAGTCCTGGGGTGTGCGTGCGGACCTGGTGGCGGGGCACTCGATCGGTGAGATCGCGGCGGCGCACGTGGCCGGGGTGTTCTCGCTGGGCGACGCGGCGCGCCTGGTCGCGGCGCGGGCGTCGCTGATGCAGGCGTTGCCGACCGGGGGCGCGATGGTCGCCGTCCGTGCGACCGAGGAGCAGGTGCGCCCGCACCTGACCGACGACGTGGCGGTCGCCGCGGTCAACGGACCCGCCTCGCTCGTGCTGTCCGGGGCACGAGACGCCGTCCTGGCCGTCGCGGAGCAGCTGCGCGCGCAGGGCCGCTCGGTCACCACGCTGCGGGTCTCGCACGCGTTCCACTCGCCGCTGATGGACCCGATGCTCGAGGAGTTCCGAGCCGTCGCCGAGCAGCTCACCTACACCGAGCCGGTCGTGCCGGTGGTGTCGAACGTGACCGGTGCGCTGGCGGGGCCGGGTCAGCTGTGCGACCCGGGGTACTGGGTGCGGCACGTCCGCGAGGCCGTCCGCTTCGGCGACGGGGTGCGGGCGCTGGCCGGGGCCGGTGCGACCACGTTGCTGGAGCTCGGCCCGGACGGGGTGCTCTCGGCGATGGCCCGCGAGTCCCTGCCCGAGGACACGACCGTGACGGTCCCGGTGCTGCGCCGCGACCGCGACGAGGAGCGCACCGCCCTCACCGCGCTCGCCACGCTGCACACCACGGGCGTCCCCGTCGACTGGACCGCCCTGCTCCCGGCCGGGCCGGACCACGTCGACCTGCCGACCTACGCCTTCCAGCACCGGCACTTCTGGCCGTCCGGAGCGACCGGCGCACCGGCCGGTACCGGTGCGACCGGGCACCCGCTGGCCGGCAGAGTCGTCGCGCTCGCCGACGGCGAGGGCCTCGTGCTCACCGGGCGGATCTCGATCCGCACCCAGCCGTGGCTGGCCGACCACGCCGTCGGCGGCCGGGTGCTGCTGCCGGGCACCGCGTTCGTCGAGCTCGTCCTGCGGGCCGGCGAGGAGGTCGGCTGCGACCACGTGGAGGAGCTGACGCTCACCGCACCACTGGTGCTGCCCGACCACGACGCCGTCCGGACCCAGGTCCGGCTCGGCGCCGCCGACGCCACCGGCCGCAGGCCGGTCACCGTCCACGCCCGGCCGTACGGCACCGACGACGACCCGGAACCCGACACCGGGTGGACCCTGCACGCCACCGGCACGCTGGTCGCCGCTCTCCCGCCGGTCCCGGACCCGCTCGACGGGGTCTGGCCGCCCACCGGCGCCGAACCGGTCGACCTGGACGGCTTCTACCCGGCCCGCGCGACCGAGGGCTTCGACTACGGCCCGGCCTTCCAGGGCCTGCGGGCCGCCTGGCGGCGCGACGGCGAGGTGTTCGCCGAGCTCGTGCTCCCCGAGCCCGCCGACGGGACCGCCACCACCTACGGCCTGCACCCCGCCCTGCTCGACGCCGCCCTGCAGTCGGCATGGCTGGTCGAGGACCGGGGCGGGGACACGGCCGGCACCACCGCCGCGGGCGTCCCGTTCGCCTGGAGCGGTGTCTCGCTGGCCGCCGCCGGCGCGTCCGCACTGCGGACCCGGCTGCGCCGCGACCCCGACGGCACCCTCACCGTCTCCGCGACCGACACCGGCGGCGCACCCGTCGCCGAGGTCCGGGCGCTGGAGATGCGGCCGGTCGGTACTCCCGACGACGTCGCCCCCGGTGTCCGGGACGCCCTGTTCGGCCTCGACTGGACCCCCGTCCCCGATGCCGGACCGCTCCCCGACGCCACCACGGCCATCCTGGTCGGGGACGACCCGTTCGACCTGACCGGCGCACTGGCCGAGCTCGGCGCGACCGTCGAGCACCACGACGACCTGCCGTCCGGAACGCCCGCCGGCCCGGTGCTGCTGCCCGTCGCCGCGCCCGCGGACCCCGGTGGCGAGGACGCCGCCGCGGCGGCCCACACGCTCACCGCCCGGGTGCTCGGCCTGGTCCGCGCCCGCCTGGAGCAGGAGCGCTTCGCCGGGACCCGGTTCCTGGTCGTCACCCGCGGTGCGACCACCGGGCACGACCCGGCGGCGGCCGCGGTGTGGGGACTGGTCCGGTCGGCGCAGTCGGAGAACCCCGGCGCGTTCGGCCTGCTCGACCTCGACCCGCACGCCGCGGCCACGCTGCCGGCCGCGGCGCTGGGCGGCGACGAGCCGCAGCTGCGGACCCACGGCGGGGAGCTGCGGGCGGCCCGCCTGGCCCGCCGGACACCCGCCGACGACACCACGGCCGCCGCCCTCGGCGCCGGCACCGTCCTGGTGACCGGCGGGACCGGTGGTCTCGGCGCCGTGCTCGCCCACCACCTGGTGGCCGCGCACGACGTGCGTGAGCTGCTGCTGGTCAGCCGCCGCGGCCCGGACGCCGAGGGCGCCGCCGACCTCGTCGCCGACCTGGCCGACGCCGGGGCACGCGCCACCGTCGTCGCCTGCGACGTGTCCGACCGCGACGCCGTCACCGCGCTCCTCGACGACCACCCGGTGCACGCGGTGATCCACGCCGCGGGCGTGCTCGACGACGGTCTGGTCGCGACGCTGACCCCCGAGCGGCTCGCCGCGGTGCTCCGCCCGAAGGTCGACGCCGCCTGGCACCTCCACGCGGCGACCCGCGACCGCGACCTCGCGGCGTTCGTGATGTTCTCCTCGGTCGCCGGAGTACTCGGCAACCCGGGACAGGCGAACTACGCCGCCGGCAACGCGTTCCTCGACGCCCTGGCGCTGCGGCGCCGCACCGAGGGGCTCCCCGGCACCGCCCTGGCCTGGGGCCCCTGGGAGCAGGGCATGGCGGGAGAGCTGACCGAGGCCGAGGCGGCGCGCCTCGCGCGCTCCGGGGTCCCGGCGCTGACCGTCGAGCACGGACTCGCCCTGTTCGACGCCGCCCTGGCCACCGGCGAACCGGCGCTCGCGCCGATGCGTCTCGACCCGGCCGCGCTGCGTGCCCACGGGGAGGTGCCCGCGGTCCTGCGGGCGCTGGTCCGGGGCCGCTCCCGCCGCGCCGCGGTCGCCGGCTCGGCCGCCGCCTCGGGGCTGCGTGACCGTCTGGCCCCGCTCACCCCCGAGGAGCGGCGCGAGGTGCTCCTCGACCTCGTCCGCGGCCAGGTCGCGCTGGTCCTGGGCCACGCGGGCGCCGCCGACGTCGACGCCGGGCGCGCGTTCCGCGACCTCGGCTTCGACTCGCTCACCTCGGTGGAGCTGCGCAACCGGCTCAACACCGTCACCGGGCTGCGACTGCCCGCCACGATGGTCTTCGACCACCCGACCGTCGACCTGCTGGTCGACGTGATCGCCGACGACCTGTTCGGCACCGACGACGACCTCCCGGCCGCCCCGGTGCGGACCGCCGCGGTCGCCGACGACCCGATCGTCATCGTCGGCATGGCGTCGCGCTACCCCGGCGGTGTCGCCACCCCGGACGACCTGTGGACCCTGGTCACCTCGGGCGGCGACGCGATCACCGGATTCCCCACCGACCGAGGCTGGGACCTGGAGAACCTCTACCACCCCGACGCCGACCACCTCGGCACCTCCTACACCCGCGAGGGTGGCTTCCTGCACGACGCCGCCGAGTTCGATGCCGGGTTCTTCGGGATGAGCCCGCGGGAGGCCACCGCGACCGACGCGCAGCAGCGGCTGCTGCTGGAGACGAGCTGGGAGGCGGTCGAGCGGGCCGGGATCGACCCGGTCTCGCTGCGCGGCAGCGCGACCGGTGTGTTCGCCGGCGTCATGTACAGCGACTACGGCACGGTGCTCGCCGGGCCCGAGTACGAGGGCTTCCAGGGCAGCGGCAGTTCCCCGAGCGTCGCCTCGGGCCGGGTGTCCTACACCCTCGGGCTGGAGGGACCGGCGGTCACCGTCGACACCGCCTGCTCGTCGTCGCTGGTCGCGATGCACTGGGCGATGCAGGCCCTGCGCTCGGGGGAGTGCACGCTCGCCCTCGCCGGCGGCGTCACCGTCATGTCGACCCCCGGCGTGTTCGTGGACTTCGCGCGCCAGCGGGGCCTGTCCCCGGACGGGCGCTGCAAGGCGTTCTCCGACGCCGCCGACGGGGTCGGTTGGGCCGAGGGCGCCGGCATGCTCGTGCTGGAGCGCCGGTCCGACGCGCTCCGGAACGGTCACGAGATCCTGGCCGTGGTGCGCGGGTCGGCGGTCAACCAGGACGGTGCGTCCAACGGTCTCACCGCGCCCAACGGCCCGTCGCAGCAGCGCGTGATCCGCCAGGCACTGGCCAGCGGTGGGCTGTCCACCGGCGACGTCGACGTCGTCGAGGCGCACGGCACCGGCACCACCCTGGGTGACCCGATCGAGGCGCAGGCGTTGATCGCGACCTACGGGCGGGATCGGGACACCGAGCGGCCGCTGCTGCTCGGGTCGGTGAAGTCCAACATCGGGCACACGCAGGCCGCGGCCGGTGTGGCGGGTGTGATCAAGATGGTCCAGGCGATGCGACACGGCATCCTGCCGGCGACGCTGCACGCGGGCGTCCCCTCGTCGCACGTCGACTGGTCCGACGGCACCGTCGCGCTGCTCACCGAGCAGAGGGCGTGGCCGGAGACCGGGCGGGCCCGCCGGGCGGCGGTGTCGTCGTTCGGGATCAGCGGCACCAACGCCCACGTGATCCTGGAGCAGCCGGCCACGGAGGCATCCGGGCCGGTCGCGACCCCCGACGACACCGACCACGACCGGGCCGTGCCCTGGGTGCTGTCCGGCCGCACGCCCGAGGCACTGGCCGGGCAGGCCGGGAAGCTGGCCGAGGCGCTGGAACGGCGCCCCGGACTACGGCCCGCCGACGTCGGTCTGTCCCTGGCGACCGGCCGCACCCTGTTCGACCACCGCGCCGCCGTCCTGGCCGCCGACCGCGACGAGGCACTGCGCGGGCTGACCGCGCTCGCCACGGACCTCCCGGACCCGGCGGTCGTCACCGGGGCCGTCCGGGGCGGCCGTACCGCGGTGCTGTTCTCCGGTCAGGGGTCGCAGCGGCCCGGCATGGGCCGTGAGCTCCACGACCGGTTCCCGGTGTTCGCCGAGGCGTTCGACGCGGTCATGGCCGCGCTGGATGCCGAGCTGGGCTCGGACCTGCGCCCTGTCGTGTGGGGTTCGGACGCGGGACCGCTGGACGAGACCGGGGCGGCGCAGCCGGCGCTGTTCGCGGTCGAGGTCGCCCTGTTCCGGCTGGTGGAGTCGTGGGGGATCACCCCCGACGTCCTGGCCGGGCACTCGATCGGCGAGATCGCCGCGGCCCACGTGGCCGGGGTGTTCTCCCTGGCCGACGCCGCGCGGCTGGTCGCGGCGCGCGCCTCGCTGATGCAGGCGCTCCCGGCGGGCGGCGCGATGGTCGCCGTCCGCGCGACCGAGGACGACGTGGCCCCGTACGTCACCGACCGGCTGTCGATCGCGGCGGTCAACGGCCCGGAGTCGGTCGTCGTCTCCGGTGACGAGCACGCCGTCCGCGAGGTGGCCGCCCGGTTCACCGCCGACGGGCACCGGGCCACCGCGCTGCGGGTGTCGCACGCGTTCCACTCGCCCCTGATGGACCCGATGCTCTCCGAGTTCGGGGCCGTCGCCGCCGGGATCACCTACCGCGAACCGTCGATCCCGGTGGTGTCGAACGTGACCGGCGCGCTCGCCGGGCCGGGGGAGCTGTGCGACCCCGGGTACTGGGTGCGCCACGTCCGCGAGACCGTCCGCTTCGCCGACGGCGTCACCGCCCTGCAGGGCGCCGGCGTCGGCACCTTCCTGGAGCTCGGACCGGACGGCGTGCTGTCCGCGCTGGTCAGCAGCCAGACGGCCGACGGCGTCGTCGTCCCGCTGCTGCGCAAGGACCGCCCCGAGCCCGGCGCGGCGCTCGCCGCGCTGGCCCGGCTGCACACCGCGGGCACGGACGTCGACTGGCCGGCGCTGCTCACCGGCGGACGCCGGGTCGAGCTGCCCACCTACGCCTTCCAGCGGGAGCGGTACTGGCCCGCCGGGCCGCTCGGCGGGACGGCCGACCTGAGGGCGGTCGGGCTCGGCGCGGCCGGACACCCGCTGCTCGGCGCCGCCGTCGGCCTGGCCGCCGACGACGGATGCCTGTTCACCGGACGGCTGTCGCTGCGCACCCACCCGTGGCTGGCCGACCACACCGTCGCCGGCCGGGCCGTCGTGCCGGGCACCGCGCTGCTGGAGATGGCCGTCCGCGCCGGCGACGAGGCCGGCTGCGACCGGGTCGACGAGCTCACCCTCGGCGCCCCGCTGGTCCTGCCCACCTCCGGGTCGGTGCAGGTCCAGGTCGCCGTCGAGGCACCCGACGAGGCCGGTCGCCGCACCGTCGGCATCTGGTCCCGCGCCGACGACGACGGGACCTGGACCCCGCACGCGACCGGCGTGCTCAGCGCCGCCGGGAGCCCCACCGCTGCGGCGGTGCCGACCGAGTGGCCGCCCGCCGGGGCCGAGCAGGTGGAGGTGCAGGGCTGCTACGACGCCTTCGCCGACGCCGGATTCGGCTACGGCCCGGTGTTCCGCGGCCTGCGCGCGGCGTGGCGGCGCGGTGAGGAGCTGTTCGCCGAGGTCGCGCTGCCCGAGGAGACGGCAGGCACCGCCGACGCGTTCGGCCTGCACCCGGCCCTGCTCGACGCGGCGCTGCACACCTCCCTGCTCACCGGGCTCGGCGACGGCGGGACGGCGGCGCTGCCCTTCTCCTGGCAGGGCGTGTCCCTGCACCGCTCCGGGGCCACGGCGCTGCGGGTGCGGCTCGCCCCGTCCGGCGCCGACGCGATGTCGGTGCGGGCGAGCGACCCGGCCGGGGCACCGGTCGTCACCGTGGACTCGCTGGTCACCCGGGCCGTCGCCGCCGACGCGGCGACCCACGGCGTCGGTGACGCGCTGTTCGAGGTCACCCGGCAGCCCGTCGCGGCCACCGGGGCACCGCGCACGGTCGCGGTGCTCGGCGAGGACCCCCTCGGTCTCGCCGGCCCGCTCGCGGACGCGGGTGTGCCCGTCGGCACCGGCACCGACGTCGCCGTGATCGCCGCGCGCGACGAGGTCCCGGAGGTGGTCGTCCTCGGTGTGGACGGCGCCGGCGACCCGGTGACCGGTACCCACCGGACCACCGCCGAGGTCCTGGGGACGCTGCAGGAATGGCTCCGGCACGACGCACTCGCCGGGTCCCGGCTGGTCGTCGTGACCCGGGGTGCGACCGACGGCAGCGACCTCGCGGCCGCCGCCGTCGCCGGGCTGGTGCGGTCGGCGCAGACCGAGCACCCCGGCGCCGTCGGCCACGTCGATCTCGGCGGTGACGGCACCGTCGACGCGGACGCCCTCGCCTCGGCTCTCGGCTCCGACGAGCCTGCGCTGACGCTCTCCGGCGCGGAGATCCGTGCCCCCCGCCTCACCCGGCTGCCCGCCGGGGGCGACCCGGCCGTCTGGAATCCGGACGGCACGGTGCTGGTCACCGGTGGGACCGGCGGCCTCGGCGCGCAGCTCGCGCGCCACCTCGTCGAGGTCCACGGGGTCCGGCACCTGGTGCTCGCGAGCCGCCGCGGGGCCGACGCCCCCGGCAGCGCCGTGCTGGTCGACGAGCTCACCGCCCGCGGCGCCACGGTGTCCGTGCGGGCCTGCGACGTGACCGACCCCGCCGCGGTCACCGCTCTCGTCGCCGACGCCGGCGCGGACCGGCCGCTGACCGCGGTCGTGCACACCGCGGGCGTCCTCGACGACGGTGTGCTCGCCTCGCTCACCGCCGAGCGGCTCGGCACGGTACTGGCGCCGAAGGCCGACGCGGCCTGGCACCTGCACGAGGCGACCCGGCACCTGGACCTCGACGCGTTCGTCGTGTTCTCGTCGGTGGCGGGGGTGCTCGGCAGCGCCGGGCAGGCCAACTACGCCGCGGGCAACGCCTTCCTCGACGCCCTCGCGGCGCACCGCCGTGCCGCGGGTCTGCCCGGTGTCTCGTTGGCCTGGGGGCCGTGGGAGCAGGGCAGCGGTATGACCGGCACCCTCGACGACGCCGAGGCCGCGCGCCTGGCCCGTTCCGGGATGCCGCCGCTGTCGGCGCAGGACGGCCTGTCGCTGTTCGACGCGGCCCTGGCCGTGAGCGGCACCGCCGACGGTCCCTCGCTCGTCGCCCCGGTGCGGCTGGACACCGCGACCCTGTCGGAGTCCGGCGCGGTGCCCGCGATCCTGAGGGGCCTGGTCCGGACCCGCACCCGCCGTGCCGCGGCCGGCGGCGCGGCGACCGTCGACGGCCTGGTGGACCGGCTCGTGGCCCTCGGGCCCGACGCGCGCCACCGGGAGCTCCTCGACCTGGTCCGCGCCCGGATCGCGATGGTCCTGGGGCACGCGGACCCGGCCGTGGTCGACGAGCGGGCACCGCTGCGCGACCTCGGGTTCGACTCGCTCACCGCGGTCGAGCTCCGGAACCGGCTGAGCACGGCCACCGGCCTGCGGCTCACCGCGACCCTGGTGTTCGACCACCCGACCGCCACCGCGCTCGCCGAGCACCTGCACGAGGAGCTGTTCGGCGCCGACGGAGTCGTGCCGGCCCCCGTCGCGGCCCCGGCCGCGGTCGCCGACGACCCGGTCGTCGTCGTCGGGATGGCGTGCCGGTTCCCCGGCGGGGTGTCCTCGCCGGAGGACCTGTGGCGGCTGCTCGACGACGGTGTCGACGCCGTCTCCGGGTTCCCCACCAACCGGAACTGGGACC
The DNA here is from genome assembly GCF_002813375.1 of Pseudonocardia alni. Lineage (NCBI taxonomy): Bacteria > Bacillati > Actinomycetota > Actinomycetes > Pseudonocardiales > Pseudonocardiaceae > Pseudonocardia > Pseudonocardia alni. Next base: position 1,074,796 of record NZ_PHUJ01000003.1, on the reverse strand, counting down.
TCGGGTCGGTCTACGACCCGGACCCCGACCACATCGGCACCTCCTCCACCCGCCACGGTGGGTTCCTGCACGACGCCGGTGGGTTCGACGCCGGGTTCTTCGGGATGAGCCCCCGTGAGGCGACGGCCACCGACGCCCAGCAGCGGCTGCTGCTGGAGACGAGCTGGGAGGCGGTCGAGCGGGCCGGGATCGACCCGGTCTCGCTGCGTGGCAGCGCGACCGGTGTGTTCGCCGGGGTCATGTACAGCGACTACGGCTCGATCCTGGGCGGCCGGGAGTTCGAGGGGCTCCAGGGCCAGGGCAGCTCGCCGAGCGTCGCCTCGGGCCGGGTGTCCTACACCCTGGGCCTGGAGGGTCCTGCGGTCACGGTCGACACGGCGTGCTCGTCGTCGCTGGTGGGGATGCACCTGGCCGCGCAGGCGCTGCGGGCGGGGGAGTGCACGCTGGCCCTCGCGGGCGGCGTGACGGTGATGTCGACGCCGGGCACGTTCGTCGAGTTCTCCCGGCAGCGGGGCCTGTCCCCGGACGGGCGCTGCAAGGCGTTCTCCGACGCCGCCGACGGCGTCGGCTGGTCGGAGGGTGTCGGGATGCTCGTCCTGGAGCGGCGGTCCGACGCACTGCGCAACGGTCACGAGATCCTGGCGGTGCTGCGCGGGTCGGCGGTCAACCAGGACGGCGCCTCGAACGGGCTCACGGCGCCGAACGGTCCGTCGCAGCAGCGGGTGATCCGCCGGGCGCTGGCGAACGCCGGCCTGGGTGCGGGTGACGTGGACGTCGTGGAGGCGCACGGCACCGGGACCACGCTGGGTGACCCGATCGAGGCGCAGGCGTTGATCGCGACCTACGGGCGGGACCGGGACACCGAGCGGCCGCTGCTGCTGGGCTCGGTGAAGTCGAACCTGGGTCACACGCAGGCCGCGGCCGGTGTGGCGGGTGTGATCAAGATGGTGCTGGCGATGCGGCACGGGGTGCTGCCGCGCACGTTGCACGTGGACGCGCCGTCCTCGCACGTGGACTGGTCCGACGGCACGGTCGCGCTGCTGACCGAGCCGACGGTGTGGCCGGAGACCGGACGGGTGCGCCGGGCGGGTGTGTCGTCGTTCGGCATCAGCGGCACCAACGCCCACGTCGTGCTGGAGCAGCCCGTCGCCGTCGCCGAGCCCGGCGAGCCTGCCGCGCCCGAACCCGGCCTGGTGCCGTGGGTGCTGTCCGGCCGCACGCCGGAGGCACTGCGCGCCCAGGCGGCACGGCTGCGCGACGCGCTCACCGAGCAGCCCGGCCCGCGCCGGATCGACGTGGCCCACGCACTCGCGACCACCCGGTCGGAGTTCGCCCACCGCGCCGTCGTCCTGGCCGGGACCGGCACCGACCCGCTCGCCGCGCTCGACGCGGTCGCCGGCGGCCGCCCCGACCCGGCGGCGGTCACCGGGGAGAGCGACGGCGGCCGCACGGCCCTGCTGTTCTCCGGGCAGGGCTCGCAGCGACCCGGCATGGGCCGCGAGCTGTACGCGCGGTTCCCGGTGTTCGCCGAGGCGTTCGACGCGGTCGTCGCCGCGCTGGACGCCGAGCTGGAGCCGGCGGACGGCGGCACGCTGCGCGAGGTGATGTGGGCCGCCGACAACCGGGAGTCCGGTCGCCTGGACGAGACCGGCTGGACCCAGCCCGCGCTCTTCGCGGTCGAGGTCGCGGCGCACCGGCTCGTGGAGTCGTGGGGTGTGCGGCCGGACCTGGTGGCCGGGCACTCGATCGGCGAGATCGCCGCGGCGCACGTGGCCGGGGTGTTCTCGCTGGCCGACGCGGCCCGCCTCGTGGCGGCGCGGGCCCGTCTGATGCAGGCGCTCCCGACCGGCGGCGCGATGATCGCGGTGCAGGCGAGGGCGGACGAGGTCACCCCGCTGCTCACCGGTGACGTCGCGATCGCGGCGGTGAACGGGCCGGCCTCGGTGGTGGTGTCCGGCACCGAGGACGCCGTGCTGGCCGTCGGGACCCGACTCGCCGAGCAGGGCAGGCGGACCACCAGGCTGCAGGTGTCGCACGCGTTCCACTCGCCGCTGATGGACCCGATGCTCGAGGGGTTCCGGGCGGTCGCCGAGCGGCTGACCTATGCCGAGCCGGTGGTGCCTGTGGTGTCGAACCTGACCGGTGCGCTCGCGCGGCCGGGTCAGCTGTGCGATCCGGAGTACTGGGTGCGTCACGTCCGCGAGACCGTCCGCTTCGCCGACGGTCTCGCGTCGCTGGACGCCGCGGGCGTCACCGCCTACCTGGAGATCGGACCGGACGGGGTCCTGTCGGCACTGGCCGCACAGACCGTCCCGGAGGGCGCCGTCACGGTGCCCCTGCTGCGCCGCGACCGCGACGAGGAGACGACCGCGCTCACCGCGCGGGCGCAGCTGCACGCTGCCGGACGCACCGGCGGCTGGGACGACCTGTTCACCGGGACCCGGCCGGCCCGTGTCGACCTCCCGACGTACGCGTTCCAGCACCAGTGGTTCTGGCCGGCGGCCCGGACCGCGGACGGCGACGTCCGCGCGGCCGGGCTCGGCGCGCCCGAGCACCCGCTGCTCGGCGCCGCCGTGGAGCTCGCGTCCGGCGGGGGAGTGGTGTTCACCGGACGGCTGTCCCGCGGCTCGCACCCGTGGCTGGTCGACCACACGGTGTTGGGGCACGTACTGGTCCCCGGCACGGCGCTGCTCGACATGGCGATCCGGGCCGGTGACCAGGTCGGATGCGACCGGGTCGAGGAGCTGACCCTGGCCGCCCCGCTGGCCCTGCCCGAGCAGGGGGCCCTGCAGCTGCAGGTGACCGTCGACGCGCCGGACCCCGACGGGAACCGGGCCATCGGCATCCACTCCCGGCCGGAGGGCGCGGGCGAGGACGCCTGGACCCGGCACGCGGCCGGTGCGCTGGCGCCGGCCGGTCCCGCCGCCCCCCTCGGGGCGGACGCGGCGGTGTGGCCGCCGCCGGACGCCGTCGAGATCGACACGGAGGGCTGCTACGACACCTTCGCCGACGCCGGTTTCGTCTACGGCCCGGTGTTCCGCGGCCTGCGCGCAGCCTGGCGCCGTGGCGAGGAGCTCTTCGCCGAGGTCGAGCTCCCCGACGGCGCCGGTGGCACCGACGGGTTCGGCCTGCATCCGGCCCTGCTCGACGCGGCACTGCACGTGTCGCTGCTGGCGGCACTCGCTTCCGACGGCACCGGCGGCGGGGCGTTGCCCTTCTCCTGGTCCGGGGTGTCGCTGATGGCCGGCGGAGCCGCAGCCCTGCGGGTGCGGATCGCGCCGAGCGCGGACGGTGTCCTGTCGGTGCGGGCCGTCGACGGGGCCGGTGCGCCGGTCGTGACCGTCGAGGCCCTGCACACCCGGCAGGTCGGCGCCGAGCAGCTGCGTGCCGCCCGGACCGACCGTGACGCGCTGTTCGGGCTGGACTGGACGGTCGTCGACGCCGCGGAGGGGGCCGCTCCCGTGGTCGCCGTCCTCGGGGCCGACCCGTTCGGGCTGGCTGGGGTGGTGCCGGACGCCGTGCAGGTCGACGACCTGGCCACGCTCGTGTCGGCCACGGACCCGGTGCCGGACGTGGTGCTGTTCCCGGTCGCGGCCGAGCCGGGCGTCGCCGGGCGGCCCGAGGAGGTGCGCGCCTGCACCGTCCGGGTCCTGGAGCAGCTCCAGCGGTGGCTCGCCACCGAGGAGCTCGCGACGGCCCGGCTGGTGGTCGTCACCCGTGGCGCCGTCGCGGTGGACGACGGCGGTGTCGGCGACCTGCCGGCCGCCGCGGTCCGTGGTCTGGTCCGGTCGGCGTCCCACGAGAACCCGGGCACCTTCGGGCTGCTCGACCTCGACCCGGACGCAGCCGGCACGGATTTCTCCGGGTTGGCCGCGGCGCTGACCGCGCTCGCCACCGAGCCCGAGCTGGCGGTGCGCGACGGCGCCCTGCGCGCCCCGCGCCTGGCCCGCCTCGGCGCGACGCCCGAGCAGCCCGACGGCGCCGCCGGCGGCGGCGACGGCACCGACGCGCGCCCGGCCCTGCGGACCGACGGCACCGTGCTCGTCACCGGCGGGACCGGCGGGCTCGGCAGCCTGGTCGCCCGGCACCTCGTCACCCGACGCGGTGTGCGCGACCTGGTCCTCGCCGGCCGCCGCGGACCGTCCGCACCGGGCGCGGCGGAGCTCGTCGCCGACCTCGAGGCGCTCGGCGCCCGGGTCCGGGTGGTGGCCTGCGACGTCGCCGACCGCGACGCCGTGGCGGCGCTGGTCGCCGAGGCCGGGCGGGAGCGTCCGCTGCGGGGCGTCGTGCACACCGCCGGTGTGCTCGACGACGGCGTGCTCGGCTCCCTCGACGCGGCCCGGCTCGACACCGTGCTGCGGCCCAAGGCCGACGCCGCGTGGCACCTGCACGAGGCGACCCGGGACCTGGACCTCGACGCGTTCGTGCTGTTCTCCTCGGTCGCGGGCGTGCTCGGCGGCGCCGGGCAGGCCAACTACGCGGCCGGCAACGCCTACCTCGACGCGCTGGCGGCGAGCCGCCGCGCCGACGGGCTCGCGGGGCTGTCCATGGCCTGGGGGCCGTGGGAGCAGGGCAGCGGCATGACCGGAACCCTGGGCGAGGCCGAGGCACAGCGCCTGGCCCGCTCCGGGATGCCGCCGTTGCCCGCCGAGCAGGGCCTCGAGCTGTTCGACACGCTGCTCGCGGCCGGCTCCACCGGCCGGGCGCTGGTCCTGCCGGTCCGCCTCGACCTGGCCGCGCTGCGCGCGCTCGACGAGGTCCCGGCGCTGCTGCGGGGCCTGGTCCGGACCACGCCGCGGCGGACCGCCGCCGCGGGCACCGCACCGGACGCCGACGCGCTCGTCCGCCGGCTCGCCGGGCTCGGTGCGGCCGAGCAGGACGAGATCCTGCTCGCGCTCGTGCGGGGCGGGGCCGCCGAGGTGCTCGGGCACACCGACGCCACCGCGGTGGGGGTCCGTCAGCAGTTCCAGGAACTGGGGTTCGACTCGCTCACCGCGGTCGAGTACCGGAACCGGCTCAACGCAGCCACCGGGCTGCGGCTGCCCGCAACCCTGCTGTTCGACTTCCCGACCCCGGCCGAGGTCGTGCGGCATCTGCGGAGCAGGCTCGTCGTCGCCGAGCCCGCGGGCGCCGACGCCGTCCTCGCCGCGCTCGACGGCCTGGAGCGGGCCCTCGCGGGCCTGCACGTCGACGACGAGGGGGAGCACCGCCGGGTCGCGGGCCGGATCGAGGTGCTGCGGACCAAGTGGGCCGGGCTGCACACCGAGGACCGGCCGTCGGACCCCGACGGCGACGGCGCCGGGGACGACACCCTCGACGACGCCTCCGACGACGACATGTTCGCCCTGCTCAACGACGAGCTCGGGCTCGGCTGAGGTGCCTCCCGGGGGCGGGCCGGCCGGCGCGGTCGTCCCGCCCCCGAGGCCAGGACTAGGGATTCACCGGCCGCGGTGCCGGTTCACTGGCTACGTCGTCCGGCAGCACGCCGGGTGCGTCCGCGAGGAAGGAACCCCATGACGACGACCGCCACCGAGGAGAGCCTGTGGGTCCGGTGCTTCCACCCGGCACCGGAGCGGCCCGTGCAGCTCGTCTGCTTCCCGCACGCGGGCGGTTCGGCCTCGTTCTACTTCCCGGTCTCGGCGCAGCTGCAGACCACCGCGGAGGTGTTCGCCGTGCAGTACCCGGGCCGGCAGGACCGGCGCCGCGAGACCAGCCCCGGTGACCTCCACACCCTCGCCGACCAGGTCCACGGCGCGCTGCGGGACTCGCTGCGGGGCCACCGCCCCACGGTCTTCTTCGGCCACAGCATGGGCGCGACCCTGGCGTTCGAGGTCGCGCGGCGGCACGAGGCCCAGGGCGGGCGGATCGCCCACCTGTTCGCCTCCGGCCGGCGCGCACCCTCGCGTGTCCGTGACGAGCACGTGCACCGGCTGAGCGACGAGCAGGTCGTCGAGGAGCTGAAGCTGCTGGCGGGTACCGACACCGCGCTGCTCGGCGACGACGAGATCCTCCGGATGATCCTGCCCGCCATCCGCAGCGATTACGAGGCGATCGAGACCTACCGCTGCACCCCCGGGGCCACCGTGGCCGCGCCGATCACCGTCCTGACCGGGGACAGCGACCCGAAGACCTCACGGGACGAGGCGGAGTCCTGGCGCGACCACACCTCCGGACCGTTCGATCTGCACGTCCGTCCGGGCGGGCACTTCTTCCTCGGCTCCGACGCCCCGGCGATCATCGCCATGCTGCGCACGGTCCTCACCGCGTCGTCCTGATCCCGCAGGAGCGAGCGCGGTCACCGTACCGACACGCGGCGGCCGGTATCCGGCACGGGTGGGATCTCCTAGGCTCAAGATCGTCGAGCCGGGTCCGCCCGGCCGGGACCGGTCGCTCGTGGAGGTAGCCCAGGATGTCCGATGCCACCGATCGCGGCGTGCGCCTGGTGGGTCGGGGGTCCGAGTCGGCGTGGCTGGCCTCGGCCGGTGCCGGCGCCGCCGCCGGATCACACGTCGTGCGGCTGCTCGTCGGACCGCCCGGGATCGGCAAGTCGGTGCTGCTCGACGGCTTCTGCACCGAGGTCCCGGCGGGCGTGCGGGCCGCCCGTGCCCATGGGCGGGAACGGACCTCGGACATCTCGTTCGCCGTGGTCCGGGAGCTGTTCGGGGCCCTGGCCGGCGCGGGCCCGGTCGACCCGGCGCTGCTCGAGGGCGGTGCCCGGTGGAGTGCACCGGCGCTGGACGAGGCGACGGGCGGTGCCGGACCGGACAACCTCTACCCGGTGCTGCACGGCCTCTACTGGCTCACCGTGAACCACACCGCTCGCGGCCCGCTGGTCCTCGTCGTCGACGACCTGCAGTGGTGCGACGACGCCTCGCTGGCCTTCCTCGGGTTCCTGCTGCGCCGGTCGGAGGGTCTCCCGCTCGGGGTGGTGCTCGCCTCGCGGACCGACGGAGCGGGCGCACTGCCCGACCGGCTCGCCGAGATCCGCACCCAGGCCGGTGCGGCGGTGACCGAGGTGGGCCCGCTGGACCGGTCCGGCGTCGCCCGGCTCGCCGTGGCCCGAGGTGCCGGTACGGGAGCCGAGCCGCCGCAGGCGCCGTTGCTCGACGCGCTCACCGAGGCCTCCGGCGGGAACCCGCTGCTGGTCGAGCAGCTGGTCGCCGAGCTGGGCCCGGTGACCGGCGACGGCGCGACCGACCGGATCCACCGGCTCGGGCGCGAGGTGGTCGACGGCCTCGTGGAACGGCACGTGTTCGACGCCCCGCCGCACGTCCGCGCCGTGGCCGCCGCCGTCGCGGTCGTGGGTGCCGAGCAGACCACGGTTCTCGCGACCCTGTCCGGGGTGCCCGCCGGGTCGGTGGCCGACGCGGTCGCGACGCTCGTCCGGACCGAGGTCTTCGCCCCCGACCGGTCGGACTTCCGGCACGACCTGCTGCGCACCGCGGTGCTGCGCGGACTCCCCGGGGACGAGCTCGACGACCTGCGCCGGCGCGGCGCCCGGGTGCTGAGCGACGCGGGGCGCCCGGCCGAGGTGGTGGCGGCGGTCCTGCTCGTCCTGCCCGGCGCCGGCGAGCCCTGGATGGTCGACGTGCTGCTGGAGGCCGCGGCCGCCGCGGCGCACCGCGGTGCCCGGCCCGCCGTCGCCCGCTACCTGGAACCGGTGGTCGCGGCCCGACCCGACGACGTGGGCGCGCGGACCCGGCTGGCCGCGGCGCTGGCCCAGCACGAGCCGGAGCGCGCCGTCGCGCAGCTGCGCGACGCGCTCGACCGGGCCGTGGACCTGCCCTCGCGTGCCCAGGCCGCCGTGCAGCTGGCCATGACCTCGCTGGCGGTGCAGCAGGCCCCCCGTGCGGTGCGGGTGCTGCAGGACGTCCTGGACACGATGGACCGCGAGTTCCCGGCCGACCCCGGTCCCGAGGCGACCGAGCTGCGCACGCACGTGGAGGCCGCGCTGCTGGTCGTCGGGCTCGACGAGAAGAAGACCGTGGCCGCGACGATCGACCGGATGGGACGGATGGCCCGGCCCGCCGGCCGCACTCCCGCCGAGCGCCAGAAGCTCGCGATGATGACGGTGACCCTTGCGATGGACGGTGACGACGCGGCCGCGGCCGTGGACCTCGCGCGCCGGGTGCTCCTGGTCGACGAGGCCACCCTCGGCGGCTGGGCGGTGCTGGCCTCGTCGCTGGTGCTGCGGCTGGCCGACGAGGTCGAGGAGTCGACAGCGGTGCTCGACCGGCTCGTCGTGCAGAGCCGCGAGCAGGCCTCGGCGTGGACCTACAGCCTCGCCGTGGGGACCCGCGCGACCAACCACGTCGTCGTCGGGGGCCTGGCCGAGGGCGAGGCCGACGCCCGCACGGCGCTCGACATCGCCGAGCAGGAGGCGTGGCGGGGGAACACCGTGGTGCCGACGATCGCACTGGCGAACGTGCGCCAGCAGCAGGGCGACCCGGAGGCGGCGCTCGAGCTGCTCGACGGGATCGTCCGGCCCCGGCTCGAGGACTTCGCCTGGGAGTACCACGACTACCTGATGGCGCGGGCGGGGGCGACCGCCGACGTCGGCGACGTCGACCGGGCCCTGTCGACCTACCGCCGCTGCGGGGACAGCCTCGACGCGGCCGGTATCGCGAACCCCGTCCTGGCGCCGTGGTGGGTGCACGCCGCCGTCCTGCTCGCCGACACCGGCCGGGCGCACGAGGCACACGGGATCGTCGAGGGAGGCGCCGAACGGGCGGCGCGCTGGGGGACCGGCCGCGGGCGGGGGCTCGCGCTGCTGGCCCGCGGTGTGGTCACCGCCGGTACGCGCGGCGAGGACATGCTCCGGGAGGCGGTGGAGGTGCTCGAGGGCTCGCCCGCCCGGACCGAGCTGATCCTCGCCCACCACCTGCTGGGCCGGGCGATGCTGGTGTCCGACCACGCCGAGGACGCCCGCGAGCAGCTGCGCCGGGCGGCGACCCTGGCCGCACGGTGCGGGGCGCTGCGGGCGGCCCGGGTCGCCCGGGAACTGCTCGTGCAGGCCGGTGGCCGGATGCGCCCGCCCACCGGCTCCCCGCTGGACCCGCTGACCGGTGCCGAACGCCGGGTGGTCGCCCTCGCCGCCGAGGGCGCCCGCAACCGCGAGATCGCGGAGGCGCTGTTCGTCACGCTGCGCACCGTGGAGGTCCATCTCACCAGCGCGTTCCGCAAGCTCGGCGTCACCGACCGGGCCGCCCTGGCCGGGATCGTCGATGCCGCCCGGGTCCGCAGCGCATGATCGACGGCGTGTTGCGCGAACGGGACGCCGCCTGCGCCGAGCTCGACCGCGCCCTCGACGCGCTGGTGGCGGGGGGATCGCCGTTCGTCGCGGTCACCGGCGAGCCCGGTACGGGGCGCTCGGCCCTGCTCCGCCGTGCGTCGGGGCGTGCCGCCGACCGCGCGGTACGGGTGCTGTCCGCGCGGGCCGTCCCCACCGAGACCGGGTGCCCGCTCGCGACGGGCCACGGCCTGGTCGAGCGGCTCGGCCCGGTACCCGCGCCGCCCCGGTCGGGGCCGGTGGGCGCCGACGTCCTGTACGAGTGGTGCCGTGCTGTGCTCGACCTCGCCCGCACCGGCCCGGTGCTCCTGGTCGTCGACGACCTGCACTGGGCCGACGAGGACACGGGACAGTGGCTGCAGATGCTGCTCCGGCGACGGCGCGAGGCGCCGGTCGGTCTTCTGGTCGCCCTGAACGGCACGCACGACGGTCTCGGCTGGGCCGTCTCGCCGACCGGCCCGTCGGACGTCGTGCTGCGGACGGGGCCGCTCTCCCTCGGCGCGGTGCGGGAGGTGGTCACCGCCGAGTACCCGACGCCTCCCGACCGCGCTTTCACCGTCCTCGCCCGTCGCTGCACCGGCGGCAACCCGGCGGTGCTGCGGGCGACCCTGGCCGGGCTCGACCGCGCGGTGCCCCCGACCGCGGCCGCCGTGCCGGAGCTGGTGCGTCGCGCGGCCACCGCCCGGCGCGACCACGTCGCCCGGGTCCTCGACGGGCTGCCCCCCGCCCTGGTCGAGGCGTTGCGCGCGGCGGCGGTGTGCGGATCCGAGCTGCAGCCGGTGCGACACCGGGTCGGCGGCCCCGTAGCGTCCACCGGTGCCGGGGCCCGGGCAGCGCTGGCCGCCACCGGCCTGGTCCGCGGCACCGACCACGCGCTGCCCGCCGACCGCAGCGTCACCGACGTCGTCCTGGCCGGCATCGAGCCGGGGCACCGGAGGGCGCTGTTCGGCTCCGCCGCCGGCCTCGCGGCGCGGGCCGGGCTGCCCGAGGAGCGCATCGCCCGCGCCCTGCTCGACGCTCCCGCGCTCGGCGAGCCCTGGGCGGCCGAGCTCCTGCACCGGGTCGCGGTCCGGCACCGGGCCGAGGACCGGCCCGCCGACGCCGCCGCGGCTGCCGAGCGCGCGCTGCAGGAGCCCCTGCCGGACCCGCTCCGCGGGGCGCTGCTGGTGGAGCTGGCGCTGTCGCGCTCGCACACCGCGCCCGGTACGGCCGCGCGGGTGCTCTCGCGGATCACCCTGGACACCGACCCGGCGGCGAGCCGGTACGGGGCCCGAGCGGTCGACCTGCTGCTGTCCGCCGGGGAGGTCGGTGCGGCCCGGCAGGCGCTGGACATCGCGGTCCGTCGATGTCCGGAGGACGCGCCGGCGCGGGCGGACCTGCTGTCGTTGTCCCGGCTGACCGACGAGCTCGGCTTCGACCGGCGGACCGTGCTGCACGGCCCGGTCGCCACGGCGGCAGCCGGCTCCGACGACGACGGTCCGGTCGCCCGCGGGACCACCGCGTGGTCGCTGGTCCTGCGCGGCCGCGACCGGGACCGTGCCACCCGGCTGGCCCGCGCCACGCTGACCGGCCCGAGCGGCGTCCTCCCGGCGATACCGCAGGTGGTCGCGGCGCTCACCCTCGACGCCGTGGGCTGTGCCGACGAGGCGGGCGAGGCGATGCACCACCTCCTGCTCGAGATCACCCGGGAGCGCCCGGTCCCGCCCGCCGTACTCGCGGTGTCGGCACTGGTCGAGCTGCGGACGGGGGACCTCGACGGCGCACGACGGGACCTGCGGGCCGCCGCCGTCGCCCCGGTCTCCTCCGACGGGCCCGACCCGCTCGCCGGGGCCGCCCGGGTGCTGGTGCACCTGGCGGAGCCCGACGTGGAGGCTGCCGACGCCGCGGCCTTCGCCGACCTCGCCGCCGGGGGAGTACGGCCCGGTGCGGCCCTGCTGGAGTACGCGCGGGGGCGCGTGCGGTCGGTGCAGGGCCGCCACCGCGACGCGGTGGAGCACTACATGGGGTGCGGTCGGCTGCTGCTGGACCGGGGCCGGGTCAATCCGGTCCTGGCGCCGTGGCGGTCCGCGGCGGCGACCTCGCTGCTGGCCTGTGGGTCGCCCGCGGCCGCCCGCCGGTTGGCCGCCGACGAGCTCCGGCTGGCGCTCCGGTGGGGCGCGCCGGCCCCGGTCGCGGCGGCCGAGGCAGTCCTGGCCGGGCTGGACGCCGAGCCCACCGCCGTCGGGGAGCCGCTCGGGGACGGGGTGGCGCGTGCTGCACGGCCGTGACCGGGAGCTGGGCACCCTGCGCGACGCCGTCACCCGGGCCGCCGACGGGAGCGGCGCGGCCGTCGTCGTCGGCGGCGGTGTCGGCAGCGGCCGGACCGCCCTGCTCGACGCGGTGGGGGTCGCGGCGGGCAGGGCCGGGCTGACGGTGCTGCGGGCCGCGTCGGCGCTCGTCGAGCGCGACTTCGAGTTCGGCGTCGCCCGGCAGCTGTTCGACCCGCTCCTCGCCGCCGCGGGCGCGGACGCCCGCACCCGGTGGCTGGCGGCGTCCGGCGGGAGGCTGCCCGCGGCGCTCGCGGCGGAACCGCTCGACCCGGCGGAGACCCACGAGGAGCAGGACCGGGTGCGCGAGCTGCAGGCGTTGTTGGCGACCGTGGGCGCCGAACGGCCGGTCCTGGTGCTGGTCGACGATCTCCAGTGGGCGGACACGGCGTCGCTGCGGTGGCTGAACCGGCTCGTCGCGCGGATCCCGGACCTGCCCGTGTCCTTCGTCGGCACCACCCTGCACGGCGACCCGGGCGCCGGGCGGCCGCCGGTACGCGGTCTGGCCGGGTCCGCCGTACCGCTGCGGTCCCGGCCGCTGGGACCCGCCGCGGTCCGCGGGATGGTCGCCGGGCGCTTCGGTCGCGCGGGCGACCCGGAGTTCCTGCAGGTGTGCGAGGAGGTCTCGGGAGGTGTGCCGTCGGTGCTGCGCGCCGTGCTCGACGAGGTCGTCGCGGCCGGCGGTGGCCCGGTCGCGGCGTGCGTCCCCGCCGTGCGCTCGGCCCGGCCGGCCGGCCTGCGGGAGCGCTTCGCCCGGTGCCTGCGGGCACAGGACGACGCGGCGCGCCGGTACCTGGGCGCCCTGGCCGTGCTCGGGCCCGCCGCCGATCCGGCGGTCGTGGCGCGGCTGGCGGAGCTGGACCCGCACGGCCTGCGTGCGGTGCAGGGGCAGCTGACCGAACAGGGTCTGCTCACCGACGACCACACCGGGTTCACCCACCCGCTGGTCCGCGACGTCGCCGCCGACCCCGCCGAGCGCGAGCGGCTGCACCTGCGCGCGGCGCGGCTGCTGCACGAGACCGGGCACCACGCCCAGGAGGTGGCCGCGCACCTGCTCGCGGTCGCCGCCCCGCTCGACGGCTGGGCCGTCGAGGTCCTGCGGGCCGCGGCCCACCAGACGACGACCGCGCTCCGCCCGGACACGGCCGACGACCACGACGACGACCCGGTCGCGGTCCGGTACCTGCGCCGGGCCCTGCTCGACAGCGACGTGCGTGGCCACGAGCGCGGGGCCCTGCTGGTCGAGCTGGCCGCGGCGGAGCGGTTCACCGAGCCCGGCACCGCCGTCCGGCACGTGTCCCAGGCGCTGCCGCTGCTCGCCTCGCCGCAGGACCGGGCGGTCGCGCTCACCCTGATCGACCCGTCGACGGTGCGGGAGGTGCCGGCGCGGGTCCAGGAGGCGGTCCGTGCGGCCGACGCCGGAACGGACCCGGTCGTCGACGACGAGTGCACGGTGGCCGTCCGGATCCGTGCCCGCGCCCGGCGGCTGGACGAGCAGCACCCGGAGGGGCTGGCCCGGTCCTGCGCGCTGCTGCGCGAGGTCGTGGCCGCACCGGACGAGCACCTCAGCACCGCGGCCGGTCGCGAGCTGGTCGGCGTGCTGCTGCACGCCGCGGCGCTGACCGGCGGGGTACCGGCGGCCGACGTCGCCCACCTCGGGGAACGCCTGCTGCGGATCACACCGGCGCGCGAGGTGCGGCCCCCGCACGGCATCCCGCCGGGCGACGGGCCACGTGGCCTGCTGGTGCTCGCCCTCGTCGCCGCCGACCGGCCGCGGCCGCTGGAGGACTGGCTGGTCCCCGACCCGACATCGCCCGCGGCGGCCACCGCCGACGAGCTCGCCCTGGTCCTGCTGGCCCGCGGGCGGCCCGCGGCGGCGGCGGCGCTGCCCGGTGGGGTCCTGCGTGAGCGCGGGGTCCCCGCATCGGCCGCCTTCCACACCGCGCTGATCGCCGCGGCGATCGAGGCCCGGGCGCCGGCACTCGGCCCGGAGCCCGCCGGGCGGCCGCCCGGCGGTGGTCTGGTCGCGCACGCGACCCACCAGCTCGTGCGCGCGGCCGGCGCGCTGCGTGCGGACCGGCAGGACCTGGCGCTGGAGTGCCTGCTCGACTGCGGGCGACACCTGGAGCACCTCGGCTGGTCCAACCCGGCCCTGTTCCCGTGGCGGAGCTGGGCGGCCCGGCTGCTGCGCCGCCGTGGTGCGACGGGGGCCGCGCTGGAATGGGCCGACGAGGAGCTGGCACTGGCGCGGGCGTGGGGCGCCCCCGCCGCACTCGGGCGTGCCCTGCGGGTGCGGGGCTCGCTCGTCGGCGGGGCCGCGGGCGCGACCCAGCTGAGGGAGGCCGTCGAGGTGCTCAGGGACTCGGCGGACACGGCCGCGCTCGGTCGCGCCGAGATCGCGCTGGGGCGACACCTCGCCGGCACGGGCGCCCCCGAGGGCGAGGCGCTGCTGCGCCGGGGTCTGCGCCGCCTCGAGGAGGCCGGGGCCGGGGACCCGGACACCGCGACGCCGGTACCGACGGTCGAGCCGGCGGCCGGTACCGGCGACGACGGGGAGGAGTCCGCAGCGTGGCGCGTCGTCGACGCCCTGACCGACGCCGAGCGGCAGGTGGTGGACCGGGTGGTCGGCGGGGCGACCAACAAGATGATCGCCGAGGAGCTGGGGGTCAGCCGCCGGGCCGTGGAGAAACGGCTGACCAGCGCCTACCGTAAGCTCGGGGTCAGCGGGCGCAGTGCGCTTCGGGGGGCGGACTGACCGCCGCTCCCGGTGCCGGGGGCGGCGCTCGTCACGTGCGCGCGGTCCAGCTCGCGGGCGCCTGGTACCCGCCCTGGCCGGACCAGCTCGTCGGGGCCCGGTAGCCGTCCGCACCCGGCCAGGACGCGGCCCGCCGGTGCCGGTGGGGTCCCGCGGCGACCCGGCTCCGTCCGGCCAGGGTGCACAGCGCCACGGTCACGGCGGCCACCTCGGCCGGGGTCGGGTTGCCACCGGTGATCAGGATCCGCGGTCCGGGGCCCGCCGCGGTGGTCACGTCGGCGGGTTGCCGTGCTTGCGGACCGGCAGCTCGGCGCGCTTGGCACGCAGCATCGACAGCGCGTCGACGAGGACCGCGCGCGTGTCGGAGGGGTCGATCACGTCGTCGACGAGACCGGCCTCGGCGGCGTAGTAGGGATGCATGAGGTCGTTGCGGTACTGCTTGATCCGCTGGGCTCGGGCGATCTCGGGGTCGGGCGCGGCGGCGATCTCGCGCCGGAAGACGACGTTGGCCGCGGCCTCGGCGCCCATCACCGCGATCTCGTTGGTCGGCCAGGCGAGGGACAGGTCCGCTCCGATCGAGCGCGAGTCCATGACGATGTAGGCGCCACCGTAGGCCTTGCGCAGGATGAGCTGGACCCGCGGGACGGTGGCCGCGCAGTAGGCGTAGAGCAGCTTGGCGCCGTGCCGGATGATCCCCCCGCGCTCCTGGTCGCCGCCGGGCAGGAAACCCGGCACGTCGACGAGGGTGACCAGCGGGATGCTGAACGAGTCACAGGTGGAGACGAACCGGGCCGCCTTCTCCGAGGCGTGGATGTCGAGCACCCCGGCCAGCGAGGCCGGCTGGTTCGCCACGATCCCGACCGTGTGCCCGTCGAGCCGGGCCAGACCGCACACGATGTTGGTGGCCCAGTTGGCGTGCACCTCGAACAGGTCGCCGTCGTCGACCACCTCGGCGATCACGTCCCGCATGTCGTAGGCGCGGGTGGTGTCGGCCGGGACGATGTCGAGCAGCGACGGGGTGGCCCGGTCCGGTGGGTCGGCGGTGGGGGCCACGGGCGGCTGCTCGCGGTTGTTCGACGGCAGCAGCGACACGAGGTGCCGCACGTCGGCGAAGCAGGACTCCTCGTCGTCGTAGACGAAGGCGCCCGCCCCCGACTCCGTGGCGTGCACCTCGGCGCCGCCGAGTTCCTCGTGCGTGATCTCCTCACCGGTCACGGCGGACACCACGTCCGGTCCGGTGATGTACATCTGGGCGATGTCGCGGACCATGAACACGTAGTCGGTGAGGGCGGGCGAGTAGGTCGCGCCCCCGGCACACGGGCCGAGCATGACGCTGATCTGCGGGACGACGCCGGAGGCCCGCACGTTGCGGCGGAAGATGCCGCCGTAGCCGGCCAGCGCGGTGACGCCCTCCTGGATCCGGGCGCCCGCGCCGTCGCTCAGGCTGATCAACGGTGCGCCGGCGGACTCCGCCAGATCCATCACCTTGTGGATCTTCGTGGCGTGCGCCTCGCCGAGCGAACCGCCGAAGATCCGGAAGTCGTGGGCGTAGACGAACACGGTGCGGCCGTCGATGGTGCCCCAGCCGGTCACGACGCCGTCGGTGTGCGGACGGCGGTCCTCCAGACCGAAGCCGGTGGCGCGGTGCCTGCGGAACTGCTCGATCTCACGGAAGCTGCCCTCGTCGAGCAGCATCGCGAGGCGCTCGTGCACGGTCAGCTTGCCGCGGGCGTGCTGCTGCTCGGTCGCGGCGCTGGACGGGCCGGAGCGGATCTGCTCGCGGGCCGCGTGCAGCTCGGCCACCCGCGACCGCAGGTCCGCGGTCGTCCGGATGTCGTCGGTGGCGGTCATGTTCTCACCTCTCGCCTCGGGACGTCGTCGGGTCGAGCAGTCACTTCACGTGATCGGGCACGACCTGGGGCGGCCACGAACCCAGCTCGAAGAAACCCATCGAGTAGGCCTTGGAGATCAGCGCAGGCCGGTTCTTGACCCGCATCTTCCGGAGCAGGGCGGTCACGTGGTACTCGACGCCGCCGCGGCTGAGGAACAGGGTGGAGGCCAGCTGCACGGTGGAGGCACCGGAGGCGACCCCCTCCAGGATCTTGGCGTCCATGTCCGACAGGATCCGGCGTGGTCCGCTCCAGGCCGTGGACGGCTCGGCGTCCCCGGTACGCAGGACGACGACGACCCCCTCGACCCGGCCCGCGTTCCGCGCGATCGCGGTCGCCATCAGGTCGCCCCGCAGCGACGAGCCGGCCCCGGCGATCGCGACCGACCGCTCCTGGAAACGGGGCTGCTGACCGTCCAGCAACCGTTCCATCTGGTGCCGGACACGGGTACGGATGCTTCCGTCGAGGAGGTCGCAGAACGCCGATCCGCACACGTCGCCGGAACCGATGTCGCACATCCGGCGGAACATCTCCTGGTTCGCCGCGACGACGCGCAGGCCTCGGTCGAGCGATACCATGCAGGCACTGGTGGATTCCTGGGAAATGCGCTCGGTGGTGTCGCCGTCATAGGGCAGGACTCGCATCGAATTACTCCCCGAAGTTCAACGGAACACGCTGTTCCGGGAGCGGACCGGACAGTCGCGGTAGCCGTTCTCGATAACCGATTCGACCGTATGGGGGCCGCTCGACAGGGGTCAACGGCAGCGGAGCGTAAGCGCTTAACACTGTGGCCGCCGGAGTGCGGGGGTTCGGTGGGGTGTGGTGCGGTATGTGATCTAGATCACTACGGTGTGGGGTGTGGGTGCTGGGGTTCTGCTGGTCCCGACCGTGGTTCGCACGGGTGCGAGCGACGTCCGCGGGACAACCGGGGTGCCCGTCCGTGCGATGCCGCAACGACCGCCCCGGCGGCACCGGGCGTCGCGTCAGTACCGGACGAGGCCGGCTTCGCGCAGGTCGTCCAGCCAGTCGTCCATCATGTCCCGCATCGCCCAGGGGTCGGTGTCCCAGAGGTCGGCCAGGTGGGCGGCCGCGTCGCCGAGGTTCCACGCCGTCCGGCACAGCGCGAGCCACATGGCGGTGCCGACCTCGTCGCACAGCAGGCGGTCGCACCGGCTCGGATGGCCCAGCTCCATCCAGCCGGTGTCGAGCACCCGGACGGTCAGTCCCGGAACGGGTTCCACGTCGATCCCCCTCGGTGTCGGACGGGCTCGGCCCACGAGTCCGGGACCGGCCACGTCGCCGGTCCGTCGCATTCCCGACATGATGCGTTCATGTTGGCCGTCCCCGATCGTCATCGAGGAAGGACTATGCCGCCGATGTCGCCCGGATACCACCAGTATCCACTGCGTGGATCGAACCCGGGCAGGTCCACGGAGGAGGAACTGGGTGTTTCCCGACGAATTCCGTGGTGGTGCTCCGTTCCACGACGCACCGGCGTAAAATGATCACCGAATCGCGTGCTCGTCCGTCGGACGGAGGTCGTATGAGTGTCGGGGGCCCACCCTGGGGAGCCGTCCGTCGGGCGGACCGCGCGGTGCTCCGCGAGCCCGTCGTCCGACTGCGGGGCCGTCGCTGATGCCCCGTCCGGTGCTGCTCGGCCGCGCCGGCGACCTGGCGGAGGTCGACGGCGCGCTCGCGCGTGCCGTCGGCGGCACGACGAGCCTGCTCGTGTTCACCGGCCCGATCGGCATCGGGCGCACCGCACTGCTCGAGGAGTGCGCGCGCCGGGGCGCCGCCCACGGGATGCAGGTCGCGCGAGCCGGGGGCACCGACGAGGAGGGTGGCATCCCGCTGGGCACCGCGCGCGAACTGCTCGCCGCGTGCGGCGGTCCCGGCCCCTCGTCCCCCTGCGGAGAGCCCGACGGGGACGACACCGGCGCCCTCTCCGCCGCGCTCGCCGGTCGCGCGGCGGTCGCACCGGTGCTCCTGCTCGTCGACGACGCGGCCCGCTGTGACGCCCGGTCGCTGCGCTGGCTGGCCCGCCTGTGCTGCCCGCGGGCCTGCCTGCGCGTGGCGGTGGTCCTCACGGTGCTCGACGGCGATGCCGGACACGACGGCGGTACCCGACACGGCGGCGCCACCGGGGGATTCCCGACGGAGCTCGCGGCGGTGGCCGACGCGGTGCGGCCGCTCGGTCCCCTCTCGGACGAGGCGATCTCGGTGACGGCCCGGGCGGCACTCGGGCGGGACGCGACCCCGGAGCTCGTGGCCGCGCTGTCCGCGGCCACGGAGGGGAACCCGCTCCACCTCACCTGCGTACTGGAGGAGCTCGCCGCCCGGCCGCAGTGCACCACGGAGCCGCCGGCGCGTCGGGTGGCCGGCGCCGCGCCGGCACGGCTGCGGGACCGGTTCGCCCACGCCGTGCGACGGCTGCCCGCCACCGAGCGCCGGTACCTCGCTGCGGTCGCCGTCGCGGGGGAGAAGGCCGACGACGTGATGCTGGCCCGGCTCGCCGAGCTGGACGCGACCGATCTCGCCGTGGCCGGTGCCGTCACCCGCAGCATGGGGCTCACCGGGCCCGAGGGCCACCGGCTGCGCCACGGCCTCGTCGGCGCCGCCCTCGGAGTCGTCCAGTCCTCGCACCAGCGCCGCGATCTGCACCTGCGTGCCGCCCGGATGCTGCGGGACGCGGGCGCGCCGTCCGACCGGATCGCCGCGCACCTTCTCACGGTCGGCGGGGCGGCTCCGGCCTGGACGGTCGAGGCGCTCCGCGACGCGGCGGGGACCGCGGTGCGGCGCGGAGAGTCGTGGACCGCCGTCCGCTATCTGCGACACGCCCTGCTCGCCGGACCGGACGAGCCGGGGCGGGCCGCCGTGCTGCTCGACTTGGCGGGCCTCGAGCGCTCGCGCGACACCGGTCTCGCCCTGCGCCGGATCGTCCAGGCAGTGCCGTTGCTCGGGTCGCTGCGGGAACGGGCCGCGGCGTTGTGCCGGGTGACCCCGCTCGCGCTGGAGGGCGCCGCGCCGCCGGTGATCGCGCTGCTGCGGGGGGTGGCCGAGGAGCTGGGCCGGTACGGGGGCACCGGGGACACGGAGATCTGCGAGCTCGCCCTACGGGTCGAGGCCCGTCTGCACTACGTCGACAAGCACACCCGTGCCGGGCTGTCCGCCGCCGCGGCCCGGCTCGACGAACTCGAGGCACTCCCGGACGGGCTACCGATCCGGACCCCGGGGGAGCGGGAGCTCGCCTGCGTCCTGCTGCACTCCGCCGCCGTCGGCGGACACCGGCCGGCGAGCGTGGTGGCCGCCGCCTGCCGGGCGGTCCTGGCCCGTGAGCCGGCGTCGTCGGACCACGTCCACAGCACGGTCGGGATGCTGGTGACCTGTCTGTGCATGGCCGACGCGGTCGAGGACCTCCCGTCCTGGCTGTCGGTCGCGCTCGAACAGGCGCGGGCCGAGCGCGCTCCGGTGGTCGAGGCGGTGCTGCACGCCGAGCTCGCCGCGGTCCTCGTGTGCTCCGGTCGCGTCGAGGAGGCCGCCGAGCAGGTGCGGTCGGCGGTCGAGCTGGTCGACGAGCTGGCCGACGACTCGCTGCTGCCCGGGACGGTGCTGGCCCCGGTGCTGACCGCGGTGCCGCACGGGCCCGGGGCGGACCGGGTGCTGGCCCGGTACGGCGCGACGCCGTCGGTCCCCCCGGGATTCGGGGCCTGCCTGCAGATGTTGCGGGCCCGGGTGGCCGCCGAGGCCGGCGACGCGGAGACCGCGCTGGAGTACTGCCTCGACGCCGGCCGCCGGTTCGACCAGGCGGGATGGACCGCCACCCCCGTGCCGTGGCGTCCGTGGGCGGTCGAGATCCTGGCCGAGCGCGGCCGCAGGGCCGAGGCCCGGGCACTCGCCGAGCAGGAGCTGGCGCGGGCACGCCGCTGGGGGGCACCGGCACAGCTGGGCCGGGCCCTGCGGATGCTCGGGCAGCTGGGCGGGACCCACCGGGGCGCGGAACTCCTCGAACAGGCGACCATCGTCCTGCGGACCTCGGGGGACCGGTCGGAGGCCGAGCGCGCGACCAGGGCGCTGACCGCACACCGCGCCCCGCCGGGACCCGGTGACCTCCCGCCCCGGACCGGGGACCCGGCGGGACCGCCGCCGCGCCTGCACGACACCGTCGGGACGCCCGTACCCGGACACCGGCCCACCTCCCGTGCCTCCGCCGCGCTGACCCGGTCCGAGGAACGGGTCGCGACGCGCGCCTCCCGCGGCCTGACCAACCACGAGATCGCCGCTGACCTCGCCGTCAGCGTCCGGGCCGTGGAGAAGCACCTGACCGGCGTCTACCGCAAGCTGGGGGTGCCGGGCCGCGCGGCGCTCCGCCGGCTCCGGGAGAGTGGTTCCGATCGTATCGCCTGACCGGTCGGGGAGCGGCGCACCGCCGCCCGGGGACCGCCTGGCCGCGATGCTGCGCCACGAACCGCCCGGCGTGGTCGAGCTGGCCAGGGCCGTCGCCGTGCTCGACCCGGACGCCGATGCCGGCACCCGCGCCCGGGTGGCCGGGCTGGACGACGTGGCGGCCGCCCACGCCGCGGAGCGCCTCGTGGAGCTGGGGGTGCTCGACGGGGACCGGTGCGGGCACGATCCGGCCCGCACCGCCGTTCTCGAGGCCGCCGGTGCGGACCGGTGCCGCCGACTGCACGCCCGCGCCGCCCGGGTGCTCGACAGCGAGGGTGCACCGCTGGACCGGGTGGCCGACCACCACCTGGCGGCCGGGCCGCCCCGGGACGGGGGCGTGGTCGAGCTGCTGCACGTCGCGGCCGCCCGCGCGGAGCAGCGCGGCGACCGCGTACGGGCGAGACGTCTGTTGGAGCACACGCTGACCGGGCCGGTGGGCGGCCGTCGGCGGGCCGCACTGCTGGTGGACCTCAGCGTCGTCGAGCGGGTCGCCGCCCCGGCGACGGCCCGCGGCCACCTGGTCGAGGCGCTGTCCCTGGTGCCCTGCGCGCGGGAACGGGCCGAGCTGCTCGCGCGGACGGTCGCCCGGTCGCCCGGGGGCGCGGTGGACCTCGCCCCGCTGCTGGAGGACGTCCTGCGTGACCTGGCCGACGCGGGTACGGGGACGAGCGGGCAGGACCGTGAGCTGCGCCAGCGGCTGGAGGCGCTGGTGCTGCACGCCGCCTGCGAGGACCCCTCGGGTGCCGCCCGGGTCTGGGATTGGGTCGCGCGGACCGATCCCGGCGAGCTGGGGGCGGGAGCCGGCGCCGACGTGCTGCGCAGCGCCCACCTGCTCTTCTCCGCGCTGGCCCTGCACACCGACGCCGCGACGGCGGCTGCCCGGACCGCCGAGGCGATGCCCGCGGACCTGGAGGACGACGCGTACCTGCACCCGATGCAGGTGGCGGCGCTCGGCCTGCTGTGCTGGGCCGAGGCCACCACCGGTCTCGACGGTGTCCGTCGACGGACCCTCGACGCCGCACACCGCACGCACCGGACGGACGTCGAGGCGTTCCTGCGCGGGGTCGACGCGATGCTGCTGTTGCGGCGCGGGCAGGTGCCTGCGGCGCTCGCCGCCGCCCGGGCCTCGCTCGACGTGCTGACCGGTGCGACCCGGTTGATGGTGCTCCGCGCGGCGACACTGGCCCTGGTCGAGCTGGGGCGGACGGCGGAGGCGGAGCGGTTGCTCGCTCCGGTCGACGACCGGAGCAGCGCCGACCGGACCTGGCGGTGGAACTACCTGCTCGACGCCCGTGCCGCGGTCCTCGCGGCGACCGGGCGGACCCGCGAGGCGCTCGCGCTGACGCTGGAGTGCGGACATCGCCTGATGGCTGTCGGGATCGTCAACCCGGTGGTGCTCGACTGGCGACGGCGGGCCGTCGAGCTCCACCACGAGCTCGGTGAGCACGAGGCGGCGACGGCGGCGGCCGAGGAGTACGTCACGCTGTGCCGGCTGTGGGGGCCCGAGGGGTACGGCGGTGCGGCGCTACGGGTGCTGGGGCTCGTGCAGGGCGGGGAGCGGGGACTCGCGACGCTGCATTCGGCCCGTGCCGAGCTCGGCGCCTCGCCGCTGGCCCTCGACCGGGCACGGTGCACGGTGGACCTGGGCGCGCGGATGCGCGCGCACGGCGCCGCCGGCGAGGCGCGTGCCCTGCTGCGGCACGGGCTGGAGCTGGCAGCCGACTGCGGCGCCCCGATCCTGGCGGCTCGCGCCCGCACCGAGCTCGCGGCCGCCGGCGGGCGGCCGCGGCGCGGCGGCTCGTCCTCCCTGACACCGGCCGAGCTCGGTGTCGCCCGGCTGGCCGCAGGGGGAGCGACCAACCGGGACATCGCCGCGGTGCTGGGGACGTCACAGCGGGCGGTCGAGGGACACCTCACGCGGGTCTACCGCAAACTGCAGATCGACGGTCGCGAGGGGTTGGCATCCGCACCGGGTCTGCGGGTCGGTACCTGTCGACCGGGTGGGCAGGGTGACGTCGATGCTCCGACCCGGGCGGTCGGGCCACGGCCGTAGTCGCGGCACGGAAGCGCCCGGATCTGGGTGTCGTACACGCCGAACCCCCGTCGTACCGGGACGTCGCCGAGCGATCTCTCGCCGAGGGGCCCGACGACGGAGATCAGCAGACCGCCGGCTCCTCGAGGCCGTGGGCGACGGGCACGATCGCTTCGAGGGACAGGGCGACGCTCACCAGGTCGATCGGGTCCGCCTCCGGGGTGCGGTACTCCGCCACCAGCAGCGGCCCGGCGACGAGCAGCAGCGCACGACCGGGACCGCGATCAGGAAGACCGAGGCCCACCGGAAGACCTGCCGCAGTGCGCCACCGGTCACCGGGCCGAGTGCGCTGCCGACCGCGAACATCGTGACCCACAGCCCGATGGCCATGTCCCGCCCGGCGCCCGATGCGGTCGCCCAGGCTGCCCATCGTGCCGAGCAGGCCGGCGATCATGAAGCCGTGGATGTCGATGATGCCCAGCATCTGCTGTGCCGTGGCGCCGAGGCCCGGGGTGATGGCCGGGCCGGCCAGGTGCATATTCACCTACCGTCGGTACACGAGTTCGGGAGGGTCCATGACCGGAGTGCGGATCCGGCAACGGGAGCAGACGCGGAAGGCCTTGATCCACGAGGCGCGGACGCTGTTCGCGCAGCGTGGCTACGGCGCGGTCGGACTGGCCGAGATCGTGGCCGCCGCGGGCGTCACCAAGGGCGCCCTCTACCACAGCTTCGACGGCAAGATCGGCCTGTTCCGCGAGGTCCTGGCCCAGGTCCAGGCGGAGGTGGCCGACCGTGTGTCCACATCGGTCTCCTCCGGTGCGGACCCCTGGACCTCGTTCGTCGCCGGCTGCCGGGCGTTCCTCTCGGTGTCCAACGACCCGGAGCTGTCGCGGATCATGCTCATCGACGGGCCCGCCGTCCTCGGCTGGTCGGAGTGGCGCCGATTGGACGAGCAGACCTCCGCGCGTCATCTGGCGGAGTCGCTGCAGCAGCTCGTCGATGACGGGGTGATCGTGTCCCAGCCCGTCGAGCCGCTGACCCGGCTGCTGTCCGGCGCGATGAACGAGTCCGCTCTGTGGCTGGCCGAGTCCGGGCGTGCGGGGGACGGGGAAGCCGTCTGGAACGTCTTCCACGGACTGCTGTGTTCGCTCCGCGAGCGGCAGCCGGACGGGCCCGGTCGCGGCACGGCTGGTCAGGCGTCGGTGGCCCCGTCGGCGTCCGACGGTTCGGAGACGTAGCGCCCCATCGGCTCGGCTCGTTCACCTCCGACGGTCCGGGCGGTACGCCGCGATCCGCCCCAGCGGCAGCGGCTCCAGCTCGTCGATCGTCAGCACCCCGTCCGGGAACGGCGCGAGGTAGGGCGCCTGCGGCTGCGACTCCCCGGCGTTGCGCAGGCCGCCGACGACGTCCATCCCCGAGCTCCCGCGCGAGGGCGACGTCGGCCGCCCCCAGCGCGACGACCGACGAGCGGGCCGGGGAGACCGGTGGGGGACACACACCCCGACAGCCGTCCGCGGGCGGCTCCGATTTCCGGGGAGCGGCGTCCCCGCACCCGCAGCGGTCCGGTTGCCCCGCGCGCAGACGCGCCCGGGGGCCTGCGGCACCCGTGACGGACCGCCGGGGAGCCCGCCGGGGCACGTGACGTGCCGCGTCGTTCCCGGTAGGTTCCGCTAGTGAACAGCTGATCACCTCACGACGGCGTGGGTGCGCGGAGCGCGGTCGTGGCCGAGGAGGACCCGCCGATGAACATCGCCACGCTCCTGCGCCGCAGTGCGGCCCACCACCCGGCGGACGTCGCGCTCCGGCTGGACGACGACGAGGTCGACTACGCCGGGTACGCCGAACGCGGTGCCCGCTTCGCCGCGTACCTGAGGCACACCGGGGTCGAGCCGGGGGAGCGGGTCGGGTTCCTCCTGCCGAACTGCCCCGAGTACCTGGTCGGGCTGCTCGGTACGTGGCAGGCCGGCGCGGTCGGCGTGCCGCTCAACCGGATGTTCCCCGACGCGGCGCTCCGCCACGTCGTGCGCGACTCCGGGCTGCGGGTGCTCGTGCTGCCCGCCGCGGACCGGGACCGGGTCGCCGCGCTGCTGGGCGACGAGTGCCCGGAGCTGCTGACGACCGACGGGTTCGCCGCGGCCCTGGCGGCCCACGAGCCCGCGGCCGACGTGCTGCCCCGGCTCGACGGCGAGGACGCCTGCATCATGTACACCTCGGGCTCGACCGGGGTGCCGAAGGGCGTGCGGCAGACCCACCGCAACCTCGTCGCCGAGGCGGAGGGCGCCATCGGCCGCTACCGGCTCACCGCCGCCGACCACGTGCTGAACTGCATGCCGCTGTTCCACGTCGGCGGCCTGCAGCTGGCGAGCCTGCCGTTGCTGCTGCTCGGCGGGCAGATCACGTTCATGCCGCGCTGGGACGTCGTGCGGTGGCTGGAGCTGGCGCAGGAGCTGCGTCCGACCTTCGGTGGCCTGATCTCCACGATGATGATCGACGTCGGCAACCGGACGGTGGGGTCGCCGGTGGTGCTCGACTCCTTCCGGATCTGCATGTTCGGCGGTTCCCGCACCCCCACGGCCGCGATCGAGCGGCTCGAGGCGGGGACCGGGATCGCGGGCGTGGAGATCTACGGCCAGACCGAGCAGAACGGCCTGGTGGTCACCTACGGCCCGGACGACGTGCGGCGCCCGGACTCGATGGGCACCCCGCTGGAGCAGATCGTGCGCACGCGGCTCGTACCCGTCGACGGCGGCCCGGACCTGCGCCCGGGGGACGAGGGCGTCGGCGAGCTCTGGGTCCGGGGGGACGCGGTCACCCCGGGTTACTGGAACATCGACGTCCCGGAGAAGTGGTCGGCGGACGGCTGGTTCCGCACCGGTGACCTGATGTCGCAGGACGCGGACGGCTACCTGTACTACGTCGACCGGATCGACGACATGATCGTCTCGGGTGGGGAGAACGTGTTCCCGCAGATGGTGGAGGAGCACCTCGCCGCCCACCCCGACCTGGCCGAGGTCGCGGTGATCGGCACCGCCCACGAGCGCTGGGTCGAGCAGGTGACCGCGGTGGTCGTCCCCACCAAGCCGGGTGTCACCGTGGAGCAGATCGCCGCCTGGTGCGCCGCCGACCCGAACCTGCGGGGGATGCACGGACCCAAGCGGATCGAGATCGTCGACGCGCTGCCCCGCACGGGCAGCGGCAAGCTCGACCGGCCCGAGCTGCGCGCGATGTTCCCCTGACCCGGCGCGGGGCCGCCGCCCCGGTCAGCCGGGCAGCAGGGCGACGGGGATGTCGACGAGGCGGCTGCGCAGGTACTCGCCCAGCCCCTTTGCCTGAGGGTCGGGGCGGGTGGCGGAGGCGACGCCCGCCCCCAGGATCCCGATCACGACGATGTTCAGCGCGCGCAGGTTGGGCAGGTCGAAGCGGCGGATCTCCAGCCCGGCGGCCTCCGGCAGCAGCTCGCGGACGCGCTCGACGGTGAGGTGGCCGCGCAGCCACGCGTACTCGTCGTCGGTGCGGGTCCAGAGCCCGATGTTCGCGTTCCCGCCCTTGTCGCCGGAGCGGGCCGCCGCGATCTCGCCCAGCGGCAGCCGCCGGGTGGGCCCCGCCACGGGTGCCGGCACGACCGGCTCGGCCGGGGCGGGGACCCCGGCGGTGACCGGGCTGTGCGGCACCGGTGTCGTGGTGCCGTCGGGCAGCGTGACCAGGTGCTCCACCTCGGAGGCGGGCACGAGGGACGGCCAGTACACGCCGAAGGCGCTCTCGGCCGAGGGCGGGGTGGTGGTGTGGAAGCCGGGGTAGCCGCCGAGGGCGAGTTCCATGGTCGTGTCGGAGAAGGCACGGCCGACCTTGCGCCGGTCCGGGTCCTTGACGGTGACCCGCAGGTGGGCGGTCGCCTGCGGGTTCGTGGGTGCGTCGGGATGGTCGAAGCGCAGCAGCTGGATGTCGAGCTCCTGGAACCGGTCCGCGCCGCCGAGCAGCTCGGTGAGCTGCTCCGAGGCCCAGGCCGCCTTCTCCTCGATCTTCGTGCCGGTGAGCACCAGCGTCATGGTGTTGCGGTAGCCGCCCTCGTAGTTCAGCGCCACCTTGAGCCGGTCGGTCGGCGCGCTGCCTCGGGTGCCGGAGATCAGTACGCGGTGCTCGCCGTCCTGTGTGAGCCGCAGCGAGTCGAAGTGCGCCACGGCGTCCGGGCCGGGGTAGGCGGGTTCGCCGATCTCGTAGAGCAGCTGGGCGGTGACGGTGCCCGGGGAGACGAGCCCGCCGGTGTCCGCGTGCTTGGTGATCACGCTGGACCCGTCGGCGGCGACCTCGGCGATCGGGAAGCCGGGGTAGCGGCGGTCGGTGATCTCCTCGAGGAAGGAGTAGTTCCCGCCGGTGGCCTGCGGGCCGCACTCGATGACGTGCCCGGCGGCCATGGCGCCGGCGATCGCGTCGAAGTCGGTGCGCTCCCAGCCGTGCCACCACGCGGCGGGGCCGACGACCACGGAGGCATCGGTGACCCGCCCGGTGACGACGACGTCCGCATCGGCGCGCAGGGCCTCGGTGATGCCCCATGCGCCCAGGTAGGCGTTGGCGGACACCGGGTTCACCCCCGCGTCGGCGAGCGTGACGCCGGTGTCGAGGTGGGCCAGGGTGTGCCCGGCGGCCTGGATGTCGTCGAGCCGGTCGACCAGGTCGTCGCCGTGCACGTAGGCGATCCGCGGGGCGAGGCCGAGCCGCTGCGCCAGGGCGGTGAGGTCGGACGCCAGCCCGGCGGGGTTGAGCCCGCCCGCGTTCGACACGATCCTGATGCCGCGGTCCAGGCAGGTGCCCAGCACGTGCTCGACCTGGGTGAGGAAGGTCTTCGCGTAGCCGCCGGTCGGGTCCTTCCGCCGCGCCTTGTAGAGGATCAGCATCGTCAGCTCGGCGAGGTAGTCGCCGGTCAGCACGTCGATCGGCCCGCCCTCGACCATCTCCCGCGCGGCGGTGATGCGGTCGCCGTAGAAGCCGGAGCAGTTGCCGATGCGCACCGGTGCGCGGGTCATGCGGGCCCTCCTGCGGGGGTACGGGTCGGGGCGGGGAACGCCGCGGTGACGGCGCCGGGGGCGCGGCCGGGGCCGGGCGGGTTGGCGAAGGTCTGGGCGATCGAGATCCAGTCGGCGGCGACCGGCCCGGTCGTGGCCACGTCGGTGTCGTCGGGGTGCCTGCGCTGGGTCGCGACCAGGCAGAAGCCCAGGGCGGAGCCGGTGACCCGGTCCGCGGCGTCCTCCGGGCCCCAGGTCCACAGCGTGCCGGAGGGGGCGACCAGCTCCACCCGCACGGGCGCCTCCGGGACCTCGCGGCCGTTGTTGCGGAAGGTGAAACCGAAGGTCTGCACCCCCAGGTGGGCGACGTGGCGCAGCCGGTCCGTCGGCTCCCGGAGCATCCCGAGCGCGTCGGCGACGTCCTGGCCGTGCGCCCAGGTCTCCATCAGCCGGGCGGTGACGGAGGACAGGGCGCTCATGTCCGGCCCGTACCAGGGCAGCCGGGTCTTCGGCCCGATGCCGCGGAAGGTGCTGACGAGGGCGTCGCGGGCCCCGGCGAACCAGGCCCGGACCTCCTCGGCCCGCAGACCCGCGTGGTCCGCGGCGATCCGGTCGGGGAAGCCGGGCCCGAGCTCCTGCAACCCGTCCGCCCGCGTGCGGAAGGTCGCCGGGTCCGTCGCCGCGAGGGTGGCCGCCTCGTCGAACCAGGCGAGGTGGGTGAGCTGGTCGCGGACGGTCCAGCCCTCGGCCGGCGTGGGGCCGCCGATGGCGGCGTCGTCGAGATCGGCGACCATCGCGCGGACGACCGCGCTCTCGGCCTCCAGGTCGTCGAGGACCGTCTCCATGGTCACCATGGTCAGACCCCCTGCCAGACGGGGGCACGCTTCTCCCGGAACGAGAGCGGGCCCTCCTGGGCGTCCTGCGACAGGTAGACCGGCTCCCAGATCTCCTCGGCACGCTCGTAGGCCTCGGCGCGGGTGTGGCTCGCCGACAGGTACACGGTCCGCTTGGCCGCGAGCACCGACAGCGGGGCGTTGGCGGCGATCCGCTCGGCCAGCCGCTGGGTGTGCCCGCGCAGCTCGGCGGCGGGCACCACGTCGTTGACCAGCCCGTGGTCCTGCGCCTCGGACGCGCCGATCGGGTCGCCGGTGAGCAGGATCTTCATCGCGACCCGCGGCGGGACCAGCCAGGACAGCGGCGCGGCCCACGGGGAACCGCGGCCGATCCTGACCTCGGACACCGCGAAGCGGGCGTGCTCGGCGGCCACCACCAGGTCGCACTGCTGGGCCAGGAGGAACCCGCCGCCGTAGGCGATCCCGTTGACCGCCGCGATCGTCGGCTTGGGGACGTCGATGTTGCGGCCGAGCTGGGGCAGGAAGTCCGGGGGCGGGACCCGGAGCGCGACGTCGTTCATCTCCTTGAGATCGCCGCCCGCGCAGAACGCCTTCTCCCCGGAGCCGGTCAGCACCAGGACCTTCGCCGTGTCGTCGGCGTTGAACCGGTGGACGCCGTCGAACAGGCCCTCGCGGACGGCCCTGCTGAGGGCGTTGCGGGCCTCGGGGCGGTCGATCGTCAGCCAGGCGACGCCGTCGGTCACCTCGTAGGTCACGTCGCTCATGTCAGGCCTGCGCCTCCTCGATGACGGCGAGGACCTCGCCGGACTCCACGGTGTCCCCGACCTGCACGCCCAGCTCGGCGACGGTGCCGGCGACCGGGGCGCGCACCAGGTGCTCCATCTTCATGGCCTCGAACACCACGACGACCGCACCCCGCTCGACCTGCTGCCCGACCCCGGCCGCGACCCGGACGACGGTGCCGGGCATGGGCGCGAGCAGCGAGCCGGGGGCGGCGTCGGTGCCGGGCTCGGGCAGCCGGGCCCGCTCGGTCAGCGTGGTGGCGCCGAGCGCGCTGTCGACGTGGACGGTGTCGCCGACGCGGTGCACCCGCACGGCGCGCCGCACACCGCCCACCTGCAGGTCGACCCGTTCCGCGGTGGCGGCGAGCACGGCCGCGCCCGGGAGCGCGGTCCCGTTCACGCCGGCCTCGAGCGTGCCGCGGCCGAGCCGGTAGGTCACGTCGAGGTCGGTGTCGCCGGCCCGGTACTCCGCGTGCTGGAAGGCGCTGCGGACGTTCCGCCAGCCCGACGGCACCGGCTGCTGGACCGCGGCGCCCGCCCGGCGGCCCGCCTGGTCGGCCAGGGCGGCGACGAGGGCGTGCACGGCGAGGGTGGACTCCGCCGGGGTGCCGACGAGTGCGGTGGGCTGGTGGCGGGTGAGGTAGCCGGTGTCGGTCCGCCCGGCCAGGAACTCCGGCTCGCGCAGGACGGCGACGAGCAGGTCCCGGTTGGTGACCGGGCCGTGGATCTCGGCCTCGGACAGCGCCCGCGCGAGCTTCCGGGCGGCCTCGGTGCGGGTGCGGCCGTGCGCGATCACCTTGGCCAGCATCGGGTCGTAGTGCGTGCCGACCACCGAGCCGTCCCGCACACCGGTGTCGACGCGCACACCGGGCAGGGCGGGCACGGAGAACCGGTGGAGGGTCCCCGATCCGGGCAGGTAGTCCCGGCTCGGGTCCTCGGCGTAGAGCCGGGCCTCGATCGCGTGCCCGGTGATGGTGGCCCCGGTGACCTCCACGGGCAGCGGCTCGCCCTCGGCGACCGCGATCTGCAGCGCCACCAGGTCGAGTCCGGTGATCTCCTCGGTGACCGGGTGCTCGACCTGCAGACGGGTGTTGACCTCGAGGAAGAAGAACTCGCCGTCCTGCGTCATGACGAACTCGACGGTCCCGGCGCCGGTGTAGCCGATCGCCGCACCCGCGGCGACGGCGGCGTCCCCGAGACGGGTGCGCAGCGCGTCGTCGACGGCGGGGGAGGGGGCCTCCTCCACGATCTTCTGGTACCGGCGCTGGATCGAGCACTCCCGCTCGAACAGGTGCACCACGGTGCCGTGCGTGTCGCCGAAGATCTGCACCTCGACGTGGCGCGGGTCCTCGACGAACCGTTCGAGGAACACGGTGCCGTCGCCGAAGGCCGACGCGGCCTCGCGCCGGGCCCCGGTCACGGCGTCGACCACCTCGGACGCGGAGCGGACGATGCGCATACCGCGCCCGCCACCGCCGAAGGCGGCCTTCACCAGCAGCGGGTAGCCGATGCCGTCGGCGAGGGCCGAGACGGCGGCGGCGTCGGCCCCGCCGGCGTCGTCGATCGTGGCGCCGGGCAGGACGGGCACGCCCGCCTTCTCCATCAGCTCCTTCGCCGCGATCTTCGAGCCCATCGCCTCGATGGCCTCGACCGGCGGGCCCACGAAGGTGATGCCGGCGGCCGCGCAGGCGCGGGCGAAGTCCGCGTTCTCGGACAGGAAGCCGTAGCCGGGGTGGATCGCGTCGGCGCCGGTGAGCAGCGCGGCCTCGATGATCAGGTCGGCGCGCAGGTAGGTCTCCGACGGGGCGGCGCCGGGGAGCCGCACCGCCTCGTCGGCGGCCTCGACGAACAGGGCGTCGGTGTCCGGGTCGGAGTGGACGGCGACCGTGACGATGTCCAGGGCCCGCGCGGAGCGGACGATCCGTTCGGCGATCTCGCCGCGGTTGGCCACCAGCAGCTTGTGGATGGTCATGCCTCACTCACATCCGGAAGACGCCGTAGCCACGCTGGCCGGCGACGATGTTGGAGTGCGCGGTCGACAGGGCGATGCCGAGCACGGTGCGGGTGTCGCGGGGGTCGATCAGGCCGTCGTCGTAGAGCCGGGCCGTGACGAAGAAGGCGTGCGACTCCTGCTCGATCTGGGCCTCGACGGCGGCGCGGTTGCGCTCGTCGGCCTCGGCGTCGAACTCCCGGCCCGACGACGCGGCGGACTGCCTGGCGACGATCGACATCACGCCGGCGAGCTGGGCGGCGCCCATGACGGCGAGCCGGGAGCCCGGCCAGGCGAACATCAGCCGCGGGTCGTAGGCGCGTCCGGACATGCCGTAGTTCCCGGCGCCGAAGGACGCGGCCAGGTTCAGCGTGATGTGCGGGACCTTGCTGTTCGCCACCGAATTGATCATCTTGGAGCCGTCCTTGATGATCCCGCCCTGCTCGTAGCTCCTCCCCACCATGTAGCCGGTGGTGTTCTGCAGGAAGATCAGGGGCGTGTCCGTCTGGTTCGCCAGCTGGATGAACTCCGAGGCCTTCTTGGCCTCCTCGCTGAACAGCACGCCGCGGGCGTTGGCGAGGATGCCCACGGGGTAGCCGTGGATCGACGCCCAGCCGGTGACGAGGCTGGTGCCCCACAGCGGCTTGTAGTCGCCGAACCGGGAGCCGTCGACCACGCGGGCGATCACCTCGCGCGGGTCGAAGGGCACCTTGATGTCCGACGGCGCGATGCCCAGCAGCTCGTCGGGGTCGTGGACCGGCTCGTCGGCGGGCAGCGTGGGACCGGGGCCGAGCTTGCGCCAGTTGAGTTCGGAGACGATCCGGCGCCCGATCCGGATGGCGTCGCGCTCGTCGACGGCGAAGTGGTCGCACAGGCCGGAGACCTTGGCGTGCATCGCGGCGCCGCCGAGCTCCTCGTCGTCGGACTCCTCTCCGGTGGCCATCTTCACCAGCGGCGGGCCGCCGAGGAACACCTTGGCCTGCTGGTCGACCATCACGGCGTGGTCGCACATGCCGGGGACGTAGGCGCCGCCCGCGGTGGAGTTGCCGAAGACGAGCGCGATCGTCGGGATCGCCATCGACGACAGCTCGGTCAGGTCGTGGAAGATCTTGCCCGCGGGCACGAACAGCTCGGACTGGGTGGGCAGGTCCGCCCCGCCGGACTCGACGAGGTTGATCGTGGGGAGCCGGTTGATGCGCGCGATCTCCAGGGCGCGCAGCGTCTTCCGCAGCGAGTACGGGTTCATCGCGCCACCGCGGACGGTGGGGTCGTGGGCGACGATCATGCACTCGACGCCGGAGACGACGCCGATCCCGGTCACGATGGAGGCGCCCACGGTGAACGGGGTGCCCCAGGCCGCGAGCGAGGAGAGCTCGAGGAACGCGGCGTCGCGGTCGAGGAGCAGCTCGATGCGCTCCCGGACGAGCAGCCGCCCGCGGTCGCGGTGGCGCTGCTGGTAGCGCTCGCCGCCCCCGGCGATGGCGGTCCGGACCTGCTCGTCGAGCTCGGCCAGGACCGTCTCCGCGTGCGCGCGGTTGGCGAGGTAGACCTCGTCCGAGGTGTCGAGCGCGGAGCGCAGGACGGTCGTCACGGGTGTCCCCCCTGGTCCGAGCGGGCCGGGCCCGGGCCGTGTTCCCGGAGGTCCCTGTTCCCGGAGCTCTCCCGAACGTCCACATCGACTCCTCTGCGCAACCGGCCGGCCGGGCGTCGTCGCCCGCAATGAGTGCATCGTCGTTCACTAATCATGCCTGTGGCAAGTCCTGTCGCCAGCACCGCCGGGCCCGGCGTGGGCGCGTCCGGACCCGCGTGGGCGGTCCGGCCGCGGCGTCGCGCCGGCGCCCGGGAAGTTGTGAACGACGAGTGACTAAGGGCTTGTGGTCGGCAGGTGATGCCGCGATGCTGTCCGCCTCAGGTGAGCTCGGCAAGGAGGCTGGTGTGGACCTGCAGGGACAGCTCGGGACGATCGATGTCACGCGCCTGCGCGGACGGCGTGCGGTGAACCGCTGGGAGCGGACCTCGGTCGGGGACGTGTTCGAACGTCTGACCTGGAGCTATCCCGAGAAGACCGCGATCACCGGCCGGCCCGGTGCCTACGGCGAGGAGCGGTTCGCCTCCGTCACCTACCGCGAGGCCGACGGGATCACCAGCCAGGTCGCCCACGCCCTCGCGGCCCGGGGGCTGGAGCCGGGCGCGCGGGTGCTGCTGTTCTGCGAGAACTCCGTCGAGGCCTACCTGGCCAAGGTCGGTGTCGCGAAGGCGGGCATGGTGGCCGTACCGGTGAACCCCGCCCTCGCCCCGGACGTGCTCGAGCACCTGATCGGACAGGCCGAGCCGGGCCTGGCGATCGTCGACGCGGAGCTGTGGCCGCGGGCCGAGCAGGCGTTCACCGCCACCGGCCTGCGGGTCGGCGCCACGATCGCGATCGGCGGCGGGCCCGTCGCGGGGAGCCCGAGCTTCGGGGGCCTCCTCGACGGTCTGCCGACGACCGAGCCCGACGTCGAGATCCACGCGGACGACATCTGGGAGATCCTCTACACCTCGGGCACCACGGCGATGCCCAAGGGCGTGATGATCTCGCACGGGTCGACCCACCTCGCCGCGCTGAACTTCACGGTCTCGCTGACCCGCGGCCTGCGGGTGGAGACCGACCTCAGGGTCGCCACCGCGCTGCCGATGATCTACCACGTCGGCGACCAGATCTTCACCTTCTCGGCGTTCCTGGCCGGTGGCTCCCTGGTGCTCGGCCGGCGCCCGCTGCCCGACCAGCTCGTGGCCACGATCGCCGAGGAGCGCCCGACCGCGCTGTGGGCGGGCTCCCCGCAGTTCGTCGCCGCGATCGACGCCGTGGCGGAGCGGACGGGTGCGGACCTGTCCAGCCTGACCGTGCTGGTGTACGGCTGGGGAGCCCTCGAACCGGCCGTGTACGCGCGGCTGCAGGACCGGGCCCCCGGCCTCGTGGTGCTGGGCATCTTCGGGCAGACCGAGGCGATCGCCTGCCACCGGTTCTGGCCCGCCACGTGGAGCGAGGTCTACGCGCGGACGGCTCCGTCGGTGAACTACGTCGGCGTCCCGAGCCCGCTCCTCGCCTCCGACGTCGTCGACGAGACCGGGGTGTCGGTCCGGGACACCCCGCACGTCCCGGGCGAGGCGGTGTACCGCAGCCCCATCGTCACGGCGGGCTACTACCTGAACGAGGAGGCCACGCGGGAGGCGTTCCGCGGAGGCTGGTTCCACTCCGGGGACAGCGCATCCGTCGACGAGGACGGTCTGCGGATCATGGTGGACCGCTTCAAGGACATCGTGAAGTCCGGTGGCGAGAACGTCTCCAGCCTGCGGGTGGAGTCCGTCCTGCACGGGCACCCGGCCGTGGAGAAGGCGGCGGTGATCGGGCTGCCGCACCCCCGCTGGGGCGAGGCCGTCACGGCGGTCGTCGTGCTGCGGGACGGCGCGGAGGCCGACGCGGAGTCGATCATCGCGCACTGCCGGGCGACGCTGGGCGGGTACGAGACGCCGAAGGCGGTCGTGTTCGTGGACGGCCTGCCCGAGACGGTGGGCGGGAAGGTCCTGAAGTACCGGCTCCGGGCGCGGCACGGCGCCCTGTTCGAGCAGGTCTGAGCGCGGACGATGCGCCCCCGGCGCGGCCGTCCCGCGGCCCCGCCGGGGCGGGCCGCGGGACGACCGGCACACCGCCGGTCACGCCCAGCGGAGCGGGTCGTCCTCCAGCGCGGAGCGGTCCCAGCGCCCGAGGTCCGCGGCGGCACCGTAGGTCGTGCGGAGGAACTCGGCGACCGCGCGGTCCGGGTCCGGTGCGGCGCGGGCGATCTCGTAGGGCAGCAGGAACTGCTGGAAGTCCGCGCTGTAGAAGGCACCGTCGGGGCCGACCGGGGCCTCGTCGAAGCCGTCGGGCGCGGGGTAGGCGTAGGAGTAGAAGGCGCCCTCCTCGCCGCCACCGGGCCAGAAGCCGCAGCTGGACAGCTCCCGCGAGTAGCCCTCGACCATGACCCAGTCGCCGCAGTTGGGCACCCCGCCCGGGTGCGGTGGCGCCGTACGGCCGGAGAAGCGGGTGCAGGCCAGGTCCATGCCGCCCCAGAAGAAGTGCACCGGGCTGACCTTGCCGACGAAGTGCGACCGGAACTCACCGATCACCCGGTTCGCCTGCAGCAGCTGCCGCCAGAACAGGGTGGCCGCCTCGGCGTCGTAGGAGGCGTGGGTGTGGTCCTCGGCGAACGGGATCGCCGGGTCGACCTCGTTGGGGTGCGGCCGGATCGGCGCGGAGACCCCGAGCCTGTCGAGCACGTCCAGGACCGTGCCGTAGAACTCGGCGACCGGCATCGGCGCCAGCCCGAAGCCGAGCGCGCCGCCGTCGCTGCTGCGGACCTCGAGCCGGTGGCCCAGCAGGTCCAGCTCGATCTCGAAGGCCCCGGCGCCGAACGGGACCGCCGACGTCGTCAGCCCGCGCGGGCCCACGTACAGCGTCACCTGCCACCAGTGGTTGAGCAGCGGGGCGTGGGCCATGCGGATCTTGCCCACGATCTGGGTCCACATGTGCAGGGTCTCGCGGGTGGCGGTCCAGTCCGCCACGCGCAGGCTCGGCCAGCTCGTCGTCGTGCTGCTCATCGGGTCTCCTCGTGGGCGTGGGTCGGCCGTCGCCCGCGTCAGCGGTACTCGGGGTTGGTGTGCCCGGGGTGGGTGCCGTCGTCCCAGGCCGTGCGCTGGTTGCCGTGGGCCGGGAACCCGCCCGCGCCCCGGATCATCGCAGCGAGGTGCATCAGGTTGTAGGTCATGAACGCGATGTTGCGGTTGGTGAAGTCGTTCTCCGGACCGCCGGAACCCTCGTCCAGGTAGGACGGGCCGGGGCCGACCTCGCCGAGCCAGCCGGCGTCGGCCTGGGGCGGGACGGTGAACCCGATGTGCTGGAGGCTGTAGAGGATGTTCATCGCGCAGTGCTTGAGTCCGTCCTCGTTGCCGGTGAGCAGGCACCCGGCGACGCGGCCGTAGTAGGCGTACTGGCCGCGGGGGTTCAGCACGCCCGAGTGGCCGTACAGGCGCTCGATGACCCGCTTCGTCACGGAGCTGTTGTCGCCCAGCCAGATCGGCCCGCCGATGACGAGGATGTCGGCGGCGAGGACGCGGTCGAGCAGTGCGGGCCATGCGTCGGTGTCCCAGCCGTGCTCGGTCATGTCGGGGCGGACGCCGGTCGCGATGTCGTGGTCGACGGCGCGGAACCGGTCGACGCCGACCCCGTTCGCCTCCATGATCGCGATGCTGCGGTCGATGACGCCCTGGGTGTGGCTGCGGCCGGGGGAGCGGTTGAGGGTGCAGTTGACGTAGGTCGCACGGAGCCCGGTGAAGTCCGGACTCCCGGACGGCGCGGACGCATCGGTGGGTGCGGGGCGGGTCACCCGGCGAGTGTCGGGTCCGGCCGGTCCCGGCGGATCGGTCACCGGATCGGTCGCCGGGACGATCCGGACGACGTGGTTACGGTGGTGCGACGGATCGGCCGTGCCACGGTCGCCGGCGGGACGGGGCTGCGGGGGATCATGGAGCTGTTCGGGCGGCGTACCGAGACCACGGCGCTGGAACGGTTGCTGGCACGCGCGGTCGGCGGCGCGGGTGCGGCGCTCGTGCTGTGGGGGGAGCCGGGAATCGGCAAGACCGCACTGGTCGACCACGTCGTCGACGCCGCGTCCGGGGTCACGGTGCTCCGGACCCGGGGTACCCGGATCGAGACGGGGCTCGCCTTCGGCGCACTGCACGCGCTGCTGTGGCCGGTGCTGGACCGGCTCGACGAGCTCCCGGACCCGCAGGCCGCCGCGCTGCGCGGCGCGTTCGGGATCAGCCGGGACCCGGCCAACCGGTTCCTCATCGGCGCGGCCGTGGTGTCGCTGCTCTCCGCCCTGGCCCGGGAACGGCCGGTGCTCGTCGTCGTCGACGACGCGCAGTGGGTCGACGAGGCGACCGCGCACTGTCTGGGCTTCCTCGCGCGCCGGGTACGGACCGAGCCGGTCCTGGTGATCCTGACCGACCACGCGGACCCGTCCCCGGGCCCCTGGGACGGGGTGCCGGCGCTGGAGGTCGTGGGCCTCCCCGACGACGACGCCCGCCGGCTGGTCGCCGCCGTCCCCGGCGCCGACGAGGCCCTCGTCGAGGGCACGGTCGCGATGGCGGGGGGCAACCCGCTCGCGCTGCAGGAGCTGCCCACCGTCGGGCGCGACGCCGACGACGGGGCGTCCGGGGAGCCGATGCCGGTGGGGCCCCGGTTGCGGCAGGCGTTCTGCGCCCGTGCCGAGGCGCTGAAACCGGCCACCCGGGCGTTGCTGCTGCTGGCGGCTGCCGAGGGGCGGGGCGACCGGCGCGTCGTCGACCGGGCCGGTGCCGGGTGGGGTGTCGACGCCTCCACCTGGGACGAGGCGCTGCACTCCGGGCTGCTGCAGGCCTCGGGCCCCCGCCTCCGGTTCCGCCACCCGCTGGTCCCGGCCGCCCTCTACGACGGCGCCCCCTTCCCGGACCGCCGGGCCGCGCACCGCGCGCTGGCCGCGGCGCTGCCGCCCGGGGCCACCGAGCACCGCGCCTGGCACCTGGCGGCCGCCGCGGACGGCGCCGACGAGGACGTCGCGGTGCTGCTGGAGCAGGCGGCCGCCCGGTGCCTGGAGCGCAGCGCCGGCCCACTGGCGGCACGCACGCTGCGGCGGGCCGCCGACCTGTCACCGGACCCCGTGGACGCCGCGCGCCGGCTGGCGCTCGCCGCCCGCGCCGCCTGGGACGCCGGCGACGCCGAGGGGGCCCGGCGGCTGCTCGACGACGCCGAGCGCCTGGGCGGGGTGGAACCCGTCGTGCGGTGCAGCGGCGGGCTGCGCGGGATCCTCGAGTTCACCGTCGGCCTCCCCGAGCGCGCCCACCACTACCTGGTGGGGGACATGGCCGTCGTCGACGGGACGCGCTCGGCGATGGAGCTGGGCACGGTGGCGGCCCGCGCGGCCTGGTCGGCGGGCCGCCCGGACCTGCAGCAGGCGGCGCTGGCGCGGCTGCTCGCCCTCGACCCCGGCGGCGAGCTGGCACCGGCCATGCCGACACTGCGGGCCTGGTGGGCCTGCTACGACGGGACCGGCCGGGCCGCCGGGCCGCTCCCGGCCACGGACGCAGCCACCGTCGGCCTGCTCGGGACCGTGCCGTGGGAGCTGCTGCCGCCCGTGCCGCTGGCCCAGGCCTGCGGGGTCGAGGGGCCCCTGCACGACGTGCTGCGGATGCAGGCCGCGCAGCTGCGGCGGCGGCACGAGCTCGCCGCGCTCGCGATGGTCCTCGCGCAGAGCGCGGTCCTCGACGTCGCGGCGGGCCGGTGGGAGACGGCCGAGGCCGGGGCCACCGAGGGCCTGCGGCTGGCCGAGGAGGTCGGGGCGGACCACGTGGCGAGCCAGTGCCGGCTCTGTCTGGCCAACCTGGCCGCGGCCCGCGGCGACACCCCCGGACTGGACGGCCACACCACCCGGGCGCTGGCCGTCTCGGTCCGGCAGGGGGTGCGCGCGCTCACCGCGTCGGCGTACTGGGTGCGGGGCCGGGCCGCGCTGTTCGAGGGCAGGCCCCGCGACGCCCTGCACCACCTGATGCCGCTCGGCGAGCCCGGCCACGAGGCCGCCCACCCCACGTTCGCGCTGCTCGCCGCCCCGGACACCGCCGAGGCCGCGACGCAGGAGGGCCGTCCCGAGACGGCCGCGGCCCGGCTGGTGGCCGTCGAGACGTGGGCCCGGCGGACCGGCGCCCACTGGGCCCGTACCGCCGCCCACCGTCTCCGTGCCCTCGCCGCCGGCGGCCCGGACACGGAGGCCGCGTACCGGGCTGCGCTCGACGGCGCGGGTACCGTCCCGGATCCGTTCGAGCAGGCCCGCACCCGGCTGCTCTACGGCGAGTGGCTGCGGCGGGTCCGCCGGCGCGCCGACGCCCGGCACGAACTCACCGGGGCGGCCGAGACCTTCGCCCGCCTCGGCGCGGCGCCGCTGCGGGCACGGGCGGTGCGGGAGCTGGGCCTGGCCGCGCAGTCCGGGGCGCGGCACGAGCCGGCCGGGGCCGGGCTCACCGCCCAGGAGCTGCGGGTCGCCCAGCTGGCCGCCGAGGGGCTCACCAACCGGGAGATCGCGGCCCGGCTGCTGATCAGCCACCGCACGGTCGGGCACCACCTGGGCAGCGTCTACCCCAAGCTCGGCGTCACCTCCCGTGCCGAGCTCGCGCGGATCGACGTGGCGGGCGACCTGAGGTTCCGCACCCCCGGGCGCGGGGAGTGACCCGGCCGCCGGTAGATGACCGATCGCGCGCCGGCTCGCGTCGGAAGCGAGCCGTCCCCACCTGCCGTGGGCGAGGCGCGTCCTCGTCCTGGACCACGGTGCCGGCCACCCGTCGGAGCGGCCGGCACCGTGGCCGGGGAGCGGAGCTCAGAAGCCCCGCGCGAGCCGGTGGTAGGCGTTGTTCCACCGCAGCTCGTGCAGGAAGGTCCGCGGGCTCGTGGTGTCGCCGATGTGCACCAGCTCGGTCCCGACGATCTCGGCCAGGTCGTCCAGGGCCTCGACGCCGACGGCGGTCGACAGCACCGTGTGGTGTGGGCCGCCCGCCATCAGCCAGCACTCGGCCGAGGTGGCCAGCGACGGCTCCGGGACCCAGGTCGCCGTCGCCACCGGCAGCCTCGGCATGGGCTCGTCCGGGTCGACGACCTCGACGTCGTTGCTGACCAGCCGGAACCGCTCTCCGAGGTCGCAGATGCCGAGCACCACGCCCGGGCCCGGGTCGGCGGTGAACCGCAGCCGGACCGGGTCCTCGCGCCCGCCGATGCCCAGCGGGTGGATCTCCAGCGACGGCCGGGACCCGGTGATGCTCGGGCAGACCTCCAGCATGTGCGCCCCGAGGATGCGTTCGCGGCCGGGCCGCAGGTGGTAGGTGTAGTCCTCCATGAACGACGTGCCGCCGGGCAGCCCGGTGGCGACGACCTTCACCGCGCGCAGCATCGCCGCGGTCTTCCAGTCGCCCTCGGCGCCGAAGCCGTAGCCGTCGGCCATCATGCGCTGCACCGCGAGACCGGGGAGCTGGCGCAGTCCGCCGAGGTCCTCGAAGTTCGTGGTGAACGCCTGCGCGCCCGCCGCCTCCAGGAACGAGCGCAGCCCGATCTCGACCCGCGCGCCGTAGCGGAGCGCCTCGTGCCGGTCGCCGTCGGGGAGCAGTTCGGGGACGACGGCGTAGACCTCGGCGTACTCGGCGACGAGCTTGTCGACGTCGGTGTCGGGGACCTGGTCGACGACGGCGACGAGGTCGTTCACGCCGTAGGTCTGCACCGACATCCCGAAGACCCGGGTGGCCTCGACCCGGTCGCCGTCGGTCACGGCGACGTCGCGCATGGAGTCGCCGAACCGGACCAGCCGCAGCGAGCGCAGCTCCGCCGCACCGGCGGCCGCCCGGGTCCAGGTCCCGATGCGGTCGCGGAGCACCGGGTCGGAGACGTGCCCGGCGACGGTCTTGCGGGCCAGGCCGAGCCGGGTCTGCACGTAGCCGAACTCCCGGTCGCCGTGCGCGGCCTGGTTGAGGTTCATGAAGTCCATGTCGATCTCCGACCAGGGGAGGTCGACACCGGCCTGGGTGTGCAGGTGCAGCAGCGGGCGGGTGAGGGCCTCGAGCCCGGGGATCCACATCTTCGCCGGCGAGAAGGTGTGCATCCAGGCGATCACGCCGAGGCAGTGGTCGTCGGCGTTGGCATCCAGGCAGATCCGCCGGATGGCGTCGGCGTCGGTGAGGACGGGCTTCCACACCACC
The DNA here is from genome assembly GCF_002813375.1 of Pseudonocardia alni. Taxonomy (NCBI): domain Bacteria; kingdom Bacillati; phylum Actinomycetota; class Actinomycetes; order Pseudonocardiales; family Pseudonocardiaceae; genus Pseudonocardia; species Pseudonocardia alni. Next base: position 1,033,667 of record NZ_PHUJ01000003.1, on the reverse strand, counting down.
CGCACCGGGATCTCGTCGGCGGTGTCGAGCCGGTCGGCGACGACCTTCGACTGGTCGGCGACCTGGGCGAGGGTCTCCTCGCCGTAGAGGCCCTGGCTCCCGGTCAGGAACCAGACCTCGTAGCTGTCGAGCAGCGAGCCACTCATCGGACGTCCCTCCTGCGGGGTGCGGCGGCGCTCAACGCTGCCCGTAGACGTTCTGGTAGCGGTCCCAGAGGCTGTCGATCTCCTCCTGGGGGATGGGCACGGTGTCGCCGAGCTGGCGGGCGAGGTGCACGGTGCGGGCGACGTCCTCGCACATCACCGCGGCCTTCACCGCGGAGCGGGCGTCGGCGCCGATGGTGAACACGCCGTGGTTCTGCATGATCACGGCGGGGGAGCGGCTGCCGGCCAGTGTCTCGACGACGCCGCGGCCGATCGACTCGTCGCCGATCAGCGAGAACGGCCCGATGGGGATGTCCCCGCCGAACTCGTCGCTCATCGCGGTGAGCACGCACGGGATCGGCTCGGCGCGCGCCGCCCATGCGCTGGCGTAGGTGGAGTGGGTGTGCACCACGCCGCCGACCCCGGGCATGGCCCGGTAGACGTGGGCGTGTGCCGCGGTGTCCGAGGACGGCGTCAGGTCGCCCTCGACGGGGGTGCCGTGCAGGTCGCACAGCACCATGGTCTGCGGGGTCAGGTCGTCGTAGGAGACCCCGCTGGGCTTGATGACCATCAGGTCGTGGCCGGGGACACGGGCCGAGACGTTGCCCGCCGTCCAGACGACCAGCCCGTAGCGGACGAGCTCGGCGTGCAGCGCGCACACCTGCTCGCGCAGCCGCGCCACGGTGGCGGCGACGCCGGGGGAGGCCAGTGTGTCGGTCATGCGTCGAGGTCTCCTTCTCGCTGGGCGAGCGCCTCGCGGCGGATCGCGCGCAGGCGGTGCATCACGTCGTCGCCGCCCCGGCCGAAGTGGTCGTGCAGGCGGGTGTACTCGGCGAACAGGGCGTCGTAGGACTTCGCCGACTCCTCGTCGGGCAGGTGTGCGCCCTCCCGGACGCGGCCCATCGCGGCGGCCGCGGTGGGCATGTCGGGGTGGACCCCCGCGGCGACGGCCGCGTGGATCGCCGAGCCCAGGGCCGGGCCCTGCCCGGTCTCGACGACGGTGAGCGGCAGCCGGGTCACGTCGGCGTAGATCTGCATGAGCAGGGCGTTGCGGGTGAGCCCGCCGGAGACGATCAGCTCGGTCACCGGGACGCCGGAGGCCGCGAAGGTCTCCACGATCATCCGGGTGCCGAACGCGGTGGCCTCCAGCAGCGCCCGGTAGGTGTCCTCGGGCCGGGTCGCGAGGGTCTGCCCGACGACGACGCCGGACAGCTCGTGGTCCACCAGCACCGACCGGTTGCCCGAGTGCCAGTCCAGCGCGACGATGCCGTGCTCGCCGACCGCCTGCCCGGCGGCCAGCTCGGTGAGGTACTCGTGGATGCCGAGCCCGCGCGCCCGGGCGGCCTCGTGGTGGGCGGGCGGTACGGCGTGCTCGACGAACCAGCCGAAGATGTCGCCGACGCCGCTCTGCCCGGCCTCGTAGCCCCAGAGCCCGGAGACGATGCCGCCGTCGACGACGCCGCACATCCCGGGCACCTCGCGCAGCACGTCGGAGCTCATGACGTGGCAGGTGCTGGTCCCCATGATGGCGACCATCTGCCCGGGCCGGACGGCATTCGCCGCGGCGGCGGTGACGTGGGCGTCGACGTTGCCGACGGCGACCGCGATCCCCTCGGGCAGCCCGGTCCAGCCCGCCGCCTCGGCGGTCAGCGTCCCGGCGACGGCGCCCAGCTCACCGATCTCGTGGGCGACCTTGGTCTCGGCGAACCCGGCGAAGGCCGGGTTCAGCGCAGCGAGGAAGTCCCGGCCGGGATAGGCGCCGTCCTGCAGGATCCCCTTGTAGCCCGCCGAGCAGGCGTTGCGGACGTAGCGGCCGCACAGCTGCCAGACGATCCAGTCCGCGGCCTCGACCCAGCGCTCGGTCCTGGCGTAGACCGCGGGGGCCTCCTCCAGGATCTGCAGACCCTTCGCGAACTCCCACTCCGAGGAGATGAACCCGCCGTAGCGGGGGAGCCAGCTCTCGCCCCGCTCGGCGGCGAGGGCGTTGATGCGGTGGGCCTGCGGCTGGGCGGCGTGGTGGCGCCAGAGCTTGGTGAACGCGTGCGGCTCGTCGGCGAGGTCGGGCACCTCGTTCAGCGGGGTGCCGTCGCGCAGGGTCGGGACCATGGTGCAGGCGGTGAAGTCGGTGGCGATGCCGACCACCCGCGCCGGGTCCACCCCGGCGGCGGCGACCGCCTCGGGGACGGCGCGGCGCAGGACGTCGACGTAGTCCGACGGCACCTGCAGCGCCCAGTCGGGCGGCAGGCGCAGGTCCGGCCGGCCCGGCAGGGCGTCGGTGACGACGGCGTGGGTGTAGGCGTGGACGGCGGTGCCGAGCTCGGCCCCGTCGGCGGCACGGACGACGACCGCCCGTCCGGACAGCGTCCCGAAGTCGACGCCCACCACGAGGGCGTCGGTGGGGTCGACCGGTGGTCGGATCATGAGCACTTCCTCGGGTCACGAACGCGGCCGACCGGAGACCGGTCGGCGGCCGGATGTTATCGCTCACAGAACGCAGACTCAATGGTCCCTGGACGAGCAGGCCCTGCGAACCGTTCGCTGCCGTGCACGTTCACTCAGCGGTCGCCGCCGGATCGGGAAGTGCGGTGGTCAGGGATCTTCGGGCCGGCTCGGGACGGGTCGGTGCGGCGCATAACGGACGGGTAACGCCACTTCCGTGGCGGCGAAGCTATGGTTAGCGTTCACATTTCCGGGTTCAGATCCCGACCGGGCGCGTCCCGCCCGCTGCCGTCTCGACGAGGAGATCGCCTGTGTTCACGAGGATGCGCACCGTCGCCGTCGGTGCCCTGCTGGTACTGGGTCTGGCCGCCTGCGGCGGCGAGGGCGCCGGGGGAGGTGGCGGCGCGGGGGCCGGGGAGGCACCCGGCGACCTGACGGTCGGGGTCTCCATGCCGACCCAGACCTCCGAGCGGTGGATCGCCGACGGCAACGCCGTCCGCGACCAGCTCACGGCCGCCGGCTACCAGGTGGACCTGCAGTACGCGAACGACGACATCCCCACCCAGTCCCAGCAGATCGACCAGATGGTCACCAGCGGGGCCGACCTCCTGCTCGTCGCGGCCATCGACGGGACCGCCCTGTCCGGGCAGCTGCAGGCGGCCAAGGACGCCGGCATCCCCGTGGTCGCCTACGACCGGCTGATCCGGGAGAGCCCGAACGTCGACTTCTACGTCACCTTCGACAACTTCCAGGTCGGGGTGGCACAGGCGAACGCGCTGCTGCGCGGCATGGGTCTGCAGAACGCCGACGGCTCGCCCGGCCCGGAGCGCGGCCCGGTCGTCGTCGAGCTGTTCGCCGGCTCGCTGGACGACAACAACGCCTTCTACTTCTTCGACGGCGCCATGTCGGTGCTGAAGCCGCTGATCGACGACGGCACGGTCCGGGTGAAGAGCGGTCAGACCACCATCGAGCAGGCCGCCACGCTGCGGTGGGCGCAGGAGACCGCGCAGAAGCGGATGGAGGACCTGCTCACCTCCTCCTACAACGACGGCAGCAGCCCCGACGGCGTCCTCTCGCCCTACGACGGCATCTCCCGCGGTGTCCTCACCGCCCTGCAGAACGCGGGCTTCGGCACCCCGGCCAAGCCGATGCCGACCGTCACCGGCCAGGACGCCGAGATCGCCTCGGTCAAGCTGATCGACGACGGGGTGCAGAGCTCCACGGTCTTCAAGGACACCCGTCAGCTGGCCGAGCAGGCGGTCGTCGCCGCGAAGGCGTTCCTCGACGGGGGCACCCCCGAGGCCAACGACACCACCACCTACGACAACGGGGTGAAGGTCGTCCCGTCCTACCTGCTGCCGGTCCGGGCGGTGTTCAAGGCCGACATCGCGCCGGTCCTGGTCGACTCGGGCTACTACACCGCCGAGGACGTCGCCCGCGGCCGCCAGGGCTGAGTCCCGCGACCGGCCCCACCCCTTCCGTGACGGAGGACGACGTGACCGACCACGATCCCGGCGGCGACCCGCCGGACACCATCCTCGAGATGCGCGCCATCACCAAGACCTTCCCGGGGGTGGCCGCGCTGTCGGAGGTCTCGCTCGCCGTGCGCCGCGGCGAGATCCACGCGATCTGCGGCGAGAACGGCGCCGGGAAGTCGACGCTGATGAAGGTGCTCTCCGGGGTGCATCCCGCAGGCACCTACGACGGCGAGGTCGTGCTGGACGGGCGGCCCGCCCGGTTCACCGGGATCCGCGACTCCGAGGCCGACGGCGTCGTGATCATCCACCAGGAGCTCGCGCTGGTGCCGCACCTGTCGATCGCCGAGAACGTGTTCCTGGGCAACGAGCGGCGCGGCCGGCTGGGACTGGTCGACTGGCGGCGCACGCACGCCGAGGCCGCCCGCCTGCTCCGCGAGGTGGGGCTCACCGAGAACCCCGCGACGCCGGTGGGCCGGCTCGGTGTCGGCAAGCAGCAGCTCGTCGAGATCGTCAAGGCGATGACCAAGGACGTCCGGCTGCTCATCCTCGACGAGCCGACCGCCGCGCTGAACGACACCGACTCCGCGCACCTGCTCGAGCTGATCCGGCGCTTCCGCGACGACGGCATCACCTCGATCATCATCTCGCACAAGCTCGACGAGATCGTCTCCATCGCCGACCGCACCACCGTCATCCGGGACGGCCGTACCGTCGAGACGTTCACCGTCGCCGACGAGCCCGCCCCGCGGAACCGGATCATCCGCGGGATGGTCGGCCGCGACCTGACCTCCTTCTACCCGGACCGGGTGAGCAGCCCGGGGGAGGAGTTGCTGCGGATCACCGACTGGACGGTCTGGCACCCGACCCAGGACCGCAAGGTCGTCGACGCCGCGTCGCTGTCGGTGCGGGCCGGGGAGGTCGTCGGGATCGCCGGGCTGATGGGCGCGGGCCGCACCGAGCTCGCGATGAGCGTGTTCGGGCGGTCCTGGGGCCGCGAGGTCAGCGGCACCCTGGAGGTCGGGGGGCGCGAGGTCCGTGCCCGCTCGGTGCCCGAGGCGATCGAGGCCGGGCTGGCCTATGTCACCGAGGACCGCAAGCACTTCGGCCTGAACCTGATCGACGACATCCGGCGCAACGTGTCCGGTGCGGGACTGCACCGGCTCTCCCGCCGCGGCTGGGTCGACGGCGACGCCGAGCTGCGCGTCGCCGAGACCTACCGGCGCGACCTCGGGATCCGGGCCGCGAGCACGAGCGTCGGGGTGGGCACCCTGTCCGGCGGCAACCAGCAGAAGGTCGTGCTGGCCAAGTGGCTGTTCACCGAGCCCGACGTGCTGATCCTCGACGAACCGACCCGCGGGATCGACGTGGGTGCCCGCTACGAGATCTACGTGATCATCAACCGGCTCGTGGAGGCCGGCAAGGCGGTCCTGGTGATCTCCTCCGAGCTGCCCGAGCTCCTGGGGATCTGCGACCGCGTCTACACCCTGTCGGCCGGCCGGATCACCGGTGAGGTGCCGGTCGCCGAGGCCACCCAGGAGGGCCTGATGGCCCTCATGACCCAGGAGGCGGAGAGCTCCGCATGACCAGCACCCTCCCGAAGAAGGACCCCTCCTCCGACGAGCGTCCCGGCGCCGGCGCGGCCGCCCTGCACTCCGGCACGAGCAACCTGCGCCGGCTGCTGGCCGGCAACGTCCGCCAGAGCGGGATCGTGATCGCGTTCGTGGCGATCGTCGCGCTGTTCGCGGTGCTCACCGGAGGCGTCTCGCTGAGCCCGGGCAACATCACCAACATCGTCCTGCAGTACTCCTACATCCTGGTCCTCGCGATCGGGATGGTGATCGTCATCGTCGGCGGCCACATCGACCTCTCGGTCGGGTCGGTGGTCGCGCTGACCGGTGCGGTGGCCGCGGTCCTGGTGATCGGCGGCGGCCTGCCGTGGTGGGTCGGCGTCGTCGCGGCCGTCGGCGTCGGGGTGCTGGTCGGTGTCTGGCACGGGTTCTGGGTGGCCTACGTCGGCATCCCCGCCTTCATCGTCACCCTCGCCGGGATGCTGCTGTTCCGCGGCCTGACCCTGCAGGTGCTGGGCAACATCTCCCTGTCGCCGTTCCCGGCGGGCTACCAGCAGATCGCGGGCGGCTTCCTCAACGGGCTCATCGGCGGCAGGGGTTACGACGCCTTCACCGTCCTGATCGGCGCACTCGGCGTGGCCGGGTACGCGGTGCTCGCCTACCGCAGCCGGGTCGCCAAGGTGCTCGACCTGCAACAGGTCGAGTCGTTCCCGCTGTTCGCCTGCCGGATCGCACTCGTCGGGCTGGTCGTCATGGCGTTCGCCTGGCAGCTCGCCTCCTCCCGCGGGCTGCCCGTGGTGCTGGTCGTCCTGTCGGTTCTGGTGCTCGCCTACGGGCTGCTCACCCGGCGCACCGTGTTCGGCCGGCACGTCTACGCCCTGGGCGGCAACGCGGCCGCGGCCCGGCTGTCGGGGGTGAAGGTCAAGGCCGTCACGTTCTGGATCTTCGTGAACATGGGCTTCCTGGCCGGGGTCGCCGGTGTCATCTACTCCGCGCGCTCGAACGGCGCCCAGCCCGCGGCCGGGAACATGTTCGAGCTCGACGCGATCGCCGCCGCGTTCATCGGCGGTGCTGCGGTGACCGGCGGGGTCGGGACCGTGGTGGGCGCGCTGGTCGGCGGCCTGATCATGGCCGTGATGAGCAACGGGATGCAGCTCATGGGCGTCGACCAGTCCGTGCAGTCGGTCGTGAAGGGACTCGTGCTGCTGTTCGCCGTCGCGTTCGACGTGTGGAACAAGCGGCGCGCCCGTGGCGACGCCTGAGCGGGTGTGATCGCCCTCCGTAGGGGATGATCACGGACGGCTACGCTGCACCGATCGGAGGGGGACGGGCGTGGGGATCGCGATGGAGCCGGGACCGAGGCCGCAGCGGGCACCGTCGATGTTCGACGTGGCCCGTCGTGCCGGTGTCTCGCACCAGACGGTCTCCCGCGTCCTGAACGCACACCCGAACGTCCGGGAGAGCACCCGGGTGCGGGTCCGGACCGCGATCGAGGAGCTCGGCTACCGGCCGAACCGTGCCGCCCGCACCCTGGTGACCGGCCGGGACCGGGTGCTCGGCGTCGTCGCGCCGCGGTCCACCCTGTTCGGCCCGGTGTCGCTGCTCGCCGCGTTCGAGGAACAGGCGGTGGGCGCCGGGTTCGGCGTGAGCGTCGTGCGGGTGCGCGAGATCGACGGCGGGTCGGTGCGCCAGGCCGTCCAGCGCCACCTCGACGGGCAGGTCGCGGGGATCGTCGTGATCGCGCCGGTGGCGTCGGTGGCCGAGGCACTCGACACCGTGCCGCGTGACGTCCCGCTCGTCACCGTCGACGGCGATCCCGACCAGCAGCTGCCGATGGCCACGGTCGACCAGGTGGAGGGCGGCCGGATCGCGACCGAGCACCTGCTGGCCGCGGGGCACGCGACCGTCTGGCACGTCGCGGGCCCCGCCGACTGGTTCGACGCGGCGGGCCGCGCGGCCGGCTGGGTCGCGGCACTGCACGCGGCCGGGGCCGAGGTGCCCCCGGTGATGGCCGCGGACTGGAGCGCGGACGCCGGGTACCGGGCGGGCGAGCTGATGGCCCGGATGCCCGAGGTGACCGCGGTGTTCGCCGCGAACGACGCGCTGGCCACCGGCCTGCTCCACGCCTTCCACGACCGCGGCCGGAGCATCCCCGGGGACGTCAGCGTCGTCGGGTTCGACGACGTGCCCGTCTCGGCGCACCTCATCCCGCCGCTGACCAGCCTGCGCGCGGACTTCGAGGCCGTCGCCCGCGAGGCGCTCGACCTGCTGCTGAACCACGAGGCCGGGCCGGACGTGTCGCAGGCGGTGCACCGGAAGATCGTCCCGGTGCTGGTGTCCCGCGACAGCGTCGGCCCGCCGCCCCGCTGACGGCGCCGCCGTCAGCTCGTGTTCTGGACCTTCGTCGCCAGCAGCTCCCAGCTGCGCCACCAGCTCTCCCGGCGCGGCGCCGGACCGGTGACGATCAGCTCGTCGGCGTCGGCGCGGGCGGCGAACTCCTCCAGGTACGCGGTGACGGTATCCGGTGTCCCGACCGCGGTGTAGCGGGTCATCGACCGGATCTGCCCGCCCGAGGCGCTGTCGAGGACGGCGTCGGCCTCGGCGTCGGTGAGCGAGGCCCCGCGACGGCCGGTGAACAGCCGGACCCGGGACCGCTGCACCTCACGCTGGATCTGCTGTGCCTCGTCGTCGGAGTCGGCGGCGATGACGTTCACCCCGGCCAGGACGTGCGGGGCGGACAGCTGCTCCGACGGCCGGAACTCGCGGCGGTAGAGCGCCACGGCCTGCTCCAGGGCGTCCGGCGCGAAGTGCGAGGCGAAGCCGTAGGGCAGTCCCAGCGCGGCCGCGACCTGGGCGCCGTAGAGCGAGGACCCCAGGATCGTCAGCGGAACCCCGGTGCCGCGGCCTGGGTGGGCCTCGACGCCCGGGACCAGGCTGGTGGTCCCGAGGAACGCCTGCAGCTCCTGCACGTCCTGCGGGAAGGTCTCCGACGCGCGCGGGTCCCGCCGCAGGGCCGCGACGGTCGCCTGGTCGGTGCCGGGGGCGCGGCCGAGCCCCAGCTCGATGCGGCCGGGGTGGAGTTCGGCGAGGGTGCCGAACTGCTCGGCGATCTGCAGCGGCGAGTGGTTCGGCAGCATCACGCCGCCGGAGCCGAGCGTGATGCGCTCGGTGTGCGCGGCGACGTGGGCGATGAGCACGCTCGTCGCCGCCGACGCGATCGAGCCCATGTTGTGGTGTTCGGCGTACCAGATCCGGCGGAACCCCCACTCCTCGGCGCGTTGCGCCAGCAGGGTGCTGGCCTCCAGGCCCTGGGCGACGGTCTCACCCCGGGCGACGGTGGCCAGGTCCAGGATCGACAACGGCAGCGGTAGCGGCATGACAGCACCTCACGATCGACATGGTGATCTCTCCGTCAACGAACCGGAGGCGCATCCTCTTCCGCTCCGCGGGATCCGGATCGGAAACGTGGTGAGTACGGGACGCCGACGCCCGCCACGTGCCGGGCCGCCGGGTCCTCGGCGACGGCTGACCGCGCCGTCCCGTCGCGCCGGCTCAGGACGGCGGGAGGTCCTGCACCCCCAGCGCGACGGCGATCCGGCCCAGCGCCGCCCGGTCCGCCGCGTCGAGCCGGTCGAGGACGAGGGCACGCACCGCGCGCAGATGGGTCGGCGCCGCGGCGTGCACGACGTCGAACCCGGCGTCGGTGAGGGCGGCGAGGGTGTAGCGGCCGTCGTCGGGGTCGGGGGAGCGGTGCATCCAGCCGCGGCCCTCCAGTCGTTTGACCACGTTGGAGAGCCGGGACAGCGAGCCGTTCGTCAGGAAGGCGAGCTCGCTCATCCGCAGCCTGCGCCCCGGCGCCTCGGACAGGTGGCTGAGCGTCAGGTACTCGAACAGCGTCAGGCCGTGCGCCTGCTGCAGCGGTGCCTCCAGCCGGCCGGGCAGCAGCATGATCAGCGAGACCAGGCCCGTCCACGTGGCCTTCTCCCCGCTGTCGAGCCACGTCGGCCCGTCACCGCCGGCCTCCGGTGTCGCCCGGTCCGTCATCGCCCGTCGCTCCCGTCCGTGGGTGTCGGAGCGTACTTTACAGGTGAAGCCATGACTTGTAGATTGAATTCATGGATGAAGTCATCGAGCGTGAGACCGCCACCTTCCACGTCACGCCGGGCTACGGTGTGACCGCCCGCGATCTGCTCGGGTACAGCCAGGCGGTCCGGATCGGCAACCGGGTGGAGACCTCGGGCCAGGGTGGCTGGGACGACGACCTGGTCGTCGCCGAGGACCTGGAGCAGGAGATCGTGCGGGCGTTCGACAACGTCGGGCGCACGCTCGCCGAGGCGGGCGCGACCTGGGCCGACGTCGTGCACGTGAACTCGTACCACAAGGTCGCGGCCGGGGCCGACGCCATCGGCGACGAGCACAACCGGATCATGGTCCGGGAGTTCCGCAGCCGGCTCGGCGGGCGGGCCCCGGTCTGGACCCAGACCGGCGTCACCGTGCTCGGGCTCGCCGCCATGCGGGTCGAGATCCGGGTGACCGCCCTGGTGGAGGGGTCCGGCTGAGGAGCGCCTCAGCGGGTCCGTTCGTAGTGCCGGCGCGCCTTGGCGCGGTTCCCGCAGACCGCCATCGAGCACCACCGGGCGCGGTTCGCGCGGCTGCGGTCGAGCAGGAACAGCCGGCACGCGTCGTTCGCGCAGGGGCGCAGCCGGCCGGGCAGCTCCTCCTCGACGGCGGCCCAGGCGAGGACGGCCTCGACGGCGAGCCGGGCGTGCGGCGGGGAGACGGTCCGCCAGGTCAGCCGCCCGTCGGTGAACTCCGGCGTCCGGTGCACGCCGTCGAGGAGCGGGGCCAGCGCGGCGCCCGGGTCGGCGCCGCCCCGGGCGACCCGGGTCAGGGCGTCCCGCGCGTCGCGCAGCACCGTCAGTTCCTCCGGGCCGCCGTCGCGACGTCGTCGCCGGCCACCTGCGGCGCGTCCTGGAGCGGGTCCCGGCGTGAGGCACGTGCCCCGGGGCGGGGCGCGTGATCAGGACCGGCCGTCGTCCCGCGGTCCGCCGCCCGGGTCGCCCAGGACGGCGTCCACGGCCAGGTAGAGCGTCTCGGTCTCGGTCCGCAGGATCGGGTCCGCGGCGGGCAGTGCCCGTTCCATGCCGAGTCCGTCGACCACGGTCATGAGGAACCGTGCCCGCCGGGCGTTGTCGCCCGGGGCGAGCGCGCCCTCGTCGACCAGGGTCGTCAGCCAGTACTCGACCCGGCGCCGCCCCTCGCGCTCGATGGCGAGGTAGGCCGTCCGGAGCTCCTCGGTCGGCTCGGGCACGACGAAGGTGTCGACCGCGGTCCGCAGCGCCCGGCGCGCCTGCTCTCCGACCCCGGTCCGGTTCAGCACCTCTCGCAGGCAGGCGGCGAGGCGGTCCCGGGCCGGCACCGCGGTGTCGTGGATGGCGTCGTCGGGGGCGACGAGGTCGTAGACGCGGGTCAGGACCTCGTCCTGCAGCGCCCGCTGGGTCGGGAAGTGGTGGCGCAGCGAGCCGGTGCTGACCCCGGCCCGCGCGGCGACCGCGCGCACGCTCAGCCGGGTCCCCGGGTCCTGGCCGAACAGCTCCATCGCGGCCAGGAGCACCCGGTCCCGGCTGCCGAGCCTCCGACGCTGCGTCTCGTCCACCCCTGGCAGGCTACTAGTACACCGTGTTAGCGTGCCGCCGAACGGACCAATACAGTGTGTTGGTCAGGACGCGGGTTCGGGGGGACCGGATGCTGACCGAGTGGCGACGACGCCGCGCCGTCCGACGGGTGAGGCCGGGCGACGGCAGCCCGCTGAAGCGTTTCCGCTGGTGGCAGCTGTTCCTGGGGCGCGCCCTGCTGCACCTGGACCTGACCGGCGCCGACGGGCGGCCGGTGCGGTACTCCGTCGACGTGCGCCACCAGGGCAGCGGGGAGACCGGGCAGGTCGTCGCGCAGGTGTATCGCGACGGGCGGCACCACGCGTCGTCGCGGGTACCGGCCGTCGTCCCGGTCGAGGGCGGCGCGATCGAGGTCGCGACGAGCGCGTTCGGGGTGAAGCGCTGCCGGTACGTCACCGCCGCCGGTGCGGTCCGGCAACTGGTCCCGGACCCGCGCTCGGCGGAGGGCCGCCGGGCCCGCCTGGAGCGCGAGCACCCCTCGCTCAGCCGCGTGCTCGGCGTCGTCTCGGTGGTGGCGCTGGTCGTCGGCGTCGGGCTGAACCTGCTGCAGCTGCTGGAGCCGCTCAGCCGGATCCCGCCGGTCGCGGCGGCGGTCGGGGTGTTCGAGTCGCCGGTCCACCTGCCGATCTGGCTCAACATCGCGCTCGGCGTCGTGGCCGCCCTGGCCAGCACCGAACGCGCGCTGCGGCTGCGCTACCACTGGCTGCTCGACGGCGTCGGCAACTGAGCCGGGCGTGCCCCGGCGGTCCGCCCGCCGGGGCACGCGCCCGGTCAGGCGGCCGGCTCCCCGAACCAGCGGCGGGCCGCCCGCCGCAGCGCCGCGGGATCGGGCCGGTCCCCGCCGGCCGCGCCGTCGCGGGTGGTGAGCAGGTCGCGCACCACCGACGGGAGGGCGGCGGCCTGCGGGCCGGGCCGCATGAGCGCCACCTGGGCGCGGCTCGCGCCGGCGTGCCCGGGAGACCACCGCGCCCCGTGCCGGTGGGTGACCCGGGTCACGATCGCTGGAGTGTGCCGCGACGGCCGACGGTGCCATGGGGCCCAGGCACCGGGGACGGTCCCCGGCTCCGTGAGGAGGCACCGATGACCCACGCACCGACGACCCGGACACCCGCCGCCCGCACCCGCATCACCCTCGAGGACTTCTTCGCCGACCCGGAGTTCGCCGGGCCGTCGCTGTCGCCGGACGGGACGCGCATCGCCTACCTGGCGTCGCACCACGGACGGCACAACCTGTGGGTCCGGGGTGTCGAGGAGACCCACGCCGACGCCGTCGTGGTCACCCACGACACCCGCCGCGGGATCTCCCGCTACCACTGGACCGGCGACCCGCGCTGGATGCTCTACGAGCAGGACACCGACGGCAACGAGGACTGGCACCTGTACCGGGTCGACCTCGACGCCCCCGGGGAGCCCGCCGTCGACCTCACGCCGATGGCGCCGGGCTCGAGGGTGTTCGGGGTCGAGCCGTCCCACGAGCGCCCCGGCACCGCGCTGGTCTGGATGAACCCCGACCCGATGTCGATCGACATGTTCCGGGTCGACCTCGCGACCGGCGAGACCACCCTGGAGCTGGCCCAGCCCGGGCTGCGCGAGACCTGGCTGACCGACCGCGAGGGCCGCCCGGCGTTCCACTCGGTCATGACCGAGGCCGGCGACTACGAGTTCTCCGCGGTCGACCCCGACGGTGGGCGACGGCTGCTGCACACCGTCGGCGGCCCGGAGCATCCGGTCGGTGTGTACCCGCAGAGGGTCACCCCCGACGGCACCGGCCTGCTCCTGGGCCTCCACCAGGACTCCGACGACCTGCGGCTGGTCCGGATCGACCGGGAGACCGGCGAGCAGACCGTGGTGTCCGCCGTCGACGGGACGAGCCTGGACACGCTGGGGATGCTCGGCCCCGGCCTGCCGCAGACGCTGCTCACCGACAGCGCCACCGGCGAGGTCGTCGCCGCCCGGTACGTGGGGGGCCGGCCGCACCTGGAGATCCTCGACCCGGAGTTCGTGCCGGTGTTCGAGGCCCTGTCCGCGCTGTCCGACGGCGTACTGGAGTCGGTCTCCTCCGACGAGTCCGGGCGGCTCTGGATCGCCGGGTACACCCACGACCGCGAGCCGGGCGTGTACCGGCTCTACGACCGTGCCACGGGGGAGAGCCGGGAGCTGTTCCGCGGTCACCCGCACCTCGACCCGGCCGACCTCGCACCGATGGACGCGGTGTCGTTCACCGCCCGCGACGGCCTCCCGCTGCACGGCTTCCTGACCCTGCCCGTCGGCACGACTCGGCAGGACACCGAGCGCCTGCCCCTGGTCCTGGTCGTGCACGGCGGGCCGTGGGCGCACGACGCCTGGGGCTACGACCCCGAGGTCCAGTTCCTGGCGAACCGCGGGTACGCCGTGCTGCAGGTCAACTTCCGGGGCTCCACCGGCTACGGCCGCCGCCACCTCACCGCCGCGATCGGTGAGCTCGCGGGCGCGATGCACGACGACCTGATCGACGCCTGCGACTGGGCCGTCGGGCAGGGCTGGGCCGACCCGGACCGGATCGGCATCTACGGCGGCTCCTACGGCGGGTACGCCGCGCTGGTCGGCGTGACCGTCACCCCGGACCGCTTCGCCGCCGCCGTCGACTACGTCGGCATCTCCGACCTGGCCAACTTCATGCGGACCCTGCCCGAGTTCGTCCGGCCGTACCAGGTCAACGCCTGGTACCGCTACGCGGGCGACCCGGACGTGCCGGAGCAGGCGGCCGACCTCGCGGCCCGCTCGCCGATCACGATGGTCGACCGGATCCGCACGCCGCTGCTGGTCGCCCAGGGCGCCAACGACGCCCGGGTCGTGCAGGCCGAGTCGGACAACATCGTGGCCTCGCTGCGCGAGCGCGGGGTGCCGGTGGAGTACCTGCTGGCCACCGACGAGGGGCACGGCTTCGCCAACCCGGAGAACCGGATCCGGCTGTTCCGGGCGATGGAGCGCCACTTCGCCGAGCACCTCGGCGGCTCCGCCTGAGCCCGTCGTTTCGCCGCACCGCCCCGGGGTAGGCCTCCGGGGACAGGGTGTCGAGCGACACGTCGGTGCACACCGGCGGAACGGAGTGGACATGGCCAAGCAGGTGGCAGCGGTCTGGGTGCCGGTGACCGACATGAAGCGGGCGACCGCGTTCTACCGGGACGTCCTCGGCCTGGCCGTGACGATGGAGAGCGACGACTGGACCGAGCTCGATGCCGGCGGCCTCACCATCGGGCTCAACGGCCGGGAGACCGCGGAGACCGCCGACCACGGCGGTGCCGTGATCAGCTTCCACCCGGAGACGTCCATCGAGCAGGCCCTCGACGACCTGGAGCAGCGCGGCGGCCACGTCCAGGGCGACATCAGCGAGCACTCCTGGGGCCGGATCTTCCCGTTCCGCGACACCGAGGGCAACGACCTGCAGTTCTACACGCCGCCGGCGAGCTGACCCGGCCGCTCACGCCGCCAGGTCGGCCTCCAGCGCCTCGGTGAGCAGCGCGACCAGGGCCTCGCGCTGCACGTCGGCCGACGACCCGGACACGTCGTCGGCGCCGTCGAGCGCCGCCGCCGCGAGGCCGGCCTTGGAGTCGATCAGGTCGGCGATCCGGGCGTCGATCGTCTGGGCGGCGAGGATCCGCCACGCGGTCACCGGTTCGGACTGTCCGATCCGGTGGCTGCGGTCGATCGCCTGGGTCTGCTCGGCCGCGGTCCAGGACAGCTCCGCGAGCACGATGTTCGAGGCGACCTGCAGGTTCAGCCCGACCCCCGCCGCGGTCAGCGAGCACACCGCCACCGCGACGCCCGGGTCGTTCACGAACGCGTCGATGTTGCGCTGGCGCACCGACGGCGTCTGGTCGCCGCGGATCGAGGAGTACCGCACGCCCTGCTTGGCGAAGGTCTGCTCGGCGGCGTCCATGACGTCGACGTGCTTGGCGAAGAACACGACCTTGCCCGCGCTGCGCGCGATCTGCACCGCGTAGTCCGCCGCCAGCCCGGCCTTGGCCCGGCCGAGGCGGCGCATCATCGTGAACACGTTGTCCCCGGAGCCCGCCTCCGCGGCGTCCTTCTGCTCCCAGCCCGCGACGTCGCGGACCAGGCCGTGGTCGATGCCCTCGACCGTCGGGCCGGACCGGCGGGCGGCGAGCGCGGCGGTGTAACGGGCGACCATCCGCCGGGCCAGCGCCTTCTCGGCGGCCCGGATGGACCGGCCGGTCGGGCCGTCGATCTCGACGGGCAGGTCGGCGATGCGCCGGGCGGGGATGTCCGCGGCGACGTCGATCTTGCGACGGCGCACGATGCCCATGTCCACGACGCACTGGCGGGCGGCGCGCTCGAACAGCCCGTCGGCCGGGGTCATGCCGGTCGCGGTCAGCGCGTCGAGCAGCTGGGCGCGCGGCTTGGTCGCGTCGATCCAGCCGAGGAACTGCCAGATGGCCAGGAAGTCCTCGACGTCGTTGATCAGCGGGGTGCCGGTCAGCGCCATCAGCAGCGGCCGCGGGATGAACGACCGGATCTTCTCGGCGATCTCCAGGACGTGCTTGGACCGCTGCGAGGTGCGGTTCTTGATGAAGTGCGCCTCGTCGACGACCATCCCGCGGAACCCGAAGTCGCCCAGCCAGCCGATGTGCCGGTCGAGCACCTCGTAGTTGACGACGACGATGTCGGCGAAGCCGTCGACGGAGTCGCCGTTGCCCTGGATCGCGGTCGCGGCCCGGCGCGGCGCCCACAGCGCGGCCTCGCGCACCCAGTTGGTCTTCACCACGTTCGGCACGACGACCAGCAGCGGATAGGCGTTCGCGGCCTCCGCCGCGCGCAGTGCCTGCGCGGTCTTGCCCAGGCCGGGCTCGTCGGCGAGCAGGAAGGTGCGGTGCCCGTTCTCCGCGGCGGCGACCAGCTCCGCCTGGTGCGGCATCAGCTCCCGCCCGCCGGGGACGGGACTGGTCGAGGGTTCGGGCAGCTCCATGCAGGCCGGCGCACCCGCCCCGGCGCGCTCGAAGGAGCGCAGCAGCGGGCCGAGCAGCTCCCAGCCGGTCAGCGGCGTCGGGCGCGGGCCGCTCGGCGGCGCGGCGGAGAAGTCGGGGGCGAGGAACGGGTTGGCCATCTGCCGGGCCACCACGGACTGCGGCACGACCTGCGGCTTCGCCGGGACGAGCGGGACCTCGACGGGTTCCGGTTCCGGCTCGGGCTCGTCGACCTCGATCCCGGCCGATCGCAGCATCTCCCGCTTGAGCGCGCGTGCCGAGTCGGAGACGACGGCGTCGTCGGCGAGCAGTGCCAGCAGGCCCGCGTCGCGGACCGCGTCCATCGCCAGTGCCTTCGCGATCTCGTCGAGACGCTGCAGGGTCTCGGCCCGCTTCGCGTCGTCGTGGCGGTCGCGGACGCGGGCCCGTTCGTCGCGCAGCAGCAGCGCCACCGTCTGGAACTTGGTGCGGGTGGCCGGGGTGACCCGGCCGGTCCGCAAGGCGGTCCGCACCTCGCGTGCGGCCCCGGTCAGCACCGACATCACGTCGTTGCCGCGCGTGCGGCGACGTCGCTGGGGGGTGCTCTGGCGAGCCCCGGTCCGGGGCCTGCCTCCTCGCGCCACGTACTGCTCCTGTCGACGTCCTGCGGCGCCGGTCCGTGGCCGCGTCCCGTGGGGGCCGCGGCCGGACGTGCTCGACGTGACGAAGGGCCGGATGGCCCCTCCGCACCACGAACCGGCCGGTGGGGGATCGCAGTCACGGAGGTCGGCGGTCCGGCTGCGGGAAGCGCCACAGGCCGTCGACGGTGTCCGGGACCCGCCGTACGACCCGGCCGTGGAACACCCGGGACGGTCGGCAGATCTGATCCGGGTCCCACCCTACCCCGCGCGGGCCCGTACGGCGCGTGACACACCGGTGGCGGACGACACCACCGCCGCTACCGGTCCGTGCCGACCGGTCCTTCGATGCGGAACAGCCGTCGCGCGTTGCCCTCGGTGAACAGGTCGCGGTCGGCGGCGGCGAACCCGTCGAGGAACCCCGCGACCTCCGCCCGTGACGGGTGCTGGAAGGGGTGGTCGGTGGAGAACAGCAGCCGGTCGGGCGTCGTCACCGCCAGCGCGTGCCGCAGGTGCGCGGGGTCGAGCATCCCCGAGCAGGTGAGCACGATGTTCTCGCGCACGTACTCGGGTACCGAGCGCTCCAGCCCGGCGACCCGGGCGACGCCGTTCGCGCGGTCGGCCCAGTAGGGCAGCAGCTCGCCCCAGTGTCCGAGTACGACGGTCAGGCCGGGGTACCGGTCGAAGGTGCCGCGGGCGATCAGGCGCAGCACCGCGACGGCGGCCTCCACGTGCCAGCCCCACCCGAACGTCGCGAGCGCCAGGTCGGTGGTGTCGCCGAACCCGGAGTAGGACGCGTCGCGCACGGCGGGCGGCGGGACCTGCGGGTGCACGAACACCGGCAGCGCGCGTGCCGCGGCGACGGCGAACAGGTCCTCGAGGCGGGGGTCGTCGAGCAGGATGTCGCCGCTGCGGCCGTAGACCATCGCCCCGACCAGGCCCCGGTCGGCGGCGCGTTCCAGCTCGGCCGCGACCGCCGACGGTTGCGCGGTGGGCAGGGTCGCCATCGCACGCAGGCGCCGCGGGTGGTCGGCGACGGCCGCGGCCGCGGTGTCGTTGAGCTCGCGGCACAGCGCGACCGCGTCCGCCGGGTCCAGCGGTCCGGTCGACGGCGGGGCGACCGAGAGCACCTGCAGGTCGACGCCCTGGGCGTCCATTGCGGCGAGCCGGCCCGCGCCGAGGTCGTGCAGCTGCGCGAGGTGGTCGCCGATGTCGTTGAGGGCAGTGCTCGGGTCCCGACGGTGCGCCGGCAGGGCGGCCAGCGTCGCGTCCAGCGCGGGGGAGGTCCAGTGCTCCTCGACGGCGATGATCGACATGGGGTGCTCCTGTCCTGCCCGTCGCGCGACGCGACCACGGCCCGTGCCGATGCTGCCGGCCCGGTGCTGGGGTCAGCCGCGCAGGATCCGCGGGATCGCCTGCCGCACCGCGGCGAGGTCGGTGAGGACCTCGACGGCGCCTGCCGCGGTCAGCTCGTCGACACCCGCCCCGCCGGTGCGTACCGCGTAGGCGGGGTGCCCGGCGGCCGCGGCGGCGCGCACGTCCCACTCGGAGTCACCGAGGACGAACGCGGTCGACCCGGCGACGCGGCGGACCGCGGACCGGACGAGGTCCGGGTCGGGCTTGGTGCGACGGACGTCCTCCCGGGTCAGGCAGGCGTCGGCCAGGTCGCGGCCGCCGAACAGGTCCAGGTAGGCCTCGACGTGCTCGGGATCGCCCGAGCTGGCCAGCACCACCTTCATCCCGAACCCGTCGCGCAGGTCGACGAGCAGCTCCGCCGCCTCGGGCAGGGCGACGACCTCGCCGAGCAGCGGGTCGAACTCCTCCTTCCACGCGGCGCGGGCGTCGTCGCCGTGGGTGTCCTCGAACCCCTGCCCGGCGACGGCGGGGACCAGCTGGTCCCCGCCCATCCCGACCGCACGGTGCAGCCGCCACAGCGGCACCGTGACGTCGAACCGGCGCAGGGCGCGGGACCAGGCGATGGCGTGGTGGTAGTTCGTGTCGACGAGCGTGCCGTCGACGTCGATCACCGCGGTCTCGGGGGTCGTCATCCGCGTGGGGTACCCACGCGCCCGGCGTCCACGCGGTACCGGCCGGTGAGTTCCGGCCCGCGCGCCGCGCGGGTGTGGACCGGCGCCCGGCGGGTACCCCGTGCGACGCCGAGGACGGGATGTGCGCAGATGCCGCAGGTACGGGTGAAGGCCGTCGGCACCGACGCGGCCACGACCGACCGGGTCGTCCTGCTGGAGGAGACGTCGGGGGCGGGGCGGATCGTCGTCGTCGCGGTGGGTGAGGCCGAGGCGCTGGCCGCGGCGGCCGCGCTGGAGGGGGTGCAGAGCGCCCGCCCCGGTACCCACCGCCTGATCGGCGCCGTGCTGCGCGCCGCGGGCCGCCGCCTGGTCCGGGTCCGCGTGCACGCCCTGCGCGACGCGGTGTTCCACGCCGAGCTCGACCTCGACGACGGCACCCGCATCGACTCACGCACCAGCGACGCGGTGGTCCTGGCGCTGCTGCTCGGCGCCGACATCGTGGTCGCCGACGCGGTGCTGACCCTGGCCGGGGTCGATCCGTCGACGGTCGTGGTGGAGGGGCTGGGCACCGGCTCCGGCGAGCTGGAGGCGTTCCGCCGGTTCCTCGACACCGCCACGCCCGACGACTTCGACGAGCCGCCGCGCTGACCCCGGCGGCCACGCTCAGGCGACCGGCCTCCCCGCCCCACCCGCGCCGGCACCCGGCCCGGCCTGACCCGGTCCGGCCTGCGGGAGGGCCGCCGCACCGGCGTCGCGCAGCAGGTCGGCGAGCCCGCCACGGGCCCGGCCGCGGGTGCGGGCGCTGGTCCGCACCGTCGCGGGCGCACCCGCGACGACCCGGTAGCCGCCGGCCCGCAGCCGGGCGACGAGCCCGTGGTCCTCGCCGCAGGCCAGCGGCGGGAACCCGCCCACCGCGGCCCACGCATCGGCGCGCACACCCAGGTTCGCGCCGTACACCGGGTGCTCGGGCGGCGCGGGCTCCCCGGGCGGGCGCGGCAGCCCGGGCACGTCGAGCACCACCCCACCGGCGACGGCGTCGGCGCCGGCCGCGGCCAGCGCCAGGTGTGCGGCGACCCAGCCGGGGGCCACGGTGCCGTCGGCGTCGGTGCCGAGAAGCCAGGTCGTCGCCGGGGCGGCGCCGTCGGCGGCGAGCAGCGCGGCCAGGGTGACGGCGGCGAGTTCGCGGACCGCGCCGATCGTGACCGGCCCGGCGACCTCGTGCGGCCGCGGCGCGGACCGGCAGCCGGGCAGCGGGGCCACCCCGGCGGTGGGCTCGAGCACCGTCACCCGCACCCGGTCCGCGGCCGGGTGCGTCGCGGCGGCGGCCCGGGCGAGCGCGGCGGTGGCGTCGGAGCAGCGGTCGGCGACCACGCACAGCGCCCGCGCGGTGAGCCCGGGCGCGTGGTCGAGGGCGGTCAGCACGGACCGGACGCAGGCGGTGATGGTGCCCTCCTCGTCGTGGGCGGGGACGAGCACGCCCGCGGCGGACGGTGCGGCACCCGGCCGCATGGTCCGGCTCACCGGCGCCGGACCACGTGCAGGAGGAACTGCTCGTCGGTGTGCTCGACGAGGGTGTCGAAGCGGTCGTCGGCCACCACCCGCGCGTGCACGGTGGCGGCGTCGGCGGGCGCCTCGGCGGGCCACTGCCGCCAGTGCACCAGCACCAGGTCGCCGCCCGGCACCAGCGCGCCCGCGATGCGGTCGAGCACGGCGCCCACCCGCGCGGCGGGCAGGTAGTAGAGGAACTCGGCGAGGACGACGAGGTCGACGCCGCCGGGGACCGCCCGGTCGTCGTCGACGTCGGCCGCCACGACCTCGACGCCCGGGGTCCCGCCGAGGGCGTCGGTGGTGGCGGCGACGGCCTCGTCGACCACGTCGGAGGCCACCACCCGGTCGCAGCGCGCCGCCAGGTCACGGGTCAGCTCGCCGAGCCCGCAGGCCGGCTCGGCGGCCAGCGCGTAGCGCTCCCGCGGCAGGCAGGCCAGCAGCACGTCGCGCTTGCGCCGCTCGTAGAACGACGTGCGCACGGCCCAGGGGTCGGCGTTGTCGCGGTAGAGCCCGGCGAACAGCTCCGGCGGCGCCCCCGAGGGCGGCGGCTCCCGGAAGTAGACCTCGTGACCGCCGTGGAAGTGGGCGAGCGTCGCCGGGGACAGCACCGCGCGGGTCCCGCCGCGCGGCACCGCGGACTGCGACGCGTGTGCGGCGATCGCGCGGCGCTTGGCGTCCCGGTCGTCGGCGGACAGCGTCAGCCGGTGGGCGTGGTCCCACGGCACGCCGGGATCGGTCGGCGCGATCCGGGTGCGGGCCCAGATCGGGAACCCGAAACCGTGCGCGGTCACCGGGGCCGCCGCCGGGCAGGCCCGGCCGACCGCGGCGTGGTCGGGGTGCGGGTCGCCGCGCCACGGGCTCGCCCACGCGTCGGCATCGGCGAGCAGCCCGGTCAGGGGGCCGACGAGCTGGTCCTCGCGCAGCGCCGAGTCGGGCAGCCCGAGCCGGTGCACCGTCGCGGGCACGCCCAGCTCGGCCAGCGCCGCGTCGAGTTCGGCGCGGCGGGTGCGGGCCAGCCCGGCCCGGTCGATCGACCCGACCTCGGGCAGGGCGGCCTCCCCGTCGCTGGCCAGGACGACCTCGACGGTGCCGCCTGCGGCGACGACCCCGCGCATGAGCCCGGCCGCGCCGAGGGTCTCGTCGTCGGGGTGGGCGCACACCACGACCAGGCGGCCGAACGACGACGGGTCGAGCCCGCGCCGGGCGAGGGTCACGGCCGCGTCCTCCCAGACGTCCGGGGACTGCACGGGCTCCATCAGGTCGCCGGGGTGACCAGGGCGCGCCCGAGGGCGGCGAGGTCGCGTCCGCCGTGGTGCTGGCGCAGGTAGATCTGCAGGTCCGCGAGGCGTGCGGTGAGCAGCGGCGACCCGGCCAGCACGGCGACCCCGGCGATCTCCGGGGCGGCGTCGAGCACGGTCCGGCACGCCCGCTCGACCGTGGCCCGCACGGTGGCCACCGCGTCGTGGTGGGCGGTGGCGGGGTCGGCGTCGATCCGGGCGGCGGTGACGGCGAGCAGGGCGTCCGCGGCGGCGACGGCGGCGTGCACCGCCCCGAGCGCGGCCAGCCGGTGCGGGTCCGGGTCGGCGGTGCGCAGCGGCGCCGCGACGTGGTCGACGATCGCGGCGGCCGCGCCCAGCCACACCGCGGCGACCCCGGCGCCGCCGTGGGCGAACCCGGGGCGGTCGGTGTAGGCGTCCGGTCCGCCGACCACGGCCTCGGCCGGCACGGGCACCTCGTGCAGGACGACGTCGTGGGTGTCGCTGGCTGCCATCCCGGCGGCCCGCCAGGCCGTCACCCGTTCCACCTGCGGGGCGCGCAGGTCCAGGTCCACGAGCCGGGTGCCGTCCCCGGCCCCGGCGACGACGAGTGCCCGGTCGAGCAGGTGGGTGCCCGAGCAGAACCGCACGGTGCCCGACAGGCGCAGCCGGTCGTGGCCGCCGTCGAGCCGGGCCCCGCCGCCGGACCGCGACGCCCACACCCCGTAGCCGGCGCCCGGGACGGGGGAGCGGTGGTGGTCGGCGAGGATCGCGACGGCGTCGGCGTGCCCCTCGGCCAACCGCGCGACCGGCAGGTCGCGTCGTGCGATCCGGGCCAGCCGCGCCCACCGGGTCGCGGTCGCCCCGGAACCGGGCAGCGGGAGGTCGAGCTCACCGGCGGCGACGGCGGCGGCGAGCGTGGCCCCGGCCCCGCCCGGGAACGGCTCGGCGGGGCCTGCGGGTGCGGGCACCGGGTCCAGGACGCCGGTGGCGGGCCCGGATCGGCCACCCCGGTGGTCGGCGCCGGGGACGTCGGGTCGGTGGTCGAGGCTCACGGACTGCCGTATGTCCGGTCCCGGCGGGTCCAAACCCGACCGCCGGGTGGGGCTCAGCCGTACAGCCGCCGGTGGGCGAACCGCACCGCGCCGCGGTAGAGCACCCCGGTCGCCCCGGACGCGGCCAGCGCGGCCCGCGCCGCGTTGGCGCCGGGCCCGCCGTGCACCGCGCCGCCCGGATGCGCCGACGCCCCGGCCAGGAACAGCCCCGGCACCGGGGTGTCGGCGCGCCCCAGGCCCGGCACCGGGCGGAACACCAGCTGCTGGTGCACCGCGGAGGTGCCCGCGGTGATCGCCCCGTCGACGAGGTTGCCGTCGCGGCCCTGCAGGTCCGCGGGCCCGGCGACGGCGCGGGCCCGCACCCGCGACCCGAACCCGGGCGCGTGGTCCTCGACGACCTGCTGCATCCGGTCGGCCCAGCGCAGCACGTCGTCGCGGCCCCAGCCCAGGCCGCGCGGCACGTGGGTGTAGGCCCAGGCGGACTCGGTGCCGGGCGGGGAGCGGGTCGGGTCGGCCGTGGTCATCTGCCCGAACAGCAGGAACGGGTCGCCGGGCAGCCGGCCGGCGGTCAGGTCGGCGGCGTAGCGGCGCAGGCCGTCGACGTCGGCGCCGAGGTGCACGGTGCCCGCCGACCGGGCACCCGGCGCCGTCCACGGCACCGGTCCGTCGAGCGCCCAGTCCAGCTTGACGGTGGAGAAGTCCCAGTCGAACCGGGCGAGGTCGGCGACGAAGCGGGCCGGCAGGTGCTCCTCCCCGACGAGGTCGCGGTAGAGGCGGGGCGCGTCGACGTCGGCGAGCACCGCCCGGCGGGCGAGGACCCGCCGGCCGGCCGCGTCCACGACGCCGCAGGCCCGGCCGGACGGTCCGACCAGGACGGTCCGGATCGGCCGTCCGCAGTCGATCCGCCCGCCGCGGGCCGTCAGCCGGGCGACGAGCGCACCGGTCAGGGCCCCGGCCCCGCCCGCCGGGACCGGGAAGCCGACACGCTGACCGAGCATCGCCAGCAGCCAGCCGTAGGCGGCGCCCGCCGCGGAATCCGGCCCGAGGTCGGTGTGCAGGGCGTTGCCCGCCAGCAGCAGCGGGGCGGCCCGGCCCCCGAAGTGCTCCTGGGCCATCCGCGCCACCGGTTGCACCAGCATCCGGGCCAGCCGCAGGGCGTCGCCGGTGCCGAGCGTGCGCAGGAGCCGCGATGCCGGCCGGACCGGGGGGAACGGGCGCAGTGCGGCGGCGACGACGTCGTCGCCGATCCGGTCCCACTGCGCGACCAGCGAGCGCCAGGCGTCGCCGTCGCCGGGGTGGTCGTCGTCGAGCGCGGTGGCGGTGTCGTCGAGGCTGCGGTGCAGCACCGCGCACCGGCCGTCGGTGGTCGGGTGGGCGAGGACGGCGGGGGCGTGGCGCCACTGCAGCCCGTGCGCGCCGAGGTCGAGCTCGCGCAGCACCGGTGAGGCGGCGCCGAGCGGGTGGAACGCGCTGGCCAGGTCGCTGACGAAGCCGGGCGCGGTGATCTCCGCCGAGCGC
This sequence comes from Pseudonocardia alni, assembly GCF_002813375.1. Classification (NCBI taxonomy): domain Bacteria; kingdom Bacillati; phylum Actinomycetota; class Actinomycetes; order Pseudonocardiales; family Pseudonocardiaceae; genus Pseudonocardia; species Pseudonocardia alni. Next base: position 1,009,379 of record NZ_PHUJ01000003.1, on the reverse strand, counting down.
ACGGCGCCGCCCGGCGCCTCGGCGGCCTCGCAGACCAGGACGTCCCAGCCGGCGTCGGCGAGCAGGTTCGCCGCGACGAGGCCGTTGTGCCCGGCCCCGACCACGACGGCGTCGACCCGTTCGGTCATCCGGTTCCCCCTCCCGTGCCGGCGGCCCGCGCGGGGCGCCGTGCACCGTGCCATCCGGGCCCGCGGAGGTCATGCCCGTCACGATCGGCATCCGCTGCCGATGGGCGGGTAGCCGCGCCGTCATGCCGGGCCGACCGGTGCCGCACGACCCGGAGGACGAGTATGCCCACCCAGTCCCAGCACCACTCCCACGGCCACGCGGTGTTCCCCTGGCCGCAGCTGCTGGTGGTCGTCGCGGCGTTCCTGCTCCTGCTCTACGGGCTCCTCGGGTTGCGCTACAGCGGCCTTCCCGGGCTGCCCGCGGCGAGCGGGGAGCTGCTGGGCATCGGGGTGGACCCGCTGCGCGACCTGGTGCACCTCGTCCTCGGCGTGGCGGGACTGCCGTGCGCCACGCGGCTGCCCTGGGCGCGGGGCTTCGGGGTGGTGCTCATGCTCCTGGGCGCCGCCGAGGTCCTGCTCGGACTCCTGACCGGCGTGTTCCGGCTGGTCCCGGCCGGGCCGTTCGCCACCAACGCCGGTTCGGTGCTGGTGGGGGTCCTGCTGCTGGTGCTGGGCGCGGTCGCCGTGTTCGGACGCGCGTTCAGCGACGCCCCGTACGCGGGTCTCCAGCGCGGGGTGGAGGCCGCGGGCCGCCGGGTGACGGGGCTGCGCGACCGCAGCGTGCACGCGGGCACCGACGACGTGGGAACCGAGGACGGGGACCCCGCGGCGTGGACCGACGAGCCGGCCGGTGACGGCGACCGGTCCGGCGGGCGCGGCGCCGCCCGCGGGCCGCGGTGAGGCGGGCGGGGCGGGCGCGCGCTGCCGCGGCCTCAGGCGTCGAAGGGGAGCGTGCACCGCACGACGGCGTCGTACTCGACCAGGCGGTCCATCGCGGCCCGCGTGGTCTCCGGGGCGGCCCGGTCGCGGTGGGCGACGACGAACCGCCGGCCACGGGTCCCCGGCGCACCCCGGTCCGCGGCGGAGAATCGCAGGAACGCCTCGGCGACCTCGCGGTAGCGGCGCCGCGTCTCCTCGTCGCCGACCTGTGTCGCGAGCCAGGCGACGTACGGCTCGAGGCGGTTCGTGACGCCGTCGGCCGGACCGGCCGGGTCCTCGGTGACGGGCTGGGGCTCCATGGCGGTCCTCCGGTGGTGGGGTGCGTCCGGCCGACGCCTACCCGCCGGCCGGACGCGCATGCCGGTTTCACCGGGAGGCGCCCGGGTAGCCGGGCGCCCGCACCACCGGCGACACCGAGGAGGACCCCATGCGTGCCCTGACCTGGCACGGCCGCCGCGACGTCCGGGTGGACACCGTCCCCGACCCGGTCGTCGAGCGGCCTGACGACGTGGTCGTGCAGATCACCAGCTCCGGCCTGTGCGGCTCCGACCTGCACCTCTACGAGGTCCTCACCCCGTTCCTGTCGCCCGGCGACGTCCTCGGCCACGAGCCGATGGGCGTGGTGGCCGAGGTGGGGCCCGCCGTCACCGAGCTGTCGGTCGGCGACCGCGTCGTGATCCCGTTCAACGTCAGCTGCGGGCACTGCTGGATGTGCGAGCGCGGCCTGCAGTCCCAGTGCGAGACCACGCAGAACCGCGAGCAGGGGACCGGCGCGTCCCTGTTCGGCTACACCGCGCTCTACGGTCAGGTGCCCGGCGGCCAGGCCGAGTACCTGCGGGTGCCGTTCGGCAACTCGCTGCCGATCCGGGTGCCCCAGGGGCCGCCGGACGACCGGTTCCTGTTCCTGTCCGACGTGCTGCCGACGGCGTACCAGGCCGTGCAGTACGCCGCGACCCCCGCCGACGGGACGCTGGTGGTGCTGGGGCTCGGACCGATCGGGGACATGTGCACCCGGATCGCCGCCCACCTGGGCGTGCGGCAGGTGGTCGGTGTCGACGTCGTGCCCGAGCGCCTGGCCCGGGTCGAGGCGCGTGGGATCCCGGCGCTGGACCTGAGCCACGGCGACGACGAGGTGCTCGGCGCGATCCGGTCGATGACCAGGGGCCGTGGCGCCGACGCCGTCATCGACGCGGTCGGCATGGAGGCCCACGGGTCCCCGGTCGCGGCCGCCGCCCAGAAGGTGGTGGCCGCGATGCCCTCCGGGCTGGGCCGCACGGTCATGGAGACGGTGGGCAGCGACCGCACCGCGGCGCTGGAGCTGGCGATCGGCGCGGTGCGCCGGGGCGGCACGATCTCCCTGTCGGGGGTCTACGGCGGCAGTGCCACCCCGCTGCCGATGCTCACGCTGTTCGACAAGCAGGTGCAGATGCGGATGGGCCAGGCCAACGTGTGGCGCTGGGTCCCGGACCTGCTGCCGCTGCTCGGTGACGACGACCCGCTCGGCGTCGACCACTTCGCCACCCACCGGGTGCCGCTGGAGGAGGCCGCCCAGGCCTACTCGATGTTCCAGGACAAGACCGACGGTGCGGTGAAGGTGCTCTTCACCCCCTGAGCCCGGCACCGCCCCCGGGTCCGGTCCCGGGTCCGGTCCCGGGGCCGGGCGACCGGTCAGCGGGCCTCGTCCTCGCGGTGTTCCTCGGCGAGCGCCTCCGCGCGGGCCTCGGCTCCGGTCCGGCCCGCGTAGCCCTCGTCGCGCCCGGCGACGCGGCCCACGAACTCGCCCGACGCGCCGGTGCCGGTGGTGGACGCCGAGTCGCCGTCCTCCCGGGGCAGGCCGCCGGTCTCGCGGGAGTTGGCCAGGTTCGGGTCGGGCTCGACGTCCTCGGCCGGGCCGCGTCCGCGCAGCCGGTCCACCAGTCGTCCCAGGAAGGAGGTCATGCGGAAGGGGTACCTCCGGCGGCCGCGCTCACACGTGCGGCCCCGGACCGCGTGGTCGGGCGCCGCGGACGGGGCGGGTCGGCCGCGGAACCCTGCCCCGAGCTGCTCCGGCGAACGCCCGCGGCTGCCCGCGATCGTGCTGTGCGTCGGTGTGCCGGACGGACGGCCGCGGACGGTGTCCGGGTGCACCGGCGCCGGGTGACCTCAGGTGTTGGTCGGGAAGCCGAGGTTCAGCCCGGCGTGGCTCGGGTCGAGCCAGCGGGTGGTGACGACCTTGCCCCGGGTGAAGAAGTGCACGCCCTCGGTGCCGTGCGCGTGGGTGTCGCCGAACAGCGAGTTCTTCCAGCCGCCGAAGCTGTAGTAGGCCATCGGCACGGGCACCGGCACGTTGATGCCGATCATGCCGACCTCGACCTCGTTCTGGAAGCGGCGGGCGGCGCCGCCGTCGTTGGTGAAGATCGCGGTGCCGTTGCCGTAGGGGTTGGCGTTGATCAGCTCCACGGCGCGCGCGTAGGTCTCGACGCGCACCACCGACAGCACCGGGCCGAAGATCTCGTCGGTGTAGACGGTCATGTCGGTGCCGACGTGGTCGAGCAGGGTGGGGCCGACGAAGAAGCCGGGCCCGTCGGCGTCGAACTCGCCCTGCCTGCCGTCGACGACGACGGTGGCGCCCTCGGACTCGCCGGCGTCGATGTAGCCCGACACCCGCTCCTGGGCGGCCCGCGTGACCAGCGGGCCCATGTCGCAGGAGCGGCGGCCGTCGCCGGTGCGCAGGGCGCGGGCCCGGTCGGCGATCTTCGAGACCAGGGTGTCGGCGATGTCGCCGACGGCCACGAGCGCGGAGACGGCCATGCAGCGCTCGCCCGCCGAGCCGAACCCGGCGTTGACCGCCTGGTCGGCGGCGAGGTCGAGGTCGGCGTCGGGCAGCACGACCATGTGGTTCTTCGCCCCGCCGAGCGCCTGGACGCGCTTGCCGTGCGCGGTGCCGGTCTCGTAGACGTAGCGGGCGATCGGGGTGGAGCCGACGAAGCTGATGGACTTGACGTCCGGGCTGGTCAGGAGCGCGTCGACGGCGGTCCTGTCCCCGTTGAGGACGTTGAACACGCCGTCGGGCAGGCCGGCCTCGGACCACAGCTCGGCGATCCAGAGCGCGGCGGAGGGCACCTTCTCCGAGGGCTTGAGCACCACGGTGTTGCCGGTGGCGATCGCGACCGGGAAGAACCACATCGGGACCATCGCCGGGAAGTTGAACGGGCTGATGATCCCGACGACGCCCAGCGGCTGGCGGACCGAGTGCACGTCGACGCCGGTGGAGGCGTTCTCGGTCGCCGAGCCCTTGAGCAGGTGCGGTATCCCGCAGGCGAACTCGACGACCTCCTGGCCGCGCGCGACCTCGCCCGCGGCGTCGGAGAGCACCTTGCCGTGCTCGGCGGTGATCAGCGCGGCCAGCTCCGGGGCGCGGGCGTCGAGCAGCTCGCGGAAGCGGAACAGGATCCGGGTGCGCGTGGTGAGCGAGGTGTCGCGCCAGGCCGGGAACGCGGCCTTCGCGGCGGCGATCACCGCGGCGGCCTCGTCGGCGCTCGCGAGGGGCAGGTGCGCGGTGACCTCGCCGGTGGCCGGGTCGGTGACCTCGGACGTCCGCCCGGAGGTGCCCTCGACCCGCGCTCCCGCGACCCAGTGGTGGAGCGTCTTCTGCATCGTGCTCGTCATGATCGGCCCTTCTCAGCTGGTCGGGCGCCAGCGTCTCACCCGGCCCGGCCGGGGGCGAGCCCGTGCTCCAGCGGCAGCCCCCGGTCGGCGACGACGTCCTTCATGACCAGCGTCGAGGACAGCCGCTGCACGCCGGGCAGGGTGGTGAGGCGCTCGTCGTAGAGCCGCTGGAACGCGGGCAGGTCCCGGGTGATGATCCGCAGCAGGTAGTCCGGGTCGCCGAAGAGCCGCTGGGCGGCGACGACCTGCTCGATGTCCTCGACGGCCGACTCGAACGCCTGCACCGTGTCCTGCACGGCCTCGTGCATGGTCACGAACACCAGCGCGTCGAAGCCCAGGCCGAGCCGGTGCGCGTCGAGGTGGGCGCGGTAGCCCGCGATCGCCCCGGAGGACTCCAGGGCGCGCAGCCTGCGGTGGCACGGCGACACCGACAGCCGCACCCGTTCGGCCAGCTCGGTGACGGTCAGACGGCCGTCGGCCTGCAGCTCGGCAAGAATCTTCCGGTCGATCGCGTCCACGGTGAAGATTCTTGCACCCGCTGGGGCGTGTGGTGGGAACATCGGAAACACGTGTCGGCGCATCCCGCCTAGCGTCGGGGCATGCCGATCGGAAGCGTGCTGGGGTTCTCCGGCCTGTCGTTGCTGCTGGTCCTGACACCCGGTGCGGACTGGGCGTACATGATCCGCGCGGGGCTGCGCGGGCGGACGGTGCTGCCGTCGCTGGCGGGTCTGCTCAGCGGGCACCTGGCGCTCGCCGCGCTCGTCGCGGCCGGGATCGCGGCGGTCGTCGCGCGCCGGCCGGAGGTCCTCACCGTGCTGACCGCCGTCGGTGCCGCCTACCTGCTGGTGCTCGGCGCGACGACGCTGCTCCGCCCGGCCGGCCCCGCCGCCGCGGCCGTGGACGGCGGCGGGTCCGGGCTGGGCGACCTGGTCCGCGGCGCCGGGGTCAGCGGGCTCAACCCGAAGGCGCTGCTGCTGTTCCTGGCGCTGCTGCCGCAGTTCACCGACCCGGCCGCCGCGGTCCCCGTCGGCGGGCAGATCCTCCTGCTCGGCCTGGTGCACGTGCTGGGTTGTGCCCTCGTCTACACCGGCGTGGGCGTCGGCGCCCGCACGGTCCTGGCCGCGCGGCCCGCCGCGGCGCGCGTCGTGTCCCGGGTCGCGGGCGCCGCGATAGTGACCCTCGGCGCCGTCCTGCTGGCGTCCCAACTCATTACGGTGTAATCCTGTAATCATCGATGCGGGAGGTGCGCGATGACAGGACGAGGACGCGGACGGGGCGGCTGGCAGCAGGCCGACCTCCCCCCGGCCGACGACGCCGCGGCGTGGTTCACCGGACGGCTGCCCGACGGGTGGTTCACCGGCGCGCCGGAGGTGACGGTCGACCGGGACGAGATCGTCGTGGTGGGGGAGCTGCCCCCGCCGGGCGGCGACCACCCCGACACCGATGCGGGACGGGCCGACGCCGCGGCCGCCGAGACCGGGCGGATCTCGCGGTTCCGCGAGGAGACCCGGGACCGGCGGATCGAGATCGCCCGCGAGGCCGAGAGCCGCTACCGGCGCAAGGTCGCCTGGGGCGCACGGATCGGCGGGACGCGCGAGCTGTTCACGACGATCTCGGTGCCGGTGATGACCCGGCTGCGCCAGCCCGAGCGGGCGGTGCTCGACACCCTCGTCGACGCCGGTGTGGCCCGGTCCCGGTCGGACGCGCTGGCCTGGTCGGTGCGGCTGGTCGGACGGCACGCCGACGAGTGGCTGACCGAGCTGCGCGAGGCGATGGGGCGGGTGGAGGAGCTGCGCTCCCAGGGCCCGGAGTGACCCCGCGCTGAGACGGTCGGCCGCTGCCGCTCGCCCGGACGTCGCTCCGGCCGGTCTCACCCGACCCGCAACACGTCACACACCGGGTCGAACTCCACTGCGCCCGTCGCGTGCAGCTCGCGCAGCCAGCCCGCCATGGGCCACCACCCCCAGCGGTCGTGGAACAGTCGGGCGTTGCCGACGATCTCGGCGATCCGGGCCGGGTCGGTCCGGGCCGGCGGATGGTGCTGGTGGTACGCGTGCGCCCCGCCCACCCACACCAGGTCCAGCCCGCAGGAGAGCGCGAAGTCGGTGTCCTCGCCGCCGTAGCCGGCGTAGTCCTCGCAGAACCCGCCGCCGGCCCGCCACGCGTCGGCGGTGACGGCGAACGACAGCGACCAGAACAGCTCCCGGCGCGGCTCGGCGACCAGCGCCCCGTCGGCCGGCGCCGGGCGCGCCGGGTGCGGGTCGGTGTGACGGTACAGGTCCCGTTCCGGCAGCACCCCCGCCGGCAGGTAGGTGACCGGCCCGCACAGCAGTGCGTCCGGGCGTCGTGCCGCGGCGCGGAGGTAGCCGTCGACCAGGCCGTCCCCGGGCAGGCAGTCGACGTCGAGGAACACCAGCAGCGTCGCCCCGCCGGCGAGCGCGGCGCCCGCCCCGGCGTTGCGCGCCGCCGCCAGCGGCAACGGCCCCGGCGCGGGCACGGTGAGCACCCGGGTCGGCGGGCCCGCACCGGCGGTGGCGGGCTCCGCCCCCATTCCGACGACGACGTGGGTCACCGCCGGTCCCGCGGCGAGCACCCGGCGCTGGCGGGCGAGGTGGCCGGCGCGGCCGCGGACCACGGTGACCACGGCGACCCGCGCTCCGGGCGCGCTCACGCGGCGATCCCGTCGAGCACCGCGGCCGCGCGTTCCGCGGCCCGCCCGTCGGACCAGCGCGACCAGCCCGCCCCGCCGCGGGACACCGCCTCGTCGAGCACCCCGGGCCAGTCGGCCGGAGCGGGCCAGCGGTCGCGGACCGTCGCGAGACCGGCTGCCCGCAACACCGCGCCGGTGGCGACCTGCTCGCCGTAGGGACGCTCGGCCGGGACGATGACGGCGGCGCGGCGGGCGGCGGCGATCTCGGCGACGACGTTCTGCCCGGCGTGCCCGACGACGACGTCGGCGTCCTGCAGTTCGGCCCACACCTCACCCGTCCACCCGGCGCAGGCGAGGTTCGGCGGGGCGTCGCGCAGCGCGCCGGTCAGGCCGCCGGCGACCCGCCAGGTCCAGTCCGGGGTGGCGGACGCCGCGGCGGCGAGCGCGGCCGGGTCGGCGCCCCCGTCGCCGCTGCCGGTCAGGACCAGTACCCGGCGACGGCCCGGACCCGGGCGGGCGGTGCGGTCGTCGTAGCGGGACAGGCCGCCCAGGTGCACCGTCCGGCCGGTCAGCTCCGGGCGCCACGGCCGCGGCGGATCGGCGGGCCACGGCGCGAGCAGGACCTCCGCCAGGTCGTAGACGGTGCGGTGCGCCCGGTCCAGCCGTTCCCCGGGCTGCGCGACGACGGCGACCGGCACTCCGTGCAGCCGGGCCAGCAGCGCGATCTCCACCGACACGTCGGCGACGAGCAGCCGGGCCGGGCCCGCGGCGAGCAGCGCCGAGACCGCGGCGGTCCGGGCGCGCAGACCGTCGTGGTGGCGGGGCACCCAGTGCAGCGTCCCGCCCGCGGTCACGTCGGCGGTGTCGGCCGTGTCACCACCGGCGGTGTCGCCGCCGCCGGTGTCCAGGGGCAGCTCGTGCCAGGCGCCGGGCCAGCCGCGCGGGGCGGGCCGGGACCCGACCCCGACGACCGGGGTGCGGCAGTGCGCGGCGATCGCGGCGGCGCGGTGGGCGTGCCCGCTGCCGTGGTGGTGCACGTAGTAGACGATCGTGCCGGACGTGGCGCCCGGGCCGGTGCCGCCGGTCATACCGCGGCCAGGGCCCGGTAGAGCCGCTCGTAACCGTCGATCATCACCTCGGCCGAGCAGGTCGCCTCGGCGTGCCTGCGGGCGTCGGTGCGCGAGAGCAGCGATGCCGCGCGGATCGCCTCGGCCAGCGCCTCGACGTCGCCGGGCTCGGCCAGCACCCCGCTGAGCGGATCGACGATCTCCGGCAGCGCACCCCGGGCGAACCCGGCGATCGGGGTGCCGCACGCCAGCGCCTCGGCGACGACCAGGCCGTAGGGCTCGTCCCAGCACGGCGACACGACGGCGACGGTCGCGTCCCCGACCAGGCGGGCCAGCGCCCGGTGGTCGAGGTGGCCGAGGTAGTCGACGCCGTCACCGAGCAGCGGGGCGACGCAGGAGTCGAAGAACGCCCGGTCCGGGCACGGCCCGGCCAGGCGCAGCCCGGTCCCGGCCAGCCGCGCCGCCCGGATCGCCTCCACCGGGCCCTTCTCCGGGACGACGCGGCCCGACCACACCGGGACCCCACCGCCCGGCCCGTACTCCCAGGCCGCGGTGTCGACCCCGTTGCGGACCACCGTCGCTCGGGCACCGGTCGGCGCCCAGGCGCGGGCGGTGTGCGCGCTGACCGCGGCGAACCGCAGCCGCTGCGGGTCGCCGAGCCGCACCGCGGACTCCATCCACGGCGTCGGCGGCGTGTGCAGCGTGGTCAGGACGGGGGCGTCGAGCGTGTCGGCCAGCGCCAGCGGCAGGTAGTGCAGGGAGTTGTTGTGCACCACGTCGTAGCGGCCGCGTTCGCGCGAGAGCGCCAGCAGCAGCTCCAGGTAGGAGTGGTGCTCGGCGAGGAACCACTCCGGCGGCATGCCGACGTCGCTGCGGGCGGCACGCGAGATGGGAGGCAGCACCGCCATCTCCCGCACCCGCAGTCCGGGGTCGGAACCGGGCGCGCCGAAGACGGTCACGTCGTGACCGCGGCGTCGCAGCCGGGACGCGAGCCCGGCGGTGTGCGCCTCGAGCCCTCCCGGGAACGGTTCACGGATCGGGTAGCGGGCGGAGGCGATGAGCGCGATCCGGGCGGTCACCGGTGGAAGGCGGGCGGGGTCATGGGTCGACACGCTCCGAGGCTCGTGGGGCGGAACCGTGCGAGCTGGCGGCTGAACCCGGACGTTCCACCGATCATGCGGTGCACCGGCCCCCCCCACAACTCGACCTTGGGCCCCCGGCCCGGCTACAGCCCCAGCAGCTCCAGCGTGTCGGCGTGCCGGGCCAGCCCGGCGTCCACCCATCCGGGGTGCGTGGCGTACCAGTCCCGTTGCGCGGCGGCGACCTCGTCCTCGCCGATCGCCCGGTCGGAGACGCACCAGTGCGGGCGCGGCGGCGTGTCCAGCCCGAGGGCGTCGACGACGTCGGCGCGCAACGGGGACCGGATCCCGCCGAGCAGGGTGCGTCCGGGGTCACACACGACGCCCGGCATCCCGGCGGCGTCGAGGATCCGCCCGGCGAGCAGCATCAGCACCCCGTTGCCGGGGTGGTTGAGGGTGTGTGCGGCCGCCGCGCCGAACCCGGCGATCGCGTCGGACACCCCGGCGTCGGTGTCGCGGGCCTCCCGCCGGGCGAGCTCGGCGATCCCGCGGCGGCCCACCTCGCGCAGCGCCTCCGGCGTCGGCGGCGGCCCCGGCTCGCGTCCCGCGGCGGCCGCGAGGGCCCGCAGGTCGTGGTAGGGCACCCCCGGCGGGGCGGCGGCCGGGTCGGACGCGTGGCGCACGATCGCCGACCACGGGTGCAGCGCGGGATGGCGGATCACCGGCCAGCGGACGACGACCGCCCCCGGCGCCAGCCCGGCGGCGACCTGGGCGGTGCCCAGGGGCAGGTCGCGGTAGTCGTCGCGGACCGGCTGGGACGCCAGCAGCCGGGTCCGGGACAGCAGCCGGCGCAGGTGGGGCAGGTCGTCGGCGGTGAGCTCGTGCACCGGCGGGATGCGCACGGGGGTGACCGGCAGGCCGTCGACGCCGGCGAGCAGCACCCGGACCGACTCGGCCTGGCAGTTGCCCCACACCAGGGCGAGCGGTCCCGGCGGCGGCGCCTCGAGGCCGTAGAGGACGCCGTAGTGGCGGCGGCGCGGATCGGTCACCCGGTCATCGTGGCCCGTGCGGTTGATCCGCGCCCGGACGGGCATCCCGGGGGACCCGAGGAGAGGAGCCGTCGCGTGCGCGTGGCGTCCGTGCCCACCGCCCATCCCTACGTGGCATCGCTGCGCCACCCCGAGGTGGCCCGGCTCCCGGACCCGCCGGTCCCGGGCGCGCGTCCGGGGGTGTGGTGGCCCTCGCCGTGGCTCGACGCCGACCACCTGCGTGCGCACGCCGCGGACGTCGACCTGCTGCACGTCCACTTCGGCTTCGACGACCGCACCCCCGACCAGCTGCGCGCACTCGTCGCGGCACTGGGGGAGACGGGTGTCCCGCTGGTGCTGACCGTGCACGACCTGCGCAACCCGCACCACGCCGACCCCGCGCCGCACGCCGCAGCCCTCGACGTGCTGGTACCGGCCGCCGCCGGGCTCGTCACGCTGACCCCGGGGGCCGCCGCGCGGATCCGGGAACGCTGGGGACGCGAGGCGCTGGTGCTGGGGCACCCGGCCGTCGTCGGGCCGGAGTGGCTGCGCCGTCCCCGGCCCCGCCGCGCCGACGGGTTCGTCGTCGGCCTGCACGCCAAGAGCCACCGCACCAACGCCGACCCGGTCGGGGTGGCCCGTGCGCTCGCCGCGACCGCCCCGCCCGACGTCCGGCTGCGGGTCGACGCGCACGACGACGCGCGTGGCCGCGCCGTGGCGCACGCCCTGCGCGACGAGCCCCGCCTCGAGCTGCGGGTGCACCCCCCGTTCGACGACGACGCCCTCCACACCTACCTCCAGGAGCTCGACGTGTCGGTGCTCCCGTACCGGTGGGGGACCCATTCCGGCTGGCTGGAGGCCTGTCACGACCTCGGCACGACCGCGCTGGTGCCCGACGTCGGACACTTCCGGGAGCAGGCGCCCTGCCTGACCTACACCCTCACCGACGACGGACCCGACCGCGCCTCGCTCGGCGCCGCCGTCGCACTGGCGCACCGGACCCGTCCGACCTGGCGGGCCGACCCCGGCGACCGGGAACGGCGCCGCGCCGAGGTCGCCGACGCCCACGCCCGCGAGTACCGCCGCGTCCTGGCCGGGGTGGCGCGGTGACCGTCACCGTGCGGGTCGTCGCACCCGGGGCGTCCGGGCACGGCGTGGTCCGGCACGCCGCCGCCGTCGCCGCCGCGGTGGTCGCCGACGGCGTGGTCCCGGTCGGTTCCGGCCAGGCCGACCTCACCCACGCCCAGTTCACCGACGCACTGTGGGGTGCCGGGGTCGCCGCGGCCGCCGACGCCTTCGTCGAGCAGGCGGAGGTCCTGCCACGACCGCTCGTCGTGACCCTGCACGACCTGCCCGGCGCCGACCCCGACCCGGCCCGCGACGTCCGCCGGTCCGCCGGCTACCGGCGCGTGGTCGCCGTCGCCGACGCGGTCGTCGTGTCCGCGGGGCACGAGGCCGACAAGGCTCGCGCGCTCGGCGCGGCCGACCCGGTGACCCTGCCGCTGCCGCTGCCGGTCGTCGTGCCGGCCGAGCAGGCGCCGGGCTGGGCGGGGCGCCCCACGCTCGGCGTGCTCGGGTTCGTCTATCCCGGCAAGGGGCACGAGGCCGTGATCGACGCGGCGGCGGCGCACCCGGACCGGCCCGCGGTCGTCGCCGCGGGGGCGGTGTCCGACGGGCACGACGAGCTCGCCCGGTCCCTCGCCGGGTACGCCCGGTCGCGTGGGGTGGACTGGATCCTCACCGGACACCTGGAGCCGGCGGCGCTCGCCGCGGCGGCGGCGGCGGTCACCGTCCCGGTCGCGCCGAGCCGCACCGTCAGTGCCAGCGGTTCGCTGCTGGCGTGGCTGGCCCACGGCCGCTACCCGCTGGCCGCGGCCGGTGCCTACGCCCACGAGGTCGACGCCGCCGCTCCGGGCGCGGTGGCGCTCTACGACGACGACGCCCGCCGGGACGCCCTCGTCGCCGACGCCCTGACCCGGTCCGGCGCGACCCGCGGCCCGGTCCCGGACTGGCCGGACGCCGGAGCCGGGCACGCCGCCCTCTACCGGAGGATGGTCGGCCGGTGAGCGTGCCGGGGAACCGCTGGGACCTGCTCGCGCCGCACACCGGGCCGCCGCCGTCGGTGGGGGTGGTGGTGTGCCACTACCGCCAGCCCGCGCAGCTGGCCCGCACCGTCGCCGCGCTGCAGACGCAGACCCGACCGCCGGTGTCGGTGGTCGTCGCCGACGACGGGTCCCCGGAGCCGCCCGACCCGGCCGCGCTCGCGGGGCCGGTCCCGGTGCGGGTGGTGACCCAGGACGACCGCGGGTTCCGCGCCGCCGCCGCGCGCAACCGCGGCGCCGCGCAGGTCGAGGGTGACGTCCTGGTGTTCCTCGACGCCGACACCGTCCCCGGGCCCGGCTTCGTCGCAGCGCTCACCGCGCGGATCGCGGCCTGCCCGGACGTGCTCGCCGTCGGGCGTCGCCGGCACGCGGACCTGTCCGGCACCGCCCCGGGCGACGACCCGGCCGGCGCGCCGCAGCTGCCCGACCCGGCCTGGCTCGCCGACGGCTACCGCCGCACCCGCGACCTGCTCGACGCGTCGGGCACGGACTGGCAGCTGGTCATCAGCGCCGTGCTCGCCCTGCACCGCAGCCTGTTCGACGACCTCGGCGGCTTCGACGAGCGCTACGTCGGCTACGGCGGCGAGGACTGGGACCTGGCCTACCGGGCCTGGAACAACGGTGCGCTGCTCGTCCACGAACCGGCCGCGGTGGCCTGGCACGACGGCCCCGACTGGGGTGGCCGCCCGGAGGACCACGACGCCGTCGGCGGTGGCAAGGACGGCGAACGCATCCGGATCGCCGCGCTCGTCCCCGACCCCGGCGTGCGCGGCGCACCGCTGCCCGGCGCGCTTCCGGACGTGCTCGCCACCGTCGACGCGGACGCGCACGGGTGGGAGCTGGTGGAGATCGTCGACGCGGTGCTGAACCAGACCCATCGCGACGTCCGGGTCCGGCTGCCGGGCGGCGACCCGCGGCTCGACGAGCTCTACCGTGGCGTCGCCGACACGGGCCCGTGGAGCCCCGACCGGCTGTGCCGCGCCCGGGCCCGGCTGCACGTCCACGCGCCGCTCCCGCCCGACGCGCTGGCCCGCGCCATGGACCTGCTCACCGGCCACGACCTCGGCCGCGTCGAGATCGCGGGTCCGGACGGGCGGACCTTGGCCGTACTCGTCTCCACCCGGGCGGCGGGCCGGGCCCGGCGCGGGCGGGTCGACGACGCCGTCGCCCAGCACCGGGAGGGCGTCGCGACCCTGCTCGCCGGGATGCCGTAGCCCTACGGAGGCCCGACCGCACCGGATGGCCCTAGCCTCGCCGGCATGACCGCACCAGCTGCCTCCCCGGTCCGCGGGGCCCGCCGCGCGATGATCGTCGCGGTGGTCGCCTCGCTGCTCGTCGCCTCGCTCTGCGGGATCGTCGCCCTGCTCGGCGGCGGCTTCGGCGACCTGCAGGCACGGATCGTCGCGACCACCCTGGTCGTCGCCGCGTTCGGAACCTCGGCGCTCTGCCATCTCGCCGTCGTCACCCGCGCCGTGCGGGCCCTCGGGTTCGCCGGTCTGGCGGCGAGCGTCGTCGCCGCGGTGGCCGCGCTGTGGCTGGTCTGGGGCGGCGACGAGCTCGTCGAGGGCGACGGCGACGGGTCGGTGCTGAAGACCCTGCTGGTCGCGACGATCGTCGCGATCAGCCTGGCGCACGCGAACCTGCTGCTGCTCCTCGCCGAGCGGCGCCGCACCGTGATCCGCGCAGGACTCGGGCTGACCCTGGCCGCGATCGCCGTCGTCGCGACGATGCTGGCGCTGCCGGTGATCACCGACGGCGAGGTCGGCGACAGCGAGTGGTACTGGCGCTGGTTCGGCGTCGCGGGGATCGTCGACGCGCTCGGCACCATCGCCCTGCCGGTACTGGCCCTGGTCCTGCGCGGCCGGGGGCACGACCCCGCCGCCACCGACCCCGCGCCCACCGAGCCCGCCGCCACCGGGCCCGCCGCCACCGGGACTCAGCTTGGCTCCACCGGGGCCGCCACCGGGTCGGTGTCGTCCGGGCCCGCATCCGCCGGGAACACGACCACGGGGGCCGCGACCGCCGGCACCGCGTCGGCCGGTGCGCGGGCCGACGGGGCGGCGGCGGCACCCACTGCCGCGGTGGCGGGCTCCGACGGCACCGGGGGCGACGACACCGGTACCCCGAGCGCGGAGTCGGACGTGGCGCCGGTCCGGATCGTGCTCGACCTGCCTGCGGACCTGGTCGCCCGGCTCGACGCCGCCGCGGACGGGCAGGCGCGGGACGCCGCGGCGCTGCGCGTTCTGCGGAACGCCCTCGTCGAGGGCTGACCCGCCGGATCCACGCCGGTTCCGGGCTCACCGCACCGCACCGCGGCCCGCTGCGCCGCCGGTCCGGCCGTCACGACCGCTGCCGGCGCCGGGCGGAGCCGGTGTCGGTCAGGCCGGGGTGTCCCTGCCGCGGTCACCGTCGTCGGCCCGGTCCAGCCGTGCCCGCCGCTCCTGCTCCCGGCGGCTGTACGCGGCCTGGCGGACCGCGCCGTCGTCGGCGAACCCGGAACCCAGTGCCCCGGCGACCGTCCCCATGGACGTCGACAACCAGGCGATCATGATCCAGTCGTCCGGCCCGGACTCGCGCATCAGCGTCGAGGACAGGTAGTCCGGCGGGATGACGAGGACCGCCGCGACCAGGGCCAGGACGAACAGCAGCGCGAACATCGTCAGCACCCCGCACGCCACGGTGATCACCGTCGAGAGGTTCGACAGCAGCATCTCCTCGCGCAGCGAGCGGTGCCGTCGCGACTCCCACAGCCGGTTGTCGAGGATCAGCCACGCGGTCATCCCGACCAGGGCGATCAGCATGACCGTCACCTGCCGGGCGGTCCCGAGCGCGGTCGCCAGCTGCCAGATGTTGGAGTAGAAGATCCCGAACGCGGCCCCGGCCGCTGCCGCGGCGATGGCGGGGGACAGGCTCGGTACCAGCCGCCACGGACGGTTCGCGCGGACCATCCCGGCCAGCAGCCGCACCCGCCCGCGGAGCCCGGTCAGCGCGAGGCGGACGTCGATGTCGTCCTCCACCCCGCCGCTGCCGGCATCGGAGTCGTCCGCGGGCCCGCGCCGGGCGGCGTCGCCGTCCGCCCGGTCGTCCCGATCGCGGTCGCGCTCCTGATCGCGGTCCTGGTCGCCGTGGTCGCCGTCGGTCCCGGCGCGGGTCCCCGAGTCGATCCGGGTCAGCGGTCCCGCACGACCGGCGTCCGGCGCCCCGCCCTCCTCGGCGCCCGCGCGGTCGGGGGGCACCAGGTGCCCGGTCACGAGACGGACCACCGTGTCGCGGCACCGCCGGTACTGGTTGATCGCGCCCAGCGCGGGCAGCGACACCAGGCCCACCCGGTGCCCGGTCCCGCCGTCGGCGACGACCGGATCCGCCCCGGAGCGGCGCGGCAGGTCGGTGAGCAGCACGACGGCGTCGGCGCCGTCCTGCTCGCGCACCCGGTCGCCGATGTCGAGAGCGGGCAGCGCGCCGCGCTCGTCCAGGACGATCGGCTCGTCGGCGAGACGGACCTCCCAGCGGGCGTCGTCGTGCTCCCCGAGCGCGGCGGGCAGGTCGCGGACGAGCCGGTGGGCGAGCTCGGTCGGCAGCCCGGGGTCGGCGACGAGGTCGAGCACGGTGGTTCGGGGCGCGTCGGTCACGGCGCGCGAGGCTAGCGGCTGTCGGTCGCGTTCGGGCGGTGGGTGGTCGGGCGGCGCGGCCTCCTGCTCGAACGTGTGCCCGTGTCGGTGTGGCCGAGGGGGCCGACAGCTCGGGGCGAGTCGCGAGGGGGACGGGGCTGTGGGGCCGCCACCGCCGGTCAGGACCCGGCGCGCAACCATCCCGCGGCGATCGAGGCCAGCGGCTCCAGCTCCTTGTACCCCGCGACCTCCGGCGGCAGCGTCTCCAGGACCGACGCGAGGCGCTCGCGCCAGGCCGGTACCCGCGCGATCTCGTCGAGCGGCAGCAGGCGGACACCGATCAGGAACAGCACCGCGCCGGTCAGCGGCAGCCGCACCAGGTGCTGCACCTCGGTGCGCAGGTGGATCTGCCGGCCGGGGTCGGTGAGGTCGAGCCGGGTCCGTGCGGGCTGCCACAGCGGGGCGGCGTCGAGGGACAGGTCGCGGCGGTCGTCGGGCTGCAGCCCCCAGTTCAGACGGCGGTAGGCCTCGCCGGGGTGCAGCCGCAGCAGGAAGCGCTCGGCGCGCTCGAACACCCCGCCGGGACCGTTGCCGGGGACCGGGCCGTGCAGCTCCCGGAAGCTCATACCGGCGTCGAACCCGAGCGACCAGACCGAGGCGAACGCGACGGCACCGGCGTCGAGCCACAGCGCGTCGTCGCGGGCGCCGAGCACCACCACGTCCTCCGCGACGAGCCGGGACACCCAGCGCAACGGGTGCTCGGGCAGGGTGGCGTCGTCGCCGAACACGAACTCCTGGTCGGTACCGGTGGCCGCGTCACGGAACCGCCAACCGCCCGTTCCGCCGGTCCGGCCGGGGGTGCGGGTCAGGGAGCAGGTGCCGGGCTGCTCGGCGGCGAGGCGCCCGAGCAGGTACAGGCAGGCGTCCCAGCAGGAGGCGCGGGCGTGCGGCGCGGCGACGAACCGGGCGGGCTCACGGTCCAGGATCGACGCGCGCTCGGCGGCGACGGCGGGACGGTCCGGGCCGTCGTGCACGATCCGCGCGCCCCAGCAGCCGGCCTCGGTACGGCGCT
Organism: Pseudonocardia alni; assembly: GCF_002813375.1. Taxonomy (NCBI): domain Bacteria; kingdom Bacillati; phylum Actinomycetota; class Actinomycetes; order Pseudonocardiales; family Pseudonocardiaceae; genus Pseudonocardia; species Pseudonocardia alni. The sequence continues at coordinate 992,178 of NZ_PHUJ01000003.1, read as the reverse complement.
CCACCCCGGCCGGTTCGACGTTCGCGCTGATCCGGTAGGTCGGGTGCGGCAGCGGGAACGGGTAGTCGTCGACGCCGGTCACAGGTCCAGCTCCAGTGCCGTCCCGGCGGCGCGGGACACGCAGAGCGCCATCCGGTCGGCGCGCTCGTCGGCGGTCAGGACCGTGTCGCGGTGCTCCACCCGACCGTCGACGACGGGTGTCACGCACTCGCCGCAGACACCGCGCCGGCACATCGCGGGCGCGGCGACCCCGGCGCGGTGCACGGCGTCGAGCAGGGTCTCGTGGGCACCGACCTCGACCGTGCGACCGCTGCGGCGCAGCACCGCACGGAACGGGGTACCGGGACCGGGTTCGGGGACGAACGCCTCGGAGTGGACGCGGGCGTCGACCCAGTGCGCGGCGCGTGCGGTCCGCGCGGCCGCGGCGATGAGACCGGGCGGGCCGCAGGTGTGGACGTGGCTGCCGAACGGTGCCGTGGTCAGCAGCCGCTCCAGCGCGACGTGGGCCTCGACGCGGCCGGTGGCCTCGACCAGCCGGCCCCCGCAGAGCGCGCGCAGCTCGTCGCGGTGGGGCGCGGGGCCGGGGCGGTGGACGGTGAGCACCGTGAACGGGTTCCCCCAGAACGCGTGCCAGCGGGCGTGGGACAGGACCGCGGTCACCCCGATCCCGCCCGCGACGAGCAGGTGGTGGCGTGCGGTGTCGACCGGCGGGAACGAGCTGCGCGGCGTCGTCGCCTCGACCGCGTCGCCCGGGGCGAGACCGTGCGCCCACACCGAGCCGCCGCGCGAGTCCGGGCGTCGCGCGACCGAGACGTGCCAGCGGTCGGGTGCGGGGGACGGCGCGGTCAGCGAGTAGGAGTTCCAGCGGCCGGGCGCCCACTCGACGCCGATGTGGCCGCCGGGCGGGGCCGCGGGCAGCGGCCCGGTCCCCGGTGCGGCGGCGAGCTCCAGGGAACGGACGCCGGGCGCGGCGTCGGTGACCGCGGCGACCCGCAGGTGCACGGCGGGCCGGGTCACGGCGCCCGCTGCGGGGTGGGCGCGCCGAGGAACGCCGCGAGCCGGCGCGAGTGGTGCCCGGCGACGTGCAGCACGAGCCGGCAGCCGGGGCAGGCCACGGCGTCCCCGACGTCGGCGTGCACGACGACGCGGTGGTGGCAGTGTCCGCAGTGCACCGTCCGGTCCCGGGTGGAGTCGGCGACGTCGGTCGGGACCAGGACGAGCTCCTCGTCGAGGGCGCCCCGGTGCAGCGCCGCGGCGCGCACGGCCTGCACGACGGTCTCGGGGCCGGTGACCAGGATCCGGGTGCCGGTGACCAGCGTCGTGAGCTCCCGGTCCAGCAGGCTCGCCGCGTCCCCGCCGGTGGGCAGCCGGACCAGGCGGTCGGCGGGCCCGAGGTCGGGATCCGGCGCCGACCCGGCGACGACGACCAGGTGCGGCGCGTCGCCGCGGCCGGCCGGGCCGGTGTAGCGCGGCACCGTGGTCCGGCCCGGTGCGACGTGCGCGGACGGGGCGGCCGCGCCGGTGCGCAGCGGGCGGACGGGATCGGCCATGACGGGCGTGATGCTACGAGCGTCGGGTGAACGGTGGGTGGCGCCCAGCGCATGCGCGGGTCACCATTTCTGGTGACACTGCCGGGGAATCGGTGACGATCTCGGCGCCGGCGCGATGCACTGCGTGGGGCGCCCGCACGCCGGAGAGGGGGACGTCATGGACGGCACGTCGTACCGCCCGCGGCACGCCCTGCGTGAGACCCCGCCCACGATCGCCGTCCCGGCGCAGCGGGGCGCCCCGCGGGACGAGGCCGTGACCCGGCCGGACGTCGACGGCCACCGCGCCGCCGCACCGCCGCAGGATGTGCCCGCCCACCGGATCGCCGTCCCGCAGCCCCGCCCGGCACCGCGGACCACCGCGCCCCAGCACGGCACCGCGCCCTGGTGGGCGGTCGTCCCCGCACCCCGCGACGGCGCGCACCCCGCGCCGCCCGCCCCGGCACCGGAGCGACCCTGGTTCACCCCGGCCCCGGTCGTCGTCGAGCCCGCCGCCGGGCCCGGCGCCGACGGGAGGCTGCCCGGCTTCCCGACCACGCTGTTGCCGCGCCGCCGTCGCCCGCTCGCGGTCGGCGCGGGCCTGGCCGCCGGGATCGCCGGGATGCTCGTCGTGTTCGCGGTGGTCGTCGGCGCCGCGGGTGCGGCGGGCCGCGGGATCGACGACGCCGCCACCGCGACGGCCGCGGTCGGCGACTGGCGCGCCGCGGGCGGTCAGGTGCACGTCACCGCGATCACCGAGGCCCTGCGCGACATCGCGCGCGCCGGGTCCGACGGCGGGACCGTCGCGCTGGCCGAGGCCTGCCGCGACCTGCGCGACGAGGTCGCCTCCGCGCAGGCGTACCCGGCGATCCCGGACGCCGTCGCCCAGGTGTACTGGCGTGACGGGCTCGCCGCGGGCGCCGACGCGGCCCGGCACTGCATCGCGGGCGCCTCCCTCGGCGACCCCGGGCTGCTCGGCGACGCCGCCCAGGAGCTCAACGGGATGAGCACGCAGCTGGGCGCCGTCGCGGACCGGCTCACCCTGCTGTCGGGCGGCTGACCCCGCGGGCACCGCGGACCGTGCGCCTCCGCGCCACGACCCGCATGATCACGCCATGACCACCATCGCGATCGTCGGTGCCGGACCGGGACTCGGTGCGGCGGCGGCCCGGCGCTTCGGGCGCGAGGGGTTCGAGGTCGCCCTGATCGGACGGCGCCGCGACCGTGCCGAGGCGCTGGCCGCCGAGCTGGCCGACGACGGCGTCGCCGCGCACCCCTTCACCGCCGACGCCCGCGACCCCGCCGCCCTCGCCGCGACGCTGGAACGGGTCGCGGAGACCGTCGGCCCGGTCGAGGTGCTGCAGTACAGCCCCGCACCGCAGAAGGACTTCCTGCGGCCGCTGCTCGAGACCACCCCGGCCGACCTCGTCGGGCCGGTCGAGATGTCGGTGTACGGGCCGGTCGCGGCCGTGCACCAGGTGCTGCCCGGGATGCGCGCGCTGGGCCGCGGCACGGTGCTGTTCGTCAACGGCGGCAGCGGGGCCCGGCCGTCGTCGCGGGTGGCGGGCACCTCCATCGCCTTCGCCGGGCTCGGCGCCTTCGCGGCGATGCTGCACGACGAGCTGGCCGGCGACGGCGTGCACGTCGCCCAGCTGATCGTCCCCGGCGCGATCGAGCCCGGGCACCCCCGCAAGGACCCCGCCGTACTCGCCGGGACCCTGTGGACACTGCACCGCGACCGGCCCGCCGGGTTCCGCCATCTCGCCGACGACCTCTGAGCGCCCTCCGGGGTGTGGCGTGGGCGTTGCGGCGGGCACCGGGACTCCTGCGCGGCTAGGGTTCCCGCCGCAGGTCGACGGTACGAACGGAGTGGGTCATGGATTCGGGGTCGCAACCGGCCGCGCGCGCCGAGAACCGTGGGGCGCGGCGGGACCCGGCGGGGGGCGGGCTGCTGAGCCCGTCGCCGACGGCCCCGGCCGCCAGCCGCGGCACCGTCATCGGCAACGGGCTCACCTGGCTGGCGGCGTGGAGCCTGCGGGTCGCGCTGATCGCCGTCGGACTGGTGATCGTCGGCTACGTCATCGGCATGCTGTGGGTCGTCGTCTGGCCCGTCGTGCTCGCGATCCTGCTGGCCACCGTCCTGCGTCCGCCCGCGGCGCTGCTCATCAGGTGGCGGGTGCCGGCCGCGGCGGCCTCCGCGATCGTGCTGCTCGTCGGCATCGCCGCGGTGACCGGGCTGTTCGTGAGCATCGCGCCGTCGATCGCCGGGCAGACCCAGCAGATCACCTCCGGGGTGATCGCGGCGCTCGGGCAGATCCAGCAGTGGGTGACCGGGCCACCGCTGAACCTCGGCGACGGTCAGATCGGTGACATCGTCAACCAGGTCACCCAGCAGTTGCAGCAGAGCGCGACCGCCATCGCCGGCGGCGTCCTGACCGGGGTGTCCACCCTGGCGTCCGGGCTGATCTCGCTGGTGCTGGCGCTGGTGCTGACGTTCTTCTTCGTCAAGGACGGGCCCCGGTTCCTGCCGTGGCTGACCTCGATCACCGGTCGCAGCGCGGGCGGGCACATCGCCGAGGTGCTGCGCCGGATGTGGGACGTGCTCGGCGGCTTCATCCGCGTCCAGGCGCTGGTGAGCCTCATCGACGCCGTGTTCATCGGCATCGGCCTGGTGCTGCTGGGCATCCCGCTGGCGCTGCCGCTCGCCGTGCTGACCTTCGTCGGCGGGTTCATCCCGATCGTCGGTGCGGTCGTCGCGGGCTCGCTGGCCGTGCTCATCGCGCTGGTCACGCAGGGCTTCGGCACCGCGGTCGCGGTGGCGGTGCTGGTCGTGGCGGTGCAACAGATCGAGGGCAACGTGCTGCAGCCCTTCCTGCAGGGACAGAGCCTCAAGCTGCACGGTGCCGTCGTGCTGCTGGCGGTGACGGCGGGCGGGTCGCTCGCCGGGATCGCCGGTGCGTTCCTCGCGGTGCCGGTCGCGGCCGTCGTCGCGGTGCTGCTGCGCTACCTCGGTGAGCAGATCGACCTGCGGGACCGCCGGTTCTCCGGTGTGGACGACGTCGCCGCGGGCACCCCGGTCACCGCCGTCGACGGCGCGGCCCCGGCCTCCGCCGCTACCGGCACCGACACAAAGACCGGGACCGGGACCGACACGGCAACCGGGGACGACAGCGAGACCGTCGGGGGCGACGCCGTGCCCGCCCCGCCGGACTCCGCCCGTCAGGACGGCGGCTGACCGACCCGCCCGGGCAGCCGGTGGGTCCCCAGCATCCGGTCCATCAGCCGGAACCGCAGCACCACCCACATCAGGGCGAACCAGCAGACCAGGACCGGCAGCACCACCAGGAACACCGGCCGCGCCGCGCCGGTGAGCCCGAAGTACGACGACAGCGCCGGGGTCCCGACCACGCCCGCGAACACCACGGTCAGGCCCAGCACCAGCCAGGCCGGGCGACGGTCGGACACCGGTGCCGTCCACGCCGCGAGGAACCGGTGCGGCGGCAGCAGGAACAGGATCAGCACGAACGACGCCGGCCCCACGAACGTCGACAGCCCGGTCTGCGCGCCGAGCGTCGCGGCCGCACCGGCGAAGTCGGCGTCGGTGCCGTAGGTCAGCCCGGTGTAGCTCTGGAACTGCTCGATCACCTGCGCCGGGGTCCGTCCGCTGGTGAAGCCCTGGAGGATGCCCTGGTAGAGCACCGTGTAGACGACCGTCCCCGCGCCCGCGGTCACCACGGATGCCGGCACCACGAAGCGGGCGAGGTTGCTCAGCAGGTCCGGGTCCGGCTCGGACGGCGTCGCCCACAGCGTCAGGAACAGCGTGGGCACGCCGACGGTCAGCAGCGTCAGCCCGACCTGGGTGGGGGAGTAGGGGAACCCGAGCCCGAGCATGGTCACGGCCATGATCACCAGGCCCTGGGTGGCGACCCGGGTGAGGAACACGTACATCGACACGGCGATGCCGTCGATGATCCGGCGGCCCTCGGTGCGCGCCGGCAGCAGCGCGTCGAACGAGTCGTCGACGAGCACGATGTCGGCGACGTCGCGGGTCACCGCCGAGCCGCTGCGCATCGCGACGCCGACGTGGGCCCGTTTGAGGGCACGCGCGTCGTTCACCCCGTCACCGAGCATCGCGACGTGCGCGCCACCCCGGCGCAGGCTCGCGACGACCCGCTCCTTCTGCTCCGGGGTGACCCGCCCGAACACCGTGGTCCGGGCGACGAGCGCGTCGAGCGCGGCCCGGCCCCCGGCGGAGTCGTCGAGCTCCTCGACCTCGGACCCGGCGACCGCCTCACCCACGTCGAGCCCGGCCTTCGCCGCGAGCGCGGCGACGGTGCGCGGGTCGTCGCCCGAGAGCACCTTCACTGCGACCCCGTCCGCGGCGAACCGCTCCAGGGCGTCGGCGACGCCGGGGCGCAGCTCGTCGGACAGCACCACCAGCGCCACCGGGTCCAGGGCGGGCAGGGCGGGGCGACCGTCGCCGTCGCGCAGCGCGGCGCCCGCCCGCGCGGCCCGGGCCAGCAGCAGCACCCGCAGCCCGGCTGCGGTGCGCGCCTCCACCCGGTCGGCGACGGCGTCCGGGTCGTCCAGGTGCGGTGCGAGCGCGTCCGGGGCGCCGAGCACGAACGCCTCCCCGCCGGTGGTGACCTGCCCGGACCAGCGCAGCGACGAGGTGAACGCGACCTCGTCGCGCAGCTCCCACGGCGTGCCGGGCAGCGCCGTGGCGAGCGCGGCGGAGGTGAGGTTCGGGTCGGCCACCGTCGCCGCGAACCGCGCGAGCACCGGCCCCGGGTCGGTCCCGTCGAGCGGGTCGAGCCCGTCCATGCGCAGCGCGCCGGTGGTCAGGGTGCCGGTCTTGTCGGTGCAGACGACGTCGACGTGGGTGACCGCCTCCACCGCGTTGACCTGCTGCACCAGCGCGCCGCGCCCGGCCAGCCGGGCCGCGCCGCGGGTGTAGGCGACGGCGATCAGGAAGAACAGGCCGTAGGGGACCAGCCCGGACAGCACCGCGGTGATCTGCACGACCCGCAGCAGCGAGAACCCCTCCAGGAACGCCTGGGCCAGGATCGCGCCGCTCATCAGCACGACCAGCACCATGGTCAGCCGGACGACGAAGTCGATGCGCCGCTGCAGCGGTGTCGCCTCGGTGGTGTCCGCGCGGGCCTGCAGCGTCAGCCGGCCGGCGTAGCTGTCGGCGCCGACGGCGGTCGCGCGCTGGCGGGCGGTGCCGGCGACGCAGTGGCTGCCCGAGCGCAGCAGGTCGCCGGGGGTCCTGACGACCGGGTCGGACTCGCCGGTGAGCAGCGACTCGTCGGCCTCGGCCCGCCCGGTCAGCACCGGCCCGTCGACGACGACCTGCTCGCCCGCCCGCACCACCAGCACGTCCCCGGCGACGACGTCGGCGGCCGGCACCCGCTGCTCGGAACCGTCCCGCACGACGGTGACCTCCGCGGCGTCGAGCAGCTGCAGCCGGTCCAGCTTCCGCTTGGCCCGCATCTCCTGCACCGCCCCGACGACGGCGTTGACCAGGCCGAGCCCGACGCTGGTCAGGGCGTCGCCGTAGCGGCCCAGCACCAGCAGGACCAGGCCGATCGCGAACAGGATCGTGTTGTAGGAGGAGAAGACGTTGGTACGCAGGATCCGCCCGTAGCCGCGCGTCCCCGCGGTGACCGGCGCGTTCGTCCGGCCCGCCCGGCGCGCCGCGGCGACCTGCGCCGCACTCAGCCCCTCGTCGGCCGCCGCCTCCACGATCCCGGCCGCCACGCCGTCCCCTCCCCGCCGTCGGTCCCGTGCGTGGCGATCATGGCAGGCCCCGATGTGTGCCGACTGTGCGTGGGCTGAGGGCTCACCAGCGTTCCAGGCCCCCGCGCTTGACGAGCTGGGCGGCGATCACGTTGCGCTGGATCTCGTTGGTGCCCTCCCCGACGATCATCAGTGGGGCGTCGCGGAAGTACCGCTCGACGTCGAACTCGGTCGAGTAGCCGTAGCCGCCGTGGATACGCACCGCGTCGAGGGCGACCTCCATCGCGGTCTCGGAGGCGAACAGCTTCGCCATGCCCGCCTCCATGTCGCACCGCTGTCCGGACTCGTACCTCCGGGCGGCGTGCAGGATCAGGCTCCGTGCGGCGGTGATCTTCGTGGCCATGTCGGCGAGGTGGTTGCCGACCGACTGGTGCTGCCAGATCGGCTTGCCGAACGACTCGCGTTCCTGGGCGTAGGCCAGGGAGTCGGCGAGGGCGGCGTCGGCGACGCCGAGTGCGCGCGCGGCGACCTGGATCCGGCCGGTCTCCAGGCCCTTCATCATCTGGGCGAAGCCGTGTCCGGGCTCGCCGCCGAGCACCGCGTCGGCGGGGACGGCCATGTCGGTGAACACCAGCTCGCAGGACTCGACGCCCTTGTAGCCGAGCTTGGGCAGGTCCTTGGACACGGTCAGGCCCGGTCCGTGCTCGACGAGCAGCACCGAGATGCCGCGGTGGCGCGGCTCGGCCGCCGGGTCGGTCTTGCACAGCAGCGCGATCAGCCCCGAGCGCCGCGAGTTGGTGATCCACGTCTTGGCCCCGTTCACCACCCAGCCGTCGTCGGTGCGACGGGCGTGGGTCGTCATCGCCTGCAGGTCCGAGCCGCCGCCGGGCTCGGTCAGGGCCATCGTCGCGCGCAGCTCACCGGTCGCCATCCGCGGCAGGTAGCGGTCCTGCTGCTCGCGGGTGCCGAAGGCGACCAGCAGTTTCGCGACGACGGTGTGCCCGCCCATCGCGCCGGCCAGGCTCATCCAGCCACGGGCCAGCTCGGCGGTGACCAGGGCGTAGCAGGGCATCGACACCGGGGCCTCGCCCCACGGCTCGGGGACGGCGAGCCCGAAGATCCCGAGCTGCTTCATCTGCTCGATGAGCTTCTCGGGATAGGTGTTCGCGTGCTCCAGTTCCCGCACCACCGGGCGGACGTCCCGGTCGACGAAGTCGCGCACCGTCTCCACGACGGCCTGTTCCTCGGTGGTCAGTTCACCCGTGCCCGCTCCCATGTGTGTGAGCATCGGTCATCGGCGGGGCCGGCGCGAGACCGGGACACCCGTCGTGCGCGACGGAACATCGGCGGTGCCCGCACCGTTGTAGCCGTCGAGACCCGACACAGGGAGGTTCAAGCCTGATGACCGAGACCGCGATCCTCGCCGGTGGGTGCTTCTGGGGTGTCCAGGAGCTGCTCCGCGAGCGCCCGGGCGTCGTGTCCACCCGGGTCGGCTACTCCGGCGACCCGAACACCCCGAACGCGACCTACCGGCGCCACGGCGACCACGCCGAGGCCGTCGAGATCGTCTTCGACCCGGAGCGGATCTCCTACCGCGAGATCCTGGAGTTCTTCTTCCAGATCCACGACCCGTCGACGAAGGACCGGCAGGGCAACGACATCGGCCGCAGCTACCGCTCCGCGATCTTCTACACGAGCGAGGAGCAGAAGGCGGTCGCCCTCGACACCATCGCCGACGTCGACGCGTCCGGGCTCTGGCCGGGCCGCGCGAGCACCGACGTGGAGCCGGCCGGTGACTTCTGGGAGGCCGAGCCGGAGCACCAGGACTACCTGCAGAAGTTCCCCTACGGCTACACCTGCCACTTCCCGCGCCCGAACTGGGTGCTGCCGCGGCGGGCGGCCAGCACGAGCTGACCTGTAGCGACACCGCTCACGAGCGGGTCAGGACGACCACCGGGCGGCCCGGTGACCTCCCGGACGATCTCCGGGTCGTCACCGGGCCGTCGGGGTCTGCGCCGGACGGGGCTAACGGCGGCGCCACGGACGGCGAGGTCGCGGTGGACGGACGCGGGGTCGCCCGCGTCGCTCCTCCGCGCAGATCGGACCCCGCCGATGACCTACCCGCAGCACCCGTCGGACCCGCGCCGGCTCCACCCCGCCGGCCCGCAGCCGGTCGGACCCCCGCCCTCCGGTGACGTCGGGTACGGCGCCCCGACCGGCCGCGTTGCTCCAGGACCGCAGCCGTACCCGGCCCCCGTTCCGTACAGCGGCCCTGGCACGGGGCTGGCCCCGTGGCGCCCCGGCGAGCTCGCGGCGCCGCCGCACGCCCCGGTCGGGCTGGCGATGAAGCGCCGCAATCCGGTCGCGGTGTGGCTCGGCCTGCCGCTGATCACCCTCGGCATCTACGGGCTCGTCTGGTACTACAGGATCCACCGCGAGATGGCGGAGTTCGACCCGCGCCGCCAGGTGCCCGTCGCCGGGCCGCTGCTGGTGCTGCTGTTCCTGGGCTGGACGGTCGTGGCGCCGCTCGTGTCGTTCTACAACACGGGGCAGCGGATCGCCGACAGCCAGCGCTCCGCGGGCCTGCCCGTCACCTGCAGCCCGGTCGTCGGGCTGCTGCTGTGCTTCGTGTTCGGCCTGCAGACCCTCTACTACCAGACCGAGCTGAACCGGGTCGTCGACGCCTACCGGGCGCCCGAGGGCACCAGGATCGTCCTCCCGGGCTGACCCGCGGACCGGGTCGGTGCAGCTCAGACGCGGCCGTGGGCCTCCGCGCGGTGCCTGCGCTCCACCGACCCGTTCACGACCTGCACCTTGTCCCCGACCTGCAGGGTGTCGAAGAACCGCTTCGCGTCGCGGGCGCCGAGCTTGACGCACCCCGCCGACTCGCGGCTGAGGTCGCCGCCGTGGAAGGCGATCCCACCGTCGGCGAAGAACACCGACCACGGCATCCGCGCCGGGCGGCCGTCCGGGCCGGGGAACTCGCCGCTGCGGTGGTCGGCCTCCTTGCGGTACACCCGGAACGAGTGCCCGACGGGGGTGGCCTTCCCCTCGCCCCCCGTGGTGACCCGGAACGGTCCGCCGGTGACCTTCCCATCGCGGACCAGCCACGCCTACCGCGTCTCGAGGTCCACGCACGCCCGCACCGACGCCGCGCACGGTGTCCCGGGGGCGGCGGGCTCGGCGTGCGCCTGCTTCGCGACCCGGCTCTGCTCCGGGTCGGCGGTGGCGATCGCGGTGCCACCCAGCCCCACCCCGGCCACGAGCACGAGCCCGGTCACCAGAACGCCACGACGGCGACGGAGCCGCTCGGTCCGGGACATGCCCACCTCCACGTCACAGATCACCCACCCGGGTGACATCGGGGCAGACGCCCGTCCGGGTGCCGCGGTTGCCCGGGCGAGCCCCGTGGCGGCGAGTGGGCTGCGGTGCACGGCGAACGGGTGGAGGGCGGGCCCGGCGGCGGATCGCTGCGCGGCCGACCGCCCGGGTACGGGAGGGGACCGCACGGCGTCCGAGGGCGTGATCTCCGTCCCGCAGGGATGTCACGGGGCGATAACGGGGGTAGTCCTCGGTGACCGCCCCCTCACCCGCGGTGGTGGGGAGGACCCGTCGTGACCGACCCCAGGAGGAACGATGCGCGCAGCCGACCGGCCGGGCTCCGAGCCGGGACCCGCTGACCGGCTCCGTCGTCGGGCGTCCCGTCGCGAGGACCTGCTCGCCGTGCTGCTCGGGCTGCTCGCCGCCTGCGGGCTGGTCGTGGCGTGGCTCGCCGGTGCCGCGGCCCACGGGTCGGTCCTGGAACGGGGCGCGGTCGAGGCCCGCCAGCGCGTGCCGGTCGCGGCGACGGTCACCGCGCGGGCGAGCGCGGTGGGTGACCTGCAGACCGGCCAGCAGTCGCTCACGCTGAGCTGGACCGGCCCCGACGGGCAGCCGCACTCCGGCGGCAGCACGCTGCCCGGCGTCTACGACGTCGGCGACCGGGTGCCGGCCTGGGTCGGCACCGACGGCCGGCTGGCGCCGCCGCCGTCGACCCCCGCCGACGCCGTCACGGTCGCCGTCGCGGCCGGGTTCATCACCGCCGTGGTGTGGGCCGCCGTGGTATGGGTCGCCGGGCGGCTGGTCTTCGCCTGGAACGGGCGCGCGTTCGCCCGTGCCTGGGAGGAGGACTGGGCGGCCGTCGAGCCCGCGTGGTCGGGTCGCCGCACCCCCTGAGCCGCGCGCCCGGAGCGGCGGGGTCGGGCCGGGGTCAGAACATCAGCCGCCGCACCCGCTCGGGGTGGATCACCAGCCGCACCTGGTCCTCGGCGAGGATCGCCGCGAGGTCCGCGGCGCGTGCGGGGTCGTCGAGGTCCCAGTAGCGCTGCGCCAGCCGCTGCGCCAGCGCGTGTGCCCCGTCCGTCTCGACGGTCGTGGAGCCGTCGACCGCGACCCAGCGCTCGCGTTCCCCGACCGGCGCGGCGACGACGAGCGAGGCCCGCGGGTCCCTGCGCCTGCGGCGGATGTGCAGCGACTCCGGCCCGGTGAACAGCTGCACGGTGCCGTCGTCGGTCGCCTCGAACCAGACCGGGCGGGGCTGCGGCGGGACCGGGCCGCCCGCGACGCTCAGGAAGCCGTGCAGCGGGCGGGCGAGGAAGACGCGGTCGTCGTCGGTGAGTGCGGTGCGGCTGTCGGTGCTGGGCATGGGTCCACGACACCACCCCGGTGCGGACGACGACATGGGTGAGACGCCGGAACTCCTGTCCGGTCGTCTAATCTCGGTGCGGTGGACCCCTTCGGTGACCTCGTCCGCGGGCTGCGGTCGCACGGCTCGCTGTTCGGCAGCACCACCCTGACCCCGCCGTGGTCGCTGCACTTCGTCGACGGCGCACCGCTGACCCTGTGCGCGATGCTCACCGGCGCGGGGTGGATCCTCGTCCCCGGTGCCGACCCGGTGCGGCTGGCCGCGGGGGAGACCGCCGTCGTGCGCGGCCCGGCCGGTTTCCACGTGGTCGACGAGGTCGGCACCCCGGCCGGGCCGATCGTCTGCGGCGTGGACTGCGCGACGCCCGAGCAGGGCGGCACCCGCCACCGGCTCGGCTGGCACGACCCGGCGCCGGCCCCGGGCAGCGACGCGAGCACCCTGATCACCGGGGCCTCCCCGGCCGGGGGCGAGGTCGGCGCCCGGCTGCTCGACGCGCTCCCGCCGGTGCTGCGGGTCGGTGCCGGGGGCAGCGGGGACACGGTGCTCGACCATGTCGCCGCCGAGGTCGCCGTCGACGCCCCCGGCCGGCAGGTGGTGCTCGACCGGCTCCTGGACTGGCTGCTGGTCTGCACCCTCCGCGAGTGGTTCGACCGGCCCGACGGACGTCGTCCGCGGTGGTGGACGGCCCAGCACGACCCGGTGGTCGGGCGGGCGCTGCGGCTGCTGCACGCCGACCCCGCGGCGGCCTGGACCGTCGCCGGGCTCGCCGCCGCCACCGGTGTGTCCCGGGCGACGCTGGCCAAGCGGTTCAGCGACCGGGTGGGCGAGCCGCCGCTGACCTACCTCACCGGCTGGCGGATGACCCTGGCGGCGGACCTGCTCCTCGCCGAGCCCGGCGCGACGCTGGCCGGGATCGCGCGCCGGGTCGGGTACGCCGACCCGTTCGGCTTCAGCGCGGCCTTCACCCGGGTCCGCGGCGTCACCCCGAGCGCGTTCCGCCGGGGTGAGCGGCAGGGCGGACGGCACGGTGACCGGATGGGTGCTCCGGACGGGGTGAGCGGCTAGCCTGCGGCGCCGTGACGACCCCGCCGACGGTCCGGCTGGCCAACCTCGACCTCAACCTGCTCGTCTCCCTGCGCGAGCTGCTGCGCGAACGCAATGTCACGCGCGCCGCCGCCCGCATCGGCATCTCCCAGCCCGCCGCCAGTGCGGCCCTGTCCCGGCTGCGCCGCCACTTCGACGACGACCTGCTGTCCCGCCACCCCGGCGGCTACGTCCTCACCCCGCTCGCCGCCCAGCTCGTCGAGCAGGTCGAGGGCGTCTGCTCGGCCGCCGAGCGGTTGTTCGGCACCGGCCACGGCTTCGACCCGTCGAGCGCCCGGCGCGGGTTCACCCTGCTCGTCGCCGACTACACCGTCGCCGTGCTCGGGCCCGCGCTGTCCGCGGCGGCGGCCCGGCGCGCCCCCGGCATCGAGCTGCGGCTGCGGTTGGTCCGCGAGTCGTTCTCCGCCGACATCGGCGAGACGATACGGCTCATCGACGGCCTCATCGCCCCGCCCGCCGCCCGCTTCGAACGGCCCGAGCTGCGCTCCACCGCCCTGTTCGACGACCGCTGGGTCTGCGTCGTCGACGCCGACAACCCGGTGGCCGCCGGGCCGGACCCGACCCTGGACCTCGACGAGCTCGCCGCGATGCCCTGGGTGGTGCCGTTCGCCCCGGACCGCGGCATGTCGGCGGCCGCGCCGATGACCCGCCAGCTCGCCCGGCTCGGCGTCGAACCCGACATCAAGGTGCGGGTGGAGAGCTACCTGTCGGTGCCCTACCTGGTCGCCGGGACCGACCGCGTCGCGCTGCTGCAGGAGCGGCTCGCCCGCCAGGTCGCCGACCGCCTCGGGCTGGTCGTGCTGCCCTGCCCGGGCGATCCCGGACCGATCCGCGAGCGCCTCTGGTGGCACACCGACCTCGACCCGGACCCGGCCCACCGGTGGCTCCGTGAGCTCATCGTCGAGCTGTCGGCCACCCTGTAGAGCTGCGACTATTCGTCCGGTCGATGGTCCGGCAGGCGAACGTTCTATTTCCGGGGCGGCGCGCGCCGTTCCTAGTGTGTGAGCCATGCCTCACCCGCTGACGCCCCTGCCGGTCCACGCCGTGATCCGGGACGCCCCACTGCGCGCCGGCGACCCGGCCGAGCACGCGGTGACCGCCGACGTCTGCGTCGTCGGCTCCGGCATCGCCGGGCTCTCCGCCGCCGTCGAGTCCGCCCGCCTCGGCCGCGACGTCGTCCTCGTCGACGCCGCCCCCGTCCTCGGCGGGCAGATGGTCAACTCGCTGATCGGGCTGTTCTGCGGGGTCTACGGCAACGGCCCCGAGTTCCGGCAGCTGACCCACGGCCTGTTCGACTCCCTGTTCCCCGACCTCGAGGCCGGCGGCGACCTGTTCCGCCGTACCGGCCACACCCTCACCGTCGGCTACGACGAGGTGCGCCTCGGCCGCTGGGTCGAGGACACCGTCCGTGCCCACGGCATCCGGGTCCTCACCAACGCCACCCTCACCGGCGTCGAGCGTGACGGCGACCGTGTCCTCGGCGCCCGCTTCGCCACCCGCTACGGCGCCGTCGACGTCACCGCGGCCGGGTTCGTCGACGCCAGCGGCGACGCCGCGCTCGCCTGGGCCGCGGGCCTGGAGTGCCGCCTGCCCGACCGGGAGATCTACGGCAGCCAGCAGCTCGTCGTCGAGCACCTGGACACCAGTGCCGCGCCGGAGCCCGGCGAGCTCGCCGCCCGGGTCGCGGCCAAGGCCGACCAGTACGGCCTGCTCCGTCGCGACGGCCTCGCCTTCTACTTCCCCGGCCGCGACACCGCGGTGCTCAACATGACCCACATCGAGGCGCCGCTGGACCCGATCGCCGCCGCCGAGGCCCAGCTGGAGGGCAAGGCCCAGGCCGACCGGGTCGTCGAGTTCCTGCGCGCGGAGTTCCCCGAGGTGTTCGGCAAGGCCACGGTGCGCTCCTACGGGCTGCCCGGCCGCCGCCAGACCCGCTGGATCGCCGCCGCCCACCAGCTCACCGTCGAGGAGGTGCGCGCCGGGGTCCGCTTCGACGACGCCGTCGCCCGCACCGCCTGGCCGATCGAGCTGCACGACAGCCCCGACGGCTACGTCTGGGAGACCTTCGACGCCGACCACCTGCACTACGTGCCGCTGCGCTCGATGCTGCCGCCCGCCGCGTCGAACCTGGTCGCCGCGGGCCGTTGCATCGACGGGGACGCCGCGGCGCTGTCGAGTGTGCGCGTCATGGGGCCGTGCGCGGCGATGGGCCACGCCGCCGCGCACGCCCTGGACCTCGCCGGACCGCAGGGCAGCCTGCACGACGTGCCCGCCGACGCCCTGACCGACCGGATCCGGGAGAACGTCGAGGACTGACCCGTCCCACCGCCACCACCACGAGGAGACAGGCAACGATGCCCGGAGGCGCCCCGTGATACTCACCGACGACGACCGCAGGATGCTCGACGGGGCCGAGGGGCCCGCCGTCGCCGCCGCGATGGACCTGCTCACCCGCTACGCCGAGGCACTGGACGCCGAGCGGCTCTGCTCGGTCCGCAACGTGGCCGGGACCGCCACCCAGCCCTCCCCGCTCAAGGCCCGCCTGGTCGCCGAGGGCGGCTGGGACCGCGCCTTCTCGGTGATCAACCTCGACAGCGACGAGACCCACGAGATCCCGCCGATGGCGGTGCCCACCTGCCAGCTCCAGCAGGGCTTCGGCGCCGACGCGGCCGCCGTCGCGCCCTACCCGGCCCAGTTCGTCGAACTGCAGGCCGACGCCGAGACCTTCTACGGTCGTCGCGGCGTCTCCATCCTCGCCACCTGCACGCCGTACCAGGTCGGGAACCTCCCGGTCCGCGGCGAGCACTGCGCCTGGATGGAGTCCTCCGCGGTCGTCTACGCCAACTCGGTGCTCGGCGCCCGCACCAACTGCGAGGGCACCGCGTCGACCGGCGCGGCGAGCCTCACCGGGCGCGTCCCGTGCTGGGGCAACCACCACGACGAACACCGGCGCGGCACCCACCTGGTCCGGGTCGACACCCCGGTCGGCGGGTTCCTCGACTGGGGCCTGCTCGGCTACTTCACCGGTGACGTCGTGCAGGAGGCCCGCCCCGTCGTCACCGGGGACCTCGCGCTGCCCGACCTCACCGACCTGAAGCACTTCGGCGCCGCGGCCGCGTCCTCGGGCGGGGTCGAGATGTACCACGTCCCCGGCGTCACCCCCGAGGCCCCGACCGTCGAGGCCGCGTTCGGCGGCGGCGGCGCCGTCCCGGCCGACGCGGTCGTCTACGGCGCCGCCGAGCGGGCCGCCACCTACGCCCGGCTCAACGACCAGGGCACCAGCGCAGGCGTCGACTTCGTCCTGCTCGGGTGCCCGCACGCCTCGCTCGACCAGATCCGCGACGTCGCCCGGCTCCTCGACGGTCGCAGGCTGCACGACGGCACCTCGCTGTGGATCATGGCGCCGCGGGCGCTGGCCGCGGTGGCCGAGCGCAGCGGCTACACGGCCACCATCGAGGCCGCCGGCGCGAAGGTCCTCACCGACTCCTGCCCGGCGATGTCCCGCCTGGCCCCGCCCGGGACCCGGGTGTTCGCCACCGACTCCGCCAAGCAGGCCCACTACCTGCCCGCGATCCTCGGGATCGAGGCGTGGTTCGGCACCACCGAGGACTGCGTGCGGGCCGCGGTCACCGGCCGCTGGTCGGGTGAGCTGCGATGACCGCGACGGTCGGGACCGTCCTGAGCGGACGGACCGTGGTGCCCGGCGTGGTCACCGGCGAGGCGCTGGTGTCGCCCGAGACGATCTCCGGCTGGGGCGGCATCGACCCGGCGACCGGCACGATCGTCGAGGCCCGGCACGCCCTGCAGGGCGTCTGCTTCACCGGGAAGATCCTCGTGTTCCCCGGCGCCAAGGGGTCCTCGGGCTGGTCGGCGTTCTTCCAGAGCACCCGGCTGCTCGGCACCGCCCCGCTCGGGATGGTCTTCACGGTCACCACGACGAAGGCCGCGCTCGGCGCCGTCGTCACCCGGGTCCCCGCGCTGGCCGACCTCGACGCCGACCCGGTGCAGGTCCTGCGCACCGGCGACCGCATCCGGCTCGACGCCACCGCGGGCACCGTCGAGCTGCTGGCCAGGGCGGGGGAGGGGACGTGAGGCTCGCCGTGCTGCCCGCCGATGAGCTCGCCCCCGGCGAGCACCGCGTGGTGCGGGTCGGCACCCGCTCCATCGGCGTCTTCCGGGTCGGCGACGACTACTACGCCCTCGCCGACCACTGCCCGCACCAGGGCGGCCCGCTGTGCCGCGGCTCCGTCGCCGGGGCCCCGGTGGCGACCGGCCCCTCGGACGTGCGGCTCGACGAGGGCCACGTCCTCGTCGCCTGCCCCTGGCACGGCTGGGAGTACGACGTGCGCACCGGCCTCTCGTACCAGCCCGGCGACGCGCCCGCCCGCAGCCTCCCGGCGTCGGTCGAGCCGGGCCCGCCGGGCATGACACCCGGCCCGTACACCGCCGAGACCTTCGAGGTGACCGTCGAGGACCGCTGGGTGGTCGTCGACACCGGCCGCCGTCCCACCACCGAGGAGGCGTCATGACCAGCACCGCACCCGTCACCGGCCGGGCCCCCGCCCGGCGTCGCGCCCGGACCCCGATCGTCGACGCCGACATCCACCCGGTCGTCACCGCCGACCGGCTCGCGGCCGCGCTGCCCGAGCCCTGGCGGCGCCGGTTCCTGCGCTTCGGGCTGCGCGGCGCGCCGCCGCCCGCGGTCTACCCCCGGGTCCGGCACGGCGGCATGCGCCGCGACTCCCACCCCGAGGCCGGCCCGCCCGGCAGCGCCGTCCGGCCCCCGGGCAGTGACCTGGACCTGACGCGCAGCCAGCTGCTCGACCCCTACGACGTCGTCGCCGGGGTGCTCATCCCGATGCAGGGCCACACCGCGGGCGCCGAGGAGCCCGCGTTCGCGGCTGCACTGTGCCGCGCGTACAACGACGTGCTGGTCACCGACTGGCTCGACCCCGAGCCGCGGCTGCGGGCCAGCATCTGCATCCCGCACGAGTCGCCGGCGGAGGCCGTCGCCGAGATCGAGCGCCGCGCCGCGGACCCACGGTTCGTGCAGGTCCTGTTCCCCAGCGGCACGTTCCTGCCGTGGTCGGACGCCAAGTACCGGCCGATCTACACCGCGGCCGCCGCGCACGGGCTGCCGGTGGCGATCCACCTCGGCGGCACCGAGGGCCACCGCGGCGACGGTTGGCCGTCGTTCTACCTGGAGCAGCACGCCTGGTACGGCAACGCCGTCGCCGTCGCGCTGACCGGGCTGGTCGCCGGCGGCGTCCTCGAGGCGGTCCCGGACCTGCAGTTCGTGCTCGTCGAGGGCGGGGTGTCCTGGCTCCCGTCGCTGCTCTGGGGGCTCGACGACGCCTGGGCGCTGTGCCGCGACGACGTCCCGTGGCTGACCCGCCCGCCGTCGGAGATCGTGCGCGAGCGGGTGTGGTTCACCACCCAGCCGATCGACGAGCCGCCGGTGCCCGCACACCTGGCGACGACCTGGGAGCAGACCGGGATGACCGATCGGATCCTGTTCTCCTCCGACTACCCGCACTGGGACTTCGACGACCCGATCACGGCGCTGCGGGTGCTGCCCGCGGCGCTGCGGCGGCCGATGGCGGCCGCCAACGCCGCCCGCCTCTACGGCCTGACCCTGCCCGGGAGCGAGGCATGAGCGCCGACCCGCCCGAGGAGTTCTTCGACGCCGACACCCACGTCGCGCCGGCGTCGTTCGCCGACCTCGCGGAACTGCTCAGCCCGTACTGGCGCGACTACGCGGCGGGCGCCGCCCTGCGCGCCGACCCCGTCCAGGCCGGCGCCTACCCGCCCGCGATGGTCGACGGGCCCGCCCCGCACGACGTCACGGCCCTGCGTGCCGCGGTCCTCGACGCCCCCGCACCCGGGGGCGGCCGGGTCGGTACGGCGGTCCTGACCTGCACCACAGCGTTCGACGTCAGCCGCAACCACGCCTTCGAGGCCGCCCTGTGCCGGGCGGTGAACACCTGGACCGCGCAGCGGTTCCTCGACCACGAGCCCCGCGCCCGCGGCTCGGTCGCGGTGCCGCTCGGCGACCCGGCCGCGGCCGTCGCCGAGATCGAGCACTGGGCGGACGACCCGCGCTTCGTGCAGGTGCTGCTCCCGGTGCGCGGGCACGACCTGCGCTGGGGGCACCCGGTGTTCCGGCCGGTCCTCGCCGCGGCCGCCGCGGCCGGGCTGGTCGTCACCCTGCACGCCTGGGGCCGGGTCGGCAGCGCCCCGACCACGACCGGGTTCACCCACACCTACCTGCAGGACTACCTGTCCCACGGGCAGGTCGCCCAGTCCCAGCTGGTGTCGCTGGTCGCCGAGGGCGCCCTCGGCGCGCTGCCGGGGCTGCGGGTGACCGTCGCCGAGTGCGGCTCGTCCTGGCTGCCGCCGCTGCTGTGGCGCCTGGACAAGGAGTGGCGCGGCATCCGCCGCGAGGTGCCGTGGGTGGACCGGATGCCGTCGGAGTACGTCCGCGAGCAGGTCCGGTTCACCACCGCGCCGGTCCACCTGCCGCGCGACCCCGGCGAGCTGCACGACGCCCTGGACGTCCTCGGCGCCGCCGGGCTCCTGCTCTACGCGGGTGACCACCCGCACCGCCACGGCGACGGGGTGGCCCGTCTCCTCGCCGCCCTCGACCCCGCCGCCCGGGCCGCGGTCCGCCACGGCAACGCCACCGCGTGGTACCGCGGCAACGGCACCGCGTGGCACCGCGGCACGGACACCGTCGCCCCACCCGCGCCGTCCCTCGCGTCGATCCAGCCCGCACCGGAGGTCCCCCGATGACCCGCACGACGACCCGGCTCGCCGCGGTCCTGCTCGCCGCCTGCCTCGCACTCGCCGGATGCGGCGCGGGCGGCGGTGAGGACGGCCGCGACCGGATCATCTTCCTCAACATCCTGCCGATGGAGTCGCTCGGCTACGCCGCCGAGATGATCGCCGACACCAAGGGCTACTTCGCCGCCCACGGTCTGGACGTGACCTTCGAGGCCACCCAGGGCTCGGCGCCGGCCATCCAGACCCTGCTCGCCGGGTCCGCGGAGATCTCCCGGATCGGCGACATCGAGACGATGGTCGCCGCGGGCGAGCGCGGCGCACCGCTGGTCGCGATCGGCGGCGTGGTGCACAACGGGCCGCTGCGTCTGGTCTCCTCGCAGCGGGCGCCGGTCACCGACGCCGCGCAGCTGCGCGGCAAGCTGGTCGGGACGCCGTCGGAGGGCGGCACCAGCTCGATCACCCTCGACCTCGTCGCCGGGTCGGCCGGGATCGCCCCCGCCGAGCTGCGCCGCCAGGTCGTCGGGCTCAGCCCCGGCGTGTTCGACCTGGTGAACACCGGCCGCGTCGATGCGTTCATCGTCTCGCTCGACACCGCGATGCTGCTGCAGGCGACCCGGCCCGAGGCCGTCGTCTACGACCCCAACGACGCCATCTCCGCCGGGTCGCAGATCTACGCCACCTCGAAGGCCACCGCCACCGACCCGCAGGAGCAGGACAAACTGCGCCGCTACCTCGCGGCGATCGCCGACGCCACGGCGTTCATCACCGCCGACGAGGCGAACGGGTTCGCCGAGACGATGCAGCTCATCGGCTCGAAGTACCAGGTCTCGGCGCTGGACCGGCCCGAGGTCGCCCGCGCCGCGCTCGCCTCCTATGTCGACGGCTACGCGGCGGGCCAGGGCCCGACCGGCATCGCCCCGCAGCGCTGGCAGGCCACCTACGACGAGGTGTCCTCGGTCGGTCAGGTCCCCGCCGGCCTGGACCCGGCGCAGTGGCTCGACGCCGGCCTCAACGGCACGGAGGGTGCCCGATGAGCACCCCGACGACACGACGGTCCCCGGCAGCGGAGCAGGAGACGAGCATGACCCAGGAGACAGCGACACGGGCGACGGCGACCCGTTCCGGGGTGCACGCGGCCCCGACCGGGGGCGCGGTCGGCCTGCGGGTGTCCGGTGTGGACAAGGTGTACCCGACCCGGCGGGGGGAGGTGCGCGCACTGTCCGGGATCGACCTGGACGTCGCCCGCGGCGAGTTCGTCTCGCTGGTCGGGCGCTCGGGCTGCGGCAAGACGACGCTGCTGCGGATCCTGTCCGGCCTGCTCGCCCCGTCCGCGGGGCTGGTCGAGGCGGGCGGACGGCCCGCGTGGGCCGCCGGCCGTCGTGACGACGCGGTCTTCGCCGAGTTCGGCCTGGTGTTCCAGGAGGCGAACCTGTTCCCGTGGTTCACGATCACCGACAACGTCGCGCTGCCGCTCAAGCTGCGGGGGGTACCGCGTGCCGAGCGTCGCGCCCGGGCCGCCGAGCTGTGCGCCACCGTCGGGCTCGGCGGATTCGAGGACTCCTACCCGCGGGAGCTGTCCGGCGGTATGCGCCAGCGGGCCGCGATCGCCCGCGCCCTGGCCTGCGACCCGTCGGTGCTGCTGATGGACGAGCCGTTCGGCGCGCTGGACGCCCTGACCCGCGACCGGATGAACCTGGAGCTGCAGCAGATCCACGCGGTCTCCGGCGCCACCGTCGTGTTCGTGACCCACTCGATCCCCGAGGCGGTGTTCCTGGCCGACCGGGTCGTGCTGCTGACCCCGCGCCCGGGACGCATCCGGTCGATCACCACGATCGACCTGCCCCGGCCGCGGTCCGCCGCGACCGAGACGACACCGGAGTTCGGCGCGCTGGTCGCCGGGCTGCGCACCGAGCTGGACCGGGAGGACTGAACCGATGACCACGACCGAACGGCCCGCTCCGGCGACCGACCCCGCCACCCCCGTGACCGACCCCGGCGGCCCCGAGAAGGAGTCGCCCTGGCTGCGGCGCCTGCCGTGGATCTCCGGGCCGGTGCTCCTGCTGCTGCTCGTGGGGGCCTGGCAGTTCACCGTCTCGGTGGTCGGGGTCTCGGAGTTCATCCTGCCCGCACCGGCCGCCGTCGTCGGCGCCCTGGGGGAGCTGCTGGCCGACCCGGCGATCTGGGGCCACATCGGCGTGACGCTGCTGGAGGTCCTCGTCGGGTTCGGCGCCGCGCTCGTCGCCGGTGTCTGCGTCGGCGCACTGCTCGGGCGGATCGAGTGGCTGCGCCGCGCGGTGCAGCCCGCCCTGGTCGCGCTGCAGGTCGTGCCCAAGGTGGCGTTCGTGCCGATCTTCGTGATCTGGTTCGGCTTCGGGCCCACCTCGAAGATCATCATGGCCGGGCTGCTCGCATTCTTCCCGATCATGCTCAACGTGATGCTCGGGGTGCGCTCGGTCGAGCGTGGGCACCGCGACGTCATGACCGGGCTGGGCGCCTCGCGCTGGGCGACGTTCCGGAACCTGGAGCTGCCCGCGACCCTGCCGTACGTGTTCGCCGGTGCCGAGGTCGCGATCGTGTTCTCGGTGATCGGTGCGATCGTCGGTGAGTACCTCGGCGGCAGCGCCGGGCTCGGCTACCTGGTGGTGTCGAGCCTCAACGCCCTCGACGCGCCACGCCTGTTCGCGGTGATCGTGCTGCTCGCGGTGCTGGGGTCACTGCTCTACCTGATGGTGACCACCGCGAAACGCCTGGTCATCCCGTGGCACGAGTCGGTGAACACCGGGGTCTGAGCCGCAGCGCCCGCACGCCGACGCCGCCGGGGTCACGCCCCGGCGGCGTCGCGGGCCCAGCCGGTCAGCACCGGCACGACGACGTCGAGTGCGCCCGGCTCGCGGGCCCACCCGAAATGCGGGCGTGCCGCGGGCACGTCGAGCCGGTGACGGGTCACCGTGGCCGCGCCGAACATGTCCAGCAGCGCGTCGACCGAGGCGGGCGGGGCGAGCCCGTCGCGCTCGAACCCGATCCCGAGGACCGGCAGGTGCACCGCGGCGATCGACGGGGTGTGGTCGACCCGCGGCGTGCCGAACGCGAGCCGCCCGGTGCGGGCCCACCGGCCCCAGTCGCGCATCTGCCCGCGGGCCTCCCGCCCGGCGAAGCCGACCCGATCGCCCGGGAAGTGTCCGAGCAGCATCGCCGCGGCCACGACGGCCTGGGTCCGCAGCAGGTGCGCGGGCCCCCAGACCCGCCAGTCGACGCTGCCCGACCCGACGAGGGCGACACCGTCGACGCGGTCGGGATGCCGCGCGGCGTACGCGGTGGCGAGGTGCCCGCCGAGGCTGTGCCCGACGACGAACACCGGCGCGCCGGGCCGCTCGGAGTGCACCGCCTCGACGGCGGCGGCGAGGTCGCCGACGAGGTCGTCGTAGCCGAAGTCGTGGCGGCGCCCGGGCGGGGGAGCGGGCCGGGCCTGGTGTCCGCGCAGCTCGGTGACCGCGGCGGCGACGCCGGCGTCGGTCAGCGCCGTCAGCAGCGGGGTGTAGAACGACGCCCGCATCCCCATCGCGGGCACGACCAGCAGCACGGGTGCACCGGGGTCGGGCACCGGGTGCAGGGTCAGCTCCAGCGGTGCCGGGGCCGGGCGGTCCAGAACGGTGGTGACGGGCACGCCGGTGATCCTCTCCCGGCCGCCCGCCGGGTCAGGCCGGGGCCCCCGCCAGGGCGCGCAGGCCGGCGTCGAACACGGCCATGGCCTCGTCCACCAGCTGGGTCAGCGACGGCGAGCGCGGGTCCGTGCCGTGGTCGCCCAGCCAGTGCTGCACCGCGACGCGCAGCCCGGTCACCGCGGCGGCCGCGGCCAGGGTCGGGTAGAGGTCGCGGGCCGGGTCGGACCCGGTCCGGGCGACGACGGCGTCGGCCAGCGCCCGCTCCTGGGCGGCGAACGCGGCCATCTGGTGCGCGACGATCGTCGGGTGCCCCCGCAGCGCCCGCAGCGCCTGTACCCGGTCGAGATAGCCGGGGTCGGTGACCACGGCGCGCAGCGCGTGCCGCAGCGACTCGGTGACCGGCTCGTCGTCGGGTCGGGCGGCGAACGCGGTCAGCAGGGTGTCCGCCGACGACGCGTTGCCCGCGACGACCGCCTCCTCCTTCGAGGTGAAGTAGTTGAAGAAGGTGCGGGGCGCGACGTCGGCGGCGTCGGCGATCTGCTCGACGGTCACCGCGTCCGGGCCGTGCGTGCTGCACAGCCGCAGCGCGGCGCCGGCGAGCGCGGCCCGGGTGGCGGCCTTCTTGCGCTCGCGACGCCCGGGGGCGGCCTGCTCAGCCACGGTCGGCCCCCGTCCGCTCGCGCTCGGGCGCCTCGATGACCGAGACGAGCTCGTGCCGGCCCGGATGCCCGTCGGTGGTGCGTGTCGTGCCGGCGGTGGGCGTGCCGTCCGACAGGTCGACGTCGAGTCGGAGCCCGTCCGCGCCGACGGTCACCCGGCGCGCGGCGGGACGGCCCTCCCAGCGGTACACGGTGGACACGATGCCGGTGGCGACGCAGATGCGGTAGTGCCCGTCGGCGTCGGCGCGGGTGCGGCCGACCTCGTCGCCGGTGACGTCGAGGACGGTCAGCACGGCGCCGCCCGCCGGGGCGCCGTCGGCCCGCACGAATCCGTGCAGCACCGGACCGCTCGGCGGGGCCGGGGTGGTGGCCGGGGCACCGGCCGCGGGGTCGGCGGGCTTCTCGATGTCGAGGGTGTCGCGCAGCGGGACCTCGCGCAGGGCCAGGATCGCCAGCAGGGCCAGGAAGGCCAGCGGCGCGGCCACCAGGAAGATCATCGAGGTGGCGTGGCCGTAGGACTCCATGACGATCGATCGGACCGGCTCGGGCAGGTCGGCCAGGTTCGGCACCTGTCCGCCGCCGACGGCCGCCCCGCCGTCGACACCGGCGTCGGCCAGCCCGGCCGCCGTCCGGGACCCGACCACGGAGGCGAGCAGCGCGCCCAGCCCCGCGACGCCGGCCGAGCCACCGAGCGAGCGGAAGAACGTCACCGTGGAGCTCGCGGCGCCCATGTGCCGCAGCGCGACGGTGTTCTGCACGGCGAGCACCAGGTTCTGCTGCGTGGTGCCGACGCCGATGCCGACCAGTGCCATCGCGACCGCGACCAGCCAGTACGGCGCGGTGGAGGAGATGACCGCCGCCCCGAGCGACAGACCCGCGGTCAGCGAGACCGCGCCGCCGACGAGGTAGCGCTTCCAGACGCCGGTGCGGGTGATCAGCTGGCCGGCCACGTTCGACGCGCCGAACATGCCGACGATCATCGGCAGGGTGAGCAGCCCGGCCTCGGTGGCGCTGGCGCCCCGGGCGAGCTGGAAGTACTGGGACAGGAAGATGGTGGAGCCGAACATCGCGACGCCGACGAACAGGCTCGCGACGGTGGCGAGCACGACGGTGCGGTCGCGGAACAGGAACGGCGGCACGACCGGGTCCGTGGCCCGTCGCTCGACGACGATCGCGCCCACCAGCAGCACCAGGCCGGCGCCGATCAGGCCGAACGAGGTCGGCGAGGCCCAGCCGAACTGCTTGCCGGCCAGCGAGGTCCACAGCAGCAGCGCCGACACCGCGGCGGCGATGAGGGTGGCGCCCAGGTAGTCGATGCTGGGGCGCTCGCCGTCGACGCGGACGGGGGTGGGCACGTTCAGGGTGCGCTGCAGCACGAGCAGTGAGAGCGCGGCCAGCGGGACGCCGACGAAGAAGCACCAGCGCCAGCCCAGCGGCGAGTCGACGATGATGCCGCCGAGCAGCGGACCGCCGACGACGGCGATCGACATGATCCCCGAGAGGTAGCCCATGTAGCGGCCGCGCTCGCGCGGGGTGATGATCGCCGCGATCACGACCTGGGTCAGCGCCTGCAGCCCGCCCATGCCGAGGCCCTGCAGGACCCGGAAGCCGATGAGCTGCCCGGTGGAGACCGCCAGCCCGCAGAGCAGCGAGCCGATCAGGAAGATCCCGATCGCGGCCTGGACCAGCAGCTTCTTGGAGTAGAGGTCGGCGAGCTTGCCCCAGATCGGGGTCGAGGCCGTCATCGCCAGCAGTGACGCCGAGACCACCCACGTGTACTCGGCCTGGGTCCCGCCGAGGTCGCCCAGGATCCGGGGCAGCGCGTTCGACACGATCGTGCTGGACAGCACGCCGACGAACAGCGCCATCAGCAGGCCGGTCAGGGGGAGCAGTACGTCGCGGCGGTGGGCCGCGGCCTCCTCGGGGGTGCGCACGGGGCGGGTAGTTGACGTCACGCAACGAGTCTGGCCCAAAGATGCAGCCTGTGCAACTTTGCCGAACGTGCGTCGGCGCACACCGTGCACCGATGCGGCGCGGCGGCCGGCTCAGCCGCGGCGGGGGAGCACGACGGTGACGGTGCTGCCCCGGTCCGGCGCGCTGCGGACCTCCAGGGTCCCGCCGGCGTCGGCCACCGCGCGGCGGACGAGCAGCAGCCCGATGTGGCCGGGTGCCGGGCCGCGGCCGGGGTCGAAACCGGTGCCGTCGTCGGTCACGGTGAGCCGGGCCCGGGCGGCCGCGACGTGCAGGCCGACCTCGACGGTGCGGGCACGGGCGTGCGCGCGGGCGTTGCGCAGCAGCTCCGAGGCGACGCGGTGCAGCAGGACCGCGCCGCGGTCGTCGAGGGTCCCGGCGGGGTCCCCGGTCGTGACGACTGCCGCGGGCGGGTCGCCGCCGGCGGCGAGCGCGGCCAGCGCGGCGGGCAGACCGGCGGCGTCGACGTCGGCCGGGTGCAGGGCGTCGAGCACCGACCGGATCCGGACGACGCCGTCGCCGACCGTGGCCCGGGCCCGGTCCAGCAGCTCGGGCCGGGCCGGGGCGAGGTCGAGCATCAGCCCGGCGCCGGCCAGGGTCGGCAGCACGTCGTCGTGCAGGCGGCGGGCCAGGTCGCGGCGGGCGAGCTCGCCGGCGGCCAGCCCGTACAGGGCGGCGTCGCGGCGCTCGGTCCGCTCGCGCTCGCGACGCCGCGCCAGCGCCACCGACAGCGGCAGGACCGCGGCCGCGACGAGCAGCATCCCGGCCACCGCGGGCGGCAGCAGCAGCCCGACGGCGTGTGCGGTGGCCCCGTCGACGTCGACCGGGACGTAGACCTCCAGCCGGGCCGGACGCCCGGCACCGTCGGTGAAGCCGAGGAAGACCTCGCGGAGCCCGTCACCGCGCTCGTAGCGGTGCTCGCCGTCGTCGGGAACGGGGAGCACCACCGCGGCGCCGCCGTCGAGCCGGGCGGCGAGGACGGGATCGAACCGGCGGGTCAGACCCTCGATGCGGGCCTCGTCGGAGAACACCAGCCGCGCCGTCGGGCCCTCCACCAACCACACCTTGACCCGGCTGACCATCCCGGTCGCCCGGAACGGCGCGAGATCGGCCAGCAGCCGTTCGCGGCCGGCGGGCCCGGCGGTGGCGAGGTCGCGGTCGGCCAGGCCGACGACGACGGCCGTCGCCACCCGTCGCGACACCTCCTCGGCGCGCCGCTCGGCCTCGGCGTGGGCCAGCCACCAGACCCCGGCGGCGACCAGCGCGCACACCAGCGCGACCGCGGCGGCGGTGACGACCGCGTGCCGCGCCAGGGTGCGGGCCAGCAGCCGCCGGTCCGGACCGGCGACGACGTCCGGGCCTGCGGTACCGGGTGCGCTCACGGCACGGGCTGCCCGGCGGCCCGGGGGACCGGTTCGCCCCCGGGGTCGAGTGCGACGAGCCCGAGCCGCTCGGCGGCGACGACGGCCTCCAGCTGCGAGCGGGCGCCGAGCTTGCCGAGCAGCGCGCGGACGTGGTCGCGCACGGTGTGCGGCGACAGCCGGTGCGCCGCAGCGATCCGGGTGACGTCGCGGCCCCCGGCCAGCCCGCGCAGCACGTCGAGCTCGCGTGGGGTCAGCCGCGGCAGGGTCGCCCCGGTCGGTTCGGACGCGGCGGCGGGCGGGTGCGCGGTGCCGCCCGCGGCGACCGTCCGCACGGCGGCGACGATCCCCGCCAGCGGGGTCTGCTTGCCCAGGAAACCGGCCGCGCCCGCCTCGAGGGCCTCGCGGGCCGGACCGGGCCGCGGGTGCGCGGTGAGCACCAGGGCGCGGGCCCCGGCGGCGTGGACGTCGCCGAGCAGGGTCAGGCCGCCCCCGGGCAGGCGCACGTCGAGGACCACGACCTGTGGCGCCCGCCGGGGGTCCGGGCCGGCCAGTGCGGCCCGGGCGGTCACCGCGTCGTGCGCGACGCCGACGACCTCCGCGTCACCGTGGACGGCGAGGCCGAGCGCGAGCAGGTCGGTGTACGACCGGTGGTCGTCGACCAGCAGCACCCGCAGCACCTGCGCGCACCCCCTCAATTCTCGGGAGATCAGGACGTCCTCGCCAGAGGTTAGCCTCCCCTCGCTCGAAAAGGGACCGACCCGGCGAACCGGGCGGATCCCCCATGCACCCCGGAGGACCACGTGACCCCATCGACGACCCGACCGACCCGGCGCGGCGTGCTCACCGGCGCCGTCCTGGCCGCCACCCTGCTCGTCGCCGGCTGCGGCGGCGCCCCGGCCGACCCGGCCCCGGTGGCGGGCGACGGGCCGCGCACCCTGACCCTGTACTCGGGACGGGAGGAGGACCTGGTCGGCCCGCTGCTGGCGCAGTTCGAGCAGCAGTCGGGGATCACGGTCGACACCCGCTACGGCTCGACCACCGAGCTCGCCGCGCAGCTCGCCGAGGAGGGCGGCGCGACACCCGCCCAGGTGTTCCTCTCCCAGGACGCCGGCGCGCTGGGCGCGCTGGCCGGGGCGGGCGCTTTCGCGCCGCTGCCCGAGGAGGTGCGTGGCGCGGTCACCGCGCCCTACACCGCCACCGACGGCACATGGACCGGGCTGACCGGCCGGGTCCGGGTCGCGGCCTACAACACCCGGGTGCCCGAGGCCGAGGTCCCCGCCGACGTCACCGAGCTCACCGACCCGCGCTGGCGCGGCCGGGTCGGCATCGCCCCGACCAACGCCTCCTTCCAGGCCTTCGTCACCGCGCTGCGCGTCCAGGAGGGCGACGCCGCCGCCCGCGCGTTCCTGGAGGGACTGCGCGCCAACGAGGTGCAGGTCTTCCCGCGCAACACCGCGATCCTGGAGGCCGTGGACAGCGGCGTCGTCGACGTCGGGCTCATCAACCACTACTACGTGGCCGCCGCCGAGACCCCGCCCGCGAACACCGCGCTGAAGTTCGGCGCGCCCGGCACCGCGAGCGCGCTGGTGAACGTCACCGGCGCCGGGATCCTCGCCGGGGCCGCGGAGTCCACCGAGGCCCGGGAGCTGCTCCGGTTCCTGGTGTCGCCGCAGGCCCAGGAGTACTTCGCCCGCGAGACCGGCGAGTACCCGCTGGTGGCGGGCGTCGCCGGGCCCGCCGGCATGCCCGCGCTGGCCGACCTGCGGGCGCCGCGGCTCGACCTGGCCGACCTGGAGGACCTCGACGGCACGACGCAGCTCATGACGCAGGTCGGGCTGCTCTGACCGTGCTGCTGCGCCGGTCCCCGCCCCGCACCGCGCCGGCCGGCCCGCCGGCCCCGGTGCGGCGCCGGCGACGACCACCCCGTGCCCTGCTGGGCGCGGCGGTGGTCGTCGCCGCGTGCGCCGCGCTGCCCCTGGTGTGGCTCGTCGTCCGGGTCGCGGGTGCCGACCCCGGGCGGGTCGCCGCGCTGCTCGCGCGCGAACGGACGCTCACCCTGGCGCTGAACTCGGCGGTGCTGGTCGCCGTCGTCGGCGCCGGCTCCCTGCTGCTGGGCCTCGCGACGGCGACGGCGCTGGTCCGCGTGCGGCTGCCCCGACCCGGGCTGTGGTGGGTCCTGGCCGCGCTGCCGCTGGCCGTTCCGTCCTACCTGCTCGCGTTCGCGGTGCTCGCGATCCGGCCCGAGGCCCGCGGTCTCGGCCCGCTGGCCGTCGTGCTGGTGCTGGCCTGCACGCCGTACGTGACGCTGCCCGCGGCCGCCGCCCTGCGCGCCGCCGACACCGGGCCGGAGGACGCCGCCCGCACCCTCGGCCTCGGCCCGGTGAGCGCGTTCTGCCGGGTCACGCTCCCGCAGACGCTGCCCGCCGCGCTGGCCGGGACGCTGCTCGCGGCCCTGTACACCCTCGCCGACTTCGGGGCGCCCGCGCTGCTGCGCTACGAGTCGTTCACCTGGGCGGTGCAGGCCGCCTACGAGGGGACCGTCGACCGGACCGGCGCGGCGGTGACCGCGCTGGTCCTGGCCGCCGCGACGCTCGGCCTGGTCGCGGCCGAGCGGGCCGCCCGGCGCCGCTTCACCGGGGCCCGGGCGGGCACCGCGCCGACCGCGGCCGTGCCGGTGCGGCTGCGCCCGGCCGCCGGCGCCGCGGTCGTCGCCGGTCTGGGCGCGGTCGCGGCGGTGACGCTGGTCGGGCCGCCCGCGGTGCTG
The DNA here is from genome assembly GCF_002813375.1 of Pseudonocardia alni. Taxonomy (NCBI): domain Bacteria; kingdom Bacillati; phylum Actinomycetota; class Actinomycetes; order Pseudonocardiales; family Pseudonocardiaceae; genus Pseudonocardia; species Pseudonocardia alni. Next base: position 961,919 of record NZ_PHUJ01000003.1, on the reverse strand, counting down.
GCCGGCCGGGTCGTCGCCGCCGGCGGGGTGGACGCCGACCTGCCGCGGCTGGCCGTCGCGGCCGGGTGGACGCTCCTGCTGTCCGGTGCGGCCGCGCTGCTGGCGGTGGCGATGGCGCTGCCGGTCGGGGTGCTCGCGGCCCGGTACCGGTCCCGCGCGGTCGCCGCGACCGAGTCGGTGGCCTACCTCGGGCAGGGGCTGCCGGGGGTCGTCGTCGGGCTGGCTCTGGTGTTCCTGTCCCTCGTGCTGGTCCCGGCGCTCTACCAGACCGCGGCGGTGCTGGTGTTCGGATACGCGATCCTGTTCCTGCCCAAGGCGCTCGGTGCGACCCGCACGGCGGTCGAGCGGGTGCCGGTCGAGGCCGAGGAGGTCGCTCGCACCCTCGGCCGGACGCCGTGGTCGACCTGGTGGTCGGTGACGGCGCCGCAGGCCGCGCCCGGTGTGGCCGCCGGCGGGCTGCTCGTGGCGGTGACGGCGATGAAGGAGCTCCCGGCGACGCTCATGCTGCGCCCGACCGGGATCGACACCCTGGCCACCCGGTTGTGGTCGCAGACCTCGCTCGGAGCCTTCGGCGCGGCCGCCCCCGCGGCGCTGGCGCTGCTGCTGCTGGCGTGCGTCCCCGCGGCGCTGCTGGTCCGGGCCACCGCGGGCGTGCCGGGAGGAGAGCGATGAGGACCGGGTTGTCGGTGCGCGGGCTGCGGGCGGCCTACGGCCGGGACCCGGTGCTGCACGGGATCGACCTCGACGTCGCTCCGGGTGAGCTGGTGTCGGTGCTCGGCGCGTCGGGCAGCGGGAAGACGACGCTGCTGCGGGTGGTCGCCGGGCTGCACCGGCCCACGGCCGGGACGGTGCACCTCGACGGCGAGGACGTCACCGCCGTCGCGCCGGAGCGGCGCCGGGTCGGGCTCGTCCCGCAGGAGGGGGCGCTGTTCGCGCACCTGACCGTGGCCGGCAACGTCGGGTTCGGGCTGCGTCGCGGGCCCGGCCGGCGCCCGGCCGCCGCCGCGCGCGGGCGCGTCGCGGAGCTGCTGGCGCTGGTCGGCCTGACCGCCGAGGCCGACCGGCTGCCACACGCCCTGTCCGGTGGGGAGCGCCGCCGGGTCGCCCTGGCCCGGGCGCTCGCGCCGGACCCCCGGGTGGTGCTGCTCGACGAGCCGTTCTCCGCCCTCGACGCCGGGCTGCGCGAGCAGGTCCGCGGGGAGGTCGTCGCGGCGCTGCGGGCCGCGGACGCCACCGGGGTGCTCATCACCCACGACCGGCGGGAGGCGCTGGCGGTCAGCGACCGCGTCGCCGTCCTGCACGACGGCCGCCTGGAGCAGACCGCACCGCCGCGCGAGCTCTACGCCGCCCCCGCCTCGGCCCGGGTCGCCGGGTTCGTCGGCGACGCGGTGCTGCTGCCCGCCCGGGTGGAGGCCGGCACGGTCACGACCGCGCTGGGCGCCGCACCCTGCCGCACCGCGGACGTGCCGGCGGCGCCGCTGGTGGCGGTGCTGCGCCCCGAGGAGCTGGAGCTGGGCGGCGCCGACGGTCCCGGCGCGCCCGGCCGGGTCGGCTCCGTCGACTTCGTCGGCGACGCCGTGCTCGTCACCGTGCTGCTCGACGGGCGGGTCCCGGACCGGGGCACCCTGCTGCGGGTGCGGGCCGGGACGGACCGGGTGCCGCACCCCGGCGACCGGTGCCGCGTGCGGTCGCGGGGTGCCGTGCACGTCGTGCCCGCCGTCCCGGGACCCCGCTGAGCGGGACACCCGGGCCGGTTCAGGCGGCGGCGGGCTCGTCCGGCCGGGCGGCCAGCTTCGCCAGCCGCTTCTCGGTCGGCCAGCGGACGTTCCACGCCCACCCGAGCTTCTCGAACAGCCGGATCGTGCCGGCCGAGATGTCGATCTCGCCGCGGCCGACGCCGTGCCGGGCCGAGGTGGGGTCGGCGTGGTGCAGGTTGTGCCAGGACTCGCCCATGCTGGGGACGGCGAGCAGCCAGACGTTGGTGGAGCGGTCCCGGGCCCGGTACGGCCGCTCACCGACGAGGTGGCAGATCGAGTTGGTCGACCACGCGACGTGGTGCGACACCGCGATCCGGACCAGCCCGGCCCAGAAGAACGCGGTGAACGCGCCCCACCAGGACCAGGTCACCAGGCCGCCGACGACGCCGGGCCCGAACACGGACAGGATCGTCAGGACGGTGAAACCGCGGTGGACCCGGTCGATGTCGGGGTCGGCGAGCAGGTCCGGGGCGAAGCGGCGCTGGTCGGTCAGCGACCGGTCGAAGATCCAGCCCATGTGGGCGTGCCAGAAGCCGCGGACCAGCGCGGCGGGGGAGGTGCCGTAGCGCCACGGCGAGTGCGGGTCGCCCTCGGCGTCGGCGTAGGCGTGGTGACGGCGGTGGTCGGCCACCCAGTGCCGGACCGGCCCCTGGACGGCGAGGCTGCCCGCGACGGCGAGCGCGATCCTCAGGGGCCGGTTCGCGGTGAACGAGCCGTGGGTGAAGTAGCGGTGGAAACCGACGGTCACCCCCAGCATGGACACGACGTACAGGGCGAGTGCGAGGCCGGCGTCGAGCCAGGTCAGGCCCCAGCCCCACGCGAGCGGGACCGCGGCGACGAGCGCGATCGCCGGGACGATCGCGAACGCGTAGACGAACAGGTGCGGAACGGGATGCCGGAGCCGGTCGGAGAAGTCGGAGCGCGGCGCGGGCCGGGTGTCGGTCACACCCCCCGATGGTTCCGGCTCGCACCAGAACGGACAGTGGGGACAACCCCCCTCACTCACCGTGAGTGGGGTCTCCTCAGGTCGTGGCGGGCTGGGCGGCCTCCCGTAGCAGCGGCTTCACACGCTCGCCGAACTTGGTGACGCCGTCGACGAAGTCGGGCCAGGTGAGCAGCGCCCCGTCGATGCCGGTGGTCGCGGCGATCTCGTCGAGCTGGGCCGCGACCCGCTCGTAGGAGCCCTTCACCACCGGCAGTGACAGGAAAGCCATGTTCCCCTCCGACGCGGGACGCTCCAGGGACGCCAGCAGCTGGGCCGAGGTGCCGTCCGGGTTGGTGTCCAGCGACGCCCCGGTGGTCATGTAGCTGATGGCCTCGAGGTCGGCGTTCTCGACGATGTGCGCGCACAGCCGGTCGGCCTCGTCGTCGGTCTCCTCGGCGATGATGCAGTACAGCGCGTAGGTGCCGACGTCGCGGCCCGCCTCGTCGCCGAGCCGGCGCACCCCGGCGGCGATGTCCCCGACCTTGGAGCGCTCGGCCATGATGAAGTTCCGGTCGCCGTGCTCGGCGGTGAACGCCTGGCCCGCCGGCGACTGGCCCGCGCAGACGATCGTCGGGGTGTGCAGCGGCTTGGGGCGCATGTCGGCGTCGTCGAAGGAGAAGAACTCGCCGGAGAAGGTCGTGGTCCCCTCGCTCCACAGTGCCCGCAGCGCCCGGACGTACTCGGCGGCGTAGGCGTAGCGACGTTCGAAGTACTCGTCGCCGGGCCACAGCCCCATCTGCGTGTACTCGGGCTTGTTCCAGCCGGTCACGATGTTGAGCCCGCAGCGTCCGCCGGAGATCTCGTCGATCGTCGCGACCATCCGGGCGGCCATGATCGGGTGGGTGGCCAGCGTGGTCACCGACGGGTAGAGCCCGATGCGCTCGGTCACGGCGGCGAGCCCGCCGAACAGGGTGAAGGACTCCAGGCACTCGCCCCAGAAGTCGCTCGGCCCGCCCGACCCGCGGTGCTTCATCATCGAGAGCACGAAGTCGAGGCCCTGGCGCTCGGCCTCCTGGGTGATCGCCACGTTGTGGGCGAAGCTCGGCCGGTACTGCGGGCTGCCGGTGGACAGGATGTAGCCGTTGGTCGCGTTCGGGATGAAGACGCCGTAGTGCACTCAGACCTCCGGGGTGGACAGCTGTGTGACGGTGCTGGGCAGGTCGGCGACGTCGGCGTACTTGGCGTCGAGGTCGGCGAGGTTGCGGGCGTGGACGCCGGCGTCGCGGTCGGCGCAGGCGTCGGCGACGACGACCGGGCGGAACCCGGCGGCGAGCGCGTCGGTGGCGGTGGCGCGGACGCAGCCCGACGTCGACACCCCCGTGACGACGACGGTGTCGACCCCGCGGGCCCGCAGCGTCGCGGCGAGCGAGGTCCCGGCGAAGGCGGACGCGTGCTGCTTGGCCAGCAGCGTCTCGCCCGGCGCCGGGTCGAGGACGAGCCGGCCCCAGTCCCCGGGGGCGCCCTCGGCGAAGCAGGACAGGGCGGGGACCTTCGCGGCGAAGAACCCCGCGTCGGCGAGGTCGGCGGCGTAGCGCACGACGGTCCAGACGACCGGGTGCCCGCCCGCGCGGGCCGCGGCGACCACGGCGTCGCAGCCGCCGGTGACGCGCTGCGCGGTCGCGGCGTCCCCGAGGAAGAAGGGCCCGTCCGGCTCGGTGTAGGCGGCCACGAGGTCCACCACGACGACGGCCGGTGCCGCGCCCCAGCCGACCCGGCCCGAGAACGGCGCACCGTGCGGTCCCGACCCGGCCCCGGTCACCGGCGGTCCCCGGTCATCACGGCGCGGGCGTTGGCGATGTGGCTGACCATCACCGCGGAGGCCCAGCCGCCGTCCCCGGCGCGCAGTGCGGCGACGATCTCGGCGTGATGGGCGAGGCTGCGGGCCAGCGACGCCGCATCGTAGGTGTGGAAGGTGCGCAGCACGACCGGTGCGTGCACCACGCCGGCCAGCGCGGAGGCGAGCGCGGGGGTGTCGGCGATCTCGAGCAGCCGGGCGTGGAACCGCCGGTTCAGGGCGACCAGGGCGTCGAGGTCCTGCCCGGGGCCGGGGCCGCCGACGGCGAGCATGCGGCCGGCGAGGTCGTCGAGCTCGTCGAGGTCGGCGGCGGTCGCGCGGGCGGCGGCCAGCGCCGTGGCCCGCGGCTCCAGCGCGGTGCGGACCCCGAAGATGTCGTCGAGGTCGGCCTCGGAGAACGTGGCGACCCGCGCACCGCGGTGCGGGTGCAGCTCGACCAGCCCCTCCGCGGCCAGCCGGGACAGCGCCTCGCGGACCGGGGTGCGCGACACCCCGAGGCGGTCGGCGAGCTCGACCTCGCCCAGGTGGGCGCCCGCGGCCAGCGCGCCGGTGAGGATCTCCTCGCGCAGCGCGGCCTGGGCGCGCTCGGAGGCGCGCCGGGGAGTCGTGTCGACCATCGTCACCTCCGGCGTTGGGCTGTATGCAACCTACGAGTGCCGCCGGTCACGCACAAGGCTCCACCTGTTGTTACGTCCGGATGACAGGCAGAGTGGGCGATGCGTGTACACAATCCAGCTCGACGAAGGGACCCCGCCGTGGCCGACCTCCTCAGCCGACCCGGGAACCGCCGGGCGCGCCTGCGTGCCCTGCTCGACGCCGGCACCCCGGTGCTCGCCCCCGGCGCCTACGACGCGCTGTCCGCGCGGCTGGTCGAGCAGGCCGGGTTCGACGTCGTCTACATGACCGGGTTCGGGACGACGGCCGGGCTGCTCGGCCGGCCCGACGTCGGCCTGCTCGGGGGTGCGGAGATGGCCGCGCACGCGGGCAGGCTGGCCGACGCCGTCGACCTCCCGCTGATCGCCGACGCGGACACCGGCTACGGCAACCCGCTCAACGTCATCCGCACCGTCCGCGACTACGAACGGGCCGGGGTCGCCGCGCTGCACCTGGAGGACCAGGTCATGCCCAAGCGGTGCGGGCACCTCGCGGGCAAGCAGGTGGTGCCCGCCGCGGAGATGGCCGCGAAGGTGCGGGCCGCCGTCGACGCCCGCACCGACCCGGACCTGCTGGTGATCGCGCGGACCGACGCCGCCGCCGTCGACGGGCTGGACGCGGCGATCGACCGGGCCCGCCGGTTCGCCGACGCCGGCGCCGACCTGCTGTTCGTGGAGGCGCCGACGTCCGAGCGCGACATCGAGACCGTCGCGACCGCGCTGGCCGGGCACCGGCTGGTGTTCAACTGGGCCGAGGGCGGCCGCACCCCGCCGCTGTCGCGCGACCGGCTGGCCGAGCTCGGGTTCGCCCTGGTCCTGTTCCCGGTGGGCACCCTGCTCGCGGCGACGGCCGGGATGCGGGAGCTGCTGGAGCGGCTGCGGGCCGAGGGCACCCCGGCGTCGCTGATCGACCGGCTCGGCGGTCTCGACGCGTTCGCCGAGCTCGCCGGGATCGGGGAGGTCCGCGAGCTGGAGCAGCGCTACCGCGCGGAGGGGGAGTGAGCTGCCCCCGGCCGCCCCGCGCCGCACACGTCTCCCTCCGGCCGGATCGCTGATACACGGCCAGGAGTGGCGGGTCGATATGTCGTCCACCACACTCAGTGGGGATGACCTTGCCGACCTGCGGACGTCGACCGGAACGGGGCGGGCGGGCAGGGTCCCGGAATCGCCCCAGGCGGTGGATCGTGCAGCACAACACTCCCCGGCTCCGCATCTGCGAACGATGCTGGTCGTCGGTCGCGGACGGCTCGGTCTGTCGGATCTTCCGGCATTCCGACCCCGCGGCCCCGCTGGAGAGGCCCGCCTTCTCCTACCGGCACCTCGACGGAGACCCGGCGTGCAGCGGGGCGCAGCAGCCCGAGCTGGAGAGGGGGTGGGCCGCGTGAGCGCACCCCCCGTGCCGGGACGCGCGCTGCGCCCGGTCCCCGCGCCGGTCCCGGCCGCCCGGACCGTGCTGTCGCCGGTCGACCCGCTGCCGGTGTCACCGGGCGACCTGGAGCGGCTGCGCGAGAACCTCGGACGCGTGCTGGCCGGTCTGCGCTGGCCCGCCCACCGCTGGCAGGTCCTCGCCGAGGCCGAGGCGTGGGGTGTGAGCGGCGTGGTCCGCCAGCAGATCCTCCCGCTGCCCGACGGGCGGTACCCGTCGTTCGAGGCCGTCGTCGAGGTGCTCACGGCCGCGGCGCGTGGCCGGCTGCGCCCGGCACCGGTGCGGCCCGCGATCGGCGCCGACCGGCTGCACCCCGCCGAGCGGGCCGGTGTCGCGCCGCGCCCGCCGCGTGCCCACGGCAGGCCCGCGCCCGCGCCGGGGCACCGCCCGGCCTGATCTCCGACGGGGCCGTGCGACCGCCCCGGACGGTGGTATGTGGGGCCGAGTCGGCCGGGGTCGGCGGTCCCGAATCCGCCGGCCCCGGCCGGGGCGACCACCCGTCCGCTCCCCAGCGACGGGTGGTGGGTCCTCGGGGTGCGTGGCCTGCGACGAGGCGGGTGCGTGCCGGTGGGAGACCGGCTGCTCACGCGAGGTGATGTATATCACGCGGTGCGGCCGGATTGGTCCGGTTTCCCCGAACCGGGCGACGGTATCGATCAAGCCGTCCGTGCGCGTGTAGACCGCGGAGCTCCGGGAAGGCCGCGGGTGTCCGGGCCCGGGCGGGCCCGGCGCGGCGAGGAGGCGGACGTGGCGGGGCAGACGGGGATCGGGCTGGCGGTCGAGACGGCGGGACCGGGGGTGCGGCTGATCCGGGTGTCCGGGCGGCTGGACCGTCCGGGAGTGGAGGCGCTGGCGCGGATGCTCGACGCGCAGGCTCGGTGCGGCCGGACCCCGGGACACGTCGTCGTCGACCTCTCCGGGGTCAACGCCTTCGACGGGCCCGCCACCGAGCGGCTCGGCGCGGTCGTCGCCCGCTCGCGTGCCGAGGGTGTGCGTCTGCACCTGGCCGGGTGCGGCGGCCGGGCGGAGCTGCTGCCGCTGCCCGCCCGCCAGGTCCTGCAGCGCTGCAGTGCCTTCCCCTCCGCCGAGGTCGCCGTCCGGACGCTGACCGCGGCCCGTGCCGGCACCGCCGGTGGTGCCGGGACCGTGCCCGGACCGCGCCGGGCAGGCGACGACCGCGCGGGTGGCAGGCCGGTCTCCTCCGGTACCTGACCCCGACCGGCCCCGGCGCCGTCAGCCCGCCGCGTCGAGGGCGCGGCGCACGGCGGCCGCGCCGTCCTCGTCGAGCTCGCCCCAGCACCGCAGCCGGGACAGCCCGCCGTCGGGGAACACGTCCAGACGCAGGTGGGTGGCCGGTGCGGCGCCCGGCAGCAGGAACCGGTGCCGGGTGTCGGGCTGCACCCGCTCGCGGTCCCGCAGCACCGTCCACGACCCGCCGGTGCGCTCGTCGCGGGTGCTGACCGAGACCCAGCCCGGCGCGTTCCCGACGAACCAGGTCGTGTCGACCTCCACGTGCCGCGGGACCCCGCCCGCGGCGAGCGCGAACTCGACCCAGTCGTTGCCGCCGTCGCGGCGCCGCGCGTTCTCCCAGCCCTCGCCCATGTGCCGCGCCTTCCCCGGCAGCAGCAGGTTGCCGGGGGAGGAGTAGAACTCGTCGGAGCAGCCGGTGACGTGTCCGCCGTTCTCCGCCGCGAGCAGGTCCACGGTGCCCTCGAGGAACCGCGGGTCGGGCAGCACCCGGCCGAGCACCCGGAACCGGGCGATCCCGCCGTCCGGGTGCATGATCAGCCGCAGGTGGGTGGCCCGGCGGGTGTCGGTCACCGGGTAGACGTTCGCGGTGTGCCCGGCGCACGCCGAGCGCGGCACGATCTCGTGCCAGGGCGCCTTCTCCAGCTCGTCGGGGGAGGGGTGGCCGTCGACGGCGGTCGCCTCGACGGCGATCTCCGGCGGGTAGTTGCCCCTGAACCAGGAGGTGTCGACGACGACGTGGTCCACCACGCCCGGCGCACCCAGGCGGACCAGCGCCCAGTCGTGGCCGGGCTCGCGGCGGCGCCGGGTCTCCCAGCCGTCGTAGACCTTGCCCTTGAGACCGAACTCGTCGGGGTCGAAGCGGGGCGGGGCGGCGGTGATGAGGTTCTCGCGCTGGGCGAAGAACTCGTCGTTCGCGGCGACGACCGAGCCGCCGAGCGCGCGGGAGGCCAGGTCGATGAGCGAGGGGTCGGTCACGGTCTGCTCCTGATCATCGGGCGGGTGGGGGACGGGTGGTCGGTGGCGATCCGGGCGCCCAGCAGACGCAGCAGCTCGGCGGCGCGGTCGACCGCGTCGCGGTGGTCGAGTGCGGTGTCGGTCAGGGCGTAGGTCGCGACGAAACCCGCGGCCCGCAGTGCGGCCGGGCCGAGGGTCACCTGCCCGGCGACGGCGACGACCGGGGCCCCGGCCGCGCGGGCGGCGGCGGCGACCCCGGCCGGGGCCTTGCCGTGCAGGGTCTGGGCGTCCAGTCTGCCCTCCCCGGTGACGACGAGGCCGGCACCGGCCAGCTCGTCGTCGAAGCCGGTCAGCTCCAGGACGGTACCGACGCCGGGTGCGACGCGCGCCCCGCAGACGGCGGTCAGCGCGAGCCCCGTCCCGCCCGCGGCACCGGCGCCGCGCGCCGCGGCGAGCGCGTCGGCATCGGTGCCGGTGGCGGCGGCGAGCACCCGCACCCAGCGGGCCAGCGCGGCGTCGAGCGCGGCGACCCCGGCGGCGTCGGCGCCCTTCTGCGGACCGTAGACGGCCGCGGCGCCGTGCGGGCCGAGCAGCGGGTTGTCGACGTCGGCGGCGAGCCGGACCCGCACGGCCGGGTCCCGCAGCCGCGGGTGCAGCCCGGCCGGGTCGAGCCGGTCGGCCCGGGCCAGCGCCGCGCCGCCCCGCCCGATCTCGGCGCCGCCGGCGTCGAGCACGCGGGCGCCGAGCCCGCGCAGCAGCCCGGCGCCGCCGTCGGTGGTGGCACTGCCCCCGAGCCCGACGACGACGTCGGTGCACCCGGCGTCGAGCACCGCGGCGAGCACGGTGCCGAGCCCCTCGGTGCCCGCGCCGCCCGGGTCGCGCACCCCGCCGGGCAGGACCGCGAGCCCGGCCGTCGACGCCAGCTCCACCAGCGCGGACGCCCCGGCCCGGGCCCAGACGGCCCTCAGCGGAGCCCCGGTGGGGCCGGTCGCGATGGTCGTGACCGGCTCCCAGCCGGCGGCCAGCGCCGCGGCGACGGTGCCCTCGCCGCCGTCGGCGACCGGGCAGCGGCGCACCGGACGGCCCGGGTCGACGTCGGCGATCCCGGCCGCGAGCGCGTCGGCGACGGCGGCGGCGTCCAGCGAGCCCTTGAACTTGTCCGGGGCCAGCAGGATCGCGCTCACCGGCGGTGGGCCAGCGCGGTCGGGGCGTCGACGGGGGTCTCGGCGAGGTCCTCGAACTCGGTGACGGCGTCGATCTCGGTGCCCATCGCGATGTTCGTGACCCGCTCCAGCACCACCTCGACCACGACCGGCACCTTGTGCTCCGAGGCGAGCTGCGACGCCCGGCGCAGGGTCGTGGCGATCTCGTCGGGCTCGGTCACTCGCAGCCCCACGCAGCCCAGCCCCTCCGCGACGCGGACGTGGTCGACGCCGTAGCCCTTGGGCAGCCCGGTCAGCTCCTCGTCGGCGTGCATGTTGTCGAAGGCCAGGGAGACCTGGAAGTCCATGTCGAACGCGCGCTGCGCCTGCCGGATCAGCCCCAGGTAGGAGTTGTTGACCACGACGTGCACATAGGGCAGTCCGAACTGGGCGCCGACCGCGAGCTCCTCCAGCATGAACTGGAAGTCGTAGTCGCCCGAGAGCGCGACGACCGGGGTCGACGGGTCGGCGACGACGGCGCCCAGCGCGGCCGGGATGGTCCAGCCGAGCGGTCCGGCCTGGCCGCAGTTGACCCAGTGCCGGGGCCGGTAGACGTGCAGGAACTGGCCGGCCGCGATCTGGGACAGCCCGATCGTCGTCACGTAGCGGGTCTCCGGGCCGAAGACCCGGTTCATCTCCTGGTACACCCGCTGCGGCTTGATCGGCACGTGGGGGAAGTCGGTGCGCCGCAGCAGCGTCGCCTTCCGCTCGCGGCACGACTCCGCCCACGCGCCGCGGTCCGGCAGCGTCCCGGCGTCGCGGCGGCGGCGGGCCTCGGCCAGCAGGGCGCGCAGCGCGGCCCCGGCGTCGGAGACCACGCCGTAGTCGGGGGCGAACACCCGCCCGATCTGGGTGGGCTCGATGTCGACGTGCACGAACCGGCGCCCGCGCCGGTAGGTGTCCAGCCCACCGGTGTGCCGGTTGGCCCAGCGGTTCCCGATCCCGACGACGACGTCGGAGGCCAGGAAGGTGGCGTTGCCGTAGCGGTGCGCGGTCTGCAGCCCGACCATCCCCGCGGCGAGCGGGTGGTCGTCGGGGATCGTGCCCCAGCCCATCAGGGTCGGCACGACCGGGACGCCGAGGAGCTCGGCCAGCTCGACGAGCTCGGCGGAGGCGTCGGCGTTGACGATGCCGCCGCCCGCGACGATCAGCGGCCGTTCGCCCTCGGCGAGCAGGTCCAGCACCCGCGACGCCTGCGGGCCGGTCATCGCGGGACGGTGAACCGGCAGCGGGGCGTAGGTGTCGGGGTCGAAGTCGATGACGGTCTGCTGCACGTCGATCGGCAGGTCGATCAGCACGGGACCGGGCCGGCCGGACCGCATGAGGTGGAACGCCTGGGCGAACGCGCCCGGCACCTGCGCCGCCTCGCGCACGGTCATCGCCATCTTGGTGACCGGTGCCGCGATGGCCGCGATGTCGACGGCCTGGAAGTCCTCCTTGTGCAGCCGCGCGACCGGCGCCTGCCCGGTGATCGCCAGGATCGGGATCGAGTCCGCCGACGCCGAGTACAGCCCGGTCACCATGTCGGTGCCCGCCGGGCCGGAGGTGCCGATGCAGACGCCGATGTTCCCCGGGCGCGCGCGGGTGAAGCCCTCGGCCATGTGCGAGGCGCCCTCGACGTGGCGGGCCAGGACGTGGCCGATCGTGCCGCGGGCGCGCATCGCGGCGTAGAAGGGGTTGATCGCCGCGCCCGGCACGCCGAACGCCTGCGTGGCGCCCTCGGCCTCCAGGATGCGGACGGCGGCCTCGGCCGCGGTCATCCGGGTCATGACGATTCCCCGTTCAGGCGGCGGACGGTGCGGTGCAGGGCGGAGTGGTCGAGGCCGCCGTCACCGGCGGCCCGGGTGGCGGCGACGAGCTGGGCGACGAGCGCGGCCACCGGGGCGACCACCCCGGCCTCGCGGGCGGAGTCGGCGACGATGCCCATGTCCTTGTCGTGCAGGTCGATCCGGAAGCCGGGGGCGTACTCCCCGGCCAGCATCTTCAGGGCCTTCTGGTCGAGGACCTTCGAGCCGGCGAGTCCGCCGCCGAGCACACGGACGGCGGCGTCGAGGTCGGCGCCGTGCGCACGCAGGAACTCGATCGCCTCGGCGAGCAGGGCGATGTTCCCGGCGACGATCAGCTGGTTCGCGGCCTTGACGGTCTGCCCGGCCCCGGACGGGCCGACGTGCACGACGGTGCTCCCGACGACGTCGAGCAGCGGGCGGGCGGCGGCCACGTCGACCTCCTCCCCGCCGACCATGATCGACAGAGCGGCGTTCTCGGCGCCCGCCTGGCCGCCGGAGACCGGGGCGTCGAGCATCCGCAGGCCGCGCTCGGCCGCGCGGGCGGCGAGGTCCCGGGCGACGTCGGGGCGGATCGTGGAGAAGTCGACCACCAGGGTGCCCGGCTCCGCGGTGTCGAACACGCCGCCGTCGCGGGTGCAGACGTCGACGACGTCGGGGGAGTCGGGCAGCATCAGCGCGACCACGTCGGCGCCGGTCACCGCCTCGGCGACCGTCGTGGCGGCCCGGCCGCCGTCGGCGGCGAGGGCCTCCGCCTTCTCCGGGCTCCGGTTGTGGCCGACGACGTCGTGCCCGGCCTTCACGAGGTGGCGGGCCATCGGGCCGCCCATGATCCCGAGGCCGACGAAGGCGATGGCGCTCATGCGGAAGCTCCTTCCCTGGTCAGCCAGCCGAACGGGTCGGCGGTGACGGGCTTGTACTCGAGGCTGACCGGGCCGTCGTAGCCGACGGCGACGACCCGGGCGAGCAGGTCGGCGATCGGCAGGTCCCCGGTGCCGGGCTCACCGCGGCCGGGGGCGTCGGCGATCTGGACGTGGCCGATCCGGTCGGCGTGGCGGTCGATCGCGGCCGCGGGGTCGTCGCCGTTCACCGCGAGGTGGTAGACGTCGAGCAGCAGCCGCAGATGCGGCGACCCGACCCGGTCGAGCACGGCGACGGCGTCGTCGGCGGTCTTCAGGGGGTAGGCGTCGACGCCGCTGACCGGTTCGAGCAGCGCGACCGCGCCGATGCGGGCGGCCGCGTCGGCGGCCAGTGCGAGGCTGCGGACAGCGGTCTCGTCCTGGACGCGCGGGTCCAGGTCGTCGCGCCGGTTGCCGTGGAGGGCGTTGAAACCGAGCGTGCCGAGCCGCTCGCCGATACCGACGGCGACGGCGACGTTGTCGGCGAACTCGCCCGCGCGGTCCGGGTCGGACAGGATGCCGCGCTCACCCGCGGGCATGTCGCCCGCGGTGAAGTTGAGCCCGGTGAGGGTGACGCCGGCGTCGGCGACGGCCGTGACGAAGGCGTCGACCTCGTGGTCGCCGGGCACGGAGTCCGCGAACGGCCACCAGAACTCGACGGCGTCGAAGCCGGCCGCCGCGGCGGCCGCGGGCCGCTCGAGCAGCGGCAGGTCGGGGAACACGATGGAGCAGTTGACGGTGTAGCGCACTTCAGGGGCCTCCTCGGTCCTCAGGCGGGCTCGGGCAGTCCCCGGTAGGCCCGCCACCCGCCGTGGGTGGTGATGTCGGTGAGCTCGTCGCGCTGGCGCTCCAGCACACCGGGCCGCAACCCGACGGCGAGGACGTCGCGGCCGTCGTCGAGCTCGATGACGGTGAGCTCGAGCTCCGGCGGCTCGTCGGGCAGGAAGTCGGTGCGGATCGCCGAGAGCGGGACGTCGTAGATCTCCCCGGCCAGCGGCACGCCGCCGGAGGGGTCCTCCAGCAGGGCCGGGAACTGGTCGCGTACCGAGTACATGCGGTAGTGCGGAGCGGTCCGGACCCCGCCCAGGAACGGGTGGGCGGACACGTTGTGGTGGAGCCGGCCGCCGCGCATCGCGTCACCGGAACAGAAGAGGGCAGTCACCGGAGCCTCCGATCATTCCGCAATGCGGAAAAGTGATTCCGTTGTGCGGTGTGAATCGGACCACGGCGTCAGGGGGCTGTCAAGCATCGTCGTCGCCGGCGACCCCTTGACGCTTGCGTGACCGGCGCCATAGCTTGATTCCGCTACGTAAGAGATTCGTTTCACATCGCGGAAATCAGCGCGTCACATCGGACGCGCCACGACGTGGGAACCGAGGTGGCCCCGATGACGGGACCCGGAACGAGCGACCGACCCGCAGCAGCCCCGACCGGTGAGCGGGTGGCCGCCGTGCCCGTCACGCAGGACCGCGCCGACGCACCGAGCCCCCGGCTCTACAACCGCGACCTCGCGCCCACCACCGTCGAGGGACGGTCGTGGAAGGCCTACAACATCTTCACCCTGTGGGCCGTCGACGTGCACAGCCTGGGCAACTACGGCTTCGCGCTCGGCCTGTTCGCGCTCGGCCTCGGCGCCTGGCAGATCCTGGTCTCGCTCGGCATCGGTGCGCTGGTGCTGTTCGTGCTGCTCACCGTCGCCGGGTACATGGGCTACCGGACGGGCCTGCCGTTCCCGGTGATGAGCCGGATCTCCTTCGGCGTGCGCGGTGCCCAGCTCCCGGCCCTGGTGCGGGGCGCGGTCGCGATCGCCTGGTTCGGCATCCAGACCTACCTCGCCACCCGGGTGCTCGTCGTGATGGTCCTGGCCGTGGCGCCGTCGGCCGGTGCGCTGGAGCAGGTCTCGTTCCTGGGGCTGTCGGTGCTGGGCTGGATCTGCTTCGTCGTCCTGTGGGTCGTGCAGGTGGCGATCCTGCTGCGCGGCATGGACGGCATCCGCCGCTACGAGGCCGTCGCCGGCCCGATCGTGCTGGTGACCCTCGCGGTGCTCGCGGGCTGGGTGCTGTGGCAGACCGGTGGCGACATCGCGCTGTCGGTGCCCGAGCCGCTGACCGGCGGGGCGATGTGGGTGCAGATCCTCGCCGGGGCGTCGCTGTGGACGGCGATCTACGGCACCTTCGTCCTCAACTTCTGCGACTTCACCCGCGGCGCGGTGTCCACCGGAGCGGTCCGGCGTGGCAGCTTCTGGGGGATCCTGCCGAACACACTGTTCTTCGGCGTCGTCGTCGTGGTGCTGGCGGGCGGCCAGCTGCGGATCGGCGGCCAGGTGATCTCCAGCCCGGCCGACGTCGTCAACACCATCCCCAACACCCCGCTGCTGCTGGTCGCCTCCGCGGCGCTGCTGATCCTGACGATCGCGGTCAACCTGATGGCGAACTTCGTGGCCCCCTGCTACGCCCTGTCGAACCTGTTCCCGCGGGTGCTCGACTTCCGTCGGGCCGGGGTGGTGAGCGCGCTGATCGGGCTGATCATCCTGCCCTGGAACCTGTACGACTCCCCGGTGGTGATCACCTACTTCCTGGGGGTGCTCGGCGCGCTGCTCGGCCCGCTGTTCGGGATCGTGATGGCCGACTACTGGCTGGTGCGGCGCGGACGCATCGACGTCCCCGCGCTCTACACCGAGGCGAGCACCGGCGCCTACCACTACCGCGGCGGGGTCAACCGGCGCGCGGTCGCGGTGTTCGTGCCGTCCGCCGTGGTCGCGGTCGCCGTCGGGTTCGTCCCCGCGCTGGAGCCGGTCGCGCCGTTCAGCTGGTTCCTCGGCGCCGGGATCGCGGCGCTGCTGACCGTGCTCGTCGCCCCACGCGGACGGACCCACCGCGCGGTCTCCGGGGAGTCGCTGGCCGTCGCACCGACCGGGGGCCACTGATGAGGATCGTCGTCGTCAACGTCAACACCACGGTGTCGGTCACCGAGGCGATCGCCGCGTCGGCCCGCTCGGTCGCCGCGCCCGGCACCGAGATCGTCGGGCTGACGCCCCGGTTCGGTGCCGAGTCGGTCGAGGGCAACCTGGAGAGTTACCTGGCCGCGGTCGGGGTCGCCGACGCCGTCGCGCGTTACGCCGCCTCCGGCGAGCGGTTCGACGCGGTGATCCAGGCCGGCTACGGCGAGCACGGCCGCGAGGGCCTGCAGGAGATGCTCGACGTGCCCGTCGTCGACATCACCGAGGCCGCCGCGACCACCGCGATGTACCTCGGCCACCGCTACTCGGTGGTGACCACCCTGGACCGCACCGTGCCGCTCATCTCCGACCGGCTGCTGCTCGCCGGGCTGGACCGGCGCTGCGCCTCGGTGCGCGCCTCCGGGCTCGCGGTGCTGGAGCTCGAGCAGGACCCGGACCGCGCGGTCGCCGCGATCGTCGAGCAGGCCCGGGTCGCGGTCGAGCAGGACCACGCCGAGGTGATCTGCCTCGGCTGCGGCGGCATGGCCGGGCTGGATGCGACGGTGCGTGCCGAGACCGGCGTCCCCGTCGTCGACGGGGTGCAGGCCGCGGTCACCGTCGCCGAGTCGCTGGTCCGGCTCGGCCTGACCACCTCGACGAGCCGCACCTACGCGGCACCCCGTACCAAGAAGATCACCGGATTCCCCCTGGAGATGTCATGACCAGCTACGACCTGGTGGTCCGCGGGAAGCGGATCATGACCACGGCGGGCGAGCAGCCCCGCGAGATCGGCGTGACCGGCGGGCGGATCGTCGCCATCGAGCCGCTCGGCAACGGCCTCGACGGGGCCCGGGTGATCGACCTCGCCGACGACGAGGTGCTGCTGCCCGGTCTCGTCGACACCCACGTGCACGTCAACGAGCCCGGCCGCACCGAGTGGGAGGGCTTCGCCTCGGCGACCCGGGCCGCCGCGGCGGGCGGGGTCACCACGATCGTCGACATGCCGCTGAACTCGATCCCGCCGACCGTCGACGTCGCGGCGCTGGAGGTGAAGCGCAAGGTCGCCGAGCACCAGGCGTTCGTCGACGTCGGCTTCTGGGGCGGCGCGGTGCCGGGCAACCTCGGCGACCTGCGCGGCCTGCACGACGAGGGCGTCTTCGGGTTCAAGTGCTTCCTGCTGCACTCCGGCGTCGACGAGTTCCCGCCGCTCGACGCCGACGAGATGGAACGCGACATGGCCGAGCTGGCCACCTTCGACGCCGTCATGATCGTGCACGCCGAGGACTCCCGGGCCATCGAGAAGGCGCCCACACCGCACGGCGCGAAGTACGACACCTTCCTGCGCTCGCGCCCGCGCGGCGCGGAGAACCTGGCGATCGCCGAGGTCATCGAGCGGGCCCGCTGGACCGGGGCGCGCGCGCACGTGCTGCACGTGTCCTCCTCCGACGCGCTGCCGATGATCGCCACCGCGCGGCGCGACGGCGTCCGGATCACCGCCGAGACCTGCCCGCACTACCTCACGCTGTTCGCCGAGGAGATCCCCGACGGCGCCACCACGCACAAGTGCTGCCCGCCGATCCGCGAGGCGTCGAACCGGGAGCTGCTGTGGGAGGGCCTGCTCGACGGGACGATCGACTGCATCGTGTCCGACCACTCGCCCAGCACCGCCGAGCTGAAGCTGCTCGACTCCGGGGACTTCGGGCTCGCCTGGGGCGGGGTGTCGTCGCTGCAGCTGGGGCTGTCGCTGGTGTGGAGCGAGGCCCGCCGGCGCGGCATCGGGCTCGCGCAGGTGGTGCAGTGGATGGCGTCGAAGCCCGCCGACCTGGTCGGGCTGCGTTCCAAGGGCCGGATCGCGCTCGGCTACGACGCCGACCTCGCGGTCTTCGCCCCCGACGCCGCCTTCGTCGTGGACCCGGACCGGCTGCACCACAAGAACAAGGTGAGCGCCTACGCCGGCCGGTCGCTGTCCGGCGTGGTCCGGCGCACCGTCCTGGGCGGCCGCGACGTCGACGTGTCCGGTGAGCCGCACGGCAGGCTGCTGCGCCGCGGCTCGGTGGAGCGGGTGACGGGTGCACCCGGCGCCCCGGACGGCACCGAGGTCCCGGCCGCACCGCCCGAGCAGGGCTAGACTTCCGTCATGCGGAAGAACGATCCCGACAGTCGCGTCGGTGCCGCCGCGGACGTCGCCGCGGCGGCACCGGCCCGCTCGGGGACCGTGCAGTCCGTGGAGCGGGCCGTGGACCTGCTGGAGGCGATGGCCGACGCGGGCGGCACGGTCAGCCTGTCCCACCTCGCGGCCACCTCCGGTCTCCCGCTGCCCACCATCCACCGGCTCGTCCGGACCCTGGCCGGGCGCGGCTACGTCCGCCAGCAGTCCTCGCGGGAGTACGCCCTCGGCCCCCGCCTGGTGCGCCTGGGTGACACCGCCGGGCGTCTGGTGGGGATGTGGGCCCGGCCCCGGCTCGCCGCACTGGTCGACGACCTGGGGGAGAGCGCCAACCTGGCGCTGCTGGAGGGGAACCAGGTCGTCTACGTCGCCCAGGAGCCCGGCCGGCACTCGATGCGGATGTTCACCGAGGTCGGGCGACGGGTGTCGCCGCACTGCACCGCCGTCGGGAAGGCCCTGCTGTCCCGGATGCCGGTCGAGCGGGCGCGGGAGGTGCTGCGGCACACCGACTTCGTGCGGCACACCGACAACACGATCACCTCGCCCGAGGAGTACTTCGCCGAGCTCGACAAGGTCCGTGCCGCCGGGTACGCCGTCGACGAGGGCGAGCAGGAGCTGGGGGTGCGGTGCGTCGCCGTCGCGCTCGACGGGCCGCTGCCCGCCGCGGTGTCCATCTCCGGCCCGACGACCCGGATGACCGACGCGCTCCTCGACTCCGCCGTGCCGAAGCTGCGGTCCGTGGCCGACGCGCTGGTGACCGAGCTGGCCCGGCAGGACGCCGCGGGGGTCTGAGGCCGGGCCTCCTGCCGGCGTCGCCCACACCGCGGCCGACGTTGCCGGATCTCGACGGGCCCGACCATGATCGGAGATCCGGAAGGGATCGGTGCCACTGCCGGCACCGATCCCTTCCGAGTCCTCGATCACCACGGGGATGCGGTTCGCGATCGCCACCGGAACGGAGCGAACGGGCCCGGCCGGGGCGCCGCGGCCGGATGCTCCGGCGATGACCGAGAGCCCGGACAGCGGCCACGACATCCCCTCCGCCGGTCCCTCCGCCGGCCCCTCCGGCGTGGCCGGAGGGGTCGCCGCGTTGCTGGTCCGGCAGGCCGGCGTCATCAGCCGGGCCCAGGCCATCGCCTGCGGTATGTCGGGGCGCACCGTCGCCCGCCGGGCGTCGACCGGGGCATGGTGCATGGTGCACCCCGGGGTCTACCTGGTCGCCGGGCACCGACCGGGACACGAGAGCAGGGTCCGAGCGGCGGCGCTCTGGGCCGGTCCGCGGGCGACGTTGAGCGGGCCCGCAGCCGCGTTCTGGCACCGGATGCTCGACGAGCCGCCCGGCACGATCGGGTTCACGGTCCCGCGCACGATGCACCGGGTCCCCGTCCCCGGGGTGACGCTGCGCAGGCGGGTCCTGGACCCGGCCGACCGGACGGTGCTGCACGGCGTCGCGGTGACGACGCCGACGTGCACCGTGCTGGAGACCGCCCCGGTGGCGGGGCCTCGCTTCCTCGACCGTGCCCTGCAACGTCACGTCGGCTTCGCCGAGCTGCACGCGGCCTACTGCCGGCACATGGGTGCCCGCGGGAACCGGGGGATGGGGGAGCTCCTCGTCGCATGCGCCGACCGCGCCGACTCGGTGGCCGAGCGCCGCATGATGCGGTTGCTCCGGGACGCGGGTGTGACCGGGTGGGTGCACGGCCACCGGTTCGGCCCGTGGACGCTGGACCTGGCGTTCCCGGAGCGCAGGCTGGCGATCGAGGTCGACGGCTGGGCCTGGCACGTGGACGCCGAGCGCTTCGCCGCGGACCGGCGCAAGGGCAACGCGCTCGGCACCGCCGGGTGGGTCCTGCTGCGGTTCACCTGGGCGGACCTGACCGGAGCACCGGAGCTCGTCGTGCGCCGTGTCCGTGAGGTCCTGGCCGCCGCAGCGTGACCGGCCCCGGACCGGCAGCGGTGATCGTCATCCCGGAAGGGATCCGTGCCACGGACTGCACCGGGCCCTTCCGGGACGACGATCATGCTGCGGCGCTCAGTCGTCCCTGACCTGGGTGCCCGGCTTCGCCGTGACCGGCTCGTAGGACTCCGGGCCCAGCACCTCGCCCGAGGCCAGGATCCGGATCTCCCCGGTCTGCACCAGCACCGCAGGGCCCGCCGCGACGACCGACGGCGCCGACGGCCGTCCGGGGGCGAACACGTTGAAGAACAGGTTGAGCAGCACCGCGACGATCGCCGCCGAGCTGATGCCGGAGTGGAAGATCGTCGCGAACCAGTCCGGGAAGTTCGCCCAGAAGTCCGGCGAGACCACCGGGACCAGGCCGAACGCCACCGACGCCGCGACGATCACCATGTTGTTGGTCCCGCGGTACTCGACCGCGGCGAGCGTCCGGATGCCGCTGGCGGCGACCGTGCCGAACAGCACGATGCCCGCCCCGCCGAGCACCGGCTGCGGGATCGCCGAGAACACCGCGGACGCCATCGGCGAGAGCCCCAGCACCAGCAGGAGCAGCCCACCGGCGGCGACGGCGAACCGGCTCCGGATCCCGGTCAGCGCGACGAGCCCGACGTTCTGGGCGAACGCCGTCGCCGGGAAGGAGTTGAACACCGGCGCGACCACCGAGGCGGCCATGTCGGCGCGCAGACCGTCGCCGACCCGGCGGGCGTCCACCCGGGTCTCGACGACCTCGCCGACCGCGAGGATGTCGGCAGTGGTCTCCACCATGATCACCAGGACCACGATGACCATCGAGACGGTCGCCCCGACCGTGAACAGCGGGGTGCCGAACGCGAACGGCGCGGGCAGCGCGGCGACGCTCGCGCCGCCGACGCCGGAGAAGTCGCTCAGCCCGGCCACCAGCGCGACGACGGTCCCGACCAGCAGCCCGAGCAGCACCGACAGCCGCGAGAGCACCGCGATCTTCCCGGCGACGACCACCACCAGGAAGGTGAACCCGGCCAGCGCGATCGAGGGCAGCGCGGCGAACTCGGGGTTGGGCACCGTCGCCCCGCCCACGGTGACGGTCTCCCGGCCGGTGATCCAGCCGGTCGCCACCGGCATCAGCGACAGCCCGATCACGGTGATGATCGACCCCGTCACCACCGGCGGGAACAGCCGTACCACCCGGGCGAAGAACGGGGTGATGAGAAGCCCGGCCGCCGCCGCGACGATCACCGCGCCGTAGACGGTGCGCAGGCCGTCGGTGCCGTCGTCGCCGACGATCGCGATCATCGTCGACACCGAGGCGAACGACGTGCCCTGCACCAGTGGCAGCTGCGACCCGAAGAACGGCAGGCCGAGGGTCTGCAGCAGGGTGGCGAGCCCGCTGATGAACAGCCCGGAGGCGACGAGCACGGCGCTCTGCGCGGGGGTGAGC
Organism: Pseudonocardia alni; assembly: GCF_002813375.1. Classification (NCBI taxonomy): domain Bacteria; kingdom Bacillati; phylum Actinomycetota; class Actinomycetes; order Pseudonocardiales; family Pseudonocardiaceae; genus Pseudonocardia; species Pseudonocardia alni. Next base: position 940,734 of record NZ_PHUJ01000003.1, on the reverse strand, counting down.
CCGGCCGCACCGCCGATGATGATCGGTACTGCGATCACGCCGCCGAACATCGCGAGGATGTGCTGGACGCCGTAGCCGATCGTCGGCCCGATCCCGAGCCGTTCGTCCTCCGGGCGCAGTGCCTGTTCCGTGCTCGTGGCCTGTTCCGTGCTCATGGCGGATCCCCTCGGTGGGAGTGGCGGGTCAGACGAACGACGGCACGTCGGTCCACGCCTCCGGCGCCGGGGTCACGCCGTCACGGACGACGGTGCCCTCGATCAGGCCGTAGGGGCGGTCCGCGGCGTGGAAGACCTCGTTCGGGTTCTTGAGCCCGAACGGCGACAGGTCGGAGAGGAAGTGGTGCTTGTTGGGCATCGCGAACCGGATCTCGGCGACGCCGTCGCAGGCCTCGACCGCGGCCCGGCCCATCTCGTAGAGCGACTGCTGCAGCGCGAGCGAGTGGGTGGTGGCGAACGCCGACAGCATCGCCGCGCCGATCGCGTCGTAGGCGCCGTTGAAGTCGATCCCGGCGGCGACGGCGTCGGGCAGGTAGCGCCAGCGCGCGGTGACCGAGGTGGCGAGGATGCGGTCGTCGGTCTCGACCAGGGTGGTGTAGCGGTCGCGCGGGAACCCGTGGAACTCGCTGCCGGTGGACTTCAGCACGGTGAGATCTTTCAGCCCGGCGGTGACGTGGGTGGCCCCGCCGGTCTTCTGCACCGTCGCCAGCCGGGTGGCCCGGCCCTTCCGGACGAACGAGTGGTCGTGCTCGGCGCCGTCGACGACGATCCGCTCCCACTCGTACAGCTCGGCCTGCCAGAGCCCGCCGGTGATCCAGTCGAACTCGCCGGTGAAGTGGTCGCCGAGCAGCAGCAGGAACTCCTCGGGCGAGGTGATCCCGTGCTCGGAGGCGAAGGCGTACACCACGTTCTTCTGGGTGTCGGTGGCGACGACCTTGGAGTTGTCGCCGGTCAGGTAGCTGCTCTCCAGGGCGGCGCCCCGCAGCTGGCTGGTCACGTTGAGGTCGGTGATCTCGTGCCGGGCGGTGTCGCGCACGACCCGCACGACGCGGACCTCCGCCTTGCCGTACTTGTTGTCGCCGAGGTGGACCGAGACGGACATGATCAGCTCCCGAGGTAGGTGGAGTAGGAGTAGGGCGACAGCAGCAGCGGGACGTGGTGGTGGCGGTCCGTGCGCTCCGGGCGGAACGCGATCGACACCTCCGGGAAGAACGGGCTCGGCGTCGTGAACGTGATCCGGTGCAGCACCCCCGCGGTGAGCGCGGCGGACTCCGGGGCGCGCCAGCGGCCGTCGTCGTCGGTGGTGCCCGACGCCAGCACGGTCCCGTCCGCGCCGGTCAGGGTGACCGGGACGCCGGTGGCCGGGCGGCCCGCCGCGGCGTCGAGGACGTGGGTGGAGAAGCTGCTCATGCCAGCACCTGCCGCATCCGCAGGGCGGTGATCTCGGCCAGCTGACCGGCGGCCTCGGCGCGCTCGGCGGCCGGGTCGTTGCCCAGCCTGCGCTCCAGCTCGGCGAGGATCTGCCCGGCGTCGCGGCCTGCGGCCCGGATCAGGAAGACGTGGCCGAAGCGCTGCTCGTAGGCGGCGTTGCCGGCGGCGAGCCGGGCTGCGGTGTCCGCACCGGTGTCCACACCGGACTGTTCGGAACGGGAGAACGCGGCGCCGTCGGCATGGGCGCCGCCGGGGCGCTCGCCGATGCGGGGGTGTCCGGCCAGCGCGGCGTCGATCTCGGCGCTGTCCAGGGCGAGGACCGCCTTCTCCGCCGCGGCGACGGCGTCGTCGACGCTGCCGTAGGGGCGTCCGGCCAGCAGCCGGTCCGCCCACCCCGGCGAGGTGGCGCAGGCACGCAGGGCCGGGCGCAGCTCGTCGGGCGGGGCGGTGTTGAGTCGGTCGAGGGTCAGGTCGTCCGGCATGGGTCCTGCTTCCGTACTCGTCCGTGAATTTTCACGATGCGGAATCGTGGTTCCGAAGTGTCATCAGTGTTGGTTTCGCGACGGCAGGGTGTCAAGGGTCACCCGGCCGAACGGCCCTGCCGGAGCACGCGGGACCGGCGGACCATCCCCGGTCATGACCACCGAGACGCTCACCACCGGTTGGGAGCCGGACAGCCCGGTCGGGGACAGCCTCGCGCGCCGGTTCGTGCACGCCTACGCCGACCGGACCACCGCGATGGCGGCCCGGGCCGGGGGGCGGGCCCGACGGGTGGCCGGTGCCGTCCTGGCCGACCCCGGGTCCCCGTTCGGCTACGACAACGCGGTCGTCCTGACCGCCCCGCCGGACCCCGACGGCCTGCGCCGGGTGCTCGACGACGCGGCCGCCTTCTTCCCGCGGCACCGCTGGTGGGTGCTGCTCTCGCTGTTCGCGCTGCCCGACCTGAGCGGGTACGGGCTGGTGCGGGTCGGCCATCCGCCGCTGATGTTCCGCCCGCCGGGACCGCTGCCACCGCCTCCGCCGGACCTGTGGATCCGGACGGTGCCCGACGCCGATCCGGCCGACTTCGAGCGCGTCCTGGTCGCCGGCTACGGCCTCGCCGAGGTGGGGCGGCCTGCCGTCGCGGACCCGCGGTCCGGGAGCCTGCTGCACCTGGTCGTCGGGTACGCCGGGGGCGAGCCGGTCGCGACGGCCGGGGCGGGCGTGCACCACGGCGTGGTCGAGGTCGACTGGGTGTCGGTGCTGCCGGAGCACCGGGGCCGCGGGTTCGGCGGGGCGGTCACCGCGGCCGTCTGCGCGGCCGCGCCCGGGCTGCCGTCGCTGCTGATCTCCAGCGACGACGGCCACCCGGTCTACCGCCGGCTGGGCTTCTGGGACCTGTTCCGCACGACGATGTGGGAGCACCCGCCCTCCTGACCGACCGCCCAGCGTCCCCGCCCGCCCTCGCCCGTCGCCACCGTCGTCGCGGGGCCGCCGTCCGCCCCGTCCACCCCGTCCACCCCGTCCACCACGGTGGCCGGTCCGGCGCGGGCACGCACCCGTCGTGCCCGGATCGTCACGCAGTCGTCCCGGCCGGTCCGCCGGCCGTCACGCGGCGCCCGGATCGTCCGGGGCCGGTGTCACGCAGTCGTCACCCGACGGCAACCGGCGCCGCCGTTGCGGAACGCACCATTCCTCACCGGTGGTCCTCCGACCCGGCCACCGTGGGAGCTTCGATGACACAGGAGATGGACCGGACCACGGCGGCGCCGGCGGGAGCCGCGCGCGAGACGCTGGAGGACTACACGCTGCGGTTCGCGCCGCGCAGCTACCGCCGCTGGTCACCCGGCGTCGTCGGGGTGACCGCGCTCGGCGGCATCGCCTACCTCGCCGACTTCGCGATCGGCGCGAACATCGGTATCGCGTACGGCACGGTCAACGCCCTGTGGGGCATCGGCGTGTTCGCTCTGGTGATCATCGCGACCGGGCTGCCGCTGGCGTACTACGCGGCCCGCTACAACCTGGACCTGGACCTGATCACCCGCGGCAGCGGCTTCGGCTACTACGGCTCGATCCTGACCAACGTCATCTTCGCGACCTTCACCTTCATCTTCTTCGCCCTCGAGGGCTCGATCATGGCCCAGGGGCTCGAGCTGGGCCTGGGGCTGCCGCTGTGGGCGGGCTACGCCGTGTCCACGGTGATCATCTTCCCGCTGGTGGTGTACGGGATGTCGCTGCTGTCCACGCTGCAGGTGTGGACGACGCCGCTGTGGCTGGTCCTGATGGTGCTGCCCTTCGGCTACCTGCTGCTCGCGCACCCGGACTCGGTGTCGACGTTCCTGGCCTACCAGGGCGAGGACGGCGCGGGCACCCCCGGCCTCGGCTCGGTCATGCTCGCCGCCGGGGTGTGCCTGTCGCTGATCGCCCAGATCGCCGAGCAGATCGACTACCTGCGGTTCATGCCACCCAGGACCCCGGAGAACGCCCGCCGCTGGTGGGCCGCGACGCTGCTCGCCGGGCCGGGCTGGGTGCTGTTCGGGGCGGCGAAGCAGGTCGTCGGGCTGTTCCTCGCCGTCTATCTCATCGCGAACCTGGCCGACGGCGCGACGGTGGCCAACGAGCCGGTGCACCAGTTCCTGGTCATCTACCAGGAGCTCATGCCCGCGTGGCTGGCGATCACCCTGGCCGTGGTGCTCGTCGTCATCAGCCAGATCAAGATCAACGTCACCAACGCCTACTCCGGCTCGCTGGCCTGGACCAATTCCTTCACCCGGGTCACCGGCACCTACCCCGGGCGGCTGGTGTTCCTCGGCGTCAACCTGGTGATCGCGCTCGTGCTGATGGAGGCGAACATGTTCGACTTCCTCAACGCGATCCTCGGGTTCTACGCGAACATGGGCATCGCCTGGATCGTCGTGGTCGCCACCGACATCGTGGTGAACAAGTACCTGCTCGGCATCTCGCCGAGGTTCCCGGAGTTCCGCCGCGGCATGCTGTACGCGGTCAACCCGGTCGGGTTCGGCTCGGTGGTCGTCGCGGGCGGGCTGTCCATCGCGGCGTTCTTCGGGCTGCTGGGCGAGGCGATCGCGCCGTTCTCGCCGCTGGTCGCGATCGTGCTCGGCGTGGTGCTGCCCCCCGTGATCGCGCTGGCCACCCGCGGCCGCTGGTACCTGCGCCGCACCGACGACGGCATCGACCTGCCGATGCTCGACGAGCACGGCAACCCCTCGGCCGTCACCCTGCCGTGCCACGTGTGCGGGCAGGACCTGGAGCGACCGGACATGGCGGCGTGCCCCGCGCACGACGCCTACGTGTGCTCGCTGTGCCTGAGCACCGACCGGACGGGCGAGCACCTGCTCCCGGCCCAGGTGTGACCATCACCGGTGAGCGGAGCGGCACCCGGCCCCTCACCGGTACCGGTCACCCGGTGGCTCACCGGGCGGCGCGCACGGCCTCGGCGAGGCGGCGGGCGGCGGTGACGGCGTCGTGCGCGACGGCCGTCGCGAGCGCCCCGCGCCCGGGCAGCGGGGACAGGCTCCACCCGTCCCCGCAGGTCGCGAGGACCTGCTCGCGGGCGGGCCCGACCAGGACCTCGGTGCCCAGGACCCGGTGCCCGGCGAGGTGGGCGGGGGAGGCGTCGAGCAGCGGGTCGCCGATCTCCTGGGTCTGCACCAGCAGCGGCCGGCCGGGCGCGGCACCGTTCCCGGAGGCACCGTTCCCGGAGGCACCGCTCCCGCCGGCACCGCTCCCGCCGGCACTGCACTCGGTGACCCGGACGGTCCCGCGGCAGCGGCCCGGCCGCTCCCCGGTGCGGCCCGCAACCAGCAGGTCCCGGGCGCGCAGCGCGGCGGTCGGGGCGAGCACCACGTCGAGCACGGTCTCGTGGTGGGCCCGCCCGGTCACCACGGTCGGCTCCGGTAGGTAGGTCAGCGACCCGCCGTCGCCGACGCTGCAGCGCAGCACGGTCCGGCTCGGCCGGGCCGCGCGGTCGGCACTGCGGCCACCCGGCAGGGCGACGGCCGCCGCGACCCCGGTCAGGGTCAGGTGCGCCCCCGCGCCGACGGTCACGGTGAGGGTGACGTCGTCGCCGGCCAGCGGGGTCGAGGCCGACCCCACCAGGTGCACGACGGCGTCGGACCGGCTCGCACCGGTGACGCCACGACGGGGGACCAGGGCCAGCGGGGACTGCGCCCGCAGCGTGGTGACGACCGAGCGGCCGTCCCGCGCGACGACCACGAGCTCCGCGCAGGCCAGCACCTCAGACGCTCGCCCGGACCGCGGCGACCTGCTCGAGCACCCAGGCGCCGACGTCGCCGGCGCCCGGGTCCTCGACCAGCGACTGCGCGATCACCGGCAGCTCCCCGCGGATGCGCGCGGCGTCGCCGGTCATGACCCCGAGGTCGGCGCCGACCAGCGGCGCCAGGTCGGTCTTGTTGATCACGAGCAGGTCCGCGGTGGTGACGCCGGGGCCGCCCTTGCGGGGCACCTTGTCCCCGCCCGCGACGTCGACGACGAAGATCTGCCGGTCCACCAGGCCGCGGGAGAACACCGCGGTGAGGTTGTCCCCGCCGGACTCCACGAGCACCAGGTCCAGGTCGCCGAAGCGCTCCTCCAGCAGCTCGACGGCGTCGAGGTTGGCGGTGATGTCGTCGCGGATCGCGGTGTGCGGGCAGCAGCCGGTCTGCACGGCCTCGACCCGCTCCGGCGGCAGCACGGCGTTGCGGCGCAGGAAGTCCGCGTCCTCGGTGGTGTAGATGTCGTTGGTGACCACGGCCAGGCGGACCCGCTCGCCGAGGCTGCGGGCCAGCGCCGCGACCAGCGCCGTCTTGCCCGACCCGACCGGCCCGCCGATCCCGATCCGCACCGAGCGCCCGCCGGCCGGGACCGGTGCGTGGTGGTCGTGGTCGGTGACCGTCGGGTCGAAGCTGATCACATGACCGTGGCCGTGCCCGGTCTGCCCGGTCTGCCCGGTCGGCGGGCTCTGTTCAGGAGGCAAAGAGACGCACCCTCTCGCGGTGGTGGTGGACGTGGGACTCGGCCATGAGGTCGAGGACCGGCGCGCCGGGCGCCGGGAGGTCGGCGGGGTCGCCCACCGCGAGGTCCGCGGCCTCGTCGACGACGACGGCCAGGTCGTCGTCCAGGGCGACGAGCGCGGCGTTGACGGCGAACGGGTCCAGCCCGAGCAGCCGGACCGCCGCCGACGCGGGCCCGGAGACGGCGAGGTAGCCGACGCAGCGGGCCGCGTCGGACGGGGACTCCCCGGCGACGCCGACGACGACGCCGACGATCAGCGGATGGTGCGGGCGCCGGTCGACCGCGACGAGCGTGTCGAGCTCCGGCGACGGCCACGCCGCCCGCGCCGCGCGCAGGGCGGCCTTCCCCTGCACCCGCGACGCCTCGCGCTGCGCGAGCGACGGCGTGCGCGCGTCGAGTGCCGCGTCCAGCGCCCCGAGCCGGTCCCGGCCCGCGGGGTGCGCGGCGGCCGCGGCGGCGCAGGCCGCGACCCGGCCCGCGGTGCGCAGCCGCGCCCGCAGGAACGCGTGCAGCGACGCGACGTCGGTGACCAGCCCCCGCTCGGCGGCCTCCTCCAGCCCGCCGGAGTGCACGTGCCCGCCGCCGGGGAACCGGGCGTCGGCGAGCACCAGTGACGCGAGACCCGCCATCAGAACAGGAAGTACCGCTGCGCCATCGGCAGCTCGCTCACCGGCGCGGGCTCGACGACGGCGCCGTCGATCGTCACCTCGAACGAGTCCGGGTCGACGCGCACGTCCGGGGTGGCGTCGTTGCGCAGCATCCCGGCCTTGCGCACCGAGCGGGTGTCGGCCACCGGCACCGCGGGCGTCGCCAGCCCGAGCCGCTCGGGAACGCCCGCCTCCAGCGCCGACGGCGCCATGAAGGTGAGCGAGCCGAGCGCGGCGGGGGTGTGGGCGTAGCCGAACATCGGGCGTCCGTAGACCGGGCCGGGCGTGGGGATGGAGGCGTTCGCGTCGCCCATCTGCGCCCACACGGCGAACCCGCCCTTGAGGACGACCTCGGGGCGCACCCCGAAGAACTTCGGCTCCCACAGCACCAGGTCGGCGAGCTTGCCGACTTCGACCGACCCGACGTGCTCGGCGGCGCCGTGGGCGAGTGCGGGGTTGATCGTGTACTTGGCGACGTAGCGCTGCGCACGCAGGTTGTCCGCCCGCTCGGAGTCACCGGGCAGCGGGCCGCGGGCGGCCTTCATGACGTGCGCGGTCTGCCAGGTCCGGATGACGACCTCGCCGATCCGGCCCATCGCCTGCGAGTCGCTCGACATCATCGAGATCGCGCCCAGGTCGTGCAGCACGTCCTCGGCGGCGATCGTCGTCGGGCGGATGCGGGACTCGGCGAAGGCCAGGTCCTCGGGCACCGACGGGTTCAGGTGGTGGCACACCATGAGCATGTCGAGGTGCTCGTCGAGGGTGTTCACGGTGTGCGGGCGGGTCGGGTTCGTCGACGACGGCAGCACGTGCGAGGTGCCGACGACCTCGATGATGTCCGGGGCGTGCCCGCCGCCGGCGCCCTCGGTGTGGAAGGCGTTGATCGAGCGCCCGGCGATCGCGGCCAGTGTGGACTGCAGGAACCCGGCCTCGTTGAGGGTGTCGGTGTGGATCGCGGCCTGCACGCCGGTCTCCTCGCACACCCGCAGGCAGGCGTCGATCGCCGCCGGGGTGGTGCCCCAGTCCTCGTGCAGCTTGAACCCGCCCGCCCCGGCGCGCAGCTGCTCGTGCAGCGCCTCGGCCGAGACCGTGTTGCCCTTGCCCATCAGCAGCAGGTTCACCGGCTGGTGGTCCATCGCCTGCAGCATCCGGCCGATGTTCCAGGGGCCGGGCGTGACGGTGGTGGCCTTCGACCCGTCGACCGGGCCGGTGCCGCCGCCGAACAGCGTCGTGACCCCGGACGCGAGTGCGGTCTCGACCAGCTGCGGGCAGATGAAGTGCACGTGCGCGTCGATCGCACCGGCGGTGAGGATGCGGCCGTTGCCGGCCAGGACCTCGGTGCCGGGCCCGATTACCAGCGCCGGGTCGACCCCGTCCATCGTGTCGGGGTTGCCGGCCTTGCCGATGCCGACGATCCGGCCGCCCTTGACGCCCACGTCGGCCTTCACCACGCCCCAGTGGTCCAGCACGACGGCGCCGGTGATCACCAGGTCCGGGCAGTCCGCGGCCGCGACGGCGGCCTGCCCCATCGACTCCCGGATCACCTTGCCGCCGCCGAACATGACCTCGTCGCCGGACGCCGGGCCGCGCGAGCGATCCTCGGTGACCTCGATCAGCAGGTTCGTGTCGGCGAGCCGGACCCGGTCCCCGACGGTCGGGCCGTACAGGTCGGCGTAGCGCGCGCGGTCGATGGTCACTGCTCGTAGCTCCGCTCGTCGAGGGCGCCGGCCCGTTCCGCACGCAGACCGGGGACCCGGCGCGCCCCGGCGATCGGCACCAGCGTCACCTCGCGCTCCACACCGGGCTCGAACCGCACCGACGTCCCGGCGGGGACGTCAAGCCGGTGTCCCCACGCGGCGTCGCGGTCGAAGGACAGTCCGGGGTTCGCAGCGGCGAAGTGGTAGTGCGACCCGACCTGCACCGGGCGGTCCGCGGCGTTGACCACGGTCAGCGTCAGCCGGGGGCGGCCGGGGTGCAGCTCGACCGGCTCGGTGCCGACGAGGATCTCGCCGGGCGTCATGCGATCGGCCCGTGCACGGTGACGAGCTTCGTGCCGTCCGGGAAGGTGGCCTCCACCTGCACCGAGTCGAGCATCTCCGGGACGCCGTCGAGGACGTCGTCGCGGGTCAGGACCTCCCGGCCGCTGCTCATCAGCTCGCTGACGGTGCGGCCGTCGCGGGCGCCCTCCAGGACGTGCTCGGTGATCAGCGCGACCGACTCCGGGTAGTTCATCCGCAGACCCCGCTCGCGACGCCTGCGGGCGACGTCGGCGGCGACGTGGACGAGGAGCTTGTCGCGCTCGCTCGGGCTGAGGTGCATGCCCCGCATTGTGTCCGGACCCGGGTTGCGACGGGATTGCCGGGAGGTTCCGAACGGTGTCCCGCCGGGGGCCCGATGACCGGGTCGACTGTCGGAACCTACGAAAGCCCCGCGACGAGCGGCCCGGGGTTCGTCGGAGACGGCGGTGCCGGGCGGTCCCGGCCCGGGCGCATGGTGATGCAGGTCGCAATCCGGCCCCCTCCGCGCGCCCTGCCCCGTCACACCCTCCGGCTCCCATCGAGGTCACCGATGCGCCTGCGCCGATCCACCAGCCGAACCACCGATCCCGCCCGCCCCGTCCACCCGGTCGACCGGGTGCCGCCCGCCGGACGGCTCGCCGTCTACGGCATGCAGCACGTGCTGGCGTTCTACGCCGGCGCCGTCGTCGTGCCGATCCTGCTCGCCAACGCCATCGGTCTCGACGAGCGCCAGCTCATCCACCTGATCAACGCCGACCTGTTCACCTGCGGCATCGCCTCGATCCTGCAGTCGGTCGGGATCGGCCGGATCGGGGTGCGGCTGCCGCTGCTGCAGGGCGTCACGTTCACCGCGGTCTCGCCGATGATCGCGATCGGGCTGGCCGCGGGTGGTGGCACCGCCGGGCTCACCACCATCTACGGCGCGGTGATCGTCGCCGGGCTGGTGACCTTCCTCGCCGCGCCCTACGTCGCGCGGCTGCTGCGCTTCTTCCCGCCGGTCGTCACCGGCACGGTGATCACCGTGATCGGGCTGGCGCTGCTGCCGGTCGCCGCGACCGACGCCGTCGGCGGCGCGAACGCCCCCGACCCCGGGAACCCGCTGTACCTCGGGCTCGCCCTCGGCACGCTCGCGGTGATCGTGCTGATCCAGCGGCTGTTCCGCGGTTTCCTCGCCACCGTCGCGGTGCTCGCCGGGCTCGTGCTCGGGACGCTGGCCGCGGTGCCGTTCGGTCTGGTCGACCTGTCCGCGGTGGGGGAGTCGGACTGGGTCGGGGTCACCACGCCGTTCCACTTCGGCTGGCCGCAGTTCTCGCTCGCCGCGATCCTGTCGATGATCGTCGTCATGATGATCACCGCGGTCGAGACGACCGGTGACGTGATCGCCACCGGCGAGATCGTGGACAAGAAGGTCGGGCCGGACGACGTCGCCCGCGCCCTGCGCGCCGACGGCGCCGCCACCACCCTGGGCGGTGTCCTCAACTCCTTCCCCTACACCTGCTTCGCCGAGAACGTCGGCCTCGTCCGGCTCACCCGGGTCTCCAGCCGCTGGGTGGTCGCCGCCGCGGGCGGTTTCATGATCCTCATCGGGCTGGTGCCGAAGGCCGGGGCGCTGGTCGCGGCCGTGCCGCACCCGGTGCTGGGCGGGGCGGCGCTGGCGATGTTCGCGACCGTCGCCGTCGTCGGGATCCAGACGCTGTCGCGGGTCGACTTCCGCGACCACCGCAACGTCGTCGTGGTCGGGTCCGGGCTCGGGGTCGCGCTGTTCGTGACCGTGCAGCCGGACGTGGCGCAGGCTCTGCCACAGTGGGCGGGCATCGTGCTCGGCTCCGGGATCACCGCGGGCAGCGTCGTCGCGATCGGGCTCAACCTGCTGTTCTTCCACACCGGGCGCCGCCGCGGCGCCGCCCCCGCGACGGCCGGCGGGGACACCGTGACCTTCGACCGGCTCGCCGGCGCCGACGCCGGGGAGTTCGCCGCGGTCCTCGGGCGGCTGTTCGAGGGCCCGACCGCGGTGCCCGGGCGGGTGCACGCCCGCGGCCCCTTCACCGACGCCACGGCGCTGCGCGCCGCGGTGCAGGACGAGCTGTTCGCCGCGCCGCCCGAGGAGCAGCGGGCGCTGATGGGCCACTACCCCGATCTGGGCGGTCTGGTGGGCACCGGCTCCGCCGCGCCGGCGTCCGCCCGCGACGGGGGCACCGCGACCACGGGCGCCGGCGCGGCGGCACTGCGCGACCGGGCCGGTCTGGCCCTGCTCGACGGCGACGACCGCGCCGAGCTCGGCCGGCTCGCCGCGGCCTACCGGGAGCGGTTCGGGTTCCCGCTGATCGTGTGCCTGCGCGACGCCGGGGACCGCGGCGCCCTGCTCGCGACCGCGCGGCGCCGGCTCACCCACCCGCCGGCGCAGGAGCACGCGGCGGCGCTCGTCGCCGTCGCGACCGTCGCCGGGCACCGCTTCGACGACCTCGTGTCCGGCTGAGCCGCCGTCAGCGCGAGCGCAGCGCCAGGTAGAGGTCGACGCGGTCGGCGAACGACGACGGGTCGCGCCCGGTCAGCTCCGCCACCCGGCCGATCCGGTACCGGACGGTGTTGACGTGCAGGTGCAGCCGGGCCGCGGTCCGGTTCCACGACCCGGACTCGTCGAGGAAGACCCCCAGGGTCTCCAGCAGCCCGGTGCCCGACCGCGCGTCGTGGTCGAGCACCGGGCCGAGGACCTGGGCGGCGAAGCCGCGCCGCACGTCGTCGGGGACCCCGGCCAGCAGCGCGACGTGCGAGGTGATCTCCCCGGCCCGCACCGAGGTCACCGGGCCGGACCGGGCCGCCGCCAGCCCCGCGGCGTGCCCGGCCTCGGCGAGTGCACCGGACAGCGCGTCCGCCGCCGACGGCCGCGACACCCCGGCCGAGAGCCGTCCGCCGGCCAGGCCCGGTCCGAGCCGGTGCACCGCGGCGAGCACCTGTTCCACCGGGTCCGGGGCGTCCCGGGCCCCGGGCACCGCGACGACGGCGACCGCGTCGCCGCCCTGCACGCCGACCGCGGCCGGGCCGGTGCCGACCAGCGCGTCGAGCAGCACGGTGTGCGCGGTGTCGGCCGGGTCCGCGACGCCCGAGGCGCGCAGCACGACCACGGCGAGGGTCCCGTCCGGCTCGACCCCGGCCTGGCGCAGCCGCACCCGGGTCTCGGGGCGGTCCCCGGTGTCGGCGGCGATCCGGGCCAGCGCGTCGTCGGCGATCGGGCGGGCCACCGCAGCACCCTCCCGGCGCCGGGACCGGTCCAGCGCGGCGATCGCGGCCAGCTCGCCGACGGCGTCGACGGCGTCGGTCCCCGCCTGCGCCGTGCCCGGCGGCAGCTGCGCCGCGACCAGCCAGCCGGTGGCCCGGGCCGTCCCCGGTGCCGCGGGCACCACCAGGTGCGCCGCACCCGCCGGCCCGGCCGGGACGGTCACCGGCAACCGGCCCGCGGTCAGGAACCCGGCGACGACGGCGTCGCGCTCGGCCTCGGGCAGGGCCGGACCGGCGAGCAGGCCGCCCGCCGCGGTCAGCACCCGGCAGACCAGGCCGGTGCCCGCCGACACCGCTGCGGCGAGCTCGGCCAGCTCCGCGCCGCCGGCGAACGCGGCGAGCAGCCGCCGGTGCCGGCCCAGGGTGTGGGCGAGCCGGTCCCCGCGGGCCGCGGACAGCGCCCCGATCACCGCCTCGGTCACCGCGCCGAACGACACGTCCACCGGCACCGCGACCAGCACGAGGTCGTGGCGGCGGCAGGCGTCGACGACGTCGGCCGGGATGTCGCCGAACACGGCCTCCCCGGCCACCAGCGCCGCCGCACCGGACCGCGCGACCGCCGCGACGAACCGCTCCGAGTCCGCGGGCGTCCGCCGCCACACCAGGCCGGACACGACCAGCTCACCGCCGCCCAGGTAGCGCGACGGGTCGGGCAGGTCGGTCGGGTAGACCCATCGCACGGACCGGTCCAGGTCGGCCGCCGAGCCGTGCAGGACCCGCAGCCGCAGCTCCGGGCGTGCGACGAGCTCCGAGAGCAGCATGGGAGAAACCTACAACTCGGTGCGCCGCGGGGGATCCCGATTCGTCACGGCGGTGCCTTCTCCCGGTGACCGGCGCGCGGTGCACTGGGTCCATGCAGCAGCCGAGCGCCGGCCGGACCGCACACCGGACCGCCATCGAAGGTGCCCACGTCGTCACCGTCACCGGGGAGGAGATCCCCGGCGGGCACGTCGTCGTCGAGGGGGAACGGATCGCGGGCGTCGGGCCCGGTCCCGCCCCGGCGGGGTCCTACGACCGCCGGGTCGACGCCCGCGGCTGCCTGCTCACCCCGGGCCTGGTCAACACCCACCACCACCTCTACCAGTGGGTGACCCGCGGGCTCGCCGTCGACCACACGCTGTTCGAGTGGCTGACCACGCTGTACCCGGTGTGGGCGGGCATCGACGAGCACGCCGTGCACACCGGCGCCACCGGCGCGCTGTCCGCGCTCGCGTTGTCGGGCTGCACCACCACGACCGACCACCACTACGTCTTCCCCCGCGAGGGCGGGGACGTGCTCGGCGCCGAGATCCGCGCCGCGCAGCAGGTGGGGCTGCGGTTCCACCCGACCCGCGGCTCGATGGACCTCGGGCGCAGCGCGGGCGGGCTGCCGCCGGACCACGTCGTCTCCGACCGCGACGAGATCCTCGCCGCGTCCGCCGACGCCGTCGCCCGCTGGCACGACCCGTCGCCGGGGTCGATGCTGCGGATCGCGCTGGCCCCGTGCTCGCCGTTCTCGGTGACGCCGGAGCTGATGCGCGACTCCGCGACGCTGGCCCGCGAGCTCGGGGTACGGCTGCACACCCACCTCGCCGAGACCGACGACGAGGAGGCGTACTGCCGGGAGCGCTTCGGCGCCACCCCCACCGAGTACGTCGCCGACCTGGGCTGGACCGGGCCCGACGTGTGGTTCGCCCACACCGTGCACCTCGACGACGACGCGGTGAAGACGATCGGTGCGACCGGCACCGGCGTCGCGCACTGCCCCACCTCCAACGGCCGGCTCGGCGCGGGCATCGCGCGGGTCCGCGACCTCGTCGACGCGGGCGCCCGGGTCGGGATCGGTGTCGACGGCGCCGCCTCCAACGAGGGCACCCACCTGCTGGAGGACGTCAAGCACGCTGTCCTGTTCGCCCGCGCCGCGGGCGGCCCCCGCGCCCTGTCGGTGCGCGAGGCCCTCGAGCTCGGCACGCTCGGCGGTGCCAGGGTGCTCGGTCGCGAGGACGAGATCGGGTCGATCGAGACCGGCAAGCTCGCCGACCTCGCCCTGTGGCGGCTCGACGGGTTCCGGCACCGCGACGTCGCCGACCCGGTCGCCGCCCTCGTCCTGGGCACCCCGCCGCCGCTGGAACTGCTGCTCGTGCACGGCCGCCCGGTCGTCGAACGGGACACCGTGCTCACCGTCGACACCGACGCCGTCGCCGCCGAGTGCGCCGCCGTGCACCGCGCCCTCGTGGCCAAGGCGGGGTGAGCGGATGGACCTGCACACCGTCACCGGGTTCCGGCGCGCCCGCGAGCGCGCCGACCTGGCGCTGGCGCCGGGGGAGCGGATCCTCGCCGGCGGGACGTGGCTGTTCTCCGAGCCGCAGCCCGCCGTCACCGGCCTGGTCGACCTCACCACGATGGGCTGGGAGCCCCTCTCCGACCTGCCCGACGGCGGCCTGTCGGTGGCCGCGACCTGCCCGATCGCCGACCTCGCCGCGTACGGCGAGCGCACCGGGACCCCGCTGTTCGCCGAGTGCGCGCACGCCCTGCTCGCGTCGTGGAAGATCTGGCACACCGCGACCGTCGGCGGGAACGTGTGCCGCGCCTACGCCGCCGCCGGGATGGTCGCCCTCGCCGCGACGCTCGACGGGCTCGCCGTCGTCTGGACCCCCGACGGCGAGGAGTACCGCGCCCCGGTCGCGTCGCTCGTCACCGGCAACGGCACCACCGCGCTGCGTCCCGGCGAGGTCCTGCGCGCGGTCGAGCTGCCCGGCGCCGCACTCCGCGCCCGCACCGCCTTCCGCAGGATCGCACTCGCCGAGCTCGGCCGCTCCGGCGCCGTGCTCACCGGGCGGGTCGACACCGCACCCGACGGCGGCGCCGCCACGTTCGTGATCACCGCCGCGACCGAGGCGCCCACCGTCCTGCGCTACCCGGCCGGCGTGCCCGACGCGGACCGGCTGCGCGCCGACGTCGACGCCGTCGACGGCTGGTACACCGACCCGCTCGGTTCCGCGGACTGGCGCCACGGGGTCAGCGCGGTGCTGCTGGAGCAGATCCGGGAGGAGCTGTCGTGAAACTGCACGTCAACGACACCGAGCTGGAGGCGGAGCCCGCCCCGGGGCAGTGCACCCGCACGTTCCTGCGCGAGCACGGGCACCTCGAGGTGAAGAAGGGGTGCGACGCCGGGGACTGCGGCGCCTGCACCGTCCTGCTCGACGACCGGCCCGTGCACTCGTGCCTGATCCCCGCCCAGCGTCTCGACGGCGCGCGGGTCACCACCGTCGCCGGGCTGGCCGGGCCGGACGGGGAGCTGCACCCGGCCCAGGCCGCGTTCGTGGAGAAGTTCGGGTTCCAGTGCGGGTTCTGCACGGCCGGCCAGATCGTCACCGCCACCGCGCTCACCCCCGACGACCTCGACGACCTGCCGCGGCGGATGAAGGGCAACCTGTGCCGCTGCACCGGCTACCGCAGCATCCGCGAGGCGATCGAGACCGGCGTCCGCGGCGGCTGCACCCCGCGCGCCACGGGCGGGACCGCCGGCACCGTCGGCTGCTCGGCGCGGCCCCCGGCCGCGGAGCGCATCGTCACCGGCAGCGAGCCGTTCACCTTCGACACCGACCTCACCGGGGCCCTGCACCTGCGGATCCTCGGCTCCCCGCACGCCCACGCCCGCAT
This sequence comes from Pseudonocardia alni, assembly GCF_002813375.1. Lineage (NCBI taxonomy): Bacteria > Bacillati > Actinomycetota > Actinomycetes > Pseudonocardiales > Pseudonocardiaceae > Pseudonocardia > Pseudonocardia alni. Next base: position 924,711 of record NZ_PHUJ01000003.1, on the reverse strand, counting down.
CCGGTCGATCGACACCACCGCGGCCGCAGCCGCGCCGGGCGTCGCGCTGGTGCTGACCCACCACGACGTGCCGGACCTGCGCTACTCCACCGCCCGGCACGAGCACCGCACCGACGACCCCGACGACACCCGGATGCTCGACGACGTCGTCCGCCACGTCGGGCAGCGGGTCGCCGCCGTCGTCGCGCAGACCCCGGCGCAGGCCGAGGCGGCCTGCGCGCTGGTCGCCGTCGACTACGAGGTGCTGCCCGCCGTCCTCGACCCGGAGGCGGCGCGGCGGCCCGGTGCGCCGTCGGTGCACCCGGACCGGACCCCCGCCGACCGCGTCGACGACGCCGGGCGCAACGTCGTGCTCGCCCTGCACGGCGGGCACGGCGGCGACGTCGACGCCGCTCTGCGCGCCTCCGCGCACACCGTCACCGGCACCTGGCGCACCAGCCGGGTCTCCCACGCCCAGCTGGAGTGCCACGGCGCGATCGGCTCGCTCGACGACGACGGCAGGCTCGTCGTGCGGGCGGGCACCCAGGTCCCGTTCCTCACCCGCGGCGAGCTCGCCCGCGTCCTCGGACTCGACCCGGACCGGGTCCGGGTGCACACCGCGCGGGTCGGTGGTGGGTTCGGCGGCAAGCAGGAGATGTTCGCCGAGGACCTCGTCGGGCTCGCGGTGCTGCGGACCGGGCGTACCGTCGTCCACGAGTTCACCCGGTCCGAGGAGTTCACCCGCACCGCGCTGCGCCACCCGATGCGGGTCGCGGTCACCCTCGGCGCCGACGACGACGGCCACCTCACCGCGATGAAGCTCGACGTCCTGTCCGACACCGGCGCCTACGGCAACCACTCCCGCGGGGTGCTGTTCCACTCCGTCGCCGAGTCGGTCAGCGTCTACAACTGCCCCGTCAAGCGCCTCGACGCCGAGGTCGTCTACACCCACAACGTGCCCAGCGGCGCGTTCCGCGGCTACGGCCTGGGCCAGGTGATGTTCGCCGTCGAGTCCGCGATGGACGAGCTCGCGATCGCCACCGGCCTCGACCCGTTCGAGCTGCGCCGGCGCACCATGGTGCGCGCCGGGGACCCGCTGCACGTCGCCCACCACGGCGAGCCGGAGCACGACCTGCACTGGACCAGCTACGGCATGGACCAGTGCCTCGACCTCGTCCAGGACGCCCTGGCCGACGGCACCGGCGACCCGGTCCCCGACGGCCCGACATGGCGGGTCGGGGAGGGTGTCGCCCTGGGCATGATGACGACGATGGCCCCGTTCGGGCACGCCGCGACCACCACGGTGACGCTGCTGCCCGGCGGGCGCTACCGGCTCGGCGCCGGCACCGTCGAGTTCGGCAACGGCACCACGACCACCCACCGCCAGGTCGTCGCCATCGTGCTCGGCACGACCCCGGACCGCGTCGACGCCCACCACGGCGACACCGACGCCTGCGGCTACGACACCGGGGCGTTCGCCTCGGCGGGCACCACCGTGGCGGGCAAGGCACTGCACGCCGCGGCGACCGCGCTGCGGGAGCGGATCCTCACCGTCACCGGCGGCGGGGAGCTGCACGCGGCCGGGGTCACGGCGCCCGGCGGCGAGTGGACGCTCGACGACGTGCTGGCCGCCGCGTCCTCGCCCGCGGGGCTGGCGGCCACGGGGGAGGAGCCCGGCACCGCGCGGGCGATCACGGCGAACTGCCACGGCGTGCGCGTCGCGGTGGACACCGCGACCGGCGAGGTCCGTGTGCTGCGCTCGGTGCAGGCCGTCGACGCCGGCACCGTCCTGAACCCCGAGCAGCTGCGCGGGCAGGTCGAGGGAGGCGCCGCGATGGGGCTGGGCAGCGCGCTCTACGAGGAGGTGTACGTGGGGGAGTCCGGGGAGGTCCTCAACCCGGTGTTCCGCACCTACCGGGTGCCGCAGATGGCCGACGTCCCGGACACCGAGGTGCGGTACGCCCGCACCCACGACGCGCTCGGCACCTACGGCGCGAAGTCGATGAGCGAGGCGCCCTACAACCCGGTCGCGCCCGCGGTCGCGAACGCGATCCGCCGCGCGCTGGGGGTGCGGCCGTACCACCAGCCGTTCAGCCGCGACCGGGTGTGGCGGCTGGCGGCCGGTGGCACGGCGCCCTGAGGCGCCGGGGCGGGGTCAGCCCCGGCGGCGCGCGTGCTCCAGCAGCGCGGTCGCGGTGAGCTTGCCCAGCTCGTTCGCGGCCAGCGGGCTGTCGCCGGTGATGACGTTGCGGTCGGTGGTGCAGCGGCCGGTCATGTCGTCGTTGACGACACGGACGCCCTCGTCCTGGAGGGCCTTGCCGAGCAGCCAGGGCATCTCACCGGGCAGGTAGCCGATGTCGATGTTGGCGCCGGCGTCGAGCGCGTCGGGGAACACGCACATCTCGTAGCCCTCGAACACCGACCGGCCGCGGCCGATGCGGGTCGAGAGGAACGCGGCGGGACCGTGACACAGCGACACCACGAGCCGGTCGGTGCGCATCGCCCACTCCAGGGTGTCCCGGACGTCGGTGGAGAACGGCAGCCCGGACAGCGCACCGTGCCCGCCGGGGACGAACACCGCGAGGTAGTCCGAGTCCTCGCCCAGCTCGCGCTCGACGACCTCGGCCAGCGACTTCGGGGCCCGCCACTGCGCGAGCAGCGTGTCGCGGGCGCTGCCGACCGCCTCGTCCTCGCCGGGGTAGGCCCACCACTCGAACTTCGCCGGGTTGCCGGTGAGCGTCGCGATCTCGACGCCGAACCCGGCCTCCAGGACGTGGTGCAGGGGGAGCAGGGTCTCCACCGGGTGGTTGCCGGTGGAGAAGAAGGTGCCGTTGCCCATGCGCAGGTAGCGCTCGTCGGTGGCCAGCACGAGCACCTTCCAGCGGCCGCCGGACCAGGCGTTCCGCTCGGTGGCGAGACCGTCGAAGTCGGTTCTCGGCGCGGTGTAGGCGTCCAGCGAGTACGGCGACGGGAAGTACGCCTCGTGCTCCGCCGGGTCCGCGGTCGGGTCCTTGCTGAGCGTGCTGTCGGACATCGGGGTGCCTCCGGGTCGTTCGTGCGGTGCCCGCACGGCGTACCCCCGCCCGGTGCCGGTGAACCGCGCCGCCGTGCGTTCACCAACTTGTCCATACAGGGTGGTGGACGGTCCGGCGAGGTGGTGCGACCGTCGCGGGCATGGCAGCTCCCGTGACGACCGCCCGCTACGCCCGCTGGGACGGTGTCGGCGCCCCGTTCCGCCTGGTCACGACCGCGCTCGGCGCGCCGGGGCCGGGTGAGGTCCTGGTGGCGGTCGACCTGGCGACGGTGTGCGGGTCGGACCTGCACACGACCCGCGGCCATCGCTCGTCGCCGGTGCCGGGGGTGCTCGGGCACGAGCAGGTCGGGCGGGTCGTCGCGACGGCGCCGGGCCTGCGCCACGTCGACGGCGCGCCGGTCCGGACCGGCGACCGGATCGTCTTCTCGGTCGCCGCGTCCTGCGGGGAGTGCCGCCGCTGCCGTCGCGGGATCCCGCAGAAATGCGCCGACCTGCACAAGTACGGCCACGCCCCGCTGGACGAGGCCCGTCCGCTGACCGGCGGGTTCGCCACCCACTGCCTGCTCGCCCCGGGCACGGCGACGGTCGTCGTCCCTCCAGCGGTGCCCGACGAGGTCGCCGCACCCGCCTCGTGCGCGACGGCCACGGTCGCCGCGGTCCTCGACGCCGCGGGCTCGCCGGGCCTGGGAACGCGGGTGCTGGTGACCGGTGCGGGCATGCTCGGCGTGACCGCGGCGGCGATGGCCTCCCGCGCGGGTGCCGAGGTCGTGGTCGCCGACCCGCACGCCGACCGTCGCGCCCGGGCACGTCGCTTCGGCGCAGCGGACACGGTCGGGACCCCGCCGGAGCGGGCGTTCGACGTCGCGCTGGAGCTGTCCGGTGCACCCGCCGCCGTGCGCGCCTGCCTCGACGCGCTCGACGTCGGCGGCACCGCCGTCCTCGCCGGGTCGGTCTCGCCCGGCCCCGCGGTGGGACTCGACCCGGAACGCCTGGTCCGCGGGCTGCACACGGTCGTCGGCGTGCACAACTACGCCCCCCGCCACCTCGCCGCCGCGGTCGCGTTCCTCGTCGCGGAGCACACGCGGTTCCCGTTCGCCGAGCTGACCGGTGGCCCGTGGTCCCTCGACGCGCTCGACGACGCCTTCGCCGCCGCCGGGTTGCCGGGTGCGGCGCCGCGCCAGGCCGTGCGTCCCTGACGTCGCTCCCGATCGCCGGGCCGGGCCATCGCACGAACCGATGCGGCAGGGCGGTCCTTCTCCCGGCTCCGGAGGGGATGTGTGTGTCGATTCGCTTACCCGGTAAGCGAGTCCAGAACAGGGGCACCTCTGAGCGGCAGCGGCAGCGGCAGGGGCAGCGGCGGCGGCAGGGGTGGCGACGGTGGCGGCGGTGCGACTCCCGGTCCGGGCACCGCCGTCGCCGGCGGGAGCGCGTCGCAACCCACCCGCGGGTGGACCCGCTCCCGCCCGCTCATTCCCGCGCGAACCCACCCCGCCCGCTGCGGGTGTTCGTCACCGTCACGGTCGCGACGTCCGGGCGGTAGCGGTCCTCCGACCACTCGAGGGCGTCCCCGGCGGCGTCCCAGGTCAGCCGCCGTTCGCGGAGCAGGGGGTGTCCGACCTCGACGCCGAGCAGGGACGCGTCGAGCTCGTCGGCGGCGACGGCGTCGAAGGTGTGCCGGGCCGCGTGCAGGTCGACGCCCTGGCCGGTGAGCAGGGCGTAGATCGACCCGGCGTTGAGGTCGGCGTCGAGCAGGGCGCGCCCGACCTTCTCCACGTACGTCATCCGCTCCAGCATCGCGGGGCGGTCGTCGAGCAGGCGGAGCCGGATCAGCTGGACCGCGTAGTCCTCGGGCTCCAGGCCCAGCGCCGCCGCCACCGCGGGCGGCGGGTGCCGCAGTGCGATCTCGTGCAGGCGCTGGCCCGGGACGTGGCCGGTCAGCTCCGCGCGCCGGGTGAAGGACAGGAACGACTCGAACGGCTGGGCGGGCACCGCGTCCAGCACCACCGGGCGCCGGCCCTGCCCGCCGCCGATCAGGCCCTCGTCGCGCAGGGCGGCCAGGGCCTGGCGGACGGGGCCGCGCGACGCCGAGAACTCCCGGCACAGCTCGGCCTCGGACGGCAGCGCCTCGCCGACACCGATCGCGCCGCTGCGGATCCGGGCGCGCAGCTCGTCGGCCAGTGTGCGGTGCAACGGGGTCCCCACGGCTGGTGACTCTACAAGTGCCAGGGCGCTGAGCACGACGTCCAGAGGTCGGGCAGGTGAACAGATCCCGACTTGTATCGACAAGTCATTGCGGTCGGGGACATCCGGCTGGCACCGTCCCCGCCGTGACCCGGACGAGTGATCTCCTGATCGTCGGGGCCGGCGTCGTCGGCCTCGCCCACGCCGTCGAGGCCGTCGAGCGCGGCCTGGACGTGACCGTGCTCGAGCGTGACGCCCACGCCGTCGGAGCCTCGGTGCGCAACTTCGGCCACGGTTGCCTCACCGCCCAGACCGGCGATGCGCTGGAGCTCGCCACCCGCGGCCGCGGCACCTGGCTGCGGCTGGGCGCCGAGGCCGGGTTCGGCGTCGCCGAGTGCGGCACCGTGGTCGTCGCCCGGTCGGCCGAGGAGCGCGCCGCACTCGAGGAGCTCGCGGCCACCCGGGGCGACGACGTCGAGCTGCTCGACCCGGCGCGGGTCGTCGACCGGGTCCCGGTCGCCCGCGACGGCCTGCACGGCGGGGCGTTCCTGCCGCGTGACCTGCGGGTCGAGCAGCGCCGGGCGGCCGGGGCGATCGCGGCGTGGCTCGCGGCCCGGCCCGGTGCCGAGATCCACTTCGGCTGCCCGGTGCACGGCATCGCCGGGGCCGGTGAGGCCCGGGCCGGGGCCGGGGGGATCGGGGACGCGAGCGGCGACGGCCCGGTGGTCGTCCGCACCGGGCGCGGGGAGTTCCGTGCCCACCGGGTCCTCCTCTGCGTCGGTCACGACCTGGACCGCCTCGTCCCCGGCCTCGCCGACGACGCGGGCCTGCGGCGCTGCGTCCTGCAGATGCTGCAGGTCCGCCCGCACACCCCGCTCACGATCGGCCCGGCCGTGCTCACCGGCAGCTCGATGCTGCGCTACCCGGCCCTGTCGGGCACCGCGGGCGCCGCCGCGCTGCGCGAGCGCTGGCGCACCGAGCGCCCGGAGCTGCTCGACGCGGGCGTCAACCACATGCTCACCCAGCTGCCCGGCGGCGACCTCGTCGTCGGCGACACCCACCACTACGACCGCACACCCGAGCCCTGGACCGACGAGACCCTCGACGACCTGCTGCTCGCCGAGACCCGGGCGCTGCTCGGGACCGGCGTCGACGTCGTCCGCCGGTGGCGGGGCGTGTACGCCGACGCCCCCGGCGAGTTCCTGATCCGTCCGGTCGCACCGGCGACGAGCGCCGTCGCGGTCACCTCCGGCATCGGCATGACCACCGCGTTCGGCCTCGCACCGGCCGTGCTCGACCGCGTCCTCTGAAACGGGAGACCCCCATGCGCCGCCCCCGCCTGCTCGCCGTCGCCGCACTGGCCGCGAGCCTCGCCCTCACCGCCTGCGCCGGCCCGTCCGGCCCCACCGTCGCCGAGTCGCCCACCTGCCCCGGCGGGCAGATCCGGATGGGCATCGAACCGTTCGAGGACCCGGCGAAGCTCGTGCCCGCCGCGGAGATCCTCGGCGACGCCCTCGAACGCCGGTTGAGCTGCCCGGTCCGGGTGCAGGTCACCGAGGACTACGCGGCCGAGGTCCTCGCCATGCGCAACGACCGCCTGGAGATCGGGATCTTCGGCCCGCTCGGCTACGTCTTCGCCTCCGAGCGCGCCGGGGCCGAGCCGGTCGCCTCGTTCGGCACCGCGACCGGGGAGCTGTCCGCCTACACCGCCGGGATCTGGGTGCCGCGCGATTCCGAGGTCACCACGGTGACCCAGCTCCGCGGCCGCACCCTCGCCCTGGGCTCGGTCGGCTCCACCTCCGGTGACGCCCTACCGCGCACGGCACTGCTCGACGCCGGGCTCGCCCCCGCCGACGTCCGGATCGACTACGCCGGCGGTCACCCCGAGGCGCTGCTCGCGCTGACCAACGGCACCGTCGACGCCGCCGAGATCAACTCCCAGCAGCTGGCCTCGGCCACCGCGTCGGGGACGTTCGACCCGGCGGGGTTCCGCCGGGTCTGGACCTCCGCGCCGATCCCCAACGACCCGGTGACCGTGCGCGGCAACCTCGACCCGGCGTTCAAGGCCGCCGTCACCGACGCCCTGCTGAACCTCGACCCGCAGGCGGTGGGGGAGATCGGCGCGCTGCTCGACGTCACCCCGCCCGGGAAGCTCGTCCCGGTGACCCGCGACACCTATGCGCCGCTGTTCGAGCTGGCCCGCACGCTCGGCCTGACCGAGAAGGACGTCCAGTGAGCGCGCTGCTGGAGGTGCGCGGTGCCCGGGTGCGCTACGGCGACCGCGAGGTCCTCCACGGCGTGGACGTCGACGTCCACGCCGGGGAGCTGCTCGCCGTCCTCGGCGCCAACGGCTCGGGCAAGTCGACGCTGCTGCGCGCCGCCGCCGGGCTGACCCCGCACCTCGGGCGGGTGCTCGTCGACGGCCGGCCACGCGGACGGCTCGACGTCGCGCTGGTCTTCCAGCGGATCCACCTCGTCACCCGGCGCACCGTGCTCGACAACGTCTGCGCCGGCGCTCTGGGACGGCTCCCGCTGCGGTCCTCGCTGGTCCCGTCCCTGTTCCCGCGGGCGCTGCGGGAGGAGGCGATGGGCTGCCTCGACCGCGTCGGACTCGCCGACCGCGCCCACGACCGCGCCGGGTCGCTGTCCGGCGGGCAGCAGCAGCGGGTCGCCGTCGCCCGCGCACTGTGCCAGCGCGCCCGGGTCCTGCTCGCCGACGAGCCGGTGTCCGCGCTCGACCCGGCCGCCGCCGAGCAGGTGCTCGGCCTGCTCGCCGAGCTCGCCCACACCGAGCACCTCGCCGTGCTCGCCGTCCTGCACCAGCCCGACCTCGCCGCCCGGCACGCCGACCGCGTCGTCGGGCTGCGGTCCGGGCACGTCGTCCTCGACGGACCACCCGGCGGCGACGTCCGCGCGCTCTACCCCGACGCCGCCGACCACCGCGGGCCGGCGGCCGCACTGGAGGCCGCACCGTGAGCACCACCGCACCGGACGTCCGCCGCGTCCCCGTCCCGCCGCGGCGCCGCGACCCGCGCACCCTCGCCCTGGCGGCGACGGTCGTCGTCGTGCTGCTCGTCGTGCACGTGGTCGCCTGGCGCGCCACCGAGATGTCGTTCGCGACGCTGCTCGGCGGCGCCGACGGGATGGCCGAGTTCCTCACCGAGGCGGTCCCGCCCGACCTGTCCTGGGCGGTGTTGGGGCCGAGCCTGCAGGGAGCCCTGGTCACCCTGTGGATCGGGCTGCTCGGTACCACCCTGTCGATCCCGTTCGCGCTGGCGCTCGCCCTGGCCGCCGCGCGCGGCACCGCCCCCGGGCCGGTCACCTACCAGGCCGCCCGTGGCGTGCTGTCGTTCCTGCGTGCCGTGCCCGACGTCGTGTTCGCACTGGTCTTCGTCACCGCGGTCGGGCTCGGCCCGTTCCCCGGGGTGCTCGCGCTGGTCCTGCACAACATCGGCGTGATGGGCAAGCTCTGGGCCGAGACCGTCGAGGACGCCGACCCCGGCCCGCCCACCGCGCTGCGCTCCGCGGGCGCCGGACGGCTGCAGGTCGCCGTGCACGCGCTGCTGCCGTCGGTCACCCCGCAGCTGGTGGGGCTGCTGCTCTACCGCTTCGACGTCAACGTCCGCTCGTCGCTGGTGCTGGGCCTGGTCGGCGCCGGCGGCATCGGGTTCCTCATCAACCAGTCCATCCAGCTGTTCCGGTTCGACGAGATGGCCACCCACATCCTCGTCGTGCTGGTGCTGATCGTCGCGGTCGACCAGCTGTCCGCGCAGGTCCGCCGCCGTCTCGGGAGTGACACGTGATCCGCCTCGCCGCACTGGACATCGCCGGGACCACCGTCGACGAGGGGGGAGCGGTCTACCGGGTCCTCGCCGACGTCGTCGCCCGCGCCGGACATCCGGCCGACGACGTCGCGATCCGCCGCTGGATGGGGGCCGACAAGCGCGAGGCCCTCGGCGCGCTCACCGGCGTCACCGACTCCCGCGGCGTCGAGGACCTGCACGACACCTTCGTCGCCCGCCTCGCCGACGCCTACGCCGCGTCGCCGCCGCGTCCGCTGCCCGGGGTCCCCGAGGCGCTGGCCGCGCTGCGCGCGGCGGGGATCGCGGTGGTGCTGACCACCGGATTCGACCGGCAGGTCACCGACCCGCTGCTGGCCGCGCTCCCCGTGCGCTTCACCGGACAGCTCGACGCCGTGGTCTGTGCCGAGGAGGTCGCGGCCGGACGGCCCGACCCGGCGATGATCCGGCGCGCGATGGCGCTGACCGGGGTCGCCGACCCGGCGGCCGTGCTGACAGCGGGGGACACCGTGCTCGACGTCGAGGCCGGCCGCAACGCCCGGGCCGGGCGGGTCGTCGCGGTGCTCACCGGGGCGCAGGGCCGCGCCGAGCTCCGCGCGGCGGGGCCGACCGACGTCGTCGACGGGGTCGCGGTGCTCCCCGGTCTGCTCGGGGACACCCGGCGGGCGGGCTGAGCGGGACGGGTCAGAAGTCGTGGCCCGCCTCCGGCGGCGCCCCGGTGATCCGCCGCAGGTGCACCCGGCGCGCGAGTCGGATCAGCGGGCGGATCATCAGCTCGATCGAGCCGACGAGGAACAGCCAGGTCCCCGCGTAGGTGGTGGCCTCGTGGAAGAACAGCACGCTGCCGATCACGAACCACAGCGCGACCAGGATGTCGTTGACGATGCTGAGCACCTCGTACCGCTGCCGGACGACGAGCTCCTCGCGCCCGATGGTGAACGTCAGCGGCCGGTCGTGTGCGGTCGGTCCCATGAGCCGCCGGGTACCCGGCCGACCGGCCTGCCCCACATCGCGGAAGGCTGTGCACGTGCACACGACCCCACAGCGCCGGCTCGGCACCGGCGACGCCGTCGTCCTCGGGATCGGCTCGATGCTCGGCGCCGGGGTGTTCGCGGTGTTCGGTCCCGCTGCGGCCGTCGCCGGGACCGCCCTGCTGCCCGCACTCGCCGTGGCCGGCGCGGTCGCGGTGGCGAACGCGATGTCCTCGGCGTGGCTCGCCGCCCGCCATCCCGAGTCCGGCGGCGCCTACGTGTACGGGCGCCGACGGCTGGGGGAGACCTGGGGGTTCCTCGCCGGGTGGGCGTTCGTCACCGGCAAGACCGCCTCGTGCGCCGCGATGGCCCTGACGTTGGGCTCCTACGCGTGGCCGGAACACGCCCGCGCGGTCGCGGCGGCGGCCGTCGTCGCGATGGTGGCGGTCAACCTGCGCGGCATCACCCGCACCGCGCTCGTCACCCGGCTGCTGGTCGTGTGCACCGTCGCCGTGCTGGCGGCGGTGGTCGTCGCCGCGTTCTCCCGGCCGGCCGTCGTCTCCCCGTTCGACGGCTGGGCCGGCGCCGGTCCGCTCGCGGTGCTGCAGGCGGCCGGGTTGCTGTTCTTCGCCTTCGCCGGGTACGCCCGCATCGCCACCCTCGGGGAGGAGGTCCGCGACCCCGCCCGCACGATCCCGCGGGCGATCCCGCTCGCGCTCGGTCTCGTGCTGGTGGTCTACGCGGTGGTCGCCGTCGCCGCGCTGCGGTCCGCCGGGCCGGACGCCCTCGCGGCGTCCGCGGCGCCGCTGGCCGCCGCGTCCGGAGACGGGACTGAGCCGGTGGTGCGCCTCGGCGGCGCCCTCGCCTCGGCGGGGGTGTTGCTCGCGCTGGTCGCCGGGGTCGGGCGCACGGTGCTGGCGATGGCCCGCGACCGGGAGCTGCCGGGGGCGCTCGCCGCGGTCCACCCACGGTTCGCGGTGCCGCACCGCGCCGAGCTCGCCGTCGGCGCCGTGGTGCTGCTGCTGGTGCTCACCGCGGCCCCGGTCACGGCGATCGGCCTGTCCGGTTTCGCGGTGCTGCTCTACTACGCCGTCGCCAACGCCGCGGCGCTCACCCTGCACCGCGACCGGCCGTGGCGGCGCGCCCTGTCGGGATTCGGTCTGCTCGGCTGCGTGGTGCTCGCGACGCTGCTGCCGCCGGTGTCGGTGCTGGCCGGGGTGGTGGTCCTGGTGGCCGGGACGGCGGTGCGGGCGCTGGTGCGGGCGGCGCGGGTCCGCCGCGGCCGCACGCCGGCGGGCGACGACCGGACGGATCCCGCCGGTCGCTGATGCGTGGCCGGACCGCCCGGGCCACACCGCCCGCGATCGACCGGGACGGGCCCGGTCCGCCACGCCCCGGGCCGAGCGGCCGAGCTCATCGGGGGCGGTGCTCGTCGGCTCCCTCGCGCAGCACGGCGAGGATCCGGGCCAGCTCGGCGCGGTCGTCCTCGGACAGCCGCGCGAACAGCGCCTCGGCCCCGTCGGCCCGGGCGGCGCGCACGTCGCGCGCGGTCGCCGCGCCCGTCTCGGTGACCCGCAGGAGCACGGCGCGCCGGTCCGCCGGGTCGGTCGCCCGCTCGACCATCCCCAGCCCGGCCAGGGCGTCGACGACCTCGGTCGCCGACCGCGGCGTGATGTGCAGGTGCCCGGCCAGCGCGCCGGGTCGCATCTCGCCGTGACGGACCAGGGTGCCGAGCGCCCGCGCCTGCGACGGGGTCAGGCCCCAGCCCGCCAGCCGCTCGGCCGAGGCGTGGCGCAGCGACCGCGCGACCGACCAGAACGCGTCGACGAGGTCGCTGCGCGAGGGCCTGGTCTGGTCCCGGTCCGGCACGGGAACAGACTAGCAAGTGATGCTGTTGCAGCCTCATAGTGAGGTAACCACAGCATTGTGAGGAGCACTCCGTGGACCCCCGACCCCCGAACCGGCCCGGCCGGCCCGACACCCGCACCTCCTCCCCGGAGGAGGAGGAACAGGCCCGCGCGGTCTCGCTGCGGCGCATCGGCGCCCTGTTCGCCCCGCACCGGGGCCCGCTCTCGGTCGTCGTCGCGACGATCGTCGCCTCGTCGATCGTCGGGATGGCCTCGCCGTTCCTGCTGCGCGAGGTCATCGACGTGGCGCTGCCGCAGCGCGACGTCCCCCTGCTCGCCTGGCTCGCCGGCGGGATGGTCGCGGTCGCCGCGGTCACCGCGGCACTCGGCGTCGCCCAGACCTGGATCTCCACCCGCATCGGCCAGGAGGTCATGCACGGGCTGCGCACCGGCGTCTTCGGCCACCTGCAGCGCCAGAGCCTGGCCTTCTTCACCCGCACCCGCACCGGTGAGGTGCAGTCGCGCATCACCAACGACATCGGCGGCATGCAGTCGGTGGTCACGAACACCGCGACCTCGGTCGCGTCCAACCTGACCACCACCGTCGCGACGCTGGTCGCGATGCTCGTGCTGTCCTGGCAGCTCACCCTGGTCTCGCTCGTCGTGCTGCCCCCGGCGATCCTGCTGACCCGCCGGGTCGCCCGCACCCGCCGCGCGATCACCGCCGCCCAGCAGCGGGAGCTGGCCGACCTCAACGTCACCGTCGAGGAGAGCCTGTCCGTCGACGGCGTCGCCCTGTCCAAGACCCTCGGCAGCGGACCGGAGCTGACCCGGCGGTTCACCGACTCCTCGTCGCGGCTGATCGGGCTGGAGCTGCGCTCCCAGCTCGCCGGACGCTGGACGATGGCCGTCACCCAGGTCGTGTTCGCCGCCGTCCCGGCGGTCATCTACCTCGCCGCCGGCCTGCCCTTCGCGGCCGGGACGATGAGCATCGGCACCCTGGTCGCATTCACCGCGCTGCAGGGCGGCCTGTTCCGGCCGGTCATGGGGCTGCTGAGCGTCGGGGTCCAGATCGTGGCGTCGCTGGCGCTGTTCGCCCGGATCTTCGAGTACCTGGACCTGACCGTCGACGTCGTGGAGCCCGAGCACCCGGTCGCGGTGGACCACGACCGCGTCCGCGGGCACGTGCGCCTCGAGGGCGTCACCTTCGCCTACCCGGGGAGCGACGCCGCCGCCGTCGCCGGGATCGACCTCGACGTCCCGGCCGGGACCACCCTGGCGCTGGTCGGCGAGACCGGCTCCGGCAAGACCACCCTGGCGGGACTGGTCGCGCGGCTGCACGACCCGACCGCGGGCCGGGTCACCATCGACGGCGTGGACCTGCGGGACATGGCCGCCGCCGACCTCACCCGGATCGTCGGCGTCGTCGGGCAGGACACCTACCTGATGCACGCCACGGTGCGGGAGAACCTGCGCCACGCCCGTCCGGACGCCACCGACGCCGAGATCGAGGCCGCCGCGCGCGCCGCGCAGGTCCACGACCTGATCACCGGCCTGCCGGACGGCTACGACACCGTCGTCGGCTCGCGCGGGCACCGCTTCTCCGGCGGGGAGAAGCAGCGCATCGCCATCGCCCGTACGCTGCTGCGCGACCCGAAGGTGCTGGTCCTCGACGAGGCCACCAGCGCGCTGGACACCCGCACCGAGCGGGCCGTGCAGGCCGCGTTCGACGCGCTGGCCCACGGCCGCACGACGATCACCATCGCGCACCGGCTGTCGACCGTGCGCGACGCCGACCGGATCGCCGTCGTCGACCACGGCCGGATCGTCGAGTCCGGCAGCCACGACGAGCTGCTCGCCGACGCGGGCCGCTACGCCGCGCTGGCCACGGTGTGAGCGGCCACGGTGTGAGCGACTACGCCACGCCCGGGGCCGTGACGACCTCGACCAGCCGCGGCCCGTCGGCGGCGAACGCGTCCTTCAGCGCGGCCGCCGTCGACGCGGCGTCGGACACCGACACCGCCGGGACGCCGTAGCCCTCGGAGATCTTCACGAAGTCCAGTCCGGGGACGTCCAGGCCCGGTGTCTCCCCGGTGCCCAGCAGCCCCGCGAAGCCGCGCAGCGCACCGTAGGTACCGTTCTTCAGGATCACGAAGACCACCGGCACCCGGTATTGCGCCGCCGTCCACAGCGCGGTGATGCCGTAGTTGGCCGATCCGTCGCCGACGAGGGCGACCACCCGGCGCGCCTCGCCGTGGGCCAGCTGCGCCCCGACGGCGGCGGGCAGCCCGAACCCCAGGCCGCCGGAGGCGGGGAACAGGTAGCTGCCCGGCTCGGTGAGGTCGGCCTGGGCGACGAAGTCGTCGATGGTCGAGGTGGACTCGCAGACGTGTACGGCCCCGGCCGGGGCCGCGTCGCGGACCAGCGCGAACAGCTGCTGCGGCGGCACGTGGTCCTCGGCGCCCCGCGGTGCGGGCGGCCCGGACCGGGGCGGCAGCGGCTCCCGCCCGGAGGCGGGCACCCGCCCGGCGAGCGCGGCCAGCGCCGGGCCGACCGGGCCGACCCAGGCCTCGCCCATCGGGGCCCGCGCGGCCTCGGCCGGGTCCGCGGTCAGGTGCAGCAGCCGGGTGCCCGCCGGCAGCAGGTCACCGGGGACCCACTGGTGGTAGCGGAACACCGGCGCGCCCGCGACGAGCACGACGTCGTGCCCGGCCAGCCGGTCGGACACGTCGCGCACCGAGGCCGGGAGGATCCCGCGGAACGCCGGGTGCCGGGTCGGGAACGGGCACCGCGACGCCGACGGTGCGATCCAGACCGGGCAGGCGAGCCGCTCGGCGAGGGCGACGGCGTGGTCGTTGGCCCGGTCCGCGTCGACCTGCGGGCCCAGCACCAGCACCGGGTTCGCCGCCCCGGCCAGCGCCCCGGCCAGCTCGGAGAGCGCCGCCTCGCCGAGCTCGGCGGCGGCGGTCGCACGCCGGGACGGCAGGTGCGCGGTGTCCGGGCCCGCCTCGCGGGACCAGTCGTCGTAGGGGACCGAGAGGTAGACCGGCCCCCGCGGGGCCAGCAGTGCGGTGTGCACCGCCTGGGACAGCGCACGCGGCACGTCCTGGGCCGACGCGGGCTCGGCGGCGTACTTGACCAGCGGGCGCGGCAGCGCGGCCGCGTCCACGTTGGTCAGCATGACCTCCTGGCCGACCGTGGAC
Source organism: Pseudonocardia alni (assembly GCF_002813375.1). Classification (NCBI taxonomy): domain Bacteria; kingdom Bacillati; phylum Actinomycetota; class Actinomycetes; order Pseudonocardiales; family Pseudonocardiaceae; genus Pseudonocardia; species Pseudonocardia alni. The sequence goes on along the minus strand of NZ_PHUJ01000003.1, from coordinate 909,696 downwards.
CGCACCTGCTGGCCCGCGGTCAGCACGAGCGGGGAGTGGGAGTAGACGGCGTTGGTGAGCGCGCCCATCGCGTTGCCCGACCCGGACGCCGCGTGCAGGTTGACCAGCGCCGGGCCGCCGGTGGCCAGGGCGTAGCCGTCGGCCATGCCTAGTACGGCACCCTCGTGCAGGCCGAGTATGTAGCGCACCCCGTCGGGCATCGCCGCGAGGAAGGGCAGCTCGTTCGAGCCGGGGTTGCCGAACACGGTGTCGATGCCGTGGGCGGTCAGCACCTGCCAGCCGGCCTCGCCGACGGTCGTCATGGGGCTCCTCGGGGTCGCGGGACCCCACCGTAGGTGCCCTCAGCGGTGCGCGGCGACCCGCTCTGCCCGGGTGCCGCGGCGCACGTGGGCGACGACCAGCGGCCGCACGGCCAGCGCGGCGGCGGCCAGGGCCAGGGTGACGGCGGTGGGTGCCAGCGGCACGGAGACGATCGTGGCGACGGCCAGCAGCACCATGAGCACGCCGGCGAGCACGACCGTGCGCACCTCGGTCGCCCGCGACTGCGGAGCGGCTCGGAACATGGCGTCCACCTCCTGATCGGCGCCCGTGCACCCTGCTCGCACCGTGCGCCCCGAACACCGGAGTTCGGTCCGGCTAACTCTACGCCTCGGCACGCCTGAACGACAGCGTCGGTTCGCCGTGGGATCCGTGATCACTTATCGTGTACGCAGCGTCACACCTGTCGGGGGGCCGTCGGGGACGCCACGACGGGGGGACGTGTGACCGCACCGGTACGGGATCCCCGCCGGCACGTGCTGACCGTGCCGGTCAGCGACGAGCAGCTCGCCGAGGACGTCGCCGCGTTCCTGGCCGAGGGGCTCACGGCGGGGGAGCGGGTCGCCTACTTCGACGACGACACCGCCGGGCTGGTCCTGTCCCGCCTGGCCGACGACGGCGTCGACGTCACCGGGCCGCTGCGGTCCGGGCAGTTCCAGCTCGTCCCGGGGGACTTCACCCGCGCCGCCCTGCACGCCCCGCTCGACGAGCTGACCGGGGTGATGGAGCAGAACATCACCTCCGCCCTCGACGACGGCTGGGCCGGGCTGCGCTTCAGCGGCCAGATGGACCACGGGTTGCGCCGGCCCGGGGGACAGGTACTCGACGAGTACGACCGCAGGCTCGACGACGCCGTCCGCGACCACCCGCTGCGCGCGCTGTGCGTCTACGACCACCTGCGCTACCCCGACGAGCTCATCGCGACGATGCGCAGCCTGCACCCCGCCGAGCTGACCGCCGCCCCGCTCTACGACGACAGCCTGCTGCGCGTCACCGAGATCGGCCCGGCCCGGGTCCGGCTGGCCGGCGAGGTCGACCACGCCAACCGGCCCCAGGTCCGGCGGGTGCTGGCCAGGCTGATCGACCGGGTCGTGCGCGGCGACGTCGGCGAGGGCACGCTGACCGCGGACCTGTCCGCGCTGCGGTTCGTCGACGTCGCCGGTGCGGTCAGCCTCGTGCACGCCGCCGACGAGCTCCCGGTCAGCGTGCGGCTGCGGCTGGTGAACCTGCGCCCCGGTGTGGCCCGGCTGCTCGAACGCTGCGGTGCGGGGTTCGCCTCGCAGCTGGAGATGAGCATCCGCGAGCGGCACGCCCTCTGCCCCGCCGACGCGCTCGGCCTCGCCGCGGGTGCGGCGGAGTGAGCGGGCTGGTGCACGCCCTGTGCCGGCACGGCGGCGACGGTGACCTGACCGACCGGCTCGCCGACACCGTGCTCGACGCGCTCGCCACGGGCGGGTCGGTGGCGACCCTGCTCCGCCCGGTCACCGAGGTCGCGCTGCGCGGCCGGGTCGCCGAGGCCCTCGGCGCGGATGCCGTCGCCGGGCTGCTGCGGCTGCGCCGCGACTGCGGTCCCGACGGTCCGTCGGGCCAGACCGAGGCGGCGCGCCTGGCCCGGGTCCTGCGCGCCCGCCACCGCGGCGTCGCGGGGCCGGTGACCGTCGTCGTCGAGCACTCCGCGGATCTCGACGACCCGCGCGGCGCCTACTGGGGCGAGGTCGAGGCGGCCGCGGCGCTCGCCCTGGCCGACCTGCCGCTGCGGCTGCTCTGCTTCTTCCCGGCCGACCTGCCCGGTCCCGTCGCCGAGGTCGTGCGGCGCGCGCACCCGTTCGTCCTCGACGACGGCAGGCCCGTCCCGACCGGGGTCGACACCGACCCGCGCCGGCTGCTCGACGGCCTCGGCGCCCCGGTGCCCGCCGAGCTCGGCGCACCCGCACGGGAGTTCCGCTTCGACGCCACGCAGCTGCGCGACGTGCGCCGCGCCGTCGACGAGGCACTGCGCGGCCAGGGGTTCACCGACAGCCGCGCGGAGGACGTCACCGTCGCGGTCAACGAGGTCGCCACCAACGCCGTCCACCACGGGACGCACACGGCGCGGCTCATGCTGTGGACGCCCGAGCAGGATGTCGTCTGCGAGGTCCACGACGGCGGCCGGCTCGCCGACCCGCTGCCCGGCCTGGCCCCGCCGGACCCGGGCCACGCGCACGGGCGCGGGATCTGGATCGCCCGCCAGCTCTGCGACCTGCTGCACGTCTGGGGCGACGACGCGGGCACCCACGTCCGCATCCGCGCCGCCGCCTGAGCGCACCCGGGCCCGGGGGCCTCAGCGCGTGTCGAGCGCGTGGAAGGACTCCACCAGCCGACCGGACGGGAACCCGGCCCGCTTCGCCAGCGACCCGGACCACTGCCCGATCATGTCCTCCAGGCCGGTCATGTGCGCGGTCTGGCTCGCGTGCGCGCGCAGCGCCGCGATCTTCACGTCGATCGTGTCGGTGATGTCGACGTGTCGTGCCCCCTCGGGGTCGTCGGCCGGGGCCGGACCCAGGACCCACACCTCGCCGACCGTGTGCGCCTCGTACCCGGCCTCGGCCAGCTCGGGGAAGGCGTAGGGGTTGCGCGCATCGGGGTAGACCGCGCAGAGGGCCGCCTCGCCGGTCGCGGTGTGGTCGGGGTGGCTGCCGTACATGCTGCGCAGATCGCGCACCGGCTGCGGGACGACGACCCGGTCCGGACGGACCTGCCGGATCACCCGGGCCAGGTCCCGGCGCAGCTCCAGGGTGACGGTCAGCCGCCCGTCGGGGTGGCCGAGGAACACCAGGTCGGTGACGCCGGCCTCGGCGGCCGCGGCGGTCTGCTCGGCCCGGCGGATGCCCGCGATGTCGCTGCGCGGCACGGCCGGGTCGAAGCCGCCCGCGTCGCCGTCGGTCACCAGGCAGTAGGTCACCGCGACCCCGGCCGCGGTCCACACCGCGACGGTGCCGCTGCAGGAGAAGTCGATGTCGTCGGGGTGCGCGGCGATCACCAGCACGCGCTCCACCCCGGTGTGCGCGCGGTCGTCGGCCGCCGTGCGCTCGTCCTCGGTCGCAGTCACCCGGCCATCCTGGGTCACGCGCCGGAGGCGGTCACCAGCAGGACCCCCACCACGGACCCGGCCGACCACACGAGCGCACGGACCAGGTTGACCCGCAGCAGCCGACGCAGGTCCCCCGGGTGCGCGGCCGGGTCGAGCCGGCCGTGCAGCGACACCGCGGGCAGGGTCACCGCGACGCCCGCGGCGGCCGCCACCGCGGTCACCCACACCAGCGGCTCGCCGGGCGCGAGGACCAGCAGCGCCGCCGTCGCGAGCCCCTGCGCGAGCCACGGCGGCCCGACGACGAGCGTGACCGCCCGGCTGTGCGCGGCGTGGTAGCGGGCCCAGGACCCGGCCGGGACCAGCGCGAACGCCGGGTAGACCACCACCTGCACGGTCCAGGCGATCCCGGCCAGCAGGATGGTCGCGACGGTCTGGACGACGGCGGCGATCAGCACCGCCCGATTCTCGGGTGAACCGGCGCCGCGCGCGTGCCAGGCTGCCGGGGTGATCACCACCGCGATCGGGCCCGAGCTGCTGCACGGCGTCCTCGACGCCGTCGACGGCGAACGGGGCCTGCTCCCGCAGCGGCTGCCCGCCACCGCCCGGGCCCGCAACACCGACCCGCAGCTGGCCGGCGCGCAGAGCCAGCCGTCCGGGGTACGCGTCGTGTTCCGCACCGCCGCGCGGACCGTCGAGCTGGAGACCCTGCGCACCCGGATCGGTCTCGTCGGTGCCCCGCTGCGGCCCGACGGCGCCTACGACCTGCTCGTCGACGGCCGGCCGGCGGGCAGCGCCACGACCTCCGGCGGGAAGCTCCTGATGACCGATCCGGCGACGGGGGAGGTCACGGTCACCGACGGCCCACCCGGCCCGGTGCGGTTCACCCTGCCCGGCCGCGACGCGCTCGTGGAGATCTGGCTGCCGCACAACGAGATCACCGAGGTCGTCGCGCTGCGCACCGACGCGCCGGTCGCCGTCGTCCCGACCGGTGGGCGCCCGGTGTGGCTGCACCACGGCAGCTCGATCAGCCAGGGCAGCAACGCCGCGGGGCCCAGCACCACCTGGCCCGCGCTCGCCGCCCGCACCGCCGGGGTCGAACTGGTCAACCTGGGGTTCTCCGGCAGCGCGATGCTGGACCCGTTCGTCGCCCGCACGCTGCGCGACACCCCCGCCGCGATGATCAGCGTCAAGATCGGGATCAACGTCGTCAACGCCGACCTGATGCGCCGGCGGGCGTTCGCGCCCGCCGTGCACGGGTTCCTCGACACGATCCGCGACGGGCACCCCGACACCCCGCTGCTGGTGGTGTCCCCGGTGCTGTGCCCGATCCACGAGCACACCCCGGGCCCTGGCGCGCCGGAGGTCGTCGACGGGCGGCTGCGGTTCCGCGCGACCGGCGACCCGGCCGAGGTGGCGGCGGGGAAGCTGACGCTGTCGGTGATCCGCGAGGAGCTGGCCCGGGTCGTGGCCGTGCGCGTCCCGGAGGACCCGGCGCTGTCCCACCTCGACGGCCGGGAGCTCTACGGCGACGACGACGCGGCCGAGCTGCCGCTGCCCGACCGGCTGCACCCGTGTCCCGAGGCGCACCTGCGGATGGGGGAGCGGTTCGCCCGGCTGGTGTTCGGTGCGGGGGGTGCGTTCCACGCGGCGGGCAGCGGACGGTGACGACGGCGGGCGGTCCCGTGTCCTGACCGGACACGGGACCGACGACCGCGGGGAGTAGCGCCTCAGTTGTCCCCGAGGCGGTCGATCTCGCCCTGGAGCCGGTCCTGGAGTTCCTGCTGGCACTGGGCCATGGCCGACTGATCGTTGCCGGCGCGCTGCAGGCACGACGCGAACTGGCCGTCATCGACCTGCTGGAAGACGCTGAACCCGAAGGCGACCAGGGCGATCATGGCGATCGTCCCCAGAACGCCGAGGATCCCGAGCACGAGTCCGGAGATCGACACGCCACGGTTCGTGGCGACGCCCTTCGACACGCGGCTGATGCCGATCGCGCCCAGCACGATGGCGATGAGCCCGAAGAGCCCACCGATGAACAGCCAGAACGTGAGCACGGCCAGGATGCCGAGCACCAGCGCGGCGATCCCGATGCCGTTGCGCGGCGGGGTCGTGGGCGCCCCGCCCTGCGGCCACCCCGGCGGCCCGGCGGGCGGCCGGTCCGGGTAGGCGGCCGGGTCGTGGCCCTGCGCGCCGTACTGTTGCTGTCCGTACTGCTGCTGCCCGTACTGCTGCCCCGGGGGCTGTTCCCCGTACTGCGGCTGCTGTCCGTACGGCTGACCGGGCTGCTCGCCGTACTGCTGCCCGCCGTAGGGCTGGTTCTGCTGCGTCGGCTGGTCCAGGTTGTTCGGGTCCTGTGGGTCCCCGGGGCGACCCGGGTACGGGGGTGGGCTGCTCACGCTCGTCCTCTCCTCACCGACTCACCGGGTGGTCCCCGGTGCCGGCGGTGCCGTCCGGCGGTGCCGTCCGGCGGAGCCGCCGTGACCGGCGTCGCCGTTGTGTCCGGTTCGATGATCCCCAGGTGCCCGGGCTCGGTCCAGGCAAAACACCCATGGGGCGGCGCGGGAGCCCCGGTCGTGATGGGATCGGTGCCCGTGAGCGGTATCGACGAGATCGCGGAGTGGACCCGGGCGCAACGCCGGGTCATCGACCTGGTGCGGGACCTGCCGCCCGAGCGCTCGGAGCTGACGGTCCCGTCCTGCCCGGACTGGACGGTGCGCGACCTGTTCTCGCACATGGTCGGCCTGGGTGCGGACGTGGTGCGCGGCGACGAGCCCGACGACCACAACGAGGAGTGGACGGACCGGCAGGTGCGGGCGCGGCGTGACCACGACGTGGCGGCACTCGTCGCGGAGTGGGAGTCGCTGACCGGCCCGCTGCGCGACTGGATGGCGACCCACAACACCCGCCCGCTCGGCGACGTGATCATCCACGAGCAGGACCTGCGCGGTGCCCTGCGCGAGCCCGGCGGGCAGCACACCCCGGGTCTCTACGCGGTCATGGACACGTTCCTGGGCCGGTTCGCCGGCGCGGTCGCGGACCGGGCGCCGATCGCCCTGGTCGGCGACGGCCGCCGCTGGGTGTCCGCGGGCGACGAGGCGGGGGCCGCGGTCGTCGTGCGGGCCCCGGACTTCGACCTGGCCCGTGCCCTGGTCACCCGCCGGTCGGCGGCGCAGCTGCGCGCCTGGACCGAGCGCGGCGACGTCGAGCCCCACCTGGACGCGTTCGCCCTGCTCGGGCCGCTGCCCGACACCGACCTCACGGAGTCCTGACCACGGTCGTCACCGGATTGTCAGCACCGTAGAGGTGACACGGTCCTGACAGTGGGTCCAGACTGGGCGGGTGAGCGTGCACCCCACCCACCCCGTCCCCGCCCTCGACGACGCGCTGACCGGGCGCGCCGTCGAGCGCGTCCGCCGCTGGACCGAGCGCACCGGTACCGCCCCGTCGTCGGGCTCCGGCCGCGCAGCGGACCCGACGCAGCGGCTGGCCGCCCTGATGCACGATCCCGCCGGGGTCGACTTCACGCTGCGCTTCGTCGACCGCGTCGCCCGCCCCGCCGACGACCGGGTCGCGGCCCGTGAGCTGGCCCGGCTCGCCGGGGCGGGCGCCGCACTGCCCGCGTTCGTCACCGGCACCGACCGGTTGCTCCTGCGGGCCGGCGGCCGGCTGGCGACGGCGCTGCCGCACGTCGTCGTGCCCGCGGCGCGGTCGCGGCTGCGCAGCCTGGTCGGGCACCTGATCGTCGACGCGGGCGGGCGCGGCCTGGACCGCCGCCTCGCCGCGGCCCGCCGCGACGGGCACCGGCTGAACCTGAACCTGCTCGGCGAGGCGGTCCTCGGCCACGACGAGGCGGACCGTCGCCTCGCCCGCACGATCGCGCTGCTGCGCCGGCCGGGCGTCGACCACGTGTCGGTGAAGGCGTCCTCGGTCGTCGCCCAGCTCGTGCCGTGGGACCTCGAGGGCAGCCGGGACCTGCTCGTGGACCGGCTGCTGCCGCTCTACCGGGCCGCCCGCGAGCACGGCGTGTTCGTGAACCTCGACATGGAGGAGTACAAGGACCTCCACCTCACCGTCGCGCTGTTCACCACGCTGCTGGCGCGCCCGGAGTTCCACGACCTGCCCGCCGGGATCGTCCTGCAGGCCTACCTGCCCGACTCCGTCGCCGCGCTCGACGAGCTCGGGGGGTTCGCCGCCCGCCGTGCCGCCGCGGGCGGGGCGCCGATCAAGGTGCGCCTGGTCAAGGGCGCGAACCTGGCGATGGAACGGGTCGACGCCGAGCTGCACGACTGGCCGCAGGCGCCCTACGCCACCAAGGCCGAGGTCGACGCCAACTACGTCCGGCTCCTCGACCGCGGCATCGGCGGCCCGCACGCCGACGGGATGCGCCTGGGCGTCGCGTCGCACCACCTGCACCACGTCGCGCTCGCCCTGGAACTGGCCGACGCCCGCGGTGCCCGGCCCCAGCTGGACCTGGAGATGCTGCAGGGCATGGCCCCCGCGTTCGCCGACGCCGTCGCGGGCGACCTGCCGGAGTCCGGGCCGGGCTCGCAGCTGGTGCTCTACACCCCCGTCGTGCACCGCGGCGACTTCGACACCGCCGTGTCCTACCTGGTCCGGCGGCTGGAGGAGAACGCGTCGCCGGAGGGCTACCTGTACACGCTGTTCGCTCCCGGCTCGGGCGGTCCGGCGACCTACCAGGAGCGGTTCCTCGCCTCGGTGCGCGACCGCGACGCCGTCGCCGACACCCCGCGCCGCACCCAGGACCGCACCGTGTCCGCACCCGTCGGGACCGACGGCCCGCTGCCCGGGGACCCGGTGCCGGCCGGGTTCCGCGCCGAGCCCGACACCGATCCGTCACTGCCCGCGAACCGGGACTGGGCCCGTCGCGCCGCGGCGACCGCCGTCGCGCGGACCGAGGTCCCCGTCGTCACCGACCCGGCCGCGGTCGACGCCGCGGTCGAGCGCGCCCGCGCCTGCGGCTGGCGCGACGTCCCCGCCGCGGAGCGGGCCGCGACGCTGCGCCGCGCCGCCCGCGCGCTGGCCGCCGCCCGCGGGACGCTGCTGTCGGTGATGCTGCACGAGGCGGGCAAGACCGTCGCCGAGGCCGACCCCGAGATCTCCGAGGCCGTCGACTTCGCCGCCTACTACGCCGAGCGCGCCGCCGAGCTCGACGGCGCCCCGTTCACCCCGGACCGGGTCGTGGCCGTGACCCCGCCCTGGAACTTCCCGGTCGCGATCCCGCTCGGCGGCTGCCTCGCCGCGCTCGCCGCGGGCGCACCGGTGCTGCTCAAGCCCGCCCCGCAGGTCCGCGAGTGCGCCGAGGCCGGCGTGGCCGCGCTGCACCGCGGCGGGATCCCACGGGACGCACTGCAGCTGCTGCCCACCGACGAGGGCGACGCCGGACGCCGGCTCGTCACCCACCCCGGGATCGACCGGGTCGTGCTCACCGGCTCGTCGGAGACCGCCGCGCTGTTCCGGTCCTGGCGGCCCGACCTGAACCTCGTCGCCGAGACCAGTGGCAAGAACGCGCTGGTCGTCACCCCCGCCGCCGACCCGGACCTCGCCGTCGCCGACCTCGTGCGCTCGGCGTTCGGGCACGCCGGGCAGAAGTGCTCCGCGGCGTCGCTGGCCATCCTCGTCGGCCCCGCCGCGACCGGCTCGGCCACCGGGAGGCGGCTGCGCCGCCAGCTCGTCGACGCCGTCTCCACCCTGCGCGTCGGTCCCGGCACCGACCTCGCGACGACCATGGGCCCGCTCATCGAGGCGCCCTCGGCGAAGCTGCACCGGGCGCTGACCACGCTGGAGCCGGGGGAGCGGTGGCTGGTGCGCCCGCGCCGCGTCTCGGAGACGGTGTGGACACCGGGCGTGCGGGCCTGGGTGTCGCCGGGCAGCTGGTTCCACCGCACCGAGTGCTTCGGCCCGGTGCTCGGCCTGATGGCCGCCCGCGACCTCGACGAGGCGATCGCCTGGCAGAACGACACCGGCTTCGGCCTCACCGGCGGCATCCACTCCCTCGACCCCGACGAGATCGCGCACTGGCTCGACCGCGTCGAGGTCGGCAACGCCTACGTCAACCGGCACATCACCGGCGCGATCGTGCAGCGCCAGTCCTTCGGCGGCTGGAAGGGCTCGGTGCTCGGCCCGGGCGCCAAGCCCGGCGGACCCAACTACGTCGCCCAGTTCGGTACCTGGCACGACGGCGACCTCCCCGGGCCGGGACCGACGTCCGGCCCGGCCGCGGACCGCGTCCTGGCCGCGGCGGCCGACCTCGACCCGGCCGCCCGCGACCGCCTCGCCCGCGCCGCCGCCTCCGACGCCCGCGCATGGGACACCGAGTTCGGGATCGAACACGACCCGACCGGGCTGGCCGCGGAGTCCAACGTGTTCCGCTACCGGCCCGCCCCGTCGGCGACGCTGTGGTGCGGCACCGGTGCCGCCCGCGCCGACGTCCTGCGGGTGCTGCTCGCCGCGGCCACCGCGGGGGTCCCGGTCCGGCTGCACGGGCCGGGGGTCCCGCCGGGCGGGGTCCCGGGCGGGGTGCACGGCGGCGACGGGCTCGCTCCCGTCGCGGGCGAGCGGATCCGGGCCCTGGGCACCGTGCCCGACGGTCTGCGGGCGGCCGCCGCCCAGGTGGGCGCGTCGGTCGTGGACACCCCGGTGGTGCTGGACGGACGCCGGGAGATGCCGTCCGTGCTGCGCGAGCAGGCGGTCAGCCGCACCCGGCACCGGTTCGGCCACCTCGAACGGTGAGCGATGGCGGGCGCACCGTGGCCGTGGTTACGGTGCGTCCATGGTGGTGCGTGCCCGCGATGTCATGACCGAACGCGTCGTCACGATCTGGGCGGACGCTCCGCTGGCGCGGGCGCAGGAGCGGATGGCCGAGTCGCGGTTCTCCGCCCTGCCCGTGGTCGACCGGCGGTTCTCCCTGGTCGGGGTGATCTCGCTGGTCGACGTGCTGCGCCACCGCGACGACCCGCACGCCGTCGTCGGCGACGCGATGACCGAGCAGGTCGTCTCGGTGCTCCCGACGACGAACATCTCCATCGTCGCGCACCGCATGCGGGTGTACGGCGAGCTGCGGCTGGTGCCGGTCGTCGACAAGGGCATCCTGGTCGGAGTGATCACCCGCAGCGACCTGCTGCGGCACCGGCACTCCGGTGGGCGGTTGCGCCGCACCGCCCGCCGGATCGGCGGCGTCGTGCCGGTGGCGCCGCTGCCGGAGGCGATGGCCCCGCGCGGGGCGGGCCGGATCGGCGGCCGGCCGACGTCGTCGCTGCGGGTCGCGGACGTGATGACCGACGGCGGGCTGGTGGCGATCCCGCCGGAGCTGGCCCTCGACGAGACCGCCGAGGTCCTGTTGTCCTACCGGTTCACCGCGGTCCCGGTCGTCGGCGACCGGGACCACCTGCTGGGCATCGTCTCCGAGGCCGACCTCATGCACGGCTCCCTCGACGGCGGCCGGCGGCTGCGGGCCCGCACCGTCTCGGAGGTGATGACCCGCGACGTCGAGGTCGTGCACCCGGCCGACCCGCTCACCGATGCCGAGGACCTGCTGTCCCGGCGCGGGTTCCGGGTCGTCCCGGTCGTCGACGACGAGGACGTGCTGGTCGGGGTGCTCAGCCGCAGCGACCTGCTGTGACCGCGCTCAGGCCCCCGCAGCGGGTGCGGCGGGTGCACGGACCGCGTCACACTCCTGGGCGGCCTTCGCGACCAGCAGCGAGAACGCCACCGGGTCCTCCAGCGACTGCCCCGGCAGCGCCCCGAAGTCCAGGTACTTCTGCAGACAGGCGAACTGGGCGGCCTGGTCGGCAGGGCTCAGCGGCGGCTCGGCGGGCGGGGCGGGCTGCGCCGACGCCGTCCCGGCGGTGACGGCGGCGAGGGCGAGTGCGACGGCGACGGCGCCTGCCGCGGTGGTGGCGGCACGCAGGGCGGTCCTCACGATGTGCTCGCTTCCTGCGCCGGGAGCCGGCGCGGTCGGGGTCCTACCGCCCTCCGCGTGGCGTCCCGGCCGAGCCCGGCGTCCGCGGTGGCACGATCCTGCGGCTCCGGCGGCGTCCGGCGCGCCCCGGCGGGCCCGGGTCGACCCGGAGGTGTGACCCCCGGTCGGGTCAGCGCACGCGGAACGGAGCGGTCAGGTCCCAGGCCTGTCGACGGCGCGCCGACTGCTCGGCATCGCCGGTGGGCTCGGGTCCCAGTGCCTGCACCGCGTCGTCGATGTCGTAGGCGGCCCGGTACCGCAGGACCGCGACAGCAGCGTCGAACCACGGTGCCGAGTCGGCGGGTGGGCCGAGCCCCAGGACCGTCGCGAACCACACCGGAGGCAGTTCGTGGCGGCCGACCATCTCCGTCAGCCGGGTCCGCAGCCGGATCGACAGGACCCGGCCGGCGTCTGTTCCGGACGCGACCGTCCCGGCGTCGGTGGTGCGCACGGCGTCATCGCGCTCCAGTGCCGCCCGCGCGGTGTCCGCGTGCCGGCGGACGGACCCGGCCTGCTCCGCCAGCCCGTCGAGGGCGGACCGTGCCTCCCGGTACCGCTGCGCGAGGTCCGCACGGTGGGGTCCGTCCGCCCCGTCGCCGGCGATCTCCCGACTCGCGGTGAGCGCGGCGCGGCGTACCTCGTCCCGGCGGCGGACCCAGCCGGCGTGCGCGGCGACGGCCGCGTGGTGTCGACGGCGCGTCGCGTCGGGCAGGTGCGCGGCCCGTCGCTCCCGGGCACGGCGTTCGGCGTGGGCCAGTCCGACGACGTCGGGGTCTGCGGTCAGGTCCGCCGTGGGTACCCCGTCGGCGGCGCGGAGGTGGTGTTCGAGCCAGCGGGTCCGCCGCTGCAGGTCGTCGATCCGCCGGGTGCCGTCGACGGCGGAGTCCTCGACCTCGTCGAGACGCCGGTCCAGGTCCGCGATGTGTGACCGTGCGGTGTGGTCGGCCTCCGCCACGGCGTCGCGCAGCGTCGCGATGTCGCCGTCGAGGGTGTCGAGGCGGTACTCGTGGTCGGAGGTACGGGCCTCGACGCGGTCGAGGTCGGCCTGCGACGGCGCGTCGCCCAGCTCCCGCTCGAGCCGCCCGACCTCGGCGGTCAGCCACTGCTGGTCGTCCCGGCGCGCCATCTCACGCACCTGCCCGGGTGCCCGCTGCCACGAACCCGCCGGCGGCGACCAGCAGCGCGACGACCCCGACCCCGACCGGCAGCAGGCCCCCGGGCACGAGCCCGGCGACGGGCCCGGCGAGACCCGCGGCCAGCACGACCCCGGACCACCCGGCCCGGCCACGATGTCCCCGACCTGCCGACCGGGCATCGAGGACGAGCAGCGCGACTCCGGTCGCGAGCCCCGCGCCTGCCGCGACGAGGAGCGGGACATCCGCTCCGGCGAGGAACGCGACCGGGCACACGAGCGCGCAGGCGACGATCAGCGAGCCCAGCAGCACCCGGATCCGTACCGTGTCCCGCCGGCGTTCCCGGCCCGCCGCCTCCCGCCTGTCGGCGTCGTCCAGCACCTGGTCGGTCAACGACAGGATGCGCTCCACCACGTCGGCCGCGGGGACGGAGCTCTGCGTGGCGTGGCGGGCGTGGAGCTCCCACAGCGTACGTCGGGGATCATGCGTGCCGGGACCGGCCGCCGGCTCACTCGTTCGTGTCACCCGGCCATGGTGAGCGAGACCCCCGACAGTTCCGGCCGCGTCTACCCAGAACTGACGATCAACGAGGGGCGCCCGCGTCGTGGGACCCTCCCGGGGTGAGCCCCCACGACCACACCCCCGCCCGCGAGCTGCTCTGCGCCTGGTCCCGCCGGATGGTCCGCGACGGACTCGTCGTCGGCACCTCGGGGAACCTGTCGCTGCGCACCGGGGACCTGATCGCGGTCACCCCGTCCGGTGTGGACTACGAGACGATGACCGCCGCGGACGTCGTGCTCGTCGACGCGGAGGGCACGGTCGTCGACGGCACCCGGGAGCCGACCAGCGAGCTCGGGCTGCACGTCGCCGCGCAGGCCCGGCCCGGCACCGTCGCGGTGGTCCACACGCACTCCCCGGCGGCGGTCGCGCTGTCGACGCTGTCCGACCACGTCCCGGCCGTGCACTACCAGCTCGCGATGTTCGGCGACGGCGTGCGGGTGTCGGAGTACGCGCCGTTCGGCAGCCGTGAGCTGGTCGTGAACGCGCTCGCGGCGCTGGGGGAGTCCACCGCCGTCGTCCTCGGCCACCACGGCACGCTCGTGCTCGGCGACACCCTCGGCGCCGCCTACGACGGCGCCCGCCAGCTGGAGTGGCTCTGCGACGTCTGGCTGCGCGCCCGCGCCGTCGGCGAGCCGCGGCTGCTGCCCGACGCCGAGATCAGTGCGGTGCGGGGGCGGTTCGCGGCCCAGCGGTCGAAGGTGCGGGCGACGAGCCCGGTCCCCACGCCCGCTCCTCGGTGACGATCGCGGTCACCAGGTCGAACGGCGTCACGTCGAACGCCGGGTTGTAGACCGGGGTACCGGGCAGGGTGAGCAGGGTGCCGCCGTGCTCGCGGACCTCCTCGGCCCCCCGCTGCTCGACGACGATGTCGGCCCCGGTCGGGGTGTGCGGGTCGATCGTCTCCTCCGGCGCGACCACCACGAACGGGATCCCGGACCGGGCCGCGGCGCAGGCCAGCATGTAGGTCCCGATCTTGTTCGCGACGTCGCCGTTGGCCGCGATCCGGTCGGCACCGACGAACACCGCGTCGACCAGCCCGGCCGCGATCGCCGCGGGTCCGGCCGAGTCGACGCACAGCCGGTGCGGCGCCCCGGCCGCGGCGAGCTCCCAGACGGTCAGCCGCGCGCCCTGCAGCAGCGGGCGCGTCTCGCACGCCAGCACCTCGGCCAGCGCGCCGCGCTCGTGCAGCCGCAGGACCGCCCCCAGCGCGGTGCCGCCGTCGCCGGTGGCCAGCGGGCCGGTGTTGCACACCGTCAGCGCCCGCAGCGGACGGTCCGCACACAGCTCCTGCGCCAGGTCCGCGGCCCGGCCGGTCGCCGCGGCGTTGACCCGGGCGGCCTCCGCGGCGACGGCGCGGGCCTGCGCGAGCACCGCGGCCGGGCCGTCGTCGAGCGCCGCCAGGGCCCGGGCCACCCCCAGCCCCAGCGGGACGGCGGTGGGCCGGGCGACGGCGATCCGCCCGGCCGCGGACCGCACCGCGGCGACGGCGACCGGCGTCGCCGTGCCGTGCAGGGACGCGGCCAGCGCGACCCCGAAGGCGCCGGTGATGCCCAGGCTCGGGGCACCGCGCACGGCCAGCGACCGGATCGCCTCGATCAGCTCGTCGACGGTGCGCAGGTACAGGTGCTCGGTCGCGCCGGGCAGCGCGCGCTGGTCGAGCAGGACCACCGCCGGGCCGCCCTCGTCGTCGCCGGCCCAGTCCACGATCCGCATCGGCCCGTACCCTCCCCGGTCGTCCGCCCTCGGGCGACCGGGGTGAACCTACCCCGGCGCCGCGGGCGGCCGGGCCGACTGCGGCCCCGGTCACGGGCGGGTGCTCACCGGCCGGGTGGCGCCACCCGGTAGACGGCACCGGCGTCGTCGTCGGTCACGTAGACCGCGCCGTCCGGCCCGGCGACGGCCGCGACCGGCCTGCCCCAACGCGCTCCGGACGGGTCCTGGAACCCGCCGACCAGCGTCTGCTGCGCGCCGAGGCGCCCGTCCCGCCAGGGGAAGAACGACACCTCGGGGGCCCTCGGCGGGTCGGCGTTCCAGGAGCCGTGCACCCCGGCCAGGGCCCCGGCCGCGTACGGCGCGGGCAGCACCCCGTCGGTGAACGACAGCCCCAGCGGTGCCGAGTGCGCCGGGAAGGACTGCTCCACGGGGGCCAGCGCCGCACAGTCCATCGCGCGCCCGCCGGGGTTCAGCTCGGCGTCGGCGACCAGACCGACGTCGGTGAAGTCCTGCGCGGAGCCGGCGACGCCCGGGTCGGTGTCCGGGTCCGGGTTGCAGAACGGCCAGCCCAGCTCGCGGCCCGGGGTGAGCCGGGCCAGCGGCTCGGCCGGGTGGTCGGTGACGTAGGCGTCGACGACCTTCCCGAACGACGAGGCGCCGGCGTCGCCGTAGGGCCGGTCGTAGGGGTAGGGCACGTTGTCGCGGCCGTTGACCGCGGTCCAGACCGAGCCGTCGGGCGCGGTGGCCAGCCCGGTGCCGTTGCGGACCCCGGTCGCGAACGGCGCGGCGGGCCCGCCGGTGGGCGGCATCCGCAGGATCGACGCGCGCGGGGGAGTGGCGTCCCGGTCGGCGACCGAGATGTTGCCGGTCGACCCGACCGAGACGTAGACCGCGCCGTCCGGGCCGACGGTGACCGACTTCAGCTCGTGGCCGTAGGCGCCGCGCAGGTCGGGGGAGTTGGCGTCGGGCAGGCCGGGGACGACGACCCGCCGCCCGGTCGCCGCGCCGCGGGCCCAGGCGTACGCCGACACCTGGTTCGACTCGGCGACGTAGAGGGTGCCGCCGTCCGGGGAGAACGCGAGCCCGTGCGGCTGGGTGAGCCCGTCGAGCAACGGCCGCTGCTCACCGGTGCGCGACAGCGCCAGCACCCGGCCGTCGTCGGGCACCGAGACGAGCAGCTCGCCGTCCGGGGCCCAGACGGCCAGCCGGGCGTTCGGGACGCGGGCGAGGACCGACACCGTCCACCCGGCCGGGACGAGCGCCTCGCGGGGCTCGTCGAACGGGGCGGTCGCGGCCCCGGGCGGCACCGACACCGTGACCGGCACCAGGTCCGCGCCCGCCGCGGCGACCGGGGCCTCGGCGCCGGACAGCGCGTTGGTCACCGGGTTGGGGCCGGTACCGCAGGCGGCGAGCAGGGGGAGCGTGACCAGGGCGGCCAGCCACGGGGCGATCCGCATGAACCCGACGCTACGGCCGCAACCGGCCCGTCGCGCGGCGGGGGCGCGCAGCCGCCAGGATCGTCGTCGATGCGCCTGACACTGCACGCCCGCGGCCCGCAGCCCGCCGACGAGGTCTGGGAGCGCTACGCCGTGCCCGCCCGCTGGCCGGAGTGGGCGCCCTACATCCTCGGTGTCGACACCGCGGCGGACCGGATACGCCCCGGCGTGACCGGGCAGGTCCGCGGCCCGCTCGGCGTCACGGTGTCCTTCGCGGTCACCGAGGTCGACGAGCGGGCCCGCAGCTGGGCCTGGGACGTCGCCCTCGGCGCCGGCGCCTCCCCGCTGAACCGGGTGCGGCTGAGCCTGGACCACGGCGTGCGGCCGTCCGGGGCCGGTACCCGGACCTGGCTGACCGTGCACGGCCCGCCCGCCGTGGTCCTGCCCTACCTGGTGCCGGCGCGGCTGTCGCTGGAGATGCTGGTCCGCCGCCCCGCCCGGGCGAGGTGATCGCACGCCAGCGTCGCGAACGCCCCGGGCACCTCGATCTGGGGCATGTGTCCCACCCGGCCGAACACGTGCGTCGTGACCTGCGGGAGCCGGCCCGCCGCGCGCAGCTGGGCCGCGGGCAGGATCAGGTCCCGTTCACCCCACACGACCAGGGTCGGCTTCGGGGCGCGGGCGAACGCGTCGAGCAGCGCGCGCCGCCAGCCCGGCCGGACCCCGCGGACGGTGCCCAGCTCGGCCGCGACCTCGGCGAAGGTCCGGGCGAACTCCGGCCGCCGCGCGATCTCCACGGCGCGGGCGACCCGCTCGTCGGTGACCAGGGAGCCGTCGACGAACAGGGACCGCTCCGAGCGTCGCGCCGCCGTGGCGTCCAGGTGGCCCAGCAGGAACCGGCCCAGCAGCGGCACCCCGATGACCCGCAGCGCGGGGGTCACCTCGGCGCCGAACCCGGCGGGGTCGGCCAGCACCAGTGAGACGACCCGCTCGGGGTGCCGGGTGGAGATCAGCAGCGCGACGGCGCCGCCGAGCGAGTTGCCCATGACGTGCGCCGGCCGGGTCTCGCCGAGCGCGTCGAGGGTGGCGAGCGCGGTGTCGGCGAGCTTCTCCAGCGTCGCCGGGCCGGGCACCCGGTCGGAGTGGCCGAACCCGGCCAGGTCGAGCGCGACCACCCGGTACCGGGACAGGAACTCGTGCTGCGGGTCCCAGTCCTCCAGACTGCGGCCGATCCCGTGCAGCAGCAGGACCGGCTCACCGGCGGGGTCGCCGCTCTCGCGGACCCGGATCCGGGTGCCGCCGACGTCGACGAAGCGGGTCTGCGGGAGGGTCATCGCGTGCGCGCCGCCTTCGCGTTCCCCGAGGCGCCCACCAGCTTCGCGAAGATCCGGATGCTGTTCGCCGGGGCGAGCCGGGCCAGCAGGTCCGGGACCTTCGCGCTGATCCCGATGAGCAGCCGCGGCCGGCGCTTCGCGATCGCGTCGACGATCAGCTCGGCGGCCTTCTCCGCGGGGAAGGTCAGCAGCTTCTCGAAGTCCTTCTTGCCGCGCTCGGCCTCCTCGGCCGGGATGTTGACCCCGACCCGGGCGCCCGCGGCGATCCCGGTCCTGATGCCGCCCGGGTGCACCGTGGTGACGGTGGCGCCGACCTGGGCGAGCTCGGCGCGCAGCGCCTCGGAGAAGCCGCGGATCGCGAACTTCGACGACGAGTACGCCGACTGCCCGGGCGGGGCGATCAGCCCGAACAGGCTGGACACGTTGACCACGTGCGCGCCGGGCCGTGCGGTCAGCGCGGGCAGCAGGGCGTGGGTCAGCCGCACCGGGGCGCGGAAGTTGACGTCCATGACCCAGTCGAACTCGTCGAGGGTCAGCCGGGCGAAGTCCCCGCCGAGCGCGACGCCGGCGTTGTTGACCAGCAGCCTGATCTCCGGGTGGCCGGCGAGGATCCGGGCCGACAGCGCGTCGACGGCGTCGCGGTCGGCCAGGTCGACGGTCTCGGTGGTCACCGACAGGCCGGGGCGCTTCGCGCGGATCGCCGACGCGACGGTGTCGAGCCGGTCGCCGTCGCGGTCGACGAGCACGAGGTCGCTGCCGCGCTCGGCGAGCAGGCGGGCGACGTGCTCGCCCATGCCACCGGCGGCACCGGTGACGACGGCGGTGCCCTCGGCGAAGCGGAACGGTGAGCGGGCCATCAGGAGGCCACCTCCTGCTGTGCGGCCGCCGGGCCGGCGACGGTGTCCGCGGCGATGCCCGACGCGGTCGGGGTGGGGACGCGGGCGTCGCGGGCACCGAGCGCCGAGGCGGGGGTGAGGATCATGTCCCGCTTGAGGTCGGCGCGGCCGAGCCCGACGGCGTCGAGGAAGAAGTTCTGGTGCAGCCGCCACGGGTCCTTGCGGCCCTGGCGCGGGAACAGGTGCTCCGAGCGCTTCACGTAGTTCGACTCGATGTCGAGCAGTGGCCGGTCCGGGGACACGGTCGGCGCCGGCGTGGCGACGGCGATCCGCTCGCGGTCCATCAGCGCGAGCAGCTTGGGCACGTAGCGGGCGACGAGGTCGGCGCGCAGCGTCCAGGACGCGTTGATGTAGCCGATGCAGAACGCCAGGTTCGGCAGGCCCGACAGCATCAGGCCGCGGTAGGTGACGGTCTTGCCGATGTCGACCTGCTCGCCGTCGACGTGGATCGTGATGCCGCCCAGCGGGCTCAGCGACAGGCCGGTCGCCGAGACGATCACGTCGGCCTCCAGCTCCTCGCCCGACCGCAGCCGGATGCCCTTCTCGGTGATCCGCTCGATGTGGTCGGTGACGACCGAGGCGTCACCCCGGTTGATCGACTTGTAGAAGTCGCCCTCCGGGATGACGCACAGGCGCTGGTCCCACGGGTCGTAGCTCGGGGTGAAGTGCTTGTCCACGTAGGATTCGTCCTTGAGGAACTTCAGCGCGAGGCCGCGCAGCACCTTCTTCACACGCTCCGGGCGGCGCCGGGCGAGCTGGTAGAACGCCTGGGTCAGCGTCACGTACTGCAGCCGCAGGATGGCGTGCGCGACCTTCGCGGGCAGGAAGCGGCGCAGCTGGTCGGCGACCGGGTCCTTGCTGGGCAGCACCGTGAGGTACGACGGCGAGCGCTGCAGCATCGTGACGTGCCCGGCCTTCGCGGCCAGCGAGGGGATCAGCGTGACGGCGGTGGCGCCGGACCCGATGACGACGACCTTCTTGCCGGTGTAGTCGAGGTCCTCCGGCCAGAACTGCGGGTGCACCCAGGTGCCGGCGAAGTCCTCCCGGCCCGGGAACTCCGGCTGGAAGCCCTTGTCGTAGTCGTAGTAGCCCGAGCACATGAACAGGAACGAGCAGGTGTAGCGCTTCGGGCCCTGCGCGGTGGTGGTGTCCACCGTCCAGCGCGCGGTGGCCGAGTCCCACGAGGCGCCGACGACCTTCGTGCCGAAGCGGATCCGCTCGGTCACGCCGTACTCGCGGGCGGTCTCGGTGATGTAGCGGCGGATGTCGGCGCCGTCGGCGATCGACTTCGGCTCGCGCCACGGCCGGAACGGGTAGGCCAGGGTGAACATGTCCGAGTCCGAGCGGATGCCCGGGTAGCGGAACAGGTCCCAGGTGCCGCCGATGTTCTCGCGGCCCTCGAGGATCGCGTAGTCCTTGCCGGGCAGCTCCTGGTGCAGCCGGGCCGCGGCGCCGATGCCGGAGAGCCCGGCCCCGACGATGATCACGTCGCGGTGCTCGACGGCGGTGCTGTCCGGAGCGGGCGTCGTGCCGGCCTGCGTCATGTGGTCCTCCTCATCGGGCGCGTCCGCGCTGACTACCTCTGTCGACCGAGATCCAGTCTGCCCCAAACCTACCCGGAGTAACTTGACCTGGCGCGACAACAACTTACCCTCGTACGACATGGGCACCGGATCACTCACCCGGGCGAGGGCGTTGCGGGGGCTCGTCGCGCTGGTCGGCGAGCTGGGCGGCGACGGAGCGGCGCTGTTCGCACGGTTCCGCATCCCGATCGACGCCGTCGAGGGGACCGACCCGGACGCGCTGGTCCCGACCCGGTCGGTGGCCCGGGTGCTGGAGACCGCGGCCGCCGAGCTCGGGTGCGGCGACCTGGGCCTGCGCCTCGCGCAGCGGCAGGGCCCGGAGATCCTCGGGCCGCTCGCCGTCGCCGTCCAGAACTCGGCGACCCTCGGCGACGCGCTCGACTGCGCCTCGCGCTACCTCTACGTGCACAGCCCGGCGCTGACGATCGGCGCCGTCGCCGACCCGGAGGGCGTCGCCGGGGTGACCGGGCTGGAGTACGGCAGCACCGACCCGCTCCCGCCGCAGGTCGCCGACCTGGGCGTGGGGGTGCTGCACCGGATCGTCGGGCTGCTGTCGGGCGGGCTCTACGGGCTGCGGTCGGTGCACCTGCCGCACACCGCTCCCGCCGACGCCGACCGCTTCCGGGGGTTCTTCGGCGCCGAGGTCCGCTTCGACCGGCCCGCCGCCGTGCTGCGGGTGCCCGCCGACCTCGTGCGACGCCCGCTGGCCGGCGGCGACGAGACCGTGCGCGCCATCGCCATCGAGTACCTGGAGACCCACTTCGACCGGCCCGGGCGCACCGTCACCGACCGGGTACGGGCGGCCGTCGACCGGTCGCTGGCGTCGGGGCCGGTGCGGATCGGCTCCGTCGCCCGGCTGCTGCGGGTGCACCCCCGCACCCTGCAGCGTCACCTCGCGGTGGAGGGGACGACGTTCGAGCAGGTCGTCGACGACGCCCGCCGGGACACCGCCGAGCGCCTGATCCTGCGGACCGACCTGCCGTTCACCCAGGTCGCGGCGATGATCGGGCTGGCGGAGCAGTCGGCGCTGTCCCGTGCGTCGAGGCGCTGGTTCGGGACGCCTCCGCGGGAGCTGCGCAAGGCCGGACCGGCCGGGCTGCCGGTGGCCTGACGACTCCGCCGGCCCCGCGTCCGCGACCGGCTGCGCGTTGCGTGGACGCTCCAGGGTGGGCGGGACCCATGATCGTCGTCCGGGAAGGGATCGGTGCCGTACGTGGCACCGATCCCTTCCGAGAAACTGATCATGAACGTCCAGCCCCGTCTCCGGTGGCCCCGATCCACCGCGCCGGCCCTGCTCCACCCGCCACGATGCCCCGGACGGCGGGTGCGTTCTGAGCGCCGCCGTGACCGACACCGTGAGCACTGGTGGCCGTGCGCGACGAGCTGCACGCCGCCGGGAGGTCGATCGCCTACAACGTCGGCGTCCTGCTGTTCGGCGGCACCGCACCGCTTGTGTTCACGACCCTGCTCGAGACGACGGGGTCGCCGGTCTCACCGGCGTACTTGATGGTGTCGGTGGCGGTCGTCTCGGTGCCGGCCGGCACCGTGGCCCGGCGCCGCTTCGCCCAGCGCCGACGGTCCTACCGGGCGCGCAGCGCGTAGCGGCGCTCGGCGTAGTCGAGGTCGTCGCGCCACAGCCGGGTGGCGGCCGCGGCCATCGCCGGGCGGATCGCCGGGGCGAGCTTCGAGGCCACGGAGAACCCGGGCCGGTCCGACCCGGCGACGACGGCCTCGATCACCGCGGTCCGGGGCCGCCCGTCGCGGTCGGTGCCGCGCGGGGTCGCGTGGGTCTCGACGACCGAGCCGACGCCCTCGCCGGAGACGATGCGCATCACCACCGTCCGCGGCTCCGGGCACACGAACTCCGCCCGCACCGGGACGCCGAGCCCCGGACCGACCTTGAAGGTGACGGTGACCAGGAAGCGGTCGTCGGACTCGTCGACGTCGGTGACGGCGGGCGCGGAGTCCACCGTCAGCTTCTGGAACGAGTACGGGTGGAACCAGGCGCCGTGCCACGGGTCGAGCCGGTTGGCGACGATGTCCTCGGGCTCGCACACCCCGACCAGGGTGGTCACGGCGTCGAGGACCGCGCCGGCCGGGCGGGCCGGGACGACCGGGGCGTCGGTCGGCTCCTCACCGCCGACGTCGTCGAGCCGCGCCCAGACGAGCACCCCGTCGTCGTGGACGGGGTGCACCGCCCAGCCGGGGCCGGACCGGGCGCCCAGGCGCAGCCCGTGCCAGCGGCACACCAGCTCGCCGCAGTCGACTGCCGCCAGAGCCATCGGCGCACCGAGGTGCGGGCAGGCGCCGGGACCCACGCGCACCGTCCCGTCCTCCTCCCGCCACGCGACGAGCTCGACCCCGCCGATGCGCACGCCGAGCGGCCGGTCGCCGCGGATCTCCCGGCTCGCGGCGACCACGAACCAGTTCCCCGACGGGCGCGCCTGCGCCCGCTCCAGCGCGGCCGAGATCAGCTTCGGGTCCGCGCCGGCGTAGGTCGGCTTCTGCGCCGCCCACTTCTGGGACGGCAGCGGTTGCAGCGGCCAGTGGGACGGCCAGTTCGCGGTGAGACGGGAGAGCAGGGTCATGACGTGGTGTCCTTCGACGGGTGTCAGGTGCGCATCGCGTACTCGGCGGCGCGCCGCAGCGGACCGAGGCGGCCGCTGGTGGGGACGGTCTCGAGCGGGTGGCCGGCCAGGCCCCAGCCGGCAAGCAGCCGGTTCGCCGCCTGCCAGCCGGTGCTCGCGGCGCGCTCCATGAGCGCGACCGGCAGGTCGATCCGGATGCCGTCGCCGGCCAGCACCAGGCCGTCGACGGGGGTGGCGACGGTGGGCCGCCGCGCGAAGTCGCCGACGCCGAACATCGGGCAGTCCTCGCGCCACTGGACGAGCTCGCCGACCGCGCGGGCCCGCGCGGTCTCCGGGTAGAGCTCGTGCAGTCGCGCGACGCAGCGCTCGCGCAGCCCGGCGGTCCAGGCGTCGTCGTCGACGCCGGGCGGCGGGGCCGCCGAGTAGGCGTGCAGCTCCACCACCGAACCGCCGTGGCGGGCGGCCCAGCCGGCCGCGTCGTGCTCGTAGCGGTCGAGCACGGAGATGTTGTCGAGCGGGTCGAGCCCGCCGGTGCCCAGGAACGGCGGCCGGGACGCGTCGACCGGGGTGTCGAGCCACAGCCGCTGCACCAGGAACGGTGGCGCGCTGCCGAGCGCGGCGACGTCGGCGCGCCAGCGGTCCAGCGCGCCGGGCCCGTCGACGGTGGAGACCTGCTCGCCGAGGTCGGAGGACGCGGCGACGACCGAGCGCAGCCCGCGCACGTCGGTCGCGAGGACCACGGCGTCGGCTGCGGTACCGCCGGCGGAATGATTCACGTGGAACCGTCCACCGTCGACGGACCCCCCTCGCTCCAGTGAGGACACCGTGACCCCGGTCCGGAACGTGACACCGCGGGTGGTCAGGTAGTGACGCAGCGGCTCCCACAGCGCGGTGTCGAAGCCCGCGTCGGGCACGTCGAACATCAGGCCCTCGGAGGAGCCGAGGAAATAGATGTGGAACATCGTCGCGAGCTCGGCGGCCGACATCGTCGAGGGCGGCGCGAAGAAGCTGCGGGAGAACACCTCGAAGGCCAGGTGCCGGGCCGCGGGCGGGAAGTTGATCGACTCGACGAAGCTCTGCGCGTCGACGTGGTCGATCGCCTCGTAGATGCCGGGCACGCTGACCGCGGCCAGCGGCGCGGCGGCGCGGGCGTCGAGCCGCAACAGGTCCGACGGGCGGAACGTGGGGCTGCGCAGCGCGAACAGCACGGCGTTCCACGGGGGTGTGCGCGGCAACCCGCGGAAGGTGTCCCGGCGGCCCTGGGCGTCGACGAGCGGGTAGTCCTCCAGCGGCACCAGCCGCTCCAGCCCGGGGTCGCCGCGGCGCAACAGCGCGCGCAGGTTGTAGTACTGCCGGAAGAACGCGTGGAAGCCGCGGCTCATCGACACCGGCGTGCCGTCGGGCAGCGTCTCCGACCAGCCACCGACCCGGCCGCCCAGGTAGGGCTCGCGCTCCAGCACCTCGACGGCGACGCCGCGCTCGGCCAGCCCGGTCGCCGCGGCCAACCCGGCGATCCCGCCCCCGACGACGACCGCCCGCGGCCGCCGCCCCAGCTGCCCGGCGTCGCCGAGGCCACCGGCGGGCTCGTGGCGGACGCGGCGCGCGTCGGTCGGGCGGGCGGTCACGACCGCGTCCCGAGCACGGTGTGCACGACGCCGTTCTGCCAGCCGGTCATGGTCTCGGAGTGCACGGCGTCGAACCCGGCGGCGCGCACCCGGTCGCGCAGGCGGCCGATGCCGTCGAAGGTGTTCACGCTGCGCCACAGGTGCCGGTACAGCGCGGTCTCGCCGGTCGTCATCCGGCCGAGCGGCACGATGATCCCCCAGCAGACCGCGTGCCAGGACAGCCGGGCGCGGGGGGAGTCGGCGACCGAGTACTCGTGCAGTGCGAGCACCCCGCCCGGGCGCAGCAGGTCGTGGAAGCGGCGCAGCTGGGCGTCCGGGTCGTCGAGGTTTCGCAGCAGGTAGGCGGCGAGGATCCCGTCGAACGGTCCCTCGACCCCGTTCTCGGCGAGGGTCTCGGCCGTGGAGTGCACGAACCGCACCGACGCCGGCCACGGCTTGGTGCGGGCGCGCTCGAGCATCCCGGCCGAGGCGTCGACGGCGACGATCTCGGCGCGCGGGGCGACCCCGAGCAGCGCCGCGGTGGAGGCCCCGGTGCCGCAGCCCGCGTCGAGCAGGCGCAGCCCGGCGCCGTCACGGGGGAGCCGCATCCGGGCCGCGGACGCGCGCAGGTGGTCGTGGTAGCCGGGGTTCATCCCGACCAGGCGGTCGTAGTCGGCCGCGCCGTCGTCGAAGTGCGACGGGACCTGCTCGCGGGGCAGGCCCGCACGGCCGACGGTTCCGGGGCGGGTGGGACGGGACGGGGAACGGTCGACCATGTCCGCGAGCCTAGGACCGCCGGCGTCGCACGGCGCGTCGGGTCGTATCCTGTTGCACCGCAGTCACTCGCGGGGGCTTCCCCGGTCAGGAGACCCGGTCGGCGCAGCGCACGGCCATCGCGCGCAGCACCGCGGCGACGTCGTCGCCGAGCACCCCGTCGGCGACCGCGCCGTCGACCAGCCGCAGCGCACCCTGCACCCGGGTGGCGATGAGCTCCTCGATGCGGCGGCGGGCCCCGGTCGACTCGATCGCCACCCGCGCCGCGGCGACGTCGACCGGGCCGTCGGCCTCGTCGGAGCCGTGCAGCAGCGCGTCGAGGGCGCCCCGGGTGGCCGGTCCGGCGACCTCGCGGGCCAGCACGACCAGGCTGGTGGCCTTGCGCTCGGCCAGGTCGTCGCCCGCGGACTTGCCGGTGGCGTCGCTACCGAACACGCCCAGCACGTCGTCGCGCATCTGGAAGGCCTCGCCGACCATCGTCCCGTAGTCGCCGAGTGCCGCGAGCAGCTCCGGTGCGGCCCCGGCCATCGCGGCGCCGAGCTCCAGCGGGCGCCGGACGGTGTAGTTGCCGGACTTGCGGCGCAGCACGTCCATCACCTCGTCGAGGGTGGGGACGCGGCGGGCCTCGTTGAGCAGGTCGGCGAACTGCCCGACGGCCAGCTCCGAGCGCATCTCGTCGTAGCGCGGCCAGCCGCGGTCGAGCACCGCACGCGGCAGCCCGCTCTCCCGCATCGCCTGCTCGGCCCACACCAGGCACAGGTCGCCCAGCAGCACCGCGCCGGACTCGCCGAACCGGTCCGGGCAGCCGGACATGCCCTGGCCGCGGTGCCAGGAGGCGAGCTGGACGTGCACCGTCGGCCGGCCGCGGCGCAACTGCGAACGGTCCATGACGTCGTCCTGGAGCAGGGCGAAGGCGTGCAGCAGCTCCAGCCCGGACACGGCCGCCAGCGCGGCGGGGGAGTCCGGGGCCGCGGCCCGCCAGCCCAGGTAGCCGAACATCGACCGCAGGTACTTGCCTCGGCCGACGAAGTCGCTCAGGACCCCGGCGACGAAGTCCGCACCGCGCATCGAGTGCACGTGCTCGGCGCACCGGAGCCGCACGGTCTCGTCGACGTGGGCCCGGACCCGGCCGCGGATCTCCGCGACCCAGTCCGGGTGGGTGGGGACGTGCTCGAGCCGCCGGTCCTGCCCGGTCTCCACGAACATCGCGCGGCCTCCCGTCGGGTCGCCTGGGGTGGTGAGCGGCCGGACGTCGGCGTCCGGACCCGGTCGGGGGCCGAGGGCACGACCGGGCCGGGTCTGTCGAGGGTATGGGGGGCGTCGTGATCGCGCGCGCCGAATCGGACAGACCACCCCGGTCGGGTTCGGACGGAGCGGCCACGTGGTTCGGGTGACCCACGTCACCGGCCGTCCGGGCCGGTCAGCCGGCCCGGAGGAACGACCAGGCGACCAGCCACACCGACCCGGCGACGAGTGCCATCGCCCCGGGCACGTGCACGATCAGCCCCGCGATGTCGCCGAACCACGCCTGGACGAAGGTGAACGCGAAGACAGCCGCGGCGAGGACCGACGGCCACCACGCTCCGGCGGTGACGACACAGAGCCACACCGCGGCCGCCGCGGCGAGCCCGGTGACGACGTGCAGCACGATCGCGCCGGCGCCGTGCGGGCCGACGTCGCCGCCGGTGAACAGGCCGGCGGCGGTCACGAACTGCCAGGCCAGGACGACGACCGACGCGGTCGCGAGCACCCGCAGGGCCAGGACGGGGGTGGAGCGGGTGACGTCGGGGGCGGCGTGGCGGTGTGGGGCGGACATCCTCGCAGTCTGCCGACAACCGGCCGCAGGTGCACGAACCGGGCGTTCAGGCCATCGCGGGCGCGAACTCCCGCGCGACGACGACGGCGGCCCAGGCCGGGAGGAAGTGCCGCACCGAATCGAGCGCGGGGGAGCCGGTGACCGGGGTGAAGTGGTGGTCCACGAACGCGCGCAGCGCCGCGGAGTGGCCGAGCCGGTCCGGGACGAACGCCACGTCGTCGCGCCAGCCGCACTCGCAGGCCGCGCGGTAGGCGACGGCCGGGACGCGGCGTGCGTCGCTCCAGATCCCCGTCGCGCGGCCGTCGGCGGTGTCCGCGCTGACGAACCCCTCGTGGTCGTCCGACCCGGGGATCTCCATCGGTCCGATGTAGAGCACGCGCTGATCATCCCCGGGGGCCGGCGGTGCGCAACCCGCGGCGGGACGGGTGGGCTCTCCGGTTCGTCCGGCGGTCGTCCGACGGCCGCGCGTGGCAGGCTGGCCCGGTGGCGGACGACGAGCGGGGCGAGGCGGTGCTGGCCGCCGCGACCGACGCGGCCCGCCGCGAGTTCGGTGACGACCTGGTGGCGGCCTACACGCTCGGCAGCCTCGCGCACGGCGGGTTCGCCCCCGCCGTCAGCGACGTCGACCTGGCCCTGGTGCTGCGGGAGACCGGCGGCGGCACGGCCTCGCGGGTGCACGACGTCGTCGCCGCGGCCCGGGACGCGGCCGCGGGCACCGACGGGCTCGCCGAGCGGCTCTCGGTGTTCTGGGCCGACCCGGACACCGTGCGCCACGGCACCGGGCGCCGACCGGCCCGCCTGCCCGCCGTCGACCGGCTCGACCTGCTCGACTCCGGCGTGCTGCGCCACGGCACCGACGTCCGCGACGGTGCCGTCCCGCCCGGCCACGACGAGCTGGTCCGCGGCTCGGCCGGGTTCCTCGTCGAGCGGGTCGACGACGCCTGGCTCGCCGGGGTCGCCGACCCGGCCGCACTGCTGGCCCGCGGGCCGCGCACGGTCACCAAGACGGTGCTGTTCCCGGTCCGGTTCCTGCACACCCTCACGACCGGGGAGATCGGCCGCAACGACGCCGCCGTCGCCTCCTACGACGGCGCCCACCGCGACCTGGCCCGGGCCGCCCTGCGGTGGCGCGACGGGGCGCTCGGCGAGCGGGTCGCGGCGTGGACGCTGCTGACCGACCACCTGGCGGGCCTGTACCGGGAGTGCGTCGACGCCCATCTCGCGGCGCTGCCCGGTGACGACCCCGCCGTCACCGGGCTGCGGGCGCTGCGCGACGCCCTGGCGGTGCTCAGTGCTTCGCGGGCCGCCGTCCCACGAACGCCCCGATCCCGGTGACCGCGCGCCCCACGACCAGGGTGTTGATCTCCTTGGTGCCCTCGTAGGAGTAGAGGGCCTCGGCGTCGTTGAAGAACCGGCCGACCTTGTTCTCCAGCAGGATCCCGTTGCCGCCGAACACCTCCCGGGCCCGGGCGACCGCGTCACGCAGCATCAGGGTGGCCTGGCGCTTGGCCAGGGCCGCCTGCTCGTCGCGGAAGGTGCCGTCGTCCTGCATCTGGGCGACCCTGACCGCCATCCCCAGCGAGGCGACGACGGCGCCCAGGATCGACACGAGGTGGTCCTGGACCAGCTGGAACGACGCGATCGGCTGCCCGAACTGGACGCGCTCGACCGCGTAGTCGCGGGCCAGCTCGAACACGCCCGCCATCGCGCCGACCGCGTTCCAGGCGACGCCGCCACGGGTCACCCGCAGTACCCGGTTCGTGTCGGCGAAGGTCTGTGCGCCGGGCAGCCGGTTCGCCTCCGGGACGCGCACGCCGTCGAAGGTGAGGTCGGCGTTCTGCACGGTGCGCAGCGCGAGCTTGCCCTCCATCTTGGTGGCGGTGAACCCGGGCATGTCCTTCTCGACGACGAAGCCCTTGACCGAGTCGTCCGCCACGTCGCGGGCCCACACGATCACCAGGTCGGCGAAGGTGCCGTTGCCGATCCAGCGCTTGGCGCCGTCCAGCACCCACTCGTCGCCCTCGCGGCGGGCGGTGGTCTCCAGCCCGCCCGCGACGTCGGACCCGCCGTGCGGCTCGGACAGCGCGAACGCGCCGATCCTCTCCATCCGGCGCATGGCCGGGAGCCAGCGGTCCTTCTGCTCCGGCGACCCGCACAGGTCGATCGAGGTCAGCGCGAGCCCGGCGTGCACGCCGAAGAACGTGGCCATCGACGGGTCGACGCGGGACAGCTCCATCGACACGAACGAGGTGAGCAGCCGCGAGTAGGCGGGCCGGTCCGGCCACTCCCGTGCCAGCCCGACGACGTCGAGCTCGGCGAACCCCGGGATCAGCTCGTGCGGGAACTCCGCGCGGTCCCAGTACGCGTCGGCGATCGGGGCGATCTGCTCCTCGGCGAAGGACCGGACCCGGGAGAGGATCTGCTGTTCCTCGGGGGGGAGCAGGTCGACGTAGCCGAAGAGGTCGGCGGGAAGCGGTGCGGTCATGACTCCTCCATCTGCGACCGGGCGGCGAGTACGGAGGTCTCGGCGCGGTCGCGTGCGCTGGTGAGGGCCTCGCGGCTGGGGCCGTAGGCGTCCTCGGTGGCGGTGCTGATCGCCTCGACGGTGTCCGGGTCGAGGGTGGGGTCCCCCAGGTCGGCCCATCGGCGCGCCATCCCCGGGCCGAGGTGCTCGAGCAGGTGTCGCAGGCCGCCGTCGCCGCCGCCGAGGTGGAAGCTCAGGAACGGTCCGCCGGTCGCCCAGCGCGGACCGAGCGCGCCGGTGACCACACGGTCGAGCTCGGCGGGGGAGACCACACCGTCACGGACGAGGGAGACGGCCTCGCGGAACAGCGCCGACTGCAGCCGGTTGCCGACGAAGCCGTACACCTCCTTGTGGATCTCGACCGGGTCCTTGCCGACCGAGCGCAGGAACTCCGCGGCCCGCGTGACGTTGTCGCGCGTGGTGCGCTCCCCGGCGACGAGCTCCACCAGCGGCAGGACGTGCGGCGGGTTGAACGGGTGCGCGACGAGCAACCGGGCGGCGGCGTCGTCGTCGAGCCGGGCGGCGACGTCGGTGGGCAGGATCCCCGAGGTGGAGCTGAGCAGCAGCGCGCCGGCCGGGGCGTGCGCGGCCGCGGTCGCCCAGATGTCCTGCTTCACCTCCAGGCGCTCGGGTCCCTGCTCCTGGACGACGTCGGCACCGGCCACGGCGCGGGCGAGGTCCGGTTCGCAGGCGACCCGCTCCAGCAGGTCCGCCGACCCGAACCGGCGCACACCGGCGTCGACGACCTCGGCCAGGTCCGGCCGCGGGTCGGTGACGACGACGTCGTGTCCGGCCGCGGCCAGCAGCACGGTCCAGGAGACGCCGATGGTGCCGGCACCGATCTCGGTGATCCTCACGATTCCTCCAGGTAGTCGTGCACGGTGGTGATCGGCGCGAGCGTGAGGTCGGTCAGCACGTGCGAGGCGGAGACGATCTCGCGCACCGGCAGGTCCGCCAGCGGTGCGAGGACGTGGTCGAACAGCTGCAGCCGGGCCGGTCCGGTGAACGCCCGCTTCACGGTCAGGTCGGTGATCCGGGTGCGGACCAGCCGGGCGTCGACCGGTCCCGATCGGCCCGGCACGAGCTTGACCATGAAGGTCGGCACACCGACCTGCGCGGCGGCCTCCGCCGGATCGAGCTCGGTGTGCTGGTAGGCCATGGTCGCGACGGCCACCGGCAGCGAGCCCTTGTGCAGGGTGCCGACGAGCGCACCGTCCTCGACGCCCAGTCGTGGTGTGCCGAACGCCTTCGGGTAGGCGCTCTGCTCGCGCCCGGCGAAGGTCGCCGGTGCGTTGTCCAGCCACATGCCGTGCAGGTACTCACCCTCCTCGCCGTCGAAGGAGCACGCCAGCGCCTGCCCGGACTCGGTGTAGGGGCCGAAGCCGTCGACGTCGCCCATGTGCATGACCTCGAACCGGACCAGCGGCTCCCCGGCCACCAACGGCTCGGGCAGCGCGCGACGGAACGCGTCGGGGTCGGTGCGGTAGACGACGTTCAGGTACTCGCGGTCGGTGAACCGGTGCGATCCCGGCGTGAACGCGGGCGCGGTCAGCGGGGTGGTTCCGGCGGCGAGGACGTCGGCGGCCCTCATCGGGCGAGCACCCCGTCGGCGACCAGCGCGGCGATCTCGTCGTCGGTGCGGCCCAGCTCGCGCAGCACGTCGGCGCCGTCGGCGCCCAGCGCGGGGGCCGGGGTGCGCATCCCGCCCGGGGTGGCGGTGAACCGGACCGGGAAGCCGATGGACCGGTAGCGGCCCTCGGTGGGGTGCTCGGCCTCGGTGAGCAGGCCGCCGTCGGTGACGTAGGGATCGGTCTCGGCGTCGTCGACGGCGAGGACGGGCGCGAACGGGACCGAGTACTGCGCGCACAGCTGCGCCCACTCGTCGGTCGTGCGCCAGGGGGCCAGCTCGCCGATCAGCGCGTACAGCTCGGGCTGGTGCGCGGCCATCGCGGCGGAGGTGGCGAACCGCTCGTCGGCGGCGAGGTCGTCGCGGCCGGCCGCGGTGAAGAAGTCGGCGATGTTGCGCGGGGTGTAGGGCAGGATGCAGGCCCAGCCGTCCTTCGTCGCGACGGCCTCGTGCCCGGCGGCCATCGACCGGTTGAACCCGGTCGGGCCCTCCGCGGGCACGAAGGTGTGCCCGGACAGGTGCTCCACCAGGTTGAACGCGAGCAGTGTGTCGGTCATCGGGACCTCGACCAGCTGCCCCTCGCCGGTGGCCCGCTGGTGGATCACCGCGGCCAGCGTGGAGTAGGCGATCGTCAGCGCGCAGACCTTGTCGGCCAGGATCGTCGGCGCGTAGGAGGGGGTGCCGGTCGCCCGGCGCATCAGGTCCACCATCCCCGACGACGCCTGCACGATCTCGTCGTAGGCGGCGCGGTCGGCGAGCTCGGAGTCGCTGCGGAAGCCCTGCGCGCGGACCTGGACCAGGCGCGGGAAGCGCTCGGCGACCCGCCCGGGGTCGAGCCCGAGCCGGTCCAGCGCGCCGGGGCGCATGTTCGTCACGAGGACGTCGGCGGTGTCGAGCAGGTCGTCGAGCACCGCGCGGCCGGCGTCGGTCTTGAGATCGAGCGCCACCGAGCGCTTGTTGCGGTTCACGTTCAGCGCGAGCGCGCCCATCCCGGGGTTGCGCTGCGGCAGCGTGCGGCGGGTCATGTCCCCGGCCGGCGGCTCGATCTTGATCACCTCGGCGCCCAGGTCGCCCAGGATCTGGCAGGCGTACGGGCCCATGACCACCGACGCCAGGTCGATCACCCGCAGCCCGTCCAGTGCGCCACCCATGTCGTGCTCCCCTCGGTCGGTCCCCATCACGTTCTCCATGAGCATGGCTAACTTCTCTCGCTCCTGCGGGCTAGCCTTACCCATATGCGTAACCACCACCGGACCGTGGACCGGGTGGCCGGTCTGCTGGAGGCTGCCGCCCGCCGGCCCGACGGCAGCTCCCTGTCGGCGCTGGCCCGCCGCGTCGGCGCCCCGGTGTCCTCGGTGCAGAAACTCGTCGACGGCCTGGTCGCCACCGGCTACCTCGACGAGCGCGACCGTCGGTACACCCTGGGCCCCGCGCCGTGGATGCTCGCGGCGAGAGCGGGGGAACCACCCGTCCCGGCGATCCCGCACGAGGCGCTCGACCAGCTCGCCCGGCACACCGGGCTGCCGGTGCTGCTCGCCGCCCGGATCGGCGACGACGCCGTCTACCTCGACTGGGCGGGCGCCGACGAGGGTTTCGACGTGGCGCTGTCGGCGCGGGTCCGCGCGCCGCTGCCCGACACCGCGGCCGGCCGGGTCCTGCTCGCCCACCTCGGCCCGGCCGAACGCAAACGGGTCGCGCTCGCCGCGCACGAGGGTGATCCCGGCGCCGCCGCCGCGCTCCTCGACACCTGCGCCCGGATCCGCGCCGACGGGTTCGAACGCGGCGCGAGCGGCGCCCTGCTGCCCGGCGCGACGGCGGTCGCGGTCGCACTGCGCCACGACGGCCGGGTGACCGGGGCGCTCTCGGCCGCCGCCCGGGGTGCCGGGCCGCTGCCGGGTGAGGTCGTCGACGCCCTCGCCGACGCCGCGGGAGCCTGGTCCACCTGAGCCGCCGCGCCAGGTTTGCCGCCGTGTGTGCCGGGAAGGTGCGGGGGGATGCGTACCGACTGGATCCGAACCCTGAACGACAGCGACGGTCCCTTCGCGACCGTCGTGCTCGATGCCACGCACGACACCGCCGACGCCACCGAGCAGTACCGCCTGCGCTGGCGCGAGCTGCGGGAGCGCCTGGCCGACGACGGTGCCGACGAGTCGGCGCTCGCCGTGCTCGACGAGGCCGTGACCGCCGCCGACGCCCCCGACGGCACGGCCGGGCGGGTCCTCGTCGCCGACGCCGCGCGGGTCCTGCTCGACCGGCACACCGAGTTCCCGCCCGAGCGCGGGACCGCGGCCTGGGGTGCGGTCCCGGACCTGCTGGGCGTGCTCGGCGCCGTGGGGGAGGACGTGGCGACCGTCGTCGTCGCGGTCGACCGGACCGGTGGCCGGGTCCGCGGTGTGGACGGCACGGTCTCCGAGGTGTCGACCGACTCGGGCGGCCCGGTCCACAAGGCGAGCACCGCGGGCCCCGGAGAGGGCACCGCGGACGCCCGGGTCGAGGAGACCTGGAAGCGCAACGCCCAGGCCGTCGCCGAGCAGGTGGAGAAGTCCGTCCGGGCCGGCAACGCGGGCCTGCTCGTCGTCGCCGGGGACGCGGAGTCCCGGGCCCGCCTGCGCGACGAGCTGCCCCCGGCCTCGGCCGGGATCATGGCCGAGATCGAGAACACCGGCGGCACGGTCCCCGATCAGGTCGACGACACCGTGCGCGCCGCCGCCGACGAGATCCGCGAGACCCGCCGCGGCGACGCCGTCGCGAGCTTCGCGACCGCGTCGGGGCGCGGCGACGGGCTCGCCGTCACCGGGCTCGGCGACGTCGCCGGCGCCACCCGCGCGCACGCCGTCGAGACGCTGCTGGTCGACCCGGCCGCGGTGCCCGGCACCGAGCTGGTCGCCGGCTCCGACCCGGCCGCGGTGGGGGAGAAGGCCGACGAGCTCGTCGGCGACACCCCGGTGCTGTCCGGTCCGGCCGCGAACGTCCTGGTCCGCGCCGCCGCCGCGACCGGCGCCGCCGTCGTGCTGGTCCACCCCGACGACGACGTCACGCTCACCGACGGCGTCGGCGCCGTCCTGCGCTTCCCGGTCGGCCCCGCCTCCTGATCGCGCCACCGTCGTGCCCCGTCCCCGGGCCGGACCGGCCGGGACGGGGCATGATCGGGTCCATGAGCGACCAGCGGATCGAGACCTCGCGCATCGTCGACGCGAGCCCGTCCGAGATCTTCGCCGTGCTCCGCGACCCGCGCGGGCACGTGGCCGTCGACAGCTCCGGGATGCTGATGTCGGCCGAGGGCGGGCCGGTCTCGGCGGCCGGGGACACCTTCGTCGTGCACATGGACCGCGACTCGCTCGGCGACCGCCCGATGGGCCGCTACGACGTCACCGTGCACATCGCGAGCTACGTGCCCGACCGCGAGATCTCCTGGACCATCGTGGGCGTCATGCGCCCGCCGGTCGGTCACGTCTACGGCTACCGGCTGGAGCCGGTCGCCGAGGCCGACGGCGGCGGGACCCGGGTCGTCTCGTGGTGCGACTGGTCCGACATCCACCCGCAGTACCGCGACTCCGACCTGTTCCCGGTGATCTCCGCGGCGTCGCTCAAGGCGACCCTGGGCATCCTCGCCCGGACCGTGCAGAAGTCCTAGGCGATGCGGCGGCGGCCCCGCCGCAGCAGGGCACCGGAGCCGCACGCCCACAGGGCCCACACCACCAGCAGCGGCTGGAACAGCAACCGGGTCGCGCGGGCGCCGTCGCTGTCGAGGCCGAACGCGTCGGTGCCGGTGAGGTACTGCGCCACGTTGCCGGGGAACACCAGCACGAACAGCGCCGCCGCGACCAGCCCGGCGTGCGGGCGCAGCCGGGCCGGTGCGAGGAGCACCCCGACCCCGACCGCGATCTCGACGAGCCCGGACACGAGCACCACCGCGCCGGGCGCGGGCAGGAACGGTGGCACCTGGGCCAGGAACTCGGCCGGGACGAGCAGGTGGGCGTCGCCCGCGGCGACGAGGAAGGCGCCCAGCAGCAGCCGGGCGGTGGTGCGGATCGCGTGCACGGCGCCTCCGGACGTCAGCGATTCCGGGTGTCCGCGGCCCCGGCCGGACCGGGGACCGGACGGGTGCGGACACCCCGGGGTCACCCTCCCACGGAGGCCCTGACATGACCGCTCCCGAGCCCGTCCCGCCACCCGGCCGCCGACGCTGACGGGCGGTCGCGGTACCGCCGTCGTACCGACCCGCCGTCACCCCGTTGCCGCAGCGGGATACCGGCGACCGGGTCACGGTGCGCGCCGACACTGGGAGCTGCGGGTGAACCGGAGCTGTTTGCGATTGAGGCGCGCAGAGTCGGGGAATCCGGGGTGCACAACAGAACGACACGAACTTCTGCACGGACCGGGCGCTGGGGAGCCCTCCGGTCCGTCGGCCCCGGGTCCGGGGCGCGACCGCTTCGGGGGTGGTCGCGCCCCGGACCCGTTCCTCGTCGTGCCCGGTCCGCGGGAGCCCGGTGCCGAGCCGATCCTGCGGGCTCGGATGAACTCCCGACATCGAGCGCTTACCCTGTGGGAATGACCGAGCCCGGAACCGTTGCGCCGCTGGCGCTCGACGAGCAGCTCTGTTTCGCGCTCCACTCGGCGTCGCGTGCGATGACCGGGTGCTACCGCCCGATCCTCGACTCCATCGGCCTGACCTACAGCCAGTACGCGGTTCTGCTCGTGCTGTGGGCCGAGGAGACGGTGCCCCAGCGGGAACTCGGCGAGCGGATGTTCCTCGACAGCGGCACGTTGTCGCCGATGCTGACCCGGCTGGAGGGGCACGGGCTGGTCACCCGCGCCCGTCGCCCGGACGACGAGCGCACCGTGCAGGTGTCGCTGACCGAGAAGGGCAAGGCGCTGCGCGAGCACGCCGCCGCCGCGCAGGACCAGGTCATCGAGGCCACCGGCATGTCGATGGACGAGCTGTTCCGCCTCCGCGACGACCTGC
Source organism: Pseudonocardia alni (assembly GCF_002813375.1). Lineage (NCBI taxonomy): Bacteria > Bacillati > Actinomycetota > Actinomycetes > Pseudonocardiales > Pseudonocardiaceae > Pseudonocardia > Pseudonocardia alni. Next base: position 873,772 of record NZ_PHUJ01000003.1, on the reverse strand, counting down.
AGCGGCTGGCGTCCCGGCTCCGGTCCGCCGAGTCCGAGGTCGCTCCCGCCTGACCGGGGCGCCGCCCCGTCCGCGCGCGGCGCGGATCGTTGCACAGGTATATGCTTACCGACAGGCAAACATATGGAGTGTGCATGAGCGGCCTCGACCCCGACGAGCTGGCGCGGCTGCGCACGGACCTGGCCCGGATCGCCCGGGGCCTGGACCGGGCCACCCGCGGCTCCGACCTCACCCGCAGCGCTGTGTCGGTACTCGGCACCGTCGCCGTCCGCGGCCCGATCGGGATGGGGGAGCTCGCCACCGTCGAGGGCGTCAACCCCACCATGCTGTCGCGCCTGGCGGGCAAGCTGGAGGTCGCCGGGCTGCTCGTCCGCGACACCGACCCCGACGACGGTCGCGCCGTGCGCGTCGCGGTCACCGAGGCCGGTGCCGCCGAGTACCGCCGACGCCGCGAGGAACGCACCCGGCTGCTCGCCGCACACGTCGACGCCCTGACCCCCGACCACGCCGCACGGCTGCGGGCCGCGCTGCCCGCGCTCGACGCGCTCGCCGGGGCCCTGCGGGACGCCCGGTGAGCGCCGGTCCGGACCAGGCGTCCCGCCGGGCGCTCGCCCGCACCTTCGCCGCGCTGTCCGGCCACAACTACCGGCTCTGGATCGGCGGCCAGTCGATCTCCCTGGTCGGTACCTGGATGCAGTCGGTCGCCCAGTCCTGGCTGGTGTACGAGCTGACCGGGTCCGCGGCGGTGCTCGGCACCGTCGTCGCCGTCCAGACCGTGCCCACCCTGCTCCTCGGCCCCTACGCCGGGGTGTGGGTGGACCGCCTCGACCGGCGACGGCTGATGGTCGGCCTGCAGACGATGATGGGCCTGCAGGCCGCCGCACTCGCCGTGCTCACCCTCACCGGTACCGTCGCGCTCTGGCACGTCTACGTGCTGGCCGCGGTGCTCGGGCTGAACAAGGCCGTCGAGAACCCGGCCCGGCAGACCTTCGTGCACGAGCTGGTCGGGCCCGAGGACCTGCGCAACGCCGTCACCCTCAACTCGGTCCTGGTCAACGCCGCGCGCGCCGTCGGACCGGCCGTGGCCGGGCTGGTCATCGTCGCGGGCGGGACCGGTATCTGCTTCGCGGTGAACGCGGTCAGCTTCGTCGCCGTCGTGACCTCGCTGCTGCGCCTGGACACCTCCGCGCTCATGCCCACCGCTCCGGCGCCCCGGGCGCCCGGGCAGCTGCGCGAGGGGCTCGCCCACGTGCGCGACAACCCCGAGCTGCGGGTGCCCCTGGTGATGATGGCGCTGATCGGCTGCCTGGCCTACGAGTTCCCGGTGGTGCTGCCGGTCGTGGCCTCGCAGACCTTCGGCGGCGACGCGGCCACCTACGGCTGGCTCACCGGCGCGATGGGCGTCGGCGCGGTCGTCGGGGGGCTCGTCGTCGCCGGGCACGGGCGTACCGGGGTGCCGATGCTGGTGCGGACCGCGTTGCTGTTCGGCCTGGTCCTGGGCCTGGCCGCGGTCGCGCCGTCGCTGTGGGTCGCGCTGGCCGCGATGGGGCTGGTCGGGATGGCCAGCGTCGCATTCATGGCCGGCGGCAATTCGACCCTGCAGCTGGCCTCGGCCCCGCACATGCGGGGCCGGGTGATGGCGCTGTGGTCGGTGGCCCTCCTCGGGTCCACCCCGATCGGCGGCCCGATCGCCGGCTGGGTCAGCGAGCAGTGGGGCGGTCGCGGCGGACTCGCCCTGGGTGCGGTGGCCTGCCTGATCGCGGCCGCGATCGGCCTGCCCACGGCGCGGCGCGTCGCCCGGGCGGAGGCGGCCGCGTGAGCGCGCCCGGCCGGCCGGCGGTGCCGGCGGCGGTGGCCGCCGGCGGGGTGGTGGGCGCCGAGGCGCGCTGGCTGCTCGGGCTCGTCGGCCCGCCCGCCCCGTGGACGACGCTGCTCATCAACATCACCGGCTGCCTGCTGATGGGGGTGCTGATGGTGCTGGTCACCGAGAGGTTCCGGGCCCACCCGCTCGTCCGCCCGGCCCTGGGCGTCGGGGTGCTCGGCGGGTACACGACGTTCTCCACCTACGCCGTCGACGTCGCCGCGCCGGCGTTCGGCTCGCCGGGGTCGCTGGCGCTGATGGTCGGCACCCCGGTGCTCGCCGTCGCCGCGACGGCGCTCGGCGCGACCCTGACCCGCGCGCTCGCCGGGGGAGGAGCCCGGTGACGGCGCTGCTCGTCGCGCTCGGTGCGGCCGTCGGAGCGCCGCTGCGCTACCTCGTCGACGCGGCGATCAAGGCGCGGACGCCCTCGGCGTTCCCGTGGGGCACCTGGGTGGTCAACCTGGCCGGGTCGTTCGTGCTCGGCGGTGTGGTGGCGCTGACCCCGGTGTCCGGGCCGGGGTTCGCCGCGCTGCTCGGCACCGGGTTCTGCGGGGCGTTCACCACCTACAGCACGTTCGGTTGGGAGACGCTGTCGCTGCTCGAACGCGGCCGCGCCGCGCTCGCCGTGGGCTACGCGGCGGCGAGCGCGCTCGTCGGCGTCGCGGCCGCACTGGCCGGGCACGCGCTGCTCACCGCCGCCGCCGGCTGAGCCGGGTCGGGTCCGGCCGGGTCAGCGGATCCGGCCGCCGGTGGCGATCCGCAGCAGGTCACGGGCGGTGCCGCGGGGCGAGGTGCCCTCCCGCCAGACGGCGCGGAACTCCCGGGTCAGGTCGAGACCGTGGACGTCGACGACGACCAGCGACCCGGCCGCGACGTCGGCGCCGACGACCGCCCGCCCCAGCACCGCGGGGCCCTCACCGGCGCGGACCGCCGCACGCAGGGCGGCGTCCGCGGCGTACTCACGCCGCGGCGGCACGGGCTCCCCGGCACCGGCGGCGTCGAGCACGGCCTCCAGCGCGGGCCGGGCCCCGGCACCGGGCGGACGGGTGAGCAGCGGGGTACCGGCCAGCTGTGCGGCGTCGACGCCGTCGCCCCCGGCCCACGGGTGCCCGGGGGCGACGACGAGCACCAGCGGGTCCGATCCCACCGTCGCCGCGTGCAGGTCCTCCAGCGGGCCGGGCGCGGACACCACACCGACCGCCGCGTCACCGGACCGGACCGCCGCCGCCGGATCCGGGCTGTCGCGCAGCACGACCCGCCCGCCCGGACCGTCGCGCAGCTCGACCAGCCAGGCCTGCAGCAGACACTCCGCGACCACCGGGTTCGCGGCCAGGACGACGGTGTCCTCCCCGGCCGGCTCGTCGCGCAGTGCCGCGACCGCGACGTCCAGATCGGACGCGGCTGCCAGCAGCGGGCCCGCCCACTCCACGAGCAGGACCCCGCGGGTGGTGAGCCTGCTGGACCGCCGCCCCCGGCGTGCACGTTCGAGCACCGGGCCCCCGACCTGCTGCTCGGCGGCCCGGATCCGCGCGGACGCGGCCTGCACCGTCAGCCCGAGCCCCTCGGCCGCGGCGGAGATGCTCCCGGTGCAGGCGATGTCACGGAGCAGGGCGAGAGCGGTCAGGTCGGGGACGCGTGCGGGTGCGGTGGCCATCGGGACCAGCCTAGGCGGCGGGCGGGGTCACACCCCGAGCAGCCCGCGGAGGTAGGCCGCCTGACCGGCGTGCTGGAGGTCGTCGCCGACCACGCTGACCAGGCGTTCGCCGAGGGTCACGTTCTCCCCCCAGGTGGGCGGCAGGACGCGGGACAGGTCGTCGTCCGCGAGGCCCGCGAGGTGCCCGACGGTGCGCTCGTGCACCGCCGCGCCGTAGCCGGACAGCAGGTCCGCGGTCGTGCGCACGGCGTCGACCTGCGACGACGTGTGCCCGAACCCGGTGTCGGCGACGTCGAGGTCCAGGCCGAAGCGCTGCGCCCAGCCCTCGCCGGTCCAGACCTGGTCGGACCCGAACGCCTCGGCGACATGGTCGTCCTGCACCCGCAGCAGGTGCCACACCAGCCAGCCGATCGGGTTGCCGGGCCCGTCCGCACCCTCCGGGCGGCGGGCGAGGTCGGCCTCGGACAGGCCGTCCACCACCTCGCGCACGAGCTCGTCGATCCGGCCGACGTGGTCGGTCAGCAGTTCAGCGGTCGTCGTCATGGGACGGGCTTTCCCGTATGCGGGCCCCCGCATGCGGGTTACGGTGGTCGGTGGTGACCGAGAACGTGAGGACCCACAGCGCGCACTGGGGCGTGTTCCACGCCCGGTGGGACGGCAGCAGGCTGCGGGTCCGCCCGCACCCGGGCGACCCGGACCCGTCCCCGGTGCTGGACAACATCCCCGCGGCCGTCGGGCACGCCGCCCGGGTCGCCGCGCCCGCGGTGCGCCGCGGCTGGTGGGACCGCGGCCCGGGCCGTGACCCCGGTCGTGGGCGCGACGGCTACCGCACCGTGTCCTGGGACGCCGTGCTCGACCGGCTCGCCGAGGAGACCCACCGGGTCCGCTCCACCCACGGCGACGAGGCCGTCTACGGCGGCTCCTACGGCTGGGCGTCGGCCGGGCGCTTCCACCACGCCCAGGGCCAGCTGCACCGGTTCCTCGCGCTGACCGGGGGCTACACCCGCTCGGTCAACACCTACTCCGGCGGCGCCGCCGAGGTGGTGCTGCCGCACGTGCTGGGCACCTTCGACGCGGTGACCCGCTACGCGGTGACCTGGGACCAGGTCGCGGCGCACACCGACACCGTCGTCGCGTTCGGCGGGATGGCGCTGAAGAACTCCGCGATCGCCGCGGGCGGGGTCAGCCGGCACGTCGAGCGCGGGGCCATGCGCGCCGCCCGCGACCGGGGCGCGGTGTTCGTGCTGGTCAGCCCGCTGCGTCCGGACCTGCCGGAGGAGGTGGACGCCACCTGGCTGCCGATCCGGCCCGGCACCGACGTCGCGCTGATGCTGGCGCTCATGCACACCGTCGTGGAGGCGGGGCGGGCCGACACCGACTTCCTCGCCTCGCACTGCGACGGCTGGGACCGGCTGCGCGAGTACCTGTTCGCCGCCCCGGCGAAGGACGCCTCGTGGGCCGAGGGCGTCACCGGCATCCCGGCGGCGACGATCCGCGAGCTGGCCTGGCGGATCGCACACGGCCGCACCCTGGTGACCGTCGCGCAGTCGCTGCAGCGCGCCGAGCACGGCGAGCAGCCGGTCTGGGGCGGGACGGCGCTCGCTGCGGTGCTCGGTCAGATCGGGCTCCCCGGCGGCGGCTTCAACTACGGCCTCGGGTCGCTCGGGCACTACGGGCGCCCGCGCAACGCGGTGCCGGTACCCACGTTCTCCCGGGCGCCGAACCCGGTGACCTCGTTCATCCCGGTCGCGCGGGTCGCGGACATGCTGCTGCACCCGGGGGAGACCTACTCCTACCAGGGCGCCGGGCACACCTACCCGCACGTGCGGATGGCGTGGTGGGCCGGCGGCAACCCGTTCCACCACCACCAGGACCTGCGCCGGATGCGGCGCGCGGTCGCCGAGCTGGACACGTTCGTCGTCCACGACCCGATGTGGACGGCCACCGCGCGGCACGCCGACGTCGTGCTGCCGTCCACGACGACCCTCGAACGCGACGACATCGGCGCCACCAGCTCCGACCCGCTCGTCGTCGCGATGAAGCAGCTGGTGCCCCGGCACGGCGAGGCCCGCGACGACTACGACGTGCTCGCCGACCTGGCCGTGCGGCTCGGGCACGGCGAGGCCTTCACCGAGGGCCGGACGTCGCACGAGTGGCTGGTCCACATGTACGACCGCACCCGCAAGGGCCTGGCCGACCGCGGGCTCGACGCGCCGTCGTTCGAGGAGTTCTGGGAGCGCGGCGAGCTGGAGCTGCCCCAGCGCCCCGACGACGGCGGGGTGCTGGCCCGTTTCCGCGCCGACCCCGTCGCGCACCCGCTGCCGACGGCGTCCGGCCGCGTCCAGGTCGGGTCCGGCCCGATCGCCGCGCTCGGGCTGCCCGACCACCCCGGTCACCCGGCGTGGATCGAGCCGACCGAGGTCCCCGACGACCGGCACCCGTTCTGGCTGGTCTCCAACCAGCCGGCGACCCGGCTGCACTCCCAGCTCGACTTCGGCGCCCACTCGGCCGGGTCGAAACGCTCCGGGCGCGAGGTCGTGCGCATCCACCCCGACGACGCCGCCCGGCTCGGCATCGGCGACGGCGACGTCGTCCGCCTCCACAACGACCGGGGTGCCTGCCTGGCCGCGGCGCGGGTCACCGACGACATCCGGCCCGGCGTGCTCCAGCTGCCGACCGGGGCGTGGTGGGACCCGCGTCCCGACCCGGACCGTCCCGAACTCGGCGACGACGGCCTCTGCGTGCACGGCAACCCGAACGCCGTGACCCGCGACCGGGGTACGTCGGGCTTCGCGCAGGGGTGCAGCGGTCAGCTGTGCGCGGTCGCGGTGGAGCCGTACCGCCACGAGGCCCCGGAGGTCACCGCGCACACCCCGCCGGTCACGCCGGCTTCGCCGTGACCGGCTGGGCCAGGTCCCGCTCGATCTCCTCCAGGCTGCGGCCCTTCGTCTCGGGCAGCAGCCGGGTCGCGTAGATGTAGGCGGCCGCCGTCGTCACCGCGAAGAACAGGAAGTTCCAGCCCGCGCCGAACGCCTCGAGCAGCGACGGGAACAGCAGCGCGACGGTCATGTTGAACAGCCAGTTGAACGTCACACAGAACGCGACCGCGCCGGCGCGGACCCGCAGCGGGAACAGCTCCGGCAGCAGCACCCACTGCACCGGGCCCCAGGAGATCGAGAACGAGGCGATGTAGACGACGATCCCGGCCAGCGTCAGCCCGAGCAGCAGCGGTCCCTGCTCCAACCCGACCAGGTTGGTGACAGCCAGAACGATCATCGCCACGCACATGCCGACCGCGCCCCAGCGCAGCAGCGGGCGTCGCCCGGCGCGGTCGATCAGCCACATCCCGGGCAGCGTCATCAGCATGTTCACCGCGCCGATGCCCACGTTGGCGCCGATCGCGCCGGTCGCCCCGAAGCCGACGTCGGTGAGCAGGGTCGGCGCGTAGTAGATGATCGTGTTGATGCCGACGAAGTTCTGGAAGAACACCAGCAGCATCCCGATGAGGGTCAGCCGCCGCAGCCGCGGGGAGAACAGCGTCCCGATCGCGACCTTCTCGGTGTTCTCCCGCTCGACCCGCACGCTCTCTCGGATCTCCGACAGCTCGGCCTCGGCCGCCTCCGGGGTGCCGCGCAGCCGCTCCAGTACGACCCGCGCGTCCTCCTCGCCGCCGTCGGGCTTCTGCGCGACCAGCCAGCGGGGGCTCTCCGGCTGGGTGTAGATGCCGATGGCGAGGACGACCGCGGGGATCACGCCGAGACCGATCATCCAGCGCCAGTCCCGGGACTCGGCGAAGGCGAAGTCGGTGACGTAGGCCAGGAAGATCCCGACGGTCACCAGCAGCTGCATCAGCGACGTCAGCCGTCCGCGGATGCGGGCCGGGGCCAGCTCGGACAGGTACATCGGCACGACCACCGACACGATGCCGACGCCGACGCCCATCACGAACCGGAACCCGACGAGCATCGCGACGTTCACCCCGAGGGCGGCGCCGAGCGTGCCGATGACGAACACGATCCCGCCGAGCAGGATCAGCAGCCGCCGGCCGAGGGTGTCGGCGAGCTTGCCGGAGACGCCCGCCCCGAGCATCGCGCCGACCAGCAGGCCGGACACCACGGTGCCCTGTTCCAGCGACGACAGCGGGATGTCGTCGGGGATGAACAGGATCGCCCCGGAGATGACGCCCGTGTCGTACCCCCACAGGATCCCGCCGAGTGCCCCGAAGAACCAGATCGCCCACTGCGACGGCCGCTTCGCCGTCTGCGCCCCCGAACTCATCGGCCGATCCTCCGGTGGCCCGTTACGGCCCGCAACACGAGACGTCAGGCGGCGTGTCGTGAGGCGTCGAGCCGGCGGCGGCCGCCGTCGGTGGCGGCGTCGATCTCGCGCACGCCCAGTGCCTTCGCCAGCCCCGACGGCGGCATGTCGCCGTAGATCGTCTCGAATTCCCCGGCCACGAAGGTCTCGTGCCAGATCCCGACGGCGCCGGGGTAGCGGCGGGCGCGGCGGTTGAACGCGGCCCAGGCCGGCCGGTGCGTCGCCGCGGTGTCGCTCGCGTAGGCGTAGAGGGACTCGCGATCGCGCCAGTACTGCACGAGGAACGGGCCGCCGGGGCCGATCCCCGGGCGGGTCCCGAGCAGCCCGTGGGCGGGGTCGCGCTCCAGCTCACGCAGCATCCCGGACATCGCGCTCACCACCGGCAGCCAGGCCCGGACCTTCCAGGGCCGGTTGAAGCGCATGCCGATGAGCAACACGACGACCGGCCCGTCGGTCGGCTCGTTGGTCGTGCGGGTGTACGGCGCCATCGGTCCACTCCCTCGTCACGGTGCTGCGTGGATACCGAGACTATCCGATGGCGGCGAGTGGCGCTATCCGTTCTGGTCGAGCCAGGCCCGGACCTCGGCGGAGTCGGCACCCAGCGGCGGGGGAGAGCGGCGGTAGGACGGTGGGGTCACCGACCAGGTGACCGGGTTGCGGACGGTCGGGACGGCGGCGGCGTCGTCGGCCCGGACGACCGGGTCGAGGCCGAGCTCCTCGGCGAGGGCGACACCGCCGTCGACGGTGTTGATCGGGCCGCAGGGCACGCCGGCGGCGGTGATCGCGTCGTACCACTCCTGGGCGGTGCGGGTGGCGAGGCGGGCGCGCAGCCGCTGCTCGATCTCCTCCCGGTGGCCGATCCGGTCGGACATGGTCGCGAAGCGCGGGTCCTCGGCCATGGCCGGGTCGCCGAGGACGGTCGCGAGCTTGCGGAACTGGCCGTCGTTGCCGGCGATGACGATGAGGTCGCCGTCCGCGGTGGGCATCGGCTGGTACGGGAAGACGCTGGGATGGGCGTTGCCCATCCGGCGGCCGACCGCGCCGGCGGCGACGTAGGCCTCGGTCTGGTTGACCAGGGTGGACATCGCGACCGACAGCAGGTTCGTCTCCAGCAGCTGGCCCTGCCCGGTCCGCTCGCGGTGCCGCAGCGCCGCGCCGACCGCGAGTGCGGCGTGGAGGCCGGTGAGGACGTCGAACACCGCGACCCCCGCGCGGAACGGCGGCCCGTCGACGTCGCCGGTCAGGCTCATCAGCCCGGACACCGCCTGGACGAGCAGGTCGTAGCCGGCCAGGTGGGCGCCGCCGCGGGCGCCGAACCCGGTGATCGAGCAGTACACGACCCCGGGGTTGCCGGCCGAGACGCTGTCGTGGTCCAGCCCGAATCGCGCCGCGCCGCCCGGCCGGAAGTTCTCGACGACGACGTCGGCCCGCCGCGCCAGCTCGCGTGCCGCCGCGAGGTCGCCCGGGTCGGTCAGGTCGAGCACCACGGACCGCTTGTTCCGGTTGATCGACAGGTAGTAGGTGGAGATGTCGCCCTGCTCGGGGTCGCTGACCACCGGCGGCTTCCAGGTGCGGGTGTCGTCGCCGCCGGGACCCTCGACCTTGATCACCGTCGCGCCGAGGTCGGCCAGCATCATCGTGGCGTAGGGCCCGGCGAGGACGCGGGAGAAGTCGGCGACCAGCACGCCGTCCAGCGGTCCGCCGGTGGGGTCGTCGCCGAGCGGGGAATGATCCACGTCCCGGCACGCTAGCCGCGTCGCCGCACCGGCGACAGTCGCGACGCGGCTCACGGTGGGTCGGGTGCGAGGTAGGTGTGTCCGGTGGGGGTGGTGGTCGTGACCCCGGCGGGTCCACGGGCGACGTGCCAGCCGGGTTGTTCGCGGACGTGGTTGTGGAACTCACACACCCCCCGTCCGTTGTCCAGCTCGGTGCGGCCACCGTCGGCGGTGCGGTGGATGTGGTCGAGGTGGCGGATCGGTGCGTCGTAGTAGGGCTCGGTGCACCGGTTCTGCGCCCGGGCCCTCACCAGGGTGGCGAGCAGGCCGGTGGAGGTGCGTCGGCGGGAGTCGCCGCCGATGACCAGACCGTGGTCGGTGAGCAGCCGGCGCAGCGCCTTCGTCCCGTCGGAGGTGGCGAGCAGATCGGCCGGGACGGGCCCGAGGCCGGGGATCTCCGCGGGGAGCGGGGAGGTGGGGTCGAGCAGGGCCTGGACCGGGACGGTGACCTGGACCTCGAGGTTCACCGCGGTGGCGGTGGTCTGTCCGGTGACGCGTTCGACGAGGGTGTCGGCGAGGACCTGTCCGCGGGTGCGGGTCAGCGGCGCGGGGTCGACCTGGACCTCGACGAAGGCTTTCTGGAGGGCGGCGAGGCAGGCGGCGCCCTGTTCGGCCGGCACGTAGGCGGTCAGGTAGCTCATCGCGTCCGGCGCCGGCCGCAGCGTGACCCGGCGTTCGGCTCGGGCGGTGTGGACGCGGGCGCGGAACAGGTCGGGGGCGATCTCGGCGACCAGCCGGCGGGTCATCGCGCGGAGCCGTCCGATGCCCAGGCGGGGCAGGTCGTGCAGGGCGAGACGGGCGTCGACCTGTCTGCGGCGACGGGTGTCGAGATCACGGCACTCGACGGCGATCGCGGAGACCTTCGCGGCGCTGAGCTGCCCGGCTATGTGCAGGTCCCGGACACGCCCGAACCCGGCGTACAGGTCCCGGGCGTTCGCCACCCGGGTGCGGGCCTCGGCCGTGGAGACGCGGCAGGCGAGCTGGACCTGGGCGACCACACTGCGATGGAGCCCGTCGGCGTCGGCGCGTTCGTCGGTGAGCCTGTTCTCGACGTGTGCCTGGGCGAACGCCCGGATGCGCGTCGCCTGGAGCGCGGCGAGGGACGACTGCAGGGACTCGATCTGCCGGATTTGGTCGATCAGGTCGGCCTCGGAGAGCACGGAGACGTCGTCGTCGACGACCTGGTCGATTAGGAGCCGCAGCAGCGCGAGCTCACCGGACGCGAACCCGCGCCCGTCCACGCCGGGGGCGTGGACGGGAGGCTCGTGGGTCACAGCCACGCCACCGAGTATAATCGAACACATGTTCGATACAAGTTCGGTCGCCGCAGGTGGAGGGCCGTTCGCCGTCCCCGGTATCCCGGACCTCAGCTCCGGGCGGCGTCGCGGGCCACCGCGTCGGCCAGCCGCGCTGCCACGGCGGAGGCACCGATCGGCTCGGCCTGGGCGTTCACGACCGTCACGTCATCGCGCCCCGAGGTGTAGTGGCGCCCCGTCCAGCGCACCCCACGCGGTGTCCGCAGCTCCCGGACGTTGCCGGTGCCGTACGTGTCGACGAGGCGCTTCAATCCCATCGCGTCGGCCGTTCCGGGCATCTCGACCGCGGCGACGGCCACCACCACCCGCGCGCCACCCTCCCGCACCTCGAACGACGCCCGGCCGACCCCGACACACGGGGTCCCGACGAAGAAGTCGCGCACGCGACCGTAGGACACGGACCCGCAGTCGGTCCGGACGTCGCCGTCGAGGCGATGCACCTCCCGCCCCGCGCGGGACAGCCGTCGTGCCGTCCCGTCCTGGCTGCGGTTCTTCGCCCGGACGCTCCGCGAGGCCGATGCGCCGGACCCCGAGGAGCCTGCCGCGGCCGACGAACCCGACCCGGCGACCCCGCCGGCGGCGCCGCCGCCCAGGCCGCCGCCGGACACGGCGAGCCATAGGGCCAGCAGCAACGCGCCGACGCCCGTGCTCGCCTTCACGAACCGCCCGTCCGGGCCGCGCTCCTTGTGCCGTGCCAACCGTCCCCCACCCGTGAGTCCACGCGGAGTCGTCGCCGGGGGACGGGGTGTTACCTACTCCACGTCCCCGTCGACGTAGAACCACCGACCGTCCTCCCGGACGAACCGGCTGCGCTCGGCCAGCACCCCGTCCGTCCGATGGGCCCGGAACTCGACGGTCCCGTCGGTGGAGAACATCGTCCCGCCCGAGCGCGCCACGATCTCCAGCCCCGTCCACACCGACCCCGGCTCCAGCCGCAGCCGTCGCGGCCGCGTCGACGGGTGCCACGACGCCAGCAGGTACGCACGGTCGCCCCGCACGAAGGCGGTGTAGCGGCTGCGCATCAGCGCCTCCGCCGTGGCGGCGGGGCGCCCGGCGAGCACGGGGGCGCAGCAGGTGTCCTCGGGGCGGCCGGTACCGCAGGGGCAGAGCACGGTCGTCGAGCATGCCCCATCCGGCATGTGAGGTGCCCGACCGACCCGAAGGGACAGTTGACCACCTCTACGGACGTGTGGTCGTCTCATCCGTCGCCGAGCCGTGTACCGCAGGAGGAATGCCGACGTGACGGACTTCTACGACGTCCTGCACTCCCGCCGCGACGTCCGCACCGGCTTCCGGCCCGACCCGGTCGACGACGAGGTCCTCACCCGCGTCCTGCAGGCCGCGCACGCCGCCCCGAGCGTCGGGTTCTCCCAGCCCTGGGACTTCGTCCTGGTCCGCGACGCGGGCGTCCGCGAGCGCGTGCACGCCCTCGTCTCCGCCCAGCGCGACCGCTACGCCGCGTCGCTGCCCGCCGCCCGCGCCGAGGCGCTGCGCGCGATCCGGGTGGAGGCGATCCGCGAGACCCCGCTGAACGTCGTCGTGACCGCCGACGCCACCCGCGGCGGCCGGCACACCCTCGGCCGCCACGAACGCCCCGAGATGGGTCCGTACTCCGCCGCCCTCGCGGTGCAGAACCTGTGGCTGGCCGGCCGCGCCGAGGGCCTCGGGGTCGGCTGGGTGTCGTTCTTCGGCGACGACGGCCTCACCGAGCTCGGCGCGCTGCTCGGGCTGCCCGCGCACGTCGAGGTCGTCGCCTACCTGTGCGTCGGCCATGTCGACGCCTTCCCCGACCGGCCCGAGCTGGAACAGCACGGCTGGGCCCGGCGGCGCCCGCTGGACTGGGCGGTGCACCAGGACACCTGGGGCGCCCGCGGGCTGCCCGGCGCCGCGCCCACCGCCCTGCTGGAGTCCACCGTGGACGCCGTCGCGCCGGTCGACGGGGTCGCCCTGGCCGCGGCCCGCGACCGGCTCGACCGGATGACCAAGCCGCGTGGCGCGCTCGGCCGGGTGGAGGACGTGGCCGTCGCGCTCGCCGGGATCGCCGGGGCCGAAGTGCCGCCGGTGCCGTCCCCGGCCGCGGTCGCGATCTTCGCCGGCGACCACGGCGTGCACGCCCAGGGCGTCACCCCGTGGCCGCAGGAGGTCACCGCACAGATGGTCGCGAACTTCACCGCGGGCGGTGCGGTGGTGAACGCGTTCGCCCGCCAGCTCGGGGCGGAGGTCCTCGTCGTCGACGTCGGGGTGGCCGCCGGGCTCGATCCGGTGCCCGGCCTGCTGCCCCGCAAGGTCGCCCGCGGCACCGCCGACATGACCACCGGCCCGGCCATGACCCGCGAGCAGGCCCGCGCCGCGCTCGAGCACGGCATCGAGGTCGCCCGCGACCTGGTCGCCGCCGGGAACCGCTGCCTGCTCACCGGGGACATGGGCATCGCCAACACCACCGCCGCGGCCGCGCTGGTGTGCGCGTTCACCGGCGCCGACCCGGCCGTCGCGACCGGGCGCGGCACCGGCGTCGACGACGAGACCCTGGCCCGCAAGGCCGACGTCGTGCGCCGCGCCCTGGAGCTGCACCGGCCCGACCCGGCCGACCCGCTCGGGGTGCTCACCGCCGTCGGCGGGCTGGAGCACGCGGGGCTGGCCGGGTTCGTCCTGGGCGCCGCCGCGCTGCGCGTCCCGGTGGTGCTCGACGGCGTCATCGCCGGCTCCGCCGCCCTGGTCGCCGCCGCGTTCGCGCCGGACGTCGTCGGCTACTGCCTGGGCGGGCACCGCTCCGCCGAGCCGGGCGGCGCGCTCGCTCTGGACCACCTCGGCCTCGCGCCGCTGCTGGAGCTCGACATGCGCCTCGGCGAGGGCACCGGCGCGCTGCTCGCGCTGCCGGTGCTGCAGGGCGCGGCGCGGGCGATGGCCGACGTCGCCACCTTCGACGCCGCCGGGGTCACGGACAAGACCGGTGGGTGACCCGCTCACCGTCGTCGGGATCGGCGCCGACGGCTGGGCCGGGCTGCCGGAGACCCACCGCGACGCGCTGCGCGACGCCGAGGTGCTGCTCGGCGGGTCCCGCCAGCTCGACCTGCTGCCCGCCGACGTGGCGGGGGAGCGGTGGGCGTGGCCGTCGCCGCTGGTCCCGGCGTTGCCGGGGATCCTCGACTCCCTCGCCGACCGGCGCGTCGCGGTGCTCGCCTCCGGCGACCCGATGTTCTTCGGGATCGGCGCCACGCTCGCCCGCGTCGCCGGGCCGGACCGGCTGCGGGTGCTGACCCACCCGTCCTCGGTGGCGCTGGCCTGCGCCCGGCTGGGCTGGGGTTCGGAGCACGTGGCGGTGCTGAGCGTCGTCGGCCGCCCGCTCGACGCGCTGCGCCGGGCGCTGGCCCCGGGCGCCCGGCTGGTCGTGCTCTCGGCCGGAGCCGGGTCACCCGCCGAGATCGCCGGGCTGCTCGCCGGCGCCGGATGGGGCGACTCGCGGATGACGGTGCTGGAGCGGCTCGGCGCGCCCGACGAGCGCCGGGTGTCCGCCACCGCCGCGGCCTGGCGGGGCGAGGCGGACGCGCTGAACGTCGTCGCGCTCGAGTGCGTCCCCGACACCGGGCTCGTCCCGCCGGGGGAGACGCCCGGCCTGCCCGACGACACCTACGACCACGACGGTCAGCTCACCAAGCGCGAGGTCCGCGCCGTCACCCTCGCCCACCTCGCGCCCCGCGCGGGGGAGCTGCTGTGGGACATCGGCGCCGGGTCCGGGTCGATCGGCATCGAGTGGATGCGGGCGCACCCGCGGTGCCGCGCGATCGCCGTCGAGACCCGCCCCGAGCGCGCCGACCGGGTCGCCGCCAACGCCGCGGCGCTCGGTGTCCCCGGCCTGCGGGTGGTGACCGGTCCCGCGCCGGACGTACTGGCCGGGCTGGAACGGCCCGACGTCGTGTTCGTCGGCGGCGGGCTGACCCGCGAGGGCGTCCTCGACGCCTGCCTGGCCGCGCTGGGCCCGGGCGGTCGCCTGGTCGCCAACGCGGTCACCGTCCAGACCGAGGCGGCCCTGGCCGCCGCCCACGCCGCACACGGCGGGGACCTCGTACGGGTGCAGGTCGCCCGCGCCGTCCCCGTCGGCGGCTTCCACGGATGGCGCCCCGCCATGCCCGTGACCCTGTGGAGCTGGAGGAACGTTCTGTGAGGACCGAGCTGTGACGGTGCACTTCATCGGGGCCGGACCCGGTGCGGTCGACCTGCTGACGCTGCGGGCCCGCGACCTCATCGCGGCCGCGCCGGTCTGCCTCTACGCGGGCAGCCTGGTGCCGCCGGAGATGCTGGAGATCTGCCCGCCCGGCGCTCGCACCGTCGACACCGCGCTGATGACCCTCGACGAGATTCTCGACGAGATGGTGCGCGCGCACCGGCACGGGCTCGACGTCGCCCGCCTCGCCTCGGGGGACCCGTCGGTGTTCTCGGCGATGGCCGAGCAGATGCGCCGCCTGGAGACCGAGGGCGTGCCCTACGACGTGTGCCCCGGAGTCCCCGCCTACGCGGCGGCGGCCGCGGCGCTGGGCCGCGAGCTCACCGTCCCCACGGTCGCCCAGACCGTCACCCTCACCCGGATCGCCGCGCGCGCGACCCCGATGCCGGAGAACGAGGGACTCGACAAGCTGGGCGCCGCCGGCGGCACCGTGGTGCTGCACCTGGCCGTGCACCGGATCGCCGAGGTCGTCGACGCCCTGGCCCCCTCCTACGGCGGCGACTGCCCGGCCGCGGTGGTGGCACACGCGTCGCGTGCACACGAGATCGTGCTGCGCGGGACCCTGGAGCAGATGCCCAAGGCCGTCGACGAGGCCGGGATCCAGCGCACCGCCGTGATCATCGTCGGGGAGGCGCTGGCGGCCCGGCACTTCCCGGACTCGCACCTCTACAGCTCGGACCGCTGCCGGAGCTGAGGCCCGACCGTTCGCCCTCCGCTCGCCGCGCGAAGCCGGGATCTCGGCGCGCAAAGATCATCCGATGCGTCTGCGCATGGCCCACTTGATACGCCCGATCGGTGGATCGGATCCGTGTAGGAAGGGGAAAGCCGTGCACATCGGGAGTGTCGTCACCGTGATCGCGGCCGTGGCCGGCATCGCGCTGGCGGGCGTCGTCGCCGCCCCCACGGCGGGCGCCGCACCCGCCCCGCCGAGCGGGTGCCCACAGATCGAGACGATCGCCGTACGCGGCAGCACCGAGGCCCAGGGCGGCGGCAGCATCGCCGGTCCGCTGGCGTCGTCGATCCGGTCACGGTCGACGCAGACCGTCCGGACCCATGACCTGGTCTACCCGGCGACGCTGAGCAACTACGCGAGCAGCGTGCGCCAGGGGGTGTCCGCGCTGCGCAGCCGCCTGTCGTCGACGTCGTCGCAGTGCCCGTCCACCCGGTTCGTGCTGATCGGGTACCCGCAGGGCGCCCAGGTCGTCGGGGACACCCTGGCCGGCGGTGGCGTCCCCGGAGCCGACCGCATCCCGGCGGTGGTGCTGTTCGGCGACCCGACGTTCAACGGCCGTGAGAGCTACAACACCGGCAGCTACTCCGCGGCCCGCAACGGCGTGTTCCCGCGCTCCCGCGGCGCGCTGTCGGCCTACGCCTCGTCGATCCGCTCCTACTGCAACGCCACCGACAACTTCTGCCAGCGCGGGGCGAGCGGCGGCGGCCACTACCGCTACGCGAGCGACCGGACCGCCGCCACCACGTTCGCCCTGGGGCGGATCGGGGGCTGAACCCGGCTCAGTAGTCCTCGTGCCAGGCCCGGCCGTCGCGCTCGATCAGCGCGGTGGCCGAGGCCGGGCCGTGACTGCCCGCGGAGTAGGGGCGGGGCCGCTGGTCGGTGGCCTCCCAGGTCCGCAGGATCGGCTCGGCCCAGCGCCACGCGGCCTCGATCTCGTCGCGGCGCATGAACAGCGTCGGGTTGCCGCGCAGCACGTCCATGAGCAGCCGCTCGTAGGCGTCGGGCAGCCGGTCGCCGAAGGTGCGGGCGAAGCTCAGGTCCAGCGGCGCCGGGATCGGGCGGATGCCGCCGGGGCCGGGCTGCTTGGCCGTCATGTGCAGGCGGACGCCCTCGTCGGGCTGCAGCCGCAGGACGAGCCGGTTGGCCGGGATCTCCTCGCCGAACGCCGGGAAGATCGAGTGCGGGACCGGCTTGAACTGCACCACGATCTCCGACGCGTGCGTCGCCAGTCGCTTGCCGGTGCGCAGGTAGAACGGCACCCCGGCCCAGCGCCAGTTGGCGACCTCGGCGCGCAGCGCCACGAAGGTCTCGGTGGAGGACCGCTCCCGCTCCCGCGGGGTCCCGGCGCGGGACTCGGCCAGCTCGGTGGCGTAGCCGGGCACGGCGGTGCCGTCGACGAGGCCCTCGGCGTACTGCCCGCGCACGGTGTCGCGTACGACGTCCGGGCCGTCGAGCGGCCGCAGCGACTGCAGGACCTTGAGCTTCTCGTCGCGCACGCCCTCGCCGTCGATCTTGGCCGGCGGCTCCATCGCGACCAGGCACAGCAGCTGCAGCAGGTGGTTCTGCACCATGTCGCGCAGCGCGCCGGAGCCGTCGTAGTAGTCGGCGCGGTTCCCGACGCCGATCGACTCGGCGACGGTGATCTGCACGTGGTCGATCTGCGAGGCGTTCCACAGCGGCTCGAACAGGGAGTTGCCGAAGCGCAGGACCAGCAGGTTCTGCACCGTCTCCTTCCCGAGGTAGTGGTCGATCCGGTAGATCTGCTCCTCGGCGAAGACCGAGCCGACCTCGTCGTTGATCGCCTGCGCCGAGGCCAGGTCGGTGCCCAGCGGCTTCTCCAGCACGACGCGGGTGCGGTCGTCGACGATGCCGGCGGCCGCGCTGCCGACGCAGATCCGCCCGAACAGCTGCGGGGCGGAGGCGAGGTAGAGCACCCGGGTGCGCCTCGGGGAGGGTGCCCCGATCAGCTCCGACAGCAGCGACCAGTCGTCGTCGGCGACGTCGAGGGTCACGTGGTGCAGCCGGTCCAGGAAGCGGTGGTGCTGCGCGTCGTCGGCGCAGGCGTCGGGGCCGGCCCAGCGCGGCGCGGTGCGCCGCAGCTCGGAGTCGACCTTGTCGCGGTAGCCGGGGTCGTCGAGCCCGGATCGGGACACGGCGACGATGCGGGTGTCGTCGGCGAGCTGGCCGTCGCGGTCGCGGAGGTAGAGCGCGGGCAGCAGCTTGCGCATCGCGAGATCGCCGGTGCCGCCGAACACGACGACGTCGGCGGGGTCCATGACGGGAAGGGGGTGCGGCACGAGCCGTCTCCTCGGTAAGCGAACGGGTGCGGGTCGAGCGGTGCCAGGGCCCGCGTGACGGGCACTTCCGTACTGTACCGATTCCGTTCCGCTCGCGAAAGGCGGAAGGGCCTCGGTCAGGCCAGCCGGCCCGCCCCGTCCGACGGCGTGCCCGGGAACACGACCGGCTCGGCCCAGCCGCGCTGCGCGAAGGCCTCCCGCACCGAGGCGGTGACCGCGGCCGTCCCGTCGGCCTCGACCAGCGCGATCACGCAGCCGCCGAAGCCGCCGCCGGTCATCCGCGCCCCGGTCGCGCCGCCGTCGCGGGCCGCCTCGACGGCCACGTCGACGTGCGGGACGGTGATCTCGAAGTCGTCGCGCATCGAGGTGTGCGAGGCGTCGAGCAGCGGCCCGATCGCCCGCGGGTCCGCGCCGCCCGACAGCAGCCGCACGGTCTCGACGACCCGGGCGTTCTCGGTCACGATGTGCCGGGCCCGGCGCCGGATCCGCTCGTCGGCGATCCGGGGCAGGTCGTCCGGGCCCGCGTCCCGCAGGGCCGGGACGCCGAGGGCGGCGGCCGCGGCCTCGCAGTCGGCGCGCCGGGCGCCGTACTCGCCCGAGGCGTGCGCGTGCGGCGCCCGGGTGTCGACGACCAGCAGCTCCAGGTCGTGCGCCGGCAGGTCGAAGGGGACCAGCTCGACGGTGTCGCCGCGGGTGTCGAGGAACACCAGCCGGCCGGCGCGCCCGTGCATCGAGGCCATCTGGTCCATGCCGCCCGTGGGGGCGCCGACGAACTCGTTCTCCGCGCGCCGCGCGATCCGGGCCAGCGTGGTCGGGTCGACGTCGGCCCCGGCGAGCCCGGCGAGCGCGACGCCGACCGCGCACTCCACCGCCGCCGACGACGACAGCCCGGCCCCGACCGGCACGTCGGAGTCCAGCTCCAGCTCCACCTCGCCCACCGGGTAGCCGGCCTCGCGGAACGCCCAGCAGGTCCCGGCCACGTAGGCCGCCCAGCCGGGCACCTCGCCGGGCACCACGGAGGCCGCGGAGAACTCCACCGGGGCGCCCGGCTCCTGCACCGACCGGACCCGGCTGCGGCCCCCGGCCGCGGGCGCCGCGGCGACGACGGCCCGGTGCGGCAGCGCGAAGGGCAGCACGAAGCCGTCGTTGTAGTCGGTGTGCTCGCCGATCAGGTTGACCCGCCCGGGGGCGAACCAGACCCCGGTCGGGGCCGCCCCGTGACGGGTGGCGAAGGCGTCGGCGACGGTGGACATGGCAGCTCCGGACGTACTGGTGCGTGGTCGGTGGCATGGTCGGGACGGATCCCGCGGCAGGTGGCGGCCGGGGGCGCGGGCACGGTAGCCGACCCCTGCGCCGGGTGGCCGGGGCGCCGGGGCACGATGACGGCCGTGCCCGACGCCCCCGACCGCCTCGACACCGCCCTGACCGACCCGGTGGCCTCCGCCCTGCGCGGGCGGCTGGCCGGCTTCGGCGCGACCCGCGGTGCCGCGGCGCGCTTCGACCCGGAGGTGTCGCCCTTCGCGGCGCTCCCGCTCGACGCCGACGGGCACGGCAGCGCCGGGGACTGGGCCGACCTCGCGGCGCTCTGCGCGCCGGGCAGCGAGGTCGTGGTGGTGCGCGCCGCCGCCGGGCCGCCGCGGATCCCGGCGGGCTGGGAGCTGCTGCGCGCGTTCCCCGGGGTGCAGATGGACGGCGGCGCGGTGCCGGGTGCGGCCGCGGACGACCTCGTCGAGCTGGGACCGTCGGACCGGGCGGAGATGGCGGAGCTGACCGGCCGTACCCGGCCCGGGCCCTGGCTGGCGCGCACCGCCGAGCTGGGCCGCTACCTCGGCGTCCGCCACGACGGCCGGCTGGTCGCGATGGCGGGGGAGCGCATGCGCATCGGCGGCGACGGCGCCGCCGGGGCGACCGAGATCAGCGCTGTCTGCACCGCCCCGGAGTTCCGGGGCCGGGGGCTGGCCCGTCGCCTGGTCGACGCCGTCGCCGCCGGGATCGTCGCCCGCGGCGAGCGCCCGGTGCTGCACGCGGCCGCGGACAACCGCGGCGCGATCCGGCTCTACGAGGCGATGGGGTTCACGCTGTCGCGCACGATGCGGTTCGACCTGCTCCGCGCGCCGCACCGCTGAGCGGCTCAGGCCGACAGGGCGGTGTCGACGGAGCCGGGGGAGAGCACCTCGTCGAGCACCAGGATCGCGCAGCCCATCACGCCCGACCGCCCGCTGAGCAGTCCCGGCTCGATGCGCAGGTTCTGGGTGGCCGCGGCCATCGAGCGCCGGTAGATCGCCTCCCGCACGCCCGCGACGAGTGGGTCGAACGCCCCGACCAGGTCCCCGCCGATCGCGACCAGCGCGGGGTTGACCAGGTTCACCGCGGCGGCGAGGACCTCGCCGAGCCGGCGCCCGGCGATGCGCACCAGCCGCACCGCGTCCGGGTCGCCCTGTTTGACCAGGGCGACGACGTCGGCGATCGCGGTGACCGGTTGCCCGCACTCGGCGAGGTCGCGCACCAGGGCGCGGCCCGAGGCCAGCACCTCCAGGCAGTCGATGTTTCCGCAGCCGCAGCCGATGCCCGGCCCGTCGTGGACCGGGGTGTGCCCGATCTCGCCGGCCGCGCCCCAGGCGCCGCGCTGCAGCACCCCGCCGCAGACGAGCCCGGCGCCGACCCCGGAGCCGATCTTGACCATCAGCAGGTCGTCGACGTCGGGGTGGGCGTCGTGCTCGGCCAGGGCCATGACGTTCACGTCGTTGTCGACCAGCACCGGGGCGGGGAAGCGGGCGGTGAGCAGCGGCGGCAGCGCGATCCGCTCCCAGCCGGGCAGCGCGGGGACACCCACCGACCAGCCGCGCGCGCCGTCGACGGTGCCGGGGATCGACAACCCGATGCCGCGGATCGTGGCGTCGTCGACCCCGGCGGTGAGCAGCAGCTTCTCCAGCCGGATGACCGCCTCGGAGAGCAGGTGCTCCGGCCCGGCGGAGGCGGGGATGTCCACGACCTCCTCGGCGAGCACGGCGCCGGACAGGTCGCACACGGCGGCCTTGGACCGGCTGACGCCGACCGACAGCGCCAGCACGGTGCCGCCCGCGGCGTTGAACTCCAGGCGCGCGGCGGGCCGTCCGCCGGTCGCGGCGGCGCCGACCACCTCGGTGACCAGGCCGTCGGCGAGCAGCCGGTCGACGCGCGCGGCGACCGCGGTCCGGGACAGGCCGGTCTCGCGACCGATCTCGGTCCGGGTCCCGGCCACGCCGTCCCGGACCAGCCGGAAGATCTCGCCCGCCGTGGCGGGCGCGCTGGTCGGGGTGCGTCCTCGCATTCGTCCAGTGAACCACAGGGCTTCGACCTGGTGAAACGCTGATCGGGTCTCACTAACGTCTTGTGAGTACATAAGTCAGTCGGTAGAGTGCTTATCGAACGGTTCGCCACGCACCCCACCACCTGGAGATCGACGTACCGTGACCGCTTCCGTGCCGCTGCACCCCGTCGTCGACGCCGTCACCCGACGGGTGACCGCCCGCTCGGCCACCACCCGCGCCGCCTACCTCGAGCGCATCCGCGCGGCCGCCGCCGCGGGGCCCGCCGCCGGCCCCGGCCGCGCCGACCTCGGCTGCGCCAACCTCGCCCACGCGGTCGCCGCGTGCGGGCCGGACAAGCTGACCCTCACCGCGTCGCCCGCCCGCAACATCGGCATCGTCACCGCCTACAACGACATGCTCTCGGCCCACCAGCCGTTCGAGACCTACCCCGGGCGGATCAAGGCCGCGGCCCGTGCCGCGGGCGGGATCGCCCAGGTCGCCGGCGGGGTCCCGGCCATGTGCGACGGCATCACCCAGGGCCGCGCCGGCATGGAGCTGTCGCTGTTCTCCCGCGATGTCATCGCTTTGTCCACCGCCGTCGCGCTGAGCCACGACATGTTCGACGCCGCGGTGCTGCTCGGGGTCTGCGACAAGATCGTCCCCGGGCTGGTGATGGGCGCGCTGTCGTTCGGGCACCTGCCGGTGCTGCTCGCACCCGCCGGTCCGATGACCTCGGGCCTGCCGAACAAGGAGAAGGCCCGCGTCCGGCAGGCGTTCGCCGCGGGCGAGGCCGACCGCGCCGAGCTGCTCGAGGCGGAGTCGGCCAGCTACCACGGCCCGGGGACATGCACCTTCTTCGGCACCGCGAACTCCAACCAGCTGCTGATGGAGGTCATGGGCCTGCAGCTGCCGGGGTCGTCGTTCGTCAACCCCGGCACCGCGCTGCGCGACGCCCTGACCGACGAGGTCGCCCGCCGCGCGCTCGACGCCGCGGGTGACCCGGACAAGGCGATGGGTGCGGTCGTCGACGAGAAGGCCGTGGTCAACGGGATCGTCGCGCTGCTGGCCACCGGCGGATCCACCAACCACACGATGCACCTGGTCGCGATGGCCGCCGCCGCGGGCGTGCAGATCACCTGGGACGACTTCTCGGACCTGTCCACCGTCGTGCCGCTGCTGGCCCGGATCTACCCCAACGGCACGGCGGACGTGAACCACTTCCACGCCGCCGGCGGGATGCAGTTACTCATCCGCGAGCTGCTCGACCACGGCCTGGCCCACGACGACGTCCGCACGGTCGACGGTCCCGGCCTGTCCCGCTACACCCGCGAGCCCTTCCTCGACGGGGACACCCTCGTGTGGCGTGAGGGCACCACGGAGAGCCTGGACAAGTCGGTGCTGCGTTCGGTCGCCGACCCGTTCTCCCCGGACGGCGGGCTGCGCGTGCTGCACGGCAACCTGGGCCGCTCGGTGGTCAAGACCTCCGCCGTCGAGCCCGACCACCGCGTCGTCGAGGCACCGGCCGTGGTCTTCGACGACCAGGACGACCTGCTGGCCGCGTTCGCCGCGGGCGAGCTCGACGGGCGTGACCTGGTCGCCGTCGTCCGGTACCAGGGACCGCGCGCCAACGGTATGCCCGAGCTGCACAAGCTGACACCCGCGCTGGGGCTGCTGCAGGACCGCGGGCACCAGGTCGCGATCGTCACCGACGGCCGCATGTCCGGCGCCTCGGGCAAGGTTCCCGCCGCGCTGCACGTCACCCCGGAGGCCGCGCAGGGCGGACCGCTGCAGAACGTGCGCGACGGCGACCTGGTACGCCTGGACACCCTGAACGGCACCCTGTCCCTGCTGGTCGACGCCGACGAGGTCGACGCCCGCGAGCCCGCCCGGCCCGCCGGCCCGTCCGGCCCGACGACGGGCACCGGACGTGAGCTGTTCGCGGCGTTCCGCGCCGCGGTCGGACCCGCCGACACCGGTGCGACCGTCGTCCTGCCCCACTGAGGGACCGGTTGAGAGACCGTCCCGTCCGAGAGGAACCATGAGCGAGAAGCTGCTGGAGCTGGCCCCCGTCGTCCCCGTCGTCGTGCTGCACGACGCCGCGACGGCCGTCCCGCTCGCCCGTGCCCTGGTGGACGGCGGGCTGCCGGTCATCGAGGTGACCCTGCGGACCCCGGCCGCGCTCGAGGCCGTCCGCCGGATCGCGGCCGAGGTGCCCGACGCCGTCGTCGGCACCGGGACCGTCCGCACCCCCGACGACGTCCGCGCCTCGGTCGACGCGGGCGCCCGCTTCCTGGTCAGCCCCGGTGCGACGCCGCGGCTGCTCGACGCGATGGAGGACTCCGGGCTGGACTTCCTCCCCGGTACCGCGACGATCTCGGAGATGATGGCCGTCGCCGAGCGCGGCCACACCGCCTGCAAGTTCTTCCCCGCCGAGGCCGCGGGCGGGCGCCCGTTCCTGGCATCGGTCGCCGGGCCGCTGCCGGACCTGCGGTTCTGCCCGACCGGTGGGATCACCGTCGACTCGGCACCGGGCTACCTGGCGCTGCCCAACGTCTCCTGTGTCGGGGGCTCCTGGCTCACCCCGGCCGACGCCGTCGCCGCGGGGGAGTTCGACCGGATCCGCGGTCTCGCCGCGGCCGCCGCCGCGCTGGGCTGACGGCGCGGGCCCACGAGCACGGCCCTGGCCGCCGCCACGGCCAGCAGGAGGTAGACCAGGATCAGCACCCACCCGGCGATGTCGCTCATCGCGTCATCGTGCGCCCGCGGCGACACCGACGGGCCGGGTCCTGACGCGATCCTGATGCCCGGGGACGGCACGAGGGGGCCGCCCCCGGGCATCCGGTGCGGGGGTGGCGAGCGCCTCGAACGGGCTGACGCGGGGGCCCGGGACCGTTAAGGTCTCGTGCGGTGTGCCGGGAAGTCTGGTCGGCGAGCGCTGTCCCCTGCCCTCCCGACCTTCCCGGAGCCCCGTGAACACCACCCCCGCCTCCCGTCGCCTGTTCTCCCGCGGCTCGTGGGCGCAGGCCCGTCGCGTCGCCGACGTGCTGCGCACCGAGACCGTCGGGGGCGTCCTGCTCGTCATCGCGGCCGCGGTCGCGCTGCTGTTCGCCAACTCGCCCTGGCGCGACGCCTACACCGCGCTCGCCGGGTTCACCGTCGGGCCCGCCGCGCTGCATCTGGACCTGTCGCTCGCGACCTGGGCCGCCGACGGTCTGCTCGCGATCTTCTTCTTCGTCGTCGGGCTGGAGCTCAAACGCGAGTTCCTGGCCGGGGACCTGCGCGACCCGCGCACGGCGTTGCTGCCGGTGGCGGCGGCCGTCGGCGGCATGGCGGTGCCCGCGCTGATCTATGTCGCGATCAACCTCGCGAACCCCGACGCGCTGGTCGGCTGGGCGATCCCGACAGCCACCGACATCGCGTTCGCGCTCGCGGTGCTCGCCGTCATCGGGACGCACCTGCCGACCGCGCTGCGGACCTTCCTGCTGACCCTCGCCGTCGTCGACGACCTGCTGGCCATCACGATCATCGCGGTCTTCTACACCGACCAGCTGTCGGTGCCCGCGCTGCTCGGTGCCCTCGTACCGCTCGCGCTGTTCACCCTCGCGGTGCAGCGCGGGATCCGTTCCTGGTGGGTGCTGCTGCCGCTCGCCGCGGTCACCTGGGTACTGGTCCACGAGTCGGGGGTGCACGCCACCGTCGCCGGGGTCCTGCTCGGGTTCGCGGTGCCGGTCCTGGGGCGTCGCCGGGTGCACGGGGTGTCGCTGTCGGAGCACTTCGAGCACCGCTGGCGCCCGTTGTCGGCCGGGTTCGCGGTACCGGTGTTCGCGTTCTTCGCCGCCGGGGTCACCGTCGTCGGTGGCGAGGGCGGGGGGATCGGCGGCGCCCTGCTCGACACCGTCACCCTCGGCATCGTCGCCGGCCTGGTGCTCGGCAAGACCGTCGGTGTGCTCGGCGCGACCTGGCTCGTGCAGCGGTTCACCCGGGCCCGGCTGTCCGACGACCTGTCCTGGTGGGACCTGCTCGGCCTCGCCCAGCTCGCCGGGATCGGGTTCACCGTGTCCCTGCTGGTCGGCGAGCTGGCCTTCGGGACCGGAACCCCGCAGGACGACCACGTCAAGATCGGTGTGCTGGCCGGTTCACTGCTCGCGGCCCTGCTCGCCACCGTGGTGTTGCGCGCCCGCAACGCCCACTACCGGCGGATCGAGCAGATCGAGACGCGTGACGCCGACGGTGACGGGGTGCCGGACGTCTACCAGGAGGGCGACCCCCACCGGGACGGGTGAGCGCCGGGTCAGCGGTGGTCGGCGCGGGCCGCGGCGTGCCGCACCGCGGCCGGTGACAGGCCACGACGCCCGCGGTCCCAGTCACCGGTGTCCGGGCGCACGCACGGCAGGGCGTGCACGAAGCTGCGGGCCGGTCCGCCGTCGGCCGCGGTGCCGCCGTGGGTGCACATCCGCAGCGGCTCGCGGGTCGGGTCGATCGGGTTGAGGCAGCGCTCGCACAGCGCGTCCCGGATCACGCGGCCCACCGCCCGGCCGGGACGACGGTGCCCGCGGGGACGCACGCCGCGACATGCACGACGGCCTCGCGCCAGGTCACCTCGCCGGCCGCGTCGGCCGACTCGATGTGGGACAACCGGTAGACGCGTTCGGTCGCGGCGTCGACGGGGGCGTAGCAGCGCTCGCAGAGCTGGATCATCGGGCTCGACCTCGCGGCTCTCTCTCGGGATCGGACGCCCAGGATCCACCCACGGGCCATCGTCCGGACACCGGAACGTGACCGGCACCGCTGTGTGGTCCGCCCCACGTGACCTGCGGTGTCGTCATCGGTGAGCGGGCGGGCGGTGTCGCGGCGGGGAACGGTGGGGGCCCCGTCCTAGACTCGGCGGTTCCCCGTACCCGACCGCTCCGGGAGTTCCTCCGTGCGCTTCGTGCACGCCGCCGACCTGCACCTCGACAGCCCGCTGCGCGGCCTGTCGCGGCTCGGCGACTCCGGGCTCGCCACGACGCTGCGCGCGGCGACCCGGCGGGCCTGCGAGAACCTCGTCGATGCGGTCGTCGACTCCCGGGCCGAGGCGCTCGTGCTGCCCGGTGACGTCTACGACGGCGACTGGAAGGACTACGCGACCGGCGCGTTCTTCGTCCGGCAGCTCTCGCGGCTGCACGACGAGGGCATCCCGGTGTTCCTCATCAGCGGCAACCACGACGCCGAGTCCGAGATCACCCGGTCGCTGCGGCTGCCGCCCAATACCCACCGGCTCTCGGTGGACGCGCCCGAGACCGTCGTCGACGACGACCTCGGCCTGGCCGTGCACGGCCAGGGCTTCGCCCGCCGCGCGGTGCTGGAGAACCTCGTCCCCGCCTACCCCGACCGGATCCCCGGCCTGGTCAACGTCGGCATGCTGCACACCTCGGTGCAGGGCGACGACCGACACGACACCTACGCCCCCTGCCGCCCCGAGGACCTGTCCGGCTGCGGCTACGAGTACTTCGCCCTCGGCCACGTGCACGAGCAGCGCGCCGTCTGCGACGGCCCGCACCCGGCCTGGTTCTCCGGGAACCTGCAGGGCCGCCACCCGCAGGAGCGCGGCGCGAAGGGCGCCCTGCTCGTCGACGCGGCCCCCGAGCGGTGGGCGACGGTCACCCCGCTGGTCCTCGACGTCGCCCGCTGGGAGCTCGTCGAGGTCGACATCGCCGGACTCGGCGGCGCGGACGAGGTCTACGAGGCCGTCGAGTCCGCGCTGCGCGAGCGGTGCGCCGCCGCCGCGCCGCGCACCGTCGTCGCCCAGGTGACGCTGCACGGGGCCGGGCCGGCCGCCGCGGACCTCACCTCCGCCGAGGGGGTCCGCACCGAGCTGGAGCTGCTCGCCGAGCGCTGCGGCGCGGTGCTGGAGAAGGTCCGCAACCGCACCCGCCCGCCCGCCGGGGCGCTCGCCGTCGACCCGGAGCTGACCGCCGCGGTGTCCGCCGCCGCGGCCGGTCTGGCCGCCGAGCCGGACCGCATCCGCGAGCTCGCCGCCCCGCTGGAACGCGAGGTCGGCCGCCGGCTGCGCGAGGCGGGACTGCTGGACCTGCGCGACGACGAGCGCCTCGCCGCGCTGGCCCGCCAGGCCGAGCAGCAGCTGCTGGCCCGGATGGCCGGGTCGTGAGCACGACCGCGCGGCTGCGGACCCTGGTCCTGGAGCGCTACGGCGCCTACGAGGGCCGCGAGCTGACCCTCGGCGACGGTCTGACGATCGTGTCCGGCCCCAACGAGGCCGGCAAGACCACCCTGCTCGACGCCCTGTCCGACCTGCTGTGGGGGATGCCCCGCCCGGTGCGCCACGCCTACGCCGTCGGCCCGTCGCGGCTGGCCGTCTCGGCCCGGGTCGCCGCTGCGGGGGCTGAGACCGTGCTCCGCCGCACCACCCGCGGCCTGCACGACGACACCGGCGCCGTCGCCGACCCGCCCTGGGGTGAGTCCGGTGCCGACGCCCGGCGCCGCTGGCGGGAGGGGTTCGGGCTCGGCCACGAGGAGCTGCGCGAGGGCGGCCGGGCACTGTGCGCGGGGGAGGGGGACCTCGCCGAGCTGGTGTTCACCGCCCGCAGCGGCCGCGACGCCCGCGCCCTGATCGCCGCGCTGGACACCGAGGCCGACGCCCTGTTCAAGGACCACCGGGGTAACCGGTCGGTCGAGGTGCGCGCGGCGTTCGCCCGGTTCACCGAGACCGAGAAGGCCGTGGGGGAGCGGGTGTCGCGGGCCGGTGAGGTGACGGCGCTGGCCGAGGAGATCGCCCGTCTGGAACGCCGCGCCGCGGAGCTGACCCGCACCCGTCGCGCGGCGGCGGGGGCGGCGGACCGGGCCCGGCAGGCCGTCCGCGGCCAGGACCCGGCCCGGGAGCTGGCCGCGCTGCGCGCCGAACGCGCCGCCCTGTGCGCGACCGGCGCCGCCCTCGACGCGGCCTCGCTGGAGGAGTACACCCGCGCCACCGCCGCGCTGGCCGACGCCGAGACCGCCCGCGACGAGCACCGTGCCACCGCCGACGCACTGCGGGCCCGCCGCGCCGAGCTCGACCTCGACGAGGACCTGCTCGCCGACGCCACCCGGGTCCGCGAGCTGGAGTCCGCCGCGCAGGCCCGCCGCGGCGACGCCGAGCGGGCGGCCCGGCTGCGCGCCGACGCCGCCGAGGCCCACCGCCGCGCGGAGACCGCGTTGGCCGGGCTGGTCGCCGAGGACGGGCGCAGTCCCGCCGACCGGCTCGCCGCCGTCCACCTGCCGGCCGACCGGGCCCGCGACCTCGACGAGCACGCCCGCCGCCTCACCGAGGCGATCGCGGAGCAGACCCGTGCGGAGCGGTTGCACACCGACTCGCTCGCCGAGGTCCGCGAGGTGGCCGACGTCCCGGGCGGTCTCGACGCCGACCGGGTCGGCCGGGTCGCCGAGGTCCGCCGCGCGATCGAGGCCGAGGGCTCCGCCGCCGCGCTGTGCCGCTCCGCCGTCGCCGACCGCGACGGCGCCCGCACCCGGCGCGCCGAGGCGCTCGCCGCGGCCGGGTACCGCGGCACCCCCGACGGCCCCGCCGTCGACGGTCGCGGTGTGCTGGCCCCGCCGCGCCGCGAGGTCCGGGAGCTGCGGGCCGCGCTGCGCACCGCCGAGCAGGACCAGCGCGGCGCCGAGCGGGCCGCCGCGGACGCCGCGGACCGCGCGCACCGCGCCCGGGCCGCCCGCGACGGGGTGGCCGCCGACGGCCGCCCGGTCGGCGCGGACGCGCTCGCCGCGGCCCGCGCCGCCCGTGACACCGCGCTGGAGCAGCTGCTCGCCGCGGGGCCGGGCGGCGCCGCCGCGGCCGCGGGCAGGCTGTCCGCCGCGCTCGCCGGGGCCGACCGGGTCGCCGACGACATGATCGCCTCCGCGGACCGGGTCGCCGAACTGGCCCACCGCGACGCCGAGCTCGACACCGCCGACGCCGAGGCCGCCCGGACCGCGGCCGCCGCTGCTGCGGCCGGGGAGCGCACCGCCGCCGCCGGCACGGCCTGGGCGACGCTGTGGCGGGCGCACGGCGTCGCCGTCCCGGACCCGGACGACGCCGACGCCGTCGTCGCCGCGCTGGCCGAGGCCGCCCGCGCCGAGGACGACGCCGCCCGCGCCGACGAGCGCCTGGCCCGGCTGCGCGACCAGGCCGAGGTACAGGAACGGGCGCTGGGCTCCGCGCTCGCCGCGGCCGGGCGCCCACGCGACGGCGCCCCGCTGGACGTGCTGCTCGTCGCGGCCGCCGACCTCGCCACCGAGGCCGAGCACGCCCGCGACCGTCGGGTGCTGCTGGCCCGGCTGCGCAGCGAGGCCGAACGCGCCGGAGGAGCGGCCGACGCCGCCCGCCACGAACGGGAGCTGGCCGCCCAGCGCTGGCGGTTCGCGCTGCGCGGCGCCGGGCTGCCCACCGACCTCGAGCCCGCGGGCTGGGACACCCGCCGCGACACCGTCGCCGACGCCCGCACCGCGGGGGCGCTCGCCCGTCAGGACGACGAACAGGCCCGCCGCCTGGAGCGCGCCGTCGCCGCGCACGGGCGGGCGGTCGTCGCGCTGGTGGAGCGGCACCTGGAGCCCGCACCGACCGGTACCGCGTCCGCGGACCGGCTCGGCGAGCTCGCCGACCGCGTCCGCGAGGTCACCAAGGCCGCGGTGTCGGCCGGCCATCTCGACGACGGCATCACCGCCGCCGAGGACGACGCCGCCCGTGCCGCCCGCAGCGCGGCCGCGGCGACCGCGGTGCTGGACCGGCTCGCCGTCGAGCTGGCGCTGACCGAGGCCCCGGAGCCGGGCGGGCTGGAGGCCGCGGTGCAGCGGGGCGCGCACGTCGCCGGGCTCGACACCCGCATCGCCGAGCAGGAGCGCCTGCTGGCCGCCGCCGCGCCCGACCTCGACGCCGACGAACTGGTCGCGGCGGCCCCGGACACCGAGCCCGGTGCGCTGACCGAGGCGCTGGACCGGGCGCAGGCCCACGAGCGCGAGCTCGGGGCCGAGCAGGACGAGGTCCGTGAGCAGCTGGGCGGGCTGCGGGCCCGACGCCGCGAGCTGGAGGAGGCCGAGGGTGCCGCGGAGCTGTACGCCCGCGCCCAGTCCGAGCTGGCCGGCGTCGCCGACGCCGCGGAGCGCTACCTGGTGCTGCACCTGCAGCGCGAGATCCTGCGTCGCGAGCTGGAGGCCTACGAGCGCAGCCACGCCTCCCCGCTGCTGGTCCGCGCCGGGGTGGTGCTCGAACGCCTCACCGGCGGCCGGTTCGTCGCGCTGCGGCCCCCGGCCGAGGCGGGCGGCACCGGACGCAGCCTGGTCGCGGTGCGCGCCGACGGCGAGGAGCTCGCCCCGACCCGGCTCTCGGAGGGCACCGCCGACCAGGTGCACCTCGCGCTGCGCCTGGCCGGGATCGAGCAGCTGCAGGCCGACCGGGTCGCCGCCGGGCTGCCGACGGTGCCGGTCGTGTTCGACGACGTCCTCATGACCTTCGACGACGAGCGCGGCGCCGCCGCCGTCGCCGTGCTGGGGGAGCTGGCCGCCACCGCGCAGGTGCTGCTGTTCACCCACCACGAGCACGTCGTCGGGCTCGCCCGCGACGCGGGTGTCGAGTTCACCGTCGCCGAGCTGGGGCCGCCCGCCCCGGTCGAGGTCGTCGGCGACGCCGACACCGCCCGCGCCACCCCGCTGGCCGGCTGAGCGGAGCGATCACGGAGACTCACCGACGTGGACGCGTGCGGTGAACGGTTCGTGATCGTCAGCGGCGACTCCCGGGCCGAGGTCGACGAGGTCGGGGCGGCGCTGGCCGGTTTCTCCCAGGGCGGCCGGGTCCGGGTCGAGCCGCACCCGCCCACGGCCCGCCCGCCGAAGGGCTCCGGCGCGGTGCTCGCGCCCTGGCCGAACCGGGTCCGCGGCGGCGCCTGGACCCACCGCGGGACCCGCAGGCAGCTCGCGTTGACCGAGCCGGACGCCGGCAACGCCATCCACGGCCTGCTGCGGCACGTGACCTGGACCCCGGTGGAGCGGGCGGGGGACCGGATCACGCTGACCGCCGTCGCGCCGGTGCAGCCCGGCTGGCCGCAGCCGGTGCGGGTCACGGTGACCTACGCCGTCGGCCGCGACGGGCTCACCGTCACCACGGTCGTGGAGAACCTCGGGGACGCGCCCGTCCCGTTCGGCCTCGGCTTCCACCCGTACCTGCGGGTCGGTGACGTGCCGACCGACGAGCTGGAGCTGACCCTGTCCGCCCGGACCGAGCTGCCGCTGCGCGACCAGCTCCCGGACGGCCCGGCGCGGCCGCTGGACGGCGCGGTCTCCCGGACCCGGCTCGCCGGGCTGGTCCTGGACAGCGCGTTCGGTGGCTGCACCCCCGGCGACGGCCCGGACGGCGGCGCCGACGGCCGGGTCCGGCACCGCGTCGGGTCCCGGGACGGCGGCGGCACCGAGCTGTGGGCCGACGCGGCGTTCGGCTGGGTGCAGGTCTTCACCCCGTCGGACTTCCCGCGCCAGGGCCCGGACGGAGCGGTGACGCCGTCGCGGGCGATCGCGGTCGAGCCGATGACCTGCCCGCCGGACGCGCTGAACTCGGGCACCGACCTGATCGAGCTCGTCCCCGGCGAGTCCCAGGTGCTGCGCTGGGGCGTCCACGCCACCGGGTGATCCGGATCATCGCCGGGAGCGGAATACCGGAGAGGTCGTTGAACGCTCTACCTTCTGTGACTGCCGAGACCGCTTCCCCGGTGCTCCTGCCCCGCCTCGACGAGGCCGGCCGCGCCGCCCTGTTCACCGAGGCCCGCACCGCCAACACCTTCACCGACGAGCCCGTCACCGACGAGACGCTCCGCGCGGTGTGGGACCTGGCCCAGTGGCCGCCGACCGCGGCCAACACCCAGCCGCTGCGCGTGACCTTCGTCCGCAGCGACGAGGGGAAGCAGCGCCTGCTGCCGCTGCTCGCCGAGGGCAACCGGGCCAAGTCCGAGGCCGCCCCGGTCATCGCGATCCTGGCCGCGGACCTCGACTTCCACGAGCACTCGGACACCACGTTCCCGGTCAAGCCCGGCTTCCGCGAGGGCCTGGAGTCCCAGGGCCGTGAGGGCCGCGAGCCGATGGCGCGGTTCAACGCCTCGCTGCAGATCGGCTACGTCCTGCTCGCCGCCCGCGCGCACGGTCTCGCCACCGGCCCGATGGCCGGCTTCGACGCCGACGCCGTCACCGGGGAGTTCTTCCCCGGCGGCCGGCACCGCGCGCTGCTCGTGGTCAACCTGGGCCACCCCGGCCCGGACGCCTGGCACCCGCGGCTGCCCCGCCTCGACGCCGCGGACGTGCTCGACTTCGCCTGAGCGCGCCACGACCGCACCGACGGGCGCGTCCGCACAGCGGGCGCCCCGTCGGCGTCGGAGCTCACCCGCAGGTCTGCAGCGCCGCCAGCAGGCTCGACGCCCGGTCGTCGACGTCCTCGGCGCGCATCTCGTTGGTGAGGAAGGAGAACCCGAGCCCCCGCTCGGGCCAGGCACCGTGCCGCCCGCCGCCCGCGCCGGAGTGGCCGAACGCGACCGGCTCGGGTCCGTAGGTCCCGATCGGGTCGGCGAGCTCGAAGCCGAGGCCGAACCGCAGCGGCCGGTCGTTGACCGCGTCGGTCCCCTCCGACCAGGTCCGGGTGGCCCGGGCCAGCGCCGCGGCCGGTACCGGGGAGACCCCCGGTGCCGGGCCCGACGGGCACAGCGCCGCGTAGAACCGGGCCATCGACGGGGCGCTCGCCAGGCCGGCCCCGGCCAGACCGCCGGACCGGTGGTAGACGCTCGTGTTCGGCAGGTCCGGCTCCTCGAGCAGCATCCGGTACATCCGTTCGACGAGTCGTCGACGCCGCGGGTCGGTGAGGAACGTCGAGATCCGGTAGTCCGGGTCGCGCACGATCCGCGCCGGTCCCGGCGGGGCCGCACCCAGGAACACCCGGGCACCGGGGACCTGCGCGACCAGGTCGCGCACGACCGCACGGGGGTCCCGCCCGGTGACCCGCGCCAGCAGCTCCGCGGTCATCGCCCCGTAGGTCGTCGGGTGGTAGGCGACCGCCGTGCCCGGCTCCCACAGCGGCTCCTGCCGGGCGAGCACCGCGGCGCACGCCCGGTCGTCCCACCGGTCGGCCCCGACCGGCTCGGGGTCGGGGTACAGCAGCCCGGCGGTGTGCGAGAGCACCTGGCCGACGGTCACGCGCTCCTTGCCGCCCGCAGCGAACTCCGGCCAGTACCGGGCCACCGGAGCGTCCGGCTCCAGCCGGTCGGACACCGCCGCGCAGGCGGCCGCGGTCAGACCCTTGGTGCCGGAGAACAGCACCGCGACCGTGTCCGCCTCCCAGGGCCGTCCGGTGGCCGGGTCGGCGAGCCCGCCGTGCAGCTCGACGAGCACCTCCCCGTCGCGGACCACCGAGAACGCGACGCCGGCACGGCTCCCGGCGAGCACCGCGGCGAAGGCGTCCGCGACGGCGGAGTACCCGGGCGCGACGGTGCCCTTCATCCCTCCGCTCATCGGACCGCCGCCATCGACGGCGTGTGCGCCAGCAGCTCGCGGGTGTAGTCGTTCGCGGGGTTCGACAGGACCTCCTCGACGGTGCCCTGCTCGACGATCCGGCCGCCCTGCAGCACCGCGATCCGGTCGGCCACCTCGCGGGCCAGGGCGATGTTGTGGGTCACGAACACCATCGCCGTGCCCAGCTCGCGGCGGACCAGGGCGAGCAGGTCCAGGATCGCGGCCTGCACCGACACGTCCAGCGCCGAGGTGACCTCGTCGCACACCAGCACGTCCGGTGCGGTGACCAGGGCCCGCGCGATGGCCGCACGCTGTCGCTCGCCGCCCGAGAGCGACCCCGGGTAGCGCGCCGCGAACGACTCGTCGAGCCGTACCTGGCGCAGCATGTCCAGGACCCGGGCCCGGCGGGTGCCGGCGTCGGCGTCGGTGAGGTGGCGCAGCGGAACCTCCAGCGACCCGGCCAGGGTCCGGCGCGGGTTCAGCGACGCGAACGGGCTCTGGAACACGTACTGCACGCTGCGCAGCTGGGCGTGGGACCGCGGGGTGGCCAGCTCCTCGCCCTTGAGCGTCAGCGTCCCCGAGTCCAGCGGCAGCAGCCCGGACAGCCCGCGGGCCAGCGTGGTCTTCCCCGAGCCGGACTCGCCCAGCAGCATCAGGCACTCGCCCGGCCACAGTTCCAGGTCCACCCCGTCGAGGACGGTGGTCGCGCCGAAGCGCTTCCCGGCGCCGGACACCCGCAGCACCGGCTCGCCGGCCGCGTCGCCGCTCGGGACCGGTGCCCGCTCGACACGCCGGTCCAGGTCGGGCACCGCGGCGATCAGGCCCCGCGTGTACGGGTGCTCGGGTGCGGTGAGCACCCGGGCCACCGGCCCGGTCTCGACGACCTCCCCGGACTGCATGACCGCCACCCGGTCCGCCAGCCCGGCGACGACGGCGAGGTCGTGGGTGATGTAGAGCGCCGCCGTCGCCGAGCGGGTCACCAGCTCCCGCACGGTGTCCAGGACGAGGTCCTGGGTGGTGACGTCGAGCCCGGTCGTCGGCTCGTCGAGCACGACGACGTCGGGCCGGTTCGCGAACGCGGCCGCGATCCCGACCCGCTGTTGCTGCCCGCCCGAGAGCTGGTGCGGGTAGCGGGCCAGGAACGCGTCGTCGTCGGGCAGGCCGACCTCGGCGAGGACCTCCCGGACCCGGACGGTGACGTCACCGTCCCAGGAGTGCGCCTCCAGCACCTCGGCGACCTGGGTGCCGACCCGCAGCAACGGGTTCAGCGACAGCGCCGGGTCCTGCGGCACGTAGCTGACCAGCCGGCCGCGGACCCCGCGCAGCGTGACCTGGTCGAGGGTGAGCAGGTCGTCGTGGGTCTCGGTGTGGCCGTGGAACGCCATCGTGCCGCCGGTGTGCGCGAGCCCGGTCCGGAAGTGGCCGAGCGCGGCCAGTGCCGCCGTCGTCTTCCCGGAGCCGGACTCGCCGACCAGCGCGAGGATCTCACCCGGGGCGACCGCGTAGTCGACACCGTGCAGCACCTCCCGCCCGCCGGTGGTGGACACGCGCAGGCCCGTGCAGCCGATCGTGGGTGTCGCGGTGGCGGTCATGCGCCCTCCCCGGTGGTGTCGGCCGACTCCTTGGCGAGGGCGTCGGTGATCATGTTGGTGCCGACGGTGAGGACCGCGATGGCCAGCACCGGCAGCAGGACGCCCCAGGGGGCGACGATCAGCGCGATCCGGTTCTCATTGATCTGCAGACCCCAGTCCGCGGCCGGCGGCTGCACGCCGAGACCGAGGAACGACAGCGAGGCGATGTAGCCGATCGAGTAGGTCAACCGCAGGCCCAGCTCCACCATCAGCGGGCCGGTGATGTTCGGCAGGATCTCGGTGCCGAGGATCCGGCGGCGCGGGACGCCGTACATCCGGGCGGCCAGCACGTAGTCCTGCCCGGCGACCGACAGCGTGGCCTGCCGCGCGACCCGGGCCACCCGGGGGATGTGCGAGATCCCGATGACCAGCACCAGCAGCCAGCCGGACGAGCCGAGCACGGCCACCGCGAGCAGCGCCAGCACCAGCTGCGGGAACGACAGCAGCACGTCGCCGCCCCGCATGATCAGGGTGTCGAGCCGGCCGCCGGAGTATCCGGCCAGCATGCCGGCGACCGCACCGCCGACCAGGCCCAGCGCGGTCGCGGCGAGCGCGTAGAGCAGGACCGGCCCACCACCCGCGAGGAAGCGGGCGACCACGTCGCGCCCGAGGTCGTCGGTGCCGAGAACCCCGTCCGAGCTGAACGGGCGGCCGGCGAAGTCGTCGACGCCGAAGCCGGTCAGCAGAGGGCCGAGCGTCGGCCCGAGCAGGGCGACGGCGACGACGACCAGGGTCAGCGCTGCGCCGATCCGGGCCTGGCGGCGCCGGAAGGTGCGCCGGACGAGTCCGGCCGGTGCGGACGCGGCGCCGGAGGTGACGGGGGGACTGGTGACGCTCATCGGATACCTCCGGCGGTACGGATCCGCGGGTCGGCCAGGATCCCGGCGACGTCGGCGGCCAGGTTGACCACGACGTAGAACGCGGCGATCAGCATCGAGATCGCCTGGACCACCTGCACGTCGCGGTTGTTGACGGCGTCGATCAGCGCCTGCCCGATGCCGGGGTAGCGGAACAGGAACTCGACGACCACGACGCCGCCGGCCAGCCACGCCAGCTGCAGTGCCAGCACCTGCGCGACCGGCCCGATCGTGTGCGGGACGGCGTGGCGCAGCAGCACCGTGCGCTCGGGCAGCCCCTTGAGCCGGGCCATCTCGACGAACCCGGTGTCGAAGGTCTCCGACAGCGTCGCCCGGGTCATCCGGACGACGTAGGGGATCACGACCAGCGCCAGGGTCAGCACCGGCAGCACGAGCTGCCCGGGGCGGGCCCACACGGGCTCGCCGGGGCGGGCGATCGTGACCGACGGCAGGACCTGCAGCACCGAGGTCGCGAACAGCACGACGAGCAGCACGCCGATGACGAACTCGGGCAGGGCGGCCAGCACCAGGCTGGTGCCCGACAGCGCCGAGTCGGTGCGGGTGCCGCGGCGGACCGCGGCCCAGGCGCCCAGCGCCAGCGCGACCGGGGTGGCGACGAGCGCGGTCAGCACGAGCAGCACCCCGGACGCCGCGATCCGGCCGCCGAGCAGCTCGGTGACCGGTCCCTGGGTGGCCGCGGAGTAGCCGAGGTCGCCGGTGAGGACGCCGCCCAGCCAGCCGAGGTAGCGCTCCCAGACCGGCCGGTCCAGGCCCAGCTGCTGGGTCAGCGCCGCGACCCGTTCCGGGGTGGCCTGCTGGCCGAGGATGGCGCGCGCCGGGTCGCCGGGCAGCAGCAGCGTCGCCGCGAAGACCAGCAGCGACACCACGAACAGGACCAGGACGCTCACCAGCAGCCGCCGGAGGATCATTCTCGTCACGAGGCTCATGCGCCGACCCATGCCTTCCGGAACTCGTAGCCGGACAGCGACAGCCCGGTGCGGCTGGGCGCGAGCCCGCCGACGTAGGTCTGGTGGGCGTCCACCCGGTTCGGGAAGCCCCAGATGAGGTAGCCGCCGCGGTCGTACTCGATGCGCTGGGCCTGGCGGACCAGCTCGCCGCGCCGGGCCGTGTCCACCTCGGCGCGGGCCCGGCGGACGATCCGGATGTACTCGGCGTCGTTCCAGTGCGTCTCGTTGAACGGCGAGTCCGGGAGCGACGACGACCCGGCCTGCGGCAGGTAGTTGCGGGTGTTCCAGAAGCTCTGCGCGAACTCCCACTGCAGGTACTGGTCGGAGAAGAAGGTGGAGGTGTCCACCCGGCGCAGCCCGATGTCGATGCCGGCGGCGCGGGCCTGGGTGACCAGCACCTGCGCCGACTCCACCGAGCCCGCCTGGATCGGTGAGGTCACGAGCTCCAGGGACAGGTTCGGCTTCCCGGCGGCGGCCAGCAGGTCGCGCGCCCGCTCCAGGTCCTGCTCCCGGCGCGGGTCCAGGTAGTCGGGGTCGAAGCGGCCGTAGAGGTCGCCCGCGGCGACGCCCTGGCCGGAGAGCACCTGGGCGACCATCTCGCCGCGGCCGGTGGCCAGGCGCAGCGCCTGCCGGACCCGGACGTCGTCGAACGGTTCGACGTCGACCCGCATCGTGAACGGCAGCCAGCTGCCGGTCTCGGCGGTGAGCAGGGAGATCGAGTCGTAGGCGCCGACCACCTGGGTGAGCGACAGCGGTACCTGGTCGATCGCGTCGACCTGCCCGGACAGCAGCGCGTTGATCCGGGCGTCCTCCTCGCTGAAGTTGATCAGCTCCAGTCGGTCGACCCAGGGCTGGTCCGGACGCCAGTACCCGTCGTGGCGGACGAAGGCGCTCTGCTGCCCGGGGGAGAAGGACTCGAACCGGAACGCACCCGTACCCACCGGACGGTCGACGGAGAAGTCGGCCGGGACGATCCCGCAGCTGTACTCGGCCAGGTACTGGTCGAACACCGGCCCGGGCTCGCTGAGCACGAACCGGACCCGGTCGTCGCCGACCACGACGACGTCGGTGAGCGTCTCCAGCTGCGCGGCGCCGGACTTGGGGTCGGCCGGGTCGGTGATCCGCCGGAAGGTCGCGACGACGTCGTCGGGGGTCACCGGGCGCCCGTCGTGGAAGGTGATGCCGGGCCGGATGGTCGCGGTCCAGCTGCGGGCGCCGGGGTCGGGGCGGACGGACGCGGCGACGGCGGGCTGCAGCGTGTAGTCGTCGTCCCAGCGCACGAGGGGCTCGTAGAGGCTGACGACGCGGGCGATGTCCGGGTTGGTGGCGGGGCTGTGCGGGTCGAGGGAGTCCGACGATCCGCCGCCGGTCACCCCCACCCGCAGGACCCCGCCGCGGCGGGGGGCTCCGGCCTCACGGGCCGTGGCCGGCCCGCCGCAGCCGGCCAGGACGGCCGCCGCGGCGAGGCCGGCCGCTCCACCCAGCAGGCGGCGGCGGGAGAACCCGCCGCGCGCCGGTGTCGGGCTGATCATGAACGTGTCTCCTCGCAGAGGGCCCCGGTCGCGCCGGGGCCGCGGTCTCGGGCACATCACGTCGAGGGGCGCCGCACCTCCCCCCGGCCGACGGCGGCGATGGACCGGCCCGCGTGCTCGGGCTCGCCGGGCACGTGGAGGGCGTCGAGGGCCGCGGCGACGTCGTCGGGGAACGGCTCGGCACCGTCCGGGCCGACGTGCAGGCACATCAGCTCCTCGGTCGCCCGCAGGCGGCCGTCGACGTACAGCTCGTGCCACAGGCGCAGCCGCTTCGCGTCCCGGCCGAGGACCCGGGTCCGCACCTCCAGCGCCGCGTCCGGGCCGATCTCGCGCAGGTACCGGACGTGCGCCTCGACGGTGTACAGCGAGCGGCCGGTGGCCGCGCGGTACCCGGCGTCCATCCCGGTCCGGTCCATCAGCGCGGTCGTGGCGTCGCCGAACACGAGCACGTAGTACGGCTCGGACAAGTGGCCGTTGTAGTCGATCCACTCGGGACGGACGACGTCGTGGTGCACCGGCGGCGCGCTCACCGGGCGGTCCCCCGGGCCGCGGCGACCGCCCGGCGGACCGCGATCACGGCCCGGTCGCGCTCGGCGACCAGCTCCGCCATCGGCCGCCCACCGGCGGAGACCTCGGCGCCGGCGACCATGTCGTCGCGCAGCTGCGGAGTCAGCTCCGGGGCCTCCAGACGCGTCCACGGCGCCTTCAGCGACGGTCCGAAGTGGTCCAGCATGTGCGCCATCCCGCCCTGGCCGCCGGCCAGGTGGAAGGTCAGGCAGGGACCGTGCACCGGCCAGCGCAGCCCCGGGCCGTCGGTGATCGAGCGGTCGATCTCCTCGGGGGTGGCCTCGCCGGCGGCGACCATGTGCAGCGCCTCGCGCCAGATCGCCTCCTGCAGCCGGTTCGCGATGAAGCCCGGCAGCTCCCGCTCCATCTCGATCACCGACTTGCCGATGTGCCGGTAGAAG
Source organism: Pseudonocardia alni (assembly GCF_002813375.1). NCBI lineage: Bacteria > Bacillati > Actinomycetota > Actinomycetes > Pseudonocardiales > Pseudonocardiaceae > Pseudonocardia > Pseudonocardia alni. Next base: position 833,841 of record NZ_PHUJ01000003.1, on the reverse strand, counting down.
TCCGCGGCCCGCGACGCCGCCCAGGCCTCGGTCCTCTCGCCGCCGACGACCTCGACCAGCGGGATCAGGTACGGCGGATTGAACGGGTGCCCGACGACGAGCCGGCCCGGCTCGGCCGCGGTGGTCGCCATGTCGGTCATCGGGAACCCCGAGGTCGACGACGCCACCACCACGTCCGGCCCGGCCGCCACGGCGGCGTCGGCCAGCTCGGCCAGCAGGGCGCGCTTGAGCTCCAGGTCCTCCGGGGCGCTCTCCTGCACGAAGTCCGCTCCCGCGACGGCCTCGGCCGCGGTCGGGTGCACCGACAACGCGTCCCGGTCGGCGCCCTTCGCCAGGCCCAGTTCGGTGAGCGCGGGCCAGGCGGCGTCGACCACCCGGCGCAGCTTCTCCCCGGCGTCCGGGGCGGGGTCCCAGGCCCGGACCCGCAGCCCGCGGGCCAGGAAGTACGCCGCCCAGCCGGCGCCGATCACCCCGGCGCCGATGCAGGCGACGGTCCGGATCTCCGTGACGGGACGCGGCTCAGGCACCGGTGCGCTCCTTCAGGCCGAGGATCTCCCGGGCGCGGTCCGGCGTCGCCACCGAGGCACCGAGGTTCTGCACGATCTCCACCGCCCGCTCGGTCAGCTGCTCGTTGGTCGCCTTCACCCCGCGCGAGAGGTAGAGGTTGTCCTCCAGCCCGACGCGGGCGTGCCCGCCGGCCAGCACCGACTGGGCCACCCACGGCAGCTGGTCGCGCCCGATCGCGAACGACGCGAAGTTCGCGCCCTCGGGGAGCAGGTTCACCTCCGCGGCCAGCACGCCCGGGTCGGCCGGGGCGCCGTAGGGGATGCCCATGCACAGCTGGAACAGCGACGGGGCGTCGATGAGGCCTTCGTCGACCAGCACGGTGGCGAACCACAGCTGGCCGGTGTCGAAGATCTCCAGCTCGGGCTTCACACCGAGCTCCTGGACCCGCCTGGCGCCGGTGCGCAGCATGTCCGGGGTGGAGATGTAGAGCTGGTTGCCCTCGCCGAAGTTGAGCGAGCCGCAGTCCAGCGTGCAGATGTCGGGCAGCAGCTCCTCGACGTGCGGGAGCCGCTCCAGGGCGTTGACCAAATCGGTGCCGTCGATCGGCTTCAGCGGGTCCTCGGCGTCGATCACCAGGTCACCGCCCATACCCGCGGTCAGGTTCAGCACGACGTCGACGCCCGAGTCCCGGATCAGGGTCACGGTCTCGCGGTAGAGCTCCACCGCCCGCGACGGGCTGCCGGTCTCCGGGTCCCGCACGTGGATGTGCACCACGGCGGCGCCGGCCCGGGCCGCGGCGATCGCGTCCGAGGCGATCTGGGCCGGGGTGACGGGCACGTGCGGGCTGCGGCCCACCGTGTCCCCGGCCCCGGTCACCGCGCAGGTGATGATGACGTCACGGTTCATCCGTTCTCCGTTCGCTCCGTGCGTGCCGGTGCCGCGAGCACGGCCCGATCGATGAAGGCGGCGAGGTCCGCGCGCATCTGCGCGGCGGAGGTGCCGGGGGTACGCGCCATGACCTGGATGCCCAGGCCGTCGACCAGCGCGGTGAGCTGCCGGGCGGCGTCACCGGCGTCGGGGACGAAGACCCCGGCGGCGGCGCCCTCGGTGAGGGTCATGGCGACGGTGCGGAACCAGCGGTCGTAGGCGTCCCAGTACAGATCGCGCCGCGCCGGGTCGATCGCCGACTCCGCCCACACCTGGATCCAGATCGACCACTCGCGCTCCAGCAGCGCGCCGTCGGGGAGCTGGAGGTCGATCAGCCGCAGCAGCCGGTCGTGCGGGTCGGCGATCGTGTCGAGCTCGGCGACCTGACGGTCGAAGGCGAGGCGCACGTTGTGCCGCAGCGCGGAGTCGAGCAGCTCCGAACGGGTGGGGAAGTGGTAGTGGATCGCCGCCGGGCTGGTGCCCGCCGCCCGCGCGACGTCGGCGGTGCGGACCCGGTGGTATCCGTGGTCGGCGATCAGTTCCCAGGCCGCGTCGAGGATCCGGCCGCGGGTGCCGTGGGTCCCGCCGGGCTCGCGGCCGGGGTCGGGCTCGGCGGCCGCGGCGGCGGCCCCGGTGGGGACCGCGGTCCGGGCGCGCGCGCCGTCGCGGCCGTGCAGCAGCCGGGCCACGGTCTCGCCGGTGACGTCGGCGATGCGGACGAGTTCGTCGGCGGCGAAACGGCGGCGCCCGGCGAGCGACTTGGACAGCTTGGTCTCCTCCAGCCCGACCGCGGCGGCGAACCGGCGCTGGGTCCAGCCGTCCCGCTGCAGCAGGGCGCGCACCCGCCCGGCCACCGCGTCCTCGGCGGTCCGGGGGGTACAGGGGTCGGTCACCGGGCGACCGTAGGCCGAGACTTGCGATGAGCGCAAGCATCAAATCGGATCGTTCGAGCACACGAGGTGTTTCCCGGAGGTTTCCGGTGCGTCGACCAGTTCGCGGGAGCTGCTCTCGGAAGCGCTTGCGTCGGACGGCGTGGGCGGTAGGGTCGGCCTCTCACCCGACGGCGCGGAGGGGCGCCGGGGACGTGGCGAGGGGGACCATGCGTTCGCTGGACGAGACCGGGATCTGGACCGACGGGATCGAGGGCGTGGAGGTCCCCGGCTACGACCGGGCCGCCGTGGGCCGCGGGATCGTCCACATCGGCGTCGGCGGTTTCCACCGCGCGCACCTCGCGATGTACGTCGACGCGCTGCTCGCCTCGGGCGGGGCACCGGGGTGGGGGATCTGCGGGGTCGGTGTGCTCGCCGCCGACGACCGGATGCGCGACGTGCTCGCCGCCCAGGACGGGCTGTACACGCTCGTGCTCAAGGAGGCCGACGGGACGCTGACGCCCCGGGTCGTCGGGTCGCTCGTCGACTACCTCTACGCCCCCGACGACCCCGAGGCCGTCATCGAGCGGATCGCGCACCCCGACACCCGGATCGTCTCGCTGACCATCACCGAGGGCGGCTACGCGATCGACCAGAAGACCGGCGAGTTCGACCCGGACTTCCCCGGCATCCGCGCCGACCTCGACGCGATGGCCGCCGGCTCCGCCCCGACCGGGGCGTTCGGGCTGGTCGTCGAGGCGCTGGCGCGCCGCCGGGAGCGCGGCACCGGCCCGCTCACGGTCATGAGCTGCGACAACATGCAGGGCAACGGCGACGTCGCCCGCCGGGTGTTCACCGGCGTGGCCCAGCTCCGTGACGCCGACCTGGGCGCCTGGGTCGCGGAGTCGGTCACCTTCCCGAACTCGATGGTCGACCGGATCACCCCGGCCACCGCCGACACCGACCGCGAGGCCCTCGCCGGGCGCTTCGGGCTGCGCGACGGCTGGCCGGTCGTGTGCGAGCCGTTCACCCAGTGGGTGCTCGAGGACCACTTCGCCGCGGGCCGACCGGAGTTCGAGCGGGTCGGGGTCCAGGTCGTCGACGACGTCGTCCCCTACGAGTTCATGAAGCTGCGCCTGCTCAACGCCACCCACCAGGCGCTGGGCTACCTCGGCTACCTCGCCGGGCACCGCTACGTGCACGAGGTCGCCCAGGACCCGACGTTCGCGGCGTTCCTGCGCGGCTACATGGACGACGAGGCCACACCGACGCTGCGCCCGGTGCCCGGCATCGACCTCGACGCGTACAAGGACACCCTGCTGGAGCGCTTCGCGAACCCGGGCGTCGCCGACACCCTGATGCGGATCAACTACGGCAGCTCCGACCGGATCTCGATCTTCCTGCTGCCGGTGGTGCGCGAGCAGCTCGCCGCGGGCGGGCCGGTCGAGCGGGCCGCGGCCGTCGTCGCCGGATGGTGCCGCTACGCCGAGGGCGCCGACGAGCAGGGGCGGGAGATCCCCCAGCAGGACCGCCTGGCGGAGGAGATGACCGCGCTCGCGCGGGCCGAGCGGGACACCCCGGGGTCGTTCCTGTCCCACCGCGGGGTGTTCGGCGACCTACGCTCCGACGAGCGGTTCGCCGGAGCGTTCCGGTCGGCGCTGGAGTCGCTGTGGTCCCGCGGCGCCGCGGCGACCGTCGCCGACCTCGCATGACCGGAAGGGGAACCGATGAGTTCCCCACGCGTCTGCGGTCGTAGCCGATGACCCCTCGCCTCGACCCCGGGAGACCACAGTGGGCACGATCGACGTGCACGAGTTCATCAGCCTCGACGGGGTCGTCTCCGACCCGTCCTGGACGGCGGAGTACGGCTTCACCGACGCGATGGGGGAGGCGATCGGCCGGCTGACCGACGCGGCGATCCTGCTCGGTCGGAACACCTACGAGATGTTCCACCCGGCATGGTCGGCCCGCGGGCACGACGTCGAGTCCGGCGGCGCGTTCTTCAACGGCGCGCCCAAGCACGTCGTCACGTCCACCCTGGCCGACCCGTTGGAGTGGGAGAACTCCCGGGTGCTCGGCCCGTACGCCCCGGCGCGGATCCGGCAGCTCAAGGACGCGACCGACGGCGGCATCTACGTCTCCGGCAGCGTCACCCTGGTCCGTGCGCTGCTCGCCGACGGCCTGGTCGACACGCTCAACCTGTTCGTCTACCCGGTGTCGCTCGGGGCCGGGCTGCGGCTGTTCGCCGAGGGCGCGCGGGTGCCGCTGCGGCTGCGCGAGTCCGAGGCCTACGAGAACGGCGTGGTCCGGCTGACCTACGGTCCGCCGCTCACCTGAGTCCGGGCGCGCTCAGTCCGGCAGGGCCGCGAAGGCCTCCCGGGCGGCCGCCAGCACGTCGCCGTAGACCCGGCGGGCCGGCGGGCCCGCCGGGTCGGCCAGCCAGCCGGCGACGGCGACCTGCATCACCGCCATCGCACCGGCCGCGGCGAGCCGGTGGTTCCTCGCGGGGGTGTCGGCGCCGTCGCGCTCGGCGAGCGCCTGCGCGACGGTCTGCTCCACGGTCCGCCCGACGTGAGCGATCCGCGGGTGCAGCTCGGGGTGGGCGCGCAGCAGCTCCATCTGCCCGTGCCAGGTCGGGCTGGTCGTCAGCGCCACGGTGACCTCGGCGAGCACCGCCGTCGCCGCCCCGAGCGGGGAGACCTCGGTCCGGGCGCGGACCTCGGCGGCGAGCTCGTCGAGGGAGGCGGTGTCCCAGTCGAACAGCACCGCGTCCTTCGACGGGAAGTGGTTGAAGAACGTGCGCGGCGCGACGTCGACGTCGGCGCAGATCTCCTCGACGGTGAACGCGTCCGGGCCCTGGGTGCGCGCGCGTTCCAGGGCCGCGGCGCGCAGCGCCTGGCGGGTCCGCACCTTCTTGCGCTCCCGCAGCCCGTGGCAGTGCGCCTCCTGGTCGGTCAGCATCTCGCCGATCATGCCCGTCCCACCTCTCCCGCTGGTCCCGGCGCGGCTCGCACCCTCGGAACGTGCGGGGAGTGCAGTCGTGCAGTCACTGCAGTGTGCTCGTACATTCGTGAGCACCGCAAACTATTGCATGATGCAAGCCCGGACGGAGGACGCGTGTCACAGGAGAAGGCGCGGGAACCGGAGCGGCCGCCGCGCCGGCGCCGGGGGACCCGGTCAGCCGTGCGCCAGCAGCGCTGCCCCGATGATCCCGGCCTCGTTGAGCAGCCCGGCCGGGACGAGCTTTGTGCGGGTCCGCACGTAGGGCGACCACTTCTCGAACTTCTTGCTCACCCCGCCGCCGACCACGATCAGGTCCGGCCACAGCAGGTTCTCGACGTGGGTGAAGTAGCGCTGCAGCCGCCCGCCCCACTCCTCCCAGTCCAGGTCCTCGCGCTCGCGGGCGGAGTCCGCGGCGCGTGACTCGGCGTCGAACCCGTCGATCTCCAGGTGCCCGAACTCGGTGTTGGGCACCAGCTTCCCGTGGTTGACCAGCGCCGACCCGATGCCGGTCCCGAGGGTCACGACGAGCACGAGCCCGTGGTGACGGTCGGCGGCCGCGCCGAACTCGGCCTCGGCGACGCCGGCGGCGTCGGCGTCGTTGACCAGCAGCGCGTCCCGGCCGGTGACCCGGCGCAGGACCGCGGCGGCGTCGCAGTCGATCCAGGCCCGGTCCACGTTGGCCGCGGTGCGGGTCACTCCGTGCTGGACGACGGCCGGGAACGTGCAGCCGAAGGAGTCCCGCCAGTCGAACTCGTCGAGGATCTGCGTGACGGTCTCGGCGACCGCCTCCGGTGTGGACGGCTGCGGCGTCGGGATCCGCACCCGGTCCGCGGCCAGCCGGCCCTTGTGCAGGTCCACCGGGGCGCCCTTGATGCCGGAGCCGCCGATGTCGATACCGAACCCGAGTGCGTGCGTGCTGCTCACGCCCCCGATCCTTCCAGGGCCGCCGCGACCACGCCGCGCGCCTCGTCCTGGACGCGCGTCAGGTGCTCCGGCCCGCGGAAGCTCTCGGCGTAGACCTTGTACACGTCCTCGGTGCCCGAGGGGCGGGCGGCGAACCACCCGGCGTCGGTGACGACCTTCAGTCCGCCGATCGCGGCGTCGTTGCCCGGGGCGCGGGTGAGCTTCGCGGTGATCGCGTCCCCGGCGAGCTCGGTGGCGGTGACGGCGTCGGCGTCCAGCTTCGACAGCGCCGCCTTGTCCTCCCGGGAGCACGCGACGTCGGTGCGGGCGTAGGCGGGGGCGCCGAACCGCTCGGTGAGCCGGGCGTAGTGCTCGCTGGGGGTCGACCCGGTGACCGCGGTGATCTCCGAGGCCAGCAGGGCGAGCAGCAGGCCGTCCTTGTCGGTGCTCCAGGGCGAGCCGTCGCGGCGCAGGAACGACGCGCCCGCGCTCTCCTCGCCGCCGAAGCCGATCTCCCCCGAGCGCAGGCCGGGAACGAACCACTTGAACCCGACGGGCACCTCGACCAGCCTGCGGCCGAGGTCACCGGCGACCCGGTCGATCATCGACGAGCTGACCGCGGTCTTGCCGATCCCGGCGGCCGCCGGCCAGCCGGGGCGGTGGGCGAACAGGTAGCCGATCGCGACGGCGAGGTAGTGGTTCGGGTTCATCAGGCCGCCGTCGGCGGTGACGATGCCGTGCCGGTCGGCGTCGGCGTCGTTGCCGGTGGCGATGGTGAAGGGGGCCGGGTCGGCCTCCATCCGGGCCCGCAGCGACGCCATCGCGTACGGCGAGCTGCAGTCCATCCGGATCTTCCCGTCCCAGTCCAGGGTCATGAACCCGAAGGCCGGGTCGACGTCGGGGTTCACCACGGTCAGGTCCAGGCCCCAGCGCTGCGCGATCACGCCCCAGTAGTCGACCGAGGCACCGCCGAGCGGGTCCGCGCCGATGGTGACGCCGGCGTCGCGGACCGCGGCCATGTCGAGCACCTGGTCGAGCTGGTCGACGTAGGTGCCGAGGTAGTCGTAGCGGTGCGCGGCGGCGGCGTCGAACCGGGCGCGACGCACCTCGGACAGGCCGCTCTCGAGCAGCTGGTTGGCCCGGTCGGCGATCCAGGACGTCGCCTCGGTGCCGGCGGGGCCGCCGTCCGGCGGGTTGTACTTGAAGCCACCGTCGGCGGGCGGGTTGTGCGACGGGGTGACGACCACGCCGTCGGCGAGGTGCCGGACGTCGCGACCGGCGTTGGTCACGAGGATCGCGTGCGAGATCGCCGGGGTCGGGGTCAGCCCGTCCCGGGAGTCGACGACGACGTCGACGCCGTTGGCGGCGAACACCTCGGCCGCGGTGCGCCAGGCCGGCTCGGACAGTGCGTGGCTGTCGCGCCCGAGGAACAGCGGGCCGTCGGTGCCCTGCGCGGCCCGGTACTCGACGATCGCCTGGCTGGTGGCGGCGATGTGGTCGTCGTTGAAGGTGGCGGTGAACGCCGACCCGCGGTGCCCCGACGTGCCGAACGCGACCCGTTGCACGTCGACCGACGGGTCGGGGTGGGTCGCGGCGTACGCGGCCAGCAGCGCGTCGACGTCGACGAGGTCCTCGGGGCGGGCCGGGGTCCCGGCGCGCTCGTGCACGGTCATGCCGCGATCCTTCCTCCTCGCCGCGGCCCACGCCACCGCCTACCGTTCCGCGGTGTGCGGATCGCGTCGTTGCTCCCTGCCGGGACCGAGATCGCCGGGCGGCTCGGCCTGGCCGCCGACCTGGTCGGCGTCACCTTCGAGTGCGACGACCCGGTGGGCGTCCGGGACCGGGTGCCGGTGGTCGTCGGCTCCGCGCTGCCGCCCGCCGCGTCGCCGGGGGAGATCGACGCCGTCGTCCGCGAGCGGGCCGCGGCCGGGCTGCCGCTGTACGAGGTCCACCGCGCCCGGCTCGGCGCCGCCGACCCGGAGCTGATCCTCACCCAGGACCTGTGCGCGGTGTGCGCGCTGCCCGGCTCGACCGTCGCGCAGGTGCAGGAGGAGCTGGGGACCCGGGCCCGGGTGCTGTCGCTGGACCCGCACCGGCTGGCCGACGTGCTCGACGCGGTGACCGCGGTCGGCGCCGCGGCCGGGGTGCCGGACCGGGCCGCCGCGCTGGTCGCGGGCCTGTCGGCGCGCCTCGACGCCGTCGCCGCCGCCGTGCGGGGCCGCCCGGCGCCGCGGGTGCTGGTGCTGGAGTGGACCGACCCGCCGTTCCTGCCCGGGCACTGGGTGCCCGACCTGGTCACCGCGGCAGGTGGCGTCCCGGTGGCGGCCGCCCCGGGCGGGCGCAGCACCGCCGTCGACCCGGCCGACCTGCCCCCGTGCGACGCCGTGCTGGTCGCGCCGTGCGGCTTCGGCCTCGACGACGCGCTCGCCCAGGCCCGCGCGGCGCTGCCGTGGCTGCCCGCCGGGGTCCCGGTGCACGCGATCGACTCGGCGTCGTTCGTGGTGCGGGCCGGTCCGCGCCTGGTCGACGGGGTCGAGGCGATCGCCGCCCTGCTGCACCCCGGTGCGGTCCCGGCGCCGCCGCCGGGGAGGGTCACGCGGGTCCGCTGAGCGGGCCTCAGGCCACGCCGCCCGGGCCGAGCCGCCGGCCGACCAGCCGCGCGATCCACGGCGCGACCAGCAGCATCAGGATCACCCGCAGCACCTGCACCGCGACCACCGAGGTGACGTCCACGCCGGAGGAGATCGCCGTCGCCAGCACCGCGTACACCCCGCCCGGGGTGGTCGCGAGGTAGCCCTCCAGCGGGGTCATGCCGGTGAAGTGCGACAGCAGCAGCCCCAGTCCGGCGCAGAGCGCGACGACGCCCAGGATCAGCGCGGTCGCCAGCGGCAGCACCCGCGCGACGGTGCCGAGCGCGGCCCGGGTGAAGCGCAGCCCGGCCTGCCAGCCGATGACGGCGTAGGCGACGTCGACGAGCGGCAGCGGCACCGACGCGGCGAAGGAGAACCCGGCCAGGCTGATGACCAGCGCCACCACCATCGGTCCGAGCAGCGCACCGGCGGGGACCCGGGCGAGCTTCCCGAGCGGGACGCCGACGCCCACGCACAGCGCGGTCACCGCGAGCCCGACCCACCACGGCGCGCCGGGGCCGGTGGTCGCGGCGGCGGGTGCGCCGGGGGAGGCGCCGTAGACGACCGCGGCGACCACCGGCATCGTCGCGGTGACCAGCCCGACCCGCAGGTACTGGATGACGGCGACGGTGCGCTCGTCGCCACCCAGCTCGCGGCTGATCGCGACGAGCCCGGACGCGCCGCCCGCGGTCTGCGCGAGCATCCCGGTGAGCGGGGTGACCCCGCGCTGCAGACCCATGAGGAGTCCGGATCCCATGCTGACCAGCAGCGTCGCGAGGCTGATCAGCAGGACCGGCAGCCACTCGGCTGCCACCGCGGCCAGGGTGTCCGGGCGGGCGAGCAGGCCGATGACGACGCCGATGACCGCCTGCGCACCCGACGTCGCCGGGCGGGCGACCCGGGCGGGGCCGAGCCCGGTCAGGGCGAGGACGGTCGCGACCAGCAGCCCGGCGAACAGGGCGGGGGAGGGCACGTCGACCGCGGCGAGCCCGGCGGTCACGAGCACGGTCAGCGCGGCGAGCAGCAGCCAGCGCCACCATCCGGACAGCGACGGGCGGGGGCTCACCGTGTGATCACGACCCGAGCCTAAATGGGACAGGCGTACTGGTGCGCGGTGAGTCGGGACACGATCGTTGTCGAGAGCGAACGACCACGGCTTCCCCTCCGGACCCCGCCGGGGTAGGACGGACGGGCACGAGGAGGTGCGCCGATGCGAGACACCCCGAGAGACGACACCGCCGCGACCACCGGGCTCGGCCCGGTGATCGCCGCACTGACCGCTCCCGGCGGGGAGTTCGAGCTGGTCGACGCCGACGTGCGCGGCGCCGCGATGCGGGTCTACCGGCGTGGCCCGCACACCCTGGCCGAGCTGTGGGCGGCGACGGCGGCGTGGCCGGAGCGCACGTTCACCGTCCACCACGGCGAGCGTCGCACCTACGGCGAGCACCGGAGCCTGGTCGCCGACCTGGCCTGCGTGCTCACCGGACGGTTCGGGCTGCGCCCCGGCGACCGGGTCGCGATCGCGATGCGGAACCTGCCGGAGTGGCCGGTGGTCTTCTTCGCCGCCCAGGTCGCGGGGCTGGTCGTCGTCCCGCTGAACGCCTGGTGGAGCGCACCCGAGCTGGCGTGGGCGGTGGCCGACTCCGGTGCCGGGCTGGTCGTGGCCGACCCGGAACGGTGCGCCGCCCTGTGCGGTGGGAGCGGCACCGGGGTGCCGGTCGTCCGGGTCCGCGGGGGCGGCGCGCCCGCGCCCGGTCCGGTGACCGGGTGGGAGGACCTCGGGCTGCGCACCGACGGCCCCGGTGACCCGGTCGGGGTCGCCGCGCCCGGCCCGGACGACGACGCGACGATCCTCTACACCTCCGGCACCACCGGCCGACCGAAGGGCGCGGTCGGCACCCACCGCAACCACGTGACGAACCTGCTCAACGTCGCGCTGCAGGCCCGCGCCACCGCGCTCGACTCCGGGGTGGGACCGCCGCCGGGGCAGCAGGGGACGCTGCTGATGTACCCGATGTTCCACATCGCCGGCATCAACGGACTCGTCGGCGCCGTGCTCGGCGGGGCGAAGCTCGCGACCCTGCACCGCTGGGACCCGGCCGCGGCGCGGGCCGTCGTCCGGTCCGAGCGGCTGACCCGTTCCAACGGTGTCCCGTCGACGACGGCGGAGCTGCTCGACGGCGCCGACCCCGCCGACCTCGCGTCGTTGCGGACGGTCGGGATGGGCGGGGCACCCGTGCCGCCCGAGCTCGTCGCGCGGATCGGGCGCGACCTCGGCGCCGGGGCCGCGAACGGCTACGGCCTGACCGAGACGACCTCGGCGATCTGCGCGAACACCGGGTCCGAGTACCGGGCCCGTCCCGACTCGGTCGGCCGGCCCGCGCCGGGGGCCCGGCTGCGGGTCGCCGGCCCGGACGGGGAGGCGCTGCGCGACGGCGAGGTCGGCGAGCTGTGGTTCCGCGGCCCGAACGTGGTCCGCGGCTACTGGAACCGGCCCGACGCCGACGCCGAGGCGTTCGTCGACGGCTGGTTCCGCACCGGCGACCTGGGGCACGTGACCGACGGCTGGGTGTACGTCGTGGACCGGTTGAAGGATGTCGTGCTGCGCGGTGGGGAGAACGTGTACTCCGCGCAGGTGGAGGCGGCGATCCACACCGTCGACGGGGTGCTGGAGGTGGCGGTGCTCGGCGTGCCGCACCCGCGCCTGGGCGAGGAGGTCGCCGCACTGGTCCGGGCCCGCCCCGGAGCGGCCCGCGACGACGACGCCGTCCGCGCCGCCGTCGCCGCGCGGGTGGGGGAGTTCGCCGCGCCCGCGCACGTGCGGTGGACCGACGAGCCGCTGCCCAGGACGGCGACCGGGAAGATCCGCAAGCGGGAGCTGCGCTCGGGGTTCACCGCTCCGGCGTGAGCGTCCTGCGGGCCGCGGAGACGGCCTCCAGCCAGGGACGCGGGTCCGGGGCGCCGGCCGGCGGGACCAGGACGACGGTGTCCGGCCCGGCCGCGGCGTGGCTCCGGACGACCGCCTCCACGTCGGCCCGGTGCTCCGGCAGTGCGACGTAGCCGATGCGCCGGAACCCGTCCGCGGCGCCGCCCGGGCCGCACGCGTCGAGCGAGGACCGGACGTCGGCGGGGGACAGGCCCGAGTCGAGCAGGACCCCGTCGGCGAGGTCCCCGGCCAGCCGCAGGGTGCGCGGCCCGCGCCCGCCGACCAGCACCGGTGGGACGGTCGTCGGCGGGTGGTCGAGCCGCACCCGGTCCAGGGAGACGTAGCGCCCGGAGCGGGTGACCTCGCGACCGGCGAGCAGGTCCCGTACCGCGGTCGTGTGCTCGGCGAGCAGGGTCAGCGGCGAGGCGACCCGGTTGCCGACCTGGCCCATCCAGTCGAGCACGCCGTGCCCGAGGACCGGCAGGTAGCGGCCCGGGAACAGCCGGGCGAGCGAGGCGGTCTCCATGGCGACGACCGCCGGGTTCCGCAGCGGCACCGGGAACAGCCCGACCCCGACGGTGAGGGCGTCGGTGTGGGCCAGCGCGACGGCCGCGGTGGCGGTCCCGCCGTGCAGGAAGCAGTCCTCCCACAGCCACAGCTGGTCCAGCCCCGCGGCCTCGACGTCACGGGCCACACCCGGCAGCTCCTCGGGGGGCAGCTCGGGCCGGAAGACGATGCCGATGTCCATAGCGGTCACCGTGCCACGCGCGGCCGCCGGCGTCGTACGGCTACCGGGCCGGGTCGATGCGGAACACCGGGCAGATGCCGGTCAGTGCTCCCAGCGCCTCGGGCGTCGGCTCGGCGACGACCCCGTTCTCCACCATGATCCCGACGCCCTCCGGGGTGACCTGCGGCCACGCCTCCAGCACCGGGCGCGCCTGCTCCGGCGGCACCTCCACCAGCACGACGGGCTCCGGGTCGGCGTCGGGTCCCGTGCTCAGCGTGGCCCGCCCGCCCGCGGCCCGGACGTTGACGATCCAGTCCGCGCCCGGGAACCCGCCGACGACGAACCGCTTCCCGCCGGTCGCGTACACCGTCAGCGGCGTGTGCCGGGGTGTCCCGCTGCGCCGGCCGGGGACGGTCAGGACGGGCAGCTCGAACGGCAGCTCGCCACGGTCGCGCCGGGCGAGCAGGTCGTCGTTCAGGTGCTTGATCTGCCGCGGGGCACGGATGTGACGGCGGGGATCGTCGGACACGGGGGCTCCTCGTTCTCGGATCCGGGTCAGGATGCCACGGGCCGGCGGGCGGGTGCGGGGCGTCGCAGCGGAGGGGGCTCAGTCCGACCGCAGCCCGTCCAGCGCCTCCTCGGACCGGGCCAGGTCCTCCTCGGCCCGCTCGGCCCGCCCCGCGGCGTCCCGGGCGGCGCGGTCGGCCTCGTCGCGGGCACGGTCGGCGTCCTCGGCGGCGGCGCGGGCGCGGTCCAGTTCGGCGGTCAGCTCGTCCACCCGGCGGTGCGCGTCGTCGCGACGCCCGTCGGCCCGGTCCGCGCGGTCGCGGGCGTCGTCGCGTTCCCGGCCGGCGTCGTGGGCGGCCAGCCGGGCGGTCTCGACGGCCTTCTCCGCCTCGGCGAGCGCCCGTGCGTGCTGTTCGGCCTCGCGTCGCTCCCGCTCCTGCGCGGCGCGGTGCTCGGCCTCCCGCCGGCGGGCGTCGCGCCGTCGCCCGGCGAGCTCCCCGTCGCCGTGACGGCGCTCGCCGCCCCCGTCCGGCTGCGGGGACCGGGCGCGACGCGGAGCGTCCGCGTTCGCCGTGGAGCCCGCCGCCCCGGACCCCGCCTCCCCGAGCGGCCCGAAGCCGCTGTGCCGCTCGTAGCGCTCCAGCCGCCCCGACCGGACCCGGTCGGCCAGGTCCGGGTCGGCCAGCGCCGACTCCAGCACCCACCGCACGTCGCGCTCCACACCGGAGCCCACCCGGGCCCCCGCGGCGCGACCGAGGGCCGCCGCCCGGCGGGCCAGCGCCCCGACCAGCCGGTTGCGCTGCGCGGACACCTCCCGCAGGGCCGCGCCGTCGAGGGAACGCTGGGCGTGGGCCAGCACCGGGGCCAACGCCAGGAGCCCCTCGACCTCGTCGCGGGCGTCGTCGACCAGCAGGTTCGCCAGCCACGCGGCCCGCGTCGGCCGCCGGGCGGCGGCGATCTCCCGGGCCGCGTCGGTGTCCGCGTCGGCGCGGGCACGGGCGGCGGCGTCGTCGCGTGCGGCGACGAAGTCCTCCGGCGGGACCCGGTACAGCCGGTCCAGCTCCGCGTCCGTGTCCACGCCGGCGGCCTCAGCTCAGGTTCGCGTGCGTCCCGACCAGGACGGCGCGGCCGACGGTGTGGCCGAACAGGGTGAACGCCAGGAAGGTGGGCGTCGCGGTGGCGGGCACGTCCAGCGTGGGCACGTCGACCGCGTGCACCACGAAGTAGTACCGGTGCGGGCCGTGCCCGGGCGGCGGCGCGGCGCCCAGGTAGCGGGCCAGGCTCGCGTCGTTGGGCAGCTGGACCGCGCCCTCGGGGAGGCCGGACCCGCTGTCGTCACCGGCGCCGGACGGCAGCGAGGTCACCGAGGCCGGCACGTCGAACACCGCCCAGTGCCAGAACCCGGCGACGGTCGGGGCGTCCGGGTCGTAGCAGGTGACGGCGTAGGACTGCGTCCCCTCCGGCGCGCCGGACCAGGACAGCTGCGGCGAGACGTCCTCGCCGCCCGCGCCGAAGATACCGGACAGCTGGGGGGTGGCGAGCGCGGCGCCGTCGTTCACGTCGGTGCTGGTCAGGGTGAACGACGGGACCGGGGGCAGCTCGTCGTAGGGGTTGCGGGGCACGGGGCGGACCTCCTCGGATCGGTGGCGGTGGGTCTCGCCGTGATCCTGGCACGGCGCGTCGGCTGCCGTCCGGCCGCGGGGAGGGCAGGGTGTCGGTCCGTGGAGATGCTGCTCGTGCTCGTCGGGCTGATGGTGGCCGCGGTCGTCCTGGTCGGGGTGGGGGACCGGCTCCGGCTGCCCTGGCCCGCGCTGATGGTGGTCCTCGGCGTGGTCGTCGCGCTGCTGCCCGGACTGCCCGACGCGTTCGTCATCGACCCCGAGCTGATCCTGCCGCTGTTCCTGCCGCCGCTGCTGTTCGCCACGGCGCAGCGCACGTCGTGGGCGCTGTTCCGGGCGCGCAGGCGGACGATCGCGCTGCTCGCCGTCGGCCTGGTGCTGGTCACCGCCACCGCGGTCGCCGGGACGGTCTGGCTGCTCGTGCCGGGGCTCGCGCTCACCGCCGCCGTCGCGCTCGGGGCGATGGTCGCCCCACCGGACCCGGTCGCCGTCGAGGCCGTCGCCGGGCAGGTCCCGATCCCGCGCCGGGTGGTGGCGGTGCTGCAGAGCGAGGGCCTGTTCAACGACGCCACCGCGCTGGTCGTGTTCCAGGCCGCGGTGCTGGCGACCGTCTCCGGCGACGAACTGAGCCCGCTCGGGCTGGGCCTGCGGTTCGTGCTCGGTGCCGCCGGCGCGGTCCTCATCGGACTGGGTGTGGCCTGGCTGGCGCGCCGGGTGCTCGGCAGGCTCACCGACGCCACCGGACGCAGCGCGCTCACCCTGGTCCTGCCGTTCGCGACCTACCTGGCCGCCGACGAGCTCGGCGCGTCCGGGGTGATCGCCGTCGTCGTCCTCGCGCTGCAGCTGCGCGCCGGGGCCGACGCCGACGAGGCCGCCGAGCGGCTCACCCAGTCCTCGCTGTGGAACGTCGTCGAGCTGCTGGTCACGGGGCTCGCGTTCGGCCTGATCGGACTCGACCTGCGCCAGGTCGTGCTCGCCGCGGGCGACGAGCTGCCGACGATGCTCGCGCATGCGGCGGTCGTGTGCGTGGTCGTCGTCGCGGTGCGGGTGCTGTGGATGGTCGTCGCCTGGCGGCTGCTGTCCCGCAGCGCCGACGACGCCGCCGCGGCCGGCGCCGCTCCGCTCACCGGACGCGAGGCGGTGCTGCTGTCCTGGTGCGGCATGCGCGGCCTCGCCACGCTCGCCCTCGCGCTGTCGCTGCCGCTGCAGACCGCGTCCGGGGCGCCGTTCCCCGCCCGCGACCAGCTCGTCCTCATCGCCGTGTCGGTGCTGTTCGTGACGCTGCTCGTGCCCGGTTTCACCCTCGGCACGCTGGTCCGCGCCCTCGACATCGACGACGAGGCCGACGCCGAGGAGCGTGCCGAACGCGCGATCGTGCTGCGGGCGCGCCGGGCCGCCGTCGCGACCCTGGAGTTCGAACGCACGGTGCGGGGCCTGCCCGAGGAGGTCGGCACCGCGATGCGGGAGCGGGTCGAGCGGCTGGAGCGCGTGCTGTCGGGGGAGACGCCCTCGGAGGAGGAGCGGTCCCGGATCGCGGCGGTGAAGAAGGCCCGCACCGCCGTCGCCGAGGCCCAGGCCTCGGCGCTGGCCGCCGCCCGGACCGAGGTACTGGCCGCGCGTCGTGAGCCCGGTGTCGACCCGCACGCCGTCGACCGGGTCCTGCGCCGCCTCGACCTGCGCACGGTGCTGCTCGACTGAGGACCCGAGGTGTCCGCGTCGACGGGCACGCTCGTCCCATGACGTGCCCGTTCACCGCCCGCACCCGCCTTCTGTCCGAACCGGACGCCGTCGTGACCGGAGGGCCGGTCGTGCGCACGGCGCTGCCCGGCGGACCCGCGGTGTGGGTGGTCACCGAGGAGGCACTCGCGCGCCGGGTGCTCACCGACCCTCGGTTCGCCAAGGACCCCGCGCTCGCCCCGCCCGAGGTCACCGACCTCGAACCGTCGGCCGCAGAGCGGCTGTCGCTCACCACCGCCGACGGTCCCGGGCACGCCCGGCTGCGTCGCGCGCACGCACCGCTGCTGTCCGCCCGCGCGCTCGCCCGGCACGCCGGGCGCGCCCGCGCCCTCGCCTCCGCCCTCCTCGAGGGCCTCGGCCCCGGTGAGGTCGACCTGACCGAGGACTTCACCACCCGCTACCCGCTGGCCGTCGTGCTCGAGATCGTGGGCGCCCCACCCGGGCTCCTCGACGACGCCGTCGCCGCCTGCAGGGCGATGTGGAGTCCCGACCCGTCGGTGGCGGGAGCGGCGTTCGGACGGCTGCAGGCGATCGGCACGGCCACGGTCACCGACGGGACCGGCGACGGTGTCGCGGCCGGGCTGCGCGCGGCGCTGCCCGACCTCACCGACGCCCAGGTCGGCTACCTCGTCTTCGGGCTGGTGTTCGCCGGGCAGCTCACCACCGACGCCGCGCTCGGGTACGTCGTCGCCCACGCCCTGGACTCCGGGCTCGCCGGCCGCACCGCCGAGGAGCTCGACGCGCTGGTCGCCGAGGTGCTGCGGGTCCATCCGCCCGCTCCGTTCTCGCTGTGGCGCTTCGCCCGGGCCGCCGTCGACCTCGCGGGCGAGGCGCTGCCCGCCGGGGCGCCGGTGCTGGTCGACATCCGGGGGATCGACGCCGGCCCGGTCGGGCACCCGCTGACCTTCGGGCACGGCCCGCACTTCTGCGCCGGTGCGCACCTGGCCCGCCTCGAGCTCCGCACCGTGCTGGAGGTGCTGCGGGACAGGTTCCCCGACGCTCGTCCCGCCGGTCCGGTGTCCGGGCTCCTCGAGGTGCACCCGGGCGGGCCGGTCGGGGCGCGGCTCGCCGCGTTACCGGTACGGCTGCATCCCGCGCGGTGATCCTTCCCGCATCCCATCTCCAGCCATCACATGATGAACTGTGCAGATGTTCGAGCGACGGGCGGTGCGGTCCGCGACCGTGACCGCGGCACTCGCCGTACTGCTGGCGGTCGCGCTCGTGGGCTCGCTCGCGTTCGGCGCCGAGGTCCTCCCCGTCGCGAAGGTCGTCGACGCGGTGCTGCACGACCGGCCCGGCCCCGTCTCGACGATCGTCCGGGACCTGCGGATGCCGCGCTCGCTGCTCGCCGCGATCGTCGGCGCGGGCCTCGCGCTCGCCGGCGCCGGGGTGCAGACCCTCGTGCGCAACCCGCTCGCCGACCCCTACCTGCTCGGGGTGTCCTCCGGCGCGAGCGTGGGCGCCACGGCCGTCATCACCACCGGGGTGCTGGGTGCGCTCGGCACCTGGGCGCTGTTCACCGGCGCGCTCCTCGGGGCCCTCGCGGCCGGGGCGCTCGTCGGGGCGATCGCCGTCGCCCAGGGCGGGATCACCCCGATCCGGCTGATCCTCACCGGCACCGTGCTCGGCTCGGCGTTCTCGGCGACGGCGAGCTACCTGGTCTTCCGCTCCGGCGACCCGGCCGCCGCCCAGTCCGTGCTGTTCTGGCTGCTGGGGAGCCTGTCCGGGGCGCAGTGGGACCGGGTCGCGGTGCCCGCGGTGACCGTGGCGCTCCTGCTGGTGCTGCTCGGGGCGTTCAGCGGCTGGCTCGACGCGCTCACCGCCGGGCCCGACACCGCGGCCGCACTCGGCGTGCCGGTGACCGCCGCCCGGGCCGCGCTGTTCACCGTGTGCGCGGTCGCGGTCGGCGTGCTCGTCGCGGTGTCCGGGGCGATCGGCTTCGTCGGCCTGGTCGTGCCGCACCTGGCCCGGCTGCTCGTCGGGTCCCGGCACCGGGTGCTGCTGCCGGTGACCGCGCTGGGCGGCGCGCTGTTCCTGCTCGTCGTCGACGTCACCGCCCGGATCGCGGTGCGGCCCACCGAGATGCCGCTGAGCGTGGTCACCGGGCTGATCGGCGCCCCGGTGTTCCTGATCCTGATGGGACGCCGCCGCTACCGGACCGCCGGGAGCCCGGCGTGAGCCTGCGTGCGGAGGGGCTCACCTGCGTGCTCGGCGGCCGCACCGTCCTGACCGGGGTCGACCTCGCCGTCGAGCCGGGGGAGGTGCTCGGCGTCGTCGGGCCCAACGGCAGCGGCAAGTCCACACTGCTACGCGCCCTCGCGGGGATCCGCGGGCCCGCCGCGGGGCGCGTACTGCTCGACGGCACACCGCTGACCGCGCTGCGGGCCCGGCAGCGGGCCCGGCGGATCGCGTTCGTCGGCCAGGAGGAGGACCTGCCCCCCGACCGGTGCGCCGGGGAGGTCGTCGCGCTCGGCCTGGTGCCGCACCGGCCGCCGTGGGCGGGCGGCGACGCGGTCGAGCGGGCCGCGGTCACCGCGGCGCTGGCCGTGGTCGAGCTCGACGGTCTCGCCGACCGCCCGGTCGACCGGCTCTCCGGCGGTGAACGGCGCCGGGTGCTGCTCGCCCGCGGCCTCGCCCAGGACGCCGGTGTCCTGGTGCTCGACGAGCCCACCAACCACCTCGACGTCCGCCACGCGCTGGGCCTGCTGGAGCTGGTCCGGTCGCTGCGCCGGACCGTCGTGGTGAGCCTGCACGACCTCGACCTGGCCGACCGCTGGTGCGACCGCCTCGTCGTCCTGCACGACGGCCGGGCGCTCCCGGCCGTGTCCGACCTCGACCCCGACACCGTCTCTCGGGTCTTCGGGGTCGCCGCCGCCCGCGTCACGCATCCGGTGACCGGGCGGTCCCGCCTCGTGTTCGACTCGCTCAGGGAGAGCTCGTGACCCGTCCGCTACGCCTGTCCGCCGTCCTCGCCGCGGGGGTGGTCGTCCTCGCCGCCTGCTCGGCGCCCGCCACGGCACCCACCGCAGCCGGGGACCCCGCCGGCACGGTCACCGTGCAGAACTGCGGTGCCCCCGCGCAGTTCACGGCGCCGGCGCAGCGCCTGTTCGTCAACGACGGCAACATGATCTCGATGGTCCTGGCGCTCGGCGCCCAGGACCGGGTCACCGCGGTGTCGAACATGCAGCGCGACGCCGACACGCTGCGCCGCCACTACGGCGCCGCCGTCGACGGCCTGGCGCAGGCGGCGCCGGAGTACCCGACCCTGGAGACCGTCCTGGCCCGCGGCCCCGACGTGATGGTCGCCGGCTGGAACTACGGCTACAGCGAGGCGAAGAACCTCACCCCGGCCCGGCTGCGCGAGCAGGGCATCGCCCCGTACGTGCTGACCGAGTCCTGCCGCCAGGCCGACGGGCAGAGCGCCCGCGGCATCGTCGACCCCTGGACGGCGCTGCGCGACGACCTGCAGAACCTCGGCACCATCACCGGGCACACCGCCGACGCCGACCGCGTCGTCGCCGACCTCGACACCCGGCTCGACGCGCTCGGGAAGGCACCGAGGGCCGCGACACCGCCGACGGTGTTCCTGTTCGACAGCGGCACCGACACCCCCTTCTCCAGCGGCCGGTTCGGCGCCCCGCAGGCGATCATCGAGGCGGCCGGGGCGCGCAACGCCCTCTCCGACGTCGACGACACCTGGACCACGGTCTCGTGGGAGCGGGTCGCGACGGCACAGCCCGCCGCGTTCCTGTTCGTCGACTACCCGCCGCAGACCTTCGCCGAGAAGGTCGCGATCCTGAAGAGCCGTCCCGACACCCGCGACCTGCCGGCGGTGAGGGAGAACCGGTTCCTGAACCTGCCCTACGCCCTGTGGACCTCGGGCCCGCTGAACATCGACGCCGCCGAGCAGGTCCGGGCGGCGCTCGAGCGCTGGAACCTCGTGCCTGCCTCCGGCCTGACCCCCCGGTCCGACGACGTGCCCCGCAGCTGACCGCGCAGGCCCGGGGGCGCCGTGCGGCGCCCCCGGGCCGGTCGGTCGGTCAGGTGATCGTGATGCCGCCGTCGACGGCCCAGGTCTGGCCGGTGACGTAGCCACCGGCCTCGGAGGCGAGGAACAGCACCGCCGCCGTGAGCTCCTCCGGGTCGCCCTTGCGGCCCATCGGGATCCGCTCGGTCATCCGCTCCAGGTAGCCGTCCTGGTACTGGTCGGTCATCTCCGAGGCGAAGAACCCGGGCGCGACCGCGTTGACCCGGATGCCCCGGCGGCCGGTCCACTGCTGGGCCAGGTCCCGGGTGAGTCCGACGATGGCGGCCTTCGACGCCGAGTACGCCGCCTGCGGCAGCGACGCGGTGGTGAGCCCCAGCACCGAGGAGATGTTGACGATGCTGGACCCGGCGCCCATGTGCGCCGCGCAGGCCTGCGCCATCCAGTACGAGCCGTTGAGGTTGACGTCGACGACCCCGGTGAACTGCTCCGGGGTCTCCTTCAGGGCCGGGACGGCGGTGCCGATCCCGGCGTTGTTGACCAGCACGTCGAGCCGGCCGAACTCGTCGACGGCGGCCTGCGCCAGCGCCCGGCAGTCCTCGGGCTTCGCCACGTCGGTGGCGACGGCGACCGCGCGCCGGCCCGCCGCCTCCACCAGGGCCACCGTGTCGGCCAGCCTGTCGACCCGCCGCGCGCCCAGTACGAGGTCCGCACCGGCCTCGGCGAGGCCCTTCGCGAAGGCCACACCGAGGCCGGACGACGCACCGGTGACGACGGCGACCCGGCCGTCCAGTCGGAACCGCTCCATCAGAGTCACGCCGCGACCCTAACCCGGATCAGCCGGCGAGCTTCTCGGCGAGCTGCGGGACGAGCCGCTCCAGGGCGTACGGCGCGGACAGCACGCTGTTGTAGGTCATCGCCCCGCGGGTGTCGGCGTCGGGCACGACCATGTCGCCGCGGGCCACGACCGGGATCTGGCGCAGGACCGGGTCGGAGTCGACCTGCTGCTTCGCGGCGCCCTCGTCGGCCAGCATCACCAGCACGTCGCCGTCGAGCAGGCCGGCCTGCTCGGAGGAGACCTCGACGTAGAAGCTCTGCCGGTCGTCGCGCTCGGCGATGGCCGGTGGCTGCGCGAAACCGAGACCGGTCATGAACTGGCCGCGGGCGTCGGCGGCGGTGAAGGCGCCGTACGTGCCGTCGAAGGGCAGCACCGTCGCCCCGACCTTCCCGCGGAACTCGGGGTGGGCGGTGACGGCGTCGGCGAACGCGGCGTCGGCGGTCCGGATCAGCTCCTCGCCGCGAGCGGTCTCGCCCAGCGCGGTCGCGACGGCGCGCATCTGGTCGGTGCGGCTCACCCCGAACGCGATGGAGCCCGCGGGACGGGCGACGACCGGCGCGATCGCGGTCAGCCGGTCGTAGGCGGCCCGGTCGATGCCCGAGGACAGCGCGATGATCACGTCCGGGCGCAGCGCGGCGATCCGTTCCAGGTTCGGCTCGGGCTCGGTGAGGACCTGCGGCGCCTCACCCTGCACGAGCCCGCGGGCCCACGGACCCAGCCCGCCGGTCTCCTGGTAGAAGGTGTAGGAGGCGACGGCGACCGGGGTCACACCCAGGGCGAGGACGGGGTCGGCGTCGGTGACGCCGAGGGCGACGACCCGCTGCGGGCGGGCGGGGATCTCCGCGGCGCCGAAGGCGTGGTCTATGCGGACGGGGAACGCGCCGTCGGCGGTGGACGGGGCGTCCGTCGGGCCGGGACCGCCGGTCGTACAGGCGGTGAGCAGGCCCACGAGGGCCAGCAGGAGGATCAGTCGTCGATGCACATCGGGACAATAACCGAGGCTAACCTAACCCGAAATGTCCGGAAGATCTCGCCGCGGCGCGTTCGCACCGGCCGACGCGTCGCGGACCGGTGCGAACGCGCGGGGTCAGCCGCGCGGGCGGCGCTTACGGGCCACGACGGCCCGGTAGAGCAGCGGGTCGCGACTGGTCGCGAGCCGGTGCCGGTAGACGGTCGACCCGAGCTCCTCGAGCTCGCCGGAGGCCAGCATCGAGGAGATGAGACCGGCGAACCCGGAGGTGTCGCCGTCGCTCAGGAAGTCGTCCCGCAGGGTGATCGCGACGAAGCCGTCGACCGCGACCATGTCGAACGCGGCGCGGAACGCCGCGGGCGGGATGTCGCCGAAGCCGAGCGCGGCGACGCAGGTCAGGGCGTCGAAACCGCCCGCGGCGATGGTCTCGGTGGTCTCCTCGTCCAGGTCGGTGAGGTCCACGACGTGGTAGTCGTCGTAGACCCCCGGGCGGTCCCGTTCGGCGGCCTCGCGGGCCTCGGGGAGGATGTCGATCCCGACCACCTTGCCGACGCCGCGGGCACGCAGCTCCTCGGCGACAATGCCGTTGCCGGCGCCGACGTCGAGGACCCGCAGCCCGGACGGGTCGACGCCGACGGCGTCGAGCTGCTCGGCCAGCGCACCGGCCACCACGGCCGGGGACTGGCACTGCAGGATGTCGTAGAACAGCTTCTCGTAGAGGCCCGGGATCTTGAAGAGTTCGTCGTAGTCGTGGAAGCGGTACTCGGTCCACCCGTGTCCGAGGTCCAGCACGCAGTACTCCGCGTCCTGCTCGAACGAGGTCGTGGGTTCCGGCAGAGCAAGCCGGTAGGTCGGTTCGGAACGCTCGACGGCCATGAAAATCCTTCCTGGTCGGGAACGGACACCTCGACGCTAGTGCACCCGGCGCCTCCGAACGGGGGTGAGCGATGTCGCACGGGCCGCGATGTGACTCTGCGGTAGGTGGTGACACGATCGGCGGCGGGAGACACCCGGAGATCACCGTCGATCAGCGAGGAGAGACATGACCCAGCAGCAGAGGACCGCCGTCGTGACCGGTGGGGCGCGCGGCATCGGGGCCGCCACCGCGATCCGGCTCGCCGCCGACGGGCACAAGGTCGCGGTGCTGGACCTGGAGGAGTCGGCCGCGAAGGCCACCGTCGAGGCCATCGAGTCCGCCGGCGGGACCGCGGCCGCGTTCGGTGCGGACGTCGCCGACGAGCAGGCCGTCGCCGCGGCCGTCGATGCGGTCACCGAGCGCCTCGGCGCCCCGACGGTGCTGATCAACAACGCCGGTATCACCAAGGACAACCTGCTGTTCAAGATGACCGTCGACGACTGGGACGCGGTCATGGGCGTGCACCTGCGCGGTGCGTTCCTGATGACCCGCGCGGTGCAGAAGCACATGGTCGACGCCGCCTGGGGCCGGGTCGTGAACCTCTCCTCGACCTCGGCGCTGGGCAACCGCGGCCAGGCGAACTACTCCGCGGCGAAGGCCGGCATGCAGGGCTTCACCAAGACCCTCGCGATCGAGCTCGGCAAGTTCGGCGTCACCGCGAACTGCATCGCCCCCGGCTTCATCGCCTCGGAGATGACCAAGGCGACCGCCGAGCGGATCGGCGTGGACTGGGAGGAGTTCAAGGCCGCCCGGGCCAAGGAGATCCCGGTGCAGCGCCCCGGCGCGCCCGAGGACATCGCCCAGACCGTGTCGTTCTTCGTCGACGAGCGCTCGTCGTTCGTCAGCGGCCAGGTCATCTACGTGGCCGGTGGCCCGAAGGCCTGACCCACCCACGACGAACGGGCCGGCTCCGCTGCTGCGGTGCCGGCCCGTCGGTCGTCGCGGGGGTCAGGAACTGCTGGTCATCGGCACGATCGCCCAGCCGGGGATGTCGTCCTGGCCGGAGACCGGCACGGCGTCCGCGGAGAAGTTGACGAGCAGCACCGAGCCGTCCGCCGCGCGGAAACCACCCAGCGACGAGCCGTCGGTCGCCCGGCCCAGCTCGACGGTGCCCTCACGGAGCCTGGGCACCAGCCAGCGCCACGCCTCGGTCAGCGGGGTCGGCTGACCGCCGTTCTCCTCGGTCGCCGGGGTCCACAGCGAGGAGTACTCGAGCGAGTTGCTGCCCTCGGGGCCCCACAGCAGCGAGCCCTGGGTGCCGGAGCGGGCCATCGCCTGCAGGGCGGCGATCGTCGAGACCGCGCTGGCGGGGGAGGCGAAACCGGCCTGGGCGTCGGCGGGGACGTTGGCGTAGAACTCGGCCCACCAGATCGGGAGCTGCGTCCGTTCCTGGATCCAGCGGTCGATCACCGAGAACTTCTCGGCGCCGACGTCGACCGGTGAGATCGCGTCCTGCTGGCCGCGGTTGGTGGTGGAGCCGTCGACGACGATGAAGTCCGCCCCGACGTTGTTCTTCAGCCAGTAGTCCAGGACGTCGAGCGGCCGCTGGTCGAGCGCGCCCCAGGGGCCGCGGATGGCCGAGGCGTCGCCCGAGTCGACCGGCACGCTGCTCATCACGACGTACGGGCCCCCGACCTGGACGTCGGGCCGGACGGACTTCACCGCCTGGTACACCTGGTTGTAGAAGTTCGTGTAGCCCTCGTAGTCCCAGCGGTTCTCGGCCTGGTTGTAGAAGCCCTTGAGCTCGTTCCACACCAGGACGCGGTCGACCTGCGGGTACCGCTGCACGGCCTCACGGGCGAGGTTGGCGAAATCGGCGAAGTGCTCGGGCAGCGGTGCCTTCTCGAGCCGGTCCCAGCGGGTGGCGCCGCTGTCGCGCGGCGCGCCCTTCATCCAGTCCGGGGAGCAGCAGAGCGTCAGCATCGCCTTGCCGCCGGTCTCCTCGGTGAGCTGCATCCGGCGGTCCAGCGAGCCCCACTCGAACTCGCCGGGCCGGGGCTCGGGGTTCAGCGTGCCGAAGCCCATGAGGTGGTGGTTCTGGTACTCCTGCCCGAGGCTCGACAGGATGTCGACGCCGCGCTGGCGGGCCTGCGCGGGCTCGGTGTCGTCGAGGCTGTCCTGGGTGTGGGTCACCCCGATCTCCATCGGGCCCGGCTGCTCCTCCCAGCGCCAGCCGTTCAGGTCGACGGCCTTCGCCGATGCCTCCAGCGCCGACGACGGCACGGTGTCACCGGTGGTGGTGCCGCCGGTCCCCGAGGTGCAGGCGGCGAGGGCCAGGACCCCCGCGAGCAGCAGGGCCAGGGCCGGGGTCCGGCGCAGGCCGGGACGGAACCGGGGGGTCCGCGACGGGGACCTCGGTCCGGACGTCGTCGGGGAGGGACGGCGTGACGCTCGCACGGGCTGGTGACCTCACGTTCTGACCGGACGCGGCGCCGGGCGGATGCCGTGGCGCGCGCGGGCTCGTACTGACTCCTGCACTCCTGCGCGGGACGGTGTCCCGGCGAGGTGCTCCCAGCGTGTCAGGGGGCTCCTGTGACCCGACTGAGAGAACCTCGCGAACGCCCGGAGCCGGCCGGGGCCCGCTATCGGACGTTCGGAGCAGAGTAGGGCCGCGGTTCGTGAGGGCCGCACGCAGCCCCGCTGCGCAGGTGAACCCTCTTGTCGCGCAGCGTGTACACCCGGTCGGCCCGCGGCAGCACCGCCGGGTCGTGGGTGATGACCAGCACGGCCCGGCCCGCCGCGGCGGCGAGCAGGTCGTCGAGGACGGCGTCGCGGGTGTCCGGGTCGAGGTGCGCGGTGGGCTCGTCGAGCACCAGCACCGCGGGGTCGACGAGCAGCGCGCGGGCCAGCGCGAGCCGTCGGCGCATCCCGCCCGAGAGCCGGGCGCCGTGTGCGCCGACCTCGTCGTCGAGGGCCAGGCCGGTGAGTCCGACCCGGTGCAGGACGTCGATGAGGTGGGCGTCGTCGGCGTCGGGGGCGGCCACGCGCAGGTTCTCCCGGACCGTCGAGTCGAACACGTGCGGGTCGGCGGGTACCCCGGAGACCACCGCACGGACCTCGTCGGGCGGGCGCAGGGCCAGGTCGTGCCCGTCGAGCCGGACCGACCCCGCGCGCGGGTCGAGGAACCGGAACAGCACCGCGGCCAGCGTCGACTTGCCCGACCCGCTGGCACCGACCAGCGCCACGACCTCCCCGCGTCCGACGTCGAGGTCCGCCCCGTGCAGGACGGTGCGGCCGCGCCCGTCCGGTCCCGGCCCGGGCCAGGCGGCGGTGAGCCCGCGGACCTGCAGGTCGCCGCGGCGCGGCAGCGGCCCCGGCCCCGGGGCGCGGTGCACGACGGCGGGTGCGGCGTCGAGCACCGGCACCAGCCGGGCCAGCCCGGCGCGGACCGCGGCGAGCCGCGCCGCGGCGGCCGGCAGCGGCGCGACGATCTCGAACGCGGCCAGTGCGGTCAGCACCAGCACGGCCAGCGGGACCGCGCCCAGGGTGCCGGCGTCGACGGCGGCGACGCCCAGCAGCAGCGTCCCGGCCAGGGTGAGCCCGGCGACCAGGGCGCCGGACCCCGCGCCGAGGCCGAGCAGCGCGGCATCGCGGCGGGCGGTGCGGGTCAGCTCGGCGTCGGCGCGGGCGACCGCGTCGACGGCGTGGCCGGTCGCGCCGTGGGCCAGCAGTTCCGGGCCGCCGTCGAGCAGGTCGACCAGGGCGGTCGCGAGCCGGTCCCGTGCGACACCGGCGCGCTCGGCGGGCCGCCGCGACAGCGTCGCGGCGAGGGCGGGCACCGCGACGCCGGCGAGCAGCAGCCCGGCGGCGAGCAGCGCCCCGCCGGGGACGTACAGCGCGGTGGCGAGCAGCACCGCACCGGACCCGGCGACCCCGGCTGCGACGACCGGCAGCACCCCGCGCACCACCAGGTCCTGCACCGAGTCGGTGTCGCCGACCAGCCGGGCGACCAGCTCGCCGGACCGGAACCGGCGCACCGGCTCGGTGGCGGCGAGCCGGGCGTAGACGCGGCCGCGCATGTCCGACAGCGCGCGCAGCGCGGCGTCGTGCCCGACCAGCCGCTCGGCGTAGCGGGCCACCCCGCGTCCGACGCCGAGGGCACGGGTCAGCACGACGGCGACCGACAGCGCCGTCACCGACGGGTGCTGGGCGGCGGTGGCGAGCAGCCAGGCGGCCAGCGACAGCAGCCCGGCGCCGCAGGCGGTGGCGAGCGCGCCGAGCAGCGCCCCGCCGACGACGCCGCGCAGCCGGGGCGCCAGCACGCTGCGGGCGAGCGACCAGGGGCTCATCGCGGACGTCCGGCGGGTGTCGTCGCGACCGGGGTGATCGTGACGGTGCGGTCGGTGTGCTCGGCCCAGCCCGCGTCGTGCGCGACGACGACCGCGGTGCGCCCGCGGAGCAGCTCGGCGGCCGCGCTGCGGACCGCGTCGGCGGAGTCGGGGTCGAGGTGCGCGGTCGGCTCGTCGAGCAGGACCAGCGGGGCGTCGCGCAGGAACGCCCTGGCCAGCGCGACCCGCTGCCGCTCGCCCGACGACAGCTGCGCGCCGCCCTCGCCGAGCACGGTGTCCCAGCCGTGCGGCAGCCGGGCGACGACGGCGTCGAGCCCGGCCCGGCGTGCGGCCGCCCGCACGGCGTCGTCGGTGACGCCCGCGTGTTCCCGCCCGGCGCCGAGCCGGACGTTGGCGGCGACGGTGTCGGCGAACAGGTGCGGCTGCTGCGGCACCCAGGCCACCCCGCGGCGCCAGGCGTCGAGGTCCAGGTCCGCGAGGTCGGCGCCGGTGCCGTCGCGGCCGTGCACGGTGACGGTGCCGCCGGTCGGGGCGACCATGCCGAGCAGCACGCCGAGCAGGGTGGACTTCCCGGCCCCGGACGGGCCGCGCAGCAGCACCGTCTCCCCGGGGGCGAGGCCCAGCGACAGCCCGGCGACGGCGTCGGCGTCCGCGCCGGGGTAGCGCACCCGCAGCCCGGCGACGGTCAGGCCGCGGCCGGCCGGGTCGGCCGCCGGCACCGGTGCGGTCCCGCCGGGCGCGCCGCCGGCCGGGCGGTCCAGCTCGGCGAACACCTGCCGGGCCGCGGCGACGCCCTCCATGCTGGCGTGGAACCGGGCACCGACCTCGCGCAGCGGCAGGTAGGCCTCCGGGGCCAGGACCAGCACGAACAGCGCGGTGGCGTAGTCGAGGTTCCCGTAGAGCAGCCGCAGCCCGACCTCGACCGCGACCAGGGCGACGGCGAGCGTCGCGAGGACCTCCAGCACGAACGCGGACAGGAACGCGACCCGCAGGGTGCCGGTCATGGCGTGCCGGTGGGCGTCGGTCGTCTCCCGGACCTTGCCCGCGACGACCTGCGCACGGCGGAACAGCGCGAGCGTCGGCAGCCCCTGCACGACGTCGAGGAAGTGCCCGCCGAGACGGGACAGCAGCCGCCACTGGCGGTCGGTGCGGGCCCGGGTGTGCATCCCGACCAGGGCCATGAACAGCGGGATCAGCGGGAGCGTGACCGCGATGACGACCGCGGAGATCCAGTCCGCGTCGGCGACGACGACCAGCACCGCGACCGGGACCAGTACCGCGAGCACCAGCTGGGGCAGGTAGCGGGCGAAGTAGTCGTCGAGGGCGTCGAGGCCGCGGGTGGCCAGGGTGACGATCTCGCCGGAGGACCGCCGCGGGTCCGGCGCGGCGAGCGCGAGCCGGCGCACGAGCTGCATCCGCAGCTGGGACTTGGCGCGGGCGGCGCTGCGCAGCGCCGCGGACTCCGCGCCGTAGGACAGCAGCGCCCGCGCCACCGCGACGACGGCGACGCCCCCGACGAGCCAGGCCAGGGTGTCGAGCCCGGCGCCCGGCCCGGTGCGTGCTCCGTCGAGGCCGAACGACGGCGTCGCCCCGGCCACCACCCGCGACACCAGCCAGGCCTGGGCGAGGATCAGCCCGGTCGCGGCGACCCCGCAGACCGCGGCGACGGCCAGGTGCACCCGGACCGCGCTCGCGGTGCGCAGCAGCCGGGGGTCGACCGGCGGGCCGCCCGCGGGCGGCGCCCCGGCGGTGGCGGACGGGGTGGACATGGTCGTCATCGTGGAGCCGGTACCGCGGTGTCACCAGTGTCGGAGGTCCCGGCCGGGGCGACCCGCGCCCCGCCGAGGCGGCGGCGGAACACCCAGTAGCTCCAGGACTGGTAGCCGAGCACCAGCGGCAGGAACACGGCCGCGATCCAGGACATGACGCCGAGCGTGTACGGCGCGGACGCCGCGTTCGCGACGGTCAGGGTGTGCGCGGGGTCGGTCGTCGAGGGCAGCAGCGTCGGGTACAGCTGGCCGAACAGCACGACCGACAGCCCGCCGATCGCGAGCGCGGTGGCGGTGAACGCCCACCCCTCGCGGCCGGCCAGCAGCGCCACCCCGGCCGCGGCGAGGGCCGCGCCGGCGAGCCAGGCGACCGTGGTGGTCCAGGACGGCTCGCGCAGCGCGAGCGTCGCGGCCAGGAACGCGACGGTCACCAGCAGCACCGGGGCCACCGCGCGCAGCGCGAACCGCCGCGCCCGGTACCGCACCGGCCCGTCGGTCTTCAGTGCCAGGAACACCGCGCCGTGCAGCAGGAACAGCGCCGTGGTGACGACGCCGCCGAGCAACGCGTAGCCGTTCAGCAGGTCCCCGAGCGACGCGGTGACCACGGTGTTCTGCCCGCTGCCCGGGGCACTGAGCACGGTGGGCAGGCCACGGACCAGGTTCGCGAGGACCATGCCCCACACGAACGCCGGCACCAGCGACCCGAGACCGATCAGCAGGTCCCAGCGGGCCTTCCACGGCGCGTCGGCGCGCTTGTGCCGGTACTCCAGCCCGACCCCGCGCACGATCAGGCCCAGCAGGACCAGCAGCACCGGCAGGTAGAGGCCCGACAGCATGGCGGCGTACCAGGCGGGGAACGCGGCGAACATCGCGCCGACGGCGGCGATCAGCCACACCTCGTTGCCGTCCCACACCGGGCCGATCGCGCCGAGGGCGGCCTCGCGGTCGTCCTCCTCGTCGCGGCCCAGGACGCGGACCAGCATCCCGACGCCGAAGTCGAACCCCTCGAGCACCAGGTAGCCGGTCCAGAGCACGGCCACGGCCAGGAACCAGATCGTGGGCAGGTCCATCGTCGTCCCTCCGGGGTCAGTAGCTGAACGCCGCGGGGCGGCGCTCGGCGTCGGTGTCGGCGGGGTCGGCGTCGTCGGCGTCGCCGGGCGGGGCCGCGGGGGCGGCGGGTCCGGCGGCGACGTAGCGGAACAGCAGCCGCACCTCGACGACGGCGAGGATCCCGTAGAGCGCGGTGAACGCGGCCAGGGAGAACGCGACCTGGCCCAGGCTCACGCCGGGGGACACGCTCTGCGCGGTGAGCAGCTCGCCGTGCACCGTCCAGGGCTGGCGGCCCATCTCGGTCAGCACCCAGCCGGCGATGTTCCCCGCCAGCGCCGCGGGCAGCGCGGCGACCACACCCCGGTAGGCCCACCGCTGGAGCCGCCCGGCCGGAGCCGGTGCGCCGTCGCGGGTGAAGCCGGGCAGCCGGCCGCCGCGGGTCAGCCAGAGCCCGGCCGTCGCGACCGCGACCCCGGCCAGGCCGAGGCCCATCATCAGCCGGAACGCCCAGTAGAGGACGGCGATGTTGGGCCGGTAGTCCCCGGGCCCGTAGAGCGCCTCGTACTGCGCCTGCACGTTCTCGATGCCCTGCACCGGGCCCCACGGGCTGCCGGTGGCCAGGAAGCTCAGGACCCCGGGGATCTGCACGTTGACGTGGTTGCGGCTGCCCTGGACGTCGCCGACGGCGAACAGCGAGAACCCGGCCGACTCCTCGGTCTGCCACAGCGCCTCGGCCGAGGCGAGCTTCATCGGCTCGTAGGTGGCGGCCAGCTTGGCCTGGTGGTCACCGGAGGCGATGACCAGCACCCCGGCCACGAGGGTGACGAGGAACCCGGTGCGCAGGGTCTTCCGGAACAGCGCGTGCTCGCCCGGGTGCGGCGTCGCGTCACCGGGACGGCTCCAGCGTTCGCGCATCAGCTTCCAGGAGCTCACCGCGGCGACGAACAGCCCCGCGATCAGGAACGCCGCGGCGACGACGTGGGTGTAGGTCGACCAGGCCTGCGGGTTGGTCAGCACGGCGCCGATGTCGGTGAGCCGGGCCCGTCCGGTGGCGCGGTCGACCTCGTAGCCGACCGGGTTCCGCATCCACGCGTTCGCCGCGAGGATGAAGTACGCCGAGAGGTTGGACCCGATCGCCGCGGCCCAGATGCAGGCCAGGTGCACGCCTTTCCGCAGCCGGTCCCATCCGAAGATCCACAGCCCGATGAAGGTGGACTCCAGGAAGAAGGCGATGAGCGCCTCCATCGCCAGCGGTGCGCCGAACACGTCGCCGACGAAGGTGGAGTAGGCGCTCCAGTTCATCCCGAACTGGAACTCCTGCACGATCCCGGTGACCACGCCCATCGCGAAGTTGATCAGGAACAGCTTCCCGAAGAACGTGGTGGCGCGCAGGTACTCCTCCCGGCCCGTGCGGAACCAGGCGGTCTGCAGCGACGCGACGATCACCGACAGGCCGATGGTCAGCGGCACGAACAGGAAGTGGTAGATCGTGGTGATCCCGAACTGCCAGCGGGCCAGGTCGAGCGCGTCCATCCGGACCTCCCGAGCGAAGTTCTACGTCCAGTAGTAGTTCTACCGTAAGTAGAAGATCAGTGGGGGGCCGGGCCCGGTGGCCCTGGACACGCGGGTCGCCGCGGAGGTGCTCAGCCGCCGGTGCGCGGGTCGAAGGCGCCGTGCTCGCGCAGCACGTCGAGCACCTCCGGCAGGTCGGCGAAGGCCCGTTCGACGTCGGCCGGGGCGGCGACGCGGTGTGCGTTCGCCTCGACGTAGGCGCGGGCCGCGGCGTCGAACCGCTGCGCGCCGACGGCGTCGCGACCCGCGAACAGCGCGGCGGCACCCTGGTCGTAGACGCCGTCGACGAGGTCGGTGAACCCGCCGCGGGAGTCCCAGAACGACATGGGTGCGCCGATCGGGCCCGCGACGTCGCCGGGCCCGAAGCTGCCGATCCGGTACAGGTCGCGCTGGTCGGCCACCAGGGCCTGGGCCCAGGTCGCGAACGCCTCGTCCAACCACGGGTCGCGGGCCTGGTCGTTGCCGACCAGCGCGTAGAACCAGGAGTGGGCGATCTCGTGCGCGGCCAGCGACGGGCGGGTGGCGTCGTCGACGTCGCCGAACTGCAGGTGGGTCGGGAACTCGACGCCGTCGCTCTGGGTGGGCACGACCGTCAGCCACAGGTCCGGGTACGGGTAGGGCCCCAGGAGCCGTTCCAGGGCGGGCAGGAAGCGGGCGACCTCGCCCTGCCAGTCCTGCGCGGAGCCGCGGAGCTCACCGCCGCGCCGGGCGCCGGCGCGGCCCGCGGTGGGCAGCGCGACGTGCACCCTCGTGGCGCCGACCGTGGACTCGGTGACCTCGTAGGCGCCGACGGCGACCGCGACGTCGCGGACCGCGTCGGCGGCGAAGGTGCGGGTGAGCCGCCCGCCGCCGGCGTCGCGGGTGCCGGTGGCCGTCCCGACCCCGACGACCTGCTGGTCCGCCGCCGCGGTGACGGCGAGCGAGGCGAGCCGGTAGTCCTCGGCGACGACGGTCTCGCCGGACATCCGCACCGCGGGGGTGCGGACCCAGCCGCGGCCGCGGACCCAGTCCAGCACCGGCAGCGGACTGCCGAGCCAGGCGGTGCCCGCCGACGGGGAGTGCCCGATGCGTTCGGTGGAGTCCTCGCCGAGGGTGAGGGTGAACCCGAGCTGCGCGGTGACGGTGGTGCCCGCGTCGGCGCAGGACGGCAGCGGCAGCTCGACGAGCGTGCCGGGCGCGCCGTCCGGGGCGCCCGCCTGCTCGGTGCGCGGGGTGACCGGGGTGCCGTCGACGCTCGCGTCGGTGACCCGGGACGAGCCGCCGTCGGAGACGACGGTCGGCCGGTTGGTCCAGAGCCGGAAGACCAGCTCGCAGATCCGGGCGTCGGGGGTGAAGCGGACGGTCTGGCGGCCGGTGGCCGAGGACAGGTCCGGGGCGAGGTCCAGCGACGCGTCGACGACCGGGCGCTGCGGCCACGGGGCCGCCCGCTCGACCTGCGGCACGCCGGCCGCGCAGCCCCCCAGCACGGCCAGGACGACGGCGACGCCGACGAGGGCCCGGCGCCGCCGGGTCAGGTCGATCATGAGGGCGAGGCTAGCCGCGGTGCGCACGGGCGGCGACCGGCGTGCGGCACCGCCCGGCTACGCCACCCGATCGCGGGCCCGGCCGCGGAGCCGGTCCCGGACGGCGTGCGCGGGCGCCGACACGACGGTCTCGAGGGGACCGCGCCCGACCGCGCGCCGCCAGGCGAGCCCGATCCCGACCGCGACGGCGATCTGCCAGAGGTAGCCCTCCCAGGGGCCCAGGTCGTCGAGCGGGGAGTTCATGAACAGGATCGAGCCGAGGTAGAGGGTCAGCGTCATCGACCCGGCTGCGGCGAGCGGGCGCAGCAGGTGACCCAGCAGCGGACCGGCGCCGCGGACGGTGACCGAGGCCAGGAGCAGGACCGCGCCGAGCACGGCGAGTGCGGACCCGGTGGTCTGGACGACGTCGAGCGGCGTGCCCGAGTGCGGCGCGACGGTCGCCAGCCACCACCACGTCGAGGTGGGGGTGACGCCGTCGGGGTAGCCGGTGACGGCATCGGCGATCGTCGGCGCGCTGTCGAGGATCTCCGGCGGGCTCACCGCGGCGATCGCGGCGTACCCGCCGCCCGGGCCGAGCAGCCACATCGACAGCCCGGTGGCCGCCGCCGCCGCGACGACGCCGCCGGCCAGCAGCGCCGCCGCCGTGCGCCGGTCCGAGAGCCGCAGCCGTCCGACCACGATCCCGGCCGCCATGTAGGCGAGCCAGACCACCGCCGGGTAGGCGCCGGTCAGGGTCAGCTCCGACAGCAGCGCGCCGGGGTCGGTGACGAGGTCGAGCACCGAGGGGTTGCCGAGGTCGGGCACCGGCAGGAACGGGCGTACCAGGTGCGATCCGACCGGTATCCCGAGACCCAGCAGCACCGCGAGCGGCGCGAGGACCCGGGTCGGCAGCGCGACCAGCGGTATCGCGAGCAGGAATGCGATCGCGTAGTAGGGGAGGATGAGCGCCGCGATCGACGGGTCGGTCCAGCTCAGGGCCAGTGCCAGCACCATGAGGACACCGGCGCGGGTGGCGAGCATCGCCGCCGCGGCGCGCAGGTCGGGGCCGGTGCGGACCCGGGCGCGTCCGGTCATGAACGCGAACGAGACCCCGGCGAGGACGGCGAACAGCGCCGCGGAGCGGCCGCCGAACACGAGGTAGCTGGGCGTGGGGGTGCCGTCGTCGGTGGCCTCGACGAGGGCGTGCACGGCGATGATGCCGAGCAGCGCGACCCCGCGGGTGGCGTCGACGCCGAGCAGGCGCGAGGCGCGCTCGCGGGGCGGCGCGGGTTCCGGCGCGGCCGGGGGAACCGGGTCCGGGGCGGGCGTGGCCCGGGTGGTGGCCGGGAGCACGGTGGTGGTCTCCGTGGTGTCCGGTGGTGCGGACGCGGCGTGCGGGGGCCGCGCGGGTGCCGACGGGGCACCCGGGGGACCCGCGGTGCGGGGGGCCGGGACGGCGACGGTCGTCGCGGGCGCGGTGCCGGGCGGACCGGACGGCCGGCGCGGCCGGCTCGCGGTCCGGGCGGCGGCGGCGTCCGGCCGTCCCTCCGGGGCGCGGTGGGTGCCGGTGCCGGTCCGCCGGGGCGCGCCCGGTACGGGGACGAGGGCGGGCGCCGGTGGACGGGGCGGCGCGGGGCGGTCGGCGCCGCGGCGGTGGGTGCCGGGCGGTTGCGGTCGGGTCATGTCAGAACCTCGTCGATCAGCTGGTGCCCGAGGTCGCGGGCGTCGGCCGGGGGCAGCCCGGCGTCGGCGAACCAGTCGGGTCCGGCCTCGGGATGCGGGCCGACGACGCCGACCCGGCCGTGCCCGAACGGGGTCACGGCGGCGGCGACGAGCCCGTCGGGGTAGCGGGCGAGGACGGTGCCGGAGTCGAGCAGGAAGTGCGGGCCGTCCTGGAAGAACAGGGTGCGGTCGCGGCCGCGCCAGTCGAGCCGGACCAGGGCGTCGCCGTCGTGGCCGACGGTGGCGCCGGGGGAGTCGATCCAGCGGTCGGTGTCGCCGGGCAGCAGGCCGAACCCGGGGGTGGCCCCGGCCAGGTAGCCGCCCAGGCAGAACCCGAGGTAGCGGCCGCCGTCACCGACCCAGTCGCGCAGCGGGCCGGCCGCGGGCCGCATCGTGCGCCACGCCGCGGACAGGGTGCCGCCGCCGGGCTGGGCGTAGAGCGTCGCGCGGGCGAGGGTGTCCGCGGTGAGCGGGAGCCGTTCGCGCGGGCCGGTGTAGTGCACGTCGAACCCGTGCCGCGAGGACGCCAGCAGCGCCGCCACCGACTCCGCGCACCCCGTCGGCCGCGACGCCGGTCCGCGGTAGACCAGCGCCACCGGGCGGTCGCCGGCGGAGGGGGCCGGGCCGCGGCGGCCGAGCAGCCGCCCGAACAGGCTCACCGCGGGCCCGGACCGGAGCGGGCGGGACGGTGGTCGCGCGGCTGCGGCACCGGGGGCGGGGCCGTCCCCGGTCCCGGCCGGGGCGGCACGGCGGGGAGGGTCCGTGCGGTGCGTTCCGCGGACCGCGCCGCGGGGACCGGGACGCGTGCGGCGGTACCTGCTCCGGTGGTCGCTCCCCCGTCGCCCGCACCGACGACCGCGCCGGCGCCATCGTCGTGGCCCGCGGCGGCGTGGCGGTGCCGCGCACGGGGCGTGCTGCCCGGCCGGGCGGGGGCACGGCGGTCGTGTCCGGCGCCGGCGGGCCCGGTCCCGGGGGCACCGGCCGAGCCGGCGGCACCCGCGCGGTGCCGGCCGGTGCTGCCGCGGCGCGGGGCCTGGCGCCCGGCCAGGACCGAGCGCATCCGCAGCGTGCGGCCCGGATCGTCGGTCCCCTGCACCCGGGTGAGGACCATCGTGCGCTCCGGGTCGACGGCCGCGACCCGCACGGTCCCGGCCACGGTCTCCGGCGCCGCGGCGGGCTGCACGGCGGGCGGCACGGCAGGCGGCACGGCCGGTGCCGCGTCGGCCGGTGCGGCGTCGGGCACCGCGCGGGCGGTGATGCCCCGGTACCGGGAGCCGGGCGGCAGGTGCTCGCCCTTCATCACCAGCGACAGCGGGTCGAGCCGCGCCCCGGCGCCGACCACGGCGTCGTAGAGCACGATCGCCCGGTCCCCGACCGACGCGCCGTCCGCGACCGACACCGTCGACATCTTCATGACCCGGTCCTCGAACAGGTGGGTCTGCAGCGACACGTCCCGCCCGACGACGGCGTCGTCCCCGATCTCCACCAGGTCGTACTCGGTGAGGTAGGTCGTCGACACGCAGGTCCGCCGCCCGATCCGGGCGCCGAGCAGCCGCAGCATCGGCGGCAGCAACGGGGTCCCGGACAGCATGCTCAGCAGCCCGGGCACCGCGGAGGCCTCGTAGAGTCCGGTGACGAACTCCGAGCGGCGCACGAACCGGCTCCACAGCGGCTCGGTCCGCGGCCGGTAGGTACCCACGACCAGCCACTTCACCGCGGCGACCAGCAGGACCAGCGCGAGCGCCGAGGCGAGCGCCAGCAGCGGTGCCGCGAGCACGACCTGCCACGCGGCGCCGGTGCGGGCCACGCCGGACAGCCCCTGCAGGAACAGGTAGATCGACACCGAGATCGCCGAGGCGGGCAGCGTGGCCCGGAGGAACTCGATGCCGAGCCGCTCCGCGACGCGGCGCCGTGAGGGCGCGAACGTCAGCGACTCCGGGTGGTCCCCGGAGTCCTGGCGCACCGGCAGGTGCATCGCCGGGGACCCCAGCCAGGTGGTGTCGTGCGGCACGCCCGACGCCGGGGGCACCGTCGCGACGCCGATCAGCGACTCGTCGCCGAGCGTCGACCCGGCCGGGACGACGGCGGCGTTCCCGACGAACGCGCGCCGCCCCACCAGCGTCGGACGGCGGACCATCCAGCCGTTGTGGAAGGTCGCGCTGCCCACGCTCGCCATGTCCGCGACGAAGCTGCCCTGGGAGATCGTCAGCATCTCCGGGTCGATGTGCGAGGCGGTGGACACCTCCGCGCCGCGCCCGATCCGGGCGCCGAGCAGCCGCAACCAGCCGACCGTGTAGAGCGTCGAGTACAGCGAGTTGGTGTAGCTCAGGCTCATCTCGAGCAGCGTGTCGCCGAACCACTTGCGCAGCCCCAGCGCGGAGCGCGCCGGGAAGACCCCGGGCCCGGTGCGGGGCGCGACGGCCCACCGGCCGACGGCCACCAGTACGCACACCGTCACCACGAACACCGGCCCGACCAGGGCCGCGACGAGCAGGGCGGGGCCGTCGCCGAACAGCAGCAGCGACGACCACACCAGCAGCACCGCCGGGACGAGCGCCAGCAGCGACACCAGCTCCAGCGCGACGATCCCGGCCAGCGCGGCCGCCCGCTGCGGCCGCGTCCAGGACGGTGCCGGGCCGCGTTCGGTCAGCTCGGCGACCGCGGCGTCGGCGGCGTCGGGCACCGCGGGGGACCCGGCCCAGTGCTCGGCGGGCGGCACCACCTGGTCCGCGGCGAGCGCGGACTGCTCCCCGACGACGGCGTCCGCGCCGACCACCGCACCCGGTTCGACGACCGCGCTGGCGCCGACGTGGGCGCCCTCGCCGACCGCGATCGGGGCGACGGTCACCCAGCCGTCGGCCAGCGTCCAGGGCCGCAGCGCGGCGCCGTAGCCGACGGTGGCGCCGTCGCCGATCCGCAGCAGCGCGGGCATCGACAGCACCGAGGTGCCCAGGTGCACGTCGCGGCCCACGGTGGCGCCGAGCATCCGCAGGTAGGCCGGGGCGAGCGGACCGCCGGACAGCACCGGCAGCGGTGACATCGACAGCAGCAGGTCCGCGGCCCACAGGCGCAGGTGCACCCGTCCCCACATGGGGTAGCGGCCGGGTGCGACCCGGGCGGTGAGCGCGCGCACCGCGAGCGGGGCGAGCAGCCAACGCTGCAGCAGGAAGATCGCGGTGGCGCCGAGGGCGAGCTGGGCCAGCACGTCCGGGGCGACCCGGCCGCCGTGCCAGGCGTACACCCCGGCCGCGGGCAGGGTCATGACCAGCATCAGCACGAACAGCGCGGCGCCCTGCGTGGTCCCGGCGGCGGAGTAGCGGCGCCGCGAGTGGCGCAGCGGCTCGGGGCGCGGTGGCGGGGGCACGGAGCCGTCGCCGCCGTCGCCCGCCGCGTCGGGGTCCAGTGCCGCGGCCAGGCCGCGGACCGTCGGGTGCTCGTACAGGTCGCGCACCGCGGGGGAGCGGCCGACGCCGCGCTCGCGCAGCAGGGTCACCAGCCGCGCGGCGAGCAGCGAGTGCCCGCCGAGCTCGTCGAAGAAGTCGGCGGTGACCGAGACCTGGCCGGCGTCGAGCGCCAGCACCTCGGCGAGCACCGCCCGGACCCCGGTCTCCAGCTCCGTCGACGGCTCGACGTGCGGGCCGTGGGTCACCACGATCCGCGGCCCGGACGGGGCCGGCAGCCTCGGCCGGTCGACCTTGCCGCTGGGCATCATCGGCAGCGCGTCGAGCACCTCGAGGTAGCCCGGCACCATGTACTCGGGCAGCCGGGTCCGCAGCAGCTCGTGCAGCGCCGCCCGGTCCACCGGCCCGCCCGGCCCGCCCGGCCCGGCGGCCGGGACGACGTAGACGGTGAGCTCCTCACCCGTGCCGTCGTCGGTCCTCGCGACCGCGGCCACGGCGCTCTCCACGTCGGCGTGCTCCAGCGCGACGGTCTCGATCTCGCCCAGGTCGACGCGGTGCCCGCGGATCTTGACCTCGTCGTCGGCGCGGCCCAGGTAGACGATCTCGCCGTGCTCGTCGAACCGGGCGAGGTCACCGGTGCGGTAGAGCCGCCCGTCGCCGTCAGCCGGCGCCGCGGGGTGGTGGACGAACCGGTCGGCGGTCTTCTCCGGCAGGTTGACGTAGCCGATGCCGACCCCGGGCCCGCCGATGCAGAGTTCGCCGACCTGACCGCGGGGGACCTCGCGCAGGGTGTCGTCGAGGATCACCGCGGAGTAGGTCGGCACCGGACGCCCGATCGTGACCGGCTTCCCCGGGTGCAGCTCGCCCCAGGTGCAGGTCACGGTGGTCTCGGTGGGGCCGTAGGTGTTGAGCATCCGCCGCCCGGGGCGCGCCCAGCGCTCCACCAGCCCGGCCGGACAGGCCTCGCCGCCGACGAGCAGGGTGCGCAGCGCGGGCAGCTCCCGCGGGATGGTCGCCAGCAGGGTCGGCACGCAGCACAGCACGGTGACACCGGTGTCGGCGAGGAAGTCGCCCAGCTCCGCGCCGATCCGGCGCGAGTCCGTCGGCCCGACGACGAGCGTCGCCCCGGCCGCGAAGGTCGGCCAGATCTCCTCGATCGAGAAGTCGAAGGAGATCGTCATGCCCTGGTGGACGCGGTCGTGCGGGCGGACGTCGTAGACGCGGGTGATGACGTGCACGAAGTTGCAGATGCTCGGGTGGGCGATCGCGACGCCCTTGGGCCGCCCACTGGAGCCCGAGGTGTAGATGATGTACGCCAGCGGCGCCGGGTCCGGGTCGGGGGCGACCGGGGCGAGCGGGTGACGGGGGAGCGCGGCGACGGCGTCGACGCAGGTGTCGAGCAGCACCAGCCCGGGCGTGGGCAGCTCACCCGCCAGGTCCGAGGTGGTGACCAGCAGGTCCAGCCCGGCGTCGTCGCGGATGTAGCCGACCCGGTCCGCCGGGGCCGCCGGGTCGATCGGGACGAACGCGGCGCCGGTCTTGCCGATCGCCAGCAGCACCGCGTAGGTCCGCCAGGTCCGGTGCAGCAGGATCCCCACGCGCCGGCCCGGGCCCGCGCCGAGCCCGGCCAGGTGGCGGGCGAGCTGGTTCGCGCGCGCGTCCAGCTCGGTGTAGGTCAGCTCCAGGCCGCCGTCCTGCAGCGCGACCGCCCGCGGGGTCCGGGCGACCGTGGCCTCGAAGAACCGGTGCAGGCGGTCCGGGTGTCGCGCGGGCGCACCGGCCGGGGCCGGGCGCGCCACGGCGACCCCCGCGCGGGGCGGGGACATCGTCACGTGCCGTCATCTCCCTACACGGCGACGGAACGCTTCCTCCGGTCCGGCGGGGGAGCACCCTGTGGGTTCAGGGGTACGGACCGGTGAGGCCGCCGTGGTCCCCCGTGACATCGCCACGGGGGCGGGGGCCCGTTACGGCGAGCGAGTAAGCGATAGGTGCTCAGTTTTACGGAGTGTGGCCGCTCACAGATGGTGCTACCCCAGCCGGGGTCTGCGGGTCCTCCGTCCGGCCCAGTCAGGCGACGGCGAGCGTGCGGCGCAGGAAGTCCACCTGTGCGGTCACGGACCGCTCGAACATCGCGCCGAGATAGATGTCGAAGTGCCCGCACGGCAGCTCCAGGACCTCCGAGCCCGCCCCGGCCCGCGCGGCCACCGCGCGCACCGACGCCGGCGGCGCGATCGAGTCCCGCGCCGCGACGACGACGAGGATCGGCGCCCGCAGTCGCGCCGCCGCCGTCACCGGGCGGTTCAGCGGGATCCGCAGCGCGCCCCGGGCCCGCATGGTGTTGCGGAACCCGGGCCCGGTGATCGAGGAGTAGCCGCTCTCGGCGTCGTGCGAGGTGATCGCCGCGGTCGACCCGGGCGGTCCGAACACCGCGATCCGGTGCGGCGGTCGTCCGAGCAGCCCGGCGGCGGCGTCGCGCAGCCCGTGCCCGGTGAGGCGGGCGAGCTGTCCGGGTCCGGCGTAGCGCAGGATCTCCAGCAGCGCGGCGGTCCCGTCCATCGCCGCACCCTGGGAGATCACCGCGGCGACCTGGCCGTCGCGGGCGGCGACCGGGACGACGTGGCCGCCGGAGTACGAGCTGCCCCACAGCACGATCCGCTCGGGGTCGACGCCGGGCAGCGTGCGGGCGTGCGCGATCGCGGCGTGGTAGTCGGCGCGGTGCCTGCCGTGGTGGACGTCCTGGTCCAGGCGGGGATCGCCGGTGCCGTCCGAGGCGCCGAACCCGCGGTAGTCGAACACGAGCACCGCGCAGCCCGCGGCGGCGAAACGCTGCGCGAAGGGCAGCAGCCCGGAGTCGCGGGTGGCGCCGAAGCCGTGCGCCATGACCACGCAGGGGCGGCCGCGGTCGTTCGCGAGCGCGTCGCCGACCGGGGCGAGGTGCCAGGCCGCACAGCGCAGCCCGCCGCTCGCGAACGACGTCTCGGCGGGGGTGACGGTCATTGTCGGCTCCTGCGGTGCGCGGGCGGGGCGGCGTCATCCTGCCGCACCCCCGCGACGGGCCGCAGGGTCAGGCCCCGGTCGGGCCGAACTGCTCGATCCGGATCGCGTGGTCGGGGACCCCGGCGGCGGCGAGCAGGTCGGCCGCGGCGGCGGCGAAGGCGGGGGAGCCGCACACGAACGCGGTCTCCCCGCCGCGGACGAGCGGGGCCAGGTCGTCGAGGGTGAGCCGGCCCGCCGGGCGGACCGCGCCGGGTGGGGCGGTCCGGGTGAACACCGTGGTGACCGGGGGCCCGGTGAGCTCCTCACCGTAGAACAGGTCGTCGGGGGTGCGGACCGAGACCAGCATCCGGACCAGGTCGGGACGGCCGGTGGCGCGGGCGTGGCGCAGCATCGCGGCCAGCGGGACCTGGCCGGAGCCGCCGCCGACCAGCAGCGCGGGGGAGACCCCGTCCCAGGCGAACCAGCCGCCGACCGGGCCGCGGACCTCCAGCACGTCCCCGACCACGACGACGTCGTGCAGAAACTCCGACACCTCACCGTCGTCGAGACGTTCGACGGTCAGCGCGATCTCCGGCCGCCCGTCGGGAGCGGAGGCCACCGAGTAGCTGCGCTGTGCGGTGTAGCCGTCCTCGGCGGTCAGGCGCAGCACGTAGTACTGGCCCGGCAGGTGCGTGGCGGGCTCGGCCAGGCCGAGCCGGAACGTCCGCACCCCCGGGGCCTCGTCGTGCACCGACAGCACGGTCGCGGTCTGCCAGCGCAGGGTCCGGCGAGGGGTGGTGGCCGGGGTGGTGTCCACGGTCAGTCGCCCTGGAAGCGCTGCTCGGACCACGGGTCGCCGCGGTCGTGGTAGCCGTTGCGCTCCCAGAAACCGGGCTCGTCCTCGGCGGTCAGGCGCAGCCCGGCGACCCACTTCGCGCTCTTCCAGAAGTACAGGTGCGGCACGAGCAGCCGCGCCGGGCCGCCGTGCTCGCGGGTCAGCGGCGCGCCCTGCGCCTCGAACGCCAGCCACGCCCGGCCGCCGGTGAGGTCGGACAGCGGCATGTTGGTGGTGTAGCCCGAGTGCGAGTGCGCGACGGCGAACCGTGCCTCCGGCAGCGGCCCCGCGGCCTCCAGCAGCGTGTCGACCGCGACCCCGCTCCAGCGCATCCCGAACTTCGACCAGGTGGTGACGCAGTGGATGTCGCCGTCCCAGCGTTCGCGGGGCAGGGCGCGGATCTCGTCCCAGGTCCACTCGACCGGGCGCTCGACGAGGCCGTCGATGCGGAAGGTCCAGCGGGCGGTGTCCAGGGTGGGGGCGCGCTCGGCGGTCAGCACCGGCCACTGGTCACCGGCGTCGTACTGGCCGGGTGGCAGCCGCCGGTCCCGCGGCCTGCGCCCGACGAATCCTCGGGTCACGGGGGGCATGCCGACCACAATGCACCCCCACCCCCGGTTGTTCCCACCCGCCTCAGGTCACGAGGTAGGCGTCGTAGGCGACCGCGTCGGCGGTGCGGACCGCGGAGCCGACGAGCACCGCGGTGTTGAGCCAGGCCAGGTCCGGGTCGGCGGTCCGGGCGTCGACGACGACCCGGAAGTAGTAGCGGGCCGGGTCGACCGGCTCCCCGGCGAGCAGCGCGTCGAGGACCGGGGCCGGGCCGGTGCGGTAGCCCGCCGTCGCCAGCTGCAGCAGGTGCCCCGACCGCAGCGCCACGGTGTAGCGGGTGTCGATCACGGCGGTGCCGTCGTCGAGCACCCGCTGGCGGTCGGCGCCGCCCCGGAGCACCTCGCCGTGCAGCCCCTCGCCGTCGCGGCCGGGTCCGGCGACCGTGCCGCCGACGATGGGGATCTCCCGCTCCCGGCCGAACGGGGTCCGTCCGACCTCCAGCGGCGGGTCGAGCAGGACGTGGACGCGGGCGACCGGGGTCAGCCCGGGGACGGCGGGTGCGGGTCCGGGAGTCGACACGGCCTCAGACTGACGTCCGGGGCCGCCCGGGGCTACCCATGAGGACTACCGGCGGGGAACCGCCGGGTGTACGCCGCGAGCCCCCCGGACGGTCCCGTTGCGCCAGTCGGGTGCATCACAGGCCGTGCGCGCCTCGCCACAGCGCATGCCCCCGGCGGCACCGGCTCACTAGACTCCGCTGCACTTCGGTGGCGTCGACGACGGCGCCATCCGGCGGGCAACGAGGCCGCCCCGCGGGCCGGTGAGGAGAACAGAGCGGATGACGGACAGTGACCGCAGCGCGGTCGACCGCGCAGCCGGTCCGGAGGGCTCTGCCGTGGACGGTCCGGTGGAGCCGGAGGAGCTGGTCCTGGCCGGTGGCTTCGACCCGGTCACCCGTGACCAGTGGCTCGCCGCCGCGGACGCGGTGGTGCGCAAGTCGGGCCGGATCGGCGAGGACGCCGAGCTCGGGGCCGGGGTCGAGACCCTGACCCGCACCTCACCCGACGGCATCCGTGTCGCGCCGCTCTACGCCGACGAGGACACCACCGACCTGCCGCCCACCGGCGTGCCGGGGTCGTGGCCGTTCACCCGCGGCGCCCGCACCGACGGGCACGTACCCGACGGCTGGGACATCCGCCAGCGCCACGCCGGCACCGAT
The DNA here is from genome assembly GCF_002813375.1 of Pseudonocardia alni. Lineage (NCBI taxonomy): Bacteria > Bacillati > Actinomycetota > Actinomycetes > Pseudonocardiales > Pseudonocardiaceae > Pseudonocardia > Pseudonocardia alni. Next base: position 789,893 of record NZ_PHUJ01000003.1, on the reverse strand, counting down.
CCGGCGGCCGTCCGCGAGGCCGTGCTGGCCGACCTGGAGTGCGGCGTCACCTCGGTGTGGCTGCGCGTGGGCGAGGGCGGCGTCGCCGTCGCCGACCTGGCCCGCGCCCTGGAGGGCGTGCACCTGGACCTGGCCGGGGTCGCCCTGGACGCCGGGACCGAGCAGGTCGCCGCCGCGCACGCCTACCTGGACCTGGCCGCGCGCAACGGCGTCGAGGACGCCGAGCTGCTCGGCTCGCTGGGCGTGGACCCGATCGGGCTGCGCGCCCGCGCGGGGTCCGGCCCGGACGTCGACTCGGTCGTCGAGGTCGCCCGCCGCGTCCACGGCACCTTCGACAAGGTCACCGCGATCACCGTCGACGCGACCGTGATCCGCGAGGCGGGCGGCTCCGACGCCCAGGAGCTGGGCTGGTCCCTGGCCGCGGGCGTCGCCTACCTGCGGGCGCTCGACGCGGCCGGGATCGCCGTCGCCGACGCGGCGCGGCTGCTCGAGTTCCGCTACGCCGCCACCCCCGAGCAGTTCCCGACGATCGCCGCCCTGCGCGCCGGGCGGCGGCTGTGGGCCCGGGTGCTGGAGGCCTCCGGCGTCACCGACGTGCCGCAGACCCAGCACGCCACCGTCCCCGAGGCGCTGTTCACCCGCCGCGACCCGTGGGTCAACATGCTCCGCGGCACCGTCGCCGGGTTCGCCGCGGGCGTCGGCGGGGCCGACGCGGTCACCGTGCCGCCCTTCGACGCCGCCCTCGGCGTCGCCGAGCCGTTCTCCCGCCGCATCGCCCGCAACACCCAGAACCTGCTCGTGGAGGAGGCGCACCTGGCGCGGGTCATCGACCCGGGCGGCGGCTCCTGGTACATCGAGCACCTCACCGACGACCTCGCCGGGCCGGCCTGGGAGTTCTTCGTCGAGATCGAGGCCGCGGGTGGGGCCGTCGCCGCCCTCGACTCCGGCCTGGTCGCCGAGCGGGTCGGCGAGGTCCGCGCCCGCCGCGAGGCCGACGTCGCGAAGCGGAGGACGCCGCTCACCGGCGTCTCGGAGTTCCCCGACCTGAACGAGAAGCCGGTCGAGCGCACCCCGCTGCCGCCGGCCGTCGAGCGCGGGGGACTGCCGCTCTACCGCCCCGCCGAGGCCTACGAGGCCCACCGGGACCGCTCCGACGCGCTGCTGGGCGAGACGGGCTCGCGCCCCACCGCCTTCCTCGCCACCCTCGGCCCGCTCGCGGTCTACACCGCCCGCGCCGGGTTCACCCGCAACCTGCTGGCCGCCGGTGGCGTCGACACCGTCGACGCCGGCCCGACCGACTCCACCGCGGACGTCGTCGACGCCTACGGCAAGGACGGGACGCCGGTCGTGGTGCTCTGCTCCTCGGACACGGTCTACGACGAGCGCGCCGCCGAGACCGCCGCCGCGCTGCGCGAGGCCGGTGCCGCGCGCATCCTGCTCGCGGGGAAGCCGAAGGACGAGGTGCCCGGCGTCGACGGCCACCTGTTCGCCGGCTGCGACGCCCTCGCCGTCCTCGACGACGTGTACACCCACCTGGAGGGCTCGAAGTGAGCATTCCCGACTTCACCGGCGTGCCGCTGCTGGGCGACACCACCCCCGCGACCACCTGGACCGGCTCCGCCGACGCCTGGGAGGCGCCGGAGGGGATCGGCGTCAAGCCGCTCTACACCGCCGACGACCTCGCCGGCGTCGACTTCCTGCACACCTACCCGGGCATCACCCCGTACCTGCGCGGGCCGTACCCGACGATGTACACCAACCAGCCGTGGACGGTGCGCCAGTACGCCGGGTTCTCCACCGCCGCGGAGTCGAACGCGTTCTACCGGCGCAACCTCGCCGCCGGGCAGAAGGGCCTGTCGATCGCGTTCGACCTGGCCACCCACCGCGGCTACGACTCCGACCACCCGCGCGTCGCCGGCGACGTCGGCATGGCCGGGGTCGCGATCGACTCGATCCTCGACATGCGCCAGCTCTTCGACGGCATCCCGCTGGACAAGATGTCGGTGTCGATGACGATGAACGGCGCCGTGCTCCCGGTGCTGGCGCTCTACATCGTCGCCGCCGAGGAACAGGGCGTGAGCCCCGAGAAGCTGACCGGAACCATTCAGAACGACATCCTGAAGGAGTTCATGGTCCGCAACACCTACATCTACCCGCCGCAGCCGTCGATGCAGATCATCTCCGACATCTTCGGCTTCACCAGCCGCGAGATGCCGAAGTTCAACTCGATCTCCATCTCCGGCTACCACATCCAGGAGGCGGGGGCGACCAACGACCTGGAGCTCGCCTACACCCTCGCCGACGGCGTGGAGTACCTGCGGGCCGGGGTCGACGCCGGGCTGGACATCGACAAGTTCGCCCCGCGGCTGAGCTTCTTCTGGGCGATCGGCATGAACTTCTTCATGGAGGTCGCCAAGATGCGGGCCGCGCGCCTGCTCTGGTCCAAGCTCGTGAACCGGTTCGAGCCGCAGAACGCCAAGTCGCTGTCGCTGCGGACGCACTCGCAGACCTCCGGCTGGTCGCTGACCGCGCAGGACGTCTACAACAACGTCGTCCGCACCTGCGTCGAGGCGATGGCCGCCACCCAGGGCCACACCCAGTCGCTGCACACCAACGCCCTCGACGAGGCCCTCGCGCTGCCGACGGACTTCTCCGCGCGGATCGCGCGCAACACCCAGCTGCTGCTGCAGCAGGAGTCGGGCACCACGAACGTCGTCGACCCGTGGGGCGGCTCCTACTACGTGGAGAAGCTCACCTACGACCTCGCGAAGCGGGCGTGGGCGCACATCGACGAGGTCGAGAAGGCCGGCGGCATGGCCCAGGCCATCGACGCCGGCATCCCCAAGATGCGCGTCGAGGAGGCCGCGGCCCGCACCCAGGCCCGGATCGACTCGGGCCGCCAGCCGGTGATCGGCGTCAACAAGTACGTCGTCGAGGCCGACGAGCAGATCGACGTGCTCAAGGTCGACAACGCGAACGTGCGCCGCGAGCAGCTCGAGAAGCTGGCCCGGCTCCGCGCCGAGCGCGACGACCGCGCCGTCGACGAGGCCCTGCGCGCGCTCACCGGCGCCGCGGAGAAGATCGCCGAGGGCTCGTCGCGCTCCGACGACGAGAACCTGCTCCAGCTGGCCGTCAACGCGGCCCGCGACCAGGCCACGGTCGGGGAGATCTCCGACGCACTCGAGAAGGTCTTCGGGCGCCACGCCGGACAGATCCGCATCATCTCCGGTGTGTACTCCGCCGAGGCCGGGCAGAACCCGGCGATCGACCGCGCCCGCGAGCTCGTCTCCGAGTTCGCCGGCCACGAGGGCCGCCAGCCCCGCATCCTGGTCGCGAAGATGGGCCAGGACGGCCACGACCGCGGCCAGAAGGTCATCTCGACCGCGTTCGCCGACATCGGCTTCGACGTCGACGTCGGGCCGCTGTTCCAGACCCCGGCCGAGGTCGCGAAGCAGGCCGCCGAGTCCGACGTGCACGTGATCGGCGCCAGCTCGCTGGCCGCCGGGCACCTCACGCTGGTCCCGGAGCTGCGCCGCGAGCTCGCCGAGCTGGGGCGCGACGACATCATGGTCGTCGTCGGCGGGGTCATCCCGCCCGCGGACGTGCCGGAGCTGCTGGAGATGGGCGCGGCCGCGGTGTTCCCGCCCGGCACGGTCATCGCCGAGGCCGCGGTCGACCTGCTCGGCAAGCTGGCCGCCGCGCTCGGTCACGACGACCCGGACACGTCCGCGCGGACCGGCAGCGTCTACGCCGACTGAGTCACCGCCGCCGTGACGGCGCCGCCGTCACGGTTGCTCGTCATCGTGCCGCGTCGCCGCGCCCGGTGCGCCCACCCGCGCACCGGGCGCGGTGCCGACCCGCAAGGAGAGTCCCGCCGATGGCCCCTCGCGTCCCCGACCCCGCGGAGCTCGCCCGCGGGGTCCTGGCCGGCGACCGCACCCTGCTCGCCCGGGCGATCACCCTGGTCGAGTCCAGCAGGCCCGACCACCAGCGGGCCGCCCAGGAGCTGCTCCTGGAGCTGACCCCGAAGGCCGGGCACGCGGTGCGGGTCGGTATCTCCGGGGTACCCGGGGTCGGGAAGTCGACCTTCATCGAGGCGATGGGCTCCACACTCACCGCCCGGGGGCACCGGGTGGCGGTCCTCGCCGTCGACCCGTCGTCTACCCGTACCCGCGGGTCCATCCTGGGTGACAAGACCCGGATGCCGCGCCTGGCCGTCGACCCGCACGCGTTCGTGCGGCCGTCGCCGTCGGCGGGCACGCTCGGCGGGGTCGCCCGCCGCACCCGGGAGACGATGGTCGTCATGGAGGCCGCCGGGTTCGACGTCGTCCTCGTCGAGACCGTCGGGGTCGGCCAGTCCGAGACCGCCGTCGCCGGGATGGTCGACACCTTCCTGTTCCTCACCATCGCCCGCACCGGCGACGCGCTGCAGGGGATCAAGAAGGGCATCCTGGAGCTCGCCGACGTCGTCGCCGTGAACAAGGCCGACGGCCCGCACGAGCGCGACGCCCGCGCCGCGGCCCGCGAGCTCGCCGGCGCGCTGCACATGATGACCCCCACCTCGGCGCACTGGCGCACCCCGGTGCTGTCCTGCTCCGCGCAGACCGGGAAGGGCCTGGACACCGTGTGGGAGAAGGTCACCGCCCACCGCGAGGCCCTCGACAAGGGCGGTGAGCTCGCGACCCGGCGCGCCGACCAGCAGGTCGAGTGGATGTGGCAGATGGTGCGCGACCGGCTCATGGACCGGGTGCTGCACGACCCGGCGACGGCCGAGCGGCTCCCGAAGCTCACCGCCGAGGTCCGCGACGGCGGGCTCACCCCCACCCTCGCCGCCCAGCAGATCCTCGACGTCCTGGGCTGAACCACCCGTTTCGGTCCCTGGGCGCACCCCGGACGATCGCTAACGTCGGCGACCGTGAACGACCGGATCATCCCCGGGGTGCTCGCGATCGGGCTCGGGTCGGCGCTGGTGCTCGCCGTACTCGTCCCGGCCGTCGCGCTGACCTACCGCCGCCGCGGTCGCTTCGGGCCCGGCGAGCTGGCCGTACTCGTCGCCGTCCCGGTGTACGGGCTGGCGGTCCTCGGCTACACCCTGCTCCCGCTGCCCCAGGTCGACGCGGCGTTCTGCGCCGGGCGCACCGCGGCGGACTCGCTGCAGACCCGGCCGTTCGCCTTCGTCGGCGACGTCACCCGGATCGCCGCCCGCCAGGACTCGACCGGGGTGCGGGCCTGGCTCGCGAACGCCGCGGTGCAGCAGGTGGTGCTCAACGTGGCGCTGTTCGCGCCGCTGGGCTGGTTCCTGCGCGGGGTGTTCCGTCGCTCGCTGCCGGTCACCGTGGCCGCCGGGCTCGCGGTGTCCCTGCTCGTCGAGGCCACCCAGTACACCGGCAACTGGTTCCTGTTCCCGTGCGCCTACCGGCTCGCCGACGTCGACGACCTGATCGCCAACACCGCGGGCGCGTTGCTCGGCGGTCTCGCCGCCGCCCTGGTGCGGCCCCGCTCGTGGGACGCCGGCGCCGACCCCGACCGGCCGGCCCCGGTGACGGCCGGGCGCCGGCTGCTCGGAGCCCTCTGCGACCTGGCGGCGGTCTGGGTGACCGGGTCCCTGCTCGGCTCGCTGCTGCTCGCCGGGACCGCGCTGACCGGGTACACCGGCGGGCCGCTGCCCGACTGGTTCGACACCGCGAACACCGTCCTCGGGTTCTGGCTGCCGCTGCTGGTGTTCCTGGTGGTGCCGCTGGTGGGGCGCGGCGGCACCGTCGGCCAGCGGGCGGTGCGGCTGCGGCCTGCGCTGCCCGGCGGCGGCGTCCCCGGCCGCGGGCGCCGCGTCGCCCGGGTACTGCTCGGCACCGGAGGGTTCCTGCTGCTCTCCGGGCCGTCCGGCGCGCTCGGCGTGCTCGGGTTGCTGTGGGGGATCGCGGGCCTGGTCGGGCTCCGGCGCAGCACCGGCCACCGCGGGGTGGCCGGCCGGCTCACCGGGCTCACGATGGTCGACGCCCGGGAGCCCGCCCGCACCGCCCCGGCCGACCGGCCCGCTGTGCCCGACCGCCCCGCTGTGCCCGACCGCCCCGCAGCGCCCGACCGCTCCGCGGGCTGACGGCTCAGGGCCGGGCGTCGGCCAGCTTCTCCGCCAGCGCCGACCGCAGGATCGCCTGCTCGGCGGCGAGCATCGTGAAGGTGCACCCCAGCGCCCGGAAGCGGCGGACGTGCGCGGGGGACTCGCAGTAGATCCCCACCGGTACCCCGGCCTCCGCGCACACCGCGGTGATCCCGGAGACCAGCTCGGCGTGCCGGTCGGACTCCGGGCCGCCGTCGCCCTGGGCGGCGAGCGGGAGCCCGTGCGCCAGCGCCAGGTCCGACGGCCCGACGAACACCGCCGCGACCCCGTCGACGGCCACGATGTCGGGCAGGTTCGCCACGGCCGCGACCGTTTCCACCATCACCACCGTGCGCGGGGGTGCGAACACGTCGCGGTCCTGCCACGAGGGGCGGACCGGCCCGAAGCTGCGGACCCCGTCCGGCGGGTAGCGGCACGCCGCGACCGCCGCAGCGGCCTGCTCGGCGGTGTCGACCAGCGGGACGATCACGCCGTCGGCGCCCCGGTCCAGGGCCCGCCCGATGCCCTCGGCGCCGTGGCCGGGGACCCGCACCAGCGACGGCGTGCCCGTCGCGGACAGGGCCTGCAGCATGCCCAGGACGGTGTCGTCGCCGATCAGGCCGTGCTGGGTGTCGACGCAGACCAGGTCGAACCCGACGGAGCCGGCGATCTCGGCGACGGCGGGGGAGGGCAGCTGCAGCCAGCCACCGACCGCGTCGCCGGTGAACAGGGGATCAGGGGTCATCCGACGACCGTGCCGCCCCGCCCGCCCGCCACGCCAGTCGAGACCGTCGTCCCGTGGTGTGCCGGGCGCCTGTCCGGCACACCACCGCCGTCGACGACGACACCTGGTTCCTCAACGCGCCCGCAGGCCACGCGCGTGGTGCTCGACGACCTGGCCGCCGCACTCGGGACGGGGTGAGCCCGCCGCGACGGGTGGGGCGGGGTGCCATCATCACCCCATGTCGTCGCCGTCCGCGCAGCCGGTGTCCCTGCCCGCCCGGCCGGTGGTCGGGGTCCTGCACCCCGGCGCGATGGGCGCCGCGCTCGGATCGGCGCTCAAGGCCCGCGCGGGCGCGGTGATCTGGGCCGACGCCGGGCGCTCGCACGCCACCGCCAAGCGCGCCGAGCTGGCCGACCTGCAGGCGGTGCCGACCGTCGCCGACCTCGCCGCCCGGGCCGACGTGATCGTGTCGATCTGCCCGCCGCACGCCGCGCGCGAGGTCGCCGGCCTGGCGGGCGCCGGGTTGGCCGGGCGCACCGACCGCCCGCTCTACGTCGAGGCCAACGCGGTGTCCCCGGACACCGTCCGCGGTATCGCGACACTGCTCGGCGACCGCGCGACCGTCTGCGACGGCGCCGTCATCGGCCCGCCCGCCTGGACGGCGGGCACCACGACGCTGTGGCTGTCCGGGCCGGGGGCGGACACCGCCGCCACCCTGTTCGAGCCGGGCCCGTTCGACGCCAGGGTGCTCGGTACCGCCGGGACCGACCTGGGCGCCGCGAGCGGGCTGAAGGCCTGCTTCGCGCTGCAGAGCAAGGCGGCACCCATGCTGTGGCTGGCGCTCGAGGAGGCCGCCGCGGCGTTCGGCGTCACCGGGGCCCTGCACGCCGAGCTGGACCGGGCCGGGGTCGACCACGCCGCCGCGCTGGCCCGCGCCCGCGAGCGGATGGCGGGAAAGGCGTGGCGCTGGGCGGGGGAGATGGACGAGGCGGCCGACGCGTTCGCCGCCGCCGGGGTGCCCGACGGCTTCTCCCGCGCCGCCGCCGAGCTCTACCGGCGCGCGGCCGGGGCTGGCGGGTGAGCCGGGCCCGGCACCGCGACGGCGGCACCGGACCCGGCCGGTCTCACGCCGCGACGCTGCCGTGCGGGTCGATCACGAACTTGCGGGCCACGCCGCCGTCGAACTCCTGGTAGCCGCGCGGGGCGTCGTCCAGCGAGATCGTGGTCGCGTTGACCGCCTTCGCGATCTGCGCCCGGTCGGACAGGATCGCCTGCATCAGCTGCCGGTTGTACTTCTTCACCGGGCACTGACCGGTGGTGAAGCTGTGCGACTTCGCCCAGCCCAGCCCGATCCGCACGCCGAGGGTGCCCTCCTTGGCCTTGTCGTCGGCGGCACCCGGGTCGCCGGTGACGTAGAGCCCCGGGATGCCGAGCGCGCCGCCGACCCGGGTCACCTCCATGACCGAGTTGAGCACGGTCGCGGGCGCCTCCCCGGCGTCGCGGCCGTGCCCGCGGGCCTCGAACCCGACGGCGTCGACGGCGGCGTCGACCTCGGGCTCGCCGAGCAGCTGCTCCAGCTGCTCGGCCAGGGTGCCGTCGCCGGACAGGTCGACGGTCTCGCAGCCGAAGCTGCGCGCCTGCGCGAGCCGCTCGGGGATCATGTCCCCGACGACGACCGCCGCCGCCCCCAGCAGCTGCGCGGCGTGCGCCGCGGCCAGCCCGACCGGCCCGGCGCCGGCCACGTACACCGTCGACCCGGTGGTGACCCCGGCGGTCACCGCGCCGTGGTAGCCGGTCGGGAAGATGTCCGACAGCATCGTGAGGTCGAGGATCTTCTCCAACGCCTGGTCGCGGTCGGGGAAGCGCAGCAGGTTGAAGTCGGCGAAGGGCACCATCACGTACTCGGCCTGGCCGCCGATCCAGCCGCCCATGTCGACGTAGCCGTAGGCGGCGCCGGGACGGGCCGGGTTGACGTTGAGGCAGACGCCGGTCTTGCCCTCGTTGCACATCCGGCAGCGCCCGCAGGCGATGTTGAACGGCACCGAGCAGATGTCGCCGACCTTCGCGAACAGCACGTCGTCGCCGATCTCGACGATCTCGCCGGTGATCTCGTGGCCGAGCGACTGCCCGACCGGTGCGGTGGTGCGGCCGCGGACCATGTGCTGGTCGGATCCGCAGATGTTGGTGGTGACGATCTTCAGGATCGCCGCGTGCGGAGCCTTGCGCTGGATGCCGAGGCCGTCGACGACGTCGGTGGGCAGCTCCAGCTTCGGGTAGTCGATCGACTCGACGGCGACCTCGCCGGGTCCCTTGTACACGACGACGCGGTTGTCGGGCATGGTGCGCTCCCCTCCTGCGTGGGCGCGCGGACCGCGGTCGCGGCCGCGCGGCGGCGACCCGGCCACACCGATCCCGCGCCCCCACGGGTCGGGCCGCGCCGCCCGCTGCCGACCCTCCCACCCCGTACGGACATGCGCACGCGGCGATGCGTGCCGCAGCGGTCCTGTGCCGATGGTCGGGGCCGGACCGGTCGGGTCCGGGCGGGGGCGGCCGGGACGGGTGATACTGCGCCCATGGCCAGTGACGATCTTCTCGAGCCGCCTGTCCCGGTACTGACCGCGCCGTACCACACCCCCGAGCGCGAGGCGTTGCAGAAGCAGGCCCGCGAGTTCGCCGCGACCCGGGTGCTGCCCGTCGCCGACGAGCTGGATCCGCGCAAGGGCGAGATCCCGCGCGACCTGCTCGACGAGATGGGCGAGCTGGGCTACTTCGGCATCACCGTCGACCGTGAGCACGGCGGGCTGGGTCTCGGGGCGTTCGAGTACTGCATGGTCGCCGAGGAGCTGGCCCGGGCGTGGATGAGCGTCGGGTCGATCATCGCCCGTGCGCAGGGCGCCGGGACCGCCGTCACCGACCCGGAGCGCCGTGCGGAGCTGCTGCGCCGGTCGGCCCGCGGGCAGTGGATCGGCGCGATCGCGCTGTCCGAGCCCGACGCCGGGTCCGACCTGGCCGGGGTGGAGACCCGCGCGGTCCGCGACGGCGACGAGTTCGTGATCACCGGGCACAAGCGCTGGACCGGCAACGCCAAGGCCGCCGACTTCATCCAGGTGCTGGTGCGCACCGACGACCCTGCGCCGGGGGAGAAGCGCTCCGCGGGCCTGGCGACGGTCGTCGTGGAGAAGGAGCGCGACACCTTCCCCGCCGGGATCACCGGCCGCCCGATCGACAAGATCGGCTACCACGGCTTCGTCACCTGGGACCTGGAGTTCGACGGCGTGCGGGTGCCGGTCGGCAACCAGCTCGGCGCCGGCGGCGAGGGATTCGCCGACGCCCAGTCGTGGCTGAACATCGCCCGGGTGCACACCGCCGCGCGGGCGGTCGGGCTCGCCAGGGCCGCCGTCGAGGACTGCGTGCGCTACCTGCAGCGACGCCACCAGTTCGAGCACCCGATCGGCGACTTCCAGGCCGTCCGGTTCACCCTCGCGACGATGGCCGCCCGGGTCGAGCAGGCCCGCGCCTTCTACCAGAACGTGGCGCACCGGCTCGACCTCGGCGAGCCCTGCGAGCGGGAGGCGGCGATGGTCAAGCTGCTGGCCACCGAGATGGCCGCCGAGGTCACCGCGGACGGCATCCAGCTGCACGGCGGCAACGGCTACACCACCGAGCACCAGGTGGAACGGCACTGGCGCGACGCCCGGCTGACCACGATCTTCGAGGGGACCAGCGAGATCCAGCGCAAGATCATCTCCGACCGGCTGCTGCCGCGCAGCCCGCTCGGCTGACGGCGGCGCCGCGGCGTCAGCGGAAGGCGGCCCGCACCGCGCCGAGGGCGTCGGACTCGTCGAGCCCGAGCCGCCGGGCGAGTTCGGCCAGCTCACCGGCCTTGCGCTCCAGCTCGGCGCGTCCACCGGTGGCCCGCTCGGTGAGCACGGCCCCGCGGCCGCGCCGCAGGTCGACCAGGCCCTCGTCGCGCAGCTGCTGGTAGCCGCGCAGCACGGTGTGCAGATTGATCCCCAGTGCGCCCGCGACCTCGCGGGCCGGGGGCAGCCGGTCCCCGGCGGCGGCCCGGCCGTCGGCGACCGCCCGGCGGACCGAGGCCGCGACCTGGTCCCCGAGCGGCACCGGCGACGACGGGTCGACCCGGATCAGCACGACGGTGCGGCGCCGGCCGCGCCGTGCCCGGCGCGACGGTCGAGTTCGGCGTTGACCAGCCCGGCCGCGGTGGCGGCGTCGGGCACCGTGACCACGAACCGGCGGTCGTCGGTGAGGTCGAGCACCAGCGCCTCCCCGGCCCGCCGGGCGCGGTAGCCGAGCACGGACGGCGACCGGCGCAGGACGCCGTACTCGTTCCATCCGAAGCGCTCCGGGTCGAGCTGCTCCGACCGCGCGCCGCGGACCTCGGTGAGCGGTGCCTCGGCCAGCGGCCGTCCGAGCAGCGCCTGCCGGACGTGTACCCCGTCGCCGTCGACACGGACCCGGGCGACGGCGGTCAGTGCGGTCGAGACGACGGCGGCGGCGACGAGCACGACGACCAGCACCGCGCTGCCGCCGGCCGCCAGCTGGGCGACGGCGGCCAGGAGCAGCACCGCCGCGACGACCAGGGTGGGGCGGGACAGCACGGTGCGGGCCCACAGGTACCGCTCACCGGGCGCGAGCGGGGTGCGCACCGCGCCGGCCGGGGCGCTGCCGGTCGCCGACGGCCGCGGGGCGTCCGGCCCGGCCAGCAGGTGTCCGATGCCGTAGGCGGCGGCGACCGCCGCCAGCACGCCGGCGGTCCAGGCCCAGCCCGGGACCTGCGGAGCCAGCCGGGTGCCGGGCACCCACCACACGATGACGGCGAAGGCCCAGGCGGTGCCGACGGCGCGGCGCTCCACGTCGGGCCGCCCGGAGCGCAGCCGCAGCAGCGGCAGCCCGATCGCGAGCAGGCCCACGACGACCACCGCGAGGGTGGTCTGGAGCGTCCGGCCGGGCGGCTGGGTGGCCACCAGGGCGGCCAGGCCCGCGACGGTCAGTGCGGTGGCCGGTGCGGTGGCGAGGAGCCGGCGACGGCTCGTGCGCACGACGGGTGTGGTCATGGCGTCCCTCTCGTCGAGTGATCCGAACTTGTTCGTAATGTACTAGAACAATGCTGTCTGCACATCCCCCGGGGACCGGCTAGCGTCACGACCATGGCGCTCGACCCCGCGTTCCGGACCGTGCTCGACACCCTCGCCGGGGCGGGGGCCCTGCCGCTGGTCCGCGACGGCGACCCGGTCGCCACCCGGGCCCACTACCGGTCGCTCGCCCTGGCCCGTCGCGGACCGGGGTTCGTCCCCGAGCAGGTCGGCCGGGTCGACGACGACACCGTCCCCGGCCCGGCGGGCCCGGTGCCGCTGCGCACCTACGTCCCCGAGGGCGACGACGGCGCGGCCGTCGTGCTCTACCTGCACGGCGGTGGGTGGGTCGTCGGGGACCTGGAGACCCACGACCCGGTGTGCCGGCGGGTGGCGAATGCGACCGGCGCGGTCGTCGTCGCGGTGGACTACCGGCTCGCGCCCGAGCACCCGCACCCCGCGCCGCTCGACGACGCCTGGGCCGCGCTGCTCGCCGTCGCAGGCCGGTTCCCGGGCCGGCGGCTCGGGCTGGCGGGCGACAGCGCCGGGGCGAGCATGGTCGCCGGGCTGGCGCTGCGCTGTCGCGACCGCGGCGGCCCGCGCCCGGCCGCCCAGCTGTTGTTCTACCCGGCCCTCGCGCCGGAGGGGGCGACGCCGTCGCACCGGGAGAACGGCGAGGGCTACTTCCTCACCGCGGCGGACATGCGGTGGTTCTGGGACAGCCTGCTGTCCGGCCCCGCCCCGGCCGACCCCGAGGTCGCGCCGCTGGGGGCCGCCGCGCCCGCCGACCCGTCCGGGCTGGCGCCCGCGGTGGTCGCCACCGCCGAGTTCGACCCGCTGCGCGACGAGGGCCGCGACTGGGCCGCGGCGCTGCGCGCGGGCGGGGTGGAGGTCACCGAGGTCGACGGACCCGGTCTCATCCACGGCTACGTCGCGTTCCTCGGCGTCGTGCCCGCGGCCGAGCGGATCGCCGGGCAGGCGCTGGCCACGTTCACCACGCTGCTGCGTCGCTAGCCGGATCGGGTGAACCGCTGTGCTCGTGACCTGCACCGACGAGGTCGCGTCACACGGATGTGACACGGGCGACACGGTGCGGTAGTCGTCCCGCGCCACCCTGTGGCTCCCCGGTCGCGCATCGTGACGACGACCGCACCGCGGGACGGAACGGACGACAGCGGCGCCCGTGGGTCGCCGCGGCCGCGAGGCGCGGAGGGTGGATGGCACGGTCGGAGATCGGACGCACCGGGGCCCGGTTCGGGGCGCCCCCGTCCCGGCACGCCCCCGACCCGGAGTACCCGCACGGCAGGCCGCCGGAGCCGGACCCGGAGCCCACCGTCGTGGCGGAGGAGCCGGAGTCCGGGCCGGAGAACCTGGTCGGAGTGACCGGGGCGCGGTTCGGCGGGCACTCCGCGAAGCGCACCCGGCTGAGCCGCCGCGAGCGGGCGGCGCGCCGTGCGGCGGCCCGCGTGGAGTCGGCCGGGCACCCGGCGGGCGACACCACGGCGGGCGACACCACGGCGGGCGGCACCGCGACCGGTGACCCCGCGGCGGCGGGCACCGGTCGCGGCCCGGACGGCGACGCCGGCACCCCCGGGCCCGCCGACACCGCGCCGCTGCCCGTGGTCGCCGGCCGCACCGCGCCGGGACCGGGTCGTCCGGCCGCGGCGGCGGGCCCCGCGTCCTCCCCGCCCGCGCTCCGGCACCCGGCGCCCCAGCTCATCGCGCCGCCGGACGCCGCGCCGCTCGAGGTCCCGGCGTTCGCCCCGGTCCGGCCCTACGTCATGACCGGCGGCCGTACCCGGGTCCGCGCCGAGCTGCGGCTGGAGACGCTGGTCTCGGTGCGGCCCGCCCCCGGCCCCGTCCCGCGCGCCGACTCGGTCGAGCGCGCCGCGGTGCTGCGGCTGTGCACCCGGCCCCGGTCGGTGTCGGAGGTCGCGGCGCTCGCCGCGGTGCCGCTGGGCGTCGCCCGGGTGCTCATCGACGACCTCGCCTCCGAGGGGCGCCTGGTGGTGCACGGTGTGTCCTCGGCGGAGGACGGGCCGAGCGTCGCGCTGATGGACCGGGTGCTGGCCGGGCTGCGCCGGCTCTGACCCGCCGGGCCCGCGGGTGTCCTGCGGGGCCCGCCCGCCGGGGCCAGGATGGGGACATGACCGATCCCCGTCCCGTCCGCATCGGACTGCAGCTGCAGCCCCAGCACGCCGACTACGCCGACATCCGCCGCACCGTGGCCGCCGCCGAGGAGGCCGGCGTCGACGTCGTCTTCAACTGGGACCACTTCTTCCCGCTCTACGGCGAGCCCGACGGCAAGCACTTCGAGTGCTGGACCATGCTCGGCGCCTGGGCCGAGGCGACCTCCCGGGTGGAGATCGGCGCCCTGGTGACCTGCAACAGCTACCGCAACCCCGAGCTGCTCGCCGACATGGCCCGCACCGTCGACCACATCTCCGACGGCCGGCTGATCCTGGGCATCGGCTCCGGCTGGTTCCAGCGCGACTACGACGAGTACGGCTACGAGTTCGGCACCGCGGGCGGCCGGCTGAACGACCTGGCCGCGGCCCTGCCCCGCATCCGGAGCCGCTGGTCGGCGCTCAACCCGGCGCCGACCCGCGACATCCCGATCCTCATCGGCGGCGGGGGCGAGAAGAAGACCCTGCGCTACACCGCCGAGCACGCCGGCATCTGGCACGGCTTCGGCGACGTCGACACCGTCACCCGCAAGAGCGGCATCCTCGACGGGCACTGCCGCGACATCGGCCGCGACCCGGCCGAGATCGAACGCTCGGTCGCCGTCGAGGGCGCCCCGGAGGACGACGGCGCCGCCCTGTACGACGCCGGGGTGCGCCTGTTCACCGTCGGCCAGGACGGCCAGGGCGGCTACGACCTGTCCCGGCTGAAGGACTGGATCGCCTGGCGCGACGAGCGCAACGGCTGAGCTCAGAGGTCACGCAGGAACGGGTCCCGGATCAGGTCCGGGACCCGTTCCGCGACGACCGCGGGTGCGTAGTACCAGCCCTGCGCGTTGGCGCAGCCGTACTCGCGCAGCCGCGCCGCCTGCTCCCGGGTCTCCACCGCCTCCGCGGTGACCTCCAGGTCCAGCGCGGAGGCCAGCGAGATCAGCGTGCGCAGGATGACGTCGTCGCGCTCGGCGGTCCCGGCCAGGAAGTGCCCGGCCAGCTTGAGCCGGTGCACCGGCAGGTGCCGCAGGTAGGCGAGGTTGGAGTAGCCGGTCCCGAAATCGTCGATGGCGATCTTCACACCGAGCCGGTCGAGCTCGCGCAGCGTGGCCAACGGCCGGCCGGGGGAGCCCATCAGGTCGGACTCGGTCAGCTCGAGCTGCAGCAGCTCCGGCGGCCAGTCGTGGCGCTCCAGCGTCGCCGCGACGTCGGCGACCAGGTCCGACTCGGTCACCTGCCGGGCGGCGACGTTCACGCTGATCGTCAGCGGCCTGCCCGGGTACGCGTCGGCCCAGACCCGGCCCTGCCGACACGCCTCGTCGAGGACCCGGCGGCCCAGCGGCACGACCAGCCCGGTCTCCTCGGCGAGCGGGATGAACCGGTCCGGGCCCAGAAGCTGCCCGTCGGGCCGCTGCCAGCGCACCAGCGCCTCGACCCCGATGGTCTGCTCGTCGGCCAGGCGCACCAGGGGCTGGTAGACGACCACGAAGTCGTCGCGGCGCAGCGCCTCGGGCATCTGCGAGGACAGCTCGAAGCGGGCGACGTCGTCGCGGTGCCGGTCGCGGTCGTAGAGCACGTAGCGCCCGCGACCGGCGCGCTTGGCCGAGTACAGGGTGGTGTCGGCGGCGGCGATCAGCTCGTCGATGCCCAGCTCGCCGTCGTGGCGCACCACCCCGACGCTGGCCGAGATCACGATGTCGCGGCCGTCGACGCGCACCGGGCGGCGAACGGTCCCCAGCGCGCGGGTCGCGACCTCCTCCAGCTCGGCCCGGTCGGCGGTGCGCGGCACCAGCACGACGAACTCGTCGCCGCCCATCCGCGCGACGAGGTGCCCGCCGGGCTCCAGCGCGCCCCGGAGCCGGTCGGCCAGGACCTGCAGCAGCCGGTCCCCGGCCTGGTGGCCCAGGGTGTCGTTGACGACCTTGAACCCGTCCAGGTCCAGATAGCAGACCCCCGGGCGGGCACCGGAGGAGCCCGCGTCGATCGCGGCGCGCAGGCGTTCGAAGAACAGCGACCGGTTCGGCAGCCCGGTCAGCGGGTCGTGCGACGCCTGGTGGGCCAGGCTCTCCTGCATCAGCAACTGGTCGGTCACGTCGGACACCACCGCGACGAGCAGCTGCTCGTCACCGCCGATCGGGCCGAGCAGGGTGACCACGGCGTCGATCCACACGTCGCTGTCGTCGGCGCGCCGGACCGGGCGGACCACCCGGAGCCGGTCCAGGGAGCCGTCGAGCAGCCGCGGCCGCTCCGCCCACACCTCCGGCGCCGACTCCCGGGGCACGAAGTCGGTGACCCGCATCCTCAGCAGCTGTGCGGGCGTGTACCCGGACATGACGGCGGCGGTCTCGTTCACCTCGACGAGCCGCCCGTCCGGGTCGAAGATCACGATCCCGACGGCCGCGGAGTCGACGACGGTCCGCAGCCGCAGGTCCGAGCGACGGCGGGCCTCCTCGGCGACGCGGCGGGCCTCCAGCGCGGCCCGGGTGACCTGCTCGTGCTCGGCGAGGACCAGGCTGCGGGTGGCCTCGGTGAACCCGCGGGCGAACGCCGCCAGCACGGCCGCGATCCGCCGGACCCGGGCGGCGGTGTCCGCGGCCGGCTCCAGGTGCGCCCCCAGCAGCTCCATCCCGATCTCCAGGCAGCCCGGCTGGTGGATGCGCGCCCGCACGAGGTCCCCGCCGGCGGTCGCGGGGAGGTCCGGGTCGTAGCACTCGGCCAGGGCGGCGGCCCGCAGCTGCCCGGTCACCCGGTCGACGACCGGGCGCAGCTCCGTGACCGGCAGCACCGAACGGCGGGCCAGCTCCGCGGTCCACGGGGTGGCGAGGTCGGCGGGGTCGGGGAGTGCTGCGGGGACGAGCGCCCGTCCGTGGTCGGCGCGAGCAGCGGCGACGTCGGCCTGCTGCATCCACCGCCCCCGTTCGCTCCGGTGGGAGGGACTTCCCTCATGATCGGGATGATCGGTGAACACCGTAACCGATCCGACCCGCCCGGTGGGGCCGACCGGGTTACGTCGGCGCCCCGCGACGGGCCGGTCGGGTCAGGCCGGCGACCCGTCGGTCACCTCCGTCACCCACACGACGGCCTCACCGGCCTCGTCGGAGGCAGCGAGGTCCACCTCGGCGGTGATCGCCCAGTCCCGGTCGCCTGCCGGGTCGTCGAGGACCTGGCGCACCAGCCAGCGGTCGGCCTCCTCGGTGAGGTCGAACAGCTCGGGCCCGCGCGCGTCCGGCCCGAAGCCGATCCGGTCGTGGATCGCGAAGTAGGGGGCCAGGGCGTCCCGCCAGCGGTCGGCGGTCCAGCCGGCGTCGGCGTCGAGGTCGCCCAGCTCGGCGTAGCGGCCCATCGCCGCGAGCTCCACCCGGCGGAACAGCGCGTTGCGCACCATGACCCGGAACGCGCGGGCGTTGCCGGTGACCCCGGTCGGCGTGGCGACGGCGACCTCGGCCCCCGGCGGCAGCACCTCCCCGTCGGCACCCGCCCCGGCGGCGAGCTTCTCCCACTCGTCGAGCAGCGAGGAGTCGGTCTGGCGGACCAGCTCGCCCAGCCACTCCACGAGGTCGGTGAGCTCCTCGGTGCGGGCGTGCTCGGGCACGGTCTGGCGCAGCGCCCGGTAGGCGTCGGCCAGGTAGCGCAGCACCAGGCCCTCGGAGCGGGCGAGCTGGTAGTGCGAGACGTATTCGGTGAACGTCATCGCCCGCTCGCTCATGTCCCGGACCACCGACTTCGGCGACAGGACGGCGTCGGCGACCCACGGCGCGCCGCGGCGGTAGGTCTCCAGCGCGGCGTGCAGCATCTCGTCGAGGGGCTTGGGGTGGGTGACCTCCTCCAGGCGGGCCATCCGCTCCTCGTACTCGATGCCGTCGGCCTTCATCGCCGCGATCGCCTCGCCGCGGGCCTTGTTCTGCTGGGCGGCGAGGATCTGACGGGGGTCGTCGAGGGTCGACTCGATCACCGAGAGCACGTCGAGGGCGTAGGTCGGCGACTCCTGGTCGAGGAGCTCGAACACCGCCAGCGCGAACGGCGACAGCGGCTGGTTGAGCGCGAAGTCCAGCTGCAGCTCGTCGACCACCCGGGCCCGTGGACGGGTCGCACCGTCCACGGTGTACTGCTCGACGACGCCGGAGGTGCGCAGCGCCCGGTAGATCGCGATCGCCCGCAGCATGTGCTTCAGCTGCCGCTTGCGGGGCTCGTGGTTGTCGGTGAGCAGGTGCTCCATCGCGGCGTAGGTGTCCCCGCCGCGCGACACCACGTTGAGCAGCATCGCGTGGGTGACCTCGAAGTGGCTGGTCAGCGGCTCCGGACGGGCCTGCTGCAGCTTCTCGAACGAGGTCTCCGACCAGCCGACGAACCCCTCGGGCGGCTGCTTGCGCTGCACCTTGCGGCGCTTCTTCGGGTCGTCGCCCGCCTTGGCCAGTGCCTTGGCGTTCTCGATGTCGTGCTCGGGGGCCTGCGCGACGACGGTGCCGACGGTGTCGTACCCGGCCCGCCCGGCGCGGCCGGCGATCTGGTGGAACTCGCGGGCCTTGAGGGGGCGCACGCGGCGCCCGTCGTACTTGGACAGGGCGGTGAACAGCACCGTGCGGATCGGCACATTGATGCCGACGCCGAGGGTGTCGGTACCGCAGATGACCTTGAGCAGGCCGGCCTGGGCGAGGGTCTCCACCAGCCGCCGGTAGCGGGGGAGCATCCCCGCGTGGTGCACGCCGATCCCGTGGCGCACCAGGCGGGACAGGGTGCGGCCGAAGCCGGAGGTGAACCGGAACGCCCCGATCGTCTCGGCGATCGCGGCCTTGTCCTCCTTGGAGGTGACGTTGACGCTCATCAGCGCCTGCGCCCGTTCGACGGCGGCCTGCTGGGTGAAGTGCACGACGTAGACCGGCGCCTCACGCGTCGACAGCAGCTCGGTGATCGTCTCGTGCAGCGGCTCGACGACGTAGCGGAAGTGCAGCGGCACCGGCCGCTCCACCGAGGTGATCTCCGCGGTCTCCCGCCCGGTGCGCCGGGTCAGGTCCTCCGCGAAGAACGACGTGTCGCCCAGCGTGGCGCTCATCAGCAGGAACTGCGCCTGCGGCAGCTCGACGATCGGCACCTGCCAGGCCCAGCCGCGCGACGGGTCGGCGTAGAAGTGGAACTCGTCCATGATCACCGAGCCGACGTCGGTCCCGGGGCCCTCGCGCAGGGCGAGGTTCGCCAGGATCTCCGCGGTGCAGCAGATGATCGGAGCCTTCTCGTTCACCGCGGCGTCGCCGGTGAGCATGCCGACCTTGTCCGCGCCGAACACCTCGCACAGCGCGAAGAACTTCTCGCTGACCAGCGCCTTGATCGGCGCGGTGTAGAAGCTGCGCTCACCGCGGGCCAGCGCCGCGGCGTGCGCGCCGATCGCGACCAGCGACTTCCCCGAGCCCGTCGGCGTCGAGAGGATCACGTTGGCGCCGGTGACCAGCTCCAGCAGCGCCTCCTCCTGCGCCGGGTACAGCGACAGACCGCGCTCGTCGAACGCCCACTCGGCGAAGGTGTCCACCAGCGCGGCGGGATCCGGGGGGTTCGCGGGGTCGGAGGAGCGCGGCAGCCGGTCGGTGAGCGTCATGATGGGACCGATCGTCGCAGACACCCCCGACACCGGGCGCCGCAGCGCCGAGGTGGCGCCCGCACTCGCCCGTGCGGGGGATAGCGTGGATGCCGTGGTGGGGGGCGGTGCGACGCACGGCGCCGGGCAGGCGCGCGCCGGCGCGGGTCCTGGCGCGCCCATGCCCGACCTCATCCCGCCGATGCTGCCCGCCGCGGGCGAGCTGACCGACGCGGGCGACCCGGACCGCTGGGCGGTCGAGTTCGCCTGGGAGGGCCACCGCTGCGTGGCCTACGCCCGGCCCGGCCGCGTCCGGCTGCTGTCCTCCACCGCACGCAGCGTGACCGGGTCCTTCCCCGAGCTCGCCGTGCTCGGCGACCAGGCCCCGCCGGGCGGCATGGTGCTCGACGGCACCGTCGTCGCCCTCGACGAGGCGGGCCGCCCGTCGCGCGGTCCGCTCCTGCGCCGCACCGCGACGGTGTCCCCGGACGCGGCCCTGCGGTCCGAGGTCCCGGTCGGCTACGTGGTCACCGACCTGCTGTTCTGCGACGGCCGCCGCACGTGCGAGCTGCCCTACCGGCGCCGCCGCGCGGAGCTGGAGGCGCTCGACCTGGCCGGGCCGAAGATCCTGGTCCCGCCCTCGTTCGGGCTCGACGAGGCCGACCTCGTGGTCCGGACCGCGGAGCGCTACGGCCTCGACGGGCTGCACCTCAAGCGGCTCGACCTGCCCTACCAGCCCGGGCGGCGCACCCGGAACTGGCTGCGGGTGCCGCTGCGCCGCCACCGGCAGGTGCTCGTCGCGGGCTGGGTGCCCGCCGGGGCCCCGGGCGGGGGCCGGGAGCGGATCGGCGCGGTGCTGCTGGCGCTGCCCGAGCCCGGCGGGCTCCGCTACGTGGGCCGCGTCGGGATCGGCGCCGCCGACGTCGACGCCCGCACCGTCCTGCGCGTCCCCGCCACCGGGACCCCGCCGCTCGGGGTGCCCGACGGGATCGGCGTCGACCCCCGCTGGCTGGCCCCCGGCCTGGTCGCGGCGGTCGAGCACCGGGGCCGGACGGCCGCCGGACGGCTCACCCTGCCGTCCTGGCGCGGTCTGGTGGCGCCCGCCGAGCACGACGACGACCTGGCCACCGCGATCGACGCGGCGCGCCGGGCGGCGTCGGCGGTCCGCCCGACCGTCGCGCTGCGCCGCCCGGGCCGCGGGACCGGGCACGCACCCGGGCACGGCCCGGAGACCGTCGTGCTGCCCCGCGCCGGTGCCGTGGCCGCACCGGGCACCCGGCCCGCCTCCGAGGACGGGGACGCCCCGCCGGACGCCCGCACCCCGGGCCCCGCCGGCACCGCGGCCCCCGACCGGCCCGCCCGTGACACCCCGCCGGACGAGGGCCGCCCGGCCCGGCCCGGCGCGCACCGCGCCCCGGCCCCCGACGAGACCGTCCGCATCCGGGTCCGCGACGCCGTCCCGCGCGCCCTCGTGGACCCCGTGCCGCCGGCCACCGCCCCGGACGGCCCCTGGCACGGGCCGCTGTCGCGGCGGCTCGAGCAGCACTTCGTCTACAACACCCTCAACACCATCGCCTCGCTGGTGCGCACCGACCCGCCACGGGCCCGGGAGCTGCTGCTCGGCTTCGCCGACCTGTCCCGGGCCGCGGACCGGGCCGGGGAGCCCTCGATCCGGCTCGACGAGGAGCTCGCCGCCGTGCGGGCCTACCTGCAGATCGAACGGACCCGCTTCGGCGCCCGGCTGACCACCGAGCTCGACGACCCGTCCGGGGCCGGTGTCGACCCGTCGTCGGCGGTGCCGCCGCTGTCGGTGCTCGCCGCGGTCCGCCGCGGGGTGGCCGAGGAGATCGAGCCGCACAGCGCGGGCGGCGCGGTCCACGTGCGGCTGGACCCGGACGCCCCCGACGGGCCCGCGGCCCGGGTGGAGGTCCATCCGGCGGGCCCGGCCGAGCGGCCCGCCCGCGCCCCGCTCGTCCTGTTGGTCCTGCCGCTGGGCGTGCCCGTCGTGTGACACCCGCCGGCGGGGGAGTGGCGTGCACCGCCCGGGGCGACGGACCTTCATCGATCCGGATAGCGTGCGCGCCATGCTGGGGCTGCCCGACGGCACACGCGCGTGCCTGTTCGACCTGGACGGCGTACTCACCGACACCGCGAGCGTCCACGCCGCGGCGTGGAAGCAGATGTTCGACGAGTACCTCCGTTCCCGCGACGGTGACGGGTACACCCCGTTCGACGTCAACGCCGACTACGGTCCGTACGTCGACGGGAAGCCCCGTCTCGAGGGGACCCGCAGCTTCCTCGCCTCGCGCGGGATCGAGCTGCCCGAGGGGTCCCCGGACGACACCGCGGACACCGAGACCCTGTGGGGCCTGTCGACCCGCAAGAACGACCTCGTGCAGGAGCGGATCCGCACCGACGGAGTCGAGGTCTACCCGGGGTCGCGCCGCTACCTGGAGGCGGTGAAGGACGCCGGGCTCACCACCGCCGTCGTGTCCTCCAGCGCGAACGCCGAGCAGATCCTGCGGGTCACCGGGCTCGAGACCTTCATCGACCACCGCGTCGACGGCGTCACCGCCCGCGAGCGCGGCCTGCCCGGCAAGCCCGCTCCCGACACCTTCCTCGCCGCCGCGGCCGACCTCGGGGTGGACCGGTCCGCCGCGGTGGTGTTCGAGGACGCGCTGGCCGGCGTGCAGGCCGGCCACGCGGGGGACTTCGGCGCCGTCGTCGGCGTCGACCGTCTCGACCAGGCGGACGCGCTGCGTGAGCACGGCGCGGACGTCGTCGTCACCGATCTCGCCGACCTGCTGGAGCGTTCGTGAAGCCCGACCACCTGCCCACCTTCACCGTCGAGCCGTGGGTGGTCCGCGAACCGCGCCTCGACCTGGACGCGATGGGCCAGACCGAGTCGGTCTTCGCGCTGTCCAACGGCCACATCGGGCTGCGCGGCAACCTCGACGAGGGCGAGCCGCACGTCCTGCCCGGCACCTACCTGAACTCCTTCTACGAGGTCCGGCCGCTGCCGTACGCCGAGGGCGGCTACGGCTACCCCGAGTCCGGGCAGACGATCATCAACACGACCAACGGCAAGCTGATCCGGCTGCTGGTCGACGACGAGCCGTTCGACCTGCGCTACGGCACCCTGCACCGGCACGAACGGGTGCTGGACATGCAGGCCGGCACGCTGCACCGCGAGGTCGAGTGGGAGTCCCCGGCCGGGCGCCGGGTCCGGGTCCGCTCGACCCGCTTGGTCTCGCTGACCCAGCGCGCGGTCGCCGCGATCTCCTACGAGGTCGAGCTGGTCAGCAACGGCAACGACGGCAGCGGCGCCGCCGGTGACGCCGCCCTGCTGGTGCTGCAGTCCGAGCTCGTCGCCAACGAGCAGCTGCCCGGCCGCGACGCCGACGACCCGCGCCTGGACACCGCGCTGGACAACGTGCTGGAGCCCGAGCAGTCCCGCGCCGGCGACGCCGGAGCCACCCTGGTGCACCGCACCCGCAAGTCGGAGCTGCGCTGCGGCGCGGCGATGGAGCACGAGGTGTTCGGCCCGGACGGCGTCCAGGTGTCCACCGACGCCAACGAGGACCTCGCCCGCACCACCGTCATCGCCCGGGTCAAGCCCGGCCAGTCGCTGCGCGTGGTCAAGTACCTCGCCTACGGCTGGTCCTCGCGGCGCAGCCTGCCCGCCGTCTACGACCAGGTGCGCGCCGCCATCGCCGCCGCCCGGTACACCGGCTGGGACGGCCTGGTCGCCGAGCAGCGCGACTACCTCGACGACTTCTGGGCCACCGCCGACGTCGAGATCGACGGCGACGCCGAGCTGCAGCAGGCCGTGCGGCTGGCGACCTTCCACATCCTGCAGGCCGGCGCCCGCGCCGAGCGCCGCTGCATCCCGGCCAAGGGGCTGACCGCCGACGGCTACGACGGCCACACCTTCTGGGACACCGAGACGTTCTGCCTGCAGGTGCTGTCCTTCGTCGCCCCGGAGGCGGCGGCGGACGCCCTGCGCTGGCGCAAGTCGATCCTGCCGCTGGCCTTCGAGCGCGCCGAGACACTCGGCCTCAAGGGCGCGGCGTTCCCGTGGCGCACCATCCGCGGCCACGAGTGCTCCGGCTACTGGCCCGCGGGCACCGCGGCGTTCCACATCAACGCCGACATCGCCGACGCGGTGAAGCGGCACGTGCACGCCACCGGCGACACCAAGTTCGAGCTGGAGGTCGGGCTGGAGCTGCTGGTCGCGACCGCGCGGCTGTGGCGCTCGCTGGGCAGCCACGACTCGGCGGGCAACTTCCGCATCGACGGCGTCACCGGCCCCGACGAGTACTCCTCGATCGCGGACAACAACGTCTACACCAACCTGATGGCCCAGCAGAACCTGCGCTACGCCGCCGAGGTCGCCGCGAAGCACCCGAGGTCGGCGTCACGGCTCGGGGTGGACTCCGAGGAGATCGCGTCCTGGCGCGATGCCGCCGGCGCCATGTTCATCCCGTTCGACGAGCGCCTGGGCGTGCACCCGCAGTCCGAGGGCTTCACCGACCACCAGCGGTGGAACTTCGAGGAGACCCCGGCCGAGCGGTACCCGCTGCTGCTGAACTACCCCTACTTCGACCTGTACCGCAAGCAGGTCATCAAGCAGGCCGACCTCGTGCTGGCGATGCAGATCTTCCCGGAGGCGTTCACCGAGGAGCAGAAGCGCCGCAACTTCGCCTACTACGAGGCGATCACGGTGCGGGACTCGTCGTTGTCGGCGTGCACCCAGTCGGTGATGGCCGCCCGCACCGGGCACCTGGAGCTGGCCCACCAGTACCTCGCCGAGGCCGCCCTGGTCGACCTGCAGGACCTGGCGGGCAACACCGACCACGGCATGCACATCGCGTCGATGGCCGGGACCTGGACCGCGGTCGTGCTGGGCTTCG
Organism: Pseudonocardia alni; assembly: GCF_002813375.1. Lineage (NCBI taxonomy): Bacteria > Bacillati > Actinomycetota > Actinomycetes > Pseudonocardiales > Pseudonocardiaceae > Pseudonocardia > Pseudonocardia alni. The sequence goes on along the minus strand of NZ_PHUJ01000003.1, from coordinate 765,326 downwards.
GCGGGATGCGCTGCGAGGCCGACGGGTTGTCGTTCGCTCCGGTGCTGCCGGCGTCGCTGTCGCGGATCTCGTTCGGCCTGAAGTGGCAGGGGCGCCGGATCCGGGTCTCGATCACCCCCGAGGAGACCGAGTACCGGCTCACCGACGGCGCCCCGATGCGGCTGCGCCACCACGGCGAGCCCATCGCGCTCGACGACGAGAGCCCGGCCACCGCGCCGACCCCCACCCCGGAGTGGGTGGAGCCGGTGGAACAGCCCCATGGACGGGCCCCGCGGGTCCGCGGCTGACCGCCACGTTCCGGGTGCGGGCGGGGGTGCCGGGCCCGGCCGGCTGACCCCGGTCCGTCACGTACCGGAAGGTCGTCCACCACTGGTAGCCTGGCCAGTCGCTCCGTCGGCGACAGGCTCGTCCTGGCACCGCGCGGACACCTCGTGTACGTCCCCCCGGTGGAGGATCCCCGCGCCGTGCCCGAACCCACTTCCGCTGCCGGCTCCCCGGCTGCCGCGGCCGACCCCGCCGCGCCGGTCGACCCGGAGCTGGCCCACGAACAGTCCTACGTGGCCATGCTCTACGAGCAGCTCGAGGACCGCCGTCGCGACACCGCGCGCCGGCTGGCCGACACGCTGCGCGAGGAGACCGTCGGCACCCCGCAGGCCATCACCCAGCGCGACGCCGCGGCGGAGATGCTCACCGACCGGCTCGCCGGTCTGCGTGCCGCCGAGCACGGGCTGGCCTTCGGCCGGCTCGACGCGGACGACGGCGAGATCCGCTACGTCGGCCGCATCGGCCTGCTCGACGAGGACAACGAGTACGAGCCGCTGCTGATGGACTGGCGGGCACCCGCCGCCCGGCCGTTCTACACCGCCACCGCCGCGAACCCCGAGGGGATGCGGCGGCGCAGGCACCTGCGGACCCGGCTGCGGCAGGTCGTCGCGGTCGACGACGAGCCGCTCAACCTGGCCGAGATGACCGAGGCGGAGCGGGCGCGCTCGGGCTCGGGGCTCACCAGCGAGGCCGCGCTGCTGGCGGCGGTCTCCTCGGCCCGTACCGGGCGGATGGGCGACATCGTCGCTACCATCCAGGGCGAGCAGGACCGGATCATCCGGTCGAAGCCGTCCGGGGTGCTGGTCGTGCAGGGCGGGCCCGGCACCGGGAAGACGGCGGTGGCGCTGCACCGCGCGGCGTACCTGCTCTACACCCACCGCGACCGGCTCGCCCGGCGCGGTGTGCTCGTCGTCGGGCCGAACCCGACGTTCCTGCGCTACATCGGCCAGGTACTGCCCTCGCTGGGGGAGACCAGCGTCGTGCTCGGCACCGTCGCCCAGCTGTTCCCGGGGCTCGACGCGCGGCGCACCGAGTCCGCGGCCGCCGCTGAGCTCAAGGGCCGCGCCGAGATGGCGCCGGTGATCGCCGCCGCGGTGCGCGACCGGCAGCAGCTGCCGCGCACCCCGGTCGAGCTCGTCGTGGAGCAGCAGCGGGTCGTCCTCGACCGGGACACCGTCGCCCAGGCCCGCACCCGGGCCCGGCGCTCCCGCAAGCCGCACAACGAGGCCCGTCGCATCTTCCGCAAGGAGCTGCTGCGGCTGCTCGCCCAGCAGGTCGCCCGTCGCGTCGGCGGCGGCGAGTCCGGCCTGCTGGACCGGCGCGACGTCGACGACATCCGCGACGAGCTCGCCGAGTCCGCCGAGGTCGCGACGCAGCTCGAGGAGCTCTGGCCGACGCTGTCGCCCGAGCAGCTGCTCACCGACCTGTTCGCCGACCGTCGCCGGCTCAACTCGGTGGCCCGGCGGATCCCGGCACCCGAGCGGGCCCTGCTGGAGCGCCCGGCGCCCGACGCCGACGTGCCCCCGGACCTGCGCTGGACCCCGGCCGACGTCGCCCTGCTCGACGAGGCCGCCGAGCTCCTCGGCGACGACGGCGCCGCCCGGGCCGCCGCCGAGGCCGCGGCGCTGCGGGAGGAGGTCGAGTACGCCCAGGGCGTGCTCGACGTGCTCGACCTGGAGGAGGACCTCGACCCCGAGCTGCTGCGTGCCACCGACATCATCGACGCCGACCGGCTGGCCGAGCGCATGCAGGTCTCGCGCTACGACTCGACCGCCGAGCGGGCCGCCGCCGACCGCGAGTGGACCTACGGCCACGTCATCGTCGACGAGGCGCAGGAGCTGTCGGCGATGGCCTGGCGGATGGTCATGCGTCGCGCCCCCGCCCGCTCGATGACCCTGGTCGGGGACATCGCCCAGACGGGGGACCGCGGCGGCGCCGGGTCGTGGGACGAGGTGCTGTCGCCGTTCGTGGCCCGTCGCTGGCGCCTGGAGCAGCTCACCGTCAACTACCGGACGCCGTCGGAGATCGCCGACGTCGCCGACGACGTGCTCGCCGAGATCGACGCCTCGCTGCGGCCGCCGTCGTCGGTGCGCTCGACCGGGGTGCCGCCGTGGGCGGCGGCGCTGCCCGCCGGGGCGGACGGCGACCGGGTGCTGGCCGAGCGGGTGCGGGCCGAGCGCGACGCCGTGGACGACGGCCGCACCGTCGTCCTCGCACCGCTGGCCCGACTGGACCGGGTCCGCGCCGCCCTCGACGCCGCCGGGCTCACCACCCCCGGGCCCGCCGAGGGGGAGTCCGAGCTGGACGCACCGGTCGTCGTGCTGCCGGTCGCGGCGTCGAAGGGCCTGGAGTTCGACGCCGTCGTCGTCGTCGAGCCGCAGGAGATGCTGGACGAGTCCCCGCGCGGGCTGAACGACCTCTATGTGGCGATCACCCGAGCCACCCAGCGGCTCGGGGTGCTCCACTCCGGGGACCTGCCCCCGGTGCTCAAGCGGATCGGGCGGGCCGGCTGAGCCCGGCTCGGCGCTCGCCTCAACCTGCCCGGTGGAGATCGCGCAGCAGCGCGATCTCCGCCCCGTGGTGGATGGCCTCCCGGTGGATGTGCAGCACCAGGGTGGCCAGCGGCGCGTCGGCGTAGGGGCCCTCGGCCGGTCCGCACGGCCGGGCCAGGCCCTCGGCGCCGAGCGCGGCGACCCCGGCGGTCCAGCGGGCGTACTCGGCGTCGAGTGCGTCGAGCGCCTCCGTCGCGGTACCGGGGTAGGCGTAGGAGTCGTAGTCGACGGCCGGCCCGCCGAAATGGGAGTGCGAGCGCATCGCGAACACCCCGACCAGGAGGTGCCCGAACCGCCACGCGATCGTCGTGACCGGCGGCGGCTCCGGCGTCGGGAACGCGAAGTCGATCACCCAGTCGCCGGACCCGGCGCCCGGCGGGGTCACCGACTCCCCGCGGCGGCGCACGCCCCAGCAGCCGGGAACCGGCTCCCAGTGGTACTCGTCGTCGGTGAGCCCGGCCAGCCGCGGCCGCAGCGCGGTCTCCCAATGGAACGTCAGCTGCGCGAGCAGCTCGCCGTTCCAGTCGACACCCGTCCTCGTCCCCATCTCCGTCATGACCCCACAGTCTGGCCCCGATCGCGGACACCGACTGCCCGCGTCCACACCCCCTGTCCGGTCGGCACACCCGTTGCGGCAGGTGTGGACGCCGGACAGGGGGTGTGGATCCGGGTCAGCCCGCGAGGCGGGCCGGGCGGACGGCGCGGCTGCGGGCCCGCGAGGCGGCGGCGACCAGGGCACCGGCCAGGCGCAGGTCCTCGGCGTCGCGCTCGGGATGGGACTGGACACCGACCACCCAGGGCGCGTCGGTGCCGCCGGGGCCCGACGGGTCGCTCCACTCCAGCGCCTCGACGACGTCCCCGGCGCGGGCGGACACCCGCAGCCCGGGGGCGACGCGGTCCACCCCCTGGTGGTGGTGACAGCGCACCGTCACCGGGCCCGGACCCAGGATCTCCGCGGCCCGGGTCCCCGGCTCGGTCAGCACCGGCACCGGCGCGTACACCCCCGGTCCGGCCGAGTGCGCTCCGGCGACCTGTGCACCGACCACGTCGGGCAGGTGCTGGTGCAGCGTCCCGCCGAGCGCCACGTTGAGCAGCTGCAGCCCGCGGCACACGCCCAACACCGGGATCCCGCGGCCGAGCGCCCGGTGCAGCGCCGCCACGTCGGCGGCGTCCCGTCCGGTGCGCGGTGTGTCGGTGTGCGCGCCGGCCACCTGCCCGTAGCGGGCCGGGTCGACGTCCTGGCCGCCGGTGAGGAGGAGCCCGTCGAGGGCGTCGACGGCCTCGACGGCGCCGTCGGTCGGGGCGAGCAGCACCGGGACCCCGCCCGCGGCCAGCACCATCTCGACGTAGGTGCGCGGGACCAGCACGACGTCGTCGTCGCGCATGATCCAGTAGTCGGCCCGCTCGCTGTAGCAGCTGATGCCGATCAGCGGGCGCGTCACGAGTCCGCCCCGCGCAGCACGTCGATCACCTGGTCGCCGTAGCGCGCGAGCTTGCCCTCGCCGATCCCGGAGATCGTGCCCAGCGCGGCCCGGTCGGCGGGGGCGCGGGTCGCGATCTCCCGCAGCGTCGCGTCGTGGAAGATCACGTAGGCGGGAACGCCCTGCTCCTTCGCCGTCGCCGCCCGCCAGGCCCGGAGGCGTTCGAACACCGGCGCGAGCTCGGCCGGCATCTCCACGGCCGGCTTCGACCCGCCCCGCGACCGCGACGACCGCGCGGCGCGTTCCGGCTCGGTGCGCAGCATGACCTTCTGCTCGCCGCGCATCGCCGCCGGGGACTCCTCGGTGAACCGCAGCGTCGAGTAGTTCCCGCCGACGGTCAGCAGCCCGCGCGCGACGAGCTGGCGCAGTACGTTGCGCCACGCGACGTCGGTCAGCTCGGTCCCGACGCCGAACACCGACAGCTCGTGGTGGCGGTGCTGGTCGACCTTCGGGGTGCGTTTGCCCAGCAGGATGTCGACGACCTGCCCGGCGCCGAACTCCTGGTTGCGCTCCTTCTTCAGCCGCCACACCGTCGACAGCACCTTCTGCGCCGCGACCGTGCCGTCCCACGACGACACCGGCGTCAGACAGGTGTCGCAGTTCCCGCACCGCTGGGCATCGGGCCTCTGCCCGAAGTAGCGCAGCAGCTGCGCCCGGCGGCACTCGGTGGTCTCGCACAGCGCGAGCATCGCGTCGAGGTGCTGGGCCAGACGTCGCTTGTGCGCGGCGTCGCCCTCGCCGTCGTCGATCATCTTCCGCTGCTGGACGACGTCGGCGAGCCCGTAGGCCAGCCACGCCGTCGACGGCTCGCCGTCGCGGCCCGCGCGGCCGGTCTCCTGGTAGTAGCCCTCCACGGACTTCGGCAGGTCCAGGTGGGCGACGAAGCGGACGTCGGGCTTGTCGATGCCCATGCCGAACGCGATCGTCGCGCACATGACCAGGCCGTCCTCGCGCAGGAACCGGGACTGGTTCTCCCGGCGCACCGACGCGTCGAGCCCCGCGTGGTAGGGCAGCGCCCGGATGCCCTGCGCGGTGAGGAACTCCGCGGTCTCCTCGACCTTGCGCCGTGACAGGCAGTAGACGATGCCGGCGTCCCCGGCGTGCTCGGAGCGCAGCAGCTCCAGCAGCTGTCGGCGCGGCTCGTTCTTCGCGACGATCCGGTACGCGATGTTGGGCCGGTCGAAGCTCGCGACGAAGGCCTGAGCCCCGGTCAGCTCCAGACGCTGCGCGATCTCGGTGCGGGTCGCGTCGGTCGCGGTCGCGGTGAGCGCGATCCGCGGGACGTCCGGCCAGCGCTTCGGCAGCTCGGAGAGCAACAGGTAGTCGGGCCGGAAGTCGTGCCCCCACTGCGCGACGCAGTGCGCCTCGTCGATCGCGAACAGGGCGATCCGGCCGCGTTCCAGCAGCCGCACCGTGGACTCGACCCGCAGCCGCTCCGGGGCGAGGTAGAGCAGGTCCAGCTCGCCCGCGAGGAACTCCTGCTCGGTGAGGCGGCGCTCGTCGGCGTCCTGGGTGGAGTTGAGGAACCCGGCCCGCACCCCGAGCGCGCGGAGCGCGTCGACCTGGTCCTGCATCAGTGCGATCAGCGGCGACACCACGACCCCGGTGCCCGGCCGGGCCAGCGCCGGGACCTGGTAGCACAGCGACTTGCCGCCGCCGGTCGGCATGAGCACCAGCGCGTCCCCGCCACCGGTGACCTGCTCGACGATCGCCTGCTGCTCGCCGCGGAACGCGTCGTAGCCGAAGACGCGGCGCAGGATCTCGTGCGGGTCGCTGCTGTGCACCCGCTCCGGGACCGGCTCCGGCTCCGGCAGCCGCCCCGGCCCGGCGGGCACGGCGGCCCAGGCGTCCTCCGGTGGGGGCTCGTCGCCGTAGTCGTCCTCGGGCTCGGGCGGGAGCGGGATCTCGTCCGGGTCGGAGGCGTCGAACACGTCGTCGATCGTACGAGCCCCGCCGCGTGCGCCCCGCCCGGCACTCACCTCGCGGCACCGCCGACCGCGCCCGGGCCCGGGCCAGGGGCGTGGCCCCGGTCACCGCCCGTGTGTCGCGGGCGCCGCGGTGCTGCGCCGGACGGCCCCGGGGTGTAGCAAGACCTGCAGGACCAGCGGCGTTCGCAGACCGGGCGCCGGGCGATCACGCGAGAAGGACGGATCCGTGGATCTGAAGATCGGGTACAAGGCGTCGGCCGAGCAGTTCGGCCCCCGCGACCTCGTCGAGTACGCGGTGCTGGCCGAGGAGCTCGGGCTCGACAGCGTCTGGGCGTCGGACCACTTCCTGCCGTGGCGGCACGAGGGCGGGCACGCCCCGGCCGCACTGCCCTGGATGGCGGCGGTGGGGGAGCGCACGAAGCGGGTGCAGATCGGCACCTCCGTGCTCACCCCCACGTTCCGCTACAACCCGGCGGTGCTGGCCCAGGAGTTCGCCACGATGGCGCTGCTCACCGGCAACCGGGTCGCACTCGGCGTCGGCACCGGCGAGGCGCTCAACGAGATCGCGGTGTCCGGGCGGGAGTGGCCCGAGTTCAAGGAGCGCTTCGCCCGGCTGCGCGAGGCCGTGAAGATGATGCGGGCGCTGTGGACCGAGGAGTCGGTCAGCATCGAGGGCGAGTACTACACCTTCGTCGACGCCATGATCTACGACCGGCCGGAGCAGCCGGTGCCGATCTACGTCGCCGCGGGGGGCCCGATGGTCGCCCGGTTCGCAGGCCGGTTCGGCGACGGGTTCATCTGCACCTCCGGCAAGGGCATGGACCTCTACACCGACAAGCTCCTCCCGGGGGTCGAGGAGGGCGCGGGCAAGGCCGACCGCGACGCGGGCGCCATCGACAAGATGATCGAGATCAAGATCAGCTACGACCGGGATCCCGACGCCGCGCGGGAGAACACCCGGTTCTGGGCGCCGCTGTCGCTGACCGCGGACCAGAAGAACTCCGTCGACTCCTCACAGGAGATGGAGCGCCTGGCCGACGAGTTGCCGATCGAGCAGGTGGTGAAGCGCTGGATCGTCGCGTCGGACCCCGACGAGGCCGTCGAGCAGATCAAGCCCTACCTCGACGCGGGCCTGAACCACCTCGTCGTGCACGGACCGGGGCACGACCAGCGCCGGTTCCTGACGCAGTTCACCGAGGACGTCGCGCCGAAGCTGCGGGCGCTCGCGTGAGCGCCGCGACGGGCGCCGCCGCCGTCACCCGCGACGGGCGGGTGCTGCGCTGCCGGGTCTCCACCGGCCGTCACGGCACCCTCGACGGGCCCGCCATGGCCGAGGTCACCGAGGCGCTGCTGGCGCTCGACCCGGCCGAGACCGGAGCGGTGCTGGTGCACGGCGACGGCGAGAACTTCTGCACCGGCGGTGACGTGCGGGCCTTCGCCGGGGCCGAGGACCGCTACGCCTACGTGCACGGCCTCGCCGACACCTTCCACTCCATGCTGCGCCCGCTGGCCGCCTCCCCGGTGCCCACGGTCGCTGCCGTGCCGGGCTGGGCCGCCGGTGCGGGCATGAGCATCGCGCTGGCCTGCGACCTCGCCGTCGGCGGGACCTCGACCCGGATGCGCCCCGCCTACCCCGGCATCGGGTTCTCCCCGGACGGCGGGATGACCTGGACGCTGCCGCGGCTGATCGGCGCAGCGCGGGCGCGGCGGGTCCTGCTCACCGACGAGGTCCTCGAGGCCGAGACGCTGGCCGAGCTGGGGCTGCTCGCCTCCGTCGTCGACGACGACCGGGTGGCCGACGAGGCCGCCGCGGTCGCGCACCGGCTCGCCCAGGGACCGACGGCCGCGCTGGGCCGCATCCGCGGGCTCCTGAGCGTGACCTGGGACCGGGGGCTCGACGAGCAGCTCGCGGCCGAGGCGGACTCCATCGCGACCTGCGCCGCGGGTCCGGAGGGTGCCGAGGGGCTCGCCGCGTTCGGCGAGAAGCGCCGCCCGCAGTTCCACTAGCCACCGCACACGACGAGGGGGCGCGACCGTCCGGTCGCGCCCCCTCGTCGTGTGTGTTCTCGGTCAGCGCCCGCTGGCCGGGCTCCCCGCGACGACCCGGCGCGAGCGCTGCGGGCCGCGGCCGGTGCCGGGCATGCCCACGGCGAAGCGCCGGGCCGGGCGGTGCAGGCCCGGGCCGAGCGGCCAGCCCGCGTCGAGCGGGGCGAGCAGGCGGTCCAGCTCGGAGTCCGGGGTGGCGCCGACGCTGTTGCGCAGCAGCCGCTGGAACTCCTCGTACTCGGCGAGCGCGTCGGCGACGTGCCCGCCGGCGAGCAGAGCCTCGACCAGGGCGCGGCGCGACCGCTCGCGGCTCGGCGCGGTGGCGACGGCCCGGCGCGCGACGACGACGGCGTCGTCGTGCCGGTCGGCGGCGGTGAGCGTGCCGGCCAGTCCCTCCAGGGCGGACAGGCGCAGCTGGCGGAACCGTTCGCGCTCCACGGCGATCCACGCCGCGGTCCACGACGGGAGGATGTCGGCCTCCAGCAGCGCGGTCTCCGGCGCGCCGATCTCCCGCACGGTGCGCAGCATGCTGGGCGCGGACAGCCCGCGGATCAGGAGCATGGCCTCGGTGAGATCGACGACCACGTCGTCGCCGAGCTGCAGCCGGCCGAGGTGGTCGGCGTCGAGCAGGCCCGGTACGTCGACGCCGGCGACGGCCTCGTCGAGCAGCCGGGCCGCGGGGACGGGACCGACTCCGGGCCACAGCGTCGCGGCGAGCGCCGCGGTCGGCTGCGGCCGCCGGTGGACGGCGAGATAGGCGACCAGGCGACGGGAGTCGACCGGCAGCGGGACGGCGCGGTCGCCCGCGCGCAGCCCGAACGAGCCCAGCACCCGCACGTGCGGGGTGGAGGTGGGAGTGCTCTGCTCACTGGATCGACAGTGATCGTCGGACATGGCCGTTTCCCCGGATCGGTCGTGACGTGCGGCCCGCGATCGGCTCCGTACGGAGCCGGGGCGCGCCGGGCGGGAGGGCCTCGGATCGCGGAGCAGGCACGACGGAACCGCACCGACACGGACGGCGGGCGGCGTCTCCGTGTGGTGTCGTGGGACGAGGATAGCCCAGCAGTGCCCACGGTGTGAGATCCGGGTACGGCCGGATGGTGGGATCTGCGTCAGGCCCGGGAGAGCAGCCGGACGTGGGTCCCGTCCGGGGCCCGCCAGACGTGCAGGCTGTCGCAGAGCTGCCGGGCGATCCAGGTCCCGCGCCCCCGTGCCTGCGACGGGTGCGGCGGCGCCAGCCCGATCAGCGGCAGCGCGATCGCCCCGCTGTCCTGCACCTCGCAGACCAGCTCCCCGTCGCGCGCCCACACCGACAGCCCCGCCTCCGGGGAGCCGTGCTCGACCGCGTTGGTGGCGACCTCGTTGACCGCCTGCACCATGTCCTCGCCGCGTGCGGTGTCGAACCGGCACACCCGGGCGGCCTCCTCGACGGCGTCGCGCACCCGGGACAGCTCGAAGGTGTTGTAGGACAACGTGACGTCCGGCGGTCCGAGCAGGTGCGGCGGCGCGATCGGCAGGGCCGCGAGCACCTCGGCGGGCGGGCGGTGCCGCGGGTTCTCGGTGAGCCCGGAGACGCGCAGCCGCAGCGGGTGGTTCACCACCGCCGACTCGCCGACCGCGCCGTGCAGCGGCAGCCGGGGGTAGGCGCACACCTGCAGGACCGGTAGCCCCGCGAGGGAGATGTTGAGCGCGGCCTCCAGCTCGACCCAGAACCCGCCGTCGACGCCGTCGAGGTCCGGGTCGTGCGCGCTCACCACGAACACCGGGCGGCCCGAGGAGGTCAGCGCCCGCAGCTCCCGGGCCCGCCAGGCGGCGACGGTCTGTCCGGACTCCCGGGCCGAGCTGGTCAGCGAGGTCAGCCTGCCGAGCTCGACCTCGTCGCCGAGCTCGTCGTGCAGCGCCTGCTCCAGCGGTGCGGGCAGGTCCACTGCGACCCGGGCGCCGGTGTCCCGCGCCGCGGCCCGGGCGGCCGGCGCGACGGCGGCGAGCAGCTCCACCGGGTCGTCGGCGTGCACGAGGGCGTGCCGGAAGCCGGGCGGGCGGGGTGCGGCGTTGACCTTCACCGGAGCTGTCCTCCCGGGTACACGACCTCGGGGGCCGGAGGGTGGTCGTCGAACACGAGCTGGGGGGAGAAGGCCGCGCCGCAGCGTTCGAGCACGCGCAGCACCCGCGGCCGAACCCGGTGCAGCACCAGGCGGTGGGTGGCCGGGAAGCTCTCGGCGGCGTGCACCAGCGCGACCGCGGTGGCGACGTCGACGAACCGCACCGAGGCCAGGTCCAGGCCGATGTCGGTGGAGGCGTCCGCGGAGCGCAGCGCGGCGTCCAGGGCCGAGTGCAGCAGCGAGGTGATCTTCGAGCGGTTGCTGTGGTCGACCTCGCCGGCCAGCCGGGCGTGGCCGGTACCGAGGCGCACGATCCGGAGCAGGCCGTCGTCGTAGGCGGTGGAGCAGGGGACGTGGTCGCGGTGCAGCGCCCGCATGATGTCGATCTGCTCGGCCGGGAAGTGCTCGGTGTCGTAGGTGCACAGCGCGGTCAGCCCGCCCGCGCTCTCGCGGATCAGCCGGGCCAGCAGGCCGTCGTACTCGGGCAGGGTGCCCGCGGCGCCCGCCTCGAGCACCGAGTGCATCTGGCCGGTCATCCGGGTGCCGTTCCAGCCGAGCTCGCGGGAGCGGGCGACCTCGCCGGACATCCCGGCGTGCACCTCGGACAGCGGGGTGCGGAAGGTGCGCCGGGTCCGTTCGGCGGGCAGGATCTCCAGCTGGCCGTGGCGCAGCGGGTCGTCGACCTCGACGCCGTCCTCGACGAGGCGGCGGAGCAGGACGTCGGCGGCGCCGTCGTCGTCGAAGTAGAGGATGCGCTCGCCCCGGTCGAGACCGTGCGCGACGTAGGCGGCGGCGAGCTCGCCGAGGTGCTCCGTACTGTCCGGGACCGCGCACACGTGATCGCCGGACGTCAGCGCGTCCGCCAGTTTGATCACGTCTCACCTGCCGCGTGCGCCCCGCCGCCGCACGTCGCGGCGCCGGGCACACCCCGTCACGAACTCCTGGACGGATCAACCGTACGGAGGCCCTCGGCGGGGACCGGAGACCTCGGAGTGTGTGGGGCGCCGAACCGACGGTGACACGCGACGAGCGGATCGCCACCGGCGGGCGGCCGGGGTCGGCGGACCCGGGCCGACCAAGACGTACGGCCGTTCGGCGCTGCCCGGTGCACGCCGGACGGCGGTGGCACCCGGTGTCCGGGTGGTCACCGTCCGGCGCGCCACGGGCGGGTCAGGCGGCCGGGTTGACCGCGACCGAGGTGGTCGCGCTGCCCTGGACGGTCTGCAGGACGACGCAGTACCGCTCGGTCAGCTTCACCAGGGTCGCGACCTTGTCCTCGGCGGCGGGCGCGCCGCCGTCGCGGACGTCGACGTCGAAGGACAGGCGGATCTCCCGGAAACCGACCGGGGCGTCCTTCGCGACGCCGAGGGTGCCGCGGAAGTCGAGGTCGCCCTCGGCGCGCACGGCGCCGAGCACCTCGAGCTCCAGCGCGGTGGCCACCGCGCGCAGGGTCACCCCGGCACAGGCCACCAGCGCCTCCAGCAGCATGTCGCCCGAGCACAGCTGGGTGCCGTCGCCGCCGGTGGCCGGGTGCAGGCCCGCCTCGGCCATCGCCTGGCCGGTCGAGACCTTGCACGCCACACCGGAGCCGAGCTCCCCGTCCGCCTTCAGGGTGATGACCGCCGACTCCGGGTCGTCGCGGTACTGCTGCTTGAGCGGGGCCTGGATGTCGCGCAGGGAGATGTTGGTATCGGTCATGTCCCCATCCTCACCCCGACGGGGCGGCCCGCACACCCCGACCCGACGACTAGGGTGCCCGATGTGGGCGGGGAGAGCGACACCGGACGGGCGGCAGCGGTGCGCCGCAGCGCCCGCGAGGCCGCCGACTCGGTCCGCGAGGCCCGCGACACCGTCCGGGACACGGTGCGCGACACCGTCCGGGACTCGGTGCACGACACCGTCGGCCCGCCCACCGACGACGACCGGCTCTGGACCGTCCCGAACGCGCTCAGCATGCTGCGCCTGGCCGGGGTGCCGCTGTTCCTGTGGCTGATGCTCGGCCCGGAGGCCGACGGCTGGGCAGTCGCGGTGCTGGCGATCGGCGGGTTCACCGACTGGCTCGACGGCAAGCTCGCCCGCGTCCTCGACCAGTTCAGCCGGTTCGGCGCCATGCTCGACCCGGCCGTGGACCGCCTGTACATCCTGGCCGCGCTGGTCGGGCTGGCCGCGCGCGACATCGTCCCGTGGTGGGCGGTGGTCGCCCTGGTGGCCCGCGACGTCGTCCTCGCCGTCTGCGTGTTCGTGCTGCGCCACCGCGGCTACGGCCCCTTCGAGGTCGTCTACCTCGGCAAGGCCGCCACCTTCGTCCTGCTCTACGCCTTCCCGCTGCTCCTGCTCGGTGACGGCCCCTCACCCGCCGAGGCCGTGGTCGGCGTCGTCGCGAACGCCTTCGCCATCTGGGGCGTGGCCCTCTACCTGTGGTCGGGGCTGCTGTACCTGGCCCAGTTCCGGCTGGCGCTGCGGCGCCCGGCTCCGGGCGTCCCGGCCCCGTCGACCCGGTTCGATCACGGCGGCGCCGGGGGATAGGCTCCCCGGTGTGAGCTCGGAGATTCCGTCGGACCTGTCCTACACCGAGGCCCACGAGTGGGTGCGCCGCAGCGGGGACGGGGTGGTCCGGGTCGGCATCACCGACCACGCCCAGTCGCAGCTCGGTGACGTCGTCTTCGTGCAGCTGCCGGCCGTCGGTGACACCCTCGCCGCGGGCGACGCCATGGGCGAGGTCGAGTCGACCAAGTCCGTGTCGGACATCTACGCCCCGGTCGGCGGCGAGGTCGTCGCCGTGAACGACGGGCTGGACGCGGGCCCGGAGCTGGTGAACTCCGCGCCCTACGGCGACGGGTGGATCGTCGAGATCCGCCTGGCCGAGGGGGCCTCGCTCGACGGCCTGCTCGACGCCGAGGCCTACCGCCAGCTGGCCGACGGCGCCTGAGCCGGTCCGCCCGCCGCACCACGCGGCACGGCGCGCCGCCCTCCGTATCGCCCCGGCCGCTCCGACCGGTAGGTTCACATCCCCTGGACGTGCCGTCCGGAAGGGACCGGGACACCGGCCCCGCACCGCCCTGACCGCCCGGACACCGTCCGGGTACCGCATCCGCGAGGAGGAGTCCCCGAGGTGACCACGAACGACCCGCGCGACGTGCCACCGGAGCGCGCACCGGAGACCACGTCGGTCTTCCGGGCGGACTTCCTCGCCGACGTCGAGCAGCCGGCCGCCGAGCCCGCCGTCTCGGGTGTCGACGGGCTGCCCGCCGGGTCGGCGCTGCTCGTCGTCCGGCGCGGTCCGAACGCCGGCTCGCGCTTCCTGCTGGACGTGCCGACCACCAGCGCCGGCCGGCACCCCGACAGCGACATCTTCCTCGACGACGTCACCGTCTCCCGGCGGCACGCGGAGTTCCGCCGCGACGCCGGTGAGTTCGTCGTGGTCGACGTCGGCAGCCTCAACGGCACCTACGTCAACCGCGAGCCGGTCGACACGGCGGTGCTCGCCAACGGCGACGAGGTGCAGATCGGCAAGTTCCGCCTGGTCTTCCTGACCGGGCCCCGTGAGACGGGCGCCCAGGGCTGATCCCGGGTCCGTGCGGCGGCGCCGTCGGCGCCGTTCACGGACCCCCGCGGACGACCGGCCCGTCGCACCAGGGGTGCTCCCGTACCCCCTGGTGCGACGGGCCTTCTGCGTGGACGGGGACCGGCGGGTGTCGAGCCGACACGCCGTGCGCGACGGGCGTGTGACGATCGTCGAACGGACCCCGTCACTCCCCGTCCGGAGGCGCGCGTCGGGGCGGACCGCCGTGTAGCGTCATCAGGTGTCGGTGGCAGTGCGGTGGCAACGACACGGAGCCCGTCGGGTCCGCCGCACGGGTCAGGGCGAGCAAGGCGATCAGGGCGGCCGGGGTGGCGTGTCCACCCGGGTGGCCCGACAGGCCCGACAGGGCCGGGGAGGCGGGCTGATGAGCGAGATGCGCGTCGTGGGCGTCCGGGTCGAACTTCCGGCGAACCAGCCGATCCTGCTGCTGCGGGAGACGAACGGCGACCGATACCTCCCGATCTGGATCGGATCGGTGGAGGCGACGGCGATCGCCCTGGAGCAGCAGGGGGTCAAGCCCGCGCGGCCGCTGACCCACGACCTGCTCAAGGACGTGATCGGGGCACTCGGGCGGCGGCTCGAGCAGGTGCGGGTGACCGACCTGCAGGAGGGCACCTTCTACGCTGAGCTGATCTTCGACGGCGGCGTCACGGTGTCCGCGCGGCCGAGCGACTCGATCGCGCTGGCGCTGCGGACCGGTGTCCCGGTGCACGCCGACGAGAGCGTCCTCGCCGAGGCGGGTCTGGTCATCCCCGACGAGCAGGAGGACGAGGTCGAGAAGTTCCGCGAGTTCCTCGACTCCGTGTCGCCGGAGGACTTCCGCGGGGCCCAGCCGGGCTGATCCGTCCGGGTGACCACCGCCGTGACCCGGCGGTGGAACCGGATGGACCACGGTCCGACCGTTCACCGACGTCACCGACCGTTCGGCGGCTGTACGCCCTCCGTACCCGGCAACCCGGGCGGGTGTCCGGTACGCCCAGGTCGGCGAGCCGCGTTGACCGCCTCGGCCACTGGGCCTACCGTCATCACGACTGATGACATCCGTGGAACTCATCCACTACCCAGAGTCACATGGTAGGAGAGGTCACGGTCCCGACCGAGGGAGAACGCGCGGTGCAGACGCCACCACCCGAGGGGCCGGGTCAGGGAGAGCTGTTCCCGGACCCGCTCGTCGGTGAGGGGCTCGACGGGGTGACCGACCGCCTGGTCGGCTTCCGCGGGCCCACCGCGTGCCAGGTCGTCGGCATCACCTACCGGCAGCTGGACTACTGGGCCCGCACCGGGCTGGTCGTGCCGTCGATCCGCGGCGCCGCCGGGTCGGGCAGCCAGCGGCTGTACTCCTTCAAGGACGTCCTCGTCCTCAAGATCGTGAAGCGGCTGCTCGACGCCGGTGTCTCGCTGCAGAACATCCGGATCGCCGTCGAGCACCTGCGCCGGCGCGGGATCCGCGACCTGGCCGGCATCACCCTGTTCTCCGACGGCACCACCGTCTACGAGTGCACCTCCCCGGAGGAGGTCGTCGACCTGCTGCAGGGCGGTCAGGGCGTGTTCGGGATCGCGGTGTCCGGGGCGATGCGCGAGATCTCCGGCGTCATCAAGGACTTCCCGGCCGAGCGGGCCGACGGCGGCACCGTCGACGAGGCACCCGAGGACGAGCTGGCCCGCCGCCGCGCGCGCCGCGCGATCTCCTGACGCCGCTCCGGCAGGCCTACGCGACGGCGCGGAACGGGTCGTGCTCGGCGAGCAGCTTCTCCATCCGCGCCTGGTCGACCCGGTTGACCACGGTCAGGCTGTCCTGGCGGTCCCGGACGCACTTCGCCAGGGTGAACGCCGAGGTGATCGCGTACAGCACGGCGATGGCGAGGAACGCCTTCACCCACCCGTCGACGGGCAGGTAGACGGTTCCGACGACGACGGCCGCGAGCGACACGCCGAAGGACAGCATCGCCTGCGTGTGGAACGCGGCGGTGGTGGCCGGAGTGGTGTTCGGAGCGCTGGTGTTCGACATGGCAGGAAGTGTGACGAGCCGGCGCAGGCGGCGACGCCGCAGAACTACGCAGGTAGGCTGGCCCGGTAGTCGTCGACGCCGCGCGGGAGAGCCCCGGGGAACGAGCCCGGGCGCCGAAGGAGCAACCCCTTCCCGGAATCTCTCAGGCACACGGACCGCGCGGTCGAGGCGCCTCTGGAAAGCGACGGGCCGCACACGCACGCGGGGCGCCCGTCCGCCGACGGGGAAAGCCGGAAGCCTCCGGTGAATCTCTCAGGCGCCCGGTCTGCGGGTACGGACAGAGGGGGAGGGGCCAGTCGCCCTGCCCCGATCCGCCCGACGACCTCCGGAGGCGCCGTGAGCCCGACGTCCGAGCACCGTCCCACCCTCGCCGAGCTGGAGCGGGGGCTCCCGTTCGCCGAGCGCCACATCGGGCCCCGCCCCGATGACCTGGCCCGGATGCTGGAGGTGCTGGGCGTCGACTCCCTCGACGCGCTCGCCGCCCGCGCGCTGCCCGACACCATCCGCGACGACGCACCGGTCGGTGCCTCGCTGCCCGCGCCGGTCGGCGAGGCCGAGATGCTGGCCGAGCTGCGCGAGCTGGCCGGGCGCAACACCGTCACCGTCCCGATGATCGGCTACGGCTACCACGGCACCCGCACCCCGTCGGTGATCCGCCGGAACGTGCTGGAGAACCCGGCCTGGTACACCGCGTACACGCCGTACCAGCCCGAGATCAGCCAGGGCAGGCTCGAGGCCCTGCTGACCTTCCAGACGATGGTGTCCGACCTGACCGGGCTGCCGGTCGCCGGCGCCTCGCTGCTCGACGAGGCCACCGCCGCCGCCGAGGCGATGACGCTGCTGCGCCGGGCCAACCGCTCGACCAGCCCGCGGTTCGTCGTCGACGCCGACACCGTGGCACAGACCGTGGACGTGTTGCGCACCCGCGCCGAGCCGCTCGGCATCGAGCTGGTCGTCGCCGACCTCGGCGACGGCGTGCTGCCGGAGGGCGAGTTCTTCGGGGTGCTGCTGTCCTACCCGGGCGCCTCGGGCCGGGTCGCCGACCCGTCGGCGCTGGTCGAGGCCGCGCACGGGCGCGGGGCACTCGTCGCCGTCGCGGCGGACCTGCTGGCCCTGACCCTGCTCACCCCGCCCGGGGAGTTCGGCGCGGACGCCGCGGTCGGGTCCACCCAGCGCTTCGGGGTGCCGCTCGGCTTCGGCGGCCCGCACGCGGGCTACCTCTCGGTCGGGCAGCGCCACGCCCGTCAGCTGCCGGGACGCCTGGTCGGGGTCTCCCGCGACGCCGACGGCCACTACGCCCTGCGGCTGGCGCTGCAGACCCGCGAGCAGCACATCCGCCGGGAGAAGGCCACCTCCAACATCTGCACCGCGCAGGTCCTGCTCGCGGTCATGGCCGCCTGCTACGGGGTGCACCACGGCCCGGACGGGCTGCGCGACATCGCCACCCGCACCCACCGGATGGCCGCGGTGCTCGCCGCAGGTCTGCGCTCGGGCGGGGTGGAGATCGTCCACGACGCGTTCTTCGACTCCGTGCTCGCCCGCGTCCCCGGCCGCGCCGACGCCGTCGTCGCCGCCGCGCACGACGCCGGGATCGCGCTGCGCCGGGCCTCGGACGACGAGGTCGGCGTCGCCACCTCGGAGATCACCACCGTGGCGCACCTGCACGCGGTGTGGGCGGCGTTCGGCGTCACCGGGGTGGACGTGGCCGCGCTCGACGGGGACACCGCCGACGCGCTGCCCGCGGGCCTGCGCCGCGCGAGCGAGTACCTCACGCACCCGACGTTCCACGAGTACCGGTCCGAGACCGCGCTGATGCGCTGGCTGCGCCGTCTCGCCGACGCCGACCTCGCACTGGACCGCACGATGATCCCCCTGGGCTCGTGCACCATGAAGCTCAACGCCGCCGCCGAGATGGAGGCGGTGACCTGGCCGCAGTTCGCCGACCTGCACCCGCTCGCGCCGGAGTCCGACACCGCCGGGACCCGGGAGATGATCGACCAGCTGGAGACCTGGCTGGCCGACCTCACCGGCTACGCCGCGGTGTCGCTGCAGCCCAACGCGGGCAGCCAGGGCGAGCTCGCCGGGCTGCTCGCCATCGCCGCGTACCACCGCAGCCGCGGGGCGACCGACCGCGACGTCTGCCTGATCCCGGCCTCCGCGCACGGCACCAACGCCGCCTCGGCGATCATGGCCGGGCTGCGGGTGGTCGTCGTCGGGACCGCACCGGGCGGCGACGTCGACCTCGACGACCTGCACGCGAAGATCGCCGAGCACGGCGACCGGCTCGCCGCGCTGATGATCACCTACCCGTCGACGCACGGCGTCTACGAGGCCGGTGTCCGCGACGTGTGCGCCGCCGTGCACGACGCCGGCGGCCAGGTCTACGTCGACGGCGCCAACCTCAACGCGCTGGTCGGGGTCGCCCGCCCGGGGGCCTTCGGCGGCGACGTCAGCCACCTCAACCTGCACAAGACCTTCTGCATCCCGCACGGCGGCGGCGGGCCCGGCGTCGGCCCGGTCGCGGTGGCCGAGCACCTGGCGCCGTTCCTGCCCGGGCGCACGCCCCGCTCCGACGGCGGCGTCGGCCCGGTGTCGGCCGCCCGCCACGGCTCGCCCGGCGTCCTGCCGATCTCCTGGGCGTACCTGCGGATGATGGGCCTGGACGGGATGCGCCGCGCCACGCTGACCGCGGTGGCGGCCGCGAACTACGTCGCCACCCGGCTGCGGGAGCACTTCCCGGTGCTCTACGCGGGCGCCGACGGCACGGTCGCCCACGAGTGCATCCTCGACCTGCGCACGCTGACCAAGGAGACCGGCGTGACCGTCGACGACGTCGCCAAGCGGCTCATCGACCACGGCATCCACGCCCCGACCATGTCCTTCCCGGTGGCCGGGACGCTGATGGTCGAGCCCACCGAGTCCGAGGACCTCGCCGAGATCGAGCGGTTCGTCGCCGCGATGGTGTCGATCCGCGGTGAGATCGACCGGGTCGCCGCGGGGGAGTGGCCCGCCGAGGACAACCCGCTGCGGAACGCCCCGCACACCGCGGCCTGCCTGGCCGACGACAAGTGGGACCACCCGTACCCGCGGGAGCTGGCGGCCTACCCGACCGGGGTCACCCCGGGGGTGCACGACCGGAAGGTGTGGCCGCCGGTGCGCCGGATCGACGGCGCCCACGGCGACCGGAACCTGGTCTGCTCCTGCCCGCCGCCGGACGCCTTCGCCTGATCGGGCACCGGCCCGCCGGGTGAATGTCCGGACAGGGCGGGGATCATGGCGGGGTGTCACGCCGACCGAGTGAGCGCCTCCGGGTCCCCGCCCCCGTCCTGCGGACGCGCGTCGGGTCGAAGCGGGCCGCCACCGACCAGCCCAACGTCACCGGCGACGGCGCGTCGCCGCTGACCGTCCGGTTCTGGCTGCTGCTCGTCGTGACCGGGGTCGCCGCCGGGCTGTCCGGCATCGTGCTGATGGCGCTGCTGCACGCGGTGTCGGAGTGGGCCTGGGGTTCCGGGGCGGCGGAGGGGTTCCAGGCGGCGGTCGAGCGGGCCGACGCGTGGGGACGGGTGTGGCCGCTGCTGGTGGCGGGGCTCGTCGCCGGGGTCGGCGGGTACCTGCTGCGCCGGTTCGTGCCCGGCCGCACCGACGTCGACGACGCGATCTGGACCGGCGACGCGCGGCTCGGGGTGCGCCGCAGCACCGGCACCGCGGCGCTGTCGGAGGTCGTCGTCGGGCTGGGCGCCTCGCTCGGCCGGGAGGCCGCGCCCAAGCTGATGGGCGGGGTGTGGGGCGCGGTCCTGGCCGGCTGGGGCGGGCTGTCGCTCGAGCAGCGACGGCTACTGGTCGCCTGCGGCGCGGGCGCCGGGCTGGCCTGCGTCTACGACGTGCCGCTGGGCGGGGCGCTGTTCACCGCCGAGGTGCTCGTCGGCACCGTGCGGCTGCCGGTGGTGCTGCCCGCGCTGGCCTGCACCGCGACCGCCACCGTCGTCGCCTGGCTGTACCTGCCCGCCGGGCCGGTCTACCCCGGCCTCCCGGTCCCGGCGACGACGCCGTCGCTGCTGGTGTGGGCGGTGCCCGCGGGTGTGCTGATCGGGGTGCTCGCGACCGGCTGGGTCCGGCTGATCGGGTTCGTGTCGCACCACGGGCCCCGGCGGACGTGGTGGCGGATCGCCGCCCCGGTCGTCGCGTTCGGGCTGCTCGGTGTGGCCGGGCTGGCGTTCCCGCAGCTCTACGGCAACGGCGCGGACCTGGCCGAGCAGGCCTTCCTCGGTGGCGGGGCGCTGCTGCTGTTCGCGGCGCTGGCCGTGCTGAAGCCGCTGGTGACGGCGATGTGCCTGGGCAGCGGCGCGTCCGGCGGGCTGTTCACCCCGACGCTGTGCACCGGCGCGCTGCTCGGGGCCGCGCTCGGCGTGGCCTGGTCGGCGCTGTGGCCGGGCACCCCGGTCGGCACGTTCGCCCTGGTCGGGGCGGCCGCGATGATCGGGGCCGGGATGCAGGCGCCGCTGGCCGGCCTGGTGCTGGTGCTGGAGCTGACCGGCACCGGGTTCGGGATCGCCGTCCCGCTGGTCGCCGCGACGCTGGTGGCGACCGCGGTGGCCCGCTGGCTCGACGGGTACTCGATCTACTCGGCGCGCCTGGCCGCGCAGCCGTCGCCGGAGCAGTCGACCTGAGACCGGCGATCAGGTCCCCGGCAGCGGGACGGCGTGTGCGGGGCCGGGACCTCCCCGACGACGGCCGCGACGCCGGCGGGACCGCTCAGCCACGGGTGAGCCGGGACCGGCGGTGGGCCGCCATCCGGACCGGGGCGTCCGGCCAGCCGTGCCCGTCGTGCGTGCCGGTGCGCTGCACCAGGGCGAGGAACAGCCGTCCGCCGAGCAGCTCGGTGCAGACCTGCAGGTAGTCGCCGTGCGCGTCGCGGTCGTGCAGGACCCCGAGCTCCCGGTAGGCGGCCACGGTGTCCGCGGGCAGGTCGAGCCGGGCGGCCAGGTCGTCGTGGTAGTTGGCGGGCACCGCGAGCAGCGGCACCCCGGCGGCCCGTGCCGCGGCCGCGGTGGCGAGCACGTCGTCGCAGGCCAGGGCCACGTACTGCGGGTCGGCGACGGCCGGGCTCCAGTCCCCGCGACGCAGCACCGACACGGTCAGCGCGAGCCGGACCCGGCGCCGGGGGTCGGCGAGCGCCCGGCTGCGGACCAGCCCGAACGGGGCCGCGTACTCCCCGTCGCCGACCGGGTCGAGGCCGAGGACGGCCCGGTGGAACAGCACCGCCTCGTCGAACGCGTCGTAGGGCTGGGTCAGGCCGACGTGGTCGATCCCGGTGATCCCGGTCCCGGGGGCGGGCGCTTCGTCGACGCCCACGAAGTCGTGCGGCCAGGCCGGGCCGTCCGGGCCCGTGTCGCCGGAGGTGCGGCACAGGAAGAGCGCGGTGCCGTCCGGTGCGGGGATCTCGGCGAACTCGGCCTCCCCCGGCCCGGTCGCGCGGGGCACCGGGGAGGCACAGAGCCGGGCGGCCCGGCGGGCGGAGGCGTCCGGGTCGGGGGACTCGACGGCGATCGCCGCGACCGCACCGGACCCGGTGCCCGCCGCGTTGACGAGCAGCCGGGCACCGCCCTGCTCGAAGCGCTCCACCTGCTTGGTGCGGTGCACCCCGGTGCGGCTGAACCCCAGTGCACGCAGTACCCGGCCCAGCTCCGGGCCCGCGGTCAGCTCGACGAACGCGGTCCCGTCGAGGGACGGCGCCGCGGTGGCGACCGGGTCGGTCCCGGCACCGGCCAGCGCGGTGGCCTCGGCGAGGGCGATCAATGAGCGGCGGGCGTCGACGGCGGTGCGGACCGGGTCGGACTGGCGGAAGACGTCGTTGAACACCTCCAGCGACAGCGGCCCGGCGTACCCGGCCGCCAGCACCGGCGCGAGGAACGCCGGCAGGTCGAACCCGCCCTGGCCGGGGAACAACCGGTGGTGACGGCTCCAGGACAGCACGTCCATCGACAGCTCACGGGCGTCGGCGAGCTGCAGGAAGAACAGCTTCCCGCCGGGCACCTCGGCGATCGGGGCCGGGTCCGAGCCGCGGGCCAGGACGTGGAAGGAGTCCAGGCAGAGGCCGAGCGCGGGGTGGTCGGCGGCGCGCACGGCGTCCCAGGAGGCGTCCCAGGTGTCGACGTGCCTGCCCCAGGCGAGCGCCTCGTAGGCGATGCGCAGCCCGCGCTCGTGGGCGCGGGCGGCGAGGGTGTGCAGCTGGGCGGCGAGCAGGTCGGCGTCGGCGGCGGGGTCGACGGCGTCGGGGGACACCGAGGAGCACACCAGCACGGTGTCGGCGCCGAGCCCCGCCATGACCTCGAAGGTCGCGTCCGCGCGGCGCAGGTTCGCCGCGAACCGGTCGGGGTCGGTCGAGTCGATGTCGCGCAGCGGCTGGTAGAGGTCCACCGACAGGCCCAGGTCGCGGCAGCGGGCGCCGATCGCCGCCGGGGACCCGGGGTCGGCGAGCAGGTCCGGCGCGAAGATCTCGACGCCGTCGAACCCGGCGGTCGCGGCGGCGGCGAGCTTGTCCTCCAGCGTGCCGGACAGGCAGACCGTGGCCAGGGACAGGCGCGCGGTCCCGGTGGGCGGGGTTGCGGTGGGCACGGTTCCGGTGGGCACGGTTCCGGTGGGCACGGTCTCAGGCGACACGTGCGGCCTCCTGCTCGGCGGTGATCAGCTCGGCGAGGTGGGCGAGCATCCGCGCC
Source organism: Pseudonocardia alni (assembly GCF_002813375.1). Classification (NCBI taxonomy): domain Bacteria; kingdom Bacillati; phylum Actinomycetota; class Actinomycetes; order Pseudonocardiales; family Pseudonocardiaceae; genus Pseudonocardia; species Pseudonocardia alni. Next base: position 742,586 of record NZ_PHUJ01000003.1, on the reverse strand, counting down.
GGGTCCGGTGCGACGCCGGTGAACAGCCGGAACGCCTCCGCGGCCTGGTGCACGGCCATCGCGCTGCCGTCGACGGTGCGGCAGCCCGCGGCGCGCGCGGCACCCAGCAGCGCGGTGTCCAGCGGCCGGTAGACGATCTCGGCGACCCACGGGCGGGTCGCGAGCAGCGCGGGATCGAACGGCAGGCCGGGGTGCTCGGCCATCCCCACCGGTGTGGCGTGCACGAGGCCGTCGGCGCCGGGGAGCAGCGCGGCCAGCTCCGGCAACGGGTGCCCGGTGGCCTGCGCGCCGGGGGCCAGGTGCGGGGTCACCGACGCGGCGAGCGCGGCGGCCCGGTCCCCGTCGACGTCGACCACCTGCAGGACGCCGACTCCCTCGCGGGCCATGGCGTAGGCGGCCGCGGCGCCGGCGCCCCCGGCACCCAGCAGCACGACCCGGCCCGTCGCGGCGCCGGGCAGCCCGGCCCGCCAGCCGTCGCGGAACCCGGTCCAGTCGGTGTTGTGCCCGGTCATCGACCCGTCCGTGCCGATGACGACGGTGTTGACCGCGCCGACGGCGGCGGCCTCCGGGGCGAGGGCGTCGAGGTGGCCGATCACGCGCTGCTTGCAGGGATGGGTGATGTTGAGGCCCGCGTGACCCTGGGCGCGGGCCCGGCGGAGCAGGTCGCCGACGCCGTCCGGTGCGACCCCGAGGACGTCGAGGTCGAAGCGCCGGTAGGTCAGGTCCAGGCCGTGCGCGGCGCCCTCGCGCTCGTGCAGGGCAGGCGACAGCGACGGACCGATGCCGGCGCCGATCAACCCCGTCCGCACCCGTGTGCCGGTTCCGGTGGCGTCGGTGTCGCGCCGGGTCTCGCTGCTGCTCCGCACGGATCCCTCCTCGGATCTATGTACCGTACGGTTAGTTGTACCGGACGGCGGACGGATCGGCCAGGGGAGACGGCCGGCGATCCGTAGAGTCCGGGGACGCCGCCGGGATCCCGGCGGCGTGGACCGGCGGAGGGGGACCGCAGTGGCAGCGGCACCGGAGGACGGCGTCCGGCAGCGCGACGCCGAGCGCACCCGCACCGAGATCCTGGACGAGGCGACTGCGGAGTTCGCCGACCGGGGACTGGCCGGGGCGCGGGTCGACGAGATAGCCGCGCGCACCCGGACCACCAAGCGGATGCTCTACTACTACTTCGGCTCGAAACAGGGTCTCTACCTGGCCGTTCTCGAACGGGCCTACGCCGGGATCCGGGCACTGGAGCAGCAGCTGTCGGTGTCGGACCTCAACCCGGCGCGGGCGGTGCGTGCGGTCGCCGAGCTCACCTTCGACCACCACGAGGCGCACCCGGACTTCATCCGGCTGGTCGCGATCGAGAACATCCACCACGCCGAGCACCTGCGGTCCTCCCCGTTGCGCGAGGGGCTGGCCGGGCCCGCGGTCGGAGTGCTGGAGCCGATCCTCGCCCGCGGCCGGGAGACCGGCATGTTCCGCGACGACGTCGACGCCTTCGACGTCCACGTGCTGATCAGCTCGTTCTGCGTGTTCCGGGTGGCCAACCGGCACACCGTCTCGGCCATCTTCGGCCGCGACCTGCTGGACCCGGCCCGCCGGGCGCACTACCGCCGCATGGTCGGTGACCTGGTGGTGGAGTACCTGACCGCCCGCGTCGGACAGGACTGACGGGACCGGCGTCCATCCGGCTCTTGACACGCGTCGCGGCGCAACTCACTATTCGGTACGTAACCAGACGGTACATAAGCGAGCGGCCCGCCGCCCGGGAGCCGTCGTCCACACCAGTGCCTGCAACGTCGCACACGCCGGGAGCCACCGTGAGCCAGCAACCGTCCGCCGCCGCGCCGAGCGCGCCGCAGGCGCAGCCGACACGGGCCGCCCTGGCCGCGTGGATCGGCAGCGCCCTGGAGTACTACGACTTCTTCATCTACGGCACCGCCGCGGCGCTGGTGTTCAACAAGGTGTTCTTCCCCGACTCCAGCCCGGTCGCCGGCACGCTGCTGTCGCTGGCCACCTTCGGCTTCGGCTACGTCGCCCGCCCGCTCGGTGCGGTGCTCTTCGGTCACATCGGTGACCGGCTGGGGCGCAAGAAGGTGCTGGTCGCGACGCTGATGATGATGGGGGTCGCGACGCTGGCGATCGGGTTCCTGCCCACCTACGACCAGGTCGGGGTGCTCGCCCCGGCGCTGCTGGTGACCTGCCGGCTGCTGCAGGGCCTGTCCGCGGGCGGTGAGCAGGCCGGCGCGAACTCGATGACGCTGGAGCACTCCCCGCAGGGCCGCCGCGCGTTCTTCACCAGCTTCACCCTGTCCGGGACCCAGGGCGGGCAGATCATCGCGACCGCGGTGTTCCTGCCGATCGCGCTGCTGCCCGAGGACGCGCTGCTGTCCTGGGGCTGGCGGGTGCCGTTCTGGGCGAGCGTGCTGGTGATGGTCGCCGGTGTGCTGATCCGGCGGACGCTGCACGAGACCCCGGTGTTCACCACCGAGGTCGCCGACACCGACGGCGCGCCGAAGGCGAAGGACGAGCTCCCGATCGACGCGCTGTTCCGCGGCCACTGGCCGAACCTGCTGCGTGTCACCCTCGCCGCGACGGTGGCCTCGGTCAGCACCCTGATGACGGTGTTCGCGCTGTCGTTCGCGGTCAACACCGTCGGCCTGGAGCGCTCGACCATGCTGTGGGTCGTCGTGAGCGCGAACGTCGTCGCCCTCGCCGCCATCCCGCTGTTCGCCGTCCTGGCCGACCGGATCGGGCGGCGCCCGGTGTTCATCGCCGGGGCGCTGGGCAGCGGGGTGCTGCTCGCCGCCTACCTGTGGGCCGTGTCCACCGGTGAGTACCTGCTGGTCTTCGGCATCGGCATCCTGCTGTCGGGGATCGTCTACAGCGCCGCCAACGGCGTGTGGCCCTCGTTCTACGGCGAGATGTTCCCGGCCAGGGTCCGCCTGACCGGTATGGCCGTCGGCACCCAGATCGGCTTCGCGTTCGGCGGGTTCGCCCCCACCATCGCCGCCGCGCTGGCCGCGAACAGCGTCAGCGGCTGGCTGCCGGTCGCCGTGTTCGGCGGTGTGATCTGCCTGGTGGCGGCGGCGTCGGCCTGGTCGGCCCGGGAGACCGCGCACCTGTCCCTCGACGAGATCGAGGCCGGTTTCGAGGCCCGTGACCGGGCCCCGGCCCGCGTCTGACCCGACCGCACCCGTCCCGCAGCCGGGCCCCGTGGCATCACGCCACGGGGCCCGTCGGCGTCCCGGCCGCGGCCGCCAGCACCCCGACGACGTCGCCGGGGTCGGCGGCCCGGTCGCCGCGCCACACCGCGTCGGTGCCCAGCCGCACCTGCGCCCCGGTCACCGGCAGCACGTGCACCGGCTCCCCGACGAACGCCTTGTGCGTGGCGCCGGACCCCAGCCCGACCAGCGTGAACGCCTCCCCGGCGGCGACGACGTGGGTGAGGTCGCCCGGATTGTGGGTGTCGAGCTCGATCCGCCGGTGCACGCCGTGCCGGGCGAGCAGCTCCCCGGTGGCCCGGTAGACCGCCGGCGCGGCGTCGTAGCGGATGGACACGTACGGCAGCTCCGCCAGCTCCTCGAGGCGGACCTCGGTCCGGTCGTCGAAGCCGCGCCCGTGCCCCACGACGACGGCCGCCGGCCGGGTGTCCACCCGCCGCACGGTCAGCCCGGGGTCGTCGCTCCCACCGTGCAGGAACGCCAGGTCCAGCTCGCGGCGCGCCACCGCGCGGGCCAGCTCCGCGCTGGTCCCTGGCCGGATCCGCACCGCCAGCTCCGGACGGGCGGCCCGCAGCCGCTCCAGGAACCCGTCGCGGACCGCCGCGGTCACGTCCGGCGCCATCCCCACCACGACGACCGGGTGCCCGTCCGCGGCGGCCAGCGCCCCGGGCAGCGCCTCCACCCGGGCCACGATGTCGCGGGCCCGCGGCAGCAGCGCCCGTCCGGCCGCGGTGAGCGCCATCCCGCGCGCGGACCGGGTGAACAGCGGCGCGCCGAGCTCCCGCTCCAGGTCGCGGACCCGCCGCGACAACGGCGACGCGGCGAGGTGCAGCCGGGCCGCCGCCCGGGTCAGGTTCAGCTCGTCGGCGACGGCGAGGAAGTACCGCAGATGGAACAGCTCCACGCAGCATGACCCTAGAGGTCACGTCCGCCTGCACGTATCGGTCCTGGTGGCGGCGCTGACCGGCGCCTTACCGTGACCTGCATGGCCTCCCGTCCCGTGCGCATCGCGAACGTCTCCGGCTACCTCGGCGACCGGTACACCGCCGTCGACGAGGCGATGGCCGGTGACCCGGTCGACGTCCTGATGGGCGACTACCTCGCCGAGATCACCCTCGCCGCGCTCGCCGCCGCGGCCGGGCGCGGCGGCCCCGGCTACGTCGCCTACGCCCTGGACCAGCTCACCCCGCACCTGCCCGAGATCGCCCGGCGCGGGATCCGGGTCGTCACCAACGCGGGCGGGTTCGACCCGGCCGGGATGGCGCGGGAGCTGCGCGGCCGGATCGCGGCGGCCGGGTTGTCGCTGCGGGTCGCGCACGTCGCCGGGGACGGGGTGTTCGACCGGCTCGCCGACTTCCACACCGACGGCCACGGGCTCGAGCACCTCGACACCGGCGCCCCGCTCAAGGACTGGGGGTTCACCCCGATCACCGCGAACGCCTACCTCGGCGGCTTCGGGATCGCCGCGGCGCTGGCCGCCGGCGCCGACGTCGTCGTGACCGGGCGGGCCACCGACGCCTCGCTCACCGCCGGCCCGGCCGCCTGGTGGCACGGCTGGGGCCCAGACGAGTTCGACGCGCTGGCCGGCGCGGTCACCGCCGGGCACGTCATCGAGTGCGGCGCGCACGCCACCGGCGGCAACTTCTCCGGGTTCCGGTCGGTGCCCGGCATGCTGCGCCCCGGCTTCCCGATCGCCGAGGTCGCCGCCGACGGCTCCTCGGTGATCACCAAGCACGCCCGCGACGGCGGCACCGTCACCGTGGACACCGTCACCGCGCAGCTGCTCTACGAGATCCAGGGCCCCCGCTACCTGAACCCCGACGTCACCGTGCACCTCGACACCGTGCGGCTGAGCCAGGAGGGCCCGGACCGGGTCGCGATCGGCCCCGTCACCGGGTCCCCGCCGCCGCCCACGGCGAAGGTCGCGGTGTTCGCCCCGATCGGCTACGAGATCTCCACGATGCTGTTCTGCACCGCCCCGGACGTCGAGGGCAAGGTGGAGCTGCTGCGCACCCAGCTGCGTGCCGCGCTGGAGGGGCACGTCGACTCCCTCGAGGTCACCCCGCTCGGCGTCGCCGCGGTCGACCCGCCGACCCAGTGGGCGGCGACCGTTCCGATCCGGGTGATCGCGACCGCCCGCGAGAAGGAACCGCTGCTCCGGTTCGCACCGGCCGTCGGGTCGCTGTACCTGCAGGGCTTCCCCGGCTTCCACCACGACGGGCACGCGCCACGGGCGTCGCAGCCGTGGCCGCGGATCGAGTACTGGCCCGCGCTGCTGGAGTCCGCGCTGCTCGACCACCACGCCGTCCTCGACGACGGCAGCCGGGTCGAGGTCCCGCGCGCCACCCGGACCGCCACTCCGGAGGAGACCGCGCAGCCGGTGCACCCGGAGCCGGACCTGCCCGCACCGACCGGCCCGCGCGCCGAGCTGGGCGAGTACACGTGGGCCCGGGCGGGGGACAAGGGCGGCAACGCCAACGTGGGCGTCTGGTGCCGCGACCCCGCGCACTGGGAGTGGCTGCGTGCCACCCTGACCACCGGGCGGGCGGCCGCGCTGCTCCCCGAGGCGGGGGGCCGCATCGTCCGCCACGAGTTCCCGCACCTGCGCGCGGTGCACCTGGTGCTCGTCGGGCTGCTCGGCTCGGGCGGCTCGGCCAACCTGCGCGTGGACCAGATCGGCAAGTCCGTGGGCGAGTACCTGCGGGCCCGGCACGTGGAAGGACCCACCGCATGACCACCCCCGCCGCCACGACCGGCGACGCCACCGCCGAGCGCATCCTCGCGAACGTCGCGTCCCCCGCAACCGACGACGCCTTCGACCCCGGCGCGGCCCTCGACGGGCTGCTGGGCTGCGTCGGGATGAGCGGCGCCGACGCCGGCGGGCGGGTCGGCTTCGTCGGCGCCGACCCGGTCGTGCCCAGCGCGCTGCGCCTCGGCGGCGGTGCGGCCGTCGCGCTCGCCGCGAAGTCGGTCGGGATGGCCGCGGTGCACCGCGACCGCGGCGGCGACGGCCAGGACGTCACCGTCGACGTGCGCCGCGCCCCGCACCGGCTCTGCCCGTTCTACGACCGCCGCTGGGAGCTGGTGAACGGCCATCCCGCCGCCAGCCCGGCGATCACCTCGCAGGCGCTCGGGTTCTCCTTCCACCGTACCCGCGACGACCGCTGGGTGATGCCGCTCAACCCCTATCCGGCACTGCGGGCCCGGGCGGAGACCTTCCTCGGGGTGCCCGAGAGCGGCGTCGCCGACGCGGTCGCCCGGTGGGACGCCGCCGAGCTGGAGGCGGCCGCGAGCGACGCCGGCATCGTCATGCCGATGGCCCGCACCCCCGCCGAGTGGCTCGCGACCGAGCAGCACGCGGCGCTGGCCGGCACCCCGCCGATCACCCTGCGCCGCATCGGCGACGCCCCGCCCGAGCCGTTCCCGCGGCGCCGCCGCGCCGACCTGCCGCTGGACGGGCTGCGCGCGCTCGGGATGGGTCACGTCATCGCCGGCGCCGGGACCGGCCGGGCGCTGGCCCTGCACGGCGCGGATGTGCTCAACATCTGGCGCCCCACGGAGTTCGAGCACGACAGCACCTACGTCACCGCGAACGTCGGCGTGCGGTCCGCCACGGTGGACCCGCACGCCGCCGACGGCGCCGCGCTGCTGCGCGGGCTGCTCGCCGACGCCGACGTGTTCTACGCCAACCGTCGCCCCGGCTACCTGGCCCGGCTCGGGCTGTCCGCCGAGGAGGCCGCCGCGGTGCGGCCCGGCATCGTGCACGCCTCGAACACCCTGCACGGGCCGGTCGGGCCGTGGGCGCACCGCGTCGGGTTCGACCAGTCCGCGGGCACCCTGGTCGGGATGATGACCCTGGAGGGCGGCTCGGCCACCGACCCGACGGTGGCGCCCCGGCTCTCACCGATCCTGGTCGTCAACGACTACATCGTGTCCTGGCTGACCGCCGCCGGGGTCGCGGCGGCACTGCGCCGCCGCGCGGTGGAGGGCGGCTCCTGGGCGGTGGAGGTGTCGCTGGCCCGGGCCGCGCTCTGGATGCTGGAGCTCGGGGTCCTCGACCTCGGCTACGCCCGCGAGGTCGCGGGCACCGGCGAGCGCCACGCCTACCCCGCCCCGGAGACGTTCACCGCGCAGACACCGCTGGGGCACTACCAGGGGGTGACCGACCAGGTCACGATGAGCGCGACGCCGGGGGAGTACCGCACGGTTCTCGTCCCCCGCGGCTCCGGACGCCCGGAGTGGCTGGAGCGCTGAGCCGGGCGCCCGGCCACCGGGATCCCGGGCCCGCCGATCAGCGGTCGCGGCGCGGCGGCGGCTCCACCCGGGGGATCGGGCGGGTCACGTCGGCGTGGTCCACGGTCGGGTCCGCGGTCCGGTCCACGGTGCGGTGCGCGCCCGGGTCCGCGACGGGGCCCGGGACGCGGTCCATGACCTGGGTCGCGGCCTGGTCGGGGGCCTGCTCGGGGGCGCGGCCGGAGGTGTCGTCCGGGGCGGCCGGGTCCACCGACCCGTCCATCCGCCGCTCGACGGCCATGATCGCCAGGACGGCCGCCGCGCCGGCCGCGGCCGGCAGCAGCATCCACCACCAGCCCGGGTCGGGCGCCAGCACACCGCGGGCGTCGTCCTGCCAGGGCCACAGCGCCCGCAGCGCCCCCAGCAGCACCCCGATCATGATCACCATCAGGGTGCGGCGGTGGTGCTCCAGCAGCCAGGTCAGCACCGACACGAAGCTCGCGAGCCCCAGCACGGCGCCGAGCCCGAACACGGCGATGTAGGCCAGGTCGAGGTCGCGCACCGCGCGCAGGGTCGGCTCGTAGAGCCCGAACACCAGCAGCAGGAACGACCCGGAGAAGCCCGGCAGCACCAGCGCGCACACCGCGATCGCCGCGGCCAGTCCGACCAGCGGCATCGGTGGGCGGCCCTCGCCGGCGGCCGGGGGGAGCGCGCTGACCGCGAACGTCACCGTGAACGCGACGACGACCAGCGCCCACTCCCGCAGCCCGCGCAGCCGTCCGGTGATCCGCAGCGGTACCGCCACCGACGCGGCGACCATCCCCAGGAACACCGCCCGGGCGCCGACGGGGTGGTCCTCGATCAGCCCCGGGAGCACCTGCGACGCCGCCACGACCGCCAGCACCATGCCCAGTGCGACGGGGAGCAGCAGGCCCCAGTCCAGCCGTCGCAGCTCCTCGCGGGGCGCCACGTCACCGCCCGCCGCGCCCGGAAGCAGACCCCGGGCCGCGGCGACGAGGTGGGCCCCCTGGGCGATCAGGCGCTCGTAGATCCCGACGACCAGGGCCATGGTCCCGCCGCTGACCCCCGGGACGGTCTCGACCACGCCGATCGCGGCCCCACGGGCCAGGTGAATACCGGACATACGCGACAACACAGGGCAGGACGGTACCGACCGGGCGACGATCGGGGACGGACGGGTGAATTCTCGTTCGCATCACGAAGGATCGGGGCAACCGGTTGCGTGCCGATACGTCCGAAGAGACGTACAGACCATGACGATCGGGGGACTGACATGGACGGGTACGTCCTGCACCGCACCGCCCGCTGGGCCGTGACCATCGCCGCCTGCGGCGCCGTGCTGGCCGGTTGCGGGGGCGGTGGTGACTGGCCGGCGGCCGCCGGGTCCGGTGGCGCCTCCGCCACCCCGGGTCCCACCGCGCCGACGACGAGCGCCCCGGTGTCCGACGCCGGGGGTGCCGGATCGGCCGGGGGAGCCGGGAACGGTGGTACCCACACCGGCACCGGTGGCGCCGAGGCGGGCGGCGACGAGCGCTGCCACACCTCCGAGCTCGCCGGCTCGGTCGCGGCCGACCCGGGCGGCGGCGCCGCGGGCTCGTCGTACGTGACGCTGACGCTGCGCAACCAGGGCGGCCGCACCTGCTACGTGCGGGGCTTCCCCGGTGTGTCCTACGTCGGCGGCGACGACGGGCACCAGATCGGCCCGGCCGCCGCGATGCAGGGCGGGCACGGCGACCCGGTGCGCCTCGCCCCCGGCGGGACCACCGGTGCGACACTGCGGGTGGTGAACGTGCGCAACTTCGACGAGGCGGCCTGCCGCCCGACGGCCGTGCGCGGCCTGCGCGTGTACCCGCCCGGCGAGACCGACTCGCTGTTCGTCCCGATGGAGGGCACCGGCTGTGCCGCCACCCCGCCCGGGGACCAGCTGGTGATCCAGGCGTTCACCGCGCGCTGACCCGCACCCGGGCCCGGTCCGCCGCGGACCGGGCCCGGCGGGGTCCGCGGGTGGCCGCCACGACGGTGGAGGAGAGAACCCCGCATGACCCCGTACGACCGCCCGGACGCGCCCCGCCGGCGTGGCGACGTCGCCGCGCTCGGTCACCGGCTGCAGGACCTCGACGGAGCCTCCTACCGCTCCTACAAGGGCCTCACCGGCGTCTGGTCCGGTGAGGACGGCTACGACCTCGAGATCCGGACGGTGCAGGCCGACCCGTTCGCGCCGCCGTCGCGGCTGCGGGTGACCGTGCCCGCCCGGACCGCGGGACTGCCGCCCGGCCTGCACCGCGGCGCCGTCCGCGCGCGTGCCCTCGGCGGGTTCCTCGCCCGCGCCCTGCGCCGCGCCGTGGAGCACAGCACCCTGCGGGTCGACGCGGGCGGCCAGGAGGTGCTCGACCGCAGCGCGGTCCGCATCCGGCCCGACGGCACGGTCGTCGCCGAGCTGTCGGTCCCGCTGCCCGGCCGTGGTCGCCGGATCGACGGCGGGGCCGCGGCCGCCGCGCTGACGGTCGTGCTGCCCCGCGCGGTGCTCGGCGCGCTGCGCTGGGAGACCGCCGACACCGCCGCGGCGCAGGAGTTCGTGGAGACCGTCGAGGACGCGGGTGCCCTGCGCGACGCGCTGGCCGGTCGTGGCCTGGTCGGGTTCGTCGCCGACGGCGCGGGGCTGCCGCGGCTCTCCGGTGTCGACGACCGGCCGCTGGCCGGCGGGGTCCCGTTCGTCTCCCCGCCGGAGCTGCGGGTGACCCTGGACGTCCCGCACCGCGGCACGGTGACCGGGATGGGCGTCCCCGAGGGGGTCACGCTGATCGTCGGCGGTGGCTACCACGGCAAGTCCACGCTGCTGCGCGCGCTGGAGAGCGGCGTGTACGACCACGTCCCCGGCGACGGCCGTGAGTTCGTCGTCGCCCGTGCCGACACGGTGTCGGTACGCGCCGAGGACGAGCGCTCGGTGCAGCGCGTCGACGTGTCGGCCTTCGTCACCGGTCTGCCGTCCGGTAATCCCACCGACGACTTCTCGACGGAGTCGGCGTCCGGGTCGACCTCCCAGGCCGCCGCCACGGTCGAGGCGCTGGAGGCCGGTGCCGGCGTGCTGCTGATCGACGAGGACACCGCCGCCACCAACGCCATGATCCGCGACGACCGGATGCGCGCGCTGATCCCGGCCGAGCCGCTGGTCCCGTTCGTCGAGCGGGTCCGGCCGCTGCACCGCGGGCACGGGGTGTCCACCGTGCTCGTCATGGGCGGGTCGGGGGAGTACCTCGACCGCGCCGACACGGTGGTCCTGCTGCAGGACTACACCGCCTCCGAGGTCACCGGGCGGGCCCGGGAGATCGCCGGGCGGGCGGACGAGGCGGGCGACATCGCGTTCCCGGCGTTCGCGCGCCGCGAGTTCGACCCCCGCAGCGTGGACGCCTCGGTGCGCGGCCGGCGCCGGGTCACCGCCCGTGGCCGCGGCCGGCTCACCTTCGGCGCCGACGACATCGACCTGTCCGCGATCGCCCAGCTCGCCGACCCCGGCCAGACCACCGGCGTCGGGTGCGCCCTGGCCGCCCTCGACCTGCGCGGGGTCACCCTCGCACAGGCCCTGGACCGGCTGGAGGAGGCGGTGCGCCGCGAGGGGCCCGACGCGATCACCCGGGGCGCCCCCGTGGACGTCGCGGTCCCGCGGCGGCACGAGGTCGCGGCCGCCCTGAACCGACTGCGACCGGCGCGTGTGACCCACCTCCACAGAAACGGTCAGATCTGACTGTTACAGTGCGCTCCGAGCACGTGCACCGACGCACCGTCACCGGAGGACCCCATGACCCAGCCTGCCCAGCGGGACCTGAACGGCCGCACCATCGTCATGTCCGGCGGCAGCCGTGGCATCGGCCTCGCGATCCTGCTCGCGGCCGCCCGCCGCGGCGCCAACTCCGTCATCCTGGCCAAGACCGACCAGCCCGACCCGCGGCTGCCCGGCACCGTGCACACCGCGGTCGCCGAGATCGAGCAGGCCGGCGGGAGGGCCGTCGCCGTCGTCGGTGACGTGCGGGTCGAACAGGACGTGGACCGCGCCGTCGCGACCGCCGTCTCGACCTTCGGCGGCGTCGACATCGTCGTCAACAACGCCAGTGCGCTGAACATGAGCGGCACCGCCGACGTCACGCCCAAGCGCTACGACCTCGTGCAGTCGATCAACTCGCGCGGCACCTACCTGCTGACCCGGGCCGCGCTGGACCACCTAAAGGCCTCCGACGACGCGCAGGTCCTCACCCTGTCCCCGCCGATCAACCTCGACCCGAAGTGGCTCGGGGAGTTCCCGCCCTACATGCTCTCCAAGTACGGCATGTCGCTGCTGACCCTGGGCTGGGCGCACGAGTTCGCCGGCGACGGCATCCGGGCCAACTGCCTGTGGCCGCGCACCACCATCGCCACCGCGGCCGTGGTCAACCTGCTCGGCGGCGACGACGCCGGCAAGCGGGCCCGCACCCCGGAGATCATGGCCGACGCCGCAGTGGCCGTCCTGACCGACCCGGCCCGCCCCACCGGGCAGACCTTCCTCGACGACGAGGTGCTCGCCGCACACGGCGTCACCGACCTCGCCCCGTACGGCGACTCCGAGCACAACGACATCGACTTCTTCATCGAGGGCACCGACCCGGCCGACCTCCCGGCGCACTAGTGCTCCGACGGTGACCGGTTGACCCCATCGGGTGAGGCCCGGAACCGGCGGGACCGGGTGCGCGACCCCTCACGACGGCGCGGGCACCCGTCCGGCCACCCCGGACCGACGACGAGGAGCACCCGAGTGCGACACATCGCCACCTTCTGCGGCAGCTGCAACTGCGGATGCCCCGAGCTGTACGTCGACGACGCCGCCGCGCCGGAGAAGCGCATCGTGGTCACCGACGACTTCGGCCAGCGCGTGCAGATGAGCGTGGACCAGTTCGCCGACCTGGTCGCCTCGGCCCGCAACGGCCTGCTGGACGACCTCGTCGCGGGCTGAGGAGCTAGGCGGTCGCGGGGCCGTCGGGGACCTCCCCGGCGGCCCCGTCGTCGTTCCCGGGACGGTCATCGGCCCCGGCGAGGCGCCCCGCGAGGTCGATCAGCTCCTCGCGCAACGGCGCCGCCCGCTCGGCGAACCCGGCCTGGGCGCGGGCGTACTCGGCGCGCCCGGCGGGGGTCTCGATCGGCACCGGGTCGAACCCGTGGGCGGACAGGTCGTAGGGGGAGGCCCGCATGTCCAGCTCGCGCACGTCCGCGGCCAGGGCGAAGCAGTCGGCCACGACCTCCGACGGCACCGCCGGGGCGAGCTTGTAGGCCCACTTGTAGAGGTCCATCGTCGCGTGCAGACAGCCCGGCTGCTCCATCTCGACCTGTCGCTCCCGGGTCGGGACGAGCTCGTTGCGCGGGGCCGCGGCGTCGGTGAAGAACCGGTAGGCGTCGTAGTGGGTGCAGCTGATCCGTGCCGACTCGACGACGGCGTCGGTGCCCGCCCGCCCGAGGCGCAGCGGCACCGTGTCGCGGTGCCGGGCGTCGTCGGTGCGGTAGACCATCGCCCACTCGTGCAGGCCGAAGCAGCCCAGCCGGGGCGCCCGGGAGCGGGTCGCGGTGAGCAGCCGGTGCACGAACGCCGCCGTCGTCCGCAGCCGCGCCGGCGCCGCCGCGGGGTCGAACAGCACCGTGCCGTCGGGCCGGGTGACGTGGCCGGGGCGGTCGGCGAGCTCCGCGGCGTCGGCCAGCGCCACGCCGGGGCCCGGGTTCCAGCGCTCCAGCTGGGCGGGGCGGTGGGAGTAGTAGGTGAACAGGAAGTCCCACACCGGGTGCGGCTCGCCGCGCCGGCGTCGCTCGCGGTGCGGCACGGTCCACACCGCGACCCGCTCCCGGTGCGCCGCCGCCCGCGCCCGCCACGCGGCGCCGTCGAGGACGGGCACGGCGGTGGTGGGCGCGGACGGGGTCGGCACGGTGTCCGACGGTACGACCCGCCCGGGTCAGGCCGGGGTGCCGGGGGCGTGGGTGGCGTCGCGGACGCTGCCGACGAACGCCTCGGTGAGGTCCTCCATGGTGACCACGCCGACGGTGGTGTCGCGCTCGTCGACGGCGCGGGCCAGGTGTGCCCGGGCCGCCCGCAGCGTCGCCAGCGCCTCGTCCAGGCGGGCCGAGGCCGGGACCGAGGGCAGGCTGCGGACCCGCTGCGGCGGGATCGTCGCCGACTCGGAGTCGGCGAGGTCCAGCACGTCCTTGACGTGCAGGTACCCGGTGAGCCTGCCCTGGGCGCCGCGGATCGGGAAGCGGGAGTACCCGGTCCGCTCCACGGCCTCGGTGAGCGCGGAGACCGTCGTCGACCCGCCGGGGCCCGCGTCGAGGCAGACCAGGTCCTCCAGGGCCACGACGACGTCGGAGACGGTCGCCTCCGCGGAGGAGAGGGTCCGCTCGATCCGGGAGCTCTCGGAGTCGTCGAGCAGGCCCTCCCGGCGCGAGTCGCCCAGCATCTCGGCGAGCTCACCGGTGGTGAACGCGGTCTCCAGCTCGTCGCGCGGGGTCACCCCGACCAGGCGCAGGGTGCCGTTGGCCATCGCGTTGAACAGGTCGATGAACGGGCGGGTGACCCGGGTCCACACCAGGAACGGCGGGACCAGCAGGATCGCCGCGCGTTCGGGGCCCGCGATCGAGATGTTCTTCGGCACCATCTCGCCGAGCATCATGTGCGCGACGACCACGATCATCAGCGACACCGCGAACGCGACCGGGTAGGCGAACGCCTCCGGCACCCCGACGGCGGCCAGCGGCCCGTCGATGAGGTGCGCGACGGCGGGCTCGCCGAGCCGGCCGAGCAGCAGCGAGGCGATGGTGATGCCCAGCTGGGAGGCAGCGAGCATCCGGGACAGGTCGTGCGAGGCGTCGAGCACCCGCCGCGCCCCGGCGGACCCGTCGTCGGCCATGGCCTCCAGGCGGTCCTTGCGAGCCGAGATCAGCGCGAACTCCGCGGCGACGAAGAACGCGTTCACCCCGAGCAGGGCGACGGCGGCGAGCAGTGCGAGCAGGTCGTTCACGCCGGCACCGCCCCGGACGCGGCCGTGCGCTCGTCGGCGCCGCGGGTGACGCGGACCTCGGCGACCCGGTTGCGGTCGCGGCGCAGGACCTCGAGGGTCCACCCGTCGACCACGACGGTGTCCCCGACGTCGGGGATCCGGCCGAGGCGGGCCACGACGAGCCCGGCGAGGGTCTCGTACTCCCCGTGCGGCATCCGGAAGCCGGTGGCCTCGTCGACCTCGTCGTCGCGCATCAGCCCGGACAGTGCCCAGACCCCGTCGCCGAGGCGGCGCACCCGGTTCTGCTCGCCGCGGTCGTGCTCGTCGCGGACGTCGCCGACGATCTCCTCCACCAGGTCCTCCATGGTCACCAGGCCCGCGGTGCCGCCGTACTCGTCGACGACGACGGCGGTCTGCAGCCCGGCCGCCCGCAGCCGGGTCATGAGCTCGTCACCGTCCAGCGACGACGGCACGGTCTCGACCGGCCGGGCCAGGTCCCGCACGGCGGTCTCGGCGCGGCGGGCCGGCGGGACCGAGAACGCCTGCTTGACGTGCACCAGCCCCAGCGGGACGTCCGGGTCGCCGTCCACGACCGGGAACCGGGAGAACCCGGACCGGCGGGCCAGCGCCACCAGGTCGGTCACGGTGTCGGTGGCGTCGATGGTCTCCACCCGCACGCGCGGGGTCATCAGGTCCTCGGCGACGCGGTCGGTGAAGCGCAGCGAGCGCTCCAGCAGCACCGCGGTGCCCGGGTCGATGCTGCCGCTCTCGGCGCTGGCCCGGACCAGCGAGCTCAGCTCGCCGGGGGAGCGGGCCGAGCGCAGCTCCTCGGCGGGCTCGATCCCGAAGCGGCGCACGATGGCGTTGGCCGCGGTGTTCAGGCCGGTGATGAGCCAGCGGAACGCCGCGGCGAACCCGGCCTGCAGCCACACCACCGAGCGCGCCACCTCCATCGGGTGGGCGATCGCGAGGTTCTTCGGGACCAGCTCGCCGAACACCATCGACAGCACCGTCGCCAGGACCAGCGACAGCACGGTGGCAGTGCCCGAGGCGATCCCGGCGGGCAGCCCGACGGCCTCCAGCACCGGCCGGATCAGCTCGGCGACGGCGGGCTCGGCGATGTAGCCGGTGGCCAGGGTGGTGGCGGTGATGCCGAGCTGGCAGCCCGACAGCTGGAACGACAGGCCGGCGTGCGCCCGCTGCACCGAGCGGGTCCGCCGGTCGTCGCTGCGGGCGACGGCGGCGTCGATGCGGCTGCGCTCGAGCGCGGTGAGGGAGAACTCCGAGGCGACGGAGACGGCGGTTCCCAGGGTGAGCGCGACGACCGCGAGCAGCCCGAGACAGGAGAGCAGGACGGACACGGAGCTCAGGGCCTCCATCAGGGAGAAACGGTGCACGACGATACGGTCGCCGTGCCCGGCCCGCCCGACGGGAGCTGCGAGTGATCTCACGGCGTCCCGACGGTGATCCGGGCCGTGACCGGGGTCTAGGTTGGTCAGCCATGACCACGGCGACGTCGCCCTCCGCACCGCTCCCCGCGCCACCGGGTCCCCCGGACGGCCGCCGGGGGCCGGTGGCCGGGGCTCCGACCGCGGCGCAGCGGTGAGCGCCCCGCAGCCGACGCCCCCGTCGGAGCGCGCGACCCCCGCGGCCGCGGCGCCCCCGCAGTACGGCGGCCGGCGCAGTTCCGGGCTGGCCCGGGGCAGCGCCTCACCGTTCGTGGACTTCGACCGCCGCTCCTGGGCGCAGCTCGCGTCCTCGACCACGGTGCCGCTGTCGGCCCAGGAACTCGAGCAGCTGCGCAGCTACGGCGACTTCGTCGACCTCGACGAGGTCCGCGAGGTCTACCTGCCGCTGTCGCGGCTGCTCAACCTGCACGTCGAGGAGGGCGGGCGGCTCTACCGGGCCTACCGGCGCTTCCTCGGCTCGGGCGGGGCCCGCACCCCGTTCGTGATCGGGATCGCGGGCTCGGTCGCGGTCGGCAAGTCGACCACCGCGCGGCTGCTGCGCCTGCTGCTGGCCCGCTCCCCGGAGCACCCCGACGTGCAGCTGGTCACCACCGACGGGTTCCTCCACCCCAACGCCGAGCTGCAGGCCCGCGGGCTGATGGAGCGCAAGGGCTTCCCGGAGTCCTACGACCGCCGCAAGCTGCTGCGGTTCGTCTCCGAGATCAAGGGAGGCCGCCCCGAGGTGACCGCCCCGGTCTACTCGCACCTGGTCTACGACATCGTGCCCGACGAGCAGCTCGTGGTCCGCAGCCCCGACATCCTCATCGTCGAGGGCCTCAACGTGCTCCAGCCCGCGGTCGCGGGCGCGCTGACCGTGTCGGACTTCATCGACTTCTCGGTCTACGTCGACGCCGCCACCGCCGACGTCCGCCGCTGGTACGTGGAGCGGTTCCTGCGCCTGCGCGAGACCGCGTTCCGGGACCCGCAGTCGTTCTTCCGCCGCTACGCCGAGCTGGACCACGACGCGGCCGTCGCCCGGGCCGAGCACATCTGGGCGACGATCAACCAGCCCAACCTGGAGCAGAACGTGCTGCCCACCCGCTCACGGGCCAGCGCGGTGCTGACCAAGGGGCCGAACCACGACGTCACGCGGGTGCGGCTGCGCAAGCTCTGACCAGCGCCGGGACCAGGGCGTCGGCGGCCTCGCCTACCCGGGCCGCGGAGCAGGTCTCGTCGGTGACGTGCGCCAGCTCGGGGTCGCCGGGCCCGTACACCAGCACCGCCGGGTCCCCGAGCGCCGGGACGAGCACCGACGCGTCGGTGAAGTAGGACGCGAACGCCGCCGGCCCGCCGTACCCGAGCGCCGTCGCGGCCGCGGCCGCCCGCGGGTCGGCCGGGTCGGTCCCGACGGCGGGCAGGTCCAGGCGGACCTCGACGTCCGGGACGCCGCGGTGGGAGGTGGCGGCCAGCGCGGCGCGCGCGATCCCGGCCACCTCGTCGCGGGCGGTGGCGGCGTCGAGGCCGGGGACCAGGCGCAGGTCGACCTCCAGCTCGGCGCGGTCGGGCACCAGGTTGGGCTGCAGCCCGGCGTGCAGCGTCCCGGGGTTGGCCGTGGCGGCGCCGTGCGTCGCGCTGACGGGCCAGGTGTGGTCGTGCAGCGCCGCCGCGACCCGGCCGAGCGCGACGAGTGCGTTGTCGCCCAGCTCGGGGCGCGACCCGTGGGCGCCGACCCCGTGCTGCACCAGCCGCAGCCACAGCACGCCCTTGTGGCCGTGCAGCACCCGGTTGGCGGTCGGCTCGGCCACCACCAGCAGCGGTGACGGCTCCAGGCCGGCGAGCAGGCGGGCGCCGTCGCCGCCGGTCTCCTCGCCGAAGGTGAACACCAGCTGCAGCGGGGTGGCCGGGTCGCTGCGCAGCGCCGCGACGACGAGCGCCGCGACCCCGGCTTTCATGTCGGTGCTGCCGCGCCCACGCAGCCTCCCGTCGACGACGTCACCGGCATGCGGGTCGAACGACCAGCCCGCCGGGTCGGCGGGGACGGTGTCGAGGTGCCCGGTGAGGGTCACCGGCGGACGGCCGTCGCCGCGGCGCGCCACCAGGTTCGCCCGCGCCGGGTCGGCCGGGTCGGGCTCGGTGCGCACGGTGAAGCCGCCGTCGTCGAGCAGGCCGGCGAGCAGGTCGGCGGCCGCGCGCTCCCCGCCGCCCCGGGTGTCGAGGGCGATCAGCGAGCCGGCGAGGGCGACGGGGTCGGGGGTCTCCATCTCCCCGACCCTTCCACGACCCCGCCGCCTCCGAGGGCCGATGCCATTGCTCATCACTTCTTTGGCAGAATGGGGCGATGAGTGAGGGATCGGGCAGCGAGTCCGGCGGCTCCGGCGGCACCGTGGTGTCGAGCCGCTTCGAGACGAGCGACGACGAGGTGGCCTCCCGGCTGCGGCTGGCCGTGGGCCGGCTGAACCGCCGGATCCGCATCGACGGCTCCGAGTCGCTGCCGCCGCTGCAGCTGTCGACCCTGGTCACCGTCGAGCAGCACGGCCCGCTGCGCCTGTCGGAGCTGGCCCGCCGGGAGGGCGTGACCGCACCGACGATGTCCCGGGTGCTGTCCGCGCTGGACGACCAGGGCATGGTCGAGCGCGCCGCGGACCCGGGCGACGCCCGCGGCGTGCTCATCTCGATCTCCGCCGACGGGCTCGACCGGCTGCGCGAGGTCCGCAGCCAGCGCACCGCGCTGGTCGCCCGCCGGCTCGACCGGCTCGACGCCGCCCAGCGCGCCGCGCTGGAGGCCGCGCTGCCCGCGATCGAGGCCCTGATCGTCGCCGACGAGGACTGAGCGCTGCCGGGTCCCCTCAGGCCTCGGCGCCGTCGACGGTGACCACGACCCGGGAGCCGTCGTCCCGGCTACCGCCCGCGACGGACCGCAGCCCCGCTACCCGCGCCGACTCCGGCAGCGGGTCGGGGTAGTGCCAGAACACCTCGGCCAGCCGGGTCCCGCCGGGCAGGTCGGCGTGCTCGTAGTGCGCCTCGCCCTTGTAGGGGCAGCGGGTGCGCAGCCCGCTCGGCGTGGTCGGGACGGCGACGTCGGCGGCGGGCAGGTACCAGCGGTTCGGCAGCCCGGTCTCCGACAGCACCCACGGGTGCTCCGAGCGGGCCAGCACCGTCTCGACGCCGTCGGTCGCGACGTGGGTGACCACGACCTCGCGGTGGGTCGGGCGCACGTCGACCCGGGTGTAGGGGTCGGTCAGGTGGGCGAAGACCTGCTCGTCCTCGTCGTACCAGGCGTCGGCGGCGTTCCAGTACACCGCGGCGAGCCCGCGCAGCCAGGGTGCGGCCGCGACGGGCTCGGGGTAGTGCCAGACGGCGTTCTCGGCGACCCGGTCGCCCACGACGAGCGACCGGTAGGACGCGTCGCCCTTGAACGGGCAGTGCGTGGTGTGGCCGGTGGCGACCAGCACGTCCTGGTCGAGGTCGGTCTCGGGGACGTAGAGCACGGGCAGCAGGTTCGACTCGTGGACGAGGAACCCGCCGCGGGTGTCGAGCACGGTGCGCCCGGCGAACTCCGCCCGCACCCGCCTCGGGAACGGATGCATGAGCAGCTTGTGCGGCGGGCCGTCGATCGCGTAGTTCACCGTGGTCGGCGCGTACGGCGACAGCGGGCCGTCGGTGCGGGTCAGTCCCATGTGGCCTCACCTCGTGGGTGGTCGTGCGGGTCGGTACCCACACAACCACCCACGGGGAGAACCTGCCACGGGGCTACAGCGAGAGTTGCACGTCGTAGTCGCCGATCCAGGTGTTGAGGTCGATGATGCGTTCCAGCTGCATCCGGCGGCCCATCGAGTTGGCCTCGTGGCCACCGCCCTCGTCGAGCCGGCGCCGCACCGCCGCCCGGTCCACCAGCGGCGCGACGGGCGCGTCGTCGCCCTGCCCGACGATCTCGGCGACCTGGTCGCGCAGCGACTTCTCGTAGGAGTCGTCCTGGGTGGAGGGGTAGGGGCTCTTGACCCGCTGGACCACCGACTCGGGCAGCAGGTCCTTGGTGGCGTGGCGCAGCAGCGACTTCTCCCGCCCGTCGAAGTTCTTGTGCGCCCACGGTGTGCCGAAGACGTACTCGACGAGGCGGTGGTCGCAGAACGGGACCCGCACCTCGAGCCCGACGGCCATGCTCATCCGGTCCTTGCGGTCCAGCAGCACCGGCAGCCAGCGGGTCAGGTAGAGGTAGCAGATCTCGCGCATCCGGCGCTCGTGCGGGTCGTCGGCGGCCGGGCCGGTCAGCTCCGGCACCTCGGCGAGCGCGGCCCGGTACTGGTCGTCGAGGTAGCCGGGGACGTCGAGCTTGTCCCACAGGGCCCGGTCGAACAGCCCGGGGTCGGACTGGTCGGCGTTCATCATCCGCCCGGCCAGCCAGGGGAAGGTGTCCGCGGCGACGGTCTCCGGGTCGTGGAAGTCGCGGTACCCGCCGAACACCTCGTCGGCGGACTCCCCGGACAGCGCGACCGTCGACTCCGTGCGGATCGCGGAGAACAGCAGGTACAGCGACGAGTCCATGTCGCCGATGCCGGCGGGCAGGTCGCGGGCGTGCACCGTGGCCCGGCGCACGGCCGGGTCCATCATGTCCTCGGTGCGCAGCACGATGTCGCGGTGCGAGGTCCCGACGTACTCGGCGACCTCGTGCACGTAAGGGGAGTCGGGGGTGCCGCGGGCGTCGTCGGCGACGAAGTTGTCGGCGTAGCCGACGAAGTCCACCGCGAAGGACCGCACGGTGCCGTCGACGTGCTTCGCGGCCAGCGCGGTGAGCGCCGAGGAGTCCAGCCCGCCCGAGAGCAGGGTGCACAGCGGGACGTCGGCGTAGAGCTGGCGCAGCGCGGTGTCCTCGAGCAGCTCGCGGACGTGGTGCACGGTGGTGTCGACGTCGTCGGTGTGCCCGGTGTCGGTGAGCTGCCAGTAGCACTCCTCGCGGACGCCGCCGTCCCGCGAGACCCGCACGACGCAGCCGGGCGGGACCTCGCGCATGCCGCGGAACACCGCGTTGGACATGTCGGAGACGAACGCCAGCGCCCGGCGCAGCCCCTCGGCGTCGACGACCCGCTCGGCCTCGGGGTTGGCCAGGATCGCCTTGGGCTCGGAGCCGAACAGCACCCCGTGCGGGGTGGGGTAGTAGTACAGCGGCTTGATGCCCAGGCGGTCACGCACCAGCACCAGCTCGTTCGTGCCGGAGTCCCACAGGGCGTAGGCGAACATGCCGTTGAGCCGGCGGGCGACCTCCCGTGGGTCCTTCGCACCCCACTCGCGGTGCGCCCGCAGCACGACCTCGGTGTCGCTGGAGGTCCGGAACCGGTGCCCGGCGGCGGCGAGCTGCTCGCGCAGCTCGCGGAAGTTGTAGGTCTCGCCGGAGTAGACCATGTGCAGGGCGGGGGCCCCGCCCTCGTCGAGGGTCATCGGCTGGCGGCCGCCCTCGATGTCGATGACCGCGAGCCTGCGGTGGCACAGCGCCGCGGGACCCTGGGCCCACACGCCCTGCTGGTCCGGTCCGCGGCAGGACATCGTCTCGTTCATCGCCGCGAGGGTGCGGGCGTGCTCGTCCGCCCCCAGGTCGTGTCGGTAGTCGATCCAGCCGCAGATTCCGCACACGGTTGAGCGCCTCCTCGATCTCGTGGCCCGGGCCGCGCCGCCCGGTAAGATCGATTGCAACGCTAATGATTGCGAGCCGCAACACGTGGGTAACACGACGTGGCCGCTCCGTCCGGTGATGGGCGGTTCGTCCAGCGCTTTCGACGAGGGGCGTCGCTGATCACACCCGTTCGGCGCAGCATCATTGCGTGAAGGCGCACGAACCTTTCGATCCGCTTACGTGATTGCGATCGTCAATGTTGCAGTCCGCAACGTGTGTAGCATGCGAATCATGACGGAACGTCCGATTGGCCCGATTGACGACGACGCAACCGTGGCGACCGGCGGTCTCGCCACGGCGACCCAGGACCCGCTGCACTCGCTGGAGAAGCAGATCACGCTGCTGGTCCGCCGCACCATGGAGTCGGTGTGGTCCCACGGCTACGGCGCGAACGACGCCGTGGACCGCTACACCTACCCGGTCCTCATGCTGCTCGACGACGAGGGCGCCCTCTCGCTCACCGCGCTGACCGGCAAGCTGGGCGTCTCCAAGCCCACCGCCAGCCGCCAGGTCTCGCGCCTGTCGCGGGCCGGCCTGGTCGACGTGTCCCCGCACGAGCGCGACCCCCGCTCGGTCAGCGTCACCCTGACCCCGGCCGGCCTCGCCGCCCGGGAGCAGGTCCGCGAGGCCCGCCTGGCGCCGCTGCGCGAGGTCATCGCGCACTGGCCGACCCACGACCGCGACTCCCTGGCCGAGCTGCTCGACCGGTTCAACACCGACCTGGACCTCTTCGTGCGCTGACCCCGCTGCACCCGCCCGCGCGCGCCCCCGTGCACCCGCTGCTCCGCCGGGCCCCACCCGGGTGATGCGATAGTGGGCAGTCCGGGTGGCCGCACCCGGAGCGAGTTCGGGGGTGAGGACGGGCGTGGACGCGCTGGTGGCGCTCGTCGCCGGGGTTCTGGAGGGCATCCGCGGGCTCGGTGTGCCGGACGTGTGCCCGGGGGACTGGGCCTGGTCGGTCACCGCGCTCGGCGTGCTGACGGGGCTGCTGCCCACCGCGGGTGCGGCGCTGGTCGCGCTGCTGCGCCGGGGGATCGGCTCCGGGTCCTCGTCGGGCTACGGCTCGGCCGAGTCCGTGCTGCTGGCCGGGATCGGAGTGCTGTCGGCGGGCCTGCTCCCGCTGGCGGTGTTCGTCGGGGCGGGCGGGGTGTTCAGCCGTGCCACCGCCGGCGTGCCGGCCGTCCCCGGGCTGAGCCCGTCGGCCACCTCGTCGATCCGGGTCGAGACCTGCAGCGTCGTCGGGACCCAGAGCAGCTACCTGGGTCGCGGCACCGTGGCCGGGTCCATCGGCGGGGACGTCGTCACCTCGGTCACCTCCGTCGCCCTGCTCGGCGTCGTGCCGCTGCTCGCGACCGTGCTCGTCGCGGTCCAGGCGCGCACCGCGCTGCGTCGCGGGCCCCGCTGGCCCGCCAAGTTCTTCTGGCTCCCGCTGTTCGCGCTGATCGTGCTCACCGGCGGGGTCCCCGCGGGCACCGCCGAGCACCTGTGGGTCGGCATCCTCGCCGCGAGCCTGGCCGGGGTGCTGATCGTCCCGCTGTTCCCCGCACCGTCGCGGGCGACGGTCGAGCGGATCCGCGCCGGGCGCGACGCGCCGCCGCGCCGCGCCGAGCCACCCGCCGCGGGACGCACCGGCACCGGGTCGTCGCGGGCCGGGCGCGGTGGCGGCGACGGGCTCGCCCCGCAGTCCGGCGCCGCCGCGACGCCCAGCGTCGCCGAGCGGCTCGCCCAGCGCTTCTCCGCCCGCGAGACCCCGGGCACCGCCGGGACGAACGGCACCCGCGGGCCGTCCTCGGTCGAGCAGTCCGCGCCCTACGCCGGGTTCGCCGCCGCGCCCCGTCCGCCGTCCGGGTACGGCGCGCTGCCGCCCGCCGGGTACGCCCCCGGCCCGGCCGGGCGCCCGCCCGCCGGACCGCCGCCGTTCACCGGCCCGGCCGCGCACCCCGCCGCGGGTCCACTGCGCGGCCCGGTGCCGGGAGCGGCCCGCGGCCCGGCCTCCGGTGCGGGACGGCCCCCGGCGGGGCCGCCGCGCCGGCCCACGCTCGTCGCACCCGTGGCGGGCGGTCCGCCGCGGGCGCCCCGGTTCCGGCTGATGCGCCGCCTCGGCGCCGGTGGTTTCGGCGGGGTCTGGCTGGCCCACGACGCCAAGCTCGGCCACACCGTCGCGGTCAAGTCCGCGCACGCCGCGGACCCGGAGACCGAGGAGCGCATCCGCCGGGAGGCCGCCGCGCTCGGCGCGCTGCGCCACCCCTGCTGCGTGCAGATCCACGACCTGCTGCACGCCTCGTCCGACCCGGGCCTGCAGGGCATGGACGGGCTGGTCATCGTCATGCAGTACGTCGACGGCATGTCCCTGGGCCAGCTCGTCGGCGAGCAGGGCCCGGTGGACGACATCTCCGCGGCCCGCATCTGGACCGGCATCGCCGGCGCCCTGCACACCGCGCACCGTGCCGGGGTGCTGCACCGCGACATCAAGCCCGGCAACATCGTCGTCGACCCGCAGGGGCACCCGCACCTGATCGACTTCGGGATCGCGCGCAAGCAGGGCGACTCCACGCTGACCCAGACCGGCTACGTCCTGGGCACGCCGGACTACCTGGCGCCGGAGGCCGCGGCCGGGAAGCCCGCCTCGCCCGCCTCCGACGCCTGGCAGCTCGCGGCGGCGGTGTCGTTCGCGCTGAGCGGGCACCCGCCGCGCGGGGAGTCCGCCGACGCCGTCGCCGGGCTGCGGGCGGCCGCGGCGGGGGCGAAGCTGACCCACCTGCCGAGCCGGACCGCGCACCTGGCGCTGCTCAAGCAGGCGATGCGCACCGAGCCGCACCGGCGCCCGGACCTGCCCACGGTGCAGGGCAAGCTCGACGGCTGGCTGCGCCGCCACGGGCACCGCGCCGACGGCCCGGTCACCGCGATGCTGGAGTACCGCCGGGGCTGAGGGCCCGGTCCGCCCACGGCGCTGCGCAGGGCCGTGGGCGGACCGCTCAGAGCCAGGCCTGGACGAACAGCCGCAGGGCCAGGCCGAGGCCCGCGACCGCGATGCCGATCCGGACCAGGCGGGCCGGGAGACGCCGGGCCACGACCGGGCCGAGCCGGCCGCCGATGAGCAGGCCCAGGGCCAGTGCGGGCACCGCGGCCCACGCGACGTCGCCGAGGACCGCGAAGCCGACCGCGGCGACGGCGTTCGCCGCCCAGGTCAGCACGTTCTTCAGCGCGTTGGCCCGCAGCAGGGTCGCGCCCGGCAGCGACAGCGTGAGCGCCAGCATCATCACCCCGGCCGCGGCGCCGAAGTACCCGGCGTAGACGGCGACGCCGAACACCCCCACCGCGACGCCCGGCCCGGGCGGTCGCGGTTCGGCCGCGGGCCGGGGCGGGCGCAGGAGCAGCAGTGCCGCGACCGCGACGAGGAACGGTACGATCCGCTCGAAGCCACCGGCCGGGGTGAGCAGCAGCAGCCCGGCCCCGGCCGCGCCGCCGAGCAGCGCCGGGCCGATCCAGCGGCGCAGCTGCGGCCCGGCGCCGCGCAGCTCCGGGCGGGACCCGGCGACCGCGCCCGCCCCCTGGAACAGCATGCAGACGGTGTTGGTGATGTTCGCCGTCGTCGCGGGGAGCCCGACGGCCAGCAGCGCGGGGTAGGAGAACAACGACGCGAGGCCGGCGACGGCGCCGATCAGGCCGGCCGCGATGCCGGCACCGAACAGCGTGAGCAGCTGCCACGGGGTCACGGACGGTGCATCTCGTTGTCGATGCACAGGACCCTACCCGCCGCCCGGTGAGGGGCACGACCACGTCACAATGGCGCCGATCGGCGCAGCGACCTGCGTCGGAACGGGGGTCACGGTGGTGGGGCCGCGCGAGGCCGGGGTGGGTGCCGCCCTGCTGCTCCTGCTCGCGGGCTGCGGCACCGCGGGCCCCGACGTCGCTGCCCCCCCGCCCGCCCGTCCCGGCCCTCACGGCCGCGACGACCCCGCCCCCGGCGACCACCCCGTCCGCCCCGGCCGACGACGGCGGCCCGGCCGGTCCGTGCACCGGCGACACCCTCGACGTGTCCGCCACCGCACCACGCACCGACGGGCCGGCCGCCGTCGCCGACCTGGTGTTCCGCAACACCGGCAGCGCCCCCTGCATGCTCGACGGCTACCCCGGGGTCGCGTTCGTGGCGGGCAACGAGGGGACCCGCGTCGGGCCGCGGGCCGCGATCGACGGGCCCCGGGCGCGGGTGCGGCTGGCGCCGGGGGCCGCGGCGACGGCGCCCCTGCGGGTTCGGGCGACCACGTCGTACCCGGAGGCGGACTGCGTCCCGGAGCAGGCGCGCGGGCTGCGGGTCGCCCCGCCCGGTGGCAGCGGCGGGACCTTCGTGCCGCGCCCCGGCCCGGTGTGCTCCGCCGACCCGGCGCCGCCGCAGGCCACGGTGGGGTCGGTCGCCGCCCGGTAGCGATCGGCGGGGAGCCCGGTCAGGCGGGGTCGGTGGTGTGCAGGGCGAACCACAGCTCGGCGCGGACGCCGGGGGAGTCGAGGTCGCGCTCCAGCAGCGCGGCGGCCCGGGTGATGCGGGCCCGCAGGGTGTGGCGGTGCACCCCGAGCCGGGACGCGGCCGGGTCCCACTGCCCGTGGTGGGCCAGCCACTCCCGCAGGGAGGCGACCAGGTCGCCGCGCCGCTCGGTGTCGTGGCGGACGAGCGGGGCCAGCACGGCGTCGGCGAAGGCGGTGGCGTCCTCGGGGCGCACCAGCGACGCGAGCCCGCTGCCCGCGAGGTCGGCGAAGCGCAGCACCGCCCGGTCGCGGCGTTCGGCGGCGTCGAGCGCCCGGCCCGCCTCGCGCAGTGCGCGGCCCAGCTCACCGACCGGGGCCGGCGTCGACACCCCGGCCCGCACCCCGCGCACCCGTCCGGCGACCTCCAGCACCGCGGGCACCGAGCCGGCGCCGACGAGCGCGGCCACCTGCCCGTCGAGCTCGGCGTGGAAGGCGACCCCGGGGGCCCGTTCCAGGGCGTCGAGCAGGACGGCCGGCGGCGCACCGGTGGCCCGCCCGCCGAGCGCGACCGCGACCAGGTCCCCGCCGGGCAACGGGCCCCAGGTCTCGGCGAGCACGTCCTCGGCGCCGCATCCCGGCAGCGAGGCCAGCGCCCGCAGCACCGCGGTCCGCACCCGGCGCTCGGCCCGCCCGGCCGCGGCGCTGCGCGCGTGGGCCAGGGTCAGCACCGACACCGCCGAGCCGATGAGCTGCCGGTCGACCGGGGTGAAGCGCCGGTCCCGCCCGACGACGAGCACCGCGGGCCCGATCAGGCGCACCGGCTGCAGCACGACCTGCCCGTCCCCGACGGCGACGGTGACGCTGGACGGCCCGGGGTGGTCCCGCACCCGGTCGATCTCGGCGCGGAGCAGGACCGCGCGCCGGGCCGCCCCGGCGGGCGCGGACCGGCGGACCCGGCCGTCGGCCCCGGAGATCAGCGCCCAGGCGCCGAGGCGGTCGGTGAGCCGGTCCAGCACCCGGGCAGTGCCGGTGTCGGGGTCGTCCTCGCCCAGGGCGGCGGCGGTGAGCGCCCGCTGCGCCTCGTCGGTGCGGACGACCTCGGCGTAGCGGTCGGCGGCGCGGGCCTCGGCGACGGCCTTGGTCAGCGCCAGGAACGGGGTGCGCTCGGGGATCTCCAGCAGCGCCAGCCCGGCCCGCGCGCACGCCTCGCGCAGCGCGGGGAGCAGGTCGTCGTGTCCCAGACCGCAGCCGAACCCGAGCCCGGCGAGGCCGTGCGCGACGAGCCGGTCCACGTAGCCGGCCGGGTCGGGCGCCGGTCCGAGCCCGGTGGTCAGCAGCAGCTCGTCGCCGTCGAGATAGGGCGTCGGATCGGACAGTTCGCTCGAATGCACCCACGTGAGCGGTCGATCCTGATCCGCGGACGGACACGCGAGCCGCAGTCCGAGACTGCGGCTCGCACACAGCGTGCGCAGCGTCAGCGCCATCTGGCCCCCTGCCGGATCGGCGTGTACCGGACATCGAACTGGACAGTGCGGACACTACCGCGCCGGCGTGTTCCGGATCACGCTGTCCGGCACGGACCGCAGTCGTCGTCAGAAGGAGCGTTGTGACCGCCACGCAGGAGACCGGTACCGCTGCGGCACCGTGGGTGGGAACCCGCATGCAGCGCAAGGAGGACCAGGCGCTGCTCACCGGCCGGGCCACCTGGACCGACGACATCGCCCCGCCCGGCACCCTGCACATGGTCGTCGTGCGCAGCCCGCTGCCGCACGCCCGGATCGTCGCGGTCGACACCGCCGCCGCGGCCGCCGTCCCGGGGGTCCGCGCGGTGCTCACCGCCGCCGACGTCGACGACGAGTTCCTCGCCGGCATCCCGTGCGGCTGGCCGGTCACCGAGGACATCCGCATCCCCGACCACCGCCCGCTCGCCCGCGACGAGGTCAACCACGTCGGCGACGGCGTCGCGGTCGTCCTCGCCACCAGCGCCGCGGCCGCCCGCGACGGCGCCGACCTCGTCGACGTCGAGTACGCCGAGCTGCCCGCCGTGGTCGACATGGCCGACGCCCTCGCCGACGGCGCCCCGGTCGTGCACGAGGAGATGGGCACCAACCACTGCTACACCTGGCCGCTGGCCACCGGCGACGTGGACACCGCCTTCGCCGAGGCCGAGGTCGTCGTGTCCGGGCGCTACCTGCAGCAGCGGGTCGTCCCCTCGCCGATGGAGCCGCGCGCGGTGGTGTGCGTGCCGGACCCGGTCGGCGCCGGGTTCACCGTCTACACCGCCACCCAGGTACCGCACTTCGTGCGCGACATCCTCGCCGCGGTCACCGGCATCCCGGACACCCGTATCCGGGTCGTCGCCCCGGACGTCGGCGGCGGGTTCGGCGCGAAGCTGAACGTCTACGCCGAGGAGTTCCTCGCCCTCGTCCTGGCCCGCCGGCTGAGGGCCCCGGTGAAGTGGACCGAGACCCGCTCGGAGCACCACCAGGCCACCACGCACGGCCGCGGCCAGATCCAGGACGTCTCCGTCGCCGCCACCCGCGACGGGAAGATCGTCGGGATGAAGGTGGAGCTGCTCGCCGACATGGGCGCCTACCTGCAGCTGCTCACCCCGGGCATCGCCGTGTTCGGCGCGTTCACCTTCTGCGGGCTCTACGACTTCGGGCACTACTCGTTCACCGCGAAGGGCGTGTTCACCAACCTCACCCCGACCGACGCCTACCGCGGCGCCGGTCGCTCCGAGGCCGCCTACGGCCACGAGCGGATCATGGACGACCTGGCCCGCGAGCTCGGCTTGGACGCCGCCGAGGTACGGCTGCGCAACCTGCACCCCAAGTTCCTCGAGCCGCGCACCGTCCCGTCCGGGGTGCAGTACGACTCCGGGGACTACGAGACCTGCATGCGCCGGGCGATGGAGCTGGTCGGCTACGACGAGCTGCGCGCCGAGCAGGCCCGCCGCCGTTCCTCCTCGGACCCGGTGCAGATCGGGATCGGGTTCGGCAACTTCACCGAGTCCGGCGGGCTGTCGCCGTCGAAGGTCGCGGCGGGGGTCCGGCTGCAGTCCGGCGGCTGGGAGCAGGCCACCGTGCGCATGACGACCAGCGGCAAGGTCGAGGTCGTCACCGGCACCTCCCCACACGGGCAGGGCCACGAGACCGCCTGGTCGCAGATCGTCGCCGACCGCCTCGGTGTGCATCCCGACGACGTCGAGGTCCTGCACGGCGACACCCTCGTCGCGCCGTTCGGGCGCGACACCTACGGCTCGCGCAGCCTCGCCGTCGGCGGCACCGCGGTGCACCTGGCCGCGGGCAAGGTGCTGGACAAGGCGATGCAGATCGCCGCACACCTGCTGGAGGCCGACGAGAAGGACCTGGAGTTCACCGGCGGCCGGTTCTCGGTGGCGGGGACGGCCGGGCCGTCGGTGACCATCCAGGAGGTGGCGGGCGCGGCGTCGCTGGCGAACGACCTGCCCGAGGGCATGGAGCCCAACCTGACCGCGGACTCGGCGTTCGACCCGCCGAACTTCACCTGGCCGTTCGGCACGCACGTGTGCGTCACCGAGGTCGACACCGAGACCGGGTTCACCCGGATCCGCCGCTACGTCGCCGTCGACGACTGCGGGGTCGTGGTGAACCCGACGATCGTCGAGGGGCAGCTGCACGGCGGCATCGCCCAGGGCATCGGGCAGGCCCTCTACGAGCACGCCACCTTCGACGAGGCCGGCAACCCGACGGCGGGCAACCTGGCGTCCTACGCCGTGCCCGCCGCGACCGACCTGCCGCACTTCGAGCTCGAGCAGCTGGTCACGCCGTCGCCGACGAACCCGATGGGGGTCAAGGGGATCGGCGAGTCCGGCGCGATCGGCTCCTCGCCCGCCGTGGTGAACGCGGTGATCGACGCCGTCGCCCACCTCGGTGTGACCCATGTGGACATGCCCGCGACGCCACAGGCGGTCTGGCGGGCGATCAACGCCGCGTCCGGCCAGACTGCCTGAACCCACCGGGAGGGAGACCGGACATGGTGGACATCAACTGTGACATGGGCGAGTCGTACTCGATCTACCACTGCGGCGACGACGAGGGCCTGATGCCCTGGGTGACCGTCGCGAACGTGGCGTGCGGCTTCCACGCCTCCGACCCGCGGGTCATGGCCCGCACCGTGGCGCTGGCCCAACGGCACGGGGTGAAGGTCGGGGCGCACCCGTCGCTGCCCGACCGGGAGGGCTTCGGGCGCCGCGAGATGAGGCTCGACCGCGAGGAGCTGACCGCGGGCGTCGTCTACCAGATCGGGGCGCTGGCCGGGTTCCTGCGCGCCCGCGACATGGAGCTCAACCACGTCAAGGTGCACGGCTCGCTCTACGGCATGTCGGCCCGGGACCCGGAGGTGGCCGCCGCGATCGCCGACGCCGCCGACGTCTTCGGCGCCCCGCTGGTCGGCATGGTCGGCACCGTCCACGAGCAGGTGTGGGGTGACCGGCCCGCGGGGTTCGTCGCCGAGTACTACGCCGACCTGGACTACCGCGACGACGGGTCGCTGATCATCACGCGTGAGCACGAGGCGTTCGATCCGGTGCGGTCCGCGGAACGCGCCCTGCGCGCGGTCACCGAGGGGAAGGCGACCTCGGAGAACGGCAAGGAGCTCACCGTGCGCGCCGACTCGGTCTGCGTGCACTCCGACACCCCGAACGCCGTCGAGCTCGCCCGTGCCGTGCACGACGCGCTGAAGCCCCACCTGAGCAGCTGAGAAGGAGTACCCGCAGTGCCCCGACACGAGGTCGTCTCCCCGATCCCCGGCGTGTTCTACCGCCGTCCCGACCCCGGCAGCCCGCCGTTCGCCGAGGACGGCGCCGCCGTCACCGACGACCAGGCGATCGGCCTGGTCGAGGTCATGAAGTCCTTCCACCAGATCCCGGCGGGCGCCACCGGTACCGTCGTCGAGTTCCTGGTCGGCGACGAGGACGAGGTGGACGCCGGCCAGCCCGTGGCGGTGGTGGAGACGGCATGAGGCTGCTCGTCGCGAACCGCGGCGAGATCGCCGTCCGGATCATCCGGGCCGCGCGGGACCTGGGCATCGGCACCGTCGCGGTGCATTCGAAGGCCGACGCCGACGCCCTGCACGTGCGCCTGGCCGACACCGCCGTGGCGATCGGGCCCTCGCCCGCGTCGAAGTCCTACCTGGTCGCCGACGCGATCCTGGCCGCGGCGGAGGAGACCGGCGCGGACGCGGTGCACCCCGGCTACGGGTTCCTGTCCGAGCGGGCGTCGTTCGCCGCCGCCGTCGCCGGTGCCGGCCTGACCTTCGTCGGCCCGGACGCGGCGACGATCGAGCGGATGGGCGACAAGGTCGCCGCCCGGGAGGTCGCCCGCGCCGCGGGGGTCCCGACCGTGCCCGGTACCCCCGGTGGTGTCGCCGACGCCGACGCCGCGGTCGCCGCCGCCCAGGAGGTCGGCTACCCGGTGATGCTCAAGGCCGCCGCGGGCGGCGGGGGCCGGGGCATCCGGGTCGTCGCCGACGCCGAGGCGCTGCGCACCGCGTTCGGGCAGGCCTCGACCGAGGCGGAGAAGGCGTTCGGCGACGGCACCATGTACCTGGAGCGGTTCGTCGAGCGCGCCCGGCACGTCGAGGTACAGGTCCTCGGCGACGGCCGCGACGCCGTCCACCTGTTCGAGCGGGAGTGCTCGCTGCAGCGCCGCAGGCAGAAGGTCGTCGAGGAGGCGGTGTCGCCGGGGATCACCGGGGCGACCCGCGAGGCGATGACGGCCGCGGCGGTCGCGCTGTGCCGCGAGGTCGGCTACACCTCGGCCGGCACCGTGGAGTTCCTCGTCGACGACGAGACGGGCGAGTTCTTCTTCATCGAGATGAACACCCGCATCCAGGTCGAGCACCCCACCACCGAGCTCGTCACCGGCATCGACCTCGTCGCCGAGCAGCTGCGCGTCGCCGCGGGGGAGCCGCTGCGGTTCACCCAGGACGGCATCTCCCGGCGCGGGCACGCGATCGAGTTCCGGGTCTGCGCGGAGGACCCGGAACGGGACTTCCTGCCCCAGCCCGGTGGCGTCGGGCGGGTCACGCTGCCGGCGGGGCCGTGGGTGCGCTGCGACACCTGGCTGGAGCCCGACGGGACGGTCCCGCCGTACTACGACTCGCTGCTGGCGAAGGTCGTGGTGTGGGGTGCCGACCGGACCGAGGCGCTGGCCCGGTCCCGGCGTGCGCTCGACGAGTTCTCCGTCGCCGGGATCCCGACCACCGCCGGGCTGCTCCGCACCCTGGCCGGGGAGCCGTGGGTCGCCGACGCCGACTTCCACACCGGGACCCTCGAACACTGGCTGGCCGAAGGGAAGGGGACCTCATGAGCGCCCGCTACAGCTGGGGCGGCGACGAGTTCGTGTTCGTCGAGCTGGCCGAGGACATGAGTCTGCAGGCCAACTTCAAGGCCGTCGCGATCACCAACCTGCTCCGCTCCGAACGTCCGGACGGCATCCTGGAGATCTGCCCGGCGAACGCCTCCTACCAGGTGCGCTACGACCCCGACGTGCTCGACCCGCACGCCCTGATGGCGCAGCTGACGGAGCTGGAGACCCGGGTCGGCGACGCGCTCGGGGTCACCCTGGACTGCCGGGTCGTCGAGATCCCGGTGCTCTACCAGGACCCGTGGACCACCGAGACCCTGATGCGGTTCCGCGACCGCCACCAGGACCCCGAGGCCACGGACATCGAGTACGCGGCCCGCATCAACGGCTACGCCGGGGTGGACGAGTTCATCGCCGCGCACTCCGGCTCGCCCTGGTTCACCTCGATGGTCGGCTTCGTCGCCGGGCTGCCGTTCAAGTACCAGATGGTGCCCCGGGACCGGCAGATCGTGGTGCCGAAGTACCTGCGTCCGCGCACCGACACCCCCAAGCAGACCGTCGGCTACGGCGGCTGCTTCTCCTGCATCTACTCGGTGCGCGGCGCCGGGGGCTACCAGATGTTCGGCATCACCCCGGCGCCGATCTACGACCCGACCCAGAGCAAGCCCGACTTCACCGAGCACATGGTGTTCATGCGGCCCGGGGACATGGTCAAGTTCCGCGGCATCGACCGCGACGAGTACGACCAGCTCCACGCCGCCGCCGAGGCGGGGGAGTACCGGATCACCGCCCGTCCGGTGGCGTTCGACCTGCAACCGTTCCTCGACGACCCCGACGGCTACAACAAGCGCCTGCTGGAGGTGCTCGCGTGACACGCATCGAGGTCCGCAAGCCCGGTCTGTCCACCACCGTGCAGGACGGAGGCCGCTCCGGCTACTACCACCTGGGCATCCCGCCGTCGGGCGCGCTGGACCAGTACTCGCTGACCTGCGCGAACGCGCTGGTCGGGAACCCGGACGGCGCCGCCGCACTGGAGATCGTCTACATGGGCCCGGAGCTGGTGTTCACCGGCCCGGCGACCCTCGCCGTCGCCGGGGCGACGATCGCCCCGAAGGTCAACGGGTCGGCGGTGCCCGTCTGGGAGTCCTTCGACGTCGCCGAGGGCGACGTGCTGGCCTTCGACTACCTCAAGGCCGGCGCACGGGCCTACCTCGCGGTGTCCGGCGGGATCGACGTGCCGGAGAAGCTCGGCAGCCGCGCCACGTACGCGCTCGGCGCCCTGGGCGGGCTCGACGGCCGGCCGCTGGCCGAGGGCGACGTCCTGCCCGTCGGGTCCGGCACCGGCCGGGCCGGGCTCGTCGTACCCGAGGACCTGCGGCCGTCGCTCGCGAAGGACGTCGAGGTCCGGGTCGTGATGGGGCTCTACGACCACCGGCTCACCGACCGGGGCCGCGCCACCTTCCTCGACACCACGTGGACGCTGACCCCGGTCGCGGACCGGATCGGGTTCCGCTACACCGGCGGGGAGCTGGAGACCGTCGACCGTGAGCCGCCGTTCGGGGCGGGCCAGGACCCGTCGAACATCGTCGACTCGCCCTACCCGATCGGCTCCATCCAGGTCCCGGGCGGTGTGGAGCCGATCGTGCTGCACCGGGACGCGGTGTCCGGCGGCGGCTACATGATGGTGGCGACGGTGATCTCCGGGGACCTCGACGTCGTCGCCCAGTCGGCGCCGCGCACCCGCACCCGGTTCGTGGCGGTCGACCTGGAGACGGCGCTGTCGCTGCGGGCCGAGCGGAAGGACCGGCTCGCGCGGATGCACAGCGCACTGGAGCGGTGACACCGCTCCCGCTCACCCGTTCGGGCTGGCCCCGCAGCGCCGTCTGGTCCAGACTCGACGCTCGGTGGCGCGGGGCGGTACCGGACGTGGGGGAGGGCCGAGCGATGAGCGGCAGGCACCGGAGGGCGGCGGGGGCCGGACTGGTCAGGCGTGTCCTGGCCGTGACGGTCCCCGTGGTCGGGGCGATCGCACTCGCCGCGGCGGTCGTCGTCACCGTGACGCCGGGGGAGCAGCCCGTCGCGGCGCAGGGAGAGCAGGGGGAGCAGACCGGCCCCGGCCCGGCCGCGCCGCTCGCCGCCGGTCCCGCGGTGCCCGGCGGTGGCTCCCCGGCGCGGATGGCCGACCCGGCACCGCTCGCGCAGGCACCGGTGCGGGCGGCCGCCGAGGCCGCGGCCGCGGCGCCCCGGAACCCCACGGCGGGCTCGCCCCGGGAGCCGGGGGCGCCGGGTGCGGCCACCGGCGCGTCCGGCCCGGTCCGGTCCGGCGGGGGTGGTGCGTCGCGCTCCGCCGCACCGCCGTCGACGACCGGCGGCGCGGACGGCCCCGCTGCGGCGCGCCCGGGTGGCGGCACGGCCGATGACCGCACCGCGCCCGGACCCCTCGCCGTCGCGCCCGGCACGGGCACTGCGCCGGCACCCGGCCAGGTCACCGCTCCGGACGACACCGCCCCGGCCGACGACACGCCCCCGGCCGACGACACCGCACCCGACGACGACCCCGCTCCCGGTGACGACGCCGCTCCCGGCGACGACACCGGGTGGTCCGCCCCGTCCCGGCCGACGGTCCCGCGGCCGGTGGTGCCCGCTCTGCGCTCGGCCGTCCCGCCCCAGGCCGCCCCACGGTCCGCCGCGCCGCCGGACGACGACCCGGCCGGCAGCGGTTCCTCCGGTGTCTCCCCGGGCACCGTCACACCGGCCGACCCGGACACCGGCGCCGCGGACGGGGCGCTGCTCCGGCTGCGCCTGCGGATCGCCGAGACCCCGCCCGTCGACGTCCGGGTGCCCGGACCCGCGCTGTCGCTGCTCGGGGGCTGAGCCCGGCCGCCCGTCCGGGCGGTGCGCAGTTCACTCCACCGGGACGGCCCACGACGGCGACGCACCCGTTCGGTGCATGGCCGTACCGCCGTCCGCCGGTGACGATCACCCCATGCGCACGGCGAGCGGCTCCACCACGTGACCGGCCGGCACCGGATGCCGGGCGGGCCCGGCCCGGCCGGCCCGGACCCCGTCGGGCCCGAGGCGTGGCCGAGCTCCGCTGCCCGCTACCGGGGCGCGACCGCGACGGCACCCGTCGGCCCAAGGGAGGCGCCACGACCGGTCGAGGGCCGGGCCCGGCCGCCGCGGGGCCGCCGGCGTCTCCGCGTCACCCTGGCCGGGGTCGTCCCGGTGGTGCTGGTCGCGTCCGTCACCGTCGCCGGTCTCCTCGGGACCGGGGTGCTCGGCGGGGTCGCTCCGGCGGACCAGCGGGTCGACGACCACGTCCCGGTACCGACCTTCGCGTCCGGCCCGTCCGTCGATGACGCCTCGTCGATCCCGATGCCGTCGCGCTGGTACGGCTCCGGCACCGGGATCGCGCCCACCACGGCACCGGTCGCGGCCCGCGAGACGCGCGCGGCCGCCGTCGCCGACGGGGCGGTGCGGGCGGCCACGGCCCGGATCGCCGAGGACCGCCGGATCGCCGAGGAGCGCCGGGCCGCCGAGGCCGCCGAGGCCGCCGCACAGGAGCGCCTGGCCGCGGAGCAGCGCGCGGAGCAGGACCGTGCCGCGCAACGGGCCCGGGAGCGCGCCGACGCGCGCCGTCGCGCCGCCGTCCCCCCGACCGGGGCACCCACGACCCCGCCCGCCCCGACCACCACCCCGGCCCCGCCGACCGGCACCGAGCCCGACGACGCCCGGACCGCGACCCCCGCCCCGACCGACGACGCCCCGCGCACCGAGGGCGTCGTCTGTCGTGTCGTCCGGTTCGCGATCGTCCCCTGCTGAGGCCCGGCCGGGCTCGGCAGGTTTGAGCCCCTCCGGCTCCGGCTACCGACAGTGCAGGAGGCGATCACGATGAGCGCACGGCACCGACGTCCACGCACCACGCCGGGCCGCCTGGCCCTGCTCGGCACCGTCCCGCTGGTCGGCGGTGCCGGTCTGGCGGTCGCCCTCGTCGGTGGCGCCGACGACACGGACCCGGCCCGGGACATCACCCCCACCGCCGCAGCCGCCGATGGCACAGCGGTCGACGGCACAGCGGCCGATGCGACCGACGCCGTCGCTGTCCCCGGAGGCGGCGAGATCGTGCTGGACGCCGTCGGCGGGGCCCGCGACGCCGCCACCCGGGCGGGCGACGCACGGACCGCGGGCCGGGTCAGCACCGTGGCCGCCGAGCTGCGCGACCAGGCACGGGCCCGGGCCGACGCGGCCCGCGCCGCCGGGGACGCCGAGCTCGCCGCCTACCACCGCGACGAGGCGGCCCGGCAGGACCGGGTCGCGGACGTCTCGCGTCCCGTCGTGCCCGACGAGCCGACCGGCGACGACGAGTTCACCGGCACCTCGCCGCTCTGCCGCGCCGCGGACGTCGTCCGGCTCGGCCCGCTCACCGCGGCCGGACCGCAGTGCGACGAGGACCCGTGGATCGCCGGCCAGGTCGAGGACGCGATGCGCCGCGGCGGCCTCGACCGCCCCGTCGGCTGACCCGGCCTACGGCTCGAGCACCGTCAGTCCCAGCGCCGCGCAGATCGCGCCCGCCTGGGTGGGGGAGACGATCGCCCCGCGCAGCTCGCGCGGGGTGTCCGGGGTGACCTCGCCGAGGTCGCAGCCCCGCAGGTCGGCGCCGTCGAGCCGGGTGGACCGCAGCACCGTGCCACGCAGCCGGCACCGCTCGAACCGGACGTCGCGCAGGTCGGCGCCGGACAGGTCGGCCTCGGACAGGTCGCAGTCGGCGATCCGCAGTCCCCGCATCGCCACGTCGCGCAGGTCCGCCAGCTGCAGCGAGCAGTCGTCCAGGACGAACGACGCCGTCAGCCCACGCAGTCCGCGCAGGACGGTGCCGATCATCCGGCAGCCGGTGAACCGGGTGTCGCCGAGGGTCGCCCCGGCCAGCCGGGCCCCGGACAGGTCGACCCCGCCGAGCACGGCGTCGGTCAGGTCCGCCTCGCGCAGATCGGCCCCGGCCAGCGACGTCCCGGTGATCCGCGCCCGGTCCAGCCGCACGCCGCGCAGATCCGCCCCGGCGAGCGAACCGCCCCGCAGGACCAGTCCGGCGAGGTCGGTCTCCCGCAGGTCGGTCTCGTCGAGGACGGCCGAGCCGACCTCCACGCCGTCCCGGGCCGCCGCGAGCAGGTCCTCCGCCGTCGTCACCGCCGTCACGGGCGACAGCGTGGCACGGTCAGGACGCGGCGGGTGCGTCCGGGCCCACCGGCAGGCAGCGCACCGGGTTCGCGTGGGCGGGGTCGAGCGCGTTGAGCACGTGCTGCAGCGTGACCGGGTCGAACGCGACGGCGACGTGCTCGGCGAGGTCGGTGGGGCAGCCGTCCTGCAGGACGATGTTGTGCGCGCCGTCGAGCAGGCCCGAGGTGTAGGGGACGACCAGCTCGTCGTAGCGGGTGAGGATCATCGTGTAGTCGACGCCGTCGGCGCGGGGTCCGCCGTCGGAGTTCATGCGCTGCAGGAAGTCCGAGCCGTGCAGGAACTGACGGCAGGACGCGCACAGCGGGTCGAGGACGGTGCCGACGGCCGGGCCGAGGCCGAGCTGCTCGCCGGTGCGGTTGAGGAACGCCAGCCCGGCGGTGCTCGTGCCGTCCCAGAGCGGTGTCAGGCCGACGTAGCGCCGGACCTCGTCGGCGCCCCCGAGGAACCGGACGTAGTGGTTCGGCATCAGCGAACCCTCGGAGTGGCCGACGATGTCGACCTTCGCGGCACCGGTGGCCCCGCGGACCCGGTCGACGAACGCCGCGAGATCGGCGGCGCTGTCCTCCATCGGGGCGAGCCCGCCGACCTGGGTCAGCGGCGGCGGGGCCAGGGGGTTGCGGCCGTAGGTCAGGGAGAACACGCAGTAACCGCGCTGGGCCAGCTGCGGGGCCATGTAGGCCCAGTTGTTCCCCTGGTTGGCCGAGAGGCCGTGGACGAGGACGACCGGCTCCGGGTGCGCCTCCGACGGCCGGCAGCCCCAGTCGTTCGACCCGGGCGGGGAGGGGTCCAGCAGGTCCTGCACCGACGCGACCTGCTCGGGCTCCGGTGCCGCCGCCTGGGCGGGCGGGACCAGCGCGAGGCCGACCGTGCACACCGCGACCGCGATCGAGACGACCGCCGCCCACCTGCGCCGGTCGTTGCCCTGTCCAGCCACCAGCCGCCTCCTCGGATGCCGTCGTCACGAGGATCAACGACGACGGTCACCGCAGGTTGCGCACCGTCACCGGACAGGGCCGTCCGGGGGAAGGGTGGCTACTCCGTCCGATCCTGCCCGGTGCTCCCGTCCGGCTCCGTGGTCCCGTCGTGCCGGGGAACCTGGTCCTGGCGGGGACGTCCGCCGCGGCGCATGTTCCCGTTGGTGGTCCGCCGGGTCGGGTCGACCAGGCGTTTCCACTTGGCCTGGGCCGCCTGTCGGCTCGACAGCTGGGCCTGGACGGCGTCGGCGACCTCCTTCCAGGTCATCCCGCCGGCCCGCAGGGTGCGGATCAGGTCGCGCTCGTAGTAGTCGGCCAGCCGGCGCATCTCCTGCACCAGGGCGTACCAGGCGGCCGCCCCGTCGTGGGTGAGGACGCCGTCGGCCGCCCGTCCCTTCATCCCGTCCAGTTGTTCGGTGATGGACTCCCGCTTCTTCGCGATCGAGGGGTCGGCCCGTTCCAGCCAGCGCTGCGCTTCCTCGTACCTCATGATGTCAATGGTTCATTGACGCGTACGCGCGGTCAACCGTTGCGCGACACCGGCGTGTCGCGGGGGAGTGGGCCACGACGGCCGCAATGCCGACCGCCGGCGACGCCGGAGTGCCAGTCGTCGCCGGCGGTCGGCCCAGGAGGCGCTGGGAGCGCCCTGTACGGCCCTGTGCGGACCGCCGCGGTGGGGGCCCCGGCATCCGGCGGACACGCACGACCAGACCGGTCCTGTGCCCGCTGAACCTCCCGGACGCGGCGGGCGCGGCGCGGACCGATGTACCGGAGGCGGGCAGGGCGAGGCGAGGTGCATGCCCGTGGCTTCGAGGCACCGGTGGTGCTGCTGGTCCCGGGGCCGGACAACGGGGTGGCCTGTTCCTTCTATGGTCAATGTTTCATTGACGCTGTCTTCATGTCGACGAAACGACGACACACAAACCGCCACGACAAGGCGGAGGCCGCCCCGGGGGAGCGGCCGTCAGATCAGGGGGAGGCTGAAGCCGTCGTGGGTCCGGAGGAACCCGAGGCGCTCGTAGAACCGGTGGGCGTCGGTACGGGACCGGTCGGAGGTGAGCTGGACGAGCGCCGCGCCACGTCGACGGGCCTCGTCGACGGCGTACCGGACCATGGTCGCCCCGAGCCCGTCGCCGCGCCGGCCGGCCTCGATCCGTGCCCGCAGCGCGACGACGGCCGGCACGTCACGGGCCGTGGCCCGGCGCAGGACGGGTACGGGCACGGCGGGACCTCTCGCCGCGGGACGGCGGGGGAGCGGGCTCCGGAGAGTGTCCCGGAGTGATGTCGTGCGGCCGGGCTGGGAGTCCGCCGGGTCAGCGGTCACCATGACGGGCATGTCCCTCGACACCCGCGACCGGGCCGACGGCACCACCCCCGCCGCCGCGTCCGCTCCCGTTCCGACCGGCGGCGACCCCGTCACGGTCTCGTTCACCCGTCGCGCCGACCCCGGTCACGCCGCGGAGATGACCGCCTGGATCCGCTCCGGCCTGCTCATGGCCGAGGGGTTCCCCGGCTTCCTCGGCGGCGGCTGGGTCCGCAGCCGCGACGGCTCCGACGAGTGGCACATGCTGGCCCGCTTCGACTCCCCGGAGTCGCTCGGGCGCTGGGAGGCGAGCCCCGAGCGCCGCTGGTGGCTCGGGTCCGCCCAGGGCCTGGCGGAGATGACCCGGGCCGAGCGCCGCACCGGGATCGAGGGCTGGTTCGACCAGCCCACCGCGGTGGAGACGGCCGGCCCGCCCCAGGTCACACCGCCGCGCTGGAAGCAGGCGACGACGATCTGGCTCGTCTTCTTCCCGATGAACCTCCTGGCCACGGTGACCCTCGGCGCGCTGCTCGCGGACTGGCCCGTCGTGCCGCGGCTGGCGGTCACGACGATCGTCCTGACCCCGGTCATGGTGTACGTGATGCTGCCCTGGATCACCCGTGTGCTGGGGTGGTGGCTGCAGGGCAGGCGGTTCCGCGACCGGCACCGCGTCCCGGTGGGCTGATCACCCCCGGGGGCTCCCCGGATCACGCGGAGCGAGGCCGCTACCGTCGTTCGGTGCTCACCTCCGAAGCGACGGTCGCCGCGCCGGCTCCGGTCGACACGCTCCGCGACCGTCGACGCCTGCACTGGGCGGGCCGGCTCGGTCTCCTGGCGTTCGTGCTCGCCGTCGCGGTGCCCTTCCTGCCCGTGGTGCAGCACACGACCACGATCGTCTGGCCGTCGGTGGCGGACGGCACCGCCGACGTCAACGCGCCGCTGGTCGCGCTGCGCCCGGAGACGATGTCGGTGGTCGTCCCCGCCGACGCGATCCGCAGCCTCGACGACCGCGCCGACGGCTCCGCCACGGTGCTGTCGACCGTCCCGCCGGAGTCGCCGGAGGGCGCCCGCTCCGGGATGGTCCTGACCGTCGCCGACGGCCAGCTGGCGCTGGTCGACCGCGGCCAGCAGCTCGCGACGGCGCCGCTGCGGGCCGGCCCGTCGGAGGTCCGGATCACCTCCGACGGCACGTCCACCACGATCGACCTGGGCTCCGGGGCGCAGACCTTCGAGGGGGACCTGCGGCCGCAGGTCGTGGGGATCTACTCCGACCTGGACACCGCGCTCGACCCGACGGCCGGCACCGCGGTCCGGATCACCCCGGACACCCGCTTCGACACCAGCCCGTCGGTGTGGAAGACCGCGGCCACCGTCGTCGCCGCGGTGGCGCTGCTGGGCTCGCTGCTCGCGCTGGCCGGCGTCGACCGGCACCTGGGCCGCAGCCCGCACCGGGCGGGCCGCGACGCCATCGGCGGTCTCGCCGGGCGGTGGCCGCCGCGGCTGCGCCGCTGGTGGTCCCGTGCGAGGCCCCGGCCGATCGACCTGATCGTCACGGTGGTGCTGGTCGGGTGGGCGGCGATCGGGGGCCAGACCTCCGACGACGGGTTCACCCTCGGCATCGTCCGCGACGTCCCGACCTCGGGCTACGTCGGCAACTACTACCGCTGGTACGACGCCGCGGAGGCGCCGTTCGGCTGGTTCTACGATCTCTACGCGCTGTGGGTGCGGGTCTCGGACTCGCTGCTGTGGCTGCGGCTTCCCTCGGTGCTGATGGGGATCATGGCCTGGTGGCTGGTCTCCCGGGGCCTGCTGCCGCGCCTGGGCCGTCAGGCCCGCCGCTCGCGGGCGGCGACCTGGGCCGCCGGGATGGTGTTCCTGGCGTTCTGGATGGCCTACAACTCCGGGCTGCGGCCCGAGCCGGTCGTCGTCGTGTGCTCGCTGCTCGCCCTGGTGTGCGTGGAGCGGGCGCTGGCCCTGCAGCGGCTGCTGCCGGTCGCCCTGGGGCTGTTCGCGGCGTCGATGGCGGTCGGGGCGAACCCGGCCGGGCTGATCGCGATCGCGCCGTTCATCGCCGGCGTGCGTCCGCTGTGGCACCTGCTGTCGGCCCGGGTGCGGGCGGTCGGCGCCGTCCCCGTTCTCGCCCCGCTGCTGGCCTCCGGCACCGCGATCCTGATGATCGCCTGGGCGGACCAGAGCTGGGCAGCGGTGGTCGACTCCACCCGACTGCGGTCCGACATCGGCCCGGACTGGCCCTGGTACACCGAGATCGCCCAGCGCTACGCGCCCCTGTTCGAGGGGCTCGCGGACGGATCCATCGCCCGTCGGTTCCCGATCCTGCTGGTCATCCTCTGCCTGCTGGCGTGCGTCGTCGTGCTGATCCGGCGCAACCGGATCCCCGGTGCCGCGCTCGGGCCCGCCCAGCGCCTCATCGGCAGCACCGTGATCGCGCTGCTGATCTTCGCGCTCACCCCGACCAAGTGGACCCACCACTTCGGGGACCTGGTCGGTCTGGGCTCGGGCATGGTGGCGCTCGCCGCGATCGCCACCGGCTCGGACGTCCTGCGCTCGCTGCGCAACCGGCTCGCGTTCCTGTCCGCGGTGTTCCTGGTGGCGGCGCTGTCCGCGGCCGGGCCGAACCTGTGGTGGTACACGAACAACTGGGGCGTGCCCTGGGCCGGCGAGCAGGTCACCGTCGCCGGCTACGAGCTCTCCACGATCCTGCTGCTCGTCGCGCTGCTGCTCGCCGCGGGGGCCGGGGTCGAGCACCTGCGCGGGATCCGCGAGGAGCGGCACCCCGACCAGTTGGCGGGTGTCGAGCGCGCGCTGGGCCGGATCCCGCTGCTCGGGCGCTGGGTCCGGGCCCGGGACTGGCGCCGCGACGCGTCATCGGCGCTGCGGGCGACCCGGCGGCTGCGGCTGACCTCGGCGCCACTGGCGGTGCTGTGCGGGCTGCTCGTCACGTTCAACGTGTGGTCGATGGTCTCGGCCGTCCAGGACCGCTCCGGCACGTGGACGATGGGTGCCGACGCGCTGTCGCACCCGTTCGGCGGGTCCTGCGGGCTCGCCAGCCAGGTGTTCGCCGAGCGCAGGCCCGTCGACGGCGTGCTGCCCCCCGCCCCGGAGCCGACCGGAATGGCCGCGCCGGCCCGCTCCGGGCTGCTCCCGACCGTCGCGCCGCCGCCCCCGCCGGGGGAGCCGACCTCGACCCCGGCACCGCTGGCCCCGGGGGTGGTCCCCGCCAACAGCCCCGACGCGCAGCTGCTCGACCCCAACAGCGGGGGCAGCGGCTTCGTCCGCGACGGGATCCCGCCGACCGGCGGCGGCACCGGCGCCTCCGGGTTCGAGTACGTCCTGTCCGGTGGGCTCGGCAGCGACGCGGCACCCGCGTTCGGCAGCTACGTGCCCCGCAGCGACCGCAACACCGGCACCCTGCGAACCCCGTGGGTGATGCTGACCGCCGAGCAGCGCGCCGGCACCACGCCGCTGGTCGTCACGGCAGCCGGGCGCCTGGGCAACGGGAACCGGCTCACCGTCCAGTACGCGACACGGTTGTCGGACGGGCGGGTCCGCGTCGTCGAGCAGACCACCCTCGACGACGGCCGGGTGGAGGAGATGCCGTGGCGCGAGCTGCGGTTCGACCTGCCCGAGACCGCCCGAGCGGCCACCGAGGTCCGGATGGTCGTGCAGGACAACTCGCTCGGCGCCGACGGCTGGCTCGCCATCGCGCCGCTGCGGGCGCCGCAGCTGGCGCCGTTGTCACAGGTCGTGGGCGACCAGCCGATGTTCCTCGAGTACCCGGTGTCGCTCGCCAGCCCGTGCCTGCACCCGTTCCGGACCTCCGGCGGCGTCGCCGAGGTCCCCGCCTACCGGCTGCAGGCCGACGGCAGCCAGATGCGTGCCGACGGGGAGGGGTGGTCGTCCCCGCAGGCCGGTGGCCCACTGGGCTGGATCACCGTGATCGGCAAGCAGACCGAGCTGCCCACCTACCTCGAGGGCGACCCGGGGCGGGACTGGGGCAAGGTGCAGGCGATCCAGCCGTACCGGCCGAACGCGGTCACCCCGACCCTGGAACGTCGCGATGTGGACCGTTCCGGGCTCTACAGCTCCGGTCCGCTGCCGGCGCCGCCGCCGGGCATCCCGTCACCGAGCCGGTGACGGCGGGCCCGGGCCGGTGACGGCGGGCCCGGGCCGGTGACGGCCCGGGGAACGGGGTCAGCCGCTGAACTCGACCGCGGGCGCCGCGGAGGACTGCCTGCGCTCCGCGGGCCCCTCGTCCCCGGTCTCGCGGTCCGGGACGGCCCGGGCTGCCGGCACGGCCTCGGCGGCGGGCTCGTCGGTGGCCGGTCCCTGCGGCGTGACGCCCGCGGCCTCGCCGGCACGGGCGCGGCGGTGGGCCTCGACGACCTCGGACGGGATGCGGCCCCGCTCGGACAGCGTCCACCCGTTCTCCCGGGCCCAGGCCCGCACCGCGCGGTTGTGCTCGCGGGTCGCGGCGTCCGAGCCGTCCGCACC
Source organism: Pseudonocardia alni (assembly GCF_002813375.1). Classification (NCBI taxonomy): domain Bacteria; kingdom Bacillati; phylum Actinomycetota; class Actinomycetes; order Pseudonocardiales; family Pseudonocardiaceae; genus Pseudonocardia; species Pseudonocardia alni. The sequence goes on along the minus strand of NZ_PHUJ01000003.1, from coordinate 698,156 downwards.
GCTGCGCCCGGCCGACGGCGCGGACACGCCCGCGTTGCGTCCGGTGCGCGGGGACCCCGCGGTACGCGCGACCCCGACGAACGGGGCGAGCGCGTCCCGCAGCGCCGCGGCGTTGTCCGCGGTCAGGTCGATCTCGAACCGGCGGCCGTCGAGCCCGAAATCGACGGTCTCGTCGGCGTCGCCGCCGGTGATGTCGTCGACCAGCCGGATCGTCTCGACCTTCGCCACTGCAGTTCCTCCCGGTTCGCCGCCCCGGATTCACCCGGGGGTCGCCGGAAGCATAACGACGGAGGTTCTCCTAATCGTGGGCGCCCGGCCGGGCGGAACGGCGGAACTCCCGCGCCCGGACCACACTCGGCCTGGTCGGACGCACCTCACGCAGCGTTCCGATCAGGACGGCGAGGCCGATCAGGACAATGACCAGCAGTACTGCGACGACTGCGCCCACGGTGTTCTCCTCGCCGGTCGGTACGCGGCCACCCGCCGCCGGTCAAAGTGCGATGTACCGACGATAGGAGCGTGCCGAATGGGTCGGCGCGCTATTTGAGCAATTCACGAGCCGTGCCCGCCGGGGGGAGGGGCCAGGATGGAGCACGTGCAGATCGACATCGACGACCTGTCCGGGGCGCAGATCCGGCGGTTCCTGGCCGGGCACCTCTCCGACATGCGCGCCCAGGGGCCACCGGAGAGCACACACGCGCTGGACCTCGACGGACTCCGCGGGCCCGGTGTGACCGTCTGGGCCGCCCGCGACGACGACGGCACCCTCCTCGGCTGCGGCGCGCTGAGCGAGCTGGCGGCCGGCTCGGTGCCCGAGCACCCGGCAGCGGAGATCAAGTCCATGCGGGCGGCCGAGCGGGCCCGCGGTCGCGGCGTCGGCGCCGCGGTGCTGACCCGGCTGCTCGACGCGGCACGCGGGCGGGGGCACCGGGCGGTGTACCTGGAGACGGGCGCGGGGGAGTACTGGGCCCCGGCGCGGCGGCTCTACGAGCGCTTCGGCTTCACGGTCTGCCCGCCGTTCGCCGACTACCCGGTCGATCCGCTGAGCGTGCACTACCGACGCCTCGTGTGATCCGACGATCATGTGATCCCGCTCTCGCCCGGATGCCGGACGTGATCTAGAATGCTCTACGAGCCGTAGAACACGGTGCCGACGCCGGACCGTTCGAGGGTCCTCCCACCCGGGCGTCGGGCCCCACCGCGCCGCCTCAGCGCCGGAGGTCCGTCCCGGGACGCGGGGACGGAAATGAGGCCACGGGGATGACGGTCGAAGCCGGTCTGGTCAACGCCGACCTGCGCCGCAAGCGGTCGGTGGACCTGGCGCAGCTGATCCACGAGCAGCACGGGGGACCCGTGACGGCGCTGCGCGAGGCTCTGCTGACCTACCCGTACCCGCACCCGGTGGCCGACTGGCACCGCGCGCGGACCGTCGTCCCGGCGATGCGGGGGACCGGCGAACTGACACTGGTGGCCTCGACCGCACCGGACCGGAGCTCCCCGGCGACCGGCGTGGGGATCTGGGAGCTCGCCGTCACCGGGTCGGAGCCGTTGGCGCGCGGCGAGGCCGAGGGGTGGGCGCGCGCGCTGTTCGGGTACCGCTGCGCGCCGCTGGTGTACCGGCGCCGGACGGGCGGGCTGTTCCACCGCCCGACCGGCGTCGAGTTCGTCGTCTTCCACGGGGTGCACGGCCCGATGCACCCCTCCGACGTCGAGGAGTACGGCGCGAACGCCTGCGCCTGAGCGCTCAGAGCCGGTAGGACCGCAGCCAGACGGTCTGGGCGGCCCGGCGGAGCGCCGAGAGCACGTCCTCGGGCAGGACCTGGTCGGTGTCGGTCAGCACGTAGCCGAGGTCGCCGCCGGTGGACAGCGACTGCCCGACGACGTTGACGCCGGCGTCGGCCAGCAGCCGGTTGATGTCGGCGAGCACACCGGGGGTGCTGGTGTGCAGGTAGGCGGTCCGGAACACCCCGGGCGGGTTCAGGGCGCCCACGTTCGGCAGGTTCACCGACAGGGGAGTGGCGCCGAGCTGCACGAAGTCGAGCAGCTTGCGCGAGACGAAAGTGCCGATGCCCTCCTGCGCCTCCTGGGTCGACCCGCCGATGTGCGGGGTCAGGATGACGTTGTCCAGGCCGCGCAGCGGTGAGTCGAACTCGTCGCCCTGGGCCTTGGGCTCGACCGGGAACACGTCGACGGCGGCGCCCGCGAGGTGCCCGGACAGGATGTTCTCCCGCAGGGCGTGCTCGTCGGTGACCATGCCGCGCGAGGCGTTGATGAACATCGAGCGGGGCTTCATCCGGGCGAACTGCTCGGCACCGAAGAGGCCGGCGTTGCCGGGGCGGCCGTCGACGTGGATGGAGACGACGTCGGACTCGGCCAACAGCGCGTCCAGGCTCGGCATCCGCCGTGCGTTGCCGTGGGCGAGCCGGTCGGCGGTGTCGTAGAACACGACCTGCAGCCCGATGGCCTCGGCCATGTTGGAGAGCTGGGTGCCGATGTTGCCGTAGCCGACGATGCCCAGGGTGCGGCCGCGGAACTCGTGCGCGCCCTTGGCGGACTTGTCCCAGACGCCCTCGTGCATCCGCTGGGTCTTCTCGGTCAGCCGCCGCGCCAGGACCACGATCTCACCGATGACCAGCTCGACGACGCTGCGCGTGTTCGAGTACGGCGCGTTGAACACGGCGATGCCGCGCTCGGCCGCCGCGGTGAGGTCGACCTGGTTGGTGCCGATGCAGAAGCAGCCGACGGCCAGCAGGTCCTTGGCAGCGTCGAGCACCTCGGCGGTGATCGTGGTGTTGGAGCGGATGCCGAGCAGCTGCACACCGGCGAGCGCGTCGTGCAGTTCGTCGCCGCCGAGCGACCCGGGTCGGGTCTCGACCTCGAAGCCGTCGCGTCGGAACGCCTCGGCGGCGCCGGGGTGGATGTTTTCCAGCAACAGGACCTTCACGCGTCCAACCTAGGACGCCGGGAGGTCTCGGAGGCACCGGGGCCGGGTGATCCTTGCGGCATGACGCCGTACGGGGGATAGGACGGTCGTCTCGGTGGGCAGGCCCGCAACGCTCGAACTGTCATAACGTGCATTATCGGCTCAACGGATCAGTGCGTCCTGCGCCGTGTGAACCGTCCGTCCCCAGTCCTGCTGCATCAGCTGGTCGAGCAACGCCGTCTCCGCTCCGCCCGGGGCGCGTCGCACGCCGGCGAGCACCGGCTCCGACAGGGCCGGCCGGAGCGGCCGCGTCAGGTGCTCCCAGCCGTCGGGTACCGCGGAGAACGGCACCACCGTGACCCCCAGACCTTCTGCGACGAGTCTGACCGCGGTCGAGATCTGTGAGGCCCGGCCGACAGTTCGCGGGGCCGGCCCGTGGTCGGCGAACAGACCGGTCAGGTACTCGTCGAGCTTGCTGGCACGGCGGAAACGCACCCATCCCTCACCCACGAGGTCGTCGAGGGCGATCGGCTCGGCGCGTCGCAGCAACGGATGGTCCGGGGGCAGCACGGCGACGTAGGACTCCTCTCCCAGCTCCCGCACGTCGAACAGGCAGCCCGGCGGGATCTCGTGCACCAGGACCATGTCGAGGGTGCCCTGGCGGGCGAGTCGCTCCATCTCCGCCGGGTCGGGTTCCTCGTGGATGGTGACCTGCAGGCGCGGATGCCGGCGGCGCAGCTCGCCGAGCGCGCGAGGAAGTTGACGAGCCCCGAACCCCAGATAGACGGCGATCACGAGCTCGCCCGACAGATCACCGCCGGCAGCCCGGGCGGCGATGAAGGCCCGCCGGGAGGCCGTCGTGGCGACCTCCGCCTCGGCCAGGAACGCCCGCCCCGCCACGGTCGGACTCATACCCTGCGGGGTGCGTGTGAACAGGCGCACCCCGACCTGCTTCTCCAGGGTGCCGATCTGCTGGGACAGCGACGGCTGGGCCATGCCCAGCCGTTCGGCGGCGGCGGTGATGCTGCCCTCCTCGGCCACGGTCAACGCGTATTCGTACTGCCGCAGGTTCACGCCGTACCACCTCGATAGACACTCTCTATGGCAAACATAGTGACAGGCCAATTGTGCCTATGGCAATGCGGTGTCACCGTTCGGTCCGTGTCTACTGCTCGGTCGAACGGAGAAGGAACGGGAATGCGTCTCGACAACAAGGTCGCCCTCGTCACCGGCGGAGGGGCGGGGCTGGGTCATGCCATCGCCGCGCGATTCGCGGCCGAGGGTGCCCACGTGTTCATCACGGGTCGCCGGAAGGACGTACTCGACGACGCGGCCGCGTCGATCGCCGGCAAGGTCACGGCGGTTCCCGCGGACTCCACATCGGCCGCCGACCTCGCGGATCTCGCCGAGACCATCCGCCGGGAGGCCGGACGCCTCGACGCCCTCGTCGCCAATGCGGGCATGATCGAGCGAGCCGACCTCGGCGAGGTCACCGAGGACCACTTCGACCGCACCTTCGACATCAACGCGCGCGGGACGATGTTCACCGTCCAGACGATGCTGCCTCTCATGCCGGTCGGCGGGTCGATCGTCCTCGTCGGGTCGATCCAGAGCACCAAGGGTCTTCCCGGGTCGACGACCTACAGCGCCGCGAAAGCGGCGGTGCGGTCCTACGCGCGCGTGTGGGCCGCCGAGTTCGGCGGTCGCGGTCTGCGCGTCAACGTACTGACCCCGGGCCCCTTCGACACCTCCATCATCGACGGACAGGCCGAGTACTTCGGCGAGGACCCCACCGCACTGCGCGCCCGGATGGCGACGCACGTCCCGCTGGGCCGCCTCGGCCGGCCCGAGGAGCTCGCCGGTGCGGCCCTGTTCCTCGCCTCGGACGACAGCACCTTCATGACCGGTGCCGAACTCTGCGTGGACGGCGGCATGGCCCAGGTGTGACCGCTGCCGTGGCGACGAGGGGCGCGCCGACGGCGACGGTCGCCGGCGCGCGACCGTGACGCCGTGGCGTGCGCGGGCTCAGTTCCCGCGGCCGGTCGCGTCCTGCAGCTCGTCGATCCGCTTCGAGGCCTCGGCCTTGGTCATCGCGTCGAGGTTCTCCGGGGCGTCCTGCCCGGCCTGCTGCAGCAGCGTCTCCAGGTAGGAACGCTGCGGGCCGGTCATCGGCTCGTCGCCGGTCGTCCAGTCCGCGGGGTCCTTCTCGGCCGTCCCGGGGTCGACGGCGTCGGTGCTGTGGTCGTTGGTCATGGGTCGAACGTATCTTCGACCGGCACTCCCCGCACGTCGAGCCGTCCCCGCCCCATCGGAACTGTCATAACGGTGACCCGGTCGGTGTCGGTGCCGGTCACTACGCTGCCGCTGTGCCCCTGGACGAGTACCGCCGCCGGCGCGACGCGCGGCGCACGCCCGAGCCGGTGCCCGAGCACGACGCCGGGCCGCCGGGCACCGTCGGCGACCGGTTCGTCGTCCAGGAGCACCATGCGACGGCGCTGCACTGGGACCTGCGGCTCGAACGCGACGGCGTCCTGGCGTCGTGGGCGGTCCCCAAGGGACTACCGGAGGACTCCGAGACCGTCCGGATGGCCGTGCGGACCGAGGACCATCCGCTGGAGTACCTGGAGTTCTCCGGGGAGATCCCGCACGGCGAGTACGGCGGCGGCGGGATGGCGATCTGGGACCACGGCCGCTACGACACCGAGAAGTGGAACGACCGCGAGATCGCGTTCGTCCTGCACGGCGGGCGCGTCCGCGGCCGCTTCGTGCTGCTGCACCGCAGCTCCGGCGGGCGGAAGGACAACTGGCTGCTGCGCCGCACCCGGGACCAGCCCGACGACATGGACGCCGGGGGTGAGCCGCTCCCCCACGACGTCGTCCTGGCCGTCCCCCGCCCCGCCGACCGGCTGCCCACCGGGGACGGCTGGACGGTCCGCCCGGTCTTCGGTGGCCGCCGGGTGCTGGTGCGGGTCGACGGCGGCCGGCTCTCCCTGCGCCCCGTGGACGGCGACGGCCGGGCCGGGGAGCCGTTCGACCCGCCGGGTGCGCTGCGGGGCCTGGGGCCCGCCCTGGGCGCCGGGGGGCACCTGCTCGACGCCGAGCTGACCGGCCGCGGCGAGCTGTGGGTCGCCGACGTCCTGCACACCGGCGGCCGCGACGTCCGGGAGCTGCCCGCCGAGGAGCGTCGCGCGCTGCTGGAGGAGCTGCCCCTGGACGGGCCGCACCGGCGGGCGGCGCCGTCGTACCCGAACGCGGACGCCCGGCTGCTCGACGCGGTGCGCGACCAGGGCCTGCCCGGGGTGGTCGCGGTCCGGACCGGTTCCCGGTACCCCGAGGGCGCGGGCGACGACTGGCGGGAGGTCCGGGTGGACGGTGCGAGCCGGAGGGCGGCACAGCGCGGGACCGCACGGCGCGAGGGGTACGGGCGGGCGTCGCTGTCCAACCCGGACAAGGTGCTCTACCCCGCCACCGGCACGACCAAGGCCGACGTGCTGGGGCACTACCTGGCCGTCGCCGAGGCGATGGTGCCGCACCTCGACGCCCGGCCGGCGACGCTCAAGCGCTGGCCGGACGGGGTGGAGGGGTCGTCGTTCTTCGAGAAGAACGTGGCCCGGCACGCGCCGGACTGGCTGCGCACCGCCCGCGTCGGGACGCCCGGCGGCCGGTCGGAGTCCGCGGACTTCGCGGTCCTCGCCGACGCCGAGGGGCTGGCCTGGGCGGCGAACCTGGCCGCGCTGGAGCTGCACGTGCCGCAGTGGCGCCTCGGCCCGCGCGACGGCCGCCACCCGCCGGACCGGGTGGTGTTCGACCTGGACCCGGGTGAGGGCACGACGATCGTGGAGTGCTGCCGCGTGGCGCTGTGGGTGCGGGACCTGCTCGACGAGCACGGACTCGTGGCGTACCCGTCGACGTCGGGCGGCAAGGGGATGCAGCTCTACCTGCCGGCGCGGGTCACCGATCCGGAGCGGACCAGTGAGTTCGCCCGCGAGGTGGCCGAGCGGCTGGCCGAGGAGCACCGTCGCGAGGTGATCGCGGTGATGACCCGGGCCCGTCGGCGCGGGAAGGTCTTCGTCGACTGGAGCCAGAACAACACCGCCAAGACCACCATCGCCTCGTACTCGCTGCGCGGCCGTGAGCGCCCCACCGTCGCGACCCCGGTGACGTGGGCGGAGGTCGAGGGCTGCCGCGAGCCCGCGGACCTGGTGTTCACCCTCGACGACCTGCCGGCCCGGCTGGACACGCACGGGGACCTCATGCACCCCCTGATCGACACCGAGGGTTTCCGGCTCCCCCGTGGTGGCGTGATCGGACGGGTGCCAGGCTGACCGCCGTGCACCACCCGTACCTCGACGGTCCGCACCCCCGCGCCTACGCCCACCGTGGCTGGCACATCGGGGAGCTGTCCGGTTGCGAGAACACCGTCGCCGCGTTCATCGCCGCCGCCGACCACGGTCTGCGCTACGTCGAGATGGACGTGCACGCCAGCGCCGACGGGGTGCCGTTCGTGCACCACGACCCGACGCTGGACCGCACCACCGACGGCACCGGCCGGATCGACGCGCGCCCCGCCGCGGAGCTCGACACCGTGCGGGTCACCGGGGCACAGCGCACCGAGCCGCTGCCGCGGCTGGCCGAGGTACTCGACGCGGTCCCCGGGGTGCGGGTGACGATCGAGCTGAAGTCGGCCGAGGTCGTCGCTCCGACGTTGGCGGTGCTCGACGCCGCCGACGCCTGGGACCGGGTGTGCCTGGGCTCGTTCTCCGTCCGCCGGCTGGGCGTCGCCCGGGCGCTGGCCGGGCCGAGGCTGTGCACGTCGATGGGGCAGGCCGAGGTGGTGGCGCTGCGGGCCCGTGCGTGGGGCGTCCCGAGCCGGCTGCTGCCGGCGTCGGCGGGGGTGTTCGCGCAGGTCCCTCCGATGTTCGGGCCGATCCCGGTGGCGTCGGACCGCCGGTTCGTCGAGGCGGCGCACCGGGCCGGGCACGAGGTGCACGTGTGGACGGTGGACGAGGCCGAGCAGATGCGACGGCTGCTGACCCTCGGGGTGGACGGGCTGCTGTCCGACCGGCCGGACCGGCTGCTCGACGTCGTCGGGAGCTGACCGGGTGGGCGCCTGCGTAGATGATCGGAGGCCGGGTCCCGCGGGCGTCGATACGCTCGCGCCGTGACCGCCTCGACCGCTCCGACCGCAGAGCCGGCCCCGCCCCGCCGATCCCGGCTGTGGGCCTGGGGGCTCTGGGACTGGGGCTCCTCGGGGTTCCAGCACATCGCGCTGACCTTCGTGTTCTCGGTGTACCTGACCGACGCCGTCGGGGCGGACCTGCCGGGCTCGGTGAGTGCGAACAGCTGGCTGGCGTGGTCGACGGCGGCCGCCGGGGTGCTGATCGCGCTGATGGCGCCGGTGGTCGGGCAGAGCGCGGACCGCACGGGGCGGCGGCTGCGGGCGACGGGGGTGTGGACGGCGCTGGTCGTGCTCTGCATGGCCGGGATGTTCTTCGTCCGCGACGACTGGTCCTACCTGTGGCTGGGCCTGCTGCTGCTGGCCCTGGCGTCGATCTTCGCCGAACTGGCGGCGGTGTCGTACTACGCCCTGATGGCGCAGGTGTCGACGCCGGCGACGGTCGGGCGGGTGTCGGGCTTCGGCTGGGCGCTGGGCTACATCGGCGGGATCGTGCTGCTGCTCGGGGTGTACGTGTTCCTGCTGTCCGGCGACGGCGGGCTGCTCGGTGTCCCGACCGCCGACGGGCTCGACGTGCGGATCGCGGTGCTGGTGGCGGCGGTGTGGTTCGCGGTGTTCGCCGCGCCGATGTTCCTGCTGCTGCCCGAGACGCCTCCGGTGGCGCCGGACGCCCCGAAACTGGGTGTGGCCGGTTCCTACCGCAGGCTGGTGACCGACCTGCGCGCGCTCTACCGGGCCAGCCCGCACACCGTGTACTTCCTCGGGGCGAGCGCGCTGTACCGGGACGGCCTCAACGCGATCTTCGCCTTCGGCGGGGTCCTGGCGGTGACGGTGTACGGACTGGAGCCGGGGCAGGTGCTGATCTTCGGCGTGGCGATCAACGTGGTGTCCGCCGCCGGGGCGCTGCTCGGGGGCAGGCTCGACGACCGGTTCGGCCCGAAGGCGGTCGTGGTCGGCTCGCTGGCCGGGCTGGTCGTGGTCGGGGTGGTGCTGCTGTTCGTGTCCGGGCCGACCATGTTCTGGATCTTCGGGCTGGTGCTGGGGCTGTTCGTGGGGCCGGCGCAGGCGTCGTCGCGGTCGTACCTGCTGCGGGTGTGCCCGGCGCAGCAGGAGGGCCAGCTGTTCGGTCTGTACGCGACGACCGGGCGCGCGGTGTCGTTCCTGGCGCCGGCGCTCATCGGCCTGTTCACCTACGTGTTCGGCTCGGACCGGGCCGGGACGATCGGGATCGTGCTGGTCCTGGCGGCGGGACTGGTCGCATTGCTGCCGGTGCGCTCCCCCGGCCGTGCACCGCTCCGGTCGGCTGTGTGAACACTCGTCGACACCCGGGTGGGCACCGTCACACATGGCTGACACGTCACATCGGAGTGTGTAACGGGCGGCGATAGGGAACACTGGCCCATCGGGCGCAGAGCGGGTTACCGCGAGGTAACTCGAGCGGGTCTGTTCTGCCCTGCCGCCGGAATACCGTAGCTCCACGTACGTTACACCCGGTGGCGAAGACGTAACCGTCGAGGTGCTCCCTCGACATCGCGCTACAGGAGGGTGACGCATGGCCGACCGCGTTCTGCGTGGCAGCCGGCTCGGGGCTGTCAGCTACGAGACGGACCGCAACCACGACCTGGCGCCGCGGCAGATGGTCCGTTATGTGTCCGAGTCCGGCTACGAGTTCCAGGTGCCGTTCGCGAACGACGCCGAGGCTCCCGCGACGTGGGAGTCCCCGCAGGGCGGCGTCGGTCGTCGGGTGGACGGGACCGAGCCGGAGCAGAAGAAGCAGAAGCCGCCGCGTACGCACTGGGACATGCTGCTCGAGCGCCGGTCGATCGCCGAGCTCGAGGAGCTGCTCGACGAGCGCCTGGAGCTGCTGCGCGAGCGGCGCGCCGAGATCGCCTGATCCCGGCCGCACCGCAGGCACACACCGGACCACCACCCGGTGACCACGGAGCCCGGATCCCTCAGGGGGTCCGGGCTCCGTCGCGTGCGGGCATGATGACCGGTGATGAACGATCAGCAGACCGGCACCGCCAGCCCCTCCCGCCCCGCTCGAGCGGTCCGCGACCTCGCCGACGACCACGTCCGGCGCCTCGCCGAGCTCGACCCGGTCCTCGCCGGCGACCTCGGCTGGACCGAGCGGCAGGACGAGCTGCCCGACCTCTCCCCCGACGGCACCGCCGCGCTTGTCGCCGCCTGCCGGGAGACCCTGGAGCGGCTGGACACCACCACGGGCGCCCGGCAGCCCGCCGACCCCGACGAGCGTCGCTGCGCGCGGCTGCTGCGTGAGCGTCTCGGCGCCCAGCTCGACCACCTGACCTCCGGGGAGCCGTTGCGTGCGGTGCAGGAGCTGTTCGGACCGCTGGCGACCCTGCGGACCGCGTTCACCCTCATGCCCGTCGACGGCGACGAGGACTGGGCCACCGTCGCCGCGCGGATGGCGCGGGTCCCCGAGGCACTCGCCGGGTACCGGGCGTCGCTGGCCGAGGGCCGCCGTCGCGGGCTGTTCGCCGCGCCGCGCCAGGTGGTGCGGGTGACCGAGCAGATCGACGCCTGGAACGGCGACGCGGGCGGCCGTGGCTGGTTCGCCGGGTTCGCCGCGGACGCCTCCGTCGGTGACGCCGTGCGCGCCGACCTGGACCGCGGTGCGCGGGAGGCGACGGCGGCGCTGGGCGAGCTGCGGGACTGGCTGGCCGCGGAGTACCTGCCGGCCGCGGAGGGGACCCCGGACGGCGTGGGCCCCGACCGGTACCGGATCGCGAACCGGTTCTGGAACGGCGCCGACATCGACACCGTCGAGGTCTACGAGTGGGGCTGGTCGGAGTTCCGCCGGATCCGCGAGGAGATGGCCGTCGAGGCCGCGCGGATCGTGCCCGGCGGCAGCGTGCGCGAGGCGATGGAGTTCCTGGAGACCGACGGGGGCTCGACCGGGGTCGTCGTGGGCGGGGAGGCCGCCCGGGCGCACCTGCAGAAGATCATGGACGACACGATCGCCGAGCTCGACGGTGTCCACTTCGACCTGTCCGGCCGGCTTCGGGAGGTCGAGTCCCGGCTGGCGCCGGCGGGCAGCGCGGCGGCGCCGTACTACACACCACCGGCGCTGGACTTCTCGCGGCCGGGCCGGACCTGGCTGCCCGCGAGCGAGGACGACCGCTACCCGCTGTGGGACCTGATCAGCACCTGGTACCACGAGGGCGTCCCGGGCCACCACCTGCAGCTGGCGTCGTGGGCGGTGCGCAGCCGGGAGCTGTCGACGTTCCAGACGTCGCTGGTGGGCGCGGTGAGCGCGGACGTGGAGGGCTGGGCGCTCTACGCGGAGCGGCTGATGGACGAGCTGGGCCACCACTCCGACCCGGGGTCGCGGCTGGGCTACCTCAACGCCCAGATGCTGCGCGCGGTGCGTGTGGTGATCGATCTGGGGATGCACCTGTCGCTGCCGGTCCCCGACGACTCCCCGGTCGGTGCCGGTCAGCGGTGGACCCCGGAGCTGGGGCGGGAGTTCTTCGGCCGGCACGTCGGCGGCGGGGACGCGATGGCCGACTCGGAGCTGCTGCGCTACCTCGGCGGACCGGCCCAGGCGATCGGCTACAAGCTGGGCGAGCGGGCCTGGCTGACCGGGCGGGAGCGGGCCCGGGCCGCGCACGCCGCCCGCGGGGAGGAGTTCGACCTCGCCGCGTGGCACGCCGCCGCGCTCGCGCAGGGCACGCTGGGTCTCGACGACCTGGTGCCGGAGCTGGCGGCCCTGCCGGCGCGCGCCTGAGCGCACCCGGGGGCGCCGCGCGGCTCAGCCGTGTGCGGCGCCCTCGGTGACCGGCCCCGCGGGGCGCTGGGGGGTGTCGCGGCCGAGCCGGTGCGACAGGCCCCAGCAGGTGACCCGCCACAGCGCCTCGGCGACGATGCCGCCGCTCATCTTGGAGGCGCCGCGCTCGCGCTCGGTGAAGGTGATCGGGACCTCGCTGACCCGGAACCCGGCCTGCAGGGCCCGCCAGGCCATGTCCACCTGGAAGCAGTAGCCCTGGGAGGCGACCGAGTCCAGGTGCAGCTGCTCGAGCACCGTGCGCCGGTAGACGCGGTAGCCGCCGGTGATGTCGCGCAGCGGCACGCCGAGTGCGAGGCGGGAGTAGAGATTGCCGCCGCGGGAGAGGAGCTCGCGGTGCCAGGGCCAGTTCACGACGCGCCCGCCGGGCACGTAGCGGGAGCCGAGGACGACGTCGGCGTCGGTCAGGGCGGCGAGCAGCGCGGGGAGGTCCTCGGGGGCGTGCGAGCCGTCGGCGTCCATCTCGACGACGACCTGGTGCTCGCCGGTCAGCGCGTGCCGGAAGCCGTCGAGGTAGGCGGCGCCGAGGCCGTCCTTGCCGGAGCGGTGCAGGACGCGGACCCGCTCGTCGGCGGCGGCGAGGGCGTCGGCGAGCTCTCCGGTGCCGTCGGGGCTGGCGTCGTCGACGACGAGGACGTCGGCGTCGGGCAGCGCGGCGTGCAGCCGCGCGACGGCGGGACCGAGGTTCTCCCGCTCGTCGTAGGTGGGAACCACGACCAGGACCGGGCCCGGCGGTTCGACCATGCTCGTCCTCTCCCCCGCCCGATCGGTGTCGACCGGGCGACCCTACCCGTACCGACCGCACCTGCTCGGTCACCGCTCGTCGTGCTGCGGCGGAGCGCGGTCGTGCGGACAGCGTAGTGGAGCGCCGCGACCGCCCGACGCGGCGGCATCGGACGCGGGACCGGCCCCGGGGCGGGACCCGGCGCGGGACGGGGGCGGCGGTCAGCGGGTCCCGGCGAGCAGATGGGCGTTGCCCAGCGCCTCCAGGACACCGCCGCGGGCCCGGCCGCCGGTGTTCTCGCCGGGGAGGAACCACTCGTAGCCGTAGGCGGCGGCGAAGCCCGCCTCGTCGACCGCGTCCGGGGCGATCTGGCTGGCGTGGGCGAGCATCGCGGACCGCTTCACGGCGAGCTCGGCCGGGCCGCCCCCGACGGCCACGGCGATCTCGGCGGTGACCCGGCCGTAGCCGACGCCCGCGGCGTGCGCGGCGCCGTGGACGAGGTGCCGGTCGCGCGCGGCCAGCGCGAGGTGCTCCCGGTCGACGGTCATCCGGTAGCCGTGGGCGCCGGTGAGCGAGCAGGCGATGGCACCCGCGGCGTGCGCGGCGCGGTGGTCGGGATGGCCGTAGATGCCGGCGTCGTCGTCGTGCAGGACGGTGCCCGCGCCCTCGGCGTCGACGATCTCGGCGACGGCGCGGCCGAGCGCGACGGGGTCGGCGCCGGCGAGGGCGCGCGGATGGCGCAGGCCGGGGCCGCCGGGCAGGCCGGAGTCGCGGTGCCCCAGCAGCACGAGCCGGTGCACGCCGAGCAGGGCGGCGGCGTCGGTGAGCTCGCGGCGGCGGCGGTCGGGGACGGTCTCGCCGGGTTCCAGGGGGAGGCGGGACTCGCCGAGGTCGCCGCCGGTGGCCATGACGAGCACGACGCGGGCGCCCGCGTCGGCGAGGCGGCGCAGGGTCAGTCCGGTGAAGATCGACTCGTCGTCGGGGTGGGCGTGCAGGGCCAGGACGGTCTGGCCGGAGAGGGTGTGCACCTGGTGATCGCTTCGCGTGCGGGGCCGGGGCGGCCGGTACGGACACGGGTCCGGAGCGGGTCGGTACCCGGGCGGCGCGAGCGGTCCACGGACGGTGAGCCGGGACGGCGGTGTCAGCCGCGCGGGGACGGACCCCGACGACAGCGACACGCGGCGGCGCGCACGGGGCGCGCGGCGGCGGCGGTCGTCGGCTCGATCACGCGGGAGATGATGGCAGGGGCGCCGTCACGGGTCCACACCGGGGCCCCGCGACGGCGCTCACACCGGTCAGACGGTGCTCTTCGGCATGATCAGCCAGAGCGCCAGGTAGATGACGAACTGCGGGCCGGGCAGCAGGCAGGACAGCACGAACAGGAACCGCACGGTGTTGCGACCCATCCCGAAACGGTCGGCCAGCCCGGCGCAGACCCCGGCGATCACCTTCCCGTTGCGGGGACGGACGAGACGCTGGGTCACGGGCATGTTCACGGGGTGCTCCTTCGTGGTGCGGGTGGGACCTCCCCCACCCTGGCACCACCGGGGCCCGGCGCGCTCGGGGAACACCCGGAGGGTGACCCCGAACGCGCCCCGGGGGTCGTTACAGGACGACGAGGTCGCGGGCGGTGGTGTTGAGCCGCTCCACGCCGTCGGCGGTCACGACGACGATGTCCTCGATCCGGGCGCCCCACCTGCCGGCCTGGTAGATGCCGGGCTCGATCGAGAAGGTCATGCCCTCGGTGAGGACGAGGTCGTTGCCGCCGACGATGTAGGGCTCCTCGTGCACGTCGAGGCCGATGCCGTGCCCGGTGCGGTGGATGAAGTGCTCACCGTGCCCGGCGGCGGCGATGTGCTCGCGGGCGGCGGCGTCGATGTCGGCGGCGGTGGCACCGGGCCGGACGGCGGCGACGGCGCGCTCCTGGGCCTCCTGCAGCACCGCGTAGGTCTCCTTGACGTCCGGTCCGGGCTCGCCGCCGACGGCGTAGGTGCGGGTGCAGTCGGAGTTGTAGCCGCCGGGCAGCGGTCCGCCGATGTCGATGACGACGACGTCGCCGGCCTCGATCACGCGGTCGGAGACGTCGTGGTGCGGGCTGGCGCCGTTGGGGCCGGAGCCGACGATGACGAACGCGGCCTCGGCGTGGCCCTCGGCGATGATCGCGGCGGTGATGTCGGCGCCGACCTCGGCCTCGGTGCGGCCGGGGCGCAGGAACTCGCCCATCCGCCGGTGCACCCGGTCGATGGCGGCGCCGGCCTCGCGCAGGCGGTCGATCTCGGCCGGGTCCTTGCGCATGCGGAGCTCGCGCAGCACGGTGCCGCCGAGGTACTGCGGGACGTCGGGGAAGGCGTGGCGCAGGCCGAGGACGTGGCGGGCGGGCATGTCGTCGTCGACCGACATCCGGGTGGGGCCGCCGGCGAGGTCGCTGACCAGCAGGTACGGGTCCTCGCCGTCGGTCCAGGTGACCAGGTCGATGCCGAGCGCCTCCAGCGGCACACCGGCGAACCCGGGCGCCTCCAGCGACGGGACGACGAGCGCGGGCGGCGCCCGGTGCCCGGCGGCCGGGACGATCAGGCAGGTCAGGCGCTCGTGCGAGGACCCGTCGAACCCGGTCAGGTAGCGCAGGTCGGTTCCCGGGGTCAGGAACAGCACGTCGGTGCCCTGCTCGGCGGCGTGCTCACCGGCACGGCGCAGCCGGTCGGCGAGCAGCTCGGTGGGGACGGCATCGGTCATGACCGTGAGCGTAGGCGGGCACGGGGGGTACACGACCGCCACCCGGAGCACCGCGGCGTGGGCCGGGCGGGGGCCGGTGGGCGTCCGGACGCGCTGCGTGACCGGACGCCTGCGGAGCCGGAGCGCGGGTCAGTCGGTGTCGAGTGCGGTGGGGTGCGCGGTGACGGTCCCGGCGAGCTCGACGAGCTTGACGTTGAGGTCCTGGGAGGTGCGGCGGAGCACGTCGAAGGCCTCCTCGGCGGTGAGCCCGCGGCGCGCCATCAGGATGCCCTTGGCCTGGCCGATCACGTCGCGCGAGGCGATCGCCTGGCGCAGCTGGGTCTCCTGGAGCCCGGCGTCGGACACGGCGACGCAGGTGGCCAGGGCCAGCGACGCGTGCGTGGCGAGCAGCATCAGGCGGTCGCGGTCGGCGGAGGTGAACGCCCGGCGGTCGGTGGCGTAGACGTTGAGCGCGCCGGGCAGCCGCGGCGGCTCGGCGTCGGGGATCAGCGAGACCGCCAGCACCGAGTGGAACCCGTGCCCGACGGCGGCGTGGGCGAAGTCGCTCCAGCGGCTCTCGGCGGCGAGGTCGTCGGAGGAGGCCAGCGCGGGGCCGTCGGCGCGGGCGGCCTCGACACAGGGGCCGCGGCCGCTGGTGTACTGGGCCTCGTCGATCGACGAGGCGGCGGGGTCGGTCTCGACGGGGGTGTGGAAGCGGCCGTCGTCGTCGCGGAGGGTGACGCTGACCATGTCCGCGCCGGGCACGACCCGGCGGACCGCGGCGACGACCCGGGCGAGGACGTCGGCGACCGAGCCGGAGGCGAGCAGGGCGCCGGTGAGGGCGGCGAACTCGCGGGCGAGCGGGCCGGTGTCGGCCAGGGCGTCCTCGGCGGGGCCACCGCGCTGCTCGGTGACGACGAACAGGTCCCGCTCGGCGGTCCAGTCGTCGCGCCCGGTGACCGCAGCAGGTCCGCTGTTCGTGGTGGTTCCGCTGTTCTCCACACCGGGCATTCTGCACGGTCCGCGCGGGTGCGGCGCCCACCCGGGTACGGCGGCGGTGCCAGACTCGCGGCATGAGTGAGCGCCCGCTGATGCTGCTGGACTCCGCGAGCATGTACTTCCGTGCCTACTTCGGCGTGCCGGAGAGCGTCACCGCCCCGGACGGGACGCCGGTGAACGCGGTGCGCGGGTTCACCGACATGATCGCGCGGCTGGTCACCGAGCACCGCCCGGTGCGGCTGGTGGCCTGCCTCGACCTGGACTGGCGGCCGGCGTTCCGGGTGGACGCGCTGCCGTCGTACAAGGCGCACCGGGTGGAGGCGGGCCGGGCCGGCGACGAGGTGCCGGCCGGCGTGCCCGAGGAGGTGCCGGACACCCTCGCCCCGCAGGTACCGCTGATCATGGAGGTGCTGGCCGCGGCGGGGATCGCGACCGGCGGGGCCGTGGGCTGCGAGGCCGACGACGTGATCGGGACCCTGGCCCACCGGGAGGCCTCCGACCCGGTGCTGGGGGTGTCCGGGGACCGGGACCTCATGCAGATCGTGCGCGACGCCCCGCCGGTGCGGCTGCTCTACATCGGCCGCGGGCTGAACAAGGCCGAGAACCTGGGCCCGGACGACGTCGCGGAGAAGTTCGGGGTGCCCCGGGAGCGGGCGGGCGCGGCGTACGCGGAGATGGCGATGCTGCGCGGGGACCCCTCCGACGGGCTGCCCGGCGTGCCCGGGGTCGGTGCGAAGACGGCGGCGACGCTGGTCGGCCGGTTCGGCTCGTGGGCGGAGCTGCTGGCCGCGGTCGGCGACGGCGACGCCCGGATCGGGGCGGGGCCGCGGGCGAAGCTGGCGGCGGCGCGGGACTACCTCGACGTCGTCGAGCCGGTGGTGCGGGTGCGGACCGACGCCGAGGTCGACCTGAGCCGCGACGACGTGCTCCCGGCGTCGTTCGCCGACCCGGACCGGCTCGACGAGCTGGCACGGCGGTGGGGTCTGGAGTCGTCGGTGGGCCGGCTGCGGAAGGCCCTGGACGCGGCGGCGTCGTCGTGACCTGCCCGGACCACGGGCTGCCGGTCCCGCCGTCGTCGGCGTACGACGAGGCCGTGGCCCGGGAGACCGCGGTGCGCGCGGCGGCGGCCGACCCGATCACCTCCCCCCACGACGGCGCCCCCGCCGCGGTGCGGGAGGCGGTGGCGGCCGCGGTCGAGGAGCTGCGGGACGAGCTGCTGGCGCTGTCGCACGACCTGCACGCCCACCCGGAGACCGCGTTCTCCGAGCACCGCTCGGTCGCCGCGGTGGCCGCGCTGCTGGCCGGGCACGGGGTCGACGCCGCCGTCGGCGTGCACGGGCTGGACACGGCGCTGCGGGCGACGCTCGGCTCCGGGGACGGCCCGACGGTCGCGGTGCTCGCCGAGTACGACGCGCTGCCCGGCATCGGGCACGCCTGCGGGCACAACGTGATCTGCTCGGCGGCGGTGGGCGCGTTCCTGGCGCTGGCGCGGGTGCTCGCCGCGCATCCGGTGGGCGGCACCGTGGTGCTGCTCGGCACGCCGGCGGAGGAGGGCGGCGGCGGGAAGGAGACGATGGCCCGCGACAGTGCGTTCGACGGCGTCGACGCCGCGGTGATGCTGCACCCGTTCGCCCACGACATCGCCGACCACCCGTTCCTGGGGCGCCGCCAGCTGGAAGTCACCTACCACGGGGTCGCCGCGCACGCCTCGGCCCAGCCGCACCGGGGCCGCAACGCCCTGGACGCGGTCGTCCTGGGCTACCAGGGGATCGCGATGCTGCGCCAGCACATCCCCGACGCCGACCGGGTGCACGGCGTCGTCGTCGACGGCGGGCAGGCGCCCAACGTCGTGCCGGAGCGGGCGTCGGCGCGCTACTACCTGCGCTCGCAGCGCCCGGAGACGTTGCGGGACCTGACCACGCGGGTGGAGGCGATCGCCGTCGCGGCGGCGGCGATGACCGGCTGCGGCCACACCCTGGAGTGGGACCCGCGCCCGCCGTACCTGCCGATCCGCCACAACCGGACCCTCGCCGCGCGCTGGGCGGTGCACCAGGCCGGGCGGGGGCGCACGGTGTACCCGCGCGGGGTGGTGCCGGAGTCCGAGACCGGGTCGACCGACCTGGGCAACGTCTCGCTGCGGGTGCCGTCGATCCATCCGATGATCGCGATCGCGGAGCCGGGCACCGCGCTGCACACCACCGGGTTCGCCGAGGCCGCGGCGGGCGCGGCCGGGGACCGCGCGGTGCTCGACGGCGCCGCCGGGCTGGCGACGGTGGTGGCCGACCTGCTGTACGACGAGGCGCTTTGCGGGGCGGTCGCGGCGGAGTTCGCCGAGGCGGGCGGCCCGGTGGACGTGCCCTCGTTCTTCGACTGAGGCTCAGCCGCCGTGGCCTGCGGTGCGGCGCTCCCGCGGCGCGGCGCGGGTGTGGATCTTCTCGCCCTGTGGGCCGAACAGACTGAGGAGCTCGACGGCGCGGTCGCGGTCGGCGGAGCCGAACCAGTGCGGGACGTGGGTGTCGAACTCGGCGGCCTCCCCGGCGCCGAGCACGACGTCGTGCCCGCCGAGGACCAGGCGCAGCCTGCCGTCGAGGACGTAGAGCCACTCGTAGCCCTCGTGCACCCGCGGGTCGGGCTCGTCGCCGCGGAACGGGATGAGCATCTTGAACGCCTGCAGCCCGCCGGGGCGCTCGGTCAGCGGGACGACGGTCATCCCGTTGGCCCGGCGCGGCCGCAGCCGCACCCGCGGGTCGCCGACCGGTGGGGCGGCGACGAGCTCGTCGAGCGGCACCTGGTGGGCGGCCGCGATCGGGAGCAGCAGCTCCAGGGTCGGACGGCGCCCGCCGGACTCGAGGCGCGACAGCGTGCTCACCGAGATACCGGTGGCCTCCGACAGGTCGGCCAGGGTCATGCCGTGTGCGGTGCGCAGCCCGGCCAGCCGGGGGCCGACGCCGGCCAGGGTGTCCGCGATCGCCTCGTCCACTCCGACAGTTTGCCATCCCGGCAACGATGTTTGCCAGTGTCGCGCTGCGGCGCGCAGGGTGGTGCCATGACCTCCTCTCCCGCAGACCCGTTCGGTGCCGCGTCCGAGCGCCGGGTCGCCGCGCTCGTCGCGGACGACCGGGTGCACGGACTCGCCACCGCCACCACCGCTGCCGCGACGCCCACCCCGCCCACCCGACCCACCGGAGGAGCCACCGTGACGGAGGACCGCTGGTCCGCGGCGTTCTGGGACGCCCACTACGACACCCGACCGCAGATCTGGAGCGGCGACGCCAACGCCGCCCTCGTCGCCGAGGCCGCGGACCTGCCGCCCGGGCGGGCGCTCGACGTCGGCTGCGGGGAGGGCGGCGACGCGGTCTGGCTCGCCGCGCGGGGCTGGCGGGTGGACGCCGTCGACGTCTCCCCCGTCGCGGTGGAGCGGGCCCGGGCCGCCGTGCAGCGGGCCGGGTGGGCCGACGCGGTCACCCTCACCGCCGCCGACCTGCGCTCCGACCCGCCCGCCGCGGGCGTCTACGACCTGGTCAACGCCCAGTTCCTGCACCTGCCCCCGGACGTGCGCCGCCCGCTGTACGCCGCGCTCGCCGACGCCGTCGCACCCGGTGGGACGCTGCTGCTGGTGCTGCACCACCCGCGCGACCTGGCCGCCGGGATCCCGCGCCCGCCGGAGCCGGAGCTGTTCCCCGACGAGCACGAGCTCGCCGGTGCGCTCGACCCGGACCGGTGGGAGGTGCTGGTCACCGACGCGCGGCCGCGGCCGGTGACGCTGCCCGACGGCAGCACGGTGACCGGCCACGACGCGGTCGTCCGGGCCCGCCGCCGGGCCTGAGCGTCCGCGTCGCGGGCGGGGACGCTCAGAAGAACGTGCCGCACCACGGCGCCGGTCCGGGCACCGCGAACAGCGCGTCCGCCCGGACCCGGGCGCCGGGAGTGTGCTCGCGCCAGCGGCCCGCCGCCACCAGCGACGACGGCGACCGGTCGCCGAGGAACGCCGCCGCCAGTGCGTCGACGGTGCACTCCAGGTCGGGATCGGTGCCGGCGGCGGGCTCGGCGGCGCCGTCGGCGAGACGCCAGGTGCCGGTGTCGCCGAGGAACGCGTCGTGCACCCGCAGCACGACCGGTCCGCCGGGGCCCCAGGCGCGGGCCCGCAGCGCGGCGTCCGGGTCGAGCAGGCGCAGCCACAGGTCGTCGCCGCGGCCGGTGACCCGGTGGGCCCGGGAGTCGGCCAGCACCAGATCGAGGTCCTCGTCGAGGGGACGTGCCCAGCTCGTCACCGCGCCGGCCAGGTCGAGGCCGGTCAGGAACCGCCACAGCCCGGCGGTCGCGGAGGGCCCGGCGGCCCAGAGCTGCTGCAGCCGGACCTCGTCCGTGCCGCCGGTGGCCAGGTCGCCCTCCGCGACACCCCACACCACGAACCCGTCGTCGACGCCGTCGGTGCCGGTGTGCACCGCCACGCCCTTGTACTCGCCGGCGGGCGGGCCCGCGGGGCGCAGCGCCCGCCGCCACCAGCGCGCGGAGCGTGTCATCCCGCCCGGGCGGTCCGCGGCAAGGCGTTCCTGCAGGCCGGGCAGCAGCGCGGTCGCCTCGTCGGGGTCGAGCATCCGCACCGTGCCCCCGGCCGGGGCCTCCGGGCGCCACGCGGCCCCCGCCGTGACGCGGACCTGGTCGGCGCGGGAGGCGACGCCGTAGCCGTAGCGACCGTAGATGCCGGCCTCCGAGGCGCGGAGCACCGCGGCGACGTCGCCGCGGTCGCGGGCCGCGGTCAGCTGGGCGCGCATGAGCGCGGTCAGGCGCCCGGCGCGGGTCCGGTCGGGTCGCACCCCGACGCCGCTCACCGCGGCGGCGGGGACCCGGGCCCCGCCGGGCAGGGTCAGCCGGGTCGGGAAGGAGTACGCCGACCCGACGAGCGCACCGGAGGGGTCCGCGACGCCGAGCCAGTGCTCGTCGGGGGCCTGCCCGTGGGCCTCCCACGCGTCGTCGGTGACCGGGCCGTGGTGCAGGGTGCCCAGGAACAGGTCGAACGCGCGGCGCCGGTCGGCGGGGTCGGTCAGGGTCCGGACCGTGTGAGGGGCGACGGTCGGCGGGGCGGGGTACGGGGCGAACGGGTCATCGGGGCTCACATCCGACGAGCCTCGCGTCCGCGCGCCCCGTGCGCCAGCCGATTACCCGGCCCGCCACCGCAGCCCGGTCAGACCCGCCCGACCTGGTAGTCGCCCTGGTCGCTGGTCACGACCACGGGGACCTCGACCTGCTCGCCGTCGACGACGGCCTGGCAGGTGAACTGCGTACCGGCCGACACCTCGACGTCCTCCGGGCAGGCGATCGCACCGACCTGCAGGCCGTAGTCCTGGGTGAGGACCTGGTTGACCCCGGCCTGTAGCGCGGTGCGGTCGAGCCGGTCGCTGCCGAGCACGCCCGCCCAGAACAGGGCACCGACCACGAGTGCGGCCACCACCACGGCGCCGACCCCGGCCAGGATGTACAGCCGCGTCCGCGACGGGGAGCGGACCGCGTCCCGGGAGACCCAGGGCTCGTCCTCACCGGGCCCGGGGTTCTGCCACCCGCCCGGCCCGGACCCGCCGTCGGCCGGGACGGCTGCGGTGGTCTGCGCGTCGGCCCAGGGCGACCCGGGTGACGACGTGGGGACGGCGTCGGTGGGGGCTCCGGTCTCGGCGGCCCGGCGACGGGCGCGGCGCCCGGTCGGGACGGCCCATCCGCCGTCGGTGCCGGTGTCGGAGCCCGCCTCGTCGCCCCACAGCGACTCGCCGCGGGCCGGGTCCCCGGCGGCTCCGTCGTGGGCGGCCCAGCCGCCGGTGTCGCCGCCGTGGCGTCCGCCCGCGGGCGGGACGGCGTCCCAGCCGCCGGTGCCCTGCACGGGTGCGCCGCCGGCGCCGGGGGCGGCCCAGCCGTCGCGGTCGTCGCGGTCGGGGGACCAGGCTCCGGTGGTCTCGGGGTCGGCGCCCCACCCGCCGGGCGGTGGCGTGCCCCAGGCGGGGATCTCCCCGGTCCGCTCCGCGGCATCCTCGGGATGCCGGTCCGGTCCCTGCGGGTTGTTCATCGCCTACTCGTCCGCCCGTCTCTCTCGTCGTGCCGTCGTGACTGCTGGTGCTGCTCGTGACTGCTACTGCATACCGGCCGCGACCACGCCGCGCCGGACCGCACCGGAGGCCCGGTGGGCCGCCTTGCCGACCGCGCTCGACCGCCCGGCGACCCCGGCGATCTGGTCGAGCAGGTCGAGGACCTGCCGGGTCCAGCGTACGAAGTCGCCCGCGGACAGCTCGTGCCCGTTCCGTTCGGCGGCCTCCAGGACCTGTGCCAGGGACTCGCCGCGCGCCCACCGGTGCATCGGCCAGGCGAAGGCCAGGTCGGGTGCGCGGGTGCGTTCGGCCTTGTGCCGGCGCTGGTCGGCGTCGAGCTCCTCCCACAGCCGCACGGTCCGCTCCAGCGCGTCGGACACCGGGCCGGTGGGCAGCCGCGGCATCGGTGCGTCGTCGCGGCGGGACTCGTAGACCAGCGCCGAGACCACCGCGGCCAGTTCGTCGGGCTCCAGGCCCTCCCACGCGCCGTGCCGCAGGCACTCGGCGGCCAGCAGGTCCGACTCGCCCCACAGCCGGGCCAGGACCCGGCCGTGTGCGGTGATCTCCTCCTCGCCGGGCTCGGCCTCCCCTGCCGGGACGAGGTAGCCGCGCTCGGCGAGCAGCGCCCGGATCCGGTCGAACGCCCGGGCCAACGAGTGCGTCGTGGCCCGCACCTTCTGCCGCAGCGTCTCGGTCTCCCGCTCCAGCCTCGCGTGCCGCTCCGCCCAGCGGGCGTGCGCCTCGCGGTCGTCGCAGCCGTGGCAGGGGTGCGCGCGCAGGGCGCGGCGCAGTGTCGACAGCTCCGGGTCGTCCTGCACCCCGGGCCGGCGACGACGCCCGAGGGCGCGCCCCTCCCCCAGCCGGGAGGCACGCAGCGAGGAGGCCAGGTCCCGGCGGACCTGCGGGGACCGGTGCTCGACCCGCTTCGGCAGCGTGATCCGGCCCAGCACCTCCACCGCGTCCGGGAAGTCCGCCGCCGACAACCGTCCCGCCCAGCGGTCCTCGGTGCACACCAGCGGCCGGACCTCGGCGTCGCGGCCCGCGGCCGACAGCGCCCCGATCCCCGGGTCGAGCACCACGGCGATCCCGGCGCGCTTGCCCGAGGGCACCGCGATCACGTCGCCGGGGCGCAGCTCGCGCAGCGACTCCGAGGCCTCGTCGCGGGCGGCGACGGTGTTCTGGCGGCGCAGCGACTTCTCCCGGTCGGCGATGCGCCTACGCAGGTCGGCGTACTCGGCGAAGTCGCCGAGGTGGCAGCTCATCGCCTCCCGGTAGCCGTCCAGGGCCTCGGTGTTGCGGTCGATCCGCCGGGCCAGCCCGACCACCGACCGGTCCGCCTGGAACTGCCCGAAGGAGCGTTCCAGCAGCTCGCGGGCGGCGTCGGTGCCCAGGCGCCCGACCAGGTTGACCGACATGTTGTAGACCGGCCGGAACGAGCTGCGCAGCGGGTAGGTGCGGGTGGAGGCCAGCCCGCCGACCTGCTCCGGGTCCATGCCGGGTGCCCACAGCACGACGGCGTGGCCCTCGACGTCGATGCCGCGCCGCCCGGCTCGCCCGGTGAGCTGGGTGTACTCGCCGGGGGTGAGGTCGACGTGGGCCTCGCCGTTGTACTTGACCAACCGCTCCAGCACGACGGTGCGGGCGGGCATGTTGATGCCCAGCGCCAGGGTCTCGGTGGCGAACACGCAGCGCACCAGGCCGGCGACGAACAGCTCCTCGACGGTCTCCTTGAACGCCGGCAGCAGCCCGGCGTGGTGGGCGGCGACGCCGCGTTCGAGGGCCTCGCGCCACTCCCAGTACCCGAGCACGCCGAGGTCGGCCTGCGGTAGGTCGCCGGTGTGCTTCTCGACGATCCGGCGGATCTCGTCGACCTCCTCGGGCACGGTCAGGCGCACCCCGGCCCGCACGCACTGGCCGACCGCGGCGTCGCAGCCGGCGCGGGAGAAGACGAACGTGATCGCGGGCAGCAGCCCCTCGCGGTCGAGCCGGTCGATCACCTGCACCCGCGACGGCGGCCGGAACCCACCGCGCGACGGGCCGCCCCCGCGCGGCCCCCGCCCGACGACGGCCGTGGAGTCGGTCTTCCCGCCCCGGGTGCGGCCGCGCTGCGGACCACCCCGGCCGCGCGGCCCGCGGTCGCCCGCCCGGTCCGAGCCTCGTGAGGTGGTGAAGTCCCGCCGGGCCATCTCGCGGGTGTAGCGGACCAGCTCCGGGTCGACGACGACCTCACCGGGCCCGCCGGGGGTGCTCCGCTCACCGAACATGTCGAACAGCCGGTTCCCGACCATCATGTGCTGCCACAGCGGCACCGGGCGGTGCTCGTCGACCACCACGCGGGTGTCGCCGCGGACCTCGACCAGCCAGTCACCGAACTCCTCGGCGTTGCTGACCGTGGCCGAGAGCCCGACGACCGCGACGTGTTCGGGCAGCTGGAGGATGACCTCCTCCCAGACCGCGCCGCGGAACCGGTCGGCCAGGTAGTGGATCTCGTCCATCACCACGTAGCCGAGGTGGTCCAGCCGCCGGTTCGCCGCCTTGTCGGAGTCGGCGTAGATCATGTTGCGGAGCACCTCGGTGGTCATCACGACCACCTGGGCATCACCGTTCACCGCGGTGTCACCGGTGAGCAGGCCGACCGCGTCCGCGCCGTAGCGGGCGACCAGGTCGGCGTACTTCTGATTGGACAGCGCCTTGATCGGCGTGGTGTAGAAGCACTTGCGGCCCTCGGACAGGGCCAGGTGCACGGCGAACTCACCCGCGACGGTCTTGCCGGCGCCGGTGGGCGCACAGAGCAGGACGCCGTGGCCGTCCTCCAGTGCCTCGCACGCCTCGCGCTGGAACGGGTCCAGATCGAAGGGCATCAGACCGGTGAACTCGGCCAGCCGCGGATAGGCGGCGCGGGCCTTCGCCGCCGCGTACGCGGCGGCCGGGTCGGCGGCGGAACCATTCACGGCCCCAGGCTGTCACACGGCACCGACACCCTGCTCCGTCACAGGGTGAGCCGGGCCACGTGGCACCGCCGGGCTACTCCGGGTGGGCGAACTCCGCCTCGACGATGTCGGGGTTGATCTCCGTGCCGTGGTGCTCACCACGGCAGATCGCGGCCATCAGGCCGTCCTTCTCGATGTCGAACACGTGCAGCGGCAGGCCGTGGTCGCGGGCCAGGATGAACGCGGTCTGGTCCATCACGGCCAGCCGGCGCGACAGCACCTCGTCGTAGGGCAGGCGCTCGTAGCGGCGCGCGTCGGGGTTGGTGCGCGGGTCGGTGTCGTAGACGCCGTCGGTGCCGTGCTTGGCCACCAGCAGCGCGTCCGCGCCGATCTCCAGGGCGCGCTGCACGCTCGGGTAGTCGGTGGTGATGAACGGCTGCCCGTTGCCGCCGGAGAAGATCAGGATCGCGTCCTTCTCCAGGTGCCGCTTGGCGCGCAGCCGCAGGAACGGCTCGGCGACGGCGTTGATCGGGATCGCCGTCATGACGCGGACGTTCTCCTCACCACCCGCGGAGAGCTTGCCGCGCAGCAGGAGACCGTTGATCACGGTGCCGAGCATGCCGATGTTGTCGGCCTCGACGCGGTCGATCCCCCAGGTCTCGGAGCGGTTGCCGCGGAACACGTTCCCGCCGCCGACGACGACCGCGACCTGCACCCCCAGCGCACGCATCTGCCGGATCTGGTCGGCGAGGTGGGACAGGGCCTGCGCGGAGAACCCGAAGCCGTCGGCACCGGCCATCGCCTGTCCGCTGAGCTTGATGACCACCCGGTTGTACTTCATCTGTCCCGACCCGCTCCTCAGTGCCGCCCAACCCGATCCGGTGGGCAAGCCTACGGAGCCGTGCCGGACGGGGCCGCGGGGGGATCCGCGGCACCGGCCCCGGTCAGGTGATGTCGTCGTAGCGGGGCGGCTCGGGGGCGGTCCCGTTCGTCCCGGCACCCCCGGTGCGGCCGTTCCCCGCACCCGCGATGCCGCGGTCCGGGGCGACGACGGGGGCCCGGGTGGTCGACACCGGCGCGGGGGGTTCGATCCGGGACGGCCCCTCGAGCGGCGACGGCGTGGTGTCCAGCGGCGAGGGCTCGTCCGGGTCCAGGGAGTCCCAGCCCTCGGCGGCGCGGCGGCGGGCCCGGCGGCGGTCGGTGATCCGGCAGACCTGGATGGCGCCCTCGAACAGCAGCGTCAGCGCGAACGCCAGCACCAGCATCGAGATCGGGTCCTGGCCGGGCGTGGCGATCGCGGCGAAGCAGAACAGCCCGAAGATCAGCCCGCGCCGGGAGCGGCGGAGCAGGTCGTAGGACACGACCCCGGCCGCGTTGAGCGCGACGACCAGCAGCGGGATCAGGAAGCTGACCCCGAAGATGACGATCAGATTCACGACCAGCGAGAAGTACGACGTGCCGGTCAGCGCCGTCGTCTGGATCTCGCTACCGATGGTCAGCAGGAAGCCGAGCGCCTGCGGGATGATCAGGTAGGCGAGCACCGCGCCGGCGACGAACAGCACCGCGGCCACCGAGACGAAGCCCAGCGCGTAGCGGCGCTCCTTCCTCAGCAGGCCCGGGGTGATGAAGCCCCACAGCTGGTAGAGCCAGATCGGGCAGGCCAGGATCACCCCGGCCGTCGCCCCGACCTTCAGGCGCAGCATGAACTGGTCGAACGGGGTGGTGCCGAGCAGGGTGCAGGCGTTCGGGTCGGCCGTCAGCGACGCGCGCGCCGAGGGCGGCAGCGAGCAGTACGGCTCCTTGAGCAGCTCACCCAGGCTGGGGAAACCGAAGAACGAGACCTCGAACCAGATGTAGCCGAACACCGTCGTCACCACGATCGCGGCGAGCGAGATGCCGAGCCGGTTGCGCAGCTCGTAGAGGTGCTCGATCAGGGTCATGGTCCCGTCGGGGTTGAGCCTGCGCTTCCGACGGAACGGTGCCTTCACGGGATGGAGTGCCTCAGGCGGTCGGACCGGCGGGCCGGTCGGTGGCCTGCGCCGGCGGCTGCTGCGGCGTCTGCTGCGGGGCCGGGGCGGTCTGCTGCGGCGCCGGTGCGGCGGCGGGCAGCTCCTGGGCGGGCTTGGGCTCCTCGGCCTGCCGGCTGCGGGCGTCGTCGTCCTTGAGGCCCTTCATCTCACCCTTGAACACACGGGCGGACTGACCGACCGACCGCGCCATCTCGGGGAGCTTCTTCGCGCCGAACAGCAGGAGCAGAACGGCGATGATGATCAGCCACTCGTAGCCACCGGGCATGGGTCCACCTCGCGTCGATCGGGCCGGGTCGACACCGAGTGTAGACACGGGCGAATCGGTCGCCCGGCCCCCCCGTCCTGGGACGTGGCTCCGGTCACCCGGTGTTCACGCCGCCGTCGTCATCCTGTCGCATTCCCCCTCTCGGGGGTTGCGGGGTGACTCAGGGTGATGCGTCGGCGATCCGGAGGGCCTCGCGGGCCCGTTCGCGCACCGCCGTCGCCAGCTCCGGGGGCTCGACGATGCGGGCCGCGCCGCCGAGCCCCAGCACGAGGCGGACCAGCCAGTCGTCGTCGGCGAAGCGGAGCAGCACCCGCAGCCGGTCGTCGCCGCCCGCCGCGGCGGGCACCGGGTCCGGCGCGCCGGGCGGCGGGTCGCCCTCGACCAGCTCACCGGCGCCGGTGCGCACCTCGTCGACCGGGTAGTACTCGGCGACCCAGTGCGCGTCCGGGCCGAGTTCCAGGACCGCGTACCGGTGCTCGGCGCGCGGGCTGAACAGCCCGTGCGAGACGTCGACGGGCCGGGCCTCGGGATGGGCGCGGGCCGGTTCGTCGAGCTCCTCGGCCTGCTCCACCCGGTCCAGGCGGAACATCCGCACGTCCTCGGCGCGGCGGCACCACGCCTCCAGGTAGCCGCGCCCGCCGCTGACCACCAGCCGCATCGGGTCGACGTCGCGGCGCGACACCGCGTCACGGCCCGCGGTGAAGTAGACGATGCGCAGCGCGCGCCCGCGGTCGAGCGCCCGGCGCACGACCGCGGTGGTGTCGCGCTCGCCGATCCCGGACTCGACGGTGACCAGACCGCCCGGACCGGCCGCCTCCCCCACCGCGGCCTCGACCTTCGCGATGGCCCGCCCGACGGCGTCGGAGTCGACCACCCCGGCGGTCTGGTGCAGCATCCGCAGCGCCACGAGCAGCGCGGTCGCCTCGGTGGTGGTCAGGCGCAGCGGCCGGGTCAGCCCGGCGTCGAAGACGACGTCGACGGTGTCCCCGGCGAAGGACAGGTCGACCAGGTCACCCGGCCCGTAACCGGGCAGCCCGCACATCCACAGCAGCTCCAGGTCCTTGCGCAGCTGCCGCTCGTCGACGCCGAAGTCCGCGGCGGCCTCGGCGACCGGTACCCCGGGGTGCGCCCGCAGGTAGGGCACCAGCGACAGCAGCCGGGGCAGGCGCTGGGCGACGCCCTGGCGGCTCACGTGCGGGTCCTGAGGGCATCGGCACCGAGCGCGGCCTCCCACAGCTCGCGCACCGCGCGGGCCAGCTCCGGCGGGTCGAGGACGGCGACGTCCGGGCCGTGCCCGGCCAGCCACCGCGCGACGGTGCCCCGGTCGCGCAGGTCCAGCTCGATCTCCACGCCCGGCCGTCCGGCGTGCTCGCGTGGCCCGCGCTCGCGGCCGGTGCGGCGCAGCCCGGCCGCGCGGCCCGCCGCGACCCAGACCCGTGCGGTGCCCGACACCGGCTGCGGTCCCGCCGAGGCACGCACCAGCGCCCGCAGGTCGACACCGTCGGGCACGGTGACCGCGCCCTCCGGTCCGACGGCACGCACCGGGCCCTCGACGCGGGAGAGCCGGAAGCAGCGCACGTCGTCGCGGTCGCGGTCGTGGCCCACCAGATACCAGCGGCCCCGGAACGACACCACGCCCCAGGGCTCGACGGTCCGCCGCACCAGCTCCCCGGTGGGGCCGCCGCGGCGGTGGTCGAAGGTGACCACGCGGCCGGTGCGCACCGCGCCCAGCAGCGGCGCGAGGGCCGGCTCACCCGCGGCGGCGCCCGGCCGGATCGCCGCGGCCGGGGTCTCGGCGACCTCGACGCCCGCGGCGCGCAGCTTCACCAGCGCCCCGTGCGCGGCGCCGGCCAGCTCCGGGGAGTCCCACAGGTTCCCGGCCAGCGCGACGACGGTCGCCTCGTCCGGGTCGAGGTGGATCTCGCCGAGCTCGTAGTCGGCCCGGGCGATCCGGTAGCCCTCGACGGTGTCGAAGACCGAGTTGTGGCCGGTCTCCAGGGGCACGCCCAGCTCGCGCAGCTCGGCCTTGTCCCGCTCGAACATCCGGAAGAACGCCTCGTCGCCGGTGCCGTCGGCGTAGCCGGGGACGATCGACCGGATCCGCTCCGCGGACAGGTACTGGCGCGTCGACATCAGGCAGAGCACCAGGTTGACCAGTCGCTCGGCGCGGGCGGAGGACACGACGGGCATCGTAGCCAGGCCGGACGGGACGGATCGGGCGCCCCGGGCCGCGGGCACCCGGGACCGCGCCGGGGTGTCTCATCCTGCGACAGGGTCGTTGACGGCGACGCGCGTACGGAAAAGGCTCGACCCCGGGTGCGGCGCCGCGGCCGCACCGGCACGTGGAGGTGGCGCATGTCCGGTGAGCAGGAGACGTTCAACCCGTGGACCGTGGTGAACCTGGTGTTCCACCACCTGGCCGACCAGGGTCTGCACCCGGTGCTCGGGGAGACCGGGGACCCGGCCGCGGCCGCGACCGGGCTGCTGCGGTCGATGGGGATCGCCCCGGCGCCGGAGAAGGCGGGCCCGGCCGACCCGGAGGTACAGGACGAGCTGGCCGAGCTGCGCCGCCGGATCATGCCCGGGATCGAGTGATCCGGCACCGGTGATCTAGTTTGCGCTCCGCACCGGACGGACCGGTCCGCGAGGAGGGGCGCCGATGGAGCAGCAGGCCGAGCGCGCGATCGTGCAGCGGCAGCTCGAGGAGCTGCACCGGGCGGTCGGGAGCCCCGGCGGGGTGCCCGACGGGCGGGTCGTCGCGTACTACCCGCCGTCGATGGCCGGGCAGGCGCAGCTGTTCGGGCTGGCCGCCACCGACATCGAGGGCACCCAGTGGGAGGTCGGCGACGCCGGGGTCCGCTTCCCGTTGCACTCGATCTCCAAGGTGTTCACCTACGGCCTGGCGCTGGAGGACAACGGCCGCGAGGAGGTCCTGCTGCGGGTCGGGGTCGAGCCCTCCGGCGACCCGTTCAACTCGATCAGCTTCGACGAGGTCAACCACCGCCCGTTCAACCCGATGATCAACGCGGGGGCGCTGGTCGCGGTGAACCTGGTGCACGGCGCCACCAAGGAGGAGAAGGTCGAGCGGCTGCTGACCCGGCTGCGGATCTACGCGGGCAACCCCGACCTGGCCGTCGACGAGGACATCCTCGCCGAGCAACTGGTCTCCAACGACCGCAACGTCGCGCTGTCCTACCTGATGCGCAGCCTGGGGATGCTGCACGGCAACATCGAGGACAACCTGTACGTCTACCTGGCGGCCTGCTCGGTGACCGTCACCGCCGCGGAGCTGTCGACGATGGCGGCGACCCTGGCCCGGGGCGGGGCGAACCCGTTCACCGGGGTGCCTGCGCTGCCGCGGAGCTACACCCGTGACGTGCTCAGCGTGATGAGCATGTGCGGCATGTACGACGCCGCCGGGCAGTGGGCCTACGAGGTCGGCATCCCGGCCAAGTCGAGCGTGTCCGGGGCGATCCTGGCGGCGATCCCGGACGCGATCGGGGTCGGCGTCTACTCCCCCGGGCTGGACCGGCACGGCAACTCGGTGCGCGGGATCGCGGTGTGCCGGGAGCTGTCCGACCGGTTCGGGCTGCACGTGTTCGCCGACCCGTCGGAGTCGCGGCTGGGCCGGATCGTGCGCCCGGGCCGGCGGGAGGAGGCGACCGAGATGTACCCCTCCGGCGACGGCTGGCTGCCCGACGGGCTCTAACGATCCGGCGCGGCGGACGAGTCCTCTGCGGGACATCGTCGTCGACACCGGGAGCAGGGCACGCATGGCCACGTTGGACGTCGTCGCGGACCGGGCGCTGCGCCGGGCCGGGGCCATCCGGTTCCACCGCCGCCACCGCGGGGAGGCGGCGGCGCTCCTCGCCGCGATCGAGGCCGAGCGCGGTCCGTCCGCCCCGGCGACGGCCCGGGCGTGCGACGCCTGGGCCGGCGACGTGCTGGGCTGGCGCGGCTACGCCCCCTGGCTGCGGGTCTACGCCGCGGTGGCCGGGGAGTTCCGGGAGGGCTGGATCCCCGACAACTACTACGGCCGGGTCGTGCTCCCCGCGGTGCAGGGGCCCTACGGCGAGGTCTCGAAGCTCAAGCCGCTGTCGCGGCGGCTGCTGCGGTCCGACCTGTTCGCCGACGTCGCCTACTGGGTCAACGGCGGCCTCTACGACCGCGACCTGCGCCACCTCGACCGCGCCGGGCTCGCGTCGGTGCTGTTCGCCGGCTCGGACCGTGCGGTGTTCAAGTCCGACGACTCGATCCAGGGCGCCGGGGTGCGGGTGCTGCACCGGTCGGGGTTCGACCCCGACCAGCTCGGCGGGCTGCCGTCGGGGGTGTTCCAGAGCTGGGTCGACCAGCACCCGCTGCTCGCGGGGTTCACCCCGGGCTCGGTGGCGACGATGCGGGTCACCACCGTCGTGACCGACGACGGCGTCGCCTCGGTCCGGGCCGCCTACCTGCGGTTCGGGCGCGCCGCCGACACCCACGTGCGCTCCGCCAGCCACGTGCGCGTCGCCGTGGACACCACGACCGGCCGGCTCGCCGACCACGGCCTGACCCCGCGCTGGACGCGCGTCGACGCCCACCCCGACTCCGGCGCGGGGTTCACGGGGACCACCGTGCCGGGCTTCGACGGGTGCGTCGCGGCGGTGCTGGAGCTGCACCGGGGGATGCCGTTCGCGCGCTGCGTGGGGTGGGACCTGGCCGTCGACGCCGACGAACGGCCCGTCGTACTGGAGTGGAACGCCGGACACAACGACATCAAGTTCTCCGAGGCCACCCAGGGCCCCTGCTTCGCGGACATGGGCTGGGAACGGCTGTGGCGACCCGCGGCCCGGATCCCGGCCCCGCGGCGGCCCGGCCCGTAGGTTCGGTCGCCGGACGCCCCCGGCCGGGGGACGACGCTCCGGTGGCATGGCCGAGCCGGGCCCGGGGAATCCGGGTGCGGCCGCCCCGCGGGGTCCGGCACCCTGCGGGACATGGACACCTACCGGCGACCCGACGTGCCGGCCGCCGTGTTCCACGACGCCACCGGCACGGTCGTCCCGCACGGGAGCCGCTGGGGTCCGGACGGCCCGCCGGAGGACAGCTACTCGGTGGTGACCCACTCCGAGCGGTTCCGGCCGCTGCACACCGTCGCCGACGCCGTCGTCGCGCACCTGGCCGCCCGTTACGACGTCGATGTCGAGCACGAGGACGCCCCCGCCCGGGACGAGCCGGGCGCGGTCCGGGTGGCGACGCTGCGCCCGCGCGACCCGGACGCGGCCACGGTGACGCTGGTGTGGACGGATTTCCCGGGCGTCGTCGTCCGGGCCGGGCACCTGCTGTCCGCGCACCTGCCGCCGTGCGGGTGCGACGCCTGCGACGACACCTGGTCGCAGGTCGCCGACGAGCTCGAGCACACCGTGGCGGCGGTCGTCGCCGGGACGTTCCGGGAGTGGTGCACCCGTCGCGACGGCGTCACGTGGGTCGGGCACGCGCTCGGACCGCACCGCGGCAGGTCGTCGTCCGGGGAGACCGTCGCCGACGCCACGTCCGACGGCCGTAGGGCGACCGTGTGCGCCGGCCCGGGTGACGCTCCGGTCGTGTGGGCGACCTGGCCGCTGCGCCACACATGAGCCGCGCGCTCGCTACGGTGCGACCGGACACCCCCGACGAAAGGGACACCGATGGTCGCGCAGGCCGAACGCGAACTGGTCCAGCAGCAGTTCGAGGACCTCCGCAGCACCTGCACCGCCGGCAGCGGGATCCTGCTGCCCGGCGAGGAGGTCGTCAGCTACTACCCGCCCGAGATGGAGGCCCGGGCCGAGGAGTTCGGCCTGGCCGGTACGAACGTCGACGGCACGCAGTGGCAGGTCGGCGACTGCGACGTCCGCTTCCCGCTGCACTCGATCTCGAAGGTCTTCACCTACGGGCTCGCGCTGGAGGACAACGGCCTGGCCGAGACGCTGCGCCGGGTCGGGGTCGAGCCGTCGGGGGACCCGTTCAACTCCATCTCCTTCGACGAGACGCACCACCGCCCGTTCAACCCGATGATCAACGCGGGGGCGCTGGTCGCGGCGAACATGGTCAAGGGGGCCACCAAGGAGGAGCGCGCCGAGCGGCTCCTGGAGCGCAACCGGGTCTACACCGGCAACCCGTCGCTGGAGATCGACCGCGCGGTCCTCGACGAGCAGCTGGTCTCCAACGACCGCAACCTCGGGCTCAGCTACCTCATGCGGAGCCTGGGCATGCTGCACGGCGACATCGACGACACCCTCTACGTCTACCTCGCCGCCTGCTCGATCACGGTCACCGCACCGGAGCTGTCGGCGATGGGCGCCACGCTGGCCCACGGCGGGGTCAACCCGCTGACCGGGGAACGGGCGCTGCCCCGCGAGCACCTGCGCACGGTGATCAGTGTGATGAGCATGTGCGGGATGTACGACGCCGCAGGCGAGTGGGCGCACGACGTCGGCATCCCGGCCAAGAGCGGGGTGTCCGGCGGGATCATGGGGGTGCTGCCGAGCTGGTTCGGGCTGGGGGTGTACTCCCCCGGCCTGGACCGGCACGGGAACTCGGTGCGCGGCGTCGCGGTCTGCCGGGAGCTGTCGTCACGGTTCGGGCTGCACGTGTTCGCCGATCCGGAGGAATCGCGGTTCGGCCGGATCGCCCAGCCCGACTGAGCCGTACCCCGGGGTGGGTGTCCACCCACCCCGGGGCCGCGGTCAGAGCGAGGCGATCAGGCGGTCCACCCGCTCGTCGACGGCACGGAACGGGTCCTTGCACAGCACGGTGCGCTGGGCCTGGTCGTTCAGCTTCAGGTGCACCCAGTCGACGGTGAAGTCCCGCCCGGCGGCCTGCGCGGCGGCGATGAAGTCCCCGCGCAGCTTCGCCCGGGTCGTCTGCGGCGGGGTGTCCTTGGCGGCCTCGATCTCGCCGTCGTCGGTGACCCGGTCGACCAGCGCCTTGCGCTGCAGCATGTCGAACAGACCGCGACCACGGCGGACGTCGTGGTAGGCCAGGTCCAGCTGGGCGACGCGGGCGCTGGACAGCTCCAGGTCGTGCTTGGCCCGGTAGCGCTCCACCAGCCGGTGCTTGATCGCCCAGTCGATCTCCCGGTCGATCTTGGACAGGTCCTGGGACTCGACGGCGTCGAGGGTGCGGCCCCACAGCTCGACCACGCGCGCCATCGCCGGGTCCGGGTGCCCGGTCGCCTCCAGGTACTCCACGGCGCGGGCGTGGTACTCGCGCTGGATGTCCAGCGCGGAGGCCTCCCGGCCGCCGGCCATCCGCACCGGGCGGCGCCCGGTGAGGTCGTGGCTGATCTCGCGGATCGCGCGGATCGGGTTGTCCAGGGTGAAGTCCCGGAACTGGACGCCGGCCTCGATCATCTCCAGCACCAGGGTGGCCGACCCGACCTTGAGCAGGGTCGTCACCTCGGACATGTTCGAGTCGCCGACGATCACGTGCAGCCGCCGGTAGCGCTCGGCGTCGGCGTGCGGCTCGTCGCGGGTGTTGATGATCGGCCGGGACCGGGTCGTCGCCGAGGAGACGCCCTCCCAGATGTGCTCGGCCCGCTGGGACAGGCAGTAAACGGCGCCGCGCGGGGTCTGCAGGACCTTCCCGGCACCGCAGATGAGCTGGCGGGTGACCAGGAACGGCAGGAGCACGTCGGCGATCCGGGAGAACTCGCCCTGCCGCGCGACGAGGTAGTTCTCGTGGCAGCCGTAGGAGTTCCCCGCGGAGTCGGTGTTGTTCTTGAACAGGTAGATGTCCCCGCCGATGCCCTCGTCGACCAGGCGCCGCTCGGCGTCGACGAGCAGGTCCTCGAGGATCCGTTCACCGGCCTTGTCGTGCGACACGAGCTGGGTCAGCGAGTCGCACTCCGCCGTGGCGTACTCGGGGTGCGACCCGACGTCGAGGTAGAGACGGGCACCGTTGCGGAGGAAGACGTTGGAGGACCGGCCCCACGACACCACCCGGCGGAAGAGGTAGCGCGCCACCTCGTCCGGGGACAGTCGGCGCTGCCCGTGGAAGGTGCACGTGACACCGAACTCCGTCTCGACCCCGAAGATCCGACGCTGCATGCCGTTCAGGGTAGGCGCCCGACCCCCTCTACTGTCACGACTGTGAGTGGATGGTTCGAACGCGTCGCCCGCAGGTCCCGTCGTCTGGACCGCGGGGTGGACTCGGTCTCCCGGGCCGACCGGGCGGTCACCGAGTTCATCGCGAGCCGTCCGCCGAGCCGGGTGGACACCTCGCTGCGCCGGCTCACCCGCACCGCCGACCACAGCGTGCTGTGGTTCACCATCGCGGCGCTGATGGCGGTGCGCCGCGGCGCCGGGCGCAAGGCGGCGATGCGCGGGATCGCGTCCATCGCGCTGACCAGCCTCACCGCGAACGCGCTGCTCAAGCCGTTGCTGCCGCGCCGGCGGCCGGCCGCGGCGGAGCTGCCCGTCTACCGGACGGTGGCCGACCCGCCGTCGTCGTCGTCGTTCCCGTCGGGGCACGCCGCCTCGGCCGCGGCCTTCGCGACCGCGGTGGTGATGGAGAACCGCCGGGCCGCACCGGTCGTGGTGCCGCTGGCGGCGCTGGTCGGCTGGTCCCGGGTGCACGTGGGCGTGCACTGGACCTCCGACGTGCTCGTCGGGGCGGCGATCGGCACCGGCGTGGCGAAGCTGACGAACCGCTGGTGGCCGGTGCGTCCCAGCGACGAGGCCCGCGCCCGCCCGATCGACACCGTCCCGGTCCTGCCGCAGGGCGAGGGCCTGGTCATCGTCTCGAACCCGTTCTCCGGGCCACCCGACCAGGACGTGTCCGAGGAGGTCCGCGAGCGGCTGCCCGCGGCGCACCACCTCGTCGTCGGTGACGGGGTGAAGGTCGAGGACATGCTGACCGACGCGCTCGAGGAGCGCGGGACCTGGGTGCGCGCGGTGGGCGTCGCGGGCGGGGACGGCACCGTCGCGACCGCCGCCGCGGTCGCGGACCGGCACGGGCTGCCGCTGGTCGTGGTGCCGGGCGGGACCCTGAACCACTTCGCCCGCGACGTCGGTGTCTACGACACCCAGGAGGCCGTCGACGCCACCCAGGCCGGCGAGGCCGTCGCGGTCGACCTGGCCCTGGTCGAGGCCCATCCGGGCCGCCTGGACGATCCCGAGGACGTCTCGGTCACCCGCACCCGCTACTTCATCAACACCGCGTCGATCGGCTCCTACCCGGAGCTGGTGCGGCTGCGCGAGCAGTGGCAGCCGCGCTACGGCAAGTGGCCGGCGTTCGCCGCGGCACTGATCACGGTGCTGCAGCGCTCGGAGAAGATCTCGGTCCGGCTCGGGGACCGCTGGTACAAGGTCTGGTTCCTGTTCGTGGGCAACGGCCCGTACCACCCGCGCGGCGCAGTGCCCGCCTGGCGGCCGACGCTGGACTCGGGCCTGCTCGACGTCCGCTGGCTGCGCGCCGACGTGCGGTTCTCCCGGCTGCGGGTCGTCCTCGCGCTGATCCTGGGGGCCCTGGGGCACAGCCGGGTCTACCACCAGCGGGAGGTGCCCAGCCTCGACGTCGAACTGCTGGAGCCGAGCATGCTGGCCACCGACGGCGAGATCGTCGAGGAGGCCGGGCGCTACACCTTCCGGGTCGCCGAGAAGCCGATCCCGGTCTACCGCCGCGACGAGGACCGCTGGACCGGGCGGGACCGCCCGTTCCAGGGATGAGCGGCGTGCCGGCGGGAGGCACCGTGCTGCTGCGGTCGGTGCGGCCGCTGCGGCCCGGCTGCGACGGCCTGGGCGACCCCGTCGACGTGCTCCTGGACGGCGGCCGGGTGCGCGCCGTGGGCGCCGGGCTCGACCCGGGCGGCGCCGAGGTGGTCGGGTGCGACGGGCGGGCGCTGCTCCCCGGACTGTGGGACCACCACGTGCACATGGCGCAGTGGGCGCTGGCCCGCCGCAGGCTCGACGTGTCCGGCGCCCGCTCGGCCGCCGACGCCGTGGCACTCGTCGCGGCCCGGATGGCGACCGCACCGCCCGCCGCCGGTGAGGTGCTGGTCGGGTTCGGGTTCCGCGACGCGCTGTGGCCCGACGAGGCGCACCGCTCGCTGCTCGACCCGGTCACCGGTGACACCCCGGTCGTGCTGGTGTCCGGGGACCTGCACCAGGGGTGGCTCAACGGCGCCGCGCTGGCCCGCTTCGGGCACGGCGGGCACCCGACCGGCCGGATCCGGGAGTCGGAGTTCTTCGCCGTCGTCTCCCCCGCGCTCCAGGACGCACCGACCGAGGCCCTCGACGGGTTCGTCGCCGACGCCGTCACCGCGGCCTCGGCGCGCGGGGTGGTCGGCGTCGTCGACTTCGAGGCGCCGTGGTCGCTGCCGGACTGGCGGCGCCGGATCGCCGGCGGCACGACCGGGCTGCGGGTCGAGGCGTCGGTGTGGCCCGACCGCCTCGACGACGCCCTGGCCACCGGGCTGCGCAGCGGCGACGTCGTCGAGGGCACCGGGGGCCTGCTCACCGCGGGCCCGCTGAAGGTGATCACCGACGGGTCGCTCAACACCCGCACCGCCTACTGCTACGACCCCTACCCCGCGCCGCCGGAGAACCCCCTCGAGCACCCGTGCGGGCTGCTGCTGGTCCCGCCGGCACAGCTGCGGCCGCTGCTGGCCCGGGCGCACGCGGCCGGCCTCACCGCGGCCCTGCACGCCATCGGCGACCACGCCAACACCCTGGTCCTCGACGCGTTCGCCGGGACCGGCGCCCGCGGGCGGGTCGAGCACGCCCAGCTGCTCACCGCCGACGACGTGCCCCGCTTCGCCGGGCTCGGTCTGGTCGCGAGCGTGCAGCCCGAGCACGCCCTCGACGACCGCGACGTCGCCGACCGGCTCTGGGCGGGCCGCACCGGCCGGGCGTTCGCGTTCGCGACGCTCCACCGCGCCGGGGCCCGCCTCGCGCTCGGCTCCGACGCCCCGGTGGCGCCGCTGGACCCGTGGATCGCGCTCGCCGCGGCCGTGCACCGCACCGCCGACGACCGGGACCGCTGGCACCCCGAGCAGGAGATCGACCGGGCGACCGCGCTGGGTGCGTCGTTCGGGGTGGTCGACGGCTCGGCCGCCGCGGTCGTCGTGGGCGCGCCCGCCGACCTCGTGCTGACCGACGCCGACCCGACCTCCTGCGACCCGGCGACACTGCGGGCCATGCCGGTCGCGGCGACGCTCGTCGGCGGCCGGTTCACCCACCGCGCCGGTGTCTGACCCGGGGGTGCACGAGCGGGTCGGGCTCCCGGGCGGGCCGCTGGACCTGCTGCGTCCCGCCGACCCGGAGGCCGTCGCGTTCGACCCGGTCGCCGTCGGCGAGGGTGTGGAGGAGCTGCACCCGCCGCACTGGGCACGGCTGTGGCCGTCCGGGCGGGCGCTGGCGACGGCGCTGGACGACGCCGGTCCCGACCTGCTGGCCGGACGCTCGGTGCTGGAGCTGGGCTGCGGGCTGGGTCTGCCGTCGCTGGTGGCCGCCCGGGCCGGGGCACACCCGGTGCTCGCGACCGACCGCTCGCCCGTCGCACCGGGGTGGGTGGCGGCGACCGCGCGCCGCGCCGGGCTGCGGGTCGCGACGGCGGTCGCCGCGTTCGACGGCACCGGCGACGCCCTCACCGGCCGCGGCTGGGACCTGGTCCTGGCCGCCGACGTGCTCTACGGCGCGGCCGCCGCGGACGCGCTCACCGCGCTGCTGCCGCGGGTGACCGGCCCGGACGGGCAGGTGTGGCTGGCCGACCCGGGGCGCCCCGAGGCACCGCGCTGGCTCGACGCGGCCCGGGAGACCTGGACGGTCACATCCGGCAGACTGCCGGGCGGGGTGGACCTGCACGTCCTGCGCCGCCCCTGACCGTCCGGCCGGGGGCGGCGCAGGTGCGGATGCCGTCGCACCGGCCG
The DNA here is from genome assembly GCF_002813375.1 of Pseudonocardia alni. Lineage (NCBI taxonomy): Bacteria > Bacillati > Actinomycetota > Actinomycetes > Pseudonocardiales > Pseudonocardiaceae > Pseudonocardia > Pseudonocardia alni. Next base: position 658,631 of record NZ_PHUJ01000003.1, on the reverse strand, counting down.
GCTGCGATCATGGCCGGTGCACCGTGCAACGTCCTCCGGAAGGGGTCCCGCCATCCTCCGCCTGCCTCGGGCCGCCGCCTTCGCCTGCCTGGCCGTGACGTTCGCCGTGGTCATGCTCGGGGCGACGATGCCGACCCCGATGTACGCGCTCTACCAGCGCGAGCTCGGGTTCTCCCCCACCGTCCAGACCGTGATCTTCGCGCTCTACGCGGTCGGTGTGCTCGCCGCGCTGCTGGTCACCGGCCGGTGGTCGGACCAGCTGGGGCGGCGACCGGTGCTGCTGGCCGGGGTGGCGCTGTCGCTGGCGTCGAGCCTGGTGTTCCTGGTCGCGGGTCCGGTGTGGGTGCTGCTGGTGGGTCGGCTGCTGTCCGGCTTCTCGGCCGGGATCTTCGCGGGGGCGGCGACCGCCGCGGTCATCGAGGCCGCGCCGGAGTCCTGGCGCGAACGCGGGGCCGCGGTCGCGACCGTCGCGAACATCGGCGGGCTCGGGCTGGGCGCGGCGCTCGCCGGGGTGGCCGTGGAGTACCTGCCCGCGCCGCTGCACCTGTCCTTCGCGGTGCACGCGGTCGCCGTCGCGCTGTGCGGGCTGCTCGTGCTGGGCGCCCCGGAGACGGTGACCGGGCGGCCCGCGCACCCGGCCTTGCGGCCGCAGGTCCCCGAGGTGCCGCCCGCGGTGCGCGCCGTGTTCGTGCCGGCGGCGACGGCCGGGTTCGCCGGGTTCGCGGTGCTGGGCCTGTTCACCGCGCTGTCCCCGCGGATCGTGTCGGACCTGATCGGGATCCCGAACCATGCCGTCGCCGGGGCGATGTCGCTGCTGCTGCTGGGCGCCTCGGTGCTCGCGCAGCTCGCGGTCCGCACCGCGCCCACCGAGCGGGTCCTTGCCCTGGGCTGTGTGCTGCTGGCGGCCGGTCTCGCGCTCGTCGCACTGTCGGTGGCGCAGGGGTCGATGGCCGAGCTGGTGGCCGGCGCGGTGGTCGCCGGGGCCGGTCAGGGCATGACGTTCTCCAAGGGCCTGGCCGCGGTGAACGCGCGGGTGGAGGCCCACCAGCGGGCGGGGACGACGTCGTCGTACTTCGTGGTGGTCTACGTGGCGATCTCGCTGCCGGTCGTCGGGCTGGGGGCGTCGAGCCAGGCGTGGGGACTGCGGACCGCGGGGATCGTGTTCTGCGTCGCGGCCGCGGTGCTCGCGCTGCTGGCGCTGGCGGCGCTGCTGGTCATCCAGCGGCGCGACGCGCGCGCGTCCGTGTGAGCCTCACCGGTAACCGGTCGTGTCGGCGGGCCGTCCCGCGTCCTGGACCTCGGTGACGTAGCGCCAGGCGTCGGGCCGGGACCCGTCGACGTCGTCGACCCCGTAGACCCGCCCGAGCTCGCCCGAGGAGGTGGAGCGGCCGTTCCAGCGGTGCCGGTCGGGGTCGGCGGCCAGCGCGGCGATCCCGCGGCCGACGAACCGCGGGCTCTCCGAGATCGCGAAGTGCGGCTCGGCCACGCACGCGTCACGCCAGGTGTCGGCGGTGACCCCGAACTGCTCCAGCATGATCTCCGAGCGCAGCCAGCCCGGGGTGACGGCGACCGCGGTCCCACCGTGCCCGCGCAGCTCGTGCGCCCAGGACCGGGCCAGCCGGATGGGCGCGATCTTGGCCAGGTCGTAGAAGACGTTGAGCCGGTAGTGCTCGGCGTTGTAGGCCTCGGTGCCGTCGGTGACCTCGACGACGAGGCCGCCGGGTGTGCGGGAGAGCAGCCCCAGGGCGTGGTGGGCGGTGACGAGGTGGGTCTCGACCGCCAGGCGCAGCGTGCGCAGCCCGTTGTCCAGGTCGTGCTCCCAGACCGGGACGTCCCACTCGACCATCATCTCGCCGCCCCAGATGTCGTTGACCAGCACGTCGAGCCGGCCGTGGTCGCGCTCGACCCGCGTCACCAGCGCCCCGACCGCCCCGGGGTCGAGGTGGTCGGTGGGCACCGCGATGCCGGTGCCGCCCGCGGCGGTGACGAGATCGGCGGTGTCCTCGATCGTCTCCGGCCGGTCGTACTCCGACCGGGCCGCGCGGGTACTGCGGCCGGTGCAGTACACGACCGCGCCGGCCGCGCCCAGCTCGACCGCGATCCCCCGCCCGGCGCCGCGCGTCGCTCCCGCCACCAGCGCCACCCTGTCCCTCAGGTCCGTCATACCGGCCAGCGTCGCAGGGACCGGATTGTTTGTAAACGAGCATTCGGTTATGTTCGCCGGAGCCGATCCGAGCCGACGAGGGGACCGACTGCCGGCATGTTCGAGACGACCACCGAGATCACCGACCTCCAGCGGCTGCTGGACGCCTCCGTCTCCGGAGCCGGGGACCACCTGCGCAGCATCGTCACCCCCGGGGAGCGGACGCTGACCGCCGAGCAGCTCGTCCGGGTCGCCACCGGGATCTGCACCCTGGCGCTGGCCACCACCACGCGGCGCGGCGAACCCCGGGTCAGTGGTGTGGACGGACACTTCCTGCACGGCGCGTGGGTCGTCGGCACCGACCCCGGCGCCGTGAAGGCACGTCACCTCGCGGACCGCCCCGCGGTGAGCGCCGCCCACCTGCGCGGCGACGACCTCGGGATCTTCACACACGGGACCGCGCACCCGCTCAACCCGGCCGGCGCACCCGCGCACCCCCTGTGGCCCGCGACCCTCGACCACCTGCAGCGCTGCTACGGACCGGAGGGGTTCGTCTGGGACGAGGTCGTCTTCTACCGGATCGAGCCGACCTGGATGGTCGCCTACAGCCCCGACCCGGCCGGCCTCGCCGGGTCCGCGGCGTCGACGGCGCCGCCCGCCTGAGAGGGTGAGCCGTGCCCCGTCGCAAGCAGGTCCCCGACGCGGACGTCCTCGACGCCGCCCTCGACGTGCTGCACGCCCGCGGTCCGCAGGCGCTCACCTTCGCCGCGCTCGCCGGGGCGAGCGGGCTCGCCCCGGCGACGCTCGTGCAGCGCTTCGGCGGCAAGTCCGACCTGCTGCGCCGGACCCTGCTGCACGCGTGGGACCGGCTCGACCGCGCGACCTCCCGGAGCGGGGCCGAGGCGGAGCGCACGCCGGAGGGCGCCGTCGCGTTCCTGGTCGGGCTGTCGGGGCAGTACGGCGGGATCGACAGCTACGCCGACGCGCTGCTGGTCCTGCGCGAGGACCTCCTCGACCCCGACGTACGACGACGGGGCGCCGCCTGGCGACAGGCGCTCACCGACGTCCTGGACGCCTGCCTGGCCGGCACCCCGGGCGCCCCGGACGGCGCCGGCGCGCTCCTGGCGACCCACTGGCAGGGCACCCTGCTGTGGTGGAGCTTCGACCCCCGGCTGCCGGTGGCCGAGCACGTGGAGCGGGAGCTGACCCGGTTCGTGGCCGCGGTGCTCACGCCTCCGGCAGGTTCTGCACGTGCCGGAACCCGAACCGGCCCTTGATGCACAGGTGCCCGTGGGTGACCGAGTGGTCCGCCGGGCTGGTGACGTTGACGATCTCGCCCCGCTGCACGTGCAGCTCCAGGTTGCAGCCGACCCCGCAGAACGAGCAGATCGTCGTCGTGACGGTCTCCTCGTCGGGGTGCCAGTCGCCTGCCTCGCGGCGGTCGTGCTCGGCGACGGACTTCAGCGCCCCGGTCGGACAGACCCCGATGCAGTTGCCGCAGTAGACGCAGGCCGACCCGGGCAGCTCGACGTCGTGCTCGGTGGCGATGCGGGCATCGAACCCGCGGCCCGCGGCGGCGATCGCGAAGGTGAACTGGGCGTCGGTCCCGCAGGCGTTGACACACTTGTAGCACATGATGCACCGGGAGTAGTCCCGCACGTAGAGCTCGTTGTCGATCTTCACGGGCTGGGCGACCGTCGCCCGGGTCGCGCCGTCGGGAGCCGGGTGGTGCCCGGCGTGGCGGCGGTCGCGCTCCCCCGCCGCGGCCGGCGGCGCGGGCGGACCGTAGCGGTCGGGGTCGACGCCGTAGTCGGTCATCCAGCGCGCCACGTCGGCGCTCGCCTGGGTCATGTCCACCGACGACGCCAGCAGTTCCAGGACCATCCGGCGGCTGTGCCGGACCTTGTCGGTGTCGGTCCGCACCTCCATGCCGTCCTCGCAGCGCCGCGCGCAGGAGGGCACCAGCGCGCGGGAGCCCTCGACCTCGACCACGCAGACCCGGCAGGCGTTGATCGGGTCCATGTTCGGCGCCCAGCACAGGGTGGGGGTGTCGGCCTGGGCGGGGGAGCCCTCGCGGTGCAGGGCGTCGAGGATCGTCGCGTCCTCCGGGACACGGACCTCGGTGCCGTCCAGGGAGACGGTGACGGTGCGCCGGATCGCGCCGAGCATCACCGGGCCGCCGGCGAGCCGTTCGGCCGGTCCGGGACCGGAGCCCGCCGGGTCGGCGACGGTCACGCCGACCGCGCCGGCCCCGTTCGTGCGGTGCAGGGCGGCGACGCCCTCGCCCGCGCCGGGGCCGCCGCCGGGGGTGCCGTCGCCGGACGACGCGTCGGCCTCGGGTGCGCCGTCGACCTCCCCGGCCCGGGGTGCCCGCGAGCCGCCGCCCGGCCCCATCGGGCCCTTCCCGCTGGTCGTGGTCATCGACGCCCTCCGTGTCCGTTCGACGAGTGCGACGGCGCCGCGATCAGCCCCAGGTCGAGTGCGGAGGCGACGGCCGACGGCGCGGTCTGCCCGAGCCCGCAGATCGACGCGTCGCGCATGACCCGCGCGAGGTCGTCGAGCAGGGCCAGCTCGGTCTCCCGCGACCCGAGCGGGGCACCGCGTTCCAGCCGGGCCAGTGCCTCCTCCTGGCGGACCGTCCCGACCCGGCACGGCACGCACTGCCCGCAGGACTCGTCGCGGAAGAAGGCCGCGATCCGGCGGAGGGTGGCGGTGAGGTCGGCGCGGTCGTCGAACACGAGCACGACACCGGACCCGAGGGTGGCGCCGATGTCGCGGGCCCCCTCCAGGGTGAGGGGCACGTCGAGGTCCTGCGGGAGGACGAACCCGCCCGCGGCGCCGCCCAGCAGCACGGTGCGCAGCGTGCCGCGGGTGCCCCCGGCGAGGTCGAGCAGCTCGCGCAGGGTGGTGCCGAAGTCGACCTCGTACACCCCGGGGGCGCCGACGGCACCGGAGACGCAGAACAGCTTGGACCCGGTGGACCGGCCCCCGCCGACCGAGGCGAAGGCCCCGCCGCCGATGTTGAGCACCTCCAGCACGTTGTAGAGGGTCTCGACGTTGTTGATCGCGGTCGGCTTCCCGAACAGCCCCGAGGTGGCCGGGAACGGCGGCTTGTTCCGCGGCTCGCCGCGGTAGCCCTCGATCGACTCCAGCAGCGCGGTCTCCTCACCGCAGATGTAGGCGCCCGCGCCGCGGCGCAGGTCGATGTCGAAGGCGAAGCCCTCCCCCATGACGTCGTCGCCGAGGTGGCCGCGCGCCCGGGCCGCGGCGATCGCGTCCTGCAGCCGGCGGGTCGCCAGCGGGTACTCGCCGCGGATGTAGAGGTGCCCGACGGTGGCGCCGGTGACGTAGCCGGCGATCGTCATGGCCTCGACCAGCCCGAACGGGTCGCCCTCCATGAGCACCCGGTCCTTGAAGGTGCCCGGTTCGGACTCGTCGGCGTTGCAGACGAGGTGGTGCGGACGCTCCGGGGACTGCGCCACACCCTCCCACTTGACGCCGGTGGGGAACGCCGCGCCGCCGCGCCCGGTGAGCGAGGCGTCCTTCAGCTCGGCGATGACCCGGGTGGCGCCGAGGCGGACCGCGCGGCGCAGGGCCGCGTAGCCGCCGCGGGCGCGGTAGTCGTCGAGCGAGGTGGGGTCGACGACGCCGACCCGGCGCAGCAGCCGCAGGTGTTCCCCGGTCCGGGTCTGCGGGGCCGAGACGGTGGTGTCGGCGAAGGCCCGGTCGGCGTCGGCCGCCTGCTCCCCGGCCGGGTCGGCGGGCGCGTGCGCCGCGGCGAGGACGGCCTGCGGGGTCGCGGGGGCCTGGGACAGGTCGGGTTCGCCCGCGCGCTGGTGCAGCACCGCGGGTGCCCGCTCGCACAGTCCCAGGCAGGGGCTGCGCACCACGCAGGCGCGCCCGCCGTCGAGGTCGCGCTCCAGCGCCGCGACGATCTCCTCGCCGCCGGACGGGCCGCACGCCACGTCGTCGCAGACGTGCACCACCCGCGGGGCGCGCGGCTCCACCGAGAACATCGCGTAGAAGGTGGCGACGCCGTACACCTCGGCCGGCGGGACCTGCAGCGTCCGCGCGACGTGGTTCAGCGACCCCTCCGACAGCCAGCCCGCCGCGTCGTGCACCGCGTGCAGCAGTGGCAGCAGCAGGTGGCGCCGCGAGCGGGCGGCGTGCCCGGCGTGCGCCGACCGGGTCGGCCGGTCCCCGGCCGTGGCGTCCGCGGCGGTGGGGGCGAGCAGCCCGAACGCGGCGTCGATCGTGTCCCGTTCGGCCGCGGTCGGTGCGGCGGTGGAGATGTGGAGATCCATTCACAGCCTCTCGATCCGCACCGCGGTCGCCTTGAACTCCGAGGTCCCCGACTTGGGGTCCCAGGCGTCGTTGGTGAGGACGTTGACGTCGACCTGCTCGGTGAAGTGCGGGGTGAACGACGCCAGCCCCGGCCGCAGCGACCGGTCGACCCACACCGGCGCCTCGACACTGCCGCGACGGCTGGTGACCCGCACCCGGTCGCCGTCGGTGATGCCGAGTGCGGCGGCGTCGGCCGCGTCGATGCGCAGCGACTCGCGGCGGCGCAGCGGCGAGGCGTAGCCGCCGGTCTGCACCCCCGAGTTGTAGGCGTCGAGCAGCCGCACGGTGGTGAGCCGGATCGGATACTCCTCGGTGAGCTCGTCGGCCGGTGGGACGTGCTCGACCGGGGTGAACGGCGCCGGCGCGCCGCGCTCGTCCGGGTCGTCGGCCCACAGCCGGGTGTGCATCAGCGGGGTGCCCGGGTGGTCCTCGGCGGGGCAGGGCCACTGGATGCCGCCGAGGGTGTCGAGGCGGTCGTAGCTCATGCCGTGGTGCCAGTTCAGCGACACCGAGCGCAGCTCGTCCCACACCTGCTCGGCGGTCGGCTCGCCCCAGTCGTGCCCGAGGCGCTGCGCGACGCCGCAGATGATGTGGGTGTCGGGGCGGGCCAGGCCCGGCGGGTCGAGGGCCTTGCGGACCCGCTGGACGCGGCGCTCGGAGTTGGTGACGGTGCCCTCGTACTCGCACCAGTCCGCGGCGGCGGGCAGCACGACGTCGGCGAGCTCGGCCGTGGCGGTGCGGAAGATGTCCTGGACGACGAGGTGGTCGAGGGAGGACAGCAGGTGCCGGGCGTGGGTGGCGTCGGCCTCGGACTCGGCCGGGTTCTCCCCGATGCAGTACAGCGCGCTCATCTGGCCGGCCTCCATCGCCTCGAACATCTGCGACAGGTGCCTGCCGGGACGGTCGGGGAACTCCGTGCCGCCGTAGACGGCGTGGAAGCGGGCGTGCGCCTCGGCGTCGGACACGTCGTAGCCGCCGGGCAGCTTGGCCGGGATGGCGCCCATGTCGCCGCCGCCCTGCACGTTGTTCTGTCCGCGCAGCGGCACCAGGCCGGAGCCGTAGCGGCCGACGTGCCCGGTCAGCAGCGCGAGGTTGATCAGCGCGAAGACGTAGTCGGCGGCGTTGTGGTGCTCGGTGATGCCCAGGGTCCAGCAGATCTGGGCGCGGTCGGCGCGGGCGTACGCGTGCGCCAGCTCCCGGATCGACGACGCCGGGACCCCGGTGATCTCCTCGGCGCGCTCGAGCGTGTACGGCTCCACCGCGGCCCGGTAGTCCTCGAACCCGCTGGTGGAACGCTGCACGAACGCGTGGTTGACCAGTCCGGCGTGGATGATCTCGCGGCCGACCGCGTTGGCCAGCGCGATGTCGGTGCCCACGTCGAGACCGAGCCACGAGTCCGCCCAGTGCGCGGTGGAGGTGTGGCGCGGGTCGACCGAGAACATCCGGGCGCCCTTGCGAATCCCCTGCAGCACGTGGTGGAAGAAGATGGGGTGCGTCTCGCGGGCGTTACTGCCCCACAGGACGAGGAGGTCGGCGTTCTCCGCCTCGACGTAGGCGGAGGTGCCGCCGCCGGCACCGAACACTGCCGTCAGACCGACGACGCTGGGAGCGTGTCAAGTGCGGTTGCAGCTGTCGACGTTGTTGCTGCCCATCACCGCCCGGGCGAACTTCTGCGCGACGTAGTTCATCTCATTCGTCGCCTTGGAGCAGCTGAACATGCCGAAGCGGTCGCCCGGGACACCGGCGAGCCCGGCCGCGGCACGGTCGAGGGCCTCGTCCCAGGACGCCGGGCGCAGCACCCCGTTCTCGCGGACCAGCGGCTCGGTGAGGCGGACGTGGCGGGGGCGGAAGCCCCGGCGCGATCCCTGCGGGCGGGTGGCGGTCATCGTCGACCTCCGGGGTGGTGGTGACCTTCGGCCCCCGCACCGTAGCAAGGTCGAGACCCCCGTCACACCCCTTCGAGCTCGTCGCCGGTCACCAGCGGGAACCACGGCGGCAGCGGCCCCGTCCCGCCCGCGACGGCCACCGGGCGCCCCAGCTCCCCCGCCGTGCGGGCGCGGACGGTGCGGATCACGCCCCCCTCGACCAGCCGCACCGCGGGCAGCGGGCGGGCCCGGGCCGCGGCCAGCTCGGCGGGGGTGTTGACGTTGGTCAGCGACGCCAGGTCCGGGTCGAGGCGGGCCAGCACCGGGTCGCTGCGCAGGGTCTGCTCGCCGATCCGGCGCACCGCGACCCGGTCGAACAGCGACGGCGGGCGGCCCTGCCCGGCCGCGGTCAGCCCGTCGATCACCGGGGCGAGTGCGGTGGCGTAGGCGGCGGCGAGCGGCTGGTGGTGCCCGAACGCCTCGGGCAGCGCGACGTCGTGGTCCCCGCGCAGATCCAGCACGCGGGCGACGAAGGCGGGGTGCAGCAGCGGCAGGTCGACCGACGCGACGAACGCCGCCTGCGCCCGGCCCGCGACGGCGGCCAGCCCGGCGCCGATCGCGGGCAGCGGGCCGAGCCCGGGTACCGGGTCGTCGACGACCTCGGTGCCCGGCGGCAGCTCCGGCAGCTCCTGCCCGGCGGCACGCACCACGACCAGCGGCCCGTCCACCGCCCGGCCCAGTACGGCGACGGTGCGGGTCAGCAGCGCCGCCCCGTGCCAGTCCAGCGACGCCTTCGCCGTCCCCATCCGCGAGGACGCACCGCCCGCCGGCACGATTCCCGCCCCCGGCCGCCGACCCCCGTACCCGCGCACGTGACCGATCCTCCTCCTACCCTGGGGGGTGGACAGCGGGAGGGGATCGGAATGGGACGGCTCACCGTGCGGCGCCCGGTGCTGCACCTCAACGGGGACGGCAGCACCCGCTCGCGGCCGGACACCCTCGTGGCCGAGGAGCCGCTGGAGCTACGCGTCGGGGGGAAGGCGCTGTCGGTGACGATGCGCACCCCCGGCCACGACGTGGAGCTCGCGCACGGGTTCCTGCTGACCGAGGGTGTGATCGGCTCCGGGCTGGACCTGGCCGGGGCCCGCTACTGCAACTCCGTCGACGAGCAGGGCCGCAACACCTACAACGTGCTCGACGTCGACCTGGCCGAGGGCGTCGCCCCGCCGGACGCGTCGGTGGAGCGGAACTTCTACACCACCTCGTCGTGCGGGGTGTGCGGGAAGGCCTCGCTGGACGCGGTGAAGCTCAAGACCCGCCACTCCCCGGCGGCGGACCCGCTGCGGATCGACCGGGAGCTGCTGCTGGAGCTGCCCGACCGGCTGCGCGAGCACCAGAAGGTGTTCGGCTCCACCGGCGGGCTGCACGCCGCCGCCCTGTTCGACGCCGACGGCGGCCTGCTCGCCGCCCGCGAGGACGTGGGCCGGCACAACGCGGTGGACAAGGTGCTGGGCCGGATGGTGATGGACGGCCGCGTGCCCGCCGCCGGCACCGTGCTGATGGTGTCGGGACGGGCGTCGTTCGAACTGGTGCAGAAGGCCGTGATGGCCGGGGTGCCGATGCTCGCGGCGGTGTCGGCGCCGTCGTCGCTGGCCGTCGAGCTGGCCGAGGAGTCCGGGATGACCCTGGTCGGGTTCCTGCGTGGGCGGACCGGCAACGTCTACACCGGGGCCGAGCGCATCGACCTGTAGGGCCGGGAGGTGCGTCAGGCCCGTGGCGTGAGCGTGGCCCAGGCCCGCTCGTGCCGGTCCACCACCCGGCGCAGCCGCCCCGCGGTCCCGGCCGGACCGACCAGCGCGGCGACGGTGGCGACCACCAGCGCGCAGCCCGCGACCTGCCACCCGGTCAGGGTCTCCCCGAGCACCAGCATGCCGAGCACCACCGACAGCACCGGGTGCACCAGCAGCAGCGCACCCGCGGTGCCCGGCGCCAGCCCGGCCGAGCCGCGCCCGATCAGCACCCAGGACACCACCTGCCCGGCCAGGGCCAGCACGATCAGCCAGGCCCACGTCGTCGCGGGCAGCGCGACCACGATCCCGCCCCCGGCGACGCCGACGATCCCGCAGGTCACCCCGGCCCCGACGGTCGCCAGCGCGACCGGGGTCACCAGGTGACGCGGACGGCCCCGCGACACCGAGCGGTTCAGGTGCAGGAAGCCGGCGTAGGCGACCCCGGCGAGGGTGCCGAGCACCGCACCTCGCACCGGCTCCGGTCCACCGGCCCCGGCGCCGAGCACCCCGCCGGCCAGCGCGATGCCGCCCAGCAGCAGCGGCGCCGCGTACACCAGCCGGCGCGGGACCCGCTCCCCCGCGACGACCCAGGCGATCAGCGGCAGCGCCAGCACCTGGATGTTGAGCACCACGTTCGCGATCCCGGCGCCCGCGTCGAGCACCGCGCGGGTCCACAGCAGGAAGTCCGCCCCCAGGAACACCCCGGACAGCAGGGACCAGCCGACCGTCGCGAGCGGGAGGCCGCCCGCGCGGCGGTACTCGGCCAGTGCCCACGGCCCCAGCACGACCAGGGCGAGCACGCACCGCCAGACCGACGCCGTCGCCGGGTCGGCGCCCGCGAGCGCGACGAGGATGCCGGTCCAGGCCAGGACCGAGGCGCCGGCGACGAGGAGGAGGGCGGAGTGCGGATCGGGGGTGGTGCGTACGTTCACCCGTTCCACGATCCCCGCCGACACCGCGAAGCTCCAATGATTGTTCCTACCTGGTACCGCTAAGCTGTGCTGTGTGATCTCCTGGGACCGGCTGCGCGTGTTCGACGCCGTCGCCGAGCACGGCTCGGTCGGCGCCGCCGCGGCCGCGCTGCACATCACCGGTCCCGCAGTGACCCAGCAGCTGCGCAAGCTCGAACGCGAGACCGGCACCCGGCTCGTCGAACCGGACGGGCGGGGCATCCGGCTCACCGCGGCCGGGCACGTGCTGGCCGGGCACGCGGCCACCGCGGCGGCGACCGTCGCCGGCGCCGAGCGCGACCTCGCCGCCCTGCACGACGACGCCGCCGGACCCCTGCGGATCGGCTCGGTCGCGAGCGCCCTGCGGACACTGCTGCCCGAGGTCATCGACGGCCTGGCCGCCGCGCACCCCCGGCTGGTCCCCACCGTCGACGACGGCGAGGTCGTCGACCTGCTGCCCGCGCTGCAGAACCGCGACCTGGACGCGGTGCTCATGGAGAGCTGGACCCAGCGTCCGGCCCGGCTGCCCGCGGGGATCCGGGTGACCGCGCTGGCCACCGAGCCCGCGATGCTCGCCGTCCCCGCCGACGACCCGCTCACCGGGCCCGACCCGGTGCCGCTGCGCACCCTGGCCGGACGGGTGTGGGCGTCGGGCCCGATCGGGACCGAGCCGTACGAGGCGCTGCTGCAGCTGCTGCGCAGCGCCGGGTTCGAGCCGGACATCCGCTACCGGGTCGGGGACTTCTCCACCCAGCTGTCCCTCGTCCGGGCGCGGCTCGCGGTCGCGCTCGTGCCGGCGATGGCGGTGGCGGGCTCGGCGGTGCCCGGAGGCACCGGCCCGGTCCCCGCCACCGCCGACGACGGCGTCCGCCTGCTGACCTGCCGGCCCGCGGCGGGCCGCTCCCTGGTCCTGGCCACCCGCGGGTCCGACGCCGACCTCCCCGCCCTGCGCGCCCTCGTCGACGGCCTGCGCACCGCGGCGGCCCGCATCTCCCCCGCCTGACCCCCGCGTCCGCAGCCACACCCCCTGGCCGCCTCCCACACCCGTCGCAACGGGTGTGGGAGCCCGGAACCGGGTGTGGGTCCGGTCAGGCGAGCATGTCGCGCACCATCGGGATGACCCGCGTGCCGTACAGCTCGACCGCGCGCAGCCGGGCGGACACCGGCTGCGGCCCGACGGTGTAGATCAGGTCGAAGCGCTGGGCGCCCAGCGAGCGGATCGAGTCGGCGATGCGGCGGGCCACCGTCTCGGGGGACCCGACGTGCAGCGCGCCGCCGGAGACCTCGGCCTCGAACCGGGCGCGGTCCAGCGGCGGCCAGCCGCGCTGGGCGCCGATCCGGTCCATCTGCGCCTTGTACGGGGCGAAGAAGATCTCCTTCGCCTCCTCGTCGGTGTCGGCGACGAAGCCCGGCGAGTGCATGCCGACCGGCTTCGCCGCGTGCCCGAACTGCTCGACGGCGCGGTGGTAGAGGTCGACGTAGGGCGCGAACCGTCCGGCCGGGCCGCCGATGATGGCGAGCATCAGGCCCAGGTCGTGGCGGGCGGTGCGGACCACCGACTCCGGCGAGCCGCCGACACCGACCCACACGGGTAGCCGGCGGCCAGTCGTCGGGAAGACCTCGACGCCGTCGAGCGCGGCGCGGGTGGCGCCCCGCCATGTCACCGGCTTCTCGTCGAGGAGCTGCACGAACAGCTCCAGCTTCTCCTCGAACAGCTGCTCGTAGTCGTTCATGGAGTAGCCGAACAGCGGGAAGGACTCGGTGAACGAGCCGCGACCCACGATGACCTCGGCACGGCCGTCGGACAGCGCATCGAGGGTGGCGAAGCGCTGGTACACCCGCACCGGGTCGTCCGAGCTGAGCACGGTGACGCCGGAGGACAGCCGGATCCGGGAGGTGCGGGTCGCGATCCCGGCGAGCACCGTCTCCGGGGTGGTGATGGCGTACTCGGGGCGGTGGTGCTCCCCCAGCGCGACGACGTCGACGCCGGCCCCGTCGGCCAGCACCACCTCGTCGACGACCTGGCGGATGGCCTGCGGGTGCGACAGCGGCGTGCCGTCGTCGCCCACCGGCACGTCGCCGAAGGTGTCCATGCCGAAGACGATGTCGCTCATCCGCTCCCCCAATATGGTTGATTCTTCAACCATCATGCCACGGAGGCGGACCGTGCGTGGACGGGGCCCGAAACGGGGAACCCGGGCACATGCGACGTACCGCGCCCGCGCTGCTGGCCCTGTTCCTGCTCACGGGGTGCGGCACGGCCGCACCCACCATCGACCTGGACGACCCGATGGGCACCGCGGGCGACGCGGCCACCTCGATCGGCGCGATCGACATCCGCGACGCGGCCATCGCACCCGCCGACGACGCCGAGGGCGAGATCGCCCACCCCGCGGGCTCCGACGTCGGGCTGCGCCTCGTCGCGGTCAACAACGGCGACGCCGCCGACCGGCTGGTCTCGGCGAGCTCCCCACTGGCCGAGGACGTCGACGTCAGCGGCGAGCAGTCCCTGCTCGGCGGCGCGACGCTGCTGGTGGGTGACACCGGGTCCGCCGTCCCCGCCGGCGCGGCGTCGGTCACCCGGGCCACGGTGACCCTCGACGACCTGCGCCAGGCCCTGTCGGTCGGCCCGACCTACCCGGTCACCCTGACCTTCGAGCGGGCCGGGTCGGTGACCGTGGAGCTGCCGGTGGACAACCCCGACGGCAGGTGAGCCCGCTCAGCGCTCCCGGGCGCCGAGACGGCGGAGCAGGTTCGCCCCGAACCGGTCCCCGGTGGCGTCCATCGTCGCCTTCATCGTGCGGGTGACCACCGGCGCCGCGAGACGCGACAGCGGCATGTCGACGTCGACGGTCAGCGAGATCTCCAGGTGCGTCGCCGGCGAGCCGTCCGGCTCCGGGTCGGCGTCGCTCAGCGCGTAGTAGCCCTCCGCGCCCGCCCACTCGGTGACCCCGGAGGGCGGCGCGTGGGTGAACTCGATCCGCTTGCCCTCGACGAAGGTCATCCGCTCGGTGAACACCGGCTTGATGCCCACCCCGAGCACCGCGATCCGCACCATGTGCCAGCGCCACAGCTCGTAGCCGTCGACGGCCGCGCTCCACCCGGAGTCGGCGTCGATCCGGTTGAGCAGCGGCGTCAGCGTCGGCAGCACATCGGGATCGGTCAGGACGCGCCAGACGTCGTCGCGCGAGGCCGTCACGACGGCCTCGGACGCGGTGGTCGCGGAGAAGCGGGTCAGGACGCCCCGTCCCCGCCCAGTGCCCCACCGGCGGCCGGGGTGTCGTCCCCGCCCGCCACGTCGGGCTCGGGCTCCTCGGTGCCGCGGTTCGCGGCCGGCAGCAGGTCGGCCAGCGCCGCACCCTCGAGACGGCGGAAGGTCCGCCGGGGCCGGGTCCGGTCGAGCACCGCGACCTCGAGCGCCTCGGCGCCCAGGACCCGCGGCTGCGCGTTCGCGCCGTTGCCGGGCGACGCCGGGTCCGCGCCCGGCACCTGCAACCCGCCCAGCGCGACCTCGATCGCCGCGCCGAGCTCCAGGCCGTGCTCGTAGGTCTCGGACAGCTTCTGCGAGATCGGCTCGGTCTGACCGCCCATGACGACGAACCGCGGCTCGTCGGTGATCGACCCGTCGTAGGTGATCCGGTACAGCTGGTCCCCGGCGGCCTCGACGCCCACCTCGGCGACGCAGAGCTCCACCTCGAAGGGCTTCTGCTGCTCGACGAACGCGGTGCCCAGCGCCTGCGCGTAGGCGTTGGCCAGCATCCGGCCGGTCACGTCGCGCCGGTCGTAGGTGAACCCGCGGAAGTCGGCCATCCGGATCCCGCCGGTACGCAGGTTCTCGAACTCGTTGTACCGGCCGACCGCGGCGAAGCCGATCTTGTCGTAGATCTCGGAGACCTTGTGCAGCGCCGTCGACCGGTTCTCCGCGACGAACAGCACGCCACCGGCGTAGGTCAGCACGACCACGCTGCGGCCGCGCGAGATGCCCTTGCGGGCCAGCTCGGAACGGTCACGCAGCAGCTGGTCGACGGAGGAGTAGAACGGCATCGTCATGGGGAGGCGCTCCAGGCTCGTGCTTCGTGCGGGGAGGGGGTCAGCGGGCCGGACCGCCAGGGCGCTCCCGGCGCCCGGCGATCACCTGGTCGACGACGGCGGCGATCTCGGCGTCGTCGCGGCGCACGGCGCCCTCGGCGGTGATGCCGACGACCACCGGGTAGATGCGCCGCACCGTGTCCGGCCCACCGGTGGCGGTGTCGTCGTCCGCGGCGTCGTAGAGAGCCTCGACCGCGGTGCGCACCGCGCCGTCGAGGTCCGCGGCCGGGTCGTGCAGCTTCTTCAGCGACGACTTCGCGAACACCGAGCCGGAACCGACCGCGTGGAAGCCGAGGTTCTCGTCGTACCGGCCTCCGGTCGGGTCGAAGGTGACGATCCGGCCGGCCTGCGCCGGGTCGGCGGCGTCGGTTTCGTAGCCCGCGAACAGCGGGACGACGACGAAGCCCTGCATCGCCGCGCCCAGGTTCTGGCGGACCATGCCGGCGAGCTTGTTGGCCTTGCCGTCGAGCGAGAGCGGGACGCCCTCGAGCTTCTCGTAGTGCTCGAGGTCGACCGAGAACAGCCGGACCATCTCCAGCGCGATCCCCGCGGAGCCGGCGATGCCGACGGCGGAATGGGTGTCGGTGACGAACACCTTCTCGATGTCGCGCTGGGCGATCACGTTGCCCGCGGTCGCGCGCCGGTCACCGGCGATCACGACGCCGCCGGAGAACAGCAGCGCGACGATCGTGGTGCCGTGCGGGACGCCCAGGGCGTCGGCGGAGGTGCCGGGACCGGCTGTCCGGTCCAGGCCCGCGCCGGGGAGCAGGTGCGGGGCCGCGCCGCCGACGAAGTCGGAGAACGACTGCGACCCGGTCAGGAAGGTGCCGAGCTGACCCGTGTGGTGCCCGGGCACCAGCCCGGAGGTGACCGACGGCCGGAACTCCATCTCTCGGACGTGCCTTTCGTTCGAACTGCGTGCGCCGGTGGTCCCGCTCCCCCGCGTCGGCGGGGTCTGCGGCCCTTCCGGCACGGCCGGGCCCGCAGGTGCGGACCCGGCCGGGACGGTACTGCTGGTGCCGGGGTGCGGCAGGGTGAGTGGCCCCGTGGGGCTCACTCACCGCCCTTCTGCACGTAGGACCGCACGAAGTCCTCCGCGTTCTCCTCCAGCACGTCGTCGATCTCGTCGAGGATGGTGTCGACGTCCTCACCGAGCTTCTCGCGGCGCTCCTGACCGGATCCGGACGCGTTCTCCCCGGACTCGTCGTCTCCGTCGCCGCCACCCTGGCGCTTGGTCTGCTCCTGGGACATGACGCCTCCTCCTCGCAGAGTTGCCTGCAGGTTCACCCTACCCACCGGGGGCGACAAAATCGCCTGTTGCGCAGCGGCGTGTGATCCGCTCCCCCCGGCGGGCGGGCTCAGGAGGCGGTGAGCTTGTCGACCAGCTCCTCGGCCGTCGACACCGCCTCGAACAGCTCCCCCACGTGCTTGCGGGTACCGCGCAGCGGCTCCAGCGTCGGGATCCGCACCAGGGACTCGCGGCCCAGGTCGAAGATCACCGAGTCCCAGGACGCGGCGGCGACCTCGACCGGGAACCGGCCCATGCAGGTACCGCGGAAGTAGGCGCGGGTGTCCTCGGGCGGCTCGGTGATCGCCGCGGCGACCTGCTCCTCGGTGACCAGCCGGCGCATCGACCCGCGGGTGACGAGCCGGTTGTAGAGGCCCTTGGCCAGCCGCACGTCGGAGTACTGCAGGTCGACCATCCCGAGCCGGCCCGACCCCCAGGTCAGGCCGTCGCGCTCGCGGTAGGCCTCGAGCAGCTTGAGCTTGGCCGTCCAGTCGAGCCGGTCGGCGGTCAGCATCGGGTCGCGCTCCAGGTCGACCAGTACCGACTCCCACTCCTCGACGACCTCGCGGGTGTCGGGGTCCCACTCCTCGCGGCGCGGGGAGACGGTCTGCTCCATGTGCTCGACCGCGCGGGCCAGGTACTCCTGCTGGATCTGCACCGCGGTGAGGTGACGACCGTCGGCCAGCGGGACGGTCCGCTGCAGCGTCGGGTCGTGACTGATCCGCGAGACCGACTTCACCGGCTCGGCCAGGCGCAGGTCCTCGAACGAGCGCCCCTTCTCGATCATGTCGAGGACCAGGGCGGTGGTGCCGACCTTGAGCAGCGTCGAGATCTCGGACAGGTTCGCGTCGCCGATGATGACGTGCAGGCGGCGGTACTTGTCGGCGTCGGCGTGCGGCTCGTCGCGGGTGTTGATGATGCCGCGCTTGAGCGTGGTCTCCAGGCCGACCTCGACCTCGACGTAGTCCGAGCGCTGGGCGATCTGGTAGCCGGCCTCGTCACCCTGCTGGCCGAGGCCGACCCGGCCGGCGCCGCAGACGACCTGGCGGGTCACGAAGAACGGGGTGAGGCCGGTGACGATCGACGGGAAAGTCGTCGTCCGGGCCATCAGGTAGTTCTCGTGGGAGCCGTAGCTGGCGCCCTTGCCGTCGACGTTGTTCTTGTAGAGCTGCATCCGCGGCGCACCCGGCACGGTGGCCGCGCGGTTCGCCGCCTCCAGCATGATCCGCTCGCCGGCCTTGTCCCAGGTCACGATGTCGCGCGGGGACAGGACCTCCGGAGTGGAGTACTCCGGGTGGGCGTGGTCGACGTAGAACCGGGCGCCGTTGGTGAGGATGACGTTCGCCGCGCCGAGGTCGTCGAGGTCGGTGTCGAGCTGCGGCGCCAGCGACGGCGCCGACAGGTCGAACCCCCGGGCGTCGCGCAGCGGCGACTCCACCTCGTAGTCCCAGCGCGCCCGGCGGTTGCGGGGCACGTCCGCCGCAGCGGCGTAGGCCAGCACCACCTGCGTCGAGGTGACGACGGGGTTCGCGGTGGGGTCACCGGGCACGGCGATGCCGTACTCCACCTCGGTGCCCATGATCCGGCGGGCCGTCACGACCGGCCCCCTGCGCGAGAGTGCATTGCACGAGACTAACCGTCCGCGCCCCCGGTCGGGGTGCACCGCGGCCCGGCGGGATCATCGTGGCGTGACCGATCCCGCACGTGAGCGCCTCACCGTCTTCGACGCCGGGGGCGCGCCCACCGGCGTCGCCGAGCGCGGCGAGGTCTACGCGCGCTCGCTGTGGCACGCCACGACGGCGGTCCTGCTCCGCTCCGCCGACGGCACGCGGGTCTACGTGCACCGTCGTACCGACACCAAGCTGGTCATGGCCGGGATGTGGGACTGCCTCGCCGGCGGGGTCCTCGACGAGGGCGAGACCCCCGACGCGTGCGCCGCCCGCGAGCTCGGCGAGGAGCTCGGCGTCACCGGCGTGCCGCTGGAGAAGCTGGCCGTGGTCGCCTTCGACGCCGCCGCGCTGGGTGTCGACACCGGGCCCGGCACCGGCCCGGACGGTCTGCGGGCCCACGTGCACGTCTACCGCGCCTTCTCCGACGGCCCGGTGACCCACCAGCCCTCGGAGGTGGCCGAGGGCGACTGGTGGACCCTCGACGAGCTGGCGGCCCGGATCGGCGCGCCGGACCGGGCCTGGGTCCCCGACGGCCTGTACGTCACCCGCCTGCTGCTGGCCGACCTCGTCCGTTAAGGTCCTCGGGCCAGCGCGTTTACCAGTGGGTAACATACGTCACCCACATCGGTACCTGAATCGGTCATTACCCGGCGGGTCGCGCGACGCCACCCGGGGAAGGGCCCAGCGTGGGGCCTTCCCCGACGCCCACCACGCCCACCACGCGACAGTTCCAGGAGTCACCCATGGTCAGCATCTCGGTCTCGGCCCGTTCCCTCGCCGCCGCCAGGCTGATCGATCCCGACGTCAACACCGCCGCCGTGCAGGCCGCGGTGGAGGCGGCACTGGCCGCCGAGCGCCACGAGCAGCGCGCCGCCGCGGGCTCCACCACGCGTCGCGAGCACACCGCCCGCCGCGAGCCGGACTCCCGCCACTCCTGACCCTTCCCCGCCCCGCCGGCGGCTTCCCGTGGGCCCGGCGGCGGGGCCGGACAGCGCGACGGCCCGCACCCCGAGCGGGATGCGGGCCGTCGCGGCCGTGATCAGAAGTTGATCATGTGGCCGGCCAGGCCGTGGATCGCCTCCTGCAGGCACTCCGACAGGGTCGGGTGCGCGTGCACGTTGCGCGCCATCTCGTGGACGGTCAGGTCCCACTTCTGGGCCAGGGTCAGCTCGGGCAGCAGCTCGGTCGCCTCGGCGCCGATGATGTGCCCACCCAGCAGCTCGCCGTAGGTGTCGTCGGCGATCAGCTTGACGAAGCCGGCGGGCTCGGCCATGCCGTGCGCCTTGCCGTTCGCGGTGAACGGGAAGGTCGCGGTGTTGACCTTCCAGCCCTTCTCGTCGGCCAGCTCGCGGGCCTCGGTCTCGGTGTAGCCGAACGACGCGACCTGCGGGTTGCAGAAGGTCGCGCGCGGCATCATCTTGTAGTTCAGCTCCTGGGTCTCGGCGCCCGCCAGGGTCTCGGCGGCGACGATGCCCTGCGCCTCGGCGACGTGGGCGAGCATGAGCTTCGCGGTGACGTCACCGATGGCGTAGACGTGCTCCACACTGGTGCGCATGTAGTCGTCGATCTCGATGGCGCCGCGCTCGGTGAGGTTCACGCCGAGCTTGTCGAGGCCGTACCCGTCGACCCGCGGGGCGAAGCCGATCGCCTGCACGACCTTGTCGGCGCGCAGGTCCTCGCTGCCCTTGGACGAGGAGACCGAGACGGTGACACCCTTGCCGTCGTCGGTGATGGACTCGACCTTCGTGGAGGTCCGCACCGTCACGCCGAGCTTCTTGTAGGCCTTGAGCAGCTCCTTGGACACGTCCGCGTCCTCGAGCGGGAGCAGCCGGTCCAGGTACTCGACGATGGTGACGTCGACGCCGTAGTTGGCCAGCACGAACGCGAACTCGACGCCGATCGCACCGGCACCGGCGATGATCACGCTCTCCGGCAGCTCGCGGGTGAGGATCTGCTCCTCGTAGGTCACGACGCGGTCGGACAGCTCGGTGCCCGGCAGCAGCTTGACGGTGGAGCCCGCAGCGATGATCACGTCGTCGTAGGTGACGGTCTCGTTGCCGCCCTTCGACAGCTCGACCTCGATCTCGCCCGGCTTGGTGAACCGGCCGAACCCGTCGAGCTCGGTGATCTTGTTCTTCTTCATCAGGAAGTGCACGCCCTTGACGCGCCCGTCCGCGACCGAACGGCTGCGGTCGAAGGCGGCGCCGAAGTCGAGCGACACCTCACCGGACAGACCGAAGGTCTTCTGCTCCTTGGTGACGATGTGCGCGATCTCGGCGTTGCGCAGCAGCGCCTTGGAGGGGATGCAGCCCACGTTGAGACAGACACCGCCCCAGTACTTCTCCTCGATCACCGCCACACTGCGGCCGAGCTGGGCAGCACGGATGGCCGCCACGTATCCACCGGGTCCGGCTCCGAGTACGACGACGTCGAAATGAGGCATGTGCCCAGCCTAGGACGCCTGGGCCGGGTCCGGGCCGTCCGGTCCCGAGTCCCGGGTCACGGGCCACTCCCCGCCACCGGACAGGTGCGCGACGACCGCCTCGCACGCCTCGCGCAGCCCGGCCTGCTGGGCCGGGGTCAGCCCGTCGAACACCGCCTCGCGGACGCTCTCGACGTGGTCCGGGGCCGCACCGGCCAGCACCTCGAAGCCGCGGTCGGTCAGCCGGGCCAGCTGACCGCGCCGGTCGGTGGGACAGGACCGTCGCTCGATCCAGCCCGCCTCCTCCATCCGGGCCACCGCGTGCGACACCCGGCTGCGCGAGGACAGCGCGGAGTCCGCGAGGACGCTCATCCGCAGCGTGCGGTCCGGCGCCTCGGAGAGCCGGACCAGGATCTCGTAGTACGCCTGGGGCATCCCCGCCCCGGCCTGCAGGCGTCGCTCCACCTTCTCCGAGACCAGCCGCTGCGCGGCCAGGAAGGCGCGCCAGGTGCGCTGCTCCTCGTCGTCCAGCCAGCGTGTGTGACTCATAGCACCCTCCGAAACATTGGGGTGTGGCATTCGTTGAACCTAGTATCGCTCTCAACAAGTGAGAGTTCAACTATCCCGAGGAGTCACCACCATGACCGCTGCCACCACCATCCCCGGCTACGTCGTCGGCACCTGGGACATCGACCCGGTGCACTCCGACGTGGCGTTCGTCGTCCGTCACATGATGGTCAGCAAGGTCCGTGGCCGCTTCGAGAAGGTCTCCGGCGAGCTCGTGACCGCGGAGCGGCTCGAGGACTCCACCGTCACCGCCACCATCGACGCCTCCTCGATCACCACCGGCAACGACCAGCGCGACGGCCACATCCGCTCCGCCGACTTCTTCGAGGTCGAGAAGTACCCGGAGTGGACCTTCCGGTCCACCGGGATCGCCGCGAAGGGTGAGGACTACGTGCTCACCGGCGACCTGACCCTCAAGGGCGTCACCAAGCCCGTCGAGCTGGACCTCGAGCTGAACGGCTTCGGCCCCGACGCCTGGGGCGGCACCCGCGCCGGGTTCACCGCGAAGACCACCGTCAAGCGGTCGGAGTTCGGTGTCGACATCGAGCTGCCGATGGACGGCGGCGGCGTCGTCGTCAGCGAGAAGGTCGGCGTCGAGCTGGAGATCCAGGCGGTCCTGCGCGCCTCCTGACCCCGCGCACGCAGCCACGGCCCCGGACCGGCGACGCCGGCACCGGGGCCGTGCCGCGTCCGTAGGCTGGTGCCGTGCGCAGCTACTCCGAGACGGCCCCCGCCGGACCGCTGCGCGCGGTCGTCGAGGTGACCTGGCGGGCGCACGCCGGTACCACGCCGCACACCCAGCGGGTGCTCCCCGACGGCTGCATGGACCTGCTCCTGTCCGGGGACCGGCTGGTCGTCGCGGGCCCCGACACCACGGCACACCTCGCCGCCTCTCCCGCGGGCGGCGTGACCACCGGTCTGCGCTTCCGCCCCGGCGCCCTCCCGGCCCTGCTCGGCGTCCCGGCCGACGAGCTGCGCGACCGCCGGGCCCCGCTCGCCGACGTGCTCGACCCCGGCCGGCGCCGGCTGCTCCGGCCCACCCCCGCCGGCGACGACGGCGACGGCGCGTGGCTCGCCCGGCTGGCCCTCGCCCTGCACGCGGCGGCCGTGGACGACCGGACGCCGACCCGACTCCCCCACCCCGCGCTGCGCGCCCTGGCAGGGGGCATGTCCGCCGCGGAGCTGGCCGACCGGCTCGGCGTCACCGGACGCACCCTGCACCGCCGCTGCGTCGCCACCCTCGGGTACGGACCGGCCGTCGCACGGCGGGTGCTGCGCTTCCGGGCCGCGGCCGCGCTGCTGTACGACGGCGTCTCCCCCGCCGCGGTCGCCGCCCGCACCGGCTACGCCGACCAGCCCCACCTGTCCCGCGAGGTCCGCGCACTCGCCGGCGTGTCGCCGGCGTCCCTCGCACCTCGCACGGCTTCCCCCGACGTCGCAGCCACTGCGGGGGAGGCGACGTCGGGGGAACGTGTGCGAGGTCAGGTCCAGGCGAACAGGTCCAGCGATGAGCCGTCGGGGTCGGCGACGGTGGCGTAGCGCTGCCCCCACGGCGCGTCGAACGGGTCCAGCACCGAGGTGTGACCGACCGCGGTGACCCGGCGCCAGGCGTCGTCGACGGCCGCGGCGGTCGGCAGCCGGAACGCCAGCCCGACCCGGCCGTGGCCGTCCGGGGTGGCACCCGGGTGGAAGCCCTCCACCATCGACTGCAGGTCCAGGGCCAGGCGCACGCCGCCGCGCAGCGTGGTCTCCACGTGCGCCTCGGTCTCGGAGCCCTCGGGGAACTCGAGCCCCAGCAGGCGATAGAAGGCCAGCGAGCGGGTCATGTCGGTGACCACGATGCCGATCATGTCGAGCTCGGCGCCGATCGAGGTGTCCATGCCCACGACGCTAGGCCGCGGGCAGCCCGGCGTCGTGAACGGATCGGACTCCGGTCAGCGCTTGCCGCGGAAGCGACGCAGCATGTCCTGCGCCCGCCGGCGGTTGCGCGGATCGCTCGCCATCCGCTTGGCCTGGTCGCTGTAGCGACGCCCCTGCGGGCTCTTCAGGAATGCGCTGATGCGCCCGATGATGCCGGCCATGAGGACCTCCGTGGTGGCGGGCCGCGACACGGACGTGCACGGCTCCGTGCACAGGATGCCCGTTTCGTCCGGACATCATTCCACCGGGTGACGATCCCCGGACACACGACGGGCCCCGCCGCGGGATGCGGCGGGGCCCGTGCGTGCGGAGCGTGCCTACAGGTACTGGCCGGTGTTCGACGCGGTGTCGATCGCGCGGCCGGTGGCGTCGTTCTTGCCGGTGACCAGGGTGCGGATGTAGACGATCCGCTCCCCCTTCTTCCCCGAGATCCGCGCCCAGTCGTCGGGGTTGGTCGTGTTCGGGAGGTCCTCGTTCTCGGCGAACTCGTCGACGATCGCGTCCAGCAGATGCTGGACCCGCAGCCCCGGCTGGCCGGACTCGAGCACCGCCTTGATCGCGGACTTCTTCCCGCGGTCGACGATGTTCTGGATCATCGCACCGGAGTTGAAGTCCTTGAAGTAGAGCGTCTCCTTGTCGCCGTTGGCGTAGGTGACCTCCAGGAACCGGTTCTCCTCGGACTCGTCGTACATCCGCTCGGTGACCCGCTGGATCATCCCGTCCACGCAGGCCTTGCGGCTGCCGCCGAACTCGGCGACGTCGTCGGCGTGGATGGGCAGCGTCTCGGTCAGGTACTTCGAGAAGATGTCCTTCGCGCCCTCGGCGTCCGGACGCTCGATCTTGATCTTCACGTCGAGCCGTCCCGGCCGCAGGATCGCCGGGTCGATCATGTCCTCACGGTTCGAGGCACCGATGACGATGACGTTCTCCAGGCCCTCGACGCCGTCGATCTCGGCGAGGAGCTGGGGGACGATCGTCGTCTCCACGTCGGAGGACACACCCGAACCACGGGTCCGGAAGATCGAGTCCATCTCGTCGAAGAACACGATCACCGGGGTGCCGGCGCTCGCCTTCTCCCGCGCGCGCTGGAAGATCAGCCGGATGTGCCGCTCGGTCTCGCCGACGAACTTGTTGAGCAGCTCGGGACCCTTGATGTTGAGGAAGAACGCGCGCCCCTCGTCCGGGTCGTCGCCCCGCTGCTTGGCGATCTTCTTCGCCAGCGAGTTCGCGACGGCCTTCGCGATGAGCGTCTTCCCGCAGCCGGGCGGCCCGTAGAGCAGCACGCCCTTGGGCGGACGCAGCTCGTACTGGGTGAACAGCTCGGTGTGCAGGAACGGCAGCTCGACCGCGTCCTGGATCTGCTCGATCTGCCGGGACAGGCCGCCGATGTCGGAGTAGGCGATGTCCGGGACCTCCTCGAGCACGAGGTCCTCGACCTCGGCCTTGGCGACCCGTTCGTAGGCGTAGCCCGCCCGCGAGTCGACCATGACCGAGTCGCCGGACTTGAGCGGGCTGGTGCCCTCCTCCTGTCCGAGCTCGAACAGCGGCGCCGCCAGCCAGACGACGCGCTCCTCATCGGAGTGGCCGACGACCAGGCCGCGACCGGCCGAGCCGTCCTCACCCGGACGGGAGATGATCTCCCGCAGCGAGTAGAGGTCACCGACCTGCTCGAAGCCCATGGCCTCGACCACGGTGAGCGCCTCGTTGAGCCGGACGGACTGACCGCTGCGCAGCGTCTCGCCCTCGACCGCCGGGGACACGGGGACCCGCATCCGGCGGCCGGAGGTGAAGACGTCGACCGTGTCGTCGTCGTACCGGCCCAGGAACACCCCGTAGCCGGACGGCGGCTGCGCGAGCCGGTCGACCTCCTCGCGGAGCGCGACCAGCTGGCCGCGGGCCTCCTTGAGGGTCTCGGTCAGCTTCTCGTTCCGAGCGTTGAGCGCGGAGAGCCGGCTCGTGGTCTCGGCGAGCCGCTGTTCCAGCACTCGGGCGTGCCGGGGCGTCTCGGTCAGCCGTTGACGTAGCGAGGAGATCTCGTGCTCGAGGTGACGGATGTGCTCGGCGGCCTCAGCGGGGCTGAGGTCGCGGTCAGACTGGAAACCCTGGTTGCCGGGACCGTCGTCGTAGGGGTGGTTCACGGCAGCCTCCCTCCGTGTTCCGTCTCACCACGGTACCCGTGACGGGTGACCGCGACGGTGCGTCGAACCGGTGATCCGGGCCTCAGCCGGTCGGCACCATGTGGTCACTCTGCGGCTTCACGGGCGTCACCGCCACGTCCACACGGAGGGTAGTTCGTAACGTTCTCGTTCCGCGGTCCGGCGCGTCGCGGTGGCGATCCGGTCGAAACCGGACAGAACTCCCGGGTCAGCGGCCGGTCGGCCGTCGCTGCTGCCGGGGCGGCGTGACGCCGTCGGCGAGCCGCCGGGTGGTCAGCAGGAAGGCCGTATGGGCGATCATCCGATGCTCCGGACGGACGGCCAGACCCACCACGTGCCAGGGGCGGACCATCGCCTCCCAGGACTCGGGCTCGGTCCAGCACTGCATCTCCCGCAGCGCCTCGGTGAGCACCGACAGCTGGGTGGTGGTCGCGACGTAGCCGACGAGGATCCCGCCCGGCACCAGGCAGTCGCGGACGGTGTCGAGCACGTCCCACGGCGAGAGCATGTCCAGCACGACCCGGTCGACCTCGCCGCGGTGCTGCCTGACGTCACCGACGGTCAGCTCCCAGTGCGGGGGCCGGTGACCGAAGAAGGTCTCGACGTTGGTGACCGCGTGCGGGGCGTGGTCGTCGCGGACCTCGTAGGAGATCACCTTGCCGGTCGGCCCGACGGCCTGCAGCAGCGAGCAGGTCAGCGCGCCGGACCCGGCGCCGGCCTCCAGTACCCGCGCGCCGGGGAACACGTCGCCCCACATGAGGATCTGCGCGGAGTCCTTGGGGTAGATCACCTGGGCGCCGCGGGGCATCGACAGCACGTAGTCGGCCAGGCGGGGACGCATGGTCAGGTACGGCGTGTTCGCCGCGGAGTGCACGAGCCCGCCCTCGGGCGAGCCGATGATGTCGTCGTGGTCGATCTGGCCGCGGTGGGTGTGGTACGCCCCGCCGGCCTGGAGGACGACGGTGTAGCGGCGCCCCTTGGGGTCGGTGAGCTGCACCCGGTCGCCCTCGCGGAACGGCCCGCCGCGGCGCGGGGGCTCCCAGACGACGTCGGCGCTCCCGGCGACGTGGTGGTCGTCGGCGGGGCCGTCGTCGGCCGGGCCGGCGTCGGTGGGGCCGGCGTCGGTGGGGCCGGCGTCGACGGGGTCGGCGTCGACGGGGTCGGCGTCGACGGGGTCGGCGTCGACGGGACCGGTGGCACCGTCGGAGGTCGGGAGGGCGTCGTGCACGGGCGACGACGCTATCCGCGCTCCCGCACGGCCCGGTCGCCGGGGCGTCGGCCGCGCGGCACGAGCAGGCCGAGCCCCAGCAGCAGGAGCACCGCTCCCCCACCGACCATCAGGCCCGGGCCGGTGCGCAGGAACCCGGCTGCGCCACCGACCCAGGGCAGGTCGTACCAGACCCGGCCCAGCAGGTCCTGCGCCGTCACCGGATGCGGGTCCGGCGCCGGGTTCGCGTCGCCGCGGGTGGTGAACACGGGGCCGGGATCGACCGCGACCACACGGTGGGTGACGGTCCGGGTCTCGCCGCGGGCCCGGTCGCGGTCGACGAAGGAGATCAGGTCACCGACGACGACGCTGTCCGCGTCCACCGGGCGGGACACGACCAGCGAGCCCACCGGCAGGGTCGGGACCATGCTCCCGGACAGCACCGTGTACGCGCGGGACCCGGTGACCGCGGGGACGACGGCGACCGCCACGGCCAGCCCGACCAGCCCGAGCACGACGACGGTGACGAGCGCACCGCCGATCCGGCGCCACGGGGACGGGCGGGGGGCGGCCGGTACCGGCCACGACGTGCGCGCGGGTGCGGAGGGATCTCGGCCCATCGGATCACCCTAGGTCGGCCTCCGGACACGTGACGTACACGATCGTGCGGTGAGCTGCGCCGATGCAGCGGGAACGTCCACGCGCATGGACACACGCACACGCCTCGGGATCGGCGTCGCCGCGGTCGCGGTCGCCGTACTCGCGATCGGCCTCGGCACCTATGCCGCGTTCACCGACACCGAGGACGGGCCGGGTGGGCAGGTCTCCTCCGGCACCCTCGACCTCACCGTCGGCTCCAACGCCGACAAGGTCCTCTTCAACCAGGCCAACATCGCCCCCGGCTTCTCCACCACCGTCACCGTCGACGTCCGCAACGCCGGTTCCGTCCCCGGCACCGTCACCGGATCGCTGACCGCGACCGGGTCCGACGTCACCTGCACCGAGCCCGAGGCGGAGGCGGAGAAGGTGGCTGCGAACGCCTGCGCCGCCGGCGGCAACCTGCAGGACGAGATGACCGTCCAGGTCGTCTCCGGGCCGGGGGTGGGCACCGCGGGGGCGGCGGTACCGCTGCGCACCTTCGTCCAGAGCCCGCTGCCGTCCGGGCCGCTGGGCGCCGGGGCCACCGGTACCTACACGCTGACCTTCGCGCTGCCGCCGTCGGCGGACAACAAGGTGCAGGGCGACCGGATCACCGTCGGGTCGACGTTCACCCTGAACCAGTCGTGACCCCGGCGGTCCCCCGGCGGCGGGCAGCGCTCGCGATGGGGGCCGCGGCCGTGCTCGTCGCGGTGTCGGCCACGGCCTGGGGCACCTGGGCCGTGTTCACCGACAGCGACCCGGGTGCCGCGGGTTCGACCTCGGCGGGCACGGTGGTGCTGGGCGGGCGCGCGACCCCGCCCGCGGTCGCCCTGACCGGCCTGCGGGCGAACTCGACGACGACCACCTCGGTGACCGTGGACTACCGCGGTTCGGTGCCGGCGACGCTGTCGGTGTCGCTGCCCGCGTACTCCTCGACCGCCTGCACCACCGGGGTCGGCGGGCTGCTCGACGGCCTGAACGTCGGCTCGCTCACCGTCCGGATCGGGTCGCGGACCGCCGAGTCGTACTGCGCGCTGCTCGACGGGAAGGAGCGCGTGGTCACCACGCTCGCGCCCGGCACCGTGGTGACGGTCCCCCTGACCGTCGCGGTCGGACCGGTCGTGCTGCTGCCGCGCACCGAGGCGGCGACGCTCCGGCTGGCGGTCTCGGGCGGCTTCACCGACCGGGTGGACGGGACCCTGAGGATCGGCACGAACCTGCTCGGCACCCGGTCCCCGCGGGTCGCCTCGCCGAGCGTCGTCCCGGCCGTCGCCGCCCCGCCCGCGGAGTGCGTCGACGCCGGCATCACCTCGGTCGCCGAGACCGTCGTCCTCAGCGGCGACGGCGCCGTGTTCGACGCCCGCACCGACCGGCCGGGTGCGACCGGGCCGCTGCTCGTCGTGGGCACTCCCGGACCCGACCGCATCACGGGGTCCCCGGGCCGGGACTGCCTGGTCGGGGCGGGCGGGGACGACGTGCTCGACGGCGGGGCCGGGGACGACGTGCTGCTCGGCGGCGACGGCGACGACCGCCTCTCCGGCGGGGACGGGGCCGACCGGCTCTACGGCGGCGCCGGAGCCGACACCCTGCTCGGCGGCCCGGAGAACCCGCGCGAGCCGGACGTGCTGCACGGCGGCCTCGCCGACGGCGCGACCTGCCCGGACGCCGGCCCGGACGACCTCCTGACCGCGTGCACGGCACCGGCCCCCGCCGCGACGCCACCGGCGACCGCACCGTCACCGGCACCCGGCGCGACTCCGGTGCCGGAGGGCTCGGCCGACCCGGCCGCGCCCGGGGACCCCGCCTCCACACCCCCGGAGCCGGCCCCGCCCGCGCCGGCCGTGCCCGAGGGCGAGCCCGACCCGGCGACGACCGCCCCGCCCGGCTGATCGGATCCCGGAATCGTCGGGGGGCCCGGCTAGCCTGCCCGCGTGACCGTCCGGGAGCCCCCGTCCGCCCGCGCGGCCGGACCCGGTGCGTCCCCGGCCGCCACCGCACCGCGTCCCCCCGCCCTGTCCCCGTCGCGTGCGGCGGACTTCCGCCGCTGCCCACTGCTCTACCGGTTCCGTGCGGTCGATCGGCTCCCGGAGCCGCCGTCGCAGGCGCAGGTCCGCGGGACACTGGTGCACGCGGTGCTGGAGCGGCTGTTCGCCCGGGACCCGGCCGACCGGACCCCGCAGGCCGCGCGGGAGCTGCTCGGCCCCTGCTGGGACGACCTCGCGGCCGCGGAGCCCGCCGCGGCGGCGCTGTTCAGCGGCCCGGAGGACCCGCAGCTCGCGCTCTGGCTGGACTCGGCCTCCGCGCTGCTCGACCGCTACTTCGCGCTGGAGGACCCGGCCGGCGTCTCCGCGACGGCGGTGGAGACCCGCATCGAGGCGGCCCTGCCCGGCGCCGGCGACGCGGCGCCGGTGCCGCTGCGCGGCATCCTGGACCGGCTCGACGACGGTCCCGACGGGCTGCGGGTGGTCGACTACAAGACCGGCGCGACGCCCGGCGAGGGCTACGAGTCCGGCGTGCTGTTCCAGCTCAAGTTCTACGCACTGGCCGTCCTGCTGACCCACGGCCGCGTCCCCGACGAGCTGCGCCTGCTCTACCTGGCCGACGGCACCGCCCTGACCTACCGGCCCGACGCCGAGGAGCTCACCCGCTTCGGGCGCCTGCTCGAGGCGGTGTGGACCGCCATCCGGCTCGCCGCCCCCACCGGGGACTTCCGGCCCCGCACCGGCCCGGCCTGCCGCACCTGCGACCACAAGGCCCGCTGCCCCGCGTGGGGCGGTACTCCCCCGCCGTATCCCGGCTGGCCGGGCGGCGCGGCATGATCGACGGGTGAGCGCACCGCCCCCTATCCCGCCCGGCCCGTTCTACCTGCCCCGCGGCGAGCAGACCGCCGACGGCGTCACCCACGCCGCCTTCGAGGCGACGCCGTCGACGACCGGCCCCTGGTTCGCCGACGCCCAGCACATGGGCCCGCCCTCGGCGCTGCTGGTCCGCGCCCTCGAACGGCTGCCCGAGTCCCGCCCCGGCGGCGCCGAGGCGGGGTGGCGGATCGCCCGCGTCACCGTCGAGGTGCTCGGGGCGGTGCCCGCCGGGCCGGTCACGGTCACCGCGGGCGTCGAGCGGCCCGGGCGGACGATCGAGCTGCTGTCGGCGACGATGCGCGCCGGTGACCGGGACGTGCTCCGGGCCCGGGCCTGGCGGCTCGCCTCGTCCGACACCGCCGTCGTCGCGCAGGGGCAGGCAGCCGCGCTGCCCGGGCGGGACGCCGCCGTCGTGCGCACCGAGCGGCCGGACGGCTGGCTGCCCGGGTTCCTCGACGCGATCGAGTGGGCCTGGCTCGACGGGGGCAGCCTCGGCGACGAGGGCCCGGGGCGCGGCTGGATCCGGATGCGGGTCCCGCTCGTCGAGGGTGAGGATCCGAGCCCGGCGCAGCGGCTGATGGTCGCCGCGGACTGTGCGAACGGGCTCGCCGCACCGCTGGACGTGACGCGCTGGCTGTTCGTCAACACCGAGCTGACGGTGCACCTGCACCGGGCCCCGGCCGGCGAGTGGATCGGCGTCGACGCCGCGACCGTCGTCGGGCCGGACGGGCTGGGCACCTGCTCGGCCACCCTGTTCGACGACGACGGGCACACCGGCCGGATCGCCCAGGCCCTGACCGTCCGGGCCCGCTAGCCGTACAACCGCCGGCACCGCCCCGGCCGCACGACGGCGGCCCGCCACCGGAGTCACCGGGGCGGGCCGCCGTGGGGGGAACGGACGTCGGACGGGGTGGGCTCAGTGGCCGTGGCCGTTGACCGTCATCGCGCGGCAGGACCGGATCTCCGAGGTGAGGATCGCGGTGGCGCCGATGTCGGCGAGCTTGTCCATCACGCGGTTCGTGTCCTTGGTGCGCACCATCGTGCGGACCGCGACCCAGCCCTTCTTCGACAGCGGCGAGACCGTCGGCGCCTGCAGGCCCGGTGCGACCTTCTCCACGGCCTCCAGCAGCCCCTCCGGGCAGTCGAAGTCCATCATCAGGTACTCGCGGGCCACGACGACGCCCTGCAGCCGGTCGGCGAAGACCTTCTTCAGGCGGGTGGTCTCGGCGTCCTCGGCGCGGTCGTGCCGCTTCTCCCGCTCGATGAGCGTGGCCTGCGAGGTGGCGATGGCCTCGCCGATGATCTGCAGACCGTGCTGGCGCAACGTGCGCCCGGAGGACACGACGTCGGCGATCGCGTCGGCCAGACCCAGCTGGATGGAGATCTCCACCGCGCCGTCGAGCTTCACGATCTCCGCGCCGATCCGCTTGCCGGAGAGGTACGAGCGGACCAGACGGGGGTAGGACGTCGCGATCTTGCGGCCGTCGAGGTCCTCGATCTTCCAGTCGGCGTCGGCCGGGGCCGCGAAGTGGAACCGCGACTTGCCGAAGCCGAGCGGGATGATCTCCTGGGTCTGGCTGCCCGACTCCTCCATGAGGTCGAAGCCGGTGACGCCCAGATGCAGGTCACCCTTGCCGACGTAGGTCGCGATGTCCTTGGGCCGCAGGTAGAAGAACTCGATCTCGTTCTCGTCGTCGACCACGCTGAGGTCGCGCGAGTCGGTCCGCTGGCGGTACCCCGCCTCGCGCATCATCGTCGCGGCGGGCTCGGCCAGGGTGCCCTTGTTCGGCAGTGCCACGCGGAGCATTTCCGCTCTCCTGACGGTCGTCGTCGGTGGTGGTGGTGTCGGTGGGTCGGGTCGACCTACAGATGCTTGTACACGTCCTCGAGGGTGAGCCCCCGCTGGAGCATGATCACCTGCAGCCGGTACAGCAGCTGCGAGATCTCCTCGGCCAGCTCGTCGTCGCCCTGGTACTCGGCGGCGATCCAGACCTCACCGGCCTCCTCGAGCACCTTCTTGCCCTGGGCGTGCACCCCGGCGTCCAGCGCGGCGACGGTCCCCGAACCGGCCGGCCGCTCCTGGGCCTTGGCCTGCAGCTCGGCGAACAAGTCGTCGAATGTCTTCACGGGTACCAGTGTGAACGGTGACCCACGCCGCACGCCGGGCGCATCCGGGGCGGTAAGCCGTGTGGGCAACGGACCGCGCCGGATGGTTCACCCGGAGTGAGCAAGACCAGGTCGGAGTGCCGCTCGTCGCCGCGAACGGCCCGCTCACACCGGCCCTTGGGCCGTTCAGCGGGCCCGGACCTCCGCGAGGACCGCCCCGAGCTCGGCCGGCCCGATCCCGGCGAGGGTCTCGCGCAGCACCCGGCGCGGACCGGCGGGCACCTCGAGCTCACAGGGCACCACCAGCACCGCGCAGCCGGCCCGCTCGGCCGACAGCGCACCCGTCGGCGAGTCCTCCACCGCGACGCAGTCGCGCGGTTCGACCCCGAGCAGCTCGGCGCCGCGCCGGTAGGGCTCGGGCTGCGGCTTGGGCTCGCGCACCTCGTCGCCGGGCACGACGGCGGCGAAGTGCTCCCGGCCCAGGGTCCCCAGCGCCCGCTCCACCAGCACCCGGATGGTGTTGGTGACGAGCGCGGTCGGGATGCCCGCCTCGCGCAGGGCGCCGAGCAGCTCCCGGGCACCGGGCCGCCACGGCACGCCGTGGGAGAACAGCTCCCCGGCGCGGTCGTAGAGCCACTCGCCGGTCTCGCGGTACTCGTCGGCGGGGATCGTGCCGGGGTCGCGCCCGGCCTCCCGGAAGCAGATCCGCAGCGACGAGTCGAGCGAGCCGCCGACGGACTCCAGCCGGGCCTCGAGGCTCAGCTCCGGGGCGCCGAGGTGCTTCATGAGGTCGTTGAGGGCGACCTCCCACACCTTCTCCGAGTCGATCAGGGTGCCGTCCATGTCCAGCAGCACGCCCGCGGGCCGGGTCGTCGTCGGCTCAGGCATCGGGGGTGTACCCCAGGTTCGGGCGCAGCCACTTCTCGACGACGGCGACGTCCACGCCGAGCCGGCCGGCGTAGTCGGCGACCTGGTCGGACCCGATCCGGCCGACGGTGAAGTACCGCGACTCCGGGTGGGCGAACATCATGCCGCTGACCGCGGCCGCCGGGGTCATGGCGAAGGACTCGGTGAGCCCCACGCCGGTCTCCTCGGCGCC
The DNA here is from genome assembly GCF_002813375.1 of Pseudonocardia alni. Classification (NCBI taxonomy): domain Bacteria; kingdom Bacillati; phylum Actinomycetota; class Actinomycetes; order Pseudonocardiales; family Pseudonocardiaceae; genus Pseudonocardia; species Pseudonocardia alni. The sequence goes on along the minus strand of NZ_PHUJ01000003.1, from coordinate 625,518 downwards.
CAGCAGGTCGAACAGCGGCCGCTTGAGCGTGTGGTCCGGGCAGGCCGGGTAGCCGAACGCGGGACGGATGCCCCGGAACCGCTCGGCGTGCAGGTCCTCGACGGCCTGGTTCGCGTCGGGCTCGAACCACTCGCGGCGGGCCTGCCGGTGGGCGTACTCGGCGAAGGCCTCGGCGAGCCGGTCGGCCAGCGCCTTCACCATGATCGCCTTGTAGTCGTCGAGCGCGGTCTCGAACTCGGCGGCCATGTCCTCGGCGCCGTGGATGGACACCGCGAACGCGCCGAGGTGGTCCCCGTCGGGCGCCACGTAGTCGGCGAGGCTGCGGTTGGCCCGCCCCTTCGGCTTGACGGTCTGCTGTCGCAGCATCGGCAGCCGCACGTCACCGCCGTCGGGTGAGATCACGATGTCCTCGCCCTCGGCGCGGGCCGGCCAGAAGCCGTAGACGCCGCGGGCGGTGAACCGGTCCTCGGCGATGATCTGGTCGAGCATCGCGTTGGCGTCGTCGTAGAGCTCCTTGGCGACGGGCGAGTTCAGGATCTGCGGGAACTTGCCCTTCAGCTCCCAGGCCAGGAACAGGAACTGCCAGTCGATCAGCTCGCGGAGTTCGGCGATCGTGGGCTCGCACGGGCGGACCCCGGTGAACTCGGGGACGGGCAGCTCACCGAAGTCGATGCTCTCGCGGTTGGCGACGGCGTCGGCGAAGGGCAGCAGCGGCTTGGCCTGCCGGCCCTCGTGCTGCTCGCGCAGCCGCTGCTGGTCGGCGTCGTTGCGCCGGGACAGGACCTCGGCGCGGTCGTCGTCGAGCAGGTCCGACACGACCCCGACGACCCGGGAGGCGTCCAGGACGTGCAGGACGTCGCCCTGGTACTGCTGGGCGATCTTCACCGCGGTGTGCTGGCGGGAGGTCGTGGCCCCGCCGATGAGCAGCGGCAGCTTCAGGCCGCGCCGCTCCATCTCGGTGGCCACGCTCACCATCTCGTCGAGCGAGGGGGTGATCAGGCCGGACAACCCGACGACGTCGGCGCCCTCGGCGACGGCGGTGTCGAGGATGGTCTGCGCGGGCACCATCACGCCGAGGTCGATGACCTCGTAGCTGTTGCAGCCCAGCACGACCCCGACGATGTTCTTGCCGATGTCGTGCACGTCGCCCTTGACCGTGGCCATGACGACCTTGCCGTGCCCGCGGGCGTCGATCTCGCCGCGGGCCTTGGCCTCCTCCTTCTCCTTCTCCATGAAGGGCTCGAGGTAGGCGACGGCGCGCTTCATGACGCGGGCGGACTTCACGACCTGGGGCAGGAACATCTTGCCGTCGCCGAACAGGTCGCCGACGACCTTCATGCCGTCCATCAGCGGGCCCTCGATGACGTCGAGCGGCCGCGTGGCCTGCGCGCGGGCCTCCTCGGTGTCGGCCTCGACGAAGTCGACGATGCCGTGCACGAGCGCGTGCGACAGGCGGGCGCGGACGTCGGCCTCCCGCCAGGACAGGTCGACCTTGCGCTGGGTGCCCTCGCCCTTGAACCGGTCGGCGTTCTCCACGAGCCGGTCGGTGGCGTCGGGGCGGCGGTTGAACAGGACGTCCTCGACCATCTCGAGCAGGTCGGCCGGGATGTCCTGGTAGACCGCGAGCTGGCCGGCGTTGACGATCCCCATGTCCAGGCCGGCCTTGATGGCGTGGAACAGGAAGGCCGAGTCCATGGCCTCGCGGACGACGTTGTTGCCGCGGAAGGCGAAGGACAGGTTCGAGACACCACCGGAGATGTGGGCGCCGGGGCAGCGCTCCTTGATCCGCGGGCAGGCCTCGATGAAGTCCTTCGCGTAGTCGTTGTGCTCCTCCATGCCGGTGGCGATGGCGAGGATGTTCGGGTCGAAGATGATGTCGTGCGGGTCGAGCCCGGCCTTCTCGACGAGCAGGTCGTAGGCGCGGCCGCAGATCTCGACCTTGCGGTCGGCGGTGTCGGCCTGGCCGGTCTCGTCGAAGGCCATGACCACCACGCCCGCGCCGTAGGCCTTGACCTTGCGGGCCTGCTCCAGGAAGGGCTCCTCGCCCTCCTTGAGGCTGATCGAGTTGACGACGCCCTTGCCCTGCACGCACTGCAGGCCCGCCTCGATCACCGACCACCGCGAGCTGTCGATCATGATCGGCAGTCGGGCGACCTCGGGCTCGGTGGCCAGCAGGTTGAGGAAGGTGCGCATCTCGTCGGCGGACTCGAGCAGGTCGGCGTCCATGTTGACGTCGAGCATGTTCGCGCCGCCGCGGACCATGTCCAGCGCGACGTCGAGCGCGCCGTTGTAGTCCTTCGACTCGATGAGCCTGCGGAACCGCTTGGAGCCGGTGACGTTGGTCCGCTCACCGATCATCACGAAACCGGTGTCGGGGCCGATCTCGAAGCGCTCCAGGCCGGAGAAGCGGGTGCGCTGCGGGGCCTCGGTCGGCACCCGCGGCGGCAGCCCCTTGACCCGGTCGGCGATGTGGCGGATGTGCTCCGGCCCGGTGCCGCAGCAGCCGCCGACGATGTTCACCAGCCCGGACTCGGCGAACTCCTTGAGGAAGTCCGCGGTCTGCTCGGGGGTCTCGTCGTAGCCGCCGAAGGCGTTCGGCAGGCCCGCGTTGGGGTAGGTCGCGACGAACGCGTCGCTGATCTCGGCGAGCGCGACGGCGTGCGGGCGCATCTCGTCGGCGCCCAGTGCGCAGTTCAGCCCGACGACGAGCGGCGCGGCGTGGCGCACGGAGGTCCAGAACGCGTCGACGGTCTGCCCGGACAGCGTGCGCCCGGAGCGGTCGACGATGGTCACCGAGATCCACACCGGAAGGTGCGGGGCGACGTCGTGCGCGGCCTGCAACGCGGCCTTCGAGTTCAACGTGTCGAAGATGGTCTCGATCAGCAGGACGTCGACGCCGCCGGAGTCCAGCGCGGCGATCTGCTGGGCGTAGGAGTCGTAGACCTGCTCGTAGGACACCGCACGGTAGGCGGGGTCGTCGACCTTCGGCGACAGCGACAGCGTGACGTTCAGCGGACCGATGGAGCCGGCCACCCACTTGGGCTCGCCGGTGGCCTTCTCGGCCTCGTCGGCGGCCTCGCGGGCCAGCCGCGCCGCGGCCACGTTCATCTCGTCGACCTTCGACTCCAGGCCGTAGTCCGCCTGGCCGATCGTGGTCGCGGTGAAGGTGTTGGTCGTCGTCAGGTCGGCGCCCGCGTCGAAGTAGTTGCGGTGCGCCTGGAGGATCAGGTCCGGACGGGTGAGGTTGAGCAGGTCCGGGTCGCCGTTGGTGTCCTTGGGGTGGCCGTGCAGCCAGTCCGCGGAGTAGTCCTCCGGGGTCAGGCCGAGGCCCTGGATGACGGTGCCCCACGCCCCGTCGATGACGCCGATGCGCCGACCCAGCAGCTCCGTCAGCTGCTCGGTCCGCCGGGCCGCTCGCTCGACCCGTTCGGGGTCGATCGGGCGGGTCGTGCTGTGGTCGTCCGAAGAGATGCCCACCGAGTGATCCGCTCCCGTCGTAGCTGACACGATCAACCACGGTACCTGGTGACGGGGAGGGAACCCGGCCGTGCGCCCGCGGGGTCGTAGGCTGGGGCGATGACCGACCGAGAGCCGAGCACCACGGGCGGCGACAGCACTCCGCACCTGGTCGACCCGGTCCTCATCGCGGCGTTCGAGGGCTGGAACGACGCCGGTGAGGCCGCGAGCACCGCGCTGGAGCACCTCGAGCTCAGCTGGGACGCGAAGCCTCTGACCTCGATCGATCCCGAGGAATACTACGACTTCCAGGTCACGCGCCCGCACGTCAAGCTCGCCGACGGCGTCACCCGGCGGATCGAGTGGCAGACCACGCGGCTGTCGTGGGCGACGCTGCCGGGCACCGACCGGCATGTCGTCCTGGTGAACGGGATCGAGCCGAACCTGCGCTGGAAGACGTTCTGCGCGGAACTGGTGGGCCACGCGGAGCGTCTCGGCGTGACGAAGGTCATCACATTGGGAGCCCTGCTCACCGAGGTCCCGCACACCCGACCGACGCCGGTGAACGGCACCTCCTGGGACGCGGAGTCGCAGAAGGCGATGGGCACCGAGCCGTCGAACTACGAGGGCCCGACCGGGATCGTCGCGGTCTTCCAGCAGGCCTGCGTGCAGGCCGGCATCCCGGCCGTCTCCTACTGGGCCGAGGTGCCGCACTACGTCTCGCAGGCCCAGGTCCCGAAGGCCGCGGTCGCGCTGCTGCACCGGATCGAGGAGTCCCTCGACGTCGAGGTGCCGCTCGGCGTCCTGCCGGAGAAGGCCGAGGAGTGGGAGCGGACCGTGTCGGAGATGGCCGACGCCGACGACGAGGTCCGCGAGTACGTGCGCCAGCTGGAGGAGCAGGCCTCGGAGTCCGACGACGAGGAGGCCCGCACCGAGCTGCGCGAGACCTCCGGGGACTCCATCGCGGCGGACTTCGAGCGCTACCTGCGCCGCCGCGGCCCCAACTCCTGACGGGCCGCGGCTCGTGGTGGCGCTGCGCCGGGCGGCGCTGTACCTGGGCGCCTTCCTCGGGCCCTTCGGCGGTGGCCTGACCGCGGCGATGCTGCCGGAGCTGGGCGCCGACTTCGGCGTCCCGACGGCGACGGCGTCGGTGTCGATCACCGCGTACCTGCTGCCGTTCGCCGGGGTCATGCTCGTCTCGGGCACCCTCGGAGACCGCTGGGGACGGGGGCGCACCGTCGTCGCCGGGTACGCGCTCTACGTCGTCGCCTCGCTGGCCTGCGTGCTGGCGGTGTCCTGGCCGGTCTTCCTGGCCGGGCGGGCGCTGCAGGGTGTCGCGAACGCGTTCACCACCCCGGTTCTGCTGGCGGCGCTGGCCGCCGCGGTGGAGCCGGACCGGCTGGGCCGGGCGCTGGGCTGGTTCGGGTCGCTGCAGGCGGCCGGGCAGACCTCGGCGCCGCTGGTGGGCGGGCTGGGCGCCGAGGTGGACTGGCGGCTGGCGTTCGGCGGAGCCGCCGCCGTGGCTCTGCTGCTCGCCGTCGTGGGCATCCCGTCCGGCGGGTCCCGGGGGAACGCCGGGGAACGCCCCCGGCTGCGGTCGGCCTGGACCGGGCCGGTGCTGCGGCTGGGGCTCGTCGCCGGGCTGGGCTGGGGCTGTCTCGCCGGGCTCAACTTCCTGCTCGCGCTGCGGCTGGAGGAGTTCTTCGGGCTCGGTGCCGGGCCGCGTGGGCTGGTGCTGACCGCGCTCGGCATCGCCGGGATCCTCACCGCTCGGCTGATCGGTGGCGCGGTGGACCGGGTCGGGCCGCGGCGCTGCGTCCTGACCGGCGCGATCGGCGGCGGGGTGCTGGTCGCCCTGATCGGCGCCGTGCCGGTGCTGGGCGTCGTCGTGGCGCTCTGGGCACTGGGCGGGATCTGCAGCCAGCTGATCCTCGTCGGGGTGAACGCCCTGGTCCTGGGGTCGGGCAGACCGAACAGCGGCGGCGCGGTGTCGGTGGTGCAGGCGGTGCGCTTCGCCGGGACCGCGGCGTCGCCGGTGGTGGTCACGCCCGTCTACCACGCAGATCCGCTGGCGGGATTCCTCGTGCCGGCGGCGCTGCTCGCCGCGGGGGTGCCGACGGTGCTCACCGGGGTCCGCACCCGGCGCCGCCCGGACGGATCCGGGCCCCCGGAACCGTCCTGACCCGGCCCGGGACGCAGCGATCGTCCCGACGGGCCGGGACGGACCGACCCTCCCGGCCGGGACCCGGATGTGGCGCACCGGGTCGACGCCGCGGACCGGGCACGCGCGGAGGGTCTCGGTCCCTGACCGGGCGAGCCGGTCAGTGCCGCGCGGCGTGCGCCCGCAGGTCGTCGAGGTCGACCCACTCGAGGGTGCGGGCGTGCGTCGCCTCGAGCACCACCGGCGGTGCGGCGCCCTCACGCAGCGCCTCGGCCCAGCGGCTCGCGCACAGGCACCACCGGTCCCCCGGCACCAGGCCGGGGAACCCGAACCGCGGGTTCGGGGTCGTCAGGTCGTTGCCCTGCTCGCGGGAGAAGTCGAGGAACTCGGCGGTGACGCGGGCGCAGACGGTGTGCACGCCCGCGTCCTCGCCCCCGGTGTCGCAGCATCCGTTGCGGTAGAAGCCGGTGAGCGGATCGGTCCCGCAGGTCTCCAGCTCACCGCCCAGCACGTTGAGGGCCATCCGTGGAGTCTCCCGGCCGGGCGCCCGCCCTGCCGGTCGGGACGGGTACCGGACCGGCTACAGGTTCACGCCGAGCAGCGCGTCCAGCGCGGTGCGCACCTGCTGGGGGGCCGCGGTGTCGGTACCGCGGCGGGTGAGCGCCTCCTCGGCCCAGGCGTCGACGGCGGCGAGCGCACCGGGGGTGTCGAGGTCGTCGGCGAGGTGGGTCCGCAGCTTCGCGACCAGCTCGGCCGCGTCCGGCCCGGCGTCGAGGCCGACGGCCTCGCGCCAGCGGGTCACCCGTCGGTCGCCCTTCGCGTGCACCTCGTCGGTCCAGGACCGGTCGGTGCGGTAGTGCCCGTCGAGCAGGGCGACCCGGATGACGTTCGGGTCCACGCGGGCGTTGCGCAGCTTGGAGACGAAGACCAGGTTGCCCTTGGACTTCGACATCTTCTCGCCGTCGAGGCCGATCATGCCGGTGTGCACGTAGTGCCGGGCGAACGGGTGCTCACCGGTGAGGGACTCGGTGTGCAGGGCGCCGCACTCGTGGTGCGGGAAGATCAGGTCCGAGCCGCCGCCGTTGAGGTCGATCTGCGGGCCGAGCCGGTTCAGGCCGATCGCGGCGCACTCCACGTGCCAGCCGGGGCGACCGCGGCCGAGGCCGGAGTCCCAGGCGGGCTCGCCGGGGCGCGCGGTGCGCCACAGCAGCGGGTCGAGCCGATTGCGCTTGCCCGGCCGGTCCGGGTCGCCGCCGCGCTCGGCGGAGAACCTCAGCATGGTGTCCAGGTCGTAGTTCGACTCGTAGCCGAAGTGCCCGGTGGCGGTGACGTCGTGGTAGACGTCGGGGTACTCCGGGTCGTCGATCCGGTAGGCCGCGCCGGCGGCGACGAGCTTCTCGACCAGCTCGGCGATCTCGGGGATCGCCTCGACGGCACCGACGAACTGGCGGGGCGGCAGAACGCGCAGCGCCTCCATGTCCTCGCGGAACAGGGCGGTCTCGCGCAGGCCCAGCACGACCCAGTCGTCCTGGTCGCGCTCGGCGCGCTCCAGCAGCGGCTCGTCGATGTCGGTGACGTTCTGGACGTAGTGCACGTCGTGGCCGAGGTCGCGCCAGTAGCGGTTGACCAGGTCGAACGTCAGGTAGGTGGCGGCGTGGCCGAGGTGGGTCGCGTCGTAGGGGGTGATCCCGCAGACGTACATCGTCGCGACCGGGCCCGGCGCCGTGGGCCGGACCCGGCCGGTGGCGGTGTCGTGCAGGCGCAGCGGCGGGCCGCTGCCCTCCAGTGCCGGGACGTCGGTCGGGGCCCAGGTCTCCATGCGGTCAAACCTACCTAGCTCTCGGAAGCGGTCACGCATGCGAACGCGCGGCGTCCGTCGCAGATTCCGGTGCGGGACGGGGTGCCGGTCACCACCACTCGACGTCGAGCTTGGCCTCGATGTCGCGGACGTGCCTGCGTGCGCAGGCCGGGCACAGCCGGCCGTCGCGGTCGCGCTCGTCGCGGTCGGTCACCCAGCCCGCGACGGCGGCGACCCCGGCGTCGTCGGGACCGGGGGCGTCGCAGAGACGGCAGGCGGACGGCGTCACGCCCGCGATGGTGCTCCGGCGGCCCGGTCGGTGTCGAGCGCCGCGCGGCGCCGGCCGACCCGGTCGGCGATCATCGCGCACGCCATCAGCTGGATCTGGTGGAACAGCATGAGCGGCAGCACCACCAGCGCCCCGGCGGGGCCGCCGAACAGCACACCGGCGATCGGCAGCCCGCTGGCCAGCGACTTCTTCGACCCGCAGAACACGATCGCGATGCGGTCGGCGTCGTCGAAACCGAGCGCGCGGGCCCCGAGCGAGGTCACCACGAGCGCCAGCGCGAGCAGCAGCAGGCAGATCCCGAGCAGCACGAGCAGCGAGACCGGGGTGAGCCGTCCCCAGATCCCGGCGACGACGCCCTCGCTGAACGCGGCGTAGACGACGAGCAGGATCGACCCGCGGTCCACCAGCGACAGCCGCTTCCTGTGCCGGGCCACGAACCGGCCGATGAGCGGCCGTGCGGCCTGCCCGGCGAGGAAGGGCACCAGCAGGCGCAGCGCGATGTCACCGAAGCTCGACGCGTCGAACCCGCCGCTGGTGGCCAGCAGCAGCGCGGCCAGCACAGGGGTGAGGACCACCCCGAGCACGTTCGACACCGACGCCGCGACGATCGCGGCGGGCACGTTGCCGCGGGCGATGCCGGTGAAGGCGATCGAGGACTGCACGGTCGACGGCAGACAGCACAGGAACACGACGCCGGCGGCGAGCGGTGCGGGCAGCAGCCACTCCGGCAGCAGCAGCACCGACAGGCCGAGCAATGGGAACAGCACGAACGTCGCCGCCAGGACGGTGCCGTGCAGCCGCCAGTTCCGCAGCCCGCCCAGCGCCTCGGCGGCGGAGAGGCGGGCGCCGTAGAGGAAGAACAGCAAGGCGATCGCGGCGGTGACGGCGACGTCGACGACCCCGACCATCGCGCCGCGCGCGGGGAACAGCGACGCGACGCCGACGGTCACGAGGAGCAACACCAGGAACGGATCGGGACGGACTCGCATGGGTTCCATCCTGCAAGCCGTCCGCCCATCGGGAAACCAACTGATCACCATGACTGTGTCCGCGATCTATGATGACCGGATGCTCGACCCCGTCCAGCTGCGGTCGTTCGCCGCCGTCGCGCGTGCCCGCAGCTTCACCCGGGCCGCCGCCACGCTCGGCGTCGGACAGTCCACCGTGAGCCAGCACGTGCGGCGCCTGGAGGCGACGGTCGGCCGCCCGCTGCTCGACCGCGACACCCACTCGGTGTCGCTCACCGTCGACGGCGAGGCGATGCTGGAGTTCGCCGCCACCATCCTCGACGCGGGTGACCGGGCGATGGCCCACTTCCGGGCGTCGCGGGTGCACGGCCGGGTGCGGTTCGGGGTGTCGGAGGACCTGGTCCTGACCCGGCTGCCCGCGGTGCTCGCGGACTTCCGCCGCCGCCACCCCGAGGTCGACCTGGAGCTGACCGTCGGTCTGGCCGGCGGGCTCGAACACCGCCTCGACGCCGGGGAGCTGGACCTGATGTTCGCCAAGCGCCTCCCCGGCCCCGACGACGGCCGGCTGGTCGTCCGCCGCGACCGCTTCGTCTGGGTCGGGGCGCCCGGACTTCCGCTCGGCCCCGGCGACCCGGTACCGGTCGTCGCCTACCCCCCGCCGAGCCTGTCGCGCACCGCCGCCGTCGGGGCCCTGGAGGCGGTCGGGCGGCCGTGGCGGATGGCCTGCACCAGCGGCAGCCTGTCCGGCCTGCGGGCCGCCGCCCTCGCCGGTCTGGGTGTGCTCGCGCACGCCGCGACGCTGGTCCCCGACGGGCTGGAGGTCGTCGGGGACCGTGCCGGGCTGCCCGAGCTGGGCCCGGTCGAGCTGGTGCTCGCGCACGGACGGCGGCGCAGCGACCCGGCCGAGGCGCTGGTCCGCAGCATCCGCACCGCAGACCTCCGTCCGGAGTCGTGGACACCCCCGAACGGCGGCTAGGGTCCCGGGCCGTGCGCCGCCTGCCGATCGTCCTGCTGCTCGCGATGCTGGTCGCCGGATGCGGTGCGCCCGCCGCACCGGGGTCCCCGACGCTGGACCGGGTCGCGGCGTCGCACGTGCTGCGGGTCTGCTCGACCGGGGACTACCGGCCGCTGACCGCACTGGCCGCGGACGGCACCTGGTCCGGGATCGACGTCGACATGGCCCGCGACCTCGCCGCCGAGCTCGGTGCCCGCGCCGAGCTGGTCCGCACGACCTGGGCGACCCTGCTCGACGACGTCGTCGCCGGGCGCTGCGACATCGCCGTCGGTGGCGTCTCGGTCACCCCGGACCGCGCGGAGCGGGCCGTGTTCACCGAGCCCTACCTGCGCGACGGCAAGACGCCGATCGCGCGCTGCCCCGACGTCGCCCGCTACGGCACGGTCGCCGACATCGACCGGCCCGGCGTCCGGGTCGTGGTGAACCCGGGCGGGACCAACGAGCGCTTCGCCCGGGAGACCTTCACCCGCGCGACGATCGTGGACCACCCGGACAACTCCACGATCTTCGACGAGATCGTGGCCGGTCGCGCGGACCTGATGGTCACCGACGCGATCGAGACCCGCTGGCAGGCCGCACAGCACCCCGGGGTGCTGTGCGCGGTGCACCCCGACGCCCCGTTCACCGCGTCGGAGAAGGCCTACCTGACCCCGGCCGGCGACCCGTCCTTCACCGAGCGGGTGAACACCTGGCTGCGCGCGGCGCGCACCGACGGCACCTGGGACCGCCTCGCCCGCCCCTGGCTCGGCTGAGTCCACACCCCCTGCCGGGCGGCCACACCCGTCACGACAGGTGTGGCCGCCGGGGAACGGGTGTGGCTGTCGGACCCCCGTGCGACGGTGCGGGCATGCGCATCGTGGTGACGACACCGACCGGCACCGTCGGCTCCCGGTTGCTGCGCCTGCTCCTCCAGGCCGGGCTGCACCCGGTGGCCCTGCTCCGCGACCCGGCCCGGCTGCCCCCGGACCTCGCCGGGCTGGTCGAGCCGGTGGTCGCGGACCAGACCGACGCCGACGCCGTCGTCGGCGCCACGCTCGGCGCGGACCGGCTGTACTGGGTGAACCCGCCCGCACCGCCCGGCACCGACCCGCTCGCCCACCAGGGAGCCTGCGCCGCAGTCGTCGCGGAGGCCGTGCGCTGCAACGGGATCGGCGCGACGGTGCTGCAGAGCAGCGGTGGCGCGGAGCTGCGCCGCGGCGCCGGGGACATCGACGGCCTGGCCGCGACCGAGCAGGCGCTCGACGCGACCGGCGCCCCGGTGCTGCACCTGCGGTGCGGCTACTTCATGTCGAACCTGCTGATGTCGGCCGACGAGATCGCCGGCGGGACGCTGTCGACGCCGTGGCCGCTCGATCACCCGCTGCCCTGGGTCGCGCCCGGTGACGTCGCCGCCGTCGCCGCGGTGCGGCTGCTCGGGCCGGTGTGGTCGGGGCGGTTGGTACAGGCCGTGCACGGGCCGGCGGACCTGACGTTCGACGACGCCGCGGCAGTGCTCACCGGGGTACTCGGCCACCCGGTCCGCGCGACGCACCTGCCCCGCGACGGGTTCCGGTCGATGCTGGCCGGCCTCGGCATGACGGCACCGGAGATCGACGCGGTCGCCGGGATGGCCGAACGCCTCTCGGCCCCCGGGTACCTCCCCGAGCAGCGCCGCGACGCGGTGTCGACGACCCCCACGACGCTGCGCGCCTGGGCCGCGGAACACCTGACCCCCGGTCCCGCCTGATCCCACGGGTCCACCGGGTACCCGCAGCGTCCCGTCGTGTCCCACGGTGACCTGTCACGTGCCGCGGCGACCCGTCGCGTACCGCGGCGACCCACGCGTGGGGTGCCGGGGCACGCGACGGGTCGCCGCGCGGTCAGCCGGTGCGGCGGCGCAGGTAGTCCGAGACCACCTCCGCGCCGAGGCCGTCGAGGTCGGGCTGCACCACCCGTCCCCCGGCGCGGCGCGCGAGCCGGTTCACGAACGACAGCAGCCCCGGGTCGTCACCGAGCACGAAGAACGTGAACGCCGCGTCCATCCCGATCAGCCGGTCCAGGCCGTCCACCGTCGCCCGCAGCGTGTGCGGGCTGGGCGGGTAGTCGAAGAACGCCTCGCCGTCGGGTTCCAGGTGCGCGGTCGGCTCGCCGTCGGTCACCACCAGGACGACCGGCGTCGCGTCGGGCTGGCGGGCCAGCCGCTCCCGGGCCAGGAGCAGCGCGTGGTGCAGGTTGGTGCCCTGCATGTACACGCCCTCCAGCCCGATCAGCTCGGCCAGGTCCACGGTCTGCGCGTGCCGCCCGAAGGTGATCAGCGACAGGTCGTCGCCGCGGAACCGGGTGGAGATGAGCTGGTGCAGCGCCAGCGCGGTGCGCTTCATCGGCACCCAGCGCCCCTCGGCCACCATCGACCACGACGTGTCGACCAGCAGCGTCACCGCAGCCCGGGTGCGCTGCTCGGTCTCGACGATCTCGACGTCGGACACGTCGAGTGCCCGGTCGTCGCCGCCGGCGCGGCGCAGCTGGGCGTTGAGCAGCGTCCGCGGCACCGACCAGGCCTGGGTGTCGCCGAAGGCCCACGGCCGGGTCGACCCGGTCGCGTCGCCCGCCGCCCCGGCACGCCGGGTGTCGCGCTGCCCCTGCCGCCCGGAGATCCGGTCGGCGACGTCGCGCAGCACCGACTGCCCGAGCGTCCGCAGCGCCTTGGGCGAGAGCATCAGCGAGCCGTCGGGGGCGCGGCGGAACAGGTCCTGGCGCTGCAGCTCGCGTTCCAGCTCGGCCAGGGTGCGGGCGTCGGCGGCGGCCTCCGGGCCGAGCATCTCGGTGAGCGCGTCGAGGTCGATGTCCTCCATCCGCGCGCCCGGGTAGCTCTGCGCGAGCTGTTCGGCCAGGGCGTCGAGCTGCCCCAGCTCCTCCATCGCGCGGGTCCCCTCGCCCATGCCCATCGGGTTCTCGCCGCGGAAGTCGCCCTCCCCCGACCAGTCCTCGCCCGGGCGCAGGCCCTGCAGCTGGGCGTCGAGCCGGGCCAGCGACTCCGACAGCCGCGGGTCACCGAACGCCTGCTGGGCCAGCTCGGCCAGCTCGGCGCGCTGCTCGGCCGACATCGAGTTCATCATCCGCTGGGCCGCGGCGGCCCGGGCGGCGAGCGCGTCGACCAGCTCCTCGGTGTTCTGCGGGTTCTCCGGGAAGTGCTCGCCGTGCTTGCCCATGAACTCGGCGAACTGCTCGGTGGTGTCCTCGCCGCGGGCGTGCCGGTCGAGCAGGTCGTTGAGGTCGGCGAGCATCGCGTTGATCCGCTCGACGTCCTCCGGGGTGGCGTTCTGCATGGCCTGCTTCATGCCCTCGAAGCGCTGGTCGAGCAGCTCCCGGCCGAGCAGGTCGCGGATCTCCTGGTAGGCCTCGCGGGCGTCGGAGGAGCGCCAGTCGTACTCATTCAGCTCCCGCACCGAGCCGCCGGTGTCGGGCGGCAGGGCGTCGAGCTGCATCTCGCGGAACCGCGCGTCGTCGGAGTCCTCGTTGCCCAGCGCCTCGCGCTCGGCGTCGAGGGCCCGTTGCAGCAGCTCACGGACCTCCTGCAGCGTCCCGTCGATGCGGTTGTCGCGCTGCAGGTCCCGGCGCCGCTCCCACACCCGGCGGGTGAGGTCGTCGAGCCCGCGCCGCCCGTCGAGGCCACGACGGAGCAGCTCCTGCAGCGCCTGACGCGGCGAGGAGCCCTCCATGACGTCGCGGCCGATCTGGTCCATCGCCGCCCGGATGTCGTACGGCGGCGCCAGCGGGTCGGGCCCGCCCGCGTAGGGGCCGTAGGCGTACCGGCGGCGACGACGCCGGGGATCAGCCATACGACACCGTGTCACCGTCGTCGGACTCATCCTTGGCCAGCTTGCGGGTCAGGAACAGGTACTCCAGCGCCAGCTCCGCGGCCGAGGCCATCGGGCCCGGGTCCTCGGTGCCCGCGGCGCCGAGCTTCGCGGCGATCTCGGTCAGCGCGTCGACCCGCGGCAGGGCGGCGACGACGTGGCGGGCGGGGATGCGCTCGCCGGTGCGGACCGGGCGGGTGGACACCTCCACGGCCAGCTCGTCGAGGTCGACGCCGCGCAGCGCGAAGCGGGCGGTGTCGGCGGTCGCGCGGCGCAGCAGGTGCTCGAGCACCTCGTCCTCGCGGCCCTCCTCCCCCGACGCGAACTCGATCTTGCCGCGGAGCACGGCCGGGACCGACTCCAGGTCGACCGGGCGGGCGTAGGCCGTCTCCTCGCCGGTCAGCGCGGCACGGCGCAGCGCCGCGGCGGCGACGGTCTCGGCCGCGGCCACGGCGAACCGGGCCGACACCCCCGAGCCCTGGTCGACCGCGGACGAGTCGCGCAGGTGCCGGGTGAACCGGGCGACGACCTCGAGCAGGTGCCGCGGCACCTCGGCGACGAGGTCGGCCTCCTGCGCGACGAGCTCGACCTCGGGGGCCAGCTCCAGCGGGTAGTGGGTGCGGACCTCGGCGCCGAACCGGTCCTTGAGCGGGGTGATGATCCGCCCGCGGTTGGTGTAGTCCTCGGGGTTCGCACTGGCCACGAGCAGCACGTCCAGCGGCAGCCGCAGCGTGTAGCCGCGGACCTGGATGTCGCGCTCCTCCATCACGTTGAGCAACGCGACCTGGATGCGTTCGGCCAGGTCGGGCAGCTCGTTGATGGCGACGATGCCGCGATGGGACCGCGGGACGAGCCCGAAGTGGATGGTCTCGGGGTCGCCCAGCGAGCGGCCCTCGGCGACCTTGACCGGGTCGACGTCGCCGATCAGGTCGGCGACCGAGGTGTCGGGCGTGGCGAGCTTCTCGGTGTAGCGGTGGTCGCGGTGCACCCAGGCGACCGGCAGGTCGTCGCCGAACTCGGCGGCGCGCCGGATCGAGGCGGGCACGATCGGCTCGTAGGGGTGCTCGCCGATCTCGGAGCCCTCGATGACGGGGGTCCACTCGTCGAGCAGGCCGGCCAGCGACCGCAGCAGGCGGGTCTTGCCCTGGCCCCGCTCACCGAGCAGGACGAGGTCGTGGCCGGCGAGCAGCGCCCGCTCGAGCTGCGGGACGACGGTGTCGTCGAAGCCGACGATGCCGGGCCAGGGGTCGCGGCCCTCGCGCAGGGCCGCCAGGAGGTTGTCGCGGATCTCGTGCTTCACGGGTCGCTGTACGTGACCGGACGCACGCAGCGCACCGACGGTACGGGGAAGGTCAGGTGTGACGGGCACGATCTCCACGCTACGCCCGGTTCCGGACTGCAGCGCGTCGTCGCGGAACCGTGTTCCGCGGGCCGGACTGGAATCTGTCTGGTTGTACAGATAGTTTGTCGGTATGGCCGATCCCACCCCCGACGGGCGACGACGACGCGGCGCCGACACCCGTCGCGCGCTGGTGCGGGCCGCCGTCGACGTCGTCACCGCGCACGGCTTCGACCGGCTGACGCTGCGCCAGGTCGCGGACCGCGCCGGTGCGTCGGCCGCGTCGGCGACCTACCACTTCGGCACCCTCGACGCGCTGCTGGAGGCGGTCGCCGTCGAGCTGGAGCACGACGCCGTCGCACGGCTGGGCGAGCTGACCCGCCGGGCCCGCTCCGGTGACCTGACCCTGCTCGACGCCTGCACCGCCTACCTGGTCGACCTGCTCGGCCCCCGCCGCCCGGTGTTCCTGACCATGCTGGAGCTGCGCGTCCGCGTCGCCCGGGGCCACGGCGGCACCGCCACCGGCCCGGCCGCCGCGGAACCCGACGCGGCGCTGGTCGACCTCATCCAGGACCACGTCGGGAACCGGGAACGGGCCCGCGAGCTGTTCGCCGGGGTCTTCGGGCTGTCCGCGCTGGCCGTGTTCGCCCCCGTCCCGCCGGGCGAGCCCGAGCTGCGGGCCCGGATGGCCCGGCTGCTCGCCGGAGCCGGGCTCACCACCCACGACGACCACGCCGTCCCGCAGGAGACCCCGCACGAGACCCAGGAGGACCGGTTCCCGTGACCGCCACCCGATCCCCCGGCGCGCCCGACCGCGACGCCCTCGCCGCCCGTTTCGGGCCCCGGCGGGCCGACCTCGCGGTGCGCGCCCGGACCGCGGGCGACCCGCTCGCCGACGCCGTGGTCGCCGAGATCCGCGCCGCGGGCCGCGAGGGCGGCCGCGCGCTCACCGCGGCGCTGCAGCGCGGCATCCGCGACGGGCTCGCCTCGGTGACCGGTCCCTCCCCCGCCCTCGCGGCCCTGCTCACCTCGGCCGAGTCGGTGCCCGCGGGCACCGACCCCGCGATGCTCGACACCGGGATCCGGCCCATGTTCACCGCACCGCCCGCGGTGCACACCCTGTCCCTGTCGGCCGGGGCGCTGCTGCGCACCTACGGCTCCCCGTCGATCGCGGTGCTGCTCGGCACCACCGGACGGCTGGTGGAGTCCGCCGAGCGCCGCCTCACCGAGACCGGCACCTGGCTGCTCGCGGCCACCCTGCCCGGCGGCATGCGCCCCGGCAGCCCCGGCTACGTCGGCACCCTGCAGGTCCGCATGCTGCACGCCCGCATGCGCGTGCTCGCCCGCGGCCGCGGCCTCGACGAGGCGGTGCACGGCACCCCGGTCAACCAGGTCGACCTGGTCCGGACCTGGCTGGACTTCACCCTCGTCTCGATGCGGGCCGAGGCGACGATCGGGTTCGGGCTCACCCCCGCCGAGACCACCGAGGTCTACGCCTGCTGGCAGCTGCTGGCCCACCAGCTCGGCATCGATCCCGAGCTGGTCCGCGACGTCACCTCGCACGCCGACGCCGAGGAGCTCGACGCACTGGTCACCGCCGTCACCGGACCGCCCGCCCCCGAGTCACGCGCGCTGGCCGGGGCGCTGATCGGGGCCGTCGCCGCGCTGCTCGTCCAGCCGCTGCGCCTGCCCGTGCCGCAGGGGCGCCGTCTGCTGCAGGCGCTGGCCCGGCGCTTCCACGGCGCCGCGGTGACCACCGGGCTGGGTCTGCGGCGCAGCCCCGGCTGGGAGGTGGCCGTCGCCGTCCTGGGGCGGGTGGTCGCGGTGCAGCGCCGGTGGGTCCGGCGCAGCCCGGCGTCGCTGGAGGCCGCGCGGGTCCGCAACGTCGCCGCCACCCGGGCGCTGCTCGCCGAGGACCGCGGCGGCCCCTCCCTGTTCGAGACGCACGGCGCCTGAGGTCAGGCCGGGTCGTCCCACCAGCACGGGGACAGCCCGGCGGCCCCGACGGCCGCGGTCAGCGCGTCGCGGCGCCGGTCCGGCCCGACCAGGACCAGGCCGCCGCCGTGGCCCAGCGCGACCGCGACCCGGTCGGTCGGCTGCAGGTGCAGCCCCGGCCCGAGGTCCGGCGAGCCGAGCTGCGGGTAGGTGTCGGCGACGGCGAGCAGCGGCCCGCCCGGCCCGTCCCGGCTCCCCCACAGCGCGACGACGTGCGCGACCGACCAGTCCGGCCCCGGCCGGACCCCGGCGTCGAGGTCGGCGACCGGGGTGCCCGCGGCGACCAGCTCCCCGGTCCACAGGGCGGCCAGCACGCCGACCGGGCCGTCGGCGGTGACGGCGGTGACGGCGTCGAGCAGCGCGGTCAGGCGCGCAGCGGTCCAGTCCCCCGTGGCCGGGACCGCGGCGAGCGACTCCCCGGAGAACTCCTCGACCGCACGACCGAGACCGGCGACCGGGGTGCCCGCCCGCTCGTCGTCCGCGGCGACCGGCAGGCCCCGCAGGTAGTCGGCGTCCGCCGGCGCCCCGGGCGGCCGCGACGACACGTCGTCGCCGACCCGCACCCGGGTGCCCGCCGCGTGCGCGAAGGCGGCCACCGTCGGTGCCGGCAGCGACGACAGCGCGGCCACCAGCAGCCGGGCGACGAACGGCCCGGCCAGCTGGTCGGGCTGGGGCAGCGACGCCGCGTGCACCCGCAGCAGCGCCTCCGCCCCGGGGAACGCACGGACCGGGCCGGGCACCGGAGTGCTCATGGGGCGACCAGCAGCCACACCGGCACAACGACCAGCGCGAGGGCGACCAGCCGGATCAGCCCGTGCACGACGCGCGGCAGCGCGGGGGGCGGGGCGGTGATCCGGTCGATGCGGGCCTCCAACGCGTCGGTGAACGACGACAGCGCCGCCGCCGGCGCGGACCCGCCGACGGCCTTGAGCGCGGTCGCCAGCTCGGTCGGGTCGCACAGCCTGCGGGCGACGTCGTCGGCCCGCATCTCGATCAGCCGGGCCACCGCGAGCTGGGCGTGCACCATGCCGCGCACGAACGGCGCCGTCGCCCCCCACGCGACGAAGGGGAGCACGACCAGGTCGTGCCGCTCACGCAGGTGCGCCCGCTCGTGGGCCAGCACCGCGACGACCCCGGCGGTGTCGAGGGTGTCCAGGACCCCCGCCGACACCACGAGCCGGGAGCTGCGCCCGGGCAGGCAGTAGGCGACCGGGACGGGATGGTCGAGGACACGGGTACCGGAGGCGTGCGGCCACGGCGTGGCGAGCACGTCGAGCAGGTCGCGGTGGCGCCGGCGGGCCCGCAGCGTCCGCACCGTGGTGATCACCAGGACCGACAGCAGCCGCACCAGCACCCCGAGCGCGATCAACAGGGCACCCACGTGCAGCGGGTCCATCCGGTCCGGCCACTCGCCCGCCGCCACCGATGCCGACAGCGCCGCCGCCGCGGTGGGCAGGCTGTGCCCCATCGGCGACAGCCCGTAGGCCAGCCCCGCACCGAACAGCGAGATCCCGCCGCCGAGCCCGACGGCCTGCCACAGCAGCAGCGCTCCGACGGGGTCGCGGCCGGGCCAGCGCGCCCGGGCCAGGGCACGACTGACCGGCTCGGCGAGCAGTACGCCGAGCAGTCCGAGTCCGAGCGCGGTCAGCTGCATCGCCTCACATCGTCGCGGAGTGCGCGGCGCGGCGCTGCATCACCCCCGCGACCGGACGGGCTCGTGGAACGCCGGCGGCTCAGCCGAGCAGGTCGCGCAACCGCGACCGCTCCTCCTCCGACATCGAGCCGAGGAACCGCGCGAGGGCGGCACCCCGGTCTGACGCGTCGTCGAGCGCGTCGGTCATCAGCTCGGCCACGTGGTCCTCCCGGCTGGCCACCGGGCGGTAGTGGTGGGCGCGGCCGTCGCGGATCCGCCGGACCAGCTGTTTGCGCTCGAGCCGGCCGAGGACGGTGAGCACGGTCGTCGTGGCCAGGTCGCGGTCGGCGAGCTGGTCCTGCACCTCACGGGCGGTCATGTCCCGGTCGGTCTCCCACAGGACGTTCATGACCGCCCGCTCCAACTCGCCCAGACTCGTCACGAAGGTCATCCTACGCGAACCTTTCTACTGCGCGTAGAACCCCTCCGGGAGATGACTCACACACCCGGGGCGCGACTCAGTGGATCTGCACCTGGTCGCCGACCTGCAGGTAGTCGAACCACCGGCGCGCATCGGTCTCGGCGAGCTTCACGCAGCCGGCCGACGGGGTGGAGAGGTCGCCCTGGTGGAAGGCGATGCCGCCCTGGGCGAAGAACACCGACCACGGCATCTGGGTCAGCCGTTCCCGGCTGGTCCACTGCTCGGCCTTCCACTGCACGGCGAAGGTCCCGGTCGGTGTCGGGGCCTCCGGGTCGCCGGGGCGCATCGCGACCGGTCCGGCGACGACCCGACCGGCGTCGAACAGCCAGGTGGAGCGGCTCTCCAGATCCACACATGCCCGCGCCGAGGAGGTGCACGGTGTGCCCGGGACGAGCTCGCCGGTGGCGACCTGCCGGTCGGTGGGATCGGGCTGCTCCGACGGCTCGGCCACGGCGGGGCCCGCCAGGAGCCCGGCGGTCAGGGCGCCGGTCAGAGCGACGCCCACCGCGAGGAGTCCGGTGGTCCGGCTCCGTCCCCGTGCCCGCATCCGTCCGCCCCTCCGCCGGGCGCACGCCCCACGTCCTCGGCCCGTCGGGACCGACCGGAAGCACAGTGCGACCGGCTGGTTCCCCACGGTAGCCCAACATGATCTTGAGCTGAACGGGCGAGTCCGATACCGCCGATCGGCGGTGCACGAGAAGCGTCGGACGGTCGCTGCGTCGTCCGGTCCCGCGGTCAGCGGCCCCGGAACACCGGTGCGCGCTTCTCGGTGCGGGCGGCGCGCCCCTCGGCGATGTCCTCCGCGGCCCAGCATCCGCGGAACTCCTCGGTGAGGCCGTCGACCACCGCCGGGTCGGTGTGGCCGCCACGGCCGAACGTGTCCACCGAACGCTTGTTGTAGGCCAGGGTCAGGGGGGCCATGGTCGCGATGTCCCGGGCCAGGGCGTGGGCGGCGTCGCGGTCGCCGAGGGTGTCGGCGAGACCGCGGGCGTGGGCGGTGACGGCGTCGACGGTGGCGCAGGCCAGCAACAGGCTGCGGGCCGTGCCGCCGCCGGCGATCTGCACCAGGCGCTCGATCGTCCACGGGTCCACGGCCAGACCGAGCCGCGCGGTCGGCAGCCCGAACACCGCCTCCGGGGCGGCGACCCGCAGGTCGCAGGCCAGGGCCAGCTGCAGCCCGCCGCCGATCGCGGGCCCGGTCACCGCGGCCACGGTCGGCATCGGCAGGTCGGCGACCGCGTGCAGCCCGGTGTAGAGCGCGTCGAGGAACTCGTCGGTGTAGACCTCGCCGAAGTCGGCGCCCGAGCAGAACGCCGGCCCGTTCCCGGCGACGACCACCGCCCGCGCGCCGGCCGCGCGGACCTCGGCCGCGGCGTCGACCAGCTGCCGGCAGGTCGCGATGTCCAGGGCGTTGCGGCGCTCGGGGCGGTTCAGCTCGATCAGACCGACGTCGTCGTGGGTGCTCACGGAGATCACTGCCGGACCCTAACCCGCCGCCGCGGCCCCGGACCCGTCCGCGTGACCGGCGCCGCGCGCGGCGGGAGAGGGCTCGCTCCAGGTCTGCCCGCACAGCTCGCGGGCCAGCCCGACGGCGAGCTGGTCGATCCGGCGCAGCAGCCGCGCCGCGGTCAGCCGACGCGTCCGCTCGGTCCCGGGACCGGCGGCGGTCCGTGACGCCGCGTCCGCCTCGGCGGCGTCGAGCAGCTCCTCCGCGGAGCCGACGCCGTAGTCGGCGGGGCCCGCGCCACTCGGGTGCTCGCGCCGGTCGGCGGGGCCCCAGGCGTCGTCGAGGATGCGGCGCAGGCCGTCGAGGTCGGCGCGGACCCGCTCGGCCGCGGGGCCCAGGGTCGCGGCCCAGCCGGGCACCGACGCGGTCGCGGCCTGGGCGGCGAGCTGGCGGGTGTAGTGGTCGACGGCGCCGACGACCCGCACGGTGTGGTGCACCCCGCGGCGCAGCGGCCTGCGGGCGACGGGGTGCTGCAGCGGCACCGCGCGGGTCCGCACGGTGGCCACCGCGGTGTCCACGGCACGGGCCTTCTCCAGCGGGTCACCGGCGCCGGGGCGGCCCAGCGCCGCGTCGACCGAGGTGCGCAGGGAGACGTCGACGGCGGTGAGGGCGTCGTCGAGGGCCTCGGCGAAGGCCGTGCGCGACCGGGTGGGCAGGACCAGGTAGGCGGCGAGCATGCCCAGCGCGCCGCCGACCACGGTCTCCTCGACCCGCAGCACCAGGGTCTGCACGCTGAACTGGCCGATCACTCCGTAGAGCAGGGCCAGCACCGCGGTGATCCAGAACGCCATCATCGCCTGCGAGATCCGCACCAGGTACAGGGCGAGGAACACGCAGACGAACAACAGCGCCAGGCTGGCGACGACGTTGCCGCCCACCAGCAGCGCCAGCAGCATCCCCGCCACGACCCCACCCGCGGTGCCCACCGCGCGGGCCCAGCCGCGGCTCAGGACGTCGCCGCGGCTGGCGGTGCCGGCGAACACCACGAACGCGGCGATCACCGCCCAGTACCAGCGGGCCGGGGAGATCAGCTCGCCGACGACGATCGCGAGGCTGGTGGCGACGCCGACCTGCACGGCCTGCCGGGTGTGCAGCGCGAGGCCGCCGAACCGGTCCCGGCCCGCCGGCGGCGGCACCTGTTCGGGGACGGGCCCGGGTGCCGGGTCGCCGCCCGCGGTCTCCCGGTCGGTGTCGTGGTGCTCGGCGATCCGCAGGCGGGCCTGCTCGACGGTGGTCTGCATCGCGTCGGCGAGCCGGACGACGGCGAACCCGATGCGCTGCTCGCGCGCGGCGGGCCCGACCCCGGCCGGCCGGTCCACGATGTCGGCGACGGCGGACCGTGCGCCGTCGTAGAGGCGGGCGGCGATCGCGCCGGGCGTCCCGACGGCGGTGGCCGCGGCGAGGGCCCGCAACCCCTCGGCCAGCTCGGCGCGGTCGTCGTCGGGGATCGGGTCGTGGTGCTCGACCGACCGGCGGACCGACATGGCGACCCGTTCGGCGGCGAGCTCGGAGTCGATGATCCACTGCCGTAGGCCCGCGACGGGGCCGGCCGCGACATCGGGCCCGTCGTCGGTGTCGTCGTCGGTGTCGTCGAGCCGGTCGGTCACCAGCAGCGCGGTCTCGTTGAGCCGGGCCTGGGCGCGCACCAGCGGGTCGAGGTCGGGCTCGCCGGCGGTGGTCCCCACCGCCTCGACCGCGGTGAGCAGCAGCGCGTGCAGCCGCGCCTCGAACGCCCGGAACAGCGCGTCCAGGACGGTCTCGGAGCGGCGGGTGAACACCAGGCAGCGCAGCAGGAAGGTGCTGCCGATGCCGATCACCACCCCGGCCAGCAGGAACGGCAGCTCGCCGGGGCCGGCGTGCAGGAACTGCACGAAGAAGAACGGCATGAACGCCGCCATGCCGAGCGCGACCCCGCGCGGCCCGTACCGCCTGACCGCGACGGCGACCATCATGACCAGGACGAACACGACGTCGGCCGCGACCCGGTTCGTCGACAGCAGCGCGGACACCGTCGCCGACGCCGCGGCGGGCACGACCATCAGGGCGGTGGTGACCCGCCGTCGCCGCAGGTCGTTCTCGTTCACCGCCAGGTTGCTGATCATCGCCAGCACCACGGAGAACAGCACGATCGTGATCGGCTGCCCGGTCAGAGCACGCAGCACGCTCGCGGCGACCGCGGCCAGCAGCATCGCCGCGGTCGCGACCGAGGCCAGGTGCAGCCGGGTGTGGCCCGGGTCGACCGCGGCCGCCCACGTCCGCAGCTCGCCCCACCGGGCCGGCACCGGCAGACGTCGTCCCCGCTCGACCGTCCCCGTCACGGTGCGAGTCTGACACGCACCGCGTGCCGGAGGTCCCTGCCTCAGTTCGCGGTGCGGGCCTGCGGCGGCAGCGACTCGGTCGGCACCGGGTTGGTCGCCCCCGGGACCGGCTGCGAGGTGGGCCGGGCGACCCGGATGCCGAGCACGTCACCGGCGGCCGCGGCCATCGCGCGCATCCCCTGGGCGTTGGGGTGCACCGGCGCGGCGGGCGAGGTCGGGACCAGGCCCTCGACCCACTTGACGCCGGGCAGCGTGCAGGCGTCGTGGCCGATGGTCGGGGTGTAGGTGTCGACGTAGTCGACACCGGCGTCGCGGGCGGCGTCGGCCAGCATCGCGTTGAGCTTCTTCTCGGTCTCGCGCAGGTAGGCGGTGTCGCCCGGGCTGAACGGGATGACCGGGTAGCAGCCGGGGCCGGTGTCCGGGAGGATCGACGGGTACCCGACGACGGCGACCCGTGCGGCGGGCGACCGGTCGCGGATCGTCGCGAGCACGTCGGAGACCTTGGACTCGGTGTCGTCGATCCGCTCGGCGAGCTGGTCGGTGCCGCCCGCGGTGTAGAAGTCCTTGCAGGCCGCGCCGAACAGGTTCGCCGAGGAGCGGCGCACGCACTCGCCGATGATCCCGGAGAAGCCGATGTCGTTGCCGCCGATGGTCAGGGTGACCAGCGACTCGGAGCCGTCGAGGGCGTCGAGCTGCGGCGGGTTCGGCCCGGCCTGGACCTGCTGCGGGGCGGTCATGTCCTCGGTCGTCGCGCCGCTGCAGGACACGTCGGTGAAGCGGCCGATGCCGGCCGAGCGCGCGAGCACCGACGGGTAGTTCTGGTTGGAGCGCAGGCACCCGGACGGCGTGCCCTGCTGCACCGGGACCAGCGGGCCTGCGGCGTAGGAGTCGCCCAGGGCGACGAAGCGCCCGACCGGGGCGGTGTCGAGGTTGCGCGCGGACAGCGTGGTCTCGGCGAACGTGGTCGGCGCCTCCGCCTGCGCGGGCGCGAGGGCGCTCATCCCCGCCGAGCTCAGCAGGGTCATGGTCGCCACGGCGAGCCACCGGGACGGACGGGGACGGCGCACGGGCTCTCGGACCTCCGGTCGGACGTCGCCGGCGTGGGCACGCCGGTCCTGACCGACCAACGATCATCGTCGCCGACCGGTTACGCCCCGTTCGGCGCACGTGACGGGCCGGGTACGACCCGGCCCGTCACGCACCGTGGGCGGGGCTCGCTCAGTCGGTGAGCCTGCGCAGCGACAGCGGTGCCACCAGGCGGTGCCGCAGCGCGGTCGCGTCCCAGAGCTCCGGCTGCGACGGCATCGACGCGAGCCGCCCGGCGGCGACCGCGCCGGGGTCGTCCATCGGCTCGCGGACACCGGCGAGGAAGGCCCACTCGTGCTCCTCGCAGCCGATGTAGACCCCGCGCCCGCCGGTCTCGCCGAACACGGTGGCGAAGCGCTGCCAGGCCGAGCGCAGCGTCGCGTCCCGCCACACCGCCGGGCTGCCCGCCTGGAACACCAGGACCCCGCCGGGGGTGAGCCGCTGCGCGCAGGCGCGGACGAAGTCCTCCTCGTAGAGCCGGTTGATCTGGGCGTCGGGCTCGTCGGGGCGCTCGTCGGGCAGGTCGACGACCACCAGGTCCCAGTGCTCGTCGGATTCCAGGACGAACTGCCGACCGTCGCCGTAGGTCAGGTGCACCGGGCCGTCGCCGCGCTCGGCCGCGGCGAGGGACTCGGGGGTGTAGCCGTAGGGCAGGTGCTCGGCGCAGATCCGGACGGCCTCGGTGTCGATGTCGACGTGGTCGACCCGGCTCGCACCGGCAGCGACCGCCATCTCCGACGCGACACCCTCGGAGGAGCCGACGATCAGCACCCGGTCCAGTTCGCGGGCCAGCAGGGCGCCGGGCCACACCAGCGCCTCGTGGTAGGTGAGCTGGGTGTGCTCGGTGGACTGGCGCTCGTCGTCGCAGAAGAGGGTGACGCCGTGCGCGGTGTCGGCGACCACGACGTGCTGGAACCCGGTGTGCGCGACGTGGTGGACCCGGCCGAGGTCCCAGCGCCGGGTCAGGCCGGGCGAGAGGGGCTCGGTGACGGTGCGCGGGGCGCCGCCGCGGTCCACGACCTGCAGCGCGGTGTCGGTCGCGCCGACACGTTCGGCGAGGCGGCGCACGGCGTCGACCGGGTCGGCGCTCTCGCCGCAGGTGAACACGTCGACGTGCATGCCGCCGTGCTCGGGCCAGGTGTGGATCGAGGCGTGCGACTCGGCCAGGACCGCGACGACGGTCGCCCCCTGCGGCTCGAACCGTTCGACGACCACCTGGCGGACCTGGGCCCCGGCCTCGGTCAGCGCGGCGGTCAGGTCGCTGCGCAGGCGTTCGCAGTCGTCGAGGATCTCGGGGGCGATGCCGCCGAGCTCGGCCAGGACGTGTCTGCCGACCGGTGACGACGTGCTGGGCAGCGCGGGTGCGCCCGTCCCGAGCCCGACGGTCGGATGCAGTTCTCCGGCCGCGGCGGCGGGCACGGACATGATCGGCGAGGTGGAGGATGACACGTCCGGACACGTTAACCGGGATGTGGGAGTGACGCCCCCTCCCCCGCGACGAGCACCTCGAGCGGGCCGAACCCGTTGAACCCGACCGAGGCGTAGCTCGAGGTGTAGGCGCCGGCCCCGAGCAGGTCGACGACGTCGCCCGCGGCCAGATCCAGCGGCAGCGCGACCGGGGTGCGGCGGTAGATGACGTCGTCGCCGTCACAGGTGGGGCCCGCCACCACGACCGGTCCGCGCGGGCCGCTGCGCCCGGGCACGCGCAGCGGATAGGCGATCGCCTCGCCCTCGGTCTCGGCGAGACCCTGGTAGCGGCCGACGTCGAGGTAGACCCAGCGGCGGTGGTCCACGCCCGGGCGGCGGGACACGCGCAGCACCCGGGCGCGCAGCACCCCGGCCGGGGCGACCAGCGCGCGGCCCGGTTCCAGCAGCAGCGTCGCGCCGTCCACGTGCCCGGCGTCGACGGCCGTGGCCACCGCGGCGCGCACGGCCGCGACGTAGTCCTCCGCGGGGGCGACGGCGGCGCGGTAGGCCACCGGCCAGCCGCCGCCCAGGTCCAGCTCGGGACGGCGCAGCCCGGCCCGCCCGGCGGTCGCCAGCGCGAGCGTGACGGCCCCGGCGTAGGTGGCGGGGCGGGTCTGCTGGGAGCCCGCGTGGAAGGTGACCCCGGCGGCGACCAGGCCGCGGTCGGCGACCCGCCCCAGCAGCGCGACGGCCGCGTCGGGCGGCGCCCCGAACTTGCCGTGGAACGGCGTCGCCGAGCCGGTGTCGTCGACCGAGAGCCGGACCTGCACCCGGGCGCCGGGGACCTCGGCGGCGAGGGCGTCGACGTCCTCGGCGCTGTCGGTGACGAACCGGGTGACGCCGTCGCGGGCGGCCCGGGCGGCGGCACCGGGGCCGCGCACCGGGTTCCCGTGCTGCAGCGTCGCCGGGTCCGCACCGGCGGCCAGGCACAGGTCGATCTCGGCCTGGGAGGCGACGTCGAACCCGGCCCCGGCCGCGACGAGGGCGCGCAGCACGGCGGGCTCCGGGCAGGCCTTGACGGCGTAGAGGATCCGGGCGTCGCCGAACGCGGCGGCCAGCGCGCGGTACCGCTCCCCGGCGACGGCGGGGTCCAGCGCCAGGTACGGCGTCGGACGGTCGGTGGCGAGCAGCCGCTCCAGACCGGGGCTCAGGGTGTCGGGCACACCGGGATCGTCTCCCGGGCCGGGTGGCGTGCCACCGCCGGGGCACGACCCGCCGGGGCCCGCACCGGCCCGACCGGACCGCTCCGGGCGCCGGGCCGCTGATCTAGGTTCGACCCATGACCGCACCGAAGCCGCAGCGCCGCGCCCGGAAGATCGCGATGACCCCGGAGGAGGTCACCGTCTTCCTCGACGCCGAGCGCACCTGCCGGGTCGCCACCAACGGCGTGAACGGCCCGCACGCCACCCCGCTCTGGTACCTGTGGGACGGCGAGGCGCTCTGGCTGACCTCGCTCTCGCGCTCGCAGCGGTGGGCGGACCTGCAGCGCGACCCTCGGATCGCCGTGGTCGTCGACGCCGGGCACGACTACGCCGAGCTGCGCGGGGTCGAGCTGCGCGGCTCTGTCGAGGTCGTCGGCGAGGTGCCCCGCACCGGCGAGCCGAACCCGGAGCTGGAGCGGGTCGAGCAGGTCTTCGCCGCGCGCTACACCGGCGGCCAGGTCGTGATCGACGGACGGCACGCGTGGCTGCGGCTGCGGCCGGAGAAGATCACCAGCTGGGACTTCCGCAAGATGTGATCACCGGGTGGGAGGGGTCCGGTGCCGGATCCGGCACCGGACACCTCACCGGTGGCGATCACCGGGAGCCTCCCGAGCCGTGCATCGCGAACCCGCGGTACCCGTCGCGGGCCACGGTGGACAGCTCCTTGCGGTAGGCCTTGTGCCCGGCCATGTAGAACATCACCGCGTTCGGCTTGCCGGGGATGTTCGCCCCGAAGATCCACGAGTCGGCCTTCGGGAACAGCGTGGCGTCGGCGATCTCCCGGCAGAGCCGGGACCAGCCCCGCTCGGCCTCGGCCGTCGGCTCGATCGTGCCGATACCGCTGCGCTCGGCGTGCCCGATCAGCTCACCGATCCACTCGACCTGGGCCTCGATGCTCGGCGGCAGGTTGGTGAACGGCCCGTTCGGCCCGAGGATCATGAACATGTTCGGGAAGCCCGCCGTGGACACCCCGAGGTAGCTCGACGGCCCGTCGGTCCAGTGGTCGTCGATGTGGCGGCCCCCGCGGCCGCGCAGGTCCATCGCCCGGTAGTTGCCGTCGACGGCGTCGAAACCGGTCGCGAGGACGACCACGTCGAGCTCGTGCACGACACCGTCGGCGGTGCGCACCCCGGCCGGGGTGACCTCGGCGATCGGGTTCTCCCGGATCGAGACCAGCTCGACGTCGTCGCGGTTGAAGGTCTCGTAGTACCCCTCGTTGCAGATCGGGCGCTTGGCGTAGAGGTCGGTCGGTGTGAGCTTCCGGGCGGTCTCCGGGTCCACGACGATCTCGGAGATCTTGCGCCGGATGAACGCGGCGGCCGCGGCGTTGGCCTCGGGATCGGTCGCGATGTCGCAGAACGTGCCGAACATGAACCGGAACCCGTTGCCGGCGTCCCAGTTCTCCTGGAAGACGCGCTCGCGCTCCTGCGCGGACACGCTCATCGCCTCGACGGCGCTCTCCTCGAACCCGAAGGCCACGACCGAGCCGCGCACCTGGTCCCAGATCTCGGGGAAGTGCTCCTTGGTGCGGTCGACCTCGTCCTGGGTGACCGGTCGGTTGCCGGAGGGCACGTTGTACTGCGGGCTGCGCTGGAAGACGGTGAGGTGAGCCGCGCGCGGGGCCGCCGCGACGATGAACTGGGCGCCGGTCGAGCCGGTCCCGACGACGCCGACCCGCCGCCCGGCGATGTCGAGGTCGTCGGGCCAGGCGTTGGTGTGGACGGTGCGCCCGGCGAAGGTGTCCAGCCCGGGGAGGGCGGGGACGTTGCTGCGGGCCAGCAACCCCAGGGCGTTGACCAGGTAGCGGCAGCGCACCGTCTCGCCGCCGGAGGTGCGCACCCGCCAGAGACCGGCGTCCTCGTCGTAGACCGCGGCGGTCACCTCGGTGCCCAGCGTGATGTCCCGGCGCAGCCCGTACCGGTCGACGACGTGCTCGAGGTAGGCCAGGACATCGGGCTGGTCCAGGTAGCGGGTGCTCCAGTTCCATTCCTGCAGCAGGTCCCGGTCGAACGAGTAGCGGTAGACGAACCCCTCGGTGTCGGACTTCGCGCCGGGGTACCGGTTGAAGTACCAGGTGCCGCCGACGCCGTCGCCCTTCTCGAAGGCGCGGACGCTCAGGCCGAGCCGGTCCCGCAGCGTGTGCAGCATGTAGATGCCGCCGAACCCGGCGCCGACGACGACGGCGTCGACATCGGGGGTGGTGGAGGTGGTCATGGTGTGCTCCCGGTGGGTGTCGAGGGATCAGCCGCGGTACCAGGCGGCGAGGGCGGCGAGCTCCTCGTCGGCCTCGGGCGCGGTGCCGGCGAGGAACGGGAAGACGTGCTGCATGCCCGCGACGACCGACAGCGTCACGTCGACACCGGCGGCCCGGGCCCGGTCGGCGAGCCGGACGGCGTCGTCGAGGAGCGCCTCGGCACCCCCGGCGTCGACGTAGAGCCGGGGGAGGCCGGTGAGGTCGGCGTGCAACGGGTTCGCCAGCGGTGCCCGCCGGTCGACGTGCCCCTCCCCCAGGACGCCGGCGATCATCCCCTCCAGCAGGGGCACCGTGACCAGGGCGTCCGAGGCGGCGTTGGTGACGAGCGTGGCGCCGGTGTTCTCCATGTCCAGCCACGGCGAGAACGCGACGACCCGGCCCGGCAGCGGTCGGCCCGCGTCGCGCAGGGCGAGCACGGCGGCGACCGCCAGGTTCCCGCCCGCGGAGTCACCGATGGTCGTCACGTCCGCGGGGGCGGTCCCCCGGGCCAGCAGCGCCTCGAACACCGCGACGGTGTCCTCCACCTGTGCCGGGTGCCGGTGTTCCGGCGCGCGACGGTAGTCCGCCACGAACGCCGTGGCGCCGACCGCCCGCGCGACGTGCCCCGCGAGCTTGCGATGGCTCGACGCCGAGCCGACGGCGAACCCGCCGCCGTGGGTGTAGAGCAGGACCTGCGCGGGATCCGCCCCGACCGGCAGCGCCCAGATCCCCGGGACGCCCCCGAGGGACTCCTCCCGGTAGGTCACGTCCTCGGGTTCACGGGTGGCCTGGTGCCACTCGTCGAAGATGCTGCGGAACAGCCGCGTGGTCAGGTCCGGGGTCGCCGCGATGACGGCGGACCAGTCGGCGTAGAGCGCGCGCAGCGCGTCGGACTCCGTGGACGCACCCGTCGGGCGGGTCGGTGGTGCCGTCGTCATCGCGGTCCTCCTCCGGTCGGCCGGAGCGACGGCGGGCGCCGCGCCGGCGGTGGCGTGGCCGTCGATGGTGGGCACCGCGGAGGCACCGCGGGTGTTCCGTTCTGGAACGCCCACCGGCCACTCCCCCTGGCCAGGATGGTGTGACCTGGGGCACCGTGGACGTGTCCGCAACGGGCGGCGAGGGACGGATCGGGGCGATGACGCGTCGGGACGAGGACACGGCGGTGCCGGCCCTGTCGGCCGGGCAGCGCCTGCGCATCCGGCGCAGCCGCGAGACGCTCGTCGACGGGGGGCTGCTGGCGCTGCCGCCCGGCCACGCGGGCGTGCCGCCGCTGATCGAGCAGAGCTGGCGGCGCTGCATCGGGGAGGCGGTGCCGACGGCGCCGGACCGCATCGGCTACGCCGACCCCGGCGACGACCACACCGCGCTGCGCCGGGCCGCGGCGCCCGTGCTGGAGCGGCTCGTGGACAGCTTCGCCGACGTCCCGGTGGCCATGGTGCTGTCCGACGCGACCGGGCGCATCGTCCGCCGCCACGTCGGCGTCCGGCGCCAGCGCACGCTCATGGACCGGGCGAGCGCGGTGGAGGGCTCGGACTTCTCCGAGCGGTCGGTGGGCACCAACGGCATCGGCACGGTGCTGGTCGAACGACGCCCGGTCCTGGTCCGGGGCCCCGAGCACTACAACGCCCTCCTGGAGAACCTCACCTGCGCCGGCACCCCGCTGGTCGAGCCCGGGACCGGCCGGACGGTGGGCTCGCTCTCACTGGCCTGCGCGGTGCGTGACGTGCACCCGCTCATGGCGGTGATGGCCGCCGACATCGGCCGCCAGATCGAGGCCCGGCTGCTCGACGAGGCGGGCGAACACCGTCGCAGGCTGGTACGGGCCTACCTCGCGCTGGAGCGGGCCACGACCGGGGCGCTGGTCGTCGACGCCGACACCGTCCTGGCCGACCGGCACGCGCTGGCCCACGCCGGCCCGGACCTGCACGCCCTGCTGTGGGAGCTGCTGCGCGACGGGGGTCCGGACCGGCCACGCCGGATGCGGGTGCCGATGCCCGACGGCCCGCACGACGCGGTCGTCGCCCCGGTCGAGGGCACCGGGGGGACCGCGTTCAGCGTCCGGCTGGCGCCCCGCCGGGCGGCACCCGCGGTGGCGGCCCCGGCCACCGTCCGGGGAGCCGCGCTCCACCACGACCTGGAGGTCGACCACCGGCTCCGCGAGGCCGTCTCCCACCGGGAGACCGTCGCCGTGACCGGCCCCGGGGGCAGCGGGAAGCTGCGGACCGCCCGCCGCGTGCTGTCCCGCCTGGGCCACGACGGCGCCGTGGTCGTCGAGCCGCACCGGGAGCGCGAGTGGTGGGAGACGGCCCGCGCGGCGCTGGCCGCGGGTCGCGGGCTCGTCCTGCGGCGGGTGCACCTGTCACCGGGGCCGCGACCGGAGCTCCTGCGGGACCTGGCCGCGACCGGTGTCCCGTTCGTCCTCACCGCCGACGCCGACCCCACCGACGACACCACCCCCGCCCTCCTCGGCCAGGTCGCCACCACCGTCCGCCTCCCGGCGCTGGCGGCGGGCCGCGAGCACCTCCCGGCGCTGGTGGAGACGCTGCTCGCGGAGCTGCCCCCGCCCGCGTCGGGGTCCCGGCTGTCCGGCGCGGCCCTGGACCGGCTCCGGGCCTGGCACTGGCCCGGTGACCTGGCCGAGCTCCGCACCGTGGTCACGGCGGCGGCCCGCCGCGCCGGCGGCGGACCGGTCGACGAGGCCGACCTCCCCGACCGCCTGCGCACCGCCCGCCGGGAACTCGGTCTGCTGGAGGCCGCCGAACGCGACGCCGTGGCCGACGCCCTGCGTGCGGCGGGCGGGAACCGCACCCGGGCCGCCCGCACGCTCGGGATCGGGCGCAACACCCTGTACCGGAAGCTGCGCGAGTTCGGGGTGTCCTGACCGGCCGGCACGGACCGGCGGCGTTCAGGGCCGCCCGGTCACCAACGGCCAGAGCCCGTCGGCGCCCGCGTCCAGCGCGGCCGCCCCGACCCGGTCGTTCCAGAACGCCTCGTCACCGTCCTCGTCGCGCCAGGCCCACAGCCGGGTCGTGACCAGCCGCAACGCGTGCTCGCGGGTGAACCCGATGGCCCCGTGCACCTGGTGGGCGATCCGCGCGACGGCCGTCGCCGCCTCCGAGCAGCGGGCCTTCGCCGCGGCGACGGCGAACGCCGTCTCCGGGGCGGCGAACCCCGCGCGCCGCGCGGTCGAGGTCGCGGCGGCGGAGGCGGCGGAGGCGGCCGCGACCTCGGCGCCCGCCTCGGCGAGCATCTGCTGCACGGCCTGGAAGCGGCCGATGGGACGACCGAACTGGGTGCGCTCCCCGGCGTAGGCGACCGAGCGGGCCAGTGCGCCGCGGGCGGCGCCGGCGAGCAGCAGCGACCGCGCCAGCGCCGCCCGCAGGGTCAGCTCCGCCGCCGCCCCGGCGGGGGCGGAGCCGGTGGCCAGCGGCGTGACCCCGTCGAGGGTGAGGCCGTCGCGGGGCTCCTCGGCGAGGTTGGCACCCTCGGTGACCGCCGCCGCGCCCGTGTCGAGCACGAGGACCCGGTCGCCGTCGAGGACGACGACCGCGGCCAGCGAACGGCCCCACGGCACCCGGGTCAGGGCCGCCGACACCGTGCCGGTCGTGCCGCCGCTGCCGGTCACCGTGCCCCCGGCGGTCCCGGCCGGGCGGTCCCCGCCGGTCGCGTCGGTGACGACGGCGGCCAGCGGCCCGTCCGGCGCGGCGAGCCCGGCGGCGCGGCCCAGCCACCCGGCGAGCAGGTCGGTCTCGGCCAGCGGCAGGCGGGCCGCGTCGGCGCCGGCGACCTCCAGCAGCACGGCGGCGTCGTCGAGGGTGCCGCCGGTGTCCGGGTCGGTCAGCGAGGTCAGCCCGGCCCCGGCGCACGCCTTCCAGGCCGCCGTGTCCAGGCCGGTCCCGTCACGGTCGTCGGACCCGGCCGCGAGGATCGAGGCGGCCAGGTCGGCCAGGTCGCTGTTGCGGGCCATCAGCGCAGTCCCATCCCCCGCGCGACGATGCCGCGCAGGACCTCGTTGGTGCCGCCGCGCAGGGTGAACCCGGGCGCGTGCAGCACGGCGTCGGCGAGCAGCCGGGCGAACCCGGACTCCGCACCCGGGTCCGGCGGGATGTCGACCAGCAGCCGGGCGGCGTCGACGATCTCGTTCTCGTAGCGGGTACCGAGGTCCTTGACCAGGGCCGCGGCCAGCTCGGGGGCCCGGCCGGACTCCAGCGCCCCGGCGACGGCCAGCGACATGGCCCGCAGCGTCCACAGCCGCGACACCAGCGACCCGACGCGACGACGGGTGCCGGCGTCGGCACGGCCCGCCCCGGCGAGCTCGCCGACCAGCGACGCCAGCAGCGGGTAGGTCGACAGGAACCGCTCCGGTCCGGAGCGCTCGAACGCGAGCTCGCCGGTGACCTGGGCCCAGCCGTTCCCCAGCTCGCCGAAGACCCGCGCGTCGGGGATGAACACGTCGTCGAAGCGGACCTCGTTGAAGTGGTGTGCCCCGGTGAGCAACGGGATCGGGCGGATCTCCACCCCGGGCGAGTCCAGCTCCACCAGGAACTGGGACAGCCCCGCGTGCCGGTGCGCGTCGTCGCGCGGCTCGGTGCGCACCAGCGCGAAGAACGCGTGCGCGTGGTGCGCCCCGGAGGTCCACACCTTGGTGCCCGACAGCCGCCACCCGCCGTCGACGCGGGTCGCCCGGGTCCGCACCGACGCCAGGTCGGAGCCCGAGTCCGGTTCGGACATGCCGATGCCGAAGTACACCTCGCCGCGGGCGATCCCGGGCAGGAACGCGCGACGCTGCTCCTCGGTGCCGTGGCGCAGCAGCGACGGCCCGATCTGGCGGTCGGCGATCCAGTGCGCCGCCACCGGTGCGCCCGCGGCGAGCAGCTCCTCGGTGACGACGTAGCGCTCCAGCGCGGTCCGGCCGTGCCCGCCGTACTCGGTGGGGATGGTCATCCCGAGCCAGCCGCGCTCCCCCAGCCGCCGCGAGAACGACTCGTCCCAGCCGGAGAGCCACACGTCCGCACGCGGGGTCCAGCGGGCGGCGCCGCGCTCGTCGTCGAGGAAGGAACGGACCTCGGCCCGCAGGTCCGCCAGCCCGGCGGGGAGCTCGACCGGGTCGGGCACGAGCTCGGGCAGGGCCGCTGCCGGTGTCGATGTCGCTGCCACGGGCCTCATCATGACCCAGCCCCGCCGGCGCCGCCGGTGTCTATGGGCCGACTCACCGGGGTACGTTCCGGGCATGACCACCAATGCTGACGAGCGCAGGGTGCTGGATGCCGTCCCCACCGGCCTGTTCATCGGCGGCCAATGGCGGAAGGCGGAGAACGGCGCGACCGCGAAGGTGGAGGACCCGGCCACCGGAGAGGTGCTGACCGAGGTCGCCGACGCCTCCCCCGCCGACGGCATGGACGCCCTCGCCGCCGCGCACGCCGCGCAGCCCACGATCGCCGCGATGGCGCCGCGGGAGCGCAGCGAGATCCTGCGCCGCGCCTACGACCTGCTCCACGAGCGGATCGACGACCTGGCCCTGCTCATGACCCTGGAGATGGGCAAGCCCTTCGCCGAGGCCAAGGGCGAGGTCGTCTACGCCTCGGAGTTCCTGCGCTGGTTCTCCGAGGAGGCCGTGCGCATCGACGGCGGCTACCAGGTCGCCCCGAACGGCCAGACCCGCTTCCTCACCATCCGCCAGCCCGTCGGGGTCTGCGTGTTCGTGACCCCGTGGAACTTCCCGCTGGCCATGGGCACCCGCAAGATCGCCCCGGCGGTCGCCGCCGGCTGTGCCTCGGTGATCAAGCCCGCGCCGCAGACGCCGCTGACCATGCTCGCGTTCGCGCAGGTGCTGGCCGACGCCGGCCTGCCCGACGGCGCCCTGAACGTCATCAACGCCACCGACGCCGGCGCGGTGATGGAGCCGATCCTGCGCGACGGCCGCGCCCGCAAGATGTCGTTCACCGGGTCCACCCCGGTCGGGAAGCTGCTGCTGTCCCAGGCCTCGGACAAGGTCATGCGCTCGTCGCTGGAGCTGGGCGGCAACGCCTCGTTCATCGTGCTCGACGACGCCGACGTCGACGCCGCCGTCGAGGGCGCCATGATCGCCAAGATGCGGAACATGGGCGAGGCCTGCACCGCCGCGAACCGGTTCTACGTCCAGCGCGGCGTCGCCGAGGAGTTCACCGCGAAGCTCGCCGAGCGGATGGGCGCGCTCAAGGTCGGCCGCGGCACCGAGGAGGGCGTGAACGTGGGCCCGCTCATCGACGCGAAGGGCCTGGACAAGGTCACCGACCTGGTCGCCGACGCCGTCGCCGCCGGTGCCTCGGTCGCGATCGGAGGGAGGGCCCAGGACGGGCCGGGCTACTTCTACCCGCCGACCGTGCTCACCGACGTGCCGGTGAACTCCCGGCTCAACCACGAGGAGATCTTCGGCCCGGTCGCGCCGATCACCGTCGTCGACAGCGCCGACGACGCACTGGCCGCGGCCAACGCGACCGAGTTCGGCCTGGTCAACTACGTGTACACGCGCGACCTGAACCGGGCGCTGCACATCGCCGAGAACCTCGAGAGCGGCATGATCGGGCTCAACACCGGTCTGGTGTCGAACCCGGCCGCCCCGTTCGGCGGCGTCAAGGAGTCCGGGCTGGGCCGCGAGGGCGGCACCGTCGGCATCGACGAGTTCCTGGAGACCAAGTACGTGGCCATCGGCTACAGCGGCTGACCCCATGCACGACCGAGGGCCCCGGTGCCGTACGGCGCCGGGGCCCTCGTATGTCGCGGGTCGGTCAGTTGGCCGGGGCCGCGGGCGCCGCCGGGGCCGCGGGTGCCGGGGCCTGCGGCTGGATCGGCACCGCCGGGTCCTGCCCGGGCAGCGGCTCGGCGGGCTGGGTCACGTCGGCCCGGCCCCCCGAGACGAGCTCGACCAGCTCGACGCCGCCGTTGAGGGTCAGCATCACGACCAGCAGCGCCACCGAGGCGACGGCGGCCGCGGTGAGCCCGCGCTGCGCGGACCCGCTGGTGACCAACCGGCCACGGCTGGTCTCCACCACCCAGGCGCGGGCGGCGAACACGGCCAGCATCAGACCGAACGCGAGCCAGGTCAGGAGGAATCCGTTCACGGGTTCGGCACCTCCCCACCGGCCGCCGGGGCCGGGGCCGTCGCCGGTGCCGGAACGCCCGGCGCCGGGAGCGGCTCGTTGCGCACCAGGATCGCGTCGAAACCGCTCTCGTAGGTCGCGCGGTACTGGCCCGACGCGATGAGCTGGTTGCGGATCTCGATCGTCCAGCCCGGCTCGCGGTCGTTCAGGACGACGCCCTGCTTCTCGATCGCCGGGTAGAACAGGATCGTCTGCGGCTGGACCTGGTCGATGCAGCGGAACGGGTCCGCGGCGAGGACCGCGCAGCCCTGACCGCCCGAGGCCATGTTGTTGTTCTCGCCGACGCCCTCCAGGGCGTAGGGCCCGACCGTCGACAACGGCTGCACCGTCGCCCCGGGCGGCGCCTCGGCGTAGGCCTTGCGGGTCATCTGGACGTCCTCGGTGGTGACGTCGGTGTAGGCCTCGTTACCGCCGCGGATGAAGATGAGCAGACCGAAGACGACCACCATGGCCACCGCGAGCAGCCGTTCGCGCTTGCGGTCGACGCGGGCGAAGGCCCGCAGCGCGTCGACGGCCAGGATCGACAGGATCGGCAGGCCGTAGAGCAGCACGCGCAGGAGCAGCTCGCCGCCGTAGCTCTGCACGACCGCCATCCCCATGGGGATGATCGCCAGCAGGATCGGCACGAGGTCGCGGCGGCGGCGCCAGTAGACCCAGGCCCCGGCGAAGCCGAGGACGTAGGTCAGGCCGGTCATCACGACCCGGAACCCCTTGCCGACGAGCTGGCCCGTGTCGCCCTGGAAGCGGTCCGCGACACCGGCCTGCAGCGCGCTGCCGTCGTCGCCGCTACCGATGATCATGCTGATCTGGTTCATCCAGAAGTCGCGGGCGCCGATCAGCACGAACACCGTCACCGCGGCGATCGCGACGATCACCAGCCCGCGTCCGCGGAACCGGCCGACGACGGCCAGCACGGCCAGCTGGCCGATGATGGCGAACGGGGTCAGCTGGTGGGCCGGGGCGACGGCGATGACGCACAGCGCCGCGCAGAAGTAGATCAGCAGCAGCTGCCGGGCGGGCAGCGTCGGCGTGTTCGGCGGGGTCAGCGCCGACACCAGCCAGCGCCGCCACCGGGGCAGCGGTGGCGCCCCGCGGTGGGCCCGCGGCCAGCCCGGGACCCCGGCGTTGTCGACGCGGCGGGTCGCCAGCGGGCCGAGCGCGAAGGTCAGCACCGTCAGCAGCAGCACGATCGCGGTCGCCTGCGGGGAGAAATAGTCCTGCTCGATCCAGTTCAGGCCGATGAACAGCCAGGCCGCGACCCACGGCGCGCGGGTGCCCCCGAGCATCGAGCGGGCCAGGGCGTAGACGCCGATCGCCCACACCGCGGTGACCGCGGGCGGGTACCAGCGCAGGATCGTGTCGAGCTGGTCGGCACCGGCGGCGTCGCGGATCCACGCCCACTGGGCGAAGAACGCGGGCCAGTAGAACCGCGCGTCCACGCCGGTGGGCGGGACGCCGTTATTGCTGGCGACCGCGTCGACGAACCCGGAGATCAGCCAGGCGGTGGTGAACCGGGCCTGGGGCTGCACGACCGAGGGCAGGCCGGTCGAGCACAGCAGCAGCACACCCGTCGCGGCACCCAGCATCGGGATGCGCGGGCGGCGCGACCAGAGCTCGAGCAGGCAGGCGCCGATGGCGAGCAGCAGTGCGACCCACGCGAACGGGCTCAGCGCCGGGGCGAGGCCCCAGCCGCCCAGGTCGGACAGGTCGGTCGTCGCGGCGGCGACGGGCAGCAGCAGCACCGCGAGAACGGCCAGGACCGGTGCGCCCCAGACCCACAGCGGGGACAGCGGCTCGGCGGTCTCGGGTGCGGGCGGCGGGGGCGGCGGCGGGCCGTCACCGGGCGGGCGCGGGACCGGGCCGCGGACGGCCGTGGTCGGCGAGTC
Organism: Pseudonocardia alni; assembly: GCF_002813375.1. NCBI lineage: Bacteria > Bacillati > Actinomycetota > Actinomycetes > Pseudonocardiales > Pseudonocardiaceae > Pseudonocardia > Pseudonocardia alni. The sequence goes on along the minus strand of NZ_PHUJ01000003.1, from coordinate 587,709 downwards.
CGGGCCGGGCGGCGTGACGAACTGGGTCCGCTCGCTCGCGCTCTCCTCCGCGACGCGGGTCCGCGCGACGGCGGGCTCCTCGCCGCGGTGGCCGCGGGTGGACGGGTCGGGGCCGCCCGTCCGGCGGGTCTCCGACGTCACGACTTCACCTCCGGTGTGCTCCGGCGGTTCCACGCCGGGACGAATCTGAGTGCCAGTGCGCAGAGGATCTGCGCGCCGACGTAGCCGAGGACGACCGGCAGCATGGTCATGCTGACCGATGCGGTTCCGGGGTCCGGCAGCGGGACCAGACCGGCGAAGACCACGACCAGGCCGGTGTTGAGCAGCTGGATCTTCGCGTAGCCCATCCCGTCGCCGTCGGCCTGGCGGCGGGCGAGCTCGAACACGACGATCAGCCGGAAGAACAGGCCGCCCATGAGCACGGCCAGCGCCGGGGCGCCGGGCGCGTAGCCCTCGCCGAGCAGCGACAGCACCGGGTAGCCCAGTGCCGCGCCGAGCCCGAGCGCGGGGACGAACAGCAGGAGCATCCGGCGCCGGGCGACGCGGGCGAACTCCTCGGCGCGGTGCGGCTCCCGGGCGGTCTGCACGGTCAGCGAGTTGGTGAAGAACGTCGCGGCCAGGTCGATGACGGTCACCGCCTGCCAGCAGATGAAGAAGACCGCGCCGATCTCGTTGCCCATCCGGAAGTTCGCGAACAGCGGGACCTGGTTGTAGAGCAGCGCGTTGCCGCACTGCGCCAGCGCGGTCGGCGCCAGGAACGCGATCATCTCCGGGCGCGACGGCAGCGTGCCCGGCCCACCGGCGCGGGCGAAGCGCCGCACCATGAACCAGAGCAGCACGGTGCCCGCGGCAATCCACAGCACGACCGGGATCGCCCAGGACAGCACCAGCGCCTCGGAGGCGAGCGTGCTGCCCAGTGCCAGCAGCAACACGATCCGGGTCACGGCGAAGGTGCCGTTGCGCCACACCGCCACCCACGGCCGCCCGATGGCGACCATGACGAAGTCGTGGACGACGAACACGCACCAGCCGGCGCAGGTCAGGACCAGGACGACCAGGCCCCAGCCGAACGATCCGCCACCCGCGGCCTCCGCGACCCGGGGCACGAGCGTGCCGTAGATCAGGCCGATCAGCCCGGACAGCGGCATGATCAGCAGCAGCGAGCCGAACGTGAGCCGGACCGACCTGCGGCCGGCCCCGGGGAGCCAGCGCAGCAACGCCAGCCCCAGGTTCAGCTGGGCGACGCCGCCGATCAGCTGGAAGGCCGACACGAACTCCGAGGCCCGGCCGACCTCGGCCTGCGGCATGATCCGGGTCGCGATCAGCACGCCGAGCAGCCCGGCGACCGAGCCGAAGCCCGAGCACAGGGTCAGGGCGATGCCGTCGCCGATGCCGCCGTTGCGGTCCGGGACCTGCTCGCCGTCCTCACCGCCGCCGTCTCCGCCGCCCGGTCCGGGCGGTGGGGTGGGCGGTGGGGTCGGCGGGTTCTCGCCGGGCCCGCGCAGCCCGACCAGCGGCGGGAGGTACTCGGTGTGCTGCTCGGCGTTGCGGCGCGAGTGCGCCCGGGCGTGGGCGGCGGCGAGACGCTGGGTCGGGGCGTCCGGGTCGACGCCCGCCGCCTGCGGTCCGGGGACGGGGCCGGGACCGGCCGTACCCGCGGCGGGGCGGGGACGCGCCGGCCCGACCGGCCTCACCGGGAGGTCCCGCTCACTGGGCCACCACGGCGTGGCGCAGCAGGAACGGGACCGACAGGAGCGTGACGACGAACAGGGCGACGCTCGGGTACCAGAGCCCCAGGCTGACCATGAGCTGGCCGCCGATCAGGGTGACGGCGGTGCCGACCCCGAGGGTCAGGAGCCAGACGTGCGCGGCGGGCGCGCGGCGCAGGAAGCCCGCGGCGGCCCAGCCGGGGCCGAGCAGCAGGAAGCCGATGGTGACCAGCAGACGGAACTCGCCCAGCGCGCCCCCGCTGATCCCGGCGATGCTCAGGCCGCAGGCGATGACGCCGGCGACGACGAGCAGGATCGCCACGTACCGCCGCGCGGTCCTCGCGCGGGTCAGCTCAGCTGCGGACTGCACGCTCACCGCGGCTCACTCCTCTTCACTGGTGGTTCTCCCGGCGCCACGCCCCTCGTGGGGCGTGGGCCGGTGGGGCACGGACCGGGCCCGATCCGGTCCCGGGGCGCTCAGGACGCCTCTTCCCCCCATGCGTACCGCACACCGGTCCGCTCGGGACGGGCGGACCCGTCGCGCTCGGAGCCGACGGGGCGCTGCTCGCGGGCGACCGGCGACGGGGCCGGCTGCTGCGGGGCGGGCCGGCCCGCACCGGGCTGCGGCTGCGGGGCCGGACGCGACGGTTGCTGCTGCGGGCGCTGCGGAGGTGCGTCGGCGTGCGGCCGCGGGGCCGGACGCTGCGGCTGCGCCGCCGGGACGGCACGGTCGGGCACCGCGGGCGGCACCGGCGCCGTGGCCGGGGTGGCGGGCACCGCCGGGTGCCCGGCGGGCGGGACGACCGCGGCGGGGCCGGGGCCGGCTGTGCCGGGGCCAGCGGGCCGGTCGTCGCGACCGGCCCGCCGCCGCTCGGCGGCGAGGGTCCGCAGGACGCGGGTGCCGTCGGCGAAGGTGCGCAGGTTCGTCTCGCCGAACATCCGCTCCTTCTCCACCGAGGGGACCTCGGTGATCGACAGACCGGCGGCGGCGACGCGGCAGTTCAGGACCGTCTCGATCTCGAACCCGTCGCCCCAGTACATCCCGCCGTCCGGGTGCGGCGGCATGTCGACCGCGGGCAGCTCCAGCAGCGGCAGGATGTCGGCCCAGAAGGCGTTGTAGCCGTAGCAGAGGTCGCTGTAGCGGGTCCCGAACAGCGTGTTCGCGATCAGGTTCAGACCGGCGTTGCCACCCTTGCGGAGCAACGTGATGTCGTCGCTGCCGCCCCCCTTGGTGAACCGGCTGCCCTTCGCGAAGTCGGCGCCCTCGACGAGCGCGGCGACGAAGCGCGGGATCTCCTGCGGGTCGGCCGAGCCGTCCGCGTCGAACATGACGACGACGTCGCCGGTGGCCGCGGCGAAACCGCAGGCCATCGCGTTGCCCTTGCCCTTGCGGGTCTGGCGGACGATCCGGACGCCGGGCAGGACACGGCGTGCGGTCTCGACGGTGCCGTCCCGGGAGTCGCCGTCGACGACGATCACCTCGTACACGGCGGGACGCACGGCCGCGACGGCCGGCAGGACCACCTCGAGGTTCCGTGCCTCGTTGCGGGTCGGCACGATCACCGACACCCTCGGTTGGTTCGGACGACGTGGTCCGTGGTCAGGGCGCTTGTTCACCGGTCTCTCCCCCGAATCGATCGGTCCTGGCGCGCGGTTGGCGAGCAGTGCGTGTCCGGTCGTGACGACGATGCCGACATCGACCGGATCCGTTACCCCACAACGGGGGTCATCCGGCTTATCTCCGGCGCCGTCGGTCGCGTTACGTGACCCGCACCGCATTGGGTGTCGCCCGGACGGCGCAAGGCCTCCGGACTCCGTCGCCGCGGCGTGGACCGATCACGCGAACACGACGACCGATACTACGGACGTCGTCCGAACCGCCGCGGTGCGGGACCGGCCCACCGGGACCCCGCCCGACGAGCGGTGATCGTCGGGCGGCGAGCGGCGAGACGTCCGGCCGTGATCACGGTGCGTATCCGTTCCGTCCCGATGGTCCCCTTCGGACGTCGCTCGTCCGCGCCGCCGTCCGGCCCGCCGACCGGGACGGGTAGCGTGGGTCGCCGCCTGCTCGTCCGATCCGTTCCACCCCTGCGAGGTACCCGATGAGGCCCGGCGGCTTTGTGCCCAGCGTGTCCGTCTGCATCCCGGTCCACAACGGCGAGACCTATCTCGCCGAGACCATCCGCAGCGTGCTGGAGCAGACCTGGCGGGACTTCGAGCTCGTCGTGCTGGAGAACGGCAGCACCGACGCGAGCTGGGAGATCGCGACCTCGTTCCGCGACCCGCGGATCCGGGTCGAGCGCAACCGGCAGACCCTGCCGCAGGGCGACAACTGGAACCGCGCCGTCGAACTGTGCCGCGCACCGCTGGTGAAGCTCGTCTGCGCCGACGACCTGCTGCACCCGCGCTGCCTGGAGCTGCAGGTTCCGCCGATGCGCGACGACCCGTCGCTGTCGGTGGTGGCCTCGCGCCGGCACATGATCGACGAGCAGAGCCGGGTCATCGTCCCGCGCCGCGGCCTCGGCGGCGGCCTGGTCGGGCTGCACTCGGGCAGCGAGGTCGCGCGTCGGGTCATCCGCAACGGCGCGAACCCGATCGGCGAGCCGGGCAATGTCCTGTTCCGTCGCGAGCAGTTCGTCACCGCGGGCGGGTGGCGCCCGGAGCGGCGCTTCATCATGGACCTCGACCTCTGGATGCGCCTGCTCCAGTACGGCGACTTCCTCGGCGTCCCGGAGACCCTGGCCGCGTTCCGGATCGCTCGCGGCTCGGTCTCCTCGGAGTTCGAGCAGCAGATCTCCGAGGAGCAGCAGCTGCTGTTCGACGAGCTGGGCGACTCCGGGGTGTTCGACGTCCGTCCGATCGACGTGCGGATCGGCCGGCTCGCCCTGCCGCTGGGCCGGGCCCGGCGCAAGGCGCTGTTCAAGGTCTCGCGCATCGCCGCCCGCAAGGACGACAAGCTGATCGCCGAGCGCGACGAGGCCGCGTCGGCCGACGCCCGCTGACCGCGGGCGCCCGACCGCGCGCCGCCCGTACGGACGGCATCCCGGACTCCCCGATCGGCGGGGTCGATACCGGACATCCGGGACATGCAGTCGCCTATCTACTGCCAGGCCTTTGCGGCAGCACCGCCGTCGCGTTGAATCCCCTCACCCGGCCGGGTGGCGGCCGGTCCGACCGGTGAGGGGGCGCGATGCAGACGCACGCGGTCGCCATGCACATGAGCGACGGACTGGTGAACGGCCCGACGGCGCTGCTGTTCGCCGTCGTCGCGGTGATCGCGCTGACGGTGGCCGTCCTGCGCGCCCGCGCGGACCTCGACGACCGCACCGCGCCGATGGCCGGACTGGTCACGGCGTTCGTCTTCGCCGTCCAGATGATCAACTTCCCGATCCTGCCCGGGGCCAGTGGGCACCTGCTGGGCGGGGCGCTCGTCGCGATCCTGGTCGGCCCGTGGGTGGGCATGATCGCGATCTCGATCGTGCTCGTCGTGCAGGCGCTGCTGTTCGCCGACGGCGGCATCACCGCACTGGGCCTCAACATCACGAACATGGCCGTGATCGGGGTGGTCGTCGGCTGGCTGGTGGCGCGCTCGCTGCGCCGGTTCGCGGTGCGTTCCCGCGGCGGGCTGGTCGCCGTCGCCTTCGTCGCGGCCCTGCTCAACACCGTCGTCGCGTCGATGGGCTTCGTCCTGGAGTACGCGATCGGAGGCGCCGGCGGCGCCACCCTCGGCACGGTGTTCGCGCTGATGGGCGGGCTGCACGTGCTGATCGGCATCGGTGAGGGCGTGATCACCGCGGCCACCGTGGGCGCGGTGGCCGCCGCCCGGCCGGACCTGGTGTACCTGCTGCGCGGCACCGGGCGCCCGCTGGCCCGCCGCTCGACCTCCGAGGAGGGTGCGCGATGAGCGCCACCGCCCGCCGTCGCCCGCTGCTGTTCTTCGCCGGATTCCTGATCGTGTCCCTGGTCGTGGCCGGGCTGGTCTCGTCCTTCGCCTCCCCCGACCCCGACGGCCTGGACACCGTCGCCCGGGACGGCTGCACCGCCGTCGCGACCCCGGACGGCGAGGAGCGGCTGGAGGGCACCTGCATCGCGACCCACGAGAGCGACCACGCCATGGCATCGAGCCCGCTCGCCGGGTACTCGGTCGTGGGCGGCGAGGGCACCACCGGCGTCGCCGGGGTGGCGGGGGTGCTGGTGACGGTCGTCGTCGCGGGCGGGGTGTTCCTGCTGCTGCGCCGCCGGGACGGCTGATGGGCGCCGGGCACGCGCACCCGCTGTACCTGCACCGCGACTCCCCCGTCCACCGGCTCCCCCCCGAGGTGAAGGTCGTCTCGGCGCTGCTGGTGGTGGTGTGCGTGGTCGCGACCCCGCGCGAGGCGTTCGCGGTGTTCGGCGGGTTCGCGCTGCTGCTGGCCGCGGTGTGGGCCCTGGCCGGGGTGCGCCCGGGCTGGATCCTGCGTCGCTCGGTGATCGAGCTGCCGTTCGTGGTGCTCGCGGTGCTGCTGCCGTTCACCGGCCCGGCACCGACGCTGGACTGGCTCGGCCTCACGCTGTCCCAGCCGGGGCTGCTCGGGGCGTGGAACATCCTGGTCAAGGGCACCCTCGGCGTCCTGACCTCGCTGACCCTCGCGGCGACGACGCCGATGCGCGACCTGCTCGTCGGCCTGCAGCGCCTGCACGCCCCGGCGATCGTCACCACGATCGCCACCCTGATGCTGCGCTACGCCGACGTGATCACCGGCGAGGCCCGCCGGATGCGGCTGTCCCGGATCTCCCGCGGCCACGACCCGCGGTTCCTGTGGCAGGCCGGGGCGACCGCCCGCGGGATCGGCTCGCTGTTCGTACGGTCCTACGAACGCGGCGAGCGGGTGCATCTGACGATGCTGTCGCGCGGCTGGACCGGCACCATGCCGCCGTCGGGCGATGCCCCGACCACCTCACGGCAGTGGCTGGCCGGGCTGACCGTCGCCGGGGTCGCGGTGCTGCTGGCCGGATCCGGCTGGGTGGCCGTATGAGCCCGCCGTCGCTGCGGCTGACCGACCTCGCCTTCGCCTACCCCGACGGCCACCAGGCGCTGTTCGGCATCGACCTGACGATCGCCCCCGGCGAGCGGGTCGCGCTGCTCGGCCCGAACGGCGCCGGGAAGACCACGCTGGTGCTGCACCTCAACGGGATCCTCGGCGGCGGGGACGGCGCCGCGGGCACCGTCGAGGTCGGCGGGCTCCGGGTGGAGAAGCGGCACCTGCGCGAGATCCGCCGCCGGGTGGGGATCGTCTTCCAGGACCCCGACGACCAGCTGTTCATGCCCACCGTCGCCGAGGACGTGGCCTTCGGCCCGGCGAACTTCGGGCTGCGCGGGCCCGCGCTGCGCGAGCGGGTCGACGAGGCCCTGGCCGCGGTGGGGATGGCCGACGCCGCCGACCGCTCCCCGCTGCACCTGTCCGGCGGGCAGCGCCGCCGGGTCGCGCTGGCCACGGTGCTGGCGTGCGACCCGGAGATCCTGGTGCTCGACGAGCCGTCGTCGAACCTGGACCCGGTGGCCCGCCGCGAGCTGGCCGAGGTGCTGCTGGGGCTGGGCCGGACCATGCTCATGGTCACCCACGACCTGCCGTACGCGCTGCAGCTGTGCCCCCGCAGCGTCGTGCTGGACGGGGGCACCGTCGTCGCCGACGGGCCGACCCGCGAGCTGCTGGCCGACACCGAGCTGCTCGCCCGGCACCGCCTGGAGCTGCCCTACGGCTTCGTCCTGGCCTGAGTGGGGCGCCCAGGGAGATCGCGCATGCTCCGGACGCGCCACCGCCCCACCCGGCGAGCCGGACGGGGCGGTGCGGTCACCGTTCGACGGTGAGGTGCGGCCCGGGGGTCAGCCGCGCTGTTCCTGGCCGTTCGGGTGGCCCTGCGCCGCGCCCGGGGCGCCGATGCCGGGGACCTCGCGGGAGGCCTCCAGCCGGGCCGGGGCCGCACCGCCGCCGTTGCCGGTCTCGGCGCCGGGGACTGGCGGGACGTCCGAGCCGACCGGCGGGACCTCCTGCTGGGCCGCCGCGGTGGCCGCCGCGACCTGCTTGGCGATCTCCGGGTCGGACGAGGTGTCGAACCAGTCCTCGACGCCGTCGTCCTCGGCGGGCCGGGAGACGGTGCCGTCGTCGGGACTGGGCTCGTAGCGGAAGACGCCGTCCTCGCCGGGCGCACCCAGCATCCGGGTGAAGCCCTCCAGTGCCTTCCCGAAGTCGGACGGGACGACCCACAGCTTGCTGGCCTCGCCCTCGGCCATCTGCGGCAGCGTCTGCAGGTACTCGTAGGCGAGCAGCTCCGGGGTGGGCTTGCCGGCCTTGATCGCGGCGAACTTCTTCTCGATCGCCTTCGACTCACCCTGCGCCTCGAGGTACAGCGCGGCCCGGCGGCCCTGCGCCCGCAGGATCTCCGACTGCCGCTCGGCCTCGGCGGCGAGGATGGCGGCCTGCTTGGCGCCCTCCGCGGTGAGGATCTGGGACTGCTTATTGCCCTCGGCGCTGCGGATGGCCGACTCCCGCTGGCCCTCCGCGGTGAGGATCATGGCCCGCTTCTCGCGGTCGGCCTTCATCTGCTGTTCCATCGAGTTCTGGATCGAGGGCGGCGGGTCGATCGCCTTGATCTCGACCCGGGCGACCCGGATGCCCCAGCGCTCGGTGGCCTCGTCCAGCTCGCCGCGCAGCGCGGTGTTGATCCGGTCGCGCGAGGTCAGCGTCTGCTCGAGGGTCATGCCGCCGACCACGTTGCGCAGGGTCGTGGTGGTGATCTGCTCGACACCGGCGATGTAGTTGGCGATCTCGTAGACCGCCGCCTTGGCGTCGTTGACCTTGAAGTACACGACCGTGTCGATGTTGACGGTCAGGTTGTCCTGCGTGATGACCGGCTGCGGCGGGAACGACACGACCTGCTCACGCAGGTCGACCCGCTCGCGGGTGCGGTCGACGAACGGCACCAGGATGGCGGGGCCGCCCTCCCGGATGCTGTGGTAGCGGCCCAGCCGTTCGATGATGTAGGCCCACTCCTGCGGGACGATGACGACCGACTTGACGACGATCGTCACGACCAGCGCGAGCAGGATGATGCCGATGATGAACTCGGCGCCCATGTGCTCTCCCCTCCTGCGCGCCGGAGAACCGGCGCCCGTGTCGCCCCGGATTCCCCGGGGCGTCGTGGCCGTCCCGCCGCGGTGGCGGTCAGGACGGCGGTAGCTCCCCCCGACCGGTGACGAGCACGGCCGCCCCGGTCACCTGCAGGATCGTGACGGTGGCGCCAGCCTCGAGGACCTCCACCCCGTCCATCGACCGCGCCGACCACACCTCACGTCCGATCCGCACCTGCCCGCGCTCGCCGTCGACGCGCTGCACGACCTCGGCGGAGGCGCCGACGAACCGGTCCTGGTGGCGATCGAGCGTGCCCATGTGCTCGGCCAGCCTGCGTTTCGCCACCGGTCGCACGGCCAGCAGCAGCAGTACCGCGACGGCGCCGCCCACCCCGGCGGCCGGGAGGAGCGTCAACCCGAGTGCGGCCCCGGCCGCCGCGGCGAGTGCGCCGCCGCCGAGCATGACGAGGAACAGCTCCCCGGACACGACCTCGCTGCCGATCAGTACGAGACCGATGAGCAGCCAGATCAGTGCCGGATCCATGGGCCCCAGGGTGCCAGAATGTCCGATTCCCCGTCGGCGTTTCGTCGGGATGCTCCGCACCGCTTGGCCCGATCGTTACCGGCCGGTGCCGGACTCCGCCCGCGGTGTCGGGGTCAGTCCCCCTCGGCGGTGACGAAGTCGATGAGGCGCTCGACCGCGCCGATCATCGGGGTCTCCAGGTCGCGGTAGCTGCGGACCGCGCCGAGCACCCGGCGGGCGCCGTCGGCGGGCTCGCCCCACCGCAGCGCCGCGCAGACCCCGGTCTTCCAGTCGGTGCCGCGCGGGATCACCGGCCATTCGCGGATCCCGACGACCGAGGGCTTCACGGCCTGCCAGACGTCGACGTAGGGGTGGCCGGTGACCAGGACGTGCTGCTGCGCGTCGCGGGTCGCCCGGTAGGCCTCGCGGGCCTGGCGGGTCTCCTTCGTGCCCTCCACCAGGTGGTCGACGAGGATGCCGAGGCGCCGGTGCGGGCCCGGGGCGAAGTCGCGGACCGCGGCGGCGAGGTCGTCGACGCCGTGCAGCGGCTCCACGACCACGCCCTCGACGCGCAGGTCGTGCCCCCACACCTGCTCGACCAGGGCCGCGTCGTGCAGGCCCTCGACCCAGATCCGGGCGGCGCGCGCGGTGCGCGCCTTCAGGTTCGCGACGTGCACCGAGCCGGACGCGGACAACGTGCGGCCCGCGGGGGCGGCCTGCGGCCGCACCAGCGTCGCGGGGCGGCCCTCGTACAGGAATCCGGCGGGGCGCAGCGGGAAGATCCGCCGGCCGCCGAAGCGGTCCTCCAGCGTCACCTCCGAGCCGGTGACGGTCACCACGGCACCGCAGAAACCGCTGGCCGGGTCCTCGACGACCAGGCCCGGCTCGGCGGCGACCTCGGTCACCCGGCTCTCCCGCGGCGCACGGGTGCCCGCGGTGTCGAACATGCCCCGGTAATCGTGGGTCCGGCTCATGGTGAGCCAGTATCGGTCGACGCCGGTCGGTGACCGCGGCACGACACGCCCACACTGCGGTGGTCACGCACAGCGTGACCCTCGTAGCGCTGCGTCACCCACGTGCCGGGTGTGCGACGCCGGACGGGCCGTTAGCCTGACCGCCGTGTCCTGTGCCTCCACGACCTTCGCCGTGTGGGCCTCGGCCTGGCTGGCCGGGTCCGCCGCACCCGACGACGTCCTCGACGCGCTCGCGCCGTGGTCGGAGGCGCACGACGTGCTCGCCGCCGACGACGTCACCGCCGCCACGACCGGACTGCCCGGACCCGGATCGGCGCCGACCTCGACGGCGATGCTGCTGGCCGCCGTCCGCCGCGGCGCCCCGCGCGGGCAGGCCCGGCTGGTGCTGCCGGCCCCCGGGGACGTGCGCGGCCTGCCCGGCCCGGGCCCGTTCTCCGACGCCGCGATCACCGCGGGCGAGGGCGTGCTGTTCGCCGACGCCGGGTTCGGCGTCGTGCCGTCACCGATCGCCGACGGGGTGGTCCGCTGGACCGCGCACGCCGTCGCCGACCCCGGCCCGGTCCCCGAGTACGTGGCGCTGAACGAGGCCGAACGGGAGCTGCGCGGCCAGGTGCGGGCCGCCGCCGCGGCGCTGACCGACCTGGGCGTGGCCCGGCACCGGCCCGGCGTGCGCGAGGAGATCGCGGCCTGGCTGCGCCGCCGCCCGCAGGCGCTGTGGCCCGGCGGGATGCCCCCGCAGGCGCTGCGGGTGCTGCAGCAGGCCGACGAGGTGGACGCGATCCTGTCCGCCGCCTCCGGCGACGAGCCCGGCGGCGCGCTGTCGGCGTCGGCGGCGGTCGCCCGCTCCGACGCGCTGCGCCCCATCGCCACCGCGGTGCGGGTCGCGCGGCGCGCCGCGGTCGCCGAGGCCGTCCGGGTCCTGGTGTCGGTCCCCCGCTGATCCCCGCGCCGGGCGTCACCGGAGCAGGGACTCCAGCAGCGCCTGCGCCGCCGGTCCGCCGGGCCCGCCCGAGCGCCACACCAGGTGCAGCCGCGTCCGGATCTCCGGGGGGGGATCGGCACCGCGACCGGCGGCCGGGCCAGGGCCACCACCCCGGCCGCGCCGAGCGCGGGTTCCGGGACCACCGCCACCCCCGCCCCGCGCGCGGCCAGGCGCACCAGCAGCGTCATCGCGCCGGACTCGAACCCGACCCGCGCGGTGAGCGACCGGGCCGCCGGCGCCGCGTCCAGCGCGGCGCGCAGGCCGTGCCCGCGGGGCAGGCAGATCAGCGGCCGGGCCGCGAGCTCGTCCAGGGTCACCGCGGCCCGACCGGCGAACGGGTCGTCCGCCGCCACCGCCGCCACCGCCGCGACCAGTGGGGACTCGACCAGCACCCGTCCGTCGAGGCCGTCGGGCGGGGCGTGCGGAAACCCCAGCACGGCGACGTCGAGCCTCCTGGACGGGTTCGCCGCCCGCGCGACCCGCGAGCGGTCGCACCCGGCGTTCCGGTTCGGACCGCCCCGCGGTGTCCCGGCCTCGTAGTCTCCGCCCATGACGCGTGCCGCGCCCCGACCGGAACCACGCCTGCGGGCGTGGGAAGCACGGACCGACGTCGGTCTGACGGTGCTCTCCGCCGGGTTCCTGCTGCTCTACGCCTGCGAGGTGCTGCTGACCCGCCCCGGGGCGCCGGCGTGGCGGGCCCTGGAGACCCTCCTGTGGGTGCTGTGGGCGGTGTTCGTCGCCGACGTCGCGATCCGGCTGTGGCTGGCCCGCGACCGGTGGCGGTTCCTGCTCGACAACCCCCTCGACGTCCTGGTCCTGCTCGCCCCGTTCCTGCGGTTCCTGCGCCTGGTCCGGCTCGTCGGCGCGGTGTCGGTGCTGACCCGGACGCTGCGGGACGACCTGCGCGGCCGGGTGAGCGCCTACCTCGTCGTCACCGTGTCGCTGCTGGGGTTCGTCGCGGCACTCGGCGTCTACGAGGCCGAACGCGACGTGCCCGACGCAACGATCACGACCTTCGCCGACGCCCTGTGGTGGGTCCTGACCACGATCACGACCGTCGGCTACGGCGACCGCTACCCGGTGACGACCGAGGGCAGGCTCGTCGCGGCCGGCCTGATGATCGCCGGGATCGCCGTGCTGGGCACCGTGACCGCGACCATCGCCAGCTGGTTCACCGAGCAGATCGAGCGGTCCCGTACGGAGGCCGCCCGCCACGACGAGCCCGACCCCGCCGGGCCGGGCGCCCCCGACCCGGCCACCTGGGCCGAACTCCTCGCCGAGCTCCGTCGGCTGCGCTCCCGCCTCGACGAGCTGGAGGCGGCCCCCGGGCAGCCGCCCGGCTGACGCCGCGTCAGACCGGCGGGGACAACCCGGCGTCGTGCACCAGCAGCGCCACCTGGACCCGGTTGTTCAGGTCCAGCTTGGTCAGGATCGCCGAGACATGGGTCTTCACCGTCGCCACACTGATGTGGTGACGGGCGGCGATCTCGGCGTTGGACCGGCCCGCGCCGAGATCGAGGGCGATGGTGCGCTCCCGCTCGGCGAGGCACTCCAGCCGTCGCCGGGCCGCGGCCCGGGTGCTGTCCCGGTCGGTCTCGGCGACCCGGTCGATGAGCCGGCGGGTCACCTCCGGCGAGAGCACCGGACGGCCCGCGGCGGCGTGCCGGACGGCGAGCACGAGTTCGTCGGGCGGGGTGTCCTTCAGCAGGAACCCGGCGGCGCCGGCCCGCAGCGCGCGCAGCACGTGGGCGTCGGCGTCGAAGGTGGTGAGCACGACGACCTGCGGCGCGCCGGGGCGGCGGCGCAGCGTCTCGGTGGCGGTCAGCCCGTCGGTGCCCGGCATCCGGATGTCCATCAGCACGACGTCGGGCCGGTGCCGCTCGGCCAGCGCGACCCCCTCGGCACCGTCCCCGGCCTCGGCGACCACGGTCAGGCCGTCGGCGCCGCGCAGCATCATCGACAGTCCGAAGCGGACGACCGGGTCGTCGTCGACGATGAGCACCGCGACGGGGTCGGAGGCGGTCACGACGGCCACGGTAGCCGCATCCCGGTCCGCCACCCGCCGTCCGGGGTCGGGCCGTGGTCCAGCCGGCCCCCGACGAGCGTCGCCCGCTCGGCCAGCCCCCGCAGCCCCTGCCCGGCCGCCGGCCGGTCGGCGCGGGCGGGCCGGGCCGGTGCCGGGTTCGCCACCTCGACGACGAGCCCGTCCCCGGCCCCGCCGGTCACCGTCACCGTGACCGGGGCACCCGGCGCGTACGTGCGCGCGTTGGTGAGGGCCTCCTGCACCAGCCGGTAGGCGGTGCGCCCCGCGGTCTCGGGCACCGGGTGTTCCCCGGTGGTCACGCCGGGCCCGTCGTGCAGGACGACCGCGGTCCCGGTCCGGCGGGTCTCCTCGAGCAGCTCCCCGACGTCGGTGATCCCGGGCAGCGGCAGCTCCCCCACCGGCGCCCGGAGCACCCCGATGACCTCCCGCAGGTCCTGCAGGGCGCGGTGGGCGTTCTCCCGCACGACCTCGGCGGCCCGCGCGGTCTCCTCCGCCGGCGCGTCGCGGTGGAACGCCAGCGCCCCCGCGTGCACGCTGAGCAGCGACAGCCGGTGCCCGAGCACGTCGTGCATCTCCCGGGCCAGCGCCTCCCGCGCCTCGTGCGCGGTGCGCTCGGCCCGCAGCGCCGCGGCGGACTCGGCCATCGCGGCCCGCTCGCGCAGCGACTCGACCAGCAGCCGGCGGCTGCGCACGAGCAGCCCCCAGCCGAACACCGCCGCGTGTCCCGCCACCAGCGCCCCGACCAGCAGCCACAGCGGGGCCTCCGGCATAGGCCGCCAGGAGTAGTACACCGCGAACGACGCGACGCTGCCCAGGAACACCGCGGCCGAGAGCCGGGCCGGGCAGCGGGCGGCGACCGCGAACAGCGCGACCAGCCCCGGGACCGAGGCGACCTCGGAGAACGTGCACAGCACGACGATGCCCACGGCCACCGGCAGCGGGTACCGGCGCCGCCACCAGAGCGCGACGCAGGCCAGCATCCCCGCCACGACGTCGACACCCAGCAGCACCTCGGGCCCCTCCGGCGACGACACCACCCGCAACCGGACCATGAGCAGCCCGATCAGGGCCGTCACCACGACCACCAGGCCGTCGACGACCCACCGCCGGTACGCCGCGACATCGGTCATGACGCCGAGGCTAGGGCCCGTACCGGCGCGGACGCCTCCGTCCCACGACCCGGCCGCGCTCATCCTTCGGACGGACCCCGGCCTGCCAGAACTCTCCCCCGGACGGATCCGGACGGCCGGACGGCCGCTCCAGACTCCACCGCATGCACGCCCTGCACCGACTCCTCCGGCCCCTCGCCGTCCTCGCGGCCGTAGTCGCCCTGACCCTGACCGGCTGCGCCGCCGCCGCACCCGCCGCACCCGCCGTCCCACCGCCCGACCCGGTCACCTGGACCGGGTGCGGTCCCGGCCTGGAGTGCGGCACCCTCGAGGTCCCCCAGGAGTACACCGACCCCGACGGCCCCCGCATCGCCCTCGCGGTGATGCGGCACCGTGCCACCGATCCCCAGCGCCGGATCGGCACCCTGTTCTTCAACCCGGGCGGCCCCGGGGTCGCCGCGACCGACACGCTGCGCGCGATGCCCGCCACCCCGGGGGTGCCGGGCACGTTCGGGCCGGAGGTGCTGGCGCGCTTCGACGTCGTCGCGATGGACCCACGCGGCGTCGGCGCCTCGTCGGCGGTGCGGTGCCGCAGCGACGCCGAGCGCGCCGACGCCGCCGCGAGCACCGCCGCGGACCCCGCCGTCCCCGGCGGTGCCCCGCTGCCGACGCTGCTCGCCGAGGCGAGAGCGCTGGCCGAGGGCTGTGCGGCGCACCGGACCCCGGCGTTCCTGGCGAGCCTGTCCACCGACAACGTCGCCCGCGACCTGGACCGGCTCCGCGCCGCGCTCGGTGAGGAGACGATCACCTACTACGGCATCTCCTACGGCACCGTCGTCGGCCCGATGTACGCCACCCTGTTCCCGGACCGGGTCCGGCAGATGGTCCTCGACGCGCCCGTCGACACCACGTTGTGGACCGGGGACTCCCTGGAGTTCCTCGACGAGGTCGCCGTCGCCAGCGAGCGGACCCTCGACGCCTGGTTCGACACCTGCCGCGCGGAGGGCACCGCTGCCTGCCCGTTCGGCGACGGGAACCCGGCCGCCGCGTTCGACGCCCTCGTCGCCGGTCTGGAACGCAGCCCCGCCCCGGCCCGGGCGGTGGAGGGTCTCACCCCGGCCGGCGTCGTCGACGGCGCGATGCTGCTGGAGACCGCCCGCGGCGCGGCGGGCGACCGCGCCCTCTGGCCGGTGCTGACGACGGCGCTGACGACCGCGCAGCAGGGCGACGGCACCCTCACCCACCTGCTGTACCGCACCCTGACGGTCTCGCCGTTCGGTGTCCCGACCGCGACGCAGGAGCAGCACACCGCGGTGCGCTGCGCGGACTGGACCACCCCGGCCGACGTCGCCGCGCACACCGCGGCCGCCGAGCGCGCGGTCGGGCACGCACCGCGGATCGGCACCCGCGCCGCCTACAGCGCGCTGGCCTGCGCGGTGTGGCCCGCGCCGAACACCGACCGGGTCACCGCGCCGCTGACCGGCGCGGGCGCCCCGCCGGCGCTGGTGGTCGGCGGCCGGCTCGACCCGGTCACCCCCCACACCTGGGCGGAGCGGACGGCCGACACACTGGACCGGGCGGTCCTGCTGACCCGTGAGGGTGTCGGGCACGGCTCGTACGGCACCGACCCCTGTGTCGACGCCGCGGTGGAGGCCACGCTGCTCGACACCACACTGCCGGCGGCGGGCACCGTGTGCACACCGCCGCGGGCCACCACCCGTCCCGGGGCGGTCCCGGGCGGCTGAGGTCAGCCGTGCGCGAGCACGGCGAACAGGGCCGGCACCAGCACCGTCACCCGGTCGCGAGCTCCAGCGCAGTGGTCAGTTCCAGCAGCCCGGCCGTCCCGGTCGCCGGCCGCCGGGCCTCACCCCCGCACCGCGGCCGCGAGGGCCGCGAGGTCGTCGGGGTGCATCCGGGCCGGGCCCGGCTCCGGTGCCGTGGCGCGCAGCCGGTCCCGTTCCGCGGCGAGCCCGTCCCGCTCCCGGCGGGTGTCGTCGAGCCGGCGGGTCAGCTCCTCGGCCGCGGTGCGGGCGTTCTCGTGCTGCGCGCGCAGCCCCTCGGCGACGGCGCGGGCCTCGGTCAGCAGGTCGTGCTGCGCGGCGAGCCGGCTGCGCTGTTCGACGACGGTCTCGACCAGACCCGCCCGATCGGCGACCACCGCGGCGTGGTCGGCCCGCAGCGCCGTCAGGTCGGCGTCCAGACGGTCCCGGTCGCGGGTGGCGGCGTCGGCGCGGGCGAGGGCGGCGTCGCGCTCGTGCTCGGCGGTCCGGGCGGTGAGTACCGCGGCCTCCCGGTCCCGGGTGGCGGTCGCGGCGGTGTCCCGGGCCTCGCGGGCGTCGGCGACGGCGGCGTCCCGGGCGGCGACGGCGTCGGCGGCCTGCTGCCGCGCCGCTCCGAGGGCCTCGGTCGCCGCGAGCGCGGTGGCGGCGGCCTCCTCGGCCCGGGTCACCGCCTCGGCCCGCTCCTGCCGGGCTTCGGTCGCGGCCCGGTCCGCCTCGCGGGCCCGGCGCTCGGCCGTCTCCCGGGCGGTGTCGGCCTGTCGACGGGCGGCGTCGGACTCGGCGGCGCCCGCGCGGGCTGACTCGGTGGCGGCCAGGGCGTCGCGCTCGATCTCGTCGAGCCGGTCCAGCACAGCGGTCAGCGCCCCGGACAGCTCGGCCACCGGCCCGGCAAGCGCGCCGACGTGCTCGCGGAGCCGGTCCGCGTCGAGCGCGAACGCCCCGGTCCCGGTGTCGAGGCCGAGAGCACCGAGGGCCTCCCGCTCGGCGCGGGCCATCTGCGCGCACGTCCGCCCCTGCTCCCACCGGGTGTCCCGGCAGAACGACCGCGGACGGCCGCCCTGCGGCCCGGGCGGGGGCAGCTCCGCCCGGCACCGGCTGTATCCGCACCGCACCACCGTGTCTGTCACGCCAGCCATGCTACCGGTTCAGGTTTCAGCAACTGATACGGGGTTTTAGGTCAGTTATTTTCGAACTAGAACAACACGGGATAATGCAGAGAATCCCGGGTTGTCCGGGCCACGGGTGCGCCGACCGACGCCGGGGCGCGCGGGAGCACACGGGGCACCGTCGTGGAGAGGGACCGCCGAGGCGGTGGAGGGTGCGCGGTCAGGCCGGAGCGGAGGCGCCGAACCACTCCGCGACCATCGCCGCGACCACGTCGCTGTCGGTGTCCGTCATCGGCATGTGGCTGTTCCCCGCCGGCCGGCGGGCGGGCAGATCCAGGTGCTGGACGGGCCCGGCCACTCCCCCGACGTAGGCCGACCACTGGGTCCGGAGCTGCCGGTACACCGGGGTCCGGTCGAGGGAGTCCCCGGACAGGCCTCCTGCTCGGTGCGCAGCAGCGCAGGGTCGGCCCCGCTGGAGGAAGTACTGGAGCCGGCCCTCCCGGCGGCGGAGGAGGCCGAGCGTAGCCGCGCAGGCCCGGGCCACGATCACCGCCGATAGCCTGGCCGGGAACCGGGCGAAAGGAGCAGCGATGGGCAGGACACCGTGGTTCGGGCCGGAGCGGGTCGGGTGGGGACTGCGCCCGCGGACCTGGCAGGGCCGGGTGGTGACGGCGGCGTTCGCCGCCGCACTGCTCGTCGTCGCCGCGGTCGGGCACTGACCGTGCCCCCGGTCCCGCGCCCCGCCGACCTCGACGCCGTCCGCGACTCCTACGACCGCGTCGCCGACAACTACGTCGACATGGTCGTCGCCACCGGCCTCGGTGACGTCCGCACCCACCCCTGGCTCCGGGCCGCCATGGACACCTTCGCCGACGCCGTCGCGGGCCGCGGGCCGGTCCTCGACGTCGGCTGCGGGCCGGGACAGGTCACCGCCCACCTCGTGGACCGCGGCGTCGACGCGTCCGGGATGGACCTCTCCCCCGCCATGATCGCCCACGCCCGGCGCCTGTACCCGCACTGCCGGTTCTCGGTCGGCTCGGCCACCGGGCTGGCGGTCCCCGACGCCTCGCTCGCCGGAGTCCTGGGCTGGTGGTCGCTGTTCCACCTGCCCCGCGACGTCCTGCCGCACGTCCTGGCCTCCTTCACCCGCGCCCTCGCCCCCGGTGGGCGGCTGATCATGGCGACCCACGTCGGCGACGGCGAGCTCGAACGCACCGAGTGCTACGGCGGCGTGCCCGTCCGCTGGACCACCCACCTGTGGCGGCCCGAGCAGCTGCGCGACCTCCTCGGGCGGGCCGGGCTGCACCCCGAGGCCGAGCTCCTCCTGCACCCCGACGAGCGGACCGGCCCGGGCGTGGTGATCACGGCGCGGGCACCGGGACCGGGAGGATGACCCCGTGACCGACCCCGCCCCCACCGGCGTCCCCGGCGCCGAGCTGCTCGCGCCGCAGGTGGACCTCCCGCTGACCGAGCAGGAGGCCGCCTACGTCGCGGCCGCCCGGTCGGCCAACACCCGTCGCGGCTACGCCTCGGACTGGCGGGAGTTCAGCAGCTGGTGCGCCCGGCACGGGCACGAGGCGCTGCCTGCCGCCCCCGAGGCGCTGTCCGGCTACATCACCGAGCTCGCCGGGGCCGGGGCGAAGGTCGGGACCATCAGCCGCCGGCTGTCCTCGATCCGGTTCGTGCACGTCATGCGCGACCTGCCCGACCCCACCGACGCCCGCCGCGTCACCGCCGTCTGGGAAGGCATCCGCCGCACCCACGGCGCCCCGCCGGTCCAGGCCCGGCCGCTGATGCCCCCCGACCTCGACGACGTCGTCGACGCCTGCCCCACCACGCGCAGCTACGCGACCCGCCCGGGTGAGGACGACCTCGCCGGCCTGCGCGACCGGGCCCTGCTGCTGGTCGGGTTCTTCTCCGCGCTGCGCCGCTCCGAGCTGGCCGCGCTCACCGTCGCCGACGTCGCCGACCACCCGCGCGGCCGCGTCCTGTCGATCCCCCGGTCCAAGACCAACCCGTACGGCACCGAGCCCGAGCTCGTCGTCCTCCCGCACGCGCACCGGTCCGCACGCTGCCCGGTCACCGCGCTGCGGACCTGGCTCGACGCAGCCGGGATCACCGAGGGCCCGGTGCTGCGCAAGGTCACCCGCGGCAACCGGGTGACCGACCGGCCGCTGCACCCGGAGTCGGTCAACGAGATCGTCCAGCGCGCGGTGGCCCGTGCCGACATCGGCCCCGGCCCCTGGTCGGCGCACTCCCTGCGCGCGGGCCACGTCACCTACGCCCACCAGCGCGGCGCCTCCGACCGGGCCATCGCCCACCAGACCCGGCACCGCTCCCTGGCCACCGTCGGCGCCTACATCCGCATCGACAACGCCTGGGAGGACAACTCCGCCGCCCTGCTGGCAGGTCTGTAGCCGTGCCCCTCCACCCGCCGATCGAGCCCCACGACGCCGGAACCCTCGCCACCGACGACGGCCAGGCCCTCCACTGGGAGACCTGCGGCAACCCCGACGGTCGACCCGCCCTGCACCTGCACGGCGGGCCCGGATCGGGGGCCTCGGCCGGGACACGCCGGTACTTCGATCCCGAGCGGTACCGGATCGTGCTGCTCGACCAGCGCGGCTGCGGCCGCAGCAGGCCACTCGCCTCCGACCCGGGCGTCGACCTGGGGCGCACCCAGACCACACAGCTGCTCGTCGACGACATCGAGCGGCTCCGCGAGCTGCTGGCCGTCCCCTCCTGGGTCGTGCGGGGCGGCTCGTGGGGCAGCACCCTCGCCCTCGCCTACGCCCAGGCCCACCCGCAGCGCGTCGACGCGCTCGTCCTCGCCGCGGTCACCACGACGACCGAGCGGGAGGTCCGCTGGGTCACCGAGGACATGCGCCGGATCTTCCCCGCGGCGTGACCCGGCTCCCCGGGACCCCGGTCCACGGCCGGTACGACGTCAGCGGCCCCCCGGACATCGCCTGGGACCTGCACCGGCGCCGGCCGGGCAGCGAGCTGCGGATCATCGACGACGCCGGGCACGGCGGCGCCGGGGCGTTCACCGACGCCGTCGTCGATGCGCTCGACCGGGCCGCCGACCGACCCCGCTGACCCGGGGTCTGCACCGCGCCGCACACCGGCCACCGGGCCGGGCCACCGGATCCTCCCCGGCCGGCGCCGGCCTCTCCGGATCCGGGCGGTTCGGTGGTCGTCGTTTCGTCGACGATTCGTCCGCGTCAATGTTTCATTGACTGTGAAGACTGCGACGTCACGCCGAGCCGGGGGCCGCCGGCGGCCGCTCGTCCTCACGGCCCTCGCCTCCGCCCTGGACGCGATCGACGTGAGAACCCGTCCACTCCCGGCGGCACGCCCACGTGTCCTGACGACACACGGGCACGGGCGTCGACAACCGGCCGGGCCGGGGAGCCGAGGCCAGACCCGCGCCCCCGGCCTCGCACCGGACCGGACCGGACCGGACCGGACCGGACCGCCTGATGATTCGCGCCGGCCGGGTACCGCCGGAACGGCCGGCCCGGTCACGGCCGTTCCGGCCCGACAGCGCGAGCCGGTCTCCTCTCCCCCGGCTCCGCAGCCGGCGGGTGTCGCTGCTCGGTTGACCGCACGTCGGCGTCAATGATTCCTTGACAACGTGAGTCGCGGCGCTTCGACCCCCGACACGTTGACCCCCTGTCCGCAGCGGCTCTAGATTCGAGCGATCCCGGTGCCGACTCCGTGCACCCCGCCTGTCGCAGGAGTGCACCCTGTCCACGATCCCGCTGTCGTGCCTGGACCTGAACCCGGTCCGGCCCGGCGGAACCGCCACCGACGTCGTCTCCGACGCGATCGTGCTCGCGCGCCACGTCGAGTCGCTCGGCATGCTGCGCTACTGGGTCGGCGAGCACCACCTCAACCCGGCGCTCGGATCGACCAGCCCGATGGTGCTGCTCTCGCACCTCGCGGCCCGGACCGGACGCATCCGGCTGGGCGTCGCCGCCACCCTGGTCGCCTACCACCCGCCGCTACGCCTGGCCGAGGACGCGACGCTGCTGTCCGCCCTGTCCGGTGGCCGCACCGACCTCGGGCTGGGCCGGTCGGTCGCCGCGCGCACGCCGCGCACCGTCGGGCTCGACCACGACCGCCCGCATGTCGAGGCCCGGCTGCTCGAACGCGGCCTGGGCACCTTCACCGGACGCTGCGACCAGCTCCTGCGCCTGCTCGCCGGCAAGGAGCCGGGGCTGCAGGGCACGCCGGTCGACCTGCTCGACGCCGTGACCCCGCAGGTCTGGGTGCACGCGGCAGGTGCGGGCGAGAGCGCCGAGTACGCCGCGCGCAACGGGCTGCCGATGGGTGTCGCCTACTTCTCCCGGCCGACCACCGTGCTCGAGGCGATCGACCTGTACCGCGAGCGGTTCGTACCGGGCCCCTACCGGGACCGCCCGCACGTCGCGATCGCGGTGTCGGCGCTGGCCGCGGACACCGAGGACGAGGCCGCCGCACTGGGCTCCGGTTACGACGTCTGGCTGCGCGGGCTCGCCCTCGACGCGGGCGCGCACCACTACCCCACCGCCGACGAGCGGGCCGGTCTCCCCCCGCTGGACCCGGACGAGCACGTCGCGCTGGACGACCGCCTGCGGACCCGCGTCGTCGGCCGGGCGGACGCCGTCGCGCGCCGTCTCGCCGCGATCGTCGAGGCCGCGGAGGCCGACGAGCTCGTCGTCGAGACCGTCGCCCCCACTCTCGACGACCGCCTGCGGTCCTACGAGCTGCTCGCCCGGGCGTGGGCCCGGGTCTGACCGGGCCCACGCGACGGGTCAGAGCATCGCCCGCTCGGACGGTTCCACCTCGGCGACCTCGCCGGAGGCGAGCTTCGCACGGAACTCCCGGACCTCCTTCTTGACCACCGGGGCCAGCACGTAGAGGCCCAGGATGTTGAAGAACGCGAGCAGGAAGAGCACCGCGTCGGCGAAGTCGAGCACGCTGCCCAGCGTCAGCACCGAGCCGACGACCACGAAGAAGCAGAAGATCACCTGGTAGACGCGCTCGGACACCATGTTCCTGCCGAACAGGTAGGTCCAGGCCTTCTGCCCGTAGTAGCCCCACGTGATAATCGTGGAGACGGCGAACAGGAACACCGCGACCGCGAGCACGTAGGGGAACCACGGCAGCACCGTGGCGAACGCGTCGGAGGTGACGAGCACGCCGTCGGCCACGTCGGAGCCGCCGCTGGCGAAGGCGGTCGCCTGGGCCTGCTGCCAGAAGGGCGTACCGGCGATCACGATGGTCAGCGCGGTCATCGTGCAGATGACCACGGTGTCGACGAACGGCTCGATCAGGGCCACGTAACCCTCGGTGGCCGGGTTCTTCGTCCGCACCGCCGAGTGCGCGATCGGCGAGGAGCCCAGGCCCGCCTCGTTCGAGAAGGCCGCCCGCTGGAAACCGACGATCATGGCGCCGAGCGCACCGCCCACCACGCCCTCCGCGGAGAACGCTCCCGAGAGGATGAGCCCGAACGCCGTCGGGACCTGCGCGATGTTCACGGCGATCACCAGGAGACAGGCGGTCACGTAGACGATCGCCATCGCCGGGACGAGACGACCCGTGACCGCACCGACGGACTTGATGCCCCCGAACACGACCGCCCCGACGAGCGCGGCCAGCAGCAGACCGAAGACGAACGCGGCGCCGCCGCTGCCGAGCAGACCGGTCTCGCCGCCGGTGACGTTGCGGAGCTGGGCGAAGGTCTGGTTGGCCTGGAACATGTTCCCGCCGGCGACGCCGAAGAAGAGGATCATCACCGCCGCACCGGCGGCCAGGACCTTGCCCAGGCCGCGGCCGAACGCGTTGGGGATGCGCTCGGCGACACCGATCCGCAGGTAGTGCATCGGACCGCCGGACACGGTGCCGTCGGGGTGCACGTCGCGGTACTTCACGCCGAGGGTGCACTCGACGAACTTGGTGGCCATGCTGAGCAGCCCGGCGACGATCATCCAGAACGTCGCGCCGGGACCACCGATCGTGACCGCCACACCGACGCCGGCGATGTTGCCCAGACCGACGGTGCCCGACAACGCGGAGGACAGAGCCTGGAAGTGGGTGATCTCCCCCGGCTCGTCGCGCCGGGTGTAGCGGCCACGGACGATCCGCAGGGCGAGGCCGATGCTGCGGAACTGGACGAACCCGAAGTAGAGGGTGAACAGCACCCCGGCCAGGATCAGCCAGCCCACGATCAGCGGGAAGTCGGCACCGAGGACGGTCACCTCGTAGAAGACGATGTTCGACAGCCCGGTCGAGATCGGGTCGAACACCGAGTTGATGGACAGCTCGATGCTCTCGAGCACGCCGGGTTGCGGCGGTGCCGTGGTCGGTACGGAGGTCATGGAGCCGAACCTCACCCCATGTGAGCACGAATCACAAGAATACGGACAAACGGTTACCGGATCGTCGATTTCGGCCCGGGAGCACGACCTCGAACGAGGTCGGGTCGCCCGGAATCTCCCGACGGTGGAGACCGTCGGACCGGCCTCCTACCGGGGGTCGTGACCGCCTGCCTGGCCGGGTCCTACGGCGAGCCGGCCGGGACCAGGGTCGAGGTCCCCGCCCATCTGGCCCGGGTGCGTCGGCGCTGATCAGCTCGGCCGGGCGGGCCGCCGCTGCGGCACGCAGCAGTCGACCGCGCAGGGCGCCCCGTTGCGGGTGCACCCGGCGGACGGGCCGGTGCCCAGCCGCCGGGCGGGCACGCCGTCGGAGTGTTCCCGCACGAGCTCGACCACCATGTCGGCGAAGCGTGGGTCGGGTCCGGCGGTGGCGGCGCGGGCGAAGCCCATGCCGTGCTCGGCGGCACGCTCGGCCGCCTCGTTGTCGAGGTCCCACACGACCTCGACGTGGTCGGACACGAACCCGACCGGCGCGACGACGACCGCGGGCACACCCTTGGCGTGCAGGTCGTCGATGTGGTCGACGATGTCGGGCTCCAGCCACGGCACCTGCGGCGGACCGGAGCGGGACTGCCAGACGACGTCGAACTCGTCGACGCCCACCTCGGCGGCGACCAGCGCCGCGGCCTCGCCGACCTGGCGGGAGTAGCGGTGCCCGCCGTCGGCCGGGGTCCCGGCGGCCGCGTCGGCCGAGGTCGGGATGGAGTGCGCGGTGAACACCAGCCGCGCCGCCTCGCGACGGTCCTCGGGCAGCTGGGCCCACGCGGTCCGCACGGCGTCGGCGTTGGCGCGCACGAAGTCCGGGTGGTCGTAGAAGTGGCGCAGCTTGACCAGCTCGGGGGCCGCGTCGCCGACCGCGTCCCGGGCCCGGGAGATGTCCTCGTGGTACTGGCGGCAGGCGGAGTAGCCGCCGTAGGCGCTGGTCGCGAACACCAGCGCCCGCTCGACGCCGGCCTCGGCCATCTCGCGCACGGTGTCCTCGGCGTAGGGCCGCCAGTTGCGGTTGCCGAAGTACACCGGCAGCTCGGTGCGCGCGGCGATCGCCGCGACCAGCTCGCGGTTGCGGGCGTTGATCGGCGAGACCCCGCCGAAGTGCTGGTAGTGCTCCTCGACGGCGTCGAGGCGCTCCGGCGGGACCCCGCGCCCCCGGGTCACGTTCTCCAGGAACGGGCGGACCTCGTCGGGGGCCTCGGGGCCGCCGAAGCTGAGCAGCAGTATCGCGTCGAACTGTTCGGGCACGACCCCGATTATCGACCCCGGCCCGCGCCGACGCGCGCGGGCCGGTACCGGCTCACACGCCGACGGCGTGCACCCCGCCGTCGGCCATGATCATCGAACCGGTGGTGGTCGGCATCCAGTCCGACAGCGCGGCGCACACGGTCTTGGCGACCGGCACCGGGTCGTTCATGTCCCAGCCGAGCGGGGCACGTTTGTCCCACACGTCCTCGAACGCGGAGAAACCCGGGATCGACTTGGCGGCCATCGTCTTCACCGGTCCGGCGGCGACCAGGTTGACCCGGATGCCGTCGCGGCCCAGGTCGCGGGCCAGGTAGCGGGTGACCGACTCCAGCGCGGACTTCGCGACGCCCATCCAGTCGTAGGCGGGCCACGCCTGCCGGTTGTCGAAGTCCATGCCGACGATCGAGCTGCCCGGGCCGAGCAGCGGCTTGCACGCCATCGCCAGGGACTTCAACGAGTACGCCGACACCTGGATCGTGGTGGCGACGTCCTCCCACTGCGCGTTGAGGAACGCGCCCTCGCCGAGCGCGCCGGGCGGGGCGAACCCGATGGAGTGCAGCACGCCGTCGAGGCGGGGCTCGTCGCCCAGGTGCGGGGTGACCCGCTCGACGAGCGAGTCCAGCTGCTCCTGGTCCGACACGTCCAGCTCGACGACCGGTGCGGGCTTCGGCAGCCGCATCGCGATCCGCTCGACCAGCCGCATCCGGCCGAAACCGGTGAGCACGACCTCGGCGCCCTGCTCCTGGGCGATCTTGGCGGAGTGGAAGGCCAGCGAGGCGTCGGTGATCACACCAGTGATCAGCAGCCGCTTGCCGTCGAGCAGTCCCATGACGTCCTTTCGAGAGTTCTGCGTGCCCGGGCCGGTGGGCACGGCGTCGATGTCCGCTCCGCGGACCTCGCTCAGTGCCCCATGCCCAGGCCGCCGTCGACCGGGACGACCGCTCCGGTGACGTAGCCGGCGCCGGGCGAGGCGAGGAAGGCCACGACCGAGGCGATCTCGCCGGTGTCGGCGTAGCGGGAGAGCGGGATGGTCCCCAGGATCTCCTCGCGCCGCTTCTCGGGCAGCGCGCGGGTCATGTCGGTGTCGACGAACCCGGGGGCGACGACGTTCGCGGTGATGCCGCGGCTGCCCAGCTCCCGGGCGACCGAGCGGGCCAGGCCGACGAGCCCGGACTTCGAGGCGGCGTAGTTGACCTGCCCGGCCGAGCCGGAGAGGCCCACGACCGACGAGACGAAGATCATCCGGCCCTTCTTGGCCTTCAGCATCCCGCGCGAGGCCCGCTTCGCGACCCGGTAGGCCGCGGTGAGGTTGGCGTCGACGACCTTGGTGAAGGACTCCTCGGCCATCCGCATGAGCAGCCCGTCGTCGGTGATGCCGGCGTTGGACACCAGCACCTCGACCGGGCCGTGTGCGGCCTCGACCTCGGTGAACGCGGCGTCGACGGACTCGGCGTCGGTGACGTCGCAGTGCACCGGCAACAGCCCGCCGGGGATGTCGTCCTTCCCGGAGCGGTAGGTCACCGCCACCTGGTCGCCCTCGGCCGCGAACGCCTGTGCGATCGCCAGGCCGATGCCGCGGTTTCCTCCGGTCACGAGCACGCTACGTCCCACGGGGGGTGAACCTAACGCACTACCGGCCGGTACCCGCGAGCGGAGATCACCCTCACGGCAGTCGCCTGCCGAGCAGGATGCCCGCGCCGAGCCCGCCGATCAGGAGCACGAACCCGCCGATCATCCAGGGCCTGCTCGCGTCGACCTCGCGTTCCTCGTAGCCGAGCTCCTCGGACAGGTCGGAGTAGACCGCGCGCAGCTCGGACTCGGTGGCGGCGGTGAAGAACCGGCCGCCCGAGAGCTGCGCGATGCGCTCCATGGAGGCGTCGTCGACGGCGACGGGGGTGCGCCCGCCGTCGAGCTCGATCGTGCCGTAGCTGGTGCCGAAGGAGATCGTCGAGACGGGCACGCCGCGGTTCTTCGCCTCGGCGGCCGCGGTGAACGAGCCGCGCGGCTCGGTCTCCCCGTCCGGCCCCGGGACGGTCTGGGTGCCGTCGGAGAGCAGCACGATCCGCGCCGGTGGCGGCACACCCGCCGCGTCGGGGCCGCCCTGCAGCGAGCGGGAGAAGGTGTCGATCGACTGCATCGCCGTGAAGATCGCCTCACCGGTCGCGGTGGACTCGGCGAGCTGCAGGTTGTCGACGCCGTTCTTGACCGCGCTGCGGTCGGTCGTGGGCGAGACGAGCACCGCCGCCGTCCCGGCGAAGGACACCAGCCCCAGGTTGACGCCGGGGGTCAGCTGGTCGGCGAACTGCTTGGCCGCGGCCTGCGCGGCGGCGAGCCGGGTCGGGGCGACGTCGGTGGCCTTCATCGACAGCGACACGTCGATCACCAGCATCACCGTGGCCCGGTTGCGCGGCACCTTCGCCATGGCCTGCGGCCCGGCGAGCGCCACGGTGAGCACCGCCAGCGCCGCGATCAGCGCGATCGCCGGGAGGTGCCGCCACCGGCCCGGCCGCTTCGGGGCGACCGACTCCAGCAGCTCCAGGTTGGTGAACCGCACGACGTCGCGACGGCGCCGCCGCAGCAGCCACACGTAGGCCACCGCGAGCGCGGCGACGACGAGCAACCCGAGCAGCCACCAGGGGGCGGTGAACGTCACGCGAGCCTCCGCGGAGCAGCGGCGTGCTTGCGCGCGACGGCGAACCGCACGATGTCGGCCACCCAGTCGGTGTCGGTGCGCAGGGTCAGGTGCCCGGCCCCGCAGCGGCGCAGCGCGGTGGCCACCCGGTCGCGGTGCTCGGAGGCGGCGGCGGCGAACTCGCGGCGCAGCAGCGGCGTGGTGTCGACCTCGCGCTGGCGCCCGGTCTCGGGGTCGGCGAGCACGACGGTCCCGACGTCGGGCAGCTCCAGCTCCCGCGGGTCGACGACCTCGATCGCGAGCAGCTCGTGGCGGGCCGAGAGCGCCCGCAGGGAGCGCTCCCAGGTGGGCTCGCCGAGGAAGTCCGACACCACGACGACCAGCCCGCGCCGGCGCGGCGGGCGGCGCAGCTCGTCGAGCGCACCGGACAGGTCGCCGCGGGTGCCCTCGGGTGCCGGCGGCATCGTCGCGACCCGGCGGACCAGGCCGCGGGCGTGCGCCAGGCCGCCGCGGGCGGGCAGGCGCTGCGTCGACTCCCCGTTCGCGACGACGGCGCCGAGCCGGTTCCCGCCGCCGGTCGTCAGCTGGGCGACCGCGGTGAGCCCGGCCAGCGCCAGGTGCCGCTTGTCGGTGCGGGCGGTTCCGTAGTCGATGCTGCGCGACAGGTCGACCACCGCCCAGGTCTCCAGCTCGCGGTCGGCGACGGTCTCGCGCACGTGCGGCGCGGTGGTGCGGGCGGTGACCGACCAGTCCATCCGGCGGACGTCGTCGCCGGGCTGGTAGGGCCGCGCGTCACCGGGCTCGGTGCCGGGCCCGGGCAGCAGACCGACGTGGTTGCCCTGGAGCAGCCCGTCCAGCCGGCGCCGGACGGTGAGCTCCAGGGTCCGCAGGGAGGCCTCGAGCCGGACGAGGTCGGCGGACCCCGCCGTCACGCCGGGCCCTGGCCGGCGTCCGGTGCGGACGGCCACGCCGTCGACGCGCCCTCGGGCCCTCCCCCGGGCCGGGCGCTGACCTGCGGCAACGGCACGGTCTGCAGGACCCGGGTGACGATGTGGTCGACCGGCACCTGGTCGGCGATCGCGTCGTAGGACAGCACCAGGCGGTGGCGCAGCACGTCCGGGGCGACCTCCAGCACGTCCTGCGGGAGCACGTAGTCCCGGCCGCGGACCAGGGCCAGCGCGCGGGCGGCGGACACGATGCCCAGCGACGCACGTGGCGAGGCGCCGTAGGCGATCCAGGACGCGACGTCGGACAGGCCGTGCTCGGACGGCAGCCGGGTCGCGACGACCAGCCGCACGACGTAGTCGACCAGGGCGTGGTGCACGAACACGTCCGCCGCGGTGCGCTGCAGCCGGACCAGCTCCTCGGGGGTGAGGATCTGGGAGGGCACCGGCGGGGTGGACCCCATCCGGTAGATGATCTCCCGTTCCTCCTCGACGCCCGGGTACTCGATGATCAGCTTGAACAGGAAGCGGTCGCGCTGCGCCTCGGGCAGCGGGTAGACGCCCTCGTTCTCGATCGGGTTCTGGGTGGCGAGCACGAGGAACGGGTCGGGCATCGGGTGGTCGCGACCGGCGAGGGAGAGCTTGCGCTCGGCCATCACCTCGAGCATCGCCGACTGCACCTTGGCCGGCGCGCGGTTGATCTCGTCGGCGAGCACGAAGTTCGCGACGACCGGACCGAGCTCGACGTCGAACTCCTCGCGGCCCTGCCGGTAGATGCGGGTGCCGAGGATGTCGGCGGGCACCAGGTCGGGGGTGAACTGCAGCCGGGAGAAGCTGCCGCCCACGACCGTCGCGAAGGTCTCCACGGCGAGGGTCTTCGCGACGCCGGGAACGCCCTCCAGCAGCAGGTGCCCCTTCGCGAGGAGCCCCACCAGCATCCGCTCGACGAGGCGGTCCTGGCCGACGATCACCCGCTTCACCTCGAGCACCGCACGCTCGAGCCGCTCGGCGTCGCGGGCGGGGGTGATCGGGTCCGGACCGGTCGAGGCAGTCGTGCTCACCGAGCCATCCCACCGTGCGGCCCGTGTGACGACGGTGAAACGCGCGGGCGGCCGCCGGGCCTGGTCGCGGTCGTCCTACTTCCTATAGGATCGATGACCTCCGCACCGCCAGGACGAGGGGACCGCGATGACGCGCCTGTTCAACGACCCGGACGACTTCGCCGCCGAGATGACCACCGGGCTCGCCGCGGCCTCCGCGCGCTGGCTCCGGGCCGTCCCGGGCGGGGTGGTGCGATCGACCGAGGCCGACGGGCCGACGGTGTCGCTGGTCGTCGGCGGCGGGTCCGGGCACTACCCCGCCTTCGCCGGGCTCGTCGGTCCCGGGCTCGCGCACGGCGCGGCGATGGGCAACCTGTTCGCCTCGCCCTCGACCCAGCAGGTCCACTCCGTCGCCGCCGCGGCGGACCGGGGCCGCGGGGTGCTGATGTCCTACGGCAACTACGCCGGCGACGTCCTGAACTTCGACGCCGCCCAGGCCCGGCTGCGCGATGCCGGGGTGGACTGCCGCACCGTGGTGGTCACCGACGACGTCTCCAGCGCCGCCGACCCGGCACTGCGCCGCGGGATCGCCGGGGACCTGTGCGTGTTCAAGGTCGCCGGCGCGGCCTGCGAAGCCGGTCACGACCTCGACGGCGTCGAGCGCGTCGCCCGGCTGGCCAACGAGCGGACCCGGTCGCTGGGCGTCGCCTTCGACGGCTGCACCCTGCCCGGCGCGGGCTCGCCGCTGTTCACCGTGCCGGACGGGCGGATGGCGGTCGGGCTGGGCATCCACGGCGAGCCGGGCATCGACGAGACCGACGTGCCCACCGCGGCCGGGCTCGCCGAGCTTCTGGTCCGCGGCCTGCTCGCCGAGCGGCCCGCCGGGGCCGGTGACCGCGTCGTCCCGATCCTCAACGGCCTCGGCTCGGTCAAGTACGAGGAGCTCTACGTCGTCTACGGCGCCGTGCACCGGCTGCTCGGCGAGGCCGGGCTCACCGTCGTCGACCCCGAGGTCGGCGAGTTCTGCACCAGCTTCGACATGGCGGGCGCCTCGCTGACCCTGCTCTGGCTCGACGACGCCCCCGGCGAGCTGGAGCGTCTGTGGACCGCCCCGTGCGACACCCCCGCGTTCCGCCGCGGGGCGGTCGCCGGGCACCACGGCACCACCGCCGCACCGCAGGACACCGCGGCCGGCGCGCCGGCCGCGGTGCTCGAGGGATCGCCGGGGTCGCGGGCCTGCGGTGCGCGGGTCGCCGCCGCGTTCGACGCGGTCGCCGCGGTGCTCGACGCCGAGGCCGACCGGCTCGGGCGGCTCGACCGCGTCGCGGGCGACGGCGACCACGGCATCGGCATGCAGCGCGGCGGACGCGCCGCCCGGGAGGCCGCCGCGGACGCCGCCGCCCGCGGGGCCGGCGCCGGGACCGTGCTCCGCCACGCCGCCGACGCCTGGGGCGACCGCGCGGGCGGCACCTCCGGGGCGATCTGGGCCGCCCTGCTCGACGCGCTCGGCACCGCGCTCGGTGACACCGGCACCCCGGACACGGCCGCCGTCGCCGCCGCGGTCCGCGCCGCCGAGCGGGCCGTCGCCGCCGCGGGCGGGGCCGCCGTCGGGGACAAGACCATGGTCGACGCCCTCGTCCCGTTCGCCACCGTCCTCGACGAGCGCGTCGGCGCGGGCGAGGACCTGCCGGTCGCCTGGGCCGACGCCGCCGACGCCGCCGGGCGGGCCGCCGAGGACACCGCACGGCTCACGGCCCGCCTGGGCCGCGCGCGGGCCCACGGCGAGCGCAGCGTCGGCACCCCCGACCCCGGCGCGGTGTCGTTCGCGCTGGTCGTACGCACGGCCGGGGAGCACCTGTGCTGATCGGGTCGAGCCTCAAGACCTACCTCGGCCACGCCCGCACCTGCGACTGGCTGCGGGCGGTCGCCGCGATCGCCGCCGGGCACCGGGCCGTCGCCTCCGGGGCGGCGACGCTGTTCGCGCTCCCCCAGTTCCCGTCCATCCCCGCGGCCGTGGAGATCGCCCGCCCGGCCGGGATCGCCGTCGGCGCCCAGGACGTGGCCGTGCACGACGACGGCCCGTGGACCGGGGAGGTCACCGCGCCCGTGCTGGTCGAGGTGGGCGCCACGCTGGCCGAGGTCGGGCACGCCGAGCGCCGGGCCCACTTCGGCGAGACCGACGACGTCGTCGCCGCGAAGACGCTCGCCGCACTGCGCAACGGCCTCACCCCGGTCCTGTGCGTCGGCGAGACCGACCGGTCCGGGGCGGGGCGGGCCGCCGACGCCGTGCGGGCCCAGGTCGACCACGCCCTCGCTCCGGCACTCGCGGCCGGGCACACGGGTCCGGTCGTCGTCGCCTACGAGCCCGTCTGGGCGATCGGCGCCCCCGAACCGGCCCCGGCCGCGCACGTCAGCGCGGTCGGGTCGGCGTTGCGTGCGCACGTCGCGGGGCGCCCGGGCGCCGCGGTGATCTACGGTGGGAGTGCCGGGCCGGGCCTGCTGCCCCGCATCGCCGACGGCGTCGACGGCATGTTCCTGGGCCGCTTCGCCCACGACCCGCGCGCCGTCGCCGCGATCCTCGACGAGGTCGCCGACCTGGAGGGAGCCCGATGAGCGCCAGCACCCCGGGGCTGCGCGGCGGGATCGAGCGCCGCGGCCTGCGCGACCACGTCTACGAGCGCATCCTCGAGCTGCTGCTCTCCGGCGGGCTCGAGCCGGGCACGCGGCTGGGCATCGACACCATCGCGCGCGACCTCGACGTCTCCCCTACCCCGGTGCGCGAGGCCATGGTCCAGCTGGAGCGGACCGGCCTGGTGACCCGCGAGGCGCTCAAGGGCTACCGGGTCGCGCCGCCGCTGGCCGCCGACCAGCTCGCCGAGCTCTTCGACGCCCGGCTGATGCTGGAGACCACCGCCGCGAGCATGGCCGCCCCCGCGACCCCGGCCATGCTCGCCGAGCTGCGGTCCGCGCACGCCCGCCACGCCGCGGCCGGCGAGCGCGTGGCCGCCGCACTCGCGCAGGGCCGGGTCGACCCGTCGCTGACCGCGGAGTACTTCGCCGCCGACACCGAGTTCCACGACGTCGTGCTCCACCACGCCCGCAACCGCTACCTCGTGCAGATGTCCGAGACCCTCGGCGCCCAGGTGCACCGGATGCGCCAGACCGCGCTGCAGGGGGTCCCCGACGTCGAGGAGGCGGTCGCGGAGCACGGCGGCGTCGTCGACGCGTTCGCCTCCGGCGGCGTGGACGAGCCGGTGGCCGCGCTACGCCGCCACCTCGACAACGTGCGCGAGCGCTCGCTGCGCTTCGAGCGCGGGGCCTGACCCGCCCGTCCCGATCGACATCCCCCGAACGGTTGACCTCGCTCGTCAATCCTATAGGATCTATCCAAGATCGCATGTGCACCGAAGGAGCCGCCATGCCCACCACACCCCCGGTCCCCGCGCCAGAGGACTGGCCGATCGCCGTCTGCATGCACGGGTTCGCCCCCGTGGGACCCGACGGGGTGGCGCTGCACGACGCCCCCGCCGAGCGCTGGGACGACGTGTTCGCCCAGGTCGCCGCCCTCGGGTTCACCGAGCTGGAGATCGCCGACTCCCACATCCGGCCCGCCGACCTGGAGCCCTCGCGCCGCGAGGAGCTGCGCGCGATCGCGACGCAGCACGGCGTCGCGATGATCTCGGTGCACGTGCAGCGCCAGAGCGTGCTGCAGCCCGGCCGCGAACAGCGCAACCTCGACTACGCCCACCGCACCATCGACGCGGCCGCCGAGCTGGGCATGACGGTGTTCTCCACCGGCCTGCACCACCCGTTCTCCGAGGCGCAGAAGAAGGCGCTGTGGTTCTGGACCGCGCCCGGCTGGAAGGACCCCGACGACGCCGCGACCCGGGCCACCGCCGTCGCGCGGCTGCGCGAGCTCGGCGAGCACGCGGCGTCGGTCGGCCTGCCGATGGCGCTGGAGATGTACGAGGACACCTACCTCGGCACCGCCGACTCCGCCGTGGCGCTGGTGCACGAGATCGGGCTCGACAACGTCGGGCTCAACCCCGACATCGGCAACCTCGTCCGGCTGCACCGCCCCATCGAGGACTGGCGCGAGATGCACGCCAGGACGCTGCCGTACGCGAAGTACTGGCACGTGAAGAACTACGCCCGCGACGAGGCCGGCGACGGCTCGTGGTTCAGCTCCACGCCGACCTCGATGGAGCTCGGGCTCATCAACTACCGGCAGGTCGTGTGCGACGCCGTCGAGCTCGGCTTCCGCGGGCCGTTCCTGATGGAGCAGTACGGCGGCGACTCGCTCGGCGTCTGCGCCACCAACCGCGACTATCTGCGCGGCCTGCTCGCCACCACCCGGAAGGACCGTTCATGACTCTCGAGGGACGCACCGTCGCGGTGATCGGCAGCGGCTACATGGGCGGCGGGATCGCCCAGGTCCTGGCCCTGGCCGGGGCCGAGGTCCGCATTGCCGACGTCGACGCCGACACCACCCGCGCCAACCGCGACCGGCTCGTCGCGGAGGCCCGCGCCTTCGCCGCCGAGGACCTGTTCCCCGCCCACGCCCCCGACACGATCGCCGGGCGCGTGCACGCCGCGGAGTCGTTCGAGGCCGCCGTCGAGGGCGCCGACTTCGTCGAGGAGGCGGTGCCGGAGAAGATCGGCATCAAGCACGAGGTGCTGCGCCGGGTCTCGGCCGCCGCCGCGCCGGACACCGTCATCGGGTCCAACACCTCCACCATCCTCATCGGGCGGATCGCCGAGGCCGTCGCGCGGCCGGAGCGGTTCCTGGGCGTGCACTTCTCCAACCCCGCGCCGTTCATCCCCGGCGTCGAGGTCATCGCGCACGCCGGCACCGACCCGGCGATCCTGCCCGGCGTCGAGGAGCTGGTGCGCGCGGTCGGCAAGCAGCCCGCGCGCATCTCCGACGCCGACGGCTTCGTCCTCAACCGTCTGCAGTACGCGCTGTTCTCCGAGGCGTCCCAGCTCGTCGACGAGGGCGTCGCGAGCGCGGAGGACGTCGACACGATCGTCCGGACCACCTTCGGGTTCCGGCTGCCGTTCTTCGGCCCGTTCGCGATCGCCGACATGGCGGGCCTGGACGTCTACCGGTTCTGCTTCGAGTCGCTGCAGGGCCGCTGGCCCGAGCGCTTCGCCACCCCGCGGGCGCTGGCCGAGCACGTCGAGAACGGCCGGCTGGGCACCAAGTCCGGTGGCGGGTTCCTCGACGTCCCCGCCGAGCGGGTGCCCGAGCTCGTCGCGTACCGCAACAAGGCCTACGCGCGGATGGCGCAGCTGATCGACGAGCTGGGCCCGGCCCCGCTCGGGAAGGAGGGCGACCGATGACCGGGTTCCCCGCCGAACGGACCGTGATCCTCACCGGGGCGGGCTCGCCGCGCGGGATCGGGCGCTATGCGGCCGACCACCTCGCCGCGGCCGGCTGGCACGTCGGGCTGATCGACATCGACGGCGACGCGGCCGCGACGACCGCCGCCGGGATCGCCGAGCGGCACGGGGTGCGCGCCGCGGGCGTCGGCGCCGACGTCGCCGACCGCGAGGCCGCCGTCGCCGCGGTGGACGCGCTGGAGCAGCAGCTGCCGCAGCTGGTCGCGCTGGTCGCGTTCGCCGGGGTCGCCTCCCCGGTCCCCTACCTCGACGTCGACGAGCAGGAGTGGCGCCGGGTCGTGGCCGTGAACCTCGACGGCACCCACTGGGTCACCCAGCGGGTCGCCCGCAGCCTGGTCGCCCACGGCGTCGGACGCATCGTGGGCATCTCCTCGGTCTCCGCCCAGCGCGGCGGCGGCACCTACTCCAAGACCCCGTACTCCGCGGCGAAGGCCGGCATCCAGGGCTTCATCCGCTCGGTCGCCCGCGAGCTGGGCCCGCACGGGATCACCGCGAACGTGATCGCCCCCGGCCCGATCGACACCGACATCATGGGCGGCACCCTCTCGCCCGAGCGCAAGGCGGCCATGGCCGCCGACGGCGTGGTGGCGCGCATCGGCACCCCGCACGACGTCGCCGCCGCCGCCGCGTACCTCATCGGGCCCGACTCCGGCTTCGTGACGGGCCAGACCCTGAACGTCGACGGCGGCCTCTACATGCACTAGGAGCCCGCGTGCCCCGTGAACCGTTCCCCGGCTGGTCGTGGTCGCGCGTCGCGTTCCTCGCGATCGGCCTCGTCCTCGTCGCGATCGGCCTCGTGCTGGTCCTCTGACCCGTCCGCCCGCACACGACCTCGAAGGGGAGATCGTGGAACCCACCACCGGCGACCGCACGCCGCGCGCGCTGCTCGACAGCCCGCACCTCGCGTCCGGCATCCGCAAGGCCACCACCCGGCTCATGCCGATGCTGGTGGTCCTCTACTTCGTCGCGTTCCTGGACCGCACCAACGTCGGCTTCGCCGAGGAGGGGCTGCAGGTCGACCGCGGCATCAGCGCCGGGGCGTTCGCCCTGGGCGCGGGCATCTTCTTCATCGGCTACGCGATCTTCGAGATCCCCAGCAACCTGCTGCTCGACCGCTTCGGCGCCCGGTTCTGGCTGGCCCGGATCGCGGTGACCTGGGGTGTGGTCGCGAGCGCGTTCGCGTTCACCACGAACGACACGATGTTCGTGTTCCTGCGGTTCCTGCTCGGCGTCACCGAGGCCGGGCTGTTCCCCGGCGTGATCATGTTCCTGTCGCAGTGGTTCCCGAACAAGAAGCGCGTGCAGATGTTCGCGATCTTCTACCTGGCCCAGCCGTTCAGCCAGATGCTCGGGGCGCCGCTGTCGGGTGGGCTGATCAGCTTCGGCGACACCCTCACGCCCTGGCACGGCTGGCAGGTCATGTTCTTCGTCGAGGGCGTCATGGCGATCGTCGCCGGCGTGGCCGCGTACTTCCTGCTGACCGACTCCCCGCAGAAGGCGACCTGGCTCGACGAGCGCGAGAAGGCCGCGATGCGCGAGGTCATGGCGCACGAGGACACCGTGCGCGACGCCGACGGCCCGCGCGGGATCGTCCCGGCGATGCTCAACGGCAAGGTCTGGTACTTCACCGTCATCTACTTCTGCCTGCAGGTGGCCGTCTACGGCACCACGTTCTACCTGCCCCAGCAGGTCGCGGGCCTGCTCGGGCGCGACGTCGGCTGGCAGGTCGGGCTCGTCGCGGCGATCCCCTGGGCGGTCGGCCTGGTCTTCTGCTACGTCGTCGGCCGGCACGCCGACACCGTCGCGCGGCGGCGCCACTGGGGCGGCATCGCCTTCCTCCTGACCGGCGCCGCGATCCTCGCCTCGGCCTGGGCCGGGGCGAACGGACAGGCGCTGCTGGGCATCGTCGCGATCACCGTCGCGGTGTCGGCGTTCCTGTGCGCCGGTCCGATCAGCTGGTCGTTCCCGACGGCGTTCCTCACCGGAGCCGCGGCGGCCACCGGCATCGGTCTGATCAACTCGATCGGCAACCTCGGCGGCTTCGTCGCGCCGATCATGCGGACCGCGATCAACGAGGCCGTCCCGACCGAGGCCGGGACGTGGGGCGTCGTCTCGCTGGGGGTCCTCGCCTTCCTCGCCGCGGCGATGATGTGGGGCACGGCGCTGTTCCGCACCCGCGCCGACGCGCTGCTCGACACCCCGGGGCGGGAGCGGTGAAGATCCTCGTCTGCGACGACGACCCGACCGGGACGCAGTCCGCGACCGGGGTCGAGGTCCTGCTCCGGTGGGACGCCGACGTGCTCACCAACGCCCTGCGCCGGGCCGACGCGGTGTACCTGCTGACCAACACCCGCGCGCTCGACGAACAGGCCGCCGTCGCACTGGTGTCGGGCATCCGAGCCGACGCCGACGTCGCGGGCGGGCGGCTCGGCGAGCGGGTCCGGCTGGTGCTGCGGGGCGACTCGACGCTGCGCGGGCACGTGTTCGCCGAGTGCGATGCCGTCGACCCGGCCGCGCCGGTGCTGTTCGTCCCCGCCTTCCCCGGCGGCGGACGCACGACCGTCGACGGCACGCACCGGGTACGCGTCGGCGGCGAGATCCTCCCGGCGCACGAGACGGAGTTCGCCCGCGACCCGGTGTTCGGCTACCGCGACGGCCATCTGCCCGGCTACGTCCGGGAGAAGTCCGTGCGCACACCGGTCACGGTCGGCATCGACGACGTGCGCTCCGGCGCGCTCACCGGGGTGCTGACCGGCGCCGGGGACATCGACGTGGTGCTGCCCGACGTGCACGACGACACCGACGTCGCCCGTGTCGCCGACGCCCTGCGCGCGGCGTGGGCGACCCGCGAGATCGTCGCGCGCGGCGGGGCGCCGCTGGCGGCCGCGGTCTGCCGGGTGAGCAGCGACGGCCTGCTCGACGCCCCCGTCGCGGGCCCGGGCCGCACGCTGCTGGTGTGCGGCTCGCACACCGCCGCCGCGGGCCGGCAGCTGACGTACGCCTGCGCCGGGCGCGGTGCGCCCGTGGTGGTCGGCACCGACGACGCACTCGCCGACCCGGACGCGACCGCGGCCCGGCTGGTCCGTGACCTGGCCGGTGACCTGTCCGCCGGCGGCTGGGCGGCCCTGGCCAGCGAGCGGGAGCGCCGCGCCGAGCACGACACCCTGGCCCACGGGGAGTCGGTGATGCGGGCGGTGGTCGGAGCGGTCGCGGCCCTGCGCGAGCAGGTCGACGTCGTGGTGACCAAGGGCGGGATCACCGGGGCCCAGGTCGCCCGCGACGGCCTCGGCGCGGTCTCGGCGCGGGTCCGCGGGCAGGTGCTGCCCGGGGTGTCGGTGTGGGACCTGATGACGCCGGGCGGGCGCGCGGTCGTGCAGGTGGTGGTGCCGGGCAACGTCGGCGACGACGACGCCCTCGACGCGGCGCTCGCGGCCGTCGGTGTGTGAGCTCACGGCGGGCCCCCGTCGACGAAGCGCAGGGTCATCGCCAGGTAGTCGCGCAGCGACACGGTGCGCGGCGCGCGCCGGTGCCGGGACCAGATGACGTTGGCGCGGCCCGGACTCAGGGTGTGGGCGTGCGCGACGACGGCACGCGCCTCGTCCGGGCCGATCTCGCGCCCGGCCAGCGAGGCGAGGGCCACGGCCAGCTCGGTAGCGCGGTCGTCGTCCACGCCCTCAGGAGAGCAGACACCCCCGACAGTTCGGGGCGCTCACTCCACCAGCAGGAACACGATCGCCGCGACCCCGATCACGACGATCACGGTCCGCAGCACCGCGGGCGGCAGCCTGCGGCCGACCTTCGCACCGAGCAGCCCGCCGACGATCGAGCTGACCGCGATGATCCCGACGACCGTCCAGTCGACCGGCGCGACGACGGCGTAGATCGCCCCGGCGACGATGTTCACGACCGAGGCGAGGGTGTTCTTGAAGGCGTTGAGCCGCTGGAGCGGGTCCGCGACGAGCAACCCCATCACCCCGACCAGCATGATCCCCTGGGCGGCGGTGAAGTAGCCGCCGTAGACGCCCACCAGGAACACCAGCACGTAGAGCACCGGCGAGCCGGACCGGTCCGGACGCGGGCGGTCGCGCAGCAGGCGGGCCAGCAGGGGCTGCACAGCGACCAGCAGCACCGAGGTACCGACCAGGACCGGCACGATCGTCTCGAACGCGTCCGGCGGCAGCGACAACAGCAGCGCCGCACCGACCACGGCCCCCAGGAACGACGCGACACCGTACTTCGCGAGGCGGCGGCCGTGCCCGGCCCACTCCTTGCGGTACCCGACGGCGCCGGTGACCGAGCCGGTGATCAGCCCGATGGCGTTCGACGTCGTCGCCGTCACCGGGGGGAAGCCCAGCGCCACGAGCACCGGGAAGGTCACCAGCGTCCCCGACCCGACGACGGTGTTGATCAACCCCGCCCAGAGCCCGGCCAGCGCGATGACCCCGACCTCCCACAACTCCATCGGGACACCCTACGAACCGCGCACCGGCACTCCGCCGGGCGCAGGGCGCGTAGGGGTTACGCCATGCGCGTAGGGCTCCCTACGAAATGCGTGACATGATCGACGCGTGACCGCCGCCGACGACCCCCGCTGGGCCGCTCCCCCGGCCCCGGCGCGCCGGACGTTGGACCGCGGCTCGATCGTCGCCACGGCGCTGCGCCTCGCCGACGCCGACGGGCTGGCCGCGGTGTCGATGCCGCGGCTGGCCCGCGAGCTGGGGTCCGCGCCGATGTCGCTGTACCGGCACGTGCCCGGCAAGGACGCGCTGGTCGACCTCGTCCTGGACGTCGCACTGGGCGAGCCGCCGGACCTGTCGGGCTGCGGGCTGCGGCTGGGCTGCGAGATCTGGGCGGCCGCCCTGCGCGACGTGCTCGACGAGCACCCGTGGACCGTCGGGCTGCTCGCCGGCCCCCGCGCCACCGGCCCCGCCGAGTGCGCGTGGTCGGAGGCGCTGCTGGCGCACGTCGTCGGGGCGGGGCACCCGCTGCACGCGGCCGTCGAGGTGCTGCACCTGCTGCACGGCTACGTCCGGGGCGCTGCGGCCCTGGCCGGGGACCGCCTCCCCACCCTCGACGACGTCCGCCGCTCCGGCCGGGCGGAGCGCCTGCCGGTGCTGTCCCGGCTCCTCGGCGGCGCCGTCGTGCGCGGGCCCGGCGGCGGTGAGCCGCTGTTCGACTCCGGGCTGCGCCGCACCCTCGACGCCGTCGAGGCCGGGCTCCGGCCGTGATCACCCGGCCGGGTCGAGCTCCAGCCGCGGCCAGTCGGCCAGGTCGCGCAGCAGCTGCCGGTCGTGGGTGGCGACGACGACGGCCGCCGAGGTGTCCCGGACCATCGCGGTGAGCTCGTCCACGAGCCGCGCGGACAAATGGTTGGTCGGCTCGTCGAGCAGCAGCGTCGTCGGGCGCTCCGCCAGGGCGCGGGCCAGGTCGAGCCGGCGCCGCCGGCCCTCCGACAGCCGACCCACCGGGGTCCGCAGCGCCGCCGCGTCGAGCAGGCCGTGGGCGCCACCACCGACGTGCTCCAGCACGGCACGCGCGGGCCGCCGCGGGTCGAGCACCGCGGTCTCCTGCCCCAGCCGGACGACCCGGGCGCCGCTCGCGGTGCGCACCGACCCGGCGTCCGGAGCGAGCGACCCGGCCAGCACGGCGAGCAGCGTCGACTTCCCGGCCCCGTTCGGCCCGGTCACGAGCAGCCGGTCGCCCGCGTCGAGGACCAGGTCGACCGGACCGGCGAGCCGCCCCCGCACGCCGACTCCGTGCGCGCGCAGCTGGGGCGCGCCAGGACGCACGTCGAGGTCGGGCCGGCGCAACGACGACGGCGGTACCGGCACGTCGATCCGGTGCGCGTCGAGCTCGGCCCGACGCCGGTGCAGCGCCTGCACCACCCCCGGGGCCCGGGACTGGCGGGCGTGCTTGCCGGTCCCCTTGTCCGGACGCCAGCCGGTCGAGAGCCGGTCCCGCGCGGTGGCGACGGCGTCGGCGAGGCGGCGGTGCTCGGCCTGCTGTTCGGCGTGCTCGGCCTCCCACGCGGCGCGGGCCCGGTCCCGCGCGGTCCTCCAGGCGTCGTAGCCGCCCGCGGTGAGCCGGGGCGTGCCGTCGCGCGTCGGGTCGAGGTCGCAGAACTCGTCGGCGACGTCACGCAGCAGGGCCCGGTCGTGACTGACCACGGCGAGCCCGCCCGGGTGCGCGCGCAGGGTGCGGGTCAGGAAGTCGAGCCCGGCGGCGTCGAGGTGGTTGGTGGGCTCGTCGAGGAGCAGGACGTCGTGGCGGGCACCGAGCAGGCACGCCAGCCGCACGCGGTGGCGCTGTCCCACCGACAGCGTCTCCAGCGGCCGGGTGCGGTCGGTGCAGGCGCCGATCGCACCGAGGGCGACGTCGACGCGGCGTTCGGCGTCCCAGGCGTCGAGCCGGGTCGCGGCGTCCAGGGCGGTGGCGAACCGGTCGTCGGCGCCGGGCGCGCCGTCGGTGAGCGCCGCGGTCGCCGCGTCGAGCTCGCGCAGCGCCGTCCGCGGGGCGGCGAGCGCCTCCGCGGTCAGGGTGCCGACGGTCTCGCCGTCGCGGGCGGGCACCTCCTGGCGGGCCAGGGCGACGGTGCCGGCGCGGTGCACGACCCCGGCGTCCGGTGCGAGCAGGCCCGCGAGGACGTGCAGGAGCGTGGACTTGCCGCGCCCGTTCTCCCCGACGACGGCGAGCCGCGAGCGGGCGGAGACGGTCAGCGTCACGCCGGTGAGGACGCGGTGCGACCCGCGGGTGACGACGACGTCCTCGACACGCACGTGGGCGGCCGCGCCGGCGTCGAGGGCGGGTGACAGGGACGGTTGTTCGGGTGTGGTGTGCACGAGGGCTCCGCGGCATCCGGGATCGGAGCCGGGCAGCACGGACTGCGCCGCCCGGCGGGGACCGGGACGGCGGACGCGATTCGGAAGGGGTGAAGGGCGCCGCCGTCAGCGGGCGGTGCGGACCTTCTGCGACCAGATGCCTCGTGCCATGGTGTCGACCCTAGCCATCGGCGCACGGCCGTGTCGTCCGGTTTACGTGCACCGTCGGCCCCGCCCCGCCCCGCGCAGGAGGACCCGATGACCGCCCGAGCCGTGCCGTTCCTGACCTTCCAGCCGCCGCGTGGCCCGAGCGCGAGCGAGGCGATGGAGTTCTGGACATCCCTGTTCGACGACGGCGAGATCGTCTCGGTCACCCACCGCCCCGACGATCCGAACGCGGTGGTCCTCGCCGAGTTCGTCGTCGCCGGGCAGCGCCTGCGGTGCAGCGACAGCCCGCCGGTGCACCAGTGGGACTTCTCCCCCGCCGTCTCGCTGTGGGTGGACTGCGAGTCCGGCGACGAGCAGGAGCGGCTGCTGGCGGCCCTCGCGACCGGTGGACGGGAGTTCATGCCGCTCGACGACTACGGCTTCGGCCCCTTCGCCTGGGTCGAGGACCGCTTCGGCGTCTCCTGGCAGCTCGCCGCCCCGGCCGCCTGAGCAGCGGACACGGCCCCGAGCGAGGCTCCGCCAGGCCACCCTGCCCGTTCGGCACGGTGATCAGAAGGGCGCGACGACGGTGGTGTCGTGGTCGGCCGCGTCCGGCAGCGGATCGGTGAAGACCCGGTGGTCGAACGGCCGCGTCGTCGCCCGGCGGTCGCACGGTGCCACCCAGGTCAGACTGCCGTCGGTCCCGGCGAGCACCTGCCAGCCCGGTGCGTCCTTCAACACGTGGTCGGCCCGGCACAGCCCGAACAGGTTCTCGGCGCTGGTCGACCCGTCCCCGGCCGCCCACGGCACGTGGTGGTCGAGGTCGCGGACCCGTCGGCTGCACGCCGGGCCGCGACAGGTGCAGTCCCGCGCCCGGACGTGGTCGGCCATCGCGACCGGCGGGCGGTAGCGGGTCCGCCCCACGTCGAGCAGCGTGCCCGACAGCGGATCGGCCACCAGCCGCTGCCACACCCCGCCGGCGGCGAGGGCCCGGGCGAGGTCGGCGGGGATCGGGCCGTGCCCGACCAGCTCGCCCGGTGCCGCGCCGCCCATCAGCGTGCTGAGCGGGACGACGACCTGGATCAGCGGGCGTCGGCCCACGGCCTCCTCCGGGTCCGGCTTCGCGGCGAGCACCCGCGCGACCGCGGCGAGCAGGCCGTCCTCGTCGGTCCCCGCCCCGTCCGCGCCGAGCGCGTCCCGGACCGTGCCGACGTCGGTGAGCGTCAGCGTGCCCTGCTGCAGCTGGTGGGCGAGGTCGACACGCTTCTGGTCCAGGGTGCGGTCGTCGCACGGGTCGTCCAGGGAGCGCGCGAGCCGGTCGACGCACTGCCACGACGCCCCCACCTGCGCGGCCGTGCCGCAGAGCCAGAGCGAGCCCATGCCGTCGTCCCCCGGGGAGATCGACATCCGTCGCTCCGACCGGGCCCGTTCGTGGCGCTCGCGGGCGCCGTCGGGGTCGACGCGGGCGACGTGGGCGACGTGGCGGCGCAGCCGGTCGCGCAGCAGCCGGCGGTGTGCTTCCGGGGCGCCCGGGAGGACCGCGGCCTGCACCCGGCGGGCGCGCTCGTCGTCCAGCACGAGGGTCGCGGACGAGATCGCCTCGGCTGCTCCCTGGTCGATCTGGCCCGACTCCCACGCGGCCAGGGTCTCCGGCAAAACCTGGACGAATCGCTGCGCCTGCCCGATCAGCGACCGGGCGTGATCGCGCGGGACCCGCAGCACGATCGCCACCTGGTCCGGCAACCACCGGGAGACGGGCTGCACCGCACGCGGGTCCGCGCCCGGCGGTGCGGCGCCGCTCCCCGCCGGGCGGCGCTCCGCGATCAGCGCGACCGACCGCATCCGCAGGGCGCTCGCACGGCGCACCCAGTGCTCGGCGCCCTCGAGGACGTCGAGCACCTGCAGGTCGGTGAGCCGGTCGGTCGGGGCTCCGGCGACCAGGTACCGCAGCGCCTCCCAGGCGACGTCGTCGATCCCGGCGGACTGGTCGGGCGGGGGCTCGGGACCGCACATCTCGCCGCACAGGTCGATCGCGAGGCCGTGCGGGCACCGGGTCGCCTCCTCCACCGCCTCGCGGCGGCGCCGGTGTTCGAGCCAGGCCGGGTCGTCACCCGGGTCGGCATGGCCCAACACATCCGAAGTATCGATCACATGTTCGATTATACTGCTCTGAGCTGGACGTTCCGAGGTCATTCGGCGCTCGCCTCCGGCCGTCCGCCGCATCCCACCGGCGGACGATCACCGTGTACCGGAGGAGCGCGGCACACGACGACCGGCGCCGCGAGAGAGACCGCCGCCGTAGGGACCGGAGG
Organism: Pseudonocardia alni; assembly: GCF_002813375.1. Lineage (NCBI taxonomy): Bacteria > Bacillati > Actinomycetota > Actinomycetes > Pseudonocardiales > Pseudonocardiaceae > Pseudonocardia > Pseudonocardia alni. Next base: position 543,416 of record NZ_PHUJ01000003.1, on the reverse strand, counting down.
TCCCGCCGCGCTCCTGCCCGTCTGCGAACAGGAACACCCCACCGTCGCCGTGGATCCCGCTGAACGCGTCTCCGACGCGCGAACGCTCGTCCGCCGACACGATGCCGCGCGGTGAGTGCGGCGCGGTGGAGCGCGGCGCGGTGGGGTGCGCTGCCGCGCAGTACAGGGAGGTGCGTCGACGCTCCGTCGGTCGAGAGCAGCGACGATGCGACGTCGGTCGCGCCGCGCGCGTGGCCGCTTCACCGACCGCGTCCCGGCACTGCCCGCGCACCAGCTCGCGACGCAGCCTCCCCGGCCTCATCATGCCCGGGCGTCACGCCCCATCATGCCTGGGCGTCACGCCCCGCGGCCGCTGCCCGAGCCCATGGCCGACGCACTCGCCGGAGCACCGCGGTCGTACCTCGACAGCCCAGGCCGCCCCACCACGACTCCAGCTGCGCTCCGAGAACGACGTCCCGGCATTCCGCACCTCACCACTCGGCTGGACGGCGGAGGCGCGCGACCCTCGCACGCGCGAGGATGACCCCGTGCCCCCTCTCGCCGTCCCGCTGCTCGCCGTCCTGGCGCTCCTCGCCCCGACGAGCGCGGCGAGCGGGACAAGCGCGGCGATCGGGACCACGATCCCGTCCACCCGGACCTCGTGCGTCCCCGACCCCCTCCGCTCCGCCCACGCGTTCACCGGCACCGTCGCCTCGACCTCCGCCGACGGCCGCGTCGCGCAGGTCCGCACCGACGACGGCCGCGACGTCCAGGTCGCCGGCTCCCCGAACCCACGGCCGAACACCGCGACCTCGGTCGACCGGTCGTACGCCACCGGGACCCGCTACGAGTTCCATCCGCTGAACCCTGCGGGCCCGCACGAGGACACCTTGTGCACCGCCACCCGCGAGGTCGCGGCCGCGCCCGCGGTACCGCCCGAGCCCCCGGCGACCACGGTGTCGGCGGGCGCGTTCGTGACCGCCCTCGTCGCGCTCGGGGTCGTCGTCCTGGTCGGGACCGCGGCGGCGTTCCTCGTCCCGAGCCGCCGTCGCCGCAACCGCCGACGGCGCCGGCGGGCCTGACCCACGGCCCGGAGAGCAGGTCCCACCGGTTCCCGGCGACGTCGCGGAACACCGCGACCGTGCCGTAGGTCTCCACCCGCGGCGGTCCCTCGAACTCCACCCCGAGCGCCACGAGCCGCTCGTACTCCGCGGCGGCGTCGTCGACCTCCAGGAAGTGCCCCACCCGCCCGGCGAACTGGTCACCGACGACGGCCCGCTGCCGGTCGCCGTCGGTGCGGGTCAGGAGCAGGCCGGTGTCGGCGCCGGGCGGACGCACCACGACGACGCACGACCCGGCGCTTCGCCGCCCCGGTCGCCGAGGTCGTCGCGGGCGAGTCATCGACCTGATCGAAGCCGGGCACGTCGACGAGGAAGGTGAGCGCGGCGTCGTGGTCGTCGACCACGAGCGTGGTGCAGCGCAGCCTCATGCCGCCACCGGTACCCGACGCCGGGCCGGCGCGGAGGCCACCAGCACTCCGCCGACGACCACCGCCCCGGCGACCAGCTCGGTCACCGACGGCCGCTCCCCCAGGAGCACCATCGCCAGGCTCATCCCGACCACCGGGACGAGCAGCGAGTGCGGCGCGACGAGCCCCGCCGGGTAGCGGCGCATCAGCCCGGTCCAGATCCCGGCGGCGAGCACGGTCGCCACCAGCGACAGGTACACGAGCGCGACCAGCCCGGCGACGCCGTCGGGGGTCACCATCGCGACGACGTCGCCCCAGGTGCCCGGACCCTCCACCACGGCCGAGGCGGCCAGCATCGGCACCGGCGGCACGACGGTCATCCACAGCGTCAGGTGCAGCGGGTCGACCGCCTCGCCGTCGCGCTGGGCCAGCCGGCTGCACAGGTTCCCGGCCGCCCAGCCGAGCGCGCCGAGCAGGGTCAGCACGACCGGCAGCAGCGCCGCGGACTGGGCTCGGGCGAGGGCGATGCACCCCAGCCCGAGCACGGCGACGCCGATCCCGGCCCACTGCCGCGGCGTCACCCTCTCGCGCAGCAGCAGCGCACCCAGCACGAGCGTGAACGGTCCCGACGCCTGCAGGACCAGGGACGCGAGCCCGGTCGGCATCCCGGCGTACATCCCCAGGAACAGGAAGAGGAACTGCACCGTGCCGAACCCGAGCCCGTAGCCGACGAGCCAGCGCAGCGGAACCCGCGGCCGCGGCACGAGGAGCACCGTCGGGACCGCCAGCACGAGCATCCGCAGCCCGGCCAGGAACAGCGGCTGGAAGTGCTCGAGCCCGACGTGGATGGCGATGAAGTTGGCGCCCCACAACACGGCGACGACGACGGCGAGCAGGCGGTCACGAACGGTCACGGCGTCCACGCTGCCGTCCCCAGACCGTGCAGACCAGCGACAACAACTGAAACGATGTTGTAGCTTTTCTGCATGGACGTGCGGCGGCTCCGGATCCTGCGCGAGCTCGCCGACCGCGGCTCGGTCACCGCCGTCGCCGCGGCGCTCAACTTCACCCCGTCCGCGGTGTCCCAGCAGCTCAAGGCACTGTCCCGGGAGGCGGGCCTGGAGCTGACCGCACCGGACGGGCGCGGGCTGCGGCTCACCGCGGCCGGGCGGGCCGTCGTCGACGGGGCGCAGGAGGTGCTCGACGCGCTGGGCCGGCTGGAGGAGACCACCGCGGGCCTGCGCGAGCAGCCGCTGGGCACGGTCCGGGTGGTGTTCTTCCCGTCGGCGGCCCGGCTGCTGCTGCCCGGGCTGCTGCGCCGGGCGTCGGCCCACCCCGGGCTGGCGCTGTCCTGCCGTGACCTCGACCTGCGCCCGGAGGACGTACCGGCCGCCGCGGCCGCCGCCGACGTCGTCGTCACCCACCACGACGAACGGCTCGACCCGCTGCGCACGGGCCGGCTCACCGTGCACCCGCTCCTGCGCGAGCCCCTCGACGTCGCCCTGCCCCCGGACCACCCGCTGGCCCACCGCGCCGAGGTGCACCTGTCCGACCTCGTCGACGCCGATTGGATCTCGGTCGCCGTCGGGTGGCCGGTCGACGACGTGCTCAACTCGCTCGCACTGGTCACCGGCACCGTGCCGCGGGTGGTGCAGCGGATCAACGACTTCTCGGTCACCGAGGAGCTCGTCGCCCACGGGCACGGCGTCGCGCTGCTGCCCCGCTACTCCACCGACCACCGCGACGGCGCCCGGCTCGCACTGCGCCCGCTCGCCGGGGTGCGGGCCGCCCGCCTGGTGCGGGCCGTGACCCGCGGTGCGGTGACCCGGCCCGCGGTGCGGCTGGTGCTCGACGAGCTGACCGGCGAGGCCGCGGCCGTCAGAGCAGCCGGGTGACCTTGTTCAGGCCGTCGTAGCGGACCGAGGTGACCCGCACACTCGCGCCCGAGTACGGGGCCTCGAGCATCTTCCCGTCGCCGAGGTAGATGGCGATGTGGTGGGTGCGGCCGCCGTCGGCCCAGGACAGCATGTCCCCGCGCCGCATGTCCGAGATCGGCACCAGCCGGCCGGCGTTCGCCTGGTTGCCGCTGTAGCGGGGCAGATCGACGCCGACCCCGGCGAAGGCGAACTGCATCAGCCCCGAGCAGTCGAAGCCGACCTTGCGGAAGTCGCCGTGGGCGTCGGCGACGCCGCCGTCGCGGATCCCGCGGGTCGGTCCGCGCGAGTTGCCGCCACCCCAGGCGTAGATGGTGCCGAGCTGGGCCATCGCCCGGTCGATCACGGTCTCGATCGCCGCCGACCCGGTGCGCCGCGGCGCGGGGCCGTCCGACGGCGCGGGCTCCTGCGCGACCCGCGACGCCGCCTCCTCCCGGGCCCGCCGGTCGGCCTCGGCCTGGAGCCGGGCCTGCTCGGCCCGCCAGGCCTCGTAGCGCTGACGCTGGGCGCGCAGCCCGGCGTCGGCGTTCTCGGCGGCGTCGAGCCGGGACTGCACGTCGGTGCGTTCGGTGTGCACGGCGTCGAGCCGGATCTGCTGGGCGTCGGCGGCCGCGACGGCCTCGTCGACGGCGGAGTCGGCCGCCGCGGAGGCCTGCTCGGCGTCGGCGCGGCGCCGGTCGGCCTCCTCCTGCGCCGCACGGGCGAGGGAGTCGGCGTTGGCCTGGGCGATACGGGCCTGCTGGAGCTGCTCCAGGACCGCGGCCTGGTCCTCGCTCAGCGCGTCGGTGAGCCGGGCCCGGTCCATCAGGTCCTGCGGGTCGGTCGCCCGCGAGAGCAGCCCGAGCGGACCCAGGTCGAGACCGTGGGTGTAGACGTCGCCGACGAAGGCGTCGATCCGGGTCCGGGCGTCGTCGACGGCGCGGCCCGCGGCCTCGGTCGCGGCGCGGGCGTCGGCGGCCCGGGCCGCGGCGGTCTCGGCCTCACGACCGGCGGCGTCGGCGGTGTCCCGGGCGGCGAGCGCCTCCTCGTTGCGCCCCGCGACCTGCATCTGCAGCTGCTCGGCCTGCGCGTCGAGCTCGGCGAGGCGGGCGGTGAGCCGGCCGACCTCGGCGGCCCGGTCCTGCACCGACTGGCGGCTGCGCTCCAGCTCGTCGTCGCCGGGGTTCGGCGGCGGCGGGGGCGGCGGCTGGGCCGGGAGCACCGCGGCGGCGGGCACGACGACGGTCGCGGCCGCGCCCATCCCGGGCGAGGCCAGCGCGACCGCGACGAGCACGGCCACCACGACGAGGGTCGCCGACGGCTGGCGCGTCACGGGGAGGTCCTTCCATGGGGCGGGCGGGATCGACGGGGAATCGACTGGGAACAGTGCCACTCGTGTCACCCGAACCCCGTGCGACACACCGGACCCGTCCACCGCACGGGGGACGCCACCCGCGCGACGGCGCCGCGACCCCGGCCACACCCGCCTCGCCAGGCTTATAGGACAGGCGTACTATTTGCGGTACGAGGGTCCGCGCTGCTGCCGGCACGGCGGTGCGCGAGACTCCGGCACGACGCAGGTGAGCACCCCCGGCCCGCGGGGCGGGGCGCGTTCACCGCACCGGACATAGCGACCGCCCACCACCACGGGAGGACCACCAAGTGGCCAGCACCGACAGCTTCGGCGCCCGAGGACAACTCGACGTCGGGGGCACCGGTTACGAGATCTTCCGGCTCTCCGCGGTGGAGGGCTCGAAGCGCCTGCCGTTCAGTCTGAAGGTCCTGCTCGAGAACCTGCTCCGCACCGAGGACGGTGCGAACGTCACGGCGGACCACATCACCGCCCTGGCGAACTGGGACCCGCAGGCCGACCCGGACACCGAGATCCAGTTCACCCCCGCCCGGGTGATCATGCAGGACTTCACCGGCGTGCCCTGCGTCGTCGACCTGGCGACCATGCGCGAGGCCGTGACCGAGATGGGCGGCGACCCGTCCAAGGTCAACCCGCTCGCGCCCGCCGAGCTGGTCATCGACCACTCGGTCATGATCGACTTCTTCGGCACCGCCGACGCGTTCGAGCGCAACATCGAGTTCGAGTACGGGCGCAACAAGGAGCGCTACCAGTTCCTGCGCTGGGGCCAGGGCGCCTTCGACGAGTTCAAGGTCGTCCCGCCCGGCACCGGCATCGTGCACCAGGTCAACATCGAGAACCTGGCGCGCGTGGTCATGCCCCGCAACGGTCAGGCCTACCCGGACACCCTGGTCGGCACCGACTCCCACACCACCATGGTCAACGGCCTGGGTGTGCTGGGCTGGGGCGTCGGCGGCATCGAGGCCGAGGCCGCGATGCTCGGCCAGCCGGTCTCGATGCTCATCCCCCAGGTGCTCGGCTTCAAGCTAACCGGCGAGATCCCGACCGGTGTGACCGCCACCGACGTGGTGCTCACGATCACCGAGATGCTGCGTCGCCAGGGCGTCGTCGGCAAGTTCGTCGAGTTCTACGGCGCCGGCGTCGGCGCGGTGCCGCTGGCCAACCGCGCCACCATCGGCAACATGAGCCCGGAGTTCGGCTCGACCGCGGCGATCTTCCCGATCGACGAGGAGACCGTCCGCTACCTGAAGCTGACCGGCCGCTCGGCCGAGCAGATCGCGCTGGTCGAGGCCTACGCCAAGGAGCAGGGTCTCTGGCACGACCCGGAGCACGAGCCGGTCTTCTCCGAGACCCTCGAGCTCGACCTCTCGACGGTCGTCCCGTCGATCGCCGGCCCGAAGCGCCCGCAGGACCGCATCGAGCTGACCGACGCCAAGCCGGCGTTCCGCAAGACCGTGCACGACTACACCGACGACGACGTGGCCCCGAGCCCGCTCGCCGGCGTCGACGAGTCGTCGAACGAGTCCTTCCCTGCCAGCGACGCCCCGGCGCTCTCCTTCGCCGACGACGACGCGGCGCCGGTCGTCATGTCGGCCGCGGACGGCTGCGAGGGCCGCCCGTCCAAGCCGGTCACCGTGAAGTCCGACTCGCGCGGTGAGTTCGTGCTCGACCACGGCGCCGTGGTGATCGCCTCGATCACCTCCTGCACCAACACCTCGAACCCCAGCGTCATGCTCGGCGCGGCGCTGCTGGCCAAGAACGCCGTCGAGAAGGGCCTGACCACCAGGCCGTGGGTCAAGACCTCGATGGCCCCGGGCAGCCAGGTCGTCACCGACTACTACGAGAAGGCCGGTCTCTGGCCCTACCTCGACAAGCTCGGCTACAACCTGGTCGGCTACGGCTGCACCACCTGCATCGGCAACTCCGGCCCGCTGCCCGAGGAGATCTCGGCCGCGGTCAACGACAACGACCTCACCGTCGTCTCGGTGCTCTCGGGCAACCGGAACTTCGAGGGCCGGATCAACCCCGACGTCAAGATGAACTACCTGGCGTCGCCGCCGCTGGTCATCGCCTACGCGCTGGCCGGGACGATGGACTTCGACTTCGAGAACCAGCCCCTGGGGCAGGACTCCGAGGGCAACGACGTCTTCCTGCGCGACATCTGGCCCTCGACCGAGGACATCAACGACGTCGTCGACTCCTCCATCACCTCGGAGATGTTCACCAAGAGCTACTCCGACGTGTTCCGCGGCGACGACCGCTGGCGCGCGCTGCCCACCCCCGAGGGCCGGACCTTCGAGTGGGACCAGCAGTCCACCTACGTCCGCAAGCCCCCGTACTTCGAGGGCATGAAGGGCGAGCCGGACCCGGTCACCGACATCTCCGGCGCCCGTGTGCTCGCGCTGCTCGGCGACTCGGTCACCACCGACCACATCTCGCCGGCCGGTGCGATCAAGCCGGGCACCCCGGCCGCGGAGTACCTGGACTCCCACGGCATCGAGAAGAAGGACTACAACTCCTTCGGTTCGCGGCGCGGCAACCACGAGGTGATGATCCGCGGCACGTTCGCGAACATCCGGCTGCGCAACCAGCTCCTCGACGACGTCTCGGGTGGCTACACCCGCGACTTCACCCAGGACGGGGCGCCGCAGTCGTTCATCTACGACGCCGCGCAGAACTACGCCGCGCAGGGCACCCCGCTGGTCGTGCTGGGCGGCAAGGAGTACGGCTCCGGCTCCTCGCGTGACTGGGCGGCCAAGGGCACCGCGCTGCTGGGCGTGCGCGCCGTCATCGTCGAGTCCTTCGAGCGGATCCACCGTTCGAACCTGATCGGCATGGGCGTCGTCCCGCTGCAGTTCCCGGACGGCGAGTCGGCGACGAGCCTCGGGCTCGACGGCACCGAGACCTTCGACATCGCCGGCATCACCGAGCTGAACGACGGGAAGACCCCGAAGTCGGTGCACGTGACCGCGACGAAGGACTCCGGCGAGACCGTCGAGTTCGACGCGAAGGTCCGCATCGACACCCCCGGTGAGGCGGACTACTACCGCAACGGCGGCATCCTGCAGTACGTCCTGCGGGGCATGCTGAAGAGCTGACGCGCACAGCACCCACCACCACACGGAGCCCGTCCTCTCACCGAGGGGGCGGGCTCCGTCGTTCCTGCGGGTCGTTCCTACGGGCGGGCCCCCAGGTCGCGGGAGATGCGCCGGGCGGCGTCGGCGGCGGCGCGGCCGTGGTCGTCGAAGACCTCCTCGGACATGCGCACCGTGGGGCCGGACACCGACAGCGCCCCGACCGGACGGCCGTCGGGACCGAGGACGGGGGCGCCGACCGCGGCGATGCCGTCGGAGAGCCCCTCGGGATTGACCGACCACCCGCGCTCGCGCACCTCGGCGATCCGGGCCCGCAGCAGGTCGGGGTCGACGACGGTGTGCCGGGTGGAGGGTTCCAGCGGGCCGGCGAGGTAGGAGTCGACCTCCGCCGGGGTGCAGGCGGCGAGGTAGGCCTGGCCGGTGGCCGAGGCGTGCAGCGGGATGCGGTGGCCCAACGGCAGGAACGCGCGCAGCCGGTGCGCGGTGTCGAGCCGTTCGAGCAGGACCAGCTCGCGGCCGTCCGGGGCGGCCAGGTGCACGGTCTCCCCCGTCGCGAGCTGCAGCTCGTGCAGCACCGGGACCGCCACCGCCCGCAGGCCGCCGGCGTCGCGGGCCTGGTTGCCGACGGCGAACGCACGGTAGGTGAGCCGCCAGCGTGCGGTGTCGTCGGTGACGCACCACCCGACCTCGGCGAGCGTGCGCAGGGTGCGCTGCACGGTGCTCTTGGGCAACGCGACCGCCCGGGCCAGGTCCGACAGCCCGACGGGCTGACGCTCCCCCACCGCCTCCAGGACGCGGACCGCGGTCACCACGCTGTTCGTCGGAGCCATCGTCGGTGTTGACCTTCCCCGTTCGGGCGACCTAGTGTCCGCTCCAGGCGGTCCACTGTGCGCACCACTGTGCCACTGGGTGGACCGATACGACAAGCGCGTACCAACGGGGGTAGGCATGGCGGTGCAGGTCATCACGCTGGTGGTGTTCGCGGCGGTCTTCGTGATCGCCGAGGTCCGCCGGTCCCACATCGGGATCGTCATGTTCGCGGCCGCCGCCGGCATGGGGCTGCTCGTCGCGGGCCTGCCGCTCGACGACATCGTCGCGGGCTTCCCGGTCGACATCCTGGTCCTGCTGGTCGGGGTGACCTTCTTCTTCGGGATCGCGAAGTCCAACGGCACCATCGGCCGGCTGGTGGACCGGGCGCTGGTCGTCGTCGGCGACCGGACCGCGGCGCTGCCGCTGACGTTCTTCCTGCTCACCGGTGTGGTGTCGGCGATGGGCTCGCCACTGGGCGGGCTGGTCATGGCGCCGATCGGGATGACGGTGGCGCACCGGCGCGGGATGGACCCGATGCTGATGGCGCTGGCGATCGGCACCGGGCTGTCGGCGGGCGGGTTCGCGCCGACGTCGCTGTTCGGGATCGTCACCTGGGGGACGGCGTCGGCGGCGGGCATCGCCCTCAACCCGCTGACCCTGTTCGCGGTCGCGATCATCGCGAACCTGGTGCTGCTGGGCGCGTCCTACCTGATGTTCTCCGCCCGCAGCCGCGTCCCGGTCACGACGGGCGGCGGCGCCGGGCCCGAGGTGCCCGGTGACGAGGAGCCCCCGGCCCGCGAGCCGTTCCGCGTGACGCACTGGATCACCGTCGTCGCGATGCTCGGCCTGGTCGCGGCGGTCGTCGTGCTGGCGGTGCTCGGCGCCGAGCCCGACGTCGGGGTGCTGGCCTTCGCCTTCGGCGCGGCGCTCACCCTGATCGACCCGGACAGCGGCCGCGGCGCCCTGAAGGAGATCGACTGGTCCACCGTCCTGCTGGTCGGCGGGATCATCACCTACGTCGGTGTGCTGCAGGAGATCGGCTCGGTCGACCTGCTGGGTGACCTCGCCGCGAGCCTCACCGTCCCGCTGCTCGCCGCCCTGGTGGTCTGCGCGGTGTGCGGGCTGGTGTCGGCGTTCGCGTCGACCACCGGCATCCTCGCCGCACTGGTGCCGCTGGCGATCCCGCTGGTCCAGCAGGGCGGGATCCCGGGCTGGGCGCTGATCTGCGCGCTGGGGGTCTGCTCGTCCATCGTGGACGTGTCACCCTTCTCGACGGTGGGTGCGACGCTGGTCGCCACCACCGTCGACGAGCAGGAACGTCCCCGCATGACCGCGCTGCTGACCCGCTGGGGCCTGTCCATGGTCGTCATCGGCCCGATCGCGCTGGTGGGAGCCCTCGTGCTGCCCGCCATGGCGGTCTGACCCCGTCACCACCAGGAGAACGACGTTGTTCCTCACCTCGCTCACCGACAGCCACGACCTCGACCGCGCCGTCACCGTCGGCGACGACGTGCTCTCGCGCGCCGAGCTCCTCGACCGGGCGGGCCGGTTCGCCGCCGGCATCCCCGGCGACGGCCCGGTCGCCGTGCACGCGACCGCCTCGATCGACACCGTCGTCGCCGTCACCGGCGCGATCCTCGCCGGCGTGCCGGTCGTGCCCGTGCCGCCGGATTCCGGGCCCGCCGAGCGCGGCCACGTCCTCACCGACTCCGGCGCCACCGCCTGGGCCGGGGAACGCCCCGACGACGTCGACCTCCCCGTGGTCCTACCGGGGGCGCAGCCGATCGGCCCGCGCCCGGTCGACCCCGCCGCCACCGCGATGCTGCTCTACACCTCCGGCACCACCGGACGCCCCAAGGGCGCCCAGCTCTCCGGCGCCGCGATCGCCGCCGGCCTCGACGCCCTCTACGAGGTCTGGGACTGGACCCCCGACGACACCGTCGCCCACGGCCTGCCCCTGTTCCACGTCCACGGCCTGATCCTCGGCGTCCTCGGATCACTGCGCCGCGGCTCCCGCGTCGTGCACACCGTGAAGCCGCAGCCCGCCCGCTACGCCGCGGTCGGGGCGTCGATGTACTTCGGGGTGCCGACGGTGTGGAACCGCATCGTCGACGAACCCGACGCCGCCCGCGCCCTGTCCCGCGCCCGGCTGCTGGTGTCGGGCAGCGCGCCCCTGCCCGCATCGCTGTTCGACCGGATCGCCGCGCTCACCGGGCAGGCGCCGGTGGAGCGCTACGGCATGACCGAAACCATGATCACCCTGTCCGCGCACGCCTCCGGAGAACGCCGCGCCGGCTGGGTCGGACTCCCCGTCCCCGGCGCCGAGACCCGCCTGCTCCCCGCCACCGACGACCCGACCGACGCCGACACCGTCCCCGACGACGGCGAGACCGTCGGCCGCCTGCAGGTCCGCGGCCCCATGCTGTTCGACGGCTACCTGAACCGCCCGGACGCGAACGACGAGTGCTGGGCCGGCGAGGGCTGGTTCCGCACCGGTGACCTCGCCGTCCGCGACGCGGGCGGGTTCCACCGCATCGTCGGCCGCGAGTCCACCGACCTCATCAAGTCCGGCGGCTACCGCATCGGGTCCGGCGAGATCGAGGCCGTCCTGCTCGACCACCCCGCCGTGTCCGAGGTCGCCGTCGTCGGCGTCCCCGACCCCGACCTCGGCCAGAGGATCGTCGCCTACGTCGTCGGCGACGGCCACGACGCCCAGGTCCTCATCGACCACGTCGCCGGGCAGCTGTCCTGGCACAAGCGGCCGCGCGAGGTCGTGTTCCTCGACGGCCTGCCCCGCAACCCGATGGGCAAGGTCCAGAAGAAGCTGCTGGGAACCTGAGCGGACCGGGCCGTCCGGTTCTAGGTTCGGATCATGCCCGGTGCGCACTCACCCTCGGAGGACCGCGGCGACGACCGCGCGGTCCCGGTCAACCCGGTCTTCGCCGCGGAGCCCGTCGACATCCCCCGCTTCCGCATCCCCGACACGGGGATGCACCCGGAGATCGCCTACCAGGTGGTGCACGACGAGCTGATGCTCGACGGGAACGCCCGGCTGAACCTGGCCACGTTCGTCACGACGTGGGCGGAGCCCCAGGCCGAGCGGCTGATGGCCGAGTCCTTCGACAAGAACATGATCGACAAGGACGAGTACCCGCGGACCGCGGACCTGGAGCAGCGGTGCGTGCGGATGCTCGCCGACCTGTGGCACGCCCCCGACCCGGGCCGCGCGATCGGTTGCTCGACGACGGGCTCGTCGGAGGCCTGCATGCTCGGCGGGCTGGCGCTCAAGCGGCGCTGGCAGCACCGGCGGAGGGCGGCGGGTCTCCCGACGGACCGCCCGAACATCGTGATGGGCGTGAACGTCCAGATCTGCTGGGACAAGTTCGCGAACTACTGGGACGTGGAGCCGCGGCTGGTCCCGATGGAGGGCGACCGGCTGCACCTGGGCGTCGAGGAGGCCGTCGCACTGTGCGACGAGAACACCATCGGCGTCGTCGCGATCCTGGGATCCACCTTCGACGGCAGCTACGAGCCGGTCGCGCAGCTGTGCGCAGCGCTCGACGACCTGCAGTCCCGCACCGGGCTGGACGTGCCGGTGCACGTCGACGGTGCGTCCGGGGCGATGGTCGCGCCGTTCTGCGACCCCGACCTGGAGTGGGACTTCCGGCTGCCACGGGTGGCGTCGATCAACACCTCCGGCCACAAGTACGGCCTGGTGCACCCGGGCGTCGGGTGGGCGGTGTGGCGCGACACCGACGCGCTGCCCGAGGACCTGGTGTTCCGGGTGAACTACCTCGGCGGTGACATGCCGACGTTCGCGCTGAACTTCTCCCGCCCCGGCGGCCAGGTGATCGCCCAGTACTACAACTTCCTGCGGCTGGGGCACGAGGGCTACGCCCGGGTGCAGGGCACCTGCCGGGAGATCGCGACCGGGCTGGCCCGGCGGATCGAGGCGACGGGCGCGTTCCGGCTGCTCACCGACGGCTCGCAGCTGCCGGTGTTCGCGTTCACCGTCGCCGACGGCGAGCCGTTCTCGGTGTTCGACGTGTCGGCGGGTCTGCGCGAGACGGGATGGCTGGTCCCGGCGTACACGTTCCCGGAGAACCGGGAGGACCTGGCGGCGCTGCGGATCGTGGTCCGCAACGGGTTCAGCCACGACCTGGCCGCGCTGCTGCTCGACGACCTGGCGCGGCTGCTGGAGCGGCTGCGCCGCCAGGCCGGTCCCGTCCGCGGGAGCGAGGCCGCGGGCTTCGCCCACGGGACGTGAGCCGGTCCCGGCGGGACACCCGCACCGCGTACCTGCTGCTGGCCCCCAGCCTGGTGGGCGTGGTGCTGTTCCTGCTGCTCCCGGTGCTGATCGTGCTGGGGCTGGCGCTGTTCCGGTGGGATCTGGTCGGGCCGCGGACCTTCGTCGGGCTGGACAACGTCGCCGCGGTCGCCGCGGACGGCCGGTTCGCGCGGTCCCTGCTGGTGACGGCGTTCTTCGTACTCATCGTCATCCCGGTGCAGACCGTGCTCGGACTGGCGGCGGCGCTGCTGCTGGACCGCGGGCTGCCCGGGACGACGGTGTTCCGGGTGGTCTTCGTCCTGCCGTGGATCTGCGCGCCGCTGGTGCTGGGCGTGGTGTGGCGGTGGATCCTGTCCCCCACCGACGGCGCGCTCAACGCGCTGCTCGGGATCCGCGTCGAGTGGCTGGCCGACCCGGCGCTGGCGCTGCCGTCGGTCGCCGCGGTGACCGCCTGGACCCAGGTCGGCTACGTCGCCCTGTTCTTCCTGGCCGGGCTGCGCGCCATCCCGGACACGATCGTGGAGGCGGCCCGGCTCGACGGGGCCTCGGCGTGGCAGCTGCTCTGGCGGATCCGGCTGCCGCTGCTGCGCCCGACACTGTTCTTCGTGCTGGTCACCGGGGTGATCTCCAGCTTCCAGGTGTTCGACTCGGTGTACGCCCTCACGCCGAACGGCGGCCCGCAGGGTGTCACCGACGTCGTCGCGGGGCGGATCTACTACGAGGCGTTCGAGAACCGCGCGGTCGGGCAGGCCGCGGTGATGGCGGTGGTGTTGTTCGTGATCCTGGTGGTGGTGACCATGGCCCAGCAGCGGTGGTTCAGCCGTCGCACGACCTACGAGCTCGACACGTGAGGCGGGACAGGCTCGTCGACGCGGCCGTGCTGGTCGCGCTGCTGGTGGGCGCGGCGGCGACGCTGGCGCCGTTCGTGCTGAGCGTGACGACGGCGCTGAAGACGACCCGGCAGTTCGCGTCGACGCCGGTGCTGTCACCGCCGGCCCCGCCGACGGTGGAGAACATCGTGACCCTGTTCGGCCGGGACTACGACTTCGTGACCCCGATCGCGGTGACCGCCCAGGTGGTGGTCGTCGTCCTGGTGGGGCAGCTGCTGTTCTCGGTGCTGGCGGCGTACGCGTTCGCGCGGCTGGAGTTCCCCGGCCGGGACGCGCTGTTCTGGGTGTACCTGGGGACGCTGATGGTGCCGCAGGCGGTGACGGTGATCCCGCTGTACCTGATGATGACCGAGGTGGGGCTGCGGAACACGTTCTGGGCGCTGGTGCTGCCCTACGTGCTCGGGTCGCCGTTCGCGATCTTCCTGTTGCGTGAGCACTTCCGGACCATCCCGCAGGACCTGATCGACGCCGCCCGGCTCGACGGCGCCGGGACGGTCGGGATCCTGCGGCACGTCGTGGTGCCGGTGAGCCGGCCGATCCTCACGACGCTGGCGGTGATCACCGTGGTGACGCACTGGAACAACTTCCTGTGGCCGCTGGTCATCACCTCCGGCCGGACCTGGCAGGTGATGACCGTCGCGACCGCGGGCCTGCAGACGCAGTACAACGGGAACTGGCCGGTCGTCATGGCCGCGACGACGGTCGCGATCGTCCCGCTGATCGTGCTGTTCCTGGTGTTCCAGCGCAGCGTGGTCCGCTCGATCACGATCACGGGGTTCCGGTGAGACGGCGGATGGGCGCCGCCCTGGCGCTGGTCGGGGTGCTGCTGCTGGCGGCGTGCTCACCGGCGTCCCGTTTCGACGACGACGCCGACGGCGTGACCACGGTGACGCTGCGGCTGTGGGACACCCAGGTCGCAGCGGCCTACGAGCGCTCGTTCGCCGCGTTCTCGCGGGCCAACCCGGACATCCGGGTCGAGCTCGTGCAGGTTCCGTTCTCGGACTACTTCACCTCGCTGCCGCTGGACGTCGCGTCCGGCACCGCGACCGACATCTACTGGGTCAACTCCTCGAACTTCGGGGCGTTCGCCGACGCCGGGAAGCTGATCGACGTCGGTGCCGCGCTCGCCGACCAGCGCGCCGGCTGGGTGGACGCCGCCGCCGAGCAGTACACCCGCGGCGGGACCCTGTGGGGCGTCCCGGTGGTGACCGACGGGCGGATCGCCGTGTTCTACAACAAGGACCTCGTCCGCGCGGCGGGCGTCGACCCGGCCGCACTGCGCTGGGACCCCACCGACCCGGCCCGTGACACCCTGCTCCCCGCGGCCCGGAAGCTGACCCGTGACGCCGCCGGGCGCAGCGCCGGCACGCCCGGATTCGACCCGGGCACCGTGCGCCAGTACGGCTTCAACGCCGCCCGGGACCTGCAGGCGATCTACGTCGACTTCCTCGGCTCGGCAGGCGGGCGGCTCCAGGCGCCCGACGAGACCTTCGACATCGCGACACCCGCGGGCGAAGAGGCATTCGGCTACCTGGTGAACATGATCAACACCGAGCGGGTGGCGCCGTCCGCGGCGGACACGAACCAGAACCCGGACTTCAGCCGCGACCAGTTCCTGCAGGGGCGGATGGCGCTGTTCCAGAGCGGCACCTACAACCTCGCCAACATCGCCGAGGGCGCCACGTTCGAGTGGGGCGTCGCCCCCATGGTCGAGGGCCCGCGGGGCCGGGTCAGCGTGGTGTCGAGCATCGTCGCCGCCGGCAACGCCGACAGTCCGAAGCGTCCGGAGATCCTGCGGGTGCTGCGCTGGCTGGGCTCGCCCGAGGGCGCCGCCCCGGTCGGCGACAGCGGCGCCGGACTGCCCGCGGTCACCCCGGCCCAGCGGGGCTGGTTCGACTACTGGGCCCGGCGCGGCGTCGACACCCGGGAGTTCGTCGCGGACGGCCCGACGACCCCGGCCCCGTCCGGCCCGAAGGTGGGCGCGGCGACGACGGCGATGGAGCCCGCGCTCGACGAGTTGTTCGCCGGACGGGTCGCGGTCGGCCCGGGGCTGCGGGCGGCGCAGGACATCGGCAACGCGGCCCTGCGCTGATAACCTCCGCGGTGCGCCCCCGATGGGCCCAGCCGGAAGGAGTTCTCCCCAGTCCCGCACGGGCCCGCGGGCGCAGCTCCTTCCGCAGGTCGTTCGCGTGGTCCCCGCTCGTCAGGAGACCCGTATGACCTGCACGTTCAACCACACGATCATCGCCGCCCGGGACCGGGTGGCCTCCGCCGCGTTCTACCGGCACGTCCTGGAGGCGGCGCAGGCGCCGTCCTGGGGGCCGTTCACCAACATCGCCCTCGACGGCGGTGTCCTCGTCCAGTTCGCCGACCTGCCGCTCCACGTGGTGCCGGAGATCCAGCCGCAGCACTACGCGTTCCTCGTCGACGACGCGTTGTTCGACCGCGCGTACGCCCGGCTCGTCGAGGACGGGACGGAGCACTGGGCCGACCCCCAGCGCACCCGTCCCGGCGAGATCAACCACGGCCACGGCGGTCGCGGGGTGTACTTCCTCGACCCGGCCGGTCACTATCTCGAGATGATCACCCGGCCGTATGTGTGACGTCGCCGCGGCCCGCCGGTGGCTCGCCGCGGCCCGGCCCGATCCCGGCCGGGCCCCCGACTGGATGGGGCCGCTGCTGCGCGGGCTGGAGCACGCCGGGCCGCGCGACATCAGCGCGAACGACCTGCCCCCCGACCACGTCGGGCCCCGGCAGTCGGCCGTTCTGGTACTGCTCGGCCAGGGCCCGGACGGCCCGGAGGTCGTGCTGCAGCGGCGGGCCCGACGACTGCGCCACCACTCCGGGGAGATCTCCTTCCCCGGGGGCCGCGCGGACCCGGGCGACACCGACCCGGCCGCGACGGCGCTGCGGGAGGCTACCGAGGAGACCGGGCTGGACCCGTCCGGTGTGGACGTCGTCGCGATGCTGCCGCGTCTGATCCTGCTGACCGGGTTCCACGTGACCGCAGTGCTCGGGCACTGGCGGACGCCGACCCGGCTGCACGCGGTCGACCCGGCCGAGACCGAGGCGGTGCTGCACGTGCCGCCGGCGGTGCTGGCCGACCCGGCGCACCGGTTCCGGCTCCGGGCCGGCGGCGGGGCCTGGCGGGGCCCCGGATTCCGGGTGGGCGGCGACGTGGTGTGGGGGTTCACCGGCGACGTCGTCGACGCGGTGCTGCGCCTGGGCGGGTGGGAGCGGCCGTGGCCGTCCGGCCCGGAGCTGGAGTGGGAGTCGCTGTGACCGCGGCGGCCCGCGTAGGCCACTCACGACGAGGCCAGGACGGCGTCGAGCAGCACCGGAGCACTGTGCCGAGGGCTTCGTGGGACGGGCAGGTCGGGCCGGTGGAGCGGGTTGCGCCGGGGCCCGCCCGGCACCCAGGGTGGTGGATGGAACTCCGGGAACCCGCCGTCGATCTCGACCGCCCAGTCCCCGATGTGGATCATGCGATGGTGGTGCGGACACAGCAGCACCAGGTTCGTGAGGTCGGTGCACCCACCGTGGGCCCAGTGCACGACGTGGTGGGCCACGCACCACTGCGGCGGCGCCTCGCACCCCGGGAACGCGCACCCGCCGTCGCGCTGGGCCAGCGCCCGACGCTGCGCCCGGTTCGCCAGCCGCTGCTCGCGCCCGACGAACAGCGGCTCCCCCGTCGACGCCAGCACGATCGGCACCGCCCGCGCATCGCACGCCAACCGCAACGCATCCTCCGCAGCGATCGCCGCGGACGACCCACCCGCACCGAAACCCAGCAACCCGGCCCCGGCACCCGAGGTCAGGGTTTCCAACGGCACCGTCACGGTCAGCGCTACCGGCTGCCCGTTCTCGACTCCGAGATTCCCGACCGCCAGCAACCGACGGGCCAGCTCGACCAGCCCGTCCCCGTTGCGCTCGGCCGTGGAGCGTTCGTCCCGCGCCTGCCCGGCACCCTCGGGTGCAGCCGGGGCGGTGAGCGGGGACAACGCGCTGCGCAGGACCGCGGCGGACTCGGTGTCCAGCCAGCCCCGCGCCTCGAACCCCGCCCCCTGCGGCCGCAACGTGAACCGGTTCCGGGTCGGCTTCGGTTCCCGCGGGCGCGGCCCGTCGGGATCGAGCAGCGCAATGGCCCGCCGGCCCAGCGTGTCCACCGCGTCGGGATCCAGGGTCCCGGCGTGGGCGACGAGGTCGGCCTCCAGCACCGGCCGGTGCTCGCCGAGATGCGGGGGCAGCGAGGCGAGCACCCGGATGATCACGCGCACGTGCTCGGGGGTCACCGCGCCCTGCTCGAACGCCTCCGCCAGCACCGGCAGCTCGGGGTCGACCTGGTCACCGGTGATCAGGAACAGCGGCGAGAGCTTCCGGGCGGCGTCGACCCGGGCACGGGCGGTGGACGCCCCGACGTTCTGCACCGTGCGCAGCAGGTCCGCGGTGTCCCGGAACCCCTTCGCCCCGGCCAGACCGCGGGTGGCGACCTCGGCGACGAGGGCGACCAGGGACGCGGACTCGCGGTTGATCCGTTCCTGGACGGCCGCGACCGCGACGAGAAGGTCCTCGTCGTCGGTCTTCCAGAGCTCGTCCACGCATCTGATTCTACTCGACCATGCGTTCGATGAGTGCCGGTTGAGCTGCGCGGACGGTGTACGGCGACGAGCGGCTCGGTGGTCAGCCCACGTCGGGTGCGTAGCTCGCCACGACCCATCCGCGCTCGTAGTCCATGTCCCACTCCAGATAGAGGGCGGGGCCGCCGCCGGTCGTCGTCATGAAGGCGGACACCCGGCCGGAGCCGACGACGTCGTAGTTCAGCTCGACACGCGACTCGGCGGGATGAACGCGAGCAGGTTCGACACCAGGGGGCGGCCAACGTTGTCCGTGGCATCACCGGCCCGCCACGCGGTCAGGAACTCGTCGGCGCTGCGTCGCGCATGGCGTTCCTGCACCTCGGCACGGTCGACGCAGGCCCGGTCGCTGTCCGGGCCGGTCTCAGTCGTTCAGTAGCTGCCAGCGCCCCAGAGCCCGTCGAGGTCGGTGCCGGCCGCGGCCGACGGTGGGGCGGGCGCCGGTGTCGCGACGGGAGCCGTCGTGCGCGGAGCCTGCTCGACCACCTCGACCACCTCGACCCCGGTCGGCGGCGCCGCAGTGGCGGCCGGCGGAGGAACGGCCGCGGCGACCGGGGGCGGCGCGGCGACCGGACGCGGGGCAGCCATCCCGACGACTGCTGTGACCACGCCGGTCGTGACGACGACGAGGACCCCGACCAGCGAGAGCCAGCGTACAAGCGTCGTGTGCACGGCTCAGCCCCCGCAGATCGGGTCGAGAGGGTTCTGCAGACATCTCGCCCGCTCGGCCGAGCCCACCGGGTAGCCCGCGCCCGGTTCGTACTGGCCGCGAGCGACCAGCTCGGCCGGGTCCACGTACTCGCCACTCTGCCGTCGCTGCTGCTCGAGGTACTCCCGCTGCGCCTGCTCCTTCGCGGCGTTCAGCTCGGGGCAGGCCTTGTTGGTGATGTCGTCCGGGTGTGCCGGGTCCCCGAACTCGGCGTCGGCCCACGGCTCACAGGTGTAGACCACCGGCTCTGGGACGAACGACTCCAGTGGCGCGGCGGGCACTATCCCGTCAGGGACCACCGGCGCCGGGAAGTCCCGCGTCACCGCGCTCGGCCCCGACGCCGCCGCCCGCAGGGCCGTCGGCCCGGCGATCACCGGCGCCGCCGACGCGAACGACGCGACGCAGAGCGCGGCAGCCGTCGTCGCCGGCACCACAGCGGCCAGGACGAGGCGGGGCACGGAACGGCGTGCGCGGCGGTGCAGGATCATCGCGCGGTCTCCCCGGTCGACCTCGGGGCCGCCCGACACGGCCCGTACGCCCGGTGGATCGCTCCGGACGGAGCACGTCGTTATCGTCCGGACGGCCGTTCATCGGAAGTGATGACGGGGTCCGGCACGCCGGCCGGGCGGGCGACCGAAGCCAGCATTGGCGAAGCGACCAGGGCCAGCGCCGCCGCCGTCCACACCGGACCGGTGGGCCCGGCGACGGCGAGTCCCGCACCGCCCAGCAGCGGGCCCACCGTCGCCCCGGCGTTCAGCGACGCGGTGGCGACCGCGCCGCCGAGGGTCGGCGCCTCACGGGCGAGCGTCAGCGCCCGCGCGATCAGCGTCGAGCCGACCGCGAACCCGAGCGCGCCCAGCAGGCCCACCAGCGCGAGGACCGCCACCGGGTGCGCGGCACCGACGGCGAGCGCCACCCAGCCCGGCGGCAGCGCGCCGCCCGCGACGAGCAGCAGCGGACGGGTGCGGGTGTCGGCGAACCGGCCCGCGACGCCCACCCCGGCGACGGCGCCGACCCCGAACAGCAACAGGCCGGCGGGCACCGCGGGCGGGCCGCCCGCCGTCGCCAGCAGCGGGGACAGGTAGGTGTGCGCGGCGAACGTCGAGCCGTTCACCAGCGCGCCGAGCGCGAGTGTCCGGACGACCGGGCCCCGGCGCAGCACCGTCAGCTCGGCCCGCAGACCGGGCGCGGGTGCCCGGCCGCCGTCGCCGGCGGGTACGCCGACGACGACCCCCACCAGCGCGACGGCGGCGACCGCCGCGACCGACCAGAACGTGGCCCGCCAGCCGAACGCCTGCCCCACCAGCGCCCCGGCCGGCACGCCGGCGATCAGGGCGAGGGTCGTGCCGGACAGCAGGGTCGCGGTCGCGCGGGCGGTGCGCTCCGGCGGCACGGCGGCGACCGCGACCGACAGGGCCACGGCGAGGAAACCGGCGGTGCACAGCGCCGCGAGCACCCGGGTGACCAGCAGGACCCCGAGTCCGGGGGCCAGCGCCCCGGCGACGTGCACGGCGACGAACGCGGCGAGGAACCCCCGCAGCGCGAGCCGCGGTGGCAGCCGGCGGGCGGCGAGCGCCACGAGCGGCGCGCCGACGACCATCCCGACGGCGAACGCCGAGGTCAGCGACCCGGCGGCGAGCGGGGTGACGCCGAGGTCGGCGGCGATGTCCGGGACGAGCCCGGCGAGCATGAACTCCGAGGTGGCCTGCGCGAAGACGGCGCAGGCGAGGACGACGAGCAGCACGGTGGAACTCCGTGGGTGACGGGGTCGTGGAACGGACGCCGGTCCGGCCTCGTCACCGGGAGCGGGCAGGGGAGGTCGCCGCCACCGGTGGGGACCGGTGGCTACCGCCTGTTCGACTCCGGGCTGCTCACGGCCGTCACCGTAGCCGCCGCGCTCCCCCGGCGCCCGCCGTTTCCGCTCCCGGGCCGCTCACCAGACGATGCGGTCGAACAGCTCCCGCAGTCGCGCCGCCCGGGCCGGGCGCCCGTGCCCCACCCAGGCGATCCGTCCCAGCAGGTGCTCGCGGAAGGCCGGGTGCCCGGCCCGGTTCTGGGCGTCCGGGCCGGTACGGGCCGCGTTGTGCAGGATCGCGCGGAGCTCGTCGTGGTCGCGACGCGACGCCGCGGGCTCGCCGCCGTTCACGACGAGCCCGACGATCCGCTGGCGGTGGTGCGCGGGCATGATCCGGGTCTTGTCCGGGCGGACGCGGAAGCCTTCCTCCGCGGCGATCGCGGCCACCCGCTGCGCCAGGCCCTGCACCGGCAGTGTCGCGTCGCCGGAGAACACGAGGTCGTCGGCGTAGCGGCCGTAGGCGGCGCCGACCGCGGCGGCCAGGCCGCTCAGCCGCCGGTCCAGCCCGTAGGTGAGCAGGTTCGCCATCGTCGGCGACGACGGCGCCCCCTGCGGCAGGTGCGGTGCGGCGAGGCGGTCGAGCAGCCGCCGTCGTGGGGCGGGGTCGCCCCGGTGTGGGCAGACGCGCAGCACCCCGGGCGGGGTGGTGGTGACGAGCAGCCCGGCGACGGGGGCGGCGACGGCGGGCGGGTACCCCGCGACCCGCAGGAGTCCGGCGACCCGGCCGCCGGTGACGTGGGAGTAGAAGCCCTCCAGGTCCAGGCGTAGCACCATCGGCCGGGCCCGGTGCTCCGCGGCGAGGGTGTGCGGGCTGCGGCCGCGGACGTGGCCGTGTGCGGCCGGGTGCACCGGGATCCGGTCGAGCACGCTGCGCACGATCCGGCGCTGCAGCTCGGCGAGCCGCGGGGCGGGTGCCTCGACCAGGCGCGGCGTCCCGGAGCGCGACGGCGTCCAGTGCCGCCGGTAGTGGGTCAGCGGGCCGTCCGGGGTACGCCGCAGCCAGCCGCCGGGGTCGGCGAACCAGGCGAGCTCGCCGTCGTCCAGGTGCAGGGCGGCGGCCAGGGCGGGCAGGTCCGTCCAGCGCGGCACCGGCAGGCGCCACACCGGGTCGGGCTGGACGACCGGCCGGTGCCGGCGCGGCCCCGCCAGCAGCTCGGCGACCTCGGCCTCGACACCGGCCGGGGATCCACGCGGGGCGCGGCGCCGCCGGGCGACGAGGGCGCCCACGACGCCGGCCAGCTCGTCGGGGCCCGACCAGCCGCCGAGCCGGGCGAGCCGTTCGGTCAGCGGGTCCGTTCCCCAGCGCCCGGCGCAGGCGGCCGCGGCGATCGCCGCCGGGTCCGGCGCCATCAGCGGTCCCGTGCCGTGCGGCGGCCCACGGACAGCGGGGTGATGCGGCGGCGGGGGTCGACCGGTGTTCTCCGTCCGCCGCGCGCCGCCGGCAGCGCTGTCCTGCCACCCGCGCGCGGGACGCCGTGCTGCATCGTGCCGGTGCACCCCGGGGTTGCCCCGGAGTCGCGGGCCCCGGCCGGAACCGGGGCGGCCGCCTGCTCGTCCGTCCGCCGCCGCATCGGCACCGACGCTACCGTCCCTGCCGCACACCGGGAGCCCACACGGCCGGGTGAGGGCGGGCCCGTATCGTCGCCCGCCGTGACCTCCCCACCGTCCCGGGCGACCCCGGTGCTCGCCCTGGTCGCGATCGCGTTCGTCGTCGTCCAGCAGGTCCCCGGCCTGGTCTTCCAGCGCGGCGTCGTGGTGCCACTGCTGCCGATCGGGCTGTGGCGCGCGTGGATCCCGCTGGTGCTGACCGGGCTGGTGGTGCTCGCGGTGTCGGCGGCCGCAGGGCTGCGACGCCCGGGCCCGCTGAGCACGGCCGGGCGGCTCGCCGGGCTGCTGCTCGCCCTCGGGCCGCTGACCGTACTCGCGTTCCGGGGACGGCTGGTGGACCCGCTGTTCGTCTTCGAGCTGGGGCTGGACCCGTCGGTGCGGGCGTGGCCGGTGATCGACGTCGTGCTGGGGACGCTGCTCGCGGTCGCCCTCGCGGTGACGCTGCTCAGCGCCGTGGGTGCAGGGGGTCGACCCAGGGGACGTGCTCGGGGTCGGGCACCCCGGTGATGTCGAGGTTGACCACGATCGGCTCCTGACCGGAGCGGGTCAGCACGCACTCCAGCGGCTCGTCGTCGAGGGCGTTGATCTCCTGGTGCGGCACGAACGGCGGCACGAAGATGAACCCGCCCGGCCCGGCCTCGGCGATGAACTCCAGATTCTCGCCCCATTTCATCCGGGCCCGGCCGCGGACGACGTAGATGACGCTCTCCAGCTCACCGTGGTGGTGCGCACCGGTGCGGGCGCCGGGGTGGATGGTCACCGTGCCCGCCCACAGCCGCTGCGCGCCGACCCGGTCCCCGGTGACGGCGGCGGCGCGGTGCATGCCGGGCGTCTGCGGGGTGTTGGCGTCCAGCATGTCGCCGGGGATGACCCGGACGCCGTCGTGGCGCCAGTCGGTGCTCATGCACCCGACCCTAGCCGCGGCCGGCCCGGAACCGGAACGACCGCGCACCCAGCTCGGTCTCCGGCCGTGCGAACCCGGCCGCCCCGAGCCGCCGCGGCAGCGTCGCCGGGTCGACCGCGGTCAGGGTGTCCCCGATGTGGATCGTCCGGAACCGCAGCGTCATCCGGGAGTCGATGCCCGCGAACGTCCCGCCGGGACGCAGTACCCGCGCGGCCTCGGCGAAGAGCCGGTCCTGCTCGCCGGGCGTCGGGACGTGGTGGAGCATCGTGAAGCAGACGACGGCGTCGAAGCTGCCGTCCGGGAAGGGCAGGGCGGCGCCGTCGCCGTGCCGGACGTCGACACCGAGCTCACCCCCGAGGCCCGCACGCAGGTCCTCGGCCAGCACCGGGTCGACCTCCAGCGCGGTCAGCGCCCCGGTGCGCGCCGCGAGCCAGCGGGTGGTGACGCCGTAGCCCGGGCCGATCTCCAGGACCTCGCCGGTGAGGTCGACGCCGCGGGTGGCCCAGGGCAACGTCGTCCCGTGCATCCGGTCGGCCCAGGAGTCGGAGCGGCAGATCCGTCGGTGCAGCGCGTTCATCGCCATGTCCGCGACGCTAGGCGCCACCCGCGGTGGCCGGGAACCGCTGGGCTGCCGGATCGTGTCGCGGAGATGCGCGGGACCTACCTGTGGCCCGGCCGCTGCCCGATCGACCGGCCCGCGCCGTGCGTGCTCGCGGTGGAGCCGCTGGTCGCGGGGCGCCCGGTCGGCGTGGTCGCCCGGCACCTCGGCCACGCGACTCCCTCGGCGTCGTCGCGGCGTTCCGCCGGGAGACCGGGACCGCGCCGTCGGCGGTGCTGCGCCCCGGCCGGCGCAGCACCGCCGGACCTCAGGCGGCGGTGAGCAGCGTCAGCGCGAACCGCGCGTCGGGGTCGACCCAGCGCCGCGTCGTGGCGAACCCGGCGGCGGCGGCGAACGCGTCGACCGTCGCGGGGGTGAACTTCGCCGAGATCTCGGTGGCGAGCTCCTCCCCCGCGGCGAACGCGACGTCGAGGTCGAGGTCGGCGATCCGGACCCGCATGTCGCGGGTGGCGCGCAGCCGCATCTCGATCCAGGAGTTCTCCGCGTCCCAGACGGCGACGTGGTCGAACGCGTCGACGTCGAAGGTCGCGTCCAGCTCGCGGTTGAGCACGTGCAGCACGTTGCGGTTGAACTCCGCGGTGACCCCGGCGGCGTCGTCGTAGGCGGGGACCATCACCGCCGGGTCGGTGGCCAGGCCGGTGCCGAGCAACAGCTGCTCACCGGGCTGCAGCACCGAGCGGACGTGGACCAGGAAGTCGTGGCGCGGGCCGGGCATCAGGTTGCCGATGGTGCCGCCGAGGAAGGCGATCATCCGCTTCCCGCCGGGGTCGGCCCCGGGCAGCCGGTCCAGGTCGCGGGTGAAGTCGCCGACCACGCCGTGCAGCTCCAGCTGCGGGTAGTCGCGGTGCAGCTCGTCGATGGCGCCGCGCAGCGCGGACTCGCTCACGTCCTGCGGCACGTAGCGGCGCAGCGTCCCGGCGCGGGTGAACGCGTCGAGCAGCAGCCGGGTCTTGGTCGAGGACCCCGACCCCAGCTCGACGACGGTGTCGGCGCCCGAGGAGCGGGCGATGTCGTCGACGGAGTCGGTGAGCAGAGCCCGCTCGGTGCGGAACGGGTAGTACTCGGGCAGCTCGGTGATCCGCTCGAACAGCTCGGACCCGCGGGCGTCGTAGAACCACTTCGGCGGCAGCTCCTTCGGCGACGCGGCGAGGCCGCGGCGCACGTCGGACCGCAGCGCGGTGTCGGCATCGGTGTCGGAGAGGTGGACGTCCAGCTGGATGGCGCCGGGAGTGCTCACGGAGCTCCTAGGTCATGACTCTCGTGGTGGCCCGGTCGGGCCACCACCAGGTGCCGGTCGGGCACCCGGGTCCAGTCGGGGAACGCATGGGTGGGTTCGGAGGCGACGGTGACGCCCGCCGGTCCGGCCCGGACGGCGAGTGCGTGCCGCCAGGCCGTGGCCCAGATCGTCGTGCCGTCGGTGAGCAGCAGGTTCAGCCGCGAGCCGGGTGCGCTCCGCTCGGTGTCGGCGCAGACCCGGGCCAGCAGGTCGGCGGGGTCGGCGCCGTCGGCGAGACCGCGCCGGACCACCGCCCACAGCAGCGCGGCGTCGGTGGGGGCGTCGAGGGTCATCAGGTCGGTGACGGGCAGCGCCGCCGCGGCGGCCGCGAGGGAGTCCGGCCAGCCGCGGACGACGCCGTTGTGGCTGAACAGCCACCGCCCGTCGGTGAAGGGGGCGGCGGCGGTCGCCGTCACCGGCATCCCGACCGTCGCCGAGCGGACGGCGGCGAGCACGGCGCCCGACGTCGTCGCCGCGGCCAGCGCGGCGTAGGAGGTGTCGGCCCACAGCGGTGACGCCGACCGGACCCGTACCGGCGTCGTGCTGCCGGGCGGGTACCAGCCGGTGCCGTGGCCGTCGGCGTTGATCGTGCCGCCGCCACGCATGTCGGCCGGGGCGTAGGACTGCGCGAGCAGCCCGTGCTCCGGCTCCAGGAGCAGCGACGCCAGCGTGGCCGGCTCCCCCAGGTACGCGAGGTGCCTACACACCGGCGTCGCGGACCAGCCGGAATCCGGCGAAGATCTGCCGGCGGATCGGGTGGTCCCAGTTGCGGAACGTGGCCCGGATCGCCGCCGGGTCGGTGCCGAACGATCCGCCGCGCAGCACCGCGTAGTCCCCGCCGAAGAACACCTCGGAGTACTCGGGGTACGGGAACACGCTGAACCCCGGGTAGGGGTGCCAGCCGGAGTCGCACCACTCCCAGACGTCGCCGACCATCTGCTGCACCCCCAGGGCGGACGCCCCCGCCGGGTAGGAGCCGATCGGGGCGGGCTGGAGGTGGCGCTGTCCGAGGTTGGCGTGCTCGGCGCGCGGCTCGTCGTCGCCCCAGGGGAAGCGCCGGGACCGGCCGGTCGCCGGGTCGTGCCGGGCGGCCTTCTCCCACTCCGCCTCGGTGGGCAGACGCTTGCCGACCCAGCGGGCGTAGGCCTGCGCCTCGTGGAAGGAGACGTGCACGACGGGCTCGTCGTCGGGCACCCGCTCGACGACGCCGAACCGGCGCCGCCACCAGGTGCCGTCGCTGTCGCGGGACCAGAACCGCGGCGCGACCAGCTCCTCCTCGGTGCGGTGCGCCCACCCGGCGTCGGTCCACAGCCGCGGGTCGTCGTAGCCGCCCGCGTCGACGAACGCCGCGAACGCGCCGTTGGTGACAGGGTGCACGTCGATCCGGAACGCGGGCAGGTCCACGACGTGCGCGGGCCGCTCGTTGTCCAGCGCCCACGGCTCGGCCGAGGTCCCCATCTCGAACGGGCCCGCCGGGACGAGCACCTCCGCGGCCGGGTCGACCGCTCCGGCCGGGCGGGGCGGCGGGGCGGCGTCGAGCACCGGCCCCCCGGAGCGCAGCTGGTGGGTGGCGAGCATGGTCTCGTCGTGCTGCTGCTCGTGCTGCACGATCATCCCGAACGCGAAGCCCTCGGCCTCCAACCGGCGACCGCGCAGTGGGCTGCGGTGCAGCGCGTCGAGCGCCTTGTCCCGCACCTCGGCGACGTAGCCGCGGGCCTCGGCCGGGGTGAGCAGCGGCAGCTCGACCCGCGAGGAACGGGAGTGCTGGAACGCGTCGTAGAGGCCGTCGATCTCCGGGCGCAGCGGCTCGCGGCCGCCCACGTCGCGGACGAGCCACAGCTCCTCCATCGACCCGATGTGCGCGAGGTCCCAGACCAGCGGCGACATCAGCGGCGAGTGCTGGGCGGCCAGCTCGCCGTCGTCGAGGGCGGTGAGCGCGGTGCTGCGGTCGCGGGAGCGGCCCAGCAGTGCGGCGACGCGGGTACGCATCGTCTCCGGGCTCTCCCCCGGGGTCGCGGGGCCGGTCAGCGGTCCGGCGGGAACGGCGGGATCGGCGGTCATGCCACGTCCTCCTGGGCAGCCTGGTCGGCGGTGTCGACGGCGGACCGGCCGGGTTCTCGACCGGTCACCTCTCGTGCGGCGGGCGCGCCGGGCAGGGCGGAACCCAGATGGAGCCCCGGCGGGAACGGATCGGCGGTCGGGCCCGCACCCTGCTCGGCGGGGTCGATGTCATCGGCGGGGCAGCGCCCCTGCTGCACGCGCCGCTCGGTGACCTCGCGCAGCCGGGCCAGCAGCGGGCCCGGCCCGGTGGTCAGCGGATGGTCCGCGGCGGCCAGCACGTCGCAGGCCAGCGGGAACAGACCGGCGGCCGCCGCGGCCAGATCCGGGTGGTCCAGCCCGTGGCGGGCGGCGGCGACCCACTCGTCGCGGACCGGCTCGCACAGCTCCCGGACCCGGTCGACGACGGGGCCGGAGGAGGTGAGCGCCAGCAGCACCGCGGTCGGCAGCGCCCAGTCGTCGCCGGCCTGACCGTCGACGTAGCGCACCTCGAGGTAGCCGTGCGGGCGGACCGGCGGGAAGAGGGTCGAGACGTGGTAGTCGAGGTCGGCCAGTGTCGGCGGCCGGTCGAGGACCCCGCCGCGGGCGCGGCCGGACACCCAGTCGGCGAAGGTGACCCCGGCCGGCACCGACCAGGTCCCGGTGCCGCGCACGCACAGCAGCGGGGTGGTGACCACCCGGCGCGCCCAGGCGGCGGCCGGGTCGGTACCGGTCGTCGCGGTGGGCGGCGGCGCGGTCCGCGCGGGGTCGAGGCTGAGCCAGCACGCCTGCCGGGAGGACTTCCAGCCGGTGCGGCGGCCGTGCTGCACCGGCGAGTTCGCGAACGCTGCGAGCAGCACCGGGCCCAGCTCGTGCAGGACCGCCCAGCGTTCGGCGATCCCGGCGGCCGGGCCGGCGTCCAGGCTGACCTGGACCGCCGCCGTGGAGCACATCCCGCTGCGTCCGTGCGGGCCGACGCCGTCGAACACGCACTCCATGGCCGCGTAGCGCGGCAGGTCCAGCAGCCGCCGGGCGGGCCGGACCGGGTCGGCGGCGCGGCCGTGCGGCCGCAGGCCCTGCTCGGCGAGCAGACCGTGGAGGTGGGCTGCGTCGGCGCCGAGGGCGCCGAGGAGGGCCTCGAGCGAGTCAGCGGGAGCGCTGGAGATCTCGATCTGGCCGCCCGGCTCGACGGTCACGGTGCCGCCCGCGGGGAGCGGGGCCGCGTGCGAGGCGGGGTCCAGAGAGGCCGGGCGGTGCGGGCCGAGAGCGGCACGCACGGCGTCGAGGTCGACCGGGTCGGCCGGTCGACCGGGTCGGTGGAGCATCCATTCGATCTCGACACCGGCCAGGGTCGGGGGGCCGTGTTTGAAGCAGACCGAGGCCACGT
The DNA here is from genome assembly GCF_002813375.1 of Pseudonocardia alni. Classification (NCBI taxonomy): domain Bacteria; kingdom Bacillati; phylum Actinomycetota; class Actinomycetes; order Pseudonocardiales; family Pseudonocardiaceae; genus Pseudonocardia; species Pseudonocardia alni. Next base: position 514,572 of record NZ_PHUJ01000003.1, on the reverse strand, counting down.
AGGCCTCGGCCTCCCCCACGCTGCGGAGCACACCGTCGGTGCTCTGGTCGTCCAGGGTCACCACGTCGACGCTACCCCCGACGTGTGACACCCGCACGCGATGAAACCGTGGTCGTCGGCGCCGCCGGTGACCGGCGACACGACCGTCCACACATGCAGGACAAGCGTACGGAATACTGGGGAGCATGCCCCGCGTCAGCACCGACCAGCTCGCCGCACGCCGGCAGCAGATCCTCACCGGTGCCCGGACCTGCTTCGCCGACCACGGCTACGAGGGCGCCACCGTCCGGCGGCTCGAGGAGTACACCGGGCTGTCCCGTGGCGCGATCTTCCACTACTTCCGGGACAAGGAGGCGCTGTTCCTGGCCCTGGCCGAGCAGGACGCCACCCGGATGGCCGACGTCGTCGCCGAACAGGGCCTGGTGCAGGTCATGCGCGACCTGCTGCGCGGCGGCTCGGACCGCAGCTGGCTGGGCACCCGCCTGGAGGTCTCCCGACGGCTGCGCACCGACCCGGAGTTCCGGGCCCGCTGGCAGGAGCACTCCGGCGCGCTGACCGCCGCGACCCGGGCGCGGCTGGAACGTCAGGCCGCAGCCGGCGCGCTGCGCGACGACGTGCCGGTGCCGGTGCTCGCCCAGTACCTGGAGCTGGTGCTGGAGGGGCTGGTCTCGCACCTGGCGATGGGGCTGCCCGCCGACGACCTCGGCCCGGTGCTCGACCTCGTGGAGAACGCCGTCCGCGCGCCGTTGATGCGCTGACCGCCCACGGCCAGCATGATCGGCGCCATGCCGTTCCCCTTCCACCCGGCGGGCGACGACCCCGTCCCGGCCGCCGTCCGCGGGTTCGCCCGGGCCCACGCCGACCTCGTCGCCCTGCACGAGGACCCGATCCACCTCCTCGCACGCCACCGGGCACCCGGCAGGCGGGTCGGGCTGGTCTCCGGCGGGGGTTCCGGCCACGAGCCGCTGCACGCCGGGTTCCTCGGCCGCGGGATGCTCGACGCCGTCGCCCCCGGTCCGGTGTTCACCTCCCCGCACAACAAGGCCGTGCTGTACGCGTCCCGGGCCGCGGCGGGCCCGGACGGGGTGATCCACATCGTCAAGAACTACACCGGAGACCGGATCAACTTCGGCATCGCGGCGGAGCGGCTGCGGATGGAGGGCGTGGACGTCGCCCGCGTCCTCGTCGACGACGACCTGGCCACCGACGGGCTCGACACCGCGACCGGGCGGCGCGGGACCGGGGCGACCGTCGTCGTCGAGAAGATCCTCGGCGCCGCCGCGGACAGCGGTGCCGGGCTGGCCGAGCTCGCGACGCTCGGTGCGGACGTCGCCGCGGCCTCGCGCAGCCTCGCCGTCGCCTCCCGCGCGCAGACCTCGATGCGCACCGGGGAGCCCGCGTTCGCCCTCGACGGGCGGCTCGACTACGGCGTCGGCATCCACGGCGAGCGGGCCCGGCGCTCGGTCGACCGGCCGCCCACCGAGGAGCTCGTCGACCGGATGCTCGACGAGGTCGTCGCGGGCCTGCCCGACGGCCCCGACCAGGTCGTCATGGTCGTCAACGGCATGGGGGGCACGGCACTGCTGGAGCTCTACGTGCTCGCCGAGCTGGCCGCCGCCGGGCTGGAGGCGCGCGGGCTGGAGCGGGTGGGCCTGCTCGTCGGCACGTTCGTGCCCGCCCTGGACATGGCCGGGTTCTCGCTCACCCTGACCCGGATGCGCCCGGAGTGGACGGGCCTGTGGGCCGCACCGGCGCAGACGGCCGCCTTCCCCCGGACGGAGACCTCATGACCGACCATCGCCCCCTCGACCAGGACGCCGTGCTGGCCCGCTTCGCCCGGGCCGTCGAGGACGGCCACGGTGTGCTCACCGACCTCGACCAGCACTCCGGCGACGGCGACTACGGCGACAACCTGCGCGCCGGGGTCCGGCTGGCCGTCGCGCTGGCCGGGCGCGGACCGCAGCGCGGGTTCGGCGCGCTCGGCGAGGTCTTCCTCGACGAGGTCGGCGGCACCAGCGGCCCGCTGCTGGGCCTGCTGTTCTCCGAGATCGCCCGCGCGCTGTCCTACGGCTCGGCCGACACGGCCGCGTTCGCCGCGGGCGCCCGGGCCGGGCTGACCGCGATCCAGCGGGTCGGCGAGGCCGAGGTGGGCGACCGGACGATGGTCGACGCGCTGGCCCCGGCCGTGACCGCGCTCGACCGTTCGGGGTACGCCGCCGCGGCGGCCGCGGCCCTCGACGGCGCCGAGCGGACCGCGGAGCTCGCGGCCCGGCACGGCCGCGCGTCCTACGTCGGCGAGCGCGCGAAGGGCGCGCCGGACCCCGGCGCGGTCGGCGTCGCGCTGCTGTTCGCCGCCGTCGCCGCGGTGGCCGAGCCGGGCGCCGAGGTGGCGGACCCGCTGGCGGGCCGGGCCTGAGCACCGGCCCGCCGGAGTCGCTCAGCCCGCGGTCGTCGCCGCCGGGAGGAACTGGGTCCGGTAGAGCGTGGCGTAGCGGCCGTCGGCGGCCAGCAGCTCGTCGTGGGTGCCGGACTCGACGACCTGCCCACCCTCCAGCACCGCGATCCGGTCGGCCGCACGCACGGTGGACAGCCGGTGCGCGATGACGATCGCGGTCCGCCCGACCAGCGCCTCCGCCAGTGCCTCCTGCACTGCTGCCTCGGACTCCGAGTCGAGGTGCGCGGTGGCCTCGTCGAGGATCACCACCCGCGGGCGGGCCAGCAGCAGACGGGCGATGGTCAGCCGCTGGCGCTCACCACCGGACAGACGGTAGCCGCGCTCCCCCACCACGGTGTCGAGACCGTCGGGCAGCGTGTCGAGAAGATCGCCGAGCCGGGCGCGGCGCAGCGCGTCGATCATCTCGTCGTCGGTGGCGTCGGGCGAGGCGTAGCGCAGGTTGCCGGCGATGGTGTCGTGGAACAGGTGCCCGTCCTGGGTGACCATCCCGACGGCGCCGCGCAGCGTGGCGAACGACAGGTCCCGCACGTCCACCCCGGACAGCTCGACCGAGCCGGCGTCGACGTCGTAGAGACGTGGGACCAGCGAGGCGAGCGTGGACTTCCCGGCCCCGGACGACCCGACCAGGGCGAGCAGCCCGCCGCCGTGGACGTGCAGGTCGACGCCGTGCAGCACCTCGGTGTTGACCCGCTGGTCGAGCACCGCGACCTCCTCCAGCGAGGCCAGGGAGACGTCGGTGGCGCTGGGGTAGGTGAACCGGACCCCGCGCAGGGCGACGTCGACGGGGCCGTCGGGCAGCACGGCCGGGTCGGGTCGCTCGGTCAGCATCGGGCGCAGGTCGAGCACCTCGAAGACCCGCTCGAAGGCGACCAGCGCGGTCATCACGTCGACGCGGGCGTTGGCCAGCGCCGTCATCGGGGTGTAGAGCCGGGTCAGCAGCAGCCCGAGCGCGACGACGGTACCCGCCGGGATCGCCCCGGTCACCGCGAGGTAGCCGCCGAGGCCGTAGATCATGGCCTGGGCCAGCGCAGACACCAGCTGCAGCGCAGTGACGAACAACCGCGACACCATCGCCGACCGGACACCGATGTCGCGCACCCGCGACACCTGGCCCCGGAAGACCGCGGCCTCGGAGTCGGGGTCGCCGAACAGCTTCACCAGGGTGGCGCCGGGCGCGGAGAAGCGCTCGGTCATCTGGTTACCCATGGTGGCGTTGAGCTCGGCGGCCTCGCGGCGCAGCTCGGCGAGCCAGGTCCCCATCCGCCGGGCCGGGAGCACGAACACCGGCAGCAGCAGCATCGCCAGCACGGTGACCTGCCAGGCCAGACCGATCATGACCGCGATGGCCAGCACGAGCTGGATGCTGTTGGACAGCACCGTGGACAGGGTGCCGGTGATGGCGGTCTGGGCGCCGATCACGTCGTTGTTGAGCCGGCTGACCAGCGCCCCGGTCCGGGTGCGGGAGAAGAACGCCAGCGGCATCGACTGGACGTGACGGAACACCGCCACCCGCAGGTCCTCGATGAGTCCCTCGCCGAGCCGCGCCGAGAACCAGCGGCCGGCGAGCCCGACCACCGCCTCCAGGACGGCCATCCCGGCGATCGCCCCGGCGATCACCATCACGACGCGGGCGGCGTCGGGCAGCTCGTTCGCCGCGACGATCGTGTTGACCACGCGCCCGGCCAGCACCGGCGTCGCGACGCCGATCACGGCGGTGACGGTGGTCAGGGCCAGATAGGACAGCAGCCAGCGGCGGTAGGGCCGGACGAAGCCCCAGATCCGGGGCCAGGTGCCCCGCGCGATGGAGCCACGGCGGATGGACGTCGAGTCCGCCCCCCGGATGACCCCGCGCATCAGAGCGAGCGGGCGATCCAACGGTGTTCCCCTTCGCCGGTGGTGGACGGCGAGGGTTCACGTTACGGCGCGTACGGCGGGCGGGCGCGGTGATCCCGCGCGCGGCGCCCCACGACACACCCCGGACACACGACGACGCCGCCCCGGGCCCGATGCTCGACCCGATCGGCGGCGCCGACGAGCACTACTTCTTCTTGGTACGGGTGGCGCCGCCGCGCCCGCGCAACGTCACACCCGTCTCGGACAGGACCCGGTGGACGAAGCCGTACGACCGCCCGGTCTGCTCGGCCAGCGAACGGATGCTGGCGCCCTTCTCGTACTTCTTCTTCAGGTCGGCGGCGAGTTTGCCCCGCTGCGTCCCGGTGATCCGGGCGCCCTTCTTCAGCTCGGCCATCGGCCCTCCTCATCCCCTCCGCGGATGCCCCCGCGGACCGCCGCATCTGGCGCGACGATCAGGCCATGATGATCCAGTTGACCATTTATGACCAGAACGCGGAAAACGCGATCGGCGAACGGTTACCCCGAACGGCGCAGCACCGCGGGTACCTTTCGGAATCGTCATCCGTCGGGCAGCGCAGTGGATTACCCCGTCGGAACGGACCGTGCACGATTCCGGGAGCCGCACGCGGTACGGCCCGGACACGTTCGACGATCGTGGTGGTCCGGTCGGGTGATCACCGCTGCGTGCGGTGACCGGTCACGCGAGCTGGACGAGTTCCAGGTAGTCGGCCGACCAGTGGTCCTCGGTGCCGTCGGGCAGGACGATCACCCGGTCCGGCTCCAGCGCCTCGACCGCACCCGGGTCGTGGGTGACGAGCACGACGGCACCCTCGAAGCGGCGCAGCGCGTCGAGCACCTGCTCGCGGCTGGCCGGGTCCAGGTTGTTCGTCGGCTCGTCGAGCAGCAGCACGTTCGCCGCCGAGGACACCAGACCGGCCAGGGCGAGCCGGGTCCGCTCACCGCCGGACAGCGTCCCGGCGGGCTGCTGGAGCTGCTCCCCCGAGAACATGAACGACCCGAGCAGGGTCCGCAGCTGCTGCTCGGCGGCGTCCGGGCTGGCGTGGCGGATGTTGTCCCAGACCGAGGCGTCCATGTCGAGCGTGTCGTGCTCCTGGGCGAAGTAGCCCCGTCGCAGCCCGTGGCCGGGCACGACCCCGCCGGAGTCGGACTCCTCGGTGCCGGCCAGGATCCGCAGCAGCGTCGTCTTGCCGGCGCCGTTGAAGCCCAGCACCACGACCTTCGACCCGCGGTCCACCGCGAGGTCCACCCCGGTGAACACCTCCAGCGACCCGTAGGCCTTGGACAGGTTCTCCGCGGTGAGCGGGGTGCGCCCGCAGGGCGCCGGGGTCGGGAACCGGATGTGCGCGACGCGGTCGGCCTGACGCTCGTCGTCGAGTCCGGCGAGCAGGGCGTCGGCCCGGCGGGCCATGTTCTTGGCGGCGACGGCCTTGGTGGCCTTCGCGCCCATCTTGGCGGCCTGGACGTGCAGCGCGGACGCCTTCTTCTCGGCGTTGGCCCGCTCGCGGCGACGACGCTTCTCGTCGGTGGAGCGCGCCTCCAGGTACCGCTTCCAGTCCATGTTGTACTGGTCCGCCTCGCCGCGGGTCGCGTCGAGGAACCAGACCTTGTTCACGACCGCGGCCAGCAGGTCGGTGTCGTGACTGATGACGACCAGACCGCCCTCGTGCTGCTGCAGGAACCCGCGCAGCCAGGTGATCGAGTCGGCGTCGAGGTGGTTGGTGGGCTCGTCGAGCAGCAGCGTGGTCGCCGACTGCGACCCGCCGTCGGAGGCGGCGAACAGGATCCGGGCCAGCTCCACGCGCCGGCGCTGACCGCCCGAGAGCGTGCGCATCGGCTGGGCCAGCACCCGCTCGGGCAGCCCCAGGTGCGTGCAGATCCGCGCGGCCTCGGACTCCGCGGCGTAGCCGCCGAGGGCGGAGAACCGTTCCTCGAGCCGTCCGTACTCGCGGACCGCCTTGTCGTTCGCGGCCGGGTCGGCCAGCTCGGCCATCGCCGTCTGCGCCTTCTCCATCTTCGCCAGCAGCACGTCCAGGCCGCGCGCCGAGAGCACCCGGTCCTTCGCCGTGACCGACAGGTCGCCCTCGCGCGGGTCCTGCGGCAGGTAGCCGACCGGGGAGTTCGCGCTCCGCTGCCCGGAGTACGGCTCGCCCTCGCCGGCCAGCACCCGCATCGAGGTGGTCTTGCCGGCGCCGTTGCGCCCGACCAGACCGATCCGGTCGCCGGGCTGCACCCGCAGGGTGGCACCGGAGAGCAGGATGCGGGACCCGGCGCGCAGTTCGAGGTCGGTCGTGGTGATCACGTGGAAGAGCTCCAGACGGAGGACGGGGAGTGACGCTGAGAGGACCGGGATGCGGGCACGGCGGTGCCCGGGTACGCCGGTCTACTCGATCAGGATCACGCGTCCACACTACCGGCCGGGTCCACCGGAATCCCCACGTAGGGTCGGGCCCCATGACCGATCTCACCTCCCTGGCCGGTCGGGCGGCACTGGTCACCGGCGCCTCGCGGGGCATCGGGTACGGCGTCGCCGCCGCGCTGCTGGCGCGCGGCGCGTCGGTGACGATCACCGGCCGGCGCGCCCCGGAGCTCGACGCGGCGGCGGCGGAGCTCGCGGCAGGCACGGGGGTCGGCCCCGGCCGGGTGCTCGCCGTCGCCGGCAACGTCGGGGACGCGGCGCACCGGGCCGCCGCGGCGGAGGCGACGGTGACCGCGTTCGGCTCGCTGGACGTGCTGGTCAACAACGCCGGGATCAACCCCCAGCACGGGCCGCTGGTCGAGGCCGACCTCGACGCCGTCCGCAGGATCCTCGACGTCAACGTGGTCGCCGCCCTCGGGTTCGTCCAGCAGGCGCACCGGGTGTGGATGGGTGCGCACGGCGGCGCCGTCGTCAACGTCGCCTCGGTCGCGGCGCTGCGGCCCACCGGCGTCATCGGGGCCTACGGGGCGTCGAAGGCGGCACTGCTCACCCTGACCGAGGAGCTGGCCGGCCAGCTCGGCCCCGGCGTCCGGGTCAACGCCGTCGCCCCCGCCGTGGTGCGGACGAGGTTCGCCGAGGCGCTCTACGCCCACGACGAGGCGTCCGTCGTCGCGGGCTATCCGCTGGGGCGCCTCGGCGAGCCCGCGGACGTCGCCGAGGCGGTGGCGTTCCTCGTCTCCGACGCCGCGTCCTGGGTCACCGGGGCCACCCTGCGGATCGACGGCGGCAGCCTGTCCGCCGGCCGGCACCGGCCGGGCCCGCGATGACGGGGACGAGGAGCGGGACGGCGTCGTCGAGCCGGTCGGGTGCCCCCGGCACGACGGTGGCCGACGTGCTGGTCCTCGGCGGTGGTCCGGCCGGGCGGGCGCTCGCGGCGGCGTGCGCGGAGACCGGGCTGCGCACCACGCTCGCCGACCCCGCCCCGGAGCGGGCGTGGACGGCGACCTACTGCGCGTGGCCCGAGGAGCTGCCCCCGCACCTGCCTGCGGCGATGATCGCGACCCGGCCGGAGGCGGTGGCCGTGCTGCCCGGTGGTGGCACCCGCGCGCTGGGCCCGTACGCGGTGCTCGACACCGCCGGGCTGCGCGCCCACCTCGACGCGCGGCTCGCCGGGGTCACGGTGCTGCCCGGGCGCGCCGCCGCCGACGACGTCCGGCCCGACGGCCACCGGTACCGGGTGCGGCTGCACCCTCCGGGCGGCCGGGGCGGGAGCGGCGGCCCCGGTGACGGCGGGGCCCCGCGGGACGACGCGGCGCGGGTCGTCGACGCGGCCCTGGTCGTCGACGCCACCGGGGCCCCGTCGCGGCTGCGCCCCGGCCCGGCGGGCGGGACCGAGCAGACCGCGTGGGGCGTCGTCGTCGACGAGCGGGTGGCCGCGCCGGTGGTGGGGCCCGGCGAGGCCGTCTTCATGGACTGGCGCTCCCCCGGCCCGCACCGCCCGGGGTGGACGGAGTGGCCGACGTTCCTCTACGCCGTCCCCTATGGCGACGGCACCGTCCTGCTGGAGGAGACCTCCCTGGCGCGACGGCCGGGGCTGGGGCTGCCCGAGCTGCGCGACCGGCTCGCGGCCCGGCTCGCCGGGGCGGGCGTCGCCGTGCCCGACGCCGCCCCCGTCGAGCGCGTCCGCTTCCCGGTCGACACCCCGCGCGGCCCACGGCACCCCGTCGGGTTCGGGGCGGCGACGCCGCTGGTGCACCCCGCGACCGGGTTCAGCGTCGCCCCCGCGCTCGGGCTGGCCCCGCGGCTGGCCGCCGAGCTGGCCCGGCACCTGCCGCACGACCCCGCCGCCGCGACGACGGCGGCCCGCCGGCTGCTCTGGCCCCGCTCGGCCCGCGCGGTGCACCGCCTGCGCCGCCACGGGCTGCGCACCGTGCTGGAGATGCCGCCGCGGCTGGTGCCGGACTTCTTCGACGCGTTCTTCGCCGGCCGCAGCGGCCGCGCGTTCCTCACCGGCCGCGACGACCTGACCGGCACCCTCGCCGGGATGGCCGGTGTGTTCCGGGCCGCTCCGCCACCCGTACGAGCGCACATGCTGCGATCGGCCGCCGCATTTCACTCGAAAGGGCGATGACGGGAGGGACTCGGGACAAGTTGATCGGATACCACGTAGTAACGTCGTCGCACGCGGTGACGCCGGCCGCCGGACCGGCGACGCGCGACCGTTCCCCGGGAGGCACCTGTGTCCGCATACAAGACCATCGTCGTCGGCACCGACGGCTCGTCGACGTCGTTCGCGGCCGTCGAGCGCGCGGCCGGGGTGGCCGCGGACAGCGGCGCGAAGCTGGTCATCGTCTCCGCCTACACCCCGGCCAGCCGCGAGGACACCTCGGCCGCGGAGGACGCGCTGAAGGACGAGGCCTTCCTCGTCACCGGCTGGACCCCCGCCGAGGAGGCGCTGCGCGAGGCCTCCGACCGGGCCGCCGCCGCCGGCGCGAAGGACGTCTCGACCTTCGCCGAGGACGGCGCGCCGGTCGACGTCCTGCGCAAGGCGGTCAAGGAGCACAGCGCCGACCTGCTCGTGATCGGCAACCGCGGTCTGAACACCTTCTCCGGGCGGCTGCTCGGCTCGGTGCCCGCCGACGCGACCCGCCGTGCCGGCGTGGACGTGCTCGTCGTGCACACCACGTGATCGCGTGACGTCCGAACCCGGACGGCCCCGTCCGATGCCCGATCCCGCCTCGATCGACTGGAGCGAGATAGACGACGGGGCGCTGGACGAGTTCATCCTGGGCGCGCCCCGTGAGTTCACCCGCGACGAGCTGGTGGAGGCCGCGGGGCTCGACCCGGAGGAGTCGGGGCGGCTCTGGCGGGCGCTGGGGTTCGCGGACTCCGATCCGGAGGACCGGGTCTACACCCGCGCCGACCTGGAGGCGGCCAGCACCGTCGCCCGCCTGACCCGGGACTGGCTGCCCGACAAGAACGCCCGCGAGGCGGTCGCCCGCGCGGTCGCGCAGTCGCTGTCGCGGCTCGCCGAGTGGCAGATCGGCATGCTCGCCCAGGTCGCCGCCGCCCACATCGGCGAGCTGACCCCGCGCGACGCGGCCCGGCTCGCCGCCGACGTGCTGCCCGAGCTGGAGTCGCTGCAGTCCTACGTGTGGCGGCGCCACCTCGCGGCGACGGCGTCGCGCTGGGTCGCGGGGGCGCAGCGGTTGGACGCCGCGCACATCGCGGCCGACACCTGGCCGCTGTCGGTCGGGTTCGCCGACATGGTCGGCTTCACCCGCACCACCCGCCGACGTTCGATGGACGAGCTCGGCGAGATGATCGAGCGGTTCGGCTCGGTGACGACCGAGGTCATCGCGAACGGCCGGGGCCGGGTGATCAAGACCGTCGGCGACGAGGTCCTCTACGTCACCGAGCACCCCGCCGACGCCGCGGCCATCGCGCTCGGCCTGCGCGACCGGGTCCGGACCGAGCCGGCGCTGCCGCAGCTGCGGATCGGCCTCGCCCACGGCATGGTGCTGGCCCGCTACGGCGACGTCTACGGCGAGGTCGTCAACGTCGCGGCCCGGCTCACCTCCGAGGCCCGCCCGGACACGGTGCTGGTCGACAAGGAGATGTTCGAGTCGCTGCGCGACGACCCGCGCTTCGACCTGCGGCGGATCGCGACACTGCACACCCGCGGCTACTCCCACCTGCGGGCGTGGGCGCTGCGCGGCGCCCGCGAACGCTGATCCTTGACCTGAACCCGGGTCGAGGTGACAGCCTCGGGCACCATGACGAGCACGGTGACCACCTCGGCCGCCGCGTACCTCGACCTCCTCGGGGTCGACCGGGCGACACCGGACCGGGCGCTGCTCGACCGGGTCGTGACCGCGCACAACGCGACCATCCCGTTCGAGAACCTCGACCCGTTCACCGGCGTCGAGCCGCCGACCACCTCCGACGGCGTCGCGGCGAAGCTGGTGCACGGCCGGCGCGGCGGCTGGTGCTTCGAGCACAACCGCCTGCTGCACGACGTGCTGGCCGCGGTGGGGTACCAGGTCACCCCGCTCGTCGGCCGGGTCCGCCTCGGGCTGGCCCCGGCGGACCCGCCGACGTCGCGCACCCACCGGCTCACCCTCGTCGACACCACGGAGGGCCGCTTCACCGTCGACGCCGGGTTCGGCTCGACGGTGCCGACCATCGCGCTGCGGCTCGTCGCCGGGCTGGAGCAGCCGACCCCGCAGGCGACCTACCGCTACGCCCGCGACGACCACGGCGCCTGGGTCCTGCAGCGGCGCGGCAGCGGTGACTGGGCCGACCAGTACGTCTTCGACCTGGTCCCCGCCCCGGACGTCGATTTCGCGATGGGCTCCTGGTATCTGACCCACCACCCGGCGTCGCACTTCCGGACCGGGCTCGTCGCCGCGCGCACCACCCCGGAGCACCGGACCACCCTCGACGGGACCCGGCTCACCGTGCGCACCGCCGACGGCGACGTGGCGCGGCACGAGCTCACCTCCCCCGCGCGGGTCCGGGACGCGCTGGAGGAGCACCTCGGTGTCGACACCGGCGCCGTCGCGGGGCTGGAGGACCGGCTGCGGGAGGTCTACTTCCCGTGAGACGACGACGGGCCGGACCCCCTGGTGGGGATCCGGCCCGTCGGGGTCGGTGCGGGGTCGTCAGACCCGGAAGCCGAGGGCCCGCAGCTGCTCGCGGCCGTCCTCGGTGATCTTCTCGGGCCCCCACGGCGGCATCCAGACCCAGTTGATCCGGACGTCGTCGACGAGGCCGCCGTCGGGTCCGGCGGTGAGCGCGGAGCGGGTCTGCTCCTCGATCACGTCGGTCAGCGGGCAGGCCGCCGAGGTCAGCGTCATGTCGATGACGGCGGTCCCGCCGTCCCGGTCGATGCCGTAGACGAGGCCGAGGTCGACGACGTTGATGCCCAGCTCGGGGTCGACGACGTCCTTCATCGCCTCCTCCAGGGCCTCGAGGGTCGCGCCGTCACCGGCGTCGGCCCGGGCGGGCGGCTCGGGCATGCCCGCCGCGCCGCGCACCACGTCCTCGGAGGTGCTCTGTTCGGTGGTCTCGCTCATGCCGGACTCCCCTCGGAGTTCTCGATGCGGGCGTCGGTGCGGCTCACCGCGTCCTTGAATGCCATCCAGCCCAGGAGAGCACATTTGACCCGTGCCGGGTACTTGGCGACGCCGGCGAAGGCCACGCCGTCGCCGATGACGTCCTCGTCGGGCTCGACCCTGCCGCGTCCCTGGGCCATCTCCTGGAACGACGCCATGATCTTCCACGCCTCGCCGACCGGCTTCCCGGCGACGAGGTCGTGCAGTACCGACACCGACGCCTGGCTGATCGAGCAGCCCAGCGTCTCGTAGGACACGTCGGTGACCACGTCCCCGTCGACCTTGACCCGCAGCGTGACCTCGTCCCCGCAGGTGGGGTTCACGTGGTGGGTCTCGGCGTCGTAGGGCTCGCGCAGACCGGCGCCGTGCGGGTCGCGGTAGTGGTCCAGGATGATCTCCTGGTACATCTGCTGCAGCTGCACGTCACACCGTCCCGAAGAACGTCTGGGCGGCGCGCACCCCGTCGGCCAGCGCGGTGACCTCGTCCAGGGTGTTGTACACCGCGAACGACGCCCGGGCGCTGGCCACGATGCCGAAGCGCCGGTGCAGCGGCCACGCGCAGTGGTGACCCACGCGGATGGCGACACCGGCGTCGTCGAGCACCTGGGACAGGTCGTGGGCGTGGATGCCGTCCACGACGAACGACACCGCTCCCCCACGCAGCTCCGCCCCGGGCGGCCCGACGATGCGCAGCCCGTCGATCGCGGACAACTGCTCGAGCGCGGCCGCGGTCAGCGACGCCTCGTGCGCGGCGACGGTGTCCATCCCGATCGCCCCGAGGTAGTCGACCGCGGCGCCGAGGCCGACGGCCTGCGACGTCATCGGCACCCCGGCCTCGAACTTCTGCGGCGGCGGCGCCCAGGTCGCGCCCTCCATCCGGACCGTCTCGATCATCGAGCCACCGGTGAGGAACGGCGGGAGCGCCTCGAGGAGTTCCCGGCGGCCGTAGAGGACGCCGACCCCGGAGGGCCCGAGCATCTTGTGCCCGGAGAAGACCGCGAAGTCCACCTCGAGCCGGTGCAGGTCGACCGGCATGTGCGGCACCGACTGGCAGGCGTCGAGCACGGTCAGCGCGCCGACCGCGGCGGCCCGCTCCACCAGCTGCGCGACCGGCGCGACGGCGCCGGTGACGTTCGACTGGTGGGTGAAGGCCACGACCCGCGTCCGGTCGGTGAGCTCGAGCGAGTCGAGGTCGATCCGGCCGTCGTCGGTGACGGAGTACCAGCGCAGGGTCGCGCCGGTCCGCCGGCACAGCTCCTGCCACGGGATGAGGTTCGCGTGGTGCTCCAGCTCGGTGACGACGACCTCGTCACCGGGGCCGAGCGCGAACCGTTCGGAGGCGGCGTCGAGCCCGGTCCGGACCGAGGCGTTGCCCAGGCCGTAGGCGACCAGGTTGATGCCCTCGGTCGCGTTCTTGACGAACACGACCTCGTCGTCGTTCGCACCGACGAACGCCGCGATGCGTGCCCGGGCGGACTCGTAGGCGTCGGTGGCCTCCTCGGCGAGCTGGTGCGCGCCCCGGTGGACGGCCGCGTTGTGCCGCTCCAGGAACGTGCGCTCGGCGTCGAGCACCTGGCGCGGCCGCTGGGAGGTCGCACCGGAGTCGAGGTAGACCAGCGGCTTCTCCTCGCGCACGGTGCGCGCGAGGATCGGGAAGTCCGCCCGGATCCGGGCCACGGCGTCGGCACCGAGAGCAGCGCCGGCGGAACGAGCATCGGCGCTGTGGCCGGCCGTGGTCCCGGTTCCGTGGGTGAGGGTCATGGTCAGGCCAGTGCCTTCTGGCCCGCCGCCGCCTTGTCGGCCTGGGTGAACCGGACGTAGCCGTTCTTCTCCAGCTCGTCGGCCAGCTCGGGGCCGCCGGACTCGACGACGCGGCCGCCGGAGAACACGTGCACGCGGTCCGGCTTGATGTGGTTCAGGATCCGCGTGTAGTGCGTGATCAGCAGGACGCCGGTCTCGCCGCCCGACCGGTACCGGTTCACGCCCTCGGACACGACGCGCAGGGCGTCGACGTCGAGGCCGGAGTCGGTCTCGTCGAGCACGGCGAACTTCGGGTTCAGCAGCTCGAGCTGGAGCACCTCGTGGCGCTTCTTCTCACCGCCGGAGAAGCCCTCGTTGACCGAGCGGTCGGCGAACTCCGGGGAGATGTCGAGGCCGGCCATGGCCTCCTTGACCTCCTTGACCCAGGTCCGCAGCTTCGGCGCCTCGCCGCGGGTGGCCGTGGCCGCCGAGCGCAGGAAGTTCGCCATCGACACGCCCGGGACCTCGACCGGGTACTGCATGGCCAGGAACAGCCCGGCCCGCGCCCGCTCGTCGACCGACATCTCCAGGACGTTCTCGCCGTCCAGCAGCACCTCGCCACCGGTGACGGTGTACTTCGGGTGCCCGGCGATGGCGTAGGCCAGCGTGGACTTGCCGGAGCCGTTCGGCCCCATGATCGCGTGCGTCTCGCCCGCGCGGACGGTGAGGTTCACACCGCGCAGGATCTCCTTGGGGCCGTCCTCGGTCTCGACCGAGGCGTGCAGGTCCTTGATCTCCAGAGTGGACATCGGTGGTGGTCGCTCCGTATTCGGGAAGTGTGCGGAATCGGTGCCGAGCTGCGCTCAGACGCCGGTGAGCGCGAGCTCGGCCTCGACGGCCGCCTCGAGGCGCTCCTTGAGCTCCGGCAGCGTGATCTTGTTCAGGACCTCGCCGAAGAACCCGCGGACGACGAGGCGACGCGCCTGGTCCTCGGGGATGCCGCGGCTGCGCAGGTAGAACAGCTGCTCGTCGTCGAACCGGCCGGTGGCGCTGGCGTGGCCCGCGCTCACGATCTCGCCGGTCTCGATCTCCAGGTTGGGCACGGAGTCGGCGCGGCAGTGCTCGGTGAGCACCAGGTTCCGGTTGAACTCGAAGGTCTCGGTGTTCTCGGCGGCGGCCCGGATCAGCACGTCGCCGATCCACACCACGTGCGAGGAGTCCTTCGTCAGGCTCTGCAGCGCGTTCTTGTAGAGCACGTTGGACTTGCAGTTCGGCACCGCGTGGTCCACCAGCAGCCGCTGCTCGAGGTGCTGGCCGGCGTCGGTGAAGCCGAGCCCGATGAGCTCGGCGTCGCCGCCGGGGCCGGCGTAGCGCACGGTCGAGGAGACCCGGACCAGGTCGCCGCCCAGCTGGACCGTGGTGGCCCGCAGGGTGGCGTCGCGCCCGATCGAGTAGTGCTCGGCGCCCACGTGCACGGCGTCGTCGGCCCACTCCTCGGTCACGACCAGCGTGAGCTGCGAGCCGTCGCCCAGGACGACCTCGGTGTTGTCGGCCAGCACGCCCGACCCCCGGTGCACGACGACGACCGTCGCCTGTGTGTGCGGGGTGGTGCGGATGTGCAGGTGGCCGGCCGCCGTGACGCCCTCGCCGGGGCCGTCCACGGTGACGGTCACCGGATCGAGCTTCTCCCCGTCCAGGGTGACCAGGGTGGCCTCGCCGAACCCGGACCAGGCCGCGGCGGCGACCCGGTCGAACGGGACACCGCCCTCGCCGATCCGGGCGTCGTCGCGGCCGACCTTCTCGACGGTCACCCCGGCGGCCTCGGTGACCGAGACCGGCGCGGTGCCCTCGAACGCGGCACTGCCGTCGTGCAGGCCCTTGAGCCGGCGCAGCGGGGTGAACCGCCAGTTCTCCTCGCGGCCACCGGGGACCTCGAACGCCTCCACGTCGAAGGACTGGAAGCGCTCGCCGGCCGAGGCGATCGGGACCTCGCCCTGCCCCTCCTTGGCGCCCTTCAGCTCGGGCGCGAGGCCGGCAACGTCACTCGTCGTCATCCGACGGAACCCTCCATCTGCAGCTCGATCAGCCGGTTCAGCTCCAGCGCGTACTCCATCGGCAGCTCGCGCGCGATGGGCTCGACGAACCCGCGCACGACCATGGCCATGGCCTCGTCCTCGGTCAGACCGCGGCTCATCAGGTAGAAGAGCTGGTCGTCGGAGACCTTGGAGACGGTGGCCTCGTGCCCCATCGACACGTCGTCGTTGCGGATGTCGACGTAGGGGTAGGTGTCCGAGCGCGAGATCGTGTCGACCAGCAGCGCGTCGCACTTCACCGTCGAGCGGGAGTTGCGCGCCCGCGGGTTGACCTGGATCAGGCCGCGGTAGGACGTGCGCCCGCCGCCGCGCGCCACCGACTTCGACACGATCGTCGAGGAGGTGTTGGGCGCGAGGTGGACCATCTTGGCGCCGGCGTCCTGGTGCTGGCCCTCGCCCGCGAACGCGATCGAGAGGACCTCGCCCTTGGCGTGCTCGCCCATCAGCCACACGGCCGGGTACTTCATGGTCACCTTGGAGCCGAGGTTGCCGTCGACCCACTCCATGGTCGCGCCCTCCTCGGCCTTGGCGCGCTTGGTGACCAGGTTGTAGACGTTGTTCGACCAGTTCTGGATCGTGGTGTAGCGGCAGCGGCCGCCCTTCTTGACCACGATCTCGACGACGGCCGAGTGCAGGGAGTCGGTCTTGTAGATCGGCGCGGTGCAGCCCTCGACGTAGTGCACGTAGGCACCCTCGTCGACGATGATCAGCGTCCGCTCGAACTGGCCCATGTTCTCGGTGTTGATCCGGAAGTAGGCCTGCAGCGGGATGTCCACGTGCACGCCCGGCGGCACGTAGATGAACGAGCCACCGGACCAGACCGCGGAGTTCAGGGCGGAGAACTTGTTGTCACCGGACGGGATGACCGAGCCGAAGTACTCCCGGAACAGCTCCGGGTGCTCCTTCAGCGCGGTGTCGGTGTCCAGGAAGATGACGCCCTGCTGCTCGAGGTCCTCGCGGATCGAGTGGTAGACGACCTCGGACTCGTACTGCGCCGCGACACCGGAGACCAGGCGGGCCTTCTCGGCCTCCGGGATCCCCAGCTTGTCGTAGGTGTTCTTGATGTCCTCGGGCAGGTCGTCCCAGGTGGCGGCCTGCTTCTCCGAGGAGCGCACGAAGTACTTGATGTTGTCGAAGTCGATCCCGGACAGGTCGGAGCCCCAGCGCGGCATCGGCTTCTTGCCGAAGATGTCGAGCGCCTTCTGCCGGAACTCCAGCATCCACTCGGGCTCGCTCTTCAGGCGGGAGATGTCGGCGACGACCTCGGAGGACAGGCCACGCTTCGCGATGGAGCCCGCCTCGTCGGAGTCGGCCCAGCCGAAGTCGTACCGGCCGAGCGCCGCGATCGTCTCCTCCTGCGTGAGCTCGGTGCGCACATCAGGAGTGGTCGTCATAAGGACTGCCTCCCTTTCGGGGACCGTGGTGGGAGAGGGTCCCGCCGTCGGCGGAGCCCCCTTCTTCTTGCACCTGCCGCACCTGCGCAGTGGGTCTCCCACTCACGGTGACGGAACGGCCTTGCTTCTTACCTCTCGCCCGCGCGAGGAGTTCGGGATCCTCGAGCGGGACGTGTGTGGTGCACGCGGCGTCGCCGCGGGCGATGGTGGCCAGCCGCTGCACGTGCGTACCCAGGAGCTCGGCGAAGGCACGCGTCTCGGCCTCGCAGAGCTCCGGGAACTCGGTGGCCACGTGGGCCACCGGGCAGTGGTGCTGGCACAGCTGCACCCCGAAGCCGCCGTGGCGGGCCTGCGCAGCGTAGCCGCGGGCGCTGAGCACCCGGGCCAGCGCTTCGACGCGTTCTGCGGGCTCCGCCGGGGCGGTCACCGCATCGAGGTCGGACCCGAGCAGCTCGCGCACCCGGTGCCGGGCGAAGGCGTCGACCGCCTCCTCCCCCGCCGTCTCGGCGAGGAAGCGCAGTGCCTGGGTGGCCAGGTCGTCGTACCCGTGCCCGAACCGGACCCGGCCCGTGTCGGTGAGCAGGTACTCCCGGGCCGGACGGCCCCGGCCGCGCGGACGGGCGGACCGGGCCGGGGCCCGGACCTCCGCCTCGCCGTCGGCGATCAACGCGTCGAGGTGCCGGCGCACGGCGGCCTCGGTGAGCTCCAGCTCGGCCGCCACGACGGCGGCCGTGACCGGACCCTGCTCCATGAGCACCCGCGCCACGAGTGCGCGGGTACCCGTCCCGGACCCGGCGGGCACCACGGCGTCGCCGCCGACGCCGTGCCCGCAGGCAGGGTCGTCGAGGCGCCGCGGCGCTGTCCGGTCCGTTTTCACAACACCAGTGTTGCGTATATGTCCCGGCACGGCAAAACAGACCCCCCGCCGTGGTGACCGGGCTCACTCCACCCGCAGGTGAGGGCCGGTACCGGCCCCCCCGTCACCGCACCACTAACCTCTTCTCCCATGGTGACGCCCGAGGTCGCCCCGCCCGGGCGCGACGACCCCCCGACGCGTGCGGCGCCGTCCGATCCCCCCGCCACACCGCCGTCGACCGGCCACCGGGCCCGGCGCGGCCTGCGTGAGCAGGCCCGGATCGCGCGGATCCTCGGCTTGACCGGCGCCCTGCTGATGGGGATCAGCGCGCTGGGCTCCGGGGCGTTCCCGGTGCCGAACCCGCTCAACGGGCTGCGCGTGATCGGGCTGCCCTCGCGCAACGTCACCCTCGCGATCGCCGTCACCTACGCGGGCCTGCTCATGGTCGTCACGGCCTGGCTGTGGATCGCCCGGATGCTCACCACCCGCGGAGCGCACCACCCCGCGCCCGAGCGCCGCGAGCTCGGCCGCACCGCGATCCTGTGGGGGGTGCCGCTGGCGCTGGCGCCGCCGATGTTCTCCAAGGACATCTACAGCTACCTCGCCCAGAGCGCGACGCTCGCCCGCGGGATCGACCCGTACTCGATCGGCCCGGCGCAGGCGCTCGGCATCGACGACCCGCTGGTCCGCGGGATCCCCACGGTCTGGCGCGACACCCCGGCGCCCTACGGCCCGCTGTTCCTCGGCCTCGGCCGCGGGATCACCGCGCTGTCCGGGGAGAACGTGGTGCTCGGCATCCTCGAGCACCGGCTGCTCGCGCTGCTCGGCGTCGCCCTGATGGTGTGGGTGCTGCCCCGGCTGGCCTCCCGGTTCGACCTCGACGCCGGCCTGGTCCTGTGGCTCGGCGCGGCGAACCCGCTGGTGCTGTTCCACATGGTCAGCGGGATCCACAACGAGTCGATCATGCTGCCGCTGCTGCTGCTCGGGCTCTGGGTGATGCTCGGGCGCGACGACACCGTCCGGCCGTGGTGGCGGATCACCGGCGGTGCCGCGCTGATCGTCGCCGCGGCCTCGGTGAAGCTCCCGGCGCTGCTCGCGCTCGGCTTCGTCGGCGTGTACCTGGTCCGCAGGCGCGGCGGCAGGCTCCTCGACTGGGCCGTGATGACGGCCTGGCTGTCCGCGATCGCCGCGGCCGTGCTCACCTTCTTCAGCCTGGCCACCGGGCTGGGGTTCAACTGGGTGCGCGGGCTGTCCGCGCCCAGCGTGCTCATCTCGCCCATGTCGATCAGCACCAACCTGGGGCTGCTCGCCGGGCAGGTCGGCCGGCTCGCCGGGCTCGGCGACCACACCGAGACCACGATGGGCCTGATGCGCAGCCTGTTCGTGCTGCCGATCGCGGTGATCGTGGTCGTGCTGTTGCTCGGCTGCCTGCGCGGGACGGTCGACCCGGTCACCGGCACCGGCCTCGGGCTCGGCGCCGTCGTGCTGCTCGGCCCGGTCGTGCACCCCTGGTACCTGTTCTGGGCGCTGCTGCCGCTGGTCGTGACCCGGGCGATGCCGTTCTACCGCCGCGGCCTGCTGCTGCTGTCGGTCGTGCTCGCGCTGGCCGTGCCGCCCACCGGCGCCGACTTCTTCTTCCGTGGGTTCCAGCTGCCGCTGGCCATCACCGCGGGCGCCGCCATGTACACCCTCGCGCTGTACGTGGTCGCCCGGCTGATCCGCTCCCCCGGTGACGCCGGTGACCCGGCCCGCCCGGACGACGGCACCGACGGCACCGGCACCCCGGGCGACGCCACCGCCGGGACCCGCGCGCCGTCGGACCCGGAGCCCGCCCGGTGAGCGCCGCCCTGGAGATCCGCGACCTCGTCGTGCGCTACGGACCCACGACCGCCGTCGACGGCATCGACCTCGACCTCGCCCGCGGCGAGGTGCTCGCCCTGCTCGGCCCGAACGGCGCCGGCAAGTCCTCGACCGTCGAGGTGTGCACCGGGTTCCGGGCGCCCTCGGCCGGACGGGTGCGGGTCCTCGGTCACGACCCGGCCGACGAGGCCGTCCGCCCCCGGGTGGGCGTCATGCCGCAGGGCGGCGGCGCCTACCCGGCCGTGCGGACCGGGGAGATGCTGCACCTGGTCGCCGACTGCGCCGCGCACCCGCTCGACGTCGACATGCTCATCGACGTGCTCGGCCTGCGCCCGCGGGCGGGCACCCCGTACAAGCGGCTGTCCGGTGGGGAGCAGCAGCGCCTGGCGCTGGCCTGCGCCGTCGTCGGGCGCCCCGAGCTGGTGTTCCTCGACGAGCCGACCGCCGGTCTGGACCCGCAGGCCCGCCACCTGGTGTGGGACCTGGTCCGGGCGCTGCGCCGCGACGGCGTCGGGGTGCTGCTCACCACCCATCTG
The DNA here is from genome assembly GCF_002813375.1 of Pseudonocardia alni. Classification (NCBI taxonomy): domain Bacteria; kingdom Bacillati; phylum Actinomycetota; class Actinomycetes; order Pseudonocardiales; family Pseudonocardiaceae; genus Pseudonocardia; species Pseudonocardia alni. The sequence continues at coordinate 494,230 of NZ_PHUJ01000003.1, read as the reverse complement.
ATGGACGAGGCCGAGCAGCTCGCCGACGACGTCGTCATCATCGACCACGGCCGGGTCGTCGCGCACGGCTCGCCCGCCCAGCTCACCGCCGGCGACCAGACCGAGCTGCGGTTCCGGGCCCGGCCCGGCATGGACGTCGCCGGTCTCGACGCCCGGCTGCCCGCCGGCTACGCCAGCTGCGAGACCTCCCCCGGCCGCTACCGGGTCCGCGGCCGGATCGACCCGGGCGCGCTCGCCGCCATCACCTCGTGGTGTGCCGACCAGGGCGTGCTCGCCGACGACGTCCAGGTCGTGCGCCGCAGCCTGGAGGACGTCTTCCTCGACCTCACCGGACGGGAGCTGCGCTCGTGACGACCCCCTTCCCCGAGGGCCTGTTCACCCCCGCCCCCGGCCGCGGCAACGCGCTGACCATGCTGCGGGCCCAGGGCGGCCTGGAGACCCGGCTCGCGCTGCGCAACGCCGAGCAGGTGCTGCTGACCCTGCTCATCCCGGCGGCGCTGCTCGCCGGGCTCACGCTCGTCCCGGCGGTGCCCGCCCCGGAGCCGCGGGTGGCGTGGCTGTTCGCCTCCATGCTGGCGCTGGCCGTGATGAGCTCGGCGTTCACCAGCCAGGCCATCGCGCTCGGCTTCGACCGCCGCTACGGGGCGCTGCGCAGGCTGGCCGCGACGGCGCTGCCCCGCTGGCTGCTGGTGTGCGGGCGGCTGGCCGCGGTCGCCGCCGTCGTCGTGATCCAGGTGGTGCTGCTCGGCGTGCTGGCGGCGCTGCTGGGGTGGTCCCCGGCCGGTGCCCGGCTCGACGGCGCCGCGCTGGCGGTGCTGCTGGGCGCGGCCGCGTTCGGGGCGCTGGGCATCCTGCTGGGCGGGACGCTGCGCGCGGAGATCGTGCTCGCCGTCGCCAACCTGGTGTGGTTCGCGCTGCTCCTGGCCGGTGGGATCGTCGTGCCGGTCGCGGACCTGCCGGGGCCGCTGGCGGCGCTCGCGCCGTGGCTGCCCTCGGGCGCGCTGGCCGAGGCGCTGCGCTCGGCCCTCGGCGCGGGCGAGTTCCCCGCGGCCGGGCCGCTGCTGGTGCTGACCGGCTGGGCGGTCGTCGCCGGGGTGGCGGCGTCGCGGCTGGTGCGCTGGACCTGAGCCCCGTCTTCTACGATGCGTAGTGTGCTGCTGTCGCGCGTGCCCTCCACCCCCCCGGTGCTGATGCGCCGGCTGGCGATCGCGAACCTGATCGCCCAGATCGGGATCGGGGTGACCGGCTCGGTCGTCCGGGTCACCGGCTCCGGCCTCGGCTGCTCGACCTGGCCGCAGTGCGAGCCGGGCAGCATGATCCCGGTCGACCACGCCGAGATCGCGCCGCTGCACATGTGGATCGAGTTCGGCAATCGACTGCTGGGCGTCCTCGTCGTCCTCACCGCGGGCGCCGCGCTGCTCGGCGCCCTGGCCACCCGGCCGCGGCGGCGCCGCCTCACCGGGCTGGCGCTGGCGATGCCGCTCGGCGTCGTCGCGCAGGCCGCCATCGGCGGGATCACCGTGCTGCTCGGGCTGGCCTGGTGGACGGTGATGCTGCACTTCCTGGCCTCGATGGTGCTGGTCTGGTTCGCGGTGCTGCTCGTCGGCGCCGCAGGCGAGGCCGACGGCCCGGTGACCCGCACGGTCCCCGCCGGCGGACGCGGTCTGGTGCTGTTCTCCACCGCCGTGCTGGCCGTCCTGCTCGTCGCGGGGACACTGGTCACCGCGGCCGGTCCGCACGGCGGGGACCCGGAGACCCCGCGCCTGGACGTGCCGATCCCGGCGCTCGCGCAGCTGCACGTCGACACGCTGTTCCTCTACCTCGGCACCCTGGTCGGGCTCGGGTTCCTGCTGCACGCGGTGTCCGCCCCACCGGCGCTGCTGCGCCGGTTCCGGGTGCTCGTCGTGGTCGTCCTCGCCCAGGGCGCGCTCGGCGGTGTCCAGTACGCCCTCGGGGTCCCGGAGCTGCTGGTCTCGCTGCACGTGCTCGGCGCCGGGTTGACCGCCGCCGCGGCCGCCTGGGTGTGGGCCGGCACCGCGACCCGCCCGGCCCCCGTCGACCCCCGCGCCACCCCGACCGGCGACCCCGCGGACACCGCCGCGCCCGAGCCCGCCGCCGTGTCGGTCTGAGTCGGTCCGACCGGCCGCTGCACGATCGGGTGATACTCGGGCACTCTGGGGTCATGACCTCCGCATCCCGGTTGCGACGCGGCGGGATCGCCGTGGCCCTCGCAGCCGCCCTCGCCGTCGCCCTCACCGTGTCGCTGTCGGCGGGCCTGCTCACCACGCGGGCCTCCGCCGCCCCCGAGCTGCCGCCCGTCACCCCGGAGCAGCTCGTCGCCTCGGTCGTCGCCGCGGAGCCGGTCGCGCTGGCCGGCACCGTCGCCGTCGACAACCGGCTGGGGCTTCCCGCCGTGCCGGGACTGCCCTCCGACGGGCTGACCGACGGCACCTCCACCGCGCGGGTCTGGTCCGACGGGACGGGCGACGGCCGCCTCGCCGTCCCGAGCGACGACGGCGAGCGCACCTACGTCCGCGACGGCGCCACGACCTGGGCCTACGACTCCACCGACCGCACCGCGACCCGGTTCCCGAGCCGGGGACACGCCCCGGACGCCGACGCCGCGAAGGACCCGGCCGCGGTCGCCCGGGCCGTCGTCGCGCGGCTGAGCGCCACCAGCGTGCTGCGGGTCGACGGCACCACCGAGGTCGCCGGCCGCCCCGCCTACACCCTGGTCCTGGCGCCGGAGGCCGGTGAGCGCACCGTGCTGCGCGAGGTCCGCGCCGCCGTCGACGCGCAGACCCGGACCCCGCTGGAGCTGACCGTCCTCGGCGCCGGGACCGACCCGGTGCTGCGGGTCGGGTTCGACGACGTCACGTTCGGCCCGCAGGACCCGGCCCTGTTCACCTTCACCCCGCCGCCCGGCGCCACCGTCCGCGACGGCACCGCCGGGACGCTGGAGCAGCCCGGCCCCGGGGGCCCCGGCGGCACGCCCGCACGGGCCGCCGCGCCGACCGTCGTCGGCGAGGGCTGGGACACCGTGGTCGTCGGCCGCGTCCCGCAGCGCTCCGGCGACCAGCAGGGCCCGGACCTGTCCGCGCTCGGCACCCCGGTGTCCGGACCGTGGGGCGCCGGCCGCGAGATCACCACGAACGCGGGCTCGGCGATCCTGGCCGGCGACGGCCGCGTCGCCGCCGGTGCCGTCGGCCCGGACGTCCTCGGCGAGGCCCTGGCCCGGTGACGACCACCCGCACCGCCCCCGCCGGCCACGTGGCGGACGGGGCCGCGGACGAGCAGCACCCGGCCGCCCGCGTCCGGGACCTGCGCAAGGTGTTCGGGCGGGTCACCGCCGTCGACGGCGTGGACCTCGACGTCCCGGCCGGGTCGGTGTTCGGGATGCTCGGCCCCAACGGCTCGGGCAAGACGACGCTGATCCGGATGCTGCTCGGGCTGACCACGCCGACCTCGGGCAGCGTCGAGCTGCTCGGGCTCCCGGTACCGGGTGGGCTCGCCACGACGCTCCCCGACGTGGGCGCGCTGGTCGAGGGGCCGGGGTTCCACCCGTTCCTGTCCGGGCGGGAGAACCTGCGCCGGGTCGCGGCGACCGAGCCGCGGCTCGCGCCGGGCGAGGTGCGGCCCGCGGTGGGGGCGGCACTGGAGCGGGTCGGGCTGGCCGCGGCCGCCGGGCGCCGGTTCCGCGGCTACTCCCTCGGGATGAAGCAGCGCCTCGGGCTGGCCGCGGCGCTGCTCGTCCCGCGACGGCTCGTCGTGCTCGACGAACCCACCAACGGCCTCGACCCGGCAGGGACACGGGAGATCCGGACGATCGTCGCCGAGCTGCGGGCGGGCGGGGCGACGGTGCTGCTGTCGTCGCACCTGCTGTCGGAGGTCGAGGCGGTGTGCACGCACGTGGCCGTGCTCAAGCAGGGCGCGCTGCTCGCGACGGGACCGCTGGACCGGCTGCTCGGCGCCGCCGACGGCGACTGGGAGATCGCGACCACCGACCCGGCGGCGGCGCTGCGGGAGCTCGGGGCCGCGGGCGCCGACGCCCGGGCCGAGGGCGCGGCCGTCGTCCTGGCCGCCGACGCCGACGGGCCGCGGCTGTTCGCCGGCCTCGTCGGGGCCGGAGTGGCGGTGCACGGGCTGGCCCGGCGCCGCACCGGCCTGGAGGAGCTGTTCACCCGGATCACCGAGGGCGACGCGTGAGCGCCCCGCCCCGGCCGGTGTCGTGGCGTCGGCTGCTCGGTGCCGAGCTGCGCTGGGTGCTGCGCAGGCCCCGGACCTGGGTGATGGTCGCGCTGCTCGGGGCGGTGCCGGTCCTGATCGCGGTCGGGCTCGTGCTGGCCGACGGGCCGCGCCGTGGCCTGCTCTCGGAGGTCGTCGGCAACGGGCTGACCCTGCCCGTCGCGGCGCTGACCCTGCTGATGGCGCTGCTGCTGCCGCTGGTGGTCACCGTCGCGGCGGCGGACGCGATCGCCGGGGAGGCCCAGCACGGCACCCTGCGCGGGCTGCTGCTGGCTCCGGTGGGGCGGCTTCGGCTGGTCGCGATGAAGGCGTTCGGGGTGCTGGTGGTGGCCGCGGTCGCGGTCGTGGTGGTCTGCGTGGTCGGGCTGGTGGCGGGGTGGGCGCTGATCGGGCCCCCCGCGGTCGTCGGCGACGGCGGCGCGCTGCTGACGATGTCCGGCTCGGTGCTGGACCTGACGTCAGCGGCCGGCCGGATCGCCCTGGCCGCGCTGTGGACGCTGGGTCAGCTCGCCGCGGTCGGCGCGGTGGCGCTGGCGGTGTCGTCGTTCACCGAGCACCCGCTGGTGGTGCTGTCCTCGGTGCTCGGCGGGATCATCCTGTCCGGGGTGCTCGGCGCGATCCCCGCCCTGGAGCCGATCCGCCCGTTCCTGCTCACCGACGGCTGGGCCGCCGGGGTCGACGTGCTGCGCGACCCGCTGCCGACCGCCGGGCTCGTGTCGAGCACCGGGCTCGCGGCGGGCTGGTTCGCCGCCGCCGCGGTCGTGCTCGTGTCCCGGATGCTCCGCCGCGACGCGTGAGGGCATGATCGGGCCCGTCAGCAGCGGCGAGCGACGAGGAGGACACATGCGTGCGGTACGGGTGAGCGAGCCCGGCGGGTCCGAGGTGCTGGAGGTGGTCGACACCGACGCCCCGGTCCCGGGTCCGGGCGAGGTGCTGGTGGAGGTCGCCGCGGCCGGGGTGAACTTCATCGACACCTACCAGCGCGAGGGCATCTACCCGATGGAGACGCCGTACGTCGCCGGACTGGAGGGTGCGGGCCGGGTCACCGCGCTGGGCGCGGACGTCGACGGTGTCGCGGTCGGGGACCGCATCGCCTGGGCCAACACCCTGGGCAGCTACGCCGAGCAGGTCGCCGTGCCCTGGGCGAAGGCCGTCCCGGTGCCCGAGGGCGTCGCCGACGACGTCGCGGTCGGTGCGGCGCTGCAGGGCATGACCGCCCACTTCCTGGTCAACGACTGCTTCCCGCTGCACGGCGGGGAGACGATCCTGCTGCACGCCGCCGCCGGTGGCGTCGGGCTGCTGCTCACCCAGCTGGCCGTCGCGAAGGGCGCCCGGGTGATCGCGACGACGTCGACGCCGGAGAAGGCCGAGCTGGCCCGCGGCGCCGGCGCCGCCGAGGTGATCGACTACACCGCCGTCGACGACCTCGCCGCGGCCGTCCGCGACCTCACCGGCGGCGCGGGAGTACACGCCGCGTTCGACTCGGTCGGGCGCAGCACCTTCGACGCGAGCCTCGCCTCGGTGCGCCCCCGCGGCACGCTCGTGCTCTACGGCGCCGCGTCCGGCCCGGTCGAACCGTTCGACCCGCAGCGGCTCAACGCGGCCGGGTCGCTGTACCTGACCCGCCCGAAGCTGTTCGACTACATCGCCACCACCGACGAGCTGCGCACCCGCGCCGCCGCCGTCTACGGCGACGTCGCCGCGGGCCGCCTCGACGTGCGGATCGGGCACCGCTACGACCTGGCGGACGCCCGCACCGCACACGACGACCTGCAGGGCCGCCGCACCACCGGCAAGGTGCTGCTCGTCCCCTGACGGGTCCGGAACGGGGTCGGTCCGCCGCGCGGTGTGCGGTAGAACCGACGGCGTGACCGACACCCCCTTCCACGACCTCGACGCCTACGTCGCGCTCCCCCGCCTCGGCGGGCTCGCCCTGTCCCCCGACGGCACGCGGCTGGTCACCGGGGTCTCCGAGCTCGACGCCGACGGCACCCGCTACCGGACCGCGCTGTGGGAGGTCGACCCCGCGGGCGAGGCCCCGGCGCGGCGGCTGACCCGGGGCGCGGCCGGCGAGTCCGGGCCGGTCTTCACCCCCGACGGTGACCTGCTGTTCCGGTCGGCCCGGCCGGACCCGGACACGGCGGGCGAGGCCGAGCCGCCGACCTCGCTGTGGCGGCTGCCGGCCGCCGGCGGCGAGGCCGAACCGGCGGGGTCGCGCCCCGGTGGCATCTCGGACGTCGCCGTCGCGGCCGACGCGGGGACGGTGGTCGTCTCCGCACCGACCCTGCCCGGGTCGGTCACCACCGCCGACGACGAGCGGCGGCGCACCGCCCGCACCGAGGGCAAGGTCACCGCGATCCTGCACACCGGCTACCCGGTGCGGCACTGGGACCACGACCTCGGCCCGGACGAGGAGCGGCTGCTGCTCGCCCCGCCCCGCGCCGATGTCCCCCGTGGCGGCTCCGGGGAACCGGACGGGACCGACGCCGACCCCTGGACGGACCTCACCCCCGCGCCCGGCCGTGCACTGGACGAGACCTCCTTCGCCGTCTCCCCCGACGGGGCGCGCGTGGTCACCGGCTGGCACCGGGCGCACGGGCACGGCACCTGGCGCCCCGGGCTCGTCGTCGTCGACACCGTCACCGGCGCGCGCACCGACCTCACCACCGACGACGGCCACGAGTACGGCACGCCCCGGATCAGCCCCGACGGGCGCACCGTCGTCGCGCTGCGCGAGCGGGTGTCCACCCCGGAGACCGCGCCGCGGATCGACCTCGTGCTGATCCCGCTCGACGGCGGCGAGCCGCGCCCGGTCGCGCCCGGCTGGGACCGCTGGCCCACCTCGGCGCGCTGGACGCACGACTCGGCCGCGCTCGTCGTGACCGCCGACGAGGACGGTCGCGGCCCGCTGTTCCGGGTCGTGCCGGGCCCGACACCGCAGGACGACACCGTCACCCGCCTGACCGGCGACCACGGCACCTACTCCGACCCGTGCCCGTCGCCGGACGGGCGGTGGGTCTACGCCGTGCGCCACGCCTACGACGCTCCCCCGACCCCGGTCCGGGTGCCCGCCGACGGCCGCGACGCCGAGCCGGAGCTGCTGCCCGCGCCGGCGCAGGCGCCCGCGCTGCCGGGCACCCTCACCGAGCTCGAGACCACCGCCGCCGACGGCACCCGGGTCCGCGCCTGGCTGGTCCTGCCCGACGGCGCCGACGCCGCGCATCCGGTGCCGCTGCTGCTGTGGATCCACGGCGGCCCGCTGGCCAGCTGGAACGCCTGGTCGTGGCGGTGGAACCCGTGGCTGATGGCCGCCCGCGGCTGGGCCGTGCTGCTGCCCGACCCGGCGCTGTCGACCGGCTACGGCCAGGACTTCGTCCAGCGGGGCTGGGGCGCCTGGGGCGGGACGCCGTTCACCGACCTGATGGCGGCCACCGATGCCGCCGTCGCCCGGCCGGAGATCGACGGCACCCGCACCGCGGCGATGGGCGGGTCCTTCGGCGGTTACATGGCCAACTGGGTCGCCGGGCACACCGACCGGTTCGCCGCGGTCGTCACCCACGCCAGCCTGTGGGCGCTCGACCAGTTCGGCCCCACGACCGACCACGCCGACTACTGGCTCACCGAGATGACCCCGGAGATGGCGCAGGCCCACAGCCCGCACCACCACGCCGACGCGATCGTCACCCCGATGCTCGTGATCCACGGCGACCGCGACCACCGCGTCCCGATCGGCGAGGGCTTGCGGCTCTGGTGGGACCTGGTGTCGCGGCAGGCCGACCCGGCGGCGAACCCGCACCGGTTCCTGTACTTCCCCGACGAGAACCACTGGGTGCTCGCGCCGAACCACGCGAAGGTCTGGTACCGGACGGTGTGGGCGTTCCTGGACCACCACGTGCTGGGCGAGGAGTGGGAGACCCCGGACCTGCTGCGGTGAGCACCGGTCCGGGCGCGGTCGCGGTGGCACGGGACCGCCGCGACCGCACCGAGCCCTGGCTGCGGGCGTTCCTGCGGCACGACGACCACGACGTGCCCGTCCCCGGCCCCGCCGTACCGGGTCCGCTCGCCGGCCTGCCGATCGCGGTGAAAGGGCTGCACGGGCACCGCACCCCGGCCGTGCGCGCGCTGCTCGCCGCCGGTGCCGTCCCGATCGGGGCGACCCCGGTGCCGCGTCCGGGCGGCCACCAGACGTGGGGATGGACCGACCGGGGCCCCACCCGCAACCCGTGGCGGGCCGACCGCTCCCCCGGTGGGTCCTCCGCCGGATCCGCGGCCGCCGTCGCCGCCGGAGTCGTCGGGATGGCCACCGGCTCGGACGGCGCCGGGTCGGTCCGCATCCCCGCGGCCTGGTGCGGCGTGCTCGGCTACAAGCCGACCGCGGGGCTCGTCCCGTCGGCCGACCCGCGCGGTCTCGCGGTACCCGGTGTGCTGGTACGGGACCCGGCACTGCTGCGGCCGTGGCTCGACGCCGTCGCCCGCCCGCGCCGGCCGGCCCGGCCGGTGGCGGCGCCGGCGACGGCGGTGTGGTCGGCCGACCTCGGTCTCGACGCCGAGCCCGACCCCGTGGTGGTCGCGGTTGCCGCGACGGCCGCCCGGGAGCTGCTCGCCCGTGCCGGGATCACCGAGATCGCGACGCCGGTCCGGCTGCCCGACCCGGCCCCGGCGTGGGCGGCGCGGCGCGCGGGACGAGCCGCGCCGCGGACACCCGGCGAGGCCGTGCCCGCCACGGTGTTCGCGGCGGCGGACCTGCTGCTGACCCCGACCACGCCCGCCGGCCCACACGGCCACGACGGTCCCGGCGGCCGGATGAACGTGGCTCTGACGTGGGCGTTCAACCTGTCCGGCCACCCGGCGGTGAGCGTTCCCGCCGGTACAGGACCCGACGGCTGCCCGGTCGGGCTGCAGATCGTCGCCCGGCACGGGGCGGATGCGGCGCTGCTGGACCTGGTCGAGCGGGTGGTCCCGCCCGCGGCCGTCGCCCCCGCGCCGGGCCGTGGGTGACCGGTCAGAACAGGACCGGCAGCCCCAGCGCGGCGTCGACGGCGATCGCCGCGAACAGCACGCACAGGTAGATGTTCGACAGGTGGAACAGCGGCATCGGGGAGATCTCGCCGCCGGACTTCACCTGGTGGTGCAGCCGGTGCGCCCGGAACACGAAGTACGCCCCGCCGAGCAGCGCCACCGCGAGGTACACCCACGACGTCGCCGGCAGCAGGAGCAGGCTCCAGGCCACCATCACCCAGCTGTAGACCACGATCCGCACCGACACCGCCGGCGCGGGCGCCACGACCGGGAGCATCGGCACCCCGGCGGCGGCGTAGTCCTCGCGGTAGCGCATCGCCAGCGCCCAGAAGTGCGGCGGCGTCCAGAAGAAGATCACACCGAACATGACCAGCGCGGGCCACTCGACGGTGCCGGTCACCGCGGCCCAGCCGATCACCACCGGCATGCAGCCCGCGGCGCCGCCCCACACGATGTTCTGCGAGGTCCGCCGCTTGAGCAGCATCGTGTACACGAGCACGTAGAACGCGATCGCCGCCAGCGACAGCACGGCGGCCAGCCAGTTCGTGGTCAGACCCAGCCACACCGAGCTCAGCGCGGCCAGGACCAGGCCGAACACCAGCGCGTTGCGGGTGGGGACCTGTCCCCTCGCCAGCGGGCGGCGGGCGGTGCGCGCCATCTTCTGGTCGATATCGGCGTCGACGACGCAGTTCAGCGCGTGCGCCGCGGCCGCGGCCATCGCGCCGCCGACCAGGGTGGCCGCGATCAGCAACAGTGACGGCACACCGCGCTGGGCCAGGAACATGGCGGGCACGGTGACCACGAGCAGCTGCTCGATGATCCGCGTCTTGGTGAGGCCCAGATACGCCGCCACCGTGGCGCGGACGCGCGCGAGACGCCCGACCGGTGCCGCCGGCACCACCACGGTCGTCGCGGGGGGCGTCGCCGCCGGCGCGGCGTCCGGTCCGGCCGGGACGTGCTCGGCCGGGATCCCGGCCTCGTCGGCCCGGCTCCGCCCTGACGCGGGTGCGCTCACCTGTCCGTACCTCGCTCGGTTCGACGTAGTGATCCCGTGCCGCGCCGCCCGGGGGGCCGCACCGGCTCGGTGCCGTGGACACGGGGTGGTCGCCGCGGTGGCGACCTCCCTAGTTCTACAGCGCGTCGATGCTAACCGGTGGCATGCGTCGCGGGCCCGCCGGGTACGCCGTCACCGGCGGCCCGGTCGGCCGATCGCCACGAGGCGCAAAGCCGCAGGCCGCGGGCGTGAGCAGTAGGGTGTTCCGCGTCGGGGCGGCGACGATGCCGCCAGGTGATCCGGGTCGCACCACACACCCGCCGACGTCGCCGCCACCGGAACGGCCGCGACCACCGGGCGGGCATCCGGATCCACGACCGGCAGACCGACATTCGTCGACGCGAGTACAGGAGCCATCGCCTTGTCCGACACCGCTACGTCCCCCCACGCCGGGGACAGCGCCGTCGCCGCGCTCACCCGCGCGCACGTCCCCGACGACTGGACCGACCTCGACCGCAGGGCCGTGGACACCGTCCGTGTACTGGCCGCGGACGCGGTCCAGAAGTGCGGCAGCGGACACCCCGGCACCGCGATGAGCCTGGCCCCGCTGGCGTACACGCTGTTCCAGCGCGTCATGCGGCACGACCCGGCCGACCCCGACTGGATGGGCCGTGACCGGTTCGTCCTGTCCGCCGGGCACTCCAGCCTCACCCTCTACATCCAGCTCTTCCTCGCCGGCTACGGCCTGGAGCGGGAGGACCTGGAGCAGCTGCGGAAGTGGGGCTCGCTGACCCCGGGCCACCCGGAGTGGGGCCACACCCGCGGCGTCGAGATGACCACCGGCCCGCTGGGCCAGGGGTTGTCCTCGGCCGTCGGCATGGCGATCGCGGCCCGCCGCGAGCGCGGCCTGTTCGACCCGGACGCCCCCGAGGGTGCCTCGCCGTTCGACCACCAGATCTACGTGATCGCCTCCGACGGCGACATCGAGGAGGGCGTCACCTCCGAGGCGTCGTCGCTGGCCGGTCGCCAGGAGCTGGGCAACCTCACGGTGATCTACGACGCGAACGAGATCTCCATCGAGGACGACACCAACATCGCCTTCAACGAGGACACCGCGAAGCGGTACGAGTCCTACGGCTGGCACGTCCAGGTCGTCGACGGCGGCGAGAACGTCACCGGCATCCTCGCCGCGCTCGAGGCAGCGAAGGCCGAGACCGGGCGCCCGTCGATCATCGTGCTGAAGACCGTGATCGGCTTCCCGTCGCCGAACAAGATGAACACCGGGGCCGCGCACGGTTCCGCGCTGGGCGACGACGAGGTCCGCGAGGTCAAGCGGGTCCTGGGCTTCGACCCGGACAAGGAGTTCGACGTCGACGACGACGTGCTCGCCCACACCCGCGCGGTCGGCGAGCGCTCGCGCGACGCGCACGACTCCTGGCAGGGCACCTTCGACGAGTGGGCGGAGCGCGAGCCCGAGCGCAAGCAGCTCCTGGAGCGGCTGAAGGCGGGCCGGCTGCCGGACGGCTGGGAGGACTCCCTGCCGCACTGGGACATCGACGAGAAGGGCATGGCCACCCGGAAGGCCTCCGGTGCCGTGCTCGGCGCTCTCGCCGAGGTGCTGCCCGAGCTGTGGGGCGGCTCGGCCGACCTGGCCGAGTCGAACAACACCACGATGAAGGGCGCCGACTCCTTCGGGCCCAAGTCGGCGTCGACGGGTATGTGGACCACCTCCCCCTACGGCCGCACGCTGCACTTCGGTGTCCGCGAGCACGCCATGGGCGCGGTGCTCAACGGCATCTCGCTGCACGGCCCGACCCGGGTCTACGGCGGCACGTTCCTCGTCTTCTCCGACTACATGCGCCCCGCCGTCCGGCTGGCCGCGCTGATGAAGACCAACCCGATCTACGTGTGGACGCACGACTCGATCGGCCTGGGCGAGGACGGCCCGACCCACCAGCCGATCGAGCACCTCGCCGCGCTGCGGGCCATTCCCGGCCTGTCGATGGTGCGCCCCGGCGACGCCAACGAGACCGCCTACGCCTGGAAGGCCGCCCTGGAGCGGCCCGACGGCGGCCCGATCGGCTTCGCCCTGACCCGGCAGAACGTCCCGACCGTCGCCGGGACCTCCGCCGAGGGCGTCGCCCGCGGTGGCTACGTCATCGCCGAGGCCGCGTCCGGCGTCCCTCAGGTGATCATCATCGCCACCGGCTCCGAGCTGCACCTGGCGCTGGCCGCCCGCGAGCAGCTCGAGGGCGAGGGCGTCGGCACCCGGGTCGTCTCGATGCCGTGCGTCGAGTGGTTCGAGGCCCAGGACGAGCAGTACCGGGAGTCTGTCCTGCCGACCGCGGTCAGGGCCCGTGTCTCGGTCGAGGCCGGCATCGCGATGCCCTGGTACCGCTACGTCGGTGAGCTCGGCCGGTCGGTGTCGATCGAGCACTTCGGTGCCAGCGCCGACCAGGCCACCCTGTTCGAGAAGTTCGGCTTCACCGCCGACACCGTCGCCACGGCCGCGCGGGAGACCCTCGCCGCGACCGAGAAGTCCTCCTGAACCGACGGCACCCGATCGCAAGGAGAGAATCATGAGCAACGATCGACTGGCTGCACTGTCCGCGGCCGGGGTGTCCATCTGGCTCGACGACCTGTCCCGGGAGCGCCTGACCAGCGGCAACCTCGCCGCCCTGATCGAGGACAAGCACGTCGTCGGGGTGACCACCAACCCGACGATCTTCGCCGGTGCGCTGTCCGACGGCGCCGCCTACGACGAGCAGGTCCGCGAGCTGGCCGCCCGCGGTGCCGACATCGACACCGCGATCCGCGAGATCACCGTCGCCGACGTCCAGCACGCCTGCGACGTGTTCTCCGGCGTCTGGGAGCGCACCGGTGGCGTCGACGGCCGGGTGTCGCTCGAGGTCGACCCGCGCCTCGCACACGACACCGAGGGCACCGCCGCGCAGGCGAGCGAGCTCTTCAAGGCCGTCGACCGGCCGAACCTGCTGGTCAAGATCCCGGCGACCGAGGAGGGCCTGACGGCCATCACCCGGGCCACCGCCGAGGGCATCAGCGTCAACGTGACGCTGATCTTCTCCGTCGAGCGCTACAAGCTCGTGATGGACGCCTACCTGACCGGTCTGGAGCAGGCGAGGGCGAACGGGCAGGACCTGTCCCGGATCCACTCGGTCGGCTCGTTCTTCGTGTCCCGGGTGGACTCCGAGATCGACGGCCGGCTGGAGAAGATCGGTGGCGACGCCGCGCTCGGCCTGCGTGGCAAGGCGGCCGTCGCGAACTCGCGGCTGGCCTACGCCGCCTACCGCGACGCGTTCTCCGGTGCCCGTTGGGACGCCCTCGCGGCCCACGGCGCGCACGCCCAGCGCCCGCTGTGGGCCTCCACCGGGGTGAAGAACCCGGACTACCCGGACACGCTGTACGTGTCCGAGCTGGTCGTGGACAACACCGTCAACACGATGCCGGAGAAGACCCTGCTGGCCTTCGCCGACCACGGTGAGGTCGACGGGGACAAGGTCACCGACACGGCCGGGGCGTCGCAGCAGGTCTTCACCGACCTGGAGGGCCAGGGCATCGACCTCGACGACGTGTTCCTCACCCTGGAGAACGAGGGCGTCGAGAAGTTCGAGAAGTCCTGGACCGAGCTGCAGGACACCGTCCGCAGCCAGCTCGACTCCGCGAAGTAGTTGAACGAGGCCACTCCCGGTGGCGACGGGGCCGACCTCGGCTCCGCCGCCACCGGCGGCCCGTCCGCACCCGCACCGTCCCCGGTGCGGGTGCGGCTCGCCGGTGAGCCGTTCGCCGGAGCGGCCCGGCGGATCGCCGCCGAGCTGGCCGGCGAGACCGTCGCCTCCCGGCTCGCCGACGCCGACCCCAGTGTCTGGGGGCCCCGCGCCGCGGGGGCCCCGCCCCGTACCGGCTGGACCGGGCTCGCCGCCCGCAGCCGGCCCCTCGTCGGGCAGGTCGCCGCGCTGCGCGAACGGTTCGCCGTCGCCGGTGCGCACCGGGTGCTGCTCGTCGGTACGCCCGACGCGGTCGCCGCGGCCCGCGTCGTCGCCGGCACCGACCCGGGTGGGGCCCGGCTGACCGCACTGGACTCCGCGGACCCGGTGCAGGTCGCGGAGGCGCTGTCCGGGGAGCTCGCCGAGACCGTCCTCGTCGTCGCCGACGCGGCGGGCACCGACCCCGTCGTCGCGGCCGTCACCCGGGTGGTCGCCGCCGCGATCGCCGAGGAGGTCGGCGCCGACGCCCTCGCCGCGCGCACCGTGCACCTGACCGAGCCCGGCTCACCGCTGGACACACCCGGCGACCCCGGCCCGGTCGTGGTCACCCTCGACGCGGACGTGCCGGGCCGCTTCGGCGTGCTGGGCCCGCTCGGGCTGGTCCCCGCGGGGCTCGCCGGGGCGGACGTGCCCGCCGTCCTGGGCGACGCCGTCGCCGCCGAGCGCTCGCTGGCCGCCGACGACCCGGACAACCCGGCGCTGCTGCTGGCCGGCGCACTGGCCGCGGGCCGCGGCTCGCTGCTGGCCCTGCGCGACGCCGAGCGTTCCCCCGCCCTCACCGGTTGGCTGGCTCCGCTGCTCACCGCCGCCGGGCTCACCGTCGTGCCGGTGCCGCCCGACGAGCCGGTCGGCGCGGGCCCCGCCCCGCAGGAGCCCACCGCACCCGCGGGCGTCGTGGACGTGCACGCCGACGGCACCGGCCCTCGGCCCGGGCCGGGCCAGGGCGCGGTACGGCTGGACGCCGGCCCGGGTGCCGCGGTCGTGCTGTGGCAGGCCGCCGCGGCGCTGGCCGGGCGGGTCCTCGACACCGACCCGTTCGCGCCCGCACCGCCCGCGCCCGCCGAGGGTCCCGACCCCGAGCCGTCGTTCGTCGACGGCGGGATCGCCGTGCACGCCGGGGACTGGCTCCCGCCCGGCACCCGCACCGTCGCCGGTGCGCTCGACGCGCTGGCCGCCGTCGCCGACGGGGCCCCGGCGGTCGTCTCGGCCTGGCTGGACCCGGAGTCCGACGCCTCGGTCGCGGTGCTGCGCGGGCCGCTGGTGGCCCGGCTCGGGTTGCCCGTCGCGTTCGGCTGGGCCCCGGCCTGCCGCAGCGGCGACACCGGCGCACCGGACGTCGCGGTGCACTGTCACCTGACCGGGAACGGGCCCGGCGGTGATCTTCCGGGGTCCGTCGGCGCGGACACCGTGCCGCCCGGGCCGGGACTGGATAGCCTGCACGCGGCACAGGCCCGGGCGGTCATCGACGACCAGCGACGCCGGGGACGTCCGGTGCTCCGGCTGCACCTGACCGACCGGCTCGCCGGACTGGTCACCCTGGCCAGGGCTGTGACATCGACACAGACGTCGACAGAGCCGTGACCCCGGTGCCCCGATCACGAGAACACCAGTACTAGGAGGGGCGATGCCCACCGCGAACGGCGGACGGACCAACCCGCTGCGCGACCCCCGTGACAAGCGGCTCCCCCGGATCGCCGGCCCCTGCGGACTGGTGATCTTCGGAGTG
Organism: Pseudonocardia alni; assembly: GCF_002813375.1. Lineage (NCBI taxonomy): Bacteria > Bacillati > Actinomycetota > Actinomycetes > Pseudonocardiales > Pseudonocardiaceae > Pseudonocardia > Pseudonocardia alni. Next base: position 478,461 of record NZ_PHUJ01000003.1, on the reverse strand, counting down.
ACCGGGGACCTGTCCCGCAAGAAGCTCATGCCCGCGATCTACGACCTCGCCAACCGGGGGCTGCTGCCGCCGGGCTTCGCCCTCACCGGCTTCGCCCGCCGCGACTGGGACCAGCAGGACTTCGGCCAGGTCGTCTACGAGGCCGTGCGCGAGCACGCCCGCACGCCGTTCCGGCAGGAGGTGTGGGACCGCCTCGCCGAGGGGCTGCGGTTCGTCCAGGGCTCCTTCGACGACGACGCCGCCTTCGACGAGCTGGAGCGCACCGTGCGCGAGCTCGACGAGAAGCGCGGCACCGGGGGCAACCACGCCTTCTACCTGTCGATCCCGCCCGGCGCGTTCCCGGTGGTCTGCAAGCAGCTCGCCCGTTCGGGGCTGTCCGCGCAGGAGGACCCGGACGTGTGGCGCCGGGTCGTCATCGAGAAGCCGTTCGGCCACGACCTCGCCTCGGCCATCGAGCTGAACGCGATCGTCAACGACGTCTTCCCCGAGGACTCGGTGTTCCGCATCGACCACTACCTCGGCAAGGAGACCGTCCAGAACGTGCTGGCGCTGCGGTTCGCCAACCAGCTGTTCGAGCCGATCTGGAACGCCAACTACGTCGACCACGTCCAGATCACCATGGCCGAGGACATCGGCCTGGGCGGGCGGGCCGGCTACTACGACGGCATCGGCGCCGCCCGCGACGTCATCCAGAACCACCTGCTGCAGCTGCTCGCGTTCACCGCGATGGAGGAGCCGACGTCGTTCTCCTCCGACGAGCTGCGCGCCGAGAAGATCAAGGTCCTCAAGGCGGTCAAGCTCGCGCACCCGCTCGACGCCACCACCGCCCGCGGCCAGTACGAGGGCGGCTGGCAGGGCGGCGAGGAGGTGCCCGGGTTGGCCCAGGAGGAGGGGTTCGACCCGGAGTCGACCACCGAGACCTTCGCCGCTATCACCTGCGAGGTCGAGAACCGCCGCTGGGCCGGGGTGCCGTTCTACCTGCGCACCGGCAAGCGTCTGGGTCGCCGGGTCACCGAGATCGCCGTGGTGTTCAAGCGGGCCCCGCACCTGCCGTTCGACGCGACGATGACCGAGGAGCTGGGGCAGAACGCCCTGGTGATCCGGGTGCAGCCGGACGAGGGCGTCACCATGCGCTTCGGGTCCAAGGTGCCGGGCAGCCAGATGGAGGTCCGCGACGTCACGATGGACTTCGGCTACGGCAACGCCTTCACCGAGGCCTCCCCCGAGGCCTACGAGCGGCTCATCCTCGACGTGCTGCTCGGCGAGCCGTCGCTGTTCCCGGTCAACGAGGAGGTCGAGCGGTCCTGGGAGATCCTGGACCCGGTCCTGGAGCACTGGGCCGCCGACGCGCGCGGCCCGGACTCCTACCCCGCCGGGTCCTGGGGCCCGGCGTCGGCCGAGGAGATGCTGGCCCGCACCGGGCGCCACTGGAGGCGGCCGTGAGCGCACGGACGGCAGTCGCGGAGAAGACGGAGACCCCATCGTGATCATCGATCTCCCGTCGAGCACCACCTCGGCGGTCAACCGCAAGCTCGTCGAGCTCCGCGAGTCCGGCGGGGTGTTCGCGCTGGGCCGGGTGCTGACCCTGGTCGTCGTCACCGACGACGGCCCGGAGCTCGAACGCGCGATCGACGCCGCCAACGCGGCCAGCCGCGAGCACCCCTGCCGGGTGATCGTCCTGGCCCGCGGGCAGCGGCGGGCCTCGCCGCGGCTCGACGCCCAGATCCGGGTCGGCGGCGACGCCGGCGCCAGCGAGGTCATCGTGCTGCGCGGCTACGGCCCGCTGGCGGCCGAGGAGGCGGGCGCGGGCATGGTCATGCCGCTGCTGCTGCCGGACGCCCCGGTCGTCGCGTGGTGGCCGAACGAGGCGCCCGCCTCGCCGTCGGAGGACGCGGTGGGCCGCCTCGCGCAGCGCCGCATCACCGATGCGCTGTCGTCGAAGAACCCGGTGAAGGCGTTCGAGGCGCGCCGCAAGGACTACGCGCCCGGCGACACCGACCTGACCTGGACCCGGCTCACGCAGTGGCGGGCCCAGCTGGCGGCCGCGCTGGACGTGCCGCCGTACGAGGACATCAGCTCCGCGGTCGTCGCCGGGGAGGCGGTGTCGCCGTCCACCGAGCTGATCGCGGGCTGGCTCGCCGCGAGCCTGGGGGTGAAGGTGAAGCGCTCTCCGTCGGAGAAGGACAACGGGCTCTCGCTGGTCCGGCTGACGCGCCCGTCCGGTGACGTCGAGCTGGCACGCCCGGACGGCAAGACCGCCCGGCTGACCCAGCCCGGCCAGCCGGAACGGCTGATCGCACTGGCCCGGCGGCACGTGTCGGACTGTCTCGCCGAGGAGCTGCGCAGGCTCGACCCGGACGAGGTCTACGCCGAGGCCCTCGCCGGTGTGGCGAAGGTTACCCGCGGCCGCACCCCGGTGAAGGTGCGCGCGTGAGCGCCGCGACGCAGGTGCAGGTGGCGGTGCACCCGGACAAGGACACACTCGCCGCGGCGACCGCGGCCCGGCTGCTGACCGCGCTGGTGGACCTCCAGGCCGCGGGCAGGGTCCCGCGGCTGGTGCTCACCGGAGGCGGGGTCGGGATCCAGCTGCTGCGCGACGTCGCCGCCTCCGGGGCGCGCGACGCCGTCGACTGGGCCCGGGTGGACCTGTTCTGGGGCGACGAGCGCTTCGTCCCCGCCGACGACGGCGAGCGCAACGACCGCCAGGCCCGCGAGGCCCTCCTCGACGCGCTCCCGCTGGACCCGGCCCGGGTGCACCCGATGCCCGCGGCCCCGGCGGGCGGCGGTACCCGCGACGACGCCCTCGCCGCGGCCGCCGGCTACGCCCGGCTGCTCGACGACCTGGCCGGCCCCGACGACGACGGCGTCCCCGCGTTCGACGTGACCCTGGTCGGGATGGGCGAGGAGGGCCACACCCTGTCGGTGTTCCCCGACTCCCCCGCCGTGCGCGAGCAGGCGGCGACGGTCGTCGCGGTCTTCGACTGCCCGAAGCCGCCGCCGACCCGGATCTCGCTGACCCTGGCCGCGGCGCGCCGCTCCCGCGAGGTGTGGGTGGTGGCGGCCGGGGCGGGCAAGGCACCGGCCGTCGCGGGTGCGCTCACCGGCACGCCGGAGACCGAGCTGCCGGTCGCTGGGGCCCGCGGCACCGTCACGACCCGCTGGCTGCTCGACACCGAGGCCGCCGCGGACCTGCCCGACGGGTTCGTCGCCCGGGTCTCCTGACGGCGGCCCCCGGATGTGAGATGCCGCGCCCGGGCGGGGTGTCGCACGTGGACCTGCGGTTAGGGTCCCCGTCATGCGTATCGGCACCCCGCTCGGCCCGGACCCCACCCGCGTGCTGCTGCTCGGCTCGGGTGAGCTGGGCAAGGAGGTCGCGATCGCGTTCCAGCGCCTCGGCGTGGAGGTCGTCGCCGTCGACCGCTACCCGCACGCCCCCGCCCATCAGGTGGCGCACCGGTGGCACGCGATCGACATGACCGACCCGGTGACGCTGGCGACGCTCATCGAGCAGGAGGCGCCCGAACTCGTCATCCCCGAGATCGAGGCCATCGCCACCGGCGCCCTGGCCGAGATCGAGGCGGCCGGGACGACCGTGGTCCCCACCGCGCGGGCCGCGAAGCTGACCATGGACCGCGAGGGCATCCGGCGACTCGCCGCCGAGGAGCTGGGCCTGCCCACCTCCCCCTACGTGTTCGCCGACACCCTCGACGAGGTCCGCGAGGCCGTCGCGACGGTCGGGCTGCCGTGCGTGCTCAAGCCGGTGATGTCCTCCTCCGGCAAGGGCCAGTCGGTCCTGCAGAGCGCCGACGACGCCGAGGCCGCCTGGGAGCACGCCCGTACCGGGGCCCGGGTGTCGAACCCGCGGGTGATCGTCGAGGGCTTCGTCGAGTTCGACTACGAGATCACCCAGCTCACCGTCCGGCACGCCGGCGGCACCGCGTTCTGCGAGCCGATCGGGCACCGCCAGGAGAACGGCGACTACGTCGAGTCCTGGCAGCCCCAGCCCATGTCCGACGCCGCGCAGACCGCCGCCCGCGACGTGTCCGCCCGGATCACCGAGGCCCTCGGCGGGTGGGGCCTGTTCGGGGTGGAGCTGTTCGTCCGCGGCGACGAGGTGCTGTTCTCCGAGGTGAGCCCCCGCCCGCACGACACCGGCCTGGTCACCCTCGCCACCCAGCGGCTCTCGGAGTTCGAGCTGCACGCCCGCGCCGTGCTGGGCCTGCCGGTGGACACCGCGCTGCGCTCCCCCGGCGCGTCGGCGGTGGTCTACGGCGGCACGGAGATGGACGCCCCGGCCTACGAGGGCGTCGCCGACGCGCTCGCGGTCGAGGGCGCGGACCTGCGGCTGTTCGGCAAGCCCACCGCGACCGAGCGGCGCCGGATGGGCGTCGCGGTCGCCCACGCCGACGACGCCGGCACCGCCCGGGAGCGCGCGACCCGCGCCGCCGGGCTCGTGCGCCCGGTCCCCCGGGAGCGATGAGTCGGGCGCACCGCGCCGGTCTCCCCCGTGTGACGCCGAGGGCCGGCGTCGCGGGGAGGGGACGACACCATGAAGCCGATCACGCCGTGCCTGTGGTTCGACGGAGTCGCCGAGGAGGCGGCCCGGTTCTACACCGGCATCTTCCCGGACTCGGGCATCGACACCGTCGTGCACTACGGCCCGGAGGTCCCCGACCAGGAGGGCCGGGTCCTGACCGTGGGGTTCCGGATCAACGGCCAGCCCTGGACCGCACTGAACGGCGGTCCGGTGTTCACCCTCTCCGAGGCGATCTCGATGGAGGTGCACTGCGAGTCCGTCGAGGAGGTCGACCGCTACTGGGACGCCCTGGTCGACGGCGGCGTCGAGCAGCCCTGCGGGTGGCTCAAGGACCGCTACGGGGTGTCCTGGCAGGTGATCCCGCCGGGGGTGCGGGAGTGGCTGACCTCGCCGGACGCCGAGGCCCGGTCCCGGGTCGCGCGGGCCGTGTACGCCACCCACGGCAAGCTCGACGCCGTCACCCTGGAGAAGGCGTACCGCGGGTAACCTGGTCCGGGTGGCGGCACGGACCGGACTCGTCGTGGCGGGCGCGGGAGCGCGCGGCGCCTACGAGGCGGGTGCGCTGACCGAGCTCCTGCCGCGGATGGCGCGGCGGTGGTCGGCGCCGTCGGTGCTGGTCGGCACGAGCGCGGGCGCGCTGAACGTGGCCGCGCTGGCCGGGCTGTCCGACGTCGCCCCGGACGCCGCGGCCGCCGAACTCGTCGCCCGCTGGTCCTCGGTGCGCACCGACGAGGTCGTGGCGCTGCCGTCGTCGGCGGTGGAGGCGACCGCGGCCTACCTCGGGGACCTCGCCGGGGTCCCGTCGTGGCTGCGCAGGCTGCTGCTGGTGCCGGACCGGGTGACCCGCCTCCTCGACGCCGACCGGCTGCGCCCGGTGGTGGACCGGGTCGTCGACTGGGACCGGATGCACGACGCCGTCGCCCGCGGCCGGGTCGACGCCGTCGGGGTGGCGTGCACCGCCGCGGGGACCGGCGGGACCACGGTGTTCGTCGAGCGCGGGCCGGACGTGGCGCTGCCGCCGTACGACCCGGGTCGCGACATCCGCTACGTCGACGCCCGGCTGGGCCCGGACCACCTGCTCGCCTCGGCCGCGGTGCCGGTGCTGTTCGCACCGCGTCGCATCGAGGGCGAGGCGGCCGGCTGGTACCTCGACGGCGGCGTCCGGCTCAACACCCCGCTCAAGCCCGCACTGCGCCTGGGCGCGGACCGGGTCGGCGTCGTCGCGACGACACCGGACGTCCCGTTCGGCGAGTCCGCCGCGGCGCTGTCCCCGGCGGACCGGGTGCCCGACGTGTACGCGGTCGCCGCGCTGGCGCTGCGGATCGTGCTGGGCGCCGGGGTGACCGAGGACCTGCGGACCCTGCGCGCGGTCAACGCGCTGGTCGACCGGGGCGAGGACCGGCGGCACCGCCGGATCGCGACCTGGTTCGCCGGGCCGCCCGCCGACCGGGCCACCGAGCTGGCGGAGCTGGCCGACGCGGTGCGCCGCCGCGAGTACGGCGGGCTGCGTGCGCTGCGGAACCCGTCGCTGGCCGTGTTGGAACGGCTGGTGGGCGGTGCGGTGCCGGACGCCGACACCACCCACGGCGCGGAGCTGCTCAGCTTCCTGTTCTTCGACCCGGTGTTCGCCGCCGCGGCGGCGGACCTGGGTGCGGCGCACGCCGCGCGCGCCGTCGCCCCCGAGGGCGGGGCGGCGCGCCGCCGGACGGCCCGTCCGGCGGCGCGCTGACGGCTCAGACCGCGTCGCTGCCGCGTTCGCCCGTGCGGACGCGCACGATGGTCTCGACCGGCTGCACCCAGATCTTCCCGTCGCCGATCCTGCCGGTGCGGGACGCCTCGACGACGGCGTCGACGACCGTGTCGGCGACCTCGTCGTCGACGACGGTCTCGATACGCACCTTCGGCACGTAGTCCACCGAGTACTCCGCGCCGCGGTAGATCTCGGTGTGCCCCTTCTGCCTGCCGTGCCCGCGGACCTCCCCGACGGTCAGCCCGAGCACACCGAGGTGTTCGAGCGCACCGCGGACGTCCTCCAGCGCGAACGGCTTGACGATCGCGGTGACGAGCTTCATCGGCTCTCCCCCACGGGCTCACGGGTGGCCGGCGTCGCGGGGCGGGAGGCCCCGGCGAGCGCGCGGCTGCCCAGCGACGAGAAGTCGTAGGCGGTCTCGGCGTGCTCGGTCTCGTCGATGCCGGTGGCCTCGTTCTCCTCGTCGATGCGGAACCCGATGGTCACCGTGATCAGGTAGCCGAGGACCAGCGCGACGACGAAGGAGTACAGCAGCACCGCACCCGCGGCGAGCGCCTGGCGGCCCAGCTGGACCAGCCCGCCGCCGTAGAACAGGCCGTTGTCGCCGGCGGCGGCGGAGTTGACGCTGTTGTCGCCGACGAAGCCGATGAGCAGGGTGCCCACGATGCCGCCGACGAGGTGGACGCCGACGACGTCGAGGGAGTCGTCGAGGCCGAAGCGGAACTTCAGCCCGACGGCCAGCGCGCACACCGCACCGGCGATGAGCCCGATGGCCAGCGCCCCGACCGGCTGCACGAACCCGCACGCCGGGGTGATCGCGACCAGCCCGGCGACCGCACCGGAGGCCGCACCGAGGGTCGTGGGGTGCCCGTCGCGGAACTGCTCGACGAGCAGCCACCCGATCAGCGCGGTGGCGGTGGCGAGCATGGTGTTGGTGAACGCGGTCGCGGCGAGGTCACCCGCGGAGAGCGCGGAACCGGCGTTGAACCCGAACCAGCCGAACCACAGCAGCGCCATGCCCAGCAGCACGAAGGGGAGGTTGTGCGGACGCATCGGCTCGCGCGGCCAGCCGCGCCGCTTGCCGAGCACGATCGCCAGCGCGAGCGCCGCGGCACCGGCGTTGATGTGCACCGCGGTGCCACCGGCGAAGTCCTCGGCCTTGAGGGTGTTGGCGATCCAGCCGCCGACGTTGTCCGGGCCGGTGAAGCCGTCGAAGGCGAACACCCAGTGCGCGACCGGGAAGTACACGATGGTCACCCACAGCACGACGAACGCGGTCCAGCCCCAGAACTTCGTGCGGTCCGCGACGGCGCCGGAGATCAGCGCCGGGGTGATGACCGCGAACATGAGCTGGAACATCACGAACGCCGGCGCGGGCAGGGCGTCGGTGCCCGGCCACGGGGCCGAGTCGCTGCCGACGCCCACCATCGCGCCGACGGTGTCGGCCAGCCCGGCGAACTCCCCGCCGCCGATCAGGCCGCCGCCCACGTCGTTGCCGAAGGCCCAGCTGTAGCCGTACAGCGCCCACAGGACGCTGACCACGGCCAGGCAGACGGTGCTCATCATCAGCATGTTGAGCACGGACTTGCTGCGGGTCATCCCGCCGTAGAAGAACGCCAGGCCCGGCGTCATCACCATCACCAGCGCGGCGCTGACCAGCACCCACGCGGTGTCTCCCGCATTCACGCCCACGCGTCCTCCGTCGTCGCAGTCCCCCGACCCCGGCAGGGATGGTTCGCCCGCGGTGTTTCGTGGAGCAACCGAGCGCGGTTTCCGGTGGGTGTCGGGTCCGGGCATCCGGCACGGCCCGCGCAGACACCGCCGACGCGACACACGACGCAGCCGGGACCGACGGTCCGAACCCGGACCGGGCGCACCGATGAGTTCCGGCGACGGCCCCGGTCTCCTCTGCAACGGCGGCCCCGGCCCGGGACCGCGAGCGCCGGGGGAGCCCGCCATGACCACCACCCGTACCGGGACCGCGTCCACCACCTCCGCCACCCGTCGTCCACGGGCCGCCACCGTCGGTCTGTGGGTGCTGCAGGTGCTGCTGGCCGGGGTCTTCGTGATGGCGGCGCTGCCGAAGGTGAACGCCGACCCGGTCGCGGTCGCCGGGTTCGACCTGCTGGGCCTGGGGGCCGTCGGCATGGTCGTGGTCGGCTGGCTGGAGCTGGCCGGCGCGGTCGCCCTGCTGGTCCCGCGGCTGTGCGGGCTCGCCGCCGTCTGCCAGGTCGCGCTGATGGTCGGGGCCACCGCGGTCACCGCGGTGCTGATGCCCGCGATGGTCGCGTTCCCGGCGCTGACCCTGGTGGCGGTGTGCGTGGTCGCGTGGGCCCGCCGCCGCGACACCGCGGCCCTGCTGCGCGGCCTGCGCCGCTGACCGCCCGCACGGCGCCGGCCCGTCCCCTGGTCCGGGGACGGGCCGTCGTGGTGCGGGTGGGGCTCGGCCGATCCCGTCAGCCCATCTCGTCGAGCCGGCCGTTCGTGTAGTCGTCGTAGGCGGCGAGGTCGAGGAAGCCGTGACCGCAGTAGTTGAAGAGGATCACCTTCTCCTCCCCGGTCTCCTTCGCGGCGAGCGCCTCGTCGACGGTGGCGGCGATGGCGTGCCCGCACTCCGGCGCCGGGATCTTGCCCTCGGTGCGGGCGAACTGGATGGCGGCCTCGAACACCTTCCCCTGCGGGTAGGCGACGGCCTCCATCCGCTCGTCCTTGACCAGCGAGGACACCAGCGGCGAGTCACCGTGGTAGCGCAGCCCGCCGGCGTGGATCGACGGCGGCACGAAGTCGTGGCCCAGGGTGTACATCGGCATCAGCGGGGTGAGGCCCGCGGTGTCGCCGAAGTCGTAGTCGTAGCGGCCCTGGGTCAGCGTCGGGCACGACAGCGGCTCGACGGCGAGCAGCCGCACGCCGGAGTCCGGCACGAACGGGAAGGCGATCCCGCCCAGGTTGGAGCCGCCGCCGCACGGCGCGATGACGACGTCGGGCAGCCGCTCCCCCGCCAGCGCGAGCTGTTCCTTCGCCTCCAGACCGATCATGGTCTGGTGCAGCAGCACGTGGTTGAGCACCGAGCCGAGCGCGTAGTGGGTGTCGGAGCGGCCGACGCAGTCGCGGACCGCGTCGGAGATGGCCGAGCCCAGCGAGCCGGGGTGGTCGGGCTCGTCGACGGGCGACGGCACGACCTCGCCGCCCCAGGTCTCGATCGCGATCCGCCGGTAGGGCTTCTGCCCGTAGGACGCCCGCACCATGTAGACCTTCAGGTCCAGGTCGAACTGGGCAGCGGCGAACGACAGCGCGGTCCCCCACTGGCCTGCGCCGGTCTCGGTGGTGAGCCGGGTGGTGCCCTCGCGGGCGTTGTAGAACGCCTGGGCCACGGCCGTGTTGGTCTTGTGGCTGCCCGAGGGCGAGAGGGACTCGTCCTTGAAGTAGATCCGCGCCGGGGTGCCCAGCGCCTTCTCCAGCCGGGTCGCGCGGACCAGCGGCGTGGGCCGCCACAGCCTCAGGATGTCGAGGACCTCACCGGGGACGTCGATCCAGGGCTCGGCGCTGACCTCCTGCTCGATCAGGGCGGTCGGGAACAGCGGCGCCAGGTCGTCGGGGACGACCGGCTCGCGGGTCCCGGGGTGCAGGGGCGGCTGCGGCGGCGTCGGCAGGTGCGGCACGACGTTGAACCATGCCGAGGGGATCCGGTCCGGGGGCAGCGTCCAGCGGCTCATGACCACCGAATCTAACCCGGACGTGCGCCCGGTCACGACCCGGGCGCGCCGTGGGACCGGGTCAGAGCTCCCGGGAGGCCCGCAGCCGGCCGAGGGCCTCCTCGAGGATGGCCTCGCCGTCGGCGTCGCTGCGCCGCTCCTTCACGTACGCCAGGTGCGTCTTGTACGGCTCGGTGCGGGGCGCGGCGGGCGGGTTCTCCGCGTCGCGTCCGCCCGGCAGCCCGCAGCGCGGGCAGTCCCAGGTCTCGGGGACCTCGGCCTCCGCGGCGAACCAGGTGTTGTTGACGTGCCCGTTCGCGCAGTAGAACGGGATGCGCTCGCGCGGAGCGGTCTCGCCCCGCTCGTTCTCGCCCATCGGTCCCGCACCGACCCGGGTACCGCGGATCGCGTTGCCGCCTGCCATGTCCCGCTCCCTCTCGTCCGTCCGAGGTGTCAGCCGGTGGCCAGCAGCAGGCCGTTGCCGACCACCGCGATGAGCCAGATGAGGCCGACGAAGACCGTGTAGCGAGCGATGTTGCGGTCCGCCGCCGCCGAGCCGGACAGGCTCGACTGCACGCCGCCACCGAAGAGACTGGTCAGACCACCGCCCTTGCTGCGCTGCAGCAGGACCATCGCGATCAGCAGGAGGCTGGTCACGATCAGGATGATCTGGAGGGTCAGGATCACGTGCGCTTCCCCATCAGTGGTCGCTCGCCGGAGTGGGGAGAGAATACTCCAGCGGCCCCGGCCCCTCTGACAGGGGACCGGGGCCGCGGGAACGGTACGGAGCGGGCCGCCTACGGCAGCGGACCACCCGCGGCGATCGCCGACAGCTTCGCGAACTCCTCGGCGTCCAGGCTGGCGCCGCCGACGAGTGCGCCGTCGACGTCGGTCTGGGCCACGATCTCGCCCACGTTCGACGACTTCACCGAGCCGCCGTAGAGGACGCGGACCGTCCCGGCGACCTCGTCGGAGTACAGCTCGGCCAGCGTCGCGCGCAGCGCGGCACAGACCTCCTGCGCGTCGGCCGGGCCCGCCACCTTGCCGGTGCCGATCGCCCAGACCGGCTCGTAGGCGAGCACGAGACCGGCCGCCTGCTCGGCGGTGACGCCCTTCAGCGCCCCGCGCAGCTGGTCGGTGCAGTGCTGCACGTGGGTGCCCGCCTCGCGGACGTCCAGGCCCTCGCCGACGCACAGGATCGGGGTGATCCCGTGCTTGAGCGCGGCGAGCACCTTGGCGTTGACGACCGCGTCGTCCTCGCCGTGGATCTCGCGCCGCTCGGAGTGCCCGACGGCGACGTAGGTGCAGCCCAGCTTGGCCAGCATGACGCCCGACACGTCACCGGTGTAGGCACCGGAGTCGTGCGGGGAGAGGTCCTGGGCGCCGTGCACGAGGCGCAGCTTGTCGCCGTCGATCAGCGTCTGCACGCTGCGGATGTCGGTGAACGGCGGCAGGACGGCCACCTCGACCTTGTCGAGGTACCGGTCGGGCAGGGCGAAGGCGAGCTTCTGCACCACCGCGATGGCCTCGAGGTGGTTGAGGTTCATCTTCCAGTTGCCCGCGATGAGGGGCTTGCGGGTGGCCATCAGGCGTCCTCCTCCAGCACGGCGACGCCCGGCAGGGTCGCGCCCTCCAGGAACTCCAGGGACGCGCCGCCCCCGGTGGAGATGTGGGAGAACGCGTCCTCGGCGATGCCGAGCGCCCGGACCGCGGCGGCGGAGTCCCCGCCGCCGACGACGGAGAAGGCGTCGCCGTCGGCGATCGCCTGCGCGACACCGCGGGTGCCCTCGGCGAACGGTGCCAGCTCGAACACGCCCATCGGGCCGTTCCAGAAGATCGTCTTCGCGTCGGCGATGCGGGCCGCGAACTCCCGTACCGAGTCGGGCCCGATGTCGAGGCCCATCCAGCCGTCGTCGATCCCGTCCACCGGCACGGTCCTCGTGTTCGCGTCCGCGGAGAACGCGTCGGCGACGACGACGTCGGTCGGGAGGACGATCTTGCCGGACTCCAGGAGCGTCCGGCAGGTGTCGACCTGGTCGGACTCCAGCAGCGAGGAGCCGACACCGTGGCCCTGCGCGGCGAGGAACGTGAAGCACATCCCGCCGCCGACGAGCAGCGTGTCGACCTTCGGCAGCAGCGCCTCGATCACGGCCAGCTTGTCCGAGACCTTGGAGCCGCCGAGCACGACCGCGTACGGCCGCTCCGGCGAGCCGGTCAGGGTGCGGAGCACCTCGACCTCGGACAGGACGAGCCCGCCGGCGTAGGCGTCGAGCCGCTGCGCGACGTCGTAGACCGACGCCTGCTTGCGGTGCACCACGCCGAACCCGTCGGAGACGAACGCCGCGTCGTCGCCGACCAGGGCGACGAGCTCGTCGGCGAACGCGCCGCGCTCTGCGTCGTCCTTGCTGGTCTCGCGGGCGTCGAACCGGATGTTGTCCAGCATCACGACGTCACCGGCGGCCATCGACGGCAGCGGCGTGCCGAGCTCGACCAGGCGCACCGGGGCGCCGAGCAGCTCGCCGAGGCGCTGCGCGACCGGGGCCAGCGACAGCTTCTCGTCGGGCCCGTTCTTCGGGCGGCCGAGGTGCGCGGTGACGACGACCTGGGCGCCCCCCTCGTAGAGGGCGTTGATCGTCGGCACCGACGCGCGGATGCGGCCGTCGTCGGTGATGTTCCGGTCGTCGTCGAGGGGAACGTTCAGATCGGAGCGGACCAGCACGGTCCGGCCCTGTACGCCCTCGGCGACGAGGTCGTCGAGGGTCCTCACAGCTTCGACGCCACCAGACCGGTGATGTCGACGAGGCGGTTGGAGTAGCCCCACTCGTTGTCGTACCAGCCGACGATCTTGACCTGGTTGCCGATGACCTTGGTCAGGCCCGAGTCGTAGATGCACGAGTGCGGGTCGGTGACGATGTCGGAGGAGACGATCGGGTCCTCGGTGTACTTGAGGACGCCCTTGAGCGGGCCCTCCGCGGCCGCCTTCATCGCCGCGTTGATCTCCGCGGCGGTGACCTCCTTGCGGACCTCGACGGTCAGGTCGGTGGCCGAGCCGGTGGGGATCGGCACCCGCAGCGCGTAGCCGTCGAGCTTGCCCTTGAGGTGCGGCATGACCAGCGAGATCGCCTTCGCCGCACCGGTGGAGGTGGGGACGATGTTCAGGGCGGCGGCGCGGGCGCGGCGCAGGTCCTTGTGCGGGCCGTCCTGCAGGTTCTGGTCCTGGGTGTAGGCGTGGATCGTGGTCATCAGACCCTTCTCGATCCCGGCCAGGTCGTCGAGCACCTTCGCCATCGGCGCGAGGCAGTTGGTGGTGCAGGACGCGTTCGAGACGATGGTCTGCGAACCGTCGTAGTCGCCGTCGTTGACGCCCTTGACGATGGTGATGTCCTCGTCGGTCGCCGGGGCGGAGATGACGACCTTCTTGGCGCCGCCGTCGAGGTGCTTGGCCGCGGCCTCGCGCTTGGTGAAGATGCCGGTCGACTCGACGACGACGTCGACGCCCAGGTCCTTCCAGGGCAGCTCGGCGGGGTCGCGGACGGCCAGGCCCTTGAAGCCCTTGCCGTCGACGACGATCTCGTCGCCCGAGGTGGTGACCTCGTAGGGCAGGCGCCCCAGGATCGAGTCGTACTTGAGCAGGTGCGCGAGCGTCGCGTTGTCGGTGATGTCGTTCACCGCGACGATCTCGATGTCCGTGGTGCCGGCGGCGCGCTGGGCGTCCACCGCCCGCCAGAAGTTCCGGCCGATGCGGCCGAAGCCGTTGACTCCTACGCGGACCGTCACAGATGCCTCCAGGGCTCGTCGTGCCTGTCGTCTTCTCCCCCGGCCCGCCGGGTCCCGGCGGTGGGGTGTGGCAGGTCGATCGCGGGTCGGCGCCCGTGGCGGGCGCCGGCGCGTGCCGTGCTCGGCAGCCACCCTATCGGCGCATCGGCCGTCGCGACCCCCGTAGGGCCCGTGACCTGCGCCGCGCTCGGGGATCGGGCCCGGTCGGACCGCTCCGGACGGGCCCCGGTGTGGGGACGGAACGGTACCGGCCGGTATCCGGACACGCGACCGCCCCGTGCCCGGGCGGGTCACGGGGCCGTCGCGGGTGTGCTCAGGCCAGGCGGAGCAGGCGGCGCCAGCCCGGACGGGTGTCGGGGACGCCGGCGGCGGCGCGCTCGTCGTCGGAGAAGCCGTCGACGGGCTCGTGCGAGCGGCCGTCGCGGGCCCGGGTCACGAACGCCGAGGCCGCGGACAGCGCCGCGGTGACCCCGGCCGCGCCGGGACCGGCGGTGATGGTGGCGGTGACCGGCACGCCGAAGCGCTCGGCCCCGTCGCCCGCGGGCCGCTCGGCGACGGCGACGGCGGCGTCCCCGCCCTCGCCCCGGTTCTCCCTGGACGCGGCCGCTCGCGCACCCGCGGCGGCCGGGATCGTGCCGGTGGTCACGTCGACCAGCACGAACTCCCAGGCGTAGGTGCTCTGCTGGTGGACGATGCGCTCGCGGACGGCGGAGGTGTCGCCGACGGCGCCCTCCCCGACGAGCAGGACGACCACCCGCTCGGGGCGGTCGGCCTCGTCGCGGGCGGCGAGCTCGTCGCCGACGGCGCCGAGCAGCCGGGCCGCGCCGCCGCGCAGGTCCGGGCCGCCGAGCGGGCGCAGCTTCGCGGGCAGTGCGGTGCGGGCCTCGGCGGCGCGGACCGGGACGGCGGGCGGGTGCGTGCCGTCGGGCAGCGAGCGGGTGAGGTCGTCCCCGGTGGCGACGACGACCTGCAGGTGACCGTCGTGGGCGTCCTGCTCGGCGAGCAGGTCCGCGAGACCGGAGCGCAGCGCGGGCAGGAGCGGCCGCAGCATGCTGGATCGATCGAGATGAACGGCGAGGAGGGTGGAGCCCGGGATCGTCACGGCGGCATCATGCCCGACACCCGCACCCCCCTCGTCACGGGGTGTGACCGCGGTCAGCGCCCGCCGCCCTCCTCCTCCAGCATCTCGGCGGTGACGGCGGACTCGGTGTCCGGGATGCCCAGCTCGGCGGCCTTCTTGTCCGCGGTCTGGAGCAGCCGCCGGATCCGGCCGGCCACGGCGTCCTTGGTCATCGGTGGGTCGGCCAGCTGGCCCAGCTCCTCCAGCGACGCCTGGGTGTGCTCGGCCCGCAGCCGCCCGGCGGCCTGCAGGTGCTCGGGCACCTCGTCGCCGAGGATCTCCAGGGCGCGGCTGACCCGGGCCGCCGCGGCGACCGCGGCCCGCGCCGAGCGGCGCAGGTTGGCGTCGTCGAAGTTCGCGAGCCGGTTGGCCGTCGCCCGGACCTCGCGGCGCATCCGACGCTCCTCCCAGGACAGGACGCTCTGGTGGGCGCCCATCCGGGTCAGCAGCGCGCCGATCGCGTCGCCGTCGCGGACCACGACCCGGTCGGCGCCGCGGACCTCGCGGGCCTTCGCCGCGACGCCCAGCCTGCGTGCCGCACCGACCAGGGCCAGCGCGGCCTCGGGGCCGGGGCAGGTGACCTCCAGTGCGGAGCTGCGGCCCGGCTCGGTGAGCGACCCGTGCGCGAGGAACGCGCCGCGCCAGGCGGCCTCGGCGTCGGACAGGTCACCGGAGACCACGGGCGGCGGCAGCCCGCGCACCGGGCGGCCACGGTTGTCGAGCAGCCCGGTCTGGCGGGCGAGTCCCTCACCGTCGCGGATCACCCGGATCACGTACCGGGCGCTGCGGCGCAGACCGCCCGCGGTGATCACGTGCGCGTCGGCGGTGTGGCCGTAGAGCTCGTGGATCTCGCGGCGCAGCCTGCGGGCGACCGAGCCGGTGTCGACCTCGGCCTCGATCACCACTCTGCCGCCCACGATGTGCAGGCCGCCTGCGAAGCGGAGCAGCGAGGCGACCTCCGCGCGCCGCGACGACTGCTTGGTGACGGTGAGCCGGCTCAGCTCGTCCTTCACCGTGGCGGTCATGGCCATCGGGAGCTCCTTCCGCGCTGCGGGCTGTCGTGCTGCGGCCTGTCGTGCGTGCCGTTCTCCGCCGGGACCCGGCCGGGGGTCAGGGCGCCGAACACGTCGGCGAGTGCCCCGGCCAGTGCGTCCGGGTCGTGCCGCGGGGTCGCCGCCCGGGCGTCGGCGACGGCGGCCGGCCACACCCGTCCGCCGGGGACCAGCAGGTCGGCGGCGGCCGCGTCCAGCCGGTCCGGCAGGCTCACCGACCCGGCGTCGGCCAGGACGGCGTGCACCCGCAGACCGGGAGCGTGCCCGGACAGTACTTCAAGGTGCTGTTCGGGGGAGAAACCGGCGGTCTCCCCCGGCTCGGGGGCCAGGTTGAGCAGCACGACCCGGGCCGCCGGGGTCTCCAGCAGCGCGTCGCGCAGCCCGGGCACGAGCAGGTGCGGGAGCACGCTGGTGAACCACGAGCCGGGTCCGAGGAGCACGACGTCGGCGGCGCGCACCGCGCGGACGGCCTCGTCGCAGGCGGGCGGGTCGGCGGGCCGCAGCCAGACCCGGCGCACCCGGCCCGGGGTGGAGGCGACGGCGACCTGGCCGCGGATCAGGTGGGCGCCGTCGACGCCGTCCAGCGCGACCTCCGCCTCGATGTCCAGCGGCACCCGGGCCATCGGCAGGACCCGTCCGGCGCAGCCCATCAGCTCGCCGACGGTCGCCAGTGCGCGCACGGGGTCGCCGTCGCGTTCCAGCAGCCCGGCGAGCAGCAGGTTGCCCACCGCGTGCCCGGCCAGGGCGCCGGTCCCGCCGAAGCGGTGCTGGACCAGCCCGGACCAGAAGCGGCCCCGCTCGTCGTCGCCGGCCAGCGCCGCGAGTGCCATCCGCAGGTCGCCGGGCGGGAGCAGGCCGAGCTCGCGGCGCAGCCGCCCCGAGGAACCGCCGTCGTCGGCCACGGTGACCACCGCGGTGATGTCGGTGACCGGCGGGCAGCGGCGCAGCGCGGTCAGCGTGGCGTGCAGGCCGTGCCCACCGCCGAGCGCGACCACCCGCAGTCCCCCGGTGCGCTCGGGTGGGTGTGGGCTCACTCGCGCCCCATGTCGCGGTGCTCGACGTTGACCTGGATGCCCTCGCGGTCGGCGAGCCGGCGCCCGATCTCCTCCGAGATCGCCACCGAGCGGTGCTTGCCGCCGGTGCAGCCGACGGCCACGGTCAGGTAGCGCTTGCCCTCGCGCCGGTACCCGGCGCCGACGAGGTCGAGCAGCTCCAGGTAGCGGTCGACGAACTCCTCCGCGCCCTCCTGGGACAGCACGTAGTCGCTGACCTCCCGGTCGCGGCCGGTGAACGGGCGCAGCTCGGGGATCCAGTGCGGGTTGGGCAGGAACCGCACGTCGACGACGAGGTCGGAGTCCAGCGGCAGCCCGTACTTGTAGCCGAACGACAGCACCGTCACCCGGGTCGCCGCGTGCGCGCTCTCCTGGGCGAACGAGCCCTCGATCCGGGTGCGCAGGTCGTGCACCGACAGGTTCGAGGTGTCGACGACGAGGTCGGCGTCCTCGCGCAGCGGACGCAGCACCTCGCGCTCGGCGCCCAGGCCGTCGGTGATGCGCCCGGCGCCCTGGAGCGGGTGCGAGCGGCGGTTCTGCTCGAAGCGGCGCACCAGCACCGCGTCGGAGGCCTCCAGGAACAGCAGCTTCGGCCGGTAGCCGCGGCCGTCGAGGTCCTTGATGACGGCTCCGAGATCGTCGGTGAACGCGCGGGAGCGCACGTCCATCACCACCGCGATCCGGGCCACCTCGCCCCGGGCCCGCGACCCCAGCTCGACCATCGTGGCGATGAGTTCGGGCGGCAGGTTGTCCACCACGAACCAGCCCAGGTCCTCCAGGACCTTCGCCGCGGTGCTGCGCCCGGCCCCGGACAGGCCGCTGACCACCGCGACCTCGATCCCCGGGCCCGCGGTCACCTCGCCGTTGTCGTCGGTCATGCCTTCTCCCCCTCGGTTCCGGCGTGCAGGGCCGCGACCACGGACTCGGCGGTCCGGCGACCGAAGCCGGGCACGCCGGCGATCTCGTCGACGTCGGCGGCGCGCAGCTTGCGCACCGATCCGAAGTGCTTGAGCAGCGCCTGCTTGCGGGCCGGGCCGAGCCCGGGGACCCCGTCGAGAGCGGACGCCGTCATGCCCTGCGAACGACGCTGGCGGTGATAGGTGATGGCGAACCGGTGCGCCTCGTCCCGGATCCGCTGCAGCAGGTAGAGACCCTCGCTGGTCCGGGACAGGATCACCGGGTCGGTGTCGTGGGGCAGCCAGACCTCCTCGAGGCGCTTGGCGAGACCGCAGACCGCGACGTCGGTGATCCCCAGCCCGGCCAGCTCCGCGGCCGCCGCGTCGACCTGCGGCTTCGCTCCGTCGACGACGAGCAGGTTCGGCGGGTAGGCGAACTTCTTGGGCCGCCCGGTCTCGGGGTCGATCCCGGTGCGCACGGTGTCACCCGGCGCGACCTCGCCGGAGCCCTCGGTGGGCGCGGGCTCGTCGGCGGTCTCGGCCAGGTAGCGGCGGAACCGGCGGCGCACCACCTCCGCGATCGAGGCGACGTCACCCTCTTGTGCGGCGTCGCGGATCTCGAAGCGGCGGTACTCGGACTTGCGGGGCAGCCCGTCCTCGAAGACCACGAGCGACGCGACGACGTTCGTGCCCTGCACGTGGCTGATGTCGATGCACTCGATCCGCAGCGGTGCCTGGTCGAGCTCCAGGTTCTCCTGGATCTCCTGCAGTGCGGCCGAGCGGGCGGTGAGGTCCCCGGCGCGGCGCAGCTTGTGCTGGGCGAACGCCTCCTTCGCATTGCGCGCGACGGTCGCGGCCAGATCACGCTTGTCACCGCGCTGGGGCACCCGGATCTGCACCTTGGAGCCGCGCAGCCCGGTCAGCCAGCGCTCCAGCGCGGGCGTGTCGGAGGGCAGCACCGGGACCAGGATCTCCTTGGGCACCGGCTGCGCCGCGTCGTCGGCGGCGCCCGCGAGGGCGTGCTGCTCGCCGTAGAACTGCGAGACGAACCGCTCGACGAGCTGCTCGGTGTCGGTCGGCTCGACCTTGTCGATCACCCAGCCGCGCTGGCCGCGGACCCGGCCGCCGCGGACGTGGAAGACCTGGACCGCGGCCTCCAACTCGTCCTCGGCGAAGGCGACCACGTCGGCGTCGGTGCCGTCGCCCAGCACGACGGCCTGCTTCTCCAGCGCGCGGCGGAGCGCCCCGAGGTCGTCGCGCAGCCGGGCGGCGCGCTCGAACTCGAGGTTCTCCGAGGCCTCGGCCATCTCGCGTTCGAGCTGGCGGACCATCCGGTCGGTGCGTCCGGACAGGAAGTCGGAGAAGTTCTCGACGATGTCACGGTGCTCGTCGGCGGTGACCGTGCCCACGCAGGGGGCGGAGCACTTGTCGATGTAGCCCAGCAGGCAGGGCCGCCCGATCTGGCCGTGCCGCTTGAAGACCCCCGTCGAGCAGGTGCGCGCGGGGAAGACCCGTAGCAGCAGGTCGAGGGTCTCCCGGATGGCCCAGGCGTGGGCGTACGGGCCGAAGTAGCGGACGCCCTTGCGGCGCGGGCCGCGGTAGACGTGCAGCCGCGGGTACTCCTCGTGCATCGTCACCGCGAGCACGGGATAGCTCTTGTCGTCACGGTAGCGGACGTTGAACCGCGGGTCGTACTCCTTGATCCAGTTGTACTCGAGCTGGAGCGCCTCGACCTCGGTCCCGACGACCGTCCACTCCACCTTCGCCGCGGTGGTGACCATCTGCCGGGTGCGCGGGTGCAGGCCGGACAGGTCGGCGAAGTAGGAGTTCAGCCGCTGCCGCAGACTCTTGGCCTTGCCGACGTAGATCACCCGGCCACGGGGGTCGGAGAAGCGGTACACCCCGGGCGACTCCGGGATCGTCCCGGTCGCCGGACGGTAGGTGCTGGGGTCGGCCATGGTGACTCCCAGGGTAGTTGCGGGCACCGACGGTTCCGGCCCGGCCCCGGCCTCGGCGCGGGCCCCGGACGAGGTGTAGGGACGCGTGTCGGCCGGGGACCGCGCACGAGCGCACCGGAACTGTCGGTAGGGTCCGGTACACCTCGCCCTCGAACACGAGTTCGACCTTACCGAGCCCGAGGAGACCGCCGTGAGCACCGCGCAGGAGACCGGCCCCCGCACCGACATCGGCACCGCGCCGGGTGAGCAGGTGCCCGGGGCCCGGCTGGACCGGATCCGCAAGCTGCTGGCGAAGGCGGAGCGGGCAGGCACCCCGGACGAGGCCGAGATCTACACCGACAAGGCGTTCGCGCTGATGGCACGGCACGGGATCGACGAGGCGCTGCTGGCGGCGGCGCCCGGCGCCGGGCCGTCGCGGGCCGACCCGATCGGCCGGAGCCGGATCACCGTCGACAACCCCTACAGCGGGGCGAAGGCGCGGCTGCTGGGGTGGACGGCGTCGGCGCTGCGGTGCCGGTGGGTGATGCACGACCAGCGGGGCGGCTCGGTCGCCGCGGTCACCGTGTTCGGGTTCGCCTCCGACCGGGAGCGGGTGGAGCTGCTCTACACGTCGCTGCTGCTGCAGGCCACGGCCGCGCTGGCCGCGGTCCGCCCGCCGGACCCCGGCGAGTCGGTGGCGGCCTACCGGCGGTCCTGGATCTACGGCTTCGCGGGCCGGGTGTACGAGCGGCTGTGCGAGGCCGAGCGCTCCGCACTGGGCGAGACCGAGGCCGAGACCGGGCGGGCGGCCGCATCGACCGAACTGGTGCTGGCCGACCGCGGCGCCGAGGTCGACCGGGCCTACGACGCCGAGTTCGGCAGGCTGCGCCGCGCCCGCCGCCCGCAGGTGTCGGGCAGCGGCTTCCGGCACGGGGCCGCCGCGGCCGACCGGGCCGACCTGGGCGGCCCGGTCCTGGACCGCCGGGCCGGGGCGCCGGGCATCGGCGCCTGAGCCGGCCTACTCCCCCAGGACGGCGGCGCGGTGCAGCGTGCGCAGGGTCCGGACGTGTCGCACGGCCAGCCCGCGGTCGACGGCCTGCACGGCGAGCACCGACTGGTACTCGTCGTCGGGAAGCTCCAGGCGGGCCGAGGCGGCGCCGTCGGGGAACGAGACGCCGTGCACGTCGGCCCAGTCGTACCACCGGGCGGTGATGACGTTGCGGACCTCGATGCCGTGGCTGTCGGCGCGCACCCGGGGGCGGGCCATGAGCAGCAGCCCGCCGGCCACGAACGCCCCGATGACCATCATCGCGACCTGGTCGGCCGGCTGGAAGATCACCCCGGTGTCCTCGGCGGGCATGAAGTAGGCCGCGATGAAGAAGAACACCATCACGCCGGCGGCGCTGAGCCAGGCGGTCCAGCGGATGCCCCGCGGGCGCAGGGTCACCGCGTCCGGTCCGGGTCCGGTCCGGGTCTGCGCCACCGGGGCGGCGGGGGCGGTGGAGTCGGTCGGCTGCTCGGTCACTGGAGTCTCCCTGTGCTGACCCGGGTCGGGGTCACGGGCGGGTCGGGGCGCCGGCGCGCAGGTCGCGCAGCGCCAGCGCCGATTCGAGTGCGGCGATGCAGGCCTCGGTCCCCTTGTCCTCGGCCGCGCCCGGCGCGCCGGAGCGGTCGATCGCCTGGTCCACCGTGTCCGTGGTGAGCACGCCGTTGCCGACCGGGGTCGACTCGTCGAGCGCCACGCGGGTGAGGCCCGCGGTGACGGCGTCGCAGACGTACTCGAAGTGCGGGGTGCCGCCGCGGACGACGACACCGAGCGCGACGACGGCGTCGTGGCCACGGGCCAGCTCCTGGGCGACGACCGGCAGCTCGACGGTGCCGGGCACCCGCACGACGGTGGGCTCGGCACCGGCCTCCCGAGCCGTGGCGACGGCCCGTTCCAGCAGCCGGTCCACGATCTCGGCGTGCCAGCGGGCCGCCACCACCCCGACCCGCAGTCCGCTCGCGTCCAGCTGCGTGGCCCCGGAGGGCCGGCCCTCACCGCTCATGGGCCGATTCTCGCCTCTCGGCCCGCGCGCCGCGCCACGGGGTCTCCCGGTGCGCGGTGCGCGGCCGGGTCAGAGCGCCGGGTCGGCGACCTCGCCGAGGTCGGGCAGGTCGTGGCCCATCCGGTCGCGCTTGGTCCGCAGGTAGCGCAGGTTCTGCGGGGTCGCGCGCACCGGCATCGGCTCGCGACCGACGACGCGCAGCCCGTAGCCCTCCAGCCCGGCGCGCTTGTCCGGGTTGTTGGTGAGCAGCCGCATCGACTTCACGCCGAGGTCGGCGAGGATCTGGGCGCCGATGCCGTAGTCCCGGGCGTCGGCGGGCAGCCCCATCGCGAGGTTGGCGTCGACGGTGTCGGCGCCGGCCTCCTGGAGCTGGTAGGCCTGCAGCTTGTGCAGCAGGCCGATCCCCCGGCCCTCGTGTCCACGCATGTAGAGCACGACGCCGCGGCCCTCCTTGGCGACGGCCTCCAGGGCCGCGTCGAGCTGGGGGCCGCAGTCGCAGCGCAGCGAGCCGAGGACGTCTCCGGTGAGGCACTCGGAGTGCACCCGGACGAGCACGTCCTCGCCGTCGTCGGCGGGGGTGGCGACGTCGCCCATCACCATGGCGATGTGCTCGGTACCGTCGAGGGTGCAGTCGTAGCCGTGCGCGAGGAAGTCACCGTGGCCGGTGGGGATCCGCGCGGTAGCGACCCGCTCGACGTGCTTCTCGTAGCGGCGCCGGTAGGCGATGAGGTCGGCGATGGTGATCAGCGTGAGGTCGTGGTCGGCGGCGAACACGCCGAGTTCCTCGCCGCGGGCCATCTCTCCGGTGTTCTTTTCCGAGACGATCTCGCACAGCGCGCCGGCGGCGGGCAGGCCCGCCATCCGGGCGAGGTCGACCGCGGCCTCGGTGTGCCCGGGACGGCGCAGCACCCCGCCTTCACGGGCCTGCAGCGGCACGACGTGCCCGGGCCGGACCAGGTCGTGCCGGTCGGTCCCCGGGTCCGCGAGCGTGCGGATCGTGTGCGCACGGTCCTGGGCGGAGATGCCGGTGGTGACGCCCTCCTTCGCGTCCACGGTGACCGTGTACGCGGTGCGGAAGGAGTCGCGGTTGGTGTGGTGCATCGGCGGCAGGTCGAGCCGCTCGCAGGCCTCACCGGTGATGGCCACGCAGACGTAGCCGGAGGTGTAGCGGACGGTGAACGCCAGCAGCTCCGCGGTCGCCTTCGACGCGGCGAAGATCAGGTCGCCCTCGTTCTCGCGGTCCTCGTCGTCCATCACGACGACCGGCTTGCCCTCGGCGATGTCGGCGATGGCCTTCTCGATCTGGGCGAAGCGCTCGGCCCGCTCCGAGGGGGACATCGCGGTGTGCGGGGCGTCCGGCAGCTTGCCCGACCCCTGGCCTGCCGGAGTGACCGGCGACGTCAACGGCTCGCTCACCGGGCGACCCCTTCCTGTCCGGACCCGGGCCCCTGCAGGTACCCCGCGGTCATGCGTTCCACGTACTTGGCGATCACGTCGACCTCCAGGTTGACCGGGTCCCCCGGGGCGCGCGACCCCAGTGTGGTCTCGGCGAGGGTCGTCGGGATCAGCGCCACCCCGAACCCGTCCGGGTACACGGTGGCGACGGTCAGCGAGACACCGTCGACGGCGACGGAGCCCTTCTCGACGACGTAGCGGGCGAGCTCGGCGGGCAGCGAGAACCGGACCTCGTCGCTGCGCTCGCCGGGGGTGCGGGAGACCACGGTGCCGATGCCGTCCACGTGCCCCTGCACGATGTGGCCGTCGAGCCGGCCACCGGCGGGCACGGCGCGCTCCAGGTTGACCCCGGACCCGGCACCGACAGCGCCGAGCGAGGTCCGCTTCAGCGTCTCGGGCACCAGCTCCAGGGTGAGCGTGGCCGCGCCCGGCCCGGTGACGACGGCGGTGAGACAACAGCCGTTCACCGCGACCGACTCCCCGTGCCCGACCTCGGCGGCCAGTGCCGCGCGCACGGTCAGCACGACGACGTCGTCGTCGGTGCGGACGTCGACGACCTCGCCGACCTCCTCCACGATCCCGGTGAACATCGCCCGTCCCTCCTACTGCGGCACGTCCGGCCCGGTCGGGCCGGATGCCGGTCGTGCGTCGATGACCACGTCGTCGCCGACGCGGTGGATCTCGTCCACGTGCAACCGAACGATGTCGGCGATCGTTACCACGCCCGCGTCACCGAGGGCGTGCGGTCCCGCGCCGAGCAGGGCCGGGGCCAGGTGCACGAGCACCCGGTCGACGAGTCCTGCGGCGACGAACGCACCGGCGAGGGTCGGTCCGCCCTCGAGGAGCACGTCCACCACGGTCCGGTGGCTGAGCTCGGCGAGCACCTCCCCCGGATCGCGGGTGCGGAGGTGGAGCACGTCGGCGGTGCCGGCTTCGTCGGTCCGGGCCAGCCGGGCGCCGGGCGGGACGTCGCGGTGTCCCACCACCACCCGCAGGGGCTGGTGGTCGAACAAGGTGCCGTCGGGCCGGCGGGCGGTCAGCGCCGGGTCGTCGGACAGGACGGTACCCGTGCCCGCGACGATCGCGTCCATCCTGCGGCGCAGGTCATGCACCGTGCCGCGCGCGGCCGGGCCGGTGATCCAGCGGCTGGTGCCGTCGGCGGCGGCGACGCGGCCGTCGAGCGTGGTGGCGACCTTCCAGGTCACGTGGGGGCGTCCGGTGCGCGTGCGGTGCAGCCAGCCGCGCAGCGGACCGAGCGCGACCTCGTCGGCGAGCGTGCCGAGTGTCACATCCACTCCGGCGGCGCGCAGCCGGTCCAGACCGCCCGCGGCGACGGGGTTCGGGTCGGCGACCGCGGCGTGCACGCGGGCGATACCCGCCTCCAGGAGACCTTCCACGCACGGCGGGGTGCGGCCGGTGTGGTTGCACGGTTCGAGGGTGACCACCGCGGTGCCGCCCGCGGCCCGCGGGCCCGCCGCGGCGAGCGCGACCCGTTCGGCGTGCGGGCCGCCGGGTCGTGCGGTGGCGCCGACGCCTGCCACCTCGCCGTGCCGGTCGAGGATGACGCAGCCGACCGCCGGGTTGGGGCTGGTGGTGCCGTGGACCTCCACGGATGCGGCCAGGGCACGGCGCATCGCCGCCACCGTGCGGCGGTCCGGGCCGGTCGAGCCGTCCACTGCTCCTCGCTCCGGGGCCGGGGCGGGCTCAGCCGGCCCAGCGGTGCGGGTTCGCGCGGCGGACGCTGTCGCGCAGCGCGGCGACGGCGCGGCCCGGGTCCTCGGCGCCGTAGACGGCCGACCCGGCGACGAAGCAGTCGACGCCGGCCTCGGCGGCCGCGTCGATGGTGTCGGCGTTGATGCCGCCGTCGATCTCGACGAGCACGGTGAGGTGCCCGGTGTCGACCAGGTTGCGGACGGTGCGGACCTTGTCGAGGACCTCGGGGATGAAGCTCTGCCCGCCGAAGCCGGGCTCGACGCTCATGACCAGCAGCGTGTCGTAGTGGCGGAGCACCTCGACCCAGGGGTCGAGCGGGGTGCCGGGCTTGATCGACAGCCCGGCGAGGGACCCGGCGGCGCGCAGGTTCTTGGCGAGCATCACCGGATCGTGGGCGGCCTCGGCGTGCACGGTGACGTTGCGGGCGCCCGCCTCGGCGTAGCCCGGGGCCCAGCGGTCCGGGTCCTCGATCATCAGGTGGCAGTCGAGCGGGATGTCGGTGGCGGCGCGCAGGCTCTGCACCACCGGCAGGCCGAGCGTCAGGTTCGGCACGAAGTGCGCGTCCATGACGTCGACGTGCAGCCAGTCCGCGCCGTTCCCGGTCCCGTCGCCGCCCACGGCGGCGGCCTCCTCGCCGAGTCGGGCGAAGTCGGCCGAGAGGATGCTGGGCGCGATCATCGGGTGCACGCCGAGGAGGTTACTGGCCGCTCGCCGGCGGCCCCGCACCCGTGGGCGAGGCCGCCGTCACACCGCGGTCAGTCGTCGAGCGGGCGGCGCAGCAGCGCCAGGAACATCGCGTCGGTGCCGTGCACGTGCGGCCACAGCTGGACGGTCGGCCCGTCCCCGAGGCCGGGGACCTCGCCGGGCAGCCAGGCGCGCGCGTCGAGCTGTTCGACGGCACCGGCCGGGCCGGGGCGTCCGTCGCGGCCGACGATCCGGCCGACGACGCCGACGGTCTCCGACACGTGCGGCGAGCAGGTGACGTAGGCGACGACGCCGCCGGGGCGGACGTGCCGCAGCGCAGCGACGAGCAGCTCGCGCTGCAGCCGGGTCAGCGTCGCGATGTCCTCGGGGCGGCGCCGCCAGCGGGCCTCGGGGCGGCGGCGCAGCGCGCCCAGCCCGGTGCAGGGCGCGTCGACGAGCACCCGGTCGTAGCCGCCGTCGGGCAGCGGGGCCTCCCGGCCGTCGGCGACGTGCACGGTGACCGGCAACTCCGCGACGGACCGGCGCACGAGGTCGGCGCGGTGCTCGCTGGACTCGACCGCGTCGAGCGTCCCGCCCCGGGCGGCGACGAGCCCACCCAGCAGCGACGCCTTGCCGCCCGGCCCGGCGCACAGGTCGAGCCAGCGACCGGTGTCCTCGCCCAGCAGCTCGGCCCGGGCGAGCGCGGCGGCGACGAGCTGGCTGCCCTCGTCCTGGACGATCGCGAGCCCCTCGGCGACGGCGTCGAGCTCGCCGACGTCGCCGCTGCCCGGTTCCAGGTGCACCCCGTAGGGCGAGTAGGGCGCCTGCTCGCCGCCGGTGGCGAGGGCCAGCTCCTCGGCGGTGATCTCGCCGGGCCGGGCGAGCAGGTGCACGCGCGGTCGGGTGTCGTCGGCGGCGAGGGCGGCGGTCAGCTCCTCACCGGTCCCGCCGAGCGCGTCGGCGAAGGCCTGCGCGATCCAGCGCGGGTGGGCGTGGCGCAGCGCGGCGTCGCCGACCGGGTCCTCGGCGGGGTCGGGGGCGAGGCGGTCGAGCCACTCGGCCTCGGTGTGCTCGCCGATGCGGCGCAGGACCGCGTTGACGAACCCGGCCGACTGCGAACCGTGATCGGACCGGACCAGCTCGACGCAGGTGGTGACGGCCGCGTGGTCGGGCACCCGGGTGCGCAGCAGCTGGTAGGCGCCCAGGCGCAGCGCGTCGAGCAGTGCGTGCTCGATCTTGGCCAGCGGGCGGTCGGTGCAGGCGTCGATGATCGTGTCGAGCAGGCCCTGCGCGCGCAGGGTGCCGTAGCCGAGCTCGGTCGCCAGGCCGGCGTCGCGGTCGCGCAGCCGGTGGCGGCGCAGGATGCCGGGCAGTGCGAGGTTGGCGTAGGCGTCGCGCTCGCGGACGGCGGTCAGCAGCTCGTAGGCCGCCTGCCGGGCGGGGTCGACGGCCGGGGGCCTGCCGGGGCCGCTGCGGCCGCGGGGCGGGCCGGAGTTGCGGGGGCCGGAGGTGCGCTCGCGGCGGGGGCCGCGGTCGCCGCCACGGTCCCCACGGTCGTCGCGGCCGCCGCGGCGGTCGTCCCCGCGGTCGGGGCGTGGTCCGTCGCTGCGGGGACGGTCGCTGCGGGCGCGGTCACCCTGGGGTCGGTCACCCCGCGGGCGGTCACCACGCGGGCGGTCGTCGCGGTCGTAGCGCGGACGGTCGCCGCCGGAACGGTCACCACGCGGGCGGTCGTCACGCCGGCGGTCGTCACGGCGGTCGGGGCGGGGCCCGTCGCCACGGGCACGGTCGCCGGCGGGGCGGTCGTCGCGGGGGCGGTCGTCGCGGGGGCGGTCGTCGCGGGGGCGGTCGTCGCGGCCCCGGAACGGGCGGTCGCTGCGGGGACGGTCGCCGCGCGACCGGTCCCCGCCGTCGCGCGGTCGGGCCACGTCGCCGCCGGAGCGGGAGTGGCTGGGCCGGTCGGAGTCGCGCCACCCACCACCACGGCGCTCCCCGGAGCCGCCCGGACCACCGGAGCCGGACCCGCCGCGCCGGTCGCCGGACCCCGGGCCGCCGCCCCAGCCGGACCCGGTGCGCGGGCCGCGGTCGTCGCGCGACCGGTCCCCGCGGGCCCGGTCACCGCCCGACCTGTCGCCGCCGCGGTGCCGGTCGTCGCCGGCGCGCCGCTCGGGGCGGTCGGACCGGTCGGGCCAGTCGCGGTCGGGTCGGGGGTCCTGCTCGCTCACGTGGTCTCCTCGGCGGGGTCCGCCGTGGCCGGGGGCCGGCCGTCGTCCGGGATGTCGGGAAGTCGGTGTGGTGTCGGGAGGTCGGTGCGCCGGACCGCGGCGGGTGGCGGCGGGTCAGCCCAGGTACTCGACGCCGTCGATCCGGGCGCCGCGGGCCCAGTCCGGTGCGGGCATGAACCGCTTGCCCTTCGGCTTCACCTCGCCCAGCTCGACGGGGACGGTCGCGGTCCCGGCCAGCACCCGGCGGCGCTCGACCCGCAGCTCCCCCGGCGCGAGCTCGACCTCACCGGTGCGCAACGGGCGGACCGGGCCGAGCCCGAGGCGGTCGTCGCGGAACCCGCACCACGCGCCGGGCTCGGGGGTGACCGAGCGGATCAGCCGGTCCAGCGCGGCGGCCGGGGTGGTGAAGTCGGCGCGGGCGTCGGCGGTCGTGACCTTCGGCGCGAGCGAGACCCCCTCGGCGGGCTGCGGGACGGCGGTCAGCGTGCCGTCGGCGATGCCGTCCAGGGTCGCGGCGAGCAACCGGGCACCGGACTCGGCGAGCCTGCCCAGCAGGTCGCCCGCGGTGTCGGTCGCGCCGACGGTCTCGGTGACCAGGCCGTAGGTGGGCCCGGTGTCCATGCCCTCCTCGAGCCGGAACGTGGTGGCGCCGGTGACGTCGTCGCCGTGCCGGATCGCGGACTGCACCGGGGCCGCGCCGCGCCAGGCGGGCAGCAGCGAGAAGTGCAGGTTGACCCAGCCGTGGACGGGCACGTCCAGCACCGGGCGGGGCAGCAGCGCCCCGTAGGCGACGACCGGTGCGCAGTCCGGGGCGAGCGCGCGCAGGGTGTCGAGGAACTCCGGGCCCGACGGCTTCGCGGGGGTCAGCACGGGGATCCCCGCCGCGTCGGCGAGCTCGCCGACCGGGGAGCGGGTGAGCCTGCGGCCGCGCCCGGCGGGGGCGTCCGGGCGGGTCAGCACCGCGACGACCTCGTGGCCGGGGTGCTCCAGCAGCGCCCGCAGCGACGGCACCGCCGGGTCGGGGGTGCCGGCGAACAGCAGCCTCATCGAGCCTTGCCGAACATGGGGTGCGGGCTCGCCTTGACGACCGGCTCGGGCTCGCCGAACCAGGCGGCCTCCCGGATCTCGCGCATCGCCAGCTTGCGGGTCTCGGCGTCGAGCCGGTCGACGAACAGCACGCCGTCGAGGTGGTCGGTCTCGTGCTGGATGGCCCGCGCCAGCAGCTCGGAGCCCTCGACCACCTGCGGCTCACCGTGCATGTCCCAGCCCCGCGCGACGACGTGCAGCTTGCGCCGGCAGTCCCAGCCGAGCCCGGGGATGGACAGGCAGCCCTCCATGCCGAACTGCTCGTCCTCACCGACGGCCTCCCAGGTCGGGTTGACCAGGTGCCCGGAGAAACCGTCGCAGTCGTAGACGAACACCCGCTTGCCGACGCCGATCTGCGGCGCGGCCAGACCGGCACCGCCCTCGTCGTGCATGGTGTCGGTCAGGTCGCTGACGAGCTTGCGCAGCTCCGCGTCGAAGTCGGTGACCTCGGTGGCGCGGGTGCGCAGGACCGGGTCGCCGAACAGCCGGACGGGCTGGATGGGCACGGGCTTCCCCTCACGGCGGACGAGTGCGGTGATCAGCGCTCCATTGTGCCACTGCGGCACCGCCGGTCCCCTCCGCGGTCACGCCGGTGACGCGGCGCGCCGCTCAGTCGATCTCGTCGGGGTCGAGCCGGACCCGGACGGTCTCGGGGGCCTTGCGGGCGGTGCGCAGGGCCTGCGCGTCGTGCAGGGCACGGGCCAGGTCGCGACCGGCGCGGCGCGGGACCCGCAGCAGCGCGCGCTCGCGGACCTCGTCGTCGGCGCCGTGACCGGCGCCGGGCCGGTCCGGCGGGTC
The DNA here is from genome assembly GCF_002813375.1 of Pseudonocardia alni. Lineage (NCBI taxonomy): Bacteria > Bacillati > Actinomycetota > Actinomycetes > Pseudonocardiales > Pseudonocardiaceae > Pseudonocardia > Pseudonocardia alni. The sequence continues at coordinate 448,639 of NZ_PHUJ01000003.1, read as the reverse complement.
GATCTCGACCGGTCCGAGCAGCTCCACCCCCTCGGGCGGGGACGGGTCGACGCGCCCGGTGCCGAGCACCGCGTCGCAGATCTCGGCGACGGCGGCGGGCGGCCCCTCCACCGAGGCCATCCGGATCGCGGGCGGGAACCCCACCTCGGCGCGTTCGGCGAGCTCGGCCTCGGCGTGCCCGGCCGGGTCCCACCGCACCAGCGCCTGCACCGTCGGCACCGACGCCTCGGCGACGACGACGACCCGTCCGCCGTCGGTGTGCGGCACGACCCCGGCGGCCGCGGCGAACCAGCGGCGCAGCGTCTCCTCGGCGACGCGCAGGTCCGGCCGGGCGAGCATCGCCCAGCCGTCGAGCAGCAGCGCGGCGCCGTAGCCGGCCCCGCCGCCGTCGACGACCGGCTCCGCCCCCGGCGTGGCGACGACCAGCGCGGGCCCGGCCGGGACGGTGTCGAGCACCTCGGCGCCCCCGCCGGAGGTCCGCACGGTGACACCGGGGAAGGCGCGGCCGAGCTCCTCGGCGGTGCGCCCGGCGCCGACCACCCCGGCCCGCAGCCGTCGCGACCCGCAGTGCCCGCAGCGGAACGCCGGCTCGGCCCGGCCGCACCAGCGGCAGGCGGGCAGTGCACCCTCGGAACCCGCGCCGGAACGCGGCAGGCCCAGCGGGCCCGCGCAGTGCCGGCAGCGGGCCGCGTCGCGGCAGGACGCGCATGCCAGGAACGGCAGGTAGCCCGACCGCGGCACCTGCACCAGCACCGGGCGCCCGGCGGTCAGCGCGGCGCGGGCGGCCTCGAACGCGACGCCCGGGACGCGGGCCGCGCGGGCGGCCGGGTCCCGCACGAGCTGGGTGTCGGTCTCCCCGATCGCCGTGACCCGCGGCATCCGGGCACGCACCCCGGCACGGTCGGCCGCGATGGGACTCGCCCAGCGGGTCTCGACGAGCACCTGCGCCTCGGCGGTCCGGGCGAACCCCGCGAGCAGCAGCGCGGCGCCCTCGCGGTGCGCGCGCAGCACCAGCACGTCGCGGACCTGCGGGTAGGGGGCTCGGGGCTCGGAGTGGGAGTCGTCGCCGTCGTCCCAGACGGCCAGCAGGCCGAGCTCGCCGAGCGGGGCGAACGCCGCGGACCGGGTGCCGACGACGACCCGCACGCTCCCCCGCCGCACCGCCAGCCAGCGCCGGTAGCGCTCGGCGGGCCCGAGCTCCGCGGTCAGGGCGACCACCCCGTCCTCGCCGAGCAGCGCCGCGCAGGCGCCGTGCAGCCGGGCGACGTCACGCTGGTCGGGCACGACGAGCAGGGCCGAGCGTCCGGCCGACCGGGTGGCGACGGCGGCCTCGGCCAGCCGGGCCGCCCACTCCTCCCCCGGCAGCGCCTGCCAGACGGCGTGCGCGGCGCGCCCGCCCGCCAGCGCGTCGAGGAACGCCCCGCCGCGCGGGTAGGCCTCCCAGCCCGCACGGTCGACCGGGGCGGGCTCGGCGGCGCCGCGTTCCCGCGGGCTCTCGGACTCGACGCGGGCGTGCCGGGCGGGCACCGCGAGGCGCAGGACGTCGGCCATCACCCCGGCGTAGCGGTCGGCGACGGCCCGGGCCAGCCCGGCCACCTCGGCGGTGAGCACCGGTTCGGGCGAGACGACCTTGTCGACCCAGGCGAGCTTCCCGGCGTGGGCGGTGTCCTCGGAGCGCTCCAGCAGGAAGCCGTCGACCAGGCGGCCGGCGAAGCGCACCCGCACCCGCACACCGGGGACGGCGGCGTCGTCGAGATGGGTCGGGACGCGGTAGTCGAAGGTCCGGTCCAGGTGCGGCAGCGCGACGTCGACCAGCACCCGCGCGACCGGACGGGCCGGGGCGGGCTGCCACTGCCCCCGGTCGCGCCCCGGGCGGCGGGCGCGGGCCGCCGGTGCCGTACGCGGAGAGCTCACGTCGAGGGTCTACCACGCGGCACCGACGCTGCCCGGAGACGCCCGTGGCCGCCGACCGCGCGGGGCGGTCGACGGCCACGGGGCACGTGCTCGGCGCTCAGCCGCCGGCGACCGACTTCAGGGCGTCGGCGCGGGAGGTGTCCTCCCACGGCAGCTCGACGTCGGTGCGGCCGAAGTGGCCGTACGCGGCGGTCGGCCCGTAGATCGGGCGCAGCAGCTTCAGGTCGCGGATGATCGCGGCCGGGCGCAGGTCGAAGACCTCCTCGATGGCGGCCTGGATCCGCGCCGGGTCGACGTTCTCCGTGCCGAAGGTCTCCACGAACAGCCCGACCGGGGCGGCCTTGCCGATCGCGTAGGCGACCTGGACCTCGATCCGCCCGGCGAGCCCGGCGGCGACGGCGTTCTTGGCGACCCACCGCATGGCGTATGCGGCGGAGCGGTCGACCTTCGACGGGTCCTTGCCGGAGAAGGCGCCGCCACCGTGGCGGGCCATGCCGCCGTAGGTGTCGACGATGATCTTGCGGCCGGTGAGGCCCGCGTCACCCATCGGGCCGCCGAGCACGAAGCGGCCGGTCGGGTTGACCAGCAGCCGCGGCTGCGACGGGTCCCAGCCCAGCGCCTCCACCTCGGGCGTGACGACGTGCTTGAGGATGTCGGGAGCCAGCATGCCGTCGAGGTCGACGTCCGCGGCGTGCTGGGAGGACAGGACCACGGTGTCGAGCCGAACCGGCTTGTCGCCGTCGTACTCGATGGTGACCTGGGTCTTCCCGTCCGGGCGCAGGTAGGGCAGCGTGCCGTTCTTGCGGACCTCGGTCAGCCGGCGCGACAGGCGGTGCGCCAGCGCGATCGGCAGCGGCATCAGCTCGGGGGTGTCCTCGCAGGCGTAGCCGAACATCAGGCCCTGGTCGCCGGCGCCCTGCTTGGCGATCTCGTCCTCGGCGGACTCGACGCGCTTCTCGTAGGCGGTGTCGACCCCCTGGGCGATGTCGGGCGACTGCGCACCGATGGCGATGTTGACGCCACAGGAGGAGCCGTCGAAGCCCTTGGCGGAGGAGTCGTAGCCGATCTCGAGGATCTTCTCCCGCACCAGCTGCGGGATCTCGACGTAGGCGTTGGTGGTGACCTCACCGGCGACGTGCACCTGACCGGTGGTCACCAGGGTCTCGACGGCGACCCGGCTGCTCGGGTCCTGCGCGAGCATGGCGTCGAGGATCGTGTCGCTCACCGCGTCACAGATCTTGTCGGGGTGGCCCTCGGTGACCGACTCGCTGGTGAACAGGCGACGGCTCGTGTTGGACACGCGCAGTTTCTCCATCCCGTTGGAAACGTTCTCCGCTCCGGCGCGACGACGTCGTCGCGCTCGCTCGGACGCACGACCATGATCGCGAGCGCCCCTCGGATGCAGGGTAGTCCAGACCGGCCGCCCATACGGGACTCGCACGAGGGAACTCACACACGGAGCGTGACAACACCCGGAAAGTTCGCTACCCGGTGTCGCCGGATGGGGTGATTGACCCTCTGCTCACGAATCGAACGGGCGTCGGCTCGTTGGGCGGGACAACACCTCGCACGCCCCGCGGGGTCGCCCACGAACGGATCCGCACGGTGGCCTCCCCGGCCCCGGCGGCACGGAGGTTGTTCCACCATGAAGCCGAACTCGCGACGCGTCGCAGCCGTCCTCGGCGCACTGGCCGTGGCCGGCGTCACCACCACCGGGATCATCGCCGGCACCGCGTCGGCCGCCGGTACCGGCACCTGCACCCAGAGCGTCAACGTCCGCTCCGAGCCCGAGGTCGACGCGCCGATCGTCGGCGTGTGCGAGCGGGGTGAGTCCACCTCGACCGGAGAGACCCAGGACGGGTTCGTCGAGCTCCCCGAGTACGGCGGCTGGGCGATGACCCGGTACGTCTCGACCTCCGGCTCCGAGGGCTCCGGGTCGTCGGAGGACTCGCTGACCCCGAGCAGCGCCGAGCGGTCGGCCCCGTCGACCTCGTCGCCGTCCACGTCGAGCCCGCGCTCGACCTCCTCGGCGACGCCGTCCACGTCCTCGCCGCGGTCGACCTCGTCGGCCACGCCGTCCACGTCGGGTGAGGGGTCGGGCGAGGGGTCCGACTCCTCCTCCGACGAGGCGGAGCCGACGCGCAGCTCCTTCTTCGACGAGGACTGAGTCCGGTCGCACACGACGACGGGCCCGCACCGGGGGTTCTCCGGTGCGGGCCCGTCGTCGTGTCCGGGGGTGCTCAGCGCAGGCGCGGGACGACCGCGTCCCAGATGCGGGAGGCGAGCAGCGCCTTCGAGCCGAACGGCAGCTCGTCCTCGCCGCCGTCGCGGGCGAGCAGCCAGCCGGCGTTGTCCGTGGTCTCGAAGGCCTTGCCGTCGCCGACCGCGTTCACCACCAGCAGGTCACAGCCCTTGCGGGCGAGCTTGGCGCGGCCGTGGTGGAGCACGTCCCCGTCGGCGTCGCCGGTCTCGGCGGCGAACCCGACCACGACCTGACCCGACCGCGGCGGGTCGGCCACGAGCCCGGCGAGGATGTCGGGGTTCTGGGTCAGCCGCAGCGGCGCCGGCTCCGCGTCGCCGCGCTTGATCTTGTCGGCGGCGGTGTCGACCGGCCGGAAGTCCGCGACGGCGGCGGCCATCACCACGGCGTCCGCGTCCACGGCCGCACCGCGGACGGCGGCCTCCATGGCGACGGCGGTCCCCGCGGCGACCACGTCCACCCCCGCCGGGGCGCCGAGGTCCGCGGTGTGCCCGGCGACGAGCGTCACCCGCGCGCCGCGCTGGGCGGCGACCCGGGCCAGCGCCCAGCCCTGCCGGCCCGAGGACCGGTTGCCGAGGAAGCGGACCGGGTCGAGGTCCTCCCGGGTCCCACCGGCACTGACGACCACGTGGCGGCCCTCCAGGTCCCGCGGCAGCGCGTCCGGGCGCTCCAGCAGCAGCCGGGCCAGGTCGACGATCTCGGCCGGGTCGGGCAGCCGGCCCTTGCCGGTGTCCGCGCCGGTCAGCCGGCCCGCGGCGGGTTCGATCACCACCGTGCCGCGGGCGCGCAGCAGGGCGACGTTGTCGACCGTCGCGGGGTGCTCCCACATCTCGGTGTGCATCGCGGGCGCCAGCACCACCGGGCACCGGGCGGTCAGCAGCGCCGCGGTCAGCAGGTCGTCGGAGCGGCCGTGCGCGAGGCGGGCCATGAGGTCCGCGGTGGCCGGGGCGACGACGACGAGGTCCGCGCCCTTGCCCAGGGCCACGTGCGGCACCTCGTGGACGTCGTGGAACACCCCGGTGGCGACGGGCCGGCCGGACAGGGCCTCGAACGTCGCGGCCCCGACGAATCGCAGCGCGGACTCGGTGGGGATCACCCGCACCGCGTGGCCGGACTCGGTCAGGCGACGCAGCACCTCGGCGCTCTTGTAGGCGGCGATGCCGCCGGAGACGCCGAGGAGCACCTCGGGAGGAGCCATCGAGAGGTCTTACTCGCCCTCGGTGTGCTCGAGCATCCCCGCCTGGATCTCGCGCATCGCGATCGACAGCGGCTTCTCGCGCGGGCCCGGCTCGACGAGCGGGCCGACGTACTCGAGCAGGCCCTCACCGAGCTGGGAGTAGTAGTCGTTGATCTGCCGGGCGCGCTTGGCCGCGTAGATGACCAGAGCGTACTTCGAACTGACCTGGCCGAGCAGGTCGTCGATCGGCGGGTAGGTGATGCCCTCGGGGGCGGTGGCGGTGCCGGTGGGCGTGCTCACGTGGTGGACTCCTGAAGAACGAGGGGGACCTGGGGCGCTCAGACGGCGCCGCGGTCGACCGCCAATGCTACCAACCGGCCGATCACGGCCTGCAGGTCGTCGTTGACGACCACCTCGTCGAACTCCCCCTGGGCGTCCATCTCCTCGATGGCGGTCCGCAGCCGGCGCTCGCGCTGCTCGGGGGTGTCGGTGCCGCGGTCGGTGAGCCGGCGGGCCAGCTCCTCCATCGAGGGTGGCGCGACGAAGACGGTGACGGCCTCGGGCAGGACCCGTTTGACGGACCGGGCGCCCTGCAGGTCGACCTCGACCAGGACCGGACGGCCCCGGTCGAGAGCCTGCTCGACGGGCACCCGGGGCGTGCCGGAGCGCTGCAGCCCGCCGTGCACCTCGGCCCACTCGAGGAGTTCGCCGCGCTCGATGAGCGCGTCGAACTCCTCGCGGGACACGAAGCGGTAGTCACGGCCGTCCACCTCGCCCGGCCGCGCGGGCCGGGTCGTGGCGGACACGCTGAACAGCAGCTCCGGCAGCGCCTCGCGCAGTCCCGCGACCACGCTGCTCTTGCCCACCCCGGACGGCCCGGCCAGCACGAGCAGCCGCCCGCGGGCGGGGCCGGTCCGGCCGGAGGGCATGACGGAGGAGGTGTCGGTCACGGGACGCCCGGATCAGCTCGGGTAGCGCTCGAGCAGCGCCTTGCGCTGCCGGTCACCCAGGCCACGCAGACGGCGGCTGGTCGCGATCTCCAGCTCCTCCATGATCTGCTGGGCGCGGACCTTGCCGACGTTCGGCAGGGCCTCGAGCAGAGCCGAGACCTTCATCTTGCCGAGGACCTCGTCGGTCTCGGCCTTCTTCAGCACCTCCTCGAGGGTGGTGCCGCCGCGCTTGAGGCGGTCCTTCAGCTCGGCCCGGGCCCGGCGCGCGGCCGCGGCCTTCTCCAGCGCGGCGGCGCGCTGTTCCTCGGTCAGCTGGGGAAGGGCCACGGTTGGTTCCTCCGTACTTTCCTGTGTCGTTCTCGTCGTTCTCGCCGCCGTGATCCCGGCTCGCGCCGGGGTGTCGCGTCAGCGATCGGGTGGTGGGTCGCACCGACCCGTCCGGGGGACGTCCCCGGCGTCGTATTCGAACGTACCCACGACCTCCACGGAGGCGTCAATGGGGGTCCCACCTCCGGTTTCGGCCGTCAGGAGGTGATCAACGGCACCCTGTTCGAACCACGACAGGAGTGCCATCCGGCTCCCCCGTAGGGCGGGTCGGCGCAGTGCTGCCCGCCGGACGGGGCAGCCGGCCCGCCACCGGACGCGCCCGATCGACGTCCCGGTGCGCCCGGGGCGCCCGGCGGGTGGAGTGGACCGCCCGGCGCGGGTCCGGCGTCGCCTGCCCACCACCGGACCCGTGCCGTCCCGGAGTCCATGATCGCGACGCGTGAGGTGTCCGGTGCCGGATCCGGCACCGGACACCTCACAGCAGACGATCATCGGGACCGGCGCCCGCTCAGTGCGCCCCGGCGGCGGTGGAGGCCAGCTCCTCCGCGAGCAGGTGCGCCGCGTCCCGCAGGGCGACGGTGTCGGGGCCGGCCCGCAGCACACCGCGCGCCGACACCGGCAGGACCGGGCCCGCGGTGCCGGCGAACCGCGACACCACGTCGGCCGGGCTCGCGCCCTGGGCACCAAGCCCGGGCACCAGCACCGGGCCGTTCAGCGCGGTCAGGTCCAGGCCGTGCTCGTGGGTGCCGCCGACGACGACGCCCACCGCGCCGCGGGGCTGCGCACCCGCGTTGCGGGCGGCGGCGTCGTCGACCATCCGCTGGGCGACGCTCACCCCGTCCGCCGTCGTGGCGCACTGCACCGCGGCACCGTCCGGGTTGGACGTGCGGGCCAGCACGAACACCCCGCGCCCGGCCTCGTCGGCGGCGGTCAGCGCCGGCTCCAGCGACCCGAACCCCAGGTAGGGCGACAGCGTGAGCGCGTCCGCCCCGAGCGGCGCGCCGACGCGCAGGTAGGCGTCGGCGTAGCCGTCCATGGTGGAGCCGATGTCGCCGCGCTTGGCGTCGAGCAGGGTCAGGGTGCCCGAGCCCGCGAACCCGGCGAGCAGCCGTTCCAGCACCGCGACGCCCGCCGAGCCGTGCCGCTCGAAGAACGCCGCCTGCGGCTTCACCACCGACACCGCCCCGGCGAACGCCGCGTGGCAGCGGTCGGCGAACGCGCCGAGGCCGTCGGCGTCGTCGGTGAGGCCCCAGGCCGCCAGCAGCGCCGGGTGCGGGTCGATCCCGACGCACAGCGGCCCGTGGGCGGCGACGGCCCCGTCGAGCCGGGCGGCGAAGCTCACGCCTTGGCCTTCAGCGCCGCGTGCGCCTGCTGCAGCGACCGCACGCCGAGCCCGCCCGAGGCGAGCGCCTCGATGCCCTGCACCGCGGCCGCGGTCCCCTGCACCGTGGTGATGCACGGCACCCCGCGCGACACCGCGGCGGCGCGGATCTCGTAGCCGTCGACACGCGGACCGGGGTTCCCGACCGGGGTGTTGACGATCAGGTCGACGTCCCCGGCGAGGATGGTGTCGACGATCGTCGGGGTCTCCGGTCCGGAGCCCTCGCTGTGCTTGCGCACCACCGTGACGTCGATCCCGTTTCGGCGCAGCATCTCCGCGGTGCCCTCGGTGGCGAGGACCTCGAAGCCCATGTCGGCCAGGCGGCGGATCGGGAACACCATCGCCCGCTTGTCGCGGTCGGCGATGGACACGAACACCGTGCCCGAGGTCGGCAGCGAGCCGTAGGCGGCGGCCTGCGACTTGGCGAACGCCGGACCGAAGGCGGAGTCGAAGCCCATGACCTCGCCGGTGGACTTCATCTCCGGGCCGAGCAGCGGGTCGACGCCCTGGCCCGCGGTGTTGCGGAACCGGTTGAACGGCAGCACCGCCTCCTTGACCGCGACCGGGGAGTCGGCGGGCAGCGCGCCGCCGTCGCCGGTCGCCGGGAGCAGGCCCTCGCCGCGCAGGTCGGCGATGGTGGCGCCGAGCATGATCCGGGCGGCGGCCTTGGCCAGCGGCACCGACGTCGCCTTGGACACGAACGGCACCGTTCGCGACGCCCGCGGGTTGGCCTCCAGCACGTAGAGCACGTCACCGTGCAGGGCGTACTGGACGTTGAGCAGCCCGCGCACGCCGACGCCGTGCGCGATGGCGGCGGTGGCCTCGCGGACCTTCGCCAGCACCGAGGAGCCCAGCGTGATCGGCGGCAGGGTGCAGGAGGAGTCCCCGGAGTGGACCCCGGCCTCCTCGATGTGCTCCATCACGCCGCCGAGGTAGATCTCCTCGCCGTCGCACAGGGCGTCGACGTCGATCTCGATCGCGTCGTCGAGGAACTTGTCGACCAGCACCGGGCGGTCCGGGGAGATGGTGGTGGCGCGGGCGATGTAGCCGGCCAGGGTCGCCTCGTCGTAGACGATCTCCATGCCGCGTCCGCCGAGCACGTAGGACGGCCGCACCAGCACCGGGTAGCCGATCCGGGTGGCGATCCCCCGGGCCTGCTCGAAGGAGGTGGCCATGCCGAACTCCGGGGCGGGCAGGCCTGCCTTGCGCAGGACCTCGCCGAACGCGCCGCGGTCCTCGGCCAGGTCGATCGCGGCCGCGGAGGTCCCGACGACGGGGACCCCGGCGTCGGTGAGGCGCTGGGCCAGCCCCAGCGGGGTCTGCCCGCCGAGCTGCACGATGACGCCCGCGACGGTGCCGGAGGCCTGCTCGGCGTGCACGACCTCCAGGACGTCCTCGAAGGTCAGCGGCTCGAAGTAGAGACGGTCGGCGGTGTCGTAGTCGGTGGACACCGTCTCCGGGTTGCAGTTGACCATGACGGTCTCGAACCCGGCGGCACGCAGCGCCATGACCGCGTGCACGCAGGAGTAGTCGAACTCGATGCCCTGCCCGATGCGGTTCGGGCCGGAACCGAGGATCAGGACCTTCGGCTTCTCGGTCTGCGGGGCGATCTCCGACTCGGCCGCGGGGTCGGTCTCGTAGGCCGAGTAGTGGTACGGCGTCCTCGCCGCGAACTCGGCGGCGCAGGTGTCGACGGTCTTGTAGACCGGCCGGATCCCGAGGCGGTGACGCAGGGTGCGCACGCCGTCCTCACCGGCGAACTCGGGGCGCACCGCGGCGAGCTGACGGTCGGACAGGCCGTGGCGCTTGGCCCGGCGGAGCAGGTCGGCGTCGAGGACGGGTGCGGCCTCGAGCTCGGCACGGATCTCACCGAGCAGCGCGATCTGGTCGACGAACCAGGGGTCGATGCCGGAGGTCTTGGCGACGTCGTCGACCGACTGGCCGGAGCGCAGCGCGCGCTCGACCTCGTAGATGCGGCCGTCGACCGGGACGGTGTACTGCGGTTCGCCCTCCGGATCGGGAGCGGTCCAGAACCCGGCCCGCTCCCGCTCCATCGAGCGCAGCGCCTTGCCCAGCGCCTCGGGGAAGGATCGGCCCAGCGCCATGGCCTCGCCGACGGACTTCATGGTCGTGGTCAGCTCGGGGTCGGCGCCGGGGAACTTCTCGAACGCGAACCGCGGGATCTTGACCGCGACGTAGTCCAGCGACGGCTCGAACGCGGCGATGGTCTCACCGGTGATGTCGTTGCGGATCTCGTCGAGGGTGTAGCCGACGGCGAGCTTCGCGGCGATCTTGGCGATCGGGAAGCCGGTGGCCTTCGACGCCAGCGCGGAGGACCGCGAGACGCGCGGGTTCATCTCGATCACGACCAGGCGCCCGGTCTCGGGGTGGATCGCGAACTGGATGTTGCAGCCGCCGGTGTCGACGCCGACCGCGCGCAGCACGGCGATGCCGACGTCGCGCATGTGCTGGTACTCACGGTCGGTCAGGGTCATCGCCGGGGCGACGGTGATCGAGTCACCGGTGTGCACGCCCATCGGGTCGATGTTCTCGATGGAGCAGATGACGACCACGTTGTCGTGGTGGTCGCGCATGAGCTCCAGCTCGTACTCCTTCCAGCCGAGCACCGACTCCTCGATGAGGACCTCGGTGACCGGGGAGGCGGCGAGCCCGGCGCCGGCGAGGCGCTCCAGGTCCTGCGCCGAGTGCGCCATGCCCGAGCCGAGCCCGCCCATGGTGAACGACGGCCGGATGACCACGGGCAGGCCCAGCTCGTCGGCGGCGGAGCGGACCTCCTCCATGGAGTGGCAGACCCGGGAGCGGGGGACGTCGCCGCCGACCCCGATCACGATGTCCTTGAACTTGAGCCGGTCCTCGCCGCGCTCGATGGCGTCGACGTCGGCGCCGATCAGCTCGACACCGTGGCGCTCCAGGGCACCGTTCTCGTGCAGCGCGATCGCGGTGTTGAGTGCGGTCTGCCCGCCCAGGGTCGCGAGCATCGCGGTGACCGGGGTGCCGTTGTCGCGCTCGGCGACGATGACCTTCTCGACGAACTCCGGGGTGATCGGCTCGACGTAGGTGGCGTCGGCGAACTCCGGGTCGGTCATGATCGTCGCCGGGTTGGAGTTGACCAGGGAGACCCGGATGCCCTCGGACTGCAGCACCCGGCACGCCTGGGTGCCGGAGTAGTCGAACTCGCAGGCCTGACCGATGACGATCGGCCCGGAGCCGATCACCATGACGTGGTCGATGTCGTCGCGGCGGGGCATCAGTGGTCCTCCTGCCGGGCCTGGTCGTGCCGGTCCGGGTGCTGCGGGGTGGATGGGGATCCGGTGGGCGGTGGCGGCCACGGGCGGTCGTCGACGGGCCGGGCACGGCCGGACACCGGGTCGCCGCCCGGTGCCGGGTCGGCCGGGGTGTCCTCGGCGTCCGGGTCGGCGGTGGCGCCCGGGTGGGCGGGCGTACCACCGTCGCGGCGCAGCGCGTCCTCGATGTCGGAGAACGGCGCCGTCAGCGGGTCCGGGGTGCCGGGGCGGCCCACGGCGGGCATCCGGCTGGTGGGCGGCTCGACCTCGTCGCGGCCGGTGGCCGGGGTGCCGGCCGGCGGGGTGACGGGCAGCCGGGTGGTGTGCTCGTCGGCGGCGTCCGGTCCGGCGTCGGCACCGCCGTGCGGGCCCTCCGGGCTGCCCGGCTCGAACCCGCCCGCGGCCGGGGCCGGGGTCGGGGCGGGCGGGGTGGGCCGCAGGTCGACCGACGGGGCCGCGGTCGCCGTCGGCGGCGTGGCCGGGTCGGGCTGGGCGGTCATCGCCGGCGCGGGCGCCGGCTCGGTCCCGGGCCGGGCCTCGGCGCCGGAGTGGTTCTCGGCCTCGGGCCGCGGGTACGGCGCGGGCGCGGTGCCCTCGGGCCGCTGCCCGGCGACGCCGGCGTAGCCGACCGGATACTCGGTCATGAGCTCCACGAAGCGGTCGAACAGGTCCGACGCGTCGTGCGGGCCCGCGGCGGCCTCCGGGTGGTACTGCACGGAGAACGCCGGGAAGTCGAGCCCGGCCATGCCCTCGACGCAGCCGTCGTTGGGGCAGGTGTGGGTGATCTGCGCGCGGCCGTAGGGGGTGTCGAACTCCTCGCCCGCCTCGCCGGACACCGCGAAGCCGTGGTTCTGCGAGGTGATCGCGATCCGCCCGGTGGCGTGCTCGACGACCGGGATGTTGATGCCCCGGTGGCCGTAGCGCAGCTTGTAGGTGGACCGGCCGAGCGCGCGGCCGAGGATCTGGTTGCCGAAGCAGATCCCGAACAGCGGGATGCGCCGCTCCAGGACCTGCCGGGCGAGTGCGACCGGGCCGTCGGCGGTGGCCGGGTCCCCCGGGCCGTTGGCCAGGAAGAAGCCGTCCGGGCGCAGCGACTCGACGGTCTCGATGGTGCTCGACGCGGGCAGCACGTGCACCTCGATGCCGCGGGCGGCCATCATCCGCGGGGTGTTGAACTTGATGCCGACGTCCAGGGCGGCGACGACGAAGCGCCGCTCCCCCACCGCGGGCACCACGTAGGTCTCGGCGGTGGTGACGGCGCCGTAGAGGTCGGCGCCCTCCATCTGCGGGGCCTGCCTGACCCGCTCGACCAGCTCGTCGTCGGCGGCGAGGGCGGTGCCGGAGAAGATCCCGGCGCGCATGGCGCCCTGCTCGCGCAGGTGGCGCACCGCGGCGCGGGTGTCGATCCCGGCGATCCCGACGACCTCCTGGGCCCGCAGCGCGTCCTCCAGCGAGCCGGTCGCCCGCCAGTTCGACGGCCGCCGGGCCGGGTCGCGCACGACGTAGCCCGCGACCTGGATCGCCCGCGACTCGTCGTCCTCGTCGTTCCAGCCGGTGTTGCCGATCTGCGGTGCGGTCTGCAGCACGATCTGGCGGTGGTACGACGGGTCGGTGAGGGTCTCCTGGTAGCCGGTCATGCCGGTGGTGAACACGGCCTCACCCAGGGTCTGCCCGGTGGCGCCGTAGGCCTCACCGCGGAAGATCCGCCCGTCCTCGAGAACCAAAAGCGCGGTCACTGCACAACCTTCCCGTCCTGCGCGGTGATGCGTCCCCGCAGCACCGTCGCGACCACCGTTCCGGGCAGCCGCATTCCCTCGTACGGCGTGTTCGCCGCCTTGCTCGCCAGCTCCGCACCGCGGACCGTCCAGACCCCGTCCGGGTCGACCAGCGCGAACGTCGCCGGCTCCCCCTCCGCGATCGGACGGCCCTGGTCGGGCAGGTTCCCGATCTCCGCGGGGCGCTCCGACAGCACCCGCGCGACGCCGTGCCAGTCCAGCAGGCCCGGCTCCACCATCGTCTCGACCAGCACCGACAGCGCGGTCTGCAGGCCCAGCATGCCCGGCTTCGCGGCCTGCCACTCGGTGTCCTTGTACTGCGCGGCGTGCGGGGCGTGGTCGGTCGCGACGACGTCGATCACGCCCTCGGCCAGCGCCTCGCGCATCGCGCGGGTGTCGTCGGCGGTGCGCAGCGGCGGGTTGACCTTGTTCACCGGGTCGTAGCCGGTCAGCCGGGAGTCGGTGAGCAGCAGGTGGTGCGGGGTGACCTCGGCCGACACCCGCACGCCCTGGGCCTTGGCCGCGCGCAGCACGTCGATCGTGCGGGCGGTGGAGATGTGGCAGACGTGCAGGCGCGCGCCGGCCTCGCGGGCCAGCGCGCAGTCGCGGGCGACGATCGTCTCCTCCGCGGTGGCGGGCCACCCGGCGAGCCCGAGCCGCGCGGCCACGGCACCCTCGTGCGCCTGGGCGCCGCCGGTGAGGCGGTGGTCCTCGGCGTGCTGGGCGATGACGACGTCGAGCGCGGAGGCGTACTCCAGCGCGCGGCGCATGATCAGCGGGTCGTTCACGCAGCGGCCGTCGTCGGAGAACATCCGCACCGCGGCGCGGGAGGCGGCCATCGTGCCGAGCTCGGCGAGCTTCTCGCCGCCGAGGCCGACGGTGACCGCACCGACCGGGTGCACGTCGACCAGCCCGATCTCCTCGCCGCGCCGGCGCACGTGCTCGACGACGACGTCGGAGTCGGCGACCGGGGTGGTGTTCGGCATCGCGAACACCGCGGTGAACCCGCCGAGCGCCGCGGCACGGCTGCCGGTCTCGATGGTCTCGGACTCCTCGCCGCCGGGCTCGCGCAGGTGCACGTGCAGGTCGACGAAGCCGGGCAGCAGCACGGCGCCGTCGGCGTCGAGGACCTCGGCGCCCTCGGGCGCGGTCAGGCCGGTGCCGATGGTGGCGACGACGCCGTCGGCGACGAGCACGTCGACCGGGTCCCCGCCGTAGGGCCGGGTGTTGCGGATCAGCAGGTCGGTCATTCGGGAGCTCCGGCGAGAAGGTGGTAGAGGACGGCCATCCGCACGTGCACGCCGTTGCGGACCTGGGCCAGGACGGCGGAGTCGGGGGCGTCGGCGACCGCGGGGGCGATCTCCATGCCGCGGATCATCGGGCCGGGGTGCAGGACGACCGCGTGGTCGAGCAGGAGCCCCGCGCGATCCTCGGACAGCCCGAAGCGCACCGCGTACTCGCGCGCGGAGGGGAAGAAGCCGCCGTGCATCCGCTCGGACTGCACGCGCAGCATCATGACCGCGTCGAGTGCGGGCAGCTCGGCGTCCAGCTCGTGGGACACCCGGCACGGCCAGGACTCGACGCCGGTGGGCAGCAACGTCGGCGGCGCGACGAGCACGACCTCGGCGCCGAGGGTCGCGAGCAGCAGCACGTTCGACCGGGCGACCCGGGAGTGCAGGACGTCGCCGACGATCCCGATCCGGCGCCCGGCGATGCCGCCGAGCCGGTCGCGCAGGGTCGCGGCGTCGAGCAACGCCTGGGTGGGGTGCTCGTGGGTGCCGTCACCGGCGTTGACGATCGCCGTGGGGGTGCCGGTGACCTCGCGGTCGGCGTCCACCCAGTGCGCGAGCCGGTGCGCCGACCCCGAGGCGGGGTGGCGCACGATCACGCAGTCCGCGCCCATCGAGGACAGGGTCAGCGCGGTGTCGCGCAGCGACTCGCCCTTGGAGACCGACGAGCCGGAGGCGGACACGTTCACGGTGTCGGCGCTCATCCACTTGCCGGCGATCTCGAACGACACCCGGGTGCGGGTGGAGTTCTCGTAGAACATCGTGATGACCGTGCGGCCGCGCAGCGTCGGCAGCTTGCGCACCTCGCGGCCGAGCAGCGCCTCGCGCAGCCGGTCGGAGGTGTCGAGCAGCGCGGTGGCCTCGGCGGCGTCGAGGTCGGCGACCGAGAGCAGGTGTCTCACCTGTCCCCCTCTCCCTGGGTGATCCAGACGCCGTCGCTGCCGTCGATCTCGGTCAGCGAGACCAGGATCTGCTCCGAGCGCGACGTCGGGACGTTCTTGCCGACGTAGTCGGCGCGGATCGGGAGCTCCCGGTGGCCGCGGTCGATCAGCACGGCGAGCTGCACCGCACGCGGACGGCCCTCGTCGCGCAGCGCGTCGAGCGCGGCGCGGGTGGTGCGCCCGGACATCAGGACGTCGTCGACGAGCACGACCAGCCGGTCGTCCACGCCGCCCTCGGGCACCGCGGTGGACTCCAGCGCGCGGGCCGGGCCGCGGCGCAGGTCGTCGCGGTAGAGGGTGGCGTCGACCGAGCCGACGGCCGGTGCGGCGCCGGCGAAGTCGGTGATCGCGGCGGCGAGCCGGTGGGCCAGGTGCACGCCGCGGGTGGGGACGCCCAGGAGCACGAGCCCGTCGGGGTTCTCGGCGCTGAAGGCGGTCTTCTCGATGATCTGGTGCGCGATGCGCGCGACGGTGCGGGTGACGTCGGCGGCGGACAGCAGTTCCCGTGCGGGCTGCTGTGCGTCGGCGTCCCCGCGGCGGTTCTGCGCCACGAGGTGGTCTCCTTCCCCGCCTCACCGGACGGGTCTTAAAGGACGGTCGTACACGATCTGTGCGCCAACCTAGCAACTCGGCGGGTGCCCGCGCGGGACGGCCGCAGCGCGTCACACCGCGAGCCGCGCCACAGCCGCGTCACCCGTTCGAGATCACGTTCCCGTCACGATGCGCGATGGCCGACGGCCGACCGGCACGACACCTTGCGATACCCGATTCTGCCCATGCGCACCCACAGGGGCGGGTGGTGGGATCGCAGACCCACACCCTGCGCTACCGCTGACGAGGGACGTGGACTGCCCCGTTCGTGTGGGAAACCGCTCGTCAACCCCCCGAGCAGGGGGTCGAACTTGACGGTGCCGGACCGGACCCGGAGGATTACTCTCCGTATCAATCAGCACGCGTGCAGCAGCGCCGCGACGAGCGGGACGGTCGGGACGCCGACCCCCGCCGGAGCTGCCGCCCCGAACGGGACCACCCACAGGGGCGACGACGCGGCAGGCGCGACAACGCCACCGGTGCACCGCCGGTGACCGGCCGGTCCGGCCACACCGGTACGGACCGTCAGGAACGAGGAGATCGATGGGCGACTACGCCAAGGCGCTCGGGGGCAAGCTCCGGGCGATCAGGCAGCAACAGGGGCTCTCCCTGCACGGCGTCGAGCAGAAGTCGGGCGGACGCTGGAAGGCGGTCGTCGTGGGCTCCTACGAGCGCGGGGACCGTGCGGTGACCGTGCAGAAGCTGGCCGAGCTGGCCGACTTCTACGGCGTCCCGGTGGCCGAGCTGCTCCCCGAGGGCCGCATCCCGTCCGGCAGCGAGCCCGCGACGAAGATCGTGATCAACCTGGAGCGGCTGCAGCAGCTCCCCGCGGACAAGGTCGGGCCGCTGGCCCGCTACGCCGCGGCCATCCAGAGCCAGCGCGGCGACTACAACGGCAAGGTGCTCTCGATCCGCGCCGAGGACCTGCGTTCGCTCGCGATCATCTACGACATGTCCCCCGGCGAGCTGACCGACCAGCTCATCGACTGGGGAGTACTCCCGCCCGAGGCGCGTCCCGGGCAGCACGTGGGATGATCTGTTCCACCGGCCGCGTCCCAGGGGAAGGGTGACGCGACCGGTCGGGCGGTGGCCGGGGTCTGCACAGTCCCCCGGCCACCGCCCTTCGTGCGTTCAGGCCCTGGTCAGAGGGTCGCGCGCAGGTGCTCGGCGATGTCGGAGATCTGGCCGAGCACCCCGTTGACGTAGCGCGGGGAGTCGTCGGTCGACAGCGTCCGGGCCAGCTCGACGGCCTCGGTGATCGCGACCGGGTCGTCGACGTCGTCCACCCACAGCAGCTCGTAGATCCCGAGCCGCAGCAGGCCGCGGTCGACCGCGGGCATCCGGTCGACGTCCCAGCCCTCGGCGTGCTCGGCGATCAGCTGGTCGATCCGGTCCCGGTGGGTCGCGACGCCCTCGACGAGCCGCGCCGCGTAGTCCTGCACGGGCGGCGCGTCGTCGGTCTCGCGGCGCGCGGTGAGCACGGACAGAGCGTCCTCACCGCGTGCCTCGGCCTCGAAGAGGATGTCCAGTGCCCGTTTACGGGCCTTGGTGCGTGCGCGCACCTCAGCTCACGCGGCCGAGGTAACGGCCGTCCCGGGTGTCGACCTTGACCGTGGTGCCGCTCTCCAGGAACAGCGGCACCTGGATCTCGGCGCCGGTCTCCAGGGTCGCGGGCTTGGTGCCGCCGGTGGAGCGGTCGCCCTGCAGGCCCGGGTCGGTGTGGGAGATGACCAGCTCGACCGAGGTCGGGAGCTCGATGAACAACGGCTCCCCCTCGTGCAGCGACACCTGGGCGGAGGCGTTCTCCAGCAGGTAGCGCGCGGCGTCGCCGACGGCCTTCTCCGGGATCGGGATCTGGTCGAAGGTGTCGCCGTCCATGAAGACGAAGTCGGTGCCCTCGCGGTACAGGTAGGTCATGTCGCGGCGGTCCACCGTCGCGGTGTCGACCTTGGTGCCCGCGTTGAAGGTCCGGTCCACGACCTTCCCGGACATCACGTTCTTCAGCGTGGTGCGAACGAACGCACCGCCCTTGCCGGGCTTGACGTGCTGGAACGCCGTCACGGTCCACAGCTGGCCCTCGATGTTCAGGACCAGGCCGTTCTTCAGGTCGTTCGTGGTCGCCACGTGCGCGCTCTCCTGCTCGGATCTCGGATTCGTGCGTCGGTCAGGGTACCGCCACCCGGTTCGCCGGCCCGCCCGAGGGGCGGGCGACCTGCCAGGATGGGCGCCATGACGGTGCGGGTGGTGGTGGCCGACGACCAGGCGGTGGTGCGGGCGGGGCTGCGGACGGTGCTGGCGGCGGCGCCGGACATCGACGTCGTCGGGGAGGCCGGGGACGGCGCGGAGGCCGCCGAGCTGGCCGAGACCCTGCGCCCGGACGTCGTGCTGATGGACGTCCGGATGCCCGGCACCGACGGCATCGAGGGGACCCGACGGATCCGCGCGCTGCGCGACCCCGGCATCCGTGTGCTGGTGGTGACGACGTTCGACCTGGACCGCCACGTCTACGACGCCCTGCGGGCCGGCGCGTCCGGCTTCGTGCTGAAGGACGTCGAGCCGGAGGACCTCCAGGTCGCGGTCCGCACCGTGCACGCCGGGCACGAGCTCTTCGCGCCGTCGGTCACGCGGCGGCTCGTCGGCTCGTTCGTCCCGGCCGACCCGCCCGCCCCGGCCGGGCCCGCGGCCACGCTGACCGAGCGGGAGCGGGAGGTGCTCGGTCTGGTCGCCGCCGGGCTGTCCAACGCCGAGATCGCCGACCGGCTGGTGCTGGGCGGCACGACGGTCAAGACCCACGTCTCGAACCTGCTCACCAAGCTGGGGCTGCGCGACCGGGTGCAGCTGGTGGTGTTCGCCTACGAGCACGGGCTGGTGGGAGCCGCCGGTGCCGACGGCTGAGCCCGGCCCGGACGCCCCCGCGCCCGCCCCCACGCCGCTGCCCGGCACGCGCGCCGGGGATGTCGCGCTGGCGGTGCTGGCGCTGATCCTGGTCGCCCAGGAGCTGGTCACCACCCTGGTCCTGGAGATCCCCGGCTACACCCACCGGCTCACCCCGCCGCTGTCCGTGGCGCTGGCGGCGGTGCTGAGCCCGGCGATGGCCGCCACCGTGCTGCTGCGCCGCCACCGGCCGCGGCGCGCCTACCTGGTCCTGGCCGTGCTCACCGCCCCGGCGATGGCGTTCCTCGGCGGGTTCGCGACGTTGCTGTGGCCACTGCTGGCCTTCTCCGTCGCGCGGGCTCCGCAGCGCGGACCGGCCGGCGCGGCGGCCTGGGTGACGCTGCCCTGGCTCGGTGCGCTCGGCCTGGCCGGGCTGCTGCGCGTCCCGGTGTCGCCGGATCCGGCGACCGAGGCGGGGATGCTCGTCGGCGGCTCGGTGGTGGTGGCGCCGCTGCTGGTGATCGCCGCCCTCGCAGGGCGCTGGAGCCGGTCCGCCGCGCTGCGCGCCGACCGGGAACGGGCCGAGACCGACCGGCTGCGGCACGGCACCGCGCTGGACGCCGAGCGGTCCCGGATCGCCGAGGAGATCGGCGGCGGGGTGCTCAGCGGTCTGCGCGGCCTGGTCGCCCAGGCCGGCGCGCTGGGCCCCGGCGCGACCGAGGCCGACCTGCGGGCCGTGCGGGAGCGGGCCCGGTCGGTGCTGGCCGCGATGCGCCGGGTCCTGGGCGTGCTCCGCGCGCCCGCCGCCGTCGAGCCGGGTCCCGTCGCCGTCGCGGTGCCGGAGCCCGCCGTTCCCTCGCGGCGGCGCCGGCTGCCGGTACCCGACCGGGCCGGGCTGTGGGCGCTCGTCGCGTTCGTGGTCCCGGCACTGCTGATGGGGGCGCTGGTCGCCCCGGTGGCCGGCCTGGACACCGGGCAGCCCGTCGTCGACGGGTTCCTGCGCATGCTGCAGCTGCCGTGGCGGAACCCGGCCGCGGCGGTCGTCGTGGTGGCGCAGTTCGCACTCGTCGCCTGGTGGCGGACCGCGCCGGTGCCGGCGCTGTTGCTCGCCGGGGCCGGGTCGCTCGCCGCGGGTCTGCTCGACGGCTCGAACGTGTTCGCCGAGTCGGCCTGGGTGCTGCTGGTCTGGGGCGCAGCGACGGCGGCGCCGGTCGTGACGTCCGCGGTGGCCGTGGTGGTGTCGACGCTCGTCGTCGTCGCCGGGGGTGTCCTGACGGGGGTGTGGGACCGGCTCGGCTACCCGGAGTCGGTCGTCGTGCTGAACTTCCTGGCCGTGGTGCCGCTGTGGGCGGCCGGGGTCGCGGTCCGCCACCACCGGCTCGACACCGCGGCCCGGCGGCGCGCG
This sequence comes from Pseudonocardia alni, assembly GCF_002813375.1. Taxonomy (NCBI): domain Bacteria; kingdom Bacillati; phylum Actinomycetota; class Actinomycetes; order Pseudonocardiales; family Pseudonocardiaceae; genus Pseudonocardia; species Pseudonocardia alni. The sequence goes on along the minus strand of NZ_PHUJ01000003.1, from coordinate 428,450 downwards.
CTCACCGAGGCGGGCGTGCGCGACGCGCTCACCCGCGAACGCCTGCGCGTGGCCCGCGACCTGCACGACGTCGTCGCCCACCACGTCTCCGCGGTGGCGGTGCAGGCCGGGGCCGCGCGGCTCGCCGCCGACCCGGCGACGCGCGCCGAGGCGCTCGGGCACATCGCCGACTCGGTGCGCCGGGTCGCCGAGGCGCTGCCCGCGCTGGCCGATCTGGGTCCGGACCCGGACGGCGCGGACCTGTCCCCCGCCGCGCTGGAGGCGCTGGTGGCGCCGTCCCGCTCGGCGGGTCTGCCGGTCGCGGTGACGGTCGAGGGCGCTCCGGCGGAGACGCCCGGTGAGGCGGAGCTGTTCGCGCGGCGCATCGTCACCGAGGCGCTGACCAACACCCTGCGCCACGCCGGGCCCACCCCCACCCGGGTACGGGTCACCCAGGGCGGCGCCGACGAGCCCGTCGTCGTGGAGGTCGACGACGACGGCCCGGTACCCGGCCACCGGCCCGACGGGACCGGCTCCGGCCTGGGCCTGCTCGGCATGCGGGAACGGGTCGCGCTGCTCGGCGGCGACCTGTGCACCGGCCCCGGCGACGGTCCGGGGTGGACGGTCCGCGCGGTGCTGCCCCGCAGCCCGCTCGTCCGCGAGGACGACCCCGCCGCGTCGCCGATCTCGTCCTGCGCGCCGATCCGCGAGGGGACACCCGGCTCGTAGCGTCGGCCCCCACGAGCGGGGAGGGACCGATGACAGCACAGCAGCAGCTCCGGGCCGGGCCGGTGACCGGCACCGGCGCGACGCTCGAGATCGACGCGCTGACCAAGCGCTACGGCGGCACGGTCGCCCTGGACGGGGTGAGCTTCGACGTCCGCCCGGGCGAGATCTTCGGCTTCGTCGGCTCCAACGGCGCCGGGAAGACGACGACGATGCGGATCGCCCTCGGGGTGCTGGCGGCGGACTCCGGGCAGGTCCGCCTCGGCGGGCGCCCGGTCGATCTCGACGTGCGCCGCACCATCGGCTACATGCCCGAGGAGCGCGGGCTGTACCCGAAGATGAAGGTCGGCGAGCAGCTCACCTACCTGGCCGAGCTGCACGGCGTCGACCGGGCCGCGGCGCGCCGGGCGGTGCTGCGCTGGGCCGAGCAGCTCGGTGTCGACCACCGGCTCGGTGACACCGTCGACGCGCTCAGCCTGGGCAACCAGCAGCGGGTGCAGCTGGCCGCCGCGCTCGTGCACGACCCGGCGGTGCTGGTGCTCGACGAGCCGTTCTCCGGGCTGGACCCGGTCGCCGTCGACGTGATGAGCGAGGTGCTGCGGGAGAAGGCCCGCGCCGGGGTGCCGGTGCTGTTCTCCAGCCACCAGCTCGACCTGGTGCAGCGGCTGTGCGACCGGGTCGGGATCCTCGTGGCCGGCCGGATGCGGACCGTTGGCACCGTCGGCGAGGTGCGCCGCGGTGGCGGCACCCGGCTGGAGGTCCACGCCCCCGCCGCCGCACCCGGCTGGGCGCAGGGCCTGCCCGGGGTCACCGTGCTCACCCACGACCGCGGCCGCACCGTCCTGGCGCTCGGCGACGGCGCCGACGACCAGCGGGTCCTCGCCGCGGCGCTCGCCACCGGGCCGGTGCGCGGCTTCACCGTCACCACGCCGTCGCTGACCGATCTGTACCGGGAGGTCGTCGCATGACCGGGTCCGCCACCCTGCCCGCGCACCGCGCGGTCGCGCTCGTCGCGCGTCGCGAGTTCCGGGTGCAGGTGCACAAGCGCAGCTTCTGGATCAGCAACGCGATCATGGTTCTGGTCATCGTCGGCGGCATGGTCGCCTACGCGGTGTTCGGCTCCGGCGGCGACGACCGTCCCACCGTCGGGGTCGCCGGGGACGCCTCGCTCGCCGCGGCGGTCACGACCGCCGGGGAGCGGCTCGGCCTGCCCGTCGAGGTCCGGGAGGTGCCGTCCGCGGCCGCCGGGCGCGACGCCGTCGCCGCCGGGGGCCTCGACGTCGCCCTGACCGCGGACGGCCCGGCGGGCGCGGTCGCCGTCGTCGACTCGGACGTGCCGTCGGCGACCCGCGCGGTGCTCGACGCCGCGCTCGCCGACCGGGCCACCGCGTCCGCGCTGGCGACGGTGGGACTCACCCCGGCCGAGCTGGCCGCCGCGACCCCGCCCGCCGGGCTCACCGTCGACGCGCTGGATCCTGCCGACCCCGAGGCCGGGCAGCGCACCGCGCTGTCGTTCGCCGTGCTGATCGTGATGTTCATGCAGATCGTGGGCTTCGGCCTCACCGTCGCCATGGGCGTGGTCGAGGAGAAGTCCAGCCGCGTGGTGGAGCTGCTGCTGTCGACGATCCGCCCGCTGCACCTGCTGTGGGGCAAGGTGCTGGGCATCGGCGCGGTCGGGCTGGTCCAGCTGCTGCTCTACGGCGTCGTCGGCATCGGCGCCGGGATCGCCACCGGGCTGCTGACGATCACCGGCACCGCGCTCGGGGTGTTCGGCGCCGCGCTGGGCTGGTTCGTCCTCGGCTACGCGTTCTTCGCGGTGCTCTACGCCGCGGCCGGGTCCCTCGTGTCGCGCCAGGAGGACGTCAACACCACCACCGGGCCGCTGATGATGCTGCTGTTCGCGATGTACGGCGTCTCGTTCTGGTTCCTGGGCTCGCCGGACTCCGCGGTGCTCGGCGTGCTGTCGTGGATCCCGCCGTTCCCGGCGATGCTGATGCCGCTGATGATCGCCGACGGGTCCGCGACCGCCTGGCACGTCGCCGGGTCGGCCCTGGTCATGCTGGTGGCGCTGGTCCTGCTGGCGAAGGCGGGCGCCCGGGTCTACGAGCGGTCGGTGCTGCGGATCGGGGCGACCGTGCCGTGGCGGGAGGCGCTCAGATCTCGATGAGCTCGCGGGGCAGCCCGGTCAGCGGCACGGCCGGGCCGCCCGCGACGACGTGCAGGGTGTCCTCGATCCGCACCCCGCCCCGTCCGTCGAGGTAGACGCCCGGCTCGACGGTCACGACGTTGCCGGCGTCGATCCGACCGGTGGCGGTGATCCCGAGCCACGGCGGCTCGTGCACCGCGAGCCCGACCCCGTGGCCGAGGCCGTGCGGGAACCGTTCGCCGTGCCCGGCGGCGGTGATCACGTCCCGGGCGGCCGCGTCGACGGCGGTCACCGACGCCCCGGCGACGAGCGCGGCCCGCCCGGCCGCGGCGGCGGCGTCGACCAGGCCGTGCAGCTCACGCTGCCAGTCCGCGGCCGGGCCCAGGCAGAACGTGCGCGTGGTGTCGGAGTGGTAGCCGTCCAGCGCCGCCCCGAAGTCGATCTTGACGAGGTCGCCGCGACGCAGCTCGGTGCCGGTGGGGCGGTGGTGCGGCACCGCGGAGTGCGGACCGGCGGCGAGGATGGTGTCGAAGGCGGGGCCGTCGGCGCCCAGGCGGCGCATCCGTTCGTCGAGGTCGAGCGCGACGTCGGCCTCGGTGCGTCCCGGGCGCAGGCCGCCGTCGTCGAGCAGGGCGCGCAGCGCGGTGTCGGCCAGCGCGCAGGCCGCGGCGATCCGCTCGACCTCGCCGGCGTCCTTGACCGCGCGCAGCCGCCCGGCCAGGCCGGGGGCGCGGCGCAGCCTGCGGCCGGGGACGGCGTCACGGACCGCGGCCAGCCCGTCGACGGTGAGGGTCGCCGAGTCGTAGCCGAGGGTCAGCCCGGCGGGGACCCGGGCCGCGGCGGCCGGCGCGCTCGGCCGGTCGACGAGGACCTCCAGGTCGGGGCACTGCTCCGCGGCCTGCACCCGGTAGCGCCCGTCGGTGCAGAGCAGGTCGTCGCCCGGGTCGGCGGCGATCACCGCGGCGGCGTTGGAGCCGGTGAACCCGGTGAGGTGCCGGACGTCGATCAGGTCGGTGACCAGCAGCGCGTCCAGTCCGGCGGCGGGGAGCAGGGCGCGCAGGGCGTCGCGCCGGGCGGGGTGGGACATGGCCCGAACCCTATGTGCGGTGTCGCGGCTGTCTAGGGTCTCCGGCATGGGTCTCTACTTCCGCCAGCTGCTGTCGGGCCAGGACTACGCCGTGGGTGACCCGGTGGCCACCCAGATGGTCAACTTCTCGTACCTGATCGGCGACGACGAGACCCGCGAGGCCGTCGTCGTCGACCCGGCCTACTCCCCCGACGAGCTGCTCGCGACCCTCGACGCCGACGGCATGCGCCTGACCGGGGTGCTGGCCACGCACCACCACCCCGACCACGTCGGCGGCACGATGATGGGCTTCGACCTCGTCGGCGTCGCGCAGCTGATCGGGTCGCACCCGGTGCCGATCCACGTGCAGCGCGCCGAGGCCGACTACGTGACGCGGGTGACCGGGCTGTCGGCCACCGACCTGACCCCGCACGACCACGACGACGTCGTCGAGGTGGGGAACGTCGCGATCCGGCTGCTGCACACCCCCGGTCACACCCCGGGCAGCCAGTGCTTCCTGGTGCCCGGCCCGGACGGCGACCGGCTCGTCGCCGGGGACACGCTGTTCCTGCAGGGCTGCGGGCGCACCGACTTCCCGGGCGGCGACACCGCGCAGATGTACCACTCGCTGCAGCAGCTGGCCGCGCTGAAGGGCAACCCGACGGTCTACCCGGGGCACCGGTACTCCCCGGCGTCGAACGCCCCGCTCGACGACGTGCGGGCCACCAACACCGTCTACCGGGCGACCTCGGCCGAGCAGTTCGTGGCCGCGTTCGGGTCATGACGGTCGGACCGTGACGGCCGGATCGTGACCCCGGCCGCGGAGGTGCTCGGCGAGGGGACCGGCGACGCGGCGGTGCTCGGGACTCTCGCGCGGCGTCGCGGCACCCGCCCGCCGACGTGGCGATCGTCGCCCTGCACGCGCTGTTCGCCGCCGAGCTGGACCTGCGGGGGCTACCGGACCCGCTGTGCCGGGTCCTCGACGACGTCGGTCTCCGACCCGGGTGCGGGGTCGGTCCCGTCGGTCGCGATCCACGCCGCGGAGAACACCAGCAGCCGCGACAGCAGGAACAGGAAGAACAGCGTCGCGAGCACGGTGCCGAACACGGCCCCGCCCGCGGTGTCGGACACGGCGCCGACGACGAGCGCGACCCCGAGCTTGAGCAGCTCCAGCGCGACCGCGCCGACGGCGGCGGGACGCACGACCCGGCCCGGCGGGACCGGCCGGCGCGGCAGCCGGGCCAGTACGAAGCAGAACACGGCCCAGTCCAGGACCAGCACCACGACGGCGCCGAGCACCCGCAGCGCGACCCGGCCGCCGAGCGCGTCGCGGACGCCGACCAGCTCCAGGGTGAACCCGGCCAGCCCGGTCACGGCGAACGTCACCACCACCGAGGCGAGGACGGCGACGCCGAGCACGGCCAGCGCGCCCAGGTCCCACAGGACCCGGCGCGGCGAGACGATCCGCTCGGCGGGCAGCCGGAACTGCGCCGACAGCGCCTCCCGCAGGTACGACGTCCACGTCGACCCGGCCCACAGCACCCCGAGCGCACCGATCCCGACGAGCGACCGGCTGCGGTCGGCGGCGGCCTCCACGGCGGGGGCGACGGCGCCGGTCAGCCCGGCCGGGAACGCCGCCTCGACGGCGAGGACCAGGTCGTCGCGGGAGGTGGTGCGCCAGAACACGAGCAGCCCGAGGGCGAAGAACAGGACGAGCAGCAGCGGCACCGCCGCGATCACGGTGTAGAACGCGACCGCGGCGGACAGGTGGTTGCCGCGCTGGTGGCGGTAGCGGTCGGCGGCCCGGCGGGCGTGCCCCACCAGGGACGACCGGGCGGGGAGCTCACGGAGCCGTCGCAGGCCGTCCCGGATCACGTCGCGCACCCGGTCATCCTCTCCCACGGCCCCCACCGCGATCCGCGCCGGAGCGCCGGTGCCACGGGGGGGACCTTCGCCCCGGTCGCGGCTCCGGTGCGGGTGGGACCGTTACCCGCCACAACCCCTCCACCCGGACGGAGCACGACCATGGTCGACGCGAGTGACGGAACGGGACGGGCGCCCACCGCCGAGGACGCCACATCACACGGGGTCCGCGGACTCGTCGTACTCCGCGGTGTCCTGGTCCTGCTGTTCGGGCTGGCCGTGCTGGTGACCCCTGGCCTGGCCCTGCTGGTGCTGATCTACGTCTTCGCCGCGTACGCGCTGGTCGACGGCGTCGTCGCGGTCGTGCTCGGGATCCGGCACCGGGGCGAGCGCCCCGGCTGGGGCTGGGCCGTCGCGCAGGGCGTGGTGTCGGCCGTCGCCGGTCTGGCGGCCTTCGCGCTGCCCGGGACCGCGGCGCTGTTCTTCCTGTACGTGGTCGCGTTCTGGGCGATCGTCGCCGGAGTCGTCACCGCGGTCTCGGCCAACGAGGTCCGCCGGCACGGCGGTCCGTGGGGGTGGGTCGCCGGACGGGCCGTGCTCGACGTGCTGTTCGGCGTCCTGCTGCTCGTGTGGCCGGCGTCCGGCATCCTCGCGATGCTGTGGCTGGTCGGGGCGTTCGCCCTGGCCGCAGGGGTGCTGCTGCTCGTGCAGGCATTCGGGTCGCGTACCCACCCCGCCCTCGGCTGAGGTGTACCGACCGCGGTCTCAGCCGGAGATCGCGGCGTACGCGGTCTCCAGCAGCGCCGGGTCCGGGCCCTCCAGCCGCCCCGGCTCGGCGAGGCCGTCGAGCACGACGAAGCGCAGCGTCCCGGCCCGGGACTTCTTGTCCCCGCGCATGGTCTCGGTCAGCTCGTCGAGCACGCCGGGCTCGTAGCGCGTCGGCAGCCCGACCAGCTCCAGCACCTCGCGGTGCAGGTCGGCGGTGGCGTCGTCGAGCCGCCCCGCGGCGCGGGCCAGCTCGGCGGCGAACACCAGGCCGACCGCGACGGCGTTGCCGTGCCGCCACCGGTAGCGCTCGCGGCGCTCCACGGCGTGGCCGAGGGTGTGGCCGTAGTTGAGGATCTCCCGCAGGTGCGACTCGCGCAGGTCCGCCCCGACGACGTCGGCCTTCACCCGGATCGCGCGGCGCACCAGCTCGCCGAGCACCGGCCCGGCCGGGTCCAGCGCGGCGGCCGGGTCGGCGCGGACGCGGTCGAGGATGACCGGGTCGGCGATGAACCCGGCCTTCCACACCTCCGCGGACCCGGCGACGAGCTCGGGACGCGGCAGCGTGCGCAGCGTGTCGAGGTCGACGAGCACCGCGGACGGCTCGTGGAAGGCGCCCACCAGGTTCTTCCCGGCGGCGGTGTTGATGCCGGTCTTCCCGCCGACGGCGGCGTCGACCATCGCGAGCAGCGTGGTCGGGACGTGCACGACCCGTACCCCGCGCATCCAGGTCGCGGCGACGAACCCCGCCAGGTCGGTGACCGCTCCCCCGCCGAACCCGACGACCACGTCGGCCCGGGTCAGCGCGGCACGGGCACAGGCGTCCCAGCAGTCGGCCAGCGAGGCCAGGGACTTGCCGTCCTCGGCGTCGGGCACCTCGTGGGTGACCGCGGCCAGCCCGGCGGCCTCCAGCTCGGCGCGGGCGGCACCGGCGCGGTCGGCGAGCGTCGGCGGGTGCAGCACGAGGACCCGGCCGGCCCCGGTACCGACGACGACCTCGGCCAGCCGCGCGGCCACCCCGGCGCCGACGAGCACCGGATAGGGCTGCTCGGTGCGGACGTCGATGCGGACCGAGCCGTCGGACTCGGTGGTGCCGGAGGTGTCGGGCAGCGTGCCGGACGGTGTGGACGTCATCAGGCCTCCGCCCGCTCGGTGCCGGCCCCGTGCTGCGGCGAGCCGAAGCCGGGCGCCGGCAGTGTCGAGTCCTGGCGCGGGGTGGGCCGGTCGAACGGGTCGGCGGCGTCCGGGGAGGCCTCGGGCAGCGCGGACGGGCCGTGCCCGAGCTCGGCCAGCACGGCGGCGACGACCTGGTTGGGGCTGCGGCGCACCGTCGTGACCGCCACGGTGGCGACCTCGGCGTAGAGCGGGGCCCGCTCGGCGAGCAGCGCCCGGAACGTCGCCCGCGGGTTCACCCCGGCCAGCAGCGGGCGCGCGGTGGACATCCCGGTGCGGCGCATCCCGTCGGCGAGGTCCACCTCGAGGGCGACCACGCGGTGCCCCGCGAGCAGGGCGCGGGTCTCGGCGGCCAGCACGGAGCCGCCGCCGAGGGCGAGGACGCCGTGCCCGGCGCGCAGCTCCTCCGCGACGACCTCGCGCTCCAGCGCGCGGAACGCGGCCTCGCCCTCCTGCACGAACATCTCCGCGATCGGCTTGCCGATGCGGGCGACGATTGCGGCGTCGGTGTCGGCGAAGTTCAGCCCGAGCCGCTGCGCGAGCAGCGAGCCGACCGTGCTCTTCCCGGACCCGGGCGGGCCGACGAGCACCACCCAGGGGCGGCCCTCGGCGTCGGGGGCCGGGGTGGGGGCCGGCGCGGTCACCGCTGCCCCGCCAGGTAGGAGGCCAGGTTGCGGCGGGTCTCGTCGAGCGAGTCGCCGCCGAACTTCTCCAGTGCGGCCTGGGCCAGCACCAGCGCCACCATCGTCTCGACGACGACCCCGGCACGCGGCACGGCGCAGGCGTCGGAGCGCTGGTGGATGGCGGTGGCCTCCTCGCCGGTGGTGGTGTCGATGGTGCGCAGCGCCCGGGGGACGGTGGAGATGGGCTTCATCGCGACGCGGACCCGGACCGGCTCACCGTTGGTCATGCCGCCCTCGATGCCGCCGGCCCGGTTGGTGAGCCGGGTGACCGGCACGGTGCCCGCCGGACCCTGCCCGGGCGAACCGGCGGGGACCATCTCGTCATGGGCGACGGAGCCGCGGCGGTGCGCGGTGCGGAAGCCGTCGCCGATCTCGACGCCCTTCATCGCCTGGATGCCCATCAGCGCGGCGGCGAGCCGGGCGTCGAGCCGGCGGTCGGCCTGCACGTAGGTGCCGACGCCGACCGGCATCCCGTAGGCGATGACCTCGATGACCCCGCCGAGGGTGTCGCCCGCCTCGTGCGCGGCGTCGATCTCGGCGGCCATCGCGGCGCCGGTGGCGTCGGTGAAGGCGCGCACCGGGTTGGCGTCGATGCGGTCGAGATCGGCGGGGCCGGGCAGCGGCTCGTCGTCCGGGGCGTCGACGGCGCCGATGCCCACGACGTGGGACACGATCGTCACGCCGAGGGCCTGCTGCAGGAACGCCTTGGCGACGGTGCCGAGCACGACGCGGGCGGCGGTCTCGCGTGCGCTGGCGCGCTCCAGGACCGGGCGGGCCTCGTCGAAGCCGTACTTGGTCATGCCGGCGAGGTCGGCGTGGCCGGGACGGGGCCGGGTCAGCGGCGCGTTGCGGGCGCGGTGCGCGATCAGCTCCGGGTCCACCGGGTCGGCGGCCATCACCGTCTCCCACTTGGGCCACTCGGTGTTGGCGATGCGGACCGCGACCGGCCCGCCCTGCGTGAGGCCGTGCCGCAGGCCGCCGATGACCTCCAGCTCGTCGGCCTCGAACGCCATCCGCGGGCTGCGGCCGTAGCCGAGCTTGCGGCGGGCCAGCTCGGCCTGCAGCTCCTTGGTGGTGACCGAGACCCCGGCGACCATGCCCTCCAGCACGCCCACCAGGGCCGGACCGTGGGACTCCCCGGCGGTGATCCATCGCAGCACGGCGACCATCCTCTCACCCGGGGATCCGGACCCCCGACAGCACCACGACCGCGGGCACCACGACCGCCAGTGCCGCACCGAGCAGGACCGGGCCGTGCGGCAGCCTGCTCCCCCACCCGGCCCGCCCGGCCCCGACCGCGACGAGCGCCACCGCCGCCGAGACGACCGCGGCCAGCACCGCGACCACCGGCAGCACCGCCCATCCCGCACCGGCGGCCGCGGCGCCCACCGGGCCGGCGAGCTTCACGTCGCCGCCGCCCATCGCCCGCGGCGAGACCAGGTGCACCACCAGGTAGGCCCCGCCGAGCAGCACCGCCCCGGCCAGGCCGCGCCCCACCGCGGCACCCCCGGCCGGCACGAGCGCCGCGGGCACCAGCGCGAGCGCGGGCAGGGTGAGCGCGTTCGGCAGCCGCCGCACCAGCAGGTCGGTCGCGGATCCCGCCACGGCCAGCCAGGACAGCACCGCGAGCAGCGCCGTCCACCGCGGGTCGAGCAGCCCCGAGACGACCAGCCCCGCCGTCACCGCCCCGCACAGCGCCAGCCCCGCCTCGCACCACCCGGCCGGCACCGGTGCGCCGCGCGGCAGCCGGGCCAGCCACCGCCGGGTCGCGACGCCGGCGCCCCCGCCGAGGACGGCGGCGACCAGGACGGGAGCAGCGACGGTGACGGTGACCATGCCTCGATCCTGGGCCGGGCCGGGCCCTCCGGAACGACGGGTTGCCCGCCTGTGGACAACCCGCCCGGCGCGGGCAGGATGACCGGAATGGGTTCCAGAGCGCCGCAGGGTGACCGCCGGGCCGGGGCGGTGGTCCGCGCCGAGGTCGACCACGGTGTCGCCGAGCTGGTGCAGGACGCGGCGCGGCCGTCGTCGTGGACGCTGCTGCTCGACGGGACGGCCCAGTCCCATGTGGACCTCGACGACCCCGAGCACCTCGAGTTCGAGTACGTCCGCCGGATCGCCCACCTCGTCGACCTCGCCGCGCCGCCCGCGGTGCCGCTGCGGGTACTGCACCTGGGCGGCGGGGCGTGGACGCTGGCCCGCTACGTCGCCGCGACCCGCCCCGGGTCGGCCCAGACCGTCGTCGAGCTCGACGGTGAGCTGGCCGCCCTGGTCGCGCACCGGCTGCCGGGCCCGGGGGTCGCCGACGGGCTGGCCGTGGTCACGGGGGAGGCGCGCGCCACCCTCGGCCGGTTCGCGCCCGCGTCGTTCGACGTCGTGGTCGTCGACGTGTTCGCCGGGGCCCGTACCCCGGCCCAGGTCACGACGGCGGAGTTCCTCACCGCCGTCCGCCGGGTGCTCGCGCCGACCGGGATGCACGTGGCGAACCTCGGCGACGGCGCCCCCTGGCCGTTCCTGCCCGGCCAGATCGCGACGGCCGGGGCGGCGTTCGCCGAGCTCGCGCTCGTCGCCGCCCCGGACGTGCTGCACGGACGCCGGTTCGGCAACCTCGTGCTCGCCGCGTCGGACCGGGAGCTGCCGGTGCCCGGGGTGACCCGCCGGTCGGCCGGGGACCCGTTCCCGGCCCGGGTCCTCGACGACGCCGACACCCGCGCCCTGGGGCGCGGCGCGGGCGTCATCACCGACGCGTGCGCCGCACCCTCGCCCCGGCCGCCGGAGGGCTTCTGGGGGCAGTGACCCCCGGGTCAGGCCAGGGACGGGTCGACCAGGACCTTCATCTTCCGGCCCGCGTGCAGCGCCTCGAAGCCCTCCTCGACGACGTCGCGCATGGCGATCTTCTCCATCCAGCCGGTGGTGTCGTAGTGACCCTTCGCCATCAGCTCGATCACCGCCCGGTAGTCGGAGTGGGTGTAGCAGAGCGAGCCCTGGATGCGGGACTCCCCGAGGACCAGGTTGAGCAGCGGGGTCACCAGCGGCGTCTCGTAGATCGCGACGCTCACCATCGGGCGGCCCGCCCCCAGCGATTCCAGCGCGGTCGCGACGGCCGGGGCCACCCCCGCGGCGTCGTAGCAGGCGTCGGCGCCGCGGCCGTTCGTCAGGTCTGCCACGATCGCCGGTACGTCCTGGGCGGTCGGGTCGAGGGTGTGCGCGCCGAGCCGCTCGATCGCGCCGCGCCGGGTCGCCGACGGCTCGACGACGCGGACGTCCTCCACGCCCATGCCGCGCAGCGCGAACCACAGGCCGATCCCGATCGGCCCGGCGCCGAACACCAGCGCCGTGTCGCCCGGGTTCACCCCGCCGAGCTCGGCCGCGTGGTAGGCCACGGCCATGGGTTCGACGAGCGCGCCCATCTCCAGCGACACGTTCTCCGGCAGCGGGTGCAGCATGTGCGCCGGGACGACGGTCGTCTCGGCCATGCCGCCGTCGGCCATCAGACCGTGGAAGCCGATCTGCGCGCACACGTTGTAGCGGCCCTCGGAACAGCGTGAGCAGGTCCCGCAGGTGTAGAGCGGCATCACCGCGACCCGGTCGCCCTCGGCGACGCCCTCGACGCCGGCCCCGATCTCGACGACGGTGCCGGAGAACTCGTGGCCGAGGGTCAGCGGCAGCTCGCGGCCGGTCAGCGGGTGCTTCTCCCCGTTCGGGATGAAGATCGGGCCCGCGTAGTACTCGTGCAGGTCCGAGCCGCAGATGCCGTTGAACCCGACCTGGAGACGGACCTCGCCGGGACCCACCTCGCCCTCGGGCACGTCGGTGATATCGAGGTCCCCGGGCCCCCGGTAGACGACCGCACGCATCGCTGGCTCCTCTCGCCTGACGTCGCTGTCAGGGCCCGGTCTACCGGCGGGGGGTGAGCGCCGTCACGGGTTGGGCCCAGGTTGCATGCGCGCCCGGTGATGGGTCAGAACGCTCCGGCGGCGCGGGCGCGGTCGACGTTGCCGAGGTGCTCGGGGTAGGTCGTGGCGAAGCAGGAGGCGCCCTCGGTGGTGCACCGCACGAAGAACAGCCACGGGCCCGCGGCCGGGGACTCCGCGGCCGACAGCGCCGCGGTGGACACCGAGGCGACGGGCGTCGGCGGCAGCCCGGTGTTGAGGTAGGTGTTGTACGGCCCGGGGGTGCTGCGGGCCTCGGCCGTGGTGCGCAGCGCCTGCACGTCGAGCGGGTAGTTGACGGTGGAGTCCATCTCCAGGCGCTGGTTCACCGCGAGCCGGTTCTCGATCACCCGGGCCACCTTCGGCATGTCGGGGAAGAGCGCCTCCTTCTCCACGACGGAGGCGAGGACGAGGGTGCGGTAGGCGTTCTCCCCGCCCAGCCCGGCGGCCTCCAGCCTGGTCGCCGACGCGGTGAGCACCTGGCGCAGCACCTGCTCCGGGGTGCCGCGCGGGTCCAGGTCGTACGGCCCGGGGGCGACCAGTCCCTCCATCCGCCGTTCGGGGGCGGCCGCCCGGTAGCCCGCGCGGGCCCATTCGGGGACGGCGATCGAGGCCGGGTCGGCGTCGGCCATCGCGGCGCGCAGCGCGTCGACGTCGGTGCAGCGGGCGTCCCCGTCCGCGGTGCCGAGGCAGGTGGCGCGGGAGATCTGGGACAGCACGCCCGGGGAGACGGTGCCGTCCGGGGCGCGGGTGTCGTCGAGCTGGACGCCGCCCTTGACGTCGAAGAACCCGACGCGCCGCTCCGGGTCGAGCAGCCCCTCCACCGCGGAGTCGCCGGACATCTGCGATCGCAGCTCGTAGTAACCGGGCTGGACCCGCTGGATGTCGGGCTCCTCGGCGGCGGCCTCGACGAACGCGGCCCGGGACTTCACCACGTCCAGCCCGACCAGGGTCTCCCCGATCGCGCTGGTGGAGTCGCCCGACTCCACCAGCACCACGACCGATCCACTCCCGGAACCGGCGTAGTCGTCGGCGCCGCGCAGGTACAGGCCGACGGCGACGAGTACCGCGCCGGCCAGCAACGCCGACCCCAGCAGGGCGAGCCGCCGCCGCCGGAAGTGCACCGGGGTCGGACGGTGTCGTACGGGCCCCGCGGTCACGCTCACATCGGGCCCCGGGACGTCACGTCGTTCTCGCCGGCGCCGGTCACGGGCTCGAGGGTATCCGCCGCGGACCCGGCCCGTGGTCACCCCCGGTCACGGTGATCAGGTTCCGCGGGTGGTATCCAGCCAGCCCTGCAGGATGGCCACCGCGGCCTGCTGGTCGATGACCGCACGCTGCTTGCGGCCGCGCACGCCGCGCCCGGCCAGCTGCCGGGTCGCGACGACGGTCGTCATCCGCTCGTCGGTCAGCTCGATCGGGACCGCGCACCCGGCCGCGGCGAGCCCCGCCTCCAGCGCGGCGGCGAACTCCCGTGCGGCGACGGCGGCCGGACCGTCCTCGCCGCGCAGGTTCCGGGGCAGCCCGAGCACGACGCCGACGACGTCGTGCTCGGCCACCAGCGCGGCGATCCGGCGCACGTCGGCGCCGCCCTCGGCGTCGCGGGGCACGGTCTCGACCGGGGTCGCGAGGATCCCGTCCGGGTCGCACAGGGCGACCCCGACGCGGACGGCGCCGACGTCGATGCCCAGGCGCCGCCCGCGGGTGAGGGTCACGGACGCAGCGCGGCGCGCAGCTTCTGCACCGCGGCGTCGATCCCGGCCGGGTCGGTGCCACCGCCCTGGGCGAGGTCGGGCTTGCCGCCGCCGCGCCCGCCGACGGCCGCGGCGAACTCCCCGATCAGCTTCCCGGCGGCGATCCCGTTGTCCCGGGCCGCCTTCGTGGTGGCGACGACGAAGGACACCTTCTCCCCGTCGACGCCGAACAGCACGACCACGCCGGGCCGGTCGCCCAGCTTGCCCCGGACGTCGGCGGCGAGGGTCCGCAGGTCGTTGCCACCGACACCGTCGGGAGCGGTGACGGCGACCAGGGCGGTCCCGTCGAGGTCCTCGGCCTGCTGGGCGAGCGCCCCGGCCGAGGCCAGGACGGCGTCGGCGCGGTGCTTCTCCAGGTCGCGCTCGGCGGTCCGCAGCCGCTCGACGATCCCGTTGATCCGCTCCGGCAGCTCCTCCGGGCGGGCCTTGAGCTGGTCGGCGAGCTGGTTGACCAGCAGGTGCTCGGTGGTGGCGTGCTTGAAGGCGTCCAGCCCGACCAGCGCCTCGACGCGGCGCACCCCGGAGCCGATGGAGGCCTCGGACAGCACCCGGACCAGGCCGAGCTCGCCGGTGCGCCCGACGTGGGTGCCACCGCACAGCTCGCGCGAGTAGTCGCCCATGTCGACGACGCGCACGCGGTCGCCGTACTTCTCACCGAACAGCATCATCGCGCCGAGCGTGCGGGCCTCGTCGATGGAGGTCTCGTAGGTCTGGATCTCCCGGTCCTCCTGGAGCACGGAGTTGACCTCCTCCTCGATCTCGACCAGCGCCGCGGGCGGCACGGCCCCGGTCGGGGAGGTGAAGTCGAACCGCAGCCGGCCCGGGGCGTTGAGCGACCCGGCCTGGGCGGCGGCGCTGCCGAGCGCGCCGCGGACCCCGGCGTGCACGAGGTGGGTGGCGGTGTGCGCGCGCGAGATCGCGGACCGGCGGGTGCGGTCGACCTCGGCGACGACCTCGGCGTCGAGGGTCACGGTGCCGGCGGTGACGACGCCGCGGTGCACCCGCAGCCCGGCCACCGGGGACTGGACGTCGTCGACCCGGACCTCGAAGGACGCGCCGCGCAGCAGGCCGGTGTCGGCCTGCTGGCCGCCCGCCTCGGCGTAGAACGGGGTGCGGTCGAGCAGCACCTCGACCTGCTCGCCCTCGTGGGCGGCGGGCACGGTGGCGCCGTCGCGCAGCAGCCCGACGACGCGGGACTCCGACTGCAGCGTCTGGTAGCCGAGGAAGTCGGTGGCGCCGTGGGTGTCGAGGACGGCGCGGTAGACCGAGGCGTCGACGAAGCCGACCTTGCGCCCGGCGGCGTCGGCCTTGGCCCGCGAGCGCTGCTCGTCCATGAGCGCGGTGAAGCGCTCCCGGTCGACGGACAGCCCGGCCTCGGCGGCCATCTCCAGCGTCAGGTCGATCGGGAAGCCGTAGGTGTCGTGCAGCGCGAACGCCTGGTCGCCGGGCAGGGTGTCGCTGCCGGCGGAACGGGCGCGGGACACCGCGCCCTCGAAGATCCGCTCGCCGGCGGTCAGCGTGGCGCGGAAGGTGTCCTCCTCGGCCCGGATGACCGCGGAGATCCGCTCGAAGTCGGTGGCGAGCTCGGGGTAGGTCGGCGCCATGGTGTCGCGGACGACGGCGGCGAACTCGCCCAGGCACGGCCCGGTGACGCCGAGCAGCCGGGCCGAGCGCACGATGCGGCGCAGCAGCCGGCGCAGCACGTAGCCGCGGCCCTCGTTGCCGGGGGTGACGCCGTCGCCGACGATCATCAGCGACGAGCGGGCGTGGTCGGCGATGACGCGGAAGCGCACGTCGTCGATCTCGCCGTCCGGGCCACCCGCGCCGTAGCGCTTCCCGGACAGCTCCTCGGCCTTGGCGATGACCGGGCGGACGAGGTCGGTCTCGTAGACGTTGTTGACGCCCTGGAGCAGGAACGCGACCCGCTCAACACCCATCCCGGTGTCGATGTTCTTGTGCGGCAGGGTGCCGATCGGGGGGTGCCCCTTCTTCGGGGACAGCGCGCCGCGCTCGTCCTGCATGAAGACGAGGTTCCAGATCTCGAGGTAGCGGTCCTCGTCGGCCTCGGGGCCGCCCTCGGCGCCGAACTCCGGGCCGCGGTCGACGTAGATCTCCGAGCAGGGGCCGCCGGGGCCGGGGACGCCCATGTCCCAGTAGTTGTCGTCGCCGCCGCGGCGCTGGATGCGCTCCTCGGGCAGGCCGGCGATCTCCTTCCAGAGCGCGATGGCCTCGTCGTCGTCGTGGTAGACGGTGACCCAGATGATCTCGGGGTCGAAGCCGTAGCCGCCCTCGTCCTGGCTGCGGGTGATCAGCGACCAGGCGAACTCGATGGCGCCGCGCTTGAAGTAGTCGCCGAAGGAGAAGTTCCCGGCCATCTGGAAGAACGTGGTGTGCCGGGTGGTCTTGCCGACCTCGTCGATGTCCGGGGTGCGGACGCACTTCTGGATCGACGTCGCGCGCGGGTAGGGCGCGGGGACGTCGCCGAGGAAGTACGGCTTGAACTGCACCATGCCCGCGTTGACGAACAGCAGCTGCGGATCCTCGAGGATCAGTGAGGCGCTGGGGACGGGCGTGTGCCCGTTGCTCTCGAAGTGGGCGGTGTAACGACGGACGATCTCGTGGGTCTGCACCGGTGGGTCTCTCGTGACGGGTACGGCTGGCGACGGGTCGGCGACGGGGCGGGCGCCCTGCGCCCGCGCCACACCGTAGGCCGCGCGGCGTGGGGACGCCGCGGGAGGCCGGTCGTGCCAGGTTACCGGCACCCGGAGGAGGGGACGGCCGGTGCCGGTGCGCGCCCGAGCGCACCGGCACCGGCCGTCTGCGGGTCCCGCCGTGCTCCCGGTCCGGGGGGTCGACCGGAGGGTCGGCGGGTCCGCCGTCTCGCTCCGGTCAGACCGCGACCGGCAGCGGGGCGTCGAGGGGGGTCCGCGGCGCGGGGACGAGGACGCGGGGGGTGCGGACGGGGGTCCGCGGGACGGGGACGGCGACGACCCGGACGCCGGCCCGGCGGGACGCGCGGTCCTCGAGCTCGCGTCGCAGCCGCTGCAGCGCGCGGTGCTGGGCGACGCGGACCGCGCCGGGGGTGGAGCCGAGCGCGTCGGCGGTCTCCTCCGCGCTCAGCCCGACCGCGATGCGCAGCGTGAGGATCTCGACCTGGCGCGGGCCGAGCAGGCCCATGAGCTCGGACAGGCGGTCGTTGCGCTCGGCGTCGAGCACGACCTGCTCCGGGTCGTCCTCGCGGCTGAACCGCTCGGGGAGCTCCTCGACGGCGTCGCAGCGGTTGCGGGCCATCGCCCGGAACGCGTCGGCGACCTTGTGCCGGGCGATGCCGAACACGAACGCCCGGAACGACATCCCCGACGGCCGGTAGGTCGGGAGCACGGAGAGCACGGCCATGCAGACGTCCTGCGCGACGTCGTCGGCCGAGCCGAGGATCGTCTCGCGCCGGCCCAGCCGGGCCCGGCAGAAGCGCTCCACCTGGGGGTGCACCTTGGCCAGGAGCAGCGCGACCGCGCGCTCGTCGCCTGCGACGGCCGCGGCCAGCACCTCCGGCGGGAGGAGGTCCGCCGCCTGCCGGTGGTCGGCCTCCTCGGCGGCGTCCTCGGGTGCGGTCGCGATGGCCACGGGTCCGTCGTGCATCTGCCCAGCTCTCCTCGGTCGCGACCCGGGGCCGCGTCAGGCGCCGGCACCGCCCGCCCGACCCGGGAGAGGTCGGGCGGTGCGACTGTCGCGCTGTCCTCCGCCGGTGGTGGTCGGCGCTGCCGGCAGGTCCGCTCGGCCGCGCCCCGGCCTGCGATCAACCTTTCCGGTGCACCCTTTCGGGGTCAATCAACATGCACAATTTGCGGTATAGGTAGACGGACAGTAGGGGCTTTGGTCCTCATGGGGAGACCTCGGGCACGGACGGACGTCCACCCCTGCCGGAGGAGTGTCCTCCGCCTGCGGGCCGTGACCCGGGCGGAGCGGCGTCGTTGGGCCGGGTGTCACGCTCCGCTCGCCCGAAGGACCGCTCGTGTCTCTGCGTCGCCCGCACCGCCTCCTGCTCGCCGCTCTCGGCACCGTCGCGATCGGTGTGGGGGTGGCCGTGCCGGCGACCGCGGGCCCGGCGCTCCCCCCGGTCACGGTCGGCGAGGACGCCGCCGCGGCGCTGGTGCCCGCGGTGACCGAGGCCCTCGGGCCCGCGCTGGCCGGGACGTGGCTGGCCGACGGACGGCTGATGGTGGGCACCTGGGACGCCGCGGCCGCGCCGCTGGTCACCGCGCTCGGCGCGACGCCGGTGGTGCGCGACGAGCCGCGCCGCGACCCGGCCGCGGTGCTCTCGGCGCTGGCCGGGCGCACCGCGACGGGGATGCCCGCCGGTCTGGACTCCTACGGCGTCGACCCCCGCACCGAGCAGGTCGTCGTGAGCGTCGTCGACGGGCCGGGCGCCGACGCGCTGGCCGCGGGCCTGACCGGCGGTCTCGACCCGTCCGCGGTGCGGGTGGAGCGGGTGGCGGCGCCGGCGCACCGGCAGGCCGCGGTCGGCGGGGGCGACACCATCACCGACGGGACCCGCCGCTGTACGGCCGGGTTCGCCGCCTCCGACGGCAGCAGCGACTGGCTGATCACCGCCGGGCACTGCACCCGGGGCTCGTCGTCCTGGTCCGCCGGCGACGGCTCGACGATCGGCTCCGAGGTCGAGACCGCGGGCCGCGGGGTGGACGTCGGCGCGATCGCGGTCGAGCCGGGCGGCGTGTCGGCGACCGTGTCGGGGATCCGGGTGGCCGGGAGCCGTCCGGCGCCCGTGGGCTCCACGGTCTGCCTGTACGGGTCCACCAGCGGGCGGTCCTGCGGCACGGTCCAGCGCACCGACATGACGGTGAACTTCGAGGGCCAGAGCCAGTCCGGGCTGACCTCGGTGGCGGCGTGCGCGCAGGAGGGCGACTCCGGCGCCCCCTACATCACCTCGTCCGGGCAGGCCCAGGGCGTGCACACCGGTGCGGGCGGCGACGGCAACTGCACCAGCTACTTCACCCCGATCCGCACCGCGACCGGGGCGCTCGGGCTGACCCTGACCACCGGCTGAGCGCGCGGGCTCAGTCCCGGGTGCCGCGTACGACGCGGCGCAGCTTGGGCAGGCGCTCGGCGAGGACGCGTTCGTGCCCGCGCCCGGACGGCGCGTAGTAGTCGACGCCGACGACGTCGTCGGGCGGGTACTGCTGGCGCAGGACGCCGTCGGGGTCGTCGTGCGGGTAGCGGTAGCCGACGGCGTTGCCGAGCTTCTGCGCGCCGGCGTAGTGGCCGTCGCGCAGGTGCGGGGGCACCCCGCCGACCCTGCCGGAGCGGACGTCGGCCATTGCGGCGTCGATCGCGGTGATCACCGCGTTCGACTTGGGTGCGGTCGCCAGGTGCACCGTGACCTGGGCGAGCGCGATCCGCGCCTCCGGCATCCCGACGAGCTGCACGACCTGGGCGGCCGCGGTCGCGGCGGGCAGCGCGGTCGGGTCGGCCAGCCCGACGTCCTCCGAGGCGTGGATCATCAGCCGTCGCGCGATGAACCGGGCGTCCTCCCCCGCGACGAGCATCCGGGCCAGGTAGTGCAGGGCGGCGTCGGGGTCGGAGCCGCGGATGGACTTGATGAACGCGCTGATGACGTCGTAGTGCTGGTCGCCCGCGCGGTCGTAGCGCACGGCGACCTCGGTGACGGCGCGCTCGACGGCGGCGAGGTCGATCACCGGGTCGCCGCCGGCGCCGAGGACACCGTCGGCGGCCGCCTCCAGCGCGGTGAGCGCGCGGCGCCCGTCGCCAGCGGAGAGCCGGACCAGTGCCTGTTCGCCGTCCTCGGCGAGCGCGACGGTCGCGTTCAGGCCCCGTTCGGAGGTGACGGCGCGCCGGAGCAGGGTGCGCACGTCGTCCTCCCCGAGGGACTGCAGCTGCAGCACCAGGGAGCGGGACAGCAGCGGGGACACGACGGAGAACGACGGGTTCTCGGTGGTCGCGGCGACGAGCAGGACGAGCCGGTCCTCGACCGCGCCGAGCAGGGCGTCCTGCTGGGTACGGGAGAAGCGGTGCACCTCGTCGATGAACAGCACTGTGGTGGTGCCGCTGCGGTCGCGACGCCGGCGGGCCTCGGAGATGACGGCCCGCAGCTCCTTCACCCCGGCCGAGAGCGCCGACAGGGCGACGAAATGCCGCTCCGCTCCCCCGGCGCCGGCCATCAGCCGGGCGAGGGTGGTCTTGCCGGTGCCGGGCGGGCCGTAGAGCAGCACCGACGCCGCGGCGCCGCCGTCGAGCAGGCGGCGCAGCGGCGCACCGGGTGCGAGCAGGTCGGCCTGGCCGACGACCTCGTCGAGGGTGCGCGGGCGCATCCGCGCGGCGAGCGGCGCGTCGGGGCGGACGGCGTCGCCGTCACCGGTGTCGCGCTCGTCGCCCCCGGGGTCGATGTCGAACAGGCCGTCGGTGCTCATCGCATCCAGCCTGCCAGGACACCGGCCCCGGGTGGACGGGCGGCTCAGGCGCGGTCGATCTCGTCGGCGAGGACGGGGGTGTGCACCGGGTTGTGCTCGTGGAAGCGGCACTCGGCGTAGGTGACGATCATCGCGGCGACGCCGGCGATCTGCACCGGCAGCTGCAGCAGGGTCCCCACGACCTGGCCCAGGACGGGGCTGAGGAACGTCAGCGGCGCGACGACGACCAGCGAGATCACCAGCGAGTACACGATCGCGATCAGGAAGAACACCACGAGCCGGCCGAACACGGGGAAGAACCGGGGGTTGACCAGCGTGAACGTGCGGCCGATCCCGGCCCGCTCGATCACGACGACCCCGATCAGCGCGCCGGTGAACACCACGCCCAGGTAGATCGCCGGGATGATCAGCAGGAAGAAGCCGATGACGAACAGCAGTCCGGCCAGCAGCGACCAGCCGATCACCGGGAGCGCGCGGTTCTTCGCGAACGCGATGACCTGGTCCTGGCTCCACGGGCGCTGGGCCGCGTCGCGCACGACGACGAACACCGACGCCGCGTAGCCGAGCGCGGACAGCACGACCGCGATCACGGCCAGGACCAGGGTGGTCAGGCCGAGGCCCGCCACGAACCCCGTGCTGAGGTCGAGGTCGACGGGGTCGAACGACGACCGCGTGCCCCCGTCGAGGAGGTAGCTGATGCCGCTGAGGACCGCGGTCGGGATCAGCACGATCAGGTTGATGATGAGCAGCGGCTTCCCGCTGCGCTGCAGCACGCCGACGATCTTGGAGAACCAGTCGCCGAAGGAGAACGGCACCAGCGGGTCCGGGGAGGTGCCGCTGGGCGGGGCACCTCCGGAGGGGTAGGCGGGCCGGCCGTAGCCGCCCTGCGGGTACTGGCCGCCGTACTGCTGGCCGGCCGGGTACTGGCCCGGGTACTGCTGCCCGGCCCGGGGGTACTGGCCGGGATACGGGGCTCCGTACTGCTGCTGGCCGCCGTACTGGCCTGCGCCGGGGTACTGGCCGGGGTACTGCTGCTGGGCGTAGGACTGGCCGGGGTACTGCTGCCCCGGGTCCTGCCCGTACGGGGCCTGGCCGTACTGCTGGCCGTACTGCGGGCCGGGGTCCTGCCCGTACGGGGCCTGGCCGTACTGCGGGCCGTACTGCGGGCCGGGGTCCTGCGCGTACGGCCGGCCGTACTGCTGCCCGGGGTCCTGGCCGTACTGCGGGCCGTGCTGTCCCGGCTCCTGCGCGCCGGTGGCGGCGTCGTCCTGCCCGGCCTGCTGCCCGCCGGGGTACGGCGTGCCCGGCTGGTCACCGCTCCCGGCCGCCTGCCCGGACTCCTGGGCGCCGCCGGGCGTCGCGGCTCCCCCGGGACCGGCCTGCGGGTCCTCGCCCCGCGGCGGTTCGTTGCTGCTCATGCGCGCGGACCCTAGTTGCGGGCGGGGTGCGGCGGTGCCGAATTCACCGGCTCGCCCCCGATTCGTGACCGACGCGTACGCAGCGTGATCGTCGCCGACCCCGGATCGTCGCCGGAACGCAACGCCGCGGACGCGCGGTGTCACCGGCGCGCAACAGAGCCCGTGCACGCTCACGGGGCATGGACACGATCCCGAGTTGCCCGCTCTGCTCCCGTCCGCGCACCCCCGCCGACGTCCGCGGACTCGCCTGGAGCAGCCACGACGGCCCGACCGGCACGGTGTACGTGTGCGGTCCGTGCACGCGCGTCCAGCTCGTCGACCTCGAGTGCGGGCTGCTCGACCCGGCACGCGGCGGTGTCGCTCCGGACGTCGCGGCCCCGCTGCCGCACGCGGCCTGACCGGTCGGACGGGGCGGGCCACCGCCGACCCGCCCGGCCCGCGGCACGGCGACGGGCGGTCGTCGTAGGGTCACGCCGTGCGCGAGATCCTCGAGTTGCTCGAACGTGACGCGTCGTTGAGCCACGACACCGTCGCCACCATGCTGGGTCTGCCCCGGGACGAGGTCGACGCCCGGATCGCGGAGTGGGAACGCTCCGGGGTGATCCGCAGGCACAAGGCCGTCGTGGACTGGGCCCGGTACGAGGACGGCGGCAACGGCCACTCCGGCGCCGGCCGCGCCGGGGCGCAGGTGACGGCGTTCATCGACGTGTCGGTGGCCCCGGCCCGCGGGGTCGGGTTCGACGACGTCGCCGCCCGCATCTCCCGCTTCGACGAGGTCCGCGACTGCTACCTCGTCTCCGGTGGGCACGACCTGCGCTGCACGGTCGTCGGCCCGGACATCCGCGCGGTCAGCGACTTCGTGTCCCAGAAGCTGTCCACGATCGACCGGGTCCGTTCGACCGCCACGCACTTCGTGCTGGCCACGCACAAGCGCGACGGCGACTCCTTCGCCGAGCCGGAGCCCGACCACCGGCTGCCGGTGACCCCGTGAAGGCCCTCAACGCGACGATCTCGGCGATCCCGCCGTCGGGGATCCGGCGGTTCTTCGACATCGCCGCCGAGATGGACGACGTCATCTCCCTCGGTGTCGGTGAGCCCGACTTCGTGACGCCGTGGCGGATCCGCGAGGCCGGGATCTACGCCCTGGAGCGCGGCTACACCACCTACACCGGGAACGCGGGCCTGCCGAAGCTGCGGGAGCTGGTGTGCGCGGACCTGGCGTCGCGCTACGACGCCCACTACGACCCCGCCACCGAGTGCCTGGTCACGACCGGGGTGTCCGAGGGCCTGGACCTGGCGTTCCGGGTGCTGCTGAACCCGGGCGAGGAGGTCATCGTCCCGGAGCCCTGCTACGTCGCCTACCAGCCGTGCGTGGCGTTCGCCGGTGGGGTGCCGGTCGGGGTGCCGACCCGCGCCGAGGACGGGTTCGCGATCGACATCGCCGCGGTCGAGGCCGCGGTGACGCCGCGGACGAAGGCGATCCTGATCGGCTCGCCGGCCAACCCGACCGGCGCGGTGCAGCCGCCCGAGGTGCTGCGCGAGCTCGTCGCGCTGGCCGAGCGGCACGACCTGTACCTGCTCTCCGACGAGATCTACGACCGCCTCACCTATACCGGCGCCCACACCTGTCTGGGCGCGGTCCCGGGTGCCCGGGAGCGGACGGTGGTCCTGGGCGGGTTCTCCAAGGCCCAGGCGATGACGGGGTGGCGGGTCGGCTGGCTCGCCGCGCCGGAGCCGATCGCGGAGCTGTGCCTGCGGGTGCACCAGTACACGATGCTGTGCGCGCCGCACATCTCGCAGATCGCCGCCGTGGAGGCGCTGACCAGCGCGGAGGGCGACGTCGCGGAGATGGTGGCCGACTACGACCGTCGCCGCCGGGTCTTCGTGAAGGGCCTGCGCGAGGCCGGGCTGGACTGCCCGGAGCCGGCGGGCGCGTTCTACGCGTTCCCCTCGATCCGCGCCTCCGGGCTGGACTCGGAGACCTTCGCCGAGCGGCTGCTGCGGGAGGAGTCGGTCGCGGTCGTCCCGGGCAGCGTGTTCGGGCCCTCCGGCGAGGGGCACATCCGCTGCTCGTACGCGACGGCGCTGCCGCAGCTGGAGCAGGCCGTGGAGCGGATCGGGAACTTCCTGCGACGCCTGTGACCGGGCCGCCGAGGTCAGGCGGGCACCTTCCGCGCCCGCGCCCCCTCCACGAGCCCCCGCACCATCACCGGCCCGAGGTCCCGGGACCGCCGCACGAGCCACGGCACCCCCTGCACCACCAGCCACGCCCCCCGTTGCCAGGCCGTCACCTCCCGCCCGCCGGCGGCGTCGAGCCCGATCTCCCCCGGCACCGCGAACCCGGCGGCGCCGAGCAGCGCGGCGAAACCACGCGCCAGCAACCGGTGCCCCAGCTCGGACGGGTGCAACCGGTCCACGCTCCACGCCGCCGGGTCGTAGCTGCCTGCGGTGTCGAGGTCGAGGATCCCGACGGCGGACCGCCCCGTCGCGGCGACGGCGTCGGCCACCGCCCCGTCGACGGCCCCGTTCAGGGCCGCGATCCGGGTGGCGAGCGCCCGCTGCAACAGCCCCGGCAGCGGCCAGACGCGGGTGTGGTCGTGAAAGCGGAGCAGCAGCACGGTCGCACCGGCCCGCAGCAGCAGCTCCAGCGACTCGGCGCAGTCCCGCCGGATCGCGGCCGGGTCGAAGTCCGAGCGCAGGGTGTCGTTCATCCCGGCGCACAGCACGACGACGTCGGGCCCCGACGCCGCGGCCGCTGGCACCTGCCCGTGCCGGGCGTCGGCCATCCGCGCCCCGGTCCGGGCGTGGTTGTCCAGCCGGACCGAGCCGGGGTGGGCGGGATCGTCGAGGGCGTCGCGCAGCAACGGGCCGAACCCACGCCAGCCTCCGCCGGGCAGGGGGTCACCCAGCCCGACGGCGGTGGAGTCGCCCAGCAGGACGAGGTGCCGGACGGGCCGCCCGGTCGCTTGCGGTACGGCGACGGGGCGGACGGGGCGGAGGACCGGATCGACGACGGACGGGCGCGCGGTCATCGGGGACACGCCGACACGATCACCGCCGCAGCCACCGTTTCCGTGTGCAACCGGTGACGGGTCCCGTACCGCCGTGGGAACTCTCGGGGCGGGTCCCTACCACTCGCCCCCGCGGAAGGCGGGGAACAGCGGCAGCGTCGACGACGCGTCCGGGAAACGGGTGTCGAGCGCGGTCACCACGGCCTCGGCCAGCGCGGCCGTGCCGGGCCGGGCGGTCGCCTCCGCGGTGACACCGAGGCCCCGCCAGTAGTGCCGCAGCGCCGTGGACATCCGCGGGGACCGGCCGGCGTCGGGACCGATCGGGCCGTCGCGCTCGGGCACCCGCGGCAGCAGCTGCCAGGTCGACCACCACACCCACAGCACCTGGGCGTCGGCGAGGCGCGACTCCAGCAGCTCGGGGTCGTCCAGCTCGGGCCACACCGGCGCGACCTCGGCCCGCCAGGCGTCGAGCATGGCGTCGGCGACGGCGTCGGGCAGGGCGAAGCTCGACGAGCAGCCGGGGAACGGCACCCGCACGTAGGCGGCGTCGAGGACGACGTCGCGGAAGCAGCCCCACTCGAAGTCGACGAACCGCACCCCTCGGCTGGTGACCAGGTTGTTGTCCGGGCAGGTGTCGGACGGGCTGAACGCGCGGAACCCGGTGCCGCCGAGCAGGCGCACCCCGCCCTGGGCCTCGAACAGCGCCATCTCCGGCACCTCGACGCCGAGGATCTCGACCAGCAGCTCCGGCAGACCGGCCAGCGCGGCGCGGGCCTGGTCGGCGACCGGGTCCCGGCGGACCTTCTCCCCCAGCCGGCGCAGCAGCGCCCCGAAGTCACCTTCCCGCCCGGCGGTCGCGGCCTGCATCCGGCCCAGGCCGCGGGCCCAGCCGAGCAGGCAGGTCCGGGCGGCCTGGGCGTCCGGGGCGAACAGCTTGTCGGCCAGGGTCAGGCTGCGGCCGAGGTCCTCCAGTACGAGCAGCCGCTGCTCCGGGTCGTGCGCGATGATCACCGGGCTGGGCCGGACGTCGCTGGGCAGCGCGGTGAACAGCTGGCAGGACGCGACCTCGTAGCGGAACGGGTCCGACGCCAGGTCCGTGCCGTCCTCGGGCGGAGCGTAGTGCTTCACGACGACGCTGCGCCGGTCGGAGAACGGGTTCTTCGCCATCCGGGCCCGGGCGACGACGGAGCGGCCGCTGCCGCCGAGGTCCTCGGGCTCGAACAGCTCGACCTCCGAGCCCGCCCGCCGCGACAGCAACCGCGCGGCCCCGGCCACCGCCGCGACCGCGCCGGGAGTCGACTGCGGATCGGTCATCGAAGGGGACCCTACCCTTCGGAGAGCGTGCGGTCCGCGCCCCGACGACGCGATCCGCGACGGGCGAGCACCAGCACCGCGGCCGCCGCACCGATGGCGCCCACCAGGTCGGCCCCCACGTCGGCCTCGACCAGGTCACCGGCCGGGTGCACCGCCACCCCGGGGTGGACCACCAGGTGGCCCACCCCGGGTTGGGCGTCGAGGACGCTGCGGACCTTCGACCGTCCGCCCGGGTGGGCAGACCACCCGCAGGTGCAGCGCCTACGCGGCCGGGCCGGGCTTCTCCGGGGCACCGCCGCCGGTCTCCCCGGGGCGGCCGGGCGCCGACCCGCCGGGCGCGGGCGCCGTCGGCTTCGCGTCGACGCCCGCCTCCTTGCGCTGCGCGGCGGTGATCGGCGCGGGGGCCTGGGTGAGCGGGTCGAACCCGCCGCCGGTCTTCGGGAACGCGATGACCTCGCGGATCGAGTCGACGCCGGCGAGCAGCGCGGTGATCCGGTCCCAGCCGAACGCGATCCCGCCGTGCGGCGGCGGACCGAACGAGAAGGCGTCGAGCAGGAAGCCGAACTTCTCCTGTGCCTCCTCCGCGGACAGGCCCATGATCTCGAAGACCCGCTTCTGCACGTCGGCCGAGTGGATACGGATCGAGCCGCCGCCGATCTCGTTGCCGTTGCAGACGATGTCGTAGGCGTAGGCCAGGGCGTTGCCCGGGTCCTTCTCGAAGGTGTCGATCCACTCCGGGGTCGGAGAGGTGAACGCGTGGTGCAGCGCGGTCCACGCACCGCCCCCGACGGCGACGTCGTCGGTGTCGGCGGCCGACTCGAACAGCGGCGCGTCGACGATCCAGACGAACGACCAGGCCGAGGAGTCGATCGCACCGGTCCGCCGGGCGATCTCGCCCCGGGCCGCGCCCAGCAGCGCGCGGGCCTCGGTGGGCTTGCCGGCGGCGAAGAAGATGCAGTCGCCGGGGTGCGCGCCGACGGCCTCGGCCAGACCGGACCGCTCGGCCTCGGACAGGTTCTTGACCACGGGGCCGCGCTCGTCGACCTGCCCGTCCTCACCGATCAGCACGTAGGCCAGGCCGCGGGCGCCGCGCTGCTTGGCCCACTCCTGCCAGCCGTCGAGCACCTTGCGGGGCTGCGACGCCCCGCCCGGCATGACGACGGCGCCGACGTAGGGGTTCTGGAAGACCCGGAACCCGGTTCCCGCGAAGTACGACGTGAGCTCGGTGAGCTCGATGTCGAAGCGCAGGTCGGGCTTGTCCGAGCCGTAGCGGGCCATCGCCTCGGCGTAGGGCATCCGGCGGATCGGGGTCTCGATCTCGTACCCGACGAGGCGCCACAGCGCGGTGAGGACCTTCTCGGCGAGTGCGATGACGTCGTCCTGCTCGACGAAGCTCATCTCGATGTCGAGCTGGGTGAACTCCGGCTGGCGGTCGGCGCGGAAGTCCTCGTCGCGGTAGCAGCGCGCGATCTGGTAGTACCGCTCCAGCCCGCCGACCATGAGCAGCTGTTTGAACAGCTGCGGGCTCTGCGGCAGCGCGTACCAGGAGCCGGGGCGCAGCCGCGCCGGGACGACGAAGTCGCGCGCGCCCTCGGGGGTGGACCGGGTCAGGGTCGGCGTCTCGACCTCGATGAAGTCCTCCGCGGCCAGCACGTCGCGGGCGGCCTTGTTCACGTCGCTGCGCAGCTTCATCGCCGCGGCGGGCCCGGAACGACGCAGGTCGAGGTAGCGGTGGGAGAGCCGGATCTCCTCGCCGACGCCGGTGTGCTCGTCGATCGGGAACGGCAGCGGCGCCGACTCCGACAGGACGGTCAGCTCGGTGACCGTGACCTCGATGTCGCCGGTCGGCAGGTCGGAGTTCTCGTTGCCCGCGGGCCGGCGGACGACCTCGCCGACGACCTGGATGCAGAACTCGGAGCGCAGCCGGTGGGCCCGCTCGGCCATCTCGCCCTCGCGGAACACGACCTGGGCCGATCCGGAGCGGTCCCGCAGGTCGATGAAGATCACGCCGCCGTGATCGCGGCGGCGGGCCACCCATCCGGCGAGGGTCACGGTCTGGCCGGCGTTCTCGGCACGCAGCGTGCCGACGGGGTGGGTTCGCATCACGGCGGTCAAGGCTATCGGCATCCCCCGGGCCGTCTGCCACCAGGTTT
Source organism: Pseudonocardia alni (assembly GCF_002813375.1). Taxonomy (NCBI): domain Bacteria; kingdom Bacillati; phylum Actinomycetota; class Actinomycetes; order Pseudonocardiales; family Pseudonocardiaceae; genus Pseudonocardia; species Pseudonocardia alni. The sequence goes on along the minus strand of NZ_PHUJ01000003.1, from coordinate 400,021 downwards.
CCGGCGGGTTCTCACAGCAGGCTCAGCTGCCCGTCCCCGGGCTCCGCAGCCCGCGGCGACGCGACCGGCTGCCGGGTCCACCCCGGGTCGCGCGGGTTCGGCTCGGGCCGGTCCAGGCCGTGCCGGGCCAGCAGCGGGGCGACCCGCCGGGCCAGGGTCCCGCGGTAGTCCCGGGTGGCGTAGGCCCCGCCGCGGTAGAGCCGCTCGTAGCGCGGCAGCAGCGCGGGGTGGGTCCGCCCCAGCCAGGCCAGGAACCACTCCCGGGCCCCGGGACGCAGGTGCAGCGCGAGCACCGTGGCCCGGCTCGCCCCGGCGGCGGCGATCTCCGCCAGCAGGGCGTCGAGGGCTTCGGTGGAGTCGGTCAGCCACGGCAGCACCGGGGCCACCATGACCCCGCAGGGCAGGCCGGCGTCGGTGATCCGCCGGACGAGGTCGAGGCGGGCCCGCGGGCTCGGGGTGCCCGGCTCGAGGTGCGACTGCAGCTCCCGGTCCAGCAGCGCGATCGACACCCCGGTGCCGACGCGGACGTCGGCGTTCGCGGCCGCGAGCTGCGGCAGGTCCCGGCCCAGCACGGTGCCCTTGGTGAGGACGGAGAACGGCGTGCCGGAGCGGGCCAGCGCGGTGATCACCCCGGGCATCAGCCGGTAGCGGCCCTCCGCCCGCTGGTAGGGGTCGGTGTTGGTGCCCATCGCGACGTGCTCGCGCCGCCACGACGGCCGGGCCAGCTCCCGCTCCAGCACCCGCGCGACGTTCACCTTGACCACGATCTGGGAGTCGAAGTCCGCGCCCGCGTCGAGGTCGAGGTAGGTGTGGGTGTTGCGGGCGAAGCAGTTGTGGCTGACCACCCCGGCGGCGACGAAGTCCCCCGTACCGGTGGTGATGTCGACCATCGGGCGGAGGGTGCCGGTGTCGCGGACCGCCACGACCCGCGGCGCTCCCCCGGGCGGCTCCTCGACACGGGCATCGCCGACGTCGCGCACCCGGGCCACGGCCGGGTCGGTCACCGCGACCAGCCGCAGCTGCTCGGCGACCCCGCCCAGCACCCGCAGCGCCCGCACCCCGGGCCGGGCCGACGGCTCGGAGGCCACGCGGAACCCGAGCCGGCGCAGCGCGTCGACGCAGGCCCGGGCGAGCTCCTCGTCGCCGGGCACGATCCGCAGCACCCCGGCGGAGACCTCACCACAGGCGTCGACGATCCCGCCGACGAAACCGGCCGTCCAGCCGCGGGCGGGCCGCTGCGGCCAGGCCGCCGGCGACGGGGCGGGCGCCGCGAGCATCCCGGCGGCCACGGGCGCCGGCCGCGCGGTCAGCAGGTGGTGGGCGCGGGCGAGCGCCTCCAGCTCGACCCAGCCGGTCGGGAACGGCTCGGCCCGCACCCGGCCGCGCACCGCGTCGGCCCGGACCAGCCCGCAGAGCCAGCCCTCGGCGTATCCGTCGGGCCGGGCCCCGCCCGGGACCGCGGCGGCACCGGGCCCGACCAGCGCCGTCCCCGGGCCCAGGTGCGGCCGGTCCGCGGAGGCCCGGCAGCGCCCCGGGCGCACGTGCGCCCAGCCGGAGGTGGTGAGGAAGCGGTGCTCGGCGGAGGTGACCAGCCGCGTGCCGTCGTCGAGGGTCACCTCCTGGGCGCGGCGCCGCGTCGACCAGCGCGCGAGCACCGGGGTGCGGACGAAGCGGCGCCGACCGCCGCCGTCGGCGACGGTGCCGACCACCTCGTCACCCGGGCGCAGCTCCCCGATCGGCCGCGACCGGCCGTCCGCGGTGAGCACCGGGGTCTCCGGGACGAGGCAGTAGGTGCACGCGTGCGAGCAGCCGCGGTAGGGGTTGACCGTCCAGCCGAACGGCACCGGCGACGACGACGGCACCCGGTTCAGCACCGAGCGCGCCTCGACCTCGTGGAACACCGTGTCCGCGAACCCCGGCGTGCGCACCGAGCGCAGCAACCCCCGCATCCCCGGCAGCGCCGTCGCGTTCCCGACACCGTCCGCCCCGACCTGCTGTCCGTTCCATCGCACCGAGTCAGTCGAACACAAGTTCGAACACCGGACAACCGGTCGTCGCCGGGCGGTCGCGTCCGGGCGAACGGCACCCCGCAGGTCGAAGATCGTTTGCAAGGATGCGGAGGTGCCCCCGCCTCCGCCCGTCCCGCGCGACCCGTCCGCCCCCGACGGCGGGCGGCCCGCCGCCCCGCGGACGGGTGGGCGGCGGCGCGCCGAGGACCGGCCCCCGGGCGCCTCGGGCGGGCACCGGCTCCCGGGTGGCGAACCGGCGCGGCACCGGGCCCGCCACGCTCCGGCCCCGCGCCGTCCGGCCCCCGTGGAGAACCGCCCCGGGTCCGCACCGGCGGGCGGCGCGGCGGCGGACCCCGCCGACGGCGCCGAGACCGGTCCGATCCCCCACCCCGGGCACCCGGGCGGCTGGGGCGACTGCCCCGGCCAGGCCGACCTCGGTGCCACACCCGGCCCGCCGGCCCCGCCCGCCCCCGGCCGGGGACACGGGCACGGGCACGGACACGGCGCCGCGTCCCCGGCCGGGCGACGGGTGCGCAGGCTGCTGGTCGCCCTGCTCGTGCCGTGCGTACTCGCGACGCTCGCCGGGGTGGCCCTGCTGTGGTCGGGGGCGACCCCGGTCCCGGAGATCCCACCCACCCAGCAGGTGCACGGCACCGTCACCGCGGTGCAGGTCGCGGACTGCTCCCCCGGCGCCGGGGACCGTCGCTGCACCGGGGTGACGGTCGCGCTGTCCGACGGGCCGCGCGCCGGGCGGGACCTGGTGCAGCTGGTGCCGAACGAGCCGTCGACGCCGCGGTTCGCGGTGGGCGACCCGGTCACGCTGTCCTGGTCGGGCGCGAACCCCGACGACGCGGGCTCCTACCAGCTCGTGGACTTCCAGCGCGGCGCCCCGCTGGGGTGGCTGGCGGCGGCGTTCGCACTGGCCGTCGTGGTGCTCGGGCGGCTGCGCGGATTCGCGGCACTGGTCGGCCTGGCGCTGAGCTTCGTGGTCCTCCTGTGGTTCGTGCTGCCGGCGATCCTGTCCGGCGGCTCGCCGCTCGCGGTCGCCGTCACCGGCGCCTGCCTGATCATGTTCGTGGTGCTGTACCTGACCCACGGGTTCACCGCGCGGACCTCGTGCGCGGTGCTCGGCACGCTGGCCTCGCTCGCCCTGATCGGGGTGCTGGGCTACCTGTTCACCGTCACCTCGCGGCTCACCGGGCTCGACGACACCACCGCCACGCTGATCGGCACGCTCGGCCCCGGGGTACCGATCGACCCGCGCGGCCTGGTGCTGGCCGGACTGGTGATCGGCGCGCTCGGGGCGCTCGACGACGTCACCGTCACCCAGGCCTCCGCGGTGTGGGAGCTGGGCGCGGCGAACCCCGAGCTGGGTGTGCGCGAGCTGTTCGCGGCCGGGATGCGGATCGGGCGCGACCACGTCGCGTCCGCGGTGAACACCCTGGTGCTGGCCTACGCCGGCGCCGCGCTCCCGCTGCTGCTGCTGTTCACGGTGGCGGCGGGCGGCGTGACCCAGGTGCTCACCAGCCAGGACGTGGCGACCGAGATCGTGCGGACCCTGGTGGGCAGCATCGGGCTGGTCGCCGCCGTCCCGGTGACGACCGGGCTGGCCGCACTCGTCGTCGGCCGGCGCTGAGTCCCGGCCCGGCGACCTATCCGGCGGGCTGGAGCACGAAGTCGTAGCGGGCCTCGTACCAGGGCACCTCGCTGTGCCCGCCGTCCGGCGTGGGGCCGGGCTCGCGGCGGGTGAAGCCGACGACGAGTTCGCGCTTGACCCCGAACACGACGTCGGAGTCGAGGAACTCGGCGCCCTCCCGGAACAGGTGGGTGATCAGCGGCTCGTAGCCGGGCACGGCCAGCAGGAAGTGGATGTGGGCGGGCCGCATCGGGCTGATGTCGGTGCGCGAGACGAGGTCGCCGACGGGCCCGTCCATCGGGATGGCGTAGCCGAGCGGGGCGATGGTGCGCAGGCAGTAGCCGCCGTCGTCGCCGGTGGTGTACTTCGCGCGCAGCCGGGCCTCGTCGACGTCGAGCTGGGCCTCGTAGGTGCCGTCGGCGTCGGACTGCCAGACGTCGAGGACGGCTCCGGTCACCGGGGTGCCGTCGAGCGCGCGGACGCTGCCGTGCACGAACAGCGGGTCGCCGGGCAGCCCGTCGGACATGTCCTCGCCGGAGGCCTTCTCCGGGGAGCCGTCGATGTGGAACGGGCCCAGCACCGTCGCCGGGGTGGCGGCCGGGTCGAGCCGGTGGTTCTGCTGGACGACGAGCATGGACAGCCCGAGCACGTCGGAGGCGAGGATGAACTCCTCGCGCTTGTCGTCGGAGATCTGCCCGGTTGCGGTCAGCCAGCGCACCGCGGCCATCCACTCGTCCTCGGTGAGGTGGGTCTCGCGGGCGAAGTCGTGCAGGTGGCGCACCAGGGCGGTCATCAGCTCGGCGGTGCGCGGGTCGTGCGCGGTCGCCCAGCGCGCGACGGCGGCGTCGGTGATCGTGTCCTCGGTGACGGTGGTGGGCTGCGTCATCGCAGGTCTCCCTCGGGCTGGTACGGGTCGGGGTCGACGGACCGGTTGTGCAGGTCCACGGACAGGAAGATGTCGTTGGCGACGGGGTGGCGCAGCTCCTCGGCGAGCTGGCCGATCAGGCCCGCGGTGCGGGCGAGCAGGGCGAAGCCGCGCAGCAGCTCCAGCGGCAGGCCGAGGTCGGCCAGCGCGGCGCCGCAGACGCCGGCGCCGTTGAGCGGCAGCGTCCGTCCGAGCACCTGCGGGTGCACCCGGCCGATCGCGGCGAACAGCCTCAGGTGCGGGCCGGTCAGCCCCTCCTCGGCGGCGAGGGTGAACAGCCGCGGGGTGCGGGGGTCGCCGTCCTTGTGGACGTGGTGGCCGAGGCCCGGCACGAACCGCTTCGCCGCCCGCTGGGCGGTGACGATCTCCAGCGCGACGGCGTCCCAGCCGTCGTCGGTGGTCGGGCGCTCGACGGGCAGGTGGTCGTGCAGGAACCGGCCGCAGTCCTCGGTGACGCCGAGGAAGCGCGACCCGCCGCCGAGCAGCCCGGCGGCCAGCGCGCCCTGCACCGAGTCCGGCGCCGACAGGTGGGTGAGCCGGGTGACGATCGCGGTCGGGGTGAACCCGTGGTCGGCCAGCGCGGCGAGGACGGCCTCGAACACCCGGGTCTCACCGGGGGTGGGGCGACGCTGGGTGGCGAGCCAGAACGCGAGCTCGCCGAACCCGACCTTCCCCATGACGTCGTCGGCGAGGTCGTGGCCGAGCAGGGTGATGGCGTCCTTCGACGAGGCGCCCAGGGCGGTGGGGTAGGTCATGAGTCGAGCCATTTCCGCAGGTCGGCGCCGTGCTCGTCGAGCCGCGGCGGAGGGAGCCGGTAGACGGCCGGGGTGGCGGAGAACCGGACCGGGTGCCGGGTGGTGGGCACCGCGCGGTCCCCCTCCCCGACCGTGACGACGGGATCGAGCCCGAAGCGCTCGGCCATCGCGAACCCGCCGTCGATGGTCTGGATCGGCCCGGACGGCACGCCGGCGGCGGTGAGCAGCTCGAACCACTCGACGGCCCCCCGGGTCGCGAGCCGCTCCTCCAGCAGCGGGCGCAGCTCCTCCCGGTTGACCGTGCGGTCGGCGTTGCGGGCGAAGCGGGGGTCGTCGGCGAGGCCGGGCACCTCGAGCACGCCGCAGAGCTTGCGGAACTGGGCGTCGTTGCCGGCGGCGACGATGAGGTCGTCGTCGGCGGTGGGCATCGGCTCGTAGGGGAACACCGAGGGGTGGGCGTTGCCCATCCGGTAGGGCACCGTCCCGCCCGCGACCCAGGCGGAGCTGTGGTTGACCAGCCCGGTCAGCGCGGAGGACAGCAGGTTGACCTCGACGTGCTGGCCGGTGCCGGTGCGGTCGCGGTGGCGCAGCGCGGCGAGGACGCCGATCGCGGCGTGGTTGCCCGCCATCACGTCGAACACCGAGATCCCGGCCCGGTACGGCGGCCCGTCCGGGTCGCCGGTGAGGCTCATCAGCCCCGACATCGCCTGCACCATGAGGTCGTAGCCGGGGACGTGCGCGCCCGCACCGGAGCCGAACCCGGAGATCGAGGCGTAGACGACACCGGGGTTGTCGGCGGCGACGGAGGCGTGGTCCAGCCCGAAGCGGGCCATCCCGCCGGGCCGCAGGTTCTCGATGACGACGTCGGCGCGGCGGGCGAGCTCGCGGGCCGCGGCGAGGTCGCCGGGGTCGCGCAGGTCGAGCGCGATCGACCGCTTCCCCCGGTTGATGCCGAGGTAGTAGGTGGCCTCGCCGTCGCGCTCGGGCGGGGTCCAGGTGCGGGTGTCGTCGCCCGCCGGTCCCTCGACCTTGATGACGTCGGCGCCCATGTCCGCCAGCAGCATCGTCGCGTACGGCCCGGCCAGGATCCGGGAGAAGTCGGCGACGAGTACGCCGTCGAGCGGCCCGCCGGTTCCGGGTTCCGCCATCGGTGTCCCTCCGAAATGATCGCTGTGCGGACGAGTGTCCGCCAGACGATCGTGACCCCGGGCGCGGGCGGCGGTCAAGCCGTGGCCGACACCGTCACGTGCGGCGCGGAGGCGAGCCGGGCGAAGTCGGCGCTGATGTCGCCCGCGGCCTGCAGCAGCAGCGGCAGATGGTGTTCGAGCAGGGTCTCCAGCGAGGTCTCCGCGGCGTGGCAGTTGACGTTGACCCCGGCGACGACCCGGCCCTCGCCGTCGCGCAGCGGGGCGGCGACCGAGCGGATGCCCGGGGCGAGCTGCTCGTCGGTCAGCGCCCAGCCGCGGGCGCGGACCTCGCGCAGCTCGGCGTCGCGCTCGGCGGGCGCCGGGGCGTGCCGCGGGGTCAGCCCGGACCGCGACGGCTCGGCCAGCACCCGTTCCAGCTCCTCGGGGGCCAGCGCGGCGAGCTGCACCTTCCCCAGCGACGTCGACGCGGCCGGGAACCGCGTCCCGATCTGCACCGACAGCGCGACGATCTTGGGCACCGCGACCCGCGCGACGTAGACGATGTCGCTGCCGTCGAGCTGGGCGATCGAGCACGACTCGTGGGTCCGCGCGACGAGGCGCTCCAGGTGCGGCCGGGCCACGTCCCACAGCCCGGTCGACCGGACGTAGGCGACGCCCAGGTCCAGCACCCGCGGGGTGAGGGCGTAGCCGCGCTCGCCGGAGCGGACGTAGCCGAGCTCGGTGAGGGTGAGCAGCACCCGGCGCACGGTCGGGCGGGCGAGCCCGGTCGCGCCGGCCAGGTCGGCGAGGGTCATCTCCGCCCGTCCGGGCCGGAAGGCGGTGATCACCTCGAGACCGCGGGCGAGCGCCTCGATGAAGTCCGGGCCGGTCCCGTCGCGTGCCATGGGCCCACGGTAGCCGGACACCCCCGCGACCCGGCCGTTGACAGCACAAGAAGGGTGCGCGACAGTGACCGCCGTCCGTGCGATGTCCGCACAGCGGACGCCTGTCCGCAGAATCGAGGAGTGCGTCGATGAGCGTCGTCTTCCGCAACGGGACCGTCCTGACGGTGGACGCGGGCCGGACGGTCCTGTCCGGCCACGACGTCCTGGTGACCGGTGATCGGATCGCCGCGGTCGGGGTCGGTCTGGAGGTGCCCGAGGGCACCGAGGAGGTCGACGCGACCGGCGGGATCGTGATGCCGGGCATGGTCGACACCCACCGGCACATGTGGCAGACCTCGCTGCGCGGGTACGGCGCCGACTGGACGCTCACCCAGTACTTCGTCTGGAACTACCTGGAGTGGGGCAGGATCTTCCGCCCGGAGGACATCCACGCAGGGAACCTGCTCGCCGCGCTGGAGGCCCTCGACGCGGGCGTCACCACCACCGTCGACTGGTCGCACGGCCTGCAGACCCCGCAGCACGCCGACGCCGCCGTCGACGCCCTGGCCTCCACCGCGGGCCGGTTCGTGCTCGCCTACGGCAACATCCACGACGCCCCCGCGAACTGGACCGCCGACCCCGGGTTCCGCGAGTTCGTGTCGCGGCGCATCACCCCCGGCGACGACATGCTCGGCTTCCAGCTCGCCTTCGACGTCACCGGTGACCCCGCGTTCCCCGAGCGCCCCGCGTTCGAGGTGGCCCGCGAGCTCGGCGTCGGCGTCACGACGCACGCCGGGGTGTGGGGCGCGACCAACGACGACGGCGTCCGGCTCATGCACGAGCACGGCTTCGCCGGGCCGGACACCGTCTACGTGCACGCCGCGACCCTGTCCGCCGACTCCTACCACCGGATCGCCGCGACCGGCGGCTCGGTGTCGGTGTCCACCGAGAGCGAGCAGAGCGCCGGTCAGGGCTACCCGCCCACCTGGGCGCTGCGCGAGCACGGGATCCCGGTGTCGCTGTCGATGGACACCTCGATGTGGTGGAGCGCGGACCTGTTCTCGGCGATGCGCACCACACTGGGCGCCGACCGATCCCGCGAGCACCTGGAGGCACACGCGCGCGGGGACACCGTCACCCACTCGTCGCTGCGGGCCGAACAGGTCGTGGAGTGGGCGACCCGCGGCGGGGCCCGCGCGATCGGACGCGAGTCCGATCTCGGCTCGGTCGAGGTCGGCAAGAAGGCCGACCTGGTGCTCCTGCGCAACGACCACTCACCGGTGTCGTTCCCGCTGCTGAACCCGCACGGTCACGTCGCGTTCCAGGCCCAGCGCGGCGACGTGCACACCGTGCTCGTGGACGGGCGCGTGATGAAGCGCGACGGGCGCCTGGTCGACGTCGACCTCGCCGCCGCGCGGACCGCGGTCACCGCCACCGTCGAGCACCTGCGCGCCACGATGGGCGAGGCGGCCTGGCAGGCCGGGATGAACCCCGAGATCCCCGAGACCAAGGTCCTCGACAACCCCTACACCTACACCGACTACCGCAGCGCGGCCACGCACGGCGGCTGATCAGGCGGGGAGGCGGGCGACCAGGTGCGCCTCCCCGTTGCCCTCGCCGTGGGCGAGGACCTCGAGGCCGGCGAACGCGGCGGTCAGCTCACCGGGCACCGCCCGGAACGGGCCGCCCGCGTCGCCGACCTCGGACAGCACCGTGACCACCAGCAGCCCGCCCGGCGCGAGCGCGGCACGCAGCGCCGGGTAGAGCGCCGGGTCGCGGAACCGCTGGCAGACGACGACGTCGTAGCGGTCGTCGTCGCGGGGGAAGCCGGCGTCGAGGTCGGCCTCCACCCAGCGCACCCGTACGTCGTGGGCGGCGGCCAGCCCGGCGCCCGCGGCGAGCCCGGCCGGGGACACGTCGACGGCGACGACGTCGAGCCCCTGCATCGCCAGCCACACCGCGACCGCGCCGCGCCCGCAGGCCAGGTCCAGCGCCCGGCCCGAGGACGGGAGCAGGTCCGTGCGCCCGCGCAGCGCGTCCGGCGGGAGCGGCGACCCGGCCCCCGCGGCCGTGTGCCGGGCGTCCCAGCGTTCGCGGTCCGAGGCCGCCACCGCGGCCTCAGCCCGCCAGGGCGGTCACGACGGCGTCGGTGACCGCGTCCAGCGGGACGTCCTGCTGCTCGCCCGAGACGAGGTCCTTGAGCCCGACGGTGCCGTTCTCCAGGTCCCGGTCCCCCAGGACCAGCGCGAACCGTGCGCCGGACCGGTCGGCGGACTTCATCGCGCCCTTGAGCCCCCGGCCGCCGTAGGCCAGGTCGACCCGCAGGCCCCGGGCCCGCAGCTGCGCGGCGACCACGACCAGGCGGCGCTGCGCGGCGGCGCCGAGGGACACCCCGAACACCTCGACGCGGGCGTCCGACCAGGGCTGCACACCTTCGGCGCGGCAGGCGAGCAGCGTGCGGTCGACGCCGATGCCGAACCCGACGCCGGACAGCTCGGGGCCGCCGAGGGTCGCCATCAGGCCGTCGTAGCGGCCGCCACCACCGATGCCGGACTGCGCGCCGAGGCCGTCGTGGACGAACTCGAAGGTGGTCTTGGTGTAGTAGTCCAGGCCGCGGACCATGCGCGGGTTCGGTGTGTAGGCGACGCCGAGGTCGTCGAGGTGGGCGAGCACCCGGGCGTGGTGGTCGGCGGCGGCGTCGGACAGGTGGTCCATCAGCAGCGGCGCGTCGGCCATCGCGGCGCGGACCTCGGGGCGCTTGTCGTCGAGCACGCGCAGCGGGTTGATCTCCGCCCGGGCCCGGGTCGCCTCGTCGAGGTCGAGCCCGGCCAGGAACTCCTGCAGCCGCTCCCGGTAGGCCGGCCGGCACTCGGCGTCGCCGAGCGAGGTGATCTCCAGCCGGTAGCCGGTCAGGCCGAGGGCCTTGAAGCCCTCGTCGGCGATCGCGATGACCTCGGCGTCCAGGCCTGCGTCGTCCACCCCGATCGCCTCGACGCCGACCTGCTGGAGTTGCCGGTAGCGCCCGGCCTGGGGCCGCTCGTAGCGGAAGAAGGGGCCCGCGTAGCGGAGCTTGACCGGCAGGCCCTGCTTGTCGAGGTTGTGCTCGATCACCGAGCGGACCACACCGGCGGTGCCCTCGGGGCGCAGCGTCACCGAGCGGTCGCCGCGGTCGGCGAAGGTGTACATCTCCTTGGAGACGACGTCGGTGGACTCCCCCACCCCGCGGGCGTAGAGGCCGGTGTCCTCGAACACGGGCAGCTCGATGTGGCCGTACCCGGCGCGCTCGGCGGCGGCGGCGAGGGTGTCCCGCACGTGCACGAACCCGGCCGAGGACGGCGGGAGGTACTCGGGGATGCCCTTCGGCGCGGCGAACGGCTCGGGCCTGCGGGCCCGGCCCACCTGCGGCTCGGTGGCGGTCACGGTTGCTGCACGTCCTCTCCGGGGATCACGTCGGGGGTCCTCCCAGCCTAGAACCGGTGTCTCTCAGCTTTCTCCCCAGGTCGCCCCGATACCCTCACCGCGCGTACGAGTGATCAAGTCAGGGAGTTGGGCGGGACGTGGCGACGAACGAGCAGCGCCGGGAGGCGGCCAAGCGCAAGCTGGAGGCGCAGCAGGCCCACCGGACGCAGCGGCAGCAGCAGCGCAAGCGGAACACGACGATCGCGGCCGTCGTGACGGTGCTGGTCGTGGTGCTGGCCGCGGTCGGGGTGTACGCGCTGACCTCGGCCTGGGGCGGTCCCGACGATCCCGGGCAGAGCGCCGCGGCGCCGGCGCCCGCCGGGGACGGCCCGGACACCGCCGGTCGGCCGACGGTGCCGCTGCCCACGCGCCCGACGGCCCTGCCGGCGTCGGTGGACTGCACCTACCCGACGTCCCCCGAGCCCGCCTCGAAGCCGGTGAACCCGCCGGCGGCCGGCTCCACCCCGGCCCAGGGAACGGTCACGGCGGATCTGCAGACCAGCGCGGGCCCGATCGACCTGACGCTCGACCGCGGCCTGGCGCCGTGCACGGTCACGAGCTTCGAGAGCCTGGCGCGGCAGGGCTACTTCGACGGGACCTCCTGCCACCGGCTGACGACCAGCCCCGGCCTGCAGGTGCTCCAGTGCGGTGACCCGAGCGGCAGCGGGCGCGGCGGCCCCGGCTACTCGTTCGCCGACGAGGTGTTCCCCGGTCTCACCTACGGCCGCGGGCTGCTCGCGATGGCCAACGCCGGCCCGGACACCAACGGCAGCCAGTTCTTCATGATCTACGGCGACGCCCAGCTGCCGCCGAGCTACACCGTGTTCGGCTCCATCGGCTCCGAGGGCCTCGCGACGCTGGACAAGGTCGCCAAGGGCGGCGAGTCCGCCGGCTCCGGTGACGGCGCGCCGAGCATTCCGGTCGAGATCCAGCGCACCGCACTCGGCTGACCGGCTCCCCGGTCCGCCCCCGGGTGGGGCGGGCCGGGGTCAGGCCGCGCTGGTGACCCGGTAGACGTCGTAGACGCCCTCGATGTTGCGCACCGCCTGGAGCAGGTGCCCGAGGTGCTTCGGGTCGCCCATCTCGAAGGAGAACCGGGAGATCGCGACGCGGTCGCGGGAGGTGGTCGTCGTCGCCGAGAGGATGTTGACCTTCTCGTCGGCCAGGACCTTCGTGACGTCGGACAGCAGCCGGTGCCGGTCGAGCGCCTCGACCTGGATGGCGACCAGGAAGACCGACTCCGGCGACACCGACCAGGTCACGTCGACCAGCCGCTCCTCGCGCGCGGTGAGGTCCCCGGCGTTGGTGCAGTCGGTGCGGTGCACGCTGATCCCGCCGCCGCGGGTGACGAACCCGAGGATCTCGTCGCCCGGCACCGGGGTGCAGCAGCGGGCGAGCTTGATGTACAGGTCACCGAGGGCCTGCCCGTCCTCGCCGCTGACGACGACGCCGGCGTTGCCCGACGGACGCCGGTGGCGGACCGTCGACGGCGTCGCCCGCTCGGCGAGCTCCTCCTCGGCCTCCTCCTCGCCGCCGAACCACGCGACGAGGCGCTGCACGACGTGCTGGGCGCTGGCCTGGTGCTCGCCGACGGCGGCGTAGAGCGCGGAGACGTCGGAGTAGTGCATCTCCCGGGCGAGCGCGGACATCGCGTCGCCGGAGATGAGCCGCTGCAGCGGCATCCCGGTGCGGCGGGCCTCCCGGGTGATCGCCTCCTTGCCCTCCTCGACGGCCTCCTCGCGGCGCTCCTTGGCGAACCACTGCTTGATCTTGGCCTTGGCCCGCGGGGACTTCGCGATCTGCAGCCAGTCCCGCGACGGCCCGGCGTCCTCGGCCTTCGAGGTGAAGATCTCGACGACGTCGCCGGAGGACAGCTGCCGCTCCAGGGCGACGAGCTTGCCGTTGACCCGGGAGCCGATGCAGCGGTGCCCGACCTCGGTGTGCACGGCGTACGCCAGGTCGATCGGGGTGGAGCCGGTGGGCAGGGTGACGACGTCACCCTTCGGGGTGAAGACGAAGATCTCCCGCGCGGCGAGGTCGAAGCGCAGCGAGTCGAGGAACTCGCCGGGGTCGGCGGCCTCCCGCTGCCAGTCGAGCAGCTGGCGCATCCACGCCATCTCCTCGACCTCGACCTCCTTGTTGCCGCCGCCCTTGACCTCCTTGTACCGCCAGTGCGCGGCGATGCCGTACTCGGCGGTGCGGTGCATGGCGTGGGTGCGGATCTGCACCTCGAGGGGCTTGCCGTCCGGCCCGATCACCGTGGTGTGCAGCGACTGGTAGACGCCGAACCGGGGCTGGGCGATGTAGTCCTTGAACCGGCCGGGCATCGGCTGCCACAGCGCGTGCACCATGCCGATCGCGGCGTAGCAGTCGCGCACCTCGTCGACGAGCACCCGGACCCCGACGAGGTCGTGGATGTCGTCGAAGTCGCGGCCCTTGACGATCATCTTGCGGTAGATCGAGTAGTAGTGCTTCGGTCGGCCCTCGACCTTGGCCGGGATCCGCGCGGAGTCCAGCTGCGCGGACACCTCGTCGATGACCTGGCGCAGGTAGGTGTCGCGCGACGGCGCACGGTCGGCGACCAGCCGGACGATCTCCTGGTACTTCTTGGGCTGCAGGATCGCGAAGGACAGGTCCTCCAGCTCCAGCTTCACCGTGGCCATGCCGAGGCGGTGCGCGAGCGGGGCGAACACCTCGAGGGTCTCGTTGGCCTTCTTGACCTGCTTCTCCGGGCGCAGGAAGCGCATCGTGCGCATGTTGTGCAGCCGGTCGGACAGCTTGATGACCAGCACCCGCGGGTCCCGGGCCATCGCGACGACCATCTTGCGGATCGTCTCGGCCTCCGCGGCGGTGCCGAACTCGACCTTGTCGAGCTTGGTGACGCCGTCGACGAGGTGCGCGACCTCGTCGCCGAAGTCGGCGCGCAGCCGCTCCAGGGAGTAGTCGGTGTCCTCGACGGTGTCGTGCAGCAGGGCCGCGACCAGCGTCGTGGTGTCCATGCCCAGCTCGGCCAGGATCGTGGAGACGGCGAGCGGGTGGGTGATGTAGGGGTCCCCGGACTTGCGGGTCTGCCCGTCGTGCTTGTCCTCGGCGACGTCGTAGGCGCGCTGGAGCAGCACCAGGTCGGCCTTGGGGTGCAGCGAGCGGTGGACCGCGGCGAGCGGCTCCAGCACCGGGGTCACGATGGCGACGCGCTGCGGCGTCATCCGCCGGGCGATGCGGGCACGGACCCGGCGGGTCGCGGACGGGCGCGGCGGTTCGTCGTCGGGCGTCAGCGGGCGCGTGGCCGGATGGGCGCTGGTCCGGTCGACCTCGGTCACCGCACCTCCTGCTCGTGCTCGGTGGCGGGAAGGGTCCTGGGTCCGAGGATAGTCCGCGAATCGGGGCCCGTCGTGGTCAGGCGTTCAGCAGGGCGTCGATCCGCAGGTCACCCAGCTTCGCCCGGCCGTCCAGTGCGGCCAGCTCCAGCAGCGTGCCGAACCCGACGACCTCGGCTCCGGCGTCGGCCAGCAGGGCGCAGGCGGCCGCGGCGGTGCCGCCGGTGGCGAGCACGTCGTCGACCACGTAGACCCGCGTACCCGGCTCGACGACCCCGGCCGGCAGCTCCAGGGTGGCGCTGCCGTACTCCAGGTCGTAGCTGCGCGACGCGGCGACCGCGGGCAGCTTGCCCGCCTTGCGGACCGGCACGGTACCGACCCCGGCGACGAGCGCGACGGCGGCGCCGAGCAGGAACCCGCGCGCCTCCACCCCGATCACCAGGTCCGCCTCGCCCGCGTTGGCGGCCAGCTCGGTGGTGACGGTCGCGAAGGACTCCCCGTGCGCCAGCACCGGGGTGATGTCACGGAACAGCACCCCGGGCTGCGGGTAGTCGGGTACCGAGCGGACCAGCTCGGCGACCCGGAGCAGGTCGTCCGCGGAGTCCCCGGTGATTCCGGGCCCGACCCGGATGCCGTCGACCTGTGCCCCGCTCATCCGCGACGCCGTCCGGTCTTGCCGGTCGGGCGGGCGCCGGGACGGGGGGCGGCGGGTGCGGAGGAGCTCACGGCGGCGAGGGTATCGGTGGCCGGATCGTCCTCGGCGTCCGAGTCCGTCCCGCCCCGGCCGGCCGCGCGGGCACGACGCGCCTCGACCCGGGCGGCCTGGTCGCGGACCCGCTTGTCGCGCAGCTTGATGTCGACCAGGACCGGGGTCGCCAGCAGCAGCGACGAGACGACACCGATGATCATGCCGACCAGCTGCACCAGTGCCAGGTCGGCCAGGGTGCCGACACCGAGCAGACCGACACCGATCACGAGCAGGCCGAGCACCGGCAGGATCGCGATGAGCGAGGTGTTCATCGACCGCATCAGCGTCTGGTTCAGCGCGAGGTTCGCGGCCTCGGCGTAGGTGCGCCGGGTCAGCTTCAGCAGCCCGCGGGAGTTCTCCCGGACCTTGTCGAACACGACGACGGTGTCGTAGAGCGAGAACCCGAGGATGGTGAGCAGGCCGATCACGGTGGCCGGGGTGACCTCCAGCCCGATGATCGAGTACACCCCGGCGGTCACGACGATGTCGTTGACGAGCGCGATCAGCGCCGCGGCGGCCATCGCCCGCTCGAAGTAGAACGCCAGGAACAGCGTGACCAGGACGATGAACACCGCCAGCGCGATCAGCGCCTGCGTGGTGACCTCGCCGCCCCAGGTGCCCGAGACCTGCGAGTCGCTGATCGAGGCGGCACTGGGGGCGCCGTCCGCGCCGAGCGGCTGCAGCTGGGTGAACAGCGCCTCGCGCAGCGGCACGAGCTGCTCGGGGGTCAGCGGCTCGGACTGCAGCACGATCGACGCGGCGTCGCCGGACCCGACGGACTGGGTGACCTCGGGCGCGAAGCCGATCACGCCCTCGTAGACCCGGTCGACCTGCTGGGTGCTGATCGTGCCGTTCGCCCCGGTGGCGGGCAGCTGGATCTGGGAGCCGCCGGTGAAGTCGATGCCGAGGTTGAAGCCCCGGAACACCAGCGAGAGCAGGCACACGGCGATGAGCACGCCGAAGCCGATGTACCAGGTCCGGCGGCGGCCGATGATGTCGACGTTCGCGGTGCCGGTGGTGAGCCGGGTCCAGCCCGACAGCGACTCGGGGTTCGTCATGCGCCCGCTCCCTTCCCGGTGGTGGCCGCGCGCCTGCCGACGGCCGGCTTCGCACGGCGGTGCCGCGACCCGATCCGGTCGACCGCGCCGAGCCCGGACAGCCCGGGTCTGCCCAGCGACGTCGACCGGGAGATGAGCACGACCAGCGGGAACGTCACGAGGAACACGACGACGAGGTCGAGGACCGTGGACATGCCCAGGGTGAACGCGAAGCCGCGGACCTCGCCGACGGCCAGGATGTAGAGCACCGCGGCGGCGAGGAAGCTGACCGCGTCGGCGGTGAGGATCGTGCGCCGCGCCCGCTCCCAGGACCGCGGGACGGCCGAGCGGAAGGTGCGGCCCTCGCGCATCTCGTCCTTGAGCCGTTCGAAGAAGATCACGAACGAGTCGGCCGTGATGCCGATGGCGATGATGAACCCGGCGACGCCCGCCAGGTCCAGGGTGAACCCGATCCAGCGCCCGAGCAGGATCAGCACCGCGTAGACGACCAGGCCGGACAGGGCCAGCGACAGGATCGTCAGGATGCCGAGCAGACGGTAGTAGAACAGGCAGTAGGCGAACACCAGCACCAGGCCGACGGCGCCGGCGATGAGCCCGGCCTCCAGCGAGGCCAGCCCGAGGCTGGCCGAGACGGTCTGGGCGTTGCCGGAGTCGAACGACAGCGGCAACGAGCCGTAGCGCAGCACCTGGGCGAGCTGCTGGGCCCGGTCCTGGTTGAACTGCCCCGAGATCTGGGTCTGCCCGAAGATCGGCTGGTTGATCGACGGGGCCGAGACGACGTCGCCGTCGAGGACGAACGCGACGTTCTTGCCGACGTTCTCGGTCGTGTACCGGCCCCAGGTGTCGGCGCCCTGCGGCTTGAAGGTCAGCCCGACCACCCAGCCGACGCCCTGCTGGTTCTGCTGGGCCTGGGCGGAGGCGATCTCGGTGCCCTCGAGGAACGACGGGCCGAGCAGGTACTTGTTCTGCCCGTCCTCGCTGCAGGCGACCAGCGGCCGGGTCGGGTCGTCGTAGCCCTGCAGGGGGTCCGGTGCGCCGCAGTTCAGCGACAGCAGCGCCTGCAGCTGGGTGGCCTGGTCGGTGCTCTGCCGGGTCTCGCGGAGCTTCGTGACCTCGGCGGCGACGCGCGGGTCGTCCGGCGCGAGCCCGCCCGGGCTCGGCGTCGGGGACGGCGCGGGTGTCGGCGGCGGGTCCTGCAGCGGCGCGACCTGCGCGACCGGCGCGACGGGACGGCTCTGCTCGCCCATGCCCTGCGGCTGCGCCGGGGCGGGGCTCGCGGGGGCCTGGCTCGCGGGGGCCTGGCCGGACTGCGCGTCCTGGCCCGGCGCGGGCTGTTGCCCGGCGGCCTGGTTCGCGGGGACGGGGCCCTGCAGCACCTCGCGGAAGCGCAGCTGCGCGGTCTGGCCCAGGGAGCGGGCCTGCTCGCCGGCGTCGCCGGGGACGGTGATGACGATGTTGCTGCCGTCCAGCTGGACCTCGGCGCCGCTGACACCGAGCCCGTTGACGCGCTGCTCGATGATGTCCTGCGCCTGGATCAGCTGGTCACGCGGCGGTGGCTGCCCGTCGGTGGTGCGGGCGGTGAGCGTGACGCGGGTGCCACCCTGCAGGTCGATGCCCAGCTTCGGCGTGAGGTTGCCGCCCCCGGTGAGGAACACCAGTGCGTACAGCACCACGACGATGCCTGCGAAGGCCGTCAGGTAGCGCCAGGGGCGCACGTGCTGCTGCCCCGACGACGTTGCCACGTGATCGTTCTCCTGATCCGACTCGTGCGGCGGCCGCGGCCGGCCTCACGGTCGGTCGCCGTCCCACCGGGCCGGTGCGGCAGAGCCGCGGCCGGGCCCGGTCCGGACGCCGAGGCCGCCGGAACGGGCCGCCCGGCCCGTTCCCGACGTGCTCAGTGGATCGTCGGCTTGTTCTCCGACGCGTCCTTGTCGGCCGGCTCGGCGACGGTCTCCTCCGTCACCTCGTCGGTCGCGACCTTCTCCCGGATCGCCGCACGCAGCCAGGTGGTGACCACGCCGTCGGCGATCTCGAGGTCGATCGTGTCCTCGTACGAGGCGTCGACGATGGTGCCCCGCAGCCCGGACGTGGTGACGACGACGTCGCCGTCCTCCAGCGCCTGCTGCATCGCCTGCGTCTCCGCCATCTGCCTGCGCTGCTTGCGGCCGTTCAGGAACAACGGCACGAACAGCAGCAGGATGATGAGGAACGGCAGCAGGGAGAAGATGCTCGAGCCGCCACCGGCCTGCTGGGCGAGGATTGAAGTCATCGTGCGGGGTCTCCGTCTCGTCTCGTAATCGTGAGTGTGCCAGCCGGGACCGACACCGACGGCCGGCCCCCTCCCGGAGGCGGACCGCTCGTCGCAGTGCGACGGGCCGAACGGCGTCACCCGGGCCCGCCGGCTGCCCGACACGCCCCGGAACGAGCCGGACGCCCGGATCGTTCCGGGGCGCCCGCATCAGGACGCCCGCCGGGCACGCGGTGTCCGGAGGACTCCGCGCGGTGTGCGGACACCAGGGTGCCCGTGGTCCCGGCCGGGCGGTGCCCGATCCGTTCGGTCCGTCCGGATCCTCCCATGTGTGACGGCCCGCGCACTCCGGTGCCCCGACGGCACGCCGGGTCAGAACAGCGGGTCGACCCGGTGCCCGGCCGGTGCGTCCGCGGGCGGGGTCAGCCCGAGGTGGGTCCAGGCCAGCGGGGTCGCGACCCGCCCGCGCGGGGTGCGGGCGATCATCCCGGCCCGCACCAGGTAGGGCTCGCAGACCTCCTCGACGGTCCCCGGCTCCTCCCCCACGGCGACGGCGAGGGTCGAGACGCCGACCGGGCCGCCGTGGAAGGAGCGGACCAGCGCGCCGAGCACGGCGCGGTCGAGCCGGTCGAGGCCGAGCTCGTCGACGTCGTAGACGGCCAGCGCGTCGCGGGCGACCTCCCGGGTGACCACGCCGTCCGCGCGGACCTCGGCGTAGTCGCGGACCCGGCGCAGCAGCCGGTTCGCCACCCGCGGCGTGCCGCGGCAGCGCCCGGCGATCTCGGCCGCGCCGTCCGCGCGCAGGTCGATGCCGAGGATCCCGGCGGCCCGGCGGAGCACGCGCTCCAGCTCGGGGACGTCGTAGAACTCCATCTGCCCGGTGAACCCGAACCGGTCGCGCAGCGGACCGGTCAGCGCCCCGGCCCGCGTCGTGGCCCCGACCAGGGTGAACGGTGCGACGTCGAGCGGGATCGAGGTGGCACCCGGGCCCTTGCCGACCACCACGTCGACCCGGAAGTCCTCCATGGCGAGATAGAGCATCTCCTCGGCGGGGCGGGCGGTGCGGTGGATCTCGTCGATGAACAGCACGTCGCCGGGCACGAGGTTGGACAGCATCGCGGCGAGGTCCCCCGCCCGCTCCAGCGCGGGGCCCGACGTCAGCCGGATCGCGGCGCCCATCTCCTGGGCGATGATCATGGCGAGGCTGGTCTTGCCGAGGCCGGGCGGGCCGGACAGCAGGATGTGGTCCGGCGGGTCGCCGCGGCGCCGCGCGCCCTCCAGCACCAGCTGCAGCTGCTCGCGGACCCGTGGCTGCCCGACGAACTCCTCCAGCGACCGCGGTCGCAGCGACGCCTCGACGTCGGTGTCCCCCGGCTGGACCCCGGCGTCGACGGCGCGCTCGTCGAGATGCCCGTCGACCCCGGCGTAGGGATCGGGGTCGGTCACCGCGACCTGCCGAGGCTCGACAGCGCGGTGCGCAGCAGGTCCCGGGCGTCGGTGTCGGGGGCGTGGGCCAGCACCGCGTCCACGGCCTGCTCGGCCGGGCGCTGGGTGAAGCCGAGCCCGAGCAGCGCCTCGACGACCTGCTCGCGCACCCCGAGCACCGGGGCCGGCGCGGCCGCGACCGCACCCGCGGGCACCGCGACGGGCGCGGTCACCTTGTCGCGCAGTTCCACGACCAGGCGCTCGGCGCTCTTGCGCCCGACGCCGGGGATGCGGGTGAGCACGGCGAGGTCGCCGTCGGCGAGTGCGCGGCGCAGCGTGTCCGGCTCCAGCACCGCGATCGTGGCGAGCGCGAGCCGCGTCCCGATCCCGGACACCGTCTGCAGCAGCAGGAACAGCTCGCGTTCCTCGGCGTCGGCGAACCCGTAGAGGGTCAGGGAGTCCTCGCGCACCACCAGCGTGGTCGGCAGCCGGGCCTCCTCGCCGCGACGCAGCCCGCCCAGCGTGGCGGGCGTGGCGTACACCGCGAGCCCGACCCCGCCGACCTCGACGACGGCGTGGTCCAGCCCGATCCCCAGCACCGGACCGCGCACCGAGTGGATCACTGACAGGTCCCCCTCCCACGAACGACCGTTCGAGGCACCGACGCTACCGGGCCGCACCGACGGAACCGCACGCGACACCACGCCACCACCGGGCGAGACGGGTCAGCGTGCGCCCCACCCGCCGGCGGACCGGGCGTCGGCGGCCGCGCGGGCCGCGGCCCACTGCTGGGCGGCACTGGGCCGGGCGCCTCCCCGCTCCCGCTGCGCCTCGGCGAGCCGGGCCCGGTGCACCGCGGCCAGCTCCTCGGCGCGGGCCTGCGCCTGCGCCATCCGGTCGATCATCGGGGAGCGCCAGCAGTGGCAGATGGCCAGCGCGAGCGCGTCGGCGGCGTCGGCCGGCTTCGGGGGTGTGTCCAGGCCGAGCAGCCGGGTGACCATCGCGGTGACCTGCGCCTTGCCCGCGCGGCCCTCCCCGGTGACGGCGGCCTTGACCTCGCTGGGGGTGTGGAAGGCGACCGGCAGCCCGGCCCGTGCGGCGACGAGCGCGACGACCCCGCTGACCTGCGCGGTGCCCATCACGGTGCGGACGTTGTTCTGGCTGAACACCCGCTCGACGGCGATCACGTCGGGGCGGTGCCGGGCCACCCAGCGCTCCACCTCGTCGGCGACGGTGAGCAACCGTCGTTCCAGCGGCAGGCCCGGCTCGCTGCGGGCGACGCCGACGTCGACGAACCCGACGGCCCGGCCCGCACCGGCCTCGACGACGCCGATCCCGCACCGCGTCAGTCCGGGGTCGACCCCGAGCACCCGCACCGCGTCCCCCTCGCCTCGGATCCGCACGGCCGTTCGAGAACCGTACCGGTGGAGGCGGTCCCGCCCGGTGCGGGCACGCCGGACCGGCGGGTCCGGGCCGGGCCGGGCGGACCGGGATGACAGGGTGCGCGGGTGACGTCGTTCCTCCGGATCCTCGCGTGGGTGTGGGCCGCGCTGCTGCTGGTCGTGCTGGTGGGGACCTTCCGCCCCGAGACCCCGGGGATCGGGCTCGCGGGGTCGTTCCTGTCCGGCGCGTACCCGCTGCACGTGGCCCTGGCCGGGGTGCTGGGGATCCTGTTCGGGCTGGCGGCGCGGGCCGCGGGTGCCCGGTTCACCGGAGTCGCGACGGCGGTGCTCGCACTGGCCGCGGTCGTCGGGTCGGTCACGGTGCTGGCCGCACAGGGCCGTGCGGCGTCCGAGCAGGGCGTCCCGCTGGACTGGACGGCGACGCTGACCGAGCTGGGCCAGCCCGACGGGCGGCCGGACCGGTCGGTGGAGTTCGCCCCCGGCCGCACGCTGGACCTCTACCTGCCGACCGGCGCGGGTCCGCACCCGACGATGGTGTGGGTGCACGGCGGGTCGTGGACGAGCGGGGACCGCCGCGACCGCACCGCGCTGAACCGGTGGCTCGCCGAGCGCGGCTGGGCGGTCGCGGCGGTGGACTACCGGCTGCCGCCGCCCGAGCCCGTCGGCCGCGACCAGCAGCGCGACGTCGCGTGCGCCGTCGACTGGGTCCGCGCGCACGCGGGCGAGGCGGGTCTGGATCCCGCGCGGCTGGTGCTGGCCGGGCAGTCCGCGGGCGCGACCCTGGCGCTGTCGACCACGTCCGGGCTGCTCGACGGGACGCTGGCGTGCTCCGAGGCACCGGCCGCGTACGGCGGCACCGGCCCGGCCGGCGCCCCGCCGCCGACGCCCGGCCCGCCGCCGGTCGGCGTGGTCGGCTACTACCCGCCCGTCGACCTGACGCTGGTCGACCCGGACCTGCAGAGCACCCTGTTCGGCGGGACCGCCGAACAGGCACCGGGCCTGCTGCGGCTGCTCTCCCCCGCCGAGCAGGTCCGCCCGGGGCTCCCGCCGACCCTGCTGCTGCTCGGGTCCGCGGACCACTACGTCCTGCCCGACCGGGTCGCCGCCTACGACCGGGAGCTCCGCTCCGCGGGGGTCGACGGCAGGCTGGTCACCGTCCCCTACGCCGACCACGTCTTCGACCGGCCCTTCGGCAGCCCGGGCGCGCAGCTGACCCGGGAGGCCGTGATCCGGTTCCTGACCGGGCTGAACTGATGCGGGTCGAGGTCACCGCCCTGCTGGCCGCGTCCCGGCACGCCTACGAGGGCAGGCCCGCGGACGGGCCCCGGCCCGACCCGGAGCCGCCGCTGCGCCACGCGGTCCGGGTCCGTGCCGGCCACGGGATCGTCGGCGACCGCTACGCCGGCCGCCCGGCCCACGCCCGCGCCGCGGTCACCCTGCTGGCCGCGGAGTCGCTGGACCACCTGCGCGCGGTGCTCGGCGACGCCGTCGACGCGACCCCGGCGGCGATGCGGCGCAACGTCGTCCTGCGCGGCGCCCCGGTCGACGCGCTCGCCGCGGCGGCACCGGCGCGCTGTTCGCCCTGGACTCCGGCGACGGGCCGGTCCGCTTCCGCGCGCACCGCGCCGCCGCACCGTGCCGCTGGATGGACACCGAGATCGGCGACGGCGCGTGGGCGGCGCTGCGCGGCCGGGGCGGTGTCCGCTGCGAGCCCCTCGACGACGGCGTGCTCCGCCTCGGGTCGGCCGAGCTGACGATCCTGGAACCGGCGGCAGCCGTACCGCAGGACGCCGGGCACGGACCGTCCGGCGGGATGTCCCCACCGTCCGCCGCGACGACGTAACAGCAGGTGGGAGCAGTGCGACCCTACCGGCGTCGGCCCCGGAGGAGGTGACGCCGATGCCGCTGGTCCCGCACCCCCGCCGCCCCGACGCGCCACCGGCCGTGCCGGCGCAGGCGGGCGTCCTCGTCCACCGGGGTCTGCCCGGGGACCGGGCGACCTGGGCGCGCCGGGCAGGCCGGATCGGCGGGCTCCTGGTCGCCCTGGCCGACGCCGAGTCCGGCGGGCTGGAGCTGCCCCCGTCGCTGGCCGGGCGCCGCGCGCTGTGGGCGTGGTCGCGTTCCGCGGAACGCGCGGTCGCCGCGGCGGGCGACGCCGACGCGGTCGTCGTGATCCACACCGACGACGCCGACGTCCTCGCCGCCGCCGGACGCGACCTGGCCGCGGTGCTGCGCCACGAACGCGACACCCGACGCCTCACCGGCCCTCGCGACACCACGGCCGGCGCCACGACCCGCACGCCCGGCCCGACCGGGCGGCTCTGCGCGATCCTGCACACCCAGGCCCGCCGGCAGGACGTCGCGGTGGAGCAGCTCGTCGCCGAGCTGGGCCGCGCCGCCCGGATCCTCGCGCCGGGGCACCTGCGTCACCCCTCCGGAGCCGGATACGGCGCCGGCGCCGCCGCACCGGGAGCGGTCCTCGGCTGAGCCCGGGCCGGGGCGCGGGTCAGTGCGCCGCGGCGTCCCAGCTGCGGCCGGACCCGACCGACACCTCCAGCGGCACCGACAGGTCGGCCGCGGCCGCCATCTCGCGGCGCACCAGCGCTTCCAGGGTCTCGCGCTCGCCGTCGGCGACCTCGATGACGAGCTCGTCGTGCACCTGCAGCAGCATCCGGCTGCGCAACCCCTCGGCCTGCAGCGCCCGGTACACGCCGAGCATCGCGACCTTGATGATGTCCGCCGCGCTGCCCTGGATCGGGGCGTTGAGCGCCATCCGCTCGGCCATCTCCCGACGCTGACGGTTGTCGCTGGTCAGGTCGGGCAGGTAGCGCCGCCGCCCCAGGATGGTGGCGGTGTAGCCGTCCTTGCGGGCCTGGTCGACGACTCCCGCGAGGTAGTCGCGTACCCCGCCGAACCCGGCGAAGTAGTCGTCCATCAAGCCCTTGGCCTCCTCGGTGGAGATCCGCAGCTGCCCGGACAGACCGTAGGCCGACAGCCCGTAGGCCAGGCCGTAGTTCATCGCCTTGATCTTGGCGCGCTGCTCGGGCGACACCTCGGCCGCCGCGACGCCGAAGACCCGGGCCGCGGTCTCGGCGTGGAAGTCGTGCTGTGAACGGAAGGCCTCGATCAGCGCGGCGTCCTCGGACAGGTGGGCCATGATCCGCATCTCGATCTGGCTGTAGTCCGCGGTGAGCAGCTCCGCGTACGGCGCGCCGTCGGGGCCGGATCCGACGACGAACGCGTCCCGGATCCGGCGCCCGGCGGCGGTGCGGATCGGCACGTTCTGCAGGTTCGGGTCGGTCGAGGACAGCCGGCCGGTCGCGGCGATCGTCTGCGAGTACGTGGTGTGGATCCGGCCGTCCTCGGCGACGGACTTCATGAGCCCGTCGACGGTCACCTTGAGCCGGGTCGCGTCGCGGTGCTGCAGCAGGAACTGCAGGAACGGGTGCTCGGTCTGCTCGTAGAGGCTCGCCAGCGCGTCCGCGTCGGTGGTGTAGCCGGTCTTGGTGCGCTTGGTCTTGGGCATCTCCAGCTCGTCGAACAGCACGACCTGCAGCTGCTTGGGCGAGCCGAGGTTGATCTCCTTCCCGATCACCTCGTAGGCCTGCCGCGCGGCCTCGCGGACCTGGGCGCCGAAGTCCGACTCCAGGTCGGACAGGGTCTCGCCGTCGACGGCGATCCCGGCCGCCTCGCAGTCGGCCAGCACGAACGCCAGCGGCAGCTCCAGGTCGGCCAGCAGCTCGCTGCCGCCCCGCTCGGCGAGGTCGGCGTCGAGGGCGTCGGCGAGCTCGGCGATCGCCGAGGCCGCGAGCATCTCCTGCTCCGCGGCCCGGGTGTCGGCCTCCTCCTCACCGCCGAGCAGCGACAGCTGCCCGTCGGCGGGCTCCTCGGTGCGCAGCTCGCGGCGCAGGTAGCGCAGCGCGAGGTCGGCCAGGTCGAACGTCCGCTGCCCGGGCTTGGCGAGGTACGCGGCGAGCGCGGTGTCGCTGGTCAGCCCGCCCAGGGTCCAGCCCCGCGCGCGCAGCGCGTGCAGCACCGCCTTCACGTCGTGCGCGGCCTTCGGCACGGACGCGTCGGCGAGCCAGTCGCCCAGGGCCGCCTCGTCGTCCGGGGTGAGGCCGGTCAGCGCGAGGTAGCCGGCGGCCGGGACACCGGCGGTGGCGCCGGCGGCCCGCTGCTCGACGGTCGGCTCCCCCGTGGCGAGCGCGATCCCGTCGAGGTCGCGCCCGGCGATCGGGCCGGTGACCCCGGCGAAGCTCACCGCGACGCGACGCCCGTCGCGGGCGTGGGCGTCGAGCCAGGCCCGCGCCGCGCCGGGTGCGACGACCTCGCCGGAGACCTCGAAGCCGGACTCGGCCTCGGGCTCGGCGGAGGAGAGGGTGGAGAACAGGCGCTCGCGCAGCACCCGGAACTCCAGCTCGTCGAACAGGCGGTGCACCGCGTCGCGGTCCCAGGGGCGCAGCTCGAGCTCCTCGGGGGCGGCGCCGAGGTCGACGTCGCGCACCAGCTCGGTGAGCTGGCGGTTGAGCAGCACGTTCGCCAGGTTGGCCCGCAGGTTGTCCCCGGCCTTGCCCTTGACCTCGTCGACCCGGTCGGTGAGCTCGGCGAGCGAGCCGAACTCCCGGACCCACTTGGCCGCGGTCTTCTCCCCCACCCCGGGGATGGAGGGCAGGTTGTCCGAGGGGTCGCCGCGCAGCGCCGCGAAGTCCGGGTACTGGGTCGGGGTGAGCCCGTAGCGCTTGTCGACCTCGGCCGGGTCGATCCGGCCGAGGTCGGACACGCCGCGCTTGGGGTACAGGACGGTGATGTCGTCGGTGACCAGCTGGAACGCGTCACGGTCGCCGGTGGTGATGAGCACCTGGTAGCCGTGCCCCTCGGCCTGGGTGGCGAGGGTGGCGATGAGGTCGTCGGCCTCGAACCCGTCGACGGCGAACACCGGGATGTTCAGCGCCGCCAGGACCTCCTTGATGAGGTCGATCTGGCCGCGGAAGTCGTCCGGCGTCGACGAGCGGTTCGCCTTGTACTCGGCGTAGCGCTCGGAACGGAAGGTCTTACGCGACACGTCGAAGGCGACCGCGAGGTGGGTCGGCTCCTCGTCACGCAGCAGGTTGATCAGCATCGAGGTGAAGCCGTAGACCGCGTTCGTGGTCTGCCCGGTACCCGTGCGGAAGTTCTCCGCGGGCAGCGCGAAGAACGCCCGGTAGGCCAGGGAGTGGCCGTCGAGCAGCAACAGGCGCGGCTTCGCCGGTGCCTTCTTCTTCGCCGAGGCCGACTTCTGGGTGCCCTGCGTCGCTGTGCTCATCGGCGGCGAGTCTAGAACCGACCCCCGACAGCGAACGCGGCCGCGCCCCGGGTGGGGACGCGGCCGCGTACGGACCTGCCGGGGCGACCTCAGCCGACCTCGGCCATGACCTCGTCGGAGACGTCGAAGTTGGCGTAGACGTTCTGGACCTCGTCGGAGTCCTCGAGCGCCTCGATCAGCTTGAAGACCTTCTTCGCACCGTCGGCGTCCAGCTCGACCTGCATCGACGGCACGAAGACCGCCTCCGCGGAGTCGTAGTCGATGTCGTTCTGCTGGAGCGCGGTCCGCACCGCGACGACGTCGGTCGGCTCGGAGACGACCTCCCAGCTCTCGCCGAGGTCGTTCACCTCCTCGGCACCCGCGTCGAGGACGGCCATCAGCACGTCGTCCTCGGACAGCTCGGCCTTCGGCAGCACCACGACGCCCTTGCGCTGGAACAGGTACGCCACCGACCCCGGGTCGGCCATGGTGCCGCCGTTGCGGGTCATCGCCGTCCGGACCTCGGTCGCCGCCCGGTTCCGGTTGTCGGACAGGCACTCGACCAGCACCGCGACCCCGTTCGGGCCGTAGCCCTCGTAGGTGATCGTCTGGTACTCGGCGCCTCCGGCGTCGGCACCCGAACCACGCTTGACCGCACGGTCGATGTTGTCGTTCGGGACCGAGCTCTTCTTCGCCTTCTGGATGGCGTCGTAGAGCGTCGGGTTGCCGTCGGGGTCACCGCCGCCGGTCCGGGCCGCGACCTCGATGTTCTTGATCAGCTTGGCGAACATCTTGCCGCGGCGGGCGTCGATCACGGCCTTCTTGTGCTTGGTCGTCGCCCACTTGGAGTGACCGCTCATCGGCTCGTCTGCCCACCTCTCGTGCTCGCACCGCGCACGCGACGCGCGGTGAGGGGCAGGTCCGACGCCCCGCAGCGCGAGCTGCGGTCGGGCCGACCTGCGGGAACCCGTCAATGTTACCGACGACGCGGCTCCCCGCCGGGCCGGGCCCGCGCACGCCCCCCGTCACCGACACATGCAAGATCGACTATGCTTCGCCACCACGTCCCGCCGGGAACCCGGCGCGGACTACGCTGACAACCGTTATCGGCACCTGCACCGGGCGCCGGTCGCGAGAGGAGCGCACGTGTTCGGAGCAGTGGCAGGCAAGGCCGTCGGGCTCGTCGTGAGCGGGCTGGCCGGCGCGGTCGCCTACGACGGCGTCAAGAAGGTCGCGCGCTCCGGCGCCGTCCGCGAGGCCGCCGTCTCGATGACCACCTGGGGCCTCAAGGGCGCCCGTGCCGCCGAGACCGGCGCCGAGAAGGCCCGGCTGGCGACCGCCGACATCGTCGCCGAGGCCCGCGGCCGCATCGGCGAGGAGGCCCCCGCCCCGGGCAACGGCCACGGGCACGGCCACGAGCACTGATCCCGGCCCTCCGGGCACGACGAGCGAGACGAGCGAGACCGTGAGCACCGACACCGCCGGCCCGGACGCCACCGTCCTCAGCGACGCCGCGGGCCGCATCCGCTTCGCCGTCCCGGCCCTGCGCGGGCGGACCGCGCTGGCCGTGGCCGTCGAGGACGAGCTGGACCACGTCGGCGGGGTGCGGCAGGTGCACGCCTACCCGCGCACCGGCAACGTCGTCGTCTGGTACCGCCCGGGCTGCGACCGGGTCGAACTCGTCGAGGCGATCGGCAAGGGTCTGGGCGCCGAGCCCGAGGCCACCGCGGCCCGCACCCCTCGCTCGGCCGACCAGCACAACGGGGAGCTGGCCCGGCTGGTCGTCGGCGGGGTCGCGCTCGCCGCACTCGGCTTCCGCCGCTACGCGCTGCGCCGCCCGCCGCTGCTCGGGCCGGCCAGCCGCACCGTCGCCACCGGCGTCACGATCTTCACCGGCTACCCGTTCCTGCGCGGCGCGCTCCGCTCGCTGGCCGGCGGGAAGGGCGCGGGCACCGACGCGCTCGTGTCCGCGGCGACCGTCGCCAGTCTCGTGCTGCGCGAGAACGTCGTCGCGCTGACCGTGCTGTGGCTGCTCAACATCGGCGAGTACCTGCAGGACCTGACGCTGCGACGCTCCCGGCGCGCGATCTCCGAGCTCCTCACCGGCGCCACCACCCGCACCTGGACCCGGCTGGCCGGCGGCACCGAGATCGAGATCGACATCGCCGACCTGTCGGTGGGTGACGAGGTCGTGGTGCACGAGCGGATCGTGCTCCCGGTCGACGGCGAGGTCGTCGACGGGGAGGGCGTGGTCGACCAGGCCGCGATCACCGGCGAGCAACTGCCCGTCTCGGTCGCCCCCGGGGCCGTCCTGCACGCCGGGTCGGTGCTGCTGCGCGGCCGGATCGTCGTGCGCGCCACCGCCGTCGGGCAGGACACCGCGATCGGGCGGATCATCGACCGGGTCGAGCAGGCCCAGGGCGACCGGGCCCCGATCCAGACCGTCGGCGAGAACTTCTCCCGCCGGTTCGTGCCGGCTTCGTTCCTGCTCTCGGCGCTGACCCTGGTCGTCACCCGCGACGTGCGGCGCGCGATGACGATGCTGCTCATCGCCTGCCCGTGCGCGGTCGGCCTGTCCACCCCGACGGCGATCTCCGCGGCGATCGGCAACGGCGCGCGGCGCGGCATCCTCATCAAGGGCGGCGCGCACCTCGAGGCGGCCGGCCGGGTCGACGCGGTGGTGTTCGACAAGACCGGCACGCTCACCCAGGGCCGCCCGGTCGTCACCAACGTCATCTCCTTCCACGACGACTGGGCGCCCGAGCAGGTCCTGGCCTACGCCGCGTCCTCGGAGATCCACTCCCGGCACCCGCTGGCACAGGCGGTCATCCGCTCCACCGAGGAGCGGCGGATCGAGATCCCGCCGCACGAGGAGTGCGAGGTCCTGCTCGGCCAGGGCATGCGGGTCCAGGCCGACGGCCGGGTACTGCTCATCGGCTCACGCGACCTGCTCCGCGCCCAGGGCGTCACGGTCCCGCGCAAGGCCGCGGACTGGGTGCGGCGACTGCAGAAGGCCTCGGAGACGCCCCTGCTGCTCGCCGTCGACGGCGCGCTGGTCGGCCTGGTCTCGCTGCGCGACACCGTGCGGACCGAGGCCCGCGACGTGCTGGAACGGCTGCGCGCCGACGGCGTCACCCGGATCGTCATGCTCACCGGCGACCACCCGCAGACCGCGAAGGCCGTCGCCGAGGAGCTCGGCATCACCGAGTACCGCGCCGAGGTCATGCCCGAGCAGAAGCAGGACGTGGTCCGGGCACTGCAGGCCGAGGGCCACACCGTCGCGATGATCGGTGACGGCACGAACGACGCCCCCGCGCTGGCGCTGGCCGACATCGGGATCGCGATGGGCGTGGCCGGGACCGACGTGGCGGTCGAGACCGCGGACGTCGCGCTGGCCGCCGACGACCTC
The DNA here is from genome assembly GCF_002813375.1 of Pseudonocardia alni. Classification (NCBI taxonomy): domain Bacteria; kingdom Bacillati; phylum Actinomycetota; class Actinomycetes; order Pseudonocardiales; family Pseudonocardiaceae; genus Pseudonocardia; species Pseudonocardia alni. The sequence goes on along the minus strand of NZ_PHUJ01000003.1, from coordinate 370,337 downwards.
AACGCGCTGCTCGACCTGCGTGACCTGGGGCGGCGCTCGATCACCCTGATCCGGCAGAACTACGGCATGTCGATCGCGGTGAACGCGGCCGGGCTGCTGGTCTCCGCGGGCGGGGCGATGTCACCGGTGGTCGCGGCGATCCTGCACAACGCCTCCAGCGTCGCGGTCGTCGCGAACAGCTCCCGGCTGATCCGCTACCGGATCCCCGCAGGCGTGGCGACGACCGTCGTCGAGGGTGAGGTCGTCCGGTAGAAGGCCCGTGCGGCGGGGTGGAACAGCAGCACGACGGCGCCGACCACCTCGGCCACGTGCAGCCCGCGCAGCGCCGCCGCGACGAGCTCGGGCGCGGTCGCGGACACCAGGAACAGCCCGACCGAGCCCCCGTCGGCGAGGGCACGTACCGGTTCGACGACCAGTGAGGCCGTCCCGAGCACACCGAGCACGCCGAGGACGGTCCACCGGTACACGCCGTGCCCGGAGCGCAGCTGCAGCACGACCACGCCCAGGACCAGGTAGATCCCGGCGCGGACGGCCAGCTCCCCGGTCGTGGGCGGCACCGGTGCGGCCAGCCGGACCAGGGACTCGGCGAGCCCGGCCAGGATCGCGCCGAGCCACAGCGCGACGCTGAGGTCCACCGCGGAGGGCAGGACGGGGCGCGACCCGCTGGGCACGACGGTGGTGGTCATGCTCTCCAGGGTCCCCGCGCCGGGCCGGCCGGCCCACACGGCGCTCCCCCCGGTGGACCTGGGGTATCCCCCACCCCCGTGGGGGGTCAGCCTGCGGCGCGCACCATGTCGACGAACAGCGCGTGCACCCGCCGGTCCCCGGTCAGCTCGGGGTGGAACGACGTGGCGAGCACCGGGCCCTGCCGGATCGCGACCGCGCGCCCGGCCGCCTCACCGGCGTCGGCACCGGCGCTCGTGACGTCCGGGACGGAGGCGAGCACCTCGACGTCGCCGCCGGTCTTCTCCACCCACGGGGCGCGGATGAAGACCGCGTGCACCGGACCACCGATGAGCCCGGTGAAGTCCAGATCGGTCTCGAACGAGTCGACCTGGCGGCCGAAGGCGTTGCGCCGCACGACGACGTCGAGCCCGCCGAGCTGGTGCTGGTCGGGGCGGCCGTCGAGGATCTCCTCGGCCAGCAGGATCATGCCTGCGCACGATCCGTAGGCGGGCAGCCCGTCGCGGAGCCGGGCCCGCAGCGGCTCCAGCAGCTCGAAGGTGTCGAGCAGCTTGGACATGGTCGTCGACTCGCCGCCGGGCAGGACGATGCCGTCCACCGCGGCCAGCTCGGACGCACGGCGGACCGGCACGGCCTCGGCGCCCGCCGCGGTCAGCGCCGCCACGTGCTCGCGGACGTTGCCCTGCAGGGCCAGCACACCGATCCTCACCGCCATGCACGCCAGCCTAGACCCGTGCGACCTGCGGTAACCGCCCGTCCGGGGGTGAGCCGCGGCACCGTACGGCGGTGCCGCGCCCCGGGGTGCAGGACGGATCCTGGGCCTTCGCGCGGTGCCGGGCACGGCCCCGCCCGGGCACACGGGGGTGGGGCGTCATGGACATCGGAGCGACGGTGCGGGTCTTCCGGGCCGAACCCCTGGCTGCGCCGGGCGACCCGGACCGGGCGCCGGCGCACCCGCCGACCGATGGGGCGGCGACACCGGTCGCGCCGGTCCCGGACGGCATGCCACGGCGGGTCCCCGACCGGGCCGGTGAACCGGTGTGTGCCCCGCGCTGACCACACCGTCGGACGGCGCCGCACCGGACGTCGCGGGCGTCGTCGTCGGCTGGCGGTGCTGGCGTGTCGCGGGCCCGCCCACCGCGCCGCGGCTGCGGTCCCCGGTGCACGTGGCCACCGAGTGGCCGCCCGGCGGCGCCCTCGCCGCGCACTGCGAGCTGCGCGGACACGAGGCACCGGACCCGGCCTGCACCTGCGGTGTGCACGCGGTCCGCGACCCGGCCCGGGTCGGCGGCGTCGGGTTCGGTCCCGGCACCGTGCTGGGCTGCGTCGCGCTGTGGGGTCTCGTCGTCGAGGGCGAGCACGGCTGGCGGGCCGGCGCCGGGGCACCGCTGGTGCTGTTCTGCGGGCCCGCGCTGGGCGACCCGGAGCGCAGCGGGCTGGCGCGGACCTACCGGATCGGGGTGCACCGGCTGCCGATCCCGGTCGCGACCGCCGTCGAGCTGCCGCTCCCGGTCGCGACGGCGGGCGCGGTCCGTGCCGCCGCCGCCGAGGGCCGGGGCCTCGACGACGCCGCGGCCGCGTTCGTGACGGCCGTGCCCGTGCCGGACGCCCCGGCGCGCCCGGTGCGCGTGCCGCGACCCCGCCGGTTCGCGCTCGGGACGACGGTGGCGCTGGCCGTACTCGTCGCCGCGGCGGCCTCCCCCGCCGAGCACGTCCCCGTGCCCGCGCCGCCCGGGGTGGTCGTCCCCCGGTGAGCCGGTCAGCCCGCCTCGACCTCGCCGCGCTTCGCCTGCTTCGCGGCGGCACCGCGCAGCGCCTCGGCGACGGCCGGGGCCACGCTCGTGTCGAACACGCTCGGCACGATGAACGACGGGTTCGGCTCGGCGACGACGTCGGCGATCGCCTCGGCCGCGGCGAGCATCATCTCGTCGGTGATGTCGTGCGCCTGGGCGTCGAGCAGCCCGCGGAACACACCGGGGAACGCGAGCACGTTGTTGATCTGGTTCGGGTAGTCCGACCGGCCGGTCGCGACGACGGCGGCGTGGCGCATCGCCAGCGTCGGGTCGACCTCGGGGTCCGGGTTGGCCAGTGCGAACACGATCGAGTCGTCGTTCATGGTCCGCAGCTCGTCCTCGCCGAACAGGTTCGGCGCGCTGACCCCGATGAAGACGTCGGCCCCGACGAGCGCGTCGGCCAGGGTGCCCTGCTTGCCGTCCTTGTTGGTCTGCGCGGCGATCGAGACGAGGTTGTCGTCCATCCCCTCGCGTCCGGTGTGGACGATTCCGTCCACGTCGACCGCGACGACGTCGGCGGTCTGCTCCGAGCCGAGCAGCCGGATGATCGCCGACCCGGCCGCGCCGACGCCGCAGACGACGACGCGGATGTCGGAGAACTTCTTGCCGACCACGCGCAGCGCGTTGCGCAGGGCGCCGACGACGACGACGGCGGTGCCGTGCTGGTCGTCGTGGAAGACCGGGATGTCGAGCAGCTCGCGCAGCCGGCGCTCGATCTCGAAGCAGCGCGGCGCGGCGATGTCCTCCAGGTTGATGCCGCCGTAGCCGGGGGCGATCAGCTGGACGGTGCGGATGATCTCCTCGGTGTCCTGGGTGTCGAGGCAGACCGGCCAGGCGTCGACTCCTGCGAACTGCTTGAACAGCGCCGCCTTGCCCTCCATCACCGGCATCGCCGCGGCGGCGCCGATGTTGCCCAGGCCGAGCACCGCGGACCCGTCGGTGACGACGGCGACGGTGTTGCGCTTGATCGTCAGGCGCCGGGCGTCGGACGGGTTCTCCGCGATCGCCATCGACACCCGCGCGACGCCCGGGGTGTAGGCGCGCGACAGGTCGTCACGGGTGCGGAGGTTCACCTTGGACCGCACCTCGATCTTGCCGCCGAGGTGGAGCAGGAAGGTCCGGTCCGAGACCTTGCGGACCGAGAAGCCCTCGAGCTGCTCGATGGCCGTCTTGATCTCCTCGACGTGCTCGGTGTTGCGGGCGTTGACCGAGATGTCGACGACGAGACTCTCGGTGCGCGCCTCGACGACGTCGAAGGCGGTGACGACGCCACCGACCTGGCCGACGGCGGCGGTGAGGTCACCGGCCGAGGTGGGGTGGGCGGGGGCGTCGACGCGTGCGGTGATGGCGTAACCGGGACCGGGAATGGACACGGCCCGGAACAGTACCGCCGGGAGTGTGGTTACCGTGGCGTCAACGATGTGACGACGCGCGTCACCGCTCGTCGGCGTCGTCCGCGGGGATCCGCGGCAGCGGCCCGGTGGGGGCGTCGGCGACGGCCATCTTGGCCGCCGAGTCGGTCGGGGCGTGCCCGCCGAGGGCGGCCAGCGCGGTCTCGTTGCCGACGTCGGCGCCGGCCCGTTCGGACAACAGCCAGCGCACCTCCAGCAGGTCGCAGTACGCCTGCACCGGATCGCCGGCTCCGCCGAGCGCGGCGTGCGCGCGGGCCGATCCGGGCTCGAGGCAGTGGTCGATCCAGCTGTGGGCGGCCGCGCGCTCCGACACCGGGTGACCGGTGCGCCGCTGCATCCAGTCGCGGTGGGCGTTGAGGTCGCCGAGCAGGATCCGGGCCTGGCCCTCCCCCACGCCGACACCGGTCAGCCTGCGCAGCGTCTCGGAGTGGTAGTTGCGGTCGCCGACGGCGATGTGCAGCCGCGACCGGCCGTCGCCGATCGGGAGCAGGGACACCTCGTCGACGGCGAAGCCCAGGTCGTTGAGCTCGCGGATGGCGCCCTCGACGCGGTAGCGGTCGCCGAAGGCGAAGACCGGCGAGGTGTGCAGCGCCTCCCACAGCTCCCGGTAGCGCTCGGGCAGGGCGGTCGCCTCGTCGATGAGCTGCGGGATCATCTCCGGCGGGCGCTCCAGCGAGGTCGCGAGGTCGATCATCCCGGCGGCGATGTTCTCGACCAGGATCGTCACGTCGTGCTCGCGCTGACCGTCGGACAGGCCGTCCGGGTGCACCTCGCTGGTCTCGGCGTCGACGAGGAAGGCCTGCAGGGTCTGCCCGTCGCGGGTGAACAGGGTGTTGTTGAGCGAGCAGTCCCCCCAGAACACGCCGTGCCGGTGCAACTCGACCAGCAGCGAGATCATCGCGTCGAACAGCCGGGCGCGGTGCCGCGGCCGGTTCGGGGGCAGCCGCAGGAACAGCCTGCGGTACTGCCAGGACCCGGCGAGGTAGCGGGTCACCAGGATCGCGGTCTCGTGCGCCGGCTGGTTCACCAGCCCGGCCGGGCGGACCGCGGGCAGGCACTGGTGCTCGAGGCGCCGCAGCACGTCGTACTCGCGACGGGCGATCCGCTCCGGCATGTCCTTGAGCGCCCACAGTGCACCGTCGGCCTCGACGAAACGGACGAGGTGCCGGCTGGGGCCGACCTCCATGTCGCGCAGCGGGACCCGCATCTCGTCCCACCGTTCCAGCGGCTCGTTCCAGGGCAGCGCGATCAGCTCGGGGCCGGGGGCCCGCAGCACCAGCTCCGGCGGCGCGTCCATTCAGGACACCCCCCGCACGCCGCGGGCCGGTGGGGCGGTGGAGCCGCGGATGACCAGCCGGGTCGGCAGGGTCGCGACCGGCTCGACCGGCTCGCCGGCCAGCGTCGCCAGCGCCATCCGGGCCGCGACGGCACCCTGCTCGGCCGCCGGCTGGGCCACGGTGGACAGATCGGTCAGCGCGGCCAGCGGGTGGTCGTCGATACCGATGACCGACACGTCGCCGGGCACCGCGAGCCCGGCCCGGCGCAGCGTGCCGACGGCGCCGAGGGCGACCTCGTCGGTGTGGGCGTAGACCGCCGTCGGCGGGTCGGACAGCCCGAGCAGCTCCCCCATCGCCCGCGCCCCGCCCTCCGGGCTCCAGGGCACGCTCACCGTCAGGGCGGGGTCGTGTTCCACGCCGGCGTCGGCGAGCGCCGTCCGGTAGGCGGCGGCACGCCCCTCGGGCTGGCCCGGGTCGAGCTCCGGGTCGGTGGTGACGATCATCCCGATCCTCCGGTGTCCGAGGTGGAGCAGGTGGTCGACGGCCTGGCGACCGGCGACGCACTCGTCGATCGACACCGAGGGGTGGTTGCCGATCCGGGTCCCCGCCGACACGATGCCGACGCCGATCCGCTCCAGCCGGGCGCGCTCGGCGTCGTCGACACCGAACCCCAGCAGCACGACGGCGTCGGCACGCCGGCGGGCGGGCAGCTCGGCGAAGAACGCGCGCCGGGCCGCGGCGTCGCCCAGGTGGTAGAGCAGCACGTCGCGCCCGGCCTCGCGCACCACCTCGGACAACCCCTCCAGCGCCGCCCCGAACCACCACCGCGACAGGTGCGGGACGACGACGGCGATCCGCCCCGTGGTGCCCCGCGCGAGCCCGGAGGCATCCGGACTGACGACGTACTCCAGGGCGCGCGCGGCCTCCCACACGCGGGCGCGGGTGGCCTCGGCGACGTGGGGGTGATCGCTGAGCGCGCGTGACGCGGTGGCCGGTGAGACCTTGGCCAGCCGGGCCACGTCGGCCAGGTTGACCGGTTCGGGCACCACACATGTATGCCCAAAGCTGGAAGCGATTGCAAGAGCGGATGTTATCCGACTGCGCTGGACCATCGCCTGTCGATCAGTAAGGATCGTCGCCTACCAGCCCGACCGATGTGAGTCTTGACACTCCTGGGTGAAAGGCTCACAGTCTCGGTTGGAAACGCTTCCAACGTCGCCGGCGAGCGACAGGACACAGCAGCGGTATCGGACACGGGAGTTCGGAGTTGACCATGCGTCGCACACGGTGGAGGAGGACGCTGGCCGCCGGTGCGGCCACCGTCGCCCTCGCCCTGCTGGCGGGCTGCGGAGGCGCACCCGCGGGCCCGCCGGTCCTCAACTGGTACATCAACCCCGACGACGGAGGGCAGGCGGAGATCGCCCAGCGCTGCTCGGCGGCGTCGAACGGGCAGTACCAGATCGCGGTGTCGGTGCTGCCGCGCCAGTCCGCGGAGCAGCGTCAGCAGCTGATCCGCCGGCTCGCGGCCAACGACAGCTCGATCGACATCATGTCCATCGACCCGCCCTACATCCCCGAGTTCGCCGAGGCGAAGTTCCTGGCCCCGGTGCCCGAGGACGTCGCGCAGCGGACCACCGCCGGGATCGTGAACTCCGCGAAGGAGGGCGCGAGCTGGAACGGCGAGCTGGTCACGGTGCCGTTCTGGGCCAACACCCAGCTGCTCTGGTACCGCAAGTCGCAGGTCGCCGGCACCGGGCTGGACCTGTCGAAGCCGGTCACCTGGGACCAGGTCGTCGCGACCGCGCAGGCCAAGAACTCGATCATCGCCGCGCAGGGCATCCGCGCGGAGTCGCTGACCGTCTGGCTGAACGCGCTGGTCGAGGGCGGCGGCGGGCAGATCGTCACCAACGCCTCGCCGCAGGACCCCGACGGCGTCCAGCTCGGCCTGGACTCCCCCGCCGCGACGAAGGCCGCCGAGATCATGAAGGCGGTCTCGGCCGTCGGCGGTCCCGGCTTCTCGACCAACTCCGAGGACGAGAACTCCAACGCCTTCCAGTCCGGTGACGCGATGTTCCAGGTGAACTGGCCGTTCGTGTGGGGCAAGGTCAACAGCGCCGTCGAGGAGGGGACCGTCCCGCAGTCCACGCCGGACGACTTCGGCTGGGCGCTCTACCCGCAGACCGAGGCCGGCAGGCCCTCGGCCCCGCCCTACGGCGGCATCAACCTCGGCGTCGGCGCCTTCAGCAAGCACACCGACCTGGCCTACCAGGCCACCGAGTGCATCACCTCGACCGAGAACCAGAAGCAGTACTTCCTCACCAACGGCAACCCGGCCGCCCGGATCTCGGTGTTCACCGACCCGGACGTGGTGAAGAAGTTCCCGATGGCCCCGGTCATCGCGCAGTCGCTGCAGCAGGCCAAGCCGCGCCCGCAGACGGCGTACTACAGCGAGGTCTCCGAGTCCATCCAGCGCACCTACCACCCGACCGCGGGCATCGACCCGCCGACCGTCGGCCCCGCGACCGCCGCGCTGATCAAGGCGGTCCTCGCCAAGGAGGAGCTGCTGTGACCACGACGACCGAGCGGCCCGGGACCGGGACCGGGGCCTCCCCGGCCCCGCGCGGTGCCAGTGACCGCAGCCGGGCCGAGCAGAAGCTCGGCTGGTACCTCGCGGGCCCGGCGTTCGCCGTGATGCTGCTGGTGACGGCCTACCCGATCATCCAGGCCGTCTACTACTCGCTGTTCGACTACCGGCTGACCGACCCGGACAACATCTCCTTCGTCGGCCTGAAGAACTACGCGGTCATCCTCACCGACTCGATCTGGTGGACCTCCTTCGGCGTCACGGTGTTCATCACCGTGGTCACCGTCGCGGTCGAGCTGGTGCTGGGCTTTCTGCTGGCGCTGGTCATGATGAACGCGCTCAGGGCGATCCGGCCGGTGCTGCGCGCCGCGATCCTGATCCCCTACGCGGTCATCACGGTCGTGTCGGCGTTCGCCTGGCAGTACGCGTTCTCCCTCGACTCGGGCTTCGTGAACTCCTGGTTCGGCTGGCTGCCCGGGATCTCGGCCGAGACCGACTGGTTCGGCTCGACCGGCTCGTCGCTGTTCGTGATCTGCCTGGCCGAGATCTGGAAGACCACCCCGTTCATCTCGCTGCTGCTGCTCGCGGGTCTGGCCCAGGTGCCCGACGTGCTGCAGGAGGCCGCCCGCGTCGACGGCGCGACCTGGTGGCAGCGGATGTGGAAGGTCACCCTCCCGAACATGAAGGCGGCGATCATGGTCGCCCTGCTGTTCCGGACCCTGGACGCGTTCCGCGTGTTCGACTCGGTGTTCGTGATGACGGCCGGGGCGAACAGCACCGAGACGGTGTCGTTCCTGGCCTACCGCCAGACCATCGCCCGCGTCGAGATCGGGCTCGGCTCCGCGGTGTCGGTGCTGCTGTTCCTGTCCGTCGTGATCATCTGCATCGGGTTCATCAAGGGGTTCAAGGTCGACCTGTCCCAGGCCCGAGGGGAGAAGTGATGTCCACCCGCGAGAGAGTCCTCTGGATCGTCGCCGGCATCGCGATCGTCGTCTACGCCCTGTTCCCGGTGGGCTGGATCGTGTCGCTGTCGCTGAAGTCGAGCGACGACATCGCCAACACGCAGTTCCTGCCGACCTCGGTGTCGTGGGACAACTACTCCCAGATCCTCGTCGGGGACGCGGCCGGGCTGTTCCTGCCCGCGCTGCGCAACTCCTTCGGCATCTGCATCATCGCGACGTTCCTGGCGTGCGTGCTGTCGATGTTCGCCGCCTACGCGATCGCCCGGCTCGACTTCCGGGGCAAGAAGCTGATCCTGTCGACCGCGCTGGCGGTGGCGATCTTCCCGGTCATCTCGATCGTGACGCCGCTGTTCAACCTGTGGCGCCAGATCGGGCTCTACGACACCTGGCCCGGCCTGATCATCCCCTACCTGTCGCTGACCCTGCCGCTATCGATCTGGACCATGTCGGCGTTCTTCCGCGAGATCCCGTGGGAGATGGAGCAGGCCGCGCAGGTCGACGGCGCCACCACCTGGCAGGCGTTCCGCAAGGTGATCGTCCCGCTGGCGACGCCCGGGGTGTTCACCACCGCGATCCTGGCGTTCTTCATCGCCTGGAACGACTTCGCCTACGGCATCTCGCTGACCTCGACCGGCGCGTCCCGCCCGGTCCCGGCCGCGCTGGGCCTGTTCTCCGGGGCCTCGCAGTTCGAGTCGCCGAACGGCCCGATCGCCGCCGCCGCGGTGATCGTGACCATCCCCGTCGTCGTGCTCGTCCTGCTGTTCCAGCGGCGCATCGTCGCCGGTCTGACCAACGGCGCCGTCAAGGGCTGACGCCCCGTACACAGAGAGAGGAACCGACCGGCCATGGCGTCGATCGAGATGAAGAACATCGTGAAGAAGTACGGGGACGGCTTCCCCGCCGTGAACGACGTGAGCATGGACATCGCCGACGGCGAGTTCATGATCCTCGTCGGCCCGTCCGGCTGCGGGAAGTCGACGCTGCTGCGGATGATCGTCGGTCTGGAGGACATCACCTCCGGTGACATGGTCATCGCCGGCAGCCGCGTCAACGACAAGGCCCCGCGGGACCGCAACCTGTCCATGGTGTTCCAGAACTACGCGCTCTACCCGCACCTGTCGGTCTTCGAGAACATCGCGTTCCCGCTGCGTCTGGCCAAGGCGCCCGAGGACGAGATCACGCAGAAGGTCGACACCGCGGCGAAGGTCCTGGAGCTGCAGGAGCACCTGCAGCGCAAGCCCGCGAACCTGTCCGGCGGTCAGCGCCAGCGGGTCGCGATGGGCCGTGCCATCGTCCGTGACGCCGACGCGTTCCTGTTCGACGAGCCGCTGTCCAACCTGGACGCGAAGCTGCGCGGGCAGATGCGCACCGAGATCGCCCGCCTGCAGCGCCGCCTCGGAATCACCACCGTCTACGTCACACACGACCAGACCGAGGCGATGACCCTCGGCGATCGGGTCTGTGTCCTGCGCAAGGGCGTCATCCAGCAGGTCGCCTCGCCGCGCGAGCTCTACGAGCAGCCGGTCAACCTGTTCGTCGCCGGGTTCATCGGGTCGCCGCCGATGAACTTCCTGCCCGCGACCGTGGCCGGGAACAAGCTGGAGACGCCGTTCGGCCCGATCGAGCTCGACGCCGCGCGCGCCGAGAAGGTCGCCGGGCGGGAGCTGGTGCTGGTCGGCATCCGGCCGGAGTACTTCGAGGACGCGTCACTGGTCGACGAGGCCAAGAAGCACGTCGGGTCGACCTTCACCGCGAAGGTCGACGTGACCGAGTGGCTGGGCGACTCGCAGTACGCCTACATCCCCTACGAGGCCCCGGCCGAGGTGGAGACCAAGCTCAAGGAGCTGTCGCGGGAGCTCGACGCCGATCAGCTGCGCACGCAGGCGATCGTGTCGATCGACTCGACCAGCCGGATCCGGGAGGGCCGCGACGCCGAGTTCTGGCTGGACGCGCGGAAGATCCACGTGTTCGACCCGGAGTCGGGCGAGAACCTCACCCGCGACCCCGAGGCCGGCGCCGAGCTGACGCGGCTCGCGGCCGAGGACCGCGCCGAGCAGGTGGCGCAGGCCCGCAGCCGGGACTGAGGCGCCGCCCCCGTCGCCCCCAGGGGAACTCTCGTGGCTTAGAGCGCTACGAGAGTTCCCCTGGGGGCACCCCGGAGGGGTCAGAGGGCGCGGACGTCGCGCCGGTAGCGGGTCTCGGCGACCCCGGCGAGGGTCCGCGCCATCACCGCGAACACGAAGCGCTGCGACGGGTAGGCCGCCAGCCATCCCAGCCGCCCCGCCATCCCGCGTGGGGTGAACCGCAGGGTCTGGGTGTAGCGGCTGGTCAGCCGGTCGGTCGGGGTGACGGCCAGCTCGAGCCGGGCGTCGCCGGGGAGCCGGTCCGCGGCGCGCAGCACCAGCCGCCGCCCCGGTTCGACGGTCTCGACGGTCCAGCGGTCCAGGGACTCACCCGGGAGGAGCCGGGCCGGGCCGTCGCCGTGCCGGCGCGGGACGACACCGGGCCCACCGGCGAGGACGTCGAGGTGGCCGGTCAGCGTCGCGACGCCCGGGACGGTGTACCAGCCGTGCGGGCCGCCGAGCGTCTCGATCACCGACCAGACGGAGCGGGCGGGAGCGGCCACGTCGCGGCTGTCGGTCGTCGACCACTCCAGCGGACCGGTGCCGGGCGGGTCGGACGGCCCCGGCCCGGCCGCGCCGACGCCGTCGAGAGCGCGGCGGACCGCCGTGCGGTACGGGGTCCGGCCGCCGGGCGGGGTGCCGATGAGCGCGTCGAGGGCCGCGAGGTCGTCGGGGTCGGCCACCAGGTCGTGCCGCATGGACTCGACCAGCGGCTCGGCCAGCCCGCGGCCGACCGGGGTGAGCGCGGCGACGGCGCGGGCGGTGAGCCGCGGCGCGGACAGCGGGACGGGCACCGGGAACGGCCGCAGCAGCCCTGCCTCGGCGGCGAACTCGCTCATCAGGGACCGGTAGGTGTGCACGTCGGGACCGCCGACGTCGAACGCCCGGTCCACCCCGGCGGGCAGGTCGAGGCAGCCGACGAGGTCGTACAGCACGTCGTCGACGGCGATCGGTTGGATCCGGTTCCAGGCGCGGTCGGGCAGCGGCAGGACCAGCGGACCGCCCATCGCGGTCTCGGTGAGGTGCCGGATCATCTCGAAGCTGGCCGAGCCGGTGCCGACGACGATCCCGGCCCGCAGCACGGCGGCCGGGACGGGCCCGGCGAGCAGGATGTCCCCGACCTCTCGGCGCGAGGACAGGTGCTGCGACACCCGCCGGGTGCCGGCCTCGGGCTGCAGTCCGCCCAGGTAGACGATGCGGCGTACACCGGCCGCGGCGGCGCCGTCGGCCAGCGCATGCGCGGCGGTGCGGTCGCGGTCGGCGTAGCCGGGGCCGTCCATGGCGTGCACCAGGTGGACGACGGCGTCGACATCCTCGCAGGCCCGGCGCACGTCGGCCGGGTCCCGGGCGTCGCCACGGACCGCGTCGACCCGGTCGCCCCACGGGTGCGCGGCCAGCTTGCCCGGGGTGCGGGCGAGGACCCGGACGTCGTGGCCGGCGTCGAGCAGGCGCGGGACGAGCCGGGAGCCGACGTAGCCGGTGGCGCCGAGGACGAGCACGTGCATGGGTCGATCCTCGCGGTCCCCGGCGCGGGGCGCGCGCCGGGGTGACGACCGGCTCAGGCGATCCCGGCCAGCCGCAGCCCGGCCGTCGTCGCCGCGGCGAGGACGACGACCAGCACGAACGGCACCCGGAGCAGCAGCGCACCGGCGGCCACGGCGACCCCGGCCGGGCGGGCCCAGCCGGCGAACCCGGCCCCCTCGAACCAGGTGCCGGTCGCGACGAGCGCGACGAGCAGCCCGACCGCGCCCAGCTCGACCAGGCGCACGGTGCGCGGGGACAGGGCGACCCGGTCGTGCAGGACCAGCGGCAGCAGCCGCATGAGGTAGGTCCCGCCGGCGAGGACGAGCAGCGCGGCGACGGTCACGGCTGCTCCCCCGTGGTCCGGCCGGCCGCCCCGACGCCGAGCAGACCGGCCAGCACGGGCAGGCCCGCGGGCAGGAACGGCGAGCAGGCCAGCGACAGGGTGGCGGCGGCCGCGCCGACCCGACGGGCGTCGACCCGGCGCAGCATCGGGACGAGCATGGCCAGCAGCGCGGCTGGGAAGGCGGCGTCGAGCCCGAACGCGGCCGGGTCAGGGACGCTCGCCCCGAGCACCAGACCGGCCGCGGTGCCGAGCTGCCAGCAGAGGTACTTCGCGACGCCGAGGATGCGGAACGCGCGCCATCCCCGCCCGGGGACGTCGGTACGGGCCAGGACGAACGCCGTCGACTCGTCGGTGACGACGTGCGCCGCGGGCAGCCGTGCCCAGCCGCCGCCCAGGTGACGGGCCAGGGCCAGGCCGAACGGCAGGTGCCGCAGATTGAGCACCAGCCCCGCGGCGACGGCGGCCCACACACCGCCCCCGGCGGCCAGCACTCCGGTGACGAGCAGCTGGGCGCCGCCCGCGAACGCGAGCAGCGACATCGCCATCGTCATGGCCGGGGACAACCCGGCGGCCGGCGCGAGCGCGCCGAAGGAGACCCCGACGACCGCGACGGCCACCGAGATGGTGACGGCGTCGCGGACGTCCCCGCGGGTCGTTCGCTGTATCGAACGCATGCCCGATACAGTGAACAACAGCGGCTGTGTTCGTCAAGTCGAACGAGGAGACCGATGAATCGAACGCCTGAGCCACCGCTCGCAACGATCGCGGCGGCCATCCGCCGGGAACGGGAGCGCCTCGGCATCTCCTCGGCCGAGCTCGCCCGCCGGGCGGGCATCGCGAAGTCGACGTTGTCGCAGCTGGAGGCGGGGACCGGCAACCCGAGTGTGGAGACGCTCTGGGCGATCGCGGTCGTCGCCGGGGTCCCGTTCGGCGCGCTGGTGGAGCCGCCGTCGTCGCCGGTGCGGGTGGTGCGGTTCGCCGACCGTCCCGCGATCCGGTCGGAGGAGGCCGCCTACACCGGAGCACTGCTGTCCCCGTGCCCGCCGGGGGCGCGCCGCGACCTGCACCTGGCCACCTGCGAGCCGGGGCCGCCCCGGGCCGCCGACGCGCACTCCCCCGGCACCGTCGAGCACGTGGTGGTGTCGGCGGGCCGGTGGGTGATCGGGCCGGAGGGCGAGGAGGTCGAGCTGGACCCGGGGGACCATCTGACGTTCCCGGCCGACCGCCCGCACTCCTACCGCGCGCTCACCCCGGGCGCGACCGCGGTGATGGTCATGGAGTACCGCTGATCAGGTACCGCTCGCCCCGCGGGTCGCCGAGCCGGGCTCCCGGTCCGGACCGCCCTCGGTGATGCGGTGCAGCAGTCCGTCGAGGAGCCCCTCGTCGTTGCCCCCCGCGTCGCCGGAGTCGTCGCCGCCCTTCTCGGACTCGGGCAGGGCGTACTGGCGGACCCAGTCGACCTGCATCTCCGAGGGCTTCACGGCGCCGCCGCCCTTGGGGAACCAGTCGAGCTGGATCGTCAGGTGCATCGGCCCGGGCGGCAGGACCGACGTGTCGTCGGTGTGCCACCACTGCTTGCCGTCGACGAAGGCGGTCACACCCTTCGGCGTCCACTCGACCGCCCAGTTGTGCCACTGGGTCGCGTCGATGTCGACCGAACCCTGGACCTGGGAGTTGTCCTCGCCGTAGTGCAGGAACAGGTTGGTCTTCTGCCGGGTGTGGTCGGTCATCTCCATGAAGTCGATCTCACCGCCGACCGGGAAGTTCTCGGCAGTGGGCCAGAGCAGCAGCAACGCGTTGTACGACGGGTCCGACGCGGGCGCCCGCACCCGGCCCTCCCAGCGGCCGTACTTCTGGCTGCCGTCGGACCAGGCCATGCCGCCGGTGGTGCCGTCGGCGTCGCCGTCGATGGTGAGCAGACCGTCCTTGACCGAGATCGCCGACGGGGACCGCTTCCCCTCCCCGCCGTGGCCGGGTCCGTCGTAGGGGCTCCAGCCCGTGAGGGCGTCGCCGTCGAAGTCGTCGACCTTGGTGGGCTCGCCCCAGCCGTGCGCGACGGCGGCGGTGGTCGCCGCGCCCGGGTAGGACGGGGCCGCCGGGGCTGCCGGGGCTGCCGGGGCTGCGCCGGCGGTGCAGTCCACGGGGGCGGGGGTCGCACCGGGGGCCGGTTCGTCGGCCGGGGTGGTCGCGGCGCCACCGGGCGCGGTGCCCGGGGTCGCGTTCGCCGAGGTCGTGTCAGCGGGTGATCCCGGGGCGCCGGCCTGGTCGCCGGCCGAGCCGCCCCGGTCGCCGGCCGGACCGCCCTGGTCGCCGGCCGGACCGCGGTCGCCGCTCGGAGCGCCGTCCTCGCCCGAAGTCGTGTCGTCGCCCGAAGTCGTGTCGTCGCCCGAGCCCGTGTCGGGGGCCGTGTCGTCGCCGGAACCCTGATCCCCGCCCGAGCCGTGGTCGTCGCCGGAACCCTGGTCTCCGCCCGGCTTCCGGTCATCGGCGGAGTCCTGCTTCTTGTCGCCGGTGCCGGAGTCGCCCGCGCCCGATGTCGTGTCGCCGGAGTCCCCACCGGAACCCGAGCCCTGGGCGGAGCCGGAGCCACGGTCGTCACCCGAACCGGACCCGGCGTCGTTCCCCGAGCCGCCCGATCCCGACGATCCCCCGTGGCCGCCGGAGCCGGAGTCGTCGCCGCCCGCGCCGCCGTCATCGCCCCCCGGCCCGTCCCCCTCGGGCCCGGCCGCCCCGGGGGCGGCGGAGGCGCCGGGCTTCCCCGACCCGGCGCGTCCGTCACCACCGGTGGCCGGACCACCCGAACCGACTCCCCCACCCGGGGCGGTACCCGTCGTGGGGCAGTCCGCGGTCGTCGTCGCGCCCGGTCGGCCGTCCCCCGTGTCCGCGAACGCCGCAGCCGGAAAGCTGATCAACATCGCGGCGGCGATCGCCACGACTCTCACAGAGCGTCCCATCAGGCTCCTCCGCAACAGTGGTCTCCTGATCCCCACGGAACGCTAGATGCCACAGAGTCACCACGAGCACCTGTGTCACCACATCGAGTAGGCAACCCCTCCACCGAGCGACCGCAGAACGTGGCCGGAACGGACACCCCACGCGTCCGAGGGACCGATCGGGTCACCGGACCGTGGCCCGTACCCGGTCCCGTCCCCCGCCGCACGGGTTCCGTACGCGCCGCACGGGTCCGGACCCGTGCGGCGCGTACGGAACCTGTGCGGCAGCGGGGCCGGGAACGACGAGAGCCCCGTCCGGCGGGGTGCCGGACGGGGCTCTCGGGGCGGAGCCGGGGGGGCTTACCAGCCGCGAGCGGCGTAGCGCTGCTCCTCGGGGATGTCCGCGATGTTGATGCCGACCATGGCCTCGCCGAGACCGCGGGAGACCTTGGCGATCATCTCGGGGTCGTCGTGGAAGGTCGTGGCCTTCACGATCGCCGACGCGCGCTGCGCCGGGTCGCCGGACTTGAAGATGCCGGAGCCGACGAACACGCCCTCGGCGCCGAGCTGCATCATCATCGCGGCGTCGGCCGGGGTCGCGATGCCACCGGCGGTGAACAGCACGACCGGCAGCTTCCCGGTGCGGGCCACCTCCGCGACCAGCTCGACCGGGGCGCGCAGCTCCTTGGCCGCGATGTAGAGCTCGGCGGCGTCGAGCGAGGCGAGCCGGCCGATCTCGGCGCGGATCGAGCGCATGTGCCGGGTGGCCTCGACGACGTTGCCGGTGCCGGCCTCACCCTTCGAGCGGATCATCGCCGCACCCTCGGAGATGCGGCGCAGGGCCTCACCGAGGTTGGTGGCACCGCAGACGAACGGGGCGGTGAAGCTCCACTTGTCGATGTGGTGGGCCTCGTCGGCCGGGGTCAGCACCTCGGACTCGTCGATGTAGTCGACGCCGAGGGACTGCAGGACCCGGGCCTCGACGAAGTGGCCGATGCGGGCCTTCGCCATGACCGGGATGGACACGGCCTCGACGATGCCGGTGATCATGTCCGGGTCCGACATGCGGGCCACGCCGCCGTTGGCACGGATGTCGGCCGGGACGCGCTCCAGGGCCATGACGGCGACGGCCCCGGCGTCCTCGGCGATCTTGGCCTGATCCGGGGTGACGACGTCCATGATCACGCCGCCCTTCAGCATCTCGGCCATCCCGCGCTTCACCCGCGCGGTGCCGTGCTGCGGACCGGCGGTGTCGGGGGTGTTCTCAGCTGCGGACACGGGTGATCGGAGCTCCTCACATGACGGTCGGACTGCGTGGCGATTCTACGTGAGGTCGCGCAGGTGAACGCGGCGGTTCCGGATCGGCGATCTCGAAGTACACCGGCTCCGGTGCGGTGCCGTGCAGCCGCAGCAGCCGCACCAGCCGCCGCGACCGCAGGGCACGGGTGTCGCGGACGGCGTCGTTGTGCACCCGGCGGGCCAGCACGACCAGTGCCTCGGCATCGGCGAGGTCATCGCAGGGCCCCGACCGGGCCGACCCCCGCCCGACGACGGCGAGCTGCCTGGTCAGAGCGTTCTCCGCGGCCTCGCGGGCGGCGCGGCTCCCGGCCGGGTCCCGGCCGTCCGGGGCCGGAGCGGGCAGTGCCAGCGCGGCATCGGCGGCCCGGCGCAGGTCCGGCGGTGCGGCGGGGCCGAGGGCGTCGGCGAGGGCGAGCGCGACCCGGGCCCGGGAGTCCAGCGCCGCGGCGAGCCCGGCCCGGGCGGCGTCGACCCGCACATGCAGCCGGTGCAGGCGTCGGACCCGTGTCACGCACCACAGGGTGAGAGCCGCCACCAGCAGCGTCGCGAGGACCACTCCCCCGGCGACGACGGCCGTGCTCACCGCGCGCCCCCGCGCACGAGCGGCCGTGGCGCGCCGGCGATCGCGGCCCGGTACACGCGCAGCACGTCGGAGGCCACGACCGGCCAGTCGTAGCGCCGCGCCCGGTCCCGCCCGGCGGCGGCGAGCCGGGCGCGGGCGGTCCCGTCGTCGAGCAGGCGGGTGAGCGCGGCGGCCAGGGCGGCAGCGTCGCCGGGTGGGAACAGTGCACCGGCGCGGCCGTCGTCGAGCACGGCACGGAAGGACTCGAGGTCCGCGGCCAGCACCGGGGCGCCCGCGGCCATGGCCTCGGTCAGCACCATCCCGAAGCTCTCCCCGCCGCGGTGCGGTGCGCAGAACACCGCGACCGAGCGCAGCGCGGCGGCCTTGGTCGCCTCGTCGACCGGCCCGAGCAGGTCGATCCGGCCCGCCAGGCCCGGTCCCGCGGCGCGCCGCAGCCGGTCGCCGTCGCCGCGGCCGACGACGAGCAACCGCACGTCCGGGCGGTCGGCGACGACCCGGCGCAGCGCGGCCAGCAGCACCGGCATGCCCTTGCGGGGCTCGTCGAAGCGACCGACGTAGCCGACCCGCACGGCGGGCGGCAGGTCCAGTGCCGGCCCGTGGGCGAACCGGGCGAGGTCGACGCCGTTGGGGATCTCGGTGGCGTCCCCGCCCAGGTGCTCGACCTGGACCCGGCGGGCGGTCGCCGACACCGCGATCCGCGCCGTGACCCGCTCCAGCAGGGGGCGCGCCACGGGTCCGAACGCGGCGAGGGCCCGGGACCGCTCGGTGGAGGTGTGGAAGGTCGCGACGACCGGTCCGCGGGCGTCGAGCAGCGCGAGCGCCGACACCGACGGGGTCGTGGGCTCGTGGACGTGCAGCACGTCGAAGTCGTGCGCGGCGAGCCAGCGCCGGGTGCGGTGGCGGGTCAGCGGGCCGAACGCGACGCGGGCGACGGAGCCGTTGTAGGGGACGCCGACGGCCCGCCCGGCCGGGGTGACGAACTCGGGCGCGGTGCCGGTCGTCGGGGCCAGGACCTCGACCGTGTGCCCGAGCGTGCGCAGCGCGGCGGCCAGGTCCAGGACGTGGCGCTGCACGCCCCCGGCGACGTCGAGGGAGTACGGGCAGACGATGCCGATCCTCATCCCGTGCCGACCGGCTGGAGCATGTGCCAGTCCCACGGACGGCGGGCGATCATGTCGCCGAACGCGTCGGCGAGGTGCTGGACGGCGCCGGGACCGGGCGGGACCGGCACGCCGACCTCGACGCCCCAGGCGTCGTCGGTGAAGTAGGGGTAGGCCGGGTGCAGCGCGGCGCCGGTGAGCCGGGCGAGCCGCGCCGGGCCGGACGGCAGCCGGGCGGGCCCTCCGAGGAACGTCACGCCGGTCCCGGTGCCGGTCAGGTCGCGGTCGGCGACCAGGCAGACGACCCCGCCGCGGCGCAGCCGCCCGGTCAGCGCGCGGTGCGCGGCGCGGGGGTCGTCGGCGGTCACGACCTCGAACCCGAGCGCGCGCCGGTAGGCGAGGAACCGGCGGAACAGCGGCTCGGGGCGCAGCCGCTGCACGACGGTGGTCAGCGCCGGTTCGAGCCCGAGCCGGTCGAGCTCGCGCAGCAGGTAGAGCCCGGCGAGGTCCCAGTTGCCGGCGTGCGGGAGGGCGAACACGACCCCGCGCCCGGACCGGGTGGCCGCCAGCGCGCCGGCGACGCCGTGGGCGTGCGGGTGCATCGCGGCGTGCACCGCGGCGGGGTCGAGGCCGGGCAGTGCGAACGCCTCGCGCCAGTAGCGGGCGTAGCTGCGCATCCCGGCGGCGACCAGTGCGTCGAGCTCGGCGGGGGTCGCGTCGGGACGGGCCCGGCGCAGGTTGTGCCGCAGCCGTCGCACCCCGGGGCCGTCGCGGCGGACCGCGAGCGCGGCGCCTGCGTCGAACACCCGTCCGGCGACGCCGGCCGGGAGCCGCCCCGCGACCCGCCAGCCCGCCGCGTACCCGGCGGCGCTCAACGCGTCGGCGGTGCGCGTCCGCAGGTCAGGCACGCGGTGCCTCGCGGGAGCTGCGCCGCACCGCCAGGATCCGCTGGCCGAGGGTCACCGCCGTCCCGATCGCCAGCACGACGAGGGTGACGGTCAGCGCCCACGGCACCCCGATGCCGGACAGGAACGCCCCGACCAGGCCGAGGATGAGCCGTTCGGCGCGTTCGACGAGGCCGCCCTCGGCGGTGAGCCCGACGGACTCGGCGCGGGCCTTGACGTACGACACGATCTGGCCACCGACCAGGGCCACCAGCGCGGCGGCGCCGGCCAGGGGCTCGGCCCCGCCGGTCAGCGCCCACCAGGCGAGCCCGGCGAACAGGGCGCCGTCGACGATCCGGTCGCAGGTGGAGTCGAGCACCGCCCCGAACGGGGTGCCGTGCCCGCGGGCGCGGGCCATCGCGCCGTCGATCAGGTCGGTCAGCACGAAGAGGGTGACCAGCACCGCGCCGAGGGCCAGCAGGCCGGTCGGCAGGAACGCCAACGAGCAGGTCACGGCCCCGACGGTGCCGAGCACGGTCACGGTGTCCGGGCTGACACCACGGTCGATCAGGGCCCGCCCGACGGGGTCGGTGAGCCGGTTGACGTGCGCGCGGGCGAACAGGTTCAGCATCGGCGGCTGCGTGCTCCCGTGCAGGACGGCGGCGGTGGGGGACGCTGCCAGCGTAGTCCGACACCGGGTCCGCCCGCCGTCGGCGCGGCCGGAGTCAGCGACGTGGCGGTTCCCACGCCTGTGCCAGCTGGTCGCGGGTCTCGGCGAGCAGCTGCGGGATCACCTTCGTCTGCCCGACGACGGCGATGAAGTTCGCGTCCCCGCCCCAGCGCGGGACGACGTGCTGGTGCAGGTGCTCGGCCAGCGAGCCGCCCGCGACGTGGCCCAGGTTGAGCCCCACGTTGAACGCGTGCGGCGCCGCGATCCGCTTCATGGTCACGACCGCCTGGCGGGTGAACGCCATCAGCTCGCCCGCCTCGGAGTCGGTGAGGTCCTCCAGGTCCGCGACGTGCCGGTAGGGCAGCACCATCAGGTGCCCCGGGTTGTACGGGTGCAGGTTGAGCAGCGCGAACACCTCGTCCCCGCGGGCGACGACGAGGTTGTCCGCGTCCGGGTCCGTCGAGTCGCCCAGGGTGTCCCCCCGGGCGATCCGGCAGAACGGGCAGCCGGTGTCACCGGCGCCCTGGATGTAGGCGAGCCGGTGCGGGGTCCACAGCCGGGCGAAGCCGTCGGGCGTCCCGGTCCCCTCCTGCGGGACCCACTCCTGCTCCATGAGCCGATCCTAGGCGCCGGGTCCCCCGGAGCAGGACCGTGCCCGGGTGCTCACCGGTCGATCTCGCAGAGCACCGAGCGGACGCTGACCGCGTCCCCGGGCGCCACGGCGAGGCCGCGGACGGTCCCGTCGCGGTGGGCCAGGACCCGGTTCTCCATCTTCATCGCCTCCAGCACCGCGACCAGGTCGCCGCGGGCGACCCGGGTGCCGTCGGTGACCGCGACCGCGACGATCGTGCCCTGCATCGGTGCGGTCACGACCGGCCCGGACGCGCCCGCGGTCTCCGCCCGCCGCAGCGCCGCCGACTCCTGCCGGATCCTCGCCGCGGTGTCGCCGAGCACCGCCAGGCCGGGCACCGGGACCGGGAGCGAACTGCGGCCGACCCGCACGGTGAGGATGTCGCCGACCGGCCCGGGCCCGACGGCGACGGGCCGTTCCTCGATCCACCGGTTGTGCACGGCGAAGGTGTGACCGTCGCCGGTGAAGTCGGGGTCGACGACGACCTCACGGTAGAACGGCAGCGGTGTCGGCACCCCCTCGATCCGTGCCTCGGCCAGGGCGCGCCGGGCGCGGCGGAGCGCCTGCGGCCGGTCCCGGCCGGTGACCACGAGCTTGGCGAACATCGAGTCGAACCGGCCGTCGACGGCGTCGCCCTCGACGACGCCGGAGTCCACCCGCACGCCGGGGCCGGACGGCATCCGGAACACCCGCAGCGGCCCGGGTGTGGGCACGAACCCGGCGGCCGGATCCTCCGCGGTGAGCCGGAACTCGATGCTGTGGCCGCGGTCGGGCACCGGCCCGCCGGTGAGCCTCGCGCCGCCCGCGATCCGGAACTGCTCGGCCACCAGGTCGATCCCGGTGGACTCCTCGGTGACCGGGTGCTCCACCTGCAACCGGGTGTTGACCTCCAGGAAGGACAGGGTCCCGTCCCCGCCGAGCAGGTACTCGACGGTCCCCGCACCGACGTAGCCCGCGGCCGCGCAGATGCGCGCCGCCGACCCCCGCAGCTCCCGCTCCTGGGCCGCGGTGAGGAACGGGGCAGGTGCCTCCTCGACGAGCTTCTGGTTGCGGCGCTGCAGCGAGCAGTCCCGCAGCCCGACGACCTGCACCGTGCCGTACGCGTCGGCCAGCACCTGGGCCTCGACGTGCCGGGCCCGGTCGAGGAACCGTTCGACGAAGCACTCGCCGCGTCCGAACGCCGCGGTGGCCTCGCGGACGGCGCCTGCGAACGCCTCCGGGATGCCGGCGGCGTCGCGCACCACCTTCAGGCCGCGCCCGCCGCCGCCGAAGGCGGCCTTCACCACGATCGGCAGCCCGTGCTCCTCGGCGAACGCCCGGACCTCGCCCTCGTCACGGACCGGGTCCCGGGTGCCCGCCGCGAGCGGGGCACCGACCTCGCGGGCGATCCGGCGGGCCGCGACCTTGTCCCCCAGCGCCCGGATGGTGTCCGGCGGCGGCCCGATCCACACCAGTCCGGCGGCGACGACGGCGTCGGCGAACCCGGCGTCCTCGGAGAGGAACCCGTAGCCGGGGTGCACCGCGTCGGCGCCCGCGGACAGGGCCGCCGCGACCAGCGCGCGGGCGTCGAGGTAGGTCGACGCGGCGTCGTCGCCCGGCAGCGCGACGGCGGCGTCGGCGGCGTGGACGTGCAGCGCGTCGCGGTCCGGACCACCGTGCACGGCGACGCTGCGCAGGCCGGCGTCGCGGGCGGCGCGGATCACCCGCACGGCGATCTCGCCGCGGTTGGCGACGAGGACGGTGTGCAGCGGGCGGGGCGGTTCGTCGGTCAGCACGGGGGCTCCTCCCGGCGGAGCGCGTTCCTCACGCGTCCCCCGCCCGGGCCAGGACACCCCTGGCCATCGCGATGTGCACGGCGTCGACCATCCGCCCGTCGACGACACCGACGCCACCACCGGCGGCGTCCAGCACCCGGCGGGCCCGGGCGAGCTCGTCGGCCGACGGGGTGAAGACCTCGTGCGCCGCCTGCACCTGCAGCGGGTGCAGGCAGATCTTGCCGTGGTAGCCGAGATCGCGGCCGCGGGCGGCGTCGGCGCGGAACCCCTCGGTGTCCCGGACGGCGACGACCGCCTGGTCGACCACCGGGACCCGGGCGAGGTGTGCCGCCAGCCGGACGGCGCTGCGGGCGTGCAGCACCTCGTCGCCGCCGGTGGTCCGCCGTCCGCCCAGGTCGGCGACCAGGTCCTCCGCGCCGAAGTAGGCGGCGTCGGGTCCCTCGGCGAGCAGCGCACGGGCGTCGGCCACCCCGAGCGCGCTCTCCAGCCCGACGACGACCCGGGCCCCGGACGGCAGTGCGTCCCGCACCGCGCGGAGCCGGCCGGGGTCCTCGTACTTGGGCAGGACCACCCCGTCGGCGGCCGCGCCCGCCGCGGCGGCGAGGTCGTCGTCGTGCCAGGGCGTCCCGGGCGGGTTGACCCGGATCAGCACCGTGCCCGCGCCGGGGCGGTCCGCGGCGAGCGCGGTGACCACCGCGTCGCGGGCCCGGGCCTTGTCGGCGGGGGCGACCGCGTCCTCCAGGTCGGCGACGACGACGTCGGGCCGGCTGCGGACGACCTTCGCGAGCAGCTCCGGGGCGCCGCCGGGCACGAACAGGACGCTGCGCACCGCGGTCATGACCGGCCACCGTGGGCGGGGCGCCGGTGCATCAGCCCGGTGCGCCGGGCCCGGCAGACCAGGTCGCCGTGCTGGTTGTGGGCGCGGTGCTCGAACACGACGATCCCGGCGTCCGGCCGGGAGCGGGACTCCCGGGCCGAGACGACCTCGGTCTCCACCCGGACGGTGTCGCCCGGGAACACCGGGTGCCCGAACACGACCTCGTCGAGGCCGAGCTGGGCGACGATCGTGCCCAGGGTGAGCTCCGGGACCGAGAGTCCGACGACGAGCGCGACGGTGAACATGCTGTTCACCAGCGGGCGGCCGAACTCGGTACCCGCGGCGTACTCGGCGTCGAGGTGCAGCGGTGCCGGGTTCATCGTCATGGTCGTGAACAGGACGTTGTCGGTCTCGGTGACGGTGCGCCGGGTGGCGTGCCGGACGACCGTCCCCACCGTGAGCTCCTCGAACCAGCGACCGGACACGGCGCGGTCCTCGGCGCCGCTCATCCGCGTACCGCCGCGGCGGTGGCGTCGAGGGCGGACCGGTCCTCCATCGCGGAGGTGTCGCCGGTGGGCTCGCCGTGCACGACCAGGTCGCGCAGCAGCCTGCGCATGATCTTCCCGGTACGGGTCTTCGGCAGTGCCGTCGTGACGTGCACCCGGTCCAGCCGGGCGTAGCCACCGAGCTCCGCGACGACCCGGCGACCGACCTCGGCCGCGACGTCGCCGGGCCCGGCGCCCGGACCGAGGGTGACGAAGGCGATCGGGACGGTGCCCTTGGTGGGGTCCGGCACCCCGACCACCGCCGCCTCCACCACCGCCGGGTGCGCGGTGACCACGGCCTCGATCTCCATCGTCGAGATCCGGTGCGCCGCCACGTTGATCACGTCGTCGGCCCGGCCGAGCACCCACAGGTGCCCGTCGTGGTCGACCACTGCCTCGTCGTGGGTGGCGTACCGGCCCGGGAACCGTCCGAAGTAGGTGTCCAGGTACCGCTGGTGGTCGCCCCACACCGTCCGGGCCAGGGTCGGGAACGGCGCGGTCAGCACCAGGTTCCCCTTCACCCCCGGTGGCACCTCGACCCCGTCGTCGTCGACGACGACCCAGTCGTGCCCGGGCACCGCCGTCCCCACCGAGCCCGCCTTGAGTGCCTCCACCCCGGCGACCGGGTAGGTCCAGGTCGAACCGGTCTCGGTCTGCCCGTAGGCGTTGACCACCGGCACGTCGAACGTCCGGGTCGTCCACGCGAAGGTGTCCGCGTCCAGCGGCTCGCCCTGCATCGTGATCAAGGACAGGGCCACCGGATGCGCCGCGGCCAGGTCGTCGCCGAACTTGCGCAGCATCCGCGCCACCGTCGGCGCCATCAGCACCTTCGTGACCCGGTGCCGGGCACAGATCTCGTAGAACCGCGACGTGGACGGCGTGTCCAGCGCACCCTCGAAGCAGGCGATCGTCATCCCGCACGCCAGCCCGCCGACCACCGCCTGGATCGGGAAGGTCAGCCAGCCCACGTCCGCCGCCACCCAGTACACGTCCCCGTCCTGGCGGCCCGCCTGCCAGTACGCGTTCGCCCAGGTCCCCACCAGGAACCCGCCCACCGAGTGCACCACCCCCTTCGGGGTCGACTCCGTCCCGCTGGTGAAGATCAGGAACGCCGGCTCGTTCGGGTCCAGCGCCACCGCGTCGCACCCGGCCGCCCCCGAGGTGAGCAGGTCGGCGTAGCGGTGCTCGCCCCCGGTCAGTGCGGTGTCGTCACCGGTGCGGTCGACCACCACCGTCGCCCGGACCGACGGGGCCCGCGAGCGCGCCGCCCGCAGCGTGGCGAGCAGCTCCACCCGGTTGCCCCGCCGGTAGCTCGCGTCCGCGACGACCACCACCGACGCGCCCGCCGCGGCCAGCCGCGACCCCACAGCCTGCTCCCCGAACCCGGCGAACAGCACGGTGTACACCGCACCGATGCGGTTGCACGCCTGGATCGTGGTGAACGCCTCCACCAGGTTCGGCATGTAGATCGCGACGACGTCACCACGGGACACGCCGAGCTCCCGCAGGCCCGCGGCCAGCGCCGACACCTCGACGGCCAGCTCGCCGTAGGTCAGCGTGCGGGTGTCGCCCGGCTCGCCCTCCCACACCACCGCCGCCCGGTCCCGGGTGGCGGGGTCCTCGGCCCACCGGTCCACACAGTTGTCGGCGACGTTGATCAGGCCGCCGTCGAAGTAGGTGAAGTCGGGCAGCCCACCGGTGCGCAGCCGCTCCCAGGGCCGCATCCAGCGCTGCCGGCTCGCCGCCCACTCCCAGTACTCGTCGGTGCCGAAGCCGCGGACGTGCCCCAGCTCGGCCTCCCGCTCCGGTACCCGCCACCGCTGTGGCAGCGCCCGCAACGGCTCCGCGATCAACGCGGCCAGCGGGTCCGTGCTCTCGGACATCGTCGTCCTCTCGCAGATCTACACAGGGCTGATCAGGTGGTGCCGACGCCCGGTCGTGCGGGTCCAGCCGTCGGCGTCGTTCATCCGTGCGACGAGCTCGGCGCGCAGCTCCCCCGGTGCGACGACGGCGTCGACGACCAGGTCGCTCCCCATCCGCAGCAGGTTCACGTCCGCCTCCTGCTCGGCGGTGCGAGCCGCGACGTAGGCGGCCCGCTCGCCGTCGTCGCCGATGGCGGCGATCTTGTTGGCGTACACCGCGTTCACCGAGGCCTCGGCCGCCATCGGGCCGATGGTGGCGGTGGGCAGCGCGAGGGTCGCGCGGGGTTCGAAGCCGGGGGCGCACATCGCGTAGTAGCCGGCGGCGTAGGCCTTGCGCAGCACCACGGTGAACTTCGGGACCTCCGCCGAGGACATCGCGGCGATCAGCTTCGCGCCGTGCCGGATGATCCCCTGCCGCTCGACGTCCACCCCGACCATGAATCCGGGAACGTCCTGCAGGAACACCAGCGGGATCCCGTAGGCATCGCACATCGAGACGAACCGGGCGGCCTTGTCGGCGGAGTCGACGAAGATCGCGCCGCTGCGGACGTCGGGTTGGTTGGCCACCAGGCCCACGACCCGCCCCTCGAGCCGGGCCAGTCCGACGACGATCTCCCGTGCCCACCGGGCCTTGATCTCGAAGAAGGTGCCCGCGTCGACGACGCCCTCGATCACGTCGCGCACGTCGTAGGCCTGGTTCGGATCGGGTGGCACGACCTCGCCGAGCACCCGTTCCGGCGGGACCGGCTCGGCGCGGGCGGGCGAGGACCGGTAGTCGTCGGGCAGGTAGGACAGCAGCAGACGGGCGGCCGAGACGGTCTCCCAGTCGGAGCCGAACACCTCGTCGCCGCAGCCGGAGACCGAGGCGTGCATCTGTGCCCCGCCCATCTCCTCCAGGGTGGTGCGCTCACCGGTGACCTTCTCGGCGACCCGCGGGCTCGCCAGGTACATCGAGGCGTTGTGCTCGACCATCCCGACCCAGTCGCAGAAGGCGGGCATGTAGGCCCCTCCGGCGGCAGAGGGGCCGTGCAGGCAGCAGATCTGGGGGACCCGCCCGGAGAGCCGGACCTGCAGGTGGAAGATCGCCGAGGCACCACGCCTGCCGGGAAAGAAGCCCATCTGGTCGGTCAACCGGCCACCCGCGGAGTCGACCAGGTAGACCACCGGGAGCAGATCGCGGTCCGCGCGTTCCAGGATCCGGATCTGCTTCTCGCACGTCAGCTCCCCCCAGGACCCGGCCTTCACGGTGAAGTCGTGGGCGATCACAGCGACCCGGCGGCCGTCCACCCGGCCGACCCCGGTGACGACACCGTCGGCGGGCAGACCGTCGGCCGCCACCGAGGCGAGCAGACCGTCCTCGACGAACGTGCCGGGGTCGAACAGCACCCG
The DNA here is from genome assembly GCF_002813375.1 of Pseudonocardia alni. Lineage (NCBI taxonomy): Bacteria > Bacillati > Actinomycetota > Actinomycetes > Pseudonocardiales > Pseudonocardiaceae > Pseudonocardia > Pseudonocardia alni. The sequence goes on along the minus strand of NZ_PHUJ01000003.1, from coordinate 343,087 downwards.
CAGCCGGTCGCGCACCGCCATCTTCCCGGGCCAGCGGGAGGCGTCTCCCCCGGCCAGCGCCCGCTCCCGGGCCGCGGTGACGTCGGCCCGGGTCGGCGCGCCGGTGGTCGAGGCGCTCATCCGGCGGTCCCCTTGGCGAGGATCTCCAGCTGGATCTCGTCGGTTCCGCCCCCGATCCGCAGGATCCGGGCGTCGCGGTAGTGCCGGGCGACCGGGGACTCCTCGACGAACCCGGCTCCGCCGAACAGCTGCACCGCCTCGTCGACGATCCGGTTGGCCGCGATCGCGGCCACGTACTTGGCCCGGGCCACCGAGGTCTGCGCCTCCGGGTGCCCCGAGGAGAGCCGGGCCGCGGCCCGGTGGGTGAGCAGCCGGGCCGAGTCCAGCTCGATCTCCATCACCGCGACGCGGTGCCGGATCGTCTGCAGCCGGGCGAGCGGGGCGCCGAACGCCTCGCGCTCGCGGACGTAGGACCGGACCAGGTCCAGGCACTCCGCCGCGTGGCCCAGCCCCATCCCGGCCAGCGCGATCCGCTCGAGCTGGAACCCCTCCATGATCTGGTGGAAGCCGCGGTTCTCGGTACCCACGACGTCCCCGGGGCCGACGGCGACGCCGTCGAGGACCACCTCGCGGGTGTCCGAGGAGTGCCACCCCATCTTGCGCAGCGGGCGGCCCACGGACAGGCCCGGCGCGTCGGTGGGCACCGCGAACAGGGTGATCCCCGAGTGCCGGGGCCCGCCGGTCCGTGCGGCGACGACCAGCACGTCGGCCAGCCCGGCGTTCGTGATGAACATCTTGCGGCCGTCGATCGTCCAGCCCCCGCCCGCGGGCCGGGCGGTGCTGGTGATGCCGGCGACGTCGGAACCGGTCCCCGGCTCGGTCACCGCGATCCCGGCCATCGCCTCGCCCGCGGCGAGCGGGCCGAGCCAGCGCCGCTGCTGGTCGGGGCTGCCGTGGCGGACCAGGTGGGGCGCCGCCATGTACCCGCTGACCAGCGCGGTCACCGCGATCCCGCCGGTGGCTCTGCTCAGTTCCTCGGCCAGCAGCGCGACGGCCAGGGCGTCCGCGTCCGAGCCGCCGTGCTCCTCGGGGGTGGCCAGCCCGAGCAGGCCGGCCGCGCCGAGACGCTTCCACAGCTGCATCGGGATCGCCCCGGCCTGCTCGGCCTCCTCGACCAACGGCCGGATCTCACGGTCGGTGAAGTCCCGACAGGTCCGCCGGAACGCCTCGTGCTCCTCGTCGAGCTCCCACATCTATGGCGCGCCTCACAAAATCGACCGACCGGACGGTCGAATAGTGGGACGACCGGGCAGCCCTGTCAACCCGCCCCGGGGCTACCGTGAGCGGGCCCGACTGCACGACGGAAGGAACCCGATGGCCGGCACGGCCCTGACCAAGGCGGACGCCCGTCGGATACGCGTCCTCGCGCTCTCGGCCGAGATCTTCTCCCGGCGCGGTTTCCGGGCGACGTCGATGAACGAGATCGCGGCCGCGGTCGGGCTGTCGAAGCCGACGCTCTACCACTACTTCAGCAGCAAGGAGGAGCTGTTGGTCCGGCTCTACTCCGACGTACTGGACGAGAGCCTGGTGCTCGCCCGCGAGACCCTCGCCGCCGCGGGCTCACCGCTGGAGGCGATCCGCGACCTGATCGCGTCCCGGGTCGCCTACACCTGCCGGCACCAGTCGCTGCTCAAGGTCTGCTTCGAGGAGGAGCACGAGCTGCCGGTCGAGCTGGCCGGCGAGGTGCTCCGGCGACGGCGCGCGTTCGAGGACGTCTTCCTCACCGCGCTGCGCGACCACCTCACCGCGCACCCCGGCGCCCTCACCGGGATGACCCCGAAGGTCTACATGAACATGTGCCTGGGCGCCGCGAACTGGACCTACAAGTGGTACCGCCCGGACGGGAGGTCCACTCCGGAGGAGCTCGGCGCCGGCATCGCCCGGTCGCTGACCACCGCGATCGACCCGGACGCCCGCGGGTGACGGGGTGCGCCCGGGCCGGTACCCGGGCGCACGACCGTCAGGACGCGGGGAAGGTCTCCGCGGTCGGGGAGACGTTGCTGCGCGAGGACACCCACGCGGTGATCGCCGCGACGGCCTCGTCGACCGGCACCGCGTTGGTCTGCGAGCCGTCGCGGAAGCGGAAGCTCACCGCGCCGGCCTCGACGTCGCGACCGCCCACGAGCAGCAGGAACGGCACCTTCTGCAGCGTGTGGGTGCGGATCTTCTTCTGCATCCGGTCGTCGCCGGAGTCGACGTCGATCCGGATGCCCGCGGCGCGCAGCCGGGCGGCGATGCCGCGGACGTAGTCGTCCTGGGCCTCGGTGACCGGGATCCCCACCACCTGGACGGGGGCCAGCCACGCCGGGAAGGCGCCGGCGTAGTGCTCGGTGAGCACGCCGAAGAAGCGCTCGATCGAGCCGAACAGCGCGCGGTGGATCATGACCGGACGCTGCCGGGAACCGTCGGAGGAGGTGTACTCCAGCTCGAAGCGGTCCGGCAGCATCAGGTCGACCTGGATGGTCGACATCTGCCAGTAGCGGCCGATCGCGTCGCGGGCCTGCACCGAGATCTTGGGCGCGTAGAACGCGGCGCCGCCCGGGTCGTCGTGCAGGGTCAGCCCGAAGCTCTCGGCGGCGTCGCGCAGCGCCTGGGTGGCCTCGGCCCACGACTCGTCGGAGCCGATCGACTTCTCCGGGTTGCGGGTCGACAGCTCCAGGTAGAAGTCGTCGAGGCCGTAGTCGCGCAGCAGGTCCAGCACGAACTGCAGCAGGCTGCGGATCTCACCCTGCATCTGCTCACGGGTGCAGTAGATGTGCGCGTCGTCCTGGCTGAACCCGCGGGCCCGGGTGAGGCCGTGCACCACACCGGACTTCTCGTAGCGGTAGACGGTGCCGAACTCGAACAGCCGCAGCGGCAGCTCGCGGTAGGACCGTCCGCGCGAGGCGAAGATCAGGTTGTGCATCGGGCAGTTCATCGGCTTGAGGTAGTAGTCGACGGCCGGCCGCTTCAGCTCGCCGTCGGCGGTGTACTCCGCGTCGAGCTGCATGGGCGGGTACATGCCCTCGGCGTACCACTCCAGGTGCCCGGACTTCTCGAACAGCGCGCCCTTGGTGGCGTGCGGGGTGTAGACGAACTCGTACCCGGCCGCGGCGTGCCGCTCGCGGGACAGGTCCTCCAGCTCCTTGCGGACGACGCCGCCCTTGGGGTGGAAGACCGGCAGGCCCGACCCGATCTCGTCGGGGAAGCTGAACAGGTCCAGCTCGCTGCCCAGGCGGCGGTGGTCGCGCCGCTCGGCCTCGGCGATGCGCTCCAGGTAGGCGTCGTGCGCCTCCTGCGACTCCCACGCGGTGCCGTAGATCCGCTGGAGCTGGGCGTTGCGCTGGTCGCCCCGCCAGTACGCGGCGGCCGAGCGGGTCAGCGAGAACGCCGGGATGAACTTGGTGGTCGGCAGGTGCGGGCCACGGCACAGGTCCGACCAGACGACGGCGCCGGTGTGGGCGTGCACGTTGTCGTAGACGGTGAGCTCGCCGGAGGAGTCGACCTCCATGACCTCCCCGCTGTCGACGGAGTCGTCCGTCGACTTCAGGTCGATCAGCTCCAGCTTGTAGGGCTGGTCGGCCAGCTCGGCGCGGGCCTCGTCCTGCGAGGCGTAGCGACGGCGCTCGAAGCGCTGCCCCGCCTTCACGATCTTCTTCATCGCCGACTCGATCTTCTTCAGATCCTCGGGGGTGAAGGGGGTGTCGACGTCGAAGTCGTAGTAGAAGCCGTCGGTGACCGGCGGGCCGATGCCCAGCTTGGCCTTCGGGAACAGCTGCTGGACGGCCTGGGCGAGCACGTGCGCCGCCGAGTGCCGGATGACGCTGCGCCCCTCCTCGGTGTTCGCCGGGACCGGGACGACCTCGGCGTCGGCCTCGGGGACCCAGGCCAGGTCGCGCAGGGCACCCTCGGCGTCGCGCACGACGACGATCGCCTCGGGACCGCTGGTCGGCAGCCCGCCCTCCCGGACGCGCGCGCCGGCGGTCGTCCCGGCCGGCACCCGGATCGGGGCGGACGCGGGCGGGGCGGACGGTGCGGACACGGGGGTGCCTCCAGAGGTGGTGCGAACAGATGGACCTCCGATGCTAGTCGGGGGCCGCGAACCGGTTTCGACCGCCGGGAAGACGCCCGGCGGGTGCGGGTGTTGCAGCCGTCGTGGTCCCTCTCTCCGTGCTCGACCTGGTCCCCGTGGCCGACGGCTCGTCGGCCACCGACGCGCTGGCGCACAGCACCCGCCTGGTACGACGGGCCGAGGAGCTGGGCTTCACCCGCTACTGGGTCGCCGAGCACCACGGCATGCCCGGGATCGCCAGCTCGTCGCCGCCGGTGCTGATCGCGCACCTGGCCGGGGCGACCGGGCGGATCACCGTCGGCTCGGGCGGGGTGATGCTGCCCAACCACCGCCCGCTCGTCGTCGCGGAGCAGTTCGGCACCCTCGAGGCCCTGCACCCCGGCCGGATCGACCTCGGCATCGGGCGCGCCCCGGGCACCGACCCCCGCACCGCCGCCGCGCTGCGCGGGACCGGAGCCGACCGGCTGCACGCCCCGGACGACTTCCCCGACCAGCTCGTGGAGCTCGCGGCCTACTTCCGTGGCGACGCCGGTGTGCTCGCCGTACCGGCCGTGGGGAACGCACCGACCATGTGGCTGCTCGGCTCGTCGGGCTACTCGGCGAAGGTCGCCGGGATGCTCGGGCTGCCGTTCGCCTTCGCCCACCACTTCTCGGCCGCGAACACGCTGCCCGCGCTGGAGCTCTACCGCGAGCACTTCCGGCCCTCGGCGCTGCTGGCGCAGCCGTACTCGATGATCGCCGCCGCCGTGACCTGCGCCGACACCGACGAGCGCGCCCGCGAGCTGGCGCTGCCCTCGGCGCTGCAGTTCCTGCACCTGCGCCTCGGCGATCCGCGCCCGCTGCCCGGCCCCGACGAGGTCGCGGCCTTCGACTGGACCGACCCGGCCCGGGCGTTCGTCGAGCAGCGCCACGCCGACCAGGTCATCGGCTCGCCGGAGACCGTGCGCGCCGGCGTCGAGGAGCTCGTGGCCCGGACCGGGGTGGACGAGCTGATGGTGACGACCTCGACCTTCCGCGGCGAGGACCGGCTGCGCTCCTACGAGCTGCTGGCCGGCGCCGTCGGCCTGCGTCCGGCGGCCGCGGCCGCCTGACCCGGGGCGGGTGGGGCATGATCGCCGGCGTGAACGACGCCGCCGCCCGCTTCCGGGCCGCGATCGAGGCCGGAGACCTCGACGCGGCCGTCGCCCTCTGCCGCGACGACGTCGAGTTCCGCTCGCCCGTCGTGCACCGCCCCTACCGGGGCCGGGAGGCGTTGCGCCCGATCCTGGGCGCGGTGTTCACCGTCTTCGGCGGGTTCCACTATGTCGCCGGGTACTCCGGCGACGACGGGCACGTCCTCGAGTTCGCCGCGACCGTCGGGGAGCGCGAGGTGCAGGGCGTCGACATCCTGCGCACCGACGAGGAGGGCCGGATCCGCGAGCTCACCGTGCTCGTGCGGCCGCTGTCGGCCGCGGTCGCGCTGCGCGACCGCATGGGCCCGCTGCTCTCCTGACCCGTTGCCGCAGGTCGGCGTCGGGGTTGCCGCCGCCCGTCGATCGACGACGGCCGGTCGTCCCGCCGGATGCGGCCGTCCGGCCGTCCGGCGCTGGGCCGCCCGCGCGTCGTCGCACGCAACCGGCCGTTGCTCGACGCAGTGATCGTGTCGCCTGTGCATCCCTTCGGCCGCGGGCACGATGGTCCGCATGCCGCACCATGATCGGGCGATCCGGTCACGGAGCGCGCCATCACCCCGCTGACGTGCCGACATTCGAGTGACGTCGATCAGGTGGGCACAACGCCGCCCTCCGGTCCCTCGTTGACACAGCGAACTCGTTGACCGGGTGAGACCACGCCACCGTCCGGTTCCGCCGGCCGTCGACCAGAAGGGAGAGCCGGTTGCCCGCAGGCCCGCCCCCACCGCCGCGGTCGCGCCGCTCCCCCGGGTCCGATTCCCACGGATCGACCGGTTCCGGTCGTGCGGTCGACACCGAGGAGCGCCCGACCGGCCGGCACGGCAGCGACCAGGTCGCCCGCGCCGACTCCGGCGCTTCGGCACGGCACGGCGCCCCCGCCGGTGGACGGCGCGCGCGGTCCGCCGAGCCGGAGGCCCGTTCCTTCGCCGACGTCGTCCGGTCGACCGGGTCGACCGGACGTTCCGGCCCGGACGGGGCCCGCGGCACCGGGGAGGACGGCGGCACCGGCCGTCGGCGCTCCCGGCGGGCCGGCGAGGCCGCTCGCGCGACCGCCGCCCCCGGTACCGGGGCCCCGGCGGACGGCGCCCCCGCGCACAGCGCTCCCGCGAACGGCGCTCCCGTGAACGACACCTCTGCGAACGGCTCGGGCAACGGCTCCGTGGGCAACGGCTCCGTGGGCAACGGCTCCGTGGGCAGCGGCTCCGGCACCCCCGGCTCCGCGGGCAGCGGCTCGGGCGGCAGCGGCCCCGGCTCCGGCGTCAACGGCTCCGGGGGCACCACGAAGGTCGGGCTGCGCGTGCGCGGCGGCACCGTGCCCCGCGAGCCCGGCAGCACCCCGCGGCCCGGCACCACCGGTGCGACGCCCGCGGGCCCGCCCCCCGCGGCCGAGCCCCGGCACACCACCGGCCCGCAGCGGCGCCCCGGCGCCGGCGGACCCGGCCGCCCGGGCCCCGCACCGTCGTTCCCGGCCGGGCAGCCCACCGCGCCGGCGCCGGCCGGGCCGGTCGACCGCCCGGGGGCCGGGGCACCACGATCCGGCACCGGCGACACCCACGGCGCCGCGCCTGCCCCAGGGCTCCGGAACACCGGGCCGCACGCCCGGCCCCGCCCCGCCCCGGCGGCGCCGAGCGCCCCCGGCGCCGGTCCGCAGGGCGCCGCGCCCCGCCCCGCGCAGCACCCGTCGCTGCCGCCGGTCCCCCGGCCCGCCGTGCCCCCGACCGGTACCGCCCGGCCCGGCCCGGCCTCCGCCGCCACCACGGCGGCCACCGCCGGGGTCACCGCTGCGGCCACCACGGCCGTCGCCGCGCCCTCGGCACCGTTCCCGGGCCCGGCGGTCCCGCACGGCACCGCCGCGACCACCCGCACCGGCCGCCGTCGTCGTCCCGAGCCGGACGAGGGCGCGGAATCCACGACCGACGCCCTGCCCGCGCGCACCGGCGGTCGCCGCCGCCGTCCCGGATCCGGCGACGCCGCGACCGCGCTCGCCCCCACCGCCGAGGCCCCGACCGGGCTCGTGCCCGCCACCGCCCCGCGCGGCGACGGCGGTGCGCCCACCGCCCTGGTCACCGCCCCCGGCGACGGGGCGGACACCGAGTTCGTCGACGCCGCGGCCCCCGGCCCGCGCCGCCGGCGTCGCGCCGAGCCCGACGGGCCGTTCGACCGGGTCATCGCACTCGTCGGGCCCGGCGTGGGCGTCGTGCGCCGCCGCCTCGGCATCCTCGACGCCGACCAGAAGGCAGCCCTCACCCCCGAGGAGCGCCGGACCCGGCGTCGCCGGCAGGTCCTGTACTCGCTGGTCGGGACGGCCGCGTCGATCGTGCTGCTGCCGCTGCTGCTGCTCGGGCTCGGCTGGCTGCTGTTCCCGATCCCCAGCACCGACGACGCGGTGCAGAACCAGATCGCCACCGTCTCCTACGCCGACGGCGGCCAGCTCGCCCGCCTCGTGCCCGAGCAGGGCAACCGGATCAAGGTCGGGATGGACGCCATCCCGGTGCCCGTGCGCGAGGCCGTGCTGGCGGCCGAGGACCGGTCGTTCTACTCGAACCCGGGCTTCGACTTCACCGGCATCCTGCGGGCGATGGTCAACCAGCTGACCGGCGGCGTCGGCGGCGGGTCGACGATCACCCAGCAGTACGTCAAGAACACCCTGGTGGGTAACGACGCGACGTACTGGCGGAAGTACAAGGAACTGATCGTCTCGCTGAAGGTCTCCGGGCAGAAGTCCAAGGACGAGATCCTCAACGACTACCTCAACGCCATCTACTTCGGCCGCGGCGCCTACGGCATCGAGTCCGCCAGCCTCGCCTACTACGGCAAGCCCGCGGCCCAGCTGACCCCCAGCGAGGGCGCACTGCTCGCCGGGATCATCCAGTCGCCGTCCAACTGGGACCCGGCGAACTCCCCGGACCGGGCGAAGCAGCGCTGGAACTTCGTCCTCGACGGCATGGCCGCCCAGGGCTGGATCTCCCAGGCCGACCGGCAGGCCGCCGTGTTCCCGCAGACCATCGCGCCGGCGAACACCTCGCGCTCGTCGTCGCTGACCGACGCCCGCGGCCACATCCTCAACGCGGTCCGCTCCGAGCTGGGCTCGCTGGGCATCTCCGAGCAGGCGTTCGCCCAGGGCGGCCTCCAGGTGACGACGACGATCGACCCGCAGCGCCAGCAGCAGCTCACCGACTCGGTCGAGCAGAAGCTGCGCGGCGAGCCGGAGCTGCTGCGCACCGGCGCGGTCGCGATCGACCCGCGCACCGGCGGCATCCTCGGCTACTACGGCGGGCCGAACGGCACCGGCCTGGACTACGCCCAGGTCATGAAGCAGCCCGGGTCGACGTTCAAACCGTTCGCCGTGCTCGCCGGGCTCCTGAACGACCCGCCGATCGGTCTCGGCACCACCTTCGACGGGTCCGAGCGGCCGGGGCTGCGCAACGCCGAGGGCGCCAACTGCCCGCGCTGCGACCTCAAGCAGGCGATGACGATCTCCAACAACGTCGTCTTCACCAAGCTCGCCGCGCAGGTCGGGCCGCAGAAGGTCGCCGACGCCGCGCGCCTCGCCGGCATCACCGCGCCGCTGGAGAACCCCGACGCGCGGCTCCCGCTGGGCAACAAGGAGGTCACGCCGGTCCAGCTGGCGTCGGCCTACGCCACCATCGCCGCGGGGGGTGTCTGGCACGCCCCGCACATGGTGTCCAAGGTCGTCGACTCCGACGGGCGGGTGCTCTACGAGTACCAGCCGGGCGAGGGCGAGCAGCGCTTCCCCGAGCAGGTGGCGCGCAACGTCGCCGAGGCGATGATGAACGTCGTCGACAACGACGGGCTGCAGCTGCCCGACGGGCAGGAGGCCGCCGGCAAGACCGGCACCGTCCAGTCCCGCTTCGAGGGCCAGAACAACGACGCCTGGTTCGCCGGCTTCACCCCCGGGATCGCGACGGCCGTGTGGGTCGGGACCGACCGCAACGACCCGATCCAGGACTCCGCGGGCCGCCCGATCAACGGCGCCGACCTGCCCGGATCGGTGTGGAAGGCGTTCATGTCCGACACCGTGCGCGCCACCGGCACGGCCGAGTTCCCCGCGTTCAGGCCGATCGGCGAGTCGCCCTCCACCCTGGCGCCCAACGAGCCGACCGCCCCGCCGACGCCGACGAGCACGCCGTCGGCCGAGCCCACGCCGGAGCCGACCGCGGACCCGGTGGCCCCCACCGATCCCCCGGCCCCGGTCGAGCCGACCGGTGTCCCGGAGACGACGGGCGACCCGGTGCCCGCCCAGCAGGACGACACGCAGCCGGGCGCCGACGCGGGCCGCGCCGCCGACCCGACCGTCGGCTGATCCGCCCCGTTCGCGCCGCGGCCGGGCTACCGTGGACGGGTGACCGGTGACCATCACTTCGAGGTGGTGGCCTGGCGGGCGGACCGCAGGCTCACCCTCTACGTGCCGGGCATCGAGGCGTCGACCACCGTCGACGACCCCCGGGTGGCCGAGGACGCGGTGCGCGACCTGATCGCGGACCTCACCGGCGTCGACCGCGGGGTCATCACCTGCGACATCCGGCTCGGACGCCCCTGGCGGTCCGGGATCTGAGACCTCCCGGGTCAGCGGGCCGGCGGCACCAGGATCGTCGCCGCCGCCGCGCACACCGACTCGGTGAGTGCGTCGAGCACCGTGGTGCTGAGCTTCCAGTGCTGCCAGTACAGCGGGACGTCGAGGTGGCGCTCGGCGTCGAGCAGCACGAGCCGCCCGGCGGCCGCGGCCTCCCGGGCCGGGCCGTCGGTGAACATCCCCCAGCCCAGACCCGCACGGATCGCGTCGTGGTAGCCGTCGGCGGCGGGCACCCGGTGCGCCGGGCCGGTGCACGGCCGGTGGGTGAGCCCGCGGACGAACCGCGTCTGCAACCGGTCCTTCGGCCCGAAGTCGACCCGCGGGGCGAGCGGGAACGCCTCGGCCGGGTCCCGCCCGGCGAACCACCGGTCGTACACCGGCCGGGCGGCGACGGGCCGGTAGCGGGTCGCGCCCAGCGGCCGGACCGTGCAGCCCTGCACCGGCGCGGACGACGTCGTGACCGCCCCGACCACCGAGCCCTCCCGGAGCAGGGCCGCGGTGTGCTGCTCGTCGTCGACGTGCAGGTCCAGCCGGACCCCGTACCGGGCGGCCAGCGGGACCACCGCGGACAGGAACCAGTGGGTCACCGAGTCCGCGTTCACCGCGATCGGCAGGTGCGTGCCCGCGGTGTCGGCGCTGCCGAAACCGGCCTCGACCTCCCCCTCGAGCACCGCGATCTGGCGGGCGAGCCGCAGCAGCGCGGCGCCCTCCTCGGTGGCGACGCAGGGGCGCGTGCGGCGCACCAGGATCCGGCGCGCCTGCCGTTCCAGGGCCTTGATCCGCTGGGACACCGCGGACGGCGTGATGGACAGCCGCGCGGCGGCGGCGTCGAACCCACCCTCCTCCACCACGGCGCTCAGGGTGGCGAGCCGCTCCCGGTCGTACATGAAGCGATTCTACAGTTCATGACGTTCTTTCAGTTGCTGACGTCTTCCTGGCGCGGTCGGCCTAGCGTCGGTGACGTGAGTGTGCTGGCGGGATTCGGGACGGGACTGTCGCTGATCGCGGCGATCGGGGCACAGAACGCGTTCGTGCTGCGGCAGGGGCTGCGACATGAGCACGTCCCGGCGGTGGTGGTGTTCTGCGTGCTGGCCGACCTGGTGCTGGTGACCGCGGCGGTCGCGGGCGTCGGGCTGGTCGTCGACCGGGTGCCGGGCCTGGTCGAGGTGGTGCGCTGGGGCGGCGTCGCGTGGCTGACCGGCTACGGCCTGCTGGCGCTGCGGCGCGCCCTGCGTCCCGCCGGTCTCGACACCGACGTCCGCGGCGCGGCGCGGCCGCTCGTTCCCGTCCTGGGGAGCGCCGCCGCACTGACCTTCCTGAACCCGCACATGATGCTGGACCTGCTGGTGCTCGGGTCGCTGGCCGCTGCGCACGGCGACGACGGCCGGTGGGCGTTCGGCGCCGGGGTGGTCGTGGCCAGCCTGACCTGGTTCTCCGGGCTCGGCTTCGGCGCGGCGCGGCTCGCCGGGCTGTTCGCCCGGCCGACGGGGTGGCGGGTGCTCGACGGCGTGGTCGCCACGGTGATGCTCGGCCTCGCGGTCGCGCTGGCCGCCGGGTGAGGAGTGGGGGTACAACCTCGTCCATGTCCGCCGAGTACGTGCCGGGGCGTCCGCCCGCCGCACTGCGCGCGCACGTGCTGCGCTACCTCGGCTACCGCGAGCACGCCGCCGCTCCCCTGCGTCGCCGCCAGCCGCCGTCCGCCGGGACCGCGCTGATCCTGGGGCTGCACCCGCTGACGCTGTCCGGGCCGGCCGTCGGGACCGCGGCGGCGGCCGCGTTCGTCGGCGGCCTGAGCGACACCTGGGTGCTGACCGAGTTCACCGGCCCGCAGGCCGGGGTGCAGGTGGACCTGACCCCGGCGGCGACCTACACCCTCCTCGGCGGGCGGGCGCTGCCCGGCGGCACGGTGCCCCGCCTCGACGAGCTCGACGACCCCGTGCTCGCCGCGCTGCCCGCCCGCCTGGCCGCCGAGCCCACCTGGGACGGCCGATTCGACCTGGTCAGCGGACTGCTCGCGGACCGGCTCCTGGACGACCGGGCACGCCTCCCCGCACCCGAGGTGCGCTACGCCTGGGACCGGCTCAGCGCGACCGCGGGCCGGGTCGGCGTCGCGGAGCTGGCCGCCGAGACCGGCTGGAGCCGCCGCCACCTGCAGTCCCGGTTCCGGACCCAGGTCGGTCTCGCCCCCGGCACCGTCCGCCGGGTGCTGCGCTTCGCGCGCGCCGCGGAGCTGGTCGGGGGCGGGCGGGACCCGCTCGCGCTCGTCGCCGCCGAGTGCGGCTACGCCGACCAGCCCCACCTCTCCCGCGAGTTCCGGGCGCTCGCGGGGATCTCACCCGCCGCATTCCGCGCCGAACAGTTCCCATTCCTTCACGACGCACCGCCGCGTCCCGGTCAGGATGGTTCGTCATGAGCATCCACCCGACCCTCCGCTACGACGACCCCCGCGCCGCCATCGCATTCCTCACCACGGCGCTCGGCTTCCGGGAGGTCGCCGTCCACACCGGCGACGACGGCGAGGTCGCCCACGCCGAGCTCGCCTGGGACGACGGCGCCGACACCGGCGTCGTGCTGATCGGACCGCGCCGCGCCGGGGGCGACCGCTTCGACACCGGTCGGACCGTGGTCTACCTGACCTGCGACGACCCGGACGCGGTGCACGCCCGCGCGGCCGCCGCGGGCGCGGAGATCACCATGGCGCCGGTCGACCAGGACTACGGTTCGCGCGAGTGCGCCGTCGCCGACCCGGAGGGCAACACGTGGAGCGTGGGAACCTACCGGCCGTCCGCGGGGCGCCCGTGACCGCACGCCACCCGGACCCCGCCGACCCGCTGCCGTGGCTGCGGGAGATCTGCCTGTCCCTGCCCGAGGTGACCGAGAAGCAGAGCCACGGGTCGCCGTCGTGGTTCGTGCGGAGGATGTTCGTCTCCTACGCCGGGAACCACCACGGCCACCCGCACCTGGCGTTCTGGTGCGCCGCGGCGCCGGGCGTGCAAGCCGAGCTGGTCGCCGAGGACCCGGCCCGGTTCTTCCGGCCCGCCTACGTCGGGCACCGCGGTTGGCTCGGGGTGGTGCTCGACGGCACCGGCGACGCCGCCGCCGACCGCGACGAGATCACCGAGATCGTGACCGACGCGTGGCGGTGCGTGGCCCCGGCCCGGCCGGCCGGCCGGCCGGCTCGACAGCTGACCCAGGGCGCGGCGCCCGACCCGCGGACGGATCGGAGCAGCGAGGTCAGCAGCCGGGCGTGGTCGGCGTCGGCCTGGCTCGGGTCACGGCGCTCGTCCGCGACGGCGCCGGCGACGCGACGGCCGGGCAGGGCCGGCAGATCTTCGTCACGTGCACGGCCGGCCGGCCGGCGGCGGGAACGCCCAGCACCCCGGCACGCGGACACCGCGCTTCGCGGTCGTCCTGGACGTCCTCGTCCGGGGTCTGCCCGTCCGCGAGCCCGACGCCGACCGACCCGCAGGTGCCGGGCCACCGACACCGTGACCGGCCGTGCCGCAGACGGTCCGGCCACCACGCCGGTCCCCGCCTCGCGCCACCCGACCATGATCACCGGTTGTGGAGGATGAGGCCCGCGTCGTGAACGGATCGCTCCACAACCGGTGATCTTCCGGCGCCGGTCGAGCCGAGGCGACGTCCGGCCGGGCGTCCGGGTACACCGCGGAGCCGGCCGGACCGCGGGGATGCGGTGCGGACGCCGGACGCTCGCACGGCACCTCACAGGGCCGACCGGCGCCGATGCCGGGCGGACGTCGCTCAGGCGTTCGCGCCGGTGACCGCCGAACCGGCCGGAGCCGGGGACGTGCGCTCCGCGGCCGGCGCCGCGGCCTTCTGCGGGCGACGGGCGCGCAGCTTCGCGAGCAGGCTCCCTTCGGGGCGCTCGGCCAGTGCCGAGGTGAACCGGTCGAGGAAGATCGCCACGATGACGACGGCGAGCCCGCCCTCGACGCCGGTCGCGATGTCGAGCTGGGTGACCGCGCTGACCACCGTCGTGCCCAGCCCGTCGGCACCGGCGAGGCCCGCGACGACCACCATGGACAGCGCCAGCATGATCACCTGGTTGACGCCGGCCATGATCGACGGCAGCGCCATCGGCAGCTGCACCTCGCGCAGGATCTGGCGGGGGTGGGCCCCGAAGGCGTGCGCGGCCTCGACGACCTCGCCGTCGACGCCCCGGATGCCCAGCTCGGTGAGCCGGACCGCGGGCGCGATCGAGAACACGATCGTCGCGACGACGCCCGGCACCACGCCGATGCCGAACAGCAGCACCACCGGGATCAGGTAGACGAACGCCGGGACCGTCTGTGCCAGGTCGAGGACCGGGCGCAGCGTCCGGCTCGCCGCGCGGCTGCGGGCGGCCCAGATGCCCAGCGGCACACCGATCGCCACCGCGATCAGCGCCGCGACGAGCACCAGGCCGAAGGTCTCCATCGTCTCGGTCCACAGGTCGAACGAGGACACGAGGGAGAAGCCGACCAGGGTGAACACCGCGAACCCGACCCCGCGCACGAGCAGCGCGAGCGCCACGAGCAGCAGCAGCCAGACCCACCACACCGGGGCGGTGAAGATCGAGGTCACCGCCTCGACGACCGCGGTGATCGCGACCCCGACGGCGTCGAACACGACCCCGGCGTTCTGCAGCAGCCAGAGGATGAACGCCTCGACGTAGCTCCCGAACTCGAACCTGGGCATCAGGCGTTCCTCCCGTCGGCGGTGGCCTCGTCGTGGGTCGACAGGGCGGCGAGCACGGCACCGCGCGGGACGACGCCGGTGAGGCGGCCGTCGTCGACCACCGCGAGCGGGACCGGGTTGCGCCCGACCTGGTGCAGCAGGTCGATCAGGGGCCGGCCCGGTTCGGTGGTGCGGTACTCCTCGACCAGGGCGGACCGGTCGATGCCGGTGGCGCCCCGCCCCGCGGCGTGGCCGAGCCAGTCGTCGCGGACGACACCGAGGATGCGGTGGCCGTCGTCGACGACGTAGGCGCCGGTCGCCTCGGCCCTGCCCAGCCGCACGAGCACGTCGGCGGGGCGCTCGTCGAGGGTGACGGTGATGCGGGCCTCGCGGATCACGTCGGCGGCGGTGAGCACCCGGCTGCGGTCGACGTCGGAGACGAACTCGGCGACGTAGTCGTCGGCCGGGGACTCCAGGATCTGCGGCCCGGTGCCGACCTGGACCAGCCGGCCGTCCTTGAGCAGCAGGATGCGGTCACCGAGCAGCATGGCCTCGTTGAGGTCGTGGGTGATGAACACGATGGTCTTCTTGAGGTCCCGCTGCAGACGGACGAGCAGCTGCTGCATGTCGCGGCGGATCAGCGGGTCGAGCGCGGAGTAGGGCTCGTCCATCAGCAGCACATCGGTGTCGCTGGCCAGCGCCCGCGCCAGCCCGACGCGCTGCTGCATGCCGCCCGAGAGCTGGCCGGGCAGCGCGTCGGCACGGTCGCCGAGGCCGACCTGCTCGAGCGCCCACCCGGCCTTCTCGCGACGGGTGCCGGCGTCGACGCCGCGGATCTGCAGCCCGTACTCGGCGTTCTGCCGCACGGTGCGGTGCGGCAGCAGCGCGAAGTGCTGGAACACCATCGCGATCCGCTCGTTGCGCAGCGTGCGCAGGTCGGCGGCGCCGAGCGAGCCGAGCTCGCGGCCGTCGACGGCGATGCTGCCCGAGGTCGGCTCGATGAGCCGGTTCAGCAGCCGGACCAGCGTCGACTTGCCGGAGCCGGACAGGCCCATGATCACGAACAGCTCGCCGTCGCCGATGTCGAAGGACACGTCGTGCACGGCCAGGGTGGCCCCGGTGCGGCGCTGGATCTCCGGCCGGCCGAGTCCCTCGCCGGCCAGCCGCACGGCCTCGTCGGCGGCCTTGCCGTCGCCGAAGACCTTCGTCAGGTTCCGTACCTCGATCATGCTCCGGCTCCCACCCACTGGCGGACGCGGTCCGGGTGCGCGGCCACGTACTCGCGGGCCACCACCTCCACGTCCTGGTTGTCCACGTCGACCCGCTGGAGCATCTGCTCGACATCGGGCAGCGGCAGCTCGAAGCGGCGCAGCATCGCCGCGAAGCCGGGGCTGGTGCGGGCCAGCTCGGGGCTCGCCGCCGTCCAGGCCGAGTACGCCGGCATGGCGCAGGCGCCGTCGCCGGTGGTGTAGCAGTCGTCGCGGGCCGGGGTCGGCTCGGTCAGCTTGGTCAGCGCGAGCTCCTCGAAGATGTAGTGCGGCCGGTACAGGTAGACCAGGATCGGCTGGCGGCGCTCGTAGGCGCGGCGCAGCTCGGCGATCTGCGCGGCCTCGCTGGAGGTCACCTGCTCCAGGTCCAGCCGGTACCCGGCGAGGCGCTTCGCGTTGTACTCGGTGGTGAGGAAGCTGGGGTCGGAGTCGACGAGCCGGTTGCCGAGGGCGTCGGCGTAGTCGTTCAGCTGGGTGACGCTGGTCAGCCCGGCGAGCGGCTGTCCCGGCTCGACCGCGTAGCTGGGGACATACCAGCCCTGCTCGGCGCCTTCGTAGGTCGGGTGGACCAGCTCGATCCGTTCCGCCGCCTTCGCGGCCAGCTCGGACTGGTTGGGCATCGCGACCTCGGTGAGGGCGTCGACGTCGCCGCGCTGGGCGCCGGCCCAGGCGGTCGCGGGTCCGACCTGGATGGTCTTGAGCCGGCCGACGCCGAGCTCCGGGTGGGCCGCGACGACCTCACCGAGGATCGCGTTGGTCAGCTTCGCCGCGCTCCACGGGAACTGGGCGAGCCGGACGGTCGGGCCGTCGGCACCGGCGGCCGCGCAGCCGGATGCGGCCAGCAGCACCGCGAGCAGGGCGGTGACCAGGCGGACCGTCCTGGTCCGGGGTACGGCAACGGGCGGATCGGCCACGGGGGCACGTCCTCTCGGGGGTCGTCGGCTCTCCGCGTCCCGGTCGGCTTCAGGACACGCGGGCAGGCGTCAACGACAGGCGGACGACCACATCCAGCACAGGTCGACGTCCAGACGCGACGTCAGCCGGAGGTCGGGAATCACGCGAACGAGCCTTCACGACCGTTCCGGACGGCGCAACAGCGAGCACTACGATCGTGATGTGCCTGCGACGTCTCTGCTCGAACTGGACGGCCTGCGCCACGAGTACTCCGACACCGGTGACCCCGGCGACGACCGTGCGCCGCTGCTGTTCCTGCACGAGGGGCTCGGGTCGGTCGGTCTGTGGCGTGGGTTCCCCGAGCGGGTCGCGGCCGCGTCCGGGCGCCGGGCCGTCGCGTACTCCCGGCTCGGGCACGGCCGCTCCGACCGGCCCCGCAGCCCGCGGACGACGGCCTTCATGGCGACCGAGGCGACGACGACCGTCCCGGCCCTGTGCGCCGCGCTCGGCCTGGACGCACCCGTCCTCGTCGGGCACTCCGACGGCGCCACGATCGCGCTGCTCGCGGCCGCGGCGATGCCGGTGAGCGGGGCCGTCGTGCTCGCCCCGCACGTGCTGACCGAGCCGTTCGCCCTCACCGCGATCCGGGCGGCGCGCACCGCGTTCGACGACGGCGACCTCCGCACCCGGATGGCCCGCCACCACGACGACCCGGACGCCGCGTTCCGCGGGTGGAACGACATGTGGCTGGCCGAGGAGTTCACCGACTGGGACGTCCGCGACACCCTGCCCGGGATCACCGCGCCGGTTCTCGCCGTCCAGGGCGACGACGACCCCTACGGCAGCGCCGTGCACGTCCACGCGGTCGCCGAACGGGCGTCGGGACCGGTGACCCTCACCGAGCTGTCCTGCGGGCACGAGCCCCACCTGGAGCTGCCCGAGCAGACGCTGTCGGCGGTGACGGCGTTCCTGCGCACCCTCCCCTGACCGGCCCGACCCATGATCACGCGTCCGCGCGCGGGACCGCGGTGCGCGCGCGACGTGCTGCGCGCGGGGAGCGGTTCCGCGCGCGAGCCTGTGCTCACGGGCTGGGGGTGGCGGTCCAGGCGGTCCAGCGGACGGGGGTCAGGGCCAGCACCGGGCCCTCGGGTGGCCGGGCGGCGTAGGGGGCGTACCGGGCGGCCAGGGCCGCGACGGCGCGGGAGTGCAGGTCGCCGTCGTCGTGGATCGTCGCGGTGGCGTCCAGGCGCACCCACCACAGCTGTGACCAGTCGTCGTCGTAGTGGTCGGCGAGCAACGCGACGCGTGGGTCGGCCTCGACGTCGCGCAGCCGCGCGAGCCGGCGGTGCCGCTTGGGCTTGACGTCGTCGACGGCGGACACCACCAGCCCGTCGACGAGCGCGAAGGTGACCGGCACCAGGCGCGGGGTGCCGTCGGTGGCGCGGATCGTCGCGAGCCGCGCCACCCGCGCGCCGGTCAGCAGCGCGCGGGCAGCGGTCTCGTCGAGGGAGGGCACAGGTCTCAGGCCGCCGGGACGTCCACCCGGACGGCGAGCAGCCGCGCCAGGCGGGTGTCACGGCGCTCGTGCTCGGCGAACCCGGGGGCGGTGCAGAGGAACAGGGTGTGGCCGTCGTCGCCGCCGAGTGCGCAGGCGTAGGTGCCGACCTGGCCGGTGGAGACCTCTCCGTCGACCATCCCGCCGGGGCGGACCCGGATCGCCCGGTTGCCGATGGCGTCGGCGACCCAGATCGCACCCTCCGCGTCGGGGGCGGAGATGCCGTCCGGGGCGACGGTGAGCTCGGCGATGGCGTCGAACGGGTCCTCGGCGGCCGACGGCGGACCGAACAGCGCCCAGTCCCGGCGCGGGCCGAGCGTGCCGTCGTCGCCGACCGCGAAGGCGGACATCCGGTTGCCGAAGGTCTCGGCGACGACGAGGTCCCCACCGGACAGCGCGGGTCCGTTCGCGAAGTGCAGCGGCTCGCTCGCGACCGACACGCTCCCGTCCGGCGCGACGCGCAGCAGCGGCGCGGCGGCGCGCGGGGCGCCGTTCATCAGGTCGAAGCCGAAGCTGCCCACCCAGAGGCCGCCGCCGCCGTCGACGACCATGTCGTTCAGGACGTGCTCGGCGTGGCCGGACAGGTCGGCGTGGGTGGCGAGGGTGCCGTCGGTCTCGCGGCGCAGGATCCGCCGGTCGCGCATGGACACGATCAGCAGCCTGCCGTCGGGCAGCCAGCCCAGACCGGAGGGCTGCCGGGGCACCTCGGCCTCGGTGCGCAGGTCCGACCCGTCGGCGCGGGCCGAGAGCACCCGGTGGGTGTAGAAGTCGCTGACCCAGATCCTCCCGTCGTGCCAGCGTGGGCCCTCGAGGAAGGACATGTCCGACAGCACCGTCGACAGCTCCGTCATGGCGATCAGTCTGGCCCCCCGGGAATCCGGACGCCAGCGCGGTCGTTGACCGTGCAACAACCACCGACCGTGGAGGTCCCGATGCCCGCCGTCTCCGTCGCCGACGTCAGCGCCCTGCCCCGTGTGCCCGTCCCCGGCCCGACCGACCTGGACCGGGGCGTCCGCAGCGTCACCACCGCTCCGCGCGGGTACGAGGGCGAGGGCTTCCCGGTCCGCCGCGCCTTCCAGGGGGTGGACCTGCGCGACCTCGACCCGTTCCTGCACATGGACCAGATGGGCGAGGTCGAGTACGCCCCGGGCGAGCCGAAGGGCACCTCGTGGCACCCGCACCGCGGTTTCGAGACCGTCACCTACATCATCGACGGGACCTTCGAGCACGGTGACAGCCACGGCGGCGGCGGGACCATCACCGACGGTGACACCCAGTGGATGACCGCGGGCTCGGGCCTGCTGCACATCGAACGCCCACCGGAGTCGCTGGTGCGCAGCGGCGGGCTGTTCCACGGACTGCAGCTGTGGGTGAACCTGCCGCGCGCGGACAAGTGGCTGCCGCCGAAGTACCAGGACCTGCGGGGCGGCGAGTCCGCGCTGGTCACCACGCCCGACGGCGGCGCGCTGCTGCGGGTCATCGCCGGCGACGTGGCGGGCGCGTCCGGACCGGGCTCGACCCACACCCCGATGGCGATGGTGCACGCCACCGTCTCCCCCGGCGCACAGCTGCGGCTGCCCTGGCCGCGGCCGTACAACGCGCTGGTCTACGTACTGAGCGGGTCCGGCACCGTCGGCGCGGACCGGCGCCCGGTCCGCACCGGCCAGCTCGCCGTGTTCGGGCCCGGGGACCTGATCACCGTCGAGGGCGGCACGGGACAGGAGTCCCGTCACCCGTCGCTGGACGTCGTGGTGCTCGGCGGGCAGCCGATCCGCGAGCCCGTCGCGTGGGCGGGCCCGTTCGTGATGAACACCCGCGAGGAGGTGCAGCGGGCGTTCGAGGACTACCAGCGCGGCCGTCTCGGCGTGGTGCCGTCGGACTACGTGCCGCACGGCTCCCTCCCCGGCTCGTTCAACTGATGGGTTGAACACGAGCCCTCCCGGCGCTACGGTGTATTCAACCGAGAGGTTGAACGAGGAGGAGACGTGGAGGACCGGCTGAACCGGGTCTTCGCCGCACTGGCGGACCCGACCCGGCGCGACATGGTGGCCCGGCTGGCGACGGCCGACGCGACCGTGAACGAGCTGGCCGAGCCCTACGACGTCTCCGTGCAGGCCGTCTCCAAGCACATCCGGGTACTGGAGGACGCGGGGCTGGTCCGGCGCAGCCGGCAGGCCCAGCGTCGTCCGGTGCACCTCGAGGCGGAGGTCCTCGACCTGATGACGGCCTGGATCGAGCGGTACCGGCGACAGGTGGAGGAGCGCTACGCGCGCCTCGACGACCTGCTCGCCGACGAGTCCGCACCCACCGAGCACGAGGAGACGGCATGAGCACCACCGACACCCGCGGCACCGCCATCGAGACCGTGGACGACCTGCCCGCGATCCGCATCACCCGGGAGTTCGACGCCCCGCCGGAGCGGGTCTTCGACGCCCATGTCGACGAGGACGAGGTCGTGCGCTGGCTGGGCCCGCGCGGGCTGACGATGACGGTGCACCGCTGGGACGCCGAGACCGGCGGCGGCTACCGCTACACCCACGCGGACGAGGGGGGCGAGTACCGCTTCTTCGGCTCGTTCCACGAGGTCCGCGCCCCGGAGCGGATCGTGCAGACCTTCGCCTTCGAGGGCTTCCGCGACAGCGTCTGCCTGGAGACGATGACCCTGGCCCCGCTGCCCGGCGGGCGGACCCGGTTGGTCGCGCAGTCGCTGTACGACTCGTTCGCCGCCCGCGACGCGATGCTCGCCTCGGGGATGGACGTCGGGGTGAACGAGGGCTACGAGCGGCTCGACGAGCTGCTGGCCTCCCGGTAGGCCGCCGGGGTCAGGCCCGTCGCGCGTTTGAACACCTGCCCGAAGTGCGAGGGCCCGCGAAACCCCCACCGCGACCCGATGGCCGCGGCGGGCACGTCGGCCAGGCCTGCGTCGGCCAGGTCGCGCCGGCACATCTCGACCCGCCGCGCGCGGATCCAGGCCGCGGCGCTCGTCCCGGTCCCGGCGAACAGGTTGTGCAGGTGGCGCGCGGACACGAAGTGCGCGGCGGCGATCCCGGCGGGAGCGAGGTCCGGGTCGCCGAGGTGCGCCTCGACGTAGGCCTTGATCCGGTCCAGGAGGTCGCAGTGCGAGGCGGGCTCGGCACCGGCCGTGCTCCGCAGCAGTACCCCGACCAGGTCCACGGCGTGGCGCACCGCGACGGCGGCGTGCGGGCCCATCGCGAGCCGGTGCGCGTCGAGATGGCGCAGGGTGTCGCACACGTAGCCGGCCAGGCCGGGGCCCGCGTCGAACGCGGTGCCCGCCACCCCGGTGAGCGGCTCGCCGCGGGGTTCGACGCGGTCGCGGGGGAACGACACGCACAGCGCGCGGAACGCGGCGTCCGTGGTGGGGGTGCCCGGGCGGGCCGGGTCCAGCAGCGCCCATCGCCCGGGAACCAGCGGCTGACCGTCGCCGAGCAGCGCGCTGCCCGCGAGCGCCACGACCAGGACCAGGCGGTCGCCACCGGGGGCGGGCAGGTCGCCGGTGACGGTGGTGAAGGAGACGCCGACGGGTCCGGAGCCGTCGGGTCCGGGACCGGGTCCGGAGTCGGTGGGACGGTCGGCGACGGTCGTCATCGGCGGCTCCTGGTCGTGCTGGTGGCCGCACCCAGCCTAGTCACGCAGCAGCCGCCCACCGGGCCGGTGCGGGCGTGCACGCGGACGACAGCGGTCTGCGCCCGTCGGCGATGTGCCGCGGCCGCCGCGTTCCTAGCGTCTGCGCACGTGGCTCATGTCGAAGGCTCCCATCATGTGACCCTGTCCGTCGCCGGCGCCCAGGAGGACGTCGACTTCCACACGAAGATCCTCGGCATGCGCTTCATCAAGCGCACCGTCCTGTTCGACGGCTCCCTGCCGATCTACCACCTCTACTACTCCAACGCCGACGGCGACCCGTCCAGCGTGGTCACCACGTTCCCGTGGGCGCAGGCGGGCCAGTTCGGCACCCGCGGCACCAACCAGGCCCGCGAGGTCCTGCTGTCGGTGCCGGAGGGCTCGCTGGACTTCTGGGCGCAGCGGCTGCGCGCCCACGACGTCGAGGTCAGCGACGTCGAGCGGTTCGACCAGCGGCGGCTCGCGTTCGCCCACCCGTCGGGCATCGAGTACCAGTTCGTCGCGAACGCCGGTGACCCGCGCCGCGGCTACGAGGGCAACGGCGTGTCGGCCGAGCACGCGATCCACGGCATACACGGCGTCGGCGTGCACATGACCACCCCGGACCGGATGGTCGAGTTCGCCGACACCTCGTTCTTCGCCCAGGGCGACCCCGCCGAGGACGGCGACGTGTTCGGCCTGCGGATCGGCGACGCGAAGGTCGGCAACCACCTGGAGATCACCGTCAACCGGCACGACGACCAGGGCACCTGGCGCTACGGCGCGGGCACCTACCACCACTTCGCGTGGAACGTGTCGGACCTGGCGAACCAGGACGCGGTGAAGTTCGACATCGAGGGCGCCGGCTACACCGACATCTCCGAGCTCAAGGACCGCAAGTACTTCAAGAGCGTCTACGTCCGGACGCCGAGCGGGGCACTGTTCGAGCTGGCCGTCACCCACGACGAGGGCGGCTGGACCTGCGACGAGTCCCCGCAGGAGCTCGGCACCCGGTTCCAGCTGCCCGAGCAGTTCGAGCACCGGCGCGAGGAGATCTTCGCCAAGCTGGAACCGATCGAGGGCTGATGGCCACCTGGGGGGATCCGGACGCGCCGCTGGTCGTGCTCGCCCTGCACGGGCGGGGCCGCGACCCCGACGACATGCGGGCCACCGCGGCCCGGTTCGGGGACGTGCCCGCCCGGTTCGTCGCCCCGGCGGCGCCGGACGGCAGCTGGTACCCGAAGCCGTTCCTGGAGCCGTTCGACGAGAACCGCGACGCGCTGCTGCGCGCCCTGGCCATCGTCGACGACGAGCTGGCCCGGCTCGCCGACGCCGGTGTCGGCCGGGACCGGGTGGTGCTGTGGGGGTTCTCCCAGGGCGCCTGCCTGGCCGCGCACCACCTGCTGGTGCGCGACCCGCGCCCGTGCGCGGGGCTGGTGCTGTTCACCGGCGGGTTCGTCGGTCCGGACCCGGTCCCGGCGCCGCCGGCCGGGGCGCTGGCGCCGACCCCGGCGGTGCTGCGGTCGATCTCGCGCGACCCGTGGGTGCCCGCGCACCGGGTCTCCGACACCGCATCGCTGCTGGTCGCCGGCGGCGCGCGGGTCGACCTGCGGATCGACGACGGCGACGAGCACGTGATCACCGACGAGGCGTGCGCGGCCGCGGCCGGGCTCCTGCACGCGGTCGCTGTCGGGGGTCGCCTCTAGCGTGGGGGTGTGTTCGTCGTCCACGCCCTGCACTCCCCCACCCGGGGCGTCCTGCTGTGGGCGGAGGACGGCGAGCGCACCCCCCGCACCGACCGCCGGTCGCTGCGCACGGCGCGGCCGCACCCGTTCGCGGTGCCGTCGGACGAGCTGGCCGCGATCCATCCGGGCAAGCCGGCGTCGGTGACGGTGCTGCTGCCCTCGCACCCGTCGGGCCCGCAGGACTCCCCCGGCCTGGTCCGGTCCCGGCCACGCACCCGGGCCCGGGGCACGCCGACGCTGGCGCCGTGGACGGTGCCCGCGGTCGTCGTCGACCCGTCCGAGCTGACCGACCCCTCCGACGAGGTCCGCTACGGCGCCGGGTTCGCCCACCTCGCCGACCTCGCCCGGCTCGCCGAGGAACTCGCGGCCCGCGGCCGGGTGCTGCCGGTCCTGCTCACCGAGTCCGGCCGCCCCGCGGCGCGCTGGCGCCCGGTCGTCCAGGGTCTCGACGCGGTCGCCCGCGCCGACCTCGTCCGGCGGCTGCCCCCGGTCGCGCGGGCCGAGCAGCGCCGCCCCGGCGACGTCGCCGGGCAGGACCCGGACACCCTGGTCGACGCCGCGCTCGCCCGGTTCACCGACGCCGCCGTCCGCGAGCGGCTGGGGCGCAGCGCCGCGATCCCCGTCCCGCTGCCCGCCCGCACGGACGCCCCGGCGGCGCTGCTGCACGCCTTGACCGGTCCGTCGGCGGACCTGCCCGCGGTCGGCGCCGGGCTGCGGGTGCTGCGCGAGGCACTGGCCGTGTGGGACGACGTCGGCCGCGAGCAGCCCGGCGCCGCCACCGCGCTGTTCCGGCTCGCCGAGGTCTCCACACTGCACGACCCGGCCGACCCCGGCCCGGACCTCGACGACCAGACCGGCGACGGCACCCGGTGGGAGCTCCAGTTCGCGCTGCGCTCCACCGAGGACCCGAGCCTGGTGTTCGACGCGGCCGGCGTGTGGGCCGGGGAGGCCGACGCGCTGGTGTCCGGCGCGCAGGACGTGCTGCTGGCCGAGCTGGGGCGGGCCGCGCAGGTGCTGCCCGGGCTGGTGCCCGCACTGCGCCGGGCCCGCCCGACCGGGCTCGAGCTCGACGTCACCGGAGCCCACCGGTTCCTCACCCGGGACGCGCCCGCGCTGCTGTCGGCCGGGTTCGGGGTGGCGCTTCCGCGCGGGTGGGACGGGCGCCGCCCGCTGGGGCTGCGGCTGTCGGCGTCGTCGGCCCCGGCGCCGGGGGTGATCACCCGCGGCGGGCTGGGCCGTGACGAGCTGGCGGAGTTCCGCTGGTCGCTCGCCGTCGGCGACGAGGAGCTGGGCGAGTCCGAGATCGCCGCGCTGGTGGCGGCGAAGGCGCCGCTGGTCCGGCTGCGCGGGCGCTGGGTCGCCGTCGACGCCCAGGCGCTGGCCCAGGGACTGGACTTCCTGCGCCGCCACCGGGACCGGCCACCCACCGTCGGCGAGGTGCTGGCCGCGGCCCGTGGCGACGCGGGCGCCCCGCTCCCGGTGACCGACGTGTCCGCCCGCGGACACCTCGGGGCGCTGCTCGAGGGCACCGCCGAGCGGACGCTGACGCCGGTGCCGGCGCCGCCGGGGTTCACCGCGACGCTGCGCCCCTACCAGGAGCGCGGGGTGGCGTGGCTGGCGTTCCTGTCGTCGCTGGGCCTGGGGGCGTGCCTGGCCGACGACATGGGGCTGGGCAAGACCGTCCAGCTGCTGGCCCTGGAGGCCCACGACCGGTCCGGCGGGCCGACCGGCGCCCCGACCCTGATCGTGTGCCCGATGTCGATGGTCGGCACCTGGCAGCGGGAGGCCGCGACGTTCGCACCCGGCCTGCGGGTGCACGCCCACCACGGGGCCGCCCGCCCGCGTGGCAAGGCCCTGCACGCCCGGCTGGGCGAGGCCGACCTCGTGGTCACCACGTACGCGACCGCGACCCGCGACGCCGAGGACCTGCGGGCGTGGCGGTTCCACCGCCTCGTCCTCGACGAGGCCCAGATGATCAAGAACGCGCACGCGGCGGCGTCGCGCACGATGCGGTCGTTCGACGCCGGCCACCGGGTCGCGCTGACCGGCACCCCGATGGAGAACCGGCTGGCGGAGCTGTGGTCGGTGATGGACTTCCTCAACCCCGGCGTCCTCGGGGTGCCGGAGGTGTTCCGGCAGCGGTTCGCGGTGCCGATCGAGCGCCACCGCGACGCCGGGACGGCCCGCACCCTGCGCCGGATCACCCGGCCCTACCTGCTGCGGCGGGTCAAGACCGACCCCACGGTGATCGACGATCTTCCCGAGAAGATCGAGATCGTGGCCGACCACCGGCTCACCCGGGAGCAGGCGTCGCTGTACCGGACCGTCGTCGACGACATGATGGAGAAGATCGAGGGCAGCGACGGCATCGAGCGCCGCGGCAACGTGCTGGCCGCGATGAGCAAGCTCAAGCAGGTCTGCAACCACCCCGCGCAGCTGTTGCACGACGGGTCCCCGATCCACCGCAGCGGCGGGCGGCACCGCTCGGGCAAGGTCGCCCGGCTGGAGGAGATCCTGGAGCCGGTGCTCGCCGCCGGGGACCGGGCGCTGCTGTTCACCCAGTACACGGAGTTCGCTGCGATGCTGCGTCCGCACCTGTCGGCGCGGTTCGACACCGAGGTGCTCTACCTGCACGGCGGCACCCCGAAGAAGCGGCGCGACGAAATGGTCGCCCGGTTCCAGTCCGGGGAGGGACCGTCGCTGTTCCTGCTCTCGCTGCGCGCGGGCGGCACCGGGCTCACGCTCACCGCGGCGAACCACGTGATCCACCTGGACCGGTGGTGGAACCCGGCGGTGGAGGACCAGGCCACCGACCGGGCGTTCCGGATCGGGCAGCGGCGCGCGGTGCAGGTGCGCCGGTTCGTGTGCCCGGGGACGGTCGAGGAGCGGATCGAGGATCTGGTCACGGCGAAGCGGTCGCTGTCGGACATGGTGGTGACCGGCGGGGAGGACTGGCTGACGTCGCTGTCGACCTCCGAGCTGCGGGCGGTGTTCGCGCTCGGCTCGGACGCGGTGGCCGACCTCGACGAGGAGACGGGGGACGCCGATGAGTGACCGGCCGTTCTGGGCGCAGGAGGACTTCACCGGTGGGCCGCCGCGCCGCGTCGAGGGCGGTATCCGGATCCACGCGGCGGCGGGCGCGGTCGCCCGGACCTGGTGGTCGGCGCGGTTCCTGGCGGTGCTGGAGCAGCTCGGCGTCGGCGGGCGGCTCTCGCGTGGCCGCAGCTACGCCCGGTCGGGGCAGATCGTGTCCCTCGACGTCGACGCGGGCGCCGTGGTCGCGCTGGTGCAGGGCACCCGGCCGCAGCCGTACCGGGTCCGGATCGGGCTGCGGGTCTGGGACAAGACGCAGTGGCGGCGCGTGGAGCAGGCCCTGGCCGCCGACGCCTGGTACACCGCGGCCCTGCTGTCGGGGACCGTGCCCCCGGAGATCGAGGAGCTGCTCGACGGCCTGGAGCTGTCGTTGTTCCCGGCCGCGGGCGCCGACCTGTCGCAGGACTGCTCGTGCCCCGACCACACGGTGCCGTGCAAGCACCTGGCCGCGGTGTTCTACGTGCTCGCCGAGCGCTGCGACACCGACCCGTTCACCCTGCTCACACTGCGCGGACGCGACCGGGACGCGCTGCTGGAGCGGTTGCGGGCCGAGCGTGACAGCGGCGACGACCCGTCCGCACCGGCCGGGCCGGCCCCGCTGGCGGACCTGCTGGACCGCTTCTGGGAGGGCGCGGCGGGGGCCGCTCCCCCGCGGCCGCCGGACACCGAGCCGGGAGCGGTGCTGGACCAGGTGCCCGAGCCGTCGCTGCGGGCGGGCGGCGGGCGGCTGACCGACGCGTTGCGGCCGGTGTACCGGGCGCTGGCCCACCCGGACGCGTGAGGAACCGGGAACGTGTGAGGGCCCGGTCGCCGTGGTCGAGCGACCGGGCCCTCGTCCCGAACTGACGCGCCGCTCCCACCACGAAGCGACACGTGAAACTTAGCCAAGGCTTACCTACGCTGTCAAGCCGTGGGTAGGAGCGGGTTCCCCCGCAGAGCCGGGAGGCGATCGAGAGCCGCGGCCGGCCCCCCGGCGCGTTCCGCTGAGCCGGGCACGACACCCGCCCGGAACGCGGGACGGCCCGGCCGCTGTGGTCGATGCGGCCGGGCCGTGTTTCCCGAACTGACGCGCCGCTCCCACCACGAAGCGACGCACTGAAGTTAGCCTAGGCTTACCTCAGCCGTCAAGAGCGGCACGGGAATCCGGGAGGACTCAGCCGGCGACGGGCCGGCCGCGGGCCGGGTCGAGGCGGCCGGTGGCCCCGGCGTGGCGCTCGAACCAGATCGTCGTCAGCGGCGGGATGCTCGCGAGCAGGCCGATCACGGTGGTGCGCAGGTCCCAGCGGAACAGCCGCGCGGTCCACAGCGTGACCAGCACGTAGGCGACGAACAGCGCCCCGTGGATCGGGCCCATCACCTGCACCCCCACCTCGGTGGTGGCCAGGATCCACTTGAAGAACATGCCGATCAGCAGGCCGGTCCAGGACAGCGCCTCGGCGACCGCCACGACCCGGAAGGCCTTGGCGACGAGGGACGGGTCGTTCATGACGGGTGCTTCCTCCAGGCGGACGGGACGTCGGAGTCCACTCTGCCGCATCCGCCGCACCACCTTCTACCAGGTGTCGAAAGACGTACGGGGCGATGAGTCGGCGCGCCGCGGCCGGTCGGAGCAGGCAGGGCCCCGCGACCGTGGGGCACCGACCCGACCCGAGGTGGCCACCGTGCTCGATCTCGCCCCGACCGCCCGCGCCGTCGCCGACGTCGTCACGGGTGTCCGCGACGACCAGCTCCACGACCCGACCCCCTGCGACGGCATGACCGTCGCCGCCCTGCTGGACCACGTGCACGGTCTGGCGTGGGCGTTCCGGGTCGCGGCGCAGAAGTCCCCCGAGGCCACGGGTACCGCGCCGAGCGCCGACGCCGCGCACCTCGTCGCGGACTGGCGCACCGCGATCCCGGCCCGGCTCACCGCGCTGGCGCAGGCGTGGCGCGAGCCGGCCGCCTGGGAGGGCTTCACCGCGGCGGGCGGTCTGGACCTGCCCGCCGACGTCGCCGGGGTCATCGCCCTCGACGAGCTGGTCCTGCACGGCTGGGACCTCGCCGTGGCCACCGGCCGCCCGTTCTCCCCCGACGACGACGCCGTCGCCGCCGTCCTGGAGTTCACCACCGCGATGTCAGCGCCCGGTCAGGAGGCGTCACGGGAGGGTCTGTTCGGGCCGGTGGTCCCGGTCCCGGCCGATGCGCCGCCGTTCCACCGGGCGCTCGGCAACAGCGGCCGCGACCCGCGCCGGAGCCCCGACGCGGGGTAGCGTCGACCGACGTGGTGACGTCCCCGCACGGCAAGGTCCGCATCGGCGTCGGCTCGGTGGGGCTGCGCGCCACCGACCCCGGCTCGGAGTTCGACGAGTTCGTCGACGCCCTCGAACGCGCGCGCATCGACTCGCTGTGGTTGCCCGACCTCGTCTCCGCCCCTGGCGTCGACGCGCTGGTCGGCACCACCTGGGCGGCCGCCCGGACCCGGACGCTGAAGGTCGGCACCGGTGTCACGATCCTGCCCGGCCGCAACCCGATGCTGCTCGCGGCCGAGCTCGCGTCACTGGCGGTGCTGGCGCCGAAGCGGATCCTGCCCGCGTTCGGCATCCGCGCGGCGACGCCGTCGGAACGCCAGCTGTTCCCCGTCCCCGGTACCCGGGCCGCGGTGTTCGAGGAGTCCCTCGTGGTGCTGCGACGGCTGCTGTCCGAGGAGTCGGTGACCCACCACGGCGAGTTCTTCACCCTCGACGACGCGACCGTCGCGCCGCGCCCGGCCCGCCCGCTCGACCTGTGGCTGGGCGGTCGCGCGGAGGTCGGGCTGCGCCGGGTCGGCCGGCTCGCCGACGGCTGGCTGGGCAGCTTCCTCACGCCCGACGAGTCCGCCCGTGCCCGCACCGTCATCGAGGCCGCCGCCCGCGACGCAGGCCGGGCGATCGACGACGACCACTACGGCACCAACGTCACCGTCGTGCTGCCCGGCGACGGGTCCGGCGCCGCCGCCGACCACGCGCTGCACCGGGCCGCCCAGCAGCGGCCCGACGCCGACCCGGAGCAGCTGGTCGCCCGCGGCTGGGACGGCGCCGCCGATCAGATCCGCCGCCACGTCGAGGGCGGGCTGACCAAGTTCGTGGTGCGCCCCGCCGCTCCGGCGCGGGACTGGGCCCGGTTCCTCGACGAGTTCGTCGCCGAGCTGGGGCCGCTCGAGTCGGACTGAACGTTCCCGGACGAGTGACCGATCACCTACGGTGAGTGAGTGGTCGACTCCCCGCACGGCACGGTCCGCATCGGTCTCGGCCTCGTCAGGGCCCGCCACCTACCCACCTTCGCCGACGAGTTCGAGGAGCTGATCCACGCCCTCGACGCCTCCGCGGTCGACTCGCTGTGGCTGGCCGACATCGCGTCGAAGTCGGTGGTCGACCCGATGGTCGGCAGCACCTGGACCGCGGCGCGCACCCGCACCCTGAAGGTCGGCACCGGCGTCACGGTGCTGCCCGGGCGCAACCCGATGCTGCTCGCCTCGGAGCTCGCGTCGCTGGCGGTGCTCGCGCCCCGGCGGATCCTGCCGGTGTTCGGGCTGCAGGCCGCCCAGCCCTGCGACCGGCAGCTGCACCCCGTCCCGGGCCGGCGCGGCGCGGTGTTCGAGGAGTCGCTGGTCGTGCTGCGCCGGCTGCTCACCGAGGACTCCGTGACCCACCACGGCGAGTTCTTCACCCTCGACGACGCCGCCGTCCTCCCCCGCCCGGCCGCCCCGCTCGACCTGTGGCTGGGCGGACGTGCCGACGCCGGGCTCCGGCGCGCCGGGCGGCTCGCCGACGGCTGGCTCGCCAGCTTCCTCACCCCCGCCGAGACCGCCCGGGCCCGCGGGATCATCGAGACCGCCGCCCGCGACGCCGGCCGCACGATCGACGACGACCACTACGGCACCAACCTGTGGGTCGCCCCGCCCGGCGCGGACCCCGGCCCCGCCCGCGCGCTGGCCGGGGCCCAACGCCCGGATGCGGACTGGCGCGACATCGTCGGCGACGGCTGGGACGGCGTCGCCGAGCTGGTCCGCCGGCACGCCGACGGAGGCCTCACCAAGTTCGTGGTGCGCCCGACCGGGCCGGTGGCGGACTGGCCGGGGTTCCTCGACCGGTTCACCACCGAGCTCGGGCCGTTGCAGTCCGGCTGAGCGGCGGGGTGCGGCGCCGGGTCAGCGCGTCGTCCAGATCCCCCCGTCGACCGGCAGCACCGCGCCGGTCACGTAGGACCCGGCGGCCCCGGCCAGGAACAGCGTCGCCCCGACGACGTCCGACGGCTTCCCCAGGCGTCCGAGCGGGGTGGAGTCGGCGATCTCGTCGCCCGCCGCCTCCAGTGTGGCGCGCATCATCCGCGACGGGAACGGCCCCGGCGCGATCGCGTTCACGGTGATCCCGCGGCCGGCGAGGTCGCGGGCCAGCACCCGGGTCAGCTGGTGCACCCCGGCCTTGCTGGCCGAGTAGCTGTAGTTCGGCAGCTCGGGGACACGCAGCCCGTCGATGCTGCCGATGTTGATCACCCGGGCCGGGTCCTCGGCCGACGCGGCGGCCTCCAGCAGCGGCAGGAACGCCCGGGTCAGGAAGAACGGCGCCTTCAGGTTGAGGTCGAGCACCTTGTCCCAGGCGTGCGCCGGGAACTCCTCCAGCGGCGCACCCCAGGTCGCGCCCGCGTTGTTGACGAGCAGGTGCACCCGCTCCTCCCGCTCCCCGACCTCCGCGGCCAGCCGGACGCACTCGTCCTCCGACGACAGGTCCGCGGCGATGTCGGTGCCGCCGATCTCCGCGGCGGTGTCGGCGCAGGCGTCGGCCTTGCGGCTGGAGACGTAGACCCGCGCCCCGGCCTCGGCGAGACCGCCCGCGATCATGCGGCCGATGCCGCTGGTGCCGCCGGTGACCACGGCCACCCTGCCGCGGACGTCGAACAGTTCGGTGATCATGACGCACGCTAACCGGAGAGCTGGCACCCTCGCAGCCATGACCCGTTCCCGCGACCGCGACGACCGGGGCCGTGCCCGCAACGCCCGCCCCCGCGACGCCGCCGGGCGTCCGCTCCCGCACGGCGCGCCCGGCGTCGGGCGGG
Organism: Pseudonocardia alni; assembly: GCF_002813375.1. Lineage (NCBI taxonomy): Bacteria > Bacillati > Actinomycetota > Actinomycetes > Pseudonocardiales > Pseudonocardiaceae > Pseudonocardia > Pseudonocardia alni. Next base: position 311,287 of record NZ_PHUJ01000003.1, on the reverse strand, counting down.
TGCCCGAGGACCTGGCGCTCTCCCCCGCCGACGCCGTCACCGAGGCGCAGCGCCTGCTCGACTCGGGCCTGCCCTTCAACGCCCACGAGATCCTCGAGGGTGCCTGGAAGGACGCGGGCGACGACACCCGCGACCTGTGGCGGGCGCTGGCGCAGCTCGCGGTCGGGCTGACCCACGCCCAGCGCGGCAACGCCCGCGGCGCCGTCGCGCTGCTGCGCCGCGGCGCGGAGGGCGTCCGGCTGTGGCGCGTGCTCGGCATCACCGTCCCGGCCGGGCTGGACCTCGACGGGCTGGCCGGGCACGCGGACGCCCTCGCGGACGACGTCGAACGGGAGGGTGCCGACGCCGTCACGGCGGCGCGGCTCGCCCCGCGGCTGCGGGGGATCCGGACGCCGGGGAGCCCGGGAGCCTGACACAGCGCGGCCGCGCGCCGGGGTGCCACCCACCGGGAGCCTCCGCCGGGGAGTCCGACGCCACCCCACGACGTCCGTGACTCCGGCCCGTCCCCCGGGCCACCATGGGGCCGTGCCCCTCCACCTCGTGTCCCGCCCCGCACACTGACGGTGGCCGCCCGTCCCACCTCCCGGTCGTGGCCCCGCGCGCTGCTGCGCGAGGCCCGGTCGCTGCCCACACTGGCGCTGCTCGGGCTGATCGCCGTCGTCGGCGTCCCGCTGGTGATCCTGCTGACGCCGGAGAACCACGTCGAGGTGTTCGGCCAGGACGTCGGCGTGGGCGCCCGGGTGCCGCCCCTGACGCTGTCGGGGCCCGCGCAGATCGCCCAGCTCGGCAACGCCGAGTTCGACCTCACGACCGTGCAGGTGTGGGGTCCGATCCGTCCGCGGTTGTCGATCGGGCCGTTGAAGCGGCCCGCCGACAACGGCCCGGTGCTGGGCCCGCACACGGTCGACGGCGCGGGCGACGCGGTCCGCGACCTCGGTGAGGGGTTCGTGACCTGGTACCTGTGGGGCGCCGCGGGCATGGTGCTGGTCGCGCTGCTGGGCAGCGGGCTGATGGCGACCGCACGGCTGCTGCTGGCGCTGCGCCGGACCCGCACCGGCCGGTACCGGCCGGTGCACTGGGACGACCTGGCCGGGCCGATCGGGCGGATGACCGTCGTCGCGGTGACCGCGTCGGTGCTGCTGTGGGCGGGCGCCGGGGTCGCCGCGCTGCACGGCACCCTCACCGGTCTGGGGAGGGTCACCTCGCTGACCGACCTGGTCGGGGCGGCGACGGTCACCCCGTCGCCGGTCGGGCCCGCGGTCACCGGGGTCGCGGGCGCGGTGATCGGGGACTCCCGCGCGGCCCGGATCGGCGGCCCGCCGCTGCGGCAGGACGACGGCACCGTCACCTCCGAGGACCGCGCCTGCGGGCGCAGCACCGACTCCACCGCCGCCGAGCTGGCCCGGCTGCGCGACGAGGACGTCCTGAACCTGGCCTGCTCCGGAGCGGGCGTCGCGACCGGGCTGCGCGGGCCGCAGCTGCGCGAGGGCGTCACCGTCGACCCGCAGGTCGGGCGGCTCAAGCAGGTCCGGAACCTGCAGTGGGTGGTCGTCGCCGTCGGCCCGAACGACCTGGCCTGGTCGGACTTCCTGCTGTACTGCTACGGCCTCGCCACCTGCGACGACCGGCTCTCCGACGGCGAGTTCGAGTCCCGCCTCGCCGGGTTCGCCCGCGACGTCGGCGCCCTGTTCACCGACCTCGACACGCTGCCGGGGCGCCCCCGGGTGGTGGTCACCCTGTCCTACGACCCGTTCCCGGCCCGGTTCGACCCGACCTGCGCGGACATGCGCGGCCCGGCCGGCACCCCGGGTCTGGACCAGGCCAAGCTCGACCTGCTCGCCGAGCGGAACCGCCGGCTCAACGACGTGCTGGCCGACGGCGCCGCCCGCTTCGGGTTCGGCACCGCCGCGCCGGCACTGGCCCCGCTGTGCGACCCGGACCGGGACCGGATGCCGCCGGACATCATGGGGCTCGCCACCGCCGACCCGTTCCACCCGACGGCGGTCGGCTCGCTGCGGATCGCGGCGGCGGCGGCGACGGCGCTGGCCGGCCCACGCCCCACCGGGACGCCGTGACCTCGCGCCGGGGCGCTCAGGCGTCGGCGTCGCGCAGCACCCGCAGCGCGTTGCGGTGGGCCAGCTTCGCCAGGTCCTCCGCGCTCCATCCGCGGTCGGCGAGCGCGTCGAGCAGCCGCGGGTAGGTGGAGACGTCGGAGAGCTCGTCGGGGAGTGCGGAGGTCCCGTCGAAGTCGCCGCCGATGCCGACGTGGTCGATCCCCGCGGCCTCGCGCAGGTGCTCGACGTGCGCGACGACGTCGGCCAGCGTCGCGTGCGGCGCGGGCGGGCCGTCCCAGGTCGCGGCGAACCGGTCGCGGGCGGCGAGGTCGCGGTGGTCGAGCCCGGCGGCGGTCATCGCCTCGCCGAGGCGGGTGTCCCAGTCGGTGACCGCGCCGGAGACGAAGCGCGGCACGAACGTCGCCATGACCACGCCGCCGTTGCCGGGCAGGGCCTCCAGCACGTCGGCGGGGACGTTGCGCGGGTGGTCGGTGACGGCGCGGGCGCCGGAGTGGGTGAACAGCACCGGCCGGGTGGTGACGGCGAGGGCCTGGTGCATCGTCGCCGGTGCGACGTGCGAGAGATCGACGATCATGCCGATCCGGTTCATCTCGGCGACGACCCCTCGGCCGAACTCCGACAGCCCGTCGTGGCGGGGCGTGTCGGTGGCCGAGTCGGCCCAGTTGTTGTTCAGGTTGTGGGTCAGGGTCAGGTAGCGGACCCCGAGCCCGCGCAGGACCCGCAGCACGGCGAGGGAGTCGGCGATGCAGTGCCCGCCCTCCGCCCCCATCAGGGAGGCGACCCGCCCGGAGCCGACGACGGCGTCGACGTCGTCGGCGGTGTCGGCGAACGCCAGGGCGTCCGGGTGGGCGGCGAGCAGCCGCCGCACCCGGTCCACCTGGTCGAGCACCGCGGTGACCGCCTCGTCGTGGCCCAGCTCGCCGGGCACGTAGACCGACCAGAACTGGGCGCCGACCCCGCCGGCCCGCAGCCGTGGGAGGTCGGTGTGCAGCCGCGGGTCCCCGGCGGCGACGTCCGGCTCGCGCGCCGGGTCGCCGCCGGAGAGCTCGCGCAGCGCCCAGGGCAGGTCGTTGTGTCCGTCGAGTACGTAGACCATGCCCCGGAGCCTGCCAGTGCTCAGTAGCGGATGATGCCCCGGATGTTCTTGCCCGCGTGCATGTCCTCGTAGGCCGTCGCGACCTGGTCCAGCGTGTAGGTGGTGGTGACCAGCTCGTCGAGCTTCAGCGCGCCGGCGCGGTAGAGCTCCAGCTGGCGCAGGATGTCCCAGTTCGGGTTGGACATGCCGAACATCGCGCCCTGGATGCGCTTCTGGAACAGGGTGACGTCGGCCAGCGACACCGGCAGCGGCTCGGTGGAGTTGATGTCACCGAGCGCGGTGACGACGACGGTGCCCGCCTTGCGGATCGAGGCCATCGCCTGCCCGACGTGGTCGGGCTTCACGACGCCGACGGTCACGATGGTCTGGTCGGCGCCCTGACCGTTGGTGAACTGCTTCGCGATCTCGGTGGCCTCCTCCATCGTCTCCACCGCGTGCGTGGCGCCGAGCTCCTGGGCCTTCTCGCGCTTCAGCGCGACCGGGTCGACGGCGATGATGTTCGCCGCGCCCGCGTGCGAGGCACCCTGGACCGCGTTGATCCCGATGCCGCCGATGCCCATGACGATCGTGGTGTGGCCCGGTTGCACGCCGCCGGCGTTGACCGCGGAGCCCCAGCCGGTGCCGACGCCGCAGCCGACGAGGCAGGCGACCTCGAGCGGGATGTCGTCGGGGACCTTCACGCAGGAGTCCTCGGAGACCAGGGTGGTCTCGCAGAAGGTCGAGATGCCGCACATCTGGCCGACCGGGGTGCCGTCGTCGGCGAGCCGCAGGCGGGTGGTGGGCTCCTCCCAGCGGGTGCCGGCGAGCAGGCCCGCGCCGAGGTCGCAGAGGTTCTGCATGCCGCTGGCGCACCAGCGGCAGTGCCCGCAGGAGGGCAGGAACGAGAAGACGACGTGGTCGCCCTCCTTGAGGCCCTTCTTGTTGGCCCCGGCGCGGGTGACGATGCCGGAGCCCTCGTGGCCACCGGCGAACGGGTAGGTGCCGACCGGGATGTCCCCGGTGGCGATGTGGTCGTCGGAGTGGCACAGCCCCGACGCGACCATCTTGACCTCGATCTCGCCGGGGCGCGGCTCGTCGAGTTCGAGGTCGACGACCTCGTACTTGCCCGGAGCGCTCCGAACGATTGCTCCACGGGTGTGTCCCACGGTGGTTCACCTCAGACGTCGTCGTCCAACAGGATGCGCACGCGACGATATGAGCCCGGTCACTCCAGGGGAAGTGCCACACGCAGATCGCGGGACACCGTTCGCCTGTAGACCGTGTCGCTAACGGGGCATCCGACGCCAGACGGCACGGGGCAGCAGCCGCAGCCCGAGGAACAGCAGCCGCAGGGTGCCGGGCACCCAGACGTCGGCGTTGCCCCGCCCGCGCCGGACAGCACGCACCGTCGCGTCGGCGACCTGCGCGGGCGTCGACGACAGCGGCGCCGGGCTCATCCCCTCGGTCATCCGGCCGACGACGAACCCCGGGCGGATCAGCACCAGCCGCACCCCGGTCCCGTGCAGCGCGTCGGCCAGGCCGGAGGCGAACCCGTCGAGCCCGGCCTTGGCACTGCCGTAGACGTAGTTGGCGCGCCGCACCCGCACGCCCGCCACCGAGGAGTAGACGACCAGCGTCCCGCTCCCCTGCGCGCGCAGCACCTGGGCCAGCTCGGTGAGCAGGTGCACCTGGGCGAGGTAGTCGGTGTGCACGATCGCGGCGGCGTGCGCGGCGTCGGTCTCGGCGCGGGCCTGGTCGCCGAGGATCCCGAACGCGACGACGGCTACGTCGATCCGGCCGTGGCGCGCCGTCACGTCGTCGAGCAGCGGGCGGTGGCCGGCGAGGTCGTCGGCGTCGAAGGCGACGGTGTCCACCGTGGCGCCCGCGGCCCGGACCCGGGCGGCCTCCGCGGTCAGCGCCCCGGGGCGGCGCGCGGCCAGCACGACCGTGTCGGTGTCCCCGGCGGCGAGCCGTTCGGCGACCTCCAGCCCGATCTCGCTGCGACCACCCAGGACCAGGACCGTGCGCTCCGAACCACCCACACGGTGCAGCCTCCCACCCGGTGGCGGACCGTCGTCGCCACGGGGTCGGACGCGGAAGCCCGGTGCGGTGCGGAGTCGACCCGCACGACGCCGTCCTGGTGCCGGTCGACGGCCGTGCGGTCACCCGGGTGCGCCGCGACCGGCTCGGCGTCCACCCGGTCCGAGGCCGGTGTGGGTCCGCTCACACCGGACCGGGTGGGGATGGGCGGGGCCGGCCCCGTCGTTGTCTGCCGACACAGGGCGCGCCCGCCGCGTCCGGGAAGGGGACCGTCGTGGACCTCCTGCTGCACCACGGGCTGACCGCGTTCGGGCAGTTCGTGTCGTGGGCCGAGCTCGTCGGGCAGATCGGCGCCATCGCCGTGGTGTTCCTGGCGCGCCGGCGCAGCCTCGCGACCTGGCCGGTGCAGATGGCGGCCTGCGTGCTGCTGTTCACCGTCTACGCCTCGGCGCACCTGGGCGGGCTGGCGTTCCGGCAGGTCATCGTGCTGGCCATCTCGGTGTTCGGGCTCGTCGCGTGGCTGCGCAGGCGCGACCCGGTCTACGGCCTCGCGGTGCGCCGGGCGAGCACCGCGCAGCGGCTCGGACTGGTCGGGCTGCTCGTCGGCGGCACCGTCGTGATGGCGCTGGTCCTCGACGCGCTCGACGCCAGCTGGGCGCCCTGGCCGGACGCCGCGATCTTCGTCGGTACCGCGGTCGCGTTCCTCGCCCAGGGCCTGCGGTTCATCGAGTTCTGGGTGATCTGGCTGCTGGTCGACGCCGTCGGCGTGCCGCTGCAGCTGGCCTCGGGGCTGTGGTTCTCCGCCGCGGTCTACGTCGTGTTCGCCGGGCTGGTCGTGCACGGCTGGTGGAGCTGGGCGCTGGCCCGGCGCACCGTGGGAGCCGCGCAGCGGGAGCCGTCGCGGGCGGTCTGAGTCGCCACGGGATACTGCTCGGATGAGCACGTCCCCCGTCCGCCGCGCCGCCGTCCTCGGTTCCCCGATCGCCCACTCGCTCTCGCCCGCGCTGCACAACGCCGCCTACACCGCGCTCGGGCTGACCGGCTGGTACTACGACCGGCACGAGGTCGACGAGGCGGGCCTGGCCGGGTTCGTCGCCGGGCTCGGCCCGGAGTGGGCGGGGCTGTCGCTGACGATGCCGCTCAAGCGGGTGCTGCTCGACGTCGCCGACCACGTCGCTCCCGGCGCGGCCGCGATCGGCGCCGGCAACACCCTGGTGTTCGAGGGCACCGGTGCGACCGCGCACAACACCGACGTCACCGGCATCGCGCGCTCGCTGCGCGCCGCGGGCGCGGGGGGCGGGCGCGCCGTGGTGCTCGGGGCGGGCGGGACCGCGCAGGCCGCCGTCGCCGCGCTGCACGACATGGAGGTCGACGCCGTCGACGTCCTGGTCCGCGACGCGGGGCGGACCTCTGCGCTGCGCGGGACGGCCGAGCGGCTCGGCACCGAGGTGACGGTGCACGCGGTGCTCACCGACCCGCCCGCCGCGGCGCGGCTGCTCGAGGGCGCCGACGCGGTCGTCTCCACCCTCCCGGCGGGGGCGGCCGACGCACTGGCCGGTGCGCGCTGGCGGCCGGGGACCGTGCTGCTCGACGCCGTCTACGCGCCGTGGCCGACCGTGGTCGCGGGCGGCGCGGCGGCGGCCGGGGCGCGGATCGTGTCCGGCCTGGAGATGCTGCTGCAGCAGGCGGTCGCGCAGGTCGAGCTCATGACCGGGCGTCCCGGTCCGGAGGCCGCCATGCGCGAGGCGCTCGACGCGGCCGTGCTCGCCCGCAGCTGACCCCCGGCCCGGCGGTGCCACGGTCCGGGGGCGCGCTGCTCAGGCCGGGGTCCGGGCCGCGGCGGCCCGTCCGGCGCGGCGCCGCGCCGGTGCCCACGGAATGCGGCAGCTGGCCGGCACCCACCAGTACCGGGTCAGGCCCCACGGGCTCACGAGCGCGACGACCACCCCGCTGACCAGCGCCGCGAACGCCAGCGGGATGACCGGCCACCGGTCGACGACGTCGACGAACCGGTACCCGGCGGCCGCCGTGGCCGGGTCCGCACCCAGCGCGACGCGGCGAGCACGACGTTCGCCGCGCCCGCGCCCATCCACCCCACCGACACCGCGACGTGCACGACGACCAGCCACTGCCGTACCCGCTTCCCCACCCGCGCCACGCCCTGAAAGTAAGGCACCTGACAATTCTCGGTGAGCGGAGCGCCGCGTGCGGGACGACCATGGCGGTCGTGGAGGAGAAGAGCTGCGTGGTCTGCGGGCGGCGGATCGAGTGGCGGAAGAAGTGGGCCGACGACTGGGAGCAGGTGCGCTACTGCTCCCAGGGCTGCCGCAGGCGCAAGGTCCGCCCGGTCGACACCGAGCTGGAGTCGGCGATCACCGGGCTCCTCGACCGGCGTCGGGGCGGGGCGACGATCTGCCCGTCCGAGGCGGCCCGCGCCGTCGACCCCGACGGCTGGCGCGACCTCATGGAGCCCGCGCGGATGGCCGCGCGCCGGCTCGTCGACGCCGGGCGGGTCGAGATCGTGCAGTCCGGCCGGGTCGTGGACCCGTCGACGGCCAAGGGCCCGATCCGGATCCGCCGGGTGCCCGGCTGAGCGCCGTGCCAGGCTGACCCCGTGCCCCGCGACACCTACACCCACGGCCATCCGGGCGTCGTCGTCCGGTCGCACGCGGCCCGCACCGCGGAGGACTCGTGCGCCTACCTGCTGGACCGGCTCACGCCCGGCACCAGCCTCCTCGACGTCGGCTGCGGCCCCGGCAGCATCACCGCGGACCTGGCCGAGCGGGTCGCGCCCGGCCGGGTCCGCGGCGTCGAGGTGGCGCCCGGACCTCTGGAGCAGGCCCGCGCCGGTGCCGCCGCCCGCGGCCTGGAGGTGGAGTTCGCCGTCGACGACGGCTACGCCCTGTCCGACCCGGACGGCACCTGGGACGTCGTGCACGCCCACCAGGTGCTCCAGCACGTGTCCGACCCGGTCGCGGTGCTGCGCGAGATGGGCCGGGTCGCCCGACCGGGCGGCCTGGTCGCCGCCCGCGACGCCGACTACGCCGGGTTCCACTGGTGGCCGCACGATCCGCGGCTGGACCGCTGGCTGGAGCTGTACCGGGCCGTCGCCCGCGGCAACGACGCCGAGCCCGACGCCGGACGACGGCTGCTCGGCTGGGCGCACGCGGCCGGATTCTCCGAGGTGACGCCGTCGGCGTCGGTCTGGTGCCACGCGACCCCGGAGGCCCGCGCCGCCTGGGGCGGGATGTGGGCCGACCGCATCCACACCGGCGTCGGCCGGATGGCCGTCGAGCGCGGGCTGGCCGGGGAGTCCGAGCTGGACGGGATCTCCGCGGCGTGGCGGGAGTGGGCGGCGCACCCCGACGGGTGGATCGTCATCCCGCACGGCGAGGTCCTCTGCCGGGTGCCCGACCGGCCCTGAGCCGCCCGGGTCAGGCGCGGCGGTGCAGGGCGACCACGTAGTCGCCGCCGGACCAGGGCGCACGGTCCCAGGTGGACCACCGCGCGACCGGGTCGAGCCCGGCGGAGGCGCACCAGGCGTCGTGGTCGTCGGGGGTGGGCCAGCCCGGCTGTGCGGCGAACCCCGCCAGCAGCAGGCCGCCCGGACGCAGGTGCCGGGCACAGCCCGCGACCACCCCCGCGCGGTCCTCGGCGTAGGGGATCACGTTGCCCGCCAGCACGACCAGCCCGAACCGCTCGGGCAGGTCCAGGGTCTCCAGGCCCGTGGTGACCCAGCGCAGCGCAGGCGCCTTGGCCCGCGCCGCGGCGATCATGTCCGGGTCCGGGTCGACGCCGACGACCGCGACGCCGCGCCGGTCCAGCTCGATCGCGACGCGGCCGGTGCCGCAGCCGCCGTCGAGGACGGGGCCGTCCCCGCGCAGCGCGCAGACCAGGTCGACCTCGCCGTGCGGGTTCTCCCCGGCGGCGGCCATCGCCGCCCACCTGCGGTCGTAGTCGTCGAGGTCGACCCGGGCGCGCCAGGCCTCCCAGTCGTCGGGGAGCCCGCCGGGGCCCGGCTCACCGGGGTCGGCGCGGGGTCCACCGCGGTCGGCCAGGGCGGGGTCGTGCGGGCCGTGGTCGTGCGGGGCGTGGTCGTGCGGGGCGTGGTCGGGCACCCCCGCAGGTTAGGCGGCGACCCCGGAGCCCAGCCGACCGCGCAGCCACCGGCCGACGCCCGCCCCGCGCAGACACGGGTGGAGCACCACGACGGGCTCGGGCACGCCGGTGTCGGTGCCGAGCAGGGCGGCCACCCCGACCAGGTCGCCGGCGGCGGTGCGCAGCAGCAGCGCCGGTCCGGCGACGGGCGCCAGCAGCCCCGCGAGGTCGGCGGCCGTCCAGTCCACGGCCGGTGCCCCGGCCAGGCAGGTCCGCAGCAGCACGTCGAGCTCGGCGGTCTCCTCCCCCGACGCGGGTTCCGCGGCGAGCTCGGCCCCGCCGGGCAGCAGCACCGTCGACCGGGGCGGCGGGGTCGCCGCGCCCGCGCGCAGGAACGCCTCGCCGCGGGCCCGCTCGGTGACGGTGAACGGCGCCCAGTCCCGGGCGGCCAGCACCGGCGGGCCTGCCGGGGCGGTGAGCTCCAGGACGTGCGTCCCGGCCGCGACCGGGCCGGTGCCGACCTCGTCGGCGTGCAGGAGCGCGGCGAGGCCGTCGAACAGCCCGTCGCGGCCGCGGGCGGCGGCCACGAGGTCGAGCGCCCGGGTGGGTCCGTCGACCAGCTCGTGCGGGTCGGCCGGGGTGACCTGCACGGTGTCCGGGCCGGACCCGCGCAGCCGTCGCCGGATCACCCGCGACAGCCGGTCCGCGGTCACCCCGCCGCCGACGAGCATCTCGTCGACGACGGTGCCCGCGTCGCGGCCGTGCACCGACAGCGACAGGATGTTGCCGCCGACCTCGGCGACGGCCGCGGTCAGCCGGGCCAGCGCACCGGACTCGTCGGGCAGCCCGACGCGGACCTTGAGCAGCGGCGCCGGTCCCGGCTCGGCCGCGGTGGCGAGGACCGCCGGGTCGAGGACCGCCGGGCCGGGTTCCGTCCTGCCGGGGGCAGCGGTGTCCACCACCCGCAGCAACGGCGGGACGGACGGGCTGTCGACGAGGGTCTGCCCGGGGCCGACGGCGGAGTGCCCGGCCGCCCGCAGCGCGGCCCACATCGTCACCTGGTTCGCGGTGAGCACCGGCTTGCCGAGCTCGCGCTCCAGCACGGCGATCGCGTCGTAGGTGGGCAGGTTGGTGCAGGACACGAAGACCGCCTGCGCGTCGGGGTGGTCCGCGGCGCGCACGGCCGCGGCGACCTGCTCCGGGGTCGTCGTCCAGATGTGGCCGAGCAGGCCCAGGCCGTGCCGGGCGACGGTGTCGACCCCGGACCCGGCGAGGAAGTCGGCGAGCAGCCCGGTGAGGTCGTCGACGTAGGGGGTGGCGACGGCGAGCCGGGTGACCCCCAGCTCGGCGCACGCCGCGACCAGCGACCCCGCCGTCGTGACCGCCGCCGGCGCGCCCGCGGCCAGCACCGCGTCGCGCAGCGCGGCCTCCCCCGCCACGCCACCGACGAAGCTGCCCGAGGTGCACGAGTACGCGACCACGGCGGGGCCCGGTGTCAGCACGTCGCGGGCGGCCTGCCGGACCATGGCCGGGTCGGAGATCAGCCGGGCCTGCGCGGCGTCGGCCGGGGTCGCGACGAACGGCGTGCGGGTCACGTTCAGGGTGACCGGCTCGGGGACCCACCGCCACATCTCACGGTCGAGGGCGAAGTCGTACGGCACGACCACACCCACCCGGTCCCGATCCCGCGGGGACGACAGCTCACCCATACCGGCCTCCATGACGCAACGATCACCGTCCATCGTTGCCGCCACGGGTCGCGGCGGTTTCGCGATGGTGAGGACGCCCGCCGGAGGCCGTGTGGGTACTGCCCGTTCTCGATCGTCCTGCCGGAAGGATGCCAGCGGTGGCGGCGCCGTGACCTCCGTGCTACGCCGACCGGCGCCTGCGGTGCGCCGAGTGCGCTACGCCCCGGCCCAGCCGCGCGGGTCGGACTCCGGGCGCGTCGCGACCGCGCGCAGGAACGCCTGGGCCCGGGCCACCTCGGTGACGGTGAACGGCGCCGCCCGCCGGGCGACAAGCCGGGTGCCGTCGGGCGCGGTCAGCTCCAGGTCGTGCTCGTCGCGCGCACCCGGCTCGTCCGGGCCCGGCGTCCGGACACCCGACGCGCCGAGCAGCGCGGCGATCCCGTCGGCGGGGCTCCGGCCGGCGGCGACGATGTCCAGTGCGCGGGTGGGCGGGTCGACCAGGTCGTGCGGGTCGGCGGTCATGACCAGGACCCCACCGCCGGGGGCCGCCCCGCAGACCGCCACCGACAGCTCGCCGACGCTGCACGGCCCGGACACCAGCAGCTCGTCGACGACGGAGTGCGCGTCCTGACCGTGCACCGACAGGGCGAGGATGTTGCAGCGCACCTGCGCCAGCGCCGCCGTCAGCCCGGCCAGGGCACCGGGTTCGTCGGGCAGCCGCACCCGCACCCGGTAGAGGCCGTCGGTCGTCCCGGGATCGGTGCTCATCACCACCAGCCTGCGGGACCGATGTTGCGACTCTGTGTCGGGGCGGTGTCGGGTGCGTCGCGGCCGGCACGCCCGTCCGTCGGGCGCACCGGCCACGCGGGTCAGCCGCAGACAGCCCCGTCGGCCGCGGACGACACGAGCTTCGCGTACTTGCCCAGCACCCCGCGCCGGTTCGTCGGCTCCGGGCACGTCCACTCCGCGCGCCTCCGCTCCAGCTCGGCGGGCTCGACGCCGATGTCGATCGTGCGGGCCTTCATGTCCAGGGTGATCGTGTCGCCGTCGCGGACGAGCGCGATCGGTCCGCCGTCGGCGGCCTCGGGTGCGACGTGCCCGACGCACAGCCCGGTCGTCGCACCGGAGAAGCGGCCATCGGTGACCAGCAGGACGTCCTTGCCGAGGCCCGCGCCCTTGATCCGCCCGGTGACGGCGAGCATCTCCCGCATCCCGGGCCCGCCGCGCGGGCCCTCGTAGCGGATCAGGACGATCGTGCCGGGGCCGATCTCACCGGCGTCGACGGCGTCGAGCGCGCCCTGCTCGCCGTCGAAGACGCGGGCGGTGCCGGTGAAGGTGGCGGCGTCGAACCCGGCGGACTTGACGACGGCGCCGTCGGGCGCGAGCGAGCCGCGCAGGATCGTGAGGCCGCCGGTGGGGTGGATCGGGTCGGCGAGGTCGTGGATGACCGAGCCGTCGAGGCCCGGCGGGTCGAGCTCGGCGAGGTTCTCCGCGACCGTGCGGCCGGTGACGGTGCGGGCGTCGCCGTGGATCAGGCCCGCGTCGAGCAGTGCCCTCATCATCACCGGTACGCCCCCGACCTGGTCGACGGCGTACATGAGGTGCCGCCCGAACGGCTTGACGTCGGCCAGGTGCGGGATCCGGTCGCCGACGGTGTTGAAGTCGTCGAGGGTCAGCGGCACCTCGGCCTCACGGGCGATGGCGAGCAGGTGCAGCACCGCGTTGGTGGACCCACCGAAGGCCATCACGACAGCGATCGCGTTCTCGAAGGCCTCCCGGGTCAGCACCGACCGGGCCGTCAGGCCACGGGCGATCATGCCCACCGCGGCCTCACCGGAGGCACGCGCCACGCCGTCGCGACGCCGGTCCACCGCGGGCGGGCTGGCCGACCCGGGCAGCGCCATCCCGAGCGCCTCGGCCGCCGCCGCCATCGTGTTGGCGGTGTAGAAGCCGCCGCAGGCGCCCTCCCCCGGGCACATCGCCCGTTCCAGGGTGTCCAGCTCGTCGGGGGTGATCAGCCCGCGCGCGCAGGCCCCGATGCCCTCGAACGCGTCGCCGATGTTGACCTCCCGGTCGCCGACCCGGCCCGGCATGATCGACCCGGCGTAGACGAACACCCCGGCGAGGTCGAGCCGGGCCGCGGCCATCAGCATCCCGGGCAGCGACTTGTCGCAGCCGGCCAGGAGCACCGTCCCGTCGAGCCGCTCGGCCTCCACGACCGTCTCCACCGAGTCGGCGATGATCTCGCGGCTGACCAGGGAGTAGTGCATGCCCCGGTGCCCCATCGAGATGGCGTCGGACACCGAGATCGTCCCGAACTCCAGCGGGTAGCCGCCCGCGGTGTGCACGCCCTCCTTCGCCGCCGTCGCGAGCCGTTGCAACGACAGGTTGCACGGGGTGATCTCGTTCCAGGACGAGGCGATGCCGATCTGGGGCTTGGCGAAGTCGTCGTCACGCATGCCGACCGCGCGCAGCATGCTGCGCGCGGCGGTGGCGCCGATGCCGTCGGTGACCTGATGACTGCGGGGCTTGCGGGACGGGGTGGTGGTCATACGCGCTCCTCGGCCGGACTCCGGTGTCGGGACGGGGCCGATCCTCCCGCAGATCGCCGGGGCAGGCCTGTTTCCCGTCGCAACCGATGACCCGTCCGGGCGTATCCGTCGCCGGGGGTGATCGTTGAACCGTCCGGCAGCACCATCGTTCACCCGAGAGGACCTGAGCAACACTCATGGCGCACACGAACGAGCCCACTCCCCGTAGCACTCGCCGGGCGCGCCGCCGACGCGCCCTGGCCGTCGTGACCGCCGGGCTGGTCGTCGGGCTGGGTGCCGCGGGCACCGCCCTCGCGGCCGATGCCGACCCGGGGGTCGCCGGCACCCCGTGCTCGGCGTCGGCGAGGGCCTGCGTGGACCTCGGGTCCCAGCAGGCGTGGCTGATGAACGGCGGCTCGATCACCTACGGTCCCGTCGACGTCGCCACCGGGGGCCACGGCACGGAGACCCCCACCGGTGACTTCGCCGTCTACGACAAGGACCGCGAGCACTACTCCGCCGAGTTCGACGGCGCCCCGATGCCGTGGTCGGTGTTCTTCGCCCCGGGTGGTGTCGCCTTCCACCAGGGCGACCGCGACTCCGGGTCCGCGGGATGCGTCAAGATGCGCAACCAGGACGCCACGGTGTTCTTCGGGAAGCTGCGCCAGGGCGACCGGGTCGAGGTGCGCTGACCGACCCCCGGACGACGAGAGGGGCCCCGCGCGGATCGCGCGGGGCCCCTCTCGTGCATCCCGGGCCTAGTGGGCGCCGGCGTTGTCCCGATCCCGACGCACGTTGGCCTTGCGGCCCTTCAGCGTCGTCGCACCGCGCAGCGAGCGCAGCACGTCGTCCGCGGCGTGCTCGGGCACCTCGACCAGCGAGTGACGCTCGTGGATCTGGATGGCGCCGATGTCGCGGCCGGACAGCCGGGACTCGTTCGCCAGCGCGCCCACGATGTCCTGCGGGCGCACACCGGAGGCACGACCCGCCGAGACGAACAGGCGGGTCGCCCCGGCCTTCGGGGGACGGGCGCCCTGGCCGCGGGCACCGCCCGGACGGCCGTCGCGGTCGCGGCGCGGGCCACGGTCGCCGGGGCCGCTGTCACGGCCACCACGCGAGCGGACCTGCGGGATCTCGATCTCGTCGTCCGGCACCGAGTTGTCGGCACGGGCGATCCGGATCGCCGCGGCGGCGATCGAGGCGAGGTCGTGGTCACGGGCCAGCTCGACGACGAGCTGCTCGACACCGTCCTGCGGCGGGGTGTCGGCGTCCTGACCGGCCTGCTCGCGCAGGGCCAGCGCGGTGCGGGCGAGCCGCACGGTGCGCAGGTCCTCCGGCGAGGGCACCGGCGCGCTGGGCACCGAGGCCCCGATGAGGCGCTCGATGTTGCGCAGGTGACGCACCGACCCCGGGGTGACCAGGGTGATCGCGACGCCCTCGCGTCCCGCCCGGCCGACCCGGCCGATGCGGTGCACGTAGGACTCCGGCGACGACGGCACGTCGTGGTTGACCACGTGGGTCAGCGAGTCGATGTCCAGACCACGGGCCGCGACGTCGGTGGCGACCAGCAGCTCGGTGCGGCCGGCGCGCAGGCGCTCGACGACCCGGGTGCGGTGCTCCTGATCCATGCCACCGTGCAGCGCCTCGGCGCGCAGGCCGCGCGCGGTGAGGGTCTCGGTGACGGCGTCGACGTCGGCGCGGGTGCGGCAGAACACGATCGCCGCGGTCGGCTGCTCCATCTCGAGCACCCGGCCCAGCGCGACGGTGACGTGGCTGCGGGGCACGTGGTACGCGGTCTGGCGGACCCGTGGGGCCTCGCCCTCGGGCGTGGCCTCCTTCTTGATCCGGATGTCGGCCGGGTCGCTCAGGTGGGTCCGCGCCAGGCTCTGGATGCGGCCCGGCATGGTCGCCGAGAACAGCACGGTCTGACGGCCCCGCGGCGTGGCGCCCAGGATCGTCTCGATGTCCTCGACGAAGCCCATGTCGAGCATCTCGTCGGCCTCGTCGAGGACGGCGACCTCGATCGCGTCCAGGGCGAGCGCGCCCCGGTTGACCAGGTCGATCGCGCGGCCGGGGGTGGCGACGACGATGTCGACGCCACGGCGGAGCTGGCCCAGCTGCGGGCCGATGGGCGCGCCGCCGTAGACGCAGGCGACCGAGGCACCGAGGGCGGCGCCGTACTTGGCGACCGCGTCGCCGACCTGCATGGCCAGCTCACGGGTCGGGGCGAGCACCAGGCCGAACGGCTTGGCGCCGCGGGAGCGGGCGGTACGGCCGTCGGCCAGGCGCTGCAGCATCGGCAGCGCGAACGCGGCGGTCTTGCCGGTCCCGGTGGCGGCCTGTCCCAGCAGGTCACGACCGGCGATCAGCGGGCTGATCGCGGCGGCCTGGATCGGGCTCGGCACGGCGTAGCCCAGCTTGTCCAGGGTCTCGAGCAGCCGGGGCGCGAGGCCCAGGTCGGCGAAGGTCGGTCCGGCGGGGGTGTCGTCGCCGGGCTCGTCGGCCGTGACCGCGGCGGGCTCGAACTCGACGGCCTCACGGGAGGGGGTGACCTCCGGCGTGGCGGAGGTGTCCGGGGCGGCGTCGGCGGTCACGGTGTCGGTCGCGTCGGCGTCGATGTCCGTCATGGCGGCGGAAGTGGTGATCTCGTCTCCGGAGTCGTTCAGGTCGGGGTGCTGGTCCAGCAGAATGCTCACTCGGTCCTCAAAATGGCGTGCGCAGGGGGGTGCGCTGTGTCGTCGGGCGGCTCTCGCCCGCTCTCCCAGCCCGCCAGGCCCGCGTGCGGCATCTCGATCCAGATGATGTGCCGGTGAACCCAGACCTCCGGGGCTCGCGGCCGTGCGTCGTCGCCGACGGCCGTCGATCAACCAGTGTGCCATGTCCCGGTGCGGTCCGTCCGTCGGGTCCCGCGTGACCGACACCACCGATGCCCCTGATCACGACCCTCGGCGCGGCCGCGGGGAGATCACCGACCCTGGTCGGGTGACGGCATTTCTCTCCAGCGCCGCGACCCGACGCCCGGCGAACCTGCGTGATCTCGGTGGTCTGCGCACGACGGACGGCTACCGCGTACGGCACGGGGTGCTCTACCGGTCCGACGCGCCCCGCCCGGGCGACCCGCGCGACGCCCGGGCCCTCGACCTGCCCGAGGGATCGCCGTGGCCGCCGCGGACCGTCGTCGACCTGCGCTCGGCGGCGGAGACACGCGAGCCGCACCCGCTCGCCGACGTCGCCGACGTCCGTCCGGTCCCGCTCGGCGCGTCGCTGACCCCGGAGCGGGTCGCGACGGCCGCCGCCGGTGAGGACGGGCTCGGGTGGGCCTACCGGCTGCTGGCTGCCGAGGCCGGCGCCGAGCTCGCGGGGATCGTGCGGACCGTCGCCGACGCGCCCGCCCCGGTGCTGGTGCACTGCGCCGCGGGCAAGGACCGGACCGGGATCGTGGTCGGGGTGCTGCTGGCCGTGCTGGACGTGCCGCGCGCGACGGTCGTCGCGGACTACCTGCGCACCAACGAGGTCCTGCCGACGCTGTGGGACCGGCTGCGCGCCTGGGGCCAGCCCGAGCCCGACGACGAGGCACTGCTCGGGGTGGACGCCGCCGCCCTGGAGGCCGTGCTCGACGACCTCGACGCGCACCCCACCGGCCCGGCGGGCCGGCTGCGCGAGTGGGGCGTCGGCGACGACGACCTGCGCCGGCTCGCCGAGCGGCTGCTGGAGCCGGTCCTCCCGCACTGACCGCGACCGGGCCCGCGCACCCGGGGTGTGCGGGGCCCGGTCGTCGGCTCAGGACTTGCCGAAGCCCGCCTTGCGCAACGCCTCGGCCATCGCGTCGTTGGCGGGGCCGCGGTCCTGCCGGCCGCCGCCGGAGCCGCCGCGACCGCCCTGGCCGCCGGAGCCGCCGCGGCCACCGCCCTGACCGCCGCGGCCGCGGTCGCCACGGCCACCGTCGCGACCACCCCGGCCGCGGTCGCCGCCGCCCTGGCCGCGGCCGCCGCCCGGACCGCGCCCGTCGCGCTCGCCGCCGTCGCGGCCCCGGCCGCCCTGGCCTCCGCCCTGGCCCTGGCCGGGCCCGCGGGACCGGCCGCCGCGCTCGCCGGCGCCGGGCTCGTCGTCCAGACGCAGGGTCAGCGAGATCCGCTTGCGGGCCTCGTCGACCTCCAGGACCTTCACCTTGACCACGTCACCGGACTTGGCGACGTCGCGCGGGTCGGACACGAAGTCCTTGCTCATCGCGCTCACGTGCACGAGGCCGTCCTGGTGCACCCCGACGTCGACGAACGCGCCGAAGGCGGCCACGTTGGTGACGACGCCCTCCAGCAGCATCCCCGGCCGCAGGTCGGAGATCTTGTGGACGCCCTCGGCGAAGGTCGCGGTCCGGAACGCCGGCCGCGGGTCCCGGCCGGGCTTCTCCAGTTCGGCCAGGATGTCGGTGACGGTCGGGAGCCCGACGCCGTCCTCGACGTAGTCCTTGGGCTTGATCTGGTGCAGCCGTGCGGCGTTGCCCATCAGGGCGGACACGTCGAGCGTGGTGCGCTCCACCATCCGCCGGACGACCGGGTAGGACTCGGGGTGCACGCCGGTGACGTCGAGCGGCTCGTCCCCCCCGCGGATGCGCAGGAAGCCCGCGCACTGCTCGAACGCCTTGGGCCCCAGCCGCGCGACGCCGGTCAGCGCGGTCCGGTTCCGGAACGGGCCGTTCTCGTCGCGGTGGGCGACGATCGCGCCGGCGAGGGACTCGGAGATGCCCGAGACCCGACGCAGCAGCGGCGCGGACGCCGAGTTCACGTCGACACCGACGGCGTTCACACAGTCCTCGACGACCGCGTCGAGCGAGCGCGACAGCGACGACTCGGGCAGGTCGTGCTGGTACTGCCCGACCCCGATCGACTTCGGGTCGATCTTGACCAGCTCGGCGAGCGGGTCCTGCAGGCGCCGCGCGATGGAGACCGCGCCGCGCAGCGAGACGTCCATGTCGGGCAGCTCGGCCGAGGCGTAGGCCGACGCCGAGTACACCGACGCGCCGGCCTCGGACACCATCACCTTGGTCAGCTTCAGGCCCGGGTTCGCCGCGATGAGCTCACCGGCCAGCGCGTCGGTCTCCCGCGAGGCGGTGCCGTTGCCGATCGCGATCAGCTCGACGGAGTGCTTCGTGCACAGCGCCGCCAGGGTCTTCAGCGACCCGGCGCGGTCCTTGCGGGGCTCGTGCGGGTAGATCACCGCGGTGTCGACGACCTTGCCGGTCGCGTCGACGACGGCGACCTTGACCCCGGTGCGCAGGCCCGGGTCGAGGCCCAGGGTCGCGCGGGTGCCCGCGGGGGCGGCGAGCAGCAGGTCGCGCAGGTTCGCGGCGAACACGCCGATGGCGCCCTCCTCGGCGGCGGTGCGCAGCCGGACCCGGATGTCGATGCCGAGCGCGGTGAGCAGGCGGGTCCGCCACGCCCACCGGACGACGCCGAGCAGCCAGGCGTCGCCGGCGCGGCCGCGGTCGGCGACGCCGTACTCGGCGGCGATCAGGGCCTCGTAGGGGTTCGGCTCGTCGTCGGCGACCCCGGCGTCGAGGGTGACGTCGAGCGCCTCCTCGGACTCACCGCGGAAGACCGCGAGGATCCGGTGCGAGGGCAGTGTCGTGAACTTCTCGGCGAAGTCGAAGTAGTCCGAGAACTTGGCCGCGGCCTGGTCGTTCTCCTTGCCCTCGCGGACCGTGGTGACCAGCCGCCCGTGCGCCCACATGCGCTCGCGCAGGCCGCCGACGAGGTCGGCGTTCTCCCCGATCCGCTCGACCAGGATCGAGCGAGCACCCTCCAGCGCGGCGCCGGCGTCGGCGACCTCGTCGGTCACGTAGGCGGCCGCCGACGAGTGCGGGTCGAGGGTCGGGTCGGCGAGCAGCGCGTCGGCCAGCGGTTCCAGGCCCTGCTCGCGGGCGATCATCGCCTTGGTGCGGCGCTTGGGCTTGTAGGGCAGGTAGATGTCCTCGAGCCGGGCCTTGGACTCGGCGGCGAGGATGGTGGCTTCGAGGGACTCGTCGAGCTTTCCCTGCGACCGGATGGAGTCGAGGACGACGGTGCGCCGCTCCTCCAGCTCCCGCAGGTAGCGCAGCCGCTCCTCCAGGGTGCGGAGCTGGGCGTCGTCGAGGCCGCCGGTCGCCTCCTTGCGGTACCGGGCGACGAAGGGGACCGTCGAGCCCTCGTCCAGCAGGGCCACCGCGGCCCCGACCTGGTCCGGCCGGGCGCCGAGCTCGTCGGCGATGCGCTGGTTGATCGAGCGGTGCTGCTGGATGTCCGGGGGTGCCGTGCCTGTCACCGCCCCATCGTGGCGAACGGTGTCGCGGGCGCCACCGCCGGGTGGGGGGTCGCGTCCGCGCCCGTCCGGACGGCGGCCCCCGTGACCGTCGACGAGTGTCCGACATCCGATGGAGAACCCGGTGAGTGAGCGCCCGCTCACCCGTGCCAGACTGCGCCCGTGGCTCGCTGTGGATCATGGCTCGCCGGGCGGCCCGCCGTCCGCGGCCAGCGCGGCGAGCCCGGTCGCGAGCGCGTGCACCATGCGGCTGTACAGGTCGGGCGGCGCCTCGCCGGGCACACCGAGGCGGTACTCCCGGACGAGGCCGTGGAACAGCGCGATCATCGCGGTCGCCACCTCGTCGTCCGGCACGCCGAGGTCCACCCCGGCGGCCGCGCGGCCGCGCGCCACCATGGCTGCGGCCTCGTCCCGGACCCTGCGGTGGTGGTCGGCCACGGCCGCGCGCATCGCCGGGGTGCGCATCGCCACCGCCCAGGTCTCGGCGTCGAGCAGGGTCGCCGGGCGCGAGCGGGCGGTCTCCAGCAGCACCGTCTCCAGCTCGGCCAGCGCCTGTTCGGGGCCCGCGTCCATACCGGACCGCACCCGGTGCAGGTCGCCCTCCAGGTGGCCGGTCATCAGCGCCCGGAACAGGTCCTGCTTGCTGCCGAAGCGGCTGTAGATCGACCCCACCGACACCCCGGCGGCGCGGGCGATCTCGTCCACCGAGGCGCCGTCGTAGCCCCGCTCGGCGAACACGTCGGCCGCCGCGGCCAGCAGGGCCGCCCGTGTGCGCGCCACGCCGTCGTCCCGTGTCTCCCGGCGCCTGCCCCCGGGCGTCGCTCCCGTCACGACGTCCCCCGTCCGCTCCCCCAGGTCCCGGAGGTTGCCATGCGGTCGCGCAGTCTGCTGCTGTCGGTGCTCGTCGGAGTGATCGTCGCCGGAGCGGGGGCGGGTGTCGCGTCCGCCTCGACCTGTGACGACGCCTGCCGGGTCGACGGTGCCCGCGCCTACGTCGCCGCGCTCGCCGACCACGACCCGTCGGCGGTGCCGTTCCACCCGCACGCGACCCGGGTCGAGGCGGGGCTGCCGACCGGGTTCTCCGGCGACCAGCTGCGCGCCGACCTGCGGTTCGGCCCCCAGTACCGGATCATCCGCGCCGTCTCCGACGAGACCTACCGCGTGCGCGGGGACGGCGTCGTCGTCGCGGAGTTCACGCTGTCCGTCGGGGCGGGTCCGGTCGAGCTCACGACCGCGCGGGTGCACGAGACCTTCCGTTACGACGACGGTCTGATCCGCGAGATCGTCGCCGACATCCGGATCGGGGGCTGAGCCGGATGCGGGTGACCAGCCGCCGGGGGTTCCTGACCGGGACCGCGCTCGGTGCCGCCGCGCTGGGTGCCGCCGGGACCGCGACCGCCGCGCCGGCCCTGCTGCGCCGCGAGGTCACCGCGATGTCCGCACCGGCCGTCGTCGTCGGGAGCGGGCTCGGCGGGTCGATCGCCGCGGCCCGGCTCGCCGAGGCGGGCGTGCGCACCCTGGTCCTCGAACGCGGCCGCCGCTGGACCACCCCGGCCGCCGACACGTTCCCGCCGTTCCTGCGCCCGGACCGCCGCTCGTCGTGGCTGACTCCCGCGCCGGTGTTCCCCGGCCAGCCGCCGACCCTCTACCGGCCCTACACCGGCCTGTTCGAGAAGGTGTCCGGGCGCGGGATGAGCGTGCTCTGCGGGGCGGGCGTCGGCGGGTCGACGCTGGTGTACGCCGGGGTGTGGATCCGGCCGGACGCGGCGGTGTTCTCCGCGGCGGTCCCCGGCATCGACCACGACGAGCTCGCCGCCGTGCACTACCCGCGCGCCGCCGCCCGGGTCGGGGTCTCGCCGATCCCCGACGACGTCCTGGCCCACCCCGCGCACGTCGGCACCCGGCTGTTCCTGGAGCAGGCCCGCCGTGCCGGGCTGACCGCGCAGCTGCTGCCCAACGCGACCGACTGGGACGTCGTGCGTGCCGAGTTCGCCGGGCGGGCGACGCCGTCGATGTCGGTCGGCGAGTACTTCACCGGTGTCAACTCCGGGGCGCGGCTGTCGGCGGACAAGAACTACCTGCGCGACGCCGAGGCCTCCGGACTGGTCACCGTCGCCCCGCTGCACCGGGTGGTCGACCTGCACGCGGTCGGCGGCGGACGCTACCGGCTCGACGTCGAGCGGATCGACACCGACGGCGTCGTGCGGGAACGGATCGCGCTCACCACCGGCGCGCTGTTCCTCGCCGCCGGGTCGACCGGCACCTCCCGGCTGCTCGTGCGGGCCCGCGAGACCGGGACGCTGCCCGACCTCACCGCCGACGCCGGCCGGTTCTGGGGGAACAACGGCGACCGCATCCAGCTGCGCGTCGGCGTCCCCGAACCGGCGGGCGG
Source organism: Pseudonocardia alni (assembly GCF_002813375.1). Classification (NCBI taxonomy): domain Bacteria; kingdom Bacillati; phylum Actinomycetota; class Actinomycetes; order Pseudonocardiales; family Pseudonocardiaceae; genus Pseudonocardia; species Pseudonocardia alni. The sequence goes on along the minus strand of NZ_PHUJ01000003.1, from coordinate 289,094 downwards.
ACCGCAGGCCGGGCCGATGGCGGCCGGCATCCGCCCACCCACCGACGACCGCGCAGAGGCCGTCACGCTCACCTTCGGTCCCGCGCCGCTGCCGTTCGACGTCCGCGCGATGTCGCTGCCGGGTTTCGGGGCCTGCGACCCGGTGGGCGAGTTCCGCTTCGACGGCGCCACCGGCGAGGCCGTGCTGCACTGGCCGGCCGACGGCGACGCCGACGCCCAGCGCACCGTCCGCGACCTCACCCAGCGGTTGATCGCCCCGGACGCCCCGGTCGGCGCCGGCCTCGGACGGGTCGTCTCCGACGTCGCCTCCCGGCTGCCCGCAGGGCTCTCCGGCCTGGTCGCGCGTGCCGCGGACGCACCCTCCGGGGTCCTCGACCTGGGGGCAGCGGACCCGGTCACCTGGCACCCGCTGGGCGGCGCGGTACTGGGCCGGGTCACCGACGACCGGGGACGCGTGGCCGGGCACCCGGGACTGCACGTCGTCGACGGGGCACTGGTGCCGGGGACGACGGGGAGCACGAACCCGTCGTGGACGATCGCGGCGATCGTGGAGCGGGCGATGGACGGGATCCTGGCCGACGGGCTGTGAGCCCGGCCCGCAGCGCCCCTCCCCGGTCCCGCGGCACCCCGTGCGCGGGTCGCCGCGCGAGCTCATGGGACGCCGCGGCACCGGCTCACCAGGTGACCGGCAGCGCCCGCACTCCCCCGGTGACCTGCTCGGCGCGCACGTCCAGGTCCTCCGGGGCGACGGCGAGCCGCAGCCCGGGCAGCCGCCGGAACAGCCGCGCGAACACCGTCGCGAGCTCGGTGCGGGCCAGGCTCGCACCGATGCAGAAGTGGCCGCCGTAGCCGAAGGACACGTGCGGGTTGGGCCGGCGGGTCGGGTCGAAGGCGTCGGCGTCGTCGAACACCCCGGTGTCCCGGTTCGCCGACGCCGTCGAGATCATCACCGCGTCACCGCGGCGGATCGTGACGCCCCCGGCCTCGATGTCGGCGTGCGCGTAGCGCAGCAGCCCGAGCCCGCCGGGGGCCGACATGCGCAGGACCTCCTCGACCGTGCCGTGCAGCCTGCCGTCGACGTCGGCGACGAAGGCGTCCCGGCGGGCGGTGTCGGTGAGGAGCAGGAGCACACCGAGGTCGATGCGCCCGACGGTGGTCTCGTGCCCGGCGAACAGCAGCCCGGCGGCGAGCCGGGTCAGCTCGGCCTCCCCGAAGCCGGGGTCCTCGGCCCGGGCCCGCACGAGGTCGGTGACGACGTCCTCCCCCGGGGTCTCCCGCTTCGCCGCCGCGAGCCGTCCCATGTAGCCGCGGAACTCGGTCATCGCGGTCTCGGCGTCGCCGCCGGAGCGGATGGTCGCGACCCGCTCGGACAGCCCGCTGAAGTAGCCGCGGTCGGCGAAGGGCACGCCGAGCAGCTCGCAGATGACCAGCACCGGGAGCGGGAACGCGAGGTGGGCGTGCAGGTCCGCGACGCCGTCGGGGGACGTCTCCTTCGCGGCGACGAGGTCGTCGAGGCAGCCGTCGACGAGCTCGCCGACGTGGTCGCCGAGGCGCCGCATCCGCTTGGCCGAGAACGCGGGGACCAGCAGCCTGCGCATCCGGTCGTGCTCGGCCTGCTCGGTCTCCACGGTGCCGGTGGGGCCGGCCAGGACCGCCGCCTCGGACACCCGGGCCGCCTGCTCCGGCGCGGGGTGCGAGCGGCCGAGCCGCGGGTCGGCGAACAGGGAGCGCGCCTCGGCGTGCCGGGTGACCAGCCACGCCGGGTCACCGACGGGGGTGCGCACCGGCACGATCGGCCCCTCGCGGCGGAGTACCGCGTACAGCGGCGCGACGTCGATGACGTTCGGACGGTCGAAGGGCAACTGCGGGGCCTCGGTCGTCGGCACGGCGGAACTCCCTCGTCGTCATGATCGGGACACCGGAACGGTAGCCATCTATCGTTTCGCTGCGCAACAGGCAGGTGCACTCCTCCGCCGCCGCGCGGGCGTCCGACCGAGGCACGATGCTGGACCCCATGGCGACAGGGAAACGCATGCAGCGGGCGGCCGTCCTGGCCCTGGCCCTGTTCGCGGTGGGCTGCGCCGCGCCGCCCGACGGCCCGGCCGCCCCCGGGCGGGCGGGCACCCCCGCCCGGTTCGCCGAGCCGCTGCCGCCACCGGCCGAGCCGGGCGTCGCCCCGGCGGTGACGGCCGCCCCACCCGGCCGGATCGTCCCCGTCGGCGCCGTCCCCGAGGGCATCGTCGCCGACGGGCCGACGCGCCGCGTCGCGGTCGGGGTGCGGCAGCCCGACCGGCTCGTGCTGCTCGACGCCGACACCGCCGCCGTCGTCGGGCGGGTGCCGCTGCCGGGCGTGCTGCGCCACCTGCAGCTCGCCGGGCCGGGCGGGCCGGTGCTGGTCCCGAGCGAGAGCGCGAACGGCCTGCTGCGCGTCTCGCTGCCCGGTGGCCAGGTGTCGTCGGAGGTGATGACCGGCCCGATGGCGCACGACGCGACCGGGACGGCGGCCGGGACCGTGTTCGTCGCCAACGAGGCGGGTGGCAGCGTGTCCGTGGTCCGCGGGGACCGGGTGGTGCGCCAACTGACCGACGTCACCCAGCCCGCCGGGCTCGCCCCCGTCGGCGACCGGGTCGGACTGATCGACGTCCGCGAGAACACCCTCACCGTCTACGACGCCGCCACCGGCGACGGCATCCGCGAGCTCCCGGCCGGCGACGGCCCGACCCACCTGGTCGCCGACCGGCACGGCCGCATGATCGCGACCGACACCCGGGGCGGGCACCTGATCGTCGTCGAACCGGCGGGCACCCCGGCCGAGGTCGGACGGGTGGACCTGCCCGGCGAGCCCTACGGGATCGCCTACGACCCGGTCCGGGACCGCGTGTGGGTCACCGCGACCGGGGCGAACCTGCTCGTCGGTTACGACATGACCGACCCGACACCGCGGGAGGTCGCCCGGATCCCCACCGTGCGCCAGCCGAACACGGTCGCGGTCGACCCGGACACCGGACGGCTGTTCGTCACCGGCACCGCCGACGGCGTCGTCCAGGTCGTCGACGGGCCCGCCTAGGAGCGCGCGGAGCTCACGCGCGAGCCCCGAGGGCCGGTAGCAGCACGTCGTCGCAGACCGACCGCAGGTACCCGGCGTCGGCGACGGCGGCCGGCCCGTCCAGCAGCGTCGGCGCCACCACCGCGCCCGCCAGCAGGTAGGGCAGGTGCCGGGCGGCGGGCGGGTCGGCCGACAGCTCCCCGCGGGCGACGGCCCGCGCCACCATCGCGCGCAGCGCCTCGACCTGCGGCAGCAGCCGTGCGGACAACGCGGCCGGCAGGGCGGGGTCGCACTGCCCGGCCCCGGCCAGCCCCAGCACGATCGGCACGTCGACCGCGGCCCGCGCGGCCAGCTGGTCGACGACCGCGGCGAGGTCCCCGGCCAGCGACCCGGTGTCGATCCGGTCGATCGCGAGCGGGCTGCCCGCCGAGACGGCCTCCACCACGAGTGCGGCCTTGTCGCCCCACTGGCGGTAGAGCGTGGCCTTGCTGGTGCGGGTCGCCGCGGCGACGGCCTCGACGGTGGTCGAGGAGTAGCCGCGTTCCGCGACGAGGTCACGGGTCGCGGCGAGCACCTCCCGGCGGCGCTCGTCGGGGAAGCGGCTGGTCACTCGCGACGCAGGAAGAACAGGAACGGGTGGGTCAGGCCGCGCATGTCCATGGCACCGAGGACGGTGGCGTCGTCGACGCGGCGGAAGACGTCGTGGATCGGCAGGTCGTCGTAGCACATGGTGGCGCTGGCGACCCCGCGGTACTCGGTGGTGCGCAGCCGCGCCTTCGGGGCCCGGGTGGCGAGCGCGGGGCCCGCGGTGCGGGCGATCCGCGCCAGGGTCGCGTGGCGCAGCGCGGCCGGGTGGCGCAGCAGCGCGGGCAGGGGGACCAGGGCGGGGTTGAGCGAGAACCGGCCGCCGCGGGGGTGGTCCATGACGAGCGGGTGGACGTCGTCGACGCCGTCGAACCGCTTGCCGTGCCAGCCGAAACGCCCCAGCAGCCCGTCCATCGGGTTGCCGGTGGGGATCTCGCCGCCCGACCAGTCACCCAGCATCTCCGCGACCCCGACGGCGGGCAGCGCGTCGAAGAACCCGAGGCCCTCCTCGAGCGTGGCGCCGTGCGCGAGGTGGCGCAGCGTGTCGGCCGGTGCGGTCCTGGTCATCGCGAGCTCTCCATCGAAACGGCGTCGTTTCGATGGAGCGTACCCGGTCAGCGCAGGGCGGAGCCCTTCGTCTCCGGCAGGGTCAGCACCGCGACGAAGGAGATCACCGCCCCGACGGCGACGTAGACGAAGAACAGGATCGCCAGGTCCGCCTCCTGCAGCGAGGCGATGACCAGCGGCGCGGTCCCGCCGAACACGGCGACGGTCAGGTTGTACCAGGCACCGATGCCCAGGGCCCGGACCTTCGTCGGGAACAGCTCGCTCATGATCGCCGGCGCGACCGAGGTCATCGCCGTGTAGAGGGACAACCCGACGACGAACACGACGAACATGTTCCAGAAGCCGGGCCCGATCAGGAACGACAGCGGCACGACGAGCACCGCGGTGGCCGCGGACCAGACCAGCATCTGCGGCTTGCGGCCGTACCGGTCGGCGGCGGCCCCCATCGGGTACTGCAGCAGTACGAAGATCGCTGTCGCGATGGACAGCGCGAGGAAGACCTCGGACGCGTCGGCCCCGCGGGACTTCGTCGCGTACGGGGTCAGCGCGGAGAAGAAGGTGTAGTAGCAGAGCGTGTGCAGGATCGTGAAGCCGACGAGCTGCGCGACCGCCTTCGGGTGCTCACGCAGGGTCAGCATCAGCGGGTTGCGGATCCGGGCCGCGGACTCCTTGTTCTCCTCGAACTGCTCGCTCTCGCTCATCTGGCGCCGCATCCAGAGCCCGATGATCCCGAGCACCCCGCCGAGCAGGAACGGGATCCGCCAGCCCCAGGAGGCCAGCTGGTCCTCGGTCAGCGTCGCGGCCAGCACGAAGCCGGTGAGGGAGGCGAACAGCACCGCGGTGCCGGTGGAGATGTAGAAGAACGACGAGTAGCGCCCGCGCCGCTCGCGCGGGGCGATCTCGGCGAGGTAGGCCGAGGCGTTGGAGACCTCGCCGCCCAGCGACATGCCCTGCGCGATGCGCGCGAGCAGCAGCAGGACCGGGGCGAACCAGCCGATCATCGCGAACGTCGGCAGCAGGCCGATGACGAACGACCCGCCCGCCATCAGCAGGATGGTCACCAGCATCGCGGTGCGGCGGCCCTTGAGGTCGGCGAACCGGCCCAGCAGCAGACCGCCCAGCGGCCGGAAGAAGAAGGCGAGCGCATAGGTTGCGAGCGTCGAGATGAGGGCAAGCGCCGCGTTCTCGGGCGGGAAGATCTGCGTCGCGAAGTAGATCGAGAACGTCGCGTAGATCGTCCAGTCGTACCACTCGACCGCGTTGCCGATGGACGCCGCGACGAGCGTCCGGACCGGGAGACGGTGACGTTCCGTCGTTCCGGTGGTGGGTGCCTGGGACACGGTTCCCCCTGACGTGTCGGCCGAACGGTCGGCGAACGGTAACCGTTACGGCCCGACAATTCGACCGGACGGGTCAGGAGAGGACCAGGCCGACAGTCGTCGCGGTCCCGAAGACGAGCGTCACCACGTGCCCGAGGACGGCGAGCCCGCGGCGGCCGCGCCGGGTGCCGAGCACCACCGCCGTCGTCCAGGGCAGGTAGCCGAGCAGGGCGACGCCGAGGAACGGCAGGGTCAGTGCGGCGAGCACCCCGGTCGTCCCGGTGGGCACCGCACGGTCACCGGCAGTGGTCAGCTGCGCCGCGACGACCTCCCCGGCCGACGAGTCCGGCGAGGCGTCGACGGCGATCGGGTCACCGCCGGCGTCCGGCCGGAACAGGCCGTTGCAGTCGTAGCGACCCTCCCCCAGGTCGGTGCAGTCCGTGACCTCCAGGACCCCGGGCGCGCCGACCGCGCCGCTGGCCAGGCGCAGGTCGTCGACGGCGGACCACCCGCACGCGAGCGCGAGCAGCAGCCACAGCGCCAGCAGGAACCCCATCCAGCCCGGGGTGGGGGTCTCCGGGTCGTCCCAGTCGACCTCGACGTCGGGGTTCCGGCGCTCACTCACACGCGCGAGTATCGCCGTCGCGACCCGGGCGCCCCATCATCATTTCTCGGTACACCGAGCCGCCCGTCCCACGATCCTGGAGGATCCCCGCGATGCCACTGTCCGCCACGACCGACGGCTTCCGACTGGCCTACGACCGCAACGGCGAGCCCGGCGCGCCGCCGGTCCTGCTGCTGCACGGCTGGCCGGGCGACCGGACGGACATGACCGCCGTCGCCGAGCGGCTGGCCCCCGCGCACGACGTCGTCGTCCCGGACCTGCGCGGGTTCGGCGGGTCCGACTCGCACGACCGCGACCCGGCCGAGCAGTACTCGGCGGCCGCGCAGGCGCGCTCGCTGACCGCGCTGCTGGGCGAGCTGGACCTGTCCGATGTGGTCGTCGCCGGCTACGACGTCGGCAGCCGCGTCGGCCAGCAGGTCGCGAAGGACCGGCCCGACCTGCTGCGCGCGCTCGTGGTCACCCCGCCCGCGCCGGGGGTCGGGCGGCGGATCCTCGCGGAGCAGCCGGTGCGCGAGTTCTGGTACCAGTCCTTCCACCAGCTCGACCTGGCCCGCGAGCTCGTCGACGGCGACGCCCGTGCCGCCCGCGCGTACCTGCGCCACTTCTGGTCGCACTGGTCCGGCCCGGGGTTCACCCCCGACGACGGGCGCCTCGACCACCTCGCCGTCGCGTACGGGGCGCCGGGCGCGTTCGTCGCGTCGATCAACTGGTACCGCTCCGGCGGCGGCGCGGTGGCCCGCTCGCTCGCCGAGACCGCGCCCGACCCGGCCGACCGCGTCACCGTCCCGACGACGTTCCTGTGGCCCGAGCACGACCCGCTGTTCCCGCGCGACTGGTCCGACCGGGTCGGGGAGTTCTTCACCGACGTGACCGTCACCCCCGTCGACGGCGTCGGGCACTTCGTCCCGGTCGAGGCGCCGCAGGTGTTCGCCGACGCGGTGGCCGCGGCGGCCGCCCGGTAGGACCTGTCGTCGCGGCCGCCGCTGTGGTCCGATGATCGTCGTGGTCCGGGGATGGCGGTGGATCGGCGGAGCGGCGGTCGCGGTGCTGGCGCTCCTGGCGCTGCTGTCCTGGGTGCGCTGGGCCGGGCTGCCCGCGGACGTCGCCGTCCCCGCGACCACCGGCGGTCCCGTCGCGGTCACCGGGCCCGGGACCCGCTGGGTGTACCTGGAGACCCGCAGCGGGTACGGCTCCGCCGACGCGCTGCCGACGGTGACCGGCCCGTCCGGCCCCATGCCGCTGGTCCCGGCGACGATGGACGAGACCTACTCCGTCGGTGCCCGCTCCGGCTTCCTGATCGGGTCGTTCGAGGTCGACGAGCCGGGCACCGTCACGCTGTCGGCCGCGCCGGGGGCACGCGGGATCGGGGTCGCGCTGGTCGTCGCCGCGGCCGGGATCGCCCCGCTGATCCTGGCGATCCTGACGACGGTCGCGGCCGGCGTCGGCGCGATCGTGCTGCTGGTGCTGGTCCTGGTGCTGCGGCGACGCCCCCCACACACCGCCCCGCCACCGTGGACAGTGCACTGATGGGGACTCCGCGGGTGCACGACGACGGCGCGGTCCGGACCGTCACCCTGGACCGTCCCGAGGCCGCCAACGCACTGCACACGGGCGACGTCGACGCGATCACCGCGGCCGTCACCGACCTCCCGGACCGGGTGCGGGTCGTGGTGGTCACCGGGGCCGGGGACCGCGCGTTCGGCGCCGGGATGCACCTCGACGTGTTCCGCGACGCCGCCCCCGGCGACGGTCGCGCGATCATCACCCGGCTCGCGACCTGCCTGCGCGCGGTGCGCACCGCACCGGTACCGACGATCGCCCGGCTGAACGGCGCCTGCCTCGGTGCGGCGTTCGAGCTGGCGCTGGCCTGCGACCTGCGCGTCGCCCACGCCGGGGTGCGGGTGGGGCTGCCCGAGGTGCGCCTCGGGATCCCGTCGGTGGTCGACGCGGCGCTGCTGCCCCGCTACGTCGGTGCCGCGCTCGCCCAGGAGATGGTCCTGACCGGCAGTGTCCACAGGATCGACGAGCCCGGGACGGCGCCGCTGGTGAACCGCCTCGTCGACTCCCCCGCCGGGCTCGACGCCGCCGTCGACGACCTCGTCGCGACGCTGCTCGCCCCGACCCGCGAGGTCCTGTCGGCCCAGAAGGAGCTGCTCGAGACCTGGCGCGAGCAGGGCATCACCGGCTCGGTGGACGCGAGCGTCGACACCTTCGCGGAGGTGTTCGCACTGCCCGCGACCCGCGACGCGATCACGCGGTACCGCCCGTAGGGTCGCGCCATGGCCGTCACGACCAAGATCGCCGACCTGACCGGGCCCGGGTACACCGACCGGTTCGGGATCGGCGGCACCGACCTCGGCATCCTCGCCACCGCCCCGGACGGGCGCCTGGTCGCCGTCTTCGGCGACACCTTCGACCGGGCCGGTGTCGGCGGGCCCGGCTGGCGCTCCCCGGTCGTGCTGTTCGCCGACCCCGACGACGTCCGCGGCGGCCTGCGCTGGACCGGCTCCGGCGGCGACGCGGCCGACTACGCCTGCCGCCTGGTCAGCAAGCCGGCGACGAACTGGTTCCGGCTGCACCGGCGCGTCACCACGATCCTGCCGGCCGACGTCATCACCGTCGGCGACACGATGTACCTGCACGTCATGGCCAACAAGGGCCTCGGCAACGTGCTGTGGAGCGAGATCGTCGCCTCCCGCGACAACGGCGTCACCTGGGAGCGGACCGGCTGCGACTGGCCCGGCGACCACCACGACGGCCTGTTCCAGCAGCTGACCTGGTGCGACGGCGGCGACGGCTACGTCTACGCCTACACCACCGGCTTCCAGCGCCGCGACGGCCTGCTGCTGCACCGGGTGCCCGCCGACCGGATCACCGACCGCGACGCGTGGGAGCCGTGGGGCTTCGCCGGGGAGCGCTGGGACTGGGGCAACCCGCCGACGCTGACCCTCCCCGGCGCGTTCGGCGAGCTCAACCTGCGCCGGGTGCCCGGCCCGGACGGTCGCGAGCACCTGCTGCTCACCGTCTTCGACGCCGGGAACTACCGGATCGACACACTGCTGCTCGACCGCCCGGACGCCGACCTGCACCGCGCCCCGCGGACCACGGTGCTCACCGGCTGCGGCTGGGACGACGAGGACCACGCCACCGGCCGCGTCGCACAGCTCTACGGCGGCTACGTCGTCCCCGGCTCGACGCTCGACGACCTGCACCTGGTCGTCAGCCAGTGGAACACCACGACCAACTGGCCCTATCGGGCGATGCAGTTCCGGACGGACGTCACGGAGCTGCTGCGGACGGAGTAACCCCAGGTCCCGGCGTCATGAGAAGTGGGTATCTCCCGGCCGGGACCGCATCCGGACGGGGGCTCCGCTCGTAGGGGACTCCATGAGCTCGGAGCACGACGGGACGCGCCCCTTCACCGCGACGGTGGTCGTCGCCGGCTGTCCGCTGACCGCGGGTGAACTGCGTGTGCTGGCGCGGACGCTGCCCGAGCTGTCCCGGGTGCGGACCGCGCGCCACGGGGGCGGGCTGTTCCTGCAGGCGCGCCTCGACGACGTCGACGGCGCCGCCGCCGTGCGACGGCTGCGCCGCGCGGTGCCGCGGCTGCTGACCGGGTTCCCCGGTGTCGTCGTCGCGGCGGGCCCCGGGCCGGCGCCCCGGTCGCGGACGCCGTGGTGGCGCCCGGTGGTCAGCCCGGTTCCCGCTCCCCGGGCGGCAGGAGGCTGAAGTACCAGCGGCCCGCCTCCTCGGTGACCGACAGCGTCACCAGCACCGGTCCCGAGCGCACCTCGACCCGGTCCGGCCCGGTGGGCAGCACGGCGGGCGACCCAGCCGCCTGGAGGCGTTCGACGTAGTCGTCGACGAAACCGCGGTCCGGGGCGTCGAGCAGCAGCTCGTGCAACCGGGCACCGCCACCGTCGGGGGTCCGCAGCGCGGCCTCGCCCCGCTCGTAGAGCGCGGCCCGGTCGTCAGCACCGCGCTCCCCCGCCGCCGCGATCAGCGTGACGGTCCCGACGATCCACGCCCCGACGAACGCGACGGCGATCCACCCCAGCAGGGTGCGGGTGCGCGCCGGACGTCTCATCAGGCCGAGACTGTGTCACACCGGACACCGTCGTCCGCCGCACACCGGTCGCCGTTCACCGGTCCGTGCCGGTGCTCACCCGAACCCCGCGGGTACCCGTACTCGTAGACCCGGGTGGAGGTGGTCGACGGTGGCCCGATGGTGGCGGCCCGTGCTGCTGGTGACGCTGGTGGCCGCGGGCTCCGCGGTACTGCTGGTCACCGGCTGGCCGACGGTCGAGGGCGTCCGTGCGACGACGGCGTCCGCGGGCTGGGCGGCACCGGTCCTGTTCACCCTGCTGTTCGTCGGGTTCACCCTGGTCCCGGCGCCAGCGACCGTGATGGGCATCGCCGCCGGGGTCCTGTTCGGCCTGCCCGTCGGCCTGGCGACGACGATGACCGCCGTCGCCGTGGGCTCGCTGATCGGCTTCGTGCTGTCGCGGACGCTGGGCCGCGAGGTCGTCGCCGGGATCGGCGGCGCCCGCATCCGCCGTCTCGACGCGCGGCTGCGCCGGGGCGGGCTGTGGGCCGTCGCCGGGGGCAGGCTGCTGCCGGTGATCCCGTTCCCGGTGCTCAGCTACGCCTGCGGGCTGACCGCGATCCGGCTGCGCGACTACCTGGCCGGGTCGGTGCTCGGGGTGGCGCCCTCGGCGGTGGCGTTCGTGACGATCGGCGCCTACGGCGGGGACCCGGCCTCGGTGCCGTTCGTGGCGGCCGTCGCCGGGCTGGTGCTGCTGACGGGCGCCGCACTCGTCGCGGGTCGGCGACGGCGGCGACGCACGGAGCCCGGTGCCGCTCCGCCGGTCCCGCCGGTCCCGGTGGGCTGAGGCCCGGCTGCCCGACCCCGCCCCGGCGCCGCCCGGGCTGCGCTCGCCGGCTCCCGGCCGCGCCGACATCGATCAGTACCTCAGCGCTGTCCCCCCGTCACGCGACCGCCCTGAGGTACTGATCGATCGCCGGACTCGGGTCCGAGGGAGTGGGCGAACGCCCGGAGGTCGTCGACGACGACGGAGTCCGCGGCCAGCCGCTCCTCCACCGCCCGTCGGTCGACGTGGTGCCGCCCGTGGTCGGCGAGCGCGCGCAGACGGTCGGGCGGGACGCCGTAGGACCACCCGGCGCCGGACGGTACGTCGGGCCGGCGGTGTCGTCGAGTCGGGCGTGCAGGCGGTCGATCTCCGCCTGCGGGACGGGGAACGGGTTCGGCGCCACGACACGACCGTGGCACCGGACCCGGACGGATCCCGTCCTCGGAGGTCAGGCCGAGACGACGGTCCCGATGTGCTCCCCGGCCAGGGCCTTCGTCAGGTTCCCGGCGACGGTCCCGTCGACGATCTGCACCGACCGGACGTGGCGGGCGCGCTGCAGCGTGCGCAGCGCCTCCCGGTCGATCGGCAGGGTCCGGGCGGCGTCGGCGAGCAGGTCGGCCGCGGACGCCTCGCGGAGCACGGTGTCCCCGTCGAGCACGCCGCCGACGTCGCGGACGTAGGTCAGCGAGGCGGCGCCCCACGCGTCGGCCAGCAGCAGCGCGCCGGTGTCGGTGCGGTGGGCCGGGATCTTCCCGGCCGCCGTCGGCAGCTCGTGCACGCCGTAGGGCGGGTAGCCGTTGGTGACGGCGGCGTTCGACGCGGCCAGGTGCACCGGCAGCTGGTGGGCGACGGTGTCGTGCCCGAGGTAGGCGACGCCCTGCTCGGCGAGCAGCGCGGCGACCAGGTGCCCGTTCTGCTCGGCCTCACGGCCGGCGATCTCGGCGAGCGCACCGGTCGGCAGGCCCAGGTCGAGGCCGACGCCGAGCGCGTGCCGGGCACGGATCCCGGCACCGGTGGCGATCAGCAGCGGGTCGCCGGAGATCGCGGCGCGCAGCTCCTCGACGAGCGGCAGCAGCACGTCGCGGCCGCGGTCGACGATCGAGCGGCCGCCGAGCACGACCACGCGCAGGCGGGGCAGCATCCGGATGACCGGCTGCTGCTGGTCGACGGGGCGGACCTGCTCGCGGTCGAGCAGGGTCTGGCGGGCCAGCGGGGACTCGACGTCCTTGGGGTGGGTGGTGCTCATCGGGCGTCTCCCGCGGTGATGATCGTGCCCACGTGCTCGCCGGCGAGCGCGCGGGTGAGGTTGCCGGGCTTGAGACCGTTGACGATCTGGATCGAGCGGACGTGCGTCGCGTGCCGCATGAGCTCCAGCACCGGGCGCTCGACGATCAGGTCGGGCAGGTCCCGCTCGATGAGCTCGTCGACGGTGATCTCGGGGATCAGGGTCGCCGACGGGTCGTTCTTCGGGTTCGCGGTGTAGAGACCGTCCTCGTCCTTGACGAAGATCATGTTCTTGCAGCCGTAGGTCTCGGCGACCAGGTAGCAGCCGGCGTCGGTGCGGTAGGGCGGGATGACGCCCTCGTCGGGCAGCGGCTGCCACATGGCGTACGGCGGCATGCCCGCGAAGATCGCCGCGCGGACCTCGGACAGCGACAGCGGCAGTGCGTCGAACCCGCCCCCGGCGACGACCGGCACCCCGTGCCGGGCCATCAGGTAGCCGAGCATGGTGGCGTTCTGCCCGGCGACGGCGCTGCCGACCGAGCTGAGCACACCGGTGGGCAGGCCGAGCCCGGCGGCCAGGGAGTACGCGTGCCGGGCACGGGTGCCGCCGCCGGTGCCGATCAGCAGCCGGTGCGCGGACCGGGCCTCCAGCAGCTCCTCGACCAGCGGGAACACCGCCTCGCGGCCGCGGTCCATGAAGCTCTGCCCGCCGACCTTGACCACGGACACGTCGGGCAGGACCCGGATGTCGGGGGTCCGCTCGGTGGCCGCGGCGAGCTCCGGGTCGTCGAGCGACCGGGTCAGCAGCAGCGACTCGAGCTCGGCCGCGCTCGCGGCGTGCGTCATCGCATCTCCTCGTGTTCCGATGCGCGCACCCGGACGGGCGGCGCGTCCGGCGCGAACCTAGCGACTCCGGGTCGTGTCGTGCCCGACGACGCCACGGACATCCCGACCGGGCTGCGGTACCGGGACCGGGCGCCGCGCCGTCGGCGCGGCCGGTCGTGCACGACCGGCCCGCATCCGCTGGTCACGACGCCATCCGAGTGATCCACACCACTGTCCGGCGTCCGTTCCGCAGCTCCGACTCATCCCGCGCTCCGGCCCCGCACCCGCGGCACACCCGCGGCGTCGCACAGGTTCCGGTCCCGCCGCCCATGTCCGGAGGTGTGCGGTGCGGTCGGACGCCGTGCGGCGCGGGTCCGGTGGGGCGGCGGCCGCCCGCCGTCGGACCGGGTACCTCCCGGGCGGCCGGGAGCGGTGGCGCCGGCGGCGCGGCCGGGTGCGGGAAGGGCGGCGCGGACGCGGTCACCCTGGGGTGCGGAGGCGGAAGGTGCCGGTGGGCGCGTCGAAGGCCAGCTCGTCGGTGTCGAACGCCGCCCCCACCGCCCCGGAGGCTGCCAGCTCACCGGGCGTCCCCGTGTGCAGCGCGCCCGCGCCGTCGAGCAGCCAGGCCCGGTCGGCCAGACGCAGTGCCGGCTCCAGGTCGTGGGTGGACAACAGCACCGCGAGGTCCTGCTCCCCCGCCAGCCGGCGCAGCGTCCCGAGCAGCGCGACCCGGGAGGAGACGTCGAGGAACGCGCTCGGCTCGTCGAGCAGCAGCAGCGAGGGCTGCTGGGCCAGTGCGCGGGCGACCATCATCCGCTGCCGCTCGCCGTCGGACATCCGGGCCAGCGGGCGGCCGGCCAGCGGGCCGGCGCGGACCGCGTCGATCGCGGCGTCGACGGCGGCCTCGTCGCCGGCGGTGAGCACGCCGGTGGCGCCGGTGTGCGGCAGCCGCCCCAGCTCGACGACGTCGCGGCCGGTCAGCTGCCCCGGGTCCGGCCGGTCGGTCAGCACCACCCCGACCCGGCGGGCCCGTTCCGGTGCTCGCAGCCCGAGCAGGTCGGTGCCGTCGAGGGTGACCGTGCCGCCCAGCGCGGGCAGCAGCCCGGCGAGGGTCCGCAGCAGGGTGGACTTGCCCGCGCCGTTCGCCCCGAGCAGCACGGTCAGCTCGCTCCGTGCGGCGACGGCGTCCACCCCGGACAGCACCGGGCGCACCCGGCCGCGGCGCAGCGCCCCGCCCTCGGCGTACCCGACGTCGAGCCCGGACAGCACCAGCCCGGCGCTCACCAGGCCGCGCCCAGGCGTCGGGAGCGCAGGAGCACCGCGATCACGACCGGCGCCCCGACCAGCGAGGTCACCACGTTCAGCGGGATCACCGTGCCCAGCCCCGGCGGGTTCGCGACGACCGCGCAGGCCAGCCCGACCAGCGCCCCGGTCAGGGCGGTGGCCGGGACGAGCACCCGGTGCCGCGCCGTGCCGACCGCCATCCGGGCCAGGTGCGGCACGGCGATGCCGAGGAACCCGATCGGCCCGCAGAACGCGGTGACCGCCCCGGCGAGCACGGCGGCGACACCCAGCACGGCCAGCCGCACCCGGGCGACGTCGACGCCGGCGGTGCGGGCGTAGTCGTCGCCGAGCAACAGCCCGTCGAGCGGCTTGGCCAGCACGACCACCGCCAGCAGCCCGGCCGCGACGATCCCGCCGAGGACCGGCAGCTCGCCGCGACCGACGCCGGACACCGAGCCGAGGCCCCACATCAGGTACTGCTGCGCGGTGCGCGGGTCGGTCCAGACCAGCAGCAGGCTGACCACCGAGGTGACCGCCGACCCCAGCATCACGCCGATCACGAGCAGCGCGGTGACCGACCGGGCGAACCGCGACAGTGCCAGCACCAGCGCGAGCACGGCGGCGGCACCGACCGCCGCGGCCGCGACGGTCGTGAGCCGACCCCCGACGACCGGTGCGGCGCCGAGCCCGCCGGTGGCGAACGCGGCGGTCCCCGCGGCCGCGCCGAGCGTGGTCACCAGCGCGACGCCCAGCCCGGCCCCGGCGCTGACCCCGAGCACGTAGGGCTCGGCCAACGGGTTGCGGAACAGGGTCTGGGTGAGCAGCCCCGCGGTGCCCAGCCCGACGCCGACGGCCGTCGCGGTCACCGCCCGCGGCACCCGCAGGTCGGTGACGAGCAGGTCGAGACGGACGTCGGGGGTGCCGATGCCGAGCAGCGCCGACAGCGTCCGGTCGAGCCCGATCACCACCGACCCGGTCGAGACGGCGAGGGCGAACAGCACGACGACACCGGCGGCGAGCAGCGCCAGGACCAGCGGCGCCCGGCGTCCCGAGCGCTGTCCGGCCCGGTCCGGGGCCCGGGGCGCCGGAGCGGGCGACGCCGGTGCGGCCTGCCTCATCCGGCGGGCACCTGCCGGTAGTAGGTGAACGCGTGCCCGGGCAGGGCCTGCGGGTGCAGGATCGCGACGAGGTCGGCGAGGATCTCGTCCTGGTGGAGCGCGCCGCGCTCGTAGAGGGCGTTGCCGCCGTCGGCGGTGGTGGCCCGGTCGCGGGTCCACAGCTGCCCGCCGGGGCGGGCCGCGGTGAGCGAGGACAGCCGCGGGTCGAGCGTCGCGACGTCGGCCGTCGAGGCGAACGGGCCGTCGGCGAGCCAGATGCGGGCGTCGCCGTCGTCGGCCAGCACCCGCTCCAGCGACTGCGCCTGGGTGCCGGTGCCGGGCATCCCGGCGCCCAGCCAGGTGGCGCCGGCGTCGCGGAACAGGATGCCCGCGGTCGACTCGGCGGCCGGGACGTTCCAGGTGCCCTGGTAGGGCTGCCCGGCGACGATCGGGGTCGGCGGCAGACCGCGCACACGACCGGCGAGGTCGGTGTAGCGGCCCGCGATGCCGTCGAAGACCTCCGCGGCGCGGGCGTCCTGCCCGGTCAGCGCGCCGACGACCTTGATCCACTCGGCCTGGCCGAGCGGACCGGTCTCCAGGTAGTCCGCCCAGCCGACCACCGGGATCCCGGCGGCGGC
Organism: Pseudonocardia alni; assembly: GCF_002813375.1. Taxonomy (NCBI): domain Bacteria; kingdom Bacillati; phylum Actinomycetota; class Actinomycetes; order Pseudonocardiales; family Pseudonocardiaceae; genus Pseudonocardia; species Pseudonocardia alni. Next base: position 273,013 of record NZ_PHUJ01000003.1, on the reverse strand, counting down.
CAGCGCCGGGAAGGCCGGGTCGTCGGTCCCCGCCGACAGCACGACCGGTGGCGCGGCGGCGACGACGGCCTCGGCGTCGATCGTGGCGTTCGGCGCGAAGTCGACGGCGGCACCGGACTCGACGCGACCGCGCACGGCCGGGTCGGTGACCAGCGCGGCCCCGCCGACGCCGGTGATCCGGTCGAGCCCACCCAGCTCGGTGATCATCGGTAGCTGGGTGGTCGAACCGGCGAAGATCCCGCTCACCGGGGTGTGCACCACCGGGGCCCCGGCGAGCGCCGCGGGCAGCGCCGGGTCGCCCTGTCCGCAGCCGACGAGCACGACCGACTGCGGCTGCCCTCCCGGGAAGGGCGTGCGGACGGTCAGGACCCGGTAGCCGTCGCCGCCGGTGATCGTGACGTTGGTGGCGTGGCTGAAGGCGACCGTGCCGTCCGGGGCGGATGCGGCGCCGGGCACGCAGTCCTGTGCCGCCGCGCCGGTCCCACCGGGGGCCCGCGGTGCCGCGGCGGGTGCCGAGCACCCGGCGACGAGGGACAGTGCGAGCAGGGCCGCGAAGACCCACCGAGAACGCGTCACCTGAACAGTCTCACATATGTGGATCAGGCCCCGACGAAGTCGGAGAGCCCGTCCAGGAGCCGGTCGACGTCGGCGTCGTCGGTGTAGCAGGCCAGCCCGATCCGCAGGGATCCGGTGTCCCCCAGGCCGAGCCGCCGCGAGCACTCGAGCGCGTAGAACGACGAGGCGGGCGCCGCGATCCGTCGCTCCGCCAGGTGCCGGTAGGCGTCGGCGGCGTCGCGGTCGTCGAAGGTCACCAGCAGGGTCGGGGTCCGCCGGGCCGCCCGGGAGCGCACCGTGACCCCGGGCAGGGCGGCGAGGTGGGTCTCGATGCGCTCGCGCAGCGGCCGCTCGTGCTCCTCCACCGCGGCCATCGACGCCTGCAGCCGCGCCCGGCGGTCCCCGGTCGCCGACGGGTCCAGCGCGGCGAGGAACTCGACGGCGGCGGTGGTCCCGGCGAGCAGCTCGTAGGGCAGGGTGCCGAGCTCGAAGCGCTCGGGCACCGCGTCGCTCGACGGTGCCAGCTTCGCCGGGCGCAGGGTCTCCAGCAGCGCCGGGTCGGCGGCGAGCACCCCGCAGTGCGGGCCGAGGAACTTGTAGGGCGAGCAGGCGTAGAAGTCGGCGCCGGTCGCGGCGAGGTCGATCGGAGCATGCGCGGTCAGGTGCACGCCGTCGACCATGAACAGCGCCCCGGCGGCGTGCACGGCTGCGGCGATCGCGGGCAGGTCGGGGCGGGTCCCGACCAGGTTCGACGCCCCGGTCACCGCGACGAGCCGGGTGCGGTCGGACAGCAGCGGCGTCACGTCGTCGAGCTCGGTGGTGGCGGGGTCGAAGTCGAGCCACCGGACCGTCACCCCGGCCGCCTGCGCGGCCCCCACCCAGGGGCGGATGTTCGCGTCGTGGTCGAGGCTGGTCACGACGATCTCGTCGCCCGGCGACCAGGTCGCGGCCAGCGTGCGGGCGAGGTCGAAGGTCAGCGCGGTCATGCTGCGCCCGAACACGATCCCGCGCGGGTCCGCGCCGAGCAGGTCGGCCGTCGCGGCGCGGGCGCCGAGCACGATCGCGTCGGCGGCGCGCTCACCGCTGGTGACCGTCCCGCGGTTGGCCAGCGGGGAGGTCATGGCGGCGGCCACCGCCCCGGCGACGGAGTCGGGGACCTGGGAGCCGCCGGGCCCGTCGAAGTGGGCGATCCCGGCGCGCAGGGCGGGGAAACGGCTGCGGACGGCGGCGACGTCGTAGCTCATGGCGGAACCCTGTCACGCCGCCGCCGCGGACGCGCCCGGGCAACGATCACATGTCGTCGGGGTGTCGCACCGCCCGTGTGGGTGACATGCGAGCCATGATCCTCGGCATGTCGAGGTCCTGGGAGCACTCGCGTGGGCGCCACACCCCACGCCGGCGGCGACGCTCGGTGCACCGCCGCACCTGGGCGGTGCTCGCGACCTCGCTGGTCGCACTGGTGGTCCTGCTCGCGGGCGGGACCGCCGCGATGGCGGGCGGCCGGATCGGCGACACCGTCGGCGGCGGCGTCGACTCGCTGGCCCGCAACCTCGCCGGTGCCGTCGACCGCCTCCGTCCGGCCCCGGCCGTGCCGCCCGCACCCCCCGTCCCCGAGGTCCTCACCAGCGTCCCGGCCGGCGGTGCCCCGGTCGCCCCGCGCAGCCCGGTCCGCACCGAGGTCAGCACCGGGACCCTCGACGGCGTCGCACTCACCGCCGACGGCGACGACGGGCCGGTCACCGTCGCGGGCACCCTGTCCCCCGACGGCCGCAGCTGGACCGCCACCGAGCCGCTGGACCTCGCCACCACCTACCACTGGTCGGGCAGCTGGGTGCTGGGCCCGCAGGACCGGCGCCCGGTGCCCCCGGCCCCGTTCACCACCGTCGACCCCGACGACACCGTCGACGCCACCATGAACATCCGCGACGGCGGCGAGGTCGGCATCGGCGCCCCGGTCGTGCTCACCTTCGGCGAGAAGCTCCCCGACGCCGCGAAGGCCACCGTCGAGCGGGCGCTGAGCGTCACCGCGTCGCGGAAGGTCGAGGGCGCCTGGGCGTGGCTGCCCGACACCGCCGAGGGCTCGCGGGTGCACTACCGGCCGAAGGCCTACTGGCCCGCGCACACGCAGGTCCGCGTGCGGGGCGCGCTGCGCGGGCTCGACCTGGGCGACGGCACCTTCATGACGGAGGACCTGGACCGGGCCTTCACCGTGGGACGCAGCCAGATCGTGAAGGCCGACACCCGCAGCCACGCGATCGTCGTCGTCCGCGACGGCACGGAGGTCGCCCGCTACGACGCCTCCTACGGCCTGGAGTCCGACCCGCGCCGGGTGACCCGCTCCGGCATCCATGTGGTCATGGCCAGGTCGGAGAAGGTGCTGATGAGCAACCCCGACTACGGCTACGTCGACGAACCCCAGTTCTGGGCGGTCCGGATCTCCAACAACGGCGAGTTCATCCACGCCAACCCCGCGTCGTCGTGGGCGCAGGGCAACCGCAACGTCAGTCACGGCTGCATCAACCTCTCCACCCGTGACGCGAAGGAGTTCTTCGCGGGCGCCGTGTTCGGCGACCCGGTCGAGGTGACCGGCAGCTCGCAGCCGCTGACCGCCCGCGACGGCGACCTCTACGACTGGACGATCCCCTGGGACGAGTGGCGCTCGCTGAGCGCGCTGTCCTGACCGCCCCTCCCCCGGTCTCCCGGTGGACCGCCCGCCGGGGACGCCTCCGCACGAATCGGACCGCTTGGTCCGGGACTGATCGGTCCGCTATCGTCGACCCGACCCGGCACCGACGGAAGGCGCCCCATGCCCCTCTGGACCGTCCACCACAGCGCAGACTGCCTCGGCCCCGACGACCGCCGTACCCTGGCCGAGGGCATCACGGGGATCTACCCGATGCTGCCGCCGTTCTACGTCGGCGTCGTGTACCAGTCGGCCGCGCCCGGCGCGCTGTTCATCGGCGGGGCACCCCGGGAGCGGTTCGTGCGGATCCAGGTGGACCACATCGCCCGGACCCTGCCCGACGCGTCCGCACGCGACCGCCTGGTCGATCGGGTCGGCGACCTGCTGACCCCCTTCATGGCCGAGCGGTCCCTGGACTGGGAGCTCCACGTCGACGAGACCTCCCGTGACCTCTGGCTCATCCAGGGGCTGCGCCCACCGGGCCCCGGGACCCCGGGCGAGCGCCTGTGGGCCGAGCGCGGCGCGCCGGTCCCCCTCGACGGCGCCGCCGCGAGCCGGCCCTGATGCCGGCTCCGGGGCCGGGACCAGCCACCCCCGGCACGGCAGCACGCTCGGACCGATCGGTCCGCTACCATGCCCGGATGGCTCGCACGCCCGCCCCGGGCACCCGGGAACGCATCCTCGCGACCGCGTCGCGGCTGTTCTACGCGCACGGGGTCCGCGCGATCGGGATGAACCGGATCATCACCGAGGCGGGCACCGGGAAGAACCTGCTCTACCAGCACTTCACCACCAAGGACGACCTGGTCGCGGGCTACCTCGCCCGGGTCCGCGAGCGCCGGGCTGACGCGATCCACCGGGCCCTCGACGCGGCGGGCGACGACCCGCGCGCCCGTCTGGTCGCGCTGGTCGGCGAGCTCGGCGACCTGGTGACCCGCACGGGCTCGCGCGGCTGCGCCTTCCGCAACTACCTCGTCGAGTTCCCCGACGACACCCCCGCCGACGACGCCGCGGGTACCACCGACGCCGCCGACACCGCCGCCGGGGCCGACACACCCGCGGTCCTGGCCCGGGAACACCTGGCGGACGTTCGGGCGATCATCGACGGACTGGTCGGCGAGCTCGGGACCGACGACCCCGGCCGGCTCGCCGACGAGCTCTGCCTGCTCGTCGACGGGCTGTTCATGCAGGCCGCCCACCGCGACCCGGCCGACGTCCGGCGCGGCGCCGACACCGCTGTGCGGCTCACCCGGCACCTCGTCGGGGCCTGACCCCACGACCCGTCGCACCCGTCCCACCTGCCCGTACGCCGGGTCGGACCGATCGGTCCGTCACGAGAGGACACCCATGACCGCGCCCCGGCCCGGTGCCGTGCTGCTGATCACGTCGGCGGCGGCGTTCCTGTCCAGCCTCGACCTGTTCATCGTCAACATCGCCTTCCCCGACATCCGCGCGTCGTTCCCCGGCACCGACCTCGGGCAGATGTCGTGGATCCTCAACGGCTACACGGTGGTGTTCGCGGCGTTCCTCGCCCTCGCCGGGCGGCTCGGCGACCGCTTCGGGCACAAGCGGATCCTCCTGACCGGGCTCGCCGTGTTCACGCTCGCGTCGGTCGCGTGCGCGGTGGCGCCGACCGTGTGGCTGCTGGTGGCGGCGCGGGCGGTGCAGGCCGTGGGGGCGGCGTTCGTCATGCCCACCTCGCTGTCGCTGCTGCTCGCCGCGTACCCGGCCGAGCACCGCAGCCGCGCCGTCGGCGCGTGGGCCTCGATCGGCGCGGTCGCCGCGGCGCTGGGCCCACCCCTGGGCGGGCTGCTCGTGCAGGCGTCGTGGCACTGGGTGTTCCTGGTGAACGTCCCGGTCGGGGTCGCGGCGCTGCTGGCCGGGGCGCGGGTACTGCGCGAGCCGGACGTCGCACCGACCGGGATGCCCGACCTGCTCGGCGCACTGGCCCTGGTCGTGGGCATCGGCGCGCTCGCCTTCGCCCTGGTCCGCGCTCCGGATCACGGGTGGCGCTCGGCGGAGGTCCTCACCGCCGGCGGGATCGCGGTCCTCGGCCTGGTCGCGGTCGTCCTGCGGTCGCGGCGGCACGCCGTCCCGGCCCTGGACCTCGCCGTCGTCCGGGTGCCGGCCGTCGGGTTCGCCGCGCTGACGATGGTGGCCTTCACGTGCGGGTTCGCCGGGATGCTGGTCGTGAACGTGCTCTACCTGACCGGGACCTGGGGCTGGACGGCGCAGCTCGCGGGCCTGGCCCTCGCACCGGGGCCGATGGTCGTGGTCGTCGTATCGAGGCTCGCCGGTCGGCTGTCGGCGCGGATCGGGACCGGTGCGACGGCGGCACTCGGGGCCCTCGCCTTCGCGGCCGGGCCCGTCTGGTGGCTGGCCCACCTGGGCCTCACGCCCGACTACGCCGCAGGCATGCTCCCCGGGCAGCTGCTCACCGGGCTCGGCGTCGGGCTGATCCTGCCCACGCTCTCGTCCGTGGTCGGTTCCGCGCTGCCCGCACCGCAGTGGGGTTCGGGTTCGTCGCTGATCAACACCGCCCGCCAGGTCGGGTCCGTGCTGGGCGTGGCCCTGCTCGTCTCGGTGATCGGCGTGCACACCACCGGGCTGCCGTCGGAGTTCGGCTCGGTCCGGGCCGGGTGGGTGCTCCTGGCGGGGTCGGCGGTCGTCGCCGCGCTCCTCGCGCTCGTGCTCGCCGCAGCCGAACGACGGCCGGCTCGGGTCACCGCGGATCCCGACACCGCGGTCGGCTCCCCCGTCGACGCCCACGCCGACGGTCGGATGCGCGGCGTCCCACCCGTGGTGCGCGGGATCGTCCGGGACGGCCGCGGGCGGCCGCTGGCCGGAGCGGTCGGCACGGTGATCGACGCCGGCGGCGCCGAGCTGGCCCGGGCGGTGACCGGACCCGACGGCCGGCTCGCCGTCCCGGTGGACGGCGCCCGGGTGGCGCCGGGCACGCACGTGGTCCTCGTGGTGACCGAGGCGGGTCACCACCCCCGGGCCCACCGGGTGCCGATGGGCGATGAGACGGCCCTGTCGCTGGTACGGCGGGACGCGCCGGTGGCCGACCCGCCCTGACCTGGTCGCCGTCTCCCGCGGGGGCACGTCACCGCTAGCGGATCCGGCGTTCCTCCCCTGCCCACGCCTCCTCGCGCAGCACGAACTTCTGGATCTTCCCGGTGGAGGTCTTCGGCAGCTCGGCGAAGGTGACCCGCTTGGGGGCCTTGAACCGCGCCAGTCGCCCGCGCACGTGCTCGACGATCTCGTCCTCGGTGGCGCTCTCGCCCTCGCGCAGGGTCACCCACGCGGCCGGGACCTCGCCCCACCGCTCGTCGGGGACGGCGATCACCGCGACCTCCAGCACGGCCGGGTGGTCGGCGATGGCCTGTTCCACCTCGACGCTGGCGATGTTCTCCCCACCGGAGATGATCACGTCCTTCGAGCGGTCACGGAGCTCGACGTAGCCGTCGGGGTGCATGACGCCGATGTCGCCGGTCCGGAACCAGCCGTCCGGCGCGGCGTCACGGGTGGCCTGCTCGTCGTCGAGGTAGCCGAGCATCACGTTGTTGCCGCGCAACGCGATCTGGCCGGTCGTCTCCCCGTCGGCGGGGACGTCGGCGCCGTCGTCGTCGATCACCCGGACGGCGCAGGCGATCATGTTCCCGACGCCCTGGCGGGCCTTCATCCGGGCCCGGGCGTCGGCGTCGAGGTCGTTCCACTCCGGACGCCAGTCGCAGATCATCGCCGGGCCGAAGGTCTCGGTGAGCCCGTAGAGGTGGGTCACCTCGAACCCGAGCTCGGCCATCCGGCGCAGGATCGCCGGGCTCGGCGGTGCTCCCCCGGTCGCGACGGCCACCGGGGTCCCCACCGGCCCGGCCTCCGGCGCGTAGGCGATCATCGACAGCATGGTGGGGGCGCCGTTGAGGTGGGTGACGCCCTGCTCGCGCACGAGCTCCCAGATGCGGGTCGGCTCCACCTTCGGCAGGCAGACGTGGGTGGCGGCGGCCGCGGTGACCGCCCAGGGGAAACACCAGCCGTTGCAGTGGAACATCGGCAGCGTCCACAGGTGCACCGACGACGCGGTCAGCCCGGTGTGGCCGACCATCGCCAGCGCCTGCAGGTAGGCGCCCCGGTGGTGGTACATCACGCCCTTCGGGTTCCCGGTGGTCCCGGACGTGTAGTTGATCGACAGCAGGCCGCGCTCGTCGGCGGGCCGCACCGCGGTGGGCTCCCCCTCCTCGACGAGGCGCTCGTAGTCCGGGCCGACCCGCACCGTGTGCGGCGGGGTGTCGAGGCGGGCGACGGCCTCGGCGACGAGGTCGTCGAACACCGGGTCGGCCACCAGCACCGAGGCGTGGGAGTGCTCCAGGATGTAGGCGACCTCGCCCGCCGACAGCCGGGTGTTGACCGCGACCAGCGCCGTCCCCGACCACGGGACCGCGTGCGCCGCCTCCAGCCCGACGTGGGTGTTCGGCACGAGGACCGCGACCGGGCGCCCGTCGTGCAGCGCGGCGAGCGAGCCCGCCAGCCGCCGGCAGCGGTCCCGGAACTCGGTGTAGGTGAACCGCAGGTCGCCGTCGACGACCGCGACCCGGTCGCCGTGCGCCGCCGCGGCCCGGTCGAGGAACGCCGTGGGGGTCAGCGGCTCGTAGGACAGGTCCACCAGGTCGGCCGGGACACCCGCCGGGTGGACGGGGACGGGAGCCTCGTCGGTCATCCCCCGAGCCTCCCCGGCAGCGCCCGGGCACGCAATCGCCCCCGCCCGCCCGGTGACCCGCCGTCCGCGCACGGTCCCGCCCGCACGGTGGTCCCGCCCGCACGGTGGTCCCGCCCGCACGGTGATCCCGCCCGCACGGTGATCCCGCCCGCACGGTGATCCCGCCCGCACGGTGATCCCGCCCGCACGGTGATCCCGCCCGCACGGTGATCCACCGTCCGCGCGGTGATCCGCTCCCCGCGCGCGTCCGGACGCGCGCGGGCCGCGGATCTGCGCGCGCATCGTCGATCACCGGCTCGGCCGGCTACCGACCACCGGCTCCGTCGACCACCGGCACCACCGACCGTCGGCCCTGTCGGCTGTGGCCCCGTCGGCCACCGGCTCGGCGGCGGCCCTGTCCACGTCGTGGCGGGCTGGGATACGTTCGCAGTGGCAACGAGGCTCGTCGGGAGGCGGACGCGATGGCGTGGGACTTCAGCACCGATCCGGAGTTCGAGGAGAAGCTGAAGTGGATGCGCGGCTTCGTCCGCGACGAGATCATCCCACTGGAGACCCTCGACCTGGACCGGGAGACCTTCGCCCGGATCACCGCCCCGCTCAAGGAGCAGGTCAAGGAGCAGGGACTGTGGGCCGCGCACCTGCCCCCCGAGCTCGGTGGCGGGGGGTTCGGCCAGGTCTCCCTCGGGCTGATGCACGAGATCCTCGGCCAGTGCCGCTACGCGCCGGGGGTGTTCGGCAACCAGGCCCCCGACTCGGGCAACGCCGAGCTGCTGGCGATCGGCGGGTCGCCGGAGCAGAAGGAACGCTGGATGCACCCGCTGCTGCGCGGTGAGCTGCGGTCCTGCTTCTCGATGACCGAGCCCGGCGCCGGTGCGGACCCGACGATGCTGTCCACCCGGGCCGTCCGCGACGGCGACGACTACGTCATCAACGGCCACAAGTGGTTCTCCTCGAACGCCACCGGCTCGGACTTCCTGATCGCGATGGTGGTGACCGACCCGGACGCGCCCCCGTACCAGCGGGCCTCGATGATCGTCGTCCCGACCGACACCCCGGGGGTCGACGTGGCGCGCGACATCCCGGTGATGGACCACCCCGACGTCGGCGGCGAGATCTACGGCGGCCACGCCGAGGTGTTCTACCGCGACGTCCGGGTGCCGGCGACGAACCTGGTCGGCAACCCCGGCGACGGCTTCAAGCTCGCCCAGCAGCGGCTCGGCCCGGGGCGCATCCACCACGCGATGCGCTGGCTGGGCCAGTCCCGGCGGGCGTTCGACATGCTGTGCGAGCGCGCGGTGTCGCGGACGGCGAGCGGCACGCGGCTCGCCGACAAGCAGATGGTGCAGGACATGATCGCGCAGTCCGCTGCGGACATGGCCGCGGCGCGGCTGCTGACCCTGCACGCGGCGTGGACGATGGACCAGGTCGGCGCCTCGAACGCCCGGATCGAGATCGGGATGATCAAGTACTGGGGTGCGAGGGTGCTGCACGACGTGATCGACCGCGCGATCCAGGTGCACGGCTCGCTGGGCTTCTCCGGGGACCTGCCGCTGGAGCAGATGTACCGGGCGGCCCGCGCCGCGCGCATCTACGACGGCCCCGACGAGGTGCACAAGGAGTCCGTCGCGCGGCGCATCCTGCGCGGCTACACCCCGGTGGAGGTCCCCACCGAGCACGTCCCGACCCGCACCGAGGCCGCGCGCCGGAAGTTCGCGGAGTACCTGGACACCGCGGCGGCGAACGCGTGACCCCTCAGGCCGGCGTGGACTTCTGCGCCGGCCCGGCGGCGAGGTCGGCGCGGTAGTCCGCGACCAGCGCGTTCATCGCGGTGAGGAAGCGGGCCGCGGCGGCGAGCTCGTCGTCGTCGAAGCCGGCGAGCACGGCGTCCATCCGGGCGCCGAGCGGGCCGAAGAACGCCCCGCCGACCTCGGCGGCGTTCTCGGCCTGGCGCAGGGTCACCCGCCGCCGGTCGGTGGACTCGCGGCTGCGGCGCACGTGGCCCGCGCGCTCCAGACGGTCGACGAGCGCGGTCGTCGCACCCGTGGACAGCCCGAGCCGGGCACCGAGGACGCCCGGGGTCAGCGGTTCGCCCGCGGAGTCCGCGCGCATCACCGCGAGCAGTGCGTGCAGGTCGGTGGGGTGCAGCCGGTGCCGCCCGGCGAACTCCTGGCCGAGCAGCTCGGCCTCGCCCGCGTAGTCCTGCAGCAGCGCGACCAGGTCCTCACGTCGCGTCCGGGCAGGCATGCCGACGAGCCTAGTCGCGTGCGGCGACATACCGGGCGCGGGTCAGCGCCCCGTCCAGCGCGGCGGGCGCTTCTCCAGGAAGGCCGCGATCCCCTCGGTCCTGTCCGCGGACCGGTCGATCGCCGCCGAGGCGATCTCGGTGGCGTTCCAGCCGCGCTCGTCCGGCTCGGACACCACACGTTCCAGCGCGCGCAGCGACACCGACACCGCCAGCGGCGAGTTCTCGCACACCGCGGCCGCGAGCGCCAGCGCCGCCGCCTCCGCCCCGCCCGGCTCGACGAGCTCGGAGACCAGTCCCAGGGTGTACGCGCGCTCGGCGTCCAGCGGTCGCCCGGTGACCAGCAGCTGCTTGGCGATGTTGAGCGGCAGCGGCCGCGGCGCCCGGAACAGCGCCCCGCAGTTCGCGACCAGGCCGCGGGCGACCTCGGGCAGCCCGAACCGCGCCGTCGTCGACGCGACGACCATGTCGCAGGCCAGCACGATCTCGAACCCACCGCCGTAGGCGACGCCCTCGACGGCGGCGATCAGCGGGCGCCGCCGGTCGCGCCGGACGACGCCGTAGTTGCCGCCGCGCGGCGTCGGCCCGCCGGAGCCCGCCGCCAGGTCGGTGCCCGCGCTGAACGCCGTCGCGTCCCCGGCGAGCACGCCGCACCACAGGTCCGGGTCGTCGTCGAGGGTGTTGAGCGCCTCGTCGAGCCCCGCCGTCATCGCGGCGTCGACGGCGTTGCGTTTGTCCGGGCGCGTCATCCGGATCAGGAGCACGTGCCCGTGCCGCTCGGTGGTCACCCGTGTCCCCGTCATGCCGTCCGTCACGATCTCGACTGTAGGTGGGGAGCGGGCCCGGGCCTTCGTACTGTGGTGATCGTGTCCCGCAGCAAGCGCGTGCCGACCGCGGCCGTCCTGTCCGTCCCGCTCGCCCTGACCGGGGCCCTCGCCGCGCTCGGCGTGCACGTGCGCCGCAACATGGGGGCCCGCGCGGGCGACCTCCACCGGATCGCCTCCGGGTCGCCGAACGCCGTCGACGGCGTGTTCGCCAACACCGAGCCGGGTCTGCCGCGGGCCAAGGCCTCCGCCAGGATGATCCTGAACATGCTGGTGGGCCGCCGGTCCGAGGGCGTCGCGCCGGCCACCGTGCCGCTCGCGCCGCTGCGGACCCCCGACGAGCCCGCCGGGCTGGCGGTGACCTGGCTGGGGCACGCCGGGGTGCTGCTGGAGATCGACGGCCGACGGGTCCTGGCCGACCCGGTCTGGTCGGAGTACGCCTCCCCCGTGCCGCGCTTCGGGCCGCGCCGCCTGCACCCGCCGGTCGGGCCGCTGTCCGCGCTGGGGCCCCCGGAGGTCGTCGTGATCAGCCACGACCACTACGACCACCTCGACCGTCCGACGGTCACCGCGCTGGCCCGTGACACCTCCGCGGTGTTCGTCGGCCCGCTCGGGGTGGGCGCGCACCTGCGGGCCTGGGGCGTGCCCGGGCACCGGGTCGTCGAGCGCGACTGGGAGGGCGTGGTGACCGTCGCCGGGCTGGAACTGACCTGCCTGGAGACCCGGCACTTCTCCGGGCGCGGGCTGCGCCGCAACACGACGCTGTGGGCCGCCTGGAAGGTCGCGGGGCCGCGGCACACCGCGTACCTGGGCGGGGACACCGGCGCCACCCGGGCGCACGCGCGCACCGGGGCCGCGCACGGCCCGTTCGACCTGACGGTGCTGCCGATCGGCGCCTACGCCGACCTGTGGCCCGACATCCACGCCGACCCGGAGCAGGCCGTCGCCGCGCACCGCGAGCTGGGCGGCCGGGTGCTGCTGCCGATCCACTGGGCGACGTTCAACCTGGGCTTCCACCCGTGGGACGAGCCCGCCGAGCGGGCCCGCAAGGCCGCCGCCGACCAGGACGTGGTCCTGGCCCTGCCGCGTCCGGGCGAGCGGATCGACCTGACCGGCGTCACGACCGTCGACGACGCGCGCGCCGCGGTTCCCACCGAACCGTGGTGGCCGACCGCGCGCTGATTCACGTCACGTTCGCCGCTGACCCTTTTCGCCCATTCCCGTCGCCCGGACGCCGTATCCCCCGACCCGAAACGACGGCGCCGGACTATTTCCGGGCAGGGGTTCGACAGGTCGGTTCGGCATCCATTATCGTTCTGCCCGAAGAATCGGTTCCGGCTCCGACCGGGCGATTCCCGTCTCCGGCCGATCCGGTGATTCCCCGTGGAAGGAATGACGACGTGGCGCAGCAGACGACCATCACACTGGTCGACGACCTCGACGGCACCGAGGCCGACGAGCAGGTGGAGTTCTCCGTCGACGGCCGCGCCTACGAGATCGACCTGTCCGCCGGGAATGCCGAGAAGCTGCGGGAATCGTTGGCGCCCTACGTCGCGGCCGCCCGTCGCGGGTCCGGTCGGCGCGGTCCCGCTTCCGGCACCTCGTCGTCGAACGGTTCCAGCTCCTCGGAACGCGCCGCGAACCGCGCCGTGCGGGAATGGGCGGTGGCCCAGGGCATGAAGATCTCCGAGCGCGGGCGTATCCCGTCCTCGGTTCTCGAGGCCTATCAGAACGCGCACTCCTGACCGCTGCCGCCGCCGGGGTCGCCCCGGATGGCAGGATCGGGCCGACGAGAGACGTGCGCCGGGCGATCCGCGGCGCGCCCCGACGGAGAGGCCCCGATGTACCCAGGCACGCACGCCGCCACGACCCCCGACAAGCCGGCCGTGATCATGGGGGGCTCGGGCGCGACCCTGACGTTCCGTGAGCTGGAGGAGGGGTCCGCCCGGCTCGCGAACCACCTGCGTGCGGCCGGTCTGCAGCGGGGCGACGTCGTCGCACTCGTCGCGGAGAACACCGCGCGGGTCTACGAGGTCTACTGGGCCGCCCAGCGGTCGGGGCTCTACATCACCGCGGTGAACCACCACCTCTCCGCGCCCGAGGCGGCCTACATCGTGCGGGACTGCGGCGCGAAGGCGCTCGTCGTCTCGGCCGGTGTCGCCGGTCTGGCCGCGGCGATCGAGGACCACGTCGACACCCCGGTGCGGCTGGCCTTCGGCGGTGAGATCCCCGGTGCGTCGCGCTACGCCGACTACGACGAGACCCTCGCCGCGGTGCCGGCCGAGCCGCCGGCCGACCAGCCGCGCGGGGCGGACATGCTCTACTCGTCGGGCACCACCGGCCGACCCAAGGGCATCAAGCCGACGCTGCCCGACCGGCAGGTCGACGAGCCGGGCGACACCTACCAGGCCCTGTTCGGGTCGATGTACGGCTTCGACACCGACACCGTCTACCTGAACCCGGCCCCGCTCTACCACGCCGCGCCGCTGCGGTTCACCGCCACGGTGCAGGCACTCGGCGGCACCGTCGTGGTGATGGAGCGCTTCGAGCCCGAGAAGGCCCTGGCGCTGATCCAGCGGTACTCGGTCAGCCACTCGCAGTGGGTGCCGACGATGTTCGTGCGGATGCTCAAGCTCCCGGAGTCCGTCCGCGCGTCCTACGACGTGTCCTCGATGCGGGTCGCGATCCACGCGGCCGCGCCGTGCCCGGTGGACGTCAAGCAGGCGATGATCGACTGGTGGGGTCCGGTCCTGCACGAGTACTACGCCGCGACCGAGTCCAACGGCATCACCTTCATCGACTCGGCGCAGTGGAGCGAACGTCCCGGCTCGGTCGGGCGCGCCGGGCTCGGCACCATCCGGATCGCCGACGACACCGGCGCCGTCCTGGCCCCGGGCGAGATCGGGACGGTCTACTTCGAGCGCGACGTCCGGCCGTTCGAGTACCACAACGACCCGGGCAAGACCCTCGCCGCGACCCACCCCGAGCACGAGAACTGGACCACCACCGGGGACCTGGGCTACCTCGACGAGGACGGCTTCCTCTTCCTCACCGACCGCAAGGCGTTCATGATCATCTCGGGCGGGGTGAACATCTACCCGCAGGAGGTCGAGGACGCCCTCGCGCTGCATCCCAAGGTGCTCGACGTCGCCGTCATCGGGGTGCCCGACGAGGAGATGGGCGAGAAGGTCAAGGCCGTCGTCCAGCCCCCGGAGGGCGTCGACGCCGGCCCGGAGCTGGAGCGCGAGCTGATCGACTTCGTGCGGGAGCGGATCGCGCACTACAAGGCGCCGTCGTCGGTGGACTTCACCGACTTCCTGCCGCGCACCCCCACCGGCAAGCTGGTCAAGCGGGAGCTGCGCGACCGCTACGTGTGACGCCCCACCGTGCTCCCAGGGTCACTTTCGTGGCGCTCTAAGCCACGAGAGTGACCCTGGGAACACACGGCGCGGGTCAGGCGGCCCGGCGGGCGTAGCGGGCCCGGGTCCACGCGGCGACCAGCGCCAGCGGCACCGAGGCCACCAGGGCGGCGGCGAACAGCGGGGCGAAGCGCCCGGCGTCGGCGAGCGGGGCCCCCAGCGTGGTCCCGGCCGAGCTGCCCAGGAACAGCAGTGTCGCGAACAGCGCGACGGCGGTCGCGCGGGCCTGCGGGACGACCTCGGTCGCCCAGGTCTGCAGGGTCGAGTGCAGGAACGCCCACGCCCCACCCAGGCAGAGCCCGGCCACGGCGACCGTCGCCGGGTGCACGACGACCAGCGGGAACACCCAGGCGATCACGAGGAACCCGCCGCCGACGGCGGCCAGCGCGGCGGGGCGCAGGCGCCCGACCAGGCGTCGCACGACCCGGGAGAACAGCACCGCGCCGACGCCGTAGCCCCCGGCGGCGAGCCCGGCCAGCGCGGCGGAGCTGCCCCCGGCCTGCAGCGACGGGGCCAGGTAGGTCAGCACCCCGAGCACGACGGCGCCCTCGACGAAGGCGAGCGCCAGGACCAGCCGCGCCCAGCCGTTCCCGGCGACCGCGGCCAGCGGGCGGAGCACCGCGTCGACGATCCCGCGCGAGGTGGTGCGGGCACCGTCGGGTTCGGGCAGCGCCCGCAGCGCGACGAACAGCACCGCGCAGCCGGCCGCCGTCGCACCGAGGACGACGCGCCACCCGGCCAGGTCGGCCAGCAGGCCCGCCCCGGCCGTGGCGACGGCGGTGCCGAGCGCGGTCGCGGCGAGCAGGTCCGACAGGGGCCGCTGCCGGACCGCGGCGGGCCAGGTGTCACCGACGTACACCAGCGCCGCCGGGATCAGCGCCGCCGTGCACGCGCCGGTGACGACCCGGGCGACGACCAGCACTGCGAGGGTCGGGGCCAGCACCGAGGCGACCCCGCCCAGCACCGCGCCGACCAGGGCCAGGCGCATCACCCGGACCCGGCCGATCCGGTCGGACAGCACCCCCCACACGACCTGCATGAGGCCGTAGGCGAGGAAGTAGCCCCCGGCCGCGCCGGCCGCCGCGGCCAGCGGCGCCGAGAACGACGCGGCGATCGGGACCAGCAGCGGCGCGATCGCGAACCGGTCGACGGTGCTGGTCAGCGACGCCAGCTGCAGCAGCCGGAGCCGCCGGGTGCCGTCGGGGACGGCACCGCCGGGGTCGGCTCCGTCGGGGTCGGCTCCGTCGGGACCGCTGCCGTCGGGGGTCGTGCTCACCGGCGTCACCCTGCACGGCGGCCCGTGATCTTGCCCCACCGGGGTGATCGGGACCACAGTGGCAGGGCAGTCGAGGCTCGGGAGGCCACCGGTGGGCACGATCACGGGACACGGGATGACCGCGGCGGACATCGTCGCGCGGCACGCACGGACCACACCGGACGGGCCGGCGCTGGCCGACCCGCGGACGTCGCGGACCTGGGCGCAGCTCGACGACCGGGTGTCCCGGCTGGCGACCGTGCTCGCCGACCGGGGGGTCGACCGGGGGGACCGGGTCGCGGTGCTCGGGCTCAACTCCGTCGAGCTCGTCGAGAGCTACCTGGCGGTGCTGCGCCGCGGCGCGATCTGCGTGCCGCTGAACTTCCGGCTGACCGCGGGCGAGGTCGCCTTCCAGCTCACCGACTGCACCCCCACCGCCGTGCTCTGCGACGACGGGTTCGCCGCGACCGTGGGGACCGCGCGGGAGCAGGCACCGTCGGTGCGGACGGTACTCACCCTCGGCGAGGGGTTCGGCGCGCTGCTCGCCGGGACCGACCCCGGCGACTGGGGCGACGACGTCGCCGACGACGAGCCCGCCTACATCATGTACACCTCGGGGACGACCGGCCGCCCGAAGGGCGCGGTGCTGACCCACCGCAACCTGATGCTGCACGCGTTCCTGTCGATCACGCACCTGGGCACCGCGGGCGACGACCGGGTCTCGCTGTCCGGGGCTCCGCTCTTCCACATCGCCGGGCTGTCCGGGATGCTCCCGACCCTGATCGCGGGCGGCCGGGTGATCATCCCGCCGTCGGGCGGCTTCGACCCGGTCGCGACGGTCGACACCCTGGAGCGGGAGCGCGTGTCGTCGTGCTTCTTCGTCCCGGCGCAGTGGCAGGCGATCTGCGCCGTGCCCGGCATCGCGCAGCGGGACCTGTCGGCGCTGCGCCGGATCACCTGGGGGGCCGCCCCCGCGTCGACGACGCTGATCCGCACCATGATCGACACGTTCCCGCAGGCCATGGTGGTCACCGCGTTCGGGCAGACCGAGTGCAGCCCGGTCACCTGCGCGCTGCGGGGCGAGGACTCGGTGCGCAAGATCGGTTCCGTGGGGACGCCGATGGTCGGCGTCGAGGTGCGGGTCGTCGACGCGGACATGAACGATGTGCCGCGCGGCGAGGTCGGCGAGATCGTCTACCGCGGTCCGACCGTGATGCGGGAGTACTGGGGCCGCCCGGAGGCGACGGCCGAGGCGTTCCGCGGCGGCTGGTTCCACTCCGGTGACCTGGTGCGCGAGGACCCGGACGGCTTCTACTACGTCGTCGACCGCGCCAAGGACATGATCATCTCCGGTGGGGAGAACGTATACAGCGCCGAGGTCGAGGAGGTGCTGGCCGCGCACCCGGGCGTCGCCGACGTCGCGGTCGTCGGGGTGCCGGACCCGCGCTGGGGCGAGACCCCGCTCGCCGTGGTCGTGCCCGCCGACCCCGCCGCCCCGCCGGACCTGGACACGCTCACCGCGTGGTGCGCCGACCGGCTGGCCCGCTACAAGCAGCCGAGCCGGCTCGCGCTGGTGGAGGTGTTACCGCGCAACCCGTCGGGCAAGGTGCTCAAGACCGAGCTGCGCCGTCTCCACGGGTCCGTGTGAGACGAACCCGCTCGCGTCGGCGGCGGTGGGACGCCTAGCGTCGCGGGGGTGTCCGTCGTGGAGTCCGTGAACACCGGGGTGTCCCGTCCGATCCTCGCCAAGGCGGGGACCTCGGGCATCGACAAGCGGCCGGTACCCGGTCCGGTCCGGGTGGACATCCCAGCGCCCGCGGCGAGCGGGCTGGCCGGCGACACGATCTGCGACGCCGACCACCACGGCGGCCCGGACCAGGCCGTCTACGCCTACGCCCGGGAGGACCTGGAGTTCTTCGCCCCCGAGCTGGGCCCGCTGCGGGCGGGGATGTTCGGGGAGAACCTCACCACCCGCGGCGTCGACGTGTGCGGCGCGGAGCTGGGCGAGCGCTGGCAGGTCGGCGGAGTGCTGCTGCAGGTGACCGCGCCGCGCATCCCGTGCCGGACCTTCGCCGCGCACCTGGAGCGGACGGGCTGGGTGAAGCGCTTCACCGCGGCCGCCCGCCCCGGTGCCTACCTGCGGGTCCTGTCCCCCGGGGGGATCCGCGCCGGCGACGCTGTGACCGTCGAGCACCGGCCCGGGCACGGCGTCACCGTCGCCGACGCGTTCCGGGCACTGCTCGCCGAGCCCGCCCGCCTCCCGGATCTGCTGGCCGCGGGCGAGCACCTGCTGCCGCGGATCCGGGAGACGGTCACCCGGCGGACCGCGTCCTGACCCGCCCGTAGCGCATCCCCATGGCCGCGCGGACCGCGTCGAGTGTCTCGTCGGCCAGGTCGTTCGCGCGGGAGTTGCCGCGGGCCAGCACGTCGTCGACGAGCCCGGGGTCGCGGGCCAGCTCGGCGCGCCGCGCGCGGTGTCCGGCGAGGTGGTCGTTGACCGCGTCGGTGGTGAGCCGTTTCAGCGCGGCGGCCCCGTCCAGGGTCGCGGCCAGCTCGTGCGGGTCGCGGCCCAGGCACAGGGCCGCGGTCGTGAGCAGCCCGTACACCCCGGGCCTGCCGTCCGGGTCGACGGTGATGCGCCGCTCGGGGTCGGTGCGGGCGCGGCGCACGAGCGCCGCGGTCTCGTCCGCGGTCGCGCCGAGCGGGACGGCGTTGCCGCGGGACGTGGACATCGTGTGCCCGTCGAGCCCCGGCAGCTCCGGGGTGTCGGTCAGCATCGGCTCGGGCGGGGTGAACACCGGGCCGTAGCGCTCGGCGAAGCGCCGGGCCAGCGCCCGGGTGAGCTCGATGTGCGGGAGCTGGTCCTTGCCCACCGGCACGAGGTCGGCGCGGCAGGACAGGATGTCCGCGGCCTGGTGCACCGGATAGGTCAGCAGCAGCCCCGACAACGCCCGTCCGGACGCGGCGTGCTCGGCCTTCACCGTCGGGTTGCGGTGCAGCTCGGCCTCGGTGACCAGCGACAGGAACGGCAGCATGAGCTGGTTCAGCGCGGGCACCGCGGAGTGGGCGAACACCGTCGTGCGGTCCGGGTCGAGCCCGGCGGCGAGCTGGTCGAGCACCGCGTCGCGGACGTGGTCCGACAGCCGGTCGGCGACGTCACGGTCGGTGATCACCTGGTAGTCGGCGAGGATCACCAGCACGTCCACTCCGGACCGTTGCAGCCGGACGCGTTCGGAGATCCTGCCCACCAGGTGCCCGAGGTGCAGAGGGCCGGTCGGCCGCTCCCCGGTCAGCACCCGGTGCGACGACGGGTCGGCGGCGACGGCGGCACGCAGCGCGGGCATCCGGGCGACGGCGGCACGCAGCGCGGGCATCCGGGCGACGGTGGCGGTGGCGGCGAGGGAATCCATGATCAGCTCCTGGGAACGGGGAGCTGCACGAGACACACCGGTTGCCGCCGGGCTGCTCGGCAGCCCGGGATGACGGTGACGTGCGTCTACGCGGCTGCGGGGAGCAGCCGCCACCAGACCGGACGGGAGGTGCGCACGGGGGCACCCTTCACCGCGATTATCGACAATGGTTATCGTGAATCTATGGCCGACCGTCGCGTTCCCGTCACGATCCTGTCCGGCTTCCTCGGCGCGGGGAAGACGACGCTGCTGGAGCACCTGCTCGCGAACCGCGACGGCAGGCGGATCGCCGTCGTCGTCAACGACATGAGCGAGGTCAACATCGACGGCGCGCTGGTCGACCTGCACCGCAGCCAGGAGAAGCTGGTCGAGCTCACCAACGGCTGCATCTGCTGCACGCTGCGCGAGGACCTGCTGACCACGGTCGGCGAGCTCGCCGCGGAGGGGCGCTACGACCACGTCGTCGTCGAGTCGACCGGGATCTCCGAGCCGATGCCGGTCGCGGCGACGTTCGAGTGGACCTTCGACGACGGCACCGCGCTCTCCGACGTCGCGCGGCTGGACACGATGGTCACCCTCGTCGACGCCTCGACCTTCGAGACGCTCCTGACCAGCGAGGACTCGCTCGCCGACCGCGAGCTGCAGGCCGCCGAGGGCGACGAGCGGACCCTGTCGGACCTGCTCGCCGACCAGGTCGAGTTCGCGGACCTGCTGGTGCTCAACAAGACCGACCTCGTCGCGCCGCACGCGCTGGGCCGGATCGAGGCGCTGCTGTCGCGGATGAACCCGGGCGCACGCCGCGTCCGCGCGGTGCGTGGCGACGTGCCGGTCGCCGAGCTGCTCGACACCCACCGCTACGACCCGGCGGCGGCGTCCGCGACACCCGGCTGGGCGCAGGAGCTCAACGGCAGCCACACCCCCGAGACCGAGGAGTACGGGATCGCCAGCGTGACCTGGCGGGCCGGACGCCCCTTCCACCCCGCCCGGCTGCTCGACGCGCTCGCCGAGTGGCCCGGACTGCTGCGCAGCAAGGGCTTCTGCTGGCTGGCGACCCGGCCCGACGTCGCCGGCCTGTGGTCGCAGGCCGGCCCGAACATGGCCCTGGATCCGGCGGCGCCGTGGTCGTCGTTCGACGGGCCGCGCGGGCAGGAGATCGTGTTCATCGGGCTCGGCCTGACCCGCGCGGCCGTCACCGCGCGCCTCGACCCGGCCCTGCTCACCGACGACGAGCTGCTCGCCGGGCCCGGCTCCTGGCGCGACCTGGACGACCCGCTGCCCACCTGGGACCTCGACGACCTGCACGACCACGGGATCCACGAGCACACGCCCGTGGCCGGGTAGCGTCCGGGCACGTGCCCGACCTCACCCCGGACGAGTTCCGAGCCCTCGGCCACCTGTTCGTCGACGCCGTCGCCGACGCCCGCGCCGGGATCGAACGTCACCCGGTCCGCGACGTCGTCGAGCCCGGCACCGTGCGGGCCCGCTTCCCCCGCGAGGCGAACGAGGACCCCGAGCCGCTCGCGGCGTTCCCGTCGCTGGTCGAGGCCGTCACCGGTGACGCCGACACCCGCTGGCAGCACCCCGGGTTCCACGCGTTCTTCCCGGCGAACGCGTCGCTGACCTCGCTGCTGGGTGAGCTGCTCTCCGGCGGCGCCGGGGCGCAGGGGATGCTCTGGTCGACCTCGCCCGCGTGCACCGAGGTGGAGCAGGCGGTCACCGACCAGGTGGCCCGGGCGCTCGGGCTGGACGAGACGTTCACCCACGACGGCGGCGGGGGCGGCTCGATCCAGGACTCGGCGTCCTCGGCGGCGCTGGTCGCGCTGACCGCCGCGCTGCACCGGGCCGCCCCGGACCCGGACTCCGGCTGGCGCGCGCGCGGGGTGACCGGCCGGGAACGCGTCTACGTCACGGCCGAGACGCACTCGTCGCTGGCCAAGGCGGTGCGGGTGGCCGGGCTCGGCGCGGACGGGCTGCGGACCGTCCCGTGCACCCCGGGCTCCCGGGCGATGGACCCGGCCGCGCTGGCCGCCACCCTGGCCGCGGACGTCGCCGCAGGGCTGGTCCCGGTCCTGGTGTGCGCGACGGTCGGGACGACCTCGACCGGGTCGAGCGACCCGGTCGCGGCGCTGGTCACGGCGGCGCGACCGTACCGGGCCTGGGTGCATGTCGACGCCGCGTGGGCGGGCGTCGCCGCGCTCTGCCCGGAGCACCGCTGGGTGCTCGACGGCGTGAACCCGGGCCCCGGGCCCGGCGTCGACTCCTTCTGCACCGACGCCCACAAGTGGCTGCTCACCGCGTTCGACGCCTCGCTGCTCTGGGTGCGCGACGCCCGCGCGCTGCCGGCCGCGCTGTCGATCACCCCGGCCTACCTGCGCGACGCGCACTCCGACACCGGCGCCGTCGTGGACTTCCGGGACTGGCAGGTCCCGCTCGGGCGCCGGTTCCGGGCACTGAAGCTGTGGGCGGTGCTCCACGGCCAGGGGCTGTCCGGGCTGCGGTCGCACCTGCGCGGCCACGTGGACCTCGCCGCCGAGCTGGCCGAGCGGGTCCGCGGGCACGACGACCTGGAGCTGGCGTGCGCGCCGGTGCTGTCCCTGGTCTGCCTCCGCTCGCGCTCCGGAGACGCCGCGACCACCGCGCTGCTGGAGCGCGCCAACGCCGACGGACGGGTGCTGCTCACCGGCACCGAGGTCGACGGGCACCCGCTGGTGCGGGTGGCCTTCGGCGGGGTCACCACGGGCCGCGAGCACCTCGAGGTCGTGTGGGATGTCCTGTCTGCCCGATCGTGACCGCCGTGGGTAAGGTTCGCCTGTCCACCCGGAAGGGTGTACTGACCTGATCCCCCGGCGCCCGGTGCACCCCGCCCGCACGGGTCCCGTCGAAAGGACCGCCCCCATGCCCCGACCCCTGCTCCGCGCGCTCGCCGCGTGCGTGGTCCTGTTGCTGGCACTCGCCGGCTGCTCCTCCGGGGGCTCCGGCGACGCGGCACCGCCCGCCCCCGCCGACGACGCCCCCACCGGGGCGTTCCCGGTCACCCTCACCCACGCCTTCGGGCAGACGACGATCCCCGCCGCGCCGCAGCGGGTCGTGACCGTCGGCTTCAACGACGCCGACTTCGCCCTCGCCCTCGGCGTGAAGCCGGTCGGGGTCCGCGAGAACATCGGCGACTACGACTACGCGAAGCGCCCCTGGGCGCAGGAGGCACTCGGCGGGACGCAGCCGCAGCTGCTGACCGGGTCCCAGATCCCGGTCGAGCAGGTCGCCGCACTCCAGCCCGACCTGATCCTCGGCGTCTACTCCTTCATGGACCAGGCGACCTACACCGCGCTGTCGCAGATCGCGCCGACCGTCGCCCAGGGCACCCCCGACGGCACGAACGCCGCGGGCTGGGAGGAGCAGACCCGCATCACCGGGCAGGCCACCGGGCGCACCGAGCAGGCCGAGCAGGTCATCGCCGCGACCCGCGCCGAGTTCGACGAGGCCAAGGCGGCCCACCCCGACTTCGCGGGCACGAACCTGAAGATGGACTTCTTCATCGAGGGCGTCCCCTACGACATGGGCACCGACGACCTGCGCGCCCAGATCTTCGCCGGCCTCGGCTTCACCGTCCGGCCGGACTCGCAGACCCTCTCGCTGGAGCGTCAGGGCGACCTCGACAGCGACGTGCTCGTGGTGCTGGGCCGTTCGCGCGCCGAGTCCGAGGCCGACCCGGTGTTCCGCGCGATCCCGGCGGTCCAGCAGGGCCGGGTCGCCTACCTCGGGCCGTTCGAGACCGAGTTCGCCGCCGCGCTGGGCTACTCCAGCCCGCTGTCGCTGCCCTACGCCATCGACACCGTCGTGCCGCAGCTCGACGCGGCGCTGCAGGGCCGGGCCCCCGGCAGCTGAGCCGGCGCCCGCGCACCGGTGCCGTGAACGTCACGTCACCGGTGCGCGCAACCCCTTGTCCCGCCCCGCCGCGCCGACGACTGTGATCGCGGCCCCGTCAGGGCGGCGGGCCACGGTGAGGGGGCTCGGTGACTTCGACGCGGGAACGACGGCGCGGCTGGACCGTGGTGCACGGCGGCAAGGCCCCGCCGCCCGGCGAGGTCGTGGGCCCGCAGGAGCGGCTGTCCTGGCCGCGCACCGTCGGCCTCGGCGGCCAGCACGTGATCGCGATGTTCGGGGCGACGTTCGTCTTCCCGGTCCTCATGGGACTGAACCCCAACATCGCGATCCTGATGTCCGGCGTCGCGACCGCGCTGTTCCTGCTGATGACCCACGGCCGGATCCCCAGCTACCTGGGGTCCTCGGCGTCGTTCGTCGGCGGGGTCGCGGCGATCCGCGCCCAGGGCGGGGACTCCGCGGCCGTGACCGGCGCGATCGTCGTCGCCGGGGTGGTGCTGCTGCTGGTCGGTGTGGTCGTGCACCTGGTCGGCGCCCGCGTCGTGTCCCGGCTGCTGCCACCCGCGGTGACCGGCGCCGTCGTCATGCTGATCGGGTTCAACCTCGCCGGGGTCGCCTCGACCGTCTACTGGCCACAGGACCAGTGGGCCGCGCTGGTGACGATGGTCGTGGTGATCGCCGCCGCGGTACTGCTGCCGGGGTTCTGGGGCCGGATCGGGGTGCTGATCGGCCTGGTCGCCGGGTTCGCCTTCTCGCTGCTGCTCGACGCCACGACCGGTCCGATCACCGCGCCCGACGCGAACGGGGACGTCGGCACCCGGATGCGGGTCGACCTGTCCGGGGTCGGGTCCGCGGACTGGGTGGGGCTGCCGCCCGCCACCCAGACCGGACCGGACGGCATGGAGATCGCCGGCTGGCACTGGCCGACGTTCTCGTTCGCCTTCGCGCTCCTCGTGCTGCCCTCGGTGATCGCGCTGGTCGCGGAGAACGCCGGGCACGTCAAGGCCGTCGAGGGGATGACCGGCGAGCGCCTCGACCCGTACCTGGGCCGGGCGCTGGCCGCGGACGGCGCGGGCACCACGCTGGCCGGCCTGGTCGGCGGCTCCCCCACCACGACCTACGCGGAGAACATCGGCGTGATGGCCGCGACCCGGGTCTACTCCACCGCCGCGTACTGGGTGGCCGCGGCCGTCGCGGTGCTGCTGGGGTTCTGCCCGAAGTTCGGGGCACTGATCGTCGCGGTGCCGGGCGGGGTGCTCGGCGGGCTCACCGTGGTCCTCTACGGCATGGTCGGGCTGCTCGGGGCGGCCATCTGGATCCGCAACGGGGTCGACCTGGCCCACGCCGCGAACCTGGTGCCGCTGTCCGCCGGGCTGATCATCGGCATCGGCGGGGCGAGCCTGTCGGTGGGCGGGTTCGAGCTGTCCGGGATCGCGCTGGGCACGATCGTGGTGCTCGTCGGCTACCACGCCCTGCACGCGCTGCTCCCCGCCGACCGGCGCCCCTCCGGGGACGGCGGGCCGCTCGGCTGAGGCTCAGGCCGCCGTGCGCACCATGACGACGGCGTCCTTGTGCGGCAGCGCGATCCGCTCGGCCTCGTCGAACCCGGCCCGGCCGAACGCCCCCCGCGCGGCGGTGTTGCGGGCGTCGGGCTCGGCGAGCACCCGCGGGCACCCCGCGGCGGTCAGCGCGTCGGCGACCGCGGCGAGCAGCGCGCCACCGGTGCCACGCCGGTGCGCGGCACCGACGCAGACGTGCACGCCGACGTCGCCCGGGCCGACCGGGAACGCGCGGGCCAGCGCGTGCCGCACCGGGCGGTAGATCTCCAGGTACGCGATCGGTCCGGCGGCCGGGTCGCCGGCGGGCTCCACGAGCACGGCGGCGGTACCCGACCCGGCGCCGTGGCCGTCCAGCTCACGAGCCCAGCGCTCGTCGGGCCAGGGCTGACCGAAGAAGCGCACCACCTCGGGCCTGCGCATCCAGTCCCCGACGGTGCGCAGGTCGGCGCCGTGCGGACGGGCCGGACGCAGCAGGTACTCCCCCGCGCGGCCGGGCACCGGCGGGTCGGTCACCGCCGGCGCACCCGCCCGCAGCAGCGGGTTCGGCGTGCGGTGCCACCGGGCCGGGTGCAGGACCGGGCGACGCCACAGGTGCGCCGCGGTCAGCCAATGATGCAGCAGCCGCCGCACCCGGCCGGGGCGCTCGGCGTCACGGGCCGCGGCGAGCCGCTCGGCCAGCGCGGTGAGCTCCGAGCACTCCGGCCGAGCCGCCGGGCCGGTTGCCCCGACCAGCGGCAGCAGGCCCGACACCAGTACCCGGTCGGTCAGGTCGGCGTCGGAGACGCGACCCGCCTCGTGGTGCAGCAGGGCCAGCGCGACCGCCACCGGGTCGGTGCCACCGACGGGCTCCGGCGGGCCGCCGGCCGGCCCCCGTTCCGGGGCGGGACCGTCGGCGGCCGCCGGGACCGGACCCGGCGGCAGCGGTCCGGGGCCGCCGCGGGCGGCGAGCTCGGTACGCAGCGCGGCGGCCAGCTCGTCGGGACCCGGGTGGGGGTCGACGGCACCGTCGGTCGTGGCCAGGGCGATCCGGGAGAACCGGTGCAGGCCGACCGGCGAGGCGTGCTCGACCTCGGCGACGACGTCCATCCCCACCGCGGGCAACGGCAGGACCAGCGGACCCGGCGCCGGATCGGCGCCGATGTCGAGGAGGGCGTGTCGCAGGATCCGTTCCCGGCGGGCGTCGGGAGTCATCAGGTCAGGTAACCCCCCATGCGGCGGAAGTGGTCGCCGGCGACGTGCTCGACCCCGTCGGCGTCCTTGACCCGCTGCAGGACCAGGCCGTACTGGCCGCCACGCCAGGCGTCCGGCCCGGCGACGACGACCACCCCGCTCCCCTCGCGGGCGAAGATCCGCCCGTTGGTCCCGCCGCAGCGCTCCCGCGACACGGTCGCCTCCAGCACCCGCAGCCGCGCCCCGTCGTGCAGGCACCAGGCGTTCGGGTACGGCCCGGTCTGCGCGCGCACCAGGTTGACCAGGTCGGCCGCCGGACGGTCCCAGGGGATGCGGTTGTCCTCGTCGGCCCGCTTGTGGAAGAACGACGCGTGCGCCGGGTCCTGGGTGAGCCACTCGTGCGGACCGTGCTCGACCCGGTCGAACGCCTCGAGCGCGAGCGGTCCGAACAGGAGCACGGTGCGCTCGAACAGGTCCTCGGTGGTGTCGGTCGGGGTGACCGGCACCGTGCGCTGGCAGATGATCGGGCCGCGGTCGAGCTCGGCGTCCATCCAGTGCGCGGTCACGCCCACCTGGCTCTCGCCGTTGATCAGCGCCCAGTTCAGCGGGGAGAACCCGGCGTAGCGCGGGAGCAGCGAGTCGTGGGTGTTGACCGTCCCGCGGGGCGGGGCGGAGAACACCTGCGGGGAGATCCAGGTGCGCCAGTTGCAGGCCACCCCGATCTCGGCACCGGACCCGGTGATCGCGGTGACCAGCTCGGCGTCCACGGCCTTCTCCCGGTAGAGCACCGGGATCCCGTGCTCACGGGCCAGGTCACCGAGCGACTCCTGGAAGATCACCGGGGACGGCTCGCCCTCCTCCGGGTGGCTGACGACGAGCACCACCTCGTGCCGCGAGTCCAGCAGGTCGGCGAGCAGCCGGGCTCCCCACTTCTGGTATCCGAACAACACGACACGCACGAGGTGTCGACCTCCTCCTGGGACGGGACCCGATGACGGGCGGCGACCGGTGCGCCGACCGGGGAGCGGCGAGACACACCCCGCCCTCATGATCGCCACGCGCTGGTGAGGTTAGCCTCTCTTCATGACCGAGCACAGGGGCACCGGTGACGCACGGGTCACCGCACGCGAGGTGGTCCGCAGCACGATCAGGTCGTTCCGCGGCCGGGTCGCCGCGGCCACCGTCCTGCTCTGCGGGCACCAGGTGGGTGAGGCGCTGGTACCGGTCCTGGTGGGCGTGGTGATCGACCGCGCGGTCGCGACCGGCGACGTCGGCAGCCTGGTGATCTGGCTGCTGGTACTGGCCGCGGACTTCGCGATGCTGTCCTACAGCTACCGGTTCGGGGCGCGGCAGGCCCTGCACGCCGACCTGCGTGCCGACGCCGGGCTCCGCACCCGCGTGGCGGCGCGGCTGCTGGACCACCGGGGCGGCGCCGAGACCGGCAGGCTGCCCGGCTCGGTCACCTCGATCGCCGTCGCCGACGCCAAGCGGGTCGCGGTGATGAACTTCTGGATCCCGACGGCGGCGGCCGCGGCGGCGGCGCTCGTGGTCGCCGCGGTCGCGCTGCTGCGGATCTCGCTCCCCCTGGGCCTGCTCATCCTGCTCGGCACCCCGCCGCTGCTGTGGCTGATCGGCCGGGTCGGCCGGCCGCTGGAGCGGCGCAGCGGTGCCGAGCAGGAGCGGGCCGCACGCGCGGCGGGCACCGCCGCCGACCTGGTGTCCGGCATCCGCGTGCTCAAGGGCCTGGGCGCCGGGCCCGCCGCGGCCGAGCAGTACGCGGCCAGCAGCCGCACCGCGCTGGGCGCCACGCTGCGGGCGACCCGCGCCGAGGCCGGCTTCCTCGGCACCGTCCAGCTCGCGAACGGCCTGTTCCTCGCGGTCATCGCGCTCGTGGGCGGCCTGCTCGCCCTCGACGGGTCCATCACCGTCGGCAACCTGGTCTCCGCGGTCGGGCTCGCCCAGTTCCTCGTCGGGCCGCTGCAGACCCTCGGTATCGCCGGGGCGCGCTTCGCCCAGGCGCGGGCCTCGGCCGGGCGGATCGCCGAGATCCTCTCCGCGCCGCCCGCCGTCGGCCCCGGCCACGACGGCCGCGATGCCGGCCCCACCGCCGACCCCACCGACCCGGCCGCCGCGCTGGCGGTCACCGGGCTGCGGCACGGCCCGCTCGACGGCCTCGACCTGCAGGTGCCCGCCGGTCAGCTGCTCGGCGTGGTCGCCCCCGACCCGTCCGCGGCGACCGCACTCGCCCGCTGCCTGGCCCGCGACGTCGCACCCGAGGAAGGGCGGATCCTGCTCGGCGGCACCGGCGTCGACGACCTCGCCCCGGCCGCCACCCGGTCCACGCTGCTGGTCGCGGCGCACGACGCGCACCTGTTCACCGGCACCGTCCTGGACAACGTCACCGCCGCGACCCGCAACGGCGCCGCGGGGTCCGCGACGGTCGCGGCGATGGCCGCGGCCCGCGCCGACCAGGCCGTCGAGGCCCTCCCGCAGGGCGCCGACACCCCGGTGACCTCGCGCGGCAGCTCACTGTCGGGCGGGCAGCGCCAGCGGGTCGCACTGGCCAGGGCGCTGGCCGCCGATCCCCCGGTCCTGGTGCTGCACGACCCCACGACCGCCGTCGACGCCGTCACCGAGACCGAGATCGCGGCCCGGCTGCGCGAGCACCGCACCGGCCGCACGACCGTGCTCCTCACCACCAGCCCGGCGCTGCTCGCGGTCACCGACCGCGTGGTGGTGCTGCGCGACGGCCGGGTCGTCGCGGACGCGACGCACACCGAGCTGATGACCGACGACACCGACTACCGCAGGGTGGTGACCGGATGACCACCGGGACCGAGCCGTCCGGACCCCGTCTGCTGCCCGTCGCCGACGGGCGCCGCACCCGCGCCGTCCTCGGCGAGCTGCTCCGGCCGCGCCGCGGGACAGCCGTCGCCGCCCTCGTCGCGCTGGTCGCCGGGTCGGCGGTGAGCCTGGTGGCGGCACCGCTGCTGGGCCGGATCGTCGACCTCGCCGCCCGCGGGGCGGCGCCGTCGGCGCTGACCGCGCCGGTCGCCGCGCTGGCCGGGGTCGCGGTCGTCCAGGGTGTGCTCGCCTTCGCCGGGATCGCGCTGATCGCCCGGGTCGGGGAGACGATGCTGGCCCGGCTGCGGGAGCGCTTCGTCGCCCGCGCGCTGGACCTGCCGCTGGACACCCTGGAGCAGGCCGGGTCCGGTGACCTCACCGCGCGCGTGACCGACGACGTCAAGGTCGTCGGCGAGGCGGTGCGCGAGGCGCTGCCCGAGTTCGCCAGGGCCGCACTGATCATCGGCCTGACCCTGGTCGCGCTCGGCGCGCTGGACTGGCGGTTCCTGCTCGGCGCGCTGCTGGCGGTGCCGATCCAGGTGGTCACCGCCCGCTGGTTCCTGCGTCACTCCGGCCCGCTCTACGACGACGAGCGCATCGCGGGCGGGGCCCAGCAGCAGCAACTGCTCGACACCGCGGCCGGGGTGAGCACGGTGCGCGCGTTCCGCCTCACCGACGACCACCTGGACCGGGTCCGTGCCCGCGCCGAGGCCGTCGCCGGGATCGGGCAGCGGCTCGTGGTGCTGCAGACCCGCTTCTTCGGCCGGCTCAACGCCGGTGAGGTCCTCGGTCTGAGCGGCGTGCTGGTCGCCGGGTTCGTGCTGGTCGGCAGCGGCAGCACGACGATCGGTACGGCGAGCGCGGCGGCGCTGTACTTCATCAACCTGTTCACGCCGATCAACATCATGCTGTTCCAGCTCGACGCCGCCCAGTCCGCGGTCGCCGGGTTGCGGCGCATCGTCGGCGTCGCCGAGATCGACCCGCCCGCCCCGCCCGCGGACCCGGCGGTGCCCGCCGACGCGCGGGTGCGGGTGCGCGGCCTGACCCACTCCTACGTCGACGGCCACCCGGCACTGTCCGGGGTGGACCTCGACCTGGCGCCCGGCGCCCGGGTCGCGCTGGTCGGGACCAGCGGGGCGGGCAAGTCCACGCTGGCCAAGCTCGTCGCCGGGATGCACACCCCGGACGCCGGATCGGTCGAGATCGGCGGCGTGCCGCTGGAACGCATCGACCAGCGCGGCGGGCGGCCGCCGGTGGTCCTGGTGACCCAGGAGGTGCACGTGTTCGCCGGGCCGCTCGCGGAGGACCTGCGCCTGGCCCGCCCGGACGCCACCGACGACGACCTGCGCGCCGCCCTGGCCACGGTCGGCGCGGCGCCCTGGGTGGACCGGCTGCCCGACGGGCTGGAGACCGTCGTCGGGGACACCGGGCACGCGCTGACCGTGGTGCAGTCCCAGCAGCTCGCGCTGGCCCGGCTGGTGCTGGCCGACCCGCCGGTGGTGATCCTCGACGAGGCGACCGCCGAGGCCGGCAGCGCCGGCGCGGCGGAGCTGGAACGCGCCGCCGACGCCGCGCTGGCCGGCCGCACGGCCGTCGTCGTGGCGCACCGGCTCAGCCAGGTCGCCGACGCCGACCTCGTGCTGGTGCTCGAGGGCGGGCGGACCGCGGAGACCGGCACGCACGCCGAGCTGGTCGCCTCCGGCGGCCGCTTCGCCCAGCTGTGGCAGGCCTGGACGGGTCTGCGCGGTGAGTCCGTCCGGCGTACCGGCGACTGAGGTAAGGATCTCTTGACCTGGCCTGGGACTTAGGTAAGCCTCAACTGCCACATCGGATCACCGGGCAGCGACGGCCCCGTCGTCCCGGGTCGAGAGAACAGGAACGTCATGCCTCACGCCTCACCGTCCAGGGGACGGTTCCGTCCACTGCTCGTCGCCCTGCTCGGTGTCCTCGTCCTCGCCGGGTGCTCGTCGGCGCCGTCGGGCGGCGGTGCCGAGGCCCCCGCGGCCCCGGCCGCGTCCGGCACCTTCCCGGTGACCGTCGAGCACAAGTACGGCTCCACCGAGATCACCGCCGAGCCCGAGCGGGTCGTGACCCTGGGCTACACCGACCCGGACGCGCTGCTCGCCGTCGGGATCGCGCCGGTCGGCATCGTCGACTGGTTCACCCAGCCCCCGGCCGGTAACACGTGGCTGTGGCAGGAGCAGGGCTTCGCCGGGCAGACCCCCGAGGTCGTCGGCGTCCGCGAGGAGTACCAGCTGGAGAAGATCGCGGCGCTCCAGCCGGACCTGATCATCGCGTCGTACTCGGGCATGACCCAGGAGCAGTACGACCAGGTCTCCCGGATCGCGCCGACGGTCGCGCAGCCGAAGGGCTTCGAGGACTACACCGCGTCCTGGCAGGTCATGACCCGGGAGATCACCAGGGCCGTCGGCCGTGAGCAGCAGGGCGACGAACTGATCGCCGCGACCGAGAAGAAGATCGCCGACGCCAAGGCCGCGCACCCCGACTGGGCGCAGCAGACCGCCGTCGCGGTCTCCTACGACACCCCGAACTACTTCGCGTTCGCCGGTGGCGACATCAAGGCCGACCTGCTCGCCCAGCTCGGCTTCCGCGCCCCCGAGGCGATCACCCGGGCCGCGGCCGGGACGAGCGAGGCGCAGCTGAGCCCGGAGCAGGCCGGCGAGTTCGACGTCGACAAGCTACTCGTGCTCGCCCCGACCGAGGCCGCGAAGGCCGAGATCCAGGCGCGTCCGGAGTTCAGCAGGCTCGACGCCGTCCAGCAGGGCCGGGTGCTGTGGATGCTCAGCTCCGACCGCACCGAGCCGCTGCCCGCCGCGCTGAGCTACGGCAGCGTGCTCAGCCTGCCGTACGCGATCGACAAGCTGGTGCCGGAGCTCGAGGCGCTCCCCGCCACCCAGGGCTGACCACGGGGCGCACCCCGCGCACACGAGAGGGGGCCGGTCGCACCGCGACCGGCCCCCTCCGTCGTGCTCAGCCCTGCCCGGTCACCTCGCGCAGCGCCGCACCCCACCGCCGGCCGAGGTCGGCGACGACGGCGTCGTCGAACACCGCCACCGGGTGGATCAGGTCGGCGTGCACCCGGGGTCCGTCCACGCCGTCGACGGTGCGGGCGATGACGGTCAGCGGGAACCGCTGACGCATGTCCGGCTCGACGGCGACGTCGAGGACGTCGTCCTCGTCGGCGAAGCCCCAGTCGCGCGGGGCGCGCCGGTCGAACCGGCCCAGGTAGTTGAACTCGATCTCGGGCAGCGGAAGCGGCGCGAGCTCCGCGGCGGTGTCGGGGTTCAGGTGGCGCAGCAGGCCGAATCCGATGCCGTGGTCGGGCTCGCCGTCGAGGTCGGCGACCAGCCGGTCGCGCACCTGCCCGGCGGGTCCGCGCGGGTCGACCGCGACCGGCCGGATCGCGGTGAACCAGCCGACGGTGCGGGACAGGTCCGGTCGCGGCGCGACGGCCTCCTCCTCCCGTCCGTGTCCCTCCATCGCGAGCGGCACGACCCCCTCGGCGGGGGCGCCGTGGTGGCGCGCGAGGCCGGCGACGGCGATCCCGAGCCCGGCGGCCAGTGCCCGGTCCGCACCGGCGGCGAGGACGGCGGCCGACAGGTCCGCGGGCAGCTCCACCGGGTGCACCCGGTTGGTGCCGTGCCGGTCGCGGTCCGGGTCGAAGGGCGTCGCCAGCGGCAGTGCCACCCGCGGTCCGGCCAGGACCGACCGCCACCGGCCGGTCTCGGCGACCCGCTGCGGGCGGGCGGCCTCGGCGGCGAGCATCGACGCCCAGGCGCGGTAGGACACCGGGACCGGCGGCGGCGACGGCTCGCGCCCCGCGTCCTGGGCGGCGACGGCACCGGCGAGATCGTCGAGCAGGATCCGCCACGACACCCAGTCCACGGCGACGTGGGCCACCACCAGCAACAGGCGGCCGGGGGCGTCCGGTCCGGCGTCGAACCAGACCGCCGACAGCATCGTGCCGGAGCCGGGGTCGAGCCGGTCGCGCGCGGCGAGTGCCTCCTCCCCCAGCTGCTCGCGCACCTGGTCGGCGGTGTTCGCCGCGCTGACCGGTACCTCCCGCAGCACCGGGCCGGGCACCGCGGCGGGGACCTCCAGGCCGTCGGCGGTGCGCCGGGCGCGGAGCATGCCGTGCGTGGCGAGCAGCGCGCCCAGGGCGCGGCGCAGCACCGGCCCGGTCAGGCCGGCCGGCGTGCGCACCAGCACCGACTGGTTGTAGCCGGGCGCGTGCGGGTCGACCTCGGTGAGCCAGTCCAGGATCGGGGTGGACCCGACCGGCCCGACGCCGTCGTCGTGGGTGTGGTCGTGCGCGACCGGCTCGGCGACGGTGGCCAGCCCGGCGACCGTGCGCTGCCGGAACACCTGGCGCGGGGTGAGCGCCAGCCCGGCCGCGCGGGCCGCGGACACCAGCCGGATCGCGATGATCGAGTCCCCGCCGAGGGCGAAGAAGTCGTCGTCGGCGCCGACCCGGTCGACGGCCACCAGCTCGGCGACCAGTCCGGCCAGCACCCGTTCCGGACCTTCGGCGGGCTCCCGGCCGCTGCCGGTCGCGGGGGCGGGCTCGGGCAGCGCCCGCTTGTCGACCTTCCCGTTCGGGGTGCGCGGCAGCGGCCCGTCGAGCGCGACGAGGTGCGCCGGGACCATGTGCTCGGGCAGCCGCCCGCGCAGGTGCTCGGCGAGGCCGGCGGGCACCGCTGTGCCGCCGCCCGCCGGGACGACGTAGCCGTCGAGCCGGGTGACCGGGCCCCGCCGTCGTACGACGACCGCGGCCTGCGCGACGTCCGGGTGCGCGGCCAGGACGGCCTCGATCTCGCCGGGCTCGATCCGGTAGCCGCGGATCGTGACCTGGTCGTCGGAACGGCCGAGGAACTCCAGGACCGGCTCGCGGTCGGGGTGCTCGGCGCCGTCGTCGAAGCGCAGCCGGACGCGGTCACCGGTGCGGTACATCCGGGTCCCCGGCTCCCCGAACGGGCAGGCCACGAAGCGGTCCGCGGTGAGAGCGGTGCGCCCCAGGTAGCCGCGGGCCAGCCCGGCCCCGGCCACGTACAGCTCGCCGGGGACGCCGGGCGGAACGGGGGTGAGGGCGTCGTCGAGGACGTAGGTCCGCACGCCCGGGTCGGGGCGCCCGATCGGTGACCGGAACGCGGTGCCCGGCCGCGAGTGCCACAGCGTGGAGTTCACGGTGGCCTCGGTGAGCCCGTAGGCGACGTGCAGGTCCAGGTGCGCGCCCCAGCGGTCGATCAGGTCCGGCGGGACGGCCTCGGTCCCGGCGAGCACCGTCGACCCGGCCGGGAGCGACGCCTCCGGCGGCAGCGCGGTGATCAGTGACGGCGGCAGGATCAGGTGCGTGAGCCGCTGCTCGGCGAAGAACCCGGTCAGCTCGGCCGGGTCGGCGTCGCGGCCGCGCAGCCGCTCCGGGGCGACGACGAGCCGGGCCCCGGAGCACAGCGCCATGCACAGCTCGAACACGAGCACGTCGAAGCCGGGCGCGGAGAACTGCAGGACCCGGGAGTCCGCGGTGAGCCGCATCCGGTCGCGGGCCAGCTCCAGCAGCTCGCCGATGCCGGCGTGCGGCAGGACCGCGCCCTTCGGGCGTCCGGTCGAGCCGGAGGTGTAGATGACGTAGGCGGCGCCCGCCGGGTCGGTGGGCGGGTCCGCCGGGGCCGGGCCCGGCTCCGGAGGCGCCGGGACGAGGTGGGTGACGCCGTCGACGGCGGGCAGCAGGGCCGCGGCGTCGCCGGTCGTCACGACCAGCCGGGTGCCGGAGTCGGTGAGCAGGTACTCCAGCCGCTCGGCGGGCAGGTTGAGGTCCAGCGGCAGGAACGCGCCACCGGCGCGCAGCACCGCCAGCACCGCGACGACCATCTCGACCGACCGCGGCACCGCGACCCCGACGACGGTCTCCGGGCCGACGCCGCGGGCGCGCAGCTCGCGGGCCAGAGCGGCGGTCTCGACGTCGAGCCCGGCGTAGTCGAGCTCGCGGTGCTCGTCGGCGACGGCGACCGCGGTGGGCCGGTCGGCGACGGAGCCGGCGACCATCTCCCACATCGTGCGGGCGGCCGGGACCGGGCCGCCGTCGAGGGCGCGGCGGGCCCGGTCGGCCTCCCCGGCCGCGGCGACGTCGATCCGGCGGACCGGGCGCCGCGGGTCGGCCACGACGGCGCGCAGCACCGTGGTCAGCCGCTCCCCCAGCGCGTGCACGGTCGCGGCGTCGAACAGCTCGGTGCGGTACAGCAGCCGCACCCCCAGCGGTTCCTCCGGCCCGCCGTCGCGGAACTCGACGACCAGGTCGAACTGGGCGCGGGCGGGCGGCTGCGGCTGCTCGCCGACGGTGACACCGGGCAGGACCAGCCCCGACTCGCGGGCGGTGCCACCGGCGCGGTGCACCACCATCACCTGGAACAGCGGGGTGGTGTCGGCGCTGCGGTCCGGGTTGACCGCGCGCACCACCGACTCGAAGGGCACGTCGGCGTGCGCGAACGCCTCCAGGTCGGCGGCCCGGACCCGGTCCAGGACCTCGGTGAACCCGGGGTCGCCGGACAGGTCGGTGCGCAGCACCAGGGTGTTGACGAAGAACCCGACGACGTCCTCCAGTGCCTGGTCGGCGCGGCCCGCGACGGGGGCGCCCAGCGGGATGTCGTCGCCGGCGCCGAGGCGGTGCAGCAGGACCGCGACCGCGGCCCGGGCGAGCATGAAGGTGCTCGCACCGGCGGCGCGCGCCGTGCGGCGCAGCTCGGCGCCGAGCGCGGGGTCGATCGGCACGTCGACCGCGTCGCCCGCCATCGTCGGGGACGCGGGCTCGGGCCGGTCGGTCGGCAGGTCCAGGCGCTCGGGCAGCCCGGCCAGGGTGCGGGTCCAGAACCCGAGCTGGCGGCCCGCGACCGACGACGGGTCGGCCGGGTCGCCGAGCAGCTCCCGCAGCCACAGGGTGTGGTCGGCGTACTGCACCGGCAGCGGGGTGAGGCGGGGCGCGCGGCCCGCGGACCGGGCCGCGTAGGCGGTCGCGAGGTCGGCCAGGAACGGCCGGTCGGACCACTCGTCGGTGGTGACGTGGTGGAGCACGAGGACCAGCACGTGCTCGCCGGTGTCGGACTCGGTGAGCAGCAGCGCCCGGACCGGCAGGTCCGATCCCAGGTCGAACGGGCGCCGGATCTCCGCCGCCACCTCCGCCGGGGTGGCGGCGGCGTCGACGGTGCGGCGCACGAACGGCACCCGGGCCGCCGCGGCGTCGACGACCACCTGGACCGGGACGCCGTCGCCCCCGTCGACGAGCAGGGTGCGCAGCGACTCGTGGCGGGCGACGACGTCGTGCAGCGCCTGCTCCAGTGCGTCGGCGTCCAGGGCTCCGGCCAGCCGGAAGGTGATCGGGAAGTGGTAGGCGCTGTCGCGGCCCGCGTCGGCGTCGAGCCGATCGAGGACCCAGAGCCGGTGCTGCGCCGACGACGCGGGCAGCGGCTCCGGGCGGGGCCGCGGCGCCAGCACGGGGCGGGCAGGACCGCGCTCGGCGCCGGCCGCGTCACCGGCGTCGAGGTGGGCGGCGAGCCGGGCCGGTGTCGGCTCGGTGAACAGGTCGCGGATCGACACCTCGGCCCCGAGCGCGGTGCGCAGCCGGGCGACGATCCGGGTGGCGAGCAGCGAGTGCCCGCCGAGGTCGAAGAAGTCGTCGTCCACGCCGACCTCGTCGAGGCCGAGGACCTCGGCGAACACCGTGCAGAGGGCCTGCTCGGTCGCGGTCTCCGGGGCCCGCGACGGCGCCGCGGCGGCGCGGCCGTCGGGGACGGGCAGCGCGCGGGTGTCGAGCTTGCCGTTGGCGGTCAGCGGCAGCTCGTCGAGCAGCACGAACGCCGACGGCACGAGGTGGTCGGGCAGGGCTGCCCGCAGGTCCTCGCGCAGCACCGGGACCAGCTCGGCGGCGAACCGGGCCGCGGCCGGGTCGGTCGCCTCGGGCGCCGCCGGGTCCCCGGCGCGGTGCAGCCCGACCAGCGGACGGCCCGCCGGATCGGCCTCCACGAGCACGACGTCGAGCACGCCGGGCCCGTCCGGGGACCAGGTCGGCTCGGCGTCGCGGCCGTGCCGGGCGGCGAGGGCGCGCAGCGCGTCGGGCTCCGGGCCGTCGGCCGGGCGGCCCTGCTCGGTCGCGAGCCGCACGTCCGGGACGCCGGTGAGGCGCAGGCCGGTGGTCCCGGCGTCGGCGAGCAGCCGGTCGAGGTCGTCGAGCGAGGACAGGTCGGTGCCCCAGCGCAGGGTGCGGGCCGGGTCGGCGCGGCGCACGTCGGCGCCGGGCAGGTGCAGCTCGACGTCGTAGCGGTGGCGGGTCAGCTCGTTGTGGGCGTCGCCGCGCTTGGCGCGCACCGCGACCTCCGCGCCGAGACCGGCCGCGACCCGGTCGAAGAACGCCGGGGCGAGCAGCAGCTCCTTCTCCAGGGCCAGCGACCGCTCCGCCGCGGCGTCGACCGCGGCGGGGTCGGCCCCGTCGCCGAGCCGGGTCCGGGCGATCGCGGTGTGGAACGCGTGCAGCGTGTCCGGGCGGCGCACGTCCCCGACGACGATCC
This sequence comes from Pseudonocardia alni, assembly GCF_002813375.1. NCBI lineage: Bacteria > Bacillati > Actinomycetota > Actinomycetes > Pseudonocardiales > Pseudonocardiaceae > Pseudonocardia > Pseudonocardia alni. The sequence goes on along the minus strand of NZ_PHUJ01000003.1, from coordinate 235,877 downwards.
GGCCACCGGGGGCGAGCAGCTCCGCGGCGCCGGTGAGGACCCGCTCCAGGTAGCCGGCGTCGGGGAAGTACTGCACCACCGAGTTGATCACGACGGTGTCGAAGTGGCCCCGCGGCAGCCCGGACAGGTCGTCGGCGGGCCGGGTGTCGAGCTCGACGTGGCCGTAGCGGGCCGGGTCGTCGGCGAGCGCGGTGCGCAGCGCGGTGATCACCGGCTCGGCGAGGTCGGTGCCGCGGTACTCGGTGGCCTCGGGGGCGAGCGGGCCGAGCAGCAGCCCGGTGCCCACCCCGATCTCCAGCACCCGCTGCGGACTCAGTGCCCGGATCAGGTCGACGGTCGCGGCCCGCCACTGCGACATCTGCGCGAACGGGATGGGATCGCCGGTGTAGGAGGAGTCCCAGCCGGCGTAGTCCTCGGTGGACACCGCGACCGGGATCCGGGAGTACTCCTCGGAGTAGATCGCGCGCCACTCGTCGACGGCGCCGGCGGCGGTGGCCGCGCGGTCGGCCTCGTCGGGGGCGGCGGGGACGACGTAGCCGACCAGCCGGAGCGACCCGCCGTCCGGGGCGGGGACCGGGACGACCGCCGAGCGCGACACCAGCGGGTGCCGGTCGAGGCGGGCGGTGACCTCTCCGGGCTCGACGCGGTGCCCGCGGATCTTCACCTGGTCGTCGGTGCGGCCCAGGAAGTCGAGCAGCCCGCCGGTGCCGGGGCGGCGCCGGACCAGGTCACCGGTGCGGTACATCCGCCCGCCCGGGCTCCACGGGTCGGCGACGAACCGCTCGGCGGTCAGCGCGAACCGGTCGAGGTAGCCGCGGGCCAGGCCGTCGCCGGCGATGTACAGCTCACCGGCGACGCCGTCGGGCACCGGGCGCAGCCACGGGTCCAGGACGTGCGCGACGGTGTTGCTGATCGGCGTCCCGACCGCCGGGGTGGCCGAGTCCGCGGTCCCGGTGCCGAGGGTGTTGATCGTGTACTCGGTGGGGCCGTAGAGGTTGTAGCCGAGCACGCCGTCGGCATCGCGCAGGGTCGACCAGACGGCGTCGGACACGGCCTCGCCGCCGAGCAGCACCAGCGGCATCGGGCGCCGGGCGAGCAGCCCGGTCTCCAGCAGCGCCGCCGCGTAGGTCGGGGTCACGTTGACGACGTCGACCTCGTGGGTGTCGCAGTAGGACACCAGCCGGTGCGCGTCGCGGCGCAGCTCCTCATCGGCCACGTGCACCTCGTGCCCCTCGACCAGCCAGAGCAGCTCCTCCCAGCTCATGTCGAACGCGAAGGACACGGTGTGCGCGACCCGCATCCGGGCGTCGGGCCCACGGCGGGCGCGGACCTCGGCGACCACCGGGTCGAAGATCTCGCGGCGGTGGTTGAGCTGCATGTTCGTCAGCCCCCGGTACGGGGTGACGACGCCCTTGGGCCGCCCGGTGGAGCCGGAGGTGTAGATGACGTAGGCGGGCAGGTCGAGCCGTGCCGGGTTCCCGCGGGCGAAGCTGCCCAGCTCGGCGTCGGGGATCGGGCCGGGGTCCAGTGCGGCGCGCTCGGCCGCGACGGCCGGGTCGTCCAGCGCGACCGTGGGCACACCGGCGTCGGCCAGGGCCGGGGCGACCGCGGTCGTGGTGAGCACCGCGACCGGGCGGGAGTCGCGCAGGGTCTCGACCAGCCGGGCCGCGGGGTGGTCCAGCTCCAGCGGCAGGTACGCCGCGCCCGCGCGCAGCACCGCGAACAGCGCGACGACGGTCTCGGCGGAACGCGGCAGCCCCAGCGCGACGACGGTCTCCGGCCCGGCGCCGCGGGCGCGCAGCAGCCGCGCGGTGCGGTTCACCGCCGCGTCCAGCTCGGCGTAGGTGAGCCGCACGTCCCCGGCGACGACGGCGAGGTCGTCGTGGGCGAGCGCGGCCCGGTCGGCGAGCAGGTCGGCGACCGTCGCGGTGCCGGTGTCGACCCGGCGCCCGGTGCGGTGCGCCTCGACCTCGGTGCGCTCGTCGTCGCCGAGCGGGTCGATCCGCGCGACCGGGGAGTCGGGGGCGTCGAGCAGACCGTGCAGGACGCGGCGCACCCGCTCGACCCAGCGGGCCGCGGACCGCTCCCCGACGGTGTGCGACAGGGTCAGCCGGAACCGCTCGCCGGGGGTGACCGCCAGGGTCAGTGCGTAGTGCGTGGTGTCGGTGCTGGTCAGGTCGGTGATGCCGTGCCGGGCGCCGAGGTCGGCGACCCGCTGCTCACCGCCCTCGGGGCGGTAGACGAACAGCGTGTCGAACAGCGTCCGGTGCCCGGAGACCTGCTGGATCTCCCCCAGCCCGACGGTCTCGTGCCCCAGCAGCGCGAGCCGCTCGGCCTGCACCCGGGCGAGCAGCTGCGCGCCGGTCTCGCCGGGGCGCAGCGCGACCCGGGCGGGCACGGTGTTGAGGAACAGCCCGATCACGTTCTCCACGTCGGGCACGGTCGCGGGCCGCCCGGCGACCGAGGTGCCGAACACGACGTCGTCGCGGCCGGTGCCGGCGGCCAGGGCCAGCGCCCAGACCGTGGAGAGCACGGTGTTGGGGGTGACCGCGGTGATTCGGGCCAGCTCCCGCAGCCGCGCCGAGGTGTCCGCGTCGAGGTCGAGGTGGGTCTCGGCGACCTCCCGCGGGCCCGCGGCGGGGACCGGCGCGGTGAGGGTGGGCTCGTCGAGCCCGGCGAGTGCGTCCCGCCAGGCGGCCCGGCCGGGCTCCGGGTCGCGGGCGGCGATCCAGGCCAGCAGGTCGTCGTAGCCGCCGCCGGGAGCCGGGGGCGGCGACCCGGCGTAGGTGTCGAACAGCCCCTCCAGGAACAACCAGGCCGACCAGCCGTCCCAGATCAGCAGGTGACGGTGGATCAGCAGCCGGTCGCGGCCGTCGCCGCGCAGCACGGTGATCCGGAACAGCGGCGGGGCGCTCAGGTCGAACGGCGCGGTCCGGTCGGCGGCGGTGAGCCGGTCCCGTTCCGCCTGCGAACCGGTGTGCACCAGACGGACCGGCGGGGCCGGGTCGGCGGCGACGAACTGCACCGGCCCGTCGAGGCCGTCGGCGGTGAACCCGGCACGCAGCGTGGGGTGGCGGCGCAGCATCGCGGTCACCGCGTCGCGCAGCCGGTCGAGGTCGATCTCGTGGTCGAGCTCGACGGTCTCCTGCACGGTGTAGGCGTCACCGGCTGCGGTGACGGTGCCCGCGGTGCCGTCGAGGGTGGCGTGGAAGTAGAGGCCCTCCTGCAGCGGGGACAGCGGCCAGACCCGTTCGACGTCGTCGCCGGCGATCTCCCGCACCCGGGCGAGGACGGCCGGGTCGGGGTCGGGCAGCGGCGGTACCGGCTCGGCGGCCGTCCCGGCCCGACCGGCGACGGCGGCCGGGGTGCGCCCGGCCAGCACGTCGCCGGGCCCGACGTCCAGCCCGGCCCGTCGCGCCCGCGAGGACACCGCGATGGAGGTGATGGAGTCCCCGCCGAGGGCGAGGAAGTCGTCGTCGGGGCCGACCCGGTCGCGGCCCAGGACCTCGGCGAACGCCGCGCACAGCACGCGCTCGAACTCGGTGGCGGGCTCGCGGTCCGACCCGCCCGCGGCGACGTCCGGGGCGGGCAGCGCGGCCTGGTCGAGCTTGCCGTTGGGGGTCAGCGGCATCTGCTCCAGCACGACGACCGCGGCGGGCACCATGGCCTCGGGCAGCACCCGGGCCAGCGCGGCGCACAGCCCGTCGCCGTCGGGAGCGGCGCCGGCGGCGGGCACGACGTAGCCGACCAGCGACGGGGACGGCCCGTCCCGGCGGACGACGACCGCCGCGCGGCCGACCCCGTCGGTCGCGGCGAGCACCGCCTCGACCTCACCCGGCTCGATGCGCTGCCCGCGGATCTTCACCTGGCCGTCGGAGCGGCCGAGGTAGACCAGCTCGCCGTCGACGCGGCGCACGACGTCGCCGGTGCGGTAGAGCCGCTCCCCCGCCGCGCCGAGCGGGTCGGCGACGAAGCGGTCCGCGGTCAGCCCGGGGCGCGCGTGGTAGCCCCGCGCCAGCTGCACGCCGCCGAGGTACAGCTCGCCGGGGACCCCGTCGGGGACCGGGCGCAGGCAGGCGTCCAGGACGTGGGTGCGGGTGTTCGCGACCGGCACGCCGATCGGGACGACGGCGCCCGGGTCGGCGGCGACGGTGTGCGCGGTGACGTCGACGGCGGCCTCGGTGGGCCCGTAGAGGTTGTGCAGCGCCACCCCGGTCAGCGCGTGCCAGCGCCGGGCCGCGGCCGCGGACAGCGCCTCGCCGGAGCAGAACACCCGCCGCAGCGTGGCCGCCCACCGCGGGTCGGCGACGACCTGCTCGGCGGCGAGGAAGCCCTCCAGCATCGAGGGCACGAAGTGCAGCGTGGTGATCCGCTCGTCGCGGACCAGCCGCGCCAGGTACTCGGGGTCGCGGTGCCCGCCGGGGGCGGCGAGCACCACGGTCGCGCCGGTCGAGGGGGCCCAGAAGAACTCCCACACCGACACGTCGAACCCGGCGGGGGTCTTCTGCAGCACCCGGTCGTCGGCGGTGAGCGGGTACGCGTCCTGCATCCAGTCGAGCCGGTTGCCGATGGCGCGGTGGCTGACCACGACGCCCTTGGGCCGCCCGGTCGAGCCGGAGGTGTAGATCAGGTAGGCGGCGTCGTCGGGGTCCGGGTCGGGCAGCGCGGCGGGCACCGGGCCGTCGGCGAGCTCGGCGACGGCGAGGCGGCGCACCCCGGGCAGGTCGGGCAGCGGGTCGGTGCCCGCGGGCACCAGCACGGTGTCGACGCCCGCGTCGGCGGCGGTGAACGCGATCCGCTCCGCCGGATGCTCCGGGTCCAGCGGCAGGTACGCCGCCCCGGCGCGGACGACGCCGAGCAGCGCGACCATCAGCTCGGTCGAGCGCGGCACGGCGATCCCGACGACGCTGCCCGGTCCGGCACCGCGCTCGCGCAGCGCCCCGGCCAGCGCGGCCGAGCGGCGGTCCAGCTCGGCGGCGGTGAGCGTCCCGTCCGGTGCGACGACGGCGGTGCGGCCGGGGTCGGCGGCCAGCCCGTCGGCGACCCGGCGGGCCAGGGTCCGCGGGTCGGCGGCCCGCTCGGGGCCGTGCACACCCTGCTCGGGACGGGTGCGCAGCGGCAGCGCGGCGATCGTGCGCTGCGGGCCGGTGACCAGCGCGGTCAGGGTGCGCTCGAACATCTCGAGCAGCAGGCCCGCGGTGGCGTCGTCGACGCGGGCGGTGTCGTGCTTGAGCACGACGGAGGTCTCCCGGCCCGGCCGCACGACCAGCGCGAGCGGGTAGTGCACCGCGTCGCGCACCTCCACCCCGGTGACCAGGCCGTTCGCGGTCTGCTCCGCGGCGTAGTTCTCGATCACCACGATGGAGTCGAACAGCTCCCCGCGGCCGCGCTGCAGCTCCGCGAGCCGGACCTGCGGGTGGTCGAGGACGGCGGTGCGGCCGTCCTGCATCCGGCGCAGCGGCGCGGCCGGCGGCTCTCCGGGCGCCCAGCGCATCCGCACCGGGACGGTGTTGACGAACAGCCCGACGGCCTCGCCGATGCCGTCGACGGCGGCGTCGCGGCCGGACACGGTGCTGCCGACGAGCACGTCCCGGCTGCCGGTGAGCGCGCCGACGGTGAGGGCCCAGGCGGTGTGCAGCACCGTCGACGGGGTGACGCCGCGGGCGCGGGCGGCGCGGTCGAGGGCGGCGGTCGCGCCGGCGTCGAGGGTCAGTGCGCGCTGGGCGTGCGGCCGGTCCCCGCCGTCCGGGCGGGTCCGCGGGGCGGGGAGGGCGTCGAGCAGCCGGACCGGTTCGGCGCCGGCGAGCTCCGCGTCCCACACGGCGCGGGCGGCCGCCCGGGCGTCGCCGGTGTCGAGGGCGGTGAGGTGGTCGAACCAGGCGCGCAGCCGCTGTTCGGCGCGGGCGCGCGGCCCGCCGGGGTCCTGCGGGGTACCGGCGGCCCGGGCGGCGTGGGCCTGCTCCAGCTCGGTGACCAGCAGCGCCACCGACCACCCGTCGAGGACGGCGTGCTGGAAGGTCAGGGCGAGGCGGGTGCGGCCGTCGTCGTGCAGCAGCGCGGCGCGCAGCAGCGGCGGGCGGGCGAGGTCGAACGGGCGGGCCCGCTCGGCGTCGAGCACGGCGGCCGGGTCGGTGCCGCGCACGTCGTGCTCGGTCCACGGCAGCGTGACGCGGTCGGCGACGCCCTGGACGACGCGGCCGTCGGCGCGCTGGGCGAACCCGGCGCGCAGCTGCGGGTGCCGGTCGAGCAGGTCGGACAGCGCGGCGCGCAGGGTGCCCGGGTCGACGTCGGCGGGCAGGTCGAGGACCTCCTGCACGACATAGGAGGTGTCGGCCGGGTCGAGCGCGGCGTGGAAGAAGAAGCCCTCCTGCAGCGGGGACACCGGCCCGGCGAGGGTGACGGGGCCGAGCACGGCGGCCGCGGCGTCGTCGAGGACGGTCGTGTCGGGCCCGGTGGGCGCGGCGACGGAATGGTGCTCGGTCACGAGCGGCGCGAGCTCGGCGACGGTGCGGTGGGTGAAGACCTGCCGCGGGGTGACCAGCAGGCCGGACTCGCGGGCCCGCACGACCAGCCGGATCGACAGGACCGAGTCGCCGCCGAGGGCGAAGAAGTCGTCGTCGACGCCGAAGCCGGGCACCCCGAGGACCTCCGACACGAGGTCGCAGAGCAGCGCCTCGCGTGGTGTGCCGGGACGGGTGCCGCGGACCTGCGCGGACAGGTCGGGGGCGGGCAGCGCGGCCCGGTCGGTCTTGCCGTTGGCCAGTACCGGCACCGACGGCAGCGGGACGACGGCGGCGGGCACCATCCAGTCCGGGAGCCGGTCGCGCAGGTGCTCGCGCAAGGCGCCGACCAGGGCGTCGACGTCCCGGAACGGGGCCGGGCGGTGGAACGCGGGGCCGGTCGGGTCCGTGCTCGCGCGGTGCAGCGGGCCGGGGTCGACGCCGGGCCGGGAGAACAGCAGCTCGACCGTCGCCCCGGTGCCCCAGGTGCCCTCGGCCGTGTAGCCGAGGGACTCGCCGAGGGCCAGCAGCTCCTCGGGGTCGGCGCCGGCGGGCGGTTCGGGCTCGCCGTCGATGCGGGCGCGGGTGGCGCGGTCGGCGGCCGAGCGCAGGTCGGGGACCCCGACCACGCGCACCACGTCCGCGCCGGCACGGGCCGCGCCGTCAGGGTCACGGCCCGCGGCCGGGCCGCTGTCGCCCGCCGGGCCGGGCCCGGCGCCCAGCGCGGCACGCAGGGCGTCGGTGAGCGCGACCGGGTCGGCCCCGACCGCCTCCCAGTCGAGGACGAGCGGCGCGGTCGCGGGATCGGGCCGCGCGGCGGCGCCGGGCCGGAGCACGACGTCGTAGCGGTAGCGCGAGAGCTCGTCGTGCGCGCGGGCCCGCTTGATCCGGATGCTGCTCGCGTCGAACCCGTCGAGGGCGGTGAAGAACCGCGGCGCGCAGAGCAGCTCGCCCTCCCAGGCGACGGCGCCGTCGAGGGCGCGGCGCAGCTCGGCGGGCTCGGCGTCGGGCCGCCGGGCGGCGACGACCCCGGCGCGGAAGGTGCGCAGCAGCCCGGCGTGCCGGACGTCGCCGACGACGATCGCGCCGCCCGGGGCGAGCAGCGCCGCGGCCCGGGTCAGCACGTCGGTCAGGTACTCCGGGCCCGGGAAGTACTGGGCGACGGAGTTGATCACGATGGTGTCGAAGGGACCGGTGATGCCGTCGAGCTCGTGGGCGGCGGCGGGGGCCAGCTCGACGCGCCCGCGCAGCTCGGGGCGGGTCGCGACCCACCGCGACAGCGCGGCGACGGCCTCGGCGGACACGTCGGTGCCGACGTAGCGGGGACAGTCCGGGGCCAGCTCCGCGAGCAGCAGACCGTTGCCGACGCCGAGCTCCAGGACCCGGCCGGGGCCGAGCTCGCGGATCCGGGCGACGGTGGCGTCGCGCCAGGCCTGCATGTCCGCGCGCGGGATGGGGGTGCCGTCGTAGGTGGAGTTCCAGCCGGCGAAGCCGCCCTCGTAGCCGGTGGGGTCGCCGTCGTCGGCGGAGGTGGCGGCGTAGAGCAGCTCGTGGACGTCGCGCCAGTCGGCGACGCGCTCGGCACCGTCGTCGGCGGGGGTGTCCCCGGCGGTCGCGGGGACGACCCACGCGGTGAGACGCCGGTCCCCCGGCGCGGCCTCGTGCACGCCGACGACGGCCTCGGCGACGTGGGGGTGGGCCCGCAGCGCCGACTCGATCTCGCCGGGCTCGATCCGGTAGCCGCGGACCTTGAGCTGGTCGTCGACGCGGCCCAGGAACTCGAGCTCGCCGCGCTCGTCGACGCGCACGAGGTCGCCGGTGCGGTAGAGCCGCCCGCCCGCGGGCCCGAACGGGTCGGCGACGAACCGCTCCGCGGTCAGGCCCGGCTTGTTCAGGTAGCCCCGGGCCAGACCGGGGCCGCCGAGGTAGAGCTCGCCCTGCTCGCCGTCCGGGACCGGCGCCAGGTCGGGGCCCAGCACGTACGCGTCGGTCATCGGGTCGGCGACCCCGATCGGCACCACCGGCCCGGTCCGCGCCGGGTCGCACCGGCCCAGCGTGGAGTTGACGGTGACCTCGGTCGGACCGTAGGCGTTGAACATCGTCCGGCCCCGTGCCCAGCGCGCGACCAGCTCCGGGGACACCCGCTCGGTACCGGCGAGCAGGGTCGCCGGGGGCAGCGTGACGTCCGGGCCCAGCGCGGCGAGCAGCGCGGGCGGGAGCACCATCACCGTCACCGCGTGCTCGTGGGCGTAGTCGGCCAGCTCGGGCACCGGCAGCCGCAGCTCCGAGGGCACCACGACCAGCCGCCCGCCGGAGAGCAGTGCCATGCACAGCTCCCAGAACGCGACGTCGAAGCCGGTCGAGGCGAACCCGAGGATCCGGTCGTCCGCGCCGAGCCCGAGCCGCTCGGTCTGGGTGGCGACGAGCTGGGTGACACCGCTGTGGGTCAGCACGACGCCCTTGGGCCGCCCGGTGGAGCCGGAGGTGTGGATGACGTAGGCGGCGCCGAGGACGTCGACGTCGGGCACCGGGGCGACCGGCGCGGCGGCGATCGCCGCCCGATCGGCGTCGTCGTCGAGCAGCACGGTCGGGGTCCCGTCGGGCAGCGGCAGCTCGGCGGCGACACCGGCCGTGCTCAGCACGACGGCCGGGCGGGCGTCGTCGAGCACCAGCGCGGTCCGCGCCGGCGGCTGGTCCGGGTCGACCGGCAGGTACGCCGCGCCCGCACGCAGGATCGCCACCTGCGCGACGACGAGGTCCACCCCGCGCGGTACGGCGAGCGCGACCAGCCCCTCCGGTCCCGCGCCGCGCCCGCGCAGCACCGACGCGAGGCGCCCCGCCCGCTCGTCGAGCCCGGCGTAGGTGAGCTGCTCGCGGCGCTCCCCCGAGCCGCACTGCACCGCCACGGCGTCCGGCGTGGCCGCGACCTGCCGGGCGAACAGCTCCGGCCAGGTCGCGAGCGCACCGTCCGGCAGCGGTCCCGGGCGCGGGTCGGACGGGGACGGCAGCGTGCGGGTCACGGGAGGCGCTCCAGGGGTGGTGGTGCAGGACGGGCGGTGTGGGACGGGTCAGCCGGCAGCGCGTTCGCGCAGGCTGCGCGGCCGCAGGTCGGTCCAGTGCGTCTCGACGAAGGACAGGCACGACGGCTTGTCGGCCGGCCCGTGCTCGACCGTCCAGCCGGCGGGGACCTCGGCGAACGCGGGCCACAGCGAGTACTGGCCCTCGTCGTTGACCAGCGCGTAGAAGCTGCCCTCGGGGTCGTCGAAGGGGTTCGTGGACATGGCTCTCCCTGGGATCGGCGGAACGGGTGGGGTCGCGCTCAGACGACGACGGGCGTCGGCGCCGTCGACGGCACGGGGGCGCCGGTCAGCGAGGCGACGACCTCGCCGGACCGGACCGCGATGTTGGACAGCAGGGTCGAGGTGATGCCGTGCGTGTGCTCGGTCGGCCCCTGCAGGTAGAAGCCGGCCCGCACCGCGGTGCCGTCGGCCAGCGCGGTGGTGCCGAGCCGGTAGTCGCGGTGCACGTCGAGCCGGCCGCGGGCGTCGCGGGCGCAGGCCTCGTCGAGGCCGCCGGACAGCAGCCACAGCGGGTCGGCGGGGCGGTAGCCGGTCGCGTAGACGACGGCGTCGGCGGTGATGACCTCGCGCGAGCCGTCGATCAGCGACTCCACGGCCAGCTCCACCCGGTCCCCGACGTCGACGACGTCGGCCACCCGCGACACGTTGCGGAAGCGCAGGCGCTCGGTCCCGGCGACCCGCTCGTGGTAGTGGGTGCGGTAGAGGCCCTCGATGAGCTCCGGGTCGACCACGGAGTAGTTGGTGTTCGCGTGGTAGCCGAGGATGCGGTCCTTGACCTCGTCCGGCGCGGTGTAGAAGTCGTCGACGGCGGCCGGGTCGAAGATCCGGTTGGCGAAGGAGGTGTCGTCGGCGGGGCTGTAGCCGTAGCGGGCGAACACCGCGTGCACCTCGGCGGTCGGGAAGGTGCGGTGCAGGTGCTCGACGGTCTCGGCGGCGCTCTGTCCGGCGCCGACGACGGCGAAGCGGGTCGGCTCGGTCCCGGCGAGCTCGCGGGTGCGGAACAGCAGGTCGCGGTTGTGCCAGACGCGACCGCCCATGGTGATCCCGCGCGGCAGGACGGGGGTGAGCCCGCAGGCGAGGACGACGTTGCGGGCGCGCAGGCGCTCCACCCGGTCCCCGGTGCGGACGACGACGTCGACGAGCTCCACGCCGTTCCCGCCGCGGACCGGCTCGATCTCGAGGACCTCGCTGCCGTAGTCGACCGTCACCGCCGACCCGGCGGCCGCGCTGATCTCCCCCACCCGTGCCGCGGCCCACTCCAGGTAGTCGTGGAACTCGCGGCGGGTCGGGAACGACGAGCCGTAGTTGATGAAGTCGGCGAGCCGGTCCCGGTCGTGGAGGTAGGACAGGAAGGAGAAGCCGCTGGTCGGGTTCCGCAGCGTGACCAGGTCCTTGAGGTGCGAGACCTGCATGGTCGCGTCCTCGAGCAGCATCCCGCGGTGCCAGCCGAACCGCTCCTGGCGCTCGACGAAGCGGGCGCTCACCCGCGCGTCGGCGGGGACCGTCGCGTTGTGCTCGAGCAGGGCGATGGCGATGCCGAGGTTCGACGGCCCGAACCCGACCCCCACCACGTCGAGTACCTCCGGGGTGGAGTGGGGGTTCGCGTTCGCGGGGTTCGCCATCACTGTCCTCTCGTAGCTTCGGCACGCCTCAGATAAGGCGAGGCTAACTGCAACACGAAAGTGGAGGTCCCGCCTAGGGGGTGATCGCCGGGGCCCGGCCCCGAGGGACCGTCCGCACTGGTCAGCGCCGCGACGTGACGCAGGTGTCACCCATTGGGAGTACAAGGCGCAACGGTGCACGCACCGCCACACGAGGGTGTCGCATGTCCCGCCCGCGCGTCATCAGATCTGATGAGAGGGCCTCGCGGGCCACCCGGGGCGTGAGCGCGCCGGCCGGTGGCACCCCCGGCCGCGCGACGGCGCGGAACGGCGGCGCCGCGCGGGACGACCGAGTGTCCCGCGCGGCGCCGATGACGGTTCACCAGTCCCAGTTGCGCACGAGCGATCCCCCCTCGACCGGAGTGCTTCTTCCCGTCCCGGAACGGACGCCGTTGCGCTCCGCACGTGAGGACGCACGGCGTGCTCCACGATCGAGTGATGACGTGGCCAGAGTAAGCGACGGACAACGCTCCGTCACGATTTAACGTGGACCTGAGGCGTTCGCCGTCGGTTCCGGGCCGTTCGGCGCGGATTCCGGCCACCGGGGGACGAACGGCAAAGGCTTGCCTTACCCGCGGGTAGCCTCGGTCCATCCCCTGACGCAGCCGACGAACAGGCAGACGACGTGACCTCTGGCCCGGTGGCACCGCACCCGGCCGGTCGCCGCCGTCGTGCGCCGGACGCCCGGTCGCTGCTCGGCCTGCCGCTGCGCCCGCTGCTGCTGGTCCTGGTCGTGGAGACCGCCGCGGTGGCCGCGGTCGTCGCGGGCCTGCTCACCGGGGACCCGCCGGTACGGACCGAGGTGCTGCTCTGCGGGCTGCTGGTGCTGGTGGCCGCGGTGCACACCGAGCTGTCGGTCAACGCCGAGCGCCTGCGGCGCCGGATCGCCGCGACCCGCTACATCAACATGACCTCGGTGTGGACCTTCGCGGCCGCGCTGCTGCTGCCGCCGGGGCTCGCCACGGTCGTCGTCGTCGTCAACTACCTGCACCTCTACCTGCGGGTGGCCCGCCCGAGCGGCACGCCGCCGCACCGCCAGGTCTACAGCGCGGCCACGGTGCTGCTCGCCGTGCACGCCGTCGCGGGGCTGCTCGCGCTGGTCGACGGCCGGGCCGGGGCGCCGGCGACCCCGCAGAACGCGGCGCTGGTGCTGGGCGCGCTGGTCGCCTACACGGCGGTGAACACGCTCCTGATCGTGTCGGTGCTGCGGCTGACCGCACCGGGCTCGCGGTTCCTCACGATCCTGCTGGGCGGCGACATCGGCCTGGAGCTGGCGACGCTGTCGATCGGTGGGCTGGTCGCGGTCGTGCTCGCCAACACCTCCCCCTGGTTCGCGTTGCTCGCGGTGCTGCCGCTGCTCGTCGTCGAGCAGACCACCCTGGTGCGGCAGCTGGAGGCGCAGGTCGACACCGACGCCAAGACCGGGCTGCTCAACCCGGCGGCGTGGCGCTGGCGCAGCCGGCAGATGCTGGAGCGCGACACGCGTACCGACCGGGCCGCCGCGGTGCTGATCCTCGACCTCGACCACTTCAAGGCGGTCAACGACCGGTACGGCCACCTGGCGGGCGACGACGTGCTCCAGGCCGTCGCCGACGTCCTCACCGCCGAGGTCCGCGACCAGGACCTGGCCGGCCGGTTCGGCGGCGAGGAGTTCGTGGTCGCGCTCGGCGGGATGCGCACCGACGACACCCCGGCCGCCCGCGCCCGCGAGGTCGCCGAGCGGATCCGGCGGGGCGTGCGTGCGCTGCAGGTCGACACCGCGACAGCCGGGCTGGTCACCGGGCTGTCGGTGTCGGTCGGGGTCGCGACGACGCCCGACCACGGCACGGACCTCGACGGCCTGCTGGCCGCCGCGGACGCCGCGCTCTACGAGGCCAAGCACGCGGGCCGCGACCGGGTGGCGGTCCGGCGCCCCGCACCGCCGGTCGCCGCCGAGGGCGCGACGCCGCCGTTCGGGCTGAGCTTCGGCACCTGAGCCGGGTCACGGCCCCAGCAGCACCCGCGCCAGGTCCTTCCACTGGGGCAGCATCGCGTCGCCCGCGGGGTCGCGCGGGTCGAAGGTGTAGGTCAGCGCGGTCCCCCGCATGGAGGTGAGCAGCAGGTCGCGCAGCTGCTTGAACCGCGGGCGGTCCGCCAGCTCTTCGCCGAACATGCGGGCCATCGACGCGCGGATCGCCGCACCGAGCCGCTTCTCCTCGGGACGCAGCGCCTCGGCGATCTCGGAGTTGGACCGGGCCGCGGTCCACAGCTCCACCGCCGCCCAGAAGTGCGGCTCGGAGAAGCTCTCCCACAGCAGCTCGATGACCCGGTCGGCGCGTTCGAACAGGCCGACCTGGTCGGCGTCGAGCACCCGTCGCACGCGTTCCTCGGTGTCGGCGACGCGTTTGACCGCGAGGTGCTGCGCCGCCGCGACCAGCAGCCGGTCCCGGCTGGGGAAGTGGTGCAGCAGCCGGCCGCGCGAGACGTCGGCGGCCGACTGGATGGTCAAGGTCGTGGATCCGGAGTAGCCGCCGTCGATGAGGCAGGCGACGGCGGCGTCCAGGATCCGGGCGCGGCTGTCCGAGGACCGCTGCGCCCGGCTCCTGACCACCGGAGTGGGTTCGGTGTTCATGATGTGGTCATGATCGCCTGTCGGTCATCGGCTCAGAGTCCCAGACCCCGGCCGATCACCTCCTTCATGATCTCGGTGGTGCCGCCGTAGATCCGGGTGATGCGGGCGTCGGCGTAGGCCTTGGAGACCGGGTACTCGCTCATGTAGCCGTAGCCGCCGTGCAGCTGCAGGCAGCGGTCGGCGACCCGGCCCTGCAGCTCGGTGCACCAGTACTTCGCCTTCGACGCGTCGACGGCGGTGAGCTCGCCCGCGTTGAGCGCGCGGACGCAGTCGTCGACGTAGTGCTCGGCGAGGTCGATCTCGGTGTCCATCTCGGCCAGGGCGAACTTCGAGTTCTGGAACGAGCCCACCGGCGAGCCGAAGGCCTTGCGCTCCTTGACGTAGGCGAGGGTCCCGTCGAGCACCGCCCGGGCCGCCGCCGCACCGGCGATCGCGATCGACAGCCGCTCCTGGGGCAGCTTCTCGACCAGCTGGACGAAGCCCTTCCCCTCCTCGGGCCCGAGGAGGTTCTCCACCGGGACCTTCACATCGGTGAAGGACAGCTCCGCGGTGTCCTGGGCGTGCATCCCGAGCTTGTCGAGGTTGCGGCCCCGCTCGAAGCCCTCCATCCCGCGCTCGAGCACGAGCAGACTCATGCCCTTGTGCTTCTGCGACGGGTCGGTCTTGACCGCGACGACGATCAGGTCGGCGTTGATCCCGTTGGTGATGAAGGTCTTCGCACCGTTGACGACGTAGTGGTCGCCGTCGCGGATCGCGGTCGTCGACATCGACGCCAGGTCCGAGCCGATACCCGGTTCGGTCATGGCGATGGCGAGGATCGTCTCGCCGCTGACGACGCCCGGCAGCCAGCGCTGTTTCTGCTCGTCGGTGCAGTAGGTGAGCAGGTAGGGCAGCACGATGTCGTTGTGCAGGGTCAGGCCGAGGCCGGACCCTGCGGCGCCGACACGCAGCAGCTCCTCGCTGATGACGGCGTTGAAACGGAAGTCCTGGACCCCGCCGCCGCCGAACTCCTCGGGCGCGTCGATGCCCAGGAAGCCGTTCGCACCGGCGGTGGTGAACAACTCCCGCGCGACGGCGCCGTCACGTTCCCACTGCGCCTCGTGCGGGACGATCTCCTTCTCGACGAAGGCGCGGAACGCCTCCCGGAAGTCCTGGTGGTCGGACTCGTAGAGCGTGCGCTTCACGGCGCCCCCTCCCCTCGGGTGGTCGTGACTAGCGGGGCTGCATCCGGATGGCGCCGTCGAGACGGATCGTCTCGCCGTTCAGCATGGGGTTCTCCACGATGTGGGCGGCGAGCTTGCCGTACTCCGCGGGCTGCCCCAGCCGCGACGGGTGCGGCACCTGCTTGCCCAGCGAGGTCTTGACGTCCTCGGGCAGCCCGGCCAGCAGCGGGGTCTCGAACAGGCCCGGGGCGATGGTGCAGACCCGGATGCCGAGGTCGGCCAGGTCGCGGGCGATCGGCAGGGTCATGCCGACGATGCCGCCCTTGGACGCCGAGTACGCGGCCTGCCCGATCTGCCCCTCGAACGCCGCGACCGAGGCGGTGTTGATGATGACGCCGCGGTCGCCGTCGACCGGCTCGGACTTCGCGATCCGCTCGGCGGCGAGCCGGATCACGTTGAACGTGCCGATCAGGTTGACGGTGACGACCTTGGTGAACCCGTCCAGCGGGAACGGGCCCTTCTTGCCGTAGGTCTTGATGCCGTTGCCGATGCCGGCGCAGTTGACCGCGACGCGGACCGCACCGAGCTCTTCGGCGGCGTCGAGGGCGGCGGTCACCTGCTGCTCGTCCGTGACGTCGGCGGCGACGAAGCGGACGTTCTCCCCCAGCTTGTCCGCGACGGCCTCACCCTGCGACGACGGCAGGTCGATGATCAGCACCTTGGCGCCGAGCTCCACGAACTTCTCCGTGGTGGCGAGGCCCAGGCCGGACGCACCGCCGGTGACGACGGCGACGGAACCGTTGATGTCCATGTTCTGTCTGTTCCTTCCGGGTGGGGAGCGGGTGTCAGAGGAGCTCGAGGATGGTGGCGTTGGCCTGGCCGCCGCCCTCGCACATGGTCTGCAGGCCGTAGCGGATGCCGTTGTCCCGCATGTGGTGCACCAGGGTGGTCATGATCCGGGCGCCGGAGCCGCCGAGCGGGTGGCCGAGCGCGATCGCGCCGCCGTTCGGGTTGAGCAGGGCGGCGACGTCGCCGTCGTCGTCGGCGATGTCGGCCAGCCAGGCCAGCGGCACCGGGGCGAAGGCCTCGTTGACCTCGAAGGCGCCGATCTCGTCCAGCGACAGGCCGGAGCGCTTCAGCGCCTTCTCGGTCGCCGGGATCGGCGCGGTCAGCATGATCACCGGGTCGGCCCCGGCCAGCACCGCGGTGTGCACCCGGGCGATCGGGGTCAGGCCCAGCTCGCGGGCCTTCTCGGAGGTGGTCATGAGCAGCGCGGCCGAGCCGTCGGAGATCTGCGAGGAGTTGCCGGCGTGGATGACGCCGCCCTGGTCGGCGTCCTTGAACACCGTCTTGAGCTGGGCGAGACCCTCCAGGGTGCCGCCGCGGCGGACACCCTCGTCGGCGGTGACGCCGGCGATCGGGGCGATCTGGCCGTCGAACCGGCCGTCGTCCTGCGCGGCGGCGGCGCGCTCGTGCGACTGCAGGGCGAACTCGTCGAGACGCTGGCGCGAGAAGCCCCACTTCTCGGCGATCATCTCGGCGCCGACACCCTGGTTCGGCGCGACGCCGTAGCGCTCGGCGAAGTCGTTGCCCAGCGGGTCCTGGTCCTGGCGCGAGGAGCCCATCGGGACCCGGGTCATGGACTCGACGCCACCGGCGACGGCCACGTCGTAGTGCCCGGCGATCAGACCGGCCGCGGCGAAGTGCACGGACTGCTGGCTGGACCCGCACTGGCGGTCGACGGTCACGCCGGTGACGGTCTCGGGGAACCCGGCGGCCAGCGCGGCGTTGCGGCCGATGTCGAAGGTCTGCTCGCCGCTCTGGGACACGCAGCCCCAGATGACGTCCTCGATCTGCGCCGGGTCGACGCCGGACCGCTCCACCAGGCTGCGCAGCACGTGGGCCGACAGGTCGGTGGGGTGGATGCCGGCGAGGCCGCCCTTGCGCTTGCCGACCGGGCTGCGTACAGCCTCGACGATGACTGCGTCTCGCACGGTGTTCGCTCCTTCGCGACGGTGGACGGCGCCCGGGACGGGGCCGTCGGCTCGCCACGACGGTAGCAGGAAACAGTCAGTGTTGACTGCCACGGGGCGGTGCGACCCGGGTCACGCCGACCACGGAGATTCCTCGGCCGGCGCGCCACTGTCGATCGGCACCTCGGCGCCGCCGGGGCGGCGCCGAGGTACTGATCGATCCCGGACCGGCGCCGCGGTACGGGCGCGGCGGGCCGGTGCGCGACCGGGGTCAGGCGGAGGTGGCCGACACCCGGCCGGCCGTCGCACCCTCGACGGAGGCGGTGGCCTCGGTGGCCGCGGTGGCGTCGACGGGATCGGCGGCGTCGCGCCCGAGGATCCCCTCCTGCGCCGCGACGAGCGTCGGCACGGTGATCTGCCCGGCGACGTTGGTGGCGGTGCGCATCATGTCGAGGATCGGGTCGATGCCGATCACGACCGCGATCCCGGCCGCGATCACCGCGGGCGGCATCCCGACCGCGGCGAGGGTCAGGGTCAGCATGGTGAACCAGCCGGTCGTCCCGGCCGTGGCCAGCGCCCCGAACACCGCGACGGCGACGATCACCAGGTACTGCCACACCGCGAGCTGCACCCCGGAGATGTGCGCGACGAAGATCGTCGCGAGCGCCGGGTAGACGGCGGCGCAGCCGTCCATCTTGGTGGTCGTGGCCAGCGGGACGGCGAACCCGGCGTAGTTGCGGTCCACGCCGAGGTCGATCGCGGCCTGACGGGACATCGGCAGGGCGGCGCCGGACGAGCGGGAGACGAAGGCGAACTGCAGCACCGGCCAGGTGGTGCCGAAGAAACGGCGCGGCCCGATCCCGGCCACGACCTTCAGCAGCAGCGGATAGACACCGAACAGGACGATCGCGCAACCGAGGTAAACGGTGCCGATCAGCCCGGCGAGCGAGGAGACGACGCCGCTGCCGTAGGTGGCGAACGCGGTGCCGATCAGGCCGAGCACGCCGATCGGGGCGAGCACGACGATCCAGCGGATGACCGTCAGGACGATCTCGAACGCCGAGCGGGAGAACGCGACGAACGGCTCGGCCTTCTCCCCCAGCGCGTAGGCGGCGGCGCCGACGAGCAGCGCGGCGACGACGACCTGGAGCACGTTGTCGTCGGCGAACGCGGCGACCGGGTTGTCCGGCACCAGGTTCGACAGCAGTGCCTCCCACGACCCCGCGGTCCGCGCGCCCACGGCCTCGACGTCGGCCGGGTCGGCGGCGATCGTGACGCCCTCACCGGGCCGCCCGATCAATCCGATCGTGATGCCGATCAGTACCGCGACCAGGGAGGTCCCGGCGAACCAGGCGACGGTGCGCCCGCCGAGCCGGGCCGCGGTGCGGCCGCCGCCGAGGTCACGCAGGCTGACGATGCCGACGACGATCGCGAGGAACACCAGCGGCGCGACCGTGAACTGCAGCAGGCCGGTGAACAGTCCGCCGACGGTGTCCAGCGTGGTCGCGAGACCCGCGGACCCGGTGACCCGGGCGGTCAGCCCGAGCAGTGCGCCGAGCACGAGCCCGGCGACGGTGAGCAGTGCGAACACGCGCGGGCGCTGCCAGGCGCGTGCGGCACGGACGACGAGTGACACGGGTTCCCCCAGGAGGTGCGGTACGGGTGTGGTCGGCGGTCAGCGCCGACAGCCCGTGGCCGGACGGCGGCACAGGTCGATCACCCGCCGGCACACCAGCCACACACCCGTCCCCCGCACAGGGGGAGCAACGCACCCGTTCGCCGCGATCTTCCCGCCGGACGGGGGCACACAGCGTGACCCGCACCTCCGTCCGGGGCCGTCACCGCACCCGTGGGGTGGTCGCGTGCGCGGCCGGCTCGGCCCCGTCGCGGCCCGCGGTCGCGAGGTCGATCCCCCGGGTCTCGGGCAGCAGGTACACCGTCAGCCCGGACACCAGCAGCAGCACGATCGCGTAGCCGAGGAACAGGCCGGGCCTGCCGATCTCGGCGAACAGCGTCTGCAGGTAGGGGGCGGTCCCGCCGAACAACGCGACCGAGATCGAGTAGGGAACGCCGAGCCCGGCGGCGCGCACCCCGGTCGGGAACATCTCGGCGTAGAGGGCGGGCCCGACGGCGCAGCCCGCCCCGATCAGCGCGAGCGCGACGGTCATCGCGACGAACAGCGTCGGCCCGTCGTGGATCATCGCGTCGAGCGGGAACAGCGCCAGGACGAGCACCGCACCGGGCACGAGCAGGGTGCGGCGGCGACCGAACCGGTCCGAGGCCGCGCCCCACAGCGGCAGCAGCACCATGAACACCGCCAGCGCACCGGCGCCGGCCCACAGCGCCGCCGCCGGGTCCACCCCGCGCGCGGTGATGGCGTACGCCGGGGCCGCGACCGACCAGACGTAGTAGACGACGGTCAGGCCGCTGGTCAGGAACACCACCCGGGCCAGCGCCTTCGGGCGGGCCAGGACCTGGCGCCACAGCGACGGGCGGCCCGGCGTCGCGGTGCGGGCCTCCTCCTCCCGGGAGTAGGTGTCGGACTCACGCATCCGCAGCCGCATGACCAGCGCGTACAGCCCGAACAGCCCGCCCAGGACGAACGGCACCCGCCAGCCGTAGGCGGCCATCTCCTCGCGGGTGAGCACGCTCGACAGGACGGCTCCGAGCACCGTCCCGACCAGGATGCCCGCGGTGCCGGAGAAGTAGATGAGGCTCGACCACAGCCCGCGCCGTGCGGGCGGGGCCATCTCGGCGAGGTAGGTCTGCGCGGCGGGCAGCTCGCCCCCGTGCGCGAGGCCCTGCGCCAGCCGGGCCAGGACCAGCACAACCGGTGCGGCGATGCCGATGACGGCGTGGGTCGGGACGAGCCCGATCACCAGGCTGCCCACCGCGGCGGTCGCCACGCACAGCGCCATCGACAGCCTCCGGCCGCGGCGGTCGGCGATCCAGCCGAACAGGAAGCCGCCGAACGGGCGGGCGACGAACCCGACGGCGAACACCGCGAGGGTCTTGAGCAGGGCGGTGCCGGTGTCGTCGCCCGCGAAGAACTGCGGGGCGAAGAACGCCGAGAACGTCGCGTAGACGTTCCAGTCGAACCACTCCATGGCGTTGCCGGCGCCGATCCCGAGGATCGTGCGACGCCGCTCGGTGCGCTCGGTCATGCCGCCACCCCCGCGGCCGGGGCGAGGCGTGTCGTGGCGAGCGCGGCGTACAGCGCGGTCGCGTCGGCGAGGACGCCGTCGTCGAAGCGGGCGAGCGGCGAATGGTTCATCGGCGCGGTGTCGGGGTCGGCGCCGGGTGGGCAGGCGCCCATCCCGAGGAACGCGCCCGGGACGGCGGCGAGCACCCGGGAGAAGTCCTCGGAGCCGCTGACCGGGTTCGGTGCGAGCCGGAACCGGTCCTCGCCGAGCAGCTCGGCGCACACCCCGGCGGCGAACCCGGCCTCGTCGGCGTCGTTGACGGTGCGCGGGTACTCGTCGGTCCAGACGACCTCGGCGCGCACGCCGTGCGCGGCGGCGACACCGTCGCAGACCTCGCGGACCAGCACCGGCAGCGTCGCGGCGTGGGCGTCGGAGAAGCTGCGCACGGTCGCCTCGAAGCGGGCGGTGTCGGGGATGACGTTGCGCCGGGTGCCCGCGGCGACGACGCCGACGGTCAGCACGACCGGGTCGAACATGTCGAAGCGGCGGGTCACCATCGTCTGTAGGGCGGTGATCATCTCCGCGGCCGCGGCGATCGGGTCCCGGGCGGTGTGCGGGTTGGAACCGTGGCCGCCCGCCCCGTGCACGACGACGTCGAGCGCGTGCGAGGCGGACAGGAACACCCCGGGCCGGGTCGTGACCAGCCCGGCGGGCATCCGGTTGGCGAACACGTGCAGGCCGTAGGCGTGGTCGACGCGCCGTCCGGCGGCGGTCAGGACGCCCTCGGCGAGCATGTGGCCCGCGCCGTCGAAGCCCTCCTCGCCGGGCTGGAACATGAACACGACGTCGCCGGCGAGGTGGTCGCGGTGGGCGCTGAGCAGCCGCGCGGCCCCGGCCAGCGCCGCGGTGTGCAGGTCGTGGCCGCAGGCGTGCATGGTGCCGGTCCGCGCGGCGAAGTCCTCGCCGGAGCCCTCGGCGACCGGGAGACCGTCCATGTCGCCGCGCAGCAGGACCACCGGGGCGTCCGCGCCGGCGCCCGGGGCGGTGCCGCGCAGGACGGCGGTGACCGACGTCGTCGTCGTCCCCTCGGTGATCTCCAGCGGGAGCCCCTGCACCGCGGCCAGGACCCGGTCACGGGTCCGGGGCAGGGCCAGCCCGACCTCGGGGTCACGGTGCAGCTCCCGGCGCAGGTGCACCAGATCCGGCTGCAGCGACCGGGCGTCGTCACGAAGATCCACAAGCGTCCCCTCGGGTCGTACCGGCGGGCCACGCTGCCCGCCGGAGGTCCTGCCCGAGTCTCGGAGCCCGCGCGTTACGGCACGTAACATCGACGGATCCGATCCGGATCGGGGGCCCCGTGGACGGAACCGACCGTCATCCGCTGTCCGAGGACGACTTCGCGCTCGTCCACGCGCTGCAGCTGCACCCGCGCGCGAGCTGGGCCGGGCTCGGCCCGGTGCTCGATGCGGCGCCGGTGACGCTGGCCCGGCGCTGGGCCCGCCTGCAGGGGTCCGGGCACGCGTGGATCAGCTGTTATCCGGTGGTCGGCGAGGACGCCATGCAGGTGGCGCTGGTCGAGGTGGACTGCGCGCCGGGGTGGCTCGCCGGGGTCGTCGCGGCGCTGGACTCCGAGCCGTCGGTGATGACCATCGAGTACGCCGCCCGCGGCCGGGACCTGCTGCTGACGGTGAACGCGGCGTCGTTCACGGAGCTGTCGGGGCTGGTGCTGGACCGGATCGGACGGGTGGCCGGGGTCGCGTCGGTGCGCACGCACCTGGCGTCACGGGTGCACCGGGAGGGCAGCCGGTGGCGGCTCGACGCGCTCGACACCCGGCAGGTCGCGGCCGTGCGCGCGCTGCGCCGGGCGGACACGACACCGCAGGCGGCGGGTGTCGATCTGCGGGGGCCGGTGTACGCGCCGCTGGTGCGGGAGCTGTGCGCCGACGGCCGGGCGAGCGCCGCGGAGCTCGCGGACCGGGTCGGGCGGCCGGCGTCGACGGTGCGCCGGCAGCTGTCGGCGCTGGTGCGCTCGCGGGCACTGGTGTTCCGCTGCGAGGTCGCACAGCTGCTGACCCGGTGGCCGATCTGCGTGACGTGGTGGATCCGGCTGCCGACCGCCGCGGTCGAGCACGCGGTGCGCCGGGTCCGTACCGATCCGCGGGTGCGGCTGTGCCTGTCGCTCACCGGGCCGGAGAACCTTCTGGTCACGGCGTGGACGCACTCGCTGGGCGAGCTGGTCGGGATGCAGTCGGCACTGGAGCGGTCGCTGCCGCAGGCGCAGATCGTGGACACCTCGGTGATCCTGCGGACCCGCAAGCGGATGGGGTGGCTGCTGCACCCCGACGGCCGGGCCACCGGGGCGTGCGTCCCGGTGTTCCCCGGCTGAGGAGGGTCAGAGCCAGGCGTCGCGGACGTCGAGCGTGGTCCGGTCCAGCGACGCGAGCAGGTCCAGCTGCGGGCCGGTGCGGGGCAGCTCGTGGCGCACGAAGTAGCGGGCCGCGGCACGCTTGCCCTCGTAGAGGTCGCCGTCGCGGCCCTCGGCGGCGAGCGCCTGCTCCAGCCAGATCCAGGCGAGCACGACGTGCCCGGCGGCCTCCAGGTAGACCGAGGAGTGTGCGACCGCCAGCGCCGGGTCGTCCTGGCCGTGCACGATCCCGGTCACCTCGACGACCCGGTCCACGGCCGCCGCGACGGCGTCGGCGTGCGCGGCGAGTTCCCCGCCGACCGCGCGTCCGCGCTCCACGGTCTGCCCGATCGTCTCCCGCAGCAGCGTCAGCCCGGCGCCGCCCTGCATCACGACCTTGCGGCCCAGCAGGTCCAGGCCCTGGATGCCGTGGGTGCCCTCGTGGATCGGGTTGAGCCGGTTGTCGCGGTAGAGCTGCTCGACGTCGTGGTCGCGGGTGTAGCCGTAGCCGCCGTGGATCTGGATGGCGAGGTCGTTGGCGTGCAGGCACCACTGCGACGGCCAGCTCTTCGCGACCCGGGTCAGCACCTCCAGCAGCAGGTGCGCCCGGCGGCGTTCCTCGTCGGTCCCCGCCGTGCGCTCCTCGTCGAGGAGCCGCCCGCAGTACAGGTTCAGCGCGAGCGCACCCTCCACGTAGGACTTGCTCGCGAGCAGCATCCGGCGCACGTCGGTGTGGGCGACGATCGGCACCTGCGGGCTCGCCGGGTCCTTCGCCCCGGCCGGGCGGCCCTGGGTGCGCGTACGGGCGTGGTCGAGGGCCAGCAGGTAGCCGGCGTAGCCGAGTGCGGTGGCACCCGCCCCGACCCCGACCCGGGCCTCGTTCATCATGTGGAACATCTGGGCGAGACCGGTGTGCGGCTCCCCCACCAGGTACCCGAC
This sequence comes from Pseudonocardia alni, assembly GCF_002813375.1. Lineage (NCBI taxonomy): Bacteria > Bacillati > Actinomycetota > Actinomycetes > Pseudonocardiales > Pseudonocardiaceae > Pseudonocardia > Pseudonocardia alni. Next base: position 212,403 of record NZ_PHUJ01000003.1, on the reverse strand, counting down.
GGCGCCCGCCTCCCCGCCCGGGGTCGCGCGGCCCTCGCCGAAGTTCAGCACCGTGTTGACGGTGCCGCGGTAGCCCATCTTGTGGTTGAGCCCGGCGAGGGCGATGTCGTTGCGTTCGCCGTTCTCCAGCACCCGGGGCACCACGAACAGCGAGATGCCCTTCACCCCGGCCGGTCCGCCGGGGATCTTCGCCAGCACGAGGTGGACGATGTTCTCCCCCAGCTCGTGCTCGCCGCCGGAGATCCACATCTTGGTGCCGGTGAGCCGGTGCGTGCCGTCGTCGCGCGGCTCGGCCCGGGTGGTGACGTCGGCCAGCGACGACCCGGCCTGCGGCTCGGACAGGCACATCGTGCCGAAGTAGCGGCCCTCCACCATCGGGCGCACCCACGTCTGCACCTGCTCGGAGCTGCCGTGGGCGAGCAGCAGGTTGGCCGCGGCGACGGTGAGCATCGGGTAGGCGGCGGTGGCGACGTTGCCGGCGTGCAGCCACACGAAACACGCCTGGACGACGACGGCGGGCAGCTGCATCCCGCCGACCCGCTCGTCGAGCCCGGCGCCGACGATCCCGGTGTCGCCCAGCATCTTCAGCGCGGCGCGGACCTCGTCGGGGAGCGTGACGCGCTCGCCGTCGAACTCGGGCTCGCGGGTGTCGGAGACCTTGCGGTGCGGCGCGAAGTGCTCGGTCGCGACCTGTGCGGCGAGGTCGACGACGGCGTCGATGGTGTCGCGGTCGTGCTCGGCGTAGCGCTCGCGGTCGCAGAGCTCGACCACCCGCAGCCAGTCGTGGAGCAGGAAGTCGAGGTCGGCACGGGAGATCAGCTGCGCTCGCACGGCACCCACGATCGCACCCCGGGGCGGATCCGGGGAAGCGGGCCGCTCAGCCCCCGGCCGCGAGCGCCGGGGTGAACGCCGGCGACCCGGACCGGCCGGTCCGCACCAGGTCGGCGACGAGCTCGCCGACGGCCGGGGCGTACTTGAAGCCCTGCCCGGAGAACCCGCCGAGGACGACGGTGCGCGGCTCCCACGGGGCGAGCGCGACGATCCCGCGGCGGGTCGGGGTGTAGCCCTCGACGTAGGACTCCAGCCGGGCGGGCCGGTCGGACATCCCGGCGAGGCGCGCGGCGACCGCACCGGCCCAGTCCCGGGTGTAGCCGGCCTCGACCCACGGGTGGTGGTCGGCCGGCGAGTGGACGCGGGGCTGCGGCTGCTGGTGGTTGATCTTGACGGTGGCGCCGTCGACGGCGGGGAAGAACGTGTGCACCGGTGCCGCGGTGTGGATCCCGGGCGGGAAGACCGCGGGCGCGAACCGGGCGGGGTCCCGCACCCCGAACCAGCTCAGCACGACGCGGCGCTGCTCGATCCCGATGGCGCCCGGGACGAGACCGGCGCCGTGGCCGGTGGCGATCACGACGTTGTCGGCGACGGTCTCGCCGTCGACGGTGTGCAGCACGCCGCGCCCGCGCCGCCTGCCGATGCCGAGGACGGTGACGCCCTCCCGGACGGCCGCTCCGGCCCGGCGGGCCTCCGCGACGAGCCCGCGGGTGGCGGTGCCGGCGTCGAGCAGCCCGCCGCCCGGGTCGAGCACGGCCACCTCGTCCGCGCCGAGCAGGTGCGCGGGCCAGCGCACGGCCGCCGCGGCCGCGTCGAGCACGGTGGTCCGGCCCGGCAGCGCGACCGCCCGGACCCGCGGGTCGTCGCGGGCGCCGAGCGTGAGCGCGCCGCAGGCGGTGAACGGCGCGCCGGGCAGCCCGGTCCAGAGCTCACGGCTGCGGTCGAGCAGGCGGACGTGGTCCGGCCCGGTCGCGACGGCGGTGCGGAAGATCCGCGTCTCGCCGCCGGAACCCCCGTCGGGGTGGCCGACGCGCCCGGACTCCAGCCCGACGCAGGACACCCCGGCGCGGACCAGCGCGAGCAGCGACGCCGCGCCGAGCACACCCAGCCCGACGACGGCGCACTCGACCGACCCGGCCCGCCTCACGGGTGCTGCGACCGGGTCCGGGCGTCCGCGGGGAGCGGCACGCGGGCCGGGTCCCGGGGCAGGCGTCCCGGCCAGACCAGGCAGAGCAGCGTCGGCGCACCGACCGCCCGCAGCGCGGCGACGGCCGTCACGACGTCCTCGGTGGTCGTCGCAGCGGTCTCGACGACGAGCACGCTCGGCCCGCCGTCGCGCACGGCGCGCAGGTCCTCGTGCGCGAGCCGCGGGACCCGCAGGGCCCGCACGACCGGCGCTCCGGGGGCGACGGTCGTCGCCGGGGCGCCGGGGGTGAGGTCGCGGTACTCGCGCCGGTCCCCCACCAGTGCGGCCGCCTTGACCAGCTCGGACGCGACGTCGCAGGCGGGCTCGCGGGTCAGCTGGACGACGGTGAGGCAGTCGACGTGGCGCAGCAGGTCGCGGTAGGCACCGGCCAGGCGCGGCACCGCGTCCGGGGCGGTGCCCGGGGCGAGCACCGGCACGTCGAGCCGGGCCCGGAGCCGGTCCTCGGGGTGGGCCTCGGGCAGCAGCCCGCGGCCGCGGCGGACCGCGGGCACCCCGAGACCGGCCAGCAGCAGCGCCGCACCGGCGCCGATACCGGCCGCCCCGCCGACCCACCACGCGGTCGGGACCCCCGGCGCGACGACCGGGGCGGGCCCGTCGACGACGACCGTGACCTGCCCGGTCCGGTCGGCCAGCGTCCGGCCGAGCTGCTCGGCGACCGGGTCGGTCCCGGTGGTGCCGGAGCTGCCGGTGGCCTGGGCGTCGGCGGCGCGCCGGTCGATCTCGGCGCGCAGCGGCTGGGTGCCGCCGGTGGTGACGGCGGCGTCGAGGGCGCCGATGCGCTCGCGCAGGGCGGTGACCGCGTCGTCGGCCAGCGCGGTGGCGCTCGCGTCGTCGGTGCCGGTGGCGCGGACGGCGACCACACCCGGTTCGGGTGCGGTGAGCACGAGGCGCCCGGCGACGTCGGTGACGGTGGAGCCGGTCAGCTGGGCGACGCGATCGGTGAAGGCGGCGCTGCCGGCCGCGGCGAGCGCGCGGGCGGTGGCCGGCCCGGGGTCGGCGGTGCCGACCGAGCCGACCTGCACCGACGTCGTCGCGACGGCGGGTGGTGGGAAGAGCACGGCCAGGCCCGCGGCGCCCGCGGCCGCGAGCAGCACGGCTCCGGTGACCGGGGCGCGGCGACGGCGCAGGGTCGCGCCGATCTCCGCCAGGGGGCCGTTGCGGTCCGACCCGGACGGGACGGGTTCCGGTGTCGCGGCCGGGTTCGGTGCGGCCGCGGGGGCGGTCGGCGGGGCCGGGGCCGCGGTCCGGTCCGGCCGGGGCGCCCCGGGCGGGACCGGACCGTCGAACCCGGCCGGCAGCTCCGGGCCGGACCCCGTCGGGGCCGGGCGCGGGGGTGCGACCGGGGACCGCTGCGGGGCCGGTGCGGGGGTGGGCACGGACGCCGTCGGCGGCACCGGCGGCACCGGCGGGATCGCCGAGGTGGCCGGGGACGGGCGGGACGGTGCCGGCGCGCCCGGCGGTGTGGACCGGGTGGGCAGGGCCGACGAGCCGGTGACGGGCGCCGTCCTTGTGACCGCCGACGGTCCGACGGGCGTCGTGGCCGACACCGCGCCGCGCGCAGCGTTCCTGCCCTTCGCGCCGTTCGCCGGACCCTGAACCGGGGTCGTGGACGTGGCCGGGGTGCCGGTGCGGGGTGAGGTCGGCAGCGACGTCGGGGTCGCGGTGCGGTGGGCCCCGGCGCGCGGCTCGGTCCCGGCGCGTGCGTCGGTGCCGTTGCGTGTCTCGGCTCCGGTGCGTGCCCCGGCCGCGGTGCGCGGCTCGGTCCCGTGCTGCGCGTCGGTGCCGCCGCGCGGGTCGGCGCCGGTGCGCGGTCGCGTCTGCACGGTGTCCTCCACCCCGGAAGGACCGGAAGCACCGGAACCGTCCGGGGCACCGGGACCCGCCGTCGACGCGGCGGGCTCGGCCCGGGTCACCGCACCCGGCGGCGGCAGCAGTCCCCGCCGTCGCGACCGTGCCCGGTCCGGCGTGCCGGAGCGCGACGACGGCTCGGCGGGCCGCGACAGCTCAGCGGGACCGGTACCGGGCGACGCCGGGTCTGCGGCGCGCACCGGGGGTCGCTCGTCGCCCCGCGCCGGAGCCGCACCGGCCGGCGACGGAGTCACCGCGGGCAGCGCCGTCGTCGCGGAAGCGTCCTCGACGGCACCCGGGGCTCCGCCGGCCGGCTCCCGCGGTGCGTTCTCGCGGCGGTAGGGCGTCGGCCGGGACGACGACGACCCGGCTGCCGTCTCCGCCGGTGCCTCGCGCCGCGGCGGGACCAGCGGGGCCCGCGGGGTCCTGGTGCGGGCCATCAGCGGGACCCCGCGACCAGGGCCGGACCACCGGGCAGGATCTCGGTGACCACGCCGGCGGGCGTGAACTCGGTGATCGTGGCCTCGCGCGGCTGCGGCATCCCGGCCGCCGCCTCGGGGCCGAAGTGCTCGGCCAGCCACGACGGCCGGTAGACCGTGTCCAGGTAGCGCTCCCCCATGTCCGGGGCGAGCGCGACGGCCGTGGTCGTCGCGTCGCCGTGGCGGCGCAGCCAGTCCGCGGCCCCCGCGACGACGGTGCCCGTCGACCCGCCGAACAGGAACCCGCGGCGGGCCAGGGCGTGGCACGCCTCGAGCGTGTCGGGCTCGGCGACGTGCACGACGTCGTCGATGTAGGACTCGTCGAGCGCCTCCGGGCGGACGCTGGTGCCCAGCCCCGGGATCATCCGGGGCGTCGGCCGGTCGCCGAAGGTGACCGACCCGGCCGCGTCGACCGCGACCACCCGGACCGGACGCGGCCGGGACCGGAAGTAGCGGGCGCAGCCCATCAGCGTGCCGGTCGTGCCCGCGCCGACGAAGACCACGTCGAGCTGCGGGAACGCCGCCTCGATCTCCGGCCCGGTCGTGACCTGGTGCGAGCCCTGGTTCTCCGGGTTGGCGTACTGGTTGAGCCAGACGTAGCGGTCGTCGCCGGCGACCAGCGAGCGGACCAGCGCGATCCGGGTGGCGAGGAAGCCCCCGGCGGCGTCGGGGGTGTCGACGACGCGGACCTCCGCGCCGAGCGCCTCCATCAGCCGGTGGGTGGCCGGGTTGCAGCGCGGGTCGGTGACGCAGACGAACCGGTAGCCCCGGCTCGCCGCGATCATGGCGAGCGCGACGCCGAGGTTGCCCGAGGAGGACTCCACGAGCACCGATCCGCGGTGCAGCAGGCCGCGCCGCTCGGCGTCGGTGACCATGCCGAGTGCGGCCTTGAGCTTGACCGATCCTGCGAAGTTGAAGCCCTCGCACTTGAGGTAGACCGACAGTCCGAGGACCCCGGTCAGGTCGACGTACAGGTCGTTGGTGTTGAAGTCTTCGGGTGCGGAGATGACGGTCATCGTCGACCCCTCGTGTACCAGTGGTGGCGGCTCAGCCGTGCCGGCTCAGCTCGTGGAAGAAGTCGTCGACGGTGTGCAGCTCGCCGGCGCGGGCGACCTCGGCGTGGACGAACCGTCCGACGGCGAGGTCGAGGACCCCGAGGCCGAACGGGGAGAACACGACCGTGCGGTCGGTGGGGACGGCCAGCGTGCCGTCGAGCACCTGGTCGAGGGTGCCGTCGACGAAGTCGCGGTTCCCGGTGGCCTGTTCGGCCAGATGCGGGGAGGTGTCGGCCTTGAGGCAGTGCTCGACGTCGTCGAGGACGTTGAAGGCGCTGAGCACGATGTCCGCGGACAGGTCGCGCAGCGACACGTTCAGCACCAGCGGGTGGTGGTCGAACCAGGCGGGGTCGTGCACGTGCGGGGTGCCCGCGACGGTCGCGAAGATCACCAGGTCGCTGCCGCGGACCAGCGACTCGGCGGAGTCGTGGATCCGGACCGCGCCGGGCGCGGTGCGCTCGACGTGGCCCCGGAACCCCTCGGCGGAGTCGGCCGACAGGTCGAACACGCCGACCTCGTCGAAGGTCCATCCGGTGCCGACCAGGAACTGGTGGATGTAGCGGGCGATCAGCCCGGTCCCGACGAACCCGACGCGACGCGGGCGGGCCCGGTCGCGCGAGAGCCGGTCGGCCGCCGAGGCCGCCGACGCCGCGGTGCGCGTCGCGGAGATGATCGAGCTCTCCAGGCAGGCGTACGGGTAGCCGGTGCGGGGGTCGTTGAGGATCAGCACCGCCGAGGCCCGGGGGACGCCGCGGGCGACGTTCTCCGGGAAGCTGGAGATCCACTTGATGCCGTCGACGCCGGTGTCGTCACCGGTGCCGCCCAGCGACGCGGGCAGCGCGATGATCCGCGACGACGGCCGGTCGGGGAACCGCAGGAAGTACGACGGCGGGTTCACCGTCGCGCCGGCGCCGTGCACCCGGTACGTGTCCTCGACGAGCTCGACGAGCTCCTTCTCCCGCCCGCCGAGCGCCCGCGCCACCTGGGCGCCGGAGATCACGGAGAAGGCGGGGACCGACTCGGCCGGGGCGTTCATCGGGCTCCCTCGAAGGCGGGGACGGCGACGCCGTCGGTCATGGCGACGACGACGTGCCGGTCACCGGTGTAGGGGTCGCGGCCGTGGGCGAACCGCAGGTTGTCCACGACCAGCAGGTCGCCGTCCTGCCAGGGCTCGCGGACGGCGTGCCGGTCGTGCGCGGCGTTGATCTCGTCGACGACCGCCTCGGGCACCGGGGAGCCGTCGCCGAAGCGGGTGCTGAACGGCAGCCCGTCCGGGCCGTGCATCTCCAGCAGGAACTCGCGGACCTCGGGGTCCATCGCGAACTCCGACAGGAACGCGATCTGGTTGAACCAGACCCGCTGCCCGGTGACCGGGTGCATCAGCACGCCGTGCCGGCGCTGGCGGGTGCGCAGCCCGCCGTCGGGCGTCCAGACCGTGCCGATGGCGTTGGCCCGGCAGTAACGCTCGACGGCGTCGCGGTCGGCGGTGCCGAACGCCTGCTCCCAGGAGGCGCCGATGTCGTCGCCGTAGGAGCGGGTGAGGATCCAGCCCTCGCGCTCGACGCGGTCGACGAGTGCGGGCGGCAGGTCCGCCGCGACCCGGCTGGTGTCGACCAGTGGCGTGGCGCCGCCGGTCTCGGGTGCACGCAGGCAGGCGAACAGCAGCGTGGCGGGCGTGTCCAGGACGTAGGACAGCTCGTGGTGGGCGCACATCGGCTGGCGCGCGGGCCACGGGGTGGCCGAGTAGACGCCGTCCGACAGCAGGGTCCGGGCGGCGATCGCCTCGCACTCGACGTAGCTGCCGGTCCCCAGCCTGGCGGCCACACCGGCGACGTCGGCGACGGTGCGCAGGCCGAGCCCGCGCACCAGCACGACACCGTGGTCGTCGAGCAGGTCGCGCAGCGCGTCGCCGTGGCGCTCGGTCCAGCCGGCGGCATCGCCGCCCGGGCCCGCGTCGAGGACGGGCGGTCGTCCGGGGTGCGGGCGCACCCCGAGCAGTGATCCGGTCATGTCTCCCCCTGTGGTGGTCAGAGCTGGTCGGCCGGGAGCAGCCCGGCGAGGTCGGCGAGGACGGGATGGTCGAGCACCTGGCGGACCGTGACGGCCCGGCCGAGTGCGATCACGAGCTTCACCGCGGACAGCGAGCTGCCCCCCAGGTCGGCGAAGTCGTCGTCGGGGCCCACCGATCCGGCGGGCAGGTCGAGCACGCGGGTGACGGCGTCGACGACGCGGCGCTGGGCCGCGGTGAGTTCGCCACCGGTCGGGCCGGCCGACGCGCTCCCAGCGACGGCGGCCTGCGCCGCGGCCGCGGTCGCGTGCGCGGTGAGGGTCTTGCGGTCGATCTTGCCGTTGGCGGTGACCGGCAGCGGGTCGAGCCGGTGGACCGTCGGCGGGACCATGTAGGCGGGCAGGCTGCGCGCCAGCCGGGCCCGGACCTCGGGAGCGTCCGGGCCGTCGCCGGCGTGATAGGCGACCAGCTGCGGCCCGCCCGCGGTCGTCGCGACGACCACGCAGGCGTCGCGGACGCCGGGCACCGCCAGCAGCGCGTTCTCGATCTCGCCGATCTCGATGCGGAACCCGCGGATCTTGACCTGGTTGTCGCGACGGCCGAGGAACTCGAGCTGCCCGTCGGGGCGCCAGCGGCCGTGGTCGCCGCTGCGGTAGAGCCGCTCGCCGGGCCGGTGCGGGTCCGAGCCGAACGCGGCGGCGGTGCGGTCGGGGTCGTTGACGTAGCCGCGGCCGACGCACACCCCGGAGAACACGATCTCCCCGGGCGCGCCGAGCGGCACGGGCGCCAGGTCGGCGTCGACGACGTAGACCTTCACCCCGGGCACCGGGGCGCCGAGCGGGACCCGGCCGTCCGCGGGAGCCTCGCGCAGCACGGCGTGGTTCGTGTCGTCGGAGGTCTCGGTGAGGCCGTAGGCGTTGACCAGCGGGACGCCGGGCAGCACCCGGAACCAGCGCTGCACCAGCTCGGTCTTGAGCGCCTCCCCGGTGGCCGAGACCATCCTCAGGTCGGGCAGCGCCGTGGGGTGCTCCTCCAGGTAGGTCAGCACGACCTCGAGGTAGCTGGGCACGAGCTGGGCGACGGTGACCCGGGACCGCACCAGGGTGTCGACGAAGCGGCGGACGTCGAGGATCACGTCCTGCTCGACGAGCAGGGTCCGCCCGCCGGCGAGCGGACCCGCGACGAGCTGCCACAGCGAGATGTCGAAGCACTGCGGCGCGGTCTGGGCGACCACGCAGCCCGGCGCCAGCTCCAGGTCCTCGATCTTGGCGAGCAGGTGGTTGAGCATCCCGGCGTGCTCGCACATCGCGCCCTTGGGCTCGCCGGTGGAGCCGGAGGTGAAGTACAGGTAGGCGAGTCCGTCGGCCGGGACGTCGGCGGTGGGCGCGGGGCCGTCGGCGGCGGCGACCGCGTCCGGCACGGTCAGCACCGTCGTCGCGACGCCGGCCTCGTCGAGGTGGGCGCGGGTGGCGTCGGTGGTCAGCGCGATCCGGCACCCGGCGCGGGTGAGTGTGCGGGCGATCCGCTCGGCCGGGAAGTGCGGCTCGACCGGCAGGTAGGCGCCACCGGCGCGCAGGACGGCGAGCACCGCGACCATCCAGTCGAGGTCGCGGTCGCACACCACGGCGACGACGTCCTCGGGCGCCAGCCCGGCGGCGAGCAGGGTCGAGGCGACGCGGGCGGCGCGGTCCTCCAGCTCGGCGCGGGTGAGGGTGACCCCGGCGTGCTCGGCGACGACCTCGTCGGGGGCTGCGGCGGCGCGGTCGGCGAGCAGCTCGTGCGGGCGGCGGTCGGGCAGGTCCCGGGGCCGGCCGGCGAGGTCGCCGAGCTGGGCGTCGCGCTCGACTCGCCCGACCAGCGCCGACGGGCGCACGGGCGCGTCGGCGTCGGCGGCGGCGAGCGCCAGGGCCGCGGCGTGGTAGCCGGCGATCCGGGCGGCCGCGTCCTCGTCGAGCAGGTCGAGACGGTGGGTCAGGCGCAGGGTGGACCCGGACACCGCGACGTGCAACCCGGCGGCCGGCCCGTCGCCGGTGGTGGGGCACGGGTCGGCGCCGCGGTCGCCGGTGCGGCCGAGCGCCCCGGGGGCGATCTCGGCGCCGCGCAGGTCCGCGCCCGGGTCGAGCACCGTGCCGAACGACGGCACCGCGGTCCCGAGCTCGGCGGCGAGGCGTCCCAGGTCGGGCCCGGGGTGGGCGCGCAGCCCGGCCAGTGCGTCGGCGGCCGCGGTGACCAGCGCGGACCAGCTGCGGGCCGTGTCCAGGCACACCGGCAGCGGCGTCGCGCCGGCGCGGGCCGGGACACCGGCGGTCACCTCGGTGTCGCCGGACAGGGCCGCGAGGACGGCGGCGTGCGCGGCGAGCAGCACCGCGCCGGGCTCCACGCCGGTCACCGCGGCGACGGAGGCGACCGCGTCCCGCGGGATCGGCTCGGTGTGCACGGCGGTCCCGGGCCGGGGTGTCGCCGTCCACGACGGGGCCGGGGTGGCGCCGCCGGTGAGCAGCACCCGGGTCCAGTACTCGCGGGTGGTCGTGGTGGCGGGGTCGGCGAGCGTGCCGGTCATCGTGCGGTCTCTCCGTTCAGCAGCGGGGCCGGGGCGGGGCGGGACCGCGGGGCGGCGGCCGGGTTGCCCTCCCAGACGGCACCGGCGGGGACGTCCTCGCCCTTCATGAGGAAGGCGTCGCAGCCGATGCGGGCGGCGTCGCCGACGACGGCGCCGTAGTGGACGAAGGCGCCGACATCGAGACAGGCGCCGGTGCCGACGGAGATGAAGTCGGACTTGAAGGTGCCGTCCTCCTGCGAGTGGCACTGCAGCACCGACCCGGCGTTGAGGACGACGTCGTCGCCGATGCGCACGAGCGTGCGGTCGGTCATGTTGCACCCGTCGTCGAACACGCGGCGGCCGATCTGCACGCCGAGGGCGCGGGTGACGAGGCTCTTGAACGGGGTTCCGGCGAGCATCCGGTCCCAGCCCTGCACCACGAGCTTCCAGTACCGCTCGTGCCACCAGAAGTACGGGTCGTAGACAGAGCAGAAGCGGGGCTGCAGCCGGCGGCGCCCGGCGACGGTGAGCCGCTCGACGGTGATCGTGTACGTCATCGTGAACAGCAGCGACAGCAGCAGCTGCACCCCGACCGCGACCGGACCCAGCGGCGCCAGCAGGGCGGCGACGATCAGGGTGAGCAGGGTGACCCCGAACAGGGCACCCCACCGGAACGCCACGGCCAGGGCGATGGTGCGGCGGTTGTAGCGGTTCTTGGCGCGCAGCCGGTCGTGCAGGTCGAGGCCGGTGTGCAGGTGGCCGAACATCGAGTCCCGGGCGACGGTGCGGGGGATCTCGAACGGCGGCGAGCCGAGGAGCCCGACCCCGGTCCGCACCCGGCCGTCGGTGGGGACGAGCGTCTTGGTGGCGATCAGGCAGTCGTCGCCGACCCTGGAGCCGGCCGTCCATACGATCCTGTTGCCCAGGAACGAGTTCGACGCAATCCGTGTCCGGTTCACGACGAATGCGGTGTCCGAATAGTCGACATTGACGATGGACAAACCGTCGGCGACCATCGTGCCGGTTCCGATCGAGCTCGCGAACGGCGTCTCCTGCTTCACCGCCGTCCCGAAGTTCGTCCCCGTCTGCGGGGTCCGCCGGAGATCGTGTCCGATGATCCGGAGGTAATCGACGATGTAGGAGCTGTCGCCGAGCAGATAGGTGAAGAACCGGACGTTCGTGATCCGTAACACGGTGCGCTGCAACGTGTATCGCAGGCCGTAGAGGGGGTACGGACGTCCCTCGGTGAGCCCGAGCGACAGCACGCGCGCGACCACTGCGGCCCCGAACAGACCGACGGCCGTCCCGGCGAGGAGCAGGCCGGTCGAGCTGACGAGGGCGTCGAGCCAGAGCTGGGACGAGACCACCCCGGCGGCCCCGCTGCCGATCACCGCCGCCAGCGTCGGCACGGACGCCAGCACGACGTCGACCACACCGGTGCCCAGCGGCAGCCAGACCAGCAGCAGCCAGCCGAGCTGGCCGGTCGCATAGCCGGCGCGCCGGGCCCGGCCGATCGTCGCCGAGACCCCGGCGCCGGGGTCTCCGCCGCCCGGGCGGGCCGGAGTGCCCCACCAGGTCGCACCGGCCGGAACGACCTGGCCGGTGTGCAGCGAGGAGGCGTGGGCGAGCCGTCCGCCGTCGCCGATCTCGGTCCCGATGTCGATCACCGACGCCTCGCCGACGACGACGCGGGCACCGATCGTGACCCGGCCGGTCCGGATGATGCCCGGCTCGGCGCGGTAGCAGGACAGGATCGAGTCCTTGCGCAGCACGGTGTTCGCGCCGATCGTGAGCAGGTCCGGGCAGGCCGGGATGGTGCGCGCCAGCATGACCACGCCGGGTCCGATCCGGGCGCCGAGCAGCCGCAGGTAGAGCGGCAGCAGCGGCGAGCCCGCGGCGACCAGCAGCAGCGGGTTGGTGCGGACCAGGGTCCTGGCCAGCCAGAACCGGTAGTACGCGGCGCTCCACAGCGGGATCTCGCGCTCGGTCCACCGGCCGACGAGCAGCCACTTCGCGGCGATCGGGAGCACCGCGAACACCGTGAAGGCCACCGCCACCGCGGCCAGCGAGCGCAGGTAGAAGTCCAGCAGCCCGGTGCCGAGGGCGATCCACTGGAACACGGCGCCGAGCAGGGTGCCATAGGCGAGGGTGAACACGACGAAGGTGAGCAGCTGCGCCGCGCCGCACAGTACGTAGGCGCGGGTGGTGCCGGTCGGGACCGGCAGCGCGGGCGGTGCCTCGTCCGGCACGGGACCGGCGTCGCCGGCGAGCGCGACGGCCAGACCGGCGGCGGTGGGGTGGGCGTAGACGTCGGTCATCGCGACGTCGGGCAGGTCGTCGCGGCGGCGGACCCTGGCGCAGAACCGGGTCATCGTCATGGAGTCGGCACCGAGGTCGGCGAACACGTCGGCGTCGGCCCCGACGTCGGCGCCGACCAGCTCGGCGAGGATCGCCCGGTAGCCCTCGCGCACGTCGTCGACGGTGCGAGCGGAGCGCGCGACCGACGGGGCGAGTGCCGCGGCCAGCCCAGCCACGGTGGGGTGGGCGTAGACGTCGGTCATCGCGACGTGCGGCAGGTCGGGCCGCTGCCGGACCCGCGCACAGAACCGGGCGAGGACCATCGAGTCGGCACCGGCGTCGACGAAGAAGTGGTCGTCCGGCCGCACGGGTGCGTCGAGCAGCTCCGTGATGATCGCTGTGAAAGCGATCACGACAGCGTGTTCCGGCTCGGACACCGTGCGCGATTCCTGTTCGCGCACAGGCCCGGTGGTCATCACCCCGTCTTTCGACACCATCGCCATCCCCCGGCAGTACGAGCGTGTACGGGCAGAATCGTCGACCATTTCCAGCGCGTTACATAGTCAATATTTATGATCGACCGACCCCCGACTCACACATTTTCGGGGGCAGAGCGGCACGATTCCGACCGCGACGTCGAGGGCGTCGCGGTCGCGGGCCGCGAGCGGACGCGATCCCGATGAACTGCTTTCGTGACTCGACGAGCGGAGGTTCGACGTGAGCCTGGATGTGATGCAGGTCACTGCATATCAGTCGTCGGTGCGGGCGTGCCGCGGGGGACCGGGTGTGCACCCGGCCGGTTCCGGCCGATCGCCCGTGGCCGGGCACCCGCGGTGATTCACTCGTCCGGCGACACCGGCCCCGGCGCGTGCGCACCGCCGCCGGGGTCGCCGGGGCGGAGCATGGACGGTTCTCCCCGACCACCACGCACAGGAGGACGTGTGACCGCACTGCCACGCCGCAGCGTGCTGCTCGGCACCCTCGGGGCCGCGGTCGCCGGGCTGGTGCCGGCCACGCCCGGCGGTGAGCCCGCCGCCGTGCCCCGCTGGTTCGCCGGTGCCCTGCGCCAGGCGACGACGCCCGACCCGTTCACCCTCGGCGTCGCCTCGGGCGACCCGTCGCCCGACGGGATGGTCCTGTGGACCCGGCTCGCCCCCGAGCCCGACGCCGAGGACGGCCGCGGCGGGATGCCCGACCGGGCGGTCGAGGTCGAGTGGGAGGTCGCCGAGGACGAGCGCTTCGCCCGCGTCGTGTCGCGCGGCACGGAGACCGCCACCCGCGAGCTCGCGCACAGCGTGCACGCCGAGCCCGCGGGACTCGCCCCGGGCCGCGAGTACTTCTACCGGTTCCGTACCGGTGGCCACCTCTCCCCCGTCGCGCGCACCCGGACCGCGCCCGCGGCGGGAGCGGCCGCCGCCTCGCTGACCATCGCGACGGCGTCGTGCGCGAAGTTCGGTGCGGGCCACTTCACCGCCTACCGCGGGATGGCCGCCGACGCCCCCGATCTCGTCCTGCACCTGGGCGACTACTTCTACGAGACCGACCGGGGGGAGGTCCGCGACCCGGGCCCGCCGGAGCCGAAGACCCTCGCCGGGTACCGGCGTACGCACGCCCACCAGCGCTCCGACGACGACCTGCGCGCCGCCCACGCCGTCGCCCCGTGGGTGGTGGTGTGGGACGACCACGAGGTCGTCAACGACTGGGACGGCGCGACGCCCGACCGGCGCCGGGCCGCGGCCCAGGCGTACTACGAGCACATGCCGCTGCGCCGCGCCTCGGTGCCCGACGGCCCGGACATGCAGCTCTACCGGCGGCTGGAGTGGGGCTCGCTCGCCACCTTCCACGTCCTGGACACCCGCCAGTACCGGATGCGCGGCTCGATGCTCGGCGCCGACCAGGAACGCTGGCTGCTGCGCGGGCTGACCGACTCCGCCGCGGGCTGGGACGTGCTGGCCCAGCAGGTGTTCTTCGCCCCGCGCCGGGGCGGCAAGTCCGGCACCTGGGGGGAGTTCACCGGGTCCCGGGAGCGGGTCGTCCGCGGCTGGACCGAGGCGGGCGTGCGCAACGCCGTGGTCCTCACCGGCGACGAGCACGTCCACCACGCCAACGAGATCCCCGGTGCCGACGACCGGATCGCCGGCACCGAGCTCGTCACCACCTCGGTCACCTCCGGCGGCGACGGCGACGGCGACGCGAAGTCCGGTGGCAGCGGCAGCTCGGTGTGGTCGCTCGACCGACGCGGCTACGTGCTGGCGACGTTCACCTCCGCGCAGATGCGCGCGGACTTCCGCACCGTGTCCCGGATCAGCGAGCCCGGTGCCACGGTGCGCACGGCGGCGTCGTTCGTGGTGCCGGACCGGGAGCCGGGCCTGAACAAGGTCTGACCCGGCCCCCGGCGCTCAGCCGGTCGCCACCCGGGGCTCGCGGACGTCGTCGCCGAGGGTGTCCAGCACCAGCACGGCGATGCGCTCGCGGTGGGCCTCGGCGGACCCGAGCAGCGCCGCGTCGGCGACGGCGCGCTTGTAGTACAGGTGCGCGACGTGCTCCCAGGTGAAGCCGATCCCGCCGTGCAGCTGCACCGCGTCGGCGGCGACCCGGTACGCCGTCTCCGAACAGGTGGCCTGCGCGATCGACACGGCGAGGTCGGCATCGTCGACGCGCGGGTCGTCGACCGCCCAGGCCGCGTGCAGCGCCGCGGTCCGGGCCTGTTCGACGGCGACGAGCATGTCCGCGCACCGGTGCTTGACCGCCTGGAACGACCCGATGGGCCTGCCGAACTGCAGCCGCTCCTTCGCGTAGGCGACGGTCAGGTCGAGCAGCCGACGGGCGATGCCGGCCTGTTCGGCGGCGAGCAGCGCCCCGGCGGTGCGGAAGGCGTGCCGCAGCGCGCCGTCGGCGTCCGCGCCGGTGGCGAGTACGGTGCCGGTCACCCCGTCGAGGACGACCCGGCCGACCGGGCGGGTCACGTCGAACGAGCCGCACCGCTGCACCCGCACCCCGTCGGCGCCGGGGTCGACCACGGCCAGGACCGGGCCCTCGGGCCCCGCGGCCGCGACGACCAGCACGTCCGCGGCGCCCGCGTCCGGGACGTGCTCCACCGTGCCGGTGAGCCGGTCGCCGTCGGCGGTGACACCGGCCGCGGAGGCGCCGTCGTAGGGCGTGGTGAGCCGGGCGACCAGGGCCGCGGTGCGCGAGCCGTCGGCCAGCGCGGCGAGCAGCGCGTCGCGCCCGTCGCCCGCCGGGGCCGCGACCAGCGCCGGGACCGCGAGCGCGACGGTGCCGAGCAGCGGCCCGGTCACCAGCGCCGCACCCAGCTCCTCCGCCGCGACGGCCTGGTCCACACAGGTCCCGCCGGCGCCGCCGAGGTCCTCGGGCACCGCGAGGGACAGCGCGCCGAGCTCGGTGCCGAGCCGGGCCCACAGTGCCCGGTCGAACCCGTCGGTGGTGTCGACGAGCCGGCGCAGGGTGGCCTCGTCGTGCTGGCGCTCGGCGAAGCGGTGCAGCGCCGCGCGCAGCTCGCGCTGCTCGTCGGTGACGTCGAACTCCCGGAGCTCCTGCTCAGCCACGGGGGACCTCCTTCCAGGGGCGGTCGGAGTCCGACCGGGGCTCGCCGGGCAGACCCAGCACGCGTTCGCCGAGGATGTTGCGCATGACCTCCGAGGTACCGCCCTCGATGGTGTTCGCGCGCGAGCGCAGGAAGCGCTGCTGCACCGTGGAGTTCGGGTCGGTGTGCACCCGCCCGCGGTCCATCGTCCAGTCGTCGTAGAGCAGCGCGTCCGGGCCGAGCAGGTCCATGCAGAACTCGTAGACGTCCTGGTTCAGCTCGGCGCCGACCAGCTTGGACACCGACCCCTCCGGACCGGGCTGTCCGGCGCTCGCGGTGCGCCGCGCGCGGGCCAGGGTGAGGCGGTGGGTCTCGGCGCGGGTCCACAGTGCCGCGAGCCGGTCGCGCAGCACCGGGGTGTGCCGGTCGGGGTGGGCCCGCCACAGGCCGAGGGCCTCGCCGATGACGCCGCTGCCGCGCCGCCCGGTGACCCCGCCGATGGCGGTGCGCTCGTTCATCAGGGTGGTGATCGCGACCTTCCAGCCGGCGCCGACCTCGCCGAGCCGGTGCGCGTCGAGGACCCGGGCGTCGTGCAGGTGGACCTCGTTGAACTCGGCCTGCCCGGTCATCTGCCGCAGCGGGCGGACGTCGACGCCCGGCTGGGTCATGTCGATCACGAAGTAGGTCAGGCCGCGGTGCTTGGGCTGCTCGGGGTCGGTGCGGGCGACGAGCATCCCCCACCGCGCGACGTGGGCCAGGGTCGTCCAGACCTTCTGCCCGTTGACGACCCACTCGTCGCCGTCGCGGACCGCGGAGGTGGCCAGGCCCGCGACGTCGGAGCCGGCGCCGGGCTCGCTGAACAGCTGGCACCAGATCTCCTCGCCGGTGGCCATCGGCCGCAGCCAGGCCCCGACCTGGTCACGGTCCGGGCCGTACTCGACCACGGTCGGCGCGCCCATGCCGTAGCCGATCGGGTTGACCGCGAACATCCGCTCGCCGCCGGCGTCGGTGACGATCTGGTCGACCACCGGCTGGAGCCCGCGGGACAGCCCGAGGCCGCCGAGCCCCTCGGGGTGGTGCACCCAGGCGAGCCCGGCGTCGTAGAGGGCGCCGAACAGCTCCTCGCGCGGCACCGACAGCGGGTCGTGGGCCTCGACCACCTCCCGGGCGGCCTGTGCCACGCGGGCCGCGTCGGATGCCGGTCGGGTCGTGGTGGGCGAGCTCATCGCACCTCCGGAAGGTGGGCCTGACGGTCGTCGTCGACGTCGCTCCGAACCTAGCCGTCATCAGTTTCGGGGACCACGGTTAACGGTTCCTGGTCCGTGCGCGACATCAGGTTCGTCCGTCCGACGCAGTCCGAACCGCAGGAGCAACGATGCCCGCCACCACCGCAGCCACCCACCGTCCCGCGGCCCCCGTCCTCGACGGGACCGCGCTGCCGGGCTGGGTGCTGCTGCTGATCACCGCCGGGCTGGCCGCCGCCGTCGTCGTGATCATGGTGCTGTCCTACAGCGGGCTGGCCTGACCCATACTCGGGAGTGATGCCCCCACTCCCCGACCTGCCGGTCCGCGCCGTCCTCGACGAGCTGCGGGCGGCGCTGGACGACCGCGGCGGCGCCGTGCTCGTCGCCCCGCCCGGTACCGGCAAGACCACCCTCGTCCCGCTCGCCCTGGCCGGGCTCGACGGCTCCGGCCCGGCACCCGGGGGCACGGTGCTGGTCGCCGAGCCGCGCCGGGTCGCCGCCCGCGCCGCCGCGGCCCGGATGTCGTCGCTGCTGGGGACCGAGGTCGGTGGGCCGGTCGGCTACCGCGTCCGCGGCGACGCCCGCACCGGGCCGGACACCCGGGTCGAGGTCGTCACCTCCGGCCTGCTGCTGCGCCGCCTCGCCGGGGACCCGGAGCTGGCCGGGGTGTCCACCGTCGTCCTCGACGAGGTGCACGAGCGTCACCTCGACGCCGACCTGCTGCTCACCCTGCTGCTCGACGCCCGCGACGGGCTGCGGCCCGACCTGCGGCTGCTCGCCACCTCCGCGACCCTCGACGCGGCCCGCCCCGCCGTGCTGCTGGGCGACGACGACCGGCCCGCGCCGGTGCTGGAGGTCGCCGCCCGCAGCTACGACGTCGCCGTCGCCCACGTCCCGCCCGCCCGGGCCGGTCGCGGCGGGACCGAGCGGATCGAGAACACCGTCGCCCGGACGTGCGTGCGGGCGCTCGAGCACGGCAGCGTGCTGGCGTTCCTGCCGGGCGTCGCGGAGATCGGGCGGACCGCGTCGGCGCTGCGCGAGCTGGGACCCGACGCCGACGTCCTCGCGCTGCACGGCAGGCTGCCCGCCGCGGAGCAGGACGCGGCGCTGCGCGACGGGCCGCGACGCCGGATCGTGCTCGCCACCGCCGTCGCCGAGTCCAGTCTGACCGTGCCCGGTGTCCGGGCAGTCGTCGACTCCGGGCTCGTCCGGGTCCCGCACACCGACCACCGGCGCGGACTGTCCGGCCTCGTGACGCGGCGGGTCTCGCGCGCGGTCGCGACCCAGCGCGCCGGCCGCGCCGGCCGGGAGGCACCCGGCGTCGCCTACCGCTGCTGGCCCGAGGGCGAGGTCCTCGCCGACGCCCCGGACCCCGAGATCCGCACCGCCGACCTGACCGCGCTCGCGCTGGACCTCGCCGTCTGGGGCACCCCCGACGGCAGCGGTCTTCGCTGGTGGGACGCCCCGCCGCCCGGTCCGCTGGCCGCCGGACGGACGGTGCTGACCGCACTCGGCGCGATCGACACGCGAGGCGCGGTCACCGACCGGGGACGGCGGATCTCCGCGCTGGGCCTGCACCCGCGCCTCGCCAGGGCCCTGCTCGACGGCGTCGCCGCCGGTGGGGACCCGCGGGAGGTCGCCGGGATCGTCGCCGTCCTCGACGACGACACCCTCGCCGGTCCCGCCGACGACCTGACCGCCGCACTGACCCGGCTGCGCTCCGGCGACGCCCCCGGCGCCGGGCGGTGGCGTGGGGACCGGGACCGCCTGACCGGTGCACTGCGCCGCGCCCGCGCCTCGTCGCCCGCCTCCTCCTCGGTCGCCGCCTCGCCGACCGCCACCGTGTCGCCGGGCACCTCGCCGGGAGCCGGGGCGCACTCCGGCCCGGCCGCCGCGGCCCCGGGCCCTGCGCGCGAACGGGCCGGGCGCGCCGCGGGGGCTCCGGACGCCGAGCTCGTCGCGCTGGTCACCGGGCTCGCCTACCCCGAGCGGCTCGCCCGGCGCCGCGACGCCGCGGCCGGGGTGTTCCTCATGACCGGTGGCACCGCCGTCGAGGTCCCGCCCGGCCCGCTGCGCGACGCCGAGTGGCTGGCCGTCGCCGTCGCCGACCGGCGCCCCGGGCAGACCCACGGCCGGGTCCGCCTCGCCGCGACCACCGACGCCGCGACCGCGCTGCGGGCCGCCGCGCCGCTGCAGGTCACCGGCTCGGAGGCCGTCTGGAGCGACGGCGACGTCCGCGCCCGCACCGTCGACCGGCTCGGCGCGATCGTGCTGTCGGAGAAGCCCGACCGCTCCCCCGACCCCGGCGCCGTCCGCGACGCGCTCGTCGCCGGGCTGCGTGCCGAGGGCACCGGGCTGCTGCGCTGGACGGCGGGGGCGGTCTCCCTGCGCGAGCGGTTGGACTTCCTGCACCGGGTGCTGGGCGCACCGTGGCCCGACGTGTCCGAGGAGGCGCTGCTCGACTCGGCCGCCGATCCCGCCGGGTGGCTGGCCGGTCCGCTCGCCACCGCCCGGCGCCGCTCCGACCTGGCCCGGGTCGACGCCGGCCCCGCGCTGCGCCGCCACGTCGCCGCGTACGTGGGCGGGCTCGCCGGGCGGATCGACGAGCTGGCCCCGGAGCGGCTCACCGTCCCCACCGGGTCCCGGATCGCGCTGGACTACTCCGGCGCGGCCCCGGCCCTGCCGGTGAAGGTCCAGGAGGTGTTCGGGTGGACCGGCTCCCCGGCCGTCGCCGACGGGCGGGTGCCGGTGGTGCTGCACCTGCTCTCCCCCGCCGGGCGTCCGACGGCGGTCACCGCGGACCTGGACTCGTTCTGGGACAACGCCTATCCACAGGTCCGGGCCGAGCTCCGCGGGCGCTACCCCAAGCACGCCTGGCCCGAGGACCCGCGGACCGCGACACCGGGACGGGGCACCGGGCGCCGGCGATGAGCCCCGCGCCCCGCCCGGCGACCGGGTCCAGCCGGCCCGGTCGCCGAGATGCAGCTCAGCGGGAATTGTGAATCTCCACAGCCCGCTGGGCTGCATCTCGACGAGCGCGGGTGCGTCCGGACCGCGCTCCATGGGGCGTGGGGCGCAGACGGGCCGCTCAGCGGACCTGGTCGGCGAACACCACGACGTTGTCGACGTAGCTGCGGGCCGACCGGTCGAACACCCCGCCGCAGGTGATCAGTCGCAGGCCCGCGTGGTCGAGATCGCCGTAGACCTCGGCGGTCGGGAACTCCGCCTTCGGGAAGCGCCCCACCCGGCGCACGGCGAACACCACCGACGTCCCGTCGGCCCGGTCGACGCGGATCTCGTCGCCGGGCTCGAGGGTGTCCAGGTCGGCGAAGGCGCCGGGCAGCCCCTTCCAGTCGACGTGCGCGGTGAGCACGGCGGGGCCGATCTCGCCCGGGGTCGGTGCGCCGGTATACCAGCCGACCGTGCCCGCATCCGCGGGGACCTCCATCGACCGGTCCGCGGCCAGCCCCATCGGCCGGGGCACGGTGTCGAGCCCGAGCCGGTCGACCCGCAGCCGGACCGGCTCGGACCGCACCAGCGGCGCGGGCCCCGGCGGCAGCAACGCCCCCGGCGCGGGCGCCGGAGCGGGCACCGGGACGGAGGCGACGGCCGTCGCCCCGGGCTCGGGTGCGCCCGCGGGGTCGGCGAGCAGCAGCGCGGCGGTGAGGACTCCGACCGGCGCCAGCACCCGCGTCACCCGGCGCAGCGCACCGGCCCGTCGCCGCGCCCGTCGCCCGTGGTCCGGGCTCCCGCGCCGCACCGTCCCGGCCCGGTCCCCGGCCACCGTTCCGCGCCCGGCGTGGTCCCCGGCCACCGTTCCGCGCCCGGCCCGGTCCCCGGCCACGGGGCCGCGCCCGGCCCGCGCACCGGACGGTGCGGCGGGTCCGGGCACCGGGAGGACGGGACCGGGCACGGTGCCGGGGTCAGCCGCGGCGACCGGCGGCGACGCGCCGCACCGCGACCGCGCCGATGCCACCGGCGGCGACGGCACCGAGCGCCAGCGGCAGCACGTCGGCCGGGCCGCCACCGGCCTCGACGCCACCGACCGGCGTCGCGGTGACCTGGGTGGAGTCGTCGGAGGCGGCCTCGACCGTGGCCGGGGACGCCGCGCTGCCGTAGTCGTGGTCCTCGCAGGCCTGACCGTCGTTGTCGCGGTCGAGTCCGTAGGGGTCACCCGGGGTCAGGGCCGCCTGGGCGTCGGCCTGGCCGGCGAAGTCGTCGCAGTTGCGGTCCTGGGCGAAGGCCGTACCGGCGAGCGGGAGGGCCGCCGCGGTCGCGAGGAGCACGGCAGCGGACAGGGAGCGGAGGCGCATCGGGGGTGTCCTTCCGGGGAACGTGGGGGGAGCCACGCAGGTAGCAGCGATCCCGACGTGTCAGTCGTTACATCCGATCGTGAATGGATCCGAACGGACTTGAACCGGCTCCGCCGGGCGGCGGAAGGTGGTCCGGTGAACGCTCTCCCCACCCCCGACGACGTCCGTGCCGCGGCAGCGATCCTGCGCGGCCACGCCCACCGCACCCCCGTCCTCACCTCCCGGCTCACCGACGCCGAGCTCGGCGCGCAGGTGTTCGTGAAGGCGGAGAACCTCCAGCGCACCGGGAGCTTCAAGTTCCGCGGGGCGTTCCACACGCTGTCCCGGCTGTCCGCGGCACAGCGGCGGGCGGGGGTCGTCGCGTTCTCCTCGGGCAACCACGCCCAGGCCGTGGCGCTGGCCGCGCAGCTGCTGGAGGTCCCCGCGACGATCGTGATGCCGCACGACGCCCCGGCCTCGAAGCTCGCCGCCACCCGCGGCTACGGCGCCGAGGTCGTCGCCTACGACCGCTACGCCGAGGACCGCGCGGCCATCGCGACCGCGCTGTCGGAGGAGCGTGGGCTCACCCTCGTCCCGCCCTACGACCACCCGCACGTCATCGCCGGGCAGGGCACCGCGGTGCTGGAGCTGCTGGAGGACCACGGCCCGCTCGACGCGCTGTTCGTCTGCCTCGGCGGGGGCGGGCTGCTCTCCGGATCACTGCTCGCGACGCAGGCCCTGTCCCCCGACGCCCAGGTGTACGGCGTCGAGCCCGAGGCCGGCGACGACGGCCTGCAGTCCCTGCGCGCCGGGCACGTCGTGCGCATCCAGCAGCCCCGCACGCTCGCCGACGGCGCCGCCACCACCCACCTCGGCGACCACACGTTCCCGGTGATCGCGCGGCTCGTCACCGACATCGTGACCGTGCCCGACACCGCCCTGGTCGAGTCGATGGCGCTGTTCGCGGCGCGCTACAAGGTGCTCGTCGAGCCGACCGGGGCGCTGGCCTTCGCGGGCGTGCGGGCCGCCGTCGCCGCGGACCCGCAGCGGTGGGCCGGGACGCGGATCGGCGTCACGATCTCCGGCGGCAACGTCGACCTGGACCGCTTCGCCGCCCTCGTCACCGGCTGAGCGTCCCGCGGGCCCCCGCCCCGTCGACGGCGGCACCGGGTTCGGCCGGCGGCGCTGCCGTGCCCCCGCGCCCGCGGGACGGGCCCGCGCCGTGGGCGACATGGCGCGCACGCCGTGCAGCGGGCCCGCGTCCGGACAGCCCGGGCGGGGGCCTGTCGTGGCGCAGGGACCTCAGCGCCGGTCGTGCTGCAGCGCGTCCTCGGCGATCACGGCCTCGGTCGGCAGCCCGGGCACCTCCCGGACGGCCTCCTCGGCGTCGGCGCGCTCGTGCGACGGGCCGGGCTGCTCGGCCTCGGCGTCGGCGGCGTCCAGGTCGCGGCGGATCGTCGCCAGCAGCACCGCCCCCGCCAGCACGACGACCGCGGCGATCAGGAACGGCACCGACGCCCCGACGGCCGCCGCCATCAGGCCCGCCGCGAACGGGGCCAGCCCGCCGCCGATGAAGCGGACGAACCCGTAGGTGGCCGACGCGGTCGGGCGGGGCACCGGCGAGATCGACATGACCGCCGTCGTCACCAGGGTGTTGTTGACGCCGACCACGATGCCGGACAGGACCACCGCGACGATCACCACGGCGGGGACGTCGTCGAACAGCCCGATGGCCGCGAGCAGCACCGCGATGCCGACGAGCGCGCCGTAGAGGGTGCGGGCGGTGCCGAACCGGTCCTTGAGCCAGGGCGCACCGAACACCGCGAAGACCGCGACGAGCACACCCCAGCCGAAGAACACCCCGCCGAGCGAGATCGGGTCGAGCCCGCCCATCAGGAACGGTGCGTAGCCGAGCAGGGTGAAGAAGCCCCAGTTGTAGAGCAGCCCGACCCCGCTGGTGGTGGCGAGCGCGCGGTGGCGCAGGGCGGCCAGTGGTTCGGAGAGCCGCGCCTTGTGGGTCGGGACCGGCGTCGGTTCCAGCAGCACGACGGTCGCGACGAGCGCGATCAGCATCAGCACCGAGACGCCGAAGAACGGGCCCCGCCAGGAGACGGTGCCGAGCAGCCCGCCGAGCAGCGGACCGGTGGCGATGCCCACGCCGAGCGCGGTCTCGTAGAGCACGATCGCACCGGCGAAGCCGCCCGAGGCCGAGCCGACGATCACCGCGAGCGAGGTCGCGATGAACAGTGCGTTGCCCAGGCCCCAGCCGGCCCGGAAGCCGACGATGCCCCAGATCCCCGACGACGCCCCGGCCAGCGCCGCGAACACCACGATCAGCGCGAGGCCGGTGATCAGGGTCCTCTTCGCGCCGATCCGGGACGACACCCAGCCGGTCGCCAGCATCGCGATCGCGGTCACGACGAGGTAGCTGGTGAACAGCAGCTCGACCTCGGCGTGCGTGGCGTGCAGCTGCCCGGACAGCGACGGCAGGATCGGGTCGACCAGCCCGATGCCCATGAACGAGATGACGCAGGCGAAGGCCACCGCCCAGACGGCCTTGGGCTGGCGGAACGGGCTGGGGGCGTGCGCTGCACCGGATGTTCGGGACATGTCATCGCCTTTCCCCGGGAACGGACCCCGGAGAGATCATGGACGTAACGGACCTGTCGAACATTGCATCACGCAACACATGTCATGAGCAATGCGAACGACCGTGATCGTGCCCATGTCCCGCTACGGTCGGGGCCCCGACGTCGAGGAGGCCCCGTGCCGCACACCGCCGCCGAGGCCGACCGCCTCGCCCGGCAGGCCGCGTTCCTGGGCGCACTCGCCGCGATCGGCGCCCTGCTCCTGGCCGTGCTCGGCTGGGCCGGTGGCGCGGTCGCGATGTGGATGGGTGTCACGGCCCGCCGCCGCGGCGCGGGGCGCACCGCCGTCGTCGCGATCGCGCTCGGCGCGCTCGGCCTGGTCGCCGGCGTCGGGAACGCCCTGCTGGGCGCCTATCTGTTCCGCTGACCGGTCCGCAGCACCGGCTTGCCCGGGGCCCGGTCCGGTGACTCCAGGTGCGCGTGTGCGGCGGCGACGGCCGCGACGCCGTCGTCCAGGTCGAAGACCCGCTCCACCAGCGGGATGAGCGTGCCCGCGGCGAGCCCGGCGCGGGCGAACGCCTCGGCGCGGGCCAGCACCGCCGCGTCGCCGGTGACCTCGCGGACGTGGAAGCGGCGCAGCCACACCGGCGCGTACCCGGCCGCGGGCAGCGGTGTCGGCTCCCCGGACAGTCCGCCGTGGACGATCACCGCGCCGCCCGGGGCGCAGGCCCGCACCAGCCGGGCGACGCCGGGACCGCCCTCGGCGTCGAGGACCAGGTCGGCGCCGCCGCCGAGCGCGGACCGCAGCGTCTCGGCGTCGGGCGTGCCGGTCAGCACCTCGGCGGCCCCGGCGGAGCGCAGGACCGTGGCGTGCCGGTCGTCGGGCACGACGGCGACGGCGTGCACCCCGAGGTGCCGCGCGACCTGCAGCGCCGCGGCCCCGATGCTGTTCGCCGCGGCCGTGACGACGAGCCGGTCCCCCTCCCGCAGCCGGACGGCGTGGCGGGTCATGCCCCACACGGTCAGCAGCGGCATCCACAGCGCGGCGGCGCCGTCGTCGTCGAGACCGGGCGGGCGGGCCAGCAGCGACCGGACCGGTACGACGGCCTCGTCGGCGTAGACCGGGTGCTCGTTCTGCGACGACGCCGGGATCACGCACACCTCGTCGCCGGGCGCCCAGCCCGTCACCCCCGGACCGGTCCCGAGCACGGTGCCCGAGCACTCGCTGCCCAGGCCCGCGGGGAGCACCGGGGCGTCGAGGTAGGTGCCGCGGCGGAAGTTGACCTCGGAGCGGTTGAGCCCGACCGCGTGCACCCGGATCCGCACCTCCCCCGGGCCCGGGGCGCGCAGCGGCAGCCGCTCGATCCGCAGCACCTCCGGGCCGCCCGTGGCGTGGAAGCGGACGGTGCGCACGAGCGGGGACGTCACGACGGACCAGCCTAGGTCCGTGGCGGCCGGTAGGGCACGATGAGCACCGTTGCGCGGGGAAAGGACAGGGATGCGGCGGCGGGTCGAGGTCGGGCTGGAACGGATCACGTTCTTCAGCGACGGGGTGTTCGCCATCGCGATCACGCTGCTGGTGCTGCCGCTGACCGACGCCGAGTTCGGCCCGGGCCCGGTCGCCCCGCAGCTGGTGGAGCTGCTGCCGCGGATGCTCACCTTCGCGCTGAGCTTCGCGGTGATCGGGCGGTACTGGACGGTCCACCACCAGCTGTTCGCCCGCTTCGACCGCGCCGACGCCCGGATGACGACGCTCAACCTCGGCTACCTGTTCGGCATCGCGTTCCTGCCGTTCCCGACGTCGCTGCTCGGCGGGCACGGCGACAGCACCGCGGCCGTCGTGCTGTATGCGGCCACCCTGGTCGTCATCGGCTCGTTCTCCGCCGCGATGTGGGCCTACGGCTCCTACCGCGGCCGCCTGACCCGCGCCGACGTGACCCCGGACGAGGCCCGCCACACGCTGGTCAACGGGCTGGCGCCGGTGGTGTCGTTCCTGCCGTCGCTGGTGATCGCCCCGCTGAGCCCGACCTGGGCGATGCTGTCCTGGCTGCTCACCATCCCGGTCTCGGCCGTCGCGGAGCGGCTGTTCCCCGAGCACCGCGCGGCGCGGGCCCGCGCGCAGGGGGGGCACGCCGGACACCGCGTGAGGCTCAGACCTCGTTGCTGATCTCGACGAGGTTCCCGTCCGGATCGCGCAGGTAGACGCTGAGCAGCGGCCCCCGGGCCCGGGTCCGCTCGACCGGCCCCTGCTCGACGGCCACGCCGGCCTCGGCCAGCTCGCGCCGGACCTGCTCGATCGGGTCGAGGGTGATCAGGCACAGGTCGGCGCTGCCCGGAGTGGGCCGCTCGGCCTTCGGCTCGAACTCCCGCCCCGCCTCGTGCAGGTTGATCTTGCTGGGGCCGAAGGCGAGTGCGCGGCGCCCGCCGCCGAACTCGACGGGCTCCATCCCGAGCACCCGGGTGTAGAACGCGACGGTGGCGTCGACGTCGGCGACGGTCAGCACGAGGTGGTCGAGGTGGTCGATGCGCATGCCCGCGATGCTGGCAGCCGGGCCACCCGGACGCAGATCCTCCTGTGGGTGACCGCCACCGCCCCGGACCGTGAGCGGGCACCGGACGTCGACACCCACACGGACCAACCGGGCGGGTCGCTACCGGCGAACGGGCGTTCGTGAATCACCCTTGTACCTGGCCGTGCAGCCGAGTGGAGAGGGACGAGGACGCACGTGGACGACGAGCTGACGACCGGCGGGGAGACCCCGCCCGCGGACACCGCGAGCACCCCGGCGCCCGAACCGCCGAAGCGGAGGCGGGGCAGGCCACCGGGCTCGACGGCCCGCACCACCCGGGTCGTGACCATGACCCTGACCGTCAGCGGTTCCGCCGACGGCGACTGGCAGGCCGAGCTGAAGCAGGGCACCACGTGGGTGGCCCGCGGCCTGCCGGTGACGGCGTCGGCGGTGTCCGCGGCGGCTGCGGCGCTGCACGCCGACCTGTCCGGTCCGGTCGACGAGCTCATCGAGGGCGCCCGGTCGGCGAAGGCCGCGCGGGTGGCGGAACTGGAGGCCGAGCTGGAGCGGGCGCGCAAGGACCTGGCCGAGCTGGAGCAGTGACCGCGCCGGGGGTGACCGGCGCGGTGGCTCAGCCGAGCAGCGGCCCCAGTGTCGTGGCGTGCTCGCGCAGCAGGGTGACCAGCTCGGGGTCCGGGTCGGCGACCCGGGTCGCCGGGCCGGACAGCGCGAGACCCGCGACGAGCGCCCCGTCTGCGGGCGAACGGACCGGTACGGCCAGGCACCCGCGGTCCGGGCGCAGCTGACCGGTCTGGGTGGCCAGGCCGTCGCGGCGGACGGCGTCGAGGACGGCGTCGAGCGCGTCCGGGTCGGTGACGGTGCGGTCGGTGACCGGGCGCAGGTCGCGGACCAGGGCCCGCCAGTCGGGCTGCTCGGCGAGCAGCAGCCTGCCCAGCGCGGAGGCCTGGGGCAGCCGGGCGAGCAGGTCGGCGTCGCTGGGCGGGTGGTCCGGGTCCGGGTCGAGGACCTGCAGCCGGGCGCCGTCGAAGATCGCCAGGTGCACCCCCCAACGGACCCGGCCGCGCAGGTGGTCGACGACGGTGCGCGCGGCGGTCGGCAGCCGCGGGACCGCGACCGGGGACAGCCGCGCGGCACGGCGCCCGAGCGCGAAGCCGCGCAGGTCGGGCAGCCGGACCAGGTACTCCTCGCCGACGAGCAGGTTCAGCACCCGGTAGGTGGTCGCCGGGGGCAGCCGCAGCGCCGTCGAGATCTCCTTGGCGGTGACCCCGGGTCCGGCCGCGACGACCTCCTCGAGCACCGCGAGCGCGGTCCGCACGGCCCGTGGCTGGCGTCCGCTGATCGGCGCCGGGTCGACCGTCACCGGGCCCGCCCCCAGACGTCGGAGGCGACGGTCTCGTCGTAGACGCCCAGGTCGTGCAGCCGCCCGCGGCGGCGCAGCACGACGGCCCACACCGCACCGGCCGCGAGCGCCACGGCGATCGCGATCCCGGTGGCCGGGGCGGCGACGACGAACGCGACCAGGGCCGCGACCAGCGACGGGACGGCCACCACCGCGGTCGCGACCGCGGCCGGGGTGAGCTCACCGATGCGACGCAGGAACGCCGGCGCGGCCAGGCAGACCAGCGCGTAGCCGACGAGGAACCCGACCGTCGCGACGCCGAGCAGCGCGGCGAGCACCGCCCCGACCGGAACGCCCAGCGCGACCGGGACGGCGACCGCGAGCGTCGCCGCGGGTGCCCCGAGCCCGACGGCGACGTGCGGGGTGCGGAACCGGCGGTGGGTGCGCCCCAGCGGGCGGGGTACGACGCCGTCGCGGGCCAGGGCGAACAGCACCCGCGACAGCGCGGTGGTCGTCGCGACGGCGCAGGCGAGGAAGGACAGGACGAGGGCGGCGTCGAGCAGCGGGGGGATCCAGGACCAGCCGCGCGCGACGGCGAGGACCTGCACCGGCTGGGTCTGCCCGGCGAGCCCGCCCGGGACGGCGGCGAACCCGGCGACCTGCACCGCGGCCGCGAAGACGTAGAGCACCGCGGTCACCGCCGCGGTCGCCGTGACCGCTCGCGGCACCGACCGGAACGGGCGCCGGGCCTCGGCCCCGAGCGAGGTCGCCACCTCGAACCCGATGAACGCCGCGAGCGCGGGCACCACGCCCGCGGCGACCGCACCCGGACCGGCGGGCGGGGCGGGCGCGCCGGGGCCGGGCAGCGGGCCGCCGACGAGCAGCACCACGAACACCCCGACCAGCACCGCGACCGCGACCGCCTCCACCAGCAGCACCACCCGCGCCGCGGGGCGGACCCCGCGCACGACCAGCGCGGTCACCACCGCGCCGACCGCGACGGCGAGCAGTGCCGACGCGAGCGGCCCGGTCGCCCACGGCCCGCACAGCGGCCCGAGGTAGGCCACGGCTCCCGCGATCGCCGCGCCGCACAGCAGCAGGTACCCGGCCAGCGTCGCGATCCCGGCCGCGAACGCCGGTCCGGCGCCGAGGCCCTGCGCGGTCAGCGTGTAGATCCCGCCGGGTGCCGCCATCCGGCGGGTGAACCGGGCGACCGAGGCGGCGACGAGCAGCGCGAGCACACCGGCGACGACGAACGACCACACCGTGCCCGCCCCGGCCATGCCCGCGACGATCACCGGGGTGGCCGCCATCGCCGCCGAGGGTGCCGATCCGGCGATCGACTGGGCCGCGACGTCGGCCGGGCCCAGTCGTCGCCGGGCCAGGCCGTGCACCGGTGACCGGTCACGCAACGACGTCACGACGCCCCTCCCCGCCCTCACCGGTGATCCTCGCCCGCGGACACTAGCTCCCCGTGTCGACGCCATGACCAGCGACGACGGGTCGAACGAGAAAAACTCCGGCGCCGTTCCCGCAGTGCGGGAACACCACAGCCGGTGATTCGCACCACACGGGATCCGGCGTTGTGCACGGTCCGCGGCACCGGCCACCGTCCCGGCACCCGACGTCCGCCTCGACCGCCAGGAGGAACCGTGAGCGCACCCGCGCCCCGCCCGTCACCACCGTCGCCGTCCCCGGAGCCCGCGGACCGGCACCGTCTGCGCGGGACGCTGGGCGCCGGGTCGATCGTGTTCATGGTGGTCGCCGCGGCCGCGCCGCTGACCGTCGTCGCCGGGACGGTGCCGCTGGGGCTGGCCGCGGGCAACGGTGCCGCGTTCCCGATGACCTTCGTGCTGTGCGCGGTGGTGCTGCTGCTGTTCGCGGTGGGCTTCTGCGCGATGTCGCGGCACGTGCCGGGTGCCGGCGCGTTCTACGCCTACGTCGCCCGCGGGCTCGGTGCCGCGCCGGGCCTGGGCTCGGCCTTCCTCGCGCTGGTCACCTACACCGCGGTGCAGGCCGCGGTCTACGGCTACCTGGGCGCGACCGTCGACGCGCTGGTGCAGCACCACGGCGGGCCCGCACTGCCCTGGTACCTCTACGCGGCCGCGGCGCTCGTCGTCGCCGGGGTGCTCGGCTACCGCCACATCGAGCTGTCCGGCAGGGTCCTGGGCACGCTGCTGGTCGCCGAGGTCGCGATCGTGCTGGTGTTCGACGCCGTCGTCGCCGCGACCGGCGGGCTCGGCTCCGGCCGCTCGACGGCGCTGTTCGTGCCGTCGCAGTTCCTGTCCGGCTCGCTCGGCATCGCGATCATGTTCGCGATCGCCTCGTTCATCGGGTTCGAGGCCACCGCGGTGTTCCGTGACGAGGCCCGCGACCCCGAGCGCACCGTCCCCCGCGCGACCTACCTGGCCCTCGTGCTGATCGGCGCGTTCTACACCCTGTCGTCGTGGGCCGTCGTCTCCGCCTGGGGCGACGACGGCGCCGTGGCCCGCGCGACCGAGGACCCCGGGAACATGATCGTCACGACGATCACCGCGGTGCTCGGCCCGGTCGGCGGCGACCTGGCCCAGGTCCTGCTGGTCACGAGCCTGTTCGCGGCGCTGCTGTCGTTCCACAACGTGCTCTCGCGCTACCTGTTCGCCCTCGGCAACGCCGGCTCGATGCCCCCCGCGCTGGGCCGCAGCCACGCCCGGCACGCCTCGCCGCACGCCGCGTCGGCGGCCCAGTCGGGCACCGCGCTGGCGCTGATCGCGGTGTTCGCGGTGACCGGGATGGACCCGGTGACCCAGGTGTTCGCCTGGATGGCCGGGACCGCGACCCTCGGGGTGCTCGCGCTGATGGCGCTGACCTGCGCTGCGGTGCTGGTGTTCTTTCGCCGCTCGCGCGTCGACACCCGGTTCTGGCACACCGCCCTGGCCCCGGCGCTGGGGCTGGCCGGTCTGCTGGTCTGCCTGTGGCTGACCGTCGCGAACTTCCCGACGCTCATCGGCGGCCCCCCCGCGCTGGCCCTCGCCATCGGCGGGGTCCTGGTCGCCGCGTTCGTGCTCGGAACGGTCCTGACCCGATTCACGGGTGCCCGCCCCGAGACCTTGCCCTCGCCCGACGCGCCCGGAACCGTCACCGGGAACGACACCGCGCACGACACCGCGCACGACACCGCGCACGACACCGCGCACGACACCGCCGGAACCGACCTCCAGGAGGAGACCCGATGACCGCCGTCCAGGAGCCGCGCACCACCGCGAGCCACCCGCTGGCCCCGACCACGGAGGCCGAGGTCACCGTCGTCCGCGAGGTCCTCGCCGCGGCCGGGCTGCTCACCGAGCACGTCCGCTTCGCGTTCTTCGCCCCCGAGGAGCCGCCCAAGTCCGAGGTCCTCGCCCACCCCGACGGCGCCGACGCCGAGCGCAGCTTCCGCGCGGTGCTGCTGGACCTGGGCACCGGCCGCTCCCACGACACGGTCGTCTCGGTCACCCGTCGCGAGCTGGTCTCCTGCCGCGAGCTGGAGCCCGAGCGGGAGGGGCAGCCGCCGATCATCGACTCGGAGTTCGAGTTCATCGAGGACGTCCTGAACGCCTCGCCGGACTGGCTCGCCGCGCTGGAGAAGCGCGGGCTGGAGCCCGCCTCGGTGCGCGCCGTGCCGCTGTCGGCCGGCGTCTACGACATCCCCGGGGAGAAGGGCCGCCGCCTCGCCCGCGCCTTCGGGTTCCGCCAGGACCACGAGGCCGACCACGCCTGGGCACATCCGGTGGACGGGCTCGTCGCCTACGTCGACCTCACCGCCCGCACGGTCGACCGGGTGATCGACACCGGTGTCGTGCCGGTGCCCGCGACCAGCGGGAACTTCGACGACCCGGCCGTGCAGGGCGAGCACATGACCTCGCTCAAGCCGATCGAGATCACCCAGCCCGAGGGGCGCTCGTTCACCGTCACCGACGGCCGGGTCCGCTGGGGCAAGTGGGACCTGCGCGTCGGGTTCAACGAGCGCGAGGGCCTGACCCTGCACCAGATCGCCTTCGACGAGCGCCCGATCTGCTATCGCGCCTCGGTCGCGGAGATGGTCGTGCCCTACGCCGACCCGGCGCCGGTGCGGTTCTGGCAGAACTACTTCGACTGCGGCGAGTACATGTTCGCCCGCTACGCCGACTCCCTGCAGCTGG
Organism: Pseudonocardia alni; assembly: GCF_002813375.1. Classification (NCBI taxonomy): domain Bacteria; kingdom Bacillati; phylum Actinomycetota; class Actinomycetes; order Pseudonocardiales; family Pseudonocardiaceae; genus Pseudonocardia; species Pseudonocardia alni. The sequence continues at coordinate 180,440 of NZ_PHUJ01000003.1, read as the reverse complement.
GCTGCGACTGCCTCGGCGACATCCACTACCTCGACGCGGTGGTCGCCGACGACCTGGGCAACCCGCGCACGATCAGCAACGCCATCTGCATGCACGAGGAGGACCACGGCGTCCTCTGGAAGCACACCGACATCTTCACCGGCGCCCGTGAGGTGCGCCGCCAGCGTCGCCTGGTGATCTCGTTCTTCACCCCGATCGGCAACTACGACTACGGCTTCTACTGGTACCTCTACCTCGACGGCACCATCGAGCTGGAGTGCAAGGCGACCGGCATCGTGTTCACCTCCGGTAGGCCCGGCGAGTACGCCACCGAGGTCGCGCCCGGCCTGGGTGCTCCGTTCCACCAGCACCTGTTCTCCGCGCGGCTGGACATGACCGTCGACGGCACGGCCAACGCCGTCGAGGAGGTCGAGGCGGTCCGCGTGCCGATGGGCGAGGGCAACGCCCACGGCAACGCGTTCGCCCGCTCGGCGACCCGGCTGACCCGCGAGTCGCAGGCCCAGCGGGACGCCGACCCGGGGTCCGGGCGGGTCTGGCACGTGGTGAACACCGAGAGGACCAACGCCCTGGGTCGGCCGGTCGGCTACGTCCTGCATCCGCACGGGCAGCCCACCCTGCTGGCGGACCCGGCGTCGTCGATCCACGCGCGGGCGACGTTCGCCTCGAAGGCGCTGTGGGTGACCCGCTACGACCCGGCGCAGCGCTACCCGGCCGGTGACTTCGTCAACCAGAACCCGGGTGGGGACGGACTGCCCTCCTGGGTGGCCGCGGACCGTGACCTCGACGGCCAGGACGTCGTGCTGTGGCACACCTTCGGGCTGACCCACTTCCCGCGGCCGGAGGACTGGCCGGTCATGCCGGTCGACTACACCGGCTTCGTCCTGAAGCCCGCCGGGTTCTTCGACCGCAACCCCACCCTCGACGTCCCGCCGGCGCCCACGAGCTGCCACTGACGGCCGCGCGGGTTCCGCGCCGCACGGTGTACGCACGGCGCGGAACCCGTGCGGCGCCGGCGGCGGTGCCCGGCGACAGGACGGGGTGTGACGACGGCGCGGGGCCGGGCGGGGCGGTGGCGGACTAGGGTCGGTCCCGACCGCTCCACCCCGCAGCACCAGGAGGAACCCGTGGCTCTCGCCGCCGGTGACCAGATCCCCGACGTCACCCTGATGACCCCGTCCGCCGAGGGCCCGAAGCCCGTGCAGAGCGCCTCGGTGCTCGGCACCGGCACGGTCGTGCTGTTCGGTGTGCCCGGCGCGTTCACCCCGGCCTGCTCCGACACCCACCTGCCCGGCTACGTCCTGCGCCGCGACGAGCTCAAGGCCAAGGGCGTCGACACCGTGGCCTGCACCTCGGTCAACGACGCGTTCGTCCTGGAGGCCTGGGCCGAGTCCCGCGGCGCCGGCGACGCGGTGCTCATGCTCGCCGACGGCAACGGCGACTTCGCCAAGGCCGCCGGTCTGGACATGGACGGGTCGAAGTTCGGCCTCGGTACCCGGTCGCAGCGCTACGCCGCGATCATCACCGACGGCGTCGTGCGCTGGATCGGCGTCGAGCCGGTCCCGCCGACCGTCGAGATCTCCGGCGTCGAGTCGGTGCTCGCGCAGCTCTGAGGTTCCGGGCCGACCGGCACGCGGGCCTACACTGGCCCGCGTGCCGAAGGTCCTGGGCTCGCTGGCGACGCACCGCGAGCAGGTGCGCGAGCGGGTGTTCGACGCCCTGCGCGGGCAGCTCTACGAACGTGGCTTCGACACGGTGACCCTGTCCGGGGTCGCCGCGGCCGCCGGCGTGGGGCGCACGGCGCTCTACAACCACTTCCCCGACCGCCAGGCCCTGCTCGTCGCGTTCGTCGAGCACGAGGCGGAGCGCTACGTCGCCGAGCTCGACGCCGCGCTCGCCGAGGCCGCGGACCCCCGCGAACGGCTCGCCGCCTTCGCCCGGCTGCAGCTGCGCCGCCTCGCCGAGTTCCACCTCCCGCCCGGCCAGGCGCTGGCCGGTGCCCTCGACCCGGCCGCCTACCGGCGGATCGCCGCGCACGCCGACCCCATCTCCGACCGGCTGGTGGCCGTCCTCCGGGCCGGCGCCGCCGACGGCTCGATGGTCGACGACGACCCGCACGTGCTCGCCGCCGTGGTCTCGGCCGCGCTGTCGAGCCGTCGGATCGTCGAGGTCGAGCCGGACGCGCTGGACGCGACGGTGGAGACCGCGGTGGCCGCCGTGCTGCGAGCGGTCTCGACGATTGTCCGCGACTGAGGCTAGCCTTACCCGCATCCAGCCCTTAGCATCGTGATCTGACACGGTGTCAGATCCGGCGCCGTGCCGTCGCACCAGACGTCACGTCACGGGAGGGCCGATGGACGCCACGACCCCCATCACGGGCACGCTGTCCGCCGATCTCCGCCAGGCCACCTGGGCGGTGCACGAGCGGGCCCACCGGTGCAGCTACTTCGGGGCGCTGTTCGACGGTGATCTCCCGTTGGACGCCTACACCCTGCTCGCCGAGCAGTACGTCGCGATCTACACCGCGCTGGAGGAGGCCGGGGACGCCCTGGCCGCCGACCCGGTCGCGGCCCCGTTCGTGATCGACGAGCTGCGCCGGGTGCCCGCCCTGCACGCCGACCTCGACGCCCTCGGCGGCGGCGTCCCGCGGGTCCTGCCCTCCACGGCGGCCTACGTGGCGCGGCTGCGCGAGGCCGCTTCGGACCCGGCGCTGTTCGTGGCCCACCACTACACCCGCTACCTGGGTGACCTGGCCGGCGGCCAGGTCGTCGGGAAGGTCCTGCAGCGCACCTACGGCATCGAGGGCCCCGGGCGGCTGTTCTACGACTTCAGGGCCCTCGGCAGCCCGTCGGCGTTCCGGACCCGGTACCGCGCCCTGCTCGACGACGCGGCCTGGACCCCGGCGCAGCGGGCCCGGCTGCTCGCCGAGGCGGTGCACGCCTTCGAGCTGAACATCGCCGTCCTCACCGAGATGGCCGAGGAGGTCGGGCTCGCGCAGCCGCTGGCGTCCTGAGCCGGAATCGGGGGAACTAGGATCGACGCCCGTCCCCCGACCACCGATCCCAGGAGTGTCCCGGTGTCCAGCCCCGGCATCGACCCGGACGAGCTCGCGACCGCGCTGAAGGTACTGGCCCGGGTCGACGACCTGCCACCCGAACACCCCGACGCCGTGGTCGTCCGGCGGGCGACCGCGGGGATCTGGAAGTCGGTGCGGCTGCGGCGCCGCGCCGAGAAGCGGCAGGCCGAGAAGTCCTCCGACGAGGCCGTCACCGCCGCCACCGCGACCGGCGCGGCCGGACGCATCGACGACGAGACCGCCGGCATCCCGCTGGTGTCGACCACCCCCGGCGCGACCGCGGGGACGCTGCACCGCGCCCGCGGCTGCTACGTGTGCAAGACGCGCTACACCGTCGTCGACGCCTTCTACCACCAGCTGTGCCAGGACTGCGCCGCCGCGCACCGTGCCCACCGCGACGCCCGTACCGACCTGTCCGGGCGCCGCGCGCTGCTCACCGGCGGCCGCGCCAAGATCGGGATGTACATCGCGCTGCGGCTGCTGCGCGACGGCGCGCACCTCACCATCACCACCCGTTTCCCGCGCGACGCCGCCCGCCGCTTCGCCGCGCTGCCCGACTCGGCGCAGTGGCTGCACCGGCTGCGGGTGATCGGGGTGGATCTGCGTGACCCGGGCCAGGTCGTCGCCGTCGCCGACGAGGTCGCCGCCGCGGGGCCGCTGGACATCCTGGTCAACAACGCCGCGCAGACGGTGCGCCGCTCCCCCGGCTCGTACTCCGCGCTGGAGGCCGCCGAGCACGAGGAGCTGCCGGCGGGCGAGCTGCCGGAGATCGTGTCGTTCACCAGTGCCTCGCGCGAGCACCCGCTCCTGCTGGCCGGCGCGGTCCCGGGCGGGCGCGACCTGGCCGCGCTGGCGACGACGGCCCGTTCGGCGTCGCCGGAGCGGATGGCCGCCGGCACCGCGGTGGACGCGGGCGGGCTGCTGCCCGACACCGCGGCGGTCAACAGCTGGGTCGACCACGTCCAGCACGTGGACCCGCTCGAGCTGCTCGAGGTGCAGCTGTGCAACCAGACGGCGCCGTTCGTGCTGGTCTCGCGGCTGCGCCCGGCGATGGCGGCGTCGAGCGCCCGCAACAAGTACGTCGTGAACGTCTCGGCGATGGAGGGCGTGTTCGGACGCGGCTACAAGGGGCCCGGGCACCCGCACACGAACATGGCGAAGGCCGCGCTGAACATGCTGACCCGCACCAGCGCGGGCGAGATGTTCGCGACCGACCGGATCCTGATGACCGCGGTGGACACCGGCTGGATCACCGACGAGCGTCCGCACCCGATGAAGCTGCGCCTGGCCGAGGAGGGGTTCCACGCCCCGCTCGACCTCGCCGACGGCGCCGCCCGGGTCTACCACCCGATCGTCGCCGGGGAGGCCGGCGAGGACCTGCACGGAGTGTTCCTGAAGAACTACCGCGTGTCCTCCTGGTAGAGGGGTCCACCCGTCACTGTCGGGGGTCGCCGCTACCGTGCGGTCCGTGCTGGAGATCCATCGGGCCGAACGCGCCGACACCCTCGTCGAGGCGCTCGCCGACGTCCTGGCTGCCGGCTCGGGCGACCCGTTCGCGGCCGAGACCGTCGCGGTCCCCGAGCGCGGGGTGGAGCGCTGGCTGGCCCAGCGGCTCGCGCACCGGCTCGGTGCGGGGACGGGCAGCGGCGGGGTCTGCGCGAACGTCCGGTTCCCGGCGCCGGCCGCGCTGCTCGGCGGGGTCGTCGCGCACGTCACCGGCACCGACCCGGCGACCGACCCGTGGTCGCCCGGCCGGTCGGTGTGGCCGCTGCTGGAGCTGATCGACGAGGCCGTCGCCGCTCCCGGGGACGACCGGTTCACCGCTCTCGCCGCGCACCTGGAGCGGGGTGGGCACGGCCGCCGCTACGCGCTCGCCCGCACGCTGGCCGGGCTGTTCGGCTCCTACGCCACGCACCGCCCCGAGCTGCTGCGCCGCTGGCGCGCCGGGGAGGACGCGGTGCCCGCCGACCTGGTGTGGCAGCCGGAGCTGTGGCGCCGCCTGCACGCCGCGCTCGGGGTGCCCGGACCCGCCGAGCGCCTCGACGACGCGGTGGCCCGCCTGCGCGGAGGCGCCGACCCGGGCCCCGAGGTCGGGCCGCGGCTGTCGCTGTTCGGCCCGACCCGGCTGGCCGCCGAGCACCTGACCGTCCTGGAGGCCCTCGCGGCGCACCGGGAGGTCCACCTGTGGCTGCCGCACCCGTCGCCGGCGATGTGGGAGGCGGTGCGCGCCGCGCGGACACCGGGGGTGCCCTCGCGCGCCGCCGACACCAGCGCCGAGGCCGTGCGTCATCCGCTGCTGCGCTCGCTCGGCCGGGACACCCGGGAGCTGGCCCTGCGGCTCCCCGCGGCCGGGCCCGACGTGACCGACACCCACCACCCGGCCCCCGCCGGGACCGGCGCGCCGACCCTGCTGCGCCGCCTGCAGACCGCCCTGCGCGACGACGCCGTGCCGCCCGCCCCGGAGGACCGTCCCCTGCTCGACGCGGACGACCGCAGCGTCGCACTGCACTCCTGCCACGGCCCGGACCGGCAGGTGGAGGTGCTGCGCGAGGTGCTGCTCGGCCTGCTCGCCACCGACCCGGACCTGGAGCCGCGCGACATCATCGTCATGTGCCCGGACATCGAGGTGTTCGCGCCGCTGATCACGGCGTCGTTCGGCCTCGCCCCGGACGCGGACTCCCCCGACGGTGCGGGCCCCTCCCGCGAGGAGCTCCACCCCGGGCACCGGCTGCGGGTGCGTCTGGCCGACCGCGCCCTGCGCCAGGCGAACCCGCTGCTGGGCACGGTGTCGTCGCTGCTGGAGCTGGCCGGGTCCCGGGTCAGCGCCTCCCAGGTGCTCGACCTGGTCGCCTCCGCCCCGGTGCGGCGCCGTTTCCGCTTCGACGACGACGCGCTGGAGCGGCTGTCCGAGCTGGTCACCGCGGCCGGGGTCCGGTGGGGGCTCGACGCCGCGCACCGGCGGCCCTACCGGCTCGACGGGGTCGAGCAGAACACCTGGCGGGCCGGGCTGGACCGGATGCTCGTCGGCGTCGCGATGGCCGAGACCCCGGGCGCCCCGGCCTGGCTGGGCACCGCGCTGCCGCTGGACGAGGTCGACTCCTCCGACGTGGACCTCGTCGGGCGGCTCGCCGAGTTCGTCGACCGGCTCGCGACCGTGCTCGGTGCGTTGCGCGGCCCGCAGCCGCTGTCGGTCTGGGTGGACGCGCTGGTCGAGGGGCTGTCCGCGCTGACCGACACCACCCCGACCGACGCCTGGCAGGCCGGGCAGGCCCGGGCGGAGCTGGCCGACGTCGTCGCCTCCGCGGGGCCGCAGGCCGCCACGGTCGACCTCGACCTGCCCGACGTGCGCGGCCTGCTCGCCGAGCGGCTGCGCGGGCGGCCCAGCCGGGCCAACTTCCGGACCGGCACGCTGACCGTCGCGACGCTCGTGCCGATGCGGGCCGTCCCGCACAAGGTCGTGTGCCTACTGGGCTGCGACGACGGGGTGTTCCCCCGCGCCGGCGCCCCCGACGGCGACGACGTGCTGGCCCGCGACCCGGTCGTCGGCGAGCGGGACCCGCGCGGGGAGGACCGCCAGCTGCTGCTCGACGCGCTCTGCTCGGCCACCCGGCACCTGGTCGTGGTGTCCTCCGGCGCCGACGAGCGCACCGGCGCCGACCGGCCGCCGTCGGTGCCGGTCGGGGAGCTGTGCGACGCGATCGACGCCTGCGTGCGGACCGGAACCGGCACGCCCGCGTCGCAGGCGCTGCGGGCCCGGCACCCGTTGCAGCCGTTCGACCGGCGCAACTTCACCTCCGGCGCGCTGCTGGCCGCCGGGCCGTTCAGCTTCGACCGGGCCGCGCTGCGCGGCGCCGAGGCCGCGGCCGGGCCGCGCACCGTGACCCCGCTGTTCGGCGCGGACCCGCTGCCTCCGCCGGAGGACCCGCCGGACGGGGTGGTCGAGCTCGACGAGCTGGTCGCCTTCGTCGAGCACCCGGTGCGGGCGTTCCTGCGCCAGCGGGTGCGGGTGCTGCCGCCGGAGGAGAACGTCGAGCCCGACGACGCGCTGCCGGTCGAGCTCGACGGCCTGGCCACCTGGAAGATCGGGGACCGGCTGCTGACCGACCGGCTCGCCGGGGCCGCACCGCAGGCCGTCGCGCGGGCCGAGACGCTGCGCGGTGACCTCCCGCCGGGCGGGATCGGGCACCGGGTACTCACCGAGGTCGGCGGGCAGGTCGAGCCGCTGGTCGCCGTCGCGGCGGCGGTCGCGACCGGCGAGGCGGGCTCGCAGGACCTCGTCGCGCAGCTCACCGGCACACCCGAGGACGGCCGCGCCGTCGCCGGGACGGTGCCGGGCCTGCACGGCGACGTCGTGGTGCGCGTCGAGTACTCGCGGCTCAAGGCCAAGCACCGGCTGCGGGCGTGGGTCCAGCTGCTCGCGCTCACCGCCGCGCACCCCGGCCGGTCCTGGACGGCGGTGACCGTCGGGCGCGGCCCCGGCGGCGCCGCCCGCTCGGTGCTCGGCCCGGTCGACCCCGGCCTGGCCCGCCGCACCCTGGCCGACCTGGTCGCGCTGCGCCGTGAGGGCCTGCGGGCGCCGCTGCCGCTGCCCACCGACGCCGCCGCCGTCTACGCCCGCAACCGCTCCCGCGGGGTGGTCCCGGCCAACGCGTTCGCCGCCGCGGAGAGCGAGTGGTCGCGCTTCGAGCACGCCGAGGCCCCGCACGTCTTCGTCCGGGGCGCCGCGGGCGGCCCGCTGGTCGCCCGTCCCGAGCCCGGGTCCGGCGGGGAGCCCACCCGCTTCGGGGAGCTCGCCGTCCGGCTGTGGGCACCACTGCTCGACCACGAGAGGCAGGACGCGCCGTGAGCACCACCAGCGTGTTGTCGGCACCGACCTTCGAGGTCGACGGGCCGCTGCCGTCCGGCACCGTCGTGCTGGAGGCGAGCGCGGGGACGGGGAAGACCTACACGATCGCCGCGCTGGCGACCCGCTACGTCGCCGAGGGCGTCGCGGACCTGGATCGGCTGATGCTGGTCACCTTCGGCCGCGACGCCACCCAGGAGCTGCGCGAGCGGGTCCGGGAGCGGCTGGTGGGCACCGAGCGGGCGCTCGCCGCCGTGCTCGCCGGCGCCGCCCCGCCGACGCCGGAGGCCGACCCCGTGGTCGCGCACCTGGCCACCACCGACCCGGCCGAGCTGGAGCGGCGGCGGGCCCGGCTGGCGACGGCGTCGGCGTCGTTCGACGCGGCGACGATCGCCACCACCCACCAGTTCTGCATGCAGATGCTGGCCGGCCTGGGCGTGGCCGGGGACAACGACCCCGACGCCGAGTTCGTCGACCACGTCGACGACGTCGTCACCGAGGTCGTCGACGACTTCTACGTGCGCAAGTACGCCGCCCCGAACGCCGGCCGCCCGGCGTTCGACCGGGCCGCGGCCCTGGCGCTGGCCCGTCGCGCCGTCGGCGACCCGCAGGCCGAGCTGGAGCCCCGCGACGCCGACCCGGCCACCCCGGCCGCCACCCGGTACGGCTTCGCCTCCGCGGTGCGCCGCGAGGTCGACGCCCGCAAGCGGCGCTCGCGCATCTACAGCTACGACGACATGCTCACCCGCCTCGCCGCGGCGCTGCGCGACCCGGTCCGCGGCCCCGCCGCCCGGGACCGGCTGCGGTCGCGGTTCTCGGTGGTGCTCGTCGACGAGTTCCAGGACACCGACCCGCTGCAGTGGGAGATCCTCTCCCTGGCGTTCCACTCCGCCCCCGACACCACGTTGGTGCTCATCGGCGACCCGAAGCAGGCGATCTACGCCTTCCGCGGCGCCGACGTGCACAGCTACCTGCGGGCCGCCGACGCGGCGGCGACCCGGCGCACCCTCTCGACCAACCGCCGCAGCGACGCGGCCCTGCTCACCGCGCTGGACGGGGTGTTCGGCGAGGCCGCCCTCGGGGACTCCGGGATCGTCGTGCACCCGGTCCGGGCCCACCACACCGGGCGGCGGCTGACCGCCCGGCACGACGCCCCGCTGCGGCTGCGGCTGGTCGACCGGGACCGGCTCGACCTGACCGGGCGCGGGCTGGCCCGGGCCAAGGGCGCCCGCGCCGTGGTGGCGCGTGACGTCGCCGTCGACCTGTCGCAGCTGCTCGACGGCACCGCCCGCTTCGCGGGGGGACGGCTGCGCCCCGGGCAGGTCGCGGTGCTGGTGCGGACCAACGCCCAGGGCCTGCTGGTGCGCGACGCCTGCGCCGAGGCCGGGGTGCCCGCCGTGCTCACCGGCTCCACCAGCGTGTTCACCACGCCGGTCGCCGCGGAGTGGCTGACGCTGCTGGAGGCCGTCGAGCAGCCGCAGCGCTCGATGCGGCTGCGCGCCGCCGCGCTGACCCGGTTCGTCGGCCACACCGTCGCCGACCTGTGCGGGCCCGACGCCGAGGGGCTGGTCGACCAGCTCGGCGCGGACCTGCGGGCCTGGCACCAGGTCCTCGCCGAGCGCGGGGTCGCCGCCCTGCAGGAGGCCGTGTTCGCCCGTTATGCCCCGGCCGAGCGCCTGCTGCGCAGCCCCGACGGCGAGCGCGACCTCACCGACGTGCGCCACGTCGGCCAGGTTCTGCACTCCGCGGCGCTGGAACGCCACCTGGGCCCGACGGCGCTCACCGAGTGGCTGCGGCACCGGATCGGCGAGGCCGCCCGCGACACCTCCGCCGAGCGGAGCCGGCGGCTGGAGTCCGACGCCGACGCCGTCCAGATCGTGACGGTGCACCGGTCCAAGGGGCTCGAGTTCCCGGTGGTGTACCTGCCGTTCGCGTGGGACCGCTGGGTCGACGACCGGCCCGAGACACTGCTCTACCACGACACCCCGCCCGGTGCCGGTGGCCAGCGCCGGCTGCTCGACGTCGGCGGGTCCACCGGGCCGGACCGCACCCGGCGCACCGCACTGCACCAGGCCGAGGAGGCGGGCGAGGACCTGCGGCTGCTGTACGTGGCGCTCACCCGCGCCTGCAGCCAGGTCGTCGCCTGGTGGGTCCCGGGGACGACGACCGCGGCGGCGTCGCTGCACCGGGTGCTGTTCGGGCACGCCGGGCCCGGCGCGGAGCCGGAACCGACCGCGAAGGTCCCCGGCGACGCGAACGCGCTGGCGTTCCTGCGGGAGCGGCTCGCCCCGGCCGGCGCGTCGGTGGAGACCCTGCACGACCGCGACCCCGCCGACCGCACCCCGGTCCCGCCCGACGCGGGGCTGGCCGTCGCGACGTTCACCCGCACGCTGGACACCGCGTGGCGGCGCACGTCCTACACCGCGCTGACCGCGGCCGCGCACGCCGCGCACCACCCGCACCCGGCCGTCGACGCCGAGCCGGAACCGGCCGCGACCGCGCCCGGGGTGCTGACCGAGCCCGAGGACGAGGGCATCGTCGACGAGCCCGACCCCGCCCCGCTGCCCGGTGCGGCCCCCACCGGGGACGCCACGGCGGGCGCAGCCGGCCCCGCGGCGTTCCCCTCCCCCATGGCCGACCTGCCCTCGGGCACCGGGTTCGGCACCCTGGTGCACGCCGTGCTGGAACACCTCGACACCCGCACGGCCGCCCAGGGCGACGCCGCGCTGCGGGCCGAGGTCGTCGCGCACGTCACCGAGGAGCTGCGCCACCAGCCGGCCGACCTCGATCCCGACGAGCTCGCCGACGCGCTCGTCCCGGTGCTGCGGACCCCGCTCGGGCCGATCGCGTCCGGGCTGGCGCTGGCCGACGTCGCGCCGGGCGACCGGCTGTCCGAGCTGGACTTCGAGCTCCCGCTGTGCGGCGGGGACACCCCGACGGGGCGGCTCACCCTGGCCGGGCTGGCCGCCGCCGTCCGCAGGCACCTCGGGCCCGGCGACCCGCTCCACGGCTACGCCGACCTCCTCGACTCCCCCGACCTCGCCGGACAGCCGCTGCGCGGCTACCTGACCGGCAGCATCGACTCGGTGCTGCGGGTCCGTGACGGCGCCGGGGAGCGGTTCCTCGTCGTGGACTACAAGACGAACTGGCTGGGCCCGGTCGGCCCGTCCGGGCGCGACCCGCTGACCGCGGCGCACTACACCGCCGACCGGCTGGCCACGGCGATGGCCGACGCGCACTACCCGCTCCAGGCGCTGCTCTACGCCGTCGCGCTGCACCGCTACCTGCGCTGGCGGCTGCCCGGCTACGACCCGGACACGCACCTCGGCGGGGTCGGCTACCTGTTCCTGCGCGGTATGTGCGGGCCGGACACCCCGGTCACCGGGTCCGGACCGATGGCCGCGCCGTGCGGCGTCTTCGCCTGGCGGCCACCCGCCGCCCTGGTCGAGGAGCTGTCGGACCTGCTGGACGGAGGCACCCCGTGACGACGACCGCACCCCCCACCCCGGCGGCGACGGCGCCCCCGGCCCCCGAGCGGGACCCGTTCGGTCCGCGGGCCGCCCGCACCGCGACCGGGGTGCTCGCCGCGTTCAACGAGGCCGAGATCCTCGCGCCGGGCGACGTGCACGTCGCCCGGAGGCTCGCCGTCCTCGGCGGGCGCGGCGACCCGACCGCCGCCGACGACCCGACCGCCGCCGAGCCCGAACCGGTGGTGCTCGCCGCCGCGCTGGCCGTGCGCGCGATCCGCAACGGGTCGGTCTGCGTGGACCTGGCGAGCGCCGCGGCCACGACCGCGGGCGAGGGCGAGGTCGCCGTCGACGTGTCCGGGCTGCCCTGGCCGGAGCCCGCGACGTGGCGCGCGGCCTGCGCGGACAGCCCGCTGGTCGCCGTCGGCGAGGACGGCCCCGCCGGGCGGCCGCTGCGCCTGCTCGGGAACCTGCTCTACCTGGAGCGCTACTGGCAGGAGGAGGAGCTGGTCCGCCGCGAGTTCACCGCGCGCGCCGGACCGGTCGCGACCGTCGACCCCGACCGGCTGTGCGCGGCGCTGGACCGGCTGCTCGGCGACGCCGGCGCCGAACGGCAGCGCCTCGCCGCCGCGGTCGCCGCGCTGCGGCCGGTCACCGTGATCGCCGGCGGCCCCGGCACGGGCAAGACGACGACGGTCGCGGCCCTGCTCGCCGTCCTGCACGACCTGCACCGCGCGACCGCCCCGCCCGGGGCACCGGGTCTGCGGGTGGCGCTCGCCGCGCCGACCGGGAAGGCCGCGGCCCGGCTGACCCAGTCCGTCGCCGAGGCCCACGGGCGGCTGCCGGAGACCGACCGGGCCGCCGTCGCGGGGGCGACGGCGTCGACGCTGCACCGGCTGCTGGGCTCGCGGGGCACCTCGGGCCGGTTCCGCCACCACCGGGGCAACCGGCTGCCGCACGACGTCGTGGTCGTCGACGAGACGTCGATGGTGTCGCTGACGATGATGGCGCGGCTGCTGGAGGCCGTCCGGCCGGACGCCCGGCTGGTGCTGGTCGGGGACCCGGACCAGCTCGCCTCGGTGGAGGCCGGTGCGGTGCTCGGCGACCTCGCCGCCGCGGGCGGCCGGGCCGAGCCCGCCCTGCAGGACGCGCTGAGCGCCTGCGGGGCGTTCCGCGTGGACCGGCCCGTGCCGGCCTCCGGCGCCGCGGGCGCCCCCGCGCCCGCCGAGCCGGGCCCGCCCGTCGTGGTGCGCAACGGGGTGGTGCGGCTGGAGCGCAACTGGCGCTTCGACGGCACGATCGCGGACTTCGCGGCGGCCGTGCAGGGCGACGACCCCGACGCCGCTGTCGCGCTGCTGCGCCGCGGCGCGGCCGACCTGTCCTTCGTCGACGGCGACGCGGCCGAGCTCGAGCCGCGCCGGCTGGACACGTTCCGCCAGGACGTGACCCGGGCCGCGGTGGACGTGATCGGGGCCGCCGAGGCCGGGGACGCCGAACAGGCGTTGCGGGTGCTCGACGACCATCGCGTCCTCTGCGCGCACCGCCGCGGCCCGCACGGGGTGACCCGGTGGACCGCGGAGATCGAGCGATGGATCGAGGCCGAGCGTCCCGGCTTCGCCGCCGAGGCCCCCTGGTACCCGGGCCGCCCGCTGCTGGTCACCACGAACGACTACGACCTGGGCCTGTTCAACGGTGACACCGGCGTCGTGGTCCGGGCCGCGTCGGGGCGCCGCGCGGTGTTCGCCCGGGACAACGCCCCGGTCGCGTTCGAACCGGCACGCCTCGGCGGCGTCGGCACCGTCCACGCGATGACGGTGCACCGCAGCCAGGGCAGCCAGTTCAAGCGGATCACCGTGGTGCTGCCGCCCGCGGACTCGCCGCTGATGACCCGCGAGCTGCTCTACACCGCCGTCACCCGGGCCAAGGAGTCCGTGCGGATCATCGGCACCGAGGAGGCGGTACGCGCCGCGATCGGCCGCCCGGCCGGACGCGCGAGCGGCCTGCAGCAGCGGCTCGGGACCTGAGGTCCCGGGCCGGCGCGGGCACCGTCACGCGGCGGGCGGGGCCTGCTGCTTCTGCCTGCGGCTCGCCTGGACCGACACGAACACGACCAGCGCCAGGCTGATCCACAACGCGTACTTGTCGACGGCGAGCACCACGTCGACGGCGTCCTGCCCGAGGCCGAACCCGAGCCCGGCGACGAGCCCGGTGATCAGCGCGGCGCCGATCGCGTCGAAGAGCAGGAACGTCGCGAGCCGCATCCTCCCCAGTCCGGCGACCGCGAACACCGCGGCGGCCGGGATGCCGGGCAGCGCGGCCGCGACGACGGCGATCGGCATCGACCACCGCGGCCAGCTGCGGATCCGGCCGACGAACCGCTTCGCGAAGTCACCGGGCGCCCACAACGCGACGATCTTCTCGCCCCACCGGCGCCCGGCCAGCCAGAACAACCAGTCGAACTTGATCATTCCGAACACCCCGGCGGCGATGACGACCCACAGGTCCGCCTCGCCGATCCGGGCGAACGCCGCGCCCGCGCCGACCGCGGAGAGGCTGCCGGTGACCGCGGCGAGCCACACCGGGTGCGACGCCAGCAGGAACGGCCGCAGCGGCATCGTCACCAGCATGAACACGAGCAGGCCGAGCGTGGAGAAGACGAGCACCTTGTCGCCGCGCGACATCGGGTGGTCCCACGGCATCGCGTCGCGCCAGGCCTGCTTGCCCGCCTCGATCTCCTCCGGGCTGTAGTCGCGCCGCCACCACCGGGTCCGTGCGGGAGCCGGTCCGGGGTCGGCCGGGGCGGATCCGCCCCCGCGGTCCGCGGCGGACCCGCCGTCCCCCGCCGGTGCGGCCCGCCGGGTGTGGTCGCTCGTCATCGTCGTCCCCCTCGTCCGATGGCGTTCCATCGGAACACGACCCTAGGCGGGCCGGGGTACGGCCGGATCCGCAGCGAGGACGAGATGCCCACCGTCCCCGTCCTCGTCCGGGCGGAGGAGGACACCGCTCGGCGGCGGGCCGCGGCGCGGCTACGCTCGCGCCCGTGCCGCCGTCCGTCACACCGGCCGACGGGCCGTCGCTCGACGCCCCCGTCACCCTGCGCCCGTTGGTGCGGGGCGACCTGGCTCTCCTGCGGCGCTGGCTGGCCGCGCCGCACGTGCACCGGTGGTGGTTCCACGAGACCACCGACGAGGCGCTCGAACGCGACTTCGGGGCGGGGCTGCGCGGGGAGGAACCGGGCGAGGACCTCGTCGCCGAGCTCGGTGGTGTCCCGGTCGGGCTCGTCCAGCGCGCCCGCTGGCACGACTACCCCGAGGAGGTCGCCGCGATCGCGCCGATCCTGACGATCCCGGACGGTGCGCTGACCGTCGACTACCTCATCGGGCCGGTGGAGCTGACCGGGCGCGGGCTGGGCCCGCGGATCATCGCCGCCGCCGTCGCCGAGGGCTGGGAGCGCTACCCGGAGGCGACGGCGGTGGTCGTCCCGGTCGCGGCGGGCAACCGCGCGTCGTGCCGGGCGCTGGAGAAGGCCGGTTTCCGCCGGGTCGCGACCGGGGAGCTGCCCCCGGACAACCCGGCCGACCCCCCGCTGGCCCACGTGCACCGGCTCGACCGGCCCGCCCGTCTGGGATGATCCCCGCGTGCCTCCCGTGACCAGCGCCGGACTCCTGCTGCACCGGGCCGGGCCGGGCGGCCCTGAGGTGCTGCTCGGCCACATGGGTGGGCCGTTCTGGGCCCGCAAGGACGACCATGCCTGGTCGATGCCCAAGGGCGAGCACGACCCCGACGAGAACCCGCTCGACGCCGCCCGCCGCGAGTTCACCGAGGAGATCGGCGCCCCGCCGCCCGACGGCGAGCCGGTCGGGCTCGGCACGGTCCGCCGGTCCCGCAAGACCGTCACCGCCTTCGCGCTGGACGGGTCCGGCTTCACCGGCGCCGACGCCGTCGCCGACCGTCCCGACGACGGCAGCTGGGTCGAGATGGAGTGGCCGCCCCGCTCCGGGCGCACCCTCCGCTTCCCCGAGCTGGACCGCGCCGCGTGGTTCGACCTCGCCACCGCCCGGGAGAAGATCGTGAAGGGTCAGGTGCCGCTACTGGACAGGTTGGCCGAGCTGCTCGGCGGGTAGTCGACCGCCATGGCGAGCAGCATCAAGGACGACGAGATGTACGAGCGCCTCCGCGAGGAGGGCAACTCCAAGGAGAAGTCCGCGCGGATCGCGAACGCCGCGGCCGCCGAGGGACGCGACACCGTCGGCAAGCGGGGCGGCGAGCACGGAGACTACGAGAACCAGACCAAGGACGAGCTCTACGCCCAGGCGCAGAAGGTCGGCATCGAGGGCCGCTCGGACATGACCAAGGACGAGCTGATCGAGGCCCTGCGGGAGCACTGACCGGCGGCCTGGCAGGGTCGCCGACATGAGCCGCCGCCACGACCACGACGCCGGGGGCGACCCCGGGACCCTCGCCCGCAAGGCCGAGCTGCGCGACGAGGTGTGGACCGCGCTGACCGAGCAGAAGGCCGCGCGGTTCCCCGGGGCGCGCAACCGGATCTCGAACTTCGTCGGGGCCGAGGCCGCGGCGCGCCGGCTGCGCGAGCTCGACGTGTGGCGGGCCGCCCGCACCGTGAAGTCCAACCCGGACTCCGCGCAGCTCCCGGTGCGCCGGTACGCGCTGGAGGACGGCAAGACCGTCTACATGGCCGTCCCGAAGCTGGCCGAGGCCGACCCGTTCTTCCTGCTCGACCCGGACGATCTCGCCGACCCGCCGCGCCTGGCGGTGTCGATCAAGAACGCCACCCGGTCGGCGCGCCGGGTCGCCGTCGCGGACCTGGAGCCGGTCGACCTCGTCGTCACCGGCTGCGTCGCGGTCGGCGCCGACGGGGCGCGGCTGGGCAAGGGCGGCGGGTTCGCCGACCTGGAGTTCGCACTGGCCCGCGAGGCCGGACTGATCTCCGACGACACGCTGGTCGTCACCACGGTCCACGAGCTGCAGCTACGCGACGCCGGGGTGATCCCGTGGGCCTCGCACGACGCCCCGGTGGACCTGGTCGTCACCCCGGACCGGGTGGTCGACTGCCGCGAGCACCGGCGGTCCCGCCCGGACGGCGGCATCGTCTGGGACTCGCTCACCGAGGACAAGATCGCGGCCATCCCGCTGCTGGGTCGGCTGCGCGAGGAGGCACGCACATGAGGATCGCCTGCGAGCGCGGGGACATCACCGAAGCCCGGGTCGACGCCGTCGTCAACGCCGCCAACTCCGGTCTGCGTGGTGGGGGCGGCGTCGACGGCGCCATCCACCGGCGCGGTGGGCCCGCGATCCTCGCCGAGTGCGAGCGCCTGCGCGCCGGCGACCTGCCCGACGGGCTCCCCACCGGCCACGCCGTCGCGACGACCGCCGGCGACCTGCCCGCCCGCTGGGTGATCCACACCGTCGGGCCGGTGTACGCGAAGCGGGAGGACCGCTCGGCGCTGCTGGCGAGCGCCTACCGCGAGTCGCTGCGGGTCGCCGACTCCCTCGGCGCCCGGACCGTCGCGTTCCCCGCTGTCTCGGCCGGGGTCTACGGGTGGCCGGTCGCCGACGCCGCCCGGATCGCCGTCGCCACCGTCCGCGAGGTCGCCGAGGCGGGCACCGCGGTGACCGAGGTCCGGTTCGTCCTGTTCAGCGACGACGTCCTCGCCGCGTTCGAAACCGCCCTAGGCTGACCCCATGATCACCGTGAACGGCCACACCCCGCAGGTCCACGAGCAGGCCTGGGTGGCGCCCGGCGCCGTGCTCGCCGGCGAGGTGAGCATCGGTCCGGAGACCGGGATCTGGTACACGTGCGTGATCCGGGCCGACCTCGCCCCGATCACCCTCGGCGCCCGCACCAACGTCCAGGACGGCTCCGTCCTGCACGCCGACCCCGGCTTCCCCGCAACCATCGGCGACGGCGTCACCATCGGCCACCGCGCCGTCGTGCACGGCTGCACCGTCGAGGACGACGTGCTGATCGGCATGGGCGCGGTACTCATGAACGGGGTGCACGTCGGCGCCGGGTCGCTGATCGCCGCGGGCGCGGTGCTCACCCAGGGCACGGTCGTACCGCCCGGGTCGCTGGTCGCCGGGGTGCCGGGAAAGGTGCGCCGGGAGCTGAGCCAGACCGAACGCGACTCGATCCCGCTGTCCGCCGCCGCCTACGTCCACCTGCTGGGCCTGCACCGCGACGCGAACCCCTGACCCACCCGTCGCCGGTGCCCCTGCCCCGCACGATCCGGTCCGCCGGTCACCGGCCCTCGCGCGACCACGCACACCGGTCCGCTCGCCGGGACGGAGAATGCGCGCCCGATCGAGCGCGCGTTCTCCGGTTCGGCGCGCATGAACCGGCCGCCGGAACGACGCGTGGACCGGGCGCGGGAGCGACGCGTCGACCGGCGCGACGGATGCGGGATGGCCGGGGGACTACGGCGTCAGCGCCCGGTCAGCCGGGCGGCGAGCGTCGCGACGCCGTCCCCCGTCAGCCGGTCCAGCACGGCCGGGCGTCCGCAGGCGGCCAGCAGGACGTCGACGCCGTGTCCCCGGACCTCCGCGCCCTCGCCCCGCGCGAACCCGGCATCGTCGGCGACGAACCGCAGGCCCGCCAGCCGGCGCCGGGTGGTGAACGCGAGCGGGACCGTCCCGACCACGAAGTCGAGCGCGATGCGCACGTCGACCGGGTCGGGGTCGAACGGGAGCCCGAGCGCGACGGTGACGTCGGCGGTGTGCACGATCGCGTCGGCCATCGGGCCCCGCGTCCCGATACCGGGCGGGGCGAAGGAGCTGTCGGCACGGTCGCGCAGGACCGCGACCAGCTCCTCGACCGGACGGGCCGCGTCCCGCCGGGCGGCCCGGTCGACCGCCCGGTCCACGTTCCCGCGCGCCCGCAGCACCTGGACCAGGAACGACGGCACCGTCGTGGTCAGCGCGGACACCAGGTGCCCGGCGACGGTCCGCACGTCCCACCCGGCGCACAGGCTCGGCGCCGCGAGCTGCGCGGCGTCGAGTGAGGAGACCAGGTCGGCGAACCCGCGACGGTACCGGGCGGACACCGCGACGACGGCGGCGTCGGGCAGGTCGGAGGTGGTCACGCGGTGAGCCTAGGCAGGTCCGACCCGGCCGTGGAAGGCGCGAATGTGTGCCTCGATCCGGTCCGCTGCCAGTGTCCCGTCGCCGTCGGCGATCGCCGCGTGGATCTCCCGATGCTCGGCCCGCAGCCGCTCGCGCAGCGCGGGCCAGTCCCCCTGGGCCTGCATCGCGTCGAGCAGCATCCCGCGCACCGACTCCCGGATCGCCCGGGTCAGCTCCCCCACCAGGCGGTTCCCGGCCGCCGCGGCGATCGCGACGTGGAAGGCGATGTCGGCGTCGCTGAAGGCGGCCGGGTCGAGGTCGTCGTCCATGACGTCCAGCGCGGCCGTCCACTCCAGCAGGTCCGACGCCGAGCGCCGACGCGCGGCCAGCCCGGCGGAGAACCGCTCGAACATGACCCGGGCCTCGGTGACGTCGTCCACCGGGAACGAGTCGACCGCCAGGTGCAGGGCCAGCACCCGGCCGAGTGCCCGCGCCGGGGCCGGCACGACGACCGTCCCGGAGTCCGCGCCGGTGCCCACCTGTGAGCGGATCACGCCCTGGGCCTGCAGCACCCGCAGTGCCTCGCGGACCGCCTGGCGGGACGCGCCCAGCGTCGCGGCGAGCTCGCGCTCCGGCGGCAGCCGGTCCCCCGGGCGCCACTCGCCACTCGTCAGGCGCTCCTCGACGTGGGCGAGCACCATCTCGTGGGCGGCGGGAACACGCACGTCGTCCTCCTGCTTGTGTGTGGTCCGACCATACCGCTACCTTGGTCGGACCACACCCTCCGTCCCACCACTTCACCGGAGGCGCCATGCCGATCCCCCGGCCCCGCGTCGGCCTCATGGTCACGTGTCTCAACGACGCCCTGTTCCCGGACACCGGCAGGGCCGTCGTGTCCCTGCTGCGCCGGCTCGGCGTCGACGTCGAGTTCCCCGCCGCGCAGACCTGCTGCGGGCAGCCGATGGTCAACACCGGCTACCTCGACGAGGCCGTCCCGCTCGTCCGCAACCACCTCGACGCCTTCGCCGGGTACGACGCGATCCTCGCGCCGTCCGGGTCGTGCGCGGGCTCGGTGCGCCACCAGCACGGCCTGGTCGCGCGCCGCTCCGGAGACCCGGGCCTGATCCGCGGCGTCGAGTCCGCACCGCCGGTGTACGAGCTGAGCGAGTACCTGGTCGACGTCCTCGGCGTCGTCGACGTCGGGGCCTACTTCCCGCACCGCGTCACCTACCACCCGACCTGCCACTCGCTGCGGATGCTGGGGGTCGGCGACCGGCCGACCCGGCTGCTGCGCGCGGTCCGCGGACTGACCCTGCTCGACCTGCCGGGCTCGGGCGAGTGCTGCGGGTTCGGCGGGACGTTCGCGGTGAAGAATTCCGAGACCTCGATCGCGATGGGCAACGACAAGGCCCGCCACGTCCGTTCGACCGGCGCGGAGGTGCTCGTCGCCGGGGACAACTCGTGCCTGATGCACGTGGGCGGGCTGCTGTCGCGGCAGCGGTCGGGGATGCGGGTCATGCACCTGGCCGAGGTGCTGGCGCAGACCGAGCCCGTGGTCGAGCGGCGCACCGAGCGGGCCGCGGACCCGACGAGCGTCGGCAGCGCGGTCCCGGACGCGACGACGGAGGCGGTCCGATGAGCGGCACGTTCCTCGGCACACCGGCGTTCCCGGCGGCGGCGCGCGCCGCACTGGAGGACTCCCAGCTGCGCCGCAACCTGGCCCACGCCACGTCCACCATCCGCACCAAGCGCGGCAACGTCGTCGGCGAGGTCGACGACTGGGAGCAGCTGCGCCTGGCCGGTGAGGCCATCAAGAACCGGGTGCTGCGGCACCTGCCCGACTACCTGGAGCAGCTGGAACGGTCGCTGACGGCGGCCGGCGCCACCGTGCACTGGGCGCGCGACGCGGCCGAGGCGAACGCGGTCGTCGTCGACATCGCGCGGCGGCACGGCACCGACGAGGTCGTCAAGGTCAAGTCGATGGCCACCCAGGAGATCGACCTGAACTCGGCGCTGGAGGCCGCGGGCATCCACGCCTGGGAGACCGACCTCGCCGAGCTGATCGTGCAGCTCGGGGACGACCTGCCCAGCCACATCCTGGTCCCGGCGATCCACCGCAACCGCGCGGAGATCCGGGAGATCTTCCTGCGCGAGATGGGCCGCGCCGGGCGCGCCGCCCCGGCGGACCTGACCGACGAACCGGCGCGCCTGGCCGCCGCGGCCCGGGAGCACCTGCGGGAGAAGTTCCTGCGGGCGAAGGTGGCGGTCTCGGGGGCGAACTTCGCCGTCGCCGAGACCGGGACGCTCACCGTCGTCGAGTCCGAGGGCAACGGCCGGATGTGCCTGACCCTGCCCGAGGTGCTGGTGTCGGTGGTCGGGATCGAGAAGGTCCTGCCGACCTTCCAGGACCTGGACGTGATGCTGCAGCTGCTCCCCCGGTCCTCGACCGGGGAGCGGATGAACCCCTACACCTCCACCTGGACCGGGGTCACCCCCGGCGACGGGCCGCAGGAGGTGCACGTGGTTCTGCTGGACAACGGCCGCACGGACGTGCTCGCCGACCCGACCGGGCGGCAGGCGCTGCGCTGCATCCGCTGCTCGGCCTGTCTGAACGTGTGCCCGGTCTACGAGCGCACCGGCGGGCACGCCTACGGCTCGGTCTACCCGGGCCCGATCGGCGCGATCCTCACCCCGCAGCTGCGGGGGGTGGGCACCGACCCGCAGACCGACTCGCTGCCGTACGCGTCCAGCCTGTGCGGGGCGTGTTTCGAGGTCTGCCCGGTCCGCATCGACATCCCCGAGGTACTGGTGCACCTGCGCGCCGAGGTGGTCGACGCCCACCGGAAGGCGAGCCGCGTGCCGTCGGTGCAGGACGTCGCGATGAAGGCGGCGTCGTGGACGCTGTCCTCGGCCGCGCGCACCGGCGCGGCCGAACGCGTCGCCGGGATCGGCGGGAAGCTGGCCGGACGGCTGGGCCGCACCGCGCCCGGTGGGCGCAGCATCCTCGGTGCGGTCCCCGGCCCGGCGAGCGCCTGGTCCGACTCGCGCGACGTGCCGGTACCGGCGGCCGAGTCCTTCCGGGAGTGGTGGACCAGGACCGACGGCGGGCGGAGCCGGAGCGACAACACCGACGGCGGGCGGAGCCGGAGCGACAACACCGACGGCGGGCGCAGGAACGGGGACGGGGCATGAGCGCGCGCGAGGTGATCCTGGCGAAGGCCCGGCGGGCCCTGACCGACGTGCCCGACGTCGAGCCGGTGCTCGACGTCGAGGTGGTCCGGCCGGTCCCCGACCGGTCGCTGCCGCACGCGCAGGTCGTCGACCTGTTCGACGAGCGGGTCGCGGACTACCGCGCCGTCGTCGAGCGGGCGGACCCGGGCACCGCGGCGTTGCGGGTCGCCGGTGCCCTGGCCGGCCGGTCCCCGCTCGCGGGCTCCGGCCCGCTGCGGATCCTGGTGCCGCCGGGCTTCCCGGCCGGTCTGGTGCCCGACGACGTCGAGGTCGTCCCGGACGGGCCGGACGTCGCGGTGTCGGAGCTGGACCGCTGCGACGGCGTGCTGTCGACGGCCGCGGTCGGCATCGCCGAGACCGGCACGATCATCCTCGACCACGGTCCGGGCCAGGGCCGGCGCGCCGCGACGCTGGTCCCCGACCTGCACGTCTGCGTGATCCGCGCCGACCAGGTCGTGGCCGGTGTGCCGGAGGCGGTGGCGGCGCTGGACCCGGCGCGGCCGCACACCTGGATCAGCGGGCCGAGCGCGACCAGCGACATCGAGCTGGACCGGGTGGAGGGCGTGCACGGGCCGCGGACACTGCACGTGGTGATCGTCAGCTGACGGTTCCGGCGGGGCCGGCGCTGGTGGTGGCGCCGGACGTGCCGCGGCTGCCCCGCGGGGCGGGCGACGCCGTCCGGAGCTAGGCGTCGCCGAGCGTCCGCACCACCACCGTCGCGATGTCCTCCGCCGAGCGCGCGGCCGGGCCCGTGGGGAGCACCATGTGGCTGACGGTGAGCCGGGCGGCGGTCTGGGCGGCGAGCCGGACGTCCTGCTCGCGGGCTCCGGGCCGGACCCGGCGCAGATAGCCCGCGGACCGCTCGGCCGCGGCCGCGATGATCGGACCGGAGTCGGCGCCGAACGCGGACGGGACCGCCGCGTCGCCGCTGAGCAGGGCCTTGATCAGCGGGTTCTCCCCCGCCTCGGTGAGGGCGGCGTCGACCGCGGCGACCCAGGCCGAGTACAGGTCGGACTCTCCGTCGAGGGCGGCCTCGATCCGGTCGAGGAACCGGTCGGTGGCGCGCAGCATCAGGGCCGCGGCGAGGCCGTCACGGTCGCCGAACTCGCTGTAGAGGGTCTGCCTGCTGACCCCGACCCGGCGGGCGAGCTCGGGCATCGACGGGCGTTCCCCGGCGACCGCGAGGCGTTCGGCGACGTCGAGGACCTCAGCGCGCAGCTCGTCGCGGGCCCGCCGCGCCATCGTCCGCCGCTCGCTCATGGAAGACATCATGACACGACCCGTCCATCACCTGGACAGTTCTGCCCGATGTGTCTAACTTCGGCGGGGACACCGACGTCGAGGCCCGAGGAGCAATACCGTGAAGCTGGTGCAGCAGGCGCGTGAGCGCTGGTCGTCCGTCCTGACCCTGCCCGCGCCCGACCGGCTCGACGACGCGCTGCTCGCCACCGGCGCCCGGAGCCACCGTCCCGCGCCGTTCGGCCCGGCACCGCACGGGCTGGCCGAGGTCCCCGGTGACGAGGGCATGCCGCTGCTCGGCCACGCGCTGGCCTACATCCGGTTCGGGCACCGCTTCACCCGCGCCCGCACCGAGGCACTCGGCCCGGTGTGGTGGATGCGGTCCCCGGTCGGCCGGGCGATCGTCGTGACCGGTCCGGCCGCGACCCGGGAGGTACTCACCAACCGGGACAAGGCGTTCTCCCAGGAGGGGTGGCGCGCGACGGTCGACGCGTTCTTCCACCGCGGCCTGATGCTGCTCGACTTCGACGAGCACCGCGCGCACCGGCGGATCATGCAGGAGGCCTTCACCGCCGACCGGATCTCCAGCTACGTCGCCGCGACCACCCCCGTCGTGCGCGAGGTGCTGCCGACCTGGCCGGAGCGGCTGCGGCTCTACCCGGCGCTCAAGCGACTCACCCTGGACGTCGCGCAGGCGGTGTTCATGGACGCCCGCTCCGGGCCGGAGGCCGAGGCGGTGAACCGGGCGTTCGTCGACTGCGTCCGGGCCGCGAACTCCTTCGTCCGCAAGGACCTGCCCGGCACCCGGTGGCGGCGCGGGCTGCGCGGGCGGGTGGTGCTGGAGAACTGGTTCCGGGAGAACCTGGCGGCCAAGCGCGCGGGCGAGGGCACCGACCTGTTCTCCGCGCTGTGCCACGCCCGCACCGACGACGGCGAGACGTTCTCCGACGACGACGTCGTCAACCACATGATCTTCCTGATGATGGCCGCGCACGACACGTCGACCACCACGACGGCGTCGGCGGCGCACCACCTCGCGCGCCACCCGGTCTGGCAGGAGCGCTGCCGCGCCGAGTCCGACGCACTCGCCGAGCGGATCGGGGACCGTGCCCCGACCGTCGCCGAGCTGCGCGAGCTGACCTCGCTGGACCTGGTGATCCGGGAGGCCCTGCGGCTCGACGCACCGGTACCGCTGGTCATGCGGACGGCGGTGAAGGACACCGCGGTCGCCGGGCACCACGTGCCGGCGGCGACGCGGGTCGTCGTCGCGCAGGCTGTGAACCACTACGACCGGTCCTGCTGGACCGACCCGGAGCGCTTCGACCCCGAGCGGTTCGGCCCGGACCGGCGCGAGGACCGCTCCGACCGCGACGCGTGGATCCCGTTCGGCGGTGGCGTGCACAAGTGCATCGGGCTGCACTTCGGGACCCTGGAGGTCACCGCGATCCTGCACGAGATGCTGCGCCGCTACCGGTGGAGCGTCGAGCCGTCCTACCGGCTGCGCTGGGACAACACCTCGCTGCCGGTGCCGGTGGGCGGCATCCCGGTGCGGCTCACCCCGCGCTGACGGCCCACTCGTCGCGGGCGATCCGCACGGCCAGCTCCAGCAGCGCGACGGCCGCGCCGTGCAGCCGCTCCCCCACCGCGCGGTCCGCCTCGCCCGCGGCGACCCGCGCCCAGGTGCCCTCCAGCACGACGCCGAGCTTGAACGCGGCCAGCCCCGCGTACCAGGTGATGCCGGTGGTGTCGCGGCCGCCGGCGTCGGCGTAGGCGGCGACGAGCTCGGCCCGGGTGGGGAGCCCGCCGTACCCGGCGAGCTCGGTCCCGGCGCCGAACCCGACCGGGTCGACCGGCCACGTGACCAGCAGCCAGCCGAGGTCGAGCAGCGGGTCGCCGACGGTGCACATCTCCCAGTCGACCAGCGCGGCCACCCGAGGCCGGGTCCGGTCCAGCAGCACGTTGTTCAGGTGCAGGTCCCCGTGCGCGACGCCCGGTTCCGGCTCGGGCGGCCGGTGACGGGTCAGCCAGTCCGCGGCGACGGCCACGTCGGGCAGGTCGCCCGGGTCGTAGCCGGGCACCTCGGAGTAGGACGCCAGCTGCTCGGTCCAGCGCGGCACCTGCCGTTCCAGGAACGGGCCGGGGCGGCGCAGCCGGTCGAGCCCGACGGCGGCCGGGTCGAGACGTCCCAGCCGTGCCGCGGCCCGGGCCACGTCGAGCACCGCGCCGTGCCTCAGCGCCGTGGTCGCGGCCTGCTCGGGCGAGACCCGCTCGCCGGGGTTGACGCCGTCCACGTCGGACATCAGGTAGAACGGCCTGCCGAGCACCTGGGCGTCGGTGCAGGCGGCGACGAGCTCCGGGTGCGGCACGTCGGTGCCGCGCAGCGCGCCGAGCACGGTGATCTCACGGGCGATGGTGCGGGCCGACCCCGGCCGCGGGTGCACCGGCGGGGAGCGCAGGACCAGCGGCCTGCCGTCGACGACGGTGCGCAGCACCACGTTCTGGGTGCCGCCGCCGACCGGTTCCAGCTCGCCGGACCAGTCGCCGAGGCCCTGGTCGCGCAGCCAGGCCCCGAGCGCGGCACGGTCGACGACGTCGGCCGGGGACCTCACGTCGACCACGCCATCCCGCCGTCGACCTTGATCGTCGCGCCGGTCGTGTAGCCGGCGTCCGGGCCGGTCAGGTAGAGGATCGCGCCGACGACCTCCGCGGCCTCCCCCACCCGTCCGGCGGGGACGGTGCCGGCGATCCGCGTGCGGAACTCCTCGGTCCAGTGCTCGGCGATGTCGGTCCGGACCGGACCCGGCATCACCGTGTTGACCCGCACCGACGGCGCGTAGGCGCGGGCGAGCCCGACGGTCAGGGCGTTGAGTCCGGCCTTGGCCAGCGCGTAGGGCAGCTCGCCGGGGCCCGGCATCACCGCCGCGACCGAGGAGACGTTCACGATCGCGCCGCCGCCCGCCGCGGCCATGAGCTCCCCGCAGCGGGCCCCGAGCCGGTAGGCGCCGCGCAGGTTCACCGCGAGGACCTTGTCGAACAGCTCTTCGGTGACCTCGGTGAGCGTCCCGTAGAGCGGGGACATCCCGGCGTTGTTGACCAGCACGTCGATGCGGCCGTACTCGGCGAGCACCCGGTCCACCAGGGCGTCGCAGTCCGCCCAGCGGCCCACGTGGCAGCCGACGCCCAGTGCCGGCGTGCCGTGCTCCGCGGTCAGCTCCGCAGCCAGCGCGGTGCACGCCTCGGCCCTGCGGCTGGCGACGACGACGGTGTCGCCGCGGGCCGCGTACGCCGCGCACGCCGCCCGACCGATCCCCCGGCTCCCGCCGGTGACGACGACGACCCGGCCTCCGTCGCTCGACGCGCTCATCTCAGGACGCCCCGGAGCCCCCGGCGTTCCACTCACGGTCCTTGCGGTCCTCGGACTCGGTGCGCTCCTTGGCGATCTCCAGCGCGCGGGCCGCGGTGGCCTTGTCCGGGTACGGGCCGAGCCGGTCGGCCGACCGGCAGCCGTCGGCGGTCTCCACGGTGCCGTGCTTGAGGCAGTAGAACCATTGCTCGTCGCTCATGGGACCACCCTGGCACCGATCCACCCCGCCTGTCTCCCGCCGCGCCGGTCCGGCGATGGCAGGCTGGGGGGCATGGCACTGGTGCTCGGGGTGGACTCCTCCACCCAGTCCTGCAAGGTCGTCGTCCGCGACGCCGACACCGGCGAGCTCGTCCGTTCCGGGCGCGCCGCACACCCGGACGGTACGGAGATCGCCCCCCGGCTCTGGTGGGAGGCGCTGCAGGCCGCGATCGACGACGCGGGCGGCCTCGACGGCGTCGCAGCGCTGTCGGTCGCGGGCCAGCAGCACGGCATGGTCTGTCTCGACGAGCGCGGCGAGGTCGTCCGCGACGCGCTGCTGTGGAACGACACCCGCTCGGCCGCCGCCGCCCGTGAGCTCGTCGAGGAGTTCGGCGCGGACCGGTGGGCGGAGACGACCGGCGTCGTCCCGGTGGCCTCGATCACCTTGGCCAAGCTGCGCTGGCTCGCCGCGCACGAGCCGGAGAACGCCGCCCGCACCGCGGCGGTGTGCCTGCCGCACGACTGGCTGACCTGGAAGCTCCGCGGGGGCGGGCTCGCCGGCGGCGCGGGTCTCGACGAGCTGGTCACCGACCGGTCCGACGCCTCGGGCACCGGCTGGTTCGACGGCGTCGACTACCGCCCCGAGCTGCTGGAACGCTTCTTCGGCTCGACGCCGGCGCTGCCGCGGCTGCTCGGTCCGGCCGAGTCCGTCGACGGCCCGGGCGGGATCCGGGTCGGCGCCGGGGCGGGCGACAACGCGGCGGCCGGGCTGGGTGTCGACGCCGGCGACGACGTCGTCGTCTCGCTGGGCACCTCCGGGACGGTGTTCGCCCGCTCGGAACGTCGCGCCCAGGACCCCTCCGGGATCGTCGCCGGGTTCTCCGATGCCACCGGCGCCTATCTCCCGCTGGTGTGCACGCTCAACGCCTCCCGGGTGCTGGATGCGACCCGGCGGCTGCTCGGCGTGGACCACGACGAGCTGGGCCGCCTCGCGCTGGCCGCCGAGCCGGGCGCGGACGGCCTGGTCGTGGTGCCCTACCTGGAGGGCGAGCGGACCCCGAACCTGCCCGACGCGACCGGCGCACTGCACGGCTGGACGCTGGCGTCGGGGACCCGGGAGAACCTGGCCCGGGCCGCGGTCGAGGGCATGCTGTCCGCGCAGCGGGTCGGACTGGAGGCGCTGCGCGAGCAGGGCGTCACCGTGTCCGGGGTGACCCTGGTCGGCGGGGCGGCCCGCTCCGAGGCGGTCTGCCGGATCGCCGCGCAGGTCTTCGAGGTGCCGGTGCGGGTGCCCGAGCCCGGCGAGTACGTGGCCGACGGCGCCGCCCGCCAGGCCGCGTGGGCGCTGCACGGCGGCGCGACGCCGCCGTCGTGGAGCGCCGGCGCCGATCCGGCACGCTACGAGGCCGACCCGGCACCGGCGGCCTGGGAGCGCTACCGCGAGGCGGCGGGGGCCTTCCTGGACCGGGTCACGGGATGACCAGCGAGGGCCCGAAGCGGCTCCTGGTCCTCGGCAAGATCACCGACATCCTGGACGCGTTCACCCTGCAGCGCCCCGTGCTCGGGCTGGGCGAGATCCAGCAGGCGACCGGCATCCCGACCTCGACGGTGCAGCGGCTGGTGTCCAACATGGTCGCCGAGGGGCTGCTGGACCGGGTCGGGGACCGGGTCCGGATCGGGATCCGGATGGCCTACTGGGCCGGGGCCGCAGCCCGCGGGGTGGACCTGCTGGAGCTGGCCGGGCCGCTGCTGCGTGAGCTGCGCGACACCACCGGGGAGACCGCGTCGCTGTTCCGGGCCGAGGCGGGGCGGCACCGGGTGTGCGTCGCCGTCGCCGAGACCCGGCACGCGCTGCGCCGGGAGATGCACGTCGGCAAGGTCATCCCGCTGCACACCGGCTCGGCGGGCCGGGTCCTGCTCGCCTGGGCCCCCGAGCTGGCCGCGGAGGTGCTGGCCGGCCCGCTGCCGTCGCTGACCGAGTACACCGTGACCGACCCGGAGACGCTGCGCGCGCTGCTGGACGACACCCGCCGCGACGGGTTCGCGATCACCGTCGCCGAGCGCGACGACGGCGGCTCCGGGCTGTCCGCACCGGTCTTCGACCACGCGGGCGAGGTCACCGCGGCGCTCACGATCAGCGGCCCCACGCTCCGGTTCGGCCGGTCGGAGTGCGAGAAGAGCGTGGATCTGCTGGCAGGCGCCGCGGACCGGCTGACCCGGACCCTCGGCGGCCGCCCTCCGGGGTGAGCCCGGCCGCGGCCCACCACGCCTGCGGCTCAGCACCGCGTCGCGGGGTCTCGGCCGGTCGTCGCCACGATTCGCTCGATCGTGGTCGCGCCGGGCGCGGTCACGACGGCCGGGGCGAACACACCCATCCCCCGCCCCTGCTCGGCCATCGCCGACACAGCGGCCAGCGTGGCCTCGAGGACGTCGTCGGGCCACACCGGCTCGACGCCCACCGCGCGGCCGAGGTCCCATCCGTGCACGACGAGCTCACCCAGCACCATCCCGCCGATGACGGCGGCCGGGAGCCGCTCACCCATGGTCACCGCGCCCTCCCAGGTCGCCGGGTCCGACCACACGGTCACCAGGTCGTCCCGGGCGGCGTCGAGCCGGGCGGGCCAGTCGCCGGTCATCGGTGCCGTCGCGTCGGGGTCGGTCGCCGGTCCGGTCCCGGTGCGCCGTCCCACGTCGGCGAGCACGGGTGTCCAGTGGAGCAGGTGGCCGGTCAGGTCCGCCAGGTCCCAGCCCGCGCACGGCGTCGGCCGGGAGGAGGGGACACGGGACGCGGCCGCGACCAGCGGGAGGTGTGCGGCCGCAGCGGCGGCGATGTGACGGTGCATGGCCGGGACGCTAGGGCCCGGGCCGGTGCCGGGTCTTGGACGAACGCGCCAGACCCGCCGGCCACGCCCCGGGCCGCGGCATACTCACCACCGTGGACCACGACCCCCGCAGGCTCCCCGGGGCGCGGGCCCGCCACCAGCGCTCGCGCACCGTGGCACCGCCGGTCGACCTGGCCGGGTTCGTCGAGCAGTTCTGGGTCGTCGAGTGGGACTACGACCGGCCCTACCGGCAGAAGGTCGTCCCCTATCCCCAGGTGCACCTGACCGTGCAGCCCGGCGGAGCCGCCGTGCTGGCCGGGCCCGCCACCCGGTACGTCCACCGCGAGCTGCAGGGAACCGGCCGGGTGGTCGGTGCAGCGCTCCGGGCGGGCACCGCGCGGGCGCTGGTGGGAGCGCCGGTCGCGAGTGTGACCGATCGTCGGGACCCGGTCGTCTGCCCGGTCACCGCCGACGTGGACGGGCTCGCCGCGTACCTGCGCGGCAGGCTCCCGGCCGGCGGCCCGGACCGGGCCGCGGCCGAGGCACGGGACCTGGTCGCCGCGATCGCCGAGGACCGATCAGTGGTCCGGGTGGATGCGCTCGCCCACGGCACCGGCTCCAGCGTCCGCTCCCTGCAGCGGCTGTTCCACGAGCACGTCGGCGTCGGGCCGAAGTGGGTGATCCGCCGCTACCGGCTGCACGAGGTGACCGAGCTCATGGCGGCGGGGCGCCCGGTCCGGTGGGCCGAGGTCGCCGTCGAGCTCGGCTACGCCGACCAGGCCCACCTCACCCGGGACTTCACCGAGATGTTCGGTGAGCCCCCCACCGCCTACGCGATGCGGTACTGACCGACCGTCCCGGACGGGGACGGGGACGGGGACGGGGACAGCGGGGTGTCAGCGTGGCCCCGCCGTCCACGGGAAGGCCTGGGCGTTCGAGCGGACACCGCGCGCCGTCGCCGAGCGCATGGGCTCCCCCAGCTCGGCCAGCAGGTCCTCGGACCACGTCACGAGGTCGGCCAGCACCGCGGGGGTCAGCCAGCCCGGGCGCAGCGCGAACAGCAGGTCCTCGCTGGCGGTGTTGCCGCTGGCCCCGGGCGCGAACGGGCAGCCACCCAGTCCACCCAGCGCGCCGTCGAGGACGGTCGCACCGTTCTGCACCGCGGCGAGTGCGTTCGCGACGCCCTGGCCCCAGGTGTCGTGGCCGTGGAAGGCGACGCGACGGCCGTCGGCGACCGCCGCGACGCGCCCGACCAGCGACCCGACCTCGGCGGGGTTCGCCTGCCCGAGGGTGTCGCAGACGACGACGTCGCAGGAGCCCGCGGTGCGCGGGTCGGCGACGATCTCGACCACCCGGTCCGGGTCGACGGGCCCGTCGAACGGGCAGGTGAACGCCGTCGCGAGGCACAGCTGGATGCGTCCGCCCGCGGCACGCGCGTACTCGACGGCCTGCGGCATCGCGTCGAGGGAGACGGCGGTGTCACGGCCGATGTTGGCGTTGTTGTGCGCATCGGACACCGAGAAGCAGTACTGGACGTTGCGGGCCCCGGCGGCCACCGCCTTCTGCACGTGCCGCGGCGTCGCCACCCACACCCAGCAGCGCTCCAGCTCCTCCGGTGTCAGCGCGGCGACGACGTCGAGGGTGTCCGCCAGCGGCGGCACCAGGTCGCCGCGGGCCAGCGACCCGATCTCCAGCTCCGGTACACCCGCACCGAGCAGCGCGCGGACCAGCCCGACCTTGCGGTCGGTGGGCAGCGGCTTGCCGGTGAGCTGGAGCCCGTCGCGCAGTGTGACGTCCCGCAGGACGACCCCGTCGGTGCTCATGCGTCCTCCCCCGATGCGGCCCGGATCGTGTCCGGGGTGTACCCGAGCAGCCCGCCGAGTACGGCGGCGGTGTCGGCGCCCAGGTCCGGCCCGACGGAGCGGACCGGGACCGACCGGCCGTCGAGCACCGGCACGATGCCGGGGAACCCGACCCGTGCGGGTTCGGCGCCGCCGGTGTCGACGTCGAAGTACTGGACCATGTCGCGGGCCCGGAACTGCTCGTCGGCGACGATGTCGGCGGCGGAGTGGATCGGCCCGGCCGGGACGCCGGCCTCCTCCAGCTTCGCGAGGACCTCGTCGCGGGGCAGCGAGCGGGTCCAGGTCTCGATGGCGCCGTCGAGCTCGTCGCGGCGCGCCCAGCGGCCCGCGTTGGAGGCCAGCTCGGGGTCGCCGCCCAGGTCCGCGCGGCCGATGACGGTCATGAACCGGCCGTAGATGGAGTCGCCGTTGCCGGCGATGACGACGCTGCCCCCGTCCGCGCAGACGTAGGCGTTGGACGGGGCGATGCCCTCCATCCGCCCGCCGACGCGGCGCCGCTCGACGCCGTAGGCGAGGTGGTCGGGGACGAGGGACTCCATCATGGAGAACACGGCCTCGTTGAGCGCGACGTCCATGCAGCGCCGGTCCAGCGCGGGCCGGTCCGTGCGGCTCTCGCGCTGGTAGAGACCCATCATCGCGGAGAACGCGCCGTAGAGCCCGGCGATCGAGTCCCCGATCGACACCCCGGTCCGCGACGGCGGCCGGTCGGCCTCCCCGACGAGCGCGCGCAGCCCGCCCATCGCCTCGGCGACGGCGGCGAACCCCGGCCGCGACGACAGCGGCCCGGTCTGCCCGAACGCCGAGATCCGCACGAGCACGACGTCGGGGTTGACGGCGTCGAGCTCGGCCGGGCCCAGCCCCCACTTCTCCAGCGTGCCGGGCCGGAAGTTCTCCAGCACCACGTCGGAGCGGGCGGCCAGGTCCAGCACCGCCTGCTTCCCCGCGGCCGAGCGCATGTCAAGGGTGATGGAGCGCTTGTTGCGGTTCAGCGTCCGGTACAGCATCGAGGTGTCCCCGGCGTAGAGCCGCCAGTTGCGGATCTCGTCGCCGGTACCGGGGCGCTCGACCTTGATCACCTCGGCGCCGAAGTCGGCGAGCAGGCGTCCCGCGGTGGGAGCGGCGATGTAGTTGCCGAGCTCGAGCACCCGGACCCCGGACAGCGGAAGTTGCGACACGACTCTCCTTAGACGACGAGCGACAGCGGCAGGATCACCAGGATCGCGACGACGGAGGCGATGGAGACCCCGACCGAGCAGGTCTTGAGCGTCCCGCGCACGGACTGTCCGAGCAGCGACTGCAGCAGCCAGAACGTGTTCGAGGTGACGTGGACGGCGAACAGCGCCCCGGCACCGGCGGCCAGCGCGATCAGTACCGGGGCCAGGCCGATCACCGGGGCGACCGGGGCGAGCACCCCGGCCGCGGTGATCGCCGAGATCGTCACCGACCCGATCGCGACGTGCAGTACGGCGGCGATCAGCCACACCATCAGCAGCGGGGCAGCGGTGCCGGCGGAGAAGAAGCTGCCGAGGATCTCGCCCAGCCCGGCGTCGGAGATCGTGGTGGCGAGCGAACCGCCGACGCCGGTGAGGATCAGGATCTGCCCGCTCTCACGGAACCCGTCGGAGACCGCGGACTCGACCATGCCGCGCCCGTGGGCGACCCCGATGACGGCGGTGGTCCCGATCAGCGCGAGCAGCAGCGCGATCACCGGCTCGCCCAGGAACGCGATGACGGGATGGGTGATCCCGGCCGCGTCGAGGACGGCGCCCGCGGCGATGAGCAGCAGGCCCACCAGCAGCGGCCCGAACAGCAGGGCCAGCGGCAGCTCGCGACGCGCGGTGCCGGACACCGCGGTGCCGACGGCGGCCGGGACCGCGCCCCCGCCGGGCCCGGCTCCGTCTCCCCCGTGCGTGCCCCCGCCGTCCGGGGAACCGGTACCGGTGGGCCGTCCCCCGGCGCTCCCGGCCTCGGGTGCGTCGGTGTCCGGCGAGTGGGCCTCCGCACCGGCGGGCACGCCCGCGGCGACCGGCTCCTGCTCGTCGCGGGCCGGGTCCCACCAGCCGCGGCGCAGCAGCACGGACATGATCCCGGTCGCGATGAGCACGGTCGGCACCACGACGACCAGGCCCAGGATCAGCATCTGGCCCAGCGGCACCCCGAGCACACCGGCGAGTGCGACCGCGCCGACACCGGGGACCATGAACACGATCCCGCACTCCAGGCCGATCGCGAGCGCGGTCGCCATCCGCGGCAGCCCCTTGTCCCCGATGCGCGGAGCGATCCGACGGGCCAGCGGTGCGGAGATGACCAGCAACACGTCGACGAAGATCGACTGGAGTGCGGTGGAGACGGTGACGGCGGTGGCGTAGGGCATCCCGCGCGGGCCGCAGGCCGTCAGCAGCGCGGAGACCAGCCGTTCGATGGCGCCCGCGTGGTGCAGCATCGCGCCGGTCAGGACACCGAAGGCGATGAGCAGCCCGACGTCGGCCAGGATGTCGCCGAACCCGCCGGTGACCGCGTCGACCGTCCCCGTCACCCCCAGGCCGGCGGTCAGGCCCAGGTAGACGGCGCCGATCACGAGGGAGATCACCGGGTTGAGCCGGAACCTCACGATCAACACGACGACGGCGAGCACGGCGACGGCCGTGTTCACCACGATGACGGTGTCCGACACGATGATCCCCCTGGGCATCGACGACGATGTCGTACCCACATCATGAACTCAGACCCACCATGCGGGCAACCCCGCAGTTCAGGCGGCGGCCAGCGCCCCGCCGAAC
Organism: Pseudonocardia alni; assembly: GCF_002813375.1. Lineage (NCBI taxonomy): Bacteria > Bacillati > Actinomycetota > Actinomycetes > Pseudonocardiales > Pseudonocardiaceae > Pseudonocardia > Pseudonocardia alni. Next base: position 146,481 of record NZ_PHUJ01000003.1, on the reverse strand, counting down.
CCGATCAGCGCGACCCCGGCGACGACGTCACCGGCGCGTCGCACGCGGCGCCGGGTGAAGAAGGCCCGCGCCCGGTGCACGGCGAGGACCAGGCCGACCCCGTAGACGCCGCCGAGCACCGCCACCGACAGCGCCAGCAGCAGCGCGTCGGCGGTGGTCGTCACCCCGGGCACGAGGAACTGCGGCAGCACCGACAGATACATGACCAGCACCTTCGGGTTGGTGATGTTCGAACCGAAACCGACCAGGAACGACCGCCGCGCCGGGACCCGCGGACCACCGTCGGGGACCACGGGGTAGTCGCCGCGACGCGCGGCCCGCAGCGCCTGCACCCCGAGCACACAGAGGTAGACCACCCCGGCCCAGCGGATCACGGTGAACGCGGTGTGCGAGCTCGCGACGAGCACACCGAGCCCGAACGCCGCGGCGCCGCCCTGCAGGGCGTTGCCGGTGAACACCCCGGCCAGCGTCGAGAGTCCGCCCGCGCGCCCGCCGACCAGCGAGGCGCGCAGCATCACGAAGGTGTCCGGGCCGGGCATCAGCACCAGCCCGACGACGATCAACAGGTAGGCACCGTAGGACGTCCAGCTCACGAGGGGCCATCGTAGGCTGCTGCCCCGTGAGATCCCGCCGGCGCCGCACGTCCCGGGAGGCGTCCCCGCTCCCGACGGTCGACGGCCTCGCGCCGGCCCGCGTCCGCACCCCGGCGACCGGCGGGTGGGCGACGATGCGCGATCACCTCGTCGACCGGTTCCCGCACGTCGCGGAGCGGATCGACGCACGGCTGGCCGCCGGGGAGATCGTGACCGCGGCCGGCCCGGTCACCCCGGCCACGCCGTACACGCCGTCGACGACGCTGTGGCTCTACCGCGACGAGCCCGACGAGGTACCGGTGCCGTTCGGGCTGCCGGTGCTGTACGCCGACGACGACGTGGTCGTCGTCGACAAGCCGCACCTGCTCGCGACGATCCCGCGGGGCAGCCACGTCCGTCAGACCGTGCTGGTGCGGCTGCGCCACGAGCTGGGGCTGCCCGCACTCAGCCCGGCGCACCGGCTCGACCGCGCCACCGCGGGGGTCCTGCTGCTGGTGGTGCGCCCCGAGCTGCGCGGCGCCTACCAGACCTTGTTCGCCCGCGGCCGGGTCACGAAGACCTACGAGGCGCTCGCCCGGTTCGACCCGGACCTGGAGCTGCCCCGCACCGAGGTGTCGCGGATCGTGAAGCGCCCCGGGGTGTTCGCCGCCGTCACCGAGGACGGGGAGCCGAACGCCGAGACCCGCGTCGAGCTCGCCGGGCTGCGGGGCGAGCTGGCCCGGTACCGGCTGACCCCGCGCACCGGGCGGACCCACCAGCTGCGGGTGCACCTGAACGGGCTGGGCGTGCCGATCCTCGGCGACGACGTCTACCCCGAGCTGCACCGGCGGGCACCGGAGGACTTCACCCGCCCGCTGCAGCTGCTCTCGCGTGCCCTGGAGTTCGACGACCCGGTGACCGGGGCGCGGCGGCGCTTCGTCAGCGGCCGCACCCTGCAGGCGTGGGACGACCCGGACGGCTGGGCCGCCGGGACGCCGCACGAGTGGTGATCAGCCGACGCTGCGGTCGTCGCCGTCGTCGAGGTGGTGGCCGTTGCGGTGCCCGCCGGGCACCGCCGCGCCGTTGACGGCGCCGTTCAGCGCACCACCGACCGGTCCGTGCGGGCCGTGGTCCTCCGCGGCGCGGTGGCGGCCCTCGCGCAGACCCCGCTGGTAGCTGGCCAGCCGGTTGCGCACCCGGTCGGGCTGGCGCTCCCGCGACCCGGTCGGCGCGAGGCCGTTCGGGGTGTCCCGCCACGACGGCGGCACCATCGCCTGCCCGGGCAGCCGCTGCGGCAGGCCCTGCGCGGTGGTCGGCAGGTCGACGACCCGGTCGGCCCGGATCCGGGCGGCGTCGAACTCGGCGTCGCCCGCGGTGCGCCAGTTGTCGTTCTGCGTGACCGGGAGCGCCGTCGTCTCGGTCGATCCCGGCTCACGGAACCAGGCCGAGGCGACCGCCGCGAAGATCGGCGTGTCGTCCGCGTCGTCCACGGGCACCGGCACCTCCGAGTCGAACGGTCCGAACAGCTCCACCGGCGGGGTCGCCCCCGCCGCGCCGGTGACGGGCAGTGCCTCGGTGGCCGGGGGGTCCTCCGGCACGGGCGGCGGTGGCGGGGCGCCGTTGCGCGCCGGGCCCGTGGCCGGTGACGGCGGCCCGTACGGCGGGCGCGGGCCCGGGCCGGGCGTACCGGGCCCAGACCCGTTCGGTCCGGGACCGGCCGGGCCGGGAGCCTGCGGACGGGCAGCCGGGGCACCGGAGCCGGCGAAGGGGGCCGCGGCCGCGATCCCGCCGGCCGGGCGGGGGGCACGGCGGGGCAGCCCGGCGGAGGCCGCGGGCTCGACCCGTTCGGGGGCGACCGGCGGCCAGCTGCGCTCGGGCTCCGCCGCCGGGTTCTCCCGGGGCGGCCACGGCACGTCCGCCGCCGCGGCCGGGGCGGGATCGGGTGCCGGGCGGCGCAGCGACGCCGTCGTCCCGGTCCCGGCCTGCTCGACGGACTCGGCCGGCTGCGGCTCCGCGGCGGGCGCGGCGGACTCGGAGCGGCCACCGCCGAGGACCGAGGACGGCAGGTGGAGCACGGCGATCGGGGCGATCGCGGAGTTCCCGGCGGGGGCGCGGACGCCGAGCCGGGCGCCGATGGCGCGGGCCAGCCGCGCGGCCACGTGCAGGCCGATCTCCTGCGGGGCGACCGGGCCACCGGGCGTCGCCGAGCCCAGCGCGCGGTCCAACTCCTCGACCGGGGTGCGGTGGCGCGGGGACTGGGTGCCCTGCAGCTCGACGACGATCCCGCCGTCGGGACCCCAGCGGGTCAGCAGCTCGATGCGCTCCCCGGCCGGGGTGGCGCTCGCGGCGTGGGCGAGCAGCTCGGCCAGGATCTGGCCCAGGACGGGCTCGGCGGTGGCGTCGACCGAGACGCTCGGGGTCGGCGGGACGATCGTGCGCGAGGCCGCCTCACTCGCGGAGACGACGGTGTTGAGCGCCTGACCGAGCGGGGTCGACGGGGCCGCGAGCCGGGGCCCGCGGGGGGCACCGGCGAGAACGAGGATGTGGTCGCCGTCGCGGGCCCCCCGACGGGCGGCCGCGGCCAGCTCGGCGAGGTCGGCCAGCGCACCCGGGCGCAGCTCACCGGCACGCAGCCGTTCGGTCAGCAGCTGCTGGCGCTCCGAACGGGCCCGCAACCGGTGCGCGATCGCGGCCAGCACCGCGTCCCCGGCCGAGGCACCCGCCGGGCCGGACGGGTGGGGCGGCGGGTCGTCTCGCGCCACGCGATCGTCCTCCGAACCGTTCGGACGGCGCCCGGGATCGGACGCCACGTCAGTACCCGCTCGGGTAGCGGGCGGGACGGTTGCGAAGCCTACTCGTCGGTCCGCCCAGCGCTCGCTCTGATGCGGTGGGCGGTGGATCGTGGACGGGCGGGCGGCGCGACCCCCGCAGGCGGGTCACCGGGGGCACCCGGACGGGCACGACGGGCGGCCGGGCGGCCGCGCCGGAGGGGTCCTCACTCGAACCGCGACGGGTCCCCCGCGCCGTGCCGCACGATCTCCGGCTCGTCGCCGGACAGGTCGACGACGGTGGTCGGCTCGGTGCCGCAGTCCCCGGAGTCGATGACCGCGTCGACCTGGTTCTCCAGCTCCTCCTTGATCTCCCAGCCCTGCGTCATCGGCTCGTCGTGGCCGGGCAGCAGCAGTGTCGAGGACAGCAGCGGCTCCCCCAGCTCGGCGAGCAGCGCCTGGGTGGTGGCGTGGTCGGGGATGCGCACGCCGACGGTCTTCTTCTTCGGGTGCAGCAGCTGCTTGGGCACCTCCTTGGTGGCCGGGAGGATGAAGGTGTAGCTGCCCGGGGTGGACGCCTTCACCGCGCGGAACACGGAGTTGGAGATCTGCACGAACTGCCCGAGCTGCGCGAACTCCGCGCACACGAGGGTGAAGTGGTGCCGGTCGTCGAGCTTGCGGATCTGCCGGATCCGCTCCAGGCCGTCGCGGTTGCCCAGCGAGCAGCCCAGCGCGAAGCACGAGTCGGTCGGGTAGGCGATCAGGCCGCCGGAGCGCACGAGGTCCACGACCTGTCCGATGCTGCGCGGCTGCGGGTTCTGCGGGTGCACGTCGAAGTACCGGGCCATCGCGGCAACGTACCGGCTCGGCGGCCCACCCGGGGAGTTCGACGACCGGGTGGTCTCGGTGCGGCGGGAAACCGTTGCCCGCGACGCGCGGAGGGGGCCAGGATGCGATCCATGCACGTCGTGGAATACCGGCCGGAACGGCACGAGTTCGCCTGGACCTTCGGTGGCGTGCCCCCGGTGCGCCGGGTCGCGCCCGGGACCTGCCTGCGGCTGTGGACCGAGGACGCGTTCTCCGGGCGGCTCACGTCCACCTCGGACCGTCCGAGCGCGGTGCTCGACATGAGCGAGGTGAACCCGCAGACCGGGCCGTTCCACGTCGAGGGCGCCGAGCCGGGCGACACCCTGGCCGTCCACCTCGTGGAGCTGACCCCGGCCCGGGACTGGGGTGCCTCCACCCTGATCCCGCTGTTCGGGGCGCTGTCGACGACCGACCGCACCGCGCTGCTGCACGAGCCGCTCCCCGAGCGGACCTGGATCTACCAGCTCGACCGGGCCGCGGGGACGGTGCTGTTCGAGGCGACGAGCGCGGACCTGCGCCTGGAGCTGCCGTGCAACCCGATGCTCGGCACCGTCGGCGTCGCCCCGCCCGGGCGGGAGGTGCGCAGCTCGCTGGTGCCCGACGTGTTCGGCGGGAACATGGACACCCCGGAGATGCGCGCCGGGGCGACCTGCTACCTGCAGGTCAACGTTCCCGGTGCGCTGTTCTCGGTCGGCGACGGCCACTACCGCCAGGGCGAGGGCGAGAGCTGCGGCACGGCCGTCGAGGGCGCGATGGACGTCGTGCTGATCGTCGAGCTGATCAAGAACGCCCCGGTCCCGGCGTGGCCGCGGATCGAGACCGACACCCACTACGCCGTCGTCGGGTCCTCCCGTCCGCTGGAGGACGCGTGGCGGGCCAGCCAGGTCGGGATGATCGCCTGGCTGGGCGAGCTGTACGGGCTGGACCGGCTTGACGCCTACCAGCTGCTCACCCAGGCCGCGGAGTCGCCGCTGGCCAACGTCGTCGACACCAACTACAGCGCCGTCACCAAGATCGCGAAGGCGCTGCTCCCGGCCGCCGCGGCCTACGGCGGCGTCCACCGTCACCTGCGCGAGCAGGCCCGCTCCCTGTAAGAGAGGCCTTTCCATGGACATGTTGCTGAACGGTCGTGTCGTGCTCGTGACCGGAGGGTCGCGCGGGATCGGGCGGGCGGTCGTCGCCGGGCTGGCGGCGGAGGGCGCGCGGGTCGCGTTCTGCGCCCGCGACGCCGACGGGGTCGCCGCGGCCGAGCAGGAACTGCGCGCCGCGGGTGCCGGCGAGGTGGCCGGGACCGCGGTCGACGTCGCCGACGGCGAGGCCCTCGGCCGCTGGGTCGCCGACAGCGCCGAGCGGTTCGGGGCGGTGGACGCGGTCGTCGCGAACGTGAGCGCGCTGGCGATCGGCCCGGGCGAGCAGAACTGGCGCTCGAGCTTCGAGGTCGACCTGCTGCACACGGTGCGCCTGGTGGAGGCCGCGCTGCCGCACCTGGAGCGCAGCGACGCCGCCTCGGTCACCGCGGTGTCCAGCGTGTCCGGCCGCGAGATCGACTTCGCCGACGGCTCCTACGGCGTCATGAAGGCCGCGCTCGTGCACTACGTCTCCGGCCTGGCGTTCGACCTGGCACCGAAGGGCATCCGGGCCAACGCGGTCTCCCCCGGCAACGTCTACTTCCCCGGCGGGGTGTGGGCGAACGTCGAGCAGCACGACCCCGCGCTGTACGCGCACGCGATGGGGCTCAACCCGACCGGCCGGATGGGCACCCCGGAGGAGACCGCCTACGCGGTGGTCTCGCTGGTCAGCCCGCGGGCAAGCCGGATCAGCGGCACCAACCTGGTGGTCGACGGGGCACTGACCCGCGGGGTGCAGCTCTGACCCCCTCACCCCAGCGCCTCGCGCACCACGCGCTCGGCGGGCGCGGTCCCGGCCACCAGGTCGGACGCCGGCTCGCTCGCGGGCTCCAGCCCTCGCGGACGAACTGCTCGATCATCGCGCCACAGGGCGCCCCGGTGGCGCGGTCGCGGGCGACCGGTTTCCCGTCGAACCGGACACTCCATCCCGAACCGGTCCCGGGTTAGGGTCGCCTCACCTGACCGAAGGAGATCGTCCGTGACGCCGCCCCGGGCCGCGGTGGCCATCGCCGCCCTGCTCACCCTGTTCCTCGCCGCGTGCTCCGCGCCCGGCTCGGGCCCCACCGACGGCGGGGAGACCCGCACGGTCGCCACCGCACGCGGCGAGGTCACGGTCCCGGCCGCGCCGCGGCGGGTCGTCGTGCTGGAGCCGGTGCAGCTCGACACCACCGTCGCCCTCGACGCCCCGCCGGTCGGGGCCGGGGTCCTGTCCGAGGGCACCGGGGTGCCCGCCTACCTCGGCGACGCCGGCGCGCAGGTGGCGGTCGTCGGGACCGTCGCCGAGCCCGACCTGGAGCGGATCGCGGCCCAGCGGCCCGACCTGATCCTGGGCACCGAGTCCCGGCACGCCGCGCTGTACGACCGGCTGACCGCGATCGCGCCGACGGCCTTCATGGCCTCGCAGGCCGATCCGTGGCAGGACAACGTCCGCTTCGTCGGCCGGGCGCTCGGCCGCGAGGCCGACACCGAGCAGCTGCTCATCCGCTACCGGGACCGCTGCGCCGAGGTGGCGCGCACCCACGACACGGCCGGGCGGACCGCGCAGATGATCCGCCCCCGCGACGGTCTGCTCACCCTGTACGGGCCGACGTCGTTCGCGGGCAGCACCCTGGAGTGCGCCGGGTTCACCATCCCGCCCCGGGACTGGGAGAACTCGATCTCGGTGGACCTGTCCCCCGAGCTGGTCCAGCAGGCCCGCGCCGACGAGGTGTTCCTGACCGCGACCGACCCGGCGTCGCCGTCGGCGGTGCCGCCGGCCGTCCAGGCGGTGCGCACGCAGGTCTTCCCGCGGCTGCACCCGGTCGACCAGTCGGTCTGGATCACCGGCGTCGGGCCGCTCGGCGGGCAGAGGGTGCTCGACGACATCGAGCGGACGCTGGACCGGTGAGCCCCCTGTCGGGGTCGCCGAACGTCCTGTTCGCCGCCCGGGTGCTCGCCGTCGGCGTGCCCTCCCCCGGGTTCCGGCGGATCGTGCTGGGCGGTCCGGAGCTGTCGCGGTTCGCCCCGCACGGCCGGGACCAGCGGGTCAAGCTGCTGGTCCCGCCGGACGACGGCTACCCCGCCTCGCTCACCTCCGGCCTGCCGGAACGCGAGTGGCGGGCCCGGCTGCGGCAGCTGCCCGCCGGCACGCGGCCGGTGCTGCGCAGCTACACCCCGGCCGCGGTCCGGCCGGGGCGCGGTGAGGTCGACCTCGATGTGTTCCGCCACTCCCGGCCGGGCCCGGCGAGCGCGTGGGCCGCGGTCGCCCTCCCCGGCGACCCCGTCCTGCTCTCCGGGCCGGACGTGCGGCGCGGCAACCCCGGTCACGGCGTGCAGTGGGACCCGGGCCCCGCCACCGAGGTGCTGATCACCGGGGACGAGACCGCGCTGCCCGCCGTACGCGGCATCCTCGCCGTGCTCCCGCCGCACCACCGGGGCCGGGTGCTGGTCGAGGTCGGCGACCCGGCCGACGCCGTCGGGCTCACCGACGCCCATCCGGGGGTGACGGTGGAGGTCTGCCGGCGGCCCGGGCGCCCGCTGCTCGACGCCGTCGCCGACTGGGCCGACGCCCACGGTGCCGCGGCCGCCCGCCTCGGCGGGCACTTCTACGCCTGGAACGCCACCGAGAGCACGCGGGTGGCGCGGGTGCGGACGCTGCTGCACGAGGCGGGCGTCGCCCCGGACCGGGTCCACGCGCAGGGCTACTGGCACGACCGGCCCCGTCCCGCTGCCCGCTGATCACCCGGCCGTCACCCGGGCGTGGCCCCGCGGCCATGACCGGCGCGCAGCGTTGCCACCCGTGGACGAGACCCCGGTCGAGCCTCAGGCCGACGCCCCCGACCCCCTGATCCCGCACCCCGCCGCGGCCGCCCCCGGGCACTTCCGGGTCGACGACTCCGACGACGACGACCCGACCCTCGTCGGCCCCGAGGGCAGCCCGGTCGACACCTGGCGCCAGGGCTACCCCTACGACGACCGTCTGTCCCGCCTGGAGTACGAGCGCCAGAAGCGGCTGCTGCAGATCGAGCTGCTGAAGCTGCAGAACTGGGTCAAGGACACCGGCAACCGGATCGTCGTGCTGTTCGAGGGCCGCGACGCCGCGGGCAAGGGCGGGACGATCAAGCGGTTCACCGAGCACCTCAACCCCCGCGGCTGCCGGGTGGTGGCGCTGGAGAAGCCGACCGAGCGCGAGGCCGGCCAGTGGTACTTCCAGCGCTACGTGCAACATCTGCCCTCGGCCGGGGAGATCGTGCTGTTCGACCGGTCCTGGTACAACCGGGCCGGCGTCGAGCGGGTCATGGGCTTCACCGACCCCCGCTCCTACATGGAGTTCCTGCGGGCCACCCCGGAGCTGGAGCGGATGCTCGTCCGGTCCGGGGTCCACCTGGTGAAGCTGTGGTTCTCGGTGTCACGCGACGAGCAGCGCACCCGCTTCCTGATCCGTCAGGTCGACCCGGTGCGTAAGTGGAAGCTGTCCCCGATGGACCTCGCCTCACTGGACAAGTGGGAGGCCTACACCGAGGCCAAGGAGGCGATGTTCTTCTACACCGACACCAAGGACGCTCCCTGGACGGTGATCAAGAGCAACGACAAGAAGCGCGCACGGCTCGAGGCGATGCGCCACGTCCTGGGCCTGTTCGACTACCCCGGCAAGGACACCGGGGTGGCGTCCCCGCCGGACCGGCTCATCGTCGGACCCGCCGCGGAGATGTTCGAGCAGGACGAGGGCCCGAACCGCTTCCCGCCGTTGACCGACAAGCACCACTGATCCGCGGGGGCGGCGCTCAGGCGGGCTCGGCCACCAGCGTCATGGTCAGCGAGTGGCCGAGGCCCAGGCCGGGGCCCGCGGCCCGTTCGAGTCCGAGCAGGGTCGCGGCGAGCCGGTCGGCGTCGGCGTCGGCGAGCGGTCCCGCCCCCCGGTACGGCTCCAGGGCGGCGTTCCAGCGGCCGGCGAACCCGCGCAGCCAGGACAGCACCTCCTCCGGTGCGCCTCCGGTCGCGGGGCTGAACCGGAGGTCGTCGGGGTCGACCCGGGACGGGTCGCGGACCAGGTCGTTCACCAGGGTCCGGAAGCGCGGCACCGCCGGGTGGAAGGTGCCGGTGGCGGTGTGCCGTCCGACCAGGACCGACCGGTCGACAGCGGTGCGCGACACCAGCCGCACACCGCTGCCGGCCAGCGCGGCGTCGACGGTGGCGTCGAGTTCGGCGCGGCCGTAGAAGGTCATCGGCTCGGAGATGGCCCCGCCGCCGGCGAAGAAGCTCATCGCGTAGTCCCAGCGCTCGGTGCCCCAGCGAGGCTGCCACTCCACCGAGTACCGGCCGAGGACGTCGACGACGACCGCGGCGCGCCGCCCCCGGGACGCGACGGCCGTCAGCACCGATCCCAGTGCGGCGACGAGCTCGTCGCGGGTGAGGTGGGAGTACGGCACCCCGCAGGACAGGTAGAGGTCGAATGCGCCGTCGGGCAGCGCGTCGCGCACGTCGCCGAGCACGAACGTCGCCGACGGCGAACCGACGGTGTCCCGCGCGGTGGCGACCATCTCCGGATCGACGTCGAGCCCGACGTAGCGCAGCCGGTCCTCCGCGACGATCGGCGCGGCGTCCGGTGCCGGGCGGGTGAGGAGGGCGAACCCGTCGGCGGTGCCGGACCCGACGTCGAGCACGGCGACCGGGGATCCGGGCCGCAGGTGCAGCGCGGCCAGCGCACCCGCGATGACCCGCCGGGTGACCGGCTCCTCGGAGCCGACCTTGACGGGGTCCCGTCGCGACGGGGACAGGTAATGGGCGCTCGCGCCGCGGTAGGACGGGGCCTGCTCGGAACGGCTCACCGTTCCTTCCTACACCGAGAAGATCAATTTCGGCTCACCGCGGGCGGCCGGGGTCGGGCCGGCCGCCCGCGGGAGGTCAGCGGGGACGGCTCAAGCCAGGTCGTCCAGCTCGCCGTTCCTGATCGAGGCCAGGAAGGCGGCCATCTCGGTCGCCGGGAAGGCGAGCACGGTGCCGTGCGGGTCCCGCGAGTTGCGGACGGCCACGGTCCCCCCGGCCACGACGGCGAGCTCGACGCAGTTGCCCTGGTAGCCGCTGCGCACGCTCTTGCGCCACGCCAGCGAATCGATCGCCGCGGGGCCGCTCAGGTGCATCTGTTCCATGCGAATGCTCACCTCATCTGCACGTGCATTCTCCGTTGCGACGACGCTAGCAGGGGGCAAACGGTTCGGTCGTGCAAAACAGGACGGACGCGCCCGGCGGTCGCCCGGCCGCGCCCGAGTGCGCCGCACCGGCCGTGGGCGGTCGGCATCGGACGGTGTCCCCCACTGCCGGGGACACCGGTGCCGTTCGTCGCCCGGGAGCGACGTCGGTGCAGGTCAGCGCTCGGCGCGCAGCTTGCTCAGGGCCTGTTTGGTCTGCTCCGGGCTGAGCGCGTCGACGGTGAGCCGGTCCATCGACCGGCCGTAGCGCTCGACGTCGGCCCGCTTGTCCAGATAGGAGGACCCGGTCATCTCCTCGAGGTAGACCAGGTCGGGCAGCTCGGGCTCGGCGAAGCGCAGCATGGTGAAGGCGTGCTCGGCCCCGTAGCCGGACAGGTCCCAGGGCAGCAGCTGGACGATGACGTTCGGCAGCGACGACAGCTCCACCAGGTGGTCGAGCTGGGCGCGGAAGACCGCCTCCCCGCCGACCGGGCGGTGCAGCACGGCCTCGTCGAGCACGGTCCAGAAGGTCGGGGCGTCCTTGCGGTGCAGCACGCGCTGGCGCCGCAGCCGCACCTCCAGGCGCTTCTCGACGTCGGCCCGCTCGGCGGGCGGCAGATCGGTGTGGCCGCCGCTGACGACCGCGCGGGCGTAGTCCTCGGTCTGCAGCAGGCCGGGGACGAACAGCAGCTCGTAGGACGAGATCCGCGACGCCGAGGCCTCCAGACCCACGAAGTCCTCGAACCAGCCGGGGACGACATCGTTGTACCGGGCCCACCAGCCGCTGGAGTTGCTCTCCTCGGCCATCGACAGGACCTGCTCGCGCTCGGGGCCCTCGGCGACGCCGTACATCGTCAGCAGGTCGGCCACGTCGCGCTGTTTGAACCCGACCTTGCCGGACTCCAGCCTGCTCATCTTCGAGTCCGAGCCGCGGATCGCGTACGCCGCATCGGCCCGGGAGATGCCCGCGCGCTCCCGCAGCCGGCGCAGGTGGGAACCGAGAACGATGCGCCGCGCGGTCGGGCCGCGGTCGGCACCGGGCGGGGTGGGGCTGTTCGGGCTGGGGACCACCGGGACGGGCTCCTGCGGGTTGCGGGGACTGCCGATCGGGTGACCCAGCCTACACAACGGTTCTGCAGGTCGTCAGCGGTCTCGATCACGGGGCACTTCCGGACGGTGACGGTGCGTGCCCGTCGGGCCGGTCCGCTACGGTGGCCGCACCGGTGATCGGCACCACGACGGGGCGCCGTCCGGGCACCGACCGACGACCCGGCGCGACGGCGCCGACGACGCAGTGAGGACTCCGCCGATGGCCCAGCCGACCGAGGGTCGCGCTCCCGCGTACATCGACACGACCAAGGCCAGCATCGCCCGGGTCTACGACTACGCGCTCGGCGGGAAGGACAACTACGACGTCGACCGGGAGACCATCGAACGGGTCCGGCAGGTGGCCCCCGAGGTCAACATGCTCGCGATCGACAACCGGGCGTTCCTGATCCGGGCGGCGCGCTTCGTCGCCACCCAGACCTCCATCACCCAGTACCTGGACTGCGGCTCCGGCCTGCCGACCGCGGAGAACACCCACCAGGTGGTGCAGCGGCTGCAGCCCGAGGCCCGGGTCGCCTACGTCGACAACGACCCGACCGTCATCGCGCACGGCCAGGCGCTGCTGGAGGACAACGAGTTCACCCGCTTCTCCGCCGCGGACATCCGCGAGCCGGAGACGGTGCTGGCCGACCCGACGGTCCAGGGCTTCCTCGACCTGGACCAGCCGCTCGCGCTGTTCCAGATCGGCACCATCCACCACTTCGACGACGCCGTGGACCCGCAGGCGATCATGGCGCGCTACATCGAGCGGCTCGCCCCCGGCAGCGTCGTCGCGATCGCGCACTTCTTCGACCCGGAGAACGCCGACAGCGAGCTGGCCCGGCGGATGGAGCAGGTCTTCGTCCACAGCCCGATGGGCAGCGGCCGGTTCCGCACGCACGCCGAGATCAGCGGCCTGTTCCCCGGGCTCGAGCTGGTCGACCCGGGCATCGTCCCCTGCTACCGGTGGTGGCCCGACGGCCCGCAGCTGCGCACCGAGGACCCGGTGCAGCGCTGCATCGTCGGCGGGGTCGGCATCAAGCGATGAGTTCGCGGGGCCGCTGCGGTCGGAACGGGTGAGACCCACCGACCCCGGGAGGCCCCCGTGCCCGTCCCCCTGGACCGCACTGCCGCGCTCCTGCACGACGCCGTCGACGCCGGGCGCGTCCCGGGGGTGGTCGCCGCCGTCGACGACCCCCGGCACGGCACCACGGTGCACGTCCTCGGCGACGACGGCGCCGGACACCCGCTGCGCCGCGACACGGTCGTGCGGATCGCCTCGATCACCAAGCCGGTCGTCGCGGTCGCGGCGCTCGCACTCGTCGAGGACGGGATGCTGGACCTCGACGGGCCGGTCGCGGCGTGGCTCCCGGAGCTGGCCGCGCCGCGGGTGCTGCGCCACGAGGCGGCCGAGCTCGACGACACCGTCCCCGCGCGCCGGCCGATCACCCTCCACGACCTGCTGACCTACCGCTGCGGGACCGGGATGCTCCCCCGGCCCGGCGCCGATCTGCCCGTGCAGCGCGCCACCGCCGGGCTCGGCAGCGACGGGCCGCCCGGCAGCTACCCGCTGCCCGACCCCGACACCTGGACCGCACGGCTCGCCGCGGTGCCGCTCGTCGCGCAACCGGGATCGCGCTGGCTCTACCAGACCAGCGGCGACCTGCTCGGCGTCCTGCTCGCCCGCCGCTGCGGGACCGACCTGCAGACCGTGCTGGCCGAGCGCGTGTTCACCCCGCTCGGCATGCGCGACACCGGCTTCTCGGTACCCGTCGCCGACCGGGACCGGTTCGTCCCGCTGCTGACCGCCGCACCCGGCGGCTTCACGGTGACCGACCCGGTCGACGGCGCGTGGGCGGCCCCGCCGGTGTTCCCGTCCGGGGGCGGCGGACTGGTCTCCACCCTGGACGACCTGCTCGCGTTCTCCCGGGCCCTGCGCGGGGGCGGCAGCCCGGTCCTGTCCCCCGGCGCCGTCGCCGAGCTGACCACCGACCGGCTGAGCGCCGCGCAGCGGGCCGGCGCCGCCCCGTTCCTCGACGACGGCTGCGGCTGGGGCCTGGGCCTGGGCGTCGAGGACGGCGGCCGCTACGGCTGGGACGGCGGCCTGGGCACCGGGTGGCGCTCCGACCCGTCGACCGGGGTGATCTCGCTGCTGCTGACCCAGGTCGCGTGGGACGGACCCGACGGGCCCGCACTCCTGCACTCCTTCCGCGCTGCGGCGCACTCCTGAGAGAACCCACCACGACCGGACGCTCGAGGTCGTCGTGCTACCGGTGTCGGATCGCGACGCCGATGTCGCCTCCCACCGGCTGCCGGCCCCGGAGTCGGCGCGGGTCCGCTCCGGCGGCCGGGTACACCCGGTCACACCGATTGCGTGACGGTCCCCGGCGGCGCATACTCGTCGTAATTCAACATCAGTTGAAATGAGGTGGGTGTGATGTCGGAGCGGACGACGTGCTGCGTGGTCGGTGGCGGCCCGGCCGGGATGATGCTGGGGCTGCTGCTGGCCCGGGCCGGGGTCGAGGTGACCGTGCTGGAGAAGCACGGCGACTTCCTGCGGGACTTCCGCGGGGACACCGTGCACCCCACCACCCTGGACCTGCTCGACGACCTGGGGCTCGGCGAGCGGTTCGCCGCGCTGCCGCAGAGCCGGGTCGACGAGGTCGTGATCCCCGACGAGCGGGGCGGTGCGCAGCGGATCGGGAACATGTCCCTGCTGCGCCGGGTCGGGGTGCGTCATCCCTACGTCGCACTCGTCCCGCAGTGGGACCTGCTGAACCTGCTGGCCGAGGTCGCCGCCGACGAGCCCGCCTTCCACCTGCGGCTCGACACCCGGGCCACGTCGCCGGTCCGGGAGAACGGTCGGGTCGTCGGCGTCCGGTACGCGACGACGACCGCGCCCGGCGAGGAGACCACCGGCGAGATCCGGGCCGACCTCACCGTCGCCTGCGACGGCAGGCACTCGGTCCTGCGGGCCGGGTCCGGCCTGCCCGTGACCGAGTACGACGTCCCGTTCGACACCTGGTGGTTCCGGCTGCCGCGGCGCCCCGAGGAGCAGCGGGCCACCCTGCGCCCGCGGATCGGGAAGGGACGCTTCGCGGTGGTGATCCCGCGCGAGGGCTACTACCAGATCGGCTACCTCGCCCCCAAGGGCGCCGACGCGCGGCTGCGCGCCGCGGGCGTCGAGGCGTTCCGCGCCGACATCGCCGACCTGATGCCGGAGTACGCCGACCGGGTCGACGAGATCGCGTCGATGGACGAGGTGAAGCACCTCGACGTGAAGCTCAACCGGCTGCGCCGCTGGCACGTCGACGGCCTGCTCTGCATCGGCGACGCCGCGCACGCGATGTCCCCCATCGGCGGCGTCGGGATCAACCTCGCGATCCAGGACGCAGTCGCCGCCGCGACCCTGCTCGCCGCCCCGCTGCAGCGGGGCACCCTCACCGAGCGGGACCTCGGCCGGGTCCGCAACCGCAGACTGCTCCCGACGGTGCTGGTCCAGGGCCTGCAGCGGATCATGCACCGGAACATCGCCGGCCCGGCGCTGGCGGGACGGCTCGACGGCCCCCCGGCTCCGCTGCTGCGGCTGATGCGCGCGGTCCCGGCCGCCCAGATCGTGCCCGCCTACCTGGTGGGCGTGGGCTTCCGGCCGGAGCGGGCCCCGGACTTCGCCCGTCGCGAGCCCGTCCCGGCCGGCTGAGCCGCGGCTAGGCTCGCCGGGTGCTGTCCCTGGACGCCCTCGACGTCGACCTGCTCGCCGCGCTGCGCGACCGGCCGCGGGCCGGGGTGCTGGAGCTCTCGCGCACCCTGCGGGTCGCCCGCGGGACGGTGCAGGCGCGACTGGACCGGCTGGAGCGTGCCGGGGTCGTCACCGGGTACGGCCCGGACGTCGACCTCCCGGCGGCCGGGTACGGCGTGCAGGCGTTCGTGACGCTGGAGATCGCGCAGGGCGAGCTGGGCGACGTCGCCGCCGAGCTCGCCGCGCTGCCCGCGGTCACCGAGGCGTACGCGACGACCGGCTCGTCGGACGTGATGTGCCGGCTGGCGGCGTCGTCGCACGAGGACCTGCAGGACACCCTGCTCGCGCTCGGCCGCTCACCGCTGGTGGCCCGCTCCACCAGCGTGGTGGTGCTGTCCACCCTGGTCGCGCCGCGCTGGCGGCCGCTGCTGGAGCGCGACCACCGCGAGGGCCCGAGCCGGGCGCCCGCCTACCGGGACTGACCGGACACGTAGTTCGACGGTGCCGGCGCCCCGGTCGCCGGGGCACGATCCCCCCGTGTCGAGGACGGTGCTCGTGGTCGTGGTGGTGGCGGCGTTGCTGGTCGGGGCGGTGGGCCTCGCGTGGTGGTACGGCCCGGCCCGCCACGACCGCGTGCGCGAGCTCGCCCGGCAGGCGGCAGAGCGCGAGGCACCGGGAGCGCTGCGCGTGCTGTCGGTACGGGGGCTCGGTGCCGCCGGTGGGTACGAGGTCACGGCCGCGGTCGTCGGCGATCCCGACGCGGTCGCGTCCTTCGCGACCGGCCCCGGTGGCGCCTGTCCACCCGGGTCGCGGTGCGCGCTCTCCGTCGGGCCCGCGGTGGCGCGGGCCCGGGCCGAGGCGGCGGAGCTGCGCAGCCTGACCACGGCGCTCGACGGGTGCGGCGTCGACGTGGCGGGGATCCGCGAGCTGCGGCGGATCGACCGCCCCGGCGGGACGGGACCGGGCATCGACGACGCGGCCGGGCTGGTCGCCGAGCTGACCGTCGTCGCCGGACCGTCGACGGCCACCGACGGTGGCGCGGCACTGCTCGCCCTGCTGGACCGGTGCGCGGTCGAGGCCGCCCGGGCGCGCACCGGCCTGGCGGGGATCGACCCGGACGGGCCGGTCACGTTGTCGGTGCGGGTGCTCGACCCGGCCGACGCCGTCCGGCCCGGGCCGCCCGGTCCCGACCGGCCGCGGGCACTGGTCCTGCGCGAGGCGGCGGAGGCGGCGTCCGCGCGGGTACGGCACCGCACGACGGTGCGCGCGACCCGGCACGGCGTGCACGAGGGCGCGACGCTCGGCTTCGGCCCGGCCGGGGAGACCGGCTACCGGGCGGCCGCCGAACGGGCGGCCGCCGCGCATCTCCGGGCGACGGGCGTCCCGGCCGCCGACACCCCGGCGCTGCACGCGTTCCGCCAGTACCTGCCGGGCTCGACCGACCGGGTCCGCGCCTACGTGTCGTTCCGCTCCCCCGGGCGCACCTCGCCGGGCGACGACCGGGTGGTCGCGGTCGACGTCGGCACGGACGGCTCCGATCCGGTGGCGCTGCGGGTGCTCGACGCCCCGCAGCCGTGGCGGCTCCCGTTCGAGCCGGGCCTGCGGTGACGCGGCGGCCGGATCAGCCGAGGTGGTGGGCTGCCCGGTGCGCGCCGAGCACGTCCAGGCCGAAGTCCGTCGACGGGTCGCGCCACACCGAGTGGGCGTGGTTGGCGTCGCGCTGGGTGTTGTCCCACTCGATGAGCAGTCGCGGGCCCTGCACCCGGTAGTAGTTCGGGGCGCCGTCCTCCAGCGGCCCCGCCCAGGCGAGGTGCACGGCGTCGAGCTCGGTGTCGTCGTCGTAGCGGGAGATCGGCTGCAGCGGCTCGGCGACCCGCTTCAGGTAGGTGCCCAGCAACGCGCGCAGCATCTCGCGGCCCCCGGCGTCCAGGTCGGACGCCGGCACGCCGGCCGGGGTGCGCGACAGCGCGACGGTCTCCTTCTGCGCGTCGGTGAACGCGGCCCGCTCCTCGATGGCCTCGCTCATGTCGTCGAGCTTGCACTGCTGCTCGGGGTCGGCGAAGGACTCGGTGCGCCAGATCCCGGCCAGCGGGATCCAGTTGTCGCCCTCCTGCGGCTCGGTGCGGTTCGCGGCGACGAGGTCCGGCGGGGCCTTGTCCAGCAGCACCGCGCGGTCGCGCAGCTCGGTGGGCAGCGAGCGGACGAGGTCGCGGGCGAGGTCCTCGACCCGGCCGAGCGGGCGGAGCACGGCGTCGCCGAGCAGCTCGGAGGTGGCAGGGTCGGCGCCCAGGAAGCACGGGGTCGAGGCGACCACGACGCCGTCGACGACGAGGATGTTGACCGACACGTGGTGCCCGCCGAAGCGCCAGCCCCAGGTGCCGGTGTTCCCCGGCTCACCGAAGACGCGCAGGTGGTACATCTGCGGGTCCCGGCCGCGGGTCCGGTCGAACAGCGTCACGAAGCCCTCGGTGTGGTCGAGGACGTTCTCCAGCCCCATCACGGTCGCGACGGTGACGTAGGCGGCCCGCGACAGCCCGGACGCGACCAGCTTCATGGCCGCGCGCTGCTGCGGCGGGAGCTGGTCGTGGAAGGTGAGCCCACCGTGGTCGGTGGGGGTGTAGAACCAGCGGCGGCGCTCGGCGTCGGCGTCGCCGTCACCGGTCGGGGCGTGCCCGACGGCGACCTCCCGCTGCGCCGGGTCGAGGGTGTCCAGCCAGGCCGACGCGGCCCCGGCCATCGCGTCCGCCGTCTCCCGGGTGTCCGCCGCACCGATCATTCTGCCGACGGTAGCGACTGCGGGCAGACTCCACCGGGCGAGATGCGCCATACTCGTTGTGCACAACCAATCGAGCCGGAGGCAACGATGCCCACTCCCACCGACGACAACCGCGACCTGCTCACCGTGATCGCCCGGATGCGGGCGAAGCCGGGCAAGGAGGAGGAGCTGAAGGCGGAGCTCGAGAAGCTGATCGAGCCGACGTCGAAGGAGGACGGCTACGTCAACTACGACCTCCACCAGGGCTGGGACGACCCCGCGGTGTTCTTCTTCTACGAGAACTGGGAGTCCGAGGCGAAGCTCGACGCGCACCTGCAGACCCCGCACCTGGTGCACTTCGTCGGGATCATGGGCGACCTGCTCGACGGCGAGCTCGTGATCCAGAAGCTGCGCCGCATCGCCTGAGCTCAGCCCTGCCGGTACCCGGCCGCCAGCTCCGCGAAGGCGGCCGGGTCCACCAGCGACGTCGTGTCGCCGGGCTCCCGCCCGGCGGTCACGTCGAGCAGCAGCCGTCGCATGATCTTGCCCGAGCGGGTCTTCGGCAGCTCCGCGACGAGCACGACCTCACGGGGCCGGGCGACCGGCCCCATCTCGCGCGCCACGTGTGCCCGCAGCTGGTCGGCGAGGCCCTCGGTCGGGCCGTCGGTGACCGTCACGAACGCGACGACGGCCTGCCCGGTCGTCGCGTCCGGTGCCCCGACCACGCCCGCCTCGGCGACCCGCGGGTGCGACACCAGCGCCGACTCCAGCTCGATCGAGCCGAGCCGGTGCCCGGACACGTTCATGACGTCGTCGATCCGGCCCTGCAGCGTCACGTACCCGTGCTCGTCGACGACGGCGCCGTCGCCCGCCTTGTACCAGCCCTGCTCGGCGTAGTCGGCGAAGTACGACGCGCGGAACCGCTCCGGGTCGCCCCACACGGTCCGTGCCATCGACGGCCACGGCCGGTCGATCACCAGGATGCCGCCCTCGCCGGGGTCGCAGGTCCGCCCGTCGCGGTCGACCACCCGCACCGAGAGCCCCGGTAGCGGCCGGGTCGCCGAGCCCGGGACCAGCGACGTCACCCCGGGCAGCGGCGCGCAGATCGCCGCGCCGGTCTCGGACTGCCACCAGGTGTCGACGATCGGGCAGCGGCCGCCGCCGATCTCGGTGTGGAACCAGCGCCACGCCTCGGGGTTGATCGCCTCGCCGACCGTGCCGAGCAGCCGCAGCGACGACAGGTCGTGTGCCGCGGGCACCTGCGGGCCCCACTTCATGTACGTCCGGACCAGGGTGGGCGCGGTGTAGTACACGGTGACGCCGTACCGCGCGATGATCTCGAAGTGCCGGCCGGGCTCGGGGGTGTCCGGGGTGCCCTCGTAGATCACCTGCGTGACGCCGTTGGACAGCGGGCCGTAGACCTCGTAGGTGTGCGCGGTGACCCAGGCGAGGTCGGCGGTGCACCAGTAGACGTCGTCGGGCTTGTGGTCGAAACAGGCCCACGCCGTCCACGACGCCTGGGTGAGGTAGCCGCCCATGGTGTGCAGCAGACCCTTGGGGGTCCCGGTGGTGCCGGAGGTGTAGACGAGCATGAGCGGGCTCTCGGCGGGGTGCGCCTGCGCCTCGTGGACCTCGGGTGCGGTGTCGACGACGTCGTGCCACCACACGTCGCGGCCGGGGGTCCAGTCGACCTCCGAGCCGGTCCGCCGGATGACCAGCACGTGCTCCAGCGAGTCCACCCCGGACGCGGCCTCGTCGGCGTTGACCTTGACCGGGACGGCCTTCCCGCGCCGGTACTGGCCGTCGGTGGTGACGAGCAGCTTCGCCGACCCGTCGGTGAGCCGGAACCGCAGTGCCGAGGCGGAGAACCCGCCGAAGACCAGCGAGTGGACCGCCCCGATCCGGGCGCAGGCGAGCATCACGACGACGGTCTCGACCAGCACCGGCAGGTACACGACGACGACGTCGCCGCGCCCCACCCCGAGCGCGGTGAGCGCATGCGCGCAGCGGGCGACCTCGCGCTGCAGGTCGGCGTAGGTGACGGTGCGCCGGTCCCCCGGCTCGCCCTCCCAGTGCAGGGCGACCTTCTCCCCGGCACCGGCCTCGACGTGCCGGTCGACGCAGTTGCGCGCGACGTTCAGCGTGCCGTCGGCGAACCAGGTGACCTCGGGCCAGCGGCTGCCGTCGTAGCCCTGCGCGGGGGCGCGGTCCCACTCCAGGCGCCGGGCCTGCGCGCACCAGAACGCCTCCGGGTCGGCGGCGGCCTCGTCGTAGGCCGCAGCGGTGACGTTGGCGTGCGCGGCGAGCTCGGGCGGGGGCGGGTACATGCCCCGATCCTCGCCGCCGGATCCCCCGCGGCGCAGGTCGTCGTGAGGGGACTCACCGGTGGGCGAAGGCCCGGTGGTGGTCGTCGAGCAGGTCCACGCCGAAGTCGTTCTCCGGGTCGCGCCACACCGAGTGGGCGTGGTCCGCGCCGTCCTGGGTGTTGTCCCACTCCAGCAGCAGCCGCGGCCCCTGCAGCCGGTGGTAGTGCGGCTCCCCCGCCTCCAGCGACCCTGCCCAGGCCAGGTGCACCTCGTCGAGGGCGGCGTCGTCGTCGTACCGGGCCGCGGGTGAGACCCCGGCCGGTGCCCGGTCCAGGTAGGCCGAGAGCAGGCGGCGCAGCAGGTCGCGGCCACGGTCCTCGAGCGCGCTCGCCGGGACACCGCGCGGCGCGCCGGTGAGCGCGACGGCCTCGGTGCCCTCGACCGGGTCCACCGGCCCGGGCGGGCTCTCCCGCCGGATCGCCGAGGTCGGCAGCGGCCGGTCGCCCGGCGCGACCAGCGGCCGGTTCGCCGTCACCAGGTCCGGCGGCGCCCCGGCGGACAGGACCGCGACCCCGGCGAGCTCGGGCGGGAGCCCGCGGACGATCTCCCGGGCCAGGTCCTCGGTCGGCCCGAGCGGGCGCGCGACACCCCCGCCGAGCAGCGGCGTCGTCGCCGGGTTCGCGCCGAGGAAGCAGGGCGTGGCCGCGGCCACCCGCCCGTCGACGACGAGTGCGTTCACCGACACGTGGTGCCCGCCGAAGCGCCAGCCCCAGGTGGGCGCGCCCGGGTCACCGAAGACCCGCAGGTGGTAGAGCGCCGGGTCCCGGAACCGCTCCCGGTGCGGCCGGGTGGGCCAGTCCTGCGCCCGGTCCAGGACGTTCTCCAGCCCCATGACCGTCGCCACGGTGGCGTAGCCGGCCTCGGACAGACCGGACGCGACCAGCCGCATCGCGCGCTGCTGCTGGACCGGGGTCTGCGCGTGCAGCGTCAGCCCGCCGTGGTCGGTGGGGGTGTAGAACCAGCGACGACGCTCGGCGTCGGACCGGGAGTCGCCGGACGGGCCGTCGCCGCGGGCGGTCGCGAGCCGGTCGTCGTCCAGGGTGTCCAGCCAGGCCGCGGCCGCGTCCGCCATCGCCGCGGCGACCGTCTCGCTCGTCGTCACACCGGCCACGCTAGTCCGCCCGGGCGGGTCAGTCCGTCGCGTCGCGGACGAGCAGTGCGATCTGCACCCGGTTGTCCAGGCCCAGCTCGCGCAGCAGCCGGGACACGTAGGACTTCACCGTCGCCACCGACATGTGCAGCTCGGCGGCGATGTCGGCGTTGGAGCCGCCGCGGGCGACGGCCTCGGCGACGTCGCGCTCGCGGTCGGCGAGCCGGTCGAGCCGGGCCCGGGCGGCGCGCCTGCGGTCGACCGGCCCGGCGCCGTCGCCGCGGACGATGCCGATCAGCCGCCGGGTGATCGCCGGGGACAGCACGGCGTCGCCGTCGGCGGCGGCACGGACGGCCTCCACGATCCCCTCGGGCGCGGCGTCCTTGAGCAGGAACCCGCTCGCCCCGGCGCGCAGCGCCCGCACGACGTGCTCGTCGGCGTCGAACGTGGTCAGCACGACGACGGTCGGGGCGTCGGGCCGCGAGGTCACCTCCCGGGTCGCGGCGACGCCGTCGACGCGGCGCATCCTCAGGTCCATCAGCACCACGTGCGGCCGACCCGCGGCGACGGCGGCGGGCACCTCGTCACCGTCACCGGCGTCGCCGACCACCTGGATGCGCCGTACCGGTCCGGTGCCGTCGCCGGGCAGCGCGTGCCCGTCGAGCATCACCCGCAGCCCGGAGCGGACGAGCGGGTCGTCGTCGACGAGCAGCACCCGGATCGCGGTCGCGGTCATCCCGTCTCCTCCCGCCACGGCAGCACCGCGCGCAGCAGGTGCCCCGACGGCGTCGGGCCGTGGGTCAGCGTCCCGCCGGCGAGGGTCTCGACGCGCTCGCGCAGCCCGACCAGGCCGGTCCCGGCACCCTCGGGAGTCGGACCGGCCGCGGACGGCCCGGAGGTGACGGTGACGGTGAGGTCCCGGCCGGGCCGCCCGTCGAGGGCGACCTCGACCCGGGCCCCGGGTGCGTGCCGGGCGGCGTTGGTCAGGCCCTCGCGCACCACCCGGTGCACGACGCCGGCCAGCGGGCGCCCCGGCGGGGACACCGTCAACAGCGCCGTCGACCGGAGGCGGACGTCCGCGCCGACGGCGCGGGCCTCGGCGACGAGCTCCTCGACCGCACCGAGGTCGTCGACCTCGTCGGGTACGTCGCCGGTGGGCTCGTGCAGCACCTGGACGATCGTGCGCAGGTCCTCCATCGCGCGGTGGGTGGTCTCGCGCAGCACCCGCGCGGTCTCGCGGACGGTGCGGGCGGGCAGGTCCCCGCGCAGCGCGAGCGCCCCGGCGTGCACCGACAGCAACGACAGCCGGTGTCCGAGCCGGTCGTGCATCTCCCCGGCGATCCTCCGCCGCTCGTCGGCGCGGGCCTGCTCCTCGCGCACCGCGCGCTCGGCCTCGGCGCGGGCGAGCCGCTCGCGCAGGTCGTCGACCATCGCGCGGCGGATCCCGGTCAGCAGGCCCGCGGTCACCGAGATGGCCTGGAACGCGACGGCCCCGCCGAGCAGCACGAGCACCGTCGGCCCGTCGGGGACGTTGCGGTACAGCGTGACCGCGGCGGTCCCGACCGCCAGGGCCAGCACCGGCAGCGTCTCGACCGCGCGGCGCCGGGTCGCGATCACGAACACCCCGACCAGCGGCAGGTAGGTGGCGACGGGCGAGACGAGCGGGCCGAGTACGGCCAGCACCGCGAACACCCGCGGCGACCGGTAGCGCACCGCGATCGAGCCGATCATCGCGAGCCCGACGACGAGCAGCGTCCACTGCAGCACCCCGGCGGTGGCCTGCGTCTCGGCGACGGTGAGCCCGGCGGTGAACACCGCGACCACCAGCACGGCGGAGATCACGGCGGGGCGGACCGGCACACGTCGACCATAGGGGGCGGACCGGCGCCGTCCAGCAGGTCTCCGCTCGAACGGGACGGCCACCGGTCCCCTCCCGTCTCCCGACCCCCCGGGATCGACCGTCAGACTGCCGGGCGGCGCGACGGTGGCGCACCCGCCGAAGGTCGTGCGCAGCGCGACCGAAGTCGCCGGGCCGCGTCACCCGGAATGAGTACGATTCGGACATGCCGGAACCGCACAGCCACCGCGAGAGCGGGCAGCACGTCATCGAGCACGCGCTCGACCTCCTCGAGGCGGCCGACAAGGCGCAGGACTACCCCCAGGCGACCGACGGCCACACCGCCGCCACCGCCTACGCGGTGAGCGCGCTGTACCAGGAGATGCGCCACGGCGACGACCAGCTCGCGGTGCTGATCTCCGCGGTGCAGGAGCAGACCGCGGTGCTGCGCGAGATCCGGGACGCGTTGGGGAACGGGGCACGCACCGGGGGCTGACCCCGGATGGCCCGATCCGTTCGCGAGGTGGCCCGCGGGCCACTCCCGCTCCGGCCGGACCCGGCCGAGCATCGGGGCATGTCCTCTCCGACCTTCCCCTGTGCCGCCGTCGTCGTCGCGGTCGGCGCGCTGCTCGTCGTCGTGAACGTCCCGCCGACCGCCGCGCTGGTCGTCGGTGCGGTGGCCGTCGCCGTCGCGGTCGGGGCGGCCCGGCTCGTGGGGCCGCTCGCGCTGACCGTGCCGCCGCGGACGGTCGCGGTGCGGGCCGCCGCGGTCGCCGTCGCGCTCCTCGGCGGGCCGCTCGTCGCGGCGGCCGCCCTGGGGCCCGGCGCGGTGCCGCTGGTCGCCGCGGTCGTCGCCGCGGCGCTGCTCGCCGCTCCCCTGCTCGTCCGGCGGGCTCAGCCGCCGCGGAAGGTACGCCGGTAGTGCAGTGGGGGCACGCCGAGCTCGCGGCACACGTGGCGGCGCAGCGCCGTCGCCGTGCCGAACCCGACCTCGTCGGCGATCCGGCCGACCGGGAGGTCGGTGGTCTCGAGCAGCTCCCGGGCCCGCTCAACGCGCCGGCGCAGCAGCCACCCGAGCGGGCTCTGCCCGGTCTCCTCCCGGAACCGGCGGGTCAGTGTCCGCACGCCGACGTGCAGCGATGCGGCCAGCTCGGCCAGCGTCCAGGGCCGGGCGAGGTCGGCGAGCATCCGCTCGCGGGCCGCGGCGGTGCCGGTGCCGGGTCCGTCGTCCGCGACCGGCCGGGCGATGTACTGCGCCTGGCCGCCCTCCCGGTAGGGCGGGACCACGGTCCGGCGGGCGACGTCGTTGGCGACGGCGGCGCCGAAATCGCGCCGGACCAGGTAGAGGCACAGGTCGATGCCCGACGCCTCGCCAGCCGCGGTGAGCACCTCGCCCTCGTCGACGTAGAGCACCGCGGGGTCCAGGTCGACCCGCGGGAACCGGCATCGGAACGCCTCCGCGGACAGCCAGTGCGTGGTGGCGCGACGACCGTCGAGCAGCCCGGCCTCCGCCAGCGGGAACGCGGCCGTGCAGATCGACGCCAGCCGGGTGCCGGGACGCAGCGACGCCAGGGCCGTGCCGAGACCGGGGTCGGCGACGACCGACGGCTCGTGGTCGTCCTGCGTCGCGAGCACGACCACGGTGGCGGCTCGGGCCAGCAGCTCCGGCCCGTGCTCGACCACGACGCGGAAGTCCGCGTCGGTCGGCACCGTCCCGGGGTGCAGAGCGCAGGTGCGCACCCGGTAGAGCGGCTCCCCGTCGGCCGACCGGGCACCGCCGAGGATCTGGTGCACCAGGCCGAGCTCCATCGGCCGCACCCCGGGGCGGACCAGCACCGCGACCTCGTGCCGTGGGTCGTCCTCAGGCGCCGACATAGGCCGCCAGGTGCTCTCCCGTCAGCGTCGACCGGTCCGCGACGAGCTCGGCGGGCGTCCCCTCGAAGGCGACCGCGCCGCCGTCGTGCCCGGCACCGGGGCCCAGGTCGATGATCCGGTCCGCGTGGGCCATCACGGCCTGGTGGTGCTCGATGACGATCACCGAGCGGCCGCCGTCGACGATCCGGTCGAGCAGCGCGAGGAGCTGCTCGACGTCGGCCAGATGCAGCCCGGTCGTCGGCTCGTCGAGGACGAACGTCCCGCCGGACTCCCCCAGGTGCACCGCCAGCTTGAGCCGCTGGCGCTCGCCGCCGGACAGGGTGGTCAGCGGCTGGCCCAGGGTGAGGTAGCCGAGCCCGACGTCGGCGAGGCGCTCCAGGATCCTGTGCGCGGCCGGGGTGCGGGCCTCGCCCGCCCCGAGGAACTTCTCCGCCTCGGCCACCGGCATGGCGAGGACCTCGCTGATGTCGCGTCCGCCGAAGGTGTAGCCGAGCACCGAGGCATCGAAGCGGCGGCCGTCGCAGACGTCGCAGGTGGTGGCGACGCCGGCCATCATCGCCAGGTCGGTGTAGACGACGCCGGCGCCGTTGCAGTTCGGGCAGGCGCCCTCGCTGTTGGCGCTGAACAGGGCCGGCTTGACGCCGTTGGCCTTGGCGAAGGCCTTGCGGATCGGTTCGAGCAGCCCGGTGTAGGTGGCGGGGTTGCTGCGCCGCGACCCCTTGATCGCCCCCTGGTCGACGACGACCACGCCGTCGCGCCCGGCGATCGAGCCGTGGATCAGCGAGCTCTTGCCCGACCCGGCCACCCCGGTGACGACGGTGAGCACCCCGAGCGGGACGTCGACGTCGACTCCGCGCAGGTTGTGCCGGTCCGCCCCGCGGATCTCCAGGTACCCGCTCGGGGTCCGCACCGACGGCTTGAGCGACGCCCGGTACTCCAGGTGCCGGCCGGTCAGCGTGCCCGACCCCCGCAGCCCGTCGAGGTCGCCGGTGTAGACGACGTGCCCGCCGTCGGCGCCCGCCCGCGGCCCCAGGTCGACGACGTGGTCGGCGATCGCGATCGTCTCCGGCTTGTGCTCGACGACGAGCACGGTGTTGCCCTTGTCGCGCAGGCGCAGCAGCAGGTCGTTCATGCGGGCGATGTCGTGCGGGTGCAGGCCGATGGTCGGCTCGTCGAAGACGTAGGTGACGTCGGTCAGCGACGACCCCAAGTGCTTGATCATCTTGGTGCGCTGGGCCTCGCCGCCGGACAGCGACCCGGACGGCCGGTCCAGGGACAGGTAGCCGAGCCCGATCTCGACGAACGAGTCGAGTGTGTGGCGCAGCGAGCCGAGCAAGGGCGCGACCGAGGGCTCGTCGAGCTGCCGGACCCAGTCGGCGAGGTCGGAGATCTGCATCGCGCAGGCGTCGGCGATGGAGATGCCCCGGATCGTCGAGGAGCGGGCGAGCTCGGACAGCCGCGTCCCGTCGCAGTCCGGGCAGCGCTGGAACACGATGGCCCGGTCGACGAACGCCCGGATGTGCGGCTGCATCGCCTCCCGCTCCTTGGCCAGGAACGACTTCTGGATCCGCGGGATCAGCCCCTCGAAGGTGACGTTGATGCCGTCGACCTTGATCCGGGTGGGCTCCTTGTAGAGCAGTGCGTTCAGCTGGGGCTTCGTGAAGCTGCTGATCGGCTTGTCGCCGGGGAAGAAGCCGGAGTTGGCGAAGATCCGGCCGTACCAGCCGTCGACGGAGTAGTTCGGGATCGTCAGGGCGCCCTCGACGATCGACTTCGACTCGTCGTACAGGGCCGTGAGGTCGACGTCGGACACCGAGCCGCGGCCCTCGCACCGCGGGCAGGCACCGCCGACGATCTCGAACTCGCGGCGCTCCTTGACCTGCTGGCCGTTCTTGCGGACGGTCACCGCGCCGGAGCCGCTGATCGTCGCGACGTTGAACGAGAACGCCTTCGCCGGGCCGGCGTAGGGCTTCCCGAGCCGGCTGAACAGGATCCGCAGCAGCGCCCCGACGTCGGTGGCGGTGCCGACGGTGGAGCGCACGTCCCCGCCCATGCGCTCCTGGTCGACGATGATCGCGGTGGTGAGGCCGTCGAGGACGTCGACGTCGGGGCGGCCGAGGTTCGGCATGAAGCCCTGGACGAACGCGCTGTAGGTCTCGTTGATCATCCGCTGGGACTCGGCGGCGATCGTCGAGAACACCAGGGAGCTCTTGCCCGAGCCGGACACCCCGGTGAACACCGTGAGCCGCCGCTTGGGCAGCTCGACGGAGATGTCGCGCAGGTTGTTCTCGCGCGCACCGTGCACGCGGATGAGGTCGTGGCTGTCGGCTGCGTGCATGGTGGATCCCCCGTCCGGCCCGTCTCAGGGCCGCTGCTGGATGCGGACCATCGTGCCCGCGGGGTCGCGGAAGGCACAGTCGCGCACCCCGTACGGCTGGTCGACCGGTTCCTGGACGACCTCGGCCCCGCTCGCCTGGAGCCTGTCGAACGCGGCGTCGAGGTCGTTACTGGCGAGCAGCACGGCGGTGTAGGTGCCCTTGGCCATCATCTCGGTGATGGTGCGGCGCTCGTCGTCGGTGACGCCGGGGTCCACCGCGGGCGGGGCGAGGACGATCGAGACGTCGGGCTGGTCGGGCGGGCCGACGGTGAGCCAGCGCATGGTGCCCTGGCCGACGTCGAGGCGGACCTCGAAGCCCAGGCCGTCGCGGTAGAAGGCGAGGGATGCCTCGGGGTCGGTGTGCGGGAGGAATCCGGCGTGGATGGTGATGGCGGGTCCGGTCATGACGCTCACGCTAGGGAGGTCGCGGGTCCCGGTGCTTCTCGATTCCTGACCGGTCGGGTGACCTGTTTGGCGACGCACGCCGGGAGCCCCTGTGTGCCGTCCCGGGCGGCGCGCTTGTACGCCGACGGCGGCATCCCGACGAGCTCGCTGAAGCGGGTGCTGAACGTGCCGAGCGAGGAGCAGCCGACGGCGAAGCAGACCTCGGTGACGGTGAGGTCGCCGCGTCGCAGCAGCGCCATGGCACGTTCGATCCGCCGGGTCATGAGGTAGCTGTAGGGCGACTCGCCGTAGGCCCTGCGGAACGCCCGCGACAGGTGCCCGGCCGACACGTGCTCGGCGCGGGCGAGCTCGGCGACGTCGAGCGGACGCGCGTACTCGCGGTCGATCCGGTCCCGGACCCGGCGGAGCCGGACGAGCTCGCGCAGGTGCCCGTCGTCGCGGTCGCTCACCCGAGGAACTCCCGCAGCAGCGCCGCCACCTCGGCCGGGCGTTCCAGGTAGACCATGTGGCCCGCGTCGACGGGGGCGACGGTCAGGTCCGCCCCGAGCGCGTCGCGGCAGGCGGCGAGCCAGTCGTCGGAGACGTAGTCGGCCCGGCCGGCGGGGACGACCAGCGTCGGCAGACCCGCCGGTGGGACGACCGCCGGGCGCGCCATCTCCGCCCACGCGGCCACCAGGGACGCCTGGCTCAGGCGCCAGCGCCAGGCGCCGTCGCGCTGTTCGAGGTGCTCGTCCACCTCGGCGTCGACGAGCACGCCGGGGACGTCGGCCCAGCTCTCGGCCTTGGCCGCGCGGGCGGCGTCGCGGGTCGGGAACGTGACGTCGGCGCGGGTGTCCTCGGACGCGTCGAGCATGTCCTGCGGGTCCAGCCCGAGTGCGGGGTCGAGCAGCGCGAGCCGGTCGACGCGGTCGGGAACGGTGCGCGCGAGGTGCGTGGCGACGGCGCCGCCGAAGGAGTGCCCGACGACGGCGGCGCGCCCGACCCCCTCGGCGTCCAGCACCTCCACCAGGTCGGCGACGTGGCGTTCCAGGTTCCACGGCGGCGCCCACGGCGACCGCCCGTGCCCGCGGACGTCGACGGCGATCCAGCGCAGCCGGGGCAGCGCCGCGAACAGCGGCCGCCAGCGCAGACCGTGGCCGGTCACGCCATGGACCGCGAGGACCGGCGGCCCGGCGGGGTCGCCGGCGTGGTGCACGTACAGGGACATGCACCCATTCTGCACGTTTGCCGTTTCAGCAAGGAAACTTGCCGTTGCGTGCGGCTGCTCGTCAGGCTGGGGACATGGACACAGCACAGCGCCACGACGTCGTCGTGATCGGCGGCGGCCCGGCCGGACTCAACGGGGCCATGATGCTCGCCCGCTCCCTGCGGTCGGTGGTCGTCGTCGACTCCGGCTCGCCCCGCAACGCCCCGGCCGCCGCCGCGCACGGCCTGTTCGCCCGCGACGGCGTCGCCCCGGCCGAGCTGCTCGCGACCGGCCGTGAGGAGGTCCGCCGCTACGGCGGCACGCTCGTCGACGGTGAGGTCGTCGGCGCCCGCCGCACCGGCGACGGCTTCACCGTGACCCTCGCCGACGGCACCACCCTCGACGCCCGGCGGCTGCTCGTCACGACCGGGCTGGTCGACGTGCTGCCCGACGTGCCGGGACTCGCGCAGGGGTGGGGCGCCGACGTCGTCCACTGTCCCTACTGCCACGGCTACGAGGTGCGCGACCGCCCGATCGCGGTGCTCGGGACCGCCCCCGGCTCCGCGCACCAGGCGCTGCTGTTCCGGCAGCTCAGTGCGGACGTGGTCTACGTGTCGCACTCGACGGGGCCGACCGCGGAGCAGCGGGAACGCTTCGCCGCGCTCGGCATCGCCGTCGTCGACGGGCCGGTGAGCGAGGTCGTGCGGTCCGGCGGCGCCATCACCGGGCTGGTCACGCCGACCGGCGTGCTGGCGCGCGAGGTCGTCGCGGTGGCGCCCCGGATGGAGGCCCGCGCCGGCTTCCTCGCCGAGCTGGGCCTGGTCCCAGCCGAGCACCCGAGCGGGATGGGGCAGCACCTCGTCGCCGACGCGACGGGCCGCAGCACGGTCGAGGGCGTGTGGGTCGCGGGCAACATCACCGACCTGAGCGCGCAGGTGGGGGCCGCGGCGGCCGCGGGGGCGTTCGCGGGGGCCGCGATCAACGCCGACCTCGTCGAGGCCGGGGCGCTCGCCGCGCTGCGGGAGGTGGCACACCTCTAACCTGGGGGTGTGCTGGTCATCTTCGGGCTGTCCCGCAAGGAGCGCCCGCTGGGCCTGGTCGCGCTGGGCTGCGGGACCTGCGGTCACGCAGGTCCGCAGCCCGCGGTGCACCGCAGGACCCGGTTCACGCTGTTCTTCGTGCCGGTGCTGCCGCTGCGCAGCCGCTACGAGATGCGGTGTCCCGTGTGCGGGGCGGGGCGGACCCTGTCCCGCGACGACGCCCGCCGGTACGGCGCGCGGGTCTGAGGAGCGGCCGGGCGGACCTCGGGCCGTCCGCCGGGCCGAGTGCCGCTCCGTCCGGCGTCTCAGGTCGGCAGCAGGTACTCCTCGCTGGCGTGGTGGCACGCGCTCGGATGGTGCCCACCCGGCCGCGTCACCAGGGGCGGCTCCTCGGTCGCGCAGATGTCGGTGGCCTTCCAGCAGCGCGTCCGGAACCGGCAGCCGCTCGGCGGGTCCACCGGGCTCGGGACGTCACCGGTGAGCCGGATCCGCGTGCGTCCCTCCCGGACCGACGGGTCGGGCACCGGCACCGCGGAGAGCAGCGCCTGGGTGTACGGGTGCGACGCCCGGGTGTAGATCTCCTGCTCGGTCCCGAGCTCCACCATCTTGCCCAGGTACATCACGCCGACCCGGTCCGACAGGTGCCGCACGACGGACAGGTCGTGGGCGATGAAGATGTAGGACAACCCGAACTCGCGCTGCAGGTTCCCGAGCAGGTTCATCACCTGCGCCTGGATGGACACGTCGAGCGCGGACACCGGCTCGTCGCACACGATGATCTCCGGGCGCAGCGCGAGCGCGCGGGCGATCCCGATACGCTGCCGCTGCCCGCCGGAGAACTGGTGCGGGTAGCGGTTGACGAAGTCGGGGTTGAGCCCGACGACGTCGAGCAGCTCCTGCACCTTCGCCCGTCGCTCCCCCTTCGGCGCGACCTCGGGGTGGATCTCGAACGGCTCCCCGACGATGTCGGCGACCGTCATCCTCGGGTTCAGCGAGGTGTACGGGTCCTGCAGCACGATCTGCATCTGCCGGCGCAGCGCCCGCAGCTCCGCTCCTCGACGGGCGAAGATGTCCTCGCCGTGGAAGCGCACCGAGCCCGACGTCGGCGGCTCCAGCCGCATCAGCACCTGGGCCAGGGTCGACTTCCCGCAGCCGGACTCGCCGACGATGCCCAGCGTCTCGCCCTTGTTCAGCGCGAACGAGACGCCGTCGACGGCGCGCACGTGGCCGACGGTGCGCTTGACGACCGCGCCGACCTTCACCGGGAAGTGCTTGACGAGGTCGTCGACCTCGAGAACGGGCTCGCTCATACGAGGTCCTCCGCGAACAGGCACGCCGACGCCCGCGCTCCGGGCAGCGGGATCAGCGGCGGGTCGGTGCCGAGGCAGCGCTCCACCGCGCGCGGGCAGCGCGGGTGGAACGGGCAGCCGTCGGGGATGGCGGTGAGCGTCGGCGGGAGCCCGGTGATCGCGCGCAGCTCGGTGCCCTTGCTGTCGAGCCGCGGGATCGACGCGAGCAGCGCCTCGGTGTACGGGTGGGCCGGGTTCGCGAAGAGCTGGTGCACGTCGCCCTGCTCGACGATGCGGCCCGCGTACATCACCGCGATCCGGTCGGCGACCTCCGCGACGACGCCGAGGTCGTGGGTGATGAGGACCAGTCCCATCTCCCGTTCGCGCTGGATCTCGGCGAGCAGGTCCATGATCTGGGCCTGCACGGTGACGTCGAGCGCGGTCGTCGGCTCGTCGGCGATGAGCACGTCCGGGTCCAGCGCCAGCGACATCGCGATCATGACGCGCTGGCGCATCCCGCCGGAGAACTCGTGCGGGAAGTTCGTGACCCGCTGCGCCGCCCCGGGGATCCCGACGAGGTCGAGCAGCTCGACGGCGCGGGCCCGCGCGTCGCGCTTGCTCATCCCACGCCGCGTCCGCAGCTGCTCCCCGATCTGGAACCCGACGGTGAACACCGGGTTCAACGCCGACAGCGCGTCCTGGAAGATCATCGCGACGTTCTCGCCGCGCAGCTCACGGCGCCGTTCCTCGGTCGCGGTGAGCAGCTCCTCGCCGCGGTAGCGGACCGAGCCCGCGGTGACGGTCGCGGGCGGGGTAGGCAGGATGCCCATCACCGTGTTCGCGGTGACCGACTTCCCCGACCCCGATTCCCCCAGGACGGCGAGGGTCTCCCCCGCGTGCACCTGGTAGCCGACGCCGTTCAGCACCCGGGCGACGCCGTCGCGGGTGCCGAACTCGACGTGCAGGTCCTCCACCTCGAGCAGCGGGGTCATGACCGGCCCTTCGGGTCGAACGCGTCGCGCACCGCGTCGCCGAGCAGCACGAAGGCCAGCACGGTGACGACGAGGAACGCGCCGGGGAACAGGAGCAGGTGCGGCGAGGTCCGCAGATAGCTCTGCGCCTCGCTGATCATCACGCCCCACGAGACGACGGGGTCGCGCAGGCCGACGCCGAGGAACGACAACGTGGCCTCGGCCCCGATGAACGCACCGAGCGCGATCGTCGCGTACACCATCACCGGGGCGATGGTGTTGGGCAGCATGTGCCGCCGGATGATCCGCCACGGGCTCGCACCGAGCGCGCGGGCGGCCTTGACGTAGTCCTGGCTGCGGGCGGCGATCGCGGCGGACCGCATGATCCGCATGACGATCGGCCAGGACAGCAGCCCGATCGTGCCGATCACCAGGCCGCTGATGCCGATCACGCTCTGCCCGACCGACGCCCGGAAGGTGGAGAGCACGACGATCGCGCCGAGGATGAACGGCACGCCGAAGAAGACGTCGGCGACGCGGGCGAGCAGCGAGTCGACCCAGCCGCCGGCGAACCCGGCGACCAGGCCCATGACGGCGCCGACTCCCACGACCGCCGTCGTCGCCAGCACCCCGACGACGATCGAGACGCGGGTGCCGTAGACGGTGCGCGCGTAGACGTCGCGGCCGAGGTGGTCGTAGCCGAACCAGGCCTGGGCCGACGGGTCCTCGCGGGCCCGGGACAGGTCCCCGAGGGTGGGGTCGACCGAGGTGAACAGCTGCGGGAACGCGGCCATGACCAGCAGGAACGTGATGAGGCCCGCCGCGACGAGAAACAGCGGGCGACGGCGCAGGTCGTGCCAGGCGTCCCCGCTGAGGCTGCGGGTAGGGGCCGTCACCTCGGCGCGACCGGCGGCGGCGACGGGCGAGTCGGTGGTGGCAGTGGTGGGGTCAGTCAAGGCGGATCCTCGGGTCGAGCAGCGCGTAGGTGACGTCCACGACGAGGTTCGCGAGCAGGTAGACGATCACCAGCAGGACGACGACGCCGGTGACGACCACCCCGTCGAGCCGTTGGATGGAGCCGAAGATGAGCCCACCGATCCCGCGGATGTTGAAGATGCCCTCGGTGACGATCGCTCCGCCCATGAGCGTGCCGAAGTCCGCGCCGAGGAAGGTGATCACCGGGATCGCCGAGTTGCGGGTCAGGTGGACCCCGACGACACGTCGCCGGGTCAGGCCCTTCGCGGTCGCCGTACGGACGTAGTCGGCCCGCAGGTTCTCCGCGATCGACGTCCGGGTCAGCCGGGCCACGTAGGCCAGCGACAGGCTGCCGAGCACGTAGCCGGGCACGACGAGGTCCAGGAACCCCGGGTCCGCCGGGACGGTCGGCGGGATCAGGCCCAGCCGCAGCCCGAGGACCGACTGCAGCACGTAGCCGGTCACGAAGACCGGCACGGCGACCAGGAACAGCGTCGCGGTGAGCACGACGTTGTCGAGGAACCCGCCGGGCCGCAGCCCGGTGAGCACGCCCGCGGTCAGGCCGATGATCGCCTGGATGACCAGCGCGACGACCGCGAGCTTGATCGTGACCGGGTAGGCGTTCGCGATCAGCGTCGCGACCTCCTGGCCGCGGAAGTTCTCGCCGAAGTCGCCCTGCAGCAGGTTACCCAGGTACGTGACGTACTGGACGAAGATCGACTGGTCGAGCCCGTACTCCTCGCGCATGCGCTCGATGAACGCGGGCGGGCAGGCCTGGTCACCGCACTTGCCGGCGAGCGGGTCGCCGGGCAGCGCCCAGACCATGAAGTAGATGAGGAACGTGGTGCCGAGGAACACCGGCACGAGTTGCAGGAGTCGTCGCAGGACATAGCGCCCCACGGGTCACCTCCGGGTTCGGGGTCCGGCGGTTCGCGCCGGGCACGTGCACCGGCGGCCGGGGGTCGCCCGGCCGCCGGTGTGGTGGTGGGACGGCGTCACTCCTGGACGGTCACGCTCTCCAGGTCCAGCTCACGACCGTAGGTCAGCTCGACGTTCTGCAGACGCGGCGACCAGCCGAACTGCGCGGACTGGTCGTTGATCGCGACGGCGGGCATGTCCTGGATGAGGACGCGCTCGGCCTCGGCCCACAGCGCGTAGGCCTCCTCGGCGGTGGCCGCGGTCGAACCCTGGTTCACCAGGGCGTCGAAGCGCGGGTTGGTGTAGCCGCTGTTGTTGTTCGCCGCTCCCGTCGTGTACTGCGGGCGCAGCACGTACTCCATCGTCGGGGTCGAGGCGACCCAGCCGGAGCGGAAGATCCCGGTCAGGTTCTCGGCCCGGCGCTGGTCCAGGAACTCCGAGAAGGTCGGGACCGGGACGAAGTTGCAGGGCACGCCGAGGGTGTTGCTGATGCTGACGCAGGCGGCCTGCATCCACTCGCGGTTGATCGCCGAGTCGACGTTCGAGATCAGCTCGATCGGGCCGGTGAAGCCGGAGGCGTCGAACTGCTGCTTGGCCCGCTCCGGGGAGAAGGTGCACAGCTCGCCGCACTGGTCGTCGACCTTGCCGGGCACGCCCTCCGGGATGAACCCGGTGGCCGGCTGGACGAGTCCGTTGTAGACGTTGTCGATGATCGCCTGCCGGTCGACGGCCATGGAGATCGCCTGCCGCAGCTGCGGGTCGGCGTAGCGCTGGTCGTAGATCGGGAAGGTCATCGTGTTGATGCCGGCGTAGGGCTGGTTGCCGTTCCGGTCGGCCAGGTCCTGCTGGTACAGGTTGTCGATCAGGAACGAGCCCGGGATCGACTCGAGGAAGTCCAGGTTGCCGCTGACGACGTCCTGATAGGCGGCCTCGCTGTCGGCGTAGAAGCGGAACTCGACGCCGCCGACGGAGACCGGCTGCTCGCCGCCCCACTGCTCGTAGCGGGTCACGGTCACGTTCTGATCGGGGACGCGGGCCTCGAAGCGGAACGGGCCGTTGCCGACGGGGTTCGCCTCGAACGCGGCCGGGTCGGCGAAGAACGACTCGGGCATCGGGTAGAACGCCACGTCGCCGAGGGTGTTCACGAAGATCGGCGACGGCGCGGTCAGCGCGACGGTGAAGGTACGGTCGTCGACGACCTGCAGACCCGACATCGCCTGCGCCGTGGGCTCACCCTCGTCCGGGTTGACCTGGTCGAACCCGGCGATGTTGGAGAAGAACTCCGAGCTGGACTGCGCGTTGGTCTTCAGGGCCACGTAGTTCCACGCGTCGACGAAGCTCGTCGCTGTGACGGGCGTGCCGTCGTGGAAGGTCCAGCCCTCCTTCAGGCGGATCGTCCAGTTCTGCGAGTCGGGGGACTCGATGGACTCGGCGACCTTGTTCTCCGGCTCGCCCTGCTGGTTGTAGTCGACCAGGCCGGACCACAGCGCATCCAGGATCTTGCTGCCGCCGACCTCACGGGTGTTGCCCGGCAGCAGGGCGTTCTCCGGCTCGGTGCCGTAGACCGAGATCGTGGGGGCGCCCTGGGCGTCGCCCGTGGTGCCGCCTCCCCCGCCGCCACAGGCGCTGAGCACCAGCGCGGAGGTCAGGGAGAGCGCGAGCAGCGCCGCGACTCGAGGTGATCGCATCAGAGTCCTGTCTGTCCGGGACGGCCGCTCCCCGCGTGGTGTGCAGGCGGCCGGTGCGGTTCGGTGGTGGGTCGCACGGTAACCACAGCATCGCGGTTCTCCGGTTACGAATCCATTGCGTCCGCCGCCATTGCGCCGAGCAACACGGAATTGCGCGCGACGGTCGGTGAGCGGATCGCGACGTCCCGTCCGGCCCGATCCTCACGGAAAACACATCGGCGCAGGTCGGACGCATTCCGGTGCATTCTTCCGCTACGCAACATTGCATTGCGCATCGCAATTAGCCGGTCGAGTATGTGACGAGTACCACATCTACGAGTCAGTCCGAGCCCGTGAGCAGCAACGGCACCTCACGGAAACGCACCGACACCGGACGGCGAGTCGGGCACCGTCCCACGTCGTGGAACCGGATCGCCACGACGCGGGACCACCCGTCGCGCAAGAAACCACCGTCCGCGCGCATTTCCCGCCTGTCTTCCCGCGGAATGTCCGTCGGTATCGCGACGACAACCACCGAGCCCCGGGACACCGAATCCGACAGCGCACGGACCCGTTATCCGGTAATTCTGAAGAATGCACCGAGATCGCATCGGAAACGGGGCGCGGACACCGCCGGCGTGCGCTCCACCTGCGGAACCGCGG
The DNA here is from genome assembly GCF_002813375.1 of Pseudonocardia alni. NCBI lineage: Bacteria > Bacillati > Actinomycetota > Actinomycetes > Pseudonocardiales > Pseudonocardiaceae > Pseudonocardia > Pseudonocardia alni. The sequence goes on along the minus strand of NZ_PHUJ01000003.1, from coordinate 109,740 downwards.
GATCGCGGCCCGACCGTCCCGCCTCCGGGGACGACGGCGCGCTCCCTCAGGGCGTCAAACGCTCGACGTGTGCATTCCAGGAGGATCGCCTGAAACGGTCATTCACGTACGGGCGTACCAATCATGGGCGGTCAGCGCGGCGACGCCTGCGTGAACAGATCGCCCTTCAGGTAGATGTTCCAGTCGGCCGCCTTGAGGCCGTGCCCACCGGAACGCAGGTGGTAGCTCATCGCCGGCCCGGAGAAGGCCGTGTCGGTGGCGGGCTTCCAGCCCGTCGTGCCCAGTCCGTTGTCGCCGAGGCCGTACAGGTCGTAGATCTCGCTCGCCGCCTCGTAGGCGAGGAACTCGCCCTCCGGGTCGGCGTTGGAGTCGTCGCTGGCGCTGGCGATCACCAGCTTGCGCGGCGCGACCAGCCCCATCAGCTCGTGCTGGTCGACGGGCAGCTCGTCGACCTTGTCCCCGTAGGCCTGGTAGGTCTTCGGGAACCAGTACGGGAAGGAGCTGTTGACCCGCGACACCGTCTCGGCGCCCACTCCCCCGTCGCCGCGGCGGGCGAGCTTCGCACCGGTCGACCCCGAGTTGTTGGAGATGACCGCGGCGAAGCGCGGGTCCTGGGCGCCGGCCCAGAGCGCGGCCTTGCCGCTGCGGGAGTGCCCGATGACCGCGATCTTCGACGGATCGATGTCCTTGTCGGTCTGGAGATAGTCCATCGCCCGGCTCGCGCCCCAGGCCCAGGCGGCGACGGCCCGGCCGGCGTCGTCGGGCAGGTCGCTCCCGGACGGGTGGAACAGGTTGATCATCTTGCTGCGGTAGCTGCCGCTGTCGTCCGGGGCGATGTCGTTGGCGTCGATCTGGGCGAAGGCGTACCCGGCCTTCGTGATCGTCGAGACCGGCGCGTAGTCCGAGGACTGCCCCGGGTCGTCGGAGACCGAGCCCCGGTGGTCGATCATCAGGAAGGTGCCGCGCGGGGTCTGGCCCTTCGGCACGAACAGCCGCAGTGGGAAGGACCCGGTGCCCTCCGGACCGGTGATGCCGATCGTGACCTTCTTGCTGACCACGTCGCCGTCCTCGGTGGTCTGCACGTCGGCGGTCTGCTTCGTCGGCCTGGGCAACGGCTGCCCGTAGACGTTCTCGCGGAAGGCCGTGAGCAGCTCCGCGCGCCGGGTGCCCTCCCACCGGGCCACGTCGGTGACCCCGGTGCCGTCGAGCAGGCGCAGCGGGTTCGGGTACTGCGTGCCGTCGATGGTCACCGTCGCCGCGACGGACAGGCCCGCCGCCGGGACCGACGTGGAGGCGGCGTGTGCGACCGGCGTCGCCGTGGCCCCCACCGCGCCCACGCACCCGGCCGCGGCGACCGCGCCGACGACGAACAGCGACGTCGCCGTCCTCGCGACGGGGAGCAGGACGCGACGACGACTGCGCGGGCTGATCGGAGTGGACACGGTCCGAACGCTACCGAGGCAGGGACCCTCTGCAACCGACGTTGCCGGTATCACGTCGATCGGGGGACATGATCACACACCTAACGTGTGACTCCTGTCGCCACAGGTGTTGCCGCAGGTGACAACGGGGTACGGCGGGTCCGCGCAGCACCCCGGAGGAGGTCTGCCGACGTTCGCGGCTGCGAACGGTCGGGGCCGCAGCGCGGTGTCGCGCGGTCCCCGGCCACCGACAGCGACCGCGGCTTCCCGACGGTCCTACCGCGCGCGCCGCGCCCGCAACCACGGATCGACGATCCGTGGATACCGCGCCGCGACCCGGCCAGGCTGGACCCCATGCCACGCACCCCTGACCTCACCCTCCCCGACCTGACCGGGCGCCGCGCCGTCGTCACCGGCGGCAGCGACGGCGTCGGGCTCGGCATCGCCGACCGGCTCGCCGCCGCCGGTGCCGAGGTCGTGCTGCCCGTCCGCAACGCCGCGAAGGGCGCCGCCGCCGCCGACCGGATCCGCGACCGGCACCCCGGTGCCGCCGTCTCGCTGCGCGAGCTCGACCTGTCCTCGCTGTCCTCGGTCGCCGCGCTCGGGGAGACCCTGCGCGCGGAGGGACGCCCCGTCCACCTGCTGATCAACAACGCCGGCGTGATGACCCCGCCGGAGCGGCGCACCACCGCCGACGGGTTCGAGCTGCAGTTCGGCACCAACCACCTCGGCCACGTCGCGCTCGTCGCGCACCTGCTGCCGCTGCTGCGCGAGGGCCGCGCCCGGGTGGTCTGCCAGATCAGCGTCGCCGCGGCCCGCGGCACGGTCCTGTGGGACGACCCGGACTCCGAGCGGTCCTACGACGGCATGGCCGCCTACCGGCACTCGAAGATCGCGTTCGGGCTGTTCGGCCTGGAGCTGGACCGGCGCAGCCGCGCCGCGGGCTGGGGCGTCACCGCGAACCTGTCGCACCCGGGCGTCGCGCCGACCAACCTCCTGAACGCCCGGCCCGATCTCGGCCGGGAACGGCGGTCCGCCGGGCGACGGGTGATCGGGGCGCTGTCCCGGGCCGGTCTGCTGGTCGGGACCGCCGACTCGGCGGGGCTGCCCGCGCTGCTCGCCGCGACCGCACCGGACGCCGGGCACGCCGTGTTCTACGGGCCGAAGGGTCCGGGCCGGGTGGGCGGACCACCCGCCGAGCAGGAGCTCTACCGCCCACTGCGCGACGCCGGCGCCGCCCGCCGGGTGTGGGACCTGTCGCAGCAGCGGGCCGGGGTGTCGTTCGACGGCGCGGCCACCCCCTGACAACCCCCCTCGCCGACGCCTCCAGGACACCGGCGGACCCCACCGCCGGGGGCCCGTCCGGAGGGGATCATGGAGACGTCGACGTACGGAGGTGCCCAGTGGTGGACCAGTCCCCCCAGGAGCGCGAGATCCTGCTGCACGGACAGCGTGTGAGCTACCGCGAGACCGGCCGCGGCGAGGGCCCGACGGTCCTGCTCGTGCACGGTCTCGCCGCGAGCTCACGCACCTGGGCCCCGGTGTTCGACGCGCTGGGCGGCGGGCTGCACGTGATCGCGCCGGACCTGCTCGGCCACGGTGCCAGCGAAGCCCCGCGCAGCGGCGACTACTCCCTCGGCGGCTACGCGACCGGGCTGCGGGACCTGCTGGCCGCGCTCGACGTCGAGCGGGCGACGATCGTGGGGCACTCGTTCGGCGGCGGCATCGCGATGCAGTTCGCGCACCAGTTCCCCGAGTTCACCGAGCGGGTCGTGCTCGTGTCCTCCGGCGGTCTCGGCCACGACCTGACCCTCGCGCTGCGCGCGGCGAGCCTGCCGGGCACCGAGCTGGTGCTCCGCTCGGCGGCGTCGCTGACCCCGCCGTGGATGCGCCGCGCCGCGCACCGGCTGGCCCACCGGGTCGGCGCCGCACCGCGCTCGGACATCGACGGTGTGCACACCGCACTGGAGACCTTCGCCGACCGCGGCACCCGCGGCGCGTTCGTCCAGACCGCGCGGGGTGCGCTGGAGCCGTCCGGCCAGCGCCTCGACGGGGCGCAGCGCCTGCACCTGCTCGAGGAGGTGCCCGTACTCCTGGTCGGGGGGAACCGCGACCGGGTCATCCCGCTCGCCCACACCCTCGCCGCACACGACCGGCTGCCCGACAGCCGACTGGAGGTGTTCGACGGTGCGGGGCACTTCCCGCACGCCGAGCAGCCGGACCGGTTCGTGGGGCTGCTGCGGGACTTCGTCGACGGGACCGCACCGGCCGACGGCGACCGGGACGCGCTGCGCCGCCGGATCCTGGGGATCCCCCGGGTCGGCTGACCCGGCCCGCGGGTCTACTCGTAGCCGTCGTCGCGCAGCGCGAAGCGGTAGCTCGCGTTCGTCGCGCGGCGGGTGAGCCCGTTCGTGGCGGTGGCCAGGCCGCGAGCGAGCGCCCGCATCGCACGTCCGCCCCGGGCGGCCAGGTGGGCGGCGCCGATCGCGGTCAGGTCCGGTACCGGACCCACCGGTTCCACCCGGAGCGCGTCGATGGTCGGGCACCGCACGAGCTCGGCGCTCCCGACCTCCGGCACGACGGCGGCGTCGGGCGCCGTGTCGCGCAGCGCCGTCGTCGCGAGCAGCGCCGGGTGCACGTCGACCGGGCGGTGCCGGCGAGCCGGACGGCGTCGCCGCGGCCCGGTACGACGGCGAACACCGACACCTCGGGGCAGGGCACCAACTTGTTGCAGGGTGTCGGCCCGTCGGTCCCCGCGGCGCTCGGCGAACGCGACGGTGTGCCCGTCGAGCACCGCAGCAGGCCCGGCCGGTCGCCCCGCGGGCTGGTATCGCCGTGGCCGTCGCCGTCGTCGTCGCCGTCGTGGGAGGTGACCACTGCGAACGGCGAGGTCGCGAGGAACCCCGCCACCGCCGGCGCGGCGAGCGCACCGCCCCCGGACGTGTGACGGCGACTGGGTCGGGCACCACCGTCGACAGCTCGGAGCGCAGCACGCGGCGTGCGCAGTGGAGGTAGCCCTCGGTCAGCCGGACCTGCACCCGGCTGTGGAAGGTTCCCTCCGCGGTCCCATTGCACCGGAAGGGTCTCGCCGCGGCCGGGGAGCAGGAACAGCATGGACACGCCCTCGCCGGGCCTGGCTACGGGGTGGTCCCGACCGGGACGACGCCGTGGACCGAGCCGACGGGCGTGCTCGTCACCCCGCTGGTCCAGGAGCTGATCGTGCCCCTGGGCACGGCCCACTCCCCCGCCCGGAGACAGGCCGAGCAGCTGCTCGTCGACCTGCTCGAATCCGTCCCGAGCACCACGCTCACCCTGCCCGTCCCCACCGACCCACGGCTGCGGACCATCACCGACGCCCTGGTCGCCGACTCCTCGGACGGACGCGACCTGGCTGCCTGGGCCGACCACGTCGCCGCCGGCGTCCGTACGCTGACCCGGCTGTTCCAGGCGGAGACGGGCATGACCTTCGCGCAGTGGCGCACCCACGCCCGCACACGCGCTGATCCTGCTCACGAACGGCACGCCGGTCGGCGCGACGGCCCGGGCGGTCGGCTACCGCAAGCCCGGCGCGTTCGCCGAGGCGTTCCGGCGGGTGACCGGCCGGTCCCCCGGCGAGATAGGCTGACTGCTCACCTCAGCCGCGGGTCTCAGGTGCCGGATGAGGAATCGGGCGGCGTCGTCGCCCTCGAAGGCGGGGACGCCGGTGTGCCCACCGATGTTGGCGTGCAGCGTCTTCTCGCGGCTGCCGAGGGCCTCGAACAGGCCCAGTGCCTGCTGCCGATCGTTGCCCTCGTCGTCCCACTGCAGCAGCACCAGCATCGGGACGGTGACCGTCCGGGCCTCCTCGACGATCGCGCGGGGCACGTAGCTTCCGGCGAACAGGACCGCGGCCGCGATGCGCGGCTCGACCACGGCCATCCGGACGCCGAGCGAGATGTTCCCGCCCGACCAGGCGACCGGCCCACACAGGTCCGGCCGGGCGAGCAGCGCGTCCAGCGCGGCCCGCCACTCCGGGGCCGCCTGCTCGACCAACGGGAGGACGAGCCGGTCGACGACGTCGTCGGGCACCGGCTCACCGGCCCGTACCGCGCGTCGCAGGTCTGCCCGGGCCCGGTCGACTCCGGGGTGGCGGGGCCGCTCACCGGTTCCCGGGAGCTCGAGGGTCGCCGCGGCGAATCCGGCCGCCACGCAGGATCGGGCCCGGGCCAGCAGCCGGGGATGCATCCGGCTCAGGTCGCCGGGGTGGCCGAGGAGGACCAGCGGGGACGGGGTGGTCGCGGCGGCCGGGGTGGTCGGCGTCCAGAGGATGCCGGGGACGTCGTCGAGGGAGAACGCCGTCTCGACCAGGTCGTCGTGGCGCTGTTCGGTGCGGAGTCGCATGGTCGTACCCTTCGGGAGAGGGCGCTCCCGGGCGACCTACCGCCCGGCCGTGTCCCCGGAGGGGAGCACCCGGCTGTCTGCTGCGGTCACGGGTCCCACCTCCTCGGTTCGGCGCACTGCTACGGGAACGGTAGTGCGGGCCGCGGATGGTCGGCCAGCGGTTTCCCGCGACCGGGCGCGGTTCAGCCCCCGGTGCCGGACGGGCCCCGGCCGCCGGAACGGGCCGGACACCGAACCGCTCCGCGACCCGGCGCGCGGTGAGGTCCCCCTGGGCCTCCCGCGCCCGGGCCAGCACCTCCGGGGGCGCCATGTCCGGGGTGCCGGCGTCGAACGGGGGCTCCGGGTCATACTGCATGCCCATTCGGCGGCCGCCAGCCCCTGAAGGAGGTCCGCTTGCGGAGATGGCCACACTGAGCGGCCTCGCCCGCTCGATGAAGCGGAGGCTCTCTTGGCGGACCTGATCGACCGGACGACTACCGGTCACCACCTACAGACTCAGACGCTCCCGCTCAGCGGCTACGACCTGCCGTTCCACTGAGCCGGGGTCGATCGCACGAGCGTCGCGCTCCTTGGCCTCGCTGCGCCGAGCGAAGGCATCGAACAGCTGGGTCTTGCCCTGCTGGATCTCGACGATCCGCTCGTCGATGGAGTCCTTGGCCAGGATGCGGTGTACATGGACGGGCCGGACCTGGCCCATCCGGTGGGCGCGCGCGATCGCCTGTTCCTCCACGCTCGGCTTCCAGTGCGGCTCTGCCAGAACGACGACGGACGCGGCCTGGATGTTCAGGCCCACCCCGCCGGCCTCGATCTGGCTGAGCAGGACGGCGTGGTCCTCGCGGTCGGCGAAGTCCTGGACGAGCTCCTGGCGCGATGCAGGCGCCACCGAGCCGTCGATGCGGCCGCACACCGAGGGCAGCTCCCGAACCAGTAGGTCCAGCACCGGCAGGAACGTGCTGAACACGAGGACCTTCATCCCGTCGTCCGCCGCCTCGGCCACGATCTCTTTGATCCGCTCGAGCTTCGCCGAGTCGGCCGACTCCAGGGCGGCCCGTCGCATCGCCATCACGTTGCCCGCGGCGACCGCGGCTCGGTAGCGCGCGGCGTCGTCCGTCGTCAGCTGCACCCACGCCTCGGTCTCGATGCGCTCCGGCAGCTCGTCGAGGACATCGTCCTGGTTGCGTCGGAGGTAGACGTCCGCGACCGCACGGCGGAAGGCCGTGGCGCCGGCGAGCGCGTCCCGGGCGTCGATCCGTGCGGCGAGCCGCGGCTGCAGGTGCCCGACGAGCGCCCGGAACTCCTCGACCCGGTTCTCCATCGGGGTGCCGGTGAGGAACAGGGCGCGCTGGGCGCGGCCCGCAGCGGCTGCGATCGCCTGGGTACGTGCCGCGGCGGGGTTCTTCGCGTAGTGCGCCTCGTCGACCACGAGGAGGGCAGTCTCGGCGTCCCGCACCGCCTCGGGCAGCCGGGCCAGGGTGCCGAACGTCGTCACTCCGATCCCGCCGTCCCGCAGCCAGCGGGCACCCGCGTCTTCCCGCTCGGGCCCGTGCAGCACGTACGCGGACAGCGTCGTGAACCGCTCGGTCTCCTTGAGCCAGTTGACCAGCACGCTGGCCGGGCAGACGACCAGGAACCGGCGCTGCCGGTTCGCGGCGAGGTGACACATCGTCGCCAGGGCCTGCAGCGTCTTGCCGAGGCCCATCTCGTCACCGAGCATCGACCGCTGCTGATGCAGGGCGTACTGGGCGCCGAACTGCTGGTAGCCGCGCAGGGTCGCACGCAGGAGCGAGGTGTCCAGCGGCACCGCGACGATCCGCTGCCGCAGCTCGTCCGGCACGAACCCCTGCGCAGACGCCTCGTCCACGCGGTCGTCCATCGTGGACAGCAGCGCGTTGACGGCCGCGGCCTCCCGCCCGTAGTCCGCCCACAGCTGCCGCTGCCGGTAGGCGCCTGGATCCACACGCTGCTCGTGCTCCGCGATGCCCGCGACCACCGCGCTCGTCGAGGGTTCGGCGAGGAGGCCCGCCAGGTCGTCGAGCGCACGCTGGGCCTCGGCGCGCCGCCGCCGCCCGGCCAGGTTCCGCTTCCACCAGCTGCCGAGCAGCGCGGCCTGGTCGGCGAGCGGCTCGGTGCGGTCCAGCAGCCGACCCAGGTGCGGCCGGAGCGTCTGCGCCTCCTCGGCGGCCCGCAAGGCGGCGAGGGTGACCAGGAGCTCGGCCTGTGCCCGCGTGGCCCGGTCGGGATCGAACCGGAACCGGGTCTCGCTCCGGACCGCGACCGCCGCCGCCCGCGCGGCCCGCGTCACCTGCTCCGCGGTGCGCTCCCCCACGCCGGGCACTCCGACGAGCCGGCGCGTGTTCTGCACGTCGGCGACGCTCCGCAGGCCGGCCTGCTCGATCGCGGCCCATCGCACGCCCCGACCGGCCGCCTCCTTGAGCGCGGACACCGGCATGGCCTGCAGCCGCCGCTGCACCTCGTCCGCCTTCAGGGCGTCGAGTTGGCGCGAGGCGCGGGCACGGAGTTCCTCGACCCGACCCAACAGGGCGGTGCCGCGAGCGGCCAGGTCGCGGGCGGCCGCCACCGTGGTCCGAGCGTCCGCCATCAGCTCCCCCTCAGACGATCACCGACCCCTCGATCTTCGCAGAACTCGGGTCATTGCTGCTGCCACCGGGTTCGGTGCTCGGCCACGATCTCGTCCAGCCGCCGCTCCAGCAGCTCGGTGAGCTCCTGCTTCGTCCGGTCCTTCGCCAACGCCCGAAAACACGGGCAGGAGAGGACCTCTCCGTTCCCCACCAGGCACACGAAGACCCCCGTCACCCGCAGCCCGTGGACGACCGCGTCCGCCTGCTCGTCCCCGGGCAGCGGGAACCGGCGGGCGAACGCCGCCAGGATCTGCTGTTCGAGCGAGCGCCGACCCAGTCGCTCCGCCGCTCGCGCAGCGACCTTCCCGACGGCGTCGTGGACGGTCTTCTTCGCCGCGTCCACCTCGTTCGCGAGCTCGGCGAGGATCGAGCAGTCGACGCGGCCGACCCGCCACTGCGGGGCGGACCGCCACACGTCGTCGTTCAGCGCCGTGGCGAGCTGCTCAGCGACCGTCCGCCGCCAGCCGACGGTGAGCACGGACCGCGCGATCTCTGCCTTCTGCCGCTCGGTCAGCCGACCGGTCGGAGCGGGCTCCCGAGGTCGCGGAATGCGCGCGACGGCCAAGCGCTCACGCTGCCGCTCGGCCCGACCACTGCGGTACTCGGCCCACAGCCGCGAACACGGCGTCTCGTGCTGATAGCACCGATCCCAGGACTCGACCACCGGTCTAGTGCAGTGCCCCGGGATCGTCCGATTCTTCGCCCCACATAGATGTCTGCTTCCCCCCATTCGTCCAGAATTCGGCCCGGCGCTGGGGAAGTCACTCCGCTCGACGAGTGGAGTTCACCCGATCGTGAGCCCGCGTGAGCATCACGTGACGACCCCACTAAGTTGGACACGCCCGATCTTGGGGGGCTCGGTGGTGTATCCCGCCAGAAGTCTCGCCGCACGAAGGGGGAGCCGCCATCACAGCGACCAGTGAGTCCCAGGTCCGGCAGGCGCTCGCGCCCGGTTCCGTGGTGGTCGTGCGGGACGAGGACTGGTTCGTCCAGTCCACCGAGCAGACCGCGGACGGGCTCCTGGTCCACGTGCGCGGGCTCACCGAGCTGGTGCGGGACACCACCGCCAGCTTCTACGCGAGCCTCGACACGATCGAGCCCCTCGACCCCGCCCACGCGCGGGTCGTGGCGGACGCGAGCCCGCACTACCGCACCGCGCGGCTCTGGGTGGAGTCCACCTTCCGCAAGACCCCCATCCCGCTCGGCGACCGCTCCCTGACCGTCGCGACGCAGGGCCTCGCGGATGCGCTGAGCTACCAGCAGGCCGCGGTGCGCCGCGCCCTCGACCCGGAGAACCTCCGCCCGCGCATCCTGCTGACGGACGCCGTCGGGCTCGGGAAGACCCTCGAGATCGGGATGATCCTCTCCGAGCTGGTCCGACGCGGGCGGGGCGAGCGGATCCTGATCGTCACCCCGCGGCACGTGCTGGAGCAGATGCAGCACGAGATGTGGACGCGGTTCGCGCTGCCCTTCGTCCGCCTCGATTCCGCGGGCATCCAGCGGGTGCGCCAGAAGCTGCCCGCCACGCGCAACCCGTTCACCTACTTCAAGCGCGTGATCATCTCCATCGACACGCTCAAGTCGGACCGCTACCTCGCGAGCCTCAAGAAGCAGCGCTGGGACGCCGTCGTGATCGACGAGTCCCACAACCTCGCCAACAACGCCACGCAGAACAACCGGCTCGCCCGCATCCTGGCCCGCAACGCCGAGGCACTGATCCTCGCCTCCGCCACCCCGCACAACGGCAAGGCCGAGTCGTTCGCCGAGCTCATCCGCCTGCTGGACCCGTCCGCGGTGCCGCCGTCCGGCGAGCTGAACGCCAAGGAGATCGAGCACCTCGTCATCCGACGCCACCGGCACAGCCCCGAGGTGGAGTCGGTCGTCGGGGCGGACTGGGCCGAGCGGCAGCCCCCGCACAACGTCCTGGTGCCGGCGAACCCCGCCGAGAACGCGATCGCCCGCGAGCTCGAGGACGTGTGGCTGTGGCCCGAGAAAGGCGCGAGCCCCTACTCCGGCAAGAACTCCGCGCTGTTCCCCTGGACCCTGGCGAAGGCGTTCCTCTCCTCCCCCGCGGCGCTGCAGGAGTCGATCAAGGAGCGCACGAACCGTCTTGGCCCGGATGCGGACGTCGAACGCGCGGCACTGCAGCGCCTCATGGATCTCACCGAGGACGCCCTCGCGCAGCCGTCGGCGAAGTACACGGCACTCGTCGAGCAACTGAAGGGCACCGGCGTCGGCAAGAATTCCCCGAAGCGGGCCGTGGTGTTCGCCGAGCGCGTCAAGACCCTGCGTTGGCTCGCCGAAAAGCTCCCCAAGGACCTCGGCCTCGACCCGATCGCTGTCGAGATCATGCACGGCGGCCTGGCGGACGACGAGCAGCAGCGCGTGGTCCGGGAGTTCAAGCAGGAGAGCGCGAAGGTCCGGATCCTGGTGACCGGCGACGTCGCGTCGGAGGGCGTGAACCTGCATGCCCAGTGCCACGAGCTGGTTCACTACGACATCCCGTGGAGCCTGATCCGCATCGAGCAGCGCAACGGCCGCATCGACCGCTACGGCCAGAAACACCCGCCGCGGATCACCGCCCTGCTCCTCGATCCGGCGAGCGAGCGCTTCGCGGGGGACGTCCGCATCCTGCGCAGCCTCATGGAGAAGGAGAGTGAGGCGCACACCGCCCTCGGCGACGCCGCCTCCCTCATGGGCTCCTACGACGTGAAGGCCGAGGAGGAGCAGATCCGCAGCGTGCTGGCGCAGGAGAAGTCTCTCGACGACGTCGTCCGCACCCCCGCGCAGGTCCAGGCCGGCACCGACCTCTCCAGCCTGTTCGCCCAGCTCAGCAACGCCGACCCCGCGCCCGAGCCGACCCCGGCCGCGCCGCCCACCGCGGGCACCGGCCTCTTCGAGGACGACTTCACCTACCTCGACACCGCCCTCGCCGCCGCGTTCACCGATCCCACGAACCCCGTCTCGAACGACGGCGTGGAGTGGCGGCCGAATACCGGCTTCGGCACGGCGTCCCTCGTCCCGCCGGACGACCTCGCCCAACGTCTGGAGGTCCTCCCCCAGACCTACCTCACCGACCGCAAGGTCACCTCGCAGCTCATGTTGGCGACGACGACCTCCCGCGGGAAGGACCGGCTGGCCGCCGCTCTCAAGGACGAGACCGGCTCGAACTGGCCGGACGCCCACTACCTCAGCCCGCTGCACCCCGTCCTCGGCTGGGCCGCGGACCGGGCGCTGTCGTCGTTGGGGCGCAACGAGATCTTCGCCGTCCGCGGGGAGGTCGACGACCCGACGGTGCTGCTGCTCGGCACGCTCACCAACCGCGGAGGCGAGATCGTGGCCGCGACCTGGTTGAGCGTGGCGTTCCCGATGCCGGACCTCGCGCTGCTCACCCCGCACGAGTCCGCGGCGGCGATGCTCGCGGCGGTCGGCTGGGACCGCAGGCGCGACAACCCCGGTGGGGTTCCAGACGTCGGGGACCTGCAGCGGCTCGTGCCTCCCGCCGTCGAGAAGGCGCAGGCGCAGATGGGGTCGCTGGTGGCCGCCAATGAAGCGGACGTCGCCCGCCGGGTGGACTCGTGGTCCCAGCGCCTCGACCGCTGGGACGCCGAGGCGGAGAAGGCCACCCAGAACGCGGGCATGAAGCAGCGCCGGGTCACGGTGGCGCAGGAGAAGGAACTGGTGGAGGCGATGCGACCGGACCGGCAGCTGGTGCGGCCGCTGCTGGTCGTGGTCCCCGAGAACGGAGCGCAGCAGTGAGCGGGTCGGACGCGATCCTCGTCGGCGAGAGCTGGATCTCCGAGCACTACTTCAGCTCCGAGGCCGCCTCCCAGTCGTTCCACGCCGAGGTCCTGGCGCGGCGCAAGACGTGGGACGCCGAGGAGAAGGCCGACCGCCCCACCCCGCGCACCCGGTTCACGAAGGTCCGGCAGAAGCTGGAGGTCGACCTCGCCGCGCTGGCCGAGCTCGCCGACCGCGAGTCCGCCGTGATGCAGGACGACGAGACCGTCGCCAAGGCCACCCGCGAGGTCTACACGGAGATCGTGCAGGTCCTGGAGCTACGCCAGCACGGCCTGCAGGTCGTCGAGACCGGGCCGCTGTGGCGGATCTCCGCGGCGGGCATCACCGAGCGGGCGCCGCTGGCCGTGGTGCTCGCCCGCCCCGCCGTCACGCACGAGGACGCCCTGGCGAAGGACCAGCCCACGCTGCTGGAGCCGCTCGCGCTGGAGGAGGACGGGCCGGAGTTCACGTCCGCCGCGCGGCTGGTGTCGGCGCTGTTCGTCGACGAGTCCGCCGCCCCGGACCTCGCCCTGATCCTGGCCGGGCGGTGGATCATCCTCGCCGAGCAGGAGCGCTGGGCCGAGGGCCGCTACCTCGCCGTGGACCTGCAGCTCATCTGCGAGCGCAACGAGACCAAGCGCGGCGGGGAGATCGACCGCGCGCTGACCTGCCTGTCCGCCGAGTCCGTCGCGCCGGACGCCGCCGGGAAGCTCTGGTGGCTGGAGACCCTCGAGAAGTCGGTCAAGCACACCGTCGGGGTGTCCAAGGACCTCCGCGAGGGCGTGCGGCTCTCCATCGAGATCATCGCGAACGAGGTGGTGGCCCGGCGCAAGGCGCAGGGTCTCGACCCGCTGCCGGGTGCGGAGGCCAACGAGCTGGCCAAGCAGTCCCTGCGGTTCCTCTACCGCGTGCTGTTCCTGCTCTACGCCGAGGCCTCCCCCGAGCTGGGCGTGCTGCCCGCGGGCGCCGCAGAGTACGACGCCGGCTATAGCCTCGACCGCCTCCGCGAGCTGGTGCAGGTCGAGCTCGCCACCCCACGGGCGCAGGCGGGCACGCACCTCTACGAGTCGCTGGCGGTGCTGTTCGGGCTGGTCGACACCGGGCACGCGCCCGCGGTGGTCACGTCCGAGGCCGACGACGAGGACGGGGCCGGCCCCTCCGACGGGCTTTACTTCAACGCCCTGCGCGCGGACCTCTTCCTGCCCAAGGCCACGCGGTTCATCGACGCCGTCGGGCTGGGGAACGCGGCGCTGCAGAAGGTGCTCGCGCATCTCCTGTTGAGCAAGGAGCGCAGCGGAAAGGACCGCGGCTTCATCTCCTACGCCGAGCTCGGCATCAACCAGCTCGGCGCGGTGTACGAGGGCCTGATGTCCTACACCGGCTTCTTCGCCGAGACCGATCTCTACGAGGTCGCGAAGGGCGGGGACAGCAGCAAGGGCTCGTGGGTCGTACCGGTGAGCCGGTCCGAGGGCATCGCCGCCGCGGACTTCGTGAAGGCCGAGGATCCGCGGACGGGCGAGAAGAAGCCGGTCCTGCACCAGGCCGGGTCGTTCGTGTTCCGGCTCGCGGGCCGGGAGCGCCAGCAGTCCGCCTCCTACTACACCCCCGAGGTGCTGACCCGGTTCACCGTCGGGCAGGCCCTCGAAGAGCTGCTCGACCAGGACGGTTCGCGCACCAGCGCCGAGGAGATCCTCGGCCTCACGGTGTGCGAGCCCGCGCTGGGCTCGGGCGCATTCGCCATCGAAGCGGTGCGGCAGCTCGCGGAGCAGTACCTCAAGCGCCGGCAGGAGGAACTCGGCGAGCGCATCGACCCGGACGAATACCCACGCCGGTTGCAGGAGGTCAAGGCATACCTGGCCCTGCACAACGTCTACGGCGTGGACCTCAACGCCACCGCGGTCGAGCTCGCCGAGATCTCGTTGTGGCTGGACACCATGGTCTCCGGACTCTCCGCCCCGTGGTTCGGCCTGCACCTCAAGCGCGGCAACTCGCTCATCGGCGCCCGCCGCGCGGTGTACCGGCGCAGCCAGGTCGCCGACAAGAGCTGGCTCTCCGCGGTGCCTGTCGACCTCCCGATCACCTCGCTGCCCACGGACATCGAGGCGGGCCGGATCGCCTCCGACCTCGGCGACGGCATCCACCACTTCCTCCTCCCTGCCGACGGCTGGGGCGCGGCCGCCGATGCGAAGGAGGCCGCGAGCCTGGTCCCGGACGCGGTGAAGAAGCTCAAGACCTGGCGCGGCTCCACGAAGACCAAGCCGTCCAAGGCGCAGGTCGCGGCCCTGGCGGAGCTGGCGAACCGTGTGGAGGCGTTGTGGCAGATCAGCTACCGACGCCTGCACATCGCCGAGCAGCAGATCCGCCGGTCCATTCCGGTCTGGGGCGCAGGCTCGCTCCCCGCGGGCGGTGAGGTGACGCGCGAGGAGATCGAGCAGTCGCTGGAGGACGAGTCCGGCGCCTACCGGCGGTTGCGGCGGGTCATGGACGCCTGGACCGCACTGTGGTTCTGGCCCCTCACCGACGCCGCCGTGACGGTCGACGGGGTTCGAGCCGAACCGCCCACTGTGGACCAGTGGGTCGCGGGGCTGCAGGCTCTGCTCGGCCGCAATCCGGAGTTCGGCAAGGAGCACACAAAGAAGGCTGTGAAGACGGCCGGCCAGATCTCGTTGGGTGAGGCGACGAGCTGGGAGGAGCTGGGCGAGACTGAAGAGCTGGCCCTGGACTTCGCCGGCGCCCGCCCGATCAAGGCGCTGCTGATTGAGCATCCGTGGTTGGTGGTGTGCGAGCGAGTCTCGCAGCAGCAAGGCTTCTTCCACTGGAACCTCGACTTCGCCACGGTATTTGCCACGCGTGGCGGCTTCGATTTGCAGGCAGGAAACCCACCATGGGTTCGACCAGACGTCGACGTTGACGCCTTGATGGCCGAGGCTGACCCATGGTGGAAGCTGTCCACGAGGCCCAGCCAATCCACAATTGCGGCAAAACGCGAGGAAACACTGGCGCTTGGTGGAGTAGCTGACGTCGTTATCAACGGAACCACCGAAACGGCCGCCATGGCCGAGTTCGTCGGCTCGTTAGCCCAGTTTCCACACCTGGCTGGCCTACGTCCTGACCTCTATAGATGCTTCATGGAGAAGATGTGGCAGCACAACTCGTCGTGTGGCACAATTGGCATGATCCATCTTGAGTCACACTTTACGGACGAAAAGGCAGGGCACTATCGGTCGGAGATCTATCTCCGCCTTCGTCGCCATTGGCATTTTCAGAACAAGCTAAATCTGTTCGAGATCAAAGACGAGAAGATGTTCGGCGTCACCATCCACGGGCAACGAAACGCCGCGCCTGCATTCTTGCAGGCGTGCTGGCTGTATCACCCGGATACCGCCACCCGATCGCTCATCCACGATGGCTGCGGCGCAGAGCCGGGCATGAAGAATGAGGCCGGAAAGTGGGATCTTCGGCCACACAAGGGACGAATAACCCAGGTGACCGAGAGGATGCTAGAGACATGGCACGAGGCACTGGAAAGTCCTGATACGCCCGTTCGACACACACGAATGCTGTACACAGTGAACCGCACAACCGCAGACGTGCTCGACAAGATCTCCCAGCGCACACGAATCAAGGACCTAGGGCTGCAGTTCTCGCTTGGCTGGGACGAGACAGCCGCACGCAAGAAGGGCCTCCTGGAAGCCGAATGGGGAGCACCCCACTCGTGGCGCACGGCAATTCTTCAGGGACCCCATCTTTACGTTTCAAATCCGATGTACAAGCGACCGAACGCAAGCATGCTCCACAATCAAGACTGGCAAGAGACGGATCTTGAGTCGATCCCGACAGAATTCTTGCCAGAGACGATCTACAAAATCGCACGGAACCTTAGCGAGCTACTTCCTGCATACCCAAACTGGGAGATCGGAGGTTCCCGAAATCCTACAGCCTCATTCTATCGGGTCGCCTGGCGAAGCATGGCGGCACCAACCGGCGAGCGAACGCTAGCGCCAGCACTGATCCCCCCGGGGGCCATGCACCTGACGCAGAGCGTGTACTCCGCTGGATTTCCAGGCGGACCGCGAATAGCTCTAGTCGAGGCGACTGGCTGGCTCAGCAGCCTGGTAGCCGATCTATTTGTACGCGCCGCACCGAAATCTAGTCTACCCAAGAGCATCATCAATCGGATTCCTTACGCTCGCAACGTCTACCTGACGGCCGAGCTATGCATTCGCGCGCTCCGTCTAAACTGCGTGACGTCCGCCTACGCCGACATCTGGGAAGAGTCTGTTTCACAACTTCCACGAGTAAGTAAGTGGAGCGGCGGCATTGAATACCCGAGTCGCCCGCGACTGTCCGACTTCGAGGAGTCCTGGACGCCCGACTCACCGCTGCGGATCGCCTCAGATCGTCGCCAAGCGCTTGTCGAGATCGATGCCCTTGTTGCGCTGATGCTCGGCCTCACCGCCGACGAGCTGTGCACCATCTATCGCACCCAGTTCGCGGTGCTCTACGGCTACGACCGCAACACGTACTTCTACGACGCGAACGGCCGTTTGGTCCCGAACTCCGTGCTCACTGTCTGGCGCAAGAAGGGCGAGCGGATCTCCGAGGAGGAGCGCACCGCTACGAACCAGGCGGGCAACACCTACGTCTACGAACTCCCCTTCCAGACTCTCGACCGTGAGCACGACATGCGGGTCGCGTATGCGGAGTTCGAGCGGCGGCTTGCGGAGCGTTCATGAGTGAGCTCCTTCCAACGATCCAGGCCGGGAGCATCCGGCACAGCCTGGTCGACTACCTGACCACGACGTTCGGACTCACCGATCCCGGCGCGCGCGACGCCCTCGATCGCTTCCTCGGCGATCCCGAGTCCGGGATGTTCAAGGGGCCGTACGTGCGACTGCGGCTGCCCTTCCGGCCCGCCGACAAGGGCTGGCGGCAGAGCCTGGAGTGGTACGAGGGGCACACGCCGTACGGGCATCAGGCGGCGGCGTTCGCGCGGCTCTCCTCGCTCGTCAACGACAGACCACTGCCCACGCTCGTCACCACCGGAACCGGGTCCGGCAAGACGGAGGCGTTCCTCTACCCACTCCTCGACCACGTGCTGCGGGCGAAGCGCGAGGGCGTGACCGGGACGAAGGCGCTGATCCTCTACCCGATGAACGCCCTGGCCAACGACCAGGCCGCCCGCCTCACCAGCTTCATCACCCAGAACTCGGCGCTGCGCTCGGTCACCGCCGCGCTCTACACCGGGCAGAAGGACGCGCCCCGCACGATGGTCACCGAGGACGGACTGATCACCGACCGCGGGATCATCCAGGACGAGCCGCCGGACATCCTGCTCACCAACTACAAGATGCTCGACCAGCTCCTGCTGCGGCACGCGGACCGCAACATCTGGCGCGCGTCCGCGACGAGCCTGCGCTACCTCGTCCTCGACGAGTTCCACACCTACGACGGCGCGCAAGGCACGGATGTCGCGATGCTGCTGCGGCGGCTCGGGATGACGCTCAAGAGCTACTGGAGCGACACCGACCCCCGACTATCCGATGCGGACCGGGCGCGGCCGCTCGGCCGGATCACGCCCGTCGCCACCTCCGCGACATTGGGAGACAAGGGCGATCCCGACGTCATGCTCGGGTTCGCCGAGACCGTGTTCGGGGAGCCGTTCGGGCCGGACGCGGTGGTCACGGAGTCGCGGCTCACCCAGGACGAGTGGGCCGAAGACTCGACCGCGGTGGTCGGCGCGATGGGCTACCCCCCCACCCCGATCTCCGAGCTGCGTGTCGCCGAGATCAACACCGCGCTCGACCTGCTCGGCGAGGATCCCGACGGCGCCGAGCTCGCGCGGGATGTGTTCGCGCTGCTCTACGGCAAGCAGCCCGGCGACTTCGCCACCGCGGACGCGGACCTGCTGCTGCGGCTGAGTCAGGCCCATCCCCTCGTCGCGGCCATGGCGCGCGAGTCCGGGGACGCACTCAGTCTGAGCGCACTCGTCGAGCGGGTCGTGGGGCCGACCGCGACGCCGAGCCTCGCCGCGACCGGGCGCGACCCGGCGTGGGAGAGCCTGCTGTCCCGCGTCGTCGCCGCGCTCGGGCACGTCCGGGCCGCGATGGGGCGAGACGCGCTGTCCGTCGAGGCGCACCTGTGGGTGCGCGAGCTGACCCGCATCGACCGCGCGGCGGACCCGACCGCCGTGTTCCGGTGGGGAGACGACGGCCCGCCGACTGGGGTGCACGACGCCGAGGACGTCCGGCCGTCGTTCCCCGCGCTGTACTGCCGGCGGTGCGGGCGGTCCGGCTGGGGCATCGGGCTGGCGCCGGTCGGCGGCAGCCTCGCCGTGAACGACGACTCCATCCGCCGCGACCACGCCAGCCGCGAAGGCCGCTTCCGGCCGCTCATGTCCGCGGCCACGGAAGCCGACGCCGTGTTCGGAGGTGAGGCGCCCGCGTCGGGACTGGCCTGGTTCTCGGTCCGCACCCGTGAGCTGCTCACCGCCACCCCGGCCGAGGACGATCCCGACCTGCGCGACGGCTGGGTGCTGCCCGTGCTCACCCACGCCGGGCAGGAGGCGGACGAGGACTCCCGCAAGGACACCTGCCCCGCCTGCGGGCAGGAAGACGGGATCCGGTTCCTGGGCAGCGCGATCGCGACGCTGCTGTCCGTGTCCCTGTCCACCCTGTTCGGGTCCGCGCGGGTGGCCCCCGGGGAGAAGAAGGCGCTGGTCTTCACCGACTCCGTGCAGGACGCCGCGCACCGCGCCGGGTTCGTGCAGGCCCGCTCGCACACCCTGACCCTGCGCGCGGTGCTGCGCGAGGCCGTCGCGGACGGGCCGCTCACGCTGGACGGTCTGGTCGACGAGGTCATGCGCAGCGCAGGAGACAAGGCCTCGGCCCGCTACCGCCTCCTCGCGCCGGACTGCGCGGATCGCGAATCGTTCACCCCGTTCTGGACGGCCGAGAAGTACCGTCAGATCCCGATCGCCGTGCGGTCGCGGGTGCAGAAGCGGCTCGCGCTGGACGCGATGCTGGAGTTCGGGCTCAACTCACGCACCGGCCGCACCCTGGAGCTCACCGGCTCCGCGGCCGTCGGCGTCGAGGCCGGGCAGCCGCCCAAGATGATCGCTGCGGCGCGGAAGGTGCTGTCCGGCGTCGCCGTCCAGACCCGATCGGACACCGCGGACGGCGAACAGCCGGACGACGAGCTGCTGCAGTGGGTGCGCGGGCTGCTGGACCGGATGCGGTCGCTCGGCGCCATCGAGCACCCGTGGTTCGAGCGCTACCGCCAGGAGGACGGCAACCGCTGGTTCGTCACCGGCGGCCGGCCTCCCCGTTCCGAAGGCATGCCCACCTTCCCCAAGGGCCGCCCGGCACCCGGCTACCCCCGAATCGGCGGGAGCGGGGACCCCGCGGGCGAGGGCCTGGAGCCGGTCACCCCGCCCAAGTCCTGGTACGCGCAGTGGACCTCCCGGGTGCTCGACGTCAGCCCCACCGACGGCGGCCGGCTGGCCCGGCTGCTGCTCGAACAGCTGACCCGCGACGGCGTGCTCACCTCGATCACCAGCACCTCCGGGGCCGCGGTGTTCGCCATCCCGGCGGGCGGCGTCGTCGTCAGCCCGACGTCCGCGGCGGACCTCGCCGCAGGCCGGAACCTGCTGGTCTGCGGCACCTGCCGGGCCCCGGTCACCGGCTCGACGACCACCGTCACGCAGCTCACCGGCGCCCCGTGCATGCTCGTGAGCTGCACCGGACGGCTGCAGGCGAGCCCACTCGCGGAGAACTTCTACCAGCGGCTCTACGCCTCCCCGGACATGCGGCGGGTCGTCGCGCGGGAGCACACGAGCCTGCTGGAGGACGAGGTCCGGCTTGCCTACGAGAACGGGTTCAAGGGCGCGCAGGACAGCCCGGCCGCGCCGAACGTCCTCGTCGCCACGCCGACGTTGGAGATGGGCATCGACATCGGCGACCTCTCCGCCGTCGTCCTGGCCTCGCTCCCCCGCACCGTCGCCTCCTACCTGCAGCGCGTCGGCCGCGCGGGCCGGCTCACCGGCAACGCGCTCAACCTCGCGTTCATCACCGGGCGCGGTGAGCAGCTGCCCAAGCTCGGCGACCCGCTCTCGGTGATCAACGGCGAGGTCCGGCCGCCCGCGACCTACCTGCGCGCCGAGGAGATCCTGCGCCGCCAGTACACCGCGCACCTCGCGGACGAGTTCGCCCGCGACGAGACCCGACCCCACCCGCGTCGCGCCCGCAGCGCCATCGGCTCCAGCCAGCCCGGCACGTTCCTCGGCGACCTGATCAGCCACGCCGAGACCCACGCGTCGGCCCATCTCGACCGCTTCCTCGGCGTGTTCAGCGCGCTGTCCGACGATGTCGTCGGTGGCCTCCGGGCGTGGCTGGCCGTGCCCGGCGGGCCCGGGACCAGCGCGTTCGCCGCCCAGGTGCACGCCGCGAGCGGCCGCTGGCAGAGCACCGTCGAGGAGCTGAAGCACCGGCAGCAGGCGATCGACGACGCCCTGCCCACCCTCATCGCACAGGCCCAGTCCACCGCCGCCACCGAGGACGACCGCCGTGCCCAACGCTCCGCCGAGACCGCGCGGAAGCTGACCTCCGGGCAGCTCGCGCACCTGCAGGGCGAGTACTGGATCGGGGTGCTCGAGGAGTACGGCCTGCTGCCCAACTACACCTTGCTGGACGACAACGTCACCCTCGACGTCGGGCTGAGCTGGATGAACCCGGACTCGAAGGAGTTCCAGACCGACCACGCCCGGATCCAGCGCGGCTCCGCGCAGGCCATCCGGGAGTTCGCGCCCGGCGCCCGCTTCTACGCGCGAGGGCTGGAGATCACCATCGACGCCGTCGACCTCGGGGTGGACGGGGTGGCGATCCGGCCGTGGGTGTTCTGCCCGGCCTGCGGCTACGCCGTGGACGTCGACGCGGAGGGCAAGACCAAGTCTGTGCCGACGTGCCCGCGGTGCGGGAGCAGCGGGGTCGGCGACATGGGGCAGCGGCTCGGGGTCGTCGAGCTGGCGCACGTCACCGCGGAGATCCGCCGCGACGAGGCGACGATCACCGACCGGCGCGATCAGCGGGACAACCGCTACTTCCAGGTCGTCACGGCGGCGGACGTGGACCCGGCGGACTTCGGAGACCGATGGTTCGCCGAGGACGTGGGGCTCGGCTGCACGTATCTGAAAGCGCTGACGATCCGCTGGGTCAACCTCGGCACCGCCGGGCACGGCGCCACTCGGACGATCGCCGGAGAGGACATCTCCGGCGCGCTGTTCCGGGTGTGCGAGGGCTGCGGGAAGCTGGACACGGACGCGGGCCAGAACAAGGCCCACGAGCACCGGCCGTGGTGTCGGCACCGAACCTCGACGGACGAGCACACCACCACCGTCGCGCTCTCCCGGACGCTACGGACGCAGGGCCTGCTGCTGCGGCTACCCAGCGCGGTGACCATCGGGGACGACTTCGCCGCGCCCAGCCTGGCCGCCGCGCTGCTGCTCGGGCTGCGGGAGCAGCTGGGCGGGCATCCCGACCACATCCGGGTGGAGCATGTCGTCGACCCGACGCTCAGCGACGGCTCGGACAACCACGAGGCGATCCTGCTGCACGACGCAGTCCCCGGTGGGACCGGCTACCTGGCGGAGCTCGTCCAGTCTGACGTGCTGCGATCGCTGCTGGCGACGGCGTGGGAGCGGGTGCGGGACTGCGGGTGCCGCACCGAGCCTCGTCTGGCCTGCCACCGCTGCCTGCTCCCGTTCGTCGCGCCCGGCCAGGTCCGACGGGCATCCCGGGCGTCGGCGGAACGGCACCTGCGCACGCTGCTCGGGTTCCGGCCTGACGATTCCAGCCTCGAAGACGTGCCGGCTTGGACGATCACGGAGGTCCCGCCGGCCGAGGACCCCGAGTCCCACCTCGAACAGCGCTTCCGGAAGGTGTTCGTGGAGCGGCTCAAGAAGATCGGCGCAGCGACCCAAGAAGTCCCCGGCCCGTTCGGCAACTCCGTGCGGTTCACGATCCCGGGGCAGCCGCGGCAGTGGACGCTGACGCCGCAGGTGAACGTCGAAAACTCGCGCCCGGACTTCGTGCTGGAGACCAACGACGCCTCGGTGCCCGCGGTCGCGATCTTCACCGACGGGCTCACGTTCCACGCGACGGTGACGCACAACCGGCTCGCCGACGACGCCGCCAAGCGGCAGATCCTGCGGGACACCGGGCGGGTGGTGGTCTCGGTGTCGGCGCGGGACGTGGTCGCGGCGGAAGAGTGCTCTGTGACCGCACCGGCCTGGTACTCGGACGCCCCCGTCGGACAGCTCATGGCGAACGTGCAGTTCATGGCCTCGCCCGCCGCCTACCAGGCGCTGCGCTCGGGCCCGGTCGACTGGCTGCTCGGCTGGGTGTCCTCCCCCGAGCCGGTGCACGTTCGGTCGGTGGCGCGGGCGGTGCCGATGTTTCTGCTGGCCCAGACCACGGTCGTCCTGCTCCCGGCGGAGGCCGAGCTCTCCGAGGCAGCCCGGAGGGTGCTGTTGGGCACGGACGCGGCGTCCTCAGGTCCACGCAAGGCGATGGTCTGGCGTTCCGGGTCCTGTGCGGTCGCCATCGAGCTGGACGGCCCGCTCGTCGGCACCGCACTCGTCCTCGACGACCGCCCCGAGGTGCTGGACTCCGCGCACGGCGACTCGTGGCGGGAGTGGCTGCAGCTCTCGAACGCGCTCGCCCTGCGCGACTGGCCGACGGCCGTCTCGACGACGACGCTCGGAGCCACGCCCGTTGCCGTCCCGGTGACTGCGCCCGCGATTTCAGCGGTGGCCGATCCTCCGGAGCTTCCCGAAGACTGGGCGCAGGTGGTCGATCAGGCGCGCCCAGGGTCCGAGCGTGAGCTCGTGCTCGCCCTCGCCGCGGCGGGCGCCCCGCTGGCGCCCGCGATCGGCGGGGAGAGCCCTGAGGGGATCATGATCGACGTCGCCTGGCCGAGCCTGAACCTCGTCGTCGAGACCCAGGACATGCCCGCCGAGGACCGCACGGACCTGGCGGCAGCCGGTTGGGTCGTCGTCCCGCCCGATCCGGCGGAGATCATCGCGCAGCTCAGCAAGGCCGGGGAGGCGTAAGTGCCCACGCTCATCATGACTAAATGGCCGAAGAAGCTCGACGGCTCGGTGCGATCGAAGGCGATGGCCTTCCTGCAGAAGCTGTCGGCGGACGACACCGTCCCGGGGCTGCACGTCGAGCCGATCCAGGGGTCCGCGGACCCGCGGGTGCGCACCGGCCGGGTCGACGATTTCTGGCGCGCGGTCATGTTCCGCCTCGACGGCGACGGGGAGCGGCACTACGTCATTCACGGCGTCTGGCCACACGACGAGGCGAACAAGGTCGCCGAACGCGTCCGGCTGAAGGTCAACCCGATCAACGGGCTACCGCAGATCGAGGAGACGCCCGCAGGGACGGACACACCCGCCGTGCCCGAACCGACGGTGCCGGAGCCGGGCGCCACTGTTGTCGCCGAACCGGAGGCCGTCGTGCAGGCGGGCGAACCGGTCGTCGATAAGCCGCTGCTGGCCCGGCGCGGGCGGACGCGGACCGCGCTCGTTGACCGGCTCGGCCTGCCCGAGGAGATCGCCGACGCGGCCCTCGCCGCGCCGGATGAGGACGCCGTCCTCGCCCTCGCACAGCGGCACGAGGGCTGGATTGGGCTCCTACTCGTTGACCTGACCAGCACGGACTCGATCGACGAGATCCACGACAAGCTCCAGTTGGACGACCCGGCGCCGACGACCGGCACCGAGGACGACCAGCTCCTCGTCTCACTCCGCAAGCCGGCCGCCGCCGCGCAGTTCGCCTTCATCGACGACCAGGACGAGCTGCGTCGGGTCATCGAGGACGGGGACTTCGGCGCGTGGCGGGTGTTCCTGCATCCCGAGCAGCGCACCTACGTCACGAAGGACTACAACGGGCCGTTCCGGCTGTCCGGCGGCGCGGGGACCGGCAAGACGGTCGTGCTCGTCCACCGCGCGCGGCGGCTGGCTCGGCAGAACCCGCAGGCCCGCATCGTTCTGACGACGTTCACCACGAACCTTGCCGACGCTCTCCGCGAAAGCCTGGCGCAGCTCGACCCGCGGGTGCCACAGGCCGCGAAGCTCGGCGATCCCGGTGTGTTCGTCGCGGGCGTCGATGCTCTCGCCGCCGCGGTGATCCGCGGCGTCGACGTGGCGAAGGCCGTGCAGTCGGTGCTGGGTGAGGAGCGGTCGAGCCCGAACGGCCGCGTCCCCGGCACCCGCTGGCGGGCCGTCCTCGACACGGCGGGCACCGACCTGCCGCCCGAGATCGCCAACGAGACGTTCCTGGCCACCGAGTACGCGCTGATCGTCCTGCCGCACGCCGTGCGCACCGAGGCCGAGTACCTCCGCGTCCGGCGCCCCGGCCGCGGCGTCGCACTCGACCGGGGCAAGCGCGCCGCCGTGTGGGCGTTGATCTCCGCCTACCGAGCCCAGAACCGCATCGACGGGACGTTGGACTTCGGCGAGGCCGCCGCCGTCGCCGCCGCGCGGTTGCGAGAGACCGGCCCGCTCGCCGACCACGTCCTGGTCGACGAGGGCCAGGACCTCTCCCCCGCCCACTGGCAGCTGCTCCGCGCCCTCGCGGCCGACGGCACGGACGATCTGTTCATCGCGGAGGACTCCCACCAGCGCATCTACGGCCCGCGGACTGTGCTGAGCCACTACGGCATCAAGATCGTCGGCCGCTCCCGGCGGCTCACACTCAACTACCGCACGACCGCCCAGAACCTGCACTACGCGCTCTCGATCCTCGACGGCGGTTCCTATGTGGACCTAGAGGAGGAACCTGAGGCGACGGGCTACCGGTCGGCCCGCTCCGGCCCGAACCCGCGGATCGAGCCGGTCACCTCACTGACCGGCGAGCTCGACACGATCGCCGCCCGGTTGACAGGCTGGCTCGAGGCCGGCGAGGCCCCCGAGACCATCGCGGTCCTGGTCCAGGACCGCTTCCAGCGCGAACGCGTGGTCACCGGCCTCGCCGAACGCGGCGTCCCGGTCCGCGCCGTGGACCGCGAGCAGCCGACCGCGGGAAAGCCGCTGGTCATGACCATGCACCGGGCCAAGGGCATGGAGTTCATCAAGGTCGTCCTCGCGGACGTCGGGCAACGCACTGCCGCTGAAACCGCCCGCCTTGCCGTCCTCGACGAGTCCGGCCGCCACGATGCCGAACTCCGCACCCGCTCCCTGATCTACGTCGCCGCCACCCGAGCCCGCGACGAACTGTCGGTGATCCAACGGTCGTCGAGTGGCCGGACGTGAGCCCGCAGCCGCTGAGGAGCGATGTCCGTCGATCATGGCGGGCCGACGACACGGACCTGGCGCGACTCCTCTGGCAGCAGATCGACAGGTTGCAGCCGCTGCGCGGCAGGAAGTGCAGCGCCCATCGCCCGGAGAACGCCGCCTACTTCGTCCGGCACCGGGAGAACGTGTTCGTCTCCGCCTGAGCCGGTCTACGGAGCTTCGAAGAGTCCGGCGGCGTCGATGGGAGGCGCCCTGGACCAACTCGGCACGGACTGCGCGGAGAGGTTCCGCCGCCTCGTAGTCGGCGCCGCGGTACCTGCCACCACCGGAAGTGCGGGTCGTCGCACGGTTCACTTATCGAGTCCTCGTCATCTGTTTTGAGGATCAGGCGAAACGGGCGAACGCCCTCCCCCGACACGGAGGTGAATCGGCCGTTCGGCCGCAGCACATCCGGCCGTCAGGCCCGAGGAGCACGGGATGTCCGAGACCACGCAGCCGCCTTCCACCGACTCGTTCGTCGCGGGGTACGTGACGACGGCGCCGAGTGTTCCCAAGCCGGTGTCGCTGCGCCCGCGTCGGTGGCCGCTGCTACTCGTACTCGCAGGATTCGTCGCAGGCGCCCTATCGGCGTCCCTGCTTGCGGTCGCCATCGGCTCCACCACCGTGCCGTCCGCGCCCGGTATCGCGACCGCTAGACCCGGCTCTCAGTCGACGGGGACCGGCTCTGCGCAGGCCACAAACCGAGCAGACAGCCCGCCGCCCGCGACCGCCCAGATCGGCGAGACCGTGACAAACGGCGGAATCGCCGTGACCGTCACTTCTGCCTCGGAAGTGCCATCGATCCTCGTC
The DNA here is from genome assembly GCF_002813375.1 of Pseudonocardia alni. NCBI lineage: Bacteria > Bacillati > Actinomycetota > Actinomycetes > Pseudonocardiales > Pseudonocardiaceae > Pseudonocardia > Pseudonocardia alni. Next base: position 83,377 of record NZ_PHUJ01000003.1, on the reverse strand, counting down.
AACGAGACAAGCACCACGCGGGGATCCGGTTACGAGCCGTACACGCCAAGAGAGCCAGGCGACGGAGCGAAGTACTTCGCGGTATCTACTCGCCTGTTCAACGACACGACGGCGAGCATCGACCTCACTTGCGCGCTCCCTGTCGCGGACTTCCTGATCGACGACAAGGGCCGCCGCTACGACTCGATCGACGACCTCTACCGGATGCAGGTCAATCCTGACTGCAACGACAACCTCCAACCGGGCTTCGAGACGAACATGACCTACCTCTACCGTGTTCCGACGGCCGCCACGATCACAACATGGTCGTTCGCCGACTCGTCGAAGACGTCCTACGGACTCTCCCCCACCGTTGTCGAGGTCGACTGATGACCACCCGCTGGCACTGGATCACTCCCGCCCCCGGCTATCAGGGCGGGGAGCGACCGCGGAGCGCCTCGCTGCCCGCAGGCGAGTGGTGTTCCGAGCCGAGCACCCGCGTCGGTGATCTCGCCCTGCTGTATAGCCCCGGGCGGGAGAGCATTCTCGGGATCCTCTCGGTTCGTTCGGAGCCGCGGCCCTTGTGGAGTCCCGTCGGTGCCTAAGCCTGCCGGTCCGACATCGTCACGCGGTTCGAGTGGCCGAACCCAGTCCGTGAGGTCCCCGACGTCCCGTGGCGTCGATGGTCGGGGCTCTCGCCCTCGGAGCCAGTTCGGCTCAGCGCACAACAGTGGGACGCGGTCCCTCGTCGAGGGCTCGCCGTTCTCGTATGGCCCCTGCGCAACACCGTCACCCGCAGGGGTGGAACGATCACACTCCGCCGCGCGTCCGCGCTGGATCGATCATGCGTGGCGCGGTAGGGGTAAGGGCGAGGGGGACGGGCATGAGGCTGCCGACGCTCCGTGATGACGAACCGCCCACGTCCGCGTCCGTTCGGCCTCGTGATCTGCTCGACGACTCAGAGCGCCTGTACGACGGGGATCTCGTCGACGCGATCGGCGCCGATCCCGACCCGGGCGAAGCCCACCGCCGTGAGCTTCTCCTCCAAGCGCTCGCGGCGTACGAGCGGCTCCGTCTCCGCGAGGCGCCCGATTCCGATCCTGGCACGGTCTTCGCCAAGTGGCCCGCCTGCACCCTCATCGCGACGGCGTGGCTGGCCCGGCGCGCTGAGGATCTCACGGCCTCCCTGGCGGCGGTGCTCGGCGGTCCGGCGACCGGTTGGCTCGCAGGATGGGCTCACGCATGGGCCATGCACCCGGAACTGCGAGGCCACATTCACTCACCGGGCCTGACCGCTGCTGTGCGGGCCAGCGGCGCCGTCGGGTCGGTGGTGGCTGCGCCACTCCTGCGGCTCGATCTCGAACGAGGTGCACTCGTCGTCGCCTTCCCCGACGAACGCCACGGGGCTTCCGTCCTGGTGGGCGGGGGCGAGTGTCCTCGCGCCGGTAACGGGTTCCTGCTGGCGCGGCCTTCGCGGATCGCAACCTGCACGGACGTGCTCAGTGGCGTCCACGTCGTCGACGTCGTCGACATCACGGACCCGCTCATCATTTTCGACGAGACAGGATCCCGGCTGCCCGCCGGTGCCGCCCTACCCGCAGGCGAGGTCTGGGTTCTCCACCTCGGTACCCCCACGGCGGACGCGGTCGACGGGACCTGGCAGGTCCTGGAGCACGCGACGCCGCCCGTCGGGTGGTCCCGGTGGTGGCTCGCGCGGGTGTCGCTCGCCGGCGCGGCTGCCATCCGCTCGGCGGTGGACTTCGGGCCGCCGCCGGGTCCTTGGCGGCCGGTGCAGAGCACCGAACGAGCCGACCTGCTGCTCGGCGAACCCATCGAGGGGCTCCTGGGGCCGGACGGCGAGCCGGTCCACGGGGAGCCCCCGCGGCTCCGTCTGCCCGGAGGCGCGAGCCAGACCTGGACCGTCGAGCTGCTCCGCGACGGCGCGGCGCTCCCCCGGCGGTGGACCGCCTTCGGTGGTGCCGTCGTCTCACTCGCGGACGGGTCGACGGGGCCGTTGGTGGGGCGGTTCCGTGTCGCCGCCTCGGCGCCGGGGCATTCGCCGGTGCGGGCATCGGTAACCCTCGCCCAGGGCGTCACGCTGACGACGAAGCGCCGGCTGCGGCTGCTTCGTGAGAGCGGCGGACTCACCTCCGCCGACGTCAGGCTCAGCGCCCCTGCCGGGGTGCTGGTCCCCTCCGTCGTGTCGCTGAAGTCGATCGAGATGCGGACGTCGGTGACGATCCGTGCCGCGGACTCGACGCACCGCCTGGACGCCGTGGTCGAACTCCCCCACTGCGCGCTGCGGCGCCGGGTGGCGGGCGAGAACGGAGTCTGGGGCGTCCGGCCCGAGGCCTTCACCCTCGACGACCTTGCCCACGGCGCATGCCTCGACGTGCAGCTGCCCGCCCGCCTCCGCGAGGCGCTCGGTCACGTCCCCGCGCTGGTCGCCACCGATCCCGCGGGCGGCCGTGACCAGCTGGTCCGCGGAGCCCGAGTGGCCGACGGCGTGTACCGGTACCGGCTCGCCGAGCTGCTCGACTCTGTGCGCTCCGACGGCAGCCTCGCGCTCTCGCTCGTGCTCGGCGACGGCTTCACCGCGCAGGTCGCCCGGATCCGCGGTTCCGCCGTGGCCGAGGCGGTGCTCCGCCGCGGCGACGAGCTGCGTCTGGTCGACCGGGACCCCGCACCGGAGCTCGTCGTGCGGGTGACGTCGCCGCTCACGCCATGGCTCCGGCCGTGGGAGGTCACCGTCGCGCCCGGCGAGTCCGCCGTGCCGCTCGGCCCGGGTTATGTCCACGGTGGGCTGCTGGACGTCCGGGTTGGCGCACCCCACCTCGCCAGCCGGACAGACCGGTCCTTCCGCATCGGCGACCCGAACCGGGTGCCGACCGCCCTGTCCGGAGTGGAATTCCAGGCGGCTGCTTACCTGGCCGGCCAGGCGCCCCCGCCCACCGGGATCGCCGCCTACCGCCTCCTCTGGGCGGCCGCGGACGCAGGCGGACCCGCGACCGACGCGGGCAGCCGAGCGCTCGTCACCCAGGAGTGCGCCGCGGTCCTCGGCGAGCGTCCGTACGCCGCGCTGGTCGCCGGGGCCCGTACGGCGATGCCCGCGCACCGAACCGTGCCCATCCTGGTCCGCTCCGGGCTCGCCGCCCACCGGTTCGCCCGGGTCGACCGGCCCGAGACGATCACGCTGCTCTGGGAGAGCAGCCCCCTGCTGTCGCTGCTCCTCACCTCGCCGCTGCTGCCCTACCGCAGCGGAGCCGTGGACTGGTCTCCCGCTGAGCTGAGCACGGAGGAGGCCCTGCTCCTCGACGCCGCGGAACGATATGCCAGTCCCGCGGGGTTGGACATCCTGACCGGCGAGCGACGGTGGGACGGGCCCGTGCCCCCGCAGCCGCTTCTCGACGTGACGGACGCTCCATCTCCTGCCGCCACCACCGCGCTCACCGGTCTGGACGAGCTGCGCGCGTTCGCGCACGCCTCAGCGTTCGGCGAGCTGTTCTCGGTGCTCACGCACGTGCGCGCACCCGGAGCCTCCTCCCCACGGGAGGTCTCGCTCGGATTCGCGATCGTCGCCCGGCTCGCCGCGCACGGGGACCCGGACGCGGCGGAGGCCGAGCCCGGCCTGCGTGTCGCCTGGCTCGCCGTCGTCGCCGCCGACCCCGGCACGGCCGCCTCCGACCTCGCCCTGGCCGAGTACCTCGTCTCCCACTGGCACGCCCACCGTGCCTGACACCGCGAAGGAGCAACGGTGACGTTCGATCCGCTGGAGTCCAGCCGGGAGATCACCCTCGGCTACCGCCGATACCTGCGTTCCCTGCTTCCCCTGCGCGACGCCTCCCTGGCCTCGGCGCTGGAGCACATGATCGACACGAGCCCGCTGCTGACCAAGGGACCGCTGCTGGAGGCGACGCCCGCCTATATGCCCGGCGCGACCCTCGCGGAGCTCGTGGCCGAGGGAGTGCTCCCGGAGAGGTTCCTATCCCTCACCGGGCCCGAGCTCCCCGCGGACCGCCCGCTCTACCGGCATCAGGAGCAGGCGATCCGCAAGGTCCGGGCCGGACGCAACGTCGTGGTCGCCACCGGCACCGGCTCGGGCAAAACCGAGAGCTTCCTGCTGCCGATCCTCGGCCACCTCGCCGAGGAGTCCGCCGCCGGTCGGCTCGGGCCGGGTGTGCGAGCGCTGCTGCTCTACCCCATGAACGCGCTGGCCAACGACCAGATGAAGCGGCTCCGGCACCTGCTCGCGGACTCGCCGGAGATCACCTTCGGCCGCTACACCGGCGAGACCCGTGACTCTGTGCGGGACGCGGAGGCGACCTTCGCCCAGCTCCATCCACACGAACGCCGGCTGCCCAACGAGCTGCTCAGCCGCGCCGAGATGCGCGCCACGCCGCCGCACATCCTGCTGACCAACTACGCGATGCTCGAGTACCTCCTGCTCCGGCCGAAGGACCTCGATCTCTTCGAGGGCGACCACGCCGGGCAGTGGCGGTTCGTCGTCGTCGACGAGGCCCACGTCTACGACGGAGCCAAGGGGGCGGAGCTCGCGATGCTCCTGCGCAGGCTCCGCGACCGGGTGTCGTCGGGCCGGGACCTGCAGGCGATCGCGACGAGCGCGACGGTCGGGGCCAAGGACTCCCCGGCCGCGGTGACCCGCTTCGCGACCGACCTCTTCGACCTGCCCTTCGAGTGGAACGACGACACACCGGGCAGGCAGGACCTCGTGACCTCGACCGTCGTCGCGGCCCCGGACCGACCGACGTGGGGGCCGCTCCCTGCCGGCGACTACGCCCGGCTGGGTGCGCACGTCGATCACACCGACGTGCTGAAGGCCGCCCGCGACCACGGCTGGGACGGGCCCGATGACGCGGTCGCCGCCCTCCGCTCGGAGTCCCGGCTGACCGCGTTCCGCACCGCGCTGTCCACGGGACCACGCCCGTTCGCCGACGTCGCCCGCACGGTCTTCGGTGAGGACGTCGAGCAGGAGCGGCACCTGACCGACCTCGTCCGCCTGGCGGGGGCGCTACGGGCCCCCGACCGGTCCCCGGCGCTCTCGTCGCGGTTCCACCTCTTCGTGCGGGCCACCGAGGGCGCATTCAGTTGCCTCGGCCCGGACGGCCCTCACCTCGGGTTGAGCCGTCGGGAACGCTGCGAGACGTGCGAGCGGGTCGTCTTCGAGCTCGGTGGCTGCCAGCGCTGCGGTGCCGCCCACCTGCACGGCGCGCTCGACGACAGCGGCCCGGTCCCCCGCCACGTCCCGTGGAAGGCGGGCGGGCACCGACGCCACGCCTGGCTGCTGCTGGAGGACGGCGACAGCACCGATCGCACGCCCCACGACGAGGACGACGCCGCACTCGAGGAGGAGAAGGCCACCGAGGGCGACCGGCGTTACCTCTGCACCGGCTGCGGAGCCGTGCACCTCGACCAGCCGCTGAACTGCGGTGCGGGCGACTGCACCGCCGGCGACTTCCGGACGGTCCAGCTGCTGTCGTCCGAGTCCGCGGCCCTCGGCTCCTGTGCTGCGTGCGGGGCGCGGGGCACCCGGTTGATCCGGCTCCTGGAGAGCGGCGGCGAGGCCTCGGCGTCGGTACTCGGCTCCGCGCTCTATCAGGCACTCCCCGCCGCGGACGGGCCCTCGTCGGATCTGCCCGGCAACGGTCGGAAGCTCCTGTTCTTCAGCGACAGCAGGCAGACGGCCGCCTACTTCGCGCCCTACCTGGAGGACACCCACCGCAAGCTCGCACAGCGCCGGATCCTCACGATGGCGCTGGCCGACCACCAGCGGATGGAGCGAGAACCGGCGAAGCTCGACGGCCTCGCCCACTATGCCTACCTGGCCGCCAAGCGGGAGGGGGTCTTCGACGAGGACGCCTCCTCCGTCGTCGCCCGCCGCGAGGCCCTCGAGTGGACGGTCCACGAGGTGATCAGCTTCGACGACCGCCAGTCGCTCGAAGGTGTCGGGCTGATGCGCGTCGAGATGGTCCACAAGGCCACATGGGCGCTGCCGGGCTGCCTGGCCGGCCTCGGCATGACCGACGAGGAGGGCTGGAACCTCCTGCAGGAGCTAGTCCGCACCCTACGGTTCCAGGGCGCCATCGACATGCCTGAGGAGGTGCCGCCCAACTCGCCGATCTTCGAACCGCGCACCGGCCCCATCTACGTCCGCGGCGACGGCTCCGACGCCAAGCGGAAGGTGCTGAGCTGGCTCCCGACGACGGGTACCAACCGGCGGATCGACTACCTCACCCGTGTGCTCGAGTCCGTGGGATCGACGGCGGCGCCGCGCGCGCTGCTCGATGCGGTCTGGATGGCGCTCGACCCCGTCGGCACACCGGGCAAGGAGGGTCCGCACAGCTGGTTCTCGGTCGTCTCGCCCAAGGACCTCGGCCCCGTGCGCAGGCTCAACCACCTACGGTTCCGAATCCGACCGGTCGAGGAACAGGAGCAGCTCTTCCGGTGCGAACGGTGCCGTCGGATGGCCGGGGTGTCCGTGCGCGGGGTCTGCCCCACGCTGCGCTGCGACGGCATGCTCGAGCCGTGGGTCCGGCCCCGCGCCGCGGAGGAGCGCGACCATTACCGGCACCTCTACCTTGACGCCAAGCCGGTGCCCATGAAAGTCATGGAGCACACCGCCCAATGGACGAGCCAGAAGGCCGCCGAGATCCAGGGGCAGTTCGTCAGGGGCGAGGTCAACGCGCTCTCCTGCTCGACGACCTTCGAGCTCGGCGTGGACGTCGGCGAGCTGCAGGCGGTGGTGCTGCGCAACATGCCACCGTCAACCGCCAACTATGTCCAGCGCGCCGGTCGGGCGGGCCGACGCTCCGACTCCGCCGCCCTCGTGCTGACCTACGCTCAGCGTCGGTCGCACGACCTCACCCGGTTCGCCGAGCCGGAGAAGATGATCGCGGGTGAGATGCGCCCGCCGATCGTGCCGCTGGAGAACGTGCGCATCGACCGGAGGCACGCCCACTCCGTGGCAATCGCCGCGTTCTTCGGCACGATGAAGCGGCAGTTCGCCCGCGAGTGGACCACCGCGGGCGAGTTCTTCCTGCCGCCTGTTCCCACACCGCCCGACTGGGTCGGCCCGGTCGCCCAGCTGCGGCGGTTCCTCACCCCCGTCCCCCGCCGGGTCCGGGACAGCCTGCTGGAGGTCCTGCCCGCGGACGTCGCCGCTGAGATCGACGTCGGGTCCGGCGCCTGGGCCGAGGTCCTCCTGGACCTCGTCGAACAGGCGGGGCAACAGCTCGCGCAGGATGTCGAGGACTTCACCGAACGCGAACGCACCGCCGCGGCCGAGGCGAACTACGCCCTCGCGGGCCAGTGCAAGCGGGTCATCGCCACCCTGCGCAGCCGCCAGCTGATCGGATACCTGGCCAACCGGAACGTGCTCCCCAAATACGGCTTCCCGGTCGACACGGTGGAGCTGCGCACCGACCGGCTGCAGGGTGGCATCGACAAGCCGCTGGAGCTGACCCGGGACCTCACCATGGCGATCAACGAGTACGCCCCGGGTGCCCAGGTGATCGCGGGCGGGTACCGATGGACCTCGGGCGGGGTCTACCGGCTCCCTGGGAAAGACCTCTTCCGGCAGTACTACACCGTCTGCGAGACCTGCGGGCACTACCGGCAGGATGCCTCACCGCCCGCAGCCGAGTGTCCCGCCTGCGAGACCATCCAGACCAAGGCCGCAAAGGCGTACGTGGTGCCGGAGTTCGGGTTCGTCGCCTCGGAGAGCGTCCGTCAAGGATCGGGGCAGGCACCTCGTCGTTCCTGGTCCGGGGCCACCTACATCATCGACTCCCACGCCGACGTCGAGGAGGACGTCGTCCGGTTTCCCACCGGAGCGGAGCTGCGCTGGCGCTCCGGTGCTCGCGGTGAGTTCGTCGTGGTCAACGAGGGCCCGAACCGGGGCGGCTACCAGCTGTGCGACTGGTGCGGGTTCGGCACCTCGATGGTCGCCGGGCGCAAGAAGGCGAAGAGCCACAAGCACCTGCTCAAGGGGACCGAGTGCGCCGGCCCGATGCGGTCGCAGAGCCTGGCGCACCAGTACCAGACGGACTTCGTGGAGCTGGAGCTGCCGCCCGACACGACGACGGTTGTTCCCGAGCCGGGGCTGCGATCCACCGTGTACGCCCTCCTGGAGGGTGCCGCCGCCGAGCTCGAGATCAGCCGGGACGACATCGACGGCACCGTGCACCACGGTGGAGACGGCGTTCCGTCGTTGATCCTCTTCGACACGACGCCAGGAGGCGCGGGGAACACCCCTCGGATCGCGCGGCAGCTGGCCACCGTGCTGGAGGCGGCCGTCCGACGGGTGGCCTCGTGCGAGTGCGGGCCGGAGACCAGCTGCTACGGCTGCCTACGCGCCTTCCGCAATGAGCGCTATCACGAGCAGCTCAGCCGAGCGGGTGCCCTCAACCTGCTGGGCAGGTTCGTCCCGGTCCCCGAGGTCTGACGGATGCCCCTCGCCGGATCCGCCCCCGTCCCGGGCGCGGTCGACCTCGCGCACGGCGCGCTCCGGGCCCGTGAGCTCACGGTCGTGGCGATCTCGACGGTGGCGCGCGACCACGGGCTGAGCGAGGCCGACTTGGCCGTCCTCCTCCGGCGGCTCGTCGACGACGGTGCCCGGGTACCGAGGCCGCTCCGTCCGTTGGTCGCCTCGGTCCCGGTCCCGGCGGCTTTGGCTGAGGCGTTCTCGGAGCACACGACCCTCGATCTCGACTCGATCTCACTGGCCGACCTCGGGCTGGTTGCCACACGGGACGGGGTCCCCCTCCCCCGAGCAGCGGTGTGGGATCCGCCCGTCGAGCGGCTGCCGGCGCCCCCGGTGGTCGAGGCCACCGAGGAGCCGGACGAGTCTGTCCCGGACCTCGACGAGGACGCGGAGGCCACGGACTCGTTCTGGCGGTACCGGCAGGAGACCGGCCGCGCAGGGCTGCTCGACGCGGCCGAGGAGGTCGCGCTGGCGCGGGCGATCGAGGTCGGTCTCCTCGCCGCCGAACGCCTCGAGAACAGCGATGAGACAACACCGGCCGCTCTCCCGCTGCGGTTGCTGATCGCGGCCGGCGAGGGCGCGTACCAGCGTTTCGTCACGGCCAACCTCCGACTCGTGCTCTCCATCGCGAGCGGGTACGGAGCTCCGGGTCTGGACGCCCTCGACCTCGTACAGGAGGGCGCTCTCGGCCTGATCAGGGCCGTGCAGAAGTTCGACATCGCCCAGGGCACGAAGTTCTCGACGTATGCGACCTGGTGGATCCGGCAGGCCATCACCCGCGCCATCGCCGACCAGTCGCGCACCATCCGTTACCCGGTACACATCGTCGAGCGCCTGAACACCTTCGCTCGCCGCGCCCACCCGGACGACGATCCCGCCACGGCCGAGCTGGCCGCCACGCTGCCGACGACGGTGCCGTACGAGAGTGCACAGAACGCCCTCGGTGAGGAGAGCCTGCAGGGCGTCGCAGAACGCCACCTCGACCCACCCGCCCCGGACCTGCGGGGATTCGACGCCGAGGACATCGCAGCCGCCCTCTCGATCCTGTCCGAGCGCGAGCGAACGATCATCGATCGTCGCTTCGGGTTCGTCGGCGACGCCTCGACGTTGGACACCATCGGCGGCGAGCTCGGGGTGACCCGCGAGCGCATCCGACAGATCCAGAGCAAGGCACTCGGGAAGCTGGAAACCGAGCTGCGTGCGGCCCGCCGTCGTCAAGCCCGGGCGGCCTCGTAGTCGAACTCCCCCAGCCGAGCGCGCGCCGTGGCCCGCTCCTCGTCAGTGAACAGGTCGTGGAAGCGCTCGTCCAGCATGACGGCCTCGACGCTGAGATCGAGCCGCCTGCGCTCCCAGAGGAACGAGAACGTGTCGTTGGCGGGCTTCCGGAGAGCCCGACGCACCGCGTCGACCGGGCCGTATTCGACGAGCAGCCCCACGAACAGTCGCGGGTTGTGCTTCAGCTCGCCCTTGCAGACATCGAGCACCTCGACGAGGCGCGCTTCCAGAAGGGCCTCGGCCTGCGTGGTCTCCGGCGCGACGACGGGCTCCGGCTCGACGCTCGGCGCGGGAACGTGGACCGGGGCAGCGGGCTCCGGCGTGGCCGCAGCCGCGGGCGTCTCCGCGGGAGCCTGTTGCTCGACCTCCGGGAGCTCGAGCTGCGCGACCTCGGGTTCGATGAGCTCCAACTGCCGAGCCGGGCCTACGACGGGCTCGGCCTCGGGTGCGGGTTCCACGAGTGCGACGCCGGGGGCGCCCGTGCCCTCGTCGTCCCGATCCCCCGCCGCAATCTCGTTGCGGCGCTGGACGAAGCCGCGCAGAGCGTCGACCGAGGTGAAGACCTCGAAGCCCAGCTCGGCGAGCCGGGGCAGGTCCGCCTCGTCCGGGTCCAGCTCCAGCACCACGGGCGAGCCCTGCCCGGCCTGCAGTCCCTCGGGCCAGTACGCCTCCGCCACGGCCAGCGCCCGGCTCGTCTCGGGGTCGGCGATCTCCGCATCCAACGCCGGGTTCGCGTACCCGGCCGCCCCCAGCTCGGTGAGCAGGTCGCGGATCTGCACCGCGCGGGCGTCCCGCTCGTCGGTGTCCTCGGCGACCCGTACCTGCGGCAAGCCCTCTGTCCACGCGACCTCGGCGCCGACGAGGCGCCCGAGGAACGCGTTCGCATCCGCCGCAACCAGCTTGCGACGGGCGTCGAGGAAGGCGCGATAGTTCTCGACGCGCCACAGCTCGGGGTCGGCCGGGATCCACTGGCTCGCCAACGCCTCCGCCGAGCAGAACATCAGGTACTCGTGGGGGCTGCGACGATTCAAGGTGGTCGCGGTGCCGGGCACCGCAAAGGCCAGGTTCCCGACGGCGTTCGCCTCGGACCGGGAGTAGCCGTGCCGGTAAAGAGCGTCCTTCGGGAAAATCTCGTGCACCCGCAGCTCGCCGCTCTCGCCGTCGAGCAGGCCGCCGGTTCCGAGGTCCCGCCCACCGCTGACCCGGGTGAGCATGTAGAGCAACGCGTAGGCGCGCGCCCCGCGGCCGACCCCCTCGAGATCCTGCGGCTCGACGGTCAGGCCGCCCCGACGGGAGCGTTCGAGCGCAGTGATCAGTCCATCCACACCGGACCTGTCGACGATGTCGAGGTCCTTAGCCAGCGCGGTCTCGGCGGAGCCCGCGAACCGGCCGCGCAGGGCGGCATGGACGAACCAGTAGAGAGCCTTGTCCGCCTCCGCACCGTCCGCGAACCGGCCCTGTCCGTTGTGGAGCAGCCGGGTGACGATCGGGAACGCGTAGCGGCCACTGCTGATCACGCGGTCGTGGTCGATGCCCAGCCGCCCACCGACGAGGCCGAGGAAGTGCTCGATGTTCTGCGACGCGTGGTCGAGCGCCGTACGGAACTCGTCCGCGGACACCCCCTCCAACGCGGCGAAGGGCGCCCTTCCCGTGGCCACCGCGTTGACGTTGCGCAGCAGCCAGTCCAGCGAGAACGTGAACTGCCGCGCCCGCCAGCCCTCCAGCACCCGGCGCATCGACGGACGGGCGTCGCCCCACTCCGCGCAGATCCGCGCGAGCGCCAGGTCGCCCTTGGACAGCCTCGTGCCACCCGAGTTGACCCGGTTGAAGATGTCGACGACGACGTCCACCGTCTTGTCCGCACCGGTGATCCGGTCGACGAAGAAGTCTCGCTCGAGGATGCTCTCGAGCTGCAGCAGCCGGGACAGGTACACGCCGAGGTTCGGGCGCATCCACTGCTCGTCGATCAGCTGGTCGTACTTCTTGGCCTGGTCGGCGTTGAAGAGGCCGGTGACGTCCACCCACAGCAGGTCGGCCCGCGCGGTGGACGGAGCGAGGAACTGGAAGGCCTCGGTCTCCACGTTGAAGTAGAGCCGGGTGAAAATCGCCGGGTCACCCTCGAAGAACGCGGGTGGGCGCCCGCGGATGATGCCGTAGAGCGTGGTGATCCGCTGCTGACCGTCGAGGAGGAGTTGCTTGGTGCCGCTGCCGGCCTCCGCGCCACGGACTGCCTGCTGGTGCCCCTCCGCCTCCCAGACGAGCAGCGCGCCGACGGGGAAGCCCTTGTAGAGCGACCGCATGAGGCCGCGGATCTGGTCCTTGTTCCACACGTAGCCGCGCTGGAACTCCGGGAGCAGCATCGACCCCGAGTCGATCTGATCCAGGATGGTGCTGAGCCGCGCCATGTCCGCCCCTCCATTGCCGCCGTGCTGCGCCTTCCCGATCCCAGGGCGCCCGTTGATGATGTACCGAACGTGACCGTGTTGCCGTCCTCGCCCCAATCGGACACCCCGATCGTGTCGGCGACTCAATCCGCCGTGCCGGGCAGGACGTAGCGGGTGCCCTTCGTCCGCCCCACCTTCTCGAGACGGCCGTCTTCCACGAGCGCGGTGAGGATCAAGCGTGCCTCCGGCAGGCTCACGGCCAGGAGGTCCGCGACCTGGCTCGTCGACAGCGCGCCTCGGCCGGCCAACATGAGGACGAGGCCGGAGCGATCCGCGTCGGGGTCCTCGTCCGGCTGTTCAACGACGGGTGGTAGGACCACCGGGACGCCGAGGACGGGTGTGGGGGCCTCGTCCTCCATAAGCTCCGGCGCTACCGTCACCTCCGCCGTCTCGGCGAACTCGGGCATCTCAGGGCTCTCGGCCGGTGCGTCGCTCGCCACCAACGGTCCGATCCCCAGGGTGTCGAGCTCGGCCCACACCGGGGCCAGGGCGCGCTCCTCGTTCAGGACGTACTCGGACTGCCGGATCCGCTGGAACGTCCACCCGCACCGCTTGAGCTCCTGCTCACGGTGGAGGTCCGCGAGCTGCTGTTCCGGCGTGGTGTGGAACGCGTCCCCGTCGCACTCCACGGCGAGCTTGCCCGCCGCCCCGGTGACGACCAGGTCGATGAAGCGCCCGTTGGCCTCCACCTGCGGGGTCACGTGGAAGCCGCGACCGAGAAGGCCAAGGAAGACCCGCTGCTCGAAGAGCGAGTCGAAGGCGTCGTGGCGGCGGGTCCGGGTCACGTCGGCGAGCACCGGGGGGAGCTCCGCGCCGGCGCCGGACGTCATGTGGTCCAGCAGCGACCGCCGCAGGTCCGTCGGGCGCAGCAGATCAGCGGTCACCGAGTGGAACAGCCATAGCTGGTCCTGGGCACGGGAGACGGCCACGTTGAAACGCTGCTCCGCGTCCCGCTTGGTGAAGGGGAACGCGGCCCGCTCCTTCGGGGCCACGACCATGGACAGGAACACGACGTTGCGCTCGTCGCCCTGGAATTCGGGCGGGGTGCCGACTCGGATCCGCCGCCGGTCCCACTCCTCCGGATCGATCACCCGCTTCAGCGCGGAGGCGATGATCTCTACCTGCGCCTGTCCCTGGAGGACTACGACCCCGAACGACAGCCCGTCGTACGCCTCGTCCGCCAGGCATGCGGCCAGTGCCGCCGCGATCTCCTCCGCCTCGGCGACGTTGGCCGCCCGGCTGCCCGTGCCCTCGGTGAACCCGCCCTCGACGTAGGTAGCGCGCAGCGGCGGGAGCCGGTCGGCCCCGAACTGCCGGAGTGGGACGAGCGGCGCGTCCCGGTAGAACGAGTTCGAGCACCAGCTGATGATCTCCGGCATGCACCGGAAGTGCTCCCGCAGCCGGATGACCTGGCCGAACCGGCTGCGCAGCAGCGAGAAGATGCTGTCGCGTGGCGTGAAGCTCGTGCGCAGGTACTGGGGAATGTCGTGCAGCTCCGAGTCGATGCGGTCGAAGATGGGCTGCAAGGAGCCACTCGTGACCTCGGACGGTGTGCACTGCTTGTCGTCGCCGACGACGATCACCCGCGGCGCGAGCCACAGCAGGAACGCGCTCGTCAGTTCGGCCTGGCTCGCCTCGTCGACGATCACGACGTCGAAGGTGTTCGCCCGCGGCGGGACCGAGGCCAGGACCTGCTGGATCGGCATGACCCAGGCGGGGACCGCGCCCTGCGCCACGCGCATGGCGTCCCGCGCGGCCTGCCGGTAACGCTCGGCGTACTTTCCGGTGCCCTTACCGACGTTCGCCATGTTGTTCTTGTACGACTGCAGGGCCTGCACCTGGGTCGCGTTCATCCGGCTCAGGCAGGCGCGCCAGGACCGGGCGGCGGCCAGGCGGCCGGTCAGCCGGGCCAGGTCCTTGGTCGCGATCGCCAGGTCGGCCTCGAGGCGCTGCTCCCGGCCCGGATCGATCTGGACCTGCAGCCAGGTCGCCGCGCACGCCCGCGCCCAAGCCTCCGGCCAGCGGCGGAGACGGTCCGTCCAGCCGTCGAGCGGGTGCTCGCGGAGGTCCGCGGCGAGGTGCGGCGCCGCGACGTGGACGCGGTCGAGCAGCTCGTCGCAGCGCAGCTGGGCCGTCTGCTGGTCCGCGGCACGGGCCAGCGAGGCGAGGGCCTCTGCGTAGGCGCCCTGGTCCGCCGCCTCGAACGCCCGCAGGGCATGTGCCAGCTCGTGCGGGCGCACCTCCAGCGGCACCGCGGCCACGAGGTCGTCGCGAGCGGCGTCGAGCTCGGCACGGGCGATCGCGGCCGACCGGGCGTGGGTCACCTGGACCGCGACAGCCGTGACCTGCTCTACGGCCCCGATGTCGTACAGCGCGGGCCTCGCGGCAGGCGGCAACGTGGCGAGCACCGCGCGGAGGGCGTCAGTGGCGGCCAGGACCCGCGCGATCACCCCGCACACCGTCCGGAGCTGCTGGAGGAGGTCGATCAGCACCACGCGGGGCTCGCCGAGGCCGACGCCGATGCGAAGGGGCCCGAAGGCCACGTTGATCTGCTGCCCGATCGCGAGGACCGCCAGGTGATGGGCTGCAGCGTGCGCCGCGGCCGCGGAGTCCACCGGCCGTCCGCCCACGAGCACGGCCGCCTCGAACGGTGCGACGGCCTTCTGCTCGGGGCTTTTGAACATCTTGCGGAGGGAGCCACCACCGTCGAGGTGGGCGCCGAGCGCAGCGAAGGCGTGCGCGGCGGCGTCCAGATCGACCTGGGCGTGGACGGAGACGTCCGCGAACCCGGCCGCCTGGTCGTGCTGCACCGCGGCGTCCACCAGCCCCAGACGCTCCACTGCGCGCTGCCAGGCGTGCGGCCCCGTTCCGCCCAGCAGTGCGGACGTCATGTCCCGCGCCCAGTCCCGGTGCGCGGGCAGGTCCCGCAACGCCAGGAGGCTCTCGTCGGCTTCGGTGCAGGCGGGACCCAGCCGGACGAGCTGCTCACCGTCGAGAGTCTCGAGCGTGGCCACCAACAGCGACGTGTCGCCCCGCCGGACCGACTCACCCAGCGCGACCGCCTCCGCTAGCTCACCGAAGCGGCGCTGGTCGAGCAGACCGGTAGGAATCCGCTGGTCACGACGGCTACGGCGTTCGTCGGTCTCTTCGCCGAGCAGCCGCACCAGCTCACCGAGCTCGGCGGCCGACACCGGGAGCTCGCCCGCGACGCCCTCCCCCAGCCAGCCGTCCCGCTCCTGCGTGCGACCGAGCTCTGCCGCGATCCGGGCGAGCGTGCCCCGGAAGCCGACGGCCACCTCGGGGTGCTCGAAGGTCTCCGCCTCGCGGACGGCGCGAATCTGCTCCAGGAGCCGCGCGCGGTCCCGACGGACGGCCTCGCGCTTCTCGGTGAGGTCCGTGATCTCGCGGTCGGCCCGGGAGGGGTTGAAGTCGGTCTTGCGCCCGGCGAGGGTCGCCACGCTGCGCGAGAGGTCGGAGTTCCCCTTCGCGGAGGCGTCGGTGAGCGACACGCACAGCTCCTGCATCTCGGGCGGCAGCTTGTCCCGCAGGACCCGGAGGGCCTGCGCCTTCTCCGCGGTGACCAGGACCCGCTTGCCCTGGGCGAGCAGCGCGCTGACCAGGTTGGCGATGGTGTGGGTCTTCCCGGTGCCGGGCGGACCCTCGACCACGACGCCGCTGTCCGCATCGAGCCGATGGATGATCTGAGACTGTTCCTCGTTCGCGGCCAGAGGGAAGAGCGGGGCCTCCCCCGCCGTGGCAGTGCCGAAGCCGGTGCGCTCCAGCCAGGCGAGGCGCTGCTCAGGCTCGATTGCCTCAACAAGCTGCGCGAGCCCCAGCGGCACGGGCGAGGACTCATCCGCGAGGGACGTGGCGATCGCGTCGTAGTACGCCCTGATCGCGTAGGCGCCGCGCGGCCGGGCGACGAGTGCCGGACTCATCGACACCAAGGAGTGCTCGGTCCGCTCAGGCTCCCAACCGTCACTCACCTTGTGCGCGACCTGCAGAACCCGGGCCGCCCACTCCTTCAGGAACTCGGGCAGAGCGGGTTCGATCGGGCTCACAGCCCGCTCGAGGAGCTTGTCCCGCAGGATCGCGCTACCGGACAGGTCGAAGGAGTCCAGCCCGCCCAGGAGCTCGTCGTCCTCGAGGCGGAGGCCGGACTCGTCGGCGAGGACGCAGATCATGTCGCCGGACTCGAGGTCCTGGTCGATCCGCACGGCCTGGCTGATCATGTGGACCCGCACGCCGGGGGTCTGCAACAGCCCGGAGGCGAGCACGAGCTCGACGGACTCCGGCTGGTCCTGTGCGAGCCGGTGCATGTCGAACAGCGCCTCGAAGACCTGGCGACGAGGCCTCCGCAGCCGCTCCTGCTCCGCCCACGCCCGCCAGCCGACGAGCCACGCGTCGAACTGCCCGCGGATGTGGGGGTGCTCGTTGATCGGGACCTCGCCCTGCCCTCGGACGACCACGCGCTCCTTGAGCCGCGGCTCGCTGAGGTCGTCGGTGACGGAGCGGTCCAGCCACCGCTTGAGCTCGCGGGACACCGCCGGTTCGGGATCGCGGTGCACCCGGGAGACACGGAGCACCTCGGCCCCAGGTCCGTCCGGGCTCTGGATCGTGGTCGCCTGCTGGGCGTAGTGCAGCCACAAGGTCCGGTGGTAGCGGTCGACGCTTCGCACAGGCGCGAAGCGGGCCGCGGCCATCTGCCGTAGCACGCCCATCAACCGTGTCACGCGATCCCTGGTCAACGGGTCGTGCTCGTGCGTCATCGACTTCCTCCCCCGAAGTGCCCGATCTGAGCGCCACACCCCTCATCGAAGGCAAGCACAACACCGTCACCGAGACGAGGAAGATTCACTCGAATCGCGCAAGGGATTCGGGACTCGCTACGAGGCACGTGCGGATTCGCACTCCGCTGCCTGGCCAGATGGCCGGATACGCGGGCTAGTTGTACTCGACCCCCGGGACGTTGAAGCTGATGTCATCCGGGCTTTCCACCCGCCCATCAACGTCGACCACGCCCCGGGGCAGGCCACCGAGGTCGTCAAGGCAGCCCGACGCCGCCAGTACGACAGCGCCGGGCCGCGCCCGTCCGACGGGCAGCCGTAGCCAGTTTGGAAGGCCTCGTAAGACTGGCGTTCTCCGTCATCGACTAGCAAGAACAGCGGACTACACACCCCTGCGGCTGACCTGGTTGACCGCCGGTAGGTGCACGCCAATTGCACGCTCCGAGCACTGCGGCTCTCGGTCACGACCCTTCCGTGTGAAGCAACCGGACCGTCGAGCAGACGGGCGGTAGTGCCCGTCTCATCCCCGGGCGTCCGCAGGACGCTGCCGTAGTGATCAGTCGCCGTCAGGCAGTTGGTCGAGCAGACCGTGGTCACGTCGGTGCCGCTCCCTGGATCCGGGGAGACGAGATCCGCTACGTCAGCCCGCACCCGGAGAGACCCCGTCCACGGATGAGCGGCATGAAGAGCTCGTCGATGATCTCCATCAGGACCTCGTCCGGTACGGCTGGAACACCGCGCAGGGCGTACTCGCCACGCAACACCGTCATGGGGAGCGCCGCCACCCGCGGATGAACGGCCTCCGGCGGAGCTTCGCCGCGTGCCACTGCCTGGTCCACGATCGCCACCCAGGCGGCGTCCAGCGCGCCCCCTCCGGCCTGCTCGCGCAGCAGCTCCAGCAGCGCGGGCTCGTCGGCGGCCGCGGCCAGGAGATCACGCAGGATCTCCCCATGAGACGAGGACCAGGTGGAGTTGACCTGCCGCAGCAGCTCGACGGCATCACCGCGGAGTTCGCCCGTGTCCGGCGTCAGAGTGCGAGCGTCCGCGACGTAGGTGTAGGCGGCGACGCCGAGCGCGGCGCGCCCGGGCCAGCGCCGGTAGATCGCGTTCTTGTTCGTGCCGGCGCGCCGAGCGACCTTGTCCATCGTCATACCGGCGTAGCCGGATGCAACGAGTTCATCGGCGGCCGCACGCAGGATCGCCTGCTCCAGTTCCGCACCGCGCCGCCGCCCCCCTGTCACGGTACGTGAGCGTACCTCCTACCTGATACGGTACTGCTCGTACCTTATGGAGGTTGCGATGCGCGCATGGGGCGTCACCTACGACACCGGCTTCACCAACTGCGGAAGCACGACACACGAACCGTTCGACCCCACGGTCGTCGCCGAGGACATGCGGATCATCCGTGAAGAGCTTCTCGCCGACGCCGTACGAATCACCGGCGGAGTCGCCGACCGCCTGGAGACCGCCGCACGGCACGCGGCAGCCGTCGGACTGGAGGTCTGGTACTGCCCGTTCACCCATGACCTGACCACCGACGAGCTGTTGGCATTCCTGCTGGACGCAGCCGAGCGCGCGGAGCGCATCCGACAGGAAGGTGCGGACATCCGGTTCCTCACCGGCTCGGAGATCAGCATCATGACGATCGGCCTGATGCCCGGGCAGACGCTGGCCGAACGATCCGCCGTACTCACGGACGCGGCGCGTGTTCGCGAGATCCTCCCGGGAGTGCAGCACAGGACCAACGCGCTACTGGCCCGAGCAGTCGAGGGGGCACGCGAGCGATTCGGAGGCCTCATCGGCTACGCGTCACTCCCCCTGGAGGGAGTGGACTGGACGCCGTTCGACTTCATCGCGACCGACGCGGGTTACCGCGATGCCGGCAACGCTGACGCCCTTCCCGCGAACCTCGCCGCCATGACCTCGCACGGAAAACCGTTCGCAGTGACCGAGTTCGGCTGTGCAGCCTTCTCCGGAGCCGCCGATCGGGGTAGCCGGGGCGACATCATCGGCTACGACGACCGGACCGGGCACGCAACGCACCTCACAGAGACCGTCGAGCGCAACGAATACGAACAAGCCGCCTACCTCCTCGACCTCCTCCACCTCTACGACTCGGGAGGCGTGGACACGGCGTTCGTGTACACCTTCGCCTCTCGACACCTGCCGACCTCCGATCAGCCAGAGCGGGACTTCGACCTGGGGAGCTTCGGGATCGTCAAGACCCTTACCCACGGGCGCACCGGCAACGCCTACCCAGGGATGCCGTGGGAGCCAAAAGCAGCCTTCTCGGCACTAGCCGAGTACGGCCGAATGCGGACCGGCCACCCCGTGACCTGAAGCTTCGACGAGCCGCCGCGTACCACCCGTTTCCCTGTGGAGGGCTCCGCGGATGTCGGCTGCACCGCATGCCTACCGGCACAGACGACTCACGCAGGAGGCAGCGCCGGCTCGTCGACGACGGCGTCCCGCCGAACATGGTGCAGCGGGTCCTGGGCCGCGAGCGGTCCTCGACGACGTTGGACCTCCACGCCCGGCGGACCGACAACAGCGAGCGCATCCTCCGGGCCCTCGGCGACGAGGACGATCGCGGAACGTCCGTCGCTCCGGAATGAGCGATGCTCCGGGAACACCCCGGGGAACGACGAAACCCCTGGTCACATCCGGCTCGCTGAGCCTGTGACCAGGGGTTTTGACTGTGGGCGATACTGGGATCGAACCAGTGACCTCTTCGGTGTGAAGGCGGTAGCGTACGACCAGCTCATGTCGTCTGGTGGCGTCGTGTGCGACCTGAGCTGGGCGTTCGTGTCGGAGCGTCGTTCTGTGTGCTGGGCGATCGTTGGCAGTCCGCTCCGGGATTGCTCCGGCTGAGTCCGGTCGTCGCGGCGCAGCATCAGAGGCTCCCCGAGGTCGCCCGGTCCGCTGACTACTCGAAGTAGTCCTCGTCAAGCTTGACGATCGTGTACGTCTGCACTGCCTGTACGCCGACCCCGCGATCGATCATGAGGTTCGCGAACCGTTCCCCATTGATGAGGATCACGCTCGCGTTGACAGAGCGTGCGTATTCGACAGCCTCCCGGGAGAAGGTGCTCGTGGTGATGAAGACACCTTGAGTGGCTTGTTGACCATGAAGGGCGCCGACGAACCCCTGTACCTGCGGTCGACCGACAACCGTGTCCGGTGCATACCGCTTGGCCTGGACGTAGATGCGAGCCAGACCGAGAGGATCTTGGTCGATGACGCCGTCGACCCCGCCATCTCCGCTACCGCCGATGCGACGGGCGCGCTGCTCGACCCCTCCGTAACCCATCGCGACCAACACGTCGAGGACCGATTGCTCGAGGAAATCAGGGCTGGCGGAGCGCAACCGTTCGAGCAGCTGTGTGCTGACCTCCGCTCGGAGCCGGGCGGTGCCGGCCTCGATCTGCTCGATCGGATCAAGCTCAGAGTTGTACTGGTTCTCTTGGACCGGTGGTGTGTTGTTCGACGGGACCTGCACACGCCGGGCCGGGACATGGTCGCGGTACGCCGGAATCTGTCTCAGATCGACCTCGTCCAGCCGGTGCGGGTGCTCGGCGAGCAGGCGCCGCCCCACATCGGTCACGGTGTACGACCCACGTCGCGGACGGTCGAGCGCTCCGGCTCGGGCCAGCGAGGAGACTGCCCAACCGACGCGGTTTCGGAACCGCTGCTGCCCGGAATCGAGGACCTCGTCTCGTTGGGCATCGGTGAGCTTGACATGGTCAGCGACGCGATCCTGAACCTCGCGAGCCTGGACCGTCTCCCCGTCGCTGAGGACCTGAAGGACGGGCAGCAAGAAGCCGTCCCACGTCGGCATCTCGCTGACGGGCTGCGGAGCGTCAACCATGCGCGGCAGGCTATCTGTCTGATCAAGCTGGCTGCGAGCGCGTGACACCCAGGCAGGACGGGCGGCAGGGGGCTCGTTCGTCCCGAAGCAACCGTGACTCCGGCTCGACAGGCGACGATGCCCAGATGGGCGGCATCGTCGAGTCCGTAGACGTCCGCTAGACGATTCCTCAGGCAGGGGCCGCTGTCAGGCGGTTGGTCAAGCAGCTCCGCCATCACGTGCACCCTGAATCCGCGGAGACAAGATCCACTACTTCCGGCGACGCTCGACGTTCGCCGTTACCCCCGTGCGCTGCACGAACTCGCTGTCGCGTCTTCCACGGGCGACGGTCCGTCATCGGCTTCTGCCGTTGATTCCCGGGGGTTGCCCGGGGGCAAGCCCGCCCCCTGCGCCTTCCGAGTGCCATCCCGTCGACCTGTCGTCAGACCGACCGCGCGGACGCCCGTGGGCGGCCCTTGACGCAACCGCACCCGACCATGCCACGCTCCGCCCGCGGGCGTCCGTGCGGTACGCCCTCAGGGAGGTCGGCGGGATGGCACGGCGCAACCATCCCGGAGACCTGCCCGCCCGGCGAGGGCTCAGACGTTGAAGCGGAACGAATCAGCGCGATCCGCGGACCTGCGGCGTTCGCGATCCAACATGCCCCGACCAGCATGAATCTGCTCGGAGACGGTCGCTGTCTATCGCCGTTGGTGGACGCGCTGACGAACGACTGACGAACAGCTAGCTAAGTGCTCGCCTGCTCGGCAGACTGCCATGGTGTCGCCTGCTCCCCCACCGATCGAGGCCGTCATCGACGCGCTGATCGACAAGCCGGTCCGCACCGAGCACGTCCGCACTCTGGCGCCACCGGCTCCGGGCCTCTACGCCTGGTGGGCGCCTCCGGCCATCCTGCCCGACCTGCCGGGCCTACCCCACCCCGCGGTGCCGGACCTACGGCTCCTCTACGTCGGCCTCGCCACAAAGCTCCGCTCCCGGCTCGCATCGAACCACCTTCGCCGGAGCGGCAGCTCCACCCTGCGACGCACACTCGCCGGCCTGTTACTCGATGAACAGGAATACCGGACCTGTTGGACCGATCGCGTCGTCCTTGTCGAAGAGGACGAAGCCCGGCTCACCGAGTGGATCGACGGGAACCTGAGCGTCTCGTGGTGCGAACATCCAACCCCGCGCGACGTTGAAGCCGATGTCATCCGGGCCTTACACCCGCCTCTCAACGTAAACCACGCCTCAGGCCCCGCCGCCCAGATCGTCAAGGCAGCTCGACGTCGCTACTACGACAGCGCCGGACCACGCCCGTCCGATGGATAGCCGTCGCCAGTTTGGAAGGCGTCGCAAGACTGGCGCTCTGCGGCGTTGAGCTGCAGGAACAAGGGACGGCCAGCCCCGCGGGTGGCCGTGGTTGACCGCCGTTAGTTGCACGCCAATTGCACGCTCTGGTCGGTGATCCCCCGCCAACGACTATCAAGCGAGCCGAGCGACAGAGGTGCCGAACTGACCTGAACTCAACTTCAGCTCATACGTTCGCGGCATGAACGAGACGGTTGCTGCACCCACCCAAGACGACGAAGGGCGCATCCGCGATGTCGTGGCAGAGGCAAGCCGCGCACAGAGCGACATCGAAGCCCTGCTGGCCCTCCGTACTCCGGACGCCGTCGTCGTCAAACTTCCCCGGCAGGCGAGTTCTCGGTCGGGCGGCATTGGCCGAGGCCATGGCAGGCGCACTGAGTCCGCCTCTCTCCGAGGTCCTAACCGCTGTCGAGGTCATCGATATCCGCTTCCCCGGCGTGGACGTCGCCCTGGTCAGTTGCGTCAAGTCCGTGCGCGACCAACGGTCCGACTCGGCAGATGCACTACCGGCGGGTTCGGGCGCGCTGACGTACTTGATGGTCAAGCGCGACGAAGGATGGCGGCGCCCCCGTGAGAGACCGTTGTCAGGCAGTTGGTCAGGCAGACCGCTGCCTTGCTTCCACGGCTGTTGCTCGCGCCATCTCGTCGACCTGGCGCAGCCCGATCACGTCGCGATCAGGGGGCAACCCGCCAGCTCGGCTGGACCACCTACGGCGCGACGCCCCGCGCTTGGGCGTCGGCCGCACCCGACCACCTGCCCACGCTTGCCCGCTGATCGCGACGTGATAGCCCCCGGGAGGTCGTCGAGATGGCGCGCCCATCGCCCACCCACGACGGAACCGCAGCGGGTCGCCGCCCTCGTCCATCTCGGAGATCCTGCCCGCCCGGCGAGGGCATCATCGATTGCTTGTGAACTGGGCCCCCAGGCACATTCTGGTCCGCGACACCCCAGATTTCTGATTCGTGCCGTTTGGTGTCGTCTCGTGACGGGCCAGATCGGACCGGACCTGTACCGGCTTTGTACCGGAACGAGACCAGCCTGATAGCCGATATCTACACTGGGACGCTTAGTCGAATCCTCGCGGCGCCTCGATGCGTACGGCATGCGGACATAGTCGTCACTCACTTCCAGCACTCAGCCCGAAGAATCGCTCGAAGAACTCCCCGAGACGCGCAAGGACGTGTTGCTTCTTCTCGCCGTGACCGCCACCGGCTGTGAACCGTGATCCGGGCGGAAGGATCTTGGTAATCGCCGTACCGGTCGTCGGGATCGAGCCATCTCGGAAGGCGTGCTCGATGAAGGTCCGCGTCTCGTCGGGCTTGAGTCTCTCCTCGGCAATGATCGCTTCGAGTTCGGCTATCCTCTGGACCGAGACGAAGGCACGCCATTCCTCGTCGATCTCGCCGGACGCGGATACGCGGTCGACGAAGTCCATGACGAGGTCCTTCTTGTTGCGCAGCGTCGGGCTGGAGTCGACAGACCGTTGGATGTCGGCGAGCGCGGACATCTCCTTGTCCTTGCCGTTACCGCGGATCTCGCGCCACTTGCCGACCAGCATGAGGATGTAGTCGACGTTGATCTCGACCTGCTTGATCAGCTCAATCTCGAAGACGACATCGTCGTTGATCGACTCTTTCTCGCCCCGGTCTTCCTTACGGAACTCGGCGTAGAGGTTCAGGTAGATACTTCGGTAGTCCTGCATCTGGCGTTCGGTGAGGATCTCGTTGCCGGCGAAGTCATCGAACGAAGTCAGGATGTTCTGCAGCCGCAGGATCGCGCCGAGCAGGCCGATGAACTCCTTCTGTGCCGCTTCCCCGATGATCGGCTGACCGAGGGGGAACTTGGCCAGCAGCTCGTTGGCCTTCTCGGTGTACTCGGCGTAGTTTTCGGTGTAGGGCTTGAGCAGCACGATGCCGCGGGCGTCCTTGTTTCCAAAAAGCGCGATGGCCTCGTTAGTCTCTTCTTCCAGGTCTCAGAAGGAGACGATATTGCCGTAGGTCTTGACCGAGTTCAAAATCCGGTTGGTGCGCGAGTACGCCTGTATGAG
Source organism: Pseudonocardia alni (assembly GCF_002813375.1). Taxonomy (NCBI): domain Bacteria; kingdom Bacillati; phylum Actinomycetota; class Actinomycetes; order Pseudonocardiales; family Pseudonocardiaceae; genus Pseudonocardia; species Pseudonocardia alni. Next base: position 59,126 of record NZ_PHUJ01000003.1, on the reverse strand, counting down.
GCCGTGGTTGACCAAGCGCTTGTCGACGAACAGCGTGTTCATTGTAGTGGCATCGAAGCCGGTCAGGAACATATTGACGACGATGACCATGTCGAGTTCGCGGTTCTTCAGCCGCAGGGACAGGTCCTTGTAGTAGTTCTGGAACTTGTCGGCGCTGGTGTCGTAGCTGGTCCCGAAGAGGGCGTTGTAGTCCGCGATGGCGTCGTCGAGGAAGTCCCGCGAGGACTGATCCAGCGCGCTGGTCTCGAAGCCTTCTTCGTCGAGGTAGTCGTCGCCGACGTCCTCGTTGGCGGCGTAGGAGAAGATCGTGGCGACCTTGAGCCGCCGGTCGGGTGTGAGTTCGGCCTGCTGCTTCTTGAACTCCAGGTAGTACCGCTTAGCTGCGTCGATCGAGGCAGTGGCGAAGATGGCGTTGAAGCCCTTGACTCGGCTGGCCTGCTTTAGCTCCGCGACCTTGTTCCGGCTGCCAACCACGTCAGCGACGTTCGCGACGACCGAGTAGTTGTAGCTCTGTGTGCGCTTGGTCTTCTGGTCGAAGTGCTCCAGCGTGTAGCCAACGACCTGGGTCAGACGCTCGGGCGCGAGCAAGGCCCGCTCGGTGTCGATGGCGCTGACCTGCTTGTCGGAGAGTCCCTCAGGCAGCTTGATTGTGTTGACATAGTCGATCCGGAACGGCAGTACGTTCTTGTCGTTGATGGCATCCACGATCGTGTAGGTGTGGATGGCCATCTGGTGGTCTTCCCGCGGACAGACCACCGGGTCGCCGTGCTGGTAGCAGCCGAACGCCTGAGGAGTTGTCCGCAGGTTCGGGTTGCCGCCCGTACCGGAGTTGACTGCGAAGATCGGCGTGCCGGTGAAGCCGAAGATGTTGTAGCGCTTGAACGACTTGGTGATCGCGGCGTGCATGTCGCCGAACTGGGAGCGGTGGCACTCGTCGAAAATCAGGACGACGTGCCCATCGTATATTGCGTGGCCTTTGTTGGCGTTGATGAATGTCGCGAGCTTCTGGATCGTCGTGATGATGATCTTGGCGCTCGGGTCTTCGAGCTGCTTCTTCAGAACCGCTGTCGACGTATTGGAGTTGGCGGCGCCCCTCTCGAAACGGTCGTACTCGCGCATGGTCTGGTAGTCGAGGTCCTTGCGGTCAACCACGAACAACACCTTGTCGACGCTCTGCAACCGCGAGGCGAGCTGCGCCGTCTTGAAGGAGGTCAGCGTCTTGCCGGAGCCGGTGGTGTGCCAGACGTAGCCACCCGCGGCGAGGGAGCCGAGCTGCTTGTAGTTGGTGGCGATCTCGATGCGCTGGATGACTCGCTCGGTTGCAACGATCTGATACGGCCGCATCACCAGGAGCAGCCGGTCGGCGGTCAGCACGCAGTAGCGCGTCAACACGTTGAGCAAGGAGTGCTTGGCGAAGAACGTCTTGGTGAACCCAGTCAGCTCCTGGATCGGCCGGTTCTGGCCGTCAGCCCACCACGAGGTGAACTCGAAGGAGTTGGACGTCTTCTTGGTCTTCTTGGCTGAGGCCTGCTCCGACAGGTGCTCACGGCGAGTGGTGTTAGAGTAGTATTTGGTCAGCGTGCCGTTACTGATCACGAAGAGCTGCACGTACTCGAACAGGCCTGAGCTGGCCCAGAAACTGTCACGCTGATAGCGGTCGATCTGGTTGAACGCCTCACGGATGTCGACGCCTCGCCGCTTGAGCTCGATGTGCACCAGTGGCAGGCCGTTGACGAGCACGGTCACGTCGTAGCGGTTCGAGCGCCGTGAGCCGCCCTCGCCCCGGCCGACCTCGTACTGGTTGATGACCTGGAGGCGGTTGTTGTGGATGTGCTTCTTGTCGAGCAACGAGATGTTCTTGGTGGTGCCATCGTCACGCTTCAGGATCTGGACGTGGTCCTCCTGGATACGCACCGTTTTTTCCACGATGCCCTCGTTGGTTCCGGCGATCTTCTCGGAAAAGAACTGCTTCCACTCGTTCTCTGAGAACGTAATCCGGTTCAGCAGCTCGAGTTGGGTGCGCAGGTTGGCGATGAGCTGCGCCTCGGTCGTGATAGGCAGGTAGTCATACGCCTGGTCCTGTAGGAGCTTGATGAACTCGCGTTCGAGGTCGGCCTCGGACTGATATGCCGGTTCGCGCGCCGTGTCTGGCATGAACTCTGCGACGACCGTGCTCTCGGAGGAGACGGAGATCGGCTCGTAGCGGACGGCAGAAGACTCGCTCACCCGGCGGCCTCCTTGAAGGTCAGGAGCTTGTCGCGGTAATACTCGAACTGCTGTCGGCGAGTTTCGCGCTCCGCGTCGAGGGTTTCGGCCAAGTCCTCCACCAGGGGGGCCAGGCGGTCGAGGATCCGCGCGATTCGCTCTTGCTCGGGAAGTGGAGGCAGGGGGAACGCAAGGCCGGTGACCTGCCCCTTGCTGAGATGGGTCTGGTCAGAGCCATTGTCGTACTTCAAAAGGCCCGGATTGCGATTCAGTACATGGAACAGGAATCTTGGCGCGACGCGGCCTGTGTCGCGAACTCGAATGCGCGCAATTCGTTGATTGATCGCATACGCCGCGTCTCGGTCAACGAAGAAAGTCCGAGCCAATGCGCGGCCGTTCGGCAGGTCGCTTAGCACGAGCGCTGTGTCGCCGACCGATGCGGGGGTGAGCACGTCCTTCAGTTGCACGAATCGATTCGCCTCTCCGTTGCGCGAGATAAATCGCGCAGTCACCAGAGGGACATCGCCTTCATCCGATACTAGCCGCTCGTGCGCCTTACCGTTTGTGTACTCGGCGATCTCGCCGAGAGTCGACCATTCGATGTCCTGATCAAAGCTCAGAAGCCTGTCGCGGTAGTGGCTAGCCTGGACTCTCCGTCCCTCGCGCTCTGCCTCAAGCGCAGCCCCAAGGTCGGCTTCGAGCCTCGCGAAAGCATCTAGCAACGCCGCGATCTCACGCTGTACCACGAGCGGCGGCACCGGAATCCGCCACTCGAAGAACGCCTTCGAGTTAACCGCTGCCATCGAGCCATCCGTGCGGACGCAGGCCCGGCGGATTCGCTCGCTGTCAGCCCGCAGCACCCAGAAGACATAGCGGGCGTCGATACCATCGATCGGAGTCAGCAGGCGTAGATCCTGGTTCATCGATGTGGCGATGCCGATGTACCCAATCGGCAGGAAGCGCCGCAGGACGTTCGAACGCATAACTACCGCGATCGACGGGCCAGTGACCAATCGGAGCGAGGTTTCCCTCAACGCCGCCTCACTGACTAGCCCGCGGATTTCGCTGCCACCCGTCGCGCTGATGTCCATCGAGGTCACCCACGGGACGGTGCCGCGCTCCCAATATTTTGGGTTGCCCTTCGAGGGCGTAATTCCTCCCGTCCAGGTTCCGAGTTCGGCCAGCGTCCTGTATTCAACGCCATCGGGTACGTGCTGCTTTATATAGTTGGCGAGCCGACTCACGGGCTGTCGCCCTCCACCCCGGCAATGATCACGTCGATCTGCTCCCGAAGCATTTGTTGCCGAGCCACGATCTGAGCAAGATCGGCGGTCAACGACGTGATGTCCACCGCAACCCGCGAGTCTTCGTTCGCAACAAAGGACGACACCGAGAGGTTATAGTCATTGGCCTTGATCTCTTCGTGCGAGGCCAGTTTGGCGAAGCGGTCGTTGTCATGCCTGGCACTGAAAGCGTCGAGGATCTTCTGCTGGTGGTCCACTGTGAGCTTGTTCTTGATGCCGATGCGTGTGAACTCGGCCGAAGCGTCGATGAACAGCACCGAGCTGTCCTTCTTGGACTTCTTGAGCACCAGGATGCAGGTGGCGATGGTCGTGCCGAAGAAGAGGTCCGGAGGCAACTGGATGACCGCGTCGACGTAGTTGTTGTCGATCAGGTACTGGCGGATCTTCTTCTCCGCTCCGCGCCGGTAGAGCGCTCCTGGGAACTCGACGATGGCTGCGGTACCGTTGACGGCAAGCCAACTGAGCATGTGCATCGTGAACGCCAGGTCCGCTTTGGACTTCGGCGCGAGCACACCGGCCGGCGCGTAGCGCGGGTCGTTGATCAGGAGTGGGTTGGCATCACCTTCCCACCTGACCGAGTACGGCGGGTTGGACACGATCGCTTCGAAGGGCTCGTCGTCCCAATAGGCGGGCTCAAGCAGCGTGTCGCCGTGCGCGATGTCGAACTTCTCGTAGTTCACATCGTGAAGGAACATGTTGATGCGCGCCAGGTTGTAGGTGGTCAGGTTGATCTCCTGACCGAAGAAGCCCTGGCGGACGTTGTCCTTGCCGAGCACCTTGGCGAACTTCAGCAGCAGTGAACCCGAGCCACAGGCGGGGTCGTAGACCTTGTTGACGGCGGTCTTGCCGACGACCGTTATCCGTGCCAGGAGTTCCGAGACCTCCTGCGGGGTGAAGAACTCGCCTCCGGACTTGCCGGCGCTGGAGGCGTACATGGTCATCAGGTACTCGTAGGCGTCGCCGAAGGCGTCGATCGTGTGCTCGGTGAACTCACTGCCGAGGTTGAGATCGCCAATCGCGTCGAGCAGCTTTACGAGCTTTTCGTTGCGGCGCGCCACCGTGTTGCCCAACTTGGCGCTGTTGACATCGAGGTCGTCGAACAGGCCCTTGAGGTCGTCTTCGCTCGCGGTACCCATCGCGGAGCCTTCGATGTTCTTGAACACGCGGGCTAGCGTCTCGTTCAGGTTCTCATCGGCTGCGGCACAAGCCCGAACGTTGGCGAACAGCTCGCTGGGCAGAATGTAGAAGCCCTTCTCGTCGACCGTGTCCTTGCGGCCGAACTCAGCGTCCTTATCGCCTAGCAGGCGGTAGTCGAAGTCGGCGTCCCCCGCCTCGCGCTCTAGGCGGTTGAGGTAGGCGGTGAGGTTTTCGGAGATAAAGCGGTAGAACAGGATGCCGAGGACGTAGCTCTTGAAGTCCCAGCCGTCGACGCTGCCGCGCAGGTCGTTGGCGATGCGCCAGATGGTTTTGTGGAGCTCCGCGCGCTGCGTCTCCTTGGTTGGACTCGCCATCAGCGGCGTCCTCGGCGCGCGACATCGGCATCGCTAATCAATCGTCCCTGCAGGCTGCTCATGCCGACCGTCCGTTCTGTCTTGATTCGCCCCCTGCTGGCAAGCTGAGCGCAGGGCTGTCGCGCAGGTCACTTTAGAAGCAGGCGCCGACAAGATCGGGGCTGACCCACCCTCGCACCGTGCGAGTTGGGGCACCCGTCGGCTGCCGGGCGTTCCAGGCACGTAGAAGCTGCGCTAACGGGGACGTCGGCCGTTGTCTCACTCGACGCGTGGCCACCTGATGGCGGCTCGGGAGTGCAGCCGCGCGCCGCGCGGGGACCGGCCGGAGGCCGCACGCCCCGCGCGAGCGCCTGCGGCTGCATCGGACACAGCGCCGCGCGGCGCCCGCAGGGCGCCGCCTTGATGATGCATGGAGAGTTTCGACACCGGCGCGCTTTGGCTCCAGGTCTCGGCTCGCCGAGTGGCCGAGATCGGCTGGTGGGACGGGCATAGAGTTGTCGTGATGCCTGAGACGCCGACGCCCGGTGAGGCCCGTTCCCTCGCCCGACAGCTCCTCGAACCGCTGCACCGCCGCTGGGCCCACGTCCAGGCCGTGGCGGAGAAGGCACTCGAGCTGTCTCCTGCGGTCGACGAGCAGGATCGCGAGCTGCTGGTCGTCGCGGCGTGGCTGCACGACATCGGCTACTCCCCCGACGTCCGCGACACAGGCAGCCACCAGATCGACGGCGCCGCCTACCTGGAGCGCATGGGCTACCCGGACCGCCTGTGCGCCCTTGTCGCCCACCACTCCGCGGCCTCCTACGAGGTGGCTCACCGCGGCCTCGCCGACCGCCTGGCCTACTGGGAGTGCGAGCGGTCCCCGGTCTCCGATGCGCTCTGGACCGCGGACATGACGACCGGCCCCGCTGGGCAGCGGATGGGCTACCCGGAGCGCCTGGAGGAGATCCTGGAGCGCTACGAGCCGGACTCGGTGGTGGCGCGGGCGATGACGGCGGCACGGACGTCGATCGAGATCGCGATCGACGAGACGATGATCCGGCTGGAGCGGGCCAAGTTCAGTTGATCTGAGGGGTGGGGTCGCCGCGTAGCGCGTCGTCGATCCGCCGGCGCATGGACGGGTGGATCGTGAGGCCGTCGATGTCGGCGGGCTCGACCCACTTGGCGGCCTTGGTCTCGGTGCCGTCCTCGCGCAGCGTGCCTCCGGTGGGGCGGGCGTGGAAGCACACGGAGAACTGCTGGCGGACCTCGCCGTCGTCGTAGGCCATGACGTGGCCGGGGTCGGTGTAGATCCCGACGAGCCCGGTGATCTCGACCGACAGCCCGGTCTCCTCGGCGACCTCGCGCACGGCTGCGTCGGCGATCGACTCCCCCAGGTCCATGCCGCCGCCGGGCAGGGCCCACTTGTCGTTGTCGATCTTGTGGATCATGAGCAGCCGCCCGCGGTCGTCGCGTACGGCGGCGGTGGTCGACGGGACGATGCTGTTCGCCTGCGGGGCGTCGGGGTCGTGGAAGTAGTCGATGCGGCCCATGACTCAAGCATGGCGCACGTTCACTTCTCGATGGGCGTTCCCGAGTCCCAGACCTCCTCGAACGAGCGCATGAAGTGCTCCCACATCCGTCCACCAGGGACACGGCGCAGGTGCATGACCGGGGAGTGTCCGGCCGGGGCACCGTAGGCGTGGCCGTTGACGAGCAGGTCCTGGTCGAACCGGAACAGCGAGTTGTAGAGCGTCGTGCCGTGGGTGCGGACCTCGATGCCGGGCAGCCCGACGACGTCGCGCAGGTAGCGCCGGTGGAGCTGGATGCGTCCCTCCAGGCCGCCGCTGGTGCCCTCCTCCTCGGCACGCAGGCGGACCGCGTCGGAGGTCTCGTCGCCGATCAGGAAGCGGCAGCGCACGCCCTCGCGGGACTTGGTACGCAGCACTTCGGTGATCTCGTGCTGCTCGAACAGGAACGACCCGGCGTAGGTCAGGATGTCCATCGCCTCGCGGGCGGAGCCGTAGAGCTGCTGCCAGGTGTCGTGCGGGACCGACGCCCGGGTCGGGTGGAGCTCCAGGAGCTCGGCGACGCTCGCGGACTGGGTCACCCGCTGTCCCAGGATCTCCGGCCAGAGGTACGCCTCGTCGACCTCCAGGGCGCCGGCCACCGCGACCCGGTGCGTGCGGTGCGGCAGGCGTCCCTTGGTGATCCAGCGTTCGACCGTCTTCGGGTCCACGCCGATGCGCTCAGCCAGTCCGGTGGGGTGCAGGCGGGCCGCGACGATCGAGCCACGGAGCCGTTCGTTCGTGGTCATGGGACCTCCTGGGACGGTCGACCACAGCAGGGACGATTTTAGCGTCCCTAAAACGTCCTGTCACGTCCCGTGTTGGCGGTGCCGACGTCCCCCGTGGTCCAGGTCTCATAGATCTACGCCAACGACGAGACGAAGGGGCGCAAACGATGAAGAACCTCCCGGTGGTGCTGGACGGCTACAAGCTCACGGTGGTGGAACCGCCCGCACCCAAGACGCGCGAGGACGCCAACGGCGCGCAGATCCCGGTGACCGACCGGGACGGCGTCGCGCAGTTCGTGGTGTCGCTGTTCGCCAAGCTCCAGGTCGGTCCCGGTGAGCGGTCGCCGAAGGGCGAGGAGATCAAGGTGACGCTGACGACCGACCCGGGCAACGACTTCCCGGAGGACAGCCGGGTCCAGCTCATCGACCCGCGGATCAACCCGTACTCGATCGAGTCGGGCGACGGCCGCACGGTGTCGGGCATCGCGTTCAAGGCGCTGGGGCTGCGTCCGGCGCACCCGATGCCCGTGCGGCGCGGCAAGGATAACGAGAGCGAGTAGCAGTACTCGCCGCAATTCTGAGCGGCGTAGTTCTTCCCGCCGGACCGGTTCCGGCAAATCCGAGCAATTCCGCGATGGGGACACCTGTGTCTCCGATCAGGGGTGATCGCCGGTGATGTGTGGCGAATGCAGCGGTAGCCGCGCCTGCGACGTGTGCGAGGGCTACGGCGACTCGACCGACGGTGTCGAGTGCGAGGCGTGCAGCGGCTCCGGGGCCTGCCCGGGCTGCTTCGGAGAAGGCGAGACCAGCGACGCCCGGTCGCCGGTCGGGACGGAGGCACAGCGATGAACACGACCACCACGAACCGGCCGCGGGTGACCGCGGGAGTCGGCCGACTCGTCCGGCGCCTGGAGCACGAGCGGCGGACCTGGATCCGTTCCTACGGCTCGGAGGTCGCGACCGAGCAGGCATGGCGGGCCGGTGTCGCGGAGGGCCTGCGACTGGCGCAGGTCGCGATCCGCAAGGGGGTCTGACCGATGGCGCTCAACCTCGGACCCCGCGACCGGCTCAGGACCCTGCCCAAGGTCAACCGGCGCGCACTGCGCAAGTACGGCGAGTTCTGGCGGGCGCTGCAGCTCGTCGGGGACGCCCTCGCCGACGCCGAGAAGGTCGCCGCGAAGGCCACCGACGCCAAGGCCCGAAGGAACGGCAAGGGCAGCTCGGCGAAGGCCGGCGCCGACGGACGGCACTGGTCGGTCGCCTCCCCCGACGAGATCTCCGCGTCGGCGAAGAAGGCACACAGCTCGCTGCGGGTCATGGCCTCGTCGGCGCAGAAGTGGGAGGCCGAGCTGGTCTCCCGGGAGTGGAGGAAGTGACGTGACCAAGGCAGTCGACCGGACCGTGGACGAGCTGGACGCGGCGATGCGGGAGCTGAAGCGCTCGCTGCACGGCATCCCGTACCGCACGGGCGGATTCAAGAACACCCACGACAACCTCGCCCGCGACGTCGCGCACCTGACGGTGCAGCTCGACTCGGCACGCGGCGCATTGCGCGAACAGAAATGACCACCTGGGTGGTGGGACGCCCGCCGATCTGATTCTTGGCGGAAACACCGGCGGGCGTCCCGCTACCCGACTCGAACTCGTGAGGACCGGTAGCAATGAACAAGCGTAGTAGCACTGCAACCCGCATCAACGGCCCGGCCCGCCACCACGCGGGACGCGCCACCCGTCCGCCGGGCCGCGAGGTCCAGGCCGCCGCGTGGCTGCTCCGACACCCGGGCTTCGTCCTGGCGCCGCTGCTCGGACTCGGCCTGGCCGCGACCTTCGGCCCGCTCGGCGCCGGGCTCACCGTGACTGCCGCGGCCGCCGCCGTCCTCGTGTGGTGGCGGGTCCACCCGGCGACCTTCGACCGGTTCGCCGCCCCGCGGCTGCGGTCCTCGTGGCGCCGCTGGACGGTCTACCGCGGCCGACGCTGGGCCCAGCTCATGTCCGACACGGGACTGACCCGCGAGCACCGCCACACCGGAGACCAGCTCGTCCCCCGCGTCCTGCGGGTCCGCTCCTCCTCGCCGTCGATCGACACCGTCTACGTCCGCATGGTCCGCGGTCAGGACGTCGCCTACTGGCAGGAGAAGGCATCGGTCCTCTGGGAGGCGCTGATCGCCCACCGGGTCGCGATCACCCGGCACCGGCCGGGAGTCGTCGCGATCGTCATCGAATGGGAGCTGCCGTTCACCCGCACCATCCCGGCACCCGACATCCCCGAGACCGTCGACGACGTCGACCTGCGGGCGCTGGAGATCGGCGACAACGAGCACGGCCAGCCCTTCACCGCCTCCGTCGTCGACGGGCACCGCCTGGTCGCCGGCCGCACGGGCTCGGGCAAGGGGTCGGTCTTGTGGGGCACGCTGCGCTCCCTCGGTCCGTGTCTGCGCGACGGCGTCGCCCGGGTCTGGATGGTCGACCTCAAGGGCGGGGTGGAGACCGAGCAGGGCGCCCCGCTGTTCCACCGCTACGCCACCACAATGGGCGAGGCGCTGGAGCTGCTGACCGAGTTCCGCGACGCTATGCGCGACCGGCAGGACTGGATGCGCGACAACAACATCCGCCGCTGCACCCCATCGGTCGAGACACCGGTCGAGCTGCTGGTCATCGACGAGATGGCCATGCTCACCGCCTACGGCGACCGCGCGGGCGTCCGCGACGCCCTCCGGCTGCTCGCCGAGATCATGACCCAGGGCCGGGCGTCGCTGTTCACGGTGCAGGGCTACCTCCAGGAGCCCTCCAAGGACGTCCTCGACGTCCGCGAGCTGTTCACCCAACGGATCTGCCTGGCCGTCACCGCGGCCAGCCACGTCGACATGGTCCTCGGCGAAGGTGCCCGCGAGCGCGGAGCGCTGGCCGACGAGATCCCCGGCGACGACCGGCACGCCGGTGTCGGGTTCGTCATCGACCACGGCTCCCGCCTGCCCGTCCGCTTCCGCGCCGCCTACGTCACCGACGACGACATCGCCGAGCTGGTGCAGCGCTGCGCACCCCGCGACGCGCAGGTCATCGAGCTGACCGGGGATCGGGGCGCCGCCTGATGGGCGCCACCACCGCATGGGCCCTGCGCACCTGGGCCAAGCTGACCCTGCTGTTCGCCCTGATCGTCGGCGGCACCTGGCTCTACCTCGGCACCGCCTCCGGCTGGTTCTGGATCGCCACCGGCGGAGCCGTCGTCGCCGAGTGGTACGTCATCCGCCAGCTCGCCCGCGAGTGGTCCTGGGAAGCCCGCGCCACCTGGTGGTGGTCGGCATGACCGGCACCGTGCAGGACGCGCTGTTCGGGGACCCGGTCACCGTCGAGATCGACGACCACGGCCCGGCCGCCACACAGGACCCCCGCGAGGTCGCCCGCATCGTCGCCGCCGCCCAGGAGCCCGGCTTCCTGGTCGTCGAGCGCACCGGACACGTCCTGCGCGCCGACCCGGCCCGCCCCGGCTGCGCCGACGCCGTGTCCCGCCACGACGGGGACACCGTGGTCCAGCTCCTCGACACCGGGCACCTCCGGCTCAGGGGCACCCACCACGTCCACCACAACGGCTCCGAAGGCCCGGCCCGCTCCGTGCTGGTACCGAAGGCGACCCGCGACATGGTGAGCCGCTGGGACCACCTCCGCCCGATCCCGGAGCGCGCACCGGCGGCCAAGCCGAAGAAGGCGCCGCAGCGCTCCACCGGGGTGATCGGTGTCGACGTCGTCGAACCGGGCAAGGCCCTGGTCATCCTCGGCACCACGGGCGCGGGCGGGACCGTCCTGCGCGACGACGGCCGTTACCGGGTCGAGAACGACCACGGAACCCTCGTCGGCCACGCGTCCAGCTACCGGGCCGCCGCACGGCTCCTCGCCCGCTACCACGGCTTCACGCCGGGGCCGGTCGACATCGAGCACGAGCACCGCACCTACCGCCGCTGAGCAGTCCCACGCTCCGGCCCGGCTCCGCCGCGTGAGACCAGCTCCCGGCGGGCCGGTGCCACCCCACGACCACATCCCGGGAGGGATGCCGCCATGACGGCTACCACGACCACCCAGCACGAGCACGAGCTGTCACACCTGCTCCGATCCTCCGGCTTCCAGACCTGGCGCCGCGAGGTCACCGCCATCGGCGGCTGCGCCGCCCCCATCCACCTCACCGGCTCGTCGCGGATCTACGACCGCGCCACCGGCACCGTCCTCACCGAACGCGACGGCGACATCCTCGCCCCCTGCGGCAACCGACGCGCCTCGGTCTGCCCCGCGTGCTCGGACCGCTACGCCTCCGACGCCTACCACCTCATCCGCTCCGGCATGGCAGGCGGCAAAGGCGTCCCCGACACCGCCGCCGCACACCCGCGGGTGTTCGCCACGCTCACCGCACCGTCGTTCGGTCCCGTCCACACCCGACGGATCACCGCCCGCGGGCTCGTCATCCCCTGCCGCTGCGGGGACAAGCACCACCGCGACGACCCGCGCGTCGGGACCGCGCTCGACCCCGACACCTACAACTACGTCGGCGCCGTCCTGTGGCAGGCCCACGTAGGAAAACTGTGGGACCGGTTCGCAATCCGGCTGCGCCGCACCCTCGCCGCGATGCTCGGCATCAAGGTCCGCGACTTCCGCGACCACGCCCGCCTGTCCTACGCCAAGGTCGCCGAGTACCAACGCCGCGGACTCGTCCACTTCCACGCCGTCGTCCGCCTCGACGGCCCCGACGGTCCGTGGACCACCCCACCCGCCGGCCTCACCGCCGACGGGCTCAACGCCGCGATCCGGGACGCTGCGCGCACCGTCTCACTCGTCGTCGACCGGCCCGACGGCGTCCCGCTGGCACTCGCGTGGGGCTCGCAGGTCGACGTCCGCCCCATCACCTCCACCACCGCAGCCACGCTGGAGAACGACGACGGCGAGATCACCGACTCAGCCCTGGCCGCCTACGTCGCCAAGTACGCCACCAAGGGCACCGGCAAGTCCGAAGCCACCGACCGACCCATCCGCGACATCGCCCACGTCCGCCACCTCGACATCACCGCGCACCACCGACGGCTCATCGAGACCGCGTGGGAGCTCGGCGGACGCGAGGAGTACGAGGACCTGAATCTGCGCCGGTGGGCACACATGCTCGGGTTCCGCGGCCACTTCCTCACCAAGTCCCGCGCCTACTCCACGACCTTCGGTGCGATCCGCGGCGACCGACGCACCTACCGGCTCGGGGAGACCTTGGCCGCACTCGACACCCCGGCCGAGCCCGGGTCAGTGCTGATGGTCAACGACTGGGCCGTCGTCCACATCGGACACCGCAACGACGCCGAACGAGAGATCGCACTCGGCATCGCCGAACGACGACGCGAGCAACGCCGCACCAGTAGCACCCAGCCCACCGAGTACGGGAGGACGTCATGACCGGCAAGGAACTGCACCGCGTGACCGACGCGATGGTTGTTCTCTCCCTGAGCCGCAGCGTGATCTACGAGCAGCTCCGCAGTGGCCGCCTCCGGTCTGTCCGCGTGGGGCGGACCCGGCTCATCCCGGCGTCGGCGATCGCCGAGTACATCGCTCTCCTGGAGCGTGAAGCCGCCGACACCGACGACTACCGGGCCGCGTCGTGACCGCCCGGAGGAGCCGTGGGGAGGGCGGTCTGCACTGGGACGAGTCCCGTCAACGCTGGATCGCCACCGCCACGCTCGGGTTCGACGGCAGAGGGAAGCGGATCACCCGCAAGGCCAGCGGGACCACCAAGACCGCGGCGAAGGCCAAGCTGCGCGGGATCCTGCGGGACCACGAGGACGGCACCACAGTCTCTCCCGGGAGCTACACGGTCCGGGAAGCGGTGCACGACTGGTTGGCATTCGGGCTGTCGGGCCGCGCGCCGTCGACGGTGTCGAACTACCGGACGATCGCCGAGACCCACATCGTCGGCCAGCTCGGAGCGCGACGGCTGCGCGACCTGACCGCCGACGACGTCGACCGGTGGATGCGGGCGGAAGCACGCACGGTCAGCACTCGCACGGTCCGGCTCATGCACTCGCTGCTCAACCGTGCGGTGACGCACGCGATGGCCCGGGACAAGGTGAAGCGCAACGTCGTCTCGATCTGCACTCCCCCGGCCGGTCGCACGGGCCGCCCGTCCAAGTCCCTCACCCTGGAACAGGAGACCGCGCTTCTCCAGGCCGCCGACGCCAGTCCGTTGCGGGCCTACATCGTCCTCTCGCTTCTCACCGGGGCTCGGACCGAGGAACTGCGTGCACTGCGCTGGGGAGACGTGGACCTCGACGGGGCTCCGAACGCGACTCCCCCGCTCCCGCCGTCGATCTCCGTCGTCAGATCGGTGCGGATCGGTGGGGACACCAAGACGCGGAGGTCCCGCCGTCGCCTCGGGATGCCGCAGCGCTGCGTCACCGTGCTCCGTGACCACGCGATCCGACCCGGAGCTGACAGCGCGCCCGACTCGCTGGTCTTCGCCACCAGAACCGGATCGGAGATGGACGCGCACAACGTCCGCCGATCGTTCCGCAAGGTCGCTGCCGCCGCCGGCCTGAACGCGGCCGAGTGGACCCCCCGGGAGATGCGGCACAGCTTCGTCTCGCTGCTCTCGGACTCCGGAATGCCACTGGAGCACATCTCGCGGCTGGTCGGGCACAGCGGGACTGCCATCACCGAGGCTGTCTACCGGCAGCAGCTCCGGCCCGTTCTCGAACACGGCGCTACTGCGATGGACGACATCTTCCCAGTCAGTGGCTGATTGCTGCTCCGGTCGCAGATCCCGAAAGTGTCAGAGGCGAGTGCGACGCTCCGGGTCATGAGCGATGAACCGTGGGACGGGTACCGTGTAGTCGAGGTCGGATCGGGCGCTGTCGCCTTCCGCGTGCGAGGCAGCCGGCTGATCGACGTGCAGTCGGGGCAGCCGAGTTTCCGCATCCGGGACGAACGAGTCATCGACATCCAGTCGGGGCAGTTGCGGTTTCGGATCCGGGATGAGCGCATGGTCGACGTCAGCAGCGGGCAGCTGGTCTACCGGCTCCGACATTGACGATGGCACCTCGGGGCCCGCGTCGACGGGTAGACACTCACTTAGTCACTCAGTCGAGACCGGAACATCAGGCTCACGTCCGATGAATAGCAAAGGCTAGACACGGCGGGGTGACTCCGTCCGGATAAAACTGCAGGTCAAACACATAAGGGCCGGTATCCGAAGCCTTCGGATACCGGCCCTTGTGCCTGTCGGGACGACAGGATTTGAACCTGCGACCCCTTGACCCCCAGTCAAGTGCGCTACCAAGCTGCGCCACGTCCCGGCCACCCCTCGCGGGGCACGTGGAACCTTACCGTACCCACGGCAGCGTCCCACCGGGGGTGTCGTCCGTGGCGTCGACGCTGCGTACGAGCGCGACGGCCTCCAGCTGCGACCCGACGTCGAGCTTCGCGAGCACTGCCCTGACCTGCGTACGGACCGTCGGGAGCGACACGACGAAGTGCTCGGCGATGGCGTGCGCCCGCACCCCGCCGGCGAGCAGTTCGAGGACCTCCCGCTCGCGGCGGGTCAGGGTCGCGATGCGTCCGCGGACGGCGCGCTGACGGCGGTCCCACTCGACGTAGCGCTGCACGAGCTCGTCGCGGTGGGTGGTGTGCAGCAGCGACCGCCCGACGCGGGCCTCCCGGATCGCGACGACCAGTGCGGGCATCGAGGCCGTCTTCGACACCCAGGTGAAGCCGCCCTGGTGCAGGGCCGCGCCGATCCGGGTGGGGCTGGAGCTGCCCGAGAGCACGAGAACCCGCCACCCCTGGGCGCGCAGCCCCGGGATGAGCGGGATGGTGTCGATCCGGCGGCCCTCGGCGTCGCGTCCGACGTCCAGGTCGAGGACCAGCAGTCCGGGCTCGACCCCGGCGACGGCGCGGTGCACGTCGACGTGCGAGTGCGCGGGGCGGAACGAGGCCGGTTCGCCCTCCGCGCGCAGGGCCAGCGCCAACGACGACCCGACGAGCTCGTGGTCGTCGATGATCAGCACCGTCCCGAGCGGTGCGACCGCCACCGTCCGAGGGTGTGACACCCGCCCGCCCCCCACTCGGGCGGGTGTCACGTCAGGGCTCCCAGCGTGAGCAGGCCACGCCCCAGGAGCGCGGTCCGGCGGTCGAGCGCCGCGACCTCGTTCTCGTACTCCATCGGCCGGGAGCGGAGCTCCCACAGCTCGAGGGCCTGCCGCCAGGCGACGTCACGGGCCAGCACCACCGGGACGTCGGCGACGCAGCCGAGCAGCTGCTCGGACAGCGAGGTCTCGCCGGGGTCCTTCCGGTCGAAGCCGTCGAGCAGGCGGACCATGTGCAGCGAGAACACGTCGTTCACGGCCCGGTAGTCGGCCCGCTCGGCCGGGCCGGGGGTACCGCGCCCGAGGACCGTGCAGGTACGCACGACCGCGGGCGCCAGATCGAAGTTGACGTGCGCGTTCACCCCGACCACCGCGTACTCCGCCGGGGAGATCCGGTCGTGGTGGCGGCGTTCCAGCAGCACCCCCCAGGACCGCGGCGGGGTCCCCCCGGTCGCCTCGGCGTACAGGGCCCGGAAGTAGCGGCGGGCGAACTCGACGTCGAGCCGGACCAGGAAGTCCCGGTCGGCGAACAGGTCGTCGTCGAGCTGGTCCCGGATGCCGCGGGTGATGCGCAGGTAGAGCCGGTTGAACGAGGCGACGCCGTCGCCGGGTCCGTACTCGCACTCGACGATCTCCTGGAGGTGCTCCAGGTGCGCGACGACGCCGTCGATCGTCTCCGGTGGCGTCGCGAGCAGCGTCGCGACGCGCGCCCGGCCCGCCGGGGCCGTCCCCTCGCCGGAGGGCGTCTCGATGGTGGCCGTCATCGTCGCCTCCGTGTCGCTCGATCCGGTGATCAGCCTGGTCGAGCGTGCCCGGCGACGGTATAGGGCGAATGACCTAGATGTCGGTGCGGTGCTCGCGGAGGACGGCCGCGGCGCTGGTGCGGTTGGTGACGTCGAGCTTGGCGAAGACCGAGGCGAGGTGGGCGCCGACCGTCTTCGGGGTGATGAACAGCCGGGCCGCGATCTGCTTGTTGGTGGCGCCGTCGGCGAGGACCTCCAGCACCTCCCGCTCCCGGTCGGTGAGCCGGGCCAGCGGACCGTCCACGGCGACCGGGGCGCGGCCGTCCGTCGCGACCGCGGCGAGCTCGGGCACCTCGATCCGGGCCCGGTGGGCGACCTCGGCGATCTCGGTGAGCAGCGGACCGGCCCGCAGGCCCGCGGCGAGCCGGGCGGCGCGGCGCAGGTCCGCGATGCCATCCTCGGTGCGGCGGCCCGCCAGCAGCGCCTCGGCGCTGCGCAGCCGGGCGTAGGAGCCCGGGTAGGGCTGGCCGAGGCCGTCCAGCAGGTCGGCGACGCCTCGCCAGGTGCCCGGGTCGGACCCCGCGGTGGTCCGGGCGTCCTCGGCGGAGCACATGGCCTCGTAGCCCGCGATGACCCCGCGCAGCGCGGGGGCGGAGCGGTCCCCGCGGTCGACGAGGTCGCGCCGGTGGCGGCGCAGCCGTCGCAGCCCGCTGGCGTCGGGGGGACGTCCGGCGAGGACCGCCTGGGCGTGCGCGCGGGCACCGTGCCAGAGCAGCGGCGCGACCGCGAAGACGTCGTCGACACCGGACTCGACGACGTCGAGCCCCTTCCCGACGTGGGCGAACGCCAGCTCCGGGTTGCCCCGCCACATCTCCAGCCCGGCGCGCAGGATCAGCAGCGGCAACCGCTGCTTGGGCAGGCCCGCCGACCCGGCGATCAGCTCGGCAGCGGTGAGGTCGACGTCGGAGCCGTCGAGGTCGCCACGGCCCATCCGCAGCCGGGCGCGGGCCAGGCGCAGCTCCAGCATCTGCGCCCCGGACGGGGCGGCCGACCATGCCGTCGCCACCTCCCGCTCGGCCTCGTCCCAGGCACCGGCGCGGAACAGCCCGTTCGCCGCCACCACCCGCAGCGACACCGACGAGGTCCGGCCCAGCCCCAGCCCGGCCATCCGCTCGGCTCCCGCCCGGGCCGCGGCGACGCCGTCGTCCAGGGCGTTGAGCGGGCCGGTCAGCAGCTCCGCGCGCCGGGCCAGGCACTCCCCCAGCGTCTCCGGGTCGCCGTCGGCCTCGGCGACGGCGACGGCCTCGGTCAGCGCGTCGAGTCCGGCGGCGCCGTCGCGGGAGTGCGCGGCACCGAACCCGAGCGTCGCCAGTACCGACGCCAGTGCCCGCGGCTCCCCCACCCGGCGTGCCGCGACCAGCGCGTCCTCGGCGACGGCGCGGGCACCGGCGTAGTCGGCCCGGTCGAGCAGCGCGGCCGCGTAGCCGGCGAGGACCTCGGCGCGACCGGCGACGGCGGTGTCGGCCGGGTCGTCGCCGGCGGGCAGGGTGGCGACGGCACGCCGGTGGGCCTCCTCGGCCTCGGCCAGCTGGCCCGCCGCGCCGAGGTAGCGCCCGAGCCGGGAGCGCAGCACCGCCTGCTCGGTGCCGGTGGCAGCGTCGGGCTCGCCGAGCCGTTCGGCGAGCAGCGCCACGGCCGAGTCGTGGTCGCCCGCCAGGGCCGCCGCGGACGCGGCCCGCTCCAGGTAACGGCTGCGGTCGCGGACGGCGTCGGGGACCGGCAGCGTCGCCGCCCGGAGCCAGTGCCGGTGCGCCTCGGCGTAGCCGCGCAGCCGTTCGGCCTCCTGTGCCGCCTCGAGGGTCGCCTCCAGCGCCTCGTCCGGGCGCCCGGCGAGCTGCCAGTGGTGGGCCAGGCGGGCCGCCGACCCGGGGACGCGGTGGCCGCCGTGCAGCGCGGTGGCGTAGCGGACGTGCAGCTCGACCCGCTCGGCGGGGAGCAGGTCGGCGGAGACGACCTCGGTCATCAGGCCGTGCCGCAGCGTGTAGCCGTCGGCACCAGCGACGACGACGAACCCGGCGTCGGCCGCCTCCCGCACGGCCGCGGCCAGCTCCGGCCCGTCGACGTCGACGACGGCGGCCAGCAGCGTGTGCTCGACCTCCCCGACCCCGGCCGCCACGGCCCGCACGACCTCCACCGCCCCCGTCGACAGCCCGGCGGCTCCCGCCCGCACCAGCTCGCGGACGGTCTGCGGCACGCCCCGCGGGTCCCCGTCGAGCACGGCACGCACGGTCTCGCGGGCCAGGAACACGTTCCCGCCGGAGTGTCGCCACACCAGGTCCTCGATGTCGTGGCGCCCCGGTGCCCACTGCGCGACCAGCTCGGCCAGCTCGTGCCGGGGCAGCGGTTCCACCCGGGCGAAGCGCACGCCGCGGTGGCGGCGCAGCTCCCCGGTGAGCCCGAGCAGGTCGATCGGGACGCCACCGGCCGGGTCGTCGCGGTAGGTGCCGACCAGCAGCACCGGCGACGACGACAGCGCCGCCAGCAGGTAGGCGAACAGGTCGCGGGTGGAGCGGTCGGCGCGGTGCAGGTCGTCGACGACGAGCACCACCGGACCCCGGCGGGCCGCCCGCTCGACGACGGCGGCCAGCTCGCCCAGCATCTCGACCCGTCCGGCCGGCCCGTCGGCGCGGTCCAGCCTCGACAGGGCGGCCGCGCACTCCCGGCCCAGCGCGCCGCGGGTGCGGGACTGCTCTCGCAGCGCGGACACGACAGGCCAGAACGGCGGGGCGTCGGCGATGTCGAGCGCGCGGCCGGACAGCACGACCGCGCCGCCGCTCGTCGCGGTGCGGCCGAACTCCGACACCAGCCGGGTCTTGCCGACCCCCGCGTCGCCGCCGAGGAGCACGGCCGAGGCCCCGCCGGCGACGGCGTCACGCAGCGCATCGGCGAGCAGGTCCAGCTCCGCGACTCGGCCGTGGAACACCTCGGCCGGGGTCTCCCTCACGCCCGGCCACGATAGTGACGGTGTCGTCACCGTTCCAGGGGTCCTGCGGCGAGGGTGCGCCGGGCGAGCAGGATCGACAACCAGGCGTGGATGCGGGCGTCGGGTTCGCAGCCCCGGCCGTCCCACGGGTGCAGCAGGTCGGCGTACCAGGAGGCCTCGGTGCGGGCGTCGACGACGAGCTCGTCGCCACCGCACAGGGCCAGCGCCATCTCGCAGGCGGCACGCACACGCCACACCCAGAGCCGCTCGAACACCGTCACCCCGACACCGTCACACCCGGGCACTCGTCGGGCCGGCGCCGCTGGTTACAGGCGCGGCGTCACGACCCGGCGACCTCGATCACGACCTTGCCGACCGCCCCGCCGGACCGCAGGTGTGCGACGGCGCCGGGGGCGTCGTCCAGCGACACGACCCGGTCGACGGTGGCGCGCACCCGGCCCGCGCCGACCAGGCCGAGGACCGGCGTCAGCGCGGCGGCCACGGCGGCCCGCTCCTCGGCGGTGCGGACGCTGAAGGTGGTCCCGATCAGGCGGAGCCTGCGGAAGGACAGGGTGTTCAGGTCCAGCGTCGCCGACGGCCCGGCGAGCCGGCCGATCTGCACGACGGTCCCGCCGATCCGCACGGCGGGCAGGGCGGCGGCCAGGTAATCGCCGCCGACGAGGTCCAGCACGACGTCGACGGGCCCGTCGACGTCGCCCAGCGCGTCGACCCCGACGAGCGGGACCGCCCCGGCGTCGACGAGCGCGGCGCGCTTGGCGGGCGAGGTCGTCGTCGCGAGGACCGGTGCGGCCCCCAGCGCGGCGGCGAGCCGGATCGCGACCTGCCCGACCCCCGTACTGCCGCCGAGCACCAGCACGGCGCCGCCGTCGGTGCCGAACCCGGCCTGGGTGACCAGCGCGTCGTGCGCGGTCTCCAGCGCGACCGGCAGCGCGGCGGCGTCGGTCCAGGACAGGCCGGACGGGACCGGCAGGGCGCGGCGGGCGTCGACGACGGCGTACTCGGCGAACGCGGCGGGAGCGGACGCGAACACCCGGTCCCCCGGCCCGCGGCCCGGGGCACCGGTGACGCCCGGACCGGCGTCGACGACCTCACCGGCGAGCTCCATGCCCGCGGTGAACGAGCCGTCGTCGTCGGCGTGCGGGACGGGATAGCCGCCGCCCAGCGCCAGCAGGTCGGCCCGGTTCACCCCGGCCGCCCGGACCCGCACGAGCAGCTCCCCCGGGCCCGGGACCGGGGTGTCGATCTCGTCGACCTCCCAGGTCCGGGCACCGGGACGGCCGCGCAGGGCCCGCATCACTTCTTCCGGGGGCGCTTCTCGCGGACCCGGACCGAGACGCGGATCGGCGTGCCGCCGAACCCGAACTCCTCGCGCAGCCGACGCTCGACGAAGCGCCGGTAGCCCGCCTCGAGGAACCCGCTGGTGAACAGCACGAACGTCGGCGGGCGGGTCTGCGCCTGCGTCGCGAACATGATCTTCGGCTGCTTCCCGCCGCGGACCGGCGGCGGGGTCGCGGCGACGAGGTCGTTGAGCCACTGGTTGAGCCGCCCGGTCGGCACCCGGGTGTCCCAGGACTCCAGCGCGCGGTTCAGCGCGGGCGCGATCCGCTGGGTCGACCGCCCGGTCAGCGCGGACACGTTGACCCGCTCCGCCCAGCGCACGCTGATCAGGTCGCGCTCCAGCTCACGGGTGAGCTGGTGGCGGCGCTCCTCGTCGACCTTGTCCCACTTGTTGAACAGGATCACCAGGGCGCGCCCGGACTCCACCACCATCGTCAGGACCCGCTGGTCCTGCTCGGCGATCGGTTCGGAGGCGTCGATCAGCACCAGCGCGACCTCGGCGGACTCGATCGCGGAGCTCGTCCGCAGCGAGGCGTAGTACTCCATGCCCGAGGCCATCTTGACCCGCTTGCGCAGGCCGGCGGTGTCGACGAAGCGGAACACCTGGCCGTCGAGCTCGACCAGGGAGTCGACCGGGTCGACGGTGGTGCCCGCGACGTCGTGGACGACCGACCGCTCCTCGCCCGCCAGCTTGTTCAGCAGGCTGGACTTGCCGACGTTCGGCTTGCCGACGAGCGCGACGCGGCGCGGACCGCCCCCGGAAGCGCCGAAGTCGTCACGCGGGGTCTCGGGGAGGATCTCCAGGATCGCGTCGAGCAGGTCACCCGAGCCGCGACCGTGCAGACCCGACACCGGGTGCGGCTCGCCGAGCCCGAGCCGCCACAGGTCGGCGGTGTCGGAGGTGAGCCGGTCGTCGTCGACCTTGGTGGCGCACAGCATCACCGGCACCTCGGCGCGGCGCAGGACCCGCGCGACGGCCTGGTCGGTCGCGGTGGCGCCGACCGAGGCGTCGACGACGAGCAGCACCGCGTCGGCGAGGCGCATCGCGGTCTCGGCCTGCTTCGCGACGAACCCCTGCAGGCCGGCGGCGTCGGGCTCCCAGCCACCGGTGTCCATCAGCTTGAACCGGCGGCCGTTCCACAGCGCGTCGTAGACGACGCGGTCACGGGTCACCCCCGGCACGTCCTGCACGACCGCCTCGCGACGGCCCAGCATGCGGTTGACCAGGGTCGACTTGCCGACGTTCGGGCGGCCGACGACGGCCAGGGTCGGGGTCGCCAGCGTCTCGTCGGGGTCGATCCCCGCGGTGACGACGCCCTCCTCGTCGACGGCCACGAACTCCGTCGGGTCCAGCCCGAGCCGGTCCATCTCGGCCCGGTCGGCCGCGTCACCGATCTCGACACCGCTGCGGTACGCCCCGCCGAGGCTCGTTCCGCGTTCGCTGCTCTCGCTCACTGCTCTCTCACGTCCCCGGCCGCGTCGGGCCGTGTCACTTGCCTGTGTTCGTTGTCCAGTTCGCGGACCAGTGTCCGCAGGGCCTCCGTGACCTCGGTGGTCGCGGCGGCCAGGCCGTTCCGTCCCGGCGCCGTCGGCGCCGGCAGCGGGTCGCCGACCAGCACGTCCACCCGGGGGCGGAGGCGGCGGGCCGCACCCGCCGGGCGGTGCGTGCCGCGCACCGCCACCGGGAGCAGCGGCGCCGATGCCGAGCGGGCCAGCCAGGCCGCGCCCTGCCGGGCCCTGCCGATGTCGCTGCCGACCTCGCCGGTGCCGCGGGTGCCCTCCGGGAAGACGGCGACCATGCCGCCGTCGCGCAGGACCTCCAGCAGGGTCGTCAGCGGCCGCCGGTCGACGACGTCCCGCCGCACCGGCACCTGCCCCAACCACCGCAGCAGCGTCCCCACGATCCCCGAGAACATCTCCGCCTTCACGAGGAACACCACGCGGCGCCCGAACATGCCGAACAGCAGCGGTCCGTCGACGAACGCGCTGTGGTTCGCGACGAGCACCACCGGGCCGGTCGCCGGGATCCGCTCCCGGTGCCGGATCCGCACCCGGAAGAACGGGACCCACAGCCAGGTGCCGATCCAGCGGCCGAGGTCGTGCAGCCACCCGAGAGCGTGCTCCGGCAGCGCACGCGCCCGGCTCACCCGTCCAGCCCCCGCGCGGAGACGAGCTCGCGCAGCTTCGCCAGCACGGCGTCCGCCGACAGGCGGTCGGTGTCGAGCACCAGCGCGTCCGCCGCCGCGTAGAGCGGCGAGACCCGGCGCGACGAGTCGAGCCGGTCCCGCCGTTCGACGTCGGCGAGGGTGACGTGCAGGTCGGCCTTGCGGCCCGCCTTCTCGTCCTGCCGCCCGCGCCGCGCCGCGCGGACCTCCGGCGACGCCGTCAGGTAGACCTTGAGGGGCGCGTCCGGAACCACGACGGTACCGATGTCGCGCCCCTCGACGACCATCCCGCCGCCGCCCCCGACGGCCGCGCGGATCAGGGCGTGCTGGCGGGCGACCATCTCGGCCCGGACCTGCGGCACCGCGGAGACGGCCGAGACGAACCCGGTCACCTCGGGGCCGCGGATCGGGCCGGAGACGTCCTCGCCGTCGAGGGTGATCGTCGGGGCGACCGGGTCGGTGCCCGACTCCAGACGGGCCCCGATGGCGGCGCGGGCGATCTCGTCCTCCGTCGCACCCTCGCCCAGGCCGGCGCGCAGCGCGGCCAGCGTCGCGGCGCGGTACATGGCCCCGGTGTCCAGATAGGCCGCCGAGCAGGCCTGCGCCAGCCGTCGGGAGACGGTCGACTTGCCCGTCCCGGACGGACCGTCCATCGCGACGACGCCCCGCAAGGCCACCTTGTTCCCCCACCGTGTTCGAGTTGCTGCGTCCGGCATTGTCGCCGGTCGGCCCCCGCCACGACGGGGCGGGGTGTCCTACTGGGGCAGATCGGTGCGCAGCGCCCGCGCCCCGTGCAGGTAGACGTGCCGCATCGCCGAGCGCGGCTTCGGGGTGTCGACGTGGGCGAGCAGCCGCAGCACCCGCGGCAGCGCGCCGGGCACCGCCATCTCGGTGGCGCACATCAGCGGCACGTCGGTCAGCCCGAGCAGCCGTGCCGCGTACGCCGGGAACTCGGCGGTGAGGTCCGGGGTGGCGGTGAACCAGATCGAGATGATGTCGTCGGAGCGCAGCTCGTTGCGCTCCAGGACCGCGGTGACCAGCTCGGCGGAGCGGTCGAGGATCTCCTGCCGGTCGTCGGCGTCGACCTGGGTCGCGCCCCGCAGGGCCCGCACGGCCATCAGAGACCGACCGCCTTGTACAGCGAGCCCACCTCGACGCGGTCGAGGGGCCGCAGCTTGCCGGGACGCTGGTTGCCCAGGGCGACCGAGCCGACGTGGGTCCGCACCAGACGCAGCACCGGGTGGCCGACCTCCGAGAGCATCCGACGCACGATGTGCTTGCGCCCCTCGTGCAGGACCAGCTGCACCGTGGCGCGGCCGGGGACGGCGTCGACGAGCTTGAACGCGTCGACGCGGGCGATGCCGTCCTCGAGCTCGATGCCGTCGCGCAGCCGCCGCCCGAGGTCCCGGGCGATCTTGCCCTCGATCTCGGCGAGGTAGGTCTTGGGCACCTCGTAGGACGGGTGCATCAGCCGGTGGCCGAGCTCGCCGTCGTTGGTGAGCAGCAGCAGCCCCTCGGTCTCGGCGTCGAGCCGGCCGACGTGGAACAGCCGCTGCGCGGTGTTCATGATCTCGACGCGGTCGGCGAGCAGGTCACCGATGCAGGGCCGGCCCATGTCGTCGGACATCGTGGAGTGCAGCCCGAACGGCTTGTTCAGCGCCAGGTAGACCTGGTCGTCGCGCAGGGTGACCCGGGCGCCGTCGACGTGGACGACCGCGGTGTCCGGGTCGATCCGGCGGCCCTGCTCACGGACGGTCTCGCCGTCGACCTGCACGCGTCCCTGCGCGATGAGGTCCTCGGCCGCGCGCCGGGAGGCGACGCCCGCGCGGGCCAGCACCTTCTGGAGCCGGACGCCGTCGGGGTCGTGTGTGTTGCTCATGGTGCCTAGCTTTCCAGGTCGTCGATCGCGTCGATGTCGGGCAGCAGCGGTGCCAGCGGGGGCAGCTCGGCCACCGAGGAGATCCCGAGCCGTTCGAGGAACAGCTCGGTCGTCCGGAACAGTGTCCCCCCTGTGTGTTCCTCGGTGCCGGCCTCCTCCACCAGTCCACGGGTGAGCAGGGTGCGGAGCACGCCGTCGCAGTTGACGCCGCGGACCGCGGAGACCCGTGCACGGGTGACCGGCTGGCGGTAGGCGACGACGGCGAGGGTCTCCAGCGCGGCCCGGGTCAGCCGGGCGCGCTGGCCGTCCATCAGCATCTTCTCGACGTAGGGGGCGTAGCGGTCGCGGGTGTAGAACCGCCAGCCCTCCCCCGCGCGGCGCAGGTCGATGCCGCGCCGGTCGGCGGTGTAGGCCAGCGACATCCGGTGCAGCGTCTGCCGGATCCGCGACGGCGTCTGGTGCAGCGCCGTGGCCAGGGACGGCTCGTCGACGGGGGCGTCGACGACGAGCAGCAGCGCCTCCAGGGCGTGCTCGAGCTCGGTGTCGTCGGCGAGCTCGTGGAACTCGGGCTCCTCGGGTTCCGGCTCGTCCTGGGTTCCGGGTTCCTCCGCTCGGGGGTCCTCTGCTCCGCGGGCCTTCGGCCCGTTCTCCGGCGCAGCCGAGTCGTCCGGCCCGGCAGCCGGGTCAGGATGGACGGAGTCGCGCCCACCGGGCCGCCCGGACCGGTCGTCCTGGACGTCGAGCGTTGCGGATGCGTCGTTGCGAACACCGTTGCGCGACGCTCGACCGTCGGTCGACGTGTCCGAGGGGGCGGCATCGCCGGCGGTGGGGTCACCGGACCGGTCGAGATGCACGTTTCCGCCCTCGGCGGGGCCGGAACGTGCGTCTCGATCGCCCGGCGTCGCAGGTGCGGTGGTGACGGGTCCGGAGACCGCCGGCTCGGTGCCGGCGAGCCGGGCCGCCACAGGCTCGATGTCGGCTGCGGGCCCGGCGTCCCGGGCGGGCTCCGCGGAGCGGGCGAGCTCGGCGTCGGCGGTCGTCGCCTCCTCGTCGGCCTCGTCGGCCTCGTCGGCCTCGTCGGCCCCGTCGGCCCCGTCGGCCCCGTCGGCCCCGTCGGCCGTAGCCTCCGGCTCCGGGGCGGCTCGGTCGTCCGCGCCGGCCGCGACCTGCGGCGACGCGGTGGCGTGCGGGCTGCGCGGCACCGTGCGGCCGATCAGGCGCAGCAGCTCGGACGGGTCCTCCGGGTCGTCGGAGCCCGGCCGGTCGTCCGGCTCAGTCACCGGTGGTTCCGGTCCTCTCGTCGTCGGGGTCGGGACGGTGCACGTGCAGATCGTCGAGGTCCGCGTCCGGGCCGTCCGGATCCAGATCCGCCTCGTCCGGGCGGTCGAGGTCGGAGTCCGGACCGCCGAGGTCGTCGAGGTCCGCGTCCGGGTCGTCCAGATCCGCGTCGGGGTCGTCCAGATCCGTATCCGGATCGTCCAGGCCCGCGTCCCGAGCCTCCGGGTCCGCCCCGGAATCGGAGTCGGCATCGGGAACGGAGTCGGCGTCGGGATCGGGGTCGGCGGCCGGGTCAGGGGCGGAGCCGGAGCCGGACGCGACCGACTCGTCGACGCGGTTCTTCTTCCGGCGGCGCCGGTTGCGCGCCCGCACCGCCTCCTCGGCGGCCGCGGCCTCGTCCTCCAGCGCGGCGGCGTAGGCGACCGGGTCGTCCTCGCGGTCCGCGGTCCAGGTGACCGTCAGGTCGGCGAACGCCTCCGGCTGCTCCAGGGCCACCGAGCGCTCCCGGTACAGCTCCAGCAGTGCCATGAACCGGGCGATGACCTCCAGCGTCGCGACGCAGTCGGCGGTCAGGTCGGCGAAGGTGGCCGTCCCGGCGAGCGCGAGCCGCTCCCGCAGGATCGCCGCGTGCTCGGGCACCGACACGTGCACCGCGTGCAGGTGGTCGACGCCGACCTCGTCGGGCGGGCGCGGCCGGAACACCGCGGCGGCGAGCTCGGCGAAGGCCTGCGCGTCGACGCCGAGCAGCACCTCGGGCAGCAGGTCGGCGTAGCGGTCCTCGATCGCGACCGAGCGCGGGAAGCGGCGCATCGCGCCGTTCTCCAGCTCGACGAACAGCGCCGCGGCCTCCTTGTAGGCGCGGTACTGCAGCAGCCGGGCGAACAGCAGGTCACGGGCCTCGAGCAGGGCGAGGTCGTCCTCGTCGTCGACCTCGGCGCCGGGGACGAGCCGCGCGGCCTTCAGGTCGAGCAGGGTCGCCGCGACGACCAGGAACTCGGTGATCTCGTCGAGGTCGGCGTCGTCGCCGAGGCCGGTGAGATGGGCGATGAAGTCGTCGGTGACCTTGTGCAGGGCCATCTCGGTGAGGTCGAGCTCGTGCTTGCCGATCAGCTGCAGCAGCAGGTCGAACGGGCCCTCGAAGTTGTACAGCCGGACGGTGAAACGCCGGGTCCGCGGCGCGGCGACGTCGTTGTCGTCGAGACCGTCGCCCAGACCTTCGGGAGCACCGTCGGCGAGCAGCGTCACCGGGCGATGACCTCGCGGGCGAGCATCCGGTACGCCTCCGCGGCGTACGACGTGGGCGCCCACGTCGTGATCGGCTCCCCGGCGACCGTGGTCTCCGGGAACTTGATCGTCCGGTTGATGACGGCGTCGAACACCTTGTCCCCGAACGCCTCCACCACGCGGTCGTGGACCTCGCGGGTGTGCAGCGTGCGGGTGTCGAACATCGTCGGGAGCACGCCGAGCAGGCGCAGGTCCGGGTTGAGCCGCTCGGTGACCTTGTCGATGGTGTCCATCAGCAGTGCCACGCCGCGCAGCGAGAAGAACTCGCACGCCAGCGGGATGAGGACCTCGTCGGCGCAGGCGAGCGCGTTGATCGTGAGCAGGCCCAGCGACGGCTGGCAGTCGATGAGGACGATGTCGTAGTCGGGCAGGAACCGCTTGAGGGCGCGGCCGAGTGCCTGCTCCCGGCCGACCTCGGTGACGAGCTGGACCTCGGCCGCCGACAGGTCGATGTTCGACGGCAGCAGGTCCAGGTTCTCGACGCCGGTGTCCTGGAGCACCTCGTCTGCCTCGACGCCGCGTTCCATCAACAGGTTGTAGACGGTGGACTCGAGCTGGTGGGGCTGCACGCCGAGGCCCACCGACAGCGCGCCCTGCGGGTCGAAGTCGACGAGCAGGACCCTGCGGCCGTACTCGGCGAGCGCGGCCCCGAGGTTGATCGTCGACGTCGTCTTCCCGACGCCGCCCTTCTGGTTCGCCACCGCGATCACGCGGGCCGGGCCGTGCACCGACAGCGGTGCGGGCTCGGGAGCGCGCGCGCTGGTGGTCTGGGTGCCTCGCCCGTGATCCGGCGTCGGCTCGTCGCTCGGGTCGTCGAGCCTGCCCTGGGCCTCCGGCCGCGTCGGGTTCATGCGGTCTCCGGTCTCGTCGCGGGTACCGTGCCGGGTCCCGGGTCCCGGTCAGGGCCTGAGACCGCACTGCAGGAGATGTCCCCACGTGCGGCGACGTCCCCGTCGGGCCACGTCGCGGTATGGATTTCCAGGTCACCCTACCTGCGGGCGGGCGCCGTCCGGCCGACGGTGCGCCCCGGCGTGTCGCGCCTCAGCGGGCGGGCAGGACCGAGACCCCGCCCGCGCTGCTCTTCGCGGTGATCCGGTGGTCGGCACCGGGCTGGTCGGGGACGCCGACCTCGGTCGACCCGGCGGAGGTCTCGGTGGTCACCTCGTAGGCCGGACCCACCGGGACCCGGATCTCGACGCCGCCGGCGCTGGACTCCGCGGTCACGTCCGCGGCCGCTGCGGCGAAGGTCAGCTCGACCGCGCCGGCGCTGGACCTCGCCCGCACGTCGCCCGGTCCGGCACCGGTGGCGCTGACCTCGCCCGCCGACGACGTCAGGTCCAGTTCCCCGGTCAGTCCCTGGACCTCGATGCCGCCCGCACGCAGGTCGACCAGCGCCGACGACGAGGCGGGCGCGGTCACCACGAGACCGGCCTGGCAGCGGTCGCCGCCCTGGTCCGGGCAGCGGACGGTGACCCGCAGGACGCCGCCGTCGACCTTCTGCTCGACCTGTGGGCGGGCGTCACCGGTCCACCGCAGGTCCTGCTCGACCGACGCCTTCTCCCCCGCGACGAGGCGCAGCGCCCCGGCGTCGGAGTCGACCTCGACCCGGGTGACCGTCCCGTCGACGGGCTCGTTCACCGCCTGCTGCTGCTCCTGCCCGGCGGCGGCACCACCGCATCCGGCCAGGAGGAGTCCCGCCACGACCGCCGTCACCCACGCTCCGTACCGCATGGGCCCCGGAACGTAGTCGTTCGCCGTCCCACGCCGAGCGCCGCCCCCACGATCACGGATCGGGCACCGATCCGGTCGCTCACCGACTCCGACGGTGCCGGATCCGTGATCACCCGGTGGCGAGCCGGAGTGCGCGGCGGATCTCGGCGACCACCCGCCCGGGTGCGGTGTCGAGGTCGTGCCAGGTCACCCGCAGGATCGTCCAGCCGTGGCCGGCCAGGACGTTGCCCTTGCGCCGGTCGTTGCGGAACCGCGCGACGTCGCTGTGCCACGCCCACCCGTCGAACTCGACGCCGACCCGTTCGGCCGGGAAGGCGAGGTCGAGCTCGTAGGGGCCGACCCGGTGGGCCCGTACCCACCCGGTCAGACCGGCCTCCCGCAGCACACGCATCAACCGCCGTTCGGCACCGGACCCGGCCCGGTCCCCCGCGGCGACGAGCAGCTCCCGTGCCCGGGGCGCGCCGGTGGCCCCGCTCATCCGGCACCAGGCCGCGTGCAGCGCACCGAACATCATCCCGCGCTGCAGCGCCCGGTCGAGCAGCGCGGCGCCGTCCGGCAGCGCGACGGCGGTCTCCAGCACGGTGAGTGGCCGCGCCGTCACCCCGACACCGCGGCGCACACCCCGGTCGGCCGGGTGCAGATCCCGGCGGCGCACCCGCACCCCGGGTCGCACGGCGCGACGGGTCCGCCGCGGCACCGTCACCCCGGCGACGACCGGGGCGGCGTCGAGGAACCCGTGCCACCAGGCCGCGGCCGGCCCGTGCAGCACCGCGTCCGGACCCGCCCAGAACGACACCGCGCGCAGCCGGGCCTCGGGGCCGTACGGATGCGTCCGGTCGTGGTGGACTCCGGGCAGCGGGGTCCACCAGTGGCCCGCTGCGACCCGGCGGTAGACCGACCGGGCCGGGACCCCGCAGGCCACGGCCTGCGTCGTCGTCACCACACCGGCCTGTGCACGCAGCAGCTCCCACAGCTCCATCCGGCCACCCTGTCCACCGGCGCCACCCCCCACACCGGAACCGGACCCCTCCGTCGCGAACGCGAACGCGTGATCACGGATCGGGCACCGGACGCGTCGGTGGGCGACCGGGGCGGTGCCCGATCCGTGATCACCCCCGGGCGCGGGGGTGCGCGGTGGCGTAGACCTCGCGCAACGTGTCGACGGTGACGTGGGTGTAGATCTGCGTGGTCGCGACGCTCGCGTGCCCGAGCAGCTCCTGCACCACCCGTACGTCGGCGCCGCCGGAGAGCAGGTGGGTGGCGAAGCAGTGCCGCAGGGTGTGCGGGGAGACCGCGGCGACGACGTCGCCGGGCAGCCCGGACGCCTCGGCGGCGGCGCGCAGGACGTGCCAGGCGCTCTGCCGGGACAGCCGGTTGCCGCGGGCGTTGAGCAGCAGCGCCGGGCTGCCCGTGCCCCGTCCGGCGAGGTCGGGCCGGGCCCGGACCCGGTAGGCGTCGACGGCGGCCAGCGCGGGGCGCCCGACGGGCACGATCCGCTGCTTGTTCCCCTTGCCGTGCAGCAGGATCGTCCGCGCGTCCGGGTCCAGGTCGTCGAGGTCGGCGCCGACGACCTCGGAGATCCGGGCGCCGGTGGAGTACAGCAGCTCCAGCAGGGCCCGGTCGCGCAGCCCGACCGGGCCGTCGGACACGCAACCGGCGAGAAGCTGGTCGACCTGGTCGACCGACAGCGCGGACGGCAGCCGCGAGCCCAGTGCCGGCGGCGCCACACCGGCCGCGACGTCGGTCGGGGTGAGCCCCTCGTACAGCGCGAACCGGTGCAGCCCGCGCACCGCGGCCAGCGCCCGCGCCGCCGAGGACGCGGCCAGCGGGCGCTCCCCCGTGCGCAGCGCCGTGACGAACGCGGCGACGTCGGCCTCGGCCACCTGGGTCAGCTCCGCGCGTCCCAGGTGGTCGAGGTGGTCGAGGTAGCGCCCGAGGTCGAGCCGGTAGGAGCGCAGGGTGTTCTGCGCCCGTCCCCGTTCGACGGCCAGGTGGTCGAGGTAGTCCTCGGCCACCCGGCGCACGGTCGGCACCGTCAGTCCCGCAGGGCCGGGACGACCTCGCGCTCGAACAGCTCGATGCCCGACCGGTCGTAGGCGGCCTCGGGGAAGTAGAAGATGCCGTAGCTCATGCCGACGGCCTGCAGCGCGGAGAGCTTCTCCACGATCTGCTCCGGGGTCCCGACGCCGGGCATCCCGCGGAACGCACCCAGCGCGCCCTGGGCCTTCTCCGCACCGACGATCGGCTCCAGCCGGGCGACGAGCCGGGCGAGCCGCTCCTCCACCTCGGCCTCGGTGTGCCCGATCGCGACGTTGTAGTTGGCCGAGCGGACGATGGCGTCGTAGTCGGTGCCGACGTCGCGGCAGTGGTCGGCGAGCAGCGCCGACTTGTGTCGGAAGCCGTCGAGGGTGCCGTCGAAGTTGGTGTACTGCGCGTACTTCGCGGCGATCTTGAGGGTGACCTTCTCGCCGCCGCCGGCGATCCACAGCGGGATGCCGCCGTCCTGGAGCGGGCGGGGCGCGACGATGGCGTCGTCGACGGTGTAGTGCTTCCCGTGCAGGGTGGCCCGGCCCTCGCGCCAGGCCTGGGCGAAGATCTGCACGCCCTCGTCGAGCATGCCGAGCCGCTCGCCGGGCCGGGGGAAGCCGTAGCCGTAGGCGCGCCACTCGTGCTCGTACCAGCCGCCGCCGATGCCCATCTCGACGCGGCCCTTGGAGATGACGTCGGTGGTGGCGGCGACCTTCGCCAGGTACGCGGGGTTGCGGTAGGCCATGCAGGTGCACATCTGGCCGAGCCGCACCCGCTCGGTCGTCGCGGCGAAGGCGGCCATCAGGCTCCACGCCTCGTGGCAGGCCTCGTCGGTGGGCGCGGGGACGGTGTGGAAGTGGTCGTACACCCAGACCGACTCCCAGACGTCGCCGCGGTCGGCGTGCTCGGCGAGGCCGCGCATCACGTCCCACTGGGCGGCGGGATCGATGCCGACGAGGTCGAGACGCCAGCCCTGGGGCACGAAGAGTCCGAAACGCATGCGCCGAGCCTAGGACGTCCGTCGCGCGGCGACCCGTAAGGGCAGTCTGCACAGTGGTCGGCCCCGGACCGGGCACATCGCCCCGTGACCGGGCTCTGACCTGCACCTACCGTTCTCGCAACCAGCCGAGAGGAGACCGAGATGAGCGGTGGGGTCGGTACGGACGACTACGCCCTGACCAGGGTTCCGGAGCACGCCCGGTACTCGTGGTGGAGCGTGGCGGTACAGCGGTTCGGGCAGGTGTCGGCCCTGAGCCAGTTCCTGCTCGGCTCGACACTCGGGTTCGGGATGGGGTTCTGGGACGCCTTTCTCGCCTTCACCCTCGGCGCGGTGATCCTGGAGCTGGTCTCGATCGGCGTCGGGATCATCGGCTGCAAGGAGGGCCTGAACACCTCGCTGCTGGCCCGCTGGACCGGCTTCGGCCACGGCGGCAGCGCGCTGATCGGCGTCGCGATCGGGGTGAGCCTCGTCGGCTGGTTCGGCGTGCAGTCCGGGGTCTCGGCCGAGGGCCTGGTCACGCTGATCGGCGGGCTGCCGGTCTGGGCGTGGTCGCTGGTGTTCGGCCTGGTCGTCACCATGATCGTGCTGTGGGGCTTCGGCTCGATGCAGTGGGTCGCCTACATCACCGTGCCGGCGTTCCTGGTGCTGGTCGGCTGGTCGATCGGCAGCGCCCTGCTCGGCCACGACCTCGGCGCGCTCATGGCGAGCCCGCCGCCGGGGCCGTCGATCTCGCTGGTCGAGGGCACGACGCTGGTCGCGGGCGGCTTCATCGTCGGGGCGATCATCACCCCGGACATGACCCGGTTCAACCGGACCTCCGCCGACGTGGTCAAGCAGACCGTCGTCGGGTTCACCCTCGGCGAGTACGTGATCGGCATGTCCGGTGTGCTGCTGGCGCACGCCATCCGCTCCGACGACATCATCACCATCGTCACGTCGTCGGTCGGCTGGGTCGGGACGCTGATCATCATCCTCGGCACCCTCAAGATCAACGACTGGAACCTCTACTCGTCCGGGCTGGGCGTGGTGAACTTCGCGGGAACCGTGCTCGGGCGCACTGTGAGCCGCCCGATGGTCACCCTCGCGCTCGGCGTGGTCGGCTCGCTGCTGGCCGCGGGCGGCATCCTCGACCTGTTCACCGGGTTCCTGTCGGTGCTGGGCGTGGTGTTCCCGCCGATCGCCGGGATCATGGTCGCCGAGTACTTCGTGGTGAAGCGCTGGCGCGGTGACCTGGAGGCGGCGCGGGCCACCGGTGCACTGCCCGCCACCTCACCGACCTGGGTCCCGGCGACGCTGGCCGTCTGGGCCGCGTCGGCCCTGCTCGGCGGTCTCGTCGACGCCGGGCTGCCCAGCGTGAACTCGATCGTGGCGGCCTTCGTGCTCTACGTCGTCGCCGGACGGCTCGGGCTGCTCCGCGGGATCGGTGTCAGCCGCACCGAGGCGCCGGACCGGGCCGCCACCCCCGCCGTCACGTCCTGACCCGCACTCCGCGCCGCCCGCCCGTGACGTCACGGGCGGGCGGCGCGGCACCACCGAAGGAGCACTCCATGCGTATCGGCATCGACGTCGGCGGCACCAACACCGACGCCGTCCTGCTCGACGACGCCCCGTCCGGCGGTGTCCGGGTGCTGGCCGCCGTCAAGTCCGCGACCACCGACGACGTCACCTCCGGCATCGTCGGCGCGCTCACCGGGCTGCAGGCCGACCACCCGTTCTCCCCCGGCGACGTCGACGCCGTGATGATCGGGACGACGCACTTCGTCAACGCCCTGGTCGAGGCCCGTCGGCTCGCCCCCACCGCGGCGCTGCGCCTGGGCCTGCCCGCCACCGCGGCGCTGCCCCCGATGGTCGACTGGCCGCAGCGGCTGGTCGACGCGACCGCCGGGCGCGGCTACCTCGCCCACGGCGGCCACGAGTTCGACGGCCGCCGCATCTCCCCGCTCGACCCGGACGAGCTGCGCCGCCACGCCGCGGACATGGCCGCCCACGGCGTCCGCTCGGTCGCGATCTCCTCGGTGTTCTCCCCGGTGACCAGCGAGTGCGAGCTGGCCGCCGCGGAGATCATCGCCGAGGAGCTGGGCCCGGACGTGCCGATCTCGCTCTCCCACGAGATCGGCCGGGTCGGGCTGCTGGAGCGGGAGAACGCGACGATCGTCAACGCCGCGCTGCGCGAGCTCGCCGCGCACATCGTCGACGCGCTCGCCGGGGCGGTGCAGGGCCAGGGCATCACCGCACCGCTGTACCTGTCGCAGAACGACGGCACCCTGATGGACGTCGCCTACACCCGTCGCTACCCGGTGGCGACGTTCGCCTCCGGCCCGACGAACTCGATGCGCGGCGCCGCCGTGCTGTCCGGGCTGGGCACCTGCGCGGTCGTCGACGTCGGCGGCACCACCTCCGACGTCGGCGTGCTGACCGCGGGCTTCCCGCGCGAGGCCGCCGTCGAGGTCAGCGTGGCCGGGGTGCGCACCAACTTCCGGATGCCCGACGTGCTCAGCGTCGGCATCGGCGGCGGCTCCCTGGTCCGCACCGGCTCCCCCGAACGGCCCGACGGGCCCACCGTCGGCCCGGACTCGGTCGGCTACCGGCTCACCGAGCGGGCACTGGTGTTCGGCGGCGACACCCTGACCGCGACCGACATCGCCGTCGCGGCGGGCCGGGCCGACATCGGCGACCGCTCCCTGGTCGCCGGGCTGTCCCGGGAGCTGGTGACCGCGGCGCTGGACCGGATCGCCTCCGACGTCGCCGACGTCGTGGACCGGATGCGGATCTCCGCCGACCCGCTGCCGGTGGTCGCCGTCGGCGGTGGCTCGGTGCTGCTGCCCGAGGCGTTCCCCGGGCTGGGCGCGGTGCACCGCCCGGAGAACTTCGCCGTCGCCAACGCCATCGGCGCGGCGATCGCGCAGGTCGGCGGCGAGGTCGACCGGGTGTACGCGATCGAGCCCGGCCGCCGCGACGCCGTCGTCGACGCCGCCAAGCAGGAGGCCGTGGACCGTGCCGTCGCCTCCGGCGCCGACCCCGGCTCGGTCGCGCTCGTCGACTTCGACGAGGTCCCCATCCCCTACCTGCCCGGCAACGCGACCCGCATCCGCGCGAAGGCGGTCGGCGACCTGCGCCTGGAGCGGACGGTGACCCCGTGACGGCGATGCTGACCGCCGAGGACCTGCCCGCGCTCGCCCGTGGCGCGGCGCTGCTGGGGACCGGCGGCGGCGGCGACCCGTACCTGGGACGGCTGCTGGCGCAGCGGGCGCTGCGGGAGCACGGTCCCGTGCCGCTCGTCGACCCCGCCGACCTGCCCGACGACGCCGCCGTGTTCGTCGTCGCGCAGATGGGGGCGCCGACGGTGAGCGTGGAGAAGCTGCCCGCCTACGACGAGATCGGACGCGCGGTCACCGCGCTCGCCGCGCACCTGGGGGTCACGCCCACCCACGTGGCGTGCATCGAGGCCGGTGGCATCAACTCCACGATCCCGGTGGCCGGTGCGGCGATGCTCGGGCTGCCGCTGGTCGACGGCGACGGCATGGGCCGGGCGTTCCCCGAGCTGCAGATGGTACTGCCCGGCGTCGCCGGCGTCCCCGCCACCCCGATGTCGATCACCGACGAGCAGGGCAACACCGGCGTCCTGCACTGCCCGACCGCGAAGTGGGCCGAGGCCCTCGCCCGCTGCATGACCATCACCATGGGCTGCACCGCGATCATCTCGAACTACCCGATGACCGGCGCCCGGGCGCGGGAGACGATGATCCGCGGCACCCTCGGGCTCTGCGTGCGGATCGGGCGCGCCATCGCCGGTGCCCGGGCCGGGTTCACCGACCCGGTCGCGGCGGCCGCCACCGAGGTCGGCGGACGGGTCGTGCACACCGGGAAGGTCGTCGACGTCGAGCGGCGCACCACCACCGGGTTCGCCCGCGGGACGGCGACGCTGTCCGGCGGCTGTGTCCTGCGGTTCCAGAACGAGCACCTGATCGCCGAGGTCGACGGCACGACCGTCGTCACCACCCCGGACCTGATCATGGTGCTGGACACCGCGACCGGGGAGCCGGTGACCACCGAGGCGCTGCGCTTCGGGCACCGGGTCAGCGTGCTCGCCGCCCCCGCGGACCCGCGCTGGCACACCCCGGAGGCGATCGCCGTCGTCGGACCGCGGTACTTCGGCTACGACACCGACCCCGTGCGGGTCCACGACACCGTGACGGACGGAGCACCGGTATGACCTGGACCCTGACCCCGGACGACCTGCCCGACCTCGCCCGCGGCGCCGCGCTGCTCGGCACCGGCGGCGGCGGGGACCCCTACATCGGGCGGCTCATGGTGGAGCAGGCGATGCGCGAGCACGGACCCGTCACCGTGCTCGACCCGGCCGACCCCGCCGACCTGACCGACGACCTGTTCGTCATCGCGACGGCGATGATGGGCGCGCCCACGGTGATGATCGAGAAGATCCCCCGCGGCGACGAGCCGGTTCTCGCCCTGCGCCGCCTGGAGCAGCACCTCGGGCGCACCGCCGATGCGACCATCCCGATGGAGTGCGGCGGCATCAACTCGATGATCCCGCTGCTCGTCGCGGCCCGGACCGGGCTTCCGGTCATCGACGGCGACGGCATGGGCCGGGCGTTCCCGGAGCTGCAGATGGAGACCTTCGGGGTGTACGGCGTGTCCGGGTCGCCGATGGTCGTCGCCGGGGACCACGGCGAGTCGGTGCTCATCGACACCGGCACCGACAACCACCGCATGGAGCACCTGGCGCGCGGGGCCGCCATCCGGATGGGCGGGTCGGCGCTGATCGCGGAGTACCCGATGTCCGGCGCCGACGTGCGCCGCACCGCGATCCCGCACACCCTCACCCTGGCGCTGCGGCTGGGCCGGGCGATCCGGGAGGCACGCGAGCAGCTCGGCGACCCGGTCGGGGCGATCGCCGACGCCCTCGCCCCGACCCTGTACCGGCACCTGCGGGTGCTGTTCGCCGGCAAGGTCTCCGACGTCGAGCGGCGCACCGTCGACGGGTTCGCCCGCGGCACCGCGCGGTTCACCGCGTTCGACGGCGGCTCCGAGCTCCGTACCGTCTTCCAGAACGAGACCCTGGTCGCGACCGTCGACGACACCACCGTCGCGGTCGTCCCGGACCTCATCTGCGTGCTGGAGGCCGAGTCCGGGGAGCCCATCACCACCGAGGCGCTGCGCTACGGCCAGCGCGTCGTCGTGGTGGGGATCTCGACGCCGGACATGATGCGCACGCCGGAGGCCCTCGCGGTGTTCGGGCCGGCCTGCTTCGGGCTGGACGTGCCGTTCGTGCCGCTGGAGACCGCGGTCCCGCGGGGAGCGGGCGCCGCGGACCGGGTCTGACCTGGCAGCATCCGCGTCGTGGAGGTGACCGCAGGCGACGTCGACGCCCTCGTCACCGGGGTGCTGCTGCTGGGCTCCGGCGGGGGTGGCGACGCCCGGGTGTACGCCCACGTGCTGCGCTCGGTGCTGGCGGCGGGCCCGGTCCGGCTGCACTCCCCCGCCGAGCTCGGCGACGCCCCGGTGCTGCCGGTCGGGATGCTCGGCGGCACCCGGGTGCTGGGCGAGAAACTGCCCTCGGGCGACGAGCTGCCCGCGGCCGTGCGCGCGCTGGTCCGCTGGACCGGGGTCACCCCGGCCGCGGTCATGCCGTTCGAGGCGGCCGGCCTGAACGGGGTGCTGCCGCTGCCGCTGGCCCACCAGCTGGGGCTGCCGCTGGTCGACGCCGACCTGATGGGGCGCGCGCTGCCCCGGGTCGACCAGCTGACCCGGGTCGTCGCCGGGGGTGCGGTGACGCCGATGGCGCTGGCCGAGCCGGCGGGGCAGACCGTCGTCGTCGACGGTGGGGACCCGGTGTCGACCGAGCTGACCGTGCGCGCGTTCGTCGCCCAGGCGGGCGGCTGGGCCGGGGCCGTGATGGCGCCCGCACCGGCTGCGGCCGCGCTCGGCGACGCCTGCCTGGGCACGCTGGGCCGCGCGCTGGGGCTGGGCCGCGCGCACGCCGGGCTCGGTGACACCCCGGCACCGGCCCGGGTCGCCGACGCGCTCGGCGGTCACCCGGTCGGCGGCGGCCGGGTGGTGGACGTGCGCCGCTCCCCCGTCGGCCGGTTCGGGCGGGCCGCGGTCACCGTCGACGCGCCCGGCGCCGGCGTCCTGCGGATCGAGGCGGAGAACGAGTACCTGCTCGTGCTGGCCGACGGGGAGCCGGTGGCCGCGTCGCCGGAGGTGATCGTGCTGCTGGACCGTCGCTCGGCCGCGCCGATCGCCGCCGACGCCGTCCGTTCCGGCGACGACGTGCTGGTCCTGGTGCTGCCCGCCCCGCCGTGGTGGGCGGCCCGGCCCGACGCCGCCGTCCACGTCGGCCCGCAGGCGTTCGGCCTGGGTCCTGCTGCGGCCGCCCCGCGGCCGGTCCGTCCCGCACCGGCTGCGGAGCCGCCCGCCCCGCACGCGGCGCGGTCCGCCTGCACGGCGGCCGGCACCGGACAGGAGGCACGACGGTGACCGGCGACCTGCGCCTGCCCGGGCTGCTCGCCCACCCCGACTGGGCCGCGGTGACGACCCTGGGCGGGCCCGCACCGGACGGCGCGGGCATCGAGCGGGTGGTGACCGTCGCCGACCTGCACGCCGACCCGGGCGACGCACGGGCGGCGCTGCTGACGGTCGCGGTGTCCGCTCCACGCGAGGACTGGCACCTGGACGTGCTGCTGCGCCGCGCCGTCGCCGCCGGGGCCGCCGCGGTGCTGCTCGCCGGGGACGATCCGCTGCACCCGGCGAGCCGGCTGCTCGCCGGGCGGATCGGGCTGCCGGTGCTCGGCGCCCCGGACGCGCTGGCCGCCGCGCTGACCGCGACCCGGCTGCTGCAGGAACCCGACCAGGTGGTCGCGGCACTCGTCGGGCGGACGGCGACCGTGTGCGGGGTCCCGCACGGCGGCGTCGACGACCTCGTCGCGGACCTGGCCCGGACCTGGCGACGCCCGGTGTGGCTGCTCGACCCGGGCGGCTCGGTCGTCGCGGGTGCCGACGCGACGGGCTCGAGGACTCCGCCGCCCGTTCCCGGGGCGGCACTGCTGGAGGTGGCGTTCGGGTCGGGCCCGCCGGACGGCCGCCTGGCCGTCGCGGAGCCGGAGGGGGTGCCCGCCGAGACCGCCGCGCTGCGGGCGGCGCTGGCGGTCGCCGCGAACTCGGTGCGGCAGCGCCTCGCCGAGCAGCGGCTCGCCGTGGAGCGCGACGCGCGGCTGCGGACGGCGCTGCTCGCCGAGATCCTGCAGGCCGGGGATCCGGTGCCCGGCGGGCTGCGGCGCCGCGCGCTCGACGCCGGCTGGTCGCTGGACGGCTGGCACGCGGGCCTGCGGATCGACGTGCCGTCCTCGGTGGACGTCGTCGCCGCCCGGGAGCAGGTGCTGCGGGCG
Source organism: Pseudonocardia alni (assembly GCF_002813375.1). Lineage (NCBI taxonomy): Bacteria > Bacillati > Actinomycetota > Actinomycetes > Pseudonocardiales > Pseudonocardiaceae > Pseudonocardia > Pseudonocardia alni. The sequence goes on along the minus strand of NZ_PHUJ01000003.1, from coordinate 19,873 downwards.
GTGGAGACGGCGCGGCTGCGGGCGGTCGTCGTCGAGCAGGGGCCGGGGTGGAGCGCCTGGACGACGTTCGACCACCAGCCCACCGCCGGTGAGCTGCAGCAGCACGCGACGGCCGCGCGGCGCACCCAGTGGCTGCTGCGCGAGTCCCTGCCGACCTCGACGGGGGTGGGGCGGGTGCACCGCGGGGCGGGCGGGCTGGCCCGCACCCTCGGCGAGGCCGGGGACGCGGCCCGGCTCGCGGCCGAACGCACCACCAGCGGCCGGTTCGTCCACGTCGACCGGCTCGGGCTGGGGGCGCTGCTGCTGGCCTGGACCCGCACCGACACGTTCCTGCCCGCCGCCCGGTCGATGCTGGAACCGTTGCAGGGCAGACCCGGGGACCTGCTGACGACGCTGACCGCCTACCTGGACGCCGAGTCGTCGCTGACCGAGACCGCGGCGGTGCTCGGGGTGCACCGCAACACCGTCGCGACCCGGATCGAACGGGTACGCCACGTGCTCGGCGTCGACCTCGCCGACCCGGACGAGCGCCTCGCCCTGCATCTCGCGTGTCGCAGCGTGCTGTTCCACAGCTGATCGCGGCTACGGTCGGGGTATGAGCGCGGACCCGATCGGCTACGCCGAGCAGGAGGAGACGGTGCGGGCGCTGTCCCGCCACTACACGGGCGGGGCGCTGGACGTCGACGCGTTCGACGCGCGGGTGCGCCGGGCCCGGGCGGCGACGACGCGGTCGCAGCTGGCGGCCCTGTTCACCGATCTGCCCGAGCCGCACCCGGCGTCGCTCACCGGGGTGGCGCCGTCGTTGTCCGCGGCCGGCGCCGACCCGAGCGGCGGTCCCGCCGGTGCGGATCCCGCGACCACCGGCCCCGCCAGCACCGGTCCCACCGCCGCGGATGCCGCCGCCGCGGATGCCGCCGCCGCAGATCCGGCCACCACCGGCGCGACCGCGCGCGCCGGCACGTCCACCGGCACGGGCTCCCCGGGCGCCCACGACGACGGGCACAGCGGTGACGCCGAGCGCACCGCGCGCTTCGCGGTCCCCGGCCCGACCCGGGCCACCCCGTACCCGGATCCGTCGGGCCACCCCGCGGCGGGCCCCTACCCGGACCCGTCGCCGACGACCGCCGGCCCCCGCCCCCCGTGGCCGGCCCCCGGGGCGCCCGGCTACCCGGGCGCGGGGTACCCCGGCGGGACGTACCCGTCCGGGACGTACCCGTCCGGGCCGTACCCCGACGGCGGCCCCGCGGGCTTGTCCCCCGGCGGCGGGTTCCCCGGCGGGCCGGCGTGGGCCGCCGGTGCGCCGGGCTGGGCGTCCGGGCAGCAGCAGTACCCGGGCGCGGCCTACCCACCGCACCCCGGGCCCCCGTCCTACGGCCCCTACGGATACGACCCGTCCGCGCCGTACGGCCGCGAGCCCTACTCGGGGCTGCCGTACTCCGACAAGCAGAAGATCGTGGCGGGGCTGCTGCAGCTGTTCCTGCCGTTCGGCATCGGCCGGTTCTACTCGGGCCACACCGGTCTGGCCGTCGCGCAGCTGCTGGTCACGTTCCTGACCTTCGGGATCGGCGCGATCTGGTCGTTCGTCGACGGGATCGTGGTGCTCGCCGGGTCGCCCCGGGACCCGGAGGGTCGTCCGTTGCGGCCCTGACCACCGCCCGGCGCGGTCACCGTGGGCGCGGCCGGGCGGACACCCGTCGGCGCGGCAGGCCGTCACCCGGAGACCCGGCGCGGTCACGCGTCGCCGCGGCCCGCGGTCACCCGTCGCCGCGGCCCGCGGTCACCCGTCGGCGCGGCGGAGGATCACTCGTCGGCGCGGCGGGCGAAGCGGAACGGGCGGTCGGCCCACTCGGCGTCGACCGGGCGGGGGTCGAACTCCCCGGCCAGCACCGCGCGGGCCGCGAGCAGCCCGGCGCAGGACACCGCGTTGACGATCTCGCCGGAGAACACCATCCCGACGGCCTCGGCGATCGGGATCCAGCGCAGCTCCAGGTCGGCCTCCTCGTCGTCGCCCAGGTCGGGGCGGGGCTTCTCGACGAGCTCGCGCGCGAGGAAGATGCGGACCGACTCGTCGGAGAACCCGGGCGAGGGCACGACGTCGAGCAGCACCGACCAGTCCGACGCCGACAGCCCGGCCTCCTCGGTCAGCTCCCGGTCGGCGGTGACCGCGGGGTCCTCCCCCGCCACGTCGAGCAGGCCGGCGGGGAGCTCCCACAGCCGTCGCCGGACGGCGTGGCGGTACTGGTGCAGCATCCGGACCCGCCCGGCCTCGTCCACCGCGACGACGGCGACCGCCCCCGGGTGCTCCAGGATCTCGCGGGTCGCGACCCGGCCGCCGGGCATGACGACGCGGTCCGACCGCAGCGCCATCACGCGGCCGGAGTAGATGTCGGTGGCCGAGCGGACCGGGAAGTCGTGCTCGCCGGGGCGGGTCACCGGGTCACCGCCCGGCGGGTGCGCAGTTCGATCACCCGTCGGACAGTAGCCGTCGGGCCCGGCCCGTGCGGGGCGCGCGGGCCGTGTGGGCCGCGTGCCGCGCCCGGCGGCACGGCCCCGGGCCGCCGTGCCGGGCCGGGCCACCGTCGGCGGCCCGGCCCGGTCGGGGTCAGCGGGCGGAGGTGCTCTCGGCCCGGGCCACGCCGTTGCCGCCCGCGCCGACGGCGACGTCGTCGCCCTCGACCGTCTCGGCGTCGTCGGCGTCGGTGTTGTCCCGGCCGGGCAGGTGCACCGGCAGCCGGTCCTCGGCCCGGTAGCGCAGCGCCGCCTTCACGAACGCCGCGAACAACGGGTGCGGCCGGGTCGGGCGGCTCTTGAGCTCGGGGTGCGCCTGGGTCCCGACGAAGAACGGGTGCTGCGACGACGGCAGCTCCACGAACTCCACCAGCGTCCCGTCCGGGGAGGTCCCGAACACCAGGCCCGCCTCGGTGAGCTGCTGCCGGTAGGCGTTGTTGACCTCGAAGCGGTGCCGGTGCCGCTCGGAGATCTCGCGCGCCCCGTAGGCCTTCGCCGCGACCGAGCCGGGCTGCAGCACCGCCGGGTAGGCACCCAGGCGCATGGTCCCGCCCATGTCCCGCTCGCCCGCGACGACGTCGCGCTGGGTCGCCATCGTCGAGATCACCGGGTGCGCGGTCTCCGGGTCGAACTCGGTCGAGCTCGCGTCCTCCAGGCCGGCGACGGTGCGCGCGGTCTCGATGACCATGCACTGCAGGCCCAGGCACAGCCCCAGGGTGGGGATGCGCCGGGTGCGGGCGTGGGTGATCGCGCCGAGCTTGCCCTCGATGCCGCGGATGCCGAAGCCGCCGGGGACGAGCACCCCGTCGACGCCGTCGAGCGCCTCGGCCGCGCCGGCCGGGGTCTCGCAGGAGTCCGACGGCACCCAGCGGATCGCCACCTTGGCGTGGTGGGCGAAGCCGCCGGCCCGCAGCGCCTCGGTGACCGAGAGGTAGGCGTCGGGCAGGTCGACGTACTTGCCGACCAGTGCGATCGTCGCGGTCTCCCGCGGGTGGTGGACGCGGTCGAGCAGGTCGCCCCACACGGTCCAGTCGACGTCGCGGAACGGCAGCCCGAGCCGGCGCACGACGTAGGCGTCGAGGCCCTCGCCGTGCAGCACCTTCGGGATGTCGTAGATCGACGGGGCGTCCGGGCACGCGGCGACGCCGTCGAGTTCGATGTCGCACATCAGCGAGATCTTGCGCTTCATGCCCTCGGGGATCTCCCGGTCGGCGCGCAGCACCACCGCGTCGGGCTGGATGCCGATGTTGCGCAGCGCCGCGACGGAGTGCTGGGTCGGCTTGGTCTTCAGCTCGCCCGACGGCGCCAGGTACGGCACCAGCGACACGTGCAGGAAGAAGCAGTTGTCCCGGCCGACCTCGTGACGGACCTGGCGGGCGGCCTCGACGAACGGCAGCGACTCGATGTCGCCGATGGTGCCGCCGACCTCGGTGATGACGACGTCGGGGGCCAGGCCCTCGGCGTCGGGCTCGGCCATCGCGAGGACGCGGTCCTTGATCTCGTTGGTGATGTGCGGGATGACCTGGACGGTGTCGCCGAGGTACTCGCCGCGACGCTCCTTGGCGATGACCTCGGAGTAGACCTGGCCGGTGGTGACGTTGGCCCGCCCGGCGAGGTCGCGGTCCAGGAACCGCTCGTAGTGGCCGACGTCGAGGTCGGTCTCGGCACCGTCCTCGGTGACGAACACCTCGCCGTGCTGGAACGGGTTCATCGTCCCGGGGTCGACGTTCAAGTAGGGGTCGAGCTTCTGCATGGTGACGCGAAGCCCGCGCGCGGTGAGCAACTGACCGAGACTGGAGGCGGTCAGGCCCTTACCCAGCGAGGACGCGACCCCACCGGTGACGAAGAGATGACGGGTGGCGCGAGTCTGCACGGAGTTTCAGCCTACCGATCGGTCATGGGGCGGCGGGAACCGGCCCCACCGTTCCGGCCCCGGAACCGTAGCGGCCGGTGCCTCCTGCCTGTCGTTCGGCGAGCGCGAGCACGGTCGCGACCCGCCCGGCCCCGGTACCGACGCCGTCGACGGTGGCGAGCCGGCCCATCGGACCGGCCCCGGACGCGCGGGCGGCGGCGACGGCCGAGCCGTCCGCGGCGTCCCGCCCGGCCAGCACGGCTCCCGCGCCACGACGGTCGAGCTCCGCGGCCAGTGCCGCGGCGGTGGACGCCGAGGCGCCGGCGTCCACGCCGGAGTACGCGGCACCGGTGACGACGACGGCCACCCGTCCGGCCGCGGGACTGCCCTGCGGTGCCTCGGCGAAGCCGCCGCCGGCGAGCCCGGCGAGCACCGCGCCGGCACCGTCCGGGTCGGGTGCGGGGCCGTCGGGCGGGGCCAGCAGCGCGGAGCCGAGCAGGCCCCCGGCGAGCGCACCGGCGTCGGTGGCGGTGGGGAGCTGGGCCCCCGACGGCAGCAGCCGTGCGGACAGGTCGCGCAGCTGGTCGGCGCGGGCCGGGTCGGTGACGGCCGGGGTGAGCACGACCTCCCCCGCGACGCTGCCCCCCGCGGCGACGACGAGCTCGGCGACCGCGCGCGTGTCGGACGGGTCGGCACCGAGCGCGACGACGGTCACGGGCACCCCGGTGAGCTTCCCGCGCACCAGGTCCGGTCCGACGCGGCCGGCGAACTCGTCACTGGCGTGCAGCTGCGCGGCCAGGGTGTCGCGTTCGACGCTCAGCCGGGCGGTCTCGCCCGTGTCCGTCCGCGAGGCCGCGACGTCGGCGATGCGCTGCGGGAGCCCGACGACGGCGAGGACGAACCCGGCCGCCAGGGCCAGCACGAACACCGCGACCAGGGCGATGCGGTGGTGGCGCCGCGAGATCACGCCGGGAACCATCCGGCGACCAGGGCCCGCAGGCTCTCCAGCACGCCACGCAGCCACTCCAGCACCGCGGGGCCGCCGCCGGACACGAGCACGGCGACGACGACCGCGACCACCGCGGCCGCGACGAGCAGCAGCAGCGGGGCGAACGAGGTCCGGCTCCGGTACATCTGGGCGATCATCGCGCCGTCGACGACGCCGCCCCCCGCCTGCAGCCGGGTCAGGAACGTCGAGGCGTTGCTGCCCGACCGCCCGCGGTCGAGGAACTCCCCCATCGACGCCGACAACCCGACCGTGACGATCATCGAGGCGCCGCGGTGGTGGGCGAGCAGCAGGGCGAGGTCCTCGGGGTTGGCCATCGACGGGAACGTGACGGCGCTGGCGCCCAGGTCCTGCACCCGGTGCAGCCCCGGGGCGTGCCCGTCGGGGAAGGCCGGGACGACGACGTCGGCGCCGCTGGTCAGCGCCTGGTTCGACACCTCGGACGGGTCGGCGACGATGAGGTCCGGGCGGTGGCGCGCGTTGAGCAGCGCGTCCGCGCCCGCCCCGACGCCGACGAGTACCGGCCGGTACTCCTTGATGTAGGCCTTGAGTCGCTTCAGCACGGCGAGGTGCTCGAACCCGGCGGCGACGACGAGCACCGGCCGCCCGTCGAGGGCGACGTCGACCTCGGGGACGCCGTGCCCGTCGAGGAGCAGCGAGCGCTCGCGGCGCATGAACTCGATGGTGTTCGCGGCGAACGCCTCGAGCTGGTGGGTCAGGCCCTGCTTGGCCTCGTCCAGGGCGTCGGCGACGGTGTCCTCGGTCTGCTCCCGGCCCTCGCACAGCGGCTGCTCGCCGGTGTAGAGCACGCCGTCGTGCAGCCGCACCCGGATGCCGTCCTTGACCGCGCGCAGGGTGTCGGGACCGCAGTCGTCGACGAGCGGGATGCCCGCCTCGACGAGCACCTGCGGGCCGAGGTTCGGGAACCGGCCGGAGATCGACGGGGCGGCGTTGACGACCGCGGCGACCCGGGCGGCGACGAGCGCGTCCGCGGTCGCCCGGTCCAGGTCGACCTGGTCGATCACGGCGATGTCGCCGGGGCGCAGGCGCCGGAGCACCGACTCGATACGACGGTCGGCGCGGGCCGGGCCGGTCAGGCCCGGCAGCTCCGGTCGGGAACGGTGCAGCAGGCCGGACAGCTTCATGTGGCGCACTGTGACAGGTGGGGCGTCCGTGACCACGCAGGCACGCCGCGCGAGACCGCGACGTCACCGGCCCGGACGATCCCCCCGTCGCTCCCCGGGTGGCGACGCCCGGACCACGCGCCGCTCACCCACAGCGACGGCGCGCCGCTCGGGCTGCCGTCGGCCGGGCCCGCTCAGCCGGCCCGGCGCCGCCGCGACGCGGCGGCGGGACGGCCCGCGGCGCGGTCCGGGTCGATGCTGCGGGAGTCGGTGCCGCGGGAGTCGGTGCCGCAGGGGTCGGTGCCGCAGGGGTCGGTGCCGCGGGGGTCGGTGCCGCGGGAGTCGGTGCCGCGCGGCCCGGGGACCGCACCCTCCACCGGCGCGGTCGCGACGCCGGTGTCCGTGTCCCGCGCGGTCCGGCCGCGCCGGGACTGCGCGCGACGCGACCGGGCCTCGGCCAGGTCCGCGGGCCGTGCCGCCGCGCGGTCGGCCTCCCGGTGCGCGGTCGCGGCGCTGAGCAGCTCCTCGGCGTGCGCGCGGCCGGTGTCGGTGTCGTCCATCCCGGCCAGCATCCGTGCCAGCTCCCCGGTGCGCTCCTCCTCGGTGAGCCGCCGCACGCTGGAGCGGGTGACGCCCGCCCCGGACGCCTTCTGCACCACGAGGTGCCGGTCGGCGTACGCCGCGACCTGCGGCAGGTGTGTGACGACGATGACCTGGTGGCGGGCCGCGAGCTGCGCGAGCCGGCGGCCGATCTCCACCGCGGCCCGGCCGCCGACGCCGGCGTCGACCTCGTCGAACACCATGGTCGGCACCGGGTCGGCGCCGGCGAGCGCGACCTCCAGGGCCAGCATGACCCGGGACAGCTCGCCACCGGAGGCGCCCTTGTGCAGCGGCTGTGCCACCGCCCCGGCGTGCGGGACGAGCCGGATCTCGACCTCGTCGACGCCGCTCGACCCGGCCTGGCAGCGCCGCCCGCCGACCTCGAGCACCGGCCCGGTGTCGGCGGCGGGCCGCGGCTGCACGCCGACCTGCAACGTCGCGTCCTTCATGGCGAGCCCGGCGAGTTCCGCCGTCGTCGCCTCGGCCAGCCGGGACGCGGCGGCGGTGCGCGCCGCGGTGATCGCGGCGGCGTGACCGGCCAGCTCACCGGCGAGTGCGTCACGGCGGGCCGACAGCTCGGCGAGCGCCTCGTCGGAGGTGTCGAGCCCGGACAGTCGGTCGCGGGCGGTGTCCGCCCAGGCCAGCACGCCGTCGGTGTCCGCGGCGTACTTGCGGGTGAGTGCCTTGAGCTCGGCCTGGCGGGTCAGGACGCGGGACAGCAGCTCGGGGTCGGCGTCGAGCCGGTCGAGGTAGCCGCTCAGCTCGGCCGCGGCGTCGGCGAGGACCGCGATGGCCTCGGTGAGGCGCGGGCCGAGCTCCTCCAGCGCGGGGTCGCCACTGCCCTCGGCGAGCCCCTTGGCCTGCCCGGCGAGCCCGACGGCGCCGGGGGCCTCGCCGTCGTCCGAGCCGGACAGTGCGAGGTGTGCGCTCTCGGCGGCGGCTCGCAGGTCGTCGGCCTCGGCCATCCGGCGGGCCTGTTCGACGAGCTCGCGGTCCTCACCGGGCTGCGGGTCGGCGGCCTCGATCTCGGCGAGACCGTGGCGCAGCAGGTCCGCCTCCTGGGCGAGCCGGCGGGCGTTGTCCCGCCGCTCGGCGAGCTCGGTGACCACCTGCAGCCACTCGGCGCGCACCGTCCGGTAGGCGGTCAGCGGGACCGCGACGGGGTCCCCGGCGAAGCGGTCGAGCAGGGCCCGCTGGTCGGAGCCCCGCAGCAGCCGCAGCTGGTCGTTCTGCCCGTGCACGGCGAGCTGGGTCTCGGCGAGCCTGCCCAGCACCCCGTTGGGCACCGACCGCCCGCCCAGGTGGGCCCGGGAGCGCCCGTCGGCCGACACGGTGCGGGCCGCGATCAGCGCCCCGTCGTCGTCGGCCTCGGCGCCCACCTCCTCGGCCAGTTCCAGCGCCCCCGGCGAGGCCGCGAAGCGGCCCTCGACGACGGCGCGCCTCGCCCCGGCCGACACCCGCGAGGACTCCGCGCGGCCACCGCCGAGGAGGTTCAGCCCGGTCACGACCATGGTCTTCCCGGCGCCGGTCTCGCCGGTCAGCACGGTCAGGCCCGGGTCGAGCTCCAGGGTCGCGTCGTCGATCACGCCGAGGCCCTGGATCCGCATCTCGGACAACATGCGTGGGACCATACGTTCGAACACCGACAGCGTTCGAGCCCCGACACGCGAACGGCACCGAACGGATGTTCCCGTGCGCCGAGCGGTCGATCAGGCGTTCGAACCCGGTGGTTGGGTCCGGGCCCCGCGCCAGCCCCGGACGGGCAGGTCGAACTTGCGGACGAGCCGGTCGGCGAAGGGCTGCGCGGCCAGGCGCACCATCCGCACGGGCTCCGACGCACGCCGCAGCTCCACCCGGGCCCCGGGCGGCACCGCGACGGTGCGACGGCCGTCGCAGTCCAGCACGGCGGACGGGCCGTCGGCGGACACCTCGATCGCGACGGTGCTCTCCGGCGCGATCACCATCGGCCGGGCGAACAGGGCGTGTGCGTTGCTGGGGACCACCAGCAGTGCCTGCACCTGCGGCCAGATCAGCGGCCCGCCCGCGGAGAAGGCGTAGGCGGTGGAACCGGTCGGGGTGGAGCAGAGCACCCCGTCGCAGCCGAAGGAGGACACCGGGCGGCCGTCGACCTCGAGGACGACCTCGAGGATGCGGCCGCGGGTGGTCTTCTCGACGACGGCCTCGTTCAGCGCCCACGCCCGGCCGAGCACCTGCCCGGCGGCGGTGACGACGGCCTCGAGGGTGGTCCGTTCCTCGACCTCGTAGTCGCCGTCGGCGAGCTTCTGCAGCGCCTCGGGCAGGGTGTCCTCCTCGGCCTCGGCGAGGAAGCCGACGTGGCCGAGGTTGACGCCCAGCAGGGGCACGCCGGCGTGGCGGGCGAGGTCGGCGGCGCGCAGCAGGGTGCCGTCACCGCCGAGGACCAGGACCGCCTCGGCGCCGCGGGCGCACTCCGGGCTCCCGGGGACCGGGACCGGCTCGTAGCCCGCCGGGACGTCGGGGTCCGCGGCGAGCTCGGCCCACTCGTCGGCGAGCACCCGGGTGCGCAGGCCGAGCCGCCCGAGCTCGCCCATCACGTGCAGCGCGGTCTTGCGGTTGGTGGGCCGCCCGGTGTGCAGGACCAGCAGGACGTCCCTCATGCGGGGCCGTCCGCGACCGCGGCGGCCAGCATCGGCGCGAGCTCGGGCTGCTCGGGGGCGACGCCGGCCGGGCCGTCGACGGGCCGGCGCAGGTGCAGGAAGTACTCGACGTTGCCCGACGGGCCGGGCAGCGGGCTCGCGGTCGCGCCGAGGACGTGCAGCCCGGCCGCGGCGGCGGCGGTCGCGACCCCGTGCAGTGCCTCGATGCGCAGACCCGGGTCCCGTACGACCCCGCCGGAGCCGAGCCGGTCCTTCCCGACCTCGAACTGTGGTTTCACCATGGGTAGCAGGTCGCCTCCGGGCGCGGTGCAGGCGGCGAGGGCCGGCAGCACGGTGCGCAGCGAGATGAACGACAGGTCGGCGACGGTCAGGTCGACCGTCCCGCCGATCTGCTCCGGTTCGAGGGCCCGGACGTTGGTGCGGTCGTGCACGTGGACGCGCTCGTCGGACTGCAGCCGCCACACCAGCTGGCCGTACCCGACGTCGACGGCGACGACCTCGGCCGCCCCGCGGGTGAGCAGCACGTCGGTGAAGCCGCCGGTGGAGGCGCCCGCGTCGAGGCAGCGCCGTCCGGCGGGGTCGACGTCGGTGAACGCGTCGAGGGCGCCGAGCAGCTTCTTGGCGCCGCGGGAGGCCCAGTCGGGTTCGCCGTCGTCGTCCGGGCGGACGAGCACGGGTGCGTCCCGGTCCACCACGGTGGCGGGCTTCGCCGCCGGCATGCCGTTGACGACGACCCGGCCTGCGGCGATCAGCTCGGCGGCCTGGCCGCGGGAGCGGGCGAGCTTGCGGCGGACGAGCTCGGCGTCCAGGCGGGCGCGGGTGGGGCCCATCGTCACTCCCGTTCCGAGCCGGCGCTCAGCGCGCGGCCGAGCGCGGCGTGCACCCGCTCGAACGCGGCCGGGTGCTCGGAGACCGGACGGTCGTCCAGCGCGTCGAGCGCCGCGACGGCCGCGTCGACCTCGGCACGCAGGGCCGCGACGGGGCGGTCCTGCTCGGGCCGCGGGTCGCCCGGACGGGGTCCGGGTGCGGGAACGCTCATGGATGATCTCCGGGTACGGGGTTCTGACGCCACGGTAGCCGACGGTCCCGACCGCGGCCGCGACGCGGCGTCACCGCCCTGGCCGCTCCGCCAGGCCGAGGTCGGCCAGTGCCGCGGCGGCGGCCGCACCGTCGGAGCGGACGTCGTGGACGCCCTGCTCCCAGGCCACCGCGCACAGGGCACGCAGCGCGTCCACCGTGGGTTCGGGCCCGTCCCCGTCGCCGGACAGGACGAGCGTGCCGCCGTCGGCGCGGACGTCCCAGCCGGGCCGCGGCCCGGGGGCCAGCTCGTCCGGTGGGCGGGTGAGCGCGGCGAGGTCGGCGCCGATGTGGGTGGGCCGCAGCTCCGGGGCGGCGGCGAGCAGCTCCGCGGCGCCGCTGACCCCGGTCAGGACCATCAGCGACGGGGCGCCCATGGCGTTGGCACCCTCGATGTCGGTGTCGAGCCGGTCCCCGATGACGAGCGGGGCCTGCGCGTCGCCACACCCCTCGCGGAGCAGCCGGGCGGCGGGCTTGCCCGCCACCTGCGGCCGTGCGCCGGTCGCCGTCCGCACGACCTGGACCATCGAACCGTTGCCGGGCAGCGGCCCGCGCTCGGTGGGAAGGGTGGGATCGACGTTGGAGGCGACCCACAACGCTCCGGCCCGGACGGCGACGACCGCCTCGGCCAGGATCCGCCACCCGGTGTCGGGCGAGTGCCCCTGGACGACGGCGTCCGCGCCCTCGGCGTCACCGACGACGGCGAGCCCGCGGGCCCGGACCTCGTCGGCCAGCGCCGACGTGCCGACGACCAGCACCCGCGCGCCCGGCGGGAGCTGCTCGGCCAGCATCGCGGCAGCGGCCTGTGAGCTGGTGCGGACGTGCTCGACGCGGGCCGGGAAGCCGAGCTCGGCGAGGTGCGCCGCGACGTCGGCGGGGCTGCGCGAGGCGTTGTTGGTGACGTACACCGTGGGCACGCCGCGGTCCGCCGCCCCGCGCACCGCCTCGACGGCCCCCGGGACGACCTCGGGGCCCTGGTAGAGGGTGCCGTCGAGGTCGGCCAGGAGGACGTCGTGGCGGGACAGCAGGTCGTCGGTCACCGGTCGCCGGCCCCGGTGTCGCGGCCCTGCTGCTGGTCCGCGGAGGGAGCCGCCCCGGAGGCGTCCGGCCTCTCGACCACGGCGCCTCCGTCGGTGTCGCCGCGGACCTCGTCCGGCCCGCCCTCCTCCGTCCCGCCCGCGTCGCTCCCGTCGGCGCCCGGGACTGCGGTCCCGGACGCGTCGTCGTCGCCGGGGTCGGCTGCGTCGTCGGCTGCGTCGTCGGCTGCGTCGTCGGCTGCGTCGCCGGCTGCGTCGTCGGCATCGCCGGCGTCGACCCGACCGGACGGTGCCGGGGCGTCGGTGTGCGGCGCCTCGACGTGGTCGTCGGCGGCCGGGGGCACGTCCTCCCAGCCGACGGAGAGCTCGTCGTCGGCGCCCTCGAGCTCGTCACCGGTCAGCTCGGCGATGCGCGCGGCGGCGTCGGTCTCCCGGTGCCGGTCGGCGTCGTGGGCGTGGACGAACCACTGCACGGCCTCCGACTCCCGGCCGGCGGCGAGCAGGTTGTCGGCGTAGGCGTAGAACAGCCGCGCGCTCCACGGGTCGCGGCGGACCGCGTCGAGCTCGGGGACCTGGAGCCCGACGACGGCGGCGTCGGCCTCGCCCAGGTCGCGCCGGGCTCCCGCAGCGACGATGAGCAGCTCGATCCGCTCCTCGTGGCCGAGGTCCCGGGCCTCCGGGCTGCGGGCCAGGTCGAGAGCACGCTCGGGACGGCCGAGGGCGCGCTCGATGTCGGCCATGACGTGCACGTGCCCCGGTCCGCCGCCCATCCGGCGGGCGGCGCGGAACTCGCCGAGGGCCTCGTTCCACTCCCCCGCGTGGTAGGCGACGATGCCGGCGGCCTCCCGGACGACCGCGATCCGCGACGCCCGGCGCCTCGCGTAGCGCACGTGCTCGAGCGCCTGCACGGCGTCCTCGTCGACGAGCAGCCCCGCCGCGACGAGGTGCCGCGCCACCACCTCGGCGGTCTCCTTCTGGAGGCCGCGCAGGTCCCGGCGCACGCTCGGGTCGAGCTCGGCGGCCGTCACCGAGTCCGGCAGGTCCGGCTCGGCGACGAAGGTCCGCTCGGCCGACTCCGGGATCGCCCGTCGCGAACGGGCGTCGCGGTCACGGCGGTCGTCGCGGCCACGGTCGTCGCGGCCACGGTCGTTCCGGCCCCGGTCGTCGCGCCTGCGGTCGTCACGGCCGGAGCGCGGGCCCCGGTCGTCCCGGCCGCCACGCGGGCCACGGTCGTCACGCTCCCGGCGCGGGCCACGGTCGTCACGGTCACGGAGCGGGCGACGCTCGTCGCGCCCGATGGGGCGCTCGGCACGGTCGGTGCGCGGACCGTCGACGGTGTCGGCGTCCGATCCGGTCGTGCCCGGGGCGGTCCCGGCGCGGTCGACGGCGTCGGCCCCGGTACCGGCCCCGCGGGCGTCGGTCACGGGGGTGTCGGTCCGCTCCCCGCTGTCGGACCGGGGGCCGTCGGACGCGGTGCTGCCCGTGCTGACCGCGTCGTCGGTGCGCTCGTCGCGGGTGACCGGCGCGTCGGCCGCCTCCGCGGGCGAGGTCTCCGGAACCCGGGTAGCGGTGTCGGAGGCGGTCGCGCCGGTCGGCGTGGCCGCCTCCCGCGTGTCGGTCGTCGACGGCGTCACGGCAGGCACGTCACCGGCCGGCTCGGCCTGCACCGCGGCCGGCTGCGCGACGTCCTGGGGCTCGACGGCCGCGGACCGCTCGGACGGGCGGTCGTGCGACGGGCGCTCCTGACGGGCGCGGTACGGGCGGTCCTCCCGGTCGCGGGACGGGCTGCGCCGGTCCTCGTCACGGTCGTCGCGACCGCGGGGCGCGCGGTCGTCACGGTTCCGGTAGGGACGGGCACCACGGTCGTCCTCGCGCTGGGGACGGGGGCCACGGTCGTCACGGTTACCGAAGGGTCGGCCGCCGCGGTCGTCACGGTCCCGGGACGGGCGGCCGGCCCGGTCGTCGCGATCGCGGAACGAACGGCCGCCACGGTCGTCGCCGCGCTGCGGACGGGCGCCACGCTCGTCGCGGTCCCGGAAGGAACGGGCACCGCGGTCACCGGACGGACGTCCCCCGCGGTCGTCACGGTCGCGGAACGAACGGCCGCCGCGGTCGTCGTCGCGCTGCGGACGAGGGGCCCGGTCGTCACGGCCACCGAAGGAACGGCCGCCGCGGTCGTCACGGTCACGGAACGAGCGGGCACCGCGGTCGTCACGGTCCCCGGACGGGCGACCGCCCCGGTCGTCGCCGCCGCGGAACGGACGGCCGCCGCGGTCGTCACGGTCACGGGCGGGACGGCGGTCGTCACGGCCGCCGGAGGAGCGACCGTCACGGCCCCCGGACGGACGTCCCCCGCGGTCGTCGCGACCGGGGAAGGAACGACCGCCACGGTCGTCGCGACCGGAGAACGAGCGGCCATCACGGTCGTCACGGCCGGAGAACGAGCGGCCATCACGGTCGTCACGGCCGGAGGAGGGACGACCGGCGCGGTCCCGGAACGAGCGCCCGCCGCGGTCGTCGTCGCGCTGCGGACGGGCGCCACGGTCGTCGCGGTCACGGTAGGGACGGCGGTCCTCACGGCCCGCGGAGGGCCGGCCACCGCGTTCGTCACGGCCACCCCGGAACGAGTCGCGCCGGCCGGTGCCACCGGAACGGCGGTCGTCGTCACGGGCGGGGCGACGGTCGTCGTCGCGACGCGGCCCGCGGTCGGAGCGGTCCTCGTCGCGGAAGCCGCTGTCGCGCCGGCCGGTGTCGCGTCCACCCCGGTCGGACCAGGAGCGGCCCTCGGTGCGGCGCTCGCCCGGACGTCCCCGGTCGTCGCGCGCGCGGTCGCCGCCGCTGCGGTTGCCCCGGTCGTCGCGACGCGTGCGGTCGTCGCCGTCGCGGCGCCGTCCCCGCTGGTCATCGCCGCGCGACCACCCCGACCCGCTGCGCGAACCGCGCTCCTCGCCTGCCCGGCCGTTGCCGGGACGTTCCCCGTCCGTCACGTGGTCAGGGTACAAACGAACACCGTCACTTCCGCGGTCGGCGACCGCACTGGGCGAACCGGTCCGCGCAGAGAGGCGGACACGGCTGCAGACATACGAAAAAGGGGAGTCCACAGCGGCTACTACACCGTTGCGGACTCCCCTTTCAGAGGTTGAATGTCGGCGGCGACCTACTCTCCCACACCCTGGCGAGTGCAGTACCATCGGCGCTGGAAGGCTTAGCTACCGGGTTCGGAATGGGACCGGGCGTTTCCCTACCGCAATGACCACCGACAACACTATCCAACTATCACCCCACCCCCCAGAAAACCCCGAGAGGCGGGGGTCGAGCACACAAACCGAACCCACGATCCCCGGATCACCGGGAACATGGACGGTTGTGGACTCAGGGTCACACAGTGGATGCGAACAACTCGTTGTGGCAAGCCCTCGGCCTATTAGTACCGGTCAACTCCACCCCTCACAGGGCTTCCATCTCCGGCCTATCAACCCAGTCATCTACTGGGAGCCTTACCCACTCGAAGGTGGTGGGAGACCTCATCTTGGAACAGGCTTCCCGCTTAGATGCCTTCAGCGGTTATCCCTCCCGAACATAGCCAACCAGCCGTGCCCCTGGCGGGACAACTGGCACACCAGAGGTTCGTCCGTCCCGGTCCTCTCGTACTAGGGACAGCCTTCCTCAAGTCTCCAACGCGCGCGGCGGATAGGGACCGAACTGTCTCACGACGTTCTAAACCCAGCTCGCGTACCGCTTTAATGGGCGAACAGCCCAACCCTTGGGACCTACTCCAGCCCCAGGATGCGACGAGCCGACATCGAGGTGCCAAACCATGCCGTCGATATGGACTCTTGGGCAAGATCAGCCTGTTATCCCCGGGGTACCTTTTATCCGTTGAGCGACACCCCTTCCACAAGGTGGTGCCGGATCACTAGTCCCGACTTTCGTCCCTGCTCGACCCGTCAGTCTCACAGTCAAGCTCCCTTGTGCACTTACACTCAACACCTGATTGCCAACCAGGCTGAGGGAACCTTTGGGCGCCTCCGTTACTCTTTGGGAGGCAACCGCCCCAGTTAAACTACCCACCAGGCACTGTCCCTGAACCAGATCATGGCCCGAGGTTGAGACACCCAATTCGACCAGAGTGGTATTTCAACAACGACTCCACCACCACTGGCGTGATAGCTTCACAGTCTCCCACCTATCCTACACAAGCCGAACCAAGCATCAATACCAAGCTATAGTAAAGGTCCCGGGGTCTTTCCGTCCTGCCGCGCGTAACGAGCATCTTTACTCGTAGTGCAATTTCGCCGAGTCTGTGGTCGAGACAGCGCCCAAGTCGTTACGCCATTCGTGCAGGTCGGAACTTACCCGACAAGGAATTTCGCTACCTTAGGATGGTTATAGTTACCACCGCCGTTTACTGGCGCTTAAATTCTCCGCTTCGCCCCGAAGAGCTAACAGGTCCTCTTAACGTTCCAGCACCGGGCAGGCGTCAGTCCGTATACATCGTCTTGCGACTTCGCACGGACCTGTGTTTTTAGTAAACAGTCGCTTGGGCCTGGTCTCTGCGACCGGCCGTCCCTAGCCCGCAAGGAGCCTCAAGACAACCGGCCCTCCTTCTCCCGAAGTTACGGAGGTATTTTGCCGAATTCCTTAACCACAGTTCGCTCGATCGCCTCGGTATTCTCTACCTGACCACCTGTGTCGGTTTGGGGTACGGGCCGCAACAGCACTCGCTAGAGGCTTTTCTCGACAGCATGGGATCACTCTCTTCGCCTCAATCGGCTACGCATCACCTCTCACCCTTTAATGAGCCCCGGATTTACCTAGGACTCGGGCTACAGGCTTACACCACGACAACCACCGCGTGGCGGAGCTACCCTCCTGCGTCACCCCATCACTTGCCTACTACCAGATCGGATCCCACGCTCCCCCACAAACAACACTCCCGAAGGAGCGAAGGTGGGTTCGGATGGTTAGCATCACCAGCCTCGGCATGGACGCACTATCACGAGCACGGGAATATCAACCCGTTGTCCATCGACTACGCCTGACGGCCTCGCCTTAGGTCCCGGCTCACCCTGGGCGGAACAACCTGGCCCAGGAACCCTTGGTCATCCGGCGGCAGAGATTCTCACTCTGCATTCGCTACTCATGCCTGCATTCTCACTCCCACACCCTCCACCCGTAAATCACTCCCGGGCTTCACCAGATGCAGGACGCTCCCCTACCCAACAACACCAAAGTGTCATTGCCACGGCTTCGGCGGTGCGCTTGAGCCCCGCTACATTGTCGGCGCAGGACCACTTGACCAGTGAGCTATTACGCACTCTTTCAAGGGTGGCTGCTTCTAAGCCAACCTCCTGGTTGTCCGGGCGATCCCACATCCTTTCCCACTTAGCGCACGCTTAGGGGCCTTAGCCGGTGATCTGGGCTGTTTCCCTCTCGACCACGAAGCTTATCCCCCGCAGTCTCACTGCCGCGCTCTCACTCACCGGCATTCGGAGTTTGGCTGACTTCGGTAAGCTTGTCGGCCCCCTAGGCCATCCAGTGCTCTACCTCCGGTGAGAAACACACGACGCTGCACCTAAATGCATTTCGGGGAGAACCAGCTATCACGAAGTTTGATTGGCCTTTCACCCCTACCCACAGCTCATCCCCCAGGTTTTCAACCCTGGTGGGTTCGGGCCTCCACGACGTCTTACCGACGCTTCACCCTGGCCATGGGTAGATCACTCCGCTTCGGGTCTACACCCCGCGACTCAGACGCCCTATTCGGACTCGCTTTCGCTACGGCTACCCCACACAGGTTAACCTCGCCACGAAGCATAACTCGCAGGCTCATTCTTCAAAAGGCACGCCATCACCCCGAAAGGCTCTGACGGCTTGTAAGCACACGGTTTCAGGTACTATTTCACTCCCCTCCCGGGGTACTTTTCACCTTTCCCTCACGGTACTTGTCCGCTATCGGTCATCAGGTAGTATTTAGGCTTGACGGGTGGTCCCGCCAGATTCACAGCGAATTTCACGGGCTCGCTGCTACTCGAGAACACGCCCACAACAGAACCCAGTGTTTTCGCGTACGGGGCTATCACCCACTACGGCCGACCATCCCAGAGTCGTTCCGCTAACACAGGCACTTGCTGTCCCATCCTCGGCAGAAGATGAACGACACGTCTCACAACCCCGCACCCGCAACGCCTGCCGGCTTGACACGGACACGGTTTAGCCTCTTCCGCTTTCGCTCGCCACTACTCACGGAATCACTATTGTTTTCTCTTCCTGTGGGTACTGAGATGTTTCACTTCCCCACGTTCCCTCCACGCACCCTATGAATTCAGGTACGGGTAACGCCCCATGACGGGCGCTGGGTTTCCCCATTCGGACACCCTCGGATCACAGCTCGGTTGACAGCTCCCCGA
This sequence comes from Pseudonocardia alni, assembly GCF_002813375.1. Taxonomy (NCBI): domain Bacteria; kingdom Bacillati; phylum Actinomycetota; class Actinomycetes; order Pseudonocardiales; family Pseudonocardiaceae; genus Pseudonocardia; species Pseudonocardia alni. The sequence goes on along the minus strand of NZ_PHUJ01000003.1, from coordinate 1,623 downwards.
GGCCTATCGCGGCCTCCCACGTCCTTCATCGGCTCCTGATGCCCAGGCATCCACCATGTGCTCTTAACAACTTGACCACAACAAGATGCTCGCATCCACTATGCAACACTCAACCCACAACCACACCAGACCAAGAAGAAACCACCACACCCGGAACCAACCGGGGCGTTAGGACAACCCTCAACCTGAGCGGCCAAAGAAAACAACCCACAGGGCGTCTTCTCAGGACCCAACAGTGTGCCAAGCCAAACGGTTCGACGTGCTGCGTTCCACCCAACGCACCCGACCCACGAACGGGGCCGCAAATGCGATTCAATGAAGGAACCACAGACACCCAATAAAGAGCGTGTGGTGCCCCATCACATGATGGGACTCCTTAGAAAGGAGGTGATCCAGCCGCACCTTCCGGTACGGCTACCTTGTTACGACTTCGTCCCAATCGCCAGTCCCACCTTCGACAGCTCCCTCCACAAGGGTTGGGCCGCCGGCTTCGGGTGTTACCAACTTTCGTGACGTGACGGGCGGTGTGTACAAGGCCCGGGAACGTATTCACCGCAGCGTTGCTGATCTGCGATTACTAGCGACTCCAACTTCACGGGGTCGAGTTGCAGACCCCGATCCGAACTGAGACTCACTTTAAGGGATTCGCTCCACCTCACGGTCTCGCAGCCCTCTGTATGAGCCATTGTAGCATGTGTGAAGCCCTGGACATAAGGGGCATGATGACTTGACGTCATCCCCACCTTCCTCCGAGTTGACCCCGGCAGTCTCCCATGAGTCCCCACCATTACGTGCTGGCAACATGGAACAAGGGTTGCGCTCGTTGCGGGACTTAACCCAACATCTCACGACACGAGCTGACGACAGCCATGCACCACCTGCACACCAACCACAAGGGAAGCCCTATCTCTAGGGATGTCTGGTGCATGTCAAACCCAGGTAAGGTTCTTCGCGTTGCATCGAATTAATCCACATGCTCCGCCGCTTGTGCGGGCCCCCGTCAATTCCTTTGAGTTTTAGCCTTGCGGCCGTACTCCCCAGGCGGGGCGCTTAATGCGTTAGCTGCGGCACAGAAACCGTGGAATGGTCCCCACACCTAGCGCCCAACGTTTACGGCGTGGACTACCAGGGTATCTAATCCTGTTCGCTCCCCACGCTTTCGCTCCTCAGCGTCAGTATCGGCCCAGAGACCCGCCTTCGCCACCGGTGTTCCTCCTGATATCTGCGCATTTCACCGCTACACCAGGAATTCCAGTCTCCCCTGCCGAACTCAAGTGATGCCCGTATCGACCGCACGCTCAGAGTTAAGCCCCAAGTTTTCACGGCCGACGCGACACACCGCCTACGAGCTCTTTACGCCCAATAATTCCGGACAACGCTCGCACCCTACGTGTTACCGCGGCTGCTGGCACGTAGTTGGCCGGTGCTTCTTCTCCAGGTACCGTCAATTGCTCTTCGTCCCTGGCGAAAGAGGTTTACAACCCGAAGGCCGTCATCCCCCACGCGGCGTCGCTGCGTCAGGCTTCCGCCCATTGCGCAATATTCCCCACTGCTGCCTCCCGTAGGAGTCTGGGCCGTGTCTCAGTCCCAGTGTGGCCGGTCGCCCTCTCAGGCCGGCTACCC